>NZ_BSFC01000061.1 GCF_027922145.1 Novosphingobium resinovorum | reverse complement strand
CATCGAGCCGTTGCTGCCCAACAAGCCGCGTGGAGTACCCCGCGTCGATGACCGCCGGGTGCTGAACGGGATACTCTCGCGTTTCCGTTCTGGTGCGCCGTGGGCAGAGGTCCCTGAGCGCTATGGTCCATCGACGACCTGCTACAACCGGTTCATCCGCTGACGAAAGGCCGGAGTGTGGGACCGATTGTTGGCGGCGGTTTCCGCCGGTTTCAACGGCGAGTTGGTGATGATCGATTCTACTTGCATGCGCGTCCACCAGCACGGTGCGACGGGCAAAAAGGGGAATGCAGCGATCATGGCATGGGACGTTCCCGGGGCGGCCTTACGACCAAACTCCACGCTTTTGTCGACGCTGATGGACGTCCTGTCGGCCTGCGACTGACGGGTGGGCAGGTCCATGATGCGTGCGAAGCTGAAGCGCTGATAGAGGCCATCCCCGAGGGCGCTACCCTGCTCGGCGACAAGGGCTATGACAGCACCACCATTCGCGAGGCGGCAACGACTGGTTCATTATGCACCTCCTCTTCAAACGTCCGGAAACAGGGACTTTTGGTTTTCCATTT
>NZ_BSFC01000060.1 GCF_027922145.1 Novosphingobium resinovorum | reverse complement strand
GCGGTCAGCGACGATGGCGATGCGACGTGATGGTGATGTGCAGGCGGATCTGATCGTGTCGTGGTCAGATATACCGCGCTCTCCCGGGCACGCCTTTTACGACAAGCTTCAGAAGCTGCTGGTGGATGCCGGGTTCGACCGCTTTGTGGAAGAGGCGTGCCAGGCCTATTACGCTGCGCGGATGGGGGCGCCATCGGTACCCCCCGGCCGATACTTTCGGATGCTGCTGATCGGCTATTTCGAAGGCATTCACTCCGAGCGCGGGATTGTGTGGCGGTGTTCGGACTCGCTTTCGCTGCGCGAGTTTCTGCGGTTGACGACGCGGGAGAAAGTCCCCGACCATAGTTGGATGTCGAAAACCCGCAGCCGGCTGCCGCACGAGGTTCATGACCAGATATTTGCCTGGGTTCTGGGGCTCGTAGCAGATCATGAGCTGGTGAAGGCCGAACGGATCGGCGTGGACGGATCGACGATGGAAGCCAATGCGGCGCTGCGCACGATCGTGCGGCGCGACACTGGCGAGACGTATCGTGAGATGCTGACGCGCATGGCGCACGAGAGCGGCATCGAGACACCAACAGCCGACGACCTGGTGCGCCTTGATCGCAGACGCACGGGCAAGAAGCTGTCGAACACGGATTGGGAGAGCCCGGTCGATCCGGACGCCAAGGTGGCGCGGATGAAGAACGGCTCGACGCGGCTTGGTTACAAGCCTGAACATGCGGTCGATCTGGATACCGGCGTGATCGTCGCAGCGCCGATCCATCCTGCGGACAAGGGCGATACGAACACCCTCGAGGCGACGCTCGAGGCGGCTGCGCGTAACCTGGCGACAGTCGATATGGCACCGGCCCCGGACACCCCGTGCGATCTTGTAACCGACAAGGGGTATCACTCCCGCGAGGGCCTCAAGGCACTCGCAAACGGGCCGTGGAAGACCCGCATATCGGAGCCCTTGCCGGCCAAAGGCATCCTGCGCTGGCACGGTGACGAGGAAGCGCAGAAGGCGGTCTACGCCAATCGCGCCCGCCTGAAATCCCGCATCGGACGCAAGACCATGCGCAAACGCGGCGAGCTGGTGGAACGCAGCTTTGCCCATGTCCTGGACCGGGGCGGCATGCGCCGCGCATGGCTGCGTGGGCGCGAAAACCTCCACAAGAGGTATCTGATCCACGTCGCCGGCTTCAACCTGGGCATCCTCATGCGCGCACTGTTCGGATGTGGCACCCCAAGGGAGGCCGCCAGCGCTTCACAGGCGTTTTTGCTCGTTGCTCAGACCGAAAACGCGCTGATCTTCGCCCTCGTCGGCCAAGTCGCAGCCGAAACCGGTGTCCTGCTTATCATCATGTCTG
>NZ_BSFC01000059.1 GCF_027922145.1 Novosphingobium resinovorum | reverse complement strand
CACCGGCTCCTCGCCGCCACAGAAAACCGCAGATATCAGCCAAAAATTAGCGGCCTGCGCGCCTCCTGCGCGGGCAGTTTCTTCCAGTCCAGGCCCGACAGCAATGCTGTGCATTGCGGTCCGCTCAGGACCATCGTGCCGCTTTGCACAGGCGGCCAGAAAAACCTCCCTCGGTCGAGCCATTTCGTCGCCATGACCGCGCCTGACCCGTCATGACGGAGCAGCTTCACCTTATCCGCGCCCTTGTTGCGGAACACGAACACATCGCCCGCACAGGCATCATGCCCCAGCACGTGCGTCACGAGTCCCATCAACCGGTTAATCCCGGCTCTGAAGTCGACCGGCTGTGTCGCCACGAAGATCCGTACGCTTCCGTCGATCGGGATCATTCCCGGATCGCCGCCAGTACCGCGCGCAGGTGGTCCATCTCAACCGCGCCCCGGACCCGAACCGTCACATCGCGAACGATCAGTTCCAGCCCGGCGCCTTCGCATCGCTCCTCCCGGACAACCGTTACCGGCACAAACCGCATTTCCTCAACCGCGCCCGCCGCGCGGGCATGTCGCCGCCAGTAGTGCAGCAGGCCCAGGCCGACGCCGTTCTCGCGCGCAACCTGCGACACCGTCACGTCAGGAGCAAAACTCTCCGCTACAATGCGGTCACGTTCTTCATCAGGCCATCGTTCGTAGCGTCGGCGCGCCGGCGTCAAACTCTCGATCAAACGCGACGCCGCACTGTGCGACGCACAGGTCAAACCGCCGTTTGAGGCTGCATCAATCTCATCCGACATTGCCCGATCTCCTCATCGTCTCGGGC
>NZ_BSFC01000057.1 GCF_027922145.1 Novosphingobium resinovorum | reverse complement strand
AGCGCGCCGGTGAGACGTTCGGATCCGAAGGTCTCGGTCCATTCGTCAAAGGGCAGGTTGCTGGTGATGAAAGTCGAGCCGCGTTCATAGCGCTGTGAGATCAGCTCGAACAGCAATTCGGCCCCGGTCTTGGAGAGCGGCACGAAGCCCAGTTCGTCGATGATGAGCAGCTTGTATCCAGCCATCTGTTTCTGGAAGCGCAGGAGGCGTCGCTCGTCCCGGGCCTCCATCATCTCGCTGACCAACGCGGCGGCGGTGGTGAAGCCGACGGACAGCCCTTTCTGGCATGCCGCCAGCCCCAGTCCGAGGGCCACATGTGTTTTGCCCGTGCCCGATGGCCCCAGAGCGATGGCGTTCTCGCGGCGCTCGATCCATTCGCAGCGCGCCATCTCGAGCACCTGCATCTTGTTGAGTCGGGGGATGGCGGTGAAGTCGAAGCTGTCGAGGCTTTTGACCGCGGGGAAGCGTGCCGTCTTGATGCGCCGCTCCACCATGCGACGCTCCCTGTCGATCATCTCCATCTCGATGAGCCGGGCGAGGAAGCGGATATGGTCGAGGCCTTCGGCGGCGCATTGCCGGGCCAGTTTCTGATGCTCACGAAGGCAGGTGGGCAGCTTGAGCGCCTTAAGATGGTGGGCGAGCAGGATCTCGGGGGCCTGACTGCTCATGCGGCCTTCTGCCCATCGGAGAGCAAGCTCATGTAGGCTCTGGCAAAGGTCTTCTCGACTTTGGTGCGTGGGAGGAAGGGATAGACGTCCAGGTCCAGC
>NZ_BSFC01000056.1 GCF_027922145.1 Novosphingobium resinovorum | reverse complement strand
AGAGATGAAGACAACGGTTCCGACCTAACGGTCGGTTACGCAGGATCTGCCTGCACTTCTTTGACATTGTGAATGGGTTTTTTAATCGATGCCGTGGCGCGTCGTACCTGCTGACGTAGTGGGTACAATATGACGCGCAACATACAGATTTACATCTGGCTGAGATTAATCGTCCGCACCTGAAAACAATGCAGCTTCTATGCAGGGCTGTCATTGATGGTGTGGATTCTCAAGCGTGAGGTAAGAGCATCTGGTGGATGCCTTGGCATGTACAGGCGATGAAGGACGTGGCACGCTGCGATAAGCGTCGGGGAGCCGTGAGCAGGCTTTGATCCGACGATTTCCGAATGGGGAAACCCACCTTCACCATTTCTCTCGATGGTTGCTTCGGCAGCAATTGAGTGAGGTGGATAAGGTATCCCAAGTTGAATACATAGACTTGGTGAAGCGAACCCGGGGAACTGAAACATCTAAGTACCCGGAGGAAAAGACATCAACCGAGATTCCGTTAGTAGTGGCGAGCGAACGCGGACCAGGCCAGTGCCTCATCTTCAGTTAGCAGAACGACTTGGAAAGGTCGACCATAGTGGGTGACAGTCCCGTATGCGAAAACGATAGATGAGGACTCGAGTAGGGCGGGACACGTGAAATCCTGTCTGAACATGGGGGGACCACCCTCCAAGCCTAAATACTCGTACATGACCGATAGCGAACACAGTACCGTGAGGGAAAGGTGAAAAGCACCCCGATGAGGGGAGTGAAACAGTACCTGAAACCGGATGCTTACAAGCAGTTGGAGCCTCTTTAGGGGGTGACAGCGTACCTCTTGCATAATGGGTCAGTGACTTAAT
>NZ_BSFC01000055.1 GCF_027922145.1 Novosphingobium resinovorum | reverse complement strand
GCGCCAGAACGGGTTCACCGGAACCATCACCGTCATCGGCCGCGAGCCGGAGCATCCTTACGAGCGGCCGCCGCTTTCGAAGGAGTACTTCGCGCGGGAGAAGACCTTCGATCGTCTCTACATCCGCCCGCCGACGTTCTGGGCCGAGAAGGAGGTGATCTTCAGGCTCTCCACCGAAGTCACCAAGGTGGACGCCGAGGCGAAGGAACTGACGCTCTCGAACGGCACGACGTTCGGTTACGGCAAGCTGGTCTGGGCGACCGGCGGCGATCCGCGGCGCCTGTCGTGTGGCGGCGCCGAGCTTGCGGGCGTCCACGCGGTGCGCACCCGCGAGGACTGCGACACGCTGATGGCCGAAGTCGATGCGGGGACGCGCAACATCGTCGTCATCGGCGGCGGCTACATCGGCCTGGAAGCTGCGGCGGTGCTGTCGAAGATGGGGCTCAGTGTGGTCCTGCTCGAAGCCCTGCCGCGCGTGCTGGCGCGCGTCGCGGGCGAGGAACTGTCCGAGTTCTACCAGAAGGAGCACCGCGATCACGGGGTGGACCTGCGCACCGGCGTTGCGGTCGAATGTCTCGAGGGCGACGGGCATCGTGTCACCGGCGTGAAGCTGGTCGACGGGGAGGTCATCCCGGCCGAGGCGGTGATCGTCGGCATCGGCATCGTGCCCGCCGTGGGCCCGCTGATCCTGGCGGGCGCCTCTGGGGCGAACGGCGTGGACGTGGACGAATTCTGCCGCACCTCGCTGCCGGACGTCTACGCGATCGGCGACTGCGCGGCTTTCGCCTGCGACTATGCGGGCGGCACGGTGATGCGGGTGGAATCGGTGCAGAACGCCAACGACATGGCGACGTGCGTGGCCAAGGCGATCTGCGGGGACGCAAAGCCCTACAAGGCGTTCCCTTGGTTCTGGTCGAACCAGTACGATCTCAAGCTGCAGACGGCCGGGATCAACATGGGCTTCGACCAGACGGTGACGCGCGGTGACGTCGAGGGGCGCAGTTTCTCGGTGGTGTATCTGAAGGACGGCCGCGTGGTGGCACTGGACTGCGTGAACAAGGTCAAGGACTACGTGCAGGGCCGAAAGTTGGTGGAAGCCTGCT
>NZ_BSFC01000054.1 GCF_027922145.1 Novosphingobium resinovorum | reverse complement strand
TTTGGCGGCTTCGGTCAGCGTAAGCCACTCCCCATTCTTCTCAGCAGATCGGTATCCGTGGATTTTATGGACCGTGCGCAGTGCACCGACACGGCGTGCGGTCCACGTTTTTCCTTGTCCGGTCTGCATTCCCATCCGGTTCAGAGTAGCGGCAATGTCGGCGTCGGACCATCGGGTGGCCATGGACCGCATTACAGCGAGGGCAGCCTCCGGCGTTTTCTGGCCATGTTCGCCAGGGTTCGGTTTGCGAATACGCAGCTGAGAGTGTTGACCACCTTTCCAGTGGATCGTCAAAATGACTTCACGTTGCTCTTCGTCAACATCGGTAACGATATCAGTTACGAGAGTGCGCAGGAGTTGCTGGCGACACCGCGTATCGACGTTTGGTGCGCTCCAAGCAGCCTCCAAGTCAGTGGCAATGCCGGCAAAATCGGGGATTGGGATGCCAGCGTCGATTTGTCTTGCCTGCGTCAAAGCAGCTTCACAAGTTTCCACGCGCCTGAGCGCGGATTCCCAACTCTTCTCAAGTTGAGCAGCGATCAGGCGGTTGTCAGGGTCGCAAGCGGCATAGCGGCGTTCAGCAAGAGACGCCTCGTATCGCGCT
>NZ_BSFC01000053.1 GCF_027922145.1 Novosphingobium resinovorum | reverse complement strand
TCGATCTTCTGGTAGGGTTCGGATGCGAACTCGAACCTGGAGAAGAAGACGATGACCGACGACAGAATGGCCCTTGTCGAGCTAATTGAGCAAGGGGCTGATAGCGATTTGGTGCGTGAGATGCTGGCTTTCGCCGCGGAGCGCATGATGGATCTGGAGATCGAGGCGAAGACGGGCGTGCCTTGCGGATCACGCAGCCCGGAGCGGCTGAACCACCGCAACGGCTACCGCGAGCGCAGTTGGGATACGCGAGCTGGCCGGATTGATCTGGCAATCCCGAAGCTGCGCAAAGGCAGTTACTTCCCGAGCTTCTTGGAGCCACGCCGCACCGCCGAGAAGGCCTTGGCGGCAGTGATCCAGGAAGCCTACGTCCACGGCGTTTCGACCCGTTCGGTCGACGATCTGGTCAAGGCTATGGGCGCCAGCGGTGTATCAAAGAGCCAGGTCAGCCGTTTGGTTGCCGAGATAGACGAGCGGGTGAATGCCTTCCTTACGCGGCCCATTGAAGGTGAGTGGCCCTATCTATGGATCGACGCCACCTACCTCAAAGAGCGCGAGGGCGGACGGATTGTCTCGACGGCGGCGATAATCGCGGTGGGCGTCAACACCGATGGCCGGCGCGAGGTTCTGGGCGTAGCCACCGGCCCGTCGGAAGCCGAACCCTTCTGGAAAGCCTTCCTGCGCTCGCTGGCGGATCGCGGCCTGCGAGGTGTGAAGCTGGTCATCTCCGACGATCACAAAGGGCTGCGCGCCGCGGCCAGCAAGGTATTTGCCGCAACCCAGCAGCGCTGCCGGGTGCACTGGATGCGCAACGCGTTTGCCCATGCCGCGCCGAAACAACGACCCGCTGTCATTGCCATGATCAAGACCATCTTCGCGCAGGAAACGGCCGAGGCAGCGCACCAGCAGTGGGACCAAGTTGCTGATGCCCTGCGCGAGAAGTTTCCAAAGCTGGCCGACATGATGGACGCATCACGCGAAGACGTGCTCGCCTACATGGCCTTCCCCAAGGATCATTGGGCGCAGATCGCGTCCACCAACCCGCTGGAAAGAGTCAACAAGGAGATCAAGCGAAGGGCCGACGTGATCGGCATATTCCCGAATGACGCTGCCGTCGTTCGTCTCGTCGGAGCGCTCATGCTGGAGCAGAACGATGAGTGGGCGGTATCGCGCCGCTACATGACACTGGAAACTCTCGGCTCGGTGAGCCATAACCCTATTGTCAGCTTGCCAGCACTGGCCGCCTGACCTGA
>NZ_BSFC01000052.1 GCF_027922145.1 Novosphingobium resinovorum | reverse complement strand
CAGGTTGAAGGTGCGGTAACACGCACTGGAGGACCGAACCGTTGAATGTTGAAAAATTCTCGGATGAGTTGTGTTTAGGGGTGAAAGGCCAATCAAGCCGGGAAATAGCTGGTTCTCCGCGAAATCTATTGAGGTAGAGCGTCGAATGATTGCCGTTGGGGGTAGAGCACTGGATGGATGCGGGGGTCGCGAGATCTACCAATTCTAACCAAACTCCGAATACCAACGAGACTAGTTCGGCAGACAGACGGCGGGTGCTAAGGTCCGTCGTCAAAAGGGAAACAGCCCTAACCTACAGCTAAGGTCCCCAAGTCATCACTAAGTGGGAAAGCATGTGGGAATCCCAAAACAACCAGGAGGTTGGCTTAGAAGCAGCCATCCTTTAAAGAAAGCGTAACAGCTCACTGGTCTAAACAAGGGTTCCTGCGGCGAAAATGTAACGGGGCTAAAGTGATGCACCGAAGCTTAGGGTTCAGTCTTTGACTGAGCGGTAGCGGAGCGTTCCGTAGGCGAGTGAAGCGTGAGGGTAACCGAGCGTGGACGTATCGGAAGTGCGAATGCTGACATGAGTAGCGACAAAGAGGGTGAGATGCCCTCTCGCCGAAAGACCAAGGGTTCCTGCTTAAAGCTAATCTGAGCAGGGTGAGCCGGCCCCTAAGACGAGCCCGAAGGGGGTAGTCGATGGGAACCACGTTAATATTCGTGGGCCTGGTGGTGTGTGACGGATCACTTACATTGTACAACCTTATTGGATTGGTTGTGCTTTCACGTGGTTCCAGGAAATAGCCCCACCGTATAGACCGTACCCGAAACCGACACAGGTGGTCAGGTAGAGTATACCAAGGCGCTTGAGAGAAGTATCCTGAAGGAACTCGGCAAATTGCCTCCGTACCTTCGGAAGAAGGAGGCCCCATATATGCGCAAGCACTTGTGGGGGGCACAGGCCAGGGGGTAGCGACTGTTTAGCAAAAACACAGGACTCTGCTAAGTCGGCTTCAAGACGACGTATAGGGTCTGACGCCTGCCCGGTGCCGGAAGGTTAAGAGGAGGAGTGCAAGCTCCGAATTGAAGCCCCGGTAAACGGCGGCCGTAACTATAACGGTCCTAAGGTAGCGAAATTCCTTGTCGGGTAAGTTCCGACCTGCACGAATGGCGTAACGACTTCCCCACTGTCTCCAGGATATGCTCAGCGAAATTGAATTCTCCGTGAAGATGCGGAGTACCCGCGGTTAGACGGAAAGACCCCGTGCACCTTTACTGCAGCTTCAGAGTGGCATTAGGATAGAATTGTGTAGCATAGGTGGGAGGCTTTGAAGCACCGGCGCCAGCTGGTGTGGAGCCATAGGTGAAATACCACCCTGTTATGTTCTGATGTCTAACCCA
>NZ_BSFC01000050.1 GCF_027922145.1 Novosphingobium resinovorum | reverse complement strand
CTTTCGGACCAGACCGGCACCGTCGCGCTGATCGCCGCGAATGCCTACGTCGTGTTCTTCAACGTCAGCTGGGGCCCGGTCATGTGGGTGATGCTGGGGGAGATGTTCCCCAACCAGATTCGCGGCTCGGCCCTGGCCGTCTCGGGCTTCGCGCAGTGGATCGCCAACTTCGGCATCTCGGTCAGCTTCCCGGCGATGGCTGCCGGGCTCGGCCTGCCGCTGACGTACGGGTTCTATGCGCTCAGCGCCTTCCTCTCGTTCTTCTTCGTGCGCGCCATGGTGACCGAGACGCGCGGCCGCACGCTTGAGGAGATGGCGGCTTGATCCAGCTGCGTTCGGGCAGCAGCGAAGCCACGCTGCTGCCGCATCTGGGCGGGTCCATCGGTTCGTTCGCGGTCGGCGGCAGGGACATCCTGCGTCCAACCCCGGCGGACGCCGCGAGCCCGCTGGACGCCGCCTGCTTTCCGATGGTTCCTTACGCCAACCGCATTGCCGATGGGCGCTTCTCCTTCGCGGGAAAGGACTATGCCCTCCCCCGCAACGTCGCGGGCTTCGAGCATCCGATCCATGGTCTCGGCTGGATCATGCCGTGGATGGTCAGGGCACAGGAGGCCGACCGCGCGGTCCTCACCTGCATGCATTCGGCGGACGCGCACTGGCCGTGGGACTGGTC
>NZ_BSFC01000049.1 GCF_027922145.1 Novosphingobium resinovorum | reverse complement strand
GCTGGCGTCATGCGCGCGAAGGCGCACTGGTCATGGATCAGGGAGATGATTTGCGGGACCATGCGCCACGTATCGGCAAGTGCCAGATTGGCGCTCGGATCACCCAGTTGGTCGCTCCATGACGGGCCACCTGTAATGGTGCTGTGGCCAAGCAGTGCCGCGAGCGGGTAGCCGAACTGCGGGTCGGCGATGAAGGGCTTCCACGCCTCCAAGTCGAGATGCATGGCTGTGAAGAACCCGTTGGCGAAGTCCTCGAGCAGTACCTCGCCTTCCTTGGTGCGCATGTAGATCGGCGCGTAGGCCTCGGGCTTCTCGGCTAGCTCGATGCAGATGCGGTTATACCGCTTGAGGATCGTTCGGCGCGCAGGCGCCGAGCGCGCACTTTGAGCATGGTCGCGCAGGATGCTCCTGATCCATACGTCGGGGTCAATGACGCTGGGGCCTGCGGCGACTGCGGCCAGGAAGCCGTCGATCGATGAGACGCCAGCTACAGGGGGATCAAGCTCGTCGAGCCATCTCTCGAGCTGTTCGAGCGAGAGGGTCCGGCCCGGCGAGGTGCGACGTTTGAAGTTCATGCCGCCAGCGCCTTTACCGGTTCTGCCGCCGGCCGCCAGTTCCATGGGAGCAAGATGTCCAGTTCGTTGATCTTCACAGCGCCCGTGACGATGCGCTCCAGCACGTCATTCAGCCAGGTGTAGGGATCCAGGCCGCCCAGGCGAGCCGTCTGGAGAAGGGATGCCATGACAGCCCATGTCTGGGCTCCTTCCTCACTGCCAGCGAAGAGGCTGGACTTGCGGCCCTGGGCTACATTCCTCATTCCGCGCTCCACGGTGTTGGTATCGACCTCGATCCGGCCGTCTTCCAGGAACAGGGTTAGCCCCTTCCAGTGGTTGAGCGTGTAGCGCATCGCCTTGGACAGGTCGGACTTGGGCGACAGACCTGGAAGCATGATGTCGATCTGCGCCTTGATCTTCGCCATGACGTCGGCGGTTTCAGCGAGACGAGCCTGGAGGCGCTGTGTGGCGGTGCCTTTGCGCACACGCGCCTCGACCGCGTAGACCTCACCGATCAGGGTAATGATCGCCGCTGCCACCGGCGATGGCGATTTGCGGTAGGCATCGACGAACTTGCGCCGGGCATGGGCAAGACAGAAGGCGAGTGAGATCTTGCCTCTGCCGGGACCACTGCGCACAAGCGCCTTGTAAGCACCATAGCCGTCGACCTGGATAACGCCTTCGTAGCGGGCGAGTTGTGCGAACGCCTCGGCATGCCGCCGGCCGCGGGCATGGATATACACCACAGCCGGATGGGCCGGGCCTGACCACGGTCCGTCGTCACAAGCGTGCGCCCAGAACTGTGTCGTGCGGGTTCGTCTTCGCCCTTTCTCGAGGACCGGCATGCGGGTCTCATCGCAGAAGATCCGGGACTGGCTGTGGACGTAGGCAAGCAGGCGATCGTAGAGCGCCTTCACCCACCATGCGACCTTACGCATCCAGCGGCTCGGTAATGCCCGGTCAAGGATGACGCCTTGGCCTGCGAGCATCTGCAACTGCCGATTGAGCGGGATCGACCAGGCGAAGCGCGCTGTCGCCATCCAGGCCAGCGTCGAGGTGGTGACCATCGAGCCCGGGATCGCCCGGCGAGCTGCCGGCGCCTGAACGACGCCCTCCCGGCATTCTCGGCAGGCATAGCGAGGACGCACCGTGCGGATGACGCGAACGATGGCCGGCACCCAGTCGAGTGCTTCACTGGCATCTTCGCCGATCCTGTGGAGTTTGCCGGCGCAGCAGGGGCAATCCAGCGTATCGGGATCGATTACGCGCTCGACACGCTCGATATGGGCCGGCAGTGCCATCAGGCCTCGCTTGCGCCGTGGGCGAGCGACGGCAGGCTTACCTTCGGCGTCGCCATCGTCGTTGGCTGCGGCCACCGGCGTGGCGACAAGGTCGCCGAGATCGAGGAGACCTTGATCACCCAAGATGACGCTGGCGCGTTCTGAACGGCTACCGAAGGCCTGATGGGCCATGCCTTTGAGCAG
>NZ_BSFC01000048.1 GCF_027922145.1 Novosphingobium resinovorum | reverse complement strand
TCAGGCGGCCTTGGGTGTAATCTGTAGCGGCTGTGCCTCCTCGATCATTGGTGTGGCAAGGGCGGCCATGCCCTCGATCTGCATGTAGCGGTGCTGGAGCTGGTATTCGTCATTCTGCTCGAGCAGGACGGCGCCGACGAGGCGGATGATGCTGTCCTCGTTCGGGAAGATGCCGACCACATCGGCGCGGCGCTTCACTTCCTTGTTCAGGCGTTCCAGCGGATTGGTGCTGTGGAGCTTGACCCGGTGCTGCTCGGGGAAGGTCATGTAGGCGAGCACGTCGTGCTCGGCATCGTCCATGCAAGCGCCGAGCTTTGGCCAGCGGGCGCGCAACTGATCAGCGACCTGCCGCCAGACCTGCGTCGCAGCGGCATGGTCGGGCTGAAGGAAGACCTGACGGATTGCAGCGGCAACGACGGTATTCTGGCCCTTGGGCACATAGGCCAGGGCGTTGCGCATGAAGTGGACGCGGCAGCGCTGCCAGGTCGCGCCCATGACGCGGGTAATCGCCGCCTTGAGCCCCTCGTGGGCATCGGAGATGACCAGCTTCACGCCGGTCAGGCCGCGCCGGACGAGGTCCTTGAGGAAGCTCGACCAGAACGGCTCGGCTTCGGAAGGACCGATGTGCAGGCCGACGATCTCGCGCTTGCCCTCGGTGTTGACGGCCACAGCGATTATCGCGGCGACACTGACGATCCGCCCGCCCTCGCGCACCTTGAGATAGGTAGCATCGAGCCAGAGGTAGGGCCAGTCGCCGGCGAGCGGCCGCTTGAGGAAGGCGTGGACCCGCTCGTCGATGTCCTTGCACAGCTTGGATACCGAGGACTTGGAGATGCCAGTCATGCCCATCGCCTGCACCAGTTCATCGACGCGCCGGGTGCTGACGCCGGCGATCCATGCTTCCTGGATCACCGCGACCAGCGCCTTCTCGACGGTCTTCCTTGGCTCCAGAAAGCCGGGAAAGTAGGCGCCGGTCCGCAGTTTGGGGATCTTGAGATTGAGCGTGCCGAGCCGGGTGTCGAGACTGCGGTCGCGGTAGCCATTGCGCCAGGTCGTGCGATCGCCGGAACGCTCGTGCCGGCCGGCGCCGACCAGGCCATCGACGTCGGCCTCCATGATGATCTGTAATACGTTCTCGGCGATCGTGCGCAGGAAATCTCCATCTCCGGTCTTCGCCATCAGCTCGGCAAGCGGTAATCTATCGTCGGTCATCGGGATCAACTCCTCGGTGGGCGTGTGAAGTGTGGTAACTCCACCTTACCGATGAGCCCGGTGGCCACCGAGATCGAATTCGCATGGGTGGGGCATGCCCCACCCA
>NZ_BSFC01000047.1 GCF_027922145.1 Novosphingobium resinovorum | reverse complement strand
CGCAGCGGACCTATCCCGCCGCTACCGTGGCCGACTATTCCACCGCCGTTCTCAGATTATCGGAAATCGTAATTGACGTTGCGCGACCGAGGCCCAAGTGACTGGATCAAAAAATCTCACTACCGACAGAGCGCGAGAAGGTCGGCAGTGGGATAGCCATCAAACTGGGGCGTTGAGCGACCTCGGATAGAGAATGGCATAAGGTATGTACCAGGCACCGTCTAAGGCCTGCTGGACTGATGAACTACTGATCCACTGCGATCCTCTCACATCGAGAACGTCTGTATCTACCCAGGCCCGCTCAACTGGTGGCAGTCTGGGGGCGACTGTTGTGCATGCAAGACGAAGGAGCCAACGCGATGAGCCGATATGAATTCCCCGGCCGCAGCGAAGGTGTTCGCGTCTCGATGGGTTGGGACCGTCCTCTCGCGACCTTCTTTGTCCAGGTCACCCAGTCGGGAGGCGGTCGCGATGAGCAGGACGATATGCTAGTCTGGCAAGGCACATGCCCCGGGGAGATTAGCACCGCAGCTCAAGCTGTACGCATTGCGAGAGACCACGCGGACCTACCCGATGGCCTTGGCAGGGTTCTTGAAACCGATCGCTTAAGGACGCTGGGCATCGAAGACGGCCCCGCGCAGCGCGCGGGCAAGGATCTCATCGCGCGCAATGCCCGTCGCTAATTAGTCCGATCGCTGCTCCGGCTCCAGCCCAATCGTGACGGATGCCTCTCTGACGAGGCTGGATGCGAGTGCGTACAGGCCCGGATCACCGGCTCGCATTCTGCTCAGAACATGCGCCTTCTCGCGTAAATAGACCCGCGAAAAGTCGGGATCGTGCGCGACGATCGAATGGGTGTTGCTGATGAGATCCGCCAGCTTGATCGTCTGGGCCTCAGGCGAGATCAGGGCCAGACGCTCGGCCTCGGCGGCCTTCCGCGTTGCCCTGTTTCCTTCATGGCACTGATCCGTGAGCTCCATCACAAGAGCTGCGACATCCCTCCCGAACTGCGCTTCGATTTCCTCGCGCGTGACCGGGGTGTCCTCGATGGTGTCATGCAGTAACGCTGCTGCGAGCATTTCTTCGGTATGCGCGACACTTTCCACGATCTGCATCACCTCGACCGGATGGTCTATGTAGGGCTCGTTGGTATACTTGCGCTTATGGCCGATCGAGCCATGCGCGTTCGTGGCGAACGCGAGAGCTCTTGCCACCATCCCGGATCGTGCCTTCGTCATGCCCCACATTCCGCGACACCGCCAAGCGTGTCGAGTCACTTTCGTTGCGAAACCAGATTATGCGGCGGTAGCGGCCACGATCTCGCGTGCGAAACGCGCCATGTCCACGCGCGCCATCATCACGCCGACATGAGCCGCCAGATAATTGGCAGCACTTTGTGCATCGAGATGGCGCACAGTGTCGTAGAGACCTCGAACGTACCGGCCACCGCCGCCGATGACGCCGGCGAGCTCGATGCGTGCTTCGCTTTCATCATCGAGGATGCCATCCTCTATCTCGGACCATATCTGCGAGAGACAGTCAGCGAGCGCTTCCGCGTCATAGTAACCGCTGTCCAGGCCAACGCCCAATGACCGGGCCGCCAGTTCTATCGTGACATCGTCGGACACCGGATCATTGATGATGTCGAGAAGGGGAAGCTCCACATTGTATGAGGCGAGCCAGAGACGCATCTGTCCAAAAAATCCAAAGGGCTGGGATGGCGTGAACATATAGCGAACATATAGTGTGCGCAAGCTCGTCGATCGGTAATCCGTCCCCATCCTGACGTGCATGACACGGCCGATCTATTTGCGGCGCTTGTGCCTTGCCCTCTCCCGATCAAGTTCATCAGCGGAGGCTTGCAGGTCTCGCGCAAGCTGGCTGAGAGCCCGGCTTGCGCCCAGACGACTGAGGCCATCGCCGGTGCAGACGCTACCACTGCGGGCGGAGCGTTGTAACGCCAGGCCAGCGATGGCTCTGATCGTTTCTGAGTCCATTCCACGACGATAGCGCAACTCAGGAAGCGCGCACAGCGGGATCGCAGCGGGTAGCGGCGCCCTGCACGCGAAGCGGGGCGGCAGGCGGGGAGGGCGCGTTCGAGAGAAGAGACGGGTCTCGATGAGTGTCGGTTCGGAATGGTCCGAGCGGCATAACGTCGAAAGGTAAATCTTATGAACATCGGTGAATTCAAGGTCGTCAACGGTCGTACCCTTGGCTGGATCGCCACGCGCGACATCGATCTTCCCCAGCTTGGTCTGCGCCCGGTCGAGAGCCAACACGAGCGTGCGCCGCTCTTCGAAATCCTCGCGCTCAATGTCGGCAATCGCTGGGTGCAGATCGGCGCATTGTGGGAGGCGGTTGCGCGCAACTCGACGGGCGAAACGTTCCTGCAGGGCTCGATCGATGATCCCAGTCTCGCTGACCCGCTCTCCATTGCCCTGTTCGGCAACGAGGAAGACGGCTTCCGGGTCGCATGGCGCCGCCAGCAGCCCCGCGATGTCTTCGCGCCGGTCATTCGCGGCGGTGAGCGCCAGAGTGCTAGCGGGCAGGGCGGCTTTGGCGAAAGCACGGCCGGGCCGGGCGGAGAGATGGCGGGGGCCGGGGCAGGGTTCGACGACGACATTGCCTTCTGAGGTGCCGAGCCGGTCGGGGGAGGTGCGCCTCCTCCGGCCATTCCCTCCTTCGTTCAGGAGCCATTGCCATGACCTCTTCAAGCAGCGTCCACCGCTTTGCCGACCTAAAGGAACTCTACGCCGAGATGACCGCGACCTCCGAATTCCGGGCAGTGTTCGGGGATCCGGAGCACCTCTCAATCATGCAACCGGGTGAAGAACCCACCGACCTTGAAATGCCTGACCCGCTGGCGGCGCAGGCCGACTGCGGTGGGATCGTCGCGTGCATCTTTGACCTCCTCACGGATACCCGTCTCGAACACTTCGCCCCCGAAATTGCCTGGGGCCTCGTCAATTCGTTCCACTTCACCGCGGGCAAGCTCGAGCGGCAGGAGGATATCCTCGCTCAGGAACTTGGTGACCTCGCACGCAACCCCGAGATGAGCGAGGTCTACGCGCGCAGTCTGGAAGACAAGCAGCTTGCCTGCCGTTCTGTCGCCGAGCAACGCGAGGCGATCGAGACGATGCGCGACTTCGCGGCAGCGACCTATCATGCCCTGTCAGGCTGGCCCTGGTCGCCCTCGCGCGGTAGCCGGACCTCCAAGGCCATTGCCAGCCAGGTCGACGCCCTGGATTTCCTGCGGGCGCGCAGCCTCGCCGCGCGTGAGCGCCAAAATCCGCAAGGACCGATCATTGTCTTCTCGGGCCCGTCCGTTTGGCATGACCATGCGCAGATCTTCGAACGCCTCGATGCAATCCATGCCCGGGTGCCGAACATGACTTTGGTCACGACCGGACAACGCGCTGGTGCCGATGCGATCGCCGCAGGCTGGGCCGCGAGTACAGGACGAAAAGTGCCGCTCGTGGCCTTTCGCCTTTATGGCTCCGGCATGAAGAAGGCGTTCGATCGCAATCGCAAGCTGGTCGATCTCAAACCGGTCGAGGCGGTGCTTTGCGAAGGTTCCGGCGTGCAGGCGAACCTCTACCAGTCCCTGCGTCAGGCCGGTGTTCCGATCCACGCCTTCCGCAAGGCGGATCAGACGTCGGACACCGTCGCCCTTCGGAAGCGCACAGCAGGGAGAGGGTGATGGCGATCCCGGAAGCACACGCTGCGAATTTCCAGACGCTACTGGATGCAGCATCGCAAGGGCATCTTGCCCTCATGGAATGCACCGATGCGGTAACAGGCGAGCCACGCTACGTCATCTGCGCAGTGGGACACGATGAGGGCGAGTACGTGATGACCCCGTTCGGTCATCTCCACGACGGTAACCCCTACCAGGCGTATATTCCGCCCGTTTAGGTCTCCGGCACCTGGGAGTTGCCAGCCTAATATTGGTACTCGCAACCTCTGCCCGAAGATAGGCTTCGGGCAGAGGTTGCGGCCCTTTAGCGGTGAACTTGTGCGCCATCGAGGGAGTGCCCTAGCATGGGGGCACTTGGACAGGCCGCCAGAGCAGCGAGTCTATCGGTGAGGCGGTGCCCAGCCGAGAGTGTGCCCTTGCAGGGGCATTGAGCCCCTGCAAGGGCAGCTCTTCTTCTATCTATCAAGTCCTCCAAGTGTGGCGCGGGACCGCAGCGGCCTCAAGGACGACGGGGCCCCACCATTTTGCCCGGCGGTTCACCCGCACCGCCCCGACGCAGCGCCGTGCCCGCCGAACAAAATCGTTACCCCCATCGCCGCTGGGCGGTCGCTTCGCGATCCTTGACCCCGCTGCTCGGAGCCCGCGCCGTTGGGGGGACCTCTTTCAAGAAAAGGAGGTTCACAATGACCACTGCAAACACGCACTACACCTTCCGGATCCTTAGTGACGAGGGGAACGAGCCCACCGATCGCTTCGATGATGCTTTCGCGCCGCGGATCGGCGAGGTCCGGATCGTCCGCACCGACGAGGCGCTGGACCTCGAGATGCCGGGGGCTTTTGAAGCGCAGATGGCGACCGAAATGCTGGTTACCACGCTGTTCGATCTGCTGCGTGATACGCGCCTGCAGCCTGTTGCCGACCGGCTGGCCTGGGGCATTGTGCACAGCTTCCACAAGGTCGCCGAACAACTCGACGGCGAGGGCGACAAAGCAGCGCGTGAACTGCGCGAGATGATCCGCAGGCATGATGGCAGCGAGATCGCGACTGCTACGCTGGAGGATGCACAGACCCTATGCCAGGGGCTCGACGAGGCGCGCGAAGCGGTTGCATGCATGCGCGATCATGCGGCAGAGGTCTACCGCGCCGAGACCGGTCGGCCCTGGTCCAGCCCGCGCGGCACGCTCGCGTCGAGCAAGCGGACAGCATCGGTGATCGCTGCTTCGGATTTCCTCGCCGCCCGCCGGAACCGTCGAAACGAAGCACATGCCCCGAGCGGGCCCGTCGTCATCTTTTCCGGCGGCCAAGCGTGGGAGGATCATCGTAAGGTCTGGGAGCGGCTCGACGCCATCCATACTCGCATCCCCGAGATGGTACTTGCGACGACTGCCCAGACCAAGGGTTGTGACGCCATAGCTGCGGCCTGGGCGGCACGATCGGGGGTCAAGGTGGTCGCTTTCACGCTGGAGCGCTGGCGGTCACTTGGGCGTAGGGCCGGGTTCGCCCGCAATGAGGCGCTCGTACGCCTCAACCCGGCGGAAGCTTTCGTTTGCGAGGGTAACGGCCTGCAATCCCATCTTGCTCGGCTGGTGCGCAGTGCCGGCATCCCGGCGCACTTCCTGAAGGCCGATGAACAGACGCGTTGAGCGACGAACTTACGACACAGCGGCGTCGATGCAGGGGGGGATGGCCTCCTGCATCGACGCTTTTTCTGTGGCGGCAGGGATCGCTCTGCTCAGGGACGGGGCCCCGCAGGGGCCCGCCCGTCGCAAAGCGACGCGGCGCGCCGATGGCGCACCGGCCTCCTGCGCGCGGCTGTCGCCGTGCTCGTCGCTGGGACGCCGTTCCGGCGAATTCTCGGTGTCATCCAGACGCAGCCGGCACTGCCTTCAGGGCTGCTAGGGCTTTAGTCCCACCGATCCGGATAGCCAGTGTAAGCAGGTCCTTGAACTCGCGTTCCGAGAGCATCTCGACAGCCAGGCTTCCGGCAATCTCACCATAGTGGCCTCGCAGCGCCTTGCGCACCGTTTCAGCCTCGTCCGCCAGGCTTCGCTGGTCGGCTTCGAGTTTGGCCAGTTTTTCACGGTCAGTCATTCTGGGCATCGTTGTTCCTCAGCGAGAGGCATGCCCGCCACGACGCGATGATGACGCAATCGGCCGAAGTCTTACACCTCAAAAATGAAAGGTTCGGCAAAATGCCGAAAAGATCGAAGATGCCCCTTCGGGGCGCCGCGCGCCTGCCGGCACGAGGCAGGCGCAGCGGGAAAAGCCGCTGCGAAGCAGGGACGCACGGCCAAAGCCGTTTGTGAATGCACCGTACGCACGGGTGCTGCGGTAAATTTCCAAAGCAATTATAATGTCTTATATGCGTCAGACTTGGTTGACATGCTTAATAGTCGGCGGCTGACACGTCGGCCCGGTTTCCATGCGCTTCCCTCAAGCGCCTCAGATCGCAGCGGATAACCTGTCCGACATGTCTGACCACGGTGGTGTTCCAGAATTTCGGCCCCAGTCTGCCTACAATCGTCACGGCATTGAGTGAGCGAACGGGATGGGGTAATCTGTCTGCGCTTCAAAGACAGTTCCGGTCGAGCCTCTGAAAAGGGATGCTCGACATGACCCGCATAAGCGTACGGCTCGATCCGGAGCTTCACGACCGGCTGCATCAGCGCGCCGCTGGTGCGCAATTGCCCTTCAGCGAATTCATCCGATCTGCGCTTTCCGTCGCGGCCGAGCAGGATGGCAGGTACATCTACTCGTCACAGGACGAGATCCTGGCGACCTGCATCCAGACATTTGCCATCCTCGCGACGTCTTTAGGCGACCGGGCACCCGACACTCTTGCCAAGGGCATGGCGCATGCCAGGACCCTGCTCTTACAGCGCGGCCTGCTCGATCCCGAGCAGCGCTCATGAGCATCTTTCGGAACGACACCCTCGGATCCTGGACGCGGGGTGGCCAGGCGATTGTCCATAACGTGCGGATGACGACGCAGGTCTTCTTCCAGACCTTGCTGGCGGGGATAGCGCTGTGGTTGATCGGCACCGTCTGGTGGGCGCTTGAACATACGAGTGACTACCAACGGTTCGTCCTCGCCAAGCTCATCGAGGCGACCTTCAAGACCGACGCGGCGCCCGGGACGAATGACCCGGTCCAGTTCAGGACGCCCGGGGGCAAGGCGTACTGGACATCGGCTGATTGGCTGATGGCCTCACCCCTCGCCAAACAGTCCCTGCACGCGTTCGAACGGGCCCTGATTGAGGGAGCACTGTTTGCCGGGATATTCGCTGCGGCAGCGCTCGGTGTCGCTTGGTTCACCTTCACGAAAACGGGACGAGGTCTGGGGTCGAACGAATATCTGCGTGGGGCCCGCTTCGGCACGATCCGGCAGATCCGCGCACTGCTTCGCAAGCAGCCTCGGGGGAGCTTCTCCATCGGCGGTGTTCCCGTTCCCGGTGCCTTCGAGCCCGAACACATACTCCTGTGCGGCGCACCTGGAACCGGAAAGACGAACCTCATCGTCAAGATGCTGGATGGCATCAGGAGTGCCGGTAATCGGGCGATTGTTTACGACACGGCCGGGACGTTCGTGGAAAAGTTCTACCGCCCCGGGCGCGACGTGATCCTCAATCCGCTCGACAAGCGAACGAGCCGCTGGTCGCCTTGGGGCGACGTTCCGCGCGATTATCATTATGACCAGATCGCCGAGTCTACGATACCCGACAAGGGCGCCGACCCCTTCTGGGCGAAGGCTGCGCGCGGCACGCTCGTTGCGGTGCTGCGCAAACTCGCCCGCGAACGGGAGATGCTGGTCTCGATCCTTCTGGACCGCCTTCTTCGCTCCCGGATGAAGGATCTGGCTGCATTCGCCGCGGGGACAGACGCAGCCGCTTTTATCAGCGTTGAGGGGGAGCGAACATCCGCAGGTATCCAGGCCGAACTCGCTTCGGTCATGCGCTCGTTCTCGTACCTGGACGACACGCGGAAGGGTCTGTCGATCCGCGAATGGGTAGAGAACGAGGAGGGCGACAGTTGGCTTTTCATCACCGTCAAGGCGGACCAACTGCCGTCATTGCGGCCCCTCATCACGGTGTGGCTCGACATCGCGATATCCGCCATCATGAGCCTCGCACCGGACCGCGAGCGACGCCTTTATTGCGTTATCGACGAGCTCCCCAGTCTACAAAAACTACCTTCCCTGTCCGACTTTCTGGCGCGTGCCCGGAAGTACGGCGGCTGCGGAATTCTGGGTTTTCAATCCTACCCGCAGCTGGAGGCAACGTACGGCATCCAGGATGCGGCGGCGATCACGGGATATTGCTCTACTTGGGTCGCGCTGCGCGCCAACGATACCCCGACCGCTAAGCATGTCTCCGAGAATCTGGGGCAGGTCGAACAGGTCGAAGCCAACGAAGGCATGTCCTATGGCGTGAACGACATGCGCGACGGCGTGAACCTCTCGCGGATGCAGGTGACGCGTCCACTCGTGATGCATACCGAGGTGACCAACCTTCCGAACTTGTCCGGCTTTCTGCGCTTTGGGCGCAATCTGCCGGTCGTCCGGTTCGCTGACGCTTTCAACACCGTGCCCTCGATCGCGGAGGGGTTTGTCGAGCGGGATACGCCGCCTGAGCGAGATACCGGCGGAATTACCAGCGCAGCCAAAGAAGGTCCACGCGGTCGCTCCAACGCCACTGCGGAGCGTGAACCAGATGTGCAATCAAACCTGTTCATTTCAACCCCGGAGGAGATACCTGCGACCGATATCGCCTCGGAGACCGAAACGAAACCTACGTCAAAGACTGAAGCGCAAGCCGGCGCGCTCCCTCAGATGCTTGCCCCCATTCGGGGCGGCATCAAGGTCGATCTTAACGTATTTGACCGGGAAAATGGGCCCGTGCATCAGGCCCGTCCGGCATGATCCACCCGCGCCGCCTCAAGGGGGCCGCGAGCAACATCGCTCGCTACTACACCGTCGGCGATTACTACACCAAGGGCGCCGACGAGCCCTCGGAATGGGGCGGGGCTCTCGCTGCCGAACTCGGCCTTCACGGCAACGTCGATGCCGATGTGTTCAAGGAATTGCTGGCCGGCGGGGTCAATGGACAGCAGCTCGGACGTCACCGTGCCGATGGTGAAATCCGGCACCACCCCGGGTGGGACTTCGCGGTCAATGCGCCGAAGTCCGTGTCGATCATGGCGCTCGTCATGGGAGATGAGCGGATCCTCGCCGCACATGAGCACGCCGTGGGCGTAGCGCTATCCTACCTGGAGGAGCACGCCGGCCTTCGCCGCCGAGAGAATGGCGAGATCAACCACCATACGACAGGCAGGTTGCTCTTTGCGCGCTTCACCGAACATGCAAGCCGAGAGCTTGATCCGCACCTTCATACGCATGTCGTCGTCATGAACATGACCAACGCCCGGGCCGGTGAGGAAATGTCCAGTCTGGAGACCCGTGCGATGTACGCGGAGCAGATGGTCGCGGGACAGGTATACCGCAACGAACTGGCGCATGAACTGCGGCGGAGCGGGTTCGCTATCGAATTTGATCCCCGCCGGGGGCTATTCGAGATTACCGGTGTCCCGGGCGAACTGATTAGCGATATGTCGCAGCGCGCCGAACAGATCGATGCTCATGCAGCCGAGCATGGCCTGACGGGGCAGGCCGCGCGCCGCCGGTCCTTCTACCAGACGCGGCGCGCCAAGGCGAAAACCAGCCTGGAGGGGCTGAGGGAACAATGGGATGCGCGTGCATCCAAGCATCAGCCTACGCTGAAGGCTGTGCTCGACCGCTCTCTGGAGGTGGAGGCATCACAGGAAAAATCACTTAGCCTTCCGGGGGACGCCCGACGCGCAATGCTGTTCGGGATCCGGCAGGCTGAAACGCAGGAAGCGGTTAACAACCTGGGCCGGATGCTTCGCTTTGGTCTCGCCTCACATGTCGGTGAAGTTCGGCTTTCCGATATCAGGCCCCTGATCGCCGAGCACGAAGCCAAGGCGAAAATCCTGGCCACGAAAGAGCCGACCGGGGACCGCCTCCAAACGCGTGGACGCACTACCAGGAAGACAGCGAGAATGGAAATGGCGCTGGTCTGGCACATGGCACTTGCCACCGATGATGCGAGACCACTGGCGACAAGCGATCGTCTTCTTCGGGTGCTTGAGGTGGCCGGTCTGCGCCCGCCGCAGGAGCAGGCGCTGGTCGATATCGCACGTTCGAGAGATCGTGTGGCAGGGATCCACGGCGTAGCGGGGGCTGGTAAATCCACACTCATTCGAGCGCTTGCGCAGGCGGCGGCGCCGGAGCATCAACTCATTGCCCTGGCACCCACCTCTTCGGCTGCGGCGAACCTGGGGGCCACCGCAAGCATACCTTCCCGGACGGTGGCCAGTCTTCTCGCAACCGGGGGGAGGGGCCTTTCCCGTGACCACGTGCTGGTTCTCGATGAGGCAGGCCAGCTGGGCAGTCGCCAGGCTCTGCGAATTCTGGAAATCAGCCGCGAAACTGGCGCTCGCCTGATCCTGGTCGGTGACAACAAGCAAACAGGCGCCATCGAACAGGGCAAGCCATTCTGGCTGATGCAGCGCCTCGGTCTCCCTACCGCGCAGTTGCCTGAATCGCTGAGACAGGAAACGCGGTCGATGAAGGCCGCGGTGACGTTTGCTCGAAATGGAGATTATGCATCCTCGCTTGCGCATCTGGACAAGGTGGAGAGTGGCGGAGAGACCGGGCAACTCGCACGTAGCCTTGTGGACCAGTGGACGCGGCTTAGTCCACAGAACCGCGAAACCACGAACATTCTTGTCCTTGAGAATGCCACGCGCCTTCGCGTCAATGCACGTATTCGCGAAGCTTTGAGACGCGAAGGCATTCTAGCGGCGGAAGACACGCGTCTCGATATCCTGGCGCCAGCTGGCCTGTCAGACCAGCAGAAGCATTTTGCGAGGTTCTATTCCGGGGGGCAGGTCGTGATCTTTGCGCGCGACAATGCTTCGCGCGGGATCGCTCGCGACACCGAATACCGGGTCGTCGGGCTTGGACGGGATGCGAACGGGCGGCAGATCATCAGGTTGGTAGATGAGAATGGCCGCATGATCAGGTGGGATCCTCGTCTCGGCCAAGTCCGCCACGTTAATGTCTTCAATCGCGAAGAGCGTACACTCGCCGCAGGCGACCGTATCCAGTGGCGGCTCGTCAATCGGGAGCTGGAGCTGAAGAACGCCGAGCGCGGCACGGTTATTGCCCTTGATGGGAGCCGGGCCACCATCCGCTGGGATCGGGACGAACGTGTTGCCGATGTCGATCTTGACCGGCACAAGACCTGGGATCACGGCTATGCCGAGACCGTGTTCTCCGCGCAGTCCAAGACGTATGCCCGTGCCTATGTGCTGGCGCCGGTGAATTCTGCTCTGGTGACGGGGCAGAACTTTTACACCGCAATCACCCGGGCACGTTTCGGGGTTAAGCTCTGGACCGAGGACGCGAAGCGCCTCGCCGAGAAGCTCGATCGCTTCACAGGTGAGAAGTCGTCATCGTTGGAGGGTCTTGGGCGTCTCGATCGGAGTGCAATTAGCACAATTCGTGATCGTCACGCGGCCTCTTTGGCGCGATCCCGCAACGACCAAGAGGCTGCCCGGGAATTTCAACGCGATCGAGAGCTTGAGCGCAAAATCGACCGGAGGCCGGGAGCGCCGCGAGGCGCAGGGCGAATTGCCGGCAGTGCGAAGGCAGTTGCGGACATGCTCGACGGTCTTCTCGTGCGCATCATCGCCAAACAGACTGCAGAGCGCTCTCCAAGTCGCACCGAGACGACAACTCACCCCCATGGGAATGGAAATCATGCCAGGAGGCAACAGCGACATGACCGATGATCCCAATCGCATGCCAGTTCACCATTGCCGCCGCGCGACCTCTCGCTTCTTGGGCGCATTGATGAGCGTGACGCTTGCAATCCATCCGTGTTCGGCAGCCGCTGTCCCTGTCCCTGTCCCTGTCGCGGCGGGCGAGATCCAGATCGCCCGGTGCATCGGTTCGGTCGCGAATGGCCGTGTCTGGCTCGAGCGGACGCTTTGGGGGCTCCGTGATCAGGAGGCAGGGTGGATCGGCGCCGAAGTCAGGAACAGCAACGGGACGCACGATCTGGGACCGCTTCAGGTGAACAGCTGGTGGGTGCAACGGATTTCCGAGCTTATAGGCCGCAGGCCAGAAGTCATCCGTTCCTGGCTGGCAAACGATGCGTGCTTCAACGTCAGGGCCGCCAACTGGATCTTTCTAAGCGGCCTGGCGGTGAGCAAAGACTATTGGCGGGCGGTTGGAATCTACCACTCTCCGACGCGATGGCGCCAGGCCCGTTATGCTCACGGAGTCGCGGTACATATGAGGCGGCGGTTTGGTGAGCAGGTTTTTGCGACCTCGACTGCGAACCTCGTCGCGGCGGAGCCCACGGTTGGCCAAGTGCGCATCCAATTCCCAAAGGTTCCCTAATGGCACTTTACCCGGACGCGCTGGTAAAGTGCCATCTGCGGTAAATGGTCGCCGCGAAAAGAAAAGGGATTCACACAGAGTCCCGGGTGTGCTTGATTCATGGTATGTTCCAGCTTGACCTATTCGCCAGCGGGAAGACCGCCGACGCCAAACCCAATCCGCAGGGGCGCACCGGCGTGCCAGGCATTCTGGAACGTCTGACTGAGGCGTGCGAGCGACCGCGATATGCTTACATGGTGCTGAACCTTATCGCCCAGGCAAGCAGCGGAACTGGTTCTGCGGGCCCCTACGTCGTGAGCAGCGACCGGCGGATGACCGTACGCGAATGGCTGTGCGATGCCATCGCTCCGATCGGGCGCCGGGATCCGAATGGTGTGCGAATTTCTGAACGTGTCAGGAAAGACCTTGCCGGCAAGGGAGAGTTGCCGGACGACCACGCTCAGGCGGAGCAGTTAATCGAGGAGATCGTTCGTGAGCGTCTTCGAGCCTCGGGCCTGACGAACGTCAGTCGCGCGGTATCCGAGCTCGTCCGCGCGGGTCTCTTACACCGACACTATCAGGGATATCGGGTTGATCATCAGAACCGCGGGGCGCAGCGGTTGGCGGTCTATACGCTCACGGATGAGACACGGCAGGCGCTCAAGCTCACCTGACCGCGATTATTGCAATGATGCTGATGGGCCTCCGAACGCCAGCGTCGGCCCAAGCCGGTGCGCCACGCCATCGGCAATCGCGACTGCCTAGGGTCTTCCGGCGATGCGGCGCGGACGGCCGCCTTCATGCTGACCCCATGGTTTTTGGCGATGCGCTTGATATGCGACACGCTGTCTAGGATCTCTGAAGTCGCCACACGACGCTCCCCGCCTGATCTGCCAGCGTCTGGGACACGATCCACGGCTTAAAGTGCTGCCCGCCCCGGTTAATCTAGGGGCGTTCCCGGTAGAGATGGCCTGGAACGTGCGCTATCGCAGACCCGGCACATCGCTGGCTACGATTGCTAGTCGTCGATGTCATGCGGAGCCTGCGACCAGTGCGATGGGCTTAGTCAGCGCGGCAACGGAATGAATTGAGAGCTAATCAATGCTCGCGTTCCACACCAGCGGTATGCAAGTGCAGGCGCCCACATTTCCTCCCTTCATTGTGACGGAACGGGCGGGATCCAGGGAAATGTCCGGCATTCCGGCCAGCCATTCGCGCAGGAACACTATCACTTCCATTCGCGCCAGTGCCGCACCGACGCAGCGATGCGCCCCAACGCCCATCGTCGTGTGGCGGACAGGAATGAGTCCGCGATCGAATTGCACGGCTTCGGGGGCATCGAAGCAGGCCGGGTCGAGGTTGTGGAGCACGCTGGGGAGATAGACCAGGTCGCCCTTCCTGATGGTGAGGCCATCGACTTCGACATCGACGATGGCATTGCGGCTTACCGCCACGGTTGGGTACCGACGCATCAGTTCATCGGCCGCGGCGGGGATCATATCCGGATTTTCACGTAGCATCAGTTGGTCTTCGGGATGGCGGGCAAGGTGAAGCGCGACCATGCCGATCATCGCCGCCACCGTGTCCAGCCCTCCGAACAGCAGGTTCCGGCACATTCGCTGCGCTTCGTCGACGCTCCAGGGGCGGTCCTGCACTGGTAGCGCCAGTATGCGGCTGAACAGGTCGTCGCCCGGTTCGCGCATGCGCCGTTCGATGAAAGGCCACAAGTAGTCGTCGGCGGCCTGCTTGAGCCCCTCGACCGTCATCGACCCATCGGGGCGGGTAAGCTGCACGCCAAGTTGCCGCAGCCGCGGCCGGTCCGCGAGCGGCACCTCGATCAGGTTGAGAAAGATGTTAAGCGGCAGGATTTCGGCAAACTCCGAGACGAAATCGCACGCGCCCCGTTCGCGCAGTCCGGCGATCAACTCGCGCGCGGCGGCCTCGACGCCCGGTTCGAGCGCGGTAATGAAGCGGGAGGCAAAGCCTTTAACTACCGGTCCGCGAAAGGCCTTGTGGGCGGCTCCATCGGACTGGAGCGGAATGAACTGCATCACCTCGCCAAGCCGCGGCGTTACGGCGAGGCATTCGCTCGACAATCGATCTGCATCGGCCCAGAGTCGACGCACGATATCGCCCCGCGCGCCGATCCAGTGGCCGCCGTTGGCGGTCGTCCACACCAGGCCGGGCCCTTCCAGCAGTGCGGTCCAGGCCGCGAAATAGTCGGTTTCGATACCCGGCGGATTGAAGATGTCAAAATCGACCACCCGATCGGTCGGGACGTGCGATGGTACAGCTGCTGCAAGCATGGTGATCCTCTTCCGTCGTTTTCTTTTTCAAGGAGGCTACCATGGGCGGGCTCCGGCTTTGCCTGTGGTTTACGGCAGGTCAGCGCCGTCGCCGATGTGTGTCAGGATGCCCAAGGCTGGAGCGCACAAGTCGTTGATTGGTTGGCGGATGAATTCGGCGGCGACTTTCCGAACATGACTGGCCTGTCGCCGCGTTACCCCAAGTGTGAGACGGACTGCATTGGCGGCGCGAATCAAGCGTTTTTCCGCCTGTTCAACTTAGCAGGACACTTTACGGTTATCCGATGGACCGGGTTTTATGCGTATCTTCCATTCTTCGCGCTGATCCCCATCGTTGGCACCTTCTGGGTGTGGTCGCGGCACTGGAATTGCCGGACTGCTGGATCGGCGCAGGCTTCGTCAGGAATGCGGTGTGGGACCATCTCCACCAAAGATCCGCTATGCCGATCTGCGGTGATGTCGATGTAATCTGGTACGATCCACGTCGTGCCGATGCGATCCATGACAGAGAGTTTGAAGCGCTGCTGAGAGTTTCGGAGCCGTCCATCATCTGGTCGGTCAAGAACCAAGCCCGGATGCACGTTCGCAATGGCGATGCGCCTTATAGTTCCGCGACCGATGCCATGCGGTTTTGGCCCGAAACAGCCACCGCGATCGCCGCACGCCGCACACACGCAGGTGACTGCGAGATTGCGGCCCCGTTCGGTCTACACGACATGTTCGACCTCGTTCTGCGTCCAACGCCCCGCTTCGAGGAAGATAAGCGCTCAATCTATGAGGAACGGATCCAATCGAAATCATGGCGTGATGCCTGGCCGCTCCTCACCAGGATTGAAATCTGACGCAGCAATGCGGCGCCTCCCGTCACGGCACGTTTCAGGTTCCCGCCTCGGCGAGGGTGTGCCTAGGTTCTTAGGGCGCTCAACCGGATACTTCTGCTGGCGCCTGACCGTCCATGGGAGCCATCGCGATCGCGTGCGATGTGTCCTTGAACAACGCGACGCTTCAGTCTCGCTCCCACGGTGGGACGCCTTTGAATGCTTCGCTCAGGAAATTCACCATCAGCCGTACTTTGGCGGAAAGATGGCGGCGGCTGGCGTAGAGCGCCAGGATGTCGATGTCCGGCAGGCCCCAGCCAGGCAGCAACTGCACCAGAGTGCCCGCGCGCAAGTCCTCGCCGATCAGGAAGCCGGGTTGCCAGGTGATCGCCTCGCCGGCGAGGGCGACAAGACGGGCGGTGTCGCCGCTGTTGGTGCGCAGGCGCGTCCCAACGCGCACGCGCGTCTCGGCGCCGTCCGCATCGAGCAGCGTCCAGACGTCGGGCTCGGGCGCGTAGCCGTAGATCACGCAGGCATGATCGACGAGATCGGCGGGCGTCTGGGGGGCACCGTGCCGCGCAAGATAGGCAGGTGCCGCGCACAGCACGTTGCGTGAGGTTGCCAGTTTGCGCGCTACGTAAGCCTGCGAGCCGGCGCGTGAGATGCGGATGCCCAGGTCGTAGCCCTCTTCGACGATGTCGACGACCCGGTCGCTCAAAGCGATGTCGAGTTCGACTTCGGGGTGCAGCGCCATGAACCGCGGCCACAGCGGCGCGAGGTGACGGATGCCGAATACCAGCGGCGCGTTTATGCGCAGCCGGCCGCGCGCGCCCTCCGCGCTGGCGGTGGCCGCAGCCTCGGCTTCCGCCACGTCGTCGACGATCGCACGGGCGCGCTCGTACAGCGCCTCGCCGGCCTCGGTCAGCGACAGGCGCCGTGAGGTGCGGTTGAGCAGGCGAGTGCCCAGATGGGCTTCCAGTTCGGCGATGTAGCGGGTGACGTTGGCGGGCGAGGTGTCGAGGGCATCGGCCGCGCGGGCGAAACCTCCGCGCCCGACGACGGCACAGAACATTTCAAAAGCGCGCAAGCGGTCCATGGCTTCATCCTTCAGCTTTCCTGAACGAATGATGCATTTTCGGGCCATCGATCAAGGCCCATGGTTGCAATAAATCCCTTGTTGTCGCCGACGATGACCGCCGGCTTCTGATCAAAGGAGCTTTTTCATGACCCGTCTCGCCAACAAGTTCGCGCTCGTCACCGGCGGCACCAGCGGTATCGGCCTTGCCACCGCCCGCCGCTTCCTCGAAGAAGGCGCTGCCGTCGCCATTACCGGCACCAGCGCTGAGAAGCTTGCCGCCGCCAAGGCCGAGCTGGGCGAGGTGCTGACCATCCACGCAGATGCCGGCGACGTTGCCGGACAGGCGGCGGTCGTGGAGGCGATCCGCGCCGCTTTCGGCCGGCTGGACGTGCTGTTCGTCAATGCCGGCGTCGCCGATTTCCGTCCACTGGAAGCGTGGGACGAGGCGGGCTTCGACCGCTCTTTCGCGGTCAACGTCAAGGGCCCCCTTTTCCTCGTCCAGGCGCTGCTGCCGGTGCTCGGCAAGACCGCCTCAATCGTCCTAAACGGCTCGATCAACGCCCGGCTCGGCAAGCCCAACTCGATCGTCTACGCCGCGACCAAGGCGGCACTGATCTCAATGGCCCGCACGCTGTCAGGCGAACTGGTCGGCCGGGGCGTGCGGGTGAATGTCGTCAGCCCTGGTCCGGTGACGACGCCAATCTACGGCAAGCTCGGCCTTTCCGACGGCGACTTGTCTGGCATGAAGGACTACCTGATCGAAGCCATCCCGACCGGCCGCTTCGGAGACCCGCTCGAGATCGCCGATGCCGTCGTCCATCTTGCCTCGGACGAGAGCCGCTACACGGTCGGCAGCGAGCTGATCATAGACGGCGGTATGAGCAACCTGTGACTGTAACCTGGTGACGCCCGGTAACGGGCGTCACCCTGAAGGAGACGTTCAATGCGAATGGACTACAACAAGGCAGCTCCGCAGGCCATGAAGGCGCTCGGCGCAGTATACGGATATGTGGCCGACAGCGGCTTGCCCAAGCGACTGATAGATCTGGCCTACCTTCGGGTCAGCCAGATCAACGGATGCGCCTACTGCATCGACATGCATAGCCGGGATTTGATCCAGGGAGGGCTAGCGATCGAGACCCTGGTGCTGGTGCAGACCTGGCACGAAGCCGGCGCACTGTTCGACGACAGGGAGCGCGCTGCGATGGCATGGGCCGAAACAGTGACGCAAGTGGCGCAGACCCACGTGCCGCAGGCCGACTACGACGCCGCCGCGCACGTGTTCGGTGAAAAGGAACTGGCCGACCTGACGCTCGCGATCGGTCTAATGAACGCTTACAACCGCATGGCCATCAGCTTCCGTGCCAAGCCGGCGGCCGCGGTCAAAGCCTAGCCTAACTAACCGAAGCCTTCCTGCCCGCCTACTGGATTGGATGTGAGCGCATCGGCTTCCTCGAGGCTGCACCCTTGCCGGCCAGCTGGTCGGCCGTGAACAATGCGATGTTCGTTTCGGCGACGGGTAGATTGCGTCC
>NZ_BSFC01000046.1 GCF_027922145.1 Novosphingobium resinovorum | reverse complement strand
TGCGCAAGTGCTCCGCCTCGACGGCGCCGCAAATACGAACTGTCACATCGCGCACCACCAATTCCATGCTGGGCGGCGATGCCGGGACGGCCGGCATTTGCGCTTGGTCCTCGCCAACTACCGTCACGGGCACAAGCCTTAGTTCTTCAACGGCCCCCGCCGCTCGCGCCTGCCGGCGCCAATAATGCAGCAGACCAAGGCCGACGCCGTTATCCCGCGAAACCTGCGCCACCGTCTTTCCGGAGGCGAAGCTTTCCGCAAGAATACGATCGCGCTCATCATCCGGCCATCGCTCGTGCCGACGCCGGACTGGCTCCAAACTAACGGTCAAACGCGAACTTGCACTGTGCGACGCACACGTCAAACCAACGTTTGGCACCGCATCAATTTCGTCAACCACTGCTCGAGCTCCTCAACGTCTCGCGCAGATCTACCCCTCAAAAACCAACCAGAATACGTGGGGTCGGTGCAGCGGTTACACCGTAACCGCTTGGCCTCCGAGACCTCCAGACCGCCATACTTGGCCTTCCAGTTGTAGATCGTCGCTTCCGATACCCCTTGGCGACGAGCCAGGCCGGCAGTCTTCGCGCCAGCCTCCTGCTCCTTCAGCACGCCGATGATCTGCTCTTCTGTGGACCTTGCTCGCTTCATTCGTCCGTCCTTCCATCAGGCCAGACTCTAATCAAGCTTGGAGGAAAATCCGGGGGTCACGTCATGACCACTGCCGACATCTCCGACAGCGCTGGCGCTCAAACGATCGTCGCGGCCGTTCGCAAGCGATGGCCCTGGCTCAAGCATTTGTTTGCCGACGGCGCCTACGATCGCACCCGTCTGATGGATGCCGCCGCCTATCAAGACGATCGACGAGCCAGGCGCCATCGAGGCCTCCACCAGCGCCAGTTTCTCATCCAAACTCCACCGCCGCCGCCTCTGCGCGCCGGAAAACACCGTCACCTGACCCACTGCACATCCCGTAGCCATGTGGCAAACCTCATTGCTTGCCACATGGCCAACCTCTCAGGACGCACCGATCAGCGATAGAAGGCCTTCGCCGGATGCGTACAGCTAAATTCTGTTTGCCAGCGGTGAAGCGTCAATGCTGATCCCAAGGCGGTGTCCTGAGAAGGAACGCAGGGACGAACGATCTGCGAAGGTAGTCAGATGGGCTACAAAGCCGACATCGGGTCAATGCAGCGTTCGCCTCTGTGAGACCCGATACGGCACGCCAAGGCTCCGGCCCGGCCAGTGCGGACATATCCATGAAATCCTCAAGGGATCACACCGCCAAGCTCTGCAATTACAGATCTACGCCCTCTTATGCTCGATAAAGGCAGCCAAAGCTGGGTCCCTGCCATTCACTAGGACAACGCTGTTTCCTGATGGGTCGCTTACGGGTTTTACAATAAAATCACCTTCCGACATGTCAATGACATTTCCAGAACAGTTCACATCAAGATCAACTGCAACATTAACCGGAAATCCCTTAATTCCAGATATAAAAGGAAGAACAATTCTACAATCTTTCGCTCGAGATAATTGAATCGCTGTTGATAGTTTGAAAAATACACCATGCTGTATGACATGTCCGCGGCCGGAAACTTTCAACCCAACATATGGCACTCGCCCATCATACAAATTAAAACATTCACAATCGGTCGCAACTATCGTATTTTGGCGTCCTGAAATATCAAACTGTACGCTACCTTTATTATTGAGACATTCAACTCGAGAAAAAATAGAATTAGCTACATTTTTTACTTTCAATCCACTCTGGCCATTATTACTAAATCTCGTAAAATCAAGATAATTGCAAATATTTTCTAAGCCGGTTGAATCTAAGACGCAACCGTTCTTGCCATTTTCAAAGGAGTTGACATTGACCATTGTCAGCCCTTCCGGATTAACAATGCAAATCCCATTTCCCGGATGATTACTGACACTGACGTCCTCGATAGACATCCGAAACGTGAAGTTTGCATTTGGTCCGGGCAAAATGACCAAGCCATCACCCGTCCCGCCGGTTCGACGGCTTGCAGCCCCAATGACGGAAAAATGAGCAAAGCGTAGATTCATGGCGGAGGAACAGACCATACCGTGCCCCTCAAGATGATCCACAAGCAAGGCGCTATGGGCGGCGCCGCTGCCTACAATTGTCACCTCAGCAGAAGGGATAATCAAAGGGCGGGTCAAGCGATAAGCGCCAGCACCCAGAATAAGCGTCAAATTACGCTGTCTACCTGCTATGAAGTTGACGCGCGTGACAGTCTTCAGCGCTGCCTCAAAGGCATCAGAACAATCAGTTATCCCATCAGCGATTGCGCCAAACATCTCTGGCATTATTGAGTGCGCGAATTGCAAATTCGAAGTCGAACTTACCGCTCCGGATGCAGGGGGCGATGACCTCTTTTGAGCAAGTGCCAGAGTCGACAATCCAGCCGCACTAGTGGCAGAACCCGCAAACAGCACTTTTCGGCGATCAATCGGAGGCATCTGACAACTTCCTTCGACGGTTTTATTCAAGCAACAATGACGAGACAAACCTGTAGGGTCTCGTGGTAATGAAACAAATTAAATTGTGCGTGCACGCGAGTTGAAGCGAGGAGAGTGCCTGCTTTTGATCTGTGCATAGGGTGCGTGACAATTTCGTTTGATCTGTCCGTTGCGAAGTTGTCCCAAGGTTACAATGACGATCAATGTGACTAGAAACTTGGGTGTGTACACGGCTCCATAGGCCATTCCCCAAACCAAAATAGCAGTAATTACAGGCAATATAGGACTCTGAACAGAAGAAGACACAAATCGATAAATTATAAAATTTCCGATTATAAATCCAGCCAAGCCAAAGCTTATAGCAAGATATGAGGGGGCATTAGCAATACTAATGCGCCAGTCCTTTTCCACTGCCTCCGGCGGCACGCCCAAGCGTAATTCCGTCGAAATAATTTCTTTTTTTGCAAGGTCAAGTCCCCCAGGACCAACTCCAAACAAAGGGTACTTTTTGAGGACTTCCACAGCCACCGCCATCGACCCGTATGTCCGAAATGTAGTACTGAAGTCCTGTCCTGAAGTGGCATTTTGCAGACGCGCATTAACAATATCGCCTCGCGTGAGCATGATGATAGAGGTGGCACAGACCAAGACGATTCCAACCATCACTCCAATTACTGTTCGATATTTCCTGTAAATAGGATCGGTAATCGCGGTAATAAATATAACCGGTATAAGGAAAATTATGATTGGACTTCTTACAATCAAGAACCCTGCAAATGTATAGCCCACGGCCAGTAGATAACGCACAAGCGTTCGACCTGACCAAATATACCCGGTAATTATTACAAACAAAGACATGGCAACAAAGGACGTCTCTGAAGTAAAGAATTTGGGTCGGTACCCCCCCATACCCATCTCACGATTTATGAGCATGCCGACATCTTGATTCGTAGGATAAACTACCTCTTGATAGCCACGGACTATTCCTTGCATTGCTGGAGATAATACCTCGAAGGAAAGCAAGCAAAGGTAAATGGGAATGACTATAGACAAAACCCCCCATAACCGTTCACGGCCAATCCGCAGTAACGCCCAGCTCGCGGAAAAACTTATCAGCAAGCCATAACCGATTTGCGCAAGAGAGTTTAGACGATTTATTAGCATTGTAGATAGCGATGGACTCAGCAAACAGAACAATGCCACTACACCAATCGGTATTGTTATAAATTGAATTAGGCGCTTCGAAAAGAAGCGTGGCTGCAAGAACATCAGAAGTACTCCTGGAGCAGCCGAAATCATTGGCAATGTTCCACCGCTGGGCAACACAACGTCGATCGCTGTATAAATTCCCAAGAACAATATCGCGGTAGCTACAATGGACAATACCGATAACGATTTGGCGACACCTATAACCGGAAGCCATGAAGACCCGATAGAATCTTTCACTTGGCTCCTCTCAGGAACAAAAGCCATTATGCCTGCCGATCCATTTGCTTTTGAAGATTTTGGTTCATTTCTGGCCAGTAATATTACACATCAATGTCGCCTTATGAAGCTCGAGAAAGATGCCGACGCCGCCGGGACTCGGATACTCGACAACTACCCGCCATCGCCGCCGCCTTCCTGTATCAAATGCAGCGCATTCGCCTCAGCAATTTCTAATTCCGGACTCAAGTCGCAAAGGCTAACGACGCTACTGCTGTTCAGCTTGGTCGGGAACGGCGGGAAAATGAGCTCTGCGCTCGATCTGCGACGGTGGGCGGCAGCTAATGCCAAACTCTAAAACTCCCATGCTTTGCGATCTGCATGATACGTTCCTACTCTTGCAAAATGATGGTATGCAACCATCGGAGATAGGAATCGAGAGAAACGGAGCCGAGTTGGCGGCAGAGTGAGGTGGTGCCGGAAATCTGCATAGGGTGCGAATCTGCTCCCGATCTAATAGTTTGGCACGGTGACAAGAACGGCAGGATAGCTGTAGAGCGATGACCGTAAGCTTCCGCCCCGTCTGGCCGCAGAGATAGACTGACTGCGGCGACGGCTTGGCCTTGTCCTCGACCTGATCCGTGAGTTGGACGCGGAAAGGGATGAGTTCCTTGCCACAGGCACAGACGATCTCTGTGGATGGCTCCCGCATTGCAAGCATAAAGTGATGATCTGGCCTTTGGCCGGGTGCAGTCGTCTGTCCGGCCTCACATGATGATTCCTCCGTCAATGGTCTTTCGCACTTGTGATCCGAGGTAAGCTCTCTTCCTACAGGGCCAGCCTTGCTAACCTCACATCCGGCGGGACGATGATCCCAACCACGGTCCCGCATTCGGGACGGGAGAGCTCGAGAAGAACGACACCACTCTGTGAAGACGGCATCAATGTACCACGCCGGACAACGGTGACGCTCCCTCGGTCACCGGGCCGCATCGCCGTCGCAGTGCTGCCCGATCTCAATAATTCATGCAGAGGCCGGCTTCATGACTGCGCCTTCTGGTACCACGCCATCTACGACGAAACGCCAAAAGGCGATGAGCAATTTGCGAGCAAGGGCGACGATCATGATTTTGCGGATTCGCCGCCCGTTGGGTTCTGCTCGTTCACGGAACCAAGCAACTTGCGCACTGCCCGGTTGGTAACGACGCCAAAGCCAGGCGAGCTCGACCATCAAAGACCGTAATCGGCAATTGCCAGCCTTGCAGATTCCTCTCTCACGTTCCACTGCACCACTACTGTAGGGCGTCGCAGCAAGACCGGCATATGATCCTAGCGCTTTGGAATTGGCGAAGCGCCTGGCGCGCGGTTCGCCGATCGCATTGGCATGCCGACCAGCGCAGACACAATGATCCGCCTGGTCCGGAATGACCGGCAGATGACGAAGGGATCGCCCCGGGTTCTGGGCGTCGACGAATGGGCGTGGCGGAAGGGTCATCGCTACGGCACGGTTTTGCTCGATCTGGAGACCAACAAGGTGCTTGACCTGCTGCCTGATCGTGAAGGCGGAACGCTTGCCGCCTGGTTGAAATCCAATCCCGGAGCCGAAATCATCGCGCGCGATCGTGGCGGCAGTTACGCCAAGGGTGCTCGTGAAGGAGCACCTCTGGCGCGGCAGGTCGCTGATCGCTGGCACATGCTGCGCAATTGCTCGGATGCAGTGCTCGCCGCGGTGGAAAAGCGCTACAGGCTCGTACGCGAAGTTCGGCGATCACTCGCGCATGACATGGCACCGATCAGGACACAGGACAGCGCCACAAGACCAGGGATGCCTCCGGCGGCCCTTTAAAAGCGAAACCACGGACGCCAACGTCGACAGGCCATGTTCGATACGGTTGTTGCCCTGCGCGAGAAGGGTTGGACCATATCGGCTATTGCTCAGGAAACCGGGCGAGACCGCAAAACGATCCGACAATGGCTCATGGATCGCCAGCCGGGACAATGGGAGCGGACATCCCGGCATCCTGCGAACGCCTTCGACGACTTCATCCGCGCGCGGTGGGCAGATGCCTGCCGTAATGCCACGCAGCTTTACCGGGAGGTTTGCGAGCGCGGGTATTCCGGCAGCGTGAAAGGATTCCGTCAGTGGGTGAAAATCCGAATCCGTGACGGGATTGAAGACGCTGCTCCTCGATCGTCATCGCCTCGACCCGCAAAAACCGATAGCGTTTGGACGGCGATGATGATTCATAGAGGGCGCGCGATCACGAAGGCCTGTTACGGATCCCAAGTCCCTGTTCAGTTTGAGCGATCACCTTGAGGCATTGTTCGGCACCGCGCGCCTCAATGACGTCAATCCCCTTGCCTGGTTTAGCGACGTCCTCGCTCGGATCGCCGATATCCCGCAGACCCGTCTCCACGAACTCCTCCCGTGGAACTGGAAGGCGGCTCAGCAGCGAAAGCTCGACGCGGAGCTCGCCGCCTGAATTACAATCACACCGGATCCTTGGGGCGCGCGCAGAACAATTGACGAAGCAGCTGCTCGCAGCGCTCCAGCCCGACGGGCGTGAGCACCACCGACTTCGCTTTACCCACGGGATCGTGAATCCATCCTCGATCGTGCAGCCGCCCCAGTGCGCTCCAATCGAACGACTTCCAAGCTCGGCATGTGCCCGAAATCCTGTTTGCATCGTGTAACGTCAGGAACATCAATGCGAGGGTCGCCGCGTCAATACGGTGGGTATCGATATCCTGCTCTTCCATAAAGCCGCTCCTCGCGGCTCCGCCTATAGTTTCGCGATTCGTCCCCTTCCGCCCGGACCGGGGTGCCACCCCGGTCCGGGCAATCCAACATGACCCAAGCGGTCGGCAATGTCATAAAACAGCGCTTTACGTTTGGGCCTTAAGTTGGACACAAATTCGTTGACGTGTCGCTCTACAGTGACGAATAGACCCGATCTAGCGATTGGGCTGGCACAGGATCCGGCGTGTTTTTAGCGCCTATTCTCCTATGTCAGCCATTGCATAATTATGCTGCACGAGGCCCCCACACTATGAAAATTGCAGTTTTTGGTCTGGGCTACGTTGGCCTCTCGAACGCAGCTCTACTCGCCCAGCGCAATCAAGTTGTGGCAGTGGATCTCATGGCGGAACGCGTTAACTTACTAAATGCGCGCAAATCCCCGATCATCGATGCCGAGCTGGAAGATTTTCTAGCTACACGAGAGCTTGATCTTATTGCGACACTGGATGCCGAGAGCGCTTTGAGAGGCGCGGTGTATGTGATTGTTGCCACCCCCACCAATTACGATCCCGAAACGAATAAGTTCGATACCACTTCAGTGGAAGCCGTAATCCGCGCAGCCACCGCAATCAATCCTGAGGCCACCATTGTCGTCAAATCCACTGTCCCTGTTGGATTTGTGGATGAAATCCGCGAACGCCTTGGATCTGAACAAGTCATCTTCAGCCCCGAATTCCTCCGAGAGGGTCGTGCGCTCTATGACAATCTGCACCCCTCGCGTATCATCGTGGGCGAACGATCCGAGCGCGCCCGGATCTTCGCAGATCTTCTGCGCGACGGCGCCATCAAAACCGATATTGAAGTATTGTTTACCGATGCTCGCGAAGCGGAAGCGATAAAGCTGTTTGCCAACACCTATCTCGCTATGCGCGTCGCATTTTTTAACGAACTAGACAGCTACGCCATCGCGGGGAGCATGGATACGCGCCAGATTATCAACGGAATTGGCCTCGACCCCAGGATTGGCGCTCATTACAACAATCCCAGCTTTGGTTACGGGGGCTATTGCTTGCCAAAAGATACGAAGCAGTTGTTAGCGAACTACTCCGACGTTCCGCAAAACCTGATACGAGCAATTGTCGACGCCAATCGCACTCGCAAGGATTTTCTTGCCGACCAGATCATCGCGAAGAAGCCCAGAAAGGTCGGCGTTTTCCGGTTGGTGATGAAGGCAGGATCCGACAACTTCCGGCAGTCTTCAATCCAAGGCATCATGAAGCGCATCAAGGCAAAAGGCATCGAAGTGATCATCTATGAGCCCTCTATGCAAGCCGATGAGTTTTATGGCTCCAAGGTTCTGCGCGATCTTGCGGGCTTCAAGCGAGAGTGCGACGTCATTATCGCCAACCGCATGACCACTGACATCAACGATGTGAAAGACAAGGTCTTTACGCGCGATCTGTTTGGATCCGACTGATCAAAGCGCCTGAATCCGCTGGCATGTAGCATGGAAGCTGAATCTGACGCAGTCGCTGCGGTGCCTAAATGGTTAGAATTCATTCCTGCAATTGCGTAATGGCGAACTACGCGGTAGTCCTTATTGCGCTGCAACATATTGGAAGAGAATCATGAGCGGACCGACCTACGATCTTGCCGGCAAGAAAGTTTACGTTGCGGGACACAAGGGTATGGTCGGGTCAGCTCTTGTCCGCCGCCTTGCTGCCGAGAAATGTGAAGTCATCTTCCCCGCAACGCGCGTGGATTTGCGCGAGCAATCCGCCGTCCGGGACTGGATGAATGCCAGTCGTCCGGATGCCGTCTTGGTTGCCGCCGCGAAAGTTGGCGGGATTCTTGCGAATGACACGTATCCGGGGCAGTTTCTCTACGATAACCTGATGATCGAGGCCAACGTCATCGAAAGCTCGCGGCAGGTTGGTGTCGAAAAGCTGCTGTTCCTTGGATCATCGTGCATCTACCCAAAGTTCGCGGAACAACCCATCACTGAAGGCGCCCTGCTGACAGGTCCGCTCGAGCCCACGAATGAGTGGTATGCAATCGCCAAGATTGCAGGGATCAAGCTATGCCAAGCCTACCGCGAGGAATATGGCTTGGACTACATTTCGGCGATGCCCACTAATCTTTACGGCCCCGGAGACAATTTCGACCTTACATCCAGTCACGTCATGCCCGCCCTCATCCGTAAGGCGCATGAGGCAAAGCGCGTAGGCGCCTCCTCGATAGAAATTTGGGGAACCGGATCGCCGCGAAGGGAGTTTCTGCATGTCGATGATCTGGCAGATGCATGCGTCATGCTGCTGAAGAATTATTCGGGGCACGAGCACGTTAACATCGGTTCCGGTGAAGATGTGACGATCATCGAACTGACAGAGATGGTGATGAAGGCAATCGGCTTTGATGGCGAGATCATCAAGGACGAGACTAAACCAGATGGGACGCCGCGAAAGCTCATGAGCGCCGACAAACTGCGTTCGATGGGGTGGCGTCCATCAATCGGGCTTTTCGAAGGAATTCAATCCGCTTACGATTGGTTTCTTGAAAACAAGTCGGCCATGGCCTGATGCGGATCCTGTTTCTCGGACTGAATTACGCTCCTGAGGAAATTGGCATTGGTCTCTACAGCGGAGACATGACCAAAGCCTGGGTGAGAGCCGGTCACGAAGCACGCGCGGTCGTCGCAGTCCCCTACTATCCTGCTTGGAAAGTCCATGCCGCCTATTCCGGTAAAGGCTGGCAGCGATCGGTGGAAGGCGGCGTCGATATTACCCGCTGTCCTATCTACGTGCCTGCCAAACCAAGCGGCATGCGTCGGTTGCTTCACCACGTGTCGTTTTTGGCGACAGCACTGCCTACGATGTTGGCTGCGGCGCTGGGGCGCAAGCGGCCAGACCTGGTTTTCACGGTTGCCCCTTCGCTTATTAGTGCTCCTGTCGCCTGGCTGGTGTCCCGATTGAGCGGTGCCCAATGCTGGCTCCACATTCAGGACTTCGAAATGGAGGCGGCACTTGCGACGGGTCTCGTTGGCGACGGTGGGGCGGTCGCCAAGCTGGGGCGAAGGTTCGAACAACGCGTTATCGGCCTGTTCGATCATGTCAGTTCAATCTCGCCGCAGATGTGCGCCAAACTGGCCGAGAAGGGTGTGCCCCGTTCTCGCATTCATGAATTGCGCAATTGGGCCGATATCGCGGCGATCACCCCCTATCAGGGACAGTCGCCTTACAGAGCGCAATGGGGGGTTACGACGCCTTACGTAGCACTCTATTCCGGCAATATCGCGAACAAGCAAGGTATAGACATCGTGCTTGATGCCGCGCGCCTGCTACGTCATCGTAACGACCTGACCTTCATAATATGCGGTCAGGGGCCGAACCGCGCCGCGCTGGAAGAATTGGCCAGCGATCTTACCAATATCCAGTTTCATGACCTTCAGGATCGCGAGCGCCTCAACGAACTGCTGGGTTTGGCGACATTACATCTTATGCCGCAACTCGCGGGTGCAGCCGATTTGGTCTTGCCTTCGAAACTGACGAATATGCTCGCATCGGGTCGGCCTGTCGTGGCCACTGCCGAACCTGGCACTGGTTTGGCCGAAGAGATCGTCGATTGCGGGATCATTACCCAACCTGGTTCTGCGAAGGCGTTTGCGGAAGGGATCGAGTCCCTGCTCGATAATCCGGTCCTTGCAGCGCACTATGGGGAAAACGGCCGTCAGCGGGCGGAGAAGCGTTGGGCCAAGGATCAGATACTCGCACGCCTGGATGCGGAGCTGGTCGATGTGGTCAATGCATCGAAGTTGCCTCACCGAATCGACACCGAGCGTTCGGCCGGCGCTACTTGAAGAAGGCGCGAAACTGGGGCTTCCCATCGACTGCACGCTGTTTGTGATTCGGGGCGCTGGGCTTTTTTCCAGTCGCACTTAAAGTGTTAACTGCCTGACAGTACCACAGTGCTCTTCGAGACCAATGCGCCCCGGCACATGCAGATCCCTTGAAACGAGACCCAGCGGAAACTGCTCGTTATTTTCTCCTGCACCGAGAGAGGCTAGCTAGTCGGCCGTGAACAATGCGATGTTCGTTTCGGCGACGGGTAGATTGCGTCCGAT
>NZ_BSFC01000045.1 GCF_027922145.1 Novosphingobium resinovorum | reverse complement strand
ACTGGCCTGGTTTTACTCCGCCCCGTGGCCGACTTTTGCGCCGCCGTTGACACCTTTGCCGCCTTCGCGCAGGGCATCGTTCAATGGCGCGCCTTCGGCGATGAGCGTGGCTACGACATGATGTTCCAGAACACGGCGCGTCATTTCGAACGGGCGGGCTACAGTCCGGACGATGCAAGGCTCAAGGCGGCCAGCGTCATCGGCGACGCCGCCGCCGATCCGACCTTCGGAAAGATCGTCGCCAACAGCTTCGAGGCGGAAGCCATGATGCGCAACGATCTGACCGCCGCGCAGATCCAGGTGGGAGCGATGGAAGGGCGCCGAGAACACGACGGAGCCCGCGTAACCCAGACAGAACGCGCCAATGTCTCGACCGAACAGGGCCATCGCACAGGCAGCAATGAAGGCCAGCGCAATGCCGCCGCCATGCTCGGCCTTTCCGTCGACGAGACCAGCCGCAGCATCGGTTTCATCAACGCGCTCAGCGGCGAAGCTCGCTCCAGCGCGATTTCCCAACTCTCCCGCGCGACCGGCCGCAACGAGGCGCAGGTCACAGGCGCGATCGAGCGCTACAATGCCGCCGTCAGTCTCGGAACCGCCGATGGCGCGGGTGCGGAAGCGGCGCGCGAAGGCACGAGCGTCTATGGCCGTACCCGTGAGACCGCCGGGTACGATTTCGCGGAGCGCGCGGGCAAGCTCGATGCCCAGCGCGAAGTCGGTCACGAAGGAACGAGATCTGCTGCCAGATTCGGCGAACAGCGGCGCCAGTCGGACAACACCGGATTCGCGCAGGGTGCGGCCGCCGCAGGTGCCTCTGTCCGGGAGGCGGCACGGCTCGACAGCTTCATCCAGACCCTGTCGAAGACCGCGGGCAATCAGGTCGATATCGGCGAAGGTGGTGCTGCGGGCATCGCCGATCGGGCGCGCAATCAGAGGATGACGAGGATCGTCGATGCCGAGCGCCTGACACGTGCGCAGGGACTGCTGGAAAAGGCGGGCATCCACTTGAGCAAGCGCGAGATCGCCATGGACCAGAACGGCGACTTCGCCTTCAACCTGACCCCGCGCACCGCGGCGCAGATGTGGAAGGGGGGGCTCATCAACGAGAGCCAGCTGGGCGCAATCGCGAACGGCGGGCACGCACGGCTGAGCTTCGCCCACAATGACCTGCTTGTATCGAGCACCGCAGGTTTCCAACAGTCAGCCCGAAACGACACCAGTACCCGCTTCGAAGCCGGCAAGCAGGCCGGGCCCGACACGATCGAGCATTTCATGGGCGGTGGGCAGGAAGGCCAGGCAGCCATGGCCAACTGGCTCAGAGGCGGCTTCGAGATGGATCGTAAGGGCAACTGGCGCCTCAAACCACAGGTCGCCGATACCCTTCAGCGCGATGTTCAGGCGATCATGGTCCAGACGGGATGGTCTAGGTCGCTAAGGAGGTCCGCAGAAGAGAGCAATTCGATGGGAACTGACATAAGTGGATCGATTGCCGCTGATGTTGGTCAGCGCGGTCCATCATCAAAAACGAGGGGCAGCAGAAGTACTTCAGGAAGCGTTGCCGGCTCGCTCACGTTCAGAAGTTCAGATCGCGGAGGCACTACCGAGACCGCAGCGGCAAGCATCGATATCATCAACTACGATGTACGTTCGGCAATTGCGAAGGCCGAACTGGGTGCTGCGAAGTCTCGAAACCCGGCAGATGCATTCGCTCGGCATCTTTCCGACCAGGTTCTCGGTCGCGACGGTCTCAGAAACCGCTATCTCGACGACGCCGACAACGGGCGAGCCACATTCGACGTTACCGGTCCCCTATCATCATTGGAACAAAACTCAGTTCTGAGAACTGGGCGGTTTTCCAATGATATCGACGGCAGTCCCGCCGACGGCAATTCACACCGGAGCGGCAAGTAAGCCTCAATGCTCATCACTTTTATGCCAGTATTTTGGTGATCGCGGATCGAGGGGATCCGACATGGGATCAGACCAACCTCCGACGGAAGTTTCTGGAAACATTGTTTCCCTACTTGGAGGCCCGAACTCCAGGTTATGATAATCCATACATGCCCAGACGAACCCTGTTCCAAGCACAAGAAACGGCATCATCGGCATGAAGACGAGATTGAGATACGCCGCCGCCGTGCTCGTATAGATGTCGTCGAGCCCGTGATCGTACAGGGATGCTGCCTTGCCAGCCCAATAGACCGCAATGCAGGACCACCAGACCTTAGCGTACCATGGCGACCAAACCCAGGTACCGATACGCGGGCCTGGTCCTGCCATGACAGCCGGCTTGGTGCCCTTCTGTTCTTGGGGATCTAAAACCTCCACGTCACACTCCTTGAACAGAAGCTAAAGTAATACTTCAGATCGAAGTCGAAAACCCCTGTTTTGGCTCGCGGCCGACTGGAATGAACAGGTTGCATAGGTTCACCTTCGGTACCGAGGCATAAGTCCGGAAGCCGGAAGGTCAGAGCCTCCCCTGCATGGCTGGTCAAAGACCATCGTCCCGGCTCACGAAGAATTCGAGCGGCTGCGGCTTCTCAGTGAATTCTGCGAACGCTTCGGAAAGCACCCTCTCCACCTGCTGAGTAAGCGTCCGGCCTCCGGCGTGTTGCGGCATTTCGGCTCGGCGCTAATGGACCTCCGCTAAGGAGTCTCTTTCTGGACTCCAGAAGGAGGCTAAGTGAAGGATCGGGTGGAGATCATTGCGCGTACCGAACGGCGCAGGAAGTTTTCGGATGCCGAGAAGGCAGCGATCCTCGCCGAGGCGGATGCAGACGGAGTATCGGTCCGTCAGGTCGCAGAGCGCCACGAGATTGCCGAGAGCCTAATTTACAACTGGCGATCGACGCGTCGTCAGGCGGCGGCCATCGCCAGTGAAGCTTTGGAGTTCATTCCCTACGGTGCGATAATAACGACGGAGCCTGCGGCTGCGCCGACGGTGCCGGAGACCCAGAAGGCACCGCGACCTGTTTCGTCGCCGATGCCGTCAGCGCCGGAGGAACTGGTCCGCCCGCATCCCGGCGCCCGCCCCGGCGCAATAGATATAGACCTGCCCAGCGGCGTTCGCCTGTCGGTGGACAGCTACGTCAACGAGAAGGCGCTGGCCCGCGTGCTGCGTGCATTCCGGGATGTCTCGTGATCTCGTTGGCACCCGGAACGAAGGTCTATCTGGCAAGCAAGCCGGTCAGCATGCGGCTCGGCTTCGACGGGCTGGCGGCATTGGTCCGCCCCCTGTTCGCGGTCGAGACCTACGGGGGGCATGTCTTCCTTTTCCGCAGCAAGAGCAGCAACTTACCGACATTCGACATACGTTTTGCGCCGCGATACGATCCAGTATCCGTGGCATCCATTTTTCGGGATTGAACTGCAGGTCGCTCCATTCCGGCGCGGCAAGCAGCTGAAACTTATCATCACAGATCTGTTGCCCGGCTACTCACGCGAGGTCCCGCTGTGGATGTTCGACGCCGACTATTGCAGCGGCATGGCCAAAGGCGCGCCCGAAATCAGCGTCGAGGGCCTCACCGAGTTGGCGCGATTGCTTGGTGTGTTGGGGAAGACTCGGAAACGTCGGGCAACATCCGCTCCTTCAGAATCGAAGGAGAAAGGTTGTGCGAGCATCCCGACGCCAAAACAGAACACAGCTCAAGCTGCAGTTCGATCCCCCAGTTCCGAAACCGTTGGACGGCATGCGCCCGAAGGGCGTGGTGGAGACACTGGCCGATCTGCTTCTGGAAGCAGTCGGCGCAACGGCAGTCGAGGGAGGCGTGGATGACCACCAAGGTAACGCCTGAGCATCTCTCCCGCGCGGCCGTTGTTTACGTCCGCCAATCGACCATGGCGCAAGTGACCGGGAACCTGGAAAGCCAGCGCCGCCAATATGACCTTGCCGGTGCGGCGAACGCGATAGGCTTTGCGACCGTGACAGTCATTGATGAAGATCTTGGTCGTTCGGGTTCGGGCAGCATGGAACGACCTGGTTTTGAGAAGCTGGTCGGGCTGGTCTGCACAGGTAACGTCGGGGCCGTCTATTGCATCGAGGCATCTCGCCTTGCCCGCAACGGACGCGATTGGCACCATCTGATCGACCTGTGTGCTCTCGCCGGTACGCTGGTCATCGATCCCGATGGCACTTATGATCCTCGCCTGATCAATGATCGTCTTCTGCTCGGGCTGAAAGGAACGATGTCCGAATATGAGCTCAGTCTGATCCGGCAGCGCGGTTTGGCCGCGCGCGATGCCAAGGTTCGTAGGGGCGAATATCGCTTTGCCCTTCCGCCGGGTCTGCGCTGGAACGAAATCGACGCCATCGAGATCGACCCGGACGAACACGTCCAAGAGGCCGTCCGACTGGTGTTCGCCAAGTTCAGAGAACTCGGTAGCGCCCGGCAGGTGTTCCTTTGGCTTCGTGCGGCCAACCTCAAGATGCCGGTGATGCGCCGGAACGTGGAGATCTGCAAAATGGAGTGGAAGGCTCCAGCCTACCACACTGTAATGCAGATATTGCATAACCCCCTTTACGCTGGTGCTTATGCCTTCGGCCGCGTGGGGCAGCGCACCAAGGTCGTCGATGGGCGATCTCGGAAGACCGGTGGCTACAAGAAGCCACGAAACGAGTGGTCGACACTGATCCATGACCATCATCCGGGCTACATCAGTTGGCAGGAATACGAGGAAAACCAACGCCTGCTACTCGAGAACGCCCACATGAAGAAGAACTGTGATCGAAAGTCGGGCCGCGGCGGACGGGCGTTGTTGACCGGCTTGATGCGCTGCGGACGCTGTGGACGAATGATGCGCGTGTTCTACGGCATGGCAAAGGGACATGCGCATCGTTACCAATGCCGCGGTGACGACGGGCATGTTGGTGCTGGACTCTGTATCGGCATCGGCGGCGTACGTGTCGACAAGGCCGTTGCGTTGGCCTGCCTTGGCGCAGTCTCCGACCGCGCCGTGGAGGCGGCAATCTTCGCATCGGATCAGTTGGCGCGATCCACCAACGACATCGTCGCCGCGATCGAGCGCGACCTTGAAGGTGAGCGCTACGAGGCGTCGCTTGCCGCGCGTCGATATGAGTTGGTTGATCCAGCGAAACGGCACGTCGCCCGGGAACTCGAAGCGCGATGGAATGCGGCCTTGGAGCGCGTTGCGGAGTTGGAAAAGCGCATCGAGGAGAAACGTGCTGGCTTGGCTGCACAGCCAAAGATCGATCGCGCTCTGCTGCTCCAACTTGCCCAAGACCTGCCAGCTGTCTGGAATGCCCCGTCGACCGACACGCGCACAAAACAGCGCTTGATCCACTCTCTCGTCAAGGAAATCGTCTTCGAACTCGACAATGACACTAACGAAGCCGTGCTGCTCATCCATTGGGTCGGCGGCCGCCACTCCGAGCTTCGAGTGGGGCGAGTCAAGTGCGGGCGTCGCCCGACAGATGCCACCCCGACAGCAGTTCAGGCACTTCGCAAGCTTGCCGGGCACTGGTCCGATCGAGATCTTGCCGTCTCCCTCAATCGCATGCTGTGCAGGACCAGTGACGGGGAAACCTGGACGACGGTGCGCGTGCGCGACATGCGCGAGCGGCTCGGGCTTCCCGAATATGATCCAGCGAAGAGCGATGGAAAGTACATCAGCTTGGGCAAAGCGGCCGAACAACTCGGTATCTGTAGGGGCTCAGCGCAGATGCTGGTCGGGAAAAAGATACTGCCGGCCACGCAAATCATGAAAGGGGCGCCGTACCTCGTTCCCATCGAAGCGCTCTCCTCGGAAGCCGTTAGGATAGGGGTGCAAACCGTCATCGACAGACGACCCAAACATTATGAGGATTATCAATACGATAAAGTTGTCCGCCTTCCCGGCATCTGATGGAGCAATGCATTATGAAACGCAGTGTGGCAACTACCTGAAGGCGCTGCATTGGGACGGAACCGGGCTTTGCCTGTTCGCCAAGCGCCTGGAACGCAGCCGTTTCGTCTGGCCGCCGCTCATCGAGGGCGGTGTCGTGCTGACCCCAGCACAGTTCGCATTGCTGATCGAAGCAATGGATTGGCGGCGCACAGTGCCCCCTGATCCGCCCCGCCTGCCGGTGCAGATTTGACGCGATAATCGCCGCATTTCCGGGCTTTCTGCTTGGGCGGAAGGCCGGATTCTGCTACCGGGAAGCGTGTCTCCCGACGATCTCGAACTCCCTGCTGATCCCGCAGAACTGCGCGCTTTTGCCGAGGCGATGCGAGCACGTTTGGCAGCTTCGGAGCAGGCGCTGGAAGCCGAACGGGCAGCCCATGACGAGACCCGCGAGAAGCTTGTGACCGCTCAGAACTCGATCAAGCTGACGGCGCTGCAGATCGAGAAGTTCAAGGTCCAGTTGGCCCGCCTCCGGCGCATGAAGTTCGGCCAGTCCTCGGAGCGCCTTTCCCTTCAAGCCGACCAGCTCGAGCTGACGCTGGAGGATCTCGAGGCTGAGCATGCCCATGCCGAGTGTGTGATCGAAGGCCATGTGCTCGACGATGCCCCGACCAAGGCTACCCCTCGCAAGCCTCGCCGTGCTCCGCTGCCCGACCATCTCCCTCGCGACGAGGTTATGCATGCAGCGCCGGATGCAGACGGCTGCTCTGACTGTGGTGGCACGATGGGCAAGCTCGGCGAGGACGTGACCGAAGTGCTGGAGTATGTCCCCGGCCGCTTCCGCGTCGTCCGTCATGTCCGGCCCAAGCTTTCCTGCAGCCGCTGCGATGCGATTAGCCAGGCTCCGGCCCCGGCTCTTCCCGTGCCGCGTGGCCGTGCTGGTCCCGGCCTTCTGGCCCACGTCATCGTCTCCAAGTTCGCCGATCACCTGCCTCTGTATCGCCAGTCACAGATCTACGCCCGCGAGGGTGTCGAGATCAGCCGCTCGACGATGGCGGACTGGATGGGCCAGGCAAGCTGGCTGCTACAACCGCTCGTCGATCGGATCGCCGATCACGTCATGGCCAGCGTGAAGCTCCATGCCGACGACACACCCGTTCCCGTGTTGGCGCCGGGGACCGGGAAGACGGCGACCGGCCGGCTCTGGGTATACCTTCGCGATAACCGACGATGGAGCCATCTGGTCGGCCGTGAACAATGCGATGTTCGTTTCGGCGACGGGTAGATTGCGTCCG
>NZ_BSFC01000044.1 GCF_027922145.1 Novosphingobium resinovorum | reverse complement strand
TCAAGCTCATTTGCGCACGTCTCTGGTGCAACGGGTAATGAGTCTACGCCCTAGTACGAAATCACCCCGCAATGGTAGATTTCAACGCACCGGGAGTCGAACCTGCGTATCTGATGGAAACACATCAACATGCTTGTCGACATCGGCATCCGAGCCGTGAAGAATGACGTGCTCCCCTGAAATGTGACCGATTTTGAGTAGAGTCCGACGAGAAGGAGTCGGACGGAATGAAGCGCAGCAGGTTCAGCGAAGAGCAGATCATCGCGATCTTGAAGGAGCAGGAGGCCGGGATGGCGACAGCGGATGTGTGCCGCCGCCACGGGATCAGCTCAGCGACGTTCTACAAGTGGAAGTCGAAGTATGGCGGTCTGGAGGTGTCGGAGGCTCGGCGCCTGCGCACGCTCGAGGAAGAGAACAGCCGGCTGAAGAAGTTGCTGGCCGAAGCCATGCTCGACAACGTGGTGCTGAAGGATCTGGCATCAAAAAAATGGTGACGCCCGGCGCTAAGCGGGATGCCGTCGCCCATGCCCGTGAGCATCACGGGCTGAGCGAGCGTCGGGCGTGCAACCTGGTTGGCGTGAGCCGGCGGGTGATCCGGTATCGATCGTCGCGTCCGGACGATGGTCCGCTGCGACAGCGTCTGCGCGAGCTGGCGGCCGAGCGTCGCCGCTTCGGCTATCGGCGTCTCGGTATCTTCTGGCTCGCGAGGGCATGACGCCCAACCACAAGAAGCTGCTGCGGGTCTATCGCGAGGAGAACCTGCGGATCCGTCGCCGTGGTGGCCGCAACCGCGCCCTGGGCACGCGGGCGCCGATGGTGCTGCCGGACGGGCCGAACCAGCGTTGGTCGCTCGACTTCGTCTCCGACACCCTGACGTGCAGCCGGCGGTTCCGCATCCTGTGCGTGGTCGACGACTACACGCGGGAATGCCTGGCGCTGGTGGCCGACACGTCGCTGTCGGGTGTGCGGGTCGCGCGGGAGCTGACACGGCTGATCGGGATGCGCGGCAAGCCGCATACGGTGGTCAGCGACAACGGCACCGAGCTGACCTCGTCAGCCATCCTGCGCTGGTCGCAGGAACGGCGGGTCGAGTGGCATTATATCGCACCCGGCAAGCCGATGCAAAACGGCTTCGTCGAGAGCTTCAACGGGCGTCTGCGCGACGAATGCCTCAACGAGACCCTGTTCACGTCGCTGCCGCATGCTCGCTTCGTGCTCGATGCCTGGCGGCACGATTACAACTACGTCAGGCCACACTCGAAACTGGGCGGGAGAACCCCCGCCGAGAAAGCCGGCCAACCTTTCCGGGGGCATGCCCCCGGAAAGGTTGCCATCACCTCAACCAACCATCATGAAGGAGCCGGACTCTACCTCTGACTGGTAACAATCAGGGGAGAACGTCAAGAAGAAGAAAGCTACGCCTTGCAAGCGCTCGGACGGCGGCGGGTGTTGATTGCCACTGAGAAGTGACCCGGGGTTTCCATTGAGAACTGACCCGGGTGGGCGTGGTTTATGTGCTGCCGTTTCCCGGCAGGTTCAAGATGCTGACTTCTCCTTTCTGGATTTGGGTGCAGCGGTGCTGGCGCGGAAGCGGAAGCTATCGTTCCCGGTTTCCAGGATGTGGCAGTGGTGAGTAAGCCGATCGAGCAGTGCGGTTGTCATCTTGGCATCGCCGAACACGCCGGACCATTCGCTGAAGCTCAGGTTGGTGGTGATGACGACGCTGGTGCGCTCGTACAGCTTGCTGAGCAGATGGAAGAGCATGGCGCCGCCCGATGAACTGAAGGGCAGGTAGCCCAGTTCATCGAGGATGAGCAGGTCGAGGCGTAGCAGGCGCTCTGCCAGCTGGCCGGATCTGTTCGAGGTCTTTTCCTGCTCAAGCGCATTGACCAGATCGACCGTGGAGAAGAAGCGGACCTTCTTGCGGTGATGCTCGACAGCCTGCACGCCCAAGGCGGTGGCGATATGGCTCTTGCCGGTTCCGGGGCCGCCAATCAGCACGACGTTGTCGGCGTTTTCCATGAAGTCACCCTGGTGAAGCTGGCGCACGAGGGCTTCGTTGATCTCGCTGGCGGCAAAGTCGAAGCCAGCCAGATCCTTGTACGCCGGGAAGCGGGCCGCCTTGATCTGATAGGCGATGGACCTGACCTCACGTTCGGCCATCTCTGCCTTCAGGAGCCCAGCCAGTATCGGCAAGGCAGCATCGAAGGCAGGCGCCCCCTGCTCGATCAGTTCGTCGGCGGCTTGAGCCATGCCGAACATCTTGAGGCTGCGCAGCATGACGATGACCGCGGCGCTGGCGGGGTCATGACGCATGGCGAATCTCCCTGAGCATGTCATAGCGCACGACATTGGCCTCGGGCTCTTGGGTCAGGCGCAGGGCCTGAGGTGCATCGATCGGCGAAGCTGGAGGCGCCTTGCCGTCGATAAGGCGATGCAACACGTTGAGAACGTGGGTCTTGGTGGCGACACCGGCTTCCAGAGCCAACTCGACCGCGCTCAACACAGCCTGCTCGTCGTGATGCAGAACGAGAGACAGGATCTCGACCATCTCCCTGTCGCCGCCTGGGCGCTTGAGCAGATGACTTTGCAATTGTCGGAAGGCTTCGGGCATCTCGAGAAAGGGGGCGCCATTGCGCAAGGCACCGGGCTTGCGCTGGATCACCGCCAGATAATGCCGCCAGTCATAGATTGTGCGTCCCGGCTTGTGATGGGATCGGTCGATGAGCCGGGGATGTTCGCACACGATCTGGCCTTCGGCCACAATGACAAGGCGATCCGGGTAGACCCGCAGGCTGACCGGCCGGTTCGCGAAGGAAGCAGGCACCGAATAGCGGTTGCGGTCGAAGGCGATGAGGCAGGTTGGCGACACAACACGCGCTTGATCTGCTCGACAAAGCCATCGAAGGGCCGGCCCAGCGGCATCAGGCAGGAAACTTCCTCGGCATGCACATCAGCCACGGTGCCGGGCATGACACCATGCTGGATCTCGCCCCATTGGGCGATGCACTGTTCTTCCAGCCAGGCGTTCAACTCAGCCAGATCGCGGAAGCTGGGCATCGGTTGCCACAACCGGCGCCGAGCGTCCTGAACGTTCTTCTCGACCTGTCCCTTCTCCCAGCCTGAAGCCGGATTGCAGAAATCGGTCTCGAACAGATAATGGCTGGCCATGGCGGCAAACCTCGCGTTGACCTGCCGTGCCTTCCCGGTCCCGATCTTGTCGACAGCGGTCCTCATATTGTCGAAGATCCCGCGCTGGGGCACGCCGCCCAGCACCCGGAATGCCTGCGTCAGCGCGTCGAACAGCATCTCATGGGTCTGAAGCAGATAGGCTCGCACGATAAAGGCGCGGCTATGTGCCAGCTTGGTATGAGCGACCTGCAGCTTCGTGGGCTTGCCGCCCAGCACGGCGTAATCCTCGCTCCAGTCGAACTGGAACGCCTCGCCAGGCGGAAAGACCAGAGGTACGAATGTCCCACGCCCGCTGGTCTGATGCTCATACTGCAGTTCGGTTCGCCATCGTCGGGCAAAAGCCGCAACCCGGTTGTAAGAGCCATCATATCCCAGCTTTACCAGATCGGCGTGCAACTGCTTGGCGGTCCGCTTCTGTTTGCGGGATTTCTTGGATTCCACCCGCAGCCAAGCGGTTAGCTTGTCCGCGAAGGGATCGAGTTTGCTGGGCCGCAACGGAACCTTGAAGCTGGGCTCAACCACATCGGAACGCAGATATTTACGGATGGTGTTGCGGGATAGGCCGGTCCGGCGCTTGATCTCCCGAATGGGGATCTTCTGCCGGAAATGCCAACGGCGGATCACACTGAGTAAGTCCATGTTGATCACTCCAAGACCCTCCGACTGGCAGCCGGAGGCGAGGGAAACATGGGTCAATTCTCAATGGTAATTTATACGCCCCCCGGGTCACTTCTCAGTGGCAATCAACAGCGAAGGACCCTTCATCGTGCGCTGGACGCATCACTCAAGCGCATGAACGTCGAAAACGTCGACCTCTATCAATTGCATGCCTCCGACATGAAGACGCCGATGGAGGAGACGCTCGGATTTCTCGCCGACGCGGTCCAGGCAGGCAAGATTCATTACATCGGCATTTCCAACTTCACCGGCTGGGAGTTGCAGCTCTTCGTGTCGATCGCAAAGGCTATGGGCGCCCCCCTGCCCGTCAGCCTGCAACCACAGTACAGCCTTCTTTCACGGGAATGCGAATATGAGATTGTGCCTGCGGCCGTCCACAATGGTCTGGGCATGCTCCCCTGGTCACCGCTCGCAGGCGGCTTCCTGAGCGGCAAATATAAACGCGGTTTGAAACCCGCGGTCGGCACCCGTGCGGGCTCGGACAACAAGCTTTATCAATGGGTGTGCGAGGAATACGCCAACATCGACCGCAATTGGGCAACGATTGCCGAGGTCATGCGTATTGCGAACGAGATCGGCGCGACGCCATCGCAGGTGGCCTTGAGCTGGATCGCGGACCGGCCCGGCGTGACGGCTCCGATTTTCGGCGCGCGCAACATGGCTCAGTTGAAGGATTCGATCGCTGCGGCCGAGCTGACATTGGACGATGCCGCTTCGGCAGCCCTTGAGGCCGTCAGCCGCCCAACGCCCGGCGGCTACCCCTATGGCGCTTTCGGCCAAGGTCAACGCAACCGCGACCTTCATGATGGCGTGCCAGCCCCCGGTCTGCCGGTATGGGGCGGCTCCGAACATCCTACGGGTAGGGCTTAATCATGCGCAACCGGTGGCGGGGCAGTCACCGGCTGCCGGTCGTGGCCTTGAGTTTGGCGATGGTAGCGGGACCTGTGATGGCAAATGAAATCGAAACGCCGAATATCAATGAACAGCCCCTTCAGTTGAAGGCTCGAGGAAGCTTTTTCGTCGGTGGTGAAGGTATAGAGCAAACCTTCGTCGAGCTCGGAAGTCAGCGGGCAGCGGATCGTGTGACGATCGGCCAGATGTATGTCGAATACATGGAGCCGGTCGGTGCGACCAAGGCGCCAATCGTCCTGATCCACGGTGCGGGCCAAAGCGGAGCCGGGTTTGATACCACACCCGACGGCCGGATGGGTTGGTTCGAGTATTTCGTGCGTCGCTCCCATCCAACCTATGTGGTCGATCAAGTGGGTCGGGGACGCTCCGGCTTCGACCAGTCCATCTTCAATCGTGTCGGCGCAGGCCAGGCGAGCCCCGACAAGCAGCCAAAGATCACTCGCATGGGTGACCGCATCGCATCGTGGATCAACTTTCGTATCGGCCCCGACGCAACCAAGCCCTATCCGGATACCCAGTATCCTATCGAAGCGGTCAGTGCCCTGTCCCGCCAGGGCGTGCCGGACCTGATCGCATCGCTTCCCTCCCCAAATCCAAACTACAAGGCGCTTGCTGCGCTCGCGAAGAAGCTGAACGGCGCGATCCTTCTCGGCCATTCGCAGGCTGGAGATTATCCGCTCGAAGCAGCTCTTCTCGATCCCAAGGCGGTCAGGGCAATGGTCCTGGTCGAACCCGGCCGATGCAACGCCGAAATCTATACAGCCGACCAGATCGCTACACTCGCAACGATCCCGCTATTGGTCGTATATGGCGATCACCTCGACACGCCGACCGGAAACAAGGGGTCGGACTGGCCCGAACGGTTCCAGGAATGTAAGCGACTGATCGCCAGATTGAAGAAGGCAGGCGGCCAAGCAGAGATGCTCCATCCTCCGGAACTGGGCATTCACGGCAATACACATCTCATGATGCAGGATCGAAACAACCTGCAGATCGCAGACCTGATTATTGACTGGATGGAAACACGCGCGGCTGGTGCCTGACCTCTCGTTGATGCAGGTGCCAGGTCCGTTTCGAAGCAGTCGGATCGGCGCGGGAACCGGATCGACGGCTATGCCATCTTTGACGGGACGATCACGAAGAGGCTGGACTTTGCCGAGGTCATACTGCGGGTCGAGAACATTTCGATCGGACCTATGCCGTATCGACCCTGGACGAGATCCGCGGCGCGTTCGTCGGACGGCCACGCACCGCATTCGTCGAACTGCGAAAGAACTTCTGAGCGGCTTCGCAGACAAGCCGGAAGTGCGAGGCCTCAGGCGAGCGTGGTGTCGATCGGTACGCCCGCCTTAAGCGTCAGGGTCACCGGCGTGCGTTCTGCAATGTCGGCAAGCCGGGCCTTCTGATCGTCATCCAGGCCCGCGATCACAAGCTTGCGGTCGATCCGCATGGTGTCCTTCCCGCCGGCCAGATGCAATTCGACATCCAGCGCCTGCAACGGCCAGCCCTTTCGCGCCGCATACATCTTAAGCGTGATCGCGGTGCAGGCGCCGAGGCTGGCAAGCAGAAGATCATAAGGGGCTGGCCCGGCGCCCTGCCCTCCCAATGCTGCTGGTTCGTCTGCTGTGATCCGGTGGCCACCGACGACGATCTCGGTGCGCCAGGGCGTATCGCCGATATGTGCGGTTCCATGTGCCATGATCGCTGTCCTTATGCCGGAAGGGGAATGAATTCGTGCTCGTGCGGGACGGAAGCGAACCGCTGTTCGCGCCAGTCCTCCTTGGCCTGCTCGATCCGATCGGCCGATGACGAAACGAAATTCCAGAAGACGTGCCGCTTTTCAGGCAGGGGTTCACCACCCAGGAGCATCAGGCGAGCACCTGCCCGGGCACGCAGGACTACTTCGGCATCCGGCTTGAACACCACAAGCTGACCCGCCACGAAAGTCCCGGTCTGGCCTTCGACCTCGACGGTGCCGGAAACCACGTAGATCGCGCGTTCGATATGCTCGGCCTTGACGCGATAGCGCGCACCGTCCTGCATGTGGATGTCGGCATAGACCATGTCGGACCAAGTCTTGAGCGGCGAAGTCATGCCGTCCGAACTGCCCGCGATCAGGGTCAGGCGTGTGCCTGTATCTTCGGTGACGGGAATCTCGTGAGCCTTGTGATGCGAGAAGGCCGGAGCGGTTTCTTCCGCTTCCTTCGGCAGAGCAACCCAGGTTTGCAGACCGAACAGCTTGCCGCCCTTGGCGCGATTGTCTGCAGAGGTCCGTTCGGAATGCACGATGCCGCTGCCTGCCGTCATCCAATTCACTTCGCCCGGCCGGATGGTCTGCAGCGAGCCGAGCGAGTCGCGATGAAGGATTTCGCCTTCGATGAGGTAGGTGACCGTCGAAAGGCCAATATGTGGGTGAGGACGGACATCAAGCCCTTCGCCGCTACGAAACACCGCCTCGCCCATCTGGTCGAAGAAGATGAAAGGACCGACCATGCGGCGCTGCGCACTCGGCAAGGCCCGGCGCACTTGGAAACCGTCTCCCAGATCACGCACCGGAGGCAGAATGACCTGCTCGACGCCTTCAACGTCGTACTCCGGGCTAAGCGAGGAATGAATGGTCATGGCGTTCGGTCCTTGGTCACGGTGGATGCTGTAAGGGAGTTTCCCTGTCCATTCGTCGTTACCTTGATCCAAAAATCTCAATCAGCCGAAAAATCTCGCACGGATCATTCAACAAATCCGAAAAGCCTTGCCATCATTTCAGCGCCGACATGCCGTCTGAAGCTAACTGCCGCCGGGTGCCGCGACGATGCTAGCCTTTGACGCGATGACGATGACCGTGCCCCCGGCGGTTACTTACCGGTCCGAGCAGGCAGTCCAGCGCGCAATCACTCGGCCCTGAACGATCACCGAACGCACCGCGCAACCGCATGACACGATCAACGCAGGCACGGCAGTGATCGCAATGGCCGACAGCAGCCGCCCGTTCAGCAGCAGGTCGGAAAGCATGCCCGCCACCAGAGGACCGACCGCGCAGAACACCGAAACGACGAAGCTCCAGATCGCGAAACTGCGGGCGCGCAGCGAAGCCGGTGTCAGGTCCTGCAGCATCGTGGGGACGAGCGCATTGGCGGTGCAGGTGAGGAACAGGAAAAGGACTACCGCGAACAGCGCCTGATCGATGTCCGACGCTGCCAACAGCAAAGCCGCGCAAGGCACGGCAGCAAGCGCACTTAAGCCCATGATCAGCGGCCTGGCAGCAAGGCCCATTCGTTTGCGCAACAAACGATCAAGCACCCCCGCCACGGGCAAACATCCGATGCTGGTCGCCAAGGTCACTACCCCCAGAGCGTGACCGATCGGCCCCATGCCTGCGTTGAACCTGCGCTCCAGCGCCAGCGCGATCAGTGGATTGAGCGCCTGCACTGCGATCATCAGGCTGCCGGCCACGCCCACGAACAGCCCGACCGCCTGCCAACGCTCACGCAGGAACGCTGGCAGCGAGCCCTGCGCCTGCACATTGGCCACCGCGATATGGCGCGGCGGGTCGGTTGCCAGCAAGCCCAGCAGCAACAGGGGCAACCCTGCGGACGACAGCAGCAGCATGGCCTTGCGCCACGCTTCCATGTCGCCGGGAATCAAAGCCTCACCGATCGAGACGATGGCACTCCCGAAGTAGAACCCCGCACTGGCGCCTGCCGCCATCAGGGCCGCAAAAGTCAGGTTGGCGGCAACGCGGTACCGCTCCGGCGCAAGATCCGGTATCAGCGAATAGACAATCGGGATCATCGCGAACTCGGTAACCCCCGCAGCGGCGCGCCCCACGAAAAACAGGGGAAAATCAGGTGCCACCGCACTCACCACCATCAGTGTCGTCCAGGCGACGATCAGGCCCAGCAGCACCAGCTTGCGCGAAAAACGGTCAGCCAGCCGCGCGACCGGCACCGCGACGGCACTTCCCACAAGTACTCCCGCCAGTCCCTGCAGAGCGCCGATCGTCGCGTCACTCACAGCGAAACTGTGCTGGATCGCCGACAGCACGATCGCCTGCAGCCCTCGATCACTCATCTGGATGCCCGCAGTCACCCCCAGAAAGCCGACGGTGAACAGGCCGCCGGTCGTCCAGGCAGCGGGCGCCGGGTGATCGATATGTGCGGTGCCGGAAATGACCGCAGCCACCTCAGCCTTTCTCCGAGGTCTGCATCATGCCAGCAGCCGAATTAACCATCGTGTCACGCTTCCCCAGAATTGGTCCGAAAACCCATCGAAACACCGCTCTTTGTTGCAACTGATTCGCACTTGCTGCAATAACTTACGGCGCGCCGGGTGAAATTTCACCCACGAGGCAGGCTGAAGAGGCAGAGGCGAGAGATAACGCCTCGCTCGCCTTCAGCTATCAAGCTGCTGGACAATCACGAGTTGGCAGCGGCCAAATCCTTGCAATAGCCCGGCCGCAGAGATTTTTTCAAAATGTTGCCGCCGTATATTACGCCGGTCTTCCAAGCACTTGCCTCGAACATGAGACGAAGATGAAGGTCGCGCGACTCAGATGTCATCGAACTTCCATACAACTGTCGTGATGCAGCCATATTAGCCGCCCCGAGGCAGACAAATTCTGCCAAAAAAGGGTGGAAATTCAACATGATGAATAAGGTTGTCCGCGCGACGCTGCTCGCCGGCTCGATCCTCGCCAGCATGAACGCCTCGAGCGCCTGGGCCGATGCTCCCGCAGCCGACGCTGCGGCGGACGCAGCAGCGGATTCGGGCCTCGGCGACATCGTCGTCACCGCGACCAAGCGCGAGACCAATCTTCAGGAAACCCCGATCGCCATCGCGGTCGTCAGCCAGGCAGCGCTCAAGGACCGCCACGTCCAGAGCCTCTATGACCTCGCCGACGGCGGCGTGCCGTCGCTGCGCGTTGCGACCTTCGAGGCGCGCCAGAGCGCGCTGACAATCGGTATCCGCGGTATCGTGCCGCTCGACGCCAACCAGCCCGCGCGTGAACAGGGCGTCGGCATCTACGTGGACGGCGTCTACATGGGCCGCCAGCACGGCCTCAACGCCGCGCTGTTCGACGTCGAGCGCGTCGAAGTTCTCAAGGGTCCGCAGGGCACCCTGTTCGGCCGCAACACCGAAGGCGGCGCGCTCAGCATCGTCTCGAAGGCCCCCACCGGCGAGTTCGGCGGCCGCATTGATGGCGGCGTCGGCAACTACGGCGCCTACAACGGCAGCATCCACCTCGACCTGCCGGAAATGGCCGGCTTCTCGGTCAAGCTGGACGGCGTGCTGCAGCACCAGGACCCGACCACCAAGAACCCGCTCGAAGGCCAGGCCGGCTTCAACCAGTACCACCGCAAGGGCGGCCGGGTCGCCGTGCGCTGGCAGCCGATCGACGGCATCACCGACGACTTCTCGTACGACGTCGCGCGCGATGCCAACACGCCGTTCTACAGCCAGCTGCTGAACTACAACCCCAATGGCTGCGTCGCCGGCACCCAGGCCGCCAGCGCGGCGTGCACCCTGCCCGGCACCCAGTACACCAACCTGACCGGCACCGTTAAGCCGCTGCTTCCCGGCGTTGTCGTCAACGGCAAGACCCGCATGAAGACCGCCGACATCGGCGTGCCGCAGCAGCCCAGCGTCGACAAGACCCACGGCTTCACCAACACCCTCAAGTGGGCGGCCTCGCCCGAGATCGAGATCCGCGCGATCACCGCCTGGCGCGGCGTCGATGCGACGCAGTGGGACAACTCGGGCGGCGCGCACCGCGTGCCGGTCGTCACCCTGACCTCCGCCTGCACCGAGGCCAAGCCCTGCGGCTTCAGCCGCTACAGCCTTGCCGACCTGCGCCAGCGCCAGTTCAGCCAGGAACTGCAGGCCGTCGGCACCGTGGGCAAGATCGACTACGTCGCCGGCCTGTTCTACTTCAACGAGCACGTCAGCGACGACGCGGCGACGCCGAACTCGAACGGCGTCTACCTCAACAGCGCCGGCCAGGCGGTCTACACGATCCTCGACTCGTGCACCGGCTCGAGCGGGTTCGGTTCGGACGTCGGCTGCCGCTCGATCGACCGCGCCTCGGAAGTGTGGTCGAAGAGCTACGCCGCCTATGGCCAGCTGACCTACAACGCCACCGAGCAGCTCCACCTAACCGTCGGCGGCCGCTACACGCATGACGAGAAGAAGGGCGTCCTGCACTTCTCGCGCAACGTCAACTACGACACCAACACTGCAGCTGCCGCAGCCGCGGGATACTCGCCGCTCGACAAGAAGTGGAACCGCTTCAACCCGATGGCGACCCTCGCCTACGACGTGTCGGACGACCTGCATGTCTATGCTAAGTACGCAACCGGCTACCGCGCAGGCGGCGCATCCTCGCGCACCGCGAACTACCAGGCGTTCAATCCGGAGGACGTGAAGTCCTACGAAATCGGCCTCAAGAGCGACTTCTGGGATCACCGCGCCCGCTTCAATCTGGCCGGCTACATCATGGACCGCAAGAACAGCCAGGTCGACATCAGCTCGATCCAGTCGTTCAACGGCTCGAACTACAACAACCTGGTGACCATCAATGCACCCGGGACCACCAAGATCCGCGGCATCGAAGCGGACCTGACGCTGGAGCCGATCGACGGCCTGACGCTGAACGCGTCCTACGCCTACACCTACACGCACATCCCGCTTGTACCGATCACCTACACCGGCACCAACGGCGCCAGCACCACGGTCGACCAGCAGTTCTACATCGTGTTCACCCCGCGCAACGCGGCGAGCGGCTCGATCGATTACGTGCTGCCGATCGGCGGCAACGACACGAAGCTGAAGTTCCACTTCGACGGCAACTACTCGCAGGCGACCCAGGCCTTCGACCAGTTCGCCACCAAGAACGACGCCTCGCTGATCTTCAACGGACGCATCTCGCTGGCCGACATCGGCGTGGGCAACCAGAAGCTGACGCTGGGCGTGTGGGGCCGCAACATCTTCAACGAACAGTACGTGTTCCGCCGCGACCCGTCGAACAGCCTGCCCGGCGCGCCGACCACCAGCGTGACCACCGGCTCGGTGAACAATATCCTAGGCGACTACGGCAACTTCAACGCGCCGCGCACCTTCGGCCTCGACGCGAGCATCGCGTTCTGACGATTTCCCCCGGCTTTCGCGGGCCGGGGGGACATTGCGGATCGCGCGGGCGAGCATCTGCCCTTTCACGATGGGATAGCCGCTCAAACAGCCCCCGCGCGATCAGCTACTGGACCGGCGTGACGCCTCCCCCGTGTCACGCCGGTCTTTTTGCGCTGTCAGCATCCTCCCTGTCGCGCAGCGATGGGGAGGGTGACGCCCGTGCAGCGGGTGGTGGAGGGGTTGCAAGGCCCCTCCGTCAGCGACTGCGTCGCTGCTACCTCCCCATCGCTGCGCGACAGGGAGGAATGCGCTCAAACCGGCAATCTCGCCACGATGCGCAGGCCCGGCCCGGCGTCCTCCAGCGCCAGCGCCCCCCGGTGGAGGCGCACGATCGCCTCCATCAGCGGTAGACCCAGACCATGGCCACCGCCCTGACCACCGGCCTGCCCCGCCCGCTCGACGCGCCCGAACCGGCGCATCACATGCTCGCGCTGGCTTGCCGGGATTCCCGGGCCATCGTCAGTGACCACAAGCATCACCGCTTCCGCTTCGCGCGCAACCGAGACCCTGATCCGCGTGCCCGAAGGTGTGTGCCGGACGGCGTTCTCCAGCATGTTGACCAGCAGCTGCGACAGGAGTTGCCGGTCGCCGACAAGCTTCGCCTCGTCGGCGCGTTCCATCAGCACGCGCTGGCCACGCTCCTGCGCGACGGGCTGCACCATCTCGACGATCTCCGCTACCAGTTCGCCCATGTCGAGCGGCCGAAAACCGGCCCGGCGCGATCCGTCCTCGATCTCGGCGATCCGCAACATCGCGGAGAACATGCCGAGCAGTTCGTCCGCCTGCATGCGCGCCATGGCCACCCGCTCCCGCACCGGCTCGGCAGCGGCGCTCTGCTCCAGCAGCGCGAGTTCGTTGCGGAGCCGCGCCAGCGGAGTGCGCATCTCGTGCGAGATATCGTTGGAGACGTTGCGGATTTCGCCCATGAGCTGGCCGATGCGGTCGAGCATGCGGTTGAAGGCCCCCGCCTGCTGATCGAACTCGCCGCCATCGCCGGGCATCGGGACGCGCTGGGCCAGATCGCCCTCGATGATCGATTCCGCCGTCTGGCGCACCGCATCGATACGCTTGCCGACCAGCCGCCGAAACGCCAGCAGTCCGGCGAGCACCACCAGCACGATGGCGCCGAACCCGGCGAAGTAGATGCGCCGACGCATGGCGAAGTAATTGTCGACCGGCTCGGTCTCGGCGAAGACGGCAAGGCGCATCCCGCCGCCGATCTCGCGCACCCACACGCGGCCCGCACTCAGGCCCTCGATACGGTCGTCCCGTCCGAGCGAGGAGTAGCCCAGCGGCAGTTCCCGGTTCAGCCGGACGTTGCCGACGATGGGGTTGCCCTGCGCATCGCTCAGCAGCACGCCGAGGTCGCCGGTATCGCGCTGCCGTGCCATCTCCACGATATGACGGCTGAGTTCCCCGCGATCGGGCGTGGTCCCCTTGGGCACCAGCGTCTCACTCTCCGACTCGATGCGCTCATCCACCAGCACCCGCACCATCGAGGCGGTCGCGAAGAAGGTTCCGAACCCCGCCAGCGCCGTCACCGTCAGGAACAGCGCGAGGAACACCACGGTGAGGCCGCGCAGGGATCGGGGGAGCGGCCTCATGCCCGCAGCACGTACCCCATGCCGCGCACGGTGGCGATCGGATCGTCACCGTGCTGCAACAGCTTGACGCGCAACTGGCGTATATGGGCATCGACGATGTTGGTCGTGGTCTCGAAGTCCTGCCCCCAGATCCGCTCGATCAGCATGGGCCGCGTCACCACTTCGCCGGCATCGCGTGCGAGGGCCAGCAGTAGCCGGAACTCGGTCTGCGAAAGCGCCAGCGGCTGTCCGCCGCGCCAGACCATGAGGCGCGAGGGGCTGATCACGATATCGCCCGCAGCAATCGTATCACTGGGCTGCTCGGTCGTACGCCGCGCCCGCACGAGGGCATTGAGCCGCGCGTTCAGTTCGAGCGGATCGACCGGCTTCACCACGTAGTCGTCGGCGCCCGCCTCCAGCCCCTCGACCTTGTCGAGCGTCTGGCCAAGCGCGGTCAGCATCAGCACCGGCATGGTCATGCCCTGGCCGCGCATCTCCCGCAGCAGCGTGACGCCGTCCATCGTCGGCAGCATCCAGTCGAGCACAACCGCGTCGAAGGGCCGTCTGCCCAGCAGCGACAGCGCCTCCTGCCCGTCCCCGGCCGGCTGCACCTCGTGCTCGAAATGCCCGAGTTGCTCGGTAAGCTGGCGGCGAAGGTGGGAATCGTCCTCGACCAGGAGGATCTGCAGGCTCATGCGGACGTGCCCCGTGAAATTGCGCTCCATGAAAGCGCGAGGGTGAATTGTCCCATCATAGTGCCCGGATTTCCGCATGACCACCAGCGAGATGGCAGCGATCGTCAAACCGTGAAAGTCACCGTCACCCACAGGCCCGGCGTCGCATCGCCGAGTTCGAGCTGTGCGCCCATGCGCTCGGCGGTGGACTTGACGATGGCCAGGCCGAGGCCGCTGCCGGGCGGCCCGCGCTCGCCCTGCAGCCGGGCGAAGCGCGACATCGCCATCTCGCGCAGTTCGGCCGGAATGCCGGGGCCGGTATCGACCACCGCGAGCCGGACCACGCCCGCTTCCGCACTCAGTTCGATTTGCGCCATGCCACCGGGGCGATTGTAGCGGATCGCGTTGTCGACGAGGTTGGACAGCATCTCGAACACCAGCGTGCGATGTCCGTGGATGCGGTAAGGCCCGTCTCCGGCCTCGAGCAGCAATTCGACGTCCGCCTCGATCGCCTGCCGGATGCGGCGGGAGATCACGTGCTGGCTCAGTTCCTTGAGATCGATCTCGTGGTCAGGCGGCAGCACCCCCGCCTCGTCGGCACGGGCAAGCGTGAGGAGCTGCGTCAGTAGGCGTTCGAGGCGGTCGGTCGCCTCCTCGATCTCGTGCAGCGCCTCACCCGAGCCGCGCCGCGCCAGCGCGACCTGCACCTTGAGCACCGAGAGCGGCGTGCGCATCTGGTGCGAAGCATCGGCGGTGAAGCGGCGCATGCCGGTGGTGGCGTCGTCAAGCCGCGCCAGAAGCCGGTCGAACGAGCGCGACAGCGGGCGCAGTTCGGTCGGCAACGGTCCGGTGCGCAGCGGCGAGAGATCGGGTGCGGCGCGGGTATCACGCGCCTCGATCACGCCGCGCAGGTCCGAGAGTGGCCGCAGGCTCCACCCGAGCGCGGGGCGGATCAGCAGGAGCACGATGCCGACCAGCACGCACTCGCCGATCAGCAGCGCGATCATCAGCTTGTCGCGCAGGGAATTACGGTTCTGCAGAGTCTCGGCCACCTGCACCACCACAGGCTCATCGATGCGCGGCAAGTTGCGGCGGATCTCGGCTATGCGGATGCGCTGGCCGCGAAACTGCGCGAAACGGAAGCGCGGCTCATCGACGGAGAGCACGGAAATGTCGGGCGCGGGCAAGTCCGCGTAGCCGGTCAGTAGCGTGCGCCCCACCGCGATCCGGTAATAGACGTTGTCGCGCTCGGAGTTCTCCAGCATGCCGAAAGCGGCGGGCGGCAGGTCGAGAGTGACTTCGCCGCGCTCCACCTGCACGGTTTCGGCAATGGCGCCCAGCGCACCGCCCAGCACGCGGTCGTTGGTGCGGCGCACGACGTCGGAAATCAGTACCCAGCCGAGTAGCCCCAGCACCAGCGCCAGCGCCGCCAGCGGCCCGAACATCGCCAGCAGCAGGCGGAAGCGCAGGGAAATCGCGCCTTTCATGGGCTCAGCTGGCGTATGCAGGAGGCGGCTTCGACAGGCCCAGCCTGAGCGGTTTTGGGAGTTTGGCGCAACATCCGCTCACCCTGAGCCTGTCGAAGGGTCGAGCATGTAACCCACCCCGCGCACGGTGCGGATCGCTGGGCCGTCGGGTGCGAGTTTGCTGCGCAGGCGGGTGACGTTGACCTCCAGCGCGTTGGAACCGACCGGATCGTCGAAGCCGAAGACCTCGGCTTGCAGGGTCTCGCGGTTGACGATCTGGCCCGCCCGCGCCGCCAGAGCCTCCAGCACCGCCCATTCGCGGCGGCGCAGTTCGATCAGACGCCCCGCCACCTCGACGCGGCCGGTAGAGCGGTTCACCGTCATCGCCCCGATGGCGATCTCGGGCGCGGCGTCGCCGCCCCGGCGGCGGCCCAGCGCACGCACGCGGGCCTCCAGTTCCTCAACCTCGAAGGGTTTGCGCAAGTAATCGTCGGCGCCGAGGTCGAGGCCGCGCACCCGGTCGTCGAGGCCGTCACGCGCGGTCAGCATCAGGACCTGCGACTGGTCGCCCCGCGCGCGCAGGCGAGCGAGCACCTGGAACCCGTCGATGTCGGGCAGGCCGACGTCGAGGATCACCAGCGAATACGGCTCGGTCGCCGAAACCGACAGCGCTTCCTCCCCGCCCGCCACGTGATCGACCGCGTGTCCCGCCGCGCGCAGCAGCGAAAGGATGCCGCGTGCCAGTGCCGCGTCGTCTTCAACGATGAGGATTCTCACGATCGAAATCCATGAAAGGTCAGTGACAGGTTGAAAACGTACATCATCGAGCGCTGCTTATCCGAACATAGAGGCGGAAAGCGAGAGGAGTCGACAATGCGTTCTTTCACCCCTGTTCTGGCACTAGCGGTCCTTCTGGCCGGACCCGCAGCTGCGCAGAAGCCCGAGGCGCCGCAGCGCCCCTCCGGTTATCCGCGCAGCTACGACACGCTGATCGCCGACGCCCGCGCCGACGGCAAGGTACGCATCTACGCCAATGCCGACCGCGCCGAGATGGTGCCGGTGGTGGCGGAGTTCAAACGGCTCTTCCCCGGCATCGCGGTCTACTACGCCGACATCGGCTCGACCGAGATGTACCAGCGCTACACCCGCGAGACGCGCAGCCGCCAGTATTCGGCCGACATCGTGTGGTCCTCGGCGATGGACCAGCAGATCAAGCTCATCAACGACGGCTACGCGCAGCAGTACGCCAGCCCCGAGAAGCCCGCCCTGCCCGAAACGGCGGTGTGGAAGAACATGGGCTACGGCGTCACCGCCGAGCCGATCGGCTTCGTCTACAACCGCAGGATCATATCCGACGCACAGGCCCCGCGCACGCATCAGGCACTCGAGGAATTGCTGCGCCGCCGCCGCGTCGAATTCACCGGCAAGGTCGCGACGTTCGATGCGGCCCGCTCCAACACCGGCTATCTCTATCTCTCACAGGACTTCCTCGCGACGCGCGACACCCGCTCGCTGGTCGAGGCGATCGGCGCGACGCGCCCCGTTCTGGAAATCAGCACCCAGCCGATGCTGGCAGGCGTCGCCTCCGGCAAGCTGGCGATCGCGTACAATGTCATCGGCTCCTACGCGCTCGAGCAGGCGCGCCGCAGTCCGCAGCTGGGTGTGGTGTTCCCCAAGGACTACACGCTCGTCACTTCGCGCATCGCCTTCATCGGACGGGACGCGCGCCATCCGGCGGCGGCGAAACTGTTCCTCGATTTCCTTCTTTCGCGCGCCGGGCAGGCCCAGCTTGCCCGGCACAGTCTGTGGCCGGTGCGCACCGACGTACCCGCCCGCCGCCTGCCTACGCAGCAGACGCGCGTAGTGCGCGTCGGCCCTCAACTTCTCGTCAATCTGGATCACCTGACCCGGCAGCGATTCCTGCGCGAATGGAACGCCGCTCTGGTCACAGGGAGAGAACAAAAACCATGACCCGTACTCTGATGGCCAGTGCAGCATTCCTTGCGCTGGCAGTTGCCAACCCCGCGCTGGCGCAAGCGCCGACGCGCGACGAACTCGCCGATCTGGTGCGCGCGCAGGCCGCCGAGATCGCCTCGCTGCGCCAGCGCGTCGATGCGCTGGAAGCCACCCGCACCACTGCAGCAGCGCCGCAGCAAAGCGCTCCCGTAGTCGCTGCCGCGGAACCCGAGCAGGCCGCGCCGACCATCCTCTCAACCCAGCCTTATGCGGCACAGCTCCTTCCCCCCGGCCCGGCCGAGCGCGATATCGAGCGCGTGCGCGCCACCGCCGTCGCCGCGACCGACGTGACCACCGAATGGGGTCAGGGCCTGCCGGTATTCCACTCGGGCGACGGCACCTTCAGCTTCAAGCCGCGCGGCCGCATCATCACCGACGTCAGCACCACCCGTGGCTCCAAATACGACGGCCGCAACCTGACGACCACCGGCATGCGCGCCCTGCGCATGGGCCTTGAGGGCACTGTCGGCAGCCACTTGTTCTACCAGTTCGAAAGCGACTTCTCCGAGAACGCGGTCGATGTCGTCACCGCCTTCATCGGCTGGAAGAACAAGATCGCGCCCGGCCTCGACTACGACGTGCGCGTCGGCCACTTGTTCAACGACCGCAGCTTCGAAGGCTCGACCGGTTCGGACTCTACCCCGTTCGCCGAGCGCACCGTGGTCGCCACCGCGATCATCCCGCAGCGCGCCTTCTATGGTCTGGGCATCATGCCGCGCCTGTTCTGGAAGACCGGCCACGCCTCGCTGACCGTCACCGGCGACCGCATCGACGGCGACCAGTCCACCTCGGACAACCGCACCGTGATCGCGCGCGCGCACTGGAACCCGATCAAGAGCCCGCGTCAGGTGCTCCACCTCGGCATCTGGGGCTTCGACGAGCACCTCCAGCCGGGCAAGAACTCGCTGGGCCGGAGCACCGTGATCGGCGGCCGCTTCAACGGCGCGCTGCGGCTTTCGACCGGCGACATCATCGGCGGCACCGGCACCACCGGCTACGGCGCGGAACTCGGCGGCTACACCGGCCCGCTGTGGGTCATGGCCGAGGCGGGCGAACGCCATGCGCGCCTCGACAACGGACGCCCGGACTTCGTCACTCAGGCATGGAGCGTCTCGGGCGGGTTCTTCATCACCGGCGACCTGCCGCCCTACAACCCGCGCCTCGGCAGCTTCGGCCAGCCCAAGGTGCTGCGCCCCGTCTTCGACGGCGGCCCGGGCGCGATCGAGTTGACCGCGCGCTACGAGAACCTGGAATTCAAGGACATCGCCACGCCTGCTCAGGGCTGGGCGGCGACGCTGGGCGCGAACTGGTATCTCAACAGCTTCGTGCGCTTCCAGGTCAACGCGATCCACTGGAACACCGAGAACACCGCCGGAATCTACACCGGCAAGGATGACGGCGAGACGCTCACCGCGCGCGTCGGCGTCACCTTCTAAGCCTTTCCCTTTCAAACCATGACCAGAACCGGGGACCAACAATGAGTCTCGCCCTTATCGGCTTCCTGATGGTGGCCACCTTCATGACGCTCATCATGACCAAGCGGATGACCCCGCTGGTCGCGCTGAGCGTCGTGCCCACCCTCTTCGCCCTCGTCGCCGGCTTCCATGCGGGCCTCGGCGACATGATGATCGACGGCGTCAAGAACCTCGCGCCCACCGGCGTCATGCTGCTGTTCGCGATCCTGTTCTTCAGCACGATGACCGACACCGGCCTGTTCGACCCGCTGGTCGGCAAGCTGATCCGGCTGGTCCATGGCGACCCGATGCTGATCCTGATCGGCTCGGTGGTGCTCTGCGCGCTCGTCAGCCTCGATGGCGACGGCTCGACCACCTACATCATCACGATGGCCGCCATGCTGCCGCTCTACAAGCGCTACGACATGAACCGCCTCTACCTCGTCTGCCTGCTGATGGTGACGAGCGGCGTGATGAACCTGACGCCGTGGGGCGGGCCGACCGCCCGCGCCGCCAGCGCCCTGAAGCTCGATCCCGCCGCGCTGTTCCTGCCGCTCATCCCCGGCATGATCGCGGGCCTCGCGTTCCTCGTCGGCCTCGCCATCTACTTCGGCCGCAAGGAGCGTCGCCGCATCGGCAAGGTGGAGAACCTCGCCGCACTGGAAGCCAGCGACCTCGCCGTCTCGCAGTGGCCCGAAGCGCGCCGCCCGAAGATGATCTGGTTCAACGGCGCGCTCGTCATCGCGCTGCTGGTGCTGCTGGTCTGGGGCGTGCTGCCGCTGCCGATCCTGATGATGCTGGCCTTCGCCATCTCGATGATCGCCAACTACCCCGACACCAAGTCGCAGAAGGAGCGCATCAGCGCGCATGCGGGCAACGTCCTTTCGGTCGTCTCACTGATCTTCGCGGCGGGCATCTTCACCGGCATCCTGTCGGGCACCGGCATGGTCGAGGCGATGAGCAAGGAAGTCGTCGGCCTGATCCCGCCGGTCCTCGGCCCCTACATGGCGCCGATCACCGCGCTCATCAGCCTGCCGGGCACGTTCTTCATCTCGAACGACGCCTTCTACTTCGGCATGCTGCCGATCCTCGCCGAAGCCGGTGCGCACTACGGCGTCGAGCCGATGGCGATCGCCCGCGCCTCGCTGATGGGCCAGCCGGTCCACCTGCTGAGCCCGCTGGTGCCCTCGACCTACCTGCTGGTGAGCCTTGCCGGTGTGGATCTGGCCGACCACCAGAAGTTCACGCTGGTCCCGGCGGCGCTGTGCTGCCTCGTCATGACCGTGGTGGGCATGGCGGTGCTGGCCTTCCCGTTCGTCGGCTAAGCATGATCCTCGCGCGCCCGACCTCTCTCCACACGCCCCGTCACCCTGAACTCGTTTCAGGGTCCATCGGGCCCCGTGGGCCGGAGCGTCGGGCCGCAAGCCGCCGGTTCCGCCGGCGAAACGACCCTCCGGCGCAAACCGGGGGATGGACCCTGAAACAAGTTCAGGGTGACGATGGATGTACTTCGAAGTGATCTCCCCCCTTCGTCATTGCGAGCATAGCGAAGCAACCCAGGGCGGCCTCACACCGCTCTGGATTGCCGCGCCCCTGCGGGGCTCGCAATGACGGTGCGGGGGATCATCGGTGACGCGGGGACGCTGGGCGTCATCCTGCGCTTCATCGCCGCACTCGCCGTCGGCGCGTGCGGCGGCGCCTTCTTCTGGTCGATCCATGCCCCGCTGCCGTGGGTGCTGGGATCGATGACCGCGTGCGCGGCGGGCAGCATCGCGCGCCTGCCGATCGCCGCGAATTCCGCCACCCGCAGGCCGATGTCGGCCGTGCTCGGCGTCGTGCTGGGCAGTGCGTTCCACCCCGGCATAGCCGCGCAGGCGGCGCAGTGGATCGTGCCGATCGCACTGCTACCGCTGTTCCTGACCAGCGCCGCCATCGCCTGCGTCTTCTATTTCCGCAAGATCGCAAAGTTCGACCCGCCCACCGCCTACTTCGCCGGAATGCCGGGAGGCATCGCCGAGATGGTCGTCCTCGGCTCCGAGCGCGGCGCGGACGAGCGCACGATCGGCCTGATACACGGCGCGCGGATCTTCCTCGTCGTCTTCATCCTCCCCTTCCTCATCCGCCTGTTCGAGGCGGAGACCGGCCACGCCCCGCTTCCTCCCCAGGTTTCGGGCGTGGCCGACTGGACCTTGCTGCCATGGGCGCTAGGCTGCATGATCGTCGGCAGCGTGATCGGCCGCGCGCTGAAACTCCCCGCGTGGCACCTGATGGGGCCGCTGTTCGTCAGCGCCGCCGTCCACCTGACGGGCCTCAGCGACTTCCACATCCCGGCATGGGCCATCGCCGCCGCGCAGGTCGGCCTCGGCGCGACGATCGGCTGCCGTTTCGTAGGGCTGGACCTGCCGACGCTGCTGCGCACGCTGATGCTGGCGGCGGGATCGACCGCGATCCTCTTGGTCATAACCTTCGTCTGGGCATTCGGCATCGGCTGGGCTACCGGACTGGACCCGGCGCTGCTGACGCTGGCCTACTCGCCCGGCGGCGTGGCGGAAATGAGCATGGTGGCCCTCAGCCTCGCACTGGAGGCAAGCTTCGTGGTCGTCCACCACCTCGTCCGCGTGGTGCTGGTCATCATCGGCGCGCCCGCCGCGTTCACGTTCATGAGGTCGCCAGATGCCTGATCCCTTCCGCGAACAGATCGCCATCCTCTACCAGGCGATCGAACCGCCGGTGATCGACGGCCAGCGCAAGGACGCCAAGCCCGGCGGCTATTCTGACAGCGGCGCCGACATGGGCGTCGCGCTGCGCTCGGTCGGCTGCACGCTGGTGACGCCGGTGGCCGATCCCGATCCCACATCGGTGTTCGACTGGGTCTGGCCCGACACGCCCGACGGCATCGACGCCGCGCTGGCAGCAGGCGCGACGCTGCTCTGGGCCAACACCGTCGTGTTCGACGGCCACCCGATCGAAGCCGCCAGCCGCCGCGCATGGGTGGTCAGCGCCGATCCGCGCACCATGCAAGAGGTGGACGACAAAGCCGCCACCAACGCCCGCCTCGCCGCCGAGGGCCTGCCCGTCGCCGGTTCCTGGGTGGTCGACGGCGCCGCGCCCGATATTGAGGCGCAGCTTGCCGCCTTCGCCGGGCACCTCCCGCTGGTGGTCAAGCCTTTGCGCGGGCGCGGCAGTCAGGGCGTCAGCGTCGCGCGCAGCATTGAAGAGATGATCGCGAGCACCCGCGCCATCGTCGCAGGCGGCAAATTCGGCACCGCAATCATGATCGAGCAGTTCCTGCCGGGTCAGGAAATCACGATCACCGTCATGCCCGCAGCGGGACGAGAGGGGGCAACCGGCCCCTTCGCCCTCCCCCCGGTCCGCCGATTCGACCAGCATGACGACGTCGCGCCCTACAACGGCGACGTGCCCGTCAGCACCAACAGCGCCGCGATGACGGGCGAGGAATGCGCTGACCCGGCCATCGTCGTGGTCACCGCCGCCTGCGAGCAGGCCGCCGCGATCATCGGCATCCGCACCCCGATGCGGATCGACTGCCGCCAGGACGTGACCGGCGCCTACCTGCTGTTCGACGTCAACATCAAACCCAACCTCACCGGCGCGGGCCGACCCGGCCGCGAGCATGAGGACAGCCTTTCCACAATCGCCGCCGCCGCTGTAGGCTGGCGCTACGCAGACCTCCTCGTCGCGGCCATCCGCGGCGCGTGGACCAACAGGGACAATACCGCATGACCGACTTGTGGCAGCACATCGTTGCCGACTTCTCCAACATCACCAGCCCGGCCGCGCTGTCCGCCTTCGGGCAGGTGGTGCTGATCGACATCATGCTGGCCGCCGACAACGCGATCGTCGTCGGCGCCCTCGCCGCCGGGCTTCCCGCCGCGATGCGCCGCAAGGTCATCATGATCGGCGTGATCGCCGCGCTGGTGCTGCGCGTCGCCTTCGCGCTCGTGGTAAGCCAGCTGATGCAGATCGTCGGCCTCGTCTTCGCGGGCGGGCTCCTGCTCGTCTGGGTGGCATGGAAGATGTGGCGCGAACTGCGCGAGGACCACACCGACGAGCACCCAGATTCGACCATCGCCAAGGTCGCCCCACGCAGCTTCGCCGGCGCGGCATGGGCCGTCGCCGTCGCCGACGTCAGCATGAGCATCGACAATGTGCTGGCAGTCGCGGGCGCGGCCCGCGATCACCCCGGCATCCTTGCCGTCGGCCTGATCCTCTCGGTTGCGCTGATGGGCATTGCCGCCAACGTGCTCGCCCGCGTGATCGAGCGCTATCGCTGGCTCGCCTACGTCGGTCTTATGGTGATCCTGTGGGTCGCGGGCAAGATGATCTGGGAGGGCCTCGTCGACCCTTCGCGCGGAATCATTGCCCTGTTCTGAACGATAAATGCGGACGGCAGGCGACGAACCGCCTGCCGTCCGACCGCCCCGTGATGAGACATTGTATCGGCACGGGTTGCATCGCACTGCACTTGCACGGCATGAGTATCCGATGAACAGCTTCGGAACGCCTGCGTGCAACTGACCCGTTACACCGACTATGCCGTGCGCGTCCTGCTGCATGTCGGTGCGAGGGACGAAGGGGACCTCTCCTCGATCGCCGAGATCGCGCAGACTTACGACATTTCACGCAATCATCTTATGAAAGTGGTGCAGGATCTTGGCCAGGCCGGGTTTCTAGAAACCGTACGCGGTCGTGGCGGCGGGCTGAGGCTGGGTCGCCAGGCGAACGAGATCACCGTCGGCGAGGTTGTACGCCATACCGAAACCGGCTTCCAGCTGGTCGACTGCACGAGTTGCATAGTGCACACCGCCTGCACCCTTCCGCGCGTCTTCAACGAGGCGACACGTGCCTTTCTCGACGTGCTTGATCGTTACACGCTGGCCGATGCACTTACCCGCCGCGACGATCTGCGGCAGATTTTCCGCACTTTTGCCCCGGCCGATCAGGCACTCTGACCCACGGGCGTCAGAACCGCCGCGACACCCCGAAGTACACCTCCATGTCGGGTGCATCCCTATCCAGTCCGGCATTGGCACCGACGTCCAGCTGAAGATCGTCCGCCGGCTGCCAGCCGAGCGACAATCCGGCGAGATGCTCGACATGGCGATGCTGCGGATCGCGATCCGCCGTCAGCTGGTATTCGGCCGTAGCGGTCAGGCTGTCGTCGAGCTTCAGCGCAGCGCCTACTGCCTCGTCGAACGCGAAGTGCCGCCCGTGGCCATCCTCGTCCACGGCAGCCTCGAAGTCCGTGGTGGTGACGAGGCTCACCGCATCAGTAAGTTCGTAGAACAGCGGCACCTGCAGACCCGCCGCCCAGTCCCCGGCGCCGACCGGCTCGCGTCCGACCGGGAGCGATACGAAGGGCATCAGCGCAATCGAAAAGCCGGAGCCGTCCGGATTGATCAGATTGCGGCGCAACGCCAGCGTCACGTCACCTACGCTCGTCACATGATCGACGCCCCCGCTTGCCCGATCCCTCGTACGAGCGAGGCCGAGCGCCGACCACTCCACCTGCAGTTCGGCATGCTCGGCGATGCCACGGCGCAGCAGGGTATCGCCGAGCAGGATCACGTCCTGCCGCTGGCTGGTATCCCGGTTCAGGGTCCAGTCGCCCACGCCCACCTCGACCGACCATTCGCCCGGCCCGAGCGTGCATGCAGGCGTGGAAATGCCCGGACGATCGGGGCAGTAGTCGCGGTCCTCGGCCCGCACCATCGACGGCAGCGCGGTCAGGCAGAGGAAGACGAGCAGGCGGTTACGCAATGATGAATTCCTCACGGCAGGGCATCAGGCAGAATACGCCGCGCCATACTCGGTTCCCCGCGACCGCAAAGCCCGTGGTCCGGGACGCCCGAGCGATACTTGCGCCGGGTTAGCATCGCCGCCGCGACACGGCGGAGCGGGCTGCGCTAGCCAGACCCTCGATACGATTCGGGGAGATGAATATGAAGATCGACAACACCCTTGCCGCCGTGGTCACCGGCGGCGCCTCGGGCCTTGGCCGGGCGAGTGCGAAGGCGCTGGCCGATGCAGGCGTTAAGGTCGCCATCTTCGACATCAGCGAGGACGCGGGCGAAGCGTTCGCGGCGGAAATCGGCGGCGTGTTCTGCAACGTCGACATCACCAGCGAGGAGAGCGTCGAGGCCGGCTTCGCCAAGGCGCGCGAGGCCCATGGGCAGGAGCGCATCGTCGTCCACTGCGCAATCGTCGCGGGCGGCGGCAAGACCGTCTCGTTCGACAAGAAGACCGGCGGCTACAAGCGCACGCCGACCGAGCAGATCGCCAAGTCGGCCGAAGGAATCTTCACCGCCTCCTACCGCGTCGCCTCGATCGCGGCGCTGGGCATGGCAACGGCCGAGACCCTGAACGATGACGGCGAACGCGGCACGATCATCCTCACCTCCTCGGCCGCCGCAGAGGACGGACAGATCGGTCAGGTCGCCTACGGCGGCGGCAAGGGCGCAGTGAACGCGATGGTCCTGCCGATGGCGCGCGACCTCATGGACCTCGGCATCCGCGTCAACGCGATCATGCCCGGCACTTTCGCGACGCCGCCAATGCTGCGCGTCAAGGAACATGCGCCCGAAGTGTACGAGAACCTCGGCAAGGCGGTGCCCTTCCCGCGCCGTCTCGGCAATCCGGAGGAGTTCGGCTCGCTGGTGCTCGAACTGGTGCGCAACATCTATTTCAACGGCCAATGCATCCGCCTCGACGGCGCGATCCGCATGCCGCCGAAGTAAGCGAACACCCACCCCGTACGGCTAGGTCGCTGCGCTCCCAAGCCTTCCGGCCCTCCCGCAGGCGGGAGGGCGTGCCGCTGTTTCTCCCCTCCCGCCTGCGGGAGGGGCTGGGGGTGGGTCTTTTCCCATCTTACTTCCGCTTGACTCCCCCTCCCTGCCCGGCCCAATCGGCCCGATGCGACGCATGGGGATTCACGCTCTCAAGGCCCTGGCCATCCGGCAGCGCCAGCGGCTGCGGTCGAGCGAAATGGCCTTCATCGTGCTGGCCCTCGTCGCCGGGCTGGCGGCGGGCTGGCTAACGAACCTGCAGGGCTTCATCGCCCACGGCATCCAGCGACTGCTCTACGGCATCGGCGACAACCGGCTGAGCGCGCTCGGCGAGATCCGCAACTGGTGGCGCCTACTGGCGCTGCCGCTGGGCGGGCTGGTGCTGGTGGCAATGACGCATTTCCTGAAAGCCCGCCGCCGCGCCCCGATCGACGTCGTCGAGGCCAACGCGCTGCACAGCGGCCGCATTCCCTTCGTCGACAACCTGGTGATCTCGGTCCAGACGATCCTCTCCAATGGCGCGGGTGCATCGGTGGGGCTGGAGGCGGCTTATGCGCAGATGGGCGGCGGCGTCGCCTCGGTGCTGGGGCAGTGGTTCAAGCTGCGCCGCTCGGACATGCGCACCCTTGTCGGCGCGGGCGCGGGCGCAGCGGTCGGCGCCGCGTTCGGAGCGCCGCTGGCGGGCGCGTTCTACGCCTTCGAGATCGTCATCGGAACATATACGCCCGCCGCGATCGCTCCGGTCGTGGCTGCCGCGCTGGGCGCCGCCTTCGTGACGCGGGCGCTGGGAGTGGAGCCCTACCTCATCGCCACCGCCGCCGACCGGACGCTGACCACCGGCGACTACTTCATCTACACCATCCTGGGCCTCGCCTGCGCGCTGGTGGGCATCGCGATGATGCGTCTCGTCACCTTCGCGGAGCAGAAGATGCAGGGCGCAAGCGGTCGCATCGCGCGCTGGAAGCCGGTGATCGGCGGGTTCCTGCTGATGCCGCTCGCCATGGTGACCCCGCAGACGCTTTCCGCCGGGCACGGGGCGATGCACCTCAACATCGCGATGCAACCGGCGCTGCAGTTCCTCGTCACCGTGCTGGTGCTCAAGGTGCTGGCCTCCGCGATCTCGATCGCCTTCGGATTTCGCGGCGGCCTGTTCTTCGCCTCGCTGTTCATCGGCTCGCTGGTCGGGCTGATCTTCGCCGCGCTCGCATCGATGGCGGGTATCGCGCTCGACATCAACGACGCCGCGCTGGTCGGCATGTCGGCGCTCGCGGTCTCGGTGGTGGGCGGCCCGATGACGCTCGCCATGCTGATGCTGGAGACCACCCACGACTTCGCGCTGATGGGCGTTGTGCTGACCGCCTCGCTGGTGTCGAGCGCGCTGACCCGCGAGACCTTCGGCTATTCGTTCTCCACCTGGCGCCTGCACGTGCGCGGCTCGATCATCCGGTCCCCGCGCGATATCGGCTGGATGCTGGCGCTGACGGCCGGGCGCATCATGCGCAAGGACTGGAAGAGCGCAGCGGCCAGCCTCTCGGTCGCAGACTTCCGCGCGCAAGTGCCGCTGGGTTCGACGAGCAAGGCGATCCTGCTCGATGACGAGGGGCACTACGCCGGGATCGTGGCGACGGCTTCGGCGTACAATCCCGAACTGGCGCCCGATACACAAGTGGGCACGCTGGCGACGCTGCAGGCGAACACCCTATCGCCGGTCACGGACATCCGGGCGATGCTGAAAGCCTTCGACCTTGCCGTGGCGGACGAACTGGCGGTGGTGGACGGCGTCGGCAACGTCGTGGGCGTGGTGACCGAACGGCACGCGAGGCGACGCTACTTCGAGGAAATCGAAGCCTCGCAGCGGGAACTGTTCGGGGAGAATTGAGGGCGCGGGGTGCGCCCGGCCGGTCCGTCGTCTTCCTACCTCGTCATTCCCGCGAAGGCGGGGGTGACAACGTAATTTTGAGTTGGAGAGACACCTCCCGCTGGCAGGAGGTGTCCCTTTCAGATCAGTCCTGAGCCACCGGCAGCCACACCGCGCTGGCCTGATCGCCGCCGAAGTGCACCGTCTCGGTCGCCTTCACGTAGTCCTTGGGCTTGGCATCCATGATCGAGGGCACCCAGCTCTGCGGATTGCGATCGTAGAGCGGGAACAGGCTCGACTGCACCTGCACCATGATCTTGTGCCCCGGCAGGAACACATGATCGACGTTGGGCAGCGCCCACTTGAAGTCGTAGACCTTGCCCGGCTCCAGCGCCTGCGGCTTGTCGAAACCGCCGACGTAGCGGCCGCGGAAGATCTCGATGCCGATGCCCAGCTGGTAGCCCGCCATCTTCGGATCGGCGGTGTTCTCCTGAGGGTAGACGTCGATCAGCTTGACGACATAGTCGCTGTCCTGCCCGGACGTCGCCGCACGCAAGTCCACCTTGGGCGCGCCCTTGATGTGGACCGGCTTGTCGAGCACGCCGGTCTGGTAGCTCAGCACGTCGGTACGGCCGTCGGCGAAGCGCTGGTCCTGCACCAACCAGGTCTTCCACTCATCACCCTTCATCGAGATCGGGCGCGGCAGCATCGGCACAGGCTTGGCCGGGTCCGAGACGTAGCTGTCGGAACCCGACTCGCCTTTGGTCCACGACAGCGAGGAATTCACGCCGAGGTAGAGCGGGGTATAGGCGCCCGCCGGCCATGCCTGCGACACCTCCCACTTGTTTGCACCAGTGGCGTACGTCAGCACCGGCGGCGTATCGCAGGCAGGCGCGTTCGTCTTGAGGTGGCAGTCGAAGAACGGCTTCATGTACTGCGTGCGAAACTGCAGGCCGGTGTCACCCTCCCACTTCAGCGGGCCGAGTTCGCGAGCTTCGTAGTTCACCTGAGAATGCCGCCACGGACCGATGACGAGGCTGACGTTGTCGTTGCCGCCCGCCTTCAGCGCCTGATAGACCGCCGGAGCGCCGTAGCTGTCCTCCTGGTCCCACTGGCCGACCACCAGCATCGTCGGCACCGTCAGCTTGCGCGCGCCGAGCAGCTTGTCGACCGCCTGCCCCTGCCACCATGCATCATAGCTCGGGTGCTCCAGCACCTTGCGCACCACCGGCAGATCGAGCAGGCCATAAGCCCGGGCGTAGTCCATCGCCGAGCCACCTTCGAGGTAGGCGGTGTAATCGTCACCGCCGCCACGCGGAACATCGCCGCCACCCTTCTTCACCGTCTGGCCGAGGTCGTAATCGAAGCCGAACATGCGGAAGGCGCCGTTGTGGAACCAGTCATCGCCCATCCAGCCATCGACCATCGGGCTCTGCGGCACGGCGGCCTTGAGCGCCGGGTGCGGATCGATCAGCGCCATCAGCGAGGTGAAGCCAAGATACGACGAGCCGGTGATGCCGACCTTGCCGTTGCTCTCCTTCACGTTCTTCACCAGCCAGTCGATCGTGTCGTAGGCGTCGGTGGCGTGGTCCACCCTGGTCTTGTTGAGCGGCCCACGCAGCGGGCGGTTCATGACGTAGTCGCCCTCCGACCCGTCCAGCCCGCGCACGTCCTGATAGACGCGGATGTAGCCATCGTTGACGAACTCGGCGTCGGCGACGGGCAGGATTTCCTCGATCTTCTGGCTGCGGTTGCGGCTGCTCATCTTGTCCGCATTGTACGGCGTGCGGCTGAGCAGGATCGGGCCGCCCTGCGTGCCCTTGCGGTAGATGATGACGGTGAACAGCTTGGTCCCGTCACGCATCGGGATCATCACCGTCTTGCGCACGTAGTCCGCCTGAGGGCGAACCCAGTCGTAGGACTTCACCTGCTCGTTCATCATGGTGTCGGTGGGCGCCTGCGCGGAAAGCGACGAGGCAAGAGCGAGGGCCGCGACGGCGGCGGCAGTATAGCCGAGGGGGCGGAAATGCTTTGTCATGGTCGCATGGGTGGACCGTGCATTTCCTGGGGTCAAGACGGGAAGAGAGACGCAGGGGTTTACGTTCCGCAGGCCCCGTATATCGGCATCACCTCCCCAATCCGTCATTGCGAGCGAAGCGAAGCAACCCAGGGCAGCACTACACGGCCCTGGGTTGCTTCGCTTCGCTCGCAATGACGAAGTTTGGGCTTCGGTGTGGGCCATAACTGCGCGCACACCGAAGCCATTTCACGGGGTGCAGGGGTGGTAAACCCCTGCCTTCCCCTTCAACTTCAAGCCGCCTGCTTCTGCCCCTGAGTAGCCTCAAGGTTCAGCAGGTCCGCCATCTCGAACGCCAGTTCGATCGACTGCGCACCGTTCAAACGCGGATCGCAGTGCGTGTGGTAGCGGTCCTTCAGCGCCTCGTCGGTGATGGCGATGGCGCCGCCGGTGCATTCGGTCACGTCCTGCCCGGTCATCTCGATATGGATGCCGCCAGCGTGCGTGCCTTCCGCGCGGTGCACCGCGAAGAAGCCGCGCACTTCGGCGAGGATGCGGTCGAACGGACGGGTCTTGAAGCCGCTGTCCGACTTGATGACGTTGCCGTGCATCGGGTCGCACGACCACACCACCGGATGACCTTCGCGCTTTACGGCGCGCACCAGCTTGGGCAGGCCGGCTTCGACCTTGTCGTGGCCGTAGCGGCTGATGAGCGTCATGCGGCCCGGCTCGCGGCCCGGGTTCAGCGTGTCGAGCATCCGCAGCAGCGCGTCCGGCTCAAGCGACGGACCGCACTTCATGCCGATCGGGTTACCGACGCCGCGCAGGTATTCGACGTGGGCCGAGCCCTCGAAGCGGGTGCGGTCGCCGATCCACAGCATGTGCGCCGAGCAGTCATACCAGTCGCCGGTCAGCGAATCGCGGCGGGTCAGCGCCTGCTCGTAAGGAAGCAGCAGCGCTTCGTGGCTGGTGTAGAAGTCGGTGCCCTGCAACTGCGGAACCGAGCTGGGTTCGACACCGCAAGCCGCCATGAAGTCGAGCGCTTCACCGATGCGATCGGCCATCTGCGAGAACTTCTCGCCCCAGGGGCTGCGGCCGATGTGGTCGAGCGTCCACTGGTGGACCTGGCGCAAGTTGGCATAGCCGCCGTGCGCGAAGGCGCGCAGCAGGTTCAGCGTCGAGGACGACTGACCATAGGCGCGCAGCATGCGCTCGGGATCGTTGCGGCGCGCCTCGGCGTTGCCTTCGATGCCGTTGATGATGTCGCCGAAGTAGCTGGGCATCTCGACGCCGCCGACCATCTCGGTCGGGGCCGAGCGCGGCTTGGCGAACTGGCCGGCCATGCGGCCCAGCTTCACCACCGGCTGCTTGCTGGCGAAGGTCAGCACGACCGCCATCTGCAGCAGCACGCGGAAGCTGTCGCGGATGTTGTCGGCGCTGAATTCGGCAAAGCTCTCGGCGCAGTCACCGCCCTGGAGCAGGAAACCGCGACCGGCGGCGACTTCGGCAAGGTCGGCCTTCAGAGCACGGGCTTCACCGGCAAAGACGAGCGGCGGAAACTTCGCAAGCGTGGCCTCGACCTCGCTGAGTTTCGCCTGATCGCCATAAACCGGGAGGTGGCGCGCCTCTTGCGTCTTCCAGCTCTCCGGTGTCCAGTTGGTAGCCACTGTATCGTACTCCTCTGGCCCGTCACCTGATTGTGTGGGCTTTTCCAAGCGCTGCAGGTCCTCCCGGGCAGCGCAAGCAAGGCGCGGCCTTTAGCGCTTGTCGGCAATTTTTGCAAAGCCGGGTTTGGCGATCATGGTGATCGGTTGCGTGATGGGTATGAGAAAGGCCCACCCCGCTGCGACTAGGCGATAAATCGCCAAGTCTCGCGGCCCTCCCGCAAGCGGGAGGGCGCTACGTTCTGCTTCCCTCCCGCAAGCGGGAGGGGCTGGGGGTGGGCTCTTCCTACTTCCCCGCCACGCCGCCTTCCTTGCCCTCGGGCATCACTTCAAGCCGCCACGAATGGTCACGGCCGAGATACCGCGCCGCCAACGCCTGCATCGCCTGCGGGGTGGTGACCGTGTAGTCGCTCAGCACCGAGCGGACGGTGCCGATGCGGGTGGGATCGGTCGTCGCGCCTTCGAGCTGGCTCATGAAGAACGAGGTGCTCGACGCCGCACGGGTCACCTGCTGGCGCAGCGGCTCAGTGACGAGCGCCAGTTCGTCCGCCGTGGGAGGGTTGGCGATGAGGTCCTGCGCGATCTCGTCGGCGGTCTGGAAGAACACCGGCACGGACTTGGGATCGACCTGCGCCACCGCCGTGATCGAGCCGCCTGCGGCAAGGTCCACCGGCCACTGCGAGTAGACGTAAGGCGCGTAGGACACGCCCAGCTTCTCACGCACCGCGTTCATCAGGCGGTTGGTGAACAGCTGCGTGAGGATTTCCAGCTGGCGCGATTCGCGGATGCCCATGACGCCGCCGCCGGTCGGCCAGGAAACCACCGCCGCCGCCTGATCCGGGTCGCCGTGGTGGATCAACTCGATCGGCTTGTCCGACGGCTGCGGCACGTCGATCTTCGCCTGCACCGCGCTGACCGGCGCGGGCTGGCGCGACTTGAGCGCGCCGAAGGTCTTCTCCAGCGCGGCGATGGCGGCGGCCTTGTCGAAGTCGCCGAAGATCTGGACTTCGACGGGGCCTTCCTTGAGCGCCTTGCTCCAGACGCGCTTGAAGCCGTCCGCCGTCGTCGCCTCGATCTGGTCGGGCGTGGGGGTGGCGAAGCGCTTGTCCTGACCGCGCTGGTAGAACTGCAGGTCGCGGTTCAGCACGCCCTGCGGCGAGGTGTTGAACGTGGCGTACTGGATCGCCGCCGCGGCCTTGGCGCGGGTGAAGGGCGCGACGTCCCACTTGGGCAGGTCCAGCTTGGCCGCGAACAGGTAGAGCTGATCGGCAAGGTCGGACGGGCGCGTCTCTGCGGAGAGCTGGAACGAGGCGTCCTGCACCTCGAAGTCGAAGCCCATCTTGCGGCCGGTGGAGATGCGATCGAGATCGTCCTGCCCCAAAGTGGCAAGGCCCGAGCCGACCAGCGCATAGTTACCCAGCGTGATGTAAGCTGCGTCCTTCGGGTCGATCGAGCGGTAGCCGCCGCCAAAGCGCGCCTTGACCATGACGCGGCCCGGCTCCTCGACCACCGGCCACAGCATCGCCTTCACGCCGTTGGCAAAAGTCAGTTCCTCGATTTCGAGGAGGCCGGTCGGCACGTCGCTGACGGCCTTCTTGGCCGCACCGATCGCGGGCAGCTTTTCGAACGAGATCGGCTTGAGTGCCGCGCGCACGCTGGCGTCGGCCTTGACCGGCTCGGAGAGCGCGAGTTGCAGCGCCTTGTCGGTGGCGGCGCCGTCCTTCTGCACGGTGAACAGGGCGCGGGTGACGTTGCCGGTGAACAGCTTGCGAGTGTGCTCCAGTACTGCCTGCGGGGTGAACAACGGCTTCGACTTGCGGAAGATGTCCAGCACGTCCTGCGGCGCGGCCACCGTCTCGCGGATGTCGAGCGCGTTGACGAGGTCGTCGGCGATCTTGCTGCCGGGCAGGATGCGCTGCTGCTCGACCGGGACCTGGAAAGCGACTTCCATCTCGGCCGCCTCGCGGTCGATCTCCGCCTGCGTCGGCGCACGGGTGAGTGCATCGGCGATCACCGCGCGCACGTCGCGAAGGCTGGCCTGCCAGTCATCACCCAGCGGCGTTACCGACACGAAGGTTGCGTCCGCCGAGCGCGCGACATCGTCCTGATTGACCGAGGCCGACAGGAAGCTGCCCCCTGCCCGCGCCTTGGATTCAAGGCGGCGATTGATGATCGCCTGAGCCAGCGCATCGGTCATCAGGCCCTGGTTGTAGGGAATGTTGTCGATCACCTGCCGCCACGGGCGCAGCACCGCGTACATCAGCGAGGGCGGCAGGTCGGGTTCGACCAGCACGCGAGTCTCGCCCACCGGGTTCTTCGGATCGGCGCCCGCAGGTGCCTCGGGATCGCCGAAGCTGGGGGCCACAGCCTTGGGACCGGGCACCTTCCAGTCGGTGAACCACTTCTTGACGTAGCTTTCCAGCATCGCAGGATCGACGTCACCGGCGACGATCACCGCCACGTTGTCAGGGCGATACCAGCGCGAATAGAACGCCCGCACACTTTGCGGCGTCGCCGAAGTCAGCGATTCGAGCGTGCCGATCGGCTCCCGGTTGGCCAGCGGCTGCCCGGCATAGAGCACCTTCTGCATCGCGTCGGACACACGCTTGGAGGCACCGCCCCGCTCACGCATTTCCGACAGCACGATCGGCAGGTCCTGCTTGAGGTTCGAGGCCGAGAGCGTCGGCGCGGTGACCATGCCGCTCATCAGCTTGAACGTCTCGTCCAGCGAAGTCGGCGTGGCATTGGGCAGGTCGAGCTTGAACACGGTCTGCGTGGTGGAAGTCACCGCATTGGTATCGCTGCCGAAAGTCGCCCCGAGGCGCTGGAACGCCGCGATCGCAGTGCCCTCGGGGATGTACTTGGACTGGCGGAACAGCATGTGTTCGAGCAAATGCGCATAACCGCGCTCGCCATCGGTCTCGTAGAGCGAACCGGCATCGACGCGGATGCGGATCGAGACCTGGCCCGGCGGCACCCCGTTCTTGCGCACCGCATACTTGATGCCATTGGGCAGTTCGCCGAAGTGCCATTCCGGATCATGCGGAATGTCGCTGCCGCGATAGAGCCACGGATCGGCCTGGCCGACCGAGGGGGCCACGATCGGCGCAGTATCGGGCACCGACTGAGGCTGCGCGGTTTGCGCCTGCGCCTCCGCCTCCGGCACCAGCAGGAGCGGAATCGGAGCCTGGGCAAGGAGAAGCAGGCAGGCGAGCGAGCGAGCGGCGCGCGGGGAGGTCGTCATTACGCAAGGTATAGGGAGGCCTCTCCTTAAGGGCCAGTGAATAGCGCCGTCATTTCGGCGCTCGTTTCGCCGCTTTCATGGCCCTTGTACCCTTGACCCTCCCGACACTTCACCTAAATCGCAATCACCATGTTCATAGAAACCGAAACAACGCCCAATCCCTCGACGCTCAAGTTCCTGCCCGGCCGGCAGGTCATGACTTCGGGCACGCGCGAATTCCTTTCGCCCGAGGATGCGGAAACCTCGCCGCTGGCACAGGCGCTGTTCGACCTCGGTGACGTGGTCAGCGTGTTCTTCGGCGGCAGCTTCATCGCGGTTACGGCGGCGCCCGGCGTCGAGTGGCCCTCGCTGCGCCCGCAGGTGGTCGCGATTCTGCTCGACCATTTCGTTTCGGAAGCCCCTCTGTTCACCGGCGGCGACGCCAGCGGTTTCTCGGTGCCGGCCGAGGACGAGGATTATGGCGACGACCCGGCCGACGCCGACATCGTCGCCCAGATCAAGGACCTGATCGAAAGCCGCGTGCGCCCGGCCGTCGCCAACGATGGCGGCGACATCATTTACCGCGGTTTCCGCGAAGGCATCGTCTACCTCTCGATGCAGGGCGCCTGCTCGGGCTGTCCGTCCTCATCGGCGACGCTCAAGCATGGCATCGAAAGTCTGCTCAAGCATTACGTCCCCGAAGTCAGCGAAGTCCGCGCGGCCTGAACGGCGCGATGACAACGCGGCGCGGGATATTCGCGTGACGGCCGCCTCCACCCTAGTGATCGACAGCGCGACCGACGCCTGTTCGGTCGCGCTCTTCTCGGGCGATACCCTCGTCGCGGGTGAGTATCGCCTGCTCGGGCGCGGCCATGCCGAAGCGTTGGTACCGATGATCGCTGCCTTGCCCGGCAAGGGCCGCGCGAACCGCATCGCCGTCGCGCTAGGCCCCGGCAGCTTCACCGGCGTACGCGTCGGCCTCGCCGCCGCTCGCGCACTGGCGTTGGCATGGGGAGCGCACACGGTCGGCTATCCCACACTGGCCCTCATCGCAGCCATGGCCCGCGGCAGCGAAGGGAACCGGCCGCTCGCCGTCGCCACCTCGGGCGGGCACGGCGAATGGTTCGTCGAGAGCTTCGCCGCCGACGGCACCGGCATACACGCCCTCGCCTCGCTGCGCCCCGATGCCGCCGCCGCTTCGGTGACCGAAGAACTCGTCGTCGGCAGCCAGGCGCAGGCACTGATCGCGGCGCGAGGCTCCGGGCGGGCATTGCCCCTACTTCCCGACGCGCGCGCTTTTCTGCTCCTGCCCGAGACGGCGCTGCTGACGGAGACTCATCCGCTCTACGGACGCGGGCCCGATGCCAAGTTGCCTGCGGGGGCGGCATGATCGACGATATCGACCGGATCATGGCGGTCATGACCGCATCGTTCGACCCGGTCTACGGCGAAGCGTGGAATCGCCGCCAAGTCGAGGACGCGCTGAAGTTCGGGAACTGCCATTACGAAGTCTTGTGTGCGCAAGGTCACACACCGGACGAAAGCGAATCGGCTGCGGGTTTTTTCTTGTCGCGCACCGGATTTGAAGAAGAAGAACTTCTGCTCCTTGCCGTTACCCCCGAAAGTCGTGGGCAAGGACTTGGGCGTGCACTTCTCCAAAACCTTCGCATCGGTGCTATCAGTCGCGGCGCGCATCGGCTGCTTCTGGAAATGAGAAGAGGTAATCCCGCCGAAACACTTTACAGAAATTTCGGCTTTTACCCAATTGGCGAAAGACGCGAATACTATCGCACCCCAAGCGGTCAGCGGCTCGACGCTGTTACATTTGCCTGCGACATCGGTTGAAATAGGGCCGAAGCGACCCTTTTCATTCAGAAATCGATTAATGCAAGTCACGTGCAACTTTGAATCGAACTTGCACTCGTCGTGAAAATCGTTCATTGCGTCGCACAGGAGACCTGCAAAGGTTTGCCGTATGAATAACTTGGTCGCACCAAAGGACGTAGAAGAAATGGAAACCATCCAGACCGACCTGAACGAGACGCTGATCACGCTCGCGTCGGACATCGTCGCCGCGCACGTCAGCAACAACAGCGTCTCGGTCGAAGATCTTCCCACTCTTATCACCAACGTCTACGGTGCCCTCGCCGGCCTCGGCGGCGCCCCGGTGGTCGAGGAAGAGAAGCCCGAGCCCGCCGTTTCGATCCGCGCCTCGGTCAAGCCCGACTATATTGTGTGCCTTGAAGACGGCAAGAAGCTCAAGATGCTCAAGCGCCACCTCATGACGCACTACAACATGACCCCGGAAGACTACCGCGCGCGCTGGAACCTGCCCGCCGATTATCCGATGGTCGCCCCCAACTACGCCGAAAAGCGCCGCGAACTGGCGAAGAAGATCGGCCTGGGCCGCAAGTCGAACGTGCGTCGCGGCCGCAAGCCCAAGACCGCCGCAGCCTGACGTTTTCCAGGCGGTCACCCGAGGCCTGACCTCCGACGCACCCGCACTCGCGTTACGGAAATTCGATTTTCCGGGGACAAAGGGTGCGATCGATTGCCAGGGCCCGGTAACCGACCGTCCAACTCGGTTGTGATTGCAGGCGCATCGCCTTATCTAGGCGGTGCGCCTTCTTCTTTACTTACAGGTCCACCGTGAACCAACCCATCGACATCGAAGCCCTCTGCGCCGAGCGTGGCCTGCGCATCACCGAACAGCGTCGCGTGATCGCCAAGGTCCTTTCGGAAAGCACCGACCACCCCGACGTCGAAAAGCTGCACGAACGTGCGACCGCGATCGACCCCGGCATCTCGATCGCCACGGTCTACCGCACCGTGCGCCTGTTCGAAGAGGCAGGCATCCTCGATCGCCACGACTTCGGCGACGGCCGCGCCCGCTATGAAGCCGCGCCCGAGGCCCACCACGATCACATGATCGACGTCGAGAGCGGCCAGGTCATCGAATTCGTCGATCCCGAGTTGGAAGCCCTGCAGCGCCAGATCGCCGAGCGCCTGGGCTACCGCCTCGTCGACCATCGCATGGAACTCTACGGCGTCCGCCTCGACCGCGAGGATGGCGAGACCACTCCGCGCCGCTGATCCCATGACTACCGCCATGCCCCTCGCCGACCGCCGTATCGCGGCCTGGGGCTGGCCGCTGATCGCGCTGCGCCTCGCCGCCATGCTGGCATTGCTGGTGGCGAGCGTGGCGCTTTACTATGCCTTCGCGCCGTTCACTGCGCGCAACCCTGTCCCGCGCCAGTTCCTTCGCGGGGTGGGCGCCATCGCCGGCCTGCGCGTGCAGGTTCGCGGCGCCCGGCCGGCCCGGCGCACCTTCTTCCTCGCCAATCACGTCAGCTGGCTGGACATCCTCGCCATCGCCGGGCGCACCGGCAGCGCCTTCGTCGCCCATGACGGCCTCGCGCAGATCGGCCCGCTGCGCTGGCTGTGCGAAATGAACGACACCGTCTTCGTCGCCCGACACGAACGCCGCAGTGTCTCCGCTCAAATCGAGCAGGTTCGCGCCGCGCTGAGCGATACCGGCGCACTGACGATCTTCCCCGAAGGCACGACTTCGGACGGAACCGGCACGCTGGCATTCAAGTCCTCGCTGCTGTCCGCGATCGAGGGCGATTCGGATATTCCCGTCCAGCCGGTGTGGCTCGACTACGGCGTGGAAACCCGCGCGGTGGCCTGGGTGGGCGAAGAGCCGGGGCTCGATAATGCTCTCGCCATTCTGGCGCGCTGGCGGCCGGTGGACCTGACGCTTCACTTCCTGCCACCGCTCTCATCCGAGGATCGCACCGACCGCAAGCGCATGGCTGCGGCCGCACGGACAGCGATAGAAACGGCGCGGTCGGGGTCGTAAACGATCCATCGCCATAAGTGCATCATTTGCGAGCGAAGCGAAGCAACCCAGGACGGCGTGGCGCTGCCCTGGGTTGCTTCGCTTCGCTCGCAATGACGAAACAGGCGGGGCACACGCCCCAGCCACACCCTCAACGCGTGGCGTTGTAAGCCAGCTGGCCTTCGTCGAGTTGGAAGCCGACCAGCACCTCGAACGAAGCGCGGGCGACCGCAGCCTTGACCTCGGGCTCGGACAGCGGATCGACGGCAGCGTCGGTGTCGCCGGCCTTGCGCTTGCGGGTGATGCGGTCGCGAATCTCGTCGGGCAGCGTCGCGGCGGCGCGATCGATGAAGGCGTTGGTACTCACGTTCGCCTGCGCACGGGCCTGCCCGTCCGCGAAGCTGAGCGTCACGTTGCCCACGCGCTTGGAGATCACGGAAGTGCCGCCCTGCAGCACGCTCACGAAGAACGGCAGCGTCACCTGACGCGCCCCGGCCGTGTCGCTGCGGCGGCCGAGCACCTGGAACGTCACCGTCGAAGTCACCTTCTCGCCCACGGCTTCGTCGCACTGCGCACGCACCTGGGTCATCGAGGCAGTGACGTCGATCGCGTCGGCAGTCTTTGCCGGTCCACGGAAGGTGGTGATGTCGCCGGTGTAGTCGGGAATGCCGACCGCCGGGCACTTCGAGCGCACGGCGGTGATGCCGACGCCCTGATCGACCACGATCTCGCCCTTGGTCTTGCACCCGCTCAGCGCGGTCATCGCGGCGGCGGAGCACAGGACAGTAGCGGTCAGGCGGCGTGCATTCATCGTGAACTTCCTCGAATGGCGTGCGCTTGCCCTAGCGAGGCGCGCGGCAAAGCGCTAGGGGGACGAACATGAACGCGCCCTTTCAGTCCACGACGGCGAGTGCCGCCGATAGCCCGATCCGCCTCCTGATCGCCGCCCCGCGCGGCTTCTGCGCCGGGGTGGACCGCGCCATCGAGATCGTAGAACGTGCGATCGAGCTTTACGGCGCGCCCGTCTACGTGCGCCACGAGATCGTCCATAACAAGTTCGTGGTCGACAGCCTGAAGGCCAAGGGCGCCGTTTTCGTCGAGGAACTGGACGAAGTCCCGGACGGCGTGCCGGTGATCTTCAGCGCTCACGGCGTGCCCAAGTCGGTCCCGGCAGCCGCCAGTGCGCGCGGGCTGGAATGGCTCGACGCCACCTGCCCGCTGGTCAGCAAGGTCCACCGCCAGGCCGAGCGCCAGATCGAGGCCGGGCGCCACATCCTGTTCATCGGCCACGCCGGGCACCCTGAGGTCATCGGCACCTTCGGCCAAGTCCCCGAAGGCAACATGACGCTGGTGGAGACTGTCGAGGACGTCGCCGCGCTGGAATTCGCGCCCGGCACCGAGCTTTCCTACCTCTCGCAGACGACGCTGTCGGTGGATGACACCCACGCCATCATCAAGGCGATCGAGGCCCGCTTCCCGCAGGTCGTCGCGCCCAAGGCCGAGGACATCTGCTACGCCACCTCCAACCGGCAGGCGGCGGTCAAGCAGATCGCGCCGCAGTGCGAACTGGTGATCGTGATCGGCTCGCCCAAGAGCAGCAACTCGCTGCGCCTCGTCGAAGTCGCCGAGCGTTGCGGCACGCCTGCGCACATGATCCAGCGCGCGACCGAGATCGATCCGGCATGGCTGGAAGGCATCGCCACCGTCGGCCTCACCGCCGGCGCCTCCGCGCCCGAGGAACTGGTCAACGAAGTGATCGCCCGCATCAAGGAGCTGCGCACCGTAGCGGCCGAGGAAATCGTGACCGAACGCGAGCACATGACCTTCAAGCTTCCCCGCCAGCTGGCTCGCTGATCCATGGCAGTCTACACAAGGCTCGGCGCCGAAGAGATGGCCGGGATCATCGCGGCATTCGAAGTTGGCACGCTGACGTCCGCCAAGGGCATCGCTGAGGGCGTCTCCAACAGCAACTGGCTGATCGAGACCGAGCAGGCCGGAACCGCGCGCCGCTTCATCCTGACGATGTTCGAGAGCCGCACCGAGATCGCGGACCTGCCGTTCTTCCTCGATCTGCTCGATCACCTCGCCGCGCACGGCGCGCCCGTCGCCCGCACCATGCACGACTGCGAGGGCGCCAGCCACCGCCTGCACCGCACGCCCGAGGGCGACAAGGCGCTCGCGCTGATCGAGTTCCTGCCCGGCGTCCCAGTCTCCGAGCCAACGCCCGAGCAAGCCCGTGCGGTCGGCGGAGCGCTCGCGCAGATCCATCTGGCGGCGGCTGACTTCCCCGCATCGCGCGAGAACTCGCTGGCGCTCCCGGCCTGGCAGCAACTGCTCAAGGATTGCGGGCGCGAGGCGCTCGAATCGATCCACCCTGAACTTGGCCGAATCGTCGAGCGCGAACTGGCGCTGCTGGCCGCCGAATGGCCCGCCGATCTGCCGCGTGGCGTGATCCATGCCGACCTGTTTCCCGACAACGTCCTGATGCTCGGCGACAAGGTTACAGGACTCATCGACTTCTACTTCGCCTGCACCGATTTGTTCGCTTACGACGTTGCCGTGACACACGCGGCATGGTGCTTCAGTTCCGACGGCGCCCGGTTCGACCCGGCGCTCTCCGGCGCTCTCCTCGAGGGCTATGCCGCGGTGCGCCCGCTCAGCGAGGCCGAGTGCGCGGCGCTGCCCTTGCTCGCGCGCGGCGCGGCGATGCGTTTCCTGGCGACGCGAGCCTACGACTGGCTCAATACGCCTGCCGATGCGCTCGTGACGCCCAAGGACCCGATGGCCTTCGCCCGGCGTCTGGATTTCTACGCGAACCCGGAAAATGCGGGAGTATTCGCATGAAGCAGGTCGAGATCTTCACCGACGGCGCCTGCAAGGGCAATCCCGGCCCCGGCGGCTGGGGCGTGCTGCTGCGCATGGGTCCGCACGAGAAGGAGATGTCGGGCGGCGAGCCGGACACCACCAACAACCGCATGGAGATGACGGCCGCGATCAAGGGCTTGAGCGCCCTGATCGAGCCTTGCGACGTCACCCTCTTCACCGACAGCAAGTACGTCATCGACGGAATTACCAAGTGGGTCCACGGCTGGAAGAAGAAGGGCTGGGTCAACGCCAGCAAGCAGCCGGTCCGCAATGCCGACTTGTGGCACGATCTGATCGAGGCCGCCGGTCGCCACAAGGTCGACTGGCAATGGGTGCGCGGCCACAGCGGCCATGCCGAGAACGAGCGCGTGGACAAGCTGGCGAGCGACGCGGCGAAGGCGGCGGCTTAACGCAAAGCGAAGGCCCATCCCCGGCCCCTCCCGCTTGCGGGAGGGGAGACATGAACTTGCCCTCCCGCTTGCGGGAGGGTCGCGAGATTTGGCGATTTATCGCCTAGTCGCAGCGGGGTGGGTTTTCTAAGGTCACCGCGATGCTCTCTCTTCCCCCGATCCTGAAGACCGAAATCCGCGCGCTCGTCACCCCCGGCCCGCGCATGGCGGACGAGTGGGCCTGCGTCGCCTCCGTATTGCTGGCGATCGTCATCGCCCGTGCCATCGGCGCGGAGATGGTGTCATGGGCGGCTTTCAGCGCCTTCGTCCTGCTCAAGAGCGACGTGGCGGAGACGCTCGTGCGCGGGGTGATGCGGATCGTCGGCACGGCGATAGGCTCGGGACTGGCACTGCTGGTGGTGCCTTATGCCGCGCGCTCGCTGCCTTTGGCGATGATCGCAGCCGAACTGGTCGGCGCGATCGGTCTCTACGGGATGTTGACGGCGCGGCGCGCTTACGCCTGGCTGCTGTTCGGCCTGACCTTCGAGATGATCCTGTTCGACAAGATCGAGCGGCCGGACCTCGACACTATCCACTTCGCCCAGACGCGCCTGCTGGAAGTCGTCGCGGGCACCGTCGCCTGCACGCTGGTAAGCCTCGCTGCGGGCGCATTGACGGGCAAGCCCTGGTGGATGGATCGCAAGGCCCCGCCGGAACGGATGCGCTGGCACCCTCACGCGGCGCGCCATGCCTCGCAGGCGGGGCTTGCGATCGCGATGCTGCCCCTGCTCCACGCGCTGTTCGACCTGCCCGAGCTACCGCAGGCAGCAGTGACGATCATGGCAGTGATGATCGTGCCGGTCGCCGGGATCGGCGCCAGCGGCTTCGTCCCCGTATCCCGGCGGCTGTTCCAGCGCGCGCTCGGGTGTATCGCAGGTGGCGGGCTGGCGCTGGTCGTGCTGCTTCTGGCGCAAGGAAGCGCACCGGTGCTCATCGCCGGCACCTGCCTCGGCATCATCATCGGCCGTCATATCGAGAACGGTCTGCCCAAGGTCACTTACCTTGGCCTGCAGTTCACGCTGGCGGTGCTGGTCGTGCTGGTGCCCGACAGCTACGAGCATGCCGCTGCCGGCCCCGCTGCGCAGCGCCTGCTGAGCGTGTTCGTCGGCATGGCGGTACTGGAACCGGTGCTGCTCGCATGGCACTTCGTCGCGCCGGGGCGCAAGGTGCCGCAAGGCTCCCCGGACGCCCCGAACGCGGAGTGACGGTTATTCGGTGGTCGTATCGACCACGTCGGCACCAGGACCGTTCTTCTTGAGCGATTCGATCGCGCTCTTCGCACTGGCCTTGCTGGAATAGCCTTCGGTCCAGAACATGGTCTCGGAATTGTAGCAGAAGTAGGCGACGAACTCTCCGGCCTTGTTCTTCCGGATTTCGAAACGATGGGCCATTTGCGACTCTCCATGCGGGTGTCATTTCCCAGCCGCAGATGAGCAATTTGCGCGCATGGACGCAAGCGCCGCGAAGGTCGAACTCAGCCGAAGCGACCCGGCGCGAACGGAGCCGGATCGACCTCGCCCGGCGCCTCGCCCATCAGCAGCCGCGCGCCCAGATCGGCGGCGGCGGGCGCAGTCTGGATGCCAAACCCGCCCTGCCCGGCGAACCAGAAGAACGCACCGTCACCGGGCGCGAAGCCGTAGACCGGCAGGCGATCCGGCGCGAACGAGCGCAGGCCCGCCCAGCGATGCTCCACCCGCTCGACTGCCCAGTCGACGACATGCTCGAAGCGGTCGACCGCGAGAGCCACGTCGATCTCCTCGGGCGCGGCGTCGCACGGCGCACTCGGCGTCTCATCATGCGGGCTGAGCCAGAGGCGGCCGCTCTCGGGCTTGAAGTAGAACGTCTCCGCCACGTCGAGGACCAGCGGCAGGTCGTCAGGCACATCGGCGGCGACGGCGACTTGCGCGATCGTGCGGCGATAGGGCGCGATGCCGAGCGGGGAGATGCCCGCCAGCCTTGCCACGCCGTCCGCCCAGGCTCCGGCCGCGTTCACCAGCACGCCCGCCTGAACCTGCCGCCCGTCCGCGAGCGTCAGCGCCCAGCCATCGGCATTGCGCTGCGCCGCCGTCAGTCCGGCGCGGCACCATAACTCGACACCTGCGCGGCGTGCCGCAGCAAGGTAGTGCTGATGAAGAGAGGCCACGTCGATGTCGCACGTGCTCGGCTCCAGTGCACCGCAAGTCCATTCGGGGCACAGGCCGGGCACGCGGGCGACGATCTCCGCACAGCTCAGCAGGTGTATTTCCACCCCTGCGGCACGGTAGCGCTCGGCGAAAAGTTCGACTTCCCGTTCCTGCCCGGCCCGGCCGAGCGTCAGCGCGCCGCGCGGGGTCAGGACGCCGAGTTCGCGCAGGGCCGGCCCGGAGGTGGTAGTCAGCGGCTGGACCCCGGGACCGCCGTAACTCTCGGTCCAGAAGGCAGCGGAACGGCCAGTGGCGTGATAGCCCGGCCGCTCCTCGGCTTCCAGCATGAGCACCCTTGCGCGCGTGCCGGTGGCCGCGGCCAGAGATGCCCCGGCCATGCCGGCCCCGACGACGACGATATCGAACGCTGCTTCCATCGCGGTCAGCCCCTAGCGGGGGCACGGCGATCGAGAAAGTCCCTGATGGCATCGAGCGCACGAGTGCGCACCGGATCGACTTCGCGCAGGATTTCGTGGCGGCACTCGGACCCGAAGGCCACGAGTTCACCATGCGGCAAGCGCGCGGCCGCGCGGCGGATCGCGCGCCAGGAGACGAGGCCGTCGATACTGGTGCCCAGCAGCAGCACCGGCACCTCGACCGCCTCCAGCACGCCGGGCCGCTCCAGCGAACGGATCGAGGCGAGCGCACGCTCGATCCAGCCCCAACTGGCCGCGCCCATGCCGATGACGGGGCGCTGGCGGCGCCACCAGTCCTCGTCGTCGTAGCGGCTCTCGTCGTGGGTGAGCAGCAGGCTGCGGGCCTTCGGCTGGGCGCCGGGCTTCTCGCCGCCTTTCCATGCCGGGCGGCGCGGATCGCCGAGCCGCACGATGCCCCGCGCGACCCGGTGCAGCACGCCTGCCGGAATCCACGTCGGATGAATGCCCAGCATCGGTGCGGAGAGCACCAGCGCATCGGGCCGCACGACGCCTTCGGCTACCGCGCGCAGCACAATCTGCCCGCCCATCGAATGCGCAATGGCAATGTGCGGTCCCGGCGTCGAGGCGGCCCAGTCGGCATAGAGCGCGGCGTAATCCTTCACCCAAAGCGCGAAATCGGGCACGTGGCCCGTCGCCGCATCGCGGCCGAGGCGGCCCGAACCCGCCTGCCCGCGCCAGTCGGCCGAAGTGACGTTCCAGCCTTCGCGGTGCCAGCCGTCGAGGGTTTCCAGCCATTTCTCGTAAGCATCGCCGCGCCCGGGCATGAACAGGATCGAGCCGCGCCTGCCGCCCTGCCAGTCGATCCGGCGCAGCAGGTGGCCATCGGGCAAGGCCCAGCGCGATTCGCGGGCTTCGGCGGGAATCGCCCGGCGCGCGGGGGACTTGACGAGACTTTCGACGGCGGAGGTCACTATGATGGGAAGCCCCGGTTCGTGATCGATATGTCGTGGTTACTATTTGGTAGCGGTTGCCGAGGTAGAGCGCTCTCGATCCGATAGGATGAAAAGCATGACGGGCGCTGTATTTTCCTACGCACTGCTGGCCGCATTGGCAACGGCGCTGCTCGTCGCGGCGTTCACCGACTTGCGCGCGCGGCACATCGACAACTGGCTGAACCTGGGCATCGCGGTCGCCGCGCCGCTGTGGTGGCTGGCGATGGGGCTCGGCCCCTTCGACATCGGCGTGCAGATCGGGCTGGCGGCGGCGACGTTCGCGGTGGCCTGCGTGCTTTTCGCCATCGGCCAGATGGGCGGCGGCGACGTCAAGCTGCTGACCGCGCTGGCGCTGTGGTTCTCGCCTGCCGCGTTCCTGCAACTGGTCGTGCTGATGGCGGTGCTGGGCGGCGGCGCCTCGCTGGCAATGGCCGCATTCAACATGCAACCGGGGCGCAAGGAGATGGTGCGCGACGCCCTCGCCGGGCTCGTCGCCTTCGCCTGGGTGTGGTGCGCGGGCGCCATCGTCTTCGCCATCGCGACGCATCGCCCGGTGGTGGAGCCCGCAACCATGGAGGCCGTCGCCGGGGTCTTGCCGGGCCTCTGGGCGATCCCCCTCGCCGCGATCGTGGTGCTGGGCCTGTTCCTCTTCGGGATGCGCCACATCATGCGCCGCCAGAAGTCGCGAATCGAGGTGCCCTACGGCATCGCCATCGCCGCCGCATCGCTGTGGGTGATGGGTTCGCAGACGCTCAGCGCCGCGCATTCCGCCGGAATCGCAGGCTGAAGCTAACGCGGTTTACGCAAGCAACGGGGTGAACCCGTTCTTAACCAATTTACCTCATAAGTCCGAACAGTTCGGGGATTTTGCTAAGGGGCTTTCCAAGCCATGGACAGGAAGAAAGTGGTGCTGCTCGCGGTTGCGCTGCTCGTCGCAGCCTTCACCGCATTTGCTGCGAGGACGATGTTCGCAGGCGGGGGCGCGCCGCAGGCCGGAGCCGTTCCGGCCGCCGACCAGAATGGCCCCAAAGTGCTGGTCGCCCAGCGCGCGCTGCCGGTGGGCACGATCATCACCGCCGATTCGGTCTCTTTCCAGAGCTGGCCGGACAACCTCGTCCAGGACGCCTATTACGTCGACGGCAAGGCCGACATGACCAAGCTGCTCGGCACCGTCGTGCGCTTTCCGATCACCGCCGGCCAGCCGCTGACCCAGGGAGCGCTCGTCGCGCCGGGCGATCGCGGGTTCCTTGCCGCCGCGCTCGGACCGGGCATGCGCGCCGTCACCATCTCGGTCTCGGCCGACACCGGCGTCGGCGGCTTCGTCTTCCCGGGCGACCGCATCGACCTCGTCCTCACGCAGGACGTGAAGGGCGAAGGCGACTCGCTGCGCACCGCCGAGACGATCCTGCGCAACCTGCGGGTCCTCGCGACGGACCAGGCGACCGCCAGCACGGTGGAGGACGGCAAGACGGTCGTGCAGGGCTTCCGCACCGTCACCCTCGAAGTCACCCCGCGCATCGCCGAGAAGGTCGCCGTCGCACAAACCATCGGCACGCTCAGCCTGTCGCTGCGCGCGATCTCCGACAACCAGGGCGAATTCGACCGCATCCTCGCCAGCGGCGACGTGAAGTTGCCCGAGGGTGCGACCCGCGAGCAGGAAGAGAAGTTCATGAGCCAGGCCATGAACCGCCCGATGGACGGCGCCACCACGTACGTTACCGGCGCCGACGTCTCGCGCTTCCAGCGTTCGAGCCGCCCGGCACAGGGCGGCAGCGCCCCTGCCCCGGCCGCTCCCGCCGTCGGTGCCGCGCCGCAGGTGGCCGCAGCGCCGGTCCATGTTGGCCCCGTGGTCCGCGTAACTCGCGGCAAGGAAACCACCGTAGAACCGGTGGGCAAGTAACGATGACCGCCTCCACGCACCGTCCGTCACCCTTTGAGGGCATCTCGATGAAGCAGCGTCTTCTCAAGTCCGCACTGATCGCCGCCACTGCCGTCCCGTCGCTGGCCGCCGTGAGCGTCGCGTCCGCCGAGGCCCAGACCGCCTCGGTCGTTCACCCGGCGCAGGACGTCAGCCTGTCGATCGGCAGCGGCCAGCTCGTCAACGTACCGGGTTCGATGGCCGACGTATTCGTCGCCAACGACGCGGTCGCGGATGTCCAGGTGAAGTCGGCAAAGCAGTTCTACGTGTTCGGCAAGGCCGGCGGCACCACCACGGTCTATGCCAGCAATGCGGCGGGCGCGGTCGTCTGGTCGGGTACGGTACGCGTGGGCTCCAACCTCGACAGCGTCGATTCGATGCTGCGTCTCGCCATACCGGACGCCCGGATCGGCGTCTCGACGATGGGCTCGAACACCTTTCTGCTGACAGGCACGATCAAGAACCCCGAAGACGCCGCAGAGGCCGAACGCCTCGTCACGGCTTACGCGGGCAAGGAAGCCAACGTCATCAGCCGCCTGCGCATCGCGACGCCGCTGCAGGTCAACCTGCAGGTCCGCATCGCCGAAGTCAGCCGCTCGCTGGTGAAATCGATGAGCGTCAACATCACTAGCTCAGACGCCTCTACCGGCGCCAAGTTCGTGATCGGCCAGGGCTCGGGCAAGTTCCCGCAGTATACGCACGGCGGCCCGATCATCGTTGGCGACGAAGCAAGCACCGGCGCCTCGTCCATAACGCCCAACGCCACCGGCACCACGCTGGGCCTCGGCGGCAAGCTGCTCGGCATCGACCTGCTCGGCGCGCTCGACGCGGGCGAGACGATCGGCCTCGTCAGCACGCTGGCCCAGCCCAACCTCACCGCGCTCTCGGGCGAGACGGCAGACTTCCTCGCGGGCGGCGAATTCCCGATTCCCCTTAGCCAGGGCCTGGGATCAACCTCGATCGAGTACAAGAAGTACGGCGTCAGCCTGAGCTACACCCCGACGGTGCTCGCCAACGGCCGGATCTCGATGCGCGTGCGCCCCGAGGTTTCCGAGCTTTCTAGCGAAGGCGCCGTTACGCTCAACGGCTACGAAATCCCGGCCCTCACCGTGCGCCGCACCGAGACGACCGTGGAACTGGGCTCGGGCCAGAGCTTCATGATCGCGGGCCTGCTCAGCAACAGCGCGACCAACACCATCCAGAAGATGCCGGGCGCGGGCGACCTGCCGATCCTCGGCTCGCTGTTCCGCTCGACCAGCTACAAGCGCGGCGAGACCGAACTGGTCATCATCGTGACGCCCTATCTGGTCAATCCGATGAATTCGTCCTCGCAGATCGCGCTGCCGACCGATGGTTTCAACTCGCCCAACGAACTGCAGCGTCTGCTTGGCAACATGGACAGCGACGGCGCCAGCGGTGCGAAGCGTCCCGAGGCGACCAACGCGCCCTCGGGCTCGTCCAGCCAGGGCGGTAGCACCCGCCGCAGCTCCGACAACTCCGCCAAGCCCGGCTTCAGCTTCTAAGCGAGAAAGGTGACCATCATGCGCAAGTCTACTCTCGCCCGTACCGCAATCTGCCTCAGCCTCGGCCTCGCACTGGCGGCCTGCGGCGGCGTACCGACCAATCGTTCGGTCTATTCGGTCCACCAGCCGGTGGTCGAGAAATCGGACTACAGCATCGACGTGACCAGCAGCGGCTCCGGCCTCGCCTATGGTGAACAGGCCCGCCTTGCCGGTTGGTTCGACGCCATGGGCCTCAAGTATGGCGATCGCATCGCAGTCGACGATCCGAATATGAGCGCCGCCACCCGCGGCGCGATCGCGGCGGTCGCGGATCGCTACGGCGTCGTGCTCGATGAAGTCACGGCGGCATCCGGCACCGTGCCGGCAGGCACAGCCCGCATCACCATCAGCCGTTCCAAGGCTTATGTCCCGGGTTGCCCGGACTGGTCGGCCAAGAGCGACTTCAACCCCGGCAACGCCACCTCGACCAACTACGGCTGCGCAGTCAATTCCAACCTCGCCGCCATGGTCGCCAATCCGGAAGACCTGATCCACGGCCAGACCGACACCGGATCGACCGCAGTGATGACGTCGAACAAGGCGATCGGTGCCTATCGCGCCGCCGGGACGACCGGCAAGGGCAACTCGGTCTCGCAGACCGGCAGCAAGGAAAACTGATGGCCATGAACGCTCCCTGGAAGACAGGCGGTCCAAGTGGCCGCGACCAGTTCGCCGCGTTCCTCTGCGACGAGGCTTCGCTCGACGTGCTGCGCCCCATCGCCATCGAGATGGGCTGGCAGCCGGAGAAGTGCTACAAGGGCGGCCTGCGCAATGCCGTCCAGTCGCTGTCGATTGCGGCCAGCCCGAACATCCTGTTCGTCGATCTGTCGGAGAGCGGCGACCCGCTGAGCGACATCAACGCTCTGGCCGAAGTCTGCGAGCCGGGCACGGTCGTCGTCGCCGTTGGCCAGGTCAACGACGTGCGCCTCTACCGCGATCTCATCGCCAGCGGCATCCACGACTACCTGCTCAAGCCGCTGCAGCCCGCCGCCCTGCGCGATGCGCTGGCGCAGGCGCAGTCGGTGTTCTCGACCCCGCGCACGCATGACGTGGCGGCGGGCAAGCATCATGTCTCGACCGCCGTAATCGGCACGCGCGGCGGCGTCGGCGCCTCGACCATCGCCACGTCGCTGGCATGGCTGTTCAGCACTGACCACAAGCTGCCCACCGCTCTGCTCGACCTCGACATCCATTTCGGCACCGGGGCGCTGTGCCTCGACCTAGAGCCGGGCCGCGGCCTGACCGACGCGATCGAGAACCCCAGCCGCATCGACGGCCTGTTCATCGAACGTGCGATGATCCGTGCGAACGACAACCTTGCGATCCTTTCCGCCGAGGCACCGATCAACGCGCCGCTGCTGACCGACGGCTCCGCCTTCCAGCAGCTGGCCGAAGAGTTCCGCGCCGCGTTCGAGATGACCGTGATTGACATGCCGCGCAACATGCTGATCAACTTCCCGCAGCTCATAGCAGACCTCGGCGTCGCGGTGCTGGTGACCGAGATGACGCTGGCTTCGGCGCGCGACACCATCCGCCTGCTGTCTTGGTTCAAGGCCAATGCCCCGCAGACCCGCGTGATCATCGTCGCCAACAAGGTTCAGGCGACGCTTGCCGAGATCAGCAAGGCCGACTTCGAAGCCTCGATCGAGACAAAGATCGACGTGTCGATTCCCTATGACCTCAAGGCCGCGTCGATGGCCGCGAAGCTGGGCCAGACGTTCGCAGATGCCAACCGCGCGGCCAAGTCCGGCGCGGTGCTGCGCGATCTCGCCCGCGACATCGCCGACATCGGCGATGAAGCCGGTGCCACCGCCAAGCCTTCCCTGCTCGGTAAGTTCGACCTCAAGGCGATAATGCCCAAGGCGAAGAAGAAGGCCCCGGCGTCCTCGTAAGGCGATGCTTCTCAAGGTTCGGTAACGGCTATGAACTTCCTTCAGGTCATCATGGTAACGACGGGGCTCACGGGCTTCGCGCTGCTCATCTGGGCGCTGCTTTCCGGGCCGTCGCCCAAGAAGGAATCGACCCGGCGCCTGAAGTCGGTGCGTTTCCGTCACTCGAGCAATGCCAGCGATCGGCTGGAGGCGCAGATGCGCCGCGCCGTCGCCGCCCGCAAGCCGCGAATCCACCAGATCGCCGGCTCTGCCTCGCGCGCGGAAGCGCTGGCGCTGCGCCTGCACCGTTCGGGCCTGCCCTGGACGATGCAGCAGTACCTCTATGGCTCGATCGGCCTCGGTGCGGTGATAACGCTGCTCATCTTCATGAAGTCCGGCGCGATGTTTCTCGCGCTCGCATTCGGCGTGTTCGTCGGCGCGGGGCTGCCGCACATGGTCGTCAGCCACTTCATCAAGCGCCGCTCCAACGCCTTCACCGTGAAGTTCGCCGACGCCATCGATCTGCTCGTGCGCGGTCTGCGTTCGGGTCTGCCGGTGTCGGAGACGCTCACCATCGTCTCGCAGGAAATCCCCGGCCCCGTCGCCGAGGAATTCAAGCTCATCACCGACCGCATGAAAGTCGGCAAGACCATGGAGGACGCCCTCCAGGAAACCGCCGACCGCCTGAACATGCCCGAATTCAACTTCTTCTGCATCACCCTGGCCATCCAGCGCGAGACCGGCGGTAATTTGGCGGAGACGCTGGCGAACCTGTCGGACGTGCTGCGCAAGCGCGCGCAGATGAAGCTCAAGATCCGCGCGATGAGCTCGGAATCCAAGGCCTCGGCCTATATCGTCGGCTCGCTGCCCTTCATCGTCTTCTTCATGATCTGGTGGATCAGCCCCCAGTACATCGGCCAGTTCTTCATCGACGAGCGCCTGATGGTCGCCGGCATCGGCGGCGCTATCTGGATGGGCATCGGTGCCTTCATCATGGCCAAGATGGTCAGCTTCGAGATCTGAGGACCAGCACATGCTCGAACAACCCGCCGGTCCCACCCTCCTCGGTTTCGACGTCACTTACGTCGGCACCCTGCTCACAATCGTCGCGGCCGCCGCGGTGCTCTTCGCGATCTACACCGCGATCACCATCCGCGATCCGATGCAGAAGCGCGTCAAGGCGCTCAACGCCCGGCGCGAGCAGCTCAAGGCGGGCATCATAACCACCGCCCGCAAGCGCCAGAGCCTGATCCGCCGCAACGACACCACCGACAAGATGGGTGCGTTCCTCGGCAAGGCGCGGATGCTGCAGGACAGCCAGATCAAGACCATCCAGCAGAAGCTGGCGCAGGCCGGCATCCGCAACAAGGAATGGGCCGTCGCGGTCGTCCTCGCGCGCCTCGTCGCGCCGATCGTACTGGGCGGTTTCGCCGCACTGGTGATCTACGGGATCGACTACTTCCCCGACTGGTCGAGCTTCAAGAAGTTCATGGGCTTCGCCGCGATGGTGCTAGCCGGATACAAAGGTCCGGACATCTATATCCAGAACCTCGTCTCCAAGCGCACCGACGCGATCCGCAAGGGCTTGCCCGACGCGCTCGACCTGCTCGTCATCTGCGCCGAAGCGGGCCTGACCGTGGACGCCGCCTTCGAGCGCGTCTCACGCGAACTGGGCCGCGCCTACCCGGAACTGGGCGACGAGTTCTCGATGACCTCGATCGAACTCTCGTTCCTCACCGAACGCCGCGCCGCGTTCGAGAACCTCGCCTATCGCGTCAACCTCGACGCGGTGAAGGGCGTGGTGACGACGATGGTGCAGACCGAACGCTACGGCACCCCGCTGGCCTCTGCGCTACGCGTGCTCTCGGCCGAATTCCGCAACGAACGTATGATGCGCGCCGAGGAAAAGGCCGCGCGCCTGCCCGCGATCATGACCGTGCCGCTGATCCTGTTCATCCTGCCGACGCTGTTCGTCGTCATCCTCGGCCCTGCGGCGTGCTCGATCGGCGATGCCTTCTCGGGCACCGGGCCGGGCAAGGCGGGGTGACGCCAAAGCCTAGGCTGGCCGCGACGGCGACAACCCGCGCTGCACGATACCGGCAATCCGATTGAGTTTCGGCACCCACCAATCCTCGAGCGCGACGAAGGGCCACGCTGCCAGGAAGGTCAGTACCAGCGTCACTACCCCCGTGCCCAGCAACACGAGGGCCCCGTCCCATCCCCGGTCATTGAGTTTCACGAACACGAAGCTGGATGCCGACAGGATGACGGTCAGGTGGACCAGATAGACGGGAAAGGAATAGCGCCCCAGAAAGTTGCCGAAACGCCCGGACAGCCCTCGCGCCAGCGATGGGCATGCGAGAACCGCGAGCAGGATTATGACAGCGCCGATGTTCTCGGGGACGAAACCGTCCATGCCGCACAGTGCCAGCCCCGCCAGCATGAGCCCGATACCGCCGATCTTCGACAACGACAGTCCCCCATGTCGATAGAACCTGGCGAGACATGCTCCCAGCAGGAACGGCAGCGCCGCCGCTCCCAGCACCGCGATCAGGGCCAGAACCGTCATTCCGGCCGGCACGACCGGCCACCAGCGGCGCGCTTCCATTGCAAGCAACAGCCAGACGATGGCGAAGCACAGCATGCTGCCGAACAGCTCGAAATACATCGTCCAGAGGTTCGTGTTGACGAGCCCCGGATTGGCAGGGTGGAAGAAGAGCGTGACGCTCTGCCCCATGACGGTTGCAAAGTCCGGCCGGTAAACGGCTGGAAATCCGGCGTTGGCATAGAGCCTCAGCCAGTCGCTGCCAGTCGATCGCGCCGCCTCGACGTTCCATGTCAGATCCAGGCTGATCACCAGCCACGCGAGGATTGCTGAAGCGGTCGCCGGAACCCATAGCCTCGGCATGCGCTTGGCCGCCGCTATTGCCAGTTCACCTCCTGCCCGGCCTCGATCGAAATAGCGGCGCGTCAGCACGAAGCCGGACAGCACGAAAAACAACGTCACCGCCGCTGAACCGTTGATCAGGCAGAACAACGGCGTCCCGGCGATCCCATCCGGAAAACGCAGGCGTATCGCCGGTACGAAACCCAGCGCGAAATGATGAAACACCACGACCAGCGAAGCGATTCCACGCACCGCCTCCAATTGCGTGAGTCGGTAACTGCCGGCACGCAAGTCGCCTGCCTCGCTTCCCGAAGCCGCCATGATTTCCCCGGTACAGGCCCCCAACCGAGCCCCATCGCCCTGTGAAATCAATCCGATGGCATCGGCTGTCAAGCGTCTCGTCAGTCCTCGTGACCTGACTCGCTATCCGTCTCGACAAGCTCGGCGATCTCGAAGGCGAACCCCTTCCAGCCGCGCATTCTGGCTGCCTCGTCCAGCGGCAGGCGCTTCTTCTTCGCCTCCGCCAGCGAACGCGCATGCCCCCAGAACACCTCGGTCTTGCCGTTCTGCAGTTCCGCCACCACGCGCCAGTAATGCGTGAACGTATCCGCCGTCGGCCCGATGGTCTTGACGTAGCCGTCCGCCATCGTCGCGGTGAGGTAACGCTTCTTCTTGCGGGCCATCAGTGCGCGAGAATGCCTGCCATGATGATGTCGATGGTATGCTCGCGGTAACGGTCGCGCAGTTCCTCGGTCAGGCTGTCCTGATCGAAGCAATGCTTGAGCACCAGCCGCGCCGAGAAGAAGCGGTCCACCGCCCCCGTCACCGTGAAGTAGAACAACTGCGGGTCGATCTCGCGGAACACCCCTGCCCGCACCCCGTCGCCGATCAACTGCTCGTAAGCGCGGTAGATCGGCGAGAGGTAGCAGTCGGCGATGCGCCGCGCCTCGGTATCGTCGCTCTCGCGCACCATGCGCATGGTCAGGCGGTTGAGGTAAGGCACTTCGTAGAAAGTATCGACCACCTTCCACAAGTGCCGCCGCAGCTTGGCCTCCGGCTCCCACCCGTCCTTGGCGACGAGCGCATCGACGCTGACGACGATTGCCTCCCAGTCACGGTCGAGCAGCGCCTTGAGCAGCCCCGCCTTGTTGCCGAAGTAGTACTTCACCAGCGCCGAGTTCAGCCCGGAGCGAAGGCTCAGTTCGGAAAGCGAGATGTCGATCACATCGCCGTCGCGCATGATAGCGCTCGCCGTATCGAGCAGCATCGCACGCGCACCGGGAGGCGCTACGTCTAGAGCGGAGACCGGACGGTCCTTCATCGGCGTTTACTTAGGTCCCATGCGGATGGCGCCGTCGAGACGGATCGATTCGCCGTTGAGATAGTCGTGCTCCAACATAAACAGCGCCAGCTTCGCATACTCCTCCGCTTTGCCGAGGCGCTTGGGGAACGGCACCATCGCCGCCAGCGCATCCTGCACGCCTTGCGGCATTCCCGCCATCATCGGCGTCTCGAAGATGCCGGGCAGGATCGTGTTGACGCGAATCCCCTCGCTCATGAGATCACGTGCCACCGGCAGCGTCATCGCCAGCACGCCGCCCTTGGATGCAGCATAGGCGGCCTGCCCGATCTGCCCGTCCTGCGCCGCGACGCTGGCGGTGTTGACGATCGCCCCGCGCGAGCCGGCCGCATCGATCGGCTCCAACGTCGCCATGCCCGCTGCCGACTTGCTGATGCAGCGGAAAGTGCCGACGAGGTTGATCGCGATCGCCTTCTCGAACAGCGCCATGTCGTGCGCCCTCGGCTCGCCCGTCTCGCGATTCTTGCCGACCGTCTTTGCGGCCGGCGCGATGCCCGCACAGTTGACCAGTACCCGTTCCTGCCCATGCGCCGCGCGCGCCTTCGCGAATCCGGCGATTACGCTTTCCTCATCCGTAACGTTCACGGCGCAGAACACCCCGCCGATTTCCGCGGCCAGCGCCTCACCGGCATCGGCATTGAGATCGAAGATCGCGACTTTCACGCCTCTTCCTGCGAGCGCCCGCGCCGTAGCCGCACCAAGCCCAGAAGCCGCTCCCGTGACTACTGCTGCGACAGAACTGCCGAGTTCCATGCCGATTTCCTTTCTCTGTCGCGTTCGCGATCGATCAGACGAAGCGAACAACACGTTTTGTGCGAGCTTATTTAATCAATCGGTTAAATGCGTCGCGGCGGCCGGTCAATCCACTGCGCGGAAGGGATTTACAACAACGCAACAGGATTTCACCACGGCGATGCCCCGCGCAAGAAATCATGTGGACAATGCGCATATGCAACAGGTCTATTGTTCCGCTTAATCGGCTGGAATCCTTGTGCGGTTGCACACTGGCAACGGTTCGTCGCGAATGCCTGTTGCGTCATTGCCACAATCGCCAACCCATTTTCCCCATGGCGGCAAATTCCGTTGAAAGGAGAACCCTACGGCGCAACAACATTTCACATGGCATCACGATGCGTGCGCGCATCCGAAAGCCGGCAACGGGTCATCAGGCGAACTTGGTCACGCATTCGCCTGCTGAACGAAGCAACAAGGGACACAAAAGTGAAAACCACAATTCAGAAGGCCGCACTGCGCGGCGCGACGAGCCTCACGGCTTTCGCACTGCTGTGCGGCACCGCGCACGCGCAGGACGCAGCACCCCAGGCGGCCGACAACGGCGACGATAACGTTATCATCGTCACCGGCTCGATCACCCGCAACCCGGCAGCGGCCACCGCTTCGCCGGTCGTTTCGGTGACCTCGGACGACCTGACCAAGCGCGGCATCACCACCGTTGCCGACGCACTGCAGACCCTGACCGCAAACAACGCCGGCACCATTCCCGCGAGCTGGTCGGCCTTCGGCTTCACCACCGGTGCGACCGCACCGTCGCTGCGCGGCTTCAACAACGCCTACACCCTGACGCTGTTCGACGGCATGCGCACCGCGTATTACCCGCTGGCGGACGACACCCAGCGCAACATCGTCGACGTCAACAGCATCTCGGGCACCGTCGTCGATCGCATCGACACCCTGCTTGACGGCGCTTCGGCCACTTACGGCTCGGACGCCATCGCCGGCGTGGTCAACGTGATCACCAAGCGCCAGATCACCGGCCTGCACCTCGACGGTTCGATGGGCATCTCGCAGCGCGGTGACGGCGGCGAGCAGCGCATCAACGCGACCTACGGCTACGGCGACCTGGAAGACCAGGGCTTCAACATCTACGCCACCGCCGAGTACCAGCACAACGACTCGCTGTACCTGCGCGACCGCAGCGGCCCGTGGAGCACTGCCGACCAGAGCGGCATCTGCGGCACCGCTGAACAGGGCTGCCTCACCAACGGCATCCGCAACGGCATCCAGGCCGACGGCAGCTACAACGGCTTCCAGTCGACCGAAGCCTTCGCGATGTTCAACTATTACAACGTGAAGACGGCCAACTCGACCAGCAATGCGGGCTGGGTCGGCCAGACCGCGGCCGGTGGTGAGCAGGTTACCGTCAGCCAGATCTACCTGCCGACCTACGTTTGCTCGAACGGCACTTCGTCGATCACCGGCGGTGTGCTGACGGCATCGGGCTGCGATGCCTCGAACGGCACGCTCAACCCGAACAACCCCTATGCGGCCAACGGCCAGCTTGCCCGTCTCATCGGCCTGCCCGACAAGCCGCGTGAAACCTTCACCGACGCCAAGACCTACCGTCTGTCAGGCGGCGTCAACGGCACCGTTGGCGACGGCTGGAACTTCTCGCTCGGTGCGACCGCCTCGAAGGTCACGCTGGACGTCAAGAACACCGGCTACATCTATCTCCAGGGCCTGATGGACGCCATCGCCCAGGGCACCTACAACTTCGTCGATCCCTCGGCCAACTCGGCTGAAGCTGATCAGCTCGTCTTCCCCGACCAGAACAAGCGGGCGACCTCGAAGCTGGCCCAAGTCATCGCGACGCTCAACAAGGACGTGTTCGAGCTGCCGGGCGGCTTCGTGAACATCGCCGTTGCCGGCCAGTATCGCTACGAGTCGATCAACAACCCGAGCTCGAACGCGCCGAACAACGACAATCCGACCGAGCGCTACTACGGCATCAACGCCGTGGGCGTGAAGGGCAACCGCGACATCTGGTCGGCATCCTACGAAATCTCGATCCCAGTCCTCGACCAGCTGCGCTTCAAGGCGGACGGGTCGTACGACCACTACTCGACCGGCCAGAAGAACTTCTCGCCTAAGTTCGAGGCCGAGTTCAAGCCGATCGAGGAAATCAAGGTTCGTGGTACCTTCTCGAAGGGCTTCCGCGCACCCAACCTGAACGAATCGTTCCAGCTGCCGGCAACCGGCTACACAAGCGCCCAGATCAACTGCGACAGCCCGATCTACACGGCGTTCTGCGCAGCGCATGCCAGCAACCCGAACTATTACGCGGGCACGTACTCGCCGGGCATCACGTCGTCGGGCAACTCCGAACTGAAGCCTGAAAAGTCGACCTCGTACACCTTCGGCGTCGTGCTGCAGCCCAAGCGCAACATCACGCTGACGCTTGACTACTGGCACACGAAGATCAGGAACGTCATCACGTCGGCAAGCGCCTCGGAAGACCTCTACACGCAGTACTACACCAACAACGGTGTCGTGAACATTCCGGGCGTGACCGTCACCCCGGGCGTGGCCGATCCGGAGAACCCGAACGCGCTGCCGCTGCTTGGCCAGATCATCAGCTCGTTCAAGAACGCCAACTCGATGAAGGGTAGCGGCATCGACTTCTCGGCCGATGCCCAGTTCGGCCTGACCAACACCGTGTCGCTGCACACCAAGGCGACCGCTTCGTACCTGATCCGTCTGGAGCAGGAAAACGAGGACGGCTCGGTGTGGCGCTACGACGGTTCGCTCGGCGGCTGTAACCTGACCTCGTGCTCGGGTGCCCCGCGCTTCCGTCTGACCTGGCAGAACACGCTGGACTTCAACGACAAGGCCAGCTTCACCCTGACCACCAGCTACACCAGCGGCTACTCCAGCACCTCGGCCGATGCCGGCGGCGTGTACAAGGATTGCGCCGCCAGTGCCGAGAACGGCCAGCTGGTCACCTACGACAACGGCGATCCGGTCCAGTGCCACTCGAAGGGTATCCTGAACTTCGACGGTCACGGCGAAGTCAAGGTTGCCGACAAGTTCAAGCTGTACTTCGACGTCCTGAACATCCTGGACACCAAGCCGAAGTACGACCCGAACGCGGCTTATGGTCTGTACCAGTTCAACCCGGCATGGTCGGACCGCCTGTTCATGGGCCGTTACCTCCGCGTCGGCGCGAAGGTCGACTTCTAAGCCAAGTCGTTACAACCAAAGGATGGGGGGCGGTCTCGCAAGAGACCGCCCCTTTTCTTTTGCACCACGCATCGTCACACCAAACAAGATATGTACACTTGCACACACATGATGCGTCCATCGACAACTAAAGGTCGCTAACTGTTGTAATGTTACAACCCATTACGCATTTATTTCACTAACATTTCAGTTCCTTGTTGCAGTCGCGAACGGCCCGGGCAGGATGGGGCCATGACCCGGATTTCCGGCCGGGTCGCGGGCAGGCAGAGCCCGCAGACGCATACAGGGGACACACCATGATCAGGACCAAGGGCGGACTGCTTCGCAGTGCCGCGTTCCTTCCAGCCATTGCACTTCTCACCCCGTTCACGGCCTTCGCACAGGACAGCGACCCCGCGCCCGAGCAGACCGCGCCGGTCTCGCCGGATCTCAGGGCGCCCAACACCCCGCCGCCAGCCGACGAAGGGACCATCATGGTCACCGGTTCGCGCATCAAGGGCGGCGATGTGTTCCGTAGCCCTTCACCGATCTCCATCGTCGATCCCGAACTGTCGAAGAAGATGGGCCTCATCGATACGGCCGCGATGATCCAGGGCTCGCCGATCGCCAGCGGTTCCTCTCAGATCACCTCGGCGATCTCGTCGAACTTCGTGACCAACGGCGGTTCCGGCGCCCAGACGATCTCGCTGCGCGGCCTGGGTGCCGAGCGCACGCTGGTCCTGCTCAACGGTCGCCGTGCCGGTCCCGCCGGTACGCGCGGCGGCGTGTCATCGTTCGACCTCAACGTGCTGCCCTCCTCGATCATGGAGCGCGTCGACATCCTGAAGGACGGCGCCTCGTCGATCTACGGGTCGGACGCCGTCGCGGGCGTGGTCAACCTGATCACCAAGACCGACACCAACGGCATCGAGGCCAACGGCTTCACCTCGGTCCCCACCCGCAGCGGCGGCGAGGAATACAACGGCTCGCTCACCTGGGGCAAATCGTGGGATCGCGGCCACATCCTGCTCGCGGGTGACTACTACAAGCGCAAGGAACTTGCGCGCGGACAGCGCAAGTACCTGCAATGCGAGGAAGACTACGTCTTCACCGACGAGAGCCATAAGACCCGCGCCGACCTCGTCGATCCGCGCACCGGCGAGTATCGCTGCGGCGGCCTGCCCTGGGGCCAGGTCTGGACTTACGACTACAGCTACTACTACTCGCCCAACGGCTCCAACATCCCCGGAAGCCAGGGCGTCGGCGACGTGACGCTGTTCCAGTACAATTACCCGGGCAGCAACCTGGGCCGCTACATCCCCGGCATCGGACCGCGCACCACCGCCGGCCAGATCGCCGTCCCCGAGGGCTGGTATCCCGTCGGCTACGATCCCGCATCGATCGCGGTCCAGAACAGCTACCACCCCTACGTCAACCAGGACACCGTCATCCCGCAGACAGAGCGCTACACGCTCTATGCCGACGGTGCCTTCAAGGTCAGCGACGCGGTCGAAGTCTACGGCGAGTTCCTGTTCAACCGCCGCAAGACCTACCAGAACGGCTCGCGCCAGATCTGGCAGTTCGGTTACGGCGAATACTTCGACTATGTCGATGCCGATGGCAACGAAGGCGGCTTCGCGGGCAACCCGCTGGCGCAAGGCTGGGGCGGCGCCGCACTGTTCAGCCCGACCGGCTACACCAACCTTTCCGACAACTCGCAGCGGGTGGACTACTACCGCGGCCTGTTCGGCGTGCGCGGAGACATCGGCAAGGGCTTCAGCTACGACGTCTACGGCCAGTACTCGAAGTCGAAGGGCATCTACCGTTCGCAGCAGATTCTCGCCGACTCGATGGCCTATCCCTACGGCGACAGCCGCGATGCGACTTGCGCCGACATGGGCAACCCGGTCACCCCGATCGGCGGCAAGCAATGCGTGGACGTGCGCTGGTACGATCCTTACTTCCTCGCCGGCGAATTGACGCCCGAGGAAGTCAACTTCCTGTCCGACTGGGAGGAAGGCAAGACCACCTATACGCAGAAGTACGTCGAGGCGATCGTCACCAACCCCGAACTGCTTACCCTGCCCGCCGGGCCGGTCGGCATCGCGATCGGCGCGACGTACCGCGAGGACCGCATCAACGACACGCCCGGCGCGATCACGCTGGCCGACAATGCCTGGGGCAGCACCGGCGCGGGTATCACCGCCGGCAAGACCCAGACGACCGAAGCCTTCGGCGAAGTTCGCATCCCGATCCTCGCCGACATTCCGTTCTTCAAGAACCTGGAATTCTCGGGCGCGGCGCGCGTCACCAACGTCAAGGCGATCCGGTCTTCGGATGGCTTCTCCGACAGCGACAACGGCAACTGGACCTACAAACTGGGCCTCAACTGGCAGGTCAACGACTGGCTGCGCCTGCGCAGCACCTACGGCACTTCGTTCCGCGCGCCGGCGCTGTTCGAGCAGTTCCTGGCCGACCAGACCTCGTTCCTCAGCCAGCGCCAGATTGACCCCTGCATCCAGTGGGGCACGAAACTGGCTGACGGCGCGATTTCGCAGCAGTTCGCGGACAACTGTGCGGCCGATGGCGTCGCGGCGAACTACACCGGTGCGGGCACGGGCGCGACCATCGTGACCGGCGGCGGCATCGGCCTGCTCAAGCCGGAAACCTCGAAGGCCTTCACCGGCAGCGTCATACTGACCCCGCGCTTCAGCTTCCTGCCCGATACCCGTTTCAGCCTTGCAGTCGATTACTTCGACATCGAGGTCAACGGCGAGATCGCGCAGCTCGGCGCCGGAAACATCCTGTCGCAGTGCTACAACTCGGACTTCTATCCGACCGATCCGCTGTGCTCGTACTTCACCCGTAACGACGACGTTCCGGGTTCGCAGGGCAACGGTTCGAACGTGAACACGGTGCGCGACAGCTTCATCAACGTGAACAGCCAGCGCAACCGGGGCATCGACGCCACGCTGCGCATCACGCACGAGTTCACGCCCGACGTGAAGCTGACGCTGCAGAGCGAGATCACCTGGCAGCTCAAGGATACCACCGCGCTGTTCAGCGGCCTCTACGAAAGCTCGAACGGCGAAGCGGGCGATCCCAAGTGGACCGGCGACTTCAAGGCGATCCTCGACTGGAGCAACGTCAGCTTCTTCTATGGCCTGACGATGATCGGCGGCACCGATAACCGTCCGGACTTTCTGGATGACGGCGGCTCGATCTGCGACACCAGCACCGCCTATCCGGACGGCCGCTGCGTCAGGCTGACGACCCCGGCGTGGTTCCAGCACAACGCATCGGTGACCTGGAACCTCGACGAGGACAAATATGCCTTCACCCTGGGCGTCACCAACTTCACCAACGCCAAGCCGCCGCGCATTTCCGTGGTCGGCGGCAACGGTGCCGACATCCTGGGCAACGGCGTGTTCTACTCGCAGTACGACATGGTCGGCCGCCGCTTCTTCGCGAGCGTGAAGGCCAAGTACTGAGGGTTTCCCCAGTCGGGGCGCGCATGCGCGCCCCGACCAACCTTTCGACGGGGGCGGTGGAGTGACGGCTCCCCGCCCCTGTGCTTTATCTGTCCTTCCGATCCCACAGCACAGGCATCCGATGACCCGCATCCGCCTCAAGCCCGATACCCTCGACGAAGAGAACGCTCGCTTCGAGCAGGTCGCGCTCCCTCGCCCGCTGTTCCTCAATTCCGTGCCGAAGTCCGGCACGCATCTGCTGCGCAATGTCATGCGCATGTTCGTGCCCGTTGCCGACCACTACAAGGCGACGTTCATCCAGTGGGGCAACCTGTTCGACCACCTCGGCGCCTTCGACGCCTCGCGTAATATGTTGAGTTGGGGGCACCTGCTGTTCTCCGACGCCTCGGCGGTGGAAGCCGCGCCCGCGCGCAAGATCATCCTGGTGCGCGATCCCTACACCTGGGTGCTGGCCCGCGCGCGCTTCTTCGTTTCCGAACAGTTCGGCGACAATGCCGTGCTGGTGAAGGACGAGGGGCTGAGCGTCGATGCCCTGATCAACCTGATGATCACCGGCATCCACCAGAAATCGATGGGCCTCAAGGACATGTACATGTTCAACGCACTCGGCTGGATGGGGCGCGATACCACCGTGATCCGTTACGAGGACATGGTCGAGGCGGTGAAGGATCTCGACAGCCGCCGTGCCGAGGCCTTCTTCATGGGCTTGTTCGACGCGGCTGGCCTCGCGAAAGTGCCCGAGGACTGGCGCGAGCGGGTCCGCATCGGCGCCGACCGCAAGCAAAGCGGCACCGCGCGCGAGAACCTCAATGCCGCCGCCGAGATTCCCGACGAATTGAACGCGCAGCAGAAGGCGCTTGTCGACTTCAACGCCCCCGGGCTTCGCGCGCTTCTCGGGTATTACTGATACTGGGAACGCGATGACTTCGGATCGTAATATCCCTCGTCATTGCGAGCGAAGCGAAGCAACCCAGGGCAGTTCAAGACCGCCCTGGGTTGCTTCGCTTCGCTCGCAATGACGATCCAATTTAAGGTCATTGCCCGCTCATAATCCTCCCCGCCGCACCGCGACGGGGAGGATGGGCATCACTCTACGGTGATCGCCAGCGCGCCGTCGCCGTCCTCGATATGGACGTGCGAGCCGTCGGGCACCTCGCCCGCCAGCAGTTTCTCCGCCAGCGGGTCCTGCAGGTAGCGCTGCACCGCGCGCTTCAATGGCCGCGCGCCGTAGACCGGGTCGTAGCCGACACGCCCCAGCCACCGCTTCGCCGCGTCCGACAGGTCGAGCACGATCTTGCGGTCCTTGAGCAGCTTCTGCACGCGGGCCACCTGGATATCGACGATCGGCGCCATGTGCTCCTGGCCCAGCCGGTGGAACAGCACGATCTCGTCGAGACGGTTGAGGAACTCGGGCCGGAAATGCCCGCGCACCACTTCCATCACCTGCGGCTCCACGGTGGAGACGTCCACGCCCTCGTCAAGCCCGGCAAGGTACTGGCTGCCGAGGTTGCTGGTCAGGATGATGAGCGTGTTGGTGAAGTCCACCACACGGCCCTGCCCGTCGGTCAGGCGCCCGTCGTCGAGCACCTGCAGCAGCACGTTGAAGACGTCGGAATGCGCCTTCTCCACCTCGTCGAACAGCACGACCTGATAGGGCCGTCGCCGTACCGCCTCGGTCAGCACGCCGCCTTCCTCGTAGCCGACATAGCCCGGAGGCGCGCCGATCAGGCGGGCGACCGCGTGCTTCTCCATGAACTCCGACATGTCGATGCGCACCATCGCTGTGTCGTCATCGAACAGGAAGCCCGCCAGCGCCTTGGTCAACTCGGTCTTGCCGACGCCCGTGGGGCCGAGGAACAGGAACGAGCCGAGCGGCCGGTTCGGGTCCTGCAGGCCAGCGCGCGCGCGCCGCACCGCCTTGGAGACGGCGGCGACGGCATCGGTCTGGCCGATCACGCGGCCGCCGATGATCTGCTCCATCTTGAGCAGCTTCTCGCGCTCGCCTTCCAGCATGCGGTCGACCGGAACCCCGGTCCAGCGGCTGACGACGCCGGCGATGTCGTCCTCGGTCACTTCCTCGCGCAGCAGGGCGTTCCCGGCGGAGACTTGCGCCTCGACCAGCTTCGCCTCCAGCGCGGGGATCGTCGAGTAGGACAACTCGCCCGCCTTGGCGTAGTCGCCGCCACGCTGGGCCTGCTCCAGTTCGATGCGCGCGGCGTCGAGCTGTTCCTTGAGCTTGCCTTCCGCCGCGATCTTGTCGCGCTCGTTCTGCCAGCGGGTGGTCAGTTCGCTCGACTGCTGTTCGAGGTTGCTGAGTTCCACGCGCAGCGCGGCAAGCCGGTCCTTCGACGCGGAATCGCTCTCCTTGCCGAGCGCCATTTCCTCGATCTTGAGCTGGACGATGCGGCGGTCGAGCTTCTCGATCTCCTCGGGCTTGCTTTCCACTTCCATGCGGATGCGGCTGGCGGCCTCGTCCATGAGGTCGATCGCCTTGTCGGGCAGGAAGCGGTTGGTGATGTAGCGGTTGGACAGCGTCGCCGCCGCCACGATCGCGCCGTCGGTGATCCGCACGCCGTGGTGCAGCTCGTACTTTTCCTTGAGCCCGCGCAGGATCGAGATCGTGTCCTCGACCGTCGGCTCGCCCACGAACACGGGCTGGAAGCGGCGCTGCAGGGCGGCGTCCTTCTCGACGTACTTCTGGTACTCGTCGAGCGTGGTCGCGCCGATGCAGTGCAGTTCGCCCCGCGCCAGCGCGGGCTTGAGCAGATTGCCCGCATCCATCGAGCCTTCGGAAGCGCCCGCGCCGATCAGCGTGTGCATCTCGTCGATGAACAGGATGATCTGGCCGTCAGCGCCCTTCACCTCGTCGAGTACGGCCTTCAGGCGCTCCTCGAACTCGCCGCGGTACTTGGCGCCCGCGATCAGCGAGCCCATGTCGAGCGACATCAGGCTGCGGTCCTTGAGGCTGTCGGGCACGTCGCCATTGGCGATGCGCAGCGCGAGCCCCTCGGCGATGGCGGTCTTGCCGACGCCGGGGTCGCCGATCAGCACGGGGTTGTTCTTGGTGCGCCGCGCGAGGATCTGGATGGTGCGGCGGATCTCCTCGTCGCGGCCGATGACCGGGTCGAGCTTGCCGTCCTTCGCCGCCTGCGTGAGATCGCGGGCGTACTTCTTCATCGCATCGTAGGCGTTCTCCGCGCCCGCGCTGTCGGCGGTGCGGCCGCCGCGCAGTTCGGTGATCGCGGCTTCGAGTGCCTGCGCCGTGACATTGCCCGCCTTGAGCGCCTGGCCCGCCGCCGTGGTCGTCGCCAGCACGAGGCCCAGCAGCAGCCGCTCGACGGTAACGAAGCTGTCGCCCGCCTTGGTCGCAGCCTGCTCGGCGGCGTCCAGCACACGCACGGCGTCGTTGTCCAGACCCGGCGAACCGGCCGCGCCGCTGCCCGAAACGGCGGGGATTTTCGCCAGCGCCTTGTCGAGTTCCTGCGTCGCGAACACCGGGTTGCCACCGGCGCGCTTGATGAGCCCGGCGGCCATGCCTTCGGGATCGTCGAGCAGGGCCTTGAGGATATGCTCGGGCGCGATGCGCTGGTGGTTCAGGCGGATCGCGACGGTCTGCGCGGCCTGCAGGAAACCCTTGGCGCGGTCAGTGAACTTTTCGAGATTCATTGTGGAATGTGCCTCCTGATCCCGCTCATATGGTGTTGCTTATATGCAACACAAGGGCTGGGCGCCCGAATTTTTCCTTAGTCGGTGAAATGCCCGAAGTCGTTGATCGGGCGCAACAGGAGCAGGCCGGAGCCGGCTGCCGAGGCAAAGATGGGTGCCCGTTGCCGTTTTGCCAGAGGGCGTTTCGCCGGGGCGGTAAAGCACCCGCCGGCCTAGCCCCGCCCGAAGCCCTGCCCTAGCCTTCGCGCGATAACCCCACGGGAAGAGGCTCAATGGCGAAATTCACACCCCAGCAGGCGGCAGACGTCCTCGCGATCAAGCAGGTGATCTACGAGTGGGGCGACGAACTCGACATCCACAACGGCCTGAAGATGCGCAAGACCGACTGCCTCGCCGAGGATGTCCGCTACAACGTCGGCGGCCAGTGGCGCGAGGGGCTGGCGGCGGTCGAGGCGTTCTACAAGGGCCGCGCCGAGACCATGAAGGCGGGCGCGGGCCTCATGACCATGCGGCATATCATCACCTCGCTGCGGGTCGGTTTCGAGGGCGAGGACCATGCGAAAGTCGGCTACCTGCTGGTGTTCTTCGCGGCGCTGGGCGACGGGCCTTTCGACAAGTACTGCGACCCGCTCGCGGTGGCCGACGTGAAGATGGAATGCCGCCGCGATGCCGATGGCGAATGGCGAATCTCGCTGTTCGATTCGGGGCAGATCTTCAAGCGGGGGTAAATTTCCCGCCTCGTCATTGCGAGCGAAGCGAAGCAATCCAGGGCGGCGTAGACCTGCCCCGGATTGCTTCGCTTCGCTCGCAATGACGAAATTATGGGCGAACATATCGTTTAACGTTTGCCGCTGGCCACGCCGAAACAAGCTGCTAACCTCCCGCTCATGCGATCCGTATCCACGTCGAGCCTGAGCGCTCTCGCCGCCGCCCTCCTCCTCTCCGCCTGCGCTGCCGCCCCCTCCGGCACGCCTGTCGCCAGCACGCCGACGGCGCCGCCTGCACCGGAGGCCGCACCGCCTAGGCCCGCCGCCGCATCGCCGCAGGAACTGGTCGCGAAGGTCGACATCCCCTACGACAAGTTCGTCCTCGCCAACGGCCTCACCACCATCGTCCACACCGACCGCAAGGCGCCGATCGTGGGCGTCACGCTCTACTACAAGGTCGGCTCCAAGAACGAGCCGCGCGGCAAGACCGGCTTCGCGCACTTGTACGAGCACCTGTTCTTCGGCGGCTCATCCAACGTGCCCAACTTCGACATTCCGCTGGAAGCGGCCGGGTCCACCTCGACCAACGGCTCCACCTGGTACGATCGCACCAACTACATCGAGACGGTGCCGACCGGCGCGCTCGACCTTGCGCTGTTCATGGAGAGCGACCGCATGGGGGCGCTGCTCCCGGCCGTCACGCAGGACAAGCTCAACAAGCAGCGCGGCGTCGTCCAGAACGAGAAGCGGCAGGGCGACAACCAGCCCTACGGCCTCGCCGAATATGCGGTGGCCGAGGGCCTGTTCCCGGTCGGCCACCCCTATCACCACTCGACGATCGGCTCGATGGCCGACCTAGACGCCGCCAGCCTGACCGACGTGCGCAAGTGGTTCACCGACCATTACGGCCCCAACAACGTCGTCCTCGTCCTCTCGGGCGACATCGACGCGGCGACCGCGAAACCCAAGGTCGAGAAGTGGTTCGGCGCGATCCCGAAGGGGCCTGAAGTCGCCCCCGTCGCGGCCGGGCCGGTCACCCTGCCCGCGCCGATCTCGCGCGATCTGACCGACCAGGTGCCGACCCTGCGCCTCAGCCGCGACTGGAGCGGCCCCGGGCTCAACGATGCGGACGCCCCCGCGCTGCGCATCGGCATGCACATCCTCGGCGGCCTTGCCAGTTCGCGGCTGGACAACGAACTGGTGCGCGGGCAGCAGCTTGCCGTCTCCGTCACCGCCTCTGCCCAGACGTTCGAGCAGGCCAGCTTCCTCGACGCCTCGATGGACGTGAAGCCCGGCGTCCAGCGCGCCAAGGCCGAAGCCGCGCTCGACAAGGTCATCGCCGATTTCGTCGCCAAGGGGCCGAGCGAGGACGAAGTGCGCCGCGCCGTCACCTCCATCCTGTCGAGCGAGATCGGCGGACTTGAACAGGTCGGCGGCTTCTCCGGCAAGGGCGCGACCCTGGCCGAAGGGCAGGTCTATTCGAACGATCCGGCCAAGTACAAGGCGGACCTCCAGGCCATCGCCGCGCTGACGCCCGACGCCGTGCGCACCGCGATGGCCAGGTGGCTCGGCCGCCCGGTCTACAAGATCGCCGTGGTGCCGGGCGCGCGCACCGAGGACGGCGCGAAGATGGGCGGCTGGGGTGACGAAGCCGCCAATCCGCCCGCAGCGGCAGGCAAGACCGCCAAGGCCGCGAAGCTCGCCCCCGCGCCCAGGCGCACCGCGCCGCCGGTCGCGCCGGTCAGCGCCCTCGCCTTCCCGGCGATCGAGCGCACCACGCTCTCGAACGGCATCCCCGTCACGCTGGCGCGGCGGACCACGGTGCCCAAGCTGGTCCTGTCGATCGACTTCGACGCCGGGTACGCGGCCGATGCGCTCGACACGCCGGGCACGCAGGGGCTGATGCTCGGCATGCTCGAGGAAGGCACCAAGACCCGCAACGCCACCCAGATCGCCGAGGAACAGGAGCGCCTCGGCGCCTCGATCGGCACCGGTGCCAGCCTCGACACCAGCAGCCTGACGCTGAGCGCACTGAGCGACAATCTCGCGCCCTCGCTGGCTCTGGCCTCCGACGTGCTGCTGCATCCGGCTTTCGCGCAGGCCGACTTCGACCGCGCGCGCGGACAGGCGCAGGCCGAACTGGCGCAGGCCCAATCGACGCCGAGCGCGCTGGCCTCGCGTACGATGAGCGGCGAACTCTTCGGCACCCATCCTTATGCCCAGCCCGGCGACGGCCTCGGCAGCGATACCGCGCTCGCCGCCCTCACGCCCGAGGCGCTGCGCGCCGCCCACGCCAAGTGGCTGCGCCCCGACCTCGCGCGGATCACCGTGGTCGGCGACGTGACCATGGAGCAGCTCAAGCCGCTGCTGGAAAAGGCGTTCGGCGGCTGGAAGGCCCCGGCCGCACCCAAGCCGGTGAAATCGCTCGACACCGCGACGCCCGCACCCGCATCGCGCGTAGTGCTGATCGACCGGCCGAACTCGCCGCAGTCGGTGATCCTCGCCGGGCGGGTGCTGCCGCTGACCGGCCGCACGCCGAACGAGGAATCGCTGATGCTGGCGAACGACGTCGTCGGCAACGGCTTCCTCTCGCGCCTGAACCTCGACATTCGCGAGGAAAAGGGCTGGAGCTACGGCGTACGCTCGGGCATCAGCCAGGCGACGGGGCCGGTGACGATGCAGGTCATGGCACCCGTGCAGGCCGACCGCACGGGCGATTCGATCCGCGCCATCATCGCCGACATGAGCGCCCTGCCGACGAAGCAGCCGATCTCGGCCGAGGAGTACCAGCGCGTCACCGACGGCGCGATCCGCAGCTTGCCCAACGACTTCGAGACGAATGCGCAAGTGCTCGCCGCCATCGTCAAGAACGACCGGCTGGGACGGCCCGAGGATTACTATGTGAAGCTCGCGCAGACCTATCGCGGCATCGACGCGAAGCGGATCGGCGGCGCGGCGGCGCAGTATCTTCAGCCCGCCGACCTGACTTGGGTGATCGTCGGCGACCGCAAGATCGTGGAACCGCAGCTCAAGGCCCTGGGTTTGCCCGTAGAGGTCCGCCCCGCACCCAGCGTCGCGGGCGAGAACGAGAGCGAAGGAGCTTCCGAATGACCGTTGCCGGCACGTACGACTGCGTCACCAATACCCCGCTGGGCCGCCAGAAGGGCGTCCTCACCATCGAGCCCGGAGCAGGCGACAGCTTCTCCGGGAACATCACCGGCGACCTTGGCAGCATGGTCGTGACCAACGGCCGCATTGCCGGGCAGACCCTGACGTGGTCGATGAAGATGACCGTGCCGATGCCGATGGACCTCGACTGTTCCGCGACGGTCGAGGGCGATGCGCTGACCGGCACGGTGAAAGCCGGGATGTTCGGCGCGATGGAACTGACGGGAACGCGGCGCGCGGGCTGAGCTATCAGACCACACTCGTCCCCTACTTTCCCCTCGTCATTGCGAGCACAGCGAAGCAATCCAGGGCAGTTTACGCGGCCTTGGATTGCTTCGCTGTGCTCGCAATGACGAAGATGGGTGCGAATACTTCCGGAAAACTGCAAAGGCCCGACACCGCGCGCTCCACTGTGGCGCAATGCCGGGCCCCCTCACCCCCCCAGGTGAGCTCGTGCAGCGCGCGGAGCCAGATGCCCCGCTTCGCCGAATGCGCGGACGATGCCCCTTAGGCACGCCAGCGCGAAATTGTTGGAAAGACCCCCCCGGTCTTCGCGCAATCGATAGCACCGCGAATTGCGAATACAAGCGGATTATTGCGAACAGTCCCTTCCCGGGACAACAAGAGTTGCACAGCGGACACAAAAAAGCCGCCGGACCGAAGAAACGGCACGGCGGCTTTTTCGTGAGGCTTGTTAAGCGTCAGCCGAGCTTCGCCTTCAAGATCTCGTTGACGACCTGCGGGTTGGCCTTGCCCTGCATCGCCTTCATCGTCTGGCCGACGAAGAAGCCGAACAGCGCGACCTTGCCCTCGCGGTACTGCGCAACCTTGTCGGCATTGGCGGCGAGGATCTCGTCGACCTTGGCCTCGATGGCGCCGGTGTCCGATTCCTGCTTGAGCCCCTCGCGCTCGACGATGACGCCCGCGCCGTCGCCGGTCTCCAGCATGATCTCCAGCACCTGCTTGGCGATCGAGCCGGAGATCGTGCCCTTGCCGACCAGCGCCAGCAGTTCGGCGGCCTGCGCATGGCTGACCGGCGAATCCTCGAGGCTCTTGCCCAGCTTGTTGAGCGCACCGAAGAATTCCGAGATCAGCCAGTTCGCCGCCTGCTTGGCGACTTCGGCGGGCGCCTTGCCCTGCGCCGAAGCGGTCTCGGCCAGCAGCGCCTCGAACCACTGGAACGTGTCGACGTCGGTGGTCAGCACCGCGGCGTTGTAGGCCGAAAGCCCCAGTTCGCCTTCATAGCGCGCGCGCTTGGCGTCCGGCAGTTCGGGCAGCGAGGCGCGGCACGCCTCCAGGAACGCATCGTCCAGTTCCAGCGGCAGCAGGTCGGGATCGGGGAAGTAGCGATAGTCGTGCGCGTCTTCCTTCGAGCGCATCGAGCGGGTGGTGCCGCTGTTCGGATCGAACAGGCGGGTTTCCTGCACGATCTTGCCGCCGCCCTCGATCACATCGACCTGGCGGTTCGCCTCGTGCTCGATCGTCTGCATGACGAAGCGCACCGAGTTGACGTTCTTGGTCTCGGTACGGGTGCCGAACTCGTCACCGGGCTTGCGCACCGAGACGTTGACGTCGCAGCGCATCGAGCCCTGGTCCATGTTGCCGTCGCACGAGCCGACATAGCGCAGGATCGTGCGCAGCTTGGCGACATAGGCCCCGGCCTCCGCAGGCGAGCGCATGTCCGGTCGGCTGACGATCTCCATCAGCGCCACGCCTGACCGGTTGAGGTCGACATAGGACATCGTCGGGTGCTGATCGTGCATCAGCTTGCCCGCATCCTGCTCGACGTGGATGCGCTCGATGCCGATGACCTTGTCCTCGGGGATACCCGCCTTCTCGTCCGCCTCGATCGTCAGCGAGCCTTCGCCGACGAGCGGGTGGTAGAGCTGGCTGATCTGGTAGCCCTGCGGAAGATCGGCGTAGAAGTAGTTCTTGCGATCGAAGCGCGACCACTTGTTGATCTGCGCGTCGATCGCCATGCCGGTGCGCACAGCCTGACGGATGCACTCGCGGTTCGGCACGGGCAGCATGCCCGGCATCGCGGCATCGATCAACGAAACCTGCGTGTTCGGCTCCGCGCCGAACGCCGTCGCCGAGCCGGAGAACAGCTTGGAATTGGACGTGACCTGCGCATGGACTTCAAGGCCGATCACGACCTCCCAGTCCCCGGTGGCGCCCTGGATGCGATAGGTTGATTCAGTCATCGGTCTGTTCCGGCAGAATGAGGTTCAATTCGGGAAAATAAGTGCGAAATCGACGCGGATCGCGCGTCAGAATGCTGGCCTGCTCGACGATGGCATGCGCCCCGATCAGGAGATCGGGCAGAAGCGAGCCACGGCGTCCACCATTGCGGATCCAAGCCAGATGCGCGCGTCCGGCCGCCCACGACACCTGCAGGCTGATGTCCTTCACCGGCAGAGCAAAACCATCGAGCACTTCGACCAGATCGGGGAAAGCGGAAAAGCGAGGTGCGATCTCCCCCACCACGATCGGATTGATGAATGCGCCTTCTTCCACCGCGTCCATCAACTGGCCGGACGACCAATCGTGAAACGGCGAATGCGGCTCGATCGCATCGATCAGAATATTGCTGTCTACGAGGATCACGAATCCGGGTTCAACTTGAAGTTCGGGTCCATTTCGAACGGCTGGATCGGTTCACGGATCATCGCCATGTATTCGTCCACGGAAACACCGGGCATGGTATCGTTCGCCTTGAAGATGGCCTGTGCCTTCTTCAATCGCTCCCTGAAATCTGCCCGGCGCCGCTCGATTTCAGCAGCATCATTCGCTTTAAGGATGCGAGCATTGCCGTCCGCATCCATCTCGAAGCGCACCGGGCGACCCGGCAGCAACCCAAGGGCATCGCGGATGTCCTTGGGCACCGTGACCTGCCCCTTGATGGTGAGGTTGCTCTCATGCTTCATGACGCAAGTATTACCTTTTGACGGTAATACCGTCAATCACCACCACTTCTCCGGCTTCGCCGCAAAGCCTGCGCGGCCTTCGATGGCTAGCCCTGCGTTCAGCACGCCCTGCTCGTCCAGCGGGCGGCCGATGATCTGGAGGCCCAGCGGCAGCCCCTGCGCGTCGAGGCCGGCCGGCACCGACATGGCAGGCAGGCCCGCCAGCGAGGCCGGGACCGTGAACACGTCGTTGAGGTACATCGCGATCGGGTCTTCGTTGCTTTCGCCAAGGGCAAAGGCAGCGCTCGGCGCGGTCGGGGTCAGGAGGACGTCGACCTGCTCGAAGGCCTTGGCAAAATCCTGCGAGATCAGCGCGCGGACCTTCTGCGCCTTCGTATAATAGGCGTCGTAGAAGCCCGCCGACAGCACATACGTACCGATCAGGATGCGGCGCTTGACCTCGGCCCCGAAGCCGTCGGCGCGGGTGGCTGCGTACATGTCCTGCAGGCCCGCGCCGTCGGGCAGGTCGCGCAGGCCGTAGCGCACGCCGTCATAGCGGGCGAGGTTCGACGAGGCTTCGGCAGGCGCGATGATGTAATAGGTCGCCAGCGCGTACTGCGTGTGCGGCAGCGAGACTTCGATCACTTCGGCGCCCGCGTCCTTGAGCCATGCGATGCCCTGCTCCCAGATCGCCTCGATCTCGGCGGGCATGCCCTCGACGCGGTATTCCTTCGGGATGCCGACCTTCTTGCCCTTGAGGTCGCCCGAGAGCGCGGCGGTCCAGTCCGGCACCGGCAGGTTCAGGCTGGTCGCGTCCTTGGGGTCGAACCCGGCCATGCTTTCCAGCATGATCGCGCAGTCGGTGACGTCGCGCGCCATCGCGCCCGCCTGATCGAGCGAGCTGGCATAAGCCACCACGCCCCAGCGCGAGCAGCGCCCGTAAGTCGGCTTGATGCCGGTGGTGCCGGTGTAGGCGGCGGGCTGGCGGATCGAGCCGCCGGTGTCTGTGCCGGTGGCGGCAGGCACGAGCCGCGCCGCGATCGCCGCCGAGGAGCCGCCCGAGGAACCGCCCGCCGTCAGCGGCGCATTGCTGCCGGGGCGACGCCAGGGCGAGACGACCGAGCCGAAGTGGCTGCTCTCGTTCGAGGAGCCCATCGCGAACTGGTCGAGGTTGAGCTTGCCCAACAGGCCCGCGCCCGCATCCCACAACTTCTGCGAGACGGTCGATTCGTACTGCGGCACGAAACCTTCGAGGATGTGGCTGGCGGCGGTGGTCTGCACGCCGTTGGTGGCGAACAGGTCCTTCATGCCGATCGGCACGCCGCCCATGGGGCCGAGTGCCTCGCCTGCGGCGCGCCTGGCGTCGATGGCCTTGGCGGCGGCGACCGCGTGATCGGGGGTGGCGACGATGAAGGCGTTCAGCGCGTCCTGCGCCGCCGCGACGTTGGCGTTAAACGCCTCGGCCACTTCGACGGCGGAGAAAGTTCCGGCGACGACGCCGTCGCGGATGGCGGCTACGCCAAGGTCGGTAATGTCAGTCATGCTGCATTCCAGATTTTGTGTGCTGCCCGTGCTTGCTTCGACAAGCTCAGCATGAGCGGGGATAGATTCAAAGTCTCTCTCCCCCAACTCCGCTCATCTGCGAGCTTGTCGAAGGATCGGGATAATCCAAAGGCTTATTCAATCACCTTGGGCACGCCGAAGAAGCCGTGCTGCGCGGCGGGCGCATTAGCCAGCACCGCGTCGCGCTTGTCGCCGCCGGTCAGCGGGTCGGCGTCGATCACGTCGTCGCGCAGGCGCAGGGTGTTGGGGATCACGGCGGTCATCGGCTCGACACCGTCGGTGTCGACCTGCCCGAGTTGCTCCACCCAGGCGAGAATGCCGTTCAACTCGGGCACCATGGCCTCAAGTTCCTGCTCGCTCACCTTGATGCGCGCGAGGCTGGCGATCTTCGCCACGGTTGCGGTATCGACCGACATGGCTTTCCCTTTACAGTTGAGCCCGCCGCGCATGGAAGCACGGCGGGCGGAAATTCTATAGCGGTGCGCTAGCAGCGGGGCGCTGCGGCTTCAAGTTCCCTGCCCCACCTTCGTCATCGCGAGGCCCGAAGGGCCGTGGCGATCCAGGGCGGTGAGCGCTGCCCTGGATTGCTTCGCTACGCTCGCAATGACGAGCGGTGTGTCACTGCGCAGGCTTGGCTGCCTCGCCCTGCTGCTGGGCCGCCTGAGCCTGCATCTGCGCCATCATCGCCTGGATTTCCTCAGGCGTCTTGAAATCCAGCAGGTCGATCTCGAAGACCAGCGTGGAATTCGCCGGGATCGGGCCGGACGCCTGCGCACCGTAACCGAGTTCAGGCGGAATGGTCAGGCGGTAGCGCCCGCCGCGCTCCATCTGGAGCAACCCTTGCGCAAAGCCGGGGACGACTTCGTCCAGCGCCATCGGCATCTGCTCGTTCTGGTCAAACACGGTGCCGTCCTGCAGCATGCCCTTGTAGTTGATCAGCACATAGCCATGCTCGGGCGGCTTGCCGCCGGTCCCGGCCTTGATCGCCTCGACCTTGACCTGCGGAGCCGCAGGCGTCGCCGCCGGGGCAGCGGGCTTTGGGGCAGCTTGCGCGAACACGGCCGAGGGCGCTGCCACGAGGAGCAGCGCCGCGATCGCTGCCTTCACTGCGCCGGAGCCGGAGCAGCCGGTGCTTCGACGCCCGGAGGCATCGCGCCCGGTGCACCCGGAACGCCGCCCGGAGCACCAGCGCCGCCCTGCATCTGCTGGAGCTGCTGCAGGATCTGCTGCTGCTGGCGGATTTCGGCGAGGCTTTTGTAGTCGATCAGTTCGACTTCGAACTTGAGGTCGGCGTTTGCGGGGATCGGCGAACCGGCGGGCGGGTTGGCGCCGTAAGCCAGCTCGGCGGGAATCGTGACGTCGTACTTGCCGCCGCGCTGCATCTTCATCAGCGCCTTGGAGAAGCCGGGCACGAACTGCGCGACAGGGTTGGGGTAGTTCTTGTTCTCGTCGAACACCTTGCCGTCGGTCAGCATGCCCTTGTAGTTGATGAGCACGACGTCTTCCATCGTCGGCGAGGCGCCGGTGCCGGCGGTCAGCGTCTTGACGGTGGGCGCGGGCGGCAGCGCGGCATAGGCCACACCGGCCGAGGCCAGAGCGATCGCGACGACACCGATCCAGATCTTGGAAACAGCGCCCTTTTCGATCGGCTGCAGCGCAACGCGGGTGATCTCTGTCATCGTCTGTGGCCCTCGTATTCTTTTGAAGCGCCCGGGCTGGCATCCCTTGCAGATGCACCAAGGGCGCGGAATGGTGATTCCGCGCCCTCATGGCTCAACCCGGCGCGGCATTCAAGCCGCTGATCCAGATTTAAAGATGCCCTGCGCAAAAGCGCAGGAAAGCTCTTACTTCGAGCCGTCGCGCTCGGCGCGCTTGCGCTCAAGCTTGCGAGCGCGGCGAACGGCGGCAGCCTTTTCGCGAGCGCGCTTTTCCGACGGCTTCTCGAAGTGACGGCGCAGCTTCATCTCACGATACACGCCTTCACGCTGCAGCTTCTTCTTGAGCGCACGAAGAGCCTGATCGACGTTGTTGTCGCGGACGAGAATCTGCATAAACCGAAACACCTCACAAAACAGACGAAGCCGCCACGCATCCGGTTCGGCGCGGCGTGCTGCGAATCTAGAGCCAATAAAAGGCCGCCGCCGGACTCGGAGGCAGCTGATTGAGCGGCCCGTTAGCAAAGTGACGGCTCGAAGACAAGACCAATCACCCGCAAAGCCTGCAGCTTGCCGCAATGCATCTCCTTAGCTATATATCTGGCTAAGGAGCATCACGATGACTCAGGTTTCCGTCCACGAGGCCAAGACCAACCTATCCCGCCTGATCGTCAGCGTGCTGGCGGGCGAAGAAGTGGTGATCGCACGCGGCAACGTTCCTGCCGTGCGTCTGGTCCCGATAAATCCGATCGGCGAACGCAAGTTCGGCGCGCTCAAGGGCGCGATCAGCGTGGACGATGCCTTCTTCGAGCCACTTCCCGCTGATGAACTCGGCGCCTGGAACCTCGATTGAGGCTGCTGCTCGACACGCACACACTGATCTGGTGGCTGGCGGGCGACGATCATCTGTCGGTTCGCGCCCGCGAGGCGATCGCCGATACCACCAACACTGTAGCCATCAGCGCGGCTTCCGCGATGGAGATCGCCACCAAGCACCGGATCGGCAAGCTGGACGGCGCGGCCGTGCTCGCGCGGGATTTCGAAAGCATCATCGCGGCGCAAGGGTTCGACGAACTGGCGATCAGCATCACGCATGCCCGCCTCGCCGGGCAGATGAACATCGCTCACAAGGACCCGTTCGACCGCCTGCTGATTGCACAGGCGCAGGCCGAAGACATGGTGCTCATTTCCTACGAAGCGCTGTTCGACGGATTTGCAGTGCAGCGGCTCTGGTAGGGCGGATTGGAATTCCGGCGATTCGCGGCTAAGGCGGCGCCATGCCCCAATCTTCCTTTATACTGGCCTCTCTTTATGTGGCCCTCGGCGGCGCGTTCGGCTCGTGGCTGCGCTTCCTCGTCGGGCGCGGCTGGACCGCTGCGCTCGGCCCGGTGCGCGCGGGCGTCTTTCCTTATGGCACGCTGACCGTCAATGTCGTGGGAAGCCTGCTGATGGGACTGGTGACCGGCTGGTTCGCCCGTCATGGCAATACCGGCGAAGGCACCCGCCTGTTCGTCACCGTGGGCGTGCTCGGCGGCTTCACGACGTTCTCGTCGATGAGCCTCGATTTCGCCACCTTGATCCAGCGGGGCGAGATCGCCACCGCTGCCTTTTATACCGCCCTGTCACTGCTCGCCGGATTCGGCGGCCTGTTCCTCGGCCTTTTTGTTATGCGGAGCGTGGCATGAGCAATATCGATATCGTCCGTCAATTCACCGTCGGTCAGGATGACGACGGCGTCCGCCTCGACCGCTGGTTCAAGCGGCACTTGCCCAAGGTGGGCTTCGCGATGGTCTCGCGCTGGGCGCGCACCGGCCAGATTCGCGTCGACGGCAAGCGCGCCGACGTCGACACCCGGCTGGAAGCGGGCCAGACCCTGCGCGTGCCGCCCGGCGGCGAGCAGAAGGCTTCGGCGAGCGGCGAACGCCCGCGCCGCGAACTGACCGAGGCCGAGATCGAACTCGCCGATTCGATGGTGCTGACGCAGGACCGGGCCGCGATCGTGCTCAACAAGCCGCCGGGCCTCGCCACGCAGGGCGGCTCGGGCATGAAGGAGCACGTCGACGGCCTGCTCGACGCCTATGTCGAGAAAGGCCCGCGCCCGCGCCTCGTCCACCGACTCGACAAGGACACCTCGGGCGTGCTGCTGATCGCGCGCACCCCGGGCAGCGCGGCGTTCTTCTCCAAGCGGTTCTCCGGCCGCACCGCCAAGAAGATCTACTGGGCGCTGGTGGTCGGGGTGCCGAGCATCAACGACGGCATGATCGAACTGCCGCTCGCCAAGCAGCCGGGCACCGGCGGCGAGAAGATGCACGTGGACGAGAAGGAAGGCCAGACCGCCCGCACCCGCTACCGCGTGATCGACCGCGCCGGCAACCGCGCCGCCTGGGTCGAGCTTCACCCGCTGACCGGCCGCACCCACCAGCTGCGCGTCCACATGGCGGCGATCGGCCACCCGATCGTCGGCGACGGCAAGTACGGCGGCCAGGAGGCATTCCTGACCGGATCGATCAGCCGCAAGATGCACCTCCACGCACGCCGCCTCTTGATCGAGCACCCGGACGGCGCCCCGCTGGACGTCACCGCCCCTCTCCCTGAGCACTTCGCCAATTCGCTGGAGCAGCTGGGCTTCGTCGAATCGGAAGGCGACACCGAGATCGAGGCTCCGGCCGAGTTCACCAAGGAAGACCAGAAGAAGGCCGCCAAGCAGCACGCCAAGGAATACCGCAAGGAACGCCGGGGCGAGCGCCGCAAGCGCAGCGATGGCCCCGGCTCGGGCCAGACGCGGCTGAGCAAGCCCGGCAGCAAGCCCGGCGGAAAGGCGCCCGGAAAGCCTGCGGGCAAGTCGTTCGGGAAGCCGGGCGGCAAGCCCGCACGTCCCGGTGGCAAGCCTTCCGGTCCGCGCACGGGCGCAGCGCGCTCCGGCCCCAAGCCCGGCGGCGCGCCGCGAGGCAGGTCCCGGTGAAACTGGCGGTCTTCGACTGCGACGGCACCCTCGTCGATGGGCAGGCGCCGATCTGCGAGGCGATGGAGGCGGCCTTCGCCGCCTTCTCGCTGCCTTCACCGACGCGCGGGAGCATCCGGCGTGCGGTCGGGCTTTCGCTGCCTCAGGCGATCCGCCAGTTGCTGCCCGATTCGGACGCCGAGCAGCAACACGCCATGGCCGAGGCCTACAAGCTCTCGTTCCGCACCGCGCGCGAACAGGGCCGTGTCGCCCAGCCGCTGTTCCCGGGGATCGAGGACACCTTGCGCGCCCTTCATGCGAATGGCTGGACGCTGGGCGTCGCCACCGGCATGTCGGATCGCGGCCTCGGCTTCTGCCTTGAGGCGAACGGCATCGCCGACCTCTTCGTGACGCTCCAGACCGCCGACCGTCATCCCTCCAAGCCCCACCCCGCGATGCTGGAAGAGGCTTTGTTCGAAGCGGGCGCGCAGGCGTCGGAAGCCGTGATGATCGGCGACACGGCCTACGACATGCAGATGGCGACGTCCGCGCAAGTCCGCGCGGTCGGCGTGGATTGGGGCTATCACCACCCGCGCGAACTGTCCGAAGCGGGCGCCGAAATGGTCGCCGAGACCCCGGCGCAGTTGCTGGAGCACTTGCTCAGGTGAGCCAGCCGAAACCCGATCGCGATCCCGCAGCGCTGCGCTTCGCGATCATCAATATCGTGCGCATCGCCGGTGTCGCTTTCGTCGTGCTCGGCCTGCTGATGACGCAAGGCCGTATCTTTCCCGGCGCACCGGCATGGGTCGCCTATCTCCTCCTCGCCAACGGGCTGATCGACGCCTTCGTCCTGCCCGCGATTCTCATCAGAAAGTGGCGCACACCCAAATGAAGCGTTTCTACAAGGAAGCGACCGCCGAGCAGACCGAAAACGGCCCGGAAGACTCGGGCTGGCGCGCGGTCCTCGACGGCCGCCCAATCCGCACCGCAGGCGGCCGCCCGCAAGTCGTGCCGACGCAGGCGCTGGCGCGGGCGCTGGCCGCCGAATGGGCCAGACAGGGCGAGGAGATCGACACCGCGACCTTCCACTACCGCGACCTTGCCGACTTCGCGATCGACGCCGTCGCGCCCGCGCGCGGCACCGTCATCGCCGAACTGCTGCCTTACGCCGAAACCGATACCCTGTGCTACCGCGCCGACCCGGACGAGGCGCTCTACAAGCGGCAGATGGAAATGTGGGAGCCCGTGCTCTCATCCGCAGAGGCGCGGCTTGGCGTCACTTTCACACGCATCTCCGGCATCATCCACAAGCCGCAGCCGGAACCGACGCTGGCGTGTCTGCGCAGCGAACTGGACGCCTGCAGCGATTTCGAACTGGCCGCGCTCAAGATGCTGTCGAGCCTCTCCGCCTCGCTGGTCATCGCGCTGGAGGCGATCCGTCCCGGCGCCGATGCCGAAGCCTTGTGGAAGGCCGCCGAACTGGAGGCCGACTGGCAGGTCGAACTCTGGGGCGAGGACTGGGAAGCCACCGAACGCCGCGCCGCCCGGTTCGAGGCGTTCAGGCTGGCGATCGCACTGGCCGCACTCTCCCGCTGAAACGGAAAAAACCCGCCGCGGCGAGAGCCGGGCGGGTCTTTTGGCAAGAGCGGACGCCTACGGCGCCCGCCCCATGTCCTGAGATCAGAACTTGGCGCCCAGCGCGACGAGCGCGTTGTGGCGGCTGAAATCGCTTTCGTAGTTCGAGTAACGGTACTCGGCCTTCACGAAAAGGCGGTCCGACAGGTCGTACTGAGCGCCTGCGCCGAGACGGAAGCCGTCGCCATTGGCGCCTTCGCCGTAGCTGTCGACACCATCGGTGTAAGTCACGCGCAGACGGGCGTTGGTGTAACCCCCGAGCACGTAAATCTTGCTGCGCTCACCGACCTGGGTGCCGAGGCGCACGACAGCGGCGAGATCGCGGCCGGTCTTGATGCAGAGACGCTCGGCACCGGCCGACGCGCATTCCTTGGTGGTGCTGTCGGCGGCAGTGCCCTGGATGCCGACGAACAGGCCGTTCGACAGGGGAATGTCGTAGCCGGCGCTGATGCCGTAGGCGACGCCCTCGTCCGATTCGCCACCGACCGAGATCGAGTCGAGACCGGTTTCCACCTGCACGAAAGCCTGTGCCTGGGCGGCGGCCGGAACGGCGAACAGCGCGGCGGCAACGGCCACCGGGACGAACTTCTTCATGGTATGCTCCTGCAATATTCTTGTCGCACCCGCACCGTTACCGGCAGCAGGGAGGCGCCCCTTAGCGGGAGCGAAATTGCCGTCAAACCAAAGAGTTGTTTCTGGATTGTCATCAAAGCGTCACTGTTGCCGACAAGCAACAGAAACAAATGTCGATAAACGGTATTTTCAACCGTTTCCCGTCAATTCATTCGTTTGCCGTGATTTAAGCGCAATATGCGAATGAAAACTTTTTACCTTCGTCTCTTTTATATCGCGAAGGCGCTTCCCATGGACTTTTTAAATTAATCCTGGCCCTTCGCGAAACTCCGGCCGCGCTCCACGCAGCGAAGCGGTCAGCCCTTGACCCAGTCCGCCACCTGCCGCGCGACGTCGTTCGCCGCCTGGTTGAGTGCTGCACCCACCGGCTTGGCCTTGGCCTCGACGCCGTTCACCACGGCTTCGAAGCGCTTCGTCTGGAGCGGGCCGGTGCCGCGTTCCGAGCGCACCGCATCGAAGCGCACCACTACGGCGCTGCGCTGCGCGTCATAGCCCATCTGCAGCAGCCGACCGCCGATCAGCGTCTTGCCGGTGACCTCGAAGTCGCCGCCCTCGACCACCAGTTGTCCGGTGCGCGCGCGCAGGGTCTCCGCCAGCAGCGAGCGGAACTGGCGCGTGGGCTTCTCCACCCACAACGCGTCCTTGAGATAGGCGACGCTGGAGCTGTCCACCGTCACCGGCACCCGCAGCACGTCAAGGCCGCGATCGGATTCGGGATCGAGCACGACGATCGCATCCGACAACTGGCCGCTCGCAGTCGCCCCGACCGGCGCGCCGTCCTGCGCGGTGAGCTTGAGTAGTTCGTCGGGCGGCTTGGTGCCGAGGCTCACGCAAGCCGACAGGGTGAGCGCGGCAGCGGCCGCCATCAGTCCATGGCCAAAACGGTTCATCGCGATACCCCTCACGGCTTATAGTCGGGCAGCTTCTGCCCCTTGAGCAGCGCTCCGGCGCCCTGCTCGTCGATCTTCTCGGTCAGGCTGCGCAGCGCCTTGCTGGTCGCGCGCAAGTCGCGGATCGCGCTTTCGGCGGCAGGCAGCGTCTGCTCGGACACCTGATCCAGCGCGGGCTGAGCATGGGCCATCGTCTTGTCGAGCTGGTCCATCGACTTCTGCGCCGAGGCCAGAGTCTTGCGCAATTGTTCGGCCAGCGAACTGCCTTCGTCGCCCAGCAGGTCGTCGGCCTTGTGCGCCACGCCCTCGAACGCGGCGAGGGTCTGAGTGCCCTGCTTGAGCGTCGCCTGCAGCTCGCTCATCGTCGCGCGCAGTTGCGGCGTCGCCTGCGACAAGTCCTTCGTCATCTTGTCGGTATTGGCGAGGATGCCGGTGATCGACTTGCGGTTTTCCGCGCTCATCAGCTGGTTGAGGTTCTCGGTCAGCGTGGCGAGGCGTTCCATCAGCAGCGGCGCGTTGGTCAGCAGTTCGCCGAAGCCGCCGCGCTTGGTCGGGATGACCGGCACGCCTTCCGGCCCGGGCTCGGTCAGCAGCGGCGCGCCCTTGACGGCGCCTTCCAGCTGGATGTCGGAAACGCCGGTGAAACTGCCCTGGATGGTCGCGGTGGTGCCCACCGTGATCGGCACCTTCTCATCGACCTTGACGCGCACGCGCACGAAGCTGGGGTCCTGCGGCCATAGCTCGATCTGTGTGACCTGCCCCGAAGGCACGCCCGCATAGCCGACTTCCGACCCCTTGGCCAAGCCGTCGACCGACTGCTTGAAGAAGATGTCGTATTCGTTCTGGGCGCCTTCGTTGAGCCGCGCGATCCAGATGACGAACGCCGCGAGCGCCGCCAGCAGGACGAGCGTGACGACTCCGACCCAGACGTGATTGGCTTTGGTTTCCATCGCCTGCGCCCCTATGCCTCCGACTTCTTGCTGTCCGTGTCGGACGGCGAACTAGCTTGAACCGCCTCGGCGGCCCCATGTTCCGATTTCATGTGTTCCGGCAATGCCTGTTCGGACATTGGCGGATCGTCCTTCGCGGCAAGCGCCGCACGACCACGCGGGCCGTTGAAGTATTCCTGAATCCACGGATGGTCGAGCGCCAGCAGTTCCGGGATCGTCCCCACCGCGATGACCTTCTTGTCGGCCAGCACCGCCACGCGGTCGCAGATCGCATAGAGCGTGTCGAGATCGTGGGTGATGAGGAAGACGGTGAGCCCCAGCGTTTCCTTCAGCTCGCGCGTCAGGCTGTCGAACGCGGCAGCGCCGATCGGGTCGAGGCCCGCGGTCGGCTCGTCGAGGAACAGCAGTTCGGGGTCCAGCGCCAGTGCGCGGGCAAGCCCTGCGCGCTTCTTCATGCCGCCCGAAAGCTCGCTCGGGAACTTGAACGCGGCGTTTTCCGGGAGCCCCGAAAGGCGCACCTTGAAGCGGGCGATCTCGGCCCGCAAGCTGTCGGTGATCTCGGGAAAGAACTGCTTGAGCGGGACCTCCACGTTCTCGCCCACGGTCAGGGTCGAGAACAGCGCGCCGCCCTGGAACAGCACACCCCAGCGCGAGCGCAAGTCGATATCCTCGTCCTCGGTCGCCTCGCCCATCTTGTGGCCGAGCACGGTGATGCTGCCCTCGGCCGGCTGCTGCAGCCCGATGATCGAGCGCATCAGCACCGACTTGCCGGTGCCCGAACCGCCGACGACGCCCAGGATCTCGCCCTTTCTGACCTTGAGGTCGAGGTCGTCGTGGATCACGTGGTCGCCGAAGGCGCTGCGCAGCCCTTCGACGAGGATCGGGTATTCGCCCTGATAATCGTCCGAGAGGTCCGTCATGCCCAACCGATTTTCGTGAAGAAGATGGCGAAGAAGGCGTCGAGCACGATCACCGTGAAGATCGCGGTGACCACCGCCTGCGTCGTGCGCGCGCCGACTTCCTCGGCGTTGGCGGTCACCTGCATGCCTTGATAGCACCCCGCGAGCGCCACGATCAGCGCGAAGACTGGTGCCTTGATCAGGCCGATGTAGACGTCGGTGATCGGCACCACTTCCTGCGTGCGCTGCAGGAAGGTCCAGAACGGAATGTCGAGCGCAAGGCCGCCGATCGTCGCGCCGCCGATGATCGCAAGGACCGAGCTATAAAAGCCCAGCAGCGGCATCATCAGCATCGAGGCGAGCACGCGCGGCACCACCAGCGCCTGCACCGGCGAAACGCCGATGGTGCGCATCGCGTCCACTTCTTCGGTCAGCTTCATCGTGCCGATCTGCGCGGCGAAGGCCGATCCCGAACGACCCGCGACCATGATCGAGGTCATCAGGATGCCCAGTTCGCGCATCGACAGGCGGCCGGTCAGGTTGATCGTATAGAACTCCGCGCCGAACTGCGCGAGCTGCACCGCGCCCTGCTGCGCGATGACGATGCCGATGAGGAAGCTCATCAGCCCGATGATCCACAGCGAGTTGATGCCCACGTACTGCATGTGGAACACCAGCGCCGTGCCGCGCAGCTTCGACGGCCGGCGGATCACCGCGCCGAGGGCGAGGATCAGTTCGCCCAGGAAGTCGAGCACTTTGACGATGCCATGCCCCCAGTTCGCCATCAGGTCGCCGAGTTCGTCCAACTGGCGGGTGATGAAGGGCAGCTTCGGCTCCGGCTCGGCCTCATGCTCGTGCATGTTGCCGATGGCGGCAAAGAGACGGCGCGCCTGCTCGTTTTCTCCGGTGATCTCCAGCCCGCGCTGGTTGGCGTAGTGCGTGACCAGCCAGGCGCCGGTGGTGTCGATGTCGGTGACGCCGGACATGTCCACGCGGGTGAAATTCCCGCTCAGGCCATGCAGCTTGGCGTCAAGATTGCCCAGCGAATGAACGCAAAGCGGTCCCTTCAGCGCCAGGACATGGTCGGCGCCTTGGTCGTTTTCCGACAGGGTGAATTCAGCCCATTCCCGCATGTTCGCTCGCTTTGGGGGAAAAACCATGGACCGGCAAGATGTTCCATGCTGGCGACGAGATGTGTCACTTTGATTGCACCCCGTCACCCAACACACTTCGTCATCCCAGCGAAGGCTGGGACCGCTGGCCTGTTAATGCCACCTATCGTCAGTACGCCCTGCCGAGGGGTGGGCTTTACGCGGCCAGCGGTCCCAGCCTTCGCTGGGATGACGGGGAATCGTCCTTGCGCCGAAACCCGCCCTTTGGCATGGCCCCGGCCATGACCGACGCCATGACCGACCAAATCGCAGAACCCGCTCTCGACAAGACTTTCGACCCCGCCGGGATCGAGGCCAAGTGGTACGCCCACTGGGAACAGAACAACCTGTTCCGCCCCGAGCGCCCCGACGCCGCGCCCTTCACCATCGTCAACCCGCCGCCGAACGTGACGGGCTCGCTGCACATCGGCCACGCGCTCGACAACACGCTGCAGGACGTGGTGATCCGCTACGAGCGCCTGCGCGGTAAGGACGCGCTGTGGGTGGTCGGCACCGATCATGCCGGCATCGCCACCCAGATGGTGGTCGAACGCCAGATGGAGCAGCGCCAGGACAAGCGCACCAACTACACGCGCGAGGCCTTCATCGAGAAGGTCTGGGAATGGAAGGCCGAGAGCGGCGGCACCATCACCGGCCAACTGCGCCGCCTCGGCTGCTCGATGGACTGGAGCCGCGAGCAGTTCACCATGGACCCGCACTTCACCAAGGCCGTGGTCAAGGTCTTCGTGGACCTGCACCGCCAGGGCCTGATCTACCGCGACAAGCGGCTGGTGAACTGGGACCCCAAGCTCAAGACCGCGATCAGCGACCTCGAGGTCGAGACGCGCGAGATCCAGGGACACTTCTGGCACTTCAACTATCCGCTCTCGGACGGTTCGGGCCATATCGAGGTCGCCACCACGCGCCCCGAGACGATGCTGGCCGACATGGCGGTCGCGGTGAACCCCGCCGACGAGCGCTACAAGCCGCTGCTGGAGCGCGGGGCCACCGTCACCCTGCCGATCACGGGCCGCGAGATCCCCATCGTCGCCGACGAGCATGCCGATCCGGAACTGGGCTCGGGCGCGGTGAAGATCACCCCGGGGCATGACTTCAACGACTTCGAGGTCGGCAAGCGCGCCGGGATCGAGGCGCGCGACATGCTCAACATGCTCGATGCCGAAGCGAAGGTCTGCCAGACGGCGGACGGCCTGATCCCGCACCACTTCCTCGGCATGGACCGCTTCGACGCCCGCGCCGCCGTGGTCGAGGCGATGAAGGAACTGGGCCTCCTGATCCCGCACGTGACCAAGGACAAGGAAGGCAACGAAGTCGAGCACGACGCCGAGCCGCGCACCATCGCTACGCCCTACGGCGACCGCGGCGGCGTGGTGATCGAGCCGTGGCTGACCGACCAGTGGTACGTCGATGCCGCCACGCTCGCCATCCCGCCGATGGAAGCCGTGCGCAACGGCTCGATCGAGATCGTGCCCAAGAGCTGGGAGAAGACCTTCTTCAACTGGATGGAGAACATCCAGCCGTGGTGCGTCAGCCGCCAGCTGTGGTGGGGCCACCGCATCCCCGCGTGGTACACCGAAGACGGCGAGATCTTCGTCGCCGAGACCGAGGAAGAGGCGCAGGCCCTTGCCGGCAACAAGGCGCTGACCCGTGACAACGACGTGCTCGATACGTGGTTCTCCTCGGCGCTGTGGCCATTCGCGACGCTGGGCTGGCCCGATCAGGATTCGGCGCTGCTCAAGAAGCACTACCCCAACGACCTGCTCGTTTCCGGCTTCGACATACTGTTCTTCTGGGATGCGCGCATGGCGATGCAGGGCATCCACTTCATGAAGGAAGTGCCGTGGAAGCGGCTCTACCTCCATGGCCTCGTGCGCGCAGCCGACGGGCAGAAGATGTCCAAGTCCAAGGGCAACGTCGTCGATCCGCTGGGCCTCATCGACCAATACGGCGCCGACGCGCTGCGTTTCTTCATGACCGCCATGGAAAGCCAGGGCCGTGACGTGAAGATGGATGAAAAGCGCGTCGAGGGTTACCGCAACTTCGCCACCAAGCTGTGGAACGCCGCGCGCTTCTGCCAGTCCAACGGCATCGTCGGCAGCACTTCGGTCGCCGCGCCCAAGGCGACTTCGGCGGTCAACCGCTGGATCATCGGCGAAGTGGTCGAGACCGTCGCCGCGCTCGACAAGGCGATGGCCGACTTGCGCTTCGACGCGGCCGCAAACGCAATCTACCACTTCGTCTGGAACCAGTTCTGCGACTGGTACATCGAACTCATCAAGGGTTCGTTCGATGACGAGACCAAGGCCGTCGCCGGCTGGGTGCTCGACCAGATCCTCGTCATGCTGCACCCCTTCATGCCCTTCGTCACCGAAGAGCTGTGGAGCAAGACCGGCACCCGCGAGGCCGAACTGATCGTCGCCGCATGGCCCGCGCCCGAGGCCGCGGTGGACGCCGAGGCCAAGGCCGAAGTCGAGTGGCTGATCGCGCTGGTCGGCAACTTGCGCGGTGCCAAGGCGGAACTGGGGATCTCGCCCGGCGCGCGCCTGACCGCCTACCTCGCCGACCCTTCCGCCGAGACGCGCGCCGTGATCGAGCGCAACCCGGCGGTGGTCGACCGCCTCGCCCGTCTCGACGGCATCCGCTTCGAGGCGGCCCCTGCGGGCGCGGCGATGCAGGTCGGCGCGGGCGACGCAATGCTGGCGATCCCGCTCGAAGGCGTGATCGACATCGCCGCCGAGAAGGCCCGTCTGGAAAAGGCGCATGCCGCCTCGATCAAGGAGCGGGATTCGCTGGGCAAGCGCCTCGATAACCCGGCCTTCGCGCAGAAGGCCAAGCCCGAGGCGGTCGAGAAGGCCCGCGCCGACCACGCCGCGCACTCGGCCGAGGCGGAGCGTCTGGCGGCGGCACTGGCGCGGCTGGGCTGAATCCTCCCCCATCGGGGGAGGGGGACCATGCGAAGCATGGTGGAGGGGCACGCGCGGGATCGCGTGCCCTCGAAGGCTAGCGCCTTTGGCAGTGCGCGCAGCGAAGTCCGGCGATGCCGCCTGTGCCCCTCCACCACCCTGCGGGTGGTCCCCCTCCCCGTACCGGGGAGGATGCGCTGTCCTACAACGACGGCCTCTGCCATGATCGCGCCATGCCCAGCTTCGCTCACAAGGTTACACCTTCCCCGCACAAGGTGACAATTTTTCGCCGCAAGGTGACAGGTTTCGCCTGCAAGGTGACACTTTCAGCCACAAGGTGACACCTTTTCCCTCTGGACCGTGTAAACCGTGTAAACCTGCGTCACCTTACGACACTGAAACCATGACCCTCACCTTAGCCACCACCACCCCCGGCCAGCCGGAAATCTTCGCCTCGCTGCAGGGCGAAGGCCCCTCGATGGGCCGACCGAGCACCTTCGTGCGCCTCTCGCGCTGCAACCTCGCGTGCCAGTGGTGCGACACCGCCTACACCTGGCGCTTCACCGGCGACAACCGCTTCCACCGCGACGACCTCGCCTTCGAACGGCGCGAGAACCAGGTGACGATGGAGGAAGCGGACCTCGCGCAAGCGGTCGCCGATCTGGTGCCCGACCGCCTCGTCATCACCGGCGGCGAGCCGCTGCTGCAGGGCGCGGCGCTGGCCCGCATGGTCCAGGCGCTCGACGAAATCCGCCCCGGCATGCACGTCGAGGTCGAGACGAACTCCACCGTCGCGCCGCACCCCGCGCTCGACGCCCGGATCGACCAGTACAACGTCAGCCCCAAGCTGGCGCACAGCGGCAACCCCGCCGAACTCGCGCTCCTGCCCGACCGCCTCGCCGCCTGGGCCGCTGAACCGCGCGCCTTCTTCAAGTTCGTGGTCGCTACCCGCGACGACCTCGACGAAGTCATGGCCCTGCAACAGACTTACGCCATCCCCGGCGCCCGCCTGTTCCTGATGCCCGAAGGCCGCTCCAGCGATGTCATCCGGGAACGGTCGGGCTGGCTGGCGGATTTCTGCTCGCAGCATGGCTTGCGGTTCACGGACCGCTTGCACATCCATCTTTGGGGCGACACGAGAGGCACATGAACGAAGCATCGCCCATCCCGCTGTGCGAGGACAGCTCGACCGCCGACACTCCGCAGGTCGAAGCGCCCGCGCGCCCGGCGATGCGCGGCGATCTCACCAAAGGCCCGATCCTGAAGACGCTGCTGTTCTTCTCGATCCCGATGCTGCTGTCCAACGTGCTGCAGACGCTGAACGGTTCGGTCAACGCGATCTGGGTCGGGCGCCTGCTGGGCGAGAGCGCGCTGGCGGCGACAGCCAACGCCAACATCGTGATGTTCCTCGTCTTCGCCGCCGTCTTCGGCTTCGGCATGGCGACGACGGTGCGCGTGGGCCAGCATTTCGGCGCGCGTGACATCGTCGCGGCGCGGCGCACGTTCGGCACCGGCGTCGGCTTCTGCATCCTGATCTCGATCGCGACCGGCGTGATCGGCTGGTTCGGTGCGGGAGCACTGCTCGACAAGCTCGGCACACCTGCCGCCAGCCGCGCCGATGCGCTCGCTTACCTGCAGGTGATCTTCGTGACGATCCCGCTGGCGAGCGTGAACATGATCGTCTCGATGGGCATGCGCGGCGTCGGCGATTCCAAGACGCCGCTCTACGCCATGATCCTGGCGGTGGTGCTCGACATCGTGTTCAACCCGCTGCTGATCATCGGCGTCGGCCCGCTGCCGACCTTGGGCGTCGCAGGGTCGGCCATCGCCACCGCCATAGCCAACACGGCGGGCATGGTGCTGCAGATCTGGGTGATCTACCGCAAGGATCTGCCGCTGCGCCTGCGCGGCCCCGAACTTGGCTACCTGACCCCGCGCGGGGAGGACCTTCGCTATGTGCTGGCCAAGGGTCTGCCGATGGGCGCGCAGATGCTGATCGTGTCCTCGGCGGGCCTCATCATGGTGAGCCTCGTCAACCGCGAGGGGCTGGACGCGGCGGCCGCCTACGGCGCTTCGCTGCAACTGTGGAACTACCTGCAGATGCCCGCCTTCGCGATCGGCTCGGCCGTCAGCGCGATGGTCGCGCAGTCGCTGGGCGCCGGGGACCATGGCCGCGTCAGCAAGGTGACGCTGACTGGCATGGGCACCAATCTCGTCATGTCGACCGCCGTGGCCGCGCTGATCGTCGGATTCGACAGGCCGCTGCTGGCACTGTTCCTCGGCGGCCAGAGCCCCGCCCTGCCCATCGCCGAGCATATCCAGGTGGTCTGCACCGCCTCGTTCGTGATCGTGTCAATCACCATGATCCTGACCGGCACGATGCGAGCCTATGGTGCGGTGGTAGCGCCGCTGGTGTTGCTGTTCCTCGGTCTCTACCCGGGGCGCCTTGGCTTCTATGCACTCGCCCGCCCCTTCATCGGCAGCGAGGCGGTGTGGTGGGCCTATCCGGTCGGCTCGTCGCTGACGGTGATCCTGACACTGGCCTATTACAGTTCCGGCCGGTGGCGCAGGGCCTTCAAGGGTTAGTTCAACGCCCCTGCGCGCGCCAGCGCTGCACGGTGCGCAGGACCATCTCTTCCTCGCCGCCGCTGCGGTTCCACAGCTGCGTGAACGAGGGGTCCGCCGAAGCCGGCCGTTTGTTCTCCTCGAGGTCGTCGAACGAGACACGCATCGGGATCGCCACGCCCTCGCCGCAGACGATGCACTCGCGGTTGCGCAGCGCCGGGATCGAATCGAGGAACCCGCGCGCCCCCTCGGGCATGGCGGCGCGCACGAAAGCCTGGTCGCGCTCGTTGTTCAGGCGCATCGAGATGATCGTGCCGCACTGCGACAACACGCCCTCGGCCAGATCGGACGGCCGCTGCGTGATGAGGCCCAGCGAGATCCCGTACTTGCGCCCCTCCTTGGCGATGCGTGAGAGGATGCGACCCACCGACGAGCCATCGGCATTCCGCTCGTTCGGAACGTAGCGATGCGCTTCCTCGCAGACGAGCAGGATCGGCCGCGTCTCCTCCTCGCGTGCCCATACGGCGAAGTCGAAGACCATGCGGCTGAGCACCGCGACGACGGTGGAGGTGATCTCCGTCGGCACGCCGGAGACGTCGATGATCGAGATCGGCCGCCCGCGCGACGGCAGGCGGAACAGCTTGGAAATGAAGTCCGCCATCACGTCGCCCACCAGCATGCCGGAGAACATGAACTGATAGCGCGGGTCGGACTTCATCTCGTCCAGCTTGTTGCGGATGCGCAGGTACGGCGCGCTGGTATGGCCCTTGTCGAGCTTGCCCATCGCGTTGTTCAGGATATTGCCGAGGTCCGACAGCAGGTAGGGAATCGGCGAATCCACCGTGATCTTGCCCATCTGCTCGGCCAGCCGATTCTTCGAGCGCGCCTCCAGCAGCGCCTTGCCGAGGATCTCGGCGTCAAGCTGCCGCTCGTCCCCGCGAGAGGTCAGCAGGATTTCGCAGTGCTCCTCGAAGTTCATCAGCCAATACGGCATCTGCAGGTTCGAAACGTCGAGGATCACGCCGGTATCGCGAAACGCCGCCGCGTACTCGCCGTGCGGATCGACCATGATGATGTGGCCTTCGGGCGCATGCTCGCAGATGCGGTGGAGGATCAGCGCGGCGCTGGTCGACTTGCCGGTGCCGGTCGAACCGAGCAGCGCGAAGTGCTTGCCCAGCAGCGCATCGACGTAAAGCCCCGCGCGAATGTCGCGGGTGGGATAGACGTTGCCAACCTGGATCGCCGAGCGTCCGTCGCTGGCATAGATCTGCCGAAGGTCGTCGCTGGTCGCCGGGTAGACCAGCGCGCCCGGGATCGGGAAGCGCGTGACGCCCCGCCGGAACCCGTGGATGCGGCCGGTCTGGCGCTCCTCTAAACCCTCACCGAGAAAATCGACTTCGGACAGCACGCCCGCCACGCGGCCGTCCTGCTTCTGGTTACGGACGCTGGCCAGCAGCCAGCCGGTGCCGACGCGAATCTTGACCTGGCTGCTCACCTGCCCGGACATCGCCACCGAAGGATCATCCGCCGCGGTAATCTCGTTCAGACGCTCAAGATCGAAGGCGATGCGACTACCCGCGCCGCTCACGTCGAGGACGACGCCGATCGGCTCGAGCCCAAGCGCGACGGCCGGCTCCGCATCGGTCCGGGGGTCTTGAAATCTGTCGAGACCGTCGAGATGCATCCGCTTCGTCAACCCATCGCATTTGTATGGCAACCGATTGCGGTGGCTACCAGCGACGAGGTTAATTTCCGCCTAAAGACGGCATCGTATATCAGATCAGCGCGAAAAGGCGGCCGGCCAGCCAGCCCATTGCCACCGAGACGAATACCGCCAGCAGGCCATAGGCGAAGCCGTAATCCTCCGCGAAATTGGCGATGGCGCGCTCGATACCGAGCTTACGCACTTCAACCTGGCTGCTCGCCGACGCGACTACCCTACCCTTGGAAATGGCGAAAGTTTCTGCGGTATAGATGCCCGTCGGCACGCGCGAGGGCAGTTCGATCCGCGCCTGGTAAAGCACCTGCTCCTTGACCGTGACGCCGCCCTCCTCCTCGCGGTAGAGCCCGATCCGGCGGTTGAGATCGACCAGCCCCGAGGAGAAACGCGCCTGTTCGTCCGGATCGATCGCGCCGATCGGCGACAACTGCAGCCACTTGAGCCCAAGCTCATAGATCGCCGCCGTCTTATCATCGACGATGTCGGCGATCGGCCGGCTCGAGGCGATGGCGTAGTAGCTCGGCGCGCTTCGCAGTTCGGTGCTGGCGGCGTTGATCCAGACGCCCGCGACCTTCTGCTTTTCGCGCAGGACGATTGACTGGGTCGGCCCCTTGAGCACGACGACGATGTCGTAGTCCTGCGCCGCGCGGGAGCCTTCCGGTGTCAGCACCGCCCCGAAAAGCAGCAGTTCGGTGCCGGTGAAGCCCTGCTGCAGATCGACTTCATGCTGCGAGACTTCGGGCACGAGGATCGGGTCGCGCGCACCGGTCAGCGCGACGAGCGCCAGCAGTGCGAGCCACACCCTCACAGCGGCGCGACCGTATAGATCTCGTCAGGCCGATAGCCGAGGCCCAGCGCCATGCGCCCGGCGACCAGCAGCACGATGACGGCGAGGATCAGGCGCAGTTTCACCGGGCTGGCCTTCTGCGCGAACTGCGCGCCGACCTGAGCGCCGGACACCGAGCCCAGCAGCAGCAGCGAGGCCAGCACGATATCGACGGCGTGAGTCGTCAGCGCGTGCATCATCGTCGTCGCCATCGTCACGAAGAGGATCTGGAACAGCGAGGTGCCGACGACGACATTGGCGCTCATGCCGAGAATATAGAGCATCGCCGGGACCAGCACGAAGCCGCCGCCGATGCCCATCAGCATCGTCAAGATGCCGGTCCCGATCCCCAGCAGCAGCGGCGCCAGCGGCGAGATGTAGAGGCCCGAGCGGTAGAACCGCCAGCGCATCGGCAGGCTGGCGACCATCGGGTGATGGCGGCGCTTCCTGGCGGCGATGGGAATCCCGGTCCGCTCGGCGCGGATCGACTGGATACTCTCCTTGGCCATCAAGCCGCCGATCGAGCCGAGCAGCACGACGTAGAGGATGTTGATGACCGTATCGATCTGGCCCAACTGCTCGAGCAGGTTGAACAACAGCGAGCCGAGCCCGGTGCCCATGATGCCGCCGGCTACCATGACCGCGCCCATCTGGTAGTCCACGCCGCCCCGCCGGGTATGCGCGAAGACGCCCGAGACGCTGGCGCCGGTCACCTGGCTGGCTGCCGATGCTGCAGCGACCGTAGGCGGGATACCGTAGAAGATCATCAACGGCGTCGTCAGGAACCCGCCGCCCACGCCGAACATGCCCGAAAGCACGCCGGTCAGCGCCCCCAGCGCGACGATGATGAGGCCGTTGACCGAAAGGTTGGCGATGGGGAGGTAGACGTCCATTGCCCCCACTCGCTACCGCAGCATGGCGTCGCGGAAAAGGCGCGTTTCAGAATCCTGCGGATAGCGTGAGGGCGGGGCCGGAGCCGGGCACGGCGTCACCCGCAAGTCGGAAGCGCCAGTCCACCGCGACCCGGCCGTTGATGCCGCGCCCAATCGGCATGGTAATCGCGGTCGTTGGCCCCGCATCGAGTCGTGCCGCACCCTTCTGCGCCCCACCCCAGAGCCCTCCGCCGATCCGCATGTCCGCCGCGCCCAAGGTCAGTAGGCCACGGTCGGCGCGGAATTGTCCGTCCGCGAACGGCGTCGCGTAGCGACCGGCGACATAGCCAGCTTGCCCGTAAGCCTCTGCCCGAAAGCCTGCCGGCAGGGGGAATGGCGGCAGTTCGGTGATGGCCATGGCGGCGCCCTGCACCCTGCGCTGCCCCATCTGGTCGGTCATGCGCCCCTCCAGCGCCGCGATGACCGGAAAGGCCGCGAAAGGCCGGGCCGAAAGCCCCACCGCCGCCATGGTCTCGCGAATCCGCCCGGTCGTCGAAGTGCTGCGCAAGTAGGCCGTCGGACGATGAGGGCTTGCCAATGCGAGGCGGTACCGCAGGATTCCGCCTGCCTGACTTGCGCCGTAAGTTCCCGGCAGTGCCCCGACGGACGCCGGAGCAATGCCGCTGTCACGCCGCATCAGTGTCCACGCATCCATCGACCAACGGCGTGGCCGCTGGGGTGCCATGGGTAAATCCGCCGCTGGGGATGTAGCGACGCCCCCCGACCCCTCGGGTGCATAAAAGCGCGGAAGAGGCTGCAAGGCAGCGAAATCCTTGCGCAAATGCGGAAAATCCGATGCCTCGTCGGCACCGGATGAAGGGGCGAGCCCGACCGCCGCCGGATAGGTCACGGCGTAGCGAACGAGCGGCACGTTCGGTGCAGCATAAGGCGCCGCCTGAGGGGCCTGGGGCTCGAAATCCGCGTAACCGGGCAAAGACTGGAACACGGCGCCCCCCTGCGTCGCTGCCAAGGCCGCGGGTGCTGCGTTCGATACCGCCGGCTCCCAAGTGGCTGCCCGTCCTCCGACCCAACCGCCGAGCAGGGCCAGCAACGCCAGCAACGGATGCCCGCGAGAAATGGTGCCTCCGCTCACAGTGCGACTGCTCGCGCATGAGAATCCAGCAGCGTCGGGTGCCCCACATGTTCGGTCTTGTCCCAGCGCACCGCACCTCCCCTCAAGGTCAGCACGTAACTGATGAGAGCACGCCGTCCGGCCAGAATCGCGATTGCGTTGGCTACGACGATGCGGGGAATTGCGCCAAGCCCCTCGACCAACCCGTACTCACGAGTGGTGAAATAGCAGCGAAAACCGATCCGCCACATGAAGCTTGCCATGCAGATCGCCAGTAACCATTGCAGCAACGGCGGCACCTGCTCGCCTTCGACGAACCCTTGCCATTCGAGCAGGTGCAATGCGGCGTCGATCAACAACAGTATGTAACTGCAGGCAAGCACCAACGCGGTAAGCGGACCCCGCCGGTCCCGTGCGGTCATCCACTGGTCGACAAGTCCCCGCCCCCAGCCCAGCCGATCCCACCCTTGAAACGAAATCCCGTGAATCCAGCGCGATTTCTGCCGGACCGAATCGGAAAGCTGAGCTGGAAAGTAAGCGCGCGTGGCAACGAGTTTGCCGGTTTCGTCCCGGACCCGTAAAAAGCGCGAAGTTCCACCCTCCCGGCGCACCAGAAGCCCAAGCTCGTAGTCTTCAGTGAGACATTCGGCTGCGAAAGGACCGCCATCTCGTCCCCGGCGCCGGGCGATGCGGCCGATCATCTCCCGCGAAAAGCCACATCCTACGCCCGCAGCTGGCATCGCCGCACCCAGCGCATCGCGCACGATCATGACTTTGCCATGCGACTCGGCGAACTCATCCGCATAGTGTGCCGCCACCCATGGGGAGGCTGGCTGCAGTTCGGGTCGAACAGGCAGTTGCACGAAATCCGCATAGCACAACGTCCGGTCGATGACAGCGAGTTCCGCCGGATGTACCATGTCCTCGGCGTCATGCAGGACGACGGACCGATAACGCCATCCGTAGCGATGCTCATCGGCGCAAAGGGCAGCGTAAATCCGGTTAAGGCAGTCTGCTTTGGTCGTCGGACCCGGTCGGTCACCTACCACCACCCGGACGCGAGGATCACCGCAGGCAGCGTCGATTACCGCGGCAATCGTGTCAGGGTCGTTGCAGTAGCAACCTATGTAAAGCGTAAATTCCTGCTGTCGCCAACTGGCCAGCGCATGACGGATCGTGTGGCCGATCACTTCCGCCTCTCGCCATGCGGCGATCATGATGGCGGCACGACCGGAGAGTGGCACAACCATCTCTGCCTTGGCGATGTGCGAATCTCGTAAGCGGCCGGTCAGCCGCAAGCCGATCCAGAGCAGGTCGATCGCAAATTCATCCAGCGCACCGACGACAAGCCAAAACGCCACGAATAGCAGCAGTTCCTGCTCGAACGCCTGCACATAGCCGACGACATCAATGAATGCCTGCGATCCCCGCACACTTTCCCCCGGCTGAAAAGCCAGAAGTCGACCTGTCCCCTGCGGTCGACCTCTGGATGCAGCTTATGAGTAGGGATGCCTTCTTCGCAAATGCGAAGGCGCGACGTTTCACAAAGTTAACAGAACCTTGAAGCCGTTTACCACGCCCCCACGTTAGGCATGCTCGCCCAGGGCTCGGCGGGTTCGAGATGACCATCCTGCAACAGTTCGATCGAAATGCCGTCCGGGGTGCGCACGAAAGCCATGTGCCCGTCGCGCGGCGGGCGGTTGATGGTCACGCCGCCGTCCTGCAACCGCTGGCAGGTCTCGTAGATATCGGACACCTGAAACGCGAGGTGACCGAAATTGCGACCGCCGGGGTAAGCCTCAGCCGATCCATCCTCTGCAGGCCAGTTGTAGGTCAGTTCGACCTCTGCCTCTTCCTGCCCCGGCGCGGCAAGATAGATCAGCGTGAAACGGCCTTGTTCGCTGGAGAACCGGCGCGTTTCCTTGAGCCCGACGAGTTCGAAGAAACGGATGGTCTCTTCCGGATCGGTCACGCGGATCATGGTGTGGAGATAACGGGTCATGGAAGGGCCTTCTTCATTTCATCGACGTTATGGAGCAATTCATCGCACATACAGTCGCCGACCTGCATGACGCGGCGGCGATCAGGGAGAGTGCGATGAGCGAAGATAGTTCCGTCGAAAATCAGCACAAGGGCATTGCCCGCCTCGGAGGTATAACCGGTCGATGGCTGGCGAGCGCGACGATCCTGGCGGTGGGCATCATCATCGGCGGCTTCGCATTGGGTGACGGCATCAAACGGGCGCAGCGCGCGGACCGTGCGGTCACGGTCAAGGGCCTCGCCGAACGTGACGTCACCGCCGATCTCGCCACCTGGACCATCAGCTATTCCGCGACCGCACCCGATCTTGCCACCGCGCAGGCGAGCGTGGACCGCGACACCGTGCAGATCGGCGCATTCTTCCGGGAACTCGGCTTCCCGGCCGACGCGCTCCAGCCCACCGGCGTCAACGTCAACCAGACCAAGGACAATGGCGTCGTCAGTTTCACCGTGCGCCAGCGTGTGAGCTTGCGCACCACCGACATAAAGCGCGCGCAGAATGCCGTGCGCCGCCAGTTCGACCTCGTACGGCGCGGCGTGATGCTCGAGGAAGGTTCGGGCATGGCGTATACCTTCACCCGGCTCAACGGCATCAAGCCGGAGATGGTCGCCGCCGCGACCCGGGATGCGCGCTCGGCCGCCGAACAGTTCGCCAAGGACAGCGGCGCCGAAGTGGGCGCGATCAAGAACGCGGCTCAAGGCTACTTCTCGATCGAGGCGCGGGACGGCGATTCGGGTGGTGGCTGGGGGCAGTCCGACACGCCTTACAAAAAGGTGCGCGTCGTCACGACGATCGACTTCTACCTGAAATGAGAAAGCCCGCCCGAATCGTTCCGGACGGGCCCCCTCCTGCTATGCGTTGACGATCAGAACGCTGCGGTCAGCGTCGCGACGACGGTGTCGTCGGTGTAGCTGTCGATGCTCGGACCGCTGACGCCAACGTAGGACAGGCTCACCGAAAGCGGGCCGTAGACTGTGGCCGAAGCGCCGATCGACCAGTCGATGCCGGTCTTGTCGGCGTTGCAGTAGTAGCACGGAGCCAGCGCGCCGTCGGTGTAACCGACATGGCCCGAAACCGTCAGCGGCGTGTTCGGAATGCCGATATCGACGTTGGAGTAGACGTAGAGGTTGTCATGCTTGGCCGTGCCCGCGAAGTTCGGCAGTGCCGTCTGCTTCCAGGCGTAGTTGGCGCCGACCTTCACCTTGGCCGGGCCGACTTGGCCGGATACCGATGCGTAAGGCTCGAAAAACTCCGCGCTACCGACGTGGCCGTTCGGGTAGGCATAGTAGAGCAGACCCGCATCGAGCGTAAGACCGGGCGTTACTTCGCCGGTCCAGCCGCCGAAGATGTCGAGTTCAGTGCTGCCGTAGGTGGAGCCGAGGTCGATCGAAGAGCCCCAGGTTGCGATGTAGAAGCCGCTGGCGTGCGACACGGTAATGCCGCCCTGGATCGCAATGTCGCCGCCCGACTGCGAGACGCCGCGGAAGCGGTAGTCGCTGGTCAGGGCCGCGCTGCCGGTGATCGTGATTTCCTTGGGCGCCTCGGCGTCCTGCGCAAATGCCGAAGTTGCGGAAAGCGCAGTGCCCGCAAGGAGAGAGGCGGCGACGACGCCGCGGACGGACAAGAGCATGGTGTTTCCCTCACAAATTTATTGTCTTTGATGCTTCGTCCCACCTGCGTCCGCTGCATGGAGCCTCGTTCCGGACTTCGATTGCAGCGGCACAATATTGCTGCACTGCAGCTAGACGAGGTACAAGAAAAATTTCAATTCAGAAACATTCAGGAAATGATGTGTGGATTTTTTGTCACTGCAACCTCTGGTGGTTCCTACGGGTTGTGCAGTTGAAGGGTGCGGTTTATACCGCAGTGCAATAAATGCTGAACACGATACGAAAGCTCATGGGCCGGGCCGACCAACGGCGAGCCCCTTCGATCCCCTCAGGTGAACGGGTCTATGCCGTGGGCGACATCCACGGCCGTGCGGATCTCTTCGAAGATCTCATCCACACCATCGAGCGGGACGATGCAGCACGGGGACGTGCCCACACGACCGTCGTGTTGCTGGGCGATCTCATCGACCGGGGCGACGACAGTGCTGGGGTCGTGGCGCGCGCACGCCAGTGGGGCCAGGAGCGCGAGGTCGAGTTCATCCAAGGCAATCACGAGGAAATGCTGCTGGTTGCCAGCAAGGATGCCGATGCCATGCGCGGTTTCCTCAAGTTCGGCGGGCTGGAGACGATCCTGTCCTACGGTATCGACAAGGACACACTGCTCGCAGCCGATGCCGAAGAGATGCAGCGCCTGATGAACAAGGCGATTCCGCAGGACGACTTCGACTTCCTCGACAGCTTCAAGAAGATGCACCGCGTAGGCGACTACGTGTTCGTCCATGCAGGTGTCCGCCCCGACACACCGCTCGAACACCAGCTCGGCCGCGACTGCCGCTGGATTCGCGAGCCTTTCCTGAGCCATCGCGGCGATTTCGGGGGCTTCGTGGTGCATGGGCATACGATCACGCCGGAACCGGACGAGCGCGGCAATCGCATCGGCATCGACACCGGCGCATTCCTTCACGGCACGCTGACTGCCCTCGGCCTGCAAGGAACCGACCGCTGGTTCCTGACCGCGAGCGACAATGCCGCCGGCTGCAGCGAAGCTGCCTGAATAGCCGGAATTTCAAGGCCCTGAACGCGCCGGGGAGCTTGTAAGCCGGGTTCTGTTCCTGGCGTGGTCTCCCAAAGAGAGGGACCTTACGCCGCGGCGGCAGCCATTCCTCTAGGCGAGACATCGCTGCCTCGCTCAAGCGACCAACCCGGGCTGCCTGGGTTCGAAACGAACCCGCCGATCTCCCCCGCTTTCGCGAGACGCCGGCGCGCAGCCCCTATTCGGTCTTGCTCCGGGTGGGGTTTACCAAGCCGCTTACCGTTACCGGCAGCGCGGTGCGCTCTTACCGCACCCTTTCACCCTTACCTGCTTTCCGAGGAAAACATCGGCGGTTTGCTCTCTGTGGCACTTTCCCTAGGCTTCGGACGGTCTGAAAACCGCCCTCGCCCGGCAGGCGTTACCTGCCACCCTTGTTTCGTGGAGCCCGGACTTTCCTCGCGGTCATCCAAGTTTCCTTGGCGACCCCGCGGCTGCCCGGCTCCCCGGCGCGGGCGGTCACCTAGCACGGCCGGTATCGCGTTCCAACAGCAGTTCGAACAGGATGCCGCCGATTTCTCCATCGATCTCGCCATCCATGAAGATCGGCCGCCAGCGGCGCTGAAATGCGGTGACGGCGGCGCGCCCGTCGGTGATGTCGTAGCCGAACCGCTCCAGCGCCAGATAAAAGGCGCCGGGGTTGTCGTAGAAAAGGTTCATCTTCGCCTGGGGAATCTCCAGCGCAAGGCCGAGTTCGCCAAGGCGGTTCCAGTCGAAGTATTCGCCCGGGTCCTGCTTGCGGGCAGGCGCGATATCGGAGTGCGCGACCACGTTGGCCCGGGGAATGTCGTGCCGGTCCATGATATCCGCCAGCAGCGGTAGCAACGCGTCCATCTGCGGTTCGGGAAACGGACGATAGCCCCATTCATGTCCGGGATTGACCAGTTCGATGCCGATACTGGCCGAATTCACGTCTGTCTCGCCGCGCCAGTAGGAACGGCCCGCGTGCCAGGCCCGCTTGTCCTCAGGAACGAGTGAGGTGATCATCCCCTCCTCGTCGATCATATAGTGGGCAGAGACTTCGGCGGCCGGATCGCACATCCGCTCCAGTGCCTCCTCGGCCGACTTCATACCGGTATAGTGCAGCACGACCATAGTGATCGGCAGCTTGCGCTCGTTCCAGTTGGGGGAGGCGACGGTGCGATTGACGAGCCAACGGTTCATCTTCGTCGCGCCTCCTTCCCGTCAGGCCCTTGGCAGCATCGCGCCAAGCACCAGCGCATCGTCCGCCAGCGCAAACTGAAGCTTGCCCTTCAATTCCACGGCCAACTGGCGCAGCATCGCCGCAGGCGCGGTACGGCTCGAAAGTTCGCCTTCAGGCAGAGCGCCTTCGAGCGCTGCGCCGACCGAACGGTCGAAGGCGATGCGCGGACCAGCAGCACGCACCACCAGTTCGCTGTGATTGTCGCGATACTCGGCCGCAATTTCCAGCGTACCGCCGCGCGGCAGTGCCTCTAGACCAATCAGTGCGAAGTTCAGCAGCGTCTTGATCGCCGCCTTTGGCAGCGAATCGCTCGGCAATGCCCAGGCCAGCGTGACGCGCGGATTGTTCGCCACCAGCGCATCGACGAGAACCTTGGCCTCGCTCACCGCCACCATCTCGCCGAAGCCGCCCGCCGCACCGAAGGCGAGGCGGAAAAACTTGAGCTTGTCGGTGGAAATCCGCGCGCTCTGGTCGAGAAGTTCGAAGCAGCGCTGGCGCATCTCCGGGTCTTTCTCGTCCGCGAGCAGTTCAAGGCCATTGGTCAGCGCACCGACCGGGCTGAGCATATCATGGCAAAGGCGCGAACACAGGAGGCTGGCAAGTTCGATCGAACTCGTGGTCATGGGCTTGGACTGCTCTTTCGTACTTCTGACGCGGCCCACTATTCGACGACGCGGAACGGCAGGGCCTCGAATCCATTGGCGTTATCGCGCCAGAAAGCAACCTCGCTCTCCGAGATGATCGCCCAGATGCGCGAATCCCCGGTGGAATGTTGCCGATCGGTCGCCGAAGGCACGCAAATCCCCGTAGGATGAGAGTGATAGTAGCCGATCACTTCCGGCCCACCCGCCCGCGCGTCCTTGTGCGCCGCCAGCAGCACGACGGGGTCGATCTCGAAGTGAACATGGCGATTTTCCGCCAGATTCGCCGCAGCCCGCGCTTCGTCTATCCGTTGACCGCGCCCAAGCAACAGTCCGCAGCATTCTTCGGGAGCAGCCCTGCGCGCATCTTCATGCAATGTTGCAAGAACACCACTTGTCAGTTCGACGATCATCCCCAAATCCTACGCGCAATGGGGGCGCTTACAAACATCATCGAAGGCGAAGTCGCCAGTGGCGGCCGGATCGACAAGGCCCTGGCCGAAGTCAGCGGCCTGTCGCGCGAACGCATCAAGGCGCTGATGGGTGAAGGCCGCGTCTCGCTCGCCGGAAAGCCCGTAGCGCAGGCATCTCTGAAAGTGGATGCCGGAACACCGTTTGCCATCGACGTGCCCGAGGCCGCGCCCGCCGAAGCGGTGGCGCAGGACATCCCCCTCGCCGTCGTCTACGAGGACGAGCACCTGATCATCGTGGACAAGCCCGCCGGACTCGTCGTCCACCCGGCCGCGGGCAATCTCGACGGAACGCTGGTGAACGCCCTGCTCCACCACTGCCGGGGCCAGTTGTCCGGCATCGGCGGCGTGGCGCGCCCCGGAATCGTCCATCGCATCGACAAAGACACCTCGGGGCTGCTCGTCGTCGCCAAGACCGACAAGGCGCACGAAGGGCTGGCCGCCCAGTTCGCCGACCACTCGATCGAACGCGCCTATCATGCCGTCGTCGGCGGCAGGCCGGTGCCGGTGGCCGGAACCGTGCGCGGCGCGATCGCCCGCTCGTCGCACGATCGCAAGAAGATGGCGCTGGTGGAGGACGGGCGCGGCAAGCACGCGGTCACCCATTTCCGCACGCTGGAGGCGCTGCGCGGCGCCACTCTCGTCGAATGCAGGCTGGAAACGGGACGAACCCATCAGGTCCGTGTTCACATGGCGTCAATCGGTCATGCGCTATTGGGAGACCCTGTCTATGGGCGAACTCCTTCTCCGCTTCGACCGATTCTCTCCCGACTCGGTTTTTCCCGCCAGGCGCTCCACGCTGCGGAACTCGGGTTCGTTCACCCCGTTTCACAAGAAAGGGTCCATTTCGCCAGCTCACTGCCCGACGACATGCGGACACTGATCGACGAACTGCGACACTGAAATCGCAAATCCATGCTAACGTATAGAGGTGGACACAAGCTAAGACGCCTATGAAGGGTCCTAGACCGTGTACCGACCTAGAAAGGACGGATGATCGTGAGCAATAATCGAAACCTGCCGAGTGTCCCGGCTCTGGGCGGTGAGCAAAGCCTCAACCGCTACCTGTCGGAGATCCGCAAGTTCCCGATCCTGGCTCCTGAGCAGGAATACATGCTGGCGAAGCGCTATTCGGAACATCAGGATCCGGAAGCTGCAGCGCAGCTAGTCACTAGCCACCTGCGACTCGTTTCGAAGATCGCCATGGGCTATCGCGGCTACGGCCTCCCTGTGTCCGAGCTGATTTCCGAAGGGAACATCGGCCTGATGCAGGGCGTCAAGAAGTTCGAGCCCGAACGCGGCTTCCGCCTTGCCACTTATGCCATGTGGTGGATCAAGGCTTCGATCCAGGAATATATCCTGCGTTCGTGGAGCCTCGTGAAGATGGGCACCACCGCCGCGCAGAAGAAGCTGTTCTTCAACCTGCGCCGCATGAAGAAGAACCTCGACGCCTACGAGGACACCGACCTGCACCCCGACGACGTCGCCAAGATCGCGACGACGCTGGGCGTCTCGCAGACCGAGGTGGTCAACATGAACCGCCGCATGATGATGGGCGGCGATGCCTCGCTCAACGTCTCGCTGCGTGAGGAAGGCGAAGGCCAGTGGATGGACATCCTGCAGGATGACCGCCCGCTGCAGGACGAGACCGTCGCGGACGCCGAGGAAGCCTCGGTGCGTCACGACATGCTGGTCGAGGCCATGGGTTCGCTCAACGAGCGCGAGCGCGACATCCTGACGGAGCGCCGCCTGACCGACGATCCCAAGACTCTGGAGGAACTGAGCCAGGTCTACTCGGTCAGCCGCGAGCGCGTGCGCCAGATCGAGGTGCGCGCCTTCGAGAAGCTGCAGAAGGCGATGAACCGCATCGCCGGCGAGAAGCGCCTGCTTCCGGCCTGATCCGCAGCATCAAGTCATAACGAGAGGCCGGGCCGTCCGCGAGGATGGCCCGGTTTTTTATGCCGCCTCTCTAGCCATTTGCCGAGGATGCAATCTCAGCATGGGCACCCAGAGCAGCGCCAAGAGCGCGATCCCGGCGAACGCCCAGAACATGCCCGTGTAGCTGCCGGTGAGGTCGTAGATCAGGCCGTACAGCGGCGGCGTCGCCAGCATCGCCAGCAGGATCGCGCCCGACAGCAACCCCATCGCCCTGCCCACGCCGCGCTGGCCGAAGATGCGGGGGGCGAGGTAGCTTTCGGCCGGGACCATCATCCCGCCGAACAGCCCGGTCACCGCCACCCCCAGGGCGATGACCTCGTAGCCGGCGTGCGCCTGGGTCATGCAAGCCATCCCGGCCGCGAAGCCGCCGAGCGCGCAGAGCATCAGCGCCCTTGGACCGACTTTGTCGGCCAGAGCCGCGAAGCCCAGTTTCGCCACGAAGGCGCAGGCCGCGTAGATCGAGATCAGCGGCGCTGCCTGCGCGGCCGTCGCACCCGTGTCGATGGCAAGCGGCGCGAGGTTGGTGACCATTCCCTTCATCCCGGCCGTCACGATCGAGACGGTCAAAGCGATCATCCAAAATGCCGGATCGGTCAGGATCGCGCGGGCCGAGATCGGTGCGCGCGCCAGTTCCTCGCGGGCCTGCGGCGGCGGCTCCTGCGCACCGTCGGGATTGAGCCCACGGTCCGACGGCCGATCGACCACCAGCAGCGCCATCGGGATCATCCAAAGCAGCAGCACCACCGCCAGCGCCCGCAGCGCCACGCGCCATTCGAAAGCGGCCATCAACCCCGAGAGCACCAACGGGAACACGAATCCCCCCGCCGAAATCCCGGCGATTGCAATGCCCACCGCCCTCCCCCGCTTCTGCGCGAACCAACGCGAGAGCAACACCGTGATCGCCACCGGGCCGGTCAGCACGTTGGCGGGCGCGATCAGCACTGCAAAGACCACCAGAACGTGCATGAACGACGTCGCCAGCGAGATCGCCAAATAGCCTGACGCGAGCAGCACTCCGCCTGCCACCATCAGGCGGCGGAGCGGAAACCGGTCCATCACCATACCCAGCAGCGGCGCGAGTACCGCGCTGGTGCCCGACATCACCGTCATAGCCAGCATGAGCACAGTGCGACTCGGCCGGAACTCACGCGCCAGCGGCACTGCGACGATCGAATAGGTCGCGGCCACCATGCCCGTCGCCGCCAGCAGCATGAAACCGACCGCGACCTGCCTCCATCCCAACCCGAAGGATGCCGCCATGCGCCTGTTCTCCCGTTCCTCTTATGCGACGATGTATCCGGGAGAACTGTCAATACTGCAAATGAAACGTCGATATTACGAATACATGCATCGGCGGGGCGTTGCGCGCGCCGATGCTGGCGCAATGCCGGGCATTTCGACTAGAGAGAAGCTTCCCGACCGTTTCAGAGGCTCCCTGCGTCCATGCGTCTCCTTGCCAAGATCATCGTGTGGTTCATTGCGATCAGCGTGGGCTTGACGATGCTCTATCGCTTCGTGCCGCCGCCGGTGACGGTGACGATGCTGGTCGATGGCAACGGGATCACCAAGGACTGGGTGCCGCTCAGCCGGATCGACCGCAACATGGTCGCCGCCGTCGTGGCCGCCGAGGATGGCAAGTTCTGTACGCACAACGGCTTCGACACCGACGCGATCGAAAAGGCCATGGAGCGCAACGCCCGCGGCGGACGCATCCGTGGCGGTTCCACGATCAGCCAGCAGACCGCCAAGAACGTGTTCCTGTGGCAGGGCGAAGGCTGGACCCGCTACTTGCGCAAGGGCTTCGAGGTCTGGTTCACGTTCCTGATCGAGAACCTTTGGGACAAGCGCCGGATCATGGAAGTCTACCTCAACGTCGCCGAGACCGGCATCGGCACATACGGCGTCGAGGCCGGGGCGCAGCGGTACTTCGGCAAGTCGGCCGCGAACCTCTCCCCTGCCGAGGCGGGCCGCATGGCTGCCGCCCTGCCCAGCCCCAAGACGCGCTCGGTCAAGAACCCGGCGGGCTTCACGCGCCGCTACGGCAACACGATCGCCGCCCGCATCGGCACCGTTAAGCGCGGCGGCTACGACTCCTGCGTCTACGAATAGGGCCACCCCTACTGCATCGGCGCGCGCGTGTCCGGCGGCGCCTTGCAAGGTGACAGGTTTACACGGTTTACACAGTCCAGGGAGAAAAGGCGTCACCTTACCCCGGAAAGTGTCACCTTGTGCCGAGAAGGTGTCACCTTGAGGCGCGAATCTGTCACCTTGCGAGGGTGAAGCGTCACCTTGCCCACGGCTCGGCGCTCCGCCAGAGCACTCGAACTTGCTACAGGCGCGTTCCATCGCGCACATGTGGCAGATCGACAGGCGATTTTTCATGCGAGCGTTCTACGCCCGCTCGCCAATGTAGGAAAACGGATCGCGCCTGAACCTCTCTCCAGGCGAGGCAGCACACCATTGCCGGAAAACCCACAAATCCACGACAGGCAAAGGAAAAGGGGGAGGAACCCAACGGTTCCTCCCCCTTCCTGTTTCCTTCGCCGAATCAGGTTTATCAGAAGCCCATGATCAGCGTGGCACTGACCGCACGCGGCGAACCGAAGTTCACGAACGCATTGGTCGAGCTCGACAGGGTGTCGAGACCGCCGCTAAACGAACCGACGTAATACTTGTCGAACAGGTTCGTTACGTTGAGCTGGATCTCGCTCTTGGCCAGGCCCAGGCTCTCCAGCTTGTAGCGCAGGTTGAGATCAACCACCGTATAGCTTTTGAACTTGGCACCCGGATAGATCGTGGTCGTGACCGGCGCGGCGTCGGTCCCGGTGTTCACAGTCTGAATCTCGCCGTTGATGTCGTTCAGGAAGCGCGAGCCGGTGTACTTGGCTTGGGCACCGAACTGGAAGTCACCCAGGTCAAGCTGCGCGCGGCCGCCGAACAGCCATTCGGGAGCGGCACGCTCACGCTTGCCGGCGGTACGCAGGTAGTTCACGCCATCCTGTGTGTAGCAAAGGCCGGCGCGACCGATATCGCTGGTCGGCGAGCAGGCGCTCGTAACAACATCGTCCTGGATTTCCGACTTGATCCACGAACCGAAGGCATAGAGCGACAACGGCTCGACCGGACGGACCGAGACGCTGGCGTCGACGCCGTACTTCTTGACCTTGCCCAGGTTGGTGTCGGTCGCGTTGCCGTCGATGTCATACGCGGTGACGAGGCGGTTGTTGTACGACGAGTACCAGCCGGTCAGCGCGGCCTGGACCACCGGCGTCGAGTAACGCAGGCTCAGGTCGAAGCTGTCTGAGGTTTCCGGGGTGCGGTACGACGAGGGATCGTTCGCCGGAAAGTAGAACGAGTTGTACAGCGTGTCGGTGCTCGGAACCGAAAGGTTCTTCGAGTAGCTGCCCGCGATGCTGACTTCCGGGGTGATGCGGAAGGTGGCGCCGACGTTGGGCAGGATCTTGTCATAGTTCAGCTTGCGCGACTGCGGCAGAGCGGCGCCAGTGGCCTTGCCCGTGGTCGCATTGTAGACGTACGGATTGGCAGCGGCGTAGGCTGCGGCCTGGTCGGCGGGAACGCAGTTCACGAACGCGCCCGAGCTGCCGCCGGTGCTGGTGGTGAAGCAGTTCTGGTTAAGGTCGCGCTTGAAGAACGGGGCAGCAACGCCAAGCTGAACCGTCAGGGCTTCGTCGAAGAAGCGGCCGAGGTATTCCGCGGCGACCTTGTGAAGCGTCGCGTAGGAATTACGATCGCGCTTCTGCAGGACGTTACCCGCATCATCGGTCAGCGGATCGTTGATCGGGAACACGTCGAAAGGCTCGCCGTTGGCCTTCAGGAAGCCGGCTGCGCCGGTCTGGCGGTGATGTGCGCGATCGAACGAGTACGACAGACGAATGCGGTTCGTGTCGTTGATCTCGTAAGCCAGGTTGGTGATCGCGACGTAGCGATTGGTCTTGGTCTGGCTCGGCTGCAGCAGGGTCACGCGATCGAGCAGATCGCCGTCACCGTTGAGATCACGGCCGAAGTAGAAGCTGCCACCGTAGTTACCGGTGCCGGTGAAACCGTTCGCGGTGTATTCACGCTCGTAAGCACCGGTCGTGCCGCCGCCGTTGGCCTTGGTATACTGGTAGGCAGCGTCGACCGACAGGGTCAGCTTTTCGGTCAGGTGGAACAGCGAAGCAAGGCGCACGTTGCCGGTGTTCGACGGGTTGTAGCGACGCTCGAACGAGGTGCCGCAGCTGTTGGTCGCGTCGGCGACGCCGGGCGTTGCTGCAGCGACGGTGCAGGGGTAGCCGCCGGTGATATCATAGAAGCGCGTCGACTTGTCGCCAGAGAAAGCCCCGGCGGTGAACGGCGAACCACCGAAGTTGTTGCGGTTCTCATTGTAGTGGCCGGCAATCGAGATGAAGTCGCCGTTGTCGCCGAGCGGCTGATAGATCTTGGTGTTGAACTGCTTCTTCTGGACCTTGCCGTAATTGGCGAAGGTGGCTCCGTTGCGGGCGAACGAGCCGGTGAAATAGGCGCGCGTGCCGCTCGAATTCAGTTCACCGGTTTCGACCTTGGCGAAGAAGCGCTGGTACGAACGGTCTTCGCCGCCCGAATCCTTCGCCACGATATCGCCGTAGGACGTGCTGGTCATGACGCCGAACTCTTGGTCCGGAACCTTGGTGTTGATGTTGACGGTGCCGCCGACGGCAGCAGCGGTCGGGCTGTCGACGTCAGTGGAGCCGAGGTTGACGTTAACGCGCTCGATGATCTCACCGTCGACCTGCTGGTTCGAATAGACCGCGTAGTTGCCCGAGTCGTTCAGCGGGATACCGTCGAAGGTCTGCGAGATGCGGCTGGAATCGAAGCCGCGAATGGTGAACGAACCGCCCGACGAACCCCAGGGATCGTTGTTGGTGAAGCTGACGCCCGGGACCAGGTTGATGATCTCGTTGACCGACTGGCCCGCGCGCTGCGAACCGATGATTTCCTGGCCGATCTCGACCTTCGCCTTGGGGGAATCGGGCGTACGGACGCCGGCGATACCTTCGCCGATGTGCGTGCCGGTGACGATGATGGTGTTGTCGAAGTCGGCCGAACCGGTCGACTGCGCGAAAGCGGGAACCGCAAGGAAGGCGGCGCCGACGGCGATCGTGCTGGTCGCCGAGGAGAGGAGGGAGGTGAGTTTCATTTTATGCCCCTGAGCTTGTCAGACTGGAGTGGTCACAATGTGCGACGAACGCTTGAGCCACGCCGCATTTGCTGCGGCTGCTAAGAGCAGCGGGATATGACAACTTTCTGACGGTGAGGACTCAATTGCGTGCGCAAACGTGAAATTTTGTGACACTAGCGTAACACAACACGCTTTACGGCAAAAAATTGCATATATTTCAACATATTGCGATACGCGCTCAATATCGCGCTGCGGCATAAATGTCACGGGGAAGCGAAAGTGTTGCTGCACCTGCAACACTGCAAAAACGTAATGCGGGCGTGATGTTACGTCATAGCTTGATGACTGTCGGGCACTCGTGCCACTCGTCGGTCATGAGCGCAGGTCACAATCATCACGGGCATCAGCATGCACATGGACATCACCATGGGCATGGCCATCATCACGCGCATGCGGCACCGGCCAACCCGGGACGCGCCTTCGCCATCGCGGTCTCGCTCAACCTCGTTTTCGTCGTGGCCGAGACGATTGCGGGCTTCCTCAGCGGGTCCATGGCGTTGCTGGCGGATGCCGGACATAACCTGTCGGACGTGCTCTCGCTGGCACTTGCCTGGGCGGCAGCGGTGCTCTCCGCCCGCCCGCCTTCAGAGCGCTTCACTTATGGGCTGAAGAGTTCGTCGATCCTCGCCGCGATCGCCAACGCAGCGCTGCTATGGGTGGCGATCGGCGCGATCCTGGTCGAGACGGTGCGGCGCCTCGCTGATCCCGCGCCGGTTGGCGGCACGACCATGATGATCGTCGCCGGGATCGGCATCGCGGTTAATGGCCTTTCCGCGCTGCTCTTCGCAAAGGGCTCGAAGTCCGACCTCAATTTGCGCGGGGCGTTCGTGCACCTGATGGCGGACGCTCTGGTCTCGGTCGGCGTTGTGGCAGCGGGCCTGCTGATCACGTATACCGGATGGGGGCTGGTCGATCCGGTGACTTCGCTGGTCATCACCGTCGTGATCGCATGGTCGAGCTGGGGCCTGCTGCGCGATTCGCTGCACATGGGCATGCTGGGTGTACCGGAGGGCATCGACGGCCCGCGCGTGCGCGCCTTCCTCGAGGCGCGGCCGGGCGTCGCGCGCGTCCACGACCTGCACATCTGGCCGATGAGCACGACCGAGACCGCTCTCACCGCGCACCTCGTCATGCCCGGCGGACAGCCGGGCGACGGATTCCTGCATGCCCTGGCCCATGACCTCGAGCATGAGTTCGGCATCGGCCACCCAACCATCCAGGTCGAGACCGATGACCACAACCCCTGCGCGCTGGAGAGCGAGGCCGTCGTCTAGGCTATACGAATTCGTGCCGCGCACCGAGGAAGTCCTCGGGGACAATGGCGAAGCCGGATGATATGCAGCCCTCGCCCGTCACGCGCAGCTTCAGCTTGTCCGCGAAATGCGCCCGCGCCCTGCCCGCATCGGCGATCTTCCAGACGAGCGCATAGATGCCGTTCTGCGTACTTTGCAGGAACGCACCGAGCGGGCCACCGGCAGGATCGTTCGGCTGCACGAAGGCGACCCGCGTGTCGCCCACCTGCAGCAGGACCCGGCGCGCGGGTTGGGGTAGTTCGGTCCGGGCGTCCTCCAGCACTTCGCCGTCGACGACCTCGGTGAAGAAGCGCAGCGCCGTCTCGATATCGGCGGTGGCGCAGGCGATGTGGTCGAGGCCGGTAACGGTGCAGTGGTGCCCTGCACCGACTTGCGGGTTCCAGTTGCCGCGTTCCCAAGGGTCATTTGGCATCGGCAGTTCGCAGACTTCCAGCAGGACGCCGCCGGTCGATTCGGGCTTCACGAAGAAGAACACGCCGTAGTCGGCGGCGACGGTGCAGCCCGCTTCCCGGAAGGCGGCGCTGGCTGCCTTGCCGTCCGCCACCTTGATCTCGAACGAGTGGAACGCCTGCCCGATCCGGGCGAACTGGCGGGCGAAGGGCTTGGTGAGGTCGTCCAAGCGGCGCGGCGCCATCGGTTCGACCATGTGGTCGGTGACGTAGAGCAGCGCGGCGTCGCGGTCCTCGGCGGGGAAGTAGTTCTCCGCAAAGACCAGTCCGCCCAGCGCATCCTGATAGAGTGCGCGGGCGGCATGAATGTCGGCGACGGCGTGAATGGTGTGGATCACCCGCGAAACCGGAACGCGCGCGGCCATGGCTCTCTCCCCAATGTGTTTGCCGCAGAGTGGGGCGGCCATCGCGGGTTGCCAAGCAAGCGGGCACCCGTCCGGGCGATATCCGTGCGAGGATCTAGGTCCGATCGGCAGTCGTCGGCAGGTAGCGCGCCATCTTGCGTTCAAGCAGCCGTATCAGGTCGGTATCCATGAAGGCAAAGTCGTCCGGAATGTCGAGACAGATGACGCGCTGCCCGTTTAGGAAGCGCCGGAAACGCTGTTGCAGCTTGGTGCGATGGACCTTCTCCATAACCACGATGACGTCGGCCCAGGTCACCAGCTCTCCGGTCAGCGGTTCCTCGGCGTCGGCGTTGGTGCCTGCTCTGCGGTCGGGCTGCGCAGTCGGTTCTGGCTGCAGATGAAGAGATAGCGCTTCACCTGGCTCCGCCCGCTCGACAAAGACCCCCAACGACACAAGGCCCGGTCAGCGAACCGACCGGGCCTTGTGGTATTTGCGATGCGGGGACCGGAGCCGTCAGGCCGCAGCTTCCGCCTTGTCACCCTTGAGCACGCGGACGGGTTCCTTGCGGCCCTCGACCACGTCCTTGTCGACGACGACTTCGGCGATGTCGCGCTCGGTCGGCAGGTCGAACATGGTGTCGAGCAGCAGCCCTTCCACGATCGAACGCAGGCCGCGCGCGCCGGTCTTGCGCTCGATCGCCTTCTTGGCGATCGCTTCCAGCGCGTCGTCGGTGAAGGTCAGCTCCACGTCTTCCAGCTCGAACAGGCGCGCATACTGCTTGATCAGCGCGTTCTTCGGTTCCTTGAGGATCTTGACCAGCGCCTCGATGTCGAGGTCGTTGAGGGTCGCGATCACCGGCAGGCGGCCGACGAATTCGGGGATCAGGCCGAACTTGAGGAGATCTTCCGGCTCCGCCTTCTGGAGCAGTTCGCCCACGCGGCGCTTGTCCGGATCGGCGACATGCGCGCCGAAGCCGATCGAACGCTTCTGCAGGCGGTCGGCAATGATCTTGTCGAGGCCCGCGAAAGCGCCGCCGCAGATGAACAGGATGTTGGTCGTGTCCACCTGCAGGAATTCCTGCTGCGGATGCTTGCGGCCACCCTGCGGCGGAACCGAGGCGGTGGTGCCTTCCATCAGCTTGAGCAGCGCCTGCTGCACACCCTCGCCGGAAACGTCGCGCGTGATCGACGGGTTCTCGGCCTTGCGGCTGATCTTGTCGATCTCGTCGATGTAGACGATGCCCTGCTGCGCCTTCTCGACGTTGTAGTCGGACGCCTGCAGCAGCTTGAGGATGATGTTCTCCACGTCCTCGCCCACGTAGCCAGCTTCGGTCAGCGTGGTGGCGTCGGCCATCGTGAACGGCACGTCGAAGGTGCGCGCGAGCGTCTGCGCGAGCAGCGTCTTACCCGAACCGGTCGGCCCGACCAGCAGGATGTTCGACTTCGACAGCTCGACGTCGCCCTGCTTGCCGCTGTGCTTGAGGCGCTTGTAGTGGTTGTGGACAGCCACCGACAGGACGCGCTTGGCGCGTTCCTGGCCGATCACGTAGTCGTTCAGCATCTCGCAGATGTCGCGCGGGGAGACGATCTCGCCTTCCTTGCGACCGGCAATGCCCGCCTTGGTTTCTTCGCGGATGATGTCGTTGCAAAGCTCGACACATTCATCACAGATGAACACCGTTGGGCCCGCGATCAGCTTGCGCACTTCATGCTGCGACTTACCGCAGAAGCTGCAGTATAGGGTGCTTTTCGCGTCAGATCCGCTCAATTTCGTCATTTTCCGTCTTTAGCCTCCAACCGAGGCGACTCGCTCACTCTAGCCTGCCCGGGACCGGCTTTGCAATCCTACCGCCAAATGCTTGACGGAGACTGAAGGCGCCGGTCCCGCTTCAGGACGTTACGCTTCCGCCGGCTTGTCGCCGTCGGGGCGGGTCTCGAAGACCTTGTCGACGAGGCCGAATGCCAGCGCTTCGTCAGCTTCGAGGAACGTGTCGCGGTCCATCGCCTTCTCGATCTCGTCGAGCGACTTGCCGGTGTACTTCACGTAGAGATCGTTCAGGCGGCGGCGCATGCGCAGGATTTCGCGCGCCTGGATCTCGATGTCGCTGGCCATGCCCTGCGCGCCGCCCGAGGGCTGATGGACCATGATGCGCGCGTTCGGCAGCGCGATGCGCATGCCCGGTTCCCCTGCGGCGAGCAGGAAGCTGCCCATCGAGGCGGCCTGGCCGATGCACACGGTCGAGACGCGCGGCTTGATGTACTGCATGGTGTCGTGGATCGCCATGCCGGCCGTCACCACGCCGCCCGGCGAGTTGATGTACATCGAGATGTCCTTGGTCGGGTTTTCCGATTCCAGGAACAGCAGCTGCGCGACGATGAGCGAGGCCATGTGGTCTTCCACCTGGCCGGTGATGAACACGATGCGCTCACGCAGCAGGCGCGAGTAGATGTCGAACGAACGTTCGCCGCGGCTGGTCTGCTCGACGACCATCGGCACGAGTGCGCCCGTCACGGGATCGGTGGTGAACTTTCCTTGGGCGTTCGAAGCGCCGAACAGGTCGAGCATGGGAGTCCTCTTTGCGATTTTGCCTCGCCTATGTCGCGTGGCAATGCGCGATGTTCAAGGGGGTTAACCTATCAGGCGTGAATGGACGGGGGAGAAGCCGCCGGGCGCGCTGCCCGAGGTGCACAAGGTGACGCAGGTTTACACGGTTTACACTGTCCAGGGAGAAACGGTGTCACCTTGGGCCGGGAAGGTGTCACCTTATGAGGCGGAAGTGTCACCTTGCGGTGTAACCTTGTGCGGTGTGAGGTGATCAGACTGGGCATCGGCGCAAAGTATCGGAGTAGGCCGCGTGTAGGAAAGCTGGCTTTCGGGAAGCGCCCCCGTTTCGGCATTCGCGGACATGCGGCTCATGCCCAGGAGCCCGCTTGCCACGGTTGAAACTGGTGAGTGGCCTGCTAATCCTCAAATGATGAAGGTATGGCGGCTTACGCGTCCAGAACACGTCGCGCTCAATGGCGCAGGAGCAGCGAAGCTGGGCGGCCGCTACTCTTCTCCGGGCACGCCTCTGGTGAACTTCGCCAGCGACGCCGGGCTGGCGGTGCTTGTGGCCTTGCGGTACGCACAGGCGACCCCTGAGACGTTTGACGCTGACTTTGTTCTGGGGTGGACCACGATAAGCCAGGAAGCAGAGCGTGTCCCCCATGAGCTTACGGATGAGGGTAAGGTTGCCTTCGTTGATGCCTGGGCAGCAGAAAGGCGGTCCCTGATCGTGGCGGTACAATCGGCGGTTCTTCCAGAGGCGGACATCATCTTGATGAACCCACTCCATCCCGACGCGTCGGACGTAGCTCCGCTATGCACTCGACCCTTCAGGTTCGCCGATTGCCTTCACCGGCCCCCGATGCTCGAACGCTATGCTGCCCGTTGACGATCACGTCCGCCATCCATCTATCGTCATTCCCGCGAAGGCGGTGTTTAAGTTCAAGCCGTTTCAACGGCAGCTATCCAACCAAAGCTGCCCCACCCTCCCCGCTCAGTATGAACGGTGGATGGGGCCAAAGCGCACGCGGTCTTCCGCGGAATGACGATCGGCCCTCGCGCAAATCCAACAACACGCTCGCAGTAACGCTCTGGCGCCTCGCTGCAGGTTCCGCCATCGTGCCGGGCTCTATCCTGCCGGAGCCTTGAAGTGTACCGCCCCTCGACTCTCGTTCTCGGCATTCTCGCCGCCGCCTGCCCTCTCTCCTGCCCCGCCGCCGCACAGCAAACGCCGGAGGCGTATCTCCAGCGCATCGAGGCGATCGACGACAGCGGCCCGGCGATCCATGCGGTCGTCGCGGTAGCCCCGCCGGAATCGCTGGCCATCAAGGGCAAAGGCCCGCTCGCCGGGCGCGCGATCCTGGTGAAGGACAACATCGAGACGCGCGACATGCCCACGACCGCAGGCAGCCTCGCGCTGAAGGACAACGCCACCGGCCGCGACGCGCCTCTGGTCTCCAGACTGCGCGGCGCAGGCGGAGTGATCCTGGGCAAGACCAACCTCTCCGAATGGGCGAACTTTCGCGGCGAGCACTCCTCCAGCGGCTGGAGCGCGGTCGGCGGGCAGACGAAGAACCCTTACGCGCTCGACCGCAGTCCCTGCGGCTCGTCCTCGGGGAGCGGCGCGGCGGTGGCGGCGGGCATGGCCTGGGCGGCGATCGGCACCGAGACCGACGGCTCGATCACCTGCCCCGCCTCGGTCATGGGCCTCGTCGGGTTCAAACCTACGGTGGGGCTCGTCAGCCGCACGCATATCGTGCCGATCAGTTCGAGCCAGGACACCGCCGGACCGATGGCATGGACCGTGGCCGACGCCGCGCTGCTGCTCAACGCGATCGCCGGCAGCGACCCCGCCGATCCGGCCACCGCCGATGCCGACCGGCACAAGCCCGATTTCACGGTAGGCCTCGGCAAGGTCAGCCTGAAGGCGGTGCGCATCGGCGTGCTGCGCCGTCAGGTGGGCAACATGCCGGCTCTCACCGCGCTGTTCGAAACCGCGCTCGCCGACATGAAGCGCAACGGCGCGCAAGTCGTCGAGATCGACTTTCAGCCCGAAGCGCGGCTGGGCAAGGCCGAGTTAGCGATCATGCTCCATGAATTCCGTGAGGGCGTGAACGCTTATCTGGCCGGGACACCGGCCACTATCCCGGCGCGCGACCTTGCCGGGCTCATCGCCTTCAACCAGGCCCATGCCGCCGGGGAACTACGCTGGTACGGGCAGGAACTGTTCGAAAAGGCGCTCGCCGCCACTGACGACGCCGCTTACGCCGTCGCCCGCGCGGACGCGCAGCGTCTCGCGGGAGCCGAGGGGATCGACGCTCTGCTCAGGAAGTATGACGTCGACATCCTCGTCGCGCCGACAACCAGCCCGGCCTGGCCGATCGACCCGGTGCTGGGAGACAACTTCGTCGATGTCGGCGCCGGCTCACTGGCGGCCGTGGCAGGCTATCCGCACCTCTCGGTGCCGATGGGCACGGTCGAGGGCTTGCCGGTGGGCATTTCGTTCATGGCCGGGAAATGGGACGATGCCAAAGTGCTGCGTATCGGCGCCGCCTACGAACGGTCGCGCAGCGCGAAACTGACCGCTCCGGCCTTGCGCAACTGGGCGCAGTAGCCCGAAAACGGGACGATCGGGGCGCGCGCCGCGACGATAGTGACTGGCGGGCGCGCTCGTCTTCGGCCATCGTGGCCCTTTCCCGCATCGCAGGAGACCCTGTGTACCGATCGACTTTGCTAGCCGTGAGTGCAATCGTTTCCATGGCGCCGGCGGCCGCCCGGGCCGATACCCCTCGAGAACTGCTGACGACGGCCGCCTTCCAGACCGCCACCAAGGCCCAAGCCCTCAAGCTGGTAGCGCTGGCGATCACGGCTTCGGACAAGATACTCGCCGCGCGTCCCGGCGATCACGAAGCGACGCTGCAGCGGGCCATCGCCATCGGCTATCGCGGCAAGCTGACCCGTAGCCGCTCGGACGTGCGGGCCTCGCTCGACGTGTTCCAGAAGCTGGCGGCGGCCAATCCGCGCGATCCGGAGGCGCAGATCGTGATCGCCGGATGGCACCTCGGCGCGGTGGATGAACTCGGCGGGTTCCTGGCGCGCACGGCGCTCGGCGCGCGGACTGCGGCGGGGGAGACGGCGCTGGCCAAGGCGGTTGCACTCGGCGGTGATCGGGCGTTCTATCCCGGCCTCGCCGCGCTGCTGCAGATCCGCAACGACCCGAGCGACATCGCGCAGGCGAGGCGCTGGGCCGAAGCCGCCGCGACCGGGCAGGCGGCCACCCCGCTCGACGCCCTGATGAAGCGCGCGGCGCTCTCGGTGCTACCCTCGCTGCGCGCCAACGACGGCAAGGGTGCGGCGGCATTGGCGCGCAAGCTGGTGCCGTTCGGGAAGATCGGGGACTAAACCTATCGTCGTCCCGAACTTGATCCGGGACGACGGAAACGAAAAAGCCCCGGTGCAGCGATGCACCGGGGCTTTTTCGTTATCGGTCAAACCGCAAGGGAGGGATCAATCCTCCTTGGCTGCGGCCTTCTTCTTGGCCGGGGCCTTCTTGGCAGGCTTGGCTTCATCAGCCGGAGCCTCTTCAGCGTCGTCCTTCTTGGCGGCAGCCTTCTTGGCCGGAGCCTTCTTCGGCTTTTCCTCGGCGGCAGCTTCATCAGCCGGAGCGGCTTCCGCTTCGTCCTTCTTCGCAGCCTTCTTGGCGGGAGCCTTCTTCGGCTTCGCGGCCGCAGCGGGCTTCTCGCCGTCGGCGTCGGCCTCGATCGCGGCCTGCAGTTCGTCGCGGGTCACTTCGCGCTCGGTGACTTCGGCCTTCTCGATGAGGAAGTCGACGACCTTGTCCTCATAGAGCGGGGCGCGCAGCTGAGCGGCCATCATCGGGTCCTGCTGGACGTATTCGAAGAAGCGCTGGCGGTCTTCCGGGCGGTACTGCTGCGCAGCCTGCTGCATCAGCATGCCCATTTCTTGGCTGGTCACTTCGACGCCGTTGGCCTGGCCGATTTCCGACAGGAGCAGGCCCAGACGCACGCGGCGCTCGGCGATCTTGCGGTAGTCGTCCTTCTCGGCCTCGATCTCTTCGAGCGCGGCGGCCGGGTCTTCCTCGTTCTGCGCTTCCTGGATCAGCTGCTGCCAGATCTGCGAGAATTCGGCTTCCACCATGGTCGGCGGCACGTCGAAGTCATGGCCGGCGGCCAGCTGATCGAGCAGCGAGCGCTTCATGGCGGTGCGGGTCAGGCCGGCAGTTTCCTGCTCCAGCTGGCCGCGCAGCAGGCCGGTGAGCTGCTCCAGGCTCTCAAGACCCAGTTCCTTGGCGAAGTCGTCGTCGAGCTTCGATTCGGCGGGCGCCTTCACTTCGTGCGCGACGATGTCGAAGGTGGTTTCCTTGCCGGCGAGGTTCTCGGCCGGGTAGTCCTCGGGGAAGGTCACGGTGATCGTACGCTCGTCACCGGCCTTGATGCCCTTGAGCTGCTCTTCGAAGCCCGGGATGAAGCGATCAGCGCCGATCACCAGCGGGGCCTTCTCGGCCTTGCCGCCGTCGAACTCGACGCCGTCGAGCTTGCCGGTGAAGTCGATGATGACCTGATCGCCCTCGGCGGCCTCGCCGTCCTTGGTCTCGAAGCGCTGCTGCTGCTTGGCGATGTTCGCGACCGCTTCGGTCACGGCTTCATCCGAGACGGGCACGGTCAGCTTGTCGAGCTTCAGGCCGTCGAGCGAGGGCGCGGCGATGGTGGGGAGGATTTCGAGGCTGACGGTCAGCTCGGCGTCCTTGCCCTCTTCATAGCCGTCGGTCAGCTTGACGTCGGGGTTCATGGCGGGGCGCAGGGCGTTGTCGGCCACCAGCTTGTCCATGGCTTCACGGATCGAGGTGTTCAGCGCTTCCTGGTGGATCGCCGGGCCGTGCAGCTTCTTGACGAGGTTCGCGGGAACCTTGCCGGCGCGGAAGCCGGGCATGCGCACCTGCGGAGCGATCTTCTTGACCTCACCCTCGACCTTGGAGGTGATGGTGGCGGCGGGGATGGTGACCGTGTAGGCGCGCTTCAGGCCCTCGTTGGTCGTCTCGACAATCTGCATTTCGATGCCTTCCTGTGCAATCCAAAGGGCCTCTCGGCCAGCATTACCGTGGCCTACCCTCGCACAGGTGACGGATTGGTGCGGGCGAAGGGACTCGAACCCCCACATCTTTCGATACTGGTACCTAAAACCAGCGCGTCTACCAATTCCGCCACGCCCGCATGAGTGTAGCCTGAAACTCAAGGGACGGGCCATTAATGGCAGCCGGAGAAAAGGGCAAGTGCGACGAGTCGCTATGGTGTCACGGAACGGATCGCCTCCACGCCGGGTTATGTGTGCGAGGGGGCGAGAGGAGCGAGATCACCATGGCCACCCAGCCACCCGTCTACAGCCCCGGCGACACGCCTGCGGAAATCCCGACCCCCGGAAACGACCCCGGCGTTCCCGGCGGTCCGGATGAGACGCCGCCGCAGGGTCCGGACTTCGACCAGCCCGATGAGGCGCCGGTGGAACTGCCGCCGCCGGATTGAGGCTCATTTCGTCACCGGATCGAGCTACACATCGTCATTGCGAGCGCAGCGAAGCAATCCAGGGCAGTTGAACGCCGCCCTGGATTGCTTCGCTGCGCTCGCAATGAATGATGTGTGGGTGCCTCCGCTCGTGCTCGGACATGAGCGGGGAGAGGAAAGCGTAAGCGGGAAAAGGCATTACCCAACCCCGCTCGCCCTGAGCTTGTCGAAGGGCCGCGCGCCGCCCTGTCAGCCTACTTCCATCCCGCCAGCCGCGCGAGCATCGCCACGGTCGAACCCTCGCCCACCGGCTTCACCACAGCGCGATAGTCCGGCCCCGCCGCACAGGCGAGGCAATATGCCTGCACGCCCTGCGCGCCCAGCACACCGTCGAGCCGCGCCACCGCCTGCGCCATCTGCAGCCGCTGGCGCTGCGCCACCAGCCCGGCGAAGTCGTAAGCTGCCGCCTGCTCCTGCGAACCGGACGTCATGCTCTGCACGAAGGCGCTGAACGAATCCTCCGGTTCCTCCAGATAGACCGCCTGCCACTTGCCGTTGCCCACGCCGCCCAGCTTCGCCGCATAGGCCAGCGCATCATCCAGCCCGCCCATCTGGTCGACGAGGCCGAGCCGCTGCCCGTCCGCACCCGGCCACACCCGGCCCTGAGCGATCGCGTCGACCTGCTGCGGCGTCTTGCCGCGCGCCTTGCCGACGATGCCGAGGAACTTGCCGTAGATGCTCTCCACCGAGCCCTGCAGCATCGCCTCCACCTCGGGCGTGAAGCCGCCGAGAATGTCCGGCTGCCCCGCCAGCGGCGTCGAACGCACCCCGTCGCTGGTCACGCCGAAGTCCGCCAGCGTCTTCTCGAAGCTGGGCACGAAGGCGAAGACGCCAATCGAGCCGGTGATCGTCGCGGGCTCCGCGAACACGCGCTGGCCGGGCGTCGAGACCCAGTAGCCGCCGCTCGCCGCCATCGTGCCCATCGACACCACGACCGGGATCTTGGCATCGCGCCAGCGCTGGATCGCGCGGCGGATGCGCTCCGACGCCATGACCGAGCCTCCCGGCGAATCGATCCGCACGACCAGCGCCTTCATGCCCTCTTCGCGGTTCTCGTCGAGCAGCGCGGCGATGCGGTCGCCGCCCGCCGTGCCGGGACCAGCCTCACCATCGACGATCTCTCCGGCGATGGTGACGACGCCGATCTTGGCGCCCTCCCCCTTCACCGGGTTCGCCGCCAGCCAGGTTGCCAGCCCGGTATGCGCGTAGTCCGGCGCATCCTTGTCCGAATGGCCGATCGTGGTTTCGCCCACCAGCTTCTCGACGCGGGCCTCGAACTCGGTCTGGTCGCCGATGCGGTCGATCAGGCCTGCCGCCTTCGCGGCCTCGGCCATGTCGTTGCCGTGGGCCTTGTTCCAGCCGACCGGGTCCGCGACCATGCGATCGAGCTGCGCTTTGGGCCGCGCCTTCGCGATCTCGGCGCGCAGGGCGTTCCACTGCGAATCGAGGATCAGCTTGAAGTCCTCGCGCGCCTCGGGCGAGAGGTCGGTGCGCATGTAGGGCTCGACCGCCGACTTGTAGGTGCCGACGCGGTAGACATGCGCGTTGACCCCGTACTTGTCGAAAAGCCCCTTGTAGAACTGCAGGTTGCCGCCCGGTCCCGCCACGAAGGCGCCGCCCATGGGATCGACCCAGGCCTCGCTGGCGTGGGCCGCCAGCTGCACGCCGTCATCGGCATAGAGGTTGGCGAAAGTCAGCACCGGCTTGCCCGCCTTGCGGACTTCGTCGATGGCCGCGCCGATATCATGCAGGTGGACGTAGCGCCCGCCCATGAAGCGCGAGAGGTCGAGGACGACCGCCTTGATCCGCTTGTCGCTCGCCGCCAGCCGCAGCGCCCGCTCGACGTCGCGGGCCTGGAATTCATGGACCTGCTCGCCCCCGGAGGTGAGCAGCTGAAGCGGATCGACCTTGCTCTTCTCCTCGACCACGGTGCCGTCGAGTTCGAGCAGCAACGCCCCGTTCTCCACCTTGCCGCCGACCGGCCGCGCCGAGAGCGCGGCGTAGATCACCCCGAAGAAAGCCAGCAGGAACAGCAGCGCCAGCGCATCCTTCACGGCGACCAGCAACTTCCAGACCTTGCGCGCGAATCTCATGTATCGACCTGCCTTTCGCATGCAGCCTTACCTGCTGCGGTGCGGAATGGGAAAGGGGCGGGCACCAAAGCGGTTCCATTCCTTTTCGCATCGGGGGAGGAATGGCTGGATCGCCCTTGCTCACCCCCGGCTCCCCGCCTATGGCGTGGTCTTTAATGACACCTCCAGAATACACCTATCCGGCAGGCGCTCTCGCCTTTCCGCATCGCGGCCTCACGGGCATCGCAGGGCTAGCCCCGCACCAGATCTGGTTCCTGCTCGACGAGGCGGAACAGTGGGTCGAAATGAACCGGGGCGCGCAGAAGCGGGTCGAGCTGCTTTCCGGTCTCACCATCATCAACGCCTTCTTCGAGAACTCGACGCGCACGCTGCTGAGCTTCGAAATCGCGGGCAAGCGCCTCGGCGCCGACGTCGTGAACATGGCGGTCGCCACCTCCAGCGTGAAGAAGGGCGAGACGCTGATCGACACGGCGATGACGCTCAACGCCATGCGCGCCGATGCCATCGTCATCCGCCACGCCTCCTCGGGCGCGGTGCAGCTGATCGCGGACAAGGTGGACTGCCCGGTGCTCAACGCCGGGGACGGCCAGCACGAGCACCCGACGCAGGCGCTGCTCGATGCGCTGACGATCCGGCAGGCCAAGCGCGCCTTCAACGGGCTGCGCGTGACGATCTGCGGCGACATCCTGCACAGCCGCGTGGCGCGTTCCAACATCCTGTGCCTCGCCTCGCTGGGCGCCGACGTGCGGGTCTGCGCGCCGCCCGCGCTGATGCCCGCAGATATCGAGCAGATGGGCGTGACGGTGTTCCATGACTTCGACGCGGCGCTGAAGGGCGCGGACGTCGTCATGATGCTGCGCCTGCAGATGGAGCGCATGGAAGGCCAGTTCATCCCCTCCCCGCGCGAATATCGCCACCTCTACGGGCTGACGCTCGACCGGCTGGAACTGGCCGAATCGAACGCGCTGGTCATGCACCCCGGCCCGATGAATCGCGGCGTCGAGATCGACAGCAACGTGGCCGACCATGTGGAGCGCTCGATGATCACCACGCAGGTCGAGATGGGCGTGGCGATCCGCATGGCCTGCCTCGATGTCCTCACCCGAAAAGGTCGCAAGATGGAGGGCTGGGCATGAGCCTTCACGCACCCCTGACCGTCACGGGCGGCCGCCTGCTGCTGGCCGACGGATCGATCCAGAGCGGCGCGGTGCGCTGCGAGGGCGGATTCATCACCGCGATCGGCGCCGAAGTCGCCGCGCAGGACGGCGACACCGTGCATGACGCGCGCGGCCAGATCGTTGCGCCGGGCCTCGTCGACATCGGCGTCTTCGCGATCGACAAGCCCGCGTTCCACTTCGGCGGGATCACCCGCGCGGCGCTGATGCCTGACCAGAACCCGCCGCTCGACGTCTCGGCGCGGGTGCGGTTCGCAGCGCAGTCGGGCAAGCCGGACTTCTGGGTCCATCCGCTCGCCGCCGCGACGCAGGGGCTGGAGGGCAAGGCGCTCGCCGAGATCGCGATGATGCGCGATGCGGGCGCGCGGGCAGTCTGCACCGGGCGGCGCTGGATCGGCGATTCGGGCACTATGCTGCGGCTGCTGCAGTACACCGGGATGCTGGGCATGGTCGTCATCGCCCATGCCGAGGACGCCGGGATCGTCGGCAATGCCGTCGCCACGGCGGGCGAGATGGCGACCCGTCTGGGCCTCCCCAGCGCACCTGCGCAGGCAGAGGCTCTCGCGATCGCCCGCGACATCGCGCTGGCCGAGATGGCGAATGCTGCGATCCACTTCCGCAACGTGACGACTGCCGCCGGTCTGGAACTGGTGCGCGCGGCCAAGGCACGCGGGCTGAAGGTGACGGCGGGGGTGAGCCCGGCCTACTTCATGCTTTCCGACCTTTCGATCGGGGCGTTCCGCACTTTCACCCACCTCTCGCCCGCGCTACGCTGCGAGGCGGACCGCCGCGCCGTGGTCGCCGCCATCGCCGACGGCACCATCGATGTGATCGCCTCGGGCCACGATCCACGAGGACCGGAGGACAAGCGCCTGCCGTTCAGCGATTCGGCCCCCGGCATGGCGGGCGCCGAGACGCTGCTGCCGCTGACGATGAGCCTCGTGCGCGACGGCGTGATCGACATGGCCCGCGCCTTCGAGCTGATCGCCGCCAACCCGGCGAAGCTGCTGGGCGTGAACGCAGGCAGCTTGGCGGTCGGCGCCGAAGCCGACATCGCCGTGCTCGATCCCGAGCGGCCGTGGATCGTCAATTCGGACAAGATGGCAGCGGCGGCGGGCAATACCCCGTTCGACCGCCAGCCCGTTCAGGGCCGCGTCCTCGCGCTGTTCAAGGGCGGCGTCGCGGTGCGAATGAAGAAGATCGGCGGGTAAACCGCCCTTTCCTTTCGTCATTGCGAGCGCAGCGAAGCAATCCAGGGCGGTTTACGCGGCCCTGGATTGCTTCGCTGCGCTCGCAATGACGAAGCATGGGGTCAAAGAAAAAGGCCCTTCCGTCCCGCAGGACGAAAGGGCCGTGCAAAGGTTCACATGGAACTTTTGAAGCTTCAGCGGCTCGCCAGCATCGGCCTGCCACGCGCAGCGACCGCGCCCGGCAGCGAGCGGCCGTCCTCATAGGCGAGGCATTCGCCGCCGCGTCCCTTGACGGTCGAGCACATCGACTGCGCCACGCCGCGCGCGAAACCTTCGGCGGCAACGCGGTAATAGCGACGCCCGTTGACGTCGGCCTCGGTGATCCGCAGCGCATGGCCACGCAGAGAGGGGTCGCGCTTCTGGAAGATCGCCCAGGCCCGCTTGGCGCCGTCCATCGTGCTGAACGAGCCGAGCTGCACCAGATGGCTGCCCGACTGGCCAGTCACGGCCTGTTTAACCGGAGCGACCTTCACCGCCGCCTTCTTCACCTGCGGCTTCTGCATGCGCGCGAGGCTGCCGTCGAAAGCACGTTCGATCAAGCGACGCGGCGCCTCGTCCGCGAACGCCATCGCCGGAGCGACCGGCGCAGGTGCTTCGGCAAAGACCGGAGCAGGCGCTGCCTCTTCGCTTGCAGGAAGTTCCGCGACAGGCTCAACCGGCTCGGCCGCAGCCATCATCACGCGCGGGGTATGATCGATACCGTTCAGTGCCAGCGCCGTCGGCTGGCCCGGATCGAGGCGCAGCGGCGTGCCCAGCAGGCCTGCGACGCGTGCGCGGCCCTGTTCGGGGCTCGCCTTCGCGCCCCAATCCTGCAGGCGCGCTTCGAGTTCATCGCCCGAGACATCCTGCGACGCGATCACCCGCGCCTCGGCCCAGCGGCCGTCGAGGGCATAAGCATAGGCAAGGTTCTGACGCGTCTTGGCGTTGTTTTCGCCGCCGCGCACGGCCTGCGAAAGCACCTCGACGCCCTGCGCAGGCTGGCCCGCCAGCGCCACGGCGAGGCCGTAGTCGCTCGCCGGGAGCTTGTTGGCAAAGCGCTGCAGCACGTCGAGCGCCTCGGCCTTGCGGCCCGAACCGATGTAGGCGAGCGCAAGGCTGAGCCCCGTGCGCGGGCTGCGGTCGCCCAGCGCCAGCGCGTCCTCGAAGGTCGTGGCGGCCGAATTGAAGCGACCCGCGGCAAGATAGCCCTGCGCCAGTGCCGAGCGGGCGCCCATGTCGCGCGGCGACTTGGCGACGCGCGCCTCGACCTTGGAAAGGGCGCCCTCGTCCACTCCGGCGACCTGCCCCTCGGCGACGCGCGTGTCACCCGCGCTGGCGACACCGTGCGGCCCACCCGCGCAGCCCGCGAGCAGCGCCGCGACCATGGCCGAGCACAAGGTGAAGCCTGCGTTACGGGCGCTGTTGTTGTGGCGGTTCTTCATTGCATCTACCCCAAATCAGGCCGGAACACGGCGGCCGAAACCGCCCACCGGACGCAGCACGCCTCCCTGCACCGGCTGTCCGACAGCAGGCGTGGCGAAGATCGTGCGGCGAAAATTCTTTTCGAGACGGTCGGCGACATAGGCCCACAAGGCGGCCATCTCGGCGGCGGAGCGACCGTTCGGGTCGATCTCCATGACGGTGCGGCCATCGATCATCGAGGCCGCGAAATCGGTGCGCTGGTGCACGGTGACCGGCGCCACGGTGCCATGCTGCGAGAGCGCGACGGCGGCCTCGGCGGTGATGCGCGCCTTGGGCGTGGCGCCGTTGACGACGAAGACCAGCGGTTTGCCCGACCGCTCGCACAAGTCGACGGTGGCGCCCACCGCGCGCAAGTCGTGCGGGCTGGGGCGGGTCGGGATGACGATGAGTTCGGCGACGGCGATGACGCTCTGGATCGCGAGGGTAATTGCGGGCGGGGTGTCGATCACCGCCAGCTTGAAACCCTGCTGGCGCAGCACCTGAAGATCTGCGGCAAGGCGCGCCACGGTAGTCTGCGCGAAGGCCGGCATCTCCGCCTCGCGCTCGTTCCACCAGTCGGAAAGCGAGCCTTGCGGGTCGATGTCGATCAGCACGACCGGCCCGGCTCCGGCGCGCTGCGCCTGCACGGCAAGATGGCCGGACAGCGTCGTCTTGCCCGATCCGCCCTTCTGCGATGCCAAAGCCAAAACGCGCAAAACCGATTCCCCTATACGGCGGGCGCCGTGCCCTGCCGATGGGAGTGCCAGATCGTTCCTAATTTACGGTTAATTGCTTAGAGGGGCGAAACCGGGCGTTCACCGGCGCAAGTGTGACGATTCAGAGTGCACCCCACGTTAACGCTTTTAGCTTACCACAATCCGTGGTTCATGGGGATCCTGGACCTTCTACGGGGCAGCACCGGAACACCGACGACGTGAGCAAGATTCTCCCGATACTCACCGCCGCCATGGTGGCGCTCGCCGTGCCCGCATGGAGCGCGGGCCTCGCCGCCGACATGGCCGGAACCAGTGTAAAGGACGGCGTCGATGCGTGGTCCAGCGGCAATTACGACGACGCCGTGCGCATCTGGCAGCCGCTCGCCAACCAGGGCGACCCCGACGCGCAGTTCAACCTGGCGCAGGCCTACAAGCTGGGACGCGGCGAGCCGCTCGACCTGGCCCGCGCCGAGGATCTTTACGGCAAGGCCGCTGCCAAGGGCCATGTGCAGGCCGCCGACGCCTACGGCCTGCTGCTGTTCCAGCGCGGCGAGCGCCAGCGCGCCCTGCCCTATATCCAGAACTCGGCCGCTCGCGGCGATCCGCGCGCGCAATACATTCTCGGCGTCGCGCACTTCAACGGCGACCTCGTGCCCAAGGACTGGGTGCGCGCCTATGCGCTGGCCAGTCTCGCGCAGGCCGCCGGGCTCCCGCAGGCCAAGAGCGCGCTGGAGCAGATGGACCGCAACATCCCGCTGGCGGACCGTCAGAAGAGCGTCGTCCTCGCCCAGAAGATCGCGGCCGAAACGCAGGCGAACCTCCAGCGCCAGAGCGCCTCGGCCGAACTCGGCACCCGCCTCGCCATGGCCGAGCCGGTCCGCGCGCCAGAGGTGACCGAGGCGAAGCGCGCCGTCACCGAAGCCGCCCGCGCCGCCGGAACGAGCGATACCCTGCCCCGCAGCGCCGCTCCTGCGCCGGTCAAGGCCGCGCCGGTCAAGCCACTTGGGCCGCAACCGGCACCTGCACCCAAGCCCCCAGCACCAAAACCCGCAGCCTCCGGCCCGTGGCGCGTCCAGCTCGGCGCCTTCGGCGTTCCCGGCAATGCCGAGGCGCTGTGGGGCAAGATCAAGGGCCGCCCCGAACTCGCCGGTCATCCGCGCGCGCTGGTGCCCGCAGGACGGCTGACGAAGCTGCAGGCCACCGGCTTCGCCTCGAAGGCCGAGGCCGACGCTGCCTGTGCCCGCCTGACCGCCGGTGGCTTCGGGTGTCTGGCGAGCAGGGACTGACCTTCTCCGACCTCGCCGAAGAGGATGCGCCCGCCGCTGCCCCGGCGCGGCTGGAAACGCTTGACCTGATCCGCGGCGTCGCCGTGCTCGGCATCCTGGCGATCAATATCGCCGGGTTCGCCGGACCGATGATCGGCACGACGACGCCGACGCTCCTCCATCCCGTCAGCCCGCTGGACGAGGCCGCATGGGCGTTCAGCTTCCTGTTCTTCGAGGGCAAGATGCGGGCGCTGTTCACCCTGCTGTTCGGCGCCGGGCTGGTGCTGTTCCACGAACGCGCGGAGGCGGCAGGGCGCGACGGCGACCAGATCCAGCTGCGACGGCTCGGCTGGCTGCTGCTGCTGGGGATCGCGCATTACCTGCTGCTGTGGTGGGGCGACATCCTGTTCCTCTACGCCGCCTGCGGCATCGCGGCGCTGCTGATGCGCCCGCTCAGCGACCGCATGCTGCTGTGGATCGCCCTTGCCCTCTACTACGCCTGGCACATCTGGGGGATGTTCGACGCCGCGACCGCCATCGACGCCGAACACGCCGTGCGCGACCACGTCGCCACGACGGAGCAACTGCGCCTGCTCGCGGCCCGACTGCAGCCGATGTACGACTGGGCAGCGCAGGAAATGCACGAGGCCCGGCTTGGCTGGCTCGACCTCCTGCGGGTCAAGCTGGTCGAACGCCCCTTCTGGCAGATTCAGATGATATCGGGCTCGTTCTCCGAAACGCTGCCGCTGATGCTGATCGGCATGGCGCTCTATCGGGCCGGCTTGTTCGATGGAACATTGCGCCGCAAGCGCCTGATCGAAGTCTCGCTCGCCTGCACGTTCGCGGGGATGGCCCTGACCGTTATGTTCCTCGGCTGGGCCTGGCCGCGCCATTTCCCGGCCGTCGCCATGCAGGCCGCGCTCGTATGGGGGCTCGCCATGCCACACGTACTGGGCGGCGTCGGCTATGCCGGGCTGCTGGTGCTCGCCGCGCCCCGAATCGCGCCGACGTGGCTCGGCCGCCGCCTGATCGCCGCCGGACGAATGGCGTTCAGCAACTACATCGCCACCAGCCTCGTCATGACTTTCGTGTTCTACGGCTGGGGCCTCGGGCTCTACGGTCAGGTCCCGCCTGCACGGCAATGGCTGTTCGTGCTGGGCGGCTGGGCGCTGATGCTGGCGTGGAGCCCGGTCTGGCTGCGGCATTTCCGGCGCGGGCCGCTGGAATGGCTCTGGCGCTCGCTCGTGGAGCACCGCTTGCTTGACAATCGCCCGCTGAACAATCGCATAGCCTGATGCATTTTCGCTATTGCGATCTATTCGCACTCGCATATATTGAGCGAAGAACACAAGGATTCGCTCATGTACGTGTGCATCTGCAATGCCATCCGAGAGACCGAACTTCGCTGCGCAGCCCGCCGTGTGCGCGGCAATGCCGAAGCGATCTACGGCTCGATCGGTCGCACCCCGCAGTGCCGCCAGTGCCTGGACGAAGCCGAAGACATCATCGCCGACGAAGTTTCGTCCGCCGGAATGGGAATAGCTGCCGCCGCGTAATTCATGACCTGACTTGCCCGACTCGACATTGCCGGATATAGGCCGCGGCTCCAGAATAGGAGTTTCCGCGCGATGAAGGGCGACCTCAAGGTTATCGAGTTTCTGAACAAGGCGCTGTTCAACGAGCTCACCGCAATCAACCAGTACTGGCTGCATTATCGCATGCTAGACAACTGGGGCATCAAGAAGCTCGCCGAGTACGAGCGCCACGAATCGATCGACGAAATGAAGCACGCCGACGTGCTGGCCGATCGCATCCTCTATCTCGACGGCCTCCCCAACTTCCAGAACCTGGGCAAGCTGCGCGTCGGCGAAACGGTCGAGGAAATCCTCAAGGCCGACCTCGCGCTCGAATACGACGCGATCCCGATGCTCAAGGAAGCCATCGCCCACTGCGAGACCGTGCGCGACTTCGTCAGCCGCGAGATCTTCGCCCGCATCCTCGAGAGCGAGGAAGAGCACGTCGACTTCCTCGAAAAGCAGTTCGACATGATCGCCCGCATGGGCATCCAGAACTACTGCCAGCTCCAGAGCAAGCCGGCCGGCGAATCGGAATCCTGATTTGCTTGTGAGAATGCCCTGCGGGGCATTCTCATGCGGCACCGGCCCACGCCCCCACCCGACCTCCCATCTATGGTACGCTCGTGGGAGGTCGGGTGGGCCGGATGCTCGCATTTGGGGCCGGTGCCGCAAAATACGCCTGCGGCGGATTTACCGACAGACCCCAACGGGAACCGCCGCCGCTGCCGTCGTTTATCGGATGGCAGCGGCGGTTTTGCGTTGTAAGGGGTGGTAATGGGATCTGACGAAAAGCGTGGGTTACAGACCGAGGATGTCGGCTTCGCCGTCCTCGTGGTGCTTATTTCCTTGGCCGGGGCCTATCTGCTCGCCCCGTATTTCGGCGCTGTCCTGTGGGGCGTGGTCGCCGCGATCATGTTCCAGCCGATGACCGCGAAGCTCGCCGAACGGCTGGACGGACGCAAGAACCTTGCCGCCTCGATCGTTCTGTTCGGCCTGATCGCACTGTTCGTGGTGCCGACGATCCTGCTTGGCATCAGCATCGTCAACGAGGCGACGGTCCTCTACCAGAAGATCACCACCGGCCAGATCGACTTCGGCCGCATCGTCCAGCAGGTCCAGGGCGCTCTGCCGCACCGCGTGCGCAGCATGGTCGCCGAATTCGGCCTCAACGATTTCGAGACGATCCGCCGCCAGTTCGGCTCCAGCATCACCAGCGGCTTGCAGACGGTCGCAGGCCGGGTGCTGTCGGTCGGTCAGGGCGCGCTGAGCTTCGTGGCGGCACTGGGCGTGATGCTCTACCTCAGCTACTTCCTGCTGCGTGACGGCGACCGCTACGGCGAAATGGTGCGCACCAGCATGCCGCTCCACGCCGACACGCGCGATTCGCTGATCCAGAACTTCCTGCTCGTGGTGCGCGCGACGATGCGCGGCACCGTGGTCGTCGCGGTGGTGCAAGGGCTGCTCGGCGGGCTGCTGTTCTCGGTGCTGGGCATCGAGGGCGCGGTGATCTGGGGCGTGCTGATGGGGTTCTTTTCGCTGCTGCCTGCCGTCGGGACCGGCATCATCTGGGTGCCTGCCGCGATCTACCTCTTCGCTTCCGGCAACACTGTGCACGGCGGCATCGTGGTGTTCTGCGGCGTGTTCATCATCGGCATGGTCGATAACGTGCTGCGCCCGATCCTCGTCGGCCGCGACACCCGCCTGCCCGACTTTGTGGTGCTGATCGCGACGCTTTCGGGGCTGGAACTGTTCGGCCTCAACGGCTTCATCATCGGCCCGGTCATCGCCGCCCTGTTCATCGCGGTGTGGAACCAGCATCGCGACCGGCGCGAAGCCAAAGCCTCTGTGGCGGAAGGCTCGCCGATCCCGGTGCAGACCGAAGCGGGTGCGGCAAAGGCCATCGAGGAAGCAGTGGCGCATCCTTCATGACGCCCCGTCGTTCCGGACTTGATCCGGGACCGCTGGCACATCTTGAGGCGATAGGCCGCAGGCGCACGCAGCGACGTGGGCCGCTCATGGCCAGCGGTCCCGGATCAAGTCCGGGACAACGGAAACGACAAGGCCGGAGTTTATACCCCGGCCTTGCCCTCAGTCCTTCTTGAACGGGTTCTTTGCGCTGCGCAGGTTCAGGCGGATCGGCACCGATTCGAAGCCCAGTTCACGCCGCATCCCGTTGATGAGATAGCGCTTGTAGCTCTCCGGCAGCAGGTCGAGGCGGGTGCCGAAGACCACGAAGCCCGGCGGGCGGGTCTTCGCCTGGGTGATGTAGCGCAACTTGATGCGCTTGCCGCCCGGCGCCGGCGGCGGGTTGGCGCCCAGCGCATCGTCGAACCAGCGGTTGAGCGCCGAAGTCGGCACGCGCTTGCTCCACGCCTCGCGGATGGAGAAGGCCGCGGCGATCATCTCGTCCAGCCCCTTGCCGGTGCGCGCGGAGACCGCCAGCAGCGGCAGACCGCGAACCTGCGCCAGTCCATCATCCAGCGCGGCGCGAATGCCGTTGAACAGGCCCGAGGCATCCTCGGCCACGTCCCACTTGTTGATCGCGATCATCAGCGCGCGGCCCTCCTCCAGCACCTTCGACGCGATCGTCAGGTCCTGGTGCTCCAGCCCGCGCGTGGCATCGAGGAGCAACACGACGACTTCGGCGAAATCGATCGCATGGCGCGCGTCGGCCACGGCCATGCGCTCCAGCTTCTCGACCACGTTGGCGCGCTTGCGCATGCCGGCCGTGTCGATCAGGTGAACCTCACGCGTGTCCTGCGTCTTGGGGTCCGTCCAGTTCCAGTGGATGGTGATCGAATCGCGGGTGATCCCCGCCTCCGGCCCGGTGAGCAGGCGGTCCTCGCCCAGCAGCTTGTTGATGAGCGTGGACTTGCCCGCGTTCGGACGGCCGACGATCGCCAGCTTGAGCGGCGCGAGCAGGCGCGCTTCCTCGTCCTCTTCCTCGGGAAATTCGTCTTCGGGCGGCTGCAGCGGATCGAGGTGCGGCAACAGCGCCTCGAACAGGTCCGCCATGCCTTCGCCGTGTTCGGCGGAGACACCGATCGGATCGCCGAGGCCCAGCGAATAGGCTTCCAGCAGCCCGCCTTCGCCCGCACGGCCCTCGGCCTTGTTGGCAAGCAGGATCACCGGCACCGGCGAGGCGCGCAGCCAGTTGCCGATCTCCTCGTCGAGCGGGGTGAGCCCCGCGCGCGCATCGACCACGAACAGCGCGACATCCGCGGTCGCCAGCGCGGCCTCGGTCTGCTTGCGCATCCGGCCGGGCAGCGTCTCGGCCTCGTCGTCCTCCCAGCCGGCGGTGTCGACGATCTGGAATTTCAGGCCGATAAGCTCGGCATCGCCGAAACGACGGTCGCGCGTGACGCCGGGCTGGTCGTCGACCAGCGCCAGCTTCTTGCCGACGAGTCGGTTGAACAGCGTGGACTTGCCGACGTTGGGTCGGCCTATGATGATAACTTGGGGAAGCATGATTCCCACCGCTTGGGGATTTCCGGCGAATTTAGCAAGCTTTGCGGTGATTCGCGCTGCCCTGCCAAGAGCAGGACGCGTCGGCGTCAGCCCCGGCCACTTCGCGAAAAGCACGCCGATTACCTGCATTTACAAAGACATCAGGAAAAGGACGAAAATCCGCGTTAACGTCGATGCAATCGATTGATGCTCAATATTCGAGCCGATTTGAGCAACTCGACCGGAACCTTTCGGCCGCTCGTCGTTAACCAACCCCGGAAGACGCATGGCAATGTTCCGAGGGCAAAACGGCGTTCATGAGGGCTTTTCGATACATCACCGTTGCAGCGCTGGCTCTGGCGAGCGTGCTTCCCGCAACCGCCATGGCCGCAACCGCCATGGCCGCGACCGTCATCGACGCGGACGGCGCGCGCGACGGCGGCGCGGGCTCGGCCGTGAGCGTGCCCAATACCCCCGGCCACCTCGAATGCGTGCCTTATGCGCGCACCACTTCGGGCATCCAACTCTATGGCGATGCGTGGACCTGGTGGGGTCAGGCCAAGGGCCGCTACGCCACCGGCGGATCGCCGCGCGTGGGCGCGGTAATGGCGATCAAGCCGTTCAACAATTCGAAGCTCGGCCACGTCGCCACCGTCAGCCGCATCGTCGATGCGCGCACAGTGCTGCTCAGCCACGCCAACTGGTCGGTGCCGGGCGAGATCGAGCGCAACGTCACCGCGCTCGACGTCTCGCCGAACAACGACTGGAGCGAAGTGCGCATCTGGTACGGGCCGTCACGCAATCTGGGCAACACGCACTGGCCGGTCTCGGGCTTCATCTACAACGCCAAGCCCGGCACGAAGTTCAGGGATGCAGAGCCCGATCGCGGCGAAGTTCGCCTTGCCTTTGCCCGCGATGGCAGTCCGGCAAAGAAAAAGGGCCGCCGCAGCGACCCTATCGGCGACATTATCGCCGGGAAATTCTAACCCTCTCATCCCCCGGGAAGAGCGCGCCCTCGCCTATGCGACGGCGCGCTTTTCGTTCCGGGAGTTCAGTCTTTCTTCGCGACCGGCGGGTTCTCTCCGAGGTCTTCGTACCATGCCTCGACCGGCCCCATCAGCTTGACGGTAAGCGGATTGCCCTTGCGGTCGAGCGTCTTGCCCGCCTGAACGCGCACCCAGCCTTCGGAAATGGAATATTCCTCGACATTGGTGCGCACGGTGCCCTTGAAGCGGATGCCGACGCCGCGCTGCAGCTTGTCCTGATCGAAGAACGGGCTGCGCGGATTGATCGCGAGGTGATCGGGCGGCACGTCGGAACCGGCATTGGGCGTACCGGAGGCGACGGGGGCGGATTCGGGCGTGGTGTTATCTTCAGTCATGTCGCAGCGATTTATCTTGCATTCCCCGCTTGTCAATTCGATCCGGCCTGTCTAAAGGCGCGCTTCCGCTAACGGAGCGGGCGCGTAGCTCAGCGGTAGAGCACACCCTTCACACGGGTGGGGTCACAGGTTCAATCCCTGTCGCGCCCACCATCCTTCTCCAAGGATGGTGACTTCGCCTCCGGCGATCTTCCTGAAACTGATCTTGCGTCCTAGTCGGCCGGTGCCTTCTGCACGGCGCCCGGATCGGCACCGGGACGCTGCAGGACACCGATCGAGGTGGCGGCGATTCCCGCCGCGATCACGAACATCACGGCAAGCCCCGCCGCCATCCAGACGATCTTTCGCACGCCCTTGCGCGTGCCGGGCGAGGCGTGGCGTTCGTTCATCGGATCGTTCGGGTCTTCTTCGAGCAATTCACGCACTCCGGGTCCGACAGCCCTGCGGCGGCTGTCACCGGTGCAACGATCCCCTTGCCGCGTTGTTGCCGATTGCAATGTCGGGCCATAAGCACGTTTCAACGGCCGATCGGCGTCATAAACCGGCGCGGCGTCTTGCGGGCGCAACGCCCGCGCGGCATAGGCAGCGGCACTATGCACGACATCCGCCAGATCCGCGAAAATCCCGAAGCCTTCGACGCCGGCCTCGCCCGCCGGGGCGTAGCGCCCGTTGCCGCCAGCCTCGTCGCCCTCGACGAGCAGCGCCGCGCCGTCGCGACGCGCATGCAGGAAGGGCAGAACCGCCGCAACGAAGCCTCCAAGGCGATCGGCAAGGCCATGGGTTCGGGCGACACCGCCACGGCCGAGGCACTCAAGGCCGAAGTCGCGACGCTCAAGGATACCCTCCCCGCGCTCGAAGCCGAGGAGAAGGCACTTTCCGCGCAGCTTCAGGACGCGCTGGCGGGCCTGCCCAACATTCCCGTCGCCGAAGTGCCGGACGGCGAGGACGAATCGCAGAACGTCGAAGTCTCGCGCTGGGGCACGCCGCGCGAATTCGCCTTCACGTCCAGGGAACATGCCGACCTCGGCCCCGCACTCGGCCTCGATTTCGAAACGGGCGCGAAGCTGTCGGGTGCGCGCTTCACCTTCCTCAAGGGCCAGATGGCGCGCCTGCACCGCGCGCTCGCGCAGTTCATGCTCGACACGCAGACGGCGACCAACGGCTACATGGAATGCGCCGTGCCGCTGCTGGTCAAGGACGAGGCCGTCTACGGCACCGGCCAGTTGCCCAAGTTCTCCGAGGATCTGTTCAGGACCACCGACGGCCGCTGGCTGATCCCGACGGCCGAAGTCTCGCTGACCAACGCGGTCTCGGGCGACATCCTGAACCCCGAGACACTGCCCCTGCGCATGACTGCCCTCACCCCCTGCTTCCGCTCGGAAGCGGGGGCAGCCGGGCGTGACACGCGCGGGTTCATCCGCCAGCACCAGTTCGAGAAGGTCGAACTCGTCACCATCGCCAAGCCGGAAGAGAGCGAGGCCGAACACGAGCGCATGGTCAAGGCCGCCGAGGGCATTCTCGAAGCACTCGGCCTGCCCTACCGCAAGGTGCTGCTCTGCGCGGGCGACATGGGCGCGACGGCGCGCAAGACCTTCGACCTCGAAGTCTGGCTGCCGGGTCAGGCCGCTTACCGCGAGATCAGCTCGATCTCGAACTGCGGCGACTATCAGGCCCGCCGCATGAACGCGCGCTACAAGCCGGAAGGCTCGAAGAAGACCGAGTTCGTGCACACGCTCAACGGCTCGGGCCTCGCGGTCGGCCGCACGCTGGTCGCGGTTCTGGAGAACTATCAGCAGGAGGACGGCTCGGTTCTGGTGCCCGAGGTGCTCAAGCCGTGGATGGGCGGGATCGAGAAGCTGGAAGCGCTGGTCTGAGCGAGCACCCTTCCTCGTCCCACCCTTCCTCGTCATTGCGAGCATAGCGAAGCAATCCAGGGCAGCTCGATTCCGCCCTGGATCGCCACGGACCTGCGGCCCTCGCGATGACGAAAGAAAATACGGTGCCGCAACGGGTTCGCGTAGCCTCCCTTGCGCAACTATGGTTAAAGGCATGAATATGCGCATTCTCCTCACCAATGACGACGGCATCAACGCCCCCGGCCTCTATGTGCTGGAGAAGATCGCCGCGCAGCTTTCCGACGACATCTGGATCTGCGCGCCGAGCGAGGAACAGTCCGGCGCGGGGCACTCGCTGACGCTCACCCGCCCGGTGCGGATGCGCCAGCACGCGGAAAAGCGCTTCTCGGTGACCGGCACGCCGACCGATTCGGTGACGATGGGCCTGCGCAAGGCGCTGCCCGGACCGCCCGACCTGATCCTCTCGGGCGTCAATCGCGGCGCCAACCTCGGCGATGACGTGACCTATTCGGGCACCGTCTCGGCCGCGCTGGAGGGCGCGCTGGCGGGTATCCGTTCGATCGCGCTCAGCCAGGTCCCCTCGCGCGAGGACATGGGCGACGGCGTGGACTTCGCCGCCGCCGAGGCATGGGGCGCCAAAGTGCTGCGCCCGCTGCTCGATCAGCCGTTCGCGCCGCGCACGCTGGTCAACGTCAACTTCCCGGCGCTGCCCGCCGATGCGATCAAGGGCATTCGCGTCGTGCGTCAGGGCTTCCACGACTACGCGCGCGGATCGGTCGTCGAGGGCCGCGATCCGCGTGGTTTCCCGTATTACTGGTTCGGCCTCCACGGCATCGAGCACACGCTGGGCCACAACACCGACCTCGAGGCGATCTCGGAGGGCTACATTGCGGTGACGCCGCTGCACCTCGACCTTACCCACGACGCCTCGATGCAGGCGCTGGCGGAGCGTTTCGCCTGATGAAGCGCGCCCTCTTCCTCGCTGCCGCCCTTGCGAGCACGCCCGCTTATGCCGCCGCTCCTAAAGAGGAAGAGACGGTCCACGTCGTCGCGTCCGGCGAAACCCTGAACGGCATCGCCAACCGCGCGGGCGTTTCGACCAGCGCCATCGTCAAGGCCAACGCGCTCAAGGAACCTTACGTGGTCCGCGTCGGCCAGAAGCTGGCAATCCCGCGTGACGGCAAAGCCGCGCAAGTAGCCCGCGCTGCCGACACCGCAGCGCCTGCCGCGAAGAAGGTCGCCACCGCCGCCCGCGTGATCGAGGCTCGCACCCCGGCTGCCGCAGGTGCGCCCGAGTATGAGACCGAACACCTCGTCGCCACCGGCGAAACGCTCGGCGGTATCGCCGCGCGCGCCAAGGTGCCCCGCATCCTCATCGCCGAAGCCAACGGCCTGCAGCCGCCCTATGACGTGCGCGTCGGCCAGAAGCTGCGGATTCCGCGCACCGGCCGCCATCTGGTGAAGACCGGGGAAACCGGCTTCTCGATCTCGATGGACACGGCCGTGCCATGGGATCAGATCGCGCTCGCCAACAGCCTCGATCCGGCCTCGCCGGTGAAGCCGGGCCAGAACCTGCTGATCCCGACCCTGATCGAACCACCCAAGGGTGTCGCGAAGACCATCGTGCCCGCACCCAAGCCGGTGGTTGCGGCCCCGGCACCTCGCTCCGCGCGGTTCGCGTGGCCGCTGACCGGCACCGTGCGGCGCGGGTACATGACGGGTTCCGACTACCACGACGGCATCGACATTCCTGCCGCCAAGGGCACGATGGTCCGTGCGGCTGCTGCCGGAACCGTCAAGTTCGCGGGGGCAGAGAAGAACCAGTTCGGCAACCTCGTCGTGCTCGACCACGGCGACGGCTGGTTCACCGCCTACGGCTTCCTCAGCCGCGTCACGGTGAAGGAAGGCGCGAAAGTCGCCGCCGGGGAACGCGTGGGCCTGGTCGGTGACACCGGGCGCGCCAAGGGCAGCGAACTGCACTTCGAAGTGCGCCAGGACGGCCAGCCCGTCGATCCGCTGGGCCAGTTGCCCAAGGCTCCGTGAAGAAGCCGAAACTGCCTCCCAAGCTGGCGAAGCCGCTCAAGCGCGCGGTCGACCTGCCGGTATGGGCGGACCTTGGCCTCAGGCTGGGCGGCGCCTTCGCGCTGGTGATGCTTGTGGTGCTGCTCCACTGGATCGACCGCGACGGCCTCAAGGACACGCACGACGGGACCGTCAGCTTCCTCGACGTGTTCTATTTCACCATGATCTCGATCACCACGACCGGTTTCGGCGACATTGCGCCGGTCAGCGACAAGTCGCGGCTGATCGAGGCGGTCATCGTCACGCCGATCCGCTTCGCGGTGATCTTCATCTTCGTGGGCACCGCCTACAATTACTTCATCAAGCATAGCTGGGAGAGCTGGCGCATGAAGCGCATTCAGGAACGCCTGTCCGACCATGTCGTCGTGCTGGGCTTCGGCGTCAGCGGCTCGCAGGCGGTACAGGAACTGATCGCGCGCGGCACCGACCCGGCCTGCATCGTCGTCGTCGATCCTTCGGCGGGACGGCTGCGCCATGCCGAGCAGCAGGGCTGCAACGTGCTCGAAGGCGACGCCACCCGCGACGAGACGCTGGCCGCCGTGAGGATCGACGCTGCGCGCACGATCCTCGTCTCGGCGGGGCGCGATGACACCTCGATCCTGATCGTGCTGACCGCGCGCCACCTCGCGCCCGGCGTGCCGATCACGGTGGTGGTGCGCGCCGACGACAACGAACTGCTGGCGCGGCAGGCGGGCGCGGACAACGTCATCAATCCCGTGCGCTTCACCGGCCTGCTGCTGGCAGGCTCGGCGGAGGGGCAGCATATCGCCGAGTACATGTCCGACCTCGCCTCGGTGGATGGGCGGGTGCAGCTGGTCGAACGGCCCGTGCGCCCGGAGGAAGTCGGCAAGTCTCTGGATCAACTGGCCACCGGCAAAGGCGTGCGCATCTATCGCGGCGAGCAGTGCATCGGCTTCTGGGAGCCCGGCGCGAAAGTGCTGGAGGCCGGCGATCTGATCGTGGAGATCGCGGTCACGCCTTGAAGTCTATTCTAAAGTTATCGCAGCAAATCTCGTCATCCCAGCGCAGGCTGGGACCGCTAACCGCAAAAAACCTGCGTAGCGTGAGGGCGCTTTGACGAGGGTTGGGCGCACAGCCGCCAGCGGTCCCAGCCTGCGCTGGGATGACGACAGTGTTTGCAGCAACCTTACCCGAATACCCAGAACACCAACCCCATCGCCAGGTAGGCGACCAGCCAGAACGCGCAGTCGATCACCCGCCGCGCCGGTTCGGTGCGGCTGCGTGAGTGCGTCAGCCACACCGCAGGCATCACGAAGGCGATCGCCAGTCCGCCGCTCTGCATGAAGTAGAGCCAAGGCTTCGCCGCCAGCGTCTCGGCGCCGATCCGGGCAAGCGCATGCCCCAGCATCGCCGCGCTGATGAGGAACACCACGGCCATGGTGATGTAACCGCCCGCACGTTCGGAACTGCCGGGGACGATCTGGCGTCCGTCACGGAACAGCACGGTGTTCCACACGACGCCCGCCGCTACCGCGAGCGCTGCAGCCAGCACGACCGCCAGCCAGTTCACCGGACCCATTTCCAATCCTTCCCTAAGTGCGGCGCCCTGTCTTGCAGGCTCCGTGCACTTGTGCAAGTTTTGCGAATCACCCGCAAAATTCGTTTTTCGTGACTCGGACGCCATTTGCGGGTATCGGGCGCGCCAATCCCATGGCTATCGAACTCCCCTCCCCGCCGAAAGTCGGCATGGTCAGCCTCGGCTGCCCGAAAGCGCTCGTCGATTCAGAGCGCATCCTCACCCGCCTGCGCGCGGACGGCTACGACATGAGCCCGGACTATTCCGGCGCCGATGTCGTGCTCGTCAACACCTGCGGCTTCCTCGACTCTGCCAAGGAAGAAAGCCTTGCCGCCATCGGCGAGGCGATCGCCGAGAACGGCCGCGTGATCGTGACCGGCTGCATGGGCAACGAGGCGGAAGCGATCCGCGCCAAGTTCCCGCAAGTCCTCGCGGTGACCGGCGCGCATCAGTACGAGGCGGTCGTCGAGGCGGTGCACGAGGCGGCCCCGCCCGAACTCTCGCCCTACCTCGACCTGATCCCGCAGGCCTACGACGACGCCGGCGTGAAGCTGACGCCGCGCCACTACGGCTACCTCAAGATCTCCGAGGGCTGCAACCACGCCTGCTCGTTCTGCATCATCCCCAGCTTGCGCGGAAAGCTGGCAAGCCGCCGCATCGACGCGGTGCTGCGCGAAGCGGAAAAGCTGGTGCAGGCCGGAACGCGCGAACTGCTCGTCATCAGCCAGGACACTTCGGCCTACGGCGTCGACGTGCGCCACGAGGAACGCATGTGGAAGGACCACGCGGTCCGCACCCACATGACCGACCTCGCCCGCGAACTCGGCGGCCTGAAGGATGCGCAGGGCCGCAAGCCGTGGGTGCGCCTGCACTACGTCTACCCCTACCCGCACGTCGACAACGTCATCCCGCTGATGGCCGAGGGGCTCATCACGCCCTACCTCGACATCCCGTTCCAGCACGCGGCGCCGTCGGTGCTCAAGGCGATGAAGCGCCCGGCGAACGAGGCCAAGGTGCTCGACCGCATCCACAAGTGGCGCGAGATCTGCCCGGATATCGCGATCCGCTCCAGCTTCGTCGTCGGCTTCCCCGGCGAGACGGAGAGCGACTTCCAGTACCTGCTCGACTGGCTCGACGAAGCGCAGCTCGACCGCGTCGGCGCCTTCCGCTTCGAACCGGTCGAGGGGGCCTCGGCGAACCACCTGCCCGATCCGGTGCCGGAAGAGGTCAAGGAAGAGCGCTACCAGCGAATCATGGAAAAGACCGCCGCGATCAGCGCCGCGAAGCTCGCCGCCAAGGTCGGCCGGGTGCTGCCCGTCATCATCGACGAAGTGGGCGAAGCGGACGAAGACGGTGACGTCGGTGCAACCGGCCGCTCGCAGGCTGATGCGCCGGAGATCGACGGCAACGTCTTCCTGCGCGATGCTGCCGGCTTGCAAGTCGGTGATATCGTTGAGGTTCTTGTGGAGGACGCGGACGAGCACGACCTCTATGGGGCCGTTTTGCAAAGTTGACGCTCAGCGCACAGAGGGCGATCGTTGCAAGACATGCAACTGATGTAATGGTTTTCGCGTTTGCGGGAATCACCCTCCGAAAGCATATGAGGGGTGCCTTTCAGGCATCCTCTCCCAAAACTTCTACAGGGCTGGTCTTCGGACCGGCCCTTTCTTTTTGCCTGCGTTCCGCGCCCGCGAGGCATGGTCCCCCGGCACTTTCGTCATTGCGATCGCAGCGACGAAGATGGTCATTCGCAATTGATCCTGCTTTAAGCGCGCCCGACTTTCGCATCCGAGGGAACTTCGCGCATGAGCTTTTGCCAAACGGTCTGGGAAGACGTCGCACCGCTGCGCCGGGCGATCCTCGATCACCCCTTCCTGAACGAACTGGCCGCCGGAACGCTCGCGCCCGAAAGTTTCCGGCATTACATCGTGCAGGACAGCCTCTACCTCGCCGAGTATTCCCGCGCCCTCGCTCTCGCCGCGGCGCGCGCACCGACCGCGAGCGGCCGCCTCGAATTCTCCGACGGAGCCAAAGTCGCCGTGCAAGTCGAGGAAGCGTTGCACCAGGCGTTCTTCGCCCAGTTTGGCGTCACCGCCGAGATCGCGGCGGCCAGCGAGCCGACGCCCGCATGCCTCGGCTACACCAGCTACCTTTCCGCACTGGCCGCGACGCGCAGCTACGAGGAACTGATCGCGGGCATCCTCCCGTGCTTCTGGGTCTACTGGGAGGTCGGCTGCGACGTGAAGCCGCGCGCCGCCTCGCCCAATCCCTATGCCGCCTGGATCGACACGTACGCCGCGCCCGCGTTCGGCGAAGCGACCGACCGCGTCCGCGCCCTTGTCGATGAAGCCGCGCAAAACGCCACGGCGTCAACGCGCGCGGCCATGGTCACCGCCTTCCGCAATGCAACGCGCTTCGAATGGATGTTCTGGGATTCCGCCTATCATCGCGCAACCTGGCCGATCTGACGCTCAGCCGCAGAAAGCCCTGGTTTCCCACGATACACGCTTCAAGTTGCATTCCTTGCAACTTTGCTCAATCTTTTCGCATTTGCAGCAAAGCGCGATTCCGAACATAAGGAACTCGCCTTTCAGGCATCCTCTCCCAAAACTTCTACAGGGCTGGTCTTCGGACCGGCCCTTTCTTTTTGCGCCCGCGAGCAGATTTGCGAGCCCCCTAGCCCCGCGCGCCCATTTGCCCTAGCGATACCGCCATGGCTTCCCAGCAGCGAATCTTCACCGCCGCCCTCGTCGTCATCGGCGACGAAATCCTCTCGGGCCGCACGCACGACAAGAACATCGCCCAGGTCGCCACCTGGTTGCAGATCCAGGGTATCCGCCTGAAGGAAGTGCGCGTCGTCGCCGACGAGACGCCATCCATCGTCGAGGCGGTGAACACCCTGCGCGCGCGCAACGACTACTGCTTCACCACCGGCGGCATCGGCCCCACGCATGACGACATCACCGTGGACGCCATCGCCGAGGCGCTGGGCGTGCCGGTCATCGTCCATCCCGAAGCCCGCGCGATCCTGGAAGAATACTACACAACGCGCGGCGGCCTGACCGAGGCACGCCTACGGATGGCGCGCACGCCGGACGGTGCCAGCCTGATCCCCAATCGCTACACCGGCGCGCCGGGCATCCGCTGCGGCAACGTGTTCATCATGGCCGGCGTGCCCAGCATCACCGCAGGCATGCTCGACGCACTTTCCGGCCAGCTTGAGGGCGGCGCGCCGTTGCTGTCCGAGACGGTCGGGTGCTGGGTGGGTGAAAGCGAAGTGGCCGAACTGCTGCGCGAAACCGAAAAGACGTTCGAGACCTGCCAGATCGGCTCCTACCCGTTCTGGGGCGAAGGGCGCACCGGCGCGAATTTCGTGATCCGTTCGGTCAGCGCCGAGGATCTCGCCGCCTGCACCCGCGCGCTCGTCGAAGGACTGGCGGCGATGGGCCGCCCGGCGATCCCCGGTGGCATTTGAGCTTGCCGCGTCTGCTGCGATCATGGCCGTGATGGCATCCGCGACTTCGCCGGCAATGCCCGCCGCCACGCTGGAACAGTTCGAGACGGTCCTGCGCCGCCACGACAGCGCAACCCTAGCGCTGGAGGAATGGTGCGGCATGCGCGGCGTCACCGATCCGCGGATCACCGCGCAGACGCTGGCCACCAGCGGCGAGGCTCCTCCCGCAGCGATGCGCGAGCATCTCCGACTTGCGGACGGCGAGACTTTCGCCTTGCGCAATGTGCGCCTGAGCTGCGGCGGCACGGTGCTTTCGGTCGCGTGGAACTGGTACGTCCCGGCACGGCTGACGCCCGCGATGAACGAGGCTCTGCGCGTGACGAATACGCCGTTCGGCAAAGTCGTCGCCCCGCTCGGGTTCAAGCGGCGTCCGCTCGCGACGGTGGCGGGACCGGCGGAGAATTGCCCGGCGAACACGATCTCGACGCATCAGGCGATGCTGGTCCTGCCCGACGGACGCCCGCTGGCTTACCTTGTCGAGTGCTACACGGCGGCCAATCTCACGACTCGTTAAACTCTTCCACGTCATTGCGAGCGAAGCGAAGCAATCCAGGGCTGCACTACGCCGCCCTGGATTGCTTCGCTTCGCTCGCAATGACGAACCGCTTCAAAGCACGGTTACGCCGCGACCGCCTCGGTCCCGGCGATCGAGGTGCGGTGCATCATGCGCCCGGTCGATTTGTCGTAGGGGATCGCCCGGTGCATCGCGCCGGTGTTGTCCCAGATCACGAAGTCGCCCTTGGTCCACTTGTGCCGCAGCGAGAACGCGGGCTGCGCCGCCCATTCCTGCAGGCGGATCAGCATGGCGCGGCCCGCCGGGACTTCCATGCCGACGATGTGGTCCGCCGTGGTGCCGATGACCATCGACTTGCGCCCCGACTCGTGCGTCCACACCAGCGGATGCTCCTTGATCAGGCCGATGCCGAGCACCTTCTCGCGGTGCTTTTCCGGGATGGCATCGGCGATCGGCGAGAGGCTCGCGCGCACCGAATGCACCGCTTTCAGCCCCTCGAGCGCCTGCTTCTCCTCTTCGGGAAGGCCCTCGTAAGCGGCATAAGTGCTGGCGAACTCGGTCTCGCCGCCCTTGTCGGGCGCGATGCGGCAGGACAGCAGCGTCGCGAAGGGCGGCGGCATGTCCACCGTGATGCCGTCCATGTGCCAGAAGAAGGTGCCCAGCACGTATTCGGGCTGCGGGTTGATCTTCTCGTCCAGCGTGACCTGGTAGACGTCCTGGTCGTTGTTCTGCACGTTGTTGCGCGCCGTCAGGCGAATCTTCTCGCCCATCGCCTCGGTGATGGCGAGCTGCTCCTGGTCGGTGAGGTTCGCCTGCGGGAACACCACAACGGTGCGCGCCTCCACCTTGGCGCGAATCGCTGCGGCCGCCTCGGGCGTGAACAAGTCGGCGCGGTCGTCCCAGAGCACGCGCGAACCGATGAATTCCTTGATGTCTTCGAAACGGATAGCCATCTGGCCGTCTCTCCCGGCGTTATGCTGAACATATGTACAGCACGCCAATACACCCGATCGCGGCGAGCGTAAACGGGGCGGAGAACACACCGCCGGGGCGGGCTTCGACAAGCTCAGCCTGAGCGGACGTGGGGAACGGGGGCATGGAGCTAACGCGACATATCACGAACCCCGCTCACCCTGAGCTTGTCGAAGGGTCGCGACCGAGCCCGCCAATGGGACACAAACGAAAAGGGCCGGGAGGTTTCCCTCCCGGCCCTTCAAGTCCGTTTACGTCAGCGCTGAAATCAGGCGCCGGCGATCTCGGTGGTGTCGATCTTGAGGCCCGGGCCCATCGAGGACGAGAGCGAGATCTTGCGGACATACTTGCCCTTGGCGCCCGAGGGCTTCGCCTTGACGATGGCGTCCACGAAGGCCGAGAAGTTGGTCTTCAGGTCGGCATCCGAGAACGACATCTTGCCGATGCCGGCGTGGATGATGCCCTGCTTCTCGACGCGGAACTCGATCTGGCCGCCCTTGGCGTCCTTCACGGCCTGCGTCACGTTCGGGGTGACGGTGCCCAGCTTCGGGTTCGGCATCAGGCCCTTGGGGCCCAGCAGCTTGCCGAGACGGCCGACGACGCCCATCATGTCCGGGGTGGCGATGACGCGGTCGTAGTCGAGGTTGCCGGCCTGCATGTCTTCCATGAGGTCTTCGGCGCCAACCTTGTCGGCACCGGCGGCGAGAGCCTCGGCAGCCTTGTCACCCTTGGCGAACACGGCGACGCGAACGGTCTTGCCGGTGCCTGCGGGCAGCGAAACCATGCCGCGGACCATCTGGTCGGCGTGGCGGGGATCGACGCCCAGGTTCATCGCGACTTCGATGGTCTCGTCGAACTTGGTGGCCTTGACGTCACGCAGGGTCTGCAGCGCTTCGTCAACGCCGTAGAGCTTCATGTTGTCGCCGAGCTTGGCTGCGAGAGCCTTCTGGTTCTTGGTCTGCTTCATGGGCTCAGCCCTCCACCACTTCGAGGCCCATCGCGCGAGCGGAACCTTCGATGATCTTCGTTGCGGCCTCGATGTCGTTGGCATTGAGGTCGGCCATCTTGACCTGGGCGATCTCGGACAGCTTCGAACGCGCGATCTTACCGGCGGAAATCTTGCCCGGCTCCTTCGAGCCCGACTTCAGACCGGCGGCCTTCTTGATGAGGAAGGTGGCAGGCGGCGTCTTCGTGACGAAGGTGAAGCTGCGGTCGGCGTAGACGGTGATGATGGTCGGGATCGGCATGCCGTTCTCGAGTTCCTGCGTGGCGGCATTGAACGCCTTGCAGAATTCCATGATGTTCACGCCGCGCTGACCCAGAGCCGGACCGATCGGCGGCGACGGGTTGGCCTTGCCTGCAGGAACCTGCAGCTTGATGTAACCGGTAATCTTCTTGGCCATGGGGCCGCTCCTTTTCACACTGTCGCCCCGGTTTCCCGAGGCTCATGTCTAGCGGTTTTGGCGGGGCGCCGTGTGATCAGCACCCCTCCCGCAGGGAATCGGGCACGGCAAGGCCATGTCCGAAGGGGGCGCCCCTATAGGAAAAGCGCAGGAAAGGGAAGAGCCCGTTTCAGGCCGTGGCCACCGCGTTCGCCGCCAAATGCCGACGCCCCCACGCAGCGCGGATCATGCGACCGGCGGGCATCTCGAAGAAACGATAGATAGCCGCGCTGGCCGCCAGAACGATCGCCACGTAACCCAGCGTTCCGGCAGACGCCAGCCAGACGTTCTGCTGCTCGTTCAAGTCCGGCCGGAAGCAAAGCAGGATCGGGTAATGGACGAGATAGATCGTATAACTGCGGTCCCCCAGCCAGACCATCGCCCGGCTCCCCAGCGCAGGGATACGGAGCGCGAGAGCCAGGACGCAAGGCCATGCCAGCAGGCACAACGGCGGCAGCGGGCTCCATGCCGCGCCCATGTCGATCGCAAGACCGAGGGCAAGGACGACGACGAGAAACGGTGTCCATATCGACTGCAACTGCTCCCTGCAGCGCCACAACAGCTGCCCCAGGAAAAACCCCAGCAGTCCGCGTGGGAGACAGTCGGCGGCCCAGGGACCACCTTCGCGCCCGCCGAGCACGACGATGTAGCCCAGCGCCAGCACCACTGTCGCCACCGTGATGCGCCTTAGCACCCGATCGCCACGCGCCGCCGCGACGGCGAAGATGGCGTAGCAGAAAACCTCTACCGACAGCGACCAACTCGGACCATCGAACGTATGGCCGACAGGCGCGACGAAGGCCTGCATCATGAACAGGTGCGCCATGAAGGCTATTGCGGTGTTGGCCGGCTCCGACGCGAACAGCGCCGCCGTCACGAGCAGCAAGAGCAAATGCAACGGATATAGGCGCGCGAACCGGGCCATGGCGAAGTCGGGAAGCGCCGACTGCTCCAGCCCTGCACGGCCACCAGTGCGCCCGAGATAGACCTGGGCAAAGACATAGCCCGAGATCAGGAAGAACAGGTCCACCAGGGTCCAGCCCCAGGTGCGCAGCCAAAGAAGGACGGCGGGCGCATGTCCAATCGCATGCGCGTTGAACTCGAGCAGCGGGTGGTAGAAGAACGCGACGCCGCACGCAGCGATGCCGCGCAGCCCGTCCAGCGATCTAAGGCGCCCCCTGTCCATCCGAACCGATTAGCCCAGAACCGGTTAATTCGCGGTTTCCTGAAACGCAAAACGCCCCGCACTGAGGCGGGGCGTTTCTTGTCGTGCGCCTTGTCGCTCGGGGCGACGGCAGATTACTTGCTGAGTTCGACGTGCTCGAATTCCAGCTCCACCGGGGTGGCGCGGCCGAAGATCGAGACGGCCACCTTGACGCGGCTCTTCTCGAAGTCGAGTTCCTCGACGATGCCGTTGAAGCTCGCGAACGGGCCATCGAGCACCTTGACCGAATCGCCGATCTCGTAATCGATCGAGACCGTCTTGCGCGGCGCGGCGGCAGCGGCTTCGGCGGCGCCGAAGTAGCGCGAGGCCTCGCTCTCGCTGATCGCCTGCGGCTTGTTGTTGGCACCCAGGAAGCCGGTGACCTTCGGGGTGTTCTTGATGAGGTGGTAGACGTCGTCGTTCAGCGTCAGCTTGGCGAGGACGTAGCCGGGCATCGTCTTGCGCTCGGTCTGGACCTTCTTGCCGCGCTTCACCTCGGTGACGGTTTCCGAAGGAACCTGCACGTCCTCGACGAGCTGCGACAGACCGATGCGCTCGGCCTCGGTGATGATGGCTTCCTTAACCTTGCTCTCGAAGCCGGAGTAGGCGTGGATGATGTACCAGCGGGCCATGTGTTCTCTCAGTCCTGTATTCTGGCGATCAAAGGGCGTTCAGCAGAGCGCTGACGACCCAGCCGAACAGCGCGTCGATGCCCAGGAAGAACACCGCCAGCAGCACCGTCATCAGGCCGACGAAGATCGCGGTCGTGACCGTCTCCTGGCGCGAGGGCCAGTGGATCTTGCGCGTTTCCGCCTGAACCTGGCGCATGAATTCGCCGGGGGTGATCTTGGCCATCTTAACGTCGCTCTCTTAGCTATGCCGCTTTGGTCACGGAAAATTCTGCGATTCTTCCGCCTAGGGGCCATCGCCACCCCGGCCGAGGCCGGGAGGGGCTGATGAAGTCCGCCTGTCGGGAGGAAACGGGGATTTAGCTTCCACTGTCCGGATTTGCAAGGTCCACCGAGTCCGGCAGGCGTGCAAGGAACGAGTTGGGCGTCGCGAAGACGATCCGCGCCCCGTCCGGGATCGCCACCGGCGCCTTCGTGCCGATGTACCAGAGGTAGTCGGCATGGCGCGCGGGCTTGAACTTGCGCAAGTCGATCCGCTGGCTGTCGCTGTAGAGAATGCGCTGCGTCGGATCGTTGAAACGGTAGCGAGTTTCGCGCATCGACAGCATGTGGACGTCGGGCAACGCGAAGTTGGAATTCTCCATCGAACTGCGGCGAACCACGGCGTAACTGCCGAAGTGCTCGAACGGGCCGAAGAACCACTGGCGGCGCGGAATCGCGATCGCCGTCGCCACGCGCGAGCCTTCGGGAACGTAATCGAGCGCGGTGACGAGCTGGCGCGCGGTCTGCGCATCCTCGTACCAGACCACCGTGGTGACGGCGATGCGCGCGGTGAACAGCAGCCCCGCCAGCGCAAGGCCCCAGCGCGGCACCGGCCAGTCGATCGCGAGGCACGCGACCAGCAGCGCGGCGGTGCTCAGGCGATAGTCGGCATAGTCGCCGCCGAAGATCTGGCGCGGCACCACCAGCGTCAGGATCAGCAGGATCAGCGCCGCCCAGCCGACGCGCCCGTCGAAACGGCGGATCGCCAGCGCCGCCACGATCACCGCCACCACCACGCACAGGCTGGCGATGTCGAAGGTCATGTCGTAGCTGCGCATCGCGCGGTAGAGGATCTGCCACTTGTATTCGAGCACGCCGAAGCGCCCGTAGGACACCTTGGAGTTGGACCCCACGCCCAGCAGCATCGGCAGCAGCGGGAAGATCAGCGGCCAGGGCTTAAGGAACGGCCGCCAGTCCCGCCAGCTTGTACGCTTCGACCATTCATAGCCGAAGATCAGCACGCCCATCACGCCCCAGCCCGAGACGTGGCACAGCCACACCACGAAGCTCGCCGGGATCATCACCGCCCAGCGCCAGCGCCAGTTCTCCAGCCGCACCCAGCCCGCCAGCACGAACAGCGCGAAGGCAATCGACAGCGAATAGTTGAGGAAGCCCATCAGGAACGAGGGCGACCAGATCATCGCGAAGGCCAGGATCGCGCCAACACCGATGCGCTTCCTGAGGCTCCATTCCACCGCCATGATCGCCATGCCGGTAAGGAACGGAATGGCCGCGACGATGAAGCGGCCCGCAGCTTCCAGCCCCATGATCTTCGTGAGCGGCACCATCAGCAGCTCGGCGCCGAGATTGCCGGTCCACTCCCACTTGAACAGGAAATAGCGCGTCAGGAACGGGTCGTGCCCGTGATCGAGCATGACCTTGAACCCGGCCAGGTGCGAAGGATAGTCGGTCATCTGCGGCGCCCAGGCGACGATCGCGGGGAGCATCGCCAGCAGCGACAGGACGATGCCCATCCACAAGGCTTCGTGGCGCGTGCGCTTGTAAGTGTCGGTGCCGGAGTTGGAGGTGGCCGCTTCGGCCTCCACGGCGTCAGGATGCGCGCTGGCGTGCATGTACGACTGTGTCTTCCCGCTAGTAGCCCGAATCGGCGAACGGGCTCTCGTAAAGCAACTTGGCCCGCAATTGAACGTCGTGACCCGACGATGGTGCTTCGACAAGCTCAGCATGAGCGGAATGAGGAAGCCGTCTTCCCGTTTCCGCTCATGCTGAGCTTGTCGAAGCACCCGCGTGCAAGGCACACTTCGGCGCCCCGCATCCGGATCTCCCCGAAGGGAAGATTATCGCGATCTTGGGAAGATGCTGGCAGGAGTGGAGGGACTCGAACCCACGGCCCTCGGTTTTGGAGACCGATGCTCTACCAACTGAGCTACACTCCTGCGGGCTCGGGGGCCTCTAATGAAGGACTTGCGCGATGGCAAGCGGCGATTGTGGACCGGCGGAGCGAATATGTCGATTCGCGCTCGTTATCCCCATCTGCTAGGACGTTTTCGTGCACGCGCCCCGCTCAAATCCGATCATCGAGCCTGAACTCCTGATGCTCGCCTATCGCAGCGGGATATTTCCCATGTCCGACGCGCGCGACGATCCGGAGATCTTCTGGATCGAACCGCGCCTGCGCGCGACGCTGCCGCTCGATGGGCTTCGCGTATCCTCCTCCCTCGCCCGCACGCTCAAGCGCGGGCGGTTCGAGGTGACCTGCAACCGCGCCTTCTCGCAAGTCATGGACGAATGCGCAGCGCCGAGACAGGCGCGCGACGGGGATGCCAATGATGACGGGGGAGACAGCTGGATCAGCCACCGCATTCAGGCCAGCTACGAGAACCTGCACTTCCTCGGCCACGCGCATTCGATCGAGGTCTGGCGCGATGGCGAACTGGTCGGCGGCCTCTACGGCGTCGGCTTCGACCGGGTGTTCTGCGGCGAATCGATGTTCTCGCGCGTCAGCGATTCGTCGAAGGTCGCGCTGTGCTGGCTGGTGGCGGCGCTGCGACGGGGCGGCATCACCCTGCTCGACTGCCAGTTCATGACCTCCCACCTCGCCTCGCTGGGCGCGGTGGAGATGCCGCAGAAAAAATATTTGTCGCTGCTGCAGGCAGCCCAGTCGGGCTATTGCTCGACAGCGGGTTCCTCGACCGGCTCGGGATCGGCCGCCGTCGGAGAAGCGCTCGGCGACGCGGCAGGGGCCGGAGTGCTCTCACTGCCCGAGGCGTTCGAAGCCCTGCTCGGCGACGCGTCGTCCTGCGGACTGGCTTCTTCGCCCGGGAAGCTCATCGCGCAGCTCTTGACCCAGACGTCGTAGACCGGGTGCTCGACCACGTTGGCACCGGGGTTGTTCTTGAACAGCCAGCCGGAGAACACCTTGTTCCAGGCCAGCTTTTCCTCGGTGGTGCGGCGCTGTTCGACGAAGACCTGGACGAAGGCGCCCTCTTCCTGCGGCTTTTCCCAGGGAAGCGTCTTCTCGCAGGTGGCGACCTTCACGACGAGATTGCCGAGGCGGCGCGATTCGCCCGGCTTCATCACCAGGTCCTGCGTCAGGTTGTTGCGCTTGTTGAGGACGCCCAGCGTGACCACGCGGTCCTTGTTGGGCGTGCCGATCTGCTGGCCTTTCGCGGCCTGTGCAGGGCCGGCCTGCATTCCGGCGATGGCATCCGGGACGCTGGTGTCCTGCGCCTCGGGCGCAGGCTCACCACCGCAGGCCGCCAGGACCGACAGCAACGAGAGTGCCGTCAAAGCCCTCCAGCGAATCATGCTTGAGCCCTCAGGCTTCCGGCGACCAGGCTTCGTAGTCGCCGGTGGCGGCAGCACGGCGGCCGCCACGCTCCAGCGCGCCCTGCGGGCGATACGCGGTCGCGGTGCCGGTGGCGTTGGGGGTGTAGTCCACTTCCCAGATGCGCGGCGCGGGCAGATGGCTTTCGGGCACACCATCGTACGAGTGGTGCAGCCAGCCGTGCCATTCGGCGGGGACGTTGCTGGCGTCGTTGGCGCCGGCATAGATCACCCAGCGGCGATCCCAGCCCTCGGTCGTCTTCACTTTCGCGTTCTTGGAACGATAGTACTTGTTCCCCTGCGCGTCGGTGCCGACATGCTCGCCATTGCGCGAGCTCCAGAGCGAGGTGCCGATGGTGGCGCCGTCCCACCAGGTGAAGATCTTGGACAGGATTCCCATGTGCCGCGCACTAGCCCCGAAGCGCCCCCCAACGCAAGCGCGAAGAGGGACCTTCGGGTGCTACAAATGCATCCCGCCGCTCGCCTCGATCACCTGACCTGTCACCCATGCGCCATCGGGCCCGCACAGGAAGCCAATCACCCGCGCGACGTCGCCCGGCTGCCCCACCCGCCCGAGCGCCGCGACCGAGGCGAGATAGTCCACCGTCGCCGGATCGTTGAACAGCGCGGGCGCGAAATCCGTGATCGTCGCGCCCGGCGCCACCGCGTTGACGGTGATACCGCGCGCGCCCAGCTCCTGCGCCAGCGAGCGGGTGAAATGCTCCACCGCCGCCTTGCTCATGGCATAGGCCAGGCACGATGCATAAGCGGCGCGCGCGACCATGGACGAAAGGTTCACAATGCGCCCGCCGCCCCGCAGCCGGGACAGCGCCGCCTGCGTGACGAAGAACGGCCCCTTGGCGTTCACCCGCATCATCGCGTCGTAGAGCGCCTCGTCCGTCTCGGCGATCGTCGCCATCTCGCCGATTCCCGCGTTGTTGACGAGGATGTCGAGGCCGTCCGCCTGCGCATCGAAGGCCGCGAACATCGCCGCGATAGCCCCGGCCGAACCGACGTCGGCCTGCAGGGCGAAGGCGTCGCCCCCGGCATCGCGGATCGCCGAGACGACCTCTTCGGCAGCGGCCGCATTGTTGTTGTAGTTGATGCAGACCCGGGCGCCGTCCGCCGCGAGCCTCAGCGCCACCTCCCGGCCGATCCCGCGCGAACCGCCGGTCACCAGCGCCGTCTTTCCCGTCAGCGAACCCATCCGTCTCTCCCCATGTCGTTCGGGAGGCAAGCTAAGGCAGACGGGACGCGGGAGGCACCTCGCCTATTGGGCAGCATTTCCATCCTCGTCATTGCGAGCGCAGCGAAGCAATCCAGGGCGGCTCAAGACTGTCCTGGATTGCTTCGCTGCGCTCGCAATGACGAAGGGGGGTGGGCTTACCAGCTGACCTTGTCGCCCGCCTTGATGCCGAGCTGCGCCGCGCGGCCGCCGTTCAGTTCCAGCACGCCCGCAGCGATGCCGTCCGAAGGCAGCGGCGTCTCATCATAAGGCACCGCGTTCGCCGCGATGTTGAGGATGCGGTGGTCAGTGCCGATGAAGATGATGTCGAGCGGGATCACCGTGTTGCGCATCCAGAAGGCGGAACGGCGCGGCGGCTTGTTGGGGAAGATCATGCCCTCGTCCGCGCCCATTTCGGAGCGGAACATCAGGCCGTGCTCCTGCTCCTTGAACGTCGAGGCGACCTCCACCCGGAACGCGTGGGTGCCGTTCGCAGACTTCACCTCGAGGTCCTTGACCGGCAGGCCCGAAATCGGATGCACCGCAGCTTGTGCCTGTGACGCCTTGGCCGTGGCCTCCTGCCCCCCTTGCGAGCACGCGGCGAAGGCCAGCAGCAGCGAAACGGCAAGCGTGGAGCGGGTAAGGCGCATTCAATAGTCTCCGAATTCCGACTCGCACCATTCCTCGAGCGCGTCGGCGTCCTCGCTCTCGACGATCCGGCGCGCGATGTCGAGCGGGTGCCCGGCGCGCAGCATCGCGGCGAGTTGCCGATCTTGCACCTTGGGGTCTTCCGCAACCTGAACGGCGAAAGGACCGAACCGGCGCCGCCGCGCCAGCACCAGCGCCGCGCGGCGCTGCTCGGCAATGCCGGGCCGGGCCTCGGCGCGCAGGGTTTCGTCCACCCCTGCCTGCCCCAGCGCCTCGCCGACCCGGCGCGCGCCATAGCCACGCCGCAGCAGGCTGCCCGCCTTCATCCGCGCCCACGAGGCATCGTCGACGTAGCCCTTCTGTGCATAGCGCTCGACCAGCGCCTCAACATCGGGGCCCCGTCCTTCCGACTGGGCCTCTTCCGACCAGCCGCGCTCCCTCAGTTTGCGCTGCAGATAACCGCGCAACTTGGCTTGCGTCGTGGCGAAACGCGCGACATAGGCCAGCGCCAGTTCCTCCAGACGGTTCGGGTCGAGTGGGTGTGGTCCACGCTGTGGATTGCGACGCTTGTCCGACATGCTGCCCTATTCGTGCCACACTCGGCTGGAAATGGGGAGAGTGCGTGAGACCGTACTGGGACGCAACACAGCTACCTCCGGTTCAGATTGGACCGGATAGAAGCGCCGGTCTCGCGAGAGTAACGGTATAACTACAACGGGTTAGATCATATGGCCGACACCATCGAACTGGTGCCGAATACGGGGCAGGCACTTATCCCCACCCCCAACGAGGATGCGCTGCCGCGCATTTTCGCCGATTTCGCCACTTTCGGCGACGCCCTGGACTATGCCGCCACAGGCAAACGCGGGTTCAATTTCCACGATCCGCGCGGCACGCTCACGCGCGTCTATCCCTTCTCGGAACTGCGCGAAGACGCGCTCAAGGTCGCTTATGCGCTGATCGCGCGCGGCGTGAAGAAGGACGATCGCATCGCCCTCATCGCCGAAACCGGGCAGGACTTCGCGGCACTGTTCTGCGGCGCGGTCTACGCGGGTGCCTGGCCGGTGCCGCTGCCGCTGCCCACCAGCTTCGGCGGCAAGGACAACTACATCGACCAGCTGGCCGTGCAGCTCTCCAGCTCCGACCCGATCCTGCTGATCGGTCCGGACGAGATCGCCACGATGACCGCCGCTGCGGCCGAGCGTCAGGGCTGTGCCCATGCCACCTGGGCCGATTTCGCTGCGAAAGATGCGCCCGAAGTCGCGCTGCCCAAGGCCGATCCGGACGATATCTGCTACCTGCAGTATTCCTCGGGCTCCACCCGCTTCCCGCACGGCGTCGCGGTGACTCACCGCTCGCTGTTGTCGAACCTTGCCAGCCACGCGCACGGCATGCAGTTCCAGGACAGCGACCGCTGCATCTCGTGGCTGCCGTGGTATCACGACATGGGCCTCGTCGGCTGCTTCCTGTCGCTGATCGCCAACCAGGTCTCCGCCGATTACCTCAAGACCGAGGATTTCGCGCGTCGCCCGCTGGCATGGCTGGACCTCATCACCCGCAACAAGGGCACTTCGGCGTCCTATTCGCCGACGTTCGGCTACGACATCTGCGCCCGTCGCATCTCCAGCCAGAGCCCGGTCAGCGATCGCTTCGACCTGTCGCGCTGGCGCATCGCCGGTAACGGCGCGGACATGATCCGCCCGGACGTGATGCAGAGCTTCGTCAACGCCTTCGCCGATGCTGGCTTCAAGGCATCCGCGTTCCTGCCCAGCTACGGCCTGGCCGAAGCGACGCTGGCGGTCACCGTCATGCCGCCGGGCGAAGGCATCCGCGTCGAACTGGTCGAGGAGGAGCGCCTCTCGGGCGCGCCGCGCGATCTCAACCGCCCGGCCCGCTACCGCGCCATCGTCAACTGCGGCAAGGCCGTGCGCGACATGGAAGTGGTGATCCGCGGCGAAAACGGCGACACGCTGGGCGACCACAAGATCGGCAAGGTCTGGTGCCGCGGCACGTCGGTGATGCATTCCTACTTCCGCGACCCCGAGGCGACCGCCGCGTGCCTCGTCGACGGATGGCTGGACACCGGCGACATGGGCTACATGACGGACGGCTACCTGTTCATCGTCGGCCGCGCCAAGGACATGATCATCATCAACGGCAAGAACCACTGGCCGCAGGACATCGAGTGGGCCGTGGAGCAGCTTCCCGGCTTCAACCACGGCGACATCGCGGCGTTCTCGGTGGAGACGGACAACGGCGAGGAAGCCCCCGCCGTGCTCGTCCACTGCCGCGTCTCCGATCCGGTCAAGCGCGTCGAACTGCGCGACCTGATCCGTGACAAGGTGCGCTCGATCACCGGCATGAACTGCGTGGTCGAACTGGTGCCGCCCAAGAGCCTGCCGCGCACCAGCTCGGGCAAGCTCAGCCGCGCCAAGGCCAAGAAGCTGTACCTCTCGGGCGAGATCGAGCCGTTCAAGCTGGCGGCCTGATCGTTCCGGTACAATGAAACAGAAAGCGGGGCGTCGGAAGGCGCCCCGCTTTTTTATTGTCTGCGTTCCAGGGAGGACTCAGCCTCTGCCTGATCCCATTTCGGCATCGGCGGCAACGCCAGCAGCAGCCCGCCGCCCAGTACGCAGCCGACCGCACCCGCCCAGAGGAACGGCTCGTACCCGCCCGAGGTATCGTAGACCTTCCCCGCGATCCACGGGCCAAGCCCGGAAGCCAGCGCCACCAGCGCCGACATGACGCCGTAGATCATCCCGAAATTGCGCATCCCCGCATATCCGGCGGTCAGGAACGCGGTGATCTGCGTCTTGGAGCCCGCCGCATAGCCGTTGATGACGAGCGCCGCGATCAGCGCGGGCATCGAATCGAGGAAGCGGATCAGCACCACGAACGTCACCGCCGTCACACCCATCGTCAGGCTGCCGGTCCAGTTCGGCCGGAACCGGTCGAGCAGCGCCCCGGTCACCAGCTTGCCGACGATGCCCGCTATGCCGCCCAGCGACAGCAGCCAAGCCGCCTCGCTGCGCGCTACGCCCGCTTCGGTAAGGATCGGGAAAAGGTGGATGCCCAGCCCGATGGTCATCGCCATCACCACGAAGGACGACACCGCTACCTGAAGCAAGGCCCGGCTTCGCAGTGCCTCACGCTTGTGCAGGCCCGGCAGCACGGCGCGCACGGCTCCGTCCGCTTTCGGCCGCCGATCGTGGGCATCGCGCAGGAACAGCCAGCATACCAGCAGCGTCACCCCGCCCCAGCCGAGCCCGAACCACACATAGGCGGCGCGCCAGCCGAAACTCTCGATCAGGAAGTTGCCGAGCGGCGGCACCAGCGTCTGCGCGATGGCCGGGCCGGTCACGGCAAGGCCGAGCGCAAGGCCCCTGCCCTTGTCGAACGTGCCTGCTACCGCCGTCGTCCAGATCGTCGACTTGATGGACGTCAGGATCAGCCCGAAGGCGATCCACATCACCACCCACTGCAGCTTCGATCCGCTGGCAAAGGCGAACATGCAAGTGCCCGCCATCGTCACGACCACCCCCGGCAGTCCCAGCCGCCGCGAGCCGAAGCGGTCGATCAGCGCACCGTAGAAAGGCGACAGGAGCGCCGTCACAGCGGTCGCGATCGCCGGTCCCATCGACAGCGTCGCCCGGTCCCATCCGAAAGCCCGTTCCAGCGGCTCGATGAACAGCCCGGTCGCCGAGATCAGCACCGAGAAGAACGAGAACCCCGCCATCGCCGCGACGACCACCGGCCAGCCGCGCTTCCATTCCTGTAGTGCCCTGCCGTCGCCCATGATTGTCTCTCCCGCCGGAGAGACTAGGGCAAAGCGCGTGAACTCCAATCGCGGCGGCGATAGCGTTTCAGAGTCTGTTTGGAAAATGCCCAAGAGGGCATTTTCTTAGCGGATTCTCAGATGTGGCGATGAAGTTCCAGATAGTCGCTGGGAATGCGCAGCGCGTCGGCCGCCACTTGCGTCTCGCGCAGGAACAGCACGAGCGCGACGAGCAGCAGCACGATCGCCGCAAGGAAGGTCACCGCCGCCGCCGCATGCCAGTCCATCCCGCCAAGGCCGGACAGGAACAGCACCGCCACCGTCACGCCGATCGCCAGCGCCGAGAGCACCATGAAGCGCACCGCCTGGGTGATCAGCGTCATGCGCCGGTTCACCAGCCGCAGTTCGCTGACGACGATGTCGTGCTCCATGCCCTGCGTGGTGCCGTGCCGCTCCTGCAGGATGCGCGCGCGATCGACCACGCGCCCGAGCCGCGTCGAGAGGATGTTGAGGATATTGCCGATGGCCACGAGCACGAAAACCGGCGTCAGTGCCAACTGGATGGTCTGGACGATCATGTCCCCCTTCATGCACCGTCAGGACGCGATTTTACAGGGCCTCGTCAGCAGGCAAACGCCGTTTTCCGCAAATCGCACGTCGGCGAGGCTCATCGCCAGCGCACAGCTGCCGGGCGCGATGGACTCGCCCGCGACTTCGACCGCGCCCTCGCGCGGGATCACCAGCAGTGCATCGGGATAGCGCATTGCGATCTCCTGCGACGGCACGCCCGCGATCTGGTCCAGCACGAAGAGCGGGCCATCGACCAACACCTGCGAACCGTCCAGCGGCACGTGCTTGAACCATTGCTCACGCGAGTACGGCTCGCCGTGCGATACCGCCATCCCGTCCTCCAGATGCAGCTCGCGCGGGCGGCCGTAATCGTAGAGGCGATAGGTAATGTCGCTGTTCTGCTGCACCTCGATCAAGCTGACGCCCGCGCCGATGGCATGGACGGTATTGGCCGGGATGTAGAAGAAGTCGCCCGGCACGACCTCGTGCCAGGTCATCAGGTGTTCGATCGACCCGTCAAGCGCGGCGGCGCGCATCGCATCCTCGCCGATCTCCCGGTCGAAGCCGATGCCCAGCTTGCCGCCCGGCTCGGCAGCGACGATCAGCCAGCATTCCTCCTTGCCCTGCCGCCCGATGCCCTTGGCCAGCGTCTGCGCGTCGGAAGGGTGGACCTGCACCGACAGCGCCTCGCCGGCGAAGATGTACTTGACCAGAAGCTCGGGCAGAGCGGCGGGCGGCTCGAACCAGATTTCGCCGATGCGCTGGCCCTCGGGCGCCTCGAACGGCGCAGGCAGGACGTCCAGGCCCCAGGGCTTCTCGACCTGTCGGATCGGCAGCGAGGAGGAAGCGCGGGCGTCGGTCATCGGCGAATACTCACTGATTCCTGGCGCCGGAAAGATTGCCCACCTTCTGCACGCCGGCAACCGTAGTGATCATGATGTCATCGCCATCGACGACGACGATCACGTCCTCCAGCCCGATCACAGAGACGCGCGGACCGTCGCTGTCGACCAGCACACCCCGGCAATCGACCATCTCGACCGTGCCCGAACCGCGTACCGAATTGCCGTGCTCATCGCTTTCCAGCGCCTCGTGCAGCGCCTGCCAGTTGCCGATGTCGGACCAGTCCATGTCGGCAGGCACCATCGCCGCGCGGGTGGTGTTCTCCATCACCGCGTAATCGACCGAGACGCTGGGCACTTCGGCAAAGGTCGCCGCATCGGGATGGAAGCGCTGGCCGTCCTCGGCGCCCTTCGCCACCGCATCAGCGACGCTGGTGGCAACGTCCGGGCGGTGCGCGGTCAGTTCGGCGAGGAAGTCCTTCACCCGGAACGCGAAGATGCCGCCGTTCCAGGCGTAGATCCCTTCGGCAAGGAACGCCTTGGCGCGCTCCAGATCCGGCTTCTCGACGAACTGCGCGGTGCGGAAACCGCCGTGCTCGGGAATTGCCTCGCCGCGCTTGAGGTAGCCGAAGCCGGTTTCGGGCGCCGTCGCCTCGATGCCGAAGGACACCAGCCAGCCCTGCTGCGCCAACCCCGCCGCAGCGGCTGCGGCGACCGCGAAAGCCTCGGTATTGCCGATGTGGTGATCGCTCGGGCAGACCAGCATCACCGCGTCCTCGGGCAGGCGACAGGCGGCGAGCGCAATGGCGGCGGCGGTGTTGCGCGCCGAGGGTTCGACGATGACCTGCGCGCCCTCGACCGCGCCGAGCTGCGCTTCGACATGGGCCAGGTGCTTGTGACCGGTCACCACGACCGGGGCCGCAAAACCCTCGGAACCGGGGCACCGCGCCAGCGCCGCTTCGAACAGGGTACTGTCGCCGACCAGCGGCAGGAACGGCTTGGGCATCACGGCCCGGCTGCGCGGCCACAACCGCGTGCCGCTACCGCCGCAGAGAATTACAGGAACAAGGATCGACATAGAGGAAGCTTCGCTCGTCAACTGACGGATACCGGTGTGATGGTCATAGCCACCGATTGCTGCAATGCAACGTTACAGGCTGTGTAATGCGTCAATAAAACCAGCGCTGTCGCCAACGATAGGTCGCTTCTACTGTTTTTCCAGTAGTATCCCTGGCCGGACGGAAGCGGAAACGGCGCGTCGCCAGATCGCAAGTCACGCGGTCGGCTTCCGGGTCCGGGCTCGACTGCACGACCCGGCAAGCGACCACCCGGCCATCGGTGCCGACCCGAAGGTCGATGGTGACCGAAGCTCCCACGCGCAAGTCACGGCCCCTGCGCGCATAGTCCTTTGCCGAATTGATATCACCGGCGATCTTCACCGTGGGAAAGCCGCCACCGCCTCCACCGGCGCCCTCCCCGCCCAAGCCGGCTCCAGTACCCGAACCGATACCCGCAGCCCCCGTACCTTCGCCTGCCACGGCGGCTCCAGCCGCATCCTCAGCACCTTTTCCTGCGACGGGAGGCGCCTGCGTCGGGCGGATCACGACCGACGCGCGGGGGGCTGCGACCGGCCTCGGGTCGGCCTTGCGACCGGCCGGAGCAGCCGCACCCTCTATCTGCTGCGTGCGGCCGGGTGCGGGGGACGGACTGGCCTCGGGCCTCGGTGGCTCCGCCGAGATCGTGAAAGCCCGAGTCACCGACCGCGCGACCGTCGTTGCAAGGTCCGGAGTGAATGCCCGCACCAGCCCGGTGATGACCACGACATGGATCAGCAGGACCACCGCCGCTACCTTCCAGCGCGGCTTGCGCTCCTGCCTGTATCCGGTCCGCATCATGCCCCGCTGATCGCACGGGCGTGCAAGACGGTGCAACCTTTGACAACGCTGAGAGCCCGGATCATTCCATCTGGAGACTTAACGTTCGCAGTTTAGACTACAGAGAGGGCACAAAGGCATGGACGACAGATTTGAGCCGATCGCCTGCGACCATGATGGTGTCGCTCTTGATGGCTTCGTCGCCCGGCCATGCGGTGAAGGGCCTCATCCCGCAGTGCTGATGATCCCCGGCGCCACCGGCTCCGGCCCTGCGTTCGAAATGGCGTTCGCCGCGCTGGCCGATCATGGCTACCTCGCCGTCGCCGCCAGCATGTACGGGCGCGGTGCGGACATCTCCACGCCGCAGTCTGCGGGTCGATATTTTGCCGAACTCATGGCCTGCCCCGAAGTGCTTCGCGACCGCGTGGTCACCTGGTTCGAAACGACTCGCACCCTGCCCGGTGTCGATCCGGAGCGCGTCGCGGCGATAGGCTACTGCTTCGGCGGCAAGTGCGTCCTCGAACTCGCCCGCAGCGGCGCACCCGTACGGGCAGTATCGAGTTTCCACGGACTGCTGCTCACCCATGCCCCGGCCGAACCCGGGATCGTTACCGCACGCATCGCCGTCTGGACAGGAGGACTCGACCCCTATGTCCCGCGCGCCGACTTCGAGGCCCTGCGCGCCGAACTCGATCACGCTGGCGCGAACTACTCCGCAACCGAGTTCGCGCAGGCCCGGCACGCCTTCACGGACCCGGATCACGACGGTATCGCCGAGGGGATAGCCTATGATGCGGCGGCACATCGAATTGCCTGGAGCGGCACTCTTGCTCTCCTGAATGTGACCCTCACGGCATGATTGGCTGAACAGGTGTTACAATCTCGCAACGATGTCGGATAAATTCGCATTTTCGATATCACGTTCCCAATTGTGAACTGAATGCCTCGCAGTTATCCTTGCAAACAGGCGAGGGATTCGTAGTGTTTCCCTCAGGCAAAAAGGTCTGCCGGGCATCGGCACCAGGGAGAGAACACAGGCGCTTGGGGGGCGTCAACCGCAGGTCGGCAATGCCGGGTCTGCGCGCTTCCCCGACTTCGATTAACCGAAAATCTCCCGCGCGGACCGGCAAGAGCCGGCCGTCCCGCAGAACCGTCTGCCGATAACGAGAACAATGTTTCCGGAGGAGAGGAGAGACCATGAGTGCAAGGAATTTCAGGAGCCGGCTCACCAGCAGCGTCGCGATCCCGGCGGTCGCTTTCGCAGGGCTGACGGCGACGCCGGTAATGGCGCAGGGCATCAACCCGGACGAGATCATCGTCACCGCCCGCCGCACCGAAGAACGCCTGCAGGACGTGCCGATCTCGATCACCGTGTTCAGCGGCGACCAGATCCAGAAGCGCAACATCGCGGTCGCCTCCGACCTTGCGGTCTTCACGCCTTCGCTCTCGGTCAACACCCGCTACGGGCCTGAGAAATCGACCTTCTCCATTCGCGGCTTCAACCAGGACGCCTCGACCGCGCCGACCGTCGGCGTGTATTTCGCCGACGTCGTGGGCGTGCGCGCGCAGGGCGGCACGGCGGGCGGCAACACGGTGGGCGCGGGCGCCTTCACCGACTTGCAGAACGTGCAGGTGCTCAAAGGCCCACAAGGCACCCTTCAGGGCCGCAACACCACCGGCGGCGCCGTGCTGCTCGTGCCCTCCAAGCCGACCGACCTGCTCGAGGCTTCGGTCGAGGGGACCTACGGCAACTACGATCAGAAGCGCGTCCAGGCGATGTTCAACGCACCGCTGGCCGACACCTTCAAGGTCCGCGTCGCGATCGACCGCAACGAGCGCGACGGTTACATGAAGAACCAGTCGGGGGTAGGCCCGAAGGACTTCAACGACGTCAACTACTTCTACGGCCGCGTCAGCGTCGTCGCCGACCTGACGCCCAACCTCGAAAACTACACGGTGGCCCATTACAGCCGGTCGGACACCAACGGCTATGCATCGCGGCACGAGTTCTGCAACCGCAATCCCCCGCTGCCGACCGACATAAATCCGGCGACCGGCCGCCCCTACGGCGCCCCATTCTACTACACGTCGCTGGCTTCCTGCGACCAGATCGACCGTCAGGCCGCACGCGGCGACGGACCGCTCGACGTCGAGGTGGGCAATCCCAACCCGCGCATGTTCCTGCGCACCTGGCAGGTCATCAACACGACGACCTGGCAGGCCAGCGATACGATCACGATCAAGAACATCGCCAGCTACGGCGAGTATCGGGAGCAGAGCCAGTTCCAGCTCTACAGCGACAACTTCTTCGTGCCCGACACGGCTTATACGCGCGCCGCAGCGGCAGCGGGTGGGCCCGCAGTCGGTTCGCGCTTCGACAATATCCAACTGGGCACCCAGCCCGGATATGACGCGGCTTCGGAATCCACGACGACCGAGGAACTGCAGGTCCAGGGCCGCTCGACCGACGGCAAGTTCAACTTCGTGGTCGGCGGCTACCTCGAATTCAGTCGCCCGATCGGATGGAACCAGCAGCGCACCGGCATCTACGGCAACTGCGTAGACCCCGGGACGCTGGATTGCGTGGGCGGCATCCCGCTGATCCCCATCGCTCCGGGCGTCACGGTACCAGGCAACATCATCTCGGAATCGCGCACCAAGCTCGCCTTCAACAACCACGGCGTCTTCGGGCAGGCCACCTACCGGTTCACGGACCAGCTCTCCCTGACGCTCGGCGGACGCTGGACCTTCGACAAGATCGACGGCTACTCGGAAAGCAATCGCCGCACGATGGCGACGATCCCCGGCGTCGGTACGCGTGTGGTAAGCTGGGTCTGCAACGACAACCTCAACCACCCGACGGTGAGCCTGCTTGCCAACGGCGGCGACACCTCGGCCTGCGGCACGCGCATCGTCAACAAGTCCAACAAGCCCACCTGGCTCATCGATTTTGACTTCAAACCGACGCCCGACACGCTGATCTATGCCAAGTATGCACGCGGCTATCGTCAGGGCACGGTGAACTTCACCAATCCCGGCCTCGAAACCGCGAAGCCGGAGAAGGTGGACGCCTATGAAGTCGGCGCCAAGATGACCTTCCGCGGCGCCCTGCCCGGCTATTTCAACATCGCCGGTTTCTGGAACGACTTCTCCGACCAGCAAGTGTTCGGCGCGCTCATCGCCAAGCCGGACAGCGGCCTGGCAGGTGGCGCGGCGATCATCAATGCAGGCCGGTCGGTCATCAGGGGCGTGGAAGTCGATGCAGGGGTGACCCCGTTCCAGGGGCTGCGGCTCTCGGCGGGCTACACGTATCTCGACACCAAGCTCAAGGAGCTCATCACGCCTACGCTCTCGGCGGACAGCCCCTTCCTGCAGATCATCCCGCGCGGGCGGATCGGAGGTCCGCTGACCTACTCGCCCAAGCACAAGCTGACGCTCTCGGGCGACTACTCGGTTCCACTGGGCGACAACGTCGGTGAGCTGAACTTCGGGGCGGTCTTCACGTATACCGCCAAGCAGTTCGTCGATGGAAACCTGCAGATCCCCGGCTACAGTCTGCTGAACCTCAATGCTGGCATCACCGACGTGGGCGGCTCGGGCTTCGACGTGGTCGTCTTCGCGCAGAACGTGACGAACAAGCACTATCGCACCACGTCGGGCGGCGGCTACGATTCTTCGGGTATCGGCGACTTCATGTACGGCCCGCCGCGCATGTACGGCGTGCGCCTCAAGTACGCCTTCGGGCGCTGACCTTTCATAACGGGAACCCCGGTTCCTGACGGTCCTTCGCGGCCGGACCTTGGGCCGCGCCGTCACCGGCGTGGCCCTTTTCACGGTTTCCAAAAAACCGCAAAATACACTTACTCCCGATCGTCATTGCGAGCGAAGCGAAGCAATCCAGGACGGCTTGAAACTGCCCTGGATTGCTTCGCTTCGCTCGCAATGACGAAGGTAAGTTCGGTGCACGCTTCGATCTGTGCCCCTACGCGAGCAATCCGAAGCTGTCGTGCCGCATCACCGCCTTGCCGAGCCGATCGACGAACTGGACGATGATCGGCGGATCTACGCGGCGCGTGATCGACCATAGGTAATAGCCGTAGGTCACGCCTTCGCGGTACTGCATCCAGGCGTCCGCTTCGGACGGCATGTCCATCCCGTGCCCGCGCATCATCGCGAGGTACTCGCCCAGCAGGCGGCGCTCCTCGACCTCGGCCACTTCGGTCGGCAGCACCGCGTTCAGGTGATAGGCCACGTCGAGCGCCCAGCCCCCGCGCTGGAGCAGTTGCCAGTCGATCACGCCCATGCCCTCGGGCGTACGGAAGACGTTGCCCGCATGGGCGTCGCCATGGATCATGAACTGCGGCCGGCCGCCGTCGCGCGCGGCGAGTTCCCTGATCGCCGCCGCAAGATTGGCGGCGCTGCGCACGCGGGGCGATAGGTTGTCGCCGCGCGGACCGTCGAGCAGGTCTTGCAAGGCCTCGGGCGTGACGTAGCTCATCTTCGCCAGTTCCGCGGCGCGCGGCCGAATCCAGTCGGCGCCATCGAGGAAATCGCTTCGCGCATGGAGCAACGACAACTGCCGCAAGCTCTCCAGCGCGTCGTCCGCCGTGAAGGGATCGAGCGCCGAGCAGAACCGCGCGCCATCGGCGATGAGGTCGCGCATGATCGTCACGGCCTGCTGCGCCTCCCGGTCGATCACGGTGGCGACGCAATCGGGCACGCGCACGGCGATCACGGGCGCGACCTTGTTGTAGAAGTCCGATTCGAGCACGCAGGTCGGCCCGCCGCGCGCGGTCATCGCGTCCACGTCGAGCAGGCCCTTGAGGCAGAACCCCAGCCGCTCGCCGTCTTCGAAGGTCACCGCGAAGCGCACTTTGGTGGCGACGGTGCGGATCACCTCCACCTCTTCGACCTGCGCGATGGCGCGCCCGGCCGCGATTTCGCACAGCGCGCCCGCCAGCCACTGCGGATCGAGCGCCTGTTCCAGCGTCGCCGGAACCGTGACTTGCGGCTGCGCCGGGCGCGGCCTTTCGAGGACTTGAGACATGCCTTTTCCCTTTCCCGATATCTGTTCCTTCGGCTTGACCTAATTCGCCATTTCGGTCCATCCTTCGCAATATAGAATTTCATCGGTCAAGCGATGGTAACAGAACGGGAGAGGCCGATGGGCAAGCCGCTGGAAGGCATCAAGGTCGTGGAAGTCGCGATGTGGGCCTTCGTGCCGGCTTGCGGCGGGATGCTGGCGGATCTTGGCGCCGACGTGATCAAGATCGAGCCGCCGACCGGCGATCCGCTGCGGGGGCTTTCGATCGGCGGTCTTGGCGGCGGGAAAATCGACTATTCGTGGGAGAGCTACAACCGGGGCAAGCGCTCGGTGACGCTCGATCTCAAGCAGGCGGCCGGGCGCGCGGTGCTGGACCGGTTGCTGAAGGACGCAGACGTGTTCCTCACCAACCTGCTGCCTCCGGCGCGGCGGGCGATGCGGATCGACGAGGAGACGATCCGGGCGGAGTATCCCGGCATCATCTACGCCAGCGGCAGCGCGCTCGGCCCCAATGGCCCGGACCATGAGAAAGGCGGCTACGACGCGATCACCTTCTGGGCGCGCGGCGGTATTTCCTCCTCGCTGACCGAGCCCGAGGCGCCGCATCCGGTCGGTCCGCCGGGACCGGCATTCGGCGATACGATATCGGGCGCGATGCTGTCGGGCGCGATCTGCGCCGCCATCGCCAGGCGGGCGCTGACGGGCGAGGCTTCGACTGTGGACGTCTCGCTGCTGGGCACGGCCCTGTGGTCGATGCAGCGCTACGTCTGCCAGGCGACGGCGGACGGGGTGCAGAAGTTCCCCAAGCCGCCCGCCGACAAGCCCAACAACGTGCTCGTCAGCAACTACCGCACGACCGACGGGCGTTTCCTCGCGCTCTGCATGCTGCAGGCCGACAAGTATTGGGCGCCCTTCTGCGAAGCCGCCGGACGGCCCGACCTCGCCGCCGACCCGCGCTTCGCCGACGCCGCCGCACGCAAGGCGAACATCGATGCCTGCTATGCCGAAGTGAAGGCGCTGTTCGCCGGCAAGACGCTCGCCGAATGGAAGGCGATCCTCTCGCGCCAGTCGGGCCAGTGGGACGTCGTGCAGGACGTCGGCGAAATGAAGGACGATCCGCAGGCGCAGGCCAACGGCTACCTCAAGCGCGTGGACTACGGCGACGGCACGCAGATCCCGATGATCGGCCTGCCGATGGTCTTCGACGGCACGCCGCTGTCCTCCACCCGCTCGCCCGACCTCGGCGCCGACAGCGACGCGGTGCTGGAGAGCCTGGGCTACTCCGAGGACGAGATCATCGACCTCAAGGTGCAGGGCGTGGTGTTCTGATGCGCAAGCTGCCGAAGCTGGAGCCGGAAACCGCCTTCTACTGGACTTGCGGAGCGGACGGGCGCTTGCGCATCCAGCGCTGCGGGCATTGCGGAACCTACCAGCACCCGCCCTTTCCGCGCTGCTCGAATTGCGGCAGCGAGGCCGTCGCCCCCGCGCCGGTTTCCGGCAAGGGCCGCCTCGCCAGCTACACGGTGAACCATGAGGCGTGGGTGCCGGGGCTGGCCGTGCCCTTCGTGTTCGGCGTGGTCGAGCTGGCGGAGCAGGCACAGCTTTACGTCTTCACCAATGTCCTCGAAGGAGAGGTGCGCATCGGCATGCCGCTGACGGTCGAGTTCGAGCACCACGACGATGTCTGGCTGCCGATGTTCCGGGAGGACAGGGAATGACCTTTCACCCCTCACCTCGTCACCCTGAACTTGTTTCAGGGTCCATCGTGCCTGAAACACCGTGCTGTGGGGCCGTAAACCGAGGAAGCCGCTGGTCACGCCACGCTCCGGCACTAACTGCCCGATGGACCCTGAAACAAGTTCAGGGTGACGGAGTGTCTGGACGGATGAGCGCGCCGGCATGACCCTTCTCCCCGAAAAGCAGGTGTGCATCACCGGCGCCGCGCAGTCCGAGGTCGGCCGTCCCTCCCCCCGCACCGCGCTGCAACTGACTGCCGACGCCTGCCTCGCCGCCATTGCCGACGCGGGGCTCTCCCCCTCGGACATCGACGGGATCGCCACATATCCCGGCAAGAGCAGCGAAGGCGGCGGGATCGCGCCCGTCAGCCCCTCCGAAGCGGCCGCCGTGCTCGGCATCGAGCCACGCTGGATTCTCGCCTCCGCCGAGGGGTTCAGCCACATGGCGCCGATCTTCAACGCGGTGACCGCGATCGCCTGCGGCCTCGCCCGTCATGTCGTGGTGTTTCGCAGCGTGGCGCAGGCGCAGGCGCGCATCGCCTCGCGCGCCTCCACCCTGATGGCCGGCGCGCGCGACCGGGTGGACGGCAACAACGCCTGGACCGTGCCTTACAATGCGCTCTCGCCGATCAACACTTTCGCGCTCTACGCGCAGGCCTACTTCGACAAGTACGGCGCCGACGAGGCGCAACTGGGCGCCATCGCCGTCAACAACCGCGCCAACGCCGCGCACAATCCCAATGCGATCTACCGCAAGCCGCTCACCCTCGACGATTATCTTGCGGCGCGGGTGATCTCCTCGCCGCTGAGGCTGTTCGACTGCGACAGCCATATCGACGGCTCGACCGCGATCGTCCTGTCGCACCGGGATGCGGCGAAGGGCTTGCGCAATCCGCCGCTCCATATCGAGGCAATGGGCATGGCCGTAGGCGGCCTGTGGGTCGGCCGCCACGAGGGCGACTTCACCGAACTGCCCGCCGCTCACCGCGCCGGGGCGATGCTGTGGGAGCGCACCGACCTCACGCCCGCCGGGATGGACTGCGCGCAGATCTACGACGGGTTCTCGATCCACGTGTGGATGTGGCTGGAGGCGCTCGGCCTCGTGCCGAAGGGAGAGGCCTGCCGCTTTACCGAGGGCGGGCAGCGGATCGCGCTGGACGGCGAACTGCCGCTCAACACCGGCGGCGGCCAGCTCTCGGCCGGGCGGTTCCACGGCTACGGCCACATCCATGAGGCGACCGTCCAGCTCTGGGGCCGCGGCGGCGGACGGCAGGTGCGGGACGCGCGGACCTGCATCGTCTCCAACGGCGGCTATGGCTACGGCGCGATGATCCTGCGGCGGGATTGACCCACCTTATCGTCATTGCGAGCGCAGCGAAGCAACCCAGGGCAGCATCACCCCGCCCTGGATTGCTTCGCTGCGCTCGCAATGACGAAGCAAGGGAGCATACGCTCGGGCGGTGGCGTCTGCTCTCTGCTTGACCGACTCATTCACTAATGCGATAATCAATTCGCAATTTAGAATAATAGATTGGGACGAGAGGAACCGGACATGAGCGAAGCAGATCCCGCCATCCGCACGAACGCAGCCACCGACTGGCAGTACGGCCCGATCTTCGACGCCGACGCGCACATCGATCCGCCGCACGACATGTGGAAGGACTACCTCCCCGCCCACCTCAAGGACCGCGCGCCCTTCATCGAGCACGCCGAGGACGGGGACTACATCTGCTTCGAGGGCAATCGCCGCCCCTTCATGATGATCAACAACCAGGCCGGTCGCGAGGGCAAGAACTTCAAGATGAAGGGCCGCCTTGCAGACCAGCGCACGGTATGGGAGCCCGCCACCCGCCTCGCCGACATGGACGCCGACGGCATGGATGCCGCGCTGCTGTTCGGCGGCGGGCCGCTGGGCTCCTTCGACAACGAACTCTACGTCGCCAGCTACGAGGCGTACCAGAACTGGGTGATGGACTTCGCCTCGGTGGCGCCCGACCGGCTATATCCCGTCGGCTACGTGCCGATGCGCGACATCGACGAGACTTGCGCGCATGTCACCCGGCTCGCGAAGAAGGGCTTTCGCGCCATCAACCTGCCCGCCTTCCCGCAGAACCCCGACGCCTGGAAGACCTCGTCCGGCATCGCCGCGATGAAGGATGGCCAGGTCTCGGCGCTGACCGGCGACAGCAAGGGCGCGCTGCAATATTCCGACCCGGCGTTCGACAGGCTGTGGAAGACGGTGTGCGACCACGGCCTCGTCATCACCTTCCACCTCGGTGCGCGGGTGCCGCGCTTCGGGCAGAAGGAGTTCTTCCTGCCCGACATGCCGATGAGCAAGATGGCGATGGCCGAACCGATCGGCATCTTCATCTTCAACTGCATCTTCGACCGCTTCCCCGACTTGCGCATCGGCAGCATGGAGAGCGGCGTGGGCTGGTTCGCGTGGTATACCGAATACATCACCCGCACCTGGGAACGGCAGCGCTTCTGGACCGAGAGCCAGCTCAAGCATCCGCCCAGCTACTACATGGACCGCAACGTCTACGGCTCGTTCATCCAGGACCGCACCGGCATCCTCAACCGCGACCTGCCGGGCGCGCGGAACATCATGTGGTCCTCGGACTATCCGCACTCGGAGACGACCTTCCCCAAATCGCGCGAGGTCATCCTGCGCGACTTCGAAGGCGTGCCCGAGGCGGACGTGCGCGCGATCATCCACGACAACGCCTGCAAGCTGCTGGGGATCGCCTGATGCTGGACACCCCCACCGCGCCCGAGAACGACGACGTCCTCACCGCCGACGACCCGCTCTACGAGGAACTCTACGACGTGCGCCGCGAGGCGGAGGCGATCGGCAACCTCGTGGAAGTGGCCGAGATCATGCCGCGCATCCACGCGCTGCGCGATGAAGGCCCGGTGCTGAAAGGACGCCTGCGCGAACTGCTCGGCCTGCCGCTGCACGAGCGCCATGCGCGCGCGGCCGGGCGGCCGCACTGGACGGTGCTGTCGTTCGAGGCGGTGGAAGCCGCGCTGCGCAATGCCGCGGTGTTCTCGAACTCGGTGCAGGGGCACGACAACCCGGCGGGCGAGAAGACCATGGGCATTCTCGAAATGGACCCGCCGGTCCACCGCGCCTATCGCCGCACCATCCAGCCGCGCTTCAACATGCCCGAGGCGATGGGCTGGTGGCGCGAGCACACCATCGACACCATCATCGAACGCCTGATCGCCCGCATGGGCCGGGCAGATCGCGCCGACCTCAACCTCGACTACTGCGCGCGCATCCCAGTCTACACGATCACCACCGCCATCGGCCTCGACGGCGATGAGGCGCTGCGTTTCCGTCACGCCTACCTCAACTCCACCAGTTCGAGCCGGACGGTGACGATGGAGCAGCGGCAGGCCAACGCGAAGATCGTCGAGAGCACCGTGCTAGGCCTGATCGCGCGCCGCCGTCAGGAGCCGAAGGACGATCTCGTCAGCTTCCTCATCACGATGAAGCTGCAGATGCCGGGCGAGGAACCGCGTGCCCTCACCGACCGCGAGATCATGGCGCACGTCAAGCTGGTGATGGTCGCGGGCGGCGGCACCTCATGGCGGCAGATGGGCATCGCGCTCTACGCCCTGCTCACCCATCCCGAGCAACTGGACGCCGTGCGCGCCGACCGCTCGCTGGTGGACGATGCGGTGGAGGAAAGCCTGCGCTGGTATCCGACGGCGCCGTACTTCTACCGCATGGTGATGGAGGACACCGAGCTTTACGGCCACGCGATCCCCAAGGGGGCGGTGCTGGAACTCGGCCTCGGCCCCGCCAACCGCGATCCTGCGCGCTGGGAACGGCCCGACGAATACGACCTGTTCCGGCCGAAGAAGACCAACCTTGCCTTCGGGTTCGGTACGCACCGATGCCTCGGCATGAACGTGGCGCGGGTGGAGATCAATCGCGGCATCAACGCGCTGCTCGATCACTTCCCGAACCTGCGGCTCGATCCCGAAGCGCCCGCGCCGTTCATGACCGGCGGGCTGGAGCAACAGGGCGTGTCGGGGCTGCCGGTGTTGCTGCGGTAACCGCCCCTTACCCCGTCACACACCTACACCTCGTCATTGCGAGCAAAGCGAAGCAATCCAGGGCGGCCTTAAACTGCCCTGGATTGCTTCGGCCTGCGGCCTCGCAATGACGAGGGCTGGGTGGTCGGCTCAACTCTCCGCGAACGTATAAGGCTGCGCGGCGCGGCGGTAATCGTCCGCCAGCACGTCACGCCCGATCGGCGGGACCGAGCGGGCGGTGCATTCGGCGCGCTGACACAAGCGGCAGGTGACGCCGATCGGCGTCGTCGGCGCGCTCGCCGGGTCCACACCCCCGGCATAGACCAGCCGCCCCGCCTGCTCCGCCGCGCAGGCGAGCGCCACCGCGCGCACGACCCGCGCACCGCCGTAGCCTGCCGCCCCACCGGTCACCGTGCGCGCGATAGAGAAAAAGCGCTCCCCGCCCGGCAATTCCAGCCACTGCGGAACGATCTCGCCCGGACGGCGGAACACCTGATGGACGCTCCACAAGGGGCACCCGCCGCCGTGCGCCGCGAAGGGAAAGCCCGCGCCGTCGAGCCGCTTGGAGACATTGCCCGCCTCGTCCACGCGGATGAAGAAGAAGCCGACGCGCTCCTCCCCCGGCCTCTGCAGCGTGGTGAGACGGTGAGCCACCTGCTCGAAACTGGCGCCGAACAGCGCGCACAGGGCATCGATGTCATAGCGCCGCTGGTCCGCCGCGCGGGCGAAGCGGCCATAAGGCATGACGATCGCCGCCGCCGCATAGCCCGCCAGCGCGCGCAGCAGCAGCGTCGCGGTGGTGCGGCTGGAAAAGCTGTCGGCCCGGATCGTCTGCTTGATCTCGGATCGCAGCGCGGTGTGGGCGATGTGCGTGGCGATCTGGAACGCGCGGCTGGCATGGTCGAGCGTGTCGGCGATCAGCAATTGCTGGTTGTGCCGGTCGAACCGGCGCAGCGAATCCATGAGCACGTCAGGCGGCAGGAAACGCACGCGCACGGCCTTGGCGGCGAGCCACTCGGTCGCCCCGCCCGCCTTTTCGATCTCGCCCGCCAGTTCCTCGGCGCGGGTGTCGAGCGCGTGGAAGTAGTTGCGGTTGGCGGCGAGGAAGCGCTGCGCTTCACGCACGGGCTCGTTCTCGTCCGCCATCGGCCCGGCAGCGCGCTGCTCGGCCAGCGCCTGCGCCTCGCGGGTATAGGCCTGATGCAGCCGCAGCAGCGCTTCGGAGACACCGGGAAAGCTGGTGGCAACGTCGGCGACTTCCAGCTTGGGCAGGTCGATGTCGGCAAAGATCGGGTCGCGCAGCACATCGGTCAGGCGGCGCGCGTAGTCCTCCCCGTCGTCGCCGGCGATGTCGGCGATGTCGAGGCGGTACGTCTTCGCGAGGCGCAGGAGCATATCAGCGGTAACCGGCCGCTGGTTGCGCTCCAGCAGGGCGACGTAGCTGGGCGAGATCTCCAGATCATCGGCCATCGCCAGCTGCGTCAGGCCGAGTTCACGGCGCAGACGGCGCAATCTTGGACCAAGGTATAAGGGACGGTTTTCTGCCATTTCCGCGCATTCTGTCACAACCACACAACTTTACAAGGAACATCTGTAAAGTTTGACAACAGCACCTCGCAAGGCATTCCGCCGCGCCGTCACCGCGACTACCTCGGCTCCATCGAAAGCAATCGCATCCGCGAAGAGGAACTGAAGCGTGACCTACCAGAGCAAGATCATCGAAGCCGGTAATACGATCGGCACCGAGACCCACTGGAACGGGATCGAGGCCGAATCGGTCGCCCGCATGCGCCTGCAGAACCGCTTCCAGACCGGCCTCGACATCGCCCGCTACACCGCGCGCATCATGCGCGAGGACATGGCGGCCTACGATCTCGACCCCGCCAACTACACACAGTCGCTGGGCTGCTGGCACGGCTTCATCGGCCAGCAGAAGATGATCTCCATCAAGAAGCACTTCGGCACCACCAAGGGGCGCTACCTGTACCTCTCGGGCTGGATGGTCGCGGCATTGCGCAGCGAGTTCGGCCCGCTGCCCGACCAGTCGATGCACGAGAAGACGTCGGTTCCGGCGCTGATCGAGGAACTGTACACCTTCCTGCGCCAGGCCGACGCACGTGAGCTGGGCGGCCTGTTCCGCGATCTCGACAAGGCCCGCGAGGGCGGTGACGAAGTCGAGGCCAAGCGCATCGAGCACGCCATCGACGCCTACGAGACGCATGTGGTGCCGATCGTCGCCGACATCGACGCGGGCTTCGGCAATGCGGAGGCGACTTACCTCCTTGCCAAGAAGTTCATCGAGGCAGGCGCCTGCTGCATCCAGATCGAGAACCAGGTCTCGGACGAAAAGCAGTGCGGCCACCAGGACGGCAAGGTCACCGTCCCGCACGAGGACTTCATCGCGAAGATCCGCGCGGTCCGCTACGCCTTCATGGAACTGGGCGTCGACGAGGGCCTGATCGTGGCGCGCACCGACTCGCTCGGCGCCGGCCTCACCAAGCAGATCGCCTTCACCCGTGAAGCGGGCGACATCGGCGACCAGTACAACGCCTTCCTCGACTGCGAGGAAGTCGAGACGGTCGGCCACGGCGACGTTCTCATCAGCCGGGACGGCAAGCTGCTTCGTCCCAAGCGCCTGCCCAGCAACCTCTACCAGTTCCGTTCGGGAACCGGCGAGGACCGCTGCGTGCTCGACAGCATCCACGCCCTGCAGAACGGCGCGGACCTGCTGTGGATCGAGACCGAGAAGCCGCACATCGGCCAGATCGGCGGAATGGTCAGCCGCATCCGCGAGGTGATCCCGAACGCCAAGCTGGTCTACAACAACTCGCCCAGCTTCAACTGGACGCTCAACTTCCGCCAGCAGGTCTTCGATGCCTGGCAGGCGGCGGGCAAGGACGTCTCGGCCTTCGACCGGGCGCGCCTGATGAGCATCGACTACGACGCCACCGAGCTGGCGGCAGAAGCCGACGAGCGCATCCGCACCTTCCAGAAGGACGCGGCGCGCGAGGCAGGCATCTTCCACCACCTCATTACCCTGCCGACGTACCACACCGCCGCGCTGTCGACCGACAATCTGGCGAAGGAATACTTCGGTGACGCCGGGATGCTCGGCTACGTAAAGGGCGTGCAGCGCGAGGAGATCCGCCAGGGCATCGCCTGCGTGAAGCACCAGAATATGGCCGGCTCGGACCTCGGCGACGACCACAAGGAATACTTCGCCGGCGAGGCCGCCCTGAAGGCCGGCGGCGCGCACAACACGATGAACCAGTTCGCGGCCTGAGGCGGCGGGGGGAACCAGTTCGCCGCGTAAGGCGCAGCCCCCCACGTTCGTCATTGCGAGCGTAGCGAAGCAATCCAGGGCGGTGTCACAATGCCCTGGATCGCCACGGGCCTTCGGTCCTCGCGATGACGAAGATGGGGTCGAGTTTAGAATTAGGAAGAAGCCAACGGGACAGTCCCTGCGGCACTTGGGGAAGCACCCCCGCATAGCAAGGAAAGGACATAGCATGACCACCATGACCGCAGAACCGACCCGCGCTCGCGCGGTGCTCTCGAACGAGGACTTCAAGCTCCTTCAGGAAGCCGTCGTCTTCTACCTCAAGGCGCACGAGGACGATCCGATCTCGTCCAAGTACTCCAACCTCTATCACCGTCTCGGCAGCGCGATCCGCCGCTGAGGCAGCTCAAGAGTTTTCCTGGGGAGGAAAGCTTGGCCCGTCGCACCCGTGTGCGGCGGGCCATTTGCATTGGAGCGAAGAGGGGGGACACGAACGGCCGTCTTCGCGCAACTGCGAAGGCGCCCGGTCAGCTTGCGTCAATCATATCGGCCTAACCTGCGCCTTGCGACGTCACCGGAATCAAGGATGCGACGAAGTGCGAAGGTTCGCTTCCAGCGTTAGCCGACTGCCCGAATTCCGGGCGATCGGCGCCCCGCGGTTACCAAAAGTTCATGCTCCAGACCCTTGAAATTGCGCGCCCCGCTTCGTCATACCTTTGTCGCCATAGGGCAGAAAATTAACCACCTGCCTCATAGCCTGCTCCAAACCAGATGGGGATCTGCGTTGTATTTGGGGCTTAAACAGGACGTAACCGGCGAGGAACTCGCGCTCGCCATCGCGGAGCGCGGAGACCTGCCTTCGCTCGACACCGCGCTTCAGGCGGCCTCGCTCGCCGAGACGCGGCTGCGCGAGGTGATCGAGGCGATTCCGCAAGGCATCGTCTTCCTTGACGAGGAGGATCGCTACATCCTCTGGAACGAGCAGTACGCCCAGATCTACGAGAAGTCGGCCGACCTGCTGGTGCCCGGCGCCAAGCTCGGCGACGCGCTGCGCATCGGCATCGCGCGGGGCGACTACCCCGAAGCGGCCGGGCGCGAGGAGGAATGGCTCGCCAGCCGCCTCGCACTGCTGCGCCAGCCTTCGCACCGCCACGAGCAGTGGCTGTCGAACGGCCGCTGCATCATGATCGAGGAGCGCCGCCTCGAAAGCGGCGGCTCGATCGGCGTGCGCGTGGACATCACCGACCTCAAGCAGAAGGAAGACGCCTTCCGCCTGCTGTTCGAACGCAACCCGCTGGCGATGTTCGTCTACGACCCCGAAAGCGGCTGCATCCGCACCGCCAACGAGGCCGCCTGCGCCCTGTTCGGTTATACCCCACAAGAAATGGCGGACCTCCCGGCCGGTGATCTGTTCCCCGAGACTTCGCGCGCCCACGCTGCGGAATTGCTCGTCACCGACCGCGCCGATACCGGCGACAGCTGGAAGATGCTGCGGCGCGACGGCACCGCGATCGAGACCGTGATCGCCACGCGCGTCTCCGACCTCGAGGGCTTTTCCGGCACCATCGTCTCGATCTTCGACGTCACCGAACGACGCCGCATCGAGCAGCGCATGGCGCACATGGCACGCCACGACGAACTGACCGGCCTCGCCAACCGCGCCCATTGCCGCGCCCAGCTCAACGACCTGCTGACGAACGCCGGCCCGCAGGAAACGGCAACGCTGGCGATGATCGACCTCGATCATTTCAAGCCGGTCAACGACACCTACGGCCACCACTTCGGCGACATCGTCCTGACCGAAGCGGCGCGGCGCATGCGCGAGCTGATCCCGCCCGAGGCCCTGCTGTGCCGCATCGGCGGCGACGAATTCGCGCTGATCTTCCGCCGCTCCAGCCTGACGCAGGCGGAACTGGTGGCCAAGTCGATCATCACCACCCTGTCCGAGCCCTTCTTCGTGCAGGGCCACATGATCCACATCGGCGCAACAATCGGCTTCGCCTCCGCGCCTTACGATACCCGCGATCCCGAGACGCTGCTGCGCTACGCCGACCTTGCGCTCTACGCCGCCAAGGGCGAGCGGCGCGGCACATGTCGCAGCTTCGAAGCCGGGATGGACGCCGCCGCGCAGGAGAAGAACCGCCTCGAGATCGACTTGCGCGCCGCCGTGCGCGAGGGGGGGCTGGCAGTGCACTACCAGCCGATCGTCGATCTCCAGAGCGGGCAGATCGAGTGCTACGAAGCGCTGCTGCGCTGGAACCATCCCGAGCGCGGCGCGGTGCCACCCGACGTCTTCGTGCCCCTCGCGGAGGAGATCGGCCTGATCGACCAGATCGGCCGCTTCGTGCTCGGCAGCGCCTGCAGCGCGGCGATGCAATGGCCGGACCACGTCAAAGTCGCGGTCAACGTCTCACCGCTGCAGTTCCGCAACGGCAACCTGCTGAGCACGGTGATCAACGCCCTCTCCACCTCCGGCCTCGCCGCCGAGCGTCTGGAACTGGAGATCACCGAGGCGGTGCTGATGGAGAAAGGCCCGCGTCCTTCAGCGATCATCCGCAACTTGCGCGCCTTCGGCATCGGCATCTCGCTCGACGATTTCGGCACCGGCTACTCTTCGCTGAGCTACCTGCTCAACTACCCCTTCACCAAGATCAAGATCGACAAGTCGTTCATCCTGAACCTGCACCATGAAGCCAATTCACGCGCCGTCATCCGCGCCGTGATCGGCCTCGGCCGCAGTCTTGGCCTGATCGTGACGGCCGAGGGTATCGAAAGCGACATGGAGCGGGAATACCTGCGCGATGAAGGCTGCACGCAGGGACAGGGCTATCTGTTCGGCAAGGCGATGCCGGCGATGACCAATTAAGGTAATCCCGCCTCCCTTCGTCTCCCACATTTCGTCATTGCGAGCGCAGCGAAGCAATCCGGGGCAGTTGAACGCCGCCCTGGATTGCTTCGCTACGCTCGCAATGACGAAGGTTGGGTGAACCTCACGCCGCCAAGGCCCGGCGGCAGAACTCCCACAATTCGCCCGCCAGTTCCTCGCGCCCGGTGCGGTCGGGAATACCCTCCTCCTCCGCAAGCAGCACCGTATGCACGGTGGTCGATACGAGGTTGTAGACCAGCCGTGCCTGCAGTTGCGGATCGGCCCGCCGGAAGGCCCCGACGGCGATGCCGTCCGCGACATGCCCGGCGATCAGGTCGAGCAGCGGCTCCAGCGCCGAGTTCAATTCCCCCTGCCGTGTCTGGGCGAGCCGCAAGTGCTCGCGGCTGAGCGCCGCCCCGCGCCGGTTCGCGCCCAACCGGTCCTGTCCGAGCTGGCCGACCACGATTCCCGTCACGATCGCCCGCAGCGCCTCCACCGGCCCCTCGCAGCGCGCAGTAATGTCCCGGAACTGCAGTGCCGCCGTCCGCAGCGAGCTGTCGAACACCGCCAGCACGAGGTCGTCCTTGCCCTGGAACCGTTCATAGAACGCCCGCCGCGCCAACCCTGCCCGCGCCAGCACCGCGCGGATCGTCAGGCCCTCCAGCCCCGATTCGTCGAGCAGGTCGTAGGCGGCACGGATGAGCAGCAACGCGCGGTCGCCTTCGGGTGCTTCGGGCGCGGTGAACAGCGGCGGATAGGCGGTCGTCATCCTTGAAGCGCTACGCCCGCGGGGGGCCCCGGTCCAGCCCTGCGTCGATGCGATTGACTTGGCCGCCCTCAAGCGCGTACAAGAATGAGAACAATGTTCTCACAGGACAACGAGAGAGGAAACCATGCCGCAGATCACTTACGTCGATCACGACGGGCACCAGACGCGCGTTGACATACCGCTTGGCGAGAACGTCATGCGCGGGGCGCTGTACAACGGCATCGAGGGCATCGTCGGCGAATGCGGCGGCGGCCTCTCGTGCGCGACCTGCCATTGCTACGTGGACGAGGACTGGGTCAACACGGTGGGCGGTCCCTCGTCCGACACCGAGGCCGAACTGCTCGAAGCCGTAGCCGGCGAGCTTCGGCCGAGCAGCCGCCTCTCTTGCCAGATCGAAATGACCACCGCGCTCGACGGGCTGGTCATCCACCTGCCCGAAACGCAGTTCTGAGGGAGAGGACGCCATGCCTATCGACGCCGCCAATCCCGTGCCCCCCAGCTTCCCGCGCCATGTCGGGATGGACCAGGTGCCCGCCCACGTTCCGCCCGAACTGATCCGGCAGTCGGGCCTCACCGTCGGGCCGGACTTCCTTGCGAACCCCCACGACTTCATGGCCGCGCTGCATGAAAAGCAGCCGCCGATCTACTACGACGTCAGCCCGATGGGGAACATGTGGCACCTCATCAAGCATGAGGACGCGCTGTTCGGCCTGCGCCACCCGGACATCTTCTCGAACGAGGGGGCCACGCCCTTCCCGCGCGATCCGGACGACTACTTCTACTTCATCCCGATCGAGATCGACCCGCCGCACCACCGCAAGTACCGCAACATCGTCGATCCGGTGTTCAGCCCGCAGGGCGTGCTCAAGCTGGAGGAGCAGATCCGCCAGCGCGCCAACGGGTTGATCGACGAGATCGAGGCGAAAGTCGCCGCCGGAGGGACTTGCGAGTTCACCGAGGACTACGGCCGCCCGCTGCCGGTCACGGTGTTCCTCGACATCATGGGCCTGCCACAGGACATGCGCGACGAGTTCGTGGACTGGGCGATGAAACTCCTCCATTCGAACGACCGCGCGGTGATGGGCGAGACGATGGGCAAGATCACCGCCTATCTGCGCCAGGCGATCGAGGAGAAGAAGGCGAATCCCGACGACGGCGTCGTCAGCCGCATCGCCCACTCCGCGCCCGAGGGCGTGCCGCTGTCGGACAAGGAGATCTTCGGCTTCGTCTGCTTCCTGTTCATCGCCGGGCTCGACACCGTGTTCGCGACGCTGAACAATATCTGGCTCTACCTTGCCGAGAATCCGGACAAGCTCGCTGAAATCCACAGCCGCCCGCAGGACATCGACAAGATCGTCGAAGAACTGCTGCGCCGCTGGTCGGTGACGTTCTCGGGTCGGGTCCTCGACAAGGACTACGAGATGCGCGGCGTGCAGATGAAGAAGGGGGACCGCGTCACCTTTGTCCTGCCCGCCTGCAACTTCGACCCCGAAGTGTTCCCGAACCCCAAGGAGGTGGACTTCGACCGCCCGCGCAAGACGATCCTGGCCTTCACCGTGGGCGTCCACAGTTGCATGGGCGCACACCTCGCCCGGCTGGAAGTGAAGATCGCGCTGCAGGAATGGCTGAAGCGCATCCCGGCATTCTCGGTGAAGCCGGGCACGCGGATCGAGTACCGCCCCGGCGGCGTGATCGGGCCAGAGCACCTGCCGCTGGTCTGGTAGCCCGTCAGCCCACCTTGCGAGGCGGCCTTGCGAGAATATCCAGCAAGGCCGCCTCGAACGCTTGGGGGCGCTCGTACATCGCCCAGTGCCCGGCGTCCTCGACGACGCGGAACTCGGCGTCGGGCTGGACGGTACGCAGCGCCGCCTCCTGCGTGGCCGGGTCGGGATGCGGCAGGTCGAACGCGCCCCAGATCGCGTCTACAGCGACGCGGACCTCCGGAAGCACTTTGACCAGTCTGTCGGGAAGCACCAGCGGCGGTGCATGAAGCCGCGCAGCCTTGGCAGTCGGCAGCAGCATGTGAATCGCAAGGTCGTCGGCGCTCTCGGGGTGATGGAGCATAAGCCCGAGCAGATTGGCCTTGAGAGCGGCGCGGCGCTCCTCCCCAACCAGACCGCTGATCCGGCCGAGGCGCGGGTGCCCCATCGGCGTTCCCAGCCCGCCGCAGCCGACGATCACCAGCCTGCGCGCCGTGCCCGGATGCAGCGCCGCCAGATGCGCCAGCGCGACGCCGCCGAACGAGAAGCCGCACAAATCGGCAGGCATCTTTTCCGCGCCGAGGATCGCAGACAATCCCCGGGCAAGCGCGGCCGAGATGCCTGCATGGTCGTTGCTCGCGGGCATGGCCGAATCCCCGTGGCCCGGCAGGTCGGGCACGATCAGCCGCCGGTGGCGAGACAGTCGCTCTATGTTGCGGACCCAGTGCGTCCAGGACCCTTGCGCGCCATGTGCAAGGACCAGCGGCGCCCCTTCGCCCCAGATTCGCCATGCCATCGTCCCGTCGCCGCACGGAGTTTCGACCCGCCTCGCCTGCGACTCGAGCGAATCAAGATAGATGGCCGGGCCGGTATTCTGCTCGAATTTTCCGGTGTCGGTGCCCATTTGGGTCATGCCTCTCTCCTTCGATCCCCATCGGATCATCGCAGGAGACGATGCGCAACAGGCACCCCGCAATCATCGCCGGGATGACAGCGCAGGACATGCAACACCGCAGAAACGCGCGGGAAATGGGCGAAGGAAAAATTGCATGCTGCGCAGCATGAAATGCATTTCCCGCTTTGCCAAAGCCGGATTCTTGTGCAATGTGGTCGGTGAAAGGTTCATGTAACCTTACCGGTGTTGGGAGAGAGCGCGCCGGGGATGAGAAATCACTCCGGCGCGCCGATTTCTTCGCAGATGCAGCAGAAGCTGCCTGATCCACCAACTTTCAACAATCTCCCTGATTTACGCGGGTTTGGCAAGCCCTCATTGCGTGCGCTTTCCTTGCACCTTCAGCCGGGTATCGCACTGCAACATGGCGTGCCCTTAGGAAAACCGCCGATCCTGCGCCTGGAGTGATTCGCGAAGGTGGGACAATATGTCCTGATCGCAGCGGCGATTCTCCGGTTCGTTTGCCCCTGCGGGTGCGCTTGGCTAGACCCCGGTTCCGTGACCGTCTCCCCGCCCTCTCCCGCCCGCCAGCTCTGGGCCATCGCCCTGCCCGCAATGCTGACCAACGTGGCCACCGCTCTGTTCGGCCTTGCCGACATGTGGGCGATCGGACGGCTCGGCGACGCCCCGGCGCAAGGGGCGGTCGAACTGGGGGCCAAGTTCATGCTCGGTCTGCTCAACGTCTTCAACTTCCTGCGCACCAGCACCGTCGCGCTGACCGCGCAAAGTAGCGGGCGCGGTGACGGCGACGGGGGCGAGACGCTGGCACGCGCGATGGCGGTGGCGCTCGGCATCGGCGCGGTGCTGCTCACGGCCATGCCGCTCGCGATCCCGCTGGGCCTCGACGTGCTGGGCGCCGAGGGGCCGGTGCGCGAGGCGGCCCGCAGCTACGTCGCGGTGCGCTACTGGGCGGGGCCGGTGTGGCTGGCGAACTGCGTGCTGGTGGGCTGGCTGATCGGACGACGCAAGGTTCGCCATGTCCTGGTGGTCGAGATCATCGCGAACCTCGTCCACATCGCCCTCGACCTGCTGCTGGTGCTCGTCGTGCGCTGGGGCGTGGCCGGGGTAGCGACGGCGACGGTGAGTTCCGAAGCCCTCAAATTCCTCCTGCTGGCCGCGATCGTCGTGCGCGAGGGCGCGGCGCGCGATGCGCTGGCGGCCCTCGGCCGCAAGGGGACGTGGGCACGGAGCGAACTCGCGCGGCTCTTCGCGCTCAACCGCGACCTGTTCGTGCGCACCCTGCTGCTGACCGGCTCGATCCTGCTGTTCGCCCGCGTCGGTGCCCGCGCCGGGCCAGTCACGCTGGCTGCCAACGGCGTGCTGTTCCAGATCTTCATGCTGGCGACACTCCTGCTCGACGGGTTCGAGAGCGGCGCGCAAGTGCTCTGCGGCGAGGCGCTTGGCGCGCAGTCGCGAGCGCGTTTCACCGCCGCCGTACGTTCCGCGCTGGTATGGGGCGGCGTGACCGGGCTTGCCGTCGCGGCGCTTTACGCGCTGGCGGGCGCCCGGCTCGCGGCGGCGTTTAGCACCGACCCTGCCGTAGTCGCCGCGACCGCGCAGTATGCGCCGTGGCTGGCAGTGCTGCCGGTGCTGGGCGTGTCGTCCTTCGTGTTCGACGGCGTGTTCGTCGGCGCCGGATGGACGCGGGCGATGCTGGGGACGATGGCGGCGGCGATGGCAGCCTACCTCGCCCTGCTGTGGGCGCTTCAGCCGCTCGGCAACCATGGCTTGTGGGTAGCTTTCGCGGTGTTGTTCGGCGGCCGCGCGGTGGGCCAGGCGCTGGTCCTGCCGCGCCTGATCCGGCGCAGCTTCAGCGCTTCCTGAAGACCAGCATCAGATTGTTGGCGGGCATCTCGACGAGACTGTCGAACGCCAGGCCATTGTCCAGAGCGCAGGCGCGCACGGTTTCCACGCTGCGCAGGCCCCATTCCGGGTTGCGCCGCTTGAGGTCCTCGTCGAAGGCCGCGTTGCTGGGCTCGAGCGTCAGCCCCTCTCGCCGATAGGGGCCGTACAGCACCAGCGGGTAGCCCGATTCCAGCACCCGCGCGGCGCCGGCCATGAGGCCCTCCGTCGCGGTCCAGGGGCTGATGTGGATCATGTTGATGCAGACGACCGCCTGTGCCTCCGTGATCGGCCATTCATGCGAGGCCGCGTCCAGTTCCAGCGGCGCGCGCAAGTTTGCCAGCTCCGCCTGCCCCCCCATGCCGCGATCGAGGCGCGCGCGTTGGCATCGGGATCGGTCGGCTGCCAGACGAGGTCGGGCAAGGCGGCGGCGAAGTGGATGGCATGCTCGCCGGTGCCGCTGGCGATCTCCAGCACATGGCCGGATACCGGCAGCACGTCGCGCAGGACCGACAGGATCGGGTCACGGTTGCGGGCAGTGGCGGGAGCCTCTCGGCGGGCGTCGTTTTCCATTGCCTTGCAATGGGATCGCCGCCCCGGTTCGGCAAGAGCGACCTGCGCCCGAAGGGTGCGTCGGCCGGACGGAAAGCGGGGGGACTGGGGGGCTGTCTGTGCTTTCGGTCCGGCCGACGCGCCGGTGCCGCCTGTTCGGGGGCGGCGACACCGGCTGTCTGGTAACTCAGTGCCCTGCGGCGGGCTTCACGTTCTTGGGCGGGCGCGGAGCCAGCCAGATGGTCATCGCGGCAAGGAACAGGGCGATGGCGCTGATCACGAACAGCTCGCCCGTGGCCACCGCGGTGCCCTGATTCTCGACCATCTGCGCGATCGCCACGCGCGCCTGCTCGGCACTGAAGCCTTGCTGCTGGAGCGCCTGCGAGGTCGCGTCCGCCCCGTTGAGCACGCCCGACAGGTCGGCGCTGCGCGAACGCGACATGTCGCTCCACACGGTGGTGATGATCGCCGTCGCCACCGCGCCTGCCAGGGTTCGCCCGAAGTTGGCGATACCGGCGGCCGAGGCGGTCTCGTGCGGCTGCACCGAACTGAGGCTGATGGTGGTGAGCGGCACGATCATCAGCGAGACGCCGACACCCTGCAGCAGCTGCGGGATGGCAATCGTCCAGAACGTGATGTCGGTAGACCATGTCATGCGCATCAGCGCGCAGACACCGATCCACGAGACGCCGATAAACACCAGCAGGCGCGGGTCGAACCGCTTCATCAGCGCCGGCACGAAGGGCGATGCGACCACCGCCAATACGCCCGAGAAGGCCATCGCCCGCCCCGCCTCCGTGGCGGTATAACCCATCGAGGTCTGAAGCCACTGCGGGATGACCACGATCGAGGCGAAGTACGTACCGAAAGCGATCGTCAGCGAGGCCGTGGACGCAGAGAACCCTCGATAGCGGAACACGCTGAGGTTCACGATCGGGTGTTCCTCGGTCAGCTCCCAGATCAGGAAGGCGATGAAGAACACGCCCGCGATGCACGCCAGCGCGACGATCTTGGTGGAGGAGAACCAGTCCTCGTCCCGCCCGAGGTCGAGCATCATCTGGAACGCGCCGATGAAGATCACCAGCAGCGCCAGCCCGATCTTGTCTATCGGCAGCTTCTGGGTCGGCGTCTCCTGCCCGCGCAGCAGCACCGCCACGCCGAAGAAGATCAGCGCCACGATCGGCACGTTGATGAAGAAGATCCACTCCCACGACCAGTTGTCGGAGATGTAGCCGCCCAGGATCGGACCGGCGATCGGCGCGGTCACGACCGTCATCGCCCACATCGCCATCGCCTTGGGCTGCATCTCCTTGGGGAAGATCTTCAGCATCAGCGTCTGCGTCAGCGGCATCAGCGGCCCGCCGCAGAAGCCCTGCCCGAGACGGAAGATGACCAGTGCCGAGAGCGTCCCCGAAAGCCCGCACAGCGTCGAGAATATCCCGAAGCCGACCAGCGAGAACATGAATACCCGCAAGGCGCCGAAGCGGTTGGCGAGCCAGCCCGTCAACGGCACGCAGATCGCCTCGGCGACCGCGTAGGACGTGATGACCCAGGTGCCGCTCGACACCGAGACGGCAAGGCCGCCCGCAATGTGCGGCACCGAAACGTTGGCGATCGTGGTGTCGAGCACGACGATGAAGTTGGCCATGGCGAGCACGAAGCCCGCCAGGATCAGCTTGGCGCCGGTCAGCGGTGGTCCGCTTTCCTGCGCCGCTGCAGCCGGAGCGCCGCCGGCCATCAGTCGTTGTCCGTCAGGTCGATCTCGGCTTCCATCGACAGGCCGATGCGCAGCGGGTGCTCCTTCAGCTCCTTGGGATCGAGCTGGATGCGCACCGGCAGGCGCTGCACCACCTTGATCCAGTTGCCGGTCGCGTTCTGCGCCGGGATCAGCGAGAACGCCGCGCCGGTGCCACCCGAGAAGCCGACGACCTTGCCGTGGTATTCGACCTTGCCGCCGTAGAAGTCGGAAGTCAGCGTAGCCTTCTGGCCCGAGCGGACCTTGCCGAGCTGATCTTCCTTGAAGTTCGCGTCGACGTAGAGTTCACCCACCGGCACGACGGTCATCGCCGCCTGCCCGCTCTGGATGCGCTGGCCGACCTGGATGCTGCGCCGGGACACGACGCCGTCGATCGGCGCGCGCACGATGGTGCGTTCGAGGTCGAGCTTCGCCTGCTCCAGCTGGGCCTGCGCCTGCAGGATCTCCGGCGCGGTCTGCAGGGTCGTGCCCTTGGTGAGCGCGACGGCGGCCTCTTCCTGGCGGCGGGCGCTGCGGGCGTTTTCCTGCGCCTGCGCGACGGCGGCCTGGGCCTGCTGGTAGGATGCCTTTGCCGAGTCCAGCGCCTGGCGCGCGGTCGTCAGTTCCTCATTGGACACCGCGCCGGTGCCCGAAAGGGCCGCACGGCGCTTGTAGTCTTCCTGGGTCTTGGTCAGCGTCGCCTGCGCGGAGGCGAGCCCGGCGCGCGCAGTGTTGATCTGCGCGTCGCTCGCCCCGGCGGCGGCGCCCAGCGCCGCGTTGTTGGCGATCGACTGGCCGTAGCGGCGCTGCATCATCGCAAGGTTGGCTTCGGCCTGCTGGACCGCGATCTTCTGGTCGGAGTCCTCGATGCGGAACAGCAGCTGGCCCTTGCGCACCGGCTGCGTGTCGGTGACGAGCACCTCGACCACGCGGCCCGAAGTCAGCGGGGTGACCTGCGCGTTCTCACCGGCGACATAGGCATTGTCGGTCGAGACCGTGCGGCTGCCGATGAACTCCGCGTAGAGGAACCACAGGCCGCCGATCACGACGACTGCGCCGCCAAGGCCGAGCAGAAGGTTCTTGCGCTTGCTCTTGTCCACGACGGTGCTCGAACCGGCGTCGTTGGGGGTTTCGTCACTCATCGGGGGTGGCCTTCTTGGCTGAATCGTCTGCATATCCGCCGCCCAGGGCGCGCTTGAGCGCGACTTCGCTGGCGAGCGTGGCGAAGTGAGCGTCGACCGCGCCGAGGCGGGTGTCGAGCGCGGTGGTTTCGGCGCTGAGCACGTCGATATAGGTGCTCAAACCGCCCTTGTAGCGCTGGAGCGCGAGGCCGTAGGCGGCGTTCGCCTCGGTCCGGGCTTCGAGCGCGTGGCGCTCCTGCTCACCGGCCGAAGTGCGGGTGGAAAGCGCGTCGGCGACTTCCTGCAGCGCACCGATCACCGACTTGTTGTAGCTGGCGACCATCGTGTCGTAGCCGCCGCGTGCCAGGCGATAGCGACCCGAAAGCGCCCCGCCCTGGAAGATCGGCAGGCTCACCGCCGCACCCGCGCTGCCATAGTCCGAACCGCCGTCGAACAAGTGCGAGATGCCCAGCGAGCTGAGGCCGATGAGGCCGCTCAGCGAGATGTCGGGAAGGAACGACTTCTTCGCATACTCGACGCCCTTGTCGGCCGCCTGCACCAGCTTGCGCGACATGACGATGTCGGGGCGACGACCGGCGAGCGCGATGCCCGCATCGGCCGGCACCGGCGTAGCGGCGATGGTCGCGATCGACGGGGGGGTGAGCGTCAGGGTGCGATCGGGACCAGCGCCGAGCAGCGCGGCGAGCGCGTGGCGGCGCTTCTCGATCTGCTCGCGGTTGGCGGCGACGTCGATCCGTGCGCGGGCGGCTTCGGCGTTGGACTGGCGCAGCGGGCTCTGGTTGTCGAGGCCCTGCGTCACGCGCTGGCCGACCAGCTTGGCCGAACCTTCGCGCGCGGCCAGCGTCTCGTCGAGCACCTTCTGGCGTTCGAGCAGGCGGCCGAGGTCGAAGTAGGACGACACGACTTCCGAGGCGAGCACCAATTCGGCCTGCCGCTCGTCGGCGACGGCGGCCTCGGCAGCCGAAGTCGCGGCCGCAAGGAGTGCGCGGTTCTTGCCCCAGATGTCGAGGTTGAGGTTGGCGGACAAGGCAAGCATGCCATAGTCCTTCCAGCCCTTGGGCAGCGCGGCGACCGGAGTGCCGTTGTTGTAGCTCTGTTTCTCGACCGAGGCCGAGCCCTGCCCGCCGATGCTGGGCAGCAGCGCGGCGCGCGAGGATTCGAGCGCGCCCTGCGCCTGGCGGATGCGGGCCAGCGCTGTGGCGACATCGGGCGAACCCTTGATCGCCTCGTCCACCAGACCGTCGAGCTGGGGATCGCCGTAAGCGGTCCACCAGCGCTCCTGCGGCCATTCGGCAGCGGTGCCCTGGATCGAGGCGGCGCTGTCGAGGGTCGACGGCGGGCGCAGCTCGGGACGTGGCCCAAGGTCGGGCGCACCGCACCCGGCGAGCGAACTGGAGGCGATCAGCAGCGCGGCCGTCGCGACTCGGGGGGAGAATTTTGTACTCATCGGTACGGTCCAAATCGTTTGCCGGCTTGTTTCTGTCAATAAAAAACTGTACTAGAGAGTACACCATGATGGAAAAGACCGGAATTTCAAAGCGCGAGGCGAACAAGGCCCGCAAACGCGCGGAGATCGTGCAGGTCGCCTCGGGCATGTTCCTCGAACAAGGTTACGCCGAGACGACGATGTCCGCGATCGCCGATACCGTGGGCGGATCGAAGGCGACCTTGTGGGCGCACTTCGCCTCGAAGGAAGAGTTGTTCACCGCCGTCGTCGACCTCCACGTCGAAACGTTCGCGCGCGATGTTGAAGAAGTGCTGACCGGGCAGACCTTCTCGGTCCCGGCGCTGCGCCGGGCGTGCCTGCGCTTCATCGACTGCCTGCTGCGCGACAATTCGGTCATGCTCTACCGCCTTGTGGTGAGCGAGGGTGAGCGGTTTCCCGAGATCAAGGAGACCTTCTACATGCGCGGCCCGGTCAAGCTGCGCTGCGCCATCGCAGACTTCTTCGCCACGCGCTTCGATGTCGATGAAGCGCAGCAGCTGACACAGCTCACGATGTCTGCGGTTACGGGCTATCGCACCGACGTGCTGCTGCGCCCCGACCCCGTCGGGCAGGCCCAGCACGAGGCCTTCGTCGACAACCTGCTCTCGCACAGCGTCTGGCCGCCGGAGAAGGACGCCGACTGAAAGGCTGCCTACATTCGTCATTGCGAGCGTAGCGAAGCAATCCAGGGCGGGTTGCGACTGCCCTGGATTGCCGCGCGGCTTCGCCGCTCGCAATGACGATGCAGGGGTAGCCTCGGCCATGGTGGCGGTCTTCCGGCCCACTCCCCCAACCGCCCCGGCGATCACTGCCCGGCGTCCCCATTCGGGGTTGGACGCGCGCGGTTCTCCTCCCCCATCCTCGGGCCTCGGCTCGGGAGGAGAGGAGAAGCCCATGAGCGACGACACGTCGGCCGCGATCCGCGACACGCGCAAGGACTGGGTGGTCGAACACCGCGACATGTACCTGTCGTCAGGCGGCGCGCAGGGTCACATCATGGACATCACGCCTGTCGGCGGCCGGTCCTTCGCCACGCACTGCCTGGTCAAGTACGTCGGCCGCAAGAGCGGCAAGGTCTTCATCACGCCCCTTTGCTACGCCGACATCGGCGGCGAGGTCGTGATCTGCGCCTCCAAGGGCGGCGCCGACCATCACCCTGCCTGGTATCTCAACATCCGCGAGGCCGAGACGGTCGACTTCCAGGTCGCCACGCAAGCCTTTCGCGCCACATGGCGCGAACCCGAAGGCGCCGAGCGCGACAAGGTCTGGGCCTTCCTGACCGACTGCCATCCCTTCTACGCCGATTACCAGAAGGCGACGGACCGCGTGATCCCGCTGGTCATGCTCAAGGCGATCGAGCCGATCCCCGTATTCAAGGCCGAAGACGCCACCGGCATCAGGCAATTCTGAGAGACACCATGAGCGACGACTTCGACTGTTCCGACATCGACAACCATCTCGGCAAGACGATGGACTTCTCGCCCTTGCGTGAGGCCATCGCACCCAACGACATCCGCCGCTGGGTCCATGCGATGCATTACCCCAACCTCGCCCACTTCGATCCCGGTCATGCCGAGGCGAGCGTATGGGGCCGCCTCGTCGCGCCGCAGAGCTTCGCCATCGCGACGGACGACGGCCACGGCGCCGCGCCCGCCTGCGTCGGCAAGATCGCAAACTCGCACCTCCTGTTCGGCGGCGACGAGTGGTGGTTCTACGGCCCGCGCATCGAGCCGGGCGACGTGATCACCAACACCCGCATACCGTTCGACTACACGGTCAAGCAGACCGGCTTCGGCCCCACCTGCTTCCAGCGCGGCGACAATAACTACTCCAACCAGAAGGGCGAGGAGATCGCCCGCCAGCGCTCCACCTCGATCCGCTACCGCGCGGCGGCGGGCGGCGACAACGTCAAGACCGACGACTTCGAGGAGCCCGAATGGACCGACGAAGCGCTGGAGGAGATGGAGGAGCGCCGCTTCGCCTGGGTCCGCATGCTCCATGACCTCGGCAACAAGGAACGCTGGTGGGACGACGTCGCGGTCGGCGACCAGTTGCCGGAGCGCGTCTTCGGCCCCCACTCCATCGCCAGCTTCGCAACCGAGTGGCGCGCCTATATCGTCAACACCTGGGGCACGCTCGACTTGCGCAAGCAGGACCTCGAAGGCCTCGGCTTCACGCGCGAGATGGCCGGGTACGAGAACGACCCCGACATGCTCAAGGTGAACCCGTTCCTCACCGACGGCGCTTATTACGGCCCCTCGCGCGGGCACCTGTTCGCCAAGTATGCCCGGCGCATCGGCATGCCGCGCGGCTACGGCTACGGCGCGTCGATGGGCTCGTGGGTGACCGACTACCTTTCGGGCTGGGCGGGGCAGCACGGCATGGTGGTGCACTCAGTCGCCAACTACCGCGGCCCTGCGCTGACCGGCGACGTGACGATCCAGTCCGCCGAGGTCACCGAGAAGTCGGTGGACGCAGACGGCCGCCATCTCATCCACGTCAAGCACCTGATGAAGAACCAGAAGGGCACGACAATGTGCACGGGCAGCGCGGAGGTCGCCCTGCCGAAGAAGACGGGCTGAACCTCCCTTTCGGTTACCGACAGCGCCGAGCGGGAAAGCAAGCCACTTGAATCGTCATTGCGAGCGTAGCGAAGCAATCCAGGGCGGCGCAGAACTGCCCTGGATTGCTTCGCTACGCTCGCAATGACGAGCGATCACGCGGAGAACAACGCCCCGCCCGTCGCTACGGTCTCCACGCGCCCGGCGATCCAGACGTCGCCGCTCTCATCCTGGGAGCAATAGACCAGCCCGTCCGCCCCGACCTTGCGGCCCTGCGCGGCGACATAGTTGCCCTCGGCCTGACCGCTCGCGAAAAGGTACTGCGCCACCGCCGCGTTGAGACTGCCGGTCACCGGGTCCTCGACCATCTTGCCTGCCGGATCGGCAAAGAACGCCCGCAACTCGAACTGCGCCGCACCACCCGGAGCGCACGGGCCCAGCAGCGCCACGTCGGTCCCCTTCGGCGCACGCGAGACGGGCTCAGCCGCCAGCACCGCCTCCGCCGAAGCAAGGTGCAGCAGCTTCCAGCCCGGCCCGTTGGCGGCATGGACCGCGGCGACGACTTGCGCCTCGTCTGTCCCGGTGAGGCGAAGCGTTTCCGCGCGGTCCTCGGCATCGAGCGGCCCCGACCGGATCAGCGGCGGCGCGCGGAACGCCAGCCGCTCGCCATCCCGGCGCACCTCGACGAGACCTATGCCACATTCCTGCACCACGCATCCGTCCTCCTTCGCCTTTCCTCCGGCAGCGAGCCACGCATGGGCACTACCCAGCGTCGGGTGCCCGGCGAAGGGCAGTTCGCCCGCCGGGTAGAATATACGCACCCGGTAATCGGCCCCCGGGTCGGTCGGCGGCAGGAGAAAGGTCGTCTCCGAATAGCCCAGCCACTGCGTCAGCCGCAGCATCTGCGCGTCGCTCATCCCCTCACCGCCGCGCACGACCGCCAGAGGATTGCCACTGAGCGGGCCGGAGCCGAAGACGTCGATGAGATCGAGAAACATGGCATGCCTTTCGGAGCTAATTGCACTTTTGAACGTTTCGTCGCAGTCCGGGTCCATCTTGTCCCTTGCGCTCCCGACCTGCCCGGCGGTTCATCGCGCGTTGCGAAGTGCGGGTCCAGACCGATCGGGTTCTCGAACAGGAATTTTCGCAGGAGTTTGAACCATGAAGAAGTCCCTGCTGGCGATGGCTGCGTTCGCCGCCACCATCACTGCCCTGCCCGTCGCGCCGGTGCTTGGCGACCCGCCGCCCTGGGCGCCCGCGCACGGTCGCCGTGACCATGACCGGTACGACCGCAATGACCGTCACGATCGCTACGACCGCCGCGACATGTACGATTCGCGCGGCCGCTACCGCGAACCGCGCCGCCTTACCCGCAACGACCGTGTCTGGCGCGGCAATGACGGACGCTACTATTGCAAGCGCGACAACGGCACGACCGGCCTGATCATCGGCGCCGGCGTGGGCGCGCTGGCGGGGAACCAGATCGCCGGCCGTGGTGACAAGACCATCGGCACGATCCTGGGCGGCGTCCTCGGCGGAGCGCTGGGGCGCGAGATCGACAAGGGCGACATCCAGTGCCGCTGAACTGAGATTTCATGCCCTGAGACGAGAAGCGCGCGGTCCGAAAGGGCCGCGCGCTTTCGCGTTGAGGTGGTATTTTTGTTTCCGAAAGAAACATTTCCCTCGCTTCATCGCTGTACCAGCGCAGTTCGTCACGGATTTCCAGCAGCGGCCGTTCGTTCATCTGACGTTGTGGATCAATGAACGAAAAGCCGCGTTACCAGATCATTCCCACGCTACGATGAGGGCACATATCATGCGTAAGACCATTCTCGCCGCCACTATGATGGCGCTCACCATTCCGGCGACCGTCGCTTTCACCGCTCCGGCAGAAGCACGCGATCACCGTCGTTACCACAACGACCGCGGCGTCAAGTACTGGCGCGGCAACAACGGCCGCTACTACTGCAAGAAGTCGAACGGCACCACCGGCCTGCTGATCGGCGGCGTCGCCGGCGCCCTTGCCGGCCGTGCGATCGACACCCGCGGTGACCGCACCGTCGGCACCCTGCTCGGCGCTGCCGGCGGCGCCGTCCTGGGTCGCGAGATCGACCGTGGCGGCGACCGTCCGCGCTGCCGCTGATCCTTATCCCCGGTCCCTTGCGAAAGGCGCGTCGTCCGAAAGGCGGCGCGCCTTTTGCTTTGTCCGTGCCGTGGCCCTCCGCCGGTGCGATCGGTGCATCCCGGCTTTCCTACAGCGGCTGGCTATGCTCCAATGCCGCCATGTTTCAGCGACTTGCATTCATGACCGGCTCGTCTGTCCTCGCTACGGAAAGCCCCCTTCGGAGAGGCGGGAGTTTCTCTTCAGGACAGTGTAAACCGTGTAAACCTGATGTGTCACCTTGTGAGGCCGCGCAGTGAGCCGCCCCGCCATGCTGGTGACCGGCGGCGCCAAGCGGATCGGCGCGACCATCGCCCGCGCCTTCGGAGCGGCAGGCTGGCATGTCGTGATCCACTACGGCCGGTCGCGGGCGCAGGCCGAAGCGCTCGCGGCGAGCCTGCCCAGCGCCGAGATCGTCTCGTGCGACCTCAACGACTGGGATGAAGGCCCTGCCATGGTCGAGGCGCTGGCTGCCCGTCTGAACGACTGGCGGGTGCTGGTGAACTGCGCGGGCGTCTTCGACCTCGACACCGCCGAAACGCTGGAACCGGATATCTTCACCGCCGCGATGCGGGTGAACGCTGCCACTCCCGCCCGGCTGGGACAGACGTTCCTTGCCCATGCCCGCACCTCCGCCGGCAGACGCCTGATCCACGTTACCGACCAGAAGCTGCTCAATCCGAATCCGGATTTCTTCTCCTACACCATGAGCAAGCACGCGCTTTCCGCGACGATCCCGATGCTTTCCATGGCCCGGCGGGCAGAGGAAGACCGCGTCTACGGCATCGCGCCGGGCGCCATCCTCGCCAGCCACGACCAGAACGAGGCGGAAGCCGAAATCTCCCACCGCATGAACCTGCTGGGCCGCCGTGCGACGCCCGAAGACGTAGCGGGGGCAGCCCTGTTCCTTGCCGGAGGCTGGCTCGACAGCGGCCAGACACTCTACGTCGATTCCGGACAGCACCTGCTGGCCCAGGAACGTGACGTGCTGTTTCTGGCGCGGGAGTAAGGATTGTGCATTTATCAACACAAGCCCCCTTGCATGCAGGTAATTACCCCCGCACAAACCCCTGATGGCACTCGGCATACTTGACCGCTTCCTCGAGCGCGGCGTCCGACAGGGCGTGCTCGAACTGGCCCGCCCCGACGGCTCCCTCCGTCGCTTTGGAACCCCCGCAGAAGGCTTTCCCCACGTCCGCATCCGCCTGACCGACAAGGGCGCCGAACGCCGCATCCTGCGCGATCCGCGCCTGGGTGCCGCCGAAGCCTTCATGGACGGTCAGCTCGAAGTCGAGCAGGGCGACATCATGAACCTCGTCTACCTGCTGCGCGCCAACGCGCGGTGGGACAAGGGCGGCGAACTGAAGGAACAGACCGCGCTCAAGAAGGTGCTTGGCAAGGCCGTCACCCTCGTCGACGGCATCAACCGCGCCGCCAGCGCCAAGAAGAACATCGCCCACCACTACGACGTGGGCAACGACCTCTACAACCTCTTCCTCGACATCGAGCACATGCAGTATTCCTGCGCCTACTGGCCCAGTGACGACATCACGCTGGAGCAGGCGCAGACCGCCAAGCTCGCCCACATCGCCGCCAAGCTGGCGATCGAGCCGGGCCAGAAAGTGCTCGACATCGGCTGCGGCTGGGGCGGCATGGCGATCTATCTCGCCAAGCACTTCGACGTTTCGGTCAAGGGCATCACGCTCTCCGAGGAACAGCTGGTGCTGGCCCGCCAGCGCGCCGTGGAAGCGGGCGTCTCGGGCCGCATCGACTTCGAGTTGATCGACTACCGTGACCTCGCCGCGCGCGGCGACAAGTTCGAGCGCATCGTCTCGGTCGGCATGTTCGAGCACGTCGGCCAGGCCCAGTTCGACCGCTTCTTCCGCGACTGCGCGACGATGCTGGACGACGAGGGCGTGATGCTGATGCACACCATCGGCCGCATGGGCGGGCCCGGCTCAACCGACGCCTTCACCCGCAAGTACATCTTCCCCGGCGGCTACATCCCGGCGCTGAGCGAGACGGTGGAGGCCAGCGAAAAGGTCCGCCTCATCGCCACCGACGTCGAGAACCTGCGCCTCCATTACGCCAAGACCCTGCGCGAATGGTACAAGCGCTGCGTCGCCAACAAGGAGGCCATCGTCAAGCTGCACGACGAGCGCTTCTACCGCATGTGGATCTTCTACCTCTCCGGCGCCACCGCGGCCTTCGAGAGCGGTGGCATGTGCAACTACCAGATCCAGTACACCCGCTCCCGCCACGCCCTGCCCCTCACCCGCGACTACATTGCGGAAGGAGAGAAAGTGCTGCTGGGCGCGTAAACGTTGCGAAGTTTGGGCGCACCTGCTAGCCGCGCGCCCAAACTTCCACCGCTCATGCCGCGAAAGCCCGTGCCCATGTCCGACAGCATCAAGAAGGTCGTCCTCGCCTACTCCGGCGGCCTCGACACCAGCGTCATCCTCAAGTGGCTCCAGGTCACCTACAACTGCGAGGTGGTGACCTTCACCGCCGACCTCGGCCAGGGTGAGGAACTCGAACCCGCCCGTGCCAAGGCCAAGCTGATGGGCCTGCCGGACGAGAACATCTACATCGACGACCTGCGCGAGGAATTCGTGCGCGACTTCGTGTTCCCGATGATGCGCGCCAATGCCCGCTACGAAGGCGACTATCTCCTCGGCACCTCGATCGCCCGCCCGCTGATCTCCAAGCGCCTGATCGAGATCGCCCACGAGACCGGCGCCGACGCTGTCGCCCACGGCGCCACCGGCAAGGGCAACGATCAGGTCCGCTTCGAACTCTCGGCCTATGCGCTCGACCCGAACATCAAGGTCATCGCCCCCTGGCGCGAGTGGGATCTCACCAGCCGCACCGCCCTCATCGCCTGGGCCGAGCAGCACCAGATCCCCGTCCCAAAAGACAAGCGCGGCGAAAGCCCCTTCTCCACCGACGCCAACCTCCTGCACACCTCGTCCGAGGGCAAGGTGCTGGAAGATCCGTGGGAAGAGACCCCCGACTACGTCTACTCGCGCACCGTCAACCCGGAAGACGCGCCGGATGCGCCCGAATACATCACCATCGACTTCGAGAAGGGTGACGGCGTCGCCCTGAACGGCGTGGCGATGAGCCCGGCCACCCTGCTCACCCAGCTCAACGAGCTGGGCCGCAAGCACGGCATCGGCCGCCTCGACCTCGTCGAGAACCGCTTCGTCGGCATGAAGTCGCGCGGCATGTACGAGACGCCGGGCGGCGAGATCTACGCCCGCGCCCATCGCGGCATCGAGCAGATCACGCTCGACCGCGGCGCCGCGCACCTCAAGGACGAGCTGATGCCGAAGTACGCGGAGCTCATCTACAACGGCTTCTGGTTCGCCCCCGAGCGCGAGATGCTGCAGGCCGCGATCGACCACAGCCAGGCCCGCGTCAACGGCACCGTGCGCCTCAAGCTCTACAAGGGCAACGCCTCGGTCGTCGGCCGCAAGAGCGCCGACTCGCTCTACTCCGAACGCCACGTCACTTTCGAGGACGATGCCGGCGCCTACGACCAGAAGGATGCGGCGGGCTTCATCAAGCTCAACGCCCTTCGCCTGCGCCTGCTGGCCCAGCGTGACGCCAAGTAAACATTGCCCCTAGGTTAACAGAGTCCGGCGGCCCGTTGCCAAAGCGCGACGGGCCGCTTTTGCCTATATGGCCTTCGGGGAACCGCACAGGTAGGACTCCCGCCATCGTCAACGACGAAGCGGGGTAAGTTTTGCAAGTTCGAGCCGTAAGCCTGATGGCGCTGTGCGCTGCCGTCGTCCTGCCCTTCGCAGGCCCTGCTCAGGCTGAAGCCCCGGTAGCTTCGCAAGCTCTCGTTCTTGCTCCTGTCGCTGGCGTCAACGCCGTCGCCGCCGCAGAAGTTCCCGCCGTCCTCACCGCGCCCGAAGACGACGACATCCAGGTCACCCCCATCGCAGGCGGCATCGCCAGCTTCTACGGCCGCCACCTCAAGGGCGCCCGCACCGCCAGCGGCGAGCGTTACGCGCCCGACGGACTGACCGCCGCGCACCGCACCCTGCCCTTTGGCACACAGGTGCAGGTCACCAACCCGGCCAACGGCGAAATGGTCGTCGTCACCATCAACGATCGCGGCCCCTTCCACGGCAACCGCGTGATCGACCTGTCCGACGCCGCCGCCGACGAACTCGGCATCACCCGCATGGGCAGCGGCAAGGTCGAACTGGCCGTCCTCGGCAACTGAGGCTGGGTATTCCGCCGGGGGCTTCGACAAGCTTAGCCTGAGCGGAATTGAGAGCATCCATCACCAACACCGCTCACCCTGAGCTTGTCGAAGGGTGGATAGCACCGCCGCCTGATCTGAAGGAAAAAGGTCGGCCGACGCAGCTGGGAGGGGGTGGGGGAAGCGCCGCGCCGGCCTTCACACTCGATAACAGCGAAGCCGGACAAGCGTTCCCGGCCTCCGAACACTTTTGCCCAGCCGTGCTTCCCCATCGACGAGGCGCGAGCAGGTTTACACGGTTTACACGGTCCAGAGCCGCAACTCCGCCACTGACCTCCATCTTGCCTCCCAACGACTTGTACTCCATCGGCGCCGCGCCCTCCCCGCCCGAGAGCGCCCCGTCCACCCGGGCGAAAGCGCGCGACTGCCAGCGATCCCACTGCGCGCCGCTCTCGCGCAGGAAAGGCCCGCGCACCGGCGCCTCCGGATAGTCCGGCGCCGCCCCCGCGTCCTCCCCCGCGATCTCCCCCTCGTCCAGCGGCTGCACGTACCCGGCCGCGGCATCGATCGCATCCACCGCGTCGAGCCACGCCTCCCGCGCATCGCCGAACCGCGCCTCCCCCGCCGCCGCGACATAGTCCGCCCGCTCCGGAGGCAGCGCCGTACCGTCCTCCATCCCCGGCACATCCGCGCAAGGCTCCTCCCCGGCGACGAGCGCCAGCACCTCGTCGAACCGCTCGGCCAGAGCCTCATGCCCCTCCCCCGCGACATCGAGCCGCGCCAGATGCGCCAGCAACAACCGCGAGTCATACCGCCGCCGCACCCCGACCAGCTCCCCCCGGAACCACACCGCCTCCTCCACCCCATCGAGCGCCCGCGTCGCCAGCACCTCCTCGACATGCCGCCGCGCCAGCACCAGAGCCGCCGTCCACGCATCCGCAAACACCGCATCGCGCCGCCGCAGCAGATAAGCCGAAGTCCGGCTCATCCCCACGAAAGCACACGCGGCTCGCACGTCGCCCTTCTGCGAGAGTTGGTCGAGAAACCGCACCTTGCGGTCGGCGTCCCACGCCGTGTGCGAGACATAGGGAGAAGGAGAAGAGACAATGCGAGGGCCATCGCCCTCGCGCTCCCGGACCCTTTCCGTCGCGCCCGAGGCCGACGAAGCGCCCGCCTGCTCGCCCGGAATACCAATGTCGCGCGAGGCGGGAACCCACCCCCGTCCGAACCGAGGCGCTCCCCGATCCTCCCCCTGCGGGGGAGGGGGAGCCTGACAAGACGGATGCGCAAGCGCATCCTTGGCCGAAGGATGGTGGAGGGGCACAGGGTGGAGGGGCAAAGGCCGATCCCCCGCCCCACCGTCGACACCGAAGCTGCTGGAAAAGTCCGTCATCGTCCACCTCGCGCAAGAGGAAAGCCACGAAAGACCACGACACAGCCCGGACAGGCGCGTCGTGGGGGACGGATTAGTTATCGTATGTGGGGGAGTGTAGGAAAGTTATAATCAAGTATATGCAAATATGCTCACTCATAAGCTCGTGCAGTATAATATCTAATTGCTTCCTTAAATGCCGCCATATGCCCTCGCATTTGCCACCTAATATTGGGGGAATTGAGAACCTTTGCAGCCCTGTACGCATATTGCGGAAAATTTCGTTGACGGCCGAAATGTGTATATCGTTTGAATAGCTCACGCATATAAATGCTATCTTTTGCTATTCCCTGTATCTTTGCAGCCCTTATCTTGGCCTTAACACCTGCCCTCATCTTTTTATGATAACGACTGATCGAAGATGGCCGTATCAGAATTTTTCCACCGTCAAATGTGAAACCAAGATACTGAAAGCGCCTATCAGTAGATACATTCTGCTCATTTCGGCGAAACTGCGATACTTCGGTTTTCCCTTCGCTAAGTGAGAGGCCGATATCAGAAAGCTTACTCCTCACAAGCGCGATCAAATCATTATAGTCATGCTCACATGGCATTATGATTGCAATATCATCTGAATATCGGCGATAACTACCGCCAATATTATTCAGTATCGAAACCATCTGGCGATCAAATTCAATCATACTGATGTTTGCATATAAACCAGATAACGGAGTACCTTGGGGTATCCCACATGACTTTTTATTTTTATTTACAAGATTACCGCTCTTACAACGGACAATATTTCGAAATTGTTCGGAAGTACAAATGCGGCCGCGTTGCCCATATAGGTTTCCTAACCTTATTCGAAGGGCGTCGGAATCCACCCATTCAAATTGGGTCATTCGCTTAAAAATACGAAAATCAGGATCAGGGATGGTGCCGACAGCAAGAACATCCACTAGATTACGCCGTAAGCACAAATGGTCTATATGATCAAAAAAGCCCGTTATATCGAGCGCGATTGCACGGCAATCACCCTTATTTCGTATTTCGGAAAAAAATGCTACCCGCTTGACTTATATTGTCGCCAACACCCGAGCGATACGCCAGTACCGCTTCGGATAAGTCATATCTTTTCAGAAGCCGCTCATAGCGAACAGACAGATTTTTCGCATACCATTCGTATACGGCAGCGTCTTTGTGAGAGCCGAATTTTATTTCTCGTTCTTTTTGGGAAATCTCAAGCTGACCACCAACTTTTTTGACCCGACGCTCTTTGGCAGTAAAACCTAACAGCGGCCAAAACGAGTGCTTCAAAAGATTATCGGCCGAGAAAGAGAAATTCTCTCGATCACTTTTTGAAATCGGTCTATCAAAATGAATATATTTCCGTTCCTTGACTGTGAAATCGTCAATTAACGGATCAAAATCATCATCAGGTGGTACGCACCCGGGGGCTTTGGATACCGTTCGTCTCATATCCCCCGGGTTACTAACCTGACTCCCAACTCGAAAGTTGGTTCGCTATTTACCTCGTGTGGTATGATCTCGCTGTCGCGAATATCGTAGCCACGCTCTATCTCGGAGTCCGTGTAACCATGACCATCTCGGTCCAGCTTCCCGGAGTCGCGGCGCGCATCAGCGCACTTGCGGTCCTTAACAGTGCCCCCTCACACCAAATCGCATGAGGCAGTACATTCTTACGGCAAAATGCGGATATGACACAAGGCATCCATTCACTTCTGCACATCTGAAGAAACAAATGCTCCATATTGGGGCATATTGAATCACCGTCTTGCCGCCAATCACCACCAAAGGTTCCGGGAGCGCGAGGGCGATGGCCCTCGCATTTCTACTTTCTACTTTCTTCTTCCCCCTTCACCTGAACCGCCTGCGCCCCCTCCCCGAGACAAGCTCGGGGAGGAATGTGCGGTTTACTTCGCCCAGCTTCCCAGCAAGGGTTTGAGGTAGCTTCCGGTGAAGCTGCCTTTGACCTTCACCACCTCTTCGGGCGTGCCTTCCGCCACGATCTGGCCGCCGCGGACGCCGCCTTCGGGGCCCATATCGATGATCCAGTCGGCGGTCTTGATGACGTCGAGGTTGTGTTCGATCACGACCACCGAGTTGCCCTGGTCGACCAGTCGGTGCAGCACTTCGAGGAGTTTGCGCACGTCTTCGAAGTGGAGGCCGGTGGTGGGTTCGTCGAGGATGTAGAGCGTCTGGCCGGTGGAGCGGCGGGCGAGTTCCTTGGCCAGTTTCACGCGCTGCGCCTCGCCGCCGGACAGGGTCGTCGCCTGTTGGCCGACCTTGACGTAGCCGAGGCCCACTTCGTTCAGCATGTGCATCTTGTCGCGGATGGGGGGGACGGCCTTGAAGAATTCCTCGGCGTCCTCGATCGTCATGTCGAGCACGTCGGCGATGGACATGCCCTTGAACTTCACTTCCAGCGTTTCGCGGTTGTAGCGTTTGCCGTGGCATTCCTCGCACGTCACGTAGACGTCGGGCAGGAAGTGCATCTCGATCTTGATCAGGCCGTCGCCCTGGCAGGCTTCGCAGCGCCCGCCCTTGACGTTGAAGCTGAAGCGGCCGGGCTTGTAGCCGCGCGCTTCGGATTCGGGGAGGCCGGCGAACCAGTCGCGGATCTGGGTGAAGGCGCCGGTGTAGGTCGCGGGGTTGGAGCGCGGGGTGCGGCCGATCGGGGACTGGTCGATCTCGATCACCTTGTCGCACTTTTCGAGACCGGTGATCTTGTCGTGCGCGCCCGCGATCACCCGCGCGCCGTTGAGCTGGCGGGAGGCGCCGGCCTGCAGCGTGTCGATGGTGAGCGAGGACTTGCCCGAGCCGGACACGCCGGTCACGCAAGTGAAGGTGCCGAGCGGGAACTTCGCGGTCACGCCGGTCAGGTTGTTGGCGCGGGCGTTCTCGACGGTGACGAAGTGGCCGTTGCCCTTGCGGCGTTCCTTCGGCACCTCGATCCGGCGGGTGCCGTTGAGGTACTGCGCGGTGAGGCTGTCCTTGCTCTTGAGCACCTGCTTGAGCGTGCCTTCGGCAACCACCTGCCCGCCGTGGACGCCCGCGCCGGGGCCGAGGTCTACCAGATAGTCGGCGGTGCGGATGGCGTCCTCGTCATGCTCCACCACGATCACGGTATTGCCGAGATCGCGCAGGCGCTTGAGGGTTTCGAGCAGCATGTCGTTGTCGCGCTGGTGCAAGCCGATGCTGGGCTCGTCGAGCACGTAGAGCACGCCCGAGAGGCCCGAGCCGATCTGGCTGGCGAGGCGGATGCGCTGGCTCTCGCCGCCCGACAGCGTGCCCGAGGTGCGGTCGAGGTTGAGGTAGTCGAGCCCGACGTTGTTGAGGAAGCCGAGGCGCTCGTTGATCTCCTTGAGGATGGCCTTGGCGATCTGCTGCTGCTGGTTGGTGAGCTTGCCTTCCAGCTGCCCGAACCACGCGAAGCCGTCCGCCACCGAGAGGCGCGCGGCGTCGGCGATGTCGCTGCCGGCGATCTTGACCGAGAGGGCCTCGGGCTTGAGGCGCTTGCCGTCGCAGGTCTCGCAGGGCTGCGCGGTCTGGTACTTGCTCAGTTCCTCGCGCATGAAGGCGCTGTCGGTCTGCAGCATGCGGCGATTGAGGTTGCCGATGACGCCTTCGAACGCCTTGTTGACGGTGTATTCCTTGCGCCCGTCCTTGAAGGTGAGCGGCACGGCCTTGCCGCCGGTGCCGTAGAGGATCACCAGCTTGATCTCGCCGGGCAGTTCGTCCCACGGCGTCGTCAGGTTGAAGCCGAAGTGCGCGGCCAGGCTGGAGAGCACCTGCATGTAGTAGGGGCTGGGCGGGTTGGACTTGGCCCAGGGCACGATGGCGCCCTGCTTGAGCGTCAGGTGCTCGTTCGGCACGACCAGCTGCGGGTCGAACAGCAGCTTTTCGCCAAGGCCGTCGCAGGCCGGGCACGCGCCTTGCGGGGCGTTGAAGGAGAACAGGCGCGGCTCGATCTCCTCGATGGTGAAGCCGCTGACGGGGCAGGCGAACTTCTCGGAGAAGACGATGCGGTTGGCGGGCAGGCCGGCGTTCTTCATGCCCTTGGTAGCGGCAGCCTGGGCGGCGGGGGCTTCGACAGGCTCAGCCTGAGCGGATTTGGGAGATTTGGATTTATCTCCAACCTCCGCTCGTGCTGAGCTTGTCGAAGCACCTGCACCAAGCTCCGCCACCGTAGTATCCGCAAGGTCCACATAAGCCAGCCCCTCGGCCAGCTTGAGCGCCTGCTCGAAGCTGTCGGCAAGGCGGGTCTGGATGCCCTCCTTCACCGCGATGCGGTCGACCACGACCTCGATGTCGTGCTTGTACTTCTTGTCGAGCGCGGGGGCGTCCTCGATCGCGTAGAACTCGCCGTCGATGCGCACGCGGGTGTAGCCCGCCTTCTGCCACTCGGCGAGTTCCTTGCGGTATTCGCCCTTGCGGCCGCGCACCACCGGGGCGAGCAGATAGAGGCGCGTGCCTTCCGGCAGCGCCATCACCCTGTCCACCATGTTGGAGACCGTCTGCGCCTCGATCGGAAGACCCGTGGCGGGGGAATAGGGAATGCCCACGCGCGCCCACAACAGGCGCATGTAGTCCCAGATCTCGGTCACCGTCGCCACCGTCGAGCGCGGGTTGCGGCTGGTGGTCTTCTGCTCGATCGAGATGGCGGGGCTGAGGCCGTCGATATGCTCGACGTTCGGCTTCTGCATCATCTCGAGGAACTGGCGCGCATAGGCCGAGAGGCTTTCGACATAGCGGCGCTGCCCCTCGGCATAGATCGTGTCGAAGGCGAGGCTCGACTTGCCCGAGCCCGACAGCCCGGTGATGACGATCAGCTTCTCACGCGGGAGCGCAATGTCGAAGCCCTTGAGGTTGTGCTCGCGCGCGCCGCGCACGGTGATGTGGGTGAGACTCATGGGAGGCACGTGTTCCAGATTTGTTCGCGCGCTTCAAGGGGGCGCATCGCGGGTTTTGCCGTAGATGGGGTGCGGGGCGCACAAGGCAAGTCTTGTGGACATCTCCGCGCCCACTTGCGCGCCGCTTCACGAGGTGTCTAGTTCCCGCTGCGACTACGGGGGAATACCATTGCGATTTCTGAATCTTGCCCTCGCGGCGAGCGCGCTGGCGCTTACAGCGTGCGGAGGTGGCGACTCCGGTTCGGGCGGCGGCTCGACACCCACGCCTGCGCCGACACCGGCGCCAACGCCTGCCCCCACCCCGGCTCCGACGCCGACGCCGACCACCAGCTACGTCCTGACCGACTTCACGAGCGACTTCTGGTTCGATTCGGCTCTTGGCTACAATCTCAACTACACACTCGAACAGTCCGGCCCGTACCTTTACAACTACGTCAACGCCGGACAACTTCTGGGCGAAGGCGAAACTGCCACACTGCGTTACCGTCACGATCCCGAAGCGGTCGATTTCACGTACCGGAACACCTCGACGTCATTCACGGCGGCGGACCGGCAGCGATCGCTCTCTTACATGCTGTTCGAGAAGCCCGGCGATTATGTCGCACTCGATTGGGACACCCCCTCGCGTTACGCCACCACGGCGCTGCGTCGGGTCGAAACGACGAACACTACGGCGACCGCGATCTCGACCCCGGCCTACAACTTCCAACTGGCAATTTTCGGCAGCCCGTCCTCGCCCAGCGATCCCTTGCCCGATGGCCTTAGCTACGGCGGCCTGGCTATCGTGCGCGGCGGCACGCCCGGCTCGCGCGAGTTCGACATGTCGCAGGTCGGCGGTGGCCAGTCGAAGGTCTACTGGTCCTATACGCCGCCTGCCTACACCCCGTCCCCCTATGTGATCAGCGGCTCGATCCGGCTCGTGGTCGTCAGCAACCAGTCCGAACGCCAGGACGGGCTGCTCATCGCCGAGGGCTCGTTCGACCGCGCGACCAATACCGTGAGCGGCACCCTCACCGACAAGACCAACGGGTATTCTGGAACGTTCAAGGGGCGCATGTACGGACCTGACCGTGCTGAGCTTGGTGTGGTCTTCCAGTTCTCCCGCGACAGCGACGGTTCGAGATATTTCGGCCACTTCATCGGCACACGCTGAAGACGACGGGGCGGGGCATCCGGGCGACAAGCCGGAAACCCTGCCCTTTCGCGCACGTTTCTTCCGACGAACCGAAGCCGCATTCCGCGCGGCTTACCAGATCAGGAGAAAGCCATGCGCCATATCCCGAAACTCGCCGCTGCGGCGGCGATCGCGCTCACCGTGCCGCACTTCGCTTCCGCGCAGGACACGACTGAGCGGCCCGCTGCCAGCGCACCCGAAGCGGGCGATCCGGAAGCAAAGCGCCGGATGCTCAATGCCGAGCAGGCCGCCGCCGCACAGGAACAGCTGGCGCGCAACGAAGCCAGCCGCTCCCAACATGACGCCGCCGTCGCCCTCAACGACATGAAGACCGCCCGCGATGCCGCCGCCTACGACGCCACGCTCGATCGCCACGATGCCGCCGAGCAGGACTATCGCACCGACCGCAAGCAGTGGGAGGTCAGGAACCCGGCTTGCTGGAACGGCAATGCCGTGAAATGCCCCGCCGACCCGCAGGCGCCCGGCTCCGGCGGCAGCTGATCGCCCTCGCCACGCGACGAACCGCTTGTCGCAAGTCCTTTGCATGCCCCCAAGCCTGCTGGCAGATAGCGCCCGTCGGGTGCGCCGATCAGGCTCAGGGGATTTGAATGATGGGGGCTGCAAAGCTGTTCGGGCGCGTGGTGGCGCTGTCGCTGGTTGTGGGCATGGCTGCGCCGGTGCTTGCCGACGATCCGCGCGATCCGACCATGACGCCCGAAGCGATCGCCCGTTATGCCGCGACGATCCGCCGCATGAACCGCGATCAGCTGGACTATGTGCGCCAGCGCGATGCCGGGTATGCGCAAGGCTGGCGCGATTACGATTCGGCGCGCGGTCGGCGGGATGTCGAGGACGAAGGCTACGCCGCCGATCGCCGCGACTACGATACCGCCCGCGCCGACTATGCCGAAGAACGCCGCCGCTACGAACGTGAGATGCGTGAATGGCGCGAGGACGTCTCCGCCTGTCGAGCGGGCTATTACGAACACTGCGCGAGGTAAACCTCCTCCCTGTTCCGAAGGGATGGGAGGTGGCGCCGACGAAGTCGGTGACGGAGGGGTTTTCCTGCCCTCCCCCTCCACCACCGCCTGCGGCGGCGGTCCCCCTCCCCATCGCTGCGCGACAGGGAGGATTCGGAAGCTACATCAGCGCGGTGATCACCAGCGCCAGCGCATGAAGTGCAATCGCGCCGCCGACGATCACGCCCGCCCGGCTTATCGCCCGAGCCGTGCCGTCATCCTTGGCCGGGGCGTCGCGCTGCTCCAGCCGCGCCGTCGCCGCCCGCATCAGGCGCGGCGCATCGGCGGACAGGCGCGATGCCTCCAGCAGCAGCGCTTCCAGACGGTCCGGCCCGGCCAGCCGCGTCAGGCGCGAGGCGACGAGCCTCCCGCGCAGCGCCGTCAGCGCTTCGGACAGATCGAAGTCCGGGGCGATGCCCGCCAGCACGCCGTCCATCGTCACCATCGCCTTGAAGATCAGCACCAGATCGGGCGGCAGCACCAGGCCCTCCTTGCGCAGCAGCGGAAAGAAGTCCGCCACCATCGCGTTTAGCACCAGCGCCCCGGTGCCATGCCGCGCGACCAGCCGCTCCGAGGCGGTCAGCAGGCGTTCGCGCGGCACTTCCCCAGCCTGCGACCATAGCCCCAGCATGTCCGCCACGCCGCCGGGATCGTTGCTGCGCAGGGAAAGGATGAAGGTCAGGAACTCGTGCTGGCGGCGCGGGCTGACGAATCCGACCGAACCGAGGTCGAGCAGCGCCAGCCGATCGCTTTGACCCGGCGCGGCGGGCGGCAGGCACAGCAGGTTGCCCGGGTGCGGGTCGGCATGGAAGCGGCCGTTGACGAGCACCATCTCCAGCACCAGCCGCGCGCCGAGCCGGGCGATGGCGGACGGGTCGATACCCTTTGCGCGCAGCTTTGCCGGATCGCGAGGTGCGGTGCCGTCGATGTAGTCCATCACCAGCACGCCCTCGCTGGTGTGCTGCCAGTGGATGCGCGGGACGATGGCATCGGGGATCGCGGCGAGATCAGCGCGCAGCAGGTCGGCGTTGCGGCCCTCGTTGGTGAAGTCGAGTTCGTCGAGGATTTCGCGTCCCAGCTGGTCGATCATGGCGCCGGGCGTCATGCGCCGGGCCATCGCGCTTCTGGCCTCGACCAGCGCGGCAAGGTGGCGCAGCAGGCGCAGGTCCGCCTCCATCGCCTTGCGGATGCCGGGGCGGCGGATTTTCACCACCACCTGCGTCCCGTCATGCAGCGTCGCGCGGTGCACCTGCGCGATCGAGGCGGCGGCGAGCGGTTCGGTGTCGAAGGCGGCGAAGGCGGTCTCGGGAGGCTCTCCCAGCGCGGCCTCGACGGCGGGGCGCAAGGCTTCGAACGGAAGGCGCGGGGCATCACTCTGCAACTGCTCGAAGGCGGCGATCCATTCGTCGGTCAGCATGTCGCGCCGGGTCGCAAGGATCTGGCCGAGCTTCACGTACGTCGGTCCCAGCGCCTCCAGCGCGCGGCGGGTGCGGGCGGGCAGGTCCGCCTCCTCGCGCGCTTCACCGTCCCGGTTACCGGCCAGCCCCAGCCGCGCGAGCAGCGAGTCCAGCCCGAAGCGGGCGATCACCGCGCTCACTTCGGCCATGCGCGCCCGGTCGCGGGCGGCGACGGTCACGGTTTCGAGGATGGTCGGCATCGTGGCTCCTTGGTTGCAGGGCGCAAAACCTGCGGCGGCGACGGACGGTTCCGGCTTCGCTTGTGGAAAGCCGCACCGCCTGCGTTGGAGTGCAGGGCTTCGGGAGGTAGTCTCGCCGAATGCCCGGCCCCATCCGCAGCACCCCCTTACGGAACATTGCCGTCCTGTCCCTCGTCGCCATGCTCGCGGCATGCGGCGGCGGGGTGAAGTACCGCCCCGTCAGCGACGTGCCCGTCCGCATCGGCCCTCCCTACAAGGTGCGCGGCGTAACCTATACTCCCGCCGCGCAGCCCGGCTACGACATGCTCGGCTATGCGACGTGGTATGGTTCGGAAAGCGGCAACCAGGTCGCCAACGGAGAACGCTTCCGCCCCGGCTGGATCACCGCCGCGCACAAGACGCTGCCCCTGCCCGCTTATGTGGAAGTCACCTCGCTCGACACCGGCAGGCGCATCATCGTGCGTATCAACGACCGCGGCCCGTATGGCGAGAGTGCGCGCATCATCGACCTTTCGCGCGGCGCAGCGGAGGAGCTGGGCATCCGCACGCAGGGCAAGGCGGCGGTGCGGGTCCGCGCCATCGAGCCCGACGAGAAGGACCGCGCCGCGCTGCGCAAGGGCAAGACCGCCAGGTCGCTCGCCCCGGTCCCGGCCCGCACGCTGTCCAATCTGCAGGAACAGTTCGCGCGCGGCGTCGGCACGCGCTGAGGGAACCGGACGCAAGCGCTGCGCGTTATCTCTCCAAAGGAGAGAGATGATGACTTCAGGCGCCGAAATTCCGTTCCGTCGCAGCCGTTTCGCCCGTGGCACGGGATCGCTGCTGTTCGACCGCCAGCGCGAGATGCACCAGCGCGAGGCGGAAAAGCGCGAAGAGCCCATGCGCATCTGGTCGAAGGGCCACTTCGTCGAAAGCTGACGCTCACCCCAGCGAAAGCGCACGCGCTCCCGGCTCGCCCAACCAGCGGGCCGGACAGCCCCAAACGTTCCGGATGACGTCTTCGGACAGCGCGTGGCCGGGCTCTCCGTCAGCGGCGATCCGTCCCTCGTGCAGCACCATGACGCGATCGGCGTAGTTCATCGCGGTCGCCAGGTCGTGAAGGACCAGCACCACGCCGCGGCCCTGGCGGCCTTGCTCGCGCAGGCGCCCCATCAATGCGAGCGCATGGCCGAGATCGAGATTGGCCAGCGGCTCGTCCGCCAGCAGCCAGGCCGGGCCAGTCGCCAGCACCCGCGCCATCAGCGCCCTCGCCCGCTCACCTCCCGACAGCTGCGAGACGGGTCGTTTCCGGAATGCCTCGAGGTCCATCGTCGCGATCGCGGCATCGATCGCGGTCCGCCCACCGCCCGTCCCTGTATCCTGCCAGGGCAGGCGGCCGAGCCCGACCAGCACTTCGACCGTGACGTCCCACGCCACTTCGGGGCTTTGCGGAAGATAGCCGATGCACTGCGCGCGTTCCCGCGGCGGCACCGCATGCATCACTCGTCCGCCCAGCGCGGCAACGCCGGTATCGGGCTCCACCAGTCCCGCCAGGCAGGACAGCAGCGTCGACTTGCCCGCGCCGTTCGGTCCGCAGATCGCAGTGACTTCCCCCGCATGGATGGTCATCGTCAGGTCGCGCAGCCGTCCCGCGATGCCGAGCCCCACCGTGTTCAGCGTCCCGGTCATGCCAGCCCCCGCCGCATGCGCAGCAGCAGCGCAAGGAAGAACGGCGCGCCGATCAGCGCGAGCGCAATCCCCAGCCGCAGCTCTCCGCCCGCAAGCGGGAGGACGCGGCAGCCGGCATCGGCAACGAGCAGCAGGAGTGCCCCCGCCAGCGCGCTCGGCACCAGCAGCGAGGACGGCCGCCGGTCGGTCAGCGGCCGAACGAGATGCGGGACCATCAGTCCGACGAAGCCGATCACACCCGCCACCGCAACCGCCGCGCCGACCGTCAGGCCCACGCCCGCGATCATCAGCGCCTGTTGTCGCCTCGGCTCGAAGCCCAGCGAACGCGCCGCCGCCTCGCCCAGTGTGAGCGCGTCGAGCCCCCGCCCGGCCACCAGCAGCACGCCGAGTCCCAGCAGCGTCAGCGGCCCGGCAATGACGACCTCGCGCCACGAACGGTCGGCCAGCGCGCCCATCAGCCAGGTCACGATCTCGCTCATCGCGAACGGCGTGGGCGAAAGGCTGATCGCAAGGCTCGTCAGCGCCCCCGCCAGGCTGGAGATCATCAGCCCCGCCATCGTGAACAGTGCGACGCCCGCCTCACGCCCCGCGATCAACGCCAGCAGCGCCATCGCCCCGCCCGCGCCGACGAGAGCGAAGACCGGCAGCAGCCAGACCGACGCGGCATAGCCGGTCCAGAAGCTCAGCACCGCACCCAGCGCCGCGCCCGGCGCGATGCCGAACAGGCCCGGATCGGCGAGCGGATTGCGCAAGTAGCCCTGCATCGCCGCCCCCGCGCCGCCAAGTCCGGCGCCGACGATCAGCGCCAGCAACGCGCGCGGCAGGCGCAAGTACAGCAGGATAACCGAAGCATTGTGTGTGTCGGACGCAAAGGGATCGATCCACACTCGCCCCGCCAGCAGCGACAGCGGCACGGCGAGCGCGAGCAGGACGACGAGGATCGGAATCAGGCGGCGGTTCATGGATGAAGGTCTGCCGTTGTGCCGGGTGCTTCGACAAGCTCAGCATGAGCGGAGCTTGTGCGATTCCCCCCATCCCCGCTCACCCTGAGCTTGTCGAAGGGCCTGGGGTTATCGAGAGATCGCCGCACTTGCGCGAACCGGGCCAGTGCCTTGGGTACGGTCGGCCCGCCGCACCAGATCAACGAACGGTCGAGCGGCGCGCGGATCATGCCCCGGACTTTGGCGAGAGCGGGATGGCGCAGCATCCGGTCCTCCTCGCCGGCGGGCGACCCCACGGTGAAGACCACGCGCGGCGGATCGGCCACCACGCGTTCCAGCGGCAGGTAATCGGCCTGAGCAAGCCCGCGCGCGGCAGCGGCATTGGCAAACCCGGCGCGGCGCATGAGATCGGCGATCAGCGTGTGGTCGCCTGCGACGATGCCCCCGGATTCCCACAGCAGCGCCTGCACCGGCCGCACGCCGGTCGGCGGCTTGGCACGGGCGACGGCAGCCTCCATCCGCCCGGCCAGTTCCTCCCCTTCCGAACGATTGCCCGCCAGCTTCGCCAGCCGCCGCACTTGCGCGAGCGCTTCGGGAAGGTCGGCGGGAAGCGGCTCGAGCACGACCTCCAGCCCCATGTCGCGCAGGGCCTGCGCGGTGGCCGGCGGCGTGTAGCTGCTCGCCACCACGACATCGGGTTCGAGCGCGACGACATCCTCCACCGCGTCCGACACTTCGGCGAACTGCGCGGCGCGGGCGAGATCCATCGAACTGGCCGAGGGATCGTGGCTGTAGTGGGAGATCGCCAACAGTTGCCCCGGCGACGTCACCTCCGCCAGCACCGCGTCGGTGCAGGGGTTGAGCGAAACGATGCGCGGCCGCACCGATCCCTCGACCGGCGGGTCCGACCAGGGTTGGCAGGCGGCGAGCGTCAGGAGCAGCGGGGTAACGGCAAGCCACCCGAAGCCCGCTTGCGCTCGTGCTCCCTCGTCATTGCGAGCGCAGCGAAGCAATCCAGGGCCGCGCAAACTGCCCTGGATTGCTTCGCTGCGCTCGCAATGACGAGGGGTCAGGGAACCATTGCAAGGAGGGCGGTCCACGGCCAGCGGTCCCGAAACAAGTCCGGGACGACGCCTGCCGGGAACCGCCCTTTCGCTCACATCTTCACGCGGATGCCGGCATAGGCCGAGCGCCCCGGCGTGCCGTACGTGCGCACCACTTCGTAATGCTCGTCGAACAGGTTCTCGACGCGGCCATAGACCTCGACGTTGTGCGTCACCGCGAAGGCGCCGCGCAGGCCCACGACTACGTTGCCACCAACGTACTGCGTGTTCGCGGTATCGTCGTAGCGCCCGCCGCCGACGCGCAGGTCCGCGCCGAGCTTCAGACCGACCGCCCAGGCCTTGTCGATGCTGGCGTAGAGATTGCTCTTCGGACGACGCGCCAGCTGCGCGCCGGTGTCCTCGTTGACGGCGTCTAGGTAGGTATAGGCGAGGTTCACATCGAAGCCCTGCCAGTCGGTCACCTGCATCCCCAGTTCCACACCCTGCGCCCGCGAGCGGCCGACGTTGTAGTAGTTCCAGTTCGCGAGATCATAGTCGATCAGGTTCTTCGTCTTGCGATCGAAGTAGGTCAGCGTGAAGCGGCCGGTCCCTTCGGCGAAGGGCTGCTCCAGGCCCACATCCCAGCTTTTCGACGTCTCGGGATCGAGCGCGCGGAAGCCCGCGTTGGTGTAGAGCTGGTAGAGCGAGGGCGCCTTGAAACCCTCGCCGTAGCTGGCCCGCAGGACCGGGGCGCTGTCGCCGCCGCCGATCACCCAGGCGCCGTTGGCGGCGAAGGTCGTGCGGTCGCCGAAGTCCGAGTTGTCGTCGTAGCGCAGGCCGCCGTTCAGCGTCAGGCCGGCGAACGGACGCAGCGTCAGGTTGCCGAACAGGCTGTCGATGGTGGTCGAATCCTTCGAGCCATAGTTGTCGTCGAACTTCTGCTTCTCGGTCTCGCCGCCGACCAGCACGCTGGCCTGCTCGATGGGCGCGAAGCTGACCTGGCCCTCGAAGCGCTCGGTGCGGCCGTTGGTGGTGTAGGGGCCGAACACCGCGTCATCGGAGATGCGGCGCGTGTCGTTGATGCCATAGCCGACACGTGCGTTCAGCCTTCCGTCGAGGCCCGCATAGCGCAAGTTCGCATAGCCCAGCGTATCGCGCTTCATCCCGACGTTGAGGGCATCGGCGCCGGTGTTGTCGTAATCGTAGTTCGCCTTGGTGTAGAACCCGCCCGCATCGGCCGAGAGGCCCGGCGCGAACTCGATCGAGGCGCGGGCATTGGCGCTCTTGCTCTCGAAGCCGTCCTTCTCTGTGCCGCCGCGGCGCTCGTTGAAGGCAGAGAAACCGTCGCCCTTGAGCCAGTTGCCGCCCAGCGTCAGCCCGACCGGGCCGACGAGACCCGCCGCCGAGACACTCGCCTGCTTGCGGTCGCGCCAGCCATACTCGGCCTGGCCGCGCGCGGTCCACTGTTCGGTCGGGCGGGCGGTGATGAAGTTGATGACGCCGCCCACCGCGCGGCTGCCCCACAGCACTCCCGAGGAACCGCGCACGACCTCGACACGGTCGAACTGGCCGATCGGCAGCGCGCCGAAGTCGAAGCCGCCGCCGACGTCGCCGGGATCGTTGATGCGCACGCCGTCGATCAGCACCAGCGACTGCGCGTTCTCGGCACCGCGCACGAAAACGCTCGCGGGCTGGCCGAAACCGCCCGACTGCACGGTCGAGATGCCGGGGATGCGGGCAAGCACGTCAGTGGCGGTGGTCGCCTGCGTGCGCTCGATCTGGTCGCGGGTGACGACGCTGACGGACTGGCCGACCTGGCTAAGGGGCGTCGGGGTGCGCGTGGCCGTGACCGTGATGTCCGTGCGCGGATGCGTGTCGAGCAGCAGCGGCTCGTCATCCTGTGCCAGCGCAGGCGTACTCACCGCAAGCGCGGTGCCGAGCAGAAACAGATACTTCATATGTCCTCCGAACCTTTGAACGTGCTTGTGCCGTTCACGGCGGAGGCATGCGCGCCTTCCTCATGGCGCGTCACACTCGCTGCATCCGGAAGAACCCCGTCCGGCTGCGGAACGACCGTCTCGGGCAGGTCTCCTGGCTCCCGGATCGTCAGTCGCGCCATCCGCCTTCCCGGCCCTCATACGGGCCAGTGGCATGGTGGAGGCGGCCTCCCCGGTCACAGTTGCGGGGGCAGCGCCGGTATTCGCACCCGGCTTCCCTCTTAGGCCCTTGCGGGCAACCCATGACGTAACCGCGCGGATAGTGCGGCATACAGGGGTTGGCAAGCATTCGTCGTCCCGGACTCGATCCGGGACCGGTGGCTGTCTTTAGACGCGAGCCATGGGCAAGGCGCCACGCCGCAAGGACGGCCGTTCACGGCCAACGGTCCCGGATCAAGTCCGGGACGACGGGGTGCAGCCAAATCTTAAGCCCTTAAGCGTACAGAGCGTGGCTGTACCGCAACGGGACGGCCCGGAATGCCCGGATGCGCGCGCACCGGGCACAGGCTAGGCCGGTGCTGCCGAATTGCGGCCGAAAGGAACCGAGTGAGCCCTGCCCCTTCCATTCCCGGACCAGACGCCGCCCCGGCGCCGGTGATGGATTCGCAAGGCGCTCCGTTCGAACGCCCGCGCGATTTCGTCGGCCGCTACCCGCGCCGTGCCCGCTCTATCGGGCACCGCCCGGTCGTCCTGCGCCGCCGCTGGACTTTCGCCGTGACCGCACTCGCCGCCGTCGCCCTTCCCGCCTTCGCCGCGCCGGAAGGCTGGGACAGCTTCGCCATCGCCGACGCCGCCCCGCAAGGCGCCGAAGCACTGCCCATGCCGTTCGAGCAGGCGGGCGCTAGTTTCCCCGGCTCGGCCTTCTATTACCTCGAAGCCGAGAAGGCCCCGCTGCAGGTCGGCGAAGGCATCCGCTCCGACGCCGACGACAGTGTCTCCGGCCCGCTGGCTACCGCGCGGCCGATCTACATCGACAACTCCGGCGTCGACCGCACCCGCGCGCTGCAGTGCATGACCGCCGCGATCTACTACGAAGCCGCGAGCGAGCCCGACGCGGGCCAGCGCGCGGTGGCGCAAGTCGTGCTCAACCGCATGGCCCACCCGGCTTATCCCAAGACCGTCTGCGGCGTCGTCTACGAGGGGTCGGAACGTTCGACCGGCTGCCAGTTCTCGTTCACCTGCGACGGCTCGCTCGCCCGCCGCCCGCAGCGCATGTTCTGGGACCGCGCCGAAAACGTCGCGCGCCAGGCGCTGGCAGGCTACGTCTACACGCCGATCGGCCTCGCCACGCATTATCATACCGTCCAGGTGAACCCCTACTGGGCGCCGAGCCTGCAGTACCTTTCCACCATCGGCGCGCACCGCTTCTACGCGCTGCGCGGCGAGGCGGGCAGCGCGGCGACGTTCCGCTTCGCCTACCTCGGCGGCGAGCCGATGGCCGCTCCGCATCGCCATGACGACAGCGCCGATGCCGCCGCTGCAGCAGCGGCGCTCGACCCGCTCGCCGTCCAGCGCGCATTCGGCACGGCCCAGCCCGTGAAGGCAGAGCCGGTCGCGCAGGCAACCAGCCCGACCATGCCCATCCAGCCCAGCCCCGCCTATTCCAGCGAAGTGCAGCAGCGCGGCGGGGATTCGCTCTATACCGCCCGGAATATGCCGGGTTCGCAGGGCATCAAGGCCGAGTACGCAAACTCCGGCCGCTGGATCACCCAGCCCGCAAATTGAAGATAATCGATTGCAACGGAGGCACCCGGGGAATGTCCCTAGGTGGTATCGTCAAGACTTGAGAAACCACGTCCCTGCATGATGGGTTCATCGCTGCCGGGGTAGAGGGTTGATCCGTCGACACCCACCAAGAAGAGAGACTATCCGCCCATGACCATCCGCTTCGCCGCCGCCATGAACGGGACGATGCCGGCCATTGCCGGAGTGCTCTGCACCGGCGCGCCGCTGGGCGCGGTCAACGACAACGGCCCCCTTCTCCCGCGCCCTAGCCTGCGCTCCATCGAGAGCAAGCCTGCCGCCGAGATCGACGCCGGCATTGCCGAAGCCCTCATGCATTTCGCACGCCACGGCCTCTCCGCCGCCGAACAGGCCCGCGTCGAGGCCGAGGCCGCCCATGAACGCGGCGACACCGCCGCACGCGCCCGCTGGCTGAGCATATGCCGCCACCTCGACCGCCGCATGGCCGCCGCTCTGGCCAAGCGCCTCGCGAGTTGAACGCCTAATCCTCCCTGTCGCGAAGCGATGGGGAGGTGGCAGTCGCGAAGCGACTGACGGAGGGGTGGGTTGCAATCCCCCTCCACCACCGACTACGTCGGCGGTCCCCCTCCCCATCGCTTCGCGACAGGGAGGATGAGAGTTTCGACGAGTCGCACCCAAAGCGACTTGCGCTCGCCATATCCCCGTTCGATACCATCCCCAGCGCCGCTAAACCCTTTCGCAACATTGCCGACAGGTGAACAAACAGGCGATTTTCCGCCATTTCACCCCCTTTATTGCAATTGCGAACTATTATCAGATAAAAGCTGATGCAAAGACCCCTTTGCCGGTTGCAATGGTCTTCCAAGGGGCGTAGGGCCGCCCTCGCAAACACCGGCACCTGCCATTTGCGGGATTAGCGCAGGCCGCCTTGAAGTCCGAGAAATCCCGCCCTCGGGAAGGACACGAACGGATCATGGCTCGTAAGAAGATTGCCCTTATCGGCGCCGGCAACATCGGCGGTACGCTGGCGCACCTCGCGGCGCAGAAGGAACTGGGCGACATCGTCCTGTTCGACGTCGCTGAAGGTCTCCCGCAGGGCAAGGCTCTCGATCTCTCGCAGTGTGGTCCGGTCGAAGGCTTCGACGCCAAGATCACTGGCACCAACGACTATGCCGACATTGCCGGCGCCGACGTCATCATCGTCACCGCCGGTGTCGCCCGCAAGCCCGGCATGAGCCGCGACGACCTGCTCGGCATCAACCTCAAGGTGATGAAGTCGGTCGGCGAAGGCATCGCCGCCAACGCACCCGACGCTTTCGTGATCTGCATCACCAACCCGCTCGATGCGATGGTCTGGGCGCTGCGCGAATTCTCGGGCCTGCCGCACAACAAGGTCGTCGGCATGGCCGGCGTTCTGGACTCGGCGCGCTTCTCGACCTTCCTCGCATGGGAATTCGGCGTCTCGATCCGCGACGTGAACACCTTCGTGCTCGGTGGCCACGGCGACACCATGGTCCCGGTCGTGCAGTACTCGACCGTCAACGGCATCCCGGTTCCGGACCTCATCAAGATGGGCCGCACCACCCAGGAGAAGATCGACGCGATCGTGCAGCGCACCCGTTCGGGCGGCGGCGAGATCGTCGGCCTGCTGAAGACCGGCTCGGCGTTCTACGCACCGGCCGCCTCGGGCATCGCCATGGCCGAAGCCTACCTAGGCGACCAGAAGCGCATCCTGCCCGTCGCCGCCTATGTCGATGGCCAGTACGGCGTTGACGGCCTCTACGTCGGCGTGCCCGCAGTCATCGGCGCGAACGGCGTCGAGGAAGTCGTCGAGATCGAACTGGACGAGGAAGCCAAGGGCAACCTCCAGGTCTCGGTCGACGCGGTCAAGGAACTGCTGGTCGCCTGCAAGGGCATCGACGGCACCCTCGCCTGAGTTTTTGAATACCGCCCCCGCGACTGCCCCTCATTGTTGATACTCTCACAATGATGGGTAGCGCGGGGGCAAAATAGTTTCTTGGAACCTCCCCGGCCCAATCCGGCTGCTTCCACGATCAGGAACAGGAAAACCGATGTCGATCCTCGTTAACAAGAACACCAAGGTCATCACCCAGGGCATGACCGGCGCGACCGGCAGCTTCCACACCCAGGCTGCGCTCGACTACGGCACGCAGATGGTCGCGGGCGTGACCCCCGGCAAGGGCGGCCAGACCCACATCGGTCTGCCCCAGTACAACTCGGTCCACGAAGCCAAGGCCGCCACCGGCGCCAACGCCTCGTGCGTCTACGTGCCGCCGTTCGGCGCCGCCGACGCGATCCTCGAGGCGATCGACGCCGAGATCGAACTGATCATCTGCATCACCGAGGGCATCCCCGTTCTCGACATGGTGCCCGTGAAGCGCGCCCTCACCGGCTCGAAGTCGCGCCTGATCGGCCCGAACTGCCCCGGCGTCCTGACCCCCAACGAGTGCAAGATCGGCATCATGCCCGGCAGCATCTTCTCGCAGGGTTCGGTCGGCGTCGTCTCGCGCTCGGGTACGCTGACCTATGAAGCCGTGTTCCAGACCACCGCGGCGGGCCTCGGCCAGACCACGGCTGTCGGCATCGGCGGCGACCCGGTCAACGGCACCAACTTCATCGACATGCTCGAACTCTTCCTCGCTGACGAAGCCACCAAGTCGATCATCATGATCGGCGAAATCGGCGGCTCGGCCGAAGAAGAAGCCGCGCAGTTCCTCAAGGACGAAGCCAAGCGCGGCCGTCGCAAGCCGATGGCGGGCTTCATCGCCGGTCGTACGGCCCCTCCGGGCCGCCGCATGGGCCACGCCGGTGCGATCGTCTCGGGCGGCCAGGGCGGCGCCGAGGAAAAGATCGCGGCGATGGAAGAAGCCGGCATCAAGGTTTCGGCCAGCCCCTCGCTGCTCGGCGAGACGCTGGTGGAAGCCATCAAGGCTTTCGCCTGACGAATTGAGGACGGATCATCGTGACCACTCCCGTCATTGCGAGCGTAGCGAAGCAACCCAGGGCGGTTTACGCCGCGCTGGATTGCCGCGCTCCTTCGGGGCTCGCAATGACGAAGGGGGTTTGGTGATCCGGCCTTGAGGTGCTCATCGCGGCGTGGTTTCACGGAACTGCATCGCGATGTGGCGCTTACCATGACGCGCAAGGGGCATCCGGTCCCGGCGTGAGTACCTAGCGGACTAGCGGCCCTCCCTCCCCGGAAAAATCCGTCAGCCCGCCAAACTGAAAACGTCGGACAACCCTGTCCGGGCGTGGCGATAGGTGATTCCTATGGGCGACGAGAGTTTCGATTTCACCCCGGACGCGGCACTGGACGAAGTTCAGGCCGGTCCCAGCTGGCAGCGCGGCAACTGGCCCCTCGTCGGCGGCGATGCCGAGGACGACTGGACGCAGGGACTTGATCCCACCGTCCTGAAGGCCGAGATCAAGAAGGCGGCCGCGAAAGGCGGCGCCCCGATCGACCAGTCCCGCATAGACGAAGCGGCGGCCGATGCAATCCGCGCGATGATGCTGATCCGCACCTATCGCGTGCGCGGTCACCTCGCGGCGGACCTCGACCCGCTCGGCCTCAACCAGCGCAAGCTGCCTGCCGACCTGACGCCGGAATACCACGGCTTCGCGGGCGCCGCGCAAGACCGCAAGGTCTACGTCGGCGGCGCGCTCGGCCTTGAATGGACGACCGTGCGCGAGATCGTGCAGATCCTGCGCGCCAACTACTGCGGCAAGGTCGGCCTCGAGTACATGCACATCTCGGACACGGAGGAGCGCCGCTTCCTCCAGGACCGGATGGAAGGCGCGAACAAGGAAATCGAGTTCACGCCGGAAGGCAAGAAGGCGATCCTCGCGGCCGTCGTGCGCGGCGAGCAGTACGAGAAGTTCCTCGGCAAGAAGTACGTCGGCACCAAGCGCTTCGGCCTGGATGGCGGCGAGTCGATGATCCCTGCCCTCGAGGCGGTGATCAAGTACGGCGGCCAGCTCGGCGTGAAGGAAATCGTCTACGGCATGGCTCACCGCGGCCGCCTGAACGTTCTCGCGAACGTGATGGCCAAGCCCTACAAGGTGATCTTCCACGAATTCTCAGGGGGGACCGCCAACCCCGAGGACGTGGGCGGCTCGGGCGACGTGAAGTACCACCTCGGCACGTCGACGGACCGTGAGTTCGACGGCACCAAGGTTCACATGAGCCTGATGCCGAACCCCTCGCACCTCGAAACCGTCGATCCGGTCGTGCTCGGCAAGGTCCGCGCCTACCAGCAGATCGCGGACGACATCGGCGACGACGTCGGCCCGAACGCCAAGCACAAGCAGGTGCTGCCGGTCCTCATCCACGGTGACGCGGCCTTCGCGGGCCAGGGCATCATCTGGGAGTGCTTCGGCCTCTCGGGCGTGAAGGGCTACAACACCGGCGGCTGCGTCCACTTCATCATCAACAACCAGATCGGCTTCACGACGAGCCCGCAGTTCGCGCGCAACTCGCCGTATCCCTCGGACGTCGCCAAGGGCGTCCAGGCGCCGATCCTGCACGTCAACGGCGACGATCCGGCAGCCGTGACGTTCGCCTGCAAGCTGGCGATCGACTACCGCCAGACCTTCGGCCGCGACATCGTGATCGACATGTGGTGCTACCGCCGCTTCGGCCACAACGAGGGCGACGAGCCGGGCTTCACCCAGCCGCTGATGTATCAGAAGATCCGCCAGCACCCGCCGGTGTCGAAGATCTATTCCGACAAGCTGAAGTCGGAAGGCGTCATCGACGATGCGTTCCTGACGCAGACCGAGGCCGCGTTCACCGAGCATCTCGAAGAGCAGTTCGAGGCGGCCAAGACCTACAAGGCCAACCAGGCCGACTGGTTCTCCGGTCAGTGGAGCGGCTTCCACAAGCCGGCCGACCCCGAGACCGCGCGCCGCAACGTCGATACCAAGGTCGAGCCCAAGCTGTTCGAAAGCCTGGGCCGTACCCTGACGACCGTTCCTGCGGACCTCACCGTCCACAAGACGCTCGCCCGCGTGCTCGCCGCCAAGGAAGAGATGTTCAAGTCGGGCGAAGGCTTCGACTGGGCGACGGCGGAGGCACTCGCCTTCGGCAGCCTCGTCTCGGAAGGCTACGGCGTTCGCCTGTCGGGCCAGGACTGCGGCCGCGGTACGTTCTCGCAGCGCCACGCGGTGTGGACCGACCAGACCGACGAGCGCAAGTACGTGCCCCTCACCACGCTGCCGCACGGCCGCTTCGAGGTGCTGGATTCGACGCTGTCGGAATACGGCGTGCTCGGCTTCGAGTACGGCTTCGCCAGCGCCGATCCGAAGACGCTGGTGCTGTGGGAAGCGCAGTTCGGTGACTTCGCCAACGGCGCGCAGATCATCATCGACCAGTACGTCGCATCGGCGGAGTCCAAGTGGCTGCGCGCGAACGGCCTGGTGATGCTGCTGCCGCACGGTTACGAAGGCCAGGGACCCGAGCACTCCTCGGCCCGTCTGGAGCGTTACCTGCAGCTCTGCGCGCAGGACAACATCCAGGTCTGCAACATCACCAGCCCGGCGAACTACTTCCACGTTCTTCGCCGCCAGATGCGCCGTCCGTTCCGCAAGCCGCTCGTCATCATGACCCCCAAGTCGCTGCTCCGCCACCCGCTGGCGAAGTCCTCGGCTAAGGAGTTCCTCGAAGGCGACTTCAAGCGCATCCTCTCCGACCCCAAGGGTTCGGCCGACGAGGCGACCAAGAAGGTCGTGCTGTGTTCGGGCAAGGTCTTCTACGACCTGCTCGAAGCGCGCGACGCCGCCGAGATCGACGACACCCAGATCATCCGCATCGAGCAGCTCTACCCCTTCCCGGGCGAACCGCTGGCCAAGCGTCTGTCGAAGATGCCGAACCTCGAAGAGATCGTCTGGTGCCAGGAAGAGCCGAAGAACAACGGCTCCTGGTTCTTCGTCGAGCCGCTGGTCGAAGCCGCCGCCGTCGAGGCGGGCGTCAAGGCTCCGCGTCCGCGCTATGCGGGTCGCTCGGCCTCGGCCTCCCCGGCCACCGGCCTCGCCAAGCGCCACACCGCCGAACAGGCGGCGCTGGTCGCCGACGCGCTGCATCTTTCCGTCCGTTCCGAACTCCGTCGCAAGCAGAAGGCTTGAGATAAATCATGACCACCGAAGTCAAGGTCCCCGTCCTTGGGGAATCCGTCGCCGAAGCCACCATCGGCCAGTGGCTGAAGCAGCCCGGCGAAGCCGTTGCCGCTGACGAGCCCATCGCCAGCCTCGAGACCGACAAGGTCGCGATCGACGTCATGGCGCCCCACGCGGGCATCATGGGCCAGCAGCTGGTTGCCGAAGGCGACACCGTCGTCGTCGGCGCGCTGATCGCCACGATCGAAGAGGGCGCAGGCGCTCCCGCAGCCGCCAAGCCCGCCGCTGCGGCTCCCGCTGCCTCGGCACCTGCCACGACCCCGGCTCCCGCAGCCGCTCCTGCGGCTGACGAAGCCTCGGCCGGTGCATCGGTCCTCTCGCCGGCCGTGCGCCGCGCGATCCTGGAGCACGGCATCGACCCCGCGTCGATCAAGGGCACCGGCAAGGACGGCCGCATCACCAAGGACGACGTCCTCGAAGCCGCCAAGAACAAGCCCGCCGCCTCGGCGCCTGCCGCATCGGTCCCGGCTGCTGCTGCCGCTCCCGCCGCGCGCGGCGAAGAGCGCGTGAAGATGACGCGCCTGCGCCAGACGATCGCCAAGCGCCTCAAGTCCGCGCAGGACAACGCCGCCCTCCTCACCACCTTCAACGACGTCGACATGTCGGCCGTCATCGAGGCGCGTGAGAAGTACAAGGACGTGTTCCAGAAGAAGCACGGCATCAAGCTGGGCTTCATGTCGTTCTTCGCCAAGGCTTCGGTCCTGGCGCTGAAGGACATTCCGGCCGTCAACGCGCAGATCGACGGCGACCAGATCGTCTACCACGACTACGTCGACATCTCGATCGCGGTCTCGGCCCCGAACGGCCTCGTCGTCCCGGTCGTCAAGGACTGCGACAAGCTGGGCTTCGCCGGCATCGAGAAGGCGATCGCGAACTTCGGCAAGAAGGCCAAGGAAGGCACGCTGACCATGGCCGACATGGCCGGCGGCACCTTCACCATCTCGAACGGCGGCGTGTTCGGTGGCCTCATGTCCACCCCGATCATCAACCCGCCGCAGTCGGCGGTGCTGGGCCTCCACCGCATCGAGGACCGCGCTGTGGTCCGCAACGGTGAGATCGTGATCCGCCCGATGATGTACATCGCGCTGTCCTACGACCACCGCCTGATCGACGGCCGCGAGGCGGTCACCGCGCTCAAGACCATCAAGGAAGCGATCGAAGACCCCACCCGTCTGCTGATCGACCTCTGAGACTGACAAGCCCCGCCCGCCCCGAACTCTGGTCGGGCGGGGTTTTCACTTGCGCTGAAACGATTATTACCGCTCGTGACTGATTGTGCGAAGCACGAGCGTGAGGAGGCCTACAATGGCTGATTACGACTACGACGTCCTTGTCATCGGTGCCGGCCCCGGCGGTTATGTCGCGGCGATCCGCGCGGCGCAGCTGGGCCTCAAGACCGCCTGCGCCGAAGGGCGCGAGACGCTGGGCGGCACCTGCCTCAACGTGGGCTGCATCCCCTCGAAGGCCCTGCTCCACGCTTCGGAATACTTCGAAGCGGCCAAGGGCGGCGCGATGGCCGCGATGGGCATCAAGGTCACCCCCGAACTCGACCTGCCCACCATGCAGGGCCAGCGCCTCGACGCGATCAAGGGCCTGACCGGCGGCATCGAGTTCCTCTTCAAGAAGAACAAGGTCGACTGGCTGAAGGGCTACGCCCAGTTCAAGGACGCGCATAGCGTCGAGGTCGCGGGCAAGACCGTGACCGCCAAGAACATCGTCATCGCCACCGGCTCGTCGGTCACCCCGCTCCCGGGCGTCGAGATCGACAACGAAGGCGGCGTGGTGGTTGACTCCACCGGCGCGCTGGAACTGGCTTCGGTGCCGAAGAAGATGGTCGTCATCGGCGGCGGCGTGATCGGCCTGGAACTGGGCTCGGTGTGGCGTCGTCTGGGTGCGGAAGTCACCGTGGTCGAATTCCTCGACCAGCTGCTCCCCGGCATGGACGGCGACGTCCGCAAAGAAGCCGCCAAGATCTTCAAGAAGCAGGGCATGGCCCTGAAGCTCGGCACCAAGGTCACCGGCGTGACCGTGGCCGAAGTGAATGGGGGCAAGAGCGCCAAGGTCACCGTCGAGCCTGCCAAGGGCGGTGACGCCGAAGTGATCGAGGCTGACGTCGTCCTCGTCTCGATCGGCCGCCGTCCCAACACCGAAGGCCTCGGCCTCGGCAATATCGGCCTTGAGCTGAACGCCCGCGCGCAGATCGAGACCGACCACGACTTCGCCACCAAGGTGGACGGCGTCTGGGCGATCGGCGACGTGATCCCCGGCCCGATGCTCGCGCACAAGGCCGAGGACGAAGGCATCGCCGTCGCCGAGAACATCGCGGGCCTGACCGGCATCGTGAACCACGACGTCATCCCGGGCGTGGTCTACACCCAGCCCGAGATCGCGGGCGTGGGCCTGACCGAGGAAGCCGCCAAGGAGCGCGGTGCGATCAAGGTCGGCAAGTTCCCGATGCTGGCGAACTCGCGCGCCAAGACCAACCACGAGCCCGACGGCTTCGTGAAGGTCATCGCCGATGCCGAGACCGACCGCGTGCTCGGCGTGTGGTGCATCGCCTCGGTGGCGGGCACGATGATCGCACAAGCCGCGCAGGCCATGGAATTCGGCGCGACCTCGGAAGACATCGCCTACACCTGCCACGCGCACCCGACCCACTCGGAAGCGATCAAGGAAGCGGCGATGGCCGTGACGGGCAAGCCGATCCACATGTGATCGCGCCGTCAGGCTGAGCGAAGGGGCCGGTGCGAAAGCGCCGGCCTTTTTCGTTTGCGCTTGGGCCCCCTCCACCACCCGCTGCGCGGGCGGTCCCCCTCCCCATCCCTGCGGGACAGGGAGGATTAAGGCATTCTAACTTCTAATCCTCCCTGTTGCGAAGCAATGGGGAGGGGGACCGCCGACGCAGTCGGTGGTGGAGGGGACAGCATGCCGCCAATCCAGACGATCCGCCATGCGCGCAACCTCCGCCGCACCATGACCCCGCCGGAAGTCATCCTCTGGCAACACTTGCGCCGCTCCCCAATGGGTCTGAAGTTCCGCCGCCAGCATCCGATCGGCCCTTACGTGCTCGATTTCTACTGCCCCTCCGCAAAGACCGGAATCGAGATCCACGGCGCGGTTCACGACATGGGCGAGAACCCCGAGCACGACCTCCATCGCGACGCCTGGCTGTGCGAACACGGCATCGCCATCATCCGCATCCCCGCCTGCGAGGTGCTGCGCGCGCCCGAAACCGCCGTCGCCGCACTCGTAAGCACCTGCCGACGATAACCTGAATTGGAACCCGCCCGCCGCTCGCGAATTTCACCGCGACTATGGTTCCACGGGGCGTTTCACGCATGGCCTTGCGCATTATCCTGCCGGTTCTGGCGGGCACCCTCGCACTCACCGCCTGCAAGCGCGAACGCTTCCAGCCCCCGCCGCGCGCCCATGACGAAATCCGGATCGAACCGCAGGCGTCGCTCATCACCGTCCCGGTCACGGCGGACCTCACCGAACTCGCCGCCGCGCTCGACCGGGAGATACCCCGCACCCTCTGGACCATCGACAAGCCCGGCCAGACTTGCGTGAAGTCGAAGCAGGTCGATCTTGGCATCACCACCCTCAAGACCCCGGCGCTCAAGTGCCGGATCGTCGGGGACGTGACCCGCGGCCCGATGACTTTCGCCGGGCGCGGCAAGGAAATCCGCCTGACGATGCCGCTCCACGCCGTCCTGCGCGCCGAGGACATCGGCGGCATGCTCAAGCGCGAGACCGCAACCGCCGACGCCGTGGCGGAAGCCACCGTGCGCATCACCCTCGCCGACGACTGGACGCCGCGCGGGACCGTGGACATCCGCTATGACTGGACCAACTCCCCGCATGCGGAATTTCTCGGCCAGCGCATCGACTTCACCGAAAAGGCCGACCGCAAGCTGGCCCCGGTGATAGCCAAGCTGGAGCGTGAACTGCCCGGCCAGCTCGGCCGCCTGCAACTGCGCCGCCAGGTCGAGCAGGCGTGGAACTCGGCCTTCACCACCCTGTCGCTCAACCGCGAGAACCCGCCGGTGTGGATGCGCGTGAAACCCACCGAACTGCAGTACGGCGGCTACGAACTCGACGGCAAACGTATGCTGCTGCGCCTCGGCGTGAAGGCGGTGACCGAAACCTTCGTCGGTCGGCGGCCCGATGACCCCGCGCCGACCCCGCTGCCGCGGGTCAAGCCGTTGCAAGCACAGGCCGGTCGCCTCGCCTTCTTCATCCCGGTCGTCGCCGATTACCATGAACTGGAACCGGTGCTGATGAAGGCGCTGCGCAAGCGCTCCACACGCCCCTTCGCAGTGCCCGGCGTCGGCCCGGTGCGTACCGATTTCCACAAGGCCACGATCTACGGCACCACCGGCGGGCGCATCGCCGTCGGCCTCGATTTCACCGCGCGCGACGAAGCGGGCAAGCTCGGTGCAACCAAAGGCACCGTCTGGATGACCGGCGTGCCCGTCAATGCCGAGGATTCGCGCCGGATCGGCTTCGAGGATTTCGAGGTCAGCGGCACCACCGACATGCGCGGCGGCGACCTGATCCTGCGCCTCGCCAACACGCCGGGCATGAGCGCGACGATCGCGGGCGCGCTGGCGCAGAATTTCGAGAAGGATTATGGCAAACTCCTCGGCAAGATCGGCCGCGCGATCGAGGACAAGCGCGAAGGCGACCTCGTCGTCCGCGCCGAGGTGACACGCACCCGCACCGGACGTATCCAGGCGGCAGGCCGCGGCCTCTATCTGCCGGTCTGGGCGGACGGCACCGCCTCGATTACCGTAAAGCGCTGAACAGAGATCATCACCGTTCGGCAACAAGCGGGCAGCAATTGCCTCCTACCTCCGATTGCACAAGGATTGTGCATTATTGCCTAATATTTAGGCATTTTTGGGAGGAACCATGAGCCTGATCGCCCTTGCCGCTTTCGCTGCCGCCACCGCCGCCGCGCCCGTCCATAGCGTGAGCCTCGACCACCGCGGCAGCACTTACAGCATCGACTACCGCGCCCGTGTCGAGACCAGCATGCGCACCATCGGCATTGCCCCGCCCGCACGCCAGAGCACGCAGCGCTGCGTGATGACCGCAAGTGTCTCGGTCGAACGCGTCATCGCCGATGGCGCCCATGCCCTGACCGCAGCGCTGCCCGGCAAGGAGACTTTCACCCGCCAGCTACCCGGCGACTGCCGCAGCCGCGACGCCCAGCTCGCGCGGCTCGTCGATGACAAGACGCCCGCCATCGCCGCGCATCTGGCCGAAGCCGCAAGCACCGACCGCGAGCATGCCCTCGCCGCCATCGACGCCGCGCATCACTTCGCCGCGAATTGACGGACAGACACGGGAAAGACTGCTAGATCAATCGCATGCGATATATCTTCTGCCTGGCCGTCGCGATCTGCGGCGGCCTCGTTTTTTCTGACGCCCATGCGCAGTCAGCCGGTTCCACCCTGTCCTTCGAGGCCGAAACCGATCACCGCGACCGGGGCCTGAGCAGCAGCGGCGGCAAGGCCGCGCTCGGCGCCTCGGCCTCGGTGCCGCTGACATACGACCTTGGGATCGACTTCGACGCGGTGACCCTGCGCGATGCCGCACGCCATGGCGGCGCCGATCTCGGCCTGACGGTCGCGCCGCGCTATACCTTGCGCAGCGGGGGCTGGGATTTCTCCGCCGGTCTGCGCGGCAATGTCTTCGTCGGCCATTCGGGGACGAGTTATGGCGAACTGACCGGCGAAGTCGCGCGCACGCTCGGCCCGGCGCAGCTGGTGCTAGGCGCCGCCTTCGCGCCCTCGCAGGATGCCATCGGCGGCAGCAACCTCTACCTCGACGCCCAGCTTTCGGCGAGCATTCCGGGCACGCCGGTGACGCTTTACGGCGGGGTCGGCCACACCAGCGGCTCCTCCAACGGCGATCCGCGCGCGTTACGCCTGCGTCCGGGCGGGGACTACCTCGATCACCACGTCGGGGCCGAGTACACTGACTCCAACTACGCATTGGGGCTGCGCTATTCCGGCACCTCGATCGGGAAGGACGAGGTCGATCCGCTCACTCGCTGGACCGACCGCCACTACGGCGCGCGCGTGATGGCCTATTTCCGCTTCACGCCGTGATGCGCCTCGCTTGCTTCCGGCAGCGGTTCCGACCCTCTCCGATTGACCAGATGCGCCCCATGCGTCGCAACTGGCAGGAGAAGCCGACAAGACACGGGAGAGCACGATGAAGGCAGTCTGGTACAAAGAGAACGGCGGCCCCGAGGTCATGCACTTCGGCGAACAGCCCGATCCGGCGGTAGGTCCGCGGACCGTGCTCATCCGGGTCGAAGTGATCTCGATCGAAGGCGGCGACCTGCTCAACCGCATCCACACGCCGCCCGCCCGCACACCCTTCGTGCCCGGCTATCAGGCGGCGGGGACGGTCGCGGCGGTGGGCGCCGAAGTGACGCGCTTCGCGCCCGGCGACCGCGTCGTCGGCTTCAACTGGAACGGCAGCCACGCCGAACTGTTCGCGGTGCCCGAGACTTACGCCTATCCGGTTCCGGACGGCATGGACCTTACCCTTGCCGCGGTGGTGCCGATCGCCTTCGGGACGGCCTACGACGCGCTGTTCACTTACGGTGGACTGGTCGCGGGAGAAACCGTGCTGATCCAGGGCGCGGCGGGCGGCGTCGGGCTTGCCGCCGTGCAGCTTGCATCGCAGGCGAGCGCCATCGTGATCGGCACCGCATCCAGCCCCGAACGCCTCGCGCGGATTGACCCTTTCGGCCTGACGCACGGTATCGACTACCGGCGCGAGGACATTGCCGCGCGCTGCAGGGAAATCACCGCGGGCAAGGGCGTGGACCTCGCTCTCGACCTCGCAGGCGGGGCGGGCAAGGACGCGCTCGTCGAGGCTCTGCGCGGGCACGGACGTTATGCAGTGGTCGGCGCGGCGGAAGGTACGCTGCCCAGCTTCGGATTCTTCGAACTGATCCGCAAGGCCATGCAGGTGACCGGCATCTCGTTCGGCCGCGACATGCACACGCCGCGCGTCCACGCACTGCTTGCAGACCTATTTTCGAAAGCCCACGCCGGCGAACTGGCCATGCCGATCGACCGAGAGTTCGGTCTGGCCGACGCCGTGGAGGCGCACCGCTTCGTCGCGGAAGGGCATCCGTTCGGGCGGGTCGTAATGCGGGTTTAGCATCTCCTCCCCGTTCCAAAAACGACGGGGAGGGGCGGCTCACAGCGGATCGAACTCCAGGTGCAGGGCCTTTAGCGCGCGCAACACGTAAGTCGGCTCATATTCGAATCTGCGTGCGCCTTCGGGGCCATGTTGCTCCCCGGAAAGCCGGATGTTGTCCATGCGTGCCAGCAGGCGTTCGATGCTGACGGCGACCTCGCGCCGGGCAAGCGGAGCGCCGATGCAAGTGTGCGGACCGCGCCCGAAGGCGAGGTGCTCCTTGATCCGCGGCCGGTCCATGTCGAAGCGGCTCGGGTCGGGAAACCGCGCCGGGTCGCGATTGGCGGCCATATGGCTCATGAGAATGGGCGTGCCGGCCTTGATCTCGACGCCGCCGAGCGTGGTACTCTTGCGGCAGAGCCGTCCTGCACTCTTTACCGAGCCGTCGTAGCGCAGAAGTTCCTCGATGAAGTCGGGAATACGCGCGGGATCGCGGCGCAGTTCGGCCTGGATGTCGGGCCGCGTCGCGATGACCTTGAAGCCGTTCGCGAGCAAGCGATTGGTAGTATCCTGCCCGGCCCCGAACAGGAATGCCGCGAGCCCGGTCACATCGACGAGCGACGGTCTGGAACCATCGGGAAAGGTCGCCTTTGCCAGTTCGCTGAGGATATCCTCCTGCGCCAGCAGTACGCGAAACGGGCGTAGCAGGGGGCGCACCAGGCGGTGATTGGCCAGCCGTCGCCGCGCGATGAGCCCGAACAGCTCCTTGCCCACGGGTACAAGCGGATTCTTCATCATCTCCTCGTGCGTGGCGTCCATCGGCACGGGGATCGCGCCTTCCAGCAGCTTGCGGAACCGGCCACGCGTGGCCTGCGAGAGCCCCAGCAGGTCGGAGATCACCAGCGCTCCGTAAGGCCCTCCGTACTGGCGCACCATGTCGACGCGCCCGTCCCGGTGGAACTCGTCGATCAGCCCCTCCGCCGTCGCCGCAAGCTGGGGCTGCAATTGCTTCAACCGGCTCGGCGTGAACAAGCGGGAGAGGATCGAGCGCAAATCGGCATGGCGGGCGCCCTGCTCGCAGACGATCTGGTCGGCGAAGGCGATCTGGCTGCGATGGGCCTCCAACTGGTCGCCGATGTCGTCGCCCTCGGGCACGAAAGGCAGGTCGACCATGCCGCCGGTCACGCCATTGATCTCGGAGAAGTGCTCGGTGTCGAGCGCGACCTTTACGGTCTCCTCGTAGCCGACCACCGCCACTGCTCCCCGATAGGGCAACGGCACCACCGGGCCCTGCGCGCGAAGATAGTCGAAATAGGCGTGCGGATCGTCCACCAGCGAAATGTCGGTGTACCAGTCGGCCTTCTCGTAGGACACGTGCCCTTCCCCCGTTTTTATGATCCTTTGTGTATCGTAAAAACGCCATGGGTCAAGGACCGCGCAGCGTGCTAGGAGGCGAGCCATGATCCCGGCTTCCCCTGCCCTGCCGCCCGCCCTCGACCTTCTGGGTATCGCCGTGTTCGCACTGACGGGCGCGTTGGCCGCAGCGCAACTGCGCCAGACTTTCGTGACGGTGGCCTTCTTCGCGCTGATCACCGGCGTCGGCGGCGGCTCCTTGCGCGACCTGCTGATCGGCGCGCCGGTGTTCTGGGTGCACGATCCGCTGGTCGCGCCGGTGTGCCTTGGCGTTGCGCTGCTCGCGTGGTTCACGCCGGTGCGCTGGTGGCGCGGCCGCATCCTCGAATGGGCCGATGCGCTGGGCCTCGCCGTCTATGCGGTGTTCGGCACGATCAAGGCGCTGCACTGGGGCGTGCCGCCGGTTCCCGCCGTGCTGATGGGGGTAATCACCGGCTGCATCGGCGGTATCGTGCGCGACGTGTTGGCAGGCAAGCCGTCGATCCTGATGCGACCCGAGCTTTACGTCACGGCAGCCGCCCTTGCCGCCGGGGTCGCGGCGGGGGGCATCGCCGCCGGGCTCCCGGCACCGACGACCTGGGCAATCGCGGTGCTCGCCGGGTTCGGCCTGCGTGGTGCGGCGATCCACTGGTCGCTCGGCCTGCCCCTCCACCCCGGCGAGGACGATTAGGCGACCTTCAACCGCCGCCGCATCGCCGCCTCGTCCATCATCGCCGTGCCGCGCAGCTGCCCAAGGCGCACACCGGTGCAGGTCATCTTGAAGTGCGTGAAATCCTCGTACCATTCGAGGCCCGCAGCCGACTTGCCGCTGATCTTCTCCCACAGCGCGATCGTCTCCTCGCGCGTGCCCATACCTTCGAGCCAGGCACCGTAAGTCGAGTTGCGGCCATGCATCGTCTCGGACAAAGTGCAGAACCACGCAAGGTCGTGAAGCGCCCCGCCCAGTGAAGGCTGTTCCCAGTCCATCACCGCGACGACCTGGAAGTCGTCGTCGAACATCATGTTGCCGATGCGCGCGTCGCCCCAGACGATCCCTTCCGGATCGTGGACCGGCCAAGCGCCCTCCAGCCTTGCCATAGCATCGCGCAGCACCGGCTGCGGCGCGACTTCCTCAAGCCAGGCGGTGAAGCGCTGATACTTGTCCCATTCCTGAGCCAGCCCGTGCCCGGCGGCACCCTTGCCGCCGAGAAACCCCGCCTTGGCCACCGGCACTCGCTGAATCGCAGCCAGCTGCTCCACCGCACTGCGCCACAAACGGCGGCGTTGCTCCGGCGCGGCATCATGCAGCCAGCCTTCGCGGCCGTAAGGCGGGATCGAGACGGGAACGCGGCCCTGCTTCTTCTCCATGACGAAGAACGGATTGCCGAGGATCGACGGGTCCTCCTCGAACCACAGCGGCCTTGCCACGCACACCAGCCCCTCGTCCGACAGCAGCTTCATGATCGCATACTGCTCGTCGAACAGGGTGTCGGGGAAGACGGTGAAGGCCTGCGGCTTGATGCGCACGACACAGCCCTGCGTGTGCCGATGCCCACCCTCGGTCCAGTGGGCGTCGAACAGGATCGTCTCGTGGCTCTGGCCCGCCCCGCGCGGGTAGGCGAGGCCCGTGACCGAAATCGCGCTCGCCGCCGGGAGCCGTCCACCGAGCCAGCGTTCGAGCCGTCCGGCAAGTTCGGCAAGATCCCGCGTTTCCGGGGCAACGATCACGTCAGACACAGCCTCTCTCCCGCCTGGCGATGCCTGATTATCGATAAGTTCGACATCGCGAATTTATTTTCGCGATAATTGATATGCGGACAGCAAGACGCGGTCAAGCGAAGTGAACCTCGCCCAAGCGGTGTTTGATTATCAGGATTTTGCCAAAGCGCGCGAACGAACCCGCCGTGCAGGATTCAGTCGTCCTCGCCGCCGCCGGCGAGGAAGCCGGAAATCCGGGCGCTGGCCTCGGCGAGTCGCGAACCGGCCTGCGCCAGCGCCGTGCCATTCATCGCGCCGTGGAAGCCCGCCATGACGAGCGCCATCATCACCCGGTTTCGGCTGTCGTAGATCGGCGCCATCAGCGCCACGAGCGGATAGACCCGCTGCACATCGACCTCAAGCAACGGGACGACCGGCGGGTCTTCGGTGCCCGACCGAACGCCCAGTTCCTCCTCGCTGCCCGGACGCCGCAGCAGCGCGACGTAGCCATGCGTGCGGACGAACTCCAGCCCGGCACGGAACTGCCCGAGTTGCTCCTCCCCCAGCGGCGGATCCGCGCGCGACACCCATGCATCAGCGTCGCGGGCGGAGCGGGCGAAAAAGGTCATGGCCTGGATCCAGCGCAGCGGCATGCGCGTGCCCAGCGGGACCGGATAACCGATATGGCTGAGCGAGGCCGCACGCTCGCGTAAGTGGATCACGTCGCCTTCGAGGAAGTAGGCGCCGCAGACCACGTCGAATTCGTCAGCGAGGCTGCGCATCTCGGGCTGCGCGACCTGAAGCGGCGAGAAGTGCGCCGCCGCCGTGCGCCCGATCGCCGCGAGCGCCGGGCCGAGCACGTAAGTCTTGTCGGTCGTGCGGTAGAGATAGCCGACGTCGACGAGCCCGGTCAGCAGCGCATGGCAGGTTGCCCGGCTCAACTTGAGTGCCCGCACCAGATCCGTCAGCGCGAACGCCTGCCCGGGATGGTCGGCGATGAAGTTGAGGATGGCCGCCACGCGGGCAACACCGGGAGAGGAACGCGACATGGCTGCTTTCGATATTTCGAACTGCCTTGGCCTATGGGCAACGCCCCCAGTTCGTCAATAGACACACCTGTTCAATAAGGTGAACGTACTGCCCTTTCTCATGGGGTCCGGCCAAGCCGGTCTTCCATCATTCGCGCCAGCTCGCGCCGGGCCACCTTGTTGGAATGCAGCAGCGGCACCTCGTCGCGTCCCATCGGCACATAGGCACGCGGGACCTTGTAGCTGGAGAGCCGCTGACGCAACTCGGCCTCGATGACGGCGAAGTCCGGCTCGGCACCTTCGCGCGCGATCACCGCAGCAACCAGCAGCGCGCCACGCTCCCGATCGGGCAGACCGACCACGTAGGCGGTATGCACTCCGTCGAGCGACTGCAATTCCATCTCCACTTCGGCGGGCGACACGTTGGAGCCCGACACCTTGATCATGTCCCCGCCGCGCCCGACGAAGTGGACCCGGCTGCCCACCGCACGCTCCTCCACCATGCACATGTCGCCGGTGCGATAGTAGCCGTCGGGTGTGTAATGCTCGGCCCGCTCGATCTTGTGGAGGCCGCTCGCGACGGGATAGCCGCGCACCTGCATCTCTCCCACCTCACCCGTCGCCACGGGGCGGTTATCGGCATCGGCGATGCGGATCTCGTAACCCGGGGCGAAATGGTCCATTGGCGCGCAGACCGGCCGACCGGCCGCGCGGAAATCGTCGCCCCAGGAATAGGGTCCCAGGGTCTCGCTCATGCCGAGGCCCCACCAGGGTTTCGGCCCGCGCATCGCCGCAAGGTCTTCCTCGGCGAGCACCGAGCCCATCGCGAAGCGGCTGTTGGAGAGCGTGCGCTCCGTACACACGACAGTCGCCCCTGCTTCCAGCCCGGGCACGAGGTACATCATCATGCCGCCGACCCAGAACATCGGCAGGATGCAAGCCACGCGCTTCCCGGGCACATGGCCCATCATCTCGCGCATGGTATGGCTGCGGAAGCAGACCGGGCCATGGGCATGGCGCACGCCCTTGGGCAGCGCCATCGAGCCGGAGGTGTAGATCTCGACCATCTGGTCGGTAGGATGGACTTCGGATTCGACCTCGCGCAGCAGGTCTTCGCCAACCGTCCGCGCGGCCTCGGTCAGCCAGTCGAGCGGTGCGATGCCGGGAGGCAATCCCTCTCCGTCCGAGGCGATCCAGCGCAAGTACGGCGCCCTGCCAAGCCGCAGCGCGCCGCTCTCCTGCCCGTCCAGTTCGGGGAGCGCCTCCAGCACGCGCTCGACGTAGTCCTTGCCGAGCATGGTGCGCTGGAGGATGAGCCCGTGCACATCCGACTGGCGCAGCACGCGGACCAGTTCGTTGGCGCGGATCATCGTGCTGATCGGCACTGCGACGGCGCCGATCCTGCTCACCGCCGCCAGCATCACCGCGAATTCCGGTCCGTTGCCGTGAATGAAGCCGACCCGCGCCCCCTTGCCGATCCCGCGCGCCAGCAACCCGCGCGCCAGCATGGCCGAACGCGCCTCAAGCTCGCGATAAGTGACGCAGGCCACCGTCTCCTCGCCTTCCTCCAGCGTCACCGCGACGGCATCGCCATAGGCGGCAGCGACAGCCCGAATGAGGCTGGGGAACGTCTGTGCATCCCCCGGAAGGTCTGCAACGGTGTCGGCGGCGGCCTCGGTGTTCACGTTCCCGGCTCTCCTCTCGGCCGTGCCGACACGAAAGGCGCCGGGCACGACCACTGGCAACCGCTCAAGCAGTTCGCCATTTCAAATCAGGAGTCGATATTCCGGAAAACTGTCTGAAGCGCAACGCCCGCGCGCGTCGATACCGCGCGGGCGTTTCGGCTCAGATCATGCCATGCCCATCGACGGCCACCGAGCGAATGTGCCCCGAGCCATCGACGCTGCAGGCAAACGGGCGGCCGTCCTGCAGGCGCCCCTCGACGCTGTAGCGCTCGCCCATGCGGCGTACCGAGTCCACCGATTCGACGCGCTTGTCACCGCGCTCGAGTTCCGCAGAACAGGCGTCGACCGCGCCGCCCAGCGATCCGGCCCCGGCAGGCTCGTCCGAATAGTCGCGGCCGCTCACCGGGCCGCCCGGATATGGTGCGGTATCGCCATTGTCGGCCGGCGGCGCGCCATAGTCCGCATCGTCCCCCGCTTCCGGGCCGCCCGGATAGCGATAGGGCGCGGGCTCGCCGCCACGCTTGTCGGCGCTGTTCTTGCTGACGGCAGAAGCGATCGCGGCAACCCCGCCGACGACCAGCAGCCCGGCCAGAAGGTCCCCGCCATCGATGCCGCCGCCGCGATAGTGGCGATGGCCCCTCCACTCGTCCCGGCCGTGTGCGAGAACCGGCGTGGCGGTGACGCAAAGCACCGCGAGCGCGGCAAGGGATACGGCGGCACGCGAACGCAACATCTTCATCGGGAGAAACCCTATCCGGCGCGCACGGTCCGCGCCGCCCAAGTCACGGAACGTACGCCGCTCATGCTGTCCTATGCATGAACCGCTTCACGGCGTCGCGGCGGTCGGCTCTCCGGCCTGAGCGACACTGGCTTCGGCCGAAAGGCGCAGCCCCGTCCACTGCGCGACGAAGGCAAGGATGTCCGCACCCTCCTCGATCGCCTTGTCCGTGGGCTTTCCTGAGCCGTGTCCGGCGCGGGTCTCGATGCGGATGAGACGCGGCCTGGCCCCGAGGTTCGCGTGCTGCAGCGCCGCCGTGTACTTGAACGAGTGCCCGGGCACCACGCGGTCGTCGGTGTCCGCCGTAGTAACCAGGATCGCCGGATACTGCGCACCCTCGCGAATGTTGTGGTAGGGCGAATAGGCGCGCAGGACCTTGAAGTCGTCTTCCCGGTCCGGCCTCCCATAGTCGTCGGTCCAGTAACGCCCGGCCGTGAAGCGGTCGAAGCGCAGCATGTCCATGACGCCCACTTGCGCGACCGCCGCCGCGAACAGGTCCGGCCGCTGGTTGACCACCGCGCCCACCAGCAGGCCACCGTTCGAGCCGCCCTGAATGGCGAGCCCATCCTTCTTCGCGATGCCCTCGCTCACCAGGAACTCGCCCGCCGCGATGAAGTCGTCGAAGACGTTCTGCTTGTTCTGCCGCCGCCCCGCATCGTGCCACTCGCGCCCGTACTCGCCGCCGCCGCGCAGGTTCGCCAGCGCGAAGGCCCCGCCCGCCTCCAGCCACGCCATGCGCGTCGCCGAGAAGCCGGGGGTCAGCGAAACGTCGAAGCCACCATATCCATAGAGCAGCGTCGGCACCGGCTGCTTCGCCTTGGCCACCACGCGGCTGCGCACGATGAACATCGGTACGCGGGTGCCGTCCTTCGACGTGAAGAAGCGCTGCTCGACCACGTAGGCACCCGGATCGTAGCACATCTTCGGCGTCGCGAAGGGCGTCGTCACCCCGGTCGCCAGATCCATCCGGTAGATAGATGCCGGGCAGTTGAAGCTGGTGAAGGCGTAGAACGTCTCCGGATCGCCCGGCCTCCCGCGAAAGCCCGAAGCGGTGCCGATGCCGTTCAGCGACAGCGTCTTGCCTACACTGCCGTCGAGCGCCAGGATTTCCGCATGGCTCGCCGCATCGCGCATGTAGTTGAGGACGAGCCGGTCCCCGACGATCCCGGCGCGCTCCAGAATATCCTCGCGCTCGGCGACGATCTCGGTCCACTCGGCCTTGGGCGTATCGAGATCGATGCCGACGAGGCGATAGCGCGGCGCGTTCCGGTTGGTCACGTACCACAGCTTCCGCCCGGCACCTTCGACCAGCTTCCAGTCATCGGTGAAACCGGAGACGAGCGGCACTGCCTTCCATCCGTCGCGCTTGCGCTTGTCGAGATCGATCACCCGCACTTCGTAGCGCGCATCGGTGCCGACGTGGCTGGTGATGAGCGCCAGGCGCCCGTCCTGCGTCACGTCCGCCACATGCCCCAGATCGGGCGCGTCGGGCGTCGCGTAGACCAGTTCGTCCGCGTCCTGAGCCGTGCCGATGCGGTGGAAATACACGGCCTGGTTGTAGTTCAGCGACTGGAACGCCACGCCTTCCTTCGGCTCGGGGAAGCGCGAATAGAGGAAACCTTCCTCGCCCACCCATGAGAGGCCCGTGAACTTGGCCCAGCGCACCTCGTCCTGTAGCGGCTCGCCGGTCTTGACGTCGATCACGCGCAGGATGCGCCAGTCGCTGCCGCCGTCCTGAACGCTATACAGCAGGTAGCGGCCTTTCTGCGAGGGCTCCCAGGAATCGAGTGCCGTCGCCCCGTCCTTCGCCCAGGCGTTGGGATCGAGCAGCAAGCGCGGCTTGCCGTCCAGCCCCTTGCGTACGAACAACTGCGCCTGGTTCTGCAGGCCGGTGTTACGGGTGTAGAAGTAGCTGCCGCCCGCCTTCACCGGGATGCCGAAGCGCTCGTAATCCATGAAGGCGCGGATGCGGCGCTGGAACTGCGCGCGCTGGGGGAGTGCGGTCAGATAGTCTTCGGTGACGGCGTTCTCACGGCTCACCCAGTCGGCGACTTCGGAGGAATGTCTTACGTCATCCTCGAGCCAGCGATAGGGATCGGCGATGGCCTCGCCGAACTGGGTCTCTACGACAGTGTCGCGGCGGGTCTGTGGATAGCTGATGTCGGACATAGGCCCTGCCCAGATGGGCGTCGCCGCCCCCGACAGCAAGAGCGCCGCCAGCACCTGCAGACCGCTAGTCTTCACACATCCTCCCGACCCTGCTTTTGAGCATGCTGTCTAGCACATCGGCGTTCCGGGGAAAGCTCGCATGAAAAAGCGGCCGCGAACCGAAGTCCGCGACCGCTTCTCTATCCCGTCAGGGACGCCGAGTGGCTTACGCCTCGGCGAATTCCTCGGCGTCGGTGTGCACCGGGCCGGAGTCCTGGCCCTTGGCATCGACGTCGCGGTCGACCAGTTCGATGATCGCGATCGGAGCGGCGTCCGAAGCGCGGTAGCCGGCCTTGATGATGCGGGTGTAGCCACCCTCGCGACCGGCGAAGCGCTCGGCGAGGACTTCGAACAGCTTCTTTTCCTGCGCTTCGTCGAGAATGCGCGCGTGCGCGAGACGACGGTTCGAAAGGCCGCCCTTCTTCGCGAGCGTGATCAGCTTCTCGATGTAGGGACGCAGTTCCTTCGCCTTCGGCGTGGTGGTCTGGATCTGCTCGTGCTTGATCAGCGCTGCGGCCAGGTTGCGCAGCAGGGCTGCGCGGTGGCCGGACTTGCGCTGCAGCTTGCGGCCGCCCATCTTATGACGCATATTCTTTACTCCGTTCGTCAGGCAGCCGTTCAAGGTACTGCCTGCCGGGCGATGTGGTTAGACCATCGCCCAAAGCCTGTTCACGTATTTGTGAAGCGCGCCCTCAATACGAAAACGGGGCGGGAGTCAAGGGCGGATGCCGTCGAGCATCGCCCAAACCGGCGGGCCAAGCGTCAGAAGTCCGATACCTGCGGCCACGATCGATGCCATCAGCACCGCTCCGGCACAGATGTCCTTGATCCGGCCGATGACCGGATCAAAGTTCGGTTCGACCCGGTCGCACATCTGCTCGAAGGCGGTGTTGAAGGCTTCGGCCAGCCAGACCAGCCCTATCGCCAGCAACAGCCAGCGCCAGTCGTTTGCGGAGATATTCAGGAACAGCCCTGCCCCGATCGCGACAATCGACGCCGCCAGGTGCACCCGCGCATTGTGCTCGTTGTAAACCAGCCAGCGCAGGCCGCGCCATGCGAAGATGAAGCTCCTGAGCCGCGCCGCGATGGTGAAGCGGCCTGCAGATTTCAATGCGTTGGGCGATTCGATCATTCCGTCAAACGTAGAGCATTATCGCGGGGATGACGCACAAAGGTTCGATGCGGGAGATCGTACCCCAAAGAAAAAGGCCCCGCAGTCACCCGCGAGGCCCTCTTCATTTCGAAACCCGAAGGTCCAATCAGCCGAGCAGTTCCTGCTCGAGTTTCTTGGCCATCTCTTCGATGTTCTCGGGCGGCCAGCCCGGGATGTCCATGCCGAGGCGCAGACCCATCGAGGAAAGCACTTCCTTGATCTCGTTGAGCGACTTGCGGCCGAAGTTCGGCGTGCGCAGCATCTCGGCTTCGGTCTTCTGGACCAGATCGCCGATGTAGATGATGTTGTCGTTCTTGAGGCAGTTGGCCGAACGGACCGACAGTTCCAGCTCGTCGACCTTCTTGAGAAGGTAACGGTTGAGCTGGTTGGTGTCGCTCTCTTCCGAAGCCGCCGCGCCGCCAACAGCCACGCCGATCATCGGCGAGGCGCCAACCGGGGCGATGTCCTCGAAGTGGACGAACAGCGCCAGCTGGTCCTGCAGAATGCGCGCGGCATAAGCCACGGCATCTTCAGGGGTCACGGTGCCGTCGGTCTCGACCGTCAGGTTGAGCTTGTCGAAGTCCAGCTCCTGGCCGATGCGGGCATTCTCGACCTTGTAGCTCACCTGGCGAACCGGCGAGTAGAGCGAGTCGACCGGGATCAGGCCGATCGGCGCGTCGACCGGACGGTTCGACACGGCGGGGACGTAACCCTTGCCCGAGTCGGCGGTCAGCTCCATGTTGAGCGTCGCACCATCGTCGAGGTGGCAGATCACGAGATCCTTGTTCATGACCTCGATGTCACCGGTGACGGCGATGTCGCCGGCGGTGACGGCGGCCGGACCGGTTGCCGAAAGCTGGAGGCGCTTCGGACCGTCGCCCTGCATCTTGAGCGCGATCTGCTTGACGTTCAGGACGATGTCCGTGACGTCTTCACGCACGCCTGCGAGCGACGAGAATTCGTGGAGCACGTTCTCGATCTTGATCGAGGTGATCGCCGCGCCCTGGAGGGAAGAGAGCAGCACGCGACGCAGCGCGTTGCCGAGCGTCAGGCCGAAGCCGCGCTCGAGAGGTTCGGCGACGAAGGTCGCCTTCAGCTTGGGGTCTGGTCCCGGCTTGATCTCAAGGCTGTTCGGCTTCTTGAGTTCCTGCCAGTTCTTGATGTTGACAGTCATGGACTTCCCCTGGGAGTGATGGCGGTTGCGTCCCGAAGGCCTGGTGGAGAGGCCCGGGACGTTCCGAAGACGGGCGGTGACCGGTCACCGCCCGCATTAGCTCGATCAGACGCGGCGGCGCTTCGAGGGACGCACGCCGTTATGCGGAATCGGCGTGACGTCGCGGATCGAGGTAATCGTGAAGCCCACGGCAGCGAGGGCGCGCAGGGCGCTCTCGCGGCCCGAACCCGGGCCCTTGACTTCGACTTCGAGGGTGCGGACGCCGTGCTCGGCGGCCTTCTTGCCGGCGTCGTCCGCGGCCACCTGAGCGGCGTACGGGGTCGACTTGCGGCTGCCCTTGAAGCCCATCATGCCGGCCGAGGACCACGAAATCGCGTTGCCCTGGGCGTCGGTGATGGTCACCATGGTGTTGTTGAAGCTAGCATTCACGTGGGCGATGCCGCTCGTGATGTTCTTGCGCTCGCGGCGCTTAATGCGCTGAGGTTCGCGTGCCATATCGTATATCCTGTCGAATTATCGCTGCGGGAAACCGAAAGCCTTAACGGCTCCCTCGGCTTACTTCTTCTTGCCGGCGATCGGCTTGGCCTTGCCCTTGCGGGTGCGCGCATTGGTGTGCGTGCGCTGGCCACGAACCGGCAGACCCTTGCGGTGACGCAGGCCGCGGTAGCAGGCGAGGTCCATCAGGCGCTTGATGTTCATCGCGGTCTCGCGACGAAGGTCACCCTCGACCGTGTGGTCGGCGTCGATGGTCTCACGGATCTGGAGCACTTCGGCGTCCGAGAGATCCTGGATACGGCGGGTGTGATCGATACCGAGCTTGTCGGCGATCTCGAGAGCCTTGGTACGGCCGATGCCGTGGATATACGTCAGCGCGATGATAACGCGCTTGTTGGTGGGGAGATTTACCCCTGCAATACGAGCCACTTAATTCTCCTGCTCCACAGAGGTGCGAGCGCGCACCTCCATCTCATCGCGAAAACACTCGGGGAAGTGAAATGGCAAAAGGCCCGGTTGGCGGTTACACGCGGGTGCTTTGGACACGCGGTATGGGCCTTCCGGACTGCCGTTTACTGACGAGTGAAGGGGGCGCTTAAAACGATTCGCGCGCAGAGTCAACGTTCCGCGTCAACGCCTGCGGCATCGACCGGGCGCCGCCCTCCGCCTGATCGACGGGGCGGATGTCGCGCCTGTCATGCCTGTTTAACGCAAATCACGAGGCCAGTCAAAGTGCGTAGCACCCGGCCCTGTCCCATGGCGGCACCGCACGCATCGGACCTAGCGTCCGACGAGCGGCCCGTCACTGGTCGTCGGCTTGCTCGAAAGCGGCACGATGTCGAGCCCGGCCGCAGGATCCGACGCTGCATGCTCCTCGGCAGGCGGGTCGGCAACGTCCGTCTCGATCTTCGGGAAGGCCGCCGCGAAGGCGCCGCCCAGCTTTCCGGTCAGGCGCTGGAGCTGTCCGCCGAGCATGCCATCGACCGCCGGCGCCAGTTTCTCGAACGGGGTGCGGGTGAAGCCGCCCACGACGTATTCAAGCAGGACCTGCGTACCGCCCTTCCCGTCCGGCTTGAGCTGCACGGTCAGCGTGCCGATCGCCGCGTCCGACTGCAGCGGGCCGAGCGCCCCGCTCATGCGCAGGGCGCGGCCGCGCTCCACGTAGATCACGCGCATGTGCTCGACGCTGCCGCGCGGCGTTGCCTTGGGCGAGCTTTCGTTGGGCAGCACTTCGCAGAAGCAGCCGCCCGCCCGTGCATCGAGCGTGAGGTTCGCGGCATCGCCGGACCAGGTGTGATCGGAGTCCCACCAGACCGATGGCTTCACCAGCACGGCCCAGGTTTCCTCGGGCGTCGCCGAAACTTGCGCGACATGGCGCACGACGAAGCCATTGGCCTCGACTTGCGCGACGCTCGCGCTTGCCGCCGAAGGAACGAGCGCCATGCCGGCCGTCGCCAGCGCAAATGCGAAAGACTTCATAAAGCTGCCCCTGCCCGGCCGCGAAGGCCCCGTCAATGTCGCGACACCGTCCATGCCAGATCGCATGGCTGACGTCATCCCTACCCCTGCGCCGCGCCGACAAAACGAAAAACCCGGAAAATGCCCTGAGCCACTTTCCGGGTTTCGTTACTCGTTTCACTCTGGAACAGAATCAGCCCGCGAGGATCGCCTCGATCGCCGCCGTCACCTCGTCCATGTCCGCCATGCCGTCGACTTTGGCGACAATGCCGCGCGCTTCGTAGACGGGCAGGATCGGCGCGGTCTTGGCGCGGTACTCGGCCATGCGGGTGCGCACGGTCTCGGCATTGTCGTCAGGACGCCGCTTGAACTCGTGCCCGCCGCACTTGTCGCAAGTGCCTTCGACCTTCGGCTTCTCGAAGGTGTCGTGGTAGCCCTTGCCGCAAGTGGCGCAGGTGAAGCGGCCGGTGATGCGCTCGACCAGCGCGTCCTCGTTCACTTCCAGTTCGATCACGTGATCGAGCTTGCGGCCGCGCGCTTCGAGAATGCCGTCGAGCGATTCCGCCTGCGCTTCGGTCCGCGGGTAGCCGTCGAAGATGGCGCCGGTATCCACGCCCATCGCGTCGAGTTCGTCCCCGATCAGCGCCGACACGATCGCGTCCGAGACCAGCTCGCCACGCTCCATGACCGCCTTGGCTTCGAGTCCGGTCGGCGTCCCCGCCTTGACCGCGGCGCGCAGCATGTCGCCGGTCGACAACTGGCGCATGCCATGCTTGTCGACGAGACGCTGCGCCTGGGTTCCCTTGCCCGCCCCCGGCGGTCCCAGCAGGATAATGTTCACGCCCTGAATCCCCCTCGGTTTTACGTTATCGGCACGCGCCTCAGCGCATGCGGCCCTTCAGCTTGGCCTTCTTGATGAGGTCGCCGTACTGGTGCGCCAGCAGGTGCGACTGAATCTGCGTGATCGTATCCACGGTCACGTTGACGACGATCAGCAGACTCGTGCCACCCATGAACAGCAGCGGCAAGCCCGTCATCGACAGGAAGTACTCAGGCACCGTGCAGACGATGACCAAGTAGGCCGCACCGATCACGGTGATACGCGTCAGAACGTAGTCGAGATAGACTGCGGTGTTCTTGCCCGGACGGATGCCCGGGATGAAGCCGCCGTTCTTCTTCAGGTTGTCCGAGGTCTCTTCCGGATTGAAGACGACTGCGGTGTAGAAGAAGCAGAAGAAGATGATGCCCGCTGCGTAGAGCAGCATGTAGAGCGGCTTGCCGTGGCCCAGGTACTGGTTGAGCGAGACCACGATCTTGCCCATCGTCGAATCCGGCGTCAGCGACTTGCCGGCGAACTGGCTGATCGTCAGCGGCAGCAGCAGCAGCGAACTGGCGAAGATCGGCGGGATCACGCCGGCGGTGTTGAGCTTGAGCGGCAGGTGGCTGCGGTCGGCCTGCATCATGCCGCGCTGCGTGGCGCGCTTGGGATACTGGATCAGCAGGCGGCGCGTGGCGCGTTCCATGAAGCAGATCATCAGGATCATCGCCACTACCAGCGCGATCAGCGCGATGATAAGGATCGAACCGGTGTCGCCCGCCGAGTAGGCCGAGCCCAGGTTGCTGGCGAACGTCGGCATCTGCGCGACGATACCTGCCATGATGATGAGCGAGACGCCGTTGCCGATCCCGCGCGAGGTGATCTGCTCACCCAGCCACAGCAGGAACATGGTGCCGCCGATCAGCGAGATCACCGCGCCGACGCGGAACGGGATGCCGGGATCGACCACGGCGCCAAGACCGCGCGAGGTCGACAGCGCCTCGAGGCCGGTGGCGATCGCGTAGCCCTGCACGATGCACAGCAGCACGGTGCCGTAGCGCGTGTACTGGTTGAGCTTCTTGCGTCCGGCTTCGCCTTCCTTCTTCAGCGCGACGAGCGCCGGATGGAGCGAGGCGGCCAGCTGCACCACGATCGAGGCGGTGATGTACGGCATCACGCCGAGCGCGATCAGGCTCATGCGCGAAAGCGAACCGCCCGAGAACGTGTTGAACAGGTCAAGGATGCCGCCCTGCGTCTGCAGATAGAGATCGCGCAGCGCGACCGGGTTCACACCCGGCAGCGGAACGAAGCTCAAAAAGCGGAACACGATGAGCGCGCCGATGGTGAACCAGATGCGGTTCTTCAGCTCGGTGGCCTTGGAGAAATTGGCCAGGCTGAGCGTGCTGGCGATGTTGTCGGCGCGTGAAGCCATGACGTTCTAAAAAGCCTCGAAGAATCTAATCGGACTCGCCCTTAGCGGCTCATGCCTGCCTTGTCGAACCCGGGAAGGAAACTGGCCATATAGACATTGGAACGAGGTCGGGAAGACCCGTCCCGCACGAATCGGCTCCAGTGTGCCGCTCGCGCATCACATTTGTCGACACCTTACAGCAAGAGAGGGCGAAGCGCCCGGCGCCCGCCCTCTCCTTATGCCTTAGCGTGTCGCGCCGGAAATCAGGCCGCAGCCTCTTCCTTGGCGGGCACGATCACCGAACCGCCGGCCTTTTCGACCGCGGCAACGGCACCGGCCGAAGCACCGGCAACGTTGAAGGTGACCTTCGAGGTCAGTTCACCCTTGGCGAGGAGGCGCACGCCGTCCTTGCCGCCACGGGCCAGGCCGACGGCCTTGAGCGCCGCGTGATCGACCACGCCAGCGATGTCCAGCTTGCCAGCGTCGATGAACTTCTGGACGAGGCCCAGGTTCACTTCCGCGAAGTCCTTGGCGAACTTCTTGTTCGAGAAGCCGCGCTTCGGCAGGCGCATGTGGAGCGGCATCTGGCCACCCTCGAAGCCGTTGATCGAAACGCCCGAGCGTGCCTTGGCACCCTTCTGGCCGCGACCCGAGGTCTTGCCCTTGCCCGAGCCGATACCACGGCCGACGCGCATGCGGCGGTGACGGGCGCCGGCGTTGTCACGGATGTCATTCAGTTTCATGTTCTGCACTCGCTTTCGCTTTGAGTCGCGCTGATAGGAAGCGGCGCCCCTAGCGGATGAGGGCAGGCTTGTCACCCCGGATTCGGGAAAAGCAGATCAACCGCCTTCCGGGTTTACACAGAAGAGCCTGCGAAACCCCGAGATTGCTCCTTTACAGAGAATGACTTGCGACCATTCCCTGTGACCTTTCGCGTGCACCCTTGCCCGCTTCGGAGCGCCATCCACATCTGTATCATCTACCAGTCATTCCCGCGAAGGCGGGAACCCATCTCCTGACATTGCCTCTTGCGAAAACATCAGCTGGGTCCCCGCCTTCGCGGGGATGACGAAAAAGCGAGCGAGAGCGATGCTGCCCTCACCCATCCGCTATCGCATGGATCACGGGATGTAGGACAGCCTCAGCTGCCGCCGCCGAAGCCCACCAGCAGCTTCGCGCTCTCCGGAACCCGCGTACCGAAGGCGTCGCGCGCAGGCGCCCAGCGCACGATCTCCACCGCCAGCCCGCACAGTTCCTTGTCGAACGCGGGCGAGACGGATGCCGGATCCATCTTGCACTCTGTCGTGTTGCCCTGCTCGTCCACCTGGAAGTTCAGGTCGTAGCGGCCGAACGGCTTGGCTTTCAGCTGCGTATCGTAACGCTCCTTGAGTTCGGTGAGCGCATGGTTGAACTCGACGAGGCTGGCGTCATCCCAGCGCGGCTTCTGGCGCAGACTGGCGAACTGCTCTTCGGTCACCAGCGGCCGCATCGCGCGGATGACACCGTACCAGCGCATCACGCGCGCGATCTGCAGCGGCGACTGGCGGTCGATGGTGGTCTGGCACGTCCCGCCGATCGGGTCTGCCTTGGCCCGCAGCAGCGCCTGCGCGGCAGGCCAGCGATGGTAGGCGACCGCCCAGGCGAGCGGCGTCAAGCCGAACAGATCGGGCTTGTCGATGCCCTTGGGGTCGCGCTCCAGCAGGATGCCGATATCCCGGATCGAGCCGCGCCGCGCCGCCGCGCCGAGCCCGTGCTCCATGCGCGCGACGCCCAGTTCGGCGAAACCATAAGGCTGCTCGACGCCCGCATCGGAATTGTCGGGAAGCGCAGGCTGCGGCCCCGCCTTGTCCACTGCCCGGCACACGTCGGCATAAGGATAGCGCGGATCGGCCAGCATCGCGGCGTTGTAGCGGCGACCGAAGCCGGTGACGGTATCGTCGGGCTTCTGTTGCCCGCCCTCGACCTTGCCCTCGGGCACGAAGGCCACCGCGCGCACGGTCCATGGCGAAAGGCCGCCAAGCATGCGGCACTGTACGCCGTAAGCCTCGGTGGAGATGCCGGTCGGCGTCGTCGCGGCAATCAGGCGAAAGTCGCCCATGTCGAGCGCCTTGTGTGCCTCCGCCACGGCGTTGGCGCTGCCGTCCTTCAGCTTGCGGCGCAGCGAGCGGTCACCCTTGCGCAGCTTGTCCAGGAACGCGGTATCCGCACGCAGGTCGCCGCATTGGGTTACCGAGGCGCCCTCGACGCCGAGATTGCCCTTGGGCGCGTCGTCCGAGCACGCGGCCGTCGTCAGCGCGCCCATGCACAGGATGGTGGCCGTCAGAAGCCGCTTGCCGATCAAGACCTGTCCCCGATTGGAATCCGTGGCGCCCGAGGCGCCGATGAAGCTGGCGCGAATAGCATAGCCGCGCGCGGTTGGAAGAGCATTACTTGCGGGAAGGCCCGCCATGCCCCTGGGGCTTCGACAAGCTCAGCCTGAGCGGGATTGGGAGGTTTGCACTTAGCCCCGCTCTCCCTGAGCCTGTCGAAGGGTCACCCTGAGCTTGTCGAAGGGCCGGCCACCCACGCAAAAAGGCCCCGGTGTTTCCACCGAGGCCCTTCTGTCTCGTTCAGCGTGAACCTGTGAAGGTTCAGTCGACGATCTTCACCATGTGCGGCAGCTTGGCGATGGCACCGCGCACTTCGGCGGTGTCTTCGCGCTCCACGATACGGTGCATCTTGCCGAGGCCGAGACCGATGAGGATCTTCTTCTGGCTCTCGGGGCGACGGATCGGCGAACCGATCTGCTGGATCTTGATCTTCGCCATGATGCTTACTCCACGATGGCTTCGGCAGCGGCCTCGGCCTCTACCTCGGTAGCACCACCGCGACCAAGCAGGTCGGCGATCTTCTTGCCACGACGCTGGGCCACCGACTTCGGCGAAGTCTGCGTGGTCAGCGCGTCGAAGGTGGCGCGGATCATGTTGTACGGGTTCGAGGTGCCCACCGACTTGGTGACGACGTCAGCGACGCCCAGGCTCTCGAACACGGCGCGCATCGGACCACCGGCGATGATGCCCGTACCGGCCGGAGCCGTACGCACGTTCACCTTGCCGGCGCCGAAGTGGCCCTTGCCGTCGTGATGGAGGGTACGACCCTCCTTCAGCGCGACGCGGATCATCTTCTTCTTGGCCGAGGCAGTCGCCTTGGTGATCGCCTCGGGAACTTCGCGGGCCTTCGAGTGACCGAAGCCCACGCGGCCCTTGCCGTCACCGACGACGACGAGCGCGGCGAAGCCGAAGCGCTTACCGCCCTTGACGGTCTTGGAGACGCGGTTGATGTGAACGAGCTTTTCGATCAGCTCTTCACCCTGCTCCTCGTCGGCGTTGCGGTTGCCGCGACGGTCGTCACGACGGCCGCCACGGCCACCGCGCTCACCACCGCGATCGTTGCCGCCACGGCCACGGCCGCCACGACCACGGCCGCCTTCGCGGTTACCCTCGAACGGCGCGCCGCCCTGGGGTGCTTCAGCCGAAACCGGCTGCGTGTTGTTGTTTTCGTCAGCCATGATCAGAACTCCAGCCCGCCTTCACGGGCGGCTTCGGCAAGCGCCTTGACGCGGCCGTGATACAGGAAGCCACCGCGGTCGAACACGACCGAGGTAACACCCGCCTTCTTGGCGGCCTCGGCGAGTTCCTTGCCCACGCGGGTCGCGGCGTCGAGGTCGGTGCCCTTGGCGCCCAGCGTGTTGGCTGCAGCGACGGTGTGGCCCTGCGCATCGTCGATGATCTGCGCATAGATGTGACGGCCGGTGCGGTGCACCGACAGACGGGGACGACCACCCGAACGGGCCTTGAGCGCGGTGCGAACGCGGCGCGCGCGGCGATCGAAGAGAGACAGCTTTGCCATTACTTCTTCTTCCCTTCCTTGCGGAAGATGTACTCACCGCGGTAGGCGATACCCTTGCCCTTGTAGGGCTCAGGCTTGCGCCAGCGGCGAATTTCGGCCGCAAGCTGGCCGACCTTCTGCTTGTCGATGCCCGAGATTTCGACCGTGGTGTTATCCGGGGTCTTGACCTCGATGCCTTCCGGCACGGCGATGTCGACGTCGTGCGAGTAGCCGAGCTGCAGCTTCAGGGTCTTGCCCTGCGAAGCGGCACGGTAGCCGACGCCCTTGATGTCGAGGATCTTGGTGAAGCCGTTGGTGACGCCTTCGATCAGGTTCGACACGAGGGTGCGCTGAAGGCCCCAGTGGCTGCGCGACTGCTTCGACTGGCCGATGGGCTGCACGGCGATCGCACCGTCGTCCACCGAGTAGGTGACGAGGTCCGACAGACCCAGGGTCAGGGTGCCCTTGGGGCCCTTTACCGAGAGAACACCGTTGTCGATGTTGGCGGTGACGCCGTTGGGAACGGCCACCGGCTTCTTACCGATGCGGCTCATTAGAACACCTCCGCCAGCACTTCGCCGCCGACGTTCTGTGCACGTGCTTCGGCATCCGAGAGCACGCCACGCGGCGTCGAGACGATGGTGATGCCGAGACCGTTGCGCACAACCGGGAGTTCCTTGGAACCCGAGTAGACGCGGCGGCCGGGCTTGGAGACACGAGCGATGTGCTTGATGGCGGCTTCGCCTTCAAAGTACTTCAGCTCGATGCGCAGCTGCGGGTGGGCGCCGGTGGCGTCGTCGGAGAAGCCACGGATGTAGCCTTCACGCTGGAGAACTTCCAGGACGCGCGCACGCAGCTTCGAGGCCGGCGACAGGACGGAGTCCTTCTTCGCCTGCTGGCCGTTGCGGATGCGGGTGAGCATATCACCCAGGGGATCGGTCAATGCCATTGCTTCTAACCCTTACCAGCTCGACTTGGTCACGCCGGGGATCATGCCCTTGTTGGCAAGATCACGCAGCTCGACGCGGCACAGGCCGAACTTGCGGTAATAACCGCGCGGACGGCCGGTCGTGGCGCAACGGTTGCGAACCCGGGTGGGGTTTGCGTTGCGCGGGATCTCGGCCAGCTTCAGGCGAGCAATGAGACGCTCGGTTTCATCGAGCGACTGATCGTCAGCGACCGCCTTGAGGCGTTCGTACTTGCCTGCATACTTCTTGACGAGCTTCTTGCGACGCTCATTCTTGTTCACGGAACTCAGTTTCGCCATGGACTTAAGCTCTCTTCCTCAGCGGCTCACGCCGCCTCCTGCTGTTCCGACTCTTCAGCCGGGAACGGGAAACCGAACAGACGCAGCAGCTCGCGCGCTTCGTCGTCGGTCTTCGCGGTGGTGGTCACGATGATGTCCATGCCACGAACCTTGTCGATCTTGTCGTAGCTGATCTCCGGGAAGATGATCTGCTCCTTCAGGCCCATGGCGTAGTTGCCACGGCCGTCGAACGACTTGGGGTTCAGGCCACGGAAGTCGCGGATGCGGGGCATCGCGATCGTGACGAGACGATCCAGGAACTCGTACATGCGCTCGCGGCGGAGCGTCACCTTGCAGCCGATCGGCATGCCTTCGCGCAGCTTGAACTGTGCGATCGACTTGCGGGCCTTGGTGATGACGGGCTTCTGACCGGCGATGAGTTCCATCTCGGCAGCGGCAGTCTGGACCTTCTTCTTGTCCTGGCTGGCTTCACCGACGCCCATGTTGAGCGTGATCTTCTCGATCTTCGGGATTTCCATCACGTTCTTGTAACCGAACTTCTCGGTCATCGCCTTCGCGATTTCAGCGTCGAACTTCGTGCGCAGACGCGGAGTGTACTGCTCAGCCATCGATCGTCTCCCCGGACTTCACGGCCACGCGGACCTTGACGCCGTCCTTGATTTCGAAGCGAACGCGGGTCGGCTTGCCGTCCTTGTCCGCAACGGCGATCTTGCTGATCGCCATCGGAGCGGGAACGCGGTCGATGCCACCCTGCGGGTTCTGCTGGGTCGGCTTGCGGTGCTTGGTAGCGACGTTCACGCCTTCAACCACGACCTTGCCGTCCTTCGGGATAACCTGAAGCACGGTGCCGGTGCGGCCCTTGTCCTTGCCGGACAGGACGACGACGGAGTCACCCTTCTTGATCTTAGCGGCGGCCATTACAGCACCTCCGGCGCGAGCGAGATGATCTTCATGAAGCCACGGCCGCGCAGTTCGCGCACCACGGGGCCGAAGATACGGGTGCCGATCGGCTCCTCGTTCTTGTTGATCAGCACGGCAGCATTGCTGTCGAAGCGGATCACGCTGCCGTCCGTGCGGCGCACGTCCTTGCGGGTGCGCACGATCACAGCACGGTGAACGTCGCCCTTCTTGACGCGAGCGCGGGGCTGCGCCTCCTTGATCGACACCACGATGATGTCGCCGACGCCGGCGAAACGACGCTTGGAGCCACCCAGTACCTTGATGCACTGGACGCGCTTCGCGCCGCTGTTGTCCGCCACGTCGAGATTGGATTGCATCTGGATCATCGATCCGAGTCCTTCTCATCTGGCTTGCCGGAACCAGTCCGGCAGTTCCTAAAAAGACAGGCCCCCGAAGAGGCCCGAGTCGCCCTGCGCGGGCGAAGGCGGCCCTTTGCCGCATTCACCCGCGAAGGTCAACACTTGTGTCAGGTAAGGCCAAAGCCGGGACTTTGCAGCCCCGGCTTCGATCTCAGCGGAGGATCAAACCTCGGCTTCGAGTGCCGTACCCTTGCTCGCCTGAAGACGGTCAAGAACCTTCCAGGTCTTGGTCTTCGAGTAAGGCGCCGTCTCCTCGATCCGGACTTTCTCGCCGGTCTTGAAGGCGTTGTCCTCGTCGTGGGCGTGGTACTTCTTCGAGCGGCGGATGATCTTCCCGTAGAGGGGGTGCTTCACCTTGCGCTCGACGAGCACGGTCACGGTCTTGTCCGTCTTGTCGGAGACGATAGTCCCGCTAAGAATACGCTTGGGCATCGTGTTTCTCCTTACGCCTTCGCCGCGGCGGAACGCTCAGCCTGGAGCGTCTTGATGCGGGCGATGTCGCGACGGACTTCCTTGATGCGTGCCGGGGCTTCGAGCTGGCTCGTAGCAGCCTGGAAACGCAGGTTGAACTGCTCGCGCTTGAGATCGACGAGGTCAGCGGTCAGCTGGTCGTCGGTCTTGGCGCGAAGATCTTCGGTCTTGGCCATTATTCGCCTCCCAGGTGCGAGGTGTCACCGAGGCGGGCGACGACCTTGGTCTTGATCGGCAGCTTCATCGCGGCGCGGCTGAAAGCCTCGGCGGCGAGCTGGCCGGCAACACCGTCCACTTCGAACAGGATACGGCCGGGCTTGACGCGGGCCGCCCAGTATTCGACCGAACCCTTGCCCTTACCCTGACGGACTTCGGCAGGCTTCTTCGAAACCGGCACGTCCGGGAAGACGCGGATCCAGAGACGACCCTGGCGCTTGAGGTGACGCGTGATCGCGCGGCGGGCCGCTTCGATCTGGCGGGCGGTGATCCGCTCGGGCTCCATGGCCTTGAGGCCGTAGGAACCGAAGTTCAGGTCGGTGCCACCCTTGGCGTCGCCCTTGATCCGGCCCTTGAAGGCCTTGCGGAACTTGGTCTTTTTCGGTTGCAGCATGGTGCTAACTCTATCCTAGACTCAGCGGGCCGGACGGACGCCGGAGGTCTGAGCCTCCATCATCAGTCGATCCTGCGCCATCGGGTCGTGACCAAGGATCTCGCCCTTGAAGACCCACACCTTGATGCCGATGATACCGTAGGCGGTCAGCGCCTCGGCAGCGGCATAGTCGATGTTCGCACGCAGCGTGTGAAGCGGAACGCGACCTTCGCGGTACTGCTCCAGACGGGCGATTTCAGCGCCGCCGAGACGGCCACCGCACATGATCTTGATGCCTTCGGCACCCAGACGCATGGCGGACTGCATCGCGCGCTTCATCGCACGGCGGAACGCCACGCGGCGGATCAGCTGGTCGGCGATACCCTGGGCGATCAGCTTGGCATCGACTTCCGGCTTGCGGATTTCGACGATGTTCAGCTTCACTTCGCTCGAGGTCATCGCGGCCAGCTGCTTGCGCAGCTTCTCGATGTCCGCGCCCTTCTTGCCGATGATGACACCGGGACGGGCAGCGAAGATCGAGATGCGGCACAGCTTGGCCGGACGCTCGATCACCACCTTCGAGATCGCAGCCTGCGGCAGGGTCTCGATGATGAACTTGCGGATCTTGAGGTCTTCCTCAAGCAGCTTGCCGTAGTCCCGGCCTTCGGCGAACCAACGGCTGTCCCAGGTACGGTTGATCTGCAGGCGCAGACCGATCGGATTGCTCTTATGACCCATGGATCAGGCCTCCTCGACTTCGCGAACGACGATCCGCAGGCGCGAAAACGGCTTCAGGATGCGCGTGGACTTGCCGCGGCCACGAGCGTGGAAACGCTTCATGGTCACCGACTTGCCGACCGACGCCTCGGCGACGACGAGAGCGTCGACGTCGAGGTTGTGGTTGTTTTCCGCGTTGGCGATCGCCGAGGCGAGAACCTTGCGGGCGTCGACCGCCATGGCCTTCTTGGAGAAGGCCAGGACGTTCATCGCGTCTTCCGCGCGCATGCCGCGGATCAGGGCGGCGACAAGGTTGAGCTTCTGGGCCGAACCACGAATGTTCGTGTTGACCGCAAGAGCTTCCTTGTCACCTACGCGGCGGGGTGCTGCTTGCTTGCTCACTTGCGCTTGCCCTTCTTGTCGGCGGCGTGGCCGGGGAACGAGCGGGTGGGAGCGAACTCACCCAGCTTGTGACCGACCATGTCCTCGTTGACCGCAACGGGAATGAACTTGTGCCCGTTGTACACCTGGAAGGTGAGACCAACGAACTGCGGGAGAATGGTGGAGCGACGCGACCAGGTCTTGATCGGACCAGCGCGGCTGCCGGCATCCTGCGCGACTTCGGCCTTCTTGAGAAGGTAGAGGTCGACGAAGGGGCCTTTCCAGACGGAACGTGCCATCGTGACTTACCTCTTCTTCTTGGCGTGACGCGAACGGATGATGAGCTTGTCCGTCTGCTTGTTGTTGCGGGTGCGGGCACCCTTGGTCGGCTTGCCCCAGGGCGTAACCGGGTGACGACCACCCGAGGTACGGCCTTCACCACCACCGTGCGGGTGGTCGACCGGGTTCTTGGCGACGCCGCGGGTAAGCGGACGACGGCCCAGCCAGCGACCGCGACCGGCCTTGGCGAGGGTCTGGTTCGAGTTGTCGGGGTTCGAGACCGCGCCAACCGTGCCCATGCAATCGCCGCGCAGGTAGCGCTGCTCGCCCGAGTTCAGGCGGACGATGACCATGCCGCGGTCACGACCGACGACCTGGACATAGGTCCCTGCCGAACGTGCGATCTGGCCGCCCTTTTCGGGCTTCATCTCGACGTTGTGGCAGATCGTGCCGACCGGCATCTGCGACAGAAGCATGGCGTTGCCCGGCTTCACGTCGGTCTTCTCGCCGGCGACGATGACGTCACCGACTGCCAGACGCTGCGGCGCGATGATGTAGGTCAGTTCGCCGTCCGTGTACTTCACCAGCGCGATGAACGCGGTGCGGTTGGGATCGTACTCGATCCGCTCCACGGTGGCTTCCATGTCCCACTTGCGACGCTTGAAGTCGATGAAGCGGTACTTCTGCTTGTGGCCGCCAGCGATGCCGCGCGAGGTCACGTGACCCTTGTTGTTGCGGCCGCCGGTCTTGCTCTTGCCTTCGGTCAGCGCCTTGAGGGGCTTGCCCTTCCAGAGCGACGACTTGTCGACGAGGACCAGGCCGCGGCGTGCGGGGCTGGTCGGGTTGTAATGCTTGAGTGCCATCGGAAATTAACCCCGCGCGCCTTCGGTGATGTCAATCGACTGGCCTTCGGCCAGCGTGACGATCGCCTTCTTCACGTCGCTGCGACGGTAAGCCTTACCGCGCCAGCGCTTGGTCTTGCCCTTGACGACGAGCGTGTTCACGCCGGTCACCTTGACATCGAAGATTGCCTCGACGGCAGCCTTGATCTCGGGCTTGGTCGCCTTGTCGGCCACCTTGAAGACGACTGCGTTCTGCTCGGAAAGCAGGGTCGACTTCTCGGTGATGTGCGGGGCGACGATCACGTCATAGTGACGAATGTCGACGGACTTAGCCATTGAAACGCGCCTCCAGCTTCTCGACAGCGGCGCGCGTCAGCACCAGCGTATCATGCTTCAGGATGTCGTAGACGTTCGCGCCGACAGCCGGGAGAACGTTCACGCCGACGATGTTGCGGGCCGCCAGGGCGAAGCCCTCGTTGACCTGATCGCCGTCCATGACGAGAACCTTCTTGCCGAAGTTCGCCTTGGCGAGCTGACCGGCCAGAGCCTTGGTCTTGGCGTCGGCGACGTCGAGCGAGTCGACGATCACGAGGCCGTTCTGAGCCTTGGCCGAGAGGGCCATCTTCAGACCGAGCGCACGGATCTTCTTGTTGAGCGAGATGTTGAACTCGCGGCGACGGGCACCGTGAGCCTTACCACCGCCGATGAACACCGGAGCAGCGCGGTCGCCGTGACGAGCGGTACCACCGCCCTTCTGGTTGCCGAACTTCTTGCCGGTGCGCGCGACTTCCGAACGCTCGCGGGTCGCACGGGCGATGCCGCGACGGTTCTCGAGCTGCCAGGTGACGACGCGGTGCAGGATGTCCGCGCGCGGCTCGAGGCCGAACACGTCGTCCGAAAGCTCGATGTCGCCGTTGGCGGTCGAACCGTCGATGTTGAGGACCTGAACCTTCATGATTAGCCCTCCTGGCCTTCGGTCGCTTCGGGCGCCGCGGTTTCAGCAGGCGTGTCGGCAGCGGCCGTGTCGTTGGTGTTGCCAACCGACTTGATGCCGGCGGGGTACGGAGCCTCGCCGTGACGGTCGACCTTGACGGCGTCCGCAACGGTCAGCCACGAGTTCTTCGCGCCCGGGACCGAGCCCTTGACGAAGATCAGGCCGCGCTCATCGTCCACGCGGACGACTTCGAGGTTCTGCTGGGTGCGCTGACGGTCGCCCATGTGGCCGGCCATCTTCTTGTTCTTGAACACCTTGCCCGGATCCTGACGGTTACCCGTCGAACCGTGCGCACGGTGCGAGATCGACACACCGTGGGTGGCGCGCATACCGCCGAAGCCCCAGCGCTTCATAGCGCCCTGGAAGCCCTTACCCTGGGTGTGGCCGCCCACGTCGACGAGCTGGCCCGGGACGAAGTGCGAAGCCGCAATCGTCGCGCCAACCTCGAGGAGGGCATCGTCGGCGACGCGGAATTCCGCGACGCGCATCTTGAGGGGAACCTGAGCCTTGGCGAAGTGTTCGCGCTGCGGCTTGGCAACGTTCTTCTGCTTCGCTTCGCCGGCACCGAGCTGAACGGCGACGTAGCCGTCACGTTCTTCGGTACGGACTGAGACGACCTGGCAATCCTCCAGCGCCAGGACGGTGACGGGCACGTGGCGACCGTCCTCCTGGAACAGGCGGGTCATCCCGACTTTCTTTGCGATCACGCCGGTACGCATGACCTTACTCCTTACAGAGGCGTACGCAGGACCATCCCCCGCACGCATGTCCAACCCTGTGTGTGATACGAACCCCGTCCGGGTCAGGTGCTCCCTGCAAGCCCCGAAGGACTGACGGAAGCGAGACGGGGGACGCATTCCCGAACGAAACCCGAAGGCGTCGCCGGAGGTATCCCTTGTGTCCCTTCGGGCTTTTCCCTCAGGGCGCTGTCTCTGCGGGTTTCTCCCCGCAAAGCCGGCTAGCGAAGCCGACAAGATAGTCCTCGATCTAGTTAGGGTCCGATCGGAAAGGACCATCGGGGCGACCTCTTCAGATCACCCCGTTAAACCGGCTTCAGGCCAGCTTGATCTCGACGTTCACGCCGGCCGCGAGGTCCAGCTTCATCAGCGCGTCAACGGTAGCGGCGTTCGGCTGCACGATATCAAGCAGACGCTTGTAGGTGCGGACTTCGAACTGCTCACGCGACTTCTTGTCGATGTGCGGACCACGGTTGACCGTGAACTTCTCGATCTTGGTCGGCAGCGGAATGGGGCCACGAATCAGAGCGCCGGTGCGGCGGGCCGTGTCAGCGATTTCGCCAGTAGCCTGGTCGAGCACGCGATGGTCAAACGCCTTCAGGCGGATACGGATGTTCTGAGCTTCCATTACCTACTACCGATGAGAAAGAGCCATAGGACACGAGGTCCCGTCAAATTCGAACCGCGCCCCTACACGTGAAGGGCGAGTCGGGCAAGCCCTGATTTTACGCGGATCGGCAGGTTTTCGGCGGCACGAAGCGCGGTTCGTCGCATCGGCCCTTCCCTGCGCCCGATGCACTCCCTAGGTTGGCATCGCGACGCCTAACAGAAGCCGCTGCCAATGCCCTCCACTACCACGACAATTTCCAGCGTGCTTGCCGCGCTGACCCTCGCTTGCCTTGCTTCCGCGCCCGCTGCCGCCGCAGGCTCTGCCTACGGCCCCACCGGAAGCGAAATTCCCATCGATCTCGACGACACCGACGTTCTCACGGCCCACGTCGACATACCCGACCCAAGGGGCGGCCCGATAGACGATGCCTGCCGCGACGCAGCCCGCGCCAGCAATGGAGGCAACGACGGCACGATCGTCGTCTGCTCCCACGGCGGCGACGGCTCCAGCGAGCGGGTTCCCGCATCGAAATCCGTCGACGAGAGCACGCGCACAGGGGCGCTGCATCCGCCGGACCTGTGGAACCTCCCGGGCTGCCTCGGCCCGTGCATCACCATACCATTCGGCAAAGTGCCGGAGCCCGTCTATTACATCGACCTGAAGTCCATTCCCGAGGCGCCCAAGGGGTCGGATGCGTGGAAGATCGCACGGGGCGAACTGCGGCAGCCCTGAGCCGCACCGTCTGAACGCCCTCCCCTTCCGTCATTGCGAGCGTAGCGAAGCAATCCAGGGCAGTGCTGCACCGCCCTGGATTGCTTCGCTACGCTCGCAATGACGAGACGAAGCATCCCATAAACGCGAAAAGCCCGGCGTCTCTTTCGAGACGCCGGGCCAATCACTTCAGCCGTTGTTGGCCGATCGACGAATTACTTCGTGATCGAGGCAACGACGCCCGAGCCGACGGTGCGGCCGCCTTCGCGGATTGCGAAGCGCAGACCTTCGTCCATGGCGATCGGAGCGATCAGCTTGACCGACAGCGAGACGTTGTCGCCCGGCATGACCATCTCGGTGCCCTCGGGGAGGATCACTTCGCCGGTCACGTCGGTGGTGCGGAAGTAGAACTGCGGACGGTAGTTCGCGAAGAACGGGGTGTGACGACCGCCTTCGTCCTTCGACAGAACGTAGACTTCTGCCGAGAACTCGGTGTGCGGGGTCACGGTGCCCGGCTTGGCCAGAACCTGGCCGCGCTCGACGTCTTCACGCTTCAGACCGCGAACCAGTGCACCGATGTTGTCGCCGGCTTCACCCTGGTCGAGCAGCTTGCGGAACATTTCGACGCCGGTGACGGTGGTCTTCTGGGTGTTGCGGATGCCGACGACTTCGACTTCCTCACCAACCTTGACGATGCCGGTCTCGACGCGGCCGGTCACAACCGTACCACGGCCCGAGATCGAGAACACGTCTTCGACGGGCATCAGGAAGGGCTTGTCGGTCGGGCGGGGCGGCTGCGGGATGAAGTCGTCGACGGCCTTCATCAGCTCAAGGATCGATTCCTTGCCGATGTTGTCGTCGCGGCCTTCGAGAGCGGCCAGAGCCGAACCCTTGACGACGGGGATGTTGTCGCCGTCGAAGTCGTACGACGAGAGCAGTTCGCGAACTTCGAGTTCGACCAGCTCAAGCAGTTCTTCGTCGTCGACCTGGTCGACCTTGTTCATGTACACGACCAGCTGCGGCACGCCGACCTGGCGAGCGAGCAGGATGTGCTCGCGGGTCTGCGGCATCGGGCCGTCAGCAGCGTTCACGACGAGGATCGCGCCGTCCATCTGGGCGGCACCGGTGATCATGTTCTTGACGTAGTCAGCGTGACCCGGGCAGTCGACGTGCGCGTAGTGGCGGGCGTCGGTCTCGTACTCGACGTGGGCGGTCGAGATGGTGATGCCGCGCTCGCGCTCTTCCGGAGCCTTGTCGATGTTGGCGAAGTCGACGGCGGTGCCGCCGAACGCTTCAGCCATCACCTTGGTGATCGCAGCGGTCAGCGTGGTCTTGCCGTGGTCGACGTGACCGATGGTGCCGATGTTGCAGTGCGGCTTGTTCCGCTCAAATTTAGCCTTGGCCATCTTTCAAACCTTCTTTCGTCTTGATTTCGAATCTGCGGGGTATCGGAGCGGAGCCCGCGGATGCAGGCGCCGCCCCTATAACCAATCCTGCCGTCAGGCAAGAGTATGCTTGATCCCGCCCGCCCTTAGGCGAGCTTCTCCTTGACTTCGGCCGCGACGTTCGCCGGGACTTCGTCATAGTGGGAGAAGATCATCGAGTAGTTCGCGCGGCCCTGGGTGAAGGAGCGCAGCGAGTTCACGTAGCCGAACATGTTCGCGAGCGGCGTGTTCGCCTCCACGACCTGTGCGTTACCACGGCTGTCGGTGCCCTGGATCTGGCCACGACGCGAGTTGAGGTCGCCGATGACGTCGCCCATGAACTCTTCCGGGGTCACGACCTCGACCTTCATGATCGGCTCAAGCAGCTTGATGCCGGCCTTCTGGGCGACTTCACGCATGGCACCGCGACCGGCGATTTCGAACGCCAGGGCGCTCGAGTCGACGTCGTGGTACGAACCGTCGTAAAGGACGATTTCGAAGTCGATGATCGGGAAGCCGACCAGCGAGCCCGAGGCAGCGGTTTCGCGCATGCCCTTTTCGATCGCGGGGATATATTCCTTCGGAATGTTACCGCCCTTGATCTCGTCCTTGAAGGTGATGCCCGCACCGCGCTCGCCCGGCGTGACCTTGACCTTCACGCGGCCGAACTGACCCGTACCGCCCGACTGCTTCTTGTGGGTGTAATCCACGTCCACAGCCTTGCCGAGGTATTCGCGGTAAGCCACCTGCGGCGCACCGACGTTCGCCTCAACCTTGAACTCGCGACGCATACGGTCGACGATGATGTCCAGGTGAAGTTCGCCCATGCCCTTGATGATGGTCTGGCCCGACTCGTGGTCGGTCGAGACGCGGAACGAGGGATCCTCGGCCGAGAGACGGTTGAGCGCGATGCCCATCTTCTCCTGGTCGGCCTTGGTCTTGGGCTCCACCGACAGCTCGATGACCGGCTCGGGGAATTCCATGCGTTCGAGAACGATCGGCGCGCGTTCGGCGCAGAGCGTGTCGCCCGTGGTGGTTTCCTTCATGCCGGCAAGAGCAACGATGTCGCCCGCGAAGGCCTCGTCGATGTCCTTACGCTCGTTGGCGTGCATCTCGAGGATACGGCCGACCTTTTCCTTCTTCTGCTTCACCGAGTTCAGGTACGTGCCCTTCGAGAGCGTACCCGAATAGATGCGAGCGAAGGTGAGCGAGCCCACGAACGGGTCGTTCATGACCTTGAACGCGAGAGCCGAGAACGGCGCGTCGTCGGCCGGCGGGCGGCTGTCAGGCTCGTCGCTGTCGACCTTGACGCCTTGGACGTCTTCGATGTCGAGCGGCGAAGGCAGGTAATCGACGACGGCGTCGAGCAGGGGCTGAACGCCCTTGTTCTTGAACGCCGAACCGCAGACGACCGGCACGAACGCATGGCCCAGCGTACCCTTGCGGATCAGCTTCTTGAGCGTCGCGACGTCGGGCTCGTTGCCTTCGAGGTACGCTTCCATCGCCTCGTCGTCCTGCTCGACGGCGAGTTCGATGAGCTTCATGCGGTACTCGGCGGCTTCGTCAGCCAGCTCGGCCGGAATCTCTTCGTAGAAGAATTCGGCACCAAGCGACTCGTCCTTCCAGACGATCGCGCGGTTGTGCACCAAGTCAACGAGACCCTTGAGGTCGGCTTCCAGACCAATAGGAATGTAAAGCACGGCCGGAGTAGCACCAAGACGATCGATGATCGACTGGACGCAATACTTGAAGTTCGCGCCGGTACGGTCCAACTTATTGATGAAGCACATGCGGGGGACGCCGTACTTGTCGGCCTGGCGCCATACGGTTTCCGACTGCGGCTCCACGCCGGCAACGCCGTCGAAGCATGCCACCGCACCGTCGAGCACGCGCAGCGAGCGTTCGACTTCGATGGTGAAGTCGACGTGGCCCGGGGTGTCGATGATGTTGATGCGGTATTCCTGGCCCTCTGCGGTCCAGAAGCAGGTGGTGGCAGCCGAGGTGATCGTGATGCCGCGTTCCTGCTCCTGCTCCATCCAGTCCATGGTCGCAGCGCCGTCGTGGACTTCGCCGATCTTGTAGGACTTGCCGGTGTAGTAGAGGATGCGCTCGGTCGTCGTGGTCTTGCCAGCGTCGATGTGCGCCATGATACCGATGTTACGGTACATATTCAGCGGATGGCTGCGTGCCATGGGAGAATCCTTAGCGAGGGTTTCGGGAGCGAGAGCGGCCTTCAGATAGACCCTCGCCCCCTGAAATAAAAGTGTGACGCCCGAATGACCAACTCATCCGGGCGCACACTCAGCACATTACCAGCGGTAGTGCGAGAAGGCGCGGTTCGCGTCCGCCATGCGGTGCGTGTCTTCGCGCTTCTTGACCGCGTTGCCGCGGTTGTTCGAGGCGTCCAGCAGCTCGCCCGAGAGGCGTGCCGACATGGTGGTCTCGGGACGGTTGCGCGCGGCGGTGATCAGCCAGCGGATGGCGAGAGCCTGCGCACGCTCGGGACGAACCTCGACGGGGACCTGGTAGGTCGCACCGCCGACGCGGCGCGAACGCACTTCGATCTGCGGCGCGACGTTGTTGAGGGCGTCGTGGAACAGCTGGATCGGGTCCGACTTGGCGCGGGTTTCCATGGTTTCCATGGCACCGTAGACGATCGCTTCGGCGACCGACTTCTTGCCGTCGTACATGAGGTTGTTCATGAACTTGGACAGGATGAGATCCCCGAACTTGGGATCAGGCAGGATTTCCCGCTTCTCGGGACGACGACGACGTGACATTTTTTAAACTCCAAATGGTCCGGAGCGTAGCGGAGGTCTTCAGACGTCATCCCGGACTTGATCCGGGACCGCTGGCCTCACTGGGCGCTCGGTAAGTGTTAGTACTTCAAGGCCGCTTCTAGGCTGCCAGCGGTCCCAGCCTGCGCTGGGATGACGGGTGCCCCGCCGCGAGCCTTGTGAGTGGCTTACTTCGGACGCTTGGCGCCGTACTTCGAGCGGCTCTGCTTGCGATCCTTGACGCCCTGGGTGTCGAGCACGCCGCGCAGGATGTGGTAGCGAACGCCGGGAAGATCGCGGACGCGGCCGCCGCGGATGAGCACGACCGAGTGCTCCTGCAGGTTGTGGCCTTCACCCGGGATGTACGAAATGACTTCGCGGCTGTTGGTCAGGCGCACCTTGGCGACCTTGCGAAGTGCCGAGTTCGGCTTCTTCGGGGTGGTCGTGTAGACGCGGGTGCAGACGCCGCGCTTCTGCGGGTTCTGCTCCATCGCAGGAACCTTGGACTTGGCCTTCTGCGGTTCGCGGCCCTTGCGGACCAGCTGGTTGATAGTGGGCATCTATACTCTTCTTTCAAATGGGAGTGCGATGGATCGACACCGAAACCATCGGTATCGACCCGTCGCACCCCGGTGGTCACCGGGCCGGGAGGGCCACAACTGCGATGACGGGAGAAGAGTAGACGATCACGCGATGCAGGAAGGAAACCGCGAGGCCGTCATCCCAGCGCCAAGAAAACTTGGGGGACTGGGACCGCCATCGGTTTGCCCTGCCCCCTCGTTCAAACGAGGAAGGCCGCACCCGTGAGCCGAAAAACACTCCACCCGGCCGCCGATGAGCGCTGCCGGATTACTTTGCCGCCCGCCCGAGGGATGCACCCTCACCCGATTCGGGTGAAGAGAGCGATCCGTGTCTCCCCGCTTGGCCGAGGCCCGAAAGCCACGGAAAAACTGCGAGAAACGCGCCGGAACGGCAATGTTCAGCTCTGTATATCCACCGCGAGCAAGCCCGCGAGGGATGCGCGCCTTTAGGGGATTGGGGGGATGGGGTCAAGAACAGCTATTTGTGCCGCAATAAGGTCTGGGAATTCGCGGACGGTTCGAGCGCATGAGCCGCTGGCGCACGATCGCGCTTATCAACATCCTTAATGATCCGCTGCTTTTGAAATCCAAGGCTAATTCCACCAGCATGTTCAATCATCAAAAATGACGACGCAGCCATCAAGGCAGCGACCAAGGACCATTTGGTGAAGGTGAATATAAACTCACCCCTTTTAACTCGCTTCCACTCCGCCTTTAGCAGCAACTTAGCCTCCGTAAGAACAACCGCCTCTAGAGGGCGCACCCGATCACCCCCAAAACGCTCTCCGCTCGAAAGAAGCGAAACGAGATCATGCATTGCGGAAAGCACTTTCTGCGATTGAGATTCAGATGCGTTCAATCGTAGTGAAATTAAAAATGATGATTCGTTCAATTTTGAATACAACGGAGAAATTATTTTCTGTAATTCATCGATATTTTTTTCATTACCTTGAAAGGCGTCAACTATTTGGTTAGACGATACGAGGAAATTGACCACTTCTGAACGGAGACTATTGACCCATTCCTGACGAAAGTCGGAAATTTTGGATTCCTTGCTGATAATTAGTCCCATTAAAGACACCAAGCCGGCGATAACCGCCGCGCCAATTGCACCAACCGACAAGTCACCCATCGTTTCACCCATCGCCTAAGCAGGAACCTGCGCGTACCAATCCTTGACAAACCCCGCTAATTTTCCTCTTTCGCTCCATAAGGGGGCATAAGATGGCTTTAGTTCAAGTACCATTTCAGCTTCATATGACTGGCGATCTCGCAGAAAAGCATCAATTTGAAGCTTATGACGGCTACACCGGCTTAGCAGGCTTTGCCAGAACCCTTTCCTTAGTCGCCAACTATGTTGAAACAGGAAAAATCCGACAACGCGGCGACTTTGAAGGGCGCCATTCAATAGTCGCAAACCCAATGCGCGAAGGAAGCTTAATAGCCGACTTTGCCGCTATTATTGAGAGCACGCCATTTGCTTCAATTGGGGCGGCCGCAGCTGGAATTTCAGCTGCCGAACTCCTGCGCCGATTAACAGATAGGGTGTTTAAGCAAAATCTCGGACAAGACGTCGACGAAACAGATCTTGAACATTTCGGGCGCGCACGGAGAGGCGACGTAGAAACCCTAGTCGCTATTACGGAAGCCCCAATCCGGCAAACACACCACCTGGTCAACGCCAGAGTACAAAATATAAACGTGATTTCAGGCGTAAATTTGATTAACAAATTAAACGAAGGCACAAAACAATACGTAATGAGCGACTATAAGGACGATAGCGTCACTTGCAAAGATGTGACTATATCGTCGTTCAACGCCAACTCTGGATATGGAAGCCTGTTTGACTTCGACCTAGGCCGCACCGTAGCATTCACCATGAGCCGAGAAAATTTGGCGAAATACAAGCACGTATTCTCATGGGGATTAGATCAATATTCAAATGAAACCCGTCGAAGGGTAAACGTTTGCTTCAGCAGAACACTTTGGATGGATGAACGCGCCAAACGCTACCAGATAGTGAAAGCATCGAAACCTGCTGATTGATGCTATTACCGATTAGCATCACAAACCATTTTCCTACACACCCCGGCCCGCGATACATAGGTCCGCCATGAGGGGCATCCACTCCAACACCCCATGGAGTTCCACGCCTTATGACGGACCGATCCTCCACGCCCCCGGCACATGCTCGACGCCGGCGCGGCGGTAAATCCTTTGCGGCTTCGCGGCTTCGCGTGAAATCTTCTGACGATACCGCGCCCGGCGGTGAGGCCGGGCGATCTCGTGCGCGGTCTTCCCCCTCCACCACCGACTGCGTCGGCGGTCCCCCTCCCCGAGACAAGCTCGGGGAGGAACGTGTGGGGTGCCGGTCGGTGCGGCCTTCGCGGCGCACTTCGGCCATGGCCTTCTTCGAGGACTTGCCCGAGGCGGACGATCCGCTGCTCGGCTTCGCGCCCTATCTGCACAGCCGTCCGCGCCGCAACTCGATCACGCCCGACCGGCAGCGCATGTTCATCGCCGCGCTCGCCGCCAGCGGGATCGTCACGCAGGCGGCCCGCGCGATCGGGGCGAGCCTCGAGGCGCTCTACAAGCTGCGGCTGATGAAGGGCGCCGAAGGGTTCTCGGCCGCTTGGGACAAGGCGGTCGACCGGGGCATGCTGCGGCTGCAGGACTGCGCGCTCGAACGCGCGATCCTGGGCGAGGAACGCCCGGTGGCGAGCCAGGGCAAGGTGGTCGCCACATATACCCGCCACGACACCGCGCTCATGCTGTTCCTGCTGCGCCAGCGCATGCCGGAGCGCTACGCCGCGCCGCCTACGCAGGACGCGCGGCCGGGCTCGGCGCTCTACGAGCGGGTCCGGCGCGACATCGAGGCGCAGATGCCCACCGTGGAAGAGACGCGCGCGGTGATCGACGCCAAGCTGGAGCAGCTGCGCCGTACCATCGAGGCACGGCGCACGCGGGAAGAGGACGACTGAGCCGCCTCAGCGGCGGCCGCGGCCCGGTCGGCGGCCGTCGCCGCGTCCGCCGCCATCATGATCGCCGCCGCCGCGCCACATCGGCATCTTCATGCCCTGCTGCGGGCGCATCTCGCCCCGGAACGGCTGGTAGTTGTGCTGGCCCTGAGGGGGTGCGCGCATGATGTGGTTGCGGTCGCCCCGGCGGTAGCGGTGGTCGCGGTCGTTGTTGCGGTAGTAGAAGTAGTCGTCGCTGCCCCAGTAGCCGTCGTGGATCGGGCCGTAGTACCCGTCGTAATAGCCGTCATAGGCATAAGGCGTGCCCCAGCCGACCGAGCTGTAGCCATAGCCGCCGCCATAGCCGTCCGTGGCGCAGGCGCTGAGCGCCACGGTGGAACCGGCAAGGGCCAGGGCGAGAATCTTCGTGTTCATGGACGAGCCTTTCGAGGAGGCGCGTCAAAAATGGACGGCGCGCCCGTTAACCCTCGTAAAACTCCCGAGTATGCAGCTCAGTTCCGGGGCCAGACGTCCAGCTTGGTCGGCGCCCCTCGCCCGCCCATGAAGTTCGCCAGGTTGCGGTGGAGGTTGATGACCTTCTGCTCCTGGTGCGGGTTGGGCAAGGGTCCGCGAAAGCCGCTGGACTTCATGCCCTTCTGCACGAACTGCATGTTGGAGAAGTCCTGCGCCAACACCGATCCCCAGTTCTCGCCGATGGGGTCGGCATAGGTCCACTCGGTCTGCGGCGCCTCCCCTTCCGGGAAGCGTTCGAGGGCGTAGCTTTCGAACACGCACTTGTCCGGGTCATCCTTGTAGGGGCGCACGCGGTAGCACAGCGCGAAGGTCTCGCCGTGGAGGATGTTCTGGTTGGGGAACAGGCCCCAGGCGAGGCCGCCTTCCTTCTTGATCTCGGGCGGAACCTCGGGCCAGATCACCCCGCGCGCGGCGTCGTCGGCCTTGGCGGATTTCAGCCAGTGGGCGATGCATTCCTGCGGGGTGGCGTCCTCCGGAAGCTCGATCTGGAGGCGAGCGGCGGCGTTCACCAGCGTCTCGGTGGAGGCGGAGTAGTTCACCGTCTCGTAGTTCTCGCGGATCAGCTCGTAGGTGGAAACGCGCGGGTCGTCGCCCTTGCCGGCGCGGGTGGTGCCGGCGCTCTCGCTCATCTCGAACTTGGCATCGCGCGTGTCGTAGCTGGAGACCGAGTGCAGCCCGTACTGGCGGCTCAGCGCATAGTAATCGCCATAGGCCAGCAGCTGGGTATGCGTGCCCGCGACGTGGTAGGGTTCGAGGAACGCCTCGATCGCAGTCTTCCAGTTGCAGTCGTAGATCGCCCACTGGCGCCACTTGTAGTGCATCTTCTCCAGCTGGAAGTGACCGAGGATTTCCCCCGCACGGCCCATCCACTCGGCCAGCGGCACGGCGTCGGGGTCCATCGTGATGTAGATGTAGCCGCCCCAGGTATCGACCTGGACTTCGGACAGGCAGGTCATCTCTGCCGTCAGCTTGTTCTGCCAGTCCTGCGGATCGAGGATGTAGGTGTTCTGCCCCTCGAGGTCGAAGGTCCAGCCGTGGAAGCCGCAGATGAAGTTGCGCCGGTTCGAGCCCCGGACATCATGGACCTTTCCCGGCAGCATGTCCGGCACCGACACGAGCTGGCGCCCCCGGTGCGGGCAGACGTTGTGGAAGGCCTTCAGCGAACCGTCGTCCTTGCGCAGCACGATCACGGATTCGTCGGCGACGTCGTAAGTCAGCCAGTCGCCGGGGTTCGGCAGGTCGCTCTCGCGCTCGACCATCTGCCAGACCTTGGGCCACAGCAGCGTCTTCTCCGCCGCAAGGTAGTCCTTCGAGAGAAACGCCTCGGTCGGATAAGTGGCGAGCACTTCGGCGTCCATGTCCGCTGCGGTCAGACGGCTGGGCTCGTAAGCCTCCGGTTCGGTCACGCGGTCTCTCCCATGCGCGCTATTCAACAGGATTGTCTATTAGGCCAGCTCGCCTCGCGTTTCCAGAGCCGCCCGCGCGCAACGCCCCGGCGATGGAGCGGCAACAAATCGCGCAGCTCGCTTAACCTTTCGATTTTGATCGCCCTGCCCGATCACTCTCATCGACGAAGCGCACTAACGGTCCCGTCCCTCGGGGCGTACCCTCTGGCCGCCCTTGCAAGGGCCAAAGCAACAGGAGGAGAGAGGCCATGAACACCCCTGGAAACCGCATGCTCGCGCTGATGCTCGGCGCCGCGTGCTGCGCGCTCGCAGCGCCCGCGTCGGCCGCCGAACAGGCCAAGCCGAACAAGGCCGCGACCGAGGCGGAGACGGTCACCGAACAGCCCGCCCCTCCCGCCGGCACCAAGCCCGGCGGCATGTCCAACAAGGACTGGTGGCCCAGCACCCTCGACCTCACCGCGCTGCGCCAGCACGAGGCGCAGTCCAACCCCTACGGTGCCGATTACGACTATGCGAAGGAGTTCGCCACGCTCGACCTCGACGCGGTCAAGGCGGACATCCGCAAGGTGCTGACCACCTCGCAATCGTGGTGGCCCGCCGACTACGGACACTACGGCCCGTTCTTCATCCGCATGGCCTGGCACAGCGCGGGCACCTACCGCGTCGGCGACGGGCGCGGCGGTTCGGACGGCGGCGAACAACGCTTCGAGCCGCTGAATTCGTGGCCCGACAACGTCAGTCTCGACAAGGCCCGCCGCCTCGTCTGGCCGATCAAGCAGAAGTACGGCCGCAAGCTGTCATGGGGCGACCTCATGGTGCTGACCGGCAACGTCGCGCTGGAGGACATGGGCTTCAAGACCATCGGCTTCGCGGGCGGCCGCATCGACGCATGGCAGCCGGACCTTGTGTTCTGGGGGCCGGAAACCAAGATGATGACCGACAAGCGCCGCGACGCGAAGGGCAACCTCAAAGGCCCGCTCGCCGCGACGCAGATGGGCCTCATCTACGTCAACCCGGAAGGCCCGAACGGCAACCACGATCCGATCTCCGCCGCCGCCGACATCCGCCGCGCCTTCGGCAACATGGCGATGAACGACGAGGAGACGCTGGCGCTGATCGCGGGCGGCCACACCTTCGGCAAGGCCCACGGCGCGCATGATCCGAACAAGTGCATGGGCGCCGATCCCTCCTCCGCCGGGACCGAGAAGCAGGGCCTGGGCTGGGAGAACACGTGCGGCAAGGGCAATGCCGAGGATGCCATCACCAGCGGCCTCGAAGGGGCGTGGTCGGCGAATCCGATCAAGTTCACCTCGCAGTACCTCGACAACCTGCTCGGAATGGAGTGGGTTAAGACCAAGAGCCCGGCGGGCGCGACGCAGTGGATTCCCACCGACCCGGCGGCCGCCAACATGGTCCCCGACGCGCACATCAAGGGCAAGACCCACGCGCCGATCATGTTCACCACCGACATCGCGATCAAGCAGGACCCCGAATTCCTCAAGATCGCGCAGCGCTGGCACGAGAATCCCGAGGAATTCGCGCAGGCCTTCGCCCGCGCGTGGTTCAAGCTGACGCACCGCGACCTCGGCCCGCAGGCGCGCTATCTGGGCAAGGACGTTCCGAACCAGACGTTCTCGTGGCAGGATCCGCTGCCGCAGGCGAGCTTCGCACCCCTGGGCGAAGCGGACCAGAGCGCGCTGAAAGCCAAGGTGCTCGCCTCCGGCCTGACGACGCCCGAACTGGTGCGCACGGCCTGGGCCTCGGCTTCGACCTTCCGGGGCACCGACATGCGCGGCGGCGCCAATGGCGCGCGCCTGCGGCTGGACCCGCAGCGCGGCTGGGCGGTCAACGATCCGGCCGAACTGGCCAAGGTGCTGGCGAAGCTGACGGCGGTGCAGGCCGACTTCGCGAAGTCCGGAAAAGCGGTGTCGATGGCCGACCTCATCGTACTGGCAGGCAATGCCGGTGTCGAACAGGCGGCGAGCAAGGCGGGGTATCCGGTAACGGTGCCCTTCACGCCGGGCCGCGTCGATGCGGCGCAGGACCAGACCGACGTGGCCTCCTTCGCGTACCTCGAACCCAAGGCCGACGGTTTCCGCAACTTCTACACGGCGGACTACCGGCTCGACCCGGCCGCCGCGCTGGTCGACAAGGCCGACGCCCTGAACCTGACGGTGCCGGAGATGACGGTGCTGGTGGGCGGCATGCGCGCGCTGGGCGCCAATGCGGGCAAGTCGAGCGCGGGGGTCTTCACCACGACGCCCGGCAGTCTCGACAATGCCTTCTTCGTCAACCTGCTGTCGATGGACACGGTCTGGTCGAAGAGTGCGGCGCCGGGGCTCTATGATGGCAAGGACCGCAAGACCGGCAAGCTGCGCTGGACGGCGAGCCCGGTGGACCTGGCGTTCGGGTCGAATTCGGAACTGCGGGCGGTGTCTGAGGTCTACGCCTCGGACGACGCGAAGCAGAAGTTCGTGGATGACTTCGTCGCGGCCTGGGCGAAAGTGATGAACGCCGACCGGTTCTGACCCTAAATCCTCCCTGTCGCGAAGCGATGGGGAGGTGGCAGTCGCGCCGCGACTGACGGAGGGGGAACCCGCGCGCCTTCGCCCCCTCCACCACCGCTTCGCGGCGGTCCCCCTCCCCATTGCTGCGCAACGGGGAGGATTCCGCACAAACGCCAAGGGAGGAGGCGCCCGCCGGCGCCCCCTCCCCTGCATTCTCCCTCAGGGCATTCTCCCCAAGGGGAGCTTCGATCAGAGACCGATCACGCCGCCATCGTTCTTGGTGATCGCGATCAGCGCCGAACGCGGACGCACGCTGGCGGCCGGCGTGCTGCCGTCTTGCGAGTACGGCCAGTGGCTGGTCGGCGCCGAGTAGGAACCGCCCTCACCCGGATGCTGGATGCCCACGAACAGGGTGCGGCCGTCCGGCGTCTGGTCGATGCCAGTGATCTCGCATTCGACCGGGCCGACGAGGAAGCGGCGCAGGTTGGCCGCAGTCGCCTTGGCACCGACGAACGTGTTCTGCGTGTTGCCCGCGTTGTTCACCGTATAGGCGCCGCCGTCACCGACGTGGCCGGGGATCGCGGCGAGCAGCATGCAGTTGGTGCGGTCGGTCAGCGCGCCGTCGTCGGTCTCGATCCACATCAGCGGATTGATCTGGCCCGAGGGGTTGGTCGAACGCGAGAAGTACGCGCCGTCCGGGCTCGAGAAATCGTTCGCGGTGGTGAGGCCCGAGATGTTGACGTTGGTGGGATCGGCGTCGGTGGAGTCGGCACCGAAGAGGTAGATGTCCCACTTGAACGTCGTGGCGCTGGTGGTGTCGCCATCTTCGCGCAGGCGCACGATGTGGCCGTTCGGGTTGCCGGTCTGTGCCGAGTTCGACGGACCCTTGGGGTCGTTGTACGAGCGCGGGTTGGCGGCGTTGGTGCCGGTGACTGGGCGGAACGAATTGTTCGAGTTGGTCAGCGTCAGGTAGATTTCACCGGTGACCGGGTTGCCCACGGTCCATTCCGGGCGGTCCATCGGCGTCGCGCCCACCGCGTCGGCGGCGAAGCGGGTGTTGACGCAGATGTCGGCCTGGCTGGTGAAGGTATACTCGGGGTAGGTGCCGCTTGCCGGACGCTTCGGGAAGGTCGGGCTGTAGACCAGCGGCAGCCAGGTGCCGGTGCCGTCCGCGTTGAAGCGGGCGACGTAGAGCGTACCGGCGTCGAGGTACTTGTCACCCACCGCGAGGCGGTCGGTGGCGTCGGCATCGGCAGCGGCCCAGGTCTCGTTCGAGACGAACTTGTAGAGGTATTCGCCGCGCGAATCGTCGCCCATGTAGGCGCCCAGCTTCTGGCCGGCGGCGATACGCACGAAGGCGCCTTCATGGCCGAAGCGGCCCAGCGCGGTGCGCTTGCGCGGGGTCGAGGTTGGGTTGTACGGGTCGATCTCGACCACCCAGCCGTACTGGTTCGGCTCGTAGCGGAAGTCGTCGGTAGCGGCGGCGCCGGTGATCGTCGCGTTCCAGCGGGTGAAGCGCGTGTCGGTGCTCGACGCGGTCGACCAGCTGTAGTTGCCCGAGCGGCTGGTGATGCCGTTGCGCCGCAGCGAGGCCAGTTCGGCCGGGGTGCGCTTGGCGTCGTCAGCCGCATCGCGGCGGAAGTAGCCCGCGTAGTTCTCTTCGCAGGTAAGGTTGGTGTTCCAGCCGGTCACGCCGTTGGCGCAGTTGTTGATGGTGCCGCGACCGGCGGTGCCATCCTTCGAGTACGCGGTGACGAGGTAGGCCGAACCCGCCGCCGGGCCGTGGAACGACATCGGCGTGTTGGGGGTGATGCGGCGGTTGAAGGTGCTGTCCTGCTTGTAGGTCCACTTGCGGTTGCCGCCGTCGACATACTCGACGACCGAGACGCCGTGGCACTCGATCTCCTTGAGCGCTTCGGCCAGCGGGCGCGGCGCGGCGCTGGGACCGGCCGGGTGCAGGTAGGTTTCGGTGATGTTCTCGTGGTTCTGGACCATCAGGCCGCGCGTCGAGCTGTTGCGGTCAGGCGTGCCCGAAGCCGAGAGGCCGAAGTAGTGCAGCGCGTCGTGGTGGTCGCCGATGCGCTTGTCGAAGTCGGCGTCGCTGCCGTCGTTGGCATAAGCCGAGACACCGGCGGCGATCGGGTCGCCGAGGCGGGTCATGATCGTGACCGAGTAGCCTTCCGGAACCATCGCGACGTCGCTCAGCGAGTGGGCGACGGCGGTGAAGCCGAGCACCGCGGGCGAGACGCGCACGGTGGTGGTGGCGGTCACGGGCTCGCCGATCAGCGGCTTGGCGCTGAACTGGAAGACGAGATCGGTGGCGGCCGCAACGGCAGGCGCGATGAAGGTCACGGTCGCGCCGCTGCCCATCAGCGCGACTTCGGGTCCGGTGCGCTGGTTCCAGCCCGCATCCTGGCCGTTGCCGGAGACGGTGCCGGTCAGCGTGACGACGCGGCCCGCGCTGGTGGCGACGCTGCTGCCCGCCGAGACGGAGACGGCGCCGCCGATGCTGCCGCCTTCGCCGTCGTCACCGCATGCGGCAAGAAGGCTAGTGCCCATGAAGGCCATCGTGGTCGCCCCGGCGCCGCGGAACATCGCCGAGCGGCGCGAATAGCGCTCCGCCGCCATGCTCTCCAGCGAGCGCTGCGTGGTGTCATTGGTATCGACGTCACCGTCCGTATAGGCGGTGACCGGATTCATCTCGGTCATGGATATTGCCCCCTTATTGGTCGCGAGGGCGAGTGCTAGGGGCCATTCATGACGTGAAAGTGCCAGTTCGATGGCATATCGATGGCGTTATCCTGACCGTATTGCGACGATGACCCGAAACGGCCCGTCGCGACGGGGTTCAACCCTCCTTGGGATAGACGTCCCCGAGCACGCGGCGGAAATGCCCCTCGACCTGGTCGTTGCAGGCACAGGCGCGGTTCTTCAGCCCTTCGCGGTCGAGCACCTCGATGCCGCCGCGACGGGTGCGCACCATGCCGTCGCGCTTGAAGCGCTGCAGGACGCGGCTGGCGTAGCTGCGGCCGATGCCCATCATCGAGGCGAGCTGCTCCTGTGTCATCGTCACGTCGTTGCGCCCGATGCGATCCACGGCCGCCGAGAGCCACTTCGCCGCGCGCTGCTCGATCGTGTGGACGGCATTGCAGGCGATCGACTGGAACACCTGCGCCATCACGCAATCGGCATAGCGCGCGAAAAGATGCGCGATCGCGGGCGAGCGCTCCTTGGCCGCCTCGATATCGCGCGAGGCGATGCGCAGGAACACCCCGTCGTGCAGCACGTTGGCCCGCGCATAGGCCGGGAGCGAACCGTGGCTGACGATCCCGCCCAGCGCCCCTTCGCGGCCCACGAGGATGGTTTCGACCGCCGTGCCGTCCTCCATCTCGACGAAGTAGGAACACATCGCGCCCCCGGTGGGAAAATAGCAGTAATCGACGCTGTCGCCGGGCTGGTAGATGATTTCGCCCGACTTCAACCGGCACTCGCCCAGCTTCGATTCGATCAGCGAGAGGTCGTCCTGCCGCAGCGCCGTGAGCAGGTCGCTGCCGGCGATCGCGGCGGCGGAAACCGGGCTTGTCTGCGGGATCGTGCTCATTTTTGCTCCTTGGGCGGCTCGGCGTGACGCATCGGCGTGACGACCGGAAGGGCCGACGCAAAGTGTCGCGATCCTGCGCCGTCCGGAAACGACAACCCGGCCAAGGCACTACGGTTCCAAGATGCGGTCATAAGTGAACAGACCGGAGGTTTCCGACATGGTATGTGTTACTCAGGAACATTCACCGGGATCATGTGTTCCCGGTCCCAGGCGCGCTTTGTCGGCTCGCTTGCAAACGCCCCCCGGGGCCCTATTCGGATAATCATGCAAGACGCCCTCGGATCGCCCGTAATGCCCGACATGCTGACCGTGCTGCGCGAAGCGACCGGCCCCTCTCACGAGCGGCTGGACGCATCCTTCGGCGCGCTGGACCTGATGACCCGCGACGGGCTCGGGCGCTTCCTTGCCGCGCACGCCGCCGGGCTGGAGCCGATGTTCCCCGCGTTCCGGGGCTTTCTGGAGAGCGAACTCGGCCTCGAATGCCCGGACTATCCGGCCATGCTGCGCGCCGATCTCGATGCTCTCGGCGTCGATGCCGTGCCCTCTATCGAGACGCCTGCCGGGCTCGATGCGGCAGGCGGCGAGGCAGGCATCGCCTATGTCGTCTCCGGCTCGCGCCTTGGCCTCGTGGTCATCCGCCAGCGCGGCTACTGGGGCGAGTCGAAGGGCTTCCGCTCCGCCTACATGAGCGACGGGCGCGGCCACGACGCGTGGAAGGCGCTCGTCCCGGTCCTGCGGACCCGCACATATGCGCCCGATCAGGCGGAGGCGCTGCGCACCGCCGCCCTCGCCGCGTTCGAGACGTTCTCGCGCGCGTTCGCCGCCAGTGCCGGCCTCGCGGCGCGTGTCGATGGCTGACGCGATGCACCAGGTAGACCTGTCCACCTGCGACCTCGAGCCGATCCACATCATCGGCCGCATCCAGAGCTTCGGCTGGCTGCTGTCGTTCTCCAGCGACTGGATCATCAACCACGTCTCGGTGAACTGCACCGACCTGTTCGGCCGCGACGCACGCGATCTCGTCGGCCTTTCCGCCACCGAGTTCCTGTCGCAGGAAGCCCTGCACGACATCCGCACGCGCCTGCAGATCCTCGGCAGCGCGGGCACCGTCGAGCGCATGTTCGAGGTGGACCTGATCGGCGACGGCCGCGTCTTCGACGTCGCCGTGCACAATTCCGGCCGCTCTTTCATATTGGAAATCGAGCCCCACGAAGGCGGCAAGCGCCGCGACTTCGTTTCCTACGTGCGCCCGATGATCGAGCGGCTCCGCCAGTCGCCCTCCATCGAGCAGTTGTGTTCCAGCGCCGCGCGCCATCTGCGCGGCCTCACCGGCTTTGACCGGGTGATGGTCTACCGCTTCGAGGGCGACGGCGCGGGCGAAGTCATCGCCGAAAGCCTGAACGGCATGGTCGACAGCTTCAAGGGCCAGCACTTCCCCTCGTCCGACATTCCGGCGCAGGCGCGCAAGCTCTACACCCGCAACCTGCTGCGCATCATCAGCGACGTCGACGACCCGACGGTGCCGATCATCCCCGCGACCAATCCCAACGGCGATCCGCTCGACCTGTCGATGTCGGGCCTGCGCGCGGTGTCGCCGATCCACATCGAATACTTGCGCAACATGGGCGTGAAGGCGTCGATGTCGGTCTCGATCATGCGGCGCGGCAAGCTGTGGGGGCTGATGGCCTGCCACCACTATTCGCCGCTGACGCTGTCCTATTCGGTACGCACCGCGAGCGAGCTGTTCGGCGAATTCTTCTCTTACCTGCTGGAGCAGAAGGAGACCGATTTCTCGACCGAGAAGCGCGCGGAATCGATGCGCCTCCACGACGAGATCATGGCCCGCGTCGCCGGCGGCGGATCGCTGCTGGAAGCCTTCGACGACTTCACCGATTCGATCCGGCAGGTGATCCCCTTCGACGGCGTCGTCGGCTGGGTGGACGGCCGCTTCATCGGCCACGGCGCGGTGCCCGACCAGACGCAGTTCGCCACCCTCGCGCGGTTCCTCAACACCGCCGGGGCCAGCACGGTCTGGGCCTCGGACAACATTTCCGCGGTCTACCCGCCTGCGGCGGAATGGACGGACAAGGCATCGGGCCTCCTCGCCCTGCCGGTCAGCCGATCCCCCCGCGACTACATCGTGCTGTTCCGGGGCGAGGCGGTGCGTGAGGTGAAGTGGGCCGGCAACCCCGAAAAGGCCATCGAACTCGGCCCTAACGGCGCGCGCCTGACCCCGCGCAAGAGCTTCGAGATCTGGCGCGAGGAGCGGCGCGGCTATTCGCGTCCCTGGACCGACGAGGAAGTCTCTTCCGCCGAAGCGCTGCGCATCACCCTGCTCGAAGTCGTGCTGCGCCTATCGGATGCCGCCAACGTCGAGCGCGAGCAGGCCAGCCAGCAGCAGGACATGCTGATCGCGGAACTGAACCACCGCGTGCGCAACATCCTCAACCTGATCCGCGGCCTCGTCGCCCAGAGCAAGGAAGGCGCGCGCACGATCGACGAATTCGCCGAGATCGTCGGCAGCCGCATCCACGCCCTCGCCCGCGCGCACGATCAGGTAACGCGCAAGGACTGGTCGCCCTCCTCGCTCTACGACCTGATCCGCACCGAGACCGACGCCTATGCCAGCCACTCGCTGGACCGGGTGGTGATCGATGGGCCGGACGCGCTGATCGCCCCCGCCGCCTTCACCACGCTGGCGCTGGTGATCCACGAACTGATGACCAATTCGTGCAAGTACGGCGCGCTGTCGGATTCGCACGGGCAGGTCACCGTGACGCTGAACCGCAGCGACGACGGCGCGCTGGAGATCGACTGGCGCGAGGAAGGCGGTCCGCCGGTCCGGGAACCCACCCGGCGCGGCTTCGGCTCGACCATCATCGAGCGCACGATTCCGCACGAACTGGGCGGCTCGGCCTCGGTGATCTACCCCGTGGACGGGTTGCACGCGCTGTTCCTGATCCCCTCCGACCATATCTCCGGCTTCGAGACCCCCGGCGCGGTCCTGCGCGAGCCGGTGAGCGAGCCTCCGCAACCCGCCGAGTTCACCAAGGAACTGGGCTCCGGCGCGGCGCTGATCGTCGAGGACAACGTGATCATCGCCATGGAGGCGGAGGACGTGCTGCGCGGCTTCGGCTTCACCGACTGCCGCATCGCCGGCTCCGTCAACGCCGCGCTGGGCATTCTCGAAGGCTCCGACGTGAGCTTCGCGATGCTCGACGTGAACCTCGGCAAGGATACCAGCGAGGCGGTCGCCCACGAACTGGAAGCGCGGGCGATCCCCTTCATCTTCGCCAGCGGCTACGGCGAACGCTCGCTGCAGTCCGGCGCGTTCAAGAGCGTGCCGGTGGTGACCAAACCCTACGGCGAACGCGATGTGCGCTCGGCGATCGGGCGGGTGATCAAGGGGCGCTGACCGTCTCCGGTCATTGCGAGCGTAGCGAAGCAATCCAGCGCCGGTTCACGCCGCCCTGGATTGCTTCGCTACGCTCGCAATGACGAGAGCTGGTCATCCTTCTTTGTTCGTCATCCCCGCGAAGGTGGGGACCCAGCTGATGCTTGTGGAACATGAAGCGTCAGGAGATGGGTTCCCGCCTTCGCGGGAATGACGGTGGTGGGGATGGAGATGATGGAGGTGAGAAAGGATCTCACGCCCGCAGCCGCTGGTCCCCGTGCGTAGCATTCCAGCCGTCGACCCAGCCGCGCACGTCCTCGTAAGGCATCGGGCGGCAGATGCCGTAGCCCTGGCCGCAGGTGCAGCCCATCGCCACCAGCATCGCCTGCGTCTCCGGGTTCTCCACCCCCTCGGCCACCAGCGGGATGCCGAGGCAGTCGCACAGCACCACCAGCGAAGTCACCAGCGACTGGTCGAACCGGCTTTCGGTAAAGCGCGCGATGTAGGAGCGGTCGATCTTGATCTCGCGCACCGCGAACTCGCGCAAGTAGCCGAACGAGGTGAACCCCGCACCGAAATCGTCGATCGAGAGCGAAACGCCGTGGTCCTGCAACTGCTCGATCACCCGCTTGGCCTGCGAGGGGTGAGCGATCAGCGCGGTCTCGGTCAGTTCGAGCACGACATGCGCGGGATCGACCCCGTGCGTGCGGATGGCCTCGACGACGTGACCGACGAAGCCCGGCCGCTCCAGCATCCGCGCCGAGACGTTGATCGAGATACCGGCGCCGTCCAGCCCCGGCTCCAGCCGCGCGTACTGGCCCAGCACCGTGTCCAGCGTCAGGTAGGTGAAGTCTTCCAGCAAGTGCGACTGCTCGACCGTCTCGATCAGCGCGTCGGCCGCGACCGGGCCGTTGTCCGGGTGAGTCCAGCGCACCAGCGCCTCGAAGCCGAGAACCTGTCCCGAACGCATGTCCACCTTGGGCTGCCAATGCCAGTTGAACGCCCGCGCGCCCATGGCGTCCTCGATATCGTGGAGCATTGTGCGCTCATCGGCGCGCACCGTGCGGCGCTGTTCGCCGCGCGCGATCACTGCCTTTTCCGCCCCACGCTTGGCCTCGTACATCGCCTCGTCGGCGGCCTCCACCAGCCCCTCGGGCGAATAGCCCAGTTGCGGGCAGAGCGAGATGCCCATCGAGGCGCCGACGTAGAGCAGCCGCCCGTCGTGGACGATCGGCTGCTCGATCAGCTCGGTCAGCTTGGTGGCGACGGCCAGCGCGGACTCGTCGCCATCGACGTTCTGCAGCAGGACCGCGAACTCGTCCCCGCCGAGGCGGGCGATCGTGTCCACCTCGCGCAAGTGCTCGCGCATCCGGCGGCCCAGCGTGATCAGCACCGCATCGCCCGCCGCATGGCCGAGGCTGTCGTTGATCTCCTTGAAGCGGTCGAGGTCGATCATCATCACCGCGAACGGATCGCCGCTGCGCCGCGCCCGCGCGCAGGCCTGCGAGAGCCGGTCGGCGAACAGCGTGCGGTTGGGCAGGTCGGTCAGCGGATCGTGGAGCGAGCGGTGCGTCAGTTCCTCTTCCGCGCGGCGCATGTCCTGCCGGTATTTGCGCCAGGCGATCCCCTCCTCGACCGAGGCCGCGACCCGCTCGGGAGAAAGCGAGCGCTTGGACAGGAACTCGGTCATGCCCGACTTGATCGAGTCCGCCGCGATCTGCTCGTCGGTATGGCCGGTGACGGCGATGATCGGCACGTCGGGGTCGATCTCGGCGCGGATCTCGGGCAGCAGGTCGCGCCCGTCGCCGTCCTTCAGGCCGAAGTCGAGGAAGACGATGTCGAAATGCGCCTGCGGATCGCGGATCATGTCCAGCGCCTCGGCCTGCGAGGCGGCCTGCGCCACGGTGATGTTGCGGGGAACGCGGCGCAGCAGGCGCAGCAATTTCTCCCGGTCGACGTCGTCGTCATCGACGATCAGCGCGTGAATGTCCTGAGTACCTTTGTGCAGGTGGTCCATGGGAGGAAGGGATCCTTGCGTGAGAGGAGCCGCCGTCAGGGCAGCTCCTGCGTGCGGGCATACTTGCCGATGAAATCGGCGAGGCGAGCGAACTGCGGACCGACGGCGGACTTGACCATGTAGCCCGCGACGTGCCCATCGTAGGCACGGCTGCGGTCCTGATCGCGGGCCGAAGTGGAGAGTACGAAGACCACCGTGCGGCGCAGGTCCGGGTCGGCGCGCAGGGCGTCGAGGAACTGGAAACCGTCCATGCCCGGCATGTTGAGGTCCAGCAGGACGATCACCGGCGTTTCTATCTGCTTGTCCGGATGGCGGCCGGTGAGGATCGCCAGCGCTTCCCCGCCGTCACCCGCCGTGACGGTGCGGCAAGGCACCTCGTATTTGCGGAATGAGCGCAGCACGCCTTCGCGCGCGACGTCGTCGTCATCCACCAGCAGCACGGTCACGTCGTTGTAGTTGGCAGTTTTCTTTGGTGCGGATCGGGGTGCGACCAGATCAATCATCATCTTCGTTCTCTCGCAGAAGTATGCGGGGCCAGTGGACTTCGAACCTGGCGCCGCCGAGAGGACCCCGGCCCTGGACGGTCACCATGCCCCCGTGGGCGTTGATCATGCGGCGCGTGAAGGCGAGCCCCACCCCGTCGCCGTCGGTCCCCGGCGAGGCGCGGTGGAACAGCTTGAAGATGCGGTCCTCGTTGCCCGGCGGAATGCCCTGCCCGTCGTCCTCCACCGTGAAGACGGTGAAGCGCCCCTCCTCGCGCACGGCGATGCGGATGTGGCCTTCCTTGCCGCCGTGGTGCTTGACCGCGTTGGACAGCAGGTTGCGCAGCGAAGTGGAAAGCGGCGCACGCGGGGCGACGATGTCGCCGCCCTGCACGTCCACGTCGACCTCGAACCCCTCGGGGATCGCCGTCAGCTCCAGCGCCTCCTCGACCAGTTCGTGCGGGTCGATGCGGTGCATCCGGGAATCGCGCACCCCGGCGCGGGCGTAAGCCAGCAGGTCGTCGATCATCTGCTCCGAACGCTCGATGCGCTGGGCGATGCGGTCGAAGTTGTGCACCACGTCCTCGGGCAGTTCGGTGCCTTCGAGGTCTTCGCGGATCCAGCTTACCAGGTCGGCGATACCCCGCAGCGGCGAGCGCAAGTCGTGGCTGGCGACATAGGTGAACTCCTCAAGCTGCGCATTGGTCTGCTGCAGCGCGCGTTCGGAGCGCTTGCGGTGCGAAATGTCGCTGACGATCGCCATGTAGAGCGGCTGGGCGCTGCTCTCGAATTTGGTGAGCGCGATCTCGACGGGAAACTCGCGCCCGTGGCGGTGCAGCGCGGTGACGTCGCGGTCGCCGCCCATGAGGCGCGACTTGGGGGCGGCCGCGTATCCGGCGATCTGCTCGCCGTGCCTTGCGCGGTATCGCTCGGGCAGCAGCATCTCGATCGGCTGGCCGATCATCTGCTCCACCTTCCATCCGAACTGGACCGCAAGCATGGCGTTGGCCTGCGCGATCCGGCCCTTGCCGTCCACCACCACCACGCCCAGCGGCATGCTTTCGAACATCTGGGTGAAGCGGCGCTCGGCGGTGATCTCGCGCGTCATGTTGCGCAAGTAGACGACCGCGCGGTCGCCCTCCTCGCCCGCGACGGGCGCAAGGGTCGTCGTCACCGTCGGGCGCGAACCGTCGGCGCCGTGCAGCACCATCTGGCGCGACCAGGTGCCGCGCGTCTCCATCGAAACCTTGAAGAAGACCTCGAACATCTGCCGCAGCGTCTCGGCATCGTCTTCGGCGAACCACATGAAGAACAGGCTGTTGCGCAGCGCCTCGGCATCGGGCTCGGCCAGCAGCGAGGCGGCAGCGGCATTGCCGAAGGCGACCACGCCCGCCGCATCGACGATCAGCGCGGCGATCGGGGCATGGACCAGCGGCGCGTGGATGTCGGTTGTCGTCATCGGCGTCGCCAGCATCGCGTGTCCTGTCCTGCGGGAGACGTGATGCCGAACGAGCTTGAACTTCGTTGCAGCCACGGCCTCCGGGTGGAGCGCCGGAAACCGCGCTGCGGCCCCCGTACCCGACGAGGGGTACACCGGGACGGTTATCGACCTGCGAAGCCAGACCTAGGGAGCTGTCCCTAGACCCGGCCTGTCGCAACGATTGCAGTGGTTAAATTTGTGTGAGAGCGGCCGCTGTCCATGCGCTCGGGGCCGCGCGCAGCACTTTCGTCATCCCCGCGAAAGCGGGGACCCATCTGATGCCAGTGCAACACGAAACGTCAGGAGATGGGTTCCCGCCTTCGCGGGAATGACGACGTTAAACACGCAAGAACTGCCCTCAGCGCGCGACGAACTTGCCCGCCTCGCGGTCCTTGCGGACCTTCAGCGCGTCGAACACGGTGCCGCTCATGGTGATCCAGATGCCCGGCCCGGCCGATTGGCAGCAGCCGAACGCCATCCCCAGGTTGAATGCCGCGTCGCTCTCGGCGAAACGGGCGGGCTGCATGGCGCCGCACATCACGACGGTCTTGCCCTCGATATGGGCGAGCGCGGCGGCAGTGTCGGTCATGGTGTCGGTGCCATGGGTGATGACGACATGGCTTTCCGGCGCCCCGGCGACCGTCGCGGCGATCAGCGCGCGGTCCTCGTCGGTGAGTTCGAGGCTGTCCTTGCGCAGCAGTTCGACGACGCGGAACGGATGCGCCACGCGGGCGGTGGCCAGCAGCTTGCCGATCACGCTCTCGACGATCTGGTACTCGCTCAGCGCGTCGAAGTACTGCTTGTCGATGGTGCCGCCGGTGGTGATGACGAGAATGGGTGCCTGGTTCATGCGCGTTCCTTACTGCGGGACGGGCGGGTTTCCAATTCCTTCGTAGGTAAGGGGGCGCTTTGCCGATGGGGCTTCGAGAGGCTGTGCCTAACCCTTCGACAAGCTCAGGGTGAGCGGGAGTAGCGTAATGCCCTATCAACTCCGCTCAGGCTGAGCCTGTCAAAGCCCCCGCCGCACACGCCGCGCGGATGTTCGCCCTGCGATCTCCCGCCATCTCGCATCTGCACAACCGCGCCGATCCATGGCACCACTGCGACCATGAGCACCCTTGCGTCACCCTCGCTTACCGCCCGCAGCGAACTGGCCGCCGGATGGCCGACCGTCCTTGCCGCCGCGCTGGCGATCGGGGTGGGGATGATGGGCGTGGGGTTCTACTCGCTGGGCCTGTTCGTGACGCCGCTGCAGGCCGAGTTCGGCTGGACCCGCGCCGAAGTCTCGGGCGCGGCGACGTTCCAGCAACTGGGCATCTTCCTCTCCGCCCCTGTCGTGGGACGCCTCGCCGATCGCTTCGGCAACCGCACCATCGCCATCGCCAGCTATCTGGCCACGCCGCTCGCCCTGGTGGCGCTGGCCGAGACCGGGCCGTCGCTGACCGCGTGGTACGGCCTGTGGCTGCTCGTCTCTCTGGCGGGCTGCGGAACGACCCCGGCGATCTGGGCCCGCGTCGTCTCGCTGCGCTTCGATGCCGGGCGCGGCTTCGCATTGGGGCTGATGCTGACGGGCTCCGGTATGGCCGCGATCCTCGCGCCCGCATTGCTCGGCCCGGTGATCGCGGCGCAGGGCTGGCGCACCGGCCTTCATGCCATAGCGATCGTGATCGCCGTGATCGGCATTCCCGTCAGCCTCCTGACGGGGCGCGGAGAGCGCGTCGCCAACGACAGGCGCGAGCGCGGCAGCATCGAGATCACCCGCAAGACGCTGCAAATCGCCCTGATCGGCTTCCTGCTGGGCGTCATCGTCGCGGCTCTGATCGTCCATCTCGTGCCGATGCTGGTGGACCGGGGGGTGCCGCCCGCGCAGGCCGCCGGAGTGGCCGCCTTCATCGGCATCGCGGTGGTCTTCGCCCGCGCTTTCGTCGGCTGGCTGTTCGACCGCTTCCACGCCCCGCGCGTGGCGGTACTGTTCCTGACTTCGCCGGTGATCGCATGCGTGATCCTGTGGCTCGACGGCCCCGCGATCCCGGCCGCGCTGCTGCTCGGCCTTGCGGCCGGGGCGGAAGTGGACATGCTCGCCTATTTCACCAGCCGCTACGCCGCACTGGAGAACTACGGCGCGACTTACGGCGCGATCCTGGGCCTATTCAGCCTCGGCGCCGCGTTCGGTCCGCCGCTGTTCGGGTGGATGGTGGACGCGACCGGGAATTCCGATCTTGCGCTTGCTTGCTCGGGCGTGGCGCTCGTCGGCGTGCTGGTGTTGATCGCGACGCTTGGGGCTTACAGGACGTCGTCCCGGATTTGATCCGGGACCGCTGGCTGTGACCAGCCCACCTCACCGCGCGCGCATTTGACGCGCGCCTAAAGACAGCCACCGGTCCCGGATCAGGTCCGGGACGACGAAGTGAGAAACGCCAGCAACCCGCGCTCCTCGCGGCTCATCCAGCGGGTCTTGCGCGGCAGGCTTTCGGGCGTGTCCAGTTCCCCCTTGGCCGCCACGATCACGTCCGGGTGGACGTAAGACTTGCGCGCGATCGCGGGCGTATTGCCGAGGCACTGCGCAACCTCGTCCAGCATCGCCCGCAATGACAGGCCGGGGTTCCCGACCAGCATCGCGAAGGCCATCGTACTCGCCGCCCATGTCCGGAAGTGCTTGGCGGTGAAGCCCTCGCCCATCGTCTCGGCAAGGTATTCGTTGACGTCGTGGCTGTGGACGGGAATCGCCTCGCCCTCCTCGTCGACGTACTGGAACAAGTGCTGGCCGGGCAGGTCCTGCATCTTGCGCACACAGCGCACGAGGCCGGGATCGTCGCAGGTGATCTGCTGCAGCTTGCCCGACTTGCCCTTGAAGCGCAGCATCAGCGCGCCGCGCTCTATCTTCGCGTGCCGGTTGCGCAGGGTGGTCGCGCCGAAGCTCTTGTTGGCCTTGGCGTAGCACTCATTCCCCACCCGGATCGCGCCGGTATCGAGCAGCGCCACGACCGAGGCGATCGCCCGCTCGCGCGTCAGCTTGCGTGAAGCGATGTCCGCGTCCACCCGCGCCCGCAGCACCGGCAGCGCCTCGCCGAACAGGGCGCAGCGGTCGAACTTCATCGTCTCGCGCGACTGGCGCCAGTCGGGATGATAGCGATACTGCTTGCGCCCGCGCGCGTCGTAGCCCGTCGCCAGCAGGTGGACATCGGGGTCGGCCGAGAACCAGCACCGCTCGTAGGCGGGCGGCAGGGCGATGGCGTTGAGCCGGTCGATCTCGGCGCGATCCTTTATCCGCGCTCCGGCCGCGTCGAAGTAGGCCCACTTGCTGCCGCGCACCGGCCTGCGGGTGATACCGGGGGCGCCGTCATCGGCGAATTTCAGGCGCATATCTGTCTGGCGCGTCATCAGCATGGGGTCTGTCCGTTGCCTCTCCCTTTCGAGAACGCACGGGGGGGCAAACGGGTTGTCGGAAACCGGAACGCGATCCCGCCGTTCCTTCCTGCAAAGACAAACCACAGGAGACACCCATGGCAGACGCACGCATCTTCCGCGATCTCAAGGCCGACCACGACAAGCACCGCAAGCTCCTCGAGCAGCTCGGCGAGACTCAGGGCGCCAGCGACGAGCGCAAGGACCTGTTCGAAGCCTTGCGCAAGGAACTCCAGGCCCACGCCGCCGCCGAGGAGGAATCGCTCTACGCGACGATGCTGGGCAACCCGGACCTGCGCGACGAAGCGCGCCACTCGGTGTCCGAGCACAAGGAAATCGACGACTTCCTCGGCGAACTGTTCGAGATCGACATGAGTTCGTCCGCGTGGCTGACCAAGTTCAAGGAAATGCGCCACCGCTACCTCCACCACATCGACGAGGAAGAGGAGGAGATGTTCCCCGAAGCCGCAGAAAAGCTCTCGGCCGAAACCGAGAAGGAACTCGCCGAAGTGTTCGAGAAGCGCAAGCCGAAGGAACTGGCGACGGCCGAAAAGGAACTGCCCGGCGATGCGCGCGAATAAAACCGGCAATACGCCGGCTCGGGCCTCCCCTGCGGCGAACGCGGGGGAACGCCCGACCCCGGCGGCGCGTTGCCTTCTCGATCAACCATAACGGAGAAGGACCATGGACAAGGACATCCGCGAGCATTTCTGGAAAGCGTTCCAGACCAGCCCGTTCATCATGATGAGCCTTCAGGGCGGACATGCCCACGCCGAGCCGATGACGGCACAGCTCGACAAGGACGCCCATCACGCGATCTGGTTCTTCACCAAGCGTGACAACCGCATCGGCGGCGGCGGCAAGGCGATGGGTCAGGTGATGACGCGGGGGCACGAGGTCTTCGCCTGCATCGACGGTACGCTGGTCGAGGAAACCGATCCGGCCGTGCGCGACAAGCACTGGAATAACGCCGTCGAGGCATGGTTTCCCGGCGGCAAGGCCGACGCTTCGGTCGTAATGCTGCGTTTCGAGATCGAGGATGCCGAAGTCTGGACTTCGGAAATGGGCCTCAAGGGCGCCTTCAAGCTCCTAACCGGCAAGCCCATCAAGCAGGGCGAGGCCGGAGAGCACGCGCTCGGCGCGGTCTGAGACCCTCTAGGACCGATGCCTGAGCAGCGGGGGCGTGGCGGTTCAGGCTGCCACGCCCTTCGCGCTTGTCCTCCCTGTCGCGCAGCGATGTGGAGGGGGACCGCCCGCGCAGCGGGTGGTGGAGGGGCTGGGAATACAAAACCCCCTCCGTCACCGACTTCGTAGGCGCCACCTCCCCATCGCTGCGCGACAGGGATGATAAGGGTCAGCCGGGCCTTTTTCGCCGCAGCAGATACCTCCACACGCCCACGCAGTTGATCGCGAACAGCGCCACGTTCTGCAGCCCGATCCCCTCGGCCTTGTCGTCGAGGAATCCCCAGGCCACCAGGGCGATCGAACTGGTGACGAAAATGACGAAGCCCCAGCCGGTCCATTTGCGGCCGAGGTCGAGCGATACGATAAGCGCCGCCACGGTTCCCGTGGCGGCGCCATAGTATTGCAGGCATTGCAGGACGACTTGGCTCATCCTCTCGCCTTCTTCTCAGGCCCTGTTGTGTTTGTCATCAGGCCCGGGCTCTTGCGGCCCCTCTCCTACTCGTGAAACGTCAGGTGCGCAGTTGCAGCGGCTCCAGTTCCTGTGGCCGGGCGCTGTCGGGGCATCCGGCAAGGGCATAGGAGATCGCCGCGAGGATCGCCTGTCGTGTAAAGGGTTTCTGGACGACCCCGATCGCGGTAGGCGCCGGGGTGTCGATCTGGCCGGGATTGGCGGTGACGTAGATCACCCGCACGCCGTAACGGCCGGAGAGATCGCGTGCGATGGCCGGGCCGGTGAGCCCGTCGCGCAAGTTGAGATCGACGAGCGCCACATCAGGAACATCACCCAGCATGCCCAGCGAAGCCATGTCCGGAACCGTGCCGACGACGGCATGGCCGCCATCGGCAAGGATATCTTCCAGTTGCAGCGCTACCAGGAACTCGTCCTCGACGATGAGGATTTTCCCGGAGTTGGCCACCATCGCATCCAAGGTACGTTGTCCCGGTTCAGGCAGCCACGCGCTGGGCGAGGCGAGCGGTGTCGGCATTGACGTTGGCGATCTTCACCAGTTCGCCGAAGAAGGCGTCGATCGCCTCGCCGCCAAGCACGAAGTTGTGGCGGAAGTCCGGCAGCTGGCCGGATTCGATGATCTTGGAGAGCATCGCGCGGGCGCGGCAGATGCGGCTCTTAACGGTGCCGAGCGCGATACCGCAGATATCGGCGATTTCCTCGTAGGAGAGGTTGCCGGCCGCTACGAGCACGAGGGCCTCGCGATAGGTTTCGGGAATGGCGGTCAGCGCGCGCAGGACGTCCGCCAGTTCGACGGCGCTTTCCTGGCTGGCTTCGGCGCGCAGGATGCGTTCCGCGGCCAGTTCGTCGTACTCGCCATGGAAGCGGGCGCGGCGGGCCTCGGAATAGAAGTGGTTGCGCAGGATGGTGAAGGTCCACGCCTTGAAGTTGGTGCCGGCGGCATAGCGCTCACGCGCCGCCCATGCCCGCAGCATGGCTTCCTGCGCCAGATCGTCGGCGCGGTCACGGCAGCCGCACAGACCGCGCGCGAATGCACGCAGGTGCGGCGCTACCTCTGCCAGCGCGCGGCGGAAATCACGGTCACTGAGCGCGACCTTTTCGGGCTGGACCCCTTCGACGCCTGCTTCGACAACAGTCGACATTGCGTTACCCTCCTCTGAGAAAACCAGTCGGATAGCTAACGGCGGTGCGGCGAAAATAGTTCCCGGAAATGTCCTGAAATCGCCCATTTCGTTGCGGAAGCGAAAGAAATCAGCGCCAGACCGAAAAACTTCCCGAAAAACTTTGCCGTATTTCCGCAGGATCGGCGGAACAATCATGGCCCATAAAAATTGAGGCCCCCGTCCACTTGAGTGGGCGAGGGCCTCCGGGATCGGATCACCACCGGTTTGCGGGGGGGGGGGGGTGGGGGAGCCAGTGGTGATATTGTGGGAACGTAGCGCCCCTTCGTTGGTTCCCGAAAAAGCGTCTCACCGCAAAAAATTTTCCGGTTGCCCTATACGCCCGGCGGAGTCAGACAAACGACACCGGCCTTCAGGCGCAAAGGGCGCCCATCGACGTGCAATCGGGAAGCCAACTTCCCCCATAGGCCTTGAGGAACTTGAATGTCCGTCTCTGATCAGATTGCGATCCAGCTGCCTTACCTGCGCCGCTACGCGCGCGCCCTCACCGGCTCGCAGCACTCGGGCGACGCCTATGTCCGCGCGACGCTGGAAGCGGCCCTCGCCGACCGCTCGCTGCGCGATGCCATCGCCCGCAGCCGCGCCGCGCTGTATGAGGCCTTCACCCGCATCTGGTCGACCGGCCATGTCGAGGAACCCGCGGGCGACATCGGCGGCGGGCACGAGCAGGCCGCGCAGGAGCGCCTCGCCGCCGTCGCGCCGACGCACCGCCAGGCCCTGCTGCTGACCTCGGTGGAGGAATTCACGCGCGAGGAAACCGCGACGATCCTCGGTCTCGAGGTCGAGGAAGTCGATGCGCTGGTTTCCCAGGCGATTGCAGAGATCGAAGGGGAAAGCGCAACCCGCGTCCTCATCATCGAGGACGAGCCGCTGATCTCGATGCAGCTGGAAGGTCTCGTAACGGACCTTGGCCATACCGTCGTCGGCACCGCCGCCACGCACAAGCAGGCAATCGAAATCTTCGAGAAGCACCCCGCCGGCCTCGTCCTTGCCGATATTCAGCTGGCCGATGGCAGCTCGGGCATCGATGCGGTGGAAGACCTGCTCAAGTTCGGCGAAGTGCCGGTGATATTCATCACCGCCTACCCGGAACGCCTGCTCACCGGCGAGCGGCCGGAGCCGACCTACCTCGTGACCAAGCCGTTCCAGGAAACCACCGTGCGCGCGACGATCAGCCAGGCGCTGTTCTTCAACTCGACCCGCCCGCAGGCCTGAAGCGCCATCCGTCTGCATAGAAAACTGTCTGTCATCCCCGCGAAGGCGGGGACCCAACTGATGACCGATCCACACGAGAGACCGTCAGATGGGTTCCCGCATTAGCGCTTCGCGCTGCCCTTCGGGTCGCGGGAATGACGACCTGGGTGTTTGCCGGATCAGAGCGGCGGCTGGGGGACGTGGCCGCTGGGCTCCCGCCTTGGCTGGAAGAGAAAATCCTCGATCGGCGGCGTAAAGCCCAGCCGCCGTACGACGGCCTCGGGGATCAGCGTGTCGAATCGCATGCCGATGCAGCGGCCGACCTGCCACACCACCTGCCCTTGCACGGTGCCCTGCCCCTGCAGTTCCAGCGTTGCCGACCGCTCGCGCATGTCGCGCTCGCACGCCATCTCGAACATGCAGCCGCCGACCGAGAGGTCGTAGAGAAAGACCTGCTCCCGCGCTCCGTCGACCAGGCAGGTAACGTCCTGCTCGACGATATGACGGCTCCAGTTACGCGCTTCCATCGCAATTGCCCCCGATGATGTCGCAAGGGCATTACTGCGACACGGTTTAAATAATCGATAATAGCCCCTGCTTCGTCTTGTGGAGCGCCTTACCTCTGCTGGTTGCGCAACACGAATTCGCGCGAAGCGCGCACCGGCACCTTGAGGCGGCATTCGACGCCGCCCGGCTCGAACCGCAAGTCCACTTCCGACTTGAGTTCGTGCGCGACGATCTTCTCGATCAGATCGCGCCCGAAGCCCCGCTTGGTCGGCTCGGTCACCGGCGGCCCACCCTCCTCGCGCCAATGGATTTCCGCGAGGTCGGGCGCGGCCAGCGTCCATTGCACGTGGATGCGCCCCTCGATCGTGCTGAGCGCCCCGTACTTGGCGGCATTGGTCGCCAGTTCGTGGATGGCGAGGCCCAGCGACATGGCATCGTTGGGCGCCAGCTTGATCCCCGGCCCGGCCATGACAACGTGGCTCTCGTTACCCTCCATGTAGGGCGCCAGTTCCGAGCGCACGATGTCGCCCAGCGCCGCGTGCCCCCAGTCCGACTGCGAGAGCAGGTCATGGGTCGCCGAAAGCGCCCGGATGCGCGCGGTCAGGCTTTCGGTGAAATCGTCGATGCCCTTCGAGCGCCGCCGCGTCAGCGCCGCGATCGAGAGCACGTTGGCCAGCGTGTTCTTGACGCGGTGGTTCAGCTCGCGAGTCAGTGAGTTGCGGATCGACGCCTGGTTGGTCAGCCACTCCAGCACCACGCGGTCTTCCGCCGCGCGCTTGGTGATCAGCCGTCCGATCGCCATGACCATCAGCGAGGCCAGTGCCCCGAAGAACAGCGTCAGGCGCGAAAGCGGCGAGAGCGCATTGGCCTGCCGGTCACTGACCTCGACGATCCAGGCCTGCCCGGCAACGTCGATGCGCCGCTCGATGGTGGGGCCGGTCAGCCCGTCGGCGCCGCGCTGTTCCGCCAGCAATGTCTCCGGCGCGACGTGGTCGTCGTAGATGGCGATGTCGATGCTGTCGTTGCGGTACAGTTCGCTGGCCGAGCCGAGAAAGGTCTGCGCCTTGAACGGGCTATAGACGAACCCTTTGACCCAGCGCCGCCCGCCCCGGTCGATCGTGACCGGCATATAGATGAGAAACGCCGCGTCGGCCTGCTGATCTCGCGCCGGATAGCGGAAGCCGTCCTGCGCAAGATGGACCACGCCCGTCGCCGCCGGTCCGCGCCGGGCCATGGCCCGCTCCATCGCCTGTCGCCGCACGGGCTCGGAATACATGTCGAACGCGATCGCTCGCTTGTTTCCCGGCGATTGCGGCTCGAGATAATAGACCGGGACCACATACTTCTGCCCTGGCTCCGGGCGCGGATCGACACTGAAGTCGAGCCGCCCACCGCTCTGCACCGCTACTTCGAAGTCTGCCAGCTTGCTTACCGGGATGAGCGGCGCCCAGCCCATGCCGAGCGAACCATAGAGCGTGCCGTCGCCCTGCAGGTCGCGTGCGAATTCCGCAAACTGCTGGGGCGACACGACGTCCTGCGTCGCGAACAGTGCACTGCCCGCCCGCAGGAGCGCGATATTCTCGGTCACGCGGCGCTGGAGGGCAGAAGAAATCTCGGTGAGCTGACGGTCGAGTTCGATCGCGCGCGTCTGCTTGTCCGCGCGCTCGATCGCCATGACGGAGACCGCCGTGGTCATGCTGGCGATGAGGAACAGCAGGAACGGCCAGCCGCGCGGATACCTGTGGAACCACGCCTGCTTCTGAACCCTGTCGAGCAGAGCCTGGTCAATCACCCGGCAACGTCCTGCACCATAAACTCCGTCGCGTTGCGTTCACTTATGACCGCAAGCATCATGCTATGCCAACACTTTACGCCGAGGGGAACCATGCTCGGCATCGATTGTTCCATCTGCAAACGACGTCCGCTCGGCTTGCAGACCGGACGATGCCCGAGACAGCGCCCCGCCTTCCGCCAGCCTTGCGCGCGAAGACATTGGGCCGCGCGCCGGGCTTGACCGCTCCCCGGTCTCGCCGCAAGTGTGCTTTCGGTGAAAGGGAGTTCGTGTTGAATCAGCCCAATGGACGTGGTGACTCCGGCCCTGTGCCCGGCTTGCCGCCCGAAGTCCGTCGAGACGGAGAACCCGGCTGGGCCGGGGGGTTGAGGAAGCTCTACAACTCCGTGGTGGAAGAGCCGCTGCCGGACAGCTTCAAGGATCTCCTTAAGAAGCTGGACGACGACGGCGATGCCTGACCGGATAGCGCCCAGCGCCGCGGACGAAGGCTTCCGCAAGGAACTGCTCTCCGTCCTCCCCCATCTCCGCGCATTTGCCCGAGGCCTGTCGGGACGGCCGGACTTTGCCGACGATCTCGTACAGGAAGCCGCGATCAAGGCGTGGACCGCGCGCGAGCGCTATCAGGCCGGCACCAACATGCGCGCCTGGACTTTCGCGATCCTGCGCAACCACTATCTGTCCGAGCTGCGCCGCTCCCGCCGCCAGACCGACCTCGACGAAGGCGTGGTCGAGAAGATGCTGGTGATGGAAGCGGATCAGGAAGGCCCGCTTCACCTCGACGACATGGAGGCCGCGCTGCAGAAGCTGGCCCCCGAAAGGCGCGAGGCGGTGCTGCTCGTCGGTGCCTCGGGCTTCAGCTACGAGGAAGCGGCCGAGATCGCCGGTTGCCCGATCGGCACGATGAAGAGCCGTGTCGCCCGTGCCCGCGCCGATCTTGCCCGGATGCTCGACGGCGATCAGCCGCAGCAGGTCGAGGTCAAGGCGCGCAAGACGGGCTGACCGGCTGCCGCAACGGCGGCAGTACGACCAGGCATGCCAAAGCCGCCAGATGAAACGCGAGCGCCGCTGCCGTCAGCGGCACGGTGCCGCGCTCGATCCACGGCGAGACGATACTCGTGCCCAGCGCTGCGGCGGTCAGGATGCACAGGATCACCAGAGCGCTGGCGCGGGCATCGTCGCCGCGACTCGCCAGGATCGCGCGGAAGAACCCCGCCGGACCGCGCAGGCCGAGGCCGGTGTTGACGGGGATGAACAGCGCCGTGATCACCAGCGCCGAAGTCCCGCCCGAGAGCGCATAGGCGAACTGCCCTGCCGCTCCGAGTGCGGAGAGGCCGGTGCCGAAGGCGATGACGCGCTCCGCGCCTAGCCTGTCGCCCCAGTGCGCGGCGGTGTTGGCGGCGATGATGAAGGTGACGACGCCGCTCATCTGCATCGTGATGAAGTCCGCCAGCGTCCCGCCGTGCACGCGCACGAAGACGGTGGGCATCCCGAACACGAAGACCAGCAATCCGCCCAGCACGCTCGCCTGGCTGAGCGCATAGCGCAGGAACGTCGGGTCGCGCAGCAACACCACGAAGCTGCCCTGCCCGCGCCGTCCCACTTGCGGCAAGCCGCCGGTGAGCATGACCAGCACCGCCGCCGCGAAGGCTCCGGCGGCCATGACCTCGAAATTCAGCGACCAGCCGCCGAGCGCGAGCAGCCCCGCCCCCGCCACGGGGGCAAGGGCCGGCCCCAGCGCCTCGATGCTGCCCAGCAGGCCGATCGCCCGGACCGCGCGGGTCTCGTCGAACATGGCCTTGACGATGCCCGGCGCAAAGACGGCGGGACCGGCCGCGACCATGCCCTGCAGCGCGCGAAGCCCGATGAGCGCCTCGATATTCGGGGCCATCGCACAGGCCAGAGAGACGGCGGCGGTCGCCAGCAGCGAGCCCACGATCAGCCGCGAGGTCGCGACCCGGTCTCCCAGCGCGCCGTAGCCGAGCAGGCCGATGCAGGTTCCGCCGACATAAGCGGCCAGCACCAGTTGTGCCTGCGAGGGATCGCCGCCCAGCGCCTCGGGCAGCAGCGGCACAGCGGGCAGGACCAGATCGACGCCCATCATGCCGATGATGGTGCCGCACAGGACCAGTGCCAGCGTCAACCACGCGCGATTCATCGAAGCCGTCCCCCTTGTCGGAAGACGGGTTTGTTGCAGCGGGTCACGATCAACGCAATCGTCATTGCGAGCGTAGCGAAGCAATCCAGAGCAGTCCTACGCCGCCCTGGATTGCTTCGCTACGCTCGCAATGACGAGATGGTGCGAGGAAGACCGCATGAAACGGCTCCACAAAAAACAAAACCCCCGCATCCCTTGCCGGATGCGGGGGCCTTGAAAAGCCTGTCTGGCCTTCGGCTTACGCCGGGTAGGTCCAGGCGGTGCCGCGGTCGAAGTTGTCCGAAGCGAACTTCCAGTTGAGGATGTTCTCGAGGACCGCCTTCACGTAGGCCGGACGCTTGTTCATCTGGTCGATGTAGTAGGCGTGCTCCCAGACGTCGACGGTCAGGAGCGGCACGACGTCCTTGACGAGCGCGCTGTCGGCGTCGTGGGTCGAGATCACCTTGAGCTTGCCGCCTTCGACGACGAGCCAGGCCCAGCCGTTCGAGAAGTGGTTCACCGCCTCGTTCGAGAGCGCTTCGAGCAGCGCGTCGATCGAACCGAAGTCGGCGGTGATGGCAGCGGCCAGGCTCTCGCTCGGCGCGGTCTTCTCACCCGACAGCGAGTGCCAGTAGAAGCCGTGGTTCCAGGTCTGGGCCGAGTTGTTGAACAGCGGACCGGAAGCCGACTTGGCGATCTCTTCGACCGACTTGCCTTCGTTCTCGGTGCCGGCGATCGCGGCGTTCAGCTTGTCCACGTAAGTCTTGTGGTGGGCGCCGTGGTGGATTTCCAGCGTCTTGCTCGAGATGTGCGGTTCGAGCGCGTCCTGCGCATAGGGCAGCGGCATGAGGGCGATGGTCATGGTCATGTCCTTTTTCAGGTTATTGAAGCTGGCCTGCACTTCGGCGGGAAACCGAAAAAGCGCAGAAAAGATCGCGGCCTATGTCTGACGTGCAGCGCAACAATTCAAGCGCGCAATCGCGGCATTTTGAATTTCTCATGCGAAAAAGGATGGCGGGGTTGCCGCCATCCTCTCCCGTGGTCGCCGTCGTCCTGCAAGGGGAGCAAACGCCGGCGAGCCAACCCATACCGGCCGTGTGATCCGGCCGTCAGGTTTGTCAGTTCTGCTTGTCGGCAGCGTCCTTCATCGCATCGGACTTGGCGTCGCCTGCCTTCTTGACCGCGTCGGCCTTGTTTTCCAGCGCATCTTCGGCGGCTCCGGTGGTCGCATCGGCCTGCGCGTCGATCGCGTCGGCGGCGGCGTCGGACTGGGCCTCAACGGCGTCGGCCGCCTTCTCGGTCGCTTCCTGCTGCGGGCTGTTGCAGGCGGCAAGGCCCAGCGAAGCGGCAGCGACGGCAATCATGGCAAGACGCGAAGTGGCAGTGGCTTTCATGGCGAGGAATCCTTTTCCCTGTTTATGGTATCGGGCGCGTTGAAGATGCCGAGGGGAGGACGCGCCACCTCCCGCCGCAAGGCCCGCCGAAGCGGGCCTCACTTCGAGGTCGTCGGAGCCGTGCGGTTCTTAGCGAACCGAGCCGCGACGGAAGAGGTTGACGATCGCCAGCAGGACGACCGCGCCCAGGAACGAGGCGAACAGCGACATGATGTCGAAGGCACCGCTGGTGATCGGCGCACCGCCGATGAGCGGCGTGATGATGAAGCCGGCGATCACCGCGCCGACGACGCCGACGACGATGTTCAGGAAAATGCCCTGCTGCGCATCGGTGCGCATCAGGATGGAAGCGAGCCAGCCGATGATGCCACCGACGAGGAGGATAAGAAGGAGGGTCATGGTTTCCGTCTCCGAATTGAGTTTGCTGACCCTAATAACGGGCAGTAGCCCGCAAGGTTCCGCAACAATACGAACGCCTCGTCGCAACGTGAACTTTGCCGCAACCAACCGCGCGCCCGCCGGGTTCTGGCCAGCAAGGAGGCGCGAGACGTGTATACTTCGGCCCGGAACCGCGCGGCGTCCGCCCTCGCCTCGCTGCTGATCGTGGCGGGCGGGCTGGCGGCGATGATGGCGGGACTTGCTGCGCGCATGACACCGCAGGAACGCCGCGAGACGCTCGCCGCGATCATTCCCCTGCGCGAGGAGCCGGAGAAACCCCGGCCGAAGGAAATCCCGGCCAAGGCGGATTCCACCGCCGCGAAGGGCCGTCCCTCACCTCCCAACTTGCGCAACAAGGCGACGCAGGTGGTCGCCCCGCCGCCGAAGCTGCCCCCGCTGATCGTGCCGCCGCCGATTGTCACCGCGCCGAAGGCCGGTATCGGTTCGGCCGCGCAAAGCGGCGCCTCGGACCGCCTTGGCCCCGGACAGGGCGCGGGCGGGATCGGCGATGGTGACGGCGGCGGCGGCAACGGCGACGGCGCGGGCGAAGGCGACGATACCCTCACCCGCCCGCGCCAGATCCGCGGACGCCTGCATTTCTCCGACCTGCCGCCGGACCTGCGCGAAGCCAAAAGCGGCGGTGAACTCAAGCTGCAGTACCGCATCGGCGTGGACGGGCGGGTCAGCGACTGCCGCATCCTCACCTCAAGCGGTCGCCCCGACCTCGATGCGACGACCTGCCGGCTGATCACTGAACGGTTCCGTTTCAAGCCCTCGCGCAACCGGGCGGGAGAGCCGGTGGCTGCAATCATGGTCGAGACCCACGGGTGGTATTTTCCGCCGGAGGACACGCCTTGAGAGTGGTGGGGCGCCCACCCCGTCGGCTAGTTCGCTGCGCTCGCAAGCCTCCCGGCCCTCCCGCTTGCGGGAGGGGGCAGGGGTGGGCAAGATCGGGACACCAACCCCTCCCCCGCGCGTTACCCCCGTAATCCGACACGGCACGGGTTGACGCACCCACGCCAATGGAGCCAAGACACCCCGTCGAAGTCCTCGCGAGAATTGCACCGATGCTTTCGCAAAAAACACGCTATGCGATCCGGGCCATGCAGCACCTCGCGGACAAGTACGGCCAGGGTCCGATCCCGCTGACCGACATCGCCGAGACCCAGAACATCCCGGCGAAGTTTCTCACCGTCATCCTGTCGGAACTGTCGCGCTACGGCATCGTCGCCTCGCAGCGCGGCAAGGACGGCGGCTACTGGCTGGGCGTGCCCCCGATCGACATCACCTATGGCGATCTCATCCGCGTGATGCGCGGCTCGCTGGCGCTGGTGCCCTGCGCCAGCCGCTTCGCGCACGAGACCTGCAAGAACTGCGTCGAGGAAAAGGACTGCCGCACCCGCGCGCTGATGCTGCAGGTCCGCGACGCCACTGCGGGCCTCCTCGACGGGATGCGGCTGTCGGACAAGATCGACCCCGTGCCCGCCGCCGAAGGACTGGAAGCGGTCGAGGACGTCTGAGCTTTAGCGGCTGAAAGCAAACCTTCTCCCGCGACCCCATTGTCAACTTTTACGATAGAGAATACCAAGCCCGCATCCGCCCCGCTGCGAGAGGAGATGCGCATGCGAATTGCCAAGCCCGCCGATGCGACCGCAACCGAACACCCGCTGCTCAACGAAGGCGTCCAGCACGTGATCGAGGCGCTGCAGCGCCTGCGCTTCGGCGTGATCCAGCTGACCGTCCACGACGGCAAGCTGATGCAGGTCGACGTCACCGAGCGCCGCCGCTTCAACCACTGATCGACCCGACCTGGCGAAGCCGAGCACACCGGACGACCGGGCGGCTTCTGCCTGGAGATTAATCCGCGTGGTTCCCATCCGCGCGGCATTCGCCTAGCCAGTAGATGGGGCCAACAGGCCGCGACCAGATCCAACCTGCACCCCAGGAGGAGTAAGAATGCTCGATTCGCTGCCGACACTGGCCGAAATCGCTCCCTTCATCGCCATCGGTTTCGCCGCGCAGATCGTCGACGGCGCGCTTGGCATGGCCTTCGGAGTGATCACCCAGACGCTGCTGGTCAGCGTGGTCGGTGTTCCTCCGGCAGCGGCCTCGGCCAGCGTCCACCTGGTCGAGCTGTTCACCACCGGCACCTCGGGCATCAGCCATATCCTGCACCGCAACGTGAACTGGGGCCTGTTCCTGCGGCTGGTGCCGACCGGCATCATCGGCGGCGTCGCCGGTGCCTACCTGCTGTCGAGCATCGACGCCTCGGTGGCCAAGCCCTACGTCATGATCTACCTCACCGGCATCGGCATCTACCTGATGTTCCGCGCCATCCGCATGCGCAAGCCGAGCTTCGCGGACCCCAAGTACACCGCCCCTCTGGCGCTGGCGGGCGGCTTCCTCGACGCGGCGGGCGGCGGCGGCTGGGGTCCGGTGGTCACCTCCAACCTGCTGGTGCAGGGCGGCGAACCGGCCAAGACCATCGGCACCGTCAACACCGCGGAATTCCTGCTGACCACCTCGATCTCGATCGCGTTCATCTCCACCATCGGGCTTTCGGCCTTCACGGTGGCGACGGTCGGCCTGATCATCGGCGGCGTCGTGGCGGCGCCCTTCGGCGCCCTCTTCGCCAAGCGCATCAAGCCGCGCACGCTGCTCGCGGCCGTCTCGGTGGTGCTGATCGCCACCAGCGTGTTCAGCATCTGGAAGTCGTGGCCGATCTTCTGAGGACGCCTTGCACCCTACACATTCGTCATTGCGAGCGCAGCGAAGCAATCCAGGGCAGTCTTAGGCCGCCCTGGATTGCTTCGCTGCGCTCGCAATGACGACCAAGGCTTTGCGTCAAAACGTGAACGTCACCACGACCGGGTCCGAATAGCCCCCCGTCTTCGCGTACTGCCCCGCCGGAATCCGCCCATAGGCCGTCTTGGTCGCGTTGAAATTCAGCAGGTTGTTGATCAGCATCGACTGCGAGAAGCCGCCATTGCTGTTGTTCCCCCAGACCGTGGCGTAGCCCGCATCCTGATAGATGTTGTAGTTCAGCCGCGCGGCCCCGTTCGCCATCTGCCGCGCCGCCGCGTTGCCCGACGTGCCCGCACTCAGCGCAAGATCGACCGTCGCGTTCATCGGCACGCTGACCGAGATGCAGTTGGCGGTGACCGTCGCCGTCGCCGTGGTCGGCGAGGTATTGGCCGGGTTGTACGTCCCGAAGCTGAGATTGGTGGTCGAGACCGAGCAGATGCACACGAGGCACCCCGCCGCGTCCGCCGCCGCAGTGGGCGCGAGCCCGCACGCCAGTCCCCCCAGCGCCGCGAGGAACCGAGTGGCAAGCCGCATCGTCACGTCCTTTCGTTCCCGCGCACGCAAGTGACCGGCGTTGCCGCAAGCCGCGCGTCCTCGCCCAGCGCCGGGATCGGCGCCAGGCACGTCCCGCCCGCACCCGAGACGCTGAGCGTGCCCGCACCGCCGCGATAGCCTTCGAGCCAGACTTCGCCGTCGTAACCAACGACGCCGACCCCGCCTGCCCAAGCGATGCTCGATCCGGTCTGGAGCGGAATTCCCTGCGTATCGAGCACCCGCAGCCGCACGCCCCGCCCGCCCACGGTGCCGAAGCGCACCCGCACCGCCTGCCGCCAGCCCGGCGCGACGACCTGCTGCGCGGTGTCGAGGTCGTCCGCGATCGGCACTTCGGCGGCGTCGATGCCGATGTGGTTCTCGGCATAAGGCTGGAGGCCGGTGACGATCACGCCGCGCCCGCGTCCTGCCTTGGTCGGCCTCGGGCGGTTCTCGACGGTGACGGTCACCGGGGCGTCGCTGGCCACGTCGACCAGCGCGAAGCCGTCGTCGATGTGCTGGCTGGCGACGAGCGTTCCGTCCACCCTGAGCAGGCCGCCGCGCACGTTGAGTTGCACGCCCTGCTGCCCACGCCGCTGCGCTGCGTCGAGGCGGATGTCGCCTGCGCCGCTGCGATAGCCGAGCCAGCCCTCCAGCCATGCCGCTCCACCATCGCGCCCGGCCAGCGCCCGCGCGCCGAAGCCGCTGCGGTCGGGCAGGTTCTGCGTGAAAGTCGCGGCCGCACGGCCCGGCTCGGCGATCACCGAAGCATTGCGGCGCGGCCCCAGCGGAATGGTCAGCGAGCCGAACAGCCCCGCGTCGCGCCGCCCCGCGCGATAGGCGGTGTACTGCACGCCCGCCGAGAGATAGCCGCCGCGCAGCTTCGCCGTGTAGTAGGCCGAGGCGAGATCGTAGCGGGTTTGTCCTTCCCCGCCGATACCCTGCGTCAGCCGCGCATAGCTGGCATTGAGGCTGCCGATCCGTCCGAGCGAAAGCCCTCCTGCGACCGCCAGTTCGCTGCGCCCGCCGCCGTTGAGGCGGCCTTCGCCCACCTGCCGGAACTGCGCGTCGGCGCGCTCGTAGCTGGCGGTGAAGGTATAGACCGGCGTGACGCGCTGCATTTGCGCGCGCACCAGCGTCCCGGTCCCCGCTGACCCTTGCGACACCGCCCCCGCAAGCGAGACCTCGCCCACCGCGCCCAGCACCATCGCCGCGCCAAGGCCCGCCATGCGCGTGCGACCGCTGACCTCCACGCGCCCTTCAAGGGTCAGCGCATTGGTGATCCCGCGCCGCAGTCCGGCCGCCGCGAACAGAGGGCCATAGGCGAAGCTGTCGAAGCCGAAGCGCCGCCGCAGCGCGCCCGCCTCGATCGCGAATTCGGACAGGCCGGGGCGCAGCAGGCTCGGGCTCGCATAGAAGCTGCGCGTCACCTGCCGGGTATTGCCCGCAAGGTCGCGCACGCTCATCGTCACCTGCCCGGCCCCGGTAAGGCGCGGCTGGAGGGTCAGGTCGAAGGCGCCCGGCCCGACGTCCATCGACTGGCGCGACGATTGCGCCATAAGTTCAACGGTCGAAGCCGTCAGCGCGCTCCCGGAGATCACCGGCAGCGGGAAGTTGATGCTCTGCGGGTCGAGCGAGAAATCGGTGCCGAGGAACACCCCGCCATACCGCACCGGACGGCTCCACGGCGCGCCGATGCCGACGGTGTCGCCCAGCACCAGCCGCATCCGCTGCTGAGGAAAGTCCCGGCGCAGCGCGGTATCCAGCCGCACGACGCCTCCCCGCTCGCTATCGACGAGAAAGCTGGAGTCGGCGACGCCCCAAGGTCCGGAAACGCCTGCATCGACGAACCCGCCAAGCCGCGCGTGACCGTTCCAGTCGGACAGCGTCAGGTCGTAATCGAGGAACTGCGCCGGGATCGTCTGCGCCAGCGGCACGACATGGCGGCCGGGATCGAACGTGTAGCGCGGAAACAGGCTGACGTCGGCATCGACCAGCAGTGTCGCCCCGTCCGCGTCGAGCCGCGCGACAAGACCCTTCACGCGGTCCAGCGCGACGTAGCTTTCGCCGCCCAGCGTCTCGGACGCGGTCATGGAATGGGCGGCGAGGCCCCAGCTCTCGATGTCGCTGCGCCGCGCAAGGAGGTGGCCGTCATGCACGATGAGCAGGCCGGGCTCGGCGATCGCCTGCCCGTTGAGGACGACGCCGACCGGCATGGGCGCCGCCTCGGCCGCAGACTGCGCGCAGGCGGTTCCGGCGCCGATCGCAGGCGACAGGACAAGCGCAGCCGAAAGGGCTGCCGCAAGGCGGCGGGAGAGGCGCATCACCGGAGGCGACCATCAGCTCACGGCGCAGGGAGGGCGACGGTATACTCGCCCTCCTCGGCACGCACGTGGATGGAGGACAGACCCCGCGGCAGGCGCTCGGCCGGGATCAGCTGCGCCCCTCCGGCGAGGAGGTAGAAGGGCTTGCCCAGCGTTACCGTCTCGCTCGCCCCTTGCAGAGTAAGCGCCACGATCCGGGCGTGCCCGCTGCCCGTATTGGCAAGGCGCAGCCCCAGCGGCGAGGTGGAGGCGGTGAACTGCGGTGCCACGCCCTCGGCGCCCCGGAACACCGGGACCGAGAGGCGCAGCAGCGTCTGCACGACGCCCGGCTGGGCCTGCGTGGGATCGGGAAGTTCGTCGACGATCAGGCGCCACTGCCTTTCCGTCTGCGCCCCTGCATCGGCGGGCAGGCTGCAGCGCACCAGCCGCGTGCCGTGCGGCGCAATCGTCGCGATCGGCGGATTGACGACGAAGTCGGTATCGGGATCGAGAATGTCGGCACCGCCCTCGTCGCGGCTCCATGCGAAGCCGCGCACCTGCACGGTCACCGCGCGGTCGGAATCGTTGCCCAGCGTCAGCGAGCAGAAGCGGCGGCCCGAAGGTACATCGACGCGCACCGGCATCACGCTGAGCGATCCCGCCCGCGCCGGGGCGGCAAAGCCGCCCCACATGGCAACGAACAGGGCCGCCAGCAGTACCGGAGCGCGCCGAAAGGTCATCAGTAGGTCACCGTGACGGTCACCGAGTCGGTGTAGGCGCCCGCCGTGGTGTTCTGGCTGCCGGGGATGCGGCCGTAGACGGTGTAGGCGGTGGCGGAAGTCCCGGCGGTGCCCGCGACGGTGTCGGTATTGACGGTGTTGCCCCAGTTCGTGGTGCGGCCGGAATCGGAATAGAGCGCGTAGTTGAGGGTATGGCCGGAGGAATTGAGCTTGCGCAGGGTGGTCGTGCCGCCGGTCGTCGTGCCCGCATTGAGGCCGACGTTGTAGGGGGTGCCCTGCGTGCAGGTGACGTTGACAGTCGCGGTCGCATCGACGTTCGAGGACGACGTCGGGTTGTAGTTGCCGAAAGCCAGCGGGCTGGCGGCGACGACGCAGGCCGACTGCACGTTGGCCGTCACCGTGATGGTGTCGGTCACCGTCGCGGCGGACGCGGCCTGGGGCACAAGGACGATACCTGCGGCAAGGGCGACCCCTGCGGCAAGCGGGCGGAGGCGGCGAGCGCCGCGGGCATGGTGAACGTTACTCATGGCAATCGTTTACCAAGACAGGGTTGCCCAGCCTTCCAACGCCCTCCCCGGTGGTTCACCTAGGAGGGCGGCAAAACGGCCTTCAGCCTCGGCCGATTCCGGCCACCACACCGCTCTGCGCCCAGCCCTCGATCTGCGCATCGGACAGGCCCAGTTCGGCAAGGATTTGCGCGGTATCCTGCCCCATCGTCGGCGCACGGCGCGGCGCGGGCGGCAGCGGGCTACCCCCGAACGACACCGGCCCCGAGACCACGGTGACCGGAGTGCCGTCCTCCACCACCACATCGAAAAGCGAATCGTTCGCCGCCCCCTGCGGATCGGTGACGAGTTCGCGCAAGTTCTGCACGACCTCCCACGGCGCATCCCAGCCCGCGAACACGCCGCGCCATTCGTCGAGAGTCCGCGCGGCGAAGGCCTCGTCCAATGCCTCGAGCAGCGCCTCGCCATGCTCCACCCGGCTGTCGGCCGAAGCGAAGCGGGCGTCCTGCAGCAGCGCTTCGCGGTCGAGGCGGCGGCACAGTTCGGGCCAGTAGCGCTCGGGATCGAGGAACATGAGTTGCAGGTAGCGCCCATCGGCCGTCTGGTAGGCGCTGGTCAGGGCATGGCGGCCGGGGTTCGCCAGCTTCGCCAGTTGCTCGTCCGAGAGGGCCGCCCCCATCGTCACGTCGGCCGAGAGGATCCACATCGCCGAGGACAGCAGCGAGACTTCCACGCTCGTCGCGTCCCCGGTGCGCTCGCGATGGAACAGGGCGCTGGCGATCCCGAAGGCGACGTTCATCGCACCCGCATGATCGCCCAGCGCCGGGCGCGGGCGCGTCGGCCGCTGTCCCGGCACCGAAAGCATGTGCCCGAAACCACCCCGCGCCCAGAAGCACGAGGCATCGTAGCCCGCACGGTCCGCCTGCTCGCCCCGGAAGCCGAGCCCGTTGCCGTGGGCGTAGATGATACGCGGATTGCGCGCGCGCAGCACGTCAAGCGTCAGCCCCAGCCGCCGCAGCGCCGCCGGGCGGATGGAGGTCAGGAACACGTCGGCGGTCTCGACCAGCCGCAGCAGCAATTCGCGGCCCTCCTCTGTCTTGAGGTCGATCGCCACCGAGCGCTTGTTCCGGTTGTTCAGCTCCATCGCAAGGTTGGCCGAGGCGGTCTGGCGCCCGTCGGTGATCTTTAGGCGGCGGTACGGGTCGCCCTCGGTCATCTCGACCTTGATCACGTCCGCGCCAAGGTCCGCCATCACCGCGCCTGCGGCCGGTACGAAGACGAACTGCGCCAGCTCCAGCACCCGCACACCCTTGAATACCTGCGTCGCGAACATCCTCTTCTCCCTTTCATCTGCGAGGCTGAAGATAGCTGCGAGATATATTCGAAGCAATCGCTTGGTCAATTCCCTCAGGCTCGTCATTGCGAGCGCAGCGAAGCAATCCAGAGCTGCGTAAACCGCGCTGGATTGCTTCGCTGCGCTCGCAATGACGACTGCACCGACAACCAACGCTCGGGCGATTTCCGATTGCCCCGGCGTGAAATAGCCCGTGCGGGGCGGTCCTGCGCTTTTGCCCCGGCCGGTCCGGTGGCAAGCTGGCGGGCATAACGAAAATCGCCCCGGAGAGACCTGACCTTGCGCTATCTATCGGAAATCGGTGCCGCATGGCGCCCGCTGCTGGCGGCGACGCTGGGCATGGGTACGGGCATGTCAATCATCGGCACCGTCACCAGCGCGATCGCGCCCTCGCTCGTCGCCGATGCCGGGTGGTCCAAGGCGCAGTTCGCGATGACCGGCATGCTGGGGATGCTGACGGCGCTGTCGATGCCCTTCATCGGCCGCCTCGCCGACCTCTTCGGCGTCAAGCTGACCGCGCTGATCGGGATCGTCGCCATGCCGCTGACGATGCTGGGCTTCAGCCTCATCGGCGGCTCGTTCGAGGCCTATCTGGCGATCTTCATCTTCCAGAGCATCATTTGCGTGACGACGACCGCGACGGTCTACACCCGCCTCGTGGTGCAGCATGTCGAGCACGCGCGCGGCCTCGGCCTTGCGATCGTCGCCTGCGGCCCGGCCCTGTTCGCCGCGATCGGCGGGCCGGTCATCAACGAGTTCGTCGAGGCGCACGGCTGGTCGGCGACGTACCGGATGCTGGCGCTGTTCACGGTGCTCACCGGCATCGTCGTGTTCCTGCTCATCCCCAGCGGGCGAGCGCATGCGGCCCTCGTCACCGCGCCCAAGCGCCGCGCGCGCGACGACTACCCCGAGATCTTCGGCGAGCGGGCGTTCTGGATTCTGTTCGGCGCGATGTACTTGTGCAACCTGCCACTGACGCTGATTCTCGTGCAGCTCAAGATGCTGGTGCTCGACCAGGGAATCAGCGGCGAAGGCGCCTCGATCATGTTCACCGCACTGGCGGTGGGGATGCTGCTTGGCCGCTTCGTGACCGGGGTGGCGCTCGACCGCTTCGCGCCGCAGGTGGTCTCGTTCGTGATGCTGGCTCTGCCTGGGCTCGGGCTGTTCGTGCTGGCGAGCAGCTGGGACGCGCCGGCGGTGGTGACCGCGGCGATCTTCAGCCTCGGCTTCGCGGTGGGGGCGGAAGGGGATATCCTCGCCTTCCTCGTCGCGCGGCACTTCCGGACGCGAATCTATTCCAGCGTGCTCGGGCTGCTGACGGGGGTGTGCTCGCTGGCGGCTGCTTCGGGAGCAGCACTGCTGAGCTGGACGCTGGCGCGGACCGGCAGTTTCGACACGTTCCTGGTGACGGTGGGCACTGCGGTCGTGATGGGCGCGTTCCTGCTGCTGACGCTGCGGAAGGAACCACAGGAAGAAGAAGACGCGTCGGGAGAGCCGGTGCCGGCCTGACGTCGTCGCGGGTGTTCCTTAAAAGCACGATGAAACCACCCTTCGTCATTGCGAGCGCAGCGAAGCAATCCAGAGCGGCTCAAGACTGCCCTGGATTGCTTCGCTGCGCTCGCAATGACGATTCAGGGTGACGCGATCACTGGCAGCGCACGTGGACCTTGGTTTCCGCATTCGGGCCGCGCAGGGTCTCGAACATCGCAGGCAACTGCTCCAAGGCGATGGTGTCGGTGACGATCGCCTTGGGATCGGCATGGACATGGCCGCGTCCCAGAAGGTCGGCGATGAAAAGAAACTCCCGCATGGAATAGCCGACGGCGAAGTGCATCGACACGCACTTGTAGCTCGCGATCGCCGGGATCACCGGGTCGGGCGCGGTGCAGAACCCCAGGCTGACGATCCGCCCGAACGGCGCAGCGTGCTGGACCGCGCGGCCAAGCATCCCCGGCGCGCCCACGCCTTCCAGCACCACCTGCGGTGCACCGCCCAGCGCCTCGACGACTTCGCCCGCCTCGTTGTCCCCGAAGGCGACGAAGGCGTCCGCCCCCATCTGCAGGCACAAGTCCCGCCGCCGCGACGAGCGCGACATCGCGGTCACCCGCCCCGCTCCCAGCCGCCGCGCCCACCAGATCGCGTAGAGCGCCACCGTCCCGCCGCCGAGCACCAGCACCCGCTCGCCCGGCCGGATTCGCGCCATCTGCGTGCCGTAAAGGCTGATCGCCAAGGGTTCGATCAGCGCCCCGTCGGCCATGGAGAGCGTCTTCGGCAGCGGAGTGGCGACGCTAGCCGGTATCCGCGCGTATTGCGCGAAGCCGACCGAGGCCCGCGCGGGACTCTCCCGGCACAGCACGTTGTTGCCGTGCGCACGGCAGGTCTCGCACTGCCCGCAGGCGACCGAGGGCAGCACCGCCAGCGGATCGCCGACCTTCCAGCCCTCGACCCCGCGGCCGACCTCGACCACGGTTCCGGCGAACTCGTGCCCGAACTGGACACCGGCGCCGAAGTCCCACGCGCCGCCCCTCGTCATCGCAAGGTCGGTGCCGCAGATGCCGCAGCGGTCCACGCGGATCAGCAGGTCGCCGGGGCCGGGCTCGGGGTCGGCGATCGTCTCGATCACGATCGGCCGGCCGCTGCCGGGATAGATCGCCGCCTTCATGCCCGCGTCTCCAGCAGGTCGTAGCGCTCTATGTAAGCGCGAAACGGCTCGCGCGCCTCATCGGCGGTCATACCGTAGTCGGTGATGGAATAGCGGTGGACGCCGTGGCTGAGTTCGGGCTTCTCCTCGATCCGGTGCTGCAAGGCGGCGCGAGTTTCCTCGGGAATGTCCATGCCGATGAAGCGATAGATCGCCTCCACCGTCTCCATCGGGCGGGCGTGGAAATCGGTGTGGACCACATCGAGCACCTGACCCGGATGCCGCGCGCGCACCGCCTCGCACTTCTCCACCGCATTGGCCCACTTGGCGACTTCGCGGCGCAGCAGGTTTTCCGCGCGCTGCTGCTTGCGGTCGGGCTCCATCAGCCCGTTCATGTTCATCAGCAGCGAGACGAGGCTCGGCACCGCCTTGCCCGGATCGCGGTGAGTCTGGATCACGCGGGCGTCGGGGAACACCGCCAGCAGCAGGTCGAGATGCGCGATATGGCCGGGGTTCTTGAGCAGCCAGCGCTTGCCCGCATCATTCATGCCGATCAGCCGGACGCACCGCGCGAAGTGGGAATAGGCCGCCGCCTCGCTCTGGCACTGCCACCACGCATCGTAAGTCGCCGCCGACCAGCCGCACGACCACAAGTTCGAGACGAAAGACTGCCGCAGCAGCATGCAGCATTCGTGGACTTCCTCGGCAGCGCGGAAATGCGCGGCCCTGGCATCGGGGAGCGCCGTATACTGCGCATCCAGCCCGGCGAGGGTCTTGCGATACTGCGGATACTCCGCCCAGCGCGCCATCGGCGGGCGCGGCATCGGGCTGTCGAGCAGCCACGTCTGCAGCCCCTGAAAGCGCGGATCGACCGCGAGCAGCCGGTGCAGCGCCGTCGTCCCTGTGCGCGGCACCCCGGTGATGACCACCGGCGACAGCACCGGGGCCGCATCGAAGCCGGGGTTCGCCTTCATCGCCGCCACGGCCTGCGCCCGCCCGCGCAGCACGCCGACGACCATGCCCCATGCCGCGCGCCTGCCCTGTTCGGAAAAGCGCGGGTCGTAGTCCATCGACTGCAACAGCACGGTGAGGCCCGGCAGGTAGTCGGCCGGACCGAAATCGTCACTACCGGTCTCGGCGATGACGGTATCGTGCAACTGGCCGAGCGCATGGCGGAAGGTTTCGGGCGGATCGTAGCCGAGGTCCATCGCTCAGCCTCTCACCAGCGCCGCCGCCGCTGGCACGCGGCGACGCGGCGGCGGATCTCCTCGGAGCGCTCGGCCGGGGTGACCACGGGAGTGTCCTCGGGCAGATGGGAGCGCAGCTCCGCCAGCCTGACGCGGGTGATCGTGGGCACCGGCTCGCTGTCGCAATCGTACCAGCGGCCGTAGATGCCGCCTTCGTTGTAGCCTGCGGGGTCGAGCCAGTTGGGCACCCCCGGATCGGTCAGCGCGATGACGGCGCGGAACTTCCCGTCGCTCGACAGCCGCGCCATCGCGCCGTTGGTGCTGCTGAGGCGGTAAACATATTCCAGCGCGTTGAAGTACGGGTCGTTGAGCTGCACGTTCCAGTAGGGCGCGCGGGCGGGAATCTCGGTCTCGATGATCAGCGCCTCGTCGTCTTCCAGCTGGAAGCAGGCGGGCCAGTAGGTCTGCTTCACCAGCGCACCGGGATAGCGCACCGGCTCGAACACGTTGAAGCCGACACGGTCCTTCACCCCGTTCTGCATGGGGTAGTATAGGTCGGTCTTGCGGCGCGGCAGCTTCGCCATCTCGCCGATGCGGCGCAGGATTTCCTCGGGCGCGAGGCGCGGCTTGGGCGGCACCGGGTCGAGGCATTCGATCGACAGCACCGGGTCCACCTCGCGCTCCCAGTGGTACATGCGAAAGCGGGTGAACATGCCGCGCGCGGAGCGGTCGATCGGCGCCCAGTGGCCCTCGTATCCGGCGGGCCGCTCGGCGCTGAACACGATGGAGAAGTCCTCGCCCAGAGCGATGCCGAGGTCGTTGGTGTCGCACTCGTTGTGGCCATTGGGGCGCGGCATGGCGTCCACCGTGCCCGACAGCGCGGCCTGCGTGGTGAACGACAGGATGCGGCATGTCCCCCGGTTGCCGGAAACGCGGTAGGTCAGGTCGCCCCGGATCGGCGACTGCGTGTAGATGTCGTCCGGGTTGGGCTGGAGCGTGTAGACCGGGTTCCACAGCGGCGCCCAGTCCGGATGTTCGGCATCGGCGTGGAAGTACATGAAGTAGGAATAGGACAGGCTCGCCATGGTCTGGCGGTAGACGTCGGCACAGTAGGCCGGATCGTCAGGCCGCCAGGTCTCCGCAAGGTTCGCGACCGCGCCTTCGAGGTCGGCGAGATAGGGCAGGATGGCAGGTTCGATGTGCATGGCAGGCTCTCCCTGCCGATTTGATAGTACGCACTATCTAGATTGACGAGATGCGGCCCATCGCCCGGGCGAATTCAGCCCCCCTTTCTTCGTCATTGCGAGCGTAGCGAAGCAATCCAGGGCGGTTTACGCGGCCCTAGATTGCTTCGCTACGCTCGCAATGACGAGAGGTGACGGGACGAAAAGCGGCGGCCGGTCAGCCTGCCGCCTTTTCCTCCGCCGCCGCGAACCGGCGTGCGAGCACGGCGCAGACCATCAGCTGGATCTGGTGGAAGAACATCAGCGGCAGGATGATCGCCCCCACCTGCGCCGCCGGGAACAGCACGCCCGCTAGCGGCACCCCAGTCGCGAGGCTCTTCTTCGAGCCGCAGAACAGCAGCACGATCCTGTCCTCGCGCGAGAAGCCCATGGCCTTCCCAACGAAGCTCGACACCACCATCACCACCGCCAGCACGCCCAGCGAAATCGCCGCGATCAGCGCCAGTTCACCCACCGTCACCTTGTGCCACAGCCCTTCGAGCACCGCCGCGCCGAACGCGGTGTAGACCACCAGCAGGATCGAGCTGCGGTCGACGTAGCCCAGCACCTTCTTGTTGCGGGTCACGAAACCGCCGATCCACGGGCGCAGGAAATGCCCCGCCAGGAACGGCAGCAGCAACTGCACCGAGATGTCGATGATCGGGTCCGTCGAGAACCCATGGCTCCGGCCGGTAATGAACAGCGCCGTCAGCAGCGGGGTAATGAAGATGCCCGCAAGGTTCGAGAACGAGGCGCTGACCACCGCCGCCGCGACATTGCCCCCGGCGATCGCGGTGAAGGCAATCGAGGACTGCACGGTGGAGGGCAACAGTGTCAGGAACAGCACGCCCGTCGCCAGCGAAGGCTCGATACCAGGGATCGCCCGCACGCCAAGGCCGATGATCGGGAACAGCAAGAAGGTCGTCGCGCCCACCGTCAGGTGCAGCTTCCACGCCTTGGCGCCATCGAGGATCGCCTCGCGCGAGAGCTTGGCGCCATGGAGGAAAAACAGCAGCGCAATGCCCGCATCCGCCACCCCGCCCGCGATCGTCGCCCACACGCCCTGCGCCGGCAGCACCGTCGCCAGCGCCACCGTGCCCAGCAGCATCAGCAGGAATGGGTCGATGTTCAGGCGGGCGAGCAGGCGGTTCATGCGGGGCGTTACCTCTTCAGAGCCACTTGTGCTCACGATACCATTGCGCCGTGGCCTTCAGCCCTTCGCGCGTCTCGATGCGGGGACGCCAGAGCTTGCCCGGCGGCACGGCCTCGGGCGAGACCACCCAGTCCGGATGGCTGATGTAGGCGGCGCGGTCGAGCGTCATTTTTGCACGGGGGCCGCGCAAAAAATTGTCGATGCGCGCAGCCCGGTGGAGCATCACCGGAGACAGCCCGATCACGCGCGGCCGCTTGCCCAGCGCCCAGCCGATCGCGAGGCCGAGTTCGAAATGCTCCCACCCCTGCGGTTTGCCGTCATCCGGCTCGAAGACCTTGCCGGTCACCGACAGCCCGCCCGGCTCCAGCGCGACGAGCAGCCGCGCCAGATCGTCGACATGGATCATCGAGGCGCGGCCCTGCTTCGGCATCGGGATGAAGCCCCAGCGCGCCACGCGGAACAGCTCGAACATCTCCTTGTCCCGCGGGCCGTAGATCGCGGGCGGGCGCACGATGGTCCAGTCAAGCGGGCTGGCCATGACGATCTTCTCGGCCCGCGCCTTGGAAGCGCCGTAGGCCGACAGTTCCGGCTCGCGCGCGGAGAGCGAGGAGACATGGACGAAGCGCCGCACGCCCTCGCCCACGGTCGCTTCGATGAGGTTGAGGGTGCCGGTGACGTTGCCAGCCTCGAACCCGGCCGCATCGGGCGCGTTGACGACGCCCGCGACGTGGATCACCGCCTCGGCCCCGCGCACCAGTTCGACCAGCGAGGCGGGATTGCCCAGCTCGCCGCCGATCCAGTCGACATGCTCGCGCTCGGGCTGGCTGCGGCGGGTGAGTGCGCGCACGGCGAAGCCAGCCTCGATGGCCGCTTCCAGAACGGCCTGTCCGACGAAGCCGGTGGCGCCGGTCAGCGCGATGACCGGGCGGTCGATGAGAGTGCGGCGGCGGTTCATTTCAGCACCATCTGGTCGCGGTGGACCACAGCGGAGCGCGGCGAATAGCCGAGCACCTGTTCCTGCTCGCTCGAATGCAGGCCGACGATGGCGGCGCATTCGGCGGCGTCGTATTCGGAAAGGCCATGGGCGAGCACTTTGCCCGCGCCGTCGACGATGGCGACGGGATCGCCGCGCGAGAACACGCCCTCGACCGCCGTGATGCCCTTGGCGAGCAGGCTGGACCCGCGCCCGAGTGCCGCAGCGGCACCGTCGTCCACCACGATCTCACCCTTGAGACGCAGGCGGCCGCCCAGCCACGCCTTGCGCGCGGCGGCCTTGCGTCGGGGCACGAACAGGGTGCCGATGCCCTCCCGATCCTTGGCGCCCACGATGCGCGCCACCGGGCGTTCGTGCTGGCCGTTGCCGATGACAAGGCAGATGCCCGCCAGTTCCGCGATCTCGGCCGCCTGCAGCTTGGAGACCATGCCGCCCGAGCCCATGCCGGAATTCGATTCGGTGCTGGCCATCGCCCGCACCTCGGCGGTGACACCCTCGACCACCGGGATCATCTTCGCACCGGGCTGCTTGGGGTGGCGATCGTAGAGGCCGTCGATGTCGGAAAGCAGCACCACCGCACTCGCCTGCGCGGCCTGCGCCACGCGCGCGGCGAGGCGGTCGTTGTCGCCGAAGCGGATTTCCTGGGTCGCCACCGAATCGTTCTCGTTGATGACCGGCACCGCGCCCGCATCGAGCAGGCGGCTCAGCGTGGCCGTGACGTTGAGGTAACGGCGGCGGTCCTCCAGATCCTCCAGTGTCAGCAGCATCTGCGCGGCGGTGATGCCGTGCGCGCCCAGAAGCTCGGCCCAGAGGCCCGAAAGCGCGATCTGGCCGACGGCGGCGCTGGCCTGCGCGTCGGCGAGGCTGCCGCGCCCCCCCTTCTCCAGCCCCAGCGTCGCCGCGCCCAGCGCGATCGCGCCCGAGGAGACGACGATCACGTCCTGCCCCCGCCCGCGCGCCTCGGCGATCTCGGCCACCAGCTGCGTGATCCATGCGCGTCGGACGCCCTCCGGCCCGACGAGCAGCGCCGAACCCACCTTGATGACAAGGCGCGGCGCAAGGGAGGAATCGGCGAGGTCTGAGAGTCGGGCAATAGGCATGGGCGTGCCAGCCTCTAGGGGAAAGGTGCAGTTGAGGAAAGCGCAAGGTTGGGCGGCGATGCCCACCCCGCTGCGACTAACCTCGCCTGAGGCTCGGCAAGTCTCGCGGCCCTCCCGCAAGCGAGAGGGCGAAACCCCTCTTCTCCCCTCCCGCTTGCGGGAGGGGCCGGGGGTGGGCCTTCAACCCGTCAGATCGGCGACCAGGGCGTGTCGTCAGCCTCTTCGCGCTCGCCGGTGGGACGTTCGGTCACGGTGGCGGCCGGAAGGTAGTCGATCACCGCGTCGAGCAGGCGCGGCATGCCCTTGCCCGTCGCGCCGGAAATCGGGAACACTTCGTCCGCGCCGGCCTTGAGCAGTTCCTTGGCGTATTCCTCCGCCAGTGCGTCATCGACCAGATCGACCTTGTTCAGCGCGACGAGGCGGGGCTTGTCGGCCAGCAACTCGCTGTAGGCTTCCAGTTCCTCCTCGACGACCTGCATCGCCTCCACCGGATCGGTGTTGGAGATGTCGATGAGGTGGACCAGCACGCGGCAGCGTTCGATGTGGCCGAGGAAGCGATCGCCGATCCCCGCGCCGTCCGCCGCGCCTGCGATCAGGCCGGGAATGTCGGCCAGCACGAACTCGCGGTGCTTGTGCATGACGACGCCGAGCTGCGGACGCAGGGTTGTGAAGGCGTAGTCGCCGACCTTCGCCTTGGCGTTCGACAGCGCGTTGATGAAGGTGGACTTGCCCGCGTTGGGCATGCCGACGAGGCCGACGTCGGCCAGCAGCTTGAGGCGCAGCCACACCCACTGCTCGATCGGCGGCATGCCGGGCTGGTGCTGGCGCGGAGCGCGGTTGGTGCTGGTCTTGTAGCTGGCGTTCCCGCGCCCGCCCATGCCGCCTTCGATGAAGGTGACGCGCTGGCCCGGCTCGGTGAGGTCGAGCAGCACGGTGTCGCGCCCTTCGTCGTCGGCGATGACCTGAGTGCCGATCGGCACCTTGATGACCAGGTCCTTGCCCGCCGCACCGTTGCGGTTCTGGCCCATGCCGTGGCCGCCGCGCGGGGCCTTGAAGTGCTGGGTATAGCGGAAGTCGATCAGCGTGTTGAGGCCGGGCACGGCTTCGAAGATGATGTCGCCGCCCTTGCCGCCGTTGCCGCCGTTGGGGCCGCCGTACTCGACGTACTTCTCACGCCGGAAGCTGACCGCACCGGGGCCACCGCCGCCTGCACGCACGTAGATCTTGGCCTGGTCGAGAAAATGCATCGGTCCTATCGCTTCCAGCGCTGATGAAGCGCCCTTTCGCGACCGGTCCCGGTCGCCGGAGGTTTTCCCTCCGCTGAACGCCGCTGGCCGCAGATAAACAAAAAACCCGGCCGTGTCTCGGGCCGGGTGATGCCCGGTTCGTCCGGACACGCCTGAATTGCGCGATACTGGTGGAGCCGAGGGGGATCGAACCCCTGACCTCGTCATTGCGAACGACGCGCTCTCCCAGCTGAGCTACGGCCCCGTTCCAGTATCAAGTCCGATTGCGTCACCGCGCTCGGGAGCGTCCCCTTAGCGAAGACGCCTCCCGCGCGGAAGAGAAAAAATGGGCGGGCGCGAAGATTCTCGCGCCCACTGCCGACGTCACTGTGCCTGCGGCACGCTCGCCTGAGGCTGGACGACGGGCTGGGCCATGACCTGCTCCGCATTCGGGCGCACGGTGATGAGGCCGTTCGATCCGTAGCGCGATTGCCATGCGGCCAGATCGGCGCGGTACTGGTCATAAGCATCGAAGAACGCCTTGAACGGCGCCTCGAGCTTGGCGAGGCCGGTGTAGGACCAGTTGTCGAACTGGCTCGGCTCCACCGTGTTCAATTCGGCGCTCACTTCCATCGCTGCCTGGCAGAAGCTGGAGTCCACCGGCGGCAGCGAGAAGAAGTTGTAGACCTGCGTCTGGTAGGTCTCGCGCGCGACGATCGCGGCGCGACCGGAATGCTGCGTGCGGAAGCTCGCGTCGATTTCCTTGCTCGCACGGTCGAGCGACTTGTCGTAGACCTTCAGGAAACGCTTGTAGCCCTCAAGGATCGGGGTGAACTGAACCTCGACGCAGTTGAGCGCAGCCACGTTATAGGCCGAGCGGAAGTTCCAGATCGTCTGCGACGTGGAAATCCCATAATTCACGGTCTGGCGCGTGCCATCCTCTGCCTTGGCCGGAACCCTCATTTCGAGCGGCGCGCCCATCGGCGGCGTCGGCATCGGCGGGATCACCACGACCGGCGGCGGGGGTGGCGGGGGCGGAGGCGGCTTCGCACAGCCTGCCAGCGCGGCAAGCGTGACGGCCACCGCCGAGCCCGCCAGCAAGGAAAGGCGACGACGCCCCTGCCCGTTGTCGATCATCTCAAGCCCTCGGTACACGCATCGTTCTCCATCGCGGCAAACGGTCTAACCCCGCTGAGTCATAAAGCAAATGCCCGGTGCGATAAAACGCACCGGGCATCATGCTTAGGTGAAACTGCACTGTGGATTAATCGCTTCGGAGGAAAATTATCTCCATTCCGGTTGCGATTAACCGCCGCCCTTAGTCCCGCTGGCCGAGGAAGCTCAGCAGGAACTGGAACATGTTGATGAAGTCCAGGTACAAGCTCAGCGCGCCGAGGATCACGGCCTTGCCGACGAAATCCGTGCCGCGCAGGTGGTAGTACTGGTTCTTGAGCATCTGCGTGTCATAGGCGGTCAACCCAGCGAAGATCAGCACACCGAGGATCGAGATCGCCAGCTGCAGCACGCTCGAACCCACGAAGATGTTCACCAGCGAGGCGATCAGGATGCCGACCACTCCCATGATCAGGAAGGTGCCGAAGCCCGACAGGTCCTTCTTCGTGGTGTAACCGTAGAGGCTGAGGCCCGCGAAAGCCGCCGCCGTCGCGAAGAACGTGGTCGCGATCGAGGTCGCCGTGTAAATCACGAAGATCGTCGAGAGCGATACGCCCATCACGGCCGCGAAAGCCCAGTAGAGCACCTTCAGCGTGCCTTCGCTGAAGCGCTGCGCGCCGCCGCTGATCGCGAAGACGAAGCCGAGCGGGGCCAGCATGACCAGCCACTTGATCGGCGACTGCATCATAGCGATCGCGTAAGGCGCGAAGAGCATCGCGACGATGCCCGAAAGCAGCACGCCCGAGGCCATGTAGTTGTAGATCGACAGCATGTGCCGACGCAGACCCGCATCGTAAGCGGTCCGGCCGGCGGTGCGACCGAGATCGCTGCCGTCACGGCTCGGAGACGCACCGAAGCCCTGACGGGGCTGGGGGTCGTTCCAATTCGCCATTTCAAACTCCCTTTAGCGGAGAAGCCAGCCAAATGCGGTCCCGCTCAGGAGGGAATATCGCGCTCGAACGCGAAAGTTTCAAGAAGAACCGGCCCGCGCCATTTGTGACAAAGTGTAAAACGGACCTATTTCTTCTTGGCTCCGGCTTCAAACCACGACGATCAGCCGCGCCGGGCCTCGGCTGCCATCTCGGCATTGCGATCGCGCGAGGCGGTCATCGCTTCGAGCAGAACGCCGGCCAGCGCGCCGCCCTCGTCCAGCACGTTCATACCCGCGCGGGTCGAACCGCCCGGGCTGGCGACCTTGTCCGCCAGTTCGCCCGGCGAGAACTCGGAAGCGCCGGCGAGCTGCGCCGCCCCTTCGACCATCGCGAGCGCCAGCCGCTGCGACTGGCCCGCATCCAGACCGAGCGCCACCGCGCCTGCGGCAAGAGAATCGATAAAGCGATAGACGAACGCCGGGCCGCAGCCGGCCAGCGCGGTGACCGCGTCGAACAGATGCTCGCCCGCCAGCCACTCGGGCGTGCCGAGCGGCTGCATCAGCGCCGTCACCGCCGCGCGGCCGGTCTCGTCGAGACCGCGCGCGTCGAGTGCGATCGGCGACTTGCCGATGGCGGCCGCGAGGTTCGGCATGATCCGCACCAGCGCGCCGGCCTGCGGGAAGCGCGCCGCAAGACTGTCGAATTCGACACCCGCGAGGATCGAGAACAGCACGGTCTCACGGCCGACGAGCGCCCCCACCGACGTTGCGACAGCGTCGAGGCCCTGCGGCTTGACCCCCAGCATCACCGCATCGAAGCGGCCTTCCGCAGGCAGTTCGGACAGCAGCGCGACACCTTCAGGCACGCTCTCGCGGTGCGGATCGACGACGGTGAAGCGCGAGGCCGGAATGCCGCCCGCCAGCCAGCCCGTCAGCATGGCCCCTGCCATGTTGCCGCAGCCCACGAGCAGGATGTTCTGAAACCGGTCCATGCGCATATTCCCTCGAAACTGGATCGGGTCGCGACTTAGGCGAGCCGATCACAGGCCACAAGGGCCATGCGTGCCATGCGCAGCGGGACCAACAGGCGGCATAGCCAACCATGCTGCGAAACGCAGTGACGAGGGGTCAGGCTTCCCCGGCCGCGTCCACCAGGGCCGCCGCGAGTGCTTCGGACGGGGTCTTGTCGCCCCACAGGATGAACTGGAACACCGGGTAGAAGCGGTCGCATTCCTCGATCGCGGCCTCGACCACCATCTGTGCCTGCCCCGGTCCGAGCAGCCCGTCCGGCCCGAGCATCAGCCCATGGCGATAGAGCACGACGCCGCCGTTCGACCACATGTCAAAGTGCCCCAGCCAGACCTGCTCGTTGATGAGCGCCAGCGCCTCGAACACGGCGGAACGCTTGGCATCGGCCACGCGGATGTCGGGAAGGCACAGGAGTTGCAGCACCCGGTCCTCCGGGCGCCAGATCGCCTGCAACTGGTACGTCGCCCAGGCGCCCTTGATCTCGGCCGAGATCTCGTCCTCACCGGCATATTCGAAGGGCCAGTCGCGCGCTTCGAAAAGCGAGGCGAGCATTTCCACGGGGGCAGCCTCGTCGTCCCGGTCGATATCGTCCTGAACGGTCCTCATAATCTGCGACATCAGCCCTCCGAGAATACGGGTGCATGGATGCTGCCTGCAGGTAGGGAAGCACAATCCACGCGCCGATATCGCCTGCGCATAACTGCACAAGCCTGTTCACAGCGTGTGGATAAATATGAATGCACGTTAACACAAGGCTCCGACAAAGCCCCATAACCCGCAGAATTACTTGGCCGAAAGCGGATCCACGACCTGTCCCGCCGGGCTGGTCCAGGGCAATGCATCTGAGAAGCCCTGCTTCTTCGCGTCGGCAAGGAACGCACTTGCCGCCTTCTGTGTCGCGAAAGGACCGATCAGGACGCGATTGGTCCGGCCCATCTCGCTGACGTAAGGGCTACGCCCCTTGAGCAACGCCGCATTTTCACGCGTATAGCGCCGCCAGTCGAAAGCGATGGCGCTCTTGTCCCGCCCGACCCCGATCTGAACCCAGATGCGGCTGGGATGCGTTGGCTTCTTCGCCTTTTCCGCCGCCTCGGCCTTCGCCTTGGCCTCGGCATCCGCCTTGGCCTTGGCTTTCGCCTCGGCGGCCCTGGCAGCGGCAGTCTTCGCCTTCGAGGCCTTGGCGTCCTTGACCTCCGTAGCCGGAGCATCCGTTTCGACGGGCTTGGCCTCTTCGACCTTGGGCAACTGGACGCGGGGTGGCGGCGGAGCAGCCGGAGTAATCAGCCGGATGTCGACCGCACCCGACGCCGGCAGGACGTCAACGGTCGGCTTGCCGATATCGGCGAAAATCTCGGAAAGCGAGAGCTGCCCTGGTCCCGGCACCGGGGGCGGGCTTGCGGGAGTGGAGACCAGCGGCGCTGCCGGAGGAGTCCTGGCTGCGAGCGTGCTGGTCGGCGGCGGAGCGGCAGGTGCCTGAGACGCAGGCAGCCGACCGAGATCGAAGCCCGGCGTCGCCGGCCTCTCGGCCGACGCCGAGGAAGTCGACGCCTGCCCGGTGCGGATCGTCGGTGCGACAGCCGGCGTTCGCGCAGGCTGCGGTGCCAGTGCCAGTGCCGGTGCCGGCGTTGCCACCGCGAGCTTCGGAGGCTCGGAACTGCGTCCGACCGGCGGCAATTCGCCGTTATCACGCTCGATCGCGGGTTTGGGCTCGGGCGGAGCGACGCGATCGGGATCGACCGATGCGAGGCTCGTCGATTTCGCGGACGCTGCCACCTGCCGCCCTGCCTGCGTCGTATCCGTCCGCGTCGTGCGGGTGCGCGAGGGCTGGGCGGCCTTCGCCAGCCTGATGCCGCCCGCTCCTCCGAGCGGCTCGCCCTTGGGAATCAGCCCTGCCCCGGCGGCCGAACCGCGCGGCGGAGCGTAAGCGGCGATACGCGCATCGTCGCGCCCGATCTCGGAGGCGCGCGGAAAGCGACCGAGATTCGCGGCGGCCGCCTGCTGCGCCTTGGTCAGACGTGGCATGTAGCGCAAGTATGGCGCTATGCTCTGCGCCAGCTGGCCGGGGAGAATCGTGTTGGTGATCTCCACCGCCTTGTCCGGCTCGCCGGCAATCGCGAGGGTAAACGCACGGGTGCGCCAACCCGGCTTGTCCTGTTTGTTGAGGAGCGGCAGCAACGTCGCATAAGCGGCATCGACGTCGCCGCCGATCGCCTGGCTGACCGCGAGGCGGCTGCGCAGTTCATCCGCCTTGTCGCCCGATGCGCTTGTCATTGCCGCGGCATAGTATCGCTGCGCTAAGGCATTATCTCCAACAAGGTCGTAGGCAAGCCCTCGGTCGGCCGCAATCAGCGCGGGCGTGGCGCCCGCCTTCTCAGCGGCATCGAAACATGGGATCGCGCTCACCGGGTCGCCATTGTGAACGAAGGCGCTGCCAAGCCCCGCCTGTACGCGCGGATTGCCAGCGCTGACCTCGTCGGCTCGGCGATAGAAACCGATGGCGGCGGCATTGTCCTGCAGCGCCCGCGCCGCATCACCGGCGTCGATCAACGCCGCGACATCGCGAGAATCGCGGCCGAGACGTGCCAGCGCGGTGCCGAGCTTCTTGTTGTTCTCGCCGGGAACGGCCTGAACCACCGGATGCGAAGCGGCAGGAGCGCCTTGCGCCAATGCCGGCGCGCTCGCGAGAGCGCCGACCAGCGCCACACCGCCGAGCAACCGCGAAACCAAGTGATCCACCCGCAAGTCCTCTGTACCCCGAACCCTCAGGCAGCCCTCCCCACGACGACTGCCGACGCTTTACGAACCGGAAAGTCGAACGGCGGCCGGGATGCCGAACGACTCCATGCGCGCAGGGATGCGCGCCCTTGGCGCCATGGCCCGGCGCAGATGAACCTAAAGCGAACATGCCCGCCCTGCGACGGACTTCCTTCGACGACGCGGCCCGAAGGAGCAAGAGGCGGAGCAATGCCCCGCCTCTCACGACTTACTGGTTGTTCTGGCGGCCCAGGAAGCGTGGGATGCTGATCGACCCCGCATCACCATCGTCCTCACCGGCAGTCGGCTCGGCGCCGGGACGCGGGCGCGACAGGCTGGTCATGCGCTCGAACAAAGTGCTGCCGCCGCCGACCGGCTTGGCACGCGGCGCGGCGGGTGCGGGAGCGGCCTGGCCGCCATCGAGCAGCAATTCGTCCTGCGTGCGGCGGGGCACCGGAGCAGGCTCGACCGGAGCTTCGAAGCTGAGATCAAGCGGCTCCTTCTGGATGCCACGCAGACCAGCGAAGCCAGAGGTCGCGGCAGGTGCGGCCTGCGCTTCATCCTCGGCACCGAGTTCAAGCTCCGCCGAAGGCTCGAAAGCCTGCGTCGGCGCCACGAAGGGCGCGGGCTCCGGAGCCGGCTGCTGCGCGACCGGAGCAGGCGCCGGCGCCGGAGCGGCGGGTGCCTGATAGCTTGGAGCCGGCGGCGGCGAGTGCAGCGCCGGACGGGCGATCCCGCGCGAGGCACCGAGATTAAGCGGACGCGAGGCGATCTCGGCCATTTCCGTGGTCTGCTCGATGCCGGTGGCGACCACCGAGACGCGGATCTTGCCCTGCAGGTCCGGGTTGAACGCCGAACCCCAGATGATGTTCGCATCGGGATCGACCAGTTCGCGGATGTGGTTCGCGGCCTCGTCGACTTCGAGCAGCTTCATGTCGTCGCCGCCGATGATCGAGATGATGACGCCCTTCGCGCCCTGCATCGACACGCCGTCGAGCAGCGGGTTGGCGATGGCGCGTTCGGCGGCTTCGAGCGCGCGGTTGGGGCCTTCGCCCTCACCGGTGCCCATCATCGCCTTGCCCATCTCTCCCATGACCGAGCGGACGTCCGCGAAGTCGAGGTTGATGAGGCCGGGCATGATCATCAGGTCGGTGATCGAGCGCACGCCCTGCTGCAGCACTTCGTCGGCGAGCGTGAAGGCTTCCTTGAAGGTCGTTTCCGCCTTCGCCACCAGGAACAGGTTCTGGTTGGGAATGACGATCAGCGTGTCGACGTGCTTCTGCAGTTCCTCGATGCCCGAGTCGGCGGCGCGCATGCGGCGCGTGCCTTCGAACATGAACGGCTTGGAGACGACGCCCACGGTGAGGACGCCCTTCTCGCGCGCGGCCTGCGCGATGATCGGGGCCGCACCCGTGCCGGTGCCGCCGCCCATGCCGGCCGCGATGAAGACCATGTGGACGCCGTCGAGCAGGCGCTCCAGCTCCTCACGGGTTTCCTCAGCCGCCGCACGGCCCACTTCGGGGCGGGCACCGGCGCCGAGGCCCTGGGTGATCTCGGGGCCGAGCTGGATGCGCGTTTCCGCGATCGAGTTGTTCAACGCTTGTGCGTCGGTGTTGGCGACGACGAAGTCCACGCCCTCGATCTGGGCGCCGATCATGTTGGCGATCGCGTTTCCGCCCGCACCGCCGACGCCGATGACGAGAATGCGAGGACGAAGCTCCTCGATAGCCGGCGGTCCGATGTTAATGCTCATTTCGCTCTCCTGCAGGCACGTCGCGCGAAGAAAATTCCTTGACCACTCTGATTGCACGCTTCGATTCGTCTAGGCAAAGGATCATAAACCTTTGTCCACAGCCAAAGCCGCCAATTCCGCCATTTCCTCCGCGTTTGTCGTCCGGTTTGCACGGCTGGTCTTCAAGGCCTTCGAAACGGTCAAAAGTATTCGCGCAAAGCCTGATAGACACGGCCCACCATGCCCAGCTTGCCGAGGCGAACAGTGCTCTGGTGGCTGCGCCCCAGCGAGCGGATGTCCTGCGGGTCGGCAGCGGCGTAGAGCACCAACCCTGCCAGCGTCGAGAAGCCCGGCTTCACATGCGCCTCGGCCAGTCCCGAAAGGTGCGCCACGCGGCCGATGCGCACGGGCTTGCCGATAGCGGCCTGCGCATAGTCGGCCAGGCCCACCAGTTCCGCGCCGCCGCCGGTGAAGACCACCTGCTTGCCGCGCTGGCCGGTGAAGCGCATCGTCTTGAGCGCCTTGTTCACCTCCTCCATCAGCATGCCGAGTTGGCCGGTGATGACGCCGATCAGTTCGGCGCGCGGGATGCGGTTCTTGTCGTCGGCATGGCGCGCGATCGGGCCGGTGCCTTCCTCGCCCGGGGCGTTGACGGGGATCATCTCGCGGTGGTCGTGCGGGCTGGCGATGGCCGAGCCGTTGACGCACTTAAGCCGCTCCGCCTGGAAACGGCGGATGCCGAAGGCCGAGGCGATGGCGTCGGTGATATCCGCCGAGCCCATCGGGATCGACATCATGTCCTTGAGCATGCCCTGCTCGTAGATCGCAACATTGGTGACTTCGCCGCCGAACTCGACGAGGGCGACGCCAAGATCGCGCTCCTCGGGCGAAAGGCACGCCTGCCCCGCCGCGATGGGCGAGCCGACAACGGCCTCCACCTCAAGGTGCGCGGACTGCACCGCCTCGGTCAGGTTGCGGATCGGCGCGCCGTCCGCCAGCATGATGTGGATATCGACGCCGAGGCGCTCGGCATGGAGGCCCTTGGGATCGATCACCCCGTGCGCGCCGTCGAGGCGGTACTGCGCGGGCTGCGCGTGCAGCACCATGCGCCCGTCCGGCTGGATCACGTCCTTGGCGGAGATGAGCAACTGGTCGATGTCCTCCTGCTCGATGCGGCGGCCGCCGATTTCGGCGTCGAACTGGTCGATACGGCTGGCGAGCCCTGCCCCCGAGCAGCCGATCCAGACCTTCTGGACGGCGGTGTCGGCCATCTTCTCGGCCCGGTCGATGGCGTCGCGCACGGCATAGGTCGCGGCCGCCATGTCGGTGACGAAGCCGCGCTTGATGCCCTGGCTGGCGCGGTGCCCCGAGCCGAGCACGACCATGTCGCCGACCTCGTTGATGCCCGCAACGATCGCGGAGATGCGGAAGGAGCCGATGTTGACCGCGCCGAACACGCGGGTGATGCGCTGGTTGGCCATTACTGTTCTTCCCCCGCCGTCGTTTCGGTGGCGCCGGTATGCGGAACCGAGCCCGCCTTCAAGGCCAGTTCCTGCCCGTCCTGCTCCGGCACGCGCATGTAGATTCGGTCCTTCGCGCGCATGTCGAAGGCCGTCACCTTGCCGCCGAGCAGGCGGTTGGTGCCGTCGAGCCGCGCGAACGTGACCAGCGCCCCGGCGGACTCGCGATCTCCCTCGGGCAGCGCAAGCACTTGCCCCGACTGGAACGTCAGGTTCCAGCGGCGATTGCCGATCCATTCCGCCTCGGCGACGCGCGGCTTCATCGCAGGCGCGGCCTCCAGCAAGTGCCCGAGCGCGATCACCTGCTGCCCCGCGCCGGGGCCGGAGACGATCAGCTTGCCGCCCGCATCCTTGCGACTGATGGCTTCGAGTTCATGGCCCGTCTCGTCGATCAGCACGAAGCGATCGGCCTTGCGGAGCACCGCATGCGGCTCGCGCTCGACGATATCGATCACGAGCGTATCGGGCAGCTGGCGCGAGACGCGCGCGTCCTTGACCCACGACAGTGTCAGCAGATCCTGCCGCAGCGCTTCGATATCGACCAGGGGCATGGCGCGATCACGCTCCGCCAGCGCCTTCTCATAGACCTTGAGTTCGTTGATGTTCTTGACGCCGCGCACTTCGACGCGCTTCACCTCGAAGCCGGTCTGGCCCGCGACCAGCGCCATCTGGTGCCCGGCCAGCCCCGGCAGTCCGGCGAAGCTCGCCACCACGCAGACGAGCGCCGCCGCGCCGCCGAGGATGGCAACGAGGAAGATTTTGTGCAGTTGCCCTTCGGAGAACGGCAGCCAGGCCATGACCTGATCGAGTGCCGACCCGGTCCGCGCCTTGGCCACGCGCACCTTGCGCTGCGCGCCCGCCTGCGCGGCGGCCTTGCGGGCGGTGGTGCCCTTGCGCCGGATGGTCTGGCTCATTTGGCCTTTGCTTTGTCGCTTAGCGCCTCGGCAATGATCGCCTCGACGAGTTCGGGATAGTCCATACCGCAGGCGCGCGCCTGCTCGGGCACAAGGCTCAAGGGGGTCATGCCCGGCTGGGTGTTCACCTCCAGCAGGAACAGCCCCTCGATCCCCTGCGTGTCGTCCCAGCGGAAGTCCGAACGGCTGGTGCCCTTGCAACCCAGCAACTGGTGCGAGCGCAGCGCAATGTCCTTGCAGGCCTGCGTGATCTCGTCAGGAATGTCCGCCGGGCAGACGTGCTCGGTCATGCCGTCAGTGTACTTGGAATCGAAATCATAGAAACCCGACTTGGGCTTGAGTTCAGTCACCAGCAGAGCGCGGTCGCCGATCACGGCGGTCGTCAGTTCGCGTCCACGGATGTAGGGCTCGGCCAGAAGTTCGTCGAACTCCTGCCACGGCCCCGTCACGTCCTTCGCGATGGGGTTGCCGTAGTTGCCCTCGGCTGTGACGATGGCGACGCCGACCGACGAACCCTCGTTCACCGGCTTCAGCACATAAGGACGCGGCAGCGGATCGGCCACGTGAATGTCGGCGGACTTGACCACGCGGCCACCCGGCATCGGCACGCCGTGCGGGACCAGCGCCTGCTTGGTCAGTTCCTTGTCGATCGCGATCACCGAAGTCGCGAGGCCGGAATGGGTGTAAGTCAGGCCCATCAGGTCCATCATGCCCTGCACTGTGCCGTCCTCGCCCGGCGCGCCGTGGAGGGCGTTGAACACGACGTCGGGCTTCGCCTCGGCCAGACGCAGCGCGACATCGCGGTCCATGTCGATGCGGGTGACGGTGTGGCCCTTCGATTCCAGAGCCTTGGCCACGCCCTCGCCGCTCATCAGCGAGACCGGGCGTTCGCTCGACCAACCGCCCATCAGGACCGCGACATGCAAGGGATTCAGGCTCATGAATTCAGACTCGTTCGGTAAAGCGGGGTTTGCAGGTCGCGGACGGCTTCGGAGCAGCCCTTGTCCCAGGGGAAGAGGCCGTCGTCCACGCCCGGCCAGACGATCTGCATCGCGCGGGACATTTCCTCGCCCTCATGCTCGGCGTACCACATCGCCGAGTTGAAGTAGTGCGGGATCAGGCATTCCGGCTCGACTTCGCGCAGCACGCAGCGGTGGCCCTTGAGGAGACCATCGACGACCTTCCAGTCCTCCATCTCGAAGCCCTCGCGGCACATGTCGAGCAAGCCGTTGATGACGGCGGCGGAGAGTTCGGTCGAGAAACCGAAGACGATCACCTCGGGCTGGCTGACACTGGTGCGAAAGCCGACCGAATAGGCGAAGCGTTCCTCGCCCTCATCCTCGTCGTCCTCGTCCGGTTCGTCGGGCGGGGTGACGACGGTGATGTGGCAGCCGAATTCCTCGATGTTGTCGAGAATCTGCTGTTCGTGGCGGGACAGGCGATCATCTCTCATGGGCGGGTTCCTACCCGCTGAATTTCCCATTCGAGATCGACGCCGGACTTGTCCTTCACCCGGCGGCGCACTTCGTCGCCGAGGTTCTCGATGTCCTCGCTGGTGGCCTCGCCAGTGTTGAGCAGGAAGTTGGTGTGCTTCTCGCTCACTTGCGCGCCGCCCATGGTCAGACCGCGGCAGCCAGCCTCGTCCACCAGCTTCCACGCGGCGTGGCCCTCGGGGTTCTTGAAGGTGGAGCCGCCAGTCTTGGAACGCAGCGGCTGGCTGGCCTCGCGCGCGGCGGAGATGCGGTCCATCTCGGCCTGGATCGCGGCAGGCTCGCCGGGGCGGCCCTTGAAGCGCGCGGAGACGACCACCGCGCCTTCGGGCAGCTGCGAATGGCGGTAGGTATAGCCGAGATCGGCATTGCCCAGCGTCACCAGTTCGCCCGAGCGCAGCACCACGTCGCAGTCGATCAGGATGTCCTTGACCTCGCCGCCATAAGCGCCGCCGTTCATCCGCACGAAACCGCCCACGGTGCCGGGGATCGAGCGCAGGAATTCCACGCCCGCGATTCCCGCATCGCGCGCGGTGGAGGAAACGAGGATGCCGCTCGCCCCGCCGCCGCAGTCGAGCGTGACGTCATCCACCTTGGTGACCTTGGCGAAGGCCTTGCCCAGCCGGATCACCACGCCGGGGACGCCGCCATCGCGCACGATCATGTTGGAGCCGAGCCCCAGCGCCATCAGCGGCACCGCCGGGTCCAGCGCGCGCAGGAAATCCTGCAGGTCGGCCAGATCCTTTGGCTCGAACAGCCACTGCGCATGGCCGCCCGCCTTGAACCAGACGAGCGGGGCCAGCGGCGCATTGGCCGTCAGCTTGCCCCGAACCGCCGTCTGATCGAACGTGAGTGTCACCCCGCCCTCCGCACGCGAATGCTGTCGGCAAGGCCGGCGGCCCACTTGGTGATGTCGCCCGCGCCGAGGCACACGATCATGTCGCCCGGCTGGATCGAGCCCGCCAGCACCTCCGCCAGCGCGTCCGCGCCCGCGATGATCTGCGCCGAACGATGCCCGCGCGCCTTCATGCCCGAGACCATCTCCGCGCTGTCCACGCCCTCGATCGGCTGCTCGCCCGCCGCGTAGACGGGCGCGGCATAGACCACGTCGGCGTCGTTGAAGGCGCCCTGGAAGTCTTCCATGTGGTCGCGCAGGCGGGTGAAACGGTGCGGCTGCACCACGGCGATGACGCGGTTTTGGACGCCCTCGCGCGCGGCGGCGAGCACGGCGCGGATCTCGACCGGGTGGTGGCCGTAGTCGTCGATCACGGTGACCGAGCCGCCATCCAGTTCCACTTCGCCGACCTTGGTGAAGCGCCGCTTCACGCCGCCGAACTTGGAGAAGCCGGTCTGGATGCAGGCATCCGAGCAGCCCATCTCCACCGCCACGCCCACGGCGGCGAGCGCGTTCTGGACGTTGTGGCGGCCCGGCATTGGCAGTTCGATGCCTTCGATCCGGCGGAAGCTGCCGTCGCGCTGGCGCAGCGCCACGTCGAAGCGGTTGCCGCCGGGGATCGGGGTCACGTTCTCGCCGCGAATGTCGGCCTGGGCGGAGAAGCCATAGGTCACCACGCGGCGGTCGCGCACCTTGGGGATGATCGCCTGCACTTCGGGGTGATCGATGCACAGCATCGCCGCGCCGTAGAACGGCACGTTCTCGATGAATTCGACGAAGGATTCCTTGATTCTCTCGAACGAGCCGTAGTGATCGAGGTGCTCGGGATCGATGTTGGTGACGATGGCGATCGTGCCGTCGAGGCGCAGGAACGAACCGTCGCTCTCGTCGGCCTCGACCACCATCCAGTCCGAGGCGCCGAGGCGGGCGTTCGATCCGTAGGAGTTGATGATACCGCCGTTGATGACCGTCGGGTCCACGCCGCCCGCATCGAGCAGCGCCGCGACCATCGAGGTCGTGGTGGTCTTGCCATGCGTACCCGCCACCGCGACGGTGTTCTTGAGGCGCATCAGCTCGGCCAGCATTTCCGCGCGGCGCACCACCGGGATGCGGTGTTCGAGGGCGTAGACGACCTCGGGGTTCTCACGCTTCACCGCCGTGGAGGTGACGACCACCGCCGCGCCTTCGACGTTCTCGGCGGCGTGGCCGATCGAGACCTTGATGCCGCGCGCGCGCAGGCCCTCGACGACATAGCCCTCGGCAATGTCGCTGCCCTGCACCGAGTAGCCGAGGTTGTGCATGACCTCGGCGATGCCCGACATGCCGATGCCGCCGATCCCGACGAAATGGATGGTCCCGATTTCGGTGCCGACGCCCTTCATGCGGGGGCGCCTTGCCGATGGTGCTTCGACAAGCTCAGCATGAGCGGGGTGGAGAGAACGTGGATGATAGTCATATCCGCCAAATACACAAAGTTCCGCTCATCCTGAGCTTGTCGAAGGATCACAGCGCAGACTCCCGCGCCAAAGCCTCGCCACCTTGCGGCGCAGAAGCCTTTTCCATTCGAATGACGTCCATGATCGGCGCCGCGCCGAAGCTCTCGACGAGGTCGGCCAGATCACGCGCGGCGTTCGGATAGCCGCAGTTCCACGAGGCATGCGCGGCGTTCGCCAGCGTCTCAGGATGCTGGGCGATCGCCTGGATCTGCAGGCACAAGTCCTTGGCCATCTTCTGATGGACCTCGGCCTGTTCGCTGAGCAGCGCATTGCGCTTGTCGCCCTTGTAGGCGTCGGGATTCTCGGTGGTGACGGCGGGCTGGCGGATCACCCGCGCGCCCCCGCCCGCGACCATCTCGCGCGCGTTGACGCTCTGGTGGTCGTCCATCGCGTAAGGCAGCGGGATCAGGATCGCAGGACGGCCCACGGCGGTCAGCTCCGCGATCGTCGAGGCGCCCGAGCGGCCGATGAACAAGTGCGCACCGGCAAGGCGCTCGGCCATGTTCTCGAAATAGGTCGCCAGTTCCGCCGGAATGCCGTGCGCGGCGTAGCGTTCGCGCACGCGCTCGATGTCCTCGGCGCGGGCCTGCTGGATCACCTGAAGGCGCGAGCGGAGCGCCGGGGGCAGCATCGCCAGCCCCTCGGGCACGACGTCCGACAGCACCCGCGCGCCCTGGCTGCCGCCGGTGACGAGGATGCGGAACAGGCTGTCCTCGGTGAACTCGGGGTACGGCTGCTCGCGCAGGCGCAGCACGTCCTCGCGCACCGGGTTACCGACGACGGTGACCTTGCCGGCCAGCGCCGGATCCAGCTTCTCGGTCTTCTCGGCCGAGGTGGCGATAGCGTCCACCTTCTTGGCGAACCAGCGGTTCACGCGGCCCAGCACCGAGTTCTGCTCATGCAGCACGATCGGCAGCTTCGCGGCGCGCGCGGCCAGCATCGTCGGCATCGCCGGATAGCCGCCGAAGCCGACCACGGCGGTCGGCTCGAAGCTCTCGAACAGGCGCAGCGCCATGCGGCGACCGGCCAGCACGCCCTTCGCGCCCTTGAGCCAGCCAAGCGGGTTCTTCCCCGCGATGCGGCCCTGCGGCAGGACGTGGGTGGTCAGGTAGTCAGGCTTGCCGGGGATCGCGGCGCCGCGCTCGTCGGTCACCAGCGCCACGTGGTGGCCGCGTGCGTGCAGTTCGGCGGCGAGCGCGAAGGCGGGAATCAGGTGTCCGCCAGTGCCGCCGGCCGCAAGCACGTAGTGGCGCGAAACCGAACTCATGACATATCTCCGATGGCGCGCAGGCTGAACTTCTCGCGCTGGATGAACGGGTTGCGCCGCGTCACCGCCAGCAGCAGGCCCATGCTCAGGCACATCGCCACGGTGGACGAACCACCATAGCTGATAAGCGGCAGGGTCATGCCCTTGGACGGGAACAGCTGCAGATTGACGAGGATGTTGATGAACGCCTGCCCGCCGAACTGCGCGGCGAAGCCCGATGCGGCGAGCACCGTGAACAGGTCTTCCTCGTCCACCAATCGCAGGATCACCCGCGTCAGGATCGCGAGGTAGAGCACCACGATGACCATGCAGGCGAGCAACCCGAACTCCTCGCCGATGACGGAGAAGATGTAGTCGGTATGCGCCTCGGGCAGCGCCATCTTGCGCGTGCCCATCCAGAAGCCGAGCCCGGTCCACCCGCCGTTGAGCAGCGTGCGCTGGGCGAGGTCCACCTGGTCGAATGCCGAGCCGCCGAACAGGAAGTTGTCGATGCGGTTGCGGCCGTTGTCATAAGTGAAATACATCAGGACAAGGCCCGCGATGCCTGCGCCCGCGAACATGCCGATGCGCTTCACGTCGATGCCCGACAGCAGGATCATCACCAGAAACGCGCCGGAAAACAGCATCGTCGAGCCGAAGTCCGGCTGGAGCATCAGCAGCGCACCAAGCAGACCCATAACCGCGAAGCAGATGCCGACGACCGGAATCTGCGGATCACGCGCGCGCCACGAGACGATCCATGCCAGCAGGATCGGCCAGCCGCACTTGAGGAATTCCGACGGCTGGAGCGAGATGCCGAACCGCAGCCAGCGCTTGGCGCCGTTCACCTCGGACCCGACGATCGGCACCAGCACCAGCGCGAACAGCATCGCCGCGCCGAGCAGGATGCCGAAGCGCCGGGCGCTCTCCTTGGTCAGGCTGGAGGCCCAGAACATCGCCGCAAGCCCCAGCAACTGCCAGCGCATGTGCAGGTAGAAGAAGTGCAGCGAACGCAGCTGCTCCGCCGAGGTCGACAGGCGCTTAGCGCTGGCGGGCGATCCTGCCGCCACCGCCACCGCGCCGATCGCCATCAGGATCAGCACGAGGACCAGCGTGGGCCGGTCGATCTCCTGCCACCAGATCGCGATCTGGCTGCGACGGTTACGATTGTAGCGCTGCGCGTTCGGGCCTTGCGCAAGGGTGGCCATCAGTCCTGCTCCCCTTTGGCGTTTTCGGCCAAAAGCGCTTCGACGATCTGGCGAAACACGTCACCCCGCGCCTCATAGTCGCGGAACTGGTCGAAGCTGGCGCAGGCCGGTGACAGCATGACGACGTCGCCGGGCTTCGCCGCGACCATCGCCTGACGGATCGCCTCGGCCATCATCTCGCTGCGATGGACCTGCGTGTAGGGCGAGAGGATTTCCGCAAAGAGCGGCCCCGCGTCACCGATGGTGTAGGCGGCAGCGATATTGCCGAAGAACGGTGCACATTCGTCGAGGTTGTCGCCCTTGGGCAGGCCCCCGACGATCCAGTGGATGCGCGGCTCCGGATCGGGCGGAAACGCCGCGATCGCGGGCGCGGTGGAGGCCGGATTGGTCGCCTTGGAATCGTTGATGTAAGTGACGCCGTTCGCGACGGCCACGCGCTCCATGCGGTGCGGCAATCCGCTGAAAGTGCGCAGGCCCTTGCGCCACTGCGCCTTCTTCACCCCCAGCGCCTCGACGATGGCGACGGCCACGGCGGCGTTCTGGAGATTGTGCGGCCCCTGCAGCGAGGGCCATTCCTTCTGGATCTCGACGAGGTCGGCCCCGTCCGCGAAGCGAACCAGACCGGGCGCGCGGCGCGCGGCCTCGATATGGGCGATCGACCGCGTCTCCTTGTCGCCGACACCGAACACGGCCTGCCGCTCGCGCCCCTGCATGGAGAAGAGGCGCCCCTTGGAGGCGGCGTAAGCCTCGAACCCCTCGTAGCGGTCGAGGTGGTCGGGGGTGATGTTGAGCAGCGCCGCCACGTCGCAGTCGAGGCTGCGGGTGATGTCGATCTGGTAGCTCGACAGTTCGAGCACGTAGACGCCGCCCTCGGGCAAGGGCTCAGGGCCGAGCACCGGCACGCCGATATTGCCGCCCGCGCGCGCCGGAACGCCCGCGACTTCGAGAAGGTGGCAGACCAGCGAGGTCGTGGTGGACTTGCCGTTGGTGCCGGTAATGCCGACCACGCGGTGCGCGGGCAGGCTGGCGCGGGCCAGCGCGAAAAGTTCGATGTCGCCGATCACTGGGACGCCCGCCCGCTCTGCGGCTTCGGCGATGGGGTGGCGGTTCAGCGGAATGCCGGGCGAGACGACGACGCCGTCATAGCCGGTAATGTCGGCGCTGACCGGGTCGGCCAGTTCCACCTTGCCGCAGTCGGTCCACTCGCACAGCTGCTGGCGCGCTTCGTCGCGGCTGTCCCAGGCCATGACGTTCGCCCCGCTCTCCACCAGCGTGGCGACGGCGGTAAGGCCCGAACGCGCAAGGCCGAGGACCGCGTAGCGCTTGCCGGCGAAGATGGGGGAGACGATCACGCGCCTGCCCTCCTCAACGCAGTTTCAGAGTGGCGAGGCCCAGCACCGCAAGGACGATCGAGATGATCCAGAAGCGGATCACGACGGTCGATTCCTTCCAGCCTTTCTGCTCGAAGTGGTGGTGGATCGGCGCCATGCGGAACACGCGGCGGCCGGTGCGCTTGAACCAGAAGACCTGGATGATGACCGAGGCCGCTTCCAGCACGAACAGCCCGCCGACCACCGCCAGCACGATCTCGTGATGCGCGGCGACCGCGATGCACCCCAAAGCGCCGCCGAGGGCGAGGCTGCCGGTGTCGCCCATGAACACGGCCGCAGGCGGCGCGTTGAACCACAGGAAGGCGAGGCCCGCCCCCATGATCCCGGCGCAGAAGATCGCCAGTTCACCCGCGCGCGGAACGTGCGGAATGCCGAGGTAGGTGGCGTAATCGACGCGGCCCGCGAGGTAGCAGATGATCGCGAAAGTGCCCGCCGCGATGATGACCGGCATCGTCGCGAGGCCGTCGAGGCCGTCGGTCAGGTTCACCGCGTTGCCCGCACCCACGATCACCACGGCGGCGAAGACGTAGTAGAACGGGCCGAGCGGAATGTAGCGGCCCGACAGGAACGGCACGTAAAGGTTCGTATTCAGCTGGCTGACGATGATGTAGGACGCGATGCCCGCCACCACGAATTCCAACAGCAGCCTGATCTTGCTCGACAATCCGGCGTGGTGGCGCTTGGTCACCTTGTCGTAGTCGTCAAGGAAGCCGATCGCGCCGAAGCCCACCGTCACCGCCACGCAGGCCCAGACGAACGGGTTGGTCACGTCCATGAACAGGATCATCGAGCCGATCAGCGCGGTCAGGATCATCAACCCGCCCATCGTGGGCGTGCCGCGCTTGGCGAGGTGGCTCTGCGGGCCGTCCTCGCGGATCGGCTGGCCCTTGCCCTGGCGGACTCGCAGCATGTTGATGAACTTGGGGCCGATGATCAGGCCGATCACCAGCGCCGTCATGAAGGCGGCGCCCGAACGGAACGTCTGGTAGCGGAAGAGGTTGGACAGTCCCTCGTAGTGGAACCATTCTGCGATGAGATACAGCATCTTGCGGGCTTTCGCCCCTACCCTTCCGTCTTTCCTAGCGCCGTCACGAGTGCTGCCAGACCCACCGAATTCGAGCCCTTCACAAGGATGGCGTCATCCCGTTCGAGGCCGAAAGCGCGCAAGGTTTCGACAGCTTCCCGCACACTTGCGCAATGGGCGAATGCCACCGGTTTGCCAAGGCCGGAAGCCCTGGATTTCCCCAGTTCCACCGCTAATGCGGTCATCTCGTCGCCGACCAGAATCGCGTAGTCGACACCCGCCTCGCGGATCGGTTCGGCAAGGCCGGCATGGTAGTCGGGACCGTGGCTGCCCAGTTCCTTCATCGCGCCGAGAACGGCGATCCGGCGATGGGCGGGCGTGCGCCCCAGCTGCGCCAGCGTGGCGCGCATCGAGGCGGGGTTCGCGTTGTAGCTTTCGTCGATCAGCAGGGCCTTACCGCCCTCTACATCGATCTCCATCCGCGCGCCGCGACCGGCCAGCCCGCCCATCTCGGCAAGCGCGACCCCAGCGGCACCCAGATCGCCCTTAACGGCACGTACCGCAGCCATGACGGCCAGCGAGTTGATCGCCTGATGCTCTCCGGGCGCGGCGACGGTGTAGCACACGCGCCGGTCGCCCATGTCGATGGTGACGAGCGAGCCGCCGCCGATCGCGGGCACCGCATCGAGCAGCCGTACGTCCGCATCCGCCGCCTTGCCGAACGACACGACCTTCGCACCCAAGGCCAGCGCCGCATCGCGCAGGCGCAGGAAGTGCGGGCTGTCGGCGGGGATGACGGCGGTGCCGCCCTCTTCCAGTCCCTCGAAGATTTCCGCCTTGGCGTCGGCGATGGCCTCTTCGGAACCGAGCATCTCGATGTGCGCGGGCGCGATCGTGGTGATGAGCGCGACGTTCGGGCGAACCTGCCGGGTCAGCGCGGCGATCTCACCCGCGTGGTTCATGCCCATCTCGAAAATGCCGTAGCGCGCGCGACTGGGCATGCGAGCAAGACTGAGCGGGACGCCGACGTGGTTGTTGTAGCTCTTGACCGAACGGTGCGCGTCCCCCCGGCTGGAGCGGTCGAGCGCGGCGAAGATCATCTCCTTCACACCCGTCTTGCCGACCGAGCCGGTGACGCCGATGATCGGGCCACGCGCGCGTAGGCGAGCCGCCGCGCCGAGGCGTTCGAGCGCCTCCATCGTGTCTTCGACGAGGATATGCGGGCCATCGACCGGGCGGTCCACCACCACGGCGGCCGCGCCCTTGGCGAAGGCGGCCTCGACGAAGCGGTGGCCGTCCATCGCCTCGCCCTTGAGCGCGAAGAACAGGTCGCCGGGCTGGACGTCGCGGCTGTCGATCTCGACGCCGGAAACGGTGAAGTCCGTGCTCGCCTCCCCCTTCACCGCGCGCGCGATGGCGTCTGCGTCCCACAGGACCAGCGGATTGTCCTCCAGCGGCGCGGCGGGCCAGTCGAGTATCCGGGTGATGGCGTTCATGTCCTACCTTCCCAGTGAACCGGCCATTTCCCTGGCCACGGTGACGTCGTCGAATGGCAGGACGCGGACAGTGTCCCCGCTGCCGATGATCTGCCCCTGTTCGTGCCCCTTGCCGGCGATGAGGACGACGTCCCCCGCACCGGCCTCGGCGACAGCGAGACGAATCGCCTCGCGCCGGTCGCCCACTTCCCGCGCACCCGCTTCCATCCCGGCAAGGATCATCGCCCGGATGGTCGCCGGGTCTTCCCCGCGCGGATTGTCGTCGGTGACGATGGCGAGGTCCGCCCCCGCGCTCGCCACTTTGCCCATTTCCGGGCGCTTGCCCTGATCCCGATCGCCGCCCGCGCCGAACACGGCGATGAGCCTGCCCGTCACATGCGGACGTAGCGCCGCGATGGCGGCTTCCAAAGCATCGGGCGTATGCGCGTAATCGACGTAGATCGGCGCGCCGTTCGTGTTGAGACCCGCCCGCTCGATCCGGCCGCGTACCGTTACGAGGCGCTTCATCGCGTCGAACGTCGCGTCGGCATCGCCGCCGCTGGCGATCACCAGCCCCGCTGCCACCAGCGAGTTGGCGGCCTGATAAGCGCCGATCAGCGGCAAGTCGATCTTGCGCGCCTTGCCCTCAAATTCGATCTCCAGCGTCTGGCCGAGGCTCGTGGGCGTGCGCTTGACGAGGCGGATCGCTTCACCCTTCTCGCCCACGGTGAATAGCGTGAGGCCGCGCGCCTTCGCATGCTCGATCGCCTTGTCTGACCACACATCGTCGGCCCAGACGACCGCCGTGCCGCCGTCAACCACGACTTCGTCGAACAGACGCATCTTCGCGGCGAAGTACTCGTCCATCGTCGCATGATAGTCGAGGTGATCACGGCTGAGATTGGTGAAGGCGCCCGCCATCACTCGCGGCCCCTCGATGCGGAACTGCGACAACCCGTGGCTCGACGCTTCGTAGGCGACATGCGTGACACCCTCGCGCGCCAGCCCCGAGAGGTTGGCGAGGAAGGTCGCGATGTCAGGCGTGGTCAGGCCGGTGGAGACGGTTTCGTCCCCTGTCGTCACGCCCAGCGTGCCGATCGAGGCGGCGCGTTCGCCCGCCATGCGCCAGAGCTGGCGCGTGAGTTCCACGGTGGAGGTCTTGCCGTTGGTGCCGGTCACCGCCACCAGCGTATCGGGCACCGGCGCGAAGAACGGCGCTGCCAACTGCGCGAACAGACGGCGCGGCTCCTCGTCCGCGAAGTGGATCGCGCCTTCGACCACCGCATCAGGATGCGCGACGATCGCCACCGCGCCTGCCTTGACGGCGGCGGCGATGAAATCCTCGCCATTGAACTTCGTGCCGCGAAATGCGCCGAACACGGTGCCCGGTGCGACCTTGCGATTGTCGATCGCGAAACCGGTGACGTTGGCGTCGCCGTCAATCGCAGGCAGTCCGGCTGCAGCACAAAGGGCCGAAAGCTTCATTCTCCGTCGCTCCCCTGCGGCACCAGCGGCCGCAGATCGGTAGTGTCGATGTCGCGGGTCTCGTCGGGCATGACGCCCAGCAAAGGCCCGATGCGCGGGACCACGCGCTGGATCACCGGAGCGGCGTTCCAGGCGGCGGTGCGCTGGTACGAGGTGGCGGCAGTGCCCTGCGGCTCGTCCATCATGGCGATCACGACGTAGCGCGGCTTGTCCATCGGGAAGGCCGAGGCGAACGTCGCGATCAGCGAGTGATGGCGATAGCCGCCCACGCCCGGCTTCTCGGCCGAACCCGTCTTGCCGCCGACGCGGAAACCCGGGGCGTCCGCCTTGCGGCCGGTGCCGTACTGCACGATCATGCGCAGCAGCTGACGTACGCGGGCGCTGGTAGCGGCGGTGAACACGCGGCGACCCGCGGGCACGTCGGCAGGGGCGAGCTTCTTGAGCGTGGCCGGACGCCAGATGCCGCCGTTGACCAGCGCCGCATAAGCCGAGGCCAGATGCAGCGGCGTCACCGCGATGCCGTGGCCATAAGCGACGGTCATCGTGCGCAAACGCGGCCACTCACCGCGCGGCCAGATCGGGAAGCCCTTCGCGGGCAGTTCCACGTAAGGCCGCTGGTTCATGCCCAGCGCTTCCATCGTCTTCTTGAGCCGCACGCCGCCCAGTTCGTCGGCGATGCGCGCGGTCACCGTGTTGGACGAATGGATCAGCGTCTCCGGCACGTTCAGCGAGGCGCCGTAGTTGTGCAGGTCGTGGATGGTGAAGCGGCCGACATGCAGCGGCGTCGCGGGCCACTGCTTGCCAAGATCGGTCACCACGCCCGCGTCGAGCGCGGCGGCGACGGTGATCGGCTTGAAGGTGGAGCCCAGTTCGTAGACCTGGTTGGTCACGCGGTTGAAACCGTGCGGCACGTCGCCGTTGCGCGCTTCCTCGGCGGAGATCACCATGTCGGTCGGCTTCACGTGGTTCGGATCGAACGAGGGCAGCGAGGCCAGCGCGAGAATCTCGCCGCTGTCCACGTCGAGCACCACGCCCGCCGCGCCCTTGGCGGCGCTGAGCTGCATCGCGCGGGCCAGTTCGTCCTCCAGCGCGCTCTGCACGCGGAAGTCGATCGACAGCGTCGCGTGGCCGGTGCGGCCTTCGGGGCTGATGAGCTGGTCGTTGAAGGCCTCCTCCATGCCGACCTTGCCCTTGCCGTAGCTGTCGACATAGCCGAGCACGTGCGCCGCCATCGACCCCTGCGGGTAGAAGCGGGTCGCCTCCAGCGGGAATTCCAGCGCCGGTTCGCCCAGCGCGTGAACCTTGTTCGCGTCCTCGGGCAACAGCGACTTGCGGAGGTACGCAGGCTTTCCGGCCCGCAGCTTGGCGAGGATTTCGTCGCGGTCGAGATCGGGGAAGATGCGCAGCAGGCCCGCGGTCACCTCTTCCGGCGAGTGGATCAGCGCCGAGCCCTCGGTCATCGCCTTGGGGTTGTACCAGAGCGAATAGACGCGGAAGTCGCGCGCCAGCGGCACGCCGTTGCGGTCGACGATGTCGCCGCGCGCGGGGATCAGCATGTCGGCCAGATCGCCCTGACGCGGGCCGACGCCGGTGAAGCCGAGATAGACGATGCGGAAAAGCGCCAGCACCGTCACCAGCATGAAGACGGCCAGGATCCACAGCATGCGCGCCTTCGCCGTGAGCAGCGAGCGCTGGCGCACGTTCACCAGGCGGCGGCGGCCGACCGAGACAGTGGTGGGGATCGTCCCGAGGGGAAACGCCGGGGCGTTCACTGCTGGGCAGCCTCCGCCACTTCGATGCGGGCCAGGCGCTTGCCGAGCGCCGCGGCGTCACGCGCGATCGCCTCGCGCTCCGGGTCGCGGGTTTCCGACTTCGGCTTGTCGGTAATGGCAGCCGCCGTCGCCCCCGCGACCGGCGAAACCATTGCGAGCAGCGAGCCGCCCTCACCCTTCGAACCATCGCCCGAAGCGCCACCCGGCACTTCGGCATTGGCATAGCGGATCGGCGCCGGCGCACCCGGCCCAGCGGGCACGCCGAGCGCGGCCAGCTGGCGCTCGCCTTCGATGTACTGGCCGGCGGTGGGCGCCTTGTAGCCGAATTCCAGATCGTTGAGGTCGCGCAGCGCCTGCTGGTTGGAGCGGGTCTGGAACTCGGTCTGGAGGAAGTCGATGTCGCGCTTGACCCAGACGATCTTCTTGTCGGTATCGTGGACCTGGCTCTTCACCGCGTTCACGCGCAGCGTCAGGCCCACGGTGCCCGCAAAGCAGACAACGAGGACCGAGACCCAGCCGATCGATCGGATCCGATCACTGGTAAGGTTCATGCGACTTTCCTTCGGCCGGGGGTGCCATAAGGCTCGGGTGAGCTTGGATTCCTGGGGGGGGTACTTGTACGGACCGCGCTACGCAGCGTGGCGGAGCGCGAGCGCGGGTTCACTTCCAGCTCCGCCTCGCCGGGACGCACGCCCTTCGACACCTTCTCGAAAGGTGCGGGCGCGGTGGCCGTCTGCGGCAGATGGCGCGAGGTGGACTGACCGGCGCTGCTGGCATCGCGCAGGAAGCGCTTCACCTTGCGGTCCTCGAGGCTGTGGAACGTCACCACCGCCAGCCGCCCTCCGCCCTGCAGCAGCGTCTCGGAAGCCTCCAGCGCCGCGTCCAGTTCGTCCAGTTCGCCGTTTACATGGATGCGGATCGCCTGGAAGGTGCGGATCGCCGGGTCCTTGGGCGCATTGCTGCCCTTGTAGGCGGGATTGTACCCCAGCGCCTTGCGGACCACGCGGGCAAGGTCACCGGTCGTCTCCAGCGGCCGCGCGGCCACGATGGCGCGGGCGAGACGGCGCGACTGGCGTTCCTCGCCATAGAGGTAGAGCACGTCGGCGATCTGCGCCTCGTCCGCTTCGTTGACGAAGTCGGCGGCGGACATGCCGTCCTGGCTCATGCGCATGTCGAGCGGGCCGTCAGAACCGAACGCGAACCCGCGCCCCGCCTGATCGAGCTGCATCGAGGACACGCCGATGTCCATCACCACGCCGTCAACCTTGTCGACCCCCACATCTCCAAGGCCTTCGACCATTTCGGAGAAGCGGCGGGCGTGCAACACGAGGCGCGGCGGATTGCTGGCGAGTTCGGGCCATTTCCCCGGATTGTTTTGCACAGCGGCGATCGCATCGGGATCGCGATCGAAGGCATGCACCGTCGCGCCCTCGTCGAGCAGGCGGCGGGTATAGCCACCGGCACCCAGCGTCGCATCGACGATGAGGTCGCCGCCCCGGGGGTTCAGGGCGGCGACCACCTCCTCAAGGAGCACGGGAATATGGGGAATTCCGGGGGCACTCACGACTTCTTGGCCTTTGCGATTTCGGCTTCCTGCAACGAGCGGCAGGTGGCGATGGCGGCCTCGAACGCAGGGTCTTCGGCGTGCTTGTAGAGTTCGTCGGGGTTCCAGATCAGGATGCCGGTGCGGCCGATGCCCTGGAAGAACAGCTGCTCCCCCACGGCGGCGAGACCGGCGAGCGCCTCGGGCATGGTGAAGCGGCCGCTGCCGTCGAAGGGCACCTGCTGGAAGTTGTAGAGCTGCATCGCGCGGCTATCGCGATTGAAGGGCTTGCCGGCGGTGTCTGCACGCACCTGCTCGGCATCGAGCTGGGTTTCGAAATCCTCGACACGGGAGAGGCCGAAACCGACGAGGCACTTCCAGTCGGCGTGCTTGGCAAGGCACAGAACGTCCTTGCCGCTCGAATCCCGTACGGGAGAGCGAAGCTCCTTGGGCAGCACGAAGCGGTTCTTGTCGCGCAGAAGCGAGAAGCCCGGTCCGCTGTAGATGTATGGCTGCCCCGCCATGACTGTCCGAAATCGCCCCTAAGTTGCCGTCCCGGAACATGAAGACCCCCTCGCCCGGCGACGCATGCGCGCCGGTTTCCGTGACCCAAGGCGGGCACGGCAGGAATCAGCCTTTCCGATTGACAGTGGTTCTATATCGGGAATGTCGGGGATTAAAGGGAAATATGGGGATGAACGGGCACTTTTGCGCCGAAATGTGGGACTTGCGGCGAACCGTGGCGGAACGTTTCATGAATCCGGGGCGCCGACTATCGCACAATATCGTTGAGAATCAGAAAGATTCCGTCTTTCCCGCGCTGATCCCGCACCATCCCCGGTTTCAGGGAGTTCGTCCCCAATATTCCCGGCGGGTTGCTACTTGGCGAGACGATGCAGAAAATCGGCCAGAAGCGCCTGCCTGGCGGCCAAATCTGCCGATTCATCAGGATTTTCGAGCACGGCCGCATCTGCCAGCGCAAGAATGCGCCCCTTCCCCGAGACGCAGTCGGCGCGCAATCCCCGCGCCTCGATTCGGCACTCGGCAACCGCATCCCCGGCTTGCCCCGAGCCGCCCCCGGATTTCCCCAAAGGTTTGAACCGGCCTGCAAGATTGACGGGAATGCCGCCTTCCAGCCGCTCTCCGGCCTCCTGCGTGTCGTCGAACTGCAGTTGTAGTCCCCAGCGCGCAAGGATCGGAGAGAGCATGGCGATGTCCTGCGGCCGCCGGGGATCACCGGGGCCGAACCGGGAATGCACGGTGAGCATCGGGTCCACGAACAGCAGCACTCGCCCGCCCCCACGCACCCAGGCATCGAGCGCGACGTTCTCCTGCGCCGTCAGTGGACGCGGCTGGGCAAGCACCAGCACGCCATTCTCGGGCAGCGGCAGCCCGCCTTGCGCATTGGCCAGCGTATCGAGCGGAATCGCGCGACCTTGCGCACGCAGGATCTCCAGCGCCCAGTGCGGCGCGCTGTCGTCGGCAAGAAGCCCCTTGATGTCCTTACTCTCGTTCCACGCAATCGGCAGGCTGGAGTAGAGGCCGATGACCTCTTCGCCTTGCGGCCGGGGCACAGCACCCTGCCCGCATGCGGCAAGCAGAAGCCCCGCAATCAAAGGGCTCGCACGCCAGCCCTTCATCCCAACACCCCTTCGTCATTGCGAGCGCAGCGAAGCAATCCAGCGCGGCTTGCGATACCCTGGATTGCTTCGCTGCGCTCGCAATGACTGAAGATGGTCAGGGCGACGTCTGCGCCGAGGGTGAGCCGGTCATGTCCATACCCGGCGTCGGGGACGTCGAGGCGCCCGGATTCTGGGTGGGCGTCGGCGTAGGGCTGGGATCGGCCGCCGGGACCACGCCGATGTCCGCGAGCGGATCGCTGGCAGTCTTCGTCGGCTTGGCATCGACCGCGACCACATCCTGGATCGGGTCCACCGTATCGGTGAGCCGAATCCTGTCGCGAATCACGTTGGCAAGGCCGACGATCAGCAGCATCGCGCACAAACCGAACAGCCCGATCTGCAACCGATAGACGGCCTGCGACCTCAGTTCACGGGTAGTGGGCGGCGTGAAGTGCTGCGCCGTCTGCAAGGGCTCAAGAATTGAATGCGACTCGATCATATAGGCGGACGTTTTCCTGCCGTGTGTGACAGGTTTACATCACCTCGCCAGCCAAGGGAAGACCGGCAAGCTTTTGGATTCCAGCCACTCGGCATTGTAGAGCGACGAGAGGTAGCGGAAACCCGTATCGCACAGGATCGTCGCGACGCGCGGGTCCTCGCGGCCTTCTTCCACCAGCTTGCGGCCGAGCGCCACCGCGCCCGCCACGTTGATGCCGGACGACAACCCGAGGCACAACCCTTCCTCGCTCAGCAGGCGGCGGACCCATTCGAGGCCCTCCTCGTCCGAGATGCGGAACTGGGTGTCGATCGGCGCGCCTTCGAGGTTGGCGGTGATGCGCCCCTGCCCGATACCCTCGGCTACGGAGTTGCCCTCGGCCTTGAGTTCGCCGTTGGCGTAGTAGTTGTAGAGCGCCGCGCCGTGCGGGTCGGTCAGGGCGACGATGATGTTCTCGTCGAAGGCCTTCAGGCCCATGCCGGTGCCGGCGATGGTGCCGCCGGTGCCCGCCGCGCAGGTAAAGCCGTCGATCCGGCCGCCCATCTGTTCCCAGATTTCCGGTGCGGTCGATTCGATGTGGGCCTTGCGGTTGGCGATGTTGTCGAACTGGTTGGCCCAGATCGCGCCTTCGGTCTCCTCGGCCAGACGGCGCGAGGTGTGGACGAAGTGACCGGGGTTCGAGAACGGCGCGGCGGGAACCAGCACCAGTTCGGCGCCGAGCGCACGCAGGGTATCCATCTTCTCGCGCGACTGCGTCTCGGGCATGACGATGACGGTCTTGTAGCCCAGCGCGTTGGCGACCAGCGCAAGGCCGATGCCAGTGTTGCCCGCCGTCCCCTCGACGATCGTGCCGCCCGGCTCGAGCAGGCCCTTCTCCTCGGCGTCGCGCACGATCCACAGCGCCGCGCGGTCCTTCACCGAGGCGCCGGGGTTGGCGAATTCGCACTTGCCCCAGATCTCACAGCCGGCGGCCTCGCTCGGCCCCTCCAGGAGCACCAGCGGAGTATTGCCGATCAGGTCGAGCGTGGAAGCACGGGGTTGCGGGGCAGTGGCCAAAGTCGCGGTCATGGCGCGACAGTTAGGAAGCCAAGGCGCGAGGTGCAAATGATTTGCACCTCGCTGGCCCACAAAATCAGTCTTCGGGAGCGATCGTGACGCGCAGACCTTCAAGGTCTGCGGTAACCGGCACCTGGCACGACAGGCGCGAGGTCTCGTTGCGGTGGTCAGAGCTGTCGAGCAGGTCGTTCTCGTCTTCGCTCATCGCGGGCAGCTTGTCGGCGAAGGCGGGGTCGATGAAGACATGGCAGGTCGCGCACGAGCAGCAGCCGCCGCACAGCGCCAGCAGTTCGTCGAAGCCGTCGTCGCGGATCACTTCCATCAGGGTGCGACCCTCGGCAGCGTCTACGGACTTCTCTTCACCAGCATGATTGACGACGATGATCTGCGGCATGGCTCTCGATTCCCCTTGTGATACACCCTGTATCGTAATTGTCTTTGTATGCGGACTTGCCGCAGGCTGCTAAAGGCTGCAACCCCGTTTTGCAAGGTGGCGAAAATCATGGGTTTGACGGCAGACGAACTACGCTTTGGCCTCGACGCCATCGCCGGGAAGGAACCCGCGATCGCGCGCGCGATCGCAATGGCGGGCTACCCCGAACCGCGCATCCGCGCGACCGGCTATGCGACGCTGCTGCGCACGATCGTCGGCCAGCAGGTAAGCGTCGCCGCGGCCGCCTCGGTATGGAACCGGCTGGAGGCCCTGCTGGGCGAGACGATGGCACCCGAAGCGCTGCTGGCGGCCGAGTTCGACGCCCTGCGCGGCTGCGGCCTGTCGCGCCAGAAGCAGGGCTATGCGCGCTCGCTGTGCGAACTGGTGGTGGCGGGTAGCCTCGACTTCGACAGTCTTCCCGCCGACGACGAGGAAGCGATCGCGCATCTCGTGCAGATCAAGGGGATCGGCCGGTGGTCGGCGGAAATCTACCTGCTCTTCGCGGAAGGCCGCCCCGACATCTGGCCGGCGGGCGATCTGGCGGTGCAGGTGGGCTTGGGGAAACTGCTGGACCTGCCGGAGCGGCCGAGCGAAAAACAGACGCGGGAACTCGCCGAAGCCTGGCGCCCGCATCGCGGGGCGGCGGCGATCTTCACCTGGCACTGCTACAACAATCCGGCGCTTTGACGCCGTAACCTTGAACGAAACGGGGCGGGCATCGCACTGCCCGCCCCGCACACCTCGTCAGATGCCGTCGACGGCCTTGCTGACCATGATGTTCACCGCCACGCGGCGGTTCTGCGCCTTGCCTTCCTCGGTCGAATTGTCGGCGACCGGATCGGCCATCGACATGCCGGTTGGCGTCAGCATGCGATAGGGCTTCCAGTGGCAGGCCTGCTGCAGATAATTGACCACTGCGCTGGCGCGCTTCTCGCTGAGCACCTGGTTCACTTCCTCAGGACCGGTCGAATCGGTGTAGCCGACGACGAGCAGGAGGGCATTGTCCATGCCTTCCGCCTGGGTCGCAGCCTGACACAGGTTCGCCTTCGCTTCCGGCGACAGCTTGGACACGCCGGTGTCGAAGTTCACGTTGGTCGTGCCCTTGATGTTGTACTTGTCGATGTCACCCATGCGGGCCTTCAGACCTTCGGTGGCCGCCTCGTTCGAGGCGAAGCGCTGGTCGGTGCCGTTGTGGATCATCTTGGCGGTCTTGAAGTCCTTGCCCTTCAGATCGATCTTGCTGGCAAGCAGACCGCCGCCGCCCTGCAGCGTCTCGACCTCGACCGGAATGCCGTTGAGCAGCGAAGTCGCGGCGATGCGGCTGCCGCCCAGACCCAGGAAGCCGCTGCTGGCCTTGATCTTGGTGGCATCATTGATGGTCACGACCGTCTTGGTGCCGTCGTCCGAGGTGACCTGCATGCGGTCACCGCTACGTGCGGAAATGATGCCCTTTACTTCCGGCCCCTTGACCATTTCGGGGCTGGTATCGGTAACCTGTACCGCGAGATCGGAGTCTTGCGCCGAAACGCTGACCGACGCGGCGCCGCCCAGCAGGGCAGCCATCAGGAGGAACCGGGGGCTCTTTGAAATGACACTCATTGCGTTACTCCTTCAAACACGACCAATCGGGCCTGCGGGGTCGCAGCTTTTCTCGTCCGGCCACCTAGCGCTTGAAAGCGCCCCGGGTTGCCGGAACCCGTCCATTCAGCTTCGTAAGATGTGCGGCGGAGCGACACCTGACCATGGATGTTCTGCGTGTTCAGGTTCACCTTGCGGGCAGATGAACGCGCGCCGCAACAGCAGCGCGAGGCCGGTAATGGGAGAGCAACGTGCGACGAACCGTTGCAGACTGTGTCCCGACAAGCATCGGATCATGCCCCGGGACTATCGATCACTATATCTGGCCAGCATTGCTTCGCTGGTTCGCAGGTCGATTCAACGAGTAGCGAGTCCGATGAGCATTATATTTTTTTATTCATGATGCAACCTTTTGGATTTTCACGAATAGTGCGGCATCGCGAGACACGCCCCATTAAATCGACAGCACTGCTGACCACCCGCCCGATACGAGAGGCGGACGGCACCCGCGACTTCAGGCAATACTGTCGATGAAACGCGCCATCGCCACGTCCCTTTCGCTGAGGCCATCGGCATCATGCGTGGTCAGCGTCACGCGCACGGTGGAATAGACGTTGAACCACTCCGGGTGGTGGTCGGCCTTGTCGGCATAAATCGCCACGCGGGTCATGAAGCCGAACGCCTCGTTGAAATCGCCGAATTTAAGCTCGGCTTCGATGGCGAGGCCGTCGGCCCGCAAGTTCCAGCGCGGCAATTCGGCGAGCGCGGCATCGCGCTGGGCGTCGGTGAGGCGAACAATAGCCATTTCGGTCTCCTTGGCAGCCCGCAGCGTTTCCCCTAAGGCTCCCGCCCATGCAAGGGGCAGTGGTCAGCGCAACCGATCTCGCGTGCCGTCGGGGCGACAGGTTGCTGTTTGCCGGGCTTTCGCTCGCGCTTGGCAAAGGCGAGGCCATGCAGATCGCCGGCCACAACGGTATCGGCAAGTCGAGCCTGCTGCGCATTCTCGCCGGGCTTGCGCCTGCGTTCGAGGGAACGATCGCGGTGGACGGCGCCGTCGGCCTGCTCGACGAGCGCCCTGCCCTCGATCCGGCACTGCCGCTGGGCCGCGCGCTGGCATTCTGGCAGCGGCTCGACGGAGCGGGCGGGGAGGACCATCTCCGGCGGCTCGGCCTCACCACGCTGCTCGACGTGCCGGTGCGCTACCTCTCCACCGGTCAGAAGAAGCGCGCCGCCTTTGCACGTCTGCTTGGCCAGGGGGCGAAAGTCTGGCTGCTGGACGAGCCACTCAACGGCCTCGACGGGCACGCCGTCGAACTCGCCGAGGCCATCACCGCCGAGCACTGCGCGAGCGGCGGCGTGGCGGTGATTGCCTCGCACCAGCCGTTCCGCCTGCCGGGCCTGCGCACGCTCCACGTCTCGGAGTTCGCCGCGTGAGTCGGGGCATGGCGCTGCTGCGCCGCGACCTTGCGCGGCTGCTGCTAGGCGGGCGCGGTGGCGGGGCGCTGCTGCCGGTGCTGTTCTTCCTCTCGGTGTCGATGCTCTACCCCTTCGCGGTCGGGCCGGATGCACCGCTGCTGGCGAAGACCGGCGGCGGGGTGATCTGGGTCGCCGCGCTGCTCGCCGCGATCCTGCCGCTCGACCGACTGGTCGAACCCGACATCGAACAGGGCCTGTTCGACCAGTGGCCCTTGCGCGGCATCTCCGAGGAACTGGTGATCGCGGTGCGCGTGCTCGCCCACTGGCTGAGCTTCGGGCCGCCGCTGATGCTTGCCGCCCTTCCCGCCGCCGCCCTGCTGGGGCTGGACGGCCATAGCCTGCGCATCGTCGAGATCGGCCTGCTGGCGGGAACTCCCGGCCTTGCGGCGCTCGGCGTGACGGTGGCGGCACTGACGTCCGGCCTGCGCGGAGGCGCGGCGCTTTCGGGCCTTCTGGTCATCCCGATGGCCATCCCGGTGCTGATCTTTGGCGCGGGAAGTCTCGGCACCGGCGGCGAGAGCGGCCTTGCCCTCACTGCCGCAGCCAGCCTCGTACTGATCGCCATCGCGCCGTTCGCGGGCGGGGCTGCGGTCAGAGCCTCGCGCGGCTGACGTCGTCCCGGACTTGATCCGGGACGACGAGGCGAAATCGCCGCAGCGTTTGGCGCTCTCTCCGACCCCGCGCATAGTGCCTCCCCGAGCCGAGTACATCGGCCCACCGAGGGGAGAGCGCCATGGAAATCGCCACAGAGTTGATGGCCGCCGCGCAAGGCCAGACCGGGCTCGCCGATTTCGGTGATGACGGTTTTCGCGAGGGCCTCGAACGGCTGGTCCTGGCGCTGAACACCGAGGCGCGGCTTACCTCGGCCGGAGAACATGCGCTGCGCGACCGCATCCTGCTGCACTTGCGCCAGCGCCTGATGGTGGAGGATTGGTACGCCCGCCACCCCGAGATCGACGACGAGGACATTCGCAGCCCCCTGTTCGGGGTCAGCCTGCCGCGCACGGGTTCCTCGGCGCTGTCCTACCTGCTCTCCAGCGATCCGGGGGTGCGTTACCTGCGCGTCTGGGAGAGTTCGCAGCCCTGCCCGCCGCCTTCGACGGTCGATGGACCGGACCCGCGCCGGGGCGCCTCGGCCAGCGCCGCAGACGAGACGCTGAAGGGCGGCAGCCGCACGCCTTCCGGAATCGACGGGGCCATGGAGTGCCAGGACCTCATGGCGCTCGATTTCCGCAGCCAGATCTTCCAGGCCTTCGCCCAGGTGCCCAGTTACTCGCAGTGGCTGCTGGAGACGGCACACAGCGGCACCTACGCGTACCATAAGCGTACCCTAAGGCTCCTGCAGTGGGGTGAGCCCGCGCGGCCATGGCGCCTCAAGGCGCCGACGCACATGCTCTATCTGAATGCGCTCGACGCTGCCTATCCCGACGCGCGTTTCGTGATGACGCATCGTGATCCGACCGACGTGATGCTCTCGGTCGCAACCGTCTATGCCGAAATCATCGGCAAGTTCACCGACCATGTCGACCATGCCTACATCGGCGAACTCAACGTCCAGTGCTGGTCGGAGGCGATGACCCGCGCCATCGCCTTTCGCGAGGCCGGCAACGACCATCGCTTCTTCGACATCCACTTCCGCGCCATGCAGGCCGACCCGCTCGGCGAAGTGCGCCGCCTTTACGACTGGCTGGGCGAGACGATCTCGCCCGCCTTCGCGCAGGCCATGGCCGCATGGTGGGAGAGCAACACCGCCGCCGAGCGCATGGCCAAGCCCGATCCCGCCCGCTTCGGCCTCGACCCGCAGGCCGTGCGCGCGCGCTTCGCCGATTACCTGAACCACATGGACCAGTGGGCCGCTTGACAAGAGGAACCCGAATGCCCGAACCGATCACCGGCAAGTACGACTTCGACGCCGACGCGCGCATGGCGCAGACCGTCGCCAATGGCCCACGCTACGCGCCGCTGCGGCTGGAGGAGGTCACCCCCGAGGGCATGGAGCAGGTGCAGGTCATCCGCGCCGCGTTCTCCATCCCCGACAGCCGCCCCTTCCCCGACGTCAGCCTCATCACCTTGCGCCATCCGGGCATGTTCAAGGGCCAGATGGTACTCGGCATCGAGCTGGCGAAGGGCGCGATTCCCGGGCGCGATCGTGAACTGGCAGTCCTGCGCCTTGCCTGGCTCGCCCGCGCGCCCTTCGAATGGAGCGAGCACGTCGATATCGGCAAGGCCTTCGGGGTCACGGCCGAGGAAATCGAGCGCGTGCTGGAAGGCTCCGCCGCGCCCGGCTGGACCGAGCACGAATCGGCGGTCCTGCGCGGCGTGGAGGAACTGGTCGCCGACCACTGCCTGAGCGATTCGACATGGGCGACGCTGGCGAAAAGCTGGGACGAGAAGCAGATGCTGGAGTTCCCGCTGCTCGTCGGCTCGTACCTGATGACGGCGCTGCAGCAGAATTCGCTCAAGATTCAGCCAAAGGGCGGTTTCGACTACCGCTGATTCGGCGGTGGGCGACGCTGTGGCCGATTCTGTTGAAACCCCTGTGGATAAGCAGCGGACAATCGGAGCATAATCGAACCGTCATCCCAGCGAAAGCTGGGACCGCTGGCCGCGAACAGCCCACTTGGCGTGGTAATCCTTCTCACGACGGTTCGCGCCTAAAGACCGATAGCGGTCCCAGCCTTCGCTGGGATGACGGCAATTGGGCGATAATCCGGCCGACATTTGGCCGATGTTGGCGAAATTGGCGGCCTTTCGCCGTCTCCGTGACCCTGAAGAAAAGACGGCCGGGGCGGGCAAGGCAAGGAGCCGCCCCGGCCAAGGTCACAGGATGGGAGAAACGCCCCATGACAAGCGTTTCTCCGGGCTTGGTGCAGGCTTGACGAGAGGAGCAAGCCGCGCAACACTAGCTAATGATAATCATTCGCATGTGCAAGCCCTAAAAGGAGACCCGCCATGTACAAGTACGTCGACCGCCCGCTCAGCAGCCTCGACGAAGGCTGCCGGTTCCTCGTCTGGTCCATGCGGGCGTGGGTCACCGCGATCGGCCACAAGCGGTGCCCGGCGCAGCTTCTCGCCCCGGCTTTTGCGCGCTGGCGCATGATCGGGGGCTTGCAGCCCTTCCACCGCGCCATGGTGCTGCTCAACCGCGACGCGCTCGATACGCTGGCGTTCTGCCCGATGGGCTGCAGCCATGTGTCGGAACACGAGGCGGTGATTCTCGAACTGATCACCTCGCTGCGCGATCGCGGCCCCACCGCGACTCGCGAGACGCTGGACCTGGTGGTGACCGAGGAGAGCGTGGGCGACATGCTCGAAACGCTGTCGAAGATCGGCGCGGCGCTCGCCATTGCGGGGATCTTTCCAGGCGAGCCCGTCGCCAATCCCGGCCGCAGTCACTGAAATCAGCCATTGACCCTTTCGCGCAAGAGTGGAGTCGGGCCGTGCTAGATAGGCGCTGACGCGGTCCGGCTTCACTCTTGCGCGAAGCCTCCTCCCTCCCGCCGTCATTGCGAGCGTAGCGAAGCAATCCAGAGCCGAGCAAACCGCCCTGGATTGCTTCGCTACGCTCGCAATGACGAAACGGGGTGGCTCAATCCAGCGGCGCGACATCCACCGAGGCATACATCGCCTGCGTCCCCGCGCCCCGGAACCGGCCGTCGAGCGGCGCCACGTCCGAATAGTCGCGTCCCATGCCGAGGAAGATGTGGTCGGTGTCCGCCAGCTTGTCGTTGGTGGGATCGAAACCGACCCAGCCCAGTTCCTCGCCGCACCACAAGTTGACCCAGGCGTGCATGGCGTCGGCGCCGACCAGCCGCTCCTGCCCCGGCGGCGGCAGCGTGCGCAAGTAGCCGCTGACGTAGGCTGCCGGGATGCCGTGCGCGCGCGCGGCGATGATCATGATGTGGCTGAAGTCCTGGCAGACGCCGTGCCGCCGGTTGAACGCCTCGATCGGCGGCGTGTCGGTCTCGGTCGCGTCCGCATCGAAGGTGAATTCCCCGTGGATCGCCGACATCAGCGCCCGCCCGGCCTCCATCACCGGCATCGCCTCATTGAGCAGCGACCCCGCCCACCGCGCGATTTCGTGCTGCGGCTGCGCGATCGGCGAGGCGAAGATGTACGACGCGGGCGCGAGATCGGAGAGGTCGGGCTTCTTCATCGCCCGCTCGCGCAGTTCGGCAAGACCCGGCCCGGCAGCATCCTCGACGAAGAACGGCAACGGCTCGACTTCCACCGTGAAGCGGCTCTCGATCTGGACCTGCGAAGTCACCTCGCGCAGCGCGAAGCGCGCCTCGTTGACGTGGTAGCCGCCCTGCCCCTCCACCACTTGCGCAGGTGAGGGATCGAGCGTCAGCTTGTAGTCGCTCACCACTTGCCCGTTCCAGGGGGCGGGCTTCAGGCGCACGTTGAACTGCGCCATGCTGACCGCCTGCGCGTACTTGAGCGTGGTGATATGGCTTACGGAATAGCGCATCAGAGCAGCGGGGTCCTGCGTTCGGCGTCCTCGTTGTCCAGCTGCAGGAAGTAGCGCAGCGAGATCGCATCCGACAGCGCCAGCAACTGCGCTTCCATCGCCGCCAGCCGCTCGGGCGTCATGTCGGTCGCCAGCAGCGCCTGCAGTTCGCCCAGCAGCGCGCGGGCGGCGCGCAAGGGGGGCTCGGGGATATTGTCGTCGCGGGAGGACGGCAGCGCGGAAAGGTGGGCGACGACTTGCGCCACCTGGAACACCAGCGCGCGCGGGTTGTCGGGGTCGAGCAGCACGAGATCGCGCACCGGGTTGAGCGATGGCCCGGTGAGGTAGCGGCTGCGATAGATGATCTGGCTGTCGCACAAGTCGAGCAGGAGGCCGAGCGAGGTGACGTCGCCCGCCTTCGTCAATTGCCGCGCGGTGCGGCAGATCGCCTGCGCGCGCTCCAGCCGCTGTCCGATCTCGAGGAAGCGCCACGCGGCCGAGCGCACCATGTTCTCCGAGATCAGCCCCGCGAGGGCGCTGAAATGCTCGGTCAGCCAGCGCGCGCTCGACAGCATCGACTGCGGGCGCTCGACGTTGATCGAGGGCATCGGGCGGCTGACGATGCGCCAGAAATCGCGGGCGAACCGCTCGCGCAGGGCCATGCCGACCTGCTGGCGGCGGCGCATGAGCGTGGCGACGCCGCCGGCCAGCCGCGTCTCGGTAAGCGCGCGGGCGCAGATCTTCGCGATCGGGAGCTTCGCCGTCGCCGCCTCGATCGCCCCGCCTTCGACCAGGAGCGCGGCGAGGCGCGGCAGCGCGGCGCCTTCGGCATCGACGTTGCCGTCGCTGTCCGCCGGGTTGGCGAGGATCGCGCGCACCACCCGCACCATCGCCTCGGCGCGCTCGTTGTAGCGGCCGAACCAGAACAGGTTGTCCGCCGCCTGGCTGGCGAGGATGCCGCCCCCGCGCGAGATCGGCGGCTCTCCGGCCACGCGGCTGCCGAGGTGGGCGGCGGCGGGCTTGTCGTCCACCACCCACAAGTCCGCCGACAAGTCGCCGTCGCCCATTAGCGAGGTCGGCAGCGCGGTGCTGGAAGACAGGCGCGCGAAGCCGCCGGGCATGACCGTCCAGCCGCCGTCGGCCGTGCGCGCCACGAAGGCGCGGACGGTGAAGGGGCGCGGCACGATCTGCCCGTCGATGATCGCGGGCGTGGTGGAGAGGTGGACGATCTCCTGCCCGCAATAGTCCATGGGGCGGCGCCACAGCGCGTCGATCAGCGCGACGCGGGACTTGCCGTCGAGCCCGGCCCCGGCGATCGGATTGCGGTTCGCCAGCGCCTCCACCGGCTGCCCGAATGCGGGAACCAGCGCCAGTTCCTCAAGCCGCGCGGCAACGGTGGAGCTTTCCACCGCCTGTCCGCACCACCATGTCGCGACGTTGGGCAGGATCGGCGCCTCGCCCAGCAGGGTGCGGCACAGGCGCGGCATGAAGGCCGCGAAGGCCGCGGATTCGAGCACCTCCACGCCCGGCCAGTTGACCATCTCGACGCCGCCGCCCGCCCACGCCCCGAACAGGTTGGGCACGCCCAGCTGCGATTTCGCGTCGAACGACAGCGGATCGAGCGCGGTGGTATCGATCCAGCGCCACACCGCGTCCACGCGCTTGGGCCCGGCAATGGTCCCGACGTAGAGCTTTTCGTCGAGCACGGTGAGGTCGCGCCCCTCGACCAGCGGCAGGCCGAGGTAGCGGGCGAGGTGCGCCTGCTCGGCATAAGTCTGGTTGAAACGACCGGGCGTCATCAGCGCGATGCGCGGATTCTCCCGGCGACAGGCGGCGGCCATGCCCTCCACCATGCCCGAGAAGAACTCCGACAGGCGCCGCGCATGCGCATCGGCCAGCAGGTTGCCGATCGCGCGCGACATCGCGAGGCGGTTCTCCAGCGCATAGCCGATCCCGCCGGCCACGCGCACCCGGTCCTGCAGCACCCGCCACTGCCCGCGCGGCCCGCGTGCAAGGTCGGCGGCGTAGACGTGGATGAAGCGGCCCTCATGAGGCGTGCGCCCGATCATGCGCCGCGCGAAGAACGGGCTGCCGGCGACGACGGCGGCGGGAAGATGGCCGTCCGCCACCAGCTTCTGCTCGCCGTAGATGTCGGTGGCGATCGCTTCCATCAGCTCGGCGCGCTGGATCAGCCCGCGTTCGACCTGGCTCCACTCCTGCGCACCGACGATCAGCGGCATCGCGTTGAGCGGCCAGGAACGCTCGTCCTCGTCCCCGGTCAGGCGGAAGGCGAGGCCGAGATCGGCGGCATGGCGCGCGGTGGCATCCTGCAGCGCCGAAGGGTCGCCATCGGTCGCCGCGGCGAGCCCGGCCGCCACCTTGCGCCACACGTCGGCGACCGGACGGCTGGCATCGCCGAACAGGTCCCCGCGCGAGGCTTCCGCGGCATAGCCGTCAAGCCAGCTCGCGGTCGGGGCGAGATCGGGGCCGGAAGCAGGACGGGTCACCATGGCAAACCTCGTCGTCCCGGACTTGATCCGGGACCGCTGGCCGTGACCAGCCCGCTTGGCATCGGGGCGCCTTGCCGATGGCACCTGCCTGAAGACAGCCAGCGGTCCCGGATCAAGTCCGGGACGACGAATGATCTATGCGCGCTGCACCCCTCGAACATGCCCCTACATTAGCCGCGAGGGCCGCCTGAGGTCGAGAGTGTAGGGAAATTCACTCGGCAGTTCCTCCGCAGGCACCGGCAGCGGCCCCGGAGAGTGGCCGTGATCCTGGAACCGCGCCTTGCGCCGGGCCTCGGCCTCGTAGTCGTTGACCGGCACCGTGTCGTAGCTGCGCCCGCCCGGATGCGCGACCTGATAGACGCAGCCGCCCAGCGAGCGGCCGTTCCACAAGTCGTAGATGTCGAAGGTCAGCGGCGCATGCGGCGGCAGCATCGGATGCATGCTCTCCGACGGCCACCACGCCTTGTAGCGCACGCCGCCCACGCCTTCGCCGTGCGCCACCTTGGTCAGCGGCACGCGGCGGCCGTTGCAGGTGATGACGTGACGGCCTTCGACAAGCCCCGTCGCCTTGACCTGCAGGCGCTCGGTGGAGCTGTCCACGTAGCGCACGGTGCCACCGATCGCCCCGGTTTCGCCCAGCACGTTCCACGGTTCGAGCGCGTGGCTGATCTGGAGGTTGACGCCGCCGCCCTCGACCTCGCCGTGGACCGGGAAGCGGAACATGCGCTGCGCCTCGAACCACGACGGGTCGAAGTCGTACCCGGCGCGGCGCAGGTCATCCAGCACGTCGAGGAAATCGGCCCAGACGTAATGGCCGAGCATGAAGCGGTCATGCAGCTGCGTGCCCCAGCGCACCAGCGGGCCTTCCACCGGCTCGCGCCAGAACCACGCCGTCAGCGCGCGCAGAAGCAGCTGCTGGGCGCAGGACATGCGGCCCTCGGGCGGCATCTCGAAGCCCCGGAACTCGACGAGGCCGAGGCGGCCGGTCGGGCCATCGGGCGAGAACAGCTTGTCGATGCAGATCTCGGTGCGGTGGGTGTTGCCGGTCACGTCCACCAGAAGGTTGCGGAACAGGCGGTCCACCACCCACGGCGCGGGCTGCTGCATGTGCGGACCGGGCACCTGCGAGAGCGCGATTTCCAGTTCGTAGAGCGCGTCGTGCCGAGCCTCGTCGATGCGCGGCGCCTGGCTGGTCGGGCCGATGAACAGGCCGGAGAACAGGTAGCTGAGCGAGGGATGCCGCTGCCAGTAGGTGACGAAGCTCTTGAGCAGGTCCGGGCGGCGGATGAACGGGCTGTCGAGCAAGGTCGGCCCGCCCAGCACGATGTGATTGCCGCCGCCGGTGCCGATCGAGCGGCCGTCGACCATGAACTTGTCGGCGGTCAACCCGATCTCGCGCGCGCAGTCGTAGAGCGTCTCGGTGATCTCCACCGTCTCGCGCCAGCTGGCGGAAGGATGGATGTTGACTTCGATGACGCCGGGATCGGGCGTGACCTTGAGCACCATTAGGCGCGGGTCCGGCGGCGGCGCATAGCCCTCGATCCGGATCGGCAGCTTCTGCACCTCGGCCACCGCCTCGATCGCGGCGACGAGTTCGAGGTAGTCCTCCAGCGCCTCAACCGGGGGAATGAACACGGCCAGGTAATCGCCGCGAGGCTCGACCGTGACGGCCGTGCGCACGGCGCCCTCGATGATGTCCTGATCGACCGCCGGACCGGTAAAGCTGTGCGGCTCCGGCACCGCCTGGGAACGCTGCGCCGTGCCGACCTCGCGCCCCTGATTGCCGCGCTCGATCGCCTGGAGACGGAAATCGGCGAGGGGTTGGCGCGGCTCTGCCGTGTCGCGCGGGTGGATGTAGGGAAAGTCGGCCGGCGCCACATAGGGCAGCGAGCCCAGCGGCAGGCGATAACCCAGCGCGGAATCGCCCGGAACCGCCGTCAGCACGCCCTTGCGCACGCGCCAGTATTCGCTCTTCCAGCGCGGCGCGGACTTGTCCTTCGCGTTCCAGCGCTGCACCGGCAGGACGACGCCGACCGGCTGCTCCACCCCGCGCCGATACGTGCGGCGGAAGCGGCGGGCCAGTTCCTCGTCCTCGATCGCAGGGTCGAGCGGCGTGGTGTTCACCGGCAGTTCGTCCTCGCGCAGCATCCAGACGCCGCGATCCTCGAACACCGGCTGGACGTAGCCGCGCTCCAGCCCCAGCCCCTGCGCCGCGCCGGCCAGCAGGTTGGCGGCGGCGAGCACGTCGATGGTGGGCACCGGATCGGGATCGCCGTCCTTCTCCAGCGGCTTCTCCCCCGCGATCAGGCTGTCGTCATGCCAGATCGGCACGCCGTCCTTGCGCCAGTAGATCGAGTAGCCCCAGCGCGGCAGCGTCTCTCCGGGATACCACTTGCCCTGCCCGTGGTGGAGCAGCGATCCCGGCGCGAACTTCGCGCGCAGCAGGCGGATCAGCTTGTCTGCATAGGCAGCCTTGGTCGGGCCGACCGCGGCGCTGTTCCACTCGGGCGCCTCGAAGTCGGTGGCGGCGATGAAGGTCGGCTCGCCGCCCATCGTCAGGTTGACGCCCCAGGCGGTGAGGTCCGCGTCCACCTTGTCGCCCAGCGCCAGCAGGCCGTCCCAGCGCTCGTCGGTGAAAGGCTTGGTGATGCGCACCGCTTCGGCGATGCGGCTGACGTTCATCTTGAAGTCGAAATCGACTTCGGCGGGCTCGGCCATGCCCTCGATCGGGGTGGCGGAGCGGTAATGCGGCGCGGCGCACAAGGGAATATGCCCCTCGCCCGCGAACATGCCGGACGTCGCGTCGAGCGCGATCCAGCCCGCGCCGGGGACATAGGCCTCGGCCCAGGCGTGGAGGTCGGTGACGTCCTCCAGCACGCCGACCGGCCCTTCCTTGGGCAGCACGTCGGCGACCAGCTGGATCGAATAGCCGGACACGAACCGCGCCGCGAAGCCGAGGCGGCGCAGCAGCTGCACCAGCAGCCACGCCGAATCGCGGCACGATCCGATGCCGACCTTCAGCGTCTCCTCGGGCGTCATCACGCCCTGCTCCATGCGGATCACGTAGTCGATGCGCTGCTGCAGGCGGCTGTTGATGTCGACGAGGAAATCGACCGTGCGGCCTTCGTAGTCGGCATGCTGGGCCACCAGCGCCTCGAACAGCGGGCCTTGCTCCTCGACCTCGAAATAGGCGGAAAGGTCCGCTTTCATGCCTTCCGAATAAGCGAAGGGATATTCCTCCGCCTCCGGCTCCACGAAGAAGTCGAACGGGTTGATGACGGCCAGTTCCGCCAGCAAATCGACCTCGATCGAGAAATGATCGACCGGATCGGGAAACACCACGCGCGCCAGCCAGTTGCCGTGCGGGTCCTGCTGCCAGTTCAGGAAATGCTCGGGCGGGCTGATCTTCAGCGAGTAGTTGGGCACCTCCGTCCGACTGTGCGGCGCCGGGCGAAGCCGGATGACCTGGGGGCCGAGACGGATGCGCCGCGAATAGCGGTAGCGGGTGAGATGGTGCAGGGCTGCCTTGATCATCGAAACGGAGTGTGCGCGATTCAATGCTGCGCTGCAACGATTGTTCAACAGTGGGCGTAAAACCTTCCCCACACCGTCGCACTTGTGTCATTCTTGCGTGCGAAAGGGCTTCTCGTGAATACCATGGACATGCTGACCGCCAACGAACCCGCGCAGGACGTGGAGGAAACCGAAGACCTCGCCACCCTGCCTTCGCGCTACTTCAACCGCGAACTGAGCTGGCTCGCCTTCAACGAGCGCGTGCTGGCCGAGGCCTGCAACCCGAACTATCCGTTGCTGGAGCGACTGCGCTTCCTGTCGATCTCGGGCAACAACATCGACGAGTTCCTGATGGTGCGCGTTGCCGGCTTCCACGCTCAGGTGCGTCGCCAGATCGAGGAAATCTCGATGGACGGCCTCACCCCGTCGCAGGCGATCGCGGTCACGCACGAAAAGGTGATGGAGCTGGAGCGAATCCAGCAGGAAACCTGGTCCACCCTCAAGACCCAGCTTGGCGAAGCAGGCATCACCGTCGTCGGCGAGGATGACAAGCTCGACCGCGAGCGCGAGAAGTGGCTGCGCGAATACTTCATCGAACAGGTCATGCCGGTGATCACCCCGCAGGCGATCGACCCGGCGCACCCCTTCCCCTTCGTCGCCAACCAGGGCATCGGCGTACTGTTCTCGCTGACGCGCGAGGCCGACGAGGCATCGGTGATGGAGATGGTGCTGATCCCCTCGCCGCTGCCGCGCTTCGTGCGCATTCCGGGCGCCGAGGCATCCTGGATCTCGATCGAGGACCTGATCTGCCGCAACACCGAGGAACTGTTCCCCGGCTTCCGCTTCAACGGCCACGGCGTGTTCCGCATCCTGCGCGACAGCGACCTCGAGGTCGAGGAAGACGCCGAGGACCTCGTGCGCTACTTCCGCACCGCGATCCAGCGCCGCCGCCGCGGTCTCGTCATCGTGCTGCAGTTGCAGGGCAAGTTCGACCCGGCCGCCGAGGAAATCCTGCGCACGCAGCTGGGCCTCGACAAGGCCCTCATCATGAAGACCGACGGCATCATCGGCTTCTCGGGCCTGTCGGCGATCTGCGACGAGGACCGGCCCGAGCTGAAGTTCGAGCCCTACACCCCGCGCTACCCCGAGCGCATCCTGGAACATGACGGCGACATCTTCGCGGCGATCCGCGAGAAGGACATCGTCGTCCAGCATCCTTACGAGAGCTTCGAGGTCGTCATCGACTTCCTGCGCCAGGCCGCGCTCGACCCGGACGTGGTGGCGATCAAGCAGACGCTCTACCGCGCGGGCAAGCAGTCGGCGATCATCTCGGCGCTGATCCAGGCGGCCGAGCAGGGCAAGTCGGTGACCGCCGTGGTCGAACTGAAAGCCCGCTTCGACGAGGAACAGAACCTTCTCTGGGCCAGCCAGCTCGAACGCGCGGGCGTCCAGGTGATCTACGGCTTCGTCGACTGGAAGACCCACGCCAAGGTCTCGGCGGTGGTGCGGCGCGAGAACGGTTCGTACCGGACCTACTGCCACTTCGGCACCGGCAACTACCACCCGATCACCGCGCGCGTGTATACCGACTTGTCGTACTTCACCGCCGAACCGGCGGCGGGACGCGACGTGGTGCGCCTGTTCAACTTCATCACCGGCTACGTCGAGCCCAAGAGCCTCGAAATGCTCTCGATCTCGCCGATCTCGCTGCGCTCGACCCTCAACGACTGCATCGACGCCGAGATCGCCAATGCCGAAGCCGGCAAGCCCGCGGCGATCTGGGCCAAGCTGAACTCGCTGACCGACCCCGACCTGATCGACCGCCTCTATGCCGCCAGCCGGGCGGGCGTGGACATCGACCTCGTCGTGCGCGGCATCTGCTGCCTGCGTCCGGGCGTGCCGGGCCTGTCGGAGAACATCGCGGTCAAGTCGATCATCGGCCGCTTCCTCGAACACGCGCGTATCTGGGCTTTCGCCAACGGCGCCTACCTGCCGAACCGTCGCGCCAAGCTGTTCATCACCTCGGCCGACGGCATGAGCCGCAACCTCGACCGCCGCGTCGAAGTGCTGCTGCCGATCCGCAACAAGACGGTGCACGACCAGGTGCTCGACCAGGTCATGCTGGCGAACCTGCTGGACTCCGAACAGTCGTGGGATCTGGCACCCGACGGGTCCTACGACCGCGTCGGCGAAGTGGAGAACCCCTTCAATCTCCACCGCTATTTCATGACCAACCCGTCACTCTCCGGACGCGGCGCGGCACTCGACAGTGGACGAAAGGTGCCGAAGCTGTCGCTGAGGCGTGGCAACATCTGACACGATGCCCAGCCCCTTCGTCATTGCGAGCGCAGCGAAGCCGCGCTCGCAATGACGAACGACAGGTTCACATTCCCGCGCAAAGATGACGAGAGAGGGGACAAATGTGGCCCCTCACACTTCACCTTGCGTCAGCGCCGCTCTAAAGAGCGCCTCGCAACCTTGGGCCCTTGTGGTAAGTATTGACCAGAATGATCGGCATCAGCCAGTCCAGCGCCCGGCGCGCCATCATCGACATCGGATCGAACACGGTACGCCTCGTCGTCTACAACGGGCCGCCGCGTTCGCCGGTCGTCGTGCTCAACGAGAAGGTCAACGCCCGACTCGGCAAGGACCTCGGCCGCACCGGCGCGATCGGCGAGAAGTCGATGCGCACGGCCCTCGCCGCGCTGGCGCGATTCGCCACGCTGCTGCGGCTGCAGGGGGTGGACGACGTCGAATGCGTCGCCACCGCCGCCGCGCGCGATGCCTCCAATGGACCAGCATTCCTTGAGGCCGTGCGCGGCTTCGGTCTCTCCCCCCGCCTGCTTTCCGGCGAGGAGGAAGCCCGCGCCAGCGCCACCGGCGTCATCGCCGCCTTCCCCGGCGCGCGCGGCATCGCGGCCGACCTCGGCGGCGGCAGCCTCGAACTGGTGGAGATCGACGCGGCGGTGCCCGGGGGCATCGCTCCGGGCGGGATCACCCTTCCCTTCGGCACCCTGCGCCTGCCGGACCTGCGCGCGCTGGGCCAGCAGAAGTTCGCCGCTGCCGTGCGCGACGGCCTTTCCGCGCGGGGCTGGGGCGTCAATGGTCACCACGGCGGCCGCGGGATACCGCTCTACATCGTCGGCGGTTCGTGGCGCGCGCTGGCGCTGCAGGCGATGCGCGTGCTCGACTGGCCGGTGGACGATCCGCACGGCTTCGAACTCGCCCCGTCCGAGGCGATGCATCTCGCCCGGCAGTTCGCCAAGGGCAAGCTCGAGAACCCCGATCCGCGCATCTCCGCCTCGCGCCTTACCACCCTGCCCGACGCCGCCGCGCTGATGGCGCAGATGGTCGGGCAACTGCATCCCTCGCGCCTGATCTTCTCGTCGTGGGGCCTGCGCGAAGGGCTGCTGCACATGCAGCTTCCCGAGAGCATCCGTCAGGAAAGCCCGATGCTGGCGAGCGTCGCCGACTTCGCGCAGACCGCCCGCGTCAGCGCCGACGACGCCGTGCGCATCGCCGAATGGACTGCCCCCGCCTGCACGCAGGCCCGGGCCGACGCCGACTTGCGCAAGGCCGCCAGCCTGCTCGCCCTTGCAGCGATGCGCACCGAACCGAACATGCGCACCGAGGAAGCGCTTACCTGGGCCCTGCGCAAGCGCTGGATCGGCCTCGACATGCGCGGGCGCGGCATGATGGCGATGACCGTCTTTGCGAACTCCGGCGAGACCGAGGTGCCGCCGCAGTTCACCAAGCTGGCCAGCGACGAGGACTTGCGCCGCGCGATCGGCTGGGGCCTCGCGGTGCGACTGTGCCGACGCCTGACCGGCGGCGTTGCGGGCGGTCTTGCCGCGACCTCGCTGGCCGTGGAGCAGGGCACGCTGGTGCTGACCGTGCAGGACGCCGTGCGGCCGCTCTACGGCGCGGGCAACGGCAAGGACCTGAAAGCGCTGGCCGACTGGCTGGGGCTGGGATGCCGGGTGCAGGATGCGCAAGGGGCTGTGATCGAGGGATAACCCCACCCGAGCGCCTTCTCCCCCCACTTTCGTCATTGCGAGCATAGCGAAGCAATCCAGGGCGGCGTTCAACTGCACTGGATTGCTTCGCTACGCTCGCAATGACGAGCGCTTGCCGCTTACACCAGCGTCTTGCTCTCCGCGATCGCCGAGATGCCGCGCTTGCCGCCGCTGCGGTCGAGCTGCACCACGATGTCGATCACCGAGGACGCATATTCCAGCGTCTCCGCGCGGGTCAGGCCGATACCGGTCTGCATCGACATCAGCGCGATCTGCTCCAGCGCGCCGCGCGGAGTGTTCGCGTGGACGGTCGAGAACGAACCCGGGTGGCCCGTGTTGATGGCGCGCAGGAAGCTGACCGTCTCGGTGCCGCGCAGTTCGCCCAGCACGATGCGGTCGGGACGCAGGCGCAGCGCCGCTTGCAGGAGGTCGTTGGCCGAGACCTTGGCCTCGCCCAGTTCGCCCTTCACCGCGATGAGGCCGACGCCGTTCGCGCCCGGCAGGCGCAGTTCGGCGGTATCCTCCACCAGCACCACGCGCTCATGCTGCGGGATTTCGGACAGCATCGCATTGAGAAACGTCGTCTTGCCGGTCGAAGTGCCGCCCGAGATCAGGATCGTCCGACGCCGCCGGATCGCGTCGCGCAGGAAGGCGATCGGCTCCAGCATGGCGTCGGGCGCGGGTTCCTCGATATGCGGCGGGATCGGGCCGCGATCGTAGGCGTCGAGCGGCAGTTCCAGCAATCGATGCCGACGGATCGCCAGCGCCCAGTTCGCGCGCGTGGCGGGCGGCCCGACCAGCTGGATACGCGCGCCGGAGTGCCCGCCATAAGCCGGAAGCGTCGCCGAGAGCAGCGGATGCTCGCGATTGATGCCCTGGTGGCTGATCCGCGCGACCTGCTCCGCGAGACGCTGCAGCAGGCGGTTGTCCATCTGCGGCAGCGCGATGCACTGCATGCCGGACAGCGCCGCGTCTTCCACCCAGATCTCGCCGGGGCGGTTGACGAGGATTTCGGTCACCGTCTCCTTGTCGAGCCACGGGCGCAGCGGCGCGAGGTAGGCGTCGAGATAGACGCTGCGCGGCTCCGCATGGATGGGCGTGTCAGCCATGGGCGCCACAGTCACGGACGCATGCGCAGCAGCAGGCTGCAAGGTGAGGACTTCGGCCATGATCGCTCACTGAACCGCGCTGAAGTCCAAGTCCTTGGCGGTGAACACGCGGATCGGCTCGCCCTGGCGCACGCGGATGGTCGGGCCGATGCTCGACCCGCTCTGCACCGCCGCCGAGGCCGCCGAAGTGCCGCCGCCGATGACGACGTTGGAACCGCTCGACGCCAGCGTCGTCAGCCCGCCGACTACCGAGAGCAGCATCGCCGAGCCGAAGCGTTCGAAGAAGTGCGTGTTGACCTTGCCCGGCAGGCCGGTCTCGCCGCCGAACGCGATGGCGGGCGAGCCGAGGTTCACCGAGACGCCGTCCGGACGGATCAGGCGGCTCCAGATCACGTAGGCGCGCTTCTGGCCCGCCGTCAGCCCGCTCTTGTACTGGCCGATCAGGCGCGAGGAGCGCGGGACGAGCACGCGCTTGCCGTCGAAGCTGCGCACGTCGGTCGAGACGATGGCGCGCACGTAGCCGGGGACGTCGGTGTCGATCGCGGTTTCCAGCACGGCGGGGATCAGCGTGCCCTGCGTCACCGTGGTGGCCGGATCGAACGAACGTGCGGCCGATGCGGTCGAGCCGGGGCCGCCGATGCGCGCAGCGAAGTCGTCGTTGGCGGTCCCGCCGCCTGCCTTGGCGACTTCTCCGGCGACACCCGCGACGGGCACGGCAGCGCCGGTGCCCGCGTCGAACACGACGGTCGGGCTGGCGAAGCGGTTGGCCTGAGGTGCGATCTCGGTCCCCGGCGCGGCGGCCAGCACCGGGGCGGGCGCAGGGGCCGGAAGCGGCGCGGGCATCGGGGCCGGAACGGCAGGCGCCACGGCCGCGGGGACGGCGACGGGCGCTGCGGGCTGCGGCGCGGGTGCGGCGGGCTTGAGGTCGGCAGTGCCGTTGCGGGCCGAATCCATCGACCACAGCGTCAGGCCGCCGAGCGCCGCCACGATCAGCACACCGGCGGCAAGGCCGAGGCCGTCGGCCTTCTTGCGCTGGGTGACTTGCGGCAGGACGTTGCGCGTCGCCAGATCGATGACCTGCGCACCTTCGCCCTCACGCGGGTCGGTAGCCGCATCGCCGGAAAAGCGCTCACGAAAGGCCGAGTTGGACGAGGAATTCGGCGCCATGGATCAGTTTCCCTGTGACGTGGGTGCAGTGGGAGCGACAGTCGGCGCAGCTTGCGGTGCAGGCGAATTCGCCGCGACAGTCGGCGCTGTTGCTGGAGCGACCGACGCAGGTTGGGGCTTGGCCGGGCGCGAGGAGAGCGGCAGCGTGTTCACCAGTTCCGCCTTGGTCTTGCCGGAACGCAGGATCAGCGTGTTCGGCACGTCGTCGATCACGATCGTCGCGCCCCGCACCGCATAGTTCACCGGGCCTTCGTCACCCTTCTCGTTGGTCACGAGGATCGCGGGAACCGAAGTCTGCTCCGGCCACAGCAGGTAGGTCGACTGGCCGTCGTCATAGATGCGCGAAGGCAGCAGCTTTTCCGGACCGACGCGCTTCCATGCGAAGTTCAGCGCAGCCGGATCGGCGGGCACGGCGGAAGGGTCGCCCAGCGCCAGCCCGGCCTCGGATGCATCCAGCCCTGCCGCGGCAGGCGCGGCCTGCGGCTTGGGCTCATCCTTGTAGGTGAAGCGCAGCATGTAGAGCGGCCTCGCCTTAGTCGAGGCGACGAGGTCGAAGAAATAGGTGTGGCGGTTGGTCACCACCGTCATGTTGGTGCGCGCGGTGGCTTCGAGCGGCTTCACGAAGAGCAGGTCGGCGCGCTTGTTCGGCGTGATCTGCCAGGCCTGCGAATCGCCGACCGCGACGTTCTCGATCGCCTCGCCCTCGCCGAAGGCGATGGTCGCCTGCACGCCGGCCTTGCCGTCGATGCGCACGACTTCGCTCTCGCTGTAGGCGTGGGCGAGCAAGCGGTCGTCCGCCCGGGCGGGAGCCGCCAGCGCGAGCGCCATCAGGCTGCCCGCAAGGACGGTCTTGCGCAGCGTTGCGCGGGTCATCGTGTCTTCTCCTTCGGCAACTTGCCGGTGTCGTTCGAGGCACTGCGGAACCGGCTGCCGATCCCCTTGGCGCGCGTGGCCGAATCGCCCTGACGCAGAGGTTCGATTCCCCCGCCCACGACTTGGGTTACCACGGTTCGCCGGTCGCTTGAACGTGCTGCACTCTCGCCACCCGTCACCGAAGCACCCGCCGCCGCGGCAGCGGCAGATACGGTCGAGGTGCGGCTCTGGTAGGCGGATACAGAGGATGCGGGCGCGGCGGCCGGGGCCGGAGCAGCGGCGTGGCCCTGCGGCGCGTCGCGATCACGCTCGGAAGCGCCAAGGCCGAAGACCTGCCAGCCGGTCACCATCGTCGCGGCGACCTTCACCACCATGACCATCAGCGCGACGTGGACCGAGGCGACGAGGAAGAACGCCATCGCACCGCGCCCGTCGATCTCGCCCGCATTGGCGCTTTCGACCAGGCCCGAGATGATCGGCACCAGCAGTTCCAGCGTGATACCGCCGCCGAGCACCACGAAGAGCGGCGTGATCGCGGTCAGCACGACGCCGCGGAGCCAGCCCGCGGTGAGGCCGCGCGTGCCGCCGAACAGCGCCATGACCACGAAGATCGGCCCGAGCGCGAGCAGCACCGCCAGCGCGATGCGCGCCGTGAGCAGCACGCCCACGGTGCCGAGCAGCAGCAACAGCGCGCCCATCCACATGACGCTTTCGGGCGTGAACAGCCCGCCCGCGCCCTTGGCGGCGATGGCCGCGCCTGCGGCTCCGCCAGCAGCTTCGCCGCCCTCCTTGGCCGCCTGCGCGCCTTGCGAGGTCGCTTCGGAAATCTGGTTGATCGCGGAGAAGACGATGTCGATGCGGTCGCCGAACAGCTGCGTCGCCGAGCCCTTGGCGCCCATCAGCATGCCGGCGACCCAGTCCGGCCCGCCGATCGCGAGGTTCCAGACGACGCCCTGATAGGCAACCCAGCTCGTCGCGAAGGTCAGCACCACGCCGAGCCGCAGCATGCGTGGGCTCAGTGCCGAGATGCCGAGGCTGGAACGCCCCGTCAGCAGCGAGAACGCGAAGAACGCGATGTAGAGCGTCAGCACGATCGTGAGCACCGGGGCCATCGCGCCCCCTGCCCCGAACAGCCGCCCGAAGGCGCCCGCCGCCATCTCGTTCGCCACGCAATCGACCGCGCGCAGCGCCGGGGCGACCCCGGCGGAAGCGTATTCGGTGAGCTGTTCGCAGGCGTTCGCCATGAGGCTTACTCCGCCGCCGCCGTCCAGGGCGCGTCTTCGTCCAGTTCCCCCGGCCACTGCATGCCGGTGAGCACCGGATACCAGCTTTCCGGCGCATCGCCGTAGCGTTCGCGCAGGGTGTCGAGCTTGCGCACGGTGCTCTCGCGGCCCGACAGGACGGTGAGCACCTCGGGCATGCCCGAAAGGTCGAGGCGGACCACCACCGAGGAGTCCGACTGGCGGATCAGGAAGCAGCGCGAATGCGCGGGCAGCGTGCGGATGACGTCGAGTTCGTGCTGCGACAGGCCGAAGCCCTCGCAATAATCTTCGGCCCGCGCACGCGAATTGGGCATGAACACCATCGTCGCGGTCTGCTCGACAAGGGCGGTGGCGATCTTCGAATCCAGCGCGTCGCGCGCCGACTGGGTCGCGAAGCCGACCAGCGCGTTGCGCTTGCGCAGCGTCTTGAGCCAGTCGCGGATACGCGCGGCGAAGACCTCATCGTCGAGCGCCTTCCAACCCTCGTCGATCAGGATCATCGTCGGCTCGCCGTCGAGGCGCTCGTCGATGCGGTGGAACAGGTACATCATGACCGGCGTGCGCAGGCGCGGGCTTTCCAGCAGCGCGGTCATGTCGAAGCCGAGCACGCGCTGGCTCAGGTCCAGACGGTCGTGCTGGTTGTCGAACAGCCAGCCATGCTCGCCGCCCTGCAGCCAGGCGTCGAGGCGTGAGGCGAGGTCGCCCGGTTCCGGACGGCGCGCGCCCGCCAGCAGCTCGCGGAAGTGCGAGAGGCGGCGCAGCGACGGATCGTTGTGATAGGCCGCGTCGACCGCACTGGCGATCGTCGAGAGTTCTTCCGGTCCCTTGGCTGCGAGCAGGACACCGAGCCAGTCGCGCAGGAAGGCGCGGTTGTGGGCGGTATCGGGCAGCGCGAGCGGGTTGAACCCCGTCGGATGGCCCGCCGCGACGCGGCTGTAGGTGCCGCCGATACCGCGCAGGAACACTTCGGCGCCGCGGTCCTTGTCGAACAGGATGGTGCGAGGGCCGAACTTCTGCGCCTGCGCGGCGAGGAAGTTCATGACGACCGTTTTACCCGAACCCGACGGACCGATGACGGTGAAGTTACCGAGGTCGCCCTGGTGGAAGTTGAAGAAGAACGGCGTCGAGCTGGTGGTGGACAGCAGCGTGACCGCGTCGCCCCAGTGATTGCCGCTCGCCTGCCCCATCGCGAAACCGTGCAAGGAGCCGAAACAGGCCATGTTGGCGCTGGAGATCAGCGCGCGGCGCACGATGAAGCTCTCGTTGCCGGGAAGCTGGCCCCAGAACGCGGGTTCGAGGTTCACTTCCTCGCGCACCGCGACGGCGCCCGCATCGGCCAGCGAGGCGGCGCACATCGCGGTAACCTCGTCCAGCGCATCGAGCGAATCGGCGCGGACCAGAACCGAGAGGTGATGATCGCCGAAACCGACCGAGCCGGTGCCCAGCGCATCGCGCGCGGCGGACATTTCGCGGCGCTCGGCCACTGCTTCCTCATCGGCGCTGCGCAGGCGGCGGATCGAGAGGTCGATGCGTTCGCGCGCGATCTGGCGGTCGGCCGGAGCGTATGTTTCGGTCAGCACCATTTCGCAAGGCAGGCGCAGCAGTGCGTCGGTGAGGCCCGGCGCAGTCGAATCGGGATAGTCCTTCAGGGAAACGATCGAGCCGAAGGTACCGCCGGTCGCCCCGCGCAGTTCCAGCGCGTCCATGCCGAAGCTGACGCGGCGGTAAGGCAGCATGTGGCCGATGTCGGTCTCGTCCGAGGGACGACGCACCGGGCGCATCTCGCCGTTGTAGAGCGCCGAGAGCAGTTCGAGCACTTCCGAGCAGCGGCCCGCAGGCGCATCGTAGTCGCCCAGCAGGCGCGCTCCATAGGCGCCAAGCGAGGCGACCATCGCCGCAGCTGCGGCCTTGAGCGCTCGAACGTCGCCAGGATCGACCTCGGCGTTTTCCGCACCCTTGTTCTTCATGAAGCGGCTGAGCTTGTCCGCCCAGCCCGCCTTGCCGCGCGCCGGACGGCGCACCAGGGTAATGAACTGGTCGTTGACGAACAGCGCGCCCGAACCCGTGCGCGCCCGCCAGCGCGCGTCGATATGCGCGGCGAGCGGATCGTCGAACTGCGCCGCCATCTCGATCTCGACGCGGCGGCGGATGACGTGGTGATAGAGCACGAAGCGCGCATCGAGCGATGAGCGCAGCAGCACCTCGCGCGTGGCGACATGAGCGTTGAGTTCGTCGCTGTCGGCGGTCTCGAACGCGAGGCCGGGCACCATGAGCGAGAGCATGACCGAGCCGTCGCGCAGGCGCACGACGTTATCGTCCACGAGCCCGGCGTAAGGCAGGCGGTCGCCGGCGAGCACTTCCTTGGCTCCCCAGCCCTTCAACGGCGATTTGAAGCTCTTGGCCATAAAAACTGTCGTCCCCCGCGCACGCAGTCGCTTACGGCGCGTAGCTGTTGCAGCCCCAGCGCTGCCAGTTGGCGACGCGCGGGCACTTGCTGACCTTGGCGATCCACAGATCGAACACCCGCGGCTCGCGCAGGCACGCGAGATAGCCGATGCCGTGGATCACCAGCATGACCGGCAGCGTCCAGAAGCTCTTGGTGATGAGGAATATCTCGGTCACCACGGCGAAATTGATAATGAAAAAGCTGTAAGTCACGCCCGCGAACATCTGCGGGCGGGTCAGCGCGCGGTGAACCGGATAGCGGGCCAAAGTCATAGGATCGGGCTCATGCGCTCAGCCCACTGCCGCCGACTGGATGCCGGTCACGATCGCACCCGCGCCGAACAGGATGAACACGCCGATGATCACGGTCGCGCCGAAGCGCCAGTTCATCCGGCCGGTCAGCATCATGAAACCGACGGCCGCCACCGCCATGACGGCAACCGCGGTCGCCACGTTGCCGAGCAGCGTACCCTGCAGCCAGCCGAGTGCCGCGACGATGGGGCCGGAACCGGCAGGATCGGCCGCAACGGCCTGAGCATGGGCCAGCGAAGGCGAAAGCTGGGCCGCGACCACGGCTGAAACTGCGTAGAAGCAGCGCGCGAAACGGCTGCGAAGATGTGCGTATCGAATCACCATACCCTCCGTATGAGCGCGCAGTGCGCTAGCAGGATGACAGGTGTGTGACGACAGTGCTGCCAAGCCGTCGCAAATCTCGTCGCAGATGATGAACGGATGACGGTTTTATTTCAGGGCAGCCACGCGGCGACTGGCTTTATACATATGGGGACGCCGTCGTGGCTGCTGCGACCTCGAAGGACCCGGCTTGTGCACCGGGGATCGTCGAGCCAATGATCGGGAGAGGGCGAGGAAAAGGGGCGCCCCTTTCGGAACGCCCCCTCATCCCCGCCGGAAACCGGATGTCAGCGTGAGGCCATGCGGTTCGCCGCCAGCAGGCCGCTGAGCGCACGCCGCGCCGCGAAGCGCGAATCGACCCAGGTTCCGTCAGCCAGTTCGAGATCGTAGCGCACCGGCGTCGATACCGCCGCGCGGAAGGCGGACAGCGCCTTGCCGCTCATTCCGGTGCGGGCATAGGCGGCCCCGAGGTTGATGAGCGTGGCCGGATCGTCCGACCTGGCGCCGCCGTCGGCCTCGAGCTTGGTGATCGCCTGCTGCGTGCGGCCCGAGGCGAGTTCCGCATAGGCGACGTCATGGGCCTGCGATGCCGGCCGCTCGACGACGAGCGAAAACGCAGACTGACCCATCAGAACGGCGGCGGCGAGTGCGGTAAGGGACATTGCGATTTCTCCCGTGGACTATGTCGACCCCGTCATCGTCTGCCGGAAATCGCCACCCATCAACAAAATGACGCTAGTGTCATAAAACTGCAATCAACCTGTGATCGCAAAAATCACCACCGACTCGATGGGCAGCTAACCTGCGGCTAATTCGCAACGTCACATCACCGTCGTGTAAGTGCACATTAATGTCATTGTAATGCCAACAAAGCGTCACTCGCGCGGCCTAGAGGCCTCGATCAGCGAGGGGCGGAATCGTGATCGCCCCCGTTCGATCTGTTCGACCTGAACACGCCTGAACACACGGGGGATTCATCGTGAAGAAAATTTCCGGTCTGCTGCTCATGGGCTGCAGCGCTCTCGCTCTCGCCGGCTGCGGCGCCGACGACATCTCCTCGCCGGGCGCCGGCTCGATCGATGTCGACATCACCAATCCGACGCCGACCCCCACTCCGACCCCCGGCACCGGCCTGGTCGAGGCGGCGACGGACTGCCCGGCGATCGGCGCCACCGGCGGCCTGACCAACAGCGGCACCGTCAGCGGTCCGGAAGGCACCTGGCGCGTCTGCACCCTGCCCTCGCTGATCGACGCCAGCACCACGCTGCCCAAGGTTGACGGCGTCCTCTACCGCATGAACGGCCGCGTCGATGTCGGCTGCGACGGCGGCCTGACCGCCCCGACCACGGGTGCCCCGTTCTCCACCACGACGCTGAGCTGCGGTGGCCGCTCGCTGACCGCAGACACCAACGTCACGCTCACCATCGAGCCGGGCGTGATCGTCTACGGCCAGAACGGCGCCGACCCGGCATGGCTCGCGGTCAACCGCGGCAACAAGATCAACGCCGAGGGTACCCTCGCGCAGCCGATCATCTTCACCACGTACGAGAACGTGCGCGGCACTGCGACCGAAGCCACCGACGGCCGCTGGGGCGGCATCGTGCTGATGGGCCGCGGCATCATCACCGACTGCACCGCGGGCGGTTCCACCACTGCCGGAACCTGCGAGCGCGACACCGAAGGTTCGGCCAACCCGGCTGTCTTTGGCGGCAAGGACAACACCTACAACGCGGGCATCATGAAGTATGTCCAGATCCGCTTCTCGGGCTACGTCCTGGGTTCGAACACCGAACTGCAGGCGCTGACGACCGAAGGCACCGGCACCGGCACTACGCTGGAATACATCCAGAGCGTGAACAGCTCGGACGACGGCGCTGAATTCTTCGGCGGCGCGGTCAACATGAAGCACTACATCGCCGTCAACGCCGACGACGACAGCCTCGACATCGACACCGGCCTGCAGGGCAACTTCCAGTACGTCATCATCGCGCAGCGCGCGGCCGACGGCGACTCGCTGATGGAAGTCGACAGCAACAACAACGAAGACCAGACGCCGCGCCAGCGCACCGTCGTGGCCAACTTCACCGCCATCCAGACCGGCGTGAACAACAACTCGAACAACGCGGCGATCTTCGCACGCGGCAACGCCGACCTCACCCTGGTCAACGGTGTGGTCTACGCGCCGCAGGACGAGTGCATCCGCGTCAACGGCACCGGCACCACCGCCACCCGTGCGACGCTGACCGCGCAGTCGGTCGTCATGACCTGCGCCAGCTCGGGCGCGTTCCTCGGCACCGGCAGCTACGCCAACGCCGACGTCCAGGCCGCCTTCAACGCCGGTTCGAACAACAACGCCGCCTTCACCTCGACGCTGGCGAGCACGTTCGTGAACGGCGCCAACGAAGCCGGTGTGGTGGCCTATGCCAACATCAAGTCGCTCTCGAGCTATTTCGACGCCGTAACCTACATCGGCGCCGTCAAGGACGCTGCCGACATCTGGTATCGCGGCTGGACCTGCGACACCGCGACCGCGAACTTCGGTTCGAACAGCGCCTGCACGGCCCTGCCGGTCACCTGAGGCAACCGCCCTTAGTCGAACGAAAGGGGGGGCGGTCCGCGAAGGCCGTCCCCTCATTTGCATCCAATTTCTCTGTTCTAGGGGGACACCAAATGACCAAGCCGCGGCTCGTAGCGGCGCTGCTGCTTTCCAGCGCGATGACCATGCCAACGATGGCATGGGCGCAGGACAGCACCACGACCGACAACACCTCGACCGGCAGCACAGCGCCCGCCGACCAGGATCCGGAAGAGGGCGACGCCCCCGACGTCTCGATCCCGGGCGGCGAGATTCTCGTCACCGGCCAGCGCTCGCGCAATGTGCAGCGCTATGCCCCGCAGGTCGTCTCGGTCCTCTCGAACGAGGAAATCGCGCGCACCGGCGAAGGCGACATCGCCGGCGCCCTCGGCCGCGTGACCGGCCTTTCGGTGGTCGGCAACGGCTACGTCTATGTGCGCGGCCTCGGCGATCGCTATTCGCTGGCCCTGCTCAACGGCTCGCCGCTGCCCAGCCCCGAGCCGCTCAAGCGCGTCGTCCCGCTGGACCTGTTCCCCACCAGCATCATCGCCTCCTCGCTCGTCCAGAAGAGCTACTCGGCGAACTTCCCCGGCGAATTCGGCGGCGGCGTCATCAACCTGACCACCCGCGCCGTGCCCGACAAGCCGTTCCTGACGATCGGCGGCGGCGCCTCGTGGGATACCGAGACGACCAACAAGCTCGGCTACACCTACTACGGCAGCAAGACCGACTGGACGGGCTACGACAACGGCAACCGCAACAAGTCCGTCGAGATGAAGGACTATCTCGGCAGCGGAACCCTGCTCGACGGCACGAGCGACCAGGCGCGCGCCATCGGCAGCACGCTGTTCAACGGCCGCAACGCCGTGGTCCAGAGGGACGATCACCTCCCGGTCAACTTCTCGGGCAGCCTTTCGGCGGGTACTTACGCCGATATCGGGGAGGTCCGCCTCGGCGTGATCGGAGCGGCCAGCTACTCGAACAAGCTGCAGACCAAGGACATCACCACCCAGCGCATCGCCGGTCTCGACTACGACACGCGCGAGCAGGACTTCCAGCAAGTCGTCACCGAGAACCGCATCGTCGCCAACGCCATGCTCGGCGTCGGCCTCGAGTGGGGCGACAACAAGATCCGCTGGACCAACGTGTACATCCACGACACGGTCAAGCGCGCCTCGCTTTCGCTGGGCTACCAGAACGCCACGCCGACGATCGACTACCTGTACCAGGATACCGGCTGGTACGAGCGTCAGCTGATGGACACCCAGCTGGTGGGCGAGTTCAAGCTGGGCAGCGACACCGAGCTGGACGTGCGCGGCGGCTACGCCAACTCCAAGCGCAAGGCGCCTTACGAGATCTCGCTGCAATACGTCCGCCTCAACAGCGGCACCAACGGCGACCAGTTCATCAACCGCCTCGACGGCGGCAACCAGGGTGACGCGACGGTCGACTTCTCGAACCTCGACGAAGACGTCTGGTCGGCGGGTGCCGACTTGTCGCACACCTTCGGTGCGGGCTGGCAAGGCACGGTGGGCTATGCCTACCAGCTCAACGATCGCCGTACCTCGCGCCGCTCGTTCCAGATCCGTGCGCAGGGCGATACGCGCCTGATCAGCACCTTCGGCCTGCTGCGGCCGGACGTGCTGTTCCAGCCCGGCATGTTCTTCATCGACCAGGCGACCGACGGGGCGGTGGACTACCACCTGCTGACCAACGAGATCGATTATGCCGGTGCGGTATTCGACGCCAAGCTGAACAACCATGCATGGTATGCCAAGCTGAACGGCCAGGTCACCGACGCCCTCAGCTTCGATCTCGGCGTACGCTGGGAATACGCCACCCAGTTCGCGGGTGTAGTGCCCATCGCTGCCACCGGCACGGCCATCCCCGATACCAACCTCGAACGCGAATACTGGCTACCCGCACTGACGCTCACGTACGAGCTGCAGCCGGGCATGCAGCTGCGCGTCAACGGTTCGAAGACGATCGCGCGCCCGCAATTCCGCGAGCTGCTCTATCAAACCTTCTTCGACCCCGACAGCAACCGCAGCTATCGCGGTAACCCGCTGCTGAAGGACAGCCAGCTCTACAACGCCGAGGCGCGTTTCGAGTATTACATGAGCACGAAGGACAAGGTCTCGGTCGGCGCCTTCTTCAAGCGTCTGGAAAACCCGATCGAAACGTTCCTGGTCCGTCCGGGCAGCGACTTCGTGACGACGTATGCCAACGCGCCCTCGGCCAACCTATACGGTGCCGAAGTCGAACTGCAGAAATACTTCGACCTCTTCGCCGATCGCCGCCTGCTGCTGGCGGCGAACTACACCTACACCAAGTCCAAGCTCAGCGTGAAGCAGGGTGACACGACGGCGGTGTACGGCGCCTCGACCAACAATGCGCTCGACTACTTCCGCGACGGCGCGCCGCTCACCGGCCAGTCGGAGCATATCGCCAACGTGCAGCTCGGCCTCGAGCAGCAGGACGGGCTCTCGCAGCAGACCTTCCTGTTCAACTACGCCAGCAAGCGCGTGACGAGCCGCGGCCTCAATCAGTCGGGCCAGAACGACATTTTCGAGAACCCCGGCTTCACGATCGACTTCGTGGCGCGCCAGGGCATCGAACTGGCGGGTACAGAGGTCGAACTGAAGTTCGAGGCGCGCAACCTCACGGGGCGTAAACACTCGGAATACCAAGACTTCGAAGGCGGCCGCATCCAGGTCAATACGTACGACGTGGGCCGCGTGTTCTCGCTTTCGGCTTCGGTCACTTTCTAAGCCGTCTTTTCCGGGGAGGCACCTGCCCTCCCGACGGCAACCTCATGGCCCGGTCGCCCAGCGACCGGGCCCTTCTTTTTGCCCTTTGCAAAGTCGGCAAACACCGGTAAGCGCGGGTCAGTCATCTGGGGAGTAGCCGCCCGCGCATTTCGCGGGACCTGCCGTCAACACACTTGGTCGAGAGGCCATGGCGCGCAGGAGGACGGGAATACCGTTCGGGCGAGACCAATGACGCATGCGGTTTCGCTCGGCCGGGCGGATTACCGAATGCGTCGTTGCGTTTCGTTTCCGCCCGGCCCGAAAGAACCATGACCTTGGAAGCCCTGCTTACATCGACCGCCGTGGTCGCCCTCGCCGAGATCGGCGACAAGACCCAGCTTCTCGCCATCGTCCTCGCCACGCGCTTCAAGCGGCCCTGGCCGATCGTGGCGGGCATCTTCGTGGCGACGATCGCCAACCATTTCCTTGCCGCACTGGTGGGCGAGCAGGCGGCCGCCTTCCTCGACGGGCAGTGGTTCCGCTACCTCGTCGCCGCCAGCTTCATTCTGATGGCCGGCTGGACGCTGATCCCCGACAAGTTCGATGAAGACGAAGAGGCCAAGCCGAGCCGCTTCGGCCCCTTCCTGGCGACCGCCATCGCCTTCTTCCTGGTCGAGATGGGCGACAAGACCCAGATCGCCACGATCGCGCTGGGCGCCCGCTTCCAGAGCGTGGTGCCGGTGATGATGGGCACCACCATCGGCATGATGATCGCCAACGTGCCGGCGGTGTTCCTCGGCAATGCCCTCATCAAGAAGGTGCCGCTGAACGTCGTGCGTACGGTGGCGGCGCTGCTGTTCCTGGTGATCGGCCTGTGGCTGCTCGCACAGACGGCGGGCCTGCTGGGCTGAAACGACGAAGGGGCCGCGGCAAGGCGGCCCCTTCGTTTCATCATACCCCAGCCACGATTGCCACCCTATCGTCATTGCGAGCGCAGCGAAGCAATGACGAAAGTATTCAGGCGATCCTAGTGCCTCGCCGCCACCCGTCCCGGGACAGGTCCGGGACGTCGAGCGATCAGGCCACGTCCATCGCATACCCCGCCGCACGCACGGTGCGGATCGGATCGGTCTCGCCGTCGCGGTTGATCGCCTTGCGCAGGCGGCGGATGTGAACGTCCACCGTGCGCTCGTCGATGTCGGAGTCCATACCCCAGACGCCGTCGAGGATCTGCTGGCGCGAGACCACGCGGTTCGGACGCTCCATGAAGTAGCGCAGCAGGCGGAACTCGGTCGGGCCCAGATGCAGCGCCTCGCCGCCGCGACGCACGCGGTGGCTGGTGGCGTCGAGTTCGATATCCCCCCACGACAGCACACTTCCCGCCAGCGACGGGCGCGCGCGGCGCAGCAGCGCCTCGATGCGGGCCATCAGCTCGCGCGGCGAGAACGGCTTGGTGACATAGTCGTCAGCGCCGGTCTTGAGACCGCGGATCATGTCCTCTTCCTCGCCGCGTGCGGTGAGCATGATGATCGGGACCGAGGCGGTTTCCTTGTCCTTGCGCAGCTGGCGGCAAACCTCGATGCCGGGCACCTGCTCGATCATCCAGTCGAGCACGATGGCGTCGGGCGTCTGCTCGCGCACCATGACGAGGGCTTCCTCACCGTCGGGCGTGGAACGCACGTCGTAGCCTTCGGCCGAGAGGTTCCAGGTCAGCAGTTCGCTGAGGGCGACGTCGTCTTCGACGACGAGGATCGAGGCCGCGCTCACGACAGCATTCCCGAGCTGGTATCATCCGTCAAAGAGTCGCGCTCCGTGCAGTATTCGCCGGTCGCGGCGTAGTAGACCATTTCGGCCACGTTGGTGGCATGGTCGCCGATGCGCTCAAGATTGCGGGCGATGAAGAGAAGTTGCGCGGCGCTGGTGATCGTCGCCGGGTTCTCCATCATGTGCGTCAGCAGCGAACGGAACAGCGTGTTGTAGAACTGGTCCAGCTTCTGGTCGCGCTTGATGACCTCCACCGCCAGCTGCGCATCGCGCGAGCCGTAGGCGTTCAATACATCGCGCACCATGGACTCGGCGATCTCGGCCATGGCCGGGACCAGCGTGACCGGATCGATCTTGGTGCGGCCTTCCAGCGCATTGACGCGTTTGGCGATGTTCTTGGCGTAATCACCGATGCGCTCGATCACGCCCGAGATCTTGAGCGCGGCGATGACGTCGCGCAGATCGTCGGCCATCGGCGCGCGCAGGGCGATCGTGCGAACCGCAAGACGGTCCACTTCGGCCTCCAGCGCATCAAGCCGGGCGTCGGCGGCGACGACTTGCGCGGCCAGTTCCTCGTCATGATGGACGAGCGCGGTGATGGCGTCGCGGATCGCGACTTCGGCGAGCCCGCCCATTTCGGCGACGAGGCCGCGAAGCTGCCCGATCTCGGAGTCGAAGGCCTTGACGGTATGGTCTACCATGGCGTGTCCCTGCTTATGCCAACACTCAGCCGTAGCGGCCGGTGATGTAGTCCTTGGTGCGCGTTTCGCGCGGATTGGTGAAGATCTGGTCGGTCTCGCCGTACTCCACCATGCTGCCGAGGTGGAAGAAGGCGGTGCGCTGCGACACGCGCGCGGCCTGCTGCATCGAGTGGGTGACGATGACGATGGCGAAGCTCTCCTTCAGCTCGTCGATCAGTTCCTCGATGCGCGCGGTGGCGATCGGGTCGAGCGCGGAGCACGGCTCGTCCATGAGGATGACTTCGGGGCTCACGGCGATGGCGCGCGCGATGCACAGGCGCTGCTGCTGGCCGCCCGAAAGCGCGGTGCCGGCGTCGGTCAGGCGATCCTTGACCTCTTCCCAGAGGCCCGCCTTGGTCAGCGCGTTCTCGACGATGCGGTCCATGTCGGACTTCGCGCTGGCGAGGCCGTGGATGCGCGGGCCGTAGGCGATGTTCTCGTAGATCGACTTGGGGAACGGGTTCGGCTTCTGGAACACCATGCCGACGCGGGCGCGCAGCGCGACCGAGTCCATGGTGGACGCATAGATATCCTCGCCGTCGAGCAGGATCTGGCCGTCGACGCGGGCACCGGCGATCGTGTCGTTCATGCGGTTGAGGGTGCGCAGGAACGTCGACTTGCCGCAGCCCGAGGGGCCGATGAAGGCAGTGACGATCCCGTTGTCGATGTCGATCGAGACGTCGTTGATCGCCTTCTTCTGTCCGTAGAAGACGTCGACGTTGCGAGCCGTGATTTTTGCTTCGGTCATGGTTCTACCAGCGGACTTCGAATTTGTTTCGAAGGTAAATGGCGATGCCGTTCATGGCGAGCAGGAAGACCAGCAGCACGATGATGGCGGCGGAAGTGTTCTGGACGAAGGCCTTGTCGATCTCGTCGGACCACAGGAAGATCTGCATCGGCAGCACGCTCGACGGGGCGGTCAGGCTGTCGGGCGGGGTGACGACGAAGGCACGCATGCCGATCATCAGCAGCGGCGCGGTTTCACCCAGCGCGCGGGCCATGCCGATGATGGTGCCGGTCAGGATGCCCGGCAGCGCGAGCGGCAGGACGTGGTGGAAGGTCGTCTGCACCTTGCTGGCGCCGATGCCGTACGCAGCCTCGCGGATCGAGGGCGGGACGGCCTTGATCGCGTTGCGCCCCGAGATGACGATGACCGGCATCGTCATCAGCGCCAGCGTCAGACCGCCGACCAGCGGTGAGGAACGCGGCATCTGGAAGGTGTTGATGAACACCGCCAGACCCAGCAGGCCGAAGATGATCGAGGGCACGGCGGCGAGGTTGTTGATCGACACCTCGACCCACTCGATCCACTTCTTCTTCGGCGCGAACTCTTCCAGATAGATCGCGGCGAGCACGCCCATCGGGAAGCTGAGCAGCAGCGTCACCAGCATGGTGAGCAGCGAGCCCTTGGCCGCGCCCCACACGCCTGCGGTGGTGGCATCGGTCGAGTCAGACCCGGACAGGAAGTCCCAGTCGAGCCCGGCGACGCCGTTCTTCAGCATGATGACGAGCAGCAGCGCCAGGAACCCGAGGCTCAGGACGATCGCGCCGAGCCCAACGAGCTTGAAGCGCTTCTCGGCGGCGTGGCGCTTCGCGAGGCGGCGAACCGCCTCGGGCGAATTCCAGTCGGACTTACTCATAGGCTTCGCGGAACCGCTTCACGACGCGCAGGGCGACGATGTTGAGGATGAGGGTGACGATGAACAGCACCAGGCCGAGCGCGAAGGCCGACAGCGTCTTGGGGCTGTTGAACTCCTGGTCGCCGGTCAGCATCTGGACGATCTGGTACGTCACCGTGGTCATCGAGGCGAACGGGTTCGCCGAAAGGTTGGCGGCGGCACCGGCGGCCATGACGACGATCATCGTCTCGCCGATGGCGCGGCTGATCGCCAGCATCACGCCTGCGACGATGCCGGGCAGAGCGGCGGGCAGCAGCACCTTCTTGATCGTCTCCGAACGGGTGGCGCCGAGCGCCAGCGAACCGTCGCTCATCGCGCGGGGCACGGCGGCGAGCGCATCGTCGGCCATCGAGGAGACGAACGGGATGATCATCACGCCCATCACCAGACCAGCGGCCAGCGCGCTCTCGGTCGAGGGGTTGGCCATGCCCAGCGAGGCGGCGAAGTCGCGGATCAGCGGCGCCACGGTCAGCGCGGCGAAGTAGCCGTAGACCACCGTGGGAATGCCCGCGAGGATCTCCAGCAGCGGCTTCACCCACTTGCGCACGTCGCGCGTGGCGTACTGGGTCAGGTAGATCGCGCTCATCAGGCCGAGCGGGATCGCGACGACCATGGCGATGATCGCGCCGATATAGATCGTGCCCCAGAACAGCGGCACCGCGCCGAAGTTGTTGTTGATGTTGTCGCCCATGGTGCTCGCGGGCGACCAGTGGGTGCCGGTGAGGAAGGCGATCGGCGACACGTCCTTGAAGAACATGCCCGCCTCGAACACCAGCGAGGCGACGATGCCGAAGGTGGTCAGGATCGCCAGCAGCGAGGCTGCCAGCAGCACGCCCAGCACCAAGCGCTCGACATGGGTGCGGGCCTTGAAGTTCGGGCGGATGCGCGTGAAGCCGAAGGCGCCGCCCGCAAAGGCGACGATCAGCACGATCACCGCGCCGATCAGGCCGAACTTCACTTGCGCCGCGCGGAACGGCTCGACCAGCGCCTGCGCCTCCGGGTTGAAGGCGACGGCGCCCGGATCGGAGGCGATGGTCTGCGCCTCGGCGACGATGGCGCCCAACTGGAACGGATCGGTAGGCAGGCCATGCGCGGCGGGGGTGGCGAAGACCGCGCCTTGGACGAGGCCCGGCATCACAGCCTGCCATACCAGCCAGGCGACCAGCGCCGGGACGACGATCCACAGCGCCAGATGCCAGCCGTGATAGGCGGGCATCGAGTGCATCGACCCCCGGCCGGTATAGAGCAGCCGCGCCCGGCCGCGCGCGGCGAACCAGCCGACAAGGCCGAGGCCGAGGACGGCCAGGAGAACTCCGGTAAGTATCATGACTGGCCCATCGGCCCCTTGTTCATACCGGGCGCTCCATCCACGCCGTCATTGCGAGGCCGCAGGCCGAAGCAACCCAGGGCGGTTTGCACCTGCCTTGGGTTGCCGCGCGGCTGCGCCGCTCGCAATGACGATGCAAGGGATCGAAGCACCGTAGTGGGTTCTTACTTCAGCTCGGACGGATCGAGCGGGGTCATGTTCGCGACGATTTCGGCGCTCTTCTTGCGCACGTCCTCGGGCGCGATGACCATGCCCTTCTTCTGCAGGAGGCCGTCGGCGCCCCACGACTTCACCCACTCGGCAACGTAGCCCTGCAGGCTCTTGATCGGACCCAGGTGCTGCTTCTTGACGTAGATGTAGAGCGGACGCGCGCCGGGGTAGGAATAGTCCGAGATCGTCGCGTAAGTCGGGGTCACGCCCGACATCGGGATGCCCTTCAGGCTGTCCGGGTTCTCTTCGAGGAACGAGTAGCCGAAGATGCCGATGGCCTTGGCGTTCTGCGAGATCTTCTGGACGATCAGGTTGTCGTTCTCGCCGGCGTCCACGTAAGGGCCGTCCTCGCGGATGTCGTGGCAGATCGCCTCGTACTTGTTCTTGTCGCTGTCCTTGAGCGCCTTGGTGGCGGCATCGGTCTTGCAACCGGCCTCGAGGATCAGTTCCTTGAGCGCGTCACGCGTGCCCGAGGTCGAGGGCGGGCCGTAGACGAGGATCGGCTCGGCGGGGAGCGACGGATTGACGTCCTTCCAGGTCTTCGCGGTGTTGGGCTTGCCGAAGGGGTTGGCCGCCAGCGCCTTGTAGATGTCGGTTGGGGTCAGCTGGAAGCCGGGGCCGCTCTTCGATTCGGCGAAGGCGATGCCGTCGATGCCGACCTGGACCTCGACGATCTCCTTGACGCCGTTCTTCTGGCATTCCTCGAACTCGGACTTCTTGATCCGGCGCGAGGCGTCCTCGATATCGGGGTGCTGGGCGCCGACACCGGCGCAGAACAGCTTCATGCCCGCGCCGGTGCCGGTCGATTCGATGACCGGCGACTTCACGCCCGCCGCCTTCGCGTAACCCTCGGCCACGGCGGTGGCGAAGGGGTAGACGGTCGAGGAACCGACGGCGCGCACGAAATCGCGCGATCCGGCCGAGGAACCGCCCGAACCTCCACAAGCGCTGAGCGCGGCAAGCGAGACGGCGGCGAAAATGAAGGTCTTGGTCGAACGCATTGGTAAACCCCCTTGGGCTTTGATCTTGAACTGCCCCCTATTGGTCTTTGATGACACTTTTGCGTCAATAACGTGACTAAATGGGGAGTGTCTCGAAAATCCTGCGCGCAGGCCTCAATAATTCCACTGGATCTGGGCGCGCAGGACGTCGCCTTCGGCCTGTCCGGCGCGGCGTTCGTCGGCCTCGGCGCGCTTCATGCGGGCATAGGCGAGCGTGAACTCGATCGGCTTCACCGGCGTCCATTCCACGCCGAGTTCAATGTCGTTGGTATCGAGGCGCGGCGCATTGACCGCCCCCTTCCAGCCGCCCTTGTAGCGTTCCCACCGCGCATAGGGGATCACCCGGCCCGCGCCGAAGTCCGGCACGCGGTACATCAGCATCACGTAGCCGCCGCTGGCATTGTGCGATTCGATCGTCTGCGTTCCGGTATCGAACTGCGGCCCGCGCCCGAAAGTCCATTCGGCCTGGATGCCGAAGGGCTGCGGATAGAGGATCGCGTGCGCCACCGCGCGGCGTTCGGTGAAGTTCTGCGCCGTGACCCCGCCCGCGCGCACTTCCGGCTTCACCTTGTTGTGCATCAGCGAGCCGCCCACTTCGAGCACCTGCCCGTCCAGCCCGATACCATCGAGCCGCATCGGCCATGTCGCCATCGCCACCGACATCAGGCTCTCGTTGCGTTCCTGCCGGTTGACGCCCTGCCCGTTGAACACGCCGAAGCCGAAGGCGCCGTAATTGCCGAAAAGCTTCTGCCCGCCCGCTTCCAGTTCGTCCCAGATCGCCTGCACGCGGTCGGGCGTGTAGTAGGCGACGATGCCGAGATCGCGCTCGCTAGGCACTCCGGCGTTGATCGCGTCGGTGCGGTCGAGCGGCACACGGTTGGAGGAGGACTGCAGGTTCTCCCACCCGAACGGCACCTTGGACTGGCCGAAACGCACCTTGAGGCGCTGCGCCTTGTCGAGCGCAACGTCCACGTAGGCATCGCGCAGCTGCAGGAAGTTGTCGCGCCGCTCGCCCGAAGTCTGGTTGTTGACTGCGCTGGCGAAATCGGGCTGCAGGTAGAACGAGACGCCGTGGCCGAGGTCGCCCTGCATCACGAGACGGATGCGGCGGAAGAAGAAGTTGCTGTCCGGGCCGATGCTGCCGTCCTGCACCGACCGCAGCCGCGAGCGGCCTGAAGGCGCGTCCTTGTCGCCCGAGATGATCTCGTTGAAGCGCATCTGGGTGTAGCCGCGCAGCTTGATGCCGCTCGCGGTCTTGGCGAGCTTCGCCGGGATCGAGCTGGCTGCCGGGGCGGGCGGAGGAGCCTCAGCGGGCGTGGCCGGCCCTGCCGCGAGAGCCGGAACCGGCGTCGCGGCCGCATTCGGAAGCGGCGTCGCGATCTGCGACGCCGAGCCCTTCGCCGCCGCAAGCTGCCCTTCGAGCGAGGTGATGCGCTGCGCCATCGCCTCCATCTGCGCGCGCATGGCGGCGAGGTCGGCCTGGGTGACCGAATCGGCGGACTGCGCTAGGACCGGGGAAACCCAGCCCAGGGCGACGACGAGCGCTATGGCGGAAACGGGCAATCTTCGCATGGCTGCGGATTGCATCACGATTGGGTTCAGGATTCGCGTCATTTCGATGACGCGAATATGTCCATCGAATGACACTTTGATGACGTCAAGCTTCCCACTCCAACCCCTCCGGCAAGCGGGAGGGGCGGAAAGCTTGCAAGCGAAGCGAGTTAGCCGGATGGGGGGCAACACCGGCCCCCGCGCGATCAGCCCTCCGCGCGCAGCGGCAGCATCAGCGAGGCGGTCGTCCCTACGCCCTGCCGGCTCTCGATGTCGAAGCGGCCGCGGTGGCGCTCGACGATATGCTTGACGATCGACAGGCCCAGCCCGGTTCCGCCCACCGCGCGGCTGCGACTGGTATCGGCGCGGTAGAAGCGCTCGGTCACGCGCGGCAGGTGTTCGGGGCCGATGCCCTCGCCCTCGTCGCGCACGGTGACGAGCACCCAGCCGGTGCTGGCGGCCTCCACAGAAACTTCCACGGGGCCTTCGGGCTTCGCATACTTGCGCGCATTGTCGATGAGGTTGCGCAGGACCTGCGAAAGCTGGCCGCGATCGCCCGCGATGACCGCTTCGGACTGGTTGGCCCGGACATGGACTTCCATCGTGCCCTTGAACTCTCCTGCCACTTCATGCGCCAGTGCGACGACATCGACGGTGTCCGAAGGCGCCTCGTGCTTCACCGCCTCAATGCGCGAAAGCGACATGAGGTCCGAAATCAGCGCCTGCATCCGCTGCGCCTCATGGCGGATGGTGCCCAGGAAGCGGTTGCGCAAGGCCTCGTCGCCGCCCGCCTTGGGGTTCATCAGCGTCTCGCAATAGCCGATGACGCTGGCGAGCGGGGTGCGCAGTTCGTGGCTGGCATTGGCGACGAAGTCGGCGTGGGACTTGGCCACGCTGACTCGCTCGGACAAGTCGTAGAGGCTGACCAGCCGCTCGTAGAGGCCGACGACCTTGCAGTCGACTTCCCATACCGACCCGCCGGTGGACAGCCCCTTCACCCGCGCCGAGCCGCCCTCGTCGCTGAGGATCGCGGCGACCGCGCGCGGCTCGCGAATGGCGATGCGCACGTCCTGCCCGACGATATGGGCGCCCAGCAGTGCCTTCGCCGCGCTGTTGGCGAAGCGCACCTGCCCCCGCACGATCATCATCGCGGGGGTCTGGAGATGTTCGAGGAGGTGGACGCCCTCGATGCTCATGCCTGTAATGCTCCTGAGGTCGCGGTGGGTGTGCACCGAAGATTCAAATCCGCGCGTGACATGGTTCCAAGACACTATTGTTGCAACATTCGTATTCACCAACGCCGGAAATGACATTTCCGTGTCCATTCGCCCCTCGGCGAGTTTGGAAAACGTGCTTGCATGCCTTCAGCGCCCTAGCGCTCGGCGGCGGCCTTTGTTATGGCGCAACCGCATGGCGGTCCGCCCACAAGTGGACATGACGCCGTGCAGCCTTGAGAACAATCATCAACGGCTGCGAGGAGGAGCGCGGTCGTCCGGTGGAAAGGGTACCGTGACGCAATTCACTTCCGATCGCCTGCTCCTCTTCGGCGCCACGGGCGATCTTTCACGCAGGATGCTCCTCCCTTCGCTTTGCGCGCTCGACGCGGAAGGCCTGCTGGGTCCTGATATCGAAATTATCGGCACGGCCCGGTCGGACATGGACGACCAGGGCTTCCGCAACTTCGCGCGCGAATCGCTGGAGCAGTTCCTGCCCGCCGGTCGCCGAGGCAGCCTGGCGCAGTTCCTCAACCGGCTGAGCTACCAGCCGCTCGACGCCAATGACATCGACAGCTTTCACGCTCTGGCCGAGAAAGTGGGCACCCCGAAGCAGGGCCTGTCGATCTTCCTGTCCACCGCGCCCAGCCTGTTCGAACCGACCATCCACGGTCTGGAGAAGAGCGGCCTTGCCAGCGGCAACGTGCGCATCGGGCTCGAAAAGCCGCTCGGGGTGGACCTCGCATCGAGCAAGGTCATCAATGATGCGGTGGCCAGCGCCTTCCCCGAGGACCGGATCTTCCGGATCGACCACTATCTCGGCAAGGAGACGGTGCAGAACATCCTGGCGCTGCGTTTCGCCAACCTGATGTTCGAGCCGCTGTGGAACGCCGCGCATATCGACCACGTGCAGATCACCGTGGCCGAGACCGTGGGCCTCGAATCGCGCGTCGCCTACTACGACGACAGCGGCGCCTTGCGCGACATGGTGCAGAACCATATGCTCCAGTTGCTCGCGCTCGTGGCGATGGAGCCGCCGGTTTCGTACAATGCCACTTCGATCCGCAACGAGAAGGTCAAGGTCCTCCACTCGCTGCGCAAGGTGAAGCCCGAGGAAACCGTCACCGGCCAGTACCGCGCAGGCGCGATCACCGGCAAGGCCGTGCCCGGCTATGATGAAGAACTCGGCAAGGATTCGAACACCGAAACCTTCGTCGCGATCAAGGGTTTCATCGACAACTGGCGCTGGCAGGGCGTGCCCTTCTACATGCGCACCGGCAAGCGCCTGCCGAAGCGTACGACCGAGATCGTCGTGCAGTTCCGCGACGTGCCGCACTCGATCTTCCACGGCCGCGGCGCGAAGACGGTGCCCAACCGCCTCGTCATCGGCATCCAGCCGGAAGAGAACATCACCCTCTCGCTCATGGCCAAGGTGCCCGGGCTGGACCGTGACGGCTACGGCCTGCGCTCGGTGCCGCTGGCGATCACCCGCCCCGACGCCTTCGCCGACCACCAGCGCCGCATCGCCTACGAACGTCTGCTGCTCGACCTCATCGAAGGCGACCAGACCCTGTTCGTGCGCCGCGACGAAGTGGAAGCCCAATGGGAATGGATCGACGCGATCCGCTCCGGCTGGGAGGAACAGGCGCAGGAGCCCAAGACTTACACTGCAGGAAGCTGGGGGCCGTCCGCCGCGATCGCCCTCGCCGAACGCGACGGAGTAACTTGGCACGAATGAGTGGGCACGAGTGACCTCGTGCCAGCACCGAAGTTTGCTTGAGCAGGCCCATGCGGGCCGGAATATAGCGATTGACACCGGTTACCGTCCCGCGCACATGCGGGGCGGGAAGAAGCCGGATGTCGCGAAAGACCAGGAGTAGACCATGACCAACCTCCACCCGGTGGTCGCGCGCGTCACCGACCGTATCATCGAACGGTCGAAGGACAGCCGCGCGCGCTATCTCGACATGATCGCCCGCGAGACGGACCGCCATTCCGACCGTAGCTTCCTCTCGTGCTCCAACCTCGCGCACGGCTTCGCCGCCTCGGGCGAGGACAAGGCGACGATCGCCGGGAACAAGGCGGTCAACCTCGGCATCGTCACCGCCTACAACGACATGCTCTCGGCGCATCAGCCCTACGGCCGCTACCCCGAGCAGATGAAGCTGTTCGCGCGTGAAGTGGGCGCCACGGCCCAGGTCGCGGGCGGCGTGCCCGCCATGTGCGACGGCGTGACGCAGGGCTTCGACGGCATGGAGCTGTCGCTGTTCAGCCGCGACGTCATCGCGCTGTCCACCGGCGTCGCCCTGTCCCACGCGATGTTCGACGGCATGGCGCTGCTGGGCATCTGCGACAAGATCGTCCCCGGCCTCGTCATCGGCGCGCTGCGCTTCGGCCACCTGCCCGCGATCTTCGTGCCGTCCGGCCCGATGCCCACCGGCATCTCCAACAAGGAGAAGCAGAAGGTCCGCCAGCTCTACGCCGAAGGCAAGGTCGGCCGCGAGGAACTGCTCGCCAGCGAAAGCGCCAGCTATCACTCGCCGGGCACCTGCACCTTCTACGGCACCGCCAACTCCAACCAGATGATGATGGAGATGATGGGCCTGCACATGCCGAACGCAGCGTTCGTGCCGCCGAACACCCCGCTGCGCACCGCGCTGACCCGCTCGGCCACGCACCGTCTGGCGGCGATGACCCGCAAGGGCGAGGACTATCGCCCGATGGCCAAGGTCGTGGACGAGAAGGCGATCGTCAACGCCATCGCCGGTCTGCTCGCCACCGGCGGCTCGACCAATCACGCGATCCACCTGCCCGCCATGGCGCGCGCGGGCGGCATCCTGATCGACTGGCAGGACGTGGACGAGCTTTCGTCGGTAGTCCCGCTCATCACCCGCGCCTATCCCAACGGTTCGGGCGACGTGAACCACTTCCACGCGGCGGGCGGCATGGCCTGGGTGATCCGCGAGCTGCTCGACAGCGGCCTCGCCCACCGGGACATCCTGACCGTGGCCGAAGGCGGCATGAGCGCCTACGCGGACGAACCGGTGATGGTGGACGGCGAACTCGGCTGGACCCCCGCCCCGGCGGTCAGCGGCGACGACACGATGCTGCGCCCGGTCTCCAACCCGTTCCTGCCCGATGGCGGCATGCGTCTGGTGGACGGCAACCTGGGCCGCGGCACCTTCAAGACCAGCGCGGTCGATGCCGAACGCTGGACGATCGAGGCCCCGTGCCGCGTGTTCGACGATCAGGAAGGCGTGGCGAAGGCATTCAAGGCCGGTGAGCTGGACAAGGACGTGATCGTCGTCGTCCGCTTCCAGGGCCCGCGCGCCAACGGCATGCCCGAACTGCACAAGCTGACCCCGCCGCTGGGCGTCCTGCAGGATCGCGGCCACAAGGTCGCGCTCGTGACGGACGGGCGCATGTCGGGCGCTTCGGGCAAGGTGCCCGCCGCCATTCACGTCACCCCTGAAGCCTTCGCAGGCGGCCCGCTGGCGTACCTGCGCGATGGCGATATCGTGCGTCTCTCGGCAGAGGACGGCACGATCTCCACCACCGCCGACCTTTCGGGCCGCGAACCCGCGCCGACCCCGCCGCCCGCGATGGGCACCGGCCGCGAACTCTTCGCGATGTTCCGCATCAACGCGTCTAGCGCCGAACACGGCGGCTCGTCGATGCTGGAGGTTGCCGGGCTGTGACGACGGAAATCGTAGCCGTCGACATCGGCGGCACCCATGCCCGCTTCGCCATCGCCACCATCGGCGATGACGGCCGGATCACGCTTGGCGAACCCGCCACGCTGCACACCAAGGACCACGGCAGCTTCCAGCTGGCGTGGGAGGCGTTCCGCGCCATGAACGGCGGCACCCTGCCCGATGCCGTCGCCATGTCGGTGGCAGGCCCGGTCGGCAACGAGGTCATCAAGTTCACCAACAACCCCTGGATCCTGCGCCCCGCGAAGATCCAGGAGATGCTTGGCCCCACGCGCCAGACCATCATCAACGACTTCGCGGCCGTCGCCCACGCCGTCGCTTGCGCGGACGAGAGCGACTTCCTCTATCTGACCGGCCCGGACGAGGCACTGCCCGCATCGGGCACGCTCAGCATCCTCGGCCCCGGCACCGGCCTTGGCGTGGCGCACCTCTACCGCGATGGAAAGGGCAACTACCACGTCCAGGCGACCGAGGGCGGCCACACCGACTACGCCCCGCTCGACCTGATCGAGGACGCGATCCTCGCCCGCCTGCGCAAGCGCCACACCCGCGTCTCGGTGGAACGCATTGTCTCCGGCCCCGGTATCGTCGATATCTATGCGACGCTTGCCGCGATGGAGCACAAGGCCATCCACGAACTGACCGACGTGCAGATCTGGACCGCCGCCGCAGAGAGCACGGACAGCCTTGCCGTCGCCGCCGTGGACCGCTTCTGCCTCGCGCTGGGCGCGGCGGCGGGCGACTGCGCGCTGGCGCAGGGCGCGAGCGGCGTCGTCATCGCCGGTGGCCTTGGCTACCGCATCCGCGAGACCATCAAGACCTCGGGCTTTGCCGAAAGGTTCCGCGCCAAGGGCCGCTTCGCCGGCCTGATGGCCACCCTGCCCGTCAAGCTCATCACTCATCCGCAGCCCGGCCTGTTCGGCGCGGCGGCAGCATTCGCAATGGAGCACCTCCAGTAATGACTACCGTATCCGAAGCCGTCGAAAAGGTCATGCGCCTCGCCCCGGTGATCCCGGTGCTGGTCATCGAGGACATCGAGCACGCCCTGCCGATCGCCGAAGCGCTCGTCGCCGGTGGCCTGCCCGCGCTGGAGGTGACGCTGCGCACCGAATGCGCGATCGAGGCGATCAGGATCATGAAGCAGGTTCCCGGCGCCGTCGTCGGCGCCGGCACCGTGCTGACGCCGGACGACCTCAAGCGCTCGATCGACGCGGGCGCCGAATTCATCGTCTCGCCCGGCCTGACGCCGAACCTGGCCGAAGCCGCCTACAAGTCGAAGATCCCCTTCCTTCCCGGCACCGCCAACGCCAGCGACGTGATGTTCGCGCTGGAATGCGGGTTCGATCGCCTGAAGTTCTTCCCGGCGATGGCAGCCGGCGGCCCGCCCGCGCTCAAGGCGATCTCGGCCCCGCTGATGGCCGCAAAGTTCTGCCCGACCGGCGGCGTGACTCCGCAGAACGCGCCCGAATGGCTGGCGCTGGACGCGGTGATCTGCGTCGGCGGCAGCTGGATGGTCCCCAAGGGCAAGCCGGACGTCGCCAGGATCGAGGCCGAAGCACGCCTCGCAGCGGGCCTCGCCCGCTGATGGCGGCCGGGTCGGGCCAGTTGGCGCTGGGCACCGTCGATGCTCTCGACGCCCGCCTCAAGGAGTTGCACAAGCTCACGGCGGTGACGCCGCTGTTCAACCCGGTGTTCCAGCTTGGGCTGGAACTGTCGCGGGCACTGGAAAATGGCGAGATGTCTCTCGACGACATCGAGGCGCTCGTTTCCGAAATGGACTGCGAGGGGCTGCGCGCCCGCGCTTCCCGGCTCGACCGCATTCTGGGCACCATGCCCATCGCGGAGAACGACAAGGCGCTTGACGCCCTTGCCGAAAAGACCGCCGATGACGACGACTTCACCGCCTTCGCCGTGCGCTGGCAGCGCCCGGCGGCGCATGTCGTCTTCACCGCGCACCCGACCTTCCTGCTGACCGCCGCGCAGACCGAAGCCGTCACCACCTCCGCCTCCAACGGCGATTTCAGCGTAGCCTCGGTCTGCGTCGCCTCGCCCGCTCGCGACACGATCACGCTCGATTCCGAGCATGACGCGGCGATGGCGGCGATGGCACGCGGCCAGAAGGCGCGTGATCGCATCAACGCCCGCCTGTTCGACCTTGCCGCCGCCCGCTGGCCCAAGCGCTGGAAGGGCCTGAACCCGATGCCGGTGCGCTTCGCCCACTGGGTCGGCTACGACATGGACGGCCGCACCGACATCTCGTGGTCCACCTCGATCCGCTACCGGCTTGAGGAAAAGGCCCAACGTCTGGCCGGTTACGCCGAAGCGCTGGAGCAGGCCGCACCGGAAATCGCGGCGCAGCTCTCCCGCGCCCACGCCCACACGGCAGAGGCCGTCGCTGCCTTCAAGCAGGATCTCACCGATCCCGAGGCGCTGTCCGCCGCCGCCAACGGCCTCACCGCCGAGCACGCCGACAAGATCATCAGCCTCGAAGGCGTGATCACCCGGCTTGAGGACGAGGCCCGCCACGCCGATCAGGAGCAGGCGCGCGCCCTCCTCGTCACCGCCGCCGCGATGCGCGCCGACGGCCTCGGCATGGGCGGCATCCACTTCCGCGTGAATGCCTCGCAGCTGCAGAATGCGATCCGCCGCCGCATCGATCCGGATGGCAAGCTCAGCCTTGCCAGCCAGGCCGCGCTGGTGCGGATGCGCGAGCTGCTGGCCGAAGTGAAGCCGCTCAAGTCCAACTTCGCGGCGCTGGCGATCGAGAACAGCACCGCCGTGCGCCAGTTCCTCGCGATGGCGCAGATCCTCGGCCACATCGACGCCGACGCGCCGATCCGCATGCTGGTGGCCGAGTGCGAGGAGCCGACCACCGTGCTCGCCGCGCTCTACTTCGCGCGGATGTTCGGGATCGACGACAAGGTCGATGTCTCGCCTCTGTTCGAGACCGAGACCGCGCTGGAACACGGCGGCCGCTTCCTCGACGCCGTTCTCGCCGAGCCTGCCTACCGCGACTACGCAAGGCGGCGCGGCCGAGTTTCGATCCAGACCGGCTTCTCCGACGCGGGCCGCTTCGTCGGTCAGGTGCCTGCCGCGCTCGCCATCGAACGCCTGCAGGGCCGACTGTCGGAAGCCATGGCCGCCAACGGCTTGTCCGACGTCTGCGCGCTGATCTTCAACACCGGCGGCGAATCGATGGGTCGCGGCTGCCACCCCTCCAGCATCGACGACCGGTTCGACTGGCAGCTCTCACCCTGGGCCCGCCGCCGCTTCCTGCGTGCAGGGATCAGGCTGGAGCCCGAAGTCAGCTTCCAGGGCGGCGACGGCTACCTCTGGTTCGGCTCGGACGAACTGGCGCTGGCCACGCTCACCCGGATGGCCGAGCGCCCGCTGTGGGATGCCGACGTCAACGTGCCGACGGACCTGTTCTATCGCCGCACCGACCTCAGCCTCGACTTCTATCGCGCGATCCGTTCGGTTCAGCATGAGCATCTGGAAAGCTCGACCTACAGCCGCGCGATCACCGCGTTCGGGCTGGGGCTGCTGAACGATACCGGCAGCCGCAAGTCGCGCCGCCAGTCGGACCTTGCCTCCGACCGCTCGATGAACCTGCGCCAGATCCGCGCGATCCCGCACAACGCGATTCTGCAGCAGCTGGGCTACCCGGTGAACGTGATCGCCGGCATCGGCACCGCGGCGGACGGCAACCGCGAGGAAATCGCAGGGCTCCTGCGCGAATCCGCGCGTGGTCGCCAGATCGTGCGTCTCGCCCGCGCCGCCAACGCGCTCGCCTCGATCAAGACCGTCTCGGCTTATGGCGAGCTGTTCAACTCGGCCTACTGGGCCAGCCGCCCCTATCGCGGCGGTGAGGAGAACATCGCCGACGCCTGCCTCAAGCTGGCCGAGTATCTGACCAAGGACGACCGCGCCGGCGTCTACCGTCGCCTCGCCTCGCGCCTGCGGGTCGATGCGCTGAAGCTGCACCGCCTGCTCGATCTCGTCCCGGACGAGGCTCCGCAGGCCGACCGCGAGCATACGCGCCGTTCGCTCGGCGTGCTCCATGCGCTGCGCATCGCGTTGTTCCAGCACATGTTCCTGCGCTCGGTGATGACGCCGCAGTTCAGCCGCGCCAACGACATCAGCCGCGACGACGTGCTGGAGATGTTCTTCACCCTGCGCGTCGAGGACGGCCTGGCCCAGTTGCGCCGCGCCTTCCCGGTGCATTTCCCCTCGATCAGCGACTTCGCGGTGGACGCCCCCAGCGACTACCCGGATTCCAGCGCGACGGGCTATGCGCAGATCCACAAGGACTTCATCGACCCGATCGCGCGTTCCTATGCGCTGAGCCTGCGGATCACCACCGCGCTGGCGAACGAGTTCGGCGCGCACGGGTGACGGGGATTTGAGGGTGTGGCTCACGAGCCGGAACCACGCCCTCCCACACCTGTAACGCCCCCGTCACCCTGAATTCGTTTCAGGGTCCATCGAGCAATTGGTGCCGGAGCGTCGCTGCTTACGCCGCGCTGTCGGTTTGCTGATCCAGCTACCGCGCTATCGGCGAAATGGACCCTGAAACGAGTTCAGGGTGACGGGAAATGGGTGAAAGATCGCGGATCCGGGCTAGCCCCGCGTCCTCACGGCTTGCAGTTCCGTCATCAGAACTTCGACCAGGCCTGCAGCGGGCATCGTCCGCACCAACGGTGCGCCCTGCCCGGCCCACTGCGCTCCGAACCCGTACTCGCCCTTCGCCTTGGCCGCAGCATTCAGTGCCTTCCCGGCGTGATAGGTGATCGGATAGTCCGGCACCTGCCGCCCGCCCACCTGCGCCGCGAGCGCCGTGAAGCGGTTCGCCAGCGCCCGCGCTGGGCGCCCCGACACCAGCGGCGTCAGTGTCGTGTGCCAGGCACCCGGCCCCTTGAGCGCCGCACGATAGCCCTCGTCCGCCGCCGATTCCGGGCAATCGATGAAGGCGGTCCCGAGTTGCGCCGCCACCGCGCCGAGATCGAGCGCGGCGGCGATCCCGGCGCCGTCCATGATGCCGCCCGCGGCAATCACCGGCAGTCCGGTTTCGCGCACCAGCAGCCGCGTCAGCGCCATGGTGCCGAGCCCGGGATCGGGCGCTCCGGGATCGAACATACCGCGATGACCGCCCGCCTCGATTCCTTGCGCGACCACGGCGTCAATCCCGGCTGCCGCGATGGCGCGCGCCTCATCGATATTCGTCGCCGTCGCCAGCATCACGATGCCGCGCTCGCGCAACGCGAAGATGGCATCGGCGGCGGGCAGGCCGAAATGAAAGCTCACCACCGGCGGCCGGGTCTCCAGCAACATCGCCAGCATCGCAGGATCATCCGCGAAACTCGTATAAGGCGATTGCAGAGTTTGTGGCCGCTCGGCCCCGAACTCGGCGAAGAGCGGGCGCAGCCAGTCCAGCCACGCCGCCTCGCATGCGGCGTCGGCAACTGGCGTGCGATGGACGAACAGGTTCACGTTGAAGGGGCGATCCGTACGCTCGCGCAGTTCCCCGATCATGGCCCGCGCGCCGCCAGCATCCGTCGCGCCGACGCCGATCGAGCCAAGCGCCCCGGCGTTCGAGACTTCCGCCGCCAGCAGCGGAGTGCTGGTCCCGGCCATCGGTGCCTGAATGAGGGGCAGGCTCACGCCGAGCCTTTCGAGAAACACCATAACCCGCTCCATCCATTGACCTGATGGCCTTCTAAGCGCCTACCTTGAAAACACAAAGATGCTGCCTCGCAGGCTTCTTCCGCAGAGGCATGGACTTCCGCAAATGGCTTTCCTATGTTTCCTGTACACGCAATAAATGAACAACGGGGGATCGATGATTCCTGCATCTTCGGACTTTGGAACGCTCGCTCGCCTGCTGGCGCCGATTGTCGGCGAGGCCAAGGCGCAAGAGGCTCTGGAGACGCTTCAGATCGCACCGGAACTGGCCGGATCGGCTGAGCGCGCCAGCCGCGCGCAAGTGGCCATGGCGCTCAACGCCGCGCTTTTCCTCGACCTTTTGGAGCGAGTACCGACCGCCGCCCGCTATATCGAGTGGATGCGCGCCACCGGTGAGCCGATCGTCTTCGACCACGGCGCCCTGCGCACGATAGACGGCGCGACCGGCGCTCTGCCCTCGGGACACGAGGCATTCGGCCGTTTTCTCGCTCCGCTGGGTTATGAAGTGCGCGGGCTCTACCCCCTGCCCGCACTGACCATGACCGGGCGCGCCTATGTGCAGATCGACCTGCCCGCCTCCGTGCCGCAGTTCTTCGTCTCCGAACTGCACATCGACCAGCTTCCCGACACCGCACAGGCCGCCGCAGCCGCCATATTCGGGGCGTCCGTCGATCCTTTGGGGGAAGCCGAGTGGGCCGCGCTCTATACGCTCGCGCGCGATGGGGACTGTTCGATCGAGCACGGGGTGACCATTCTGCGCGGGGCCTTGCGTGCCTTCGACCGGCAGCACGCTGCCCCGACGCTGGCGGATTACGAAGCGCTGCTGGAGCATAGCAAGGAAGGTGCCTGGATCGCCACCGAGGGCAATGCTTTCAACCATGCGACCACCCGCGTCCCCGACGTCGAGGCTCATTCCGAGTCTTTGAAATCAGAGGGTTATCCGCTGAAACCGGCTGTCGAGATCTCCCGCAACGGCCGCGTGCGACAGACCGCGATCCTGGCAGACAAGGTCTCGCGGCCCTTCCGCTTGCAAGACGGCAGCGAGGTCATCCGCGAAGTTCCGGGGTCGTTCTACGAGTTCATTTCGCGCGACATCGATCCGGAAACCGGCCTCCTCGACCTCACCTTCGACAGTGGCAATGCGACCGGAATCTTCGCGGTGACGAGACAGCAGGCATGACCAACCTCAAATCCTTCGATCCGGTTGACGGCACGCTTGTCTGGGAAGGTGAAGTCGCTGATTCCGAAGCGGTTTCCGCTGCCCTGCTGCGTGCCCGCAAGGCGTTTGGTACGTGGTCGCAGCTTGGCACTCAACGGCACCTGGAGGGGGTCAAACGCTACCAAGCGGCGCTTGAAGCCCGCAAGGACGCCCTGGCCGAGACCATCGCGCGCGAAACCGGCAAACCGCTCTGGGAAACCCGCACCGAAGTCGCCTCGATGATCGGCAAGGTCGGCATCTCGATCGCGGCGCAGGCCGAACGCGCGGGCGAGAAGCGCACCGACATGCCGTTCGGGCAGGCCGTGCTGCGTCACCGTCCCCACGGCGTGATGGCGGTGCTCGGTCCGTTCAACTTTCCCGGCCACCTGCCCAATGGCCATATCATCCCCGCACTGCTCGCGGGCAACACGGTGGTCTTCAAGCCCTCCGAGATGACGCCCGCCACCGGCGCGCTGATGGCCGGGTGCTGGGCCGAGGCCCTTGCAGATCACCCCCACGTCTTCCAGTGCATCCAGGGCGGGCGCGAAACCGGCGAGGCGCTGGTCGCGGGCGCGATCGACGGGCTGCTCTTCACCGGCTCGGCGGGCGCGGGCGCGCATTTCCGCCGCGTCTTCGCCGACCGGCCCGACGTGATCCTCGCCCTCGAACTGGGCGGCAACAATCCGCTGGTGGCCTGGGACGGTGACGTCGACGAGGCCGCGTCGGTCGTCGTGCAATCGGCCTTCATCACCACCGGCCAGCGCTGCTCCTGCGCGCGGCGGCTGATCGTTCCCGACAACGAGTTCGGCTCCGCGCTGGTGGAGGCCATCGCGGCCCTCGCCGACCGCATCGTCATCGGCGCCTGGAACGAGACGCCCGAGCCGTGGATTGGCCCGCTGATCTCCGATGCTGCTGCCGCCGCCGCGAAGGCCCGCTTCGACGGCCTCGTGACACGCGGCGCCAAGGTGATCCGCCCCTTCAACGGCGTCGAGGGCCGCTCCGCCGCCTTCGTCACACCCGCCATGCTCGACGTGACCGGCGTGTTCGTGCCGGACGAGGAAATCTTCGCCCCCGTCCTGCAGGTCAGCCGCGTGCCGGACTTCAACGCCGCGATGGAAGCCGCGAACAACACCCGCTTCGGTCTCTCCGCCGGGCTCGTAAGCGCCGACGACGCACTGTGGGAGCGCTTCCTCGTCGAATGCCGCGCGGGCGTGGTCAACCGCAACCGCCCGACGACCGGCGCGGCGGGCTCGATGCCCTTCGGCGGACTTGGCGAGAGCGGCAACCACCGGCCGAGCGCCTACTATGCCGCTGATTACTGCGCCTACCCGGTCGCCAGCTTCGAGGCGGCGGACGCCTCGGGCAACGCAGGCGCCCTGAACGGCAAGCTCAGGCCATGAGCGCGCTTTCGGGCGAGGAACTGGACCTGCTCGAAACGATCGAGCGTGCGCCGATCCTCGACCGGACGCTGGACTGGGCCGCGATAAACAGCGGCACGGGCAATCTGGACGGCCTTGAGGCGATGGCCGACCGGCTGGCCCACGCCTTCGCCGCGCTGCCGGGCGAGGTCCGCCTCGTCGATCCCGCGCCGGTCGAGAAAGTCGACAGCAAGGGCCACTTGCGCGAAGTCGGACACGGTCGCCACCTCGTCCTGTCGGTCCGGCCCGAGGCCGACCACCGGGTGATCCTGACCGGCCACATGGACACCGTCTACGCCCGCGAGCACCCGTTCCAGAGCTGCACCTGGCTCGACGCGGACACCCTGAACGGCCCCGGCACCGCCGACATGAAGGGCGGCCTGTCACTGATGCTCGCGGGGCTCCTCGCCTTCGAGCACGGTACGCCGATGATGGGCTACGACGTGCTCATCAACAGCGACGAGGAGACCGGCTCGCTGTCCTCCGCCGCGCTGATCGCGCAGTTGGCGCAAGGCAAGCTGGCGGCGCTGACGTACGAGCCCGGCCTGCCCGACGGCTCGATGGCCCGCGCGCGGCCGGGTTCGGGCAATTACGCCGCCGTCGTCACCGGGCTTTCCGCCCATGCCGGGCGCAATCCGCAGGACGGGCGCAATGCCGTGCTTGCCGCCAGCGACCTCGCGCTGCGGCTTGCGGCGGGCATTCGTGACGGCCTCACCATCAACCCTGCCCGGATCGAGGGCGGCGCGCCCAACAACACCGTGCCCGACCTTGCGATCCTGCATTTCAACTTGCGCCCCCGCTCGCCGGAACTGGCGGAAATCGCCCGCGCGCTGGTGGAGGCCGCCGTCGCCGAGGTCAGCGCGGTGCACGACGTCCATATCCACCTCCACGGCCACGTCTCGCGCCCGCCCAAGCCGATCACGCCGAAGACCGAGGCGCTGTTCGGCCTCGTCAGCAAGGCCGCCGCCGATTTGGGCCAGCCGATGCGCTGGCAAGACACCGGCGGCGTGTGCGACGGCAACAACATCGCCGCCTGCGGCGTTCCCGTGCTCGACACGATGGGCGCGCTGGGGGGCTCGATCCATTCACCGCAGGAGTTCATGATCGCCAGTTCGCTAGACGCCCGCGCCCGCCTTACGGCCCTCGTCCTGCACCGTCTCGACCGGGGAGCACTACACGCATGACCTTCCTGCTGCGCACCGCACGAGAGGGCGATCTCGAAGCGCTCTACCGTATGGCCAAGGGCACAGGCGGCGGCTTCACCAACCTGCCGCCCGACAAGCCGACACTGAAAGCCAAGCTGGAACGCGCCGCGAAATGCTTCGCCCGCGATGACGGCGAAATCGCCAACGACCTCTTCGCCTTCATCCTCGAAGACACCGAAACCGGGAAGGTGCGCGGCACCTGCCAGGCGTTCTCGCAAGTCGGCACCGAGCTGCCGTTCTATTCCTACCGCATCGGCCGCATCACCCAGCATTCCAAGGAACTCGACCGCACCTTCCGCGCCGAGATGCTGACCCTGTCCACTGACCTCGACGGGGCGAGCGAAGTCGGCGGGCTCTATCTCGACGCCACCGAGCGTTCGGCAGGTGTCGGCAAGCTGCTGGCCCGCAGCCGCTACCTGTTCATCGCCATGCACCGCGAGCGTTTCGGCGAGACGACCTTGGCCGAGCTGCGCGGCGCCATCGACGAGGCGGGCAACTCGCCGTTCTGGGACGGCCTCGCGGGCCGCTTCTTCGACATGAGCTTCCGCGACGCCGACGAGTTCAACGCCAAGCACGGCAACCAGTTCATCGCCGACCTGATGCCCAAGCACCCGATCTACACCGCGCTGCTCTCCGAAGGCGCGCGGCAGGTGATGGGCCAGCCACACTATTCCGGCCGCCCGGCGATGCGGATGCTGGAAAGCGAGGGCTTCGCCTTCCAGAACTACATCGATATCTTCGACGGCGGCCCGACGATGATCGCGAAGACCGATGGCATCCGCACGGTGAAACAGGCGAAGACGGTGACGGTATCGGCGGTGGTCCCGGTGCAGGAAAGCGAGCCGACGCACCTGATCGCAACCGGGCGGCTGGCGGATTTCCGCGCCTGCCTCGGCTGCGTGAGCGATGACGGCGTGCTGGACGAGGCAGCAGCAGGGTTGCTGGGTATCGGCGTGGGCGATGCGGTGACGGTCGCTCCGGCGTGATCCTCCACTTTCGTCATTGCGAGCGCAGCGAAGCAATCCAGGGCAGTCTTAGGCCGCCCTGGATTGCTTCGCTGCGCTCGCAATGACGAGTAAGGGTGGCACCCGAGTGCTGAGCCTGTCGGAGCATTGAAGCACCTCTGACAGGGTCTCCGCCCGAAACCATTTTCCTACACCGCCCCCGACAGCTAGGCTCTCCGAATGCGCACAGAGATCAACTTCGACGGCATCGTCGGCCCCAGCCACAACTATGCAGGGCTGAGCCTCGGCAACCTCGCCTCGACGAGGAACTTCGGCAAGGTTTCCGCCCCGCGCGCCGCTGCGCTGCAGGGGCTGGCTAAGATGCGCGCCAATCTGGAGCGCGGGCTGGCGCAGGGCTTCTTCCTCCCCCAGCGGCGCCCCGACGAAGTGTGGCTGCACCAGCTCGGCACCACGGTCGAGGCCGCAGACGCGGTCCTGCGCGCCAACTCCCTGTCGGCCTCCTCGATGTGGGCGGCGAACGCGGCGACTGTCTCGCCCGCGGCAGACACGGCGGACGGACGCTGCCACCTCACCGTCGCCAACCTCGTGACGATGCCCCACCGCAGCCACGAATGGCGCGAAACGCTGGTGCAACTTCAGATCGCCTTCGCAAACGAGGCGCACTTCGCCGTCCACGCGCCGGTCCCTGCGCCCTTCGGCGACGAGGGCGCGGCCAACCACATGCGGCTGTGCGCGGGCCACGACACGCCGGGCATCGAAGTCTTCGTCTATGGCGTGACCCCAAGTACCGGGGCCGCCCCCTACCCCGCCCGCCAGCATCGCGAGGCAAGCGAAGCCGTCGCGCGCATTCACGGCCTCTCGCCGACGCGCACTGTCTTCGCCCGCCAGTCGGACGAGGCGATCGCGGCGGGCGCGTTCCACAACGATGTCGTCGCCGTGGCCAACGAGCGGGTGCTGTTCACTCACGAACTGGCCTTCGCCGACCGCGATGCGCTCTATGCGGAGCTGCGTGCGAAGCTGCCGGAAATCGAAATCGTCGAAGTCCCCGCCAGCGAAGTCAGCCTGGCGGACGCGATCACCTCCTACCTGTTCAACGCCCAGTTAGTGACGCTGCCCTCGGGAGAAGCCGCGCTGGTGCTCCCCGGCGAAGCGCGCGAGACGCCCTCGGTCTGGCGCTGGCTGGAGGCACATGTCGCGGGGAACGGCCCGATCCGCCACCTCTTCGTGCACGACCTGCGCGAAAGCATGGCGAACGGCGGCGGCCCCGCCTGCCTGCGCCTGCGCGTCGTCGCCGATCCCGCGACGATCGATCCGCGCTTCATCGCGAGCCCGGAAAAACTGGACCGGATCGAGGCGCTGGTCGCCCGCCTCTGGCCCGAGCATATCGCAGTGGAAGACCTCGCCAGCCCTGCGCTATGGGCCGCCTGCGTGGAGGCGCGCTCGGCTCTGTGCAGGGAACTGGGGCTGGAGGAACTGGCGGGATAATTCCTCACTTGCGCGAGGTCCTTTGCTAGTTCCGCTTTTTGCAATGGCCTCCTCGCACGGTGTCTACATATTGAGACCATGCCCGAGCTTCCCAATCCCATCCGCGCAGCCATTTTCGACATGGACGGCACCCTGATCGCCACCGAAGCGGCGCATCATCGCAGCTATGCAAAGACCTCGCACGCGATCGGCTGGCCGCTGTCGGAGGAAATCCTCGATTCGATGGTTGGCGTCAGCCGCGATCTCAACGAGAAGATGCTCGCCCAGCGCCTCGGGCCTGAGTTTCCGCTGGCGCGTTTCTACGACGAAGCGGACGCGCTGTTCCTGGCCATGCTGGACCGAGGCGTCGAACTGCGCCCCGGCGCGGTGCTGATCCTCGAGCATTTCCGCAGCGCGGGCATCCCGATGGCCCTGTGTACCTCGACCGACGGCGGGCTGGCCGAGCGGCGGCTGGAGAAGGCCGGGCTGTTCGACTACTTCGATGTCATCGTCACCCGCAGCGACGTGTCCCGGCCCAAGCCGAGCCCGGAGCCCTACCTCCTCGCCGCCAGCCGCCTCGGCATCGATCCGGCGCAGTGCCTGGCGGTGGAGGACAGCTATGCGGGCGTGTTCTCCGCCACCTCGGCGGAGATCGCCACGATCATGGTTCCCGACCTGCTCCCCGCGACCGAGGAGATGACCGCGGCCGGAGCGACCGTTCTGCCCAGCCTCGACGCGCTGCGCGAATTGCTCATGGCGCCGGTCGAGGGCTGATTGTCGTCCCGCTCGCTTCGGGCTGATGGTCCGGGTGCGCCGCCAGAAATTCCGGCAGGTCCAGACACGCCGCCTCGATCCGCGTGAGGTGCGGATAGCCCGACAGGTCGAACGCGAAACGCCGCGCGTTGTAGAGTTGCGGCAAGGCGACGCACTCGAAGTACCCCGGCGCGTCGAACAGGAAATCGCCCGAGCCGCGCTGCGCCAGCCGCGCTTCCACGCCGGTCAGGGTCTTCTCCAGCCAGTGCCAGTACCACAAGTCCACGTCCGCCTGAGCATGGCCGAGGTCGTGCTTTAGGTACTGCAGCACCGGCAGGTTGAGCGGTGCGTGCAGTTCGGTGGCTATAGCCGAGGCCAGTTCGCGCGCCGCGAAACGCTCCTCGATGCCCTCCGGCAAGAGCGGGCGTTCGGGATAGCGCTCGTCCAGCCATTCGAGGATCGCCATCGACTGCGCCCGCACCGCACCGTCCGCTTCCAGCATCGGCACGCCCGCGAAAGGGTTCAGCGCCCGATAACCCTCACCCCGCTGCTCTCCCGCCAGCAGGTTCACCGGCACGTTCTCATGATCGAGCCGCTTGAGGTTCAGCGCAATGCGGACCCGGTAGCTCGTCGAACTGCGCCAGTAGCTGTGGAGCCGCAGCATGGCACTCAGCTTTCCGCCGCGATCTTCTCGTGCAGCCACGCCGCATGGCGCGGTGCCTTGCGAGTGCGCGCCCATTCGTCGAGCATGTCGTCGGCGACGGCGCGCAGGGACGCCATCTGGTCCACGGTGCCGAACTGCCAGGCGAGTTCGAGGCGGTGGCCGTTGGGATCGAAGAAGTAGATCGACTTGAACACGCCGTGGTGGGTCGGTCCGATCACCTCCAGCCCGGCGGCCTCGGCGCGGGCCTTGGCGGAGAGGAGGTCGCCCTCGCTCTCCACCTTGAAGGCGATGTGCTGGACCCATGCAGGGGTGGCCTCGTCGCGGCCCATATCAGGCGCGTTGGGCAGTTCGAAAAAGGCCAGCACGTTGCCGCCGCCGCAGTCGAGAAAGACATGCATGTAGGGATCAGGCGCACCGGTGGACGGCACCGTGTCCTCGGCGATCGCCAGCATGAAATCCATGCCGAGCACGTCGCGGTAGAAGTCCACGGTCTGCTTGGCGTCCTTGCAGCGGTAGGCCACGTGATGGATGCCGCCGAGGGTGGGTGCGGTATTGGTCATTGGTTCTCTCCCGATCTTTACCCTCATCCCGTCATTGCGAGCGCAGCGAAGCAATCCAGAGCGGCTCAAGACTGCCCTGGATTGCTTCGCTGCGCTCGCAATGACGAGAGGGGGCGGTCATGTCACTCCGCCGGTTCGCTCACCTTCAGCACGCCGCGCCGGATCTGGTCGCGCTCCATGCTCTCGAACAGCGCCTTGAAGTTGCCGTTGCCGAAGCCGTCGTCGCCGCGCCGCTCGATGAACTCGAAGAACACCGGCCCGACGCGCGCCTCGGCGAAGATCTGCAGCAGCAGGCGCGGGCTTCCGCCCTCCGTCGTCCCGTCCAGCAGGATGCCGCGCATCTTCAGCGCCTCGACCGACTGGCCGTGGCCGGGCAGGCGCTCCTCCAGCATCTCGTAGTACGTCTCGGGCGGCGCGGTCATGAACGGCACGCCGAACGCCTTCAGCTTGTCCCACGCGGCGAGGAGATCGTCGCAGATCAGCGCGATATGCTGAATGCCCTCGCCGTTGAAAGCGCGCAGGAATTCGTCGATCTGGCCCTTCCCGCCTTCCGCTTCCTCGTTGAGCGGAATGCGGATCTTGCCGTCGGGCGCCGTCAGCGCGCGGCTGGTGAGGCCGGTGTATTCGCCCTTGATGTCGAAGTAGCGGATCTCGCGGAAATTGAAGAGCTTCTCGTAATAGTCCGCCCAGTAGGCCATGCGCCCGCCGTAGACGTTGTGCGTGAGGTGATCGATCTCGGCAAAGCCCGCGCCCGCCGGGTGGCGATCGACGCCGGGCAGGTAATCGAAGTCGATGTCGTAGATCGACAGCGCGCCGTCCCCGCCGCGCTCGTAGCGGTCGATCAGGTAGATGATCGAATTGCCGATGCCGCGAATGCCCGGCAGGTGCAGTTCCATCGGCCCGGTCGCCACCTGCACCGGCTCGGCCGAGCGCGCCAGCAGTTCGGCATAAGCCGCCCGGGCATCGCGCACGCGAAAGCCCATGCCGCAGACCGACGGGCCATGCTCGCGGCTGAAGAACCACGCGGGGCTGCCGGGTTCGTAATTGGTGATGAAGTTGATCGAGCCCTGCCGCCACAGTTCCACATCCTTGGAGCGGTGGCGCGCGATCCGGGAGAAGCCCATGGCCTCGAACACCGGCTCCAGAATGCCCTTGTCCGGCGCGGAGAATTCCACGAACTCGAACCCGTCGAGACCGATGGGATTGTCGAAAAGATCGGTCATGCGAGTGCTCCTATCGGGGTTTCTTCCGGCAGCGCTTCGCCTGCCGGAAGCGGCGGTTCGTGCCGCCAGGTTTCGTAGACGGGGCCGAAATCGAGGCTGACGAGCGCGTCGATCAGCTGCGGCAGGCTTTCGAGGACGAAGTAGGTCTTCTGGAAGCTGTCGATCATGTAGCCCGTGCGCATCACCCGCACCGGGTCGAACGGCAGGCGCAGCACCTTGCGGTCCTCGATCGAAAAGCGCGTCTCGCCCGCCGACGAGATGATCCCCGCGCCGAAGACCTTCAGCGCGCCGTCCTCCCGCACCAGTCCGAACTCGATGGTGTACCAGTAGATGCGCGCCAGCATGTCCAGCGCGCCCATCGCCATCGCCCGCGCCCCGGCCTTGCCGTAAAGGTCCAGGAAATCGGCGATGGTCGGATCGAGCAGCATCGGCACATGGCCGAAGAAATCGTGGAAGACGTCCGGCTCGGCGAGGTAGTCCAGCTCGTGCTCCTCGCGCAGCCAGCGGGTCACCGGGAAGCGGCGGTGCGCGAGGTGGTCGAAGAACACCGCATCGGGAATGAAGCCGGGCACCGCCACCAGCCGCCAGCCGGTCGCCGCCTGAAGCACGCGGTTGGCGTCGGCGAAGCGCGGGATGCCCTCGGCGCAGTCCAGCCGTGCCAGCCCCTCGCGGAACGATGCGCAGGCATGGGTGCGGACCAGCGCGGACTGGCGCGCGTAGAGGCGGCGCCAGCGGGCGTGCATCTCCGGAGTATAGGCATGCCAATCCTGCGCGACGGTATAGTCGTCGGCGGCGCGGTCATACTCTCCCCGAAGGCCGCTGTTTGACGTGATCGTCGACGGCTTCTTCATGACACTACAATACCAGAGGCCCCGCTTCAGTTCCGTGCGATTGCGAGGGCATAGAGACGTGCTATTGGTGGAATCACCCAATAAAACCAGCCTAGAGAGGTGATCCGTGCAACTGGATGAATTCGATCGCGGGATCATCGCGGCGTTGCAGGAAGATGCGCGCATGCCGGTGGCGCAAGTGGCGGAGCGGGTGGCGCTTTCCGCCACGCCGGTCAGCCGCCGCATCAAGCGCCTTGAGGATGAAGGCGTGATCCGGGGCTATGCACCTGTGCTCGACCCGAGGCGGCTGGGCTTCGAGCTGGAGGCCTACGTACTCATCAACCTCGTCGCCCATGTGGACGAGAACATCGCCCGCTTCGAGCAGGCGATCGCCGACAATCCCTACGTGATCGCCTGCCATGCGGTGACCGGGGACATGGACTATCTGGTCCGGGTGATCGCGCGCAACGTGGAGCATCTCTCGCAGATCACGCTGCGCACCTTGCTGCGGATCCCGGGGGTGCGCGACGTGAAGTCGATCATCGTGCTGGAGACGATCAAGGAAGACCGCGCGGTTCCGGTGGGGTAGTTCAGCCTCGCTTCCTCCCCCCTCGTCATTGCGAGCGAAGCGAAGCAATCCAGAGCGGCGCAAGACTGCCCTGGATTGCTTCGCTTCGCTCGCAATGACGAAAAAGAAAGAGGCACTCCGACCATCGCCGAAGTGCCTCCGGCGAAATCACCGCCCCAGCAGGTTCCGCGCCTGGCTGGCGATCTGCGCCAGCATCGCGGGCGTGATCGCCACCGCATTCTCCGCGCGGTGGACGATGCCCCGGAAGGCATCGATGGCGCTCTTGTGCTGGCGGCCCCATTCCTCGGTGGCGGCGAGCGGATCGCTCTTGCCCGCCTTGGTCCGGGCGAGGCCGCGCAGGAAGTCCAGCCGCATCTGCTGGAAATCGCGCGCGAGGCCCGCGACCAGCAAGCGCTCCCACGGGTCCGACGGGCTCATGAGCGCCGCCGAAGCCTGCGCCCAGTCGAGGCCCAGGCCCGCACCGACCCGCGTGAAGGCGGTGACGAGACGGCGCGGCGCAATCCCCGTCTCGGCCGAGAGCGAGGCGATGCCCACCGCGCCGTCGAGGTCGAACAGATGCGCCACCTCGGTCGCCACATCCTCGGGCGCGCCGAGTTCGACCAGCCCGTCACGCAGCTTGCGCGAATGCGCGGCGATGCGCTCGCCGAGAAGTTCCGCCGTGTCGGTGGAGAGCGCCGCAATGCCCTTCTGCAGCCTTGCGGAAAGTTCGGAAGGGGCGATCTGGCCCGCGCCCGCGCGCAGCAGGTCGGCCATGTGCCCCCGCACCGCGACGGCGACGGTATCGAACAGCGCAACGCGCGCCGTCTCGGCCATGGGCGCGGTTTCCAGCGTCTCCCACAGCGCGGTCAGCCCGAACAGGCCATCCGCCAGCGCGAAGGCGGCAGCGACCTGCGAGAGGTGCGCGCCCTCCTCTTCCGCCAGTTCGAACGGCGTGACGATGCCGAGGCGGTTGACGATGCGGTTGGCCAGCTTGGTCGCGATGATCTCCTTCGCGAGGCGGTGGCCCTTGATGAACTTGCCGTACTTGTCCTGCATCGGCTGCGGGAACGCGGCAAGCAGCAGCCCGGTCAGCGCCGGATCGGCGGCCAGCGCGCTGTCCTCGATCGCGGCCTGAAGCTGCAGCTTGCCGCTGGAGAGCAGCACCGCCAGTTCCGGCCGGGTCAGCCCGCGTCCGTCCTGCGCGCGGCGGGTGAGCGCGTCGTTGTCGGCCAGCCCCTCGGTCTTGCGATCGAGGTGGCCGCTTTCCTCCATCGTCTCGATCAGCCGGATATGCGAGGGGATCGCCTGCGCCCCGCCCCGCTCGGCGATGGAGAGTGCGAGGGCCTGGAGGCGGTTGTCCTCAAGCACCAGCACCGCGACCTCGTCGGTCATCGCGCGCAGCAGTTCGACGCGCTTCTTCTCGGGTAGCTTGCCCGCGCGCTTGGCGGCGGCGAGCGCGATCTTGATGTTGACCTCGTTGTCCGAGCAGTCGACGCCCGCCGAGTTGTCGATGAAGTCGGCGTTGATGCGCCCGCCCTTCGATGCGAACTCGATGCGGCCCGCCTGCGTGACGCCGAGGTTCGCGCCCTCGCCGATCACCTTCACGCGCAGTTCGTTGCCGCTGACGCGCAGGGCGTCGTTGGTGGGATCGCCGACCTGCACATTGTTTTCGGCCGAGGACTTCACGTAAGTACCGATGCCGCCGAACCACAGCAGGTCCACTGGCGCCGAGAGGATCGCGGTGATGAGCGAATCCGGGTCGATCTCGGTGGCCGAGATGTCCAGCGCCGCACGCACTTCCTCGCTCAGCGGGATGGACTTGAGGCTGCGCGGGAAGACGCCGCCGCCCTTCGAGATCAGCGCCTTGTCGTAGTCGTTCCAGCTCGACACCGGCAGGTCGAACAGGCGCTGGCGCTCTGCCCAGGCCTTCGCCGGATCGGGTTCGGGGTCGAGGAAGATGTGGCGGTGGTCGAAGGCCGCCACCAGCTTGAGCGCCTTCGACAGCAGCATGCCGTTGCCGAACACGTCGCCGGACATGTCGCCGCAGCCGATCACGCGGACCGGATCGACCTGCACGTCCACGCCCATTTCCAGGAAGTGGCGCTGGACCGAAAGCCACGCGCCCTTGGCGGTGATGCCCATGGCCTTGTGGTCGTAGCCGTTCGAGCCGCCGCTGGCGAAAGCATCGTCGAGCCAAAAGTCGCGCCGGTCGGCGATGCCGTTGGCGACGTCGGAGAACTTGGCCGTGCCCTTGTCGGCGGCGACGACGAAATACGGGTCCTCGCCGTCACGGATCACGATCCCCTCGGGGTGGACCACCTTGTCGCCGACGATGTTGTCCGTGATCGACAGCAGCGTATCGACGAAGATCTCGTAGCTCGCCTGCCCCTCGGCCGCCCAGGCCGCGCGGTCGCGCGAAGGATCGGGAAGCTGCTTGGGATAGAAGCCGCCCTTGGCCCCGGTCGGCACGATGACGGCGTTCTTGACCCGCTGCGCCTTCATCAGGCCGAGGATTTCGACGCGGAAGTCGTCGCGGCGGTCGGACCAGCGCAGGCCGCCGCGCGCCACCGGTCCCGCGCGCAAGTGGATGCCCTCGACCCGGCGCGAATAGACGAAGATCTCACGCCATGGCACCGGCTTGGGCAGGCCCGGGACAAGGGCGGAATCGAACTTGAAGGCCAGCGCCGTCTCGCCCGCTGCGGCAAAGGCATTTGTGCGCAGCATGGCCAGCACGATGTCGCGATAGGCGCGCAGCAAACGGTCGTCGTTGATCGCGTTGACGTTCGCCAGCCCGACCCGGATAGCCTCTTCGGAGTGCGCGCGCGCCTCGGCCCGGTCACCCTCGAACGCGGGGTCGTGGAGGGCGCGGAACAGCGCGATGATGGCGGTCGTGACGGCGGGCGCACCCTGCAGCGCATCGACCACGGTGGGGATACCGAAATGCGTTCCCGCCTGCCGCAAGTAGCGATACCAGGCACGCAGCCAGTTCGCCTCGCCGCTATCGAGCCCGAGGCCGGGGACGAGGCGATTGAACGCATCGTTCTCGCCCGAACCGTTGAGCACGGCGCGCAGCGCGTCCTCGATCGAGGCGGCCTGATCCAGCACTTCAGCCGGGGCACGGCCGTCGAGCGTTTCGAGCACGAAATCGTGGATCACGCCCAGCTTGCCCTTCTCCAGAGCGGTCGGCACTTCGGCGATGACGCGGAAGCCGAAGTTCTCCAGCGCGGGCACCGCATCGGACAGCGGCAAGCCGCCTTCGGACTGGTAGATCTTGAGGTGGACCCAGGTTTCAGGATCGCCCTCGCGCTTGTGGAAGCGCACGTCGCGGTGCGCGGCGGCCTCACCCTCGGTGCCTTCGCCGACCGCGATGCGGCGCAGCACGGCGATGTCGGTCGCGGCTTCGTGCGGGCCGAAATCGGTGCGGTAGCCGATCGGGAACGCCTCGGCATAGCGGCCCGCGACGGCGGCCGCGCGGCCCGGCTCCAGCATCGTCGCCAGCGCCGCTTCGACCGCCTCGGTCCAGCCGCGCAGCAGGGTCTGGAGGTTATGGTCCAGCTCCTCTTCGGAAGGCTCGTGCACGCCGTCGCGAATGTCGAGGGTATAGCGCAGCATCGCGAGGTTGCCCGCCTCGACCTGCATGCTCCAGTCGAGCGTCGGGGCCTGCGCGGCCTCCTCGATCATGGTCTGGATGCGGCGCTGCATCTGGGTGGAAAGCAGGTCGCGCGGCAGCCACACGAAGGCGAACAAGTGGCGCATCAGCGGCGAGCGCGTCAGCAGCAGCCGTGGGCGCGGACGGTCGACGAGGCCCGTCATGGTCATCGCCAGACGCTCGACGTCGGCCTCGCCCAGCCCCAGCACGAGGTCGTGCGGCAGGCTGGTCAGCGCATGGGCGAGCGCCTTGCCGGTGTGGCCCTTGGGGTCGAACTCCAGCCGCTCGGCGAAGGCGGCGAGGTGGCGGCGCAGGCGGGGCACGCGGTCGGGCGGGGTGGCGAGCGCGGCGCTGGTCCAGATGCCCGCGTGGACGGACAGCGCGGCGACCTTGCCGTCCTCGATCACGGGGACGAGGAACAGGTCCATCGGCACGCGGCGGTGGACGGTGGCGATGCGGTTGGCCTTGACCACCAGCGGCGCGCTGACCTTGCCTGCGGCAAGCGCCTCGTCGAAGGCCGCAAAGGCGCGGTCGTAGCTGGCGTCGGAGAGCACGTCCTCCTGACGGCGGCGGCAGATGCCGAGGCGCGCCTTGCGGCTGCCGTCCCGGCCCCGCGTGACGTGGCCGAGCTGGGTCAGCATGGTCCCGGCGAACCAGCGCAGAAGTTCGGCGCCCTCGGTATCCTCGATCCGGTCAGCATCGGCGCGCATCGCCTCGACCATCTGCGGCCAGTCGGTGACGGCGGCGCGTACGTCGGCCATGGCGCTTTCGAGCGCACGCAGCAGTTCGCGGCGCTGGCGGGCATCGCCGCGCGGCGTCTCGATGTAGATCATCGACTCGCGGCCGGTCGCCTCGGCCGGGTCGGCGGCAATGTCGATCAGGCGGCCCTTGTCGTCGCGGCGCACGGGCACGACCGGATGCGCGAGGCGATCGATCACCAGCCCGGCCTCGGCCAGCACGGCGGCGGCCGAGTCGACGAGGAACGGCATGTCGTCGTTGATCAGCGCGATGCGCAGGATGCGGCGCTCCTCGCTGGCGGAAGTCAGGTCGATGACCGGCTCGCCCGCCTCGCGCACTTCGGCGGTGGCGAGCAGGAAGCGCACGGCCTCGTCGATCCACGATCCTTCCGGATCATCGCCGGGAAGCAGCGCGTCGCAGACCTCTCCGGCAAGCGCCTTGTGCAAGGCGGCGGGCGAGAGAGCCCCCCGCTTCTTCGAAGCCTTTTTGGGGACGGTCAGTTCGCCTGCGCTCATTGCTTTCTCCGCGATCTTCCAACGTGTGCCGTGCCTGCTTCTTGCGCGTCAGGACTGCGGCTTTGTGACCATATAGGCCGATGCAACATATCCTGCATCCGGGTGATGGCAGGATTTTTCAACGGCAGGCGGGTGTAACACGATTTCTCGACCGCGCAATATTCGTTCGCGCGTGTTCTGGGTACACCGCCGCGTCAGGCCGTGACGACGTGCCCTTCGAACGCTTTCGCCGCCAGCAGCAGCGCGCCCATCGGCCCGGCGTCGTCGCCCAGCAGCGGCGGCACGACCATGCCCGCAAGCCGCTCGCGCGTGCAATCGCGCAAGTAGCCGCCCAGCAGCGTAGGCATGCGCGCCACCGCCATCGGCAGCAGGTGCGGCTGGCGACCGGCGACCCCACCGCCGATGACGATGCGCTGGGGCGAAACGGTCAGGACCAGCATCGTCAGCAGTTCGGCAAGATCGTGCGCGACCGGTTCCCACAGCGGGTTCTCGGGATCGACGCGCGAGGGGTGCGTACCGAGCCGCGCGGCGAGCGCCGGGCCGCTCAACAGGCCCTCGATGCAGTCGCCGTGAAAGGCGCAGGCACCCTCGAAACGGTCGGCGGCGGCGCGGCGCAGGCGCACGTGGCCGATCTCGGGGTGCAGCATGCCATGAGCCGGCACCCCGCCGACCAGTACGCCGCCGCCAAGGCCGGTGCCGATGGTGAGGTAGACCATGGTTTCGCAGCCCTGCCCGGCACCGAAGCGGTGCTCGGCCATGGCGGCGCCGTTGACGTCGGTGTCCAGCGCGACCGGACAGGCCAGCGCCTCGGCCACCTTGGCGCGCACTTCGGCCCCCGCCCAGCCCAGCTTGGGGGTGTCGAGCATGGTGCCGTAGTCCGCCGCCTCGCGCGAGACGCGGATCGGGCCGAAGCTGGCGATGCCGACGGCGTCCACCGGCTTGTCGTCGCGCCAGCCCTCGATCGCCTCGACCGCACGGCCGAGCGTCTCCGCCGGGTCGGTAGTCGGAAATTCCAGCCGCTCGTCGATGCGGCCCGGCGCGCCGAGGACCACTACGGTCTTGGTGCCGCCCAGTTCGATCCCCGCGAGCTTGTGCATGATCGCTCTCCGTCCTTCACCTCAGCGTGGCGACGTCGCCCTCCAGACGCAAGTGCAGGAAGGGGGCGAAGGTTCCGCCGAAGTGCGCGCGCCCTTCGGGTTTGCGCTTCGCTGCGGCATCGTCGATCCCCCAGTAATCCACGAAGCTGGTCACGGAAAGGTCGGGCAGCACCCACCAGCTATAGGCCTGGAACGGCTCGCCTTGCGGGTTGGCGAAGACGAGGCCGTGCCCGTTGAGCAGTTGCCATGGCCCCCCGAACCCGTCCGCCACCACGCCATAGAGCCCGGTCGGCGCGTCGATACCGGGCGCGAAGACCTTCGCCTGCGTCGACCAGAACAGATAGAGCCGCCCATCGTACGCGACGATATGCGGGCGCTCCAGCTCGTTGTTGACGCCCGAGGCATCGACCAGAGGCGGCCGCTTCTCGAACACGCCGCCTTCCGGATCGGCATCGCCGCGCCGCGCGCAGCCGATGAGGCCATTGTGAAGCCCGAGATGCCGCGCCGATGACGCGGTGAACAGGAGGTGATCCACGCCGTCTTCGGCCCGCCACGGCGCGGGATCGCGGAACGCCTTGATCTCGCCGAGTTCGCCCGTGCCGTCGTGCCGATTCATGTAGACGATATTGGCGGGTATCACCTGCTCGACCGGACCGGACCAGCCGGTGAAGACCCCGTCGCCGGCCTCGGCCAGCCCGGTCGTGCAGGCGAAGATGCGCTGACGGAAGGTCGGCTCCGTCTCGCCCCGCTCTCCGGCGGCGGTGAAGTAGAGGGTCACCACGCCGTCCTCGAATAGCGCCGAACCGGACCATTCGCGGCTGCCGGGCGTGAACCCTTCCTCGAAAGTCGCGCCAATATGGCGGAACTGCCCGTCGATCCGGTGGAAGTGATGAATCCGCGCGGCGCCGTGCCGCTCCTCCGGATCATCGAAGGCCGGAGCGGCGAGTGCGAACCACAGTTCACCGCCGCGCCAGCGCACCGGAATTCCGTGCATGGAGGCAAGCGGCCATGCGTCCCAGACGTCGAGATTCTCGGCAATCCGGCGCACGTCGGAAGGCGTGAAGACGGGCGCGCGCGGAATTGAAATGTCCCGTAGCCGGGCGAGATCCCGAGCCGTCCATTGCAAGGTGGGATATGACTCGAGCGTCGCGGGGTGAGGGTTCATGGGCGGCTGATGTACAATCGTTTGCAATATCTGCAAATGTTAATTGCTCCATTATTGCGCTCGCAGAGCGGGAAAGTGGTGCAATCTCTTCTTGGCCTTTACGAATATCATCCGGTATTCAACGGGTTCTTGCCGGGGTGCCTGGCATGGAACGGTCGCACTCGGAGAAGCGGATGCCCTTTGGCCTCAAGCCGCATCTGTCGCTGCCCCGCATCGTCGAGATGAACCTGGGTTTCTTCGGCCTGCAGTTCAGCTTCGGCCTGCAGCAGGCGAACATGGGGCCGATCTACGGCTACCTCGGCGCGAGCGAGGGGCGCATGCCGCTGCTCTGGCTGGCGGGACCGGTGACGGGCCTGATCATCCAGCCGCTGATCGGCGCGATGAGCGACCGTACCCGCTCCCGCCTCGGACGGCGCGCACCTTACTTTCTAATCGGGGCGATCCTGTGTTCGCTCAGCCTGCTGGCGATGCCCAATTCTTCCACGCTGTGGATGGCTGCGGGGCTGCTCTGGGTGCTCGATGCGGGCAACAATGTGACGATGGAGCCTTACCGCGCCTATGTCGCCGACCGACTGGCACCGCACCAGCGACCGACCGGGTTCATGGTGCAGAGCGCCTTCACCGGACTGGCGCATACCCTGTCCTACCTTGCGCCCTCGATCATGGCCACGTTCGTGGACCGCGACCTGCTGGGACCGAACGGCATCCCCGTGATCGTCCGCATGGCCTTCGTGATCGGCGCGGTGCTGTCGATCTCGACAGTGCTCTGGTCGATCACCCGCGTGCCCGAGCTTCCGCTCACTCCCGAGGAGCAGGAGCGCATCGCCGCCTCTCCCCTTACCCTGCCCGCCACCTTGCGCGAAGTGCGCGACGCGGTGGTCGAGATGCCGCGGCCGATGCGGCAGCTGGCGCTCGCCATGCTGTGCCAGTGGTACGCGATGATGGTCTACTGGCAGTACATCGCCTTCGCCATCTCGCGCTCGCTGTTCGGCACCGGAGACGTCCATTCGGCCCGCTTCCGCGAGGCTGTGCTGACCGAGCAGCAACTGGGCGCGCTCTACAATTCGGTCGCCTTCGTTGCCGCAATCGGGCTGATCCCGGTGGTGAGCCGCTTTGGCGCACGATCGGTGCACGTCGGTTGTCTCGCCGCATCGGGGCTGTCGATGCTGGTGATCCCCTCGACCAGCGAACTGCCGCTGCTCGGCCTGCTGATGATCGGCATCGGCTTCGGATGGGCGGGCATGATGGGCAATACTTACGTGATCCTCGCCGATTCGATCCCTCCCCAGCGCAACGGCATCTACATGGGAGTTTTCAACTTGTTCATCGTCATCCCCATGCTGATCGAGGCCCTGACGATGCCGCTCATCTACGCCCCCATTCTCGGCAACGACCCGCGCAATGCGCTGATACTTGCCGGATTGCTGATGGTGGCGGGTGCAATTGCCACCATCTTCGTCGAGGCTGGAGGCCGACCGGAGCCGAAACTGGCAACTAACTGAACAAGTTACTTCCGGCTCGTTAATCCGGGTGCTAAGGCTCTGTGCAACATGGCGGCAGGGATGGAAGAGAACAACGTGGGGAACGACGGCGCAAGTGCGTCTGGCGCGGATGTATCCGGCCCGGATGTCGAAGTGCGCACGCTCGCCGATCTCGCCCGCGTGGCCGGGGTTTCCGCAGGTACGGTTTCACGCGCGCTGGCGGGTAAGTCCCTCGTCAACGCCGAGACACGCGAGCGGATCCAGGCCCTCGCCCGGCAATATGGCTTTCGTCCCAACCAGATGGCCAGCAAGCTGCGCTCGCGGCGCACGGGCGTCATCGGCGTGGTCATCCCGCTGGGGCATGAGAAGCGCCAGCAGATTTCCGACCCGTTCTTCCTGACCCTGCTCGGCCACCTTGCCGACCAGCTGACGGAGGCGGGCTACGACCTCATGCTCAGCCGCGCGATCCCGGACGGGACGACCGACTGGCTGGAGCGCATCACCGGCTCGGGCATGGTGGACGGCGTTCTGCTGATCGGCCAGTCCGACCAGTCGGACGTGATCGACCAGGTCGTCTCGCACTACCGCCCGCTCGTCGCCTGGGGCAATCACCGCGAAGGGCAGAAGCACGTCGTCGTCGGCACCGACAACGAACTGGGCGGCCGCCTCGCCGCCGAGCATCTTATCGCCTGCGGCGCCCGGCGCCTCGCCTTCTTCGGCGATACGGCAGGCATCGAGATCGCCATGCGCCTGCGCGGCGCGCGCGCGGCGGCGGAGGCTGCGGGCCTGCATATCAAGCACGTACCCATCAAGCTCGCCGACGCCGAGATGGGACCCCAGCTCGAAGCAGCCCTCGCCGACGCCGAAGCGGACTTCGACGGCATCGTCACCGCATCCGACCTCATCGCCATGTCGGCGCTGCACGTCCTGCACGAAAGCGGCCGCAGGATACCCGGAGACGTCCAGATCGTCGGCTTCGACGACCTTCCGCTCGCTCGCCTGACCTCCCCCCCGCTGACCACCGTGCGGCAGGAGATCGGCCAGGGCGCCAAGGTCATGGTCGAGAAGATCCGCGCCCTGATCGAAGGCGAGACGCGCCATAGCAAGGTCATGCCCCCGACACTCATCGCGCGCGACACGACGCGGTCGTGACGGGAGGCATCGTGACGAGACAGGCTTGATCCCCTTGCCACGATCCCGCTACCACTCCCGGTACGTGTTGAATCTTCGGGGAATAGCGTGTTTCTGAACGGATTGGCCGGCTCGCGATGCTGATCGGGATCGACCTCGGCACCACCAACAGCGCGGTGGCCATCTGGCGTGACGGAGAGGCTCAGCTGGTGCCCAACGCGCTCGGCGAACCGCTCACCCCTTCCGCCGTCAGCATCGCGAAAGACGGGCAGGTGTGGATCGGCACCCCGGCGCTCGACCGCATGGCGACGCACCCGGCCGATACCGTTGCCAGCTTCAAGCGCATGATGGGCACACAGCGCACCGCGAAGCTGGGCGGGAAGGACTACACGCCCGAAGACCTCTCCGCGCTCGTCCTCGCTGCCATCGCCCGTGATGTCGAGGCGCTGACCGGCGAGAAGCCGACCGAAGCCGTCATCACCGTCCCCGCCTATTTCAACGACCGCCAGCGCAAGGCGACGCGCCGAGCGGGCGAGCTGGCGGGCCTGACCGTGCGCCGCCTGATCAACGAGCCCACTGCCGCCGCGCTTGCCTTCGGCCTGCAGGACAAGGGCGACCGCGAGCCGTTCCTCGTCTTCGACCTCGGCGGGGGTACTTTCGACGTCTCGATCGTCGAGATGTTCGACGGCATCGTCGAGGTTCGTGCCTCGGCTGGCGACAACCGCCTCGGCGGCGACGATTTCGACGATGCGCTCTCCGGCTTCGTGCGTGGCCGTCTTGACCCTGACTGCCTGCTCGACGCCCTGCCGCAAGAGCGCCGCGACGCCCTCCTCAAGCGCGCCGCCGAGGCCTGCCGCCGCGCGCTCAGCACCGCTGGCGAGGCCGAGTTCGCGCTGACCGTGGACGAAACACGCCTCTCCACGAAAGTCACCGACGCCGAGTTCGAGACCGCCTGCGAACCGCTCGTGCGCCGCCTGCGCGACCCCGTCGTGCGTGCCCTGCGCGATTCCTCGATCGAGGCTGCGGAGCTTTCCGACGTGGTCCTCGTCGGCGGCGCCACGCGCATGCCTGTGGTGCGCAAAGCGATCACCCGGCTGTTCGGCCGCTTCCCCAATTCCTCAGTCCACCCCGACCACGCAGTGGCGCTGGGCGCCTCGATCCAGGCCGGCCTGGTCGGGCGCGACGCGGCGCTCGAGGAAATCCGCATCACCGACGTGTGCCCCTTCACGCTGGGCGTCGAAGTGGCCGAGCACGACCGCTACGGCGGCCTGCAGCGCGGGCTGTTCTCGCCCATCATCGAGCGCAACACGCCCGTCCCCGTCAGCCGCGTCAGCACGTATCACACGATGGGCGACGGCCAGAAGCAGATCGAATTCGGCATCTACCAGGGCGAGGCGCGCGAGGTTTCCGGCAACGTCCGTCTGGGCCAGCTGCAAGTCCCCGTCCCGCCGCGCCCCGCCGGAGAAGTGAGCGCGGAAGTGCGTTTCTCCTACGACAGCTCGGGCCTGCTGGAGATCGACGTCCACGTGCCCCTCAACGGCACCACCCGCAATCTCGTCATCATTGACGAAGAGGATCGTCCCGACCCCAGGGACATCGAGAAACGCCGCGCCGCCCTCGCCAAACTCAAGTTCCACCCGCGCGAGGACGCGGCCAACGTCGCCCTGATCGCGCGGGCCGAACGTTGCTACGAGGACCACATCGGCGACCTGCGGCAGGCAATCGGCCACTGGATCACCGAATTCGTCGGCGCGCTGGAAACGCAGGACCCCCGCCGCATCGCCGATGCGCGCGGCTTCCTGCTGGAACGCCTGGACGAACTCGACCGCGTCAGCCCGCTTTGAGGCCGGGCAAGTGATGACGGCATTCCCGTGGTCCCTGCTCGGGATCGAGCCGACCGGCGATGCCCGCGCGATCCGCAGCGCCTATGCCGCGCGGATAAAGACAATGGACCTCGACGCCGAGGTCGAAGGCTACGCGCAGCTACGCAGCGCCCGCGACGCCGCCTTGCGCCTGGCGAAATCCATGCCGTCACCGCAAGCCGAAGCGTCCGTCGAGGAACCCGAAGCACCCGCGCCCGCGCCCACCGGCTGGCTCCACGCTGCCCCATCGCTCATCGGCGAATGGCCGGAAGACACCCTCGACGTCCCGGTCCCGCCGCACGGCGATGCGCCTCTGATCGATCGCCTCGCGCCCGATTTCATCCCCGATGGCACAGTCGCCACCGGAGAGCCTCTGGCGCCCGGCCGCCCCGATCCTTTCGCCGCGCCGCTGGTCGAAGGCCACGGCGATGCTCCCGGCGTCGGCACGGACGAACTACAATCTCCCTTCGCCCGCCTCGCCGCCATGCTCGACCCCGATGGCTCTGCCGGGACCGCGCCGCTCGACGAGGCGGAAGAGGTACAGGCCCTCACGCTCCTGAAGCCCGTGCTCGATGGCATCCACTGGGCGCCGATCGGACAGCAGGCCGAAATGGAAGACTGGCTCGCCGGTCTTCTTGCCCGCGCCTGGCCGCGCAGCGCGCCGCTTCTGGAGGCGGCGACCACGGCGCTCGGCTGGGAGCACGAATGGGGCCGTCTCGATGCCCGCCCGACGATGGACTACCTCGGCGCACGGCTGCGCGGCTACCGCTTCCAGTGCAAGGTGCAGGTGCCCGGCCACCGTTACCACAAGGCATGGGCCGAACTGCACCGCCCCGGCCCCGCCGGTCTCATGCGCTTCCTGCGCGTCAGCGGCGGCGACGTGCGCGGGCTGCTGGCGGGCGTGCGCAAGAACTTCCCGGAACTGGAAGACCACTTCGATCCGCAGCGCGTCGCTTCGTGGGAAAGAGTCAGGACATGGCCAACCGGTCTTCTCGTGCTCGGCGGGCTGATCGTGCTGGGCTTCCTCACTAATCTCGGCCCGCCTAGCAAGTCGGAAGCGCAGGAAGAAGCCTTCAAGGTAACCGTTACCCAAGTATTCGGCGAAGGCCATGACCCTGTATGGCTGAGCAGCCACCAGCCCGATTTGGCGACGTTGCTGGCGGGCCGCACTCGATACACCGAAAATGGCGGCGTCGATCAACAGGCTACTGCCGAAAGTGGACTGGAACTGGTGCGCGCCCGCACCTACCTCGACGGTCGCCTGCTTGATGGCAAGGACTTCGAAACCACCATGCGCCTGCGCCTCGCCCTCCTGGAGGCTGCGAAAGCGGACAGCGCCGAAGCCTGCCGCCAGATGATGGCCCGGGGCGCACCGCCAGGCACCACCCTCGTCCCGAACGAAATCCGCGAAGAGGAGCGCCGCTTCGCCGCCTCGCTGGTCCAGCGCGGGATGCTCAAGGCACCGGAAAAGGCTGCCGCCCGCTCCGCCAGCGTGCCGCCCGAACTAGTGCGGCGGGTGCTGAAGGACACCGGGCTCGGCAAGGATCAGGTCTCCACGGCGATGCGCAAGGAGGACGATCCCAACCGCTGCGCCGCCACCATCGCGCTGCTGAAGGCGACGCTCGACTGGCAGGGCGAAGGCCGCCGCGACATCCTGATGACGCTTTAGATCGCCAGCCCCGCTGCGCGGGCGCTCGCCCAGGCCCACTGGAAGTTGTAACCGCCCAGCCAGCCGGTGACATCCACCGCCTCGCCGATCGCGTAGAGACCCGGCGCGCGCTTCGCCTCCATGGTCTTGGACGAGAGTTCGGCGGTGTCGATGCCGCCTGCGGTGACTTCGGCCTTGGCGAAACCTTCCGAACCGTCGGGCAGGAACGGCCAGCGCGCCAGCCGCGCTTCCGCCGCGCCGAGCGCCTTGTCGGTCAGTGCGCCGAGTTCGCCTTCGAGACCGAGCCGCCCACACAGCGCCTCGGCCAGCCGCTCGGGCAGGCCGTCGCCCAGCGCCTTGCGGAATGAAAGGCGCGGGCGTTCGCGCTTGAGGGCGCGCAGCCAGCCATCGGGCCGATCGGGCAGGAACTGTGCGGTCACGGTGTCTCCGCGCTTCCAGTAGCTGGAAATCTGCAGGATGGCGGGACCGGACAGCCCGCGATGGGTGAACAGCGCCGCCTCGCGGAACGCCGTCTTCCCACATCGCGCGACGATCTCGGTGGAGACGCCGGAGAGCTCTCGGAACAGCGCTTCGTCCCCCGGCAGGGTCAGCGGCACCAGTGCCGGACGCGGCTGCACCACCTTGAGCCCGAACTTGCGCGCTAGGTCATAGGCGAACCCGCTCGCGCCCATCTTGGGGATCGACGGTCCGCCGGTGGCGATCACCATTGCGGGGGCAGTCGATGACTGCTCGCCGTGGCGCACGCGGTAGAGGCCGTCGGCATGCTCGACCTCGCCCACGGTCTCGCCGCAGCGGACTTCGACCATGCCCTTGGCGCATTCCTCCAGCAGCATGGCGACGATCTGCTTCGCCGACCCGTCGCAGAACAGCTGGCCCAGCGTCTTCTCGTGCCAGGCGATGTCATAGCTTTCGACCAGCGCGAGGAAATCGGCGGCGGTGTAGCGGCTGAGCGCGGACTTGGCGAAGTGCGGGTTGCTCGACAGGTAGCGGTCGGGTGCGGTGTGGATGTTGGTGAAATTGCACCGCCCGCCGCCGGAAATGACGATCTTGCGACCCGGCTCGGGTGCGTGGTCGATCAGCAGCACCCGGCGGCCGCGCTGTCCGGCAGTGGCGGCGCACAGCAGCCCGGCGGCCCCCGCGCCGAGAACGATGGCGTCGTAATGCGCGATCATTCGGGCGTACCGACCAGTTCCAGAGCCAGCGCCTCGGCCACGCGGATGCCGTCGACGGCGGCGGAAAGGATGCCGCCCGCATAGCCGGCGCCTTCACCCGCCGGGTAGAGGCCGCGCGTGTTGAGGCTCTGGCAGTCCTTGTCGCGACCGATCCGGACAGGCGAGGATGAGCGCGTCTCCACCCCGGTCATGACGACGTCGGGATGATCGTAACCGGGCACCTGGCGGCCGAACACCGGCAGCGCCTCGCGGATCGCCTCGACGACGTAGTCGGGCAGGCATTGTGCGAGGTCGGTCAGGCGGATGCCGGGCTGGTAGCTGGGGTTGACCTCGCCCAGTTCGCTCGAGGGGCGTCCGGCCATGAAATCCGCCACCTTCTGGCCCGGCGCGCGGTAGTCCGATCCGCCCGCCACGTAGGCCAGCTTCTCGAACTTGCGCTGAAGCGCGATCCCGGCGAGCGGATGGCCGGGGAAGTCGCGTTCGGGGCTGATGTCCACGACAAGGCCGGAATTGGCGTTGAACTCTGCGCGCGAATACTGGCTCATGCCGTTGGTGACGACGCCGCCCTCCTCGCTCGCCGCCGCGACGACGCGGCCGCCCGGGCACATGCAGAACGAATAGACGGTGCGCCCGTTCTTCGCCTTGTGCGAGATGGCATAGGCCGCCGCGCCGAGGATCGGGTTGCCCGCGCAGGCCCCGTAACGCGCCTTGTCCACCCAGCTTTGCGGATGTTCGATGCGCACGCCGATGGAGAACGGCTTGGCCTCGATGTGCACGCCGCGGTTGTGCAGCACCTCGAAGGTGTCGCGTGCGGAGTGGCCCACGGCCATGATAACGTGCTCGGCGGCAAGGTATTCGCCGGTCGAGAGGTGCAGGCCCTTGAGGCGGCGTTCGTCGCCCTGTCCTTCGATCTCGAAATCCTCGACGCGGGTGCTGAAGCGGTATTCGCCGCCCAATTGCTCGATCGTCTCGCGCATGGACATGACCATGGTGACGAGGCGAAAAGTGCCGATGTGCGGATGCGCTTCGGTGAGGATGTCCTCGGGCGCGCCGGCCTTGACGAACTCGGTCAGAACCTTGCGGCCGAGGTGGCGCGGGTCCTTGATGCGGCTGTAGAGCTTGCCGTCGGAGAACGTGCCCGCCCCGCCCTCGCCGAACTGCACGTTGCTTTCCGGGTTCAGTTCCGAGCGGCGCCACAGGCCCCAGGTGTCCTTGGTCCGTTCGCGCACCGCCTTGCCGCGCTCGATGATGATGGGTTTGAGGCCCATCTGCGCGAGGATCAGCGCAGCGAGGAGGCCGCAAGGGCCTGCGCCGATGACGACCGGGCGCGGGCCTTCCCAGCCCTCGGGCGCGCGGACGGGGAACTTGTAGGCGATATCCGGCGTGGGGCGCACGTGCTGGTCGTCGGCGAAGCGGGCGAGCACTTCGGCTTCGTCCTTCACCGTGACGTCGAGCGCGTAGACCAGCTTGATCGCGTTCTTGCGCCGCGCGTCGTTGCCCCGGCGAAACACGGTGACGCGCTCGAGGTCCGCAGGCGCGATGGCGAGGCGCTGGACGACCGCCGCGTCGAGATCGGCGGGCGTATGGTCGAGCGGCAGGGCAATGTCGGTGAGGCGAAGCATCCGCGCGCCTTTATACGCTGGCGCGCCCGAACGCCATGGCTGCGTATGCGGCGCTCAGATCGGCGCCGGGGCCGTGAGGGCGATCTCCGTGAAATAGCGGGCCATGGCCTGCAGCGCCTTTTCGCTGAGGTCGATGAAGGCGCGGCGCTTGTCGGCGCCGTCGCTGAGGCGCACGAAAAGGCCCGCATCGACCATCTGGCCGATCCAGCGCAGCGCCGTGGTCGGCGGCACTCCGGAAGCGATGCAGAGCGAGGTCACCGAGACCCGCTTGCCTTCGAGGCGCGAGGCGGTGAGGTCCAGCAGCATATCCCAGGCGGGATCGGCGAAGAGATCGTTGTCGAGGAAGCGCGCACGCAACTGGCGCTGGCGGATGATCCGGCGGACCAGCCGCGCGTCGGGAAGCTGGCCCGGCGAGAAACCGGCGGCGGGGACGGCGGGGAGCGGCGCGGGGATACCGCCCGCATCAAGGCGATCGATACGGCCCGCGATCTGGCCCACCTGCTCGGTCAGGCGCAGCAGCATCAGGCGGTCGTCGTCGGAAAGTTCGCGAACACGTCCGGAGGGCATCGTCGCCAGCACGCGGCCCAGCGCCAGTACCCGCTCCGCGCGGTCGGGATCGACAAGCAGGACGGGCGAGGACTGGTCCATGCAGGCGAAGACATCGTCCAGCGCCTCCACCCCGGTCGAGACGATCAGCCGCGTCGCGCCGCCTGCCGCGCGCAAGTCCAGCCGGGCGAGCGCCGCCAGCACCCCCGCATCGACCTGCGGGCAATCGACCAGCACCACGTCGGCAAGGCGGGCCTGCGCCAGCCCCTCCCCCATGGTGACGAGATCGGCAAGGGGTGCGGCAGCGACGATGCGCATGCCGGCCGCGTCTGCGTCCTCGCGCAAGGTGGCGCGCAAGTGGGCGCGGTTGGCATAGATCGACAGCGCCACGCCCGGGCCGCCGGACGCCGATTTCTCCGGCCCACCATAAGCAAAGTCGGGCTGGAGATAGTCCGCCTCGCGCATGATCCAAAATCCTTCCCTCTGAACGGGAACAGAGTTGGAACAAACGTGCCGCTACCGACAGTTAAATTGCTGCAACCCAGCCCGACAACTCGCGCCGCGCGAGGGCTTCGAGCATCGCCATGCCCGGTTCGCGGGCGTTGAGGCAGGGGAGGACGGCGAGGCGCTCGCCGCCCGCTTCCTCGAAAACCTCGCGGCCGCGGATCGCCAGTTCCTCCAGCGTTTCCACGCAATCGGCCGAGAAGCCGGGGGCCAGGATGGCGAGGCGCCGGGTGCCGGCCTTTGCCTCGGCCACAAGCACGGTCTCGGTGGCGGGTTCGAGCCATTTGGCGCGGCCGAAGCGGGACTGGAAGCTGGTCTCGACGCGCAGGTCCGGCAGGCGCAGGGCCAGCCGCTCGGTCAGCAGGCGCGAGGTCTTGCGGCAGTGGCAATGGTAGGGATCGCCGAGGTGCAGTGTGCGCTCGGGCATGCCGTGGTAGGAGAGCAGCAGCACTTCCGGCGTGAAATCGAGCGCGGACACATGCGCGACGACGTCTTCCTCCAGCGCGGCGATATAGGCCGAATCGTCGTGGTAGGGCGGCAGCGTGCGCAGCGCGGGCTGCCAGCGCATGGCGCGCAGGGCGTCGCCCAGCTTGTCCATCACCGAGGCGGTCGTCGCCCCCGAATACTGCGGGTAGAGCGGGGCGACGAGGATACGATCGATCCCTGCATCCTTCATCGCCTGCAGGCGCAAGGGGAGTGAGGGATTGCCGTAGCGCATCGCCCAATCCACGGTGACCGTATTGCCCAGCCGCTCCTGAAGCGCGCGGGCCTGCGCGGCGGTAATGGCGGCGAGCGGCGAACCCTCGGGCGTCCAGACCTGGCTGTAGGCATGGGCGGACTTCGCCGGACGGGTGCGCAGGATGATGCCGTGGAGGATCGGCTTCCACGCGATCGCCGGGATCTCCACCACGCGTGGGTCGGAGAGGAATTCGGCAAGGTAGCGGCGCACCGCATCGGGCGTGGGCGCATCGGGCGTGCCGAGGTTGACGAGAAGGACGCCGACGCCTCCGGTCGCGACGGACGGGTGTTCTGGCGGGAGCTCAGGCGGTTTCATACGTCCTCGGCAAAGAAGGGGAGGCGGCGCAGGCGCAGGCCCGTCGCCGAGAAAAGTGCGTTGGCGACGGCCGGGGCGACGGCGGCGACGCCCAGCTCGCCCGGATCGGCGGGGTCTTCCTTGCTCTCGATGAAGTCCACCTCGATCGCGGGGCAGTCGGCCAGCGTCGGCAGGCCCATCGCGGCGAGGCTCTCGCTGTCCGGCCGCCCGCCTGCATAACGCACCGCGCAGCCGAGCGCGAGGCCGAGGCCGAAGACCAGCCCGCCCTCGATCTGCTGGCGGGCGATGTCGAGATTGACGATGCGGCCCACGTCGGCGACGGCGCTCAGGCGGTCGACCCGCACGCCTTCGGCCTCGCGCCGGGCGCTGGCGATGACGGCGATGCGGCCGTTTCCTATCACGTGGCAGGCAAGCCCCTGCCCGCTGGCATCCGAGCCGCCGCCCCATTGCGCCAGCGCCGCGACGCGCTGGAGGCAGGCGGCGAGGCGCGGGTCGTGGCCCAGCATCGCCATGCGGTAGGACAAGGGCTCGCGCCCCGCCTTGTGGGCAAGTTCGTCGACGAAGCTCTCGTTGAAGAAGGCGGTCCAGCCGTGGGCATTGCCGCGCATCCGGGCAGTGGGCAGGCCGACGCGCACGGGGACATGGTCGATCGCGAGGTTGGGAATGGCGTAAGGCGGCACCGCGCCTTCGAGCGCCATCGGATCGGCATCGAGCGCGACTGCTTCGAGGGCTTCGTAAGGCGCCTCGCCGCCCAGCAGGCGGCGGCCGAACTCGCGCGCGGTCGCGGGTACGGTGATGCGCGCGCGCCAGCCGGCGATCTGGCCGTCGGTATCGGGACGCGCGGCCATCACCGCCGAGACCGGCGCACGGGGCAGGCCGGCGCGGAATTCCTCACGCCGGGACCATGTGAGCTGGACGGGCTTGCCCACCTCCCTGGCGATCAGCGCGGCCTCCACGGCATGGCCGAATTCAAGGCGGCGGTCGAAGCTGCCGCCGATCGCGACGGGGTAGAGCACGACGTCGCGCACCGCCATGCCGAGTGCCGCCGCGACAGCCTCGCGCGTGGCTTGCGGGGCCTGCGTGCCGACCCAGAGTTCCAGCTTGCCGTCGTGGAGCCACGCAGTCGCGGCGGCGGTTTCGATGGTGACGTGGATTGCGGGAGAGACTTCGTAGCCGAGTTGGATCGGCAGGCGGTCCTTCACGAGCGCCATGTCGCCCGCCGAATAGATGCGGTGCGCGTCGGCATTGTGAAGCGCCTCGTCCATCGCGGTGTCGACGGCGTCGGATTCGGCCCCGGCAGCGACGCGGAAACCCGGTTCCATGCGGGTCAGCGCCTGCTCGGCGGCCCAGCCGTCGGTGGCGACGGCGGCGACCCATGCGGCGTCTCCTTCCGGGCTGCGGACGGTGCGCAGGAAGCCGAGCATGTCCTTCGCCGCGCTCTCGTCGAGGTCGGAGAGGAAGATCTTCCTGCCGATCGGGCCATGGCGGATCGCGGCGAAGACCATGTCGGGCAGGCGCACGTCGCCTGCGAAAGTCCACGAGCCATCGACCTTGGAAGGCAGGTCGAGACGCGGATAGCTGAGGCGCGCGCCGGGCGGGAATTCGCCCGGACGCTCGGCCATGGCTTCAGGGCGCAGCGGCGGGGTCGAGGGCGGGGAAAAGCGGGCAGCCTCGGAGGCCAGCGGGCCGAAAGGCAGCTTCTTGTTTTCGTGCGTGACGAAGCCGTTCGCGACCTCGCACTCCTCCCAGGCGACGCTCCAGCGGGCGGCGGCGGCCTGCGCCAGCATCGCGCGGGCAGAGGCGGCGGCGGCGCGGGCTCCGGCCTCGTAGGCGGCGATCTCGGTGCCGTCGGCGGTGACGTCGAAGACGTGGCTCTCGGCCCAGCGGCGGGTCAGGAGGTCGTCCGGTTCATCCGCCAGCGAGGGTAGCAGCGGCATCCAGAGCGGAGCCCACTTCGCCGCCAGCGCGAGGTTGGCGTAAAGGGCACTCACGGGGGCTGGCTCGGCGGCGACCTGCCGCCAGTCCGCGCCGAGTTCATGCGCGACGATCTGCGGAATGAGCGTGGTGACGCCCTGCCCCATCTCCACTTGCGGGACCGAAACGGTGACGACACCGTCCGTACCGATCCTGATCCACGCATCGAAGGCGAACTCCCCCTCGCGCGGCTGCAGCGGCAGCGGATAGCTGCGCGGGCGCAGCATGTAGCCGAGCGCGAGCCCGCCGCCTGCCAGCGCTCCGATGAGCACGTTACGGCGGCTCACCGCCATCAGGGGTTGGCGTCCAGCCAGGCCGCGACTTGCGCGGCGAGCCCGGTGAAGGCTTCGGCTTGCGGGCCGGTCCCGGCCGCGGTGGGCGTGCCCGCATCAGCCTCGCGCCGGATTGCGATGTCGAGGGGGATGCGGCCGAGGAAGGGCACGTCCATCTCCTTCGCGGAGGCTTCCGCGCCGCCGCAGCCGAAGGGATCGCTGACTTCGCCGCAGTGGGGGCAGGCATAGCCCGCCATGTTCTCGACCACGCCGACGACGGGGACGCCGCCTTTGGTGAACAGCTCGACCGCGCGGGTCGCGTCGATCAGCGCCAGGTCCTGCGGGGTGGAGACGATCACCGCGCCTGCGGGCTTGCAGCGCTGGAGCATGGTGAGCTGCACGTCGCCGGTGCCGGGCGGCAGGTCGACGATGAGCACTTCGGCGCCTTCCCAGTGCCCCTCGACCAGCTGGAGCAGCGCGCCGGAGATCTTCGGCCCGCGCCAGGCGATCGCCTGCCCGGCATTGGAGAGGTGCGCCATCGACAGCGCCGGGACGCCCCACCGGCTCTCGACGGGAACCAGCCTGCCTTCGTGCGCCGTGGCGCGCTGGCCCTCAGTGCCGAGCAGACGCGCCTGCGAGGGACCGTAGATGTCCGCATCGACGAGGCCAACACGCCGTCCCATCCGGGCCAGCGCCACCGCGAGATTGGCCGAAAGCGTGGATTTGCCGACGCCGCCCTTGCCCGATCCGACCGCGATGATGCGTGGTCCCTTGGGTGGTGCGGGCTCGGTTTTATCCGCCATCATCGCCACGCGCACTTCGGCGACTTTGCCGCCAAGCGCATCGCGCACATGCGCTTCCAGTCCTGCCCGCGCCGCCGCATCGAGGCCGGTCGCATCGAGAACCAGCGTCGCGCGGCCGTCCGCCGCGCGCAGCGACTGGACACGCGCTGCGGCCTCGGGCCGAAGCAGCGCCTTGAGATCGTCGCTTTCGGTTCCTGCCCCAAGACCTTCGGCGCTGCTCACTCGTCGTCTCCAGTAGATTGCCGGTTCGTTTCCGGCGTGTCCGTCATGGCCGAGGGATACCCCGGCGCTCGCCGCTCAGGTGGCGTACGCGGGGAAAAAGGGCAAGAGAGGCACTGTTATTTGCCCGAGGGGTTCTTATAGATAGCCTCATGACAGCTATCGGTGGTGCAGACACGCCTGGCGGCGTGCCGGGGGACGGAACGGGAATTTCCCAGATGACGGGACGCAACAGCCCGTGGGGCGGCGGCGGCAATGACGGCGGCGGTAGCGGAGACGGCGACGGGTCCGACGGCGCAGACGCATCCGGCAGCCAGCCCGACGAGCCGCAGTCCGAAACCCCCGAGCGCAAAGGCCCCCGCAATCCCTGGCTCCCCAGCGGAGAGGGCACCCCGCCCCGCCGCTCGGCCAGCATCGAGGACATCTTTCGGCGCGGCGACCAGCGGCGCCCCGGTGGCGGAGGCGGCGGCCCGCGCGGCCCCGGCGGCTTCCCCAACCTGCCGCGCCGTCCGGACGGCAAGTCGTGGCTGCCGCTCGGCATCGGCGCCGCCGTGCTGGTGGTGCTCGGTTTCTCCAGCGTCCACATGCTCGGCCCCAAGGAACAGGGCGTGGTCACCACGCTCGGCCAGTATTCGCGCACCGTCGATTCGGGCGTGAGCCTGACCCTCCCTTGGCCGATCGAGCAGGTGAAGGTCGTCGATGTCAGCTCGTTCCAGGTCGTGGCCGTGCCCGACAACGAGAACGAGAAGCTGATGCTCACCAGCGACAAGAGCCTGGTCGATCTCAGCTACCTCGTGCGCTGGAACATCAAGGGCCTGAAGGACTACACCTTCCGCCTCGCCGACCCGGACGGCACCGTACAGGAAGTGGCCGAGGCCGCGATGCGCGCCTCGATCGCGCAAGTCTCGCTGGGCCAGGCTCTGTCCGGTGCAGGCCGTGCGCAAGTCGAGCAGGACGTGGGCGAGCGCATGCAGCGCATCCTCGACTTCTACCGCTCGGGCATCGCCATCCAGGGCGTCGAGATCAAGAAGGCCGACCCGCCCGCCAAGACCAAGGGCGCGTTCGACAACGTCAACGTCGCCCAGCAGGAAGCCGAGCGCGACCGTTCCGAGGCGCGCGCCTGGGCGCAGCAGGTAATCGCCCGCGCCCAGGGCGATGCCAGCTCGTTCGACAAGGTCTACGAGGAATACAGGCTCGCCCCCGAAGTGACCAAGCGCCGCATGTACTACGAAACGATGGAACGCGTCCTGCGCGACAATGACACGGTGGTCGGCGAAAAGGGCGTGAACACCGTCCTGCCGCTGCCCGAGATGCAGCGCCGTGCCGCACCCGCTCCCGACACCTCGGTCAGCGTACCGACCAGCACGGGAGGTCAGTGATGAACCTGTGGCATGACTACAAGGCCGCGTGGATCGCGGCGGGCGCCGTCGTCGTCGGATTGATGATGAGCACCATCGTCGTTCCCGAGGACGAGCAGGCGGTCGTCGTCCAGACCGGCCGCCCGGTGCGGGTCTACAACCCCTATATCGCCAACGCGGCCTACGGGCAGACCGGCGCGGGCGTGCACTGGCGCATCCCGCTGGTCGAGCAGGTGATCCGCATCGACAAGCGCCTGCTTTCGGTCGACATGCAGCAACAGCAGGTGCTCTCCACCGACCAGCAGCGGCTGAACGTGGACGCCTATGCCCGCTACCGCATCGTCGATCCGATCAAGATGGTCCGCTCCGCCGGCACCAGCGAGCGGGTGACGCAGCAGCTCGAACCGATCCTCTCCTCGGTCGTGCGCCAGGAACTGGGCAAGCGCACCTTCCAGTCGCTGCTCACCGCCGAACGCGGCGCGGCGATGGAGAACATCCGCAAGCTGCTCGACCGCGAGGCCGCCGAATACGGCGCACAGGTCGTCGACGTGCGGATCAAGCGCGCCGACCTGCCCGAGGGCGCGCTCGCCGCTGCCTTCGTGCGCATGGAAGCGGGCCGCCAGGAAGAGGCGAAGACGATCGCCGCGCAGGGCCAGCGCGACGCGCAGATCATCCGCGCCGAGGCCGAGGCCCAGGCCGCGAAGATCTACGCCGACAGCTTCGGCAAGGACGCGCAGTTCTACGACTTCTACCGCGCGATGCAGAGCTACGCGGTGTCGTTCGGCAAGGGCGCGCCCGGCAGCCCGAACGGCGCCAAGACCATTCTGCTCTCGCCGGACAATGCCTATCTGAATCATTTCAGGGAGCCGTGAGCGGTTTCGGCCGTTGCCCATCGGGAGTTGGCGGCCGGAACTTCGTAAAAGTGGCGGATTTCCGCATCATTCAAATCCGGTTAAGCTCGCGGGGCGTGAAACCGCTTCGGGGTTACCAGTCGGATCTTGGCGCAAGCCGCCGAAACGGAGGAATCAAAGGACGTGAAGCCAGTGCGATATGCCTATGGACTGACCACAGCGCTCCTCATCGGAGGCGCTACCGCATCGCTCGTCACCGGCTACCCCGCAGGTGCCCAGGTGGCCCAGAACGAGGCCAGCGAAATTTCGAAGGTGGTGCCGCGTGCCGGTGCCCCCGCCAGCTTCGCGGATCTCACCGCGCAGTTGCAGCCCGCCGTCGTCAATATCTCGACCCGCCAGAAGGTGCAGGTCGCGGGCGGCGGCGCCAACCCCTTCGCGGGCACTCCGTTCGAAGGGCTGTTCGGCGGACAGGGTGGCGGTAACGGCGCGCCCCAGACGCGTGAGGCCCAGTCGCTCGGCTCGGGCTTCATCATCTCGGCGGACGGCTATGTCGTGACCAACAATCACGTCATCACCGCCGAGGGCAAGGGACAGGTCGAATCGATCACCGTCACCATGCCCGACGGCGCCGAGTATCCCGCTAAGCTGATCGGCAAGGACGCCGCATCCGACCTTGCGGTGCTCAAGATCGACGCGGGCAAGAGCCTGCCGTTCGTCAAGTTCGGTGACAGCCGCAAGGCGCGCGTGGGCGACTGGATCATCGCCATCGGCAACCCGTTCGGCCTCGGCGGCACGGTGACCTCGGGCATCGTCTCGGCCGTCTACCGCTCCACCCAGAGCGGCGGCGCCTATGACCGCTACCTGCAGACCGACGCGGCGATCAACCGGGGCAACTCGGGCGGTCCGATGTTCGACATGAACGGGCAGGTGATCGGCATCAACAACGCGATCTTCTCGCCCACGGGCGGCAGCGTCGGCATCGGCTTCGCCATTCCCGCGGAGATCGCGGCCCCGCTCGTCCAGAAGCTCATCAAGGGCGAGGCGATCGAGCGCGGCTATCTTGGCGTGCGCATCCAGCCGGTGACCGAGGACATCGCCGATTCGCTGGGCATCGCCCACAACAAGGGCGAGTTCATCCAGATGGTCGAGCCTGACGGCCCGGCGGCCAAGTCCGGCATGCAGGCGGGCGACGTCGTCGTCACGGTCGACGGCAAGGAAGTCACCAAGGATCAGACGCTGTCCTACATCGTCGCCAACACCAAGCCGGGCGCACGCATCCCGGTCGAAGTGATCCGCGGCGGCAAGCGCCAGACCCTGACCGCCACGGTCGCCAAGCGCCCGAGCGAGGACGAGCTTTCGCAGTCCTTCACGCCCGATGGCGACGAAGACGGCGATGCGTTCAACAATCCGCCCCAGAAGCAGGAAAAGGGCGTGATCGAGAACTCGCTGGGCCTGACCGTGACCCCGCTGACGGCCACCATCGCCCGCCAGCTCGGCGCGGCCGACGGCACCAAGGGCGTGGTCATCGTGGCGGTCGATCCGAACTCGGACGCGGGCCAGAAGGGCTTCCAGCGCGGCTTCATCATCCTGCAGGCCAACGGCCGTCCGGTGACGACCGCAGCGGACCTGACCGCCGCGATCAACGCCGCCAAGGCGGAAGGCCGCTCGGCCCTCCTCCTGCGCGTCCAGCCGCGCGGCCAGCAGGCGACTTTCGTGCCGGTGCGCCTGCGCTGACACGACGCGCCGAGGCGTAAAAGGAAAAGGCCCGCCGGAGCGATCCGGCGGGCCTTTTCGTGTGTGGGAGATGGGCCAACGTCATCCCAGCGAAGGCTGGGACCGCCGGCCGCGTAAAACCCAATCACCGGCAGGGCGCCCTAACGATAGTTGGCAGTAATGGGCGAGCGGTCCCAGCCTTCGCTGGGATGACGCGGTTTGGTTTGAAACGACGCGGCGATCAGGGCTGCGTTGTACCGGGTATCCGCGTCGGCGTCGGACGCGGCGTCGGCATCACGCGCGGGACCGGCGTGGGACGCGCGCCCGGATAGGCCCCGGTGCCCTGCCCCGGACGCAGGCCCGGATCTTCCCGCTCGCGCCCGGTGGCGCGGTCGAGGAAGTCGTTGCCCGCAGCGGGCGGTGCAACCGGCGCACCCTGCGGCCCGTAGTCCGGCGGAACCACGCCGCCGTTCGGCGCCTGCCCGTTCGGAACCCCGCCATAAGGCGGCTGGTCTGGCGTGGCGCCGTCAGGGTGGACGAGGTTGCCGTTCTCGTCGGTGTAGTAATAGTCGTCAGGATTGCCCTGCATCTGCTCGTCATCGGGCTCCAGCTGCCATTCGGGCAGCTTGAGTTCGGTGTCGAACTGCTCGACCGGGCGCTTGGCGACGGCGACCTTCATGTAGTCCGAGAATGCCCGCGCCGGAGCATGACCGCCGGAGAGCCCCGCGACCCGCTTGGCGTCGTCGCGACCCATCCATACGCCGGTCGTAATGCCGCTGGAGAAGCCGAGGAACCAGCCGTCCTTGTTCGAGCTGGTGGTGCCGGTCTTGCCCGCTACCGGACGCCCGATCTGCGCGGCGCGGCCCGTGCCGATCGCCACGGCGGTCTGCAGCAGGTCGGTAATGCCAGCCGCCACGTAATGCGGCACCAGCACCTGGCCCTGCACCGACTTGTGCTCGTAGAGCAGCTCGCCCGAGGTCGTGGTGACCTTGGTGATGCCGTAGGGCTCCACCGAAGTACCGCCCGCCGACACCGCCGCGAAAGCGCGTGTCATGTCGATCACGCGCACTTCGGAAGTCCCCAGTACCATCGCCGGCTTGGTGTTGATATTGGTGGTGATGCCGAAGCGCTTGGCCATGCTGGCGACGGTGCCGAAGCCGACCTCGTTGCCCAGCTGCGCGGCGACGGTGTTCTTGGAATAGGCGAAGGCGGTGCGCACATCGATCTGGCCGGCGAAGTTGCGGCCGTCGTTCTGCGGGCTCCAGCCCTGGATCGTCACCGGCTCGTCCACGACGCGATCGTCGGGGGTGTAGCCCGCCTCAAGCGCGGCAAGGTAGACGAACAGCTTCCACGACGAACCCGGCTGGCGCAGCGCCGAAGTGGCGCGGTTGTAGTTCGAGTTCACGTAATCCGTGCCCCCGACCATCGCCAGCACCGCGCCATCCTTGTCGAGACTGACGAGCGCGCCCTGCGCCCCCTTGGGCACGTTGGCGTCGATCGACTTGGTCGCCGCGTCCTGCATCGCCGGGTCGAGCGTGGTCCACACCTCGATCGGCTCGTTGTTCTCAGGCAGCAACATGTCGAGCTGCGGCAGCGCCCAGTCGGTGAAATAGCGGACCGAGTTCTGGCCCTTCTCCTTCGCGACCTGCACGTCCGAGAAATCGACGCTGTCCGCCTCCGCCTGCGAGATCACGCCTTCGCGCGCCATCAGGCCGAGCACGACCTTGCCGCGCCCCTTGGCGGCCTCGACGTCCGCGGTGGGCGAGTAGTTCGACGGGGCCTTCACCAGCCCGGCGATGATCGCCGATTCGGCGGTCGAGAGTTCGGTGGCCGGGTGGCCGAAGAACTTGCGGCTCGCCGCGTCGATGCCATAGGCGCCGCCGCCGAAGTAGACCTTGTTGAGGTACAGTTCGAGGATCTGGTCCTTGGTGAACTTCCTCTCGAGCGCCAGCGCCAGCACCATCTCTCGCGCCTTGCGATTCCACGATCGGGTGTTGGTGAGGAAGATGTTGCGCGCCAGCTGCTGCGTCAGCGTCGAGGTCGCCTTGGCGCGGCTGTCGGTGGTGATCGACATGTAGACTGCGCGGGCCAGACCGATCGCATCGACGCCGGGATGCTCGCGGAAGCGGCGATCCTCGACCGAGACGATGGCATCACGCATGATCGCGGGGATCTCGTCATAGGGCATCCACTTGCCGTAGCTCGGCCCGAGCGAGACGAGTTCGCGCCCGTCGCGCGCGCGCACGACGATCATCTGGCCGTTTTGGCTGCTCTTCAGCGCCGAATAGTCGGGCAGTTCGCGCATCGTGAAGAACACGGCGGTGCCCAGGAAGATCGCGCCGAGCAGCGCCAGCGCGCCGCCCCATATGAACACGCCGCGCAGGATGCGGCGCCAGAGCGGCTTCTTGTCGGAAGAAGAGGAAGCTGCGCGCGAGGCACGGCTGCCCCCGGAGCTTTTGGGGCCGGAATTCTTGGCCATGGGTAGGATGCAAACCCCAATAAGGACGGATGTGTCGGGTCGCTCCTACACTTTGCATGGCGATTTGTAACCCGAGGTGAACACGGGTGCGGGGGAAAGGCAGCGGATGGCCGGCCCACCCCGTCCGGCTAAGCCCTGCGGGCCAAGCCTCCCGGCCCTCCCGCAAGCGGGAGGGCGATCCGTGTTTTCTCCCCTCCCACTTGCGGGAGGGGCCGGGGGTGGGCCTTCCTTCTTACTTCGGCTCGAAGTCCAGCGAGGCGCTGTTGATGCAGTACCGCAGCCCCGTCGGCGCCGGGCCATCGGGGAACACGTGGCCGAGGTGTCCATCACACTTCGCACAAGTCACTTCCGTACGGACCATCCCGTGCGAGGTATCGCGGTGCTCGTCGATCGCGGCTTCGTCCACCGGCGCGGTATAGCTCGGCCAGCCGCACCCCGAATTGAACTTGTCATCGGATTCGAACAGCGGCGCGCCGCAGCCCGCGCAGGTATAGAGCCCTTCCTGCTTGTTGCCGTCGTATTTGCCGGTGAAGGCTCGCTCGGTGCCTGCCTGACGCAGCACATAGTACTGCTCTGGGCTGAGGCGCTCGCGCCATTCTTCATCGGTGAGGTGCATCTTGTCGGTCATCGGGGAGGCTCTCCTTTGGCGCGGATATGGGGCGGAACGAGGCCAAATTCCAGTGAGTCCGTCGTCCCGGACCTGATCCGGGACGACGACCAATCAGTACGGGGCGCCGTCCTTGTGGAAGTAGCCCTCGCCGTCGAACTTCATGTCGATGTCCGAATAGGCGCCGCCGCCGTTCGGATCGCCTGCGCTGATGGCGATGAAGGTGCAGTCGGCCTCGCTCTCGTTCACGAGGTGGTGCCCGTCGCGCACGCCTTTCGCCCAGGCGCAGACGTCGCCCGCGCGCAGCAGCGTGCGCCCGCCGTCTTCCACCAAGACCGCCTCGCCCGAGAGCATGACCAGCAGTTCGTCCTCGTCGTCGTGCCAGTGGCGCTGGCTGGACCAGGCGCCCGGCTTCAGCACCACATGGCTCGCGCCCATCTGCGTCAGTCCGCCGGCAGGAGCGAGGCGCCGCCACCAGCGGCCCTCCACCGCCGCGTCGAAAGGCGCCGGATAGCCGGTGCGGTTGGCCTGCGGGATGGCCTCGATGTCGAGCCGGGGCATGGACGGTCTCCTATGGTCATGGTGCGCCTATTATGCGATGGCGCTGCCCCTATGTCCCAGACCGCCCCTCTCGCCGCAACTGTCGCCGATCTCGCCGAGGCGCTGATCGCCTGCCCCAGCGTCACCCCGGCCACCGGCATGGTGTTCGACTGCCTGGAGAACCAGCTGGCACCGCTCGGCTTCGAGATCACCCGCTTCATCGCGGGAGAAGCGCCGGACGGCCCGGTCGAGAACCTCTTCGCGATTCGCCGCGGCCCCGAGGCTTCGCGCCACTTCGCCTTCGCCGGCCACCTCGACGTGGTGCCGCCGGGCGAAGGCTGGACCAGCGCGCCGTTCCTGCCCGAGAGGCGCGGTCTCGAGGGGCAGGAACTGCTTTACGGACGCGGCGCGGTGGACATGAAGGGCTCGATCGCGGCCATGGTCGCGGCCGTCACGCATATCCCGCCTGAAACCGGCACTGTCAGCTTCATCATCACCGGCGACGAGGAAGGCCCGGCGCGCTTCGGCACCCTCGCCCTCATCGACCTGATGCGCGAAAAGGGCGAGATTCCCGACCTTTGCCTCGTCGGCGAGCCGACCTCGGTGAACCGCCTCGGCGACATGATGAAGGTCGGCCGTCGCGGTTCCGTCAACATCTGGCTGGAAGTCGAGGGCGTGCAGGGCCACGTCGCCTACCCGCACCTCGCCGACAATCCGATCACCAAGCTGGTGGCGATGCTCGCCGAACTCGACGCCATCGTGCTCGACGAGGGCACCGACTGGTTCCAGGCGAGCAACCTCGAAGTCACCGACGTTTCCTGCGGCAACCCGGCCACCAACGTGATCCCGGCGAAGGCTTCGGCGCGCATCTCGATCCGTTTCAACGACCTGCACACCGGCGAGGGCCTTGCCGCGCGCGTCGCCGAGATCGCGCAGCGGCACGGCGGCACCGCCCGCCCCGTGATCTCGGGCGAGGCGTTCCTGACGCAGCCCGGCGCGTTCTCTGCCATGCTGGCCGAAGCGATCCGCGCCGAGACCGGGGTAGAGCCCGAACTCTCGACCAGCGGCGGCACTTCGGACGCGCGGTTCCTCAAGGATCTCTCGCCGGTGATCGAGTTCGGCCTGTGCAACGCGACGATGCACAAGCGCGACGAAGCCGTGGCCGTGGCGGACCTCGACGCTCTCGCCCGCATCTACGAGCGGGTGACGCTGGCAGCTCTGAGGGGCTGACCCGGAATTAGTTTCGAGGGCAAGCGGGCCGAAACGCAAGGCCCTGCGTCTTGCAACCGGGTGAAACCTCGCCCCCGTCATTGACCGCACCGGCCACACTGATAGGCTCCGGCGCTTTCACGACGCCACCATTAACAAGGGGTTCGCAATGGGCAGGCGCCTGACGCTCTACATTCTCATCGGCATGGTCCTCGGCATCGCCGCGGGCTACATGCTCCACGCGAGCCTTCCGGCGGACGATCCGCACCTCAAGCAGTGGGCCGATTATTTCCGGCTGCTGCCCGACGTGTTCCTCAAGCTGATCAAGATGATCCTCGCGCCGCTGGTCTTCGCGACGATCGTGACCGGCATCGCGGGCATGGGCGACAGCGCCGCGCTCGGCCGCATCGGCGGCAAGGCGCTGGGCTGGTTCATCACCGCCAGCCTCGTCTCGCTGAGCCTCGGCCTGATCCTCGTCAACCTGTTCCAGCCCGGCGTCGGCGTCGGCCTCGAAAGCAGCGCCGACGTGGGCGACCTCGAGATGGGCGAGCTGACGCTGCGCCACTTCATCCTCGAGATCTTCCCGGCCAGCCCATTGGCGGCGATGGCCGAGAACAACATCCTGCAGATCCTGGTCTTCTCGGTCTTCGTCGGCGTCGGCCTCACCGCCATCGGCGAGCGCGGCGCGCCGATCGTGCGCGCCACCGAAGCGCTGTCCGAACTGATGCTGCAGATCACCGGCTACGTCATGCGCTTTGCGCCCTTCGCGGTGTTCGGCGCGATCGCCGCCGTCATCGGCACGCAGGGCCTCGGCATCATCGTGACCTACGGTGTGCTGGTCAGCGAGTTCTACCTTGCGATGGCTCTCCTGTGGGTGCTGCTGTTCTGCGCGGGCGGCCTGTTCCTGGGCAAGCGCGTGGTCACGCTGTTCCGCTACATTCGCGAGCCGCTGCTGCTCTCGTTCTCGACCGCATCGTCGGAGGCGAGCCTGCCCAAGCTGTTCGAGCAGCTCGACCGCTTCGGCGTGCCGCGCCGCATTTCGGGCTTCATCCTGCCGCTGGGCTACAGCTTCAACCTCGACGGCTCGATGATCTACATGACCTTCGCGTCGATGTTCATCGCGCAGGCTTACGGTATCCATGTGCCGGTGATGACGCAGATCCTGATGCTGCTGACGCTGATGGTCAGTTCCAAGGGCATCGCCGGGGTGCCGCGCGCCAGCCTCGTGGTGATCGCCGCGACGTTGACGCAGTTCGGCCTGCCGGTCGAAGGCATCGCGCTGCTGCTGGGCGTGGACACTTTCCTCGACATGGGCCGCTCGGCCACCAACGTGGTGGGCAATGCCGTGGCGACGGCGGTGATCACCCGCTCGGAAGGCATGCTGCAGCCGCTGATGGACCCCGATGCGGAAGTGCTGCACTCACCTTCGCACACCGCCGCCGACGGGCGGCGCGGGCTCAACATCGACCCCGAGCAGTACGAGGGGTAATAAGCACCCTTCGTCATTGCGAGCGTAGCGAAGCAATCCAAGGCGGTTTCATGCTGCCCTGGATTGCTTCGCTACGCTCGCAATGACGAATCAGCGGGCCAGCTTCACCGGCACGAACGGTCCCATGCCGCAGCCACCCATGCGCTGCCACTGGTTGCCGATCTGCTGCAGCGGATAGATGATGTCCTGTCGGCACAGCTGCGAGAGCGACGTTTCATACGTAAACGTGCCCGCCGATTTTAGCCCGCTGCACCGGTTGGGCAGCGTCACCCGCCAGACTTGCCCGCCCGCACCGCCGATGAAGTCGATCGTGTGATCGTCGCGAATGCGGGTGGTATTGAAACGCGTCACCGACAGGCAATCGACGGCGGCCCCGGTCGTCTCGGCGGCAGGCTCGGGCGGCGGCGTCTCACCCGGACCTTCCTGCGAACAGGCGGCGAGGGCAACGGTGGCAAGCAGCAGGGCAACGGGAGTTCTCATCGGCTCATCCTCTCGCTGGGCGAACGTCCGGCAAGCCCCATTGGCTCCCCGAAACCCGCCTTCGTCAAGAGGACGTAGGCCTCAGGCCGCAGCCTTCCTCGCACCCCGGTCGAGCACCTTGTCCTTGAAGGCGCACAAGTCCACCTCAGGGCATCGCCAGCACTCGGGCGTGCGCGCCTTGCAGATGTAGCGGCCGTGAAGGATCAGCCAGTGATGCGCGCCAACCCGGAACGGCTGCGGCACCTTCTTCTCGAGCTGCTTCTCCACCGCCAGCGGCGTCTTGCCCTTGGCGAGCCCCGTGCGGTTGCCGACGCGGAAGATGTGGGTGTCGACCGCGAAGGTCTCGGCCCCGAAGGCGCAGTTCATCACCACGTTGGCGGTCTTGCGGCCGACGCCGGGCAGCTCGACCATGGCATCGCGGTCCGCCGGAACCTCGCCGCCATGCCGGTCCACCAGGATCTGCGAGAGGGCGATGACGTTCTTGGCCTTGGTGTTGAACAGGCCGATCGTCTTGATGTGCTGCTTCAGCCCCTCTTCGCCGAGGTCCACCATCTGCTGCGGCGTCTTCACGTACTCGAACAGCGCGCGCGTCGCCTTGTTGACGCCCACGTCGGTCGCCTGCGCCGAGAGCGTGACGGCGACGAGCAACTGGTAGGTATTGCCGAATTCCAGCTCGGTCTCGGGCGAGGGATTGGCCTCCGCCAGACGGCGGAAGAACTCGAAGACGTCCGCCTTCTTCAAAGGCCCAGCACCTGCGGCATCGTGTAGCGGCCCGGCCCCTGCGCCAGCAGCCACTGCGCCGCCTTCACCGCGCCCTTGGCGAAGATGCCCCGGTTCTCGGCGAGGTGCGAGAGCGAAAGACGCTCGTTGTCGGCGAGGAAATGAACGGTGTGGTCGCCCGCGACGGTGCCGCCGCGCAGGGCCGCGAAACCGATGGTGCCCGCCTCGCGCTTGCCGGTGATGCCGTCGCGGCCACGTACCGCGCTGTTCGCCAGCCCGACGCCGCGTCCGTCGGCGGCTGCCTCACCCAGAAGCAGCGCGGTGCCGGAGGGAGCGTCCACCTTCATGCGGTGATGCGTCTCGACGATCTCTATGTCCCAGTCCTCTCCCAGCCGCGACGCCGCCTCGCGCACCAGATGCGCGAGCAGCGTGACGCCGAGCGAGGTGTTGCCGGTCTGCAGGACGGGAATGTGCTCGGCCGCCGAATCGATCAGCCAGTGGTGGCGCTCCTCCAGCCCGGTGGTGCCGATGACGATCGGCAGCTTGGCGGCGATGGCGGCATCGAGGTTGCCTTCGAGCGCCGAAGGGCTGGAGAAATCGATCAGAATGTCGGCATTGGCTGCGACGGCCGAGGTGTCACCGCCCTTGTCGACGCCGCCCGCCAGATCCTCGCCCGCATCGGCAATGGCGGCCGCGATCGCCTGGCCCATGCGCCCCTGGCTGCCGATGATTCCGATTCGTGCCACGCTGCTGTCTCCGTCCGGGCGTAAAGTCCTGTCACGGCCGCATGGCGCAAACGCGCCGGTTCGACAAGCGCCGCGCGCACGCTAAGGTGAGCCATGAGCAGCATCCGCAACATCGTCATTCTCACCGGCGCGGGCGTTTCGGCCGAGAGCGGCATCGACACCTTCCGCGACGGCGGCGGTCTCTGGGAGCAGCACCGCGTCGAGGACGTCGCCACGCCCGAGGCCTTCGCGCGCGACCCCGACCTCGTCCTGCGCTTCTACGACATGCGCCGCGAAGCGATCCAGACCAAGCAGCCCAACGCTGCCCACCGCGCGCTGGCAAAGCTAGACGCGGAATGGGAAGGCGACCTGCTGATCGTCACTCAGAACGTGGATGACCTGCACGAACGCGCCGGAGCGAAACGCGTGCTCCATATGCACGGCGAGCACCTGAACGCCTGGTGCATGGCCTGCGACGAACGCCCGCGCTGGATCGGCCCGCTGATCGACCGTCCCGCCTGCCCCGAATGCGGAGAAGCGGCGCTGCGGCCGGACATCGTATGGTTCGGGGAAATGCCCTATCGCATGGACGAGATCTTCGCGGCGCTGGAGCAGGCGGACCTGTTCGTCTCGATCGGGACGTCCGGCGCGGTCTATCCGGCGGCGGGCTTCGTGCGCAATGCACGGGAACTCGGCGTGGAGACGCTGGAACTCAACCTCGAACCCTCGCAGGGGACCGCATGGTTCGACGAGGCGCGGCATGGACCGGCAAGCGAACTGGTGCCTGCGTGGGTGGAGGAGGTTCTGGCGTCGTCCCGGACCTGATCCGGGACCGCTGGCCGTGAACCGCCCGGCTAACGGCGAGGCATTTTGTCGATGGCTCTCGCCTAAAGACGCCCAGCGGTCCCGGATCAAGTCCGGGACGACGAATACCTCAGTGGTTACACCCCCGGCACGCGGGGTCCTTGGCGATCCTGAGCGGCCGCATCGACGGCGCCAGTCCGTCGATCAGATGCAAGGTCCCGAACTGCGGCTCGCCCAGCGCCGTGTGTCCCGCCAGCAGCACCCGCATCGCGTGCATCGACGCGAACGTGCCGACCATGCCGACCATCGCCCCGAGCACGCCGTCGGCGGCGCAGGTATCGCAGTCCACCGCGTCGAAGGCATCGCCCACGAAACAACGGTAGCAGGCGTGCCCCGGCAAGTGACCGGCGAAGTTCGCGACCTGCCCCTGGAACCGCCCGATCGCCGCCGTCGTCAGCGGAATGCCCAGTTTTACGCACGTATCTGACACGAGGAGCCGAGTCGCGAAGTTGTCACAGCCGTCCAGTACGAGGTCCGCGCCGGAAAGGACGTCACGCGTGTTGTCATCCCCCAGCCGCGCAACGACGGGATCGACCTTCAGGCCAAGATCAAAACGCCGCACCCATTCGGCCGCCGCTTCCGCCTTGGGCCTGCCGATATCCGATGGCGTATAAATCGTCTGGCGCTGCAAGTTGCTGACGTCGACCACGTCATCATCGACCAGCGTGAGACGGCCTATGCCGGCTGCGGCGAGATACTGCAGGACAGGACTGCCAATCCCGCCGCAGCCGACCAGCACCACATGCGCCTCGCTCAGCGCGACCTGTCCGGCCCCGCCGACTTCGGGCAGGACGATATGCCGCGCGAAGCGGCCGAGACGATCGGCGGTGAGCGTCATTTCGCCTGTTCGTCTCCGGGCGCTTCAGGCACGGCCGCTTCCACAAGCCGCTCCTTCACGAACCCGTGCATGCCGAACCACCACTGCACCGCGATGACGCCGCCCTTGGCGGGCTGGAGCATGCCGATCATCATCGCAATGGCCAGCGGCACTAGGATCGCGAACATCGCCATCGGCCCCAGGTCGTAGTCCACCGAAAGCGCTATGATCAGCGGCGCCATCAGGTGGCCGGTGACGATCATGGAGATGTATGCCGGAAAGTCGTCCGCACGCTGCGGCGTCAGGTCCATGGTGCAGACCGGGCAACGCTCGCGCGGCTTGAGCCACTTGTAAAACAGACTGCCCTCGCCGCAACGCGGGCAACGGCTGCGAAGGCCGCGAAGCAGGGCCTGCGAGAACGTGGCGGGAATCATGTCCAAGCGCCTACATCATACGGGCAGGCCGGTGAAGCAGATTGCGCTGGCGGCAAAAGGGTCAGGGCCTGAGCACCTGGACGCGGTTGCGCCCGCCATGCTTCGCCGCATAGAGCGCCGCGTCCGCATGCTTCGTGGCATCTTCCAGCAGCGCGAAGTCCCGCACCGACGCCAGCCCGCAGGAGAACGTCACGGCGCGGTCCTCGACGCCCAGATTGGTATCGAGCGCGACCGTCGCCCGCAGCCTCTCCATGACGAGGCGCGCCTCGTCGAGCGTGGTGTCGGGCAGGAGCACGGCGAATTCCTCGCCGCCCCAGCGCGCGGCGACATCGCTGCGGCGCACGTGGTCCTCGATGCGGCGGGCCAGCGCCTTGAGCACGAGGTCGCCGACATCGTGGCCGCACTCGTCGTTGATGCGCTTGAAATGATCGATGTCGATCAGCGCCAGCACTGCATTGGAGCGCCCGCGCAGTATCTGCTTGGCCGAATCGAGGAACCCGCGGCGGTTGCGGATTCCGGTCAGCGGATCACGCTCGGCCGCATCGACAAGGCGCTCGATGCGCGCCGCGTTTTCATGCGCAGCAGTCGTCACGCCGCGCAGCAGGCGGCCGACGAGGTCGTCGGCGCCTTGCGGGATCGCCGCGATCCGCTCGCCCATCTGGATCGACTGGAGCATCGTCGTCGCCTGCGCGATCGGGGCGAGCAGCGCATGAATTGCCGCAAGCCCCAGGCCCGTGCCCACCAGCGTGGCGACGAGGAGCGTGAGCAGGGTATCGAGTTGCCAATGCCCGGTCGTCGCCTGCAGCACGATGCAGGCGATGAGAGGCACGTGAACGGCGCCGAAGCATACGAAAAGAATCCGCCGCTCATAACTGCGGGGGAACAGGAAAGTCGTGGCCTGGTAGAAGCGCATGGGGGGAATGCCTCTTCTGCTGAAGCTAAGAATGAAACGCGATTGCGCCGCCTCCCGCTTACGGAGCCGAATCTTATGCAAACGTTAAATTACGTGATGAAACGGGCGGTTAACCTTTGACGGCGCCCAAACGAAAAGGCCGAGGAACACGTCCTCGGCCCCTGTGGACAAATGCGCGGACAAGTCCGTGCAAAAGGCGTTCATATCCCGGCATGGCGCCGGGACAAGCCTCAGCTTTCGAGCTGGCGCAGCAGCGAGCGTACGTCGCCGTCCATGTCGGCATCGCGCGTGCGCAATTCCTCGATCAGGCGCACCGCATGGATCACCGTCGAGTGATCGCGGCCACCGAACTTGCGGCCGATCTCCGGATAGGAACGCGGCGTCAGCACCTTGGCGAGGTACATCGCCACCTGACGTGGGCGCACGACGGCGCGCGCGCGGCGCTTGCTGCTCATCTCGGTGCGGTCGATGCGGTAAAACTGGCAGACCGTGCGCTGGATCTCGTCGATGGTGATCCGGCGACGGTTGGCCGAGAGGATGTCGGTCAGCTGCTCTTCGGCGAGCTGGAGCGAAACCGCCTGCCCGGTCAGCTGCGCATAAGCGATCAGCTTGTTGAGGCCGCCGACCAGTTCACGCACGTTGCGGTTGATGGTGCGCGCCAGGAACTCGATGACGTCGGCAGGCACTTCGACCGAGGCGAAACGGCCGAGACGATTCTCGAGGATCGAGCGGCGCAGTTCGATGTCGGCGGGCTGGATGTCGGCGACGAGGCCCATCGACAGGCGCGAGAGCAGGCGCGGCTCGACGCCGTCGAGCGCCTGGGGCGCACGGTCGGCGGCGAAGACCAGACGCTTGCCTTCCTGCAGCAGCGCATCGATCGTGTAGAGCAGTTCTTCCTGCGCCGATGCCTTGCCGATGATGAACTGGATGTCGTCGACCAGCAGCAGGTCGAAGCCGCGCAGGCGCGACTTGAATTCGATCATCTGGTTCTGGCGCAGCGCCTGCACGAACTCGACCATGAAACGCTCGGCCGAGCAGTAGAAGATTCGCGCGTGGGGGTGCGCTGCAAGATAGGCGTGACCGATCGCGTGCAGAAGGTGCGTCTTGCCCTGACCCGTAGCGGCCTTGAGGTAGAGCGGCGAGAACTGCGGCTGCTCGGTAGCGGCCATGCGCTGCGCGGCGTTGCAGGCCAGCACGTTGGAGGTGCCGGTGACGAAGCTGGTGAAGGTCTGCGAGGCATCGATGCCTGCAGGACCCTGGCCGAGCGAGGCGAACGATTCGCCTGCAAGCGCAACCGACAGCGGGTCCGCGACGCCGGCAGCCGAATCGTTGGCCGGGGCGCTGGCGGGACGGCCACCACCGCCACCCAGACGCAGTTCGGGCAGCTGGCGACGGCCGGGATGCACGAGGATGCGCACGTGACGCACGTCGGGCCGCGCGATCTTCCATGCCAGCGACAGGCGATCGGCAAAGCGGTCGTTGACCCAGTTCGCCGAGAACTCCGTCGGCAGATACAGATCGAGCGTACCGGTTTCCTTGCACCAGTTGCCCGGCTGGATCGGCTTGATCCACTGGCTGTGTGCCTGATGCCCAAGATCCTTGCGCAGGCCCTGGCTGATGTCCGCCCAGTCCGCCGCCAGGTTTACGGCTTCCTGATCCTCTTCCATCGCCACTCGCACCGCCTTCGACTTCCTATTCAAGTTCGTACCTTCGACCATCGCGGTCACTGGGGGATTCACCGAGGGGTGTCCTGCTGATGTATTCGACATCGTTTCGAACCCCCTTGTTCGCGTGTGTTGGCGTGATCCCGCCGGTGACGCGAAACAGAGCGACCAGCGCATCCAAAGTAAAAACTTCCCCTCACCGCGAACGCTTGTCCGCGGCGGTTGTTCCACTGTGAATCGCTGTATCCCCGGCCCGTTCCGCAACGGCCGGGGACCCTTTTAGGAACCGGTTTGCAGCGCAGGCAAGACGGCGATCCCCAAATAAAAAAAATTATGAAGGTTGACTCACGTGGGAGTGCCCAAAATCCGTAGCCAAACTGTAATACGCTTAAAAATCAGCGCGTTGCGCATTGCAGCACTCCGAATCGCAGTGTTTCCGGGGCTTTGCTTTGCCCCATGCTGCGATGCCGCAAAAACGAGAACGGAGCCGAGGTCAGGCGACCCCGGCTCCGTTCTTGTTTCGTCCTGAGACAGGTAGCTAGCAACCTATCCTAGTCGGCGAATCACCCTCTCGAATCGGAGAGGGTGGCTCGAATCAGAGAGCGGCGACGCGCTTCGTCAGACGCGACATCTTGCGCGCTGCGGTGTTCTTGTGGAGCACGCCGCGTGCAACGCCGCGAGCCAGCTCGGGCTGCGCTTCCTTGAGGGCGGCAACAGCCGCGTCCTTGTCGCCACCGGCCAGGGCGCCTTCGACCTTCTTCAGGAAGGTGCGGATGCGGCTCACGCGGTTGGTGTTGATCTCTGCACGGCGATCGTTGCGACGGATGCGCTTGCGAGCTTGCGGCGTATTGGCCATCGATATTCCTCTGTCTGGGCGGCCAACACGGTGAGCGGCCCCAATTGCCTAACGAATCTATTCGGCGAACGGACTCGCCGGAAAGCGCGCCCCTTACAGTTCGGGCGGGGTTCCGTCAAGCCGAGGCGGCGGCGCGAAACCGCCTATTTCTGGCGTTCGTGGCCGCAAGCGGCCACGCTCAGACGCCGCGCGGCCATAGTACATTCCGGTGCGGCGCTACCGCTGGCAGCGCCGGCACCAGAAGGTGCTCCGCCCGCCCTGCACGAAGCGCAGGACCGGTGCGCCGCAACCGCAAGGATCGCCCTCACGCCCATAGACCTGCCACGATGCCGCGAAGTAGCCGAGTTCGCCGTTCGGCTGCGCGTAGTCCTTGATGGTCGAGCCCCCCGCCGCGATCGATTCGCCCAGCACCTGCTTGATCGCGGGCACCAGCCGGGCCAGCGCGGGCAGGCTGACGCGCCCCGCCTCCTTGTCCGGCCGTATCCCGGCGCGGAACAGCGCCTCGCACACGTAGATGTTGCCGAGCCCCGCCACGATGGTCTGGTCGAGCAGCATCTGCTTGATCGGCGCGATCCGCCCCGCAAAAGCCGCGCGCAGATGTGCCGGCGTCAGGCCGTCGCCCAGCGGCTCCGGCCCGAGCGAAGCGAACGCCCCCCAGACGTCGAGCGTCGCGGTCGGGGCGAGATCGACCGAACCGAACCGCCGCGCGTCGTTGAGCGCCAATACGTGACCGGAGCCCGTCTCCAGCACGAGATGATCGTGCTTGTCGGGCGTCTCCGGCTCGATCCGCCAGCGACCGGACATGCCGAGGTGGAACACCATGGTCTGTTCGCGGTCGGTATGGATCAGCCCGTACTTTGCCCGGCGTCCCATGCCAGTGACCCGCGCGCCAGTGAGCACCTGCACCAGATCGGGCGGGAACGGGCGGCGCAAGTCCGCACGGTTCAGCGTGACGCGGGCGATCCGCTCACCGTCGAGGAAGCGCTCGAGCCCGCGCACGGTGGTTTCGACTTCAGGAAGTTCAGGCATCGGAGGGTAGATAGGGTGTGGCGTTCAACTCGCCAATCCCACCCCCCTCGTCATTGCGAGCGCAGCGAAGCAATCCAGGGCAGTATAATGCCACCCTGGATTGCTTCGCTGCGCTCGCAATGACGAACGTCGGAGCAGGCGCTCAGAGAATATGCCCGGTCCGGTCGCGCTTGGTTTCGAGATAGCGCGCGTTGTGCGGGTTGGGCGGCAACTGGTGCGGCACCCGCTCCACTACCTCGACGCCGACGCCTTTCAGCGCCGCGACCTTGGCCGGGTTGTTGGTCATCAGCCGGATCGCCCGTACCCCCAGCAGGTCCAGCATCCGCGCCGCCACCGGGAAATCGCGCGCCTCGGTCGGCAGGCCGAGGCGGTTGTTGGCGTCCACCGTGTCGTAGCCCGCATCCTGCAGCGCATAGGCACGCAGCTTGTTGACGAGGCCGATGCCGCGCCCCTCCTGCCGCAAGTACAGCAGCACGCCCCAGCCCCCCTCTCCGGCCTCCGCCGACATTGCCCGCAGCGCTGCGTTCAGCTGCGGCCCGCAGTCGCACTTGAGGCTGCCGAGAATGTCGCCGGTCAGGCATTCGGAATGGAGGCGCACCAGCGGCGGCCGGTCGCCGTCCTGCGTACCGATGACGAGCGCGACGTGCTCACGCAAGTCGTCGAGCGCGCGGAACGCGACGATCTCGGCATTCTCCGCCGCCTCGACGGGCAGCTTCGCGCGCGAGGCTATCGCGAGGTGCGCGGTGTCTTTCCACGCGGCGAGGTCGGCACTGGAAACGTCCTGCGCCTCGCCATCCTGATTCGGCGCGACGAGGAAGGCGGGCAGGATACCGGCAAGCCGCGCCAGTTCCATCGCGGTGCGCGCCGCATCGCCATCCTCGATATGCTCGGCCGCGAAGGGACCTTTCATCGGATAGGCGAGGTCGAGCGCGGGATCGGCCACCGCGCGCGCGGTGTCGAGGTCGAAGGGCTCGGCGGCGCGAATCAGCACCGGCGCTTCGGGCACGGCGGCCTCGCGCTGGTTGGCGAGCTTCAGCGTCGCCGCGCGGGCGGCCGAAATCAGCATGCGCGGGGCGGTGACGCCGGGCGCGAAGGCCGTCTCGGCGGGAAGCAGCACCACGCCGGCCACCCGCACCGGCCAGCCATGGCGCAGCGCGTCGAGCGCCAGCGCCACGCGGCGCGTCGAGGCGGCCTCCTCGCTCAGAGTTCGAACTCGGTGACGAGCGGGATGTGGTCGCTCGGCTGGTCCCAGCGGCGCGTTTCCTCGACGAAGTGGTGCCCGCGCGCCTGCGGGGCGAGGTCCGGCGAGGCCCACATGTGATCGAGGCGGCGGCCCTGGTCCTTCTGGCGCCAGTAGCTGCGGTAGGACCACCAGGAATAGTTGCGTTCCGGCGCCGGGATGAAGCGGCGGCCGAGATCGTCGAAGCCCGCCGCGTCCTGCAGGCGCTTGAGGGTTTCCACTTCAAGCGGGGTATGGCTGACGACCTTGAGCAGCGCCTTGTGATCGTAGACGTCCGATTCGAGCGGGGCGATGTTGAAGTCGCCGACGATCAGGGTCGGGCGGTCGATCTTGTCGGCCCAGCGGGTCATGCGTTCGAGGAAGTCGAGCTTCTGGCCGAACTTGGGGTTCACCTCGCGGTCGGCGACGTCGCCTCCTGCCGGGATGTAGACGTTCTCCAGCACCATGCCCTGCCCGGGGCCGAGCAGTTCGACGCCGATGTGCCGGGCCTCGCCGTTGTCCTGCCAGTCGTGCTTCGAGAAGTCGCGGAACGGCACTTTCGAGACAGTCGCGACGCCATGATAGCCCTTCTGGCCGTGGATGGCGCGGTGGGTGTAGCCGAGGCGCTCGAACATCTCGTGGGGGAACAGGGGCTCCGCCACCTTGATCTCCTGCAGGCACAGCACGTCGGGGGCCTGCTCGGTGAGGAAACGTTCGACCTGGTCGATGCGCAGGCGGACGGAGTTGATGTTCCAGGTGGCGATCTTCATGCGCGTGGCTTTAGGCATCGCCTGCGGGAATTGCCAGTCCCCGACCTCGCGTAAACCGAGGGTGCCCCTCCACCATCCTGCGGATGGCCCCCTCCCCGTTCCGGGGAGGATGCGTGTGCTTTTCTTGGGTCAGGATTGGCTCAGGCCGGAGCGAGAACGGTGCCGTTCGCAGCCCGGCATGGGCCAATCCTGACCCAAGAAAACAGAAAACCCTCGAGCCGGGGGCAGAGGCTCGAGGGTTCCTGTAAGCGTTCGTCACGCTAGTATCAGAGCGGTCACTCAGGAGGCGCGGGCAACAGGGGGGAAACCCGCCTCACAACCGTTCTGACAAGACCTATATGGGGCGTGGCTCCTGACTGCCAAGTGAACGAAGTTAAGAAAACTGTCGCCGTTTGTCGCTAGAGCCGCACATTCGGCGATAAAACGCCTTCCGTCATCGACGATCAGGGGTTGGTCACTTAACGACGATTGCGCGGGCGCGGGTCGTTCCAGCGGAAGTCGTTGTCGGTCACCGGGACGCCATAGCGCTGGTTGGACAGGCTGATGGTGGTGCGCTTGTTCTGCGAATCGAGCGAGACCCAGTAGGTCAGTTCCAGCCCGCCCGGGGCCGACGCCTTGCGCGTGAAGATCAGGGTGATCACCCCGTACTCGGGGTGCGAGCGATCGCGCACCTCGATGCTGACGACGCCCGGATTGCCGGTCTGGATCAGCTTGCCGAACTTCGCGACGTCGCGGCTGGGATCGAGCAGCGCGCCGAGCGGGCTGTTCTTGATCGGCCAGCGCTGCACCTGGCGCACTTCATAGTCGATGAAGTTCAGCGCCCTGCCGTCGCCGACGATCAGCATCTTGGCGCTCGGCTGATACTGGAAGCGGATCTTGCCGGGGCTCTTCATCGTCAGCACGCCGCTGACGGTCTGCCCCGAGCGGTCGGTCTGGACGAAGTCCGCCTTCAACGTGCCGATGCCGCGCAAGGCCGCGACGGCCTGCTCGACTTGTTTCGCGTCATCGGGCGCGGCTGCGACAGCCTGCGCGGGGACGAGAGCGGCGGACACGGAAAGCGCGGCCAAAGCGGCCGCGCTCACACAGGATCGAAAGGTTTTTGTCACGTGGTTCATGGCTTTCCCGTTGGGTCCACAGCCTTGAACCGACCGTGAACCTTACTTGATCTTGGCTTCCTTGAACTCGACGTGCTTGCGCACGACGGGATCGTACTTCTTGAAGCTGAACTTCTCGGTCGTGTTCCGCGGATTCTTCTTGGTCACGTAGAAAAAGCCGGTGTCGGCGGTCGAGACAAGACGGATCTTGACGGTTGCGGGCTTCGCCATGGCGGTATCCTGTACTTTCTAAGTTGCAGCCGCCCTGGCAGGCCGGCGTTACGAAAAACTATAAAGGGGCGACACCGAGGCGCCGCCCTTCAAGGTTGCGCCCCTTGCTGGATTGGCCTCGCAAAGTCAAGGGCGCGGCACCGATTCGCGTGATGCTCAGGAGAGCGGAAACGGCTTTATCGGCTCCAGGACGCCGAATTTCTCGCGCTTCGGTTCGGCATCGAGTGGCGGCAGGTCGAGTTCGGGCGCTTCCACTTTCGTATCGGGCAGCCGCGCCAGCAGATCGCGAATCAGGGTCAGACGGCCGAGCCGCTGGTCGTTGAAGTCCACCAGCGTCCACGGCGCATGATCGGTATGCGTGGCCTTGAGCATCGCCTCGCGCGCCTTGGTATATTCGCCGTACTTGTCGCGCGCGGCGATATCGACCGGCGACAGCTTCCAGCGCTTGAGCGGGTCGTCCAGCCGTTCGTGGAGGCGCTCCTCCTGCTTGTCCTGATCGCAGGAGAGCCAGTATTTGAACAGCAGGATACCGTCGTCGATCAGCATCTTCTCGAAGGTGGGCGCGTGGCGCAGGAACGCATCGACCTCGTCCCCGGTGGCATAGCCCATCACCTTCTCGACCCCGGCGCGGTTGTACCACGAGCGGTCGAACAGGACGATCTCGCCCTTCGCCGGCAGATGGTCGACGTAGCGCTGGAAGTACCACTGGCCCTGCTCGCGCTCGCTCGGCGCGGCCAGCGCCACGGTGCGACACTGGCGGGGGTTGAGTTGGCCGGAGACGGCCTTGATCGCGCCGCCCTTGCCCGCCGTATCGCGCCCTTCGAACAGGATGACGATGCGCGCGCCCTTCTTCTGCGCCCAGCGCGCCATGCCGACGAGTTCCTCCTCCATCGGCTCGAGGAGCTTCTCGTAATCCTTGCGGCCGAGTTTCTCCTCTTTGCTCATGTCTTCAGATCCTCGACAGCAGGAACAGCGCCAGTGCGCCAGCGACGATACGATACCACGCGAAGGGTGCGAAGCCGGATTTGCTGACGAAGGCCATGAACGCCTTGATCACCACCAGCGCGACGATGAACGAGACGACGAAGCCGACCGCGATCTCGTTCCAGCCCACTGGCCCCGCGCCCGCCATCAGTTCCTTGTGGTGCTTGAGAAGTTCCAGAGTCGTGGCACCGACCATGGTGGGCACGGCGAGGAAGAAGCTGAACTCGGCCGCCGTCCGGCGCTCGATCCCCATCGACAGCGCGCCCATGATCGTCGCGCCCGAGCGGCTGACGCCCGGCACCATGGCGAGGCACTGCGCGAAACCGACGCCGATACACTTGACTGCGGGCAGTTCCGAAACGCCGGTAAGCGGGCCGGGCTTGGCGACCTTCTCGATGCCGAGGATCGCGATGCCACCGATGATGAGCGCCCAGGCGACCACCGCGGGCTCACCCAACAGGCCCTCGATATAATTGTTGAACAGCAGGCCCAGCACCGCCGAAGGGATGAAGGCCAGCAGCACGTTGCGCACGAAGCGGATCGAGGTGGGGTTGAGCTTGAGCAGCCCCATGCCCACGGCCCAGAACGTGCGCCAGAACTGCACGATCACGGCCAGGATCGCGCCCAGCTGGATGACGATGTTGAAGGTCGCCCACTGGCTCGAATCATAGCCGAACAGGCGGGTGGCAAGGATGAGATGGCCAGTCGAGGAGACGGGCAGGAACTCGGTGAGGCCCTCGACAATGCCGAGGAGGATCGCGGTTAGGGTCAGGTCCATAAGCTGGAGGTCATGCCGCACCGGGCGGGCAAGTCAACCGGGGACGTGCTGCATTGCAGAAATGTGAGGTGGAAGACCCTGTTCGTCATTGCGAGCGAAGCGAAGCAATCCAGGGGCGGCGTGGTGCTGCCCTGGATTGCTTCGCTTCGCTCGCAATGACGAAGGGTGGGTGAAAGCCCCAATTCTGCTGCCCTTTCAGGCGGCAGAATTGGGGCCTTGCTTAGCTCACCAGATCCGCACGCGGTCCTTGGGCGCGAGGTACAGCTTGTCGCCCGGCTTCACGCCGAACGCCTTGTACCATTCGTCGAAGTTGCGCACGATGCCGTTGACCCGGTACTGCGGCGGCGAGTGCGGGTCGGTGACGAGGAACTGGCGCGCCTGCGCCTCGCGCACCTTCGAACGCCAGACCTGCGCCCAGCCCATGAAGAAGCGCTGGTCGCCGGTGACGCCGTCGATCACCGGCGCTTCCTTGCCGTTCAGCGAGAGCTTGTAGGCGCGGTAGGCGAGACTGAGGCCGCCGAGATCGCCGATGTTCTCGCCCATCGTCAGCTTGCCGTTGACGCAGGCCTTGCCATCCTTGCCGTCGTCGAACGGGCAGAAGGCATCGTACTGCGCCGCCAGCGCCGCCTGCAGCTTCTGGAACGCAGCGAGATCCTGCGGCGTCCACCAGTCGCGCAAGTTGCCGGTGCCGTCGTACTTGGCGCCCTGGTCGTCGAAGCCGTGGCTCATCTCGTGGCCGATGACCGCGCCGATGCCGCCGTAATTGACCGCCGGATCGGCCGAGAGGTTGAAGAACGGCGGCTGCAGGATCGCCGCCGGGAATACGATCTCGTTCATCGCCGGGTTGTAGTAGGCGTTCACCGTCTCGGGCAGCATGCCCCATTCAGTGCGATCGACCGGACCGCCGATGCGGTTCATGTCGAAGGCGGTCTGCCACTTGCCCGCCGCCATGGTGTTGCCCAGCGGGTCGGTGGGCGAGAAGGTCAGGCCCTCATAGGTCTTGAACACGTCCGGCTGGCCGATCTTGGGGGTGAAGGCGTCGAGCTTCTCCTCCGCCTTTACCCGCGTGACCGGGCTCATCCACTTGAGATCCTTGAGGTTGGCGGCCATCGCCTTGCGCAAGTTGGCGACGAGGTCGGCCATCGCCGCCTTCTGCGCGGGCGGGAAGTACTTCGCCGCGTAGAGCTTGCCGACGAGTTCGCCCGCCATGCCCTCGACCGCCGCGATACCGCGCTTCCAGCGGGGACGCTGCTCGGGCTGGCCGCTCAGGGTCTTGCCGTAGAAATCGAAGGTGGCGGCATCGATGTCGCTGGGCAGGACCGAGGCGTTGTCGCGCAGGAAGTGCGCGGCGAGGTAGGCCTGCCAGGTGGCGATGGGGGTGGTCTCGATCAGCTTGACGACGGCCGGCATGCCGGGGCCGAACTGGTCGCCCGCCTTGGCCGGGTCGATCCCGGCGGCCTTGAACTCCTCGGCCGTCGGCGGCATCTCGCCGATCAGCACGTAGCTGGCCTTGTCCGCGCCCACGGCCGACAGGAACGCCTTGACGACGCCGGGCGAGCCCATTGCTTCGAATTCGGCGAGCGGCACCTTGTTGTACGTGAGGTCCGGGTTGCGGGCGGCGGCACGGTCCCAGTCGGCCTTGGCGAGCTGCGTTTCCAGCGCCAGCACCGAAGCGGCGGCGGCCGGGGCATCGGCGTAGCCCGCCTTGCCGAGCACGAACGTCAGGTAGGCCTTGTACTTGTCGCGCAGTTCGATCGAGCGTGCGTCGGTCTTCAGGTAGTAGTCGCGGTCGGGCAGGCCCATGCCGGAGATATTGGCATTGAGCGCGTAGATGTCGCTCTGCTTGTCGTCGGCGCCGACATAGAGGCCGATCGGCGAGGCATAGCCGGGCTTGCCGAACAGCGTGGCGATGTCGGTGGGGGTCTTCGCCGCCTTGATCGCGGCGAGGTAGGGCTGCGCCGGGGCGAGGCCCGCCTTGTTGATTGCATCGACGTCCATGAACGCCTTCCAGGCGGCGGCGATGCGCGCGGCGTCCGAGCCGGGCGCCGGGTTGGCGGCAAGCAGATCGTCGAGGATGCCATGGACGCGGTTTTCCGAAAGGTCGCTCAGTTCGATGAACGAGCCCCAGCGGGTGCGGTCGGCGGGAAGCACCGCCGTCTTGTTCCACACGCCGTTGACGTAGGCGTCGAAGTCGTCGCCCGGCTTGGCCCCAGTGTCGATCCACTGGGTCTGGACGCCGAACTTGCCCCAGTCGGCCGAGGGCGCGAGCGCGGGCTTGGCTGCGGGCGCAGCGTCCTGCGCGAAGACGGGAGCGGAGAAGGCGAGAACGGAAAGCGCGGCGCTCGCAAGGAGCGCCTTGCCGGCATAACGAAGCATGTCGTGACCTTTCGGACGGGGGCGACAGGATATTTCGGCCGGATCAGGACGACCGGCGATGGCGCGTAACTTAGTTACACGCGCGCGCAACGCCAGTGAAAAAGGAGCAGTGATGGAGGTAAATTGAAGGCCGTGCCGCTGGTTGCGAAGGCGAGGCCAATCTCGCTTCGTCATTGCGAGCGCAGCGAAGCAATCCAAGGCGGTGTAACGCTGCCCTGGATTGCTTCGCTGCGCTCGCAATGACGAAAGGGGCGCCTCAGCCCAGCGGCGCGATCGGCTGCCCCGAGACGACAGTGTCGAACTGCAGCGACGCCAGCCGCGCATAGAGGCCGCCCTGCCCGCTCAGGCTTTCATGCGTGCCCTGCTCGACGATACGGCCGCCATCCATCACGACGATGCGGTCCGCCTTGCGCACGGTGGCGAGGCGGTGAGCGATGACCAGCGTGGTGCGCTGCGCCATCAGCGTCTCGACCGCGTCCTGCACCAGCCGTTCGCTCTCGGCATCGAGCGCGCTGGTGGCTTCGTCGAGCAGCAGGATCGGCGCGTCGCGCAGCAGCGCGCGGGCGATGGCGATGCGCTGGCGCTGGCCGCCCGAAAGGCGCGCACCGTCTTCGCCGAGGAACGTGTCGAGGCCCTGCGGCAGCGCGCGCAGGAAACCTTCGGCGTTGGCCGCGCGGGCCGCCTGCCAGATCGCCTCGTCGTCGGCATTCCAGTTGCCGTAGCGCAGATTGTCGCGCGCGGAGGCGGCGAACAGCACGCCTTCCTGCGGAACCAGGGCGATGCGCTGGCGGATCTCGGCTGGATCGGCGGAGGCGAGCGGGACACCGTCGATCTTGATGGCGCCGCCCTGCGGGTCGTAGAACCGCTCGGCCAGCTGGAACAGCGTCGACTTGCCCGCGCCCGAGGGGCCGACGATAGCGACGGTCTCGCCCGGCTCGATGGTCAGATTGAAGTCGTGCAGCGCCGGAAGTTCGGGCCGCGAAGGATAGCGGAAGGTCACGCGCTCGAACGCCAGTTTGCCGCGCGCCGGGCTCGGCAGCACCAGAGCGCGCGCCGGAGGGGCGATGGTGGGATGCTCGCTCAGCAGCTCGGCGAGGCGGCTGGCCGCGCCCGCGCCGCGCACGAGATCGCCGTAGACCTCGGTGAGCGAGCCGAACGCGCCTGCGACGATGCCCGCCGTTACCACGAAGGCGGCGATGGTGCCGCCGGTGATGGAGCCCTCGGCCACGCCGATCGCGCCGCGCCACATGATCATGGTGATCGAGCCGAAGATCAGGAACATGATCACCGCGGTCATGATCGCGCGGATCATGATGCGGTGACGGCCGGTATCGAACGTGCGCTCCACAGCGGCGGCGAAGCGGCCCTGCTCGCGGCCTTCCTGGTTGAACGCCTGCACGACCTTCAATGCGCCCAGCACTTCGGCAGTCAGCGCGCCGATGTCTGCCACGCGGTCCTGGCTGGATCGCGAGACGGCGCGCAGCTTGCGACCGAAAGCGGCGATCGGCAGGATCACCACCGGAATGGCGATGACCAGCCACGCCGTCAGCCCCGGCTCCAGCGCGAAGAGATAGATCACCCCGCCCAGCGCCATGATCGCGTTACGCAGCGCGACCGAGACGGTGGTGCCCACGATCTGCTCGATGATCGCGGTGTCGGCGGTCATGCGCGAGGAGATTTCCTTGGGGCTGTTCTCCTCGAAGAAGCTCGGCGCCAAAGTCAGCAGGTGGCGCTGCACGCGCAGGCGAATGTCGCCGACGACGCGCTCGCCCAGCCACGAGACCGAGTAGAACCGGATCGCCGTTGCAATGGCGAGCACCACGACCACGCCCATCAGCATCAGGAACCACGAGCGGATCGCATTCGGGTCGGCGCCTTGCGCGAAGCCCTTGTCGATGATCTGCCGGAAGCCATAAGGGATCGCCAGCGTCGAGGTCGCCGTCGTAATCAGCGCCGCGCCTGCCGTGGCCATGCGCCCCGGATACTTGAGCATCTCGCGCCAGACCATGCGCAGCGGGCCGAGACTGCGGCGTGGCCGCTTCGGCTCTTCAGTCATGGTCTCTTGCCCCGGGGCATTGCCTTGCGTCCCATCCATGGCGCCGCGCCTTACAGCGTCGCGAAGCGGAGGAAAAGGCTTCCTTCTAGCCATGGACATACTGTCCGATTCGCGGCGAAACGTGCCTCTCTTGCGAAGATCACCTGCCTGAAATCGGAATTGCCGCGTTGCAACGGTAACCTCTAGTTCCCTAGTTGGGGAGTAAGAACCCCTCACAACGGCTGTTTCGGCCCCGAAACGGCCAGGAGAATCGACTTGCTCTACAATGCCTACGAGTTGCAGCGCGCCATGATGAGCAGCGCTGCCGCATGGGCGTCGGTTGGCGCCGAACTGCTGACCAACCCCTCGCTTCCATTCGGTTATTCGGGTCTCGGCCCGGTCATGGCCTCGGCACTGGACGTCTTCGCGCACGCCGCTTCCCCCCGCGGAAAGCCCTCGTTTGACATCGAGACCGTGACCGTCGACGGCAAGATCCAGCCGGTCACCGAATCGATCGTGCTGCACAAGCCGTTCGGCAACCTGCTGCGATTCGAGCATCCTGGATTCGGCAAGGACGCGCCCAAGCTCCTTATCGTCGCACCGATGAGCGGCCACTATGCCACCCTGCTGCGCGGCACCGTCGCGCGCATGGTGGAAAGCGCCGAAGTCTACATCACCGACTGGGCCGACGCGAAGCTGGTGCCGATGAGCGCCGGGCGCTTCGATCTCGACGACTACATCGATTACGTCATTTCTTTCCTCGAACACATCGGCCCCGGCACCCACGTCCTCGCGGTGTGCCAGCCCTCGGTTCCGGCCTACGCCGCCGCCGCGATCATGGGCGCCAAGGAGCACCCCTGCCGTCCCGCCACTCTCACCATGATGGGCGGCCCGATCGACACGCGCGAGGCGCCCACCAGCGTCAATGACGTGGCGATGCAGCAGCCGCTTTCGTGGTTCCAGCAGAACGTCATCGCCACCGTTCCGGCGACCTATCCGGGCGGCGGCCGCCGCGTCTATCCGGGCTTCCTGCAGCTTGCCGGGTTCATGGCGATGAACCTCGGCAGCCACATGATGAGCCACTACGGCATGTTCAAGCACATGGTCGCGGGCGACGGTGACAGCGCCGATGCCACCAAGGCCTTCTACGACGAATATCGCGCGGTCTGCGACATGACCTCGGAATTCTACCTGCAGACGATCGAACACGTGTTCCAGAACCACTCTCTGCCCAAGGGCGAGTTCGTCCATCGCGGCGAGCGGATCGACCTGTCCGGCATCCGCGACACGGCGCTGCTGGCGATCGAGGGCGAGAGGGACGATATCTCCGGCATCGGCCAGACCCGCGCCGCGCTGCACCTTGCCAGCCACCTGCCCGAGAAGCGCAAGAAGTACTACCTCGCCGCCGAGGTGGGCCACTACGGCATCTTCAACGGCAGCAAGTGGCGGACGCGAATCGCCCCGGTGCTGGAGGACTGGATCGCCCAGCACCAGCGCAAGCCGCTCAAGGTGGTAGCCTGATGTTTGTGGCGGGGTCGCGCCTAAGTCGCGGCCCCGCCAAACGTTTTTTGCGGCGGAACGCTCCCGCCCAGCGCCGATCGCGCGACGAGATGGTGGATCACCGGGACCGATTGTGGTATTACCGCCACTATGGATCGCGCACATAGTCGAAGGAAAATACTGAAGGGCGGGCTTGTCGCCGGCATCGGTCTGGCTTTGCCCGCGCGGGCTTTCGCCTCCGAAGGTGTCCTTCCCGATTCGACCGCGCCCGGTGAGGCTCTTGCGCCGCTCGCCGGTGCCTTTCCAAGCAGCCTGACATCGGTTCCCGCATCGCCCACTGGACTATCGCTTTACGAGCGCCGTGTACTCGACGTCGCGTCGAAGCAGGCCGGGCGCGTGCGCAATCATCTGTGGCGCGCCGACGTGGTCGGAATCGTCGATTTTGCGCAGCCTTCGTGGAAACCGCGCCTCCACTTCGCCAATCTGGAAAACGGGACGATGCGCTCGTTCCTCGTCGCGCACGGGCGCGGTTCCGACCCGGCGCACAGCGGCTGGCTGCAGAGCTTTTCCAACGTTCCCGGCTCGGAAGCGACCTCGCGCGGGGCTTACCTCACCGCCGAGTGGTACAAGGGCAAGTACGGCACCTCGATCCGCCTGATGGGTCTGGACAACGACAATTCGATGGCGCTGCCGCGCGCGATCGTCATGCATCCGGCCTGGTACGTCGGCTCCTCGATGATCGACAAGTGGGGCAAGCTCGGTCGCAGCGAGGGCTGCTTCGCCATGAGCGACAACGATTTCAACGAAGCGCTCTGGCACCTTTCCGGCGGTCGCCTGCTGTTCGCGGATCGCATCGGCGAAGGGTGATATTCAACGCCGCGTTGCGGCCGGTTCACGGCTGCTGCGGTTAGACACGCCTCCGTCGCAATGATACGCATCGTATCATGGACACCAGCCTGAACGGCCTCAAGCGCGAGGCTCCCACCGATGCACGACAGGTCCGCTCGCGGCAGGCGCTGACCTCGGCGCTGCTGGCGCTGCTTGAAATCAAGCCGTTCGACCAACTGACGATCCGCGAGATCAGCGCGCGCGCCGGAACCGGGTACGCCACTTTCTTCCGGCACTACCCGACCAAGGAAGCGCTGCTGGCCGACGTCGCCGCGCATGAGATCGAGGATCTGCTCGGCCGCACGATCCCCATCCTCTACGCCGCCAACAGCTACGAATCGACGCTGGAAGTCTGCCGCCATGTCCACGAGCACGCGATGCTGTGGTCGGCGCTGCTGACCGGCGGCGCAGCGGGCATCGTGCGCGAGGAGTTCATCCGCCAGGCGCTCGGCCTCGCGGAAAGCGCGCAGTCGCGCCATTCGTGGTTGCCTTCGGATCTCGGCACCATCCACGGCACCGGCGCGACCATCGACATCCTTGCATGGTGGTTGGCGCAGGGCGGGGACAAGCCCGCCTCCACCCGCAGCCCCGAGGAAGTGGCGACGATCCTGCACCGTCTGGTCATCGCCCCACTGGTCGGCGACACGATGGAGCGCCAAGCGGCGCGCGCGTGATGACGCTGACCGACGCCCCCGTTCTTGGCGGCATGATCGAGGACGCGGACTGGCCCGAGTTCGGCTGGATCGACGACGTGCGCCCCGCCTTGCGCGCGGCCCTCACGGCAGGCCGTCCGGCGGCGCTGGCGACACTCTACAAGGTCGCGGGCAGCGCGCCGCGCGGTCCCGGCGCGCAAATGCTGTTCGCCGCAGGGTCCGACGGCCAGATCGCCGCGAGCGGCTATTTCTCGGGCGACTGCATCGAGGGCGACGTCGCCAACCACGCCGCGCAAGTGCTCGCCGACGGCAAGCCGAAGCGGTTGCATTACGGCATGGGCAGCCCCTGGATCGACCTTCGCCTGCGCTGCGGCGGCGCGCTGCATGTGCTGCTGGAGCGGATCGCGCCGGATTCGCCCGCCGCCGCCGCGCTGCTGCACCACGCCGCCGAGCGCCGCACCTGCCTCTGGGCGAGCGACGGCGAAACGCAAGAGGCGCGCGAGGAGGACGGCCCGTTGCTGGACTTTCGCGAGGACCCGTTCCGCATCGCCCGCCGGTACGATCCGCCGCGCCGCCTGATCGTCTCGGGCGGTGATCCCGGCGCGCTCGCCGCCGCGAAGCTCGGGGCGATGGCGCAGTTCGAGACGATCCTGCTGCGCCCCGGCGGCCCGCATGCGCCGCCGCCCTTCCCCGTCTCGCGCTACTTGCGCGAGGAGCCTGCGGACGCCCTCGCCCACCTGAAAGTCGATCGCTGGACCGCCTACCTTGGCGCCACGCATGAGGATCACCACGACCTCGGCGGCTGCCTTGCCGCCTTGCGGGGCGGGGCGGGCTATGTCGGCATGATCGGCGCCAGATCGCGCGCCGCCCAACGCCTCGGCGCGCTGGAAGCGGCGGGCGCGAGCGCGGAGGAACTGGCGCGGCTGCAGCTTTCGCCGGGCGTCCCCGGGCTGGGCAAGTCGCCCTGGGAAGTCGCCACCGGCATCATCGCCGAAATCATGCAGGCGCTGAACCCGGCGCGGGAACGGGCTTGAGCGCGGTCGCACTGGTGCTCGCAGCCGGGCACTCGACCCGATTCGGCAGCGACAAGCTCTCCGCCCGGCTCGATGGCGAGCCTCTGCTCCATCACGCGATCCGCACCGCCCGCGCCGCGCCGGTAGAGCGGGTGATCGTCGTCGCGCGGCCCGGCCTCGATACGGGCGAATGGCCCGGCACGCCTGCGGTGGAGACACTGCGGCTGGAGAGCTATGCCTTGTCCGAGACACTGAAGGCCGGCATCGCGGCGGCCGGAGAGGCAAAGGCCGCCTTCGTTTTCCTCGGCGACATGCCGCGCATTCCTGCCGAGGTCGCACCGACACTCGCCGCCGCGATCGGCGATGCCTATGCCGCTATGCCCTGTCACGGGGGCAAGCCCGGCCATCCGGTCCTGCTGTCCGCCGCGGCCTTGCCCGCGATCGCCGCGCTCACCGGCGACGAGGGCGCGGGACGCCTGCTGCGCAGCCGCGATGACGTGGTGAGAGTCGAGGTCTCCTCGCCCGCGATCCACTTCGACGTGGACCGCCCGGGCGACCTCGAAAATCTCCCATGACATCGTCATTGCGAGCGTAGCGAAGCAATCCAGGGCGGCCCAAGACTGCCCTGGATTGCTTCGCTACGCTCGCAATGACGAAGGGAGGGTGAACTTAAGCCCGCCCCGTCTCGTTCGAAAGCAGCGCGGGATCGATCCCTTCCGCCCGCCATGTCGCCGACCAGCGCCCCTCCGGCGGCGTTTCGAACAGGACTTCGCGGTGGCCTTCGGCGGCGTACCATCCGTGGTGGCGCATCTCGCCCTCCAGTTGACCCGCGCCCCATCCGGCGTAGCCCAGCGCCATGATCCACTGCGACGGCCCCTGCCCCGCCGCGATCGCGCGCAGCACGTCCATCGAGGCGGACAGCCCGCAAAGCGGCGCGACCTCGATAGTGTCGCTGCCGCCCCAGTCGGTCGAGTGCAGAATGAAGCCGCGCCCCGGTTCGACCGGGCCGCCGTGCATGATCTCGCGGTTGGGCGAGACGCCCGGGTCGAGGCCCAGTTCCTCCAGCACATCGTGGAAACGCACGCCTTCGCGCACGTGGCCGATGCCGACGCCGAGCGCGCCGTCCTCGTCATGCACGCATAACACGTTGACCGAGCGCTCGAAGCGCGGGTCGAACATCCCCGGCATTGCCAATAGGATGCGGCCTGCAAGATACTGCTGCGTCGTCACCCGTCCACTCTATGCCCCCTTGCGCCGACTACAACCCCCGTATCCGAGAGAGCGCTTTCCCGATGCGACGGAGCGGCCTATGCCCCGGCACAAAGGAGAACCCAGCCCCGTGACCCTGCTTTTCGACCTTCCCGTCGCCCCCGCCGTGCCCGTCGTCGGCGAAGCGGCCGCCTATCCGGTGCGCCGCATCTTCTGCGTCGGGCGCAATTACGCCGCGCACGCGCTGGAACTGGGCAACGCGGTCGACCGCGAGGCGCCGATCTGGTTCAACAAGGCGCCCGCAGCGCTGTGCCTCGACGGCGGGGCGATCCCCTATCCGCCGGGCACCGAAAACTGCCACTACGAAATGGAACTGGTCGTCGCCATCGGCGCCCCCGCGTTCCGGATCGCCCCCGAGGCGGCAATGGAGGTGGTCTACGGCTATGCCTGCGGCCTCGACATGACCCGGCGCGACCTGCAGAACGCGTCCAAGGCCAAGGGTTATCCCTGGGACACCGGCAAGGACTTCGAGAACGGCGCAGTCATCGCGCCGATCACGCCCGCCGCCGTCTTCGCGCCTGAGGCCCAGCGCATCGCGCTAACGCAGAACGACGCGGTGAAGCAGGACGGCGTGCTCTCGGACATGATCTGGTCGATCCCCGAGCTGATCGCCGACCTCTCGGGCCTCTACCACCTCGCACCCGGCGACCTGATTTATACCGGCACCCCGGCGGGCGTCGGCCCGGTCGCGGTGGGCGACGTGCTGGAAGGCACGATCGAGGGCCTCACCCCGCTGCGACTGGAAATCGGCGCAGCGGAATGACATTCCTCCCCGAGCTTGTCTCGGGGAGGTGGCAGCCCGTCAGGGCTGACGGAGGGGGAATTGCCCGTCCCCCCTCCACCACCCGCTTCGCGGGCGGTCCCCCTCCCCGAGCAAGCTCGGGGAGGAACTGGCGTATCATCCCTTGGGTCGCCTCGCCTTTGTCCGCCTTGTCAGCCACAATGCTTTGCAGGACACACAGCGGCGGAGAACGATGCCTCAAAGCTGGAAAACAATGACCACCATTCGACGCCGTACCACCTGTGCCCTGCTCGCCCTGCCCCTCGTCGCGCTCGCGCATCCCGCGCTGGCCGAGGACGATGACGCCGCCCCGCGCGAGCCCATCGTCGTCACCGGGCGCGGGCTTTCGGAAGGTCCGGCGACGCCCGCCTACGACGTCCAGACGATCGCCCGCGACAAGCTGGTTTCCAGCGCCTCGGGCCGGATCGAGGATGTGCTGGCCTCTGTCGCCGGATTCCAGCAGTTCCGCCGCTCCGACAGCCGATCGTCCAACCCCTCGAACCAGGGCGTGACCCTGCGTGCACTGGGCGGCAATGCATCGAGCCGCGCGCAAGTGCTGCTGGACGGCGTGCCGGTGGCGAACCCGTTCTTCGGCTATATTCCGCTGAGCGCGCTCACCCCCGACCGCCTCGGCTCCGTGCGGGTGACGCGCGGCGGCGGTATGGGCGCGTTCGGCACGGGCGCGGTCTCCGGCACGATCGAGATGGAAAGCGCGAGCCCTGACGAACTCGGCCCGGTAAGCGCGGAGGCGCTGGTCAACAACCGGGGCGAGACGCAAGGCTCGCTCACGGTGGCGCCGCGCCTTGGCGAAGGCTTCGTCGTGGCGGGCGTGCAGTGGGATCGCGGCCAGGGCTTCTGGACCACGCCGAAGGACCAGCGCGTCGCCGCCACCGCGCGCGCGAAGTATGAAAGCCTGTCGGGCTCGCTGCGCGCCGTCGCGCCGCTGACCGACACCATCGAGGTTCAGGCATCGGGCCTCGTCTATGACGATGCGCGCACGCTGCGCTTCAAGGGCGCGGATTCGACGTCTTCGGGCCAGCAGGGCTCGCTGCGTTTCGTGGGCCGGGGCGACTGGCAGTTCGACGTGCTGGGCTTCGTGCAGGCGCAGGATTTCTCGAACATCGTCATCAGCTCGACGAGCTACAAGAAGACGCTCGATCAGGCCAAGACCCCGACGCTGGCGGTCGGCGGCAAGGCCGAACTGCGCCCGCCGGTGGGCGAAAGCCACGTGCTGCGCATCGGCACCGACGTGAAGCTTTCGCGCGGGAACCTCGTGGAAGCGCCCTATAGCGCCGTCACCGGCCTCGCCACCGCGTTCCGCAAGGCGGGCGGGCGGCAGTCCGACCTCGGCTTCTATATCGAGGACGACTGGACCATCGGCCAGTTCGTGCTGACCGCTGGCGGCCGCCTCGACCGCTGGACCATCACCGACGGCTACTACCATCAGGTGAACCCCGCGGGCGTGGTGACGCAGGACACCCGCTACGCCGACCGCGACGGCTGGAACGCCAACGGACGCGGCGGCATTGTGTGGAACGCCACCACCGCCGTGTCGCTGCGCGCCGCCGCCTATACCGGACTGCGCCTGCCGACGCTGAACGAGCTGTACCGGCCCTTCGTGGTGTTCCCGATCACCACTAATGCCAATCCCGGCCTCAAGCCCGAGCGCCTGCGCGGCTACGAGGCGGGCGTGGACTTCCACCCCTCCGAGACGCTGAACCTGTCGCTCACGGCCTTCGACAACTACCTCAAGGACGCCATCGCCAACGTCACTTTGTCCTCCACCGTGCGCGAGCGGCAGAACGTCGATTCGATCCACGCGCGCGGGATCGAGGCAAGCGCCGACCTCAAGCTGGGCAAGGTCGATCTGTCCGGCTCGCTGTCGTGGACCGATGCCAAGGTGAAGGCGACCGCCGCGCAGATCGCGCTCGACGGCATGCGCCCGGCGCAGGTGCCCAAGCTCGCGGCCAGCGGGACGGTGGCATGGGCACCCGCCGACGGCTGGCGCCTGGCCGCCACCCTGCGCCGCACCGGTGCGCAGTACGAGGACGACCTTCAGGTCGACACCCTGCCCGCCGCGACGACGCTGGACCTCTATGCGCAAGTGCCGATCACCCGCTTCGCCTCACTGGTCCTGCGCGCCGAGAACCTGACCGACGAGACGATCGTGACGCGCAATGCGGCCGGCTCGATGGATCTGGGCCAGCCGCGCACCTTGTGGGCGGGGTTCAAGCTGGGCCTGAACTGACTGGGCCTGAACTGACTGGGGTTGCGCTGATCGGCAAGGCGGGGCATCGCGAGGGCATGGCCATCGCGGTGATCTCCGACATTCACGGCAACCTCGGCGCGCTCGACGCGGTGCTGGCGGATGCCGCCGCGCGCGGGGTGCGCCGGGTCGTCAACCTCGGCGACATCCTCAGCGGCCCGCTCGACAGCGTGGGCACGGCGGATCGGCTGATGGCACTCGGGCTTGAGACGATCCGGGGCAACCACGAGCGCCAGCTGCTCGAACAATCGCGCGCCGAGATGAGCCTTTCCGACGCCGCCACCGATGCCGTGCTGCAGCCGCGCCACCGCGAATGGCTGGCCTCGCTGCCGGTGGACATGTGGCTGGAGAGCGACCTCTACGCCTGCCACGGCTCCCCGCGCGGCGATCTGGAATTTCTGCTGGAAACGGTCGAGCCCACCGGCTGCCGCGCCGCCACTCCAAACGAGATCGCCGAGCGGCTGGGCGGGATCGACGCCCCGCTGGTGCTCTGCGGCCACTCGCACAGGCAGCGGGCGGTGCGCCTCGATGACGGGCGGCTGGTGGTGAACCCCGGTTCGGTCGGCCTGCCCGCCTTCGCCGACGACCAACCGCATCCCCACGTCATCGAATCGGGTTCGCCCGAAGCGCGCTACGCCGTGGTCGAGCGCGGGCCGGATGGCTGGGAAGCGGAGCTGCTCGCCGTCGCTTACGACTGGACCGCCGCCGCCCTCCGCGCTGCCGAGGGCGGGCGCGAGGACTGGGCGCGCGCGCTGGCCACGGGATACGCCTGAGATGACCCGCTTCACCGTCAACGACCGCCCCGTCCAGTTCGAGATGGACCCGCGCACGCCGCTGCTGTGGGCGCTGCGCGATGCGGCCAACCTTACCGGCACCAAGTACGGCTGCGGCGTGGGCGATTGCCATGCCTGCACCGTCATGGTCGATGGCGCCGCGCTGCGATCGTGCCTCATCACGCTTGCCGAGTGCGAGGGCCGCTTCGTCGTCACCGTCGAGGGCCTGTCGCGCGACCGCTCGCATCCGGTGCAGCAGGCGATGGTGGCCGAGCAGGCGGTTCAGTGCGGGTTCTGCACGCCCGGTATCGTGATGAGCGCCGCCGCCCTCCTCGCGCGCAACGCCAATCCGAGCGAGGCCGAGGTCAAGGCGGCTATCCCGAACTTGTGCCGCTGCGGCGTCCAGCCCCGGCTCGTGCGCGCCATCCAGCGCGCCGCCGCCGTCGCCCGCCGCGAAGAGAAGATCGACGCCGCGCCGGTCCCCGGCGGCTCCGGCAGAATTCCGGCGATGGTCCCGGACACGAAAGGACAGACCCCATGAGAGCCACCATCTGGCACAACCCCAAGTGCGGCACCTCGCGCAAGACGCTGGCGATCCTCGAGGAAACGCCGGGCGTCGAGGTTACGGTGATCGAATACCTCAAGACCCCGCCGAGCGCCGAAAAGCTCGCCCAGCTCTACCGCGACGCCGGGATCAGCCCGCAGCAGGGCCTGCGCATCCGCGGCACCGATGCCGAGGAGCGCGGGCTGCCGCAAGCCGACGACGCCGCCGTCCTCGCCGCGATGGCCGCCGACCCGATCCTGATCGAGCGCCCGCTGGTCGAGACCGACAAGGGCGTGCGGCTTTGTCGCCCACAGGAAACGGTTCACCAGATTCTCTGACCCGGTTTCCCCATCCGGCGCGTTCCGGCAACGCGCCATCGCCTTGCATTGGCAGGGACAATCTGCCACCGCATGGCAAATCCGTGACATGACAATATTGCGAGAGCCTTCCTCAGCATGACCAGCACCGAGCTTGCCCGACAGCCTTTGGCCCACCGGATCAGGCAGAAGATCAAGCAGGGCATGGGGCCTTGGGGCGTGTTCCTCGAAGGTTTCATCCGCAACCCGGTGATGGTCGGCTCGATCGTCCCGTCCTCGCGCTTCACCATCAACCGCATGCTGTCGAAGGTGGACTGGGCGAACACGAAGCTATTCGTCGAGTACGGCCCCGGCGTCGGCACTTTCTGCCAGCCGGTGCTCGACCGCCTGCCGCGCGACGGCATGCTGATCGTCATCGACACCAACCCGATGTTCATCGACTACCTGCGCCGCACGATCAGCGACAGCCGCTTCGTCGCGGTCAACGGCTCGGCGGCGGACGTCGAGGAGATCGTGCGCGCGCACGGGCACGAAAAGGCGGATTACGTCCTCTCGGGCCTGCCGTTCTCCACCCTGCCCAAGGGCGTGGCGCCCGCCATCGCCTCTGCCACCTACCGCGTGATCCGCAAGGGCGGCGCGTTCCTGGTCTACCAGTTCCGCCCCAAGGCGCGCAGCTACATGGCCCCGCACTTCAAGCGCATCGACGACGCGATCGAACCGATCAACGTCCCGCCCTGCTTCATGTGGTGGGGCTGGAAGGACGAGGACTGACCTGAAAATCCTCCCTGTCGCGCAGCGATGGGGAGGGGGACCGCCGACGCAGTCGGTGGTGGAGGGGAGAAGCCCCATCCGTCAGCCCTGACGGGCTGCCACCTCCCCATCGCTGCGCGACAGGGAGGATAAGGCGCTTACACGAAGAGGTCCGCCTGCGCTTCCGCCGAAGGCCCTGCCAGCTGGCGATGGACCTGCGCGATCACCGCCACGAAATACACCGCCATTACCGTCGCCAGCACCGCCTCCACCGCCGCCGCGACGAAGCGTGCGACTTCGGCCGGAGCGAGCAGCGTGATCGGTATCGTCAGAACGTTGCCGAAGATCAGCAGCACGATCATGGCCGCCGCGAGCAGCGCGTAGAAGCCCAGCAGCCGCGCGGTATTGCCCTTGGTCAGCTTCCACGAGCGCACCAGTGCCGCGACCGGGTTGAACACGTTCTCCACCGCGATCACCGGCGCCGCCACCGACAGGCGCACGCCCACGACGATGGCGAAGAGCAGCACGATGGCCAGCCCGATCACCCCGCCGACGACGCCTCCGACGACGCCCAGCAGCCCCGCAACCACGAGCGCGATCAGCGCCAGCGCCATGCCGGTGAGGATCTGCGCGAGCAGATAAGGCACCACGCCCTTCAGCCCGTCGCGGATCGCCCCGCCCACGGTCGGTCGCCGGTCGCTGTCGAGCAGGCACAGCAACGAAAGCGAGCCCAACGCCTGGAACAGCGCCATCGGAATCAATACCGGCGCCGCCGAGAGATAGTAGGTCCGCAGCATGGTCATCATCTGCGTCTCGTTCATCCCCGCGCCCGTCTCCGGCGGCGGGAAAAAGATCGAGAACATCAGCTGCGGCAGGAGAAAGAACACCCCGGCCAGCGCCAGCACGACCTCGCGGTTGGCGGAAACGGCCTGGGATGCCTGGCTCCAGGCCCGGCTGCTGTCGAACTTCATCAAGGGTTCCATGATCTCGCCATAGACGCCGGTTGGCGCGTTTGCACTTGATAACCGCATGGAATGACGCCACGCAACGCGGCATGACTTCGCTACCCGGTGATATTGAACTGCGCATCTCCGCCGATCCGGTGCCCTACCGCGAGGCACTGGAAGAGATGACCGCCCGCAACGCAGCCATCGCCGCCGGAGAGGCGCGCGAACTGGTCTGGCTGCTGGAGCATCCGCCGGTCTACACCGCCGGCACCAGCGCCGCCGTCGCCGAACTGCTTGACCCTCGCTTCGAGGTGGTCGAGGCCGGACGCGGCGGGCGCTATACCTACCACGGCCCCGGCCAGCGCATCGGCTATGTGCTGCTCGACCTCAAGAAGCGCGCCCGCGACGCGCGCGGCTTCGTTCACGGCCTCGAAGGCTGGGTGATCGAGACCTTGCGCGACTTCGGCGTCGAGACCTTCCGCTCCGAAGGTCGCATCGGCATCTGGACCACCGACGTCGATGGGCGCGAGGCGAAGATCGGCGCGATCGGCGTTCGCATCCGCAAGTGGGTGACGATGCACGGCTTCTCGGTGAACGTCGCGCCCGACCTTTCGCATTTCACCGGCATCGTGCCTTGCGGCATCGAGGAATTCGGCGTCACCAGCCTCAAGCGGCTCGGCAAGGACGTGGACCTCGCCGCCTTCGACGCCGCGCTGATCGCACGCGCCCCGGCTTTCCTCGCCTCACTGGAAAGCCCCTGCCCGCCTTCCGCACCGGAGACCGCGTAAATGAAGTCCGCGCACCTGATCCTGCCCGTTGCCCTGACGGCGCTGGCGCTCGGCGGCTGCAGCAAGAAGGCGGACGACCAGCCCAAGGCGGCGGCGGGCGGCGAACTGCTGCCGCGCTCGGTCAGCGACGACATGCTGCCTTACGATACGGTGAAGTCGCAGGCCTCGCTTACCGACCCGAACGCCGGGCTCGGCCTCCCGCGCGCGGGCGGCCCTGCGGTTCCGCCATCGGAAGTGGCGGATGATGTGGTCGAGGGCGACGAGCCCGCGACGGTGATCGAAGCCCCGCCGCCTCCGGCACCTTCCGCGACGCCGACACAGCCTTAGGCAAAATCCTCCCTGTTGCAAAGCAATGGGGAGGTGGCAGCCCGCAGGGCTGACGGAGGGGTTTCGCCCCCCCCCACCACTCGCTCCGCGAGCGGTCCCCCTCCCCATCGCTTCGCGACGGGGAGGATGCCCCCCTTGCGCCCCAATCCCCATCAGGCGCATCATCGCTCCCAAACCGGAGCCACCCGCGATGCTGCCCACCCTCACCGTCTTCGAAACCTCGCCCGACCGCGGCCGCGGCCTTGCGCGGGACATGCCGGTTCGCTGGGCGCTGGAGGAAGTGGCACAGCCTTACACCGTACGCCTCGTCTCGTTCACGGCGATGAAGGAGGCCGCACACCGCGCCCGCAACCCTTTCGGCCAGATCCCGACGTATGAGGAAGACGACCTCGTGCTGTTCGAATCGGGCGCCATCGTGCTGCACCTCGCGCAGAGCCATACCGGGCTGCTGCCGGAAAACCCGGAAGCTCGCACCCGCGCGGTCACATGGATGTTCGCCGCGCTCTCCACGCTGGAGCCGCCGATCGTCGAACGCTCGATGGCCGCCCTGTTCGAGAGCGACAAGCCCTGGCACGAGGAGCGCCTGACCATGCTCGACGCCCGTGTGCACACGCGCCTCGGAGACCTCGCCGCGCGGCTGGGCGATACGGAATGGCTGGACGGCGCCTTCAGCGCGGGCGACCTGATGACGATCTCGGTACTGCGCCGCCTCGCTAGCTCGGGGCTGCTGGAGGACTTCCCAACGATCCGCGCCTACGTCGCACGCGGCGAGGCCCGCCCCGCCTTCCAGCGCGCCTTCGCCGCGCAGTTGGCGGTGTTCGAACAGGCAGGGCGGTAAGCGATCGAATCCGCAACTCTGAGCAGTAAAGACAATGGATCGCCCCTCCCTTCGTCATTGCGAGCGCAGCGAAGCAGTCCAGGGCCGCGCAAACCGCCCTGGATTGCTTCGCTACGCTCGCAATGACGATTCAAGGTGAAGCTCGAAACCGTTTTCCTACAGCGTCAGCACGGCGGTATTCTCGCCCGATGCGCCCCCTGCCCCGCCTTCTCCGTGCACGATGTCCAGCCGGTTCATCGCGCAAGGTTACACTTTTCACGCACAAGGTGACACTTTCCGCGCGCAAAGTGACACATGGCGCCCCAAGGTGACACTCTCCCATGGAAAGGTGTCACCTTGTGACAGGCGCCTCGGCCAGAAAACCCCGGAAATCCGCCATTCACGCCCGCAAGCGACGGCCCGGCAGTTCCCCCTGGACCGTGTAAACCGTGTAAACCTCCGGCGCTCAGAGCGCCTTGTCGTAGATCGCGTACTCGCGGTTCACGGTGCTCTCGATGGCATCGGCGATGGCGACCATCCCCTGATTGTCCTCGAGAACCCAGCCGATCTCACCGCGCTTGGCCCCGAATTTGGCGACGGCGGCGCGGCGGATGTACTCGATCATCATGAAGGCCAGCTGGCTGGCGAGCCGCGAGGACTGCAGCTTCTTGCGCACACCCATCAGCGGAACGCGCATGTCGGCGGGCTTGGGTTTCCTCAGCCACAGCAGCAGCTTGAGCAGGCCGAGGATGGACGGCTTGCCGGTACGCTTGTTGACCTTCATCTGGATGCCATTGAGGTCCGGCAGCGTCATCATGAACGCCACCGGCTCGCCCTCGTACTCGGCGATCATGATCAGTTCGGGATGCACCAGCGGCTTGAACGCCTTGCCCGCGTACTCGATTTCCTTGTCGGTGAAGGGGACGAAGCCCCAGTTGTCCGACCAGGCATCGTTCAGGATTTCGCAGATGATCGCGGCTTCGCGGTCAAAATGCTTGAGGCTGGCCTTGCGCACGACGATCTTGGCGTTCTTCTCGCCCGACGAGACGATGCGCTGGATCAGTGGCGGAAACTGCTTCGTGACGTCGAGTTCGTAGGTCTTGACGGTCTTGACGACTGCGTAGCCCTGGCTCTCGATCCAGCCCTGATAAGCCGCATTGTGATGCGCCATCATCACCATCGGCGGATGATCGTGCCCGACCGTCTGGATGCCCGGCTCTTCCCAGACCGACAGGTTCATCGGCGCCAGCACGCGAGTCATGCCCTGCTCGCGCAGCCACTGCTCGGCGCGGGCGATGAGGGCGTGAGCGACCTCGGCGTCCTCCGCCTCGATCGCGCCCCAGTTACCGGTGCCCGGCCCCATCCCTTGCTTGACCGGCTGTTTCAGCGCCAGTTCATCGATGTGCGCCGATATGCGCCCAACGATCCTGCCGTCGCGCTTCGCCAGGAACAACTGGCAGCGGGCATGCTCGAAGAACGGGTTCTTGCCGGGGGTGAACTTGGAGATTTCCTCCGAGCGCAGATTCGGCACCCAGTTTTGATCTGACGCATTGAGTCGATAAGCGAGATCGACAAAAGCGGCGATGTCGGCCTTGCTGGAGATCGGAGTGATGACTAGTTCGGCCACGATGCTGCCTTTGTTCTGGCGTAACGGAATATGAGCGCGACGTGCTGCCGATGGCGGCAGGTTGTCAAGTCGGACCGCACGGCGAATTGCGGTGGAGCGCGGACCGGGCGGCCTTATGCCCGGAAACACTTTGGAAATCTTGCACGATGAATGCCCAGAATGCGATCGACCTGCCCCCCGCCGATGCGCGTAATTCCGCGCAGGGATCGACGTGGCACTCGCAGATGCCCGACGACAAGGCGATGCTGCGCGCCGCCGTCGAACTGACGCGCGACATCGCGGCGGCCCGCCCCGGCATCTACTGGCCCGACATGCTGGGGAGCGCCGCGCTCGGCTATGCCGCGCTTGCAGGCGCGATTCTGGCAGGCAATCCGGTGGTCGCAGTGCTGCTGGGCGTGGTCGCGTCGCTGGCGCTCTACCGCGCGCTGCTGTTCATCCATGAACTGACGCACATCCACAAGGACGCCCTGCCCGGCTTCCGCTTCGGCTGGAACCTGCTGGTCGGCGTGCCGATGCTGATCCCCTCTTTCATGTACGAGGGCGTGCACACCCAGCACCACGCCCGCACCCGCTACGGCACGGTCGAGGACCCGGAATACCTGCCGCTGGCGCTGATGAAGCCGTGGAGCCTGCCGGTCTTCGCGCTCACCGCGATACTGCTGCCGCCCGCGCTGCTGATCCGCTCGGCGGTGCTCGTGCCGCTGGGCGCAATCGTGCCGCCGCTACGTACGCTGGTGTGGGAACGTGTCTCGGCGCTCGCCATCAACCCGCAGTACAAGCGCCGCAAGCCGGAGGGCGACTTCGCCCGCATGGTGTTCTGGCAGGAACTCGCCTGTTCGGTCTGGGCGATCGGCCTCGTCGCCGCGAGCTTCGTCTGGGGCTGGAGGCCGCTTCTGATCGCGCTGTGCATCGTCTCGTTCACCGCGCTGCTCAACCAGGTCCGCACCCTCGTCGCACACCTGTGGGAGAACGACGGCGAAGCGATGACCGTCACCGCGCAGTATCTCGATTCGGTGAACGTGCCACCGCCCGGCTTCGTCGCGGCGATGTGGGCACCGGTGGGCCTGCGCTATCATGCGCTGCACCACCTGCTGCCTTCGATGCCCTACCACTCGCTGGCAGAGGCGCACCGCCGCCTGACCACTCATCTGGAAGACGGTTCGACTTACGGCAAGGCCAGCTATTCCGGCCTTGCCCCGCTGCTCGGAAGGCTCGCGCGCAGCACGATGAAGGTCAGGTAAAGAAGGCTTCTCGCCCTTATTCCTCGGTGCGGATCAGCACGGTCTCGCCGATGAGCGCGAAGAGCAGGAAAGGCGCCCAAGCCGCAATCAGCGGCGGGTAGCCACCGAAATTGCCCATCGCCAGCGCTGCATTGTCGAACACGAAGTAGGCGAAGCCCAGCGCCATACCAGTAACCGCGCGGATCAGCAGTGCGCCAGAGCGGGCAAGTCCGAACGCCGCCACGGCGCCCAGCAGCGGCATCAGCGCCGAGGACAAAGGCCCCGACAGCTTGTGCCACCATGCGGCGTCGAGCTCGCTGGTACGCCGCCCCGCCTCGCGCACTGCCTGGATCGAATCGGTAAGCGTGAAGATATCCTCCGCATCCGCATCGACCTTTGACACGAAAATCTTGGCCGGGGTGATCCCCGGCGCGACGGTGGCGGTAACCAGCTTCGTTGTGGTGGTGTTAGCGACATGGAATCGGGTCGGCTTGTCGAGCTTCCAGCCTGGATTTGCGTAAGTCGCGGTCCCGGCACGCATCATCTCGACGATCATGTCGTTGGTATCGCGGCGATAGTACGTGACCCCATGCAAGGTCATCGCATTACCCTCGCCCGAGAGCGACTGCGCCAACAGCAGGTCGCTGCCATCAGCGAGATAAAGGTTGGCTTTGGGGCTCGCATCCTTCGGGACAGGCCCGTAATCGACCGCCTGCCATGCATCCAGCGTACGAGCCGCGCGGGTGACGACGCGCTCGTTGAAGGCAAAACTGAACCCGGAAATCACCAGCGCAGTCAGAATCAGCGGTGCAAGCACCTGATGCGCCGACAGGCCCGCCGCCTTCATAGAGATGACCTCGCTGTTCTGGTTCAGCGTGGCGAGCGTGATGATCGTGGCAAGGAGCACCGAATAAGGCAGAAACCGTGCGACCAACTGAGGGACACGCAGTGAAACGTAGTAGAGCAGTTGCACCTGCCCGTTGCCTTTATAGGCAAGAATGTCACCGCTCTCACCCAGCAGGTCGAGCACCTGCAGCACCAGCACCAGCATGATCAGCACGGCAACGATGCGCGTCAGGAACAGCCGCGAGAGATAGAGCGTCAGAGTACGCGACGGGAAAAATTCGAGGTTCATGGGTCAGCTCTGATCCGCTGGCATCGGCAGGATAGGCCCGCGCCGGTTACGGCGCAGCAGCGACTTGAGGCGCTTGACCACCTTGTCGGACGCTGTCTCGAGCCAGCCGATCGCCTGCCCGCCAGGCACGTAAGCCACGCGCCAGTACATCCACAGGATGATTGCGGCGAAGACGAAGAACGGCCCCCATAGCCCGAGGATCGGGCTGATCTTGCCAAGCGAGGCCACGTCATTCGCATACTGGTTGACCTTGTGATAGGCCACCACCATCACGATCGAAACGAACAGGCCGAGGGCCGAAGTCGAGCGCTTGGGCGGGATCGCCAGCGCCACGCCGAGAAGCGGCAGCAGCAGCATCATCACGACTTCGACCATGCGATAGTTGAAGTTCGCCTGGCTGGAGACGCGCTCCTCGCTCGGCGCATCCTTGTCCCAACCCAGCTTAAGCAGTTCGGGTAGCAAGTATTCGCGCTCCTGCCCGCCGCGCTGACGGAACTTCTCGATCGCGGGGAGTTCGATCGGCAGGTCATGGCGGGTAAAGGTCAGCACTCGCGAAGGCTGGCCTGGTTCATCCTGGATGATCTGGCCCTGTTCGAGCCGGAAGATGATCGTGTCGGGATTATCCTTGAGCGCGAGGAAACGCCCCTCGCGCGCAGAAATGGAAAGCACCTGCCCCTTGTCGTTCGACAGTCGCGCGAAGATGCCGATCAGCTTGCGCCCGTCGTCCCGGCTCTCGTCGATGCGCAGGGCGATACGATCCTTGAGCGCCGTGAACTCACCTACCTTGATCGAGGCGCCCAGCGCACCCGACTTGAGTTCGTAATTGAGCTCTTCGTAATAATAGCGCGACAAGGGCTGGAGGTAGCCGACGATCGCGAAGTTGGCGATGACCAGCACGATCGTGATCATGTAAGGCACGCGAAGCATGCGGGTGTAGCTAAGGCCCACGGCACGCATGACGTCGAGTTCGCTGCTCGTCGCCAGCTTGCGGAATGCCAGCAGGATGCCGAGCATCAGGCCAAGCGGAATGGCGAGGCTTGCATATTCCGGCATCATGTTCGCCAGCATCTTGAAGACGACGCCAATCGGCCCGCCTTCCGTCGCGACGAAATCAAAAAGCCGGAGCATCTTGTCGAGCACGAGCAACGAGGCAGCGAGCAGAAATATGCCCAGCATCGGCATCAGCACGAGGCGAAAGATGTAGCGGTCCAGGGCGCTGATGAACTTCACTTAGGCGTCGTCACTCAACCGTTCTCCCCCGCCCTTAACCGCTCGCGCCGGAAGGGCAAAGCGATTTGTAGCAGGCCGGAAACCTTCTCGCTCCGGCAACGTCATCAACGCGCCGGCCCAGCCGATCAACGTCACCGAAGCCTTAAGGTTTCCCGTCCGGAAGAGAATGTGATCAGGCCTTTTCCAGCGTGCACTGGAGAGGGTGCTGGTTCTGCCTGGCGAAGTCCATCACCTGGTTCACCTTGGTCTCGGCGATCTCGTAAGGGAAGATGCCACAGACGCCCACGCCCTTCTGGTGAACATGAAGCATCACACGCGTGGCCTGTTCGAGGTCCATGTGGAAGAAGCGCTTGAGGACCAGCACCACGAATTCCATCGGGGTGTAGTCGTCATTGAGCATCAGCACCTTGAACTGGCTAGGCTTCTTCGGCTTGGCACGGGTCTTGGTGGCGATGCCGACCTGATGATCATCGCCAGTACCATGATCGGAATTGTCACCGTCCGCCATCGTGCCCCGAAAAGGCACGAGCGGAAAAAGCGACAGGTCAGAATCAGCGATCAGGGGAATCATGGTGCCCAGAATATCGTACCGAGGCGTCCGATAACAAGATGCCCCGGCCCATATTCTCGGTCAGGAGGCTCAATCGGCCGGATAACAGCGTCACCCGGCCGGTCGAACCTGCCTGAAATCAGAACGGAGCGGCCGAGCGCGCCTTTTCGACGGCGATGCTCACGCGGCCGGAAATTGGCGCGAAAGTGTCGCTGAACAGCTTGAGCATGGCTTCGCTGTTCTTCGAGCTGTAGGCCACGGCTGTGTCGAAGTTCTTGCGGACAAGGTCGCTCTGCAGCTTGAAGAAGTCGGTCGGCGACTTGGCAGCGGCGAGTTCCTTGATGTCACCCGACATCTTCTCGAACGCAGCGCGGCTCTCCGACACGAATTCCGAACCAAGGGTCTGCACGCCCTCGGCGTAGATCTTGCCAGATTCGACGGCAGCTTCGACGTTGCCCTTTGCGAAGTCGCTGACTTCGCCGAGCACGCTGGTGCTCTTTTCGAAAGCGGCCTTGGCCTTGGCCTGCGCCTCGGTGATGGCATCCTGGAAGCCGGTGAAGTTAGCGCTCATGTCCATAGTTGTTTCCTCGAGCATGAAATTGGAGAACAGTCCTGCGAAGACGGGCTTGCCCGAAATGGGCTTCGGTGCGGTCTTTGGCGCCGCCGTTTTTGTGGCCGCCTTCGGAACCGGAACGGCAGCGACCGTTTCCTTCACGTCCTTGGCAACCGTAGTGGCCGGCTTGGTCTCGACGACCTTGGCCGGAACAACTGGTACGACCGGCTTCAGCTTCGCGGTAGCGGCCGGCGCAGTTTTGATCTTCGGCTTGGGCCTTGCAGCCTTGACCTCCGCCTTCTCGGCAAGAGGTGCCTTTGCTACAGGCGCCTTGATTGGCGCCGCCTTTACGACCGGCTTCTTGACGGAAGCATCAACCTTCGCCGAGGTTTCCGGCTTAGCAGAGACTGGTGCGGTAGACCGCACTGGCTCAGGCACCTTCGGCGCAGCCGAAACGAGCTTGGGCTCTCCCACCTTAGGCGTTTCCGGTACGCTTGAAACGGATTTGACCGGCGCAGCCACTTCGGCCTCTACGGGCTTGGGAGGCGCTACCGGAGCGACATTGGTCTTCGGGTCTTCACTATCGGCCATTTGAGCATCCAGCCTTTTTTGAAAACTTCGATTAAGAGCCGGGCGTCACCCCGGTGAAATCCGTGTGATCAACGAGTCGCACAAACCGTTGCTGCGTTGCAAAATAGGTTTTTGCAGGCGCGAAGTCAACACATCTATGTTGCGATGCACAATTTATGCTGCATCGCACAAATTTACCTTGCTTTTCAGGTCTGCGCAAAGTGTCCGGCGTAGATTACAGGCGTGTGTCAGCACGCCTGCAGGCTCGGGTCACGCGATTAAGATGCCGAAATGGACCTTGTTCAGCGCGCGGAGACGTAGCGTCCTGGCGCGTCTTCGATGACCTTGTCACCGCGTACACCTGGCTTGCGTTTTCCTCGCGAGGGAATTTCGGCAGGGTCGAGATCGCGTAGCCATTCGGCCCAATGCGGCCACCAGGACCCGGGATGCTCGGCCGCCCCCTCGACAAATTCTGCCAGAGTCTCGGGTGAGCCGCCGTTCGTCCAGTACTGATACTTGCCGGTGGACGGCGGATTGACGACCCCCGCGATGTGGCCGGAGCCGGCGAGCAGGAACGTCCAGTCCCCCGCAAGATAGCGGGTCAGCTTCCAGACGCTGGTGGCGGGAGCAATGTGATCTTCGCGCCCAGCCTGGATATAACAGGGCGTCGCGATGCGGTGCAGGTCTATCGGCGCTCCGCAGGCGGACAGCGAATCGGCTACGGCCAGCCGGTTGTCGCGATAGAGGTCGCGCAAGTAATTGCGGTGCCAGCGCGCCGGGAGGTTGGTGACGTCACCGTTCCAGTGCAACAAGTCGAACGCAGGGTAATCCTCGCCCTTGAGATAATTGCGTTCGACGTAGTTCCAGATAAGATCATTGCCACGCAGAATGTTGAAGGTCGCGGCAAGATAGCGTCCATCGAGATAACCCTCGGGCGACAAGCGGCCTACCGTCTCGATCTGCTGGTCGTCGATGAAGTTCTTGAGATCGCCCGCATCCTCGAAATCCACCTGCGCGGTGAAGAAGGTGGCGCTGGCGACTTTGTCCGCTTCACCTTTCCGCGCGAGCACAGCCAGCGTGGCGGCCAGCGTCGTGCCGGCCACGCAATAGCCGATCGTGTGCACCGAAGGCACGCCGAGACGATTGCGGGCGAAGTCCACCGCCTCGATCTGCGCGGCGATGTAGTCGTCCCAAAGAAGGTCCGCCATCGAGGCGTCGGCCGACTTCCACGAAACCATGAACACCGTCACGCCTTGCTCGACCGCCCAACGCACGAAGCTCTTCCGAGCGTTGAGGTCGAGGATGTAGAAACGGTTGATCCATGGCGGGAAGATCACCAAGGGAGTTTTCAGGACCCTGTCGGTCGTCGGGGTATACTGGATGAGCTGGTAAAGCGGCGTCTCGAAGACGACTTTTCCTGGCGTCACGGCGATGTTCTCGCCTAGCACGAAGGCGCCAGGTCGCGTATGCGTGAGCTGGCCCTTGCGCATGTCATCAAGCAAATTCTCGAAACCGCGCACGAGGCTCTCACCACGGGTTTCGGTAGCTTTCGCCAAGGCGACAGGGTTGGTCAGCGGGAAATTCGCCGGGCTCAGGGCATCCACTATGGTGCGCGTCGCGAAAAGCAGCTGCGCCTTTCGCGCAGGCTCCATGCCTTCGACTGCCTCCGCAAGACCGGTGACCTGCTCGCTCATCAGCAGATAGAGCTGATGCAGCACCGCGAAGAACGGTTGGCGGCGCCATTCCGGATCGGAGAAACGATGGTCACGACGCGGCAACTCGGCCTCCGGTTGAGCCTGCTCGCCGCGTGGGCCGAGGCCGTACTGCCCGAATACCGCGTTCACCAGCGCCAATCCCTCGTTCCAGAACTTCTGCTGGACTTCGGGGTTGGCGAACGGAAGTTGCCGGAACACGCCCTCAGCCGTGGCAATCCACTTCATGGGATCGGCATAGTGAGGCGGCTTTTCGGCCGATGCCTTGTTCAGTTGCTCGACCTGGAATTCGGTCCAGATCGAATGCAGCCGCCCTGCCACCTCGGCCCATTGCACCGTGGCCTCAGCCTCGGGCGTCCCCTCGGCAGGGATTATCTGGCCGAACAGTGTCGTAAGGCTCTGGACCTGGGACTTCATGACGTCGCTGATGAGGTCGGCGTCGGTAGCCATCGGCAATCGCTCTCCTTGGGATTCGCATGCAGGTTGGCCGCGTCGCGGACTCCTGTCGAGCCCCCTTCTCACGCTTCGGCGTGACATTTCCTGCAATTATCTTTCACGAGTCCCCATTTGCGCAGGCTTGCGAATCCCCTACAGGGGCCGAGCGGCGATCCTGCCGCCAACGCTACTGGATACCAGAGGTCATGGAAGACGAGTTCTACCGCATCAAGCGACTGCCGCCCTATGTCATCGCCGAAGTGAACGCGATGAGGCACGCAGCCCGCCAGGCCGGTAAGGACATCATCGACCTCGGCATGGGTAACCCCGACCTGCCTCCGCCGCAGCACGTACTCGATAAGCTGTGCGAAGTGGCGCAAAAGCCCGACGCCCACGGTTATTCGCAATCGAAGGGTATCCCCGGCCTGCGCCGCGCTCAGGCGAACTATTACGCCAACCGCTTCGACGTGGAACTGGACCCCGAGCGCGAGGTCGTCGTCACGATGGGCTCGAAGGAGGGCCTCGCCAGCCTCGCCACCGCAATCACGACGCCCGGCGACGTGGTGCTGGCCCCCAACCCCAGCTACCCGATCCACACCTTCGGCTTTATCATCGCCGGCGCGACGATCCGCTCGGTGCCGACGACGCCTGACGAGAACTACTGGCGCTCGCTCGACCGCGCGATGGCCTTCACGGTGCCGCGCCCGTCGATCCTGATCGTCAACTACCCGTCGAACCCGACCGCCGAAACGGTGGACCTTGCATTCTACGAGCGCCTCGTCGCCTGGGCAAAAGAGAACAAGGTCTGGATTCTGTCCGACCTCGCCTATTCCGAGCTCTATTACGACGGCAATCCAACCCGCTCGATCCTCGAGGTACCGGGAGCCAAGGACGTCGCGGTCGAGTTCACCTCAATGAGCAAGACCTACTCGATGGCTGGCTGGCGCATCGGCTTCGCGGTGGGCAACCAAAAGCTGATCTCCGCGCTTACTCGCGTGAAGTCCTACCTTGACTACGGCGCCTTCACGCCGATTCAGGCTGCTGCCTGCGCCGCGCTCAACGGCCCGCAGGACATCGTCCAGCGCAACCGCGATCTTTACCAGAAGCGCCGAGACGTGATGGTCGAAGCATTCGGCCGAGCCGGGTGGGAAATCCCTGCCCCCAAGGCCTCCATGTTCGCTTGGGCACCCCTACCGCCGGCCCTCAAAGAGATGGGAAGCCTGGAGTTCTCCAAACAGCTTCTGACTCATGCCGAAGTCGCAGTCGCCCCCGGCGTTGGTTACGGCGAGGATGGCGAAGGCTTCGTCAGAATCGCCATGGTCGAAAACGAACAACGCCTTCGCCAAGCCGCTCGCAACGTAAAGCGCTACCTGACTTCGATGGGCGTTAATACTCCTTCATCGTGACACAAAAACCCCGCAGAATCCTAGGAATTCTGCGGGGTTTTAAAGTTAATGATTGCTCCATACTGTAATAAAATACGTGTTGTCCCGTATGGCAAAAATGCGCCATCTCGCCACCCATCTGATTGGAACAGTAGGCTATTTGGGGGGCAGATGGCGGTTTTTCTTTCACGGCGGGAGTCGCCGTATCATTTTCGATGGCTGAGCTCCGACAGGATTCCTATTGGGTTCGATCTCAGAGTTTGCGGCTGGGCGCTGGATTTCGGTGGAGAGCCTTCGTGCGACTGCATAGGGGTAGTGCATGCAGGGAACCTGAACAGCGCAGATTGGGATAGATTGTTGGCGGTCCGCAACGAGGTTCGCCGCTTCGTCCTGGTGATCGGTGCCGCCAGCGCCGCAGAACGTGCTGAACTTCTGCAGGTCGGTTTCGGCGAAGCCGTGTCCGACACGATCGAACCTGGGGAATTCGAAGCTAGGGCATCCCGGCTGGCAGAACTTACCTACTGGCTTCCACGGCATCGCCGTCTCGGTGACCTTGAGTTGGATCTCTTGGCCCGAGAAGCGTTTGGTCAAGGAAAATCGCTCAACCTCAATCCGCGCGAATTCGCACTGATCTGGCGCCTTGCGGACACGCCTGGCGAGCCCGTGAGCAAGCAGGATCTTATCCAGGACGTTTGGCGCATGGGTTTCGTACCAGAAACCAACAGCATCGCCGTCCACATGTCCCGGCTGCGTCGTAAGCTGGGGTTTGTCGGCATGTCCGGCATCATCGCCACAGCTTCCGCCGGTGGGTACTGCCTCATGCCACAAAGCGAGGAGCAACTAAAACCAGCTTTTCTGCCGACAAGCACGACGCACGCCAATCCGAACCAAGCCGTCGCGTGCCAGGTTTAGACTTGTTTTAGGGCGACGATTGACCGGCAGCTTCAGCGAGGTCAGCTGGCGTGTTGATGTTGGGTATCGGCACGGCGATCTTGACCGGTCTCGCGCCGAGAAGTTCCGCAAAGCGGCGCATCGAATGGCGCTCGTCGCTCTCCAGCAGGGCGTCGAGTTGCGCAGCGGCGGCGGCCGGCCACAAACCAATGACCGGCTGAGAAGCAAGATAGGACGGCGCCGGCTCCAACGCCTGATGTAAGTCCTCGGGCAACAGCCCGGCATCGACACCGCAACTCAGTACGACCTCGTAGCCCTCGTCCTGGGCATAATGCAAGGCGGCCGCCAGACCGCCGAGCGGCCCCATGCCTGCCCTCGGCCAATCGGGGAGCGTGGGTGCCGGAGCGACTTTCCTTCCCGTGACAACGACATGCTCGCACCAGCCCGACAATGCGTCGACCGTCAGCGAAATCAGCGTGCGGCCTCCGATCTGCGCCAGCGCCTTGTCGCTGCCGAAGCGGCTGGAGAGACCTCCCGCCAGGACCGCTCCTAGAATCATACCGAGCCCTTTCCTGTGACGAAAGGCTACTAAAGCGCGCCATCAATCCATACAGCAAGCAGAGAAACTCCCTGCCTCGACTCCTTCTCGCCGGCAAACGCAAAGAAAATGCGGAAACTTGCGCGAATCCCGTTGCACTACCTCCAATCGATTGGTAGGCGCGCACTCCTCCACACGGATGGCCCGATGGCGGAGTGGTGACGCAGAGGACTGCAAATCCTTGCACGCCGGTTCGATTCCGGCTCGGGCCTCCATTACCATATGGATAATCGTGTGTTTTTCGTCGTTTAGGCGATTTTGGCGTCCAGCCTCAAATCAAGATTAGACATTTCCCCTGTGTAACCTTGTGGATCGCGCCCTTTGCGAGACGCGCACTGTTAGTCGCGGCGACATACCGCGCGCGCGTTGTCAGTGCCGGTCCATGGCGGCTGCCTGCCAGGCTTCTTAATCCGCTGGAGCGCCTTGAGCACCATGGGAGCTCCCTTGCCTGTAAGCTTACTGCTCCGCGTATCCGTTCTCCCCATACCCGTGACAGCTCACATGGTATCTCATGCCAGCCCCAGCTGGAAAGGAACAAAAATGGGACTTTATCAGGCAACCTGTAGCGGACAGAGCGCACGAAATCAGCCCCTTGAGGACATTTCCGGACTGATCTGGATAGGCTTGGCGGAGCGGGAGGGATTCGAACCCTCGATACGCTTTTGGCGTATACTCACTTTCCAGGCGAGCGCCTTCGACCACTCGGCCACCGCTCCGCATGCACTGGTAAGGAGGCGGCCACTAGCGAGTCGCGCGGGGTTTCGCAAGCGGTGTGGTGATGGCATGAAGCCTTCATGCGCACTTTCTTTTCCGTCATCGCACTTGCCGCCCTCGCCACGCCTTCGCTGGCGGCCGGGGACAAGCCGATCACGCCCAATGACGTCGTCGATGCCGCTCCCGCTTCCGACTGGCAGCGCATCGCCCCCGGCGACCTGCTGGTCATGGACCTGACGCCCGGCGCCAAGGGCAAGCCGCGCCGCGTGGTGATTCAACTGATGCCCGCGCCGTTCTCGCAAGGGTGGGTCGGGAACATCCGCAAGCTGGTGGCCGCGCACTGGTTCGACGGGATCGCAGTCGTGCGAGTGCAGGACAACTATGTCGTGCAGTGGGGCGATCCCGATGGCGAGACGCCGGGCAACGCAAAGGCTTTGCCTGCGGGATTGGCGAAGCCAACCGAGAAGGGCTACGTAACGCCGCTCGACGAAAGGTTGCGATCGAGCTTCATGCAGCGCAGCGCGCAAGAGGCCGGACAAACTGCGACGATCCCAACCAATCCGGATTCCTATCTGCGCAACGGCCTGACGCTGTTCGATCATGGCTGGCCCATCGCGGCAGATGGCCGCACAGGCTGGCCCGTCCACTGCTACGGCATGGTCGGCGTTGGCCGCAATCTCTCACCCGATACCGGCACCGGCGCCGAACTCTACACCGTGATCGGACAAGCGCCGCGCCAGCTGGACCGCAACATCGCGCTCGTCGGGCGGATTATCGCGGGGATGGAGCACCTGTCGTCGCTACCGCGCGGGACGGGTGCGCTGGGCTTCTATGAAACGCCTGAAGAGCGCACGCCGATCGTCTCCGTGCGGATGGGCAGCGACGTGGCGGACCTGCCTGCCTACGAATACCTCTCCACCGAAAGCGCCAGCTTCGCCGCCTACATCGACAAGCGCGCGAACCGGAAGGACAGCTTCTACATCCAGCCCGCAGGCGGAGTGGACATCTGCAATGCACCCGTGCCGATCCGGCCCGTGAAGCAGGACGCGGCGAAGCCATGAGCGCACACGGCGAGCACCTTCAGCACACCGGCCGTCTGTGGCGCTGGACCGGAGGGGCGAACAACGGCACCTGGCACTTCCTCACCATCGACGGCGCGGCGGGCGAGGCGCTGTCCGGCACCGCGATCATGCGCAAGCTGGAAGGCACCGCGCGCGGGTTCGGCTCGCTCAAGGTCAAGGCGCGGATCGGAGCGACGGAGTTCGCAACCTCGGTGTTCCCGAGCAAGTCCGACGGCGGCTGGCTGCTGCCGGTCAAGGCCGCCGTGCGCAAGGCCGAAGGGATCGGAGAAGGCGATGACGTCGAGGTTTCGCTGACGTTCTGAGGGAGTAGCCCCCTCCACCACCCGCTACGCGGGCGGTCCCCCTCCCCGAGCAAGCTCGGGGAGGAACTAGATGCGTTCAGCGTCGGCCACCGCCTCGCTGGCACGCAGGGCGCCGACGATGCGGGTGAGGTGCGCGAGGTCGGAAACCTCCAGGTCCACCTCATAGGTACCGAAGGGCTCGTCGCGCTGGGTCATCTGCAGGTTGGTAACATTGGCGCGGTTGCTCGCAAGGATCTGCGTCACTTCGGCGAGCGTACCCGGGCGGTTGTAGAGGATCAGCTGCAGGCGCCCGACGGCGCCGGTGGTCCGCTCGCCCCATGACAGGTCGAGCCAGTCGGCATCGACGCCGCTCGCCAGCGTCATGCAGTCGATCGCGTGGACTTCGACCTTGTGGTCCGGGCGACGCAGGCCGACGATGCGGTCGCCGGGGACCGGGTGGCAGCATTCCGCCAGCTCGAAGCCGACCCCCGCCGTGAGACCACGGATCGAGATCGCGCGTTCGGTGCGGGTCCATTCGGGGTCCTCGGGCAGTTCCGCCGTGCTGCCGGGGACCAATGCCTCCATGACCTGACGGTCCGATAGGCGGCCCGAGCCGATCGCGAACATCAGGTCTTCCTCGTCGCGGAGGTCCAGGCGCTCGACCGCGTGGGCAAGCGCCTTCTTGCCGAGCCGCTGCGGCAGGCGGCCGGCGATCTCGTCGTAGAGCTTGCCGCCGATCTCGGCTACTTCGGCGCGTTCCTTGGCGCGGACGGCGCGGCGGATGGCGGCGCGGGCCTTGCCGGTGACGACGAAGCCCAGCCACGAAAGCTGCGGCTCCGAGGTGGTGCTCTTGATGATCTCCACCACGTCGCCGTTCGCCAGCTGCGTGCGCATCGGCACGTGCCGGTTGTTGATCTTCACGCCGACAGCCGCATTGCCGAGATTGGTGTGCACCGCATACGCGAAATCCACCGCCGTCGAACCCTTGGGCAGCTGGAACAGCGCGCCCTTGGGGGTGAAGGCAAAGATGCGATCCTGATAGATCGCCATCTTGGTATTCTCGAGCAGTTCCTCGGCGTCGTGGCTGGCGTCGACGATCTCGATCAGATCGCGCAGCCACCCGACCTGCCCATCGGGCCGCGCGCCGCCCTGCTTGTAGGCCCAGTGCGCGGCGAGGCCGAATTCGTTGAGGCGGTGCATCTCGCGCGTGCGGATCTGCACCTCGATGCGCATGGAACGCTGGAATATCAGCGCCGTGTGCAGCGACTGGTAGCCGTTCGACTTGGGCGTCGAGATGTAGTCCTTGAAACGGCCCGGGATCATCTGCCAGGCCTGATGCAGCACGCCGAGCGCGCGGTAACAGTCGTCCACGCTGTCCGTCAGGACGCGGAAGGCCATGATGTCGGTGATCTGCTCGAAGTTGACATGGCGCTCCGCCATCTTGCGCCAGATCGAATAGGGGTGCTTCTCGCGGCCGGAAACCTCGACGTTGAGGCCCGCCTCGGCCAGCACCTGCTTGATCGACAGCGCCAGTTCGTCGACCTGCCCGCCCTCTTCGCTGCGGATCTGCGCAAGGCGGCCGGTGATCGTCGCGTAACCTTCGGGTTCCAGCTGTTCGAAGGCGAGCAATTGCATCTCGCGCATGTATTCGTACATGCCCACGCGCTCGGCGAGCGGGGCGTAGATATCCATGGTTTCGCGGGCGATGCGGCGGCGCTTGTCCTCCTTCTTGATGTAGTGGAGGGTGCGCATGTTGTGCAGGCGATCGGCCAGCTTGACAAGGAGCACGCGCAAGTCCTCGCTCATCGCCAGCAGGAACTTGCGCAGGTTTTCCGCCGCGCGTTCGCTCTCGGTCATCACCTCGATCTTGGAGAGCTTGGTGACGCCGTCTACCAGCCGCGCCACATCCGGGCCGAACAGCTTGTCGATCTCCTCGATCGTCGCCAGCGTGTCTTCCACCGTGTCGTGGAGCAGCGCGGTGATGATGGTCTGCTGATCGAGCTTCAGCTCGGTCATCAGACCCGCCACTTCGACCGGATGGCTGAAATAGGGGTCGCCACTGGCGCGTTTCTGGGTGCCGTGCTTCTGCACGGTATAGACGTAGGCACGGTTCAGGAGGGCCTCATCGGCCTCCGGGGCGTATTCCTTGACGCGTTCGACGAGTTCGTACTGGCGGAGCATGCTGGCCTGTCATGTCAGGTTTTATTGCACCGCGACAAGAGGGCGGCGACCAAAATGCAGATTTTGCAACGGGAGAACCCGGAACAGACCGGCACCTAAAGATACCATAACGGCACCCAAAGCGTCCACAAAAGGCAATTCAATCGTTTTCACAGGGCAAGTTACGTAAGGGATTTGTTAACCATCCGGGAACTGTGCGGCCGCACAATAAACGCGAACCGGCTGGCGCATCGTTCTCACCCCCCACCGCAGCGCCGCCGGTTCGACCGCGCCTGATCTTGCAACGGGCCGGACCATGCACCGGGGACACGAATGCGAAGAGGTAGCCGATCCCATGGCGGACATCGATGATTTCGCGAGCAGCGAGCGACCCGAGTGGCTGAAAGCGCTGGCGCGGCGTGCTTCCGTCTCGTCGGAAGCTGCCGCCGGCCAAGGCGCGCAACAGCAGCGCGCGCCGCGTGTGCGGACGCTGATCAAGGCCGTCATCGGCGGCGAGGGGCGCGCAGGCGAGGACGTCATCGTGCGCAACGTTTCGCCCGGCGGCATGTGCATCGCCTCGCGCACCTTGCAGCCGAGCACCGGCGAGATGCTGCGCGTCTCGCTGCCCGGACAGGCGGACCTGCAGGCGCAAGTGCGCTGGGTCGGCAAGGGCGAGTTCGGCGTGCTGCTGACTGGCGGCAGCGGGCTCGACCTCGATCGCATCCAGTCCTCCAACCGCCAGCGCAACGCCGGTTTCGCAGCGGCGCTGGAGCGCTTGCTGGGCGTCAGGCCGCAGGAGCCGCGTCCCTCGGCTGTGTGAGGGCCGCCTGAACATTGCCCGCTCACCCCAGTCATCCCCGCGCAGGCGGGGACCCATCTGATGCCCGTGCAGCCGGAACCGTCATCAGATGGGTTCCCGCCTTCGCGGGAATGACGAAATTGTTTCGATCGAACAGGGCGAGCGATCCGAAATCACGATCCCAAACAGCCACCTTGACCACCCCGGACCTGTGCTCGATAGTATCGGGGTGAGCGAGATCATCGTCGACCCGTCCCCCGGTTCCCACTCCTCCGCAGTGCTTCCTGCGCGGCCCGAGGCCATCCGGCTCGATCCGGCGACAACCGCCGTCATCGTCGTCGACATGCAGAACGCCTATGCCTCCAAAGGCGGCTACGTGGACGAGGCGGGCTTCGACGTCGGGCCTGCCGCCGTTACCATCGGCCACATCGCCGATGTGCTGGGCACCGCCCGCGCGGCCGGGATGACGGTGGTGTTCCTGCAGAACGGCTGGGACGCCGACTATGTCGAGGCAGGCACGCCGCTCTCGCCCAACTTCCACAAGTCCAACGCGCTCAAGACCATGCGCAGGCGCCCCGAACTCTCGGGCAAGTTCCTAGCGCGCGGCGGCTGGGACTACGAACTGGTCGATGCGCTGACACCGAAGGAAGGTGACCTTCGCGTCCACAAGCCGCGCTATTCGGCCTTCTTCAACTCGCAGCTCGATTCCGTCCTGCGCGCGCGCGGCATCCGCACGCTGGTGTTCACCGGCATCGCCACGAACGTCTGCGTCGAATCGACCCTGCGCGACGGCTTCCACCTCGAATACTTCGGCGTGCTGCTGGAGGATGCGACGCATCACCTCGGCCCCGACTTCATCAAGGAGGCCACCGTCTACAACGTCGAGAAGTTCTTCGGCTGGGTCAGCACGGTCGCCGATTTCCGCACTGCCGTGAGCCAGCTGCCACCAAAGGAATGACGATGCCCTTCGAAGCCGTGAACCCGTCCGAATTCCCCACCCCGATCGCGCCCTACTCGGCCGGGGCGAAAGCGGGCAACGTGCTCTACGTCTCGGGCATGCTGGCGCTGGGCGAAGGCGGCACCGTGCTGCATGTCGGCGACGCGGCGGCGCAGACCCGCCACGTGCTGGAGGCGATCCGGATCACCGTGGAAGCCGCGGGCGGCACCATGGCCGACGTCGCCATGAACCACATCTTCCTCAAGGACATGGCCGATTACGCCGCGTTCAACGCCGTCTATGCCGAGTACTTTCCCGGCGACAAACCCGCGCGCTATTGCATCAAGACCGAGCTCGTGAAGCCCGACTGCCTGGTCGAGATCGCGTCGGTGGCGCATCTGGCATGACCCTTCGACAAGCTCAGGGTGAGCGGGAACAGCGCAGGCTACCACAGCCTGACGACTGTACCTTGAATCGTCATTGCGAGCGTAGCGAAGCAATCCAGAGCGGCGCAAGACTGCCCTGGATTGCTTCGCTGCGCTCGCAATGACGAGGGAGCGGTTCGGGTCAATGGCATCGCCCCCAACCCCGCCCAGGCTGAGTGCTGAGCCTGTCGAAGCATCGAAGCTCCATCGCGAATGAGCACTGCTGCCGGCCTCCACTACGAGTTCCACGGTCCCAAAGACGCGCCCACGCTGATCCTGTCGAGCGGGCTCGGCGGCAGCGGCGCCTACTGGCAGCCGAACCTTGCCGCACTTTCCGCGAACCACCGCGTCCTGACCTACGACCAGCGCGGCACCGGCCGCAGCGATCGCGCGCTGCCGGAAACGACCTCGATCGAGGACATGGCCGCAGAAGTCATCGCGCTGATGGATACGCTTTGCATCGCGCGGGCGCACTTCATCGGCCACGCGCTGGGCGGGATGATCGGGATCGAGACCGCCCTCGCCTCCGGCCGGATCGACAAGCTGGTGGTGATCAACGGCTGGCGCACCCTCTCCCCGCACACCCGCCGCTGCTTCGAGGCCCGCCTCGCCCTGCTGCGTCATGCGGGGAACGAACCGTTCCTGCGCGCGCAGCCGCTGTTCCTCTACCCGCCCGACTGGATCGCCGCCAACGACGCGCTGCTCGAGGCCGAACTGGCGCACCACATCGCAGGCTTCCCCGGTGCGGAGACGATGGAAAAGCGCATCGCCGCCGTCGCCGCCTATGCCCCTGCGGCCGAGCGGCTGGCCAGGCTGGGCGAAACCCTCGTCATCGCCACGCGCGACGATTTCCTTGTTCCTTGCGCGGCCTCACTGGACCTTGCCGGACCGATCCCCGGGGCCGACGTCGCCACGTTCGGATGGGGCGGCCATGCCTGCAACGTCACCGATCCTGCGGGTTTCAACCGCCTCGTCGTCAAGTTTCTGGAGAGCTAGTCCATGCAAGTCGGCGTCTTCGTGCCCATCAACAACAACGGCTGGCTGATCAGCACGACTTCGCCGCAGTACATGCCCAGCTTCGATCTCAACAAGGAGATCGCGATCCGGGCCGAGAAGCACGGGCTCGACTTCCTGCTCTCGATGATCAAGCTGCGCGGCTTCGGCGGCAAGTCGGAGTTCTGGGAATACGGGCTGGAGAGCTTCACCCTCATGTCCGGCCTCGCCGCCGTGACCGAGAAGATCAAGATCTTCGCCACCTGCCCGACGCTGATCATCCCGCCCGCCTTCGCGGCGCGGATGTGCAACACTATCGATTCGATCAGCCACGGCCGCTTCGGCCTCAACCTGATCACCGGCTGGCAGCCGCCCGAGTACACGCAGATGGGCCTGTGGCCGGGAGAGGAGCACTTCCGCAACCGCTATCAGGTGCTGGACGAATATGCCCACATCCTGCGCGAGTTATGGGAGACCGGCCGCTCCGACTTCAAGGGCAAGCACTACACGATGGACGACTGCCTCGTGCGGCCGACCCCGCAGGGTGACATGAAGATCATCTGCGCGGGCTCCTCGGACGCGGGGCTGGCCTTCTCGGCCAAGTGGGCGGACTATGCCTTCTGTCTTGGCAAGGGCGTCAACACGCCGACCGCCTTCGCCTTCAACAACGAGCGCCTTGCGAAGTTCACCGCCGAAACCGGGCGCGACGTGCAGGTCTTCGTCCTCGTCATGGTCATCGCCGCCGAGACCGACGAGGAAGCGCAGGCGAAGTGGAAGCTCTACAACGAAGGCGTCGACATCGACGCGATTTCGTGGCTGGCAGACCAGGGCGCCAAGGACACTGTCAACACCGACACCAACGTACGCCAGCTGGCGGCGCCGGAAGGGGCCGTGAACATCAACATGGGCACCCTCGTCGGCAGCTACGAGACCGTGGCGCGGATGCTCGACGAGATGGCGGAGGTGCCCGGAACCGGCGGCGTCCTGCTGACGTTCGACGACTTCGTGGAAGGGGTCGAAAACTTCGGCACCCGCATCCAGCCGCTGATGAAGAGCCGCGCCGTTAAAGCACCATGACTTCCCCCTCCCGTCATTGCGAGCGCAGCGAAGCAATCCAGGGCGGCGTTCAACTGCCCTGGATTGCTTCGCTGCACTCGCAATGACGACGGATGGTTCGATCCGACGGCCACCTGACACGCAATGTCGCAAGGTGGGTTTCCGGGTTCCCGCGAATCACGTCAAAGTGCCGCCACCCCCACAAAGAAAGCCCGGGGCCTGCAAGCAGGCCCCGGGTAGTTTGGTAAAGGATCGCATTGGAATTACCGATCCTTCGGGTCGCATCTACGCAGATGCCCGAAATGGTGATTCGGCGCATACCATGATCGTGGTATGCCCCCTCGATCCGCCCCGTTTTACATAGGCTTGCGTAAAGTTGACGCCGGGTTCACATTGCCCTCCGGTCGCAGTCGGGGGGCAGGACCATACGAATCGAGGAACTGGGGGCGCTCTTCGCGCGCGCCCCGTTTGAAGAATCTGGCTGGGAAGGCGCGCTGAAGGCTCTGGCCAGTGCGACCGGATCGATGCGCGCGCAACTGGTCGCGATCGGCGAACACCACACGTTCTTCAACCGCGTCACCGATACCTGGGAAGGTTACACCGCAGAATTCGAGGCCATCGAGGGCCATAGGCCGGAGGTGAACTACCGCATCGCGGCCTCGCGCGCGCCTTATGAAATCGTCTGGGAAAAGCATTACGACGAGGTGCGGGCCGTCTCCACCAACGAAGCCTACATGGAGCACGTGCGGCGTCTCGATGCCGAACACGGCGCCCAGATCGTGCTCGACAGCGGACCGTCCGCGTTCTTCGGCCTTGCCGCCCTTCACGGTGCCAGTGACGGACGTACAACCGAGGCGCAACGCGCGGCGCTGAGCGGCGCCGCACCGCACGTGATGGCCGCAATCCGCCTGCAAAGCGCCATCGAGCATCAGGGCGCCGAACTGCTGCTGGGTTCGCTCGACGCGCTGCGTACGGCCGCAATCCTGCTCGACGTTGTCGGCCGGGTGCGCTCGGTGACGGGAGCGGCGGAGAGGCTGCTCGCGCCCGACACGCTGCAGGTGCGCGGCGGGGCATTGCGGGCGGTGCGGCCGGACCTCGACCGCGTGCTGCAGATGCGGATCGGCGTGGCCCTCGCCAACCGGCAGGCGATGCCTTCGGAGCTGTGGATGCAGTCGGTGCGCGGGCCGCTGCTGGTCGAGGTCTGCCCCCTGCCCCGGCAGGACTGGAACTTCGGCTTCGCGCCCAGCGTGATCGTCACGCTCAAGGCCCCGCTGGGCCTCGCCAGCGATCAGGGCGCCCGCCTCTCCGCCGCGCTCGACCTGACGCGGGCAGAAGGCGAGATCGTCGCCCTGCTGGCGCAGGGCCATTCGCGGCAGGAGATCGCCCGGATGCGCAGCGTCAGCGTACAGACGGTGTCGAGCCAGTTGCGCACGATCTTCCAGAAGGCCGGCGTCAACCGTGAGGCCGAACTCGTCTCGATCGCCCGCGCCGTGATCGAGATGGGGAGCCGTTAGAGACTCTGTCTGGAAAATGCCCTGACGGGCATTTTCGATGCGGCACCGGCCCACGCCCCCACCCGACCTCCCATCT
>NZ_BSFC01000043.1 GCF_027922145.1 Novosphingobium resinovorum | reverse complement strand
GCGGGGCCGGGCTGAGCGCCGTCCCGAAAAATCGACTTCGGCAGCGGGCTGTTAAGGCCCCATCCGCGCCCGCGCAATGGGCGTTGGGGCAGACCGGTTGAATTGCTCCTTAACGGATATCCTCGAAGAAAGGCCCGTAACCATCGTGTCCCTGATCTCCCGCCTTCTCGGCAAAGGCCCCGACTCCCGCGAAGCCGCGCGGCCGCTGTGGCATCGCGTGGTCGAAATCGCGCGCGAAAAGGCATGGTATGCCGAGTGCGGTGTCGCCGATACCGTGCCTGGCCGCTTCGACGCGGTGACGCTGGTGATGGCGCTGGTCATGCTGCGCGCCGAGCGCGACAAGGAAACCGACGATACGCTGATCAACCCCTCGGTGCGGCTGACCGAGCTGTTCGTGGACGACATGGACGGCCAGTTGCGCCAGTCGGGTGTCGGCGATCTCGTCGTCGGCAAGCGCATGGGCAAGCTGATGAGCGTGCTGGGCGGCCGGATCGGTGCCCTGCGCGATGCGCTCCCACAGGACGACGCCGCGCTCGCCGCCGCGCTGGAGCGCAACGTCACGCTGGTGGAAGGCGCCGACACCGCGCGCCTCGCCGCCCGCGTTCGCGCGCTTCACGCGCAGATCGATGCCCTCTCCAACGAAGACCTGCTTGCTGCTAGGATCGCGCGATGACCCCTGAATTCTCCCGCCTGCTGGACGTGCGCCAGATCGAAGGCAAGCACGTCCGCCTCTCGCCCAACGAGGCCGAGCGGGCTGCTCTCACCGAACGCTTTCTGCTGGTGCGGATCGACGAACTCGTCGCCGAACTCGACCTCTCGACGTCGGAGCGCGAGGGCGGCTTTCGCGTCGAGGCGCGCGGCACCCTTAAGGCCGAGATCGTCCAGCCCTGCGCCGTTTCCGCCGAGGATGTCCCGGTATCGATCGACGAACCGCTGTTCTTCCGTTTCGTGCCCATGGCGACGGATTACGCCCCGGACGAGGAAGTCGAGCTGACCGCCGACGAACTCGACGAGATCGAATACGAAGGCACCCACGTCGATATCGGCGAGGCGGTAGCGCAGAGCCTCGCCCTTGCCATCGACCCGTTCCTGACCGGGCCCGAGGCCGATACGGCGCGCAAGGCGGCGGGACTCGGCACGCCCGAGGACAGCGGCCCGTTCGCCGCGCTCAAGGGCCTGAAGCTGGGCGGGGAATAAGCGCCACTTCGTCATTGCGAGCATAGCGAAGCAATCCAGGGCCGCGTAAACCGCCCTGGATTGCTTCGCTATGCTCGCAATGACGATCGAGGGCGTCGTCCTGCTCTGAACACCGTCACGCAGCCTTCACCGAACCGCAACGCCAGTTTCACACGGCGCGCCTAGTGGCGCCGTCAGGACCACGTTGCGAAAAGTTCGGGGGGAACGCGTCGCATGAAGAGCCTGACGAAGATGTCGCTTGCGACGGCCGCTGCGGTCGTCGTGCTCAACCTGTCGAAGCCCTCGCCGGCGGCGGCGCCCGAACGTCCCTTCGCTACCTCGGTGCGCGATGACGGAACGCTTTCGGTCATGACCTATAACGTGAAGGGCCTGCCCTTCCCGCTCGCCTATGGCCGGGCCGAGGCGCTGGAAGCGATCGGCGACCGGCTCCGCAAGCTGCGCCGCGAAGGACGGCAGCCCGACGTCATCCTGTTGCAGGAAGCCTTCATTCCCGAGGCCAAGGCCATCGCCCGGCAAGCGGGCTACGCCCACGTCCTGCTCGGCCCCGGCGTCAAGGACGCAGCCCCTGCCGGCGGCGAGGCCGACGCCTTCGTGCAGAAGGCTTCGTGGAGCCGGGGCGAGACGGTCGGCCCGCAAGTCGACAGCGGCCTCGTCATCCTGTCGGATCATCCGATCGTGAAGGCCAGCCGCATGACCTTCCCCGAGGCGATGTGCGCCGGGTTCGACTGCCTTGCCAGCAAGGGCGTCGTCATCGCCTGGATCGCGGTGCCGGGGCGCGTCGGACCGGTCGCGGTGGCCGACACCCACCTCAATTCGCGCAAGGCTTCGGGCGTGCCGGTCGCCCGCGCCAACATGGCCTTCACGCGGCAGGTGGAGGCCATGCGCGCCTTCCTGCGCCGGCAGGTCGATCCGCGCACGGACCTTATCCTGGGCGGGGACTTCAACATCGGCGGAGACCCGGAGCGGATCGCGGCCACGCGCAACCTCATCGCAGGCGGGCAGGAAGCAACCACGATTACAGAAGCCGCACCGGACCAGCAGCGCGACCTTGCCGCCATCCGCGAACGCAACAAGGACAAGCTGTACTATCGCGGCCTTATGCGCCTGCGCAGCCTCGAGGTTCCCCTCGGCGAAAACACCGGACAGGACGTTTTCTCCGATCACCTCGGCTACGTGGCGCACTACAGGCTGTCGTGAACATGCCCCTGAGCGTCAGCGAGATCTAACGGCCGATCAGGGTCACGGGTCCGATCAGACCCGAAGGGCGCAGCGGTGCATCGGGACGGTAGGTCGGCATCGCCGTCCAGGTGATTGGCTTCGCGCCGGCCTGCTGGTCGCCGATCAAGCGATTGACCCAGAGGTTCGCGACCTTGACCTCGATCGTGTTCGCGCCCTTCCTGAGAGCGCGGCCGACGTCGATGCGGTAGGGCGCATGCCACAAGGTGCCCATGTCGCGCCCGTTGACCGTGACTTGCGCCAGATCGCCCACTTGGCCTAGGTCGAGCAGCAACGACTTGCCCGGCCGGGCACCCTCGGGCAGCGCGAAGCTGCGCGTATAAATCGCCTCTCCCGAAAAGTACCGGATCGCCGGATCGGCATTGTGGTCGAGCGGCGCGAGTGTCGTCAGCCGGGTCGAGGCCGGCGCGCCGCGTTCCGGCTGGAAGCGCACGGTCCAGTTGTGGTCGAGTGTGGCCAGTGTCGTCGCGGTCTTGACTGGCACATCGAGCGATCGCGCGGTCGCAGCCTCATGGAACACCACGAACACCGCATCGCCCGCCACCAGCGAGAGCGGCACTATCGTCTCATCGCCTTCGATGCGGTAGCTGACGGCTTCGCTCTCGCCCGTTTCCGGGTGCCACAAGCGCGGTGCCTTGCCGGTCACGCGGAAATGCGCTTCGACGGTTTGGGCGCTGTCATGCGGGTTGCTGAGGTAATAGATGTCGCCGCGCTCGTCCCTGCGGTGGACGAAGGGGATCTTGGCCCCGGCTGCGGCTCCGGTGAAGGTGAAGTCCGGCGCGGTGCCGATCGCCTTGAGCGCAGCCTCCACGTCGGTGCCGGGGATGACCCGGCCCTGCCCGACCCGCGCCTCGCCGGCACCGGGCCACAGCCTGGCGACGAGAGCGGACCACTCGGCATCGCTGCCCTGCCCCCGCCCGTCCATGCCCGGCGTCGCGACCGGTGCGTTGCCGATCACGGTCGCCCCGCCCTCGACGAGTGCCGCCAGCTTGCGCAGCGCGGCAAGGCTCATGCGCTGCGAGGAGCCGCCTAGGTAGATCGCCTTGTAGCGCGCTCCGCTGGGCGCGACGAGGTCGGCACCGTCGTTCTTCAGCAGGGTGTCGAGCGCATCGAAGCTGAGGAAGTCATAGGCATGGGAGACCGGGGCGTCGGCCACCGGCTTGTCGCCGTAGAGCCCGGTCAGCGGGGCTTCCTCGCCGTAGAAGTAGGCGACGTCGGCGACGTTACGCCCGGCCTGCAGCAGCAGCGAGGACCGCGCGATGTAGTCGACCCAGGGCTTTGCCATCTCGCCCCAGCTTTCCATACGGTTGAAGTACTGGCCGAAGATGAACAGCGAGAGGCCCGGCTTCTTGTCGTCGACCGGGACATGGACGGAAGTGTGGACCACTGGCCGGTTGACGCCATTGACGAATTCCATGTCGATGAAGCGCTTCAGGTCCTTGGGCGCGAAGGCCCAGGGCGCCATCGAGGCCGTCATCGATTCCGCCGCGACGAGGTTCTGCCCATAGAGATGCGCCACCGATGCCGCGCCCTTCATGTCGGCGATCAGCGTCTGGCGCGGGCCATCGTCCTTACCGAAAGTCCACATCGCCGCCATCGGCACGTCGGTCGCCTTGCGCATGGTCATGTCGTCGCCCAGCATCGGGCGCTTGTCCTCCAGCGCCTCGCCGTAAACGATCAGGCCGTTCTCATGGGCGACCTTGGCAACCGTGCCGTAATGCTCGCTGGAGAGAAGGTCCGCCAAAGTGCGGCGATAGTCGTAGAGGAACTTGTCCGACTGCGCGCGCGTGCCCACCAGCGTGCCCGTGAGCGCGGGCAGCCAGGGACGCGGATCGTAGCCGCGCAGGTTCTGGAACTGCTCGATCATCCGGGGCGTCCAGTTCGCCTCACCGACTTCGATGGAATCTGTCAGCAGCACCCGCACGCCGCGCTTGCCGACCATGTCGGCACCGGCGGCGTCCTTGTACATGCCGATGTAATGGTCGAGATAGCGGCGCACCGCCGCGCCGTCGAACTTGTCCACCTCCAGCCCGGTCGCTTCGGGCGAGGCGGGATGGTTGGTGGTGCCGAGCAGCGAATAGCCCATGCGCAGGACGCGCCAGTGCTGCCCCTTGGAAAGCGCCGGAGCCGTCCAGTCGAGGGAGCCGTCGGGCCGCAGCCTGCCGGTGAGGTCGACAACCTTGGCAGGCGCCACGCCGCTTGCCGCGTCGGCCGGTTCACCGAGCGCGTAGTAATCGCGGCTCATGATGAAGCCGGACTTGGTCTCGAAGCGGTCGACCTTGCTCCCGGCGCCCAGTGCGAAAGTGCCGACGACGAGCGGCTTCTTCGCCATCATCGCACCGATGCCGTCGAACAGGCCCGCCATCGCCGTCCCCGGAGCCGGTGAGCCGAGCCCCTCGTCCGGCTTGCGCGGATTGAGCACCACGCGGAAATGCGCGGCGGTGACAGCCGGGAAGCTCGCCGTGGTCGGCACGGCACCGAGCGTCAACGTGGTGATTGGGGTCCATGCGGTACCGTCGGTGCTGGCCTCGAGCGCGGCCGTGAAAGCCGCTCCGGCAAAGGGCACGACCACATCGGGGATATAGAGCGTCGCCGAACGCACTTCGGTCGGCCGGGCGTAGTCGAGCCGCAGTTCGGGCGCGGTGCCCTCCTTGCGCACCAACGTGACGCCGCCCGCGATGTCCGCGTCGCCGAGGGCCGCAGCATCCAGCGCGTTGCCGAGCCCATCCGAAGCGCGGGCCGCCGCCAGCGAAACCGGCATCGCCTCCGGGAACGCGAAGATGCCGATCTCGCCGTAGAACTGCGGGCCGGGAGGCGCGGGGTGGCCGGAGATCATCTCCTCGATCGACAACGCCGGGGTCAGGTTCTGGTAAGGCCCGGTCGTCTGCGGCGGCGCGGCCAGCTTGCCGGTGAAGCGCTTGCCCGGCGCTATGGACGTCTCCGACCAGACCAGCTTCTTCAGGCCATCGCGCGGCTGCACCCATGGCCCGCCGGTTTCCGACCAGCCGGGCGAGGAAGCGATGGCCAGTTCCAGCCCCTGCCGGTCCGCCTCATGCGCGGCGAAGCGGAAGGCGTCCTTCCATTCGGGCGTCATGTAGACGAGGCGATGGTCCACAACTTGCGGCGTCTGCAGGTTGGCGTCGAAAGTCTGGGCGCCGCCGATGCCGACGCGCTTCATCCATGCAAGGTCCTTGGCGATGCCGTCCTTGGTGATGTTGCCGTTCATCCAGTGCCACCAGACGCGCGGCCGGGCCGAGTTCGGCGGATCGCGGAACGCTTCGAGCAGCGGATCGCCTGTCTCCGCCGCCGCCGTGGTCGGCGCCTCCTCCTTCGCCACCGCATGCGGCGCGGCCAGGGCCGAAGCGAGCATCAGCATCACGCGAAAACGGCGACCCGGCATTCCATACTCCCCATCTCTATCCTGCGGAGCCGCTTCAGGCTCTCGCATTTATTAATATATTAATTCTAATTTTAAAAGCCCGCATGCGTTACAATGCATTTCGCCGCGCGATCGCGCCGAGCACCGAAGCACTGGGCTTGGGCGTGCGGGCAAAGGTGGCGGGATCGACGCTGCACAGGCCGAAGCGAGGCTTGTAGCCGAAGATCCATTCGAAGTTGTCGAGCAGCGACCAGTGCATGTAGCCCAGCACCGGCACTCCGTCGTCGATGGCCTGCTTCAGCCCTTCCAGCGCGGCGGGGATGAAGCGCGCGCGCAAGGTGTCGTCGTCGGTGCCGACGCCGTGCTCGGACACCAGCACCGGCACCCGCGTCGCCTCATGGACGTAGCGCACCGCACCCGCGAGCGAGGGCGCCCATACCTCGGTGCCCGACCAGTTGACGTCCGCACCATCGGGATGCGGCAGCCGCCCCTTGTCGTTCCACACCGCGCGTTCGTAGTTCTGCACGCCGATGAAGTCGTCGGCTTTCGCCACTTCCAGCCAGGCCCCGTAGGTTTCCGCGCGCACTTTGTCGCGGATCGAGTTGCGGCCCGCCGCCTGGTCGTCCAGCACCGAGAGAGTGAGGCCGACCGGCAGGTCCGAACGCACCGCCTTGATCGCCGCGCGCGCCGCCTTGTGTCCGGCCAGCAGCCCGGTCTGGATCGCGTCGAGGTCCTCGAGCGCGGCGACGTTGGCGCAGACGTACTTCTCCACGCCGAAGCGCTTGGCGGCGGCGGCAAGGGTCTGGCGCTGCATGTCCCATACCGGCGGGGGCAGCATCGGCTTGAGGATCAACAGCAGGTTGGGCTCGTTCAGTGTCATGGCCATGGCGATGTCGGCGCCGATCGCGCGGGCCACCTTGTCGCAGTAGCGCGCGAAGAGCTGCGCCGATTCCGGGTTGGTCCAGCCCCCTTGCGCGCTGAACCAGCGCGGCGCGGTGAAGTGGTTGAACGTCACCAGCGGCTTCAGTCCGCGCGCGTGGCAACCCGCGACGATCGCCTTGTAGTGATCGAGCATCGCCTGCGAGAACAGGCCCTTCTCCGGCTCGATCCGCGCCCACTCCACGCCGAAGCGATAGGACGTGAGGCCGAGCGACTTCACGATGTCGAGGTCGCTGGCCCACAGTTCCAGGCTGTTGCAGGCATCGCCCGAAGGCTGGGCGAAGATCGTCGGCTGCTGGTTCTCCAGCGGCCACAAGTCGGAGGCGACATTGTTGCCCTCGATCTGGTGCGGCGCGGTGGCCGCCCCCCACAGAAAGCCTGCGGGAAATGCCGGGCTCGGGCGCTTCGCGGCGGCGCGCGACACGGCGGGAGCAGCCGCGATCATGGCGGCGGCGGCGAGCATGCTGCGGCGGTCTATCTGGGTCATCAGGATTTCCTCACGAATGCGCGGAGATGAAGGTCAGAATTTCGTCGGAAAGCCGCCGGTCGGCGGTGCCGAGGTGCATGGCCATCGAGTAATGGTTGTGGCCGCTGGCATAGTGCGTGCGCGGCAGGCAGCCGTGGCGGTCCAGCCGGGCCTGCAGAAGCCCGGCCCACTCGGCCTGGAAGCGCGGCGGATCGAACTCGGCACAAGCGAGCAGCAAGGGGAGCGCGGTCTCGACCACGGCCTCGCGCGGCATCCGTCCGGCGTAGGCGTCCTGCCGCCCGTAGTAGAGCATGTCGCGCTCATCGAGCGGGGTGAAGCCGTAGAGCCCCGAGAGCAGGACGGCGGCGCGCACCATCCCGGCATGGTCGCTCCGCAGCTTCAGGAAACTGGCAATGTGAACCGAACCGGCGGAGGTGCCCAGTAGCACGATCCGCTCGGGATCGCCGCCGTGCTCGGCCGCGTGCTCCTGCAGCCATTCGACGGCAGCGGCGACATCCTCGGCCCCGGCGGGCCAGGTCTCATCGGGCGCGAGGCGGTAGTTCATCACCGCGCCCAGCATCCCGTTCGCGGCGGCCCAGCGCCCCAGATGGGCGTTGGCCCAGCCGCCGTTGCCGTTCCCGTCACCGCCCTTGTCGCCGACAAGGAAGCCCCCGCCGTGGACGAACAGCAGCACCGGGCGCGGCCCCCCGCCTTCCCCCTCGCGATAGAGGTCCAACCGGTTGCGCGGATGCGGGCCATAGGCGCAGTCGATCGCCACCGACGCAAGCGCGGCGGCGCGGGGCTCCTGCTCGGGCGCATAGAGCGCCCTCACCGCGCCCACAACATCGGGGCCGAGGCGGGTTCCGAGTTCGGCGATCGTATCGGTCACGCAGCCTGCTCCTTCAGCGTCCGGTCGAACAGGAAGGACACCGCCAGCCGCGTACAGGCAAGTCCCAACAGCGCGCCGTACACGACCTTGAAAGCCAGTGCCGGATGGCTGGGCACTTCGTGGAGCGGCCCGAAAAGCGCCAGCCCCGCGAGGACGAGCGCGGAGGCGATGCCGCAAGCCACGCCGCGCAGGACGATCCCCGCAACGCTTGCGGGCGTCGCCAGCCCCATCCCGCGCAGCTTCGCCCGCACCAGCAGGGTTGGCACCAGCGAAGCCATGAGTGAAACCATCACCCCTTGCGGCACGAAATCGAGCGCGAAGCGATCCGGCGCCGCCATCGTCAACGGCCTTGCGGAAGGGCCGAAGACGATGGCGAAGAACACCGCGCTCAGCACCGCGTTGATGATCGCGCTGATCGCCTGTTCGCGGCGGCGCAGCGCCCGAAGGTCCAGACCTGACGGCGCCGCCATCGTCAGAACTTCGCGTCCAGGCTGATGCCGACGTTCCGGAACGACTGCGGCCCGTAGATCGCGCCGATGTTGCCTTCGCTCGCCCCCGCAGTCGTCGTGCTGGTATAGGGGAAGTCGCTCTGCATCAGCGAGGGTTCGTGCACGTTGAACAGGTTGCGCACGAACAGCGCGACCGAATAGCGCTGGTCCTGCGTGCGCAGGCCGACCCGCCCGCCGACCATCCAGTGGGCGCGGAAGGTCGTGTCCGCCACCGAGTTCGCTTCGTACCGCACGCGCGACTTCCAAACGGTGTCCACCGCCAGGAACCCGGCCAGGGTATCGCCGAAGTCCTGCTCGTACTCGCCCGAGAGCGTGAACTTGTAGCGCGGCGAATTAGCCAGCTGCGTGCCGCCGATATCAGTCCCGTCGGTGCCGACGAAGCCGCCGGGATAAGTCGCCTTGGCGTAGATGAAGCCGGTGTTGAGCGAGAGGTTGGGCGTCACCTTGCCGAAGAAGTTCAGCTCGGCGCCGCGCGTCTTCACGCCGTTGATGTTGGTCTGGACGCACGAGATGATGCCGTTGTCGTCGACGGTGCACTGCTGCGCCTGGAAGTTGCGGATCTTCATGTAGAACACGCTGAGGTCGGCCACCCAGCCGCCGAACAGCGTGGCCTTGAGGCCCGCTTCATAGGAAGTCGGGATCTCGGGCTGGACGACGGAGGGATCGCCAACTGCCGGAACCGCGATCTGACCGCCCTTGAACCCGCGCGATACGGTGGCGTAGCTCATCATCGTCGGCGTCAGATCGTACTGCGCGCCCGCACGCCAGGACCACTTGGCAACGTCGAGGAAGGTTTCGGTCTCGGACGTCGCGGTGTTCAGCGAAAGGCGATCGGTCGTGTAGCGCACGCCGCCGATCAGGCGGAAGCTGTCCGAAACGTGGCCGGTCGCCTGCCCGAAGAAGGCCAGCGATTCGTCGCGGATCGTCAGCGCGGGCGTGGTCGATGTGACGATCGGGATCACGACGCCCGGAACCGGGACCAGCGTGACCCGAACGATCTCGGGAATGCGGGTCTGCTTCTGGCTCGAATAGAACGCGCCGGCCGTATACTCGATGGGCGAGCCCGCCGCCGAGCTGACGCGGAACTCCTGCGTGAACAGGCCGAGGTCGCGGTCAACCGGGTCGTTGGCCACCTGCAGTTCCAGCGGCGAGCCGCGGAAGACGTCGGACGCCGCACCATACCCGGTCTCGGTCGCCTTGCGCCAGGCGGTGATCGAGGTCAGCGTGAACGGATCCGCCGCATAGTCCACCTGCAGCGAACCGCCATAGCTGGTCGCCTTGCCGACCTGGTCGTTGTTGCTGCAGTAGTCACGGTTGCCCTCCCGCACGGTCACGCCGCAACTGGCGAGGCGATCGGTGATGCCCACCGCGTCAAAGCCCGCACCACCGAGGAAAGAGCCGGGGCCGCTGGTCTTGACGAAAGTGAAGAAGTCGCCGCCGTTCTCGTAGCGGCTCTTGGAATAGTCGCCGATGAGGTTGACGGTCACCCGGTCGGTCGGTTCCCACAGCAGGCGGCCGCGCACGCCGTAACGGTCGTTGTCGTTGTAGTCGCCGGTCGTCGCGTTGCGATTGACGCCCTGGCGCAAGTTGGCGACGCCCGATACGCGCACTGCCGCGTTCGAGGCCAGCGGCACGTTGATGACGCCCTGCACCACCTGGTTGCCGTACTTGGCGCCCGCCGTCCCGGCATTCGACAGCTCGGTGCGGACACGGCCGGAGAACTCGCCGAATTCGGGCGCATTGGTGGTGATGTTGATGACACCCGCCGAGGTCGTCAGGCCGAACAGCGTGCCCTGCGGTCCCTTGAGCACTTCGACGCGGGAAATGTCGAACAGGTCCGAGATATTGGCGTTGCCCTGGCTCACCTGATCAACGACGACGCCCACCGAGGCGACCGCACCGGGAGAGAACGTCAGGGTGCCGATGCCGCGGATCGAGCCGCCGCCGCCGGTGTTCTGGCCGGGTGCCGACTGGATTTCGAGGCTCGGCGCGATGCGGGCGAGGTCGTTGACGGTGTTCACCTGCTGGCGCTCGAGCTGGGCCGCGCTGGCGACGGTGATCGAGATCGGCACCTCGGTCACCTTCTCGGCGCGGCGCTGGGCGGTAACGATGATGTCGTTGCCGGTGGCGGTGTCCGCAGGGGCGGCGGCATCCTGCGCGAAGGCAGGAGCGCCGATGGTGCCGAGGGCGATGCCCGAAAGCAGCGCAATCTTGCGAATGGTCATGTCTGTCTCTCCCTTGAACTTGTTATCTGGTTGGTCGCAGCGGCTCAGGCTTCATCAATGACGGGGTTGGAAAGGGTGCCGATCACGCCGATCGAGACTTCGACGGTGTCTCCGGCCTTGAGGTAGAGCGGTGGCTTGCGCTTGTCGCCGACGCCGCCCGGGGTGCCGCTGGCAATGACGTCACCGGGGTGCAGTTCGGTGAAGGTCGAGCAATAAGCGATGACCGTGGGAATATCCCAGATCATGTCGGAGACCGGCTGGTCCTGCACCAGTTCGCCGTTCACGCGGGTCTGTACGCGCTGCGCGGCAAGGTCCTCGACTTCACCCGCCGGGACCATGTGCGGACCGAAGGCGCCGGTGCCGGGCCAGGTCTTGCCGGGGGTGAACTGGATATTGTGCCGCTGCCAGTCGCGGATCGAGCCGTCGTTGAACGGTGCGTAGCCGGCGACATGATCCCATGCATCCTCGGGTGCGATGCGGCGTCCGCCCTTGCCGATGATCACCGCAAGCTCGCCCTCGTAGTCGAAGCGTTCGCTTTCGAGCGGGCGGACCATGGCGTCGCCGTCGGCGATCAGGCTGTCGGCCCAGCGGGTGAAGATCGCGGGATGCTCCTTCTGCTCGCGACCGGTCTCGGCGACGTGGGTGGCGTAGTTGAGCCCGACGCACAGGATCTTGCCGGGGTTCGGCACCACCGGCAGCAGCCTGATGGCGGCGCGGGCAAACTCGCCAGTGACGGGAAGCGCCACTAGATCACCCGCGAGCGCGTCCTTCAGCCACGCATCACCGCCGGGTGCGCCGAGATCGAGCACCGTCTCGCCATCGAGACGGCCAAAGCTGCTGGTGCCGTCGGGGCGCTGGAAACTGATATACTGGGTCATGTCCGTTTTCTCCTGACCTGCCGGAATGGCGGCAGCGGTGTTCATTGTCCTTGCGCTTCGTCCTGCCAGTCGCGGCGGAAGCGGAAGCGTTCCTCGGCGCGGCGCAGTCCGGCGAAATCCTTGTCCGAGATGCCCCACTGGTCGATGCGGTTCTCCGGCCAGGTCCAGTCCTCCGGCGCGCCGACACGGTAGTCGTCGGGCACTTTCTCGACGGCGGTGGAGAACTCGATCACCGGCCCGAACGGGGCGATGTAATAGGCGTAGACGTTGGCCCCCGGCCCATGCCGCCCCGGCCCCCAGGCAGGCGCCAGCGCATGATCGCGCAGGCGGCCGATGCCGCGCATCACCGCATCGATGTCCTCCATCTCGAAGGCGATGTGGTTGAGCGAACTGATCCCCGCCCGCGCGAAAGCGGTCGAGTGGTGGCTGTCGTTGCAGCGCACGAAGACCATGCCCTTGGTCCGGTCGGAAACGCGAAAGCCCAGCACTTCCTCCACCGCAAGGCCGGAAGCCTCGGCATCGGCAGAGTTGAACACGACATGGGTGAGCTTGACCGGCAGGTCGCGGCCCGCGATCGGCTCGACTTCGCCTGCATCGACGAGGAAGCGCAGCAGTTCGCGCTCGGGCAGTTCGACGAGCAGGCCGTGACCGCCGCCGGGGTCCTCGCTGACCGTGGCCCGGTGCGGCCAGCCTGCGGCGGCGGCGCGGCCCGAGATGCCGTCAAGCTCCTCCGCCGAGCACAGGAAGGTCGTGGAGCGGACGAACTCGTCCGCCGATTGCTCGAAGGCGACCAGGTAGGGGTAGGAACCGGAACCGCGCAGGTAATGGGTCGTGCCGATCACGTCGGCGCCCGCCATGCCCCACACATCGGTCATGAAGGCGGCAGCAGCGGCCGGATCGGGCAGCGCCAGTTCGATGCTTCGCAGTTTCATGCCTCGGTCTCCTCGACAAGTCCGGCCGCCCTGATCCCTGCGAGCGCGCATTCGGCATCGCACTCGCCGGTATCGCCGCTGACACCCACCGCGCCGATCAGGGCGCCGCTCGCATCACGGATCACCACGCCGCCGGGCGAGAAGGCGATGCGCCCGCCCACGGCCGCGCTGACGCTATGGAAGAACACCGGATTGCCCTTGGCCCGCTCGGCGAGGACGGCGGTGTCGGCGTCCATGCCCACGGCCCCTTCGGCCTTGGCGCGGGCGATGTCGAAGCGGTAGAGACTCGCCCCGTCCTCACGCGCGAAGGCGACCGGGTGGGCTCCGGCGTCGAGCACGATCACCGCCAAAGCCTTCGCGCCCCGCGCCCGTGCTTCGGCCAGCGCGGCGGTCACGATGGTCTGCGCCTGCAGGAGCGTCAGGGTCATGCGGTAAATTCCTTATAATCGAAAAGCCGGGCCGCGCGAGCGGCCAGCAGGTCCTCGCCGCTGTCGGACGCGGTGCCGAAGACGTAGTGGTCCGGGCGCACCAGCACGGCATCGACGCCGTGCTGGTCAAGCCACGACGCGATCGCCTGATTGTCCGCCAGCGCCGCCGCGACGACGCGGGTGACGCCCCCGGCCTCGCCGGGCACGGTGTCGTCGCGGACGAAAAGGCGCCAGCCGTCGCCGGTGCATTCGTCCAGCTTGCTGCCGTCGGCGAGTACCGGCTGGACGAAGCGCGCGCCTGCACCCGAAGTGCCGGAAAGCACCAGTCCTTCGCGGATCGCGGGGATCAGGTCATGCGCGGTCTCACCCTGCTTGCCGCGTGCTTCCTCACGGATACGGGTATCGCGGGCGGCGGCAAGGTCGGGGTCGAGTTCGCAGATGTAGCGCCCGGCCGCCACCGCCGCGCCGATCACCGCGCGCACGTGCGGGTCGCGCTCGCGCTGGTAGGTATCGAGGATCGCAGGCGAGGCACCCGCATTGATCACCGCGTCCATCTTCCACGCCAGATTGGCGACGTCGCGCAGGCCATGGCACATGCCCTGCCCGAAGAACGGCGGCGTCTGATGCGCGGCATCCCCCGCGAGGAAGACATTGCCGACCTGCCAGCGATGGGCGACGAGGCCGTGAAAGCGATAGGTCGCGGCGCGCACGATCTCGTGCGGTACGTCGGCCATCCACGCGCCGACCAGTTCGGCGACCTTGTCCGGCGCAGACATCGCCTTGTCGTCCTCACCCGGCAGCAGCATGAATTCCCAGCGGCGATGATCGCGGCGGCCGGGCACCACGGTCGCGGGGCGCACCGGATCGCACATCATCACCGACAGCCGCTGCAGGTCCGCCCCTTCGGGCACGCCCGCGATCGGCGGGAAGCTGACCGGCCCCTGCACTTCGGCATCGACGACCAGCCAGGGCTCCTCGAAATCGAGATCGTCGAGATCCACGCCCAGCGCCTTGCGCACGGTGCTGCGCGCGCCGTCGCAGGCGATCACCCAGCGGGCCGAGGCGGTCTGCCGCTCACCGCCCTCGTCGTAGGATACGGTGACGCCGCCTGCGTCCTGCTCCAGACCGGTGAACGTCGCGCCCAGCTTCAGCGTGACGTTCGCCATGCCGGCGAAGCCTTCGCGCAAGTGGGCTTCCAGCTCGGGCTGGTAGAAGAAGTAGTCGTTCGCCCAGCCGAACGGGCGCGGCTTGCCCACCGTGCCCATATAGCGGATGACGCCGTGATCCGCGCCGACATGGAGGTGCCCGTCAGTGGCGATCATGTCGCCCTCGACACGGTCGATCACCCCGGCCGACTGGAACAGGCGCATCATCTCATGGTCGAGATGGACCGCACGCGGCAGGGGGTAGTGTTCCAGTTCCCGTTCGAGAACGAGGACTTGCAGCCCTTTCAGGCCGAGAAGGTTCGCGGCCAGCGCGCCCACAGGGCCGCAGCCTACGACAACGACGTCGTACGACATGATTTTCGTCCCTGTTAAACTCAGTTCGCGGCGGCGGCGACCCCTGCCCCGGCCCCGGCCAAGATGTCACTTGGAGCCTTGTGCAGCTTGCCGCCCTTCATGATCATCTTCAGGCGATCCTTGTCCTGCAGGATCGCAACGTCCTGCGTCGGGTCGCCGTCCACCAGCAGCAGATCGGCCAGCCAGCCCTCGCGGATCACGCCGGTCTCGATGCCCATAAGTTCGCCGCCATGCTGGGTCGCCGCCTGCAGCGCCTCGGCGGGAGTGAAGCCGAAGTAATCGACGAAGTGCTGCAGGTCGCGCGCGTTGCGGCCATGCGGGTTGAACGGGAAGCCATAGTCGCCGCCGACCAGCACGCGCACGCCGCGCGCCTTCAGCCGCGGGATCAACTTCGCCTCAAGGTCCATGCGAACCTTTGCGCTCGCCTTCATGTGCGTCATATCGACGTGCGGCGGCGGGTTCGCCTCCAGCGCGGCGACCGAGACACCGGGACCGGGGGCATAGAAGAACCTGTCCTTCTCCGCCGCCATCCGCTCCACCGTCGCTTCGTCGGCGAAGGAGCAGTGGTAGAGGATTCGCGCGCCCGCATCGAGCGCGAGGCCGATCGCCTCGGGCGAATAAGTATGGCAGGCGATCCACATCCCGGCCTCGCGGGTGGCCTCCCCCGCCGCCAGCATTTCCTCGCGGGTATAGAGCACGTCCATCGCGCTGCCGGGCTTGAGCGCATCTTCGCCCGAGACCACCAGCTTGATCGACTTGACGCCCTCGTCCGCGCAATAAGCCACGAACCGGCGCATCGCCTCCGAGCCACGGCCGTTGAACACGTCGCCGGTATCGTCGCCTTCGGGGCTGCGCTCCAGCGTCGAGGGGACGAGGCGCGGGCCGGGCGTATCGCCCTCCTCGATGGCGCGGGCGAGATCCGGCTCGATCATGTCACCCAGGGCACCGGCCGAGTATAGGCTGGTGAAACCGTGGTCGAGCAGCACCCGTGCATTGCGCCAGGCTGCGACCTTCAGTTCGTCATGCGGCAGGATGAACTGGTGGTAGACCTTCTCCAGCGAGGAAGCCCAGGTCAGGTGCGTATGCGCATCGACGATGCCGGGCATGAGGGTCAGCCCGCGCCCGTCGATCACCAGATCGGCGGCCTCATCGGCGAGTGCGTCCTCACCCGGCGCGACGCGGGCGATACGCTCGCCCTCGACCAGAACGGAGCCTGTCCGGAGCGCCGAGCCGGTGCCGTCGAAAATGGAAACCTGGCGGATCAGTGCCCGCATCCTGCTCTCCTGCGATCATCGTTATCGCTGGATTGTTAAGCTGCGCAGACCCACAAAGTAAAATAATGATTTTTTGCGATGCTATAGTCTGAAACTATGGAACCTGCCGAAGCGCGTCCATCATCGCCTGCGCCGGACGAGACAGCGGACGACTGGCTAGCCATAGCACGCCGACGCTGCGTTCACGCACGGCTTCCTCGATCATCACGGCCCGGATGCTGTCATCGGTGACGCCGTCGAGCGCCACGGTTCGCGGCAGTACCGTCACCCGGTCGCTCTCCCTTACGATGGCCCGCGTGGTGAGAAGGGAGTCGCAGCGGATCGTCGTGCGCGGCACCGCCACCCCCGCGGCGATGAACAGCGCGTCGACCTGCCGCCGGAACGCGCCGCGCGCCTCGGGCAGCACCCAGGGGTAGCTCTCGACCTCGCGCAGCGACACGCGGCCCGGCAGCTTCTCATGCCTGGGGCCGACGATCAGGACGAACGGGTCGCTGGCGCACGTGACTTCCTTCATGTCGGCCGGAACGCTTTCGATACCGGTCGTCACGAAGGCCAGTTCGATCGCCCCTTTGCGCACCATCTCCAGCAGTTCCTCGTCGGGCCGCTCGATGGCGCTGAGCGCAAAGTCGCCGATCGCCTCCTCCACCCGCATGATCGCGCCGGGCAGAAGAGTGAGCAGGGCGCCCGGCGTGCCGCCGATGCGCAAGGGTCCGGCGATGCCCTGCCGGGTGTGCTCGATCTCGGTCACGGCATCGCCCAGCAGCGTCGCCATGGCCTCGGCCCGGCGCTGGAGCACTTCGCCTTCCGCCGTCAGCACGATGCCGCCGCGCCCGCGCTCGAACAACACGACGCCCAACTTGCGCTCCAGCAGCGAGATCGTATTCGACACCGAGGGCTGCGAGAGGTTGAGCGCCCGGGCGGCAGCGCTTATCGATCCGGTATCGCAGACCGCGCGGAAGGTCAGCAGGGCACGCGGGTCCATCGCCGCCCTGCTCCTGTTCTCGCCTGCTTCCGCCATTCCTGTACGCCTCTTCCCGCTTCGACGTACCCCTGACCGAGATCACCCGGCGAAGCAATCCATGGCGCGGTACGGCGAGAACAAGACGCTAGAGTCCCGAAAGCTTCCTGCGGATCAGCGCCTTGATCTTCCGGTCCTCGAGAACTCGCCCACCGACGTAGAGCGCGGCGAAGATACCGGCGAAGACATAGGCGGAAGTGGGCGAGTGCTTGTCGTCCTTCTTCTCTTCCTTCTTGTCCTTGCTGTCCTTCTTGGGCTTTTCCGGAGCCGGTGCGCCGAGGAACTTGTCGATCGGGTTCATCGCCGGCGCGGCCTTGTCCTTTTTCTCGTCTTTCTTTTCCGAGGCTTCGGCTGCGGGCTTTTCCAGCTTGCCGAGCGCGATCGTCAATTGCCCGAAGGCGAGGAACAGCAGCGGCGCCAGGAAGCAGAACAGCAAGGCCCGGCTGGTCATGTGCCAGCGCAGTACCGACCCGCCCGCGCCGTTATCGATCCGGAGCGTGCCGCCGTCGAAGACCGACATCCTGTCCTGCGCGGCTTGGTCGCGCTTGGTGAAAGTCAGGGTGTCGCCGCCGCGCTCGTGGCTGGTGCCGCTCTCGAAGAACAGGGGTGTGAGGCGGTCGAAGGCATCCTCGCGCGACTGTCCGGGCGCGAGCGGCAGGCTGCCCCTGACATGCCAGATCCAGTCGATGAAACGCGCGTTCATGGTATCCCTTTCGGCACGGCCACAAGGGCCGCCCAAGTCCGTGGACTGCATTTGCATGGGAGGAGAGCCGCGCCCGATGCGGGCGGTCACTCGGCCGGAACCGCAGTGGCGCGGGTGCCGCCGAAGCGCTCCTTCAGGGCCTTCCAGCCTTCGGTGAAGGGGAAGGTCATCTGCTCACGGATGCCCATGCGGCGGCCGCCTTCCATGCCCAGCAGCTCCGCCTCGCCATCGACGCACGTGCCGAAGATGCGGTCGATGAAGATGTAGGTGTTGGTGAAGTTGCTGCGGCTCGCCTCGAAGTCCTGCGAGTGGTGGAGGCTGTGATGCTCGGTCGTGTGGAACAGGAAGCGCCACCAGCGGGGCGAATTGAAGCGCACGTTGATGTGCTGGTAGCTGCCGACCGCCATGCCGATCGCCCCGGCCAGCAGGAACGCGCGCGGCAGGAAGTCGAAGAACCCGCCGACACCCAGCCCGATCAGGAACAGCTCCACCGGGTTGCCGACCGCGCCCTTGTTGATGTTCAACTGGGTGATGTAGTGGTGCACCGAGTGCGGCAGCCACAGCGGATACCAGTTGTGCATCCCGCGATGCATCCAGTACTGCCCGAAATCGAAGATGAACGAGATCAGGAAAGCCTGCAGCAGCAGCGGCAGCCCGGTAAACCAGGCGAACTTGTCCCAGTGGAACGCGCCCTGGATCGCCTCGATCATCACGCCGTCGCCGATGTAGCCGTCGACGATGCGCAGGATCGTATAGCCGAGGCCGACGTAGAACAGGTCGGTCGCCAGTTCCTTCCACGTGAGGTTCCAGCTTTCGTAGCGCGGGAAGGCCCATTCGAGGCCGAGGAGAAACAGACGGAAACCGATGCCGATGCCGATCGCTGTCGATGCCTTGGCGATGGAATTGGGGGCGTAGTACCAGAACGCGATCAGCGCGAAGAGCACCGTTGGCTGGAACCAGGTGAAGACGAACTGCTTCACCGGACCGCCTTCGACCCTGCCGATATTCTCCCAGCCGACAGTGACTGGTGCCTGTGTTCCGATCAATCTCTTACCTACGCGAACCCCGTCCATGCGCCTGCCCTCGTAATATTTGACCACCCATGTCAGTAATACTTATTTCAAACATGGTAATACGGGATGGCGGCGTCGTCTACGCCCTTTCTGCAATGCAGCACGAAATCTGCGCTACTGTACGAAAAAGCGTCGGCCGGACCTTCCGCATGGTCAATTACTCCGGGTCCGCAATATAGCCTTGCCCTTATCGGCCATCAAAGAGATTTCTCCGAGAAACAGGCAAATCCTGTATTCCCGAAGCAATTAGGGCAATCGAATAATGACTTGGAAGATCGGCACTCGTGTAATGCTCCGGTCTCTGGAGAACATGCGATCCGCCTCATCTCGTCGTTACGAACCACGTGCGACACCCGAAAGCAGCATGGCGCCGCCTCCGGGTGACCGGCTCTTTCGACATGGCGATTCGCTGCCGGACAGCCACTCGAGAGAGCCCCGGACCGGCACCGCGGCGCTGAAACCCCGGGTGCGCGGCTACGTCACTGCGCGGCCAGCATGTCCTCGCCCAGATCGAAGCGGTTGCCGGGATGCTCCAGTCCGAGGTGGTCCCGGAGGGTCGTACCCGCGTACTCGCTGCGAAACAGCCCGCGCCGCTGCAGTTCCGGCACGACGCCTGAAAGGAACCGCTCCGCCCCTCCCGGCATGTAGGGCGGCATGACGACGAAGCCGTCGGCGCCCTTCTCGCGGACCCATTGCTCCATCCTGTCCGCCACCGTCGCGGGCGAGCCGACGAACTTCGCGAAGGCGAGGCCCTTGGCATAGCTTCGACCGAGATCGCCCAGCGTCATGCCCTGCTCCATCGCGCTCTTGAGCACGACTTCGAAGCGGCCCTTGCTGCCGCGTATGCGATCGCGGATATCGGGCACGGGCGCATCGGCCGGGTGGACGGACAAGTCGTAGTTCATGCTCCCCGACATGAAGCTGAGCCCTGCCTCGGGATGGATCAGCGCGTCGAGTTGGGCTTCGAGTTCGAACGCGTCCTCGTCGGTATCCGCGATGATCGGAACCACCCCCGGCAGCACCTTGACCGCATCGGGAGACCGGCCGGCGGCCACGACCTGGGCCTTGAAGTCGGCGTAGAACGCCTGCGCCTTGGCCAGCGTCGACTGTACCGGGAAGATCACTTCGGCATTGCGCGCGGCCAGAGACTGGAACGCCCCGGAGACACCGGCCTGGATCAGCACCGGATGCCCCTGCGGCGGCCGCACCGCGCCGAGCGGCCCTTTGACCTGGAACCACGTGCCGCGATGATCGGCGTAGTGGATCCGCGACGGATCGGCATAGCGCGCGCTCGCCTTGTCGGCGGTGATCGCGTCTTCCTGCCATGTGTCCCACAGCAGGCGCACGACGTCGATGAACTCGGCGGCGCGTTCGTAGCGCTCGGCGTGCCCCAGATGCTCCGCCCGGCTGAAGTTGCGCGCCTCGCCGTCATTGACGGAGGTGACCGCGTTCCAGGCCGCGCGCCCCTTGCTGAAGTGGTCGATCGACGCGAACATGCGCGCGGCGTGATAAGGCTCGGAATAGCTGGTCGAGATCGTCGCCCCCAGCCCGATCCGGTCGGTCGTCATGGCCAGTGCCGAAAGCAGGGTCAGCGGCTCGACGTGGATCGCGGGCCGCAGCCTGACGGCGGCCTCGAACGAACTGCCGTAGATGTCGTCGATCGACAGCTTGTCGGCCACGAACACCATGTCGAGCTTCGCCTGTTCCGCCGCCTGCGCGATCCGCGCGTAGTTGGCGACGTCGAAGGGATCGCCATGCTCGGCCAGCGGATGGCGCCAGCCGGCAAGATGTGAGCCCGACAGCGAAAGGAACAGGGCGAGATGCACGGATCGACTCCTCAGATTGCCGGGATGACCTGCGGACCGAAGCCGCACGGGACAATCGAGTTGGTTGCCGCGACCTATGAGTTGTTCTGAACGGTGGTGCCGACAGGCAGGGAGCGGGTGACCTGCCGCCGCATCGTCATGGCAAGCGCAGCGACTCAATCCTGCGCGGAGTGACGCGGCAAAGCGCCACGCTTTACCGCATGCAAAACCCGCAACGACAGTCGAAATTCAGAGAAAGACAATCCAATCAAGTAGAAGCAATACTACATGATGTTAACCAATATCAGTTGATCTACATAATAAGTCATTTCGCCGCACACCGACAAACATACTCTAACATATATCGTCATGTGCCCCGAACTTCCCCCGGTGCTATTGATTCGCCGCAAGCAGATCTGGTCGCCAAGTAGCTATACGTAGCGATTATCATTCAAGGTCGATTTCCCATCAACATCGATCCACCATCCGCATGTGCGGACAAGGGGGAGGAGGGGCCTCATGCCTATCGTACCGACCTATCCCGGCGTCTACGTCGAGGAATTGGGCAGCGGCGTGCGTCCGCTGGCCGGCGTACCCACCGCGATCGCCGCCTTCGTCGGCTATACCGCGCGCGGGCTCGACAACCGGGCGACGACGATCTTCAGCTACGCCGACTACGAGCGCGAATTCGGCGGCCTCGCCGCCAACAGCGAGCTGAGCTATTCGGTCCAGCAGTTCTTCCAGAACGGCGGCGGCCAGGCGATCGTCGTGCGCGTACCCAAGAGCGACGGGGTCGCCGCGCAGGTCAACCTCAAGGAAGGCGTCGCCAACGCCGCCAAGGTCAGCTTCACCCTCACCGCGACCAGCAAGGGCGACTGGGGCAACGGGATCGTCGCCGACGTCGATTACGACGGGGCATCGGCCAGCAACTTCAACCTCACCCTGACCGATCTCGGCAGCGGCGCCGTCGAGCGCTGGGCAGACCTCAGCGTATCGACCGCCTCGCCCCGCTTCGTGGAGGCGGTGCTCAACGACCCGGCCAACGGCTCGCGCCTCGCCACGGCGAAAGTCCCCGCCGCGAGCCCCGGCGCGCGCCCGGCCGAGAGCGGGATCGTCGGCACCGACTTCACCGTCACCTCCACCGGGATCACCGGCCTCGCCAACGACAAGGCGTACAAGGTCCGGGTCACCGCCAACCGGCCCAGCGGCCCCATCACCGCACTCGAAGTCACGCTGATCAAGCAGGCCGAGACACTGCCCACCTCGGTCGTCGCCCTCGCCCGGCTGCTGGAGCGGCGCTTCAACGAGGCGCTGGCCGCCGCACTGCCCGGCGCGGCCGTCGCCGTCGGCGTCACCGGATCGGGCAAGGCCTTGCGCATCGCCCCGATGTTCGACCCGGCCTTGCTCCCCGCGGCCGTGGACACCACGCTTTCGCTGGCGGACAGCGCCCCGGCAGGTGCCCTGGCGATGCTCAAGCTGCCTGCGGCGAACTTCAATGTCGGTCGCTACCGCCTCGGCACCGGCACAGCCGAAGCCGCCCAGCGCAACCCCGTCCCCGGCGCCGACGGCACCCAGCTGCCGCAGAGCGCCGACGTGATCGGCAGTCCGTCCGCCTTCACCGGCATCCATGCGCTGGAAAAGGCGGACATCTTCAACATCCTCGTCCTGCCCGACGCCACCCGCGCCAGCCCCGGCGATCCCAATGCGCTCGATACCGGGCTGGACCCGAACGCCATCTATCAGGCCGCGCTCGACTATTGCACCAAACGCCGCGCCTTCCTGCTGATCGACCCGCCGCCGACCGTGAACACCGTGGACCGCGCGTTCGAGTGGATTTCCTCGGGCCTCACCGTCAAGGGCGCCAACGCGGCCACGTATTTCCCGCGCGTCCGCATGGCCGATCCGCTGAACGACTTCCAGCTGCGCACCTTCGGCCCGTCCGGCGCGATCGCCGGGCTCTATGCCCGCACCGACGCCGAGCGCGGCGTGTGGAAGGCCCCCGCCGGAACCGATGCGCAGCTGCGCGGGGTGCGCGGGCTCGTCTACAAGCTGTCCGATTCCGAGAACGGGCTGCTCAACCCGCTGGGCCTCAACTGCATCCGCGCGCTGCCGGTCTACGGCACGCTCTCGTGGGGGACGCGCACCCGCGTCGGCTCCGACGTGGAGGCAAGCCAGTGGAAGTACGTACCCGTCCGGCGCCTTGCCCTGATGATCGAGGAAAGCCTGTTCCGGGGCACCCAGTGGGTCGTCTTCGAACCCAACGACGAACCGCTCTGGGCGCAGATCCGGCTGAACCTCACCACCTACATGCACGGCCTGTTCCGGCAGGGCGCGTTCCAGGGCCAGACCCCGCGCGACGCCTACCTCGTCAAGTGCGACAAGGAGACGACCACGCAGGCCGACATCGACCGGGGCATCGTCAACATCCTGGTCGGGTTCGCGCCGCTCAAGCCCGCGGAATTCGTCATGATCCGCATCCAGCAGCTGGCCGGTCAGGCCGCTTCGTAATCGGCAAGGGAGGAGTTGCCCGATGGCCCAGTTCAACGTCAACGCCCAGCGCTTCGACCCGTACAAGAACTTCAAGTTCCGGGTGAAGTGGGACGGCCGCTATGTCGCGGGCGTCAGCAAGGTCAGCGCGCTCAAGCGCACGACCGAAGTGGTCAAGCATCGCGAGGGGGGCGACCCCTCCTCCAGCCGCAAGTCCCCCGGTCGCAGCGAGTTCGAGGCCGTCACCCTCGAACGGGGCGTCACCCACGACGTCGAGTTCGAGCGGTGGGCCAACAAGGTCTGGAACTTCGGTTCCGCCCTCGGCGCCGAAGTCTCGCTCGCCGACTTCCGCAAGGACATCACCATCGAACTCTACAACGAGGCAGGGCAACCGGCGATCGTCTATCGCCTGTTCCGCTGCTGGATCAGCGAGTTCCAGTCGATGCCCGACCTCGACGCCAACGCCAACGCGGTGGCCATCCAGCACATCAAGATCGAGAACGAAGGCTGGGAGCGCGACTACGCGGTAACCGAGCCTTCCGAACCGAGCTTCGTCGAACCGCAGTAAGGCCATGTCCACGAACCCGGTCGAGGGACTGCTCGCACTTTGGGAGGCGGGCACGAACCCGCTTGCCCTGCTTCGGGCCGCCGAGCCCGGTGCCGGGGATGATGCCCTTGCACGCCTTCCCATCGGCGCGCGTGACGGGAAGCTGATCGCGCACCAGCGGCGACTGTTCGGCCCGGCCATCGAGGCGACCGTGCCCTGCCACGCATGTGGCGAGACGGCGGAAGTCACGCTCGATGCCGACAGCCTGCTGGCGATGGCCCCGCAACGGAGCGCGCCGATCTTGGTGACGACCGGCGCGTGGCGGATCGAGGCCCGCCCCGCCGACAGCCGCGACATGGCGGTGCTGGCGACAGAGGAGCCCGAAGCGGCCGAGCGCGCCCTCCTCGCCCGCGTGGTGACGCTCTGCACCCGCGATGGTGCGCCCGCCGATCCCGCGAACCTCCCGCCCGAAGTTGTCGCCGCGATCGAGGATGCGCTGGAAGCTGCCGATCCGCTGGCGGCGATCACGCTGCTCGTCGCCTGCCCGCACTGCGGCGCGAGCATTCCGGCGCTGCACGATCCCGCGCATCACCTCGCCCGTTCGGTCGCCGCCGAGGCGCGGCGGCTGCTGGCGGAAGTCGCCGCGCTCGCCCGTGCCTATGGCTGGCGAGAGGCGGACATCCTGGCGATGACCCCGCAGCGCCGCGCGGCGTATCTGGAGCTGGCAGCGTGAGCCGCTATCTCGCCACCCTCGCCGCCCGAGCCTCGGGCCGCGTGGCGCTGCTCTCCCCGCGCCCGCGCACGCTTTACGAGGGCGGCGGCGAAGATACGGCCTTCGAGGAACCGGCGCAGCCGATCGCCGGGAGCGTGCAGCCTATACCGCGCACGGTCATGGACGCGCCCTCCGCCCCAAGGGAAAGCACGGCGCCGCGCCCGGGCACCACGGCCCCCGCCGCCGCGCCGACAATCCGGCAGGGTTCGGTGGTGCAGGTTACGCAAGTGCTTACGTCCGCTGAGAATCCGGAACCGCGCTTCCGTTCTCAGGCCGTGCCGCCAATCCAGACGGCGATACCGAGTAGCGAACGTCCTGCGATACCGCAGCCCCCTGCCGATCCCGGCCATACGCCTGCGCTCACGCACCCCCCGACCCAGGCGCCTGACCGCCCGGCTCCCCGCCTCGTGCCCAACTCGCCCTCCCCGAACCTCCAGATCTCCGAACGCACGGTGCTGCAGGAGATCGTGCGCCACGTCGAAGTCCACGCACGCGCCGGCACAACGCCCGGCCCGGACGTTCAGGCACCCTCGCCGCGTCCCGTCGAACCCGCTCCTCGGCCGGTCGCGCATGCGATACCCCGGCCCACACCCGCCGCTCCGCAACCTCGCCAACGCTCCGTTTCGACGCCCCGAGGCGAGCCGCCGGTCATCATCCGGATCGAGCGCATAGACGTCCATGCGGTGCCCTCGCCCCCCGTTCCGGCGCCCGCACGGCGCCAGCCCGCCTCGCCTGCGCCGTCGCCCGGCCCCTCGCTCGCAGAGTTCCTTTCGGGCGGGGAGCGCGCACGATGAGCACGCCTTTCGCCATCGCCGGAGTCACCGCCGTGCTGCGCCAGCTCGTGGTGGAGGGCCTTGCGCTCGACAAGGCAGGCGACGCGGTCGGCACCATCGGCGTCAGTGCCGGGCCGCCCGACCTCGTCGCCAAGCCCGGCCAGCCCGAGCCGACGCGGGTGAACCTCTATCTCCATCAGGTCACGCCCAACGCGGCCTGGCGCAATCTCGGGCTGCCTGGGCGCGACAGCGGCGGCGACCTCGTCTCCGCACCGCCGCTGGCGTTCACGCTGTACTACCTCGTCACGACCTTCGCGGCGGAGATGTTCGTCGCCGAAGTCCTGCTCGGCCACACCTTGCGCATCCTCGGCGAGAACGCGGTGCTGACGCGCGAGGCGGTGCGCCGCGCACTGGTGCCCACGGCGGCGAGCCCGCTCGCCACGGCGCTGGAGAACTGCGGCCTCGCCGACCAGATCGAACTGGTCAAGCTGACCCCCACCGCCGTCGCGCTGGAGGACATGTCGCGGATCTGGTCGGCATTCCAGGCGCATTACCGCACCACCGTCGCCTACGAAGCGAGCGTCGTGCTCATCGATCCGCGCGCGAAAGGCCGCACCGCCTTGCCCGCCACCGCCCGCGCCGTCTTCGGCGAGACGCTGGCGCTGCCCGAGATCACGCGGATCGGCCTGCCGGGTGATCCAAGCGCCGCGGTGACCACCGAGGACACGCTGGCAATCTCCGGCCTGCGCCTGCTCGCCGCCAGCGGCACCGTGGTCCGCATCGGCGCCACCGACCACGCGCCCGCCTCCGATTCCCGCGCCCACATCCTGAACGTGGACCTTGCCGCCGCCCCTCGCCCGCGCGCCGGAGTGCAGAGCGTCACCGTCATCCACCCGCGCCAAATGGGCGATCCGGCCACCGCGCACGAAGGCGTGTTCTCCAACGCCGCCGCGCTGATCCTGCGCCCGGTGGTGAACACCGTCTCCGCCGCCAATTCCGCGACGCGGACCATCGACGGCATCGTTTACGCCGACGGCACCCTGACGGTCACCGCCGCCCGCGCCATCGGCCGTGACCAGCGGGTCGAAGTGCTGCTCAACGAGCGCGGCGCTCCCGCCTCGCGGCCTCCACGCGGCTATGCCATCGCCGCTCCCGCCGCCAATGGCCTAGCCGAAAGCGTGGACGAGGCTGCGCAGATCGCAATCCCCTATCGCGCCATCGCGCGCGGCGACTACCTCGTGCGCCTGCGCATCGACGGCGCCGAAAGCCTGCTCACCCCCGGCGGCGACGGCCGCTTCGCCACCCCGCTGGTGACGATATGAGCGCGCCGTCTCTCGCCGGCGAGATCGCCGTGATCGAAGCGCACCTCGCGCTTGCCGCCGCGCGAACGGGCGAGCAAATCGCAGCCTCCGAAGCGACATTGCACGCAGCGCTGGAGGCCGCCCAATCCGGTGGGCCGGCAAGGCGTCTCGCCGAGCGCCTTGGCCTCATCGCATTCGCCCGTGATTGCCTGCTGCTGGCCGCTCTGCCGCACTTGAGTGCACGCTCCGTAGCGCTCTGTGCCGCCGTGACCGGCGACCCGCAAGGCCGCATCACCGCCGCCCTCGCCATGGCGGTACTGCCGGAGGCGGCATGGTCGGCGCTGCGTCCCGACGCCCCGCTGCGCGCGTTGCGATGCCTGCGCCTCGCCGATCCCGACCGACCGACCCTTTCCGAACTCCTGATCGACGAACGCATCCTCCTCGCGCTGCTGGGAGAGGACGCGCTTGACGAACGCCTCGCCCCGCTCGTCCGCCCGGTGGCGGCGGGCGCGGAAATCGGCCCCTCCGGCCGCGCCCAGGCGGAGCGGCTGGTCGAGCGCTGGTGGTCGATGCGCGCGGACGGAGAGGCACCCGCGATCCACCTGCATCACGGCGAGCCCGCCGACGCCCGGCTCATCGCCCAGACTGCGGCGACCCGGCTGGGGCGCCGCCTCCATGTTCTCGGCGCGGCGAACCTGCCGCCCACTCCCGCCGAGCGCCACGGTTTCGCAGCCCTGTGGCGGCGAGAGGCGCTGCTGGGCGGCCTCGCGCTGCTGATCGAGCTGCCCGAAGACATCGCCCCCGAACAGGCGGCGCTCGCCGCCGATCTCGTCGATCGACTGGACGATTGCATCATCGTCAGCGGCGGCGCGGGGGCGCTGCCATGCCGCCGCCCCTTTATCTCCGCGACACTGCAAGTGCCTGAAGCGCCCGAGCGCCATGCCCTCTGGACGCGGGCGCTGGGGCAGGCTCAGGCCGCCAGGCTCAACGGCGCGAGCGAAGCCCTGGCCAGCCAGTTCGCCATCGGCCCGACCGCCATCGCGCGCCTCGGCCCGCTGGCCGAAGGGCTGGACCGCGAAGCCGCGCGCGACCTGCTCCACCGCGAGGCCCGCGCCCATGCACAGGCGCGTATCGCCGCCATCGCCGAAGTCATCCACCCCGTCGCCACGTGGGACGACCTCATCGTTCCCGCAGAACTCAAGACCGCGCTGCACGCCATCGCCGCGCAAGTGCGGTACCGCCGCCACGTCCACGAGGACTGGGGCTTTGCATCGCGCGGTGGGCGCGGCCTCGGCATCGCGGCGCTGTTCGCGGGCTCCAGCGGCACCGGCAAGACGATGGCCGCCGAAGTCATCGCCGCCGACCTCGGCACCGACGTGGTTCGCGTCGATCTGGCGGGCGTCGTCAGCAAGTACATCGGCGAGACCGAGAAGAACCTCTCACGCGTGTTCGCCGCCGCCGAGGGCAGCGGCGCGGTGCTGCTGTTCGACGAGGCCGACGCGCTGTTCGGCAAACGCAGCGAAGTCGGCAACGCGCACGACCGCTACGCCAACATCGAAGTCAGCTACCTCCTGCAGCGCATGGAGAGCTACACCGGCCTCGCCATCCTCACCACCAACCAGCGCGAAGCGCTAGACGCGGCGTTCTTCCGCCGCCTGCGCTTCGTGGTGGCCTTCCCCTTCCCGGACGAAGCGCTGCGCCGGACCGTCTGGGAACGCGCCTTCCCGCAAGCCACGCCGACCGAAGGGCTGGACTTCGAGCGCCTCGCGCGCCTCAACGTCGCGCCCGGCAACATCCGCAGCATCGCCGTCAACGCCGCGTTCCTCGCGGCAGCGCAAGGGGACGCCGTGGAGATGCGCCACCTGCACGAAGCCGCCGTGCTCGAATGCCGCAAGCTGGAGCGGCCGGTCACTTCGGCCGAACTGGGAGGCTGGCTGTGAGCCGCGTGGCGATCGAGGTCGGCCAGTTGGTTTTCCACGGCCTCAACGCCGATGAGGCAGGGCGCGCCGGGGCGGCCTTCTCCTCCGAGCTGGAGCGTCTCGTCGGCCAGCGCGGCCTGTCGCGCGCCGCAGCGCCGCCGCGTCTTCCCGCCCGGCCCCGCCCCGAGGAGATCGGCCGCGCCGCCGCCGCCCGCGTCCATGCGGGGATCGCGGGCCAAGGCCGCGCGCCATGAGCGAACGCGCCGCCCCTTCCTCGACCGAGAGCGTGAGCGCGCCGCGCGAGGCCGCGCAAGGCGCGCTCGCCTGCCTCGCCCCGGCTCTCGGCCTTGCGGCGAGCGAGGTCGATCTCCGGCTCGATCGCGAGGGCGACCGCCTGCTGGCCGATGCCGGGGCGCGCGGCGCGGCGCGGGGCAATGTGGTGTGGCTGCGCGGCTACTATCCGGCATCCGAGGCGAGCCGCCTGACGCTGGCGCACGAACTTGTCCATGTCGCGCAAGGCCGCCTGCATTCCGCGACACCGCCGTCGCCGCTTGCCGCCGAGCGCGAGGCCGAGCGCCTGGCCGCAACCCTGCTCGGCGGAGGCATGGCGCCGCGCCCGCGTGCGGCGACCGGCGGCGCGCTGCATTTCGACGGGGCCGAGCCGCCACCCGCACGCAGTCTGGAAGACGTTGTCGAGGCCAATTACCGGGACGAGCGCGAGGACATGGTTCGCCTGCTCGCGCAGGAAACCCCGTCCGCCGATGCCGTGACCCGCGTGCTGGACCTGCTCGCGCCGCTGCCTTTCGAGACGGCGCGGGTGCTGACGGCGCAGCTGGGCACCGGGCCGCTCGCCGCGCTCGCGAACGGCCTTGGCGATGATCATGCGCGCAGCCATCGGCGCGAGGTTCTGGCCGCAGCGGAATCGTTCACCACGGACATGCTGGACCGCGCCGACAACGGCCATCGCATCTTCCGGGCGATGCGGCTCGACCCCGGCTCGCTCAGTCCGGCCGAACATCACGCCGCCGTCACCACGCTGCGCCGCGTGCCGATCGGCCAGCTCACGCGCCTCGAAGGCGGCGACAACGGCGCGGACCTGCGCGCCTTGCGCACAACCGCCATGCCCGAATACGGCCGCGAGGAGGCCGGCCGCCGGGCCGCGCGCACCGAAGCGGGACGGCGTGCGGCCGCGCCCGACCTCACCCGGCGCGAAGAGGACTTGCGCCGCACCCTCTCCATCATGCTCACCGACGCCAGCCGCGAGGACGCCCGTGAGGCGCTTCGGCTGCTGGCTGAAAACCCCGCACTCGCGGTGCCGGACCCGCGCTTCTCGGGCGCGCCGACACCCGCACCCGACGCCGCCGTTCCCCCCTTACCGGAAAGCAGCCTGCAGAGCGTCATCGCCCGGCTCGACGGCGCAGGCATCGTCGATCGCTGGATCGGCGCGCTCGAACCCGTCGACCGCCGGGGGGAGACGCCCGAAGCGCGCGGCTTCGCGATGCTCGTCCGCACCCGGCGGCCGGACAGGACCATGGCCCGGATGCGCACCCTGCTGAGCCGCAGCTTCTTCGACTGGGCAGTGCGGGACTGGGAAGCCTCGCTCGCCTGGGACATGCTGCGCGCGATGCCGCCCGCCGAGCAGGCGCGCTTCCAGTCGCTCGACGAGGGCCGCCTCTACCTGCGGCTGATCGAGGAACTGCCGGACGACCTGCGCGCCGAAGCCGCCATGGCCGGGCTTATCGTGGTTCGCGGCGAAGACGGCTCCCTGTCCGACCTCACCGCAGAGGCGGGCGCGCTGCTGGAAGGACAGGCCGAACTGATCGCCGCCGCCCGCGCCTTCGACGACAGCGCCGAGGCGGCCTATCGCCTGTTCGTGCGACTGGCCGCGCTCGCCGTGCCGGCTCCTGCCCACGCGCCGCCGGAAGGAACCGCGCCCGCCTCCACGCGCCCGGCGCCCGGCTTGTCCGTCCTGCAGGCCGTCGTGCGAAGGCTTGACGTCCTGGGCCTGATGCGCCGCCTGTTCTCCGCCCTCTCCGACGGGGTAAAACAGGACCGACGCTACTGGAACGATCTCGCCACTGTCCTCGGCGCCCGCGATCCGGCGTTCAATCGCGAGGACCTGCGGCGGCTGCTCCACGTCAGCACCTTCCTGTGGATCATTACCATCGATGAGGTGACGTTCGAGGAGGCGCTGTTCGCCTTCCACATCCTGCGCGCCCTGCCCGAGGACCAGCGCCGCGCCTTCGAGCTTGAGGATCGCGGCGCCTATGCCGCCCGGATCGCCGGGGCACTGTCGCAGTCGATGCTCCACGAGGCAGGGCTGTCGTTCGCCTTCACCCGCCCTGACGAGCGCGGGGAAACCCCGCTGCGCCGCCAGCTGGCCGACCCGGCGGCATGGGACGGGACGAACCCTGCCGATCTGGCGCTGCTGGTCCAGATGGGCATCACGGCGGGCGACTTTGACTGGATCTTCGAGCAGTCGCACCGCCAACGGGCCTGGACCCGCGAGGCGCTTGGGGCGCTGGTCGAACGTTTCGCGCTCTACGACCCGCGCGTGGGGCGCACGTTCCCGCGCCCACACACGGTCAGCGCCGCACGGAGCAGCCGCCACCTGCTGGCGATGCTGTTCGGCACCGGCGCCTACGAACTGGAGGAGTACACCCGCCCTGTCCACGGCACCGACCCCTTCACCGGGGAACCCGCGACGTATGCCGAGACCACCGGGCTCAGGGTGACCGTCGACCTCGAACAGCTGGAGGGCAACGCCGGGGCTCCGCTCTACACCGGCGCGGTGCTGGCGCGGTCGCCGGGCGAGCGGATTTCCATCGGCTCGGACAACCGCGAGGCGGCGCTCGCCCAGCCCAACGTCGTCGATATCGAGATCAACGAGCCCGCCGGTTTCATGCGCGTGCGGGCCAGCCGGATCGCGCTCACCCGGTTCGCCTCCGTCTCGACCGGATCGACGCTGCGCGCGGGGGCGGTCTCGCTCACCGACCTCGATTTCGCGATCACCTTCGCGCCAGAGGACTTGCGGGCGCCGCGTGCCGGGCGCTTCCATGTGGACGACGTCTCGCTCGACGAGATCGTCCACACCCGCGCGGGGGACGCCGAACCGACCGGCCTGCGCCACCTCGGCATCGCCGGAGTCGATGCCAGCGCCAGTTTCCAGACCGCACCGCTGCCCGATTCCCCGGTCCTGGGCCATGTGCTCGGCCTGCTGTGGGACCTCGCGCTCAACCGCGACGCGCTGACCGAGCGGGCGGCGGCGAACACCTCGCTGGGCACCGCGACCATCTCGGTCGGGCGCATCGACGCGCAGGGCCTGCACATGGGCGACCTGCGCGTTGCCAGCCTCTCGGTCGAGGGCTTCACGGCGGCGGCAGGCGGCAACCGCGCGGCGGCGCTGCGCGCGCAGATCTTCGTCCTCGACGCGCGGATCGAACAGGCGCGCGCCGCCGCTCCTGAACAGGTCGCTGGGCTGGTCGCCGATCGCGAGGAGCTGCGGCCCCGGCTCGCCGCACTGGAGCCGCTGGAGGCGGAAATGCTGGGGCTCATGGCGCGGCTGCAGGCAGGGCATCGCCTGAGCCCCGCCGAGCAGGCACGGCTCGACACCTTGCAGGCCGAGACGGGCGTGGGCGGTGTCGGCGGCCTCTCCATCGCCATTGCGCGGGTCAGCGTCGACGGCGTGGACGGCCCGGTCCGCCTTGGCCATGCGGAACTGACCGGCATACGCGGCGGCGGCGACACCGCCGCGCTGGCCTTCCGCCAGATGACCAGCGAGGAGGCGATCCGCCGCTTCGTCAGTGCCGGTCCCCCTTCGCCCGCACGCCTCGGCACAGCGGCGAGCGGACCGAGTGTGACCGCCGACGACTTCACCCTGCGCGACCTCGCCCTGCCCGCGACGATCCCCACGCTCGCCGCGATCGAGGCGCAGTTGCGCGCCGATCCGCCTCCTCTGCCCGCCGAGCGCGAGCACCTGCTGCGCCTGCGCCCGCTGGTCGGTCGCTACGAGGAACTGCGGAGCCGTTCGCTCGGCATCGGCGTGCCGGAAGGGCTGGCCCGCTCGCCGCAGGACCAACGCGAACTGCTGGAAGTGTCGCGCCAGCTGGGCGAACTGCTCGACATCCGCGTGCGCGAAGTCACCGTGACCGGACCGACCATCTCGGCAGGCGGCGGCGAGGCGTTTTCCGCGCGGATCGGGGCCAGTTCCGTGGCGGTGCGCGGCATCCACGGCGCTGTCATCACCGAGCGCGAGGGACAGGCCCTCACCCTCTCGGGTGTCAGCGCCGGGTTGCGGGTGGCTACCGATGGGCTGCATGTCGAGGGGCTCGTGGTGCGCCAGCTCGACTTGCAGGCCCTCGACTACAACAACGGCACCCATCACATCTGGGCGGATGGCCTGAGCACCGCGCGCGACATCACCGCCGACATCCTGCTGCGCCGCCGCACCGGAGAGAACGGCGGCATCGATTTCCGCAACATCCACATCGAGACCTTCCGCATCGGCCGGATCGAAGGCAGCGGCCTCGGCTACGAGAAACTGGTTGCCGGCAGCAGTTCGTACCGGGTCGAGATCACCTCCGGCGCCCTGCTCGGGCTGGCGCTGCGAGGGTTCGACATCGACCTCGGCGGCGAGAAGACGCGGATGTCCGGCGCCATCGAGGTCGCCGGGTTCGACCAGATGCGCTTCCGTTTCGCGATGGGCCGGATGCTGGAGGCCGACGGCCAGCTCGATCGGCCGGAAGGGGCTGAGCGCGCGCCCCGCGCGGTCAGCGTCGACATGGCCAGCGACGGCACGATGACCGTCGCCCTCGATGCCCTCGTCGCCTCCGACACCGAAGTCACCTATCGCGGCGCGGACGGACGCAGCGGCGGGGGCATGCATATCACGCGCGGCGACGTGTCCGGGCAGGTCGTCCTGGCGGGCGGCGACACGCGGATCAATGCGCTGCGGCTCGACAGCCTGACCTTCAGCCGCATCCGCTGGCACACCGCCGACGGCACCACGATCCGCGCCGACGGCCCGACGGTGGCCACCGGCGTGCGCTTCTCCGGCCGCTATTCCTCGCTGGCGGACGAGCGCAGCGAATTCGCGATCGACAGCCTCCATGTCGACCGCATCAGCGCCGCGCGGATCGTCGTCGATGCCGGTTCGCTGCACCTGGAACTGCCCGAGGCTGCGCCGGGCGGGCGCTTCGTGCCGGGAGAGGCGGCGACGCTGTCCGACATCAACGTCCACAACCTGCTGATCGGCCTCGGCGGCGCGGCGACCACCATCGTGCCGACCGCCGGTGCAGCAAGGGCGCGCGGCTCGATCGGCTCGGTGGAGACCGACTTCCTCGTGCGCTACGGCGAACAACTGCGCGCGAGCGGCATGCTGAACGCGGGAAGGATCGACTTCGCCTTCGATCCCGGCGGTGCGATCGAGGGACGTGCTACGGGAATCTCGGGCGCGGGCACGGTCCACTACGGAGACGGCACCGGGCCGGGTGTCGATCTCGGCTATGGGTTCCGCAACTTCGACACCGGGCTGATCCGCTATTCCGGCAATGTCGTCTCGATCGGCGCGAACGGCAGCGCGCCGCTGCATCTGGACAGCCTGAACCTCTCCCAGCTGGAGCTTTCGGGACCGTCGATGCAGATCCTCGCCCCCGACACCAGCGAGATCACGGTCAGCGACATCACCGCGCGGCTCTCGGTGCACCTGCATCCCACGCCCGCGGCAGCGGCGGCTGCAGGCACGCCCTACGAACGCATCGTCATCGACGAACTGCGCCTTGGCCAGGTGGCCGCCTCGGGGATGCGTATTCACCTTGCGAGCCTCGACCTCTGGCTGGACCTGCCGGAGAGCGAGCCCTTCACGGTCGGCCCTGTCCTTGTCGGCCGCCCTGCCGATCCCGCCACCAACGAGCCGCTGGAGATCGTGCCCTCCACCGGAGGCACCGCGATCACCGGGATCGTGCGCGCCGAAGCACTTCACACCGAGCGGCTGCAGGCGCAGCTGGTCGGCTCGCTCAATGCCCGCATGGCCTTCGATGCCGACGTGCTTCAGGCGAACCTCGCGGGCGACGGGCCGATGAGCATCGACCTCCTCAACTGGTCCGCCACCCAGATCGTCGGCTACGTGATGGGCGATCCCGACCAGCGCATCCGCGTACGCCGGGGAGCGGGCGGCACCCGGCACGACATGTTCGGCGAAGGCACCGGCATCGGCGGCGATCGACTGTCCTACAACGCGGCGGAAGGCGGCCACGTCACCCTCGCCGGCCTCAACGCACGCGGCCTGCGCTACGACGACGAGGGTGCGGGCATCCACCTCGACATCCGCCGCATCGAGTCCCCGCAAGTCGCGGTGGATCTCGGCGGCAACAACCAGGGCCGCCGCGTCATCGAGATTCCCTCGGCGACGATCACCGACGCGTGGTTCCGCATCGATCCGATCCCGTCAGGCGGGGGAAGCGGCAGCGGGGCAACAGCCTCGCGCTATCTGGCGGGAGATGCGGGCGCGGCATGGCTCGCCGCGAACCACGAGCTGTTCAGCCACGTCAACGGCAGCTTCACGCTCGCCGGCGCCTACGGGATCGACGGGGCGCTGGGCATCCCTTCGCTGGACTACACCTTCGGGGTGAACGTTCCGATCACCAACGGTTCGATCAATTACGCCGACCTCGAGGGCCAGATCCCCAACCTCGCCGATGCCCTGGTGGACTTCCACCTCGAAGGATCGACGCTTTTCATCGGGGCCGGCTTCCACTTCTACCCGCCGGGCGATCCCGAAGGCATGGGACCCACGCCGGAGCCGATCCCGATCTATCGCGACTTCTTCGAATGGAACCTCGAAGGCAATCACCTGCGCGAGGCGGAGGCGGGCCGGATCGACCTGGAAACCCTGCTGCGCGCACGCTCTCCCCGCGCACCGTCGGCATCCTCGGACTCCGGCGGCACGGACTACGCCGCTCCGCTCAGGATCGACCGGCTGGCGCTCGCGCTGGGGCTGGACAACGGTTCGGATCTCACCGTCTCGCTGGGATCGATAGGGACGGCGACACTCGCGCCGCACGCGCTCGGGGGCCTCACGGTCACGGGGGCGCTGCAACCGCTCGATCCGATCTTCAACGCCTACCCGAGCCTCCGCCGTCAGGGCATCACCAATCCCGAGCGCCTCGGCGCACTGGCGGTAGGGCTCGATCATTTCGATCTCAGCGCGCTCGACTTGCGCTTCCCGACGCGCGGACGCGGATCGCGTGACGTTCGCACCGGCGCGGTGCACATCGGCCGTATCGCCGATGCCGAGATCGGCTTTGCCGGGCTGACCCCGCGTACGGCCGAAGGAACTTTGTCCGAGGCGAGCGTCACCAATCTGATCGTCACGCTCAATCCGGATCAGGTCTGCCCGGTGCCAGAGACACCCGCCCCGCGCCGCGCAGGGGCTCCCGCACTCGACACCGCCGGGGAATTCCGGAGCCTCGACGCGAACGGCAGGCCCCGGGAGGACCGTCCATGAACGCGCCCTCCCCCCGCGCTTCTCCTGAAGCGGCACGCCCCACGCTGGAGAACCGCGCGCACGATACCGCCGTGCGCGGGCTGGCCGCACCGGGGCTGCTCGGCGGGCTGCCCGCATCCCGCCGGGCAGCCCGGGACGAGGCCGGACTGCTCCCCCGCAGCGGCGGCTCCCTGCTGCCGGGCACGGTGCGGCGACAGGCCGAGGCACAGCTGGGCATCGACCTGGCCGGAGTACGCCTCCACACCGGGGCCGAGGCACGGGAGCGCACGCACGTGCTGGGCGCCAATGCCTTCGCTCTGGGGGACGAGGTCGTGCTGGGTGCCGGAGCGGGCGCGCCGGTACTGCTTCACGAACTCGCCCACGTCGCGCAGGCCCGTACCGGAGCCGCGCCGCCGATCGCGCTCCACGACGATCCGCCCCGCCCGCGCGGCATCGGCTCGGCGCCCCCGCGCGATGCGTTCGAGCGCGGCGAAGGCGTGATGCCGGAGACCGGCCACGTCCTGTTCGAGCGCGACAGCGCCGACCTCGACCCCGGCGACGTCGCCACGATCGAGGGCCTGATGCGCGGGCGCAGCCGCAGGTTGTGGGTGGACGTCTACGGCTACGCTTCACTGGAGGGCGACGACGCCTACAACGCCAACTTGTCCGCCCATCGCGGCGTCGCCGTGCGCAGGGCGATCGAACCGCTGCTGCCGCCCGGTTCGCTGCTCGACGTCCACGCGCAGGGCGAAGTGCAGGACTTCGGCCCCGTGGAAGAGAACCGGCGCGTCGGCATCCGCCTGCGCGATGCGCCGGAGCTTTCCAGCATCGGCCTGCTCGGCGATTTTCGCCTGCAGCTCGATCCGAGCCCGCTTGTCGGGGGGCGTCCGGATGTCGCACCGCCGCCTGCCGGGAGCGAGCCGGAGGCGTCCGCCCCCCTCCTCGATCCCCGCTTCGCGCCGCGCTACGGGGCGAGCCTGCTACCCTCGGATTACGCGCCACGCTTCGATGCCACGCTGGTGCCGCCACTGAGTAACGAGAGCCTCTTCCCATGGCGCGGCGAGGGTGTGGACTGGACCGCCCTTGCACGTTCCGCGGCGCTGCGCGGGCAGTCGGTGGACTTGCGGGACGCCGCCGCGGCAGAGTCTCTCTATCGCGGACTGCTACCGTTCTGGAGCGGCGTGTTCGGCGCGGACATCGGCGACTGGCTGGCTCGCCGCTCGATCTCCAGTGCTTACGAATCGTACCAGTACCGACAAAACCCGAACCAGTGGGACCGCTGGCAGCAGGAAGACGAGATCCGGGGCACCTCGGTGCGCGGGCTCTCGATCGACCTGCTCGATCCCCCCTGGGCCGAGAAGAAGAAAAAGAAACCCTGAAGCAAAAGGCGCGACGATGGCCAGTTCCCCCCTCACCCCCCGTCTGCTCAAGGCCGGTCTCGTGCGCGTCGAGGCGCAGACCGGCGTGCTGATCGAGGTCGTGCCGCTGCAGTACAACCCCGACACCCTCTCCCGCACCCTGCAGCCGCGCGGCGCGACCGATGGCGCCCCGGCGGAGGAGGCGACCCGCCTCACCGGCCCGCCGACCGAGACGATCTCGCTGGAAGCCGAACTCGACGCCACCGATGCGCTGGAAAATGCCGAGCCGACCGACGATGCCGCCACGCTCGGCCTCTGGCCGCAGCTCGCGATCCTCGAACGGATGCTCTACCCCGGCCTCGCGGCGATGCGCGCGGCCCACGCACAGGCGGCGCGCGGTGCGATCGAGGTGCTGCCCGCGCCGGAACCGCTGACCGTCTTCGTCTGGGGCCGTTCGCGGGTGATGCCGGTGCGCCTGACCGACATGAGCGTGACCGAGGACGCCTTCGACACCGCGCTCAATCCGATCCGCGCGAAAGTGAAGCTGTCGCTGCGGGTGCTCAATGCCAACGACCTCGGCTTCACCAGCTGGCCTGCCTCGCTCTACCTTGCTTATCAGGGGCGCAAGGAGAGCCTCGCCGGGCGCTTCGGCGGACGGGCCTTGTCCGATCTGGGGCTGGAGGCGCTGCAATGAGCACGTCGCAGCTTCCCGTCCTGCCCGGCCTTACCCCCGGCGCCGAGCCCGCATTCGGCGCGACCAGCCGCTATCAGGGCCTGCCGCTCGCCACCGTCACGCTGCCAGACGGCAGTGACGCGGCCTACGTCACCCGGCGGCTGATCCCGCCGCCCGCAGCGTTCTCCCCCGCCGGGGTCGCCGAAATCGGAGTGAGCGACCGCGCCGACCTCGTCGCGGCGCGGGCCTACGGCCGGGCGGAACTGGACTGGCGCCTCGCCGACGCGGCCGGGCTGTCCGACATCGACGCGCTCGCCGCGACGCCCGGCTCGCGGGTCATGGTGCCCTTGCCCGGCCCCACGCATCAGGCGCAGGGCGATGCTTAGGGGCGCGCAGCTCTCGATCCGGACCGGGTTCATCACCCATGACCCGGTGCCGCCCGCGCTGATCGACGCGATCACCGAACTGCAGGTGACCCGCCAGTCCCCGCGCGGCGGTTTCCAGATGAAGCTGAACCTCGCCAAAGGCGGCGCGGTGGAGACCGAGATGCTCCCCGGTGGCATGTTCACGCCGGGCAAGCGGTTCATCTTCTCGCTCACCATCGACGGCCTGCGCACGGTGCTGCTCGACGGTTTCGTGGCCCGCTACGACGTCGCGCAGTCGAACGAGAGCGGCAAGGCCACCCTCAGCGTCACCGGCGGCGACGTGACGCAACTGATGGACCAGTACGACGTCACCGGCCTGCCGATGCCGGGGATGCCGCCGATGGGGCAGGTCGCCTTCATCCTCGCCCGGTGGACGCCGCTGGGTGTGATCGCCGCGATCCTTCCCCCGCCGAGCTGGACGATCCCCAATCCGGTGAACGGCTGGCACGTCCAGCAAGGCACCGACTACGGCCACGTCAACCGTCTCGCCCGCGATTGCGGCTACGTCTTCATGGTCGAGCCGACCGAGGAGGAAGGCGTGACGACCGCCTACTGGGGCCCGGACCTCGGCGGCCTGACGCCGGGCGGCAACTTCAACAGCCAGGGCTTCTCGATGCAGCCCGCGCTGACGGTGAACATGGATCAGGCATCCAACGTGCAGTCGCTGAACTTCACCTTCGACGGCACTCAGAAGTTGCTGCCCTACCTGCTCAGCCAGGAAGTGCGCGGCACCGGCCTCACCATCCCGATCCCCATTCCCGGAGAGGTCCTGAGCCCGCCGATGGGGCCGGGCTGGATACCTTATGCCCGTTTCTCCAAGCTCGCCGACCTCGGCCGCAATTCGGACCGGGAGACGCAGGCACGGCTCGACGTCCCCGAACTGGTCATGCGCGGGCTGGGAGAAGCCGCGCAGGCCAGCCGCGTGGTCGGTGCCTCGGGCACGCTCGACGTCGCGCGCTACGGCCGGGTGCTGGTGCCCGGGCGGCTGGTGCCGGTGCGCGGGGCCGGGCCGCATCACGACGGCGTCTACCTCGTCAAGTCGGTGACGACCTCGATCAAGCGCGGGGAACTCCGCCAGAACTTCCAGCTGGCGCGCAATGCGCACGGCTCATGGACACAGGAGGTGGCCGCATGACCGAGACCCGCCGCTATTACGGAAAGTATCGGGGCACGGTGATCAACAACATCGACCCGATGCAGACCGGCCGCCTGATGGTGCAGGTCCCCGACGGTCCCGGCCTCGCCCCCTCGACATGGGCAGAGCCGTGCTTTCCCGCCACCGGCAAGCAGATGGGCATGCACTGGTTGCCGCAGATCGGCGCGGGCGTGTGGGTGGAGTTCGAACAGGGCAACCTGAATTACCCGATCTGGACCGGGTGCTACTACCACAGCACCAGCGAAGTCCCGCCGCTGGCGATGGCGGGCACGCCCGGCCTGTCGAACTTCGTGATCCAGACCGCCGGGCAGAACACGCTGATGATCAGCGACACCCCCGGGCCGACCGGGGGCTTCCTGCTCAAGACCATGACCGGCGCGATGATCGCGATCAACGACGTCGGCATCACCATCACCAACGGCAAGGGCGCGACGATCATGCTCACGGGGCCGACCGTGACCGTGAACCAGGGCGCGCTGGTGGTGACCTGATGCCCGGCCCGGTCCTCCACGTCGGCGCGCTCGGCATGTGCCCCCACTCCGGGCAGATGAGCATCGCCCCCGGATCGCCGCGCGTCATGCTGGGCGGGATGCCCGCCGCGACCATGGCCGACATGGCGACGATCGCCGCCTGCCCGTTCCAGGTGCCGGTAGGCGCGGGCACCAAGCCCCAGCCCTGCATCACCGTGCAGTGGCTGGTGCCCGCCACCCGCGTCACCGCCGGAGGGCAGCCACTGATCCTCTCCACCTCGCCGGGCCTGTGCAAGAGCGCCGAGCAGATCCCGCAAGGCCCGCCCACTGTCACCACCGTGCAGACGAGAGTGATCGCGCAATGACCCAGCCAGCCACCTCGCAGGCGCCGCACATCGCCTTCCCCCTCGCCTTCGATTCCGGTGGTCGCACCGCCGCCATGAACGCCGAGGGCTATGTGCGGATGCTGATCGGCCAGCTCCTGCTGACCTCTCCCGGAGAGCGGGTGATGCGGCCCGACTTCGGCAGCGGCCTGCGGCAGATCCTGTTCGGCGGCAACGATCCCTCGATCGCCGTGGCCGTCGAACTCGGCCTGCAGGGCGCGCTCGGCCAGTGGCTCGGCGATCTGATCGAGGTCGGGCAGGTGGAAGTGACCATCGAGGAGGCCACCTTGCGCATCCGCGTCGCCTACGTCCTGCGCGCCAGCGGAGAACCGAAGCTGGCGACGATCGAAAGGCCGCTGCCATGACCGCCCGCTACCTCTGCCGCGAGGCGCGCCGCGTCGCGGCAGTGCGCGATACCCTGGGCGACCCGCAGCCCGACGCCATCAACGGCTTCGACTATCTGGAGATCGCCTCCCCGGATCAGACCCTGATCGACGTGTTCTTCGTCCATCCGCTGCCCGGCGAGACCGATGGCGTTCCCGCTTCGCCACCGCTGGTCGCCGCCAACTTCAGCGTGACCGGCGGCGACCGCGTGACCGGGATCGGCGTGGAGGAACTGATCGAAACCGACGGCAACCGGATACGCCTGCGCGTCAATGCCGCCGGGGACTTCTCCACTTACGTCCTGCACCTCGTCAGCGCGAGCGGGGAGGAGGAACCACCGCAGCGCTTCGACCCGCGCCTTGCCGCCATCGACTTCCTGTTCAAGGCCGGTTGCCCCAGCGAATTCGACTGCGCCCCCGTGCACCGCTGCCCCCCGCTCGTGGCCGAGGAACCGCGCATCGACTATCTCGCGAAGGACTACGCCAGCTTCCGCCGCGTCATGCTCGACAGGCTGGCGGTGCTGATGCCCGGCTGGCGCGACCGGGGCGCGGCCGATCCCTACCTCGCGCTGGTGGAGACGCTGGCTTACCACGCAGACCGGCTCAGCTACGCGCAGGACGCGGCGGGCACCGAAGCCTACCTCGGCACCGCGCGCAGCCGCATATCCCTGCGCCGCCACGCCCGGCTGGTCGACTACCGCGTGGACGAAGGCGCCAATGCCCGCACGATCGTCCACTTCGGCGTCGCGGCGGGATCGGCGATGGACGGCCGGGTGCTGCCCGCCGGTCAGCTCGTCGCCGGGATGCAGCCCGGGCGCGAGGCGGTGCTGAAGACCGCCGCGCAGCGCGACGCGGCGCTACGCTCGGGCGCGGCGATCTTCGAGACGATGGCCGACGTGACCTTGTGGTCCGCCCACGACGCGATCCCCATCCACACCTGGTCCGATGCGGCCTGCTGCCTGCCGCCCGGCGCGCTCGGCGTCACTCTGGTGGACGAGCCCCGGCTGAACCTTGCCCCCGGCGACCTGCTGATGCTGCTCCAGAGCGCCGATCCCGATACCGGCGCGGCCACTGACGCCGACCCGCGCCTGCGCCATGCGGTGCGGCTGACCGCCGTGCGCCACGCCGTCGATCCGGTGGACGGCACCCCGGTCTGCGACGTCGCGTGGGACGAGGAGGACGCCCTGCCCTTCGCGCTGCCTCTCGACAGCCTGAGCCTTGCCGGTGAAGTGCGTCCCTGCGCCCTCGCCATGGCGAACCTCGCCCCTGCCGATGCGGGGCATTGGGAGCCGCAGGCCACGCTCCTGCCCGACACCGCCCGGGACACGGACCGACCCTATCGTCCGCAACTGGCGCATGCCGGCGTCGTCTTCGCACCGGACTTCGCCGCATCGGGGCCGGTCTCCGGCTTTCTTGCCCCGCCCGCCCAAGCGCCCACCCATGCCGCGATCCAGCTGAACGACGGAGCGCAGGCATGGGACATCCTGCCCGACCTGCTCGGCGCCGACCGCTTCGCCCGCGCCGCCGTCGCCGAAGTCGAGCACGGCGGCACCGTGAGCTTGCGCTTCGGCGACGACCGGCTGGCCGTGCGGCCTGCCTTGGGCACACGCTTCTCCGTCGCCTACCGTCTGGGCGGCGGCGCGGCCGGAAACGTCGGGCGCGACGTGCTGCGCCACGTCGCCCTGCCCCCGCACGAAGGTATCGTCGCCGTCACCAACCCGCTCCCGGCGCAGGGCGGCCGCGACCGGGAGGATGCCGCGCACATCCGCCGCTTCGCCCCCGCCCGCGTCGCCCGGCAGGACCGCGCGGTGACCGAGGCCGACTATGCAGCCGCACTGGAGGAACTGCCCGGCGTCCAGCGCGCACAGGCGCGCATTCGCTGGACGGGAAGCTGGTACACCGTGTTCCTCATCGTCGACCGCATCGGCGGCTTGTCCGCGACGGACGACCCGGACTTCGCTGCGGACCTCTTCGCCCATCTGGAAGCGAAGCGCATGGCCGGTTTCGACCTCGAAGTCGCCGACCCGGTCCACGTGCCGCTCGACATCGTGATGCACGTCTGCGTCGATCCCGACGCGATCCTCGCCGATGTGCGGCAGCGGCTGGAGCGCACTTTCAGCGCGGCCACCGCGCCGGACGGGACGCCGGGGTTCTTCCATCCCGACCGCCGCAGCTTCGGCGACCCGGTGCACGCCAGCGCGATCCTCGCCGCTGCCGTGGGGGTGGAAGGCGTGCGATCGGCGATGCTGACGCGCTTCGGCCGTGCCGGGGCGCCGCCGATAGACCCGGTCGCCGACGGCGTGATCGCACCGACCGGCCCGGAACTGCTGCGGCTCGACAACGACCCCGACCATCCCGACCGGGGCCGCATCCGCTTCGACATGGAGGGCGGACGATGACCACTGACCCCGAATGCGCCTGCTTCGGTGGCGCAGACACGCAGCCGGACACGCCCGCTGCGAACCTCGCCATGATCCCGTGGCGACTGGCCACTCACGCAGGCTTCAACGGCGCGATGCTGGACCGGCTGCACAAGGCCCCGGCGCTCGCCCGGCTGACCACGCGCGACCCCGCCGACCCGGCCATCGCCCTGCTCGACGGCTGGGCCACTGCGCTCGACATCCTCGCCTTCTACAACGAGCGCATCGGCAACGAAGGTTTCCTGCGCCCCGCCACCGAGCGGCGTTCGGTGCTCGAACTGGCGCGGCTGATCGGCTATGCGCCCGCACCCGGCGTCTCCGCCTCGGCTTGGCTGGCGGTGACCTGCGACACCATTCCCGGTTCGCCGGAGGTCGTCTCGCTCCCCGTCGGGTCCGGGATCATGAGCATCCCTGGCCCCGACGAGAAGCCCCAGATCTTCGAAACCGACGCCGCCATTGACGCTCGCCCGGACTGGCAGGACCTGCGCGCCGAAAGCGTCCGCTACGTCGCCCCGAAGGCGGGGGACGACAGGCTCATGCTGCAGCCGCCCACGCAGCTGCGCACCGGCGACATGGTGCTGATCGTCGGCTCCGAGCGGGACACCGCGACCACCAGCCCCCGCTGGCAGGCCCGCCGCGTCGCAGGCGTGACCGATGTGCCTCCCGACACCGCCGACCAGATCCCGGCACGCAGCGAAGTCGTCCTCGAAGCACCGCTCGGCACCGCCGCTGCCATCCCGCAGCTGGCGCCCCGCGTCTTCGCTCTGCGCCAGCGCGCCAGCCTGTTCGGGCACAATGCGCCCGCGTGGGAGTCGTTGCCCCTCGCCCTGCGCGTCGGCGAATTCCTGCCGATCGCCGCAGCCGCGCTGGAGGCTAAGGCGATCAAGCGGGCCATCGTGGGCGGCATCGGCGACACCGCCGTAAGCGCGATCGGCTACGGCGGCATCCTGGACGACATCAGCGAGATCATCGAGTTCGACACCACCCGCAAGCTCGCGCCCGGCCTTTATGCGCGCAGGCGTTCCAGCTGGGCCGATGCGCCGTTCCCCGCCACCCGCGACTATGTCGATCTCGACCAGGTCTACGAACGCTTCGTGGCGGGAAGCTGGGTCGTGCTGCGCGCCGGGACGACTATGGAGACCTACAAGGTCACCGAAGCCAGCGAGATCAGCGTCAGCGATTTCGGCATGTCCGGCAAGGTCACCCGCCTGAAGCTGAGCGGCCCTGCGATGACGGCCTTCTCGCCGCGCTCGACCACCGTGCACGGCGTCAGCGAATTGCTCGGCTGGGCGATGACGCCGGTGACCGAAACCGTCAGCGGCAAGAGCGTGACGCTGAGCCGCCACGTTGCCGGGCTTTCGGTCGGCCAGCGCGTCGCCCTGACCGGTTCCGAGGCCGCAAGCGGCGCGGCGGCCGCGCGCATCCTCACCATCGCCCAGATCGGCACGGTCGCGGCGGGCGGCGACGCGCCGCAACTCGCTCCCCCGGCGCGGGACGCCACCCGCCTGACCTTCACCGCCGAGATCGACCCGCCGCTCACCCCGCGCAGCCTGCGGATCAACGCCAACGTCGTCGCCGCCAGCCACGGCGAAACGCGCGAGGACGCCATCGGCAACGGCGATGCGACGCTCGCTTTCCAGGCCGTCGCGCTTCCCGGCAAGCCGCTGACCTGGGTATCGGCCCCCACGCCGCTCGGCCGCGCGAGCACGCTGGAACTGCGCATCGGACCCGCCCGCTGGCGCGAAGTCGCGGATTTCGTCGGTGCAGGCCCGCGCGACCGGGTGTTCACCACCCGCACCGCCGACGACGGCACCGTCACCATCCAGTTCGGCGACGGCGTGACCGGCGCGCGCCCGCCGAGCGGCAAGGGCAACCTGATCGCCCGCTACCGCATCGGCACCGGCCTTGTCGGGATGCTCAGGGCCGGGCAGCTGAGCCAGCCGCTGCAGCGGCCCGCCGGACTCTCGGGCGTGATCAACCCGCTCCCTGCATCGGGCGCCGAAGACCCCGAGACCCTCGCCACCGCACGCGCCAATGCGCCGAGCACCGTGCGCACGATGGCCCGCATAGTCAGCCTCGCCGACGCGGCGGACTATGCGCGCACGTTCGCCGGGATCGGCAAGGCCGACGCCACCCTTGTACGCGACCGAACGCTGCGCGCCGTCGTCCTGACAATCGCCGACACGCGCGGCGGCGCCCCCCTGCCCGGCGACGCGCTGTTCGACAATCTGGAGCAGTCGATCGCGTCCGTGCGCAGCGGCGGGGACTATGCCGGGCAACGCCACGGCCTGCCGATCGCGCTCGCCCCCTACCGATCACGCCGATTTGTCCTGCACGCCGGGCTGGTACTTGCCGCCGATGCGGTCGCCGCCACGGTCATGGCCGCCGCGCGCGAGGCGCTGCTGGCCGCCTTCGGGTTCGCGGCGCGCGCCTTCGCCCATCCCGCCAGCCTCGCCGAAGTCTCCGCCGTGCTGCACGCGGTCGACGGCGTGACCGCCGCGCGGTTCACCCGCTTCCACCGGCAGGACCAGTCCGCCTCGGTTGCCCCCGTCCTTCCCGCGGCCACCGCCGCGCGCCTCGGCAACGGGTGGCAGGGCGCGGAACTGCTGACGATCGATCCCGCCGCCCTCCAGCTGACGCAGGTGCAATGATGCGCATGGATGCAGATCGCCTATACACCGCCTTGCCCGCCTATCTGCGCGAGGCCGACCTCGATGCCGGGGGAGTTGTCGCCGCGCTGTTCGACATCATGGGCGGGGAGGCCGACCGCGTCGCCCGCGCCATCGAGGAACTGAGCGAGAGCTGGTTCATCGAGACCTGCCCGGAATGGGCCGTACCCTACATCGCCGACCTCCTCGCCGTGCGGGCGCTGACCCCGACCGAGAACTTCTCCGAGCGTGCATGGGTGGCGCAGACCGTCGGCCTGCGGCGGCGCAAGGGCACGCTGGGCATCATTGGCACCCTGACCCGCGCGACGACGGGCTGGCCCGCCGTGCCGGCCGAGATGTTCCGCCGCCTCGCCACCACGCAGGCGCTGCGCCACTTGCGCCTCGACGCGCCCGCTACCGCCACGGTGCGCGAACCGGAGCGGATGCGGCGCCACGACACCGCCTTCGACGCGCTGCCGCACACGCTCGACATCCGCCCCATCGCGCGCGGGCGGGGCCGCTACAACGTGCCAAACATCGGCATCTTCGCGTGGCGCCAGCAGGTCTACCCGCTTGCCGCCGTGGAAGCCGCGCCTGCCGGACCGGGGCGCTTCCTTTGCGATCCTGCGGGGCGGGAACTGCCCTTGTGGAACCCGCCAAGCCCGCTTGCTGCCGACGTTCCGGCGGGCGAGGCCGACCTGCCCACTCTACTCGACCGGCGCAGGCTGTATCTCGAACTGGAAGCCATGCGCGCCGACATGGCGGCGGGACGCACGCCCACGCCGCTGTGGTTCGACGATCGCCCGCCGGTCCAACTCTGGGTGCAAGCCAGCACGGGCGATGCCTTCGTCGCGGTGCCCTCCGCCGAACTGGCCAGCGCGGACCTGCATGACGTGGCCGACGCGCGCGGATGGCGACGGCCTCCTGCGACGCTCGACTACCTCGATGCCACGGGAAGCACCGTGACCCGGCCGATCACCGCCGCCTTCGATCCGATGCGCGGCCGCGTCGCCTTTCCCGAAGGCGTAGAGCCTGCGGGCGTCCACGTCAGCCACGCCCTCGCGGCGCCGGGCGACCTCGGCGGCGGCCCCTACGATCGCAGCACCGCAATCGCCACGCTGCTCGGCGGGCGCGAGATCACCTGGCAGGTCGGCGTCAGCCGTCGCCGCGCTCCGCTTCCGGGAATCATGCTCGCCAGCTTGGCCGAGGCCGTTGCCTTGTGGAACGCGCAGCCTGCCGGGACCGTGGGCGCCATCGTCCTGCTCGACAACGACCGCTTCGACGAGGACCTGACCGGCCCGCGCACGATCGCCCTGCCGCGCGGCAGCCTGCTGCTCCTCGCCAGCGCCGACTGGCCGGAAACCCCGCGCGAGGGCGGCGGCAGCGACCTTCGCCCCGGCTCCCTCACCGCCCGCGACCGGCGCGCCTGCGTGACCGGCGACATCACCGTCGCCGGGACCGCTCCGGCCGATGCGCTCGATCCCGGCGCGCTGGTGATCGACGGCCTGCTGGTCGGCGGCGCGCTCAGGGTGGCGGCAGACGGGTCCGCGAACCTCGGCGAACTGGTCGTGTCCAACAGCACCGTGCTCGGCGCGGACGGCCTCACCATCGCCGGGGACCACGACCGGCTGAACGTGACCCTGCGCCGCAGCGTCCTGCCCGCTCTTTCCGCGCCCGCGACGGTGCCGGGGCTGGACGTGACGGAAAGCGTGGTGCTCGGCGCTCTAACGATGCCCGGAGCGCGCACGGCACTCGCAGGAGCGACCGTTCTCGGCCAGACACAGGTGCGTTCGATCACCGCCAGCGACTGCATCTTCGCCCGCACGCTCGCGGCGACGCGGCGGCAGGTGGGATGCCTGCGCTACTCGCTGGTTCCACCCGGATCCACCGGCCCGCGCCAGTTCCGCTGCCAGCCCGACCTCGCCATTCGCGAAGCCGGCGCGGCCGCAGATCAGGCCGCCATCGCCGCGCGTCTGGGCCTCGCCTTCGAGACGCTGGAGCCGGGCGCTGCAGGTTTCGCGCGCCTCTCGTGGGGCAGCGATCCCGCGCTGACGCAAGGCGCGGCGAACGGCGGTCCGATGGGCGTCTGGCGCTTCCTCGAGGAGCCGCAGCGCCGCGCCAACCTTGCCATCGCGCTCGACGAATACCTGGGCCTCGGCCTCGAAGCCGGACTGCTGCCGGCCAGCTGATCATGCAGGAGAAGGACGAATGAAAGGCGATTTTTCCCGGCTGCGGTTCGATCCCGCCCGCCAGTACGAGGCCGTCCTGCTGCAACAGGGCCGCGTCGCGCTCGACGCCGACAGTAACGAGGCCAGCGCGATCCAGCTCCACCGCGACAGGCGCACCGCCGCAGACCTGATCGGCCCATCCGGCGCGCCGCAGGGCGATGCCGGGTTCGCGATCACCGTCGAGGCGGCAGGCAAGCTGGGGGTCGGCGCGGGCACGCTCTACGTCGACGGCGTGCGCTGCATGAACCCCGGCAAGTTCCTTCACGACGCGCAGCCCTTCCTGCCTGCCGGAGCGCCGGTCTTCGTCACGGCGGACGGCAGCCGCTCGGCCAGCCCGGCGGACGGGCGCTACATCGCCTTCGTCGACGTCTGGCACCGCCACGTCACCGCGATCGAGGACGATGAACTCGTCGAGGAAGCGCTGGGCGTGGATACCACGACGCGGCTGCAGGTGGTCGAGCAGGTCGGTTTCCTTCGGGCAGGCGATGCGGGCGACGGCGCGGTGACCTGCGACGCGGCGGTGCCGGGGTGGACCTCCTTCATCCAGCGCCCGAACGGCACGATCGCCGCGCGCGGCAAGCCCGCCGACACCGAGGCCAACCCTTGCGCCTTTCCCGAGACCGCAGGCTATCAGCGGCTCGAAAACCACCTCTACCGCGTCGAGATCCACAAGCCCGGCACGGCAGGCGGAGGGGCGACCTTCAAGTGGTCGCGCGACAATGCTGCCTTCGCCACGCGCTGGCTGGAAAGCAATGGCGATACCCTGACCCTCGCCGAGACCGGCCGCGACGCGGTAAGCGGCCTGAGCCCCGGCCAGTGGATCGAACTGATCGACGACGACGCCGAACTTGCCGGCCGCCCCGGAACGCTGGTGCGCATCGTCAGCCTGACCGGCAACCGCGTCCGGCTCGACGCGCCGACTGCCGACGGGCCGATCGCGATCAACTCCTTCGGTCGCAATCCCAAGGTCCGCGCGTGGGATTCGCCCGGTGCCGTTGCCATCACCGTGCCCGGCACCAACGACGGTTTCCTGCCGCTGGAAAGCGGGCTGGAGGTCGCCTTCCTCGCCGGGGGCGCCTATCGCTCGGGCGACTGGTGGGTGATCCCTGCCCGCAGCGGCAGCGGGATCGACTGGCCCGAGAGCAGCGGTGTCCCCGCACAGCAGTCACCGCAGGGCATCGAACATGCCTATGCCCGCCTCGCCGTGCTCGACTGCACCGGCGGCGCGTGGACTTTCGTGGGCGACTGCCGCCCTCTGTTCCCGCCGCTTACCCGGATGCGCCAGTTGGCGCTACTCGGCGGCGACGGGCAGGAGGCAATGCCCGATCCGACCCAGCCGACGCGCCTGTGTCCCCTCGCCGACCTGCTGCGCGTCGGCGTGTTTCGCGGGACCACGCCGGTCCAGAATGCCCGCGTACGCTTCAAGGTGCTGACGGGCAGCGGGGGGCTCAACGTCATTCCGCCCGCGAGCGGCTTCTCCAGCGTCATCGCCCTCACCGACGACAAAGGTGAGGCGACCGTCGCCTGGGCACTCGACGCCGCTACCGCGACCCAGCAGGTCCGCGCCGAACTCATCGATTCCACCGATGCGCGGGTGGGCCTTGCCGTCACCTTCGGGGCCAGCCTCTCCACCGCCGCGCGCGTGTCCTACGACCCGGCGGCCACGCCCAGCCTCGCCGGGATCGTCACCGTCCAGCGCGCGATCGAGGAACTGGCCAATCGGGTCGGCGGCGGCTGCGTGGAAGTCACGCTCTCGCCCGGCACCGACTGGGTGAAGACCCTCAGCGAACTGCCCAAAGGCGAGGACGTCACCATCTGCTTCCGGCAGGGCCGGTTCGAGACCGGGGAGCCGGTGATCCTGACCGGCCTCGGCCACGTCGTCATCCACGGCGGCGGAGCGGCCAGCCAGGTGCTGTGCAGCGAGGGGGAGAGCGTGCTGGAGTTCATCGACTGCGCCAGCCTCTCGATGCGCGAGCTGACCGTCGCCGCGACCGCCGATCTCCTCGACCACAAGCCCCGCCGCCGGGGCGCGATCACCGCCATCGGGGTCGATACCGTGACGCTCGAGGACCTGACCGTCACGTGCGGCACCGCGCGCGGAAACGAGCGGACCTGCGTGACCGTGTCCGGCACGCAGCGCGACGGCAAGCCCGTTCCGGTCAGCTTCGTGCGGATCGTCGATTGCGCCTTCACTTGCGGCTTCGGGCAGGACGGCGTGCTGGTCACCGACGCCATCGACTCCGTTATCGAGGGCAACCGCCTGCGCGTCTCGCCCCTGCCGGAGCCGTTCACGCTGGAGGAACTCGCCGCCGATCCGCGTCGCCACGGGATGCTGGCAAGGCACCTTGCCCGCGACTTCACCCCGGCCGAGACGCGCACGCCGGTGCCGGGCAATGCAGTCCTCGTCGGACCATACGCGGTGAGCATGGCCTCGATGGTCGAGGCCCCCGAATGGCGCAAGCTGGTCGCCGCCGAACCGCCCGCCGCCGCCGACACGGCCAGCGCCGACGCGGTGCAAGCCTACATGCGCCGCCTGACCGACAAGGCGCTGGCGGACACTTCCGCCACGTCCGCCTTCCGCGCGCCCGCCGACCGCGTGCGCAAGGTCATGGGGCGACAGACCGGCATCCAGCTATCGCCCGAACTGCTCGGCGACCTCATCCGCGGCGGCGAGATGACGGTGGCCGAGGCACCGAAACCCGCTGCCACGGACAGCAAGGGCCTGATCACCATTCCCGCCGGGCAATGGCGCGTCGCCTTCGAATCCGAGATCGATCAGGAAACCTGGATCCGCATCGCCCGCGAATTCGCGCAGGAGATCACCGCGGAAACCGAGGAGCGCACCTGGGACGCTATCGCTGACCTGACCCGCCGCTTCGTCACCGATCCCGACCTGCGCGCCAAGTTCCCCGCCGTCGCGGCGTGGTTCGAGCGACTGCGCAAAGGTCTCGGCGTGGTCGGCGGACAGGCGATCGTCGTCGCCGGTGGCCAGGGGCGTACAACCCGCATCGCCCGCAACGACATCGCCGCCTTCCTCGAAGGCGCCCACGTCGCGCTGGCCCGCGAGGGCGACGGCCCCGGGGACCACCGGGACTTCGCCAGCGTCGCCGTCATCGCCAACCGCATGGCGCTGCGCCTGCCGGTCGAGTACTTGTGGGGCGGTCACGGCATCTACGTGGGCAATGCCGCGCAGGTGCGGGTGAACGAGAACGAACTGGACTTCGCCCCCGGCAACGACCGCCGCTTCCACGAGGGCATCCGTATCTGGGGCTGGCTCGGGCGGTTCCTGCACGCCAATGCCAACGCCATCACGCTGGCCCGCATCGGCATCCGCGTGGTCTCCGAAGGCAAGCCGCAGGACGAGACGGTGCAGTGGCTCGCGGCGGACAACCTCGCCGTGGGGGCGGGGGTCTGTGTCGAGGCGCCGGGCTGGATGCGGCTGCGGGACAACGTGCCGTGATGATCGTCGTCCCGGACTTGCTCCGGGACGACGAGTGCACCTTACTTCACCGTAGCGATGGCCTCTATCTCGATCAGGAACTCGGGCATCGCCAGCGCCGAGACACCGACCACGGTGTTCGAGGCGGGCACCACATCACCGTAGAACGCGCCCAGTTCCGGCCCGATCGCGGCCAGCATCGAGACGTCGTAGTTCACGATGAAGGTACGCAGGCGCAGCACCGCTTCAGGGCCGACGCCCTGCGAAGCCAGCACGTCCTTGATGTTCGCCAGCGCCTGACGCGCCTGAAGGCCCACGTCCGATCCGCCGACCACGTTGTAGTCCTTGTCCCAGGCCACCTGGCCCGAGAGGTGCAGGGTGCCGGTCGCCTCGTCGAGCGTGGCGTGCGAGAAACCGTACTGGACGCTGGGATAGAGCGTCTCGGGATTGATGCGGGTGCTGGTCATGGCAGGCTCCTGTCAGAAAAGGTCAGTCGACGATCTCGAGCTGGTGGCCCCAGGGGTCGAGAATATAGAGGTTCTTCTTGCCCGCCAGCGGACCCTCGGTGATGTCGATGGTCTCCATCGGCGTGCAGCCATGAGCGGCGAGATAGGCCTTGGCCTTCTCCACATCGTCCACCTTGATGCCGAGGTGATGCCCGCCCGCGTCGCAGTTGCGCGGCAGGGTCGCGGAGCGATCGGCGGGCTTGTCGTACTGGACGAGCTGGAAGTTGAGGTTCGCCGTCAGCTTGAGCATGATGAGCGTCAGGCAGGCGCCGGGCACGTTGACGTGGCTTTCCATCCAGTCGCGGCCGTCCTCGCCCACCGGGATCTGCGCGGCGTCGAGCGGGCCCATGCGGAACAGTTCGGTGGCGCCGAAGACGTCCTTGTACCACTGCGCGACGATGTCGGCATCGGCCACGGTCCAGGATACGTGATCGGCCTCGATGAAGATGGGGCGGTCGGACGCGGCGTCGGTCATGGGAATCTCCGGCTGGGAAGCGGCCAGCCTACGCCGCACGAGTGTTCCGGCAATGGCGTGGACTGAGCGAAGATGTTGCGATGGACGCAACGTAAGCGAATCAGATCCTACGCATCCCCAAACGTCGTCATTGCGAGCGCAGCGAAGCAATCCAGGGCGGCCTCATACTGCCCTGGATTGCTTCGCTGCGCTCGCAATGACGGCGTGTGGGCCGCGAGGTGCTCTATGCCGCGCCTTCCAGCAAGTCCGCCACCGACACCGCGCGTGCCGGGAAACGCGGGCGGAAGCCGGTCACCTCGGCTTCTCGGCAGCCCCGCGCCGAGGCGATGCGGCGCACCAGCGCATGTTCGCAGGTCCGCCCCTGGCACAGCCCCATGCCCGCCCGGCAGCGCAGCTTGATCGCGCTTGCCCCGAACGAGGGACCGACTTCCAAGGCATCGGCAATCGCGCGATCGACAGTCCCGGCGGAAATGTCCTCGCACCGGCAGAGCAGGGTTTCCGGTTCCGGCTCCGGCAGCCATGGGCGGGGATCGGCGACCCCGCGCAGAAGATCGATGAAGCCCTGCATCGCCTGTCGCTCGGCCTGAGGCTTGCGTATAGCCGCAGCCGCTTCCTCGGCCGACAGAGCGCCCGCGTCCTGCGCGATGGCCACCCCCGCCAACGCGCCCTCGGCCATCGCCGCATCGCTGCCCGCGACACCGGTAGTCTCGCCCGCGACGTAGAGGCCCGGCACGGTCGAACGCATGGCTTCGTCATGGATGGCTTCCCAGCCTCCGGCGGGGTCGGACCAGCGTACCTCGGCGCCGATCTGGCGGATCAGGTCGGCTTGCGGCAGGAAGCCGTAGCACATCGCGGCGACGTCGCAGGCGATGCTTTCGCCGTTGCTGAAGACGATGCGCTCCACCGCGTCGGTGCCTTCGCAGCGCAAGGCCTGCGCGCCGTAGCGGACCGGCACTCCGGCCCGGCGCAGCGCCATGATCCCGGCGGCAGCGGCTAGCAACGGGCCGGGCGTCCGCAGCGCGCGCGGCAGATGCGCCAGCGCCGTGCGCGCCATGGCGGCAAAGGGCTGCGCGAAGCAGACGGCGGCGACTTCACCGCCTGCCTCGACGATCTGCTGCGCGAGGACGATCATCAGCGGATGGGTGCCGAACAGGACGATCCGTTGGCCGGGCAGCACTTGTTGCGCTTTGATGAGCGTCTGCACCGCGCCCGCGCTCATGACGCCGGGCAGCGTCCAGCCCGGCAGCGCCACCGGCATGTCGTAGCAGCCCCCAGCCACCAGCACCCGCCGCGCCCGCACCTGTTCGATACCGCCCGCCGTGCCCGAGAGGGTCAGCGCGAAACCCTCGCCATCAGGCATGACGCCCAGCACCGAGCGACCGCCCAGCCACTGCAGCCGCGCGTCGCCGCTCACCCGGTCGAGCAGTGCGCGGCCCTTGCGATAAGGCGCGCCGCCGAGCCATCCGGGGACGGAGAACGTCGCGGGAGGCTGGCGCAGGATCTGGCCGCCGGGCCGCTGCTGCTCGTCGATCACGCATATCGAGAGGCCCGCCGCCAGCGTGCGCTCCGCAGCAGCCAGGCCCGCCGGGCCACCGCCGACGATGGCGATGTCGTAAGTGCTCATGCTTCCGGCCTTTCGGTGCGGATGCGCAGGCCCGGCTCTACGGGCACGAGGCAGCCGCGCAGGCGCCGCCATGGCGCATCCCCGCGCGCGACCCAGACGGTGCATTCACTACAGGTGCCCATGTTGCAGAACATCCCCCGCGCCTGTCCCGAACGGTCGTCACGAAAGCGCGGCGCGGTCGAGAGCACGGCGACGGCCACCGTCTCGCCGGGATGTGCCATGACCGGCGCGCCGTCGAGTTCCACCGCGACCGGCGCGGGCCGGGTGACGCCCTGTTCGACGCGCTTCACGCCAGCCTCTTTCATGGAAGCACCGCGAAGGCATCGAGGTGTGCGAAGCGGCGCGGCGTGAACATCGTCAGTTCCTCCGGCGCGGCGCCTTCCGCGATCGTGCGCGCGAGCAGCCGCGCCAGCACCGGGCCAAGCGTGAACAGCGATCCGCCCGCCGCGACGAACAGCCCCGGCGCGGCGGCAACCTCACCGACGATCGGAAGCTGGTCGGCGGAAATGCAGGTGGTGCCGGTCCATGTCCGCAGCAAGGAGCGCTCGGCCAGCCCCGGCATGACCCGCGCGCCGACGTCCAGGTTGGCGCGCAAGTTGGCAGGCTCGACGATCGCGGGGCGGTCGAGATCAGGGGTGCCGTCGGCGCGCTTCGCAAGGCGTGAGGGCCAGCCGCCGCCGATCAGCAAGTTGCCGTCCTCGGTCTGCTTCATCGACAGCCGCCGCCCGACGTGCTGGATGAGGAAGGGCAGCACCGGCTCGGTGCGGTCGGTCACGCTCATCATCAGCGGCGCAGGATAGAGCGGCACGTTGAGGCCCAGCAGCCCGGCAAGGCGCGGCACCCAATGCCCCGCCGCCAGCAGCACGCGCGGCGTGTTCACCGTGATCTCGCCGTCGGGTCCGTGCAGCGTGGCACGGTAGGTCCGGTCGCGCTGCATCGAGAGTCCGGCAAGCGCGGTGCCCGTCTGCACCACCGCCCCCTGCCCCCGCGCGCCATCGGCGAAGGCATCGACGAGGGTGCGCGGGTTGGCATGGCCTTCGTCCTCCAGCCAGGCGGCTCCGGCAAGGTTGGGGGACAGTGCGGAGGCCTTATGGTGCAGTTGGGTGCCGCTGAGTACCCGTGTTTGCAGCCCCAGTTCGTTCTCGCGGGCCACCTTGAAGGCGAGGAGGTCCATCTCCGCCTCGGTCTCGGCCACCATCAGCCCGCCGTGCATGGCGACGTCGAGGGGGCGGCCGAGCATGTTCTCGATGCCCTTCCACTCCTCGATCGCGAGGCGGTTGAGCGAGACGATGCGCGCGCCGTCGGCGGCGGCCTTCTCGCCCTGTTCGAGGAAGCGCCGCTCGATCTGGAAGTGCAGCGAGCCCGCGTTCTGCCCGGAGGCACCCGAATTGAGGTGCCCCCGCTCAGCCAGCAAGGCCTTGAATCCCAAGCGGGAAAGGTGCCAGGCCGTAGCGCAGCCGACGAGTCCGCCGCCGACGATCAGGATATCGCAGTGGGTCGTCGTCGGCATGCTCATGGTCAGAGCATATCGAGCTTTCGCAGCGTCTCGGCAATGCTTTCGCGGTCCTTGCCGGTGACGCCGATCAGCGGCTTGCGCACCGGACCGCCGGGCAGGCCCATAGTATCGAGCGCGGCCTTGAGGATCGCCGGGCCGGAACCGAAGCGGCCGACGAGGTCCGGCGTATACCATTCCTCCATCAGCACCCGGTCCTTGCGCCCGCATTCACGCGCACCCTCGATGTCGCCGGCCCACAGCTTGTCGTAGAAGCCGGTCTGGTTGCGGCCGAGCACGCCACCCGCGCCCATCGTGCCATCGCCGCCGTGGACGCGCAGCATCGTCAGGCCCAGTTCGTCCATCGGGTAGCCGAATACGCGGACCTGCTCGCCCAGCGCGAAGACGGTGTCCATGAAGTGCGTGAAGCGCGGGGTGGACTGCTTGATGGCGACGATCGCGTCGATGTCGGCAAGGCGGCGCAGCGTCTCCAGCGGCATGTCGATGCCGGTGCCCGGAGGCCAGTTGTAGACGCAGATCGGCAGGTCGATGGCGGCGCCGACTTCCTCGTAGAACGCCACGATCTCGTTCGGTAGCGGACGCACGTAAGGCGGCGGGGTGATCAGCACGCCCTCGAAACCGGCCTCTGCGGCGGCCTGCGCATAAGCAATCGTCTCGCGCGCGGTGAAGCTGGAGCAGCCCGCGATGAGCGGCACCTTCTTCGCCATCTGGGCACCCGCCAGCGCGAACAGGCGCTTGCGCTCGTCGGGGCGCATGCTGGTCCATTCGCCGGTGGTTCCGGCGAGCACAAGGCCGTGCATGCCCTGATCGACGAGCCACTCCAGCAGCAGGCCGAGGCCCTTTTCGTCGAGCGTGTCCTCGTCGATGAAGGGGGTCGTGATGGCGGGAATATAGCCCTGCCAGTTCACCCGTGACCGCTTGCTGACCGTCATTGCTTCGTCCTTGTTCCTGACCTGCGGAAATTCCTGCTGCAGCGGCGCGATCTTTGTCCCGCTCTCTGCCTTCAGACGATCGATGCCAGCGGGGTTGTTTTCCAACAATGGCGCGCATCGGGCGAAAACGTTGCGCTGGCTGCAACGTCGGACATGGCCCGGACACGAAGACGCCGCGCCCGGTCGGAACCGGACGCGGCGTTGTCTTGCGCCTCAGTCGCCTGTCGTCAGGCGGGTTGAGCGACGAGCACCTTGCGCGGGCTTGCCAGAGACAGGCCCACGGTGACCGCGGCATTGGCGACCAGCGCGACGAGGCCGATCTCCCAGTGCGGGAACCATGCGGCGGCAAGGCTCGACAGCGCGGGCACCCAGAGTACCGCATAGCCCGTCAGCAATCCGCACAGGACGGCGGCGGCGCTCGTGCGGCGCAGCAGGAAGGCGCAGTAGACGCCCGGCGCCAGCATACCGATCGCTGCATAGGCGGACAGGCCGATCTCGACCAGCGAGCCGCTCGCACCCAAAGTCAGGTAAAGCGCGATCGCGGCGAACACGACCATGGCGAGGCGCGAGACCAGCAGTTCGGTGCGGTCGTCTATGGTCGGCACCAGCGGGCGCACGATGTTGCGGCCAAAGATCGACCCGCAGGTCAGCAGCAGCACCGAGCCGGGCACAAGCGCCAGCAGCGAGGCCGTCCCCGCCAGCACGCCGAGCATCCACGCCGGATAGCGCTGCTCCACGAAGGCCAGCAGCAGCGCATTGGGGTCGCCGCCGGGGGCCTTGGTCCCGGCCAGCAGCGCCGCGAAGCCGAGCAGGATGATGAAGAAATACGAGAGCGAGTAGATCGGCTGGAACACCGCGTTGCGCCGGATCGTCGTGCCGCTGTCGGCCGAGTAGCACAGCTGGAACATGTGCGGGAAGATGTACGTCCCCAGCGCCACGTTGATCGCCGAGGTCACCAGCCAGGTCACGTCGAGGCCGAGTTCGGGCTTGAGACCGGGGAAGCGGGTGGCCTGCGGGAAACGCTCGCCGACGGTGCGGAAGACGTCGAGCACCGAAGCCTCGCCCACCACGTTCGCGACGGTCCAGGCCAGCACGATCACCACGATCAGCATCAGCACGTCCTTCACGCCCGCGGCGAAGGCGGCGGAGCGCAGGCCCGCGAGGAACACGAAGAGCAGCATCAGCACGACCGAAAAGCCCGCCGCCGCGCCCTGGCTCACCCACGGCCCTGCGGCGAGGCGCACCACCAGAGTCAGCGCGGTGACCTGGATCTGCACGTAGACCACCAGCGCGATCAGCCCCGCCGCCGCCACGCAGACGCCCAGCCAGCGCGCCTGATAGCGGTGCGCGAAGAAGTCCGCCTGCGTGACAAGGCCGTGGCGCCGCCCATAGGCATGGATCATCGGCGTCAGCCAATAGCCCAGCGCCGCCGACAGCGAGACCGAGCAGAACGCCAGATAGGCAGGCGCGCCATAGGCCCAGGCAAAGCCCGAAATACCGAGCACGGCGAAGGTCGTGTAGATCTCACCGGCGTTGAGGAACCAGAACACCAGCGTACCCAGCTTGCGGCCACCAAGCGCCCATTCCTCCATGGTCTGCGCGCGCTTCTGCTTGCGGCGGCCATAGAGCATCGATCCGGCGACGGTGCCGCACACGATCAGCAGGATGAGCGAGAGGATCATGCCCCGCCCTTCCTGTTGCGCGTGTCGAGCATGAAGCGCAGGCCCAGAACGGCGGTGGCGAAGAGGATGCCCGCCATCTGCCAGACCATCCCGAACGGCAGGCCCAGCGGTGCCCACTCGACGCCGTTGGCCCATGGCGCGAAGCCCAGTTGCCACACGAACGGCAGCAACAGCAGCAGGTCGGCGCGCGACAGGCCGGTGTCTTCGGGGTCGTCGGTCGGGTCAGTCATCAGTGCTCTCGGATGTTGCAATGAGCAGCGTGGACGCCGTCAACGTTGCATTCAATGACGAATCAATGCTCGAAACGTTGCGAAAAACGAAACGCCGACCCGTATGATTACCTTCCACCCATCTCGTCATTGCGAGCGTAGCGAAGCACTCCAGGGCGATCTACTGCCCTGGATTGCTTCGCTGCGCTCGTGATGACGATCCGAAGGTAACCTGACATCACCGTTCCCGCCCCACCGGCCGGTTCCACTGCCGCAGCTGCGCCTCGATACGCTTGAGCAGACGCAGCGGGGCGCCTTCCAGCTGGCGGCCGGAGCGCAGGACGAGGCTGGTGGTGGTTTCCTCGATGCTGTCGTCGGCAATCGGCACGCTGACCATCGCGCCCTCGGTAAGTTCGGACCATACGGAAATCTGCGGCAGGATGGCAACGGCGATCCCGGCGCGCACCATGTCCTGCATGACGTGGATCGAGTTGGAGGTGATCGCGGGCTGGAAATAGGTCTTCGAATTGGCCTCGGCCGCGCTCAGGATCTGGCGGATGCGGAAGTGGGCGGGCGGCAGCACCAGCGGCACTTGCGCCAATTGGGCAATGGTGACGCTCGGCTGTGCGGCCAGCGGGTTGTCCGGCAGCATGATCGCCATCAGTGGCTGCGCAATCACCGAGCGGACGTGGATCTTCATGTCGTTCGGGGTCGAGAAGACGAGGCCGAAATGCGCCTCGTCATCCGCGATCATGCGCAGGATCTCGGTTGTGGAGCCGGTGAGGATCTCCAGCCGGATCAGCGGGTTCGCCTGCGAGAACTGGCTGACGATCGAGGTAAAGCTCTGCCCCGCGAAGCCGTCGCCGATCGCCGCAGTCACTTGGCCCGTCCGGACCGAGCGCAGTTCCTCCAGCTTGGCACGCAGCGCCTCGCGGTCGGCCAACTGGTTGCGGTAGTGGGCGATCACGATCTCGCCCGCATGGGTCAGTCGCACGCCGCGCCGCCCCTTCTCTATCAGGGCGAGGCCGTACTGGCTCTCCAGCTGCGCGATCTGGCGGCTGATCGAGGACGGCGCGACGTTGAGCCTATCCCCCGCCGCGCGCATCGATCCGGCGCTGAGCGCTTCCAGCAGGTATCGCATTCCGGCTTCGGACAAATCGAACTCCTTTGGGACTCGCACACCGCTCGTCATTGCGAGCCCCGAAGGGGCGCGGCAATCCAGGGCAGCACTACACCGCTATGGATTGCTTCGCTGCGCTCGCAATGACGAAGCCAGTCCCTAGCAGGTCACCGCGCCGGATCGAAGTCCTTGCCCAGCGGCAGGTCGCGCGAGCTGGAACCGATCTGGACGCGGTAGCTGCCCTTGGCCAGTTGCCAGTCGTGCGCGGTCTCGTCCCAGTAGGACAGCGCGCGGCGGTCCAGCGGGAATTCGACCGTGGCCGACTTGCCCGGCTGCAGCGAGACGCGCGCGAAGCCCTTTAAATGCCGCGGCGGTTCGTTGGCGGCGGCGGGCATCGAGACGTAAAGCTGCGCCACTTCGTCGCCAGCGACCTTGCCGGTGTTGCGCACGGTGGCACGCACCGACCAACCATCGCCCGATTTCGCCAGCTTCAGCCCGCTGTAGGCGAAGCGGGTGTAGGACAGACCGTGGCCGAAGGGATAGAGCGGCGCGATGCCCTTGGCGTCGTACCAGCGGTAGCCGACGAGAATGCCTTCGTCATAGCGCGCGGTGGTGCCGATGCCGGGGTAGCGGGCGGGCTGGTCGGCGGGGCCGTTGACCTCGTCCGCCGGGAAGGTAACGGGCAGCTTGCCCGAGGGGTTGGCCTTGCCGGTCAGCAGCGCGGCGATGGAATCGGCCGCTTGCTCGCCCGGATACCAGGCGGCGAGGATGCCCGCGACCTTGTCGCGCCACGGCATCAGCACCGGGCCGACGGTGTGGAGCACGACGACGGTGTTGGGGTTGGCCGCAGCGACCGCCTCGACCAGCGCGTCCTGATCGCCCGGCAGCTTGAGATCGGTGCGATCCGCGCCTTCGGAAACGTGATCGGCGACGAAGACCACAGCCACTTCCGCCTTCTTCGCGGCGGCGACCGCCTCGTCGATCAGCGTCGAATCCGGCGCCTGCCAGCCGAGGCGCAACTCGTTGGCCGAGAGCGTCGGCGCGTTGGAATAATCAAGCTGCAGCGCCACGCGCTTGCCCGCTTCGAGCCAGACGGTGCCGTGAGTGGCAAGGCGGAAGCTCTGCTTGGGCACGTAGGCCACGCGCTTGCCGTCGATCAGCAGCGCGATCTCGCCGCCGCCGTTGAGCGAGAAGCGATAAGTGCCGGTCTTCGGCGGCACGAAGCCCGCCGTCCAGCACGCCGACCACAATGAGGGCAAGCCCTGCACGCCCGCCTTGGGACCGGCCTCGGCGTAGTCGATCGACGCTTCCTTGCGGGTGACGAGCGGCTCGCCCTTCCAGTCGGGCGAGGCGTAGTAACGCGCCGTCAGGCCCTCGAAGGCCGAGGCCGGCATGGCGGGCAGCGGCGCGATGCCAAGGGTGCCGCGCGCATATGTCACGCTCGCCTTGTCGCCGAGCGCCGCCTTGATCGCATCGACCGGGGCCTTGAGCGTGCCGACGTCCTCGGTCTTCACGAAACCGCCGTAGCGTTCGGACGTCTGGACGTTCGCGCCCGCATCGTCGCCGATCACGGCGATAGTCTTCGCCTTCAGGGGCAGTACGCCGCGCTCGTTGCGCAGCAACACGGTGCCTTCCTCGGCGATCTTTTCCGAGAGAACGAGGTGCGCCGGATCGCGCACGTTCGCATTGGCGTCGGCCGCCGCGATCGGATGATCGACGAGGCCGAGGCGGAACATCGGGGTGACGATGCGCTTCACCATGCCGTCGATGTCGGCCTGCGTGATGGCGCCGCTCGCCCGCGCGGCTTTCAGTTCCTTGACCCCGTAGAACTCCGCGAACCCGAAGGGGCTGACGCCGCCGGGCATGGAAATGTCCAGCCCCGCCTTCACCGAGGGCGCGGTGGAGCGGTGGGCGAAGTACCAGTCGGCAACGACGAACCCGTCGAAGCCCCAGCGCTTGAGATTGCCCAGCGTGCCGGGGTTCTCGCAGGCGTACTCACCGTTGACGCGGTTGTACGCGCACATGATCGAGCCGGCCTTGCCCTGCTTCACCACCGCCTCGAAGCCGGGGTAGTAGATCTCGCGAAGCGCGCGCTCGGGGACGATGGCGTCCACCGCCTCGTAGGCGGGACCGTCGCCCAGACGCAGCCATTCCTGGTTGTTCGCCGCGAAGTGCTTGGGCGTGGCGATCAGGCCGAGCGACTGGATACCGCCGGTGATCGCGGTGCCCAGTTGCGCGGTCAGGTAGGGGTCCTCACTCAGCGTCTCGGCAAGGCGGCCCCACTTGGGGGTGCGGATGATGTTGATGGTGGGGGCGAGCACCACGTTGCGCCCCTTGCCCGCGTGCTCGGCGCCCAGCGCCTTGCCGTAGGCGGTCATCAGGTCGCGGTCGAAGGTCGCCGCGCCCATGACGGGGGCGGGGAACTGCGTCACGCCCTTCATGCCGTTGCCGACGCCCGCCGGGCCATCGCCCATGCACAGGCGCGGCAGGCCGAGGCGGGCGATGCCGCTGATGTGGCCGACGCAGGCGTTGACGCCGGTGCCGTTGGCATCAAGCTCGGTATCGCCCTGAAGGAGCTTCAGCTTCTCGTCGTCCGTCATCGCCGCGACCACCAGCTCCGCCCGCTGTTCGGGCGTGCGGGCGGCGTCCAGCCACGGCTTGTCGGCCGGGGCTGCGAAGGCGGGAGCGGTCGCCACGGCACAAAACGCGATCCCGGAGAGCAAGGCTCTCCGGGATGCGACTGCCGTACGGTGCGACCCGAGGACGAACTTCGAGACAGCAGAGGTCATGATCAGAACTTCACCATTCCCGACAGGCTGACGGTGCGCGGACGGTTCATGTAGTAGCCCAGCGGGTACACGCCCGGGACGATCTCGTTGTAGTTGATCGTGGTCTGGTCGTTGAACAGGTTGGTGACGTTGAGGTTCACCTGCCACGGACCCTTGCTGATGCCGGCGTGCATGCCGACCAGCCAGTAGGAGTCGAGTGGCTGGTAGTTGTCGATGGTCGGGTTGAACTTGGTCGCCATCGAACCCTGATAGCTCACGTCCGCACCGAAGGAAGCGTCCACGCCCAGCGCGTCCACGAAAGTGGTGTAGTTGACGCTGCCCGCGCCGGTGAATTCCGGCACGTAGGGGATGCGGTCGCCCTTGTTGCCGGTGCCCGCGACGGGGTTGTCCTGCGCCAGCTTGGCGGTGTTGTAGTTACCCGACAGGTTGATCTGCAGGCCCGGGACCGGACGCGCATCGAGCGTCATTTCGATGCCCTTGACCTCGGCTTTGCCGCCGTTGCCGGTGTAGCCGAACGACACGGTGCCGTCGGTCGCCTGCTGCGAGACCTGAATGTCCGACCAATCGATGTAGTAGACTGCGCCGTTCAGGAACAGCTTGCGGTCGAGCAGCGTGGTCTTCACGCCCCACTCGTAGGACCACAGCGAGTCCGAGCCGTAACCGTCGGGGATGACGACGTTGGCGATGGCGGCGGCGGTCTGGTCGTTGGTGCCGCCCGAGCGGTAGCCCTGCGCGACCTGAACGTAGGTGTTGACCTGATCGCTCAGCTTGTACGCCAGATTGAAGCGGCCGATCAGGCCGTTGTCCTTGGTGTGCAGCACCGGACCGGCGCCCGCGCCGGTGCCGCCGCCGAACGCGACGTTGGCGACCGACTGCTGCTCAAGCTTGAAGTCGAACAGGCGGCCGCCTGCGGTGAAGGTCAGGTCCGGCACGATCTCGTAGCTGAGTTCGCCGAACAGCGCGCGTTCCTTGATGCGGGTGTCGACGGTGCGGTCGAGCAGCATGTCGGCATCGGCGGGCAGGTTGCCGTTTACGTCAGCCTTGGGCCACGAGCTGTTGAAGAAGCGGTTCTCGTTCTGGAAGAAGCCGCCGACGAGGATCTGGAACGGACCGTCGAAGTCGGACGCGAAGCGCAGTTCGCCGCTGTCCACCCGGCGGTGCTTGTCCTGCTTCAGAGCGCTGCGGCCGGTGGTGTCGTGCGGCAGGCCAAGGAACGCCTGCGCCGCCAGCGAGGCGTCGCGCACGAAGCTGGTGTCACGCACGAAGCGCGAGACGGTGCCGGTGAACGTGCCGAAGGGCTGCTTGTAGTTGACGGTCGCGTTGTAGATTTCGCTCTTGTCGCTGTAGGGCGCGCGCACTTCGTCGGCCTGATAGTTCGAGGGCAGCGCGTTGCCGTCGTAATCCAGCTTGTTGTAGAAGTTCTTCGCGTCCTGATGGACGTCCTGATACATCGCGGTGAGGTCTACCGTCAGGTCGGGCGTTGCCTGCAGGCGGGCGGTCAGGCGGCCGGCCTTGCTCTTTTCGGCATTGGCGCCCTTCTCGAAGCGGTTGTCGATCCAGCCCGGCAGGTCGGCATAGAAGCCCGACGCCCGCACGGCGAGGACGCCGGGGATGACCGGCAGGTTGACGGCGCCGTCGGTCTGCATGCCCAGCGATGCGCCCTTGGTGGCGCGCAGGGCCGACTGGACGTAACCGTTTACGCCGCCGTCGGGATCGGCCTTCTTGGTGATGTAGCGGATCGTGCCCGCCATCGAGCTGGCGCCGAAGGTGGTGCCCTGCGGGCCTTTCAGCACTTCGACGCGGTCGATGTCGAACAGCTTGATGTCGGGAGCCTGGCCGCCACCGTCCTGCGCGTTCTCGCCGGTGATGACGGTCTCGTCGAGGTACATGCCCACGGTGCTGGCACCGGCCGAGTTGACGCCGCGAATGACGTAGCGCTTGTCGCCGGGGCCTTCGTCCTGAACCGACAGGGCCGGAATCGCGTGGTAGAAGTCCGCGAAATCGACCGCACCCTTGTCCTTCAGCGCGTCGCCGCCCAGCGCCTGCACGGCGATCGGGGTATCCTGAACGGTCGAGGACGTACGCTTGGAAGCGGTGACGACGATGTCGCCGCCGGTGCCCTCAGCGGCCGTCGCTGCGTCCTGCGCGAGTGCAGGCACGGCGCAGAGCGCGGTGCCGGCCATCATGCCGGTTACGAAAAGCTTCAGCGCAGTGCTCGTCTCGATCTTCATGGAACCCCTTTCAACCCGATTGTGCTTTAACCGGCGCGACAGCAAGTGTCCCCGCATCGCCGGATGACAGAAACGTCACACGAGCGCGGTTGCCCTTCAATGCAGCCAATCCGTGAGGTTCGTTGCGATGAGCGCAACGCTGTATCCGCCTGTTGCCCGATAATTTCGCGTAATAGCACGGAGTTATGCCAGTAATCGTTTACACGAATACCCACATCCAGACCCGCACCCATCGACGGCGGCTCTCAGGTCGCGACGCCGCGACGCTGGGCTTCGACGACCGCTTCGGAGCGCTTGTTGACGCCCAGTTTGCGGTAGATATTGGCAAGGTGGAACTTGACCGCGCTGGCCGACAGCCCCAGCTCGCGCGCGATCGCCTTGGTGGACTGGCGCTGCGTCAGGCAATGGAGCACCTGCAATTCGCGCGGGACGAAGGCCACCCCGCCGTCCGCGTCCTGCGTGCGGGCCGCGATCGCACGCCCGAGGGCGGCGCAGAACCCCCGCGTGCCGCGCCCCGCCGAGCGATAGGCCGGCGCCGCCTTCATCGCCTCCAGCACCATCAGCAGGACCGGGCCGTGCTCGGCAAAGGGCTGCACGATCTCCTCGGCCTCGGCCAGAGCGACCGCCTTTCGAAGGCTCTGCACCGCCTCTGCCACGTGATCGTCGCCGAATGCGCCCACCGCCGAAAGCAGCAGCGCGCGGATCGCCGTGATCCGCCGCCCGGATGCGCCCGCCTGCTCCTGCAACCGGGCAACGATGCCGCCAAGACGGGCATGGTCCCCGGCTTCCAGCGCCTCGCGCCCGTCCAGGAGGGCCGTCTCGTCGCTCTCGCGCCAGGCGATCCAGTTCGGCGTGACGAGGTTGGCGGCTACATCACGCGAGCGCCAGCCTTGCGCACCGCCCGCGTCGTCCGCGACGATGCCCGCGCGCAGGATGCGGCAATACCGCTCGATGTCGCTGAGGCCGCGCCCGCGCATCAACCGGATCGCCCGGTCGAGCAAGCCCAGCGCGCGGTCCTCCTCCCCTGCCGCCAGAGCGGCCCGTGTGCCGACGCGGTAGCCGATGACGAAGGCATCGGGCCAGCCGTCGCAAGCCTCAAGATCGCGCAACGCGGCATCGACCCGGTCGAACAGACCATCGGCGTGGCCATGCTCGAACTCCACTTCGCACAGGACGCATTCGGCCACGGCCATCAGGCCCGCATCGTCCGGCATGGCGCGCGTGATCAGCACCTGCGCCTCGGTCGCCAGCGCCGCCGCCCGCTCCAGCCGCCCGCCCGCCAGCGCGATCATGCCGTCCACCAGCAGCGCGGAGCCCAGACCGTAATAGCTCGTCGCCCGTTCATACTTGGCGCGGGAAATCTCGATCTGGTCCTGGGCCAGCGCGATCTCCCCCCGGCGCAGGTAGTGCAGGCTGCGCAAGGCGTAGACGAAAGCCGCGTTGGTCAGGTCGTTGGTGTAGGTCGACCAGAAATATCCTTCCGAAAGCTGCGCCTCGGTCAGCTCGGTATGGGCGTGGAACGCCAGAACGTGCTGGGCGATGACGAAATCGGTATAGACGCGCGAGAGCGACGGCGACTGGTAGGCCATGTCCTCGCTCAACATCTCGCGCGCGGATTCGAGCAGTCGCCGCGCTTCGGGAAAGCGCCCTTCCTTCATCGCCACGACTGCCTGCGTGATGCGGATCTGCCCCGATTGCTCGGCGGCTTCGGGGCTCAGCTGCGCCATCGCCGAGCGCAGGCGGTTGTAGCCCGAGGCGCGCAGCAGTTCGGTGCTGGTGAAAGTCTCGAAGGCCATGCGCGCAAGGCCGTGGTCTCCGGTATCCTGCACCAGCGCGATCGCCGCTTCCGGCGCGCGGCGCTCGGCATGATGGAGCAGCGCCTGCCGGTATGCCCGGTCCCTGCGGGCAGGCTCACCGCGCTCCAGCTGGCGCAAGGCGAAGGCGCGCAGCAGCGGATGGAGCGAGAAACCGCCGCCCGCTCCGCGCCTGACCTGCCCGAGCGGTGCCAGCGTGGCGATCTCGTCGAGGACCGGATAGGCCGGCAACGGCGCGGCGATGTGCGGCAGCAGCCGCGCGTCCACCCTCTCGAGCATTGCAGTCTGCGCCAGCAAATCGCGGGTCGTGGCCGAAAGGCCCTGCCAGATGCCTTCCCGGATCGCCGCTTCCAGCAAGCCGCCGGCATGATCGAGCAGCCGGTCGGCGTCCGCTTCCCCCGGTGACAACGCTGCGACGACCGCCTCGGCCAGCGGCCACCCTTGCGCGATGCCCTGGCCCAACACCTCATCCGCATCGAACAGCAGCGCCCCGGGATCGAGCGTGCGCACGAGATGCGGCGAGCGCAGTTCGGCCAGCATCGCCGCATTGGGCCGGCGCGAGATCAACCAGACCTGCAGTTCGGTCCCGGTCCAGTGCACCAGTTCTCCCAGCACTTTGCCAAGCGGCCCCGGCTCCAGCGCACCGGCATCGACCACCAGCACCTGATCGCCGCGCCCGCGAAGGACGGCCCGAATGCGATCGAACGCCGTCTCGCCCGGATGACCGAGCGCCTCCGCCAGCGTCTGCCGAAAGGCGTCCTCGTCCCGCAGATGCGCGGGATGCAGGCCCAGCCAGCGGAACTGCCGCTGCACCGCCCCGCGAGCCAGCGCGTAGTTGGCGATCAGGGTCGTCTTGCCGAGGCCGGTGGGGCCGTAGACCTGCAGCACCCGCTCCGTCCCAGCGGGTTCGATCAGCTTGGCCAGCCGCCCCAGACGTACTTCCACGGTAAAAGGCGTCGGCGGGACCGGGAGAGGAGAAAGCTCCGGGGAGGGAGGCCGATTTTCGACACGCGCTGTCGCGGATACGTCATCCGGCGGCGTTAGAGGGCTGACGCGCCCCGATGCGGTCATGCCGTCCCGCCCGACGACGGCCGGGCCGTTCCGAGGACTGACGTTCCGGAGGTTTCGGGCCATGAGAGGGAGCACACAGGCTTTCGCATGTGCGAAAGGCTAACGTCTTTGGCGCTTCCCGCGCAAGCCCCGCGAATGCGCTGCCATACGCCGGACAGCGCCAAAGCGCAGGGCCTACTGGCCGAATCTGCACGATCCTGTCCATTTCCCGCAGGTGCCAGACGGCAGCCCTCGGTTATCCTCCTTCCTGTTGCCCGAGGGTGGTGGAAGGGTCTGCACGAAGATGTTGATGGACGTGGCGATGCGCTATTTCTACGAGGCGGCGAGCCAGGGCTCGATGCGCCTCGCCAGCGAGAAGCTGGGGGTGGCGGTCTCCTCGATCAGCCGCCAGATCGTGCAGCTCGAAGGCTATCTCGGCGTCAACCTGATCGAGAAGGGTCGCCGCTCGGTGAAGCTGACCGAGGCGGGACAGCTCACTTACGACTTCCACCGCACCCACATCGCCGAGTTGGACGCGCTGCGCTCGCGCATCCAGGACTTGCGCGGGGTGCGCAAGGGCTCGATCCGGCTGGCGGTGGGCGAAGGGTTCCTGACCAGCGCCTTCTTCCAGACCATCGACGCCTTCCACAAGAAGAACCCCGGCCTGCACATCGACACCCACGTCGGCTCCACCAGCGAGATCGTGCGGATGGTAGAGGAGGACGAGGTGCATGTCGGCCTCGTCCTGCAGATCGAACCGGAGCCCAAGGTGCGCGTGCGCCTGTCGGTGGCGCAGCCGCTGATGATCCTGGTCCATCCCTCGCACCCGCTCACGCGCAAGAACCAGGTGTCGATCGCCGACCTGTCGCAGCATGACTTGTGCCTGCCGCCCAAGGGCTTTCGCATCCGCCAGATCCTCAGCCACATGGAGGCCGCCGCAGGCGCTTATCTCGAACCGGCGCAGACGACTTCGTCGATCGTGATGATGCGTGATCTCGCCTGCGAGGGCCGCTTTGCGACGGTGCTGCCGCAGATCGCCGCCTTCGGCGAGATCGCCAGCCGCCGCCTGATCGCCATCCCCTTCGCCGAGACCGAGGCGGAGCCGGTATCCGTCCACCTCATCACCCGCCTCGGCCGCCAGCTGGAAGGCGCGCCGGCCAAGCTGCTGACGGTTCTCGAAGCGAAGATGCGCAGCTGGACGCATTGAGTCTGTCAGGAAATTCGCCTGCGGCGAATTTCGCGGCACCGGCCCACGCCCCGCTCAACCGAACCCCCACGCAACGTCTTGTGCCCGCGCACGCAACGAACGGGCGGTAGCGTGTTGCCGACCTGTGAAAGGAAGACGATGAAGCCCGCCTACTGGCCGCCGGAGCGCCGCGCCCCCCTCCCCCCCGTGCAGCCCTGGACCGGGCCGAGCGAAGCACTGATCCGCCAGCCGTCCGACCCCTGGGTGACTCCGGCCGAGATCGACGATCTCCAGACCACGCCGACGTACGAGGAGACCCGCGCGTTCCTCGTCCGGCTGTCGGAGGCCTCGCCGCTGATCCGGCTCTACGAATACGGCACTTCCGCCGAAGGGCGGCCGCTCACGCTGGTCATCGCCAGCACCGATCTCGACCGCGCCGCTGCGGCTCCGGACGGAGAAGGCCCGGTCCGCGTCTTCACCGAATGCGGCATCCACCCCGGCGAGATCGACGGCAAGGACGCCGGCCTCATGCTGCTGCGCGACATCGCGGTGGGCGGCAAGGCGGACCTGCTGGACGGCTGCGACTGGTACTTCGTGCCGGTGCTCAATCCCGACGGGCACGAGCGCCGCTCGGTCTACGCGCGCCCCAACCAGCGCGGGCCCGAGGAACAGGGCTGGCGCGCCTCGGCGCAGGGGCTGAACCTCAACCGCGATTTCGTCAAGGCGCATTCGCCGGAAATCCGCGCGATCATCAAGCTGCTGGGCTGCATCGATCCCGACCTGTTCATCGACCTGCACGTCACCGACGGCCTCGATTACCAGTACGACATCACTTACGGTTTCCAGGAAGCCCGCTACTCCGCCTCGCCCGAACTGAGCGCCTGGCTGGAGGACAGCTACCGCCCGCTGGTCGATGCGCACATGCGCGCCCTGGGGCACCTGCCCGGTCCGCTGATCCTTGCCGCCGACGATCGCCGGCCCGAACTCGGGCTGATGCTGCCCGCGTTCCCGCCGCGTTTTTCGCATGGTTACGGCGACATTCGCCACATCGCCACGGTGCTGGTGGAGAACCACTCGCTCAAGCCGGTGCGCCAGCGCGTTTTGGGCACGTATGCGCTGCTTGAGGCGTCGTTGAGTGCCGCTAGGTGCCGCTCGGTGCCGCTGCGCGCCGCCTCCCGCGCCGACCGGGAACGCCGCGTGGCGGAGCCGGTCCTCACCTGGGACATGGCGCCCGAGCCGGTGCGGACCACGATGTTCCACCCGATCGCCTCGGAATTCTACGATTCCCCGGCAAGCGGTGCGCGCGAAGTACGCTGGCTCGGCACACCGCTTCCCGCACTCGAAACCCCCGTTCTGGGCTCGATTCCGGGCCAGACGATCGCCCGCCCACGCGGCTACTGGGTGCCCGCCAGCGAGTTCGACGTGCTCGACCGCCTGCGCGCCCACGGCATCGCGATGGAGATCGCCGAGGCATGGACCGAGGTGGAAGTGGACATGCTGCGCCTCGCGGATCTGGAGATGGCGGGCGGTGTCTCCGAACGCCGGATCGTCCTGAAGGCCAGCGTCGCAGGCGTCGAGCGGCGCGTCGAGAAATTCGCCCCGGGATCGGCTTTTGTGACTACGGATCAAAGGCTTGGCGATCTGGCGATCCACATGCTTGAGCCAGTCTGCGCCGATTCACTGTTCGCGCAAGGCTACGTCGCGGGCATGCTCGACCCCGTCGAATACCTCGAAGCCTACGTCATCGCGCCAATGGCCGACGAGATGCTGGCGACCGACCCCGACCTCAGCGCGGAATTCCACGCGAAACTGGCTTCGGACAACGCCTTCGCCGCCGACCCGATGGCGCGGCTGAAGTGGTTCTATCTGCGTTCACCCTACCGCGACGAACGTCACATGCTCTACCCCGTGGCACGCTGCCCCGCGTGACCGCCTCCCCCCGGACCATGACCCGGAAAAACCGTGAGGAAACAACAGTGAAGACTTTCCCCATCGCCGCAGCGGCACTGGCCGCCGCCGGTGCGCTTGCCGCCGCCCCCGCCTTCGCCGCCCCGCCCCCCGCCGGCGCGCAGGTCTTCGCACGCAGCTGCGCGATGTGCCATACGACCAATACGGGCGGCGCCAACAAGCTGGGCCCTAACCTCGCAGGCGTTTCGGGCCGAAAGGCGGGCAGCATCCCCGGTTTCCGCTACTCGCCGGCGATGGCCAAGGCCGGCGTGACCTGGAATGCCAAGACGCTCGATGCTTTCCTGGCGAAGCCCTCCGGCATGGTGCCCGGCAATCGCATGGGCTTTGCCGGGGTCAAGGATCCGGCGCAGCGCGCCGCGCTGGTGGCGTACTTGGCCTCGCTGCCGAAGTAACCCTCTGCCGAAACACAAAAAAGGCCCGCCGGAGCGATCCGGCGGGCCTTTGCTTTGCGTCGTCCGAACCCTCAGCCCCCGCGCAGAGCCTCGGTCGCAGCCACATCGACGGCGCTGCCGACGATCGCCACCTTGTACAGTTCCCGCGCCGCCTCGACGGAGACGTAGCCGTCGAGCACGTCGTCCAGCACCGCCGCCGGATCGCGCTCGGTCGCAAGGCCGTAGCCCGCGCCGCCCGCACCGCGCGCGATGGCGCGATCGCCGATCGCCACCGGCATGCGGTAGGTGCCCACGCGCTTTTCGGCATCGGTGCCCGCGCGCACGATCAACTCGTTCGTCTCGGGCTGCGCGCCGCCGCCCAGCGACCACGGCTTTTCCTTCGAACGCTTGGTGATCGACAGGAACTCGCCGTCCTGCGTGAAGCGGATCAGGCGCTCGGTGCCCATGCCGCCGCGGCGCTTGCCGGCGCCGCCCGAATCGGGCTTGATCTCGAACTGCTCCATCATCATGCCGGTCTTCATCTCGATGACCTCGATCGGCGTGTTACGCACGAGGCTGCCCGAGATGTGGTTGGTGGCATTGATGCCGTCGAACTCGGCGCTGCCGCCCCAGCCCACCGGCTCGTTGTTCGAAACCGCGTACATCGACTTGGTGACCGGATCGGTGCCGATCATCATGAAGCCCAGCGTGTCGCCGCCCGAACAGGCCGCGATGCGTTCGGGCATGCCCTGCGCCAGCGCCTTGTAGACCAGTTCCAGCGCGAGGTGCGCAGGCCACTGGGTGAAGGTGGCGGCGGGGTACACCGCGTGGAACAGGTTGCCTTCGGGCGCGATCACCTTGAGTGCACGGAACGAGCCCGCATTGTTGCGCTGCGAGGCGGAGGTCAGCGATTTCAGCACGAACTTGCAGATCGTCTCGGTCAGGCCGATCGGGATGTTGATCGGGCCCGGCACCGCCGGGGAGGAGCCGGAGAAGTCGCAGGTGAGGCCCTCCTCGTCGATGGTGACCTTGACGTGGATCGGCACCGGATCGTCGCTGATGCCGTCGTCGTCGACCACATCGCCCGCTTCCCAGGTGCCGCGCGGCAGGTCGGCCAGCGCGCGGCGGACCAGCGCTTCGCTCGCTACCTTGATGCGGCCTACCGCCTCATCGAAGGCGGGGCGACCGAACTTGCCGAGGATCGCGTTCAGGCGCTCGACGCCGGTGCGGGTAGCCGCGACCTGCGCATCAAGGTCGCCCATCACCGGCCCGGGCATGCGCGAATTGAACTTGATGATGTCGATGATGTCCTTCACCGGCGCGCCATCCTTGTAGATGCGGGTGCCGGGGAAGATCAGGCCTTCCTGGTGCATGTCGGTGGAATCGAGCACGTAGCCCGGATCCTTGGCGCCAAGGTCCATCCAGTGCGCGCGGATGCAGGTATAGGCAAAGGGCCTGTCCTCGCCGTCGGCGAAGACCGGCGCGAACAACGTAGCATCCAGCGCATGCGCCGAATTCCAGTACGGGTAGTTCATGATGAAGATGTCGCCGGGGCGCATCGTCTCCGCGCCCGCGAACTCCACGCCCTTGCGGATTGCGTAGTCGTTGGCGCCCAGGAAGAATGCGAGGCCCGGCGCGTCCGAAATCAGTTCCAGATCGGCGTCGTAGATCGAGATGCCGAAGTCCAGCACCTCGTAGATCACCGGGTTGAACGCGGTGCGGATCAACGTGCGGCGCATCTCCTCGGCGGCGGAGACGAGGTAGCTGCGGATGACCTCTACGGTCGCGCCATCAAGCTTCGTTTCGGTGCTCATGCGGACTTCCTGCGAACGATGAGGTGGCCGTGCGGATCGACGGCGACGGTCTGGTCGGAATGGATGACGGTGGTGGTGGTGCCTTCCTCGACGATCGCGGGGCCGTCGAAGGTGTGGCCCGCGCCCAGCAGCTTGCGATCGTAGACCGCAAACGGGGTGCGCTCGCGGCGGGCGAAGCAGAACGCCTCGCGCGCGCCGATCTGCGCGTCCGACGCCGGGCCGGTGGCCTCGGGCACGATCGGCAGGGTGGGCTTGGGCATGACCGCGCTGGCGCGCACGCGCAGCGTCACGATCTGAACCGGCGCGGCGATGGCGTGGCCGTAGCGCTCGCGGTGGAGGTCGTCGAAGCGGGCGCGCAGCGAGGCGAGATCCTCACCCTCGGGCAGTTCGATCTCCAGCGCGTGTTCCTGCCCGGCATAGCGGCATTCGACGAGGCGCAGGAAGCGGCGCTCGGTCTGGGTGCCGCTCTGCCCTTCAAGCTGCGCGCGCGCGTCCTCGATGAGCGTCGCGAACGCCTCTTCCACCGGGCCCTGCGCCTCGGGTTCGAGCAGGCGCAGCTGGGTCAGCGCGACGTCGGTGACGATATCCGACATCAGCATGCCCCAGGCCGAGAACACGGCCGGGTTCTGCGGCACGATCAGTTCGGCGTTCATCACCTCGCGGGCGATCAGCGGAGCGATCAGCGGCCCGGCGCCGCCGAAGGCGAGCATCGAGAAGTCGCGCGGATCGCGGCCGCGCTCGACAGTGATCTCGCGGATGGCACCGGCGGTACGGGCGACGAGAACGTCGAAAATGCCCGCCGCCGCGCGGTCGATATCGATGCCGAGCGGCCCGGCAACGCGGTCCTGCATGCCCTGCCTCGCGGCGGGAACGTCGAGGTCGACGGTACCGCCCAGGAACGTCGAGGGATCGAGGAAGCCCAGGATCAGCGCCGCGTCGGTGGTGGTCGGCTCGTTGCCGCCGCGACCGTAGGCGATCGGGCCGGGCTGCGAACCGGCGCTCTGCGGGCCGACTTGCAATAGCCCTTCCTGCACCCAGGCGATCGAGCCGCCGCCCGCGCCGATGCAGCGGATGTCGAAGATCGGGATCAGCGCGGGGAGGTCGGCCAGCGGCGCCTCGTGCATCACCAGCGGCTCGCCGTCCTCGATGACAGCGGCGTCCAGCGAGGTGCCGCCGTAATCCAGCGTCAGCACCCGGTCGCGGCCGATCGCCTTGGCCAGCTGGCCCGCGCCGATGAGACCGCCGGCAGGGCCGGACAGCACGGTGTAGATCGGCGCCTGCCGCGCGGTCTGCGCGGTCATCGCCCCGCCTGCCGAACGCATGATCAGCAGCTTGCCGCAGAACCCGTTCTCGACAAGCCCGTTCTCAAGACGGCCGACGTAATCGTTGAAGATCGGGTTGATGTAGGCATCGACCACGGCGGTCGCGGTACGCTCGTACTCGCGGTATTCGCGGGTGATCGCGCTGGAAGCGGAGACCGCCAGCTGCGGATAGGCTTCGCGGATGACTTCGGCGGCGCGCGCCTCATGCACCGGGTTGCGGTAGCTGTGCAGGAAGCAGATCGCGACCGAACGGATGCCCGCCTCGACCAGCTTGCCCGCAGCGTCCAGCACGGCGGCTTCGTCGAGCGGTTCCACCTCGTTGCCGTGCGCATCAATGCGGCCGCCGACGCCGAAGCGGTGGCGGCGCTTCACGATGCTCGCCTCGCGCTGGTAACGGTAGTCGTACATCGAGGCGGCTGGAACGTCGGCGCGGCCGATCTCGAACACGTCGCGGAAGCCCGCATTGGTGATGATGCCGGTCTCGACCCCGCGCCGTTCGATTACCGCGTTGAGGCCCAGAGTGGTGCCGTGGACGAACAGTTCGGTGTCGTTCAGTGACACGCCGAGGCGGTCGAGCGCGGCCAGAACGCCGCGCACCGGTTCGTCAGGGGTGGTCGATGCCTTGGCGAGCCTTGTCGTTCCCGTTTCGGAATCGAACAGGATCGAATCCACGAATGTCCCGCCGATATCGACGGCGACGCGAAATCTCTTCATGCACTGCTTTCCCGGATGTGAATCCCTGAACTCGCCGCCGATGATATTGCGCAAACGGCACAAGTCTTCGCGAAGTCATTGCATCACGCGCAAGACCCGCCCTCTCCCCTTTGCCCTGCCCGATACGTCTGACACCATTGAGCCATACCCGCCCTTCCGCCGCGCCTCCCCGTGGCGGCGGGCACTGGAGACATTTTCGATAATGAAGCTGCTGCGCAAGATCGCCGGGATCGTCGAACGCAATCCCGAACGCCCGCCCCAAGAGGGGGAACTGCGCCGCTGGCCGTTCCTGACGATGGTGCTGATCGGCGTCTCGATCTCCGTCCCGTTCTTCGCGTTCGGTGGACAGCTGGGCCAGCATGCGAACTTCACCACCGTCGCCATCGGCGTGATCCTGGGCAGCGCGCTGCTGGGCCTGTGGGGCGTGCTGACCGGCTATGTCGGTCTCGTCGCCCGCCTGCCCACCGCAATGATCATCCAGCGCACTTTCGGGCGGCGCGGGTCGATGGCGATCGTGGGCATGATGGTGCTGACCTCGTTCTGCTGGTTCGGTCTGCAGACGCAAATCCTCGTCAAGAGCCTCGCGGCGATCCTGCGCACCCAGCTGGCCTATGAACTGGACGAGCGGATCGGCGTCGTCCTCGTCGGCGCGCTGATCGCCTCGACGGCGGTGATCGGGGTCAAGGCGATGGGCAAGGTCGCCGTGGTCAGCGTGCCGCTGCTGCTGATGGCGACGCTGGTACCGCTGGCGATCGGGCTGGACCGGCACGGCATGGCGGGACTTTTCGCTGCTCGCCCGATCACAGAGCCGATGGGGCTTGGAATGATCGTCTCGGTGGTCGTCGGCGCCGAAGTGTTCGGCTGCTCGATCAACCCCGACCTGAGCCGCTTCCTGAAGACCGCGGGGGACAATGCGACGGCGATGACGATCAACTACGCCATCGCCTTTCCGCTGCTGCTGATCCTCGCCGCCGCGCTCGGTACGCTCTACGGCAACGCCGATCTCGTCGCGACGATGCTGGCGGCGGGCATCGCGCTGCCGGGCACGCTGATCATCATCCTCGCCACCTGGACCAGCAACGACAAGAACCTCTACGCCTCGGCGCTGGCGCTTTCGGCGCTGTTCCCGAAGGTTGAGCGCTGGCAACTGGCGGTCGTCGCGGGCGTGCTGGGCACCTGCCTCGCCGCGGCCGACATCCTTGGCCACTTCATCGTCTGGCTGACTTTCATGGGCCTGCTGATCGCGCCGATGTCGGGCGCCTATGTCGCCGACTTCCTGATGAAGCGCAGCCGCTACACCGACGCCAATGCACCGATCCCGGCGTTCCGCGCCGCGCCGCTGATGGCATGGGTGTTCGGCATAGCAGTCGGCGTGGCGGCGCTGCCGCGCGCGAACGTCGGCCTCGGCCTGTTCGAGATCACCCATGCCCCCACCGTCGATGCCCTGCTGGCGGCGATGGTCTTCCTCTTCGTGGCCGACCGGGTGACCGGCTCGCGCCCCGCCGCAGCCCTTACCTGAACGGAGCTTTCATGACCGATACCCTCAGCCCCATCACCCGCATGTTCGACTGGTGGAACGGGGCCTTCCGCGAACACGCCTTTACGCCCGACGCCTTTGCGGCGCACTACACCGACGATGCCCAGTTCATCGTCGACGGCGGCGTGCGCGGCACCGGCCCCGAAGCCATCTGCGCCCACTTCGCCCGAATTCGCGAGCGTTGCGATGCGGTCGAACTGGTCACCCCTGTGATCGCGACGCTCGCCGACGAGACACAGGGCTTCGTGCAATATCGCTGCACCTTCACCGCCAAAGGCAAGTCCGGTTCCGAAGTCTGCATGGCCCATGCCCGGTTCCGCGACGGCAAGATCGCCCGCTTCGAGGTCATCGGACGGCCCGAAGCCAGCTGATCGGCATCAAAAAAGGCCCGGCCGCTTCATGCGACCGGGCCTTTTCTTATTTCATTATCCCGCTGGCAGGTCACATCAGCGGCGCGAGGTACTTCTGGGCATCCGCTGCGGTGCGTAGCGGGTCGGTGGGCACGTCGTATTCCACGAAGAAGTGCTCGACCCCCGCCTTCTCCGCAGCCGGAATGATGCGGCGAAAGTCCACCAGACCCGTGCCCGGATCGCGCACGCTGCCATCGGCGGCGACGTCCTTCATGTGGACCATCCGGAACCGGCCGGGATGGCGCTTGAAGTAGGCCACGGGATCGACGCCCGCCTTGGTCGCCCACGCAAGGTCGAGTTCGAACTTCAGTTTGTCGGGGTCGGTGCCTTCGATGATCAGGTCGTAGGGGACGTCGGAGCCGACCTTTTTGAATTCCTGATCATGATTGTGGTACGCCAGCTGGAACCCGCGATCGTGAGCAGCCTGCGCGGCGCGGTTCAGCGCGGCGATGAGTTGCTTGATCTGCTCCAGCGACTGCAGCTGCGAGGGCCAGCTGATCTGCCACACGATGTACTTCTGGCCGAGCGGCCGGGCCTGCTTGGCGCAGGCGTCGATCAGGCCCTCGACCTGATCGAAGTCGAACGCCTCGATGAACTTGCGCTCGAAGGTGGCGCGGTCGATGCGGCCCGCCACGCCATCGTCGAACACTTCGTACAAGCCCGGCGGCATGATGTGCTGAGAGGGCGAAACGAGGCCGTTGCGATCGAAGACCTCGCGGACGAAAGCCGGGTCGCGGCCGAAGCTGCCGAGCGTCTCGACCTCGCGGTATCCCATCTTCGCGACCTTCGCCACGGTGCCCTCGAAGTCGGCATCCAGCAGCGTCATCAGGGTGTAGAGCTGGATGCCCAGCGGCCGCTTCGGCGGGCGGGCAAAGGCGCCGGCGCCGCCCAGCATGGAGCCTGCCGCCAGCCCAGTCGCCAACAGGGCCGTACCGCCCAGCAGGCCACGGCGGGAAAGGGCGAAGTCGGTCATCACAGCACTCCTTGCTTCATCTGGTCGGCCGCGAAGGCGGCAGCGCGCGCTGTCAGCGCCATGTAGGTCAGCGACGGGTTCTGCGCGGCCGAAGCGGTCATGCAGGCGCCGTCCGTCACGAACACGTTCGCCGCGTCATGGCACTGGTTGCGCGCGTTGAGAACCGCCTGCGCCGGATCGTCGCCCATTCGCGCGGTGCCCATCTCGTGAATGGCGAGGCCACCCGGCCCGAGGGTATCGCCGACCATGATGTCGGTAGCCCCGGCGGCCTCCAGCATGGCTTTCGCCTCTGCGGCCATGTCCCTGGCCATCGCCAGTTCGTTCTCGTGCCAGTGGAATTCGACGTGCAGCTGCGGACGGCCCCAGTTGTCGGTCTGGCTGGAGAGCGTAGCGCGGTTGTCGGCATAAGGCATGCATTCGCCCATGCCGCCGATGAACATCTGCCACGGCCCCGGCTGGCGCAGACGGTGCTTGAGCGACAGGCCGATGTCGTCGCCCTCTCCTCCCCGCGTCCACATCTGGCGCGAGGCGCTGCCCTGGTAGCCGTAGCCGCGCCGGAACTGCCGGTCGCTGCCGTCGAGGTTCTGGAAGCGCGGGATGTAGATGCCGCTCGGCCGGTTGCCCATCGGCATCCGGTCGGTGAAGCCGGGGATCGTCGCCAGACCGAATGGTCCCATGACGTGATCCATCAGGTAGCGGCCGAGTGCGTCGGAACGGTTCGCGAAGCTGCGTCCGGTCTGCGTATCGAGGGAATTGAGCAGGATCTGCGTCGACCCCAGCGTCGAGGCATTGAGGAACACCACCCGCGCCGAAACGGTGCTGCGCGTGCGGCTTTTCGCGTCGATGATCCGCACGCCGGTGACGCGGTTCGTCGCCGGATCGTGGATGAGCGAGTCCACCACCACGTCAGTCATCACCTTGAGCCGCCCGGTCGCCTTCGCGGCCGGAAGCGTCGAACTTTCGCTGCTGAAGTAGGAACCGGTGGAGCAGCCCCGGATGCACGGGCCGCAGTAGTGGCACGGCTGGCGGTCGCCGATCGGCTGGGTCAGCACGGCGCTGCGTTCGTTGATGATCGGGCGCCCGCCGAACTTCGCGGCAACCGCACCCTTCACGTGCTCCTCCACGCAGTTCATGCCGTGCGGGGGCATGAACTCGCCGTCGGGCAGAGAGGGAATGCCGTCCGCATCGCCGTTGACGCCGATGAAGCGCTCTACGTGCGAATACCACGGCGCAAGGTCATCGTAGCCGATCGGCCACGGAATGCCGTGGCCGTCCTTGCCCGCTTCGGAGAAGTTGAGCGGGCTCAGCCGAAAGGAAGCGCGCCCCCAGGTGATGGAGCGCCCCCCGAGGTGATAGCCGCGTATCCACGCGAAGTCCGCCTCGGGTGCGGTCTCGTAGGGGTTTTCGGCATCATTGACGAACCAGTGTTCGTTAGCGTCCGAAAGTCCCGCCATGCGCGACTGGACCTTGTAGTCGCGCTGATAGCGGTGGCGGTCGCCGAAGCCGCGATAGGGCAGCTCGTAAGGGGCGAGGTGCTCGGTGACGTAGTCGCTGGTAGGATCGACGTCGCGGCCACGCTCCAGCAACAGCACAGAGAAGCCGCGCTCAGTCAGTTCCTTCGCGGCCCAGCCGCCCGAAATGCCCGAGCCGACGACGATGACGTCTGCGTCCATCAGGCGCCCGCTCCGTTCGCAAGGCTCATCGAAATTCCCCAGACGTAGAGAGAGGGCGCCTTATCGTCGGCGCCCAGTGCCGCGCAGGCGTCGTAGGCGCCGGGCACGAGGTTGAGATCAAGCTCCTGGCTCGCGCCGATCTCGCTGGTGTAATAGCCGTAGACGGTCAGTTTGCGCAGCGTCGGCGCCTTGAAGCGCGTGCCGTCGTAGAGCGTGACCACCGGATCGCCCCCGGCAGCGAAGGCGGCCAGCACGAGATCGAGTTCGGCGTCGCAGCGGCGGCGCTCCCCGTCGTTCATCCAGTGCTGGTGCATCAGTTCGATGAAACCAGTCACTCCCGCATCCTTGGCGCCGGACGTGTCGTCGGCAGGGATGACGAGGTCCACCAGCCGCTCCAGCGCTGCGTGGCGCTCAGGCGGAAACGGCGTGTAGGTCGGTGGCGGCGGCACCGAAAGGGCTGCATCGCCACCGCCCATCATGTGCCCGGCATGCTCTGCCATGCCCTGCGCCATCGCCGGCGTGCTGAACGCGGCGGCGGCGATCCACTTCAGAATGTCCCTGCGGTGCAATGCCTTGCCTTATATACTGTGACCCGAACGAACCGGGCCGGTGGGGGCACCCCCCACCGGCCCTGTCCGATCAGAACTTCACGCCGACCTCGACGCCGTACTGGCGCGGGCTGTTGTAGCTGGCAAGCGTCGAGGTCCCCAGTGCGTGGGGTCCGACCGCCATCGGCGTTCTCTCGTTGCTGAGATTGCGGCCGATCGCGGAGAGCGACCACATGCCCTTCTGCAGCGTAACCTTGGCGTTGAAGAACGTCTTCGGCCCGGTCTCCAGCGAGTTCTGGACGTCCCAGTAGACGTTGCCGCGATGCGACATGTCACCATGCGCGACAAGCTTCAAATCGTCGGTCAGATCGGCTTCGTAGTCGATGCCGAGCTGCGCCGTGAAGCGGTAGATCTGCGGGATTACGTTGTTGTGATAAGCGTCCTGATCCTCGGGCACGAAGTTCTTGATCTTCACATCCGAGTAACCGACCGAGCCGTTGATGCTGAGCCCGCGCGTCGGCCGGATCGACAGCTCGGCTTCTGCACCCATCACTTGCGTCTTTCCGATGTTGGAGATGGCAGTGTAGATACCGTCACCCTCCAGCACGCGCGAGGTGGAGAACTGCTGCCCCTTGAAGTCGGTGTAGAACAAGGCGCCGTTCAAGGTCATCAGGCTGCCGCCAAAGTTGCTCTTGAACCCGGCTTCGAAGTTGTCGGCCGTTTCGGGGGCGTAATACAACAGCGTTTCGGCGCTGCTGCTGGGGTTGAACCCGCCCTTGCGATAACCGCGCGAGTAGGTCGCATAAGTGAACAGGTCCGGGCTCCATTTGTAGGAGACAGATGCCTTGCCCTGCGGCTCGCTGAACTTCTGCTTGAGGATCTGGCCGCTCAGGCGATCGAAGTAGGACTGGTTTTCCCAGTCGTAGCGGAAGCCGCCGGTCAGTTCGAGGCGGTCGGTCAGTTCGTAGGACGCCTGACCGAACAATGCGAACGTCTCATAGTGCCTCAGGCTGTCGTTCAGGCCCGGCGTGCCGCCGACAGGACCGTAGCTGCTCTGATAATCGCGCTTTTCGTCCTGGTAATAGCCGCCGACGTTCCACTTGAACGGCCCTTCGCCGGTCGAAGTCAGGCGCAGTTCCTGCGACCAGGTCGTATCGACGAAGTGCACGGTCTGCGTATAGGCATCGACCGCCGTGAAATCGCCATCCGCCGTGGTGTAGTCGCGCCCGCGCGAATAGGCGGTGACGGAGGTGAGCGTCGCCCCGCCAAGTGCCCAGTCGCTTTTCAGCGAATAGCCGCGCAGCTTGGTCTTCACGATGCCCGCCTGGTTCTCGCTCGGATCGGGGATGGTATCCTTGAAGTCCACATCCGGCACCGGGGCCAGCCAAAGGCCGCCGGTCTTGCTATCGGTCGTCGTGGCGCTAAGGGCGAAAGTCAGGTCTTCGGTCGGCGTGAACAGCAGTTGCGCGCGCGTGGTCAGGCCCTTGCCGAAATCGACGTTCTTCGGATTCGCCAGATTCTTGATGAGGCCATCGGTATCGTAAGCCGATGCGCCGACCGAGAAGTACAGCTTATCCTTGATGATCGGACCGGACAATCCGACCAGACCGCGCTTTTCGTCACCGTTGAAATACTGGAACGAAGCGTTTCCGGTGTATTCGTTGGTCGGCTTGCGCGTCACGATGTTGATGGCGCCCGCGATCGCGCCGCCGCCGTAGAGCGTGCCCTGCGGACCGCGCAGGATTTCGATCTGCTGGACGTTGACGAGGTCCTGCTGGAAGAACATCTGGCCCGGCTGGACGACACCGTCGACGACGGTGGCGAAGGGAAACTCGCCGTCACGGCCGAGCGTGGTGAAACCACGGAACGACACGGTCTTGTAGCCCGGATAGAGGCCGTCGAGCACGACGAGGTTCGGGGTCAGGCGCACCGCGTCCTGCAGCGTGCGCAAGTCGGCATTACCGATCTTCGCGGCCGTCACGACGCTGATCGGGTCGGCGACGGTTTGCGCGGTCTCGTTGCGCTTGCGGGCGGTGACGGTGATCTCGTTCGGCGCGCTCGGCTCGTCGGCGGTCTGGGCCATGGCGGGCGCGGAGAAGGCGGCGAACGCCCCGGAGACCAGTCCGGCACAAACCAGCGCCTTGGTCGAAATGGCAGTCATGTATCGTGTCTTCATGGATCAAACCCTCATGCGCTGAAAGGCCGGGCGCCACCGCGAAAATGCGATAACGCGCCAACTGACTTCCTCCTGGTTGCCTGCATTCGTGCCGCGCTCGTTCCGGCGCGGTGCTCTTGTCTTCTCTGCGGGCCTTGCGGCCGGTCCTGATGCTTCCATTTCAGCCCGGTGCGATCAATGCGATCGCCATCCCGGTTTCATTGTCGCTGACGCAAATTAGCGCCCGCGATCGCCGCGAAATATCAGCCCACGCCCTCCATCGCCCGCTGCACGCCTGGCGTGTCACCCAGGCAGCCGAGCCCGGCAAGCGTAGCCGCGATGCGCCCGGCGTCCGCGGCGCTCACGTCCTGGAACGGCGAACGCACCCGCCCGCCGGGGACGCCGCGCGCATTGAGCGCCGCCTTGAGGATGGCGGCGGCGGAACCGAAGCGCCCGACCAGCGAAGGTGTGAACCATTCGCGCATGATGACGCGATCCTTCGCCCCGCAGGCAAGCGCCCGGTCGAAGTCGCCCTGCCATGCCAGGTTGTAGAAATCCGGCTGGTTGTGGCCCAGCACACCGCCCGCGCCCATCGTTCCGTCCGCATCGTGCAACCGCACCATCGTGAGGCCCACTTCGTCCAGCGGCAGGCCGAACACGCGGACCTCGCCGTGAAGCGCGAAAAAGGTCGCCATGAAATGCGCCATGTCACCCGTCGAATGCTTGATCGCTACCACCGCGTCGAGAGCGGCGATGCGCTCCAGCAGCGGCAGGGACATGTCGATCCCGGTGCCCGGCGGCCAGTTGTAGACGCAGATCGGCAGGCGACTGTGCCGCGCGATCGTCGTGTAGAAAGCAAGGATGTCCTCGTCGCCGGGCCGCGCATAAGGCGGCGGCGTCACCAGCGCGCCGGAGAACCCGGCGGCATGGGCCTGCTCGATGTGCGCCAGCACTTCCGCAGGCGTATAGGCGCTGCATCCCGCGATCAGCGGCAGCCGCTTGCCCATCTGCGCGCCCGCCGCCGCGAACAGCGCATGGCGTTCGCCGGCGTCTAGGCTGAACCACTCGCCGGTCGTCCCCGCGACGACCAGCCCGTGCATGCCTTCCCCATGAAGCCATTCGAGCAGAGTGCCGAGAGCATCGAAGTCGAGGTTGCGCTGGTCGTCGAACGGGGTCGTGATCGCCGGGAGGTATCCCTTCCAGCCAACTCGGTCACGCTTGCAGGCCACGAATGCTCCTTCCAGTAGTACGGCGGGTCATCTGACCTGCCGCACCCTGGTCGTAGCCGGGCGTTGCACCGTTCGCCGAAAACTTGTGTGCGCGCGCCGCAATCAAGCAGCCAGTGCGCACTGCGCCCTCAACCGAGCGGCTGGGGTATAACTTCGATGGCAAGCGTGCCGCCGCCCGCCGCGACTTCCAGAAGACGGTCGATGTTGGGATGCGCGCCGGGGCGGTTGCGGGCATCGGCAGTGTGCTCGGCGAATACGTCGAGGCCATGCTCCGCCGCGCGGGCGTCGAGCGTGCCGAACGACTGCTTGAGGTACTGGTAGACCGCGAGCGAACCCTGCTTGCCCGGCTGATTCTCGATGCTGGCGACCACCGCGCCGTCAATCCCGACGAGATCGATGCGATCCACCCCCGCGATCGGCGGAAGCTGCTGCAGATTTTCCTTGAACGTCGGGCCGGCCTGAATCATCGAATTGGGTTCCTGTGCTGGTTGCCCGGGCTGGAAGCCCGTGCTGCTCCTGCGCCCCTAGCACCGTGCACCGACATCGGCCAACTGGGATGCCGGCCCAGGCACGCGAGACCGCCCCGCCCCCCCGTTGAGGCAGCTCGGACCGTGACTTCGCCTTAAACTGGCAACGCGCTCAGCCCGTTTCCACCGTCAGGCGGTGAGGTCATCGCCGATCGCGCGGGCGAGGATGACCATGAACTTGTCATCCGCATCGCCGAAGCCCTGCAGCGGTTCCCAGCCCCCTGCCAGCAGCAGCGTGTCGGCGCTGCGCGGATCGTACTTGTGGCTGTTTTCGGTGTGGATCGTCTCGCCCGCCGCCATCGTGAAAGAGCGACCGCAGACCTCGAAATCGATGTCGCGCGTCGCCGCGATGTGCATCTCGATCCGGGCGCGATCGTCGTTCCAGACCGCCCGGTGCGCAACCCCGTCACGCGGAATCGTGCCGCCAAGCTCCTGGTTGATGCGCTCCGCCAGATTGAGGTTGAACGCCGCCGTCACGCCTTGCGCATCGTCGTAGGCGCGGACGAGTTCCGCCTCCGCCTTGATGCGGTCGAAGCCGATCAACAACAGGCTGCCCGCGCCCAGCGTCTCGCGCATCGAACGCAGCAAGTCGGCGGCCGCCATCGGCTCCATGTTGCCGATCGTGGAGCCGGGAAAGAAGCCCAGGCGCCGATGATCGCCCACTTCGGCGGGCAGCGCGGTGGGCACGCTGAAGTCCGCCTCGACCGGGTGGATCGGCAGGTCGGGATAGCGCGCCGCCAGCGCCTCGCAGGATTCGGAAAGGAATGTACCCGAAATGTCGATCGGCACGTAAGCGGCGGTCCAGATCGCATCGAGCAGCAACGGCGTCTTGGTCGCGCTGCCCGCGCCGAACTCCACGACGACGTGATGCCGTGATCCGACCATGCGCCCGATCCGCGTGGCGTGGGCCATGAGGATGCCGGTCTCGACGCGGGTAGGATAGTATTCGGGCAGCCGCGTGATCTCCTCGAACAACTGGCTGCCGCGATGGTCGTAGAACCAGCGCGCCGGGATCGCCTTGCGCGGCTGCGAGAGGCCGGTCAGCACGTCGCGGCGGAACTGCGCGCGCAGGGCATCGCGGGAGGTATCGATCAGTTCGCGGACGGCGGTGGCCATGGTCTACAAGTCCTTAGCGAGGCGCACGCCGGTGAACTGCCAGCGCTTGTCGGGGGGAAAGAAATTGCGGTACGTGGCGCGCGAGTGCCCGCGCGGCGTTGCGCAGCTGGCGCCCTTGAGCACGCACTGCCCGGACATGAACTTGCCGTTGTACTCACCCACCGCGCCCGCCGCAGGGCGGAAGCGCGGATACGGCAGGTAGGCGGAGCGGGTCCATTGCCAGCAGTCCCCGAACAGCCCGGGCGAACCTTGGGGGTGGATTCCGAACGCTCCGGCCCCCGCGTCGAGTTGGACGCCAACCGACGGATCATGCCCCGCCGCCGCGACTTCCCATTCGAATTCGGTCGGCAGGCGGTGCCCCGCCCAGGTGGCGAAGGCGTCGGCCTCATAGAACGAGACATGCGCAACCGGCGCATCGGGCAGGATCGGCTGGAGACCGGACAGCGTGAAGGCCATGTCCTCGCGCCAGTAGAGCGGCGCCGTCAGCCCCTCTGCATTGATCCAGGCCCACCCGTCCGACAGCCACAGCGCCGGGTTGCGATAGCCGCCGTCGGCAACGAACTCCGCCCATTCGCGGTTCGTCACGAGACGACGGGCAAGAGCGAAAGGTTCGAGCAGCACCTCATGCGCCGGGCCTTCGTTGTCGAACGCGAAGCCAGCTTCCCCGCCGCCATGGCCGATCCGATGAAGGCCGCCTTCGTGCCGGTGCCAGTCCATCGGCACGGCGGACGCCGTCCCGCTCTCCGGCGCGCGCGGATAGGCATAGGCGGGAGCCAGGGGGTTCAGCGAAAGCGCATGCTTCAGGTCGGTGAGCAGCAGTTCCTGATGCTGTTGCTCGTGGTTGAGCCCCAATGCGATCAGTTCGGCAAGATCGGCGCGATGCAAAAGCAGTTCCACATGCGCATCGACATGAGCGCGGTAGGCCAGCACCTCGTCCAGCGCGGGTCGCGAGAGCATCCCGCGCTGCGGGCGCGCGTGGCGCGGCCCTTCCGCCTCGTAATAGGAATTGAACAGGAAAGGCCAGGCGTCGTCGAAAAGCCTGTAGCCGGGCAGGTGGTCGCGCAGCACGAAAGTTTCGAAGAACCACGTCGTATGCGCCAGATGCCACTTCGCCGGAGAAGCGTCCGGCATGGACTGAATGGTGGCGTCGGCATCGGACAGCGGCGCGACAAGCGCCTCGGTAAGACCGCGGACCATAGCGAACCGGGCTGCCTGGCATGAAGCTGAGGCCACCGGGGGCGAACGGTCGGTCATGGAGGCCATGCCGCTCTAACGACCGGTGCCGTCAGCGGATGCATGACGAAACGAATATTGCGACGAATTGCGCTCGCCCGCATTTGATCCGGGACGAGCGGCGCCGGTCGGAGAATGAATACGCAGCAGAGCCGCGCCGTTAAAAAAAGCGGCGAGCAAATTTCCGGACCGCAACTTTTTGCCACCCACCAGCGAACAGCGATGGGAAGGCGCTCGATCAGAGCGCTTTCGCCTTGAACCCGTTGGAGCCCCCCGTTGGAGCAGAGCCGATGAAAATCCGGAAGAATTTCGCCTTGTCGCTGGCCGTTGGTCTATTCATGGCCGCCGTGCCGAGCCAGAGCTTCGCCGCCCTGCCGCAAGGCGCGAAAGCCCCCGACTTCACCCTGAACGCCGCGCTGGGGGGCAAGCCCTTCGATCTCTCGCTGGCCAAGGCGCTGAAGAAGGGGCCGGTCGTGCTTTACTTCTTCCCCGCCGCCTTCACGTCCGGCTGCACGGTCGAGGCGCACCTCTTCGCCGAAGCGACCGGCGATTTCAAGAAGCTGGGCGCCAGCGTGATCGGCGTGACCGCGGGCAATGTCGAACGTGTCGCCGAATTCTCGAAGTCGGAATGCCGCAACCAGTTCGCCGTCGCCGCCGACCCGAACGCCAAGGTCGCCGCCAAGTTCGACGCGACGATGCAGGGCGGCAAGCAGACGATTTCCAACCGTACCTCGTTCGTGATCGCCCCCAACGGGACGATCCTGCTCAGCTACACCGACATGAACCCGCAGGCCCACATCGAGAAGACGATGGCGGCAGTGCGCGCATGGAAAGCCAAGCACGGCTGACCTTTTCCCCACGATCGATCCTTCCCGTCGCCAAGAGGCCCCGTCATGCTTGTTGCCCTGTTGTCCGCCTTCCTCGGCGGGCTGATCCTCAACCTGATGCCCTGCGTCTTTCCGATCATCTCGCTGAAAGCGTTCGGGCTGGCCCGCCAGGGCGGCGATCCGCAGCGGATGCGGCATGAGGGGCTGGCGTTCCTCGGTGGAACCCTGCTGGCGATGCTGGCCCTCGCCGGCACGCTGATCGCCCTGCGTGCCGGCGGGCAGGCGGTGGGCTGGGGCTTCCAGCTCCAGTCCCCGCTCGTGGTCGCCGTGCTGGTGCTGGTGCTGCTGGGTTCGGCGCTCAACCTTGCCGGTCTCTTCGAGTTCGGCCTGGGCCTGCAGCGCATGGGCCAGACGCTCGACGGGAAGGACGGGATGCTGGGTGCGGCGCTCACCGGCGCGCTGGCCGTGGTGGTGGCGACGCCCTGCGCCGGACCGTTCATGGCAGGGGCCATCGGCTTCGCGCTCGTCCAGCCGCCGCTGGCCGCGCTCGCCATCTTTGCGGCGCTGGGCCTGGGCGTGGCCGCGCCCTTCACGGCGCTGTCCTTCAGCCCGGCGCTGGCGAGGCGCCTCCCGCGACCCGGAGCATGGATGACGACGCTAAAGCATGCGCTGGCCTTTCCGATGCTGGCCGCCGCCGCATGGCTGCTATGGGTGCTGGCACAGCAGACCGGAAGTGCGGGCCTGGCCCTGATGCTGGGTTGCGCCCTGCTGCTGGCCTTCACATGCTGGATCTACGGCATGGCGCAAAGGCGCGCGATGGCCGGTCGCCCCGCCCCTGTCCTGCAAGGGCTCACGATCGCAGGCGCGGCGGCGATCGCGGCGCTCTGCGCCCTGCCGGGCAATGCGCTGCGGGCCTCTCCCCCGGCCGCGCAGATGCAGGCATCCGCTGGCAGCATACGGACCGACATCGCGCCGGTGCCCTGGTCGCCTGAAGCGGTCGCGAAGGCGCGGGCGGCCGGTCACGCGGTCTTCGTCGATTTCTCGGCCGAATGGTGCCTGACCTGCAAGGTCAACGAAAAGGCAGTGCTTTCCACCGCCGCTTTCAAGGACGGCATCGCGCGCACCGGCACCACCTACATGGTGGCGGACTCCACCAACTATGATGCGCGGATCGAACAGGCTATGATGGAACTGGGCCGCTCCGGGCTGCCGCTCTACCTCGTCTATCCGGCCAAGGGCGGCGATCCGGTGATATTGCCGCAAGTGCTGGACACGAAGACCACGCTCGATGCACTGCAGGCCGCGTCCGGCAAGAAGGTTTGACGAGACGATGCATACGATCCCGCCCGTTCATCCCGGAAGCCGCGTGGCCCCTGAGTGAACGATACACTGTCGTCGGAGAAGGTGGCGCCGGAGAATGCCGCGCCGCAGGATGCATGGCCCGCCCTCATGCGGCGGGCGCAGGACGGCGACCAGCGCGCCTACCGGCTGGTCCTGCGCGCGCTGGTGCCGGTCGTTCGGGTCAGGGTGCGCCGCCGCATCTTCGACGACGCGCTGGCCGAGGACGTCGTGCAGGACGTGCTGATGACGCTGCATCGCCTGCGCCATACCTATGATCCGGCGCTGCCGCTGCTGCCGTGGGTCTCGGCCATCGTCTCGGCAAGGGCGGTGGATGCGCTGCGGCGGCAGGGTAGGTCGCGCGGAAGGGAGATCAACCGGGACGAAACCCTTTCCGGCACCGTCGATCCCGGCGCTGCGGCGGCTTTCGACGCCATCGGCGCCGAACGGGAACTCGCGGGGATGCTCAACATCCTGCCCGATCGCCAGCGCCAGATGATCGAGCTGGTGAAGCTGCAGGAGATGACGCTCGATGCCGCCGCGCAGGAAAGCCGGCTCTCCGTCTCCGCCGTAAAGTCCTTGCTGCACCGCGCGATCACCAGACTGCGCGAACATGGAAAGCAGACACATGGTTGACCATGACACCCTTATCGACACGCTTTGCGACGAGGCAGCGCCGGTACGGCGCGTGGCTCCGGCCTGGCGCCGGGCGCTCGGCTGGACCCCGGTTGCGCTGGGCGTCGGCTGGCTCATGACGCAACTGCTCCATCGCGCCAGCACCGACTGGACCGGCCCCCTTGCCGGGGTCGCGGCCGCGAACATCCTGCTTTCGCTTGGCCTGGGGATCGCCGCGCTCATGGCCGCCCTGTCGGTCAGCGTGCCGGGCCGGGTCGCGCGGGTAAGCGGCTGGTTCGTGGCCTGCCTCGCTATGTGGTTGGGACTGGCAGTCTATAGCATCGGCATAGCCCGCCATCCCGTCGGGCAGCTGGGCCACGGCAGCTACTGCTTCACCTTCGTGCTGGTCGCCGGAGCCCCCATGATCGCGGTCACCGTGCTCGCGCTGCGCCGCACGCGGTCGCTCCATCCGGTCCGTTCCCTGACGTTCGCCGGGGCGGGAGCGGCATTTTTGTCGTTCGGACTGCTGGCGTTCTGCCACCCGATTGCGATGTCGGCGATCGACTTCGCCGGCCATCTCGCCGCCGGCATACTGCTCGGCGCACTGACCATTGCGATCGGCCGCAAGGCGATCGCGGCCTGAGAAATACTCGCGTATGCAGCGCATAATACCCGGCTTGACGAAGGCGTCCGTCAGAGGTCGCCCAATCCCTCCATTTCACGGTCATCCCGGCCAAGAGTGACGAAGCTGTCCAGAAGCCAGCTCGCCGCTGGCCCTGGTGGCGTATCACGCCGCCATATCCCCGAGAAGCGGTACGTGCCTCCGACATGGTCCGGCATAGCCAGCCGCACGAGCGTCCCGGCTACGAGATCGGCCTCGATCATCGGCAGCGGCATGTTCCCCCAGCCTATTCCCTGCCGCAACAGGGCGTGCTTTGCGCCTAGGTCGGCCAGGCGCCAGGTCTTGGGACTGAATACCGAATAATCGCTGCCCTCGGTGAAACGGGAGCGGTCCGTCAGCACCAGCTGCGTATAGTCCCGGCCTGCTCCCGGCGCGATTGCCATCATGCGACCGAGTGGATGGTCGGGAGCCGCCACAGGCACCATCGGCACAGACCCTGCCGAGCGGCTGTCGATGCCTTCGACCCCGGCGGACAATGGCCCGGACAGCCCGACCACGGCCTCCTTGTCCAACACCAGGGCGGTAACCGCGCCGAGCGCCTCGACATGGAGACGAAGCTGCACCGTGGGGAAGGTCGTGGCGAAATCGCGCAACACCTGACCGACCCGCTCGGCAGGCAGCATGACATCGACCGCCAGGTTCACCTCCGCCTCGAGCCCGTCGAGCATGCCCTTCACCTTGGCGCGCAGCCCGTCCACACCCTGCGAAATCGCCTTTGCTTCGGCCAGCACCGCACGGCCCTGTTCGGTCAGTTGCGGCCGCCGGGTGCCCTCGCGCTCGAACAGCATGACGCCAAGCTGCACCTCCAGATTGGCGATCCCGTAGCTGATAACCGAGACCGCGCGATTGAGCTTGCGTCCCGCCCCCGCGAAACTGCCGACTTCCACGACGGTCAGGAAGATCGTCAACTGATCGAGCGTCGGCGTGCCTGGATTACTCACTTTTCCATTTCCTCGAAAAGAACGATGGGTTTTATCTATCTGAACGGAAAAGATCGCAACCCATACAAAAGGCTCAACGAAGCGGCCCCTCTCACTCACCGCCGCTTTACCGGAGACCCAAGATGATCGAACTGCGTCCCTTCGACAGCCTCGGCGGCGCCAATCATGGCTGGCTCGACGCCAAGCATCACTTTTCTTTCGCCGACTACCACGATCCGGCCCGCATGCACTGGGGGAACCTGCGCGTGTGGAACGACGACGCCATCGCGCCGAAGACCGGCTTCCCGCCCCACCCCCATCGCGACATGGAAATCATCACCTATGTTCGCGAAGGCGCGATCACTCACGAGGACAGCCTGGGCAACAAGGGTCGCACCGAAGCGGGCGACGTCCAGGTCATGAGTGCGGGCACCGGCGTGCGTCACTCCGAATACAACCTCGAGGACGTGACGACGAAGATCTTCCAGATTTGGATCCTGCCCACTCGCAACGGCGAAGCCCCAAGCTGGGGCGCAAGACCCTTCCCCAAGGGTGAGCGTGCCGGGCACTTCGAGACGCTGGCCTCGGGCTACGAAGGTGACGGCGACGCCCTGCCGATACGCACCGATGCACGTATCGTCGCCGCGACGCTGCAAGCTGGCGAGACGGCCGAGTACCCGATCGGTGCCAACCGCAAGGCCTATCTGGTCCCTGCGACCGGCGCGGTGGAGATCGAGGACGTGCGCGTCAATGCCCGCGACGGCGCTGCAATCCGTGACATCGACGTAATTCGTGTCACCGCCATCGAAGACAGCGAAATCGTCCTCGTCGACGCTGCCTGAGACGATCGCTCGAGAAAGTTCGCCTCAAAATGAAAATGGCGGCGCATGCAGAGTGCATACGCCGCCATTTTCTCAACCGGTCCGTTTCGGTCAGGCGGCGGTTGCGGCCTGCTGCGGCGCGAACTTGGTCAGGTCGATGCCTTCGACGGCCGCCTTGTACTCGTCCGCGCTCGGCGTACGGCCGAGGATGGTCGAGAGCACGACCACCGGGGTCGAGGCGAGCAGCGATTCGCCCTTCTTCTCTGCGGTGTCCTCGACGACGCGGCCCTGGAACAGGCGGGTCGAAGTGGCGAGGACGGTGTCGCCCTTCGCGGCCTTCTCCTGGTTGCCCATGCACAGGTTGCAGCCCGGGCGCTCGAGATAGAGGATGTTCTCGTACGCGGTGCGGTTGGCGGTCTTCGGGTTGATGTCGTCGAATTCGAAGCCCGAGTACTTCTGGAGGATTTCCCAGTCGCCCTCGGCCTTGAGTTCGTCGACGATGTTGTAGGTCGGCGGGGCGACGACGAGCGGCGCCTTGAATTCGACCTTGCCCTCGGTCTTCTCGATGTTCTTGAGCATCTGGGCGATGATCTTCATGTCGCCCTTGTGCACCATGCACGAGCCGACGAAGCCGAGGTCCACCTTCTTGGTGCCGCCGTAGTACGAGACCGGGCGGATCGTGTCGTGGGTGTAGCGCTTGGAGACGTCCGGGTTGTTGACGTCCGGGTCGGCGATCATCGGTTCATCGATGATGTCGAGGTCCACGACCACCTCGGCGAAGTACTTGGCCGAAGCGTCCGGCGACAGCGCCGGCTTCTCGCCCGAGCGGATCTCGGCGATGCGGGCGTCGGCCTTGGCGATCAGGCCCGCAAGGGTGCCTGCCGCGTTCTCCATGCCCTTGTCGATCATGATCTGGATGCGCGACTTGGCGATTTCCAGCGAGCCGATCAGGGTCTCTTCGTCCGAGATGCAGATCGAGGCCTTGGCCTTCATCTCCGCGGTCCAGTCGGTGAAGGTGAAGGCCTGGTCGGCCAGCAGCGTGCCGATGTGGACTTCGATGATGCGGCCCTGGAACACGTTCTCGCCCGCGCACTGTGCCAGCATCTGCTGCTGGGTAGCATGGACGACGTCGCGGAAGTCCATGTGGGGCTGCATCTTGCCCTTGAAGGTCACCTTGACCGACTGCGGGATCGGCATGGTCGCTTCACCGGTGGCCAGCGCCAGCGCGACGGTGCCCGAGTCCGCACCGAAGGCGACGCCCTTCGACATGCGGGTGTGGCTGTCGCCGCCGATGATGATCGCCCAGTCGTCCACGGTGATGTCGTTGAGCACCTTGTGGATCACGTCGGTCATCGCGTGATAAACGCCCTTCGGGTCGCGCGCGGTGATGAGGCCGAAGTTGTTCATGAAGGACATGAGCTTCGGGATGTTCACCTGGGCCTTCTTGTCCCACACCGAGGCGGTGTGGCAGCCCGACTGGTAGGCACCATCGACCAGCGGCGAGATGACGGTGGCCGCCATCGCTTCCAGTTCCTGCGCGGTCATCAGGCCGGTGGTGTCCTGCGAACCGACAATGTTCACCTTGACGCGCACGTCCGAACCCGCGTGCAGGACCTTGCCCGGGGTGACGCCGACGGCGTTGCGGTTGAAGATCTTCTCGACCGCGGTCAGGCCCTGGCCCTCGACCGTGATTTCCTTGTTCGGCGCGAACACGGTGGGTGCCTCGACGCCCAGCGTTTCGGCGGCGAAGGTCTGGAGCTTCTTGCCGAAGACGATGGCGTAGGAGCTGCCCGCCTTCATGAACTCCATCTTCTGCGGGGTGAAGGCGGCGGCGACGTCGACCAGTTCGTTGCCGGCCTCGTCGGTCAGCTTCTTGTTCTTGACGTCGATCTTGAGGATCGTGCCGGTCTCGACCGAGAACTTCTCTTCAAGCACCGGGTTGCCGTCGTTGTTGAGGATCGGCTTGCCGTCCTCGCCGATCTGCTTGACCCAGTTCTTGAGGTTGATGCCGATGCCGCCGGTCACGTCCACGGTGGTCGCGAAGATCGGCGAGATGCCGTTGGTGCCCGCGACGACGGGGGCGTAGTTGACGAAGGGAACGTAGGGGCTGGACTGCTTGCCGGTCCACAGCGCCACGTTGTTGACGCCCGACATGCGCGAGGAGCCGACGCCCATCGTGCCCTTCTCGGCGATCATCATCACGCGCTTGCCCGGGTGCGCGGCCTTGAGCGCCACGATCGCCTGCTGGCCTTCGGGCGAGATCATGCACTGGCCGTGCAGTTCGCGGTCCGAGCGCGAGTGCGCCTGGTTGCCCGGCGAGAGCAGGTCGGTCGAGATGTCGCCTTCACCGGCGATGAAGGTGACGACTTCGATCTCGTCCTCGACGTCGGGCAGCTTGGTGAAGAATTCGGCCTTGGCGTAGCTTTCCAGCACGCCCTTCGCCACGGCGTTGCCGGCCAGAAGCGCGTCACGCAGGCGGAACATGTCGGCGTCGTAGAGGAACACTTGGGTCTTGAGCACTTCGCCCGCCTCGGCGGCGATGGCCGCGTCATCGCCGAGCGCGATGTCGAGCAGCACCGAGATCGAAGGACCGCCCTTCATGTGCGAGAGCAGTTCGAGCGCGAAAGCCGGGGTGATTTCGGCGACGGTGGCTTCGCCGAGGATGATCTTCTTGAGGAACGCCGCCTTCACGCCGGCCGCGCTGGTGGTGCCGGGAAGCGTGTTGTAGATGAAGAACTTGAGAGCGTCGGCGCGGTATTCGCTGCCGGTATCCTCGATGAGGGTGATGATTTCCGCGATGAGCGCGCCGTCGTCGATCGGCTTGGGCGCGAGCCCCTGATTTTTCCTGCTTTCGATTTCGGCGAGGTAATCTAGGTATAGGCTCATCGTGATCCCTACGTCATGGAGTGGGCGGGAGCCACCATGACAGGTATCGTTGACCGGCCTAGTGGCTGATGGCGCCCCGGTACGCCAACCGGGGCCGACTGGCAAGGCACCGAATGCCTAGGAAAACGGCATTTTCAAATCTGCTTCAAATCTGGGTGAAGCAACTCGAAGAATGCCCGCTCCCGCCCGATTCGCCTATTCCCCGTTTGCCCAGGCCAGGGCATCGGCGCCCGCCGGCAGCACCAAAGGGCAATCCGCATCGGTCGCGGCGCGGTAGACCGCCTCCGCCACGTCCCGCGCCGTGGTGACCGGGCCTTGCCCCGCGCTCTGCATCATCGCCAGCGTCTCGCCCGCGAATGGCGCGTAAGCCTCCGGAAAACCGCCCGCTGCGGCGATCTGCTCCTGCGCCGTCGCCGCGAAGGCGGTCGAGGGGGCCATGCCGGGCATGACGGTCCGGGCCTTGATCCCGAACTGCGCCAGTTCGAGAGCGATCGATTCCGTCAGCGCATTCATCGCCGCCTTGCTCGCGCGGTAGACCGAAAGCAGCGGCAGAGGCTTGTAGAGCGAACTGGAACTGACGTTGACGATCATGCCGGAGCGCCGCTCGCGCATGCCGGGCAGGACCGCCTGCATCATCGCGATCGTGCCGAACAGGTTCGTCTCGAAGATGCCGCGCACCGTGTCCAGCGACGTGCCCTCGAGCGCATTGAGCCAGCCTATGCCCGCGTTGTTGACGAGCACGTCGATCGGCCCGGCCTGCGCCACGGCATCGGCGATGCTGGCCGGATCGGTGACGTCGAGCGCCAGCACCTGCATCCTCTCGGACACGGGCAGGGTGCTGGCGGCGGGATTGCGCATGGTCGCGGCGACATGCCAGCCCTCTGCGTGGAAATACTCGGCAATGTCGCGGCCGAACCCGGTCGAACTGCCGGTAACGAGAACTCGGTTCATCATGAAGCTCCTTGCGGGGAAGGTTGGGAGACCCCAAGATATGAACGATCCTTCAGTTTCGGAATTCGCATATGAACCGTCCCGCACCCGACCTTCTCAAGCCCCGGAAAACCCCGCAACAGGCGCGCTCTGCCGTGACGATCGAGGCGATCCACGTCGCCACCATTCAGGTTTTGCTGGCGGACGGAGTCGGGCGGCTGACGACCACGCGGGTCGCCGAGCGCGCCGGGGTGTCGGTGGGCACGATGTACCAGTATTACCCGCATAAGCAGGCGCTGCTGTTCGCCCTCGTCGAGCGCCAGTTCGCGATGATCGAAAGCGCGATGCGGGACGCGGCCGAGCGCCTTGCCGGAAGCGACCTGGAGACGATCGCCAACGGCCTCGCCATCGCCTGGCTCGATGCCAAGATGGCGGACCGGGTCGCATCGCGGGCCATCTACGGCATAGCGGCCGAGTTCGACATGTCGCAGCACATGAAAAGAGCCGCGACATGCATGACGGGGATGATCGAGGACCTGCTGGCCGCCGCTCCCGGTGCGAAGTTCGCGGACCCGGCCTCGGCCGCATTCATGCTCGCGGCGCTGCTGGGGGGATCAGTGCGCGTGGTCATGGAGGCGGAAGGCTCCGAAGAAGCCTTCGCCTGCCTGCGGCGGGAACTGCCCCGGGCCTGCCACGCCTATCTGATAGCGGCCGGTGCGGGCGTGGCGGACATTATGGATCAGGCCGTAGGCGGATAGGGATGATGTCCGAAGACCCACTGCGGCCGGGGCGAACTATTGGTTTCAATCAAAAGGACCTGCGCCTCCCTGCCCTGCATGCCGATCTGGTGCGCGGCGTCGATCGCGCGGTTGAGCGCGGCCTTCTGGCTGGCGAAGACGTCGAGAGCGACCCCGTGCAGGCTGACGGCCCATTCGAGACCGCGACGGAAAACATGGAAATCGTTGCGGGACGTGGGCATCCGAGCTTCCTTTCGCATATTTTCGATCGAAACCCAGCCGCGCGACTGCGACGGGATGACGATCTGAGATATTCTCAAGTTATTTGATTGAGAATATCTGTCAAGCCCATCTCTCAGAAGATGCGCCGCAGCGACAGCAGGATCGTGCGACCCATCGGATCGAGATAATCGCGCTGGTAGGCGTAAGGCGTCGCGCCGGTGTCGTCGGTGACCTTCTGCCGCTGGTTGAACAGGTTCTCCACCCACAGGCTCACCCGCGTGCCCCGTGCCCAGTCTTTACCCCGGAAGCGGTTCTGGAGATTGGCGAACACACGCAGGTCCACCGTCGCCAGCGAGGCGAAATGCAGGTTGCCCGAGGCCGAGCTGCTGCCGGTGACGTCCGCCGAACTCTGCCAGTTGCCCTCCAAACGCAGGCCGAGGCCGTTGTCGATCAGGCCGAGGCTGCCCTGCACCTTGTGACGCGGCGTGGACGAGCCGGTGATCGTGCCGCCGTCAAGCAGGTCGATCGTCGGCCCGCCCTCGGTCAGCTGGACGTCCTGACGCAGCACCCAGGTGTGGTAGAGCGAGGCGAGCAGGCGCACGCCGTTGTCGCCGCCTCCGCCGAAGCCCCTGCCGCCGGGACCGCGCGGACCACCTCCGAAGCCGCCCGGACCGCCGCCGGGACCTTCTCCCGGGGGAGGCCCCATGCCGTCAGGCGGCGGACCCATGCCATCGGGCGGTCCCCTGCCCTCGTCGAAGCCCCGATCGCCCGGCGGTCGGCCGAAGCCCGGAATCTCGGCGCCGCGCTCCCGATCGCCGTTGACGGTGATTTCGTTGCCGGTGCCGTCTTCGGGGCTGTGCCCATCGGCCGGACGCTCCTCGCCGGCGGGCGGTGCGGGCGGTGTCTCTCCGCCGGTTTCGGCCCGGCCGCCCGGCCCTCGCCTGCCCCACGTACCCGCAGGCGGGCGCGGCGGACGCGTAGGCTTGCGCAGCTGCGCCGAAAGGTTGAAGCCCCAGCGCACCTGCTCGCTGCGCTGGCGGTAGACGTTGACCGGCCGCGCATCGACCGAGAGCAGATTGCCGTCCTCGTCGCGGATGAAGCGATCGGGATAGGCGTCCTCGACCGCCTGCGTCACGCCGCCCAGCGATAGCACCGCGTTGCGGTTGCGGCTGTTGACGTAAGTGGCGCTGAAATTGAGCTTGGGCGTGCTCATCACTTGCGCGTTGAGCCCCAGCTTGAAACTGCGACGGTCGTCGGCCTTGAGGTTCGGGTTGCCGCCGGTGATCGCCGTCACCAGCACGGTCTGGCCGGTCACGTAGTCGTAGATGCGCTGGTTGCTGGTGGTCACCGTCGGATCGCCAAGATTGGCGACGGTGGGCGCGCTGCGGTCCTGGTTCATCGCCGCGATCACCGTGATCCCGTCACGCGGGCGCCAGTTGAGGCCATAGCCGAAAGTCGCAAGGCTGCCGTAGTCGGACACTTGCGTCACCCCCGCATTGAGGTTGACGCTGAGCGTCCCGATCGCGCCGAGCACGCCCCTGCTGCGGCTGGTGAGCGGAATGTCGACGCTCAGGCGCGCGCTGCCGTTGGTGCGATCGGCATCGCCGCTGCTCGCCATGCCGTCCCGCACGCTCGTGGAGGACTGTGCGGTGAAATCGCCCCCCAGCTTCAGGCTGACGCCAAGGTCGCCGGCGGGCAGCGGCAGCACCTTGCCCGAGACGAGCATGCTGGCGCTGCCGGTGTCGGAGTTCGACTTCGCGCGATTGACGATCATGTTCCCCAGCAGCGCGGGCGAAAGCGTACCATAGGGATCGACGCCCGCAGTCCCCGCATCGAGGGCATCCTGCAGCATCGTCACGTCATAGCCGTTGTCGGCCCGCGTGTCCGATTCCGAATGTGCGTAGCTGCCGATCACCGAGAGCTTCCAGCGGGTCGAAAGATCGACGTTGACCGTGCCGCCCGCCGAGACACCGCCGCTATTCACCGCCTTGCGCAGCGGGTCCTGCGACAGATAGCGGGTGAACGTGTTCTCGGTGCCGTCCGCATAGGGGCTGTCCGCCGGGACCGTCAGCTCCCCGGTCGCCAGTCCATCGAGCGAACGGCTGGTCTGGTATGTCCCCTTGACGTTGAACGAGGCCGTCGCGTTCGAACTCAACTGATGCGCGAGGCTGGCGCCCAGCGCATAGCTGAGGGTCGATGCCTGGACGGTGCGGTAGTCGCTCTCGCCCGGAATCGAAGCAACGGGGGTGACGGTGCTGTCCGGATCGGCGGTGATGTCGCGGTCGCTTTCGCGGATCGCGGCCTGGCTGGTGGCCTTGCCGGTGATGTTGAGCCGGTCGTTGTCGCGGATCTTGGTATAGGTGAAAGCCCCCGTGCCCTGCCCGCCGCCGCCCTCGCCCGACATGCCGCCGCCCAGGTTCACGACCTTGGACTGGAAGCGCCGCTTGAGGATGATGTTCACGACCTTGGACTGCGCGTCGTAGCCGTATTTAATCGCGACTTCCTCGGGCAGGATATCCACGCGCAGCACGGATTCCACCGGCAGGTCACCGACTTCGTTGACGCCCGAAACGCGCTTGCCGTTGACCAGCACCACCGGCCCGCTCGAGGCATCGCGCCCGGCGATGCTGGTGGTCTGGTCGGCCAGTTCGTCGAGCAGTTCGGCGATGGAATCGACCCCGTAGGAGGCGATCTCGGCCTGGCCCAGCTTGTTCTCCGGCGGAATGTCGCCGATCACAGCGCCCGGCAGGGCTTGGCCGGTAACGACGATGTCATCCCCGTCGCCGGAACTCACCTGAGCCGGCGCTCCCCCGCCCGTCTGAGCAGCCTGCTGCTGCGCCTCGGCTCCCTGCGGCGCCATGATCGCAGCGGAGGTCAGGAGGGCGCCGAATGCGCGGTGACGGAGCGGGATGGGAGACGCGAATGTCATGCCATCCGGCTACGACTACGATCGCACGCAGCCCATCCGCAAATCGTGAGAAATTGTAATCAGGCGTCGCAGCGACCGACCCCCGAACCGAAGCTATCCCCTCGATAGGGTGTAATACGAAGGGTTGGTTTCGACCCGCGGCGGTTCCGCCCATAAGCCTTTCCCAAGCCGGCCATAACCGACCTGATCCATTTCCACTTTTCAATTCTATCGAAAACTTGGATCGATTTTATACGCCTTTCTGAAAACATGGCTTGGCTTCAGAATGCATCTCGACGGGCAAGGACGCCCAGCAACAGGAGGACTTACCAATGACGATCACCGCCACAGCCACCCCCGGAAAGTCGCTGATCTCGCCCGACAATCACGCGCTCGTCCTGATCGATTTCCAGTCGCAGATGAGCTTCGCGACCAAGTCGATCGCGCCCGAACTGCTGCGCAACAACGCTGCGCTGATCTCGCGCGGGGCCAAGTCGTTCAACGTTCCCACCATCCTCACCACCGTCGCCGAGAAGAGCTTCTCCGGCCCGATGTTCGACGAGATCACCGACGCCTTCCCGGGCCAGGAACTGCTCGACCGCACCAGCATGAACACCTGGGAAGACGAAGCCGTGATCTGCGAAATCAACCGCATCGGCAAGCAGCGCATCGTCTTCGCAGGGCTCTGGACCTCGGTGTGCATCGTCGGCCCGGTGGCATCGGCGATCGAGCAGGGCTTCGAGGCCTACGTCATCACCGACGCCTGCGGCGACATCTCGGAAGAAGCGCATGAGCGCGCCGTGGCCCGCATGATCCAGCTTGGCGCCGTGCCGATGACCTCGCTGCAGTACCTGCTCGAACTGCAGCGCGACTGGGCGCGCACCGAGACCTACGACAGCACCACCGGCATCGCGAAGGTCTGGGGCGGCGCTTACGGCCTGGGCATCAAGTACGCCAAGACCATGTTCGGCGCGTCCGAAGGCGGTCACTGATCTGAGTTCGGAGCCGGCGGTTCGTCTCCCCCCCCCCGACTCTCATCGGGCCGCCGGTTCCACCCTTATGCGCACCTTGTGGTACCTTTGAGTGCCGTTGTGCACCTTTCATGGAGTTATTCGACATGGCCTATGTAACTACTTCTGATGGCGTGGAAATCTTCTACAAGGACTGGGGTCCGAAGGATGCGCAGCCCATCGTCTTCCACCACGGCTGGCCGCTCTCGTCGGACGACTGGGACGCGCAGATGCTCTACTTCCTGTCGAAGGGCTTCCGCGTCGTCGCCCATGACCGCCGCGGCCACGGCCGCTCCGCACAGGTCAGCGAGGGTCACGACATGGACCACTACGCCGCCGACGCCGCCGTGGTGATGGAGCGCCTCGACCTTCGTAATGCCGTCCACATCGGTCACTCGACCGGCGGCGGTGAAGTGGCCGCTTACGTCGCGCGCTACGGCATCCCACAGGGCCGCGTCGCCAAGGCCGTACTGGTCAGCGCCGTGCCGCCGATCATGCTCAAGACCGAAGCGTATCCGGGCGGGTTGCCGATCGAGGTGTTCGACGGGTTGCGCGCCGGCCTTGCCGCCAATCGCGCGCAGTTCTTCCGCGATGTCGCCGCAGGCCCCTTCTACGGCTTCAATCGCGAAGGCGCCGAGGTGAAGAGCGCCGTCATCGACAACTGGTGGCGCCAGGGCATGATGGGCAGCGCCAAGGCCCATTATGACGGCATCAAGGCCTTCTCCGAAACCGACCAGACCGAAGACCTGAAGGCGATCACCGTCCCCACCCTCGTCCTGCACGGCGATGACGATCAGGTCGTGCCCTACAAAAACGCCGGTGTGCTGCAGGCCGAGATCCTGCCGAATGCGACGCTCAAGATCTACGAGGGCTTCTCGCACGGCATGCTCACGGTGAACGCCGAGACCATCAACCCCGATCTGCTCGCCTTCGTGCAGGGCTGATATCTCCCCGTTCGTCATTGCGAGCGAAGCGAAGCAACCCAGGGCGACCCACGCAGCGCTGGATTGCCGCGGGCCTTCGGCCCTCGCAATGACGAACTGTGGGGAAAAGGAGACTCCCGATGAAAGCCTACCTTCTCTCCATCGCCGCCGGGTTGCTGGTGGGTGTCGTCTACAGTCTCCTCGGCGTCCGTTCGCCTGCGCCGCCGATGATCGCGCTGGTCGGCCTGCTGGGAATCCTGCTCGGCGAGCAGATCGTGCCGCTGGCGAGCCGGTTCGTGACGAAAAACAACGTCGCGCAGTTCGTCATAACCGAGTGCCGCGATCACGTCCTCGGCCGCCTGCCGGGCGACGCCGATAAGCACGACGCATGATCTCGCGTCGCCACACGTTTCTGGGAGCCGCCGCCGCGTCGCTCCTGCCTCAAACTCTCGCGGCCCGAGCGGGTCGAACCAAGGATACGAGCATGACCGACACGATCATCATCAACGCCAAGGTGACAACCCTCGACCGTGAGAACCCGCAGGCGCAAGCGGTGGCGATCCGGGGCGGCAAGTTCCTCGCCGTCGGCAGCGAGCAGGAAGTCCGCGCTGCCGCGCCCGAAGCGACCGTGATCGACGCCAAGGGACACCGCCTGATCCCCGGCCTAATCGACAGCCACATGCACATCATCCGCGGCGGCCTCAACTTCAACATGGAGCTGCGCTGGGACGGCGTGACCAGCCTGTCCGAAGCGATGGCGATGCTCAAGAAGCAAGTCGACAACACCCCCGCCCCGCAATGGGTGCGCGTGGTCGGCGGCTTCACCGAGCACCAGTTCGCCGAAAAGCGCCTGCCCACGATTCAGGAACTGAACGCCGTCGCCCCCGACACGCCGGTGTTCATCCTGCACCTCTACGACCGCGCGCTGCTCAACGCCGCTGCCCTTCGCGTGGTGGGCTACACCAAGGACACGCCCAACCCGCCGGGCGGCGAGATCATGCGCGACAGCCAGGGCAACCCCACCGGCCTGCTGCTGGCCCAGCCCAATGCGACAATCCTCTATTCGACGCTGGCCAAGGGCCCCAAGCTGCCGCCCGAATACCAGCTCAATTCCACCCGCCACTTCATGCGCGAGGTCAACGCGCTGGGCGTGACCGGCGTAATCGACGCAGGCGGCGGCTTCCAGAACTATCCCGACGACTACGACATCATCGAGAAGCTGCATCAGGACGACCAACTTACGGTCCGCATCAGCTACAACCTGTTCACCCAGAAGCCGAAGGAGGAACTCGCCGACTTCGCCGGGTGGGCCAAGCAGGTCACGCCGGGCCAGGGCGACGACACCTATCGCCACAACGGCGCGGGCGAGATGCTCGTCTATTCCGCCGCCGACTTCGAGGACTTCCGCCAGCCCCGCCCGGACATGGCGCCGAGCATGGAGGGCGACCTCGAACCCGTCATCCGCCTGCTCGCCGAGAACCGCTGGCCCTGGCGCCTCCACGCTACCTATGACGAGACGATCGGCCGCGCGCTCGACGTCTACGAGAAGGTCAACGCCGATATCCCGCTGCAGGGCATCAACTGGTTCTTCGACCACGCCGAAACCATCAGCGACCGCAATATCGACCGTATCGCGGCGCTTGGCGGCGGGATCGCCGTGCAGCACCGGATGGCCTATCAGGGCGAATACTTCGTCGAACGCTACGGCGCCAAGGCGGCCGAGCGCACCCCGCCGATCGCCCGCATGATCGCCGCCGGCATCCCGGTGGGCGCAGGCACCGACGCCACCCGCGTCGCCAGCTACAACCCGTGGGTTTCGCTCTCGTGGCTAGTGACGGGGCGCACCGTGGGCGGCCTTTCGCTCTATCGCGGCGACAACCGCGTCAGCCGCGAGAAGGCGCTGCGCATGTGGACGCACGAGAACACTTGGTTCTCCACCGAAGTGGGCAAGAAGGGCCAGATCAAGGCGGGCCAGCTGGCCGACCTCGCGCTGCTGTCCGACGACTACTTCGCGGTGCCGGATAACGAGATCGTCCACATCCGCTCGATCCTGACGATGCTGGGCGGCAAGGTGGTTCACGGCGACGGCGACTTCGCCCCGCTCGCCCCCGAATTGCCGCGCCCGATGCCGGATTGGTCGCCGGTCGCGACGTTCGGCGGCTACTACCAGACGCCCGAAGCGAAGCAGAAGCTGGCCTCGGCCTGTGGCTGCGCCAGCAGCTGCGGCGTCCATGGTCACGACCACGCCGCGGCGCTGGGGGCCAACGTCCCCGCCGCCGATGTCCAGACGTTCTGGGGATCGCTCGGCTGCGGCTGCTGGGCCGTCTAAGCCGAAGCGTAGTTTTCCAGAATATCGAACAGACCGGACGATTTTATTCGGATCGTTGGGAGTTCGATCACGCCGTAAACCGTTCTGGACCGGCCGCTGAAGCACAGACGGACCGGTTCCTGACGATGATGAAACTCGCCCCCAAGGAGCCCCCCGATGAAGCGCTTCACCTTCCTGATCGCCGCCGCCGTCCTCGCCTCGGCCCCGGCCTATGCCGCCGAGACCGCCGATTATGCGGTCGGCGCGCAGTACGACACCACCCACGTCTACGTGCCGCAGGAGCAGTTCGACACCTTCGTTTCCAGCTTCGTCGCCACTTTCGGCGGCACCACCAGCAAGCAGGGCGAATTCCAGGTGACGCCCACCAAGAGCCTCACCAAGTCGCAGCTGGTGCTGACGCCTTCGGGCACCGTCTCGGTGTTCGGCTTCAAGACGCCGATCCCCTATCCCTTCGGCGACGAGCGCACCGGCTACCTCGTCACCGACATCGACGCGGCGGTGGCCTCGGCCGTGAAGCACGGCGCGGTACGCCGCATCGCCACCTTCCCCGATCCCATCGGCCGCGATTCGGTGGTGCAATGGCCGGGCGGCGTGAACATGCAGATCTACTGGCACACCGCCAAGCCGAACTACGCGCCGCTCGCCAGCGTGCCCGAGAACCGTGTCTACCTGACGCCCGACGCCGCCGATGCCTTCGTCAAGAGCTGGACCGGCTACGCCCACGGCAGGATCACCGCCGACGACAAGACCGCCTCCGGCGCCGAGATCGGCGAGCCCGGCAAGACCGTGCGCCGCGTCTCGATCGAGAGCGGCTACGGCAAGATGGTGGTCTTCGTCTCGGACGGCCAGTTGCCCTGGCCCTATGGCCGCGACATGACCGGCTATGCGGTGAGCGACCTTTCCGCCACGCTGGCGAAAGCCACGGCGGCGGGCGTCGAGACCCTCGTGGCGCCGTTCGAAGTGGGCAAGCGCCAGACCGCCATCGTGCGCTTCCCCGGCGGCTACGTCGCCGAGATCCATCAGGGAGCCTGAGCCATGGCCAGCCTGCCCCCGATGAACCGCACGCCTTCATTCGTCGGGGCAGTGCTGGACTTCACTCCCACCGCCTTCCTCGCCCGCCTCGCGCTGGTGAGCGCCTACCTCGTAGGCGGCGTGACCAAGCTGGGCGACTGGCCCTCGGCGCTGGCGGAGCAGGCCCACTTCGGCCTGACCCCGCCCGCGCTGTGGGCGGCGCTGACCATCGCGGTCGAACTGGTCGGCGCGTTCCTTGTTCTGGCTGGGGGGCTGATCCTCTCGGGCCGTCTGGTCTGGCTGGGTGCGGGGATGCTCGGCGTGTTCACGTTCTTCGCCGCGCTGGTGGCGAACGCCTTCTGGAGCATGCCCGAAGGACCGGAGCGCTTCGGCGCGATGAACGCCTTCTTCGAGCACATGGGCCTCGTCGGCGGCTTCGTGCTGGTCGCGGTGCTGGCGCGCAGGGGGCAGTCAGGTGCCTAGGCTTTGCAGCCTCGCTTCGCTTGCGGCAACGGCGGTGGGCGCGCTGCTCCCCCACACCGCCCTTGCCGCGCCGAAGGAAGCATGGGAAGCCCCGACCCTCACGATCACCCGCTACGACGAGGACTGGTCCGACCTCGAAAGCGCCGAAAAGCGCGGTCATCACTGGACCGGCCCGTTCAAGAATATCCCGCTGGGAGACGATGCCTGGCTCTCCACCGGCATCGAACTGCGCGCCCGCAGCGAGAACTACGAAAACAACCTGTGGGGCAGCGCCGACGCGCCGAACGACAGCTACGTCTGGCTGCGCGCGCTGCCTTACGCGGACCTCCACGTCGGCAAGCTTCGCGCCTTCGCCCAGCCGATCCTCGCCACCTCGGTCAGCGTCGCGCCCTCGCCCGGGCCGGTGGACGGCACCGGCGTGGACCTGCTGCAAGGCTTCGTCGAGGCCGACTTCGGCCCCGTCACCCTGCGCGCCGGGCGGCAGATGCTCTCGCTCGGCACCGAGCGGCTGGTCGGCACGCGCTACGGCCCCAACGTGCCGCTGGCCTTCGACGGGCTCCGCGCCAACGTGACGGCCGGGACGGCGAAAGTCAGCCTGCTGGCGGTGCGTCCCGTCCAGCCCGGCAAGGGCAGCTTCGACGACCGCACCTCGTCGCAGAAGGCGCTGTGGGGCGCTTATGCCGCGATGCCCGAACTGGACCTCTACTACCTCGGCTACCGCAACGACGCGGCGCGCTGGGGTGGAACTCAGGGCGGCGAGACGCGCCACACCCTCGGCGCGCGGTGGCACGCGAAGCGCGGCGACTGGCACTGGAACGTCGAGGGCGCCTACCAGTTCGGCCGCTTTGCTGGCGGTTCGATTTCCGCCTGGACGGTCGGCACCGAGTTCGGCCGCGCCTTCCCCGACCTGCCGCTCTCGCCCGACCTGACATTGCGCGCCAATGTGGTGAGCGGCGACCATAACGCCGCCGACACCCGCCTCGGCACCTTCAATGCGCTGTTTCCCAAGGGCAAGTACTTCGGCGAACTCTCGCCGGTCGGCCCGTACAACATCATGAACCTGCACCCGGCGATCGGCCTGCAACTGGCGCCGACCGTCTCGGCAGGCGTCGCGGCGGCGGCCTACTGGCGCCAGTCGCTGGACGACGGGATCTACGACATCCCCGGCAACCTCGTGCGCGCCGCCGGAGACAGTCGCGCACGCTTCATCGGCAAGGAAGTAGAAGCCACGCTGGCCTGGCAGGCGACGGCGGAACTTGAACTGTCGATGTCGGTCTCCGCCTTCGCGCCCGGCGCCTTCATCCGCGACACGGGCAGCGCCAGGACCATCCGGATGCTGGGCCTCGAAAGCAATTTCCGGTTCTGATGGTCTTTTCGAGATCATCGAACGAAACGACGCACTTTATTCCAATAACCCGGCAGGTCTTCGCCCGGTAGACCGTCTGCATCACTCAGGAGATCGCCCCCCGTGTCTATCCAAACCTCTACGCCCGCACCCAAGTCCGGCCTGCTTCCCTGCCTGCTCCTGCTGCTTTCGGCCACGACCGGCCTTGTCGACGCAGCCTCGGTGCTGGGGCTGGGCAAGGTCTTCACCGCCAACATGACCGGCAACGTCGTGTTCCTCGGCTTTGCCGCTGCGGGGACGCCGGGGTTCAAGGTCATCCCTTCGGTGCTGGCGCTTCTCGCGTTCATGGCGGGGGCCTGGGGCGCCGGGCACCTCGCCCGTGCGCATGTCGAGCGGGCGCTCGGGCGCTGGCTGATGTGGGCCGCCGTGGTCGAGGCCGCGCTGCTGTGGATCGCCGCGCTGATCGCGCTCGACATCGACGTCGCCGCGCAGGCACCCAAGGCGGGCGTGATGGCGGTGATCGCCCTGACCGGCTTCGCGATGGGCCTGCGCAACGCCACCGTGCGCCAGCTCAAGGTGCCGGACCTGACGACCACGGTGCTGACCCTCACCATCACCGGCATCGCCGCCGATCAGGTGGGCAGACGCACGCCCAACTTCGCCCGCCGCTTCGGCGCGGTGCTCTCGATCTTCGCGGGCGCGGCGGTAGGCGCGCTGCTGCTTATGCACGGCGGACTGGCCCTGCCGCTGGCTCTGGCCGGAGCCATCGTGCTGGGCGGCACGCTGCTATTCCTGCGCGACCCCGCCGCCACCATGCCGCACCGGCCCTGACAACACCTCGTCATTGCGAGCGCAGCGAAGCAATCCAGGGCGGTTCAAGACTGCCCTGGATTGCTTCGCTGCGCTCGCAATGACGAAGATGGGAAGACAAACGAAAGGTTACCTTGTCGCCCGCGCGGGCGCATGCAATGCGCGGGCGATGCGTCCCGTCCGTGTCGCCCGCCCGCTTTTCCGCGCCATCGCCGCCCTCGTCGGCGCGAGCCTCTGCGCGCCCGCGCTGCTGGCCTCTCCCGCAACCGAGATCCCCGGCTACGCCAGCCGCTACTGGTCGCTGGCGGACGGCGCCCCGCCCGATATCCGCGCCATCGCCCGCACCCGCGACGGGTTCCTGTGGCTCGGCTCGGGCGACGGGCTCTACCGCTTCGACGGATTGAACTTCCTGCGCGTCGAGCCCGAGGACTTCGACAACTTCCGCGCCCGGCAGGTCACCGCGCTGGCTGCAGGGCCGGACGGCAGCCTATGGGTGGGCTATGCCTTCGGCGGCATCGCCCGGCTCAGGGATGGGCACTTGCGCGGCGCCAACCCGGAAAAGCCGCGCGGGCGCATCACCGACATCATCGCCGCGCCTGACGGCTCGATCTGGGTTTCTACCTGGAGCGGCTTCGGCTCGCAGCTGCGCCATTGGGTGAACGGCCGCTGGGACGTGATCGACGTCGACGGCCCGCTGCTGCGCATGTACCGCCAGAGCAACGGCGCCATCTGGATCGCCTCCAATCCCGACTTGCGCCGTCTGGCCCCCGGCAGCCGCAAGCTGGAAACGGTGCCCGCGCTCATGAACCTCGGCCCCGCCTTCCGCGAGGACCGCACCGGCGCGATGTGGTTCTATTCGAGCGACGGCCTCCAGCGCCTGACCGCGAAGGGTTTCGCGCAAACCGACGTCGGTTTCGGCGAGCCGCTGAACGGCGGCGACGGCTGGCGCGAGATGCTGTTCGACGACGATGACCTGCTGTGGATCGCAGGCAATGCCTCGGGCCTCGCGACAGTACCACGCGGCGCGCTGAGCATGGACCACGCGCAGACCTACCCCGTCGGCATGTTCACCCTGATGCGCGACGGCGAGGGCACCATCTGGGGCGGCGCGCCGGACGGCCTGCACCGCTTCGTACGCACCCCGGTCGTGCGCTACGCCGCGATCAAGGGAGTGCGCACCGGCATCGCCACCGGCCCGGACGGCTCTCTCTACATCGGCGGGGACGAGGGCCTCTACCGCATCGTCGACGGCAAGGCGCAGCTGATCCTGCGTTCGGGGCTGGTTTCCGAGGTCTGCTCGGTTTCGGGCGTCGGTGCCTATGTGCTCACGTACAAGAACGAATATCTCGTGCGCGGCGCCGCCGTGACGCGGATCGTCGGTCCGCTGGAGCATGAGCGCCAGTTCGCCCAGGCCTGCGCCTCCGATCCGCAGGGGCGGCTGTGGGAATCGGTATCGGCCTCCGGCATGTTCCGGCTCGACGGCACCCGCTGGACCAAGGACGAGAGCCTCCCGCCCGCGACGACCTTCATCGCGCCGGGTCCAGCCACCTTCATCGTCAACCAGCCGCTGCGCCTGCTTGCCCGCGTCCATGACGGCAAGACCACGCCCATCTGGCCCGAAGGCGACGGCGCAGGCAGCAAGGGCGGCGTCGGCTTCGTGCGCATGCTCAAGCAGATGGACGGCGAAACATGGATCGGCGGCGAGGCGGGTCTCGCCCGCTACGACGGCCGCCGCGCGCAGCAGCTGAGCGCGCGGACGTATCCGTGGCTGGCAGGGGTGATGGGCATCGTGCGCGTCGCCGGACATTACTGGCTGATATCGTCAGGCGGCATCATCCGCGTGGCCGAGGCGGACCTCGATGCCGCCTTCGCGAAGCCCGGCACGCCGATCCCGCTCGCCCGCTTCGGCCAGAGCGGCGTGATCCGCGCACGCACCGAATCCTACTCCGCCAACGATGCCGCCGTCGATGCGCAGGGACGCCTATGGTTCGTCACCAGCACCGGAGTAGTGCAGGTGGCCCCCTCGCGCATCGCCCCGCTCAAAGCCGACATGCCGATCGCGGTGACCGCGCTGGAAGTGGACGGCCATGCTTATCCGCTCGCAAACACGCACCTGCCTGCGGGCACCACGCGCGTCAGCCTGTCCTACGTCGGCCTCGGCCTCGCCGATGCGGAGAACAACCGCTATCGCTACCGGCTCGACGGGATGGACGAGAACTGGGTGGAGGCGCAGGGGCGCCGCCGCGTCGATTACGCAGGGCTCGGTCCGGGCACCTACCGTTTCCACGTCACCGCCGCCACCGGCGACGGGCCGTGGGCGAAGCGGGAAGCGACCGCCACTTTCGTCATCGCCCCGCATTTCTGGCAGACCGCATGGTTCCGCCTTGCCGTGCTGGCAGGCGCGGTGCTCGGTGGCTACGCGCTGTTTCGCTGGCGCATGCGCGCCGCCATGCAGTCCCTGCGCGACCGCATCGAGGAACGCGTGGCCGAACGCGAGCGCATCGCACAGGACCTGCACGATACGCTGCTACAGGGCTTCCAGGGCCTGATGCTGCGCTTCCAGACGGTGCTGCACCTGACCACGCCGGGCACCCCCGCCCACACCGCCATCGAGGAAGCGCTGGAGCGTGCCGACGACGTCCTGCTCCATGGCCGCGAGCGCGTGCGGGGCCTGCGCGAGGATGCCGAGCCCAAATGCATCGCCGAAACCCTGCGCGCCTGCGCCGCACGCGTGGTGGGCGATACCCTGCCGTGGGAGGTCAAGGTCGACGGCCCCGAGCGGCTGGTCGGCGCTCCGGTCGCCGAGGAACTGGAACTCGCGGTGGGCGAAGCGCTGGCCAATGCGGTCAAGCATGCCCGGGCGGGCATGGTGCGGGTGGAGATCCACCACGGCCGCGACCGGCTTTCGCTGCGGGTGGTGGACGACGGCGTCGGCCTGCCCGAAGACGTACGCGCGGCCGGTGGGCGCGCGGGGCACTTCGGCCTCACTGGCATGCGCGAGCGGATCGAGCGGCTGGGCGGCGCCTTCGCGATCGCCAATGCGGCGGGACAGGGCACCTCGATCCGGCTGAGCCTGCCCGCGAAGATCGCGTATCGGTGATGGCTTTGCCCGCACCTCTTTCGTCATTGCGAGCGAAGCGAAGCAATCCAGGGCGGTTTACCTGGCCCTGGATTGCTTCGCTTCGCTCGCAATGACGAGGGGGAGAATCTAAAGCTCGATCAGCCCGTTGCGCACGGCGATCGCCACCGCATGCGTGCGGTCCATCGCGCCGAGCCGCGCGAAGATCGCCTTCATATAGCCTTTCACCGTGTCCTCGGACAGTGACAGCCGCGCCGCGATCTGCTTGTTGGAATTGCCCGCCGCCGCCAGTTCCAGAACGTCGCTCTCGCGCGCGGTCAGGCGCTTGGCCTCGCGGTCGGCGGCGCCGAACACCTGGCGATCGAAGTGCGTGCCGCCCCGATGGACCGAGCGGATCGCATCGAGCAGTTCGGTCCTCAGGCTGTTCTTGAGCAGGTAGCCGGAAGCTCCCGCCTTGATCGCCTGCGTGGCGCGGCCATCGCCCGAATAGGTCGTGAGCACCAGGATGCGCGCCTCGGGAAATTCGGCGAGGATGCGCGTCATCGCCTCCACCCCATCGACGTTGGGCATCTGCAAGTCGAGCAGCAGGATATCGGGGCGCGCCTCGCGATAGATGCGCACCGCCGCCTCGCCGTCCTCGCCCACCGCGATCAGTTCCAGATCGGGCTGGGTCGCGAAGACGGCGATGATGCCGTCGCGCAGCAGCGGGTGGTCATCGACCACGGCGATGCGGATAGTGGCCTGAAAATCGCTGTTGTCCATGTGATGCGTGTAATCCGGCAGGGCGCTCGGGGGAAAGCCCCCCGAAAGAGGGGATTGCCGGTTGTGTGCACTTTGCATCATTCCCGCTCCGCCAGAAGGAGTTGAGCAATGATCCATCCCACCAACCAGCCGACGCGCAATCCCGCCGACGACCACGCCCGCCCCGGCAAGGTTCTGATCGTCGATGACGACGGCGAGGCCCGGTCGAGGCTGCACGCCCTGCTGGACGCGGAGGGCCATGTCGTCGAGACTTTCGCCTGGGCTGGAGCCTTGCTCGACGCGGCGCTGCCCGAAGCGCCGTGCTGCATCGTCGCGGAGGTACGCATGCCCACCATCGACGGCCTCGAACTGATTGAGCGCCTCAAGGGCCGCGGCGAGCCCATTCCCGTCATTTTCCTGACCGACGATGCCGACGTGCCGCTCTCGGTACGGGCGATCAAAGCGGGGGCGGTGGACTTTCTGCCCCGCCCCTATGACGAGCACGACCTGCTGGGCGCCGTCGAGCACGCGCTGGAAATCGACACCGAGCGGCGCTCGGTCGCTCGGCGAAATCAGGCCATTTCGCAACGTTTCGGCACCCTCACCCCACGCGAGCGGCAGGTTATGGAGGGCGTCGTACGCGGGTTGATGAACAAGCAGATCGCCTGGGAACTGGAGATCAGCGAGATCACCGTCAAGCTCCACCGCTCCAGCCTGATGCGCAAGATGGCCCTGCGCTCGGTGCCCGACCTGGTTCGAGCCTCACTTTCGATGGCCGGGTTCTAGGGTCGGAATCCGGGCTCGGGCTCCCGGCAAGAACACCGATCGGCAATCTTCCGGAAATGATGTTGTAACATCTCCTGAAATCCATTAGGTGCGGTGCGTCATCGTCCTTCGGGTCGCCCGTTGACGAGCAGAGATACGTTACATCATGTCCTTTCAGGAACCCAACCGAATGAAACTCCAGCTTCTCTCCGGCTGCGCATTGGCTGTTCTCGCCTCCCCTGCCATCGCCCAGACGCAACCGGCGCCTACGCAGACCGCCAGTTCGGGCACCGACACCTATCATCAGTCGGCAGGGTCGGAGATCGTCGTGACCGGCGTGCTGTCCACCCGCCGCCAGGACATGTTGTCGAGCGTCGCGGTAGTGCAGGGCAAAGATCTGGCGCAGGCGATGCGTCCCTCGATCGGCGAGACCCTGGAGCATCAACCCGGTGTCTCGGCCACGTCCTTCGGCCCCAGCGCCTCGCGTCCAGTGCTGCGCGGTCTTCAGGGCGAGCGCGTGCGCGTGCTGACCAACGGCCTCGGTTCGATCGACGTCTCCAACACGTCCGTCGATCACGCCGCCGTCGTCAATCCGCTGCTGGCAGAGCGCATTGAGGTGCTGCGTGGGCCGCAGTCGCTGCTGTACGGTTCATCGGCGATCGGCGGCGTCGTGAACGTGATCGACAAGCGGATTCCCACTTCGGTCCCGGACGAGGCGGTCCATGTCGATGCCATGGGCACTTATGGATCTGCCGCCAATGAGCGCTCGGGCTCGGCCTCGGTGGACGTACCCCTGAGCAACGGCCCCGACGGCGGCTGGGTCGCCCATGCCGACGGCAGCTACCTGAAGAGCGACAACGTGCGGATCGGCGGCCACGCCCTCACCCCGGCGCTGCGCGAACAGGCCCTCGCAACGAGCCTGCTGCCTGCCGAAGAGCCGGCAGATGGCGAGGAAACGATCGACTACGCCGCCAACGCTGCCGTGAAAGGCAAGCTGCCGAATTCGGCGTCGAAGACTTGGACAGCCGGGGCCGGCCTTGCCTACATCGGCACCGGCGGCAACATCGGCGTGTCGTACAGCCACTACGACAGCCTTTACGGCGTACCGATCCGCTTCGCCACCCAGCCGGGCGACGAACAGGAGGCGCCCCGCCTCAGCCTGAAGCAGGACCGCATCGACATGCGCGCCGAACTCGACGGCGACGGCAATGTGCTGGACAAGGTATCGCTGCGCCTCGGTTATGCCGATTACACGCACGCCGAACTGGAGGAAGACGGTTCGGTCGGCACCGCGTTCTACAACAAGGGCATGGAAGGCCGCCTCGAATTCACGCAGGCGAAGCACGGCGCCTGGCACGGCGTCACCGGCCTGCAGTTCTACAACCGTGACTTCAACGTCATCGGCGACGAAGCCTTCCTGCCCAAGAACACCACCACGCAGGTCGGCCTCTTCACGCTCCAGCAGCTTGACTACGGCGCGCTCAAGTTCGAGGCCGGTGGCCGCTACGAGCACACCTATCTGTCCGCGAGCCCCCTGAGCGATCAGGAACAGTTCTTCGACGGCAGCCGCAGCTACGATGCGTTCTCCGGCTCGCTGGGCGCATCCTACGGCCTCAGCGACAACTGGCGCGTCGGCCTCAACCTTTCGCACACGGAACGCGCACCGGCGGCGGAGGAAATCTTCGCCAATGGCCCGCACGCAGGCACACAGGCCTACGAGGTCGGCAACCCCGACTTCAAACTGGAGAAGGCCAACAGCATCGAGGCGATCCTGCGCGGCAGCGGCGAGAACTACACCTTCGAGGCATCGGCCTATCACACCTGGTTCTCGAATTTCATTTACGAGGACCTGACTGGCGCGGAAGAGGATGGCCTTCCCGTCTACCAGTTCCGCCAGACCGACGCGCGTTACTACGGCTTCGAGGCGCAGGGGTCATTCACCCTCGCCCGGTTCGGCGACGGCAAGGTGGTGGCCGATGCGCTGGGCGACTATGTCCACGCCCAGATCAGCGGCGTCGGCCCCGCGCCGCGCATACCGCCGCTGCGCGTTCTGGGCGGGCTGAGCTATCAGGCGCCCAAGTTCGACATCCGCGGCGAAGTAGAGCGCGTCACCAAGCAGGACCGCACGTCCGAATTCGAGACGAGCACGCCGGGCTACACTATGGTCAACGCCGAAGTGAACATCCGTCCCTGGGGCAACGAACGTCCACTCAGCTTCGCCTTGTCGGCGAACAACATCTTCGACGTCGTGGCACGCCGGGCATCGTCGTTCCTCAAGGACTATTCGATGCTCGCCGGGCGGGACATACGCGTCAGCGCGCGGGTCAGCTTCTAAAAACCGGCTTCCGACGGATCACCTTCCGGGGCGACGGCCACGTCGCCCCGGAAAACCGGTCAGGCATCGGGAACGACCGCCGGCCTGAACCGAGAGACCAGGGGTCACGCACATCCCAGCCATGAACATTCCTGTCTCGCCCGGCGCCGACGAAAGCGCAATGCCCTGCGGTTCTTTGTCGCACCCACGAGCGGCATGGATCGCGGCCGAAATCCCGCTGGTGCTGGACTGCATCCACGACGAGGCCGTCCACCTCGCCTTGTGGCAGCGCGCGCGGCCGGCGTCGCTCGACTGGCTCGATGCGCTCGACCTCGACGAAATCGACGATCTGCAGGAGACTTTTCCGGTCGTAGACCTGACTGTGTCCATCCCCGCCGCGCTGCGGGATGCGGGCTACCCGGACGATGGGCGCGCCGCCACGCTTGCAGAAGAGATCAGCACCCAGGCACGCCTGTTCGCCCGCATCATGCAAAGCGACGCAGTCCGCATGCGGCTGGAGATCGTCGAGACCGATGCCTGCCGCAAGTTCCACATGGACAACGTCCGGGCGCGGATGATCATACCCCTTACCGAACCCGGCACGGAGTGGATCGAAGTGGCCTGTGGACAAGACGCATCCGTCAGGCGATTGCGTGCAGGGGACGTCGGACTGTTCAAGGGCCGTATCTGGGCTCAAGAACCGGCGATCCTCCATCGCTCGCCGCCGATCGCCGGAACGGGCATATCACGCCTGCTGCTGGTTCTGGATCTGCCCTTCCCGGCCCTCCCGTCGCCGATGCCGCCGGAAACTTTTTGAAATATAAATCTTATGTTATATCATCTCATTATGATCTAACGGCCACCCCTCAAGCCTAGAGGGGACAATTCGGCATGAAACACGGAATACTTCTGGCCTCGGTCGCAACCGCTTGCATCGTCGCTCCGGCGGCCCTCGCGCAATCGACTAAGGCGCACCGCGCCGATGACATCGTGGTCACGGCGACGGCGCTGCAGCAGCGCGCGGACGAGACCGTCACGCCGGTCCTGACGCTGGGCGGAGACGAGCTTGTCCACCGCCGTCAGGCGACGCTGGGAGAGACGCTGGCCGGGCAGCCCGGCGTCAACTTCGACAACTTCGGCGGCGGTGCGAGCCGCCCGGTCATCCGCGGCCAGACCGCGCCGCGCGTGCAGGTCCTGTCCGACGCCTCGCAGATCCAGGACGCCTCGCAGGTCTCTCCGGATCATGCGGTCGTGGCCGAGCCGCTGCTGATGCGCGGAATCGAGGTTCTGCGCGGACCGGCGACGCTGCTTTACGGCGGCGGTGCGATCGGCGGCGCGGTTAACGTGCTCGACAGCAGGATTCCCACGGCCCTGCCGGCCAATGGCGTCGCAGCGGTCGCGGAAGCGCGTCTCGGCACGGCGGACAACGAACAGTCACTGGTGGGCGGCATGACCGGCGCCATCGGCAACTTCGCCGTTCGCGTGGAAGGCGTCGCCCGTTCCAGCGACGACTATCGCGTTCCCTCGCGCTTCGGCGACCGTCGCGTCGACGGCTCCTACAACGACACCTCGACGTGGTCCGTCGGCGGCGCCTGGGTCGGCGAGCGGGGATATATCGGCGCAGCCTATACCCGGCAGGCCAGCGAATACGGACTGCCCGGCCACAGCCACGACTACGAGGACTGCCACCCGCACGGCGCCAGCCTCCACTGCGGCGGCCACGATGACCACGCCGATCACGATGATGGCCACGATCACGACCACGACCACGACGAAGAGGGCCATGACGAAGTGCCCTACGTGCGCCTGCGCAGCGAGCGAATCGACATCCGCAGCGACTACGAAGAGCCGCTTCCCGGTTTCGAGCGGGTGCGCTTCCGCGCGGGCATGACCACGTACCGCCACGAGGAACTGGAACATGACGAGGTCGCGACGACTTTCCGCAACAAGGCGCACGATGTCCGCCTTGAACTGACGCACAAGCCGCTGGCGGGACTTCGCGGCACTTTCGGCGTCCAGCACGCCCGGAGCGACTTCAGCGCCATCGGCACCGAGGCCTATCTGCCCGAGAGCAAGACGACGAACACCGGTCTGTTCCTCTTCGAAACGCTCCAGTTCGGTCCCGTCCGCTTCGAAGGCGCCGTGCGGCAGGAGTGGCAGAGGATCGAGACGACGCTGAACCGCCGCGCCGAGCACAATCCGTTCTCGCTCTCCGGCGCGGCAATCTGGGAAGCCGGCAACGGTTATTCGGTCGCGCTCTCGCTCGCCCGGTCGCAACGTGCGCCGATGGCACAGGAACTGTTCGCGCGCGGCGTGCACCTTGCGACCAATACCTATGAACTGGGCGACGCGACGCTGGGCAAGGAAACGGCACACTCCATCGACGTGACCCTTCGCAAGTCGCTGGGCGACACGCACTTCACGCTGGGCGCCTATCACCAGGACTTCGACGGTTACATCTACGCCGAGACGCTGGACCGCTTCGAGGACTTCCGCCTCATCAGGTACACCGCGCACGACGCCACCTTCACCGGCATCGACGGCGAGGTCCACCATCAGTTCTCGCCGACCATCGGGCTTGCCGTTTTCGGCGATTACGTGCGCGCGAAGTTCAAGGATGAAGGCGGTAACCTGCCGCGCATCCCAGCGGGACGTCTCGGCGCGCGCGGCGACGTCGCGGTGGCGGGCTTCGCCGTGAACGCCGAATACTTTCGCGTCTTCGAGCAGAGCCGCATCTCCTCCTACGAGACGCGCACGCCGGGTTACGACATGGTCAACGCCACAGTCTCCTACAAGCTGGCTCTCGGCGAGCAGTCGGCCGAACTCTATGTGCGCGGCACCAACCTGACGAATGCCCTCGCCTTCAACCACGCATCCTTCATCAAGGACGCCTCCCCGCTACGCGGGCGCAACGTGGTGTTCGGCCTGCGAACCATGTTCTGATCCCGAAAGACAGGGAGGACGGCGCAGGGAGGACGGCGCGGCGACGTCTACGCCGTCCTCCCTTCGCGACTTCATCTCTCTTGAGCGCCGTCACGTACCTCTTTGCGCCCCCTTCGTAACGGTCTATGCCGCTGATCGTATCCAAAACGCGAAGCGACGCCATGACCAGAGACCTTACCGTTCCCCAGGGCGTCGCCAGCCAGCGCGTCGCCGATATTCTAGCCGAACGTATCCTATCGGGAGCACTGCCTCCCGGTGCACGGATCAAGCAGGACGAACTGGCAGACGAACTGGCCACCAGCCGCATTCCGGTGCGCGATGCCTTGCGCATCCTCGAGGCGCGCGGGCTGGTCACCATGCGCGCGAATGCGGGCGCGCGGGTCACCAGCCTGACGCGCCGCGACCTCGAGGTGTCTTACGAAATCCGCGAAAGGATAGAGCCGCTGCTCCTTGCCGACAGCGTCCCGCACCTGACCGAAGCCGACCTCGCCGACTTGCGCGCCGTCATGGAGCGCAACGAGCAGACCGCCGACATCGACGAAGCGATCGCGCTCGGCCGCGAATTCCACTGGATCACCTATCGCCGCCACTCGACGCCATTGCTCGCGCAGATCGTCGAGCGGGTCTGGGACACGACGCAAAGCTATCGCCGCGCCTACATGAAGCTGGCGATGTCAGGGGCAGCGGCGAGCGCCACGCCGGGAACGAAGAGCCCGGGTGGACGCACGCACGATCTGGAGCACCAGCTGCTCTACGACGCCATCGCCAAGCGCGAGGTCGAGACCGCTCAGGCCGCCCTCGTCATGCACATCCGCCGCACCCGCACCAGCTTGCTGCGCTACGGGCACCTGATCGGCGACGGCGGGGCGATACCGCTCGCGGCGGAGTAGGCAGGCGCTTGTAAAAGCCGCGCAGGACGGGCAGGCAGGGGCCGCCTTCCCCAAGGTTCGCCCACCGATTCAGGAGAACCTGTGCGCATGATTACCCTCGACCAGTCCCGCAGCCTTATCGCCGCCACTCGTGCCAAGGGGCGCGAAATGGGGCTCAATCCGCTGACCGTCGTGGTGCTCGACGCCGGCGGCCACCTCGTCGCCATGGAGCGCGAGGACGGCTCGGGCTACGGCCGCCCCGACATTGCCGCGGGCAAGGCGGCGGGCGCGCTGGCGATGGGCGTGTCCAGCCGCAAGCTCGGCGACATGGCGGCGGAACGCCCGCAATTCATGGCGGCGCTGTCGGCCGCGTGGCACGGCAAGCTGATCCCGGCGGCAGGCGGCGTGTTGATCCGCGACGAAGCAGGCGTGCTGCTCGGCGCGGTCGGCGTGAGCGGCGACCTCTCGGACAAGGATGAGGAAGCGGCCTTCGCGGGCATTGCAGCGGCAGGCCTGACAGCCGCCTAATTCCTCCCCGAGCTTGTCTCGGGGAGGTGGCAGCCCGTCAGGGCCGACGGAGGGGGAATGTTCGAACTCTCCCCCTCCACCACCGACTACGTCGGCGGTCCCCCTCCCCGAGCAAGCTCGGGGAGGATCTTTAAATCGTTGCCTCGTAGATCTCCCGCCCGGCTACCGGCATCTCGACCTTGTAGACCGTCCCCGTGCTCGATTCCGTGAAGAACAACCACCTGTTCCCAGGCCCGCCGTAGGCCGCGTTGGTGGTGTAGCGCCCTTCCGGAACATCGATCCGCAGCATCGGCTCGCCCCGGTCGGAGAACAGCCACACCGCGCCGAAGCCCACATGGCAGACGACGAGGTTGTCGTTCTCGTCGATGGTCAGCCCGTCCGGGCCGGAGCCGCCGGAAAGCTGGATATAGGTCCCGACCTTGGAGATCACCTCGCCGTCATTGACGAGAGGACAACGCCACACCGCATTGGCGCGCGTCACGGCAAGGTAAAGCGCGGTCTCCGCCTTGTTGAGCACGAGGCCGTTGGGGCTGGGAATCCCGTCCAGCATCAGTTCCAGCCGTCCGGTCCCGGCGCGGACGCGGAACAGGCGGCCGTTGGGGTTCTGCCAGCCAGACTGGCCCTGATCGGTGAACCAGATGTCGCCGTTCTTCGCGATCGTCAGGTCGTTGCAGCCCAGGAACGGTTCGAGCAGATAGCGGTCGAACCACGTCTCCGCCTTGCCGCTGGCAGGGTCGCAGATGACCATGCCCTTGTGGTGATCGGCCACCAGCAGGCGTCCGTCGCTCAGGAATTTCATGCCGTTGGGCTGGCCATCGTACTCGAAGCCGACTTCACATTCACCGTCCGGGCTGATCCGGAACAGCCGTCCCCAGGGAATGTCGGTGACCCACAGGTTGCCCGCCGCATCGAAGACCGGCCCTTCGAGGAACACCGGCGCGGCGGCGCCGTGAAGCTGGACCTGCGCCCACTGCGTGCTTTCGCCGAAGCGGCGAAACTTGTCGGGAATACGGCAGAACACTTCCGCGGTGACGGCGGGCGGGGCGGCGAACATCGTCCTCTCCTTCGATTGATCGCCCGGACGGGAAGTGCCCGGATCGGATACATATTATAAGTCGCCAACCGTATTGCAGCTTGACCGTAAGCTAAAGGCCTTTCACCGTCAGGCCCTCCAAAATCGCCCCGATGGTATACATCAAGAACAATGCCCAAGGACACTCCCACCCCCTCCCGAGAGCGCGTCTGCATCGTCGATCCGATCCATCCGTCAGGAGTGGAGCGCATCGCGGCGGCGCATGATGTCATCGGACTCGACGATCCCAGCGTGGCCGAAACGACCGTGCTCGTCATCCGCACCAGCCCGCTGGGGCCGGATATCTTCGGCGCGATGCGCGGCCTCAAGGCCATCGTGAAGCATGGCGCGGGTGTGGACAACATCGCCATTCCTGCCGCTACCCAGCAAGGGGTGATGGTCGCCAACACGCCGGGCGGCAACAACTCCACCGCCGTGGCAGAGGGCTCGGTTTCGCTGATGCTCGGCCTGCTGCGCCGCACGCGCGACATGGATGCCCTCGTGCGCGAGGGGCGCTGGGACGAACGTTGGGGCATCCGCCTCGGCGACCTCACCGGTGCCCGCGTCGGTCTGATCGGCTTCGGCCGGATCGCCCGGCAAGTCGCCAAGATCTGCGGCGCCGGGTTCGGGTGTGAGGTGCTGGCCTTTGATCCTGTGGTGTCCGATGCTGAAGTGCGCGCCGCAGGTGTCGAACCGGCAGACCTGACGGGCGTGCTCGGCTGCGACATCGTATCCATTCACGTGCCCCTGACCGAGGGCACCCGCAACCTCATCGATACCGTCGAGCTGGGCATGATGAAGCCGCACGCGCTGCTGGTGAACTGCTCTCGCGGAGGGATCGTCAACGAGGCAGCGCTGGCCGAGGCGCTGCGCTGCGGCCAGATCGCGGGCGCGGGTATCGACGTGTTCGAGGCCGAACCGCCCGCTGCCGACCACCCGTTGTTCGGCCTCTCCAACTGCCTGCTCTCGCCCCACGTCGCGGGCGTGACCGAGGCGGGGATGAAGGACATGGCGCTTCATGTCGCCGCCGTCATCGACACCGTCAGCCGGGGCGAAGTCCCCGCCACCCTGCTCAACCCGGAGGTTCTGCCGTGACCGCGCCCACCAAGTCCGTGATCTATGCCAGGGTGCACCGCCCCGACCCGGCGCTCATCGCCCGCGCCGCGAAGTTCGGCATCGCCGACCTGCACGAAGGCCTTGGCGAGATCGCCGGGCGCATGTGCCTGATGAGCCCGGCCATGGTCCCCATCGCGCCCGGCCAGAAGGTCTGCGGTCCGGCGGTGACGGCGTGGAATTTCCCGGGCGATAACCTCGCCATCCATGCCGCACTTTATACCGCCGAGGCGGGCGACGTGCTGGTCCTGACCAACGGTGGCGGGCATCAGGGCGCGCTGTGGGGCGACGTCGCTTGCACGTTCGCGCAGAAGAAGGGCCTCGTCGGCACCGTCGTCCATGGCGCCACGCGCGACGTCGATGCGATCCGGGACCTCGGCTATCCGGTCTGGTCTACCGCCGTCTCTCCCGAACACCCCAAGAAGCGCGGCCCGGCTGCGGTCAACGTGCCGATCGTGGTCGATAGCGTGCTGGTGGAGCCGGGCGACCTGATCGTCGGCGATTCGGACGGCGTTCTGGTGATCCCGCGCGCGCTGCTGGAACTGGCCGTCACGAATGCCGAGGCCCGCGCAGCCAACGAGGTCGAGTTCCGCCGCCGTATCGGCGAGGGCGAAGTGCTGTTCGACGTCCTCGGCATGCGCAAGCTGGTCGCCGACCTCGGCATCGAGATCAAGGACTGCACCTGGGAGGAGGACCGCTAGGTCCATGCAGGAGGCCGGGGCTGCCTTGCGCGGCTCCGGTCTTTCCCGGGCAGGAAAATCATTGCCGCACTGCACAATCTCTCTTGCCGCATCGCAAGCCTGTGCTAGCCATTACTCCTTAGGAACGGGAAGGGGGCGTCGCCTTCGTCCTGGCATCAACCGGCCCGTCCCGTCGAGCCGTATTCGGTACGTCGGCATGGCCTGCTATGGAGTGTGCTCATGGCCAGCGAACCCGTGTCCGACATCAAGCAAGACGCCGTCTCGCAGATGGAAAAGGACATCCTGCGCGTCCTGCGTCGCCGCATCGGCAAGGATCAGCGCGCGGCCAAGCAGCATGACTGGTACGCATCCTCGATCCTGACCTTGCGCGATCACATCATCGACGCGTGGATCGAATCGACCCAGCGGACGTACGAGGCGGGCGGCAAGCGCGTCTACTACCTCTCGATGGAGTTCCTGATCGGTCGCCTGCTGCGCGACGCGCTCTCGAACCTGGGCGTCACGCGCGACATGGAGAAGGCCCTCGCTTCCTTCGGCCTCGACCTTGCCGAACTGGAGGAGTTGGAGCCCGACGCGGCGCTCGGCAACGGCGGCCTCGGGCGTCTGGCGGCGTGCTTCATGGAGAGCCTCGCGACGCTCGACATTCCGGCTTACGGCTACGGCATCCGCTACGTGAACGGCATGTTCCGCCAGCGCATCGACGACGGCTGGCAGGTCGAACTGCCCGAGACATGGCTCGCTCACGGCAACCCGTGGGAGTTCGAGCGGCTGGAGAGCACCTACCGCATCGGCTTCGGCGGTGAGGTAATCGCCAAGGGCGACGGTGTCATGTGGAACGCGGCCGAGGAAGTGGACGCCACCGCCGTCGATACCCCGGTGGTCGGCTGGCGCGGCAAGCGCGTCAACACGCTGCGGCTGTGGACCGCCAACCCGATCGACCCGCTGAAGCTCGACGCCTTTAACGCCGGCGACCACTTCGGCGCGCTGGCGGAGAAGGTGCGGGCCGAGGCGCTGGTGCGCGTGCTCTATCCGGCCGACTCCAGCCCGGCGGGCCAGGAGCTTCGGCTGCGGCAGGAGTATTTCTTCACCGCCGCCTCGATCCAGGACATCGTGCGCCGCCACGTCCAGTACGAGGGCGATATCCGCACCCTGCCGGACAAGGCCGCGATCCAGCTCAACGACACGCATCCCTCGGTCGCCGTCGCCGAACTGATGCGCGTTCTGGTCGACCTCGAAGGGCTGGAGTTCAACGAGGCGTGGGAGGTCACCAAGAAGACCATCTCCTACACCAACCACACCCTTCTGCCCGAGGCGCTGGAAACCTGGCCGCTGCCGCTGTTCGAGCGCCTGCTGCCGCGCCACATGCAGATCATCTACGCGATCAACAGCCGCGTCCTGCGCGAAGCGCGCAAGGCGGGCCTGACCGACGCGCAGATCGCCGCGATCAGCCTCATCGACGAGAGCGGGGAGCGCCGCGTGCGCATGGCGAACCTCGCGTTCGTGGGCGCGCACTCGATCAACGGCGTCGCCGCGCTGCATACCGATCTGATGAAAGAGACGGTCTTCGCCGATCTCCACGCGCTCTACCCGAGCCGGATCAACAACAAGACCAACGGCGTCACCCCGCGCCGCTGGCTGCAGCAGTGCAATCCCGGGCTCACCAAGGTCATCAGGGACGCCATCGGCCCTGAATTCCTGGACGACGCGGCGAAGCTGTCCGACCTCAACGCGCTGGCGGACGACGCCGCGCTGGGTGAGCGCATCGCGGAGGTCAAGCGATCGAACAAGGTCGCGCTGGCGGACTACATCAAGCGCACGATGGGCATCCGCCTCGATCCCGACGCGATGTTCGACGTCCAGATCAAGCGCATCCACGAATACAAACGCCAGCTGCTCAACCTGATCGAGACGGTCGCGCTCTACGACCAGATCCGCAGCCACCCGGAGCGCGACTGGGTGCCGCGCGTCAAGATCTTCGGCGGCAAGGCCGCGTCGAGCTATCACAACGCCAAGCTCATCATCAAGCTGGCGAACGACATCGCCCGGCGCATCAATTCCGACCCCTCGGTGGGCGGGCTGCTCAAGGTCGTCTACGTGCCCAACTACAATGTCAGCCTGGCCGAGCGGATCATCCCCGCCGCCGACCTGTCGGAGCAGATCTCGACCGCGGGCATGGAAGCCTCGGGCACGGGCAACATGAAATTCGCCCTCAACGGCGCGCTGACGATCGGCACGCTCGACGGCGCCAACGTCGAGATCAAGGAGCACGTCGGCGACGAGAACATCGTCATCTTCGGCCTGACCGCCGAGGAAGTCGCCGCCAAGCGTGCCGAGGGCTACAACCCCCGCGCCATCATCGAGGAATCGCGCGAACTGGGGCAGGCCCTGTCGGCCATCGCCTCGGGCGTGTTCTCGCACGACGATCCGCACCGCTACGAAGGGCTGGTCAACGGCATCTACGAGCATGACTGGTTCATGTGCGCCGCCGATTTCGACAGCTACACCGCCGCCCAGCGCGAAGTCGACGCGCGGTGGGAGAACAAGGCGGGCTGGCGCGCCTCGGCAATCCGGAACATCGCCAACGTCGGTTGGTTCTCCTCGGACCGTACTATCTCCGAGTACGCCAAGGACATCTGGAAAGTTCTGTGAAGCCAACGGAAAGCGCTCTCGAATCCCTGCTTCTAGGAACCAACGCAGATCCGTTCTCGCTGCTCGGCACCCATGCCGGGCCGGACGGGACGCACCTGAGGGCGATCCTTCCGGGCGCCGAGACCGTCGAGGCGTTCAGCCTCGACGGACACTGGCTCGGCAAGCTCGACAAGGTCGATCCGCGCTATCTCTTCGAAGGGCGGCTACGTATCAAGCCGCAGCCGATCCGCTACCGCTGCACAGCGCACGGGCATGACTGGCTTGTAACCGACCCATATACCTTCGGCCCGGTGCTCGGCCCGGTGGACGACCTGCTGATCGCGCAAGGCACGCATTACCGCCTGTTCGACAAGCTGGGCGCGCACCTGATCGAGCATGAGGGCGCGCACGGCGTCCACTTCGCGGTCTGGGCGCCCAACGCCCGGCAGGTCAGCGTGGTGGGCGACTTCAACGACTGGGACGCCAAGCGCCACGTCATGCGCGCCCGCGCCGATATCGGCGTGTGGGAAATCTTCATCCCCGACATCGGCGATTACCGCGCCTACAAGTACCACGTGGTCGGCGCCGACGGCATGGTGCAGCCGCTGAAAGCCGATCCCTTCGCCTTCATGTCGGAAATCCGGCCGGACAACGCCTCGGTCACCGCCGTCCCGGCCAAGCTCGACTGGGGCGACAAGGCCCACCGCGAGCACTGGGCCACCGTCGACGCCCGCAAGGTGCCGGTCTCGATCTACGAGGTCCACCCCGGTTCGTGGAAGCGCGACCGCTGGAACTGGTTCCTCGACTGGGATGCGCTGGCCGACGAACTGATCCCCTACGTGGTCGAGATGGGCTTTACCCATATCGAGTTCCTGCCGATCAGCGAGCACCCCTACGATCCTTCGTGGGGTTACCAGACGACCGGCCTCTACGCCCCGACTTCGCGCTTCGGGGAACCTGCCGGCTTCGCCCGCTTCGTCGACGGCGCGCACCGGGCGGGCATCGGCGTCCTGCTCGACTGGGTGCCCGCGCACTTCCCCAAGGACGAGCACGGCCTCTGCCGCTTCGACGGCACCGCGCTTTACGAACACGCCGACCCGAAGCTGGGCCAGCAGCCCGACTGGGGCACGCTGATCTACAACTTCGGCCGCCGCGAGGTCGCCAGCTTCCTGCTCAACAACGCGCTGTTCTGGGCCGAGCGCTACCACGTCGACGGGCTGCGCGTGGATGCCGTCGCCTCGATGCTCTACCGCGACTACTCGCGCAAGGCGGGCGAGTGGATCGCCAATCAGGACGGTGGCCGCGAGAACTGGGAGGCGGTGGAATTCCTGCGCGAAGTCAACCGCGCCGTCTACCGCGAGCACCCCGGCTTCATGACCATCGCCGAGGAATCGACGGCATGGCCCGGCGTCACCCAGCCCGCCTACGAAGGCGACGGCAAGGGGCGCGAGACCGCGCTGGGCTTCGGGTTCAAGTGGAACATGGGCTTCATGCACGACACGCTGCGCTACATGGCGCGCGATTCCGTGCATCGGAAGTATCACCATGAAGACCTGACCTTCGGCCTCGTCTACGCCTTCTCGGAAAACTACGTCCTGCCGCTCAGCCATGACGAAGTGGTTCACGGCAAGGGCTCGTTGCTGGGCAAGATGAGCGGCGACGACTGGCAGAAGTTCGCGAACCTGCGCGCCTACTACGCCTTCATGTGGGCCTATCCGGGCAAGAAGCTGCTGTTCATGGGGCAGGAATTCGCCCAGCGCCGCGAATGGAGCGAGGAGCGCGCGCTGGACTGGGACTTGCGCGATGCCCCCGCGCACGAAGGCGTGCGCAATCTGGTGAAGGACCTCAACCGCCTCTATCGCACCAAGCCCGCGCTTCACGCAGGGGATTGCGATCCCGAGGGCTTCGAGTGGCTGATCGTCGACGACAAGGAGAACTGCGTCTTCGCCTGGCTGCGCAAGGCACCGGGGGCCAAGCCCATCGCGGTGATCGCCAACATGACGCCCACGATGCGCGTCGGGTATCGCATCCCCCTGCCGATCGACGGCAAGTGGAGCGAAGTGCTCAACAGCGATTCCGTCCACTACGGCGGCACCGGCAAGGGCAACCTCGGTCAGGTGAAGGCGTTGGACGGGCAGGCGACGGTAACCTTGCCGCCATTGGCCACGATCATGCTCGAATACGCCGGATAAGACGATGAACCCGCCTCACCTGTTCGTCATTGCGAGCGCAGCGAAGCAATCCAGGGCGACGCAAAACCGCCCTGGATTGCTTCGCTGCGCTCGCAATGACGAACGATGGTGGTGACGGGACACCCTGAATTACCTCATCAAGTTTCCAATCAGACACATAACTACGGAGAGACATAAAATGAGACCAGCTTCCGGCTCGCCGCTCGCGCGCGATGCCATGGCCTATGTCCTGGCCGGCGGACGAGGCAGCCGCCTGAGGGAGCTGACCGACAATCGCGCCAAGCCCGCCGTCTACTTCGGCGGCAAGGCCCGGATCATCGACTTCGCGCTGTCGAACGCGATCAACTCGGGCATCCGCCGCATCGGCGTCGCCACGCAGTACAAGGCGCATAGCCTGATCCGCCACATGCAGCGCGCGTGGAACTTCATGCGCCCCGAGCGTAACGAGAGCTTCGACATCCTCCCCGCCAGCCAGCGCATTTCGGAGCTGCTGTGGTACGAGGGCACCGCCGATGCGGTTTACCAGAACATCGACATCATCCAGCCGCACGCGCCCAAGTACATGGTGATCCTGGCGGGCGACCACGTCTACAAGATGGACTACGAGCTGATGCTGCAGGAGCACGTCAACTCGGGTGCGGACGTGACCGTGGGCTGCCTCGTCGTGCCGCGCATGGAGGCGGTGGCCTTCGGCGTCATGCACGTCGATGCCGAGGACCGCATCACCGCCTTCGTCGAGAAACCCGCCGATCCGCCGGGCATTCCGGGGCAGGAGGACATGGCGCTGGCCTCTATGGGCATCTACGTGTTCAACACGGATTTCCTGTTCGAGCAGCTGCGCCGCGACGCCGCCGACCCCGACAGCAAGCGCGATTTCGGCGGCGACATCATCCCCTACATCGTCAAGCACGGCAAGGCGCAGGCCCACCGCTTCACCAACAGCTGCATCCGTGCGGCCGAGGAGATCGAGGAATACTGGCGCGACGCGGGCACCCTCGACGCCTATTTCGACGCCAACCTCGACCTGACGGACACCGTGCCCAAGCTCGACATGTACGACCGCGAATGGCCGATCTGGTCGGACTCGGTGGTCGCCGCGCCGGCCAAGTTCGTCCATGACGAAGACGGGCGGCGGGGCCATGCGATCTCGTCGCTGATCTCGAACGACTGCATCGTCTCGGGCGCTCTCGCCCGGCGCTCTCTGCTGATGACGGGCGTGAAGATGGGCAGCTTCTCCAGCGTGGAAGAGGGCGTGATCCTGCCCTACTGCAACATCGGCCGCAGCGCCCAGCTCAAGCGCGTGATCGTCGATTCCGGCGTGCGCATCCCCGAGGGGCTGGTCGTCGGCGAGGACCCCGAACTCGACGCCCGCCGCTTCCGCCGCACCGAGAACGGCGTATGCCTGATCACCAAGCCGATGATCGACCGGCTGGGCCTGTGATGGTGAAACTGTGATGGTGAAACCGTGACCTCGCTGAAAGTCCTGTCCGTTGCCTCCGAGGCGGTGCCGCTGGTCAAGACCGGCGGCCTTGCCGACGTCGCGGGCGCGCTGCCCGGCGCCCTCGCCCCGCACGGGGTGGAGATGACCACGCTGCTGCCCGGCTACCCCTCGGTGCTGGCGGCGTTGGGACGACGGCCCAAGGTGGTCTACGCATGGGACGCGCTGCTCGGCACCCCGGCGCGGCTGCTGGCGGGCACCTTGCCCGATGGCCACCCGCTGCTGGTGCTCGATGCCCCCGCTCTCTATTCGCGGGAGGGAGGCCCTTACTCCGACGCTGCCGGGATCGACTGGGCGGACAACTGGCAGCGCTTCGCCGCTCTCGGAAAAGCCGCTGCCGAGATCGCAGGCGGGGTGATCGTCAAGCGGGGCAAGCCACAGGGCTTCGATGTTCTCCATGCGCACGACTGGCAGACCGCTATGGCGCCCGCATACCTGCGTTACGTGCCGCTGAGTGCCGCTGAGTGCCGTTCGGTCATCACCATCCACAACATGGCTTTTCAGGGTTGGTTCGCGCCGGAAGTCTTTGATCGCATTGAACTTCCTGAGAGCGCTTGGGCACTCGACGGGGTCGAATACCACGGCGGCTTGGGAATGCTGAAAGCGGGCCTCTCCAGCGCCGATGCGATCACCACCGTCAGCCCCACATATGCCCGCGAAATCCGCTCCACCGTGTTCGGAATGGGCCTCGAAGGCCTGATCGTGGAGCGCGGCGGCGCGGTTCACGGCATCCTCAACGGCATCGACGCAAACGTGTGGAATCCGGCTTCCGACGCGGCTTTGGCGGCCCCCTACAGCCACCGCACGCTGGACAAACGCCGCGCCAACAAACGCGCCCTGGAGGCCGAATTCGGCCTCGACGAAGGCGACGGCCCGATCTTCATCGTCGTTACCCGCCTGACCTGGCAGAAGGGTATGGACGTCCTCCCGGACGTCCTCGACCACCTCGTCGGAATCGGCGGAAGACTTGCACTTCTGGGCTCCGGTGACGCTGCGCTGGAGCGCGCCCTGATCGAAGGCGCCGCCCGCCATCCCGGCCGCGTCGGCATCCGCATCGGCTACGACGAGGCGCTGTCCCACCGCATGCAGGCGGGCGGCGACGCGATCCTCATCCCCTCGCGCTTCGAGCCTTGCGGCCTGACGCAGCTCTACGGCCTTGCCTATGGCTGCCTGCCGGTCGTCGCCCGCACCGGGGGGCTGGCGGACACCGTGATCGACGCGAATCCGGCCGCTCTGGCCGCAGGCTGCGCCACCGGCGTCCAGTTCGACGGCGTCGACTACGATGCCCTCGCCGCCGCGATCACCCGCACCGTCCAGCTTCACGCCCAGCCCGAAGTGTGGGAACGCCTCCAGAAGAATGCGATGAAAAGCGACTTTTCATGGCAGGCCAGCGGCAAGGCCTACGCCGACCTCTATCGCACGCTGGCGGCATGAAGCCCCTCGGCGCCCGGGTGGAGGCGGGCGAAACCTGCTTTACCGTGCGCTCTCCCCGGGCCGAGGCGCTCTGGCTCTGCCTCTTCGACGGAGAACGGGAAACCCGCCATCGAATGGTGAGAACTGCCGCAGACTGGACGCTCACGCTGCCAGGCGACCTTTCCGGCACGCATTACGGCTATCGCGCGGAGGGCCGCTGGGCACCAATGGAAGGGCATTGGTTCGATCCGGCCAAGCTGCTTGTGGACCCCTATGCCGTCGAGCTCGACCGCCGCTTCGTGCAGAGCCCGCGCCTCGCTGCGTTGGGGGAAGATACCGCCGACATCGTTCCGCGCGCAGTCGTCCCCGAGCCTAACCCTGCCGGACCAACAGAAGCACCCCGCTTCGCGCGCGGCGGGCTAATCTACGAGCTTAACGTCCGCGCTTTCACGATGCTTCACCCCGAAGTGCCCGAGCCCTTACGCGGGACCGTAGCCGCACTCGCGCATCCGGCCGTTCTGGCGCACTTCGTCAAGCTCAACGTCACCGCCGTGGAACTGATGCCAATCGTCGCCTGGGTCGACGAACGGCACCTGCCTCCGCTTGGACTGGTCAATTCGTGGGGTTACAACCCGGTCGCAATGATGGCGCTCGATCCCGGCCTCTGCCCCGGTGGCGTAGAAGAATTGCGCCGGACCGTTGCGGCGCTCCATGACGCGGGGATCGGCGTGTTGCTGGATCTTGTGTTCAACCACTCCGGCGAGAGCGATATTCACGGCGGCGTCCTGTCGTTGCGCGGTCTTGATGATGCAATGTATGCGCACGCCCCCAGCGGTCAGCTCATCAACGATACCGGTTGCGGGAACACACTCGATTTCGCCAATCCCGCCGTGCGGCGGCTGACGCTCGACACGATGCGGCATTTCGTCGAACGTTGCGGCATCGACGGGTTTCGTTTCGACCTCGCTCCGATCATGGCCCGCGGCCCCGGCTTCGATCCCGCCGCGCCGATCTTCGCCGAGATTGCCCGCGACCCGGTGCTCGGCGACCGGGTCCTGATCGCCGAACCCTGGGACATTGGCCCCGGCGGCTATCAGCTCGGGCAGTTCCCCGCCACCTGGCTCGAGTGGAACGACCGTTTTCGCGACGACGTGCGCCGCTTCTGGAAAGGCGACACCGCCATCGGCATACTGGCCACGCGCCTTGCGGGATCAACCGACATCTTCGGCCCGCAATCGCCGGCCGAAGGCTGTCGCTCGATCAACTTCCTCGCAGCGCATGACGGGTTCACACTGGCCGATACGGTGGCGTACGAGCATCGCCACAACGAGGCTAACGGCGAGGACAACCGCGACGGCCACGGTGAGAACTTCAGCTGGAACAACGGCGTCGAAGGGGCGACCGAGGATCTGACGATCGCACAGGCCCGGCGTCGCGATCTCGAAGCCCTGCTTGGCACCCTGTTCGCATCGACAGGTACGATAATGCTGACCGCCGGGGATGAGTTCGGACGCACCCAGTACGGCAACAATAACGCCTATTGTCAGGACAACGCGATCGGCTGGATCGACTGGGAAGCCCGCGACAAAGGACTGGAAGACCATGTCGTCACCTTGTCCGCCGCAAGAGCGGCCAGACGCGCGCTGTTCGAGCGGTTCCCCGAACCGGTAGTCTGGCAGACCCGCGATGGCGACCCGATGAGCGTCGAGGATTGGGAACATCCGGACGCCGACTGGCTGGGTTGCAAGTCGAACGCCGGAGATTTCGGCTTTACTATTGACCGTGCGACAAGGCACGTCAGCATCGCCATCTGAGAGCCGAACCGTGGTACGTTCAGCCGACGCTGCCATCCTGCGGCAATTCGCGACCTGACTGCGTCGGCGAAACTTTTCTAAATTATTGTTTTAACGTATTTTCTGATACATTAAATAATTCCGCCTGATGAGAAAATGCTCTAGCCCCCGCTGCGCAGTTGCTCCGTCAGATAGTTCATCAGTGGTTGCTCGAACCTGGAGTTGATGACCAGGAAATGTCGGCGCTTGTCCTGCTCATCCGGCAGTCGGCATAGGACGTCCTCATCGACCAGGCGGCGGACCAGACGGAGAGCCGTGCTCATCGGGGCGCCGGAAGCGATGCAGGCACTGGATACCGACACACGCCTCGCCTCGATCTTGGCCAGCAGCAGATCGAGCAGCATCGCCCAGGTCGGATCGCCGAAGAGTTCACCGCCGCCGATCTCCCGCCGCTTGCTTTCCTTGCGCAGCAGATCCTTGATGAACTGGCGCAAGTGGACTGGCTCCACGGCCTCGGCGCTGACTGGGGGAACGCTGCTTTCCGCCGCTCGATCGCGAAACGCCGGAGGCACGGGCTCATCGATCAGCCCCGCCAGACGTTGCAATTCGCCGCTAAGCTGCGACATCCTGTCCAGCAGCACCTTGCGTTCGCCAACAGCCTCGGGAAGCCCCTGCACGCGCTGAAGGGCACGACGCAGATCGACGGGGCTGATCGGCTTTTCCAGAAAGTCTGCAGCCGAAGCACGCATCGCGTCGATGGCTACGTCCTTGGTGGCATGGCCCGTCGCGATGATGAAGCGCAACTGGCGCTCATGCTCTTCAGCGTAAAGCGAAAGCTCGCGAATCAAGGCGATGCCGTCCAACCCGGGCAAGTTGTAGTCGACGATCGCGATCGAAATGTCATGCGCTCGAAACAGCGTCTGCGCTTCATCCGCGTTCGAAGCGACGAAAGGCTCGTATCCCATCTGCCGCAGCGCGAAGGCGCATTCCATGCCCCAGTCGGTATCGTCATCGACGACAAGTACCGGCGATACCTGCCGAAACACGCCGGCTTCCATTGCCGAGGGAATTTCAGACATACGCGTTGCTCCTTGCGAGATCTCCGCACCGTCGTCTTCTGATTCAGTAGTCTGTGGACCAAGAAGCGCCCCAATGCGTATCCGCCAATTCTTCGGCATCGCTTCTTCCAATTCCGTTATTTTCTACAGAACGCCCTGTCACATTCCCGGCAGATGTTGTTGCATGGCAACCGACACGATTGCTACCGCTAAAATTGCCGATGCATCAGGCCGCCGTCGCACGGCGCCCGCTTTCTGGAATGCCGCCAGGGCGAAAAGGGTAAGTAGCGCCACCGTGACCATGGCGAAGGTTCCGGCAAGGCCAAGCCACGTCGCCCCTGCCGCCAGTAGCTTGATCTGGCCTCCGGTGAGCACGCGAGCGCCGGTATATGCCCGCAGCAGAGCCACCGCGAGACTCGCGACCGCCAGGCTTCCTGCGCCTGCCGCGCAGGCCCGGACCAGTCCTGGAACGCCGCCGAAAGCCGTGGCTCCAAGCAATCCGAACGTGGCCAGCACGATATAGAGCCAGTCCGGCGTGGTCCTTCCCTCCCAGGGAAGGACCACTACCGGGATCAGTGCGAGCAGTAGAAAGGCAAGATAGAAATATCCTGCAGCTTCCATATCAGTATCCTCCGTTGGTCACCGTCACGTTGGCTTCGACGTTGCTGTCGGGAAGCGGCACGAAGGCTCCGTACTTCATGATCGGACTCCCGCTCATGTCGTAGCGCACCTCCACCCGGAACGTGCCGCTGGTATCGCCCACCCCCGCTGTGATCTGCGGCTGCGACTTGCCGCCAAGCAGCGACCCGTAATTGTCGATCACCGCCTGCGCACGGTCCTGCGCGAGCGTGACCCGCTCGCTGAGGGACAGGCCGGCGACTGCCGCCCTCGCCCCCTCGGCCGCCGCCTGCCTCACGCCGATCAGCGCCGTGAAGTAGATCGAATAGACGATCACTCCGAACACCAGGGCAAGCAGCGCCGGAGCTAGGAGGGCGAACTCCAGCGCCGCTAGGCCCTTTTCGCACTTCAGCAGTCGGAGCGGTGTCCTTGCCGTCATGCGCATGGCACAACCTCCCCGATCAGGTCTGGTTGAACAGGTTGGTGAACGCGGCCGAGAGGTCGTCGTTGAACTGCGAACCAATCGCGACGATCGCGGCCACTACGATGCCGCCCAGCACCGCGTATTCAACTGCAGTCAGGCCGCGCTCATCGGTGCGCAGGCGGGTCACGAGATTAAGGATCGAATTCATCATAGTTACACTCCCCATTTCCCTCCGTGTTGAAGAGGCGACCGGGGAGCGGAGGGGCTCCCATGGCGCCATGCATTGCGATTAGATCAGCACCGGCACTCCGCAGCGCACACCGCCCACCCAAAAGGTGCCGTGACCCAGCTGTATGCCGAGGGCCACGAGGACATTGGTGAGCAGCGGATCGACGACGGCGGTGACGATGCCGGTCACGGGCTGGGTGACGGCCGGGATCAACTGGCTGTCGAGCAGCGGCTGTACCAGCGAGCAAAGCCCGAGCAGACAGTTGATCTCCAGCCCGCCCGGCCCCGTGAGACTGTTGACGAGACCCTGCACGGTATTGCCTACGCGCGCGCCGTTGAGCACCGATTGCGGGATACCGGCCCGAGTGGGACCGCCGATCGTGCCCGGCCCGAAGACCAGCGTGTTACCCTGGGGTTCGCCGCCCAGCACCGGCTCAGCGATCGCGCGGCCCTTGATCGTCACGTCGACGAGTTGGGTCAGCAGCGGCAGTTTGATCGGGATACCTGCGTGTACGATCTCGGTCTTGGTAATATCCGATGCCTTGATCGGCAGCAGCGGCTTATCCATCGCCCAGCCCGGCATGTCGCCGATATAGGCGCTGACAAGCGCCGAGTGGCCGACGACGCGCACCGTGGTGTTCGTCTGCTGGTCCACCCCCGGCGCGCAGTCGATGCGGTCGATCGAACCGTCGGCCGACTGGATGTCGATGATCACCGGAACGTTCGCGCGCGCAATGTTAAGCGGCAGGTTGAGCAACGTCACCTGTACCTTGAGCCGCAGCATCGAGGTGCCCACCTCGGTCTCACCTGCCGGGCCAAACGAAAAGCGCGGACGGTTGACCGGCCCCGACGCTGCGGCGGCAATCGTCACCTGGCTGCCGGTCAGCAGTGGCGGAGGGGACACGGCGGCGATGACCTGCGAAAGATCGAGCGCGGCGGGATCGTCCTGCACCGCGTAGCTGATCAACTGGTAGGCATTGAGTCCCGCACGGAGCGCAGGCGCCACGTCCGCTTCGCCCACCTTCATGTTGCGCCACACGCCGACCTTGAACAGTCCCCGCAGCGGCACCCGGTGGCCGCCCGGCACGAAGCTGTTGAAGGCGTTCAGGGCATTGCGCGTATCGCCCGGGCCAGCCGCCTCGGCCGCGGCCGCGACGATGTCGCGCAAGTCGTAAGTCCCCTTGACGAGATCGCCGTAAGTACCGGTGAAGCCCGAACGCTCGGCCAATTCGTCGAAGAACAGCCCGGCATCGACATTGCCGCCGAGCAGCGCCTCGATCTGCGATGAAGACAAGTTCAGCGAGATGCCGAGCAGGCCGCCAAGCACGCCGTTGACCGCGTGCAGCAGCCCGCCGACGCCCATGGTACTGACGTCGAGCAGGCCGGATGTGGCAGAAATCCCGGCCTCGTCGATGCGCGCCGCGCTGGCGGTGGCGGCGAGCTCGGGAATCGGGCTCATGTCCCCCAGCACACCGGTCAGGAACTGGCGGCTACCCTTGCTCGTGGTCACGCGGACTGCATTGGGGCGCACCGCGCTGCCGGCACAATCGGCAGGCAGGGCGCCCGGAAGGAAGAAGCGCGAACCGGCGTTGTCCGCCGCTTTTCTGTCGTCGTTCGCGCAGTAGTAACCGATTTCGACGTTGCGAATTACCGAAGGATCGTAACCGTTGTGCTGAAGGTAAGTCTCGGCCAGCGAGCGGGCATCATCCGGCCGCATGGAAGCCGCAAGTGCTGCCGCCTCGGTCGCAATGCGCAGTTCGCGATTGCCGCTGTAGTAAAGCGCTACATCGAGCGCGAGACCGGCCGAGAGGAGCAGGGGCACGCCCAGCACGGCCACGGCGGGCGCCACCACGCCGCGCTCGTCCCGCCGCAGACGGCGGATGGTTGCTCTTAGACGGCTCATGACCCGGCCACCTTGATGCCGCTGCCTGCCGCCGCGATCCGCGCTGCCTCGCCCGCCACCTGCTGGCGCAGCTGCGACTTGGCCTTGGTGTCCGTCATGCCGGAAAGCAGCGCGTCAGCTTCGCCCAGCCGCCCGTTGAGAGTGAGCGCGAGGATGAGGTTGTTGCGCACCACTTCATCACCCGGCGCAAGGTCGTGAGCCGCGCGCAGCGTCTCGACCGCCTCGGCGGTCTGCCCAGCGCGCAGGCGCGCATAGCCAAGTGCATTGGTGATGAAGGCATCGGCGGGGCTGGCCTGCGACGCCGCCGCGTATTGCGTCACCGCCTGCGGCCACTGTCCTTCGGCGGCCAGCACATGGCCCCGCACGGCAAGCGCGGCGCCGCTGCGATCGTTACCCGGAATGCGCCCCAGCGCCGTGCGCGCGGCATCGACTTGCCCGAGGTCCAGCAGGCAGTTGACGCGCAGGACACGGGCCTGCGGATCGTCGGGATGCTTGCGGTCGAAATCGTCGAGATAGGCCAGCGCGGCGCGGGCACGGCCGTCCGCGCGCGCCTGCTGGATCAGCGTCAGGTACAAGGTGCGGGTGGAGGTTTCCTCCTGCACTTCGGCAGCGCGATCGGCTGCGAAAGCGGGGCCGGCGGCGAAAAGGAACACAGTCGCGGGCAGCAGATGACGGATCATTTCCCGGAACTCCGCAGCGTGTCGAGGATAGCGGCGACCGGCGGTCCCGCCAGGACGATGAAGAGCGCAGGCATGAAGAATACCAGCATGAGCACGACCATGCGCACGGTGATCTTGCCGATGGCCTCGCGGGCGCGGGCGACGCGGCGCTGCGAGAACTCCCGGATGTATTCGCGCAGGGCAGGCACCAGTTCCATGCCCTGGAACAGCGACTGGCGGAACAGCGCCGCCAGTTCGCGCGCCCCGCTGACGCCGACGCGCGTGGCCCAGCGGTCGAATGCGACCTGATAGTCCTGCCCTCGGTCGAGGTCCTCGACCAGCATGGCCACCAGCCGGGCGTGGTTGGGCACTGCCACCTGCTCGTCGCGGGCGATGCCGCGGAAGCACTGGTCGAGCGAGACACCGCTTTCCAGCATCATTAGCATGAGGTCGAGCAGGAACGGGAATTCCGCCGTCAGCACCCGCTCACGCGATGCCGCGCGCATCTGCAGCGCGTATTTGGCACCGATATAGGTAAGCCCGGTCAGTGCGAAAGTCGGGAAGATCGGCTTGAGCGGATTGCCGGTGACCACAAAGCAGGTCGCCATCGATGCGACCATGACCGCCAGCGTCGCACCCAGACGCAGCGCCACGAATACGTCGAGCGCGCCTGGCTCGAAATAGCCCGCCGCGCGCAGGCGCTTCTCGATCTCAGCCTTGTCGCGCCCTTGCGCCAGCAGCGCGCGGGGTGCGCGCATCGTGCGCCAGTTGCGCCCTGCGGCGGCGGCGCCCGAGGTCCCGGACGTCGCCCGGCCATCGACCCGCGCCCGCAACCGTGCGTCGGTCTGCAACCAGCGCAGCCCGATCAGCGCCACGGCAAGGCCCGAGACGGCCGCGATGAGCGAGATCGAGGCGAGGAACCCGGCCATCAGAACGACAGCCTCATCATCCGGCGGATTATCATGATGCCGATGAATTCCAGCCCGATCGCGACCATCGACATGTTGCGCCCGCGCGGATCGGAGATGAAGAAATCGATGTAGGCCCGGTTCATCGCCACCAGCAGCGTCATCGCCAGCAGCGGCATCGCGATCAGCACCCGCGCGCTGACTTTCGCTTCCGACGTCGCAGCCTGCAGATCGCGGCGGATGCGAACGCGCTCACGCAGGATATTGGCAAGGTTGCCGAATACCGTCGCGATCGATCCGCCGTAGCGCAAGTTCGTGCGGATGGCCGCGGCGATCATCGAGACTTCCGGAATCTGCAAACGGTCGGCGAGGTGCTGCACGGTTTCCGCGACCGGAGCACCCATCGCCAGGCGCCGCCCGACCGGCGCGAAGTAGCTGGCCACCGCCTCGGGCGCATCCGCCAGCGCGCGCGTCAGGGCCTGAGAGAGCGAATTGCCCACCGACTGAAGCTGGCGCACCCCGTCGAGATAGAGCGGCAACGCTTCGGTCAGCGCGTCCACGCGCTTGCGCGCGCGGCCCTTCAGCCAGGACAGCGCCAGCATCGGCACGCCCACGATCAGCACCAGTGCAGCGGCAGGGCCGAACAGCAGCAGCACGATAAGCGTGAGCACCAACATGACGCCGATCAGGGTCTGGAGCGCAGGCACCGTCAGTTCGACCTGCGCCTGCGCGAGCAGTGGCGCAATGCGCTCAGGCACCGTCACCGCCACCAGCGGCCGGACGATTATCTTCCCGGGCGAAGCGATGGCCTCCAGCCGGCGGTCGAGCGTCACGCGGTCCCGCATGCGCTGGGCAAACCACTGCCACGCAACCGCGCCGACGATCAGCAGCGCCAGCAGGAGATAGGCGCCGCCCTTCACCATGCCGGGCCATCCTTGTCCACGACCGGGCTGGCGTAGTCCTTGAGCCGCGCGGCATGGTAGGGGCGCGGTGACAAGGTACGGTGCAGCCCCTCGCCCGACATCGGCGGCTGCTCCTCGAAATGGAACAGTTCGTTGAGCGTATAGGCCTCGCCCTCCACGCCAGTCACTTCGGCGACCGAGGTAATCCGGCGCGAACCGTTGGCGAGGCGCTGGATGTTGACGATCGCGTGGATCGAATTGGCGACGAAGCGGCGAACCGCGCGCACGTCGTTCTGCTGGCCCGCGAAGCCGAGCAACATCTCCAGACGGGAGAGCGCATCGCGCGGCGTGTTGGCGTGCAGCGTCGCCATCGAGCCGTCATGACCGGTGGACATCGCCTGCAGCATTTCCACCGCCTCTACCCCGCGCACTTCGCCCAGGATGATGCGGTCGGGACGCATGCGCAGCGCATTGCGCACGAGGTCGCGCGCGCTGACCTCGCGGCTGCCATCGACGTTGGGGGGGCGAGTTTCGAGGCGAACGACGTGCTCCTGCCGCAACTGCAGTTCGGCCGCGTCCTCGATGGTGACGAGACGTTCCTTGTTGCTGATGCAGCTCGACAGCACGTTGAGCAGGGTCGACTTGCCCGCGCCGGTGCCACCGCAGATCAGGATGTTGAGCCGCGAGCGCACGGCGCTGGTCAGGAACGCGGCCATCGCCGGGCTCATCACGCCGCCCGCGACGCAGTCCTCGATGCTCAGCGCCTGGAGCCGGAACTTGCGGATCGAAACCAGCGGGCCGTCGAGCGCGATCGGCGGGATGACGATGTTGACGCGCGAACCGTCGGCGAGGCGTGCATCGACGAAAGGCGTCGCCTCGTCCACGCGGCGGCCGATCGGGCCGACGATGCGCTGGATGATGTTCATCAGGTGGGCATCGTCGCGGAAACGGGTCTCGACCCGCTCAAGGATGCCCGCGCGCTCGGCGTATATGGTGTTGGCGCCATTGACGATGATGTCGTCGATGCTCGCATCGCGAAGCAAAGGCGCGAGCGGGCCGAGGCCGACCACTTCGTCCTCGATATCCTCGATCAGCAGCAACCGCTCGGCGCTGTTGAGCGCAAGCTGGCCGCGGCGGCTGCGGCTGCTGATGACCTGCTCGATCTCCTGGCGCAGCGTGCGTCGGTCGAGGGATTCGGCGGTGATGCCCTGCGTCTCGAGCTGCTCGATCACTTGCGCGCAGGTGAGTGCCTTGACCGCCTGATAGCTGTCGCTCATCCGCTGAGCGGCCGGCTGCGCGATCGGCGCCTTACGCCGAGGCTCGGTCAGCGCCTCCTCGGGCACGAAGTCGTTGGTGAGCAGGCTCATGCGCTACGCTCCACCGAACGCAGGATGGCGCGGCGCATGCGGTCGATGCCGAAGTTCGTGCTCTTGGCCTGCGTCGAAATCCCGCAGGCGCGGCGGATCGCCTGGGCATAGCTGCCCCCGTCGCGCTCCATCATCAGCGGACGGCCCGCGTTGAGCGCGTTGCTCTGGCTCACATGGTCCACCGGCACGCCGAGCACGGTGTCGATGTCGAGCGTATCGGCGATACGGCGACCGTCGAGCAGGATGCGCGGGTCGTGCTCCCACACCAGCAACCGCAGCCGCTGCGCACTCGCAGTGTCCATTGCCACGCGGTCGAGCAGGCGGCGGGTGGAGTCGAGTTCACGGATCGACTGGCTGCAGACCACCTCGACGCTCTGCGCCTGCGAGGCGAGTTCGCGCAGCAGGCCGCCGTTGCGCAGCGATCCACCGCACAGAACGACATGGCCGCAACTGGTGCGCAGAAGCTGGATCAGCCCGACGATGTCGGCCGGACCGATGCCGACCGGCTCCGCGCCGGTGCCGCCGTCGAGCGTCAGCAGCGACAGGCCGGAGCGCTCGTGATGGGCCAGTGCATCGCCGAGCAGGCTGGCATCCATGCGGTCGATGTCGGATATGGCCGAAGCGATCCCGTAATCCACCTTGAGGTCGAGATAGGCTTCGGCCGTGCTGGTCGGCAGGGTGCAGTCGATCAGCAACGTCGAAGTGCCATCGAGGCAATGCGCCAGTGCCATGTCGGTCGCCACCACGGCCGTTGCATCGCGGTCGGTGCCGAGGACCAATGTGAAGCGCCCGAGCCGCCCGTGGCTCGTCAACGACGTGTTGAGCACGCGCGAGAGGATCTCGCTGACTTCCGCCGCCACCGCGCCGCGCGGCATCACGTCGGCCGCACCCGAGCGGATCGCCTGGAGCACGTGGCCCGCGTACATGTCCTCGGTCGCCAGCACGATCGAACGTCCGGCCGCCGCCTGCGAGACCTCGGCGATGACCGAGGCCATGGCCCGCTCTGCCGGGATCGAGGCGTGGTCGATGACGACGATGCCGGGCCCTTCGAACTCGGCGCCGTCCAGCGACTGCACCATTTCGACCGCCACGTGCGCGCCCATCGCGTCGGAGATTCGCTGCGCGAGGGCGCGGTCGATGGAAAGAAGATGGATGCGTGCCATGTCAGCGCCTCACCACGCCAAAAGTCCGGATGCCTTGTTCGACACCGTCGTTGCCGACGATCATCTGCCCTATGCTGGGATCCACGGGATTATTGGCGGTCGCCAGCATCGGCTTCACCGCCTCCGGCTCTACCAGCCGGGGCGTGGCGACGATGATCAGTTCCTGACGCTCCTTCTGGTTCTGCTGCCGCTTGAAGAAGGCGCCCAGCACCGGCAGGTCACCGAGGAACGGCACCTTATCCTTGGTCACGGAACTGTTCGAATAGTTGAGCCCGGCGATCACGAAGCTCTGGCCGCTGCCCAGTTCCACCGTCGTCTCGGTCGAACGGCGGCGGATGCCTGGCACCGTATAGCCCTGCAGCTGGACGCCGTTGTTGTAATCAAGCTCGCTGACTTCGGGCGCCAGCTTCAAGACGATGCTATTCTCGCTCAGGACATAGGGCGTCACCGATAGGCGCACGCCGAATTCCTTGTACTGGATGGAGATTGTGTTGCCGTTGCCGCCGGTCGATTGCGGTACAGGCACGGGAAACTCGCCGCCCGCCAGGAAGCTCGCCTTCTCGCCCGAGCGCACCAGCAGCGTCGGCTGCGCCAGAAGCTGCGAAAGCCCGTTCGAGGACAATGCGGAAAGCACCGCGCCGATGCCGCGGTTGCGGCTGCTCAGAAACAAGTTGAACGCGCTCTGGATCGGCGCCGAGGCATCGATGCTGAGACCGGGCGTTGCATTACCGCTCGCCCCCGAGCCGTTGAACGAATAGCCGTTGAGGCTGCTCGACGGGATCAGCGCGCCCTGAATGTCGCCCGAGAGCTTGGCGAAGCTGAAGCCAAGCGCCTTGAGCGTCGAGGAGGATACCGCCGCGAACTGGACGTCGACGGCGACCACCTTCTCGCCTGCACGCAGCGGTCCGTTGGCGCTCGCATACGTGGGGGCCGGCGGATCGACGTGGAACTGCGTCTCCCCGATCATCGAGCCATCCGCCGCGTAGACGCTGAGCGCCGCGTCGCCTGCCCCCTGCCCGCTGACCCGCAACGACTGCGAGGTCGGCGCAGAGACGGCAATCACGTTGTCGCGGTTGACCTCGATGCGAGCGATCGAGCGGGTGAAGCGCAGGGTCTGCGCCTCGTCGATCTGAAGCGTACGTTGATCCTGCGCGCTTGCGATAGCCGGCGCCATCGCGGCGACGCAGGCCAGCAGGCCGCTTGCATACTGCGCCCTCATTGTGCGCCACTCCCCGAATAGATCGTTTCGCGATTGCCGCCGACCACCAGCTCGATCGCATGGGGGGCGGGAGCGCGGCGTGGCTGTACCGTCCTGGCAGGAGGCGCTGCCGCCGCGCGAGGGGGAGGCGCGGCGGCAAACGCCGGCGTCGGCCTTGCCGCCGCCGAAGGAGCCTCGAGAATGGATGCGACCTGCGCCGTCGCGACTTCCTGCTTGTCCTCGGGATTGCGCAGCGAGAGGTAGAGCGCGCCGGTGCTCTTCGCGAGCGAGAGTTCGGACACCTGCTGCGGATCGAGAGCCAGCGTTAGGTTGCGCGCGGGAGGCGGAGGCGCGGATACCGCGCCCGTCACCCCGTCCTTGACCGGAGCACCGACGACGACTTCGCCCACCGCCAGCACCGGCACCATCTGCAACAGCGTGGTAGACCGGCTGCGGCCGTTGCCACGCGCGCCTGCAATCGCATCCTCGCCGGGATAGACCACCTGGACATCGACCCGGTCGCCCGGACGGACGAGGCCGGCCACTGCGATCTCCGCGGTCGTGTCGATGCTGATCGCGCGCATGCCGACCGGCACGCGGATCGCCAGCTTGCCTTCCTGCTGCAGCGCCTCGCGCGGGATCGGAGTATTGGCCCGGATGTCGCGGGTAGCAACCCGGCCGACGACTTCGGCGGGGGTAGCCGCGCCGGGAACACGGGAGGGGTCGAGAGAGGCATTGCGGATCATGTCCGCCGTGATCGTCTCTCCGATCTTCACGTCGCGCGTGGCAACAGCGAGGATGGCACCTTCAGCCTGCGTCGATCCCGCTGCCAGCCCCCGCACCGGCCCCGACGCGCCGCGCGGGGTGGCCGAACGCCCCAGTTCCCTGACACCCAGGAAACCGAACGTTGCGGCCGCAACGAGCCCGACAGTGATCGTCAGCTTCGCTTTTGAACCCAGGCGCATGCAATTCCCCTTTGCCATTGCGCTTACGCAAACGGAGTGCTGCCCCTGCACCCCGCGAAAATTGTGAACCGTTCCTTGCCGGGACAGGTTCACTTCCATTTGTGAATGGTAACCTGTGCCGAATTCAGTCCATCATGGAGAAGGAGCCGATGCGAGGGGATCGGCATGCCCGGATTTCCGCAGTTGGTCGCTCCCTGCAGGCCTGCGCACAAGTGCGCGGTGCAACATCCCTGTAATTCGGGAGATCGCCCGCAATGGATGAACAGGAAGTAACCCTCACTTCGGTTCTTTTCGTGACTTGCGCCGATAGTCGAGGCAATAGGAACACATGTTCAAGACCGTCCTGACCGACCATGCTCCGACACATCGTCGTCAAGGACATTGCGGGACTCTGCAAACGAATTCCTCAACAGAGGCTTGGACTTGCTTGCATGAGGGGGCAGGAACCGAAACGCCGATCGCGCTTCCCGACCCTCACTATGACGATGAGGCACACATTGTGAACAACGCAGCATCAAAGAGGGGCACCCAGTGATCCCCGTTCAGGAAGCGATCGGCGACAACGCGAAGGCACACGCGGACGAACGAGATACCAAACGGTCCCGCAAGGCCCGCAGATGGAGCGACGGGACCCGTCTCTACGCCGCGACAACGGCGCTGGCAGCGCTGACCCTTGGGCTCGTCGCACCCCATTCGCCCGGCGCCGGGGTGATCTCAGCCGCGTCTTCAGGCGCGTTATACGTCTTGCACAGGCCGCGCCTGTCGCTCGTGACAGCAGTGTTATTGGCGATCGGAGCCTTGCCGGCTGGCGAAGCCGCGGGATCGCCGATATTCTGGGCAGACCTCGTGCTGGTGTCCTGCGCGGCGCTGCTGCCCCGGCGACTGACGACGACATTGCTGCGCGTTCCCCGCTGGTCGTGGCCTGCTGCCATGACGGTGGGAGCCTTGTGTCTGTTTGCCTACTTCTTTGCAGGGCCGATTCTTGGCCCTACGCTGGGTATTCTTTCCGCATTATGCGCGGCGTTCATCGGCGCAGGAATTGCCCGTCATCTTGCAATGGTCGATGCAAGGCTCCTTGCATGGGGCGAAGGCGGCATGGCCGAAGTCACCCGCGATCTCCTTCTCGGCCGCATCGCCAGCGGGATGCTGCACGACCTTGCCCAACCGCTGAACGTCATATCGATGGCAAACGCCAACATGGACTACATCGTCAGCCATCTCGACATCGATGAGGTCAACCGCCAGCAGATCCACGAGCGCGTGGCCCGTATCGCCACCCATACCGAAGGCGCCGCCCACATCCTCAGCCTGTTCCGCTGGTTCGGCCGAGACGGTCGCGAAGGCGACGGCGCGCTGACCGTCCAAAACGCACTGGAATGCGCGATCGCGACCACTCGATCCAACGTGCGACACCACGGAGTTGCAGTCCACTTGCGCGGGACGGGCCTCGATTACCTCGTACCCGGACAGTACGGTGCGCTGCAGATGATGGCGGTAGCGGCTCTGCTCAGCGCTTTTTCCAGCTTCTTCGGCAAGGACGGAAGCAAGCACAAAGGCGAAGTCCTGCTCAACGCGAGCATCACGCCCGCCCACGTCGTGATTACCGTCGATTGCATGGACGAGAACGCGAACCCCATGCCCGCGCGCACGATCGACGGCGCCACACTCTGGCTGGTCGAACAGGTCGCGCAGGAAGCATCGAGCGAATTTCGCTGCGTGCTACATAACCGTAAACCGCTGCGCTTCGTAATCCGCCTCGGCCGCGACGACATCTGATCGGGTATCAGCCTACCACCAATAGCGGCAGTTCGATCTTCACGCACGCGCCTTCGACATCGCCCGGCGACAGTTCGACGACGCCGCCGATCTTGCCCAGCACCTGGCGGCAGATGTGCAGGCCCAGGCCCGTTCCATTACGTGGTTTGGTAGTGAAGAACTGCTGGAAGGCGGCCCTTGCCTGCTCTCGCGACAGTCCGGCCCCGTTGTCGGAAATTATGCAACGCAGTGCCTCTCCCTCGATCGAGAGACGGATCGCAATGCGTCCCACACCCCGCCAGCCCGCCTCCCGGCGCGCTTCGATGCTCTCCGCCGCGTTGCGCAGAATGTTGACGAGCACCTGTTCCGCCTCGATCTGGCACAAGCCGACGTTCGCGGGAACCGGCGTCCGGCATTGCTCGACCCTGATGTTGGCCTTCTCGAACAGTGGTCTCAGGAACCGCACCGCATCGCGGGCAGCCACACCGAAGTCTGCGCTGACCACGCCCCTGCTGTTGCCGGAGGCATAATCCAGCGTATGATCGATGATCGTCTGCGCCCTCTGCACCTGCTCGGCGATCCGTTCGATCGCCTTGGCGAGTTGTGGCTGCATACCATCGTTGCGCTCGAGCAGTAGACGCAGGTTTTCGTTGGCGATCGCGATGGAAAATAGTGGCTGGCGCAGTTCATGCGCCAGTTCCGAACTTTGCTCACCAAGATCGGCAAGACGCGCCTTGGCGGCGATCGTCTCGAACAATTGCTCGACACCGGCCGGGTCGATCCCGCAACCGGCCCGATGCGCAGTGCCGTCCGTGTCACGGCAAAGCTGGCTTGTCGGCGTGCATCGGCCCCAGTTCTCGACATCGCGCTGGGTGATCTCGTTCGGTTTCATTCGAAGCCTTCCGCGTTTTCATGCACTTCATTGCCGGCGTCGAGCATAGCGGTGAGCGTACTGATGAGCAGTTGCGGCTGCACCGGCTTGGTGAGCACCAGATGATGTGGCAACGCCAGGTCGGGGTCCGGACGAAGCTGATCGCCGGTTATGAAAAGATAGCGAAATTCACGCTCGCTCAACTCGGCATGCGCACGAATACGCGATACGATCGACAATCCGGACTCGCCCCCTAACCGCACGTCGCAAGCCAACACACGGATCGACGCGTGACGTTCGAGCATCACCATCGCCTGATCGAGATCCTCGACGCCGACGGCGCATATGTCATGCAGCGCCATGAACGTCAGCAGTTCCTCGACGATCGCGCTCACGTCGTCGATCAGCAATACCAAAGCTTGATCGTTTCCCATCAGCTTCTCTCACCTGAAGCCCGAACATCATCGGCCCGGGTCTAATTACATTCACTTAGGTGGCATTACGTTTCCAAATCAATAACGAGCCATAAACATTGTTAGAAATCGAAAAGTTATCACCAGACCCATGATAGCGGCGCTTCCGCTACCTGCTTAAGCACAACTGCGATATGAAGTCGCTCGCAGTGCATGGCCAAAGCGACGCGCCGGCGAGCGCGCTGCAATCGATGGAAAAGTGCCGTGTTCGAGGCATTCGATGGCGCCTTCGACCATCGCTGCTGCGGCGAATGCATGTTCGTCTTCAAGCATCCGTTGCGCGGTATGCAGCAATTCGCGTGCTGACTGTTGCCCATTAGTTCTCATCACAAGGTCCTTCTCTTTTATTCGGCAGTTAGAGGGGACGACCCACGGCAAGGGCCGTCCCCTCCCCCCACCTCGTTATCCGAGGTCGGGCTGCGGCGTGTCCAACCAGGGGGAGGGCAACAAGGCGGTGGACACGCCGGCCTCAGTTCAGTTGCCCGTGCCGCCCCCCAGCAGCCCCCCGACCAGTCCAGTGACCGGAGCGAGGACGGTGCCAGTGCCTGTACCGGACCCGGTGGCGCCCACTAAGCTGCCCACGACCCCGGTTACGGGAGCGAGCAGGCCTGCTGCGCCCGAGCCGCCGGTGCCAGTGCCTCCGAGCAAACCGCCGACCACTCCGGTTACCGGAGCAAGGACATCGCCCGTGCCGCCGCCGCCAGTCACGCCGCCGAGAAGACCCCCGACCACGCCAGTCACCGGAGCAAGGACATCGCCCGTGCCGCCGCCGCCAGTCACGCCGCCGAGAAGACCCCCGACCACGCCGGTCACCGGAGCAAGGACGGTCCCGCCCGTCTCGCCGGAGCCAACGCCGCCGATGACTTGGCCCAGCGTCCCGTTCAGCGTGTCAAGCACCGGAGAGGCAACGGCATCCACCACGCTCGTAACCGGAGCCACTACCGGGGCCAGCCCGTTCGTGACCTGCGTTACGCCGGCCCCTACCTGCGCACCGAGCAGCGAACCGGCAAGGTTGCCCACCGGAGCAAGACCTTGCGCCACGCCTGCCGCCGTCGTCGGGATGGTGACGTCAAGGATGCTGCCATCCGCCAGCACGTCGGCCGTCACGAGTTGCCCGGATACGAGCCCCGGGTTTTCAGACAATACGTTGACACCTGCCAGAGTGCCGCTCGTACTTGGCCCGGTCAGGACATTGTTGCCAAGGTCCAGGCCGACCAGCGGTCCGGTGTAAGTCGGTGCCGTGCCGGAGCCGCCACCCGGCAGAGTGCCGGTAATGCCATCAACCAACCCTCCGAGTTGCCCGGTGAGAGGGCCAAGCAGGCCGTTCTGTCCCACGACCGGAGCCAGTACCGCATCGACCGTACCAAGTATCGGCGTCGTCACCTGGCTAACGGTCGAAGTCACCACCGCCACCGTCGGGGACAGCCCGTTGGTGACTTGCGTCACCGTCGAGCCCACCTGCTGACCGAGCAGCGCGCCAGCCAACGAGCCCACAGGGGCCAGAGCCTCTTGCGTTTGCTGAGTAGTGGTCGGCAACGCAACGTTGACGATATGGCCGTCACCGGTGAGCACATCGACGGCGATGGTACCGCCATTGCCGGTGGCGACGTCAGGAGCCACGTTCACGTCGATCAGCGTGCCCGAACCACTCGGCCCGAGGATGGGCGTGCCACCCACTCCGACACCAGCCACGGGACCGGTGTAGCTGCCGGATGGACCGGTCGGACCGCCAGGGCCAGTCGGACCGCCAGGGCCAGTCGGACCGCCGGGGCCGGTCGGGCCGCCAGGACCAGTCGGGCCGCCAGGGCCGGTCGGGCCGCCAGGGCCGGTCGGGCCGCCAGGGCCGGTCGGGCCGCCAGGGCCGGTCGGGCCGCCAGGGCCGGTCGGGCCGCCAGGGCCGGTCGGGCCGCCAGGACCAGTCGGGCCGCCAGGACCAGTCGGGCCGCCAGGACCAGTCGGGCCGCCAGGACCAGTCGGGCCGCCAGGACCAGTCGGGCCGCCAGGACCAGTCGGGCCGGACGGATCACTTGGACCGGTTGGGCCGCTCGGGCCTGACGGCGTGCCACCGCCGCCAGCACCGACACGGAACCCGACGCCATCGGCGCAGGCTCCCAGCAGAAGAAGGGGAATGGCGCTCGCACACAGCAATATGTGCCTTGTCGATTTGCGCTGCTTACTAAGCGGCATCTTGTTGTCCTCCATAAAATGCCCAGTCCGCAAAGGCTAAAGGACTGTCGTGGAAGACATCGCGCTCAGAAGAAGCCGCCCCGGCTAGAGGCTCAAACGGGCACCTCCAGCTTATCCGGCTCGTTTTCGCAAACAGCTGTGCATGCCTGGGAAAACGGCTCGCGAGAAAAGCACCGGACGGTGCATCGCCCTCGAAATCTGGCAAGAACCCGGAAAAAGCAAAGGCTCGCGAGCAAAATCCGCTTTGCGCGCGAGCCGGGAGATGGAGCCGAAATGACGGTTATTTATATCCGCATCCACGCTCGGCGGATACGAGAGCGCCGCAACTCAGTCTGCTGCGGCTTCGATCTCGCGGGCGACTCGAGAGCGGCTGTCCAGAACGGCTTCTCGGACGATCGCCAACACCTGATCGAGATCGGTATCGGGCGTCAGGGTCAGTTCGACCGCAAGGCCGTCCTTGACCGACCTTACCCGCCCGACCCGCGCATCGCCCACCAGCAGTACGGTTTCGCTCCCCTGCGACGTGGAGCCTTCTCCCGCTGCATGCTTCAGACGAGACAGGACCGTCGCGGCCGAGATCATCTTCTCGCCCGCCGCCGCGAAGCGTTGCTGTTCATGCCCGATGGCCCGCGCGGCGACCAGCACGCGCTCGCGCTGCTCGCCACGACGCAGCAACGGGGTCAACACTTCGGAATGGCGCACACGCAGTTCTTCGCGCGTGGCGAAGGCATCGACGACCTCGTCCGGCATCTGCGCGAGCGACAGCAGGCGGCTGAGCTGGCTGTTGGAAAGGTTCAGAGCCTCGGCCATGCGCGACTGGACACCGCCGTAGAAGCGATCGACCGCACTCTGGTAACTGCGCGCGCGATCCAGCTCCGTGATATCCTGCCGCTCACGGTTCTCGATGTCCGCAAGGCGGAAGGCTTCCTCGTCGCTCAGGTCGACGATCATCGCATTGAGGCGGATCTCGGGGCGGCCATTGTGATTCAGCCAGTCCACACAGAACCGGCGCCGGCTGCCGACCAGCAGTTCGTAGGGACAATCCGCCCCCGGAGCGTTGTGACGGACGAGTACCGGAATGCGGTTCCCGTCTTCCTGCGCAATCGATTCTATGAGTGAACGGCAGCTTTCGGCCGAAAGTCCAGGCACGTCGCGTGGATTGCCATCCCATACCGAACAGTCGGATGGACGGATGGAAATCGCCGTACGCCCCCTTGATCCTCCCTGCGCGACGCCGGCCAGCCGCTGATCGAGGCGTGAAAGTTCCTCGCTTTCGAAGCGCAAAGCCTCTGCCGGTTCCGGTTCATAGGATAGCGTCGTCAATATATCCCGAACAAAGCTCCCCACCGTGCGTCCCCTTCCTTGCTATGATCCACTGGATCGAGCCCAGGCCGAACATAGCGAAAGGAATGGCTCCGCCGCCCGGCGAACTAGGTTCGGATCGGCTCTATTTCCTCGCGAAAAGACTGCGATTTCAGAAGCGGTGATTGGCCGTTATCGCGAAACCATGGATGCGGCGGTCGTTGGCGAACTCGCCGGAATAGGACAGTCGAAGCGCCGTCCGCTCGCCGTACACCGCACTGATCCCGGCTCCTACGACTGCGCCATCACGATCGTAGCGGGTGGACGGTAGCGTGAAGATCGGCGTGCCGCCCTGCAGGAAGATCGCCTCGATCCGGCTTTCCGGCCGCGACCGCAGTTCCCGCTGCCACTGCGCCTCGACGCTGGGGCGCAAGGTCCATGCCCCCTTCCGGAGCGATGCGGAAGCCCGCATCCCCAGACTGCTGCGCACCGATTCCGTCTTGAACTTGGCAACGGCAAGTGAAGCCGGCCCACCACTTTCGACGAAGCCGCCGAGATCAGCATAGCGATAGTGAAGCCCGGCGAAAGGTTGCGCCCGAAGGACGCCGAGCTTGAAGATGCCTCCGGCCTCTACCGTGGCCGCGGCGTTGTCGCCGTTTGGCCCGGACTGCAGCCGGTCGCTGAAGCCAGTGAAACTGACTTGGCGTCTCAACTGATACCAGCTGCGGGTATAGCCCGCCGTGGCATCCACATAATAACGTCCATTGGTATAGCTGGCGTAAGGCGTGACGTTGGCATTGAACAGCGTGCTGCGAGGTTGCTGGCTGCGATCCAGGTTCGCATCGATGCCATCAATCCCGATCGACGTGCCCAGGATCAATCCCGGCACCGGCGAAATGTCGAAACCCGCCCGGATCGAGCGGCTGTCGAAATTGGCGCGCGGCCGATCCGGCCTTGCGTGATAGTCGCCTTGTTTGAGGCCGTAGCTGACCATCACATTGATCGTGCGGTCACCACTTACCGGCACTCCTGGCGAAGCATCGAGTGCAAACTCGCGACGCTGCGCCAGGTAGCCGCGGATTTCCCGGTCGGTTGCGTCCATGGACTGGATCGAGAGCCGAGGCATAAGCCGATAAGGCGCCGCACCGAGTTGCCCGAGCGCTTCGGCCCGAGCACTCGCATCGGGGAGCGCATCAATCGCATCAAGGATGCCTGCATACCCCGCCGCTGCCGACGGTGCGAGGGCATCGAGGGCTGCACCGACCGCCGCCTGACCCGGTGTAGTGCCGTCAGCCTCATAACTCTGCGCGAAAGCAGGTGCGGAATGCACGCCGAGTGCAACGGCGCATACCGCAAGACCAATCGCAAGGCGCATCGTCGAGCCGGATTTTGAATGCTGCAAGTTTGTTTCCTCCGCCGTTATCGCAAAGCTCCGAGTGCCTTGCGCTTTCCGTCTGGTGTCAGGCTTTATGATGTTACGTCCGTGAGGCATCTGGCCAGTCGAACTGCCCTCGCTGCGAAGGCTTCCTACGAGAGCGCCGCCTCGATGGCTTTTCAGGTAAGCAGCCCCGTGTTGCGTGCCGTCCGGAGTGCCTGCACCTCTTCCCGGCCTGCAGGATCCATGCGAGAAGACCTTTTGCGAGGCATTGCGCGGCGAAGCAGAGGAAAGGGCCGATTCGGACCCAGTCTCGCCCGCGACGTCAGCGCCAGTTCGGGCCTTCAACCCAGGTTACGAGGCTTCGGCGCAAGCCGTCGGTCACCGGCAGTACCCGGTGCTGCAGGAAGGAGGGAAAGATCAAGACACTGCCCCTTCCGGCGAAGGTCTCACCTGGGCTCTGGATGCCGAAGAACTCAAATTCGCCGCCCTTGTAGTCGTCCGGTGCCGACAATTGCACCACGACTGAAAGCTTGCGCGCATATGGGCGTGTTGATTCCAGCCACACGTCCTGATGCCAATCGTAGTGTCCGTTGTTAGTGGCACGATATTCGGTGAACTGGATTTCGTACGGCGCATCGATATCGACGCCGAAGTTGGTGCGGTTCGATGAACGGACGAGGTTCATGAGCCGCACGACGATGTCGCGCTCCTGAATCGCGTCCAGCCAGCGGATCGTCGAACTACGGTAGCTTTGATCGCTGCGAAGGGTATCGGAGAATCCGATCGTAGCATTGGCCTCAGGATACTTTCGTGCGCGTGCGAGTATCTTGTCGCACTCAGCCGGCGACAGCGCGCCGGACCAGGCCTCCCAAACATTCTGCATGAATAGCCCCTATTCTGGCCTTGCGCCTTTTTGCGTATACGCAAAAGCGGGAAATCAGAGTGTCCGGGACACGCTGAAGAAGAACCGCGCCTTGCTGCTCATCCCATCGAATGGTTTCTTGACGGGGACAGCAACCTGACCTGTCGCGGTCCAGCCCTTCAGGGGCGTCACGCGAATGCCTCCACCCGCCGACGCGAGCGAGTAGTCACGGCCCGGCAGATTGTAGACAGGACGCGCAAGCGAACGCGCAAGTGCGGCATCGGTATACGCAAAAAATGTTAGCGCTCTCGCGCTCGACTTGCTGCCAAGCGCTCGCCAGGATAGTTCTGCGGATCCGGAAACCGCCCTGTCAGCGGTGAGAAATCCGTCGCGGTAGGCAAGGCCCGCTCCTTCTCCGCCAAGTACGACACGTTCGGTCGTCGGCAATCGATCGGGACTATATTGACCTCGCAAACTGATCTTGGCGGCAAACCTGGGATCGAGTTCCTTCACGAAAGTCGCCTGAAGGTTAGCCTTGCGGAACGCCACCCGGGAATATCCCGAGATCGCCCGGGCCCCCAAGCCGCCAAGGCCGTGGCTTAGAGAGAGCGAGACGCCGTAGCCGCTCGTCTTCCCGATCGCGGACCAACTCGCACCCAGACGCGCGGCGCGCGTACGGAACCCGCCGAATGCGGTATCGAGGTAATAATTGTCGCTGTTCGTGCCATCAAGCGAGGCTGTCAGCGTCAGGTTGCGCTTATAGCTGCGAACCAGCGGATGACTGACGACGATGCCGAGTTGCTTGGCCTCGCCCAAAATGTCGAGATCGCGCGTCCGGGTCCGCACGTAAGCGCCTGTAAGGCCCACTGTGGTACCGCTCGATCCAATGGGAGTCTGGTGGCTCGCCGAGTAGAATTGATAGCGGTGCGGCTGAAGGGGAACGTAACCCGACAGGCGCGTGCTGTCGCCCTCACGGAGCAGACCGTTGAATGCCACTGCAGCCTGCGCCTGCGCTCCGGTGGTGACGTTGAAGACGCCGCGATTGTTGAGGTTGACGGTGATCTCGACCTGCTTGCGACGCACATCGAGATCGAGCGCGAGTTCGCCTGGCTTCGCCGTGCCGCGCAGCTTCGCCTCTACCGTCTGGCCGGGAATGTCACGCAGCAAAGACAGCGTTCGCTCGATCGTCGACTTGTGCGTCGGCGTGTCCCGCATGAGGCGCTTTATATGGGCGTCGATGAGCCGCTTGGGTGTACTGCTGGTTTCCCCCGCCAGAGCATATTGTACGATCCGCCCCTCAAGCACCTGAACCGTCAGCACGCCGTCCGCCGCCGATTGCGCGGGAATGCTCACGGCATAGAACGCAATGTCACTGCTCGCGTAAGCTGCGCTGACCGCGTTCGCGAGCTTCTGCAATGCGTCCCGGTCTAACGGCCCACCGACGAAGGGACCCGTTGCGGCGTCGAGTTTCCTGCGATCGAGAGTAGCGCCAAGGTAGCGGACCTCCTTGAGCGCCACGGTGCTGGCTGCGGTGTCCACGCTTACAGGCGCGGAGGGAAGTTCCGCCGGCGGCGCGGCGCGCGGGATCGCGGGGTCCTGTCGATCGAGTCGGTCCCTGTCGATGGTCGGCGACTGATTGAGCGCCTTGGAGCCCTGTGCCAGCGAAGGCTGAGCCGCAATCGTGAGGGCCGCACCTACGACGAGCAGGGCGCGACGGATTGCTCCGGAGGTCCGGAACCTGCGCATCGCGCCGTCGCGCGCGTTCTCGGGAATTGCCCTCATGATCTTCGATTGCCTGATTTTGCCCGCATAGCGAGCGAGTTGCCCGGCATCAGGTTACGAAGCCATCGCCGCCGTTCATCTCAAATCGAAGCCGTTTCGAGGGTATCGGGCACGCAAGGCGCCTTGTCAGCGTGTCGTCTGGCGACGGAGTACCGTCCGGGTCACCCAGAAAAGCGGCCTGCCCCATGGAAAACCGCTGCGATGGTTACGCAAACACCGCTGGCGGACGCAACCCAGGGCCTTGCTATGGCATCTTCAAGGTAGCGTCGGATCGGTTGCGATCCCGGGCGCTAATTGCCGCTACGTCGGGTTACGGAGACCAATAAACCGCAAATTTTACCATCAGAACTTCGCGGATCGATACGTAGGGCGTGCATGCTTTTCATCGCACTGACAAGCATTTACTTACCGCTAACCTTTACAACCTTATCGCCGTGGCTGGAACAGAGAGGCCTGACGCGAGCAAGATGCTGTCCAAGGATACAACCCTGACAAGCGCGGCAACCTCCGCGAGCACCTTTACCGATGGTCGAGCCTGGCTTGCGATCGCGGCGGCCTGGACCGGTTTCGCAACGAGCTTCCGGAAGGCGATTATGCATGCGCTGGCCGCGGCGGCCTTGGCGCTTATGCTGTCAGGAAAGGTCTCTTCGACAGCGATCATGGCATGGCTGACCCTGGCGGCGCTCGCGCCGCTGCTCGACAGTCGGCTAAACCGTACACGGCACCGGCCTTCGCCCGGCTGGCTATCATCACATGCCGGGACGATACTCTCTGCAGTGCCGTGGGCCTTGCCCTTGTGGGCTTTCGGATCGCAGGCAGGCATGGAAACGGCGACGCAGTTGTGGGCGGTGCTCGCTCTGTTGATGGCAGCATCGGTTTCGCGTGCAACCGCAACGCCGGGAGCAGCTCTCATCTTCTGCGGCATCGTGGGCAATTCCAGTGCGGCCTGGTTCCTGCTCGCATCCGATCCGGCCATGGCCACGATCGCACTGCTGTTCGTCGCGATCACATCCGCAGCCATCGTGGAACGAAAACGCGCCTCTGCTGCTTCGAAAGTCGGCGGAAAAGCCGACGGACAACCGGTCCGCAGTGCCGATGCCGCGGCATCGGCGCAATGCGAGTTCGGACAAGACGGTGCACACTGGCATTGGCAAACCGATGTGTCCCTGCGCCTCCTTGGCGTTTCGCCGCGCTTTGCGCTCGCAGCGGGACGCGATCCCTCCGATCTGGAAGGCATCTCATTTCGCAGGCTGATCGCGGGAGCGTGTGTCGGGGACACTCCTCCGGCTTGCGCCGAACTCGCCGAGCGCATGAAACGTCGCGAAAACATCTGCGACCTTGCCATCAAGGTCAGTACCGGCGGACGAACCCAGTGGTGGAAATTGTCAGCTCAACCGCATTACTGCGAGGATAGGTTCGTAGGCTATCGCGGAACCGGATGCGATGTAACCGAAGGCCGGGAAAATCTCGAAACAATGAACCGCATGGCCCGGTATGACTCTCTGACGGGACTACCGAACCGGGCGATGGTCACCGAAGCGCTGGCATCTGCACTTGATCGCACCGCGCAGCGGCAGCGCAATGCCTGCGCATTCCTTATGATCGATCTCGATAGGTTCAAGGCGGTGAACGACACGCTCGGCCACGATGTCGGCGATACTCTGCTGGTGCGCGTTGCCGAAAGGCTGAGGGAGCAGATCGCCGACAGCGACCTGTGCGGCCGTTTCAGTGGCGATGCCTTCGCGGTAGTCGTTCCTGATGCATCCAACCTCGACCGGGTCAGACTTTTGATCCGGCGGATCACGGATCGGCTGATCCAACCCTACGAGATCGGGCATCATACGGTATTCGTGGGCGCTTCCGTAGGCTGGGCCGTGGGGCCGCACGACGGTGCAAACGCCGAGATGATGATGCGCAATGCCGACCTTGCACTTTACCGCGCCAAGGAGGCCCGCGGCAATTCGCACTGCCGCTACGAGCGCAGCTTCCACGCGCACGCCGAAGAACGTCGCAAGCTGGAGATAGCCTTGCGGGGCGCCATGAAGCACAACGAACTGCACCTCGTGTTCCAGCCCGTGGTCGATGCGCAGTCGGAAGCGATAACCAGTTTCGAGGCACTGCTGCGCTGGCGAAACGCAGAGTATGGCACAGTCAGCCCGGAAAAGTTCATCCCTCTCGCGGAAGAGACACGCCTCATCATTCCCATCGGGGAATGGGTATTACGCGAAGCCTGCAAGGCGGCGGCCGGTTGGCCGGGGGACGTACGCATCGCAGTAAACGTGTCTGGCGAGCAGTTGCTGGACCCGAACTTCGTCACGAACATCGTCAGTGCCCTTGCGGCAAGCGGCCTAGCTCCCGAACGTCTCGAGATCGAGGTTACCGAAAGCATCTTCCTGAGCGACGCGACGCGGGCCTGTACCGCTTTAGAGCACGTCATGGCGCTGGGATGTACGGTGGCGCTGGACGATTTCGGCACCGGCTATTCGTCACTGGGCTACTTGCGCAACATACGCTTCTCCACGATCAAGCTCGATCGATCGTTCGTTCAGGGCGCCGCTGGCGGAAACAGGGAATGCCTTGCGATCCTGCGCGCAGTGGTGACCCTGGCGGACAGTCTGGGCATCAGCACCACCGCGGAAGGGGTCGAAACCCGCCGGGATGTCGACCTCGTAAGGGCTCTCGGTTGCAGCAAGATCCAGGGGTACTATTTCGGGAAGCCGCAGGATGCGCCTGCGGCACGGTCGATGTTCGAGATGTCCTGATACGCCCGACTGCTTCGACTCTTTGTGAGATTGGTTCGCAACAACTGCTCTCCTAGTCCGCGCGGCATGGATCACCCACCCGCGAACAGAATGGAACCCAGGACGCGGGATGCTCTGAGCCTTTTGCTGGAGAATCGTCCCGCTCTCATCCGCTATGCCGTGACGATCGTGGGCGATGTCGGTCTGGCCTAAGACATCGTCCAGAACGCCTGACGTCGAGAGACAAGAGGCCAGGCCACAGCCGGAGCGGGAAATTCCGCGCCAGCCGATGGTCGTGCTCGCCGCCGGACCGGCCAACGAGCCCCTCGCCTCCGAGCTGGCGGAAATCGTCGATCCCGGCTCGACTGGGAGGCATCGGTCCTCGCTCACCTGGAGCGCTTCCGCCGCTATCCGCGCCCGTGCCCACGCGGCCCGGCAATAGGGCGCGGTGCAAGTGCGCTTCACGATGAACCGCGCAAGGTTCGTCCTGTCCTGCGCGATCGTGCGCAAGTCCGGCTCATTCATGCTCGATCAGGCGGCGCTCGACACGCTGCGGCGCGCGCAGCCCCTGCCCGCCATTCCTGCGGGACGTCTGGATACCGTGGAACTGACCGTGCCGATCGAGTTCGATCTCCGCTAGGCCGTAGCCGACCAGCGCCCGGGGACCATCACCTGCTTCCACAAGGCCGGCCCCGCGAACAGCAGGGCATCGCCCACGACCATGAGCACGACGACGATCGCGCACAGGCCAAGATCGGCAAGGCTGGCCGGTGCGGGCGGATGGGCATGCACCCGCGTGTACAGCACGCGCACCGTCAGCGCCGCGAGCGTCAGGACAGCGAAGCCGCAGACGCGCAAGCCCATCTGCGCCGCCAGAGTTTCATGCCAACGGATCATATGTCACCTCCCTTGAGGAGGCGCTTCAACTACGCACCTTCGCATAGCAATTCGAGAGGGGAACCTGTGGCTTGGCATTGAGATTGCATAAGATCGCGGCGGAATTTGCGCCGGGAAAACGCAAATCATATGCCGATCATATGCGTTCGGCACCTTGCCGATATGGAGATCAAATGCGGTTCCATGGCATGGGCATCGGGCAATGCAACCAAGGGGTCATGACTTGAGCAGCGATCAGACCGGTGCGATTTCGGGCCACGGCAGCGGACCTCACGGGCGGCTGCCGACGCTCGCGCTCGGTGCGCTGGGCGTGGTGTTCGGGGATATCGGCACGTCCCCGCTCTATGCGCTCAAGGAGAGCTTCGTCGGGCACCATCCGCTGGCCGTGGACCACGCGCACATCTTCGGCGTGCTCTCGCTGATCTTCTGGACGATGACGCTGATCGTGACGTTCAAGTACGTCTTCATCGTCATGCGCGCCGACAACGAGGGCGAAGGCGGCTCGATGGCCCTCCTCGCGCTGATCGGGCGGAGCCTGGGCGAAACGCGCTGGACGCCGGTGATCGCGATGCTGGGCGTGATCGCGACCGCGCTGTTCTATGGCGATGCGATCATCACCCCCGCCATCTCCGTGTTGTCGGCGGTCGAGGGGCTTACCGTCGTGGAGACGTCGCTGGGCGAACTGGTGCTGCCGATCGCGATCGTCATCCTCCTCGGCCTGTTCCTGATTCAGAAGCACGGCACCGAGCGGGTCGGCGCATTCTTCGGGCCGGTCATGGCGGTGTACTTCGTTGTTCTCGCGGTGCTGGGCGTGACCAACATCATCGTCCATCCTCAGATCATCGGCATCGTCAACCCGTACTGGGCCTGGCACTTCTTCGCGCTCGATCCCAGGCTGGCGTTCCTCGCGCTGGGGTCGGTGGTGCTGGCGGTGACCGGCGCGGAGGCGCTCTATGCCGACATGGGGCATTTCGGCCGCAAGGCCATCAGCATCGCCTGGCTCTACGCCGCGCTGCCCTGCCTCATGCTCAACTACATGGGACAGGGCGCTCTGCTGCTCGACCATCCCGAGGCGGCGAGCAATCCCTTCTTCCTGCTCGCCCCGGAATGGGCACGACTGCCGCTAGTGATCCTCGCGACGCTGGCCACCGTCATCGCCAGCCAGGCGGTGATTTCGGGCGCGTTCTCGATCACCCGCCAGGCGGTGCAGCTCGGCTTCCTGCCGAGGCTGCGCATCCTCCACACCAGCGCTTCGGCGGAGGGGCAGGTCTACGTACCGATCGTCAACTGGGCGCTGCTGGTCTTCGTCGTCCTGCTGGTGCTCTCGTTCCGCTCATCGGGCAGTCTGGCGGCGGCTTACGGCATCGCGGTGACGGGGACGATGGTGATCACCGCCTGCATGCTGGGCGTCCTGACCTTCAGCGTCTGGCGCTGGCCGCCGGTGGTGGCGGGGACTGTCACCGGACTGTTCCTGATCATCGACGGCGCCTACTTCCTGTCGAACGCGACGAAGATCCCCGACGGCGGCTGGTTCCCGCTGCTGGTCGCCGCGATCGTCTTCGTAATGCTCACCACGTGGTCCACGGGCCGCAAGGTCATGCGCCGCTATCTTGCAGAAGGGGCCATCGACCTCGACCTGTTCATCAAGTCCACGGCGGGATCGGTACGCCGCGTCGCGGGTACGGCCGTCTTCCTCTCCTCCACCAGCGAAGGTGTGCCGCCCGCGCTGCTTCACAACGTCAAGCACAACAAGGTGTTGCACGAGCGCATCGTCATCCTCACGGTGACGACCGAAGCGGTGCCGTCGATGCCGGAGGAAGGCCGCATCACCATCGCCGATCACGGCGCGAACTTCTACCGCATGCGCCTGCGCCACGGCTTCCTCGAGGACGTGGACATTCCCGCCTCGCTCAAGGCCGTCACCACCTGCGGCGCGCCGTTCGGGTCGATGGACACCAGCTACTTCCTCAGCCGCCAGACCCTGATCGCCTCCGAGAAGCCCGGCATGGCGCTCTGGCGCGAGAAGCTCTTCGCGTGGATGATCCGCAATGCGGCGACGCCGATGGAGTTCTTCAACCTGCCGACGAACCGTGTCGTCGAACTCGGCTCGCAAGTGGAGATCTGAGAGCCCGCGCGCCCGTCACTCCGGCGACACGTGCAGGCGATAGCCCACGCCGATCTCGTTGCCGATGATTTGCGGGCGCTGCGGATCGTCCTCCAGCTTCTGCCGCAGGCTGCGCACCAGCACGCGCAGGTATTCGACGTGCCGCTCGTTCTCGGACGGCCAGACCTGCATCATGATCTGGTGGTGCGTGATGACTCGCCCCGGATGCTGCGCCAGTTGCGCGACCACGGCATATTCCTTGGGCGTGAGGTGCACTTCCCTGCCCGCCTTGGTGATGCGCCGCTCCATCAGGTCGATCGACACGTCACCCGCAGTCACGGCCGACACGCCGCCGCCCCGCGCCATCCGGTGCCGCAGCGCCACGCGCAGGCGCGCCAGCAGTTCGTCAGTGTCGAACGGCTTGGTCAGGTAATCGTCCGCCCCCAGATCCAGCGCCGCCACCTTTTCGTCCGTGGCATCGCGCGCCGAGACGATGATCAGCGTCGCATCGGTCTCCTTCTTGATCAGCGGCACCAGTTCCAGCCCGTCACGATCGGGCAGGCCAAGGTCCAGCAGCACGAGATCTGGGCGCTCCTCGCGCAGGCGCTCCATCGTCTCGCGCGCGTTGCCTGCCTCGACCGTCGCATAGTCGGCCCTTCCGAGCGCCGTCTGGATCAGGCGCCGGATATGCGGCTCGTCATCGACGATGAGCACCTTGTGGCGGGTCTTCATGGCATGTCCTCATTGTCGAGGTGCCGGATGATCAGCGCCTCGGGAATACGGATGGTGAAGCAGGCGCCGAAGGGGTCCTCGGCGTTGGCGGCCTCGACCGAAAGGCCCATGGCCTCGGCGAAACCCTTGACGATGGCGAGGCCGAGCCCGGTGCCATGGCGCACCCGGTCGGAGCCTTCGAGCCGGGTGAACGTCTCGAACACGCGCTTTTCCTGACCCGGCGGAATGCCCGGCCCCCGATCGATCACCGACAACCGCAAGGCGCCCGGCGAACGACGGCAGCGCACCAGGATCGGCGTCCCGGGTTCGCCATAGCGCCCGGCATTGTCGAGCAGGTTGATCAGGCAATGGTGCAGCAGCACCGGATCAAGCCGCACCAATGGTATGTCCGGCGCAATGTCGAGGTCGATCTGCCTCCCTTGCAGCGCACCCCGGGTATCGTGGACGGCACTGGCAACCGCGTCGAACAGGTCGGTCGCTTCGGGCTTCATCGGCAGCGCGCCCGCCTCGACGCGGGCCATGTCGAGCAGGTTGGCGACGAAGCGGTTGAGGCGCTGCGCCTCGGCATCGATGGTCTCGACGAGGTCGGGCGACGGGTGCGTCCTGAACTCCTGCGCCGCCGTCAGGATCGTGGTGAGCGGCGTGCGCAAGTCATGGCTGACCGACGAGAGCAACGCCGCGCGTAGCCGGTCGCGCTCGCCCACGGCTTGCGCCTTGAGGTTCTCCTCCTCCAGCGCCATGCGGTCGAAGGCGATCGACGCCTGATCGAGCAGGCTCATCAGCAGCGGCACTTCGTCCGAGCGCACCGGGTCGCCGGCATCCTCGCGCGCGATGCCGAGAACGGCCATCACGCCCCGGCCCGATGCGGCGGACGCACGCAGCGGGTGAAATAGCCAGTCGGAGGCGGTCAGCGTCGCCGAGCCGCGCCCGGCGGGCTGCTCATTATCGATCGCCCATTGTGCGGCGGCCAGTTCGATCTGATCCATCCGGTCCTCGGGCGGATAGGCGGCGGCGAGGTCCGGGCCTGCCAGCGAGGGCAGCAGCAGCACCGCGCGCACGTCGAGCAGACGGGCGACTTCGGCGCAGATCGCCTGCATCAGCTCGTCCTGCGTGGCTGCCGCCGTCAACTGGCGCGAGAAGCTGGCAAGCGCGGCGTTCTGGCGTGCGCTGGCGCCCGCGAGGTCGGCCTGCGCGCGGACCCGCGCGGCGAACTGGCTGGTGACCACCGCCACGCCCAGCAGCACCAGGATCGAGATCACGTTCTCGGGATTGGCGACGGTCAGCGTGCCGGTCGGCGGCAGGAAGAAGAAGTTGTAGGCGAGGCTGGAGGCCAGCCCCGCGAACAGCCCCGCCCGCAGCGAGAGCGAGGCCGCCGCGAACATCACCGGGATCAGGTAGAGCAGCGCGATGTTGCCAAGGTCGATCACCTCGACCAGCAGACGGCCGAGCACGGTCATTGCCGCGACCATCAGCAGCGCCCCCAGGTAATGCCCCGGATGGCCCCATTGCCCCCATCGTTGACCTCGCCTTCTTTCGGGCTTGCGGCCACTGTCAACCGGCTCGCCCGAAGGCAGGACGTGCACGGCGACGTCGCCGATCGTGCGCACCAGCCGGTCCACCACCGAGCCGTGCCGCGCCTCGAACCACCATGAGCGGTGCGACTTGCCGATGACGATCTGCGTCGCGCGCGCATCCTTTGCGAAGCCGCCCAGCCCCTCGACGACGCCCGCCGCCGGGATGCTGGCGGTGGAGGCGCCGAGGCGCGAGGCCAGTGCGAGGGTATCGGCCAGCTGTCGGCGCTCGCCATCGGAGAAGTGCTGGTCGCGCCGGGTCTCGATGTGCACGGCGGTCCAAGGCGCGCGCAAGGCGTCGGCCATGCGCTTGCCCGCCCGCACCAGTCCGGCGGCATGAGGGTGCTCGCTGACGGCGACGACGATGCGTTCGCCCACCGCGAAGCTGCCCGCCAGCGCATGGGCGCGCACGTGCTCCAGCATCTGCGCGTCCACCGCCTGCGCCGCACGGCGCAGCGCCAGTTCGCGCAGCGCGGTGAGGTTGGACTTGGAGAAGAAGTGCCCCAGCGCGCGCGTCGCCTCGTGCGGCACGTAGACCTTGCCGTCCCTGAGCCGCTCGATCAGTTCGTCGGGCGGAATGTCGACGACTTCGATCTCGGCCTGTTCGAGTATCGAATCGGGCACCGTCTCGCGCACGCGGACGCGGGTGAACGAGGCGACCACATCGTTCAGGCTCTCGACGTGCTGGATGTTGAGCGTGGAACAGACGTCGATCCCGGCGTCGAGCAATTCCTCGACGTCCTGATAGCGCTTGGGATGGCGGCTGCCGGGTGCGTTGGTGTGCGCGAGTTCATCGACCAGCACCAAGGCCGGCGCTCGGGCGAGGATGGCGTCGATGTCCATCTCGCCCAGCGTGTGACCGACGTGGTCCACCGTGCGGCGGGCGACGATCTCGTGGCCCTCGACCAGCGCCCCGGTCTCTCGCCGCCCGTGCGTTTCCACGACACCGACGACCACGTCCACCCCCGCCGCGCGGCGCTGGTGGCCTTCGGTCAACATCTCCCAGGTCTTGCCGACGCCGGGCGCGGCGCCGAGAAAGATCTTGAGACGGCCGCGACCCTCCCGCGCGGCGGCGCGCAGGAGGGCTTCGGGCGATGGGCGTTCAGGCTCGTTCACCGGACCGGCTTAGCGCGCAATGCATCCAGTCGTCGATTGAGTTCGAACACGTTGACGCGGCGTTCGCCGATGAAGCCGAGCACTGGCTCCTCGATGCTGCCCGCGACGAGGCGGCGCAGCGCGTCGGGTTCGAACCCGCGCGCGCGGGCCACGCGGTCCACCTGATACAAGGCCGCCTCGGGGCTGATATCGGGGTCGAGCCCCGAGGCGGAGGTGGTCACCAGGTCGGACGGAACGGGACGCCCTGGTGTCGCAGCCTGCATGCGTTGGAGATCGGCCTGCACCCGGTCGTGCAGCGCCTGTGAGGCGGGGCCGAGGTTGGACCCGGAGGAGGCAAGGCCGTCGTAGCCCCCCTGATCGGAAGCGCCCGCCGCCGAAGGCCGGGTGTTGAAGTAGCGCTCCGAAGTGAAGGCCTGCCCGACCACGGTGGAGCCGATCACCCTGCCGCTTTCGGTGACGAGGCTGCCATTCGCCTGACGCGGGAACAGCGCTTGCCCGATCCCGGTCATCGCCAGCGGATAGGCAAGGCCGAGCAGAATGGCGAATAGCCCGGTCATCACGAGCGCGGGGCGCAGCGAGCTTGAAATATCGTTGGTCATTTGTCTGTCTCCTGTGAGCCTGCGCTTCGCCTCGGGGGCTTCGACAAGCTCAGCCTGAGCGGTGTTGAGAGGTTTACCCTTTTTTCCCCGTCATTCCCGCGAAGGCGGGGACCCATCTGATGGCCGTGCGATCGGCTACTTCAGGAGATGGGTTCCCGCCTTCGCGGGAATGACGGGAAAGAGAAGGTTCAGTTCGCCGTCATCCTCACGCCAGTCCCAGCCCGCCGACCGCGAGATCGATGAGCTTGATGCCGACGAACGGCGCGATCAGCCCGCCAAGGCCGTAGACCGCGAGGTTGCGCGCCAGCAGCGGTCCCGCGCCCATCGGCTTGTACGTGACGCCGCGCAGCGCCAGCGGCACGAGGCAGGGGATGATGAGCGCGTTGAAGATGATCGCCGAAAGGATCGCGCTCTGCGGGCTCGACAGGCCCATCACGTTGAGCACGCCGAGGCCGGGGTAGAGCGCCACGAACATTGCCGGGATGATCGCGAAGTACTTGGCCACGTCGTTCGCCACCGAGAACGTCGTCAGCGCGCCGCGCGTCATCAGCAGTTGCTTGCCGAGGCCGACGACCTCGATCAGCTTGGTCGGGTCGCTGTCGAGGTCGACCATGTTGCCCGCCTCGCGCGCGGCCTGGGTGCCGGTGTTCATGGCGACGCCGACGTCCGCCTGCGCCAGCGCGGGGGCGTCGTTGGTGCCGTCGCCGCACATGGCGACGAGGCGGCCGCCCTGCTGTTCCTTGCGGATCAGCGCCAGCTTGTCCTCCGGCGTGGCTTCGGCGAGGAAGTCGTCCACCCCCGATTCCGCCGCGATCGAGGCGGCCGTCAGCGGGTTGTCGCCGGTTATCATGACGGTGCGGATGCCCATCGCGCGCAATTCGCCGAAGCGCTCGCGGATGCCCGCCTTGACGATATCCTTGAGGAAGATCGCGCCCAGCAGCCTGCCATCGACCGCAACCGCCAGCGGCGTGCCGCCCGCGCGGCCGATCTCGTCGGCGATGCGGCGCAGTTCGGTGGCGGCGGCAGTCGCGCCCGCGCCGGGATTGGCGGCAAGGATCGCCTGAACCGCGCCCTTCTGGATGATCCTCCCGCCGGTGTTCACGCCGGAGATGCGGGTCTGCGCGGTGAAGGGGATGACCTCGGCGCCCTCGGGAAGCACCGTCGCGGTCTGGCCGAACTTCTCGCGCGCCAGCACGACGATCGAGCGGCCCTCGGGCGTCTCGTCGGCAAGGCTGGCGACCAGCGCGGCTTCGGCAAGTTCGCTCATGCCCACGCCGCCCACCGTGCGGAACTCGCTGGCCTGACGGTCGCCGACGGTGATGGTGCCGGTCTTGTCGAGCAACAGCACGTCGATGTCGCCCGCTGCCTCCACCGCGCGGCCGGACTTCGCCAGCACGTTGAAGCGCACCAGCCGGTCCATGCCCGCGATGCCGATGGCCGAGAGTAGCGCCGCGATCGTCGTCGGGATCAGCGTGATGAGCAGCGCCGCGAGGATCGCCACCGGCACCGCGCCGCCCGCATAGCTGGCAAAGCCGGGGATGGTGGCGACGGCGATCAGGAAGATGATGGTCAGGCCCACCAGCAGCAGGGTCAGGGCGATCTCGTTGGGGGTCTTCTGGCGCTCGGCGCCTTCGACCAGCGCGATCATGCGGTCGAGGAAGCCCTGTCCCGGATTGACGGTGACGCGCACGCGGATCTCGTCTGAGATGACGCGGGTGCCCGCCGTCACCGCTGAGCGGTCACCGCCCGCCTCGCGGATGACGGGCGCGCTCTCGCCGGTGATCGCGGCCTCGTTGACCGAGGCGACACCGGCGACGACTTCGCCGTCCGAGGGGATGAGGTCGCCGGTCTGGACGAGGACGACGTCGTCCTTTTTCAGCAGGCTGGCGGGGACGGAGTCGTAGCGGCTACCGTCACCCTTCAGCCGCTTGGCAGTGAGTTCCGCCTTGGTCGCGCGCAAGCTGGCGGCCTGCGCCTTGCCGCGCCCTTCGGCCAGCGCCTCGGCGAACGTGCCGAACAGGACGGTCAACCAGAGCCACAGCACCAGCTGGATCTTGAACCCGGCGTCGAGGCCGTCGCGGCCGACGATGAGCAGCACCGTCAGCAGCACCGCGACGACGGCGGTGGTGAACATCACCGGGTTGCGGATCAGTTCCTTCGGATTGAGCTTGCGGAAGGCATCGCCGATCGCCGGAACGATCAGGTCTGCGGTGAACAGGGATTTGGTTTGCGATCGGGACATCGTCAGGTCCTCAGAAAAGCTGGCCACGGATCATCGCGAGATGATCGGCGACAGGGCCAAGGGCGAGGCTGGGAAGGAAGGTCAGGCCGCCCACGATCAGGACGATGCCGATCAGCAGGCCGGTCCACAGCAGCCCGGTGGTGGGGAAACTGCCCGCCGTCTCCGGCGTGTACCTTTTGGCGGCGAGGCTGCCCGCGATCGCCAGCATCGGCACGATGACGAAGAACCGGCCGAGCCACATGGCGACGCCCAGCATGCCGTTGTAGAACGGCGTGCCCGCACTCAGCCCCGCGAAGGCCGAGCCGTTGTTGCCTACGGCGCTGGTGAAGGCGTAGAGGATCTCGGAGAACCCGTGCGGCCCCTTGTTGAGCGGCCCGGCAAGGCCCGCAGGCAGCACCGAGGCCACGGCGGTCATGCCCAGGATCACCAGCGGCAGCACCGCGATCGCCAGCACCGCCAGCTTGACCTCGCGGCTCTCGATCTTCTTGCCGACATACTCGGGCGTGCGGCCCACCATCAGCCCCGCCACGAAGACGGCAAGGATAGCGAACAGCAGGAACCCGTAGATCCCTGCGCCGACGCCGCCGACGACGACTTCGCCAAGCTGCATGTTGAACAGCGGGATCATGCCGCCCAGCGCCGTGAAGCTGTCATGCATGGCATTGACCGCGCCGCAGCTCGCCGCCGTGGTGACGACCGAGAACAGCGCCGAGGCGACCACGCCGAAGCGGACTTCCTTGCCCTCCATGTTGCCCCCGGCGACGCCGAGGTGATGGAGCACCGGATTGCCCACCGCTTCCTGCCAGTAGACCACGGCGGTGCCGATCAGGAAGATCGTCATCATCGCCGCCAGGATCGCCCAGCCCTGGCGGGTATTGCCCACCGCCTTGCCGAAGCACCAGGTCATGCCGGTGCCGATCACGAAAATCGACAGCATCTGGACGAAGTTGGTCAGCACGTCCGGGTTCTCGAAGGGGTGAGCGGAATTGGCGTTGAAGAAGCCGCCGCCGTTGGTGCCCAGCATCTTGATCGCCTCCTGCGAGGCGACGGGGCCGAGCGCGAGCGTCTGCTTCACGCCTTCCAGCGTCGAGACGTCGACCGATGCCGCCAGCGTCTGCGGCACGCCCGCCGCAATCAGGTACAGCGTGTAGACCACGCAGGCGGGCAGCAGCAGGTAGAGCGTCACGCGCGTAATGTCGGCCCAGAAGTTGCCGATTCCGGTAGCGCTGCGGCGCGCGAACCCACGGAACAGCGCGAAGGCCAGCGCGATCCCGGTGGCCGCCGAGAGGAAGTTATGGATCGTCAGCGCGAACATCTGCGACAGGTTGCTCATCACCGCCTCGCCCACGTACCACTGCCAGTTGGTATTGGTGGTGAAGCTGACGGCGGTGTTGAACGCCCCGTCCGCGCCGATGCCCGCATAGCCGAGGCCGTTGAGCGGCAACACGCCTTGCAGGCGCAGCACCGCATAAGTCAGGAGCAGCAGCACGGCGTTGAACACCAGCATGTGCACCGCGTAGCGATGCCACGGCTGGTCCTCGTCCGGGTTAATGCCTGACAGCTTGTAGAAGCCGCGCTCTACGGGTCCGAGCACACGATGAAGCGGCGTGCGGCGGCCCTCGTACAGCGCGTGGAGCCACAGCCCCATAGGTTTGGTGAGCGCCAGCAGAACGCCGACGAAAGCTGCGATATACAGCCATCCCTGGAAGGTCATGACGGCGCCCCCTCAGAACCGCTCGGGCCGTGCGAGCACGGCAACGAGATAGACGAGAAGGCCGAGTGCGGTGAAACCCGCCAGCCACAGATCGATGGTCATGTCGGTCGCGCCCCTCACGCCTTGTTGCACAGGCCGACGTAGCCGAGACTGGCCGCCAGCAACGCGAGGGTCAGGCCGATCCAGAGGATGTCCTGCATGGGTAATGCTCCTGCAAGCTCGCCTCGCAAAGGCTGCGGGACGAGTCGAATGCAGCAGAGCCATTAGGATGGTGCGGCGTTGGAATTCGAGACGAACAAATCCGCGGCCGCATAGTATTTGCGTATGATCTGCGGATTTTCGCTGAAAAAGCGACGTCCGGAAGCGATAGCTCGCTCCCGGACGGCTTTCGATCATGCCATGTTCGAAAGATCAGAACCCGAAGCGCACGCGGATGCCGCCGTTGCGCTTGACCGGCATCGACAGCACCACCGCATTGCCGCCGAGCAGGCTCGTCGTCGTCTGGACGCCGGTGTAGCTCTTGTCTTTGAACACGTTGTTGACGAAGAACTGCACGTCGAGATGCTCGCTGCTAATACCGGTGCGCACGTTCACCTTGTTGGCATCGCCGATCCACGAGATGTTCTCGTACGTCGTGTAGATGCGGCTGCGGTGTGCATAGTCGCCGCGCAGGAACCAGCGGTAGCCGTCGCCGATGTCGACGCCGTATTCCGCGCCGACGTTGCTGGTGAACACCGGAGCCGCAGGGTTCTGCGCGCCCGCCGCCACCGTCGAGTTGCCGGTGATCGCCACGCACGAGGCGCAGGGGATCGAAGTGTCCAGCTCGACCTTGTTGTACCCGGCGTTGAAGTTGAGCGACAGCGCATGGGTCACCTTGAGGTTACCCTCGATTTCGGCGCCCTTCACCGTGCTCCTGCCGGTGTTCTGGGTCACGCCGACGCCGATGTCGCTGGCGCCCGGGGTGGCGTTGGGGACCTGGATGCTGTTGGTGATCGCCTGGTCCTTCCACTTGGCGTAGAAGACCGCCGCGCTGAAGGAGAACACATCCGCCACGGTGCCCTTCAGGCCCAGTTCGTAGTTGTCGATGACGGCCGGCTTGTAGATGTTGGTGACCGAGGCGCGCTCTTCCAGATAAGCGCGCTGAGCGGCGGTCAGCGGCAGGACCGAGAGGTTGAAGCCGCCCTTGTTCATCCCGCGCGAATAGGTCGCGTAGCCCATGAGGTCCGGCGTGAACTTGTACTGCGCGGACACGCGGGGCACGAAGCGCTTGTACTTGCCGCTGGTGCGCAGGGTCTGCGGGTTGCGGAAGTAGACCTTCAGCTCCTCCTCGATGTAGCGCCCTTCGGCGTTCAGCGTGAAACGCGGCGAGAAGTCGTAGGACACGCTGCCGAACACGCTCTTGTCGACGAGCGTATTGAGCGAGCCGTCGCCGAACACCTGGATCGTATTGGGATAGAGCGCGACCGTATAACTGCGGTTGCTGACCTTGAAGTAGTTGGCGCCCACCATCCAGCGCAGCGGCTGGTTCGCGCCGGAAGTGACCCGGAACTCCTGGCTGACGGCGCGCTCCTTGTACATCGCCATGGTCGGGTAGTTGATGAACGGATCGCCCACGAAACCGGGGATCGTCGATACCGTGGTGTTGGGAATGCCGCTGGTATCGCGCCCGTCGAGGTCCTGATTGCTCTGGAAACGGGTCTTGTTGTAGCCGGTCAGCGACGAGAGCACGATGTCGGTGCCGGGGATCGTGAAGTCCACCGCAAGGTTCGTCACGATCTCGCGGCGCTCCAGACCCGCGTGGTCGTTGATCGCCTTGTAGGTCGGGTTCAGGCGTCCCAGCGAGTTGTTGACGACCTGGTCGATGAACGCAGGCGTCGCCGGGTTCTGGCCCATCTGGCTGGTTGGGAACTGCGGGATCTTGCCGCAGTAGAAGTTGTTCACGTTGGTCGGCGCGGCGCCCGCGTTGCAGTTGAAGGTGTTGACCGGCAGACGGCTGGAGAAGCCCGCCGCGCCCGCGCCGTCATGGTCCTCCAGATACATGCCGAAAGCCTTGAGGCGCAGGCCGTCGAACGGCTTGATCACCAGCGTGCCGTTGATCGTCTCGGTCTGCTGCGCACCGAGGCGGCTGCCGTCGTAGGGGTTGGTGTACTGCCCGTCGAAGCCGTAGCGGCGCCCGCCGATGCGCAGGCCGATGGCGTCCTTGACGATCGGCAACTCGACGCTCGCCTTGATGTCATAGAGCGAATAGCTGCCCGCAGTGCCGTCGAAGTTCCACCGGAACGCATCGCCCGGATCACGCGTCACCACGTTGATCGCGCCCGCGAAGGACTGGCGGCCGAAGGCGGCGCTCTGCGGACCTTTGAGCACTTCGACACGCGACACTTCGTTGCCGAGGTTGTTGATGACGTCGAAGTTGACCGGCGTACCGTCGAGAAACACCGAGACGGTCGGGTTCAGCGGATCGGCGATGCCGCGGATGACGATCTGGCTGTAGCTGCGGTCGACGCGGCCCGAACTGGTCTGCTGCGCATAGAGGCCCGGCGTGAAGGCCTGCAGGTCCAGCACGTTGTTGACGTTGAGCTTGGCGAGGTTGGCCGCCGTCATGACCGACAGCGTCACCGGGGTCTCCAGCAGCGACTCCTCGCGGCGACGGGCGGTGACCATGATCACCCCGCCGTCGGTGCCCGCTTCGGCCTGCGGAGCGGACGGCGCAACCGGGGTTTCCTGGGCCTGCGCGGCAGGCGCAGTGGCCATGACGAGCATGAGCGCGGTGCAGCATGCACCAAAGTCATAGCATTTCGATTTCGAACGCATCTTGGTATTCTCCCTGTTTTCGGAATTTGCGTGTCAATGAACTTCGATTCATTGCACGACTTCGGAACGGAAGTTTTCAGGATAAAATCGGATATTCAATTGAATTTGGGTTGTCCGCCCATAACCATCAGTTATGAAACTGCAGAGGCCGGACCCCTGAGTCCCGCCGCCCGGAGAGCACGATGGACCTTCGCCAGCTGCGCCACCTGATCGCCATCATCGAGGAGCGTTCGTTCTCGGCCGCGGCCAAGGCGGTGCACCTCACCCAGCCTGCCCTGACGCGCAGCATGAACGCCCTCGAAGCGAGCGTTGGAACGCCGCTTCTGGTGCGCAGAAACAACGGAATTGAGCCGACTTCGGCAGGTTCCGTGCTTTACGAATACGCCAACCTGCTGACCGCCACAGCGGACAATGCCAGGGCCGACATCGCCCGGCTGGCGAAGGGTCTGGGGGGTGCGCTGAACGTCGGAATCGGCACACATCTGGCCGACCTCGCACTGCCGAAAATCCTCTCGGAGTTCGCGCGGCGCTATCCCCACCTGTCGATCAATCTGAAGATCGGGATGATCGAGGATCTGGTGCCGATGGTGCTGGAGGGCAGGGTCGAACTGATCGCCAGCATGGTCCCGACGGACCGCATGCAGGCAGGCATCGCCTATGAGCGACTTTTTACTACAACAACCCATTTATATGCAGCACAACTGCACCACCTATGCGCCATAGATGATGCCATTACTTTTGAACAATTGACGCGCGAGCGCTGGGTTTATTTAAACTGCCTCCACGCGGATCTCGACATGAATCGCTTCTTCGCCAATGGCGGCATGGGCTTTCCCGATCAGGTTTTCCGCACCGATTCCCCAAGGATGATGCGCGCAATGATCGAGGACGAAGGCTGCCTCGGCATCATGCCGGACGACTACATGAGCGGCGCCCGGGCGCAGGCGCTGCGAGTAGAGGGCATGCCCGTCCCGCGCGCGACCGGGCTGCTCTACCGCCCCGATATTCCGCTGCGTCCGATCGTCATGGAATTCGCCAACCTGCTGCGCCGCGAACTTTCCAAACCTCCGGGATGAGTGCGCGCGCACCGGCTCAGGCGGCCAGCGCGGCGAAAGCGCGCAGGCGCGGCACCAGGTGCTCGCCAAGGTGCAGGACGTCGGCGATCGGATCGAAGCCGCTGATCAGGAAGCGGTTCACGCCAAGCCGGTGATAGGCGAGCAGGCTGGCGGCGACCGAGTCCGGCGTGCCGACGATCGTGCTGGCGGCCTTCTGGAACCCGGTGGCGCGGGCGATGCCCACCCAGAGCCGCTCGTCCAGCACGTCGCCTTCGCGGGCGCGCGCTTCGGCCAGTTCGTTCTTGCCGAGGACGCCGGGCTGACCGCCCTTTTGCGCCATGTCCTCGACGCCCCGGCGCACGTCCTCCAGCACCGCCTGCGCCTTGTCCCATGCCTCGCCCTCGGTACGGCCGACGATGATCCGGGTGGACATGCAGAAATCGACTGTCCGACCGGCCTTACGCGCCTCTTGACGTACCGATGCGATCAGTGCGGCGCTGGGTTCCAGCCGGTCTATGCCGAAGGCGTAGACGTCGGCGTGCTGCCCCGCGACTTCCAGTGCGCGCGGGGACTGGCCGCCGAAGAACACCGGGATGCCGCCCGCCTGCACCGGCACCACTTCGGAGCGCGCGCCGCGCAAGGTATAGAACGTGCCGTCGTGATCGAACCGCTCGCCGCTCCATGTCCTGCGCAGCAGCGGAATATATTCAGCACTGCGGGCGTGACGTTCGTCGCGGGTTAGGAAATCGCCGTCGGCCTGCGTCTCGGTGTCGCTGGGGGCGGAGATGACATGGACGCCCACCCGCCCCTCGCTCAGCCGGTCGAGCGTGGCGAACTGGCGCGCGGCCAGCGTCGGCGCGACGAAGCCGGGGCGGTGCGCGATCATGAACCTGAGCCGTTTGGTGATCCCGGCAAGGTGCGTGGCGAAGACCACGCCGTCGGGCCACGTCGCCGCCTGCGCGATCAGCACGCGGTCGAAGTCCGCCGCCTCGAACGCGGCGGCGAGGCGGGCGATGAAGTCGGGCTCGACGATGCCCATCGGACGCGGGTTCGCCTCCGAGGATTCGCGATGGTTGAAAGTCCCGATGATCTCGATCGACATGACGCGTCAGTTTTCCTCGTGCGGCGCGGGCGCCGGTTCAGCCAAATTCTCAGCAGGCATCCGGTAGAACAGGAGCAGGACGATCCCGGCCACTTGCGCGACCGCCGGGATCGCCGCCATCGACAGGCGCACCGCCTCGCGCGCGGCCTCGCTCTGCACCAGCGCGGCGCCGGTCCCGGAACGGTAGCCGCTCGCCTGCAGGAACAGTCCGACGAGGAACGGCGCGAGGGCGAAGGCGGCCTTCTGGAAGAACTCGAAGAAAGCGGCGTAGAGCCCCTCCTTGCGCAGCCCGCTGCGGCGCACCCCGAAGGCGATGGTGTCCGGCAACATGGACAGCGTCATCAGCAGCGTTCCCGTCGTCGCGAAACCGGCAAAGCCGCCGCGCAGCAGGAACAGGGCATCGCCCTCGGCCGGGGAGGCCGCGAGCCAGCTCAGGCTGATCGCGGCCGAAAGCACCAGCGCCGCCGCGCAGATCACCGGCTTGGGCGCGAAGCGGGCGATCTGGCGCCAGACGGGCACGCTCATGGTGCCGACCACGCCGCTCGCCAGCGCGAACTGCGCCATGCCGGTCTCTCCGCGCGCAAGGATGTCGCGCATGAAGAACAGCCCGGTCGCGCCCACCGCCGCCGAGGCGATGAAGCCGCAGAACTTGACGCCCAGCAGGACGATGAACGGGCGGTTGGCGAAAAGCTGCGCGAACCCGGCGAGTGCGGAGCCGCGCTCATGCTCGACAGGGTGCTCGCGCAGGCCACCCGTCGCGACGACCGCGACGGCCATGCTCACGAAGATGAAGGCGGCCATGCAATAGCCCATCCGCGCGAAGGCATCGGCGGAACTGCCGCCCCACGCGATCATCGCCGGGGCCAACGCTCCCCCCGCCAGCGCGGCAAGCTGGATGAAGAACGTCCGCCAGGCCATCAGCGAGGTCCGCTCCTGCGGGCTGTCGGTGATCTCGGCGGGCATCGCGGAAGAGGGAATCGCGAAAGCAGAATAGCCGGTGAAGGTCAGCAGCAGCGCGCCCATCACCATGACCGCCTGCGAACCGCCCGCCCCGCTGCCCGAGAACAGCCAGGCCATGCCGAGGCCGCTCAGCAAGGCACCCGCCGCCATCCACGGTCGCCGCCGTCCCCAGCGGCTGCGGGTACGATCGCTGCCCTGTCCGATCAGCAGGTCGGCGATGCCGTCGTAGATCCGCCCGGCCAGCATGAACGAGCCCGCGAGGGCGGGGTCCATCCCGGTCGCGGTCACCAGGTAATACATCAGGATGACGTTGACGACGTAGAGCACGGTCGTGCTGCCCGCCGAACCGAACGCCCAGCCCACTTTGGTCGTGATCGGTATGCGCCTGGTGCCGCCAGGTACACCTTGAGTGCCGTTGAGTGCCGCTATTTCGGTCAAGAGCGCCCCCGCCTCACAGGTCCGCCACGGACTGCCTACCAGCCGGAGACTACGGACACGGCGCTGGCCCGGGAAATCGAAAGCACGGCTTCTTCCATGCACAAAACGTATGCTCGGGGAATCGGAAGACCATGCAGATCCGGCAATTGCGACACTTCCTGGCGGCGGTGGAGACGGGCTCGATGACCCTCGCCTCGACCGCGCAGAACATCACGCAACCCACGCTTTCGCGCAGTATCCGCACGCTGGAGGAGCAGCTCGGCGTCGACCTGTTCGAGCGCGGCCATCGCGGCGTCCTGCCCACCCGATACGGGGAATTGCTGGCGGCCCATGCCCGCTCGATCCTCCACGGCTTCGACCAGGCGATCGAGGATGTCGGCGCCATGCGGGCGGGCGGTTTGGGCCATGTCCGCCTCGGCATCGGCTCCACCGCGACCGACCCGCGCATTGCGCAGGCCTGCGCGGAAATGGCGGTTTCGGCGGAAAACATCACGCTTTCGCTGGACTTCGACGTGCCCGAGACGCAGTTCGCGCGGCTGCGGCGCGGGGAACTCGATGCGATCATCGACACTTTGCGCCCCGACCTCGACAGCGGCGACCTCAACTTCCGGCCGCTCACCCGGCTCGACCTGGTGCTCGTCGCGCGACGCAGGCACCCGATCCTCGAACGCGGCGTGATGCCTGCGCGAGAACTGGCCCGCTGGCCCTGGGCGATCTTCAACCAGCCCAATGCCGAGGCATTCTACCGCGGACTTCTGGGGCTGGAGGACGAGGACCACAACATCCGCGTCCGCAGTTCCTCGCCCGCGATGCTGCGGCAGTTGCTGCTCCACGCCGACCTCATCGGCCTGATGGCCCGTACCGAGATCGCCGACTGCCTAGCCGACGGGCGATTGCAGGAAGTCTCCGCCGACATGCGCCGCGTCGAGGCGACGCTTTGCGTCATCACCCGGCGGCGGACCTACATGAGCGGCGCCCTGCGCGTGGTGATCAAGCGGCTGCACGAGGCGCTGTGAGAGCCATCTCCCATACGATTTGGGCATGACTGCGCGCGCGCTTTCGATTGGGCGATGACCGGTGCCCTCCGCATAGTCCGGGGCATGAAGGCGGGGAAACACGGGACATGCTGAAACGTCCGGTCATGGCCGGGATCGCGGCGCTGACACTGCTTGCAGTGGGGTTCGGCGCCTTCGCCCTCGCTGCGCGGACGGGCGCCTTCGCCATTTCGCTGGAGGATTTGCGCCACCGCTACCAGACCGCGCATTCCCGCTACGTGTCGCTAGACGGGGTGCAACTTCACATCGACGACCGGGGCTCCGGGCCTGTCATCATGCTCATCCACGGGCACTACCAGTCGCTGCGTATCTGGGATGCCTGGGCGCAGCGGCTCGCCAGCGACCACCGCGTGATCCGCATCGACATGCCGCCTTACGGCCTCTCCGGCCCCGACCGCACCGGCCAGTACAGCCCCCGCCGCGTCGAGCAGCTGATCGCCCTCCTAGCCCGGCACGAACACCTGAAGCGCTTCAGTATCGGCGGCATCTCTACCGGCAGCGCGATCGCCATGCGCTATACGCTGGCGCATCCCGATCAGGTGGAAAGCCTTATCCTGGTGAACGCGCCGCTGGTGCCGATCCCACCCGGCTTGCAGCCGAAGACCTCGGCCATGCTGGGCTTTCTGGAGAACACCCTGTTCCGGCCGATTTACCGGCCCAAGGCGTTCTACCGCTACCTCCTGAACCGCCTGATCGCCAACAAGTCCGTCCTCACCGACGATCTGGTGCAGCAGACCTACGACATGCACCGCAAGCCCGGCAATGGGGCGACGCTGGACCAGTTCACCAGCGCCCTGCGCTTTGAAGCGAGCGATTACGGCAAGCGATCGCAGACGACCGCGCAGCAGCTGGGCTCGGTCCGCGTACCGACGCTCGTGCTTTGGGGCGGGGCCGGGTCCATGCTCCCGGTTTCGGTGGGCTGCGAGGTGACACGCACGGTCGGCGCCTCCCGCCGGCTAATGGTCAGTTTTCCCGGTACAGGCCATTTCCTGCCGATCGAGGCTCCGCACGCCGCCGAGGACATCGCCTGGTTCCTCGATGCCGACAGCGGCAAGGCCGCCCGTCCGCCTGCCGGCACAGTACAGGACTGCACACGATGAAACACGCCGTGCTCGGCGCGTTCTGCGCGCTCTCGCTCACGATCGCCCCCGTCTGCGCGCAGGAAACCATCGCCAGCCCCGACCCGATCCCGGTCGCCGAACTGGAAAGCCGCTACCGCCTTCCGCAATCGAAGTTCATCGACCTGCTCGGCACGCGCATCCACTATGTCGATGTCGGCTCCGGCCCCGTACTGGTCCTCACGCATGGGTCGAGTTCGTCGCTGCGCACGTTCGCGCCCATGATCGAGCGTCTGAGCCGCCGCTACCGCGTGATCGCGTGGGATGAGCCGAACATGGGCCTGTCGGGCGCCCCGCCACGTGTACTCTACGACCGCCCGCTCTATCCCGTACTGGTGCTGGAGGCGCTGCTTGAGACCCTCAAGGTCGAACGCGCCAACCTTGCCGGGGTATCGAGCGGCGGTGCAATCTCGTTCTACTACGCGGCGCGCAATCCGGGGCGGGTCGAGCGGTTGATCCTGTCCAACACGCCCACCGGCCGCGCGGACGGCAAAGGCATGGCGCTCAGCGCCGCGCTGGCGAGGGAAATCGCCGCCTCCACTCCGGCCACCGGACGCAAGAGCAAGATCTTCCGCCCGCGCTCCTACTGGCGGGCCTACTTCGATTTCTACACCGGAGAGCCCGGCCGCGCGGACGACCGGCTCGTCGACGAATACTACGACATGAACCGCCGCCCCGCCGCGCCCGACAGGCTGGCCATCGTCGCAGCGCTCGACGATCCGGCGCTGACCGCCGACGCGTTGGCGAAGGTGACTGCGCCGGTGCTGCTTGTCTGGGGCGCCCGCGATCCGGTCCTGCCGGTCGAGAGTGCAGCGGTCCTCCGCGATGCTCTGGTCCATGCTCAGGTATCGACGCTGATCCTGCCGGACGTGGGACATTATCCGCCGCTGGAAGTGCCGGGTCGCTTCGCCGACATCCTCGACAGCTTCCTCTTCGACGTTACCCCCTACCGGCCAGTCGCGCCGGACCCTGCCAAGCGGTGAGGCGCGCACATCCATGACCGACGACACGACCGAATTCTTCGGCATCCTGCACTGGAACGACTATTCCGAAGCCAGGCCGAGGCCCTTCGACGAAGTGGATTCCGAGTTCATCGCAGCCTGCGCCCGCGCTCATGAGGACGCAGGGTTCGATCGCGTGCTCATCGCCAACTCGGCCCATCGGCCTGACAGCCTGCCCATAGCGACATGGGCAGCGGCAGCGACCTGCAGGCTCGGCTTCATGATCGCGCACCGACCCGGCTTCATCGCGCCGACAATGGCCGCGCGCATGTTCGCCATCCTCGACCGGATGAGCGGCGGGCGCTGCGGTGTCCACATCATCACCGGTGCCGACGATCAAGAACTCCACGCGGACGGCGATTACAGTACCAAGGACGACCGCTATCGCCGCAGCCACGAATACGTCGAAGTCATGCGCAAGGTCTGGTCGAGCCAGGCGCCTTTCGATCACGAGGGGGAATTCTACCAGGTGGAGGGCGCCTTCTCCCACGTTCGGCCGGAAAAGGGCATCCCGGTCTTCTGGGGTGGCAGTTCGCCAGCCTCGATCGAGTACGGGACGCGCGCGGCGGACGTCTATGCGTTCCCCGGCTTCCCTGCCGCCGCCCTGAAGGAGCCCGCGCGCGACGTGCTGTCCCGCGCCCGCGCGATCGGCCGTTCACCGGCCCTGCTCACCTCCCTGCGCGTCCTCGTCGCCGACACTCCGGCGCAGGCGTGGGAACGCGCCCATGCCATTCAGGACCGGTTGATCGAGGAAGTCGTCGATAACGGCCGCTTCCCGACCAATCCGGGTGAAGGCCGCCGGGCGGCAATCGACCGGGCCAGGCAAGCCGCCAACGAGAATGCGCTGGAGGGTTTGCTCTGGGCAGGCATCACCCGCGTTCCCATCGGTCGGCCGGCGTTGGGATGCCTGGTGGGCAGCCACGATCAGGTCGCGGATGCGCTGATGGAATACCGGGAAGCCGGGTTCTCCCGGTTCATCGTCAGCGGCTATGACCCGATCCCCGACGCCCGCCTGTTCGGCGCAGAACTGATCCCCCGGGTTTGCGCACGCGCAAAGGCGCGATAGCCGGAACAAAGGCCGATCCCGTCCCTTCCTCCTGCAAAGGAGACAGAAATATGCTCGGCAAGATTTTGGGTGCAGTCGCAGGGAGTCAGGTAGCGCAACACGTGCGCGGTATCGACGGCACCGGCGGTGCGGTCCTCGGCGTAGCCGCGACGAGCGTGCTGCGACGACTGGGGCCGGTCGGACTCGTTGCCGCGGCGGTGGGCGGCTACGCGCTCAAGAAGCACATGGAAAAGCGGGAAGCCAGGAAAGCACCGGTCGCACCCAAGGCCGCACCCGGAAAATCCTAGGCCGGGCCGGCCGCGCGGTGGTACTCGCTCGCCGCCTGCGGGTCCTGCACGTCATAGGCGAACCACGCCTTCCGCCCGTAGTCATAGACCTGCACCAGCCCATCCTCGACCCGGGCTGCGAAGAACGTGGATGAGGCGCGATCGTAGCCTTTGACTTGCGCGCCATCGATCTCGACCGACACGAAATTCTTGTCCCCGGCGTCGTGGATTTCCGGCAGCGTACCGCCGAATTTTACACTCCGGGCGCCGTCGAACCCCTGTAAACGGCCGTCGCGGAACTCGGCGGCGATCTGCAGGTCGCGGCCAAGAGAATGGTCGTAGAGTCCGGCAACCTTCTTGCCGGTCAGGGCGGCGAAGGCGATCGCAGCGATCATCGAACGGGTATGTGCTAGCATGATGAATGCCTGACACGTCGCGGCTACTGAAATCAAGGTGGCCTGCGACAAGCCGATTGCGCGCCGGCGTCACCTTTGCGAAAGATCGCGCCGCTACGGCAGGAATCAGGGCCGGGCGATGCAGGAGCAAGTTGTGAAGCCGACGTCGATAGCGGGAATGCAGGTGCTGTTCGTCATGGCCATCGACCATGAGTACGGCCCGCATCTCAGGGCGCGGATGACGCCGCTGATGACCGGCGTAGGTCCCGTCGAGGCCGCCATCGCGGCGACCGCGTGCCTGCAGCGTCTGGAGGCCTCGGGGCAATTGCCCGATCTGGTCGTGACCCTGGGCTCTGCCGGATCGCGGCGCTGCCGGATGGGGGAAGTCTACCAGATCGAAAGCGTGTCATGGCGCGACATGGACGCATCGCGCCTCGGCTTCGCAAGGGGCGTCACACCGTTCGCCGACCATCCGGCAGTTCTGCAGTTGCCCGTGCTGCTCCCCGACCTGCCCCGCGCCTCGCTCTCGACCGGCGGCGATGTCATAGGCGGCGAAGACTATGCGCGGATCGACGCCGACCTCGTCGACATGGAGACTTACGCAGTGCTGCGCGCATGCCAGCGGTTCGGCGTGCCGATGATCGGCCTGCGCGGTGTCTCGGACGGCGCGGACGAACTGGAGGGCATGTCGGGCTGGACCGAACTGCTCGCGCTGCTGGACGAGCGGCTGGCGATCGCACTCGACAAGCTGACGGAGGCGCTTGAGCGCGGATTGGCGGATAGCCTTACCGCCGACGCCTGATCGTCGCCGAACTTACCTTCGTCATTCCCGCCTTCGCGGGGATGACGAAAGTGTTTTATACGCTCAGTATCAATACGAACCCGAAGTGTCGGTCGCATCGACGATGCCGTCGCCGTTGGTGTCGAGCCGCTCGAACATCCGCTCGCCCGAAGCATTGAACTCTTCCAGCGTCAGGTTGCCGTCCTTGTCGGTATCGAGCACGCCGAAGCGCACGTGGGCCTGCTTGACTTGGCCGTCCGGTGCCGGTTTGTCCTTGCTGAAGCGGCCGGTGAACTCGCCGACGTAGTCCGCCTCGCTGACCTTGCCGTCGCCATCGAGGTCGAAGGTGCGATACTTGGCGGCACGGGCAGCGGCGAACTCGGCGGCGGTGACGCGGCCGTCGTGATCGGCGTCGTTCTCGCGCAGGAAGGCTTCCTTGCCGTGGCCGGGCGCGGCGCGGCGCTCTTCGGTAGACTGGGCAAGCGCGCCCTGGCTGGCTGTGAGGGCGAGAACGAGCCCTGCGATAAAGTGAGTCTTGGTCATGGTCTTCTCCGTTGAACTGGAAATCGGGATCACTCTTCGACCTGGAACGTAAGCGAGGTCGTGTAGCTGCGCTCGTCGGTGCCGGAGCCGGCGGGCGCCTCGGCGCGGTGGCGGGTCATCAGGACGTATGTGCCGGGGCGGTCGAACGTGATGACGGCCTTGCCCTGCGCGTCGGTCCTGACCTGACGGTGGCTGACCGCCTCCTCATAGTCCGCGCCGCCCCGGTCCAGCTCCAGTTCCTGCGCGGCCATCGGCTTGCCGTCGAACAGTACATTGAGCGTGAACGGGGTGTCGAGATAGAGTTCGCTGGGATGCGTCACCGGCTGGATGCGCAGGCGCCCGATCGCGACGTCGACGGGCGCACGGGTCGGCTGCTTCTTGGAGACATAGGCGTCGGCGACGGTCTCGGTCTGGCTGGTGCGGACTTGCGTGGCTTCCTTGGGCACTTCGCCGTGGACCGGCTGCCACTTGCCGCCGACCAGCGCGCTCTTGCCCACCCGGCCGAGACGCACGCCCGTGGTGAAGCGATAAGTCCCCTCGGCATCGAGCGCACTTTCCAGCACCACCATCTGCTTGAGCGGGGTGATCGACTGGAAGCTGCCGCGCGATCCGTCCGGCAGGATGACGTGATAGTCGCTGGCATCGACCGGCACTTCGGGACGGAAGAACTTCTCGCCGAAAGCCGATTCCACCGTCACCATCTTCTCGGTATTGCCCGCGAAGAACTTGGGCAGGAGGTAGGAGGTGTGGGCGAGCGCGGCGCCGGGAGCGATGCTGACGGCGCACAACAGCGCGGCGAGCCTTACGGGAAGTCTGGTCATGGTCGAAGCGGTCCTCATCATTGTCCGGTGATCTCGAAAGTGAAGGTGTGCGCCTCGCCGTCCGGCGGGCGCGGGAAAGGCGATGCCCGGCGGACCAGAGCCATCGCCTCGTGATCGAAGCGCGAGGTGCCTGATGTGCGCGCCACGCGGATCGCGCGCGCGGCGCCGCCGGGCTCGACGGTGAAGGCGATCAGTGCCTCGCCGGCGCCGATGGTGTTGCCGCGCTGGTAGCGTTTCAGATGCTGGTAGACGCGGCCGCTGAAATTGCTGACGGCGGAATTGCCCGCCTGATCGGTGTTGCCGCCGCCGCTGCCGCCCTTCCCCTGAGCCTCCGCCGCGCTTTCCGCCGCCCGCGCCTGCGGACCGGGTGCAGTGGCGGCCGGAGTGACGAACGCGGCTGCGGGGATCAGCTTGGCCACAGGCAACTGCCGCGTCGTCGTCGCGGCCGCACCTTCACCCGTGCGCCCCTGCCCGCCGCCGCCTGCCTGCGCCGCCGGTTGCGGCAGGGGCTGCGCAGCGGGCCGAGCCTCTGCGACTATCGCCGGCGACGGAACTTCGGCAGGCGGCGTCACCGTGCGTTCCCGAGGCTGTTGTGCCTCGGCCAGCGGCTGCATCTTCGGGCCGGGTCCGCCCTCGCGCATGGACAGATCGATGCTGACGAGGCGGGAACGGGTGCCCCCTTCCACCAGCACCGTCTCGCCCCAGGTGAAGACCAGCAGGGCCGCCACGATCGCGTGCGCGGTGACCGAGGCGGCCATGGCGTTCAGGTCGATCCGCGCAAACGGACCTGTCCCGAATTCGGATCTGCCCATCCAGTAAGCCATGTCCGCCTCGCCCCCCTTAGAACATTTTCGAGAGGGCGGCCTTGAAGTTGCGCCCCACCGCCGGGCGCGTAGACAGCGCCGACTGGTAATAAGTGTCGAAGATGTTCTCGACGCTCAGGCGCAGCGCGACGTTCTCGAAGATGCCGCCGCTCGGCGTGATCGTGGCGCGCAGGTTGTGGACGTCGAAGCCCTCGTGCTCGGTGCCGTTGATGTCGAGGTCTTCGGCGAGGGTCGTTTCCCAGCGCACGTCCAGCAGCTTGCCGAAGCGCTTGCCCGCCGAAAGCATGTAGGTCTTCTGCGGCAGGTTGGTCCAGTCGTCGATCACGCCGGTGGTGCGCAAGCGCTGGCCGTCCGGGATAGTCGCGTTGAAGTCGAAGTAGATCCCGCTCGCGGTGGCGTAGGATGCCTCGATCTCGAAGCCGTCGAGATAGACCTCGCGCACGCCCGAGTAGGCAGTGTTGTCGGTCAGCTCGGTGTCGTAGTAGTTGACCTTGATCGCAAGGTGATCGCCCTTGCCGAGCAGATCGGTGCGGTCGAACGAACCGCCCGCTTCCCAGGTCCGGCTCTTTTCCGGCTGGTTCATGTAGGTGGCGTTGTCGAGGTCGTCGATGATCGGCATGTTGCGCGTGCGCGCCCAGCTTCCGAACGCGGCGAGACCGAAAGGCAGCTCGTAGCGGGCCGAGACGCCGCCCATCCACGCCTCGTTGTTGTAGGAAACCGGCGTGCCGGTGCGGTTGGACTTGACGTTCGAGGTCTCCCAGCGGATCGCCGGGCTCAGCGTGAAGCCCTTGAACAGGCCGATCTCGTCCACTGCGAAGGCGGCCATGCGGTTGTCGGTGCCGCCCGGCGCACTGTTGGCGTCAGCCCGCTTCTTGTGAATGTACTCGACGCCGAAGTGCAGGTTGTGGCGGATCGGCCCGGTCGAGAACAGCGCGGCGTTCTTGAGCGTGATCTTCGAGGTCTCGTAACGGTGGTCGGCATCGAGCACCGGCGAGATCGCGACGCCCACGGCGCTCTGGTCGATCTCCTGATTGGCGTACGTGTACAGCAGCTGGAGATTGACCGCGTCGTTATCGACCGGCTTGTAGCCGTAGGATACCGTCAGCACCTGGCTCTTGGTGTCGCGGTCGACGTTGCCGAAGATACCCGCCGTAGTGCCGAAGCTGTCGTAGGGGACGTCGCGGTCGCTGGTGGTGGTCTGGTTGAAGCTGGCGGCGATGGTGTGGGCATTGTCGGCGCCGAAGTGGAACGCGCCTTTCACCAGGAAGCTGGGCAGATCGAAGCTGCTGTTGCCGATGTCATCGCCGTGGCCGTCCTGCTGCGTGCTCTGGGTCCGCCAGGTGTAGTTCGCGAGGAACTCGAACTGCTCGGTCGGCATTGCCGCGACGGTGGTGGAGGTCGCGAAGCCGTTGCCGTTGGTCTGGCCCGAAACCGTCTGGCTGGCGGTGATGCCGGTCTTGCCGTGGAGGACGGTGGCCGCATCGTTGGTTTCCAGCAGGACGACACCGCCGATGATCCCCGAGCCCCACTCGAAGCTGCCCACGGTGCCGCGGATCACCTGCGCCCGCTTGTAGAGCAGCGGGTCGGTGAACAGCTGCGTGCCGACGCGGTAGATCTCTTCCGAGCCCGTGGTGGCGCCGTCGACGACGAAAGCGACCTTCTGGTCGGTGCCATAGGTGCCGTTGGCGCCGAAGCCGCGGATGTTGATGCCAGAGCCGATCGGGGTCGATCCGTTGATGAGCGTGACGCCGGGCACGGAGTCCAGCAGTTCGGCGATGGTGGAGGCCTGGCGGTCCTCGATCTCCTTGCGGTCGATCACGGTGATCGGCGTCGCGGTGTCGGTCTGGATGGCGCGGGTGCTCTCGCCGATATCGATGGTGCCGAGGAATTCACCGGCCTGCGTGTTCTTGTCGGTGGCGGCAGCGTCCTGCGCGTGGGCCGGAGCGGCGACGAAGAAGGCAATGGCGGACACCCCGCCAAGCGCGCGGGCGGCAAAACTACGAAGCATAATTGTTTCCCCTTCGCTAATGCGAATCGTATGCATTAGCAGAAAGGCCAATTGCGCAGCTTGACTGTTACGTAAAGGACTTTTTGCGGATTTCGTCCGGTGGCCCCGGAAAGATCGCGAAGGGCATGACGAAACCGCCCCGGAAGCGGCGTGCTTCCGAGGCGGTCTGTAAGAACTGTCAGCTTCTCGCCGCGTGCGGCGAAAGACGGTCAGAACGGGATGTCGTCGTCGAGGTCGTCGCCGAAGCCGCCGCCGGAACCGCCGGACGAGCCGCCCGAGGAACCGCCGGTGCGGCCCCATTCGCTGCCGCCCGAAGCGCCACTGGAGGAACCGCCGCCCCATTCGTCACCGCCGCGCGATGCTCCGCCCGAGCGCTGGCCGCCGCCGAAGCCGCCGCCAGAGGAACCACCCTCGCTCCAGCCGCCACCGCCGCTGCGCTGGCCACCGCCGCCGCCGCCCGGCGCACCGTCGAGCATGGTCAGCACGCCGCCGACGCCGCCGACCGAGACTTCGGTGGTGTAGCGGTCGTTGCCGTTCTGGTCCTGCCACTTGCGGGTGCGCAGCTGGCCTTCGATGTAGACCTTCGAGCCCTTGCGCAGGAACCGCTCGGCGACGCCGACGAGGCCGTCGGACTGGAGCACGACCGAGTGCCATTCGGTACGCTCCTTGCGCTCGCCGGTGGCGCGGTCCTTCCAGCTTTCGGAGGTCGCGATGCGCAGATTGGCGATGCGGCCGCCGTTCTGAAACGACTTGACCTCGGGGTCGGCCCCCAGGTTGCCGACGATGATGACCTTGTTGACGCTGCCTGCCATGCGGGAATCGCTTTCGTTTCGAATCTGGCGGACGGGTTAGCCCAAGCCGGGGCACCGATGCGAGTCCGGCAGACCGCCTTTTCTACAATTGTAACTGTCATTGCGAGCGAAGCGAAGCAATCCAGGGCGGTGTAAGGCTGCCCTGGATTGCTTCGCTTCGCTCGCAATGACGAAGTGAAAGCGCGCTACAGCCCCGCCGCCACCGCGACCCAGTACGTCGCACCCGCCGCGATGTAAGCCAGCCCGAACAGGTACGCGAGCATGAACGTCGGCCACTTCCAGCCGTTGGTCTCGCGCCGGGTCACCGCGATCGTCGACATGCACTGCGGCGCGAACACGAACCATGCCAGGAACGCCAGCGCCATCGGCAGGGTCCAGCGCCGCTTGAGCTGGTCGCCGAGTTCGAGCGCCTGCTCGTCCTCGTTGTCGCCCGCATCGACCGCGTAGGTCGTCGCCAGCGAGGACACCGCAACTTCGCGCGCGGCCATCGCCGGGATCAGCGCGAGCGCCATGTCGCGGTTGAAACCGATCGGCTCGACCACGAAGGCGAGGCCGTTCGCCACCTTGCCCGCGATCGAGGCATCGACTTGGCTCTCGCCCGGGCCGGCCTTCGGGAAGTTGAGCATGACCCACAGCACGACCGTGACCATGAAGATGATCGTGCCCGCGCGGCGCAGGAAGATCCACGCGCGCTGCCACAGGCCGATCGCCATGTCCTTGAGGCGCGGCATCTGGTACTTGGGCAGCTCCATGATGAAGCCCGAAGCGGCGCCCTTGGTCATCGAGCTGCGCAGCGCCAGCGCCACCGCCATGGCCCCGACCACGCCCACGACATAGAGCGTGAACAGCACCAGCCCCTGCAGGCCGATCCCGCCCCACACGCTGGTATGCGGGATAAACGCGGCGATGATCACCGCATAGACCGGCAGGCGCGCCGAGCAGGTCATCAGCGGCGCGATCAGGATCGTCGTCAACCGGTCCTTGGGGTCGGTGATCGAGCGCGTCGCCATGATGCCCGGAATGGCGCAGGCGAAGCTGGAGAGCAGCGGGATGAAGCTGCGGCCGGACAGGCCCACGCTTGCCATCATGCGGTCCATCAGGAACGCGGCGCGGGCCATGTAGCCCGATGCCTCCATGGCGAGGATGAAGGCGAAGAGGATGACGATCTGCGGCAGGAACACGATCACCGAGCCGACGCCCGCGATCACGCCGTCCGTCAGCAGGTCGCGCAGCAGGCTTGGCGGAAGCGCGGCCTTGACGCCGTCGTGCAGCGCACTGACGCCCGCATCCAGCGCATCGGCGAACGGAGTCGCCCAGGCGAACACCGCCTGGAACACCACGAAAAGGATTGCCAGCAGGATCACCGGCCCGACCCACGGGTTCAGCAGCAGCTGGTCCAGCTTGGCGTGAAGACGGTGGCGCTTGGATTCCGAAAGGATCGCCGCATCCGCCATGGCATGCGCGGCGACGCGGCGTTCGGTCTGTCCGAGGGCGGTCAGGCCCGGCCCCGGATGCCGCTCGCCCGCGTTCGCAATCGCCTCGCCCAGTTCGGCAAGGCCGCGGCGGCGCACCGCGACGGTCGGGATCACCGGCACGCCCAGTTCCTCGGCCAGCACTGCGGCGTCGAGGACGAGGCCGTCACGCTCCGCCAGATCGACCATGTTGAGCGCGACGACGGTGGGCTTGCCCAGCGCCAGCAGTTCCTGCGCGAAGACGAGGTGCTGCTCGAGGTTCGATGCGTCGAGCACCACCACCAGCACGTCGGGCGCGGCTTCGCCGGGGAAGTGCCCGGCGATGACCTTGGCGGTCACTTCCTCGTCCGGGCTGGTCGGGTCGAGGCCGTAGGCGCCGGGAAGGTCGGTCATCTCCACCGGCTCGCCGGTCGGCAGGACGAAGCGGCCCGACTTGCGTTCCACGGTAACGCCGGGATAATTGGCGATCTTCTGGCGCGCGCCGGTCAGCGCATTGAACAGCGCGCTCTTGCCCGCATTGGGGTTGCCGACGAGCGCGACCCGCCTGTTACCTTCAGGGCGTTGACGGCTCACAGTTCCTCGACCTCCATCGCGGCGGCATGGGCGCGGCGCACGGCCACGGTCATGCGGCCCACGGTAATGGCGATAGGGTCGCGCCCGCCCAGGATGCCGCGATGCGACACCGCGATCCTGGCGCCCTCCTCCAAGCCCAGGGCGCGGAGCCTGCGCGCCTCTTCCTGGACGAGCGCGGGCCAGTGCACGGCGACGATGCGCGCGAACCGGCCGATAGGAAGCATATCGAGAGTCATGCTGGCGCGGTGCCAGATAACACCCTTAATTGCAACCGGATCGCAATAGCGAAAGTATGGGTTTTAGCGGGGGCAAGAATTTGAAACGAAGCCAACCCCGCCGCCAACCACCGTTCGTCATTGCGAGCGCAGCGAAGCAATCCAGGGCAGTCTTGAGCCGCCCTGGATTGCTTCGCTGCGCTCGCAATGACGAACGGTTGTGTAGACTGGTGGCACGGAAGGTGGAGCGCAGACTGCGCGCCACTCCCTTTTACCGTGCCGGGTAGCGCATGCGGCCGAGCAGGCGGGTCATGCTAAACCGCTCGTCGGGCTTGCGCAGCAGCTGCGACTTGGCCTTCTCGAAGCGCATGATCCCGGCGATGCGGCGGTCGAGGAAGGCGCGCGTCTCGGCCTTGTCCTCGCTGGTGTCACGCGCGAAGGCGTGGAGCGTGGCCGCATAGATGCCGCCCAGGATCGCGCGCTTGGTGTAATGGTTGTAGTCGGTCGCGGTATCGCCCGCGAGCCGCCACATGGCATCGGCGCTGCGCCAGCCCAGCCGCGTGGATGCGGCGATGTTCTGCGGCATCGCCATGATCGTCAGCGCCCGCAGCAGCGCTTCCTCGCGCCCCGCCACGGCCTCCAGCCGCGCCCAGACGAGGCGGCGGATACGCTCGCGGATCGAAAGGTTCGACAACGCGCCCCCTCCGACGGACGCGGTCATCGTCGCATCGACATGCCCAATCCACGCGGAGATCATCGCCATCGCCCCGTCGCGGAAGGCATAAGCCGCCAGCGCCGGATCGACACCCGCCGAAGCCGCGGCCGAAGCGACCGCATCGGCAGTCCAGCCGTCGAACACGGCGGCATCGGCCACCAGCGGAGCCAGTTGCAGGCGCAGTTCGTCGAGCGAGGCGGCTTCTTGCGTCATTTCCAACGTCCTCAGAAGGTCGGGCCGTAGACCGGCTTGGCGGTCTTCGCGCCCTTCTTGCCATAAGTCTCGATGACCGACATCAGCTGCGCGCTGCCGCCTTCGATCTTGGCATAGTCCCGCGCGCTGCGGCCCGAATTGTCGGAGCGGTCGGGATTGGCGCCCGCTTCGAGCAGCGCCTTGGTCAGTTGCAGGTCCTTGCGGTGGACGGCGAAGATCAGCGGTGTCTCGCCCGCGTCGTTCGAGGTGTCGGGGCTGGCCTTCTGGTCGAGCAAAAGCTGCGCGCCCTCGCGCCAGCCGAGGTTCACCGCCAGTTCCAGTGCGCTGCGCCCGCGATCGTCGGTGGCGTTGACGTTGGCGCCCTTGGCGATGAGGTAGCTGAGCCAGGTCAGGTCGCGGCGCGCGGTGACGATGTGCAGCGCGCCTTCGCCGGTGGTGACGTCCTTGGCGTTGATGATCTGGGAGGACTTCATGATCGCCTCCTCGACCTTGTCGCCTTCCTTCTTCTTAACCGCTTCGAGGAACTTGTACCCTTCCGAGAAGTCGGCGCGGGCGGGCGAGGTCATCAGCAGGCTCATCGCGAACACGGGAACAGCCACCTTGAGGACCATGCGAGAAAGGCCCACAACGCGGCGTATCGTCATCTTCAGCACTTCTAACGTCCTTCCACCACAGGTCTTTACGCGCGCCCCGCCATCCGCGCCTTGCATGGAGGCGTCTAGCAGGTCATGAGCGTGGGCGCCATGACATACCTTGCACGTCGTCTCGCTCCCCTTGCACTCGTATTGCTGGCGGGGCTGCCGCTTTCCGCCTGCTCGAAGCAGCCTGCGGCCGAGCGTCCGCCGCTCGAGGGCGCGGCCATCGGCGGGCCGTTCACGCTGGTGGACAAGGACAACAAGCCGGTCACCTGGGACAGCTTCAAGGGCCGCTGGCGAATCGTCTACTTCGGCTACACCTTCTGCCCCGACGTCTGCCCGCTCGACATGCAGGAAACGATGCGCGGCTTCGCCGAATTTGCGAAGCGCGAACCGGCCAAGGCGGCGAAAGTGCAGCCGATCTTCATCACCGTCGATCCGCAGCGCGACACGCCCGAGATCGTCGGCCAGTGGACCTCGGCGTTCGGCCCGAAGCTGCTCGGCCTCACCGGCACGCCGCAGCAGATCGAAAGTGCTGCCAAGGCCTTCGCGATCTACTACAAGAAGGGCTCCGACACGCCCGGCGGCTACCTGATGGATCACGTTCGCATCACCTACCTGTTCGACCCCGACGGCAAGCCGATTGCCATGCTGCCCTCCGACCAGGGCCGCAAGGCGGTCGAGGCCGAGCTTGAAAAGTGGGTGAAGTGAGCGGCCAGAAGCCCTTCTGGGAACTGCCCCTCGACCGCCTGACCCGCGATGAGTGGGAGGCCCTGTGCGACGGCTGCGGTCAATGCTGCCTGCACAAGGTCGAGGACGAGGACACCGGCGAGATCTACCACACCAATGTCGCCTGCAAGCTGCTCAACCTCAAGACCGCGCAGTGCAGCGACTATGCCAACCGCCGCAGCTTCGTGCCCGACTGCCTGAAGCTGACGCCCGAGAGCGCGGGTCGCTACGCATGGCTGCCGCCGAGCTGCGCCTACCGCCTGCGTGCCGACGGCGACCCGCTGCCCGAATGGCACTACCTCGTCAGCGGCAGCCGAGACACGGTGCACGAGGCGGGCATCTCAGTGGCAGGCAAGGTGATCTCGGAGACGGTGGCCGGGCCGCTCGAACAGCACATCGTCTGGCCCTACGGCGACGAGGATGGGGAGGAGTGGGAGGTCGAGGACGGCGGCGCGCCGTGGGACGTCCTGCCGGAGCAAAAGCGCTGAATGCGATGCTCGACTGGCTGAGGCGCGATCCGCGCGAAGAGCTGGTCGTCGAGGTCGGTGACCGCGCCCTTCCCGTGGTGGTCCGCCACCTCGACCGCGCCCGCCGGATGACCATGCGCCTTGCGCCCGACGGCAGCGAGGTGCGCATCTCCGTCCCGCGCTGGACCCGCACGGCCGAGGCGGTCGCCTTCGCCCGGAGCCGCCGCGACTGGCTGGCGAAGCAGCTCGCCGCCCTCCCCGCCGCCGCGCCGATGGCGGACGGAACCACGATCACCTTCCGGGGCGACGCCCTCGCCGTGGTCCACGACATCACCGCGCCGCGACGCCCGGTCGTCGACGACGGCGAACTGCGCCTCGGCGGCCCTGCCGATTCGCTTGCCCCGCGCGTCCTGCGCTGGCTGCAGACGGAGGCGAAGGACCTCCTCGCCGCCGACCTCGCCGAATATTGCGAGCGCGCCGCCCAGCCCTGCCCCGCCCTCGGCCTGTCGAGCGCGCAGCGGCGCTGGGGTTCCTGCGCGCATGACGGGACGATCCGGATCAACTGGCGGCTGATCATGGCGCCCGATCCGGTGCGCCGCTCGGTAGTCGCACACGAGGTTGCCCACCTCGTCCACTTCGATCACTCTCCCGCGTTCCATCATGTCCTCAAGACGATCTTCGAGGGGTCGATCCATGAGGCTAATCGGTGGCTCAAGGCGCATGGCCGGTCGCTCTATGTGCCGTTTGGGTAGCGTTGGGTGCCGTTAGGGCCTACATGGGTGCCATGTTGAAGCGCAGTGGAATCTGGAAAGACGCAAACCCGACCGGGATGGTCGCGGATTTCAAGCTGGTCTGGAAGCAGGCCGGACACAACCGCTGGCGCATCGCGGCGGTGTCGGCCGCCTGCACTTTCGGCGTTTTCTATCTGATGTTTACGCAGGAAGGCAGCGCCCCGCACCCGCCGCCGAAGGTCACCTGGATCTCCGTCCTCAAGGAACACCGCACCGACGCCGAGATCGAAGCGGAAAACATCGCCAACCAGAAAGCCAAGGAAGCTTACGCCCGCGAAATAGCGCGCCGCGACAAGGACGTACGCGAACTCTACAAGACGATCGGCCGCTATTCCGGCATGGACGTCGACAAGATCGCGCGCGAAGCCGACGCCGAGGAAGCCGCCAAGGCCAAGGCCGATCGCGAGCGGATCGAACAGAATCTGAAGGCAGGCGGCATCGCCAACCCCAAGCTGGCACCGGACGCCGCCCAGCAGTGAACGACAGGGGGGGGAGCGAAGACGCGCGCTGGCTCGCCGCCGCCGCGGCTCTCGCCGCGCGCGCCCGTCCGCTGAGCAGGCCGAATCCGGGCGTCGGCGCGATCATCGTGAAGGCCGGCCGCGTGATTGCGCGCGGCTGGACGCAAGCCGACGGCCGCCCTCACGCCGAAGCCATGGCGCTCGCCGCCGCCGGAGAGGCCGCGCACGGGGGCACCATCTACGTCACCCTCGAACCCTGCGCCCACAAGTCCGAGCGCGGCCCGGCCTGCGCCGACCTCGTCTCGCAGTCTGGCCTCGCCCGCGTGGTGATCGGCTGCATGGACCCCGATCCGCGCACCTCGGGCGCCGGAATCGCCCGCATCCACGCCGCTGGGATCGCGGCCGAATACCTGCCTTCGACGGCCTGCGAGCAGAGCCTTTCCGGCTATCTCACCACCAAGCGCCTCGGCCGTCCCGAGGTGACGCTCAAGCTCGCCCTGTCGCTCGACGGCTGCATCGCACTGGCGAGCGGCGAAAGCCAGTGGATCACCGGCGCCCAAGCCCGCGCCCACACCCACGCCATGCGCGCCCGTGCCGATGCGATCCTTGTCGGCGGCGGCACGTTGAGAGCCGACAATCCCCGCCTCGACGTGCGCCTGCCGGGGCTGGAGGATCGCAGCCCGCAGCGCTGGGTACTGACACGCGGCTCCGCTCCCGAAGGCTGGCATGCACTGCCTTCACCGGACGCCGTCGCCGGGATGGAGGGTGTGCTTCACCTCTTCGTCGAGGGCGGCGCCCATGCCGCGACGGCTTTCCTCGCGGCGGGGCTGGTCGACAGGCTGCTGATCTACCGCGCGCCGGTGCTGCTCGGCGGCAGGCCGGGCCTCGCCGACTTCGGCCTGTCCTCGCTGGCGCAGGCCCATGGCCGCTGGCGGATGATCAAGCGACGGCAGCTTGGCAGCGACACGCTGGAAGTCTACGACGCGCGAAATTCTCACGAAGGCTAGCTCATGTTCACCGGAATCGTCACTGCCGTCGGCACCATCCGCGAAGCCCGCAAGACCGGCGACCTGCGCGCCGTCATCGCCTGCCCCTTTGATCCCGCGGGCATCGCGATGGGCGCCTCGATCGCCTGCTCGGGCGTATGCCTGACCGTGGTGGACAAGGGCGGCGTGGCCGGCGACGCCTGGTTCGCGGTGGATATTTCGGCCGAATCCGTGGCCCGCACCGTCTCCGACCGCTGGCAGGAAGGCCGCCACCTGAACCTTGAGCCGGCACTGAAGCTGGGTGACGAACTGGGCGGTCACATCGTCACCGGCCACGTCGATGGCGTCGGCACCGTGGTCAGCATCGAGCCGGTCGGCGATTCGCGCCGCTTCGTCATCGCCGCGCCCAGGGAACTGGCCCCCTACCTCGCCCCCAAGGGTTCGATCACCGTCGATGGCATCTCCCTCACCGTCAACGAAGTGAGTGACGAACCGGACGGCACCTGCCACTTCGCCCTGAACATCATCCCCCACACGGCGGAAGTGACCACCATCGGCGCGATGCAAGCAGGGGACGGCGTAAATCTGGAGATCGACGTGCTGGCCCGCTATCTCCAGCGCATGCAGTCGCTGCGGAGCTGATCGGCCTGAAAGGCACGGCAGAGTCACCGCGTGTCGGTGACTCTGCGGGTTTCTCCCGATGATCCGGCGCCCTGCCACTAGGCTGGCGGCTACAGGATCATTTGGAGACAACGGCATGCATGGAGCCGCGCCGCAAGGCGGCTTGCTTCGGACCCGGACCAAGGCGCTCTACAGCTTTGGCAACGTCGGGAACCAGTTGTTCCGCGACGCGCCGATGATCCTCCTGCTTTACTACCTCACCAGCATCGTCGGCATTCCGCCAGCGATCGCGGGCGCGGCGATCTTCGTGCCCAAGGTCATCGTCGGCGCGCTCAGCGACTTCACCGTCGGCGTCGTTTCCGACCGCAACCTCCATCGCTTCGCGCGGCGAAACTGGCTGCTGGTCGGCGCAGTGCTGGCCCCCTTCGCGATGATCGCCACGTTCTTCGTGCCCAACGCCGGGATGAGCACCCAAGTCGGCTACGTCGTCGTCGCCTTCAGCTTCTACATGGTGACCTTCGCCAGCTTCTCCGTGCCGTTCCTTGCGCATTTCTCGGAAATCAGCAGCGATCCGCAGGAGCGCACGGTGCTGATGGCGTGGAAGCACGCCTGGACCGGCGCGGGACTGCTGCTCGGCTCGGCGCTGGTGCCATGGCTCATCCACGAACTGGGTGCCGATCGCGGCGCCTACGTCACCGGCGCGGCGCTGCTGGGCGGGATCACCGCGATCAGCCTCGTCACCGCCTGGAACGCGGTGCGCAAGGTGCAGGTCGTCACGCCTCTCGAGCGCGACCTCTCGCTGCGCGGCCTGCTGGCCACGCTGACCTTCCGCCCGTTCCGCGTCCTGTGCCTTTCCGCCGCCGCCATGACGGTGGCGGCAGGCACCTGCTCGGCGGCGATGGCGTTCTTCATCACCTACAACATGGGGCGGACCGACGCGCTGGTGCAGCTCGGCATCCTTGTCGCCATTGCGGGCTGCGTCGTCATGGCGGTCTCGCCGCTCTGGGTGGCGGCGGCGAAAGTGCTGGGCAAGCGCAACGCGTACCTCGTCGGCGCGCTCGGCCATGTGATCACGCTGATCGTCTGGTCCAATGCCGGCGCCGGGCCGATCTGGGTGACCTATGTGTGCTCGGGCTGCGTCGGGCTGTTCAACTCGGGCTGGGGCCTGATCGCGCTCTCGCTCCTCACCGACGCCATGGCGCAGGCCCGCGCGGAGACCGGGCGCGATACCGCCGGCTCGTTCGCCGCGATCTGGTCGATCATCGAGAAGGCCGGAATCGCGCTCGGCGGCACGCTGATCGCGAGTTCGATCCTGGCGATCGGCGGCTTCGATTCAGCCGCCGCCAAGCGCGGCATCGCCCAGAGCGCCGAGGCCATCGACGCGATCCGCTACGCCTTCGGAATCGTCCCGGCCGCGCTGATGTGCATTGCCGCGCTGATCATCTGGCGCTGAGTCCCCGCACGCGGAGGCGCAGCGCTGGCACACTAGCTATCGTGCTGCGCCGCCGCCACGATCGCACGGTTGAGGCGGGTCTGGCGCAGGGCGGCGGGGTGCAGCACGCTGCGGTTCGGCAGCCCCCTCACCGCCAGAGCGAACTCGCGAAGCTGCGTCGCGAAATAGTGCGTGATCCCGTCGTTGAAGAGCGCATCGTCATCCACCGGTGCTCGCTCGGGCATGACGACGGGCTCGTCGTCGATCCAGAGTTCATCGCCGTTCTCGACGCGCACGGTGGCGTTCTCGAAGTGCGCGACCTTGCGGTTCATCGTGCGCTTCTGGTTGTACGAAACGTGGATAGAGGCGAGCACGTCGTCAGGATAGCGCAGCAGGATCATCGCCTCGTCCTCTGCCGCCCAGTCGGGCTGGAAGCGCGCCGCCTCGACATGGATGCGCAGCGGATCGATCTCGCCGACGACGAGTTGCAGGAAATCGATCGCGTGCGGGGCGAACAGGGTAAGGACCAGTCCTTCCTCGCGCGTGCGGGTCGCCCACCAGGGCGCCTGCGGGCCGTCCCAAAACACGCACATCGAGATGCTGACCCCGCGCAGACGGCCGAACCCGGCGCGGCGGTCCTGCAGCGTACGGACCGCCTCGACATGGCGAAAGGTGTGCCCGGCAGCAAGGACCAGCCCGGTTTCGTCCGCCAGTGCAGCGATCCGCTCGGCATCGGCGACGGTTTCGGAGAACGGCTTCTCGACCAGCACGTTGCGCCCGGCGCGCAAGACCTGCTCCACCTGATCGGCGTGAAGCGCATTGGGCGTACACAGCACCACTGCTTCGACAGCATCCAGCGCCAGCGCCTCTTCCAGCGAGCAGCAGGCATGCTTAGCGCCATACTCGCCGGCGAATTCGGCAGCGCGAGCGGGATCGGGGTCGACCACCGCGACCAGCCGGGCATGCTCCGGGCTGCGGACGATCGCCTTGAGATGCAGCGGCGCGATCCGGCCGCAGCCGACGAGGGCGATCCCGATGGGTCGATCGATTGTCATGCAGGCTCCACGTAACGTCGGTCAGGAAAGACGTGACGAGGCCCATATCTTCACCCGCCGTCCATCACCGCCTGGGCGGTTGATCGACAGGCGGACGATACCCGGTCAGGCCAGCGGGCCTGCCGTGAAACTCTCGCGCGTGATTTCGAAGATGACGTGCTCGACCATCACGCCGCAGCGCTCGTAGCTGCGCGAACGGCCCTCGACCAGACGGCCGCCGATATTCGCCATCGCCTTGCGCGAGATGACGTTGTCCGCGCCCACCTGGAAGATGACACGCTCGAAATGCTGGAGTGCGTGCGCAAGCATCATGCGCTTGAATTCGGCGTTGTACCCGCCGCCCCAGTAGCGGCGTGCCAGGAACGTCCAGCCGATCTCGATTTCGCCGGGTTGCTCGACTTCGGGCGCTCCGTAGCGGGAGGAGCCGACGATTGCGCCGTTCTCCCGATCGAGGATCGCAAGGGCGCCGCCACCCGCCAGCGCCTCGTCGAAGAAGGCGCGGAACACCGGCTCCTGCCAACGATCGTGCGAGGGATGCACGGCCCAGATGTCGGGATCGGACGCGACTGCGAACAGCGCATCCCAATCCGCCTCGACCAAGGGCCGGAGCGTCAGCCGGTCCCCTTCGAGAACCGGCTCACGGTTCATGATCAGGCCGTCACGGCCGCGACGGCGGCGATGAACTGGTCGATGTTGCCGTCGGTCAGACCCGCAACGTTGATGCGGCCCGAAGCGGCAAAGTAGATACCGTATTCCGAACGCATCGCCTGCACCTGCTCCGGGGTGAAGGGGATGATCGAGAACAGGCCGTTCTGCGAACCCACTGGGGTCAGATCGACGCCGCCGGTCTTGCCGGCAGCCTGCAGCTTGGCGCGCACGCCGCGCATGCGCTCGCGCATTTCGTCGAGTTCGGCCAGCCACTGCGCGGTCAGCGCCTCGTCTTCGAGGATCACGCGAACCGCCGCGCCGCCGTGATCTGGCGGCTGCGACCAGTTGGCGCGCGCCAGCGAGTGACCGTTCGACATCACCTTGGCAAGATCGGCCGGATCGGCGACCATTGCGTAGAGCGCGCCGACGCGGTCACGATAGAGGCCGAAGTTCTTGTCGCACGAATAGCAGATCAGCGCTTCGGGCACCGATGCCAGAACGCGGCGCAGGCCGTAGGCATCTTCTTCCATGCCCTGGCCGAGGCCCTGGTAGGCAAGGTCGAGAACCGGCAGGATGGTCGAAGCGGCCAGCAGTCCGGCGATCTCGGACCACTCTGCACGGGTGTAGTCAATCCCTGTCGGGTTGTGGCAGCAGCCGTGCAGCAGGATGGCATCGCCTTCCTGCGCCGTGGCGATCGCGCCGCGCAGGGCGTCCATGTCGGCACCGGCCCCGGTCGCGTGGTTGAATTCGAGGACTTCGAGGCCGAGATCGGCGCAAATCTGGTTATGGTTCGGCCAGCTGGGCTTGCCGACGATGACGCGCTTGTAGCCCGCACGCTTCACCATCGCGAGCGCGAGGCGCAGCGAGCCGGTGCCGCCGGGGGTCTGCATGCCCTCGATCCGGCCGTCCATGGTCGGGTTGGCCTTGCCGAACACGTAGGGCATCAGCTTCTCGACGAAGCCCATGTCACCCTCGGGGCCAAGGTAGGCCTTGGAGTTCTGCTCCTCGACCAGTTTCTTCTCCGCCGCCTTGATCGCGGCGAAGACGGGCGTGTCGCCCTCCGCAGTCTTGTAGACGCCGACACCGAGGTCGATCTTGTCCGCACGCGGATCGTTGTTGTGGAGCTTGATCAGCGCAAGGAGCGCGTCAGCGGGCTGTTGCTTGAGATCGTTGAGCATGGCGGGCGGCCCTTAACCCCGCCCGCCGCTTGACGCAACCACCTAGTTGAAGGGCCGCGTCGATGCGCAATATCGTTGCGTCAGAAGGGCAGCCAACTCTGCTTTTCGGAGAACTTCATGTAGCCGATGTTGGCGCCCAGACGTAGTCCCGCGCCCGCGCGCACGGGAATCAGCACGGTGTTTCCGCGGCGCAGGTAGCTGACGGTAAAGCCGCCCACGAGATAAGCCTGGCCTTCGCCCGCGCCGAACCTGTGGAACAGGTCCTGGCTGTCGTAGAGGTTGTAGACGAGGACGAAGGCATTGCCTGCATTGGCTCCGGCATCGAAGCCGATCGACGGCCCGGTCCAGTAGACGGGACGTTCGCCCTCCACCTTGTGGTGAAGCGTGCCCGAGCCGTAGCGCAGGCCCACGGCGATGGCGCCGCCAGCCTCGCGGCCGATGATATAGGCGTTCGGCTCGCCCTGCTTGGCCAGCAGGTCCTTGATGATGTCCGCAAGACCCTTGGCGCCTTTGCCGAATACACCTTCGGCTGCGCCAATCAGGTCGTCCTCGCGGTAGGTCGAACCATTGTCCTGCGTCGCGACAGCAGGTGCGGCGGGATAAGTCGGCGCGGGCGTGGGAGCAGGATAGGCCGGCTGCCCGCCGTTCCAGTCGGTGGCGGGGGGCCCTTCAACAGGCGTGCCGTTACCAGGATCAGTTGCAGGCGGCACCGGCGAATAGGTCGTCCCCCGGTTGAGGTCGCTATCGATCGCAGCGTCGGGATCGACGGTGGTGACTTGCGCTAAGGCCGGCGCAACAGGCATGGCGAGCGCCATAAACGCCGCCGCCAACCCGATGACCGACCTGCGACGCGCGCCCCGGGCAGTGTGCGTGCGATCTTGCATAGAATGACCCTTCATGGCGTGATTACCTTGCGTTCTCCACGCCGATACTGGCGCTTCCACGTTCCCCGCGCCCCATGCACGGTCAAAACTGGTATCATCCCACAAGAATCCACCGCGCATGACCTAGCAATGAACGGACGACGACCCGAGTCGGTTTTGCGGCGGATTGAACTTGAAACATGCGCCGAAGCGAGTGCCGAATAAATCTGCATTCTGGCACTCTTGCCCCCTTGCCGCCCCCGAATGCTCCCGTTATAGGCACCGCTCCAAGCCGCACTCGGAGACGTGGGTGAGTGGCTGAAACCAGCGGTTTGCTAAACCGTCGTGCCCTTAAGGGGGCACCCCGGGTTCGAATCCCGGCGTCTCCGCCACCGGCTTGTATAGCCACATTCGCGACCATCCGATAAAGCCCTGAGAAATCAGGTCTTTCGGGTGCTTCGTGTCCACCCGCATTCATCCCTGTTCGCCTGCAACCGATTCGTCGTGTGGGAAAAAATGTGGGAAGATTTGTGGCATGGGTAAGCTGCCCGCAACCGTTGTAAGAAACGCCACCAAGCCAGGACGCCTGGGGGATGGTGATGGACTTTTTCTCATCATCCAACCCAGTGATACCAAGAGTTGGATGTGCCGGGTTCAGAAGGCTGGTAGCCGCCGCGACTTTGGCGCGGGCAGCGCGGCGAAGGTGTCGATCGCCCAGCCAAGGGAGCGCGCTCGGGAGATTCGGAGCTGGGTGGAGCTGGGCCTCGACCCCGTTTTCGAACGGCGTAAGGCCGAAGGCGTGCCTACCTTCAAGGAGGCCACTGCGGAAGTCCTAGCAGCCCAGCGCAAGACTTGGCGCAATGAGAAGCATGAAGGTCAGTGGCTTCGTACGCTGGAGACATATGTCTTCCCCAAACTAGGCAATGTCCAAGTCTCGGAAATCACCAGCCCATGATCCGCAATGTCCTGGCCGAAATCTGGCTATCCAAGCCTGAGACCGTACGGCGGGTCTGACAGCGTATTGGAGCGGTGCTCGACTGGGCCTTTGCCTCCGGCTTCCGAGAATCAGAGGCACCGATGCATCCGGTGACCAAAAGTCTGCCTAAGCAGCCGAAGAATGAGGGCCGTTTCGCAGCGATGCCCTATAATAATGTACCCGCTTTTGTTGCCAGCCTCAGGACACGAAAGTCATTCAGCCGGATGGCACTCGAGTTTGCAATCCTGTGCGCTTCACGATCGGGGGAGGTTGGCGGCGCGCGGTGGGAGGAATTTGATCTGGAGAACTGCCTCTGGACGGTGCCGAAGAAGCGAATGAAGGCCAACCGCGAGCATGTCATTCCCCTCACGCCGAGCGCAATTCGGATCATAGAAAGAGCAGCCGCCCTCAAACTGGGTGATTGCCCCCTCGTCTTCCCTGGAGCGAAACGGAACACCCCGCTGTTCGACATGACGTTGACGAAGCTTCTGCGTGAAATTAAGGAACCTTACACGGCACATGGTTTCAGGTCGGCATTTCGCGATTGGGTGAGCGAAGAGACTGAGCATCACGGCGAAGTGGCCGAGGCAGCACTTGCTCACGTTGCAAAAGACAAAACTGAAGCTGCGTATCGACGCGGAAACTTGCTCGAAAAGCGCCGATTGCTGATGAATGGCTGGTCAGCCTTTTGCGAGCCGCGCTGACGCACCTTGCCGCGAAGTCGATGTAGCGAACCGTCGCTTGCAGCGAGCGGCCTGACCTCGCCGGCAGCGAACTTTCCCCGTTCTCCAGCAGCCAAATCCACGCTCCCCAGTGCGGTCCGTCCGCCGATGCCTCTGAAGAGCGCCATTTCAGTCTCCCTTGCCAGTGGGCACGTTCACGCCTTTCAACAGAAGATAGCGCTTGATGCTGCGCGCGGCCTGTCGAATTCGCTGCTCGTTCTCGACAAGTGCGATGCGGACATATCCTTCACCCTGTTCGCCATAGCCGACCCCCGCTGCGACAGCCACTTTCGCCTGGGTCAACAGCTCCTTCGAGAATTCGAGGCTGCCCATGTGCCGAAGGGCGGGCGGTAGCGGCGCCCATGCGAACATCGATGCGCTTGGGCTTGGTATCTCCCATCCGCAGCGGGCGAAGCTGTCGACGAGCACGTCGCGTCGCCGATGATAGAGCCGGCGGTTCTTCTCGACAACGTCCTGCGGCCCATTGAGCGCCGCGACGGCGGCAGCCTGGATCGGCGTGAAAGCGCCATAATCGAGATAGGACTTCACCCGCGCCATAGCCGCGATCAGCCTTGGGTTCCCGACAGCGAAGCCGATCCGCCATCCTGCCATGCTGTAGGTCTTGGACAGACTGGTGAACTCGACGGCGACATCCTTCGCGCCCTTCGCCTGCATGATCGATACCGTCGGCTTGCCGTCATAGTACAGCTCCGAATAGGCAAGGTCGCTCAGAACCCACAGGTCGTTCTCCTTCGCGAATGCCACCAGGCGTTCGTAGAAAGCGAGGTCAACAGTCTCCGCCGTCGGGTTGGCGGGATAGTTCGTCACCAGCAGCTTCGGGCGGGGCACGGTGAAACGCATCGCGCGCTCGAGGCTCTCGAAATAGTGCTCGTCCGGCGTGGTCGGCACGCTTCTGATCGTCGCGCCTGCGATGATGAAGCCGAACGTGTGGATCGGATAGGAGGGATTGGGAGCGAGCACGACATCACCCGGCTCGGTGATCGCGGTGGCGAGGCTGGCCAGCCCCTCCTTCGATCCCATCGTGACGATCACCTCCGTCTCGGGATCAAGTTCGACGCCGAAGCGCCGGCCGTAATAATCGGCTTGTGCCCGACGCAGGCCAAGAATGCCCTTTGACTGGGAATAGCCATGGGCATCGGGCTTGCGCGTCACCTCGATCAGCTTCTCAATGACATGATCGGGCGGAGGCAGGTCTGGATTGCCCATGCCGAGATCGATGACATCTTGCCCGGCAGCGCGCGCGGCTGCCCGCATCGCGTTGGTTTCCGCGATTACGTAGGGAGGCAGGCGCTTCATGCGATAGAACTCTTCGGTCATGGCTATGTCTCGTGAATGGACAGATCAGGTATGGATCAGGAGAAGCGCTTCGCACCGGCCACGCAGAGGATGACGATCACGGTCGATGCGATCATCGTCCATGCGACAGGCTCTCCGAGAACCACGCCTGCGAGGAGCAGACCAAGGAAGGGCTGAAGGAGCTGGAGTTGTCCGACGCCGGCGATGCCGCCAACGGCAAGGCCGCGATACCAGAACACGAAACCCAGCATCATCGAGAAGACCGAAACATAAGCGAAGCCGGACCAGGCGCGCCACCCGATGTCGGCCCAGTTCGCCGGCACTGTCGTCATGGCGAAGACGATCATGACCGGTAGCGAGAGGAGCAGAGCCCAACTGATAACCTGCCATCCGCCAAGCCGGCGGGACAGCGCCGCACCTTCAGCATAGCCCAGTCCGCACAGCACAATGGACGCCACCATCAGCAGGTCGCCGGTCAACGAACCGGCTCCACTGTTGTACAAGGCGAAACCGGCCACCGCAGCAGCCCCGATTGTCGAGAAAAACCAGAAGGCAGGTTTGGGGCGTTCGCCACCGCGCAATACGCCGAAGATGGCGGTGGACAGCGGAAGCAATCCCACGAAGACAACCGAGTGTGCCGCTGTGATGTGCTGGAGAGCAAAACCGGTCAGAAGCGGGAAGCCGAGCACTACGCCGATCGAGACGATGCCGAGCGGCAGCAGGTCGGAGCGCGCGGGCCGTGCTTGCCGGAGTGCCATGAGGACGACCGCGCCAAGCAGCGCCGCGATGACGGCACGCCCCGACGTTACGAACAGCGGCGTGAAGTCCGCGACTGCGAGACGTGTCGCCGGCAGAGACCCGCTAAAGATGATGACGCCCAGGAGGCCGCTGCCCCAACCGGCTGTATTCCGTTCCATAACTCCTCGCTTTCGCGATCCGACTATTCGGAGAGGTCTGGCCAAGACAGAGACAATACAATACAAAAATTGGTAACTGTATGGATATTTTATACCATACAATCAAAAAGCGCATAGCGATGGGTCGGTTGCGCAGCGGAACCAGAACCGAAGAACTCATGGACGCAATCCGTGCGAAGATCGCAAGCCGTGCAATCGGTCCGGGGGATCGGCTGCCCTCCGTCCGAGGATTTGCTGAGACCATGTCCGTGTCTCCATCCACCGTGGTCGAGGCCTATGATCGACTGGCGGCCGAAGGGGTGATCAGTGCACGCCGAGGTTCGGGCTTCTATGTGACGGGAAGCAGCATCTCGCCGATGTCGGTTAGCGAAATGGGGCCACGCCGCGAGCGGGCCGTCGATCCGTTCTGGATTTCCCGCCAATCTCTCGACGCCGATGCTTCCATGGCCAAGCCAGGCTGTGGCTGGCTGCCAACGGACTGGATGCCCCATGCCGCACTCCGCAAGGCATTACGATCACTGGCACGCGGTGAGGATGCACTGCTGACCGAATATGGCAGCACACATGGTTCGCTGGCGCTGCGCCGCCTGCTTCTCGGTCGTTTCGCCGAAGAGGGCATCGACGTGAGCGCTGACCAGGTTCTGCTGACCGGATCCGGCACGCAGGCCATCGATCTGATCTGCCGCTTTCTGCTGCATCCCGGCGACACCGTGCTGGTCGACGACCCCGGCTATTTCAATTTCCAGGCGCTGCTGCGCGCGCACCGTGTGAAGCTGGTCGGTATTCCATTCACGTCCACCGGTCCGGACACCGCGGCATTCGAAGCGGCGCTGATTGCGCATAAGCCAAGGCTCTACATTACCAACTCCGCGCTCCACAATCCAACGGGGGCAAGCATTTCGTATCAAACGGCGCACCGCCTGCTGAGCGCTGCCGGAGCCCATGACCTCACGATCGTGGAAGACGATATCTTCGCCGATTTCGAACCATCGCCGTCGCCGCGTCTCGCGGTCCTCGACGGACTCGACCGGGTGATCCGCATAGGGAGCTTCTCCAAGACCCTCTCCGCGGCCGTGCGCTGTGGTTATATCGCGGCGCGTCGCGACTGGATCGAGGGATTGATTGATCTTCAGGTTGCGACGAGCTTCGGTGGACCTAGCCCAGTGGCAACAGAATTGATCGCCGATGTGCTGGCGGGTGGTAGCTATCGAAAGCATATGGCCGAACTGCGCCAGCGTTTGGCGCAAGCGCGGGACCATACTGCCGCACGTTTGGCGAAGTTGGGAATCATGCCATGGATCATGCCGCGAGGTGGTTTCTATCTATGGTGCCGCCTACCAGATGGCCTCGATTCCGCGGACATCGCCAGACACTGCCTGGAGGCTGGCGTTGTGCTAGCACCTGGCAACGTGTTCAGCGTGTCTCAGTCTGCGGCGCCGTTCATGCGCTTCAACGTGGCGCAATCGGACGATCACCGGGTCGAGCACGCTCTCATTCAAGCATTAGATCAATCAGTCCGACGGGAATGAAACCGCGTGAGCGGCTCGGTCGTTGGAACCTGCCATTCGCATTCTTATCGCGAACGGCAGGTTCATCCCAAGCCCAGCCCATCGCTGCCGCCCCTTAGGAGACGCTCAGAGCCAGAGTTCGGCTCCCCAGGTGCAGACCTTCCGCTCTTCTGGCAGCTCGCGACCAATAAAGGTCATCCTGAAAGAATTTTGTCGCTTCCCGTACTTTCCGCCACGTCAATCGACCTCGACGCGGGCGCCTCAGGATGGCCGGCGTCATGGGGCCGATCTTCGTGGCGGGATCTTGCGGATCGCGATTTTCAGGTCGCGCGCGGCGCCCACGAACTTCGCCGTGAAGGCTTCGGCTATGGGCCGCTCGAGGATGAAGCGCTTGGCCACGAGACAGACCTGACCCGTGTTCTGGAAGCGGAATCGCCGACCTCTTCAGGGTTCTGGTAGGGGCAGCGCGCGATCAGCGCGTCGGTGGCGGGGTCGCGCGATACGGCTTCGGATGCAAAGATCTGGGCGGGGTTGGTCAGTGTGTCGAACATCGTGGGCTCCTAAGAACGGAAGCGGGGCTGCAACGGCTGTCAGAAATTCTGGCGAGTGGGGCGGATGACGATGGCGTTGATGTCGACATCGGCGGGTTGCTCGATCGCATAGGCAATGGCACGCGCGACCGAACTGCCCGGGATCGCCTGCCGGTAGCCCTGGCTGAGCGGCTCGATCTGCGTGCCTTCGCTGACCATGAAGCCTGCGCCGGCGCGCTGGGCATAGTAGCGGGCCATCAGCGCGGTCGGCACGTCTCCGGGCTGGGCGGCGCGCTGGTGGTCTGGGGCGGCAGCACGATGCGGTTGCGCAAGGTGTGCTGGCCGAGCGGGACGGGGGTGAACAGGGCGGGGTGGCGGGTCATCATGATCTCCTCGGAGTGCGTGGATCAGCCGGCGCCTTTTGGCAGGCGCGCGGCATGGCTCCTTCCGGTCCGGCGGCGCGGAACGAAGGTGGCGGTCTGCTGCCGTCTCGTGTGGGATGGTGGCGGGTTTAGCGCCCTGGTTGCAGGCGGTGCGGCAACCCGAAGCGCCATGTCTGCGCCAGAAGTCCGATCATCTGAATTTCCTCTGCGTAGAAGGGCTGCGCGAGCAGCGCGGCGCCGATCCAGTGCTTCAGGTTGCGCATCGGGGCCTCCTCAGGCCGAAACGGGATCGAGGACGAAGGCGGTCCGCTCGGCAAGATCGCTGATCGCGGCCAGATAGGCCTGGAAGTGCGGGGTCGCGCGATGCGCGGCAACCGCGTCCGAGCCGGTGTAGAGCTCGTCCAGAACGAAGCGCGTGGGCTCGCTCTGATCCTGCCAGAGATCATAGCGCAAGTTGCCGGCTTCGGCCCGGCTCGGCGCGAGCATGCCCTCGAGCAGGGTACGGAGCTGGTCGGCAGCGCCGGGACGAGCGGTCAGGACGGCGACGATCTTCACAGGGTTGGTCATATGGGTAATCCTTGATGAATGGGTGCGCGTGGTGGCGCGCATCCGCAGCGCGCCACCTGTCATGCGCGTGCTCATGCGGCCGTCTGCGGGCCGCCGAGCGCCTCGATCATGGCCTTCGCGACTGCGTGGTCGGAGGCCGGGTTCTGGCCGGTGATCAGTTCGCGATCCACGACCACGTTGGCAACGAAATCTTCAGGAGCCGCCGAAACCTCGCCGCTGGCCAGCCGCAGGGCCTTGGGCATGTCGAAGTACAGTTCGCCCTTCAGCAGGTGCTCTTCGGCGATCTTCTCCTCGCTCGCCGAGAAAACCGTCATGCGATAACCCGCATAGATCCAACCCTTAGCGAGGTCGGTCGCCCTAGCGTCATCGCCCTCGATCAGGGCGGCCCTGTACGCTGCCGGGTCGGCCAGGGCGGCGACCACCGCGACGGGACCATGGCAGAGCAGCCCGGTCGGCTTGGCCGCCGCATGGAAGTGGCGCAGAATGGCGCCCGCCTCGCAGTCCTGCATCAGATCAACCGCCGGAGCATGGCCGCCCGGGACAAAGACGCCTGCAAATTCGTCCAGACCCTGTCCGATGACCGAGGCGAGGGTGTGGACCTCGTTCATGGCGGGGTCCTCGGCAAAGAAGTGCCGTGCGCGCTCATACGCGGCTTGGTCGCCCCCGAAATGCTGCACCGTATCCGATGCTTCGTCGATGTGCGGCTTGGTGCCGTCGGGCGTAGCGAGCACGACATCGTAGCCGGCCTCGATCAGCGCCATCGCGGGCACCACTGTCTCGTTCAGGTACTGGCCAATCGTGGCAGAGCCGCCGCCGCGCAGCTCGATCTGCGTGGCGTTGGATCCGAGGAAGAGCACTTTCGCATTGGTCATCTGAGTCTCCATTGTCTCACCGCATTTGCTGCGGACGAGTGAAAGGTGGCCCTATTCGACATATTCCAGAAGTTTATTATTCTGATTTCAGTTATACGCTCTAGAGTATGTCTGTATGCGATACGACCTCAACCTGCTCCCTATCTTTGTTGCCCTGATGGAAGAGCGGAGCGTGACGCGCGCGGCCGAGCGCGTCGGGATGACGCAGCCGGCGCTGTCCAACGCGCTCTCGCGGCTGCGCCTGATGCTGCAGGATCAGCTTTTCATCCGCGAGCGTTACGGGATCCAGCCCACCGCCGTCGCGCTGGAACTCGCGCCCGCGATCGCCGATGCGCTGGCGAAGCTCGATGATGCTGTACTGGGCCAGCAGGGCTTCGATCCCGCCAAGGCCGAGCGGGTTTTCACGATAGCGCCCAATGGTTATGTCGAGTTCGTGCTTGTCCCCGCCATCGTCGCCCGGCTCCAGCAGGTGGCGCCCTGCATCAAGCTGCGGCTGACACCCTATGGCAACGATCTGGTCGAGACCGGTGTCGTATCAGGCACCACTGCGCTGGTGCTCGGCCGCATCGTCGATCCTCCCGACAATCTCGTCGTCCAGCATCTGATGGACGAGAGCCTTGCCTGTGCCGTGCGGGCGGACCATCCCACCGTGGGCGACGCGATGACGCGCGAGCAGTTCGAGGCGCTCAAGCACGTCAACATCATACCGCCGGGGCGAATGCGCGCGGGCCTGTTCCAGGCGCTCGCGCAGCAGCAGCTCAAGCGCGAGGTGGCGATTTCGGTGACCAACTTCTTCGCGGTCGCTGAGATGGTGGCCGTCACCGACTATTGCGCGACACTGCCGTCACTGATTTGCCGGCGACTACGACAGGATTCCCGCTTGAAAATTCTTACCGCGCCGGTGGATCTAGGTACGTTTCCCGTCGAAATGGCCTGGCATGTGCGATACCGACAGGATCCGGCGCACCGCTGGCTGCGGGGGCTGGTCGCGGAGATCGTGCGGGAACTGTCGGCTTCGGATTGATTGCGCCGAGCGTGCCACTTCCAACCTTTTTAAAGGGACCGCCGATCGTGCGAGTGTCGGCTCTTCGCCGAAGCCGACACTCGCCGACCAAGGCGAAAATGACGGCACTGCCCCACGATGCCGCCTACGCAATCGACCCAACGCAGATACTAGGCTTTCATTTCGAAACTCCAAAGTGCCAACCGTCAGCTATATCTCGCGGCTGTCGCTCGGAATTGTGCAATGGCGCCATCGGCAGGAGCCGCTCGCTGTGAGGGCAGCGGAGCTTTGTTCTCTGGCGTATGATCCCGAACATTCTCTCTGTCCCGATGTCGCACCCGATGTCTCGCCAAGGGGGACATAAGATGCGGACGGTTCGCAATGCTCGGAGAGCGGAACCTATGTTGCAAGCGACGACGAGCAGCGAGTGCTGTCGATCCAGTCTTTGGCGCTCTCCAAGCGCGTCATTGCCCCTGAAACGATGCGGATCACAGCTGGGCAAGTATCGTCGCCCCGCATCGAACCGAACTACGCCTCGCCCTCAAATCGCCATAGCCATCTGCGGCATTGCCCTTAACCGCTCCACGTCGCGGACAGGTGGGGCGCCGAAGAGGCGACGATATTCGCGGCTGAACTGGGAAGGACTGTCATAGCCAACGCGGAAGCCCGCCTCTGCCGCATCAAGCCGGCCGGCTAGCATCAGCGCCCGCGCTTCCTGCAACCGCAACTGCTTTTGATATTGCAGCGGAGTCATGGCGGTGGCGCGGCGGAAATGATCATGGAAGCTCGACAGGCTCATGCCGGCAAGGGCGGCAAGATGTGGTCCGCTGAATGGTTCGCGGAAATGGGTCTTGAGCCAGGCGATCGCTTTGGCCAGCTGGCTGGTGCGGCTTTCGCCGCTCGCTATCGCGCGCAGGATGCCCGCGCCCGGCCCGGTCATCAGCCGCACCAGCAATTCCCGCTCGATAAGCGGCGCGAGCAGCGGCGCGTTCGCCGGATCGCCGAGCAGCGCCGTCAACCGCGTCGCCGCGTCAATCAGTTCAGGTGTCATCGGATGCAGCGTCATCCCGCCCCTCTCCTCCGTGCCTGCCGGCAGAGGCGGCAGGGTTAACGCGATCTCCGACAACAGGGCGGGGTCGAGATAGAGGCAGAAGCAGAGATAAGGCGCGTCCGCGCTCGCCTGCGTCACAGCGCCTGTGATGGGCAGGTCGAGTGAGGCGACGAGATAGCTGGCAGGGCCATAGTTGATCACCGCATCGCCCAGCAGCACGCGCTTGCTGCCCTGCGCGATGATGCACAGCGCCGGACGCTGCACCATATGCACCGACTCGCCACCCCGGCCCGAGCGGACCAGCGTGAGCCGAGCGATGGGCGTCTCGATGATACCGTCTCGCTCGGCGTATCGGGCAATCTGCTGAGCCAGTTCTTGATGCGCCATCAGCGCCTCTCCTAAAGCAGTCGGTACGATCAGCCTACACGGCTGATAGAGACCGATCCAGCGCGGCGCTATAAATCTGGAATATCGTGCAATCAACCCGGATGACCGTTCTACCTCCTTCCGACCAGATAGCGCCATCTAAGGGGCATCGGATCGATGGTTCGGTCTGTCTGAACGGGAGTGACTATCATGGCCATAGAGGACAAGGTCATCGCGATTACCGGCGCCAGCAGCGGCATCGGCGAAGGCACGGCGCGGCTCCTGGCGGCGCGCGGCGCGAAGCTGATGCTGGGCGCACGCCGCACCGACCGGCTCGCAGCGCTGGCGGAGGAGTTGAACGCAGCGGGAGGCACAGTCGCCTTCCGGTCACTCGATGTCACCGACCGCGGCGATTTCGAGGCGTTCATCGCCGCGACCGAAGCCGAATATGGCCGCGTTGATGTGCTGGTCAACAATGCGGGGCTGATGCCGCTGTCGCGCTTCGACAGCCTGAAGGTTGACGAATGGGACCGTATGATCGACGTCAACATCCGCGGTGTCCTGCACGGCATAGCCGCCGCCCTCCCCCGCTTCAAAAGCCAGGGCAGCGGCCAGTTCGTCAACATTTCTTCGATCGGTGGCTATGCCGTGTGGCCGACCTGCGGCGTCTACAGCGCGACAAAATATGCAGTGCGCGCCATCTCGGAGGCGCTGCGCATGGAGCATGACGACATTCGCGTCACCATCATCGCGCCGGGCGTCGTGGAATCGGAACTGGCCCACACGATCACCGATCCGGTCGCGGCGCAGGCCATGGTCGATTTCCGCTCCATCGCGCTCACCCCGGACGCGATCGCGCGCGCCATCGCCTATGCAGTGGAGCAGCCGGCGGATGTGGACGTTAATACGTTGATCGTCCGGCCGGTTCGCTCAACAATCTGACGAGGATGGGGGGCATGCGCATATTGCCCCGATAACCCGGCAGCAGCCAAGGTCCTATGCGCTCCTGAATTTCTCGAAGCCTCTAGAGGATAAAGGCGGCCAAACGGTGCAACCTCTCGAATTATTAATACAAAGCTGACTGCCCAAAATGGCGCTCGATCTGGCGCTCGCCCTTGTCCGAACCGCCCCTTCTCGGACTCTCAGCGGTCACTTTTCGTTATCCAGTTGCGGACGTGCAGCTTCCCCTTTTCTGAAGGCCCAAGACTGCCCGTAAGGAACTTCGAGTTTAAAGCCCGGACGTTTGGCGGTGTGACCAATGAGGGCAATTGCGAGGTGGAGCAAGATGTTCGCAACTGCCCTCAGGTCAGCGCGATCAGAAGCGGAAGCTGCTGGTCACCATGACGCTCTGGGTGTCGAACTTGTCGCCACGATTGATGCTGGCTCCGCCCGAAGGGGTAATGCGGAAGGGATTGGTCGCAGGCGCCGTGCCGGCACCGACATCGACACGGTAATCGCCGGCATTGTAGCGGGTATAGAGATAGCGCGCACCGATCGAGAAGTTCTGCGCGACCTTGGCTTCAACGCCGCCACCGACGTTCCAGCCCCAGGCATCTTCCTTGCGGTTCACTTCCGTAAAGCTGTTCGCCCCGTTGCTGGTGGTGAAGCTGTTGCTCACCTTGGCGTAGGACAGGCCGCCCGTCACATAGGGCATGATGCCGCTGCGCGTTGTCACGCCGAGCCGGGCACGCAGATTGCCGTTCCAGTCGATCTGACGGCGCATGGTGTAGTAGGCAGGCGTCGTCGAATATTCGCTCACGGCATCGTCGATGTACGTCTTGCCCGCTTCGGCGACCACGCCCGCGACGATGCTGCCGAACTGCCGGTCGTACCCGACATGGCCCATCCAGCTCAGCGCATCCTTGTCGCCCCGGCAGCCGCTGGCCGGTGTCGAACCACGCGCTGCGCCGCCGCACGTGCCTGGTGAGAACGCGTTTGCGCCGGTGGTCGTCGTGACCGTGTCGTTGAAGGTGCCGTCGGCATTGGTGTCGAAGCGAAGATGCTCGTTGTTGTCGCTCTTCTGGAACGTGTAGCCGATCGAGCCGCCGACATACGGGCCGCTCCAGTCCACCGCGTCCCCGTCCTGCGCAAAAGCTGGCGCGGTAAGAGCGAGCGCCATCACGCCCAACGGCGCAAAGTACAGTGCCCTCATGGAAATCCTCCTTATCAGACGGCCAACTCAGCCGCTGTCGGAAGGGCAAACTGCGAGGGCCAAAGTTTGGTTGCGCCGGCTTACCATGACGTTTTGTTGCCCATGTGCCATTGTGTGCACAGCCGATGGCACGCCTCAGCCGAACGTGAATGCGTAGGCCTGAACGCCCGGGTCGAGGAACTCGATCGCGAAAGTCCGCTCCGCCATGCCGCCTTGCATCCTGACCAGCTGGTAGAGCCGCTGGCTCTCGACCGCTCCGTTACCGCTGGCATCGACGTCGGCGCCATGGTCGGCTCCGGGGGCCTTGCCGTCGATGGTCACGCGGAACCGTACCCGCTGCCCCGACCGGGTCGGGCCGAGCACAAGGTGCAGGTCGCGCGCATAAAAGCGATAGACGATGCGGCCTCCGGCGGCCTCGAGCGAAGCCTGTTCGCGCCCGACCGTCCATGTGCCGCCGAGTGCCCAGTCGTCCCTGCGCGGTGATGCAGGGACCGCGTAGTCGTGACGAGTATCGCGCACGAGACCGCCCGGCGAGACGAACCGTTGCGCCTTTCCATAGCCGAGATAGGTTTCCGGCGATCGCGCCTTGCCCTGCCCCGCAGCGGCTCCGGTTCCGGTCGCCGACACGGTGACGGTCCCGGAATTACCCACCGCGTTTCCATTCTCTGCCAGCAAGCGCTGGATCACCCTCTCCGACTGCGCATAATCGCCTTCGCCGAAATGGTGGTAACGGATGCGGCCCTTGCCATCGATGAAGTAGTGGGCGGGCCAGTAGCGGTTGCGGAACGCGCGCCAGACGGCATGGTCGTTATCGATCGCGACCGGATAGGCGATGTCGAGGTCGTGCACCGCCTTGCGGACATTGGCGGGGTCCTTCTCGAACGCGAACTCGGGCGTGTGGACGCCGATGACGACCAGCCCCTGGTCCCGGTACTTCTCCGCCCAGGCCCGCACGTAGGGCAGCGAGCGCAGGCAGTTGATGCAGCTGTAGGTCCAGAAATCGACCAGAACGACTTTCCCGCGCAGCAACTGCGGGGTCAGCGGCGGCGAGTTGATCCACTCACCGGCCCCAGCGAGCGAGGGGACCGGGCCTTCGTCGGCCAGTCGTCCGCCTTTGCCCATCGCAGCTGAAGGCATGGCATCATCCGGATGGAACCGGTCGAGCAGGCCCTGCTCGAAACGCGTGGTGCCTGACAGCGAGAGCCGCGTCAGCAGTCCGGTATCCAGCCCCAGCGCGATCGCGGCGACGCCGATCAGCACGGCGACGCCCAGAACCTTGCGGATCCGCTCGCCCACGCCGATCGAGCGCTTCATCGCGGCGAAGACCTTGCCGCCCACCAGCAAGGCCAGAGCCAGCGAAGTCGCGGCGCCTGCCGCGTAAGCCAGCAACAGCAGGCTCGTATGCGCGCTTGCGCCCTGCAGCGCGGCTCCGGTGAGGACGAGCCCCAGCACGGGCCCCGCGCAAGGCGCCCACAGCAGGCCGGTGGCGACGCCCAGCAGGAGCGAGGCAAAGAAACTCGATGCGCCGTGATCCGCCCGGTCAGCGGATTGGGATAGCCTTCCGCCCAACGCCACCAGCGGACGCGTCGCCCGGTCGGCAAGCGCGGGATACAGCAGCAGCAGCCCGAAGGCGGCAAGCACGACAAGCGCCGCGATCCGGCCATAGGCATTCGCCTGGACCGCCCATCCTCCCCCGACCGCCGCCAGCGTCGCTACGGCGGCAAAGGTCATCGCCATGCCCAGCAGCAACGGCAGGCCGCTACGCAGGAACGGCCTGTCGGCGCGCGCGAAGACGAAAGGCAGCACAGGCAGGATGCATGGGCTGATGATCGTCAGCACACCGCCCAGGTAAGCCAGCAGAAAAAGGATCATTGGTATCGCCGCCTTGCCGCAGATGCCGAAGCGCGCGGCGCTCCGATGCGTCGGCGGATTCGGTATTGCGGTCCATAGACGCTTGCGCACCATAATGATCCATGAATGACGGCGGCATGCATCCTTCCGCCAGCTTGCATCGTATATTCACGCAGGAACCACGAAGCCGGAAAGCCTTGTTCATGAAGCGTATCGCCAGCATCGCCATGCTCGTTGTTACCGTCACTGCAGGTATGGCGGGAGCGACGGCGCTCATGCGCAAGAACAGCGCTCAAGCCGCCCCGACGCAGGCCGTATTCCGCATCCAGGCACCGACATTCCAGGCCTCGGAGGTAGGCAAGCGCGAAACCGCCGTCTTCGCGGGCGGATGCTTCTGGGGCGTTCAGGGCGTATATCAGCATGTCCGGGGCGTGAGCAGCGCGGTATCGGGCTATGCGGGAGGCGATCGGGAAAACGCGAAATACGCCGTAGTTTCACGCGGGAGCACGGGCCATGCCGAGGCAGTGAAGGTGACGTACGACCCCCGGCAGGTCAGCTACGGACAATTACTGCACGTATTCTTCTCGGTGATCGCGGACCCCACGATGCTCAATGCGCAGGGACCGGATCGCGGCACCCAGTATCGCAGCGCGCTGTTCCCCCAGTCGCCGGGACAGCGCGAGACCGCGGAGCGATATATTGCCCAACTCGGCAAGGCAGGTGCCTGGAAGCGCCCCATCGTCACGCGCGTGGAGCCGTTTAAGGGCTTCTACCCAGCGGAAGCCTACCATCAGGACTACCTGACCCTGCACCCGGATTCGGCCTATATCCGCCGCAACGACCTGCCGAAGGTCACCGCGCTTAAAGCGACGTTCCCGGCGCTCTATCGCAGCAATCCCGTTCTCGTGTCCGGGCCGGGCACAAGTTCTGCGAAGGATCGTTGATCCTTCGGCGTAGCAGGGACGAGACCGGCGAATGCATGAAGCGAGTTCTGCCTCACGGTCGGAAAACCGGGCACTTTTGGTCTCGGCGATCCATCTCGCCGCCAGCGGCGATGCGGCCGGATTGCGCAATGTCTATGACCTCACCTCCGCCAAGCTATTCGGTATTTGCCTTCGCATCTGCGCGGACCGGGAAGCGGCGGAGGATGTGCTACAGGATGTCTACGTGAAGGTCTGGAGACGGGCGGCGTCATTCGACGCCTCTCGGGCCAGTCCCGTAAGTTGGCTCGCCACGATCGCGCGCAACGCCGCCGTCGACTGGCGCCGAGCCGAACATCGCCATGACGCCATGCCCGATAAAGCGATGGCCGCAATCGCGGACGATGCGCCGCTCGCCGATGCGCTGATGGAAGGCGATGAGGAAAGGCGCAGGCTGCTTGTCTGCCTCGAAGGCCTTCCCAGCGAGCAGTCCAGCGCCATCCGCAGCGCGTTCCTTCAGGGCTTTACCTACCAGCAGTTGGCGGAACGCAGCGATACGCCGCTCGGCACGGTCAAGAGCTGGATCCGGCGCGGCATGCTCAGGCTTAAGGATTGCCTGGGCCATGGTTGACGCAGCCGAGGAACAGGATCGCGGTGCTCTCGCCGCTGAACTCGCGCTGGGGCTGCTGGAAGGAGCCGAGCGAGCGCAGGCCTTGCGCTTGTGCCTATCCGATCCGGTCTTTGCACGCGAGGTGGAAGGATGGACCACAAGGCTATCTCCTTTACTCGATACGCTCCCGCCCGTCCTGCCTTCGTCCCGGGTCTGGCATACGGTAGCGGCGCGCATCGGAGCCGCCCCGGAGGCGCCAAGCCTGAACCGACTGCATGCTTGGCGAGCGGGTGCGCTGATGTCTGGAGCCGTCGCGGCAGCGCTCGCCCTATTCATCGTACTGCGCCCGGTCGAGCCGACTGCACGCATGCCAATGGCCGTCTCGCAGCTAAAGGGGACCGATGAGGCGCAAGTTCTCGCCATCAGCTACGACCCGCGGAAAGGCATCCTGCAGGTCGGCTCGCAGGCGGAGCCCGGCGACGGCAAGCGCGCCGAGCTATGGGTCATCCCGCAGGACGGCGTCCCGCGCTCGCTGGGAATGATGGCGCACCAGGGAGGCGCCATTCCCGTCGATCCCGCAATGCGCCCGCTTATTGCTGCGGGAGCGACGCTAGCCGTTACTATGGAAGATCCCGCCACCGCGCCCCATGCCGCGCCGAGCAGCCTGCCGGTGATGACGGGAAAAATCTCGATGATCTGATTTCTCCTGCATCCGGACCGGCATGCGCTCCGTATCTTCGGGGCATTCCATCCAAAGGAGTGCGCGAAAGAGGATCCCTGACATGCAAGCATTATCCCGCAAGTTCGCCTCCGGCCTGGCCGCCGCCCTGTTGCTCAGCGGCGGCGTAGCCATTGCGGCCAAGAACCCGATGGTGGGCGGCGCCGCGATGTATTCGACCAAGGACATCGTCGACAACGCCGTCAACTCCAGGGACCACACCACCCTCGTCGCCGCGGTTAAGGCTGCTGGGCTCGTCGATACGCTGAAGGGCCCCGGTCCGTTCACCGTCTTCGCGCCCACCAACGCCGCTTTCGCCAAGCTGCCCAAGGGCACCCTGGATTCGCTGCTCAAGCCTGAAAACAAGGCGATGCTGACGAAAGTGCTGACCTACCACGTCGTCGCGGGCCGCGTGACCGCCGCCGACATCGCCGCCAACGCCAAGGCCCATGGCGGCAAGGCCATGCTGACGACGGTAGAGGGCGAGAAGCTGACCGCCTGGAAAGACAAGGCCGGAGCCTGGTGGCTAACCGATGCCAAGAGCGGCAAGGCGAAGATCACCATCGCCAACGTCATGCAATCAAACGGTGTCATCCACGTGGTCGACACCGTGCTGATGCCCTGACCACGATTTCAACGACACATGGGGCTTGTGGGCCGTTGGCCCGCCGCCCCATGTATCTCCTGCATACTTTCAAGCGACAGGATTTTCGCGGCCATGACTTCGAGCTTTTTTTCCTTGGACCGCCGCGCCTTCACGTCGGCGGGGTTCGTTGCAGGCGCGATTGCACTGACAGTTGGACCATCTGTCGGCGCTCCGGCGGCAAGTCTCCGCCTGCCGGACGCGGAATGGCGCCGACGCCTATCCCCTCAGAGCCTGCCCCAAAAGTTGTTGAGCAATACCAGTATGTTGTGATTCAGTCCGTCCTGCGAGAGATGGAGTGATCAATGACATGGACTGGTATTGCCCGGCAGGAGCATAGCCGGAAAGGATTGCGCTATTCCAGCGATATGACGGACCGGGAGTGGGAATTGGCGGCACCGTTCATCCCGCCAGCCAAGCGCGGAGGTCGTCGTCGGACGACAGATATGCGCGAAGTAGTGAATGCCTTGCTTTACATAGCAGCCAGCGGCTGCGCTTGGCGGCTTCTGCCCAAATGCTTTCCGCCGGTCTCGACTGTGCAGCGCTATTTCTACGCTTGGCGCAACACCGGTTTGCTCGAAGCCATGAACACGATGCTGGTGTTGAACCTGCGCGAGATCGAAGGGCGCGAAGCCTCGCCGAGCGCCGGTGTGATCGACAGCCAGTCAGTTAAAACCACCGAAAGCGGCGGCCCTTGCGGGTATGACGCGGGCAAGAAGATCAAGGGCCGCAAGCGGCATATCCTGACCGACACCTGCGGCTTTCTCATCTTTATCCTCGTCCACACCGCCGACATCCAGGACCGCGACGGTGCCGTCGATGTCCTAAAGGCCGTGCGGAAACGCTTCCCGTGGCTGCGGCATGTTTTTGCCGATGGGGGCTATGCCGGCAACAAGCTCCGTACTGCCCTTGCCGGATCAGGGGCTTGGACGATCGAGATCATAAAGCGTTCGGACAAGGCGAAGGGCTTCCAGGTTCTCCCGCGGCGGTGGGTCGTCGAACGCACCTTCGCATGGCTTGGCCGATGCCGCCGCCTCGCCAAGGATTGGGAAACTACCATCGAATCCTCCACGGCATGGATAACGATAGCCTCCATCCGCATGCTCACCCGCAGAACTGCAAGGTATTGCTACGCTTGAGAAACTTCTGAGTCAGGCACTCAGGCCTATGCGGTGCTGCGACAGGGGAGTACCGAGCGTCCCTATTCGAGCCCGCTCCTCAAGGAACACCGCAAGGGTCGCTTCCTGTGCGCGGGCTGCGACCTGCCCTTGTTTTCGTCCACTACCAAGTTCGATAGCGGAACGGGGTGGCCCAGTTTCTGGAACCATTTCCCGAGCGCCCTGAAGATCGTTACCGATCGCTCCATGGGCATGGTTCGCAGGGAGGTGCGTTGCGCCCGCTGCGACGGGCACCTCGGCCACGTCTTCGACGATGGGCCACCCCCTACCGGACTGCGTTACTGCATGAATGGCGCTGCGCTGGCATTCCGGTCCGCCTGACGCGCGCCACCGGGATGGTCAGGTGCGTGGCCGGAAAGGCCAGGTCGTGACGCTCGTCGCCCATAACGGCCACCAGATAAGCACCGGCTGTAAGGCAAGGCGTGGTAAGTGGTAGGCCAGTCCCAGTCCGTAGCCCGGCTTCGCAAGGTCGAGCAGCATGTGCTGGACATTCGCCGGCCAGACGCACAGGGTGTAAGCGGCGATCCCCCACGCCGCCGCAGCGCGAAGCCGAGGCTTCCAAGGCTGCCCGATTCCCGCGGCACCGGCGATCTCGGCAAGACCGGTCAGCATGACGACTAAGGCAGGCGCAGGAACCCAATCCGGGATGATCGCGACGAATGGTGCCGAGATCGCCAAATGTAGCGTGCCAGCTACGGCATAGAGTATCGCCAGCACTACACAGGAATATCTACGGGCTCTCATGTTTGCAGGATCGTACAATCCACCAAATTAGTCACGAGTGGCGTTGTCTAAACGGCGATGCGATAGTTGCTCGGCAGCCACTCCCGCACCCGACCCTTATCGGTCGTTCGGAGGCGATTTTTCGCTGCCCAGGTACGGGCGGACAGCTTTCCGTTTTTAGCAAGGCGCGGAAATAACTTCCTTGAGGCGCGGTGATCGTCGGACTCTGAGGGTTTATCGGACTTCGGTTTGGGGAATTCGGCATCAGGTGGCAGTCGTTGGCGGACAGAACTGCAGCGTGGCGGATTCCTCGCATAGCTAGGCCCTCGCTATTAGTTCTGGCAGACGAACCAGATTGTACGCCGCAACGGTCAGCGTGAAGTTCCATTTTACGCGGTCTTGCCCTCGATGCCAGGTCTTGCACTTGTTTCTGGCTTCCCATCATTCCGGATCGCACATGCATCGGACCGTCTCATTTTGCAGCGCGGCATGAAACTGAATCGACGCCGGTGACTTGAGGAGAGGTGTTCATTTCTCGTTCAAGGTCTGCACATGGTACGCTTGCCGTTTTCCCAAGACCCTGAGTTCGGGCGCGAAGTCGCTGACATCCATTCCATCTTCGAGGCTAGTGGCACAAAACCTCAAAAACAGATGCGTGTGGCACTTGTAGGCAATTTCGTCCCTCGCAAATGCGGTATCGCCACGTTCACGACCGACGTATTTGAGAAGCTTTGCGAATTTCATCGGGAAATCGCGGTGGACGTTTATGCGCTGGATGATTCGGAAAGCCCTCTTGAATATACGGACGTAGCGGACACCATCGCGCGCAGCGATCCGCAGGATTATGCCCGCGTCGCCCGCCGGATCAACGAGTCCGGGGTAGATGCAGTTTGGCTTCAGCACGAGTACGGCATCTTCGGCGGGCGTGACGGCGAGATGGTCATTCAGTTCGTCGATCTGCTGGCCGCACCTTTGGTGCTTACCCTCCACACGGTGCTGGGAGAGCCTTCCGCGCGCCAGGGCCGCATCCTGCGCCATCTCGTGACCCGCGCCTCGCGTATCATGGTGATGTCGCGTCACTCGCGCGACTTGCTCGAGAGTGAATACGGCGCACCGCCAGGCATTCTGGAAGTTATCGACCACGGCGCGCCAGACCGGCCATTCGGCCGCCAGGAAGAATTCAAGTCGATGCTGGGCTTGTCAGGCCGCAAGGTGCTCATGACATTCGGACTGCTTGGCCCCGGCAAGGGGCTGGAACACGCGATCCGCTCACTCCCCGCGATAGTGGCACGCCACCCCGAGGCGCTCTACCGCATCGTCGGCGCAACCCACCCGAACCTTGTTGCCGAGGAAGGCGAGGCCTATCGCGACAAGCTCATAGCCTTGGCCGAACATCTCGGTGTCGCCGATTACATCATTTGGGACAACCGCTTCCTCGACACGCCTGAATTACTCGACCAATTGGAAGCGTGTGACATTTACCTCACGCCCTATCCGGGGCTGGAGCAATCCACATCCGGAACTCTGAGCTACGCGGTGGCGCTGGGCAAGGCTGTCATCTCAACGCCCTATGTCCATGCGCGCGAACTGCTTGCGCAGGATGTCGGCCGGCTGATCCGCCCGCGCTCGAGCGAAGCCATTGCCGAAGCCGTCAATGCCCTGCTCGACGCGCCGGAAGCGATGGCCGCCATGCAACGACGTGCCTACGGCCGCGGGCGCGCCACGATCTGGCCGCAGTTCGCCGAGGCCTCCGCGCGTTTGGTCGCTCGCGCGGTCGCGCCCCAGCGGGCGGCGCCGCCAGCCACCGCCATTCCGGGGCTCGCCGCAGTGCTGGCGATGAGCGATGCGACAGGCATGCTCCAGCATTCGATCGGCGTGGTTCCAGACCGCCGCCACGGCTACTGCCTCGACGACAATGCCCGCGCGCTCATGCTGATGAACGTGGCGCAGGGTCTGTCCGCAGCGGAGCGGATGAAGTGGACGCTCACCTATGCCGCCTTCGTGCAATCCGCCTGGAATCCAGATCTCGGGCGTTTTCGAAACTTCATGCGGTTCGACCGCAGTTGGTGCGAGGATGAAGGCTCCGAGGACTCGAATGGGCGGGCGATCTGGACACTGGGCGAGACTTATGCGTGCGCACCCGATGACGGCGTCGCTGACTGGGCGCTTCATCTCTACGACGATGTGAACAAGAACATGGCGCCACTGGGATCACCCCGAGCAATCGCTTTTGCCATGCTTGGCGCCTGCGCCGTACTGCGCCGCGATCCGGAGCACCGCGCCTCCCGCGATGCTGCCGCGCGCGGCGGCGACATCCTGATGCGTCTTCTGGGCGAAGGGCGGCGGCCGGACTGGGCGTGGTTCGAAGCCGTGATCGGCTACGACAATCCGCGCCTGCCGCAGGCCCTGATCGAAGCCGGCGCATTGCTGGGGCAGGAACACTGGACCGACGCAGGACTGGAAACGCTGGAATGGATATGTGCCCAGCAGGTCTCGGCGAAGCGCCAGTTCCGGCCAATCGGCTCGGAAAGCTTCCATAAGGAGCACAATTACCTGCCTTTCGACCAGCAGCCGCTGGAAGCGCAGGCGGCGATCGAGGCTGCGGGCTCGGCATGGCGCGTAACCGGCAACACATTCTGGCGCGAGCATGCGATGATGGCATGGCGGTGGTTCTTCGGCGACAATGACCGGGGTGCGATCCTTGCTGACATTGCGACGGGGCGTTGCCGGGATGGGGTAACTCCGCGCGGTGCCAACGCGAATTGCGGTGCGGAATCGATACTGGCCTTTCAGTTGTCGCATTATGCGCTTATGGAAATGCTCCCTCTGTCCACCCCGCTCCCGCGGGAAGGAGGAATGCTTGAACCGGCCTGAAAATGTTTGGTCTGAGCCGCTTCGTATCTTCGAGACGCGTCTGCACGCCGATCCGGCGCGCGTGGTTATACGCCCCTTCCATCTCGGCTGGCAGGCGAAGAATGCGCCCGGAGGTCGGGCGCTGGCCCTGGTGGATGACATCGCCGCGCTCACCGAGGAGCGCGCTGCGCTAGAGTACGAGCGCGTGCTGCGCGACTTCAAGGAACGCCACTGGCAGACCGAAAGGATTTTCGCCTGCCGCTTCGATGAAGTGGCAAGCAACCTTGGCCTCGATCCCTCCCTGTTCTCGGAAACCAAGCAGCGGCTGATCGGCTCGTATTTCTGCCATGAGTATACCTTCGCCGCAGCTGCGCTCATGAATCCGTCGATCGTCCCTTCCCCCGACCAGACAGGACTGCATGGCGGCTGCGTGCGCTTCATCATGAGCCTGCGCGCGGTGGGCGAAGGCCACATCAGCTCGATCGCCTTTCGCGAGGGTATCGCGGAATGCAGTGGCGATTTCCGGCTCTGGCCCCAGGCCGCCTTCGCGACATCGGTGGAACTTGACGAGGAAGACCAGTTCGATGCCGACTGTTCGGTGTCGGTCCACCGCCACACGGAATCGAGCCTGTCCAACACGGTGATCTTCCCGATAACCGAGCAGCAGCGCGGCGGCCTGGAGGATCTGCGCCTGGTGCGCTTCGATCATGGCGGCGGCGATTTCGAATGGGTCGGTACCTACACCGCCTATTCCGGCAGTTCGATCCGGTCGGAATTGCTGCGCACCCGTGATTTCCAGCGTTTCGATCTCGAACCGATCCGGGGGAAGGCGGGCCGCAACAAGGGCATGGCCCTGTTCCCTAAGAAGATCGACGGACAATTCGCCATGGTCGGGCGGCAGGACGGCAAGAACCTGTTCCTGCTCAAATCGGACACCATCGATACGTGGGACGACGAGGGCGTGTTGCTGATGGAGCCCAAGTACCCCTGGGAATTCATCCAGATCGGCAATTGCGGCAGCCCGATCCCGATCGATGAAGGCTGGCTGATGTTCACGCACGGAGTCGGCGCCATGCGCAAGTATGCCCTCGGCTGTGCGCTGCTCGATCGTAGCGACCCCAGTAAGGTGCTCGCTCGTACGCCCGAGCCGGTGCTCACGGCGGAAAATGCGGACCGTTCGGGTTACGTGCCCAATGTCATTTACACTTGCGGCGCGCTCAAGGTCGAGGATCGGTTGCTGATCCCCTATGGAATATCCGACAGTACCGTGGGCTTTGCGACCTGTTCGATAGAATCCCTGCTTGCGATGATGGAGTGAACTGGGAAACAGGCGAGGACGTTGTTCGAAAAGGCGAACTTCAAGTAATCAGTGCGCCGATACAGCGCCAGTGCGAACCAACCGGAACGATTGGTAGCATCGCTTAATGAGGGAATGTCGGCTATCCAATATTCAACCGAAATCGGCGGGTCGAAGATCCCAAATTCAGTCGTGCAGGTCGATGGGAGCGAGGACCTGCTGAACGGCAGGTTCTGTGAAAAACATCTGCGAGACCAAACGACTTGAACGGGTGCAAGCAAGTATTCTGCCGTCGACCCTTCTAAGTCCCTCAGCACCACAATTTCGTTCACTACGTTCGGACCGTCCGCTACTCCGGCGGGTGTCGACAAAACTAGGCCCTCTGTAGCATGCCAGATGCATGGCTAAATTTGCCGCTGATCGGGAAGCAGCATGAGGCCGGGGCGATTGGCCGACACGCTGCGCTGAGAGGACAGGATGCCCTCGATATCCTGGTATTGGTATGCTGCAACGAGAGCGCCGCTGCTCCAGATCTTTCCTGCGACGAGGCCGTATTGCTGGCGCCAGCCGGCTCCGTCAGTGGCGCCCCCCAGATCGGCGCGGGCTTCCACACCGTCAAAGTCGCGCCGCAGGATGACATTGACGACGCCCGCCACCGCGTCGGCCCCGTAGATCTCGGAGGCGCCATCGGGGACGACCTCCATTCTCTCGACGATGCCAAGCGGTATCGCGGAGATATCGAGGCCTTGCCGCGATCCGGCACAGGCAGCGCGGCGCGCGAATCCCGTGCCGCATGACCAGCACGGCCTGTCCGTCACCAGATCGGGACGAACCGGTTCACGCGCCGCCGCCGGCTGGACCAGCCCGACTGCTGCTAATGCCGGAACGGCGAACTTGCGCCAGCCTTTCATCTCAGCCTTTCATCTCAGGGCTTGATCGTACAGGCGCTGGTCACGCGTACCGGATTGCAGCGCGCCATGGCACCGTCCGGCAGGGTCACGCTGAAGTGCAGGCCAAGCGGATCGGGTGCGCCCGGATAATAATCCGTGCTCACCGCTTGTGCGCCGCTTTGCTCCGCCGCCTGTGTCTTGGCGAAGTCATGAGCCCGCGCCTCGACCGTGTTGGCGTCGGTGCGGGTGCGGATGATCACGCCGGATTTCACCCAATCACGGATCTTCGCCCCGTCTACGAGCGGATCCTGCACGATCTGGATCGCGCTTTCCGCCTCGCCATCGGGATACCAGCCGAACATCGCCCGGCCGCGCAGCGAAGGATGGCCCGAACGGTAAGCGTCCGAAACGGCACTGCGCACATCGAACAGGACGTAGATGCGTCCTCGCGCTGCCTTGAGGGTCGGCCAGCCGGTGGTCTTCACCGCCTGGGCCAGAGTGGCGGCCTTGCCGCGCACCTCGTCAGGCGTGATGAGCCGCTTGCCGGGCAGCGCCTTGCGGATTTCCGCGTCGAGTGCATCGAGCAGTCCCGCATCGTCGAGCGGTAGGGGCTGCGTGAGGCCGTGCGTGTTGGGCGTGTCGGCGGCATTGAGGGTTATCATGATCGGCAGATGGCCGGGATGCGCGCGCGACCAGGCATCTACTTCGCCAAGACACCGGATTAGTGTGGCGCAGACGACGTGATAGTCGACATCGGGGATATGCTGGACCTTGAAGCCCTGCTTCAGCATCGCCGCCTGATCGAAGCCATCCTCACGTGCGTGCGCCCGTTCGGCGTCCGAAAGCAGCGCCTCGCCCTTCGGGTGGGCAAACCGGCCACCCTTGGGGTCCGCGAATATGTCGATTTCCAGCTGCCGGACGCCTGCGTCGAGCTGGGCGCTCAGCGGCAGATGGTAATAGTCCAGCGCCTCGGCCATCTTCGGATCGCGGCGGCGCAGTTCAGCCATGATAGCGGCTGGAATGCGCGTCTTGTAGCTGTTGTGCGAACCAATGACCTGAATGTCATTCATCCGCAGTGCTTCGCCCTCACCCGCAGAGGCCGGGGAGGCCGAAGCCCCCCCGAACGCTAGTGCCGCCAGCAGGATTGCGGTGCTTTTTGCCCTGACGCCGCGCATCAGAATTCGGCCCGCGCGCCGAACAGGATCGTGCGGCCGTAATCGTTGATGTCGCCGTAGCGGATCGGCAGGTCGTTGTAGGTGTACTGGCGGGCCTTGGCGATGTTGATCGCTTCCAGGCTGAGCGTCACGTTGCTGGTCAGGCGATAGGCCAGCGAGCCGTCGAGCGAGCCGAACGAGGCGGTGTAGGTCGGCGCCTGCGTGGTGCTGCCAGTGCCGGACAGATAACGGTCGCGCCAGACGTAGGACAGGCGGGTCGAAACCGGACCCTTCTCGAAGAAGCCGACCACGTTGAAGCTGTTCTTCGACAGGCCGATCATCTCGTCCTTGATAACGCGCGAACCGGCGGTGTAGTTCGCCTTGACCGAGGTGCGGGTGTACGACGCCTGGAAGCCCAGGCCGTCGAACGGCTGCGGCAGGAAGGTGAATACCTGCTGGTAGGCGGCCTCGAAGCCGTAGACCTTGGCGTCGCCGCCGTTGACCTGCGTGCTCAACTGCACCGTGCCGCGGCCCGGAATGTCGATCGGCACGTTCTGCTGGGTGATGTAGTCATCCATCGCCTTGTAGAACACCGCGCCGGTGAGCGAGCCGGACTTGTTGAAGTACCATTCCAGCGAACCGTCGAACTGCGTGGCGAGGAACGGCACGAGGTCCGGGTTGCCGCCACTGGCGGTCGGCGCGTCGGTCGAGATGGTGATGCGCGGGGCGCTGTCGGTCACGTTCGGACGGGTCAGTACGCGGCTGGCGCTAAGGCGACCGATGAACGACGGCGTCAGTTCGGCGCGCAAGTTGAAGCTGGGCAGGACGTTGTTGAACGTCTTGGGATAGCTCACCGGGGTGATCGTGTTGCCGGTGCGCAAGTTGCCGCTGGCGATCTGATCGGTGTGGACATAGCGCAGGCCCACGTTGCCGGTGATCGAAACCGAACCCAGCGAGAAGTCGTAGTCCGCACGCACATAGGCGCTCAGAATCTTCTCGGTGGTGCGGAACGAAGCGGCGAGGTCGGCCGGGGTCAGCGCCGAATTTTCGACATCCGAAGTGAAGAACGCATCCAGATAGGCGCTGGTCACCGGCACCAGGAAGTTGCGCGGGATGTTGCCGCCAAGGCCGCCGAGGTAATCGTCGAACGGCAGCTGCTCGTAGGCGCCCGAACCGAGGCTCGACAGCGGCGTGCCCGCCACGGGGTTCACGATGAAGTCGCGGCGCGAATAGTCGCGCTTGCGGAACTGATACTCGCCGCCGACCGCGATCTTCGAGAGGAAGCCGTCGAAATCGTGCGCCACGTCGCCGCGGGCGTAGAAGTTCCAGTCCTTGCTGTTCTTGGGCGCGATGTTGAACTGGTACAGCTGGTAATTGGCGGGGTTGGTCGGATCGACGGTGGTGTTGAAGTCCGGCACTTCCTTGTAGCCGCGCGTCGCATCGTACGTCAGCGGCGCGAAGAACATCGCGCGGCTGCGCACGGTGCCGACGTCGTAGCTGGGGTGATAGCTGTGCGCGTAGGACCAGTTCACCGTTCCCGCGACATGCCAGTCGTCATGGTCCCACGTCTGGCGCAGGCCGACGTTGAACAAGTCGTGGCGGTTGAGGCTGTACTCGCGCGAGGCCATGAAGCGCACGTCGTTGATCGTCGCCTTCACCACGGTATCACCGTCGATCACGGTGCTGCCCGGCACGATGGTCGGGCGGTGACCGGCGACGCTGGTGTCGTCGGGATAGATGTCGAGGCCGAACTCGTCGTAAGCCACGTCGAGGCGGGTGGCGAGGACGTTCAGCGTCGTCGTCATCTCCGGGTTCGGGCGCCACTGCATCGACAGCATGCCCGAAAGACGCTCGCGCTTTTCGGTCTCGACCGTGGCGCGGGTGCGGGTGGGCAGGTAGAGCCCGGTCTGGCCCAGCTGCGAGGCGAAGCGGTCCTTGTACCAGCCGGCGTTGTACCAGCGGTCGTTGCGCACGTCCTTGGCCCAGTACTGGGCACCGACGAGGATGCCGAAGGTGTCGTCCTTGTTGACCCAGCTGGTGATGAGCGTAGCGTTCGGCTTAACCTTGCCGGTCTGCTCGGTATACGTGCCGCGCAAGTTGAGCGTGGTCTTGGTGCCGACGTCGAAGGGCTCGAAGGTCTTGACGTTGATGTTGCCGCCCAGCGCGCCCTCGGTCATGTCGCCGGTGGGCGTCTTTACCACGTCAATGCTGGAGGTGAACTCGGCAGGGAGCATCTCGAAGCGGAACTGGCGACCGGCGGCGCCGCCGTTCTCGATCACTTCGTTCACCGCCACCGGGCTGCCGTTCAGCAGGGTGTTCTGGAACTGCGGGCCAAGGCCACGAACGCTGACGTTCAGGCCTTCACCGCGCGGACGGGTGATGGCGACGCCGGTGACCAGCTGCAGCGCTTCAGCGACGTTCTGGGTGGGGAACTTGCCGATGTCGGTCGAATTGATCGAGTCCACCTGGTACGACGCGGTGCGCTTCGCCTCGGTCGCGGCGCGCAGGCTGCGAGCGTAACTGCCGGTGACAACGATGTCCTCGCCGTTGATTTCGCCTGCCGTTGCTGACGTCGGTGCCGGTATCGTCTGGGCCGAAGCCGAAGCGGCGACGCAGGCGAACAGGATTACCGACGCTGACGACGCCAGCGCACGCTTGGTGATACGCATTGAGATTTGCCCCGAAATGAATGAATTCGTTTGCAGGGGCAGCCACTAGGCGGCGAGAATGACAGTTCCGCGTCCCGGCCATGACGATTCGATGAATTATGATATAAATGAGAAATATTTCTCTTTGTAGCTAAGGCTCAGGACTGATTGATTGATCCAGAAGGTGATGGTTGCGGCAATGCAGATAGCGGAAATGATGGTGCGCGCGCATTGGTCGTAGCGAGTATGGATGCGGTGCCAATCCGTGAGCCTGGCGAACATGTTCTCGATTCTGCGGCGTTGGCGATTGAGCATAGCATCATGTGTTATAGGGACCTTTCGGTTCCTCTTTGACGGGATGCAGGCGGTGATGTCTGCGCTCTGCGAGCGCCTTGCGGAACCAGTCGGTACATAGCCTCAGTCGCCGAGCAGAGCTTTGGCGTGAGGCAAGGCGTCGAGCATCAAGGCAGCGCCTTTGAAGTCGCTCATCTGTCCCTCGCTGAGCAGCATGATCAACGGCATGCCTCTGCCGTCGCATACGATATTGGAACTTGAAGTTCAGGCCGCCTCTGGTGCGTCCGATACTTCGGGGGAACAGCCCCTTTTTGAGTAGGCTGGCGGCTGTTCGGTGCGCTTTCAAATGGGTAGCATTGATCATTAACTGGTCGGGCTTGCCGCCCTGCGCCGAAAGGGCGGCGACGATCTTTAAATACCCCGAGGCGGCTCCAACGAACAAAGCGATTGTAGATCGTCTTGGGTGGACCATAGTCGGCAGGAGCATCGCGCCATCGCAAGCCGTTCCTGATAACAAAGACGATGCCGCTGATGATCCGGCGATCATCCACTCGTGGCAAGCCGTGCGACGGCGGAGAATACGGCTCGATCCGGCGCATCTGCGCCTCCGAAAGTCAGATCAGATCACTTATCGCAACGCCTCCTTGCGCCACCATTAAATCAACCGATCTTCTGCTCTGCAAAACATTTTAATAGCTCCTGAGCCTAGATAAGTGATGCCGGAGCAGAACGGGGGGTAATCCGGCCATGACGCGCGAACATTTAGGCCGCCAGCGGAATGCGGGCAGGCTGCCGAGCGTATGCACCCTGCTCAAGGGCGCTATTCAAAACATCGTCTATCTCTTTCGCTTAGGGGACGATCGGTCCTTAACGGTCAGAGCACAAAGCTAGTGGACTGCGACAGCCCGCGCCACTGCGCGATTTCCGCTTCCATGCCGTCAAGTTTGCTTCGGACGAGGTCCAGCGCATCGTGCCCCAGAAACAGGCGCGTCGGCGGGGCTGGCGCCTCCACCAGCGCCAGCAAAGCCCGCGCCGCACGCGCCGGATCGCCGGGCTGGTGCCCGCTTTTGGCCTGACGCGCTACCCGGATAGGGTCCATGATCGCGTCATAGTCGGCAATGCTGCGCGGAGCGCGGTCCATCGACCGCCCGGCCCAGTCGGTGCGGAACTGGCCGGGCGCCAGAGCCGTCACCCGGATGCCGAAGGGCGCTACTTCCTTACCCAGCGCTTCGGAAATCCCCTCCAACGCGAACTTGCTTCCGCAATAGAAGCTGATGCCGGGCATGGTAATGAACCCGCCCATCGACGTCACGTTGATGATATGGCCGCGCCGCCGCTCGCGCATGCCGGGCAAGAGCGCCTTGATCATTGCCACGGGGCCGAAAACATTAGCGGCGAACTGGCGTTGCAGGTCGTCCATCGACGATTCCTCCAGCGCCCCCTCATGGCCATAGCCGGCATTGTTGACGAGCACATCGATCGGTCCGACCCGCTGCTCTGCAGCCGCCACCATGTCCGCAACCGCGTCCAGATGCGTCACGTCCAGCAACAACGGATGCGTCCGGCCGGGCGCAAGCGCCGCAAAGCTCTCGGCATCGGCGGGTGTCCGCACAGTGCCGATGACGACATGATCGGCGCCCAGCGCGCCCTCGGCAAAGGCCCGGCCCAGACCCGAACTGACGCCGGTGATCAGGAAAGTCTTTGGGATGGCTACTGACATGGCTTACTCCATGATTCGAACATCAACTATATCATGATATATTTATTGAGATGACGTCCATCAAGCCCCCCTCGACCGGTTCGCGTGGTGAACCGGTGCGCAATCGAGTCATCGATGCGGCCGAGCACCTGCTGCGCGATGGCAAAGCGGAATTTTCCATGCGTGATCTGGCGACGGAAGCGGGTGTCAGTTTCGCCACACCGTTCAACCAATTCGGCAGCAAGGCCGCGATCATGCATGCCCTGTCGGCGCGGCGGATCGCAACCGCGACCCAGAGGTTCGCGGACAAGCCCCGCCTTGACAATGCCGGCCAGCGCGTTTTGCTGGCGGTTGCCACGATGGTTGAGTTGATGTTGGAAGAACCGCGTGTGAACCGCGCGGTGATGGGATGGCTCGGCACGTCGGGGCCGACACATGGCGAAGTGCTGGCGCAGTCCACCGCCCTATGGACCCTGGCGCTCGGGACGGGCGAGGGCCTGAGCGAGAACGGACAGGATCAAGCGCTACCGGCTTTGGCAAGGCACCTGGCCTTCGCCTTTCGCGGCGTGTTGTCCTTCTGGACTGCTGGCGAACTACCGGACGAGGAACTCGCAGCCAATGCCCGCAACGTGGCCAGCGCCTTGCTGAAGTTGCCCAGCTGAATGACTGACCGGCTAAACGTCAGCGCCGCAAAGCGCGCCTGCCCCAGCCGCAGCGGCGCCGCGCTGTAGCGGCCGAGGCGCTCGACCGCACGCCCGAGCGGCATTACCCGCGCATCGAGCCAGTCGCTCTGCCAGTCCCCTGCAGCCGGATCGAACGTGCCGTGGCCGGTGATCGCCGATGCCCCGACCATGGCCCATTGCCGGGCCGGAACCACCAGCCCAGATGCGGCCTCGAGCCCGACTTTGCCCGAGAAGACCCGCAACTCGCTGCCGTCGCCGCTGTGATCGACGCTGAAGCTGGTGCCGAGCGCGGTCATGCGGGCCTGCGACGTGTGTACCTCGAAGGGGCGCTCCGGATCGTGCCGAACGTCGTATCGCGTGGCGGCCCCGCGCGAAGTCTACAGCCACGCGCGAGGACGCATCTAGGGCGTAGACTCATTACCCGTTGCACCAGAGACGTGCGCAAATGAGCTTGATGGCCGCGAGATAGTTGGCAGCGTCCTTGTCGTATCGCGTGGCGATGCCCCGGAACTGCTTGATCCGATTAAAGAAGCGCTCGACGAGATTACGCTGGCGGTAGAGCCATGACGAGAAGCCGAAGCGCTGCTTACGGTTGGAGCGGTTGGGAATGTTGGCCCAGATGTTTCGGGCCGCCGCCGTCACATGTTCATTCTGCCCATGTCGGGCAGATGGTAGAGTTTCATTATCGTTGGCATCCATATTACGGCGGCCGTTTTCGGTATGAAGGCCGCGAGGATCGGGCCAGTGGTGCGATTGTCCGGGTAGAGATCAGGCCGGGCGAGATCATTCAGGTTTCGGAGTGGATGCTGGATCGGGCGTTTTGCGCTGATATGGCAATGGGCGAACCGCGGGTTGCGGTGACTGGCCTCGTGGAGCTTCATAGACTGCTTACCGATCGCGGTTTCAGGCAGACTTCGTCGGATGGACTCACCGCCATCCAGGAGGCGCCCTATGAAGGCATTACCACCACCCTCGACGTTACCGATGCTGACCCGTCAGTTGAGCATGCCGCTCGATATGCCACAGATTCGGGGCCTGACCGACGCGGAACGAAGCACGGTCGTCGCCAGGTTGGCGACCCTCCTGATGGCGGCGGCCGGCGCCGTGGAGAAGGAGCCGAGCGATGACGGGCAATAATCTCATTCCGGCCACGGTGCTTAATC
>NZ_BSFC01000042.1 GCF_027922145.1 Novosphingobium resinovorum | reverse complement strand
GGGTCTCCTTCTTACCCATTATGCCCGCTCACACACGGAATTCCTGACAGTCCCAGCGATCCTACCTCCGCCAGTGCCCAGATTCCAAACTGATCTCGTCCGACGCATCACGACTAATTCGCCAGGTGTCGGATTACCATGCGCGTCTGGATTTCAGGTATCCGTGCTTGTTTCCTATCGCCTTTCTGCCCGACCCGGCCGATGCCGAACGGATACTCCTAGGACATCTTGCCAAGGTTCAAGATGATTTTGGAAGCTAATTCGCAACCGGAGCTAACAATACCGTTGACCCGTCGATAAGCGCCGTCTTGTAGGGCTTCAGCGTAGGAAATTGATCCACGCAATCCGCATTTCGGTGGAGGCCCCCAAGCTTTAACCTAAAATTAGCCGTCAAGCACGTATCTCTCAGGATGAACTCCGGCTTATCCGAATGCATGGTATGTTTCAGCGACTGGTCAACTTTTTGCGCGAAGCACTACGCACGCCCTGGCACTGCAACGCCCGCGATAAGGACTGCACTTTTCGGCATAGGTGCCCGTCCTGCCTCGATGAGGATGCCGAGGAGCAATCGCCGTGACATATGGGCCGCGTCTCAACGTGATCGAAATGCGAGCTGCCGCCCGTCAGACGATCGACCACACGACTGTGGGTGAACATCGCTCCCTGGGCGATATCGCCCTCCACCTCGTGAACATCTCACAGCAGGGTTTCATGGTGCAGGGAGCCCCTGCGATCGAGCGCGGAGAGCGCCTGCAACTGCGGTTGCCCGTCATCGGCATGATAGAAGGACATCTCGTCTGGTCCCATGAGGACCGCGCAGGGTTCCAGTTCGAGCGCCTCATCCGGGCCGACACCTTCGCCGAGGTGCTCCGGGAAATTACATCACCCCGCCCGAAGCGGAAACGCTGAGGTCGGGACGTAAATAAGTACGCCAGAAATTGCGCGCCGTTTCCTTGCGATAACGGGGCCGAAACCGTAGCAGCGGTCCCGACCCCGTCGATCGAAAGAGACCCATGCATTACCGTGGATCGACCGAAGCGACGCCTAAGCATCGACTCCGGCTGCAACCACAATACCTCGCAACAGGTCAATTTAACATGAACGAACCTGCATAGTGAGAACGGCGGTGGAATAGTCGGCCACGGTAGCGGCGGGATAGGTCCGCTGC
>NZ_BSFC01000041.1 GCF_027922145.1 Novosphingobium resinovorum | reverse complement strand
ATCAAGGCCATGGCAGCGTAATGTTCAACCGCCCGCCCACACACGGAATTCCTGACAGTCCCAGCGGTCGTCATCATCGTTCTAGCAGCCTCCGCCCTCATACGGTGAACACCACTGCGACCAAGCCGATGCTACCTCTGTTTTTCCGTTGGCTGCTTACACTCTACAGCACGATTTTAACCATCCTGAATGCTCAGGGCAGACCTTTGAGGACGCGCGACAACACATCCACGATGTAGCCCTGCACCATTTCCGCCGTGACTTCCGACAGCAGCGCGCCCGCACCTGAACTTGAACTCCCTCCGCGCCCAGGCATGATCGTACTTGTCGGAAACCCGACGCCTGCAGAACCTCGGGAATGAACCGCCCACACATGCGGGTAATCATGCCGCTGATAGTAGGCAGGCTTGCTTCCCCGGAACAACGTCATTGCGACCTTCGCTGGGGACGCCTGTCCGTGGCTCCCGGCCTGCCACTCCTCAATGGAAATCTCGCTGTCCCACCCCTGCGTGGAGATGAACTCCGCCATCTCGCGCATGGCGGGAACGATCATGGCGTCACGAATTCGCAAAAACTCCGCATCGTTCAGTTCTGCTTGGGCAACACGTTCACGCTTCTCCTGCGCCGCCACCTCCGCCTTCTGCTTATCGCGAGCAAAGAGGCTTTCAAGTTGCCCCCTGACTTCATCCTTCATCGGAATTGATTTCCTTCGCATGAGAGCGCTTAAAAGACGTCTGACCAGACTTCCTTATGATGGTCTGTTCCGGCATCGTCATCCCAGTGGATGCGCATATGGGCGCGCCGTGGTGACTGCATATTGATGCCGGCCATCAACTCAACGGTCTGATGCCGTTCCAATGCCGGAACGGGCAGCTTCTGCTTCAACTCGCTGGCCATCATGACCTCCCCGCCCGCCAGAAACTCCAAGCGCACGTTGCGCGCCGCAACGGGGCCGCGATTAAAAACCTTCAACCGGTAATCGTTCTTCGCGATCTTTACGAAGTTGGCGCCCACATCCGCCTCGCGCTGGGCCTGCGACTCGGCTGATTCTTTGTCGATCAGTAGCCGATTCAACCGTTCAGCCGTTTCGGCAAACGCATTCTGCCGCCGATTGAAGCGACCTGTTTGCACCGCCGACCAGATCGCAACCGCGAGCGCTGAGAAGGCGGCAATGTCAGATACGGTCACTGGTAATGGCGTCATTTGAACCGGATATTCTTGGAACCCTTGAAGGCGTTTTTCAGGGTATCCCGTATCTCGTTGCCCATATCCTCCAAGATTTCGGGCTTTAGCGCCTCCACCTCACCAGAAATGACCTCGCCGTTCTCAGCGATCAATTCTGCGCGGGTAAACTCTCGGTCGCAGCCGGTGCAGCGCACCGGCCCTTCGCCGCTCTCGTCATACGCGAATTCCTTGTGACCGCAGGTTGGGCACATCAACGAAATCGAGCGGGCATATTTGCTGGCGTCCATAGGGGCCTCCGACGTTCCAATAAGAACATATCAGGATCATATTGCGCAGGGAAGTCCGTGATTAATATTCATTCATAGCTCTACAGAGGTAAGCGTACGGCCTCGGCGTTTTGCGGCATCTAGGCTTGGCGCTGATTGCTCCGATAAGGAGTCTTTTTCTCGAATCCAGAAGGAGGCTTCTCTAGCAGGTGAGGTGTTTCCGCCGTCCGGTGACAATCACGGACGCGAACGCGGCCGCTGCCATGCGACGCGTCCATGTGTTGCAATTCCCGGCGTTCGCGCGCGGACGGCGGCTCGAGCAAAACCCTCCGCTCCCATTCGAATTTTCACACGGCAAATCGCGAGCGTTTCATGTTAGAAAAGCGGAAGGTTTGCACCTAGGAAACGAAATTCTGGTGCTGAGTGACCAGGAAGGGTCGGTTTTGCCGAGCGCCTAACGCCGTTCTGTCATTCGCTTGCCATCGCTTCCTCCTCCTCCCCGGAAGAGCGGTTATCGTTGCGCCGGTAGCGGGATTTTTGACATTGGCAAGCATCCTGCGCGAATGATATCGCTTATGCTGCCTCTTCCCCTGCATCGTTTGCTGCAGCTATCATTTCTCGCTCTGCCACTAACGGCATCTCAGGCCCCATCATCATTTGATAATGCGCCGAGTGTTCGGTCTTGATGAATATCTCCCGGAAAACAGAAAGATAGCGTGTCGCCAGCCCGCCATCGACGGACACGTAGAGATCGTCGTGGGCTGAGTGCGACCCGTCGTTGACCCAGGAAAACAGCGACGCACAGATTTGCTGATCTTGGCCTTCAAACCGGGCCACGATTTCATCCGTGTCGACATTGCCGAGAATTTTGAAATAGTTCTCGATGATCCGTCGCAATGTGTTCTGAATCGTCAGGACCGAGCGGTCGGGATTGCGAACTTCGGCCCACAGCAATTCATAGGACGTCTTGATCGGGTTAACCGGATGACCGTCGATTTTCGAGGTCCCGTCGAGTTTGCGCACGACCCAGAACGTTTCGTGCGCCCGGACGCCGCCGCTGCGCTTGGGATCAAACGAAACTTCCTTGTGAAAATAGATGTTGTGCGTGAGGACGAACACCTGCCTGATCTGCCCGCTTCCCTGTTGGGCTTCCTTCAACACCCGTTTGATCAGCGAACTGACAATGAAGAGCACATCGCTGTCTAAGCTCGATATCGGATCGTCGAACACCACGATCCGCTCGCCTGACACTTCCGCCTGATCCGTGCTCCCGCGGATCAAATGATAGAAGTAGAGAAATGCAACGAAGCTCTTCTCGCCCTCGCTCAGTGTCGCTCCCACCCCGCGTCCATCGTCGCGCACAAGCTCATAGAGATGATTATGCTCGCCTGTGGTCCGAAGATGGAACCCTGAAAAACCGAACGAAGCCAGCAGGCCGTTGATCGCACTTACCGTTGGCTCGACACTTGTGACATTGCGCTCGAGTTCACGAAGTTCACGGCGCGCCTCTTCTCGGCGGGCAGTCTGATCGCCTAGGCTGTTTTCCATCCCGCCAATCGCTTGCTCCAGCTTCCCGGCCTCTGCGCGGTAGCTAGCGATCGCTGCCTGGTTTTCCTCAATGAGGCACCGCCAGATCTCGGCGACCAGTGCCAACTTCTCAGTTGCCAGATTATCGACCAGCCTGTTGTGTTCGACAATCTCTCGGTTCGCCCCGGCGATCCGGTCTGCAATCGGCGCCCAGGCATCCGCCAAGTTTTCGAGCGAGATCGATGCACTGGGCTCGCGGCGCTTGTCCGCTAGCAGCCGCATATTCGCATCAAGCTTTGCAGACAGCCGGTCGATCTCCGATCGCAGCTGGTTTCCATCGATATAGCGATGATTTTGAGCGAGGAGCGCCTCCAGAGCATCGAGGAAGCGCGTCGACTGAGCGGCATACATCGTGCACACCGCCTCGATACGGTCGATATCCCGACGATAGGTCTCATCGAAGTAGTCGGAAATCTTAGCAGCGAGGGCTGCATCCACATGTTGTTGGCAAAACGGACATGGGGCCTCTGGTGCTAGATATCCCAAGCCTTGGCGCACCCAGTCGCTGTTCCCGAGATATCCAATCAATTCGGCGACATCGACATTTTCCTTGCCCAGCACCCGCTTGCCCAGCACCGGATCTGCCGAAGAAAGTAATTCGCCAAGGCTGATCTCACCGATCGGTATCTCTCGATGGAGTCCGCCACCGAAGACCTTTTCGGCCCTACTCTTGAGAGCTTCCAGGCTGCTCAGCGCAGCGGTGTTGCTCCCAGCCTCCTCGAGCACCCTGTCACAGAAGCGCGCTTGGGCGTTACGCACTCCGCTAAATGCATCCTTGAAATGTGCGTCGTGCTTGCCTTTGATCTGCCTCCAGCACAGCTCCTCGAAATCGCTGCGCAGGCGTTGCCGCTCGCCCCGTTTCCCGGATAGGGGGTGCACGGTGCCTAGAGCCGCTTTCAATCCGTCGATGCGTGTCTGGATTGTCAACCGGCGCGCAAAACTGACCCCCTATCGGCGTCCAATATTGACCCCACCTTTCGGTAGTCAGGCGGTTATCCCGGTAGTCGATAGGAGGGGCCCACGGACGACGACGCGCACCGTCAGGTGTGCTGGCGGCGTCGTCCGTGGGAGGTCCCTGTTGACCCACCGGGTTAACCGCCGGGGATGGGGGTCCGGGGGAAGGGGTTTTCGGCTCAGTTCCGGTTTTTGAACCGCCAGCTGTCATTGCCCGTCTCGATGATGTCGCAGTGGTGTGTGATGCGATCGAGAAGCGCGGTGGTCATTTTGGGGTCGTGGAAGACGCTCGGCCATTCGCCGAAGGCGAGATTGGTCGTGATGATGACCGAGGTCTTTTCGTAGAGCTTGCTGATCAGGTGGAAGAGCATCTGACCACCGGACCGGGCGAACGGCAGGTAGCCCAGCTCATCAAGTACCACGAGATCAAGCCGCGAGAGTTGGGTGGCAAGGCTGCCGGCCTTGCCCAGGCGAGCCTCTTCCTCGAGCCGGTTCACCAGATCGACGGTATTGAAGTATCGGCCTCTGGCACCGGCGCGCACCACCGCGGCGGTGATGGCGAGAGCCAGATGGGTCTTGCCCGTGCCTGTTCCGCCAATCAGCACGATATTGCGGCGTTCCGGCAGGAACGAGCCCGTATGCAGCGAGCGGATCAGTCCTTCGTTGATCGGCGTGCCATCGAACATGAACCCATCCAGGTGAGAACGGCGGTGGAATAGTCGGCCACGGTAGCGGCGGGATAGGTCCGCTGC
>NZ_BSFC01000040.1 GCF_027922145.1 Novosphingobium resinovorum | reverse complement strand
AGCTCGTCAGGCTCATAACCTGAAGGTCGTAGGTTCAAATCCTACCCCCGCAACCAAACAATACAACGACTTAGACGCTAAGAGCCGAGCTATACGCAATGCCGTGTCCGCACTAGGTCCGTTTTTCCTCGCACAATTTTATGAACAGAAGCGCGCAAGAGCGTCCGGTTCTGGGGACCGGCTTGCCGTCGCCTGACGACCGGAAGGGGTGGGTAGCTGCCGTTCCGATTTTGCGCGTGCGTTCGAAATTGACGGCTTCACAGAGTGAGCTACCTTTGAAGCATGATCAATGCCGAACCGCAGCGAATTGATGCCTCCAAAAGCGATCTCGAATCGCTCGCAACGATGCTGACGGCGATTACAATTTGGAATGACGGCTTTGGGCGTGTCGCAGGCGTTTGGCTCTGGCGAGGTGATCAGTCAGGTCTTTTTGTTACTAGCGATAGTCGAGACATTGTTTTCAAGTTCGAAGTTTTTACGCTGGGCATCCGTGGCACCGATGATAACGCTATTGCTCCGTACGTAACTGAAGCGAAAGTTCGTGCTACATCGTGGCCGTTTCCAAACTGGAAAGTGGATATTCTCTGGGCACGAGATTGGTCCATTTCGCTTGAAGCTTTGCCTGAGGACTGGGTAGAGAGCGATAAATCTCAACAGTTTGGTCAAGTGCCGGATGGAGCGGACCATGCATGCTTTGTGGCTGAAGGTCTGATGTTTACGGGTTCAGACGGCAACCGTATGATCATTAATCAAGGTGAAATGCCTCTCGACCTTGTTGTTTCGCGCGATCCTAGCGTTATCGATAAGTTCTTGATTGGGGCGACTACAATGCCGCTGGACGATTACATTTCAGGCGCATTGCCGATGACGGTCGGCGACATAACATAATTGTCAGGCGGATTAAGCTTCATCAACGAATGTCTGAAATGGGGCGTGAACGGAATTTCCGGTTCCGGGTCACTGGCTCCGAAAAGGAGACTTTCGGTTCACGTCCCAAATCGGCCATTGCAATATACAACACCAAGTTGGCATAAAGCCAACCGCAGCCCGCTAATTAGGCGGCGACTGAGGCCGTGGGTGGAGAGCTTGTGGGAGTAGGGTATTTCATTTTTGGTTCTGCCGGTGCAGCGTTCGCATTCAGTTGCTTAGTCCACGCTTTTCTTCCACAAACTCGAATTAAAGTGATGGTTGGCGCAGCGTCGCTGCCGGTTCTTGCATCACTATTCATCGACCCGATGCTACTGAGCCTCCATGCCATCGTGTTTGGTGTTAGTCTCATCGGATCAGCAATTGGCGCGGCAGCAGCATATCTATTAAGAACAATGCAACACCGACTTAGATGGTGACTGACAACGGCAACTATCCACCCAAATTCGCCGTTTGTCTGTGATGAAGGACCGCCCGAAAGCGGCCCTTCGGAATTTCTCTAGGCGATGACGTGGTATCGCCCGGATGCGTCGGCCAGCTTGCGCGCGAAGTGCTCGGGATCAGACTGAATGCGCCCCGCTAATTGCTCCCCACAGCTCACGGCGAAAGCGGGCCGGGAGGTGAACTCGACCCCGAGGAGGGCTGCTACGGCTACTTGAAGCCCTGCCATTTGCCCGAGCAGCAGTTGCGCGTGCGCCTCACGCTGAACGACCTTCACACGGTCCGGGGAGGCGTTGCTGCGCATTTCGAGGAGGTCGTGCTCCACTTCGGCGCGGACGGCTTGCCATAGGGCGCTTTCCGGCCAACGTGAGCGATTGCTATCGCCATTGGGGGAAACATGGCGAACCTTGCGTAGCGTTTCAGCTACCAGATCACCAAAATGGTCATGGAGATTGGACCATTTCGTGATCTTCCACTCTTCCTTAAGGTGGTGCTTCCCGGCGCGAATTTCTACGCGCCAGACCGCATGACTGCGTGGATCGTCGCGGATCAGCGGCTCAAGCCCGCATGCAACGCGGTTCGCGTCCCAAATCTCCCACCATGCCAATTTGCGTTTGGCGATGATCTCGGCTCGCTTGTCGTAGACGATGATTTGCCGTCTCGGCATCTTGCCGACTGTTACAGAGGATACGCGGCCCGATTTACCGTTTTCGTTGAACTCCTGAGCGTCGGCATGCAGTTTCCAGCCAGTATTAGAAGGCATGATGAAGTGCTCTGATGACAGCACGAAACCGGGCGCGAGAAAATCGAGAGCGTAGTCTACGCGGCCGATGCTTTCACCGCCGGGCGGCACGACGATCCCGAGAGCGTCGAGCACGGCGTAAATCTCTGCCCGCGCTCCACCTAAGCCCTTTGTTGCCAGCAGGAATGAACTGCAGGACACGCGGACGCCCCAAGGGTCGTAGATGTTGGGTTTCTTGAAAAACCATGTTGCGCCGAAATCGCCAGTGCTGGCGACGAAAGCATAGCCATTGCGAGCACCGCTTTCAGCGATGGTCATGTGCACGCCGTTCCATTCGAACGGCATGGCGCTGCGGAACTTCTGTGCTTCCGCTTTGGCGGCTTCGAGGGCTTGCGAGAGGGCGGCGGGTATCTGGGCCTGAAAGCTGACGTCCAAGCCGTCGAAGCCGCGATAGAGCAGTTCGATCATGGGTTTTAACCTGTTCATGTATTTCTGGAGGGGGGTGCTACAAAGACCCCCCTCAGCATCTGGATGGACCGGAAGGTGGTGGGGCATGATGCCGCGCGCAGTGCGCCCTCGCTGCCGCTCGGTACGCGCTGCGTGCTGCATCAAGCCAACGACCTGGGCGGTGTGACCGTGCACTGACGGAACCAGTCTATGAGATCATTCCCCCAGTAGAGGACCAGACCGCCTTCGCGGTGATACTTCGGCCCTCGACCTTCGGCGCGCATCCGGGCCAGCGTGCGCGGACTATGGCGAAGGAGTTGAGCGGCTTCCGGCGGCGTCAGAAAATCAGATGGTGCAAACGTTCCCACAGCGCATCTCCAATTGGAATGAGGCGCAAGGCCGAAGCCCTATAAGGATGCTGTGGGATGATCACCTCGGGGGACGCGCCACTACTAACTAGGCTTGGTCACGCTTGCCCACACGGTCGGGGCACTATGTTACGTGTTGCCTGCAACGGATTGCTAAGCGCGCCCATCACTCTGGATGGTTTTGCAAAAGCGCCCCTTTTTCGGACGCCGGCCTTGCGCGCCTAAAAAGCCATAGCGCCAGACGATAGGCAAGCGCTTCGGGGGATATGGCTTTCAGTGGCAGCGTATGTCACCGCTCGGAACTCAAGCCAACCGAGAGCGGGACGCTTTCAGCGGCCAACCGCAAGGAATCGTCATAGAGGTTGGCGTAGCGCTTCGTCGTCTGCGGGCTGGAGTGCCCCAGCAGTTCGCCCACGACGAGCAGCGATTGCCCCGACGAGGCAAGCAGGCTGGCGAAGGTATGCCGCAAGTCGTGAATACGAACCTTCTCCAGACCCGCGACTGCGCAAGCCTTCGCCCAAGTGCGGCGTACTTCGACCAGCGGCGCGCCGACGCTTCCGGGAAACACGAACGTCCCTACTGCTTCGGCACGCCGCCGGTCGAGGAGTTGGGCAACGGCAATTGAAAACGGCACGCGATGTTCGCGGCGTTGTTTGGTTTCCGTGCTCGGCTTGGTCCAGATGCGATGCTGCATATCGATCTGGCTCCACTTCGCATTGAGCGCTTCGCCCCGGCGACAGCCGGTAAGCAGCATGAACAGCAGCGCGTCAGCGGAAACGCGCTCAGGGTGATCTTCCAGCGCACGCACCAGCTTGCCGACCTCTTCCCGGCCTAGATACCGTGTCCGCTTTGGCTCGGGGTTCCTGCGCGCGCCGGAGGCAGGGTTGCGGTCGATCCATTCCCACCGGATCGCGAGGTTGAGCGCCTTGCGTAGAACCTCGATCACGCGGTTTGCGCGGGTAGGGCGCTTGATGCTGATGGCGCGGTGCAGTTCGTCGCAGTCGGCAGAGGTCAGGTCCGCAACCTTGCTTGCGCCCATGGCGGGAAGAATGTCCTTGATCCACATCGAGCGATCGTCAGCGGCAGAGCGCGGCGCTTTGGTCGGCAGGTGTTCCAGCGCATAGCGGTCGAACAGGTCGCACACGGTCGGCGCGGTGCGGTCGGCGATGCGCTCTTCCAGAGGATCAATCCCGAGATCGATTTGCCGCCGCAGGTGTTCGGCCTGCTTGCGGGCGGCGAGCAGCTTCCAAGTCGGATACTGCCCGATGGTGATGCGTCGCTCACGTCCCTTGAACCGATAGTTCAGCACGAAGGAGCGAACGCCCTTGGCGGTGATGCGCAATCCGAAGCCCGGCAGCTTTGCGTCATAGATGATGCGGTTGCCGGTGATGGGCGGTGCGGCATCGCGCACGGACTGGTCCGAAAGCTTCTCTCGAAATGCCTGTGTCCGTTCTGTGTCCGCGTTCGATTGCGATATGCTTGACATTGGCTGTCTCCGAGCGAGCGCGATTGACCAAAAGAAAGTCGCGATATTCAGGTATTTATGCCTGATAATGCCGCATATTCAAGGGTTTCAGGAAACACCTATTCTCAGGTTCATAACCTGAAGGTCGTAGGTTCAAATCCTACCCCCGCAACCATCGATACTTGTAATTGGCTGTCCTCAGAATCCGTCGACCTAAGTCCCGCCTTTGAGCGGGCTTTCCGCTGTCTGTGCGCGATCGATAGCATGCCCGCCAGATCGCCTCGGACCTCGATTTCCAGGCTGTCGCCTACAGGCGTGAGTGTTATTTCGTCGATCAATGATCGGATGATCTCTGATGCTTCGAAGCGTTTGGCTTCGTCGGCATGGTCGAGCGTCTTTGCCAAATTGTCGAGCTGCGCGCGGTAGTGGTGCGCCATGCTCGGATGTAGGAGCGGAGGCGGTTGATCGCCGTCATCCAATTCGCGCTGGAGTACCTTCATACGCGCTTCCATCGCCAGCATCTTGGCATTGATCTTATCTGCGGTTCCGCCGGCAAGAATGAGATCGACCATCTTTTCGAGATCACGGTCGATCTTCTTTATCTCGGCCTCTGCCGATTCTCTTCCGGCAGCTGCAAGTCGCCGAATGTTGTTTGTCTCCCTTGTGAATTCCGCGCAAAATTCAGCAAACAGGGATGGGTCCATAAGATGGCCGCGCAGCGCGGCCAGAACGCGTTCCTCCAGGTGGTCGCGCCGCATGGTTCGACGGTTGCTGCAAGTGCCTTTGTTCCATGCCGATGAGCAGCCGAGGCCAGTTGCTGAGGTAACCGAGTAGGTCCCTCCACAGGATCCACACTTCAGCAGACCTGAAAGTAAATATCTCTGCCGGCGACGCTGCCATAACGGCAGGGGAGAACTGCAGTCGCTTTGTGGTCCGATCGCACATTTCGCTTGGCGATCCTTGACCTTCTTCCAGAGATCGCCATCAACGATGCGGAGATCCGGAACTTCCTGGATAACCCACTCTTCTTCAGGATTCGGGCGTGACTGGCGCCTTCCAGTATCCGGATCCTTGACGAAGCGCAGTCGGTTCCAGATTATCCTTCCGATATACATCTCATTGTTGAGTATGCCGGTACCTCTCTTGGGATTTCCGTTGATTGTACTTGCACCCCAGGCGCCACCTGAAGGGCCGGGAATTCCCTCTGCGTTCAGCTTGTACGCGATCCGCTGCCCGGACTTTCCAGCAGCGTATTCACGAAAGATACGTCGAACGATATCGGCTTGCTGTGGGTTAATCGATCGATCGCCACGATCCAATTCGCCGTTTGCCAAGAGACGTCTGACAACGTCATAACCATAGGAGTTACCGCCGCCTGATTTACCTAGTTCTACGCGTCCACGCAGGCCGCGGCGCGTCTTGTCGGCCAGGTCTTTCAGGAACAGTGCATTCATAGTGCCTTTGAGGCCGACATGCAGATGCGTGACTTCGCCTTCAGACAGAGTAATGATCTTCACGTCAGAATAGGCCATTCGTTTAAAAAGGCCTGCAATATCCTCCTGGTCCCGGGAGAGCCGGTCCATTGCTTCAGCCAGGACGATATGAAACCGACCGCGGTTTGCATCACTCATCAAGGCTTGCATGCCTGGTCGCAACAACGAGGCACCCGAAATCGCATGGTCGGTGTATTCTTCGGCGATTTGCCATCCCTGCTTTTCGGCGTGAATGCGGCAGATGCGTAGTTGATCAGCGATCGAGGCATCGCGCTGGTTATTAGAAGAATAGCGGGCGTAGATCGCAACTTTCACAGCGCAAGGCCTCATTTCTCAGGAGCGGTCAAGCGGCTGCTCCTCATTCATCTCCTGATACGCTTCGCGTGCGGCTATTCTGGCAAGCAGGCGAACCAGCTCAATCAAACGACGATCTGAGCAACCACGGTGACTCTCGGATGTAAGCCGGCACCCCTGCGTCGAATGGGGCGGCGTCACCCGTCGTCTGCGGTGGCCCACCGTCATGGTCGCGCTGTTTGCGAGATTTTGCAAGCCACCCCAACTTGCGCGATTCCCCTACGATATAAAGGGTCATGCGAAGGTCGCCTAATCACCAGATCGACCGTCAGTCGTAGGGGAGAGGATCGTTGCATCACAGCTGTCCTTGGTCCGTGAGATACCAGAGAACAGCCAATCAGAAACACGGGGAAGGGCAGGGGCATTTCAGTGCCGATTTGCGGCCGAAGCGCCGAAATGCGCTAGCACGTGCGAGCAGACTCGAAGCATGTTCCTATTTTGTTCAAATCTGATATTAGCTGCGAATGGCGACAGCGAGTCCCCGAAAAATCGTCCACGTGGACATGGATGCATTCTTTGCGTCGGTGGAACAGCGCGACGATCCATCGCTGCGCGGGCGACCTTTAGCTGTCGGGTATCCCGCGGCGCGCGGCGTGGTTGCCGCAGCGAGCTATGAAGCGAGAGCGTTCGGCGTGAAGTCGGCGCTACCTTCGGTAACAGCCCTCAAGCGCTGTCCGCACCTTGTGTTCGTCCCACCACGCTTTGATGTCTACAAAGAGGTTTCGCGGCAAATCCACGCGATTTTCGCCGACTACACTGATCTGATCCAGCCTCTGTCGCTTGATGAGGCGTATCTCGACGTCACTGCCAACAGGCGCGGTCTGCCGTCAGCGTGGCTGACCGCGAAGGAAATCCGGGCGAGGATACTCGAGGAGACTGGCCTCACGGCATCGGCCGGCATCTCGTATAACAAGTTCCTTGCGAAGCTCGCTTCCGACCAACGTAAGCCGAATGGTCAGTTCGCCGTGACACCGGACATGGGGGAAAGTTGGGTGGAAACGCTGCCGGTTTCGCGTTTCCATGGAGTGGGACCAGTGACGGCCCGTAAGATGGCCGCATTGGGGATAGAGAGCGGCGGCGATCTGAGGGCAAAATCTCTGGATTTCCTTCAGCGTCATTTCGGCAGTTCAGCGCGGTGGTACCATGGTATTGCCCGCGGCATCGACGACCGCCTGGTCAACCCAGACCGCGAGCGAAAGTCCTCAGGCTCCGAAACGACGTTTGACAGGGACCTATTTGGCAGCGATGAAATCGAAGCCGGGGTTCTTGGGCAAGCTGACGATGTCTGGGCGTGGTGCGAGCGGGCTCAAGCATTTGGTCGCACCGTAACGGTCAAGGTCAAATTCGCGGACTTTAAGCAGGTTACTCGCAGCCGCACTTTTAACGCTGTCGTCGACGGGCAAGGCGCGCTGCGAGAGGTAAGCCTCGCGCTAATTCGTTCAGTTCTTCCGACTGCCAAGGGGGTGCGTCTGGTTGGAGTCAGCGTTTCGAACTTCGGCGAGAAGATCTCCGAACCTGTATTGCCACTCTTTTCTGGTGACGCTGCGGCGGAGTGCTGAGCGATGGTATGGCCCGAAACCAGCATTTGAATGCCGTGTCACTGCCTCGGCCGCGATCGGAATGCTGACATCGTTGACGCAAGCTTAGCTGGTCGGAAACGACAGAAGTCCCGGCACCTTCGGCAAGGCCGCCGTCGTGGCCTTGCAGGCGGGTACTCAGCCAAGCCCCAGCAGCGCGAGTAGTCTGAATGGCCGATAGGGGAAGGTCCGGTTCGAAGCTGGCGTGTAGCGATCGCTGACACCAAGGGATGTTCGAGGAATCATTAGTTCGGCTGCTGCGGGTGAGCGAATTTCGCAAGGGGATGCGGCGGGGTTGGCTTCAGTAGGATGGCTAGGACCAGAGCCACGATCGCCACCCAGAAGCAAAGGCTCCAGGCTTCGGCATAGGCGAGGACGTTCGCCTCCCGGCGGATGATGGAAGCGTAGCGGGACAGGCCGACAACCATGTCGAGCGACGCCGCCCGCACGTGGTCTAGATTCGATCCCACATGGACGGAATGAAAGGCCTCCCGCTTGCGAAGGAATGTGGTGAGGACGGCCACCGCGATCTCCGGACCCACCACGCGGGGGATCTGGATGTAGGCGACCATGCTGATCAGTTCCTCGCGCTTCGCATTGGCGATGCTCATCGCGATGAGGGTGAGCAGCACCATAGAGTTCCCAATGCCGAGCAGCATGCTCATCATCGCAAAGTCGTTGGCTCGCCAGTCGTGGGTCACCATGCTGCCGAGCCAACATCCGGACATGACCAGCACCAGCGCGACGACGAGGGTCAGGCGGGGGTCGCCTCGCCTGATCAGCCAGATGGCGGCGGGGATGGCGATGATCTGGACCAGATCGATCCACCACAGGGCGCTACCGGACTGGATCGGCTTCAGGCCCCCGACTGTAGCGAGGAAGTTGGGGATGAGAAGCGATGTGGCCGCACTCATCATGCCGAACATCGTGACGATGATTAGCGGTATTCCGATGTTGCGACGGAGGATCGCCGCGGGGTGAGCGAAGGGGACCGGCGATACATACTGCCACGCCACCGCGCACACCACGAGTAGGACGCCTCCGGCGATGCAGCTGATGACGACGCCGGAGGCGAGCCAGTCGAGGCGGTTGCCCTGATCGAGACCGGCATAGATCAGGGTGAGCCCGATGCAGAACATCGCGACCTCGCCCTTGTTCGTCCGATGCCACAGGGCGATGGCGGGTGGACGGTCCGGGAAACTGAATGCGGACAGTATCAGGAACGCGAAGCCGAAAAGCGTGGCCTGCCAGTAAATTGCCTGCCAACCGATCGTTTCGACGAACCACCCGCTGAGCGAGACGCCGGTGTGCAGTGCGAGGCTCAAGCGGACCGAATAGAGCCCTAGAGCGATCAGCCAGTATCGGGGTGGCAGGCTCGAGAACACGATGGCGAGCGTCGCCGGGACGAAGCATCCGAGCAAAAAGCCATCGAGGATGTGGAGCGCGAAGATCATCGGCACGCCGCTGGCGAGCGGCGTGAGAGACGTGGATACGATAAAGGTCGAGGCTGAGATCAGCATCACCCGCCGCGCGCCGAACATTACGACAAGAAGGGGAACTGCAGGTGCTGACAACAGTTGTGCGCTGTTGGTCAGCGTATTGAGCCAAGATCCCTCATCGACGCTGAGACCATAGGCTCCGCGTATGTCGGCGAGTGAAATGCCGAAATCACGAGTGAAGAGGCTGGTCATGAAGGTGCCCAGCAGAACGGCAACGACCGCGCCGATCGGGCGCGCGTTCACGTTGCCGGTCAGGAAGGCGTGAGACACACGGACGATCCACGCCGGCTGCGCTGCTCCGGAGCGATGGACCGCGATCTCAGTCACGGGTGCGGATCCGGGTTATCACCGACATGCCGGCACGCAGTTTTCCAACCAACGGCTGACCGCCGTCGAGTTCGATCTTCAGGGGAATGCGCTGCGTCACCTTGGTGAAATTGCCGGTCGCGTTATCGGCGGGAAGCGCCGAGAAGGTCGCCCCACTTGCGGCCGCCAGTCGCGATACCTTGCCGCGCAGTCTCTCTCCGGGGAAGCTGTCCACCTCAATCTCAACTGGTTGACCCGGAGCGACGCGCGCCATCTGCGTTTCCTTGTAGTTGGCGACGACATAGGGCTGCGTGCGCGCGACGAAGTTGACGACGGCGGTTCCTGGATTGAGCAGGCTGCCCTGCTGGACGAGCCGCTGGCCGACCGTTCCGTCCGCAGGAGCGACGATGCGCGTGTAGGAAAGATTGATCCGAGCCGTTTCTAGGGTCGCTCGCGCGGAGGCGACGTCCGCTACCCTTTGTGCCCGTTCGCCGCGAAGCACATTGAGCTTGCGTGCCTGTAGATCGACTGCGGCATGGGCACCCACCTGCGTCGCCCGGATTGCCGCTGCGTTGGCGCGAGCGCTGTCCGCCTCCTGGGCCGTCACCGCTCCGGACGCCTCAAGGGAGGAAAAGCGTTCGTCGTCGGCCGTCGCGAGCGTGAGTTTGCTGCCTGTCCCAACCACAGTGGCCTTCGCCTCCGCGATCATGGCCTGCTGCGCTTCGACCTCGTTGTCGAGATTCGCGAGGATCGCCTCGGCTTTCGCGAGCCCGACCTCGGCATGAAGGACCGCCGCCTTCGCCTCGCGATCGTCGAGTTGGACCAGAAGCTGCCCTGCCCTCACGGATTGGAAGTCGGTGAAGGCGACAGTCCTGACATAGGCGGATACCTTGGCATCGAGGACGGCGGTGTCGTTCTGCACGGTCGCGTTGTCTGTTGTCTGGACCGTGCGATCTGCCTCGAAGCTGTTCCAGTTCACCGAAACGGCGACGATAGCCAGAATGACGACAAGGATGATGCACCACGGAACGATGCGCACCCAGCGTCGCTCGACGGAGGCGTCCTCACGCTGATCTGAAGCTGTGTTTGCAGGGCCGTCAGTCATCTGTTCCGTATTCCAATTGTGAGACGCCGCCGCCGAGGGCGCGCACGAGCGCGACGTCGAGCATGAAGCGGCGGGTTTCGAGTTGAGAGACGGCGCGTCTCGCGGCGATGAGCGTGTTCTCTGCGGAGAGCACGTTGATGTAGTTTAGCAGCCCGCCGCGATAGCGTTCGTTCGCGGCGCGATACGCCACTTCCGCGGATGACTGGGCGGAGGTGGCGAAGGCGAGCTGCTCTTCCAACGCCCGCTGGCTGGTCGCGACCTGCGCGACATCCTGGAGGGCGTGCAGGAGGGTCTCGTTGTAGCTGGCGACCGCCTCGTCATAGTCCGCCCGTGCGCCCCTGAGGTTCGCGGACAGGGCGCCGCCCCGGAAGATGGGCAGACTGATGGCCGGTCCGACGTTTCCGGCGAGCGACTCCGAATTGAAGAACTGGCTGAGGCCGAGCACCTGTGGGCCGATGAAGGCGGAGAGGTTGACGCTGGGGTAGAATCCCGCGCGTGCCTGCTTCACCTGCGAGGCGCGGGCCTCCAGTCGAAAGCGCGCCGAACGCAAATCCGGTCGCTTGCCCACCAAGTCGGCCGGGATGTTGGCGGGCAAGCCGAAGGTCCGGAGGTTTGGCGTTTGCGGCAAGAGGAGATCGAGCGAACGATCCGGGCCTGCGCCGACCAGCGCAGCGATCCGCAGCTTGGTCAGATTCACGGCTTCGGCTGCGGCATTGGCCAGTTGATGCGCCGTCGCCAGACCGCTTTCAGCCTGCGCGGCGGACGCCAGGGTCTCGAGCCCACGGTCCCTGCGTTTACCGACCAGTTCGCTTGTCCGCTCCCTGACCCTGACGGCATCGTCAGCGAGCGCGGCTTCGCGAACATATCCCAGATAGTCGACATAGGCATCGACCACAGACGTTGTGAGGAGCAGACGCGCCTGCGCCTCGTCGGCACGGGCGGCTTCGCGCGCAGAGATCGCGGCCGCGATAGCCGCGCGGTTGCGGCCGAAGAAGTCCAGCTGCCAATCCATGCTGAGACGCAGCGACGCGGCGTCATTCACGCCCTTGGGCACACCCGCGTAGGGAACGCCATTCCAATAGCTGGCCTTCGCCTCGGCGAACGACGCGCCAAGGCTCAGCTGCGGGAGGTTCGATGCCTTGGCACCGCCTACGACGGCTTCGGCCCGATGGTATCGGGCCGTCGCGATCTCGAGGGTCGGTGAGGAGGCGATGGCCTCGGCAACCAGCGTGTCGAGTTGGGGATCACCATAGCGTCGCCACCATTCGTCCGCCGGCCAGTCGGTCGCCTGCGCCTGAAGGGTCTTGGCGGACTGAGGCTGAGACACCGGCAGGACGACCGGTCCGGGGGCGATGTTCGGGATCGATGCGCACCCCGAGACCAGGCTGGCGGATGCCAGTGCCAGGAGCGGCAGTCTGATGGGGCGGAAAGACAAAGCGTGATCCTTGTGAATGGCGATCGTGAGGTGCGGCCCGGCAAGGGAGGCTGCCGGGCCGCAGAGACCTCCCCGGGGGGAGGAGGCCTGGGGGGACTTCAGGATCCGATGTCAGAACGGATAGGGCTGACCGGCCGGCTCGACCGTCACCCATTTCAGCTCGGTGAACTCGTCGATTACCGCGCGGCCGTCGAAGCGGCCGTATCCGCTTTGCTTCATGCCGCCATAGGGTGCCTGCGCCTCGTTCTGGACGGTGGCGCCGTTCACATGGACGCAGCCGGCATCGATCTGGCGGGCGACCTCAAGCGCACGTCCCACGTCACGACCGAAGACGGCGGACGACAGGCCGTAGGGTGTGTCGTTCGCGACGCGCACAGCCTCGTCCAAGCCCTTTACCCGGACGATCGTGGTGATCGGGCCGAAGGTCTCCTCGTCGTAGATCGCCATGCCCGGCTTGACGTGGTCCATGATCGTGGCCGGCATCACTGCGCCATCCGCCTTGCCGCCAACGGCGAAGGTGGCGCCTTTCGCGAGAGCGTCGTCAATGAGCTTGTTGATGCGCGCGCCCGACCGGCCATCGATCAGCGGTCCGACGACGCAGGCCGGGTTGGCCACCGGATCACCGGCCGGCAGGGATGCGACCTTGGCAGCGAAGCGCTTGACGAACTCGTCGGCGACCGCCTCGTCGACGACGAAGCGTTCCGTCGACATGCAGATCTGCCCCTGATAGAGGAAGGCACCGAAGGCTGCGGCGTTGACCGCGCCATCGATGTCCGCATCGTCCAGCACCACGAAGGGCGCTTTTCCGCCCAGTTCGAGTAGACTGCGCTTGAGCTGACGCGCGCACTTCTCTGCGATGATGCGGCCGACGCGGGTCGAACCGGTGAAGTTGACCCGGCGCACGGATGGATGCGCGATCAGCGCGTCGATAACCGCTTCGGAATCCTCGGGCGCGTTCACGACGAAGTTGAGAACGCCCGCGGGCAGGCCAGCTTCGACGAAAGCCTCCGCTATGAGCGAGTGGGTCCGCGGGCTGGATTCCGACGCACGAAAGATCACGGTGTTTCCGCATGCGATCGGATAGGCGATCGCCCGCGCCGCGAGCAGTATAGGGCCGTTCCATGGCACGATGCTCAGGACGACGCCGGCAGGCTGCCGCAGTGTCATCGAGAGGGTGCCGGGCTTGTCCGTGGGGATGGTCTCGCCCTGGATCTGCGTCGTCAGTCCGGCCGCTTCGCGAAGCAGCGCCGCCGAGCCCATCGCGTTGAAGGCAGCCCAGAGAGCCGACGCGCCGACCTCCTGCGCCATCGCCATCAGGAAAGCGTCCTTCTTTGCTTCAAGCCGGTCTGCTGCTTTGAGCAGGATCTGCCGGCGTTCGCTCGGACCGGAACGGGACCAGGTCTTGAAGGCGATTTCTGCGGAGGCGGCTGCAGCGGCTGCATCGTCGGCGCCTGCGGCCGCAGAACGGGTGACCACCTTGTTCGAGATGGGATTGAGCCGCTCGAAGGTCTTGCCGCTCTTCGCGGTCACGGCCGCATTGTCGATGATGAGGCTTACATCCATGTTGGATATCTCCGGATAGTTCTGATTTTCATTGCGCGATCTCATGTCCGCTCCGGCCCTTTTGGGGGGGGCGGGGCCGGAGCGGGTCTCCCGGGGGCGGGGAGGTCAGAAGCGCAGGATCGGCTTGATGGTCTTGCCGCTCTCGCTGTCGGCGATGGCCTCGTTGATCTGGTCGAACTTGTAGAAGCCGACGAGTTTGTCGAACGGGAAGCGCCCCTGGAGGAACAGGTCGACCAGGCGAGGGATGAAGACCTGCGGGACGCTGTCGCCTTCGACGATTCCCAGGATCTTCTTGCCCGGGACCATCACGTCGTTGACGTCGAACGAGGCCTCCGTGCCGAGCTTGGGCGCGCCGACGATGCCGCAGGTTCCACGGATGGAGAGCGCGTCGACGGCCTGACGCAGGACCTCCGGGCGACCGCTGCTCTCAAGGGTGAAGTTCACGCCACCGCCGGTGATTTCCTTGATGGCCTTGACGGCATCCACCTCACGGCTGTTGACGACATGGGTGGCCCCCAACTCCTTGGCGAGTTCGAGGCGGCTGGGCGTCACGTCCACCGCGATGATCGTGGTCGCGCCCGCAACCTTGGCGGCCATCACCGCGCTGAGGCCGACCGCGCCCGACCCGAACGCGGCGAAGCTGGTGCCAGCCTTCACGTCGAGGGCGTTCAAGACGGCGCCGGCGCCGGTCATGATGCCGCAACCGAGCGGGCCGAGCAGTTCGAGCGGTGCGTCCTTGGGCACCTTCACCACGTTGCGCTCGTGCGCGATCGCGAAGCTGCCGAAGGAGGACTGGCCGAAGAAATGGTCATGGAGTTCATGACCGTGATCGTCGCAGGTGGCCGTCGTGCCATCATCGCGGCCGCCACCGAAGTTGAGCGCAAAGAAGTTCTCGCAGTGCGCGGGATGACCTTGATCGCACTGGACGCAGTAGCCGCAGGACATGAACGTCATGACGACATGGTCGCCCGGCGCCACTGCATGGACGTCTTCGCCAACGGCCTCGACGACGCCCGATCCCTCGTGACCCAGAACCGCGGGAAGCGGCGAGGGATAGTATTGATCGCGGATGATCATGTCGGTGTGGCAGACGCCGGTGGCGACCACGCGCACCAAAACCTCGCGTGGGCCGGGCGCGCCAATGCTGGCCTGTTCGATGACGAAGTCTCCGCCTTGCTTGCGCACGACAGCGGCGGTGATGGGACGGCGCTCGGTTGAAGGTGTGGACATCTAGTCTCTCCTCGATTTCGGTTCAGAAGGGGTAGGCGGGCGCTTCGCCCTTGATCGTGACCCACTGCCACTCGGTGAATTCCTCCCAGTTGGCGGGGCCGCCGATGGAGGTGCCGTTGCCGGATGCGCCTACCCCGCCGAAGGGGTTCACGACGTCGTCGTTCACGGTCTGGTCGTTGATGTGCAGGAGGCCGGTGTTGAGCTGATCCCCGATGGCCATCGCGCGCGTGAGGTTGCTGGACACGATGGCAGCGGAGAGGCCGTAGTCGGTCTGGTTGGCGAGTTTGACGGCCTCGTCGTCGTCCCTGAACGTGGTCACCACAGCGACTGGGCCGAAGATTTCCTCATTAAACGCCGGCATCTCGGCCGTGACGCCGCTCAGCACGGTCGGGGCGTAGAACAGCTTGTCCGAAGTTCCCCCGGTCTCGAGCTTGGCACCTGCCGCGATGCTGTCGGCGACGACCTTGGCGACATGATCCAGCTGGCGCTGATTGATGAGCGGCCCGATCGCGACGCCTTCGTCGGCGGGATTGCCGACCGGCAGCGCGGCCGCCTTCTCGGCGAGCTTAGCGATGAACGCCGGCGCTATCTTCTCGTGGACGAGCACCCGTCCCGCCGACATGCAGATCTGGCCCTGGTGCAGGTAGACACCCCATGCGGTGTTCCGCAGCGCGAGGTCCATGTCGGCATCGTCGAGGATTATGATCGAGTTCTTGCCGCCTAGCTCCAGCGACACCTTCTTGAGGTTGCGGCTGGCGTTCTGACCGACCATGCGGCCTGCACCGGTGGATCCGGTGAACTGGATCATGCCGATGTTCGGGTCGGTGCACAGCGTCTCGCCCGCCTCGCTGCCGCCGGGAACGATGTGGAGCACGCCCTTGGGAAGACCGGCCAGTTCGAACAGGCGGCCGATAACCAGGCCGCCGCAGATTGCGGTTCGCGGATCGGGCTTGAGCAGCACGGCGTTGCCGACCGCGAGCGCCGGAGCGACCGCACGCATCGCGAGATACAGAGGGAAGTTGAAAGGAGAGATGATGCCGACGACGCCGATGGGACGGCGACGGGCAAGGCTGATGCGACCCGGTTGGCTTGGCAGCAGGATGCCCTGCGACTGCAGAGGCATCGCCGACGCGAGCTGGATGGCCTTCAGCGTGACCTTAAGCTCGAAAGCCGCCTTCGCCTTCGCGGAGCCGCTCTCGCGCACCAGCCACTCGACGATCTCGTCGCCATTGGCGGTGCCGATTTCTAACGCCTTCAGGAACACTGCTGCCCGAGCCTCCGGCGCGAGCGCCGCCCACCCACGCTGGGCCGCACGGGCCTGCGCAGCGGATTGGCTGACATAGTCCGGGCCCACGAGCGCCACCCGTCCGAGTGTCATTCCGGTAGCCGGATCGATCGCTGGCGTGCTGCCGGCACCCATCGACCACTCGCCGTTGAAGAACATACCAGCAAGGTGCTGATCCTCGATCAGCTGCTGAGACACGGCGGGGACTACCTTGTTCATCTCGATCTCCTGCGGGCTGTGCCTCCCGATGGAAGCTGAGCCACTTGCAATCGAGCTAGTCTTGGGGACGGCTTTAAGGAATGACCGTCTTAGTGCGTTCCGCATACCTTTCTGGTATATATCGGTTTTTGCGCGGGAACCTGCTGGATGGATATTCGACGTTTGCGCTACTTCGTGACGGTGGCGGGGGAACGCAGTTTTACGAAGGCCGCCGAGAAGCTGAACATCGCGCAGCCGCCTCTCAGCAGGCGGATCCAAGAGATCGAGGAGGAGGTCGGCGCTCAGCTGATCGAAAGGAAGTCGCGTCCGTTGCGCCTCACGCCGGCCGGCCGCTTGTTCTACGAGCAGGCCCTGCAGGTGCTTGAGCGCCTCGATCAGATGTCGTCGACGATGCAGCGGTTCGTCGGGAACGTCCGACCGAGGTTTGTTCTCGGCCTCATACCATCAGGGTTTCATGACCGACTGCCGCAGGTGATCCAGCGATACCGGATGATCGCACCCGAGATCGACCTTAGCCTGATTGAGATGAACAGCATGGAGCAGGTCGAGGCGTTGAAGGACGGTCGCATCGACGCTGGATTGGGGCGGGTCCGCATCGAGGATGACGGGATAAGGCGCGAGCTGCTGCGCGAGGAACCTGTGCTGGCGGCATTTCCCCCGGGGAGCATGCTTGGACCGCCGGACCAACCGATCGACCTTTCACAGATCAGCCCCTACCCGGTCATCCTCTATCCCCGTGGCCCGCGCCCCAGTTACGCGGATGCCATCGTGTCCATGTTCCGCGACTATGGCATCCACCTGACGCGGACGATCGAGGTGACCGAGTTGCAGACCGCGCTGATCATGGTCGCGGCCGGTGAAGGCGCTTGCCTCATACCGACATCGGCGCGAAGGTTGGCGCACCCCGAGGTGCTGTTCCGTTCGATCAGGCCGCAAGTCATGTCCCCCATCGTGCTCAGCCATAGGATTGGAGACAATTCGCAAGGGTTGAAGATGCTATTTCAGACCTTCACGACACTCTATCAGGAATGGGGGTATCCAACGCCCGGTTTCATAGGCCAGCAGGATTGAAGCGAACCGCCGCCGCTGGCCACCGCACCTAGCAGCAGTATCGCTATGACGACGCGTCTTCGCCCAGGGTTGGATAGTCCACCAGTCCGATGGCGCCTCCGCCATAGAATGTGTCCTTGTCAGGCTCATTCAGGGGCGCGTCCTCCATCAATCTACGTGGAAGGTCGCGATTGGCCAGGAACGGGCGCCCGAAGGCCACCGCGTCCACGAAGCCTGCCTCCAGCATCTCTTCGGCTTTTTCCCGGGTGTATGATCCCGCTCCGATGATGACGCCGGGATATGCGCGACGCATCGCCTTCCGGAAGTCCTCGGTGAGCGGCGTCCCCCCGGTCCAGTCCGGTTCCGAGATGTGCAGATAGGCTAGACCGCGCTTGGCGAGCTGTTCGATCAGATAGAGGCTGTCCGCCTCTGAATCGCCGGAGTTGGCTCCCTTGTGGGCGCTGAGCAGGCCTTGAAACGGCCCAGACGGGAACAGGCGGAAGCCTATCCGGTCGGCGCTCCACGCGGCGATCGCCGCGTCGACAACCTCCAGCGCGAAGCGGGCGCGGTTTTCAATGCTGCCGCCGTAGCGATCGGTTCGCTTGTTAGAGTCGGCGGACAGGAACTGATGGATAAGATAGCCATGCGCACCGTGCAGCTCCACCAGATCGAAGTGGGCCGCGCGAGCGCACAGGACCGCGGACGCGAAGTCGGCGACGATGCCCGGGATCTCGCTGGTTTCGAGCGCCCTCGGCATGGACGTCTCGGTCCTCACCACCTCGCCCGCCTCGTTACGGAGCGAAGTCCGACCGTCACCTCTTATGGCTGACGGGGCGACCGGGGCGAGGCCGCCGGGCTGCACCGAACGGTGCGAGTTTCGTCCGGTGTGCCAGATCTGGCAGCAGATGTGCCCGCCCTCGGCATGGACGGCCTTGGTGATCCGCTGCCACGATTCCACCTGCGCGGGCGTGTGGATGCCGGGTGCGCCCGCATAGCCCTTGGCCTGGAATGAGATGTTGGTGGCTTCCGTGATGATCAGCCCCGCGCTGGCACGCTGGGCATAGTAATCCGCCATAATGGGCGACGGGACATCTCCGGGCTCTATGGACCGAAGTCGTGTCATTGGAGCCATGAAGATGCGGTTCGGCACGGTGATCCTGCCGACCCTCAACGGATCGAAAAGTCTGCTCATCTTTACCCTTTAAAGTCCCCGAATAATCAAGCGGCGGCACCGATCAGCATATGGTTCGCAGTTGTGCCGGATGAAACAAGCGCGACGTTTCGACAGTCCAAACGCACTGGTTCAAATGCCGCTAAAGGCTCTGAGTTGAAGAGGCGAATGTTGGAAGCGGCGGGTTCGTAAACTGGCGGGTGAGAACGGCGGTGGAATAGTCGGCCACGGTAGCGGCGGGATAGGTCCGCTGC
>NZ_BSFC01000039.1 GCF_027922145.1 Novosphingobium resinovorum | reverse complement strand
ACTGGCCTGGTTTTACTCCGCCCCGTGGCCGACTTTTGCGCCGCCGTTGACATGCATCTCTTCACAATCAGTTATCCAACTGAGAAACGGCGTGGAACAGCATCCATTCTTCAATCGCCAGGCGCTGTACCTGCGACCCGATCCTTCGCGCGTAGTGGTTCGCCCCTTCCGACCTTCGATCGAGCCACGCGACCACAATCCTCTCGACAAGACTCGCGTCAATCATATCGTCGATTGGGTATTAGGTCTTGGCGTGGACGAAGTGGTCTCCCTGCTGCAGGCGACTCTGGACAGCTTCGACGATCGCCACCACAACCTTCCCGAAATCTTCGAACGACGCGCCCGGGAAATGGAAGTGTCCTATTTCGGAGATGCTTCGCTCTCTCTTTCCCAGCGTCAGTTGATCGGCGCTTATTTCCTAAATGAATACAGCTTCGAAGCCGCCGCGCTGTTTAATCCCAGCATCGTTCCTCACCCATGTCAGACCGGCGCGAAGCTCGGCTGCATCCGCGTAATTCTCTCTTTGCGCGCGGTTGGCGAAGGGCACATTTCCTCCCTGACGTTTCGCTCCGGAACCATAGGCCCTGACGGAGCAATGGACATCGACCCGCCTGCGCGCCTTGCCAGATTGCCGGCCGTCACGGCGTGTGTGGGAGACCGGATCGAACTGTCCTTCATGCCCGAAAGTGATCCATCGGAAAGAGTGATCTTCCCGATTACGGATGCGCAGTCCAACGGCATAGAAGATGCACGCTTCGTGGCCTTTGAGCACGAAGGAACGATCACATATTACGCCACATACACCGCTTACAGCGGGCGTTCGATCCGCTCCGAACTGCTGGAAACCGCCGATTTCTTATCGTTCCGGCTGGTCCCGCTCAAAGGCACTGCGGCCGAGAACAAGGGCATGGCCCTGTTTCCCCGCAAGTTGAACGGGCGATATGCCATGATCGCGCGGTACGACAACGAAAATCTTTACCTGCTCTATTCTGACAACTTGTCCGAATGGACTGGTGGGACGCCTTTATTGGCGCCGAAGTTTCCTGGGGAATTCATCCAGATCGGCGCTTGCGGATCGCCCATTGAACTCGACGAGGGATGGCTACTGTTCATCCACGGGGTGGGACCGATGCGGCATTATTCAATAGGCGCGGTCCTGCTTGACAAGGAGGATGTGACCCGGGTGATCGGCCGTTCTCGTGAGCCCCTTGTGGGGCCGGAAGCCGCAGAGCGCGAAGGATATGTTCCCAATGTGGTCTACTCTTGCGGGGCCATGCGCTTCGGTGAGCGGATCGTTCTGCCATACGCCATTTCTGACACCTTCTCGACGTTTTCTACCGTGAAAGTGACAACGTTGGTCGAGCTTCTCAAGAATGATCTGTAGATGATATTTGTTTCATTTTTGTTAAATTATAACAACAATAGAGTATTAAATTATAAAATATCGCACAGATTTATTTATATATCCATAATTGTGACGCGATTTTTATTTTAAGTGTTTGATTTTGTGTTTTCATCACAGGAAATTATGAACAGTGCCTAGATATTTTTTCCATGTTCTGGATGGTAAATCATTTCCTGATCTTCAAGGAACTGTCCTGGAAGGTCTTGCCGAGGTGCGTCTCGAGGCAATCAGGTTTGCGGGAGACCTTCTTGTCCATGCAGAAGGAACATTTTGGCAAAGTGATGAATGGTCAATTGAAGTCAATAATTCGGCTGGATCCCTTATTCTTTCACTTAATTTCAAGTCTATCTCTGAAGTTCCAGAAATTACATAAAAGCAGGGGGTATCGATGAAAGACCTGAAACTTCGCCTCACGCCGAGAGAATGCGAAATCATAAACCTTATTGCCGCGGGTAAGTCTGCAAAAGAAGTCGCGAGAGTCCTCCTAATTGCGCCTTGCACGGTTGAACGGCATGTTGAAAACGTGCGTCTCAAGACCCGCACGCGCAACCGGGCCCACATGATTGCTCATTTCATCTGCAATTATGAGCAGGACCCGGACGCCTAAGAGCCTGTTTGAGAATGCTCATGGATGGACAATTCTTCGGAGCATGAGGCTGCCGAGAGCGACATGGATCATCGCGTACGAGACGCCTATCCGTTGCTCGTAATCGCAAACGAGCCGTTTCCAGCGGGCCATCCATACGAAAATGCGTCGAGGACCCAAACGCCTTGGCAGTACTTTGAAGCCCGGTTCCTCGTCGGCATGACGGATGATCTTGAGGATGAAGTCGTGATAGGTCGCGGCATCCATAAGGCGACGGACGCGGCTCATGCAGTTTCCTCTATCAGGGCTGGCGGGAAGATGATCTCGCTCGCGAGGTTGGCGGCTATTGCGCCGAAAATCTAGGGCGCGCCAAATGCTGGCACGCAGGTGGGAGCGATCCCGGCGAAGCTGTTGTTCAGCGCTGGCGACAGTGATGGCGAAATTCGTAAAGCTGGTGGAAGATGTGAACTAGTAGGCAGCGATGCAGCGCACGCTCGTTCTACCCCGAGTTGCGGCTGAGGATCATCGCCATGTCCAGCCAATTCGAGCCCCAATCAACCCCGGTTTGCCTCCCGCCCAGCGTGGCTCTCCTACCTTGATTTTGAGCTAGGACCTGTGCCGGAGCAACTCATAAGGCGGCGTAATCGAACCATTCTGTACCCAATGCAGCCAAAGCAAGGTGCTTTCTTGCGCCGCGTTTCAGTTAGAGTAACCTGAAATCGCCACAGCGCTTTGACCGATAATAAATTATCCAGATAAAAGGACCCTTAATGGATCGCGCCTCGTCCGTGTGAGCAAGAACAAGCCGGTCCACGAGGAAAACGTGCCTCGCGATCAGTCGGGGGCGAACTATCATCGGTGAGCGTGGACAGCGTTTGCCCGGAGGGAGAGACAATGAAGAAGGCCGCGCTGGTGCTCCTGGCATCCACCACGCTTGCGACGATCCCGCTACAGGCGGCTATCGCTCAGGATCAGGGCGGGGACGACAACGCCGGATCTCCTTCTGCGGGCGACATCATCGTCACCGCGCGCCGCGTCGAGGAACGCCTCCAAGACGTGCCCATCTCGATGACGGTGTTCAACCAGAAGGCGCTTGATCGCCAGAACGTGTTCTCCGCGAAGGATCTCGCGACCTACACGCCGTCGCTGACGGCAAACTCGCGGTACGGGGCCGACTTTGCCTCCTTTGCCATCCGCGGTTTCACCCAGGAGGCGCGCACCACGACCTCGGTTGGCGTCTATTTCGCGGATGCGGTCGTGCCGCGTTCCTCGCCTTTGAGCGCCTCGGGTGACGGTGCGGGCCCGGGCCATCTGTTCGACCTGCAAAGCGTCCAGGTTCTCAAGGGGCCGCAGGGGACCCTGTTCGGTCGCAATACGACCGGCGGCGCGGTTGTCCTCGTCCCCAATCGTCCGACCTACGACTTCGAGGGATATGTCGAGGCGTCCGCAGGCAACTACGATATGAAACGCGTGCAGGCAGTGCTCAACCTGCCCGTGGGCGAGAGCTTCCGACTGCGTTTCGGCGTCGATACCCAGGAGCGCGACGGCTATCTGCGCAACATCTCGGGTGTCGGTCCCCGCGATTTCGCGGACGTGGGCTATGTCGCCGCGCGGGTGAGCGCGGTCGCCGACCTCTCGGACAACGTGGAGAACTACACCGTCATCTCCTATACCCGCTCGAAGACCAACGGCGCGGCCTCGAGGACGACCGACTGCTATGCCAGCAGTGCCGCCGGCGTCACCACCAACGGTCCCAACGGGTACAGTTGCCAGCAAATCCAGCGCGAGCGTGATGCCGGCGACCTCACGGTGACCAACGCCCTGCCATGGGCGTACCAGAAGCTGGAGACCTGGCAGATCGTGAATTCGCTGAAGTGGCAAGTCAGCGACAACCTCACGATCAAGAACATCAACAGCTACGGCCAGATCATCCAGGACCAGGCCATCGACCTGTTCGGCGTGTGGGTTCCGCTCGGCAACACGCTGCGGGTTCCGATCAGCACCGCGCCCTATTTCAGGACCGTCAACGTGCCCAGCCAGTATGTCGGGAAGGGCTGGGGCAGCGACACATCGATCAGCCCGCCGGGCCTTCACAGCGGACAGCAGGAGACGTTCACGCAGGAACTGCAGTTTCAGGGCACCAACTTCGGCAGCAACCTGACTTGGCAGGCAGGCCTCTACTATGAGCGCAGCCTGCCGCTCGGCTGGGCGGGCTCGCAGAGCATGAACGGGGTCTTGTGCGACAGTGAAGCGGAGTGGGCGGAATTTGCCTGCACCGATGCCTCGGCCGTCACCGGCGCGGCGACCGCCACGGGTAGCAGAAACTTCAATGTCGGCCGCGTGGCGTTCCGCAACATGGCCGCTTATGCGCAGGGCAGCTACAAGTTGACCTCGGCCCTGACTCTGGATGCGGGCATCCGCTATACCTGGGACAAGACGACGGGCAGTTCCACCAACATGGTGGCGTCCTATGCCGCAGCCACCGGCTGGAACACCCCGATGTTCACGTGCACCAATCCCGCCCTCACGTATGGCGGCTCACCCGCGACGTGCCTCGAGCGCTATAGCCAGAGCTCGAAGGCGCCGACATGGATGATCGGGCTGAACTACAAGATCATGCCGGACATCATGGTCTACGCGAAGTATGCAAGAGGCTACCGGCAGGGATCGGTCAGCCCGCTGGCGGCAGTAGGTTTCAAGACTTACGAGCCCGAGCGCGTCGACGTCTATGAAGGCGGAATCAAGACGAGCTGGCACGGGGCGATGCCGGGCAGCTTCAATCTTTCGGGGTTCTATAACGACTTCCAGGACATGCAGCTGCAGGTCTCGTTCGTCGATACCAACGGCATCGCGCCGAACCTGCCCTCTGGCCCGGCCGTGGTCAACGCCGGCAAGGCGCGGATCTGGGGCCTCGAAGCGGAAGCGTCGATCTCTCCCTTCGAGGGCCTCACGCTTCAGGCCAGCTACGCCTATCTCAACACGAAGCTGCTCGAGTTCATTGCGCCGGATCTCTCGACGCAGCCGGTCGGCGGCTACAACCTCGTGGCAAGCACTCCGATCGAGGGCAAGCGCCTGCAGTTCACGCCGAACCACAAGCTGTCGGTCACGGCCAACTACACGCTTCCGTTGCCCGGCTCGGTGGGCCAGGTCAGCCTCGGTGCTACGTATGTCTACACTGGCTCGGTTTTCTACGGCGCCGATGCGTCCTTGCCGAACCGGGTCTACAGCGTATTCGCCCCCTCGGATCCCAATTACGACACGCAAGTCGCGCCAAGCTATGACCTGGTCAACTTCAACCTGAACTGGGAGAAGCCGTTCGACGCCCCCGTCGATCTCCAGGTCTTCGTGACGAACGCATTCGACAAGCGGTATTACGAGGCACGCAGCCTTTCCGGTTCGCGCGGCTTCACGTCGCGGTACTACGGTGATCCGCGCATGTATGGTGCGAGAGTGCGCTACACGTTCTGACCGGCAGACTGCACGGTGACGGGGCCGAAGCGGGCATTGCCGCTTCGGCCCTCAATTGAAGGCATGTGCTTTCGCCATGCCGGTGTTCCTTCCGGGATTACCGGCACGTGGGCATGCGCCCGAATCCCGCAGGCGGCAGCACGAATCTCGCGCGCAACTGCGATACGGATTCGCGAGCGCGCGCCACTTCGTCCTCGGCGTGGATGTCGAGGACCGCTGCAAGGACCCGGTCGTGCTCGGCCCTGAGTTCCCGGCCCGCCACATCGTGGTTGCCGGCCTGCAAGGCCGCCAGAAGCCGCCTAAGGGTTTCGTGGTCGGCAAGCGATCCCGCCAGCCACGCCCGCTGGACAAGACTGTGCGTTGTCGAGGTGCCAAGGCGTACCTGCCAAAGCTGCCCGATCATGAGGTTGAGGACTTCGTTTCCTCCCGCTTTCGCGAGGGTGACGTGGAATTCCGCCAGACCATGGTGCCAACTTTCGAAGTCGGCATCCGCGCGGATTGCCTCTTCCAGCCTTTCCGCAAGTGCGTCCAGCAGTGTCTTGTCGGTTAGGCCTGCAGCATGAAACAGGGCAGAGCATTCCAGAGTCGAGAGGGTGCCGAGAACTTCGAAGGCGGAAGCGTGCAAGACTTGATTGCCGAGGTCGCGATGCGCATCGACGACATACGTGCCCGATCCCACTCGCGTCTCGACCACGCCGAGCAGGTCGAGCGCGTGCAGGGCTTCGCGAATGATGGGGCGGCTGACACCCAGAGCCTGCGCGAGAACGCGTTCCGCTGGCAACCGTTCTCCGCGTTCGTACCGGCCATCGCGCAGATCCTGCATCAGACTGTGCAGCACCGATCGCGAGAGGCGCGCGGGTTCCTTGCCGCCGTGAGGCGGGAGGCCGCGTTGACGCACCATTGATCCTCACCCTGATTGACTAATTAAAGTACACTGTATTTCTATTTCGGGCTCTGAGCAAGGGTCTGCAATATGATTTCTCTTGGCTCACATGGAGTTGAAAGGCCGTGCCGATCGTTTGCGGCTAAAGGCATGAGCGGTCGAAGGTTGCCGCCGTTTGTCCGGGTCAATTTCTCAGGAAAGTAGATCGTCTCCGCGATCTTGCTGCGTGTTCCAGGTCCGGCATGAAGCGGGTGGTGTATTTTTCCGCTCATTCCGAATGTTTGCTTCAATTGGGCGGCAGGAGTCCGTCGGTCGATCGACTTGACATATATAAAGGATACTGTTTTTAATCCACGTGCCGAGACGGTCTTGTCGTTCGGCCGATGAAAAACAGATAGTGGAGTGGAGCGGCGATGGCTCGTCTACCGTGGGACTTGCAGGGGCGAGTCGTGGTTATTTCCGGGGGCAATGCCGGCATCGGCCTGGGTTTTGCCCGCGGCATTGCAAAGGCCGGCGGCGACCTTGTCATCTGGGGAAGGCGCCAGGACAAGAATGAAGTCGCGGCGGACGAGCTGCGCGGCCTGGGCGCCAAGGTGTTCACGCAGGAAGTCGATGTGTCCGACGAGAACCGGGTGATCGAGGCTTTCGCACAGGCCGTATCGACGATGGGCCGCGTGGATGGTGCCATCGCCAATGCCGGCCTGATGATGAATCAGGGCTGCTTCACCAACATGACCGGCGAGGCGTGGCATTTGCTGCTGTCGGTCAACCAGCACGGCGCATTCTACCTCGCCCGTGAGGCCGCGCGCCATATGCGGGGGCGCGCGGAGGCGGGCGACGCCGGCGGATCGATCCTGTTCTGTGCGAGCCTGTCCGCCGTAACCGGCTCGATCGGCATGCAGCACTACAATGCCTCGAAGGGCGCGATGGCGTCGCTGGCCCGGGGGATCGCCGTCGATCTCGGCAAATATGGCATTCGCGCCAATACCGTCTGCCCCGGCTACACTGAGAGCGAGACCGTCAAGGACCAGGGCCCCGATTCCCCGCTCGGCTCGCAAGTGCGTGAGCGCTGCCCGATCCCGCGGTTCGGCACACCCGAGGATTTCGAAGGGATAGGGGTCTACTTTATGAGCGATGCATCGCGTTACCACACCGGCGATCTGGTTAAGGTCGACGGCGGCTGGATGGCCAATGCCGGCAAGCTCAATACCTCGCTGGAGCGCCGAGCATGAGCACGTCCGATACCGTAACCGAGGTCAAGACCAAGGTTTTCCGCGTCGAGCAGTTCCGCGACCCGGTGCTTCCCGCCGAGCGGCGGGCCGAGCTGGAAGCCGCCGAGGCCGAGCCGCTGGACATGACCGTCGAAGCCGTCCTCGCAGCCGCGCAGGCTCAGACGGGCTTGTCCGACTTCGGGCCGGGCGATTTCACCGAACGTCTGGGCCTGTTGCTGGAAGAGGTCGGGAGCAATCCCAACCTGTGGCGCTTCGCCAAGGCGAACTTCCGCGCCGCCTGCGTCAAGCAGGTCGCGAACCGCCTGAAGAACAAGGCCTACCTCGATGCGCATCCCGAGGTCGATCGCGAGGTCATCGACCGCCCGATCATCATCGTCGGCCTGCCGCGCTCGGGCACCACGCATCTCGAGAACCTGATCGCCGCCGATCGCCGGCTGCGCCACCTGCCGGTCTACCTCGGCTCCGAGGCAGTGCTCGCGCCCGGCGAAGCGCCGGGGCCGGACGGGGTCGATCCGCGCTGGCTGCGTTCCAGCGCGCACTGGGACCGGATGAAGCAGAACGCCATCATGGCCGCGATGCACGAGCATTCGCCGGACCACGCCTGCGGCGAGAACGAACTGCAGATGCCCGATTTCACCACCTATCAGTGGGAATGGATGGCAGAGGTGCCGCGCTGGCGCGATCATCTGCTCGGCCACGACCAGACGCCGCATTACGCCTATGGCAAGCGGATGCTCAAGGCCATCGCTCACCAGTTCCCGTCGGACCGGCGCTGGATCCTCAAGGGCAACCAGCATTCCGAGCAGATACCCGCGCTCGTCGCCAACTATCCGGACGCCTATGTCGTCCAGATCCACCGCGACCCGCTGGCATTGCTGCAGTCGGTGCTGACCATGCGGGGCCTTTCCGTCCTCGCGCACCAGAAGCAGCCGGATATCCAGGCGCATGTCGCCTACTGGGTCGATCGCATCGAGCGCATGCTGCGCGCGTACCTGCGCGACATGGACACGGTGCCTCAGGGCCAGCGGCTCGACATCCTGTTCGGCGACGTCATCGCCGACGATGTCGGGACCGCGCAGAAGGTGCTGGAGTTCGCCGGGCTCCCCTCGAGCGAGGACAGTATCGCCGACATGCGCGAATACATGGACAGCCATCCGCGCGGCAAGGACGGACGGGTGGTCTACGACCTCGCCGGTGACTTCAACCTCGACATCCCGGCGCTTCGGAAACGCTTCGCATTCTACCTCGATCGCTTCCCGGTGCGGGTGGAAGTGAAGGCCTGAGCAGCCGATTTCGCTGCCGCAAAGAAAACAAGACTTCGGGAGAATGGACATGACCCAGACGGCTCGGGACGCCAATGAACCCCTCAATGCCCAGATCATCAACGACGGCGCCGGGCGGCAGGATGCGGTCGATCTCGGCCATGGCATCTTCATGTCCAGGGACGTGTCCAATCTCTATCTGGTGACGACTGCGGACGGCAACGTCCTCGTCAATACCGGCATCATCTATAGCGCGGCGGAGAACAGGCGGCGCTTCGATGCCGTCTCCGACCAGCCGATCCGCAGGATCGTCCTGACGCAGAGCCACGAGGATCACATCGGCGGCTGGCCGACCTTCAGCGGCCCGGACGTGGAGACCATCGGCCAGGCTAACCTGCCGTTCGTGCGCAAGCAGTACCGCGACCTCGGCACCGCCATGGGCGCGCGCTCTCGCCGGTTGTGGAGCCGCGACCAGAAGCGCGAACTGACCGAGCGGCCCGAGCCGGTGCTGACCACCACGTTCCAGGACAGTCACCGCTTCGAACAGGGCGGCCGCGCATTCGAGCTGCTGTCGGTGAAGGGCGGGGAAACGGTCGATTCGCTTGCCGTCTGGCTGCCGCAGGAGCGTATCGTCTTCACCGGCAACATGACCGGGCCGATCTTCGGCCACGTGCCCAATCTCTACACCGTGCGGGGCGAGCGCTATCGCTATGTGCAGTGGTACATCGACAGCGTGCAGCGCGTCATCGATCTCGAAGCCGAAGTGCTCATCACCGGTCACGGGGAGCCGGTGCGCGGCGCTGCCGAGATCCGCTCTCGCCTGACCCGCATGCGCGATGCGGCGCAGTACCTGCGCGACCGGACCTTCGAGGGCATGAACGCAGGCAAGGGCCTGTGGGAACTGATGGATACCATCCGCCTGCCTGAGGAACTCGCCATCCCGCAAGGGCACGGCAAAGTGCCCTGGATCGTGCGTTCCATCTGGGAGGAGCATCTGGGCTGGTTCCGCTACGAATCCTCCACCGAACTCTATTCGGTTCCGCCCCAAGCCGTGTTTCCCGAACTCGTCGCGCTCGCGGGAGGCCATGCGCCGGTGCTCGGGCGGGCGAGGGCGCTGCTGGAGGAAGGCAAGCCGCTCCACGCGCTCCATCTGGCCGAGGCCATTCCCGCCGGGGTGCCCGGGCATCGTGACGCGCTCGGCGTCCAGCTTGCGGCCCAGCGGGCCGTGCTCGAAGGCGCGGGGCGGGAGAACTTCAGCGAAGTGCGCTGGCTGGAAAGCGAGATCCTCCGGCTGGAGACGGCCCTGGGTGAAGCGCAGTGACCCATCCGCGTCTGTCTCTGGATGCCATGTGCACGTTCCGGTGGCCGTTCGAGCGCGAACTGGCACTGTGGAAGGACGTGGGCGTCACGCACGCGGGCCTGCTGATGAACAAGATCGCGGACGATCCGGAGCGCCACCTTGGTGCTCTCGACGATGCCGGTATCCGCATCAGCACGCTCATCACCGCAGGCTTCCAGCTCGCCGCGCCCGAGACGTGGGATGCGACGCGCGAAACGCACAAGGCGATGATCGATCTGGTCGCGGCGCATGGCGGCCATTCGATCTATTTCACCAGCGGCCGGACGGTGCGCTGCGACTGGGACGAGGATGTGGCGCTGTTCGCGCAGGCTGTTGCGCCGACCGTCGAGCATGCCCGCGCAAACGGCGTGATCGCTGCCTTCGAACCCAGCTTGCGGACCAGTGTTTCGTTCTGCACGCGCCTTGCCGACGCAGTGGATATCGCCGAGCGAACCGGGCTCGGGATCGTTTCCGACTTCAGCAACAACTGGATGGAGCGGGGCCTTGCCCAGACCCTGAAGCGCGCCATGCCGCACATCGCGCTTGTCCAGATCGGCGACATCGCCATCTCCGGACCGGGCGGGCGCTTGCATGTCGGGCAGGGCGACCTGCCGCTCGGCCGCATGATGAACGACGTGCTGGAAGCCGGTTACGAGGGTGTGTTCGACCTTGAGGTCGTGCCTGCGGACTACACCGCAGACACCGGAGAGGCCGAGTTTCGGGCGGGCATCGAGGCGGCTTCGGAGCTGCTTTACGCGGCCGGGATCTGAGCGCCGGTCGCGAATAATAACGGGAGAGGAACGGGAAGATGTCTACATTCGAAGGCAAGACGGCACTGATCATCGGCGCCGGGCAGAACATCGGTCGCCAGATCGCCCTCGAATGGGCCCGCCGCGGCGCCCGCGTCGCGGTTGCCGACATATCGAGGGATGGGGCCGAAGAGACCGCCGAACTCGTGCGCGCGCTGGGCGCGGAGAGCACCGGGCTGCATTGCAACGTGCTCGACGAGGCGTCGGTGCTGGAAGCCATCGATGCCGCCGAAGCCGCGCTCGGTCCCCTCGACATCCACATGAACAATGCCGGGATACTCTCGGGCGGCAATCCCGAGGACATCCCGCTTGCCGAATGGCAGCGCATGTTCGACGTCAATCTCTTCGGCATGGTGCGCGCCAACAGCGTCGTGGTTCCGCGCATGATGGGACGCGGCGAGGGGCACATCGTCAATACGGCCAGCTTCGCCGGCCTCTATCCGTTCGCCGCGAGCCGCATTCACTATGCGGCGTCCAAGGCGGCGGTGCTGTCGATGTCGCAGAACCTCGCGCTCTATCTCATGCAGTTCGGAATTCGCGTGAGCTGCCTGTGTCCCGGCCCGGTCATGACGACCTCGCCCGATGCAATGAAGCACTTCAGCGAAGGCTACACGATGCGGGCGCCGGGAAGCCATCTGTTCGTCAAGTCGCAGCCCGAGACGGCACGGATCCTGTCCGATGCGATGGAGGGCGGGGAGATCGTCGTGCCCACCCACGAGGAGGTCTGGGCGACGCTGGCCGAGGTCGCCGCGAACCCCGATGCCTTCATCGAGAAGAAGCATGCCGAATTCATGGCGGGCGATCCCGGCAAGCCGGGCATCACCCAGGCCGTCATCGATTCGATCCGGGGCTGAAGGGACGATAATGACCTTGCTCGATCCCCACGAACGTTCGGCGCGCGGTGCGCAGGTCGCGGTGCGCGTCACGGCGCGCGAGCACGAGGTTCCGGCCACGCCGACCGAGGCGAGCTGGCGCGATTTCATCTTCGCGGAAATCTGGGCGCGACCGGGCCTCGAGATGCGCGCCCGCTACCTGATCTCGATCGCCAGCGCGGCCAGCAGCAACGGCCCGGCCGATCTTGTCGAGGATTACATTCGCGGCGCTCTGGTTACCCGTGAACTGACCCAGCCGGAGCTGCGAGAGGCGGCGTTGCACCTCGCCGTCTATGCCGGGTGGTCGCGCGGCGTGGAACTGGATCGGGCGATCACCCGCGTGACGATGGCGCTGGGGCAGCAGGTCAGCGAATACGACGCGATCAGGGCCGAGCCCTGGGATCCGGATTTCCGCGTGCGGGACGGCATAGACGAATTCAACACGGTCATGGGCTTTCCGGGACCGCCGCCGATGACCCCGTATTTCGAGGCGGGCATCGATAATTTCGTGTTCGGGGAAATGTGGAAGCGCGGTGCACTGGACCAACGCTCGCGGCGATGGATCACGCTGGTCGGCGTTTCCGAAAGCTGCGCGGCGACGCCGATCAAGACGCACTTCTACGCGGCGCTTTCGAGCGGCAACTGTACCGCGCACGAGTTGCAGGAGTTCGTCCTGCAGTACGCCGTCCATGCAGGGTGGCCGAAGGCTTCCGTGATCCAGGGCGCGGTGCTGACGATGATCAGGAACCACCGGGAAGGTCTGCCGTGGGACGCATGATGAACACGCAGCCCATCCGGACCGCCTTCATCGGGCTGGGCAGCCAGGGCGCGCCTATGGCCGAGCGTATGCTCGCCGCAGGCTTCCCGCTGACGGTCTGGGCGCGGCGGCCGGAGGCGCTCGCCCCGTTCGTGGCGCAAGGCGCTCTGGCGGCGGCATCTTTGCCGGAACTTGCCGCCTGGGCCGACCACGTGGGTATCTGCGTGGTCGACGATGCCGGCGTTGCCGCTATTTGCGAGCAATTGCTGCCTGCGATGCGGCCGGGCAGCCTGCTGGCGATCCACTCCACGATCCTGCCCGAAAGCTGCGAGCGCCTGGCGCGCCGCTGCGAAGCGGCCGGGATCGCATTTGTCGATGCCCCTGTCAGCGGCGGCGGCGGGGCGGCGGCGGCAGGCTCCCTGACGGTGATGTGCGGCGGCACGGAGCAAGCCTTTGCGCAGGCGAAGCCGGTTTTCGAGGCATTCGCCGGGCTGCTTTTGCACCTCGGGGGCGCGGGGGCCGGGCAACGCGCGAAGATCGTGAACAATTCGCTGATGGCGGCCAACATGGGACTGGCTCATGCCGCCCTCGCGGCAGCCGAGGCGCTCGGCATAGACCGCAAGGCGGCGGCAGAGCTGATCAAGGGCAGCAGCGGCCGCAGCTTCGGCTTCGAGGTCTATGCGCGACTTCCGCGTCCCGAGGACTTCGAGCACGGCGCGGCGCTCCTGCGCAAGGATGTCGCCCTCCTGAGGGCAAGCCTTGGCGTGAACGGACCGGGTCTCGTCCTGGACGAGGCCGCCGCCGACTTTCTCGATGCGGCCGTGCATCGCGCCTAGAGCATTTTCTAATCAGGTGGAATCACCTGATGACTCGGAAAATGCGGCAAACGAGTGGCTTAGAGCGGCTATCGCTGAGGATATCCGAGCGCGGCGGCAAGCCCGCCGTCCACGAGAAGATCGGTCCCGCTGATGAACGATGCGCGATCGGAAGCCAGGAATTCGACGGCGTCCGCGATTTCCGACATGGCGCCTTCGCGCGACAACGGGGTCTGTGCGAACATTGCCCGCTTGCCCGCGCTCTTCTCGTAGGCGAGCGCCCCCATGGGCGTCGAGATGAGGCCGGGCGACAGCGACACGATACGCGCGCCGACCCGGCCCCAGTCCGCCGCCTCGCGCCGTGCCATCTGAAGCAAGCCGACCTTCGAGAGCGCGTAGGCGGTCGCAGGCGTGGCATTCTCGGCACCCAGTACCCCCGCGACGCGGTCGGCGAGGTCCGGTGCGGCCGGCATTTCAAGGACTTCGATCACGGCCGGTGAAGGGCGGAAGCTGTGGGCGGCCAGCGACGCGATGAGGATGGCGCTTGCACCCGGCCGGGCGAGCGGCCGCAACGCTGCCGCAACCAGCGCTGGTCCACGCAGGTTCACCGCCAGTATTCTCGCAAAATCGTCGGCCGCGATCGACAGGCCCGCAATGTGCACCAGACAGCGAAATCCGCCCAGGCCCTCCGCCATGCAGGAGAGTGCCGCGACCGCGTCGGTGTCAGTGACATCGCATGCGAGCGGATGGACATCCGCGCCGTCACGGGCGAGTGCATCGGCCTGTGCACGGGCTGCCTCACCATCGATGTCGGCCAGCAGCACGCGGTGGGTCTGCGCCATGCGCCTTGCTACGGCCGAGCCCATCCCACCGGCACCGATGACGACCGCCAGCGGAAGGTCGGGCCTCCGGGTCCGGCCCGGAACGCCGCTCATTCTGGGGCGCCTTCGTCATTACCGCGCAGGGCGGGCGTCCAGTCCGGATAAGCGCCGAGGCTGAGCACGATCAGGCCACTGACGATCGAAATGCTGACACCGGTGAGGAGAAGGGGGGAGTAACTGCCGAAGGCGTCGTGCGCCACGCCGGCGGAAAGCGGGCCGATGGCCGAGGCCAGCGCGATCATGCTCGTCATCACGCCGAAGATCGCACCGTAATGGCGAAGGCCCGCGTAGCGGGCAGTCAGGTAGCTGCACAGCTGCATCTTCGTGCCGGCCGCATAGCCGCTGATCATCATGCCCACGACGACCAGTGCGGGAGTGGCGACCCCGTCCATGAGCAGGGGCCAGGCGATAGCGGTCGATGCCAGGGTCAGGCCGCCGATCCAGCGGGCATGAAAGCGGTCGACCAGGGTTCCGGTGATGAGTTTGCCCGCAACCCCGGCGATCCCGGACAAGCTCACGAGCCAGGCGGCACTTTCGCGCGAGACCCCGGCCTCGACCAGAATGGGGAACTGATGCACCACGACGGCGATGGTCGCGGTCAGGATAAGGAAGGTGGCGATCGCGACCTTCCAGAGCGCGACACTGCGCCACGCCTGCGCGATCGTCAGGCCGGGCACGTCCGAGGCCGGTGCCGGTTTCTGGGCTCGCCGGTCACCGGGCGTAGCGGCCGCGCTTTTCCCCCTGAGGAACAGCACGGACAGGACAAGGGCAACGCCGCCCCAGCCCAGTCCCAGAATTACGAATGCTTCCCGCCAGCCGAAATGCGTGATCAGCCAGTTGCTGAGGGGCGGCGCGATGACCTGCGCCAGCGCGGTGCCCGACATGGTTATGCCAAGGGCCAGCCCGCGGCCCTTGGTGAAAGTGGCCGCCACGGCGGTGGACCACAGCGTCGACTGGACGAACAGGACGAACACGCCCCACACCAGCCACAATACGATCCACTGCACGAACGAACCCGACGCGAGCGCGAAGGCGCAGATGGACGCGGTCGTGAGCACAAGGCCCGGCAAGGCGATGCGGCGCACTCCGCTGCGGTCGATCAATGCCCCGATGAACGGCGAGAGCACGATGGAAATCAGGGCAGCCGCGGCAAGGCCGCTCGAAAGCTGCGTGCGGTCCCATCCGAAGTCGCGCGCCAGCGGGTCCATGAACACCCCGGCGGCGGGGGTCATGAACGACATGAACGAGAAGCCGATCGAAGAGGCGAGCACGACCGGCCAGTAGCGACGCCACTCGGCCGATGCGGAAACGAGCTCTCCAGTCATATGCAACCTCTCCCTTGTGCCCAGGCTTGTCGCGGTGCGCGATTCTTCTTTGGGAGATCAGTATGGGGCGAGGACAGCGGTCGTCCACTAAAAGTATCCTCTTTTAGGGGGTCAGTACAACGCTCAAGCGATATGCGCGGCTGGACGGCGAGATTTCATCTACTATTCGCCGCTACGCCCATTGGATGCATCATCGATCAGCGGCGGAATAAAGGGTTCTTAATTTGCATCCCGCCGCCGCGCGTCATCCGCGTTGCCCGGTAGAAGCTGACGTATCAGCGGCTAGAGCGACGAAGCGGCGCTTCAGGCGCGAATGCCAGATCTTGCGGCTCAGCTGGGCGCCGAGTACCGCAAGTTCGCCGTCACCGAGGCCAATCGCGGTAAGTTCGAGCAGTTTCGCGTTCCGCCACTCGCGCACGAACACGCGATGCTCGGCGCTGTCGTTGTCCTCGATCGGCTCTGCGAACCGCCGACGGGAGAAGGCGGAATTGATATCGAAGATGAGCTTGATGTATTCGCTCTGCGCCAGCGCGAAGATCGCATCCTGCGTCTCGCGTTCGAGCACCCTGACCGCATCGAAGGTGGCCTCATCCTTGAGCGCCGCGATCTTTTCCTTCAGGCGGCTGCATGTCGGCTCGATCACCTGAGGATTGCGGCTTGCGGCCTTGCGCACTGCCTCCACCCACAGCGCCGAGGCAAGCACGGTCACGTCGCTGGGCTCCATGTCGAGCGTCTCGAGATACGCGCTGACGGTCGCTTCGATCGTGTCGGCGTCCGGGCGTGCACTGAAGTACCCGCCGTTCATGCCGCGCCGCACGCGCAGCAGGCCTTCACGCTCCAGCAGGCGGGCGACCTGACGCACCGTGGCGCGCGCACAACCGAGCTGAACGATGAGCGCCTCTTCGCTCCCGAGAAGCGTGCCCTCCGGACTGGCGAGCGAAATTTCGCGAAGGCGTTCCGCGGCGACTTCCAGGGGGGTACGGGTTTTGGCGGCGATGCTCATGGATGCATCTCAAGCACAGAACGCGCGGGGCGGTCCAGTGCGCGTGTTTCAGAACAGGGCACGGACCTGCCGCATCGCCCGCCCGGCGTAGTCTTCAAGGCTGGCGATATCCGGTGCCTCTTTCCGGTTTGGCGCTTCGAGACAGACCGGGACATGCGGGGGAAGGGCAGCAGCGAGAGCCTTCAGGGGGAGTTCCCCTTCGCCGGGAAGGGATCGTTCGAAGCAGGCCTCTTCCATGTACGGCTTGCCGGGGCCTACCATCGCCGCATCGGACATCTGCACGCGTCCCAGAAGCTGCGGATCAAGCTGCGCGACCTGTTCCGCGCTGTTGCCGCAGCGAAACAGGTGCATAGCGTCGATGATCAGCTTGGCGTGCGGCGATCCCAGCGCGTCCAGTGCGCTCAAAGCGTGCTGAAGGCCGGGAAAGGCGTGAGGAGGCGCAAATTCGAGATAGAGGCCGAGACCGCGATCGTGTGTCATCGATGCCAGTATCGCCAATTCATCCATGGCGCGCATCGGGTCCGTTTCGATGGCTACCGTGCCGATTGCGACCACACCCATTTCAGCCATGAAGTCGAGATCCTTGTCGAGCGCGGCGACGGAGGAGCCGGGCCGGATCGCAAATCCCTCACCGAGTGACAGGCTTATCCCTTTGTCATTGGCCTGTTGTACCACCTCGAGCCGCGCGGATCGCTCGTCGCGCAGCGACCATGGTGCGAATTGCGGGAGCCGCCATGGGACCGGCGCAAGGCCAATGGAGATGTGCCCGCAGCCAAGCCGCGCCGCCAGATCGATGTGGTCCCCGGGAGGCATTCCGAACACCGTTTGTGAATCGATTCCAAGCCGGTTCATGCCCTTAATTCCTCATTGCCTCGCCGATGGATTTGGGCTCATCGCATCGACAAGGCTACAATACAGGATACTTTTTTGGAGTGCGGCTGAACGATATCGCCACGATGATGCGAACATTTCTTCTAAAGTATGCTCAATGGCCGCATGCTCCCGGGAATGCCGGTGCTATGGGCACCCATCCCAGGAAGATGGTGAGAGATGCGGGCTGAGGATATCGTCGCGGCAGCGGGTAAGCTGACCGGGTTGAACGAGTTTGGAGATCCTGCGATTCTGGATGGCCTGACGGTGCTCCTGAACGCCTACGAGCAGGAAGCCAGGTTCACCGAAACGGGCATGAAGCGGTCCGTGGACGCGCTGGTGTCGGCCATGGCCAACAGGATGCGGGTCGAGGACTGGCTGGCTCGTCACCCCGAACTTCTGGATCGTCCGGTCGAAAAGCCTCTCTTCGTATTCGGGCTGCCGCGAACCGGTACGACTCTGGCGATCAACCTTCTCGAAGCGGATCCCGCCCGTCGGTCGTTCCTGCGGTGGGAGGCATTCGACTCGGTGCCTCCGCCGCGCCCCGACGAACTGCACGCCGGACCCCGTTTCGATGCCTGTCACGTGAAAACCCAGCAGGGCCTTCAATTCGCCCCGCAGATCGCCGCGATCCACTACGAGGATGCCGATAGTCCGACCGAATGTCAGTTCGCGATGTCCGCCTCGTTCTGCGCCCAGATATTCGATTCCCAGGCCGACATCCCCAGCTATCATCGCTGGTTCCTCCACGAGGCCGACTACGGCCCCGCGTTCCGCTACGAGAAGCGCCTGTTGCAGCTTCTTCAGGCGGAATCTCCGGGGCGCTGGACGCTCAAGAACCCGTGGCATCCCCTGTTCCTCGATGCGCTCACGGCGGAATTTCCTGACGCGCAGCTCGTCATGACCCATCGCGATCCTGTGGAGGTCGTTGGCTCGGCATGCAGTCTGCTCAAGGAAGTGCGGCGCATGTACAGCGACCAGGTCGATCTCAGGGCCATCGGCGAGAACCTGATGGACACATTCGACCTCATGATCGCACGGGTGAACGACTACCGAGAGCGGCACGGCGCTGACGCGGTCTTCGATGTGCAGTACCGCGACCTCGTGCGCGATCCCCTCGCGTCGATCGAGTCCATCTACCGCCGCTTCGACGAGCCCCTGACACCGGCCGCGCGCACGGCCATGGAGGCCTACCTCGCCCGTAACCCCAAGGGCAAGCACGGTTCTCACAAGTATGATCTGGCCGAGTACGGCCTGAGCCAGGAAGGCGTTCGCCGCCATTTCCGGGATTACATCGAGCAGTATCAGATCGCCGTCCGCGCCTGAACGCCCCCCAAATAGAAATGCGAGGGCGGGGCCCCCGCTTATTCGCGTGGACGATGCAGTTCAGTTTTGCGCCCCGCCTTGGCGCCTACACTATCCGAGGATCGAAACAAAAACACGGCAGGGGAGAGAAAATGGGACGTTCAGCCAGAGTTCGTTCGCGATGCGGTCTGGGTACGGCGATGTGCATCGTCACCGGACTGCTTTTGACTGCCGGTGCCATTCCGGGCGAAGCTGCATCTCCGGCGCCAGAGGCGATTGCCTGGCCCGAGGCCGTTCCGCCGGGAGCCGCCGCCGATCCCCTTTTCACCAAACCCTATGTCGACATCGACGAATGGCGCGATGCACCGGTGCGGCACCGTTACGTGCATGGCGGCTTCACCGGCACCGACATGCGTTTTTCCTTCTACCTCCCGCCCAAGGAAAAGTACGAAGGACGCTTCTTCGAATACGTCACCCCGGTGCCGGACAGCGAGAACCTCGCGCAGAAGGACACGCGCGATGGCGGAGGCAACATCGGTTTCGCGGTCAACCATGGCGGCTATTACATCGAAACCAACGGCGGCGGGGCCAGCGCCAACTCGGGGCCTGCATACGCGACCGACCCGACCATCGGGGCCTACCGGGCCAATGCGGCTGCAGCCCAATTCTCCCGCGTCGTCGCCGCCCGGATGTATGGGGGCAAGCGCCCCTTCGGTTACATCTGGGGCGGCAGCGGCGGCGCCTATCGGACCGTAGGCAGCATCGAGAACACGGCCGGTGTCTGGGACGGGGCGGTTCCCTTCGTGATGGGCTCGGCGATGGCGACGCCGTACAATTTCACCGCGCCGCTCTACGCCTATCGGGTCCTGGGAGACAAACTGCCCGGCATCATCGACGCTTTCGACGTCGGCGGAACGGGGGACCCGTACAAGGGGCTGGACGCCGAGCAGCGCTCGGCGCTTCGGGAGATTCTGGACTTCGGCTATCCCTTGCCCGAGTTGCGCGCCCTCGCACGCGGCTACGTCGGCGCCTTTCCGGTGCTTTATCCGGGCATGCTCGCGGCCGACCCGACGTACTTCACCGACTTCTGGGCCAAGCCCGGCTATGAAGGGTTCGATCCGCCCAAGTCCTTGCGCGACGCCCGTATCCAGCAAAAGGCGAAGGTCGTGCGGCTGATCATGGCGGCCGATGCTAACCGGCTAGGGATCACGCTCAAACCGCAGATGGGTCAGGCCCGGGGCACGGCGGAGCTTGCGTGGCAGGCGCTCCTTGGTCCGGGAGGCAGCGAACTGCCGGTCGCCATCGAACTCGACGCCGTTCCGCAGCGTGACTTCGGCAGCGCGGCCGACCTGAAGGTCAACAGCGGCGCAGCGGCGGGAGCCCTGCTGCGGCTGCAGCGCGTCGACGGGAAGATCGTAGTCCTGCAGAGCAACGATCCGGCCGTTCTCGCCAAGCTTGCCGCCGGGGACGAAGTGCAGATCGACAACTCGAACTGGCTGGCCGCGCAGACCTATCACCGGCATCAGGTCCCGACCCCGGACTTCTACACCTGGAACCAGTATCGCGGCCCGGATGGCAAACCGTTGGGACCCCAGCGGCCCAAGCTGCTCGGTCCCCAGTTCGCCATCGGAGCGGCAGGCGCCGTGCCCACCGGCAGGATCGGGGCGAAGGTCATTCTCGTCGAAAATCTCTCGGACACTGCGGCATGGCCGTGGGGTGCGGACTGGTATCGTACCAAGGTAGGCGAGCACCTCGGCAAGAAAGCCGACGACGCCTTCCGGGTCTGGTTCACCGAGCATGCCGAACATGGAGGTCAGGGCAGCGCCGAGCTGGTGACTTTCACCGGCGTGCTGCAGCAGGCGCTGCTCGACGTCAGCGCCTGGGTGGAAAAGGGCATCGCACCGGCGCCGAGCACCGCTTATTCCATCAAGGACGGACAGGTTATCGTGCCGCCGACGGCAGCGGCGCGGCTGGGCATTCAGCCGGTGGTCGCGCTGCGGGCCAATGGCGGCCTGCGCGCCGAGGTCGCCGCCGGAAAGCCGGTCACCCTGACCGCCGAGGCTCGCCTTCCAAAAGGTACTGGCCGCATCGTCGGCGGGGAGTGGGATTTCGAGGGGAAGGGCAGTTTCAGCGATCCTGCGGTTCTGGAGTTTCGCAAGGACGGGAGCGCCGCAGTGAGCGTCACTCACGCTTTCGCGGTGCCGGGGACCTATTTCGTGGGACTGCGCGTGACGGCCCAGCGGGAAGCGGAAGTGGGAAGTCCGTATGGACGGATCATGAACCTCGGCCGGGTTCGTGTCGTGGTAAAGTAGTCACGACGCGCCATCTTTTCCGATCAAACAAGAACGGCTCCGGGGAAGACCCCGGAGCCGCATTTTTTCGCCCTGCTCGGTCGGGGCCGGACCAGTGGCCCGGCCTCGCCGCGCACGGTCAGAAGTTCTTGCGCACGCCGAACTGCACGATGCGGCCGATCGAGAAGGCGGAACCCTGGGTCGCGTCGTAACCCAGCCCGGTAGCGCTGCGGAACTCGGGCGGTTCGGTGTCGAACAGGTTCTGGACGTTCAGCGTGAACGACAGGTTGCTCGTCAGGACCGAATCGGACTTCACGTCGTACTTGAAGAACAGGTTGATGGCGTCGAACGCGGATATCTTGGTCTGGCCGAATTCGACGGTGCCGCGCTTGTAGCCGGAGGTGTGGTTCCAAGTGACTTGTGCGCGAAGGCCGCCAATCGTCGTTCCCAGCGTGCCCTGCATACGGAACACGGGCGTATTGAACGCCAGGTCGTCCGCGATCGGGAGCGATGGCAGAGCACGGGACTTCTGCGACAGTCGATAGTTGCCCGATGCGCTCGCATCGAACGAGGCGAAGCTGGTGTCGAGCACGTAGTTGGCGCTGAAGTCGATGCCATCGAGCTTCGCGGTCCCAAGGTTACGCGACCGGGTATCGAGCGAAACCAGTACGGGAGTGGTGACCCCGCCCGCAGTGATCAGCGCCTGAGAGGTCGAGGTGGGGTTGGCGACCGTGAAGTTGAAGTTGGCCGGATTGAACTGCGTCAGATAGGCTGCCAGTTCCTGACCAGTGGGCCGCACCGAGTAGAGCTGCGGGAAGTTGGCATAGTAGTCGGTGAGATCGGCGCTCGTCACCGGCCGGCCGATCGTGCCGGACAGGTCGATGTTGTAGTAGCTGGCGTTGAGGGTGAGCCCCGGCACGAAAGGCGGCTCGATTTCCAGTCCGGCCGACCAGTTGGTCGCTTTCTGCGGCTGCAGGCCGGGGGCCGTGCCGGACACGAAGAGACCGACCTCGCCGGGCGCTGCGGTCACGCCGGGCGGCGTGCGCAGGAACGCGGCAGGCACCGTCGCGACCGCCGATGCCAGAACGCCAAGCTGGTCGACAGGTGATGGTGCGGTAAAGGACTTGCCCCAGTTGCCGCGGATCGCGATCCATTCGACGGGGCGCAGCGTGGCGGCGAACTTGGGATTGAAGGTGTCGCCGAAGTCGCTGTACTTGTCGTAGCGGGCCGAGGCGGACAGCGACAGCTCGTTGAGGAACGACATTTCGTTACCGCTGCCGACGATCGGCACTTGCAGTTCGCCGAAGACGGAATCGACCTTCTGCGTGTAGCTGGTAGGGTCCTGGAAGGCGTAAGTGGTGGCGTTGGTCGTGCGCCGCTGGAAATTGTCCTGCATGTGCTCGTAGCCCACGGCAGCCTTGACCGAGCCGCCCGGGAGGGCGAACAGCGGGCCGTTGGCGATTGCGCGATAATCGAACAATTCGTTGCGTCCCACGCCCTCGGCGTAACGCAGCAGGCTGGCGGCCGTGGCAGGGCTGGCGGTGCCCACGTCATAGGGGTTCAATGCCCCGGACGCGAGTGCGCTGGCCTGCGCGGTCGTGCTGATCTGTGCGTTGCGGAACGAGGTGGTGGCGATGCCGTAGCTGAACAGGCCGCTCAGTTCCCAGTCGGAGCCGAGTTCGATCGAGATCGACGGCGCGATGCGCCATGTTTCCAGATTGGTTTCCTGCGTGGCAGAGCGAGCGCCGAACAGGGGGCTGTAGTCGTACCGAACGACTTGCGGCAGGCCGGTGTTGGCATCGCCGGTGGGGCGGTAATACGGCGAAGCGGCGGTCAGCGTCGCCTGCGCTGTGGCTCCGGTGCTCAGAGCGCCGGTCCCCAGCGTGCCGCCGACGGCCTCGATGGCACGGTTCGCATAGAGTGCGGTCACGTCGAAACGAACCGAGTCCGACAGACGCTGGTTCAAACGGGCGAAGACCGTGTGCAGCGTCGCGGTGGGATAGATGGCAACCGTGTCCGAGAAGTCGCAGACATTGGGGCCACCGGCCGCCAGCCCGGGGCCCGACGGCACGTAGGTTGCCGTGCCGACGCTGACGTTCGGAGCGGCGCAGTTGCGACCGGTCGGCACCTTGGTGTCCCAGTTGATCTGCTTAACCCAGTCCCGGTCCGAACCATAGACGCTGTCATGGTGCGAATAGCCGTAGGCGACGTAGAAGCCGCCCGAGCCCCAATCCTTGCCTGCCATCGCACTGGCATCGACCGACTTGTAATTTTCGCCCAGGCCATAGCGGGCGTCGACCTGCACGCCGTTGAAGCGGTCGCGGGTGACGAAGTTCAGCACGCCGCCAAGCGCGTCCGAGCCGTAGACGGCCGAGCCGCCATCGGTCATGGCCTCGACGCGCGCGATGACGCCGGGCGCGATGATGTCGGGATCGACCGCAACCTGCTGGATGCCTGCACCGACCACACGCTGGCCGTCGAACAGCACGAGCGTCTGGGCGCCGCCGCTGGTGTTGGCACCGGGCAGGTTGCGCAGGTTCGGACGGTTGATCGGATTGGAGGCGTTCGCTCCGGCCTGGGGCGACACACCGGCGGGCAGGGCGTTGAAGAAGTTACCCACTTGCGGAACGCTGGCGAGAACCTGGCTCGTCGATGCGGCGCCGGTTGCGGTGACCTGTTCGCTGGTGACGCCGATGACGTTGTTGCCCGCCGGTGCGATGCCGCGGATCAGAGTTCCGGTCACCACGATCGGCTCCGACGTGATCTGGTCGGCCGAGGTGTCCTCGGCGGGCGGCGCTTTCTCCTGTGCCGCCGCCATGCCCGGGATCAGGGCGATCCCGGCCACGCCGATCGCAAAACGCCACGCGGTGCGCTTCTTATTGAATTTCATCATATTATCCTCCCCTTCTTGGTTGAAAACCATCGCTCGCCGGCTCTTTCCGACCGATCGGGCGCAACACGAATTGTCAGGTCTGCATGGCGAGCCTTTCTGCCGCGACCCGGCGCAGCTCGCTTGTCTTGATCTTGTTGCTGCCGGTGACGGCCAGATCCTCGGGCGCGAAGAACAGCACCCGGCGTGGAACCTTGTAGCTGGCCAGCCGGGTTCGGGCGTGAGACCGCAGGTCTTCCTCGCTGACCTGCGCGCGCTCGTGAAGGGCGACGCAGGACACCACGATCTCACCCAGCGTATCGTGCGGTACGCCGACCGTCTGGGCGACCTTGACGCCTGCGCATTCGCGGATGACCTCGTCGATCTCCAGCGGGGAGACGTTGGCCCCCCCGGTCTTGATGATGTCGTTCAGCCGGCCTTCCCAGTGCAGCCGTCCGGCATCGTCGAGCCACCCGCCGTCCCCGGTGCGCAGGAAGCCCTCCGCGTCGAGCGTGTCGGCAAGGGCCACGCCGAGGTAGCCGAGCATGAGCGTCGGCCCCTTGACCGCCAGTTCCCCGCGTTCGCCCAGCGGCATGGTCCGGCCGGTCAGAGGATCGACGATCTTGAGGATATTGCCCGGCAAGGGCAGCCCATGGCTTTCCGCCGCTTCTTCCCGCGACGTCTGGGCAGGGTAGGCGGCGCTGAGCGTGAAGGTCTCGGTGTTGCCATAGCAATGCCGTGGCTCGATCCAGTCGACCTCGACCGTCGGATGCCGGGCGATCGGCGAGGTCTCGTCGACATAGACCAGCGAGGACAGATCGACTTCGGCCCAGTTCGGTGCGGCGATCAGTTGCTCCCACTGATGCGGCCAGGCGAAGAGGAACTGAACTTTGTGGGCCTCCATCAGCGCCAGCGCCTCGGCAGGCTGGAACGTGGACTGCAGGACGATGGTGCCGCCTTTCGCCAGCGTGCCGCCCACGATCATCGCGAAGTTGCCGGACCAGAAGAAGCCATTCGCGGTCCAGCTGCGGACGCCATCGCTCAGTCCTTGCTGCGGCCCCATGCGCCACATCTGCAAGGTCACCCCGCGATGCGAGGATACGATGCCCTTGGGAAGCGCGGTGGACCCTGAGGAAAAGAACAGCACGCCGGCATCGGCCGGAGAGACCGCAGCGGCACGCGCGGCAATACTCGCCTCCGCGATCGCGTTGCCCGCCGCGAGGAAAGCGGACCAGTCCTGCACCGCTCCGCAGGCCCCGTCGCCGACCATGACCAGCGTCTTGAGAAAGGGAAAGCGCAGCGAGGCGAAGCTATGCGGCGTGGCCTCGGTAACCCGGGTATCGAGTTCGGCCAGTGCCACCAGGAAGTCCTTCTTGAGCACGGTGCGCTCGAACAGCAGCGTTGAGATCGCCGATTTCTCGATGAGGTAACCAAGCTCGGCGGCCGTCGAGAAGGTCCCGATCGGCGCGGCGACACCTCCGGCGAGCGCGATGCCGAAAGTGGCGGATAGGAACTCCGGCCGGTTCGTCATCAGAACGCCGACCCGCTCGCCGTGCGCAAGCCCACAGGCGACGAGCGCTTTGGCCACCGCATTGGCTTCCCGCCAGAGGTCCGCATAGGACCAGCGCTCGGTCGTGCCATCCGGCCGGGAATGGACCAGTGCCTCGCGGCTGCAATATTGCGCCGTGACTTCGCGCAGGAAGCCCCCGAGCGTCAGTGCGCCCAGACCGGTCTCGTCGCCGAGCGGCAGACCGCAGGAGACGGACAGGGCCTGATCGGCTATGAAGCGATGCTGGGTCACGGCGCCGATCCGGTCAGTAGGGAAGCTGGACTTCGTTGACCGAAGTGACGACCGTCTTGCCGTCCTGGTTGGTCATCCGCACCTCGATCCGCACTACCGGGAAGCCCCAGTCCGATTCCGCGATCTTCTCGACCACTTCACCCTCGATCCAGGTGACGTCGCCCTCGAACGCAGGACCGCGAAACTCGGACTTGGCGTGGCGGACCATGCCGTCGTGACCGGCCCAGAAGGCCAGGTAGTCGGTGTTCCACGCGGCCATCGTAGCGCCGTAGCCGTAAGCACGGTGCATCCCGATCTCGCTCGCCCGGCTGTCGTCGATGTGGCCGCGCGATGGGCCGAGGTAGAGCCCGTCACGCAGGCGCGGATCGATCATCGCCCCTTCCTCGTCGAAGCTGAACCCGTCGATCCACCCCATGTCCTGATTGACCCAGCAGTCGGGCACGCCATCCACGCCCTGCCAGTAGAAGCTGCCCCAGATGTTGAACACGAAAGCGCGGTATTCGGTGGTGAAGCTCGCGATCGAGTGCGGGCCGATCACCCGGCGCGGCAGCTTGTCGCCCACCGCGACGTCCTCGAAATGCGGTGACTTGCCGTCGCGATTGGAAAGAAACCAGTCGCGCCGCACCTGGTCGATTTCCGCCAGTTCCGCCTGTGTCCATTTGTGCGGCGTGCCTGCGGTGGAGGCATACATGCCCCGCTTTTCGGCCTCCTTGGCAAGATAGCGGATCACGGTAGGGCAGGATTTGGCGATGAGGTCACCGCGCTGATTACGATGGATCGTGTCGCCGCGCTGGAACAGGGTCGGACCGGCGAACTTGGTGTCTGTCAGCTTGTAGCCGGTGAAGATCCGCTCATGGCTGATCTGGTCGCCGGGCCAGACGTTCACGCCGTACCACCACCATTCCTCGCCGCCGAAGATCATGTGCTGGCCATCGATCCGGCCCACGCAGGCCTGATTGTTGCCATGCCCGTAATCGAGTGCGACCAGCATGGATTGCGGTGCGATTATGTCCCCGAATTTGGACGCCGCCGCAAATCGCTGGTCCCAGTGGATCGGGTTGACGTAGTCCATCGCCATGACCCAGCGGCGGATGTCGGTCTTGTTGCACGGCTCCCAGAGCTCTCCGCCGCCGACCTGATGGCCAAGACGCCATTCGACGTCGCTGATATCCATTTCGATCCTGGGATCCGCTTCGGCCATGTCCCGCTCCTCCTCGCGAAACCACGCGACGCAGGGCAGGCCTGCAACGTCGCTGGTTCGTCGTTGACGGGCATAGTCGCGCAATCAGACGCGTATGGCTTGACCTATCAGGACAAAGTTCCCCTTGCCGTTGCAGACTTAGGCGCCGCGCGCAGTTGTGAAGGCGATTGCCCGGACCAGCGACGGCAGCTTCGCGAGAAGACGGCCTTTTCCGCGAAGGCCAGCTTTTCAGATATGCCCCTGAAATCCAGCCGGGTTTTCCGCAGATAATAGAGAGACAGATCGCGGTGCAGGTCGTCCTTCACGTCCTGAAACGTTGTCCCTTCATCCTTGAGGCGGCGGCGCAACGTACGATGATGAATATTGAGGGCATGCGCCCCATCGCCGCTTGCGCAGTCGCGGTGGGTAAGCCGGCAGATAGTTAAAGATACTGTCGCACTTGCTCTGGTATGCGCGAGTGGAGGAGGTTAATTACTTTCGATATGAAAAAATGTGGGAAAGTATTGTGAGAGGAATTAGCCAGAATACTGCTGATTATTGACCAATTCACGCGAATCTGGAAAGAAAGGAAACAGTATTTCGATATGAAGATGCCGTATGATCCTTGATAATCGAACGAAGATAAGATCGGCGATCCATGCTTGCTACCTTACTCACCTGGCGCACAGTTGACAGCTTTCACCTGCTCACAGAAAGATTTCCGCTTACAAGGTATCAACCCGGCGCCTCTCGGCAGCGAGGTCCCGCCTGTCGAGTGGCACATAGCCATCATCTTCTGACATATGGTGTGCAATGATAGCCTGCCCTTCCACAGAGAGCATGAACCGCAACAGGCCTTTGATTTCCGGATTGATCGACTTGCCCGGCGCCTTATCGATGTAGATGTTGAGGAAATAGGATATCGGCCAGGCGCCCCGGTCCGCGCCCTCTTGAGGCAGGACGTAAGGGCCGCCGTCGCGTGCGGACAGCGGCAGGACTCGCACGCCTTCCGGTGCCTCGCCCGCGTCGATCCATGTCGCATAGCCGATGCCGTGAGGGTCCGCCGCGACGGCGGCGAGGATCGCCTTTCCGCTCGGCATCGCCTGGTAGCGGGCGCTGAACGGCAGCCCGTCGAGCTTCGAGGCGCGCATGGCCGAGCCGAACCCGCCATCGTCGCGCGCGCCATAGACGTGGATCGCGCCTGCCGCGGCGCTCAAATTCGACCAGTCGGCAATGTCGCCGCCGGATGCGCCTGCCGCGAAGACGCGCTTCACTTGCGCCATCGATAGTCCGGCAAGCGGGTTGCTCGCGTTGACGTAGATCGCGGGCGGCGTCTTGCCGCCCGCGCGGGGGCCGTGACTGGCATAGGCGATGCGGATGCGCACCGGATCGTAGCCCTTTACCTGCCGGAAGCCGTCGAGGTCGTTCTCCCACAGCTCACGGCCCATCGGCGCGAAGATCGTGGTTCCGGCCGTCAGCGCAGGCATCGCGGTGGAGGAGCCGCGCAAGTCGGCGGTGAAGCGCACCTTGGGCGCGTGACGCGCGTAGGCGGCGAGCATGTCGGGCATGATCGTCGTCAGCGTATCGCTGCCGATGATCGAGAGGCTGCCGTCCGGGGCGACGTAGCCCGCCTCGCGCCGCGGGATCGTGATCCCGTGCAGCCTTGCGATCCGTTCCCGCGCATCCGCCAGCGCGGCGGCATCGAGCGGCTTGTATGTCGCCAGCACCGCCTTCAGGCGCGCCTGCCCATCGTCCGAGAACAGCGCCTGCAGCACCGGCTTCACCCACTCATCGAGGGCGCCGTCCTTGTCGCAGCGCACATAGAGGTAGAGCCCCTGCATCACCGGCACCGCCAGCGGCAGGCCGCCGGAAAAGCGGCGCACGGCGGCGCGCTCGATCACGGTCATCTCGCGCGGGATCACGGCGAGCGCGATGGCGCCTTGCGTCAGCAGCGGCATCGCTCCGGCAGGGCCGACGATGCGGGGGGACAGGCCGCTGGCTGCCGCTGCGATGGCACCGGCTTCCGGGCCGCCGCCGACAGCGAGGGCGCCGTCCGCCAGCACGTAGCGCGCCAGCAGCGGCTGCGCCTCGGGGATGGGGCCGCTGTCCTGCGCCGAAGCGGAGCCGGCGAGCAGGGCGGTTGCCAGCGCGAAGCCAAGCGCGCGTCTCACTTCTTCACCTTGCACACTTTCGCGCCCGCGCGCGCCCATTGGATCGCGGCGTCGAACAGCTTGCGGCCGGTATCGGTCATGCGGGTGAAGCTGTTGTTCTCCATGCCGATGAACACCCGGCGGGCCGGGGCGAGGTGGTCATGGTCCATCGTCGCGCCCGCCTCGTAACCGAACAGGGTCGCCTTGTCCGGCTCTCCAGGCCAGGTCATGATGACGTCGGCGCCGAGCCCGGGCCTGCCCCAGCCTGCGGGCGTGCGCGCCTCGGTCCAGGTGCCAAGGCCCGCCGGAATGCCCGCCGCCATCGGATGCGGCGCGCGCACCAGCCAGAAGTAGTGGCCGGTCTCCAGTTCGCCGAAGTCGGTGTCGCGGCGCAGCCCGGTCATCCACAAGTCGTCGAGAAGGTCGTTCTCCCAGGTCACCAGCGGCACGCCCATGTCGCGCCATCGCGCGATCATGGGGCGGTTGGCGGTGAACTGGTTGGAGCGCACCGTCGAGGACATGACGACAAGGTCGAACCCGCAAGGGTCCGGCGCGCCGTCCAGCCCCTCGCTGGTGGTGACGGCATAGCCCATCGCCTCCAGTCGCGCCTTGACCGCCGGGTCGGCCGAACCGCCGGGGGGATCGGCGCGCATCAGGAACAGCACCTTGCCGGCATCCGCCGCCAAGGCCGGGGCGGGAGCCGTGCCAATGGCCAGCGCCAGCAGCGCGGCGGCGAATGCCTTGGTCATCCTCAGAACCCTCCGCTCAGGCCGACGAGGAAGCTGCGGCCCTCGCCCGGCGTGATCTGCGCGCGGGAGACGGTGCTGGCGATGTAGTACTCGTTGGTGATGTTCTTGACGTTCACCGTCAGGCGCACCTTGTCGGCCAGCTTGTACCACAGGCTGCTGTCGAAGCGGGTGTAGCCGCCAACCGAGAAGGTGTTCTCCAGATTGCCCATGCGGTTGCTCGCCGCAACCACGCCGCCGCCGAGGCCGAAGCGGCTCAGCGGGCCGTCCACCGGCTCCAGCGTCACCCACAGGCTGCCGCTCCACTTGGGCACGCCGATCAGCTTGTTGCCCTTGGCGTAGTCGGTGGAGGAGCGCACGGCGGCGTCGGTATAGGCGCCGTTGGCGATGACCTTGACGCTCGGCGTGATCGCGCCGGACATGTCGAACTCGACACCCTGCGAGCGTTGGACGCCCGCGTTGATGTTGTAGCCGACGTTGTTGGGGTCCTGCTGCGTCACGTTCTCACGCGTCAGCTGGTAGACCGACAGCGTGGAGGCAAGGCGGCCGCCGAACAGTTCAGCCTTGATGCCGGCCTCGTACTGCTTGCCCTTTTCCGGATCGATCGGCTTGCCGTCGATGGTCGGCTCGGGCTTGGACTGGAACGAGCGGGTGAAGTCGGCGAACAACGAGACGTTCGGCACCGGCTTGAATACCACGCCCACGCGCGGCGACCATGCCTTGTCGTCAGAGGCGTACTGGGTGGTGCCGTGGTCGGACTGCTGGGCATGGTCGTAGCGCACGCCGGCCAGCAGGTTGATCTTGTCGCCGATATCGATCTGATCCTGCAGGTAGCCGGACAGCGACTTGGACTGCACCTTGCGGTCGGCGGCGGGAACCCAGGTGCCCGGCGTGGCGCCATAGACCGGATCGTCGATGTTGATCGCCGCCAGCGTGGCGCGCGCGAACGTACGGAAGCGATAGGACTTCACGTACTCGCCGCCAAATACGACCGTGTGCCCGATCCCGCCGGTGGAGAAGCGCGCGACCATGTCGGCCTGCGCATCGTAGTTGTGGTTGTTCTCGTGCTGCTCGACGGCGGTGCGGGTAACGGTGCGCGCGCCGGTGGTGGCATTGACCGCGACGCTGCTGCCGTAGTTGATGCCGAACAGGTCGAGCTTGCCCTCGTCGTAATGGCCGATCTGGCGGACGGTCAGCCAGTCGGCCAGTTCATGCTCGATGCGGTAGTTGAACTCGTAGCGGCTGGATTCGGTGGTCGCCCACTCTTCGCCCAGGAACCGGTCGCGCGGGAGGTTGACGACGAGATCGCCGTCGGCGTCGGTGGTGGCGACGATGCCGCGATCGGTCTGGTTCTTCTGGTGCGCATACGTCAGGCTGGCGATGACGCGGGTGCGGTCGGTCGGCTGCCACAACACCGAGCCGGACAGGAACTGGCGGCGGTAGGGCTGGAACACGTCGCGGAAGGTGTCGCCGGTCTGCGCGGCGGCGATGAAGCGCACGGCCAGCGTCCTGGCGGCATCGACCGGACCGGTCACGTCCACCTGCCCGCGCATGAAGTCGTTGCTGCCGCCCTGGACGGAGAAGTTCATCCCCCGCTCGAAGCGCGGCTGCTTGGTGACGATGTTGATCAGGCCGCCCGGATCGCCGCGGCCGTAGAGCACAGAGGCCGGACCCTTGAGCACTTCGATGCGCTCCACGTTGGCAAGGTCGCGGTAGCTGTCGTTGGTCTCGATCGCCGGGCTGAGCATGATCGAATCGATGGCGTAGTAGGAAGAGCGGAAACCGCGGATGGTGAAGCTCTCCGACCGATTACCCGCGTCGGTGCCAGCCTGAATGCCGCTGACGTTGCGCAGCGCGCTGGTGAGATCGAGGATCTGCTGATCGTCGATGACGTCGCGCGGCACGAACTGGATCGACTGCGGCACGTCCATGATGCTGGTGCCGGTGCGCGTGGCGGTGGTCAACTGGTCGACCTTGTAATCCTTGCTGCGCGCGCCGAGTACGGTGATTTCCGAGGAGCTGACGTCCTGCGGCGCGCCGTCGGCGGCGGCTTCTTCGGCGCATACGGGCGCGGCGTTAGCGATAGCCAGAACAAGCGCAAGTCCGCTCGCCCCGGCGCTAAGGCGGGAATGGGTATGATACATTATGTGGTGCTCCCCGAGGGTGATCTCGATTGTGCGGCGCACATATTGCTACTGCGAATTGATTGCAAGATTTTAGAGGTGCCGTCGGGAGGCTGGAAGGCACGGCTGTGGAACCTGATTGACAGACTCGTCGATCTGTTCAAGCACCACCGAGTACGCCAACTACTTCAGCTCTAGCGGATATGCCCGGAATGAGTGGGGACCGCTCCAGTGGCTCGTACACCGAACTTCCCTCATAACAGTGGATATAAGCTGAGATTTTTATATCATTTTAGAACTAGCGACGGTCATCAATTGACGTTGAGTATATTTGCGTCCGCTTGCTGCTGTTATTCAAGCTTTAAGCATTCATCTTCGAAGGAGTTGGCGTCTATCGCCGAACACGCAGGAGGTTGCGCTATGGATGCAGGTACGCAGACCGTTTGCTCAGGCTTCCCGCTGTTCTCGAGCGTATGGGAATGTCTCGTGGCACGCTCTACACAAAAATGGAGGCGACCACATTTCCCGCAGCGCTATCGGATATCGGCGCGCTGCAGTGCGTGGGGAGAAAGTGACGACGAAATTTGGCAGCACTCACTGTTTCCTGCCCAGCGGCCATGGTTGGCCTTGCAAGCCACCGGAAGTTTAGGACAATTTGGAGCGGTATGAGCTGCGCTGAGACGTTATGAGTTGGTCGGGGAGACAGGATTCGAACCTGCGACATCTTGCTCCCAAAGCAAGCGCGCTACCGGACTGCGCCACTCCCCGACCTGGGGTTGTCGATGCTGCTGCCGGAAAGGCAGCAACCGGCGAATGGTGGGCCCGGCAGGATTCGAACCCGCGACCTAGCCGTTATGAGCGGCCAGCTCTAACCGCTGAGCTACAGGCCCCCGTGCCGGACCCGACCCCATCGACGATGGCCGGGTGCCAAGCCCGTTAGCTTGGCAATGCGTATGACGCAAGCGCGGTTCTATCCGCGTTGCACACTGTTCATGATTTCATGCACACTTGTCGGCTTCACACCTCGTCGCGCGAGGTGCGTGAACAGTGTGCGCCACCAGTCGTAGAGCGCGTCGAGATCTGCTTCGCTTCGCACATAGGGCGTGTGGCCCGTAGCCAGCGACGGGCTGTGGAACGAGAACACAAGTACCGGTAGGCCCTCATCGATGGCGATATCAACGCCGCGCAGTGCTTCCTCCGCGGTGATGCCCTCAGGCGTTAGGGGGATGCGTTCCAGCAGGCCTGCGCGCGCGAGGACACCGCGCATTGTCGGGGCGCGCCACAAGTGCGGGTAGATGACATTGCCGACCTGCCGCAACGGCCCCCAATATACGGTGGTGAGCGGCAATTCGAGAAGTTCGCGCTCCTTGCCGACCCAGTAGGGGTGGAGCGGATGCTCGCGATAATTGGGGCCGCCGGTACCGCTATAGTCGAAGCGCGCCCGTACCGAGGTATCGATGGCTATGCCGCATTCGAGAAGGATTTCTGCCGTGCGCGTGCCGAGGCCGTAGCGGCCGGCGCGGTAGATGCGCGGGGGCGTGCCGAAGGCGCTTTCGATCCGGTCACGCAGGGTGTGCAGCTTTTCGCGTTCCAGTTCGAAGGGCAGATTACCCGCGTAGCTGTTGAGTTCGTTGACATCCTCGACGAACGGCGGGTTTACCCAAGGGTGAAGCTGGACGCCGACTTCGGCACGCCCAGATAAAACCGCATCGCCGATCGCTTCGGGGGCGAAGGCGGAATCCGCGACCGGCCAGTCGATGAGGTAGGACGGGACAACACCGAACCCTTCGCAGAATTGCTGGAATTTGCGCAGGGCGGGTACGGCGACGACGCTGTGCGCCTTGCGGTCGAGCGGAGCCGACCAGTCGAATTCCTCTTCGGTATCGACGGTGACGATGAAGCGCTGGCCAAAGTCGTGGCAGAATGCGGCGAAGGCCTGCCTGCCGGGCGGCTGCAGAAGGTTCGGAACTGGCAAAAAGTCTTTCCCTCTGCGTCGCATCACCAAGGGATTACTGCGAAAAAGTTGCCGAAGTGCTATTGTGTGTGGCCCGCTCGGTCAAGGTAGGCAGCGACAGGTGAAGGTTGTTTGTTACACGTTGCAGCGAGCCGCCGGCCGCCGCGGCTTCTGCTGCGGCAAGGCGCAGAGTGAAGCCAATACCGAACATGCCTGCAGCAAGCGATTGGCCGCGTTCGCCGGCGACAGGATCAAAAAGCGCTTCCGGCGCGCGCTCGGCCAGAACCGCGGGCAGCGCAACTGAAAGCTCGATCATCGCAGATTTTGGATCGGTACGTTGATTCCAGCGCAAGTCGAGCGTTTCACCCGGTAGAGTCGATCCGGCGAGGGCGGCGAACAGCCGCCAAACCAGTCGTTCCACTTCGGGCCGGGCTATGCGCACCGGCAATGTCGTTGCCGAGGGATCGGCGAGCATCGAAAACCCACTGCCGCGCGGCTCGGTCCAGGCACGCAGGCGCACGATGGTCTGGGCAAGTACCCGAGCAAGATCGCACTCGCCGTCCTCGAGCCGCATCGCACCCGATTCGAGCTTCACCAGCCGGTCGAGTTCCTCGAAGCCAGCCAGAATATGCGCGCAGTCGCCGGCGATGGCGGCCGCCAGCGCGCGGTACTCGTGCGGGGCCGGGCCGTAGAGTTGCTGCTGAATGATCTCGGCCGCTACCTGGATTGCATTGGCGGGCGTGCGTAACTCGTGAAGAACTTCGCGCATGCGATCGGCCTCTGCATGAGCGGCGACCGGCGCTGCGAGAGCTTCCGCAGGGGCAGCAAGGCGACGAAGGCGGCCGCAGTATCCGGCGAAGCGGCCATGTTCGAAGCGGGCGATGGCATCGATTTGCCAAGGGCCGCTAACGGCAGGCGCACCGGTGATGATGATTCGGGTCTCGCGCAGAGGCAGGCAGTGCTCCATGGCATGAGATATCTGCGCGGCTTGCGGATCATGCGTGCCGAGCGAAAGTCCGACCACGGACGGCGCATGTGGGCCATCCGCCCAGTCGATGCGTCCTTCAAGCCCGGTGGTGAAGTCGATGGCGGTAGCAAGTCGCTGGGTTGCGAGGATGGTCGTGTCGCCCAGCGGCAGGCGTGGCGAATCTGCATGGATTTCGGGCGGCCCCTTGGCCTCGCGAGCCTTTCGAAATTCCTCGATGCGCCGGACGATCGCCCCGATTCCAGCTTCGCGAGGGCTGGACGCGGGGGCGGTGGCGACCTTGTGCTGCAGGTCCTTGTGCTGCTGAGCCGCGCGCGCGCGGGCCCATTCGCTCAAGGAAGTCGGCGGTGGCGGCGCATCCGCCATATCGAGTAGTTCAAGTACATCATCCGACATGTCCTGATCGACGGCGATGTTGCCCGTGGGTCGCTGGAGGCGCGATTGGGGCTCTGGCAGAGAATCCTCCGGATGTGGGTCGGCCGGGCCCGCAGGCAGCCCGCGATCGTACACGCCGAGTTGTTCCAGCAGAGCATTGACCCGTGGCGACAAGTCGCGGCGGTGGCGCAGGATGCCGCGAGCGCGGACCGGAAGGCGCGGGATGAGTCCGAGCCACGCCGCATCATCGAGGTCCGCAGAGGCAATCCCGGCGCAGGCGACGTCGGGTTCGGCGTCGGCCAACCATTTCAGCAGCCGCGGGTTCGTCATCGGCTGCAACGGCCCACGAAGCAGTCTTACGCGCTCGGCCGCGGGAAGTTCTCTGCCGAGTTGATCGAGCCGAGCGTAGGCGGCTTCGACCGTCTCGCCCGTCTCCTGCGAATCGGTCGCACGTCCGAGAATGTCGATGAGCTGCCTGAACTGGATCCGCGCGAGACTGTCCCCCGAGGACGGGAGGCGCAGGACCGTGGCAAGGCGATCGTCGAAATGCATTCCATCTCCAGACGCGAAAGGCGCGCCTCGGGTTACGTGGCAGATTCGGTCCTATGCCCGCGTGATGTTTACCATAAGGAAAACACCGGGTCGCTTTTTCGTAGCAAAGTGCGTCGGGATCGAAAGAGCCGAGTTTCGGCCGTTGCAAAGCGGGACGATTACGCTATGGGCTAATAATATTACGGCGCGCTCGCATTTTCGATGTAGATGTTGCAACAAGGCGAAGCGAGAGGCGTGTGCCTGGGGAATTTGAATGATCAATCTCGATGAAATCGACCGTCGCCTGCTGGCGGAATTGCAGGCGGAAGGTCGCATCACCAATGTCGAACTCGCCCAGCGCGTGGGTCTGACCGCGCCGCCGTGCCTGCGCCGCGTGCGCAGCCTCGAGGAAGCGGGCGTGATCCAGGGCTATCACGCCGATCTCGACGCGTCGAAGCTGGGCTTCACGATCACCGTCTTCGCGCTGGTCAGCCTCAAGAGCCAGGCCGAGGAATCGCTGCGCGCCTTCGAGGACCACATGAAGGGCCTGCCCGAAGTGCGCGAGTGCCACATGCTCAACGGCGAGATCGACTTCATCCTGAAGATCGTCAGCCGCGATCTGCAGAGCTTCCAGGAATTCCTCACCAGCAAGCTGACGCCCGCGCCCAACGTGGACAGCGTCAAGACCTCGCTGACGATCCGCACGGCCAAGAGCATCCCGGGCGTTCCGCTGGGCTGAGGTTGGAGCGATGCGCGTGACGGGACGGTCGAAGCGTACGCCGCTGCTGGTAGCGGCGGTGGCGTTGCTGGTGGCGGCGAACGCCTGGTGGTTCTGGCCGCGCGGCGATGCGCAGAATACAGCGGCTTTCCAACTCGCCGACAGCAGCGACTACGGGCGAGGTTCAGTGGCGGCAGGCATCACGCGTGCGGACATTGACGCCGCGCCGTTCTATGACGCCGCTGCCGACCGCTGGTTGGTGCAGGGCAAGCCGATTGCCGATCTTCACGGGCATATGTTGCCAGCAGAACCGCGCGGCAAGCGTCCGGGTTTCGTCATCGCGGGATTGGCGCAGCAGGCGACCACCGAGGATGTGCGCAAGGCGCTCCTCAATCTTACCGGGCAGGGTATTTGCCTTGTTGCGCTGCCCGATGCGGTCGATCCGCTGGGCGTGTCGGTGCACCGGATCGTTGCGGTTCGCGATGGCCGGGGGGAATTGCGTCACTGCAAGGAGTGACGTACCGAAGTCGCCTTCATAGCGCCCGTCATCCCAGCGAAGGCTGGGACCGCTCTCGTCAGAGCGCGCGCTATCTGCAAGACCCCGCAAAATCCGCGCTGCCCTGCCGATAGGGCGTAACATGGTCATAGCGGCCCCAGCCTTCGCTGGGATGACGATCGTGCTGCCGCTCAAAGCCCCGCAGCAGCCTCCAGCGCCAGCATGTAGCTTTGCGCGCCGAACCCGGCGATCGTGCCCTTGGCCGCCATGCCGACCCATGACGTGTGCCGGAAGTCCTCGCGCGTGTGCGGGTTGGAGAGGTGGACCTCGATCACCGGCGCGGTGATCGCGCGGATCGCGTCGAGCAGCGCCACCGATGTATGCGTATAGGCCCCGGCGTTCAGCAGCACCGCGTGGGCGCCCGCGTCCTCGGCCTCGTGCAGCCAGTCGACGAGGTCGCCTTCGTGGTTGGACTGGAAGAGCACGATAGTGATGCCCAGCGCTTTGCCGCGTTCCTCGAGCATCGCGCCGATGTCATCGAGGGTCTGCGATCCGTAGATCGCCGGTTCGCGCTTGCCCAGCCGGTTGAGGTTGGGGCCATTGAGCACGTAGACCAGCTTTTCCGTCATGGACTTGGATACCTTCCGCCAATGCAGCGCGCGTTGTGTGGCGCGAGGTTTAGCGGGCCCTGCGCAGGGTGCAAGCCGGACGGCGCCCCGTGTCATTCAACCTTGGCGTGTCATTCAACCTTGCCGATGCCGGGATCGGGCGCGGCCGGCGCGCTGCCGACGCTGGGTGCCGGGGGCGCCGGGGGAGGCGGCGCTGCGGCGGGCGGCGGGGAATTGCCCGATGCATCTTCCTTTTTCGGGGCTTCTTCGCTTGCAGGGGCGTCGCCGCCGTAGAAGGCGGCGAGCTTCGCCTCGCGCTCGGCCCTGGCGCGGGCCTTGGCTTCTGCGGCCGCGTCCTCGGCGGAGTTCTCGGTCGGTGCGGGTGCAGGCGGTTGGCTGCAACTCGCGAGCGAAAAAAGCCCCGCAAGGCCGAGGAGGGCCTTGCCGAGCGGACGGTGAAGGATGGAGCGCACGATCATGTGCGCAGGATAGCGCGAAAGCGTTAGCGTTTCGCTTACCGGTCGGAGCCCTTGGTCTTGCCCCACTGGCGCATCGCCGAATAGCCGAGGTAGCCGGTGCCGAAGAGTGCGTAGAGCGGTTCCGGAATCCCCGCGAGATAGCCGTTCATCCCCGCGCCGATGGCCTTGGCGAGCCCCGGATTGAACGCCGCGACCACGCCCATCGGCAAGGCCCAGAGGATCACGAGGTACATCACGTAAAGAAAGCTCGGCCGCGCGCGGCTGGTCCAGGGATCGGCGCTGTTGGCTTCGGCGACTATGGCCGAAAGGCTGGCCTGCAGCATTTCGAGTTCCTGTGTGTTCTCGAGCTTCAGCAGTTCCAGCTTGGCGCGATCACGCGCCTCCGGGTCGGGGACGACCTTGTCGATGATGCGGGTGACGGGGCCGAGCAGCGAATCGAGGAGGGCCATGGCAGGATCCTTTGTAAAAGTGACCCGCTTTCAAATGACCATATCGGTTCGTGTAGGAAAATGAATTCTTGGGCGCGAGCGCTGGGTTAGCGCCGCTGCGCAGGCTGGCACATCGAACCGGCTTCTTTCGCCAGCGCGAAATCTCCGGCCCTGAGCGCCGCCTTTCGCGCCTCCGCGCACTTGCCGTCAGCGATCAGCGCGCCGACTTCCTCGCGCAGACCCTGTTCCTGACGGACCGCCTCGCGCTCCTCGTTCTTGTCGCGCAGGCGCTCGACTTCTTGAAAGCCCGAGTATCGCTGCTGGGCCGGATTGTCGCCCATGGTCCGGGTGGTCGTGCACGATGCGACATTGCCGAGGCGATAGCACGACGCGGTCTGCGCCATCGCAGCAGAGGTCGCGAAGGCGGACAGCCCGAAGGCGGCGACTGCAAGTGAGAGCTTCATGTTCACCCCGACATGTCAGACCATGGAAGGTGTCCGGGATGGCTGCGCAAGGCTATCTGGTCAAGTACGGGGAGCCGATGACGGCTAATGTCATGGCCCCATGATCGTTGCCGGAACGAAAAACGCCGTCTCCCGCATGAAGCAGGAGACGGCGTTTTTGATTGGTCGGGACGAGAGGATTCGAACCTCCGACCCCCACACCCCCAGTGTGATGCGCTACCAGGCTGCGCTACGTCCCGACCGGAGCGCGGCCTATAGGCAGGTCTTTCGGGATGCGCAAGCGCCTCCGGCATAGTTTTTCATCGCGTTGTCCACTCGCTTGAACGAAGGCGTGCGCGCCCTATCTAGCCCAGACACAGTGGGGGAGGCGCGGGAAGCCCGCGTTGCCAGCGCTTCGCTTTATTGCTAACCGCCCGCATCCGCCTGCGCGCAGGCTGCGGATCATACCGTCATGCGCGTCAGGCCCGGTCGGCACACGATTCGCCGTCCGACACGCGACACGAGAAGGCCCATCATTTCCATGCAGACCTCGATCCTCGCCCAGCTTGCCGCAGCCGCCCCCGCCGGTGCGCCGCCGGCCTGGATGACTTACCTGCCGTTCGTGGCGATGGCCGCGATCTTCTGGTTCCTTATCCTGCGCCCGCAGATGAAGCAGCAGAAGGAGCAGAAGAACAAGCTCGCGGCGCTCAAGAAGGGTGACGAGGTGCTGACCGGTGGCGGCCTGATCGGCAAGATCGTCAAGGTCGACGACAACTACGCCGAAATCGAACTGGCGCAGGGCGTGAAGGTCAAGGCGCTCAAGTCCACGATCGTCGACGTGATCCCACCCGCAGGCTCGAAGCCCGCGAACGACTGAACCGACCGGACGCTCCTTTGGGAAAGCGATTAGGCGATGCTTGAATTCTCGATCTTCAAGAAGGTCTGGTACTGGGGGATAGCGGCGGTGCTCTGCCTGCTGTCCGTACCCACGCTGCTGACCTTCACCAATATCCATCTGCCCGCAGGCGTTCCCGCGCCCAAGGTCAACCTCGGCCTCGATCTTGCGGGCGGCTCGCGCCTGTTGCTGGAAGCCGACCGCAACCAGGTCGTCCAGCAGCGCTTGCAGGGCATGGAGGAATCGGTCCGCACCAAGCTGGGCGCGGCCGAGCCCGCCATCGGCATCGGTGACGTATCGAGCCGGGGCGGCCGTCTGACCTTCACCGTACGCGACACGTCGCAGGTGGACGCCGCGCGCGAGGCGCTGCTGCCGCTGACCAATGGCGCGGGCCTGACCGGCCAGCGTGACTGGGACATCTCGGTGGTCAACGGCAACCAGTTCGTGCTGGCGCCGACTTCGGCAGGCATCGACCTCGAAGTCAGCAACGCGATGGAAACCGCCGTCGAGGTCGTCCGCAAGCGTATTGACGCGCTGGGCACCAAGGAGCCCGACATCCGCCGCCTCGGCGGCACCCGCATCGACGTGCAGGTGCCCGGTCTGCAGGATCCGGCGGCGCTCAAGGCGCTGCTCGGCCAGACCGCCAAGCTCGAATTCAAGATGGTGGACGAGACCGCATCGCCCGCCGACCTCGCACAGGGCATCGCGCCTCCGGGCGACGAGATCGCGCCTTATGCCGAGGGCATGGCTGAAGGGCCGAGCCCGGTCATCGCGGTCAAGCGCCTCGGCGGCATCACCGGCGACCAGCTGACGAACGCCAAGCAGGGCTTCGACCAGCAGAACAACCGCGCGGTGGTGAACATCACCTTCAACCAGCAGGGCGGCGAGAAGTTCGCGGCGCTGACCAGCGCCAACGTCGGTAAGCGTTTCGCCATCATTCTCGACGGCAAGGTGCTCTCGGCGCCTTCGATCAACGAGGCGATCCTGGGCGGCAGCGCGCAGATTTCGGGCAGCTTCACCACCAAGTCGGCCACCCAACTGGCGATCGCGCTGCGTTCGGGCGCGCTGCCTGTGGACCTCAAGGTCGTCGAGGAACGCACCGTCGGTCCCGACCTCGGCGCCGAGGCGATCCACAAGGGCGCCGTCGCGATGGGCGTCGGCACGCTGGCGCTCGTGCTCTTCATCATCCTGACTTACGGCCGCTTCGGCATCTATGCCTGCATCTGCGCCCTTGCGATCAACATCCTGATGATTCTGGGCGTGATGGCGGTGTTCGGCACCACGCTGACGCTGCCGGGCATCGCCGGCTTCGTGCTGACGCTGGGCGCGGCGGTGGACGCCAACGTGCTCATCAACGAACGCATCCGCGAGGAACGGTCCAAGGGCCGCCGCGTGGTGCAGTCGGTGGAACTGGGCTACAAGGAAGCGAGCCGCGCGATCTTTGACGCCAACATCACCAACTCGATCGCGGCGCTGCTGATGTTCGCGTTTGGCTCGGGTCCGGTGCGCGGCTTCGCGGTCGTGCTGATGATCGGTATCGTCACCTCGGTGTTCACCGCCGTGACCCTGACCCGCATGTGGGTTGCCGGATGGCTGCGCAAGGCGCGCCCGTCGGACCTCAACCTGTAAGCGCGGAGAGAGACAATGAAGCTCCTCAAGCTCATTCCCGACAACACCAACATCCACTTCCTCAAGTGGCAGTGGCCGTTCTTCATCAGCAACATCGTGCTGATGGTCGCCTCGGTGGTGCTGCTGTTCACGCACGGGTTGAATCTGGGCGTCGACTTCGTCGGCGGACAGATGATCCGCGTGACCTTCGAGCGCAGTGCGACCGCCCCGGTGGACGCGCTGACCAAGACCGTCGACAAGCTCGGCTACGGCGAGCCGGTGGTGCAGAACTTCGGCAAGCCCAACGAAGTCTCGCTGCGCATGCGGCTGCCCGAGGGCACCGAGGCGCAGCCGCAGTTGGCCGACGCGATGGCGCAGAAGATCACCACCACGGTCAAGCAGGCATTCCCGGATGCGCGCATCGACGGCGTCGATTCGGTCTCAGGCAAGGTCTCGGGCGAACTGCTCAAGACCGGCGTGCTGGCGCTGAGCCTGGCGATGCTGTGCATCTCGATCTACATCTGGGTGCGCTTCGAATGGCAGTTCGCCGCAGGGGCCCTGTTCGCGCTGATCCAGGACATCCTGCTGACCGTAGGCATGTTCTCGCTGACGCAGATGGAGTTCGACCTCAACATCGTCGCCGCGCTGCTGACGCTGCTGGGTTATTCGCTGAACGACAAGATCGTGGTCTACGACCGCATCCGCGAGAACCTCAAGAAGCACCGCCGCATGCCGATGGCCGAACTGCTCGACCTTTCGGTGAACGAGACGCTGTCGCGCACGGTGGTCACCTCGCTGTCGATCCTGATCATGCTGGTGGCGCTGCTGCTGTTGGGGCCGGACGTGATCTTCGGCTTCACCGCCGCGATCACGCTGGGCATCTTCATCGGTACGTACAGCTCGATCTTCATGTCCGCGCCGATCCTGATCTGGCTGGGCGTGAAGTCGGACAGCTTCGTGCAGACCGAATCGGCGATCGACCGTCAGGAGCGTCTGGCCCGCGAGCGCGGTCAGCCGCAGCCCTGATCTTCCTCGGCGGCTAGAGAAAAAGGCCCGTCCCGCGCGATGCGGGGCGGGCCTTTTCGCTGGCGCGCGCTATAGCGGCTCAGGTTTGGAGAATACGATGAGCAATCCGTCGAAGGCGTGGGACGCGCCGCAAGTGCGCAAATGGCTGGAGCGCCGGTTCGAAGCGGCGAAACTCGACCAGGCGGACGCCGACAGGCGCGGCTACGAGGCGCAGGACGACTACGACAAGGCGGCGGCCGAGGAATGGGTCTGCCGGACGCTGAAGGCGGCGGACTGCGTGGACGACCAGACCGCCTTCGCCGCGCGGATCAAGGAACTGATCGGCCAGGACGAATACCGGGTGACGGGCATCTACGACGATGCGCGCTTCCAGCGGAACGTCCGCGGCCAGCTACGCAAGCTGGCCAAGATGACCAAGGCGAACGAAGGGTTCGAAAAGACGCTGCGGTATCAGTGAGCGCGATGACATTGGATTGAACCACCCTTCGTCATTGCGAGCGAAGCGAAGCAATCCAGGGCAGTTTTGGATCGCCCTGGATTGCTTCGCTTCGCTCGCAATGACGATTCAGGGTAAAGTGATCACGCACCAAGCCCGACGCTGCACTCGCGTCGACGGGCGATCAGGCTTTCGTCAAAGCCTTGGCCACGCTCACGAACTCCGCGACCGACAGCGTTTCGGCCCGGCGCTGGGCGTCGATGCCGAGGGCTTCCAGTGCATCCAGTGCGCCGGGCACGCCCTTGAGGCTCTGGCGCAGCATCTTGCGGCGCTGGCCGAAGGCGCCCTCGGTCACGCGCTCCAGCACGCGCATGGAAACGCCCTCGGGGGCTTCGCCGGGCACGACGTGGACGATCGCCGACATGACCTTGGGCGGCGGGGTGAAGGCGCTGCGATGCACCTTCATCGCCAGCTTCGCCTTCGAGCGCCACTGCGCCAGCACCGCAAGGCGGCCATAGGCGGAAGTATCCGGCTCGGCGACGATACGGCGGGCCACTTCCTCCTGGAACATCAGCGTCAGCGAGGCCCACTGCGGCGGCCATGCCTCTCCCGATAGCCAGCCGGTGAACAGCGCTGTGCCGACGTTGTAGGGCAGGTTGGAGAGGATGTGATACTCGCCCGCGAACAGCGTCTTCGGATCGATCTTGAGCGCATCGCCCTCGATGACCTTGAGCTTGCCGGGGAATGCCTCCGCCAGTTCGGCGAGGGCGGGCAAGCAGCGGCGGTCCATCTCGATTGCGGTGACGTTGGCGCCCGCACGCAGCAGGGCGCGGGTCAGGCCGCCGGGGCCGGGGCCGACTTCGAGCACGTCCTTGCCGTCCAGCGATCCGGGAATCGCGGCGATCCGGTCGAGCAGTTGCTCATCGAACAGGAAGTTCTGGCCGAGCGCCTTGGAGGCCGAAAGGCCGTGGCGGGCGATAACTTCGCGTAAGGGGGGGAGGGTGGTCATTCGGAAACGCTTTTCCACCTCAAAACACCGCTCATGCTGAGCTTGTCGAAGCATGCAGTCGACGTAGCGCGCCGCTCGGGTGCTTCGACAAGCTCAGCATGAGCGGGGACGCGAGGATGATGGAGGCTGATCATGCGGCCCTCCGCGCAGCGCATTCACCCGCCATGCGGATCGCGGCGATCATCGCGCCCGCGCTCGCCAAGTGCTTGCCGGCAATGGCGAAGGCGGTGCCGTGGTCGGGCGAGGTGCGCACAATCGGCAGGCCGAGCGTCACGTTCACGCCCTGATCGAAGTCGAGCGTCTTGATCGGGATCAGCGCCTGATCGTGGTACATGCATAGCGCCACGTCGTAGCCCTCGCGCGCGTGGGCGGCGAACAGGGCGTCGGCGGGATGCGGGCCGGTGACGGCCAGCCCCTCGGCCTGCAGGGCGGCGATGGCGGGGATGATGACGTCGCGGTCCTCGGTGCCCATGCGGCCGTCTTCGCCCGCGTGGGGGTTGAGGCCGGTGATCGCGATGCGCGCCGACGGCAGGCCGAAATCGCGGGCGAGGGCGCGTGCGACGATGCGGGCCTTGCTCTCGATGAGGTCGCGGGTGACGAGGCCCGGCACTGCCGCCAGTGCTTCGTGGACGGTCAGCGGCACGGTGCGCAAGGACGGCCCGGCGAGCATCATAACGGCTGCCTCGTGGGGCAAGCCGCAGGCGTCGGCGAGGAATTCGGTTTGCCCGGGCTGGGTGAAGCCGACTGCGGCCAGTTTCGACTTGGCGATCGGGCCGGTGACCACGCCGCCCGCCTCGCCCGACAGCGCGAGCGCGGTGGCCTTGGTCAGCGAGTGCAGGGCGAGCGCCGCGCCTTCGATGGTCGGTTCGCCGAATGCCGGGGCACAGTCCTCGTCGCCCAGCACGGGCAGGGCCGAGCCGAATACGCTTGCCGCTTCACCAGGCGCCGAGATCGACGCGACAGGCAGGTCGATCCCGCGCGTCGCCGCTGCTGCACGTAGAACAGCCGCGCCGCCTACGACGAAGAACGGCGCGAGGGCCATTTCCCGGCGCCGCACCCAGCTTTCGGCAATCACTTCGGGGGCGATCCCGGCGGGATCGCCCAAAGACACGGCGAGTGGAGCCGTCATAGTCCGATCAGTTGTATTCGATGACGGCATCACGGCGCAGGTCGCGCAAGTAGGTCTGCGCGCGCTTGTTGACGCGGTCGTCCTCGAGCTGGGCCTGAAGCTGTTCGAAGCTCGGGCCGCTCTCGGTCTGCGGGTCGTCGCGGCCGCAGAGCATGAGGATACGCACGCCGTCTTCCAGCGAGCCGAACGGCGGCAGCGTTTCGCCGGGCGAAAGCTGCAGGATCGAGTTCTGGATCTGCGCCGGAAGGTCGCGCGCCTTGACCTGGTCGTTGGTGACGACTTGCGCGCCGAGACCCTTGGCCACGCCATCGACGTCGCCGCAACCCTTGGCCGCCTTCATCGCGGTCTGGAACGCCTCGGCGCGCTTGCCGGCCTCGGCCTCGCTCACGCCCTTGGGGAACGGCAGCGAGATCTGCTTGAGCGCGAGAACCGCATCGCGCGGATCGGCGGTGAGGACCTGGCGCTTGTCGATCAGGTAGAGGATGTCGAAGCCGCCGGGAACCTCGATCGGGCCGACCAGCTGGCCGGATTCCATGTCGCGGGCAACGGCCTGCAGTTCGGTGGGCAACTGCGCAAGGCGCACCCAGCCCAGGTCGCCGCCGACTGAGGCTGTGCTCGCCTGCGAGTACTGGCGGGCATAGGCGACGAAGCTGCCGCCACCCTTGAGCTGCTGCACGATCTGCGTGGCGTTTTGGTAGACCTGATCGCGCGCCTCGGGCGAAGCGGCGAGGTAGATTTCACCGAGGCGGTACTCGTCGGTGCCCTTGGCGGCCTTGAGGCGGGCCAGCACGTCGTTCACCTCGTCGTCGGAAACGTTGATGAAGGGCTGGACGTTGCGCTGGAGCAGGCGCTGCCACGAAAGCTCGCCGCGAATCTGGCGCTTGAGCGAGTCCGCCGACGAACCGACGCGCTTGAGGTAAGCGTCCATGGCGGAGGTGTTCTGGCCGAAGTTCTGCTGCGCGACGCGGGCGTAGGACTGGTTGATCTCGGCATCGTCGACGGCAACGTCGGCGGCCTTGGCCTCCTGAATCTGCAGCGTCTCGTCGATGAGATTGCGCAGCACCTGCAGGCGCAGGCGCTTGAGTTCTTCCTCGTCGATCTTGCCCTGGTTGGCCGCGACGATGAGAGCGAGGCGCTGGTCGACGTCGGTGCCGGTGATGACATCGCCGTTCACGACCGCAGTGGCGCGGCGCATGTTCGGGTTGTCGTTGCCGAAAATCTTCACGTCGTCGGGGATCGAAATCTCGCCCTGCGGGGCGGATTGAGCCAAAGCCTGCTGAGAATACACGGTGAGCGCGGAAGACATCGCAGCGAGGCCGCCGACGCAGAGGAGGGCGCGCTTGAGGAACTTGCGGTTAACTGCTTGCACCGTTGTATCAATCCCGTTTTCGACCGACCCGTGGGGCCGGTGCATCAACGGCGGAAAGTCCCGAAGCCGGGAATTGCCGCCGCATTTATCAAAGTCACACCTGCCGGGAGGCGGCTTAACTGAAAATGAGCACACCCGATAGCGGCTTTGCCGGAATGTGCCAATCTTTGCTCGAATGCATCACGAGTTGCACCGGGGCACGAAGGTCTAGCTGCCCCCGCCGATGTTCTTCAGCGCGAAGCCCAACTGGAACGAGTCGCCGCGCTTCACGTCGCCGAGAGCCACGTAGTCGCGGCGCCAGGTCAGCGAAATCTGGACGCAGTCGTCTTCGTAAGCCGCGCCGAAGCGGGTCCGCAGCGGCTGGAAACCGTTGGACCCGTATTCCGGGTTGTCCTTGCGGCTGGTCATGTTGACGACGGCCGAGCCGAACATCGACCAGTACCGCGCGAAGGCGATGCGGCCTGCGGCGCGCAGTTCCTCGCGGTCCTGCAAGTCCTCGATATCGTTGACGATATTGCGGTTGAGGCGGGTGTAGCCCAGTTCCAGATAGCTCTGGGTGTTGCCGATCACCGCATCGAATTCATTCCGGCGAACGGCCATCGTGTCCTTGTCCACGCGGAAGCGGTGGATGAAGTTCAGGAAGTCCCGGTAGCGGATCTCGGTGCGGCCGACGATGTCGGAAGTCTTGTTGGAGAGGCCGGTGCCGTCGGGCAGCACGGTGTTCTGGTTGCTGAGGCGCACCGACTGGCCCACGGTGGTCTTGATCTTCCAGCGCGGCCGCTCGAACTGCCAGTCGAAGCCGTATGTGAAGCGCACCCCGTCCTCGACCCGGTCGTAGCCCGGGAAGCGGTTGAGGGCGAAGAGATTGCCGGTGTCGAGGTCGACCGCACGCGAATCCTCGTTGGGGATCGCCAGGTTCTTGACGTGCGGCGAAGCGACCAGCTGGACACGCGGGGTCAGCACCTGGGTGCCGCCGAAAGCCTGTCCCACCAGCGGCCACTTCACATCGACCGCAGCCGTGGCGATGCCGCGCTGCTGCCAGCCGGAAAGCCCGCGATAGAGGTCTTCGGTGGTCAGGGCATTGTCGGACGAATGATAGACGTCGCCGCGTACGAGGCCGGTAAAGGTGATCTCCTGACCCATGTTCGTCAATTGGCGCAGCGACCACTGGGCGCTGGCGAAGGCGCGCTGGGTGTCCTGTCCATCGGTCCGGCTGATCGCCAGCGAGTTGGCCTGCAGCTCGAACTTGCCGCCAAGCAGGGGATCGTCGATGCGGCGGCGATAGTCGATCATCGGCAACGCCACGGGGATCAGGCCCTGAGTGCGGTTGGCCACCATCGTCTGCGTCGCATAGCCTGCGATCGTGAAGTAGCTGTCCTGGTCGATCCGCTCCACTTCGACCATCGAGCGCAGGCGGTCGTCGCGGTTGTTGTCGTAGCGGCGCAGGAACGTGCGGTCGGTCGCGCGCCGGATCGAGGCGGTTACGCTCCAGTTGTCGTCGAGCTGGAACTTGCCGTTGGCGAAGATGTAGCCGCGGAACGAACGTTCGCCGCTGGTGATTTCCTCGCCCGTGCCGCTGTAGATCGGGATCCTGCTGCTGGCGGTGGCCAGGCCGGTGATCTGGTAGGCGCCCTTGTCGGTCAGCGCGCGGTACTGCAGCGATGCCATCGGTGCGGCTTGGGTGAAGGCCGAGACCGTGCCGGTAAGGTCACGATTCTCTGCGAGCTTCCAGTAGTAGGACTGCGCGATTTCGATGCCGTTCGACGGGCTCGATTTGAGGTCGGGCATCAGGAAGCCGGAGACCGCGTGGCCGTCTGTGCTGATGGTCAGGCCGAGCAGCGGCAACTGCACTACGCCGAACAACTCGATCCGCGCGTCCTTGAAGCGCACGCGCTTCTGCGTGTCGGAATAGATGACCTGCTTGGCGACGATGCGCCAGCTGGGCTTCTTGGGGCAACCGTCGTCGTCGGTGACGTCGCACCCGGTGTAGGCCGCCTTGTTGAGGATGACGTCGCCGTTCGCGATTCGCTCGCCCTTGAGCGCGGCGAGGCGGCCACCTTCGCGCATGACGAGGAGCAGGTTCTCCATCATGCCGGTCTTGAGTTCGTCGGTCAGCTCGACTTGTTCGGTGTAGAGCTGGTTGCCGTCCTGGTCGACCATGCGGACATTGCCGTCGGCAAGGATCTTGCCACTCTGGCGGTTCCAGGTGACCTTGTCGGCGCGGACGGACTGGACCTGGCCCTTGTCGTCGCGGCGGCGCAGGACGACGTTGCCGGTCGCGGTGACGACTTCGCTGTTCTGCTCGTACTGGACGTCGTCGGCCTCGAAGGCGACGGGCTCGGTCTCGCCGGTGGAGACGGGCGGAGCGGCGGGCGCCCCGGCGATCGGGCCGGTATCAACGGGGCGGGCCACGTCTTGCGCGAAAGCGGCGTGGGGCGCGCAAAGCGTCGCGATTCCGAGGGCGAGCGCGTGCAGCGAAAGCGGACGCAAGCGGCGGAACGGGGCTTGCAGCGAAGTCTGCACGGCTGGGAGCATGGGTTGCCTATCGCATCGCCTGTGCCTAACTGCAATCCAGTCATGCGGTGAAGCGCACAAGATCGGCGTTTCACCGGGGAAATCCAGGAGAATCCATGAAGATCCAGTTCCTTGGGGCGGCAGATGAGTCGAACTCCGGCGTCATCGCGCGTCTCGTCAATCAGGACGCGGTGCCTGCAGACCTCGAAGCGGTGCTGGCGGAAGGCGCGAAGCGCGCGCGTTTCACGGGCAAGGCGGGCCAGGTCTTCGAAGGTTTCGTCGAGCGCAGCGGTAAAGCCGTGCGCGTGGCGCTGGCCGGGATCGGTGAGGCTTCGGCAAGGGACCGCAAGGCTGCGGTGGAAAAGGCCGGCGCGGCCGTCGTCGCCAAGTACCTCACCAGCGGCGAGACGGTGTTGACGCTCGACATCACCGGCGCGGGTCTCTCGGCCGAGGAAGCGGCAGGGGCACTGCTCGGCGCGCAGCTGCGTTCGTGGCGCCATGACGTCTATCGCACCAAGCTGGCCGCCGATGCGAAGCCGAGCCTTGCCGAAGTTTCGCTCGTCGGCGCGCCCGAAGGCACCGAGGCGGTTTGGGAGATCGAGCAGGCGATCGCGCAAGGCGTTTCCTTCACCCGCGAACTCGTCACCGAACCCGCGAACATCATCTACCCCGAGAGTTTCGTGGAACGCTGCAAAGCGCGCATGGAGGGCTCGGGCCTGACCATCCGCGTGCTCGACGACAAGGAGATGGCGGCGCTCGGCATGGGCTCGCTGCTCGGCGTTGCGCAAGGTTCGGTTCGCCCCGCGCGCCTGCTCGTCATGGAGTGGCTGGGCGGCGAAGAGGGCGCAAAGCCCGTGGCCTTCGTCGGCAAAGGCGTGACGTTCGATACCGGCGGCATCTCGATCAAGCCGGCAGGCGGCATGGAAGACATGAAGTGGGACATGGGCGGCGCCGGTGCGGTTGCGGGTACCATGCTCGCCCTCGCTCTGCGCAACGCCAAGGCCAACGTCATCGGCGTGTGCGGCCTCGTCGAGAACATGCCTGACGGGAATGCCCAGCGTCCGGGCGACGTGGTGACTTCCATGTCGGGCCAGACCATCGAGGTCATCAACACCGACGCCGAAGGCCGCCTCGTCCTGTGCGACGCGCTGACCTGGGTGCAGCGCGAATATGCGCCTGCCAAGGTGATCGACCTCGCGACCCTGACCGGCGCGATCATCCTCAGCCTCTCGCACGAATATGCGGGCCTGTTCTCGAACAACGACGGTCTTGCGGCCGAGTTGAACGCGGCGGGTGATGCCTCGGGCGATCGCCTGTGGCGCATGCCGATGGGGCCGACCTACGACAAGATGATCGACAGCCCGATCGCCGACATGAAGAACGTCGGCCCGCGCTTCGGCGGCTCGATCACGGCGGCGCAGTTCCTGCTGCGCTTCATCGAGAACGATACGCCCTGGGCGCACCTCGACATCGCGGGCACCGTGTGGACCGACAAGCCCGGCGCTACCTGGGACAAGGGTGCGACCGGCTTCGGCGTGCGCCTGCTCGATCGCTTCGTGCGCGACACGATCGAAGCCTGAGCCAGAAAAGGACGCGGCCAGGTGCAGGTCATGTTCTATGAACTCAGCCGCGACCCGGCCCATGCGGTCGTACCGCTGCTGGCCCGGCGCATCGTCGAGGGCGGGGGGCGCGTGCTCGTGGTCTCCGCCGACGAGCAGCAGCGCGGCCGGATTTCGGCGGCGCTGTGGTCGCACCGGCCCGACGGCTTCCTCGCCAACGGCCAGATGGGCGAGGGGCACGAGGATCGCCAGCCGGTCCTCCTGTCCGACATTCCCGACCCGGCGAACGGCGCCCGGTTCCTCATCATCGCCGACGGCGTATGGTGCGAGGGCGAAGAGCCGTTCGAGCGCACCTTCTACCTCTTCGACGACGAGACCAAGCCGCAGGCGCGCGAGGTCTGGCGCGACTTGCGCGGCCGCGAAGGGGTTAAGAAGGAATACTGGGCGCAGGAAGACGGCCGCTGGGCCAAGAAAGCCGAAGAATAAGGCGGAAAGTCGTCTTCACGGACATGTTCGGAAAGTCGACAATGGGCTTGCTGAAGAATGCGGTGATGGGCACAGGCACGCTCCCCCCGAAAAGTTGTTTACGGAGTGAGAATGCAGAAAGTCCTGCGGGTCGTGATCGTGGTCGTCGTCGCTGCGTTGGTGATGTTCGGCGGTCGCTGGTACATGTATGTGGCGCAGGGCAGCAGCCCTTATGACGAAGTGGGCATCGCGTTGAATGGCTATGCCCCGGGGCCGCTGCGGAGTTGGGGGTGTCACAAGATGCAGACCCGTTTTCCTGGCCAACTGCCTCCTTACGGTTGCGGTTCCGCCGATGGGCGCGACTGGATCTGAAGTCCGCGCCTGCCGGTCCTGCAAAGGTGTCAGATGTTCATCGCTTCCATGTGCTGAAGGCGCCGGCTCTTCGTTTGAACGCGGACAGTTCAGTGTTCTGTATTTCCAGTTTGGTGCCCACCTTGCGGACAACCCCATTCCCGGCTAGGGGCGCGCCCAACAATAACGCCCTTGTCCAAGGAATAGTCCCATGGCGGTTACCCGCACCTTTTCGATCATCAAGCCCGACGCCACCCGCCGCAACCTGACCGGCGCCGTCACCAAGATGCTCGAGGAAGCCGGCCTGCGCGTCGTCGCCTCCAAGCGCATCCAGATGTCGAAGGAACAGGCGGAGGGCTTCTACGCCGTCCACGCCGAGCGTCCGTTCTTCAACGACCTGGTTTCGTTCATGATTTCCGGCCCCGTCGTCGTCCAGGTGCTCGAAGGCGAAGACGCCGTGAAGCGCAACCGTGACATCATGGGCGCCACCAACCCCGAGAACGCCGACGCCGGCACCATCCGCAAGGAACTGGCCGAATCGATCGAAGCCAACTCGGTCCACGGTTCGGATTCGGAAGAGAACGCGGCGATCGAGATCGCCTACTTCTTCAAGCCGGAAGAGATCGTCGGCTGAAGCTGACGGTTAAATCTTCGTAATTCGGGAGAAGGTCGCCGGTTTCGGCGGCCTTTTTCTTTTGGTGCTTGTGTGTCGGGTGCTTATTCTATGGGTAATTCGTTACAGCGGAAATCCTGATGGCCAAGACGATCCTGATTGCGGCATCCCTCTCGTTCTGCGCAGCGGTGTTGATGTCTCATGTAGCCAGTACCGATCCGGTAAGGCCGGGCGCGGGCATGCAAGCGCGGGCGGCGACGCAGTACCGTTGATCCCACGAACTGAGTCACACGATCGAGTTATCGGCGCCGCGCTGTTCACGCACCGAGTTTCGATTTGATCCATCGCGGCTCACTGCTGTACGTTCGTAGCAGAGGAGAACCACGATGCAGGGAATGGGCGAAACCGGCGAAAGCTGTCCCTTCGAATTCAACTTCGACGAAAAAACCTTCAAGGTCGGCGACACCGTCAGTTTCCGCGTCAACGGCAGCCTCGAAGGCTTCCCCTTCGCGGGCACGCTGACGGAAGTGCATGAGGATTACGTTCTGATCGCCGGAGACCCGCAGGACCCCGGCAAGCGCTATCGCGGCACGCGCGAGAGCAGGCCGCAAGTCGACTACACAGAAATTTGACGCCGCCGCGTAGGTTTACGGAGGGCGGGAGCAAGCCTCGGTTTACCATCGGCGGCGAGGATCAGTCATGCGGGGCGGGCTGAGGAGACCGCATGACTTTGAAGCATATCGCAGGCGCAACCGGTCTGATCATGGCATCGTGGCTGCCGTCGGTCTGTCATGCGCAGGATAAGCCCACTGGCGTGACTGTCGCCGCGACCGGTGGTTCGCTGGGCATCGGGCCGGAAGTGGGCTTTCGACCTTCGCCGATCATCGGCGTTCGGGCGTCCGCGACTTTTCTTGGGCTTGGTCACAATGTCGATGTCGACGACATCAACTACCATGGCGACCTCAAGCTTCGATCATGGGGCGCTAACGCGGATATCTATCCCTTCCGCAACGGCTTCCGGCTCTCCGCGGGGTTTCGTGTGAGCAGCAATCGAATCGACCTTGTCGCGACGCCGACCGAGGCGGTGACGGTCGGCCAGCGAGTTTACACGCCCGAGGAAATCGGCACTATCGAGGGCAAGGTCCGAGCCCGCCGGTTCGCGCCGACGTTCACCGTGGGGTTCGCGAAGAACCGGGATAAGGGCTTTGCGTGGAGCCTCGATGCAGGGGTGATGCTCCACGGAAGGCCCCGGACCGAAGACGTCGTCGCTACGGGTGAGCTGGCAAGCAACCCGCTGTTCCAGGAAGATCTCGCCCGCGAACGCGCCGAAATCGAAGGCGAGGTGGACAACTACAAGGTCTACCCGATCGTCCAGCTTTCGGTGGGCTATACCTTTTAGAACTGTCCGGCTGCATCCATCAGCGCGGTGAGCCGCTTGGGCGCCACTGCCCGCCACGACAGCCAGAGCCAGTCGGCGATCGCCTCCCAGTCGGTGTCGCCGCGATCGAGGCGAATGCCGAGCCAGCCGTCGCCGAAGTAGGCGGGGCGGAAGTATAGGTCGTCGTCTTGCTCGATCAGCATCGCCTGTTCGTCGGCGCCGCTGATCTTAATCAGCAGCGCGACGCGGCCGTCCCCGTGATGGTCGGCGCTGAAGTAGGCGAACTTCTTGCCCTTTATCACGCCGAAGCAGGCCATGCCGTGGCTGACCGTCTCATCGCTCTCGGGCAAGGCGAGGGCGCGTTCGCGCACTTGCTCAAGCAGCCATTCGGGCCGCGTCTCTCGCGTGACGAGGTCGGCGAGGCAGCGCGAGTAGAGCTGGTGCTCGGCGATCAGCACACGGCCCGCGAGCGTGTCGGCGGTGTCGCCTGGCAGGATCGCCACCGGCGTCTGGCCGAGGATCGGGCCATCGTCGAGTTCGGCGGTGACGAGGTGAACGGTGACGCCGCCATGACTGTCGCCCGCCTCGATCGCGCGGTCATGCGTGTGCAGGCCGGTGTACTTGGGCAGCAGCGAGGGGTGGATGTTGACCATCCGGCCTTCCCAGCTGCCCACGAATTCCGGCGTCAGGATGCGCATGTAGCCCGCCAGCGCGACCCACTGCGCGCCGCTGGCGCGAATCGCCGCGTCCATCGCCGCGTCGTGCTCGGGCCGCTTCATGCCCTTGTGACTGAGCGCGAAGGTCTTAACGCCTTCCGCTTCGGCGAGCCGCAGTCCCTTGGCCTCGGGATCGTTGGCAGCGACCAGCACGATCTCGTAAGGGCAGTCGGCCGCGCGGCTCGCATAGAGCAGGGCGGCCATGTTGGTGCCGCTTCCGGAAATCAGTACGGCGACTTTCTGGCGGGTCATTGCGTAATCCCGAACCGTCATCCTGAACTCGATTCAGGATCCATTGCGCCTTCCGGCATGACCGGGGTGTGGCGCACCATGGACCCTGAAACAAGTTCAGGGTGACGCAGCGTGTGAGGAGGCGTGGCCTCGATCAACCGATGTGAACGGCTTCCCACGGCTCGCGCGCGGACCACGCCTCGGCCGATCCTGTCACGGTGCAACCCTTTTCGCCCGGCTCGATGCGGCCGATGGTGAAGACGGTCTCTCCGGCGGCTTCGAGGTCGGCCTTGAGCGCCTCGGCCTCGTCGGCCGCGACCGCCAGCACCATGCCGACGCCGCAGTTGAAAGTGCGCGCCATCTCGCCCGGCTCGATGTTGCCCTGCGCCTGCAGGAACGCCATCAGGCGCGGCTGCGGCCAGGCATCGGCGTCGATGCGGGCGTGCAGGCCCTTGGGCAGCACGCGCGGGATGTTCTCCAGCAGGCCGCCGCCGGTGATGTGGGCGAGGGCGTGGATCCGGCCCGCGCGGATGAAGGGCAGCAGGCTCTTCACGTAGATGCGGGTGGGCGCGATCAGCGCGTCGATCAGCAGGGTGTCGGCATCGAACAGGGCGGGGCGGTTCAGCTTCCAGCCCTTGTCCTGCGCGAGTCGGCGCACCAGCGAATACCCGTTGGAATGGACGCCCGAGGACGCGAGGCCCAGCAGCACGTCGCCGGCCGCGACCTTGTCCCCGGTCAGCTGCTCGCCGCGCTCCACCGCGCCGACGCAGAAGCCCGCGAGGTCGTAGTCGCCCGCCGCGTACATGCCCGGCATTTCCGCGGTTTCACCGCCGATGAGCGCGCAGCCCGAAATCTTGCAGCCCTCGGCAATGCCCGCCACGACGCGCTCGGCGACGCCGTTCTCCAGCTTGCCGGTGGCGAAGTAGTCGAGGAAGAACAGCGGCTCCGCGCCCTGCACGATAAGGTCGTTGACGCACATGGCGACGAGGTCGATGCCGATATGGTCGTGGCGGTCGTGGTCGATAGCCAGCTTGACCTTGGTGCCGACGCCGTCGTTGGCGGCGACCAGCAGCGGATCCTTGTAGCCCGCGGCGCGCGGATCGAAGAAGCCGCCGAAGCCTCCCAGTTCCGCATCGGCGCCCGGGCGCGCGGTGGATTTCGCGAGCGGGGCGATGGCCTTGACCAGCGCGTTACCGGCCGCGATCGAGACGCCGGCCTGCTCGTAGCTATAGCTCTTCTGGGAGTTATCGTCGGACATGTGGGCGCGCCTAGCGCTTTGTGACTTGGATTTCCATCTTCGATTGGGCACAAGGCCCCCGGTTTCGACATGGCAATCACGATTTCCCCCAAAAGCCTGCGGTTCAGCCGCAAGGGTGCCGCCTCCAGGGCCATGTTGTGGTGGGGCGGCGCGGCCGTTCTCGCAGTGGCGACGATCACCGGCGTCCAGCTTCTGGCGCAGATCGAGGGCGATCGCGGTATAGCTCCGCTCGCCAATTCGCAGGACATCCAGGTCAACGGCATCAGCGTCGACGTGACCGCGAAGACCGGCGCGCAGGCCCGGATCGACGGCTGGAAACTGGCGGAAAAGGAAGCCTGGAAGAAGCTGGGCGGCCCCGACATGCCGACAGAATCGATTGATGCGATGGTGACCTCGGTGGTCATCGGCCACGAACAGGTCGGCCCCAAGCGCTATATCGCGACGCTCGGCGTCATTTTCGACAAGGCCAAGGCTGGGCAATATGTCGGCGCTGGAGCGGGCTCCGGTCCGCGTTCGGCGCCGCTGCTGCTGATCCCGGTGCTCGATTCGGGCGGTGTCAGGCAGGTCTTCGAGGTGCGCGGGCCGTGGCAGCGCGCCTGGGCCGAGTTCCAGGCTGCCGCCAGCCCCGTCGATTACGTGCGCCCGACCGGCTCGGGCGGCGAATCGCTGATTCTCACCGCCGGACAGACCTCGCGCCGCAGCCGCCTGTGGTGGCGTACGGTGCTCGGCCAGTTCGACGCCTCTGACGTGGTGATGCCCGTCGCGCGGCTGGAGCGGCAATGGCCCGGCGGCCCGATCAAGGGCACCTTCACGGCGCGCTACGGCCCGGACAACAAGTTCCTCGGCGGCTTCACCATGGATGCCGCCAGCGAGCAGGACCTGCCGCGCATGCTGGAGCAGGCCGTCACCCGCGTCGACGGCCTCTACCGCGACGCGCTGGCGACCGGCGAACTGCGCCCTGACCCCTCTATCAACGCAGGCGGAGAAGCGCTGGACCGCGCCTTTGCCGAACTGCGCGAAAAGCTGATGCCCAAGGGCGAGGCACCCGTGGTGGTGCCGACGCCGATCCCGGTGATTCGCACCGAAGACGTGTCGGGCGCTCCGGTCGAGACCGTAACGGTCCAGTTCGCTACGCCCGATGCCGCTGCGGTAGACGCCGCGCTCGCCGCCGTTCGCGGTGTGCCGGGTGTGCAGGGCGCCGCGACCGTAAGCCTCGCGATCGGCGGCACCTCGGTCATGCGGGTCACCGTATCCGGCGGTGGCGAGCGGCTTGCGGGTGCCTTGCGCGGGCAGGGTTGGAAGGTTTCCGGCGGGGGCACCTCGCTTAGGATCAGCCGCTAGGATCCTCGCCATGCGACAGATCGCCCTTCCGCTGTCCGCCGCGAGCGACAGTCCGCCGCGCATTGTCGTGGGTGAGGCCAACGCGCCTGCGATCGATGCGCTGATAGAGCCGGGCCAGTGGCCTTTCCGCACCGCGATCCTCTCCGGCCCGCCGCGCTCCGGCAAGTCGCTGCTGGCGCGCTGGTTCGTCGAATCGGGCGCAGGCGATGCTGTCGATGATGCGCAAGGCATGCCCGAGGACGCACTGTTCCACCGCTGGAACCGGGCGCAGGAACTGGGCCGTCCTCTGCTGATCGTCGCAGACAAGCCTTTCGCACCGGGCGTAGGCGACAGTGATGGCGAACGCTGGCGGGTACGCCTGCCGGACTTGTCCTCGCGGCTTGGTGCCGCGCTGAACCTTGCGATCGGCGAGCCGGACGATGCGATGCTCATCGCGCTGATGGAAGTTCATGCCGAGATGCGCGGGCTGGTTCTCGATCATTCGGCAACGCAATATCTTGTAGGACGTTGTACCCGTAGCCATGTGGGCGTCGAACGTCTGGTCGCCGCCATCGACCGGCTCAGTCTCGAGCGCAAGACGGCCCCCACAATGGCCATCTGGCGCGACGCGCTGGAAGAGACTAAAGGCGGCGCCCAGACTTAAGGGTTTGTCTGGAAAATGCGCTGCATTTTCCGGGCGGCTGGTGCCGCGAAATGCGCATATCGCGCATTTCCAGACGGTAACGTGAGGGCGGCTTTGCAACAAAAGTTGCAAAGTGGAACGATTGATGGGAATTTCCGGCGATGCTGGGTAATATCATCCGCTATCTGGACTCGGTTGTCGCACGCGATCCTGCGCCGCGTTCGCGTTGGGAAGTGCTGCTTTATCCGGGCGTATGGGCTCTGTTCTGGCACCGCATCGCGCATGCCCTGTTCCAGGCGGACCTGTTCTTCCTCGCCCGCGTGGTGAACCACCTTGCGCGCTTCCTGACCGCGATCGACATTCATCCGGGCGCGCAGATCGGCCGCAACTTTTTCATCGACCACGGCTTCACCGTGATCGGCGAGACCGCGGTGATCGGCGACAACGTGACGATCTACCAGTGCGTGACGCTGGGCGGTTCCAACCCCACCAACGGCGTCGGCGGCAAGCGCCACCCGACCCTGCTCGACAACGTGATCGTGGGTTCGGGCGCGCAGATCATCGGCCCCGTCACCATCGGCCGCCGTGCCCGCATCGGCGCCAGCGCAGTCGTGACCGAAGACGTGCCCGAGGGTGCGACGATGATCGGCCTCAAGGCCCGCTCCACGCTGGTCAAGGCGGAGACCTGGGCCAAGGAATTCATGCCCTACGGCACGCCTTGCAAGGAACCCTGCGAGCCCACCGGCGGCGCCCAGCGCGTCGAGGATCTCGAACAGCAGGTGGCCTTGCTGCGCGCTCAGGTGGAGGAACTTATCTCCGAGCGTCAGCACGCAGCGCGCGAAAACGAGCGCTGGTGAGCCGCTGAATGGTGGCAGGCGGAATTACCTCAGGTAGCGTCGTCCCGTTTCCCGGCGTCCAGCCGTCGCAGGTCGGGTTCGACCGGCTGGAACTCCAGCGAATTCTCGATCTCTACGGCCGGATGGTCGCGGCCGGGCTCTGGCGCGACTACGCGATGGATTTCGCGCGCGAGGCCGCCAGTTTCAGCGCTTTTCGCCGCGCCGCCGAACGCCCGCAGGCGCGGATCGAGAAGCGCCCCTCGCTGCGCGGCAAACAAGGCATGTGGACCCTGTTCGGCGAAGCGGGGCAAGTGCTCAAGCGCGGGCACGAACTCTCGAATGTGCTGAGTTCGCTGGAACGCAAATTGCTCAAGGTTGTCGAGGACTGAGCGTTCTCGGTTGAAAGCCCGTCATCCCAGCGCAGGCTGGGACCGCTTTCGTCATATCGCGAGGTCTCGGCAAGGCTGCGGCGAAACTACACCGGCCCGTCGATAGGGCGCTTCATGGCCATAGCGGTCCCAGCCTTCGCTGGGATGACGGCAAGTGTATCCTCCCCGTTGCGAAGCAATGGGGAGGGGGACCGCCGACGCAGTCGGTGGTGGAGGGGGCAGCGGCGCAAACACCCCCTCCGTCAGCAACTGTGTCGCTGCCACCTCCCCATTGCTTTGCGACAGGGAGGATGCTTAAGCCGAAGCGGGTAGCCGTTCGCGCCAGCTTTCCGGCGCCAGCGTCAGCAGGGCGCGGCGCAGCGGGGTCCAGAACACCGACAACGCGAGCAGCGCCGCACCGACGAACAGCGTGGAGATCGCCAGGTTCATCTCGATCGTACCGGCATTGCGCAGGAGGCCGTTCAATGCCGCCAGCACGTAGATCAGCGCCGACACCAGCAGAGCCCGCCGGTCCACCAGCAGGGCGACGAGCGCAAATGCCACATAGGTGACGAGCACCCCTGCGGCATGGCCCGGAGTCACGTCGTCGCCGTTCAGCACGCCCAGCCAGTAGAACAGCGAATGCGCGATCAGCGGCGCGGCGAGCAGGTGGAGCCAGAACGCGATGTCAGCGCGCTGGGTCCGCCGAGCCCGGTCGGACAAGTCCCAGCGCATGGCGAAGGCGAAGACCGCCAGCCCGCACAGGAAGGCGGCGGGCGCGAGGACCGGGTTGGCCGCCAATGCCTGCCCGGTGGCCCAGGCGATCGCCGAAAGCAGGAGCAGCACGACGGCGCCGGTTCCGGCCGCAATCGTGATCGCCACGTGGAAACGCAGCCAGTGGAGCAGCGCCCCGACTCCGGCCGCTATGGCGGCGCTCAGCATGATGGCTGCGTCCTGCCAGGGATAGCGCTCCATCCGGTGCCAGGTGTGCCGCTCGCCGTTGAACTCGTAATAGACCGGCACCCGATGCTCGGGCATGGCCTCCGCGACGAGCGCTCCGGCAAAAAGCCCGAGGCCGACGACGAACGAGGCGAGCACGATGATCGAGGGCAGGGCCATGCGGCGCTTGCGCGTGAAGATCTCGGCCATGAGCCAGCTGGCCATGGCGACGAGCAGGCCGGCCATCCACCAGCGCTGGTCGTTGGCGCCCGCCGCGTAAACGCCGGAGAAGATCACCAGCAGGCAGGCGATGCCCACGAAGATGTCGTTGAAACTGGTGACGAGGCGAATGTTTTCCTCGTCCGCCATCGGCACCACGCGTGTCGTAGCCACATGGGCGCGCAAGGCGTCCGCCGCCTCGGCGCTGATGGCTTCGGCACTGACGGCGGATTGCAGATCGTCTTCGGAATACAAGGCGTTCCCCTTAAGCGGCTGCGAAGCTGCCCGCGTGGGCAGGCACCGTCAATCGCAATTGCCTCCGCTTGTTAAGGCGCCCGCATCAGCATCGACAGCGCGTGATGTGCCTGGTCCATGCCGGTCTCGAACGGATGGTCGCCCGACCGGTCGGCGATGCGCGGCCATGCGGCGGCGACGTCCTCGGCGCTGCGGGCGGATTCCGGGAGCAGGACGCCATCGTTCATGGTGATCCACGTGCCCTGGAACACGCCGCCACCGGCCGCGAGGATGGTGTCGGTCGGCGCCTCGGGAGAGACAAGGAACACGGCGGCGGGCACGACATTGCCGGGCTCGAACGCCTTGTAGGCTTCCTCGGGGAAGATGTCGGCGGTCATGCGGGTGCCGGCGGTCGGCACAATGGTATTGACGCGGATGCCGTACTTCGCGCCTTCCAGCCGGAGCGTTCGGGCGAGGCCGAGCACGCCCGCCTTGGCCGCGCCGTAATTCGCCTGTCCGAAATTGCCGCCAAGCCCGGTCGAGGACGTGGTCATCAAGACGCGGCCGTAGGTCTGCTCGCGCATCGTCTCCCATACAGCCTTCGTCGCGAAGGCGCTGCCGAGGAGGTGGACACGCACGACCAGCTCGAAATCGGCGGGGTCCATCTTGGCGAACGTGCGGTCGCGCAGGATGCCGGCGTTGTTGATGAGGACATGGATGCCGCCCCAGGCTTCCCTCGCGCGGGCGGCCATCGCTTCCATCTGTGCGTAGTCGGAGACGTCGCCGCCATCGGCCATGGCCTCACCGCCCAGGCTACGGATTTCCTCGACGACCTGCAGAGCCGCGTCGGACTGGCCCGATCCGTCCCGCGCCGCGCCGAGATCGTTGACCATGACTTTGGCCCCGCGCCGTGCCAGTTCGAGCGCATAGGCGCGGCCGAGCCCGGTGCCTGCTCCGGTAACTATGGCGACCTGATCGGTGAAGGAAATGGATGCTGCGCTGCTCATCGCCCGGTGATGGCAGGTCGCAGGTCGCCATTCAACAGGCCGCCCATTCGACGGCGCGTTCAACCTTGCCCCGGCGGCTGCGAAGGGTCATAGGCGCATCCAACGAATCTGCCCGCTATCCTGCGAAAGGCCTGCCAGATGAAAGTCCGCGTCCACGTCAGCCTCAAGCCCGGTGTCCTCGATCCTCAGGGTCGCGCGATCCACCACTCGCTGGAGGGCCTCGGCTTTTCCGGCGTCAACGACGTGCGCGCCGGCCGCCTGTTCGAGCTGGACGTTGCCGAGAGCGTCACCGACGAGGCGATCGACGACATGTGCCGCAAGCTCCTCGCCAACATGGTGATCGAGAACTACCGCATCGAGAAGGTGGCCGCCTGATGGCCTTCACCTCCGCCGTCATCACCTTCCCGGGCTCGAACTGCGACCGCGACATGGCGGTGGCGCTGGAAAAGGTTTCGGGCACCGCGCCCCACCGCGTCTGGCACGGCGACAGCGAACTGCCCGAGGGCCTCGACTTCATCGCGGTTCCGGGCGGCTTCTCCTACGGCGATTACTTGCGCTGCGGCGCGATCGCCTCGCGCTCGCCGATCATGCAGGCGGTGATCGCGGCAGCGGACAAGGGTGTGCCGGTGCTCGGCGTGTGCAACGGCTTCCAGGTACTGACCGAAAGCGGGCTGCTGCCGGGCGCGCTGCTGCGCAATGCCGGGCTGAACTTCGTGTGCCGTGAAGTCGGGCTCGAGGTCGTGAACGCGCAGTCGCTGTTCACCAATGCCTACGAAGCGGGGCAGGTCGTGCGCATTCCGGTGGCGCATCATGACGGCAACTACTTCGCCGACGATGAGACGCTGAACCGCCTCGAGGGCGAGGGCCGCGTTGCCTTCCGCTATGCCGAGGAGGTCAACGGTTCGGCGCGTTCGATCGCGGGCGTGCTCAATGATGCGGGCAATGTGCTGGGCATGATGCCCCACCCCGAGCGCGCGATCGAGACCACGCATGGCGGTACGGACGGGCGCGGCCTGTTCGAAAGCGCGATTCGCGGGCTGGTCGGGGCCTGACCTCCCGAACATGAGGCTTCAGCCGCGCGTTCCCCTGCGGAGCAGCGGCTGGAGACATTCGGCATAGCTTGGATCGCGCTCTGCGAGCCCCAGCAGGCCGCTGCCGTCGAACGGACGGCGCAATTTGAAATCATACGTCACGACCCGCCTGGAGAAGCGCCACCGCCCGTCGGCACAGCGCCGGTAGTTGTCGATGTAGCGCACGGCCATGAAGTCCTCCTCGCGCCCGCCTTCGCGGGTTGGGATGAGGTGCCAGGCCAGGCCGTAGACCTCGCCGCTGCCCACGTCTCCATCGACCGCGATCAGGTGGTTGCACACGTGATGCCCGGAGTAGGGCATGTGCGGAAAGGCACGGGCGATGAAGTCGCAGTAGTCCCCCGCCGGACCGTCGAAGCTGTCGCCATGGGTGTCGGTGGCATCATCGGTATAGAGGTCGCGCAGCAGGGCGATGTCCTGCCGGTCGATCGCACGCGAGTAGAGCAGCACCAGTTCGCGAATCGCTTCCTTGTCGATGAGTGCCTGCACGGCAGTTTGGTCGATCATCGTTTATCTCCCGTCAGAGCAGGGCGCCGCCGTCCACGGGGTAGACCTGCCCGGTGATGAAGCTGGCCCGCGCCGAGGCCAGAAAAGTCACCATCGCCGCCATTTCCTCAGGCGCCGCAAAGGGACGGCCGACGAACGTGCGGCGTTGGCGCAGCGCGCGGTCCTCTTCGCTGACGCTGGCGGTGCCTTTCGAGAACAGCCCGGTTTCGGGGTTGAAGCGGCTGCCGCTGCTGAGGCTGGCCGGGTCGGTCGGGATCGTGGCGTAAGGCGCGACGGCATTGACGCGAATCCCGTGGGCGCCGACTTCCTTGGCGAGCACCACGGTGAAGCTGTGCACCGCCCCCTTGGCGGCCGAATAGACCGGCAGCATGTAGTCGCCCACCAGTGCGGCGGTTGAACCGACGTTGACGATCGCCCCGGCCTTGCGGGCGATCATGCCGGGCAACACGGCATGGGTCATGCGCAGCACGGTGCCGAAGTTGAGGTCGATGTCCGCCATCCATTTCGCCGGATCGGAATCGACGAAGAGGCCCTGATCGACGTTGCCGCCGACGTTGTTCACCAGCACCGAGATTGGGCCGAGCGCTTCGGCGGCCTTCAGCACTATCGCGGGAGAGACAGGGTCCAGCATGTCGGCGGCGACGAACACCGCCTCGGGTGCGCCGCGCGCATTGCAGTCGGTGACCAGCCTTGCGCCTGCCTCGTGGTCTCTGCCGACGAGGACGGGAAGGGCGCCCTCGGCTGCGAGGTCCAGCGCGACGGCGCGGCCGATGTTCGCGGTCGCGCCGGTGACGATCGCGACCTTGCCCTGCAGTTGAAGTTCCATCGCCCGCTCCCGGAGTTTTCCGAGAGCTAGGGCCGCCCTATCTCAAGGGCAAACCGCCGGAGCGATCAGCGGCGCGAACTGCGAACGCAGCGCATTTCGCCGTCGCTGCCGTTGTCCTCGACCTTGCGCAAGTACGTGTCCTTGAGCCGGTGCAGTTTGAGGCCCTTGAGCTTGCCGCCGGTCATCGTCACGTAGTCGCCTGTCAGCAGGTAGCTGCCGCGAATGCCGCCCGCCTTGTAAGCCGAGGCATTGACCACGCGGAACTCGTAGTCCGGCAAAGGCTTGCCGACGAGGCCGCCCGCGTCGCCCGCCATCTCGCAGCTGTAAGTGCCGATGGGCAGGGTGGAGATCAGCCCGCCGCTCACCGGAGGCGGGGCAGGCTCTGCGGAGGCGCAGCCGGCGACGAGGGCCAACAGCACAACGGGAAGGGAGGCACGCTTCATGGCATTCAGCTAGCATCGGCGCGAAGCAATTGCCATGCCTCGCGACCTCGTCTAAGGGCGCATCCTTTCGAGGGTCGCGCCTGCTGTGGCCCCACGATTCAGCTCTTTCCCATCCTGAAGGCCAGAACCATGAAGATCAGTGGCGTCGATATCCGTCCCGGTAACATCCTTGAATACGAAAAGGGCATCTGGAAGGTCGCGAAGACGCAGCACACGCAGCCCGGCAAGGGCGGCGCCTTCATGCAGGTCGAGATGAAGAACCTGATCGACGGCCGCAAGACCAACGTGCGCTTCCGCAGTGCCGACACCGTCGAGCGCGTCCGCCTCGACACCAAGGACTTCCAGTTCCTCTACGCCGAGGGCGACGACCTGGTGTTCATGGATACCGAGAACTACGACCAGATCTCGCTTCCCGCCGATTTGCTGGGTGATGCTGCCGCGTTCCTTCAGGACGGCATGCAGGTGAGCCTGGAAATGTGGGAAGAGCGCCCGATTTCGGTCCAGCTCCCCGAGCAGGTCGAAGCCACCATCGTCGAAGCCGACGCCGTGGTGAAGGGCCAGACCGCCTCGTCCAGCTACAAGCCCGCCGTTCTCGACAACGGCGTGCGCGTGATGGTGCCGCCGCACATCGAAAGCGGTACGCGCATCATCGTGGACGTCTATGAAAAGACTTACGTGAAGAAGGCAGACTGAATGAACAAGCTCGTCCTGACCGTCGCGACCGCCGCCCTGGCGATCGCGGGAACTTCCTCCGTTGCTTACGCTGCTGCCCCCAAGGCTGCTGCAAAGAGCGCCGCCAAGCCTGCCGCTGCGGCACCCGCAGGCGGCGACTCGCAGGCACAGCACGCGATGCTCTACCTCAAGGTGCTCATCAGCGGGTTGCAGTCGGACAAGATCGAGGAACCGGTCAAGGGCGCGCTCGTCGGCTGCATCTACGACAATTCGCTCGGCAAGATCACCGAATCGATGGACAAGGTGATCGCCGAGAATTCAGGCAAGATCAGCCGTGACAATCCCAGCGAACTGCTGAGCGTCATGGCACAGATCTGCGGCTACAAGCCGACTGCGCCTGCCGCTGGCGCGGCCCCCGCCAAACCCGCGCCGCAAGGCCGCTGACAATCGGGGCCGATGTCGGCCCACAGGAGTGAAGTACAGTCATGGCCGCCATTTCCGGTCTCATCCGCGTCATCGAGAAGGCCGCCCGCAAGGCCGGCAACCGCCTGCGTCGCGACTTCGGCGAAATCGAGCACCTGCAGGTCAGCCGCAAGGGCCCTGCGGACTTCGTGTCGAAGGCCGACCAGGCTTCCGAGCGCACCATCTGGGACGAACTGCGCGCCGCGCGGCCGGACTGGGGCTATCTGTTCGAGGAAGCCGGCGAGATCGAGGGCGACCCGACTAAGCCGCGCTTCATCGTCGATCCGCTCGACGGCACGACCAACTTCCTTCACGGCATCCCGCACTTCGCGATCTCGATCGCGGTGCAGGAGCCGCGTCTGGACGGGAAGGGCTGGGGTGAGGTCACCGCCGGCCTGATCTACAACCCGGTCACCGACGAAAGCTACTGGGCCGAGAAGGCACGCGGTGCGTGGCTGCACGACCGCCGCCTGCGCGTCTCCTCGCGCCGTCATCTCGACGAGAGCCTGATCGCAACCGGCATTCCGTTCGCGGGGCACGGCGATCACGGCGTCTGGACCAAGATCTATCACGGCCTCGCGCCGCAGGTGGCGGGCATTCGCCGCTTCGGATCGGCCGCGCTCGATCTCGCCTGGGTCGCCTCGGGCCGCTACGAGGGATTCTGGGAATCGGACCTCAAGCCGTGGGATACCGCAGCGGGTTGCCTGCTCGTGCGTGAGGCCGGTGGTTTCGTGTCGGACTGGAAGGGTCGTTCGAACCCGATCTGCGACACCGAAATCCTCGCGGGTAACGACGTGCTGCACTCGCGCCTGCACAAGATCGTCGCGACCGCCCTCAAGGCATGATTTCATCACCCTCTGGGGCACGTTTCGGCGTGTCTCGGAGGGTGATTCTCTGAACTGAAACGAAACCGTCGCGGAATTTTCCGCAAACGGGTGTAAAACGCCGGGACATGGAACGCCATGTCCCTCGCCGTTGCGCCCTTGCGCTGCTTTTTGCGGCGGCGCCTTCGCCTGCATTTGCCGAGCAGCCGGTGCCTCTGGCGAAGCAACGGCAATTCGACCTGACCGCCGTGCCGACGATCAACGCGCGCACGTCGCTGCGATCGCAGGCGGTGGGCGAGATCGAGCTGCTCAAGCCCGAGAAGACGTGGCTGAAGCTGACATATCAGACCGACGATGATGGTCCGCGCTTCGAGATCGGGACGCTTGGATCGCGCAAGGGGGCGATGAAATCGCGTCTTCTCCACGTCGCGATGGACTGGATCTTCTGAACGGGCTTGAACCCTGACGAAGTGCCGTCTAAGCGTCGCGCCTCGTTTCCGTGCCCCTGTGGCGGAATGGTAGACGCGAACGACTCAAAATCGTTTGTCGAAAGGCGTGCCCGTTCGAGTCGGGCCAGGGGCACCACTTCCTTCGATCGTCCTCAGAACAATGAGGCGATGACGAGGACCAGCAACAGCGCGACGACGATTGCCGCTACCCACTGTACCAGCGGGTAGGCCGCGATCAGCCGCGTCAGCGCCCAGGCGGCCACGGCGCCGAGCACGGTTCCTGCGATCATGCCGCCAAGGACGCCCCGCTCGCCCATCATCCACAGCAGGACTAGCGCGAAGACGCCGACCGGGAAGAATCCCGCCAGCGCTCGGGCGAGTGTGGGGGGCAAGGTGCGCCAGTTCATCGAGCGCCGCGTGGGAATGCCGTCAGCCATGGCCGCAGAGTAATCCTGCTACGCCCCCGCCGCCAGCCGGAGCGTCGCGCGAATCGGGCGGTATGGCTAGTTCAAGCCCTGCAGCCAGTCAGCGATCATCGCGCGCCCCGCCGCAACCGCGCCGGGGCCGAGTTCGTCGTGTCGCTGGCGGAGGGCCTGAGGGCAGCCTCCCGCCTCGACGACGGCTTCGGGCCACTGGTCGATCCAGGCGTCGAAGCGCGGGTCCTCGCCCATTTCGGCATGGAACTGCAACGCCAGTTGGTTGCGGCCCCGGCGGAACGCCTGATGCTCGTAAAGCGAGGTCGAGGCGAGGAATTCCGCGCCCTCCGGTTTGGTGAACGTGTCGCCGTGCCAGTGCAGCACCGGCACTTCGCGCACATGGCGCAGCGGGCTGTCGGCGGCGTGCTCGTGAACCTGAACGGGGTGGAAGCCGACTTCCTTCGCCGGGCCGGGAAACACCCTGGCGCCGAGCGCGCTGGCCATCATCTGCGCGCCGAAGCACACGCCCAGCGTCGGACGGTCCGCCTCCAGTCGCATAGCAAGGCGGCGTAGCTGGCAGCCGATCCAGGGATGACGGTCCTGCTCGTAGACGCCCATCGGCCCGCCCATCATGATGAGCAGGTCCGGCTCGCGCAGATCGAGGGTTGAGAATTCCGGGTCGGTGACGTCTATCCGGCTGACTTCGTAGCCGGCGTCCTCGATGGGCTTGCGATAGCCTGCGACCCCTTCGTGGGGAACGTGGCGGATGATGAGCGCGGTCTTCACGGGCCTACTGTGTCACAAGTGATGTTAACGGGCGACATCGAACTCCGGCTGGAGAGATGCGGATTTCGATGCCGCCCGATGGGGTCATTGCAGAAGCCTCACAGGCCGAGGCGGGACCAGAAGTCGCCCGCGCTGCGGATCGTGGCCGCGCCGCCTCTCGGCGGCGAATCGGTGGCGCCGCGCCACGAGGGATGTGGCAGGCGCACGTCGGTACCGGGCCGGGCACGCAGGACTTGCGAGGTGATGCGGGGGATCGAGTTGAACATTTCGTATCTCCATCGGGAGGCACGAAGCCCGGCGTTGTCGCCTTGCGGTTTCGTGCGCTTTAGCGGTTGGTGACGCGGAGCAAGCTGACAGCCATCAAATGCCGCGGAAGAACAGGCGAACCCTGCGCTTCGAGGGTCAATCTATTTATTTGGTAGAGAATGTCTATACGGAGTTTCTATCGGGCCTATGAGAAAAACTTCACGCCGATTGCGGAGCTGACGGGGCTGACGTAGCTTTCGCTCATGCGCGCCGTTCTCCTTGCATCCGCCTGCGTTCTTGCGAGCGTTTCCCTGCCTGCAATGGCAGAGCCCGTTGCCGATACAGTGGCGCGTGACCTGCCGGGGCTGATGGAGACTTATCGCGATCTACACGCCAATCCCGAACTCAGCTTTCAGGAAGTGCGCAGTGCCAAGATCATGGCCGATGCCGCGCGCAAGGTGGGTTTCACGGTCACCGAGAAGGTCGGACGCACCGGCATAGTCGCGGTCCTGAAGAACGGGCCGGGGCCGACCATCCTCATCCGCGCGGACATGGACGGGCTGCCGGTTATCGAGCAGACCGGGCTGCCCTTCGCGTCAAACAGGCGCGGCACGTCCACGGCGGGCGTGGAAAGCGGCATCATGCATGCCTGCGGTCACGACACGCACATGACCGCCTGGATCGAAACGGCGCGTCTCATGGCCGCGCGCAAGGGCGAATGGTCGGGCACGCTGGTCATGATCGGCCAGCCGGCCGAGGAGATGGGGCTGGGCGCGCTGGAGATGCTCAAGGACGGGCTCTACACGCGCTTTCCCAAGCCTGATTACACGCTGGCGTTCCATGACACGCCGGAGCTTGCCGCCGGTGTCGTCGGCGCGGCGAAAGGCTGGGCGCTCGCCAATGTGGACAGCGTGGACATGCTCGTGCGCGGGGTCGGCGGGCACGGCGCCTACCCACAGACCACGCGCGACCCGATCGTGCTCGCGAGCGCGATCGTGATGAAGCTGCAGACGCTGGTGAGCCGCGAGACCAATCCGCTCGATCCCGTAGTGGTGACGGTCGGGTCGTTCCACGCCGGGACCAAGCACAACATCATTTCCGATCAGGCGAAGCTGGAACTGACGGTGCGCAGCTATTCCGACGAGACGCGCCAGCGGCTGCTCGACGGCATCGCCCGCGTCGCGCGCGGGGAGGCGATCGCGTCGGGCCTGCCGGACGCCCTGATGCCGCAGATCCAGGTCAAGGAGCCGCACACCCGCGCGACCTGGAACACGCCCGAGTTCGCCGAGGAGGCCGTTGCCGACCTCAAGGGGAAAATGGGTGCGGACAACGTGGTGATCACCCCTTCGGCGATGGGCGGCGAAGATTTCGGCGAGTTCCGCCGCGCCGATGAGGCGCACATCAAGTCGGTGATCTTCTGGGTCGGCGGGGCCGATCCCGCCAAGCTGGCGGCGGCGAAGGCCGGAGGTCCGCCGATGCCTTCGCTGCACAGCCCGTTCTGGGCACCGCAGGCCGACAAGGTGATCGCCTCGGGCGCACAGGCCCTCACGCTGACGGCGCTGCGCCTTATGGCGAAGCAGGGGATGTAAGGCGCTCCGACAGCGCAGTGTTTCAGGTTTTCGGCAAAAATACTGATTTTATTGGCACACCTGTCAAGGTAACCGACATTTTACGCCTTTAGCCTAGGCCATCGTTCGAGTGCCGGAATTCGGCCACGAAGGATGGCGCAAGCGACGATGATTCGTCTGTTCAAACACTATATCCCGCATGCCGTGGTGCTGCTCTGGCTGGTCGACGTGCTGTTGCTGGCGGCGGCCAACGAGACATCATGGCGGCTGCGCGCCCAGCAGATCGGCATCGACCCGGCGCCGCTGGCCGACCGGCTTATCGCGCATGGCGCCTTCGCCGCGGTGATCTCGCTGTCGATGGTGGCGGTAGGCGTCTATGGAGCCGACGCGCTGCGATCGATGCGGTTCGCGGCGGCGCGATTGCTGGTGGCGATCTCGCTCGGCGTCATTGCACTGTCCTTCGTGGACTTTCTTGTCGGCGGGCAGAATTTCTGGCGCTCGACGCTGGCCTATTCGATGGCCTTCGCAATCGTGCTGATGATCTTCAACCGGCTGCTGCTGGGCGGTTTCCTCGGCACCAGCGCCTTTCGCCGCCGGGTGCTCGTGCTTGGCGCGGGCGAGCGCGCGCAGCGCCTGCGGGTGCTGGGAGAGCGTCCCGAGAGCGGCTTCGTTATCGTCGGCTACGTCGCCATGAGCGAAAGCGTGCCGGTGGTCGAGGAGGCCATCTCCCGCTCGGCCATCAACAACCTGACCCGCTACGTCGAGAACCTCGGAGTCAGCGAAGTGGTGCTGGCGCTGGAGGAGCGGCGCAACGCGCTGCCATTGAAGGACCTGCTGCGCATCAAGACGGCGGGCGTCCACGTCAACGAGTTCTCCAGCTTCCTGGAGCGCGAGACCGGCCGCGTCGATCTCGACACCGTCAACCCGAGCTGGCTGATCTTCTCCGACGGTTTCTCGTCCGGCCGGGCGATCTCCAGCGCGGCCAAGCGCGTGTTCGACATCGCCGTCAGCCTGCTGTTGCTGGCGGCTACCGCGCCGGTCATCCTGATCTTCGCGCTTCTGGTGAAAGTCGATAGCCGGGGACCGGCCTTCTATCGCCAGCCGCGCGTCGGTCTGTTCGGCCAGCATTTCGACGTCATCAAGCTGCGCTCCATGCGTACCGATGCCGAGGCTGCGGGCGCGCAGTGGGCATCGAAGGACGACCCGCGCGTCACCCGCATCGGCAAGTTCATCCGCAAGGTCCGCATCGACGAACTGCCGCAGGCCTGGACCGTCCTGAAGGGCGAAATGAGCTTCGTCGGCCCGCGCCCCGAGCGCCCGGAGTTCGTCGCCGATCTTGAGGATCAACTGCGCTATTACGCCGAGCGCCACATGGTGAAGCCGGGCATCACCGGCTGGGCGCAGATCAACTACCCTTACGGCGCCTCGATCGAGGATTCGCGCAACAAGCTCGAATACGATCTTTATTACGCCAAGAACTACACGCCTTTCCTCGACTTCCTGATCATCCTCCAGACCTTGCGCGTGGTGCTCTGGAGCGAGGGCGCGCGATGATGAAGGCCTCCGCCGTCTGGGCGACGATGGGCGTCGGGCTCGACCTGACGGGGGCCATCGCGCTGGCGAGCATCGCAATCTGGCTGTTCTCCCGCCGCGACCGGTTCGGCGCTGCGGGCACGGCCATGGTCGTCGCGCTGCTTTTTACCGGCTTGTGGAGCCTGGCGTGCGCTTTCGGCATCGGTACGCCGGAAGTGACGTTCCTGCCTGCGCTTTCGGAAAGCGCCCGCAACCTCACCTGGCTGGTGGTGGTCTATCGCCTGTTCGCGAGCGACGGGCGCGATGCCAGCGTGGCGCCGATCCGGCCGGTGATCTTCGCGCTCGGCGCGGTCGAGATCATTCATCTCGTCGTCAATTCGAGCCTCTCGCGGCTGGAAATCGACAGCGACGTTCTCAGCTTCGCGTTCCAGTTCAACGTGATGTTCCGGCTGCTGGTGACCGTTGGCGGTCTCGTTCTCGCGCACAATCTCTATGCGGGGGCGCCGCGCGAATCGCGGGGGGCCTTGCGTTGGCCCGCGATGGGGCTGGCGGTGCTCTGGGCCTTCGACCTCAACCTTTACACCATCGCCTATCTCGCGGGTAACTGGCCTTACGAGATCGCCGCGATTCGAGGCCTCGCCGCGATCGCCGTCGCCGTCTGCATCGCAATCGGCGGGGCGAAGAACCGTGACGACCTGCGCCTGCGCCCGTCGCGCGCGGTGACGTTCCAGACCTTCTCGCTGATGGTCATCGGCGTCTACCTCGTCGCCATGGTGGCTGTGGCGCAGTGGCTGTCCTACGCGGGCGGCAACTTCGCGCGGCTGGTGGAACTGGCTTTCCTGACGCTCGGCAGCGCCTTCGCCCTGGTCGTGCTGCCCTCGCGGCGGGTGCGGTCGTGGTTCAAGGTCATCCTCGCCAAGCATTTCTTCCAGCACCGCTACGACTATCGCGAGGAATGGCTGCGCTTCACCCGCACCATCGGCTCCGACCAGAGCGCGGCCCTCGGCGAGCGCGTCGTCCAGTCGATGGCCGATGTCTTCGAGAGCCCGGCGGGCCTGCTCCTTACCCCCGGCGAGCACGGCGAACTGACCCTTGCCGCCCGTTGGAACTGGCGCGAGATCGAGGTGCCCGCAGTCGCGATCCCGGTGCAGGACATCGCCCATTTCGAGCGCACCGGCTATATCGCCGATCTCGACGATGTGCGCGCGGGTCGTGAGAGCGGAACCACGATCCCGAACTGGCTGATCGACCACCCGCGCGCCTGGGCGCTGATCCCGCTTGTTCACTACGACCGCCTCGTCGGCATGGTGGTGCTGGCCCGGCCGCAACTGGCGCGCAAGTTCGACTGGGAGGACTTCGACCTCCTGCGCGTCATCGGCCAGCAGGTAGCAAGCTATCTCTCGGAGAATGCCAGCCAGCTCGCGCTCGCCGAATCCGCGCGGTTCGAGGACTTCAACCGTCGCATCGCCTTCGTGATGCACGACATCAAGAACCTCGCCAGCCAGTTCAGCCTGCTGGCGCGCAATGCCGAACTTCACGCGGAAAAACCCGCCTTCCGCGCCGACATGCTGGTGACGCTGCGCAATTCCTCGGACAAGCTCAATGCCCTGCTGGCGCGGCTCTCGCGCTACGGTTCGGGCGGCGTGGACCGGGTCGAGCAGGTGGCCGCGACCGAGGTGCTCGGGCTGGTCATGGAACGCTTCAAGGACAGCCCGCAGGTCGTCCTCGCCGAATCGCGCGACATCATGGTCACCGCCAGTCGGCATTCGCTGGAGCAGGTGCTCGTGCACCTCGTCCAGAATGCCGTCGATGCCAGCGAGCCGGAGAGCCCGGTGTTCCTGTCGCTCGTGGTCGAAGGGATCAACGCCCGCTTCGAGGTGCTCGACAGCGGCACCGGCATGAGCGCCGACTTCGTGCGCAACCGCCTGTTCAAGCCCTTCGTCTCGACCAAGTCGGGCGGCTTCGGCATCGGCGCCTTCGAGGCGCGCGAACTGGTGCGCGCGATGCGCGGCCGTCTCGACGTCGAATCGCGCGAGGGGCTGGGCTCTCGCTTCACGGTGCGCCTGCCGCTGGCGGCGGCGACCGACATCTATCCGAACTACGCCGAGAAGGTGGCCTGATGACTGAATCTCTGCCCAAGCTGCTCATCGTCGAGGACGACGCCGGGCTTCAGGCACAGCTCAAGTGGGCCTACGAGGATTTCGAGGTCTTCGTCGCCGGGGACCGCGCCAGCGCCATCGCGCTGCTGCGCTCGGAGATGCCGGACGTGGTGACGCTCGACCTCGGCCTGCCGCCGGACCCGGACGGCACCACCGAGGGTTTTGCGATCCTCGACGAGATCATGGCGCTCAAGCCCGACACCAAGGTCGTCGTCGCATCGGGCCACGGGGCGCGGGAAAGCGCGTTGCAGGCGATCGCGCGCGGGGCCTACGACTTCTACCAGAAGCCGGTCGACATCGATGCGCTCGGTCACATCGTGCGCCGCGCGCTTCACCTGCACCGGCTCGAGGAAGAGAACCGCCGCCTCGCCGGCAAGGTGGAGAAGGACGAGAAAGTCCTCGGCCGGATGATCACCGCCGCGCCGGAAATGGTTAAAGTGGCGCGCACCATAGAGCGCGTGGCGAATACCAGCGTATCGGTGATGCTGCTGGGGGCGAGCGGCACCGGCAAGGAACTGCTGGCGCGCGGGCTCCACGAGGCCAGCGGCCGCGCCAAGCGCGAGTTCGTGGCGATCAACTGCGCGGCGATCCCGGAGAACCTGCTCGAAAGCGAGCTGTTCGGGCACGAGAAGGGCGCCTTCACCGGCGCCGTGAAGACCACGCCGGGCAAGATCGAGCAGGCTGCGGGCGGCACCCTGTTCCTCGACGAAGTCGGCGACATTCCGCTGCAACTGCAGGTCAAGCTGCTGCGCTTTCTGCAGGAGCGCGTGATCGAGCGCGTCGGCAGCCGCCAGTCGATCCCGGTCGATACCCGCGTCGTCTGCGCCACGCACCAGAACCTCGAGGGGATGATCGCCGAAGGGCGGTTCCGCGAAGACCTGTTTTATCGCCTCGCCGAGATCGTCGTGCGCATCCCCGGCCTCGCCGAGCGGCCGGGCGATCCGACACTGCTGGCGAAGGCGTTCCTGACCCGCTACGCCAAGGAGATGAACCCGCGCGTGCGCGGCTTTTCCGCCGATGCGCTGGCGGCGATCGATGCCTGGGGCTGGCCCGGCAACGTGCGCGAGCTTGAGAACCGGGTGAAGCGTGCGGTGATCATGGCGGATGAGAAACTGGTCTGTGCCAGCGACCTCGACTTGGCCAGTCCCGACGAGCAGGTGGCGACGGCGCTGAACCTCAAGACCGCGCGCGAGGCGGCGGACCGCAAGGTCATCCGCCATGCTCTCGCCCGCAGCGAGGGCAACATTTCCAGCACTGCCAAGATGCTCGGGATCAGCCGGCCGACGCTGTACGACCTGCTCAAGCAGTACGACTTGCAGCCGTCCTGATCTTCGATGCGCGGGGGGCGTTTCTGGAGATTTGTCAGGTGGGGCGCGGCGGTGATACCGCCGCTGCTGGTGCTGGCCGTGTGCTTCTCGCTGGTGCTGACGACCGCGACGCCGATAGCCGTCGGCGAGATTTCCCGCGCCGACAAGCTCATCGGGCAAGGCCGCAAGGCCATCGCCCGGGGAGACGGCATCGACGCGGAAATGAAGCTGCGCGCGGCGCTCGAACAGGGAGCCGCACCGCCGGAGGTCAACGCCTACATGGGCGAGGCATTGCTCGCGCAAAGCCGCCGCGACCGCGCGCGGCCCTATCTTGCCCGCGGCGAGTTCACCGAGGCCAGCGCCGCCGAGGGCTGGCGCGCACTGGGGCTGCTGGAGCGGCTCGACGGCAACCTTCCGGCTTCCGGACGTGCCTACGACCGGGCACTGGCGATCACGCCGAACGATGCCGGGCTCTGGGTCGAGGTCGGGCGTCTGCGTTATGCGGGCGGCGAGCACCTGCTGGCGATCGAGGCGGCCGACCGCGCGCTTGAGCTTGATGGCAATAACGTGCGCGCGCTGGAATTCCGGGGTCAGCTGGTGCGCGATCGCTACGGCCTGCTGGCTGCGATCCCGTGGTTCGAGCGCGCGATCACGCGCGACCCCAAGGACGTCTCGGTCCTGCTCGAATATGCCGCGACGCTGGGCGAACTGGGCCACGCGAGCGAGTGCCTGACGATCACCCGGCGCGTACTCGAACTCAGTCCGAAGAATCCGCGCGCCTTCTACCTGCAGGCGGTGCTGGCGGCGAGGGCGGGCAACTACGGCCTCGCGCGCGGGCTGCTGGCGCGGACAAAGGGCAAGCTCGACGACCAGCCCGCCGTGCTCATCCTGCGCGGCATCACTGAGATCGCTGCCGACAACCCTGAAGCGGCGGCCGAGGCGCTCGAAGCGGCGCTGCGGCTGCGCCCGGACAATATGCACGCCCGCGAACTGCTGCTGCGTGCGATCGTCATGGCGGGGCAGTACCGCTATGCCATCCTGCGCTTCGCCGACGACATCGCCGACGGCGACGCATCACCCTACATGCTCACCACCGTGGCGCGGGCGTGGGAAGTTCTCGGCGATCGTCAGCATGCAGGGGAGTTGCTTGATCGGGCGGCGAGGGGACAGGGCGCGCAGCTTCGGGTACTGGGCGAGAGCGGCCGCATCGGCCAGATGTTGCATCTCGGCCAGACCGGCGAGGCGCAAGTCGCAGCGGAGGCGCTGCGCCGGTCCGACCCCGGATTCTACGATGCGCAGGCCCTCGCAGGCGACGTGCAACTGGCGATGGGTCACGCCGCCGAGGCGCAGGAGCGCTACGCGCTGGCCTCGCAGATCCGGCTGCCGGAAAGCCTCTTCGAGCGCCGGTTCGCGGCCTATGCGATGGCGCACGACCAAAAGGGCGCGCGCGAACTGGTCACCGCTTACCTCGGCCAGAACCCCACAAGCCGCCCGGCCTTGCGCGCGGCGGCGGAACTGGCGGTCGGCGCGGGCGATCTCGGGCGCGCCCGGACGATCCTGGCGTGGCTGCGCAACAATGGCGGCGAGGGCGACGTGGATCTGCGCGCAGACCTTGCCATGGCGGAGGCCGGCACCGGTGACCTTGCCGCTGCGCGGGAGAATGCGCTCGCGGCCTATCGCCTCCAGCGATCGAATCCGCTTGCGGCGCAGGCCCTGGGATACAGCTATGCGGCAAGCGGGGACTATGCCCCACAAGCGCGGGCGCTGCTCGACAAGGCGCAGGCGCTGCTTGGCAATACCGCGCCCGTCGCCGAGGCCCGTCGCCGGTTGCAGGGCAGGGCGGCACGCTAGGCGCCGGGTATGCTTCCGCGCCGTATTTTCGACGGCGACTACAGCTGAGTGGGTGGGAAATGGACGTTGCCCCACCCACCCCGCTCATGCTGAGCTTGTCGAAGCATAGGGAACCTTACGCCCTGCCTCGGGGCCTTCGACAGGCTCAGGCTGAGCGGGGTGGGTGGTCTGATTGGGGTGGTGAGCGGTAGTTCATCCTCCCTGTTGCGAAGCAATGGGGAGGTGGCAGCCTGCAGGGCTGACGGAGGGGGTTCTACCCCTCCACCACCCGCTGCGCGGGCGGTCCCCCTCCCCATCGCTGCGCGACAGGGAGGATAAACCACCGCAACGGGCGAAACCGGAAAAGCTGGTTTCGCGTGGGTCACCTGACCCGGTCACTTCGGCTGGTAGGTCTGCTCGATGCCGGGGAAGCTGCGATCGCGCACTTCTGCGGCGTACTGCGCGGCTGCTTCCGAAACCACCGAGCCCATGTCGGCATACTTCTTCACGAAGCGCGGCACCCGCTCGAACATGCCGAGCATGTCTTCGGTAACCAGCACCTGCCCGTCGCACTGCGCCGAGCCGCCGATCCCGATGCTGGGACAGGCGATGGCGCGGGTGGCCTCGATGGCGATCGTCTCGACGACGCCCTCGATCACGATCGAGAACGCCCCGGCTTCGTCGAGCGCCTTGGCATCGGCGACGATCTTGGCCGCCTCGGCCTCGCTGCGGCCGCGCGCATTGTAGCCGCCGAGCACGTTCACCGCCTGCGGGGTCAGGCCGATGTGGCCCTGCACGGGGATACCGCGCTCGTTCAGGAAGCGCACCGTTTCCGCCATCGCCGCTCCGCCTTCGAGCTTCACGCCCGCGCAGCCGGTTTCCTTGAGCAGCCTCGAGGCATTCGCGAAGGCCTGCTGGGGCGACTGCTCGTAAGTGCCGAAGGGCATGTCGACGATGACGGCGGCATGGTAGCTGCCACGCACGACGGCGGCGCCGTGGGCGATCATCATCTCCAATGTCACCGGCACGCTGGAGGGCAATCCGTAGATCACCTGACCGAGGCTGTCGCCGACGAGCAGGAGGTCGCAATGCGCGTCGAGCAACTGCGCCTGCCGTGCCGTGTACGCCGTCAGCATGACGATCGGTTCTTCGGTCACGCCGTCCTTCTTGCGCCGGCGAATCGCCGGAATCGTCAGGCGCTTCATCGGTGCCGGAGTGGGATTTGCGCGGCTGGTCGCGGTGTCGATCTGGAATGTCGTGGACATGGTGGGGCTTCTAGCGCCCGATCTGGTCCCCGGCAAATCTTCAGAATGGCCCGTGCGATCGCGGGTCGCTCCGGATATACCGGATTGTTGTAAGAATATTACAATGCTGGGGAATTTAGCGGAGGGGGCTCTTGCCAAGCGGCTCCTTGTCGTTAGCCTCCCGTCATTCGCAATTCGGGGGTCCAAATGTTCGGACGCGTAAAGCCGCTCGACGCCATTCTGGCGACGGCGGAAAAGAAATCTCTTCACCGATCACTGGGTCCTGTCCAACTGACGCTTCTGGGCGTCGGCGCCATCATCGGCACCGGTATCTTCGTGCTCACTGCCGCAGCTGCGCAGAAGGCCGGTCCCGGCATGATGTGGAGCTTCATCATCGCCGGCGCGGTCTGCGCCGTCGCGGCGCTTTGCTATTCGGAACTGGCCTCGATGGTGCCGGTTTCGGGCTCGGCCTACACGTACTCCTATGCCGTCGTCGGCGAAGTGCTGGCCTGGATGGTCGGCTGGGCGCTGATCCTTGAATACGCCGTCGCGGCTTCGGCGGTCTCCGTCGGTTGGTCCGGCTACTTCATGGGCCTGCTCAAAAGTCTGACGGGGTTCGAGCTACCGGCGATGCTGGCGGCCGGGCCGACGTGGTCGCTCACCGGCGTCGACTTCTCCAGCGGCATCATCAATGTGCCCGCCGTGGTCGTGGCACTCGCGGTGACTTTCCTGCTGATGCTGGGCACCAAGGAAAGCGCGACTTTCAACGCGGTTCTGGTCGCGATCAAGGTGGCGGCGCTGACGATGTTCGTCATCCTTGCGCTGCCGGTGCTCAATACCGAGCATTTCGCACCCTTCGCACCCAATGGCTGGTTCGGACCGGCCGGCACCAGCGGTCTCGGCATAGTCGGGGCCGCTTCTTCCATCTTCTTCGCCTATGTCGGCTTCGACGCGGTTTCGACCGCTGCGGAAGAGACGAAGAACCCGCAGCGCAACGTGCCGATCGGCCTGATCGGAAGCCTCGCGCTGTGCACCGTGTTCTACCTGCTCGTCGCAGCCGGCGCGATCGGTGCCATCGGCGCCCAGCCGACCGCGCTGGGCACGCAGCCCGGCTCGGCAGAGTTCACCGCGCAGTGCGCGGCGCTCGCCGCCAAGGGCAGCCAGCCGCTGGTCTGCTCGCAGGAGGCGCTGGCGCACGTCCTGCGCTCGATCAACTACACCCGCGCGGGCGACCTCATCGGCCTCGCAGCGAACCTGGCGCTGCCTTCGGTCATCCTGATGATGCTCTACGGTCAGACCCGCATCTTCTTCGTGATGGCGCGCGACGGTCTGCTGCCGGAGAAGCTGGCGACCATCCACCCCAAGTGGAAGACGCCGCACATCGTCACCCTGATCACCGGCGTCTTCGTGGCGATCGCCGCGGCGCTGCTGCCTGTCGGCCAGCTGGCGGACATCTCCAACTCGGGCACGCTCTTCGCGTTCCTGATGGTGTCGGTCGCGGTGCTGATCCTGCGCGTGCGTGATCCGCATCGCCATCGTCCGTTCCGCACGCCGCTGGTGTGGGTGGTGGCTCCAATCGCGATCATCGGCTGCGTGACGCTGTTCTTCAACCTGCCAACGGAAGCGATGCTGGTGCTGCCGATCTGGGGCGCGATCGGCCTCGTGTTCTACTTCGCCTATGGCTACCGCAAGAGCCACGTCGGGCGCGGGCTGGTCGAAGTCCATGAGGAAGACGCGGACGCGCCTTCGCAGCCGGTGCCGCCGATCTCCTGAGGTCGGCTGCTTCACTGGATCGAAAAGGGGAGTGCGATGCGCTCCCCTTTTTTGCGCGTTATATCCACGCGTTTTCCACAGGCTTGCGAACAGCCTCCGCGGACTTGCCCATGGGAGGCAACGATAGACCGGCGCGAGACTTATCCAGGGGTATGACGCTGGCTCTGCTCGACCGCATCGCCCTGACACTCCTGCTGCTGGGCGGTGTCCTGCTGGCGGGACGGGCATGGCTTCACGACCATCCGCAGCATGATCCGTGGGCGCCTCTTTCGCTCGACGATGCCGATGGCTGGGCGACGGGGCGCAAACTCGCTGCCTTGCGCGCGGACAGGCAGCTTTGCCGCACGTTTCTGGAGCGTTCGGGCATCGATGGTACGGCTCTGGCACCGTTGAGTGCCGCTGAGTGCCGCCGTGACGACCGCAAACGGCTTTCCGCGCCGGAGGCACTGGGCGTAGAGCTGCGCCCGGCCGGAGCGCAGGCGACCTGCGCCGTCGATGCCGGTCTGGCATGGTGGCTGCGCCATGGAGTGCAGCCCGCTGCTCAATCCGCATTGGGTACGAAGGTGGCGCGCATCGAGCATCTCGGCACCGCAAACTGCCGCAGGATCGGCGGCGGCAAGGAAGGTCGCTGGAGCGAACATGCGACCGGCAACGCAATCGATGTCGCCGCCTTCGTGCTGAAAAATGGGCGTCGAATCAGCGTTTTACGTGATTGGGCAGGAAGAGATTCCGCAGCATCGCGCTTTCTGCACGAAGTCCGCGACAATGCCTGCGGCACCTTCTCCACGGTGCTGTCACCCGACTACAATGCCGCGCATGCCGATCACCTGCACCTCGATCAGGCGCAGCGAACAGGAGGTTGGGGAGCTTGCCGGTGATGGGCGAGGCGCTTGATACACCGTGATAAATGGTGACCCCTACGGGAATCGAACCCGTGTTTCAGCCGTGAAAGGGCCGCGTCCTAGACCGCTAGACGAAGGGGCCATTTGGCCATTTCAAACGACTTTTCCGGAAAATTCCGGATGGTGACCCCTACGAGAATCGAACTCGTGTTTCAGCCGTGAGAGGGCCGCGTCCTAACCGCTAGACGAAGGGGCCATAAAGCCGTTTTGTTACCTCCCACCGTGACCGATGGTGACCCCTACGGGAATCGAACCCGTGTTTCAGCCGTGAAAGGGCCGCGTCCTAGACCGCTAGACGAAGGGGCCAAACCGGGTTGCGCCGGAGGCAGGACCGGCCCTCTAAACGCGGGCCCAAGGGTGGTCAACCCTTATCTGGAAACTTTTTTGAACCTTTCGTTTCAATCGCAGAATGCTGCGTCGTCGAGGTGCAATTCCGCCGCCGGACGGCTGCCCCAGTCGTCGATTTTCGCCCGGCCCGCGAGCCAGAGCTTGCGGCCGTGGGTGGCGTGGAGAAGGGCCTGGCCCATGTCGGTTTCGGCACTGCGGAAGGCCATCGCCTTGAACCGGCCGCCGTCGGGACCGGAGACGATCAGCCGCAGGTGGTCGGCGCCCACGACGTCCGCCTTGACGATGCGCACCGGGCCGACCGCTACGCGTGGGCCCGGCCAGCCCATGCCGTAAGGACCGGCGCTTTCGAGTGTCTCTATAAGCGAGGGAACGAGACCGCCCGGTGCCAGCGCCAGATCGAGCAGCATGTGGCGGTTGGCGCTGGCCAGGGATACGTCGGCGGCGAGACGGTCATCCAGCCAGTCCGACAGCGCATCCAGCTTGTCGGGCGCGATGGTGAGACCGCAGGCCATGGCATGTCCACCACCGGCCTGCAGCAGCCCTGCCTCGCGCGCGGCGATGATTGCAGCGCCAAGGTCCACGCCGGAGATCGAGCGGCCCGATCCCTTGCCGTTGCCCGCATCGTCCGCGCCGAGCGCGATGACGAGGGCAGGCTTGCCGGTCTTTTCCTTGATGCGACCGGCGACGATGCCGATCACGCCGGGGTGCCAGCCTTCGCCCGCGCAGATGATGACGGCACGGTTATGCTGCCGTTCGATCTGGGCTTCGGCCATTTCCTGGACTGCCTGCTCGATGGAGCGGCGCTCGTCGTTGAGGCGGGAGAGTTGTGCGGCGATGTCGCGTGCTTCGTCGACATCGGTGCTGGTGAGCAGGCGTACCCCGAGGGTTGATTCGCCAACGCGCCCTCCGGCGTTGATGCGCGGGCCCAGTGCGAAACCAAGGTCGCTGCAGGTGGGTGCCCGGCCGAGACGGCTGGCATCTATCAGCGCCGACATCCCGATGTTGTCGCGCTTGGCCATGACCTTCAGGCCCTGCGCTACGAGGGCGCGATTGAGGCCATGCAGTGCGGCGACGTCGGCAACGGTGCCAAGCGCGACGAGGTCCAGCAGGGCGAACAGGTCGGGCTCGCGGCGGCTTTCGAAGTAGCCGCGCTTGCGCAGCGTACGGACCGTCGCGACGGCCAGCAGAAAGGCGACGCCAACGGCGGCGAGATGGCCGTGGGATGCCGCCAGGTCGTCTTCGTCGAGCCGGTTGGGGTTCACCAGCGCGGTGGCGCGGGGCAGCACCGGCGAGCACTTGTGATGATCGACGACTATCACGTCGACCCCTGCCTCGTGGGCCATGTCGAGCGCTTCGTGCGCCATCGCCCCGCAATCAACGGTGACGATCAGGCTGGAGCCTTCGCCGGCGATCTTCACCAGCGCCTCACCCGAGGGGCCATAGCCTTCGAGCAGCCGGTCAGGGATGTAATAGCGGGCCTGGTGGCCAAGCGCGCGCAGCAGCAGGATCAGCAGCGCCGCGCTGGTCGCTCCATCGACGTCATAGTCGCCGTAGACGGTTGTGGTCTCGTTCGTCATGACCGCCTGCGCCAGCCGCTCCGCCGCGGCGTCCATGTCGCGGAAAGCCGAAGGGTCGGGCAGGAACGCGCGCAGGCTGGGATTGCGATGGCGCTCGAGATCCTCGCGGGCGACGCCGCGCGAGAGCAGGAGCTGGGTGACGATATCGTCTTCGAGACCGGCCGGACCTCTGCCGAAGCTGTCGGAGAGGTCCATGTTACCGCCGCGCCAACGCCAGGCTTTGCCGGTCAGCGAGCGGTCGATCCCGAAGACACAGGCGGATCGTGATTCCATGAGGCTGGCGTTACCCCAGCCGTCCTTCGACGGGAAGTGGAAGGGTTTCGTCGATCCCCGCATTTCGTGACGGCATTTGTCGTTAGCCCGCCGTTCCTCTCCCAAGTAAAACGTAACCAACGGGTAGGAGAGCGGATGATGCCGTGGAGTAACGGCTTCAGGTTTTCTTTGATTTCATTGCCTTTGGCGGCAGTCCCGGTTGTCGTGGTGGCGGCAAGCGATCCCGCGCCAATTGCGCGCTACGACATGCGGGCCGGGACGGTATCCGGATTCGGCGGCATGGGACGTGGCTCCGGAGGCGGTATGGGGCCTGCGATGAGCATGATGATGGGAGGTGGCGGCGGGAGCGTGCAGCATGAACTCTACCTGCGTCTGGGTTCCCAGCAGGCGCCGGTCGGCGGGAAGGCCAAGGCCGACCATTTCGTGCCGCCGGCGGCCAGGCTGGGCAAGTCGGTGGCGCTGGTCGCTCCGCCGCGTGAGCAGGCAGCGCCGGACCTCCTGCCCGAGAAGCCCAAGGGGCGCCTGCTGATCTTCTGGGGCTGCGGCGAACATGCGCCCAAGGGGCAGCCGGTCGTGCTGGACTTCGCGAAGATCGCGGCCGGACAGATGCCTCCCGGCATGCCCGGTTCGGCAGTGGTGCGTGACTGGGGGCCCACCCCGGACAATTCGCGCAGCTTCGCCCGCTGGCCGGCGGACGATCACAAGTTCGTCAAGGTGGACAGTTCGCTGATCGGTGCGCACAAGGTGGTGAGCACTTATGCGCCGGAGATCAGCTTCACGCTTGCGAAGGATTTCATGGCGCCGATCACGTCGCGCACGGCGACGCTGCCGAGCGAGGCTTCGCGCCTGAGCTGGACGGGTATCCCCGGTGCGACGGCCTGGCTGGCCTTCCTGACCGGTGGCAAGCAGGGACCGAACGGGGACGCCAGCGGCGACGTGGTGATGTGGACAAGCAGTGCCGACAAGCAGTTCGGTGGGGGCCTGATGGATTGGATCACGCCCGAACAGGCAGCATCGCTGGTGACGAGCGGAACGTTGATGGCTCCCACGAGCACGAGCTGCGTCATCCCGGCCGAGGTCGTCGCGGCATTCCCGGACTTCCGCTTGGGCACGCTGACGGCGTTCGGTCCGCAGGAGAGCTTCGCCTACCCACCGCGCCCGGCGGATACGAAGGTCGTGTGGAAGCCGGAATGGACCGCCCGAATTCGTCACCGATCGACGACGAACTGGATGCAGGCCCAAGGCATGGAAATGGGGGGCGTGGGCGCGAGCGCTCGGGAAGAAGGTCAGGACGGCGTACAGCAGCCTGAATGCAAGCCGAAAAAGAAGGGGTTGGGTGGCATGCTCGGTGGGCTTGGAGGTATGATGGGCGCAGGCAACAAGGGGTGTTGATTCTCTGCTCGCGATTATCTGGCACAGTCGTACCGGCGCAGCGCGCGCCATAGCCGAGGCGCTGCATGAAGGCGCGGGCGCAGATGCGTGCTTGATCGCTGCTTCGGATGTATCTCCCGAAGACCTGCTGGCCGCTTCAGGCTACGTTTTCGTCTGCCCGGAGAACCTGGGTGCGATGACGGGCATGATGAAAGAGATGTTCGACCGTTGCTACTATCCGCTGCTGGGGCGCGTGGAAGGCAGGGCCTATGCGACCGCGATCGCGGCCGGTTCCGACGGGCGCGGTGCGCAGGCGCAGATCGATCGTATCGTCACAGGATGGCGTCTCAGGCGCGTGGCGGACCCGATGATAGTCAACCTCGGCGCCCAGACGCCCGAGGCGATACTTGCCGAGAAGCATGTGCCGCAGGACCGGCTGGATGCCTGCAGCGATCTCGGCGCCGCGATGGCCGAAGGGCTGCATCTGGGGATTTTCTGAGGAGGGCTTTCACAGTGCCGAATGGACTCGACGCTACGCTGGAAATGATGCCTATTTGTCCGATGCCGCAGGGAGCCGACAGGACCACAGGGCTGTGCCTGTTTTTCGATCACGGCACGCGGCCGGATGCCGATATCGTGGCACGACTTGTCGCGGCTTCGGCGGATGCGGGATTGCCAGCCAGCGTCAGCCATCGTCCTGCTCCGGAGGCCGGATGGCTTGAGTTGCTGGCGAGCGGACTGACGTTCGATCTGATCGGGCTCGACCCAGGAGCTCCTGGCCGGATGACGCAGGTACAGCAGCATTTCGGCTTCGGCGAGGACGATGTTCCGGGGGAAGGCGAAGCGGTCGAGCTTGTGCCTTCAGGACACATCGTTTCCGGGGCTGGATTGCAGCCGGTCCTGCGCACGATGATGGGCCTGGCGGCAAACCTAGCGCTCGAACTGCCGGTGCGTGCGGTCGGCTGGGCGCCTGCGCAGACCTGGATGGAGCCGCGCTACTTTTGCCGCAGCGTGCTCAACTGGCTGGGCGGCGGTGCTTTCCCGGCGCTTGGCCTGACGGCGCTGCTGCAGGCGGAAGACGGCAGCCTTGCCAGTCGGGGGCTCGCCCATTTCACGGGGCAGGAAGTGCAACTCGAAGGGCGACGGGGTGAGGCCGCGGCAGATACCGTGAAGCTCGCGGTTCGGGTGATCGACCAACTCGTGCGCCGGGGGCGCATCGTGGAACCCCTGCGGATCGACGCCGGTGGGCAGGCGCTGCTGCTGGAGCCGTCGCAGGTGGGTAAGCTCCTGCTGGTGTGGCGTGAGGACGAGGGCTGAGCGCACTCAGGGGATACCTCTCCTTCCGCGCCGTCAATCGCAGCGACGCGCCCGGCTACGATCCCGGCCTGCAACGCCATCATCTGCTGCCGCGCCAGTTGCTTGGGCAGTCGGCCTTCATGCGGATGCTGGAGAGTATCGGTGGTCATCGGCACCGCTTCGAAGATTTTCGCGAGAACGGCCTGCTCCTACCCTGTGATGAGCCGGCGGCGCTGCGCATGGGGTTGCCGCTACATCGCGGGCCGCATCGGCTCTACAGCCAGCTTGTCGTCGAGCGGGTGGGGCAGATCGAGAGCGGCTGGGCGGCAATGTGCGACAAGGATCCACAAGGCGCCGCCATACAGGCGCATATGCGGCTTGACCTGCTGCAGCGCGCCTTGCGACGCTATCTGCTGGACGGGCAACGGCGGCGGTTGAAATTGAACCGCCGCGATCCGCTGGGTGTGGGTGTGGATTTCACCGAACTCGACGCCATGGTCGATGCGCTGTGGGGCTCCACGCGCGTCGCCACGGCGCCGCTGGTTCAGGCAATGCCGGCGCGAATCCGCAACTCGTCCTTCGCAGACTGATACTGGGCCGCGAGGCGCTCCACCCGCTCGGCCACGGTTTCGACGGCGCGAATGGCTCCGATGCCTTGTCCGGAACCCCAGATGTCCTTCCAGGCTTTCGCCGCAGTATTGCCGCCGGAACCGAAGTCCATCTGGCTCTTGTCGCCATGCGGAAGATTGTCCGGGTCCATGCCCGCCGCGACGATCGAGGGGCGCAGGTAATTGCCGTGAACCCCGGTGAAGAGACTGGAATTCACGATGTCAGCGGCATGGCCATCGACGATCGCCTGCTTGTAGCCCTGATCCGCATTGGCTTCTGTCGTGGCGATCCACGGTGTGCCGATATAGGCGAAGTCCGCGCCCATCGCCTGCGCGGCAAGGATCGAGCGTCCGTTAGCGATCGCACCGGAAAGCGCCACCGGACCGTCGAACCAGCTGCGTATCTCCTGCATCAGCGCGAACGGCGACTGCGGCCCGGCATGGCCGCCCGCTCCGGCCGCGACCGCGATCAGCCCGTCAGCGCCCTTTTCCACGGCCTTGCGGGCGAACATGTCGTCGATCACGTCATGCAGGACCATGCCGCCCCAGCCATGCACCGCCGCGTTGACTTGCACATTGGCGCCGAGCGAGGTGATCACCAGCGGCACCTTCCACTTCTCAAGCATCGCAAGGTCTTCCTCCAGCCGCGTGTTAGTGCGGTGGACGATGAGATTGACCGCGAAAGGCGCGGCGCATCCCCGGGTTTCCTCGGTGATGCGGTGAAGCCATTCGTCGAGCTGGCTGGCGGGCCGGGCATTGAGCGCCGGGAAGCTGCCGACGATCCCGCTGCGCACTTGTGCGATGACCAGCTCCGGATTGGAGACGATGAACATCGGCGCCGCGATCACGGGCAGGCGCAGAGATTTGGACAGCGCGGAAAGGGGCATCTCGTCTCCATTTAATCGTTCGATTAAATCATCGCATAATCCGGTCCATCCATGGTGTCGAGTGCAGACCGCCGTACCGCCCCCGCGTTTCTGGCGGGCGCAGGCGTGACGTTCGTTGACGACTGAAATAGACACCACTGTCGATTAACAGGCAGAAGCGGAGAAGGAGCACACCATGTCGGATATCGGGGAAGCCACGTTCGATTGTTCGGACATCGACCAGTATCTTGGCACCGTCATCGACAGTTCGCCGATCCGCGAGCCGCTGGGGAACAACGATATTCGGCGCTGGGTGCAGGCCATGCACTACCCCAATCTCGCCCATTACGACCCGGCCTTCGCGGCCGCGAGCCGCTGGGGCAAGCTGGTGGCGCCGCAGAGTTTTCCGATCGTGATGGACGACAGCCACGGCACGTCGTCCTCCTGCATGGGCGGCATCGCCGAATCGCACCTGCTGTTCGGCGGCGACGAGTTCTGGCACTACGGCCCGCGCGTGTTCGGCGGCGATACCATCACCAACGAGCGCATTCCTTACGACTACAGCGTCAAGGATACCGGGTTCGGCCCGACCTGCTTCCAGCGCGGTGACAACTATTACCGCAACCAGCACGGCGAACTGATCGCCAAGCAGCGTTCGACTGCCATCCGCTACCGCGCGGCGGCAGGCGGTGCGCGCGTCGATACCTCCGAGTTCGAGGAACCGGAGTGGACGGACGCCGAGATCGAGAAGCTCGAGGAGCGCAAGTTCGGCTGGATCAAAATGCTGCACGATCTGGGCCACGGCGAACGCTGGTGGGATGACGTTAACATCGGCGACCAGCTGCCCGAGCGCGTGTTCGGACCCCACACCGTGGCCAGCTTCACGACGGAATGGCGCTCGTACCTGTTCACGGTATGGGGCACCCTAGATCGCCGCACGATCGACCTGGAGGCTCTTGGCTTCACCAAGGAAATGGCGGGTCACGAGAACGATCCGGTGATGGAGCGGATCAATCCGGAACTCACTGACGGCGCGTACTACGGCCCGTCACGCGGGCACCTGTTCCCCAGGTATGCGCGCAAGATCGGCATGCCACGCGCCTATGGCTACGGCGCCTCGATGGGGGCGTGGGTGACCGACTATCTCGCCGGCTGGGCAGGCGAATGGGGCATGGTGGTGCACTCGACCGCCAATTATCGCGGTCCTGCCCTTAGCGGCGACGTCACCATCCAGACCGCCGAAGTGGTCGACAAGATGGTCGATGAGGACGGGCGCCATCTGGTTCAGGTCAAACACCTCATGCAGAACCAGAAGGGCGTCAAGATGTGCATGGGCGTGGCCGAGATCGAACTGCCCAAGAAGAAGTGACGCGAAAGGAGGCGGCCCCGGCATGGGCCGCCTCCTCCCCCCGTCGCGTCACCGCAGCAGGGTCGCAGCGTGTCCTCCCTGGGGGAGGGCAACAGAGCGGAAGGACACGCGGACCTTCATCTCAATTGCCGGTGCTTCCTCCCAGTAATCCGCCAAGCAGTCCGGTGACGGGGGCTAGTGCGTCGCCCCCCGAACCTGTCGTTCCGCCCAACAATCCTCCGCTGACGGTTCCGGTCAGGGTGCCGCTCAAGCTGACGTTCAGCGTGCCGACGACACCGTTCACAAGCCCCGTAACGGGCGCCAGGACATCGCCCGATTGGGCCCCGCCGGTAACTCCGCCGAGCAGTCCATTGACGAGCCCGGTGACTGGCGCGAGGGCTGAACCTGCGCCGCCGCTGCCGACGCCGCCCCCGATACTCCCCACCACGGGGCCGACAGCTCCGTTCATGGCATCGAGCACTGGCGAGGCGACGGAGTTCACCACGCCCGTCACAGGGGCCACGACCGGTGAAAGTCCGTTGGTCAGTTGCGTGACCCCGCTGACGACCTGCTCGCCCAGCAGCGCACCGGCGAGGTTGCCCACCGGCGCAAGCCCCTGCGCCACGCCGTCGGCCGTGGTCGGCAAGGTGACATCGACAACCTTGTCGGCCGACAGCACATCGGCCGTCAGCAGGGTTCCGGAGACGAGTCCGGGATCTTCGGACAGTACGTTAGCACCGATGAGCGTGCCGCTCGTGCTCGGACCTGTCAGCGCATTGTTGCCCAGATCCAGACCTACGAGCGGCCCGGTGTACGTCGGCGCCGGGCCGGAGCCGCCGCCTGGCAACGCGCCGGTCAGGCCATCGACCAGACCGCCAAGCTGTCCGGAAACCGGGGCAAGCAGTCCCCCTTGGCCCAATACCGGCGCCAGCACTCCATCGACCGTGCCCAGCAATGGATTGGTCACCTGGCTGACCGTCGAGGTAACCACCGCCACGGTCGGGGAAAGTCCATCCGTGACGCTGTTGACGATGGAGCCGACCTGAGGCCCCAGCAGCGCTCCGGCAATGGCGCCCACCGGAGCCAGCGCTGCCTGGGTCGCCTGCGGTGTGGTGGGCAGCGTAACTGCTATGGCCTTGCCGTCGCCGCTGAGAACATCGACGGCGAGGCCGCTGGTGGACTGCCCTGCGGCGGGCGGCGCCACGTTGACGTCGACCAGTGTGCCCGAGCCGCTCGGCCCGAGGATCGAAGTGCCGCCAATGGCTACTCCGACGGCCGAACCGGTGTAGCTGGTGGTCGTGGGGGTCGGCGTCGGGGAAGGCGTCGGGGTTGGTCCCGGGGTGGGTGTCGGCGTGGGGCTCGGTGTAGGCGTCGGTCCCGGTGTAGGTGAGGGGCTGGGGGTGGGCGTCACACCGGAGCCGGGATTGAAGCCGTTTCCATCGGCACAGGCGCCCAGCAGCAGAAGGGGGATCGCCGCCGCGCCCATGAGGGTTTGCCGGAAGGATCGCGATGAATTGATCGACATGGTGTTGCCTCCGTAAAATGCTCCGTAAGCAGGGCGTTAGGCCTGTTGGGGACAGACGCCGCGGACAGACGGAGCCGTGTCGATCGTTTGTGCCGATGCTTGTGAAACGGCCCGATGCCCCCCGTTATGAAATCCGGGCTGCGGCTTCGGCAAATCCGGGATGCGGACCGCATATGCTTACGCAAGACCGGTTTCCTGCGGTTTTTCGAACACGCAATGCTGCGTGAAGGGCACGCAAAAGGGGGCAACGCGGTTTGCCGCCATAGCGGCTGCAACTTCCCTCCCGGTCGATGGAGATGCTTTTTTCGGATTCATGAAAAAGGCCCGGCCGTTGCCGGCCGGGCCTTTTTCGAATGCGATGCCGAAAAGGGATCAGGCCGCGTTGGCGGCGCTCAGAACGGCGCGCACGCTGGCGGTGGCGACGTCCTCGTCGATGCCCACGCCCCATACGGTGCGACCGTCGGGCAGGGCGCATTCGACGTAGGCCGCGGCGCGGGCGTCCGTGCTCTTGCCCATCGAGTGCTCGGCATAGTCCTTGACGTCCAGCTGCACGCCGAAGCTCTCGGCCAGCGTCGCGGTGACGGACGAGATCAGGCCGTTGCCCTTGCCGGACACCGACTGCTCCTTGCCCTCGACGCCGATCTTGCCGGCGAAGACGCGGGTGTTGTCCGGGCCCTTGGCCTCATCCCAGTCGATCAGCTGGAAGCGCTGCTCGCCGCTCAGGCGGTAGGCCTTCTGGAACACGTCCCAGATGTCGCCCGCCTGCAGTTCGCGGCCGAGTTCGTCGGCCAGTTCCTGCACGTGCTTGGAGAAGTGCGCCTGCATCCGCTTGGGCAGCCTGAGGCCCTGGTCCTGCTCGATCACCCAGGCGAAGCCGCCCTTGCCGGACTGCGAGTTGACGCGGATCACCGCCTCGTAGCTGCGGCCCAGATCGGCCGGGTCGATCGGCAGGTAGGGCACCGACCAGATCTGGTCGTTACGCTTCTCCTGCGCGGCGAAACCCTTCTTGATCGCGTCCTGGTGCGAGCCCGAGAACGCGGTGAAGACCAGTTCGCCGCCGTAGGGATGACGCTCGGCGACCTTGAGCTGGTTGCAGTATTCGACCGTCTGGATCACTTCGTCGATGTCCGAGAAGTCCAGTTCCGGGTTCACGCCCTGCGTGTACATGTTCATCGCCACGGTCACGAGGCAGCAGTTGCCGGTGCGCTCGCCGTTGCCGAACAGGCAGCCCTCGACGCGGTCGGCGCCCGCCATCAGGCCCAGCTCCGCCGCCGCGACGCCGGTGCCGCGATCGTTGTGGGTGTGCAGCGAGATCACCGCCGCGTCGCGGTTCGGCAGGTTGCGGCAGAAGTACTCGATCTGGTCAGCGTAGATGTTCGGCGTCGCCGCCTCGACCGTCGCGGGCAGGTTGAGGATGATGGGGTTCTCCGGCGTAGGCTTCAGGATTTCCATCACCGCTTCGCAGCACTCGATCGAGAAATCGAGTTCGGCGGTCGAGAACGTCTCCGGCGAGTATTCGAAGTGCCACTTGGTCTGCGGGTACTTCGCCGCCTGATCGCGCATGATCTTCGCGCCGGTTTCCGCAATGCCGCGGATTTCATGCCGTTCCATGCCGAACACGACATTGCGCCACAGCGGCGAGACGGCGTTGTAGAGGTGGACGATGCCCGCGTGCACGCCAGCCAGGCTCTCGAACGTACGCTCGATCAGGTCCTGTCGCGACTGGGTCAGCACTTGCACCAGCACGTCCTCGGGGATGCGATTCTGGTCGACGAGGCCGCGGATGAAGTCGAACTCGGTCGCGCCCGCGCTCGGGAAGCCGACCTCGATTTCCTTGAGGCCGACTTTCACCAGCAGGTCGAAGAAGCGGTTCTTCTTCTCCGCGCCCATCGGGTCGATCAGCGCCTGGTTGCCGTCACGCAGGTCGGTGGAGAGCCAGCGGGGCGCCTTGGTGATGACCTGCGAGGGCCACTGGCGGTTCGGCAGGTCGATCTGCGGGAAGGGGCGATACTTGACCGAAGGGTCTTTCAGCATGGTCATGGGGTATTCTCGCTCGGTAATTCGTCTGCAGGCAATGTCGGTTCAGGTCCCCTTGAGCGCCGAGCGCGCCGCAGGCCGACGCACTACTTCACGCCCAAGGGCGGATAAGTCGCAGGGTAAGGCCGAGCAGAAGGGTCATGCCCTCGCCTATGGGCACGCGCGCGCGCCGTGTAAAGAGGCAATGCGGCGACGGCGGCGCAATTTCGCTTTCCGTCGCCGAGGTGGGCTTGCCGAATGTTGCGCCGGGATCAGGAGCAGTAGAAGCGTTTGATCGCGCCGCTCTCGTCGACATCGACGTTGAGACGTTCGGCGCGGTAATCCATCGTTACCGCCATGCCGGGTTTGATCACGCGGATCGGCTTGTCGCCGCGCTTCGACTGGATGGCAGCGATCGTGGCATCGGTGGCGGGCTGGCCGACATAGCTGGCGAACTGATCGGCGCCGCAGGTCGGTTCGACTTCCGCAGCAGGGGGCGGGGCGGCTTCAGGCGGGGTCTGCGTGGCGCAGGCGGCCAGCGTCATGGCCATGGCTACAGGGGCGATGAAGGCTTTGGGGGACATGGGTGCTCTCCTTTCCCGGCCCGCTAGCCTAGCGAAGCTGAACGAGGACGCAACGCGCTATCCGGCGCAGGCAGAGAACACCGTATGCACCTGCTCGCCGTTATGATCGTAGATCGTGAAACGGCGCTGCTTGCGGCAGGTGCGGGTATAGGCATCGACCATCGCCACCGTTGCCTCGTTGAGCGGCGAGGAGGGCAGGGGCGTCTGCGCAACCACGGTCTCCGGACGGACGGCGAGGATACGGCGCACTTCGCGCCGTTCGTCGAGGCCGGTCCACTCGCGCCCCTCGTAGAGATGCGGCGAGAAGGCGAGCGGGCTCACCGGATCGGCGCCGATCTTCGCATAGAGGTAGTTCGGGGCGCCCCATACGAGGAGGCGCTTCTGCGGCGTCTCCTTATCGACGTAGCCGACCAGCGCTGCGGCAGCGGGCCGGGCACGCCAGCGGTCGTGCAGGTGGAACGTGCCGGACAGGGCAAGGCTCAGACCGATCACCGCGACAAGGCCCGGCCAGACCGGGCGGCGATGGGCGAAGTACCCGGCGCACAGGATCGCCAGCGGGGCCAGCGCGGACTGTGCGTAATGCACGTAGATGTTGGGGAACGAGAATATCAGCGCCAGCGCGACGAATGCCCAGAGCGCAATCAGTCGCGCGACGGGGCGGCTCTCTTGTCGCCGGTGTAGCGCGTGAAGCCCGATCCCGGCGAAGACCATCGGGATGCCCAGCATCCCCGCCATCGTGAAGATCCGCTGCACCCGGATCGCCGGGTCGGCATAGCCGCGCGCGAAGTTCGAGGTGGCCATCGCGTTCCACAAGTCGGCGAAGTGCCCGTCCATCCAGTAGAACAGCCCGGTCGCCAGCATCGGCAGGCTACCTGCGAGCGCCAGAAGCCCGGCCCTCCAGGCGACGCCGATGACGGATCGGTCGCTCCGGGCGAGCAACAGGATCGCCGTCAGTCCGAACAGCGCGCCTTCCAGCGCCACCGTCTGCTTGATCGCGATTCCCATCCCGGCGCAGAAGAATCCTGTTAGCAACCCTGCGTCGATGCGCCCTTCGCGCAAGCGATCGAAGCGCGAGAGAAGCAGCCATGCCGCAGCGATGATCAGCGTGTTGAAGAAGACTCCCGCTTCCAGATTGTCGCCCTCGAAGCGGCTGAGCAGCGCGAGATAGGAGAGGGCCGCGAGCATCGCGCTGCCCGGCGTTGCGATCATCCGGGCGATGCGGTTGACGCCGTAGGCCCCCAGCGCCGCCGAGAGCGTGGCCACCAGTTGGTAGGCCAGCATCGTTGGCGAGACGAGAGCGATCGCCGTGAAGATGAGGTAGAGCAGCGGCCCCTTGCGATCCCAGATATCTACGTAAAGCAAGTCGCCCTTGGCCAGCCGTTCCCCGACGAGGGCGTAGAACTGGTCGTCGATGCCGAAATTCCACTCGCCCCATGCCGGGCAGCGGATGAGGGTGGCAAAGGCTAGCAGGCAGGCGAACTGGGCAAGGCGACTGTCGGCGACGATGCGCGCAAGGCGTCCCGCGCGTCCGGCATCCGGTGTCTCCATCGTCATGCCCGCCATCGAAATCCCCGCAAATTCACGGGGCTTCATAGTCAAGAAAGTCTTACCATTTGGCGAATGCCGACACCGAGCCGGTGCGGTGGAGGTTTCGCAAGGTGGGGCTATAAAACCCAGCTTCCAACCCCGCTCAGGCTGAGCTTGTCGAAGCCTCCTGAGGCGTGGCGCTGTGCCTCCCATCCTTCGACAAGCTTAGGATGAGCGGGGTGCGTGGAGCAAAAGCAAAGGGCGCCGCCAGTTTCCCGGCCACGCCCTTTCGATAAGCCTGTCCGCGAGGATCAGCCTTCGACGTGCTCGGCCAGCACGGTCAGGCCCGCGTCACCCACTTCGGCGAAGCCGCCGGTGATGCGGATTTCCTCGGGCGCACCGTTCTCGGTCTTGTAGACCTTCAGGGCGCCATCGGCGATCGTCGACATGAAGGGCGCGTGGCCCGCCAGCACGCCGAACTCGCCTTCGGTGCCGGGGACGACCACCATGTGGACGTCCTCGGAACGGACCAGCTTCGCAGGCGTGACGAGTTCGAAGTGCAGGGGCATATCAGGCGTCCGCCGCCAGCTTCTTGGCCTTCTCGACCGCTTCGTCGATGCCGCCGACCATGTAGAACGCGGCTTCCGGCAGGTGGTCGTACTCACCGTCGACGACGGCCTTGAACGACTTCACGGTGTCTTCCAGCTGGACGAACTTGCCCGAGATGCCGGTGAAGACTTCCGCAACGTGGAACGGCTGCGAGAGGAACTTCTGGATCTTGCGGGCGCGGGCGACCGTGACCTTGTCCTCTTCCGACAGCTCGTCCATGCCTAGAATGGCGATGATGTCCTGCAGCGACTTGTACTTCTGCAGGGTTTCCTGAACGCGGCGGGCGGTCTGGTAGTGCTCGGCACCGACAATGCGCGGTTCGAGAACGCGCGAGGTCGAGTCGAGCGGGTCGACGGCCGGGTAGATGCCCAGCTCCGAGATGGCGCGGTTCAGCGTGGTCGTCGCGTCAAGGTGCGCGAACGAGGCAGCAGGCGCCGGGTCGGTAAGGTCGTCCGCGGGAACGTAGATCGCCTGAACCGAGGTGATCGAGCCCTTGGTGGTCGAGGTGATGCGCTCCTGCAGCGCGCCCATGTCGGTCGACAGGGTCGGCTGGTAGCCCACGGCCGAAGGAATACGGCCAAGGAGAGCCGACACTTCTGCGCCCGCCTGCGTGAAGCGGAAGATGTTGTCGACGAAGAACAGGACGTCCTGGCCTTCCTGGTCGCGGAAGTATTCGGCCATGGTCAGACCCGACAGGGCGACGCGGGCGCGGGCGCCCGGGGGCTCGTTCATCTGGCCGAAAACGAGGGCGACCTTGGAACCTTCCGAGGTGGCGTTGCCTTCGGCGTCCTTGGCGATGACGCCGGCGTCGAGGAACTCGTGGTAGAGGTCGTTGCCCTCACGGGTACGCTCACCGACGCCCGCGAAGACCGAGACGCCGCCGTGGCCCTTGGCGATGTTGTTGATCAGTTCCTGAATGAGAACCGTCTTGCCCACGCCCGCGCCGCCGAACAGGCCGATCTTGCCGCCCTTGGCGTAAGGGGCGAGAAGGTCGATGACCTTGATGCCGGTGACCAGGATCGAGGCTTCGGTCGACTGGTCGATGAAGGCGGGAGCCTCGGCGTGGATCGGCGAGAACATGTCCGAGCCGATCGGGCCGCGCTCGTCGATCGGGTCGCCGACGACGTTCATGATGCGGCCGAGGGTCTTGGGGCCGACCGGCACCGAGATCTGCTTGCCGGTGTTGGCGACTGCCTGACCGCGGGTCAGGCCGTCGGTGCCGTCCATCGCGATGGTGCGCACGGTGTTCTCGCCGAGGTGCTGGGCGACTTCGAGAACCAGCTTCTGGCCGTTGTTCTCGGTCTCCAGCGCGGAGAGGATGGCGGGCAGCTCGCCTTCGAAGGTCACGTCGACGACAGCGCCGATGACCTGGCTGATCTTGCCGGTAGTGGTGAGGTTGAGCACGGGTGCAGTGGCCATTTCGGTTTCCTTAGCCTGCGGTTCTTAGAGCGCTTCCGCGCCCGCGATGATTTCGACGAGTTCGGTGGTGATCGCAGCCTGACGGGTGCGGTTGTAGACGATCGTCAGCTTCTTGATGAGGTCGCCCGCATTGCGCGTGGCGTTATCCATCGCCGTCATCGACGCACCCTGTTCGGACGCGGCGTTCTCCAGCAGCGCGCCGAAGAGCTGGGTCTTCAGGTAGCGCGGGAGCAGGGCGGCGAGGATTTCCTCCTCATCGGGCTCGTATTCGGTGACGGCGTCGGCAGTCTGGGCAACCGCCTTGGGGGCCGGGACCGGGATGATCTGCTGGTCGGTCGGTTCCTGCAGCAGCGCCGAACGGAACTTCGAGTAGAACAGGTGCGCCACGTCGAACTTGCCCGCCTCGTACATCGCGACGAGTTCGTCGGCGACGCGCTCGGCTTCGTCGTAACCGGGGTTACGCACGTCCGAGGTGTCGAACATGTGGGCGATCTGGTTCGGGTGTTCGCGGCGGATCACCGCGCGGCCCTTGCGGCCCACGAGGTAGAACAGCACGGTCTTGCCCTGCGCCTGCAGATCACGCGCCTTGGCGAGGGCCGCCTTGACGATGTTCGAGTTGAACGCGCCGCACAGGCCCTTGTCCGAGTTCGCGACGACGAGCAGGTGCACCTTGTCGCTCCCGGTTCCGGCGAGCAGCTTGGGGCTGTTATCGGAGACGGTGATCTTCGACGCCAGCGATCCCATCACTTCGGCGAGACGCGCCGCGTAAGGGCGAGCGTCTTCGGCGGCGGCCTGCGCCTTGCGCAGCTTGGCCGCGGCGACCATCTGCTTGGCCTTGGTGATCTTCTGGGTCGACTTGACCGAGTTGATGCGGCCTTTGAGTTCCTTGAGCGAAGCCACTCGTTGTTCCTCGTTGCGTCGTCCCGGACTTGATCCGGGACCGGTGGCGGTCTTTAGGCGGGGCCTTTCAGGAAGGCTGCTTCAAGACCGCCTGCGATCCCGGCTTTCGCCGGGATGACGGTTTAACTTAAGCGAACTGCTTGGCGAAGGCGTCGAGCGCGGCCTTGGTCTTGCTCTTGGCTTCGTCGCCGAAGTCCTTGGTCGAGCGGATCAGCGCCAGCACGTCGGCATGTTCCGAGTGCATGTAGCTGAGCATCTCGGCCTCGTACTCGGTGACCTTCGAGACCGGCAGGGCGTCGAGGTAGCCGTTGGTGCCGGCGAAGATCGACACGGTCTGCTCTTCGAAGGCGAGCGGCGAGAACTGCTTCTGCTTGAGCAGTTCGGTCAGGCGCGCACCGCGGTTGAGCAGCTTCTGGGTCGAGGCGTCGAGGTCCGAACCGAACTGGGCGAACGCCGCCATTTCGCGGTACTGCGCCAGCTCCAGCTTGATCGAACCGGCGACCTTCTTCATCGCCTTGGTCTGGGCCGAACCGCCCACGCGCGACACCGACAGACCCACGTTGATGGCCGGACGGATGCCCTGGTAGAACAGGCCGGTTTCAAGGAAGATCTGGCCGTCGGTGATCGAGATCACGTTGGTCGGGATGTAGGCCGAAACGTCGCCGGCCTGCGTCTCGATGACGGGAAGGGCGGTCAGCGAGCCGGCACCGTTCTCGTCGTTGAGCTTGGCCGCGCGCTCCAGCAGGCGGCTGTGGAGATAGAACACGTCGCCGGGGTAGGCTTCACGGCCCGGCGGACGGCGCAGAAGGAGCGACATCTGGCGGTAGGCGACGGCCTGCTTGGAAAGGTCGTCGTACACGATCACGGCGTGCATGCCGTTGTCGCGGAAGAATTCGCCCATCGCGGCGCCGGTGTAGGGCGCGAGGTACTGCAGCGGAGCCGGCTCCGAAGCGGTCGCGGCGACGACGATGGAGTATTCCATCGCGCCGTTCTCTTCGAGCTGACGCACGATCTGCGCGACGGTCGAGCGCTTCTGGCCGACTGCGACGTAGATGCAGTAGAGCTTCTTGCCCTCGTCGTCGCCCTGGTTCGCTTCCTTCTGGTTGATGAAGGTGTCGATGGCTACGGCGGTCTTGCCGGTCTGGCGGTCACCGATGATCAGCTCGCGCTGGCCACGGCCGACGGGAACGAGAGCGTCGATCGCCTTGAGGCCGGTCTGCACGGGTTCGTGCACCGACTTGCGCGGGATGATGCCCGGAGCCTTCGATTCGACGCGGGCGCGCTTGTCGGCAACGATCGGGCCCTTGCCGTCGATCGGGTTGCCGAGCGCATCGACCACGCGGCCGAGCAGGCCCTTGCCGACGGGAACGTCGACGATGGTGCCGGTGCGCTTGACGCTGTCGCCTTCCTTGATCTCGGCGTCCGAGCCGAAGATCACGACGCCGACGTTGTCGGCTTCGAGGTTGAGGGCCATGCCCTGCACGCCGTTCGAGAATTCGACCATCTCGCCGGCCTGGCAGTTGTCGAGGCCGTGGATGCGGGCGATGCCGTCACCGACCGACAGAACCGAACCGACTTCCGAAACCTGGGCTTCGGTGCCGAAGCTGGCGATCTGGTCCTTGATGACCTTCGAGATTTCTGCTGCGCGGATATCCATTGTTCTGCCTTTCTTAGCCCTTCATGGCCTGGGCGAGCGAATTGAGACGGGTGCGGATCGAGCTGTCGATGCGCTTGGAACCGATGGTGACGACGAGGCCGCCGAGCAGTTCCGGATCGACGCTGGTCTTGATCTTGACCTTGCGACCCTCACGCACTTCCAGCTTCTGGCGAAGCTGTTCGACCTGCTCGTCGGAAAGCGCGTGGGCGGATGCGACTTCGGCCGTCGCTTCGCCGCGCTGGGCGGCGGCGATGCTGGCGAAGGCGCGGATGATCTCGGGCAGGGCCGACAGGCGGCGATTGCCTGCCAGAACGCCGAGGAAGTTCTTGGTGAGCGGCGAGGTGCCGAGCACGCCCGCGACCGCTTCGATCGCCTTGGCGGCGGCATCGCGGCTGATTTGCGGATTGCGAATCAGCGCGGCAAGCTCGTCGCTCTCGCGCAGGGCCTGGCCGAGGTTGTCGAGGTCGTTCTCAACGGCCGAAACCGAGCCGTTCTCGCTCGCGAGATCGAACAACGCCGAAGCGTAGCGTCCCTGCAAGCTGGCCTTGATGCCTCCGGAATTCTCCACGCCTGTCCTATCCTTACATCGCAGGTGGGTTCGGGTCGGGGACGCAACAACAGCGCGTGCTCCCCCAGCCCGCTGACGGGGCGCGCATAGCGACGATACCGTTACAACGCAAGGTGCCCCTTTGGCCCTGGGGACAAAGGACAGGTAAACAGTTTAAAAGCAAGCGGCAGGAAGCCTGCCGGCGAAGCGGCGTGCAATGTCGGGCACGAATTCGCTGCGGAGTATTCCGACAACCCATCGAATCGAGGGTCTGGCCCGCGCCGTGCCGCCAGTTGTATTACGGCTGACGGCCAGAGAACTTGGGTGAACGGACGCCTCGGTGCATGGCCGTCGATGCGGATCGGTGCTTCTTTGCAGCGTTACTCTGGACGATGCCGACGGAGCAGCGATGCCGACCATTATGCGATGGCTCGAACTGAGATGCGGCCCTTTCGCGGCGAACCGCCTATGCGATATGTCGTCTTGGACGGCATTGGGGAATGCGGACCCGTTTGGCGGAATGTCGCTCGTCGTCGCAGGGAGGACATTTTTCATGCTATCCGGTTCACGGGCGGCGCGGATGAAATGGGAGGCCCCGATTGCTGGCGAGCAAAAGGGCACCGACTTCCGGCTTCCGCTCGACAGTCATCGAAACTTCCGCTTCAAGCCCCGGGGCAGGAGCGGGGGGGCGGTATGACAAACGCTATCGATGAAGCAGGGCAGGAACGTGGCAAATGGGAGCCGTTTCGCCGCTTTCTTGCGCATCCACTGGTGCTTCTGCCGATCGGCGTGGTTCTGGTGGCTCTTGGCGCGATCCTGCCGGGCTTCGTCATCAACGCGCTTCATATCGATCGTTCCTCGCCGCTGCGGGCGCTCTCGGGCTTGCTGGTCGGGATTTGCGGACTGCTGGCTTATCATGCCTTCCTGCGCTGGATCGTGCGGGAGCCGCGCAATGGCGTCCGGCCCGGGCGCGCCGGAGGAGAACTGACAGCGGGTGTGCTGGGCGGCGTGATCCTGTTCAGCCTTGTCGTCGGAGCGGTCGCACTGCTTGGAGGGCTTTCGATCGTCGGGCTGCGAGGCACGGGCGACTTGTGGGTCTGGTTCGGGATCGCATTCTATAGCGGTATGGTGGAGGAGGCCGTGTTCCGCGGCGTCATCCAGCGCCAGCTCGAGGCAGTTTTCGGAACATGGGCGGCGCTGGCGCTGACGTCCGCATTCTTCGGATTCGCCCATCTCATGAATCCCGGTGCCAGCTTGTTTGCCGCCTTCGCCATCGCTTGCGAGGCGGGGATCCTGCTGGGTGCGGCCTATCTTGTAACGCGGCGACTATGGGCGCCGATCGGGCTGCACATGGGCTGGAACTTCACTCAGGGGTGGATCTGGTCGATCCCCGTTTCCGGGGGAGGGACGCCGCGCGGGCTGGTGGAGACGCGCCTCAGCGGGCCTGAACTCCTGACCGGCGGGGCGTTCGGGCTCGAAGCCTCGGGCGTGGCGCTGGTGGTGGCGACGATCGCGGGCGTCGCCCTGCTGCGATACGCCTACCGCAAGGGGGAGTTCATGCCGCCGCGCTGGAAGCGGTGTCACACGAACGAGTAGGGGTCGATGTCGATGTTCACGCGCACCCCGCGTGGAAACTCGAGCGGATCGAGCCATTCGCGCAATGTTTTCTGCAGTTCCGCCGAGCGGCGCGCGTTGATCAGCAGCCGGAAGCGATGGCGGCCACGCAGCAGGGAGAGCGGAGCGGGGGCAGGGCCGAGCACCAGCATGTCGGGGAGGTTCGGCGCTGTCCCGCCGATCGCGCGGGCGGCGGATAGTGCCTCGGCCTGGTCCTCCGAACTGACGATGATCGCAGCCCAACGCCCGAAGGGCGGCGCCCCAGCGTCGCGGCGGGCTTCGGTCTCGGCGGCATAGAAGGCGTCGCGGTCGCCGTTGGCCAGGGCGGCGATGACGGCGGCTTCGGGGTGGCGGGTCTGGATGAGGACTTCGCCGGGCTTCTCGCCCCGTCCCGCACGGCCGGCGACCTGGGCGATCTGCTGGTAAGTCCTTTCACCGGCTCGCAAATCTCCGCCTTCGAGGCCGAGGTCGGCGTCTACCACGCCCACCAGCGTCAGGTCGGGGAAGTGGTAGCCCTTGGTCACCAGCTGGGTGCCGATGATGACGTCGATCGCCTTGTTTTCCGCCATCGCGACGAATTCGCCGATCGCGGCGGGGGTGTTCATGGTGTCCGAGGTGACGAGGGCGGTGCGCGCTTCGGGCAGGATTTCCGCCACTTCGTCGGCGATGCGCTCCACCCCGGGGCCGCAGGCGACGAGGCAGTCGCCGGTGCCGCAATCGGGACAGGCTTCCGGCACGGGCGTCTCGTGGCCGCAGTGGTGGCAGGCTAACCTCTTGGAAAACCTGTGTTCTACCAGCCATGCAGTGCAGTTGGGGCACTGGAAGCGGTAGCCGCAGTTGCGGCACAAGGTCAGCGGCGCATAGCCCCGGCGGTTGAGGAACAGCAGCGATTGCTCGCCCTTGGCCAGCCGGTCCTTCATCGCCTGCACCAGTCTTGGCGCGATCCAGCGGCCGCGTTCGGGGGCCTCTTCGCGCAGGTCGAGGATGTTGATCGCGGGCAATGTCGCGCCGCCGAAGCGCGAGGGCAGGTCGATCTTGCGGTAGACCCCGGCTTCGGCCAGCTGCATCGATTCCAGCGCCGGGGTGGCGCTGGCCAGAACTATAGGAATTCCTTCGAATTTCGCGCGCATCACGGCCACGTCACGGGCGTTGTAGCGCACCCCGTCGTCCTGCTTGAACGAGATTTCGTGCGCCTCGTCGACCACGATCAGGCCCAGATTCGCGTAAGGCAGGAACAGCGCAGAGCGGGCACCCACGATGACCTTAGCGGCACCTAACGATACCGCACGCCACGCCCGGCGCCTTTCGCTGGACTTCAAGGACGAATGCCACAGCACCGGCGGCACCCCAAAACGATGCTCGAAGCGGCGCAGGAAATTTTCGGTCAGCGCGATCTCGGGGAGCAGCACCAGCACTTGCCGCTCCATGCGTATCGCTTCGGCGACAGCCTCGAAGTAGCACTCGGTCTTGCCCGAGCCGGTGACGCCGTCGAGCAGAAAGGGGGCGAACTTCTTTGCCTTCACCGCCTCGACGAAAATGTCGGCGGCGTGCTGCTGGATGTCGTTGAGCTTCGGCTCGGCGAATTCCGGGCGGGCAGGGGGATAGGGCCGGTCGAGATCGACCGTCACCGCCTCCAGCAGTCCCGCGCCGACCATGCCGCGCAGCACGCCCTCCGATACGCTGGCGAGTTCCGCCAGCTCGCGGATCGAGCCTTGCTCCCCCTGCAGCGCATCGAGCGCTGCTGCGCGCTGGGGCGTAAGGCGGGCGGGCTCCTCGCCGGTCAGGCGGTATTCGGTGGTCGTGCCGCCGCCGCGCAGCGCCGACATGCTGCCCAGCGCCATGCGCGCAACCGACGACAGCGGGGCGCAGTAGTAATCGGCGGTCCATTCGATCAGTCGCCGCAACCGCTCCGACAGCGGCGGCGCGGGCATCACGCCGAGCAAAGGTCTCAGTTTGCTTTCAGGCACTTCCTGCGCATTTAGGCGTTCTGGTTCCCAGACGATGCCCAACACCTGTCGCGGACCGAGGGGGGCGACGACGATCGATCCGAATTCGATCGTCATTCCCTCCGGCACGCGATAGTCGAGGACGCCCAGCGCGGCGTTGAAGACGAGGAGTCGGACACGTTGCATCTGCGTTCATATAGGCGCGGGCAAACGGGGTCGTGAAGGAGTACGCGCAGATGAATGGGGGATCGAGCATGCAGGCAGTGGGACGACGGGCAGTTTTGGCCGGATTTCTGGCTACGGGCGTCATGGCACTACCGGGCTGCACCACGATCGGGCGGCCCAGCTATACCGATATCATCGAGAACCTGCTGATGCTTTCCAGCCAGCGCGCCTTCGCGCGGCTGACGCAGCCCGACGGTTTCTGGGACAGCCAGGTCGCCCGGATCAACATGCCGGTGCTGTTCGGCCGTCCGGGGTCGGTGGCGCAGAAAATATTCCGCTCGCCGCTGTTCAAGGAAAAGCTCCAGCGCGAACTGAACCGCATCGCCGAGGACGGCGCGCGCGTCGCGGCACCGATCGTCTACGACGCGGTCCGCTCGCTGACGGTGACCGACGCGCTGGCTCTGCTGCGGGGCGGGGATACTTCGGCGACGACGTTCCTGCGCCAGTCGATGGGCTCCGGCCTCGTCAATGCGATGATCCCGGAACTCGACCGGGTGATGCGCATGGCCGAGGACCCGATCCTCAATACCGCCGTCAATGCGCTGACCGGCGTGAACATGGCGGACGCGGCGCATGCCCTGGCGCTCGAGGCGGACAATGCGATCTGGTACGAGATCGGCGCGCAGGAAGCGGATATCCGCGCGCATCCCGAAAGCACCAATGACGGCGCGCTGATCGCGGCGTTGAAGCTGGCTAAGGGCATTTAATCGATAAAGCCCCGTCATCCCAGCGAAAGCTGGGACCGCTGGCCGAGCCAAGCCCAACCCTCGGCGGGGCTGAGTTCGAACGCGCGTTGGCCGTAACAGGCCAGCGGTCCCAGCTTTCGCTGGGATGACGGGGGTGTGCGCGCATGCCAACACGGGTGGCACCCCGGCGCGGCATTGCCTATAGGGGCGCCCAGAATCGCCGCCCCCGTCGCGGCGCCGCAGGGATACGCACGCCATGAAGTTCTTCGCCGACACCGCCGAAATCGCCGACATCAAGGAACTGGCCGACACCGGCCTGCTCGACGGCGTGACCACCAACCCGTCGCTGATCGCCAAGTCGGGCCGTGATTTCATGGAAGTCACCGCCGAGATCTGCAAGCTGACCACCGGCCCCGTCAGCGCCGAAGTCGTCGCGCTCGACCACGCGGGCATGATGCGCGAGGCCGAAATCCTGCGCAAGATCGCCGACAACGTCTGCATCAAGGTGCCGCTCACCATCGACGGCCTCAAGACCTGCAAGGCGCTGACCGGCGAAGGCACCATGGTCAACGTGACGCTGTGCTTCTCGGCCAACCAGGCGCTGCTCGCCGCCAAGGCCGGCGCGACCTTCGTGTCGCCCTTCGTCGGCCGTCACGATGACAACGGCTTCGACGGCATGGCGCTCATCAGCGACATCCGCCTGATCTACGACAACTACAACTTCGCGACCGAGATCCTCGTCGCCTCGGTGCGCCACGGCGTTCACGTTCTGGAAGCCGCGCGCATCGGCGCCGACGTGATGACCGCGCCGCCGTCGGTCATCAAGGGCCTGTTCAAGCACGTCCTGACCGAAAAGGGCATCGAAGGCTTCCTCGCCGACTGGGCGAAGACCGGGCAGTCGATCTGATCTGACGGGGCGGGGTCTGCCCACCCCGTCCGGCTAGGCCTTGCGGGCCAAGCCTCCCGGCCCTCCCGCATGCGGGAGGGCAAGACGCAGTGCTCTCATTCCCCTCCCGCTTGCGGGAGGGGGCAGGGGTGGGCTTCAGCCTCACGCCCCAAACCACCCCCTCTCACATCGCCCATTTGAGCCAGCCGCGCCAATGCGCTAGGCACCTCGGGCAATGTCCGACGAATCCCCAACCGATCGCTTCAAGTCCGTCCTCACCGGAGCCTCGCGCGCCATCGCGCAGGAGGCGGAGGTCGAAGTGAACTGGACCGCCGATGCGCCCAGTTCCACAGGCAACACCTTCCGCGTGCCGATGCCCGGCCGCAGCCTGCCGCGCGCCGCCGCGATGCAGGCGCGCGGCTTCGCCGACAGCTTCGCGCTCAAGCTGCGCCACCACGACGACAAGCTGCACATGCGCAATGCCCCCGCCGAGCCGACCGCGCGCGCCGCGTTCGATGCGGTGGAGACGGTGCGCTACGAGGCGCTGGGCGCCAATGCCTACGACGGCATGCGCGACAATCTGGACGCCGCGCTGCTGACGCGCATCATCTCCGACCCGATCAGCCGCGCTGACACGCCCGACGCCGTGCCGGTCCCCGCCGCGTTGGCCTTGCTGCTGCGCGAGCGCCTGACCGGTCAGGAAATCCCCGAGATCGCCCGCCCCGGCGTCGAAATGGTCCGCAAGTGGATCGAGCGCAAGGCGGGCACCGACTTCGATGCCCTGGCGAATTCGCTGCACGACCAGAAGGCGTTCCAGAGCCTGTCGCTCGACATGCTGCAGCACCTCGAACTCACCCGCGCGGAGGAAGTGCCGCAGGAACCTACCGACATGGAGGACATGGACGGCGAGGAAGAGACCGAGGAGCAGGAGGAAGGCGGCGAAGAGGGCCAGGACCAGAACCCCGCCGAAATGGCCGCCGAACCTTCGCAGGGCGACGACGAAGGCGAGAGCGAGGCCGAAGGCGAAACCTCCGACGACATGGAGGAGGGCGAAGAAGGCCAGGAAGGCGAGGAGGGCATGCTCCCCGTTCGCCCGAACCGTCCATGGACGGACATCCCGGACAGCTTCGATTACAAAGTCTTCACCGAGGCCTTCGACGAAGTCGTCGGCGCTTCGGACCTTTGCGACGAAGAAGAACTGACCCGCCTGCGCGCTTATCTGGATGCGCAGCTCAAGGGCCTGCAGGGTGTGGTGACGCGGCTTGCCAACCGCCTGCAGCGCCGCCTGATGGCGCAGCAGAACCGCTCGTGGGACTTCGACCAGGAAGAGGGCCTGCTCGATGCCGCGCGTCTGGCGCGCGTGGTCGTCTCGCCGGGGCAGTCGCTGTCCTACAAGATCGAGCGCGACGTGGAGTTCAAGGACACCGTCGTCACCCTGCTGCTCGACAATTCCGGCTCGATGCGCGGCCGCCCGATCTCGATCGCGGCGATCAGCGCGGATGTGCTGGCGCGCACGCTGGAGCGCTGCGGCGTGAAGGTGGAGATCCTCGGCTTCACCACCCGCGCGTGGAAGGGCGGCCAGAGCCGCGAAAGCTGGCTGGCGAACGGCAAGCCCGCGCACCCCGGCCGCCTCAACGACCTGCGCCACATCGTCTACAAGAAGGCGGACGAACCCTGGCGCCGCGCCAAGAAGAACCTCGGCCTGATGATGCGCGAGGGGCTGCTCAAGGAGAACATCGACGGCGAGGCGCTGCTCTGGGCGCACAACCGCATGCTGGCGCGTCAGGAGGACCGCCGCATCCTGATGGTCATCTCCGACGGCGCGCCGGTGGACGATTCGACCCTCTCGGTGAACTCGGCGGGCTATCTGGAAGCGCACCTGCGCCGCGTGATCGAATGGATCGAGAGTAAGTCCCCGGTCCAGCTGGTGGCGATCGGCATCGGCCACGACGTGACCCGCTACTACCGCCGCGCCGTGACGATCATGGACGCGGAACAGCTCGGCGGGACGATGATCGAGCAGTTGGCGGGGTTGTTCGAGGAGGAGTGAACGATTTTTAATCGCCAGATTGCGATTGCCCGGAAGTTTAACTTGAACTAATTCTCGATCCTCTTCCTGGGGCAGGAAGAAACGGGGGTTAGATGAAAAAGTTTTTGGCGGTTGGCCTTGGGCTGGCCTTTGCGGTTGGCGTGGCGCCGACGGCATTCGCGCAAGCAGGCGCGCAGTCTGGCAATACCCTGACGCAGGGCATGGTGCAGATGACCCTGGAGGTGGGAAAGACCTCGCAGGGCGAAGTGCTTGAGACTTTCGGGGCGCCCAACATCACGACTGTCGATGGTCAGGGGAACGAGATGTGGGTCTATGACCGGCACGCTACCGTGACCAGCAACAAGTCCGGCGGCTTCTCGATCGGCCTGGGTCTTGGTGCCGGCGGTGACGGCGTTGCTGGTCTCGGCGGTCTCGGCTTCGGCAAGAAGAAGTCGTCCTCAGAAACGTCGCAGCGCACCATGACGCTCATCATCAAATTCGACCGGGCGAAGATCGTTTCCGATTTCCGCAGCCGTTCCAGCTCTTTCTGAGGCTTCACATCATGAATATCACGAAGTCTGTCGCAGCGCTCGTCGCTGCAACTGCGATCGCTTGCGCCGTTCCCGCCATCGCAAAAGACAAGGCTCCCGAACTGTCGGGACTGGAGCTGCAGCAGATCCAGAGCCACGATGTCGAGGCCGACAAGTCGATTGTATTCAGCTCGGTGATGAGCGTGCTGCAGGATGCCGGTTATCGTATTCAGGCGGCTGATCTGGATACAGGTCTTATCACCGGTCTTGGGTCGTCGAAGGGCAAGCTGACCTACAATCTCCTGACCGGGTTCGGAAAGTCGAAGAAAACGCCTTTCGTCAGTGCCTATATCGAGAAGATTGGCCCCGCTATCACGCGCATTCGCTTGAATTTCGTCATGGCCAAGATGAAATCGACGATTTATTCCTCGCAGCCGCAGGACGAAGAACCGATCCTTGATGTGGCAGTCTACAAAGACGCCTTCGAAAAGCTCGACCAGGCGGTGTTTCTACGCCAGTCGATGAACGCGGCCCCTGCGGCACCGGCCTCCGTACCTGTCGCGGCGACGACTGTTCAGGCCACTGTCAAGTAATCTGTCAAGCGGGAGGCGTCCTGCGCCTCCCGCTTGACTGCCGCGCGCCTCCGCCTATTCGGCAAGGCATGACCGACGCATCCCAACTGACGCTGTTCAACAGCCTGACCCGCAAGCTCGAAATGTTCGAGCCCGTCCACCCGGGCGAGGCGCGCGTCTATACCTGCGGGCCGACGGTCTACAACTACCCACACATCGGCAACATGCGCGCCTACGTCTTCGCGGACATTCTGGGCCGGACGTTGAGCCACAAGGGTTACAAGCTCACCCACGTCATCAACATCACCGACGTCGGCCACCTGACCGACGATGCCGATGCGGGCGAGGACAAGATGGAGAAGATGGCGCGCACGCAGTCCCAATCCATCTGGGACATCGCAGAGCATTACACGCAGGCCTATTGGGCCGACATCAAGGCGCTGGGCATCCGCCAGCCTGCGAAGTGGTCGATCGCCACCGACTACGTTCCGCAGATGATCGAATTCGCCGAGAAGATCGCGCCAATCCATTGTTATGAATTGGAAAGCGGTCTCTACTTCGACGTCTCCACCGTCGCCGATTACGGCCGCCTCGCGCGCGCCGTCACCGAGGAGGGCGAGGGGCGCATCGAGGCCGTGGACGGCAAGCGCAACGCCGCCGACTTCGCGATCTGGCGCAAGACGCCCGAGGGCGAGAAGCGGCAGATGGAGTGGGATTCGCCCTGGGGCAAAGGCGCGCCGGGCTGGCATCTCGAATGCTCGGTGATGAGCGGCGATCTGCTCGGCTTTCCGTTCGACATCCACACCGGCGGCATCGACCACCGCGAGATCCATCACCCCAACGAGATCGCCCAGAACCAGGCGTTCTGCTGCAACCCCGGAGACTCCTGCGGCCTCGACGTGCCCGCAAATTCGGGCGCCAAGGTGTGGATGCACAACAATTTTCTTGTCGAGCGCTCAGGCAAGATGAGCAAGTCCTCGGGCGAATTCCTGCGGCTGCAATTGCTGATCGACAAGGGCTACCACCCACTCGGCTACCGCATGATGTGCCTGCAGGCGCATTACCGCAGCGAACTGGAATTCAGCTGGGAAGGTCTTGCGGCCGCACTGGTGCGTCTCAAGCGCATGATCATCGTCGCCGAGCGTCTTGCCGACGTGGAAGCCGGTGAACCCTCGCATCCCAAGCTCGCGCCGATGCTCGAAACGTTCGAGAAGGCGATCGGCGAAGACCTCAACACCGCGATCGCGCTGACCGCGCTGGAAGAGGTGTTGGCCGCGAAGAAGGTCGATCCCGCCGCCAAGCGCGCCGTGGTCGAGGCAATGGACGCGGTGCTCGGGCTCGACCTGTTCGGCACCGCGCGCGCCGATCTGCGCCTGCGTCCCAAGACGGCGGCAATTACCGAGGCGGAGATCGAGGACGTTCTCGCTGCCCGCAAGCAGGCGCGTGCCGACAAGGACTTCGCGACTTCCGACGCCCTGCGTGACGAACTTGTCGCCAAGGGTGTCGAGGCGATGGACGGCGATCCGCTCGGCTGGGAATGGAAGCTGGCCTGATTGTTGCCATGAACGTAAGGGCGAATGCCGAACCCGCCCTTGTCTTCCCGCGCGGATGCTCCGAGGCTGGCAAGCTATTGTAGTTGCCCGGATTAGGAGTGCCCCATGACCGCCGCGCTGATCAATGCCAACTCGCGCCCATGGCTGGAGGGCAAGCTGCCCGAAGGCGTCGAGCCGCTGTGGTTCGAGGATGCCGACCAACTCATGGCGCTGGCACCTCGCGCCGAAGTGGCATGGCTGGATATGATCGCACCGCCCAAGGCCCGCGAGGCATTGCCCCTGATGACCGGGCTCAAGTGGTATTGCGCCATGTCCTCGGGCGTGGACTGGCTGCCGCTCGACCTTTTCCGGGAGCGCGGCGTCGCGCTGACCAATGGCGCGGGAATCCATGCGCAGAGCGTATCCGAATATGCGCTCATGGGCATGCTGACGATGGCCAAGGGCTGGCGCGAGGTCGTGCGGGCGCAGGATCGCCACGAATGGCTGCCCGATTCGCCGGGCAAGCGCGAGTTGCTGGACAGCGAAGTGCTGGTGATCGGCGCGGGCGAGATCGGCGCGAAGATCGCCGGGATGCTGTGTGTATTCGGCGCCAAAGTCACCGCCGCGCGCCGCACGCCGGGTGAAGGCGAACTCGGGCAGGACGAATGGCAGGGCGCGCTCGGGCGGTTCGACTGGGTGATCCTGATCGTCCCCTCGACGCCGCAGACGACCGGCATGTTCGGCGCGGAGCAGTTCGCGGCGATGAAGCCGGGCGCGGTCCTGCTCAATTTCGCGCGCGGTACGGTGATCGACCAGGACGCGCTGCTCGCCGCGATCGATTCGGGGCATCTGGGTGGGGCGTTCCTCGACGTGACCACGCCCGAGCCGCTGCCCTCGGACCATCCGCTGTGGTCGCGCGAGAACGTGCATATCTCCATGCACTTGTCCGGCCGCGCGCAGGATGCATTGTTCGCGCGCGGCTCGGCGCGGTTTCTCGGTAACCTCGGGCGCTATTTACGCGGAGAGCCGCTGGCGCATCAGGTCGATCTCGCGCAGGGTTACTAGCTCTGCTTGCCCCCGCCTGATATTTTCTACGGCGAGGCTGATTAATTCATCAGGGACGGTCCTGAACAGAATCGCGTATCAGCCTCGATCAAGACGGCCGGGCATCAGGGACCGGCGGCAGGAAGAGGGAAAGCTGGATCATGGCCGAGAGCGACAAGCGCAAGGCGTCGGACCTGTTCATCGAATGTCTCGAGCAGGAAGGTGTCGAGTATATCTTCGGCGTGCCGGGCGAGGAAAACCTCGATTTTCTGGATTCGCTGTCGCGTTCGAAGCAGATCAAGCTGATCCTGACGCGTCACGAACAGGGCGCGGGGTTCATGGCCGCCACTTACGGGCGCCACACGGGCAAGGCTGGTGTCTGCCTCTCGACGCTGGGGCCGGGCGCGACGAATTTCGTCACCGCTGCCGCTTATGCGACGCTCGGCGGCATGCCGATGCTGATGATCACCGGCCAGAAGCCGATCAAGAAGTCGAAGCAGGGCCGCTTCCAGATCCTCGATGTCGTCTCGATGATGCAGCCGATCACCAAGTATGCGCACCAGATGGCATCCTCGGACAACATTCCGAGCCGCGTGCGCGAGGCGTTCCGCATCGCCGAGGAAGAGAAGCCGGGTGCGACGCATATCGAGCTTCCCGAGGATATTGCCGACGAGCACACCGATTCGCGCCCCGTTCCGCGCTCGATCGTGCGGCGCCCGACGGCGGACGTGAAATCGATCGTCCAGGCCGTCGATGCCCTGCAGACGGCGAAGCGTCCCGTTCTCGTGATCGGCGCAGGCGCGAACCGCAAGATGACCAGCAAGATGTTGAGCGAGTTCGTCGAGAAGACCGGCATTCCGTTCCTCACCACCCAACTCGGCAAGGGCGTGATCGACGAGCGCCATCCCAAGTTCCTGGGCTGCGCTGCGCTGTCCTCGGGCGATTTCGTGCACCGCGCGATCGAGGACGCCGACTGCATCGTCAACATCGGCCACGACGTGATCGAGAAGCCGCCGTTCTTCATGCACAACGACGGCACTCGCGATGACCGCACGGTGATCCACATCTCGACCAAAACGGCCGAGGTGGATCCGGTCTACTTCCCGCACATCGAGGTGATCGGCGACATCGCCAACGCCATGTGGCAGATCAAGGAGGCGATCACGCCTTCGCCCAAGTGGAACTTCGATTCGATGCTGCGCTTCCGCGCCGCCGAGGTCGAGCACACCGCGAAGCTGGCGGCGGACGAGCGCTTCCCGATCTTCCCGCCCCATGCCGTGCAGCAGGTGCGCGACGCGCTGCCCGACGATGCGATCGTCTGCCTCGACAACGGCGTCTACAAGCTGTGGTTCGCGCGCGGCTATTGCGCGATGAAGCCCAACACGGTGCTGCTCGACAACGCGCTGGCGACGATGGGGGCAGGGCTGCCCTCGGCGATGGCGAGCGCGATGGTCTATCCCGAGCGCAAGGTCTTCGCGGTCTGCGGCGACGGCGGGTTCATGATGAACAGCCAGGAGATGGAGACGGCGGTGCGCCTCGGTCTCAACCTGACGGTGCTGATCCTGAACGACAATGCCTATGGCATGATCCGCTGGAAGCAGGCGAACATGGGCTTCGCGGACTTCGGGCTGAACTATGGAAACCCGGACTTCGTGCAGTATGCGCAGAGCTACGGCGCCAACGGCTACCGGGTTGAGAGCGCCGCGCACCTCAAGGAACTGCTCGCGCACTGCCGTAATACGCCCGGCGTGCACCTGATCGACTGCCCGGTCGATTATTCCGAGAACGATCGCATCCTGAATACCGAGATCAAGGAACTCTCGCGGGCTCTGTAAGGCCTTTCGCCATCGCGAATGAAACGACGCCCCAGGGTAGCATCAGGCTGTCCTGGGGTCTTCGTTTCGGGTATTCGTGCAAGGTACCTTCAATCATATCGCTGTCATTCCCGCGAAGGCGGGAACCCAACTGATGATCTTTCAACAGGCAATGTCAGGAGATGGATCCCCCCCTTCGCGGGGATGACGAGGAAGGTTTAAACAGCGCTCTGGCGGCGATGCCTCAGTAATCCACCAGCACCAGTACTTCGATGTGCACGGTCATGCGCGGCAGGTCCTGCCTGTGCTCGACCGACGTTACCGCTGCATCGGCCACGAGATGGCGCGGGATGGTGAATTCGTGGTCGGGCAGGGCAGCGATGAATGCCTCTCCCTTGGTCACCGCTTCCGCGCCTTCGAAGGCCAGCACGATCGTATGGCGTGCGCCGGAGAACGTGGCGCTGGCCCAGTCGCGCTCGGCATGGCTCAGCAAGTCGGCTTCGGAACCGGCGAGGCCGAGCACCTCGGACAGCAGCCGCAGCCAAGGACCGCGTGTCGGGGCCTTGGCGGGCACGAAAGCACGGCGCATTTCCCGCGTGAGTTCAGACTGCATGGCGGTTCTCCCCGGCGCCGGTAAGGTAGGTCTGCATGAATCGCTCGACTCGCGCGGCGGTGTCACCGCGCGGCACCCGGCCGTTGCGCAGATCCGCCACGAAGCGCGGGTCCTGCGCGGCGAGGCGGCCGAATTTGGTCCACGGCATGTCGGTCTGGCGTAGGAAGCGCTCGATCTCGCGCAGGAGCATCCGGTCTGGTCCTTTCATGTAGGAATTCGCTTGATGTTTCCATTTTGTTCCGTTCTAAATCCTACATGTCTAGGAAATTTCCTACGGATACGGATTACAAAATGGTAAGCGACCCGACCCGTCTGCGCCTGCTGGAACTGGCCGAGAAGCGGCGCGTGAGTTTGTCCAAACTCTCGGCCATGCTGGGCAAAAACCCCGCCTATCTTCAGCAATTCATCCGCAAGGGTAGTCCGCGCAAGCTGGAGGAGCACGATCGCGGGATGCTCGCGCGGTTCTTCGGTGTGGATGAGGCGGAACTGGGCCAATCGAAGGAAATTTCCTATGCCGTTCCGGAGCAATCACGCAGACGCAGCTGGATCGATGTTCCGCGCTTGGCGGTGGGTGCTTCGGCGGGGCCGGGGGCGACGGCCGAAGGAGAGCAGGTGGTGGACACCATCCGCTTCTCCGGGCGCTGGCTGCGGTCGATGGGGCTACAGCCGGAAAACCTCTCCACCATCGTGGTGAGCGGCGATTCGATGGAGCCGACGCTGCGTGACGGCGATGAAATCCTCGTCGACCGGACCTTGCGTGCCTTGCGCGACGGTATTCATGTCGTTCGGCTGGGGGACAGCCTGCTGGTGAAGCGCATCGACGTCTCGCGGCCGGGGCTGGTCGTACTGATCAGCGACAACCCTGCCTATCCTCCGGTCGAATGCGGCACCCGCGACGTCGAGGTGATCGGCAGGGTGGTCTGGAAGGGTGGGCGCATCTAGAGTTTGTTCTGTTGAAGCGGCACCGGCCCACGCCCCCACCCGACCTCCCACTAGTG
>NZ_BSFC01000038.1 GCF_027922145.1 Novosphingobium resinovorum | reverse complement strand
CACTGGCCTGGTTTTACTCCGCCCCGTGGCCGACTTTTGCGCCGCCGTTGACAGACGTCGAGGGCGAGACCAATACGTGTCTTCCCGTGCGGTGGTCCTGCATATAGCCGGTTCACTGGAAGCAGGCGCCGAAGCACCCGAAAGTCCGGATGGGCTTCGAGAGCGCAGGCAGCTTCGGACAAGGCGTTGGAAGCGAAAGACGTCATCGCCCGCCTGATAGTCGCGGCGCGCTGCCGGGGAAAGCGTGCGCAGGGCAGGGCCGAGAAAATGACGCGCCCGATCTGCCCAGGCGAAACGTGAATGGTCGATCAGTGAAAATCGTGACTGCGGATCGGCACGAGATCATCCGGATCCTTGCCCGGCCCGTAGCCTGGCGAGCCCAGCGTCCTCCCGCGAGGCCAGGATGGATCGCGTGGATCGGGACCGCCGCCGTTACTGGCGCCGTCACCGCGTCCTGGCGTCACGGAGAAGTCGCTGTGGGCAATCGAGCGGAGCATGTCGTCGTGGTTGATGATGCGGTCGCAAATCACGTGGATGATCTCGCCCTCCTTCTGCAGGCGGCCGCGCATTGCGATCATCGAGGCGGACATGATCTGCCGGCGGTAGATCTCGAACTTGTTCGGCCACAGGATGCCGTTGGCGATGCCGGTCTCGTCCTCGATCGTCACGAACAACACGCCCTTGGCCGATCCGGGCCGCTGGCGCACGAGGATTACCCCGGCAACCTCGATGTTGCGGCCATCGCGGATCGCGCCGAGATCGGCGCAGCGCACGATGCGCATGGCATCGAGCTGCGAGCGCAGGAACTGGAGCGGGTGCCCGCGAAGCGACATCTGTAGCGAGCGATAATCCTCGACAACTTCACGGCCCTCGCTCATCGCCCGCAAGATCACGTCCTGTTCTACATTCTCCGGCCTGAAACGCGCTTCGCGCTCGTCGGCCGCCGCAAAGAGCGGGAGCGGCGCGTCCCCGAGACCTTTCACCTTCCAAAGGCCTTGGCGGCGATCCTCGGCGATGCAGGAAAAGGCATCGGCCTCGGCAAGCCGTTCTATCGCCGCGCGCGGCACTCCGGCGCGGCGCCACACTTCCTCGACGCTTTCGAATGGGGCAGGGCCGCGTGCGGCCACGATCGCGGCGCCATGGACATTGGCGAGGCCGCGCACCTGGCGAAAACCCAGTCGGACCGGGAGGTATTTGCCGCGGCCGGGTTCGAGTGAACAGTCCCAGTGGCTGTGGTTGATCGAGACGGGACGCACTTCGACGCCGTGGGCTCTCGCATCGCGCACGATCTGCGCGGGCGCATAGAAGCCCATCGGCTGGGCGTTGAGCAGGGCGGCGCAGAACACGTCGGGATGATGATATTTCATCCAGCAGCTTGCATAGGCGATCTTGGCGAAAGAGGCCGCATGGCTTTCTGGAAAACCGTAGGATCCGAAGCCCTCGATCTGCTTGAAGGTACGCTCGGCGAAGTCCTTGGGGTAGCCGCGCGCGACCATGCCGCCCACCAGCTTGTCGTAGAAGTGGCTGACCCCGCCGGTCAGCTTGAAGGTCGCCATCGCGCGGCGCAGCTGGTCGGCCTCGACCGGCGTGAAGCCGGCACCGACGATCGCGACCTTCATCGCCTGTTCCTGGAACAGCGGCACGCCCAGCGTCTTTTCGAGCACGGCGCGCAACTCGGGCTTGGGATATTCGGGCGTCTCCTTGCCTTCCCGGCGACGCAGGTAGGGATGGACCATGTCGCCCTGGATCGGACCGGGCCGCACGATCGCGACTTCGATGACGAGGTCGTAGAACTTGTCGGGCTTGATGCGCGGCAACATCGACATCTGCGCGCGGCTCTCGATCTGGAAGACGCCGAGCGTATCGGCCTTCTGGATCATCGCATAGACGTCCGGGTCGTCGTCCTGCAGGTCGGCCATGCCGACCCGGATGCCCTTGTGCGTCTCTAGGAGGTTGAAGGCACGGTTCATGCAGCCGAGCATGCCGAGACCCAGCACGTCGACCTTCATGAACTTGAGGGCATCGATGTCGTCCTTGTCCCACTCGATGATCTGGCGATCCTCCATGCGGGCGGGCTCGATAGGCACGAGATCGTCGAGCCGGTCCTGCGTCAGCACGAAGCCGCCCGGATGCTGGGACAAGTGGCGCGGCGTGCCGATCAGCTGGCGCGACAATTCGAGCGTCAGGCGCAGGCGATGATCATCGGCATTGAGGTTGAGGCTCTCGATCTGTTCGTCGCCGATCCCGTCCATCGACCAGCCCCACACGAGCCCGGTGAGCATCTTGGTCAGGTCGCGCGGCAAGCCCAGCGCCTTGCCGACTTCGGCGACGGCGCCGCGGGTGCGGTAGCGGGTGACGACGGCGGTCAGCGCCGAACGATGGCGCCCGTAAGTCTCGTAGATCCACTGGATGATCTCCTCGCGTCGTTCGTGCTCAAAATCGACGTCGATGTCGGGCGGCTCCTTGCGCTCGCCCGAGACGAAGCGCTCGAACAGCAGTTCGTGTTTGATCGGATCGATCGAGGTGATGCCCAGCATGAAGCATACGCAGCTGTTGGCCGCCGAGCCGCGCCCCTGGCACAGGATGCCGCGACGCCGGCTCTCGGCGACGATCGCATGGACGGTCAGGAAATAGGGCGCATAGCCGAGCTGCTCGATCAGCCGCAGTTCGTGATCGATCTGCTTGCGATAGGCTTTGCCGAGCCCTTGCGGAAACATGCGAACAGCCGCTTCTTCGGTCAGCGCAGCAAGCGCCTGCTGCGCGGTGCGCCCGGCCATGACCTGCTCGTACGGGTACTGGTACTCGATCTCGCCGAGATCGAAGCGGCATTGGCCGGCAATGTCGGCGCTGGCCTGGATCGCATCGGGAAAGGCCGCGAAACGGCGCTCCATCTCCTGCGGCGACTTGAGATTGCGGTCCAGGAAGCGCTCTCGCCTGAAGCCCAGCGCGTCGATCGTTGTCCTCTCGCGGATCGCGGTCATCACGTCCTGCAAAAGGCGCAGTCCGGGTTCGTGGTAGAGCACGTCGCCGGTCGCGACGCTGCGGATGCCGGCGTTGCGGGCCAGGCCATCGAGCTTATGCAGCCGCCCCTGGTCGCCCGGCCGGCGGCGCAGCGACAGCGCGCAGTAGCCGCGCTCGCCGAACATGGTGCGCAGGTCCTGGAGGTGCGCCGAGGTTCGCGCGTCCGGCATATCCGGCAGCAGGATCGCAACCAGCCCTTCGCAACGCTCGGCAACGTCGCTCCAGGCGAGGATGCACTTGCCCTTGCCGCCGCGGCCCTTGCCCAGGGACAGTAGACGCGTGAGGCGCGACCAGGCGGCGCGATCGGTAGGGTAGAGCAGCAGTGCGCGGCCGTCGGCCAGGTCCACGCGCGAGCCCGCGATCATGCGCACGCCGGTCTCCTTTTGCGCCGCCCATCCGCGCACTACCCCGGCGAGTGTGTTATGGTCGGCAAGGCCCAGCGCGGTGTGGCCTAGCGCCGCCGCAGCGGCGAACAGCTCCTCGGGGGCGGAAGCTCCGCGCAAGAACGAGAAGTGGCTGGTCACCTGCAGTTCGACGTAGGTTGCCATCAGCCGAACACGCCGTGGAGATACCAGCTGAGATCGCCGGTCGGCGCATCGATGCCGTCGCCGCGCCGGAACAGCCAGAAGCGTTCGCCGCCCCCGGTCTCGACCATGAAATAGTCGCGCACCGCCCACATCTCGCGCGCAGACCGCCACCATTCGCCATGGATGCGCTCGGGGCCTTCGCCAGCCGACACCCGGTATGGCGTGCCGCGCCACGAGAAGCGACGCGGAGGATGATCGGGTAGCAGGGCAACCACGTTGGTGAGCATTTCAGGCTGATGCAGTAGGCGAACCGGCCGGCGCCAGGCAGGCCAGCCGGCTGTCGTCGCAAGCGGCGGCATTCGGCGAACCGCGCGCTCAGGCACGTCGCTCTCGATCGCGCTGACCCGGAACAGGGCCTCTTCGCCAGCCCGGCCCGCCAGTTGGTCGACGAGCGGCGCGACATCAGGCGTGTGCTGGGTGTTCAGGAGGCCACTCCCGAGCGCGACCGGCTGCACGTCCTCGACGCGCGGCGCAGCAAGCTTCATCACCTCGATGCCAAGCCCGGGGTCGATCCGATCGAGGCGCATGGCGAACATGCGTGCGAGATGCTTAGCATCTCGGGTGGCACGCGCGGTGCCCACCGCGACGCGCTGGTCGATCCCGTCCACCCGCTGGCAAGTCAGCACTGCGGTGCGCAAGCCCAGCCGGCGGCCTTGCAGATCGTGCACGAGGTCGGCGAGAAGATCGCCGATTACATGGTTGATGGCCTCGGCGGTGACGACTGGCTCGAGCAGCCGGCGCTCGGCTCGAGGCTCCTCGAACGCAGCCACCGGAACGATCGGCTCGGCAACAAGGCCTCGCGCCTGGTCGAGCCGCTCGACGGCCTTCAGCCCAAGCCTCTTGGCGAGGGGGCCGCGCGGCATCGCATAGAGGTCGCCGATGCGTTCCAGGCCGAAACGGCCTGCCGTTGCCAGAGTGTCGGTGGCCAGGCGCAGGGCGGCCAAGGGCAGGTCGGCGATTGCCTGCGCCTCGCTGCGTGGAGGCAGGATAATCACGGTGTGGGCTCCGAAACGAGCAAGCGCATGCGCGGCGCCCGGCGTTGCGGCGATGGCGATGCGCGCGGTAAAGCCCAGGCGATCCAAAAAACGCAGAACCCCGCGGCAGAAGCGATCCTCGCCGCCGAACAGATGCGTGGTCCCGGTGAGATCGAGCCAGAGGCCATCGGCATCGCAGGCACTTGCGGTCGGTGTCCAGTGCCGGACGGCGTGAAGCGCCAGCCGGTTGAGCCAGGCCGCGTCTGCAGTTCGGTCCGCGCCGCGCACGTCGAGGTCGCTTATGAGTGCGCGTGCGTGGGCGGCGGCCATGCCGGGACGCAATCCAAGGTCGAGCGCGACCGGGCAGGCGGCGGTCACGATGTCGCGTTGCCCGCTGCGCGTGATGAGGACCAGGGGCCTGGTCCGGAGATCTGACTCGCGATGCGCCGCGTGCACCGGCCACGGCCTGCCGGCCGGTCCACCGTCGTCACAAGCCATGCCCCTGAAGGGATGATCGGTGGTTTCGCTGCGCCGCCCCATCTCGCGCATCGTCGGTCGCTGATGAGCCGGCAGTGCGTCGATATCGGCCTGCGCCGGGGCGGGGCCAAGCGGACCTTGCGCCCAGCGGGCGCCGGGTCGCCATCCGCCGCCGCGCGGCACCGAGCAGGCACCGGGGTCGTCGTCGATGGCTTGCAAAAAGCGCGGGACCAGCGCGGCCGCGTCACGCGGCGCGGATGGACGCTCCAACCGGCGCAGTCGCTCGATCGGCAACTGCGGCAGGTAGAGCGAGGCAACCCTGGTCATCGCAGGCCTCGACAAGAAGGGAAAAGGGATTGCCGCCGCGCTGGCGGACAAGTTCGATCGTCCATTGCCCCCGGCCGATGCCCGCATGGGGTAGCGTGGTGGAAGGCGCCGCTGCGATGCTCCAGCGCGTCATTGCAGAGGAGGGCTGAGCCAGCGGGCTGCGCTCGCGCGAACGATGCCGCCGGTAGAGAAGCATCGGGGTTTGCCCGTCGGATGCAGCCAGCTGCAGGCGCCGGGTAGCGGTCTGGTCGGCGGCTTTGACCTCGGCGATGACGCAGGCCAGCGATCCGTCGCGCAAAGCATCTTCGGCCAGTGCAAGGACTTCGGAGTCCTTCCTGCCCTGGGCATAGAGCACCTTGCCGGGGCCGAGCCCGACCTGTTCGAGGCCCGGAGCATACAGGTCGAAGCGGCTAAGCGCCCACAGCACGGTCATGCCCTGGACGGCAGCAAAGCGCGCGGCGAGCCCTGCGGCAAACAAGGTGGCGGCAGCATCGTCGCTCCAGCTGGCGCTGGCGCCGGCGATCTCGTGAAGCGCAGCGCCATCGAGGCCGCCGCTGGCGAGGCGCGTGTCGATTTGCAGCAGGCCGAACGGCAGCACCGGCCCGCGCGCTGCCTGCACCTGCGCGATCTGGGCGCGTAGTGCGGCAAGGTGCTCGGCAGGCAGCCGGGAGGGAAGGGCGGTTTGCAGGATCATTGGTCAACAGCGACTCATGTGTTCGCTATATGTTCCATTCCGACCGCCACTGCGTCAAGGTGTCGGGCCATGCAAACGAGGGAGAAGGCCGCTAAGCAACGGGTTGATAAAGAGAAAGAAATTTCAGGTAAACCGTTGTGCTCAGTAGTGTCCTCAAGGAAGGGAACGCGCTCGGGGGCTGTTGATGGGCAGTTTCCTCGCGGTTCGCGCGCAGTTGTGTGACGCGGCATTGTTCGGCGAGAGCGTGCTCACTGGCTGAGCGCCGGGCCCCGTGCCCGTCACTCACAAGCTGCTCAGCCACAACCACGTGGATCAGAGCACGGTCGATCCTAACGTCCCGCGCCTTAGCCTGCCCCAACACGCTAGCAGGGGACGGATTGCAGCTGCAGGATAGGATCAAGCCTGTGTCCGCGTGGGCTCTGCAAATCTGCTGGGCCGCGCGACTTTCTGCTGTTCAGCTGCCCGCCGGTCGGTGTAGCGCTTGTAAGCGTACCCGCTTGCGACTGCGGTGATGAGGCCAAGGGTGCCGAGGCGGCGTATCACCATCGGCGCTGCAAAGCCGAGCAAAGTTCCTCCAGTGCCGCTCACCCCCTGGACGTGCTTTGCGGCCTTGTTTCCTGCGATTGCGCCGATGACCTTGCCAAACATGGGAATCCTCCTTGTGTGCGTTATGCAAGAGACCGGGCCGAGAATGGTTCCGCGCGCGATGTTATCCGGGTAATTCGGGCACCGGATGCGTTTCACATATCCACAGGCTGTGGACAAAGCGGCCTCAAGGCGCGTTCAGCGTGAGTATGCGACTTTGAACGCGGTTTCGGCTGTTCCATGGTGGAAGGCCGCGAAGCTCGAAAGCAACGTAGGTTTGCGAACCATAGACATCGACAGGACGAACTTCTCATGAACAACAGCGATCTCGCCGACGCCATCGCCAACGATCACGGCATTACCAAAATCGACGCCCGCAAGATTGTCGACGCCGTCTTCGAGGCCATCGGCAGCGCGGCAGCCAAGGGTGAGGAAGTCTCGCTCAACGGCTTTGGCAAGTTCAAGGTGAAGGACAGCCCCGAACGTGAAGGCCGCAACCCCGCTACCGGCGAGGCAATGACCATCAAGGCTTCGAAGAAGCTGACCTTCACGGTCGCCAAGGCGGTCAAGGACAAGCTCAACGGCTGATGCAATACGGCGGCGGCGGCGCGCCTATTGCCGGCGTCGCCACCATGCATAATTTCCCTGACCAGTTCCCGAGGCCGAGCGGCATGATCGTACGGATAACAGTGGGCAGCAACGCTGACCTTCTTGAATGGTCGGCTCTGCGCACGTCGCTCTGGCCAGATGGCTCGGAAGCAGAGCACCAGGAAGACGTGGTTCAACTGATGGCGGAGCCACAGCCTTTCATTGGCTTTCTGGCGCGCGATCAGCGCGGCGCGCTTGTCGGATTTGCGGAAGCCGCGCTGCGCGTCGATTACGTCAACGGCTGCGAAACTTCACCGGTCGCGTTCCTTGAGGGGCTGTATGTCGTGGAAGAATGCCGGCGGCAAGGCATTGGTCGCGGCTTGGTGGACGCCGTGGAAGCTTGGGCTCGCAGCATGGGCTGCGCTGAACTCGCCTCGGATGCCATGTTGGACAACACCGTGTCGCATGCGATGCACGCAGCGCTGAAATTCGAGGAAACCGAGCGAGTGGTGTATTTTCGCAAGGTCCTGACGCCGATGCCGCTGTTAAGCTGAACTGCTCCAGATGAAGCTTCGGATGTCGATTGACACCTTTTTCCGCAGCTTGTTCACCGTGTTATCAACAGGCCGCACATCTATGGGGCATGCCGGGCAGACCGGGCATTGATGCTGATCGGCCGCCGCCAATCCGACGATAGGAGTATCTGCTGGCCAATCGTCTCATAGGAACACGCGCCGTTGGCGCATTGTTGTAGTCGGGCGTGCCTCAGATCGAGGTGTTCGCTATATTTACCCTTGAAAAGCCCAGAAATCGCGTCGATCCATGACAAATTGCCATAAAGGCAATAGCTCAACGTCGTCGTTATAAATCCGAGAGGGGCAAATCGATGCCTGACACCGAACCGACTTCCGATATTGCTGCACTCACCGTTCAACTTCTGAGCGCGTATCTCGCCAACAATACGGTCAGTGCGGATGATCTTGCCGGCCTCATTCGCTCGACACGGGCCGCTCTGGTTGAAGACAGCGCCCCTGAACAAGCAGAACCCGAAGCACCTATCTTCACGCCCGCGGTTTCAGTGCGCAAGAGCCTGGCGTCGGCGGATCACATTCTCAGCCTCATCGACGGCAAACCTTACAAAACGCTCAAACGTCACCTGGCGAGCAACGGACTCACCCCGGAACAATATCGCGAACGCTACAATCTGTCTGCGACCTACCCGATGGTCGCGCCGTCTTTCGCGGCGCGGCGCCGCGAGATCGCCGAAAAGATCGGATTGGGGAAACGCGAGGCGGCTGTCGGCAGTTCGGCTATGCCAAGTCCAACTTCCGCCGACGTAAGCGCAGAACTGAGCCCATCAAGTGAACCCGCATCCGCACCGGTAAAGCCCAAGCCCGCTGCAAAGACAAAGTCCGCGGGAACGCCGAAGCCAAAACAGCGCAAAGCTGATGCGCACCATGCACCCGCTTCTTCGGTCGCCGCCCCTTCTGCCAAGACCGTGAAGGAGGCAGGGAAGGCTGCGGCGGAGCCTGCTCCGGTAATGCCAAAGCGGCGTAACGAAAAAAAGGCTGGCAAAGCGCTCGCGAATTCCCCGTCTTCTGGGGCTAAAACGGGAGCCGTCCCAGCGGTCGAGATACCTTCGAACACTGCTGAGCCGGAGACCGCCGCGCCAAAGGTCGAAACCGCTGCTGTTGCCTCTGCCGAAACGAGGAAGCCAGAAAAGGCTGCGACCGGCGCCACGCGGAGGAAGCAGCCGGTAAAGCGTATGGCACGGACGCCTGAGCCGGCGAGAGAGTCTGCTGCCTCAATTCCAGTGGTGGAAGAAACTGCCGAAGTGGTCGAAAAGCCGAAGCGCCGGCGCAAGCTCGGCCTATTCGGGAACGAGGCCGCTGAGGGAACCACTGCGGTTGAAACGACCGTACCCGCTGTCGCGGAGGCTAAACCGCGTCGTAAGCGTCAGGCCACTAAGGCCAAGTAAAGCTGTCGGACCCGCCACTCTGCCGCGACAGGCGGCAGAGTGGGATGGGCAGGTTGGCGTTCCCTACCAGAAAGCTTCACACTGCCGACGATCCAATGGTAGTTCCTGGTCGCCAACCGATAACGCCGAACCGAAGCCGTTATCCATTCTCGCCACTACGTGCTCCTTTAGATATGACGAAGCGGCGCGCCTTGCAGGGGCATTGGCGCGCCATGCAACACCGTAACCTCGTCATGTGCCGACAACGTTCCTATCTGTCTGGAGCATGTGAAGCTGATCGGAGGAACGCCTGAGAATGCCCCAGGAGTTGAAGATCGATTTCGTGTCCGATGTGGCCTGTCCCTGGTGCGTCATCGGACTGAAGGGCCTGGAAGCCGCCCTTGAGCGGCTCGAGGGAGAAGTCACTGCCGAGATCCATTTCCAGCCGTTCGAACTGAATCCGAACATGGGGAACGAGGGGCAAAACCTGCGTGAGCACATTGCCCAGAAGTACGGATCCACGCCCGAACAGTCGGCCGCGAGCAGGGCGGTGCTTCAGGAGCGCGCCGCAAGCGTCGGCTTCACGATTGCGATGAACGACGAGAGCCGCATCTACAATACGTTCGACGCGCATAGGCTGCTGCATTGGGCGGGAGAACAGGGCCGCCAATCCGAACTCAAGCACGCGCTGTTCGAGGCGTACTTCACGCACGGTGCCAATGTCTCGCGCCATGAAGTGCTGCTGGACGTAGTCGCGCGCGCAGGCCTCGATACGTCGCGCGCGGCGGAAATCCTCTGCGGAGACGAATTCGCTTCGGCAGTCCGTGATGACGAGGAACTCTGGCGCTCGCGGGGGATCTCGAGCGTCCCGGCGATCATGATCGACGAGAAGTACCTTGTGTCGGGCGGCCAGCCGGTCGAGGTGTTCGAGGAGGTGCTGAAAAAGATTGCCGCCGAACGGGTTGCAGTCACTCAGTAGCCCCGGACGGCACCTTGATGCAGGCCGATGTCGTTACCTCTGCAGCTTTGGCATGGCTGGCTCCGTCCGGGTGAAGTCGATGAAGGCCCTGAGCGGAGGGGGAAGCTGGCGGCGGCCGGAATAATACAGCATCGGCCCCGAGAACGGCTCGTCCCATTCGTCGAGTATCCGTTCCAAGGCCCCTGACTGCATGGCCGGGGCAAGCCAGTCCTCGAAGAGCCGCACGACACCAAGGCCAGCCATCGCTGCCTCGATCAGCAGGTCACAGGCCGATCCGGGCTGGATCAGCAGAGGGCCGGGCGGGTCGAGACGGATCACTTCGTCGCCGCGCTCGAACTCCCAGGTGGCCCGTGCACCGCTGGAGAAGCGCAGGCGCAGGCAGGCGTGGTCGAGGAGGTCGCGGGGATGCGCAGGGCGGCCATGGAGATCGAGATAGGCCGGCGCCGCCACCGTGATTATTCGCTGCGAACGCGGTCCGATCGGTACGGCGATCATGTCCTGCTCCAGCCGTTCCTCGTAGCGGATGCCGGCGTCGGCGCCGGAGGCGAGGATATCGACGAAGCTGTCTTCCACGGTCACTTCCACCCGGATTTGGGGGTGCGCCTTCAGGAATGGCGGCAGGATGCCGGGTAGGACGGTTCTGGCGACGTTCGCCGGGACATTGAGCCGTAAGGTGCCGGCCGGCTGGTGGGTTTCGGCATGGACGGTGTCGAGTGCTGCACTGATCTCGGCGAGGGCGGGGGAGAGGCGTTCGAACAGCCGTGCGCCTGCTTCGGTGGTAGAGATGCTGCGCGTCGTGCGGTGCAGCAGGCGGGCGCCCAGCCGCGTCTCCAACCGCCGAAGCGCTTCGCTGAGGCCGGACGCGGAAACGCCCGATACGCGCGCCGCTTCGCGGAAGCCGCCCGCGCGGGCGACGGCCACGAAAGCCGATAGATCGTCGAGTTCAGTCGCCATTGTGCAGGTTCTCGTACAGCCTGTGCCGAACTGCACGGCTTATCGATCGATGGCAACCAGTCCATATGCCTGATCACACCTTTACAGGAGACCTGCGCATGACCGATCTTGCCACTGCGAAGACCTTCGAACTCGGCGACCGTACCGTCAACCGGATGGGCTACGGCGCCATGCAGCTTGCAGGACCCGGCGTGTTCGGCCCGCCGCGCGATCGCGCTGCCGCGATTGCGGTCCTGCGCACCGCCGTCGAGGCCGGGGTCAACCATATCGACACGAGCGACTTCTACGGACCGCATGTCACCAACCAGATCATCCGCGAGGCCCTGCGTCCCTATACCGATGATCTGGTCATCGTGACCAAGGTGGGCGCGGTTCGCGGCGATGATGCCTCGTGGCTCCCGGCGCAGAGCCCCGCCGAATTGACGCAGGCGGTGCATGACAACCTGCGCAATCTGGGGTTGGAGCAGCTCGATGTCGTCAACCTGAGGCTGATGGGCGACGTCCACGCGCCGAGCGAAGGATCTCTCGAAGCACAATTCTCCACGCTTGCGCAATTGCGCGAGCAGGGACTGATCCGGCATCTTGGCCTCAGCAACGTCACCCCTGCGCAAGTAGCCGAGGCGCAGAGGATCGCTCCAGTGGTCTGCGTCCAGAACCAGTACAATCTCGTTCACCGTGCCGATGACGCCCTGGTGGAAGACTTGGCCATCCAAGGGATCGCTTACGTCCCGTTCTTCCCGCTGGGCGGGTTCAGCCCGATCCAGTCAGATGCGCTGTCCCGGATTGCGGCGCGGCTTGAAGCCAGCCCGTTGCAGGTTGCGCTGGCGTGGTTGCTGGCACGTTCGCCCAACCTGCTCCTGATCCCGGGCACCTCGAGCGTCGCGCATCTGACGGAAAACCTGGCGGCCGAAAGGCTGCGCCTGTCGCAGGATGTTCTCGCTGAGATGGATGTCATAGCGGGCACATGAAATCGTCCGCCGTTCGAGGGCAGAGGTGCGCTGTGAGGTCGGATTGTGCGGTCTAGCCGATGACCGTCCGGGCGAATGCCGCCGCTGCCTCGAGGCCATCCTGCCCGACGCTGTGGCCCAGCCCCGGCGAGACGTGCATCTCCACACCCACGCCGGCTGCCGTGAGTGCGGTGTTGGCAAGATCCATCGAACGGAACGGCACCACCTCGTCTTCGGTGCCATGGATAAGCAGGACTGGCGGGCGGCTACGGATATCTGCCTGCAGATGATCCGGCGCGACCAGCATGCCCGAGATGCCGACGATTCCGGCGACAGTTTCGGTCCGGCGCAATCCGACGTGGAGCGCCATCATCGTGCCCTGGCTGAACCCGACAAGCAGCAGGCGGTTGCTGGGCAGCCCGGCAGCTTCGAGCTCCGCAATGAGGAAGGCATCGAGCATCGGCGCCGCAGCGTCCGCACCGGCGGCACGTTCTGCCATCGAGAAGGTCTCGATCGGCCACCACTGGTAAGCGGCCGCCATGTGGGGGATTTGCGAAGGGGCATTCGGCGCCACGAAGGCGGCATTCGGCAAGGCGGGCTGAATCATGCTTGCAAGCGAAATGAGGTCCTCGCCGTTGGAGCCATAGCCATGGAGGAGGACTACCAGAGCATCGGGGGCATTGCCGGAGAACGGGGCGAGGCGGGGGCCGTCGAGCATCAGGATCTTCCTTCTGGATTGTGTGGGGCGCGTGGTCGAGCGCCCACAGGCTTCGGTTGAAACGCACCGCGTGGCGTCCCCGTTCTGGCTGCAGCAAACAGACGTGCGAGATCGATGAATGCCTTGAACGCGGCAGAACGCCCTGCGCCGGGATGGCAGCGGCACAGCGGCACAGCGGCACAGCGGCGCGAGCGGCAGGGGCAGTCGTCCAGCTTTCTCACCAGCCGACCGTATGTGCGCTCGTCCCGGATCCGCCTCCGTGAAGCAGTTGATATCCAAGGCTTCATGCCCAGCTGATAGAGCGGAGTGTCGCATGCGGGAAGGGCGGTGGGTACTAGGGGCAGGGGTAAGGTTCAGCTTCGCGAAACGAAGACAGGTTGGCGCTTCTCGAAGAATGCAGCGAAGGCTTCCTGGGCCTCGGGCGATTGCATCGCACCGCGGAAAAGACCTGCTTCTTCCTCGATCCGTGCAGCTACAGCGGCCTGATCGCCTTTCATAAGACGCCGCGTTGCAAGAAGGGCCTCCGGCGGCCTGGTGGTCAAAAGCCGAGCCTTGCTCCTCGCATGGTCGAGAAGCTCATCGCCCGGAACGATACCGGTGATCAGGCCCGCCATGTCGGCGCCTTGCGCATCCATCGGCTCACCCAGCAGCAGCATCGATGCCGCCTTGGCATGTCCAAGCGTAGTGGGCGCCAGCAGGCTTGATCCCGCTTCCGGGACGATCCCGAGGTTGACGAACGGCATGACGAACCGGGCGTCCGGGGCTGCGTAAACGAGATCGCAGTGGAACAGCAGGGTCGTTCCGACGCCTACGGCAAGGCCTTGGACCGAAGCGACGATCGGCTTCTGGAACATGGCTATCGCCCGGATGAAATCGAAGGCGGCGGCGGCGCCTTCCGGGCCGGATACGAAATCGGCCAGGTCGTTCCCAGCACAGAAGGCATCACCCGTACCATGGATGAGCACCGCGCGAACATCGCTTCGGTGAGAGGCGTCGGCGAGGGCGCTCGTCATGATCCGGTACATGGCGCCGGTCAGCGCGTTCTTCTTCCCGGGGCGGTCGATCTCGATTTCCAGAACGTGGCGGTCGTTGGTCACTTTGACGAAGTCCGTCATGTGCCCTTCCTTCCCATGATTTGAGTGAAATTATGAACCAGCCAGGTCGATATTCAGGCTTGGTCGAGTGCCTGAGACAGATCCGCGACGATATCGCTTTCGTTCTCGATTCCGATGGACAGACGGACCGTGGACTGCAGGACGCCGATCCGGTCCCGGATTTCCACGGGTACGCCGGAATGAGTGGTCGTGGCCGGGTGGCTCGCCAGCGATTCCGTGCCTCCTAGGCTGACCGCGAGCTTGAAGATCTGCAGGGCGTTGAGGAACCGGAAGGCTGCCGGCTGCCCTCCCGCGATGTCGAAGGCGAAAGTCGATCCCGCTCCTTCGCACTGCGCCGCAAAGACGTTCGCCTGCGGTGAGCCCTCGGCATGAAACGGGGGATAGGCCACGGCTTCGACCTTGGGGTGGTCGCGCAGAAAAGCGGCGGCCACGGCAGCATTCGCGTTCGCCCGTTCCATGCGCAGCCCGAGCGTTTCGAGCGAACGACTGAGCATCCAGCTGCTGTGCGGATCCAGCTGCGTGCCAATTGCGCTGCGTAGTAGCCGGACTTCCCGCATGAGGGCCGCCGATCCCAGCGCGGCTCCTGCGACCAGATCCGAATGGCCGCCGACATATTTGGTCAGCGAATAGAGCGAAATATCGGCGCCGTGCCGCAACGGCCGCTGGAAGATGGGGCCAAGCAGGGTGTTGTCGCACATGAGAAGCGGGCGATGCCCCTGCTCCAGCGCGATGAGATCGCGGACCCGTGCGAGAAGGGCGATATCGACCAGGCTGTTCGTGGGATTGGCAGGTGTTTCGATGAGTATTACCGACAAGCGCCCCGAGGCGGCGGCGCTACGTGCCGCGCCAAGGATTTCGCCTTCATCAAGGCCATCGGCAAACCCAACAGCGCGGATGCCCAGATTGGCGAAGGTTCGGGCCAGAAGAGTCTCGGTCCCCCCGTAGAGAGGCTGCGAATGTAGTATGACGTCGCCTGGTCTGGCGAACGCGAGAATGGTGGTGGTGATCGCGCCCATTCCCGATGAGAAGACCACGCCCGCTTCGGCGCCTTCGTAAACCGCCAGGCGATCCTCGACGATCTCGCTGTTGGGGTGGTTGAAGCGCGAGTAGACCAGTCCGCGGCCTTCGCCCGGCTGCGGCTCCTTGCGGCCGGCGACATAGTCGAAGAAGTCCCGGCCTTCCTCAGCGGTCGGGAAGACGAAAGTGGACGTCAGGAATACCGGTGGCTTGACCGCACCTTCGGACAATGACGGGTCGTATCCGTAGTTCAGCATCAGGGTGTCCGGATGAAGCTGGTGATCCCCGATGGCGGTCTTGCTCTCACGCGGTGCGGTCATTCGTGCTATCCTCGGCTCGCCGCTTATTTGCCACCCGGTTGCTGAAGTGCAGCATTATTCCCAAGGCTGCAATACGCCCTCACGCCCGCGCTGCCGCCTGACCGGGCCATTCGCGGCTGATCCGGGGTGGGGCTTAATAGAAGTTCAAGCACCTTCGTCGGCTCATTCACGAAGGGCCGAACCTGGTCGCAGATGGCGGGTATCAGGATAACGGAGACTAATAATGTCTCATCTCAGCCGAAGCCTGCTTACGACCCTTCTCGGCCGTTCAGCCGCCGATTTTGCGCGCCCGGGTGCGGTCGGTCTGCTTTCCTATTCTGAATGCCCAAGACTGGGCCTTTAGCAGACGGAACGTTTTGGTCGAGCAAGATGGGTATATGTCGATCAATAAGCTAAAACGATCAAGCTCTTTGCTGCCTGCCGCTTGCGCGATCCCACTGAATGGATCCGTTATTGCGCCGGGTGTTCAACCGGCGCTTACACCAAGGGAGGTGCGCACGCCTAAATCTTTCCGGAACCAAGGCTGGGGCTCTTAGCGGCCGTTGCCAAGCAGTTCTGGACGAAAATCACTGCGCCGGCTCACTGTTTTTCCCGCGACAACAAACACTCCGTCCCCGGTGTAATGCAGCGTTCTGGGGTGCTTGGGCTGAGGCGCGACGTGCGCCTTTACGATTTCGAATATGAAGAGATTGTAGTCCTTGACCATCCGGTCGTCCGCCAGTCGGCACTCGAAGTTCGCGTGACACGCGGTGAGCAACGGAGCTCTGATGTGGTCGGCGGCCTGCACATCAAGGTTAAACCCAGCGAACTTGTCTTTGTCCCGGCCCGAACAATTGCCGATCCCGACGACAGCGTCGAGCATGTCGAGGGTTGGCAGGTTCAGCACACATTCTGCGCTTTGACGTATCAGCTCGAAACTATGATTGCCGGCAGAGATCATGCAGCCGACAAGGGAAGGCGTAAACTCCAGCACCATATGCCAACCCATGGTCATCACATTGCGCTCGCCGTCATGACAAGATGTCACCAGCAAGATCGAGCCGGGTTCGAGAAAGGCACGTGCCCGGTGTACCGGCAGGTCGTGTTTTTCAACCACAGGCACCCCCGGCAACATCGCGTTCTACAAAGGAGACGGTCATGCGTTGCCGTTGCGGCGCCGCGTCTCCCAGCCCTTGCGAGCCGCAGCCGATCGCTGCTCTGAAGAGCCTGACTTGTGCGCCTTGCCGCCGCGAGAGGATGCGCTGCGATTTTCCGGCTTGCCTCGGCCCGAGCCGGACTTTTTCCCACCGCCGCTTTCCTTGTTGACGGTCGCCCAGGCCCGGCTTTCAGCTTCTTTCTTGGGGGTGCCGCGCTTTTCGTAGCTTTCCTCGATATGCTCGGCCCGGCGCTTCTGTTTGTCCGTGTAGCTGCTCTTGTCACCTTTAGGCATGTTTATCCTCCTTTATCTGGCGACGGACTGCAGCTCCCGAGAACTGGTCCGAAAGAACAGCGCGATTCTGTCCCCGCGCTGCACGATCAGGCTATCGATCAATGAATGTGGGGCAAAGCGGGGTAGTCGACGTATCCTTTCGCGCCGCCTCCGTAGAACGTATCCTTGTCAGGTGCGTTCATTTCGGCACCCACGCGCAAACGCTCGGGCAGGTCCGGGTTGGCGAGAAACGACCGTCCAAAACTTATGGCATCAGCCTCTTGTGCGGCGATCGCTGCGCTGGCGCGGTCGGCATCGTAATCGCCATTGCCGATATAGACCCCGTCATAAAGAGTTCGCACTCGCTTCAGTAGCGCGCGCTGATCCTCGTCGGTATCCTGCCCGGTAAACTGCTCGATTGCGTGCAGATAGGCGAGCCCGTGTCCTGCCAGCATGCAATAAGCCGATGAGAAGGTAGCTTCAGGGTTGCTGTCGCTCATGTCGTTCGCCTGTCCAAGCGGGGAGAGCCGAACTCCGACGCGATCAGCGGGGAACACGGAAAGGACGCGCTCCATCACCTCGCGCAAAAAACGCTGGCGGTTCTCGATCGAGCCGCCGTAGTCGTCCTCGCGCTGGTTGGTACCGTCCTGCAGAAACTGGTCGAGCAGGTACCCATTGGCCGAGTGCACTTCCACACCATCGAACCCGGCCGCTTTGGCATAGCGCGCCGCAGTCTCGTAATCATCGAGGGTGGCTGCAATACCATCGGCATCCAGCGCGACCGGCTCGGAGGTGTCGGTGAGGCCATCGGCTGTGAAGGTCTGGGCCTTGGCGCGGACCGCGCTGGCGGAAACCGGTTGCGCGCCGCCCGGCAGAAGGGACGTATGGCTGATCCGGCCGACGTGCCAAAGCTGGCAGAAGATCCGACCCCCAGCAGCATGGACTGCTTCGATGACAGCCTTCCACCCTTCGACATGGGCTTCGCTGTGGATGCCGGGCGTATCTATGTACCCCTTACCCATTGGCGAAATCTGGGTGGCCTCGGAAATGATGAGCCCCGCCGAAGCACGCTGGCGGTAATAGGTGACGGCGAGTTCCCCGGGCGTCCCGTCCGCATGGGCCCGGCTGCGTGTCAGCGGGGCCATGAGGACGCGGTTGGGCAACTCGAACGCGCCGAGCCGCAAAGGTTCGAACAGATTGGAATGTCCGGTCATGATATTCCTCACTTTGCGGTGGTGCCGATCTTGATGGATTTGACGTTGACGAATTCCTTCAGCCCTTCAGGGCCATGTTCGCGCCCATAGCCTGATGTCTTGACCCCGCCGAAAGGGAGATCGGGAGAGGCGACGTCGAAAGTGTTGATGAAGATCATGCCGGTGTCGAAGTGCTTTGCAGCCAGTTCGCGAGCGCGCTCGACATCGCGGCTGAAGATACCTCCGCCAAGGCCATAGCGGCTGTCGTTGGCGATCTGCATGGCATCCTCATCATCTTTGGCCCGAATGATTGAAGCGGCAGGACCGAACAGTTCGTCGTCATAGGCAGGCTGCCCGGGCGCAACATCGACCAGAACCGTGGCGGGATAGAACCATCCGGTCCGGTCAGGAACCTGACCACCCACAAGCACGCGCGCGCCCTTGGCGACGCTCTCCTCGACCTGTTCGTGCAGTTTGTCACGCTGGGCCTTGCTGACCAGCGGGCCAAGCGCGGTCTTCTCGTCGGTGGGATCGCCCATGGCAATGGCGCGGAACTTTTCGACGTATGCCTCCACGAAGGCTTCATGGTTCCTGTCGGTAACGATGAATCGCTTGGCGTTCACGCAAGTCTGCCCGTTGTTGTAGATGCGTCCCGCAACACACGTCTCGACGGCCAGGTCGATGTCTGCATCGTCGAGGACGAGGTATGCGTCGTTCGATCCCAGCTCCAATACGGTCTTCTTGACGAGCGCGCCGGCCTTGGCGGCGACCGCTCGCCCTGCCTTGTCGCTGCCGGTCAGGGTGACAGCACGCACGAGATCGTTTTCGATCACCGTGTCGGACTGCTCGTGAGAGATCAGCAGCACACCGAACAGGCCCTTGGGCAGACCCGCCCGCTCATAGAGATCGCGCAGGAACAGGCCGCTGCCGGTGCAGCTTTCGGCATGCTTTAGCAGTACCCCGTTACCGGCCATCAGGCTGGCGATCGAATAGCGCACCGCCTGATACGCAGGAAAATTCCAAGGCTGGATGCCGTAGACGACGCCGATAGGGGCATGAGCGACATAAGCTGTCGCACCGTCGGCGGATCGCTCCTCGTCAGCGAGGACCGCGGGGCCCTGCTTGGCGGTATAGTCGCAGATCGCAGCGACGAGATCGACTTCGCTGCGGCTGTCACCGATCAGCTTGCCGACCTCGCGGGTCATCAGCGCGGCGAATTCCTCCTTGGAATCGCGCAGTTCTTGGCCGATGGCGGCAATCACGCCGGCCCGGTCTTCGAGACTGCGCAGACGCCATTCGAGAAACGCCTCGTGGCACGCCGAGACGGTCGCCGCAGCTTCCTCGTCCGACATGAGGGAATACGTCGCAATGACGTCCTCGGTCAGCGGATTGATCGTGCGGATTTGCTTGTCGCTCATAGTTTGGATTCTTTCGGTAAGGGAAGGATAGTGCTCACATCAGCCGTGCTGCGCACGGTGATGGTCGAGTGTATTGCGGATCGCCGAAAGCGCATGGGTCAGCTCCGCATGCCATCCGCCAGGTTCAAGTTGTCGCACCGCCGAATGCGCCGCGCAGACGATGCGTGTCGAAGCCCATTCGCGCGCCAAGGCCTGGGCCCATGCCGCGAAATCGTCGGCAGCTCTTGAGCGCTGCTGCAGCGCCTTGGCGAGCATCGGATGAAAGCGCAGGCGCGACTGCGGCAAGATATTTCCCAGCATGCCGGGGGCGGCGAGGACCATCAAGGTATCGTCGACATGGACAATACCTGTCAACGGCGGCGCAAAAGTCGGCCACGGGGCGGAGTAAAACCAGGCCAGTG
>NZ_BSFC01000037.1 GCF_027922145.1 Novosphingobium resinovorum | reverse complement strand
CCGCCACGCAGAGTTTCGTGCTGGAAGACGGCGCGCTGCACGTGACGCTGGAGGCCACCAACCGGTCCGACCGCGCGATGCCCTGTGCGCTGGGCCAACACCCCTACTTCGTGCGGGAGCCGGGCGGCCGGCTGCAGTTCGCCGCAGAGGGCGTATGGATCAACAATGCCGGCATGATGCCCGAACACCCTGCCCCGGCCGACCACTTCGGCCACTTCGCGCAGGGCGCCGTGCCGCGGGCAGACACCCTGACCGACAACTGCTGGTTCGGCTGGAACGGCACCGCCGCATGGCAAGGCGTCGAACTCCGGTCAGACGACGCGCGGTTCGTCCATGTCTTCGCCCCGCCCGGCGAGGATTTCGTCTGCATCGAACCTACCAGCCAGATGCCCGATACCTTCAACCGTCGCGACAATGCAGGCCCCGCCGTCCTCGAACCGGGCCAGAGCACAGGTCTGGGCATGGTCATCCGCGCTGCTTCGAATTGACCAGCTCGAATTGACCAGCTCATCGTCGCCCGGCACGTAATCGCTGGCGGCGTGGCAGGAAAATTGTAATAGGCTGAACATGTAAGCGGCGGGATTCCGTAGCGACCCGGCCCGCCGCACGGGGGATCAGGCCAGCGTGACAGATCAGGATACGACCCAGGATAAACCCGCAGACCGCGCCAGCCCACGGCGGCGCACCGCGCGGCGATCCCGGGCCACCATCACTATCGCCGACGTGGCCGAGCGAGCCGAAGTCTCGTTGATGACGGTCTCTCGCGTGATGAACGACAAGGGCAACGTCAAGGAAGACACCCGCGCCCGCGTGCTCAAGGCGATCGAGGAACTCAACTACTCGCCCAGCGCCGCCGCCCGCAACCTTGCCGCCGCTGCGGAGATCCGCATCGGCCTGCTCTACGCCAACCCCAGCGCCGGCTATCTCAACGAGTTTCTGGTCGGCAGTCTCGATCAGGCGAACGGGTCGAACGCGCAGCTCCTCGTCCAGCTCTGCGACAACGAGGACGAAGTGCTCACCATCGTGCGCCGACTGGTCGGCAACGGCATCGACGGCGTCGTTTTGCCGCCGCCGCTGTGCGACAACACGGCGATCCTCGACCTGCTGCTGGAAAGAGGCACGCCGACGGTGATCGTGGCATCGGGCAAGCCGTCCAAGGACTTGTCGTCCGTCAACATCGACGACCTCGGCGCGGCCGAGGCGATGACGCGCCACCTCGTAGCGCTGGGCCACCGGCGGATCGGCTTCATCAAGGGCAACCCCAACCAGAGCGCTGGCGCGCGGCGCCTCCAGGGATTTCAGGCGGCGCTGAGCGACAACGGCATCGCGATCGACGAGGAACTGGTCCTGCCCGGCCTGTTCACTTATCGCTCGGGCCTTGAGGCAGCGCACCGCCTGCTGGAACGCGATGAGCCGCCGACGGCGATCTTCGCCAGCAACGACGACATGGCGGCCGCGACCGTCACCGTCGCGCACCGGCTGGGTTTCGACGTGCCCGGCGACCTGACCGTGGTGGGCTTCGACGATGCCCCGCAGGCGACCTTCACCTGGCCCGAACTGACCACGATCCGCCAGCCGATCGCCGAGATGTCGCGCACGGCGGTGCAGCTTCTGGTCGAGGAAATCCGGGGGCGCCGCGAGGGGCGCGCCGTCACGCCCTCGCACGTCCAGATGCCCTTCGAGTTCATCCAGCGCGAATCGGATGCGTCCCCGCGTCAGGGGTGAACGAAGTTCCGCGCTGCCCCCTATATCGCAGGGGGGGCATCACCCTTCCTCGTCATTGCGAGCGCAGCGAAGCAATCCAGGGCAGACCAAACCGCTCTGGATTGCTTCGCTGCGCCCGCAATGACGATCCGAGGCGGGTGACCGCAGGCCCCGCCGCGATCTCGCGAGGGCGGGACCGGCGTTACCTCAATGCCCCGGCGCCAGCGGGAAGCGCTGCGCCTTGTACCACGCCAGATCGTGCTCCGGCGCGGGGCTGCCCTCCGGCAGCGACAAGCCGTTGACCGACATCCAGTAGGCCAGGCTCGCATCGCGCCACCAGCGCGCTTCGTTGTGCTGGATGGCAAGATAGGTCGCGGTCTTGGACCAGCGTTCGGCGTCCACCTTGTCCTTCACGCCGTCCCACTGCTGCTGCATCTGCGCCACCGTGGCGACGCCGCGATCGTAACGGGCGACCATCTCCTGCCACAGCGTGCGGCCGGACTTCATCTTCCAGTCCCACGGCAGATGATGGAACCACAGCAGTTCGGTTTCCGGCGTCGTGCGCGGATCGGCAAGCATGCGCGCGACGGGCGGCGCATACTGGGCAACGGCATTGCTGCCGGTGCTGGTGCGGTCGAAGCCGATGCCGCCGCGGTCGGCCTTGTGGTAATAGGTCGGGTTCCACTCGGGCCGGGCGAGTTCGTTCACCCATGGCCCCGGCCCGTAGTGGTGGCCGGTGTCCATCAGGTGCGCGAGCCCGAACGGGCCGGTGTATTCCACCACCGCCTCGCGCGATTCCATCATCATCGAGACGGCGGTATCGACCACGCGCGGATCGTTGCCAAACGTCTGGCGCGCCCATTCGCGGGCAAGCGCCTCGGCCGACAGCGTCGGATCCCAGGCGAGGCGGCCGAAGACGTACCAGTTGGCTTGGTTGAACGTCGAGCCCGACCAGTCACGGTCGCGCCCGATGTTGGCGACGCCCGCCATGCCGGTGAGGTCATGCCCCTCCAGCGCGCCGTCGACGACTTTCGCCACCGTCGATCCCTTGCCCTTCGCGCGGGTATCCGCCTCCAGCGCTTCCTCGAACAGCGGGCCGAGGTAGGCCAGGTGCGTCGCGAAGCCGAGGTATTCCTTGGTGATCTGCAGTTCCAGCATCATCGGCGTCTTCGGCATCGCGCCGAACAGCGGATGGAACGGCTCGCGCGGCTGGAAGTCGATCGCGCCGTTCTTGACCTGCACCAGCACGTTGTCGGCGAACTTGCCGTCGAGCGGCTTGAACTCGCTATAGGCCTGCTTGGCGCGGTCGTCTGGATCGGTCTCTGCGTAGACGAATGCGCGCCACATCACCACGCCGCCATGCGGCGCGACGGCGGCGGCGAGCATGTTGGCGCCCTCGGCATGTGTCCGGTGATAGTCGCGCGGACCGGGCTGGCCCTCGCTGTTCGCCTTGACGAGGAAGCCGCCGAAGTCGGGGATCGCGCGGTAGATCTCGTCCGACTTGGCCTTCCACCAGGCCTGCACTTGCGGATCGAGCGGATCGGCGGTCTTCAGCCCGCCCAGCTCGATCGGCGCGGAGAAGCGCGCGGAAAGGTAGACCTTGATGCCCCAGGGCCGCAGCACGTCGGCCAGCGCGGCGGCCTTGGCGATATAGGCCGCGCTCAGGCTGTCGGGGCTGGCGTTGACGTTGTTCAGCACCGTCCCGTTGATGCCGAGCGCGGCGTTGGCGCGGGCATAGTCGGTGTAGCGCGGATCCTTGAAGTCCGGCAGCGTCCACCAGTCCCACAGCGATTGCCCCGCATAGCCGCGCTCCACGCTGCCATCGAGATTGTCCCAGTGGTTGAGCACGCGCAGCTTGACCTTCGGCGTGGAGGTGAGGTCAAGCTTCGCCAGATTGCCGCCGGTCTTCTGCGCACGGATCGCCGCGAAAGCGCCGTAGAGCACCCCGGCATCGGAATTGCCGGTGACCAGCAGCGAGGGGCGCCCGGCAACCGTGGCAGCGCGCACGAGGTAGCCCTCGGTGCCGAGCCCCGCGGTGGGCAGGCGCAGCGCCGCCAGTTCCGGAGCGTCCGCGCGGGCCAGCACCACCGGAAGCGGCGCAGCGCCAAGATCACGGCGAAGCTCGGCAGCGGCCAGTTGCAGCGTCGGCGAATCGCCCACCACGCGCACGTCCGCCTGGGCCGATCCGGCCGGTGCAGGCGCCAGCCACAAGTCGTATCCGTCGTTCGCCAGCGCCGCGCCCGGCAGCACGCCGACGGCCAGCGCCGTCCCCGCAAGCCACGCCGAAGTCCACGCGCAAATCCGCGACATTCGCCTCTGCATCCCGTCCATCCCTTAAAAATTTGCCTGCCCAATGCGGTTGACAAGCTTCGTCGTTACCTTGAAAGATAGCGCTATCACAAAAGAACCGGCCGAGGCAACGCCGTTTGCCGAATCGGGGCGAGTGCAGCCGGAACGGGCATTTGGGAGTATCGGGAAGTGGGATGCCATCACGCATTGTATCGACACGCAGCCTCGGCACAGCGCGCGGTGACGGCATGAGCCTGCGCCCTGCTGAATCGCGTTTCGCCGTATCGCGCCGCGTCCTCCTCGGCTGGGGTGGCGGTGCTTCGATGCTCGCCTTCCTGCCCGTCGCCGCGCGTGCCGCCGCGCCGGTCTACAAGGACGCCCGCGCACCGGTGGACCTTCGCGTCGCCGACCTGATGAGCCGCATGACGCTGGACGAGAAAGTCGCCCAGATCATCACCCTGTCCACCCGCAAGCGCGACGTGATGGACGAGGACCGCGCCTTCGACCCGGCCCGCGCCACCCGCGCCTATCCCCACGGCATCGGCCAGATCGCCCGCCCCTCCGACCGGGGCGGCGCGGCGACCGCCAACAACACCGGCACCGACGTCACCGGCCGCTGGCGCAAGCCCGCCGAGACGATCGCCTTCGTCAACGCCACCCAGAAATGGGCGCGCGCGACCGGCCTCGGCATCCCGGTGCTGTTCCATGAGGAATCGCTCCACGGCTACATGGCGCCCGAGGCGACCAGCTTCCCGCAGGCGATCGCCATGGCGGGCAGCTTCGATCCCGAACTGGTCGAGCGCGTGCAGTCGGTGATCGGCCGCGAGGTTCGCGCCCACGGCTCGACGCTGGCGCTTTCCCCGGTGGTCGACATCGCCCGCGACCCGCGCTGGGGCCGCATCGAGGAGACCTTCGGCGAAGACCCGTACCTGTGCGGCGAAATGGGCGTCGCCGCCGTGCGCGGGCTGCAGGGCCCCGGCAAGGAACTGCCCGAGGGCAAGGTCTTCGCCACGCTCAAGCACATGACCGGCCACGGCCAGCCCGAAGCGGGCAACAACGTCGCCCCGGCCCCGCTCGGCAGGCGCGAACTGTACGACAGCTTCTTCCCGCCGTTCCGTGAGGTCGTGCGCCGCACCGGCATCGCCGCCGTCATGCCCTCGTACAACGAGATCGACGGCATCCCCAGCCACGCCAACCGCTGGCTGCTGAACGACGTGCTGCGCGGCGAATGGGGCTTCGACGGCGCGATCGTCAGCGACTACGCCGCGATCCCCGAACTGGCGACGTTCCACCACCTCGCCGCCGACCTTGAGGGCGCCGCGCGCCTTGCCCTTCACGCAGGCGTCGATACCGACCTGCCTGATGGCGAAGCCTATCGCACGCTCGCCGATCAGGTGCGCAAGGGTCTGGTGCCGGTCTCGGTCGTCGATGCCGCGTGCCGCCGCATGCTGACGCTCAAGTTCCGCGCCGGGATGTTCGAGGCGGGACCGATCGACCCCAAGGCTTCGGCCAAACTCACCGCCAACGCCGAGGCGCGCGCGCTGGCTCTTGAGGCAGCACGCAAGTCGATCTGCCTGCTCAAGAACGGCGGCGTGCTCCCGCTCACCCCCGGCGCGCACAAGCGCGTCGCGGTGATCGGCCCCAACGCCAACGTCACGCGCCTCGGCGGCTATTCGTCGGAGCCGCGCTCCAGCGTCAATCTGGTCGAGGGCATCACGGCGCGCCTGAAGGGCAAGGCCGAAGTCGTCTTCGCGCAGGGCGTGTTCATCACCCAGAGCGAGGACCGCTCCGCCAACGAAGTGCTGCTGGCCGATCCCGCGAAGAACCGCGCGCTGATCGCCGAGGCGGTCGAGACCGCCAAGGCCAGCGACGTGGTCATCCTCGCCATCGGCGATACCGAGCAGACCAGCCGCGAAGGCTATGCGAAGAACCACCTCGGCGACCGCACCGACCTCGACCTCCTGGGCGAACAGAACGCGCTGTTCGCAGCGCTCAAGGCCACCGGCAAGCCGGTGATCGTCGTCGCGCTCCACGGCCGCCCGCCCTCGTGGCCGACCGTGGCAGAGCAGGCCGACGCGATCCTCGAATGCTGGTATCTGGGCCAGGAAGGCGGCACCGCCATGGCCGAAGCACTGTTCGGCGACGTCAACCCCGGCGCCAAGCTGCCGGTCACCGTGGTCAAGGACGTGGGCCAGGTTCCGTTCTTCTACAACCACAAGCCATCGGCCAAGCGCGGCTATCTGTTCGCCGACACCGCGCCGCTATACCCCTTCGGCTTCGGCCTCAGCTACACCAGCTTCACCCTCGGCGCCCCTGCCCTCTCGGCCCCGCGCATCGCGGCGGCGGGCACCGTCACCGTCGCGGTCGAAGTGACCAACACCGGCGCGCGCGAAGGCGACGAGGTGGTGCAGCTCTACGTCCACGACCGCGAGGCGAGCGTGACCCGCCCGGTCATGGAACTGCGCGGTTTCCGCCGCGTCACCCTCAAGCCCGGTGAGACCCGCAAGGTGGAATTCACCCTCGGCCGCGACGACTTCAGCCTCTGGAACGAGGACATGCGCGAAGTCGTCGAGCCCGGACTTTTCGACATCATGGTCGGCAACAGCAGCGCCGCCCTGAAGACCGCAACCCTCGAAATCGCCTGAGGACCATCATGCCCAAGATCGTAGACGCCAAGGTCATCGTGACCTGCCCCGGCCGCAACTTCGTCACCCTCAAGATCACTTGCGACGACGGCACCACCGGCGTCGGTGACGCCACCCTCAACGGCCGCGAACTGTCGGTCGCCAGCTACCTGACCGACCACGTCATCCCCTGCCTGATCGGCCGCGACGCGCACCGCATCGAGGACGTCTGGCAGTATCTCTACAAGGGCGCCTACTGGCGCCGCGGCCCGGTGACGATGACCGCCATCGCCGCCGTCGACATGGCGCTGTGGGACATCAAGGGCAAGATCGCGGGCCTGCCGGTCTACCAGCTGCTCGGCGGTGCCAGCCGCGAGGGCGTGATGGTCTACGGCCACGCCAACGGCACCTCGATCGAGGACACCATCAACGTCGCGCTCGACTATCAGGCGCAGGGCTACAAGGCGATCCGCCTGCAGTGCGGCGTGCCCGGCATGGCCTCGACGTACGGCGTCTCGAAGGACAAGTATTTCTACGAGCCTGCCGATGCCGACCTGCCGACCGAGAACGTCTGGAACACCTCGAAGTACCTGCGCGTCGTGCCCGAACTGTTCAAGGCCGCGCGCGAGGCGCTGGGATGGGACGTGCACCTGCTGCATGACATCCACCACCGCCTGACCCCGATCGAGGCGGGCCGTCTGGGCAAGGATCTGGAGCCTTACCGCCCGTTCTGGCTGGAAGACGCGACCCCGGCCGAGAACCAGGAAGCGTTCAAGCTGATCCGCCAGCACACCACCGCGCCGCTGGCCGTGGGCGAGATCTTCAACTCGATCTGGGATGCGAAGGATCTGATCCAGAACCAGCTGATCGACTACATCCGCGCCACCGTCGTCCACGCGGGGGGCATCACCCATCTGCGCCGCATCGCCGCGCTGGCGGACCTCTACCAGATCCGCACCGGCTGCCACGGCGCCACCGACCTCTCGCCGGTCTGCATGGCCGCCGCGCTGCACTTCGACCTCTCGGTGCCCAACTTCGGCATTCAGGAATACATGCGCCACACGCCCGAGACGGACGCCGTGTTCCCGCATGCCTACACATTCGAGAACGGCATGATGCATCCGGGCGACGCGCCGGGCCTCGGCGTCGATATCGACGAGGAACTGGCCGCCGGCTACGAATACAAGCGCGCCTTCCTGCCGGTGAACCGTCTCGAAGACGGCACGATGTACAACTGGTGAGCACGATGCAGGCCGTCACCGCCGTCGAAACGGAAGCCCCGGCCAAGCCGGCCGGGCGCGTGCGCTGGATCGTATGCGCACTGCTGTTCGCGGCGGTGGTGCTCAGTTATGTCGACCGTCTGGTCCTGCCCACGCTCAAGCCCGAACTGCAGGCGCGCTACGGCTGGAGCGAGAGCGGCTATGCCGACCTCGCGATCTGGTTCCAGGCGGGCTACGGCATCGCCTATGTGTTCTTCGGGCGCCTGATCGACCGGATCGGCGCGCGTGCGGGCTATGCGCTGGCGGTGGCGCTGTGGACCTTCGGGCATATCGCCCACGTGCTGTTCACCAGCACCAGCGGCATGCTGCTGGCACGCATCCCGCTCGCGATTGGTGAGGCGGGGACGTTCCCCGCCGCCATCGCCGCGACCAACGAGTGGTTCCCCAAGCGCGAGCGCGCGCTGGCGATCGGCATCTTCAACGCGGGCTCCAATGTCGGCGCGATCCTGACCCCGCTGGTGGTGCCGGTGATCGCGCTGACGCTGGGCTGGCGCTGGGCCTTCATCCTGACCAGCGCGCTGACGGTGATCTGGCTGGCGGCGTGGCTGGGCTTCTACCGCCGCCCGCGCGAGAAGAAGACCCTGACCACCGAAGAACTGGCATGGATCGAGGCCGATCCCGTCGACCCGGTACAGCCGGTGCGCTGGCGCGACGTGCTGCGCCTGCGCCAGACCTGGGCCTACATGCTGGGCCGCTTCCTGATCGACCCGGTCTGGTGGACGTTCCTGTTCTGGCTGCCAGACTTCTTCAACAAGCAGTTCGGCGTCAAGATGCTGGACTTCGGCCCGCCGCTGATCGCGGTGTACCTGCTGGCCGACGTCGGCTCGGTGGCCGGCGGCTGGACCTCCTCGCGCCTGATGGGCCGCGGGTGGAGCCTCAACCGCGCGCGCAAGACGGCGATGCTGCTGGCCGCGCTGTGCGCCGTGCCGATCGCGCTGGCCCCGCAGGCGACCAGCCTGTGGACGGCGGTGGCGCTGATCGGCCTCGCCTGCGCCGGACATCAGGGCTTCTCGGCCAACCTCTACGCCCTGCCCGGCGACACGATGCCGCGCTGGATGACCGGCTCGGTCGTCGGCCTCGGCGGACTGGCGGGCGCGGTGGGCGGCATGCTCATGGCCAAGTTCGCAGGCGTGATCCTAGAGACGATCGGCAGCTACGAGCCGATCTTCCTCGTCGCCTCCTGCGCGTATCTGGTGGCGCTCGCGGCGATCCACCTGATCCTGCCGCGCTACCAGCTCACGCACGCATAAGATAAATTCGGGAGCATCAGGATGACCTTACGCACAGCACTGGCCGCCACGTCGATACTGGCTACCGCCCTCACCCTCGCGGCCCCGGCGCATGCCGACGTACCCCGGCTGGAGACCAAGGGCGACACGAAGCAGCTGATCGTCGGCGGCAAGCCCGTGCTGATGATCGCGGGCGAACTGAGCAATTCGGCCTCGTCCAGCGCGGACTACATGGCGCCGCACTGGAAGCGCCTGAAGGACATGAACCTCGACACCGTGATCACCCCGGTGTCGTGGGAACTGATCGAGCCGGTCGAGGGCCAGTTCGACTGGTCATCGGTGGACTCGCAGATCAAGGCGGCGCGCGCCAACAACCTCAAGCTGGTGGTGCTGTGGTTCGGGGCGTGGAAGAACTCCATGTCCACTTACGTCCCCGCATGGGTCAAGCGCGACCAGCAGCGCTTCCCGCGCGCGGCGATGCCCAACGGCCAGAGCGTCGAAATTCTCTCCACCTTCGGCGGCGACACCCTGCAGGCCGACCAGCGCGCCTATGCCGCGCTGCTGGCGCACATCAAGGCGGTGGATGCCGCGCAGAACACCGTGCTGATGGTGCAGGTCGAGAACGAGATCGGCATGCTCCCGGTCGCACGCGATTACAGCGCGGCGGCCAACGCCGTCTTCCGCGAACCGGTGCCGACCGACCTCGTCAACTATCTCGTCGCGCACAAGGACACCCTCGTCCCCGCCATGAAGCGCGTGTGGGCGGAGCGCGGCGCGCGCACCAGCGGCACCTGGGAAGACCTGTTCGGCGCGGGCGACACCTCCGCCGAGATCTTCGCCGCCTGGCACTACGCCCGCTTCGCTGACCAGCTGACGGCGGCAGGCAAGGCCGCCTACCCGCTGCCGATGTACGTCAATGTCGCGCTCAACCGGCCGGGCCGGATTCCCGGCGAATACCCCAGCGGCGGCCCGCTGCCGCACCTGCTCGACGTCTGGAAGGCAGGCGCCCCTCACCTCGATTTCCTGGCGCCCGACATCTACTTCCCGAACTTCGTGGACATCGTGAACGGCTACAAGCGGCCGGACAACGTGCTGTTCATTCCCGAGGCGCATAACTCCGACAATCCCATCGCCCCGGCAAATGCGTTCTATGCCATCGGCCAGCTCGACGCGATCGGCTTCGGCCCGTTCTCGATCGACTCGGTCGACGAGAACCCCGGCGCGCTCAAGGATGCCTACGGCGTGCTGCAGCAGCTCAAGCCCTATATCCTCGATGCGCAGGGCACCGATCGCATGGTCGGCTTCAAGCCGCGCCAGCTCTACGACGAAACCCTCGCCACCGAACCGGAAACGCGCGACGTCGGGCCCTATCGCTTCACCATTAGCTATGTCGATGCCCCCAAGCCGGGCGCGAATCCCGGGGCGGAGGAGCGGAAAGCCGCCAATGCCGCCATCGCGGCGGCGGGCGGCATCATCATCCAGACCGGTCCCGAGGAATACCTGATCGCGGGTCAAGGCATCACCGTGACCTTCAAGCCGCGCGCCGACGGCGGTGCCCTCGCAGGCATCGATTCGGCCTGGGAAGGCCACTATGACGCCGCCGGAAAATGGGTGGCCGGACGCCTGCTCAACGGCGACCAGACCCATCAGGGCCGCCATATCCGGCTGTTCCCGGGCCAGTGGCAGATCCAGCGGGTGAAGCTCTACACCTACAAGTAAAGATAACGCTATCATTGTTCTTGACGGCATCCGGTCACAGGAATATGGAAAAATGATAGCGCTAGCAAAGCCAGCGCATCCTGCGAGCCCCGAGCAAAGGGCAGCAGACGCATGGGAGGGAGTTCAGATATTATGACACGTAATTTCGTGACCGTTCGCGCCGTTCTGCTGGGAGCCGCCGCGCTCACCCCGTTCGTCGGTTCCGCCGCCCGGGCGCAGGACGCTGCAACTGTAGCAGCGCAGGCTCAGGCCACCGACTCGACCGTGGACGATACCGGCGCTTCGGCCGAAGACATCATCGTCACCGGTATTCGCGGCTCGCTGCAGAGCGCGACCAACGCCAAGCGCGACGCGGTGAGCTTCGGTGACAGCATCTTCGCCGAGGACATCGGCAAGCTGCCCGCCACCAACCTCGCCGAAACGCTGAACCGCATGCCCGGCGTGCGCCTCAACCGCGACATCAACGGCGAAGGCACCCAGGTCGCCATCCGCGGCCTCGGCCCCAGCTTCACGCGCGTGCTGCTGAACGGTTCGCAGCTGCAGGTGGCGTCGGACGGCGGCACCAACGGCGGCAGCGCCAACCGCGAAGTCGACCTCGACTTCTTCCCCTCGGAACTGTTCACCCGCCTCGACCTTGCCAAGAGCCCGTCGCCCTCGACGCTCGAAGGCGGCATTGCCGGCACCGTGAACCTGCGTAACGCGCGGCCCTTCGACAAGGAAGGCACCCACGTCACCGTCGTGGCACAGGGCCAGTACACCGACACCAACGACAAGTTCAGCCCGCGCGGCGCCCTCGTCGCCAGCCACACCACCGATACCTTCGGCATCCTCGTCGGCGTTGCCGGCGTGAAGACCAAGACCCGCGTGAAGGGCTTCGAGTCCGTTGGCTGGACCGACGGCAACCTGTCCTGCGGCACCGACTGCACCGACGCAGGCGGCAACAACTTCTCGTGGGCTTCGGTCGTTCCCGCCAACGCGGGCCACGGCCTGACCGCCGGCGATCCCGTAGACGTGGTGGCCACCTCGGGCCTGACCGCCGACCAGCTCAGCACCGCGCTGATCCCGCGCCTCGGCCGCCAGAGCCTGACCGAAGGCACCCGCTCGCGCGTGTCCGCCCTCGCCTCGCTCGAATGGCGCCCCAGCGACGAGCTGCACTTCGCGCTCGACGGCCTCTGGGCCAAGTCGCAGCGCAACTACAGCAAGGTCAACATGAACTGGCAGGTCCGCAACTCGGGCCCGGGCACCAGCGCGCAGTCGACCGGCGGCATGATCCCGATCGACCTGACCGTGGATGACAACAACGTCGTCACCAGCGGTACGTTCGCCAACTCGTCGTTCTTCCTCGAGGCTAGCCTGTTCAAGCAGACGACCAAGTTCTGGAACATCAACCCCAGCGTAACCTGGCAGCCGACCGAAGATCTCAAGATCGAGGCGAGCGCGAACTATTCGAAGAGCAGCTTCTTCCGTGAACAGCCGACCTGGGCCTTCCAGACTACTCCGCAGTCGGGCGTGGACGTCTATTACGACAACACGAGCGGTTCCTATCCGTCGATCACCAGCAACATCGACCTGAACGATCCCGATAGCGGCACCTGGCAGTGGTATCGCCAGAACATCCAGCTCGTTCGCCGCAAGACGGAAACCAAGGGTGCGCACCTCGACGTCACGTACGGTGATGACATGTTCAACGTGAAGGTCGGCGCGGCTTATGACCGTGCTACGCGCTCGATCCGCGCATACGACAACAGCACCGCCTACCAGCTGTCGGTCTGCGGCACCGGCTGCACCGGCAACACCGGTTCGATTACCACCGGCGAAATCTCGGAGTACCTCAAGAGCTCGTCGGTCGCCGGTTTCATCGTGCCCGATTTTGACGCGATCAAGAGCGCCACGAACTACGCCAGCTACCGCGACAGCGCGCCTGAAACGCGCGGCGCGGTGACTGGCGGCGCGACCGGCGACATGGACGAAGAGGTCATGGGCGCCTACTTCGAGCTGAACGGCGTGACCACGATCGCGGGCCGCGACCTGCATATCAACACCGGCATGCGCTATGCCCACACCAACCAGACCGTGACCGGGCCGAGCCAGGTCGGCACCTCGATCATCGACATCACCTCGAAGTCGAAGTACGAGAACTTCCTGCCCTCGATTAACCTGACCTATGATCTGGCGAACAACATCAAGCTGCGCGCATCCGCGTCGCGCACGATGACCCGTCCGGATGCGGGCCAGATCCTGCCCGGTATCACCTTCTCCGATCCCTCGGCGCTGACGGCGACGGCGGGCAACCCGGACCTGAAGCCCTACACCTCCGACAACTACGATATCGGCGGTGAACTCTACACCGGCGGCATTGGCTACATCGGCCTGTCGGCGTTCATGAAGAATATCCAGGGCTTCACCGTCACCACCTCGAACGAAGTCACCTTCGGTTCGCTCAACATCCCGTTCGACGGCCTGCTCTCGACGCAGCAGAACGCTCTTAACGATCGTTCGGCTGCGACCGGCATCGCCGTCAACAACCTGCCGATCACGGTCAACCGTCCTGTCAACCTGAGCGACCTGAAGATCAAGGGTATGGAAGCCACCTGGGTCCAGCCGCTCGACTTTCTGGTCAAGGGCCTCGGCTTCTCGGCCAACGGCACGTACCTGAAGCAGTCCTCGTCCTCGGGCCTGGTTGCCACCGGCGTGTCCAAGTACTCTTACAATCTGCAGGGTTTCTACGAGAACAACGGCCTGTCGATCAGCGTGAATTACGTCTGGAACGACAAGTCGATCGCCGTGAACAAGCCGCAGAACGGCATCGCCAACGCTTCGCTGCGCAACGACGCACGCGGCCAGCTGGACATGTCGGCGGGCTACCAGCTGCCATTCCTCAACGACGGCGTGCGTCTGACGCTCGATGTGCTGAACATCACCAACGAGTCGATCCGCACCACCTTCGAATACTCGAACGCGGCCTACTCGGTCTACAAGCCGGGCCGTCAGGTACTGGCCGGCATAAGGGCCAACTTCTGATTTCCTCCCTACCCTACCCACTGAGCCGGCCTTTGTGCCGGCTCTTTCTTTTTCGGGAGACTTCGTTTTCATGACACACATGCTGCGCCCAGCCGTTCTGACCGCCGCGCTTGCGCTCGCCGCGCCGCTTCCCGCCACGGCTGCGCCTGCAGCCGCGCAATGTCCATGGACCGCCGCATGGGGTTCCTCGCAGATGCCGCTGAACGGTGACGATCGCCTGCCGGAAGCGGCCCGCCGCGACGTTACCCTGCGCCAGATCGTCCGCCCCTCGACCGCCGGAAGCGAGCTGCGCATCCGACTCTCCAACGCCTTTGGCGAGGCGCCGCTGGTCATCGAGAACGCAACGCTGGCCCGCGCGGCCTCCCCGCAGCATCCCGACCTCACCGCCGGTTCCTCGGTGCCGCTGCGCTTCGACGGCAAGGACCGGGTAGTCATCCCCACCGGTGCCGACTGGCTCTCCGACCCCGTCCGCATGGCCGTCTCTGCATTCGACGATCTCGCCGTGTCGCTGCACTTCGCGGCGCTGCCCGTGCAGCAGACCGGCCACCCGGGATCACGCGCCACCTCATACTGGCTGAACGGCGACCGGACGAACGACAACCCCTTCGCGGGCGCGACCACGACCGATCACTGGTACATGCTCTCCGGCATCGAGATGCGCCGCTGCGGCGCCGGCGCCGTGGTCACACTCGGGGATTCGATCACTGACGGACGCGGCTCCACCACCAACGGCAACGATCGCTGGACCGACGTGCTGGCCCGCCGCCTCTCCGGCAAGCGCGCCGTGGTGAACCAGGGTATCGGCGGCAACCGCGTGCTGCTCGACGGCACCGGCCCGAACGCGGTGGCGCGCTTCGATCGCGACGTGCTCTCGGTCCCCGGCGTCACCCACTTGATCGTACTGGAGGGGATCAACGACATCGGCATGCTCACGCGAGACGCGCCGGCCACGCCCGAGGCCCATGCCGCACTGGTCGCGCAAGTAACCGGCGCTTACGCCCAGATCGTCGCGCGCGCGCATGCACGCGGCATCACGGTCTACGGCGGCACCCTGCTGCCGTTCATGGGCATGGAATACTACCACCCCGCCGCCGCCAGCGAGGCCGACCGGCAGGCGATCAACGCCTGGATCCGGACCCCCGGCCACTTCGACGCGGTGATCGACTTCGACGCGGTAATGCGCGATCCCGCGCGCCCCGATCATCTCAATCCGGCCTACGACGGGGGTGACGCGATCCATCCCAACCCGGCCGGCTACAAGGCCATGGGGGAGGCCGTTTCGTTACATCTGCTGAAATGAGGAAGGGGCGCCGATCGGGCGCCCCTTTTTTCGTTTTACCGCCGGATCATCGGGTCGATCGTCCTGATCGTCCCGTCGGCATTGTAGTGCAGTTCGGTCACCTTCACGTTGCGCAGGCGGGTCTGCCCCGAAAGCTGCGTGTCGGCATAGAACAGCCACCAGCGCCCGTCCCACTGCACGATCGAGTGATGCGTCGTCCACCCCTCGACCGGCTCGAGGATGCGGCCCTTGTAGGTGAACGGGCCATAGGGGGAATCGCCGATCCCGTAGGCGAGCAAATGCGTGTCGCCGGTCGAGTAGCTGAAGTAGTACTTGCCCTTGTACTTGTGCATCCACGAAGCTTCGAAGAAGCGCCGGTCGTGGTCGCCGCCCAGCAGCAGCTTGCCCTTCTCGTCCACGATGCGCAGTTCGCGCGGGGCCTCGGCGAATTCGAGCATGTCGTCGCTCATGCGCGCGACACGGGGCAGGAGCGCCGGCCTGTCGTCCGCCTGCAGATCGGTCTTCGAGCCGTTGGGATCGTACTTGCCGCCGACATTGCGCTGAAGCTGGCCGCCCCAGATGCCGCCGAAGTACATGTAGCTCTTGCCGTCGTCGTCGGTGAACACCGCCGGATCGATCGAGTAGCTGCCCTTGATCGGCTCCGGCTGCGCCTTGAACGGACCGGTCGGGCTTTTCGAGGTGGCAACGCCGATGCGGAAGGCGCCCGCCTTGTCCTTGGCCGGGAAGTACAGGTAGTAAGTACCATCGCGGAAGGCCGCGTCCGGCGCCCACATCTGCTTCTCGGCCCACGGCACGTCCTTGACGTCGAGCGCGACGGGCCCAAGCGTTACCGGGCCGCCGATCTTGTCCATCGATAGGATGCGATAGTCGCGCATCTCGAAGTGGCTGCCGAGGTCGTCCTCGGGCGTCGGCCCGTCGATATCATGGCTGGGGTAGACGTAGATCTTGCCGTTCCACACATGCGCGGACGGGTCCGCCGTGTAGATCTCGCTGACGAGCGGCTGCGAGAGGTACTTCGACTTGTCCGACTCGACATGCTTCGCAGCGTCGTTGGAAGGCGCTTCTTTCGAACAGCCTACGATGGCAATGCACGATGCTAGCGCGAGCAAAGGCAATAAGCTGAATTTCCTTGGCATACAATCTCCCGCAAGATAATTATTACAATAAGATAGCGCTATCATTTAACCTTGGGATTTTGCAAGCGTTTATCGAGCATCGTGGAGAATAGAGGGCGTAGACCATTACCGGCTCGACCGCCTTTCCGATGGTCGTAAAAGAGCGAGTCGCACAAGGCACCGATCCGATCGCGTACAGGAAAGAGGCGAAATTTCAGATCGCAGCCGACAGGATGACCTTCGATGCTGACGCGAGAATGGATAGAGGCGCGCCGGCCTGACTGGTCGCCGCGCTATGTGCGCCTCATCGAGGGGCGCCTCAAGAGCGACATCCTGCCTATCATCGGCGACAAGCCCGTCCGCTCCAGCCTGCCGCGTACGATGCTCGAAGCCTTGCGCCTCATCGAGGCACGCGGCTCGTACGAGATGGCGCACCGCATCAAGAACCACTGCAGCGAGATCTTCCGCTTCGGCATTCCGGACGGGCGCTGCGAAAGCGACCCCTGTCGCGACTTGTCGGCCGCGATGATCAAGCCCGCACCGGTCCGCCACCGCGCCAAGGTCGAAATCAAGGATTTCCCGGAATTCTTCGCGCGGCTCAACTCCTCGTCGCGAGCGGCTAGCCGAACCTCTTGATGGCACAGACCATGTGGCCCTCGACCGTAAGCGCTGTGCTCAGGTCACCGCAGTCCACGGCATAAGTTCGCCGACGGCGTTCGCCGGCAGCCAGGCATGCGGGTTGGTACCCGAGATCTTCCAGTTCTCGAAAGGCCAGAGCGCTCGCCAAAGCGCTTCATTTCAGCCCACGGCTCATCGAAAAATCTCAATTCGTCTCATGAGGCACCAAAACATCCTCGATTTTCTTCGGTAAAAATGAAGGTATTCTCGCCCAAACATCCAAATTATTCCAACAACTACATTTGCTTATATGAATTTTTCTGACCCTGCCGCCCCAGCCAGCATTTCATTCCAGAGGGTCCTGCGACGTCCCATGGCGATCATGGGAATGGCTATTTTCCGACATTCTTCGTGTCGCTTACGGCCCCCGACGTCCCAGGAGGACGTTTTGTAGCCCGCCGCTAATCAGTCAATTTGTTAGGGCGTGAACTCATAAATCAGGTTGAGTTGTCGGCCTTGGCGAGATTCAGGCGGCCTTCGGAAACGGGAGGGCGTATGACGCGGCGGCGGTATGAACTGACGGACAAGGAATGGCTCATC
>NZ_BSFC01000036.1 GCF_027922145.1 Novosphingobium resinovorum | reverse complement strand
ACGGTGGCCACCCTCTCAGGGAAACCTTCCTACACCACCCCGCGGGACACGACCACTTGTCTGGCCCAATCTTGCCAAGGCGGGGTGCATCCTGCTGGTGGTTATGATGCATTTGGGCGAGCAGATCGCGCATATGCCCTGGGCTAACCAGGCTGAGCTGGCGGCGGCGTGGCATGTCGTGAACGGTTTCATCCGCCCGGTCCGCATGCCGTTGTTCTTCCTGGTTTCGGGGATACTTGCATCGGATTCGATCATGGAGCCGCGGCCGGATACGCAGCGCAGCCGGTTGGTGAAGCCGCTCTATCTCTATTTCGTCTGGGCAACGATCTATCAGATCCTGGCGCCGATCGATCCCGTGGGCTGGTGGTTCGAGGTCGCCATGACCAATCGCTTCCTGCCAGCGCTCCTGTTGACGCAAGTGTCGTGGTATCTGGTGGCGCTCGGCATGTATTACCTGCTGACGCGGATCACCCTGTCGCTGCCGGTCTGGACGACATTGCTGCTCTGCGCGGTTCTGTCCGTGCTGGGCACCGTGTTCGAGGGGCAGCTTGCCGCGCACGAGCCCAAGATGCTGCGGTGTGCGATCTTCTTCGTCGCCGGCGTGCGGATGAAAGGCGAGGTGCTGGCCTTCGTGGAACGGGCGACGGCATCGCGGGTGCTCGTGCTGGGGGCGGCATACCTTGTCGGAGCGGCAGTCGCGCTGAAGTCTGATACGTTTCTCCTACCGGTGGATATCCTGGCGGTCGCGGCCGGGGCGATGCTCTGCATGCTCATCGCGCGGCGCGGATCGGCGCTGATCCGCCCTGCGTCCTGGCTGGCAAAGCGGACTTTGCCGATCTATCTCATGCACTTCCTGCTGATGCCGGCGCTTTCCTTCACAATCGAACGGTGGGCGGCGCCGCTTCTCGGCAGTATCTGGGTCGGCGCGGCCTATCCGCTTCTAGCGGTGCCGCTGCTCGTGGCCGGGTGTCTCGCGGGGCATGTCGTGCTGGTGCGCACGCGCGCGGCCGAGTGGCTGCTGGATCTTCCTACATGGCGCATGCCGGGGCAGCTTGCGGTCGAGGGTCGCAGTATCCCTGTGTCGTTGAAGATGGCGGCCTGACGGGAGAGAATACGTCGCCCATACGAAAAAAGGCGGCCCTGGGGCCGCCCTTCTCATGGGTAATTCAGGGTAACGCCCCCAAGGCCTGAAATCAGGCGAGGGTGAGCGCAAACGCCAGCGCGCTGGTGCCCAGCGCGGCAGCGAACCCGAACGTGCGGTGCACGAGGGTCATAATAAAGCTCCTGCAAACATTTTTATCGTTTCATCGCATGCACAGAGCGTTCCGGCGCTCTGCTTTGCGTGCGGCACGAAGCGTTCCGGCGCCTCTTGCTGCGATGCGGCAAATAGCGATGCACAAAATTTGCGCAAATTCAAAAGGGGCAAGTTAGGTTGCAAGTCTTGCAACAAAGGAGCGATTTGGCGTGCGTGATGCTCAAGTCATCGCCAAACTGAGCCAGTTTTCCGTAAATGGCATTATCGCTTTTACCATCCGGTCGCTGAAACCTCCGGTTGTCTTCGCGCTCCGGCAAGGCGTCTGCCTAAAAATTAGGCAGTCATCGCTGCCGCGGAAAATGCTGCAATGCGAACTCGAAATCGCCGAGCATTTTCGCACGAATGGAAAACTGCCTTGAGGGGGCGCCGTGCGCAGCAATGATGCGTCATCCGGGTCGTTTCGGGGGCTGGACAGTCAACGCGCGCGCGACTAGTGGCTCGCCATGAATATCCAGCCCACCGAATCCGTTCTGATCGTCGACTTCGGCAGCCAGGTGACGCAGCTGATTGCCCGGCGCGTGCGCGAGGCCGGCGTCTATTCCGAGATCGCTCCATTCAACGCCGCTGAAGAAGCGTTTCGCCGCATGAACCCGGTGGGCGTGATCCTCTCCGGCTCGCCCGCCTCGGTGCTGGACGAGAACGGTCCGCGCATTCCTGACGTGATCCTGGAAAGCGGTCGCCCGATTCTCGGCATCTGCTACGGTCAGCAGTCGTTGATGCACCAGATGGGCGGCGAAGTGACCGGCGGCGACGCGGGCGAGTTCGGCCGCGCCTTCATCGAGATCGGCGACGAGTGCGCGCTGTTCAACGGCCTGTGGAAAGTCGGCGAGAAGCACCAGGTCTGGATGAGCCACGGCGACAAGGTGACCAGCCTCGCTCCGGGCTTCCGCCCGGTCGCATCGAGCGCAGGCGCGCCCTTCGCCGTGATCGCCAACGACGAGAAGCGCATCTACGCGATGCAGTTCCATCCGGAGGTCGTGCACACGCCCGACGGCGGCAAACTGCTCAAGAACTTCGTGCGCCACGTCTGCGGCCTCGCCGGCGACTGGACGATGGCGGAATTCCGCAAGACCAAGATCGAGGAAATCCGCGCCCAGGTGGGTGACAAGCGCGTCATCTGCGGCTTGTCCGGCGGCGTCGATTCGGCGGTCTGTGCGGTCCTCATCCACGAGGCGATCGGCGACCAGCTCACTTGCGTGTTCGTCGACCACGGCCTGATGCGCATGGGCGAGGCCGACCAGGTCGTCAGCCTGTTCCGCGGCCACTACAACATCCCGCTGGTCCACGTCGATGCCTCGACGCTGTTCCTCAAGGGCCTCGAAGGCGTCACCGACCCCGAGGCCAAGCGCAAGTTCATCGGCAAGACCTTCATCGACGTGTTCGAGGACGAGGCGAAGAAGATCGGCGGCGCCGAATTCCTTGCGCAGGGCACGCTTTACCCCGACGTCATCGAGTCGGTGTCGTTCACCGGCGGTCCTTCGGTGACGATCAAGAGCCACCACAACGTCGGCGGCCTGCCCGAGCGCATGAACATGAAGCTCGTCGAGCCGCTGCGCGAACTGTTCAAGGACGAAGTGCGTGAACTCGGCCGCGAACTGGGCCTGCCCGACGTCTTCGTCGGCCGTCACCCGTTCCCCGGACCGGGCCTCGCCATCCGCATCCCTGGCGAAGTCAGCCGCGAGCGCTGTGACATCCTGCGCAAGGCGGACGCGGTCTACCTCGAGGAGATCCGTAACGCCGGTCTCTACGACGCGATCTGGCAGGCCTTTGCGGTGCTGCTGCCGGTCAAGACCGTGGGCGTGATGGGGGACAGCCGCACTTACGACAGCGTCTGCGGCCTGCGCGCGGTCACTTCGACCGACGGCATGACGGCGGATATCTACCCCTTCGACGCCGCGTTCCTCAGCCGCGTCGCGACCCGCATTATCAACGAGGTCAAGGGCATCAACCGCGTGGTCTACGACTACACCTCGAAGCCGCCCGGCACGATCGAGTGGGAGTAAACGACAACCCGGTCTGCCCTAGTGTGTGCAGACCTTGGGCTGGTTTGGGTCGACCTGCTTGAAGATGAGCAGCTTGCGTTCGAGCCAGGTCGCGGATTCCAGCGTCAGGCTGGCGGCCGTCGCCTGCTCGATCAACTGGCCGTCGTGGATGTAAGTCACCCATTGGTCAGGGTGGCGGCGCAGAAATTCCTCGATCGAAAACAGCACGTTCATCCGGCCCTCGTTCGCCGTACGGGTGAGCGAGGGGCTTGACGAGGCGACGACCTGCACCACGTCCTGCTGATAGTCGAACAGATAGGGCGGCCGCGAGAACAGCAGGTGGTTGGTGGTGCCGCCCTCGGTGTGCAGGTTGCTGAACATGCTGATCGAGCTTTCGGTCTTGAGCCCGAGATAGGGTGACAGGCAACTGACGAAGTAGAGTACCGGGACGATCCTGTTCCATGCAGCATAAGGACTGCGACCGGCGGTTCCTCCGCGATAGGGCAGGTATAGCATCGCTGCGTAGATCATCGCGGTCATGGCCACGCCGCCCACCACTGCCCAGGTCAGGATGAAGATCGAGTGCAGCAGCATGAGCGCGGGGCGGCCCGGGTTCGCGAGCGCCAGTAGCAGCACGACCAGCGTGGCGATCGCCAGAAGCGCGGCTATCGGCGCCAGAATGCCGATGCGGCCGAACAGGCTGCGCAGCGGCTCCACGACATGACGGCAGGTAATCTCGTAGATCTTCGCGCTGGCGTCGCGCGGCATCGTCAGCATGTAGAGCGCGAAGACGAGGCTGGAGAAGTCCATGTACCAGCTATAAGCCGAGATCGGGATGATATAGTGGAACACCAGCGCGCTGGTCAGGCCGATCGCGAACCACCGCTTCCAGAACAGCGCGACGATAGCGATGCCCTCGATCACGAACGTCGACCAGATCGCAAGGTAACGGCCGAAGAGGTTGTCCTCCAGCCCGAACGGCTCGGCCAGCGGCTTGTACAGGCCGACCGCGCAACTGACGGTAGGGTCGAGAAAGTCGGTATTTATCTTATGGAAGATCCCGTAAAAATACATCGTCGCGAGGATCAGGCGCGCCGGAGTGCGCAGTGACTCGTAAAGGCGCTCACGGGTCAGTTTCCCTTGTGCGGCCAGCACTGCACCGCTGAGCAGGATGCACAAGTCGAACATCGTGGTGATCGTCTTGTTGTTGGATGCGACCGGCAGACGCAGTGCGTAGAGCAGCACTGTGCAGGCGGCGAGGGCGACGAAGGCGTAAGTCTTGCGCGGGAACAGGATCGTCATCACGCTGGTGGCCACGACCGACCATGCCAGTAGCATGTAGACCGCGCCTTCGCGCCCGGTCAGGCCCCACGGATCGCCGACGATGCTGAACAGTGCCGCGACGCCCCAGCAAGGGGCTACGGCGGTCAGGCCGTCGAAAGTGGGCGTTACTGCGCCCTGCGACAGGCTGCGCCACGCGATCGGGCGGAAAAGCGGAGTGCCTGGTGCCGACGACATAAGTTTCCCCTCGGTGTCGTTAGGTGCCGGTCAGTCCCCGGCGGCAGGAGACTGTGCGATGCGCTTGCGCCCGCGCAGCCACAGGGTCGCCCTTCGCCCCGCCTTCAGCCAAGGATAGCTGAGCCGGGCGATGGTCGGCCGCGAGAAAAGCAGGGCATTCATGCGGTTGAACAGGCTGGAGGGCGATGCCAGCAGCGCCAGCGCATGCACTGCGTCGGAGCCGTGGTAAATCCGCTCGCGGTAGGAGAAGACCATGCCGTGGTCGAGGTCGAAGCCTTGCGCCGCTATCGCGGCCACGCGCGGGTCGTCGCTGCGTGCATCGACGAGTTCGACGGGGCCGACGCTGTCGCGCAACCTGAGCATGCGCACGTAGTTCTGGCAGAAGATGCACTCGCCATCGTAGATGACCAGCGCCGGCGCCTCGCCGCTCACGGGACGTCCTTGCCGAGTTTACCGGGAGGATCGCGGAAGGATTCCCTCTCGCAGTTGCCGTAGAAGGCGCACCCGGATACCACCGGGATATTGTGCAAGGCATCGACTATTCCCACGAGGGTCAGGAAGACGCTTGCGTAGACGGCCGCGCGCTTGAGAGGCGTGAGGGCCTGCGGGTGGGTGGGGTCCTGCACGGCCCGAATCCTTGACGGTGACGAGATCGATCTGATCTCGGTACATGGGGAGGTTTTCAGACTTGGCGCGGCAGGACAACCGTATCGGAGTGGCTAACCCGTTCGGATAGTCGCTGCAGTGCAGCAAAACGAGGAAAACGGCCGGGGAGGTCCCCGACCGCCTTCTTCGTGCGACCGCTCAGGCTCAGTTGGCCGATGCGACCTTCTTGTAAGGGACGAAATCCTGCAGGCCGACGAAGCCGTTCCACATGAAATTGGCGTTGCGGTCATGCAGTTGCACGGTGTCGAGGCGACACAGCTGCGACGTATACAGCTTGGTCACCATGACATCATCATCGTCCAGCCGGTCGGCATTCGTCGGACGGTTGACGTAGAGCGTGCCGCCGACCCGGTAGACGATCGCGGTCTTGTCGATCACGGTCGTGTTCTGGGTCTGCGAATAGGGGATGCAACTCACCGGCTTGCCGGCTTCGCGCCCGTCCAGCATCTTGGCGAGCTGTTGCTCACCGGTCAGCTTGGTGCGGGCCTCTGCGGCAGGCATGGCGAGCAGCGAAGCGACAGCGAGTGTCGCGCAGATCGCAAGCGTCTTCATGGCCTTCTTCCTCAGTTGACGCACCCCGCGTTGATCTTGTGTGTAGCACGATTCGTCTGAACTTGGGCTGACTGTTCGCGCCCTTCGACAGGCTCAGGGTGAGCGGGAGCAGGGTAATCCTCTCAAACCCGCTCAGGCTGAGCTTGTCGAAGCCCCGGCGACATACTTCGGCTCAGGCGGTGCCGCCCACCGTCAGCCCCTCGATAAGCAGGGTGGGCTGGCCGACACCGGCGGGCACGCTCTGGCCGCCCTTGCCGCACACGCCGACGCCGCGATCGAGTTCGAGGTCGTTGCCGATGCCCTTGACCTTGGTGAGTACCGAAGGTCCGTCGCCGATCAGCGTCGCGCCCTTGATCGGAGCGCCCAGCTTCCCGTTCTCGACCATGTAGGCCTCGGTGCACGAGAACACGAACTTGCCGGAGACGATATCGACCTGCCCGCCGCCGAAGTTCTTGGCGAAGATGCCCTTCTTCATGCCCGCGAGCAGTTCTTCCGGGTTGTCGTTCCCCGCCTTCATGAAGGTGTTGGTCATGCGCACCTGCGGGGCATGGGCGTAGTTCTCGCGGCGGCCGTTGCCGGTGGGCTCGACGCCCATCAGGCGGGCGTTGAGGCGGTCCTGCATGTAGCCCTTGAGGATGCCGTCCTCGATCAGCACCGTCTCGCGCGTGGGGGTGCCCTCGTCGTCGATGGTGAGCGAGCCGCGGCGGTTCGGGATCGAGCCGTCATCGACGATGGTCACGCCGGGTGCGGCCACCCGCTCGCCGATGCGGCCGGAGAAGGCCGAAGTGCCCTTGCGGTTGAAGTCGCCTTCGAGGCCGTGGCCGATCGCCTCGTGCAGGATCACGCCCGGCCAGCCGGGGCCGAGCAGCACGGGGAACTCACCGGCGGGGGCGTCGATGCTTTCGAGGTTCACCAGCGCGGTGGCGAGGGCGGTATCGATGCCCTCATTCCAGTTCTCGGGCTTGAACAGGTCGTCGTAGAGGAAGCGACCGCCCATGCCGAACGAGCCGGTTTCGCGCCGCCCGTTGCTTTCCGCCACGATCGAGACGTTGAGGCGCACCAGCGGGCGCACGTCGGTGGCGATGTAGCCGTCCGGGCGGACGATCTCGACCACCGACCACGAGCCGGACAGGCTGGCGCTGACTTGCGCCACGCGCGGGTCGCGGGCGCGGGCGGCGGCGTCGATCATCTCCAGCAGGCGCACCTTTTCGGCGAAGGGCACGAGGTCGAGCGGGGAGACGTCGGTGTAAAGCTTGGCGTTGGTGCGCTGCGGGGCGGCCGGACGAATGCCGGTGGCGGGATCTAGCAGGCGCAGTGTTTCGCCGGCGCGGCGGATGGCGGCGGCGGAAATCTCGTTGGCATGGGCGAAGCCGGTCATCTCGCCCGAGACGCCGCGCAGGCCGAAGCCCGCGTCGCGCGAATAGTCGGCGGTCTTGAGGCGGCCGTCGTCGAAGCCGAACGCCTCGCTGGCGACGAACTGCATGAACAGTTCGCCATCCTCGCAGGACTTGAGCGTCTCGGCGGCGAGCGCCTGTGCCTCTTCGGGCGAGAGCTGGGTGTAGAGCAGCGAGCGCGGGTCGGTCATGGTCATGCCGCCGATATAGGCAGCATTATCCCCGCGCGAAAGACAAGAACCGCGAAGGGATCAGGCGGCCTGCTGGTCTGCCCCGTTGTCGGCAACCCCGCCCTTGAGCACGAAGCGGCGGTCGCAGTAGCCGCATTCGACATAGCCCTTCTCGTCGATTTCGAGCCAGACGCGGGGATGACCGAGCGCGGCTCCGCCGGGAATATCGGTGGCCCCGTCGCAGGAGACGCGGTGGGAATCGGTGAATACGGTTTCGGGCGCGTTGGTCATGGTGTCGCCGGATTACCAAGGGTTTGCGGCGATTTCCAGATGGAATGGCAACAGTCGCAACGTCGATACCAAAAACCCGTCATTCCCGCGAAGGCGGGGACCCATCTGATGCCGATGCAACAGGCACGGTCGGGAGTTGGGTCCCCGCCTTCGCGGGAATGACGAGGGTAAATGGGAATGGTCGAATTGCGTGCAGATCAGGCCGCGACGGCTAGCGAACCCGCTTCCTCGATCGCGGCGGCGACGGACTTCGCGCGGGTGTCGGCATCGATGGCGATGCCTTCGGCCAGCACGAAAGTCGGCTCGGTCACGCCGATGAAGCCGAGCACCGCGCGCAGGTAGCTCTCTGCGTGCTCGAAAGCGGCGGCAGGCTGGCCTTCACCGTAGTAGCCGCCGCGGGCGAGCGCGACGTAGATCTTCTTGTCGCCGACGAGGCCTACGGGGCCTTCGGCGGTGTAGCGAAAGGTCTTGCCGGCGATGGCGATGCGGTCGATCCAGGCCTTGAGCTGGCTGGGGATCGAGAAGTTGTAGAAGCCCGCGCCGATCACCACCACGTCGGCGTCGAGGAACTGCGCCAGCTCGGGCGTACCCTCGGGGTTGCCGAGGACGTCGAGGGTCAGGTGCGCCAGCGGCTCGGCAGCGAGGTCGCGGTAGGTGACTTCGAGCGAGGGATCGGCCGTGGTCAGCGAGGATACGATGGCGGCGGAAATGGCGCGGCTGGCCGAATTGTCGCCGAGAATGCTGGAATCGAGGTGGAGGAGCTTCATGGGAGGGTGCCTCAGTCTGGAAATGTGACCAGGTCTAGCTATGTTGCTGGAATGATCGCGCCAAGAGCGCATATTTTCGGAACCTGGTACCATGAAGCTGACTACGTTCGACGAAGCTGACCGGCCTGCCGCCGCCCCGCAGGAAGCGATCGTCCACGACCCCAACGGCAAGGACTGCCGCCTCGTCGGCGACATTCTCGCGCGGGTCGGCGACAAGTGGTCGATGCTGGTGGTGATGACGCTGCTTGAGGCGCCGCTGCACTTCAACGAATTGAAGCGCGCGATCCGGGGCGTGTCGCAGCAGATGCTCTCGCGCAACCTGCGCGCGCTGGAGCGGGACGGGCTGGTCGAGCGTACCGTCCATGTCGGTGTGCCGGTGCGGGTGGAATATGCGCTGAGCGACCTTGGTCGCTCGCTCGCAGGCCCGGTGCAGGCGCTGGGCGCCTGGGCCGCCCGGGCACGTCCGGCGATCGAGGCCAGCCGGACGGCGTTCGACCGACAGCATGATGCGTCGTAACCTTGGAGCATAAAGCGATCGGATTGAATCGTCGTCCGTCATTACTTCGCTTCGCTAGCAATGACGGTTATTTATAATATCAGATCAGCTTTTACTCTCGAACCGCAAGTGAAGGTTCGCGAGCCCCCGGATGATGTAGCTCGGCTCGTAGTCGATCCCGCGTGCGGTCGCGGGTCCGTGATGCGCCTCGTCGAGCGTGATGGCACCGGTATGTTCCAGCAGACGGTCGAGCAGGACCGCCACTTCCGCCCGTGCCAGCGGTGCCCCGGCGCACGTATGCGCGCCGCGTCCGAACGCCAGATGCTCTTTGATGCGCGGACGCCCGATGCGGAATTCGCCCGGCTCGTCCCAGCGGCGCGGGTCGCGGTTGGCGGCGGATAGCGAGACGACCACGCGCTTGCCGGCGGGAATGTCCATGTCGCCGATCTTCGTCGCCCGGGCGGCGATGCGGAAGGTGGCCTTGGTCGAGCCCTCGACGCGCAGAACTTCCTCCAGGAACGGGCCGATCAGCGTGCGGTCCTCGCGCAGGGCCTGCTGCATCGCCTGATCCTCGCACAGGCGGCGCAAGGCATTGCCGATCAGCTTGGCGCTGGTGTCCTGCCCGGCGGCGAAGAGGAACATCGCCGACTTCACCACCTCCATCGCGTCGGGCGTCGAGCCGTCCGGATACGTGGCCAGCGCCATCTCGGTCATGACGTCGTCCTGCGGCCGGGCGCGGCGCTCGGCGATGTAGCGCGCGAAGTAGCCGGCCATGACCATGAGGGGGTGGATGCTCTGCGCGTCGGGCGTGTCCATGTTGCCGGGCGGGGGAGCATCGTCGATGATCTTGCGGAAGGCCTCGCGATCCTCTGCGGGAACGCCGAGCAGATCGGCGATGACCATGGTGACGAAGGGGGTGGCGATGGAGCCCACCAGTTCGCACCCGCCCGCCGCGACGGCCTCGCGAACCATGTCGTCGGCATAGGCGCGCATGAACGCTTCGTTGGCCTTGAGGCGCGAGGGCACGAACAGCGGGTTGAGCAGCGAGCGGGCGGCAAGATGCTTGTCGCCGTCGTAGGAGACCATCAGTTCCATCTGCCCGTTCGGGGTGGCCCCCAGCAGGGCGGAGATGTCGTCGCCCTCCACCGCGAAGGGCAGCGGCGCCAGCGGATCGGGGTTCAGCCAGGACGAGAAGTCGCGCTTGTTCAGCAGCACTTCGAGCGCCTCGGCAAAGCCGGTCACCACGATCACGTCACGGCTCTGCATCTGATAGACCGGGCCGTGGGCGCGGATCGTCTCGAAATAGTCGTAAGGGTCGAGCAGCACCGAATGGTCGGTGAAGTAATCCTTCTCGATGGGGGCCGGGGTGATCGTCGTTGCGGTTGCCATGGGCGCTCTCCAATATCGGCCGCTCGATTGGCGACGCTTAGTGATATAGTGTGGATCATATCATCTGCCGCGAGAGCGTCAACGCAGCACCTGCGGTCTTTACGCCGTGGCGATCATGGCCCACATGCACGGCCATGAGCACTTCTACCCCCGCGATCGCCATCCGTGACCTCGTCAAGCGTTATGCTCCCGCCGGAAGCGGCGAGGGCAAGCTGGCGCTCAAGGGCGTCTCGTTCGACGTGCCGGAGGGCGGCATCTTCGGCCTGCTCGGCCCCAACGGCGCGGGCAAGTCGACGCTCATCAACATCCTGGCCGGCATGGTCATGAAGACCTCGGGCTCGGTGGACATCTGGGGCTTCGACATCGACCGTGACCAGCGCAACGCCAAGCGTGCGATCGGCATCGTCCCGCAGGAGATCGTGTTCGACCCGTTCTTCACCCCGTTCGAGGTGCTGGAAATCCAGGCCGGGCTCTACGGCATCACCAAGGCACTGCGTCGTTCCGAAGACCTGCTGCGCGCGGTTCACCTGGCCGACAAGCGCGATGCCTATGCCCGCACGCTATCGGGCGGCATGAAGCGTCGCCTGCTGATCGCCAAGGCACTGGTGCACCGCCCGCCAGTGTTGGTGCTCGACGAGCCGACCGCCGGCGTCGATGTCGAACTGCGCCGCCAGCTCTGGGAACTGGTCACCGAACTGAACAAGGAAGGCGCGACGATCGTGCTGACCACGCACTACCTCGAGGAAGCCGAGGAACTGTGCGACCGGATCGCCATCATCAACCACGGCGAACTGATCGCCAACAAGCCGACCCGCGAACTGGTCGGCATGGCGCGCGAGAAGATCATCGTCCTGACCCTCGATCGCGATGTGGCGGAACTTCCCACTCACCCCGGTTTTATGAAGTGCGTGAAGACCGGCGAGCGGGTTCTGGAGATCACTTACGACAAGGATCGTGCCAATGCGGGTGAGATCATGTCGGCGTTGCAGGCGCAGGGATTCGCGATTGTCGACGTGACGACTCGCGAAGCGGATCTTGAGGATGTGTTTGTTCGCTTGACCACTGCGGTACATTTGGCCCCCTGAACCCAGTCACGACTCGGCGCACGAGGAAAACGGCTCGCCGCCGTTTCATGTTGCGGTGCAGATGTCTCGGAATTCCAGGGTAGTGCCCGGGGGTGCGGTATCGCGCGCGATTAACAAAATTTTACAACAGGCCGGGCCGGGTCAAGCAAAAGCGCTGGTGCTCACTTCTCCCCACTGAATATTCGGGAGGATGAGAGGCTTGCCCTAAAGCTAACGATTTTTACTTACTTGTCGGTTGCTTCACTGTCGTCAAGTTTCCAAACCTTGTGTTTGTGTCTGCGAATAGTCTTTCCGCAATTTTTACACGTCCCGATATAATTGAGACCATTCCACTTCACGTCATTGCGAACCGGTTCATGCCTATTGGCAAAGCAAAGCGGAATCGAGATCGCCACGAGATAGGTTCCTCAAAGAGAAGCGGAAGCTGACTAGACTAATCAACGGGGTTGGCAAGTAGCAAAATCGCCGTAAGTTAACCGTCTTTGTAATGACTTGGTCTATCTTATATAAGAACCCTATCGCACCGCAACATGGAAGTGGAGCGGTGAGCAAACTATTGCGATCCATGCGTAACGGGCGCTAGGAGCGGCGTCATGGAAACGCCATCCAGCGCCGCCGGCGCATTCGACGTCCTTGTGATCGGTTCCGGTGCGGCCGGGCTCACGGCTGCGCTCGCGGTAGCCGACAAGGTCAAGGTCGCGGTATTGGCCAAAGGCACATTGACCGGCGGTTCGACGGCATGGGCACAAGGCGGCATCGCCGCCGTGCTCGACGCAGGGGATACCTTCGAGGAGCATGTCCGCGACACCATGGTCGCAGGGGCTGGCCTCAATCGGCGCGAGACGGTCGAGTTCGTCATCGAGCGGGCACCCCATGCCATCGAGCGGCTGGTCGAACTGGGCGTGCCGTTCAACACGGACGGAGAGGCGCTTCACCTCACGCGTGAGGGCGGCCATTCGCACCGCCGCATCGTCCACGTCGCCGACGCCACGGGCTGGGCGGTACAGCAGGCGCTGCTGCAGGCCGCCGAGGCGCACCCCAACATAACCCTGCTTCCCGGCTATTCGTGCATCGACCTGATCACCGGGCGGCATGAGCTGCGCTATTCGGGCTCGGGGCGCGTCTGGGGCGTCTATGCGCTGAACGAGGAGAGCGGCCGGGTCGAGGCCTTCACCGCCCGCGCCACGGTTTTGGCGACGGGCGGCGCGGGCCGTGTCTACCAGTTCAGCACCGCCCCGCGCGGCGCCACCGGCGACGGTATCGCCATGGCCTGGCGTGCGGGCGCGCGCGTCTCCAACATGGAGATGATGCAGTTCCACCCGACCTGCCTCTACAATCTGGACGTCAAGAACTTCCTTATCACCGAGGCCGTGCGCGGCGAGGGCGGGCACCTGATTAACCCGCGCACCGGCAAGCGCTTCATGACCTTCTACGATCCCGAGCGGCTGGAACTGGCCCCGCGCGACGTCGTGGCGCGCGCCATCGACTCCGAGATCAAGCGCTTCGGCCTGGACTACGTCCACCTCGACGTCAGCCACCAGCCCGAAGACTTCGTGAAGGCGCACTTCCCGAACATCTACGAGAAGTTGATGGGCCTCGGCATCGACATGACGAAGGAGCCGATCCCGGTCGTGCCGGCGCAGCATTACACCTGCGGCGGCATCCTCGTGGACCTCGACGGCCGCACCGATCTGCCGGGGCTCTATGCCGCCGGTGAGTGCACCGAGAGCGGGCTGCACGGGGCGAACCGTCTGGCGTCAAACTCCTTGCTCGAATGCTTCGTCTTCGGCGAGGCGGCAGCGGCGGATATTCTCGCGAAGTGGGGCAGTTTCGAGGCGCCGCCGCAAGTGCGCGCCTGGGACGAAAGCCGCGTGACCGATTCCGACGAGGAAGTCGTCATCAAGCAGAACTGGACCGAAATCCGCCGCTTCATGTGGAACTACGTCGGCATCGTGCGCACCACCAAGCGGCTGGAGCGCGCCATGCACCGCATCCAGATGCTCAATGGCGAGACTGAGGAATACTACCGCCACTTCCGCGTCTCGACCGACCTGATCGAATTGCGCAACCTGCTGCAGAGTGCGGAACTGATCGTCGAATCCGCGTTGAAGCGGCACGAGAGCCGGGGGCTGCATTATACGCTGGATTATCCGGCGGCGGATGCGCAGCCGCTGGATACGGTGCTGGTGCCCTGAGCCACCGCGTCATTGCGAGCGAAGCGAAGCAACCCGGGGCAGTTTTGCTCTTCCCCGGGTTGCTTCGCTTCGCTCGCAATGACGGGATCGAGGGGTCACCCGATATGCAACACCCGACCGAGGAAGATCAGCACGATAGCGCCGATCACCGAGGCGAGGCATCCGGCGCGGCTGAAATCGCCGCGCCCGCGGCTGGTCACCAGCCCCGCCAGCAGCGAGCCGCCGACGCCCAGCAGGATCGTCGCGATCCAGCCCATGGGCACTGCACCTGGATAGAAGAACCGGGCCAGCGCGCCGATGACGAGGCCGCTGATGATGGCACCGATGATGTTCAGCATTTGCAAAATAACTCCCCTACGCGCCGCAGCGCCGTCGCATTCACGCTGATAAGCGGCGAGGCGGCCGGGGGTTGCAGGTCCTCGTCAAGGGACGCATGCATCTCGACGAACGCCGATGGGAATGCTGGGGAACGTCGCTGCGTCGGGTCTTGACCACCTCCGTTCGTCGCACGCCCGATTCGTCTCACCGGTGATTTATGTGGAAAAATTTAGAAGGCGAGGGCCGATTCAAAGGGTTGCGCTTCTGCAAGACAACGGAAATTCGGCGCGTCGCGGCAGTCAGGTGACGGCCCTGTGGCGAATGCATGGGCCAATGCCATATTCCGGCCCCCTCTTGAACCTCTCGCTGGAAAGGGCACTATAGGTTGTGTCGCACCGATCGAGGGGCCTCAATACCTAGGGATACAGCGCATAAGCCGAAAGGCCCGTGCGGAACCCGTCAGGAACCTTGGGACCAGACTTCTCGAACAGGCGCGCCGGTGGTCTGGCAGGGAATGTCGTTCTCTTTTTGTGCTGGTTCTGATAGATGGGGCGTTCTTGAGCGCCCTTCGACTCGGTGCCGGCCTGCTTGGCCGCCGAAAGCAGTTTGGATCGCCCTCGTGGCGGTTCGATGACAGGTTTTGACGATACATTGGGGGCGCACCAGTGGACTTCAGGAATGGAAGCGACGGACACGTGTCTGATTCGGATGTGAGCTACGCGGATCCCGCGCAAGTCGATATGGAGTCGCTCCTTGCCGGGCATGTCTCCGAAGCGGCGATGAAAAAGGAAGCCTCGGCCGTGGCCATGGACAAGACCGATACCTCGACCGCCGATCTGGTGGTCGAGGCGCCGAAGACGAAGAAGAAGGTCGTCGATTCCAAGACGATCCACGATCGCCGCTTCACTATCGTCACCGATGCGTCGCGTGATGCGCTCCTGACCGACTTCGGCAAGGAAACCCTCGACGACCGCTACCTGCTCCCCGGCGAGAAGTACCAGGATCTCTTCGCCCGCGTGGCCGACGCCTATGCGGACGACCAAGAGCACGCACAGCGCCTGTACGACTACATCTCGCGGCTGTGGTTCATGCCTGCCACCCCGGTCCTGTCGAACGGCGGCACCGGGCGCGGGTTGCCGATCTCCTGCTACCTCAACTCGGTCGAGGACAGCCTCGAAGGCATCGTCGCCACCTGGAACGAGAACGTTTGGCTCGCCTCGCGCGGCGGCGGCATCGGCACTTACTGGGGCAACGTGCGCGGCATCGGCGAGCCGGTCGGCCTCAACGGCAAGACCAGCGGCATCATCCCCTTCGTGCGCGTGATGGATTCGCTTACCCTCGCGATCAGCCAAGGTTCGCTGCGCCGCGGTTCGGCCGCCTGCTACCTCGACGTCTCGCACCCCGAGATCGAGGAGTTCCTGGAAATCCGCAAGACCTCGGGCGACTTCAACCGCAAGGCGCTCAACCTGCACCACGGCGTGCTGCTGACCGACGAGTTCATGGAAGCCGTGCGCGACGGCACCGACTTCGCCCTGCGCAGCCCCAAGGACGGCTCGGTGCGCGGCAAGGTCCATGCCCGCTCGCTGTTCCAGAAGCTGGTCGAAGTGCGCCTCGCCACCGGCGAGCCCTACCTCGTCTTCTCCGACACCGTGAACCGCATGATGCCCAAGCATCACCGCGATCTCGGCCTCAAGGTCTCGACTTCGAACCTGTGCTCGGAAATCACCCTCCCCACCGGCCGCGACCACCTTGGTAACGACCGTACGGCGGTGTGCTGCCTCTCCTCGCTCAACATCGAAACCTGGGAAGAGTGGAAGGGCGATCGTGCCTTCATCGAGGACGTGCTGCGCTTCCTCGACAATGTCCTGCAGGACTACATCGACCGCGCGCCGGACGAAATGGCCCGCGCCCGCTACTCGGCGGAGCGTGAGCGTTCGGTCGGCATGGGCGTGATGGGCTTCCACTCGTACCTGCAGAAGAAGGGCATCGGCTTCGAAAGCGCGATGGCCAAGGCGCTGAACCTGCAGATGTTCCAGCACATCAACGCCAAGGCCAACGAGGCCTCGATGATGCTCGCCAAGGAGCGCGGACCGTGCCTCGACGCCGCCGACCAAGGCGTGATGGAGCGTTTCAGCTGCAAGATGGCGATCGCGCCGACCGCGTCGATCTCGATCATCTGCGGCGGCACGTCGGCCTGCATTGAGCCGATCCCGGCGAACATCTACACCCACAAGACGCTCTCGGGCAGCTTCGTGGTGAAGAACCCCTACCTGCAGAAGCTGCTGGCCTCGAAGTCCAAGGATTCCAACAACGTGTGGAATTCGATCCTCGAGCAGAACGGGTCGGTCCAGCATCTCGACTTCCTCTCGGCCGAGGAAAAGGCGGTCTACAAGACCAGCTTCGAGATCGACCAGCGCTGGCTGCTCGAATTCGCGGCTGACCGTACGCCTTACATTGACCAAGCGCAGTCGCTGAACCTGTTCATCCCCGCCGACGTCGACAAGTGGGACCTGATGATGCTCCACTTCCAGGCATGGGAAAAGGGTATCAAGTCGCTCTACTACCTGCGCTCCAAGTCGGTGCAGCGTGCCGGTTTTGCAGGCGGCGTGGAAGCCGACAACACCAGCGAACTGCCCAAGTTCGAACTGGCGGCCAGCGGCGGCTCGACCGACTACGATGAATGTCTCGCCTGCCAGTAAGGCGCTGAAGTTTCACCGAGAGCGGCCTTCCGGGTAAACGGGAGGCCGCTCTCGTTTGAGCGGCGGGTGAGATCAAGACTTCACGAGATCGAGCGTCCTTTCAATATCGTCGATGTCGGCGGCAAAGATCTCGTCATTCCCTTCGCCGATGACGACCGCGAAGTCTTGCTCCTGCCTGTCCGTAAGCATCTTCATCACGGAAACCGCGCGCGTCGGCGGGAAGATGGCCAGCGCGCAGGCATTCGGCGGCATCACCGCGAAGCCGTGATTGAGATGGCTGCCCTCGACTCCTGCGACGACGCCGGCGTTCGCGCAGACGTGAGCGATCTCATCGACACTGGCGTGGCTGGGGTCGAGAATTTGGAAGCCGCGTGCCCGTCCGAGCCGCTCGGCGATCGCCCATTCGTTGCGCAACACCCGAGGATCGCCTGTGCTGCCCCTCAGGAGGAACACGCCCGGATGCGGTGGCATCGCATCACGGGCCAGACGATCCCGAATGGCATCCGCCCGTTGTCGCTTGTGTCGGTTGTTGGCGGCATCATCGAAGACGTGGAGTTCCCGGAACCACGCGCTGAACCCGCGCTCTGGCGCCATACCCAGCCGATCCTCGTAATCCTTCTTGTGGCCTGTCGGCATGCCGGTCGTGAACGGATGCCCGGTTTCTTGCGCCAGTCTGTAGGTTGGGCAGTCGTTCGCCAGCCAGAGCCCGAACCACCTGTTGCCCATCCAGCTTTCGTAGATCGAGGCGGTGTCGAACTCGCATGCAGGTGTCGCGGCAGGCTTCCAGATCGCGTGGGCGCGCAAGTGTCGCATCGCGCCCCCTGCATAGAGTGCGCCATCGGCGAGAAGCACGTCCTTGAGGCGATAGCCCATCGTCGCCCCCTGCATCGATGCGAAGTCTCCCCTGAAGTCCCGGACGACTTCGTCCAAGGTCCCGAATTCAGAGCCACGGATGCGGTCGAGCTGGCCCGGCAGGCATATCGCCGGCCGCACGCGGACCTCGGTCCCGGGTGCGATCTGCCAGGAATCGCTTGCGGCCGAAATCAGTTCGGCAACAGGGCGCCGCAAGAGCTTGCTGACGATGGAAGCGGTAGGCCGAAACGAAATACGTGGCGCTCGCGGTGGGACTGTCAAGCGCTGGGGGGATGTCCCGCCTTCTCGGGCGGCACCAGGCGATGCTTGCATACAAGTACTCCGGCTTCGAGCATGCTAATCAAGCACACCGAAGACGGTATAAGTATTCATAATAATGGGACCAGAATGTCTTTAGCACACGATCGACGGAAAGGGAAGAATTATTTCCACAATGTTTCTGAAGAGTGTTTGCGCCTCAATTCAACAACCGGATGATATGCTCGTGGCAAGGCGTCAATTGCCGGTATTCGCGAAAGACTGCATGCGAATGCGCGGGAATACCTCTTCAAGCGGCTTCATGTCCGGAGTTACGTAGACGTAGCCGCCCCTCTTCCGGAATAGCGGGCTGATGGTCTTGGTATAGAACGCGATTGGCACGTTTATGCATCCGAACGTGATGCGGTTGTCTTCGCTGGTAGGAGAAAGCATCCGTTCTCGACGCCTTTCCTTCGGCTTGCCCGGGCGAGGAATGGGGTGCAGCGCCACGGAGGTCGCATAGTCCACCCACAGCACCCTGGTGTTGGCTGCAGCCACGCCGAACTTTGCAAGGAAGCGCCCGGCAGGCGTGGTCTTTTCGGCAGGGCCGATCTCGGAGAGATTCTTGCTGCCGATGCCCGGGCTCGCATCATCCCCCGGCGCTATGCCTAAGAGGACCGGCACCTGACCCAGTTTTTCGCCCTTTGCATCGAACAACAGCAGCGCTGCGGCCTTCTTGTCGATGATGGCGTAGGGCAGGTCATTGTTATCCCCCGACGCGGCGATCCAGTCGGCGACGCGGGTTGCGTCTGGCGACTGGATCGCCGTGCTGTCCGGCGCGATTCTTTGCGGTTGCGATGTCTTCGGTCCTGCCGACCGGGCGTTTTTCGCCGCCCATGCAGGCGGGGAGCCTGTCAACGCCGCACCGATCATCAGAAGTCCGGCGAGCGCCCTGGAAACCGTGTTCATCGCTGTCAAAGTACTCGAATCAAGCCGGGACTATCGGAGTAGCCGTAAGGATCAGTTGCGGGCGCGCTTGCGCTGGGCTTCGGCCATTCGCTGTTCGACGCTGTCGACACGGCCGCCGAGCTGGTCGATGCGCTGGCTGTTCTGCTGGGCCTGGCCGGATGCGGCTTGGGCTTCGGAACGGGCGGCCTGTGCGGTCGCATCGGTCTGCTGCAAACGGCTGTCGAGGGCATCGACGCGCTGGTTCACGGCGGCGACCTGCTCACGCACGAAACCCTTGGTGGCGCAGCCGCCGAGGCCCATGGAACCGGCCAGAATGACCACGGCCGGAGCGATTTTCTTGAAGGTGGGCGACATTGTTCTTCTCCTAACGGTCAACAGACCGGAATCGTCCAAGCCCAGCGGTCGGGGTTCGACAATGCGATTCTGGCCGGTCGTGCTTCCGCTCCGATGAGCGGAAATCCGTAGTTCAGCGAACGCCCGAGACAGGAAAAGTTCCAAAAGGACCGTTGGAATTTTCGCCGACCAGCTTTCCATCGCGCACCGTGACGTCGTATTTCACGGTGATCGGCATAGGCATGGAGGCGCGTCCCTCGAACTTCGCGCGGCCGTCCCTTATACCCCCGGCGACCTCCACAGCGCCTTGTTCCGCAGAGATTTTTCCGGTCACCACATGGCCTTTGACGGTCAGGTCCATGACCGCCTTCTGGGGGCCGACGGGGGACTGGATGGTAATGTTCCAGTGGCCCGCGAAGTCCTGCGGCCTGGCATTGCTGGCCTTGGCGGCCTTTGCCTTGTCGAGCAGCGCCTTTTGCTCGGCCGGTGCTGCCTGGGCGCGGGCACGGAGGTAGAAGCGCAAGGTTTCTAGCTCGGCATCGGTGAACTGCGGGAAGGGCGGCATGCCGTTCAGCTTGAGCCCACCCTCCTTGACGATTGTGCGGAAGGTCGCTGCGTCGGTGATCGCCGGGGAATAGCGCAGGTCCGGTGCCGCGCCGCCGGCCACCGCGTTCCAGCCATGACACACGATGCAGGAGCGTGTGCCGAACAGCATCGCGCCGGCTTGCGCCCGGGCGAGGTCGGGCTTGAAGCCGGGGTCCGAGATCGGTTCCAGAGCGGGCATCGCGAACGGCGGGATAGTGTCCTTGCCGTCGAGCGCGAAAGTCAGCACACGGCGCGGCAGGCGGTAATCGGTGCGGTAGGCGGCATTGCCCAGCGTCTGCATGCCCGCTCCCTGTCCGCCGGCCCCGGTGAGCACGGTGACGTACTGTCGCCCGTTCACGCGGTAGGAGATCGGAGCGCCGACGATCGGGCTCTCGGTCTTGAAAGCCCAAAGTTCCTTGCCGGTGCCGGCATCCCGCGCGACGAACTTGCCGTCGATCTGACCTTGCCAGACGATCCCGCCGCCCGACGCCATGACACCGCCGGGCCAGGTGCCGGGAAGGTCGACGCGCCATGCCTCGGTCTGGGTGACCGGGTTCCATGCCTTGAGGTAACTCCTGTGGCCGCCGGGCAACTCGACTTCGGGGATGAGCGTGACGCCCATGCCTGCCGCAACCTCGCCGCCGCCCCTCTGGCCATCGCCGATGAGCGCGGGCAGGTCCATCACGGGCACATAGACCAGCCCGGTCTGCGGGCTGTAGGCCTGCGGCTGCCAGGAATGCGCGCCGGTCGGACCCGGCCACATCTCGAACAGGCCGGGCTTGCCATTGTAGCGAATGCCAGGGTTTTCGACCGGGCGGCCGGTCGTCGGATCGATGCGCTCGGCCCAGGTCACCTTGGCGATCTTCTGAGCCGAGATGAACTGTCCCGTCGCTCGGTCGAGGACATAGAAGAACCCGTTCTTGGGTGCCTGCATCAGCACCTTGCGGTTCTTACCATCGATCGTGAGCGTCGCCAGCGTCATGTCGGAGGTGGCGGTGCAGTCCCACTGCTCACCGGGACACAACTGGTAGTGCCATTTGTATTCCCCGGTATCGACGTTCACCGCCACTACCGAGGCGAGGAACAGGTTGTCGCCGCCGCCTGGGCTGCGCAGCTTTTGGTTGTAGGGAAAACCGTTGCCGACGCCGAGGTATACGAGGCGCAGCTCGGCATCATAGGCGAAGGCATTCCACGCCGTACCGCCGCCGCCACGCCGGGTGCCGTCGGGGTTCTTCCAGCCGCTTGGCCACGTCTTGCGCATGACCTCTTCAGCCTTGCGGTTTACCGGCGTTACCTCGTCGCCGGGCGTGGTGTAGAAGCGCCAGGCCAGCTTGCCGGTCCTGGCGTCGTAGGCGCTGACGAACCCCCGAGCCGGGCTGATGTCGCCGCCACCGAAGCCGGTGATGACTTTGCCTCCGAAGACGCGAGGTGGGCCGTTCGCGTTGCGCGGCGCATTGTCCGGAAATTCCAGGGTCTTCCAGGCTTCCTTGCCGGTCCGGGCGTCCAGAGAGACTACGTAGCCATCCGTGGTGACGAGGAAGACATGTCCGGCGTCATAAGCGATGCCCTTGCTGCCCCATGACATCTGCAGCGCTGTCTTCGCCCGTTCTCGGGTGCCGGCATCGTATTCCCACAACTGCCCGCCTGTCGCCGCGTCGAGCGCGCGGATGTGTGAGTGGCCAGTGGTGATGAAGACTTTGCCTTCGGCCATCAGCGGGGTGGTGGGCGTGTAGCCCGGCTCCAGATCGAAGTGCCACGCGAGCTTCAGCCTGGAGACGTTACCGGTGTCGATCTCGTCGAGCGGCGAGTAATGGGTCTCGGTGCCGGTCCGCCCCCAGCTCGGCCATTCGTCCGGATCGACGACGGTTTGTTCCTCGATCGGCTGGGCGGGGCGATGGCACGATGACAGCGCGATCGGCGCCAGCGCGGCGAGTGACAACCGGATAGCGATCTTGCCCAAGCCAGAGATCACGCCTTTTCCCCCTCGTGCGGTCTGTTCTTGGTGTGTCGAGTATCAACGGGGGCCGAAGTTGGGAATAGATGCTATTCACTATGTATCATAACGTGCAAGGCATCGCCGGGGGGATGCGCTGATGAGTCCCGGCCCCCCATGAAAACCCCGGCCTTCCCTGAGGAGGACCGGGGTTACGCAAGGCAGCGCGCGAGGGGGGACGCGCTGCCAGCTCGGTGGTTCTGGATCAGTTGGCGCCGACGCCCATCGGGATCGGCGTACCCTGCTTCAGGTACACGCGGTTATCTTCGATCTTTTCGACGTTTTCGAACGCGATGTAGTGATGGGCTCCGTCGGAACTGTCCGAGCGGGTCAGCTTGATCTGGTCGTCCTTTACCTCGTCTACCGTGCCGACGTGCTGTCCTGTGCTGGTCGTCACTTCCATGTGCTCACGCACGCGCAGCTTCTCGAACATTGTATCTCTCCATCATCTCGGGGCTTGTGATGATGAAACGGCGAACCCTCGAAGGACGTTCCGGCGTTCGTCTCGGGCTGTAAACGGCTCGTCAGTTCGTGGGTTCAGGGTGTGGCGCCCAGCCCGAACGTCGCGTCACCACGGTCGGAAAGAAGCACTGCATCGGCACTCACACCATCGACCTGGGTGATCGCGACGAACTCGTGCGAACCGCCTTCCAGCATAAGTTCCTCGCCTTCCAGCGCGGCAACGGTACCGACGAAGCTGCCGTCGGCGGCGATCACCTTCATTCCCTTGCGGATGGTTCCCTGCTGCGTCGTCCAGGCAATGTCTGGGGTGGTCATGGGGCCTGCTCCTCTCGCTGTGGGGCTGTGCCCCGGACGTGGAGAAACAAACCCCCGCCCGCCGGACGGTTCCGGCAGGCGGGGACGGGATTTCGTTTCCAGTCGGACCGGTTCAGGTCCGTGACGTTCAGGCGCTGGCAGTCTTGGTGCCGAAGCGACCGTGCTTGCGGAAGCGCACCATCCAGCGGTCGAGGAACAGGCCGAGCGGGCGCGGCGTCACGCCAAGCTCTGCGAGGCCCGCAGCCGAATCGCTCGCCACGCTGCCGGCTTGCAGCAGCTTGAGCTGGTCGCTGGAGATCGGAGCGCCGGGCAGCCAGCCGGTCGTCGCGGCGATGAGGCCGGAAACCGCATCCGGCAGTTCGACGAAAGTCCGCGAGCGGCCCTGTGCCTTGGCAATACGCTGGTTGAGATCGAGCATGGTGATGACTTCCGGTCCGGCGAGTTCGAAGGTCTTGCCCTGTGCGGCGACGTTGCCAAGCGCATTGGCGATGGCCACGGCCACGTCGTCGACGAACACCGGCTGCAGCCTTGCCTGCGGCGCGAAGACCGGCAACGCGGGCAGGCGCGAGATCAACTCGCCGAACATGTTCACAAAGTTGTCGTCCGAGCCGAACATCAGCGAGGGACGCACGATGGTGGCGCTAGGGAAGGCGGCCAACACGGCGGTTTCGCCTTCGGCCTTGGTGCGGGCGTAGGCGACCGCCGAACCTGCATCGGCACCGATCGCCGAGACGTGTACGAAGGCGGTGGCGCCCGCAGCCTTGGCCGCCGCCGCGATTTCGCCTGCACCCTTGCCCTGTAGAGCATCGAGATTGCCTGCAAACGCGCCGATGAGGTTTATCACGGCGTCCGACCCGGCCAACACGGGGGCGAGCGTTTCGGCCTTGGTGACGTCGACACCCGCGAACTGGACTTGACCCAGATTGCCCAGGGGCTTGATAGCGAAGGCTTTCTTGGGATGGCGGCTGGCGATGCGCAGGCGGGCACCGCGTGCAAGCAATTCCTGCGCGAGATGGCGGCCGACGAAGCCGCTACCGCCCAGGATGGTGACGATCTTGCCGGAGAGGGTGTCGGTAGTCATGGTCTGGATCGGTCCTTCAGGTCGCGCTGCGCTCGACGTGTCCCGCGCTGCCGCACGGGCGTCCTAGCCCCTGCCACAAGCCTGTGAACGGGGCAACCGGACAACGAAATGCACGAAATGAAAAATGTTGCGTTGGATGGTGTTGACAAGACTTCGGCTGCCCCTTAGAGGCGCCCTCCTACCCAGCGGGGACGGCGCTTCGCCCCCTCGCTAAAGTGCCCAGATGGCGGAATTGGTAGACGCACCAGCTTCAGGTGCTGGCGCTCGCAAGGGCGTGGAGGTTCGAGTCCTCTTCTGGGCACCAGCACTTCTCAAGTGCTTGAGAACGTTGGGGGATCATCGAAAGATGGTCCCCCAAGTTCGTTTCGCTACGATAAACTGCTACGGTTTGGTGTCGATAGTCCGCAGCGAAAGTCCCGGAAATCTGCGGGAAAGGGTCCGCGCGGCTGTTACGGTTTCAGTCCCGGTTTGCTGCCAAAAGGTATGCGCCTTCGTAGCGGGCGGTTCTATGTCCGCCGTCACGTGCCATGCGATCTTCAAGAGCCTCTCAGCCGGGTGGAACTTTGGCGTTCGTTGAAGACGGACAGCCTCCAGACGGCACTGCGGAGAATGCCCATCGTCATGGCTGGGATTGAGGCTGAGTTTGACCGTATTCGAGCAGGAATCGGCGCGACTGCGGATGACGCGATTTCGCGATTGCCGACCGTAGCTCAGCCCATCGTAGAGAAAGTGCGGGTGTCGGCGGAATGCCCGGCCTCTGTTCCATCCAATGGCCTGACGCTGGCGGAAGCCTATCAGCCTCTTCGTGCGTCCCGGTGAACTTCGGCAGGCCGAGTGGGCGGAGTTCGACTTCGATCGCAGCGTCTGGAAACATTCCCGCCGAGAAGATGAAGATGCGTCGGCCGCATCGCGTGCCTCTTTCGGCCCAGGTAGCAGGGCTGTTCGAGGAACTGTGGGCCCTGACAGGCCATGGCCGCTATTGCTTTCCTTCGTTTCGGACCGGTCAGCGTCCGATGTCTGAAAACACCGTCAATGCGGCACTCAGGGCCCTTGGCTTTGGCCAGGAGGAAATGACGGCGCATGGCTTCCGGGCGATGGCCGCGACCCTTCTCAATGAGACCGGGCAGTTCAATCCCGATGCGATCGAGCGTCAGCTGGCCCACATGGAAAACAATGGGGTGCGCCGTGCCTACACGCGCGGCGAATACTGGAGCGAGCGGGTCGCCTTGATGCAGTTCTGGTCGGATGAACTAGAGCGCCTTCGCGATGGAGCCAAGGTTCTCAAGCCGAACTTTGCAACGCGGAAGCGCCCAGATGCGGCCTGACATGACTGAGATTTGGCAGAAATTATAACTTAAGGGTTATATCTCGGATTTAATCCCTATAGGGTATATCTCTTGAAAATACCTTGTGGGGTATATATTACGAATATACCTCGTAGGTTATAGACGGAGCAGCTCTCATGGAACAAGTGGTACGGCTTGCCAGCCAACTAGGCGCTTTGCTCCAGACGGAGCGACGGCGTCGATCCATGAGCCAGGCCGACCTTGCTGGCAAAGTAGGGACGCATCAAAAGACGATCTCTGCCGTCGAGAACGGAAGTGAGGGAGTGAAGCTCGAGACACTTCTAGGGATTATCGCTGCGTTGGATCTGGATATGCAGATCGTACCGCGCCGTAAGGTTGGCAAATCGATCGAGGATGTCTTCTAGGCTATGGCGCGCAAGAAAAGCCATGCTCCTCTAGATGTCCTGATTAACGGGCGTCTTGTCGGCCGTCTTGAAAAGGCCGCCAATGGTGCGACCTCCTTTCAGTACGCAGCAAAATGGCTGCAATGGGAGCACCGGTTCGCGGTATCGATGTCCCTGCCGTTGCGCCTGGATGCATACCGCGGCGCAGAGGTCGCCGCCGTCTTCGATAATCTCCTGCCGGATCGCGATGCCGTCCGAAGGCGTGTTGCAGAGCGGATGGGGGCGCAAGGTACAGACTATTACAGCTTGCTGGAGGCAATTGGACGCGATTGCGTCGGCGCGATGCAGTTCATTCCCGAGGGAGCGGATCTGGATACGGCTGTAGCAATTGAAGCCCAGGACATCAGCGATGCGGAGATAGAGGCCATGCTGGCGGACCTTGCCAGCGCTCCTCTGGGCGTCGACCGTGAACAGGAATTCCGGATATCGGTGGCAGGCGCGCAGGAGAAGACCGCGCTGCTGCTGAAGGACGGGCGCTGGTGTCGACCGCTAGGCACCACTCCGACCACGCATATTCTCAAACCGCAGCTCGGCCAGATTCCGACGTCCGAGGGCATGATCGACATGTCGGACAGCGTCGACAACGAGCACTATTGTCTAAAGCTGATGGAAGCCTTCGGGCTGAAAGTGGCGTCGACCGAGATAATGACATTCGGGCAACGGCGCGTCCTCGTCGTTGAACGGTTTGATCGGCGCTGGCGCGATGGTAGCCGCATTCTGCGCCTTCCTCAGGAAGATTGCTGTCAGGCACTCGGAATTCCACCAACGCGCAAATACCAGAGCGATGGTGGGCCAGGCATGCGGCATATCCTGGAACTGCTCCGGGGGACTAATGATCCGCAAAGCGACCAAGCCGCCTTCTTCAAGAGTCAGATACTGTTCTGGCTCATGGGCGCGACGGATGGGCACGCAAAGAATTTCAGTATTTTCCTCGAGCCGGGAGGCGGGTTCCGATCGACGCCGTTATATGACGTCCTGTCGGCCCAGCCCGCGTTCGACATGGGCCAGATCGCCCAAAATCAGTTCCGTATCGCGATGTCGGCCGGAAAGAGCCGCCATTACGGGATGCCGGAGATCATGGGGCGGCATTTCGTGCAGAGTGGCAAGGCTGCAGGGCTCAGCGCGAAACTGATGTCCGACGCAATCGCGGAGCTTCTGGATACGGCGGATAGCGCCCCGGGAAAGGCATTGTCGGTCATGCCCGACGACTTTGCGGCAGGGGTGCACGAAAGCATCTCAGCTGCTTTGAAAGCGCGATTGCCGCGATTGGCCGGTTCCATGGCAGATCTTGGTGAATGATAACGGTATGCGGTGAGCTGCTTGGGCAACCTGTCAGTTGGCTTGGGGCATCCTGAGCCGATATGCCGACGCATTCGTCGAACTCGGCGGCGTCGGACCACGATCCAACTCGAAAGCATAGGTATCATATGGCGTTCTTCGACACTGGCGGTCCCGATGGACTGCTTCCTGTTGCTGATATCGAGCGAATGGAGCGTGGGTGGGTCTCGGGATCCTCAGGTGAGCATCATTCGGCTGTGGTGACCATGGAGAGCGGGAGGACGATCGAGGTCGAAGAGGCGGTGATCGATCAGATTCTCAAGGTTCAGTCACAACTTATCCCTGTTGCTGAGGGCCACACACTCGTGACCTTCTGCTACTTTCCCGGAACATCCGACCCTGGTCCCTGGATGGAGCAGCGCAATATCGTTGCGTGGCGAACTTCGGTTCATGGCGCTCTGGAGCCAGTTGTCCTAGACGAACACTTTGCCTTCATGGAAGCAGATCACGCTGTCCTGTTCCTGGACGGGAAAGTCGAAGCCCGCGATCGTCCCTACGATTCCATAGATCACTGGATGAAGGAGATGAAGGACCCAGTGGATGCTGCAACCGCGCTGGCAGCGAGGAAAGGTAGCACGATCCAGTAAGAGGGCTGTTCTGGGGCAAAGGTGTTCATCCCGTTGATGTACAGGCCAGGTGAGGCTTACCAGTTCGACTGGAGCCACGAGGACGTCGAGATCGCGGGCAAGCCGATGCGAGTGAAGGTCGCGCACAGCGCGGGTGACCGCTATTGGCATGATGCGGTGCAGCAAAATCGTGTACGCCGCACATGCGACCCAAAGGGCTTTACAGCCCTTGCAATCAGCTGGCCCGGCACTTGCAAGAGGTCCGGGCCTCATTGCGGTTCACGATAATGCCCATATTCCAAGGGCGATCACCGCCCAAAGCCCGGCATTGATGCCGACGATCCAAAACAACCCGTTCACTTTTTTGGGTGTTTGTGGGGGCGCGTAATAGGTGATTTCAAAAGCGTGAGGCATAACCGACTCCTCGCGTCTCAATTGAGCGAGGATGGCATCGCGGCGCGCCAATCCAAGATGGAGATAGGTTCGCACCTGTTCGTTCTTACAGCCGATCCGGCGGCATTGCCCCGCTTTGACAAGGTCGGAGGCGTCGCCACCATCCCTGCATGTGCCGGTGTGGACGGCCTCTCATCGCCACGGATTAATGGCGCTCCCGTGTCATGGTCAGATGAGAGGAGAATAATTTCAATTGCGGCTGATAGCCGTTTTAACCTCCGCTATGCCGGCAGCGAGAATGTCACTGCCGTGCGCAACTTCCACGTCCGGGACGAAGTGCCAACGTGGGCGATCCTTCGTGTCATAAACGGGTTCCCCCGAATATTGTGCCTGTATGCCGGTCCGATCCAGTCTGATCGGAAAGACGGCTGCTCCCAATCCCATCATTTTCGTGCCAACGACCGTCGCGCGGCCTATGTCGCGCATACCCATTGGGAAACCCTCGGCCATGCTTCCGCTCCAATGACTCGTCAGCACGACAACAGGCTTTCTGTAGGTAAAGGGGCCCTTCGGATCGACATATTCGGTCCACGGTGCGCTCAATCCTGCCCCTGCCCGCCTACGCATGATGGCGTAAGCTGTCCGTTCTCGAATGAATCGCCCCATGATCGGCCTGGCAACGGCCGTGTCGCCACCCCCGTTTTCGCGAACATCAATAATCAGGCCCGGAGCATCCTGTAGACTTTCCAATGCCTTGTCGAAAGCATCAACTGTCGCGGTGTCGGAAAAGCTCCTGATAACGATATAGCCGATGCCGTCTGGAAGCATCCCGCTTTCAACGTCAGGCAAATCGGGCCACTTCTTGATGGGAAGCGGGACTGTTCGGGAGGCGCCGTCTTTCGAACTCACCGACAACAGGCGGGCCTTCCCCCGATACCCCGCAACCGCGACGTTGATGGTGTAGGCATCGGCGGCCGGGTCGGGCTTTCGGAGGCATTTCGGCATCAAATCTTGGATGACCGTTTCAATCGGTCGCCCGTCGATCGCGATAATTCGATCACCAATCTTTAATCCGGCATCGGCCGCCGCCGAGCCGCTTTCAATGGCAGCTATACGAACCATGCCGCCAGTTCGCTCGGCAAGGAGATCGAACAGCGGCCATCGTGGTGCTCCGTCAGGCGGATGAGAGAGATGAGTGTGCGCGTCATACAATTCCGCGAGGACACGCCGGACGACATTAGTGAAAGCGGCATCGTCTTCCGCAGCCAAGGCCATCGGCCGGTAGAATGAGCGCACCTGATCCCAGTCAGTCTGCTTGTCGGCCAGAAAACAGTAACGCTCCCCCAGCGTCCGCCACAATTCATCGAAGTCCTCGACAAACGTGACATCGTGCAGTGGTTCGGCCGCCCACGCAGGAGCGGCAGCGAGGGCGATGCCGCCCCCCCAAAAGGCTCGGCGGGTCAGGAAAGGTTGTGTCACAGCGGTTGAGTAACATTCATTCCCGTCCACCGAACAGGGAAATTCTCGACGCGAAAGGGAAACCTTTTGCCACTAACGAACGGCCGGTTCCGGGAACGCCGCGACATCTCGTGAATGGCAGGGGCTGGGGCGCTAACGTACAGTCAGCTTCCCAGCATCACGCGTCCATCTGCAGCACGGCGGAACGGAGAGTGGCTTCGGGTGTTTGCCCTAGGCCGTCCTTGTTCGCGGGAAGATAGCCGACGGACAACGATCCGAACGCCAGCGTATGGCTGGTTACGAGGAGCTTTCCATGACAGAAGTATCGCCAGCAGCGCCGACCCTCGTCGAGGCGGAAACTTCGGGATTGAAGGTGCGATCACGCGATGGTGACACCCTCGGTCACGTCAAGGCGCTGATGGTGGACAAGCGTTCAGGGCAAGCGACGTTTGCGGTCCTGAGCCTGGGGGGCTTCCTGGGGTTCAACAAGAGCTTCTATCCCGTGCCCTTCGGCGTGCTGGGCTATGATCCGGCCGGGGACGACTACATCGTCACGATCGACCGCCGAGTGCTCGAAGGCGGCCCGAGCTGGGCAAGCAATGCGCCCGATTTCAACCAGGCCTACGCCGACCGCGTGTCGAGCTATTACGGCACGGTGCCGACTCAGATCGCTTGAGCACGGGCAGTGGGCGTTCAAGTCGGGTCGTCGAGTGCCGCCAGAAACATGACCTTGAGCTTCCGGCGTGTGGCCATGGCGCTGTCGTAGTCGGCACGCGGCCGCGCCATGTCCTTGCACGACGCAAACGTACCTTGGGCGCGGACCAGGGCATCGCAGGACTTTGTCCAGGGCGCGTGCTGTCCGATACCGGTCTTGTACAGCGCTAGCGCCTCGTCGCAGACCGTCCTGGCATCATCGGTGCACGCTTGGGACAGCGCCACATAGGCGAGCAAGTCCGCCTTGGGGTATCGGCTGGGCTTGGCATCGCGCACGGCGAAAACGGTCTTGGCGAAGAAGTGGCACCCCTCGGGGTCGATCATCTCCGCATCATTGTGCAGGAAGCAAGCGCGTGCCAGCTTGGACCAGGCTTGGTCGAGATTGCGGCTGACGCCGGTAGCGGTCAGATTCATCCATCCCAGATACTTGCAGGCGTAGGGCCCGCGTCCCGGGTCACTGCCGTCGCACACGCGCGCGAACCGCGCTTGGGCCTTGGCATAATCGCGCAACTGGCGGTTCTGCAGGTAGAGCTTGCCCGCCTCGTAGCAGCCAAGATCGTCGAGGTGAGCGTCGCAGGACATGTCGTAGTGCCCCAGCGCGCCTCGCAGATCGCCGCCGCGGGCCGCACCGACGCCGCGGCTCCAGCAGGTATCGACGTTGAAATCCGCCTTGCAGGGCGGGGACTGGTCAGCGGGTGCGGGATACTGGATTTCGTAATTCGGAAACGATTCTCCATCGGAAGATCGCTCCCGCCCGATCTCGCGCATGCCAGCAAGCAGGCGGTCGTGGACCCGCCTGATGCTGTCCGGGCGGCAACTCAGCGCGGCGAGAGTCTTGCCCGCCCGGCTGACCGTCAGCAGCCCGAAACGCTGAAGAGCGGTCGGGTCCGGCGCCGCTCCGTTCCTGAAACCTGCCGCCACGCGATAGGCAGTATCGCCGTTGGTGAAGGTCACGATCTCGTCGATCGTGTCGCCCGGGCCGTTCTTTCGGCGATAGTCCAGGTCCGCCAGGGGGCTGCTCAGCATCAGCTCCGGCTTTTGCAGGGACGAACCGTAGCGATAGGTGGCACGCGTGCCGGTGATCGAGACCGACACCTCGCGATCCTGACCCTGGATACGGCAGGTCAGCACGGCCTCGTCCCGAGGCGCATCCGCAGCCATCGCTGCGGTCATCCAGGCAGCGGCCAGCAGCGAGACGAGGGCGGCAGTGATTTGGCGCATCGCTCTATTCCTCATTTGCGCGATGGCCTTCCGGCTCGCCTACCTTTGCGGGGATCGATGGGGCAACGATCGCGTCGCGCGCGATGGCGAGGGCTTTCGCGGCTTCGCCGGCGGATGGAGTCCGGGGGTCTAGCGCGAGGCTACGCTCCAGCAAGGCGATGGCCCGAAAGTCATCGCGCTCGCGGCCGTTTCCGGTCTGGTAGGCCCGGCCAAGCGTGAAGCAGCTTTCCGCTTCGCCAAGCGTGCACGCCTCGTCATGCAGTTCGAGGGCGCGCTGGTGGTCCTTAGCGGTGCCCCGCCCGTCGTCGATCATGCTGGCGAGATTGCCGCAGGCGCTGCGGTCCTTGGCCTGGCACGACTGTGCGAACAGCGCGACGGCGCGTTTGTGATTGCGTCCCACGCCCAGGCCGTCGCGGTAGAGCACGCCCAGGTTGTAGCAGGCGTGCTGATCGTCGGCATCGCAGGCTTGGCTGAATAGCCGCGCCGCCCGGTGATGATTGCGCGGTACGCCTCGTCCCAACGAATAGGACGCACCCAGATTGGCGCAACCGGCTGTCGAGTTGCTCGAGCAGGCTTGCTGGAAAAGTGCGGCGGCGCGGTGATCGTCCTTCGAAATGCCGTCCCCGTTGATGTAGGCGAGCCCGAGGTTGGAGCATCCGGTCGCCTCGCCGCCATAGCAGGCATATGCGTAGTAGGCGCGCGCGATATCGGCCGATCGCGTGACGCCTTGCCCCTTGCTGTAAGCGAAGCCCGTCATCGTGCAGCCTGGCATGTCGCCGAGGTGGCAGGCCTTGCTCAGGATGGCGACCGCTCGAGCCTCGTCGGGCGCGAGCCCGTCGCCTTCGAGAAGCCGGTTGCCGAGGCGGGTACAGGCACTGGCATCGTTATCCTCGCACAGAACGTTCAGCTCGACGGCGGGGTCGATCTTGGCGACCTCCTGTGCTTGCGATGGCCCGGGGAGCATGGCCAGCAAGGCGAACGACAGCGCAATGGCACGGATCATTGCGTTGTGCACGCCGGATCCGCGCACACGAATGGCGCGTCGTCCGCGTCCTCCGGCGCAAGGCTCGCGCGGAAACGCAGGCCCTGTGGCGTAGCGGCCAGAACTTCGATTTTGATGTTGCGGATACGGATCGTCTTTTGGGCTACCGGGAAGCGCATAGGCTGCGCGCTGCTGGCGTGGGCAAGATCATCGATGCTGTAGCCGCGCACCTCGAAGGTCAGTTCCCCATTCTCGATCCCGCCATAGGCAATATCGTAGATCGTGCCGCTTTCGACCGTGTCATAATTCGGGACATCGGGAATGCCCACTCCCTTGGCATAGTCGCGAGGCGGGACGACGGCATGCCCCGCAGTGGTCGCCTGCGGTGTTCCGAACGTGCCAGGCGACGGCGCTGTGGAGCGGATTATCGGCACCTTGGGGTCCGCGCGCATCCGTTCATGCATGTCTGCCGGGCTTATCGAAGCCTTGGTGTCGGCGATCAGGGCCTCGGCGAAAGCGACCTGGTCGATCGCCAGGGGGAAACCACCGCCCAGGGTTCGATCGGTGGCGCAGACGAACTGCAACTGCGCGGCACCCACCGACCCAGCTTCTACGGGATTAGGCCCCGCATAGCTCAGCGCTGTCTCGTCCAGCCGTTCGTCATCGGCGCCGTAGCGCAGGACGAGGTCCCACGTTTCGGTTTGTTCGCGGCAGTTTCCCGTCATGGAGGCACGCAACGAGGCGGCGGGGTTGCCGGGCTCGCGCAGAATCTGGCTGGCCTCGTACCGCACAATGTCGCCATCGCGCACGATCGACTCGACATCGACGAACAATACCTTGTCGGCGCCTTGCGTCACGTACCACCACTGAGAGGCGCGTGCTTGCGCAATCTCGGGAGAGAGCATGAGCAGCCCACAGGCGACAATTCCAAGCTTCATCACATCTCCCACGCTTATGCGACGACAATAAACAACAGAAATCGCGCGTTACAACAGCCTGCTTTTTTCGCGGCCATGATGGCGAAGCGTTCGATTTCACGTGTGACCGAAGACGCGGCAGGTTGCGGCGTCAGGTAGCCGCTATTTATGCCTTGCCTGCCATGGGCGGGTGACCGAAGGCCCCGGGGGGATTTTTGTCCCCGAATTACAAGCAAAGTTTTTGATGACCACTGAAGTCCTCACCGTTGGGGATGCGCCGTTCGTGGCGCTTGATTTGGAAGATACGGTGTTCGAAGCTGGATTCATGGCGTGACGTCCATGCGGATCCGTCGGCGGGGCTCGTGCCCTGTCGGATCGGCGACGGCCGGATTGTGCACCAAATGCCCCTTCGATCATCGAGAGATGGGCGGAAGGCACAGGTCGTATGGGTGCGCGAACGTCAGCTTTCCCCTAATCGAACTCTGAAACCGGACTGTCATCGCGCAGGGCGGCAAGCGCGTGCTGCTTGGCGATGCGGTGATCGACTATGGCCCTGCCAGCTATCTCGTTGCCTCGCTCGACCTGCCCATCACAGGCGCGGTGACGCAGGCTAGCGCGGACGCGCCTTATCTCTGCTTCTGCCTCTATCTCGACCCCGCCCTGTTGTCGGAGATCGCGTTAACCCTGCCGCCTCTGCCGGGGGGCACGGAGGAGAGGGGCGGGATGACGCTGCACCCGATGACACCTGAACTGATTGACGCGGCGACGCGGTTGACGGCGCTGCTCGGCGATCCGGCGAACGCGGCGCTGCTCGCGCCGCTCATCGAGCGGGAATTGCTGGTGCGGCTGATGACCGGGCCGGGCGCGGGCATCTTGCGCGCGATAGCGAGCGGCGAAAGCCGCACCAGCCAGCTGGCCAAAGCGATCGCCTGGCTCAAGACCCATTTCCGCGAACCATTTAGCGGACCACACCTTGCCGCCCTTGCCGGCATGAGCCTGTCGAGCTTCCATGATCATTTCCGCCGCGCCACCGCCATGACTCCGCTGCAATATCAAAAGCAGCTGCGGTTGCAGGAAGCGCGGGCGCTGATGTTGGCCGACCGCCTTGATGCGGCAGAGGCGGGCTTCCGCGTCGGCTATGACAGCCCCTCCCAGTTCAGCCGCGAATATCGTCGCCTCTTCGGCGCCCCGCCTTTCCGCGATGTGGGGCGGTTAAGGGCAACGCCGCAGATGGTTATGGCGATTTGAAGGGGGGTCGTATTTCGGCATTATGCGGACCGGCGACACTCACATAGCTTTCATCCGCTTCGTTGACGTGGGCAGTGGCACGTCTGCAAAGCAAGATGAAACGGATCGGCACACCTGCTGCTCGTCGCCGCTTGTAGAACCGTCCGTGTCGTTTATCCCCTCGGCGCGACGATTCGGGTGCGACATTAGGGCGGCCGCGAAGGTTCCTAACCATATGCTAGAAAAACAAGGCTTCACGGCAGGGGGCCTGCCGATCGCGTTATTGCAAAGTTTTGGCAGGCAACTGCGAAACTAGCTGACGGTCTGCAGTTGGCGAACTGAGATCGGATGCTGAGTGTCGGCAGTGGTGGTATGCCGACTTTCTTTCAGTCAATATCGGGAAGTTGTTGGTTGCGACTGAGACGAGCCCCGGGAGCCTATAAGTTTCCACTGAGAACTCTCAACGGTAATTGCGGTCACAGACCGAGACGGAGGGCGTCCACCGTGAACTTGGCGCCGAGGATCAGCGCGTCGCCGGTCGGACGGCCCCGGAAAGGCGCGCCGGTGCGGTCGGGGTTGAGGATGTACTGGACGTTGGGCGACAGACGGATCGCCGGCCCGATTTGCGCGCTGTAGGACAGCTCCATCATCACCTGATGGCGCGAGACCTTGCTGCTCCCTCCCACCGAGAGATCAGCAGCCCGCATCCGCCGCATGGCAAAGTCGCTAAAACGCTGGTCGCTGACCATGAAGCCCACGCTGTCCTCGTCGCGCCCGGCGAAGGTCCCGGTCTGCACGACACCGATGTCCCAGAACTGGCTCTCCTCGACACGGCCGGAGAGGTTGGTCATGGCGACGCCGAAGAGGCTGAGGCCGCGCTTCGAAGTCGGGTCGGGCCGGGTAAGCTGTTGCTCGAAGCGGAAATAGAGGCCTGAGCGCCCGTTTCGGACCTGCGCCGGGAGGCCCGAGACGACAACGATGCCGCCCGCGTCGTCGCGGAGCGGATCGTCGTAGTCGCCCTTGTCCACCCATCCGCCTAGGATGTAGCGGGCGGGAAGGCGGGCCTGTTCGCCGGTTTCGTAGCTTAGTTCCCAGGGTATGATCACTCCGGTCGCGCTGGCGATGCCGAAGGCGGTGCCGTGGTCGTTGGCGCGCTTGCGGTCGGGGTTTACCTCGTAGGCGCCGACGTGGGCGTAGACGTGATCGGTCAGCCGCGCCTTGGCGTGGGCCATCCAACTCGATGCCGGGAAATAGGTGAAATTGCTGTTCTTGAACACGAACGTCGGATTACCGCAGCCCGAATTGCCCTGAAACTGGCAATAGAGCGGCGAATTGAGGAAGTGGATGTTCGCTTGGCTGCGTCCCGCCTCGATCACCAGCCGGTCGTCGAGCAGATGCTGCTCCCAGGTCAGGATGGCGAGGTGGGTGTTCTGAGTGCCCCAGATTTCCTGAACAGAGGTATTGTTGCCGATTGCCTGCGCCGAGAGGCTCTCGCCGTGCCGGTTCGTCGCCGCCACATGCAGCGCGCCGCCGCCAATGCCGCTGATGCGGTCCATGTCGAAGTCGGCGCCGACGTAGACCTGCCCGGCATAAGCCGCGTCGCGCCGCAGCCCGCCGGTGACGTTGCCCGCCGCCTCGCCGGTGTAACTGAGCGAGAGGATAATGCCCTCCTCGGCGAGGGGTTGGAAGGCCTCGGGCTGCGGCGCGGGTCCTGCGGCAATGTCGATGGTCTCGTCGGCTGACTGGGCCCGGACCTCGGCAGGCGCGGCAGCGATCGACAAAGCGATAGCGGCGACGCCTGCGAGGCAGGCGCCCTTGAACGGCAGGGCCGACATGTACTGATCCTCTCGAGTATGCCTAGGTATCGTCAAGGCCGGCTTAGGTGCGCTTCAGGACAGCGCTTCCGGTCTGCGTTTGAGGAGTCCGACGAGCACCGCGCTCACCAGCGTTCCCGCAACGATCGCGGCCCCGTAAGCGGCCAGATGCGTCACCGCGCCGGGGATCGGCAGCACGAAAACCCCGCCATGCGGCACTTTCAGCTCGACACCCGAAGCCATCGAGATCGCCCCCGCCGTTGCCGAACCCGCCATCAGCGAGGGGATCACCCGAAACGGATCGCGCGCTGCGAACGGGATGGCACCCTCGGTGATGAAGGCCAGCCCGAGAACCGCAGCGGCCCCTCCCGCCTCGCGTTCCTCGGCCGTGAAGCGGTCGCGGAACAGGCGCGTCGCCAGCGCGACGGCCAGCGGCGGCGTCATTCCAGCCGCCATCGTCGCCGCCATCGGCGTGCAGACGTTGCTGGCGATGAGGCCCACCGAGAAGGCATAGCCAGCCTTGTTGACCGGGCCGCCCATGTCGAAAGCGGACATGGCGCCCAGGATCACGCCGAGCAGCAGCGCGCTCGACCCCTGCATGGACCGCAGCCATTCGGTCAGGAAGGCGAGGGCAGCGGCCACCGGCGTGCCGACCCCGTAGACCATCAGGAGGCCCGTCAGCAGCGTGCCCAGCAGCGGCAGGATCAGCACGGGCTTCAATCCCTGGAGGTTTTTCGGCAGGTGGATCAAACGGTTGAGCCCATCGACGCCGTAGCCGGCGATGAAGCCCGCCGCGATGCCGCCGAGGAACCCGGCGCCCAGCTGCGCAGCCATCATGCCGCCCACCATGCCCGGCGCGATACCCGGCCTGTCGGCGATGGAGAAGGCGATGTAGCCCGCCAGCGCGGGCACGATCAGCGCGAAGGCCCCCTGCGCGCCCACCTGGAACAGCGTATGTGCCAGCGTGCCCTTGGCCGCGTCGGTATTGGCGCCGATCCCGCCGAGCGCGAAGGCGATGGCGATCAGCAGGCCGCCCGCGACCACGAAGGGCAGCATGAACGAAACACCGGTCATGAGGTGCTTGTACGGCCCCGCACGTTCCTGCCTGGTGGCCGAAGCGCCGTCAGCGACCTCGGCTTCCCCGCCCTGCTGTCTGGCCTCTGCCAAGGCGCGCTCGATCAGTTTCGCGCCGCCCGAGATCGCCGGCTTGGTGCTGGACACGAAGACACGTTTGCCGGCGAACCGCGCGCGGTCGACCTCGCGGTCGGCGGCGATGAGCACGACGTCGGCCTCGGCGATTTCCGCGGCCGTCAGCGGTGTTCCGGCGCCGACCGAACCCTGCGTCTCAACGCGGATCGGATAGCCGAGCTGCCTGGCTCCCTCGGTCAGTCCCTCGGCTGCCATGAAGGTGTGAGCGATGCCGGTCGGGCACGAAGTGATAGCGACAACGCGCGGGCTCTTCGTGGCCAGTTCCGGAGTGCCGGTATCTTCGAACGCCAGCGCGGCAGCGGGATCGGCGAGCACGGCCTCGAGCGTCACGTGGCGGTCGGCCCGGCGAGCCAGCGCGTCGCCTGCCGGCCCGTCGCCGACCAGCAACAGCAGGCCGCCCGCGCCCGGCACGTCGTCGCCGAGCGGATTGAGCACGCCCTGCTGAGTGCGGACCTCGACCTCGATGGTGCGTCCGTCGGTACGCGCGGCGCGGCGCAGGGCCTCGCCCGCCAGTACCCCCTGCACGGCCGAAGAGTCCGCCTCGACGACGGCAAAGATCGTCTTCATTTTGCCTCTCCTGCCGCTGTCTTCGCGGTCATTTTCACCGGGGTCACTGTCACTTCGTCGGCCAGCGCATGCACGCTTGCGAGCGTCGGCAGGTTCGGGCCGATCATGCCGAGCTTCGCCACCGCAAATGCCGTCGCGAGCCGCGCGGTGCGTTCGAGCGATGCCTCTTCCAGTACGGCGGCGGCGATGCCCGCCACCATCGCGTCGCCCGCACCGACAGTGCTCGCCAGCTCCCCGACCGCGAGCCAGGCGGTGAGCGCACCCTCATCCGAAACGAACAGCGCGCCGTGCTCTCCCATCGAGACCACGACGAGCGCCACGCCGCTCTGGCGCAAGGTGGCGGCGGCCTCGACCATCGCGGGAAGGTCGGGCAAGTCGCGGCCCAGCATCTGCGCTAGTTCGTCGCGGTTGGGCTTGACCACGTGGGGTGGTTGCTCCGTCTCCAGCGCGCACTTGAGCGGCAGACCGCTGCTGTCGAGGATCACGCGGCATCCGATGGCCCGCAGGCGCTCTGTCAGGGCGGCGTAAGTATCGGGCGGGCAGCCTGGAGGAAGACTGCCCGCCAGCACGACGAGGTCACCCCCGCGTGCCGCATCGCAGATGGCGGCGGCGACCATTTCGGCGCGACCGGCATCGACTGCGAGGCCATCCAGATTGATATCGGTGGTGCCGGCTGGGTCGACCAGCTTGAGATTGACGCGCGTCGCCCCGGCAATGCGGATGAAGCGGTCCTCGATGCCCTTGGCGGCGAACAGCGCATCGAACGGCGCCGCGTTGTCGCTGCCGAGCAGGCCATACGCGGAAACGGACACGCCCCAGTCGGCCAGGCAGCTGGCGACATTGACGCCCTTGCCGCCGGCATTCTGGCGAACCGCATGGGCGCGGTGGACCTCTCCGGGGACGAGCCGGTCCAGCGTGACAGTCTGATCGATGGCGGGGTTGAAGGTGACAGTAAGGGCGCGCATCACATCGCCTCCCCGTCGAGCGCGCGGACCTCGGCAGCGCCTTCGGCGGCCAAGGCGCGCGCCGCGAGTTGGGCGAGTTCACTGCGATCGGATGCGCGCAACCGGGCCTTGACCGCCGGAATGTCGCGCGGGGTCATCGACAGTTCGCTGACGCCCAGACCCACCAGCAGCGCCGCGCCGAACGGATCGCCAGCGATGCCGCCGCACACTCCGACCCAGCGGCCATGCGCCTTCGCGCCTTCCACGGTCATTGCCATCATGCGCAGGACGGCGGGGTGCAAGCTGTCTGCCTCGCCGGCGAGTTCCGGGTTCTGGCGGTCGATCGCGAGAGTGTACTGGGTAAGATCATTAGTGCCGATCGAGAAGAAGTCGGCATGGGCCGCGAGCGACGCGGCCTGCACCGCTGCCGCCGGAACCTCGATCATGATGCCGATCGGCACCTGCGGGGCTTCGAGTTCCGCCCGGATCGCCTCGCAGCGCTGGCGCATGGCGACGAGTTCGTGGGCCGAGGTGATCATCGGGAACATGATCGAGAGATTACCGCCGAGCTTCGCAGCGCGGTAGAGCGCGCGCAGCTGCGGTTCCAGCAGGTCGGGACGGCGCAGCAGCAGACGCGCGCCGCGAACGCCAAGGAACGGGTTCTCCTCACGTGGGAGATCGAGGTGGGGCACCTGCTTATCGCCGCCGATGTCGAGCGCGCGCACGATCAGCGGGCGGTCCTGCGCATCGTCGCCGAGTGCGTCGATCATGGCGCGGTAGACGGCAAGTTGTTCGTCCTCGCCGGGGCTGTCCCCGCTTTCGAGGAAAAGGAATTCGGTGCGCATCAGGCCCACGCCCTCGCCGCCCTGCGCAAGCGCAAACGCGACCTGGTCGGCGCGGTTGACGTTGGCAGCGATTTCCACCCGGTGGCCATCGCGGGTGACGGCGGGCTGTCCGCGCTCCTGCTCCTCGGCAACGCGCCGGGCGGCGAGGGCGGCGATCCAGGCGCGCGCTGAGATGAGATCGTCCTCGGAAGGCGAAATCCAGACCTTGCCGCCATCGCCATCGACGACGGCGACGGTCCCGGCAGCGGTCGCGAGCAATTCGGGGCCGCCTGCGACGACCGAAGGCAGGCCTAAAGTACGGGCAAGGATCGCGCTGTGCGAAGTTGGCCCGCCGAGCGACGTGGCTATTCCGGCCACTTTCGCGGCGTCAAGCGTCGCGGTGTCGGACGGCGACAGATCTGCGGCGACGAGGATACAGGGCTCGTCGGGTAGGTCGGCGAGGGTGCCGGTGACGAGACTGGAGTCGATCTCGGCCAGCACGCGGCGGCCCACGTCCTCGAGGTCGGCGGCGCGCGCGGCGAGTACGGGGTTCCCGAGTGCCGAGAGCTTGCCGGCGATGCGCTCCACGGCGTGGTGCCACGACCAGGCGACGCCGTGGCCCTCGACCATGAGCTGGCAGGTGAGAGTGATGATGTCGGTATCTTCCAGCAGCTCGGACTGCGCCTTGAAGATGGCGGCTTCCGAGGCGCCGAGGCGGCGGGTGGTGTCGTCGATCAGCGCCGTCATCTGCGCGCGGGTGCGCAACAGCGCGCTGTTGAGTTGTTCGCCGCCGGTGGCAAGGTCGACCGGCACGTCGGGCACCACGAGTTCCGCGGCACTGAGAACATGCACCCGGCCGATCGCGAGGCCGGGGCTGGCGGCGACGCCAGCTATCATCCGGGGACTTCCGGCGGGCGTCCAACTGCGGCTCGGCGCCTTGGCTTTCTCGGCGGCGCGGGCAGCGTCTTCCTTCTCGCGCGACGTGAGGCGGCGGACGGCGGCAACGAAGCTGTCCAGCGCCGGTTCAGCGCCCGCGCCGTCGGCAGAAAAGGTGACTTCGTCACCGCAGCGCAGGCCCAGCTGGAGCAGGGCGACGAGGTTGCGCGGATCGGCGCTTTCGTTGCCGTGGCGCACGCGCAGGCGGACGCTGGAGCCCCGTGCAGTCTCGACCCAGGTCGATGCGGGGCGGGCGTGGAGGCCCGAGGGATAGTCGACCACCCAGACGGCGGTATGGGCGAGGTCCACGGCAGGCGCGGAGGCCGAGGCAGGGGCCGCGTCTTCGCCGAGGGCGCGCGTAAAGTCGGCCGGATCGTCGGTGGCGATGAGCGCCTGGAGCCGGTCCTCGTCCTGGATCAGCCGAGTCAGGCGGCGCAGGATGCCGATGTGGCTGTCCGAGTTCGCGGCGATGCCGACGACGATGTGGGCGCGCTGCCCCGGGTTCCAGTCGATGCCGCCGCGAAGCTGTAGGATGGCGATGCCGTCGCGGCGGACGAGGCTCTTGTCCTCACCCAGCCCGTGCGGGATGGCGAGGCCGGAGCCAAGGAAGGTGTTCGCGACGGCTTCGCGGCGCACCATGCTCTCCTCGTAGCCAGGCGCGACATAGCCGGCGGCGACCAGTAGCTGGCCGACCTGGCGAATAGCATCGGTCTTGTCGGCGGCCGTGGCGTCGATCCTCACGAGATCGGTGGCATGCGACGCGGTGAAAGCGTCTGCGAGCATCGTCGTTCCTCTCCAATTCACTCCCATCTCAGAAAACGTTTTCTAAGCGAATTTGTCAAGGGGGGTTGTGATTAGCGTAATCAATGGTGCATAATCCTGCTATCGGGATGGGATTGGCTGTTTGGACAAGAGAACGATTTCCACATGGCGATAGGGATCAAGGATGTGGCTCAGGTCGCCGGAGTCTCCCCCGCTACCGTCTCGCGCGTGCTGGCGGGCCGACCGGTCGATCCGGCGATGAGCGAGCGCGTGCTGGCGGCGGTGAAATCTACTGGATACCGCCCGAATCTCGCCGCTCGGCGGCTGCGCTCCCAGCACAGCAACACCATCGGGCTCGTCGTCGCCGACATCGGCAACCCGTTCTTCACCGCCGTCTCGCGCGCAATAGAGAGCGTTGCTGCCGCGCGCGGCTTGCGGGTGATCCTGTGCAATACCGACGAGGACCCCGCCAAGGAAGCGGCCTACCTCGAACTGCTGCACGAGGAGCGCGTGACCGGCGTGATCCTCGCGCCTTCGCGCCAAAGGGTCGCGAGAGGCGGGCGAAGCGAACTCGACTATCCCGTGGTCCTGATCGATCGCGCCGCGCCCGATGCCGAGTTCGACTGCGTACTGCTGGACAATGCGCGCATGGCGGAGGTCCTCGTCGAGCACCTGTACGCGCAGGGACATCGCCGGATCACCGGCCTGTTCGGCGCGGCCAGCACCACGGGCGCCGAACGCCGCGACGGTTTCACGAGGGCGGCGGGGCGGCTCGGACTTACGGTGGAGACGATCGCGGTACCCCATACAAAGGACGCGGCGGAGCAGGTCATCGCCCAGTTGCTCAGCCGCGCGGAGCGGCCCGACGCCGTGGTGGCGAGTAACGGCGTGATGCTCGTCAACGTGCTGCGGGCCTTGCGCGACCTTGGCCTGGAAGTGCCGCGCGATATCGCGCTCGCTGGGTTCGATAACAATGACTGGATGGAGTTCGTCGGCGGTGGCCTAAGCGTCATCGAGCAGCCGGTGGAGGAGATCGGCCGCACTGCGATGACGATGTTGCTCGACCGGCTCGAAAACCCCGATGCCGCGGGCCGCAAGGTCGTGCTGGCGGGCCGCCTGATACCTCGCGGATCGAGCATGCGTGCCGATATCCGCTGCAAGACTACCGGAGACTGACGCTCATGGAACGTACCACCATCGGCCGCGACACGCGCTTGTGCATGTCCTTGTCGGCCCGCCCCGGCAATGCCGGATCGCGTCTGCACAACTGGCTCTACGACCATTATGGGCTCGACTACGTCTACAAGTCTTTCAGCACGAGCGACCTCGCCGCCGCCGTCGGCGGCATCCGGGCGTTGGCAATTCGCGGCTGTGCGATCTCGATGCCCTTTAAAGAGGCGGTCATCCCGATGCTCGACGCCCTAGAGGACTCTGCACGGGCAATCCACAGCGTGAACACCATCGTCAACGACGGCGATGTGCTCACCGGCTACAACACCGACTACGTCGCCGTGCGCGACCTCGTGACGCGCAGGGGCATCGATCTGGCAACGCCGTTCCTGCTGCGCGGCAGCGGCGGCATGGCAAAGGCCGTGGTCGCCGCGCTCCGCGATCTGGGCTTCCGCCAAGGCACGATCGTTGCGCGCAACCGCGAGGATGGTCCCGCGCTCGCGGCGCAGTACGGTTTCGAATGGCTAGCGGAAATGCCTTCACGGGGCGCTGCGATGCTCGTCAACGTGACGCCGCTGGGCATGGAGGGGCCACAGGCCGAGGCGCTCGCCTTCTCGCCCGAGCAGGTCGCGGCCTGCGACATCGCCTTTGACGTCGTGGCCCAGCCCGCGAATACGCCCTTCGTCCGGGCTGCGCGAGAGGCCGGGAAGACGGTGATATCGGGCGCGGAGGTGATCGTGCTCCAGGCGATCGAACAATTCGTGCTCTATACAGGATTGCGACCTGATGCGGAGGCAGTAGCGCAGGCGGCTAGGTTCGCGCATGGTCCGCAGGTGGCAGATTCGCTGCGGAGCGCGTGACTCGTTCTCTGCCGATTTCCGGACAAACCTGAGTTCTGCGCCGGGCGCAACGTCCATCGCGAAAGGTCATGATGCAACCGATCACACTGACCCGCTTTCTCATCGAGTAGCAACGGTGCGAGGACAATGCCTGTCCATCGGAACTGCGGCTTCTCGGTAGCCCGCGCCTGCAAGACGATCACGCACGCGATCTCGAAGGGCGCGCTGGGCGATGTGCTGGGCTGCCTTGGCTCGGAGAACGTGCAGGGGGAGGTCCAGAAGAAGCTCGACGTCATCGCCAATAAGATCCTGCTCGACGCCAACGAGTGGGGCGGCCATCTCGCCGCCATGGCCCTGCCTAAAACAATCAGTGAGAACGGCGGTGGAATAGTCGGCCACGGTAGCGGCGGGATAGGTCCGCTG
>NZ_BSFC01000035.1 GCF_027922145.1 Novosphingobium resinovorum | reverse complement strand
CGATCGGGGGAACTAGCTGTCCGTCTGTGTTGGCGACCGTAGCAGAAGCGTGCTTCGCTGCGGTGAAGCGGCCTCTAAGGCCACCAAGTGAGTCGGTCAAACACTAATTTCAAAAAAAGTTCATTTTCAACGCAAAGGCCGGATTTGCGCGGGTTTGGCACGATCATGCCCGGAAACGCATGGCCCGACCGTCTCCAGCCGGGCCTTTCGCGTCAGGGCACGATCACGAAGTCCGGGTTGGAGACCGCGAAGACCGCCTCCCGCTCCGGCGCGGGCGGATAGATCCACACGCCGTTGATTTCCTGCTTCAGCTTCTTGCCTTCCGCCCGGGTCAGGTGGACCTGCCGGTCCCAGCCCTCCGTATAAAGGGCACCCCATGCACCGAGGTCGAGACAGGTCACGTACTTGGGCTGGCTGTAGGGGTGGAGGCCCAGCCCCACCAGTTCCGCAGCGGCATTGTGGCCCGCCACCCGGCCGAGGCTCAGCGCGTGCTGGCAGGACATGACGGTGAAGTTGCCAATATCGTCGGTCGCCGCTTTCACGGTGTCTCCGGTGACGAAGATGCCCGGCGCCTCGGGCGCGCGGAGATAGGCGTCGCCGAGCACCCGGCCAGTGGCATCATGCTCTCCGGGCACCTGCCCTGCCAGCGGATGAGCACGCATCCCGGCCGACCACACGACGGTCGCCGCATCGATCCGCGATCCATCCGAAAGCGTGACCCCGCCTGCGTCCACCGCCGTCACCCGCACGCCAGGGCGCTGCTCGACACCCAGTTCGTCAAGGGCGCCGCGCACGACCACGGCCGCATCGGCGCCCATCTCGGCGGCGATCTGTTCGGCCGGGTCGACGATGACGACGCGGATCGGCGCATCCTTGCCCAGAATGGCGCGCAACCGTTCGGGCATCTCCGCCGCGCCTTCGAGGCCGGTGAAGCCGCCGCCTACCACGACTGCCGTACCGCGTGCCTCGTCGGTGCGGGCAGCCAGCAGCTCGAGGTGCGCGTCCAGCCGCTGCGCCGAGTCCAGCTGGTCGACATCGAAGGCGTGATCCGCGATGCCCGGGATCGGCGGGGTCGACAGGCGGCTGCCGGTGGCCAGTACGAAGCGGTCCCAGGGAACCGTCTCTCGCCCGCCGTCGCCGCGCAGGATGGTGGCCTGCTGCGTGGTCGCGCCGATCGCCTCGACCAGACCGGCCACGTACCGCGCGCCGACCACCGCGAGCAGGGCAGAAACGTCGGGGTTCATGTTCTCCAGCACGGCTTCATAAAGGCGCGGACGGATCACCATGGTCGGGCTCGGCGAGACGACGACGACTTCCACGTCGTCCTCCCGCCCTGCAAGCGCAATGGCGCGGGTTGCCGACAGGGCGGCCCAGACTCCGGCGAAACCGGTGCCGGCGATCAGGATGGTCTGCTTGCTCATCGATCTTCTCCTCTTGTGCGCCGGACGCGGCTCATCGTCCCGACAAGCGCGAGGCCCGCGAAGGCAGCGCGCAAGCCGGCGCTTTCCCGGTTCGTCCGGCAGGACGCCGAGAAAGGTGTTCAGGAATGCGGGTGAGAAAGGCTCAGGTCATGAAGGACCGTCCCGCCGGGGACGGCCGATGCGTGCGGTGCGGGTGGTCTGGCGATCGCCCGCCCAGTCGCGGAAATCGTTGAAGAATGTCTCGGGCGCCTTGCGGCCGAAGCGGCTCGCCACGTCGCCCAGGGTCTGCGCGGCAAGCGCATCGCGCATCGCCTTCTCGGCCTGGAGCATGACAGCGTGGACGGCGCAAGTTCCGGCGGTTGCCCAGCCGGGCGCATCGCCGCCGAACAGGGCGCAGCGGCCGCGCACCTCCTGGCAATCGAACAGCGGCTTGTCGCCTTCTATCGCGTCGATGATCTGGAGGAAGGTGATCTCGCCCGCCGGCCGCGCGAGGCGGTAGCCCCCGCGCACGCCTTCGCTGGCGGCGACGATGCCGGCTTTCTCCAGCTTGGGGAAGATCTTCGCCACGAAGCTGGGCGAGATGCCCTGGATCTCGGCGATCTCCCGGCTGCTGAGGGCGCGGCCGTCTTCCACCAGCCAGAGCAGGCCGTGGATTCCATATTCGACGCTGGTGGTGATGTGGGCCATGAACGCGGAGTTACCCTGTCTGCGTTAAAGCGTCAAGCATATAACGACGACAAATCTGGTCTGCGTTTATCGTGCAATCATGCGAAAAGGGGCGAGCCTTTCGGCCCGCCCCTTCCGGCAGCGTTTGCGGCAGGGCTTTCGCGTTCAGGCGCGAGCCTTGCCGAAAGCGACGATCTGCAGCAGGCCGCCGGCGATCGCGATGTTCTTGAAGAAGTGGATGAACTGGTTCTGGTCGGCCAGGTTGTTGTGGAAGAACGCGGCGGTGGCGAGGCTGAACAGCGCGATGACGGTGGCGACCGCACGGACCTTGTAGCCCGAGATCAGCAGCGCGCCGCCGACCACTTCGACGAGGATGGCGCCAGCCAGCGCCACGGCGGGGAGCGGGAGGCCGACCGAGGCGATGTAGGCCATCGAACCGGCGGGGTCGGCGATCTTGGACAAGCCGCTGATGATGAAGATGGCGGCGATGAAAACGCGGCCGACGAGCGGCAGCCAGGCTTCGAGGGTGCTGGCGGTGTTGGCGGGAGCGACGGGGGCGGTGTCGATGGTGGTGATGGTCATGGCGGGAACTCCTGGGTGATCGGGGGCAATAAGGTGACGACGGGCGTGTCGTCCTGACGCCCTCCAGATGCGCCCGATCAGGGTTCCTAAATAGTGTGATTAAACGCGATCATATGTTCGAATTATGCGAACATATGTTTTCGTGACCGCTCCTTCAAATATGTCGTCATGCCCGCGCAGGCGGGGACCCTGCTCGTGTGCTCTCCCGTTGCGCAATGGGGTCGGTCCGCAGATGGGTTCCCGTCTTCGCGGGAATGACAACGAGAGGGTGAGATTGCGCGCGCCGCCCTAAGCGCTCGCCGGGGCCGCCGCGTACAAGGTGATCTGCGTGTGCAGCCCGTCCTCGGAAGACTGGCCCACCCAGACGTCGAACGCGCCCGGCTCCGCCAGTCGCCGGTTGCCTGCGCCGACGAATTCGAGGTCCGTGCGGGACAGGGTGAAGCGCACGGTGCGGCTCTCGCCCGGCTCCAGGGTGACGCGCTCCATCTTCTTGAACTCGCGGATCGGGCGGGTGCGACTGGCCACGCGGTCGCGGGTGTAGAGCTGCACGATCTCGCTGCCGCGCCGCTTGCCGCTGTTGGTCAGGCGCGCGGTGATCGAGACGGTGCCGTCCCAGCGCAGCGCGGGGTCGGAAACCTGCAGCTTGTCCAGCGTGAAGCGGGTGTAGCTCAGGCCGTGACCGAAGGGGTAGCGCGCGCTGTTGTCGGTGGTGGCGTAGCGGGCCTTGTACTCGGTGCTGCCATTGGGGACGGTCGGGCGGCCGGTGGACTTGCGATCGTAGAAGAACGGCTCCTGCCCCGACTCCCAAGGGAAGCTGACCGGCAGCTTGCCCGAGGGGTCGACCTTGCCGAACACCACGTCGGCGATCGCATTGCCCGCTTCGGAACCGAGGAACCACGTCGCCAGCACGGCATTGGCGTTCGCCACTCCGTCATGGATCGCCAGCGCACGGCCGTGACGAAGCAGCACGACGGTCGGCTTCTTCACCGCCGCTATCGCATCGGCGAGCGCCTGCTGCGCGGGCGGGATCTCGATCACGGTGCGCGACTGCGCCTCGCCCGACATGTCCTGCGATTCCCCGAGGGCGAGGATCACCACGTCGGCCGCCTTCGCCGCCTTGACCGCCTCCTCGATCCCGCCGTCGGTGGGGCCGTGAATGGCGCAGCCGGGCACGACGGTCAGCTGGTCCGGATCGACCATCGCGCCGCGCAGCCCGCTGGCCACGTCCACGCCCTTGTCGGGATCGCCGTAGAAAGCCCAGGGGCCGTAGAGGTTCGCCTTGTCATCGCCGAACGGACCGATCAGCGCGATCTTCTGCTTCTTTCCCTTGTCGAGCGGCAGCACCCCGTCGTTCTGCAGCAGCACGATGGAGCGCGCGCCCGCCTCGCGCGCGAGTTCGCGGTGAACGGGCGCGCCGATGCGCGATTTCTCCGCCGCCTCGTCGAGCGAGCGCCAGGGGTTGTCGAACAGGCCCATCGCCATCTTGACGTAGAGGATGCGCCGCACCGCCACGTCCACCGTGCCCATCGGCACCGCGCCGCTCTTCACGAGGTCTGGCAGGTAGCGGATATAGAGCCCGCTCTGCATCGACATGTCGACCCCCGCCAGCACTGCCAGCCGCGCGGCGTCGCGGTCGTCCTCCGCATAACCGTGGGCGACCAGTTCCTCATCGGCGGTGTAGTCAGAGAAGACGAAGCCGGTGAAGCCCATCTCGCCGCGCAGGATATCCGTGAGCAGCGTGCGGTCGGCGGTCGCGGGCACGCCGTTGATCTCGCTGAACGCCGCCATCGTGGTGAGCGCGCCCGCCGCGAAGGCGGAGCCGAAAGGCGGCAGGTGCGTCTCGCGCAGGGTCTCGTCGCTGATGTCGACACTGCCGTATTCCAGCCCGCCCGCCACCGCGCCATAGGCAGCGAAGTGCTTGGGGCAGGCGAGCAACGAGTCGTCGCGCCGCAAGTCGCGCCCCTGGAATCCGCGCACCCGCGCGGCGGAGAGCAGCGCGGTCAGCGTGACGTCTTCTCCGGAGCCCTCGACCACGCGGCCCCAGCGCTGGTCGCGCGCGACGTCGGCCATCGGCGCAAAAGTCAGGTGCAGGCCCGCCGCCGTCGCCTCGATCGCCATGGCGCGCGCGGTACGCTGCGCCAGCACCGGATCGAAGCTGGACGCCTCGGCCAGCGGCACCGGGAAGATCGTCTTGAGCCCATGGATCACGTCGCCCGCCAGCAGCAGCGGAATGCCGAGGCGACTGTCGTTGACCGCGATCTCCTGCGCCTTGCGCGCGCCCGCCACGCCGATACCGTTGAACAGGCAGCCGACGCGGCCCTTGCGGATTTCCTCCGAGAGCTTCTTCACGTCCTGGATGCCGGCCGCCGGGTTGGGCGGGTTGAAGGGGCGGAAGGCGTCGGCAAGGCAGGTCATCTGCCCGGCCTTCTCCTCGATCGTCATCTTCTTGATGAGATCGTCCACCCGCGTCACCTCTTCGGCGGCGAGCGCCCTGAACGAGAAGCCCGATGCGATGGCGCTGGCGATGATACCGGAAAGAACGGTGCGGCGGTCTGGGTTCATGAACTCTTGGCTGTTGGTGCGTCGACTTGCCCCCGTCAAACCGCGGTAGGGCATTTTGTTGCATTGCGGCAAGGCCCGGACGCGCGCCATGGCTTCGGACCACCCTGCCCCCGCGCCACCTCGTCGTACGGCGACACCGGGTTGACGCATCGCGCCGCACGATGCAAAAGATATGCGACTAATTCGCAATAGCATATCTTGAGGCACGCGCATGTACGACTTCCTCGACCGGCCGGTCACCGAACTCGACAACGACGGCCGGTTCCTGCTCTGGGCCATGCGCGGGTGGGCGCATTCGGCATCCAAGGGCAATTGCCCGGCGCAGTCGCTGGCGCGCGCCTTTGCCGGATACAACGCCGCAGCCGTCCTGCCGGACTTCCACATGGCGATGGCGCTCGTCAGCCGCCGGGCATCCGAAAGGATCATGGTCGCGCCGATGGGCTGCCACCGCATCTGCGAACATGAGGCGTTGCTCCTTGCACTTTGGCGCGATGTCGGTATAGGCCGCCGCGAAAACGTGCGCGCGACTCTCGCGCATGTCGTGCCATGCGACACGGTCGCCGCGGTCGCTCAGGCCATGAGCCGCGCAAGCGCCGCGATGACCATCGCCGGCTTCGGCATTGCACTGATAAACCCGCCCGCGTGACCCATTCGATGAACCAAGGACTGACGTTGATGAACGATAGCAAGGCAGAAGCCGCCACCCTGGACAATTCGGCGGCTCCTGCGACCGTTCTGGAACCCACTGGTGCGCTGACCGTGGAGACGGTGCTTTCGGTCCATCACTGGAACGAGCACCTCTTCAGCTTCAAGATCACGCGCCCGGCCTCGTTCCGCTTCCGCTCGGGCGAATTCATCATGATCGGCCTGCAGGGCGACAACGGCAAGCCGCTGCTGCGCGCCTATTCGATCGCCAGCCCCTCGTGGGCCGAGGAGATCGAGTTCCTCTCGATCAAGGTCGAGGACGGCCCGCTGACCTCCAAGCTGCAGCTGATCCAGCCGGGCGACCAGATCTACCTTGGCCGCAAGCCGGTGGGCACGCTCGTCACCGACGCGCTGACGCCGGGCAAGCGCCTGTTCCTGTTCGGTTCGGGCACCGGCCTCGCCCCGTTCCTCTCGCTGATCCGCGATCCGGACGTCTACGAGATGTTCGAGCAGGTCGTGATCGTCCACTCGGTCCGCCGCGTCGCCGACCTCGCCTTCCGCCAGGAGCTGGAGAGCCAGCTGGCCGGCGACCCGCTGGTCGAGGACCAGGCGCTGGTACAGCTGACCTACGTGCCGACCGTCACGCGGGAAGAATTCCACACCACCGGCCGCATCAACGTGCTGATCGAGAACGGCCGCCTGTTCGAGGGCCTGAAAGGCGAGGCCCGCATGGACCCGGCGACCGACCGCGTGATGCTGTGCGGCTCGATGGCGATGAACAAGGACATCGCCGCGATGCTGGAAGGTCTGGGCTTCGTCGAAGGATCGAACAACAAGCCCGCCGACTTCGTGATCGAGCGCGCGTTCGTCGGCTAAGCGACGACTGCTGTGATGCGAGAGCGGCCTGCCCGAAAGGGCGGGCCGTTTTCGTTTCGAACATCCTCCCTGTTGCGAAGCAATGGGGAGGGGGACCGCCGCCGCAGGCGGTGGTGGAGGGGAGAAGGCCCCCTCCGTCAGTCGCTGCGCGACTGCCACCTCCCCATCGCTGCGCGACAGGGAGGATGCTTCTTCATCGCCCGCCTTGACTTCCCCCCGCCATTGCGCTGAAATCGGACCAACGGGCACGCGCGGACGCCCGTTCAGACGGCAACGTCCAAGTCCGCTCCATCAGCCGTACCTGCGGCCTGCGGAGCACTTGCATGACGACCGACACCGCCTCCATCACTATCGCGCCGCCCACCCTTTCGCTGCCTGCACTGTTCCTCAAGTTCCTGCGGTTCGGGGCGCTGGCCTTCGGCGGGCCGGTCGCGCAGATCGCCATGCTGCGCCAGGCGCTGGTCGAGGACGAGCGCTGGATCGACAAGGGCCGCTTCAATCGCCTGCTCGCGGTCCTGCAGGTGCTGCCGGGGCCGGAGGCGCATGAACTTTGCGTCCACCTCGGCATGATCGCGCGCGGGCGGATCGGCGGATTGCTGGCCGGGCTGGGTTTCATGCTGCCGGGGCTGGTGCTGATGCTGGTCGCGGGATGGGCCTACGTCACCTGGGTCGCCGGAAACCTGACTTTGGCGGGCGCGCTTCTCGGCGTGCAGGTCGCGGTGCTCGCGATCATCCTGCGCGCGGTGGTCCGCATCGGACACCATATCGTCGAGAACGCGCTGCTCGGCGTGATCGCGGTGGCAAGCCTCGCCCTGACCCTGCTGGGGGTGCCGTTCTGGATCCTGCTGGCGGCGGGCGGACTGACCTATGCCGTGTCGCATCGGCCGCTGGTGGCTTGCGCGATCCTTGCGGTCGCCCTCGCGCTGGCGACCGCGATCCACCTGCTTTCCGGCTCTGGCGACAGCCTGCATGCTGTGCAGGGCATTCCCGTCACAACCTTCGCGCTGTTCGTCGCCGGGCTCAAAGGCGGGCTGCTGACTTTCGGCGGGGCCTATACGGCCATTCCCTATGTCCGTTCGGACACGGTCGGGCGGGGCTGGATCGGCGACGGCGCCTTCCTCGACGGGATTGCGCTCGCCGGGGTGCTGCCTGCGCCGCTGGTAATCTTCGTGACTTTCGTGGGCTATGTCACCGGCGGGGTGAGCGGCGCGCTGGCCATCACTGCGGGGATGTTCCTGCCCGCCTTCGCCTTCTCGCTGGTGCTGTTCGAGCGGTTGGAGGCCATCGTGGAGAATCCGGCGCTGCACCGCCTGCTCGAAGGCATCGCCGCCGCCGTGGTGGGGATCATCGCCGCCACCTTCGTGCAGCTTGCCTATGCGACCGGACTGCGCGTGACCGCCCCGCTCGGCGCGCTCGCGATCTTCGCGGTGGCCCTGGCGGTCGTGTGGCGGATCAAGGGGGCCTGGGTGACGCCCGCGCTGGTGGCGGGAGGGGCCTTCGCGGGCTGGGCCTTGTTCACGTAAAGAAGCGGGCGCTTTCCTACAGAACGGGCGGCGCGGTACGATGCGCCCACGCCCCGCCCGATCGCTTCCAGCTGCACAAGGTTACACCGCAAGGCGACACTTTCTCCTCACAAGGTGCTACATTGTCCGCAAAATGTGTCACCTTGTGCACCTAAGGTGACACTTTCCGGCCCAAGGTGACACCTTTTCCCTCTGGACCGTGTCAACCGTGTAAACCTGCCCGGAACCTCCCGCCCCCCATGCGTGTTAGCGGATGCAGCATCATGCAGGAGGCAGCACGTGACGCAGGGCCCAGCTACCGACCATCCCGCCGACATCGCGTTTTCCCGCCCCGAGCGGATGATCCATGAACTCGGCGCCGAATATACCGGCGAGGGCACCCATTTCGGCGTCTTCTCCGAAAATGCCGAAGCGATCGAACTGTGCCTGTTTTCCGAGGACGGCACCGAGGAAACCGCCCGCCTCGAACTGCCATCGCGGGAAGGTTCGATCTTCTCGGGCTACCTCCCCGGCGTGAAGCCCGGCCAGCTCTACGGCCTGCGCGCCCACGGCCCTTACGATCCCGCGAGCGGCCACCGCTTCAACCCCAACAAGCTGCTTCTCGACCCTTATGCCCGCGAGGTTTCCGGCGCGATGCAATGGGACGACGCGCTCTGGGGCTACGACCTGACGACGGGCGACGACACCACCTTCGATGCCCGCGATTCCGCCCCGTTCATGGTCAAGAGCGTGGTGCAGGACCCGGACTTCGACTGGGAAGGCGACAAGTCCCTCTCCCGGCCCTGGACCGAGACGGTGATCTACGAGGCCCACGTACGCGGCCTGACGATGACTCACCCCGACGTCCCCGAAGCCCTGCGCGGCACCTATGAAGGCATGGCCAGCGAGCCGATCCTCGATCACCTCCGCAAGCTGGGCGTCAGCGCCATCGAGCTGCTGCCCAGCCAGTTCTTCCTCGACGACCGCATGCTGCTGGACAAGGGCCTGTCGAACTACTGGGGTTACCAGACGCTCGGCTTCTTCGCGCCGGAACCGCGCTTCCTGCGCGGCGGCGACGTCGCCCCGCGCGCCATCCGCCAGTTCAAGGACATGGTGAAGCGGTTCCACAAGGCGGGGATCGAGGTCATCATGGACGTGGTCTACAATCACACCGCCGAAGGTTCGGAGAAAGGCCCGACGCTCAGCTTCCGCGGTCTCGACAACGCCGCCTACTACATGCTGAGCCCCGAGAACCCGCGCTTCAGCTTCGACAACACCGGCACCGGCAACACACTGGCGGTGGCGCATCCGATGGTCATGCGCATGGTGCTCGATTCGCTGCGCTACTGGGTGCAGGTTATGCACGTCGACGGCTTCCGCTTCGACCTTGCCTCCACATTGGGCCGCGAGGAAGCGGGCTTCGACCGCGAGGGCGGCTTCTTCGACGCGATCCGGCAGGACCCGATCCTTGCCGGCGTCAAGCTGATCGCCGAGCCGTGGGACATCGGCATGGGCGGCTATCAGGTCGGCGGCTTCCCCCACCCGTTTCGCGAATGGAACGACAAGTTCCGCGACGACACCCGCGCGTTCTGGCGCGGCGACGAGGGGCTGGTGGGCGACATCGCCCAGCGCCTGATCGGCTCGCCGGTCCAGTTCAACCATTCGGATCGCGGTGCCACCAGTTCGATCAACTTCCTCGCCGCGCATGACGGCTTCACGCTGATGGACACCGTCTCGTTCAACGACCGCCATAACGAGGCCAACGGCGAAGGCGGCGCGGATGGGCACGACAACAACCTTTCCGACAACATGGGCGCCGAAGGGGCCACCGACGACGAGGCCATCACCGCCGCCCGCGCCCGCCGCCGCCGCGCCATGGTGGCGACGCTGATGGTCAGCCAGGGCGTGCCAATGCTGCTGTCGGGCGATGAGATCGGCAACAGCCAGCACGGCAACAACAACGTCTACTGCCAGGACAACGAACTCGGCTGGCTCGACTGGGAGAGCCGGGACGACGCATTCCTCGACTTCTGCAGCCGCATGATCGCCCTGCGCCGCCAGTACCCGGTGCTCTGCCAGGAGAACTTCCTGATGGGCGAGACCGGCGACAACGAGCGTCTGGAGATCGCCTGGTTCCAGCCGGACGGCCGCGCGATGGACGGCGAGCTGTGGGGCCAGCAAGGCCTGCGCGTGCTCGGCATGCTGCTCGACTACTCGACCCGCGAGGTCTTCCTCGACGGCGGGCGCCCGCTGTTCACCGTGGTCAACGCGGGCGACGGTCTCGACTTCACGCTGCCCGAGGGCGAGTGGGTGCGCCTGCTCGACACCGCGCGCGACGATCCCTTCACCGAGGAGCCGGTCGACCGCGAGGCCGCCGCGATCTCGCCCGGCAGCCTCTGCCTGTTCCGCCCCGCCTGATGGCAACGCACTGGGGCGCCCAGCCGCTGGGCGACGGTCGCTGGCGCTTCGGTCTCTGGGCGCCGGACGCGGAGGAGGCCCGACTGGAAGTGGGCGGCATGGCAATGCCCGCCCAGGCTGCCGGGCAAGGCTGGTGGCTGTTCGAGAGCGAGGCCACCGCCGGAGACGCCTATCGCTGGGTCATCGAGGGCACGCCCTATCCCGACCCCGCCGCGCGGGCGCAGATCGGCGACGTGCACGGCCCCTCGATGCTGGTCGATCCGGCGGCCTACCAATGGCGACGCGAATGGCCGGGACGCCCTTGGCACGAGGCGGTGGTCTACGAACTCCACCTCGGCACCTTCACCGAGGAAGGCACGTTCGCCGCGGCCGTCGCAGAGCTGCCGCGCCTGGCCGACCTTGGCGTGACGATGATCGAGATCATGCCCGTCGCCCAGTTCGAGGGCGACCGGGGCTGGGGCTACGACGGCGTCCTGCCCTTCGCCCCGCACCCCGCCTACGGCACGCCGGACGAGATGCGCGCGCTGGTCGATGCGGCTCACAGCCACGGCATCGCCGTGATGCTGGACGTGGTCTACAACCACTTCGGGCCTTCCGGTAACTACCTCGGCGCGTGGTGCCCCTCATTCTTCCACCCTGAGCGTGCCTCACCGTGGGGTGCAGGAATCGCCTTCGAGGCCCCGGCCGTGCGCGAATACTTCATCGCCAACGCCCTGTACTGGCTGGACGAATACCGCCTCGACGGCCTGCGCCTCGACGCGGTGCACGCCATCGAGGACCATTCCGAAACCCATTTCCTCGACGAACTGGCCGCGCGCATCCGCGCCTGTGACTTCGGCCGACCGATCCACCTCGTCACCGAGGACGAACGCAACCTCGCCCGCTACTTCACCGCCGATGCGCCCTACGACGGCACTTGGAACGACGACTGGCACCATGCCGTCCACTGCCTGCTGACCGGGGAGGAAGAAAGCTACTACGCCCCCTTCGCGGTGGACCCGGTCGCCGACATCGCCACAGCACTCGCCGATGGCTACGTCGAACAGGGCCAGCCTCGCGAGAATGGCGAGGACACCCCGCGCGGCGAACCCTCGACGCACCTGCCGCGCTCCGCCTTCGTCAATTTCCTCGGCAATCACGATCAGATCGGCAACCGCGCACGCGGCGAGCGGCTGCACCATCTCGTCACCGACCGCCATGCCTACCGCGTGATGACCGCGCTCACCCTGCTGACTCCCTTCACGCCCATGCTGTTCATGGGCGACGAGTTCCTCACCGATGCGCCCTTCCAGTTTTTCGTCGATTTCGAGGGCGACCTCGCGGAAGCCGTCCGCAAGGGCCGGGCGCAGGAATTCGCCCGCTTCAGCAGCTTCGGCGGCGAGGTTCCCGACCCGGCGGCGGCGGGGACTTTCATGGCCTCCAGGATCGGCCGCGCTGTCCGGCAGGAACAGCATGACCACCACGCTTTCGTACGCGAACTCCTCGAACTGCGTCGGACGCATGTGACGCCGCTGGTTGCCTGGAACCCCCAGCCGACGGTGGCCATTCGACGGGAAGCGCTGCTTATCGACGCGCAATGGTCCTTCGCCCCCGGCACCCTGCATATCCGGGCCGCCCTGGGCACGGAGCGCACGCCCTTCCTCCCTCATCGCAGCCCGAACCTGCTGCTTCACGATGCGTCGAGCTCCTTCGCGCTGTCGGCGACAGTCTCACCGGAGTGATACCGATGTCCAAGGCCATCCCTCTCGTCGCCACTTATCGCCTCCAGCTTCGGGACGGCGTGGACCTCGACAAGGCGCGCGAACTGCTGCCGTGGCTGGCCACGCTGGGCATCAGCCATCTCTATCTTTCCCCGCCCTTCCATGCAGCCTCTGGATCGACCCACGGCTACGACGTGATCGATCCCACGCGGATCGATCCGGTGCTGGGCGGGGAAGCGGCGTTCCAGCGCCTTAGCGGAGCAGCACAACGGGCCGGGATCGGCATCATCGTCGATATCGTGCCGAACCACATGGCGTTCACGCCCGAGAACCCGTGGCTGGCCGACGTGCTGCGGCATGGCCGCGGCAGCGCCCATGCCGCCATCTTCGACATCGACTGGGACGCCGGACCGCTGCACTTCCCCGTGCTGGACGGCGCCATCGAAGACCTGCTCGCACAAGGCCATCTCGCCCCGGCGGGCGACGCCGACGATCCGCGCCTGCGGGTTTACGATCGCGAATATCCGCTGCGCCCGAACGACCTCTCGCGCCATCTGTGCGGCGTGACGCGCACACTGGACGCACCGACGCTGGATGCTCTCCTCGCCGAACAACATTGGTCTCTGGGCGACTGGCGGACGAGCGCCGACCGCATCACCCATCGCCGCTTTTTCAACGTCACCGACCTCATCGGCGTGCTTCAGGAAGATCCCGAAGTTTTCGCACTGACACACCGCTGGATCATCGAGCAGGTCGAGGCGGGACACATCCAGGGTTTGCGCGTCGACCACGTGGACGGACTGGCTCGGCCGGGCGGCTATCTCCAGCGATTGCGCGATGCCGTTGGCGACACGCCCATCTGGGTCGAGAAGATCGTCAAGACCGGGGAGGACTTCCCGTCGGCGTGGCCGGTGGAAGGCATGAGCGGATATGAATTCATGACGCCGCTCACGCGCCTGCTGACCTCCCGCGAAGGCCTCGCGACGATGCGTGAGACGTCGATCGATGCCGTTCCGCCGGACTATGGGCGGGAGGTCCGCAAGGTCCGTCGGGAACTGCTGGAACAAGTGTTCACGCCGGAATTGCGCCGTGTGGCCGGAGCCGCGCTGACGGCGCTTGCGCTTGATGAGGGCGCACGCGCACAAGTGTCCGAAGCAGTCGGCCGACTGGCGACGGTGTGGCCGTTCTACCGCTCTTACGCAGCCGATCTGGCCCCGCTCTCTCCCGCGATCACGCAGGCCATCGACGGGTTGACCGAAGACACGACGGTCGCGAGCCTGATCGGCCTGCTGCGCGCGCCCGACGATCCGCACGCACGCGCCTTTGCCGTTCGGTTCGAGCAGCTGACCGGAGCGCTGACGGCGAAGTCCGAGGAAGACACGGTATTCTTCCGCAGCGTCGCCTTCCTGCCGCTGTGCGAAGTGGGCGCCGAACCGGACCTCGGCGTCATCGACGATGCGACATTTGCCGCCGGCATGGCGAAACGTGCGGACCGGACGCCGCTCGCGCTGGATACCCTGTCCACGCACGACACCAAGCGCTCTGCGGATGCGCGCGCCGTTCTCGTCGCGCTAAGCCACTTCCCCGATTTCGCCCGAGAACTCTACACCGATGCGCGGCAGCGCGGGCGTGAGGCGGGGGTATCGGAGCAATGGGCACTCTATGCGCTCCAGACCGCCTTGATGTTGCGCGCCGAGCCGGATGCGCCGGAGCGCATCAATGCACACGTCGCCAAGGCCATGCGCGAAGGCAAGGACCTGTCGCGGCACGAAGCACCCAATACGGCCGCCGAGGCCGCAATCGCACAGCTATGCCGCGCCCTCCATCACGGACTGGCGACCGGCGAATTGCTTCCCGACCGTCTGCGCGGCGACTTCGAAGCTGCGATCGAGACCATTGCACTGGCACAGACCGCCCTTCAGCTGACTGCGCCAGGCATTCCTGACATCTACCAGGGCAGCGAGGGGCTGGCGGTCGCGCTGACCGATCCGGACAATCGCCGTCCGGTAGACTGGGGCGCGCTGGCATTAGGCCAGCTCCCGCCCCTCGCTGCACGCAAGCTGGAACTTACCCGTATCCTCCTGACCCAGCGGCAGGAGCGACCGGATCTGTTCACCTGCGGAACTTATGCGCTGCGGACGGACGAAGACAGCTGGATCGTCGAACGTACAGGGGAAGGCGAAGCCTTTTCGGTGCACATCCCAATGCCCAAACGCCACTCCGCCGATTGCCTGAAAGATGTGCGCGCCGTCGATTAGGGATGCACCCATGCGTTGACAACTCCCTGGCCGCAGCCTAGCGGAAATTGCGAGTGCGTCGCAATAGTGAATTGCGCGACAATAGGGGGCTTCGTGATAGTTCGCATCGCCGGCAGTCATCGATGACCGCACGCAACGGCACCATCGGTCGCGGCGAGATCGTCGCACGGCTGATTGCAGCGATTCCCGCGAACTACCTTCTGACGTCGGCGGCGACGGCCTGCATTGCGCGCCTGCTGTGGCGCGGCATGGGCGTCGATCCCGCCAATGCCAGTGTCGCCGCGACGCTGATCTCCTTCGCCCTGTTCGCTATACTGGCGCTCGTCGCCTTCGGAGCGCGTTCGGTGGTGAGGCTCTGGCTGTGGCTCGCCGGCTCGGGACTGACGCTCGGCATCACCCTGTGGTTCTCGCTCTCGGCTGGAGCGCGGATATGAAGGACAGCCTCCGCCAGTCGATGGCGCTGTTTCATACCTGGAGCGGACTGCTCCTTGGATGGCTGCTTTTCGCGATGTTCGCCACCGGGACCGCAGCCTATTTCCAGGACGAGATCACCCGCTGGATGCAGCCCGAGGTAACCGGCGACGCAGACCCTGCAACCGCCGCGCAGGGCGCGATGCGTTACCTCAATTCCGTCGCTCCGGATGCGAAGAGCTGGTACATCTCGCTGCCCAACAGCCGGAGCGCCACCACCCAGGTATATTGGCAGCCCTCCGGGGAACGCCCGGCGAAGCGCGTCGAAACCAGCGCGCTGCTCGACCGTGGCGGCCACGCCATCACCTCGCGCGAGACACGTGGCGGTTTCTTCCTGTACCGCTTTCACTTCGACCTGCATTACATGCCGGTGTTGTGGGCACGCTATCTCGTCGGCGTCGCGGCGATGTTCATGCTGGTGGCCATCCTCTCGGGCGTGATCACGCACAAGAAGATCTTCGCCGACTTCTTCATGCTGCGCTTCGGCAAAGGGCAAAGGAGCTGGCTAGACGCCCACAACGTCACCGCGGTGCTGGCATTGCCCTTCCACCTCATGATCACTTTCACCGGACTGGTGACACTGGCGTCCATGTACATGCCGTGGGGCATAGCGGCCAATTATGCCGAGCAGACCGCATTCTCCGAAGCAGTGTTCGGCCGCAGCGCCGAGACCGTCCCCAGCGGCAGACATGCTCCCTTGGCGGACCTAGGGCCGCTAGTGCGTAATGCCTCCGCTCGGTGGAACGACGAGCGGGTCGGCTACATCAGCATCGCCAACCCCAACGACGCGGCCGCCCTGATCGAGATGAGCCGCGCGCCCGAAGCCGCCTTCGGCGCACGCGGCCAGACTGCCACATTCGAAGGCGCTACCGGCCGCGCGATCGGCACGCACCAGGCGACCGGCAGCGCCCTCGCGACCGAGAGCGTCATGATCGGCCTGCACACGGGCCGCTTCGCCGAATGGGGCCTGCGCTGGCTCTACTTCCTCAGCGGTCTAGGCGGCACGGTGATGGTGGGTAGCGGCCTCGTCCTGTGGACGGTCAAGCGGCGCGCCCGCCTTTCCGACCCCTCTTGCCCGCACCTTGGCTTCCGCATCGTCGAGCGTCTGAACATCGCCGCCATTGCCGGGCTGGCGACCGGGATCGCGGTCTATTTCCTCGCCAACCGCCTGCTCCCGCTGGAAATGGTTGACCGCGCGGAGCGTGAGATCGACAGCCTGTTCCTCGCTTGGCTCGGCATCGGACTGTGGGGCATCCTGCGTCCCGCCGGACGCGCATGGACGGAGGCGCTGGCGATCGCCGGTGCCTGCTTCGCCGCCATCCCGCTGGCCAATGCCATGACGACTTCCCGCGGGCTGCTCCCTAGCCTGCTGGCGGGGGACTGGACTTTCGTGGCCTTCGACCTGGTGATGCTCGTCCTCGCCGCAGGCTTTCTCCTTGCCGCAGTAAGAAGCGCTCAACTCCGGACAAAGGCAAAGGCCGGTGCGAAGCCACGTGGTGCGAACCGGCGGGCAACAAGCGCATGATGCACATTCTTCCCGCCACCGTGATCGTTGCCGGATTCCTCGCGCTCGCCGCCAGCATGAAGCGGCACCAGCGCGATCTCCTGGGTCGGCTCCTCACTCATGTACAGACGCGCTCTACCCGTATGGCAGGGTGGTTTCTGCTCGGCATCGGCTGGGCCGTAAACGCCGCGCTGCTCGGTCCGGCCATGGGCACGATCGTCTGGTGCGGCGAACTGAGCCTAGGCGCCGCGCTCACGGTCACCACGCTCAACTGGCGCACCCGGCGCCCCTCTCGCTAGCCTCCTTCGGGCAGCACCAGTCTCGCCTCAAGGAAGTCGAGGAAAGCCCGGATGCGGGAAGCCAGTCGCCGATGGCCCACATAAAGGGCGTGAATGTCTTCATGGTCCCCCGGATTGAAGGGGCTCAGTATTTCGACCAGCCTCCCCGCCTCAAGATCGGCAGCGACATGAAACCGCCCCAGCCGCGCGATACCGCCGCCCGCGACCGCCATCAGCCGCACCACTTCCCCCGAATTGCCGAGGAATGCCGCCTCGATCGGCCTTTGGACTAGTGCTTCGTCGATCCGGAACGGCCAGGTGTCGATGGAGCGTCGGAAGCTGAACTGCAGGCAGGCGTGCCCGGCCAGTTCGCGCGGGTGTAGCGGTTCGCCATGCATGCGCAAATAATCCGGGCTCGCGACCAGCGCCATCATGCTGCGCCCCAGTTTCTTCGCCCTTAGCCCGGTGTCCCGTAAGGGGCCGATGCGTATGGCAATGTCGGCCCGTTCCTCGACAAGATCGACCAGTGTATCGGACAGCGCCAGGTTTACCGTGACCCTGGGGTACGCTCGCTGGAAACGAGGCAGGATCGGTAACAAGCACTGCGTCCCGAACGGCACCGAGGCATTGATGCGCAACGGCCCGCGCGGTGCCTCTTCAGCCGAGCCGAAGCCCCGCTCGACCTCGTCGATTTCCGCCACCAGCCCTGCTACCCGCGCGCGATAGACTTCACCCTCTGCCGTCAGTGCCAAGGCGCGCGTAGTGCGCGACACCAACTGCACGCCCAACCGCCCTTCGAGCCGCGCCATGGCCCGGCTTACCGCCGAGGGCGTCAGGCGCAGCGCCTTGGCCGCGCTCGCGAAACTGCCGTATTGCGCGACCGCGAGGAATATCTGCATCTCGCCGAAGCGGTTGTCCATGACGCGATCCGTGATTTTGATTCACTTCTGATATGCCAGATGCATCACTATGCATCAATGACGCGACAACCTAGATTTTAGGGCACATCAGCAAGGAATATCCCGTCATGGATCTCAAACTCACCGGCAAGTCCGCTCTAGTCACCGGCTCGACGGCCGGCATCGGCCTCGCCATCGCCGAACGCCTCGCCGCCGAGGGCGTGGACGTCGTCATCTCCGGTCGCAACCAGACGAAGCTCGACGAGGCGGTAGCCAAGGTCAGCGCAGTCGCCGCAAACGGCGGCAAGGTACGCGCCGTGCTCGCCGACCCTGCAACCGCCGAGGGTGCCGAGACCCTGATCGCCGCGGTCCCGCAGGCCGATATCCTCGTCAACAACCTCGGCATCTACGAGGCCAAGCCCTTCACCGAGATCACCGACGCGGACTGGCACCACTTCTTCGAAGTCAACGTCGTCAGCGGCGCGCGCCTTGCCCGCCACTACTTCCCGAAGATGCTGGAACAGGATTGGGGCCGCGTGATCTTCATCGCCAGCGAAAGCGCGCTCGTGATCCCCGGCGAGATGATCCATTACGGCATGACCAAGACCGCCCAACTGGCGATTGCGCGCGGCCTTGCCGAGCAGACGCGCGGAACCGGCGTAACAGTGAATTCGGTCATGCCCGGGCCGACGCGCTCGGAAGGCATCGTCGAGTTCATCCGTTCGGTCGTCGACAACAAGGATGCGCCGGAAGCCGAGCGCGAGGCGGAATTCTTCGCCAAGCTGCGCCCCTTGTCGCTCATCCGCCGTTTGATCGAAGCTGACGAGATCGCGGCGCAGGTCGCGCTGCTCGCCAGCCCGCTCGGCGCCATCACCAACGGTGCGGCGATCCGCGTCGAAGGCGGGATCGTGCCGACCATCGCCTGACGCGCCGATAGACCGCCTGCCGCCGCGTTTAAGTCACATTTCAGTTTTGTAATTTCGATTGCAACGCGGCGGCAGATGACCGAGGGCTCTATCTCCCGCTTATACGGAGATTCCCTTGGTCGGGTCGTTGTCGCGTCGCATCGTCATCCTGTGCAGCGTGCTGTGCCTGTTGCTGGCACTGCTCGCAGGGTTGCTGCTCGAAGGCTCCGCGCAGACACGCGCCAGCCTCGCGTGGGTCATCCATTCTTCGCAGGTGCTCAAGACCGCAAACCGCGCGATGGGGCATCTGCAACAAGCGGAATCCGGTGAGCGTGGCTTTGCCCTTACGCACAACCCCGAATTCGGCGAGACGGTAGAGGCCGAAGTCGGCGCGGCACGGGCGGCGGCAGGCGAGCTTGTCATCCTCACCAAGGACAATCCCGCCCAGAAAGACCGCGCCGACCAGATCCGTACCCTCATCGGCCAACGCGCGGACCTGCTGGAGCAGATCGCCAAGCAGACCCGCGCGGGCGACTTCACCGGCGCACAGGCCGCCGTCGCATCGGGACGCGGGCGCTATCTCATGCAACTCGTCGAGGCGCGCGTGAACGACCTGCTTAACGAGGAACGCGCCCTGTCGACGACGCGAACCGACGTTGTGGACAAGCGCCTGAGCTACATCACCTGGCTGGTGCTGGGCGGCGTGCCGCTGACGATGATCTTCGTCGGCTACACCGCGGCCACGCTGATCCGGCGCATCCGCCGCCCGGTCGATGCGATGATGACGGTCATGGGCCAGCTTGGCGCGGGCGACCGCGCCGCGCGCATTGATGCCCACATGGAATCGAGCGAGTTCGAGCGGCTGGCAAACGGCTACAACGCCATGGCTGAGGAACTGGAGGGTGCCGTCGCCGACCAGCACGAAAGCCAGGATCGCCTCCACGTCGCCAATGCAGAACTCAGCCGCAACACCGAAGTCCTGCGCGAACGCGGCGAGGTGATCGAACTGCTCGGCGGCATGGCCCATCGCATGCAGGCCGCCCGCACCGACGACGAACTGGCATCGATCATCCGCGTCTTCGTGCCGCGCGTATTGCCCGAAATCCCGGGTGCGCTTTACGCCCACAACAATTCGCGCAACCTGCTGGTGCCGATCGCGGCCTGGGGTGGGCTGGATGTTGCCTCATCAGGCTTCGCGCCCGATCAGTGCTGGGCTCTGCGCCGAGGCCAGAGCCACTTCGTCGTCGAGCCCGATTCCGACATCGTCTGCGCCCATGTCGGCAACCAGACCGACCATTACCATTGCGAACCGCTGTTGGCGGGAGGCGAGGTTATCGGCGTGCTCTACCTCAAGGGCGTGGTCGGAACCGAGAACCGTTTCCGCCTGACGGTGCTGACCGAGAACATCGCCTCCGCCCTCGTCAACCACCGCCTCCAGCGCGGTCTGCGCGAGCAGACCATCCGCGATCCGCTCACCAGCCTGTTCAATCGGCGCTACATGGAAGAGACGCTGGCGCTGGAAATCGCTCGTGCCTCGCGTTCAGGCAGCCCGCTCAGCCTCGTCATGTGCGACGTCGATCACTTCAAGCGCTTCAACGACGAGTTCGGCCACGACGCCGGCGACGCCGTGCTGCAGGCCGTGGCGGCCGAGATGCGCAGCCGCTTCCGCGACGGCGACGTCGTCTGCCGTTTCGGCGGCGAGGAATTCACGATCATCGCGCCGGGTACCTCAGCGGTCACTCTCGCCGCGCGAGTGGACTCCGTACGCCAGTCGATCAGCGAACTGATCGTCCACCAGGGCGGCCGCGCGCTGGGTTCGCTGACGATGTCCTTCGGCATTGCATCGTGGGAGGACAGCATGGAGCGCGACGGCTCCACGCTTATAAAGGCCGCCGACGCCGCGCTCTATCGTGCCAAGCGCGAAGGGCGCAACCGGGTCCTCGTGGACGCGCGTTCGGAAACGCTGGCGGCCTGACGCCTCAGGCGCTGCGGCGCTGTTCGGTCTCATCCGGCGGGATCATCTGCGCGACCAGTTCCGCGGTGATTGCCGAGAGCGTCCAGCCGAGATGGCCGTGGCCGGTGTTGTAGAAAACGCGCGGATGCCTGCCCCGGCCGACGAAGGGCATCATCGTCGGCGTCATCGGCCTCAGGCCCGCCCACGGCACCACCTGGCGCGTGCTCATGCCGGGGAAGTGCCGCTCGCTCCAGTCGACCAGCGGGCGGATGCGGTCGGCGCGGATGTCGCGGTTGAAGCCGTTGAACTCCGCCGTGCCCGCCACCCGGAAACGGTCCGCGCCGAGGCGGCTGGTGACAATCTTGGCGTCCTCGTCGAGCAGGCTGACCTCGGGCGCGGCGGCGCGGCTCTCTTCGTCGTTCAGCATGACGGTGATCGAGTAGCCCTTGACCGGGTAGATGTTGACCCGGTCCCCCAGCTTCGCCGCCAGCGCGCGGCTGGCGACGCCAGCGCAGACCATCACCATGTCCCCCTCGACGACCGTTTCGGCACCGAGATCATCGGTCGAAAAGTCCTGCAGGCGGCCGGTATCGGATCCTTCCCCAAGGCCGCCCGCCGCCTGCAGCCGGACCGACACACCGTCGGGCCGAAGCGCTATGTGGTCCACCTCGCCGCCCAGCACGAACCGCGCGCCAAGGCGGGCGCAGGCGCGGGCGAGGCCGGTGGTGAACTTGTGAATGTCGCCCGTGGAATCGGACGGCGTGAAGAAGCCGCCGCAGAAATCGCCTTGCAGCGCCGGTTCGATGCGGGCGATCTCGGCGGGGGAGACTTCCTCGCGCTCCAGCCCGCCCTCGACCAGCAGCGCATTGCCGCGCCGGGCCGCCGCGAAGGTCTCGGCGTTGCGGTAGAAATGGAGGATGCCGCAGCGCGAGAGGTCGAAGTCGATGCCTTCGCGTGTCGCGATGTCGAACAGGTGGCGACGCGCGGCGATGGCGAGGCGGGTGGTCTCCACGGTGTTGGCGTGGTGCCTGCCGATGGCGCCGACGAACTGCGCCATCCACGAATACTTGTGCAGCGAGGGACGCGGGTTGAACAGCAGCGGCGCGTCAGGGCGCAGCAGCCAGCGCAGGCCCTTGGCGATCGTCGCCATCGAATTCCACACTTCGGCGTTGCTGGCCGAAAGCTGCCCGCCATTGGCGAAGGACGTCTCCATCGCCGGGTAGCGGTGCCGCTCGAGCAGGGTGACCTCGTGCCCGCGCGAAAGCAGGGCGTAGGCGGCCGTGACGCCGGTGATGCCGGCGCCGATGACGATGATGCGTGCCATCTGCATGGTCCCTTCGTGGGAGGGAGGATGTCTCAAGGAAAAGAACCGGCCGGGGCAGTTGGCTCTTGTCAGGGTGTTCGCACCCCGGCCGGTTGGCGCGCTGGGGGGCTTAGCTGCCCGCGCCGGAGGTTTCGCGACCCGAAGCCTCGTAATCGATGCCCAGTTGCTGGAGGTAGGAATCGTACTTCTTCGGATCGTAGTAGCTGGGCTGCATCGCCGGGCGGATCTGCGCCATCGTGCGCGCGTTGCGGTCGATCGCGGGCATGTCGGTGGCGGCGATCAGCGGATCGTACTTCTGGTCCTTGAGCTGGACGTCCTTCATCCAAGTCTTGGCCTCCGTGATGATCTGCGGCGTGGTGACGAGATCGAGGATCGTCATCGCCACCGCCTTGGCGCCGACGACGGTGCCCTTGTGCGCGATCGGCGTGGCCATCGCCATCGCGGCGGTGGCGTGGTGGAAGATCACGTTGGGAATGTTCGCCGGATAGCCGATGGTGACCGTCGGCACCGTCCACATCACGTCGCCGATATCGTCCGAGCCGCCGAAGCTGGCATCGCCGCGCAGGTCCGGGGTGGAGAGCGGCGCGACCTTATCCGGCAGCGGGGCGACCTTGAGGTGGTTCTTCACCTGCACCGCCTTCGCGAAGGCCTGGTCGGCGGCGGACCACTGCGGCACGCCCACCGTCTCGATATTGGCGTAGAGCGCCTCGGCCAGCGGCTTGTTGCCGTAGTTCGGCGCGGCGAAGCCCAGCACCTTGCGGCTGACCGTGGTGCCCGTCGCCAGCGCCGAGGCCTCCGAAATCTGGTTGCCGACTTCGTAGAGGTTGCGCAGCGAAGCGAAGTCCTTGTCGCGGAAGTAGTACCAGCTGCTCGCCTTGTCGGGCACCACGTTGGGCTGGCCGCCGCCGTTGGTGATGACGTCGTGCGAGCGCTGCGTGAGCGGGAGGTGCTCGCGCCGGAAGTTCCACATGACGTCCATCAACTCCACCCCGTCGAGCGCACTGCGGCCCTCCCACGGCATCGCGGCCGAGTGGGCGGTCTTGCCCTTCCACTCGTATTCGACCGAGATCATGCCGGTTAGGCCGAGGTCGCCCCAGCCGGTGCCGAAGCCGGTGTTGACGTGCGCGAAGATCGAGGCATCGACGTCCTTGAACATCCCCGCGCGCACATAGTACGCCTTGGTCGCCAGCAGCTCCTCGGCGACGCCCGGCCACAGCATCAGGCGGCCCTGCAGCCCGTGCTTCGTCATCACCTGCTTGGCGGCGAGCGCGGCGGCGACCATCAGCGGCATGCCCGAATTGTGGCCCTCGCCATGCCCGGGTGCGCCTTCGGTGAGCGGCTTGACCTCCGCCACGCCCGGCACCTGCGATACGCCGAGCAGCCCGTCGATGTCGCTGCCCAGCGCGATCTTCGGCCCGCCGGTGCCCCAGCTGGCGGTGAAGGCGGTGGGGACACCGGCCACGCCGCGCACGACGGTGAAGCCGTTCTTCTCGAGGATACCGGCGAGGTACTCGCTGGTCTTCACCTCTTGGAACCCCGGTTCGGCGAACGAGTAGATCTCGTCCACCATGACCTGGATCTGCTTGCGCTGCGCCTCGACGGCGGCGGCGACTTCCTGCTTGAGCGCCGGGTCGGCAGCCGCCTGCGCGACTCCGGGGATGAGCGAGGCCGCAGCAAGCGCGGCGGCGATCAGGGGACGCAGACCGTACCTGCGCACGCTTGCCCCGCGCTTATCCGCGCCTTGCTCGTCCCCCCCTCGTTCGTCATTGCGAGCGTAGCGAAGCAATCCAGAGCGGCGCGGCTCCGCCCTGGATTGCCGCGCGGCTTCGCCGCTCGCAATGACGGGGGTGGGGGAGGCAGAGGAATGTGTGTTGCTGCGCATCCCGATTACTCCGCCGGCTTCGTCAGGGTGGGGTACTTGACGCCCAGCTGGTCGAGGTAGGTCGGATACTTCGCCGGGTTGTAGTAGTACTTCTCCATCATCGGCCGGTAGAGCTGCATGTTGCGCTCGTTCAGCCAGATCGCGGGCACGTCCTTGTCGGTCAGCACCGGCGCATAGGTGTCGGTCTTCAGCTGCACGTCGGTGAAATAGGTCTTGGCGTCGGTGACCAGCTGCGGCGTCGTCAGGATATCGAGCACCGTCATCGCCACCGCCTTGGCGCCCGCCTCGACGCCCTTGTGCGCGATCGGGGTGGCCATCGCGAAGGCCGAAGTGGAGTTGTGGCCGATCATGTTGGGGATGTTCGAGGGGAAGCGGATGGTGATCGTCGGCACCGCCCACATGATGTCGCCGATGTCGTCCGAGCCGCCACCGGTGGAGGGCTTGCGATTCTCCGGGGTCGAGAGTTCGGCGACTTCCGACTTCAGCGGCTCGATCTTGCGGTCGTTGAAGGTCTGCGCGGCCTTGGCGAAGGCCTGATCGTCAGCGCTCCACTGCGGCATGCCGACCGCCTTGATGTTGGCATAGGCGGCTTCGGCCAGCGGCTTATTGCCGAAGTTGGGCGCCGCATAGCCCAGCGTCTGCTGGCTGACCGTAGTGCCGGTGGCGAGCGCGGCGGCCTTGGCGATGTCGTTACCGGTCTCGTAGAGCTTGCGGATGTCGGCGAAAGTGCGCTCGCGGAAGAAGTACCAGATGCTGGCCTTGTCCGGCACCACGTTGGGCTGGCCGCCGCCGTTGGTGATGATCATGTGCGAGCGCTGCGTCAGCGGTAGGTGTTCGCGCCGGAAGTTCCACGCGACGTCCATGATCTCCACCGCGTCGAGCGCGCTGCGGCCCTCCCACGGCATGCCCGCCGAGTGCGCGGTCTTGCCCTTGAAGCTGTATTCGACCGAGACCATGCCGTTGTTCCCCATCTCGCCGTAGCCGGTCGAGAAATCGGAACTGACGTGGGTGAAGATCGAGGCGTCCACGTCCTTGAACAGCCCTGCACGCACGTAATAGGCCTTGGTCGCCAGCAACTCCTCGGCGACGCCCGGCCACAGCATCAGGCGGCCTTCGAGGCCGTGCTTGGTCATCACCTTCTTCACCGCGATGGCGGCGGCGACCATCAGCGGCATGCCCGAGTTATGACCCTCGCCATGCCCCGGCGCGCCTTCGACGATGGGCTTGAGATACGGCAGGCCGGGGGTCTGCGAGACGCCGAGCACGTCGTCGATATCGCTGCCCAGCGCGATCTTCGGCCCGCCCTTGCCCCAGGTGGCGGTGAAGGCGGTGGGAATGCCCGCCACCCCGCGCGTCACCGTGAAGCCGTTCTTTTCGAGGATGCCGGTGAGGTATTCGCTGGTCCTGACTTCCTGGAAGCCCGGTTCGGCGAAGCTGAAGATCTGGTCGACCATGACCTGGATCTGCTTGCGCTGCGCCTCGACTTCCTTCGCGACCTCGTCCTTGAGCGCTTGCGGGGCGGCGGCATGGGCGGGAGCGCCGCCCATAACGGTGGTGGCGAGGGCGGCGGCGAGCATGGCGCGTTTGACGGTGTTCATGATCCGAAATCCTCTCTTAGAACTCGACCTTGGCGGAGACGCGGAAGGTGCGGCCGATCACGTCGTAGCGGCTGCGGTTGGTCTGGGCATACGCGGGTACGTTGTTGCCGTCCGGACCGTTGCCGACGAGCACCGGGTCCTTGTTCAGCAGGTTGTTCACAACGAAGGTCAGGTGGCCCATGCCGCCGCCCATCGCCGGGAACTTGAAGTCCACCGAAGCGTCGAAATAGACCGCGCCCTTGATCGAATTGTCGTTGATCGTGCGGTACTGCGCGGTGCTGGCCGGGCAGTCGCCATCGCACTCGATCCAGTCGTTGCCGTAGACGCCATTGGTAAAGCCGCGCGCCACCAGATTCAGGCTGACCGGGTCGATGTCGTAGAATGCGCTGACGCGGTAAACCCAGTCGGGCGAAGCATAGGTGGTATTATTGGTCAGCACGCCCGCATAGTCGATCGGGAAGCTGATGCCGTCATCGACCACGTTCTCGATATAGTGCGTGGCCTGCCCGTGCAGGCGCAGGGTGCCGGGGCCGACTTGCGCGGTGTAGCTGACCTCGATGTCGAAGCCCTTGGTCTGCTGGCGGGCGAAGTTGATCGGCGTCAGGTCGATCGTGCTGAGTTGCCCGTTCACGAAGTTGATGTTGGGGCAATACGAGGAGATGCCCTGTTCGTAGCACAGGTCCACCGTCTGCTGCGCGGTGATCGAGCCGATCGCGTCCTTGATCTTGATCTGGTAGTAATCGAAGGAAAGCGAGAAGCCCGGCAGGAAGCTGGGTTCGAACACCGCACCCAGCGTCCAGCCGTCAGCCACTTCGGGCTTGAGCGAGGAGTTGCCGAAGGCGTTCTGCACGAACTGCAGCGATCCGGTCTGCGGGGCATCGGCGCCGTCCGGGATGATGACGGTGTTGGTACGCGCAGTGCCCGCCGCGAACAGTTCGTCGAGGTTGGGCGCGCGGATGTCGTGGCTCAGCGTGCCGCGGAAGCGCAGCGCGTTCATGGCCTGCCAGTTGGCGCCGACCTTCCACGTACCGACCCAGCCCGACGTGGAATAATGCGTCCCGCGCGCGGCGGCGTTGACATTCATCCCGTCGAAGATCGGCACGTCGAGTTCGAGGAAGCCTTCATAGACGTCGTACTTACCCTGGTTGACGCGGAAGTTGCCGTAGAGCCAGCCGGAATTGTACTGCGAATCCACGCTGCCGTTGATCTGCTCGCGTCGCCATTCGACGCCGGTGGCAAAGGCCAGATCGCCCGCCGGAAGCGCGAAGGCCTTGCCCGAGATCGTGGCGGCGGCGACGTCCTGCTTGATCGTCTGGTGGCGCAGCGGCTGGTTGCCGTCGTTGTAGATGTAGTCGAGCGCCGCCTGCGAAGGGCCGTTGGTGCCAAGCCGGTCGATCGGCACGCAGCCATTGCCCGGATTGGTCAGCGTGGAACGGCACACGATGTTGCCCGATCCGTCGAACACCGCATCCTGCGCCAGCGCCATGCGCGAATTGACCCAGGTGTTGGTCAGTTCCTCGCGCGCCTTGGTGACGCCTTTCTGGTAGTAGACGTCCCAGTTCATCGGCTTGTCGAACAGGTCGAACTTGCCCTTGGCGCCGATGACGCCGCGATAGACCTGCCGCTTGATGTTGCTGCCCGGGATCGGGAAGCCTGCGTTGGAGGTGCCCACGGTGATCGAGGACAGCCCCTGCGCCGCCATCTGCGCCGCGACGGTGGGGTACTGGCTGAGCAGGTAGGCATTGTCCGCCGCGATGGTCACCCCGGTGCTGGGAGTCTGCTGGTACGAGGACGCGCTGACCGAGCGGTTGTAGGAGAACTGCCCGAAGATCTCGATGTCGGGCGTGATCTCGAAGCCGACGCGCTGGAATGCGCTCAGGCGTTCATCGAGCGGAACGAGGGTGTTGGTGCCGACATGGCCGGCGAGCGTGGTCTGCCAGTCGCCGCCGATCATCCACGGGCTGGAGACGGTGCCGTAGTTGAGCTGCCCGGTCTGCCCCTCGCCCAGGAAGTACGTACCGCGCAGCGGGCCGCTGGTGATGAGGCCGCCCGCCGTGTACCCCGCCGGGCCGATCCCGCTGCCGACCAGCCGCTGTGGCTCGCCGTTGGTGGCGGTGTAGGCGGGGTTATTGATCTGGAAATAACCCTTGTTGTTCCAGTCGCGGTCGATCCCCTCCTCGCGGTTCTGCTTGAAGTACGACACGTTGGTGAGCAGGTGCAGCCGGTCATCCAGCAACGAGAAGCCCGCGGTGCCGGTGAAGCGGTAGTTGAAGGCGTCTCCATAGGTCGAGATGCCGGTGTCGGCACCGATCTTGAAGCCCTTGTAGCCGGTGTCGAGGATGAAGTTGACGACGCCGCCCACCGCGTCCGACCCGTAAGCGGCGGAAGCGCCACCGGTGATGACTTCCACCCGCTTCACCAGATCCTGCGGGATCGTGTTGATGTCCACCGTGCCGCCCACGGTCGAGGCGACCGAGCGCTGCCCGTCCACCAGCACCAGCGTACGGCCGACGCCAAGCCCCCGCAGGCCGATCGAGTTGATGCCCGCACCCGCGTTCGAAAGCCCGCCCGAGTTCGTGCCCGAAGTGCCCGAACCGGCGATGGCAGGCATCTGGTTCACGAAGTCGGAAATGTTCGCCGGGGCCTGCGCGGCGATGTCCGCCTCGCCCAGCACCGCCACGGGCGTGGGCGCGCTGTAGCCGTCGCCGACGATGCGCGAACCGGTCACGACGATGTCGTTGACCGGCTCCTCGTCCGCAGGCGTCGGCGCGCCCTGGGCCATCGCCGGAGCCGCAAGAAACAGCGGTACCGCAGCACCTGCCAGCAGCAGGGCACGGGCCGAACGCACTGAAAAGCTTTCCATCATGCCCCGACTTTGCGAGGTCTGGCCCAAGGCCGTGTTTGCATTGCGCATCGCGAAAAACTCCCTGTGACCGAATCTCTCGCCACAGGCGCCCTCATCCCGATGGACGGAGAATGGACGCGGTTCCTCCAGGCACACGGATGTGCTCACCGCCCTCGCGGTGCCGCCGGCAAAGCGCTTGATGAAAAACCCGTATTCCCCGTTCCCGCCTACCCTTGCGGGAACCCCATCATCCGGCAGTGTCCGTCTTGGATTTCGGTTTGCCCCCGATCCGGATCGCTGCCTGATGCCGTCGATACTATCCGGAAGGGGGCGAATGATCCCAATAAAGTTGCGGCTATTTTGCCGATCGCTTGATGGATTTCAGCGTTAATATCGCGATCCGCGCAAGATTGGTGCGGATGCTCCGGAACCCGCGCATTTTCCCGAACCCGATCGCGCCGTGATTCGCGAAATGCAGCGCAGCATCGGCGATGCGGTAGGCGACTTGTGCAAGCGACCGAGCACTTGCGCATGATTTTCGCGGCTTTCTAATTCTCTGCGCAGGATTCCATCAACGATGCGCCATTCCGCCCCGATAAGTTCGGGGAAGCTGCGCGAGGTTTGCGCTAGGCTTTGCTGCAACGGCGAGATGAGGGGTTCACGCTCTCGCCACCAGCTCCACAGGGGGAATACTCACGATGTCTTTCGTCGCCCGCATGAAGCCTTTCCTCGTCGCCGGTTGCGCTGCCGTAGCCTATGCAGGCGCCCCGTCCGCATGGGCCGCACCGGTTGCGGTCGCTTCCACCGCTGATGGCGCGCTGCTGCCGGTGCAGGTCGATGCCGCCAAGGGCAAGGTGCTGTTCACCCTGCCCGCCCCCGCCGCCGACGGCACTTCGGGCCGCTACCTGTTCACGCAGGCGATCAAGACCGGCCTCGGCTCCGCCGCGATCCGCATCGACCGGGGTATGCAGGGCGATACCAAGGTGCTCGCCTTCCGCCGCATGGGCGGCAAGGTCGCCGTAGTGTTCGAGAACCCGCGCTTCCGCGCCAGCGGCGACGCGGGCGTGCAGATGGGCGCGAAGGCCAGCTTCCCGTTCAGCACCGTCGCCATGCTCGACGTGGTGAGCGAGGGTGCCAACATGAACGGGGGCAGCGTCACAGTGGACCTCACCCCGCTGCTGATGACCGACGCGATGGACCTGGCCGGCGCGATCGGCGAGAGCGCAAAGGGCTACAAGCTGTCCGAAAAGCTCAGCGCGCTCGATCCCGCCTCTGTGAAGGTGTTCCCGAAGAACGTCGAACTGGAAACGGTCCAGACCTTCACCGCCGACAGCGCGGGCCGCGAACTCGATACGCTGGCGCCCGATGGCCGCGCGGTCAGCGTCACCGTCCATTCCTCGCTGATCGCGCTGCCCGAACCCGGCTTCGTGCCGCGCAAGTTCGACATCCGCTCGGGCAGCCACGCCACGCAGGCCTATGACTTCGGCACCCCGCTGGGCACGCCGATGCTGGTCGAATATTCCAACCGCTTCCGGCTGGAGAAGACCGATCCGTCCGCCGCGCGCTCCCCGGTGAAGAAGGCGATCGTCTTCTACATCGACAGCGCCGCGCCCGATCCGATCCGCACCGCGCTGGCCGACGGCGTGCGATGGTGGGCCGACGCCTTCGACGCGGCGGGCTTCGTCGATGCCTTCAGGGTGGAGATCCTGCCCCCCGGCGTCGATCCGCAGGACGTGCGCTACAACGTGGTCAACTGGACCGACCGCCAGAACCGCAGCTGGTCCTACGGCGGCGGCGTGATCGACCCGCGCACCGGAGAGATCGTCAAGGGCGTGGTCGTGCTGGGCGCCCTGCGCGTGCGGCAGGACATCACCATCTTCGAAGGGCTCGTCGGCACCGCGCAGAACAACACCGGCGGCCCCAACGACCCGGTCCGCGCCGCGCTCGCCCGCATCAGCCAGCTCGGTGCGCATGAGGTCGGCCATGCGATCGGCTTCGTCCACAACTTCAAGGCCAGCCTGCAAGACCGCGCCTCGGTGATGGACTACCCCGCGCCCAAGGTCGCAATCGCCGATGGCAGGCTGGACCTTGGCGACGCCTACGCTACTGGCATCGGCAAGTGGGACAAGTTCACCGTGGACTGGCTCTACGGCCAACCCGCGCCCGGCGTCGACGGGGACGCGGAAGCCGCCGCCAAGGCCGATGCGATCCGCAAGGCGGGCCTGATCTTCGGCACCGACGTGGACGGCCGCGCGCCCGACCTCGCGGTGCCCGGCGTCAACATGTGGACCGAGGGCGACGACACCCCCGCCGACCTTGCCCACACGATGGAGGTTCGCCGCATCGCGCTGGCGAACTTCGGCCCCGGCGTGCTCCTTTCCGGCGAGCCGCTGTCCAACCTGCGCCGCAAGTTCGTGCCGATCTGGTTGTTCCACCGCTATTCGATCGACGCCACCGGCAAGCTGGTGGGCGGCGTGAACTATGAATACGCCGTCGTCGGTGACGGGCGCGGTGCGCCCTATCCGGTCCCCGCCGCTCAGCAGTTGGAGGCGATCGACGCGCTTGTCGGCACGCTTTCGCCCAGCGTTCTGACGGTGCCCGCATCGCTGACGATGATGCTGTCGAGCGGCAGCAGCGCCCGCCCCGATGCCGAGGCCGTGCCCGAAGTGATGCGCGGCGCGGGCGCTGCGGTGTTCGATCCGCTCGTCGCCGCGCAGGTCGCCGCGCAAGTCACCCTCGACAGCCTGCTCGCGCCCACACGCCTCACCCGTCTGCACATCCAGCATGGCTACGATTCGAGCCAGCCCGGCGTCGGCACGCTGCTGGACAAGCTTTCGCCGGTGGTGGCCGCGCACGGCAACGCGGTTTCGCGCCGGATTTCGCAAGCCACCCTACTCGCCATCGCCGCCGCGCGGGCCGATGCCGATACCCCCGCCGACGTCGCCGCCCTGCTCGACGGCTACCTCAAGGACACCGCGACCGGCTTCGCGAAGGCGAAGGGCGGCTCCGAGGATGCGCTGTGGCAAGTCTCGATGGCCGCACTGCTGCGCGATCCCAGTCGCCTCGCCGACGAGATCGGCAAGGCCAGCCGCCCGCGTCCGCCGATCCCCGCCGGAATGCCCATCGGCGGTGACACAGGCTGGTTCGATAACATTCTGTCGGAATAACACCCCCACTCGATCCCTTTTGTTTGAAATCCAGAGGACATTCGGCACTATGGTTTCGAAATTAAAAAGAGGGGCGCTCAACAAGATGGATATGCAGTCCGGTAAACTGCACTGGCTGGATGCCGCGCGCGGCAAGCCAGCGCAGCACGAACTCGACGACACCGACCTCAGGTTGATGCGTGCCCTCGTCTCCGATGGGCGCGCATCGGACGTGTGGCTGGGCGAGAAAGTCCATCTGTCGAGCACCGCAGTCGCCCGTCGCCGCAAAATACTGGAAGAAGCGGGCTATATCTCGAACTATTCCGCCAACCTCAATGTCCGCGCGCTGGGCTATGGGACGCTGGTGATGGTCTCCATAGAGCTCATATCGCAAACCGAATCGGTACTGCAGGACTTCGAGAAGGCCGTGCTAGATAGCCCATCGATGCAGTTCTGTGCCTTCGTCACTGGAGACACCGACTTCCTGATGATCCTCAACGTGCAATCGCTGGAAGATTACGACATGATCTACCGCAAAGAGCTTTCGGTTCTTCCTCACGTGCGCCGCATCCGCAGCAGTTTCGTCCTGCGCGAAGTGGCCAGCCGCCAGATCGCGCCGGTGATCCTCGCCGGGCGTTAGTCGCCCTGCTGGTCGTCGCGGTGGCGGTGCGTCACCATGCGGCGATGGAGAGTGCGGACCACGTCGCTGCCGGAGGTCGTGAAGACCGTCGGCAGCAGTCCGTGGATCAGGCACTTGATGCCGCCCGCGACCATCGCGGTGCCGAAGCCGAAGGCCGACTGGAAATGCTGGCCGTAGGTCTCGCCGACAGACTCGGGATGATCCTGGAAGATCTTGCGAAGCATGGGGGATATTCCTTCAGTTGAGAGTGCTCGCCAGCATGGCCAGCGCCATTGCCGCGACGAGCGTGGAAAAGAGGTAGCGCAGCATATCCCGGCCGCCCGAGAGGCGCCCGGCGAGCATGCCGCCGCCAAGGCCGCCGAGCAGTCCGCCAGCGATCAGCGCGCTCGCCACCGGCCAGTCGACCAGACCCGACGCCGCGTAGTTCGCCGCCGTCGTGGCCCCGAACGCGGCGACGGCGATGAGCGAGGTGGCGACCGCCTCGGCCGTCGACATGCCGGTCGCCCTGACGAGGCCGGGCACGATCATGAAGCCGCCGCCGATGCCGAAGAAGCCCGCAAGGCCGCCGCTGCCCGCGCCGAACCCGGCGAGGCGGCGCCAGCCGGCAGGCACGGCGGCGACATCCTCGGCCGCGCGGCGCAGGATCATCGACGCGGCGATCACCAGCATCAACACCGACAGGCCGCGCAGCAGCCACTCGGCGTCGCATAGCTTGCCGAGGGTGGAACCGAGGCTCGCCCCGCCAAGGCCGCACAGCGCGAACAGCATGCCGCTGCGCCAGCGCACCCGGCCCGCCCGCGCGTGTCCGGCCAGAGCCATCGCCGCGTTCACCGCGACGCCGATCGCGCCGGTGCCGATCGCGAGGTGCGGATTGCCCAGCCCGATCACGTAGACCAGCATCGGCGTCGCCAGCACCGAGCCGCCCCCGCCGATCAGCGCGAGCACGAGGCCGATCAGGCCGCCGCAGCCGATCGCGGTCATCAGGGGGTGGGCATGGAGCAGGAACAGCATCGCGGGAACCGTGCGCAGGACGACACCCCGCGCGAAGCCCGCAGGTTCGCCGGTGTGAAATCGTCAGGTTGTAAGGAGAAAAGTGCGGCCGGCCGACGCAGTCGGCGCCGGTCCGGCCGCCAGGATGGGTAGGTTAGAAGTCGAAGGAGAGGCGGCCGTAGTAGTAGCCGCCGTAGGCACCGAACGGCGAGTTGCTGCCGTAAGGCGAACTGCCGATGGTGTTGGTCACGGTGTTCTTGTCAGGATAGGTGTTGAACACGTTGTACGCGCCGCCCGAGAGCTTGAGCTTCTCGGTCACCTGGAAGCCCACCTCGAAGTCGGTGATCCACTTGGCCCCGTAGCTCTGGTCGCTGGTAGCGGCGTTGGCGAGCGCCTTCCAGCTGCCGTAGCGGGTTTCCTTGGCATTGACCGAGAACGGACCCTTCGACCAGTTGAGGCCGAGGATGATCTTGTCCTTCGGGGTGAAGACCGTGAAGTAGCCCTGCGTCTGCCGGTCGAACAGGGTCAGGCCCAGGTTCGCCAGTTCCTCGGGGTTGTCGGCGATGTGGGTGATCTTGGTCTTGTTGTAGTTGTACGCCGCGCTCGCACGGACGTTGCCGAAGTCGCCCAGCGTGAAGCTGTAGTTCGCCACCGCGTCGATACCGCGCGTGCGGGTGTCGATGGCATTGGCGAAGAAGCGTACGTACTGATCGCCCGAGAACCCGTTGTCGCGCAGGATCTGGCGCACCCCGGCGCTCGAGAGCAGGCCTGTCAGGGTGATGCGGTCGTCGATGTTGATCTGGTAGGCATCGACGGTCAGCGTGAAGCCCGCCAGCGGCGTCAGCGTCACGCCGAAGCTGTAGTTGCGCGACTTCTCGGGCTTCAGGTCCTTGCCGCCCAGCGCCTGCGCGATGGCGGAGCCGGTCTGCAGGATCTTGGATTCGATCAGCTGATACGAACCGTTGACCAGCGAGACTTGCGTGGCGGTCTGCGCATACGCCTGCTGCGAGAGCGAAGGCGCGCGGAAGCCGTTGGAGAACGCACCGCGGAAGTTTAGCCAGTCGGTCGCCTTCCACAAGGCCGAGACCTTGCCGCTCCAAACGCTGCCCGAGCTGTCGTCGTACGTCTCGAAGCGGCCCGCGCCGGTCACCAGCAGGCGATCGGTGAGGTCGAGCGCGAGGTCGATGTAGGCCGCGCCGATGGTGCGCTGGATGCTCGCCTCGTCGGCCGGGGTGATGACCGTGGCGCCCTGTGCACCGATCGCGCCGGGCTGTCCGGCCAGCGCCGAGCCGGTCGGGTAGACGTAGCCGCCGTTCTGCCACGACGCGGTGTCGAGCGACTTGGTGACGTAGCTCTCATAACGGAACTCCGCGCCGGCCGAGACCTGCAGGTTGCGGCCGCCAAAGACTTCGAAGCCCTTGGTGACGTCGAAATTCGTCGTCCACTGGTCGAACGCCGAGCTGAAGGTGTCGAATTTCGTCGGGCTGGAAGTGCCGAGCGAGGCATTCAGCGTATTGTCCGCGCCCGAACGCACGTAGTCGCGGCCGTACGTGGTGCTGAGGTCGAGATTCCAGCCGGCGACCGTCTCCTTCATGCCCGCCGTCGCCTGCCAGTCGGTCTCGGCCATCGTGTAGTAGGGCGTGAAGCCGTCGGGGTAGATCTCGACGATGTCGCTGGTGGTGCTGGGATAGCGGCCCGCCTGGCCGACGCGCGCTTCGCGGTAGCCGAAGGTGGCGTTGCTGTAGAGCGTCAGGTCGCCCGCCTGGATCTCGCTGTTCTGGGCGAGGTTGATCGACTTGAGGTCGGGCAGGCCGCCCTGGTAGCGGCGGCGGTCGCCGGTCGCTTCGCGCGGATCGTCAGCGCCGTTGATGCGCGAATAGATGCGGCCGGTGTAGTCCGAGTTACGCACCGTCGCCTTCTGGCGCTTGGCTTCGGCGGAGACTACGATCGAGCCGTTGTCGCCAAGGTGGAAGCCCTTGGACAGCTGCGCCGAGACGGTCTCGCCGTCGCTGCCGTTGACGCTGTCCTTGTAGCGCTGGCCCGCCTCGATCGAGCCGCTGCCCGCGTCGGGGTTGCTCTTGAGGATGACGTTGATGACGCCGGCGATGGCGTCCGAACCGTACTGCGCCGCCGCGCCGTCGCGCAGCACTTCGATGCGGGCGATCGCGCTGGCCGGGATCTGGTCGAGATCGACCGGATTGCCGCCCATCGAGGTCGAGCCCGAATTGAGGTCGATCAGCGCCGAGTTGTGGCGGCGCTTGCCGTTGACCAGCACCAGCACATGCACGCCCGAGAGGCCGCGCAGGCCCGCTGGACGCGTGACCGAGTTCCACGAGGAGGAACCGACCTGCTGCGACTGGAACGAAGGCACTAGCTGGCTCAGCACGTCGCGCAGCTGCATCGAGCCGCCGAGCTGGGCGATCTGCTCGCCGCTGATGACGTCGATCGGCGTCGGGCTGGTGGCGACCGTGCGGGCCTGCCCGCGCGAGCCGGTGACGACGATGTCCGAACCGCCCGGTGCTGCGGTATCATCAGCAGCTTGGGCGTACGCCGCGTTGCCGGTGGCGACGCTCAGCGCGAGGATGGACGAGGTAACGAGTATTCTACGCATTCAAACCCCCATGATGGGCGGCGTATCTGCTGCCGCCGGATAGATGACGCTGTCTCCCTGGGCATCGTTGCCCGAAGGGGCGACGGCGCCGACGTGTCCGGCGGGTTGTCCCGTCCCGGTTTGCGCGCCCTCGCCGACCGCCGCCGCAAATGCGGAAAGCGCGCCGTCGAGTTCGCGAATGAGGTCCGCGGTGTCCTCCAGCCCCACGTGGAGGCGGATCACCGGGAAAGTCGTGTCAGCGGCGAAGGACCGCTGGCGGATCTGGCCGTTGCACGGGATGGCAAGGCTCTCGAACCCGCCCCACGAGAAGCCGAGGCCGAACAGCTTCAGCGCGTCGAGGAAGGCGCGCTCGGCGCTCTCCGGCCCGTCGAGCACCACGGTGACGAGGCCGTTGCCCGCGCTGTAGTCGCGCATGAACAGGTCGTGCCCCGGCGCGCCCGGCAGCTGCGGGCAGAGCACTTCGCGCACCATCGGCTGCGCGCGCAGCCATGCGGCGACTTCCAGCGCCGCCTCGCCGTGACGGGCAAGGCGCGCATGCAGCGTGCGCATGCCGCGCAGGGCAAGGTAGGCGTCGTCCGAAGACACCGCCCAGCCCATGCTGCGCGACCCGCGCCGCAGCAACGCGCCCACTTCGCCGCTAGCGACGGCGCTGCCCATGAACACGTCGGAATGGCCGCAAACGTACTTGGTCAGCGCCTGCACCGAGATATCGACGCCATGCGCCAGCGGCTTGAACAACACGCCCGCGGAATAAGTGTTGTCCACCAGCGTCAGCACGCCGCGCGACCGCGCCAGCGCGGCGATGCCCGGAATGTCGAGCATGTCGAGCGTCAGTGAACCGGGTGCCTCCAGCACGATCAGGCGGGTCTTGTCGCCGATCATCGCCTCCAGATCATCGAGCGTGATATCGGCAGGGAAGTAGCGGACGGTGACGCTGTAGTCGGCCATCGTCGTCTCGGCGAAGCGGCGGGTGGGGCCGTAGATCGTGTCGCACACCAGCAATTCGTCGCCCGCGCGGCATGCCGCGAGGATCGCGCCAGACAGCGCCGCGAGGCCCGAAGGGTAGAGTTCGGCCACCTCGCCCCCCTCCAACTCGCACAGCGAACGGCGCAGCGCTGCCTGCGTCGCCAGCCCGCCGCGTCCGTATGTGGGCGCTTCGCGTCCGAAGCAGCCGTAGTCGTCGAGAAGTACCGTCGTCCCGCGCTGAAGAACAGGTGCGGCCGTGCGCAGCGCGAATTCGCCATCCATTGCAGGATGGATCATCCGCGTCGCTTCACCCTTGCCGCCGTCTTCGGTAATCACTTTGAAATTCCTGTCTTATCCTGCGCGGCTAGAAGCCCGCGCGGCCTTGTCGTATCTTCTAGTCGGTAGCGGCGTTGACGATCTCACCCAGATTTCGTGCCGTCTCGCGAAATGCCGTGATGGACATCACGCCGAATTCTTCATTACCCGCACATTCATCACCCGGTCCTGCAGGGCGACATCGCGAGGGGCAGTTCGGTGGTGTTCTTCATCTCCTCCATCGCGAAGGCGGAGCTGACGTCGGTGAGCTTCACCATGCCGATGAGCTTCTTGTAGACCGCGTCGTAGGCCGCGATGCTGGAGACGCGGATCTTCATCAGGTAGTCCACGTCGCCGGTCATGCGGTACAGCTCGACGATCTCGGGCATCGTCTCCACCGCGTGCGCGAAGCTGCGCAGCCATTCGTCGCTGTGCTCGCTGGTGCGGATCGAGACGTAGGCGGTCAGTTCCAGCCCCAGCTTCACCGGGTCGAGCAGCGCCACACGGCCGGTGATCGCGCCAGCAGCCTCCAGCCGCTTGAGCCGCCGCCAGCAGCTGTTGTGCGACAGGTGGACGACCTCCGACAACGCCGCGACCGACAGCGTGCCGTCCTTCTGCAGCGCGCCGAGGATGCGGATATCGGCATCGTCGAGCGTCAGCCGTCCGGATGGGGCGCCGGATAGGGTGGGCGCCATCAGCGTGCCTCCGCCAGCGCAGGCGGGGCGAGCAGGTCTTCGAGCGCAATGCCCTTGGCCAGCCCGTCGCGGATCAGCGTCTCGCGGCGCACGGCGGCCTCGGCGCGGTCGATGTCTCCCGCCGCGTCCTCGGGCGAGAGGAAGACCACGCCGTCCGCATCGCACAGCGCGATGTCGCCCGGCCGCGCGACCACGCCGCCGACGCTGACCGCAGCATTGAACCGCCCGCCGAGGCCCAGCCGCCGGGTGGTGCGCGCACTCACCCCGCGCGCCCAGACCGGCAGCCCGGTCTCGAGAATTTCGCCGAGGTCCGCCACGGGACCATCGACGACGATGCCCGCGATCCCGCGCAGCATCGCCGCCGCCGCGACCACGCCGCCAACCGCAGCATGGCGGGTGTCGCCAAGCCGGTCGATCACCAGCACGTCGCCCCCGCGCAGATGCGAGAGCGCCTCGTGCAGCAGCGCGCCGTCCGGACCAGACAGAGCGAGCGTGACGATCGTTCCGCACGCCTTCATGCCGGGTGCGAGCGGCCGTAGCGCCGGATCGCACAGGCCCCATAGCCGCCAGTGCCCCAGCGTCGAAGTCTCCACGCGAGACAGACCGTGCACCAGATGGAGCGCGGCCTGCGGGGGCATCGGATGGCGATCGAACGTCATTCTCCCGGCGCCGCTTCGGGGCGGCGCGGATCGCACTTGGCAAAGTGACGCAGGAAATCGGCGACGTGGCCGACGAGGAAGCGGGTGAACACCTGCCCTGCCCGCGCGCTCGACAGCGAGGGATCGCCCGAGCCGACGCCGTCGTCCGCCACTTCGGTAGCATCGAGCGGCAGGTCCACGGATACGCCGCCAAACTGCGCGCTGGCGAAGTGCGGGTCGGACGGCAGCCCGAACACGGGCTTGCGCGGGGTGGGCCCCGACTTCGCCTCGCCAACGAGCCCGGGGGCGAGGTACATCATCACCGAGGTCACCGGATCGGCGCCATGGCCGCGTGCGGCAGCAGCCTTGTCGCCATGGGCCTCCTGCCACACCGTCTCAGGCAGCGAGCGCCAGAGATGGACGGCGGGAATGACCACGCCCGTCTCGCGGCGCACCGCGTGGACCACTTCGGCGATCAGCGGCGCGTTGGTGGAATGGCCGTTGACGATGACGATGCGGTCGAGGCCGTGGTCGAGGAAGCTGTCGATCATGTCGCGCAGCACCGCGCGGAAGGTCGATCCGCGCAGTTGCATGCCGCCGGGGAAGCCCCGGAAGAACTCAGCAAACCCGAACGGCAGCACCGGCGCGCAGACCGCACCCGCCGCTTCGGCGGCTGCCATGGCGATGCGCTCGGCGGCGACGAAATCGCCCATCGGCGCATGAGGCCCCTGCTCCTCCTGGCTGCCCAGCGGCAGGACGATCACCGGGCGGTCCTGCGCGATGCGCGCGGCGAAAGCGGCGTGACTCAGGTCCTGCAGGGCGTGCGGGCGAACGCAGTTCATAGCGACGCCTCGATGCGGATGGCCTTGTTCGCAGCGACCGGAATCTGGCTGCGCACGCGGTTCAGGATGCCCATGTCGATGGCGGCGGACGCACTGCCCAGCCCTTCGGACACGCGCGAAACGACGGTTCCCCACGGATCGATAATCATGGATTGGCCGAACGACTGCCGCTCGCCCGCAGGCGTCTGGTATGTGCCCCACTGGCCTGCGGCGGCGACCCAGCATTCGGTCTCGATCGCACGGCTGCGCAGCAGGACTTCCCAGTGGTCCTTGCCGGTCAGCAGGGTGAAGGCGGCGGGCACGGCGATCAATTGCGCGCCCTGCCTCGCCAGCTGCTGATAAAGTTCCGGAAAGCGCACGTCGTAACAGATCGAGCAGCCGACGGTGACGCCCTCGCAATCGTAGGTGACGATTGCCTTGCCGGGATCGACGGTGGCGGATTCGTGGAACTTGGCGCCGTCGGCGGTGGTCACATCGAACAGGTGGATCTTGCGGTAGCGGGCCTGTTCAACGCCGTCGCGGTCGAAGACGACGGTGGTGTTGTAGGCACGGCCGGGATTGTCCGACTGCTCGTAGAACGAGCCGCCGTGGATCCACACCTTCAGTTCGCGGGACAGGCGCGAGAGCAGCGTCCAGGTGTCGCCATCGCGGTAAGGCTCGGCGACGGCGGGGGCACCGGCAGAGCCGCCAAGCCATTCGCAATGCTCGGGAAGCTGCACCCAGTCGGGGCGCTCCTTCGCCACGCATTCGCGCACGGCGGCCTCGATGGCGGCGAGGTTGGCGGCCTTGTCGCTGCGGGTATTGAGCTGGATGACGGCTGCGCGCAGCATCTTACTTTCCTTGAGGACGCGCGGCGGAGAGCGCGATGGCGTTGAACAGAATCTTGAAAGCGCCCTGAGTCTGGGCGCGCAGGGCTATCTCGGGACCGATGAGCACGACCTTGCCCTTGCCCTGCGGGACGGTGAGCACGGCGGCGGTGTCCTTCAGGTATTCGGGATGCCAGGCCCAGCCGCTGTGCAGCAGCGCGCCCTCACCGAACGACACCGCGACCGAGGTGCCGGGTGCGGTCGGACGGAAGACCGGGCTGGAATCGTAGAACAGGTCCACCTTGGGATTGAGGCCCCAGGCGATCGGGTCCGCCGAATTGGCATCGGCCGTCAGCACGGCGCCGGGCACGTAGAACTGGGTGTTCGACAGCGGCACGCGCTTGCCGTCCTTCTCCACCAGCAGCGGATCGGCAACCGGCAACTTCAGCGCGGCGGCGAGGCCGGACGAGGAAGACCCCATCGCCAGCAGCGTGCCGCCCGCGTCGGCAAAAGCCTTGAGCGCAGGGATGGTCTTTTCCGCGCTGATGTCACCCAGCGAGGCGCGGTACTTGGCGGGCATGTCCTTGGGATCGGGCTGGACGCTGTCGAAGCGGCCACGGAACATGCCGCCGTCCACGCCCGAGCGGGCATTCGGGATAGCAGCATCGGGCACGACGACGATGTCGTACGACTTCGCGAGGCCGCCCTTGTCGAGTTCCTGCGGGTAGACGATCGAGTACGGCAGTTCCTGCCCGTCGAGAATCCAGCGCAGCCAGCCGGTGGGATGGAGGCCGCCGTAGAGATCGACCACGGCGACGCGCGGCTTCTTCACGGCAAGCCGCTCGCCCTGCGGCGCGGCAGCGACCGCTTGCACGGTGAGGCCGAGTGACTTCGCGCCTTCCTCGACGATGCCGCGCGCCTTGGGGGACACAGGCACGAACCATGCGCCCGGCTCTACGGCACGTCCGGCAACAGCGAGCGGCGTCTTGTACGCGCTCACCGCGATGCCCGCCGCCTGGAGACGGTTGACGAGACGGAAGGCGTCGTTCTGGTCATGGCTGACGAGCCAGCCGCCGGAGGTGCCCTCCACGCCCGCATCCGCGATCGGCTGCGCATCGGGCGCGATCTCTCCGCTAACCGGGCGCACCTTCACCCCCACCGGATCAAGCGCGCGGGCGAACTCCACGCCCGCCTGAAACGCCGGGGTATAGCCCGAAGCGTCGGCCGGCGGGATCGGCGGACCGCCCGGATAGGCGAAGTTGTTCGGGTAGTGCTGCGGCTCGAACATGTCGAGCACATGGGCGCGGTAGGCCTGCGCGGCGGGGACGATGTAGGTGCCAGCCGGCCAGGTCTTGCCTGCGGCGGTGAACGGCTCCTCCGCCCGGCCCATCTCCACGCCGAGGCGCGAGAGCGAGGTGAGGAACTTCGCGGTCGTCGGAAAATCGTGCTGGTCGATCGGGACGATATAGGCCCGCGCATCGCGCTGCGCCGGATCATGCAGCACCGTGTCGTAGAGGTCGGCGTCGATCTCGCTCCAGCCGCGCGTGCGCACCGGCTTGGGCTTGCCGCCGCGCTCGGCCAGCGCCGCATGGGCGGCCTCGATGCGGTCCTTCGAGATCGTCCAGCTGTCGGTCGAGCCCTTGGCGATGGCATTGGCGCCCATCTGCCAGCGGTCGAACAGCAATTTCTCGCGGTTGTTGGCCGCATAGGTCAGCAGTCCGCGCGCGAGCGAGAGGCTGTAGGACACCGATTGCGCCATGCTCCACGGGCCGGGCTTCGCGGGCAGCGCCTGATCGTTGCCGGGCACCTGCCGCTCGGGAACGAAGGGGATCGTCTCGGGCACCGGGCTGCCGATGATCTCGACGAGGATGCCCACCGCGTTGTGGAAGTACGTCGAGGTGCGCAGGTTGCCGTTGTACCAGGTGTCGTAGTGCGCGCCGCTGCGGGTGGTGGCGCCGCCCTTGTTCTCCGACAGCAGGCGGCTCTGCAGCGTGGCACCCACTTCGTCGAGGCTGGAGATCACCAGCGGCTCGTAGTGGTAATTGAACGGATCGCGGAACGGCGGGAGGAACAGCACGGTGCCCGCGGGGCCCGTCTGGTGCTGGTTCATCACGATCTGCGGGCGCCAGTCGCGATAGAGCACGCGCACCATGTTCTGCGTCTCGACCTGCGTGGCGAGGAAGAAGTCACGGTTGTTGTCGTGCCCGACGTAGGGATGGTAGAGGCGCGGCAGCGACTTGAAGTCCGCCTCGCGCTTCATCGGATCCTTGAAGCGCATGTACCAGTCGGCCACGAACTGCTGGCCGTCCGGGTTGTCCGGCACGAACAGGGTGACGACGTTGTCGCGGATCTTGCGCGCCTCTGGGTCGTCGGACGAAACCAGATCGTGGACCTGCGCGATCAGCGCGGTCTGCGCCTCGACCTCGCTGGCGTGGAGGCCGCCGTCGATCCAGACCAGCGCCTTCCCGGTGGCCGCCATGACGCGGGCCTTCGCCGCATCGATGCCCTCGGCAGCGCCGAGCGCGCGGCTTGTCTCGCGGTATGCGTCCAGCTTGGCAAGGTTTTCCGGCGAGGAGACGACCGCCATGACCTGCCTGCGTCCCTCGGTGCTGGGGCCGATGTCGACCAACTTCACCCGGTCGCTGGATGCGGCAACGGCCTTCCAGTAGGCCATCATGCCGTCGTAGGACGGGACGTAGCGATCCTCGCCCATCGGGTGGCCAAGCACTTGTTCCGGGGTCGGCACCGGCTTTTCCTGCGCCAGTGCAGGCGTTGCCAGCGTCAGGCAGGTGGCGAGGAGGGGAGCGCGGGTCAGTCTCATCGGTCGATGGCCTTTGCAGGATCGGGGGGGCGCACGAAGGCGATCACGAGGAAGGAAAGCAGGGCAGCGGCCGTGACGTAGAAGGCCGGGGCGATGGTCACCCCGGTCACACGCACCAGCAGCGTCGCGATGAAGGGCGCGAAACCGCCGAACAGCATGACCGCGCCGTTGTAGCCCATCGACAGCGCGGTGTAGCGCACCCGGGTCGGCAGCAGTTCGCACAAGTACGTCGGCGCGGTGCCGCTGAAGAGGCCGGAGAAAACGCCGGCCACTGCGGTTGCCGTAATGACGGAGATGCCGCTGCGCGCCTCCGCCATGAACAGGAAGAGCGGGATCGAGACGATCGCGAAACCGCCGGCGCTCACCAGCAGGAAGGGCTTGCGCCCGACTTTGTCCGAAGCCCAGCCCGCCAGCGGGATCACCGCGACATTGCACAGCGCGCCGGTCAGGGTGCCGAGCAGCGCGTAGCGCGAGGGCACTTCCAGCACCTGGCTGGCGAAGCTGACGAGGAAAGTGCCGTAGGTATAGCCCGCCACGGTCCAGATCACGACCATGCCCGCGATCGTCAGCACGGTGCGGCGGTGGATCGTCAGAGCCTCGCGCAAGGGGTGCTCGGGCACTTCGCGTTCGGCTTTGAAGTACGGGGTTTCAGGGACTTTCGCGCGTAGGTAGAAGCCCAAAGGCGCGATCAGGATGCCCAGCACGAAGGGCACGCGCCAGCCCCACGCCTGCAGGTCCTCGGCCGAAAGCACCGAATTCAGCGTCAGCGCCACCAGCACGGCGGAGACCACCGCGAGGCTGGTGCTCAACTGCTGCAGCGCGCCGAACAGGCCGCGCCGGTGGGCGGGCGCGTACTCGACGAGGAACGTGGTCGCCCCGCCCCACTCGCCGCCGGCCGCAAAACCCTGCACCAAACGGCACACAACGAGCGCACAAGGCGCCACCAGGCCTACAGAAGCATAAGTCGGGATCAGCCCCGTCGCACATGTCGCGCCCGCCATCAGCATCATCGTCAGCACCAGCGCCGACTTGCGCCCGAAGCGGTCGCCCATCGATCCCAGCACCATCGAGCCGACCGGGCGCATCACGAAGCCGACGCCGTACGTCGCGAAGCTGGAGAGGATCGTCGTCACCGGATCGGCGGCCGGGAACATGGCGATGCCGATCTGCGCGGCGAAGTAGCCGTAGATGATGAAGTCGAACAACTCGAACCAGTTGCCGATCATCGCCGAGGCCAGGGCCCTCGCAATGTCCTTGCGGCCCGGAACCGAACACGCAACAGGTCCCTCGGCGGGAAGCGCCGTAGTCGTCATGGCAGGTCTTCCTTGCGTCTTAGGGGGCTTCGGCGGGCGAAGGCTTGGGCAGCGGCACGGGAACATGCGGCGGAATGACGACGGCGCCGTCCTTCACCATCATGCGCCCATCCTTGAACACCATCGATACCTTGCGCAGCGCGTCGATGTCCTGATCGGGGCGACCGTCCACCACGATCACGTCGGCCAGCTTGCCGGGCTGGATCGAGCCGATGAGGTCGTCCATCGCCAGCAGCTTCGCGTTCGTCAGCGTCGCCGCCTGCAGCGCCTGCGGGACCGTGTAGCCGCCCTTCACGAACCACTTGAGTTCGGCGAGGTAGATGTTGGGGATCATTTTGTTCGCATCACCGATCGTGTCGGTGCCCACGCCCATGACGATGCCCGCCTTCTTCATCTTCTGGAACAGCGCGAAGTTCGCGTCCGAGGTCATCGTGAAGCGGCGCGAGGTCGAATCCCAGAAGCCGCCCGCGCGGTCGAGCACGTTCTGGTAGACCTGCAGCGTCGGCACCGAGGCGGTGTGATGCTGCGCCATTTCGGCAATGGTCCTGTCGGTGCGCGGAAGCGGATGCTCGATCATGTCGATGCCTGCTTCCACCGCCATCTGGGTGTAGATCGTCTCGCAGTCGCACGTCACCTTGAGGCCAAGGCGATGCGCCTCGTCCACCGCCGCCTGGATCTCGTCCGGGGCAAAGTGGCTGGCGACCTTGATGACGCTGGCGCCTTTCTTGAACGTCTCACGCACGGCGGCGCGCCAGGCGTCGGCGCCGTTGCGTTCCCAGGCATAGTCGGGGCCGTGTGAGGGGCGTACCGGACGTTCGGTGGCATGGCCGCCGGTGCCGGTGATGATGTGCCCGGCGGTGAACACGCGCGGCGAAGGGATGGCATCCTGCGCCGCCCAGTCGGCCAGACGATAAGGCGCATCGCCCACGCCGTTGAGATCGCGCACGGACGTGAAGCCCGCCTCGATGAACCAGCGCAGGTTGCGTTCGCCGCGCAGCACGCCGTCGGCGTCCTCGGCCTGCACGTCGTAGGGCGTATCGTTGTCCGGGTACGTCAGGTGCACGTGCATGTCGATCAGGCCGGGCATCACGAACTTGCCGGTCACGTCGATCACTTTAGCATCGGCGGGCCACGCGGTGCTGTCCGCAGACAGCACGGCAATGACCCGCCGACCCTGCATCACCACGCTTCCCGGTGCGACCCGAAGGGACTGCGTGTCGAAGACGAAGCCGCCGCGCAGCACGGTGACCGGTCCAGTGGCCGCTTCGGGCCGCTCGGGGATCATGCGCGGGGTGTGATCGGTGTTGGTGCCGCCCGCGATCCACTCGTGGCGGTCGGTGCGCGGCACTGCGGCATCGCGCTCGGGCGCGGCGGCGGAAGCCATGCCCGACAGGCCAAGAGCGGTGCCGGCAAGGACGAGGTTACGGCCAATGTTACGAAATGAATGCTTCATGATGTTTGCGACCGTCATGTTTTGCGCGAAGCTTTGGTTACATGTTGCCCTGACCCGCCATTGCCTCGGCAATGCGGGAAATCGCGCCGCCCAACTGGGCCTGAAGGCGCGCGGGGTCCTGCCGGTAGCGCTGCGAGATGCAGGCGAGCCCGAGCGCCGCCAGCGGCTGCCCCTGCCCGAGCGGAATGACGGCGGCGACACCCGTGCCGCCGACCGCGAATTCGTCCTCGACCACCGCGAAGCCCGTTTCGCGCGCGGCTTCCACGGCGTCGATCACGGCGCTGCGATCGACTTGCGTGGAGGCGGTGAGCGCGGCGCGCGGCACGCTGTCCAGCGCGGCCTCGAAGGCGGCGGGCTCCATTCGCGCCAGCAGCACGCGGCCCAGCGCGGTGCAGTATGCGGGAACCTTGCGCGGCAGTTCGATGTCGTAGCGGATGTCCGAAGGCGATGCCTCCTTGGCCAGCAGCCGCACGAGGCCGGACGCATCGGGCATGCCCAGCAGCACCGTCTCGCCCGCATCCACCGCCAGCGCGGTCATCACCGGCGGGGCGACGCGCAGGATGCGGCCATGGCGCGCGAAGCCGTCGCGGCGGATCATGTCGTTGAGGCGGTAGCTGTCGTCCTCGTCCTCGCGGACCAGATAGCCACGCTTGTGCAAGGTGCGCAGCAGGCCCAGCGTGCTGCTCTTGGGCAGTTCCAGACCGCGCGCGACTTCGCTGAGCGTCAGCCCGTCGCACCGCGTCGAAAACAGCTCGAGCATGTCGAGCACGCGTGCTGCGGACTTGATATCACTGGTCATCGCGGCCCCTGATCACTTTCACGTCATTCGTTCATGAATCAGAACGATACGTTCATATCTGTGAACAGACTGTGCGCTGTTTGCCCGGAGGTGTCAAATGTTTGTCTTTTGCGCCGATCTGCGCATGTTTGTTACGGTATCGCGGGGAACCGTCGGATGATCTGCAATGTGGCATCGTCGGGGAAGACAAAGCGCATAGACCAGATGACCTGAATTTCACGCAGTCCCGCATCACTGGCACAAGCCAGTCCGCACGATGCGTTCACGAACGTGAACACTACCTTCTCCTTACGTTTCTTTCTCGATTATTTTATGATCATTTATTGAAATTTGATCAGAATGCGTACATCTGATGGTCATGGCCACGATCATGCAGTCCCGCGAACCGAACCGGAAGGATCTGACCGGCCCTGCCTTGCGCACGTTCTTTCGCATCGCCGATGCCTGGGGACTCAAGGAGAACGAACAGATGCGGCTGCTCGGACTGGACAACCGTTCCACGTTCCAGTCGTGGAAGCGCGGCGCCGTGGCGGCCATTCCCAAGGATGCGCTAGAGCGCATTTCCTACGTCCTGGGCATCTACAAGGGCCTGCAAATCCTGCTACCGCGAACGGCCGACGATTGGGTGCGCAAACCCAATGCCGCACCGCTATTCAGCGGCCGCTCGGCGCTTGATCGCATGACTTCAGGCAACGTCGCGGACCTCTATGTGGTGCGGCAGTACGTCGACGCCCAGCGCGGCTGACGGCAAACATCCTCATGGACGTTCCGGTAACCGCCCTGCTCTGGACGCCGTGCTATCGCATCGTGCCGAGCCGGTTCCCTCCGGTCTCCGTGTTCGACAAGGTTGCCGATCCGGCCGACCTCGAAGCCGTATTCGCACTGGAGGCGATGACGAACGACCGTCTGCGCGAAGAGACCGGCCAACTGGCGCTGGTGCCGCCCGAGGACCGCGTCTCCGGCCCCGGTTCGACGCCAATCATGGCGGCCTTTACGCATCTCAATCCGAAAGGCGACCGGTTCACCGACGGGGCATTCGGGGTTTTCTACGCGGCGCGCTCGGTCGATACGGCAGTGGCGGAAACCTGCTACCATCGCGGCCGGTTCATGGCCTTCACCTTGGAGCCTGCGCAGGAACTCGACATGCGGGTCTATGCCGTCGATCTTGCCGCGCGGATGCACGACATACGTGAGCGGCGGGAAGATCTTGCGGCGATCTACCACCCCGACCACTACGGCGCGTCGCAGGCGTTTGCCGTAGCCCTGCGCGGCGAAGGTTCGGACGGCATCGTCTATGCCAGTGTCCGGCATGAGGGCGGCGAATGCGCGGCTGTGTTCCGGCCACGCCTGCTCTCCAACTGCCGGCAGGAACGCCACTTGTGCTACGTCTGGGACGGCAGCGCGATCGCCACCGTCTACGAAAAGCGCGCGTTCGGCTGAGCGATCAGCCGCGAAGGCGCTCCGCGTGCCAGGCGACGTGCTCGGGCATGAACGTGGAGATGAAGTAGTACGAGTGGTCGTACCCCTCCTGCATGCGGATCGTCGCAGGCTGCCCCGCCTTCTCGCATGCCGCGACGAGCAGCGGCGTGCGCAGTTGTTCGTTGAGGAAGCCGTCCGCCGTCCCCTGATCCACAAGCAGCGCCGGAACGCGCGCGCCGTCCTCGATCAGCGCGCAGGCGTCATAGGCACGCCAGCCGACACGGTCATCGCCGAGATAGCCCGTCAGCGCCTTGTCGCCCCAGGGGCAGTTCAGCGGCGAGACGATCGGCGAGAAGGCGCTGACCGAGCGGAAACGATCCGGGTTGCGCAGCGCGATCGTCAGCGCACCATGGCCGCCCATCGAGTGGCCGGTGATCCCCTGACGCGCAGTGTCCACCGCGAAATGCTGCGCGACGAGCGCGGGTAATTCGGCCTCGATGTAGGAGCGCATGCGGAAATGCTGCGCCCAGGGATCACGCGTCGCATCGACGTAGAAGCCCGCGCCCTTGCCGAAGTCGTAGCCCTCATCGTCAGGCACGTCGTCGCCGCGCGGACTGGTATCCGGCGCGACGAAGATCACGCCATGCTGCGCGCATGCTGCACGAAACTCACCCTTCTCGGTGACGTTCGCATGCGTGCATGTGAGCCCGGAGAGATACCATAGCACCGGCAGTTTCGCACCCGGCTCATGGTCGGGTACGAAGACGGAGAACGTCATCGGCGTTCCGGTCTCGGCGCTGTCGTGGCGATAGACGCCCTGCGTGCCGCCGTGGCCGCGGTTGGTGGAAATCGTCTCCAGGCTCATCGCATCAGGCCTTCGGTGCCTGCCAGAGGCAGAGCTTGTTGCCGGTCGGATCGCGCAAGTACGCGCCGTAGGCACCAGGGAACATCTCGCGCGGACCGGGCGCACCTTCACAGGTGCCGCCTGCAGCGAGACCTGCAGCATGGGCGGCATCGACCGCCTCGGGGCCGGGTGCGGCAAAGCCGATCGTGCCGCCGTTGGCGAAGCTCGGCGCATTGCCGTCGCGCGGGGTCACCGCCGCGAAGAAGCCGCCGGACGTGGCGTATCCGACACCGTGCCCTTCGCCGATCAAGTTGCCCTCGCCATGGCCGAGCGCGCCGAGAACGGCATCGTAGAAGGTCTTGGCGGCCGGAACGTCATTGGCGCCGACCATGATATGCGTGAACATCGAAATTTCCCTCTTCAGAAGACCACGACCGAGCGAATGGATTCGCCCGCGTGCATCAAGTCAAAGCCCTTGTTGATTTCTTCAAGGCCCATGACGTGGGTTATCATCGGATCGATTTCGATCTTGCCGGTCATGTACATATCGACGATCTTGGGCACGTCGGTGCGGCCCTTGGCACCGCCGAACGCGGTGCCGCGCCAGTTGCGGCCGGTGACAAGCTGGAACGGGCGCGTCGCGATCTCCTTGCCCGCTTCCGCCACGCCGATGATGATCGAGGTGCCCCAGCCGCGATGGCAGGCTTCCAGAGCAGTGCGCATCACTTCGGTGTTGCCGGTGGCGTCGAAGGTATAGTCGGCCCCGCCGTCGGTCATCAGCACGATCTTCGCGACGATGTCCTCGCGGCTCATGCCCTTGGTGTTGAGGAAGTCGGTCATGCCGAAGCGGCGGCCCCATTCCTCGCGATCCGGATTGATGTCGACGCCGATGATCCTGTTCGCGCCAGCAAGGCGGGCTCCCTGGATGACGTTGAGGCCGATCCCGCCGAGGCCGAAGATGACGACGTTGTCGCCCACCTGCACCTTGGCGGTGTTGATCACCGCGCCCACGCCGGTGGTGACGCCGCAGCCGATGTAGCACGAGGACTGGAACGGCGCGTCCTCACGGATTTTGGCGACCGCGATCTCGGGCAGGACGGTGAAGTTCGAGAACGTCGAGCAGCCCATGTAGTGGAAGATCTGCTGGCCCTTGTAGCTGAACCGGCTGGTGCCGTCGGGCATCAGGCCCTTGCCCTGCGTGGCGCGGATCGCGGTGCACAGGTTGGTCTTGCCCGAGAGGCACGACTTACACTGGCGGCATTCCGGCGTGTAGAGCGGAATCACGTGGTCGTCCTGCTTCACGCTGGTGACGCCCGGCCCCACCGCGCGCACGATCCCGGCGCCTTCATGGCCGAGGATCGAGGGGAAGATGCCCTCGCTGTCGAAGCCGTCGAGCGTGTAGGCGTCGGTGTGGCAGATGCCGGTCGCCATGATCTCGACCAGGACTTCGCCTTCCTTCGGCCCTTCCAGGTCCACTTCGACGATTTCGAGCGGCTTCTTCGCCTCGAAGGCAACGGCGGCGCGGGTCTTCATGCGGGGTGTCTCCTTTTCGCCGCGGGTTCTAGCGCCTTGCCGGATTGTCGTTAATGGGGTTCTTGGGAAAAGCATTATAACCGAGTGGAAAAAATCGTGATTGGAGCCTGGGACGGCATCGAGGAATTCGTGACGGTGGCGCGGACCGGCAGCTTCACCGCCGCCGCACGCAGCTTCGGCGCTTCGGTCACGCACATGAGCCGCGCCGTTTCCCGGCTGGAGGCGAAGCTCGGCAGCCAGTTGTTCCATCGCACCACCCGCTCGCTGGGGCTGACCGAAGCGGGCCGCATCTTCTACGAGACCGGCAGCCGCCTGATCTCCGAGCGCGAGGACGCCATCGCCGCCGTCACCGCGCAGGGTAGCCCGCGCGGCAACTTGCGCATCACCTGCTCGTACACATTGGGAGAGCGGTTCATCGGCCCGGTTTTGCGCGAGTATGCGCGTGAGCATCCCAGGCTCGCGATCGCCTGCGACCTCGACAACGACGTCGTCGATCTGATCCGCGACGGCTACGACATCGCCATCCGCACGGGGCATCTGGAGGACTCGCGCCTCGTCGCGACACGGGTGGCTTCGCGGGCGATGGTCACCGTCGCCGCGCCCGCCTATCTCGCCGCGAAGGGACGCCCACAACGCATCGCCGAGTTGAAGGAGCACGACTGTCTCGTCGGCTCGGCCGCGCTCTGGCACTTCCAGCGCGGCGAAACCTTTCGTCCGGAAGGGCGCTGGCGCTGCAACAACGGAACGATGGTGCTGGAAGCGGCGCTGGAAGGCATGGGCGTGTGCCAGTTGCCCGCGTTCTATACGGCAGCGGCGATCGCAGAGGGCCGGCTGGAGGAAGTGCTCGCCGGAGAATGTCCCGACGACGAACCGATCTGGGCCGTCTATCCACGCCTCAAGCACCTCTCCCCCAAGGTCAGCCTGTTCGTGGCGCTGCTGCGCCGCCGATTGCCCGCTCTATTGGCGGGGGAAACGGCGAATTAGCGAAAGTCCGCCTCACTTCGTCATTGCGAGCGGAGCGAAGCAATCCAGAGCAACGCAAAGCTGCCCTGGATTGCTTCTCCGCTTCGCGGCTCGCAATGACGAAGTCCTTGGCCTCTCAGCGGCTGCCGAAGGCGTAGCGGACGTTGATACCGAACTCGCGCGGGGCGGTGGTGGTCACGCCGTTGTAAGTGCTGGTGAACGTGGTCGCCGCGCCACCCGCCAGAATGTTGCGATAGGACGTAAACAGCGGGTCGGTCCGGGTCAGCGTCTTGGTGGTGTCCAGCAGGTTCTTGGCGAAGAGCGAGACTTCCCACGCCCCCTTGGCGTCGCGGATGCCGGTAAAGACATTGACCAGACCGTAAGAGCCGAGGTTGTCGTAGATGTTCACCGGGTCGACGCGCGAACTGCCGAAGAAGTTGAACAGGCCGCGCACGTACGCATTGACGTGATCGCTCACCGCGAAGCTGTATTCGCTGGTCAGCGTTGCGCTGAACGGCGCCTGGAAGCCGGAGCGCTGGTTGACCTGGCAAGCCGAAATGTTGTCACTGCCAACCGCAGCCTGCAGAACCGGCAGCGAAGGCGCGGACGTGATCACATCCGGCACGCCGTCCCCGTTGAGGTCGTTACATGGAACCGTACCGCTCTTGATCTTGCCGATCGAGTAGCTGGCGACGAGACCCAGGTTCCAGCCGTCCATCACGTCGATCGAGACGTCGCCCTCGATGCCGTTGACCTCGACCGGGACGGCGCCGACGAAGTTGAACTGGGTCACCACCGGGTTGGCCGGATTGGTGTAGTCCACGAAGTAGACCCCGCGTCCGCCGGTGCGGTACGGATAGTTCTTGAACTTCTGGTGGTAGGCCGTCGCGTTCAGGCGCATGCGGCCGCCCAGAAGCGTGCTCTTGAAGCCCAGCTCATAGGACTTGGAGCTTTCCGGCGGCAGGTTGACGAAGCTCTCCTCCAGTTCCGACATGCGCTGGCTGAAATCGCCAACCACGTTGATACCGGGCCGCCAGGAGCTTCCCGTGCTCGCATAGACCATGAAGTCTGGCGAGAAATTGTGCTTCACCGAAGCCGAGTAGATCCACTTCTTCGCGTCCTGACCGGTCGTGGCGGTCGAGGCGCCATTGATGAACAAGCCGTTCTGCGAAGTGTAGGAGATGTGGCGCACGCCGCCGGAAACTTCGGTCCCCTCGCCCAGATGCGCGGTCAGGTTGCCGAAGAACGACTGCTCGTGGCTGGTATTGGTACGCTGGATCGCGGTGTTGACGATGCCGAAGATGGCACCGGTCGTCGCGCTCGTCGGATAGCCCAGGATGGTCGGACGGTTGAGAGTCGTCGGGTTGTCGTTCTTGTAGTCGAAGAAGCCGACGACGTAATCGAAGATGTCGGCGATGCGCGCGTCGTTCTGCAGGCGCACTTCATGCGAGGTCGCCTTGGGCGACGAATACGTATCCTGAACGGTGCCGGCGGAAAAGAAGTTGGCCTCGTCCGAATTTTCGATGCCGGTGATCTTCTGGGTATAGTGCTGGCCCTGATAGATCAGCACTTGCCCGAAGCCCGATGCCTCCGCGCGCCAGTTGTAGATGTCGTAGATCTGGTGGATCGGACGCGGCGATTCCATGATCGAGCGGCGGTCCGAACTGTCGATATAGACCGGGCTCGCGGCGGCGTCGGGGTTCACTTCGCTGAAGGACGCGACCTGATCGTAGAGACGGGCCTTGCGGTCCATCTTCTGGTACATGCCCTCGAACTTCAGCCAGTCGGTCGGCTGCACGATGGCGGAGATGCGGCCGCTCTTGGTGCGCTGGAAGGGATCGCGCGCAGAAGTGATCGGACGGACGCGGTCGGCCTCGTTCTCGTCCCAGACACCGGCGACGCGGATCGCGGCGATGCCTTCGATGATGGGCAGGTTGAAGCCGCCCTTGAAGTTGAGCGTGCCGATATCGTTGGCGGTCATGTCGGTGAAGCCGCCCACCGAATAGAGATCGGGCTTCTTGGCGCCGATGGTGATCGAGCCCGAAGGCGCGGCGCGGCCGCGCAGCGTGCCCTGAGGCCCGCGCTGCACTTCGATCTGGCCGATGTCGTACATCTGCTGCAGGATCACGCCCGCCGTGATCGGCGCGTCGTTGAAGTAGAATTCGACCGTCGGGTTGGTGCCGCTGGCCGAGACGTCGAAGTTGACGCCGCGCAGGCGGCCGCCGCCGCCGACGCCGTTCGCCTCGGTGGTGAGCTGGAGGCCGGGGACGAGGGTGGAGACTTCCTTGAAGTCACGGATGTTGAGCTTGGCCACGTCGTCCGCCGTCACCGTGTCGATGACCGCCGGAACGTCCTGCACCGCCTCGTCGCGGCGGCGAGCCTGGACGATGATGACGTTGCCGGCGACCGCTTCGTCGGCGGACGTGTCCGCATCCTGCGCAAGGGCCGGGGTCGAGAGACCTGCCAGGCTGGCGGAACACAGAAGTACAGACGAAAACAGCCTCATCACATCATCCCCATCATTGGTCTTACCGTTCGGTCGCTCCCGGCTGCGGCCCTGAGGCCGCATGGTGCTGGAAACGCCCGTCGATCGCCCCGTCTTGGCGGCGGAGCCTTCTTCGGCGGCCCCCGTCGACGCGGGAACCTGTCCGTCCAATTGCGAGGCCGGAAAGCTCCGCAATCAGCCGCTGGACCATACGGGCGGGCGGCGGAGTAATGAAGCAGTGGCGGCCAACATCTTCCCGGCGATGATGCTCGTGCGGGCATTCGCTGTGGCGATTTGTCGAGGCAAGTCCGCATGAAGGCAGGATAAGTGCCGGAAATGACCCTTTTCCGAAGTATTCCGGCGCAATTCGCCGCCCCCCTACTTCTTACCGGCAATGTTTGGTGCGTCCGATACCCACGTCGGTCTTACCAATTCGCGGGTATGTTTGATTGCACGCGCATCGGGTCAATTGGCGTGAAAGGTTCGCCGGGCGTAGCGAATCATGAGCGTAATGGAGAATCTCACCCGTGACACTTTGCCCCCGGTAAAGTGTCATTGCTGACAAAGCGAAACATGGTCCGGAAAGGGGATTCTCACGATTCCATTTATGTGCTCTATTTTGCCTCGCTATGTTCCATTACACGCCTCTCTCCCCGCATCGCGGGCAGACCAGCGACATGGCGGATCTCCTCGACCGCGTGGCACAGACAAGTTCGCGGCCGCGCTATGCCTTCATGGTTCTGAGCCTCATCGCCGAAATCGCGCGGCCCGACGGCAGCGCGGGGCCCTTCATCCTGCGCGCAGGCCGCAGCACCCTGCTGCGCGACTGGCTCTGCGACGCGCTCGCCCCGATGGGCGCACGCGACCCGAAGCGGCTGATGCTGGCGGAGAAAGTGCGCCTTGAGCTGCTCGCCTCCGGCAAGGCCCCGGCGGAACCGCAGGCGGCCGAAGCGGTGATCGCCGCCGAGGTGCACGAACGTATCCGCAAGTCGGGCAAGACCAACCTCAGCCGCGCGGTTTCTGAACTGGTGCATGCCGGGCTGATCCGGCGCCACTACCAGGGCTTTCGCGTCGATCACCAGAACCGCGGAGCGGGGCGCCACGCGGTCTATACGCTGGTCGGCGGAGCGCGGTGTCTGATGGGGCGATCGGGTCCGGCGCCACAGTCGCCCCGGAGCGAAGCACTCCAGGGCGAACTAAGGCTCAATTAATGCCCCGCCGTAGCATCCGCAGGTGCCGTTAGACCGCCCCCGAGAGCCTTCACGAAGGCCACGCTCGCCTGCATCCGCTGCGTCTGCACCGAGATGTACGCGCGCTGCGCATCGAGCGCATCGGTCTGTGCGGTCACCACGTCAAGATAGCCCGCCGCACCGTCGCGGTAGCGGGACATTGCAATGTCCCGCGTGCGCTGCGCGGCATCGGCCGCCTCCTTCTGCGCCACGGCGGCGGAAGAGAGGTGATGCATCGCGGCAATGGCGTCCTCAACCTGCCGGAACGCGGTGAGCACGGTTTCCCGGTAGTCCGCCGCCGTCTCCTCGTAGTCCGCGCGCGAGATCTTCACTTGTGCCGACCGGCGGCCGCCGTCGAAGATCGTCAACAGGCTGGTGAGCGGGCCGAGCGACCAGAACGTGTTCGGCGTCGTCAGCAACTGACCGTTGGTGGTCTCCCATCCGCCCGCCGCGCCCAGCGTCAGCGAAGGGAAGAACGCCGCCTTGGCCACGCCGATGCGGGCGTTGGCTGCGAAGACCCGCCGCTCTGCGGCGGCGATGTCGGGGCGACGCTGCAGCAGATCGGACGGCGTCGCGGCGGGCGGCGCGGGCGGCGCGAGGTCGGCCGCAGCCACCGGCAGGCTGAAACCGGAAGCCACTTCGCCGACGAGGGCCGCAATCTCATGCTCGGTGGCGGCGCGCTGGTTGGCGATCGTCGCCACTTGTGCGCGGGCATTGCCGAGGACGGTGCGGGCGCGATTGACGTCGATCCCGGAGGCGACGCCGCCGGTGTGCCGCTTATCGGTCAGGTCGTAGGCCCGCGCGAAAGCCTCGACCGACTGGTCGAGCACTTGCGCCTGCGCGTCGAGGCCCCGCAGCCGGAAATAGGCATCGGCCACCGCCGCCTGCAGGCTCAGCTGCGCGGAGGCGAGATCCGCGCGGCTCGCATCCGATTCCGCCGTCGCCGCCTTCACCTGGTTGCGGATGCGCCCCCAGAGGTCCAGCTCGTAGTCGATCGAGCCGCCGACGGTATAGTCGTTGTACTTGCGTGTGGTGCCGGTGCTCAGCGGACGATTTTCCGAGAGCCGTTCGCGCGAAGCCTGCCCGCTCACGCCCGCTTGCGGGTAGAGATCCGACTGCTCCACCCGCGCTGCGGCGCGTGCCGCGTCGTAGCGTGCAAGCGCCGCGGCAAGCGACGGACTCGCTTTTGCTGCCCGCGCCTCCAGATCGGTAAGCATCGGATCGGCATAGACCTCCCACCAAGGCCCCCTGCCCTCGCCATCGCGCGGGGCGGCGGCGGTCCAGCCGGCAACTTCCTTGAACTGCGCAGGCGCAGCGGTCTGGGGTGGCTGATAGTCCGGCGCCATCGAGCAGGCACCCAGCGCAAGAGCGATCGGCAATGCCAGCGCTCGGGCGAGCACGGCCCTGCCCTTGTCCGCCATGGCGTCAACCATTGCCGCCGGTCCCCTTGACGTCCTTGCTGTCCGGCACGGCAATGCGCACGTGGTCGCCGGTGCGGATCGCATCCGGCGGGGAGTCTATGACCTTGTCGCCGGTCTTCAGGCCCACCGAGACCAGTACGGTCTTGCCCTCGTCACGGGCGATGGTGACGCGGCGCAGTGTGACCGTCCCGTCCTTGCCGACGATCGCGACGCTCGGGCCGTCCTCCGCAGCCATGATCGCGCTGCCGGGAAGGCGCAGGCCGCCGCCGACGCCGTCGATGGCGAAGCGCACATGGGCGAAGGCACCGGGCTTGAGCGCGCCGTCGGAATTGTCCGCCTGCAGTTCGACCAGCATCGCGCCCGACTGGGCATCGACCGAGCCCGCCGAACGGGTCAGCGACGCCTCGAAATCGCGGCCTGCGAATTCGGGCAGGTTGAGGCTGGCCTTCATCCCGGCATGGATCTGGGAGGAATAGACCTGCGGCACGCGCACGTAGATGCGCATGCGGTGCACGTCGGAGACGGTGAAGAGGGGCTGCGATGCCGCGTTACCCGACACGACCAGCGCGCCGATCTGGGCCGAGCGACTGGTCACGACACCACTGAACGGCGCGGAAAGCTGCGTGAAGCCGTGCTTGGCGTTCAGTTCGCGCACGCTGGCCAGCGCAGCGTTAGCCAGCGCGGTCTTGGCCGCGAGGTCGCCCGCCTTCTCGTCCGCTTCCTGCTGCGAGACGGCGTCCTGCGCCAGCATCGACTGCCAGCGCTTCGATGTCGTCGCGGCAAGGCGCTGGTTGGCGAGCGCGGTCTGGTAGTCCGCCTTGGCCTGTGCCAGCTGCTGGTCGATCTCGGGCGCGTCGAGGATGGCGAGCGTCTGCCCGGCATTCACGTGATCACCGATGTCGGCCAGCCAGCGGCGGACGTAGCCGTTGGTCCGCGCGTTGATCGCGGCGCTGTTGTAGGCCTGGATGGTTCCTGGCAGGACGAGCCCGTCGCCGCCCTCGGCCGTGGCGGGCGAGACGACGGTGACGGTGGGAACCGCAGCGTCGGCGGCCACCGCCTCGAGGTCGTTGGTGGCGCTGATCCGGCTCGCGACGCCGAAGGCGACGACGGCCAGCGCGACGACGGCGGCGCCGATGCCGACCTTCTTCAGCGTGCCGCTGGAGAGGCTGTTGTTTTCAGTGATCTCGGGTTCAAGCATGGCTGGGCTGCATTTCCATCGAACGGGTCTGCTCGTCGCCATGGGTGCGGCGGCGGTGGACGAAGCTGAACACGGTAGGGACGAAGAATAGGGTTGCGATCGTAGCGCAGATCAGGCCGCCGATCACCGCGCGGCCGAGCGGGGCGTTCTGCTCACCGCCCTCGCCCAGCCCGAGCGCCATCGGCGCCATGCCGATGATCATCGCAAGCGCGGTCATCAGCACCGGGCGGAAGCGCACGAGGCCCGCCTCGATCGCCGCCTTGGTGGCATCGCCCAGTTCGGCGAGTTTTTCGCGCGCGAAGCTGACGACGAGGATCGAGTTCGCGGTCGCCACGCCCATGCACATGATCGCGCCGGTAAGGGCAGGCACCGAAAGCGTGGTCCCCGTGGCGAAGAGCATCCATACGATCCCGGCAAGCGCGGCGGGCAGCGCGGTGATGATGACGAAGGGATCGACCCAGCTCTGGAAGTTCACGACGATCAGCAGGTAGATCAGGAAGATCGCCCCCAGCAAGCCGAAGCCAAGGCCGGAGAAAGCGGTGTTCATGGTCTGGTACTGGCCGCGGATCGTGACGGTCGTGCCCTTGGGCTGTTCCTTCTCGAGCGAACTGATCGCCGACTGTACGGCGGCCGCGACATTGCCGAGATCACGGCCCTGCGTGGTCGCATAGATGTCGATCACGGGCTGGATGTTATAGTGCGAGACCACCGAGGTCGTGCTCGACCGGGTAAGCGAGGCCAGCGCGCCGAGCGGCTGCGTGGGCGTTCCGGCAGTGCCCGAGACCGGGATGTCCGACAGCGCGTTCATCGAACCGACCTGATACTCCGGCGCCTGCGCCACGACCGGATAGGACACGCCGTTTTCCGGGTTCACGAAGAACAGAGGAGCGGTCTGCGCCGTGCCGGCCAGCGAACTGGCAAGGCTGGTCGTCACGTCCCTTTCGCTCAGTCCGTACTGACCGATGCGTGCCCGATCGACCTCCACGTCAAGCTGCGGCGAGCGCGCGGGCTGCTGCAGCCGCATGTCGGCGATCCCGGGAATGCGCGAAAGTCTGGTCATCAGCTTGTGCGCGTAGATACGCGCGGCGTCCTGGTCCTTGCCCGCGATCTGGATGTCGATCGGCGAAGGCGAACCGAAGTTGAGGATCTGGCTGGTTATGTCGGCGGGCAGGAAGGCGAACGTGGCGCCGGGGAAGCGGCGCGGCATTTCCACACGCAGACGATCGACGAATTGCTCGGTCGGCTGGTGGCCTTCCTTGAGAGTGACCAGAACGTCGCCATCCTGCGGACCGATCGTTCCGCTGTTCGAATAGATGGTATTGAGCGGGCTGACCGGCAGGCCGATGTTGTCGGTGACAGTGCCAAGCTGTTCTGCCGGAATGATCCGGCGGATCTCGCTGGTAATCGCCTCGAACCGCGAGGCCGAAGTCTCGATGCGGGTGCCTGCGGGCAACCGCACGTGCATGGCGATCTGCCCGGAATCGACCGCCGGGAAGAAGTTGCTGCCCAGGAATGGCATCAGTCCGAACGAGACGAGCACGATCGCAAGGAAGCCGATCATGAAGCCCTTGCTGGATCCCAACGCCCGGCGCAGCAGGCTGATGTAGACCGCCCTCACCTTTTCGAACCGCGCCTCGAAGCCGCGCTGGAAGCGGACGAACACGTTGCGCGAGCCTGGCTCTCCGGCGTTGTGATGGTTCTCGCCGTGCGGGGCATGCGGCTTGAGCAGGTACATCGCCATGGTCGGCACCAGCGTGCGCGACAGGATGAACGAGGCGATCATCGCGAAGACCACCGACAGCGCCATCGGCACGAAAAGATAGCCCGCGACGCCCGGCAGGAAGAACATCGGCACGAAGACGATGCAGATGCACAGCAGCGAGACGAACGCCGGCGTCACGATCTGCGCCGCGCCGTCGAGGATGGATTCCACGACGCCCTTGCCCTGCTCGAGGTGCCAGTTGATGTTCTCGATCGTCACCGTCGCGTCATCGACGAGGATGCCGACCGCGAGCGCAAGGCCGCCCAGCGTCATCACGTTGAGCGTCTGCCCGAAGATCGCCAGCGCCATGACGGCAGCCAGCACCGCCAGCGGGATCGACAGTGCGATGATCACCGTCGAGCGCCAGGAGCCGAGGAACAGGAGGATCATCAGCGAGGTCAGCGCGGCGGCGATCGCACCTTCGTGGATGACGCCACTGACCGCCGCCTTCACGAACAGCGACTGGTCGCCCACGATCAGGACCTTGAGCGTGTCGGGCAGCGTCTGCTGGATGGAAGGCATGGCCTCCTTCACCCCGTTGACGATGGCCAGCGTCGAGGCTGCGCCGTTCTTGAGCACGGTCAGCAGCGCCGAGCGGCTGCCATCGACATGCACGATGTTCTGCTGCTGCGCGCTGCCATCGCGCACGTAGGCGACGTCACGCATATAGATGGTGGCGCCGTTGACGACCTTGACCGGGATGTCGTTGAGCGCGTCGATCGTGCTCGGCGAGTTGTTGAGGCGCACGCTGTACTGGGTCGCACCGATCTTCACGAAACCAGCCGGGTTGATCTGGTTCTGTGCGGCAATGGCGTTGCCGACGTCCTGCGCTGAAAGCCCGCGCGCCTGCAGCGCTTGCGGATCGAGGTCGATCTGGACCTGACGCTGCTTGCCGCCGGACGGGAACGGCATGGCAAGGCCGGGCACGGTGACGAGGCGCGGACGAATCTGGTTCTGGCCCAGATCGAAAAGCTGCTGCTCGGTCAGCCCCTTGCCCGATAGCGCAAGCTGCAGGATCGGCACGGTGGAAGCGGAATAGTTGAGGATCAGCGGCGGCGTCGCACCCGGCGGAAGCTGCTTGAGGATCGTCTGCGAGATCGAGGTGACCTGCGCCGTCGCGGTGCGGATATCGACGCCCGGCTGGAAGTAGATCTTGACGATGCCGATGCCCTGGTAGGACTGGCTCTCGACGTGTTCGATGTCGTTGACGGTGGTGGTCAGCACGCGCTCGTAAGGCGTGATCATGCGATCGCCGACGTCCTGCGGCGGCAGGCCCGCATATTGCCAGGCGACCGCGATCACCGGAACCTTGATCTCGGGAAAGATGTCGACCGGCGTTCTGAACGCCGCGAGGATACCGCCGACGGCAATCAGGATGGCCATGACGATGAACGTCAGCGGGCGGTTCAGGGCAACTTTGACGATACCGATCATCGACTTCTCCATGTGCCGCGAAGGCACGGTCGATCCGCGCCTCACGGCCCCTTCACCGCCATCCTCGTCGCAAGCCGGTCGCACCGCCCTGCCCCGCCGCGACTGAAGCGCAGGACGAAGGCCCGGCCGGTGGCTCCGGCGTCAGGAAACGGATCGGTCACCCGCCTTGTTGTTCGGGAGCGGTGTTGTCCGGCCGCATCGTGAGAGGAACCCCTCACGAAACCGCCGATGCGCGCTTGGATCTTTTCTGTCCAATATATATGGAGGCACGATCAATATCGAAAACCTCTCAATCGGAGCGTGACCTTTGGAGCTTAGGCACTTGCGCTACTTCGTCTGCGTGGCCGAAGAACTCCACTTCGGGGCAGCCGCGCAGCGTCTGGGCATATCGCAGCCTCCCCTCAGCCAGCAGATTCGTGCGCTGGAGGAGGAACTCGACGTGCGCCTGTTCGACCGTACGAGCAGAAGCGTAAAACTGACGCGCGCCGGGCTGCAGTTCCTGCCCCAGGCGCGCGAGACGCTGGCACAAGCCGACCGTGCCGCCCGCATCGCCAAGCTGGCGGATTCGGGAGAAGTCGGCCGCCTGAGTCTGGGCTTCTCGCCTTCGGTGCCGTTCACGCCTTATGTCGTCGACGCGCTCGCGCGGTTTCGGGCGCAGTTCCCGGAAGTGCATGTCGAACTGAGCGAGCTCCCGCGCGAGGAACAGATCAGCCGCGTCGAGCGCGGCACCCTCGACATCGGTATCTTGCGCGCCTTCTCACCGCTGGCGCTGCTGCCGCAGATGCAGGTCCTTCCGCTCCAGTGCGAAGGCATGATGGTGGCGATGCGGCGCGATCACCGCCTTGCGGAGCACGATCGGCCTTTGTCGCTTGCCGACATCGAGGGCGAGCAGCTCATCCTCTTTGGCTCGATGAACGGCGCGGGTTTCAATGAGATGCTGAGCACCCATTGCGAGGAACTTGGCTTCCGTCCGACCGTCGCGCTGGAAGCCGACAGTTTCGGAACCCTCGTCGGGCTGACCGCCGCAGGGCTCGGCATAACGATCTTGTCCCGGTCGCTGGCCCGCCTGAATGTCGACACGCTGACGTTCCGGCCCATCGACATGCCGTTTTCCAGCCAGCTCGTGCTGTTCCATCTGCGCGACGCCTCACCGACGACGCGCAATTTCCGCAGCCTCATAGAACCGGTCGGCGATTGACCATAGCGCAGCCCTGACCGTCAAACGGCTCGGACATCATCGGTCACTCGCCCTCGGCTGCTCCCCTGCGCTTGGCATAGCTGATAACGAAAGCATCCCATACGCGCAGCCACTCGGTTTCGCTGCGCTTGCGCGAAATTCCGGGGAACCCGGCGCGGAAGGCGTCGGCCATCTGGTCCACCGACCAGGGGTGTCCCTTGTCGAGGCCGATCTTGCGGTATGCCGCCTCGCGCGTGCCGAAGCTCATGCTGCCGTTCGGGAATTCGAGCAGGGGTCCCTCGTTGGCGGCCTCCTCCTTGCGGGTCTTGGCCTTCGGCATGACCGATGATCTCGGTGCCTCTTTTGCCGCTGGCGCACCCAGCAGCCGCAGATGAGGCCCCACCAGCTTGCGTTCCAGCGGCGCGGGCGAAGGATAGAGCACGACCTTGCGGCCGGTCATGTCGATGTTGGCGTTGGGATAGACGGCCGAAACCAGTTGCATCGTCTCGCGCACGGTCTGCCGGAAACGCTTGCTGTCCGCATCGTTGCCTAGGTGGCGCGCCAGCTGATCCCAGGAAATCGTCTGCCCCTTGTCGGCGGCGATGCGCGGCAGACGATAGGCCAGATAAGTATAGAGGTCGAGGGCGGTAGGCGTGCCCTTCAGCTCGCGGATCGCCACTTCGTTGAGCGGCACCGCATGGTCGATGAGGTGCGCATAGAAGCCTTCCGACATCCGGATCTCACGGGCGAAGGCACCGTTCTTCTCGAGCGAACCCGCATATTCGTTGGAAATCTTGACGTCGCGCACGGCGAAGGCATTGTCGTCGGCCTCGGTGCCATCCCAGCGAATCTGCCATTCGCAGGCGAGAAGCCTGTCGACCTGCTCACGCATGCGGTTGGCCGTACCGCGCGGCCCATAGGACACGGTCTGATACCCTAATCGGCGCATCCACTCGGTAAAGTTGCGGCCGAGATAGACATCGCGCGAACGCTTCGAAACCGCCTGCGACAAAAGGTAGATCAGCGCGACGCGGGGATAGGCGCCGTAAGGTACGCCAAGGCTGCGCAGGAGCGGCTTGCCATCCACCGTTTGCAGGACCGGCCGCGGGTTGATCGCCAGCGCATACTTGCCGTCTTCGCGCAGGATCGGCTGGGTCTCGTCCTTGGGTCGCTTCGTCGGCAGCGACATGGCACAAAGCGCAGAATGCAGGAACGCCGGCACCGGCTCTTCGTCATGGACGCGCAGAAATGCATCCATCGTCAATTGCGACCCTGCGGCCCGGGCAAGCGAACGCACCCGTTCCTCGCCGCCATCGATCATGGCGAGGGCATACTGGTGTCCAATCGGCTTGCTGCTATCCGAGTTCATATCGCCCTGCTTTGCCCGACTCATGGGGCTGTCATCTGCCGCTTAGACAACAGGTTTCGCCCGGATTGGCAAGGAGCTTGGCAGTTTCGGCAGGAATTAGCGGTTCAAACCTACAACCTCACCGATGATCTCGGTGCGTTTTGCAGGTTCGACTCAATTTCCCATGCTTTTCAATCGAACCGATTCGCGAATCGGATTTTGATTAGGGATTCTTGTATAGGTTTGCGCTCCGAGATCATCGGTCCAAACGGCTCCGAGATCATCGCTGTTACGCACTGAGATCATCGCTGGGCACCGAGATCATCGGTAGCGGGGGAAAACGGCGATCTCAGGACGACAGAAATGCGAATCGGATGGCGCGACAGAGTCATTTCACGGCTCCGGATTCGCTAACGGCACCGAGATCATCGGTCATTCGACTCGTGCATGTGTCTCGTGCGACTCGGAATGGGGCAAAAAGCACGGAGATCATCGGTGGTTTTGTAACACTGGTGGACGGGTCGTTGCTCGAAACTTCCAACGGGGGTAGGGTTGGGCCTCAAACTCACAAGACGGGTATCTATGGCGACGACCCCTGCTCCTTCTGAAATCAGCGGTGACGAACTGCTGGAAGATAGCCTTGGCCTGCTTCATCGCAAGGCTCTCACTATTCTCAAGCGTATCCGCGACGGCGCGCTCGATCCGGAGACGGGGCACAAGGTCGGCCCTTCCTTCCCGATCTCCAAGGCAGCCTCGCTGGTCGGCCGCACTGCGTCCGCCATTCGGGAGGCCGAACGCGATGGACGCCTGCCCGAACGAGACCGCACGGCTTCGGGACACCGCGTGCAATATACGCTGGAGGAACTCGATCACATGCGGGCCGTCTTCGGCACGCGGCCGTGGCGTGCACCGGGCGATACCCCGGCCATCCTCTCGGTGTCGAATTTCAAGGGCGGCGTCGGCAAGTCCACCCTCGCTTTGCACATGGCGCAGCACTTCGCGATCCGCGGCTACCGCGTCCTGTTCATCGACTGCGACAGCCAAGCCAGCTCGACCATGATGTTCGGCTATCGTCCCGACGTGGACCTGGGAGAGGATGACACTCTCTATGGGCACTTCCATAATCCGGAATTGCTGGGCGTCCGCTCGATCATTCGCAAGACGCACTTCTTCGGGCTCGACCTGATCCCGGCCAATCTGAAGCTCTATAATCTGGAGTACGAGATCGCCGGCTACCTGGCCCAGAACCAGAGCTTCGACGTCATCGACATCATTGCCCAGGCCATCGACGAAGTCGTCGACGATTACGACATCGTCGTGATGGACCCGCCGCCGGCGCTCGGCATGGTATCGATGGCGGTGCTCCAGGCTGCCAATGCAATGGTCATTCCGGCGCCGCCGAGCGTCATCGACTTCGCATCGACCGTCTCGTTCATCGACATGGCCCGCACCACCATGAAGCAGCTGGAGCAACTGGGCGGGCGAGTGCGCCCTGCGTACAATTTCATCCGTCTGGTCGCTAGCCGCGTGGATGACAGCAAGTCCATGCACCGCGAGATCCTGGGTATGATGCGGCAGGTATTCGGCGGTTCGATGATCAACTCCGTGCTCAAGGTCAGCGCGGAGATCGACAACGCCAGCTCGCGCATGAAGACGGTCTTCGAACTCGATCGCCCGGTCACGTCGCATGAGGTGCACAACCGCTGCGTTCGCTTCCTCAACGATGTCTGCCACGACATCGAACAGGACGTTCTGCGAACCTGGGCGAGCCGGGCTGGTCGGATAGATTGAGCAGTTGCCACGTGGCAACGAATAAGAAACTCGCCTGAATTCAAGGTGATGTGAGTTTCGATCCGGTTGTTGTCTGCATCCGGATCGAGAGTAAAAACGGGAATGTGTGTCGGTGTTGCCACGTGGCAACCGGCACTGGAACAGGCGCTGCGGCGGACGGGAAGTGACTATGGCAAAGGGCAATCGCGGATTTGGGAGCAGCCTCACCGATGGGCTTGATGACGCGGATCTGGACAACTCGGCGCCGTCGGAAAGCATCATGGCCAGCCGGAGCCAGACCCTCGCACGGCTGGCTTCGGGCAAGGTCGTCACTGACCGGACCGAGTGGGTGGACCCGGCACGGTGTCGCCCCTGGCGTCTTCACAACCGTGATCTCGATCACCTCGACGAGGAGAGCTGCCGCGACCTGATCGATGCATTCCTCTCGGCGAAGAAGCAGCGCATCCCGGCGATCGTCCGCAGGCTGACGAACGACCCTGACTACGACTACGAGATCATCGCCGGCGTGCGTCGCTGGTGGACGGTCCAGTGGCTGCGGGCGCACCACCATCCCGAGTACGAATATCTTGTCACCATCCAGCATGTGTCGGACGAAGAGGCGTTCCGCGTCTCCGACATCGAGAACCGGTCGCGCAAGGACATCTCCGACTGGGAGCGCGCCAACGAATATCTTCGCGCGCTCGACGAGTTCTATGACGGTTCGCAGAGCGAGATGGCCGAGCATCTCAAGATTTCCCGCTCGTGGCTCAGCCGCCTGCTCGACGTGGCGCGACTGCCTGCAGAGATCGTCGAGATCTTCGCCGATACCCATGACCTGACGGTACGCGTGGCGCGCGATATCAAACCACTGACCGGCGATCCGCGCGCACTGGCGCTGATGATCGAAGAGGGCAGGGGCGTGCGCGAAGATCGCGCGGACCTTGGCGTGAAGCTGTCGGGTCCGGAAGTGGCGAAGCGGCTGATTGCGGCGACCGTCGCAAAGACCAAGACGGGCGGCGGCGAACTGGTGGTCAAGGCCGCGAACGGCAAACCGATGCTCCGTTACGCCCGTTCGGCACGCAGCGGACTGACCCTGAAGATCGTTCCGCGCTCCGGCGCATCGACCGATGAACTGATGACCGCGATTCGTGGGCTCATCGAAGGCTGACATATATTCGGGGCCGATGCGCATTGTGTTGGCCCCGAATTTTCGATTTTTGCCCTCAGGGCCTCGTAGGGCGCCGCGGCGACATTTATGACCTGCAGGTTGTCTCCAGATCGTTATGGCGCTGAAAGGCCCATTTCCGGGGAGGTCAAAAACCGGGCAATCCGGTTAAATTGACGCCATTTTGCCGTGGGAAGGTTCTCAGGCGCCGGTCGATCAGGTGGAGCCGTCATCCTGTCGCGCGTCATCGCGACGTGCCAGAAGGCGGTCGATGGCTTCCATCGATGACTCGTAGTCGGCGAGAACCGATGTCGAGAATGCGGGTGCCTCTGGCCTCGGGGATTGTACTGATGCTCGTTGCATGGTTCGCATTTCCAGCAGGTGCGAACCCGAGATCGTCGTCCGGCTGATCGCGCCCAAGGCTTCCCAACTTTCGATCATTCCCGCGACGCCGAGGCGCGACGCGCCAAGTATCGTCTCGATCTGCCGTGAACGTAGCGGTCCGAAGCCGGCCAGCAATTCCATCAGCAAGGGTGCTCTCGAATTGCCGCGACGGCCCGGTGCCGGAGCATGGGCGAAGCGGGCGAGAGCATCGGCGTTCTGCATCATCGTCAGCATCGGGCCGACCGCGCTCTGCATAGCGTCGGCGAAGATGAGCCGCCGCTGCAGGACGTCCGCTTCACTTATGGCGTTGGCTCGGGCGAGGCCGGAAAGGGGGAGGGCAGTGCGCAAGTTCCGCTGCTCGAACAGGCGCCGCGAGAAGACCAGGTCGATCGCCCAGAGTGGCGCCTTGAGGGAGGGGGGCTCGATCTTGAATTGCCGCAGTGGCGTGGCAAGGCGAGAAGGTGCTCGCTCCGGCGGCGCGAAGTCGATGTTGCCGGCAATCGCGGCATGCAACGCTGCCATGTCGGCAAGGGGGGAGGTCTTCGCTGTCGGCAGGGTGCCGATCACCAGGCGCGCGGCTTCGAAAATGCGATTGGCTTCCGCGTTCGCGTTCTCGTCGTGGCCCTCCAGTGGCGCGAGCAGGGCGGTCTTCAGCTGGCCTGCTGCGGCGGCGAGCGCCGTATCGCCCCAGTTGGCAAGCTCGGTCAGGATCGCGTTGCACAAGGCGCGGGCGGGGCGGGCGCTTCTCGGGCTGTCTTCGGAGAGCGTGGTCAGCCCTGCGAACCAGGCGTGAAAGCGCATTTCCGTAAAGGCATGCCCCTCCTGCCGAAGCGCCGCGATCAGCGTGTGGCGCAAGGCCTGCCCGGCAAAGACCCGCAGGGTTGCTTCAGGGCAATACGACAAGGCGCCGCACATATGGCCGAACGCCATGAGAGCGTCAGCTTCAAGGGGGGCTGCCGGGGCATCCTCAGGAGCGGAATTCATGCTTGAACTACTCGATAAAATCGCGGTTTTTACGCGAATTTTCGAGCATATAGGTAGCTAAATATGATTAGCTATGCAATCGCTCGGATGCATAACCCGTTCAGCCCCAGTGCGCGTTCAACTTGCGCCAGGTATCCGCCTCCGTGGCAGCGAGATCCTCGAACGTCGATGGTGCCTGCGCCGGCCATGCGTTGCGGGGCCAATGGAGGTGCGGGTCCGGGTGGATCGTCGTGGCCGGCTGGATCTGGGCGAGGAAATTGGCGGATGGCGCTCCGCGCCACGCTTCCATTGCGGCGATGTCGATCGTGGCGAGGGTGATCTCGGGCGCACCCTCGACAGGCTCGGCGATGGAGGCGCCCTTGTAATCGAAGATGATCGACGGGGGTGTGTCGGCCGGTCCGGCGATGTTGGCGGTGGCAAGATAGACCATGTTCTCGAAGGCGCGCACGGATCGAACGTGGAGTGCGCCCGGTCGCTGCAGATAGTCGAGGTGCGGCGCCGCTGCTATGGGGTTGAGTACCACTTGGGTGCCTTTGAGTGCCAGTGAACGGCACACTTCCGGCCAGTGCAATTCGGCCCCGATCACCGCGCCGAGACGGCCGATCGGTGTGTCGATCACGGGGTGGAATGCGTCCTTGCCGAAGACTTCCACGAACCGCTCGTACACATCGATCGGGCTGGTGCGCAGCGATAGCGAATAGCCCTTGCGGTGGACGAGGGCGATGCCGTCGTCAGGACCGACGATGACGCAGGAAAGGAAGTGGCGACCCGGAAAGGCGTCGTGGCGTTCGGGCACCTGGACGGCGATCCATGCGCCGGTGCGGCGGGAGGCTTCGGCGATGCGCTCGATCTCGCGGCCGGGGAGCGCGAAGGCGGCGTCGTGCCAGGCCTCGGGGGAAACCATGGCATAGCCGGTGAGGCCGAACTGCGGGAACACGACCAGCCGTGCCCCGTGATCGCCGACCGCCCGCTCGGTCAGGGCGATGGTCTGCGCGATGTTGTGGTCGATCGCGGCGCGGTCCACGGCGCCATTCGCGAACACGCACTGCGGCGCCGAGGCGCACGTGGCGAGGACATAAGGCGGGGGCGGGGCGTGGCGCATCTTGATCTCCCTCTGTCGGTTTGGAGTGTTCGATAGCGCGATTCTCCGCCGCTCATTCTTGGGGGAGGCGCCGTTTACCCACCTGCCGGAGACATTGGCTCGCGTAGTGTGGCGCCATGCGGTGCGGGTATGGCTCATTGCAATCTACTGATTGGAGCCGCGCCGCGCTCCCCGTCATCATCGGCGTTTCAGCACAGGGGATCATGGATGAGCGTCAGGGATCGGGCCGAAAGCAGTTCCGAAAAGGGCAGCCGCCGGGTGGGCAGGATCGTCGGCGGCGTGGTGGCGGCAGTGGCGCTCGTCGCGGCGGGTACGCTGGGCACTATGCGGCTTGGCTGGTGGAACCCCAGCTATGAGGCTGTCGCGGCCGAGCAGGCGACCGGGCCGTCGAAGTTCGAGATGGTCGGCGACGTCAAGCTGCATGTCCGCGACGAAGGGCAGGGGCCGGTCATCCTGATGCTGCACAGTTCCATGTCGAACCTGCGGATCTGGGACGGCTGGGCCGACCAGCTCAAGGGCTCCTACCGCGTCATCCGTTTCGACTGGCCGCCTTATGGGCTCTCCGTCGATCCGCGTGCCTCGCAGGGGATGCCGAGCGTCGTGGAACTGATCGAGCGTTTCGTGAAGCAGAAGGGCCTTGGCAAGTTCGTCATCGTCGCCAGCTCCAGCGGGGCGACGATCGCGACGATGTACACGGCGCGCCATCCCGAGCAGGTCCGCGCGCTGGCGGTATCCACCCTGCCGCTCAAGGCGCCCCCTCCGACCGAGACTTCGGCTCTCGTATCATCGGTCCTGTGGGTGCACACGAACCTCGTGCCCAACTACATGCCCGAGTTCTTCTACCGCCATTCGCTGGCCGAACTCTACGGGCGTCCGGAGCGGCTGAAGCCCGAGACGGTCCATTGGTACTACATGACCAACAACATCCCCGGCGGTTTCGCGCGGGTGAAGACCTATTACGAGGCGAACACCAAGGCGGTGTGGAAGTCCGGTGCGGGCGATGCGGCGGCGGCCGTGAAGGTGCCGGTGCTGCTGCAGTGGGGCGACCGAGACATCGTCATCCCCAAGGACCGGGCCGACGACGCGCGGGTGATGTTCGCCAATGCGCCGATGAAGATCATCCACTATCCCGACGTCGGCCACTACCCGATGATCGAACTGCCCGAGCAGACCGGGCGCGACCTCAAGGCATGGATCGACGCACTTCCGGCGACACCCGCCACAGGGAAATAAGCGCGGAGGATTGTCCGCAGAGCGGGGAGGAAGCGTTAAATTCTGGACCCGGGGGCAGCTCCGGGTTCCCCTTCCTCTTTCCGTCATAAGGCTTGAGGTGGGATCATGGATCTTCGTCAGTTGCGGCACTTCATTGCGGTTGCGGAGCTGGGCAATTTTTCCCGGGCGGCAGAGCGGGTCTTCCTGACGCAGCCCGCGCTTACCCGCAGCATCAAGACCCTCGAGGACGAGATCGATGCGCGGCTGTTCGACCGCCGTTCCAGCGGGGTGGAACTGACGGCGGCGGGCACCGCGCTGCTCGAGCATGCGCGGCTCATGGTCAACGAGCAGGAGCGGGCGCAGCAGCGCATCGCCCTTGCCAAGCGCGGGCTGGGCGAGGAACTGGTGGCCGCGATCTGCCCCTTGCAGGCACAGATGGGTTTGCGCGCCGTCGTGGCGGAATTCACGCGCGAGCATCCCGACGTATCGCTGCGGATCGTCGAGGGGCATGTTGACGAGACCGTTCCCGCCCTGATGGACCGCAAGGTCGATCTCGTCTTCACCACCGTTCCGGCGACTACGATGCAGGAGAAGTTGGCCTATGAGCGGATCCGCAGTTCGTCCTGCTCGATCTACGCCGCGCCCGGGCACCCGCTTGCGCACCGTAGCGGTATCACGCCCGCCGAGCTGACACGCTGGGCATGGGCGATGCTGGACCAGAAGCACTGGCTGGCAGCCACTCGCAACTACTTCGCGGTCGGCAACGCCGGGATGCCGGCCGCCGGGGTCAGGACCAGCTCGGTTTCGTTCATGAAGTCGCTGGTACTGGAGGAAGGCATGCTGGGCATGTTGCCCGATGCGCTGATGGAGGGCACCGGCGCGGTCGCGCTGAATGTCGAGCGGATGCCGCGCCCTCTGCGCGCGGGACTGCTGTTCCGGGCGGATGCCGAGATCAAGCGTTCGGCGGAACTCTTCGCCGAAAAGCTGCGCGCCCATGTCGGGCGACCGGACGTGGAGGAAAGCCGGGCGATCCCGCATGTTCCGGTTGCGGTTCTGGTGGAAAAGCGTCCTCACGCGAATTGATCGAAAACACTTCGTCATTGCGAGCGAAGCGAAGCAACCCAGGGCAGTTTAACGCCGCCCTGGGTTGCTTCGCTTCGCTCGCAATGACGAGGTTGGAGTAGGGAAAAGCCCCGACTTTAACCGCCGGGGCTGCAATTTCCTTCAGGTCGGTTCGCCCGTGGGATCGACCGCAGGGTCAAGCGCGGGTGCTGCCGTCGTTTCCGCCAGCGCCAGTTCCCCGGCGTCGAGGCGGTAGAAGCACATCGTGATGAAGGCACCGGCCATCGCCAGCGCCGGGATCACGGACTCGCACATCATGATCGCCCATTCGGCGTCGGCACCCTGCGCGCCCGAGCCACCGCTGGCCGAGGACACGTAGCCCATCGCCGACAGGAATGCGCCCAGCGCGGCCAGCGAGGCGGCGGAGGAAAGCTTGTCCAGCAGCGTGGTGATGCCCGCGAACGCGCCCTCCCGACGCTCGCCGCTGCGGACGAAGTCATAGCGTACCGCGTCGGAAAGTAGGGCATAGGCGCACAGGATCATGCCGCCGCCCGCGAAGCCGCCGACGAGGGCACGGGCGCCGATGCCGAGGGTGCTCTCGCCCGGCCCGGCAAGCAGCCACGTCAGGTGGTTGGCGCCGTAGACGGCAAGCGCGATCATGTAGCACGCCTTGCGCCCGAGATGGCGCGACCCGAACACCCAGGCCGGCATCGACAGCACCATCGCGACCGTCGAAAGCATGAAATAGGTGCCCAGCGTGGCATCGCCGACCTTCAGCACGACGCGGGTGAAGTAGGCGAGGGTGGCCGACCCGATCACGGTGCCGAATAGCAGGAAGACATGCGCGATCGCGAGGATCTGGAACGGCTTGTTGGCCCAGACCACCACCAGTTGCCGCCACAGTTCGAAGCGGCCGCGCGGCTTGCGGGCGGCCTCGGCACTCGGCGCCGTGCGGGGGGCGTCGCGTAGCAGGCGCACGGCGGCGGTGGTCGCGACGAAGACGATCGCGCCGACCAGCACCGCGAGGATGAGGTGGCTCTGGCGGCCCGGCCCGATCATGCCCAGCAGCCATGTCGGCAGCGTCGATCCGAGCAGGGTGCCGACCGCGTTGCCGTAAGTGCGCCATGCCATGAGCCGGGCGCGCTCGTCGGGGTCGGTGGAACTTTCGACGACCATGGCGAAGCCGGGGATCGTCATCAGGGTATAGCCGGATGCGTGGATGATCAGCGCCAGCGTCACGAAAGCCTCGGTCAGCAGCACCGATCCCACGTCGGGCGCGCCGAACAGCATGACGACGCCCAGCGGCATCGCCAGTCCGCCCGCGAAGAGGAATGGCAGGCGGCGGCCCCACTTGGACTGGAAGCGATCGCTCCACGCGCCGACGGTGGGGTCGAGAAAGCCGTCGTAGATTTTCACGAGGGCGAAGATGAGCCCCGCGGTCCCGGCGGAGATCGCCAGACTGTCCGTCATGAACCGCAGGCCGAGGACGGTCACGACGTTCTGTCCCGCCGCATGGGCGAGGGGGATCAGCAGCGACCCTATCCTGATCGACCATGCTCTGGAACTTGCGGCGCCTGCATGGGCCGCCCTACCTGATCCTGTTGCCACGCGGTTCTCCGTACTCGTGCTTGAAAAGCAGAACACGGGGGCTCGGGGCGATGGCCTAATGCCGTTTGGTGATATGGCCGCAGGGTGGATTTGCCGCCCCTTCGCCGTCATCCCCGCCTGCGCGGGGATGACAACGTGTTCTCGTTCTAGAATTCGCTCAACAGACGGCCCAGGCCCCGCAGCTTGTCCGAAATCCCGCAGGCGCGCAGGGCGTGCCAGTAGGTCGCGGTGTTGATGGCGATCACCGGCTTGCCGAGCGTCACTTCGTACTCGGCGGCGAGATCGACCATGGAGAGGTTGGTGCCCACCTGCACGATGGCATCGACGTCGTCTCCGTCGAGCTGCGCGATGACTTCGCGCAGCGTTTCGGGCGTGACTTTGGCAATGTCGGTCCAGCGGCGGCATTGCAGCGCCCGGTCTCGCCTGACGGCAAAGCCGGATTCTTCAAGGAAACGGCGGACCTCGGCGTTCGCCACCGGGTAGTAGGGCGAGACGAAGCTCACCGCCTTCGCGCCCACGGCGGTCAGGGCGGCGGCGACGGCCTCCGCCCCGGTGGTTGCGCCCACCCCGGCTTCCGCCTCGATCCGGGCCTTGAAGCGGCGAGAGCCGTCCACGCCTCCGTAGAAGGTCACCGCCGACATGCCGAGCACCAGATAGTCCGGGCGGCAGGTCATCACCGAGCGCACGGCGTCCAGCGTGTTCTCGGCAATGGCGGTGGTTCCGGCGATGAAGTCCTCGTTCGAGAGCGCCACCGGGTCCTCGACGTGTATGCGTGAGAGATGGTTGGTGACGCCGGGCGGGCGCATGCGCTCCATGTCGGGTTGCACGACGGTGTTGGTCGAGGGTGCGATCACCCCCAGCAGCTTGCGCCAGCCCAGAACGTCAGTCACGAGCGCTGGCCTCAGCGCCGCATCAGGCGGATGGGGAGGGCGTCGGTGACCCCGGCGTCGAGCCGCGCGAGGGCCTTGGCATTCGCCTTGCCGCTGGCGAAGGCGTCGAGGAACAGCCCCGCCACTGCATTCGCGTGGCTGAGGCCGTCAAGCTGCATCGGTCCGGGCTGGCTGAAATTGCAGATGGCGCCGCCGAAATAGTGATTCACGCCCTCCAGCACGAGGCCGTAGCGGTGCCCGCCCGGCTTGGCGGCGTCGAACGCGGCGAGGTGCGCGCGCCATCCTTCCGCATCGCTCGGCGTCATGCCGGGTAGCAGGTCGATGGTGCCGGTCTGGATCAGCGCGGGCACGGCGAGGGCGCCGTACCCTTCCGCCGTCATCATCACCGGGATCGTCGGCGGAGGCGAGAACGCCACCACGCTCGTCGCGAGCCTCGGCATGAGCGGGCCTTCCATCCCTTCGGGTATGACGCCCGCCGCGCCGCCGAGAACGGTGGCGATCAGGCCGCCGTAGCTGTGCCCCATGGCGATGAACGGCGTGTCGCCGATATGCGCGATGAGGGTGCGCATGTCCTCGATGCGGCAGCGCCAGCTGGCAAGGCCCTTGTACTCGGCCGTGTGCGGGTGCTGCGCGGAATCGACGTGGAGCGGCGCGAGCACGCGGTAGCCCGAGGCCAGCAGCGGCTGGAGGATGCGATCGTAGAACCACGGCGCGGACAGGGCGCCGTGCGAGAACAGGATCGTCCCGCGCTTGCCGCTAGTGCCCGCCCACTCGCTGACCGAGATGGTGCGTCCGCCCGGACCGGCAAGGTCGAAAGTGCGGCGTTCCGGCATCGGTGCCGCGACGACGCTGCGCGATGCACCGCCCGCACAGGCGGCGGTGGCGCCGAGCAGGGCGCTTGCAAGAAGGGTACGGCGGGAAAGGGAGGTCGACATGCGCATCGTTCCGGTAGGTCAGAGATCGGAATGACCTCGATCATGCGGGCATGCAATGCGCTTGGCGTGCCGGACACAACCGTCCGAGGAAGGCATGTCCGCTCTGTGGAGTTGATCGCTGCAAGATTGCTTCTGCAGGGGGCATGAGTCCGCCGCATCATCCTATGCGTTCTTCGCCGCAAACGCGCCGATTGCGGGGATTCTAACCGTCATGCGGAGATATGCGTCCGGCTGCTGAGGCCATGCATGGAGGCGCACATAGGCTTTGCGCAGATTCCAGGGGAACGCGCATGCCGATAGAAATCAACGGTCTCATCAATCACAACATGGCCTCCGAACTGTCGCCGGTGCCGGTGTCGCACTACGACATCGACGCCATCGTGAAGCTGGCCAAAGTGCAGGAGGCGGCGGGCTACGACCGCGTGCTGATCGCCAATGCCGCGACGATGCCGGACAACTTCACCACCGCCGCCTATGTCGGCGCCGTCACCGAACGTCTGGGCGTCATGCTGGCCCATCGCCCTGGCTTCATCGCGCCGACCATGGCCGCGCGGATGCTGGCGACGCTCGACCGGCTCCTCGGCGGGCGGCTGGGCGTCCACGTCATCACCGGTGCCAGCGACATCGAGATGCAGTGCGACGGGGACTTCCACACCAAGGAGGAACGCTACGACCGCAGCCTCGAATATATCGACATCCTGCGCCGCATCTGGGCGAGCGAGACCCCGGTGGACCACGACGGCAAGTGGTATCGTTTCAACGGCGGCTATGCCGAGATCAAGCCGCTGAACGGCACGATTCCGGTGTTCTTCGGCGGCATGTCGCCGATGGCGATCGCCACCGGCGCGGCCTGCGCCGACGTCTTCGCCACGCTCAGCGATACCGTGGCGGGCATGACCGAGGTGGTGCAGAAAGTCACCGCCGCTGCGCAGCCGCTGGGCCGCAAGCCCGACTTCCTCGTTTCGCTGCGCCTCGTCGTGGGGGAAAGTGAAGACAAGGCGTGGGCGCAGGCGGCGGACCTCAAGAGCCGCATCGCCGCGCTCGAGAGCAAGGCGGAGAAGAACAAGGTCGCCGCCAGCGCCGCCGGATTCGCGCGCACGGCCGAACTCGCCGGCAAGGGCGAACGGCTGGAGAAGTGCTTCTGGAACGGCATCAACGAAATCCGCGGCGCGCACAGCAACAGCGGCACCCTTGTCGGCGATCCCGACCAGCTCGTCGACGCGATCATGGATTACTGGGACGCGGGCGTGCACAAGTTCATCCTGCGCGGCTACGACCCGATCGGGGACGCGGAGATCATCGGTCGCGACATCATTCCCGCCCTGCGCCGCAAGGTGGCCGAGCGGGAAGCCGCGATGGAGGTGCGGTGATGGCCTTCGAAGTCGTCGGCCTCCACTTCTTCGCGGATTCGTCCGAGGCCCATCCGGTGCGCGGGGTCTACGACCCGCAGTTTCTGCGCGATTATGCCGTCGCGCACGAGGAGGCGGGCTTCGACCGCGTCCTTGTCGGGCAGACGGCGACGTGGCCCGATCCGCTCTCGACCGCCGCGCACATCGCGGCGGTGACGAAGACGCTGAAATTCATGGTCGCACATCGCCCCGGCTTCATCGCGCCGACCATGGCCGCGCGCATGTTCGCGACGCTCGACCGGGCGAGTGGCGGGCGTGCGGGCGTCCACATCATCACCGGCGCCAGCGACGTCGAGACTCAGGCGGACGGCGACTACCTGACCAAGGAGCAACGCTACCACCGCAGCCGCGAATACGTGGAGATCCTGCGCCGCATGTGGTCGAGCGAGGTTCCCTTCGATCACGCGGGCGAGTGGTATCGCTTCAACGGCGCCTTCGCGCTGGTGAAGCCGGTGCAGGAGCAGATCCCGGTGTTCTGGGCAGGGAACTCCGATGCGGCGGTGCAGATGGGCGCGCAAGTCTGCGACGTCTATGCGATCGGCCCGGCGACGCTTGCCGATACCCGGGCGACGATCGCGCGCTTCAAGCAGGAAGCGGCGCTGCACGGACGCAATCCAGACGTGTCGATGTCGATGCGGGTCATCGTCGCCGATACCGAGGACGCGGCATGGGAGAAGGCGGAGCGCTTGCTCGGCACGGTCATGGATCATCTGGCGAGCGGCAGGCAGATCGGCCGCGACAAGGGCGACAACGATCCCGGCACCCTGGCGTTGAAGCGGCAGGCGGCGATGGGTGATCGGCTGGACGAACGCCTGTGGACCGGCATGACCCGCGCCACCGAGGGACGGCTCCATGCAACCGCGCTGGTCGGCACGCCGGACCAGGTCGCGGCGGCGCTGGAGCAGTATCACGCCATCGGCGTCAACCGGTTCCTGCTGAACGGCTTCTACACGATCGAGGACGTGCGCCTGTTCGGCGAGGGGCTGGTCCCGGTCCTGCGCAAGCGCATCGGCGCAGCGGGTTGAGGTGTGGGCTGGCGCTGCGCTGCCGGCCCATGCCCATCACTATTCGTCAAGATAAAGTTTTATTTATACCTGATAAGATTTGAATAATACTCGCCTAGCGGACATTAAATCACAAATTGTTGTCGAGAAATCGACATGACTTAGCTTGGAGTTCTCTCAGGCGCATATCGATAAAATCAAACACATCAAGGGGAAGTTGGTAATGATGAGGACTCTTTCATCTTCTGTTGGTATTGCAGTAATCGCCATGATGTTCTGCAGTACGTCGGCACTGGCGCAAGTCGCCGCCGATGAAGACGTCTCTTCCAATGCGATCATCGTGACGGCCAAGAGCCGCAAGGAAACGCTGCAGGAAGTTCCGCTCGCCATTACCGCCCTCACCAGCGACGATCTTGCCAGCGCGCAGATCCGCGACGTGCGCGATCTTCAGAAGGTGACGCCGAACCTCAGTCTTTTCGCGGGCTCGGGTCGCAACGATCCTTCCGCCTATTCGCTGCGCGGTCTTGCGCCCAATACTTCGGACGAACGCTATCAGGGCATCTCGGTGTTCATCGACGGCGTCGCGCTGTCGGGCCAGCTCGCCTCGCTCGACCTTGAGAACCTGCAGCGCGTCGAAGTCATCAAGGGGCCGCAGAGCGCCAACTTCGGCCGCGCCACGTACAGCGGCGCGATCAACTACGTCACCGTCGATCCTTCGGGCGACGAGGTCACCGGCTTCGTCAAGGCGCGCGGCAGCCTGATGAATTCCGCGCCGGAGGCCAGCTACTACTTCGGCGGCACGGTCACCGCGCCGTTGGTGAAGGACGCACTCTGGGCCTCGGTCGCGGGTTCGGTGTTCCAGAACGGCGCCATCGCCAAGTCGCGCGACGGCGGGGCGCCGATCGGACGCGAGCGCACGCAGGCGGTGTCCGGCACGCTCTACTTCAAGCCCGACGACACGTTCTCGATCAAGCTGCGCGGGATGTACCAGCATGATCGGGACTCGGTGGCCGCACAAGTCGTCGAGCAGCCGCGCGAATGGGTGCAGTCGGGCATCGCCACCGCACCCTTCGCACGCGGCAGCGGGTCGATCTTCCCCAAGTACCTGCCCGATCCCGACATCGACAACATCGGCACCAGCGGCGCGGACGGCTATGCGCGCGACCGCTACTTCGCCAGCGCCGTCGTCACCAAGATGTTCGGCGACTACGAACTGAGCTATCGCGGCGGCTACGTGAATGAATCGCGCACCGCCGACGCGCCGAACGCCCCGCGCGCCAGCGGCGTGGGCCAGGACAAGGTCTTCGGCGAGGCGCTTGCCAACAACGAAGTGACCCTGCGCGCCGCCTCGCTCGGCACCTTCCCGTCCTACGAGAAGTTCACCAATACCAGCCACCAGCTGATGCTGCTTTCGCCCGGCGACAAGCCGCTGCGCTGGCGCGTGGGCGCCTACTACTTCTGGGAGCGCGACGACACCGGCTTCACGTCCTTCGCCACCACGGCCAACCCGGCGGGCCGCACCCGCGACGACCGGCTGGAGAACCGCGCGATCTTCGGCGGTCTCGACTGGGACTTTACCCAGCAGCTGACGCTCAGCCTCGAAGGCCGCTATGCGCGTGAGCGGATCTTCGCGCCGAGCTGCCCGACTTGCGCCTTCTATCCGACCACGAGCGACTATTCGCAGGTGTCGAAGGACTTCTCGCCCCGCGTGACCGTCAGCTACAAGGCGACGCCGCAGAACATGCTTTATGCGCTGTTCTCCAAGGGCGTGAAGAGTGCGCGCGCCGGTTACGTGACGGTGGGCGGTGTCACCCAGCCGGTCTATGCCGACCCGGAAAAGCTCTACAACTACGAGATCGGCAGCAAGAACAGCTTCTTCGGCGGCGCGCTGACGCTGAACCTTGCGGCTTTCTATGACGAGGTGAAGGACCAGCAGCTGGTCAGCACGCTGGAGCGCACCGTATCCGGCCAGACCGTAACCGTTTCGGCGGTGGGCAACGTCGGTTCCTCGCGCATCGTCGGCTTCGAGGCAGAGAGCAACTGGCGCGTGACCCCGCAGCTGACGCTGCGCGGCTCGGTCGGCTATGCCAAGCAGGAGTTCACCAATCCGGACCCGATCCTGATCAGCTCCGGCTCGACGGCGGGCTTCCCGGTGACGACGAACGGTTCGGTGGTGCTCGACGGGCTGACCCAGGCCAACGTGCCTTACTGGAACGGCTTCGTCGGCGGCGAGTACCAGCTTCCCGAAGTCGGCGGCTTCCTGCCCTCGCTGCGCGTCGACGGCAGCTATCGCGGGAGCTACTTCGCCACGTTGTCGAACACCGTGAAGGTGCGTTCGGCCTGGACGGTCGACGCGCGGCTCAACCTGACCAGCGACATGGTTGATCTGGCGCTGTTCGGGCGCAACATCCTCAACAACCAGCGCGCGACCGGTTCGGGCCTCGCGGGTGCGACCGCGAGCTGCATGTTCATCGAGCGCGACACCGCGACGTATGGCACGAACCAGCAGTGCCTCTACGCCTCGGCGCCGCGTCCGCCGGAATTCGGCATGGAAGCAACGCTGCGCTTCTGATCTGATCCTGGAGGGGAGGGAAAGGCCGAGCGAGCAATCGCCCGGCCTTTTTCGTGCCGAATCCCAGGGTGGGAGCACAAAGTCCGCAGCAGTGCCACGCCGTCACCCTGAACTTGTTTCAGGGTCCATCGGGCAGTTGGTGCCGGAGTGCAGAACAGCAAATGGCACCGGCGGTTTACTGGTCCCGACGCAGCGTTTGCGGCGCAATGGACCCTGAAACAAGTTCAGGGTGACGAGGTGTTGGGGCGCGAGGTAGCCGCAAAAAATCCTCCCTGTCGCGAAGCGATGGGGAGGTGGCAGCCCGTTAGGGCTGACGGAGGGGGCCTGCTTATCCCCCTCCACCACCGCCTGCGGCGGCGGTCCCCCTCCCCGAGACAAGCTCGGGGAGGATTTTGCTTACGCCTTCCAGCTATCCAGGATCTCACCACCCGTCGCGAACCACACGTCGGCACGCGCCGCCAGCGTTTCCAGCAGCGTTTCCAGCGAACCGATACGGTAGGGCAGGGCCATGATGTAAGGCGTCAGCTGCAGTGGCAACATGCGCCCGCCACCTTCGCGCGCCGCTTCCGCCGTCAGCCAGTCGGCAGCATCGAGCATCTGCTCCACGTAGCTGTCGGCCGAGTGCTGCTGCACCGTGATGATCTGACGATCCGACAACTCGTGGTTGAGCGGAATGTTGACCAGTTCACCCGCCTCGGTGGTCATGACGTAGGGCAGTTCGTCGTTCACCCAGTCGCAGCAGTAGGCGACGCCCGCCTCGGCGAGCAGGCGCGGAGTTGCGAAGCTCTGCGAACGCGCAATCGAGTGCCAGCCGCGCGGGCGGGTGCCGGTCGCCTTCTCCAGCGCATCGAGCGACTTGGCGATCAGCGCGCGCTCCTCGTCCTCAGGCAGGCCCGAGGCGATGGTGCCGTTCATGTCGGTCGAGTGCGCGATGATCTCGTGCCCGGCCGCAACCACGTCCGCCACCAGTGAGGGGTAGCGCTCGGCAATCGCGGCGTTGGTGGCGAAGGACGCCTTCACGCCGGCCTTGGCGAAGGCATCGAGCAGGCGGTAGACGCCTACGCGCGAACCGTACTCGCGCGAGGTGTAGTGGCGATAATCCGGGTAGGCCGTCTGCATGTGCCCGGGCGCGCGGAACGGCTTGTCATTCGGCGTGATCGGGAACCACTCGAGGCTGACGACCGGCCACACCGCCAGCGTCTTGCCCTCGGGCCATGCCACGGGCGGACGCTCGCGCATCGGCGACCAGGTGTAGAGATCGTGGTCGTAGCCTTCGCGGCGGCGCGGATATTCGAGGTAGGCGGGGTCGAGGCTCATGCGGCGTCTCCCACATTGGAAATCCAGTGATCTGCAATGTCGCCCGAGCGGGTGATCCACGCGCGGTCGTCTGCGGCGATGTGGCGCAGCACTTCCTCGAAGGGGCCGATGCGGTGCGGTTGGCCGATCAGGTACGAGTGCAGCGGAATGCACATGACCGTGCCCGAAGGCTCGGCGGCAAGGCGCTCGTACTGGCGGATGAGCGTGTCGGCGTATTCGCGCGGGCTCATGTTGTAGACGAAGAAGCCGTAGTGGTCGTTGACTTCGAGGCTGTAGGGCATCGAGATCAGGCGGCCGCTGGCGGTATTCACCGGCATCGGCTGGTCGTCGTGGTAGAGATCGCAGGTATAAGTCAGGCCGTACTCGGCGATCAGGTCCAGCGTGCGCGGCGTGTGGGTGAGGGCGGGGGCGAGCCAGCCCTTGATCGTCTGCCCCGTAGCGTCGCGCACGGTGCGGATCGAGTCCTCGATGATCGCGCGCTCCTGCGCCTCGTCCATGCCGTAGGAATAGCGAGTGTTGTAGATACCGTGGCTGAAGAACTCCCAGCCGCGCTGGCTGGCGTCCTCGACCACGCGCGGGTGGTGCTGGCACAGCGCCACCGAGAGAGAGACCGAGCCCGGGAAGCCGTGCTTGGTCATCACGTCGGCCATGCGCCAGTGGCTGACGCGGTTGGCGTGGTCGCGGTGGGAATAGCCGACGACGTCCGGATGCGGCTTGGCCCACGACTTGCGGTGCGGGTTGGCCGGCGGATCAAGCTCGTAGAATTCGAGGTTGGGGGAGATCCAGACCGCCACCTTCTTGCCGCCCGGCCAGGCGAAGGGCTTGCGCCCGCGATAGGGGACGTAGTCGTAGAGGCCCGGATCGCCCGTACGTTCGGATTCGCCCTCGCGCATCAGCGGGCCTCCAGCCAGTCGATGACGGTCTGCACCGGCTCGACGTCGGCATACTTGAGCTGCAGGTCGGTCAGGTTGGCGAAGTGATAGCTCTCGTGCTTGTCCGCGCAAGTCTCGATCGGGACGATGGTGCGGTAGCCGCGGCTGAGCGAATCCACCGCCGTCGCGCGGATGCAGCCCGAGGTGGAGCCGCCGGTGATCACCACGGTATCGACCTTGTGCCAGATCAGCAGGCTCTGCAGCGGCGTCTCGAAAAAGGCCGAAGGCATGCGCTTCGTATAGATCATGTCTGCCGGGTCGATGGCGCAGCGGTCGTCGAAGGCGTGGCGGCGGCTCTCGTACTTGATGTTCTGGAGCGAGTCCGGCGTGTTGGTGCGGGTGCCCCAGACGCCGGCGTCGCTGGCATCCTCGGCATAGGCCACGTGGGTCCAGATCACCGGCATTCCCTTCGCGCGGGCGAGGGCGGAGATCGTGTTGGTGTACTCGATCTGGCGCGGGTCGGTTTCGTAGGCGGTCTTGAACTCGTCGATCCGGGTATAGGCGTTCTGGAAGTCGACGTTGACGATCGCCAGCTTCTCGCCGAAGCCGAACTTGGTGCGGGCGGGGTTGGCCATCACCTGCTCGAAGAGTTCGCGCGCGGTCTTGTCCTCGCGGATCATGCGCGTGCCGACGATCTCACTCATTCTCGTGCTCCATTACCTGGCTACATGGCCCCACGGGGGGAGAGGTGCGCCCGATCGGGTCGCTGCCATAGGAGGGCCGGGCCGATTGTTCGCGACGCGAACACTGCCGCGCTCTCGCCCCCAGCGGACCTTGCGATTGCTGATTTGTACTGTAGATATACCAAAATGACAGTCAAGACGGAACGCGACATGATTCAGGAAGGCGGCCTTCCTCTCTCGGGTATCAAGGTGGTTGAGTTCTCCCACATGGTGATGGGACCCTCCACAGGTGTCGTTATGGCCGACCTGGGTGCCGTTGTGGTCAAGGTCGAGCCCATCGGCGGCGACCGTACCCGCAAGTTGCTCGGCTCGGGCGCGGGCTACTTCCCGATGTACAACCGGAACAAGCAGAGCATCGCCATCGACCTCAAGTCGCCCGAAGGCGTTGCCGCAGCCAAGCGGCTGGTCGACCAGGCCGACGTGCTGATCGAGAACTTCCGCCCCGGCGCGCTCGCCAAGCTGGGCCTCGGCCCGGACGACTTCGCGCAAAGCAATCCCGGCCTCATCTACTACTCCGCCAAGGGCTTCCTGACCGGCCCTTACGAGAACCGCGCCGCGCTTGACGAAGTGGCGCAGATGATGGGCGGCCTCGCCTACATGACCGGCCCCAGCGGCCGTCCCTTGCGCGCGGGCGCCTCGGTGATCGACGTGACCGGCGGCATGTTCGGCGTGATCGGCATCCTCGCCGCGCTGGAGCAGCGCCACCGTACCGGCAAGGGCGCGGTCGTGCGTTCCTCACTTTACGAGACCACCGCGTTCCTCGTCGGCCAGCACATCGCGCAGCTTGCCGTCACCGGCAACGCGGCGCGCCCGATGCCGGAGCGTATCTCGGCCTGGGCGATCTACGACGTGTTCGAGACGGCGCGGCCCGAGGAGCAGGTCTTCATCGGCGTCGTCAGCGACGGCCAGTGGCAGGCGTTCACCAAGACGTTCGGGCTCGACGATCTCGCCGCAGACCCGGCGCTGGCGGAGAACAATGCCCGCGTGCTCGCCCGCGAAGCCCTGCTGCCACGCATGCGCGAACTGGCGAAGGGCTTCACGCGCGAAGCCCTGCTGGCGAAGCTGGAGGAAAGCGGCGTCGCCTTCGCGCCGATCGCCCGCCCGCAGGATCTGCTGGAAGACGCGCACCTCAACGCCAACGGCGCGTTGGTGGACCTGACGCTGACCGATGGCCGCTCGGTGCGCCTGCCCGCGCTGCCGGTCGAGATTGACGGTGTGCTCCCCGGCGTGCGCCATGACCTGCGCTCGCCCGGTGAAGACAGTGAGGACGTGCTCGGCGGCTGGGGCTTCGGCGCGGACGAGATCGAAGCGCTGCTCGCCTCGGGTGCGATCGAGGGGCTTCGCGAACCGGCGGATAGCGCGGCGAAATGACTGAAGGGCCGCTCACGCTCGCCGAGAAGATCTGGAGCGCGCACCGCGTCATGACGCTGGAAAGCGGCGCGGAAGTGATCGCCATCGACCGCCTGCTGCTGCACGAGCGGACCGGCGGCGTCGCGCTGAAATCGCTGGAGGAAGCGGGCCGCACGGTCATGCACCCCTCGCGCGTGTTCGCGACGATGGACCACATCGTCGATACGTTCCCCGGCCGCACCGACAAGACGCTGATGCCGACCGGCACCGCCTTCATCGTCTCGACGCGCGAGAGCGCGAAGCGCCATGGCATCACCCTGTTTGACATCGACGACCCGCGGCAGGGCATCGTCCACGTCGTCTCGCCCGAGCAGGGGATCATCCTGCCCGGCGCGATCCTTGTCTGCCCGGACAGCCATACCTGCACGCAAGGGGCCTTCGGTGGCCTTGCGTGGGGCATCGGTTCGTCGGAGGCGGAGCATGTGCTGGCGACGATGACGCTGCGCATGAACCGCCCGCCGGACATGCGCGTGACCATCGACGGTGTGCTGGGGGAGGGCGTCACGGCCAAGGATCTCGCGCTGCACCTGATTGCCGCGCTCGGCTCGAACGGGGCGAAGGGGCATATCATCGAGTTCGCAGGGAGCGCGGTGCGTGCGCTGGACATGGAAGCGCGCATGACGCTGTGCAACATGGCGACCGAGATGGCTTGTGCGGGCGCAGTGATCGCGCCGGACGACAAGACGTTCGACTGGCTCGAAGGCCGGCCTTATGCGCCCAAGGGCGAGGTTCGCGAGCAGGCGATCGCCGCATGGCGCGCGCTTTACAGCGACGACGGTGCGGTCTTCGCGACCGAGCATCGCTTCGATGCCGCCGAAGTCCGCCCGATGGTGACATGGGGGAACAGCCCGCAGCACGCAGCCCCGCTGGGCGCGCCGGTTCCGGCCGATGCCTTGAGCAAGGCAGACCAGCAGCGCGCGGTCGAGTACATGGCGGTGACGCCGGGCGAGCCGGTCGAGGGCCTGCCGATCGATGCGGCGTTCATCGGATCGTGTACCAACAGCCGCATCTCCGACTTGCGCCGCGCCGCCGCGATCCTCAAGGGACGTAAGGTCGCCGAGGGCGTCAAGGCGATCTGCGTGCCGGGCTCCACCCAGGTCAAGGCTGCCGCCGAGGCCGAGGGACTGCACGAAGTCTTCCTCGATGCCGGGTTCGAATGGCGCGAGGCGGGTTGCTCGATGTGCTTCTTCGCGGGCGGCGAGAGCTTTGCCCCGGAAGCGCGCGTGATCAGTTCCACGAACCGCAATTTCGAGAGCCGACAGGGGCCGAACACGCGCACCCATCTGGCCTCGCCCGAGACGGTAGCGGCTTCGGCCATCGCCGGGCGCATCGCTCTGGTTTCGGAGATCGCGGCATGACCCCGCTCGTCACGCTTGAATCCAGGGCGGTGCCGCTGCTGCGCGACAACATCGACACCGACGCGATCATCCCCTCGCGCGAGATGCGCTCGGTGTCGAAGGACGGCCTTGCCGACGGCCTCTTTGCGGGCTGGCGTTACACCGCCATCGGCGGGCGCGAGATCGATCCGGCTTTCGTGCTCAACCAGCCGGAGAGCAAGGGCGCGCAGATCCTGCTCGGCGGCTCCAACTTCGGCTGCGGTTCAAGCCGCGAACATGCGGTATGGGCGCTGGCCGAGTACGGCTTCCGCGTCGTCATCGCGCCGTCGTTCAGCCCGATCTTCCAGGGCAACTGCATCCGCAACGGCATCGCCCCCATCGTCCTCCCGCGCGAGGCGGTGGAGGCGATCGCTGCGGGTTTCGCGGACGGCACCCCGGTCACGATCGACATGCCGTCATGCGAAGTTCGCATGGGCCTTGCGGTGTTCCCGTTCTCCATGGAGGACGAGGCGCGCACGATGCTGATCGAGGGCGCGGACGCCATCGAACTCACCCTGCGCCACCGCGCCGAGATCGAGGGCTTCTTCGCCCGCGACGCCGCCGTGCGCCCGTGGATATATCTGGCCGACTGACGGCCAGCCACGATTTCCGCTTGCTAATTGATATAATGCTATATCAATATCGGCAAAAGAGCCCTCCGGGGCCTATCAGGATCGAGGGCTCATGACACTCCTGCGCTGCGCCACCCATACCGTCAGCAACGTCGCCGAAGTGGCGGAGCGCTATGCACGCTGGCTCGACTACTCGGTGGTCGAGCAGGGCGTCGTCAGCAAAGACCTCGCCGCGCTGTGGCAGGCGCCTGCCAGCGCGGGCAAAGCCTACGTGCTGATGCGCCCGGCTTCGGGTTCGGACGTGTTCCTGCGCTTCGTCGAAGGCGACGCGGTGCCGGACTATGCGCCGATCCGCACTTACGGCTGGGCCGCGATCGAGATCTGCGTCACCGACGTCGAGGCCGTCAACGAGCGCATGCTGGCCTCGCCCGACTTCGAGGTGATCGGCCCGCCCAAGCCGCTCGACGGCTTCCCCACCGTCAAGCCGATGCAGGTGCGCGGACCGGACCTCGAGACGGTCTACCTCACCGAAATCCGCGTCAATGGTGCGGAACACGGGTTGCCGACGCCGCGCTCGCTGGTCGATCGGCCATTCATCCTCGTGCTTGCCTGCTCGGACTTGCAGGCCTCGATCGACTGGGTACGCGACGTGCTGGGCTTCGACATGATCGACCCGGTCTCGATCCACTATTCGATGATCTCGCTCGCCTTCGACCTGCCGGAAGGCGAGAAGGTGGCGCTGGTCACCGCGAAGTACGAGGGCGAGACGTTCCTCGAACTCGACCAGTATCCGCAGGCCGCGACGGCGCGCCCGCAAGTGGAAGGCGCGCTGCCGCCGGGTGTGTCGATCTGCACCATAAACGTGCCCGACTTCGCCCGTCTCGAAGGCCACTGGGCCGTGCGTCCCGAGGTCCGCGAAGGGGCGCTCTACAACGGCGCGAAAGTCGGCCTGCTGCGCATGCCCGATGGCGCGTTGCTGGAGGTGATCGAAGGCGGCCGCGTCCTCTGACGCCCAAATCCTGAGGGGAATGCCATGACGATCGTGAAGCGCGGGTTCGCCGATGTTGCGCACGGCCAGATCCACTACCGCCATGCGGGCGCAAGCGAAGACCTGCCGCTGGTCATGCTTCACGCCTCGCCGGGCAGCTCGCGCCAGCTGGTGCGGCTGATCGAGGACCTCGGCGTCACGCGCCACGTCATCGCACCCGATACGCCCGGCAATGGCGACAGCCCCGCCCTGGCCCGCGAGGAAACCACCGTGGTCCGGCTGGCCGAGGCTATGCTCGGCTTCCTCGACGCGATGGGGCTGGAGCGGGTGGACCTTTACGGTTCGCATACCGGCGCCTGCATCGCGGCCGAACTGGCGATCCTCGCGCCCGACCGCGTACGCGGCGTGGTGCTCGACGGGGTCAGCACCTTCACGGCCGAGGAACTGGAAGACATCCTCGCCAACTACGCCTTCCCGTTCGAGCCGGACATCAACGGCGCCTATCTGGTCAACCTGTTCCAGTTCTGCCGCGACCAGTACATGTTCTTCCCGTGGTACAACCGCACCCGTGCCGGTCGCCGCGACAACGGCATGGGTGCGCCCGCGGACCTTCACGCCTGGGCGACCGAGGTGATGAAGGCGCACGATACCTACCATTTCAACTACCGCGCCGCGTTCCGCTGGAACGGCTTCGACCGCCTGCCCCTGCTGACGCGCCCGGCGCTGTTGCTGGCGGGTGAGAACGACCCGCTGATCGACCAGACGCGCGACTTGTCCGCCGTGGTGCCCACCGGCAGCTATGTCGAACTGGCGCGCTTCGACGATCCCGCCTTCGCCTCCGGTCGCCTCAGCGCGATGCAGGCCTTCTTCGCATCCGCCCAATAAGAGAGAGAACAACACCGTGATCGGCGCATCGCTTCTTGTCCTGCTGCATGTCCTCATTCCGGTCTACTGGCTCGGGGGTGACCTTGGCGCCTTCTACGGTTCGACTTTCATGGTCGATCCCAAGCGCTCCGTGGCCGAGCGGATGATGGCGCTCAAAATCCTCAACAACATCGACATGGCGCCGCGCACCGCGCTGATCATGGCCTTCCCCACCGGCTTTACGCTGGTCTGGCAGCGCGGCTGGGTGGAGATCGCCGACGCATGGGTGATCGCGGCCTGGGTCGTGGGCCTCGCCTGGCTGGCGCTGGCGTGGATCGTCCATCTCAAGCACGGCCCGGCCGGTGCGACCTACAAGAAGATCGATCTTGCGATCCGTTACGTCGTCGTCTTCGCGCTCTGGGCCACGGCGATGCTGGCGCTCTCCAAGGAGATCGAACTGCCGCTGTTCATCGCGCTCAAGTGCCTCGTTCTCGGCACCTGCGTCGCGCTCGGGCTGCTGGTGCGTCGCCAGCTGGTGCCGCTGTTTGGAGCCATCGTGCAGATGCGTGACCACGGCCCGACGCCCGAAAGCGACCGCGTGATCGCGCAAGTCAACGGCCGTGCGCGGATCAGCGTCATCACCATCTGGGTGCTGGTCCTGACCGCCAGCTTCCTCGGCATCGCCACCCCTGTTTAAGGCCCCCCTTCAAGGAGATAGACTCATGCAGCAGCACCGGAGAATCACCGGCAAGATCCTCTACACCTCGCGCAAACCCGGGCGCGAAGGGCAGGAGCGCGGGCGCGAGGACTTCGTGTTCACCGTCCATAGCGATGGCAAGCGCTCCATGCGCGCGATCTGCGAGATCGACGAGCCGGCACCCACCGTGCTTCGCGACATCACGTATTCGCTCGACGAGAACGACATGCCGATGGACTGCTTCGTGCGCCTGACCATCGGCGACGAGTTCATGGGCTCGGGCCTGTTCATGATCCGCGACGGCTATGTCGAGTGCGAGAGCTACGGGCCCTCGATCGGCCGCCTGTCGCAGAAGGTGAAGATCGAAGGCGAGTTCGATGGCTTCGGCACCCACCCGATCGCGGGCGATGCCTATATCACCAAGAAGATGGATCGTTCGCGCGGGCCGCACACCCGTTCGTTCCGCACGTTCCTGCCCTCGCCCGACCACCGCGGCGCGACGCCGCCGATGGTCTCGGAGGTCAATATCCACCTCGCTTACGTGGGCGAGGAGACGTTGACGGTGAAGGCGGGCACTTTCGACTGCTTCCACTACAAGTTCACCGATCCGGACGGCGGCATGGCCACGACCAACGGCGGCCACCCCGACTACGACGTGTGGGTGACGGCGGACGACGATGCGGTCTTCGTGCAGGGTGGCGTCGGCGGCTACATGCAGACCTGGTACGAACTGGTCGAGTTCGAGCGCAGCTGATTGGGTGTGGGGCGCGGCGGCTGATGTCGCCGCGCCACGCCGCCGGGGGCTTCGACAAGCTCAGCCTGAGCGGGGATCAAACCTCTCAACTCCGCTCAGGCTGAGCTTGTCGAAGCCCCATCGGCCTTAATACACCGGAGCGTCATCCAGCGGGCGCAGCCATTCGGCGGGTATTCCCTCCGGCACCACGGGCGCATAGGCCGCCCCGATCGGCAGCGGCTTGAGATCGTCCGACCACTGGTTCACCACCCGGTTCGAGCCCGGCGAGCGCATGATCTGCAGAAACCCGGTTTCCGAGACGTGCGGTCCGTGGACGATCCCTGGCGGGCGGAAGAAGTAGGCCCCCTGCCGCATGCGGCCTTCGGGCGCCCACATCTCGCCCTGCAGCATGAAGGCTTCCTCGCAGTGGTGGTGCGTCTCGGTGGGGAGATGGGATTCCTCCGGCACGCCGTGCGGCAGACCGGTGAGCAGGAAGGTGCGCCCACTGTCGTTCGGGCCGAGCCGCAGCACCTTGCGGGCAAGCCGCAGGTGCCCGAGTTTCGGATCGTAGGTAGAGGTATCCCAAGGCATCCGCGCCGTATCGATGGCGATCGCCTCGGCACATTCCGCGATAGCATTCGGATCGTCGAGCGCGTGCCGGAAGACCAGCAGCGTCGCGCCGTCCTGCGACGAAACAGCACCGAGGCCGCTGCCTTGCGGGATGAAGCCGTAGGCATGTCGGGCGCAGGGCAGTTCGTCCACCGTCACGGTGCCGTCCAGCACGAAGTATTCGAAGCCGGGCTCCCCGGCCGTGCGTGGCCCCGACACAAAACCGGACGGCAGCCGCACGATCAGCGTGGCGTCGGTGCTCAGCGGATCGTGGCTGAGTAGTTTCTCCAGAACGCCGTCCGGACGCTTGCGCCAGTCGACGTTCTGGGTCTGGATGAACTCGATGTGAGGCCGGGCCATCGTTGCTTCAACCCAGTTCCAGCGCGCCGGGGTTCATGCGCATGTCCGGGTCGAGCGTGCGTTTCACCCCTTCCAGCAAAGCGCGCGCTTCCGGCCGCAGGATCGAGGCATAAGGATATGTCCGCCCGATCTGGTTTGAGGCCGCACCATGGCGCGCGAACACCGCGACGATCTCCTGCCGCAGCCGCATGACCAGCGCCCGCGCCGCTTCGTTGGCGGGAGGGCGGGGCAGATCGCGCAGGGCCTTGGCGCTCAGGGTCGCCTCGTGCATCGGCAGCCATTCGTCGTGCCAGTTGAATACCGGCTCGTAGCTGAAGGCATGGTTGCCCATGATCGTGATCAGGCGTGAGACGACCACGCCGCTCTCGCGCAGCGCATCGGCATTATCTGCCAGCAACTGCTCCAGATCGTCCACCAGAGCCTTGGCCTGGCTGTGCGGCACCTTGCCGTTGAGCGCGACCCAGCGGTCTCCCGTCGCCCCCAGCACCGCGTCGAGGGGCGAGAACATCTCCGCCCGCCCGGCCTTGGGGATGGAGTTGGGCAGTTCCCTGCCGCCCAGCTTCGCCGCGATCTGGCGAGCGGCGGCGATGTCCTCGTCCACGCCCGCGCGGCTGCGACCGGCAAGGACGAGGTGCAGCGAGAAGCAGCCCTCCTCGATGAAGTCGCGCCCGGCCAGTGCCAGCTTGGCACCGGCCTTGAGGCCGCGCAGCAAGCCCTGTTCCTGCGCCACGACCTTGCCCAGCGTCTTTACGTCGCGGATCAGGTCGGACGGGGCGGCGAGTGCTTGCCGCGTCTTGTCCGGGTCCATGACATAGGCGTCCTCGGCCAGTTCAGCGCGCCCGATCTCGCAGATCGCGGCGATGGCGGCGTCACGGTCGGGGAAGCCGAACGAGAGGAAGTCGGTATGCGCGGGCTTGCGGATCATGCGCAGGCTGGCCTTGCACTTGATGCCCAGCGCGCCCGCGTCGTGGATGAACAGCCCGGTGGTGTCCGGGCCGAAACTGCGCAGGAAGGGCTTGGGCGCATTCGCCACTGCCTTCTGCCCGGTGTGGACGACCGCGCCATCCGCCGTGACGACCTCCAGCCCGAGCACGATGTCCGCCGAAGTGCCGTAGCGCGCGGTGCCGAGGAAAAGCGCGCCGTTGGAGAGCCCACCGCCCACCGTCGCGCCCCGGCCCGAGAACGTACCGAAGAACGGCAGGCGCAGGCCCTTCTCCTGCAGCGCCTCGTATAGCTGCAGCCATGTCACGCCCGGCTCGACGGTGACGACCATGTCTTCCTCGTCGATGGAGAGGATGCGGTTCATGCGCCGCAGGTCCACCGCGACCCATTCGGCCCCGCTCCCGACGTAGCCACCGACATAAGTGAGGCCGCCGCCGCGCGGCATCAGCGGCATTCCGGTCGGCGCGATGCGGCGCACGGCTTCGACGAGCTGATCCTGATTGTCCGGCCGGATCACCAGACGGCACCGCCCGGCGCGTCCGAGCAGGTCGGAGGAGTGTAGCTCGCTCGATGCCTCGTCGCTCAGCAGTCCCTCGGGTCCGAGGATCGCGGAAAGGTCGCGTTCCAGCGCGTCGTCGATCGTGTTTGCGAAAGCCATACTATTCCCTCTCATTCGCGATCACGGCCTCGCGGAACGCGCCGCGTCCCACGGCCAGCGTGAGCGCGGCGGCCGTGCCGCAGCCGAAGAAGACGATGCCCAGCGCCCAGGCTATGCCGCCCGGGCCGGTGAAGACGGTGTCGGACAGGAACCCGACGATGAAGTTGCCCGCCGTCAGCGCGATCAGGCCCGAGCAGATCGTGTGGATCGCCATGACCTGCCCGCGCAGCCGGTTGGGCGTCATCGCGGAGATGCCCGAATAGACGCCCGAGATGTTCCAGTTCAGGAACAGCGCATTGAGCGCGTAGAACACCAGCGCCATCCAGCCTGACGGCACGAGGCAGGCGGCGGTGCCGAACAGCACCATTGAGGCCGCACAGCCCATCGCCGCCAGTACCGGCGCGTCGCGGTGGCCGCGCTTCAGCAGCCACGCGATCACCCAGCCGCTGTTCACGGCTGCAAAGGCGCTTACCGGAAAGCCCACGGCGCCCAGTGCATAGCCGGTATGCGCCGCGTCCCAGCCGTGCGCGCGGATGAACAGCGCGGGGAACCACCCGACGATGGCATAGACGCAGACAAGGTTCATGACCGTGCCGATCAGGAAGCAGCCGTAGGCTACCGGGCGCTGCGCAAACAGGCTCAGGATCGGCCGCAGGCTGATGCTGGTGACTTGCGTATCGAGGCCCTTGCGCGAAGGTTCGCGCACGCTCGCCAGGATGATGAGGGCGAGGACGAGACCGGGCAGTCCACAAAGGATGAAGACGATCTGCCAGGGCATGTGCGACCCGAACAGCGAAGGCAGCCCCGCGATGAGCGCGTCGGCCCAGCGGATGAACAACCCGCTCAGCGCCATCGCCGCTGCCGTGCCGATCGAGCTGCCGACTACGAACACGCCGTAAGCGCGCGGGCGCTCGGTCGGCGCGAAGTAGTCGGCGATGAGCGAGGTCGCGACCGGCACCAGCGCCGCCTCCCCTAAGCCGACCATCATGCGGGCAAGGAACAGTTGCTCGAAGTTGGAGGCGAAGGAGCAGCAGATCGTCGCGAGGCTCCACACCGCGAGGCCCCCGACCAGCACCGGCACGCGGCGTGAACGGTCGCAGAGCATGCCCAGCGGCAGACCGAGCAGGCTGTAGACCATGCTGAAGGCCATGCCCTGCAGCAGACCGAACTGCGTGTCGCTGAGGTGGAGGCTGCGCTCCAGCGGCTCGATCAGAAGGGCGATGGAGACGCGGTCGAGGATCGCCAGCGCATAGGCCAGCGTCAGCAGTGCGATCACGTACCAGGCGTATCTCCGCGCCGGCCAGACGTCCTGCGGCGCTCCTGGCGTCACGCCGCGCTCTCCGTTTCGGCGATCGCCGGGGTGAGGAACTGGGCGACCACTACGGCGGCTTCGGTGATGGTATCGGGGCGGTCGGTCGTCGCATGGCCGAGGCGCGGTGCGGCGGCGTAGAACGGGTCGTGCTCGCGCGTGAACACCAGCATCGGGCATCGGGTGACGGGCTGGGTGTCGGCAATCGACAGCGCGGCGTTCATGGCGTCGCCGTAGTGCGCGGGCTGCTTGATGACGCCCAGCAACGCGCGATGCAGCGCCTCGCCGTCGAGGGTGGGCTCGGTCTTGCGCTGCGCTGCGATCGTGCCCGAATGCCAGGGCCACTGCACTTGCCCGTCGCGCAGCATGTGCCAGGCGCGGTGGAGGTGTCCTCCGGCTATGTCGAAGGCCAGCGGCGGGCACAGGGCTGCGGGATCGGCGGGCCTTTCGGGCGCACCGTCGAGGACTAGCTGCCCGACCATGTCCGGCCGTGCCTCGGCAAAGGCGAGCGCGAGGTAGGAGGCGGGGCCGATCGCCAGCACGTCCACCTTGCGGCCGAGTTGGGCGGCAAGCGTCGTCAGCGCCGCGAGGTAGCCGGCGGCCGAGGGATCATCCAGCGCCTCGGATTCGCCGAAACCGGGCAGGTCGGGGACTACGGTATCGTGCGTGGCGCAAAGGGCGTCCTGCCACTGCATCGCGGACAGCGTGGAGGATGCTTCAAGGATGAGCACAGGACGGCCACCCTCCGGTCCACGGCACCGGACATGAATCTGGCCCTCTTCGTGCTCGACATAGCCGGTGGAGGAAGGCGCGGTGACAGGCACATCCGATGCCGACGCATCAGTAAGGCGGGCCAGCAGCCATTCGCCCCATGCCGTCCGGTCGCTTTCGAGGCGTTCGATGCTGAGGGCCGGGTTCTGCGTCACCGGAATGCGGTCGAGGTAGCCGTAGAGCACGTCATCGCGGCGCGCGGCCACCAAGGTCGGCACCGTGATCGCCCGGAGGGCCGGGCCGCAATCGTAGCGCATCGCGGCGGCATAGGCGCCGGAGTAGTTCGGCCCGGCGCTGAACAAGTCGATGGTGTACTGTTCGATCCATTCGGGCGAAGGCGTTTCCATTGCCATGCGGCTGGCGGCAGTCGTCGCGAACCACGGGAACCAGCGCAGCATGTCGCGCGTGCGGGTCCACTCCGCGGCGATGTAGGCGCCATGCGCGTCGATGGTGAAAGGGCGCATGTAGGCATCGACGAAGGCAGCCGGTGCCAGCGCTTCGGGGAACGACAGTCCGTCGAGGATCAATGCGGGCGGACGCCCCGAAGAGGCCGCATATTCCAGCGCGATCTTGGCGCTGGTATGGGTCGCGTAGATCGGCGCATCGGCTAGGCCAAGGACCTCCAGCGCATCACCCAGCGCCGCCGCGAAGTCGCCGATCGTGGGCGCATCGACGCCGAGCGGGTCGGAATTGCCATAACCCGGCGTGTCGAGCGCGAAGACCCGGAAATGCGGCGCCAGCAGCCGCATCGTACCCAGATGCAGGCGCGAGGATCGCGGCGAATCGTGCAGCAGGACGACAGGCTTGCCTTGCCCTGCCTCGCGCAGATGAACGCGCCGTCCCCGGACGTCGACGTAGTGCCGGGCGATCCTCAAGGATGGGGCGGCGGCGATAGGTTGCCGGGAGGACATGACGCTGCGACCCTCATTTTGATATAGACATATATCTATTCGTGATCGATAAAAATCGGGTTGTCCAGCCCGGAGATCGAACCGAGTGAAGATGCGCCAGAGTGACTTTTCGCGGCCTGCCCCCCGACCCGACGACCCGCGAGGGTGGGCGGTGGTGGTCGCCGCGATGGTCGGGGTGGCGCTGGGGCTGAGCCCGATCCCGTTCTACACGATCGGCATGCTCGCCCCGCAGCTTTCCGCCGAATTCGGCTGGAGCTTCGCGGCGCTGATGGCCAGCATCACGGTGCAGTCGGGCGTCGTCATGATCGCCAGCCCGCTCGCCGGGATCGCCATCGACCGGTTCGGCGCGCGGCCCGTGGCGCTCGTCTCGCTGCCGCTGTTCGGGCTCTCTTTCATGAGCCTCGCACTCAGCAACGGGTCGCTGACTTTGTACTATGCGCAATGGGTAATCATGGCGGTGCTCGGCGTCGGCACCCTGTCCGCGACGTGGACGCGGGTGGTGACGCAATGGTTCGACAAGTGGCGCGGCATGGCGCTGGGCCTTGCGAGTTGCGGCACCGGCATCACCGGATTCATCATCAAGCCGCTCTGCGCCCACCTGATTGAGACGCATGGCTGGCGCACTGCGGTCGTTGTGGTCGGCTGCCTCCCCATCGTCGTCGGCGTGCCCGTGGTGGCGTTGCTGTTCCGCGAGATGGCGCGGGGCGCGGCGGCTTCGGCCAAGCCGGTCGAAGCCGCGGAGGAGGTCATCCAGCCCGGCCTGACGCTGGCCGAGGCGGCGCGCGACCGGCGGCTGTGGATCATGGCGGGGGCCTTCCTGTTCATCGCCTTCGCCCTCACCGCGCCGACGCCCAACCTTGAGAACATCCTCAAGACCCGCGCTTTCACGCTCCCGCAGATCGGCGAGATCACCGCCGCCTTCGGGCTTTCGGTCATCGCCGGGAGACTGATCGGCGGCTGGCTGCTCGACCGTTTCTGGGCGCCGCTGATCGCCCTCGTGATCCTCGCGTTCCCGGCAATTGGCTGCTGGCTGCTGACGAGTTCGGCGCTGTCGCCGCTTATCGCGACGCTGGCCGTGATCTCGCTCGGGTTCGGTGCGGGGTTCGAATTCGACCTGCTCGCCTACCTGATCAGCCGCTTCTTCGGGCAGCATCACTACGGGGCGATCTATGGATGCTTCTATGCCGTCATCGCTTTCGCGGGCGGTCTGGGGCCGGTCGTCTTTGGATATGTCTTCGACAGGATTGGCGATTACACGATTGCCCTGAGGTCGGGCTCGGCCTGTCTGGTTGTCGGCGCCGTACTGCTCCTCGCCATGGGCGCTTATCCAAAACTGTCGGAAAAATAACGATATTATCGACGCCTGTGACTTCCGTGCCCCAGCGCCGAGGTAAATCGACACGAGATCGATTTGGCGGGTTGACATAAAGCGCAATCTATTATGTCATCAATGCATAACAAATAAAGATCGCAGCGGCGGCGGCAGGATGCGCCCGCGTTCCAAGGTTCCAGGTTCAGGACAATGAGGAGTCGTCATGCTTGATTCGACGAGGTGTATTCGTGCGCGCGCTCTGGGTGCAGTCGCACTGCTAGCCATCACCGCCACCACGGCCCATGCACAGGACGCGCAGGCCACTGATGCGCCGCAGGCAAGTGGAAATCTCGGCAGCGACATCATTGTCACCGCGCAGCGCCGTCCCGAGCGTCTGCAGGACGTCCCGGTCGCCGTCACCGCCTTCAGCGAAGAGATGATCCGCAACCTCAACCTGAACGACGCGATCAAGACCGCGCAGATGGTGCCGGGCATGATCGCCACGCACAACGCAGGGCTGGGCACCGCCAACGCCTACTACCTGCGCGGCCTCGGCAACAGCCAGTCGGTCGCGACTTTCGATCCGCCGGTCGGCACGTATGTCGACAACGTCTACGTCGCGCGCCAGAACGCCAACAACTACCAGTTCTTCGACGTCGATCGCGTGGAAGTGCTGCGCGGGCCGCAGGGCACGCTGTTCGGCCGCAACACCACCGGCGGCGCCGTCTCGGTGATCATGAAGAAGCCGTCGGACCGGATGGGCGCCAAGTTCGAGGCGACTTACGGCTCCTATGACCGCGTCACCGCCAAGACCACCGTGGACCTGCCGGTGAGCGAGCGCGTGCTGACGAAGTGGTCCGCCTACTACGTCTACGACAAGGGCTACCTCAAGAACGTCACCACCGGCGACCGCCTCAACGGCGAGCGCAACTACGGCTTCCGCGGCGACGTGCGCTTCCTGCCGACCGACGACCTGACCATCGACCTGTCGGGCGAATATACCCGCAACACCGGCACCTACCTTGGCGTCTACGCCGCGCCGGGCGCGTCGGATCGCTACAAGACGACGACCACGCCGGATTTCTACAACACCCGCAATGCCCTGCCCGAAGGCAACTGCAAGGGCGACCCGGTCAACATCCTGCTGACCACGGTGACCGGCAACTGCTCGCTGACCGACAGCTACGCGACGACCGCTGACGTCAACTGGAACACCGATGCCGGCAACCTCGAACTGATCGCGGGCTATCGCGAGCAGGAGCAGGGCTACATCAACAATTACAACGGCACGACCACCAACGTCTACGCCGCCTACATCCTGGCCGACAAGATCAGGAACCATCAGGTTTCGACCGAACTGAAGTGGACCGGCGAAGCATTCGACGACAAGCTGAAGTACGTTGCCGGCGTGTTCTACCTGCGCGAAGTGAACCATCTCGCTTCGGCCGACTTCCAGGGTTCGGCGACGGCTACCGCGTTCAATCTCCTGCAGGATCGCCATTTCCGCCAGCAGGTGGAGACTGTCGCCGGCTACCTCCAGGGTGACTACGAGGTCGTGCCCGACCTGACCGTCACCGTGGGTGCGCGCTACACCTACGAGAAGAAGAGCATCGATTACTTCGATTCCGAACGTTTCCCCGGCTTCGGCTTCAACAGCGCCGACGTGCGCGCGGCGGGCATTCCGCTCAAGTTGACGCAGAACCGCGTGACCCCGCGCTTCGCGATCAACTACAAGCTCTCGCCCTCGGTCATGCTCTATGCTTCGGCGACGAACGGCTTCAAGTCGGGCGGCTGGAACGGCAACGCCGCCGTCGCGACCCGCGTGCTGGCGTTCGAGCCGGAAGTGACGTGGTCGTATGAAGGCGGCGTGAAGTCGGAACTGTTCGACCGCAAGGTGCGCATCAACCTAAACGGCTACTACGCCCGCACCAAGAACCTGCAGATCACCTCGGGCATCGTCCCGCCGGGTGAGACGGTGATCGTCAGCCTCGCGCGCAATGCCGGTACGCTGGTCGATTACGGTCTGGAGTTCGAGACGGTCTTCGCGCCGGTGCGCAACTTCGAGTTCTTCGCCAACGGCTCGCTGTCGCATGGCGAGTATTCGTCGGTCGTGATCCTGCCGGGCGTGTCGCAGGCACTGCAGATCTCCACCGACACCCGACCGGTGCGCACGCCGACCTTCCAGTTCACCGGCGGTGCGACGTACACGATCCCGGTCGACGCGCTGGACGGCGACATCAAGCTGATCGGCTCGTACCGGCACAATTCCTCGTATTATATCGCCGTGCTGAACACGGCGGCGGCCCCGCGCGAGGACTTCGTGGACCTCAAGGTCTCGTACGAGAAGACCGACGGCAGCTTCGGCGCGTCGTTCGGCGTGACCAACCTGACCAAGCAGGAGACGATCACGGCGAACTTCCTCTCGCTGTTCCCCGGCGATCCGCGTCGGTTCACCGGCAGCGTCTGGTTCAAGTTCTGAGGAGAGTCCTTAGGGAAAATGCCCTGAGGGGCATTTTTTTCGCGGCACCGGCCCACACCCCCACCCGACCTCCCACTAGTGTATCCTTGATGGGAGGTCGGGTGGGGGC
>NZ_BSFC01000034.1 GCF_027922145.1 Novosphingobium resinovorum | reverse complement strand
CGATCGGGGGAACTAGCTGTCCGTCTGTGTTGGCGACCGTAGCAGAAGCGTGCTCCGCTGCGGTGAAGCGGCCTCTAAGGGGGGCTTCTGATTCGGTCAACAGCCAATTTTCAAAAATGTTTCAACAAGGGGGGAACGCCCGATGAACCGACCTTCGAACGGGAGAGGGGGATGTGAGCGTCAGCGCCCGAGGCTTAAGCTTCCCCTGCCCCCTTGCATCCCCGGCTTCCTCATCCCCAACGCTTTCTTTACCACGGCAGGCATAAAGGCTGATTTGCAAACGCGCTTTCCGGCGCGCGGCCTTGATTGAGGAATCTGTTACCTACATGCCGACACCGGCGATCAGCGTTGCCATGAGCGTCTTCAACGGCGAGCGCTTCCTTGCATCCGCGATCGAGAGCGTCCTCGCGCAGGACTTCGCCGATTTCGAGTTCCTCATCATCGACGATGGTTCCAGCGACGGTTCGGCGGGACTCATTCGCGAATACGCGGAACGCGATCCGCGTATTCGCCCCATCGTACGCGAAAATCGCGGGCTCGTGGCCAGCCTCAACGAGATGATCGACGCAGCCCGCGCACCGATCATCGCACGCATGGACGCCGACGACATCTGCAGGCCGGACCGCTTCGCCCGGCAGATCGGCTTTCTTGCGGGCCATCCCGAATATGGCGTCGTCGGCAGTTGGAGCGAGGACATCGGAGAAAACGGCGAAAAGCTCGTCCGGTCCGGTGCCGACCATCCCGAGACTCACGAAGAACTGCTCGCCGCGATAGAGATCGGTGGGCAACTGATATGCCATCCCGCCGCGATGTATCGCCGTGACGTAGTCCGGTCGGTCGGCGGCTATCACGCCGCATTCCGGCATTGCGAGGACCTCGACCTGTGGCTGCGTCTGTCGAGCGTGACCAGGCTCGGCAATATTCCCGAGCGCCTGTTGCGCTATCGGCGCTATCCTGGACAAGTCTCCTCCCGCCACGCCACCGAGCAGCAGATCGGCACGGCCGTCGCCCAGATCGCCTGGCGCGAGCGCAAGGCCGGACGCACCGATCCGACCGCCGACCTCGAGCACCTGCCGCCGATCGGCGAACTCGACTCCCTTTTCGGCCGTCCCGGCATTTCCCGGCAAGTACGCGAGCAGGTCGCGCTCGGCCTGCTCTATTCGGCCAGCGCCATGCGTGATGAAGGATTCGATCTGCTGGTGAGCCACTTGCGCGATGGCGGGCGGCGTGACGGCATGTGGCGCACCGTCGCCAGACTCGTGCGCTTCGGCGAGCCGGTGCGTGCATTGCGCCTTGCCGCCACGCTCACGACCTCGACTTCGACTTGACCGCCCCATGACGGTCGAGATCGAAGCACCCGCCGCCGAGCCCCGCGCCACGGATGCAGGCCGGGGCACCGGCAGCGTAAAGTCCGCAGCCCTCTGGGCAGCGGCGAGCCAGTACACGCAATTCGTGCTGCAATTCGCAACCTCGGTCATCGTCTCGCGCTTCTTCCTGAAGCCCGAAGAGATCGGCCTGTTCTCCGTCGCGCTGGCTGCGGCGATGATCCTTTCAGTGATCCAGGACTTCGGACTTACCCGCTATCTGGGACGGCACCCCACCGCCGACGAGGACACGGTGCGGCATTGCACCGTGATCGCAGCGGGGTTCTCGCTCTTGCTTGCGGCGCTGATCCTCGCAATCGCCTGGCCGGTGGCGCGGTTCTATGGGGAACCGAGACTGTTCCCCATATTCGGGCTGATCGCGGCATCCTACCTGCTCAATCCTTGGAGCATCGTGCCGGTGGCACTGCTGTCGCGGCGGCTCGACTTCAGGGCGACGTTCATCGTCAACGCCGCCGGATCGGTAACAAACAGCGCCTGCGCGCTGACGCTGGCGGCGCTGGGGTTCTCGGCCACTTCGCTCGCCTGGGCCATGATCGCACAAGCCGCCGCGCGCGCCGTGGCGGCCCAGATCCTGCGACCGACCCCGCCCAGCCTTCGGGTACGGCGCGAAAGGGCACGCGAGATCATCGGATTCGGATCGGGCAGCGCGCTGCTCTATCTCTCCGGAGGGATCGGCATGCGCACGCCCGACCTTATCGTCGGGCGCATGCAGGGCATGACGGCGGCAGGCCTGTTCAGCCGGGGCGTCGCGCTGGCGACGCAACTTCACTACCTCGTGGCGGGCGCGGTGAGCGCGATCTACTATCCGACTTTCGCGCGACTGCGCGACGAGGGCAAGGATCTCGGCCCCTATTACGAGCGCGTGGTCGCGGCGCATGGCGCGATCGTCTGGCCCGCCATGGCCCTGCTGGCAGTGCTCAGCGAGCCGGTGATCCTGTTGCTCTACGGTCCCGGCTGGGCCGAGGCGGCGCCGCTGCTCGCCTTCGTCGCGATTGCCGAGTGCTGTTTCGTCGCGCTGCCGCTGCACATGGACCTGCCGATCCTGCTGGGGCGGCTGAAAGTCCTGCTCTGGTTCAACCTCGCGGACACAGCGCTGTCGGTCGGCACGCTGGCGGCGGGGGCGGCCATCGGCGTGGAAGCGGCGGCGGCCTCCCGGCTCGTCTACGGCCTCGGGTGGTTCTTTCTTTATGCGTTCTGGCTCCAGCGGATGATCGGCTTTCGCTGGCGCGCGACCGTCAGGGTCTACGCATCGTCCATCCTTGTCGCGGTGGTGACGATCGCGCCGGCGCTTTATGCCGTCACGGCGTGGCGGTCACCGGCGACGCTTGGATTCGTCGGACTTGTAGTCGCCGGTACGGCATCCGTGGTGGCCTGGGTGGCCGCGATCATGCTGTTTCGGCACCCCGCTCGAGACGACATAAAGGGCATGGCGGGGCACATTCTCACGCCGATACGGATGCGCCTGCGCCTCAGCCAAAGCTGAAATATTTATCCGTTTCACGTAGTGTTCCACGCAATATCGTGATAAACTGACATTCTCTATAAAGAACGCGAGGCACGTACCTCGCGGGGAGGATGCAATGTCGGGAATGAGCATGGCGCTGGCGATGCTGATCGCCAATCCCGTTATCCTCGGGGCAACCCCTGCCCCGATCACGGGCCCCGCACAGCCCGGCGCCGAGCCGCAGGGCGATATGGTCCAGGGCGACACCGACGCCCATGCACGCATGACCATCGCCGTCGCCGTCCATGGGACCGGGCCCTATCGCTTCCTCATCGACACCGGATCCCAGCGCACCGTCGTCTCAACCGCGCTGGCAGGCACCCTCAAGCTGGCGCAGGGACCGCAAGTGCGCGTGGTGGGCATCGCGGGAGCGCATGACGTCGCCACGGCCCAGGTCGAATCCATCACGATCGGCCCGCGCGCCTTTTACGGCCTGACCGTGCCCCTGCTCGAACGCGCGAACATGGGCGCCGACGGGATTCTCGGCACCGACAGCCTGCAGCATCAGCGCGTGCTCCTCGATTTCGCGCGAAACACCATCACCATCGGCAACCTTGCCGAGACCGGCGGCGGGCGCGGCTTCGAGATTGTGGTGCGCGCCAAGGAGCGCTCCGGCCGCCTGATCATGACCGACGCGCTGATCGATGGCGTACGCACCGACGTCGTCATAGATACCGGCGCCAGCGGCACGATCGGCAACCGCGCCTTGCAGGAGGCACTGGCGAAGAAGCCACGACAGGCCATGCTCAAGGGTGCGGTATCGAGCGTCACCGGGCAGGAACTCGCCGTCGATCTCGGCGTCGCGGACAAGCTGGAGCTGGGCGGGATCGGCGTATCCAACGTCGTCATAGCCTATGCCGACGCCCCCGCGTTCAGCGAGCTGAAGCTCAGCCGCAAGCCCGCGATCTTCCTTGGCATGCGCGAATTGCGGGCCTTCAAGCGTGTCGCCATCGACTTCACGAAGCGCAAGGTTTCGTTTGACCTGGCCGGTGCGCGTTGACGGACAGCGCATTGCCGGATTGTTTCGTGACGTCGAGGCCCTAAATAGCGCCGATGCCTCCCGATACCGCCGTTCGCGATTCCAATGCCCGCCACGATGGCTGGCGCACGCTCCTGCGCTTCCTGCCGTACCTGTGGCCGCGCGACAATCCGGCGCTGCGCTGGCGGATCGTCTGGGCCTGCGTGTTCATCGTTCTCTCTACGGCGACGCAGCTGGTGCTGCCGTACATGATGAAGTGGGCGGTCGACCTGATGGGCACGACCGGGCCGAAGCTGCTCCAGCTGACCATGCTCATGGTGCTCGGCTATTCGGCCGGACGGCTGGCGCAGACCGGCTTCGACAACTTGCGCAATATCGTGTTCGAGAAGGTCGGGCAGGACGCGACGCGCCAGCTGGCGGAGAACGTGTTCGGCCAGTTGCACCGACTGTCTCTGCGTTTCCACCTTGCCCGGCGCACCGGCGAAGTCACCAAGACCATCGAGCGCGGGACCAAGAGCATCGACACGATGCTCTACTTCATGCTGTTCAACATCGCCCCCACCGTGCTGCAGCTGCTGGTCGTGGCGGTGATCTTCTGGGTCAATTTCGGCCCCGGCCTCGTCGCCGCGACGGCGCTCGCCATTGCCGCCTATATCTGGGTTACCCGCGTCATCACCGAATGGCGGACCAAGCTGCGCGAACAGATGAACCGCCTCGATGGGCAAGCCCTTTCCCGCGCGGTCGATTCGCTGCTGAACTACGAGACGGTGAAGTACTTCTCCGCCGAAAAGCGGGAAGAGGAACGATACGCACAGGCGACCCGCGCCTATGCCGTCGCCGCCGTGAAGAGCGAGAATTCGCTCGGCCTGCTCAACATCGTGCAGGGCGTGGTGATCAACCTGCTGATGGCGGGTGCCCTGGCCTGGACGGTTTACGGCTGGTGGCGCGGCAATTATTCGGCGGGCCAGCTGGTTTTCGTGCAGACCTACCTCACGCAGTTGTTCCGGCCGCTCGACATGTTGGGCATGGTCTATCGCACGATCCGGCAGGGCCTGATCGACATGGCCGAGATGTTCCGCCTGCTCGACACCTCGGTGGAAGTCTCCGATGCGCCGGGAGCGCCTGCGCTGGTCATCCGCAAGCCTTCGATCGTGTTCGATGATGTGGTTTTCGGTTACGAACCCGACCGCACGATCCTCCATGGTCTTTCGTTCGAGGTGCCTGCCGGTCAGGCCTTCGCCATCGTCGGCCCCTCGGGCGCGGGCAAGTCGACGATCGCGCGGTTGCTCTATCGCTTCTACGATCCGCTTTCGGGCCGCATCCTGATCGACGGGCAGGACATACGGGAGGTCACTCAAGTGAGCCTGCGCGGCGCGATCGGTATCGTTCCGCAGGATTCGGTGCTGTTCAACGACACCATCGGCTACAACATCGGCTACGGCCGCGACGGCGCCGAGGTCCAGGAGATCGAGACCGCGGCACGCGGCGCGGCGCTGATGGGCCTGATCGACCGGCTACCGCAGGGCTTCGAAACCGAAGTCGGCGAACGCGGTCTCAAGCTCTCGGGCGGAGAGAAGCAGCGCGTCGCGATCGCGCGAACGCTGGTCAAGAACCCGCCGATCCTGATCCTCGACGAAGCGACCAGTGCGCTGGACTCCCGCACCGAACAGGACATTCTCACCACCTTGCACCGCGTGGCCGAGCATCGCACTTCGTTGTCGATCGCCCATCGCCTGTCGACCATCGCCGACGCGGATCGCATCCTCGTCCTCAACGAAGGGAAGCTGGCCGAGAGCGGCACCCATTCCGAACTGCTGCGCCATGACGGGCTCTACGCAGAAATGTGGGCGCGCCAGGCGGCCGAAGCCGAAGCGATGATCGAGGCCGCCGAGTAGTTCAGTAACCCGAGGCCTTGCACAGCGCCTCGAGTTTCTGGACCTGCGGATGATCTTCGCCATATTGCCGGCGATAGATCGGGCGGTTGTCGCACGCCTGTTTCTGGAATTCCGGCGTGCCGGGCGCGGGGCGGGAATCGGATGGCGTATCGCTCGATGCTTCCTGCCCTGCATCCTTTTCGCGTTGGCGGCGCGCCTGTTCCTCCATGCGCGCACGGTTGAACACGCCCTCCGCTGCCTGACCCGGCGAGATTATGGGCACAATGTCTTGCGCCGCGACCGGCACGGCGATGAAGGCCGCGGCGGCAAGAGGGGCGACCGTCTTGAGGACCATGTCGTTCTCCGCAAGCTTAGGCGTTTTCCCGTCAGGCGACATCACCTGGCGGGAAAACATTACAGACCGCAAATTCTGGAGCAATCAGCCTGAATGCTCCTGCGTCAGGGCAAGTCGAGCATCGCGATGCGGGGCGTGCGGGCAAGGCGAAAGCCTGCGGACCGTGCCTCAATCACGGTGAACCCGTCAGGGAACCCTTTGAACCTTCAGCAGTTCGTTCGGGAAGAGTTCTGCCGGAGACATGATTCGATGAAGTCCAGCTTTGCGGGTATCGGTGCGCTTGCCCTCGCGGCAACGCCCCTCTGCGCCATCCCGCTGGCCCTGCCCTCCAATGTGGCGCAGGCAAAGGCCGAGAGCATCGCCGAGCGTGCCTTTGCCATGGATCGGGCAGACCACGACGTCAGCCCTACGGACGACGCCCCTCGCTGACTGTCACTTGACGACGTCGGCCTCGTGCCAGACGACGGCCTGGGCAGCCTTCATGCAGTTCTCGGCCGTATCCCATGATAGTGACGGCGAACCGTAGAGCCGCCAGCCCTGCGCCAGAGCTTCCGACACGCGCTCACAGAAGGCACGGTCGTCCGCTCCTGTCAGCAGGCGATATACGGGGCGATCTTCCGGGGTCTGGTACATGTGAAGCACTCTGGTTATCCGATATCAGATGCCTAGCCATTCCAGCCCGAACGGCAAGGCCCCGATCGCATAATCGACCTGCAAAAAACAGCCCGGCCATACGGCATTCGTCCCAAGACCGTTTCCAACCCGGCGAGCATAGGCAAGGCCAACCCCGGATGGAGTTTCACTCCGTCCAGATCCAGCTCTGCAAGCGTACAGGCCACCGTCATCCCGGATAGCGCTCGAACTCCGGCAGGCTGGCCGCGTGCTTCATCCAGCTGATACGCTCGGCAACCTGGATGTGCGCCTGCGGCTGCAGGGTATCGGGCTTGTCCAGCGAGGCGACCTGAATATCGACCAGACCGGGCAGGACCGCTTCGTTGACGTAATAGAGCCCGGATCCGCACGTCGGGCAGAAATGACGGATCGCATCCCCGTTGGAGCTGTAGGACGAAGCCGCTCCTGCCGTCACCGCGAAGTCATCCGCCGCGTAAGCTGCCCATGCGACAGCCGGCGCCCCGGAAGACTTCTGGCAATCGGCGCAATGACAGAACGCGACGTGCTGCGGCTCCCCTTCGACGCTGTAGCGCACCGCGCCGCACTGGCATCCACCTTCGAGTTTCATCGCGATTCTCCTTCGCCGCCGAAGCTACGCGATTGACAGGAACATTCAAGGAACAAAAAGGGCGCGAGCAAGCTGCCCGCGCCCCGTCTGAACCATTCCGGTGCTGCCCGTCAGAGAATGTACTTGGACAGATCCGCGTTGCCCGCGAGGCCGGACAGCTTGTCGCGCACATAGGTCTGGTCGATCGTCACCGTTTCCCCCTTGCGGTCCTCGGCCTCGAAGCTGAGTTCCTCGAGCAGCTTTTCCATCACGGTCTGGAGACGTCGGGCGCCGATGTTCTCGACGCTCTCGTTCACTTGCGCGGCGATCTTCGCGATCTCGCCGATGGCGTCTGCGGTCACTTCCACCGTCACCTGCTCGGTGCCGAGGAGCGCCTTGTACTGGGCGATGAGGTTGGCGCGCGTCTCCGAGAGGATGCGCACGAAGTCCTCTTCGGTCAGCGCCTTCAATTCGACGCGGATCGGCAGGCGTCCCTGAAGTTCGGGCAGCATGTCGCTCGGCTTGGCGACGTGGAAGGCACCGCTGGCGATGAAGAGGACATGGTCGGTCTTCATTGGGCCGTACTTGGTGGCGACCGTGGTGCCCTCGATGAGCGGCAGCAGGTCGCGCTGCACGCCTTCGCGGCTGACCGAGCCGCCGCGCACGTCCGAGACGGCGATCTTGTCGATCTCGTCGAGGAAGACGATGCCGTTATGCTCGGCGTTCGCCAGCGCGACGCGGGCGACGTCGTCCTGATCCAGCCGCTTTTCCGACTCCTCGTCGACCAGCTTGTCCCAGGCGTCAGGCACTTTCATCTTGCGGCGCTTCATGCGCTGGCCACCCAGCTTGCCCATGATGTCGCCGAGGTTGATCATGCCGACCGAGCCGCCCATTCCGGGAATCTCCATCGGGCCCGCCGGAGCGTCCTCGACCTCGATCTCCACTTCGGTCTCGTTCATCGCGTTTTCGGTGATGCGCTGGTGGAAGGCGGCGCGCGTCGCCTCCGAGGCGCCATCGCCGACGAGCGCGTTGAGCAGGCGATCCATCGCCGCCTTGCTGGCCGCCTCACGCACGGATTCGCGGCGGCGCTCCTTCTCCAACCGGATCGCTTCCTCGACGAGGTCGCGGGCGATCTGCTCGACATCGCGGCCGACGTAGCCGACTTCGGTGAACTTGGTGGCTTCCACCTTCACGAAGGGTGCGTCGGCCAGCTTCGCCAGGCGGCGGCTGATCTCGGTCTTGCCGCAGCCCGTCGGGCCGATCATCAGGATGTTCTTAGGCGTCACCTCGTCGCGCAGGTCGGCATTCAGGCGCTGACGGCGCCAGCGGTTGCGCAAAGCGACGGCGACGGCTTTCTTGGCCTCGGTCTGGCCGACGATGTGCGCGTCGAGCGCGGCGACGATCGCCTTGGGCGTGAGATTGTCGTTCATGTGGGTTCCCGGCTCAGACGGTCTCGACCGTCACGCGGTCATTGGTGAAGACGCAGATGTCGGCGGCGACCTGCATGGCCTTGCGCGCGATCGTCTCGGCATCGGTTTCATAGGCGTCGATCGCGCGGGCAGCGGCCAGAGCATAGTTGCCGCCCGAACCGATCGCGGTGATCTGGCTGTCGCCGCCAGCCGCTCCCTCGGGCTCCAGCACGTCGCCGTTGCCGGTCAGCACCAGCAGGGTATCGGCATCCGCGACGATCATCAGCGCCTCTAGGTTGCGCAAATACTTGTCGGTGCGCCAGTCCTTGGCGAGTTCGACCGCCGCCCGCATGAGCTGGCCGCGATACTGCTCCAGCTTGCGTTCGAGACGCTCGAAAAGGGTGAAGGCGTCGGCAGTGGCGCCCGCGAAGCCGGCGATGACCTTGCCGCCTTCTCCGATGCGCCGGACCTTGCGGGCGTTCGGCTTCATGACCGTGTTGCCCATGGAAACCTGACCATCGCCGGCGATGACGGTCTTGCCGCCCTTGCGTACGCCGATGATGGTCGTTCCGTGCCACTGAATGAGGCCGTGGCTCGCCCCGTCGTTGTTCATGAGCGCGGATATATGCCGCGCTCCGAATGGTTCAAGACAGGAGATCAGCTGCCGTTCGGACCGGGGCCCGTGTTCGAGCCGGTGTTGCCGCCCATGCCGCCCGCGCCGACCGCGCCGATGTTGCCGAACAGATCCTCGAGCAGGCTGCGGTGGCGGCCCAGCGTCGGCGTGACGTGGCCATCGGGATTGATCCGCGCGACCTGTTCCGCGCCGCGCTTGTCGACGCCGACGACGTTGTTAGCCGCGTCGAAGCGGACGCGCAGCACGGTCTGGCTGTCCGTGCGCGGCTTGCGGAACGGCGGCGTCTTCACCTGCTGCGAGACGTAGTACCAGTCCTTGGTGCCGAACTGGCTTTCGAAGGTCGGGCGACCGAGGGTCTTTTCCACCGACATGCGGTTGTCGATGCCCGGCTGCACCGAATCGAGCAGCGCCTGGTCGATCAGGTAACCGCGATGGTCGCGGATCGACGTGCAGCCGCCGACCAGAGTGGCGACCGCCAGCGCAATGCCTGCCGCTGCCACCTTGAGACCCACCTTGCGCATTTCAACACTCCAAACCGCAGGTATGGAAGCCGCAGGCATTGCCAGCCGCGCCCATACCCATATATCGCCAGACGGCCTTAACAGCGCGTTGACGAAGTCGGTGTGATCTGATTCAGCCTGGATACGGAAAGAAGG
>NZ_BSFC01000033.1 GCF_027922145.1 Novosphingobium resinovorum | reverse complement strand
TTCATATCCACCAAAACCCACGCCTCCCTGCGGGCTTCAGCGCTTTTCACAGACGACCATCTGGACAAACCGGCAGCGCTGTTTCGCTATAGCCCCGATCGCAAGGATGAACGACCGCGCGAGCATCTCAAGACCTTTGCGGGCTTCTTGCAGGCCGATGCCTATGCCGGCTTTGAGCGCCTCTACGCGAGTGACCGCCAGCCTGCTCCGATTACGCCCGTTGCGTGTTGGGCCCATGCCCGGCGCAAGCTGAACGATGTCTACAAGGCGGACCCGAACTCGGCTGCGATCGAAGGGCTGCAACTGATCGGCGAGCTTTACGACGTCGAGCAACAGATCGTGCGCGAACCCGCAGATTTCCGCCGCAAGGCTCGTAAGCTCTCAAAGCTGAAGGCGCTGGATTTCTTCGCCTGGGCTGACGATGTGGTGTCCAGGGCATCGGCCCGTTCACCGCTAGCCGAGGCCCTGCGTTATGCCGTGAAGCTGAAGCCGCAACTGCTCACCTACACCGACGATGGCAGGCTGGAGATCGACAACAATCCGGCGGAGAATGCTCTCAGGGGCATAGCCATCTCGCAGACATTCTGCCCATGTCGGGCAAGACGTCGTCATCTGGTACCGGTGGCACCCATATTTCGGGCGCACGGTGCAGTGCGAGTATATGGAGGATCGGGCGACCGGGAGGGCCGCTCACATTGTCGTGCGTCCGGGCGAAGTCATCGTCATCCCTGCATGGATGTTGGACCGCAAGGTCTGCGAGGCATTCAGCTTGGGTAGCCCTCAGGTTACCGTAGACGCGTTGACCAATCTCCATAGGCTCTTGATCGACTCGAGCCTTCGTAATGCCCTGCTGAGCGGTTTGAATGCTCAGGAGGTAATCGATGAAGGCTTTGCCCCCACCGCCGCGGCTACCGGCACTCCGCCAGTTAATCATGCCGCTCGACTCGCAAGCTCTGGACGGCCTGGCGAGCGGCCAACGCGCTGCCGCAGTGGCCAGCCTCGCCAAGCTGTTGATAGCGGCCTCGGGCATCCCGGACGAGGAGATGACCGATGACGGGCGGTAACCTTCTTCCGACTGCGTTGCTGAGGCGCAAGACGGTTGTTTACGTTCGGCAGTCCACAGGACAGCAGGTTACCGGGAACCTGGAGAGCCAGCGCCGGCAATACGAACTCGTTGATCTTGCACGGCACTGGGGGTTCCGTGACGTCGAGGTGATTGATGAGGATCTTGGACGCAGCGCGAGCGGTGCAGTGGATCGCCCTGGCTTCGAGCGTCTGGTGGAGGATCTATGCACGGGCGGCGTCGGCGCGGTATTGTGCCTCGAGGCATCTCGCCTTTCTCGCAACGGGCCTGACTGGCACCGACTTCTTGAACTTTGCGGTCAAGTCGATGCCCGTGTCATCGATGTTGATGGCATCTACGATCCGGCCAGGCCAAACGACCGGCTGCTGCTCGGTATGAAGGGTAACATCAGCGAGTTTGAGCTTTCTGTCATCCGTGGCCGCATGTACGAGGCTGCACGACAGAAGGCTGAGCGTGGCGAACTGCGCATCAGCGTTCCGATCGGCTACATCTGGCATCGTGACTATGGGCTGGGTCTTGACCCCGACATTCGCGTTCAGGAGGCTATTCGGCACATATTTGCGCGGTTCCGCGAGATCGGCAGCGCACGCCAGGTGCTGATTGCCTTGAGCGCCGAAGGCCTGCATTTTCCGCGCCCGTCAGACGGCAAGAGGATGGTCTCCTTTGATTGGGTTCCGATCCGTTATCGCAACGTAATCAGCGTGCTCAAAAACCCGTTCTACGCCGGCGCCTATGTCTACGGTAAAACCGAGAAGCGCGCAGAGATCGTCGGTGGCCGGGTGCGCAAGAGCTATGGCCATCGCAAGTCGTATGACGACTGGGGTGTTATACTCAAGCAGCATCATGACGGTTATGTCAGCTGGGATGAGTTTGAGCGGAACCAGAAGGCCCTGGCGACCAATGCCTACGGCAAGGGCGGCGGGGTAAAGTCCGGCCGGGGCGGCAAAGCTCTCCTGCCGGGCATGCTTACCTGCGGACATTGCGGCGGAAGGCTAAGCGTCGTTTATGTCGGCCGCCGCATCGGCTACCATATCTACCGTTGCGACCGTTCGACCTTCATGCTGGCCGGGCCCCGATGCATGACCACCAATGGCGCTCGAACGGACGCCGCGGTTACGGAGGAACTGCTGCGCGCCGTCGCCCCCCTGGCGATCGACGCGGCTTTGGAGGCAGAGAGCATGTATCTCGAAGGCGAAGCGCAGAGACGACAGATGCTCAAGCTGGATTTGCAGCAAGCCCGCTACGAAGCCTCACTTGCAGAGCGGCGTTACGCTGCCTGCGATCCTGATAACCGTCTGATCGCCGCTCAGCTCGAGAAGAGTTGGGAAGCCGCGCTCCGCCGTGTCGAGGCCTGCGAAGCGCGGCTCAACGAGCGCGACGTACGTGATGAAGCTGCCAGGCCGGATTTCGCTGGGCTGGCTCACGACCTCAAGGCGGCATGGAACAACCCAGACGTTGATATGCGATTTCGCCAGCGCCTGATGCGGGCGCTGGTCAAGGACATAGTCGTAACCGAGGACAAGGTTAGACGCGAAGTAGAACTCACCATCCACTGGCAAGGCGGGCAGCACTCCCAGGTTCGCATTCGAAAACCCAGGACAGGCGAACATACCAAAAGCACACCTGCAGAAGCGATGGCGATCATCCGATCAATGGCGACGCGTTGGTCCGATGCCGATGTCGCCGCTACACTCAATCGCATGGGTATGCGAACGGGTCAGGGCAAGACATGGACTGGGCATCGTGTCAGCTCGCTGCGCCACGTCCATAAGATCGAGGGCTATCGCGCAGCCGGCAACACTGACGGTGAATGGCTCACCATGTCGCAAGCCGCTACAAAGTTCGGCGTCACCAATCACAAGATACGCCGTGTCGTCGAAGCCGGCCTGCTCCACACCGAGCAAATTATGCCCGGCGCGCCTCATCAAATCCGCGCCAAAGACCTCGAAAGGCCCGATGTCAGAGCGGCGATCTCGCAAAAAGGCCCGTGTCGCACTCAGGACCAGAACCAGGAATCCCTGTTTTCCGCCATTTAAAAGGAGCAGCATAATGACTCAGGCATTGCCGTCGGCCGCAAAAACTGGCTCTTTGCCGGTGCCGATTGTGGCGGTGAGCGCGCCGCTTCCATGCTTTCGCTTCTGGAGACGGCCAAACTCAATGGCGCCAATCCGCAGGAATGGCTTGCTGATGTGCTTGACCGCATTGGCAAGGGCCACCCGATCAACCGGATCGATGAACTGCTGCCTTGGCGATGGATGGAAGCGCGCCTTAACGTCGAAGCTTAAAATGTTGCGCAAGTCTCCTCAGTGGAGGCGTCAGGCGCGCCAATCTGCGGTAAAATCCGCTGAGTTGATCAATACGCCAGGCCACGCCATCGGATTTCGCAACTGCGAGAAGGCCGGGTAAACGTTGGCAGGACGTTACATCCCCAAGATTAAGGCCGAGAAGGGCGATCTTATCCCCCGCCCTCATCCAGACCATTCCCTCAGAGGTCATCACCCCATCTATCGTTTCACCCGGACCATTTTGCCACCCAGCACCCATACGGGTAATACGCCGCCCCGCTGCTTCACATAAGTCTTTGGCAAGATCGTATCGAGGATGAGACTTGTGGGTCTCGATTTCCGCAACAGCGCGAGAATGCTGTCGTGGATTAAGCCTCCCGATTGCCGTTATCGTCGATCGCAATGAACTATCTCGAACAGGATCAAGATCAGCCTGATGCCGCAGAAATCGGGCGAGTTCAGTCCAAACTGTGGATCTTTCAAGCGCCAGAAACGCCGCGTCTATCCTCTCGATCTCGGGTTCCAATTCGCCGAAGCCGCACCCTTCGGCGATGAGGTCGGCTCGAGCATGATCTGCGTCGAGAAATTTCCTGAATCGCAGATATAAGTCGAGAAAGGGCTGAGCATTCAACGCACTCAGACCTTCTTGCACTATAGGGAGAAGGTTCTCGTACCTGCGTCCATTGCCAAGGAATTGACCGTGCCCGCCATTCTCAACCTGGTGAACATAGTACTCGACCAAGTAAGCCATTGCGGACGCGTGCGGGATTTCATCAATATTGTAAAAATGATCTCCAATCAGTCTTCGGATAGTGCTGGAATGACTGTCGATCAGGTCCATTGGATCTAAAGACTGCAGCGCGCCCTCAGACACCGGAACTCGAAAAGGGGGCAGGTACACAGCACTCTCCGCAGTGGCCGATTTCCTGTATGTCCGATCAGAATCTCCATCGCAACATCAGGCTACGGGCCGGGGCAGTCCCACCTCACCATACAGATATGAGTTTCCCCTCAGCCATGATCGGACGCTTACCCTGCTGACGGCATACGGGCGGTTCGCCCGATGACCTGGAGCGAAGAATTCCGATACGCCTAATTTGGTGGCAAAGTTGTGGGTTCTCGCGTGGGGAAAACAGGACCGCGCACCATCATTCTCTCTGCATCGAACGGTCGCTGGAGCGAGCGGACTTCATCGTACGACCCTCTCAGCCATACATTGACGTCGTCCGGTTCGAGGATCGTCACCATCGCCTTTGGATGGATCGGCTCGACGAGTGAATTGGCATCGCACGTTACCATCGCGAAGGCATTGCCCGCCTCGGTTGGCTGCCAGAAACCGGCGACCGCGAACACCGGCTGGTCGATCACCGAAAACCACATCTCACCCTTCAATGGCGGCTTGCCGTCGCCAAGGTCATGCTTGTCCGGCGTGAACTCGCAGAATTCGGTGAGCGGCACCACGCAGCGGTTCTCGGGACGCTCGGCAAGCCGCCGCCATTGCGGCAATGCGAGGTTGCGTACGTTGGTCATCGGCCAGGCGGCCTTGCCGCCAAGGACATCCCAGCTCATGACGTCCCAGCCGAACATGTTTCCCTGTTCGCGCATCACGTAGGCCCGCGCCCGGGGGCGCAGTTCCTGGGGGTTAAAGCGATTGTCACGCGGGCGCTCGCTGAAGAGTTCGGCGACCGATCCCCAGATCGTCTCGATTTCACCTTTCATGCGGGCGCGGTTACACACGGGTCAAATCCTGCGAGAAGATAGTCTTCTATGTCCGGCCGCTGGTCGTTGCCAGCTTCCCTTTTCAGAGATTACCCTGTTCTTCTACCGGAACCTCATCGCCGGGCGCGAAATAAAGGGCGGCACATTCCGCCCGCAAACATCCGCCTTCAAGGGCAAGGTCGTCTCGAAATGCATCCTTGATGAAGTCCATCGTGTCGAGGTGCCGATCTTCGAAATACATCTGGTGAACGTCGTCGCGACCCGCACCGTAGACTATGCGACCCACCTTGGCCCAGATCGAGGCCATCGTGCACATGCCGCATGGCTGCAGGGTCGAATAGAGCGTCGCGCCGCGAAGGTCCATGTCGCCGTGCGCCGGCCCTGCTCCGCGAAAAGCCATCATTTCGGCATGGGCCGTCGCGTCGCAAGTCTCTTCGGTCTCGTTGACCGCACGGAACAGCTCGCGGCCATCCAGCACGATGATGGCAGCAATCGGGGTGTCCTGCGGCGTTGTTCCTTTCGTTTTTGCCAATTGAATGGCTTCACGCATCCAGGCTCTGTCGTTGTCGTCTATCATTGGGGATCAAGCGCCCGCGGGCCGCAGGCCGGCGCCGGCGGTACTCGAAGCTGCCGGCTCGTCACGGGAGTAGGTCCCGATCAGCAAGCCGGCGGCGAGGAGTTTGCCATGTATCGCATCGAGAAATGGGGAGCGGCCCGGGTTGGCTTCGAGGACCGGAACCTGGGAGAGCGCAAAAAGCTGGAACACGTAGTCATGCGCACCGTGGCCCTTGGGAGGATCTGGCGGCAGCCAGCCTTCGGCCAGATAACTGTTTCGGCCTACGTCGCTGCCGTCCGGTGCGCCATCCCCGTCGGGCACGATCACACCCTCGGGCAGTCCTCCAATGTCGGGCGGGATATTCCAGACAAGGGCATGCACCAGGGGATTGGGGGCCGGTGCATCGGGATCCTCGACAAGCAGCGCCAACGATGCTGTCCCTGCGGGGAGGGGTCCCCAGCTCAGCGACGGTGAAACGCCGGCCCCGTCGGCGGTAAACCTGATCGGGAGGCGCTGACCGTCCGCGAATGCCGGACTCGAAAGCGGAAAGAGCCTGTCGCCCATGTCTTCGCGAACAATTGCCAGTTTCGAGTGTCCGGCGCGGACATCCTTGAGCAATTTGCCCAGCCAGGCAGGTACGTGTTCGAGCACTTCGTGATCCTTTCCACACTGGATGGTTTTTCCTGGCTTACGCATGGGTTGCCGCGCGCGGCCCTCACACGAGACGCACGGGCCCAGCCCCTCGATCTGCGTCGACCGGCCGGCCTTGTCCCTGAAGGTAGGCGTCAACGTGGGCCATGAACGCGCTCTTGAAAGCCACCAGGTCAACGGTGCGCCAGGAAACATCGTGCGCTATGCCTTCGATCCTGCCAATCAGAACGTCGTCGTCCCGGCAATACATGATCGGGGTGGTGAACCCGCGATGGTGCAGGCGATTGGCGGCAACCAGAAGGGAGCTTTCGATTTGAGACATCGCTCCCGTCAACGCACAAGGGTCACAAAGGTCGCCAAGACAGGTGAATTTACTGGAAGCGCATTGATTTTTTTCGGGCTCGATCCAGCGCGCTGCCGGACGCCAGACCTGTTCCATTCACAAAGCGCGGTATCGTTCCTGTGACTATGACGACGCCGTATCTTCATACCGTCCGGCAAGCCGCAATTGACGCACAATTCCGTTAAATGCCGCAGTGACACCCTGGGCACGTCCGATCTCGTTCTCCTGACGCGCCGCATCCCAGTACAGTTCAAGCGGCCAACGCTCGCGGCAATGGGGGAGCAGACAGCGAAGCGCCAGGCGGACTTCGACCGTATCGACCCGCGCTTCACCGCAGCGGGTTACACCGCCGCGCAGGATATGCACTGAAAGCGCAATGACGATGCGCTGATGTTTCGGCACGCTTGCATCCATGTCAGTGAAAATCATGCGACTTGAAGCGCACGACGTCCTCGGGATCGCGGCCTTCGGCATGAGGCGGCCAGTAGCTGTTGTAGGGCTTGGGGCTCCAGCCCCCTTCTGGTCGAACAATGTCCCCGCGATCCGGCGCGCTGGCATGGCGCGCTCCATCGCCCCTGCCGGTCTGGTGCGGGAAGGCCATCTCGCCGACCCGGTGAAGCAGATCGCCATGATCGATGATCCGGTCGCAGATGACGTGGATCACCTCGCCCTCCTTCTGCACCCGGCCCTTGAGGCCCACCATCGAGGCGGACATCACAGTGCGGCGCTGGGCCTCGAAGCGATCGGGCCACAGGATCCCGTTGGCGATGCCGGTTTCGTCCTCGATGGTGATGAAGAGCACGCCCTTGGCCGAGCCGGGCTTCTGGCGCACCAGGATGATCCCGGCCACCTCGACCTTGCGCCCATCGCGGATGTTCGCAAGGTCGGCGCAGCGCGTAACCCCGCGCCGGGCGAGGTCCTCGCGCACGAACATGAGCGGATGGGCGCGCAGCGACAGCTGGAGCGAACGATAATCCTCGATCACCTCGCGGCCATCGGTCAGCGGACGCAGGGCAACGTCGGGTTCGATCCCTTCTGCGCTGATCGCTTTTGCTGCACGATCCGCTGCAGCAAAAAGCGGCAACGGCGCTTCGCCAAGCCCCCGCACCTTCCATAGCCCCTGTCTCCGGTCGGATCCGAAGGCGCGGAAGGCATCGGCGTCCGCCAGCTTCTCGATCGCGGCGCGCGGAACGCCGGAGCGGCGCCAGGCATCCTCGACGGACTCGAACGGGATCTCTCCACGCGCACCGACGATGCTGGCGCCATCGGCGTTGGAAAGCCCGCGCACCTGCCGGAAGCCAAGCCGCACGGCATGGTATCGACCTCGTGTCGGTTCGAGCGAGCAATCCCAGCGGCTCGCATTGATGCAGACCGGCCGGACCTCGACGCCGTGCTGGCGCGCGTCGCCGACGATCTGGGCCGGGGCATAGAAGCCCATCGGCTGCGCATTCATCAGGGCGGCGCAGAAGACGTCGGGGTGATGATGCTTCATCCAGCTCGAGGCATAGGAGATCTTGGCGAAGCTCGCAGCGTGGCTTTCCGGGAAGCCGTAGGAGCCGAAGCCTTCCAATTGCCGGAAAGTGCGCTCGGCGAAGTCGCGCGGATAGCCGCGGCCGACCATGCCTTCGATCAGCTTTTCGGAAAAATGCGAGACCCCGCCGGTCATCTTGAAGGTCGCCATCGCCCGGCGCAGCTGGTCGGCCTCGACGGCGGTGAAGCCCGCGCCGACGATCGCCACCTTCATCGCCTGCTCCTGGAAAAGCGGTACCCCGAGGGTTTTCTCCAGAACGGCGCGCAGTTCAGGGCGCGGGTACTCCGGCTTCTCCAGACCCTCGCGGCGGCGCAGGTAGGGATGGACCATATCACCCTGGATCGGACCGGGTCGAACGATCGCGACCTGGATCACCAGGTCGTAGAAACGGCGCGGCTTCATGCGCGGCAGCATCGACATCTGTGCCCGGCTCTCGATCTGGAAGGTGCCGAGCGTGTCGGCCTTCTGGATCATGGCGTAGACGTCGGGGTCGTCGCTCTGGAGGTCGGCTAGTCCGACTTTCAGGCCCTTGCTCTCTTCCAGCATGGTGAAGGCCCGGTTCATGCAGCCCAGCATGCCGAGCCCCAGCACATCGACCTTCATCATCTTCAGGGCATCGATGTCGTCCTTGTCCCATTCGATAATCTGGCGATCGGCCATCGCAGCCGGCTCGATGGGCACGAGGTCATCGAGCCGGTCGTGGGTGAGCACGAAGCCGCCGGGATGCTGGCTGGACTGGCGCGGCACGCCGATCAGTTGGCGCGCGAGGTCGAGAGTCAGGCGAAGCCGCCGGTCTGACATGTCGAGATTTAGTTCCTCAGCCTGCTTCTCGCCGACGCCTTCGGCCGACCAGCCCCAGACCAGCCCTGCCAGCGACGAAGTCAAATCCTCGGGCAGGCCCATGGCCTTGCCGACATCGCGCACGGCGCCGCGCGCGCGGAAGCGGGTGATCACCGCAGTCAGCGCTGCCCGGTCGCGCCCGTAGGTCTCGAAGATCCACTGGATGATCTCCTCCCGCCGCTCGTGCTCGAAATCGACGTCGATGTCGGGCGGCTCGCGCCGCTCACCCGAGACGAAGCGCTCGAAGAGCAGTTCGTGCTTGATCGGATCGATCGAGGTGACGCCGAGCACGAAGCAGACACAGGAGTTCGCCGCCGATCCGCGCCCCTGGCACAGGATGCCCCGTCGCCGAGCCTCGGCGACGATGGAATGGACGGTGAGGAAGTAGGGCGCGTAGTTCAGCTCGGCGATGAGCTTCAGTTCATGCGCGATCTGGTCGCGGTAGTCCTGCGGCGGATCGCCGCCGAACATGGCGCCAAGCGCCTCGTGCGCCATCGTCTCCAGCGCCTGCTGCGCGGTCAGGCCCTCGATCACCTTCTCCTGCGGGTAGTGATACGTGAGGTCACTCAGCGAGAAGGTGCAGGCCTCGGCGATATCGACGCTGGCGCGCAGGGCATCGGGATAGGCGGCGAAACGGCGCTGCATTTCCTCCGCAGACTTGAGCGCGCGATCGGCATTGACCTCGCGGCGATAGCCAAGGTCATCGACCCGGCAGTTGTGCCGGATCGCGGTCACCACGTCCTGCAGCAGCCGGGCATCGGGCGCATGGTACAGCACGTCGCCGGTGACGACGGCGCGCACCCCGGCCTCCCTCGCCTGGCGCGCCAGTCCGTCGATCCGCACGGCATCGTCCGGGCGGCGGCGCTGGAACAGTGCCATATGCGCGCGCCTGCCATAGACGGATCGAAGATCGGCGAGCGCCGCAGCATTGTCCGCATCCGCCTCGTGCGGCAGGAGAATGGCGATCACGCCCTCGGACCAGGCTTCGAGCTCGGGCCAGTGCAGAAGGCAAGCCCCCTTCCCCGCCCGGCGCTTGCCAATGGTAAGAAGTCGCGTGATGCGCGACCAGGCAGGTCTATCTGTGGGGTAAAGCAACAGGCGGCGACCGCAGGACAGATCGACCCGGGTTCCGGCGATGAGGCGTACCCCGGTGGCCTTCTCCGCCTCCCAGGCGCGGACCACCCCGGCGACACTGCCAAGGTCGGCGATGCCGATGGCGGAATACCCGAGCTTCGCCGCGACCGAGAACAGCTCGTCCGGGCTCGAGGCGCCGCGCAGGAACGAGAAGTGTGTCAGCACCTGAAGTTCGACATAGCCGGTCATGCGAAGACCCCGTGCATCCACCACGAGAGATCGCCGGTCTCGCCGGCAACGCCGTCACCGCGGCGGAACACCCAGTAGCGCCCGCCCGCCTTGTCCTCGACGCGGTAGTAGTCGCGCACGGCCCAGACTTCACCGTTGCGCCGCCACCATTCGCCATGAATGCGTTCCGGCCCGTCGCCGGCCACGACCGTGTAGGACCGGCCTCGCCATTCGAAACGTTTTGGTGGCTGGTCGGGCAGCAAAGCCATGACCCGGCGCAAGGGTTCGGGCCGCGTGAACAACCGCACCGGGCGCTGCCAGGCTGGCCAGGAGCCGGTCGTCTCAATCGGACTGACAAGCCTCACCGCACGCTCAGGCACATGGCTCTCGACTGGCGCGATGCGGAACACGGCCTGAGGGCCGATCCTTCCGGCCACAACGTCGACCAGACGCGCGGGATCACGAACCGTACTTTCACCAGCGAGGATCGCGCCGAGATTCTCGGCATCGAGCGGCTCGGTGTGGGGCGCCAGCAGCCGGAACTGCTCAAGGCCCATGCCAGGGTCGATGCGCTCGATCCTGAGCTTCAGCAGGCGCAGCAAGTGCGGCACCTCGCGGATCGGGCGGGAAGTGCCGATCGCCACCACCTGCTCGCCGCCATCGATCCGCAAGACGCAGAGGCGCAGCGACCGCGCGCCCAGCCCCCGGCGCTGGAGAACGTCGGCGAGATCCTTCAGCAGGTCGTGCATCACCTGAGCTATCGCATCGGCGGTGCCGATCGGCTCGAGCAGCCGACGCTCGACCGCAGGGATGACCATGTCCTCACGCGGCGTGATCGGCTCGGCCTTGCCGCCAAGCGCCTGATCGAGCCGATCGATGGCGGCGAGACCCAGCCTGCGTGCCAAAGGCCCGCGCGCGACGGGCAGCAGGTCGGCAATCGTCTCGAAGCCGAACTTGCGCGCGGCGCCCAGCGCGCCGCTTTCGAGGCGCAGCGCCGCGACCGGAAGCGCCGACAGCGCTTTCAGCACCCCGCCGTGCGGAATGATGGCAATGTCTTCGCGGCCGTAGCGGGCCAGCGCGTGCGCGGCGCCCGGGGTTTCGGCGATCGCAATGCGGGCAGTGAACCCGGCCCGGCGACAGAAGGCGTGGAGCCGCTGGCAGAAGCGTTCCTCGCCGCCATGCAGGTGCGCGGCGCCGGTCAGGTCCAGCCAGATCCCGTCGGGCAGCGAGACTGCAACGACCGGTGACCAGCGGCGAATGCCGAACACCGCGAGGCCATCGAGCAATGCAGCATCGGCCTCGGACTCCGCGGGGCGGACGTCAAGATCGGAGACGAGCGCGCGGGCATGGGTTGCCGCCATGCCGACATTGATGCCCAATGCTCTCGCCGCCGGACAGGCCGAGACGATCTCGTCGCGGCGGCCGACCTTGCCGATGAGCGCCAGCGGGGCAACCATGACTTTCGCCGCGTCGCGCACCTCTGCCGGTGTCACAGAAGAGACCGTACGCTTGAACGGATGCTCGGTAGTCTCAGAGCGCCATCCCAGCTCGCGCATTGGCGGCCTGGCGTGCAACGGCAGCGCCGCGATCTCGCGCTCGACATCAAGGCGTGTGCGGTCCTCGCCCCTTACGGCCCCCTGCCCTTCTCCATTCTGCCGCTCGCGCGCCCACCGGGCACCCGGCCGCCATCCGCCCCCGCGAGGAACCGAGCAGGCACCGGGATTGTCGTCGACAGGAAGCTGGAGTGCGCGCGGCTCAGGCCGCGGCGCGGCGAACCGGTCCTGCCGTCTCAGCCGCTCGATGGCCAGAAACGGCAGGAACAGCGAGACGACCCGTCGCATCGCATCCCTCCACGATCATTGAAAAGCCCTCGCCGCCGCGTTGGCGTGCGAGTTCGACCAGCCAGCGCGGGCGCCCTACACCGGCAACGCCAAGCCGCTCGGAAGGCGCGCTGGATATGCGCCAGCGTGTCCACGCCGCCGATAGATCGGCCAGCGGATCGCGGTCCCGGCCGCGATGACGGCGCAGTAGAAGCACCGGGATGTCGGCCTCGGCTGCGGCAAGCTGCAGGCGGCGGGTCGCGACCATCGAGACCTTGCTGGCTTCGGCAACAACGGCAGCGGGCGTCCCATCGCGCACCGCATCCTCGACCACCGCGAGCAGTGCGGCATCGTCGCGCGGCTGTGCGTGGATCACGTCGGCAGAGCCGAGGCCCGCCTGTTCCAGGCCAGGGGCATAGAGGTCATTGCGGGAGCTGACCCACAGGACCGGCGCGGCGGCCGCACGTGCTTCCCGCGCGGCGATGCCGGCAAGGAACAGGGTGGCCGCCGCGTCATCGACCAGCGAGCAGGTCAGCGCGGTCGCTTCATGCAGGGCGCCGGCGCGCAGGCCACCGGAGCTCAGGCGATCATCCAGCGTCTCTACGCCAAACGGCATGATCCGATAGTCGGCGAGCGGCGTCGCCATGGCGCGAAGGGCATCAACGCCCATCTGCGGATGAGATGAAGCAGGGTTCATGGTGATTCTTGAGACTCGAATTTGTTCGCTTTATGTTCTCATTCTCAACCCCTCGCGGTCAACCGGTTTAAATCGGTCCTAGCGCCCTGCATGAGGACAACCCTGTGCACACGGCGCAATCACCGGGCTCACTACCATCCTGCAGGATTGTGGGGAGTGTCCGTGAAGCATAGCATCACACGCTCGAGCTCGGAGCGAAGTTAGACAATGCCAACGCTATCGAAACTGGATGGACCCGCTGGCCTGGTTGGCCGTTCCCAAGACGTTCCCACCCTTCCATTCGGTCATTGGGCGAGAAACCAACGCCTGGGGCGCGATGACCCAGACGAAGTGGCGAACGCTGGGAGCCAGAAGATCGCAGACAGCCAAAGGTATATTCGGACTGCGAAGCGCGATCGGATAGTTGCTCAGGACTGACGCGGGTTGGGACCTTCTGCTCGGTCCGGTTTGGAGAAACGATGGCAGCATAGTGGACGTTCGAGCCACGATGCGCGATGGCGGCTTTGCGCCCCCGTAGCGGACGTTCAACGCCAACGGACATTTTTCCGAAAGCGGACGGTCATTCACCATGTCGATGGGGTATCGCTTTAGGGGTGCCGACGCTGGCGCCACTGGAGGCGACTCGCGGTTTATAACCGCCTCGCCAGCCGCTAGACCTCGCTCCCAGCAACCGATTATTCGCGGACCCAGCAGCTCACCGACATCGAACAGCAGATTGAAGACCCGGCAGCCTTCGCCGGGATAGAACGCCAGCGCGTCACGGAAGCACTGGTCGCGGCCAAACTATCCCGCAACCTTGAACGCCCGCGGGTGGAAGCCGATGGCCGCTTTGCCCGGGCCATTCGCTTGGCCAAGAAGGACGGCTCCTATCGCCAGAAACTCGAAACCCACTACGAGGCGCTTTGGACCGCCATGTGGTGGTTCGACGACCTACAACTTCTCAACGATAGCTACGATGAGTTTGCGGCAGAGGCGATTGGCGCCAGCCATATTCGCTATCTCGAATTTCTGTCGAACCTGCTGCAGCTCTTGTTCAATGCCGTAATCCACGATGGCCTGACGCGCGAGGAAAGCAAACTCGACGCGCGCGCCGGCGGGTTGCGCAAGGCGTTGCAGGCAATGGCCGACGATAGCGACCGCCCAAACAACAGCCTAGAAGCGCGGACATCGCTCATTTTGATGAAGCTCAATTTCGCCATCGTCGATCGCGATCGCGAGAACCTGTCCGGAATCTGGAAGAGCCTCGGCGACGTGCTCGATCAAGCCGAGGGTCCTTCCCGGTTTGAGCTTCGCAACCCAAACCTATTCGAAACTCACGGTGACCACCCGCGCTGCTGGCCGGACGCTACAGCGCGATATGGAAAGCGCGCGTCCGTCCAGCAGCGCTACTGTCGGAACCTACACCACGCCTCGGGACGTGACCACCTCAGGCGATTGAGCTTTGCTTGGGCGAAGGCCACGCGATCTTGCTTTTCAGGGGACCGCGCATTCCACCCCTGTTCCTGCTCTACCTCGGTCTTCGCCGTTTCCGTTTCATGTTGCGGTAATAGCCAGCCCCCGTGCGTAGATCATTGCGTCATAGGCCTCATACAACGCTGTTAGAATGCGCTCTGCCTGTTCGATGCGCCGCTCCCCGATTTTCTGTTTTCGCCAAGTAGCAAAGGTGTCGGCGGCTCTGAAAACCGCTGTGGCACCACTCAGGGGGCGTTACCAGCGCGTTGACGAAGTCGGTGTGATCTGATTCAGCCTGGATACGGAAAGAAGG
>NZ_BSFC01000032.1 GCF_027922145.1 Novosphingobium resinovorum | reverse complement strand
TGACAAGCGCGTCGCCATCGTCGGCACCGGCGCCACCTCGGTCCAGGCGGTGCCGTACTTGGGCAAGTATGCAAAGCAACTCTACGTGCTCCAGCGCACGCCTTCCAACATCGACGAGCGGCCCAATCCGCCGACCGATCCTGACTGGGCAGCCTCGCTCCAGCCCGGCTGGCAGCGGGAGCGCATGGCGAACTTCCATCGGGGCGCGCAAGCGTTCTTCCTGCCCGGCGAGCCGGACCAGATCTGCGACATCTGGACCGAGATCAGCCGCAACCTGAACCTCGAACTGGAAGCGGACGGCTTCCCCCAGTTGGATATCGGTCAGATCATGGCCCGGCGCGACGTGGTGGACTATCAGGTCATGGAACGCCTGCGCCGCCGCGTCGATGCGATCGTCGAGGACCCGAAAACGGCGGAAAGCCTGAAGCCGTGGTTCCGCTTCATGTGCAAGCGGCCGCTGTCCAACAACGACTACTACCCCACCTTCAACCAGCCCAACGTCAAGCTGATCGACGTCTCCGCCACGCAGGGCGTGGAGCGCATGACCGAGAAGGGCTTCGTCGCCGACGGCGTGGAGTACGAAGTCGATCTGATGATCTTCGCCTCGGGCTTCGAGGTGACGTCGGACCTGAAGCGCCGCTGGGGCATCGCCACCGTCGAGGGCGAGAACGGGTTGTCGATCTACGACCACTGGGAGAACGGCCCGGCCACCCTCCACGGCGTCACCACCGACAAGTTCCCCGGCATGTTCTACATGGGCTACATCCAGGGTGCGACGAACTCCAGCACCACCGAGCAGTTCGGGCGTCAGGCGGAACACCTCGCCTTCATGATCGGGGAAACCTTGCGGCGCGGTGCCGACAAGTTCTGCGCCACCGCCGAGGGCGTCGCCGGCTACGTCGCGCACTGCCGCGCCAACGAGGTCGACATGTCCGAGTTCCAGCAAGGGTGTACGCCCAGCTACTTCAACAACGAGGGCGACAAGGAACTGAAGTGGGCCTTGTTCAAGGGTTATCTGCCCGGCTGGGATGCCTGGCGCGACATGCTGGCGGACTGGCGCCTGTCGCCCGACCTGCCGGGCGTGGCGTTCGAGGCGCGTGAGCCGGTGAACTGAGTTTCAAAGCCCGGAGGAGGGCGGGGCGGCAGGTTGATACCTGCCGCCCCGAAGCCCTGTCGGGCTTTGCGTGAACTAGGATCAGCGCACAGAAATCAACCCGCCATCTACCGGAAACATCTGGCCCGTGATGTAGCGCGTCGCGTCGCTGGCCAGGAAAACCATTACCGGTGCGAGATCGCGTGCCGGGTCACCGAACTTGCCGCCCAGAGGGATCGAAGACCGCACTTCCTCGTCGTGTTTCGCCAGGTCGTCTGGCGACATGGCTTCGCGGAACTTCTCATACATCGGTGTCACGACATACGGGAGCACCGCGTTGACGCGTACCCCTGAGGGACCCCATTCCTGGGCGACCGATCGCGTCCACGTATGCACCGCCCCCTTGGTGGCGCCGTAGACGGCATTGTCCAATTCGCTCGTGAGCCCGGACCTTGATCCGAAGTTGATGATGTTTCCGCCGGATGCCTTCATGATCGAGAAGGCCGAGCCGTTGGTGTTCATCGTTCCGAGCACGTTGATGTCGAAGAGGCGGCGGTAGGATGTCTCATCAACGTTCGCGACATCGACGAACGACTGGACGCCTGCCACGTTGACCATCACGTCAAGGCCACCCATGTCCGCCGAGGCCTCGGCGAACCGGGCATCGACCTCGCTGCGATCCGTCACGTTGAGCTTGTAGAACGTCGCGGTTCCCGGACCGGCGGCGGACGCCTCGGCCGTTCGCGCGCGTCCCTGCTCCTCCTGCAGGTCCATGCATGAGACTGTCGCCCCGGCCTCAACATAAGCGCGCACGATGGCGGCTCCGATTCCTTGGGCGCCGCCGGTCACGATTATCCGCTTGCCATCCAGTTGCACTGTGTACTCCTTGAGTCATGCGCGCGAATTTCCGTCGCGCTGGGGGGGAAATTATTGATCGTTCTTGTCTGCTTGCCACCGCGGACAGGTCGGTTCGTAATTGAAGGGGTGATCACCGAGGATCTCTAGCAACTCGACGACGTTTCCGTCCGGGTCGCGGCCGTACGTCGCGCGAAACGGTCGGTCTCCAGCGCGCTTGGGCGGTGTATGGAAGCGCATCCCTGCCGCTGAAAGACGTTCGAACTCCGCATCGATGTCGCGGACCGCGAAGCAGATGTGCGTGAAACCGGGATCGGACACCGGCCGGTCCGGATCGCCTGCCGAAGGCGCCGGGGAAGTGAATTCGAACAGCTCGATGCACTGGTTTCCGGCATCAAGAAGCATGAAGCGCGCAGCGGACCCGCGGAGGCCGACGATCGCATCAAGATCCTCAGCGTTCGACCAGCCATCCGCCACCAGTAGCTTGCAGCCGAACTGGGTGATGTAAAAGTCGGCCAGCCTTTCAATGTCGCCCGTCGCGATCGCGGTGTGGTGCAGACCCAGTATCATCGGTGGCCCTCCGTAACCGGGATGGTTGATTGCAATGTGCGTCTTTCGAGCATTTCGTAGACTGCATCGCGCGTGTCGCCGCGTTGCCCCCAGGTGAAGTTGTCGAGTGGGATCGCAGGGTCCGAAACGGGCCATGTCTCGACCTTGGTCCATTCGAGCACGACCGTGCGTTCGTCGATTTTCCAGTCATTGTCGCGTTTGGACAGGCGATCGATGTAGCGGGCACCCATGACGTCAGCGACCGTCTCGCCCGAGCCACGTCGGATCAGCGTCACGTGGACGTGGGCCTCGGAGATCGCGATGCCCGGCTCCGGCAGGTCGATCAGCACGTTCGCGATCGTGTGCATGGTCGCCGAATTGGCCCGCCACAGGCGGTCGACCACAAAGTCCGCGAACTCGTGTCCGGGACCTTTCCAGTATCCGTGGTCGTCGTAGCTATCGGGATGATACACCGACCTGACGAGGGCGGCATCGCAGCGATCAACCCCGCGGCAGTAGGTAGACAGGACCTCGTGGATACGCTGCTTGTCGATGAAGGCTTCGAGATCGGTATTCATGCGACTGCTCCCGCGTTTGCTTCGGGCGCGATGTCGATCACAAGCTTGCCACTGATCCGGCGCGACAAGAGATCGTTCAGGGCCGTGGGCACGGCTTCGAGCGGGTACCGCGCAGCGATGCGCGGACTTATCCGGCCTTGGGCGATCCACTCGGCCAGCGTCCTGAAATTGTCGGAATTCGCGGCAGGATCGCGCGCGAGAAAGCCCCCCCAGTAGACCCCGACGAGCTGGTAGCCCTTGAGCAGGACGAGGTTCACCGGCAGCTTGGGTATCTCGCCGGTGGTGAAACCGACGACGAGCAGCCGTCCATCCCAGTTCATCGCCCGGGACATCGCCTGGAAGGGCTCGCCCCCCAGCATGTCGATGCACACATCGGCGCCGCGCCCCCCGGTCAGCTCGAGCACCCGTTTGCGCACATCCTCCTCGGCATATCCGATTACATGGTCGGCGCCCATTTCGGCGGCCGTTGCGGATCGCGCGCGGGTGCGTGACACGGCAATGACCGTCGCCCCCATCGCCTTGCCCAGTTCGACCGCAGCGAGACCCACGCCGCCCGAGGCGCCGAGCACCACGAGCGTTTCACCGGGCGAGACTGTGCCTCGCTGGACAAGAGCGTGAAACGCGGTGCCGTAGGCCGTGAAGAGTGCGATTGCGGTCGCATAGTCCATGGTCTCTGGGATAGGCACCACTTCCGCTGCCCTGGCGGTAGCCTCCTGAGCGAAGGCGCCGTGACCGCTGCTCGTGAGCGCCATCACCCTTTGCCCAGGGTGCACAGCCGAAACGCCCGAACCCACCTCGATCACTTCGCCCGCGACCTCGAATCCGGGCACGAAGGGGAGGGGTGGCTTTAGCTGATAGGCACCCTTGATGATGAGACTGTCCGGGAAATTGATCCCGGCGGTAGCTGACCTGATCCGGACTTCGTCGGCAGCAAGGTCAGGCCTCGCGACGTTACCCACTTTCAGATTATCGGGAGGACCATAGGCATCGCAGACGATGGCCTGCATGGTTGCTGCGTTGCTGGTTGTCACCATTGCAGTTCGACCTCCTCGACCTGCGCGACAACGCCGGACTGGTAGCGCGGCCGGGAACCGTCACGGGGCCGAAACTCCGGAATTCGCTTGAACCATTCCTCCAGCATGATGGTGGTCTCGAGCCTGGCGAGGTGAAGTCCTGCACAGCGGTGAGGTCCTTCGCCGAAAGTCGAATGGGCAATACCTCGCCGCGCGAAGTCGAGCTTCCAGGGCTCGGGGTTCCGGCGCGCATCAAGGCCGGAAAGGGCGGTAGGAAGCAGGACCATTTCCCCTTGCTTGAGAGTAACGCCGCCGCATTCGATATCGGCAGCCACCATCCTGGCGGCGGCAACGAGTGGAAACCGGCGGAACATTTCTTCAACGGCCAGGCGCGCTGCAGCGGGGTCGGCTGCGAGTTGCCGGCGCGGTTCGGGATGCCGCGCCAGATGGTCCATCACCATGTTGAGAAAGTTCGTCACAGAATCGAGGCCGGCCAGAAGCAGCAGCGAGATCATGCCCAGCAGCTTGTCCCGATCGATGGGTGCTCCATCGATCCTGGCGTCGATGGCGAGGCTGATGAGGTCGTCGCCGCCTTTGCCGCCGCGGGCATCGATGATGGGTGAGACGTACTCGAAAAAGCCTCGGTTGGCGGCATCGAGATGCTCGGCCATTTCTTCCGGGGTATTGCCATCGGGGCGGGTCATGGCGCTGGCCAGCGCACGCAGCTTGGGTGCGTCCGTCATCGGCAGGTCGGCCATCATCATGAACACGCGGATCGGGAACTGCGCCGAGAACTCTTCGACGAAGTCGCAGCTACCCCGCGGTGCGAAAGCATCCATGAGTTCGACCGCGATGGCGCGGATCGCGGGTTCTCGCTCCCGGATCGCCTTGAGGTTGAGGCCTTGGTTGACCACCTCGCGGTAGGGGCGGTGCTCGGGTGGATCCATCTTCGAGGGCACCATCGCATACTTCTCGCCGGCGGCCTTTGGAATGAACAGCACCTGGCTGGAGTAGCGCTCCGGGTCCTTGTAGATTGCACTGATCAGCGAACCGGTGGTGGCAATCCAGTGGCCGCCATTGCGCGGCGTCCAGATGAGATCGGGAATGCCTGCTTCGTGAAGCCGGGTCCAGGCTTCCAGATATCCCTCGTCGATCCCTTCCGGCCGGTACATATCGATATCGAACACCCGCTCGCTTGGCACATGCGGCGGCACGCGAAGCGGTGCCTGCTCCTGGCTTTCTTGCATCTCGCCATCCTCTCGATGTTTTTGTTTTTTCGAACGACGGGAGGCGCGGCACGTGCAGCGCAAAACCGTCAAAAAAGAGCGGCCGCGCGCCATTTTGGCGCAGCGGCCGCCGCCCGTCACGCCGGGAGTGAGGCGCCGACTTTGGGCATAACTTCCTGCGCGAAGCGCTGAAGGGATTCATTGGCCGGAGCCATGTCGTCGATGTTGTCGTGGGAGTTGATACACAGCATGCCCCAGGATCCGACCTTGTCGACCAGATGTTCGATCTTCGCCGTCACCGTCTCAGGGGAGCCGCAAAGCCACACGTGTTCTGCGAGGAATTCCATGTCGACTTCGTCGGCGCTGATATCGACGCCGGAATCCTTGATGATCCCGTCGAGCAGTTTGAACTTCTTGTAGATGGGGAGCAGGTAGTGCTCCCAGCTGTAGCCAAGGCCACCGGCGATCGCTCTGCGTTTTGCCTCTGCGTCGGTGTCAGCCACGAACACCTCGCGGCAGACGCGCAATCGTTCGCGCTCAGGTGTAAAGCCGTTCTCGCGCATGGCCGTGGACCAGGTTTCCCAGTGGGATATCATTTGATCGACGCCGCCGAAGAACGAGATCGGGCTGTAGTTGCGCGCGCCGGCAAACTTCATTGAATTGGAGTTCGCGGAGAGGGCCGTCACCGCGATCTCGAATGGGTCACCCTTCCACAGGCCGTTCTTCGCGATCGTGACATCATACCCAGGCATATCGTCGGGGCCCGGGAAGCCACCGCGAAAATATTCGCCTACGAAGCGGAAAGGTTCCTCTTTCCAGACCTTCTCCATGATCGAAAGCGCCTCGAGTTGGCGCGCAGGCAGTTCGGAAAGGTCGTCGAACCCATGAAGGATGGCATCCGTATGATGACCACCAGGGCCGACGCCGAGATAATATCGACCTTCCAGTACCTGGCTAAGCCAGCCTACCCGGATCGCGAGCGTGGCAGGGTCGTGATAGGGAAGGAGGTGCGCCATGGGTGCGAACCGCAGCTTTTCGGTCACCATTGCTGCCGAAGCGATAATAGCTTCGGGCATCGGAATGTTCTCGAGCGCTAGGGTGTAGTGCTCGCCGACGAGAAAGTCCGAGAATCCCGCCTTGTCGCAGACCTGCGCCAGTTCGATGGACCAGTCGAAGATCTGCTTCGGCGTCCGTTGGGGTTGATTGTAGGGGGTGTGGAACAATCCGCATTTCATCGCAGCATCTCTCCTTGGCCGCGCGACGCGCGCCGCCAAGGGCCGCTATCGCTGAATTCCAGCATGCGGCTTGAAGTGCCGCACTGCTATGAAGTGGACACATCTGACCGCTTAATTTGCGATTCGTCAACGGGAATGTTGATAAGGTCGCTTTCTTTGTCGCTGTCCAAGCGAGGCGCAATGCCCTCAAGCAGGATCTTCAGCGCACGGTCGAATTCCCGGCTTTCATCCGAGCGGTCCCACTCGGCGGCACCGGCCGCCAGCATGAGGGTAAGACGATGGATTTCGCTGAGCTCGAAATCGGGCCGCAGCAGGCCAGCGCGTTGGGCCCGTGCAACCGGGACCGCACACACACCTTCCATCTTCGCTCGCAGGATGGCGATGGCGTGGCGACCGGTTTCGCCGTGCTGCGCGGCGATCGCAGCGGCCAATGCGCCGTGATCGGTGCGCCCTTCACACATTGTGCGCAGCATCGCCAGAAACGCGTCAGGCCGATCGTTCATGTTGTGGGCTGCTGCCGCGACGTCCTCGATATGCCGGTCCAGCACCGCGAGTGCGAGCTGGCATCGGTCCGCGAAGTTCCGATAGAGGGTCGCACGTCCGACGCCAGCCTCGACGGCTATCGCATCAAGCGCGACGGCATATCCGTTTCTGGCGAAAACACGCGCTGCCGCGGTGACAATCCGTTCGCGCCGTTCTTTCGCATCCTTGCGCACACGCCCCTCCAATTGCCGAAATCCGGACATTATTGTCCGGTTAATTATTCGGCTTTAGCGGGTGTTCATGGCTCGATCAATCTGGAACGGTCAACGCCGATGCCAGCCCTGCGATGGCAGTTGCGACTTCCATGTCGGCGGAGAAGAACGCGGAATGGTCGCCGGAAACGTTGAGCATCGACCCCAGTCGCTGTCCGCAGGCTCGCTGGTAAGCCGGAGCCACTGCCTGATCGCCGTCGCACACGATATAGGTCGCTGGGCGGTCGAGCCATGCCGGACGTTGAACGGTTTCGGCGAAGATGGCGGCCGGGGCAGGACGGTGCCGGGCACTGGCAAACGCCACGTCTGTCGGTAAGCAGAGGTGGTAGAGGGCAGCGACGGATTTCTCGCTGTCGAGTGAAATCCACTTGCCGTCATCCGAAGAAACCATCGCTTCGGCGCAGGTCGCGCTCACGCATATTCCCGATACATCCGCCGCAGTCTGACCCGGCTCCGGAAGGAGCGCGCCGAGATAGCACAAGTGGGCTGCATCATGACCGGCCTGCGAGATGACCATGCCGCCATAGCTGTGGCCGACCAGCAGGATGGTACGTCCTTGGGAGTTCAACGAAGCGACCAGTTCGCGCACCAAAGCGGCGTCGGTTTCCAGCGAAGCAAACGGGAGCTGGGGGGCATGAACCGTAAAGCGGGACGATAGAATTTCCCGCACGCGGGTCCATGCCCATGGCCCTATGAACAGGCCGTGGACCAGGACGATCTCAACGTTGCCATCGATTTGCGACTGCGACATCGAATTCTCCTGATTGCCTCGCCGGCCACGTTCAGCTCAACGGCGGGGATAGTCCGACGCAGCGCCGCTGGCGCCGGGCCAACGCACGGGGGTGTCGGACTCGAACGCTTCGCCGACCTGCTGCCACGGGGCGATATGGATCGTTCGCATGTCGCGGCTATGGATGCGCCATTCGTCGCCAACCCGGCGGTACTCATCGACATAGCGAACCGCGCCATACACCGCCGTTCCGCCCAGAACGAGTTCCAGGTGGGCCCCGACGAGCCCCCTCGCCTTGTCGGGGCCCTCGAACGCCAGCTGTGCGTAGTGCGGCGTATGGATCGTCAATCCCATCTGTTCGCGAGACGCCTTGATGAAATCGACGATCGCACCGCGACCTTCGCCTGCGAGGACGCCCGATGAACTGAAGGTAGCAGTGTCGGTGAAGCTGTTCCCGACGCCCTCGAGGTCGTCGCCGTCGGCCGCCAGAAAATATCCGACCACGAGATCGTTCAGTTCCGCCCGATCTTCGAGCCGCTTGATACGTGCTTCCAAGTCCATCTCCATTTCCTCGCGCGTTATCGTTCGTTCACTGGCCTTCGATCGCATCGAGCAGGGGGGCGAAGCTGCCGTATCCGCCGCGGAAGAACAGCAGGGGCTGTTCGGGCCGGACGACATCCAGTTCCTGCACGAGCCCCAGTACGATGTAGTGATCGCCGGCTTCGTGCACCTTGTCCAACGTACAGTCGATCCAGGCGACGACGCCGTCGAGGACCGGTGAACCGTTGGCGGATACCTGGTGACTCAGCCCGGCGAACTTGTCCTCTCCCTTCGCGGAGAAACGGCGACACAGGTCTTTCTGGTCGCTCGCCAGGATGTTGACGCAGAATTTCCCGGCGCTTTCGATCTGTGGCCAGCTGCTGGACGAGATGTCGGGGAAAAATCCCACCAGCGGCGGAGAGAGCGAGACCGAGGTGAACGAACCGACGACCATTCCGGCGCGCGAGCCGTCGGGCAGCGTTGCCGTGACGACGCAGACGCCTGTCGGATAGTGCCCCAGAACGCGGCGATAGACCGCGCCATCGATCACCGGATCGAGCTTCATGGTCACCGCCCGGTCCAAACCGGCTTGCGGCGTTCGCCGGCGGCGCGCTCACCTTCCTTCTTGTCCTCGGTGGCCGCGTACTCCTCGATCGGCTCGAAGCGGGTCATCAGCGCGACCTCCAGCGGGTGGCCGAGACGTCCGAGTGCAGCGGCCTTGGCTGCCTGCACCGCGAGCGGCGAAGCGGCATTGAGCTTGGCCGCCCAGGCTGCTGCCGCGTCGGCAAGCTGGTCGTAAGGGACGACTTCATTGACCAGGCCGTAATGACGCGCCTCGGCGGCCTTGATGCGCTCGCCGGTGAGGATGAGCTGCATGGCGATGTGGTATGGAAGCTGCCGGATCGCCCGGTGGACGACACCGCATTCGCCGATGATGCCGACTTTGGTCTCCGGCAGACCGAACTGGGCGGTGTCGGCGGCGACGATGATGTCCGCGCACATCGCCAGCTCGAACCCGCCCCCGACGCAGAAGCCCTGAACGGCAGCCACCATAGGCTTCTTGCAGGTGACGAGGGGGCCGCCGATGCCGGTCAGCCCGCCGCCGAGCGCCATGCGGGACTTGCGCTCGGCTCCACCGGATACGTCAGCGCCGATGCAGAAGCCCTTTTCGCCTTCAGCCGAAAGGATGACCGCCCAGATGTCGGGATTGGCGTTGATCTCGGTCCATGCCGCAAGAAGAAGATCGTCCATCTCCTGCGTGATCGCATTGAGGCCCTGAGGGCGGTTGAGGCGGACTTGGGCGACATGGCCCTCTACGGTGAATTCTACGTCGGCCACGGGCCTACTCCTTGAAGCTGTTAATGAGTGCGGTGGATGACGGGCCGCGATAGGCATCGAGGACCGGCTTGAGGCCCTCGCTCGCCATCCGCTCGCGGATCGCCAGAACCGACGGTGCGAGGTGAAGCAGCGAGTCCATCTCGGCTATTCCCGAGGTGGCGACCCGGAAACCTGCGGCCTCCGCAGCGCGATTGATCGAGAGTTTCTTGACCTGAAGTACGTCTGCCGGAACGAGGGCGATACGTGCGGCCATTGCTTCAGTCGCGGCAATCAGTCGCTCGGCCGGCACGCAGTGGTTGGCCCAGCCCCATTCGACGGCGGTCGGGCCGTCGATGCTGTTGCCCGGGAGGAAAGCGAATTCCTTGGCGCGCTTGGCGCCGACCTGTGCCACCCAGGTCGGTGCAATGAACCCCCCGCCGATCGGCACTCCCGGTTCGCTGATCCGGATGTCATCGGCGACGATGGTCAGATCGGCGAAGATGCACATCTGCGCGGCGACACCGGCGCAGTATCCGTGGACGGCAGCTATGACCGGTTTGGGATGATCCCAGATCGCAAGCCAGCGCGCGACGTTCGCGTTGAGGCGCTTGGCGTCGGCGACGGGATCCATGGCCGCAGCTCCGCCATATTGACCCAGGTCCATTCCGGCGCAGAAACCCTTGCCGTTGGCGCGGATGCCGATAACGGGGCCGCCGCTCTCCTTGAGCTCTTCCAGCGCCGCTGAGAAACTGTTCAGCATGCTACCCGACAAAGCGTTCGCCTGTGCGGGCCGGTTGAGCACTATCCAGCTGATCGGGCCGGAGTGCTCGATCAGGATTTCAGGGGCAGCGGCGTCCTGCGTCATTCTGCTCGGCCGATGGGGTTGCCGGCGCGCACGTGGTAGTCGGTTGTAAGGGTGGTGCGCAGTTCGCGGCGCTTGAACTTCCACTGACCATCCACCTTCACGACGGTATCGAAGTACTGGCCGTAAAGAATCCCGTCGGGACGCTCCTTGGTGTAGCGATGGATCGCAAGAACGACCGAACGAACGTTGGCCTCGGTCTCGCTGACGAAGTCGATGCAGATGTTCGAGTTGTGGTGCGAAGTGCCGCGGAAGAACGTGCCGATGCCTTCAAGTGTCTTCTTGTAGGCCTCCATCCCGGTTGCCCCGAAGTTCGGAGCATAGCTGACTTCGCAGTCGTCGACGAACAGGGCGGCCAGTTCGTCCGGATGGTTCATGTCGAGGTGGTAGGAGTAATCGAACATCATGCGTTCGATGGCGCGCATTTCACTCAGGTTTGCTTCGGTCATATCTTTGTTTCCAGTCAACATGTGCGTTGACCGTGCCGTCGCTATGCCGACCTGTCAACGCGTAAGAGGGGAAAAGATGGCGCCGGCCGGAAGGCCGGCGCCAGTCGGGAGAGTTCTATCAGCGGAACTTGTAGCTGAAGGTCGCTCCGTACGTGGCCGGACGGGCGGGCCAGCGGGTAACGGTGTCGAAGAAGAATGCGACGTTGTCCCAGTAGTACTGGTTGGTGACATTCTTGCCCCAGACCTGGAGCGACCAGGCATCGTTCGGATCGCGAATGCCCGCACGAAGATCGAGCAGGGTGTAGTCCCTGATCTTGTAGAGGTCCGAAGCGCCAATGAAGGCCCTCGTATCGCTACGGAACGTCAGATCTGCGCCTGCGAAAGCCGAAAGCGAGTCGCTGACCGGGAACTCGTAGCTCAGGCCCGTCGCGATCTGGTATTTCGGCGTGTAGGGCAGCTTAGCCCCGTCGAAGTTCTGGCCGACAGCACCGGTTTCCGGATTGATGCCGGTGTAACGCTTCACCGTCGCGTCGATGTAGGTGAAGTTGGTGTAGGCACTGAACCCTTCAGCCGGATTAGCCGTCAGTTCGACTTCGAAGCCCTTCACGGTCGACTTGGGCACGTTGACGAGGGCGTCGAGAAGGCCGAAGTTCGGATCTGCGATCTTCGAGCGGATCTGACGATCCTGATAGTCATAATAGAACGCAGCGATATTTGCCTGAAGCGTGCGATCGATCAGCGAAGCCTTCAGGCCTGCCTCGTAGGACATCAGCGATTCCTGCGTCACCGGCTGGCTCTGCTCCGTGGTGGAAGCTGCAACGGACGGGAAGCTGCCGGCCTTGTAGCCTTTCGCAACGTTGGCGTAGAGCAGCATGCCAGGGCGCGGCTTGTAATCGATGCCGGCGCGCCAAGAGACGTTGTCCTCGTTGAGCTTGCCGACGAACTCGCCGGGCAGATACGTCGGTGCTTCTCCGAGGAGGCCAGTCGTGTTGATGGTCAGGCAGCCCAGAGCCTGCTCTGGGGTAACGGTGATGGGATCGAGGCCGTTCTGGCTGCGGAGCAGGTTTGCGAAGAAGGTATAGAGCGGGGCGAACGGAAGATTGGCACCTTCGGCGGCGACACCGAAGAAGCAGCTGTTCGCCTTGCGCTTGGATTCGGTGTAGCGCACGCCGCCCTTGAAGGTGAAGTCACCGACGTCGTATTCGACGTTACCGAACGCCGCGTAGTTCTTCATGTTCTGGTTGGCGCGGAAGGCCGACCGGAAGATACCGCCGAGGAACGGTGCCGTGCCGGTATTGATCGTCGAGTCGCGGTAATCGAGTTCCGAAACGTCGCTCGCCTTGTCCGACGAGTAGTTCAGGCCAAGTATGAACCGGAACGGGCCGCTGCCGCCGTTCGCCAGGCGCAGTTCCTGCGAGAAGCTCTTGATACCGCCACCGAAGAACCGGAAATCGGCATTGTTCTGCACAGTGCCGTCGCCGTCGAAGGCCATCTTCTGCTTGTAGTCGCTATATGAGGACAGCGACGTCACCGTGAGATCGTCGGTGATGTCGTAGTCGACACGGCCGATACCCTGCCACAGGCGGTTGTCGAGGTAGGGGTTAATGATCGAACTGAAGTCCGCCGCGCGAGCATTGTTGGGCGCGATCGGAGCGTCGCTGACCGGATTGCCCGGACCGGGATTGCGGACCGCGATCAGCTGGACTGCCGGCGGTTCGCCCTTTTCCATCCAGCCATTGGCGTTCAGTGCGACCCGAAGGCGGTCGGTGGGCTCCCAAAGAACCTGGAAGCGGCCCGCATAGTTGCGGGTCTTGCCGGTCTTTTCGCCGGTCGTGAAGCTGCGCTGCCAGCCGTCGCCATGGGTAATCTTGCCCGACAGACGCGCCGACAGGGTCTCTGTCACCGGCCCGCTGATGTAGGCTTCCCCATCGATGGTGTTGAATCGGCTGTAACCGACCGTGGCACCTGCTTCGAAGGACTTCGTCGGCTTTGCCGCGATATAGTTGATGGCGCCGCCAGTGGCGTTGTTGCCGAAAAGGGTGCCCTGCGGTCCCTTGAGAACCTCCACGCGTTCGAGATCGAAGCCGGTCAGCTTGGTCATGACGGGGAAGGGCAGGGGCGCTTCGTCGAGGTAGACGCTGACGTCGGGGTAGGAGCCGAGCGTGGTATCGTTGAAACCCACGCCGCGCAGCGTGTACACAGGTGTGTTCGAGGCGCTGGTGGAGAAGACGAGGCCCGGAACGACCTGTGCGATGTCCGACAGGGTGGTGATATTGCGCTCCTGAAGCGCTTGACCGCTAACGGCACTGACGGTCAGACCGACGTCATTGAGCTTCTGCTCGCGCTTCTGTGCGGTGACGACGATCTCGTTGGATGAAGGCGTGTAGTTTCGTCCTGAAGCGGCCGGAGCTGCGGTCGCATCGGTAGTGTCGGGCGTATCGGTTTCGGAAGTTTGGGCCATGACCGGGCCGGCGCATGCCAGCATCGAAGCGGTGCCGCCCAAAAGCACGGCACGCAGCGAGATATTCGTCAGTCGCATCTTCATCCCCTCAATCCAGGCATTAAGCCTTGTTCGTGTGAAGCGGCTTCCTTGTCCGCCTTCAACACTAATGTTGACGAGATCGCTTTGGCTCGTCAACGGTAAAGTTGACTGCGCTCGAAATTTTGTATGGAGCGTGGCAGAATAGCTTGGGAGCGGCGCATGGTGACTTTGGATAAGCTTCAGGAATTGGCGGTCGCTGCGACGACCGAACGAGGAGAAGGGCTGAGCGAATCGGACCTCGCCCTCATCTCGTTGGGGGTTTGCGCTTCGGTCACATCGCTTGATCGCGCAGCGATCGAAGTTGCTGTCGGTAGAGCCTTTGAGGCGGGGGCTACTCCGGCGCAGGTACAGGAAATCCTCTCGCTGGTTTCCGGGCTTGGCGTCCACACGCTCATGGCGGCGTCGGCGCCGGTCGTCGCTTGTGCGCGGGCGGCAGGTTTCGAATTCGACGAGACGCTATCTGACGAGCAGGTGCAGCTTTGGGAGAAGTATGTCGGGGATGACCCTTTCTGGGTCGGCTTCGAGCGCGAATTGCCTGGCTTTCTAAAGTCGATGCTGTTGCTTTCGACTGACCAGTTCAAGGCTTTCTTCAATTATTGCGCAGTGCCTTGGAAGAGCGGTCAGGTCCGTGCGAAGATAAAGGAACTGACCGCCATGGCCTGCGATGCGACGCCGGCGCATCGGTTTTTGCCCGGGTTCCGCTTGCATCTGGCGAATGCCGTCGCGCTCGGGGCGGGACGTCGCGCGCTCGATGAGGTAATGGCGATCGCGTCCCGAGCGCCGGTGCACAATGGAACCGAGTGAGTACAGCATCCGCGTTTGCGGAGACTTGATCCAAGTACGGCGCAACTGACAGTTTGGCCGAAGGCTGGCAGCTGCGTGGGAGCGTGCCGCTGCCGGCCTTCGGACTATGACCTCTACAAGCGGCGCAAGAGGACTGCCGACCGCAAAGGATCAGGCGTTTACTCCGCGCCACGCGAGCGTGCCGCCATCGATCACGTAAGCTGCGCCGTTGATGAAGCTGCTGTCTTCTGAGGCGAGAAAGCACGCCAACTTTGCAATTTCGTCGGGGCGTCCGAGGCGGGGAATGAGGTGGGCACCCGTCAGCACGGACATGATTGCGTCCTTGTCGGGAGCGGCCTCGTAGTACTTCTGCACCATCGGCGTGTCGATTGCGCCGGGGCAGTAGCAGTTGCAGCGAATGTTGTATTTGGCCAGATCCACCGCCGCGGCCTTGGTCAGCATCAAAACGCCGCCTTTGGTCGCGCAGTATGCGCCGGCCTGGGGATAGGAGACAAACGAGCCAGTAGACGCGACATTCACTATCGCTGCGCCGCGTGTTGATTTTTTCAGGTAAGGTGTCGCGTACTTGATCGTCAGCCAGATCGCCTTGAGGTTTATTTCGTAAACGACGTCCCAGACATCGTCCGGCAGGTCTTCGATAGAAGTGTGCGATGTAAGGTCGGTTTCGTGAACAGCAGCATTGTTGTGCAGCACGTCGATGCCGCCGTAAGTGTCGCTCGCGAAGTCCATCAGAGCCTTGATGGCTTCTGGATTGCGAAGATCGCATGTGAAGAATTTCGCATCATGTCCGGCGCTCGTGATCAGCGAGGTCGTGGCTTGGCCTGCCTCCTCGTTCACGTCGCTGACGATGACCCGTCCGCCTTGAGCAGCCATCTCCTGCGCGCAGGCCCGGCCCATTCCGCTTCCGGCGCCGGTGACGATGCAGACCTTACCGTCCAGTCTATTGCCCATTGTCTCTCTCCCGAAAAAAAACGGGATGGCCATGAAGCCACCCCGTTTTGAGTTGCCGATCGGCTGAGTTTAATCGCACGGTTGCCGATCGAGTGGATTCAATCCGCCGGATTGCGAACTTTGGGGCACACCTCGGTCGCAAGGCGTCGCAGCGACTCTTCCCAAGGCTTGGGATCGTCGAGGCTGTCATGCTGGTTGTAGACGATCTGCCCCCAGCCGCCGACCTTGTCGGCCAGCGTCTCGAGCTTCTCGATCGCCGTTTCGGGCGATCCGCACAGGACCACGTGCTCGGCCAGGAAGTCCTCGTCGATTGTCTCGGGCGTCACGTCCTTGCCGGAGTCCGCGATGATCCCGTTGAACAGACCGAACTTGATGTAGATTTCCTTGAGATACTTGGCCCAGGTTTCGGCAAGACCGCTCTTCAGGAACAGCCGCTTGGCCTCCGCGTCGGTATCCGCGATGAACACGTCGCGGCAGACGCGGTAGCGCTTGCGATCTGGCGTGTGGCCCTTCGATTCCATCGCCGCTGCCCATGTGTCCCAGTGGGCCTTCATCTGCGGTGTGCCGCCGAAGAACGAGATGGGCGAATAGTCGCGCTCGCCGGCGAACTTCATCGACGACGAGCTCTGCGAAAGACCGGTAACCGCGATTTCGAGCTTGTCGCGGCCGCCGTATGGCCCATTGTTGGCGATGATCACGTCATACTCGGGCATCGTCTCGGGACCGGGGAAACCGGCCTGATAATACTTGCCCTTTTCGAGGAAGGGCTTCCCCTCCCACACGCGCTCCATCAGGTGCAGTGCTTCGAGCTGACGCGGCGGCAGTTCCGAAATGCTCTCGAAGCCGTGCAGGATCGCGTCGGTGTGGTGCCCGCCCGGCGCAACGCCCAGGAAGTAGCGACCTTCCATGACCTGGCTGAGCCAACCGATGCGGATCGCGAGCGTTGCCGGGTCATGGTAGGGAAGCAGGTGCGCCATCGGTGCGAACCGGATGTTTTTCGTGGTCTGCGCGCACGCCGCGATCACAGCTTCGGGCATGGGAATGTTTTCCCAGCCCAGAGTGTAGTGCTCGCCGATCATGAAATCGACGTAGCCGGCCTCATCCGCGATGCGGGCGATGTCGAGCGCCCAGTCGAAGATCTGCCGCGCGGTCCGGTGCGGCGGATTGTACGGGGTCATGAAGATCCCACACTGCATTGCCATGTAACCTCTCCTCGAAATTGTTCTCTGATGTGATCAGACGAACGTGCCGTCGTCCGCCTTGGTGGAGAAGCGCGGCGCCACCTTGCTGATGAACTTCTCGAGTTCCTCCTGGTTGGCTTCCGGCTCGAGATGGCCCTGGCCGAACATGAGGAACAATTCGTCGAAACCGAGCCGATCGTGTGCCCGGCCAATCTGGTCCGCGATTTCGTCTGCGGAACCGATCAGGACGTTCGGCGGACGCTGGCCCATGGGAATGAACCATTCATCCCAGAACCACATGTGCTCTTCCATGAGCTGGCGTGCACGGTCCTTGTCGTCGGTCAGCATCAGGAAGCCGCCCCAGGCCGAAGCGTCGGTCTTGGTGACCTCGCGCCCGTTCTTGGCCGCGGTCGCGATGTAGCGATTATTGAGGTTCTCGCAGAAGTCGAGGTTGTCGGACAGCACGATGAGCTTGCCGCCTTCCTCCGCCCAGAAGTCGATGGTGCGTCCCGAGGCCGCGAAGCCACCATAGATCGGGGGATGCGGGTCCTGGTAGCAGCGCGGGGCGATGCCGATCTGGCGCACGATGCCGTCGGCATCCTGACCCTTGCCGTACTTGGCATAGGCGGGGTGACCGGCCGAGCCGCCCTCGGGCGGGAACTGCCAGTTGTCGCCCTTGTGGCTGAAGACGTCGTTGGTCCAGGCCTTCTTGACGACGCGAACGCCCTCTTCGAACAGCGAACGGTTGCGCGCGTCCTGCTCGTCGCGGGCCTTAACATTGTCGGGCGTGGTTGCGCTGACGCCTTCCTTGATCCCGTATGCATCGACCCAGCGTGCGTGGTAGCCGCGGGTGAAGCCACAGTAGAGACGGCCCTGAAGCATGTGATCGAGCGTGGCGATCTCCTCCGCCACGCGGACCGGATTGTGGGTCGTCATGGTGTAGCCCATGATGCCAGCCTTCAGGCGCTTGCTGTTCTGGCCGACGAAAAGGCTGAACATGCCGGGATGGTTGTTCGCCTCGAAGCCCTCGATCTGGAGGTGGTGCTCAGGCTGACAGTAGCCGTAGAAACCCAGTTCGTCGGCGAGCTGAACGTAGCCGCGCACTTCCTCGAGGAAGCGCTGGTAGAGTTCAGGCCGCTGCCCGGCCATGCCCTGTTCGATTTCCTTCCGGCGCCCGACGACGCCAGTTTGCATCAGGTGATATTTCATCCCACTCCAGCCTTCTTGTCCGCATTGCTAGCCGGATAGGCGGGCCGCGCGGATCGTTGTCAATACAGGTGTTGATCGTGATATCGGCCACAAAGAGGCGGGCTGTCAACTCCTGTGTTGACGAGAGGCCATTGTTTTTTCCATAAGGGCCTGGAAGCCTACGAAAGGCATGATGGAGAGGACGATGCCGGCATTTCTGACAACCGAGGTCTCTACTGTTGGCGACCTGCTCCTGCGTGCCGCCCAAGAGCACCCCGATCGCCTGGGTCTCGCACTGCCGAACGCGACAGCCTCCTATTCGCAGCTGCTCGAAGGCGCGGTTCTGGTCGCACGTGCCCTGCAGGGGCTTGGCGTTCAACGCGGCGATCATGTGGCGCTTTTGATTCCCAACAGCATCGAGTTCGCGGAAGCATTCTTCGGGACGATGTTGGCGGGGTGCGTGGCGGTTCCGCTGAATGCGCGGCACCGTGCGGCCGAGATCGGCTATATCATCGGCAACGCTCGGGCGAGGGTGCTTCTGACGAGTCGCCACGACAGTGACCCGGTCGATTTTCTTTCCGTGGTGCGCGAGGCCCTGCCGTCCCCTGAGAGCGCGCCGAATCTTCGACAGGTGGCTTTGCTGCGTGGTGAGGGTGAGGCGGAAGTGCTTGGGAGGAAGGAGTTTCTCGCGCATGCCGAAGCGGTTGATCCTCGTGAGATAGAGCATACGCGGCGATGCGTACGTGCTCGCGACCCGGCTTTGATCATCTACACATCTGGCACGACTGCAAATCCGAAGGGATGTGTGCTACCGCACGAGGCCGTCACCAGGGGGCCCGTCGAACGGGCACGCTACCGACTTTCCGCTGGCGACAGCAACGTCACGTGGGCAGGTGGCCCGCTGTTCCATATCGGGAGCCTGGCTCCGTTCATCGGCTCGGTCGGGGTCGCTGGAACGTTTCTTGCCGACAGCTACTTCGAACCTGGGCGGGCTATCGCGCTCATGGCGGAGTACGGGTGTACACTGGCATGGCCATGGTTCCCTGCAATTGTGCAGGGGATTATCGACCATCCGGATTTCGATCCTGCGAAGTTCGCGGAACTGCGTTATCTGTTTCTGATCGCCCCACCGACGCTGGTGGAGCGAGTGCAGGATCTGTTTCCGCATGCCGAGGTGATCCAGGCTTGCGGAATGACAGAGACGTCAGGCGTGTTCGCACTGTGCGATGCCGACGAAACGCGCGAGTCGCGGTCTACGACAAACGGGAAAGCAGCGCCCGGGATCGAGATCAGAATTGTCGACCCGGAAACCGGCATTGATCTCGCAGATGGCAATATGGGTGAGATCCTCGTGCGCGGTTACAACGTCATGGATCGCTATTGGGATGCGCCTGAGAAGACCTCGGAGGCCCTGGACTCAGAGGGCTGGCTTCGGACAGGTGATCTTTATACACGCCATCCCAGCGGAAGCCTGGTGTTCGGCGGCCGGTGCAAGGATATGCTCAAGGTTGGCGGTGAGAACGTCGCGGCCATCGAGGTCGAGTCGTTCCTGTGCACGCACCCGGCGGTTAAGACTGCCGAAGTTGTTGGAAGGCCCGACCCTCGCCTTGACGAGGTTCCTGTCGCATTCATCGAGCTCTACGATGGCCAGATCGTAGACGAAGAAGTTCTCATCGCGCATTGCCGCGGACGGATCGCCAGCTACAAGGTCCCGCGCGCGATCCACTTCATGTCGGCCGCTGAGTGGCCCATGTCCGCGACAAAGATCGACAAGCGCGCGTTGCGCGCGCTGCTATGATCGGTTCACCGCTCCGGTGCGGCGCGCATCCCGTCGATGAAAATCGACCAGAACGCCTCTGCCACTTCAAGGCCCGTCATAGGGCCCCCAGGCGTAAACCAGCGATGCGTCCAGTTCAGCATGCCGAAAAGCGCGTTTTCGACCAAGCGAGGCGGCACATTCGCACGCAAATCGCCCGACGCGATCGCTTCACGAATGAGACTGATCAGCGTTTTATCGAATGCACGGGTCTTTTTCATGATCTCCTGCGCCCAGGGCGTCTCGTCCGCTCCGACCTGGTGCATTTGCTCCTGAATGTACACGAAGGTCGCAGGATAGTTCTCCTCATAGGAGACCATGAGGCGCAGGTAGATGGCGTGCAGCCGTTCGAGCCAGGTGAGGGAGCTATCGTCGATCAGCTTCTGCGCCTCGGCGATGTTCGCATCGAGGACGCCTTCCACCGTGACCCGGAAAAACTCTTCCTTGCTGCCGACGTAATAGTAGACGGTCGCACGATCCATTCCTGCTTCACGTGCAATATCCGCCAGCTTGGTTGCCTGATAGCCCTGTTCCTTGAACAGGCGCGCAGCGATCCGGACAAGCTCTTCCCGCTTGGCGGCATAGTCGGCGCCGCCTTCATTCTGGGCCGATTCGCGGCGGCGGGAGTAGTTGCTGACCTTGCTCATCCGATTTTTTCCCCGCGCATTGTTTCTAAAGTGCGCCTCCAGATTTCTCTTGCAGACCTATGGGTCAGTTCGTCAACGGGTAAGTTGATTCGCTTCGCATTCCGCGGAGGTCGGGCCTGGCCCGAAAAGCCATGATTCCCCAGCTCGCCCATTTCGCGACCAACCCCGCTTACGGGTCTGGTACATATCGTCGCCGGCTGCGCTTTGCGGCCGGCACGCGCACGGTGCACGCGCAGGTCGATGATACGCATCACTCGTATTGGCTGGTTCTGGAGCACGACAATGCGCAAATAACCGGGCTCGAAGCAGGCTTCAATCGCGCTCCGACGAACATGTGCCCGGGCTCGGTCACCGGACTGCAGTCCCTGGTCGGCGCAAGGCTGGATGTGCCCATGCGCGAGCTGATGACGAAGCTTCCTCAGACATCCAATTGCACGCACCTGGTCGATCTCGCTTTCTGGTCAATCGCCCACATCGAAGGTTCAGCGGTCTGGGAGATCGAGGTCCCCGATCAGATCGACGCTCCGGTGTGGATCGGGATCGGGCGAGACGGGACATACATACATCGCTGGCAGATTGCAGATTTTCGGGTCGTCGCGCCGGAAGAATTCGCCGGTAAGCCGCTGATGTCGGGATTCATGCGATGGGCAGGCGAAGCATTCGCCGACTTTTCACTGCTTGCAGCGACCATGCTTCAGCGAGGCCTCTTCGTGGCGCGAGGCAGGCAGCACATCGTCGATCATGCTCCGCCCACGCCGCTGGCGAGCGCAGAGGGCATGGCGGGCATGTGCTGGTCCTATTCGCACGATCGACTGACTCACGGGACCGGTTCGCTGGATTACGTTCGTGATTTCACAGACGGCGTCAGAATGGAAACGCCGCCCCCGCATATTGATAATGGGTTGAAGGATACCGGGTCATGACTGATATTTCTCCGATAGAGGCAATTATTGAGGATGCCCGCAACGGGCGTCCCTATATTCTGGTCGACGCACCGGATCGTGAGAACGAAGGTGACGTAATTATTCCGGCGCAATTTGCGACGCCTGCGGTCATTAACTTCATGGCGATCCATGCGCGAGGGCTCATCTGCCTGGCGCTCACGACGGATCGGGCGAACAAACTGAAGCTCGAGCCCATGTCTGAAAACAACGGATCGGGACATGGGACGGCGTTCACGGTCTCGATAGAAGCTCGCGAGGGCGTGACAACCGGCATCTCGGCGTACGATCGGGCTCGCACCATCGCCGTCGCCGTCGATTCGACCAAGACGCGGGACGACATCGTCACACCCGGGCACGTCTTCCCACTGATCGCCAAGGATGGGGGTGTTCTGGTCCGCGCGGGTCATACCGAGGCGGCGGTAGATATTTCCCGTCTGGCCGGGCTTTCTGCAGCAGGTGTCATTTGCGAGGTGATGAATGCTGATGGCTCGATGGCACGCCTTCCAGACCTGATCGAATTTGCGCGTCAGCATGATATGAAAATCGGCACCATTGCCGATCTGATCCAGTATCGGCGTCGGTCCGAGAAGCTGGTCGAGCGCCTGGTGGAGGCGCCGTTCGAAAGCTGGCATGGCGATTTCCGCATCGTAGTCTATCGCAATACCCTCGATGGCAGCGAGCACGTTGCGCTCGTGCGTGGTCAACCTCGCGACGGCGTGCCTACATTGGTGCGGGTCCACCAACTGGATCTGACCGCGGACGTGCTAGGCTGGCGCGCCGCGCACCGTGATTACGTTCCAACTGCGCTTCGTATGCTGGCCGATCACGATGGTCCCGCTGTTGCCGTATTCGTTCGCGATCCCAACCCGTCGTCCATCTCCGAGAGGGTGAAGGGCAATCGCAAGATCTACGCCGATACCCATGGCTACCGAGATTACGGGATCGGTGCGCAGATTCTTCATGATCTGGGAGTTCAGGAAATGATTCTGCTGTCGTCGAGCGAAGGTAAACTCGCGGCGTTGGAGGGCTTTGGACTTTCGGTCATTCGCAAGCTGCCGATGGTCGTCGACGTGGAGGATGCGCGGCAACCGCTAGCGTCGGCTTAAGGTTCGGGATCAGAAAAAAACACCCCCGCTGCTCGGCAGCGGGGGTGTTCTTCTGGACCCGTGAATACCTTCAGGTGATTGTTGGATCGATCACCGCCTTTATCGCGCCTCCGCTCTTGGTGAGGCGCAGGGCTTCGGCAGCCTGAGCAACTCCGAATCGATGGCTGACAAGCGACCCAAGAGGTACGCGGTCCTGGAGCGCGACGGCCAAGTGCAGTGCCTGGTAGTAGTGCTTCGGTTTCGGGAAAGTGGCGCCCCCGATGTTGATGTTCTTGATCGTGAGATCGCGCGGGCTGATCGGCTGAGTTCCGATCGCCCCCCAGAGCCCCAGTACGATATAACGCCCGTGGTTTCCGGTGAGATCGACACCCTCGGGAAATGCGGGCAGTACGCCGGCAGCTTCGACGACGACGTTCGGTCCGTTGCGCCCGACCCGTTCGTAAATCATGCGGCGGCGTTCGTCCGCCGCGACATCCAAGCCGATCGTGACGGTTGCTCCGAGAGACCTGGCCGCTTCAAGACGGCCTGGCGAACCATCGATGATGACGATTTCCCGGGCACCGGCCTGGGCCGCTATGAGAACGGCGGACAATCCAACGGGGCCCGCGCCCTGAACGACCACGGTTTCGCCGAGACGCACGGGCCCACATCGATCGAATCCGCGCAGCGCCGTCGGAAGAGCGCAGCCGAGGGCTGCCACCGCCTCCGGTTGGGCATGGTCAGGCAGCCGGTAGAACGGCATTCCGTTAGGCAGCCAGGCGAAGTCGGCGTAGCTGCCCCAGTTTGGCTTCGAGGCGTCCTCGAAGAACTGGGTGTTGTCGCAGGGCGTCTCGTCGAGGACGCTGCACGAATAGCAGCGATGGCAAAGCGCGATTGGCGACCAGTAGACAAGGTCGCCCGTCTTCAATTCCTCGCCTGCGTAATCCGTCGAAACGCCGGGGCCGAGTTTTTCGATGCGCCCGATGCCCTCGTGTCCCAGAATGATGGGGAAGGGCATCTCGCCAGCTTCCCCGGTGAGAAGATGAACATCACTGCCGCAGACGCCGCCCAAAACGATGGAGACCAAGGCGCCGCCCGGCTCCGGATCGGCGATGTTGACGTCCCAGGTTTCGAGCTGGTTGGGCTTTACCAGTACCGATGCGCGTCCCAACATTTTTCAAATCCTCGTTTTCATTCGTATGGTCGCTCAGTCTTCCGGGGCGATCTCGACAACGAGACCGGCGAGTTCGTCGCTGATGACGATCTGGCAGGAAAGGCGAGACTCGGGCGTGCGGTGTTCCGAACTGTCCAGAAGGTCATCTTCGTCGTCCGACATGGCGGGGAGCCTATCGATGAAGTCGGCGCCGACGCGGACATGACATGTCGCGCATGAGCAGCAGCCCCCGCAAAGTGCCAGCAATTCGTCGATCCCGGAATCTCTCAGTGCTTCCATGACACTGACGCCTGGAGCAGCTTCGATCTCGCAGCGGTCACCCGCCCGCGAGATTACGGTTATGGTCGTCAAGGATGGCCTCGTGAGTTGGAGTGCAGATTTGTCGCTGTCCGATCAGCGATCGACGGACCAGACGAGCGGAACGTTCTCGACCGCGGCCACGATACCCGAATGATAGGTAGGGCGGGCGTCCGGCGCGAGGCTGAATTCCGGAATTCGTTTCAGCCATTCTTCCAGCGTCACGATGACCTCCATGCGGGCCAGGTGCATGCCCGCGCACCTGTGCGGCCCTCCACCAAATGTGCTGTGGGAAATGCCGCGCCGGCTCAGGTCAAGCTTCCAGGGCTCAGGGTTGAGCGTTTCGTCCAGGCCATGCAGAGCGGTAGGCAGCAGGATCATGTCGCCGCGCTTCAGCGTGACACCGTCATAGTCAATGTCCTTGGCGACCATCCGTGCCTCCGAGACCACCGGAAAGCGCCGGAACATCTCTTCGACGCCGCGCATGAGAACCAGGGGGTCGCTGCGCAGTTCAGCCACGACGTCCGGGTGCTTGGCCAAGTGGATCATGAAAAAGCTGAGGAAGTTCACGACGGTGTCGAGGCCGCCAAGCAGCAGCAGGGAGATGAGGCCTTGCGCTTTATCGTGATCGATCGGCTTCCCGTTGATCTCGGTGTTGACCATCTGTGTGATCAGGTCTTCCCCGCTGCCGCCGGTACGGGCGCGGATGATGGGGTCGACGTAGGCGTAGAAGCCATTGTTACCGGCTTCCAGATCCGCTGCCATCTCCTCCGGCGTATTGCCTTCAGGGCGGGTCATCTGACGGGCGAATACACTTAGAAGCGGTACGTCTTCCAGAGGAAGGTCTGCCAGAGCCATGAACACGTGAACGGGAAACACGCCCGCATACTCTGCGGCAAAGTCGCATTCGCCTTTGTCAGCGAAATTGTCGATGAGGCCGGCCGCTACTTCCCGGACTTTCGCTTCCACCTTGCGAATTCGCCCGAGGTTCAGGCTCTTGTCGAGGCTCTTGCGATAAGGCGTATGTTCCGGCGGATCCATTCGCGTCGGAACCATCTGATATTTCTCGCCCGCCTCCTTGGGCAGGAAGATCACCTCGCTCGAGAAACGGGATGGGTCGCTGTAGACTTCCTTTACCGTCTCACCGTTCGTGGCGATCCAGTGCCCACCTGTGAACGGCGTCCAGATGAGATTGGGCATGCCGGGGCGGTGCACCTTCTTCCACGCCTCGTGATAGCCCTCGTCGATTCCGTCGAGCGCGTACATGTCGATCTCGTGGACGCGATCGGCGGGGACATTCGCGGGGCGCGAAGCCTTGGCGCGCAGCGATTCTTCGAGGTTGGTGGCCAAGCTTCTCTCTCCTGTCGTGAGATGATTCATCATCCATGCGTGTTAAGAGCACGCGTTATGCGTGTCAGATACACGCGTCTTGCAATCCCGACAAGAGGGCGCAAAGATCGGTGCGAAAATTTTTGCGAGGCAAGCGACCGGCTTGTCCAAAACAGATCGTTGGGATTATTGCGGCGCCATGCGTATGCGGGAACTTGAGGAGAAGACAGGCGTCGACCGTGAGGTCATCCGCATATTGCTACGCAAGGGACTGTTGCCTGAGCCGAACCGGCTTGCCCGCAATCAGGCGGAATACGACGAGTCCCATGTCAGGGCGATTACCGTTGTTCGCGAGCTTCAGAAAGGCAGTCGGCTGACCCTTGATCAAATCAAGGAGCTGCTTGACGGTCGAAGCGTTGATGGCGGTGCGGGTGCGGTCACCTACCAGCATCTGGAGGAGCTGCTCGCAATACGTTTCGGCTTGGACGGAACCCGTCTTGTCCCCCTGTCTGCGATCTCCCAGCGTAACTCGATGGCGCCGAGGGATGCTGCAGCATTCAACCGGATGGGGATGGTCGACCTCGTCGACGGAGAAGACGAACCGCGCCTGAGTTTGACCGACGCGCGGCTTGTCGAAATCTGGGCCCAGATTCGTGAGCTTGGTTTCGTGGAAGAAGCTGGCTTCCCGCCTGAGAACATCGCGTTCTATCTGCAGGCCGCCGAGGAAGTTGCTGCGCGTGAGGCAGAAGTCTTTCTCAAGGGAAGTGCCGGTCGGATTAATGAGGAGAATGCGGCGACGATGCTCCAAGGGGCATTGCCGCTGATGCTCGACTTTTTCGGTTTGCTTCGCCTGAAGGCATTCATGCGCAATATCCACGAAGCCGTCGATGGCTCCGATCAGGCCTAGATTGACGGCTCGAAAATGGCGTGCGTATCAGCAGGTCGGTATCTGGATAAGCGATCGGAACCGTGGACAGGCACCGCGCAGGAGTGGTTGCGCTCCAACGGTTGGCGCGGTGCAGCAAACGTCGAATGTCTTTCGACGCCAGGCGGCCGCATTTAGTCGTTACGCATCCGGAGCAAGATAGTGCGCGCTGCATCGCAATCTCTTGTCATCTGCGAGATCAGTTCGGGTAAGTCGTCGAACTTCGCTTCCGGGCGGAGGAAGTGCACGAGTTCGACATCAATCTCTTGATCGTAAATATCCTCGTTGAAGTCGAAGAGATACGTTTCCAACAGTTCCTTCGGCGGCGAGAATGTTGGTCGGACGCCGAAGTTTGTGGCGCCATCAAGGATGCGGCCGTCCGTCAACGTCACCCTAGAAGCATAAATGCCGTACGCAGGCTTATCCTGATCGTTCAGTATCATGTTTGCAGTCGGGAAGCCGATGGTTCGTCCGACCTTGTCGCCATGCACAACACGCCCCCGGATCGATCGGGCTGCGTCAATCGATAGATTGCGTTCGTGTGCCAGCATCAGTTCGTCCTTTCCCATTGACTGAGGGAAGCGTAACCCTCCAGATAAGCTCAGTCAACACTAACGTTGACGAACCACGGTTTGCGCGCTAACCGTCACGAGAAAGGGCACATCAGTGTCGCTGCGCCGCTATGTGGTGCTTTGTGAGGGGAGGGAGGGCGCAGCTGCGGCGATCCTGATTGTTATCCTGGGAATGTGCCCGGCGAGCTATGAAGTCGATGGCCAGATTGCTGAGTAAGACGCCTCTTCCTAGACACCCCGCGGTGGGTTCAAGCGATCGGAACGGCGGACATTTGCGCCGCTCCCACGCGAGCCAGGACATCAATGCAATCCCCCAGATCGCGCTGACTTTCTCGGGTGCCAAAAAGGAAATTGGTAGTGGAAGACGTCTACATCTTATCGGGAGCTCGGACAGCGATCGGTGGTTTTGGCGGCAGTCTGAAGGACGTGCCGGCCGAACGGCTTGGATCGATCGTGATAGCCGAGGCTATCGCTCGGGCCGGACTATTGCCCGACGACATTGGCCACGTGGTTATGGGGAATGTTATCCCAAGCGTTCCCAAGGATGCCTACATCGCGCGAGTTGCAGCGGTCGCTGCCGGCGTTCCTGTTGGTGCTCCCGCACTTACACTGAACAGGCTGTGCGGCTCCGGATTGCAGGCGATTATCTCTGCCGCTCAGATGATCGCGCTAGGAGAATGTCAAATAGCGGTTGGCGGGGGGACGGAGTCGATGACGCGATCTCCCCATCACGTCGCCGCCACTCGTTTCGGCCAAAGAATGGGCGACGTTGCGATGGTGGATGCCATGGTTGCAGTGCTCAGCGATCCGTTTGAAAACATTCATATGGGCGTCACCGCCGAGAACGTGGCTAAAGACTACGGTATTTCTCGCGAGGACCAAGATGCCTTGGCGGTGGAAAGCCACAGGCGAGCACGCGTGGCACAAAGCGAGGGTCGCTTCGAGAGTCAGATCGTCCCAATCGAAGTCACGGACCGCAAGGTGGTTAGGCATTTCGCGACTGATGAGCACGTGCGCGAGAATGCCGATATCGCCGCAATGCGCGGATTGAAGCCAGTGTTTCAGAAGGGAGGAACCGTTACTGCCGGTAACGCGTCTGGCATCAATGACGGCGCGGCGGCAATTGTCTTGGCAAGCCCCGCCGCGATCGAGGCGAAGAATCTGAGGCCATGGGCGCGGATACTTGGCTGGGGACATGCCGGAGTTGAGCCCAGCCGAATGGGAATAGGCCCGATCAAGGCAGTCCCGATTGCGCTTGAAAGGGCGGGGATTGGTCTCGATCAGGTTGACGTCATCGAATCGAATGAAGCATTTGCCGCTCAAGCGTGTGCGGTCGCTGCAACCCTTGGGTTTGATCCCGAAAAAGTGAATCCGAACGGATCCGGTATCGCGCTAGGCCATCCCGTAGGCGCAACTGGAGCAATCCTGACGGTCAAGGCTCTATATGAACTTGAGCGCATAGGTGGGCGCTACGGCCTAATGACAATGTGTATCGGCGGAGGGCAGGGCATTGCGATGGTCATCGAACGCCTTTCTCCGACTGAGAAGCCAGACTAGCTCGGTCCAGAGCCTTAAAATGCGTGGGTTTGAAGGGCATTCGAAATGATCGCAGACGTCGTCATTGTGGGAGCGGGACATGGGGGAGCGCAGTGTGCGCTCGCCCTG
>NZ_BSFC01000031.1 GCF_027922145.1 Novosphingobium resinovorum | reverse complement strand
TCATCGCCTGATCTAGTGAGATTGGCAGACCCAACGGTGGAGTTGAAAGAATTATTGTGAATTTATCCGATAAGATCTTATTTTCTTCGGGCCTGCCGTCACTCGAGTTGCTCGTCGACCTGCCTGCCAAGGTGCTCAAGGGGCAGTCGTCGCAGGTGCCGGCGGATTTCAGTTCTCCGGATTTGGCAGGCTAGATGCAAGTTCTGAGGTGCGCGTGCAGGGTGCCGGTGCGTTCCTAGGCCGCGCAACCGGTCGGTTGGCGATGCGCCCTTTTCGTCGTTCAGGTGACCGGCGGTGCAAAAGGTGTGTTCCGATATAGATTCACGCCGGCGGTAACGGCGCGACCGCAAGCACTACCCCACCGTAGGCGTATGCCGACCCTGCATGCTCGGGCACAATGGCGGGATGCTTGGCTAGCATCGCGGCGGCGACCATCGGGAGGGGCGCGGGCCCAACGGCAAGACCTGCAGCCGAGCGCCGGCGTTTGAGGTGATTGACCTGGAATAATCCAAAAACCCAGCGAAGCCGTTGGCAGCAGCGGTGTCTAAGCCTATTCTGTCGAGGAATGGACCGGATCACTGCTTTACAATTTTTCGTTCGCGTCGTGGAGAGCGGCAGCTTCTCGCAGGCGGCGCGGGAACTTGGCGTCGGACAGCCGGCGGTCAGCAAGCAGGTCGCGGCATTGGAGCGACGGCTCGGAGCCCAACTCCTCAATCGAACGTCTCGGGGGCAGCGTCCCACGTCGGCCGGCGTCGATTTCTACGAAGCAGCCATCCGGTTGTTGAGCGATCTGGAAGACGCCGAGAGCCGAGTAACCCAGGGACAAGGGCGCCCGGGCGGGAGCGTTAGAGTGGGGGTCCCACCGCTACTGACAAGCATGATGATCGTGCCGAAGCTCCCGGGATTTTTCAAGCAATTCCCAGATATCTCCGTCGAATTCGTCGTTTCGGAGCGATATGCCGATCTTGTACAGGAAGGGATCGATTTGGCGATCCGTGTTGGCGCACTGGATAGCTCCGGGTTGGTTGCTCGCCGGATCGGAAGCATGCAAATCGCGACTGTCGCCAGCGTTGAATATCTTGAAACGCATGGGTGCCCGCTTCATCCATCCGACCTCGACAGGCACGAACTCGTGACCAATCGGTATCTAGGAGCAACGAGCGATTGGCTTTTCAAAAACTGCGAGCAGCAAACTCTGTCCCCAACAGCCAGGCGCCTTAGCTGCAATAGTCCAGCGGACATACATGCTGCTGTACTCGCAGGTATAGGCATCGCTCAAAGCGCGCGGGGTTTGTTTGATCCAGTCCTTCAGTCAGGGAAGGTCGTTGAAGTGCTGGCGGATTTCGTCCCTGATCCATTTCCCATTCACGCGCTCCATGCAAGCGGGCGCGTACCGCGGCGGGTTCGTGTCGTGAGCGATTTCATCGAGCAATGCCTTGAGAAGCAACCAAGCCTCCGGCTGATGTAAGCTATTCCACCTTGGAATAGATTGTAGTCCTGTACACCAACTTCTGCGCGGCTTCCGCACTGCCTAACTGCCGCGACGGACCGCGCGCGCAGACAGCCGTAGCGGGAACGCAACGGAGTACAGTTCATGAAAGAGAAGATGATCGCCCTCGTAACTGGGGCCAACAAGGGACTTGGCCTACAGGTCGCCAAAGAGCTCGTTCATCACGGTTATATCGTCCTTGTCGGATCCCGTGATCTGGCGAACGGACAGGACGCCGCGATTGAAATCGGGGAAGGTGCGATCGCCATACAGCTCGATGTCACCGATGCCGCAAGTATCGCGGCCGCATCGAACCGTATCAACGAGGAATTCGGCCGGCTCGACGTCTTGGTCAACAACGCAGCGATTGGCCAATCAGGCCGCTACGAGTCTGCTCAGGAGATCGTAGCGGCAGGCCATGCGAGTGTGGCCGAATTGGACGAAATCCGTGTGCTGTTCGAGACTAACGTGCTGGGTGTGCTTGCAGTGACGCAGGCGATGCTGCCACTCATTCGAACGTCGCCTGCGGGGCGCATCATCAATGTGTCGAGCGCGCTGGGTTCTCTGACGCTCATATCCGACCCTGGCTTTCCGTATCGCTCCTATTTTGGTGCAACATACCCTGTCTCCAAGACGGCGCTCAACGCTATTACCCTAGCGATTGCCGTGGAATTGGAAGGCACCCCGATCAAGGTTCGGGCGGTCAGCCCCAGCTTCACGGCGACAGCAATCAACGACTTCATGGGAACGGACACCGTTGAAGTCGGCGCGCGGCCGATTGTTCTCGCAGCCTTGGACATGGAAAGCCCGACTGGAAGTTTTACCGGGCCGGAAGGCGCTCTTCCCTGGTGAACGGACGCCAATCTCTGGGCGCTTGAAGTCGGCGCGAAGTGATGACGGCGAGCGGTGGCCCGCCGTCATCGGCGTATCACACCGCACCACTTGGTCCTGTTCAGCGATCGGCGGCCACGCCCTGGTTTCCGTCAGAACACGAACTGGAATGCCGCGTCGTGGGCCAGCGCCGACCCCAACACAGGCTTGTCCCTTTCGCCAAAGTAAATGCCGGTTCGGCCCGACTGATCGGTAAGAACGTCCACAATGATGCGCCCCGCCCGCCTCGGCATGCTGCTGCCGAAGGAAGAGCTTCCGATCCTGAGCATCAGCGCAATCTGTCTTGCGAGGCGTGCGCGGTCGTTCAGATATCCGAGCGGTTCGCTTTGCCTTACGGCTTGTCGCCATTCCTATGAGGATCAGCGAAGGCGGCATCGCAGGCGGGCGCACGGTTGGAATACGGGATCGGCACCCACGTAAATCCGGCTCCGACCTGTTGGATATGCCCGATCGCGGTATCCGCCACGCCCAGTTCGAAGGCATGGCCGTGCAACAAGTTTATAGCCTTCTTCCGGCCCGCTTCGTCATAGGAGAGACGAAGCCCGGGTGCCGCCCGATCGAACAGCGATGGCGCCAGCACTTCGTATCCGGCGGCAGCCAGCCGGTCGCATTGCTTCTGGATATGCTCGGTCAGGCCGAAGATTTCCTGCAGGAGCACTATCCCTCCCAGACGAGCGCCTTGCGGCGCCGCCCGGTAGGTTTCGACCGAGGCCCCATTGGCCATCGTCACCTTGATAAAGTCACCCATGATGGTGCTCCCCGCACGAAGCAGTCGCGATGGGCTGGCGCCTCACCACGGCTGCACCTCGGCGCCATGATAGAAGCTGCCATGCGGACCGGCTTCATCCATCAGGGCGAGCGCGATGCTCGTCTCGGCACCTTGCTCAGGCGTCATCTACCGCAGCTTCGCGGGCCGAGGGATCACTGCGGGCGGGGGAGGGGTGTCGGCGGATGATCTCCTACATCCAGGAAGGGTCGCCGGAACCGGCTTCGAGGCGGCCTATCCGCTGATCGTCAAGGTCACCGATATGCTGGGGTTTCCGGAGTTCTTCGGCAACTTCGTCGCCATCGTCGTCCTGCTGATCTGCTGGGTGCTGGTGGTCCTCGCGTTCTTCATTCTTGCCATCCAGCTGTTCGTCACGATCATCGAGTTCAAGCTGACCGCGCTCGCCGGTTTCGTGCTCGTGCCGTTCGCGCTGTGGAACAAGACCAGTTTCCTGGCCGAGCGGGTTCTAAGAAACGTCATATCGTCCGGCATCAAGGTCATGGTGCTGGCCGTCATCGTCGGGATTGGCACCACCTTTTTCGATCAGATAACGAGCCTTGTCGGTGACGATCCGGAAATCGCCGAAGCACTCACGCTGCTGATGGGGGCCCTGACGCTCTTCGGTCTCGGGATATTCGGACCCGGGATCGCTTAGGGTCTCGTATCCGGTGCTCCGCAACTGGGCGCGGGCGCGGCGGTCGGTGCTGCCGCGGGCGCAGCTATTATGACTGGCGGCGCGGCGCTCCTCGGCACACACGGTGCGATGATGACTGCGCGTGGCGGCATAGGCGCTGTCCAATGTCACCGGTTCCGACACCCCAGAACAGATGATGATTCATGCTTGGGGGCTACGTGCCCGCACATTCGGGCCAAGCAGTGACGCTTGAAGCGATCCTTACCCAGTACGGTCTTGCAGCCCTGTTCCTCGGCGCGGGCATCGAGGGCGAGACGGTGGTCGTGCTGAGCGGAGTCATGGTCCACCGTGGCCTGATCGCATACCCGGCGGCCATCGCGGCCGCAGCACTCGGGTCCTTTATCGCGGACCAGATCTTCTTTGCCCTCGGCCGCAGGTTCCGCGACCATCACTACGTTCAGCGCGTTCAGCAAAAAGCCGCCTTCCGTCGCGCTATCGATGTGTTCGAGCGGCGGCCGGTGCTGTTCGTGTTCGGGTTCCGCTTTCTCTATGGTCTGCGCATCGTCAGCCCCATCGCGATCGGCACGACCGCGCTTCCCGCCACCCGCTTCACGGTTATCAACGCATTGGCGGCTATGGTCTGGGCGACGGTTTTCGTGTCCCTTGGCTACCTGTTCGGTCAGGGCATCGAGGCCGCTTTTGGCCGCGTCCGCGATGTGGGCCATGTTCTGCTCCCCGTACTCGCCGTGCTGCTCCTCGTCGGCCTCGCCGCATACTTCAGGCACCGCAGGAACGAGGTCAGAGCAGAGGACTGACGAGACGAGCGAGGTTCTCGCAGAAACGGGAGAGACTGGAGCGATCACGCCATTCCTCCAGCAATAGCTGGTCGCTTCGGTCGATGTATCCGCGTTGGACATTTGCGAGAGGCCCAGCGGAGGCCTCATCATGCAGGATAAGGCTGATCTCCGCATTCAGCATGAAGGAGCGAACATCGGCGTTACTGGATCCGATGACGGCGATGCGCCCATCGATCGATAGGTTCTTCGCGTGCAGCAACCTGTCGCGGTAAAGGTGGAGGCGCACGCCCGCCTCAAGCAGTTCGCTATAATAGGATCGCTGGGCAAGGTTCACGAGCCGCTGGTCTACGACACGCGAAACGACGAGGTCGATTACGACGCCGCGTGCGACCGCGTTCTTGAGTGCGGTCAGCAGGGCTTCGTCGGGGATCAGATAAGGCGAGACGATGGTGATATTCTCTTGCGCCTCGTGAACGAGTTCGACGAGCAATCGCTCATAGCCCGGCATGCGGTAGTCCGGGCCACTCGGCATCGCCTGTAACTCTGAGGCGCCTGTGACGTCGGGGACGGACAAGGCCGCGATCGTCTGTCCGGTCTCAAGGAACCAGTCGCTGGCAAAGACAGCATCGAGCGCGCAGACGACCGGGCCTTCGACCCGGGCGACGAGTTCGTCATTGACGATCCCTGGTTTGAAATCACGGTTCACGATATTCTGCGATCCGACAAAAGCGACCCTTCCGTCGATCAGGCACAGCTTGCGGTGATTGCGCAGATCGCTTCGCGCACGGCGCAGCGCTGCGAAGCGAACCGGCAGAACCAGCCGGGCGGTGACGCCTCGGTCCGCCAGCATCGCCAGACTGCGCTTTGCCCAGGGGCGTGAGCCCAGCGCATCGATCAGCACCCGGACATCGACGCCGCGTGCGTGTGCGCGGCCAAGGGCGTCTGCAACTTTCTGTCCCGTCCGGTCATCGGCAAAGATGTAGGTCACCAAATGCACCCGAACATGGGCTGCATCTATCGCAGCCACCATGGCGTCGATCGTGCCGTCATAGTCCTCGTGCAAATTGAGGGCGTTGCCACCGCAGCTTGGGAAACCGCCCAGAGATTGTGCAAGCACGGCCGTGCGCGACGGCGCTCTTTTGCTGCTCGTCAGCGCCTGCGCAGCGCTCTCCCGCTCCGGTGCCGCACGCCTGAAGCGATCCCGGCGCCAGGACGGGAACGCGGCGCGGCCGATCAGGCGATACAGGATGAAGGCGGGCACCGGCAGGAACAGCACCAGAAGCAGCCAGCTGCGTGCCGCTTCTGGCGGACGTCGCAGCGGAATGACCACCACCATAATGAGCCGGATCGCCCATTCGAGCAGCAGGTAAGCGAGCGTCAGGTTCGGGATGGAGATCATCGCGCGATGCTACCTGTCTCTGCTGCGTCGTGTCGATGCGCCGATCGCCCAATGCTCGAGCTGCTTGTAGATGACTACTCTCGGCATCAAGCCGAAACATCGTGGCAAAGGCGCTGGCAAGGCTGCCGCCCAGCTGCACAGCCGCACAGCCGTGCCTTCGCGCCCGGCCGAACCGCCGAACAGGTGCGTGACAACGGTGCCGAGGAAGCTCAGCGGCGCCATGCGCAAGGGCACGCCGCCGCCCGGTTCATGGACCTGCTCGACGATCAGGTTGTTGCCGCCTTCGACGCTGCGACCGAACAGATGATAGAGCAGGCCGACTGCGAACCCACCGACCGGTAGGAGAAACAGCAACCATGGATGCGCAAAGCGCGTGCGCGTGGCAACATCCAGGCTCCAGAGGAAGGCCGCGCAAAGGCTGCCCACCGTCGCCGCCATGGGAACTAGCACCGCCAGCCAACGCAACACGGACAGGGCATGGTCATGCTGGCCCCTGACAACGGCTTAGGCGTTCAGGTTCGACAGCAAAATTGCGAATTCAGCGCGCACGATTCCTCCTTGTTGCGAAAACGCATCAGGTAGGAATCATCAGCCCGAAGGCGGTTCGGCCGAAGCCCGGCGGAAATCCATCGCCTTGGCAGCGCGTATCGTATGGCGAATGCCTTTGATCAAGCAGCGGTGCATGCGGAGGTGGGACTGTACGACAGCTTCATGCAGCCCTTGCACTGGAACCCGTGAGGCCATCTAATTGCCAGTCTTGAGTATCTATAAGAAGGAACGCTGCCAGTCCGTACTTGGGAGCATAAAATTGGCTGCTGAGCGTCTCATAAGGGTCGTTGTCCGTTCTCCGGCGAAAGCTTTAGGCGAAAATCCTTAGGTGTCACGTTCCCCATTGCTGCTGGCCCCGTGTGCCCCCGTGATTAACACGGGGGGATGGCGCCTGACCGCGCGGGCTTACTGCGCTGCCTTCGTCTCGGTATCGAGCCGCTTGACAAGTTTTTCGAGCTCGTTGGCATTGAGAACCCATGTCCCCGGGTCTTGCGGCCTTCGCGGAACACGGGCCGCGTTGGCAGGATGCGTGCCTGCTCGTTGGTGAAAGGCTTGAAGAGCGAGAAGTGCATGGCGCATTCGAGGAGCAGTCCGATCACCGGCGTCCTGCCATCCGGATCGATCATGGTCTCGGACTGGTCCCAGAAATGTTCATCATTGGGCGCGGCTATCGCTGATCATCACGAATTCAAGGGCTGAATGCCGACACCCGCGCGCATCCCTTCTTCGGCATTTTGTTTTAGCACACGCAGTGATCGCTTGATGATCGGCAAAACGTTTGATAGCGAAACAGTGTGTTCAAATAAGAGACTCAATCAGTATGGCGATTGAACTGGTAGATCGGACGATCTTGGTCAGCGGCGGCGCACGGGGCCTGGGAGCGGCTTTCGCGCAGGCTTGCGCAGAAGCTGGCGCGCGTCTCGCAATCGCGGATATCGATGGCGAGGGCGCCGCCAGCACCGCGCAGCAACTTCGCGCGAACGGTTGCGACGCCGAGGGCTTCGCGGTGGATATCGCCGATGCCGATTCCGTCACTGCGCTCTCGGCCGAAGTCGAGCGGCGCATGGGCGGGATCGACGGGCTGCTCAACAACGCTGCGCTGGCAACCGGTATCGGTGGCAAGACCTTCGAGGAAATCGACATCGATCAGTGGGACCAGGTCATGCGCATCAACGTGCGCGGCACCTGGCTGATGACCAGGGCTTTCGCGCCCATGCTGCGCCGTTCCGCCAAGGGCGGGCGTGTGCTCAACATTGCCTCGGACACTGCACTCTGGGGCGCGCCGCGCCTGTTGCACTATGTCGCGAGCAAGGGTGCGGTCATCAGCATGACGCGCTCGCTCTCACGCGAACTGGGTGAGGACGGGATCACCGTCAACGCGCTTGCGCCCGGTCTCGTGCGGGTACCGGCGACCGACTACGTGCCCGAGCAGCGCAAGCAGTTCTACGTGGACGGCGCCGCGATTCGCCGCCCGCAAGTGCCGCAGGATACCGTCGGCGGGGCCGTGTTCCTGCTCAGCGATGCCAGCGCGTTCATTTCAGGACAGATCTTGCCGGTGAATGGGGGCCTGATTTCCGCTTGATCGCTTGATTTCTCCAATATTTTCAGCGGCCGGCGTAGCGATGCGTCGGCCGTTTCTGTGCGCCGGGTTAAGCGCCGCCGCGACGGGGCGCCGATCACAAAGACCATTGACAAAAACTGCATTTGACGGTTTGATTGCAATACAAACACCGTTTGAAATACGAAACAAACGTCGCATCACAGGTCAGGGAGTTTTCCATGTTCAGCCGCAGTGCATTCACGAGTTCCATGCTGGCGATCGCCGTCGCCGCTTTGCCGCACGTCGCCGCCGCGCAGGATGCGCAGGCGCCCGCCGCCGAGAACGAAGGCCTGGGCGAGATCGTCGTCACCGCCACCAAGCGTTCGGAAGACTCCCAGAAGACCGCCACCGCGCTGCAGGTCTTCACGCCTGACCAGCTCAAGAAGAACGGCATTGCCGACGTCTCGGGCCTGACCACGGTTTCGCCCAGCCTCAACATCGGCGCCAGCTCGGGTGCGGCGTTCCTGTCGATCCGCGGCGTCGCCAGCCGCGACTTCACCGAGATCGGCGACAGCGCCATCGCGGTCAGCATCGACGACCAGTACCTGCAGCGCCCGACCGGCATCAACGCCAGCTTCTACGACCTGGAGCGCATCGAAGTGCTGCGCGGCCCGCAGGGCACGCTCTACGGCCGCAACGCAACCGGCGGCGCCGTTAACATCATCACCAAGAAGCCGACAGACCAGCTTGAGGGCTACGTCTCGGTTGAGGGCGGCAACTACGACACGATCAACGCCGACGCCGCAGTCAACATTCCCATCGCACAAGGCGTCGCGATGCGCGCCTCGGCGGTCTCGCGCTACAACGACGGCTTCCGCAACAACGGCGATGCCGGTCGCGGCGACAGCACCAACGTCAAGGGCGGCCGCCTGCAGTTCCTGCTGACGCCGACCGATCGCCTCAAGGTTCTGCTGAGCGGCGACTACATGCACCTAGGCGGTTCGGGCGCGGTCTACGACGGCGTCAAGCTGACCACCGTGAACGGCGTCGTCACCACCACGCCCAAGGACAAGGCCGGTGCGGCGACCCACTTCGATCTGAGCACGCGCGGCAAGATGGATACCACCAACATCCGCGCGCTTGGCCGCGTCGACTACGATCTCGACTTCGCGACCGTCAGCTCGATCACCGGCTACATGAAGCAGGACCTGTTCAGCCGCTGGGACAACGACGGCCAGGCCGACAAGTACTACATCTATACCCGTGACGAGGTGTCCGAGGACTTCAGCCAGGAGCTGCGCATCGCCTCGAACAACAAGTCGGGCTTCATCTGGCAGGCGGGTCTCTACTACTTCAACGAAGACCTGACGCTCGCCAACTTCTTCGACAACGACGTCAGCGGTTCGCCGGTCAACCTGCGCGAATACCACTATGACGTGACCACCCGCTCGAAGGCGGCGTTCGGCCAGGTGTCGTACGACCTGCTCGACAACCTGCGGGTCTCGGGCGGCATCCGCTATACCGAGGACATGAAGAGCCGCAAGGGCTACAGCTGGGTCGGCAGCCTGACGCAGGACACCAGCGACGGCGTTGCCGAGCGCACCTACGGCACCGACGATACCCGCGCGAAGTGGACCAAGGTGACCTGGCACGGCGGCATTGACTACACGCTGACCCCTGAGAACATGATCTATGCCAAGGTCGACAGCGGCTACAAGTCGGGCGGCTTCAACAACTTCGGTCTGGGCAACTACGATCCCGAGACGCTGATCGCCTACGAACTCGGCTCGAAGAACCGCTTCTTCGACGACAAGCTGCAGGTGAACCTCAGCGCCTTCTGGTATGACTACAAGGACCAGCAGGTCTCGCAGGTCATCGGCGCCGACACGATCGTCGTCAACGCCGGCAAGTCGCGCATCAAGGGCATCGAGGCGGAAACCGTCGCCGCGCTGTTCGCGGGCAGCCGCATCGACTTCTCGGTCACTTATCTCGACGCCAAGTACCGCGACTTCTGCACCAACAAGACCACGGCCGGCGTCTGCACCGTGGATTACCAGGGCAACTACCTCGTCCAGTCGCCCAAGTGGTCGATCAACGCCGGCATCCAGCAGAGCTTCGCGGCGCTGGGCGGCGAGTTCACCGCACGGGCGCAGACGCAGTACCGTTCGGAACAGTGGATGAGCTACTTCAACCGCTCTACCGAACGCCAGGGTTCATACACCCGCACCGACCTCAGCCTCGAGTACGTGCCGGATAACACGAACCTGTCGGTCCAGGCCTATGTCCGCAATCTCGAGAACAGCGTCGTACTGACCGAGGCGGCGCAGAGCGGCCTCTACGGTGCCATCCGCAGCCAGTACGCGCCGCCGCGTACGTATGGTGTTCGCGCGACCTTCCGCTGGTAAAACGGCGAGGGGGCGCGGCGCCTACCCATCCTCCTCCCAACTGCCGCGTCCCTTTCTTTCCTTACCTTCGGAGATCACCGATGCCGCGCATGACGTCCATCCTCGCCCTTGCTCTCGCCACGCTGGCCGCTCACCCGGTGGCGGCGCGCGAGGGCAAGGCGCAGCAGCCCGAGATCGGCACCCGATCCGCGCCGGTGCTGACGGTGGACGGCCTGCGCTTTCGCGACCTCGACCGCAGCGGCCGCCTCGATCCTTACGAGGACTGGCGGCTGCCCGCGGCGAAGCGCGCTAAGGATCTGACCGCGCGCATGACCGTGCCCGAAAAGGCGGGCATGATGATGCATGCGGTGAATTCGGGCTATTTCGGCGCGGGCGGCACCGTGCTCGACCAATTGGCTCCGCCGCCTCCCGGCGCGCTCAAGCCGCCGGTCAACGTGACGGGCGTGCCCGGCTTCGACCGCGCCGACAAGCCGAGCCCCCGCGATCTCATTCTCAATCGCCATGTGCGCTATATCATGACCTCGCCGGGCGGTTCGCCCGCCGATGCCGCGCGCTGGGCCAATGCGCTGCAGGAGATGGCCGAAAGCGCGCGCCTGGGCGTGCCGATCGTGTTCAGCGCCGACCCGATCCACACCACCAACCGCCTGCCGGGCGGCGCGCTGCCGCCGCCGGACCGGGTGAAGATCACCTCCAGCTGGCCCGACATGATCGGCCTTGGCGCCGCCCGCGATGCGGCTCTGGTCCACCGTTTCGGCGAAGTCGCCTCCGCCGAACTGCGCGCGATGGGCTTTCGCATGGTTCTCAACCCGATGGCCGACGTGGTCAGCGAGCCGCGCTGGAACCGTATTCCCGGCACCTTCGGCGAGGACGCGAAGCTGAACGGCGAACTCGCCGCGCAGTTCATCCTCGGTGCGCAAGGCACGAAGCTGGGCCCCGACGGGATCATGGCGACCGTCAAGCACTTCCCCGGCGACGGACCGGTGGAGCACGGGCTCGATCCGCACAATCCCTACGGCAAACGGCTGGTCTATCCCGGCAAGCTGCAGAAGCTGCACTACGAGGCCTTCGCGCCGTCGTTCCGCGCAGGCGTGGCCTTCGCGATGGGCAGCTATGGCATCCCGACCTGGACCGACACCGTCGCCTCCAGTTTCTCGCGCAAGGTTATGACCGACCTGCTGCGTACCAAGATGCACTTCAAGGGCGTGGCCATCACCGACTGGATGCATGCCCAGCCCTGGGGTCTGGAAGACCAGCCGAAGATCGAACGCGAGCGGCGCATGGTCTGGGCGGGGATGGACCAGCTCGGCGGCGAGCACGAGACCTCGTACATCATCGACCTCGTCAGGCAGGGCAAGCTGACCGAAAAGCGCATCGACGTCTCGGTGCAGCGCGTGCTCGAACCGATGTTCGCGATGGGGCTTTTCGAGAACCCCTACGTCGATCCCGAAGCTGCGCTGCGCGTGGTCAAGGCGCCCGAATACGTGGCCGAGGGCGCGCTGGCACAGCGCAAGTCCATCGTCCTGCTCAAGAACGCGGGCGACGTCCTGCCGCTGGCGCCCGGCAAGAAGGTGGCGCTGGAAGGCTTCGCCGCGACGCCCACGGCGCTGGCGGGCAGCGTGACCGATGCTGCCAAGGCCGACGTCATCGTCGTCAAGGTCAACGCGCCTTATGCCGACAACAAGACCGGGCAGGCCTTCTTCGTGCGCACCCATGAAGGTACCCCCGTCTTTGCGGGCGCCGACAATGCCGATGAGCTGGCGATGATCCGCAAGGCCGTCGCCACCGGCAAGCCGGTCGTCGTGGCCATGAGCATGGAGCGTCCAGCCGTCCTTGCCGAATTCATCGACACCGTGCCCGGCATGATCGCCACCTTCGGTTCGGGCGACGACGCGCTCGCAGATGTGCTTACCGGCGCTTTCAACCCCACGGGCAAGCTGCCCTTCGCGCTCCCCGCCGACGCTGCCTCCGTCGAGCAGCAGGCGGAAGACGTGCCCTTCGATTTCGCGGCTACCGCGTACCCGTTCGGCTTCGGCCTTTCCTATCCTCCCCGGAAAAACTGACACCATGGAAGTGATCGACACCCCAATGACGCAGACCGCAGCGACAACCGAGACGCAGACCACCGTTGGCGCCCTGATCGCGCAGCTGCTGGCGCACTGGGGCGTCAGCCATGTCTTCGGCGTCATCAGCATCCACAACATGCCGATCCTCGATCCGCTGGGCGAGCAGGGCGCGATCCGCTACATCTCCGCGCGCGGCGAGGCCGGCGCGCTCAACATGGCCGACGCGCATGCCCGCGTCACCGGCAACCTGGGCGTCGCCTTCACCAGCACCGGCACCGCAGCGGGCAACGCGGCGGGTGCGATGGTCGAGGCGCTGACGGCGGGCTCGCCGGTCATGCACATCACCGGGCAGGTCGAACTGGAGCACCTCGACCTCAACCGCGCCTACATTCACGAGGCACCGGCGCAGATGCAGATGCTGGGCGCGGTGTCGAAGGCCGCCTTCCGCATCACCTCGCCCGATCAGGTGGTCGAGACGATGCGCGCCGCCGCCGAGGCCGCGCTGTCGGCGCCCACCGGCCCGGTTTCGATCGAGATCCCGGTGGACGTGCAGGCTGCAGCCATGCCGATGCCCGCCGTGCTGCCCGAACTCTCGCCCAGGCGTCCCGCCACCGATGCGGCAAAGATCGCCGCGCTGGCGGGCATGCTCGCCGCCGCGAAGAAGCCGGTGATCCTGCTGGGCGGCGGTGCACGCGGCGCCGAGGCCGAAGCGACCGCGCTGGCCGACAAGGGCATCGCCATCGTCACTTCCACCAATGGTCGCGGCGTCGTCGCCGAGACGCACGCCATCTCGCTGGGCGCGTTCAACTGCACGAAGGAAGTGCAGGCGCTCTATGACGAGGCCGACCTGATGATCGTCGCCGGTTCGCGCCTGCGCGGCAACGAGACATGGATCTACAAGCTGCGCCTGCCTGCCAAGGTCGCGGTGATCGACGCCGACGAGACCTCGGACGGCCGTAGCTACGCCAACGACCTGTTCATCCACGGCGACGTCAAGGCGACTTTCGCGGGCCTGCTCGAAGCGCTGGGCGACAAGGCCTACGACGCCGCATGGGGTGAGACCATCCGCGCCGCGCGCGACGTGATGCACGCCGCCATGCGCAAGAGCCTGGGCGCCTACGACCGCCTCGTCGACGAGATCCAGGCCCGCATCCCCGCCGATGCGGCATGGGTGCGCGACGTGACGATCTCCAACTCGATGTGGGGCAACCGCTTCCTGCAGGTCGGCAACACCCGCGCGGGCGTCCACGCCGTCGGCGGCGGCATCGGGCAGGGCCTGCCGATGGCGATCGGCGCGGCCTTCGGCACGCCCGGCGGCGCCTATGCGCTGAGCGGCGACGGCGGTTTGACCCTGTGCCTCGGCGAACTCGCCACGCTGGCCGAGGAAGACCCCGACGTGACCCTCGTGCTGATGAACGACAAGGGCTACGGCGTGATCCGCAATATCCAGGACGTCGAATACGGCGGCCGCCGCCACTACTCGAACATCCGCGTGCCGGACTTCGCGATGGTCGCCGCCTCGATCGGCCTGCGCCACGAGAAGGTGAGCGACATCGCCGAAGTCGGCGCCGCGCTCGACCGCGCGCGCGCAACGCCGGGCGCCGCCATCGTCGAGATCGACATGCTGGCGATCGGCGCCTACCCGCAGGCCTTCGCCGGCCCGCCGCGCAAGGACTGAGCATGGCGAGCATCGCACCCCCGCGCATCGGCCTGATCGGCGACGGCGGCATCTCGCGCGCCGTGCGCGAGGCGCTGGGCGGGGCCGCGCCGATCGTCGGCATCCTCGCGCGCTGCCCGCGCGAGGGGCTGGACGAGGCGCTGCGCGTCGAGACCGTGGCCGACCTGCTGGCCCGCGCCCCCGACGTCATCGTCGAGTGCGCGGGGCACGAGGCGGTGCGCGCCTATGGTGCCGACGTGCTGCGGGCCGGGCTGTCCCTGATGATCGTCTCCACCGGCGCGCTGGCCGATCCGGCGCTTGCGGAAGCGCTGTCCGCAGCGGCCGAGGAAGGCGGCGTACAGCTCGTCCTCGCCTCGGGCGCGATGGCCGGGATCGAGGGGCTTTCCGCCGCGCGTCTGGGCGGGCTGGAGCGTGTGCGCTACACCGGCCGCAAGCCTGCGCTGGCATGGCGCGGCACGCCTGCCGAAGATCTGCTCGACCTTGCCGCGCTGACCGAACCTGCGGTGTTCTTCCGGGGCGATGCGCGTGTAGCCGCGCTGACCTACCCGAAGAACTCCAACGTCGCGGCCACCGTGGCGCTGGCGGGCATCGGCTTCGACCGCACCGAGGTGGAACTGGTCGCCGATCCGACGATCGCCACCAACGTCCACGAACTGAGCTTCGAGGGTGCCGACGGCTCCTTTGAAGTGCGCATCGCCGGGGCGCCCTCTGCGGCCAACCCCAAGACTTCCGCGCTGACCGCGCACAGCATCGTGCGCCTGCTTCACGGCATGGCCGCACCGATCGTTATCTGAGAACTTGTCAGGACTTTGGCCATGACCCAGCTGCTTTCCCCCGCCGACGTCGACTTTTCCGAAATCTGCGTGGGCGGCCTGTTCGGGCCGGGCAGCGGCGGCACCGCGCGCAGCATCGATCCGACCGACGGCACGCTGGTCGCCGATTACGGCACCGCCGGGCTGGACAATGTCGAGGACGCGGTGGCGATGGGGCAGGCTGCCATGGCCGATCCGGCGTGGCGTAATCTCAAGGCCCATGAGCGCGCCCGCGTGCTCTACCGCATCGGCGACATGATCGAGGCTCATGCCGACGCGATCGCCGCGCTGCAGACCCGCGACACCGGCAAGACCCTGATCGAAACCCGCGCCCTCGCGATGTCGGCGGCGGGCACCTTCCGCTATGTCGCATCGACGCTCGAGACGCTCGACGAGGACCTGACGCCCTCGCGCGGGCCGTGGGTGACGATGTCCGTGCACGAACCGCTTGGCGTGGTGGCTGCCATCACGCCGTGGAATTCCCCGATCGCCAGCGACGCCCAGAAGGTCGCACCCGCGCTGGCGGCGGGGAATGCCGTGATCCTCAAGCCCGCCGAGTGGACGCCGCTGGTCTCGCTGTTCTTCGCGCGGCTGGCCTACCGCGCCGGTCTGCCCAAGGGGCTGCTCTCGGTCCTGCCGGGGCCGGGCCGGGTGATCGGCGATGCGCTGGTGCGCCACCCGCTCGTCAAGAAGGTCTCCTTCACCGGCGGCACCGTCACCGGCGTGCGCATCGCGGAAATCGCGGCGAGCAAGCTGATGCCGGTCTCGCTCGAACTCGGCGGCAAGTCGCCCACCATCGTCTTTCCGGATGCCGACATCGAGGAGGCGATCGCGGGCGTGCTCTACGGCGTGTTCAGCTCCACCGGGCAGTCGTGCATCGCGGGTTCGCGCCTGTTCGTGCATGAAAGCATCCGCGAGGAGTTCGTCAGCCGCCTCGTCGAGCGCGCGAAGGCGCTGCGCATGGGCCGGGGCGATGCGCCGGGCACGCAGATGGCGCCGATGATCCACCACCGCCACCGCGACCATGTCGCCGCGATGGTCGATGCCGCTGTGGCCGCAGGCGCGCGCGTGCTGTGTGGCGGCGAAGTGCCGCAGGGCGAATTCGCCGGGGGCGCGTGGTATCCGCCGACGATCCTCGACACCGTGACCAACACCGACACCATCTGCCGCGAGGAAGTGTTCGGCCCGGTGCTGGCGGTCCTGTCGTGGCGCGACGAGGAAGACCTCGTTTCGCAGGCCAACGACAACGAATACGGCCTCGCCTGCGGTATCTGGACGCGCGACTACAAGGCCGCCTGGCGCATCGCGCGCCGGATCGAGGCGGGCACGGTCTGGATCAATACCTACAAGCAGTTCAGCTCCTCCACGCCGTTCGGCGGCGTGAAGGACAGCGGCCTCGGCCGTGAAAAGGGACGGCACTGGATTCAGGCCTACATGAACCAGAAGGCGATTTACTGGGGAATGTCCGAAGAACCCATAGGCTGGGGTTGATCCAGGGGTAATTGCCGGTCAAAGACTTCGGCTCCTGTTTAATAGTCGAGACACGATGACCCAGCCCGAAACTTCGCCGGATATCGACGAGCGCTACATCGTGCCCGGCCTCGTCAGAGGCTTGCAGGTTCTGCAAAGTTTTACCCGCGAACGACAGGAACAGACCGTCGCCGAAGTGGCGCGCCAGATCGGCGCGACCCGCTCGACCGCGTTCCGGCTGGTCTATACGCTTGAATATGCAGGCTATCTGCGCCGCATCGCGGACGGCAAGCGCTACCAGCTGGGCAGCCGGGTGCTGGAACTGGGCTACAGCTTCCTTGCGGGCAAGGATCTGATCGAAGTCGCCAACCCGATCCTCGCGCGCCTGCGCGACGATACCGGCACTTCGACGCACCTGGTGGTGCGGGAAGGGCGCGACGCCGTCTACATCGCGCGGTTCCAGGGCAACACCAGCCTCATCAGCGCCGTCACCGTCGGCTCGCGCCTGCCCGCGCACGCCACCGCGCCGGGCCGCGTGCTGCTGGCGAACATGAGCCTGTCCGAAGTCGTCGCGCTCTACGAGAGCTTCGAGTTCACCAAGTACACCGATGCAACGCCTGACAGCATGGGCGATCTCGTCAGCCTCGTCGAAGGCGACCGCAAGCGCGGGACGGTGGTGAGCTGGGGGTTCTACGACAGCAACGTCGCCAGTGTGGCGGTGCCGGTCTATGACGCATCGGGCGAAGTGGCGGCGGCAATCTCGATCAGCTGCCCGATCAACACTTTCGACCGCGAGACGTTCGAGGGCCGCATCTCCACGCAAGTGGAGCGCGCGGGCATGGAGATTTCGCGTGGTCTCGGATACCGCGCTGGCATCTGACGCCTTCGGCCATACCGTTCGGCCACCCCGCCCGGCACCGGGGCATTGCGACGGTGCCGGGCGCGGCCGGCTTTAGTGGAAGAAGAACCATAGCAGCAGAATGACGGGGATAGGAACGCCGATCAGCCACAACAGGATACCCTTGCCCATGTCCGTTCTCCTTTATTTCTCAGGACAATGGACCACTGCTATCTTAGTTCCGCCCCGGTCCCGCTCCTGACCGCATCGCGCAGCCTCCGCAGGAACTTGAGCGTGGCCGCCGATGGATCGTCCGCCCTTTCGTGCAGCACGCGGATACCCCACTGGCTCAGCACCATCTGCTGCACCGGATCCTGCTTGGGGGAGAACACGAAGGACGGCGGCCGATCGCGCTCTCGTCCCGATTCCTGCCACATCTGCCACAGCCGGTAGAGCAGCATGCGGATGTTGAGGTCCGACATGCTGTAGCCCAGGAACAGCAGCGTGCGGCCCATCGCGTCGGCCTTGAACTTGATGTCGAGCGGGGAGTCGAACGCCAGGCGGCGGAAGTAGTCGGTTTCGGCCAGGACCAGCGATTCGTCATCGTCGAAGTCGCCATGGAACTTGACGATCTGCGGCAAGCCCCGCTCGGCGTTGACGATGTCGCTGGTGTTGGCCACCTTCACGAACTCGCGCCCGTGGGCCTGGTAGGCGATCTCGAGGTTGTTGTCGTAGTTGGTGGTGTAGACCAGCGGGAAATCGAGATCGACGATGATTTCGTGGATCTCCGATTCCCGCACCTTGTCGCTGCAGACCGACCAGGTGCGGTCCATCCAGCTGCGCAAAGGGCCGATGCTGCCGTTCTTGAGGCGGTAGTATTCCGATAGCGTCTGGTAGGACCAGCCGGACTGGTGCGGCATGTCCTCCAGCCCCAGTTCGCGCTTCATGTGGTCTATCAGCTCGTGCCACGAAGGCAGGCCGACGCTCATCGAAAGGCCGGCGCCGGCGAACAGCAGGACGCGCCGGTCCCGCACCGCCGCCGCAAGCTCCTCGAAGCTGGCGACGATCATGCCGGTACCGGCTCGCGCTTCATCACCGGCAGCATCGCCAGCGCGCAACAGGCCGCTGCCATCAGGCCGGTGGCGATGGCCATCACGGCGCCGTAGCCGCCGCTGGCGTCGCGCACGAAGCCGAACAGCGCCGGGCCGATCGACGAGCCGACGAGGAACGCAGCCAGCAGGTAGCCGTAGATCGCCGCGAAGGCGCGCTGGCCGAAGTAGCGGCTGATGAACAGGGCGATGACGTCGCTCTCCGCGCCGAAGCCTAGGCCGATCGTGAGTGCCACCATGACCAGCAACCCCATACCCGCATGCGCGCCCACGCTCACCGCCAGCACGAAGCCCAGCGCCGAGCAGGCGAAGAAGGCGATGGCGACGCGCGGCACCGGGAAGTGGTCCGCCAGCCAGCCCACCAGCACGCGGCCCGCGATCGTCGAGAGGCCGTAGGCCGAGGCGACGGCGGCGGCCTGCCCAGTGCTGAGCCCGTGGTCGAGCGCCAGCAGCGAGATATGCGGCACGATCCCGGTCAGCGCCACCGAGCCGAGCAGGATCGCTGCCGCCATCAGCGCGAATTCGCGGGTGCGGCGCGCTTCCGCCAGCGTCAGGCCGGCGAGGGTGGCGGTGGAGGCGAGGGTGGCGGTCACGGCAGCTGGACGTGCCAGCGCCAGGTTGCAGAGGAATGGCACCGTCATCACCAGCAGCGCGAGCGCCGAAAGCGCGACTCGCCAGTCGAGGGCGGAGAGCAGGGCGCCCGCGATCAGCGGCATCACCACGTAGCCGACGCCGAGGCCCGCCGCCGCGATGCCAATGGCAAGGCCGCGATGCTGCACGAACCAGCCGGTGATGAGCTTGGAATAGCTGATGCTCTGAGTCGCCACCGTCGTTGCACCCCATGCGAAGGTCACGGCGTACAGCAGCGGCAGGCTTCCCGCCAGATAAGCGAGCGCCGGGAACCCGAGGGCCAGCGCGGTCATTGCCGGGAAAAGCAGGCGGCGCACGCCATGCCGGTCGAGCAGCGATCCCGTCAGCGGCGAGACGAGCACGCCCGCGACGTTGAAGAAGGTCAGCGCCAGCATGATCGCGCCCCGGCTCCAGCCGTGTTCGGATACGAAATGCGGGGCGAACAGGCCGAAAGTGCCGAAGATCATCGGGCCGGGGCTGAAGGCGAGGCCGATCACCGCGGCGACGAGCACGCGCCAGCCGGGATAGCCCAGGTTCGATTCCGCAAGTGCGGAGCCGTCAGATGTCATGGATGCGGCCCTCATGTATCATAATTGAGACGGATTATTCCTATGTCAAACATATCGCCTTGCAAAGCCCGAAATCGGAGTCTCGAAACCGGACGCAATCAGCCCCGCTTGACAGGGACGCTTCGTTGCGGCACCAATCCCATATCGTAGACAATGGTTCGTATATCAAACATGAGGGTCGCGATGCGGTACAATCTCTATCTCGCCGAAACCGGCGACGCCAAAGGCGGCGGTCGCTTCATCGAAGAACCCGATCAGGTGGACAACTTCGTCTTCCAGACGCGCGGCGGGCCGCTCGATCCGTTCGAGCAGGCGCTGTCGCAGGCCCTGACCGCCGCGTTCGATGCTGGCGCGTTCGAGTTCCCCGAACTCGTCGCCGCGCTCAATGCCGGCGGCAGCCGCGCGCCTGACGGCGCCGCGTGGACCGAGCCGACGCTCGATGCCGAACTCGATCGTCTCGGCCAGGCGCTGTTCCAGCCCGTTTCCGGAGACATCGCAGCATGAACGCTCCAACCAAGATCGCCGCCAGCGCGCGCCTGAATGAAGGTTTGCGCGAGATGTGGTATCCCGTTGCGCCCAGCTGGATGCTGCAGCAGGCGCCGCTGGGCCTCACCCGCCTGTCGCAGCGCATCGTCCTGTGGCGCGATGCCGATGGCGGCGTGAAGGCGATCGACGACCGCTGCCCGCATCGCGGCGCACGACTGTCGATGGGCTGGAACCTGGGCGACCGCGTAGCCTGCTGGTACCACGGCGTCGAGGTCAACGGCGAAGGTCGGATCGAGGACATTCCCGCGCTCGCCAAGTGCGTGATGAAGGGCCGCCAGCTCAACCGCGCCTTCCCGGCGGTGGAACGCGCAGGCGCGATCTTCGTCTGGTTCGGCGAGGGTGAGCCTGCGCCGCTCGAACTGCCTGAGGAAATCTCCGGCGGCGAATGGGCCGACATCCTGTGCACCGCGCACTGGAAGTGCAACTGGCGCTATGCCGTGGACAACGTCATGGACCCGATGCACGGCGCGTACCTCCACGCCCAGAGCCACTCGATGGCTGAAGGCGACAAGACCGCGACCATGCGCGCGCGCGACACCGAGTCCGGTTTCGTCTTCGAGAAGACCAACCAGACCGGCGTGAACTTCGACTGGACCGAAGTGGGCGTGACCGGCGCGCTGTGGCTGCGCCTGTCGATCCCCTACGGCAAGTCGGCAGGGCCGGGCGGCTCGTTCGGCATCGTCGGCATGGTCGTGCCGGTGGACGAGACCAGCTGCCGCGTGTTCTTCTGGCGCTGCCGCAAGGTACAGGGCTGGTCGCGCAATGCATGGAAGTTCCTCTACCGCGCGCGTCTGGAATCGCTGCACTGGGACGTGCTGGAGCAGGATCGCCTGATCCTCGAAGGCATGGACGACAAGGCACGCGAGCAGGAAGCGCTCTACGCCCACGACGGGGGCATCGTGCGCCTGCGCCGCATGCTCGACCAGCTGGCAGCGGCCGAAGTTGCCGGCGCGTCCGAGCCTGCCTGCGAGCACGAGCGGGCCTGAGCCCATGCCCGAGTCCTCCCTGGAACGCGGGATCAGGGTGCTGCGCCAGTTCGGGCGCGAGCGGCCCCGGCTGGGCGCCGCCGATCTGGGCGCGGCGCTCGGTATCCCGCGCTCCAGCCTGCACCGGCTGCTGGCCGAGATGGTCGACATGGGGCTGCTGCGGCGCGATGGCGACGGGCGCTATGCGCTCGACGCCGGGGTGCTGCTGCTGGGGCACGAATTCCTCGCCTCGCAGGATGTCGTCGCGCTGGCGCGGCCGGTGCTGGAAGCGCTGAGCGCGAGCACCGGCTGGACCACCAACCTGGCGGTTCGGCAAGGCGCCTCGATCCTCTACCTCGTGCGCTGCAGGGGCGAGGGCGCGGTGACCGAGAACGTCTCGGTCGGCGCCACGCTGCCCGCCCATGCGACCCTGATGGGGCGCGTGCTGCTGGCCGGGCTGGACGGCGCGGATGTTGCGGCGCTCTACGAAGCCCACGTCTTCGGCGATCGCGGCGATGCGGTGCCTTCCTCGCTGCAGACCTTGCTGGAGCAGCTTGAACGGGACCGCGCCGCCGGGTGCCTGGCCAGCGACGGCTATTACGAGACCGGCCTTGCCGTCGTCGCCGCGCCGGTGCGCGAGCGGGGCGATCGTCTTGCCGCCGCGATCAATGCTACCCGCGCGGGCGCCAGCGCCGCCGAGGCGGTGCGCGTGCGCGCGGCGGTGATCGAGGCGGCCGATACCATTTCTGCGCTGATGGGCGGATCGCCCGCAGCGCGCTTCAATTCCAATGGAGAACGGGCATGGCCCTCCACGACAGCAGCCTGACCGGCATCGAAGCGGTCCAGTTTTCGACCACCGACCTTGCCGAAGCCACGCGTTTTCTCGGCGACTGGGGCCTGACCGACGTAGGCAGCGATGCCGCCTGCCTGCGCTACGTCACCCGTGACGGCGCCGAAGTCGAAGTGCGCCACTTTGACGATCTGGCGCTGGCGCCGGGCGTGGAAGAGGGCGCCTCCCTGCGCGCCGTCACCTGGGGTGTGACCGACGAGGCTGCACTTGCCGCGCTGGCGCTGCGCCTCGGCAGCGATGCCGCGCCGGATGCTGACGGCCTGCTCAGCATCAAGGATCCCACCGGCTTCACTCACCGCTTCCGCGTGCGCCAGCGCGGTGAAGCGGTGGCCGACCTGCAACTGGTCAACGGCCCCGGCCGCGCCAATCGCGTGGACAGCCGCTCGACGGTCTACACCAGGCCCGCGCCGATCGGCATCGGCCATGTCGTGCTGTTCATCGAGGACCTTGACGCGACGCTGGATTTCTTCACCAAGCGCCTCGGCTTCGTGGTTAGCGACAGCTATCCGGGGCACGCCGCGTTCCTGCGCTGCCGCACGCCGGGGCCGCACCACGATGCCTTCGTGCTGCGCCGTCCCGGCAAGCCCGGCGTCAACCACGTCGCCTTCACCGTGGGCAACATCCACGAAGTCTTCGGCAGCGGCCTGTCGATGAGCGCGAAGGGCTGGACCACCGATATCGGTCCGGGGCGCCATCCGATCTCGTCGGCCTATTTCTGGTACTTCCGCAGCCCGATGGGCGGCTCGTGGGAGTTCTACGCCGACGACGACTACTGCACCGCCGACTGGGTGCCCAGCGAGTTCGAGCGCAAGCCCGAACTGTTTGCCGAATGGGCGATCGCGGGCGGCATCGACGGCAATACACGGCGCCAGGCACGCGGCGCCTGATCTCGAAATCTCAGGAGGAACAGTGATGGAAGACACCGCAGCGCCCGCCCGCAACAAGATCGTGCACGAGGGCAAGACGCTTGCCGAATGGGTCGACAGCCGCCTGGCGCGCTACGAGACCCGCAAGCTCGACTGGAACGCGCTGAAGTTCCAGGCCGACTTCGATCCCAAGTACAAGCGCGCCCAGATGCGCTACGTCGGCACCGGCGCCACCGGAGTCGCCAACGACACCAACACCGTCGCGGCCGAGCACTTCACTTTCTCGACGATGGTGCTCCCCGCAGGCTGCGAAGGCCCGCTCCACCTCCACGACGATGTCGAGGAAGTGTTCTTCATCCTGAAGGGCAACAAGGTGAAGCTGATGTTCGAGGCCGAGGGCGAATATTACGAGACCTACGTGCGCGAGCGCGATCTCGTCTCGGTCCCGGCGGGCATCTATCGCGGCCTCGTCAACGAGGGCATCGAGGAGGCGCTGATGATCGTGTGCCTGGGCACCAACGTCCCCGAGACGCCGACCTACCCGCCCGAGCACCCGCTGTCGCAGGTGAAGCGCCCTAAGCCGATCAACGCGGACAGGTAATGGACCTCGCGCCGCCCGATCTCTCCGCGCGCCTCGACGCCATCGCCCCGCTGCGCGAAGGTGCCGGGTTCAGCTGGCGCGAGGCCGGAGAGGGCACGCGGACGCCGCTCGTGCTGCTGCACGGCATCGGCTCCAATGCCGGAAGCTGGGGGGGGCAGTTCGAGGCGTTCGCCGCCGAGCGGCGGGTGATCGCCTGGAATGCGCCGGGCTACGGCGGCAGCGTGCCCTTGCCGGCCGCTGCTCCCGTTGCGGGGGACTATGGCGGGGCCTTGTGGCGCCTTATGGACCACTTGGGTGCCGCTGAGTGCATCCTTGTCGGGCAGTCGCTGGGGGCGATCATGGCGACGGCGGCGGCTCGGATCGCGCCGTCGCGGGTGGCGGCGCTGGTGCTCGCCAGCCCGGCGACCGGCTATGCGGTGCCCCCGGGCACGGACCTTCCGGAGACGATTTCGCGGCGGATTTCCGACATTCGCGAGCTTGGCCCCGAAGGCATGGCCGAGCGCCGCGCCATGCGCCTCGTCACCGACAAGGCCTTGCCCGAAGTGCGTGCGCTGGTGCGCAGCGCGATGGCATCGGTGAACCCGGACGGCTACGAACAGGCAGTGCGCCTTCTCGCCGCCAGCGACCTTCCGGCGCTGCTGGACGGCGTGTCGCTGCCCGGCATGGTGCTGTGGGGTGGGGAAGACGTCGTGACCCCGCCTGCCGGCTGCCGCCGCATCGCCGAAGCCTTCACAGGCGCACAAGGCATTGAAATACCGGGGCTTGGTCACGCCTTTGCGACCGAAGGCCCGTTGCAATTCAACGAGGCGATCCGGCCGGTCCTGGCCGCCGTCGATCGCGCAGGAGGAAACTGAAGCTATGGATCTGGGTCTCGCAGGCCGCGTCGCGGTCGTCACCGGCGGATCGTCCGGCATCGGCCTCGCCACCGCACGCCGTTTCCTCGACGACGGCGCGAGCGTGGTGATCTGTGGCCGTGATCGGGAGCGCCTGGACAGCGCCGTCGCGCAGCTTGGCGGTGGGGATAATCTCCATGCCGAAGCCTGCGACGTGCTTGATCCCGAGGCCGTGCAGCGCCTTGCCGAGAACACGGTCAGTCGCTTCGGCAAGGTCGATATCCTCGTCAACAACGCCGGGCAGGCGCGCCTGAGCACGTTCGCCAGCACGCTCGACACGGACTGGGACGCGGAACTGAAACTCAAGTTCTTCAGCGTGATACATCCAACCCGCACGTTCCTGCCGTTGCTTCAGGCCAGCGATGCGGGCGCGGTCGTGGTCGTCAATTCGCTGCTGGCGCGCCAGCCGGAACCGCACATGGTCTGCACTTCCGCTGCGCGGGCTGGTGTACAGAACCTGGTCAAGTCGCTCAGCGTCGAACTGGCGCCCAAGGTACGGGTGAATTCCATCCTCATCGGCACCGTCAACAGCGGCCAATGGGAACGCCGCTACAGGGAGCGTGCGGCTCCGGGCGTCACGTACCAGGAATGGCTGACCGGTCTCGCGCGCGAAAAGCACATCCCGCTGGAGCGCTTCGGGGAACCGGAGGAGACGGCAGCGGCGATCGTATTCCTGGCATCTCCGGCTGCGGGCTTCATTACGGGCGCCGCGCTGGAAGTGGCCGGCGGCGTTTCGCGGTTCGCATGATGTGCTTCGCTCTCGGCAGGCGCAGCCGTCGACGGGCGCTCTGCATGCTGGGCGTCGCCGCCGCCATACTCGGGCAGCCTGTGCTTGCCCAGCCCGATGACAAGGTCACGTACCTGTTGCCCGCGCCCAGGGAGGCGATCGTGCTTGCCCCGTTCCTGCTGGCCGAGCAGGAGGGGCGCTACCGCCGCGAAAAGCTGGACGTCCGGTTCGTCGTGGTTCCGGGCGGCTTCAACGTCGGCGAGGCTCTGGCGCGCGGCGAAGGCGATCTCGGCGGCGCCAGCGGCGATACGCCGATCCTGCTGCGCGCGGCGGATCTGCCGGTCAAGGGCATCGCGCTGCTGGGCCGGCATTCTTTCCTCACGCTCGTCACCCGTCACGACAGCTTCGAGACGTCGGGTAGCTTCGAGGGCAAGGCCATCGATGTGCCGTCGCTGAAGGACACCTCCTACTACGCGGTGCAGAAGATGGCAGAGGGCTCGTCCGGAAGCTCCCTGCGGATCAGCACGCAAGCGCGTCCTCCGGCCGAACTGATCGCCGCGCTCGGTTCGCGCCGCATCGATGGATTCATCGGGACGGTCGACTGGGGCGTGAAGGCCGAACGCGAGGGCGTCAGGCTCGACTACCGGGAACTGGATGCGATCTATCCGGCGATGGCGCAGGCGATCATGGCGTCGGAAACCACGATCGCGGCGAAGCCGAAGGTCCTGCGCAGGTTCGTGCGTGCGACCCTGCAGGTGATCCGGCAGATTGCCCGCGACCCGGAGGGGGCAGCGATGCGCTATGAAGCTGCAGTCCCCTCCAGCGGTTATAGCCATGCCGAGATCGTGCGTATTTTCGGGTTGCTCGCCACACATGTCTACGGTGATCTGAAGTTATTGGGGCGTTACGACGAGGCGACTGTTCGCTCCGCCGAAGGCGAACTGTTGGAACGCAAGCTGGTGATACGTCGTCGGTCGGCCTCTGACTATTTCACAAACTCGGTCGTCGGGCGATAACGTGGGAAGCAATTTGCAAGACACGGTGGCGGGCCTTAAGACGAACGGCAACGGCAGAGCCGACGTCGTCATTGTGGGAGCGGGACATGGGGGAGCGCAGTGTGCGCTCGCCCTG
>NZ_BSFC01000030.1 GCF_027922145.1 Novosphingobium resinovorum | reverse complement strand
AAACGTATGGTTACGTTAGGACATATGCAGCATCGGCTTGCTTTAAACTGGTACTCCCGGCCCGAAGACCCGAAAGACCAGGCGCCGTCGCCCACATGTCCCTTCATCATAAACCTACAATGTCAAAGAACGAACCAGCCTTGCGGCCAGCCCCGCCGAACAGTAAAGCCGGACAACCAAGCGTCCCTCGTTCTTGCGATCGGGGGAACTAGCTGTCCGTCTGTGTTGGCGACCGTAGCAGAAGCGTGCTTCGCTGCGGTGAAGCGGCCTCTAAGGGGGGCTTCTGATTCGGTCAACAGCCAATTTTCAAAAATGTTTCAACAAGGGGCCAACAGCACCAAGGCAGACTGCGAGCCGGCAAGCCCAGCGCCAAACCCCTTCCAGCTTTTGCTTGAAGCGTGTCGCTGATGCCGATAGCCACGCCGCCAAAGGGAATTATGGCTCAATTGCCGGGAAAACTTCGGGTTGCGTGCTAGCATAGCGAATGCCGTCTGTGCGTTCGCAGTCCTCATTTGGTCGGCGACCGGAGCCTTCGCCAGGAACGGGGAACTGAACGTCCCTGCGCTTCCGCTGGCCCGCGCCGTAGCGTCGCTGGGGCAGCAGGCCGGAGTTCAGATCCTGGTCAACGCGCCCGGTAGCGAGGCGCGGCGCACGCATGCCGTACACGGCCATATGACTCCGGCCGAAGCGTTGACGCGAATGACCCGCGGCATGGGTCTGTCCGTTCGTGCCGTCGCCCCCGGCGTATATCTGATCGCAAAGACGCCGCCTGTCCGCAAAGTGCTGCAACCCCGGCCTCCAGCCCCAGTCCCCGAACCTCCCGAAATTCTCGTTTCTGCACGGCGTCGCCCCGAACTGGAGCGCGACGTGCCGCTGGTCGTGACCCATCTCGACAATTCGGCGCTGCAGCACGCGGCCGTTCGCACCCTGGCGGACGTGGCGCGCATAACTCCGGGTTTCGTCGCCACCGGCCAGACCAGCAGCGCCACGCCGCTTCTGGTGATGCGCGGCCAGCGGCGATCGATCAGCGACGAGAACCGGCTGCCGCTCGTCGTCTATCAGGACGAAGTGCCCCTGCCCAATCAGGCCGCGCTCTCGCCGTTGTTCGACATTGCTTCGGTCGAGGTGCTGCGCGGCGCGCAAGGAACGCTGTTCGGCCGCAATGCCACGAGCGGCGCGGTGCTGCTGCGCTCGGTACAGCCGGGAGAGGGTATCGCCTCCTACGTCGAAGGCGAAATCGGCAACTACGGACTGCACCGTATGGAAGCGGCAATCGAATTGCCCGCGTCCGGTCCCTTCTCGCTTCGCGTGTCGGGTCAGCAAGTGCGGCGCGAAGGCTATACGTACATGGTCGACGGCGGACGCGCGGACGATGTGCATACGGACGCGATGCGCGCGGTTCTGCGTTTCGATCCGGACGGGCCGCTGCGCTCCACCACGAGCTTCGACATGCTCGATGCCGAAGAGAAGGGCGCCGCCCTGATCCTCGCAGGCGTCTATCCGGGAGGCAGCGTGCGCGACGCGCGTAACGCGCCCTACTTCGATTGCGGCACTGGCGCCTGTGATATCGACGGCTATTTCGAGGCTCAGCAGACGCTGGGCCGCCGGACCTCCCAATCCGGCCTGGCGCCATCCTTCCGGCGGCGGTTTCGCGGTATCGGCAACGTTACCGAATATGGCGAGGGCGACCTGCTGGTCCGCAACATCGCCGGGCTCAGGACGACCGACCTGCACTACACCCTCGATGGAGACGGGACGCCGCTGCCGATCAACGATTCGATCACCGATGCCCGCCTGCGCCAGTGGAGCGAGGAGTTGCAGGTTCAGGGAAAGCACGGCAGCCTTCGCTATATCGGCGGGCTGTTCTACCTGAGCAGTGCCCCCGACGGTCCGGTCGTACAGACCCTGTCGCGACTGGTGCGGCCCGACAACCCGCCTTCGCACATCGCCAGCTACCAGACTTTCCGCAGCGCCGCGATCTTCGGTCAGGTTACGGCAGCGCTCGCCGCCGACCTGACCGCCGATCTCGGCCTGCGCTATACCGGTGAGTGGATCGGCGGCTGTGCGCTGCGATCCGCCGTGGCCAGACCATTGTCCGAGCGCCAATGCCTTGATGATGGCGGGACCCGCGGGAAGGCGCGATCGCGGCGGCTCACCTGGACGCTGGCGCTGACCCGTAGGCTGGGAGACAGCAGCCTCTACGCCACCAGCCGCCGCGCGTTTCGTTCGGGCGGCTACAACACGCCGGCGCTCGGCGGGTTACTGGCGCCTTTCCAGACTTTCCGGCCCGAGACGCTGACCGACTTCGAGGTCGGCGCCAAGGGGCGCTGGAGTTTGGGCGGGATCAGCGGATCTTACGCAGTGGCCGCCTATGTCGGCTTGTACGACGACGTACAGCGCGCGCTATTCCCCGATGTCGATTTCGACGGCGACGGCGATCTGACGACCGACCCCATCACCCTCTACATCAATAGCGCGAAAGCCCGGGTCGCGGGAGCAGACGGTGAGTTTTCAGCGAACCTGGGAACCCGTACCCGGCTGACCCTCAGCGCCTCGTGGATCGACGCGCGTTATACCCGGATCGATGCCCCCACCGCCCTGACCTCGCTTTTGGGCACGGACCCGCTGCACAACCGCTTCACATATACGCCGACGTTCGGCGGATCGGTGTTCCTATCGCACGATCTTCCCTTGCCCGTAGGGCTCGGAACTCTCGCTCTTGGCGCAGACTACGCGTGGGTGAGCAGTGTCCGGCTGACAGAAAGGCCGACTGAATCTTTCGCGCGGCAGCCCGCCTACGGGCTGCTTGGCGCTTCGATCACATGGCGTCGGCCGGGCGGATTGCCGGTGGATATGGAATTGTGGGGCCGCAACCTCACCGACCGGTTCTACGTGAGCGGCGGCGGGACGCTCAATCCGGCCTACACGGCGGCGACGATCATTCCCGGACCGCCGCGCACGATCGGGCTTCGACTGCGCTACAGTTTCGAATGACCCGCGCGGTCAAGGCGCGACGAGTTCGGCGCGCGTGACGCTTTCGTTCTCGACGCGGGCGATCCCGGCCAGTTCGAGGCTCTGCAGGAACCCGCGCGTCACGCCGATGCGGAACGTGCCGCTGATGGGCCGACGCGCAAGTTGTGGGCTGGAGACGATGATCTCCTGCGGACTGTAGCGGTTGATCTCGGCCACGGCCTGCTCCAGCGGCACGCGATCGAAGCTCAGGACGCCCGAGCGCCAGGATAGCTGGCGGTCCACGGCGACCTCGGCCATGCGGTAGGCACCGCCCTGCCACACGAGTTCCTGCCCGGGATGAAGAACGGTGGACTGGGCCTCACGGCCCTGCCCTGCCGGCATGTCGATGCGCACGCGGCCTTCTGCAAGCGTGACCGTGACGCGGCCGCCGGTGTCCCGCACCGCGAAAGCCGTGCCCAGCGCGGTCACCCGCACGCCTGCGGCCGAGACGACGAAGGGCTTGCGCGGGTTCTTGGCGACTTCGAAGAACGCCTCGCCGCTGCGGATGGTCGTGCTGCGCCCGGTTTCGCTTTCCGAAACGGCGAGCACGGTCGAGGTGTTGGCGGTGATCGCCGAGCCGTCCGTCATCCGGAAAGTGCTCTGCTGCCCCACGCCCGTCGAGATCACGTGGCTGTCCGCTTGCGCGAGCGCAGCTGCGGGCGCTTCGCCGCCCCCGCGATAGTGCTGGAAGGTCAGCCCGCCGACCAGGACGGCCAACGCGAGCCCGGCCGCCATCGCTCGGCGCGCCCAGGCGCGGCGGTCGCGGCGGTTGGCCAGCGCCCGCTCGCGGATTTCGAGGATGCGGGCGTCGGCGCGCATGGCTCCGGTGCCGTCCCAGGCCCGCTCCACCCGCGCCCAAGCGATGCGGTGCGCTTCGTCGCGGGCGTGCCAGGTTTCGAAATCCTCGTAGTCCTGCCGCGTCGCCTTGGGTGAACGGAAGATGCTGAAATAGGCAGCGGCGGTCGCTTCGGGCGAGTCGATCCTTTCCAGCGCCCGGCCATCGAACGGGCGGTCGTCGAACGGGAGGTTGTCGGCGGATTTGCTCATGGCAGATCCCTCGCGGCGAGGAAGCGGATCGCCTTCATGATGTTGCGCCCGACCGCGCTGGTCGAGATGCCGAGGTGCCGTCCGATCGCATCGTAGGACATCTCCTCGAAGCGGTGCAGCACGAAGACGTCGCGCGTCAGTTCGGGCATTTCCTCCAGCGCATTGGCGAGCCGATCGACGTCCTCACGGCCGCGCAGCACGCGTTCGGGGGTGAGGTCGTCCACCGGGTGCAGCGCTTCGGTCAGCTCGTGATGCGCGCCGCGATGACGGACCGTATCGCGCCGCGCCCGGTCGGTCAGAACACTCGCTGCGACCTGGAAGAGGTAGCCTTCGACATTGGCGATCGGGTCCGCCTGCCCACGCACGTGCATGCGGACCAGCACGTCCTGCACGAGATCGTCGACATCCACCGGGTTCGCCCGCTTGGCGATATAACGGCGCAGGGCGGGCACGTGCACCGACAGGTCGGTCACCTGCCGGCGGCCCTGCACATGCTTTTCCTGCGGTGTCCTGCGCAACGAGAAAATCGGATCAGCCCTTCGGTCCAATGCCCGGCGTCCATAGCCGCGCAGGCTGCGGAAGGTCATCCGATATATTTTTTCACGGGCAGCGAATGATCCGCGCGCCTTTGCGTCTTGCGCATATCGGCCTGCGATCAGGGACAGGCCGGACAACCATGGGGTAACACACCAATGACCTGTCGCAGCCTTTCGGCTCTACTTCTCGCGTCCACCGTTCTTGCCATCGCCGCGCCCGCGCAGGCCCAGTCCGACACTGCCGCTCAAAACCTCGACCAGCCCGGCGGCGACATCGTCGTTACCGCGCGCCGCCGCGAGGAAAGCGCCCAGACCGTCCCCGTCTCGGTCACCGCGTTCAACTCCGAGATGCTGCGCGAGAAGGCCGTCGTCTCCACGCAGGACCTGACCTACACCACCCCCGGCCTCAACGTCGCGCCGCAGACCTCGCGCGATACCCCCTCGATCGTGATCCGCGGCCAGCGCCGCGCGACGGCAGGCGCCGCAGCGCCTTCGGTCGTGACCTACTTCGCCGACGTGCCGCTGCCCAACGAAGGCAGCATCGTGCCGACCTTCGACATCGGCTCGATCCAGGTGCTCAAGGGTCCGCAGGGCACCCTCTTCGGCCGCAACACCACCGGCGGCGCACTCCTGCTTTACCCCGTCGCGCCCGACTATGATTTCGCCGGTTACGGACAGGTCACGCTCGGCTCGTACAACGAGACGACCTTCGAGGGCGCCGTCAACGTGCCGATCGTCGCGGACCGTGTTGCCCTGCGCGTCGCAGGCCAGATCGCCCGCCGCGACGGCTACACCAAGAACCACGGCAACGGCGGCGATCTCGACGACCGCCACAACGACGCCTTCCGCGCCTCGCTCCTGATCGAGCCGGTCGATGGCCTCAAGAACACCACCGTGTTCGACTGGTATCGCGCCCGTGAGAACGGCACCGGCACCGTGCTCAACGGCGTCTACCCGAACCCGGCCGTCAGCGGCGGCGGCACCGCGCGCACGGCGGCGAACCGTCCCTACTTCGACTGCGGCGTCGCGGGCTGCGACATCGACATCGCGCTGGCCGAACAGCAGGCGACGGGCGTGCGCGACGTCAGCACGAGCATCGATCCCTATTCGAACCGCACCTTCTGGGGCGTGGCCAACACCTCCGAACTGGAAGTCGGCAAGGTCACCTTCAAGAACATCTTCGGCTACCGCCGCAGCAAGGTCGCGGCCGCCCGTGACATGGACGGCACCTACCTCGCGCTTTACGACGGCGTGTCCAACACCGACGTCGAGCAGGTCTCGAACGAGTTCCAAATCCTCGGCTCGCTGCTGAACGACCGCCTCGACTGGATCGTAGGCGCCTTCTACCTCAAGAGCGACCCGACCGGCGTAAACGGCAGCGTCACCTACTCGGCGGTGATCCCGGGCAGGACCTTCACCTACAACGAGAACTACAATTCCTCGACCAGCAAGGCGCTGTTCGGGCAGGTCGGCTATGCCTTCGGCGGCTTCGCGGAAGGGCTGCGCTTCAACGGCGGCTTCCGTTACACCTGGGACAAGTCGAGCGGCTGCTCGGTCGCGGCGCTCGACACGGCCGACCGCATCGGGCCTGACGCCTGCGCCACGCAGGGCGGCAAGACCGGTTCGGAAAGCTCCAAGGCCCCGACCTGGACCGTCGGTTTCGACTACAAGGTCAACGACGACCTGTTCCTTTACATCACCAACCGGCGCGGCTACCGCTCGGCGGGCTACAACCAGAGCGGCATGTCTTCGTACTTCGACGGCTTCGAGACGTTCCAGCCCGAGAAGGTCACCGATTACGAGGCCGGTATCAAGAGCAGCTGGGAAATCGGCGGCGTGAAGGGCCGCTTCAACATCGCGGCCTATACCAGCAAGTACAACAACATCCAGCGCTCGATCTTCCCCGGCGCGGACTTCGACGGCGACGGCAACTCGGCCAACGATCCGAGCAGCCTGATCATTAACGCCGCCAAGGCGACGATCAAGGGCACCGAGTTCGACTTCTCGGTCACCCCGGTCGGCGGCTTCACGCTGTCGGGCTTCGGCGCCTACACCGATGCCAAGTACGACGAGTACGACGCACCCGCAGCCTTCATACCGCTGCTGGGCAACAACCCGGTGAACAACAAGTTCTCCTACACGCCCAAGTGGACCATCGGCGGCGGTGCGCGTTACGCGACGTACCTGGGCAACTTCGCCGAGATGGTGTTCAACGCCAACTGGTTCCACAGCGCCAAGGTCTGGTACGTCGAGCGTCCGCTGGACACCAACGGCATCCAGAAGGCCTACGACACCGTCAACCTCAAGCTGGACTTCAACAACATCGAGGATCGCGGCATCGACCTCGGCTTCTTCGTGCGTAACCTGTTCGATGTGACGTATGCTGCTGCCGGCGGTGTCGTCACCCCGTCGGTGACTTCGACCACGCTCGTCTACAACGAGCCGCGCGTGTTCGGTGCCCAGCTGCGCATGTCGTTCGGCAAGCGCTGATCCCCTGCCCGCCTGCGCGGATCGCCATGATCCGCGCAGGCACCCCTTTCGATACGACCCTTCGATGAGGATGTAGCCCGATGAAATCCCGTCTTCGTACCGCCCTGCTCTCCCTTTCCGCGCTCGCTTCTACTCCGGCGCTGGCCGAGCCGCTGGCCGATGCCGACCGCACCGCGATCCTCGCCGAAGTCGATCGCGGCGCACCCGCGATGGCGCGAAATGCATTGCAGATCTGGTCCTGGGCCGAAGTCGGCTTCCAGGAGACCAAAAGCTCGGGGCTTCTCCAGAAGGACCTCAAGGCGGCAGGCTTCAAGGTGACCGCCGGTGTCGCGGGCATGCCCACCGCCTTCATCGCCAGCTTCAAGAACGCAGACGGCCCCGTCATCGGCATCCTCGCCGAGTACGACGCCCTTCCCGGCCTCGCCCAGGCGGCCGAGCCTGAGCGCCACGTCATCGACGGGATCGCCGGTCATGCCTGCGGTCACAACCTGTTCGGCGCCGCCTCGGTCGCGGCGGCGATCGCCACCAAGAACTGGATGGTTGCCCACGGCATCAAGGGCGAACTGCGGGTCTACGGCGCGCCCGCCGAAGAGGGCGGCTCGGGCAAGGTCTTCCTCGTCCGCTCCGGTCTGACCAAAGACGTTTCCGCCATGCTGCACTGGCATGCGGGCGACGGCTATAGCGCCATGCAGGGTCATGCGCTTGCGAACGTCAGCGCGAAGTTCCGCTTCCACGGCCTCGCCTCGCACGCCGCCGCCGCGCCCGAACGCGGGCGCTCCGCGCTCGACGGTGTCGAGGCGATGGACAACATGGTCAACATGATGCGCGAGCACGTGCCGCAGGAAACGCGCATCCACTACGTCATCACCGATGGCGGCAAGGCCCCCAACGTCGTGCCCGACACCGCCGAGGTCTACTACTACGTGCGTCACCCCGACCAGCAGCAGGTCGCCGACATCATGGAGCGCGTGAAGAAGGCCGCCGAAGGCGCCGCGCTCGGCACCGGCACCACGGTCGAGTACGACCAGATCGGCGGCACCTTCGACCTGCTTCCCAACGACACGCTGGGCCACGTGATGTACGACAACCTCAAGCAGGTTCCGCTGCCCACCTATACCGCGCAGGAACAGGCGTTCATCGACAAGATCGCGGCCACCCTGCCCAAGGGCGGCCGCAAGCGCACCACCGGGGTCGAGCCCTATTCCAGCGGCGAGATCATGTCCGCCTCCACCGACGTCGGCGATGTCAGCTACACCACGCCCACGGCGGGCATGTCCGCAGGCACCTGGGCGCCCGGCACGCCGCCGCACAGCTGGCAGGCGGTCGCCGCCAGCGGCAACAGCGTCGGCACCAAGGGCGCGGAAGTGGCCGCCAAGACCCTTGCCCTCACCGCCGCGCAGCTGTTCCAGAGCCCGGAGACGCTGGCCGCCGCGAAGAAGGAACTGGACGAACGGCGCGGACCGGACTTCGTTTACCGCTCGCTGCTCGGCGACAAGGCACCCTCGCTCGACTATCGCAAGGCGCCTGCCTCAAAGAATTGACCGGACCCATCCTGACCCCGGTTCCGCGCAAGTGCGCGGAACCGGGTTTTTTTTCTCATTATGACATTTCAATGACTATTAATGACAGTCAAGTAACTGTCCTTATTAGATTTTCTTAGGAAATTCGCGTTAACCTCTCGCTCAATGGCACGGGAATGGGGAATTCCCGGCACAATTCGGGTGCGAGATGTTCAACGTTAATTCGAAGTTCGGGCGCATGTTCGCGTCTCTCGAGACGCGGCTGGTGGGCGCGCTTACGCTGATCGTGGTGTTTACGGTCCTGCTGCAGGTCGTGACCCAGCGAGAAGCCTACGCCCTGCGCGAACAGAGCGATGCGCTGATCCAAACCTCCGCCATCGCCGAGAACGCAGACCAGTTCGCCGACGCGGTCGCCAAGCTGCGCATGGCCACCAATCGGGGCCTGATGGCCAGCGAGACCGGCGGCAGCAGCGACGAACTTACCGACCAGGCCATCGGCATCGGCGACCAACTCGGCCGTTTCCGCAATAGCGGCATGGTGTTCTACGACGCGCCGCAAGCGGGCAATCCCTTCGCCGACCTCGACCGGCACGTCGCCGAAATCCTCGAAGTCCAGAAGCACGGCGCCACGCGCTCGCTTGCCCGCCGGATCGAGGCCCGCAATGTCGCGATGGGCGAATTCGCAGACGGCATCGTCGATCGAGCCCACGCCCAGCGCCGCAGCGCGCAGCAGCAGCTCGTCGCCTCAGTCGGGCGCTGGCAGCTGCTGGTGCTGGCGACCGGGCTGGTGACGATCCTCGTCGTGCTGCTCGCCCTGTTCGACATCTCCCGCAATATCCTGCCGGCGATCCGCCGGATGCACGGCAACGTCCAGCGCCTTGCCGACGGCGACCTCGACATCGAGATCGGCACGTTCCGCCTCAAGGAACTGCAGGCGCTGTCGCACCCGCTGGAAACCTTCCGCCAGAACGCCCGCGCGGTGAAGAACCTCGCCTTCAGCGACCCCGCCACCGGGATGCCCAACCGCCGCGCTTTCCTCGAAACGTTCGGCAAGCTGCTGGCGATCGGCGGCGAGCGGCGCTTTGCCTGCATGGTCATCGACATAGATCGCTTCAAGCACGTCAACGACGACTACGGCCATGCCGCCGGTGACGACCTCGTGCGCCTGATCGGCGAACGGGTGAAGGACCACCTCGGCAGCGAGAGCGTCGTGGCCCGCATCGGCGGCGACGAATTCGCCGTCTCCATGCCGCTGGCCGAAGGAAAGCAGGGTTTCGTCCTCGCCTCGGGCCTTGTCGATGCGGTCCGCGCGCCTTTCAGCCTTGGCGGTTATGCGGTCGCGGTCACCTGCTCGATGGGCGTGGTCGACGTCACCGCAGGCGACGAAGCACAGGACGTGGACGACATCCTGCGCAACGCCGACATGGCGCTCTATGCCTCCAAGAAGAGCGGCCGCAACTGTGCCACCGCCTTCGACCTCGCCATGGCGCAGGAACGTTCGATCGACCGCGCGCTGGAAAAGGACCTCGAATTCGCCTTCGAGCGTGATCAACTGCGCATGGTCTATCAGCCGATCCACTCGGTCGTCGACGACGCGCGCGAGGTCGAGGCACTGGTCCGCTGGCGCCATCCCGAACTCGGCGATGTCCCACCCTCCAGCTTCATCCCGGCCGCCGAGCGCAGCGGGCTGATGGTGCGGCTCGGCGAATGGATCATCGAGCGCGCGCTGGCCGATTTCGCGCAGTGGCCCGACATGTTCCTCAGCATCAACCTGTCGCCGCTGCAGTTGCAGCACGAAGGATTCAGCGGCTTCCTGCTGGACGCCTGCCGCCGTAACGGCATCGTTCCGCGGCGCCTGTTCCTGGAAGTGACCGAATCGCTGTCGATCGAGCGGAACACGCGGGCACTGCTGACGCTCAACCTGCTGCGCACGCTGGGCTTCCGCATCGCGCTCGACGATTTCGGCACCGGCTACTCGTCGCTGTCGATGGTCAAGAGCTTCAAGTTCGACCGCATGAAGCTGGACCGCAGCCTCGTCATGGACCTCGGGCAGGACCCGGCCTCGGTGGCGGTGCTGGAAGCGGCAGTGACGATGGCCCGCCACGTCGGCGCCGAAGTGGTCGCCGAAGGAATCAGCGAGGCGCACCTGATCGGCGCGACCAAGTCGGCCGGGTGCACTCACCTTCAGGGCTACTACTACAGCAAGCCGATCGAGGCGGGCGAAGTCCTCGGCTACTTCGCAAATGCCGAAGTCGATCTCGCGCAGGTCGCCTGAACGGCGTCCCCGTCAGGCGCGCGTGAAGCGCCAGCGGTCGGCATCGCTCTCCTCGGCATCGAAGCGGTAGCCGTCGGTGTCGAAGCCGCGCATCGCATCGACGTCGGTGATGTGGTGCTCGCACATCCAGCGCGCCATCATGCCGCGCGCACGCTTGGCGTTGAAGCTGATGAAGCGCGGGCCGTTGGGGCCGGGCTCGCGGAACTCGACCTCGATCACCCGGATGCCGGAAAGGCGCCCGGAGACGGCGGCGAAGTATTCCTGGCTGGCAAGGTTGAGCACGACGCCCGATCCTTCCTCCGCCACCTGTTCGCGCAGCAGCGCGGCGATGCGGTCGCCCCACCAGTCGGTCAGGCTTTTGTGACGCGGCGCCCAGCGAGTCCCCATTTCGAGACGGTAGGGCTTGATCGTGTCGAGCGGGCGCAGCAGCCCGTAAAGACCCGAGAGCATGCGCAAGTGATCCTGCGCGAAAGTCACGCCCGGCTCGTCCAGCGTATGCGCCTCGAACCCGGTGTAGACGTCTCCGGCGAAGGCGAACAGCGCCTGCCGCTCGGGCAGTTCGGGGAAGTCGCGAAAACGGTCGGCGTTCAGCTTCGCCAGACGCGGCGAGATATGCATCAGCTCGGAAAGGCGCTTCTGCGTGAGGTTCGCGGCCGAGCGCGCAAGGCTGGTCGCCTCCTCCACGAAGTGCGGAGTAGAAACGGCGAGCGGCGGCAGCACGCGCTCGAAATCGAGCGTCTTGGCGGGAGACAGAAGGGCAATCATCGCGCCGAGCGGTAGCGAGCACCGGCAGGCGCGTCAAATGCCCTTCAGTGCGAAACACCGGCCAGCGGGCTACGGGCGATCCGCCGCCGCTTTTCGCCAATCTCCTGCTTGGCTTTCTCGATCAACTGGAGTTCGGTGACGGCTAGCAGGTCCTCCGACACGCGCATCAGATGGGCGCGCATGGCGGAGCGCGCCTGCTCCGAATCGCGCTGGACGAGCGCGTCGTAGACCCGGCGGTGCTCGTCGGGACGCGGGTTGATGCCGACCTGCCGAGCCTGCTCGAACATGTGGCGGCACAGCGGCGACTGTTCACGCAAATCCCACAAGTGTTCGACGGTCTGGGCGACCAGAGAGCTTTGCGTGCCCTCTGCAATGGCCATGTGGAACTGCCGGTCGAGCGCCAGTTCCTCTGCCGTCGCCGGGTCGAGCGCTTCCATGCGTTCGAGGATTTCGCCGACGCGCGCCACTTCCTCGTCGGACATGACGGTGGCCGCAAGCGCCGCCGCCTCGCCCTCGAACATGATGCGCGCCTCGATCAGTTCGAAGGCGCCGACGTTGAGTTCGGCCGGGGTGCGGTCGGCGGGCATTTCCTCTGCCACATAGACGCCCGAGCCGTGGCGTACTTCCACCAGCTGGCGGATTTCAAGGGCGATCATCGCCTCACGAATGGTGGGGCGGCTGACCTGGAATTGCTCGGCAAGGTCACGCTCGGCAGGCAACCGGCTGCCTGCCGCATATTGCCCGCTCCTGATGCCCTGTTCGATCTCCTGCGCCACGCGCTGGTAAAGTTTCAAGCGTTCCGCCATGCATCCTTGAATGTCACAAGCGGCACGCACTCGCAAGTCATCTTACCACTTCATCAAAGCGCATAAGGCGCGGCCTCATCGCGCGGCGGGATCGCACCGCGCCGCATGACGTTCCAGCCGGCCATGCGGTGCCCCGCCAGCGCCGCTTCCGACACCGCGATACCCTGCATACGCGCCGCGAGATAACCGCCATTGAAGGCATCTCCCGCGCCGCTGGTATCGACCGGTCTCAGCGTGCTCGGCACTGGGCAGGCTTCGCCACCGGGCAGGAGGCAACCTTCGGCACCCAGCTTTACCACCACTTCACTGCAACCCAGACGCTGCCAATGCGCGGCGACTTCCTGCGGCGATCCGGCGCCGTCCAGCGCCGCCTCGTCCTCGAAAGTCGGCAGGCCGATGTCGGCGAAGGCGATCGCCTTGTCGCGGATCTGCACAGCCGCCTCAGGTGATTCCCAGAGGCGCGGGCGATAGTTGCCATCGAACGCGACCAGACCGCCGCGATCACGCACCCGCCCGGCCAGCCGAAGCAGATCCTGACGCCCCTGCGGTGGCAGGATCGCCAGCGAAATCAGCGAGAAACTCAGGAGGTCTGCCGTTTCGGCGACGTCCATCGCCGCATCCACCGCTTCCAGTTCGAACAGCGCCCGCGCCGCGCTCGTCTCGCGCCAGTACGTGAAGCTGCGCTCTCCCGAAGGATCGGTGGTGATCGCATAAAGCCCGGCCTGCCGCGTCGGGTGCCGCAGCACGAGGCCGCAGTCGATGCCCTCTGCCGACCATGCCGTTCGCAGCCCCTCGCTGAAGGCATCCGTGCCCAGCGCGGTCATGTAGGCAACGTCATGCCCGGCGCGGGCGAGGTGGATCGCGGTGTTCAGCGTATCGCCGCCGAACCCCACGCTCCATGCTCCCGCCGAGCCGGACAGTTCCACCATCGCCTCGCCCAGGCAGACGATCCTTGCCATAACGCCGGCCCTTACCAGCTCCACATCGTCCCGTCTTCCAGCCGGGCGACCGGCAGGTAGGCGGGCTTGTAGGGATACTTGGCGGCCAGTTCCTCGTCGATGTCGACGCCGTGGCCGGGGGTCTCGCCGCAGAACAGCTCGCCCGCGTCGAACGTGTAGTCGTGCGGGAAGACCGCGTCGGTCTCCTCGGTGTGGCGCATGTATTCCTGGATACCGAAGTTCGGGACCCAGGTGTCGAAGTGCAACGCCGTGCCCATCGTGACGGGCGAGAGGTCGGTGGCGCCGTGGCTGCCGGTGCGGATCTGGTAGAGCGCGGCAAGGTCGGCGATGCGGCGCAAGTGCGTGACGCCGCCCGCGCTGACGATCGTGCAGCGGATGTAGTCGATCAGCTGGTTCTGGATCAGGTCCTTGGCGTCCCAGATCGTGTTGAAGATCTCGCCCACGGCCAGCGGAGTGACGGTGTGCTGACGGATCAGCTTGAACGCTTCCTGGTTCTCGGCCTGCGTCACGTCCTCCAGCCAGAACAGCTGGTAGGGTTCCAGCATCTTGCCGAGGTTGGCGGCTTCCTGCGGGGTGTAACGGTGGTGACCGTCATGCAGGAGGTGATGGTCGAAGCCGTAGGTCTCGCGCAGCTTCTCGAACAGTTTGGGCACGTAGTTCAGCGCCTTGCGCGTGTCCCAGCCGGTGACCGAGGGGAGCGCGGCGTCGGCCGGTTCGTAGAACAGCTTGCCGCGGCCTACGCCGTAGGCATCCTTGATGCCCGGCACGCCGGTCTGCGCGCGGATCGCCTTGTAGCCGAGGTCGATGTACTGCCCGACCGCGTCGACGGTTTCGGCGATGTCGCTGCCGTTGGCATGGCCGTAGCACATCACGCCGTCGCGGCTGCGGCCACCGAGCAGCTGGTAGAGCGGCATGCCCGCCATCTTGGCCTTGATGTCCCACAGCGCGACGTCGACGGCGGCAATCGCGCGCATCGTCACCGGACCGCGACGCCAGTAGGCACCTTTGTACAGATACTGCCAGATATCCTCGATCCGGCGCGGGTCCATGCCGACGATGCAGGGGATGACGTGATCTTCGAGATACGCAACGACGGCCTTCTCGCGCCCGTTCATCGTCGCGTCGCCGATGCCGTAGACCCCCTGATCGGTTACGATCTTGAGCGTCACGAAATTGCGACCGGGGCAGGTCACGATGACCTTGGCCGAAGTGATCTTCACTGGTGATCTCCCTTGAGAGCCGGACGGACCCTTGCCCGCACTGACTCGCCTTTCTCGACCTTCATATTGGCCTTACCTCATTGATGCAATACATCAGGTGACTCCTGAATGTCAGAAAAAAGCCGGACGGTCTTGGAAGACCGCCCGGCAGAGTCCTGCTGTCAGGGCAGGTTGGGAGAGATCGTCACGGCGCGGGCGGCGCCCAGGGATCGGCGGCGACGCGGGTGGCGCCGTCCGCCGCGAAGTCCATCATCGAACCGCCCACTCCGGCATAGCCCGGCCACTGCGGCACGGTCTGGCCGTTCGGGTTGCCGGTCTTCACGAAGTTGGCGATGTACGTCGCGATCGTGTGACCCATCGCCTGGTCGGCGGGACGGGTCTTCGCGCCGTACTTGATATCCACGGTGTCGAAGAAATAGGGCAGGTCGTCGGCATGGATGGCGCCGTCGCTTTTGGGCGTGACCGCCGCGTCGGAGACGTAGGAGAAGCGGTAGTACCACGTCGGCACGCCCTGCCCCGCGATGGTCCCGGCAAGGTGGCGCGCGCCCGCAATCATCATGCCATCCCTGCCGCCGAGGTCGCCGCTGGTCGCGCCGATGATGGTCGGCACCTTGGCGAAGCGCCCCGCCTTGTAGGCCGCCGCCACGTCCGTTGCCGCACCACCCAGCGGGAACGGCGAGGAGAACGTGCGCGGCCCGCCGGTCAGCACTGTGCCCAGCTTGATGTCCCCGGTGACGTTGCGAGCAGGGATAGCACGCAGTTTGGCCAGCGCCTGCGGATCGTTGGCCGCCACACCCTCGGCCTTGCCGAAGGCGAGGCCGATCGCCTCGGCATCCTTGAGCGTGGAAGCCTTGATTGCCGATCCGCTGCCGCCCGACATGACCACCGCGCGCTGGAACAGGTCCTTGCCCTGCGTCGCTGGAGCCGTAACGAGGTTATGGACCGACATACCGCCAGCACTCTCGCCCATGACCGTGATGTTCTGCGGGTCTCCGCCGAAGGCCGCGACGTTGCGCTTGATCCACTCCATAGCCGCGATCTGGTCCATGAAACCGTAGTTGGCGAGGCGCCCGCCGTCCTCCTTCGCCCTCGTCAGCGCCGGATGCGCGAAAGTCCCGAAGCGACCGAGGCGGTAGTTGAAACTGACGACCATGACGCCCTGCTGCGCAAGGCGCGTGCCCGTGTAGATGAGGCGCGAGGCCGAGCCATTCACGAAGCCGCCGCCATAGATCCACACCAGCACCGGCAGTTTCGTCGCCTCGCCCGAGGGGCGCCAGACGTTGACGTAGAGGCAGTCTTCCGACGGAGCCGAACCCGGCGGCAGCGGCACCGCGTTGTAGTTCTGCATGCAATCGTGGCCATAAGCCGCGCCATTGCGCGCCCCGTTCCACTTCGCGGCGGGCTGCGGCGCGCGCCAGCGCAAGTCGCCCACCGGCGGCGCGGCGAAGGGGATGCCCTTGAACGCGGTCACGCCATCGGCATCGACGCCCGAGACCGTGCCCTGCTCCACCGTAACCTGCGGCGGCGGCACGTCCTCGGCGTGACCGGTTGAGGCGAGGGTCAGGAGGCCCAGCGTGATCGTCAACTTGCGCATCGTCATCTCCCGGTTGCGCGGATGCTCAGGAAGCGGGTTTGAATTCCAGCGACATGCCTGTCGCCTTGTTGGGCTGGAATCCCTTCCACAAGGTGGCCTCCGAAGCGCCGGGGCTGTAGCCCGAATAACGGCCGCCGGGTGCATCGGGCCACTTGCCCGCATTGGAGTCCACCACCAGTCCGTCCATGTAGGCGGCCTTGCCCTCGTCGCCCTTGACCGTGCGGTCGAGGAAGGCGGTGATGAAATGCGCCTGCACTGCCAGCAACCGGTCTTTGCGCCAGACGGCGTCCTCGAACCACTCGAAGTCCCAGAACTTCGCACGGGCTTCCGACGGGGCACCGGTCAGGGCAATGCTGTGCCCGGCCTCGCGGAAAGTCAGGAGATAGCGCGGAGCGTGGACCTGCGCTTCGAACAGGCTGCGTACGCCGGGATCGTAGCCGACCGCCTTGTCCTGACTGCCGACGATGTAAAGCGTGGGCGCGGTGATCGCCGCCACGCCGGGCGCGGTCCATGGCTGCAGGCCCGGTGCGCCACCCGCAGGCGCGATCGCGACGACGGCCTTGAGATTCGGCACCTTGAGCGCGGCGGCCTTGGCGGCGCCCTTTACATAAGGCGCCAGCACGCCGCGCGTCCTGCTCGCCATGACGGGATCGAGCGGCGCTCCGGCAGCGGTGAGCACGCCGTAGCCGCCCATCGAATAGCCGACGAGCGCCGTGCGGCTGACGTCAGCGGCGGCGAAGACACCCTCCCCGCGCCCGGCCAGACGCGCCGCCTCCGACGCGACAAAGGCGATGTCGAGCGGACGGCGGGAGAGCGGCCCTGCCCTCGCGGCATCGGTGCGGATGCTGATCGCCGGATCGCGGAAGGCGGGCACGGCGACGATGTAGCCCTTGCTGGCAAGGTTCTCGCCCAGCCAAGCCAGCACTTCGGGGCTGTTGCTGTAGCCATGCGCGAGGATCACGAGCGGGAAGCGCCCCCTGGCGACGGCGACATTCTCTGCGGCCACGCCGGGAACGGTAAACAGCACGTCCTTGCCGTCCTCTCCGGGAAGAGGCGTACGATAGGTGATCGGAGGGCCATCGGCGGCTGCGGGATACCACAGGCGAACCGTCAGGTGGCGGTCGACTTTCGCGGGCTTGTCGGCCCCCTGAAGAGCGTCAAGTTGCCCCGGCTGCACCAGTTCGATAGTGCTCGTGCCGACCGGCAGGCTGCCGAGCGCAGCCAGTTCCGGCGCGTCGGGTCCGGGAATGGTGGGCGAGGCGGGCTCCTGGCCGGCGGCGATCGCCAGCGGAGCGGCAGCGGCGAGTGTCAGAGGCAGCAGCACGCGGAGCATCGTCATCCCCCTCACGGGAAAATCGGGGGTGCAGACCTTGCGCTGCCTGCACCCCCGGAAAAAATCGGGGCCGACCTGCGCCCCCGATCCTGCTTCAGAAATTCAGGTTGAACCGGACCCCGCCGTAGCGGCGGAAGTCACGCGGGAGGATCGCGTTGGCGGCTGCACTGTTTCCGAAGAAGCTCGCGCGGTTGATGATGGTGGCGTAATACTGCTGGTCGAACACGTTGTTGACGAAGGCGACCACTTCCCAGGCCTTGTCCTCGGCGCGAACGCCGATCCCCAGGTTGACGATGTGGAACGCGTCCATCTGGGTCGCCGGGTCGTTGGCATGGGTCGCGCTCTGGTACTGCCAGCTGACCTGAGCGACACCGCGCAGGCTGTCGGTCAGTGCGGGCGTGAAGTCCGCGCTGGCCTGCAGGTTCCACGTGGGCGAGGTAAGCCGCTCACCGGTCAGATCCTGGCTCTTGACCGACCCGCCGGTGCAACCCTGCGCTGCGGTCTGACCGACATAGCACGCGGCGCCTTCGAACGAGGTGTACTTGGCATCAAGATACGTACCCGCTGCGCTCAGCGTCAGATCCTGCGCCGGACGCAGGAAAATCTCGGTCTCGATACCCCGGGTGCGCAGGCCGCCCACGTTGGTGAGACGGAAGTACTGCGTATCGCCGACTGTTTCGATCTGCTGCGCCTGCAGGTTCTTGTAAGTGGTGTTGAACAGCGTGACGTTGAGCGTCACTGCGCGGTCGAGGAACTGGCTGCGCAGGCCCAGTTCCCAGTCCTTCGACGTCTCGGGCTTGATCGCACCGGCCGCCGCGCGGGTGGCATTGAAGCCGGTCGACAGATCGTAGGTCTGCCCCTTGTAGCCGGTGGCGAACGTGCCGAACATGCTGATGTCAGGCGTGAATTCGTAGCGAACGCTGGCCTTGTAGGTATCGGCGGTGTCGCTGGCGTTGCCCGACCAGTAGCCATTGCCGTTGTAGATGTCGTTGAAGGTGTACGACACCTTCTCGTTCTGCAGACGCGCGCCGCCGGTCAGCGTCAGGCCCTGCACCAATTCCCAGTCCGCCTGCACGAAACCGGCAATCTGGCGCTGCTTGGCAGTGGCGAACCACTGCGCCAGCGAGAACTCCGGCCCGCGATAGAACGGGCGGTTGAAGCTGGTGTCGGCGAAGTAGACGCCCACGGTATAGCGGAACTTGTCCTCCGCAGGCGACTGCAGGCGCACTTCCTGCGTCACCATTTCGGAGTTGAAGGTGCCGCGCTCGATGTTGTTGCCGTCGATCGGCGCGACGGTCTGATCCTGGTCGACGAAGTCGTGCAGCTTGAAGCGGTCGTAGGACGTGATCGAGGTCAGCGTCATGTCGCCGATACCGAACTCACCACGCAGGTAGCCGCCGTAACCGTGGTAATTGGTGCCCGAATCGACGTTGTCGACGACCTGCTGGTTGTCGGGGCCGACCGTGATGCCCGGCAGCGCAACGTCAGCCGTATATCCGGCCCGGCCGCGATAGAGCGCGCCGCTTGCAAGGTTGATGAATGGCATGCCCGAGTGGGTTTCACCGTCATTGTAGTTGGCCGCCAGGGTGATCGCGACGTCGCTGCTGGGCTCCCACTTCAGCTTGCCACGGAAGCTGGAGGCCTGCCGGCTGTTGACGTCCTTGTCCAGCGTGATGTTGCGGACGTTGCCGTCCCACCACGAATAGCTGCCCGACACGATGAAGCCGAGGGTATCGGTGAGCGGGCCGGAGACGCTGAAGCTGCTGGCGACTTCGTCGTCGCTGGTCACCTTACCGTTGACGCGCATTTCCAGCTTGTCGGTGGGGCCACGGGTGATGAGGTTGATGAGGCCCGCCGAAGCGGCCTTGCCGTAGAGGGTGCTCTGGGGACCGCGCAGCACTTCGAGGCGCTCCACGTCGGGCAGGTCGGTGAAGGCGCGCGCCTGGAAGGCCAGCGGCACTTCGTCGATCAGCACCGCGACGCTGGGCTCGACGCCGATGCCGAAGGCATACGTGCCGACGCCGCGCAGCGAGATATTGGCGCTCTGCGGCTGCTGCGCCGGGTTGATGCGCAGCGAGGGGGCGACCTTGTAGAGATCTTGGAAACCGCTGACACCGGCGGTCTGCAGCTTGCCGGGCGCCACGACCGAAACGGCCAGCGGCACTTCCTGCACGCTTTCGGAGCGCTTGTTGGCGGTCACGATGATGTCGCCGCCGTAGTTGTCGGCCGCGCCGGACTGGGCGGCGGCGGGGGCCGGAGCCGCATCCTGCGCCATCACAGGCACGGCGAGCGCGCCGGCGCCCGCGATGATCGTGGTTGCGCAGAGGTGATGCCAAAGTTTCATCTATTTTCTCCTCCCCTTCGTCCAGCGAAGGTCATCCCAGCGGCTTTGTCAGCCTGTGGTCAGCGGATTATCAACTGACCTTACCAATGGCAATAAATGTTTTGCTCTATTCGCGGAATTTATATCGCCTCTAAAAGGCGAGCAGCAGACAGGCAGCAGAACACTCCGAAGAGCCAACTCCCCGGAACGTCCGATTTCGTCGATAAATCTAGGTTTTCAGCCATTCCGCGATGAAGAAGAGCTGTGCAGACCAACCCTTCACGCGGTCAGGCCACCGTTATGCGCACACCGCTGCGGCCGTCATGTTCTGCCGGCGTGCTTTCGTAGCCATCAACCACCAGCTTGCGCGAATCGCCGATCGGCAGGAGCAGTGTGATGGTGCCATTCCCGAAAACGCCCTCGCCAGTGCGCTCGACGGTCACAGTGACTTCGTCGGCAGTGGCCCGGCACGTGCCGCTCCAGACATCGGCGTCGCCGTAACCCTCGCCATCGTCCTCGTGGAAGGACCACGCAGCGCTGTCACCGCGCGTCGGCGGGAACAGCCAGAGGCCCCGCTCGAATGCGCCCGGCCGCACCCCGCCTTGGGCGAGATCGACCGGAATCGTGCTGCCCGCACGGGCGAGCACCGGCGGCAGGCCGTCGAGAGGCGCCGCGAGGGTGACGGCCCCTCCGCCCACGTGGACGGCGCCGGTCCAGGGGTCGATCCAGTCGGCTGCAGCAGGCAAGGTGGTCCCGACGGTATCGACGCCCTCCTCACAGGCGAGAACGACCAGCAGGTCGCGGCCCAGCAGATGCGCATCATCGTCGGTCCAGGCTGCGGCATCCTCAGGGAAGTCCAGCCAGAGCGGGCGCGAAACCGGCTCGTAATCGCGGTGATAGCGCCAGAGCAGGTCCGAGAAATACGGGATCAGCGTCTGGCGCAGCGCCATCAGGCGGCGCATCGCGGGAAGCTGTTCCGGGTACATCCAGGGCTCGTTGACGCTGGCGTCGTCGTTCCAGCTATGGATCGAGAAGCGCGGCATCAGCACGCCCGCCTGCACCCAGCGCAGGAACAGTTCCGGCTCCGGCTTGCGGCCCGCGAACCCACCCACGTCATGCCCGCTGTTGGACACGCCTGAAAGCGCCAGTCCCAGCCCCATCTTGGCATTGTAGCGGATGGTCTTCCAGTCAGTGCGGTTGTCGCCCGTCCACGTCTGCGCATAGCGGTGGAGCCCCGCCATGCCGCTACGCGACACTACGTAAGGACGGCGCACCGCGTCATGCTCCACCTGAGCCCGGCGCGAAGCCCGCATCATCAGCAGCGACTGCAAGGGCCGCGCCTCGGCGGCCGGGCGCGGCGAGCCAAAGAAGTCGAACAACGCCCGCCGGTCCCACACGCCGTATTCGTTGTTGTCGTTCCACGTCGAACGGATACCGTAATCGAGCAGCGCCGCCTTCACCTGCGCCCGCCACCAGGCCGCACCTTCGGACTTGGTCAGGTCGATGAAGGAGCCCAGTTCGTCCCAGAACTGCACCTCGATCGGCGTGCCATCGGCGTCGGCGACCAGCAGCCCGGCCTCGGCCAGTTCGGCGAAGCGCGGATGGTCGCGCAGGAACGCGGGCTTGATGTTGGGCACCAGTTCGATCCCCGCGGCGCGATAGCCCTCGACGAAGGCAGCGGGATCGGGGAACTTGTCGCGGTTCCAGTTGAAGACGTAGCGCTTCAGCCCGATCGAGGTGTAGCCCGAGGACAAGTGGAACGAGGTGCAGCCGATGTCGTGCTCCTCCAGCTTGTCGACGAAATCCTGCATCCGCGCCTGCGCATCGGGGGCGTCGGTATAAGTCATCGTCGAGCCGGAATAGCCCAGCGCCCAGCGCGGCATCAGCGCGGGGCGGCCGGTCAGCCACGTGAAACGGCGCGTCACCGCCAGCGCGTCAGGCCCGGCGATCATGTAGAGGTCAAGGTCGCCGCTATCAGCCACGACCGAGCGATAATGGCCGTGGTAGTTGTCCAGCTCCTCGCCGAGATCGACGGTGACGTCCGCCATGATGTCGTAGAACGCGCCGTGGCAGACGTTCTGCGCATCGGCGACGAGCAGGTAGGGGATCGTCTTGTAGAGCGGGTCCGAACTCTGCGCGTCGTAGCCCATTGGGTCGAGGTTCGTCATGCGCAGGCGCCGCCCTGTCCGGTCCATGCCGCCCGAACGCTCGCCAAGACCGTAGTAGCGCTCGCCCGCCGGACGCGCGACGTAGTGCGAGACACGGCCGTCCCACCAGCCGAAATCATAGCTCTGCGTCGGGCGATCGGCCATCATCAGCTGCCATCCGTCACCGGCGCGCTGCTCCCAGCCGCAGTGGAAACCGTCGAGGCGGATCGTCAGGCGGATGCGCGCGGTCTCGATCACCAGCGTGCCGTCGGCGTCGTCGAGGCGGTAGTCGGGGCAGGCGAAGCCCTCCACGCTCATGCGGTCGCGGCCGGGCTCGGCGACGTCCTCGGCGCCGGGCGCGACGGCCCAGCTCGGCGGCCCCTTCACGGTGCCTTCGGGGAGCAGGAGCAGGCGCACGACGTCCTCCTCCAGCACGAAGACATGCGCGACGGCGGCGGTATCGCTGCGCAGGGTTATGCGGCCGGTATCGCGCTCGGCGACGTGGAACAGCGGCGGGCGGGAGAGGGTCGCTTGACGCATGAACTTACTCCGAAACGGCGGAGCGCAGGCGGCCGATCATGGCGATCAGCACGGCCGCGCCGAGAAGGTCGAAAACCGAAAGGCAGGCAAACAGCGGAGCATAGCCGACACTGTCGGCCAGCTGCCCGATCAGCAGCGAGAACAGCAGGCCGCCGAGCCAGCCCGCCTGTCCGACGAAGCCATTGGCGGTGCCCACTTCCTCGGGCGAGAAGACGTCGGCGCTCAGCGTGTTGATCAGCACCGAGATGATCTGGTGCGCGAAGCCGCCGACGCAGAACAGGGCGATCGCGGTGTAGGGATCGGCGGCAAGACCGATGCAGCCCGGCGCGATCATCAGCACGGCAGCTAGGCTGATCGCCGTGACGCGCGAGGGGATCAGGCTCATGCCGAAGCGCTTCATGAAGAACGGCGAGAGGTAGCCACCCAGCACGCCTCCAAGGTCGGCCGCTAGGAACGGCAGCCAGGCGAACAGCGCGATCTGCTTGATGTCCATGCCGCGCTCGTGCGCCAGATAGAGCGGAATCCAGAAGCTGAAAGTCTGCCACGCGGGCTCGGCCAGGAAGCGCGGGATGGCGATAGACCAGAAACGCGGGCTGGAGACGATCTCCTTCGCCGAGGCGCGGCGGGCGGGCGCGACCGGGCGGTCGTGCTCGATATAGGCGCGCTCTTCCGGGGTGATCGCCCAGTGCTTCTGCGGGGAGCGGTAAAGGCGATACCAGCCGTAGGCCCAGAACAGCCCCACCCCGCCGGTGACGAGGAAAGCGGCGCGCCAGTCGGCGGCGAGCGAGACGGCGATGACCAGCGGCGGCGCGATCAGCGCGCCGAGCGAGGTGCCCGCGTTGAACCAGCCGGTGGCGACCGAGCGTTCCTTGGCCGGGAACCACTCGGCAATGGCCTTCATCCCCGAGGGGATTGCAGCGGCCTCGCTCATCCCCAGCAAACCGCGGAAAAAGGCGAGGCCCATCCAGCCGCCCGCGAAGGCGTGGGCCATGTTGGCGATCGACCATGCGGCGGCGAAGAGCGCGAAGCCGATCTGCAGGCCTACCCGGTCGACGATCCAGCCGCAGACCGGCTGCATCACCGTATAGGCCAGCTGGAAGGCGCCGACGATGTAGCTGTACTGCTGCGTCGAGATATGCAGCACGTTCGTCAGTTCGGGAGCCAGCGCGCCGAGCGAATTGCGGGCGAGGTAGTTCAGGATCGTGCCGACGCAGATCAGCGCGACGATCCACCAGCGCAAGTTGCGCACGGTTCTCACTGCCTCGCTCCGCTGGCCCGCGTCCGGATTCCGACCGCCTTCATGCTCTGTCTCCCAAGATTCTTATCGTTGATTAGTCGCGGAAAACCGCCATGTCCAGAGAGGTCTTACCATTTTGGGCAGGCCACATCACGACCATGCAGCAATGTGTTCATCGAGCGCGGATTCGACCGATTTGTCGAGTTTCAGGCCGAGTTTGGAGCGCCGGAACAGCACGTCGCGGCCGGTCCGCGCCCACTCGTGGCGGGCCAGATAATCGACCTCGGCGGCGTAGAGGTCGCCGCCGAAATGGTGGCCGAGTCCCGCCACGTCGCGCGCGTCTCCGAGCAGGGTGGCGACGCGGGTGCCGTAGGCGCGGGCGAGGCGGCGAAGGAGGGCGGCGGGGAGGCCCGGGCGCTGGGCAATCAGGGTCGCGGCGAAGCGTTCGAAGTCCGCTTCGGGCATGTCGCCGCCGGGCAGGATCGCACCGCTGGTCCAGGCGCCGGATTGCGGCGAAAGGAGCGGGGCGAGCTTCTCCATCGCGTGCTCCGCCAGCTTGCGATAAGTGGTGATCTTGCCGCCGAAGATGTTGAGCATCGGCGCGCGGCCGTCCTCCGCATCGAGGTCGAGCACGTAGTCGCGGGTGACCGCCGAGGCGCTGCTGGCGCGGTCGTCGTAGAGCGGGCGGATGCCAGCGTAGCTCCAGACCAGATCAATCTCCCCGATCGGGCGGGTGAAGTAGCGGGCCACGGTGTCGAGCAGGTAGCGGGTCTCTCCCTCGGAGATCGCGGCGGCGCCGGGGGCCTCGTCCCAGGCTTCGTCGGTAGTGCCGACGAGGGTGAATTCGCCCTGGTAGGGGATCGCGAAAACTACCCGTTTATCAGGGTTTTGCAGCAGGAATGCATGGTCGCCTTCGTAAAGGCGCGGGACGACGATGTGGCTGCCCTTGATCAGCCTGACGCCGCGATCGCTGCGGCCATCGGGCACGCGGGCGATCACGTCGGCGACCCATGGACCGGCGGCATTCACGAGGGCTCGGGCGCGGACGTTATGCCTTCCTTGCGCATCCGAAATCGTCGCGGTCCAGAGGCCGTCGGAGCGCTCGGCGGAGACGAGGCGGGTGCGCGTGCAGATGCGGGCGCCGCGCGCCTCTGCGTCCATTGCGTTGAGAACGACGAGGCGGCTGTCCTCTACCCAACAGTCCGAATAGACGAAAGCTTTTGCGCCGGATTTCAGACCGTTACCGCGCGGATCGCGGGCCAGCTGCGGGATCGTGCGGGTGGCGGGGAGGACCTTGCGACCGCCGAGGTGGTCGTAGAGAAACAGCCCCAGCCGCACCAGCCAGGCGGGGCGCGGGCTGTTGACTTGCGGCAGCACGAAGGACAGCGGCCAGATGATGTGCGGGGCCATGGACAGCAGCCGCTCGCGCTCGATCAGGGCCTCGCGGACCAGTCGGAATTCGCCATATTCGAGGTAACGCAGGCCGCCGTGGATCAGCTTGGTGCTGGCCGAAGAGGTGTGCTGCGCAAGGTCCTCCTTCTCCACCAGAAGCACCGAAAGTCCGCGCCCTGCCGCATCCCGGGCGATGCCCGCACCGTTGATGCCGCCACCGACGACCAGCAGATCGTAGGTGCACTCGGCGGCACTCAACGGCACACAAGCGGTATCCAGCGGCACGGAACTGTCCGAAGAAGGCATTCGACATCCTCTTTCACGGGCCATCGCGGCGCTCCCGCCGAGCGACGCCCTAACCATCATCCCGTTCGGGCGATTGACGCCGTGCTCTATATGAGTAGTAGATTGGCCTTACCAGAAGAAAAATATCTGCCCAAAGTCAACTGACCTCAATGCCGCGTGGAGAGATGCCCAGTGCCAGCCGATTCGTATATCCTCGCCATCGACCAGGGCACGACCTCGACCCGCAGCATCGTCTTCGATGCGCAGGGCCGTCCGCTCGCCACCGCGCAGCGCGAATTCGCCCAGCACTATCCCGAGGACGGCTGGGTCGAACATGATCCGGAGGACATCTGGCGCGATGTCGTCGCCACCGTCGGCGAGGCCATCGCCGAGGCGGGCATCACCGCCGCCGACCTCGCCGCCATCGGCATCACCAACCAGCGCGAGACTGTGGTGGTATGGGACCGCGCGACCGGAGAGCCGATCCACCGCGCCATCGTCTGGCAGGACCGGCGCACTGCCCGCACGTGCGCCCAGCTGCGCGAGGCCGGGCACGAGGCCATGGTGCGCGCGCGGACCGGCCTGCTGCTCGACCCGTACTTCTCCGGCACCAAGGTCGCCTGGATCCTCGACGCGGTGGAGGGCGCGCGCGAGCGGGCGGAGCGCGGCGAACTGGCCTTCGGGACGATCGACAGCTTCCTGCTCTGGCGCCTGACCGGCGGCGCGGTCCACGCCACCGACGTCACCAACGCGGGCCGCACCCTGCTCTACGATATCCACGCGCAGCGCTGGGACGCGGATCTCTGCGCCCTGCTGCGCGTGCCCATGGCGATGCTGCCTCAGGTGGAGGACAGCAGCCACGTCTTCGGGCAGACGCTGCCGGAGCTTTTCGGCGCCCCGGTCACGCTGGCGGGCATCGCCGGAGACCAGCAGGCGGCGCTGGTCGGGCAGGCGTGCTTCGCGCCCGGCACCGTCAAGTCGACGTACGGCACCGGCTGCTTCGTACTGCTCAACACCGGCGAGACGGCGGTAACCTCCGAGCACGGCATGCTGACGACGCCCGCCTACCGCATCGGCGGACGCATGACTTATGCGCTGGAGGGCTCGATCTTCGCCGCGGGCGCGGCGGTGAAGTGGCTGCGCGACGGGCTCGGCATCATCACGCACGCCCGCCAGACCGACGACATGGCGACGCGCATCGCCGACAACCACGGCGTCTACATGGTGCCCGCCTTCGTCGGCCTGGGCGCCCCGCACTGGGACCCGGACGCGCGCGGCACGATCGTCGGCCTGACGTTCGACACCGAACCCGCCCACCTCGCCCGGGCCGCACTGGAGGCGGTCGCCTACCAGACGCTCGATCTGATCGAGGCGATGATCGCCGACAGCGGCACACGCCCATCGGCCATCCGGGTGGACGGCGGCATGGCGGCCAATGCCTGGCTGTGCCAGTTCCTCGCCGACATACTGCGCATCCCGGTGGAACGCCCCGCGCATCTCGAGACGACCGCTTTGGGTGCTGCCTTCCTCGCCGGGCTTGCGGTCGGCGTCTGGCCGGATACGCAGGCCATCGCCGCAGCCCGGAGCGAGAAGACGTGTTACCTGCCGTCCATGCCGGACGACGTCCGCGACCGCCTGCTGGCGGGATGGCGCCGGGCACTGGCGGCTGCGACGGTCAGGCTGGAAGCCGCCTGACTCCTACAGCACCGGAAAAGGGAGGTACCTCAGACGCGCGAGACGGTCTGGTCTATCGCGCCGAATGGCGCACCGCCGTCCGCCGCCAGAGCTTCCATGCGAATCCTGTCGCCATAGGCCATGAACGGCGTGGAGGGCTTGCCGTCGCGGATCATCTCGATGGCCCGCACTTCGGAGATGCAGCTGGAACCGACTTCTGCATAATCCGGGTTGGACACCGTGCCCGAACCGATGATCGTGCCCGCGACCAGATCGCGCGTGCGAGCGGCGTGGGCCACAAGTTCGTGAAAGCCGAAGTCCATGGCGCCGCCGCTCGCCCGGCCGAAGCGCTTGCCGTTCCAGTCGATCTGCAGATCCATGCAGACACGCCCGTCGCGCCATGCCGCGCCGAGCGCATCGGGCGTGACGGCGAAAGGTGCCATCGAGCAGGCCGGCTTGGCCTGGACCCAGCCGAAACCGGTCTTCATCTCGATCGGCGCGATCGCGCGCAGCGACCAGTCGTTGATCTGGACCACCAGCCGGATGTGGCCGAGCGCCTGCTGCGGCGTCACCCCCATCGGCACCGCATCGACGATGACGCCGAATTCGCCCTCGAAGTCGATGCCGTCGGCTTCGCTGGGGAACGCCGCCGGGTCGGCGGGACCGAGAAAACGGTCGGACATGCCCTGGTACATCAGGGGACGGTCGGTCTCGATAGGCGGCAGGTTGAAGGCGATCTGCATGAGTTCGCCGTGTGTGCCGAATGCCGAACCGTCGAGCCACTGCCACGAACGCGGGAGCGGCGCGCGCAGAAGCGGGGGGTCGAGCGGATCGCCCTCTCCCGCTGCGAGCCGGGCGGCAAGATCGCGCAGCAGCGCTTCCGCACCCGTCCAGTCCTCCATCGCGCCCAGCAGGTTGGGGATTGACGCCGCAAGGCAGCGCGCGCCGTCGTGCGAAACCACGACGAGGCGGCCGTCCGGCGTCCCGTCGGCAAGCGTTGCGAGGCGCATGGCGGGCTCAGTCCTCTATGATGGCGACGGCGCGGGTCCAGCCCGCCGAGGCGCCCTTGATCTTGTGCGGGAAGCAGCTGACGGTGAAGCCGTGCGGCGGCAATGCCTCAAGGTTGTGCAGCTTTTCGAGGTGGCAGTAGCCGATGTCGCGCCCGGCCTTGTGGCCCTCCCAGATCAGCGAGGTGTCGCCGGTCTCCTGCACTTTCTTCGCGGTATGCGCGAAAGGCGCGTCCCATGACCAGGCGTCGGTGCCGGTGACGCGCACACCCCGCTCGGTCAGGTACATCGTCGCCTCGTAGCCCATGCCGCAGCCGACGTTCACGAAGTCCGGCCGCCCGAGCGCCTTGCCCGCCGCCGTGTTGACGAGAACGATGTCGAGCGGCTGCAGGTCATGGCCGATCCGCGCGAGTTCCGCCTCGACTTCGGCGGCGGTGACCACATGGCCGTCCGGCAGGTGGCGGAAGTCCAGCTTCACCCCGCGCTGGAAGCACCATTCCAGCGGCACTTCGTCGATGGTGATCGAGCGTTCGGGCTCGCCGTCCCTGCCGTTCATGGTCGGGTGGAAATGGTAGGGCGCGTCGAGGTGCGTGCCGCTGTGCGTCGTCAGCTTCACCCATTCGGAGGCCGCGAAACCGGCGCCGTCGGGGGTGTCGTTGGCGGTGACGCCGGGGAAGAACATGTCCAGTTCGCCCGCCGTGTCCATGTGGTTCTGGTAGGTGATCTCGGGCTTGAGGAACGGCGGGTCGCTGACCACGTCGTTGCACAGCGTGATCGAGAGGTCGATGAACTGCCTGTTGGCACTACGGGGGCTCATGCGGTTGCTCCTCCAAGCGTTTCGGCGAACCAGTCGGAGATCAGGTCGCGGCCATAGGCCATGTTGTCGGCGCCGACGTGCTCGACGCCGCCTTCGCGCGGGGTGAAGATCACCTTCTGGCGCCGGGGCGAGTTGACGAGCTGGTCATAAAGGTCGTCGGCGTAGGCGACGCTGATCTGGCGGTCCTGCGCACCATGGGTAACAAGGAACGGAACCCTGATGCCGTCCATATGGCCGTTGAGGTTCATCGCCTCGGATTTGGCGAGGAAGTCTTCCTGACCCTCGGCCCCGAAGGCCCAGTGGACGTGCGCCCAGTAGTGCGGCACCGGGTTCTCGCCCTCGCGCGACATGCGTTTGTCCTGCACCTCGCGCCAGTTATGGTTGGCGCCCCAGACCGCGCCGCTGGCGAAGCGCGGTTCGTAGGCGACGGCGCGCGGCGCGAAGTGACCGCCGAGCGAGATGCCGGTCATGCCGATGGCCCCGGGATCGACTTCGGGCTGCTGCTCCAGCCAGTCCACCGCCTTGCTCGCCCAGCTTTCGGAATGCGGGTCGACCGGCAGGCTCTGCAGGCGCAGCGCCTCGCCGGAGCCGGGCTGGTCGACGCAAAGGGTGGAGATGCCGCGCCGCGCCAGTTCTTCAGGGAGCCGGGTCCAGTAGAGCAGCTCCTTGCAGCTATCGAGGCCGTTGCAGAACACCACCACGGGCTTGCGGCCCGATCCGGGAGCGCGGGTGAACAACGCGGGCATGGTGCCCTGTTCCAGCGGGATTTCGACGCGCTCGCGGTTCAGCTTGCCCAGCGCGGTCGAGCGGTCGAACGCCTCGCGCGCCTTCGCGTAAGTCGCCTCGCGCCCCGGTGCGCCGTGGCCCTGCATGCGCTCCGCCGTGATCAGGTAGAGCGAGGCGCGTTCCAGCTTGCTGGAGGCAGAGAAGGCGCAGCCCTTCGCCTCGTCCTCGGCGGCGAGATCGAGCAGCTTGTCGCCCATCGCCGCCCATGCCTTCATGAACTGCGGTGTGCCCGCGTCCGCGCCGCTGTCGGCCGCGTCGCGGATCGGCTTGCACATGTCGATGATCTCGCCGAGCTGCGCGCCCGATTCCATCGCGATCGCGACCGAGAGGTTCCAGATGTAGTTCGGGAAGTATTCGAAGAGGGCCACCTGTCACACCTCCGCCGGCTGGAACAGCTTCGCGTCGGGCCTGGGGTGCGGCATCGTCTGGGGACCGCCGACGCCGATGCTCCACTGGTCCATGACCAGCGGCGCGGGCACGTGGACCTTGTGGACGTGGTTCTCGAAGTCCACGTCCTCCAGTTCGGAAGTATACTCGACCGCGAAGCCGCCCGGCGTCACGAAGTAGCTGAAGGTGTTGTTGCCCGCCGTGTGCCGGCCCGGCCCCCAGCGAATGTCGGTGCCGTGCTGCTTGAGGCGGTGGGCACCGCGGAACATGTCGTCCACCGTCAGCATGTCGTAGGCGACGTGGTCGAGGCACGGCGGTCCGGGCAGGATGGCGACGCGGTGGTGCGCCTCGTTGCAGCGCAGGAAGCACATGAAGTCGCCCAGCCAGTCGCTCACCTTGAAGCCCAGCACCTCGGTGAAGAAGCGCACCAGCCCCTGATGGTCGGGCGAGTGGACGACGATGTGGCTGATCTTCACCGGCATGCCTTCCCAGCGCTCCATCGCCCGCTTGGCAGAGCGCGCGACTTCGGCGGAAATCTCGAAGGGCAGGCCGTCGGGCGAGAAGAAGCGGAAGCCGTAGCCGCCGCCCGGCGCATCGAGATCGCGCGGGGTATGGACGACCCGGCAGCCCGCCTGGGCGACCTTGTCGTGCAGGGTATCGACATCCTCGCGGGTGTCGGCGGCGAAGGCGATCACCTCGACGTGGTTGGCGTCCGACTTGTGCAACCGCACGACGTGATGCTCGTCATGGCCGTGGGTCTTGAACCACGCCATCTGGTCATCACCGGCCACTTCGACGAGGCCCCAGTCGTTGGTGTAGAAAGCGCGTTCGGCGTCGAAATCCTCGACGCCATATCCGACATAACGGATCTCGGTCACTCGGGTCATGGGTCTGTCCTTGCCTGATCAGATAGCTTGCGAGACGACCGCGAACATCTCTGCGGTGGCCTTGTGGTTGTCGACTTGCGGGCCTTTGCCGATCTGGCCGTGGCAGATCTCCAGCGACTTCTCGACGATGTAGCGGCAGCGTTCGTAGCGGCGCTCGCGGTAGGCGGCGAAGGCGGCTTCCGGCGCGTCGCTGCGGCCCAGTTCCTCGGCGAGCACGAGCGCATCCTCGATCGCCATCCCGGCGCCCTGCCCCAGATGCGGCGTCGTCGCGTGGACCGCATCGCCGAGCAGCACCACGCGGCCCTTGTGCCAGGGACCGTGGACCATCAGCCCCTCCAGCGGGCGATAGACCACGCCCGCATCGTCGGTGATCTGCTCAGCCAGCGCCCGGATCTGCGGTGCGGCATTCGCCAGCTTGCCGCGCATCGCGGCGGCAAGGCCCTCGCGAGGATAGTGCGGATTGCCCGGTTCGGGGCTGGTCGCGAAGAGGTACATCCCCTCGGCACTCATCGGCACGAGGCCGACACCCACGGGGCCGTTGTAGACATGCAGCGCATCAAGATCGGCGGGACGCGGGAAGTTGTAGCGCCACACCCCCTGCCCGGTGAATTCCGGGGTGGCGGCGCCCGGCAGGATCGCCTCGCGCGTCTGCGAATAGACCCCGTCGGCGCCCACCACGATGTCGAAGCGTTCCGCGCTGCCGTCCGAGAAGCTGACGGCCACACCTCCGCTATCATCGGCGCCGTCATCCTCAAGCACAGTCGCGGTAACGCCCAGCCGGATCGCCGCGCCAAGCGCCTTCGCGCTGTCGCCGAGCACCTTCTGCAGCGCGCGGCGGCCGATGCCGACATTGGCGGGCTTGCCCGGCACGAGGCTCGGCGCCGGTACCCGCGCGACGCGCTCGCCGGAGGGCAGGTAGATCTCCACTGCATCGAAGCCGCAGGCCGCGTCGAGGAATGCGTCGAGCACGCCGAGCTGGTCCATGGCCCGCACCACGTTGGCCTGCTGGATGATGCCTACCCCGTAGACCGACCACTCCGGGTCACGCTCGATCACCGTCAGCCGGTGGCCCGCGCGGCCGAGCGCGATCGCGGCGGACAGGCCGCCGATGCCGCCGCCGATGATCAGGACGTTCAGGTCATGCATGGCGGGCGCCCGCCCTCGTTGCAGTACCATGGGCAGTATCATCGATTGGCCGCATGTTTCTCTCCCGGGCTCATGATCCGAACCGGCGCAGCTTTGCGCCCGGTGCTTGTAAATTAGAACGATATTTCTAATTATAGATTCGGGGGACGTCAAGAGATTGACAGCGCCCCGATCCGAGTCCAAATACGAATTTCTATTCTAATATAGACGGCCGCAACGCCGCGTATCCGGGAGAAGCGACGGGCCGCACGGGCCGGAAGCGCTTTCGTATGCCGCTGCGAAACGGCCCATTCGAAAGGGGCCACAATGTCCAAGATTGAGCGGGGCGTGAGCCTCTACAGTTTCCAGGAGGAGATGTTCCTGGGCCGGATGAGCGTGGAGGACGTCGTCACCTTCGCCGCGTCGATCGGCGCACCGGGCATCGAGATCCTGCCCGAGCAGAACATGCCGACGTTCCCGAACATCACCGATGCGCAACTGGGCGAGTGGCAGGACATGCTGGCCCGTCACGGCGCGCATTTCACCTGCTACGACATGTTCCTCGACACCAAGCTGCGCAAGGGCGAGGTCCTGTCCGACGAGGAACAGGTCGAGAGCATCCGGCGCGACCTCGTGCTCTGCAACCGCCTCGGCATCCGCAACATGCGCGTGCTGATCTTCGTGCGTCCCGACATCCTCGAGAAGTGCGTGCCTTATGCCGAACAGCTAGACGTCCACATGGGCGTCGAGGTCCATGCGCCCTGGCATCTGGAACATGCGTGGATCCTGCGCACGATCGACGTCGCCGACCGCCTCGGCACCAGGCACCTCGGCATCCTGCCCGACATGGGCGTATTCATGAAGCACTACCCACCCGAATTCCGCGCCCGGTTCGAACGGCAGGGCGCCCGCCCCGAAATCGCGCAGTTCATCGTCGACCAGCACGAACAGAAGATCATGTGCGAATACACGATCTACGAAGTCGCGGTGAAGATGGGCGGCAACAAGGCCGAGATCGCCATGGCCGAGACGCTGCGCCATGCACCTTACGCGAACCCCAGGCGGATCAAGGACTACGCCCCCTATTTCCGCCATATCCAGGCCAAGTTCTACGGCATGACGCAGGACTGCACCGACCCGACGATCGCCTATGACGAAGTGATCCCCGAACTGGTGAAGTGCGGCTGGGAAGGCACGCTTTCCAGCGAATACGAAGGCAACCGCTGGATCCAGGACGTCGAGGAGGTGGACAGCCGCGAGCAGGTGCGCCGCCAGCACGTCATGTTCGAAAACCTCATCGCCAAGGCGGAAAGCCGGCTGGAGATCGCCTGATGTTCGACAAGTACCTGATCAACGCCGCCAGCCTGCGCAACACCGGCCCGGCGGACGCCCCCACCGGCTTCGCCTTCGAGGCCAAGCTCGGCTACTACCGCGGCCTCGGCCTTTCGATGATCGAGAAGCTGGACGTGTCCATCGACGGCGAGCCCCTTGCCCGCGAAGCCGTGCGTTTCGATGAAGGCGGCGGCCGCACGGGGGGCGCCCTGACGCTGGACGAGATGGAACTGGCCTACGACCGCCGCTGGCCCTTCGGCACACCCGCGACGATTCTCGTCGACTATCCCGGCGGCTTCCCGGCGGGCGAGCACGAACTCACGCTGCTCCAGCAGTTGCGGGTGTCCTACCTGCCGTTCCCCTCGATCAACACCGACCGCAAGACGGTATCGATCTGACGTTGAAAGGGGCGGCTCAGCCGCCCCTTTCCATTCAAGCGTCGTGCTCCGGGAACAGCCTTGCGGGCAAACGCAGGGCCAGCAGCAGGCACGCCGCCAGCAACACCTCGATGACCGCGATGGCGGGCCACACCGCGCCCACCTGCCCGCGCGGCGCTCCGGCGAAGAAGGCCGTGCCGACCACCGCGATGCCCAGCGCCATGCCGAGTTCCTGCACGGTCTTGATCAGCCCGCTCGCCGCGCCGGCATGGCGCGTATCGACCCGTGCCAGCATCACCGGGGTCAGCGGCCCGGTGGTCATGCCCATGCCGGTGCCCGCCAGCGCCAGACAGGGCAGCGCCCATGCCCAAGGGCTGGCCAAAGCACTGGCACAGCCGATCCACCCCAGCGAGCCACCCGCGAACAGCGCCATGAGCCCGGCTCCCAGCACCAGCACGCCTTTGCCCCGGCGCATCAGCAGCTTGCGGCCAAGGAACGCGATGCCCAGCATCACGCCCACGCTGAAGGGAATGTGCAGCAGCCCGGTCTGCAAGGGCGAATAGCCCAGCAGCTTCTGCGCTCCGAAGGCGAAGACGAACAGGAACCCGCCGGTCGCCGCACCGAACAGCAGCGCGATCGCGAGGCCCAGCGCGAACTGCGGCTCGGCGAAAAGCTCCGGCGCGAACAGGGCGGCGGTGCCTCTGGCGGCCCGCGCGCGGGTGCGGCGCCAGACCAGCGCCAGCAGCAAGGGCGCGGCGGCCAGCAGCGCGAAGTGCCACGCCTGCCAGCCGAAGTCCGCGCCCCGCACCAGCGGCACCAGCAGCGCCGCCATCGCGCCCGCGAACAGCAGCGTCCCGGCAAGATCGACGCCTCGCGCGTTCGACGATCGCGCATCCGGCAGCAGCCTCCAGCCGACCACCATCGCGAAGAGGCCGACCGGCGCGTTGATCAGGAACACGCTGCGCCAGCCCAGCCCGAACAGGTCGGCATGGATCAGCAGCCCGCCCAGAATCGGCCCGCAGATCGCCGAGAGCCCGCCGATCACGCCCACCCATGCCAGCTTGGCGACGCGCTCCAGCGGCTCGAACAGCACTTGCACCAATGCCATGACCTGCGGCGCCATCATCGCGCCCGCCGATCCTTGCAGCACGCGCGCGGCGATGAGCTGGTCGGGGCTTCCCGAAAGGCCGCAGAGGATCGAAGCCAGCGTGAAGCCGCCGACCCCGCCGACGAACAGCCGCCGGTAACCCCACGAATCGCCCAGCCGTCCGCCCAGCATCAGCAGCAGCGCGAAGGCGAGCGAATAGCCCGCCGCCACCCACTGCGCCTGCGCGGCCATGGCGCCGAAATCGCGCTCGATCACCGGCAGCGCGGTGTTGACGATCGTGACGTCGACGATCTCCAGCACCAGCGCCACCATCAGCGTCAGGTAAGCGAGCGACTTCTGCCGCTCGCTGAGGCCCGAACCGTGCTTCACCGCTGGCGGCGGCGGCGCATCGGGCGTCAAATCGCCCCTTCCCGAAGCATCTTCACCGCCGCATCGCAGGCCCGCGCGGTCAGCGCCATGTACGTCAGCGAAGGGTTCTGGCAGGCCGACGAGCTCATCTGCGCGCCGTCGGTGACGAACAGGTTCGGCACGTCATGCGCCTGGCTCCAGCGGTTGAGCACCGAAGTCCGGGGATCCCAGCCCATCCGCGCGCCGCCCATCTCGTGGATCGAGGTACCGCCGTGGCCCGGCCGGTCGAAGCCCATGACGACGTGGCCGCCCGCCGCCGTCAGCATCGCCGCCGCCTCGGTTTTCGCGTCGGACAGCGCGGCGAGTTCCTCCCTGCCGTGCTCGAAGGCGATCTCCAGCTGGCGCACGCCGCGCGGGTCGGTGCGGTTGCTCAAGGTCAGGCGGTTGGTGGCGCGCGGCATCGAATCGGCGAAGACCACCAGCACCATCGTCCAGGGACCGATATCGTGCAGCTCGTCCTTGTAGGCACTTCCGATGCCCGCCATGCGCTTGCCGCGCGTCCACGTGCCCTGCAGCGCGCCGCCCTGAAACGAATAGCCGCGCGTGAAGCCCTTGCCGTCCATCGTCTCCAGATTGCGGAAACGCGGGATGACGATGCCGGTCGGACGGTTGCCGAACGTGGTGCGCCCCTCGAACCCGGGCATCACCGCCATGCCCGCCATCGTGTTGGCGTGGTCCATGATATGCGTCCCCAGCACGCCGCTGGAATTGGCGAGGCCACGAGGCATCGCCTCGCTCGCCGAATTGAGCATCAGGTGGACCGAGTTGAACGCGCCCGCATTGAGGAACACGATCCGCGAGTGCGCCTGCCGCCCCTCGCCCGTCTTCGTGTCGATCCAGTGGACGCCGGTGACCCGCTTCGTCGCCGGATCGTAGTCCAGCTTGTGCACCTGCGCGTCGGTCACCACCGTCAACCGCCCGGTCTTCTGCGCCGCCGGCAACGTCGCCGACTGGGTCGAGAAGTAAGCGCCGTAGGAGCAGCCGCGCGCGCAGATGCTGCGGTACTGGCAATGCCCGCGGCCCTGTTCGGGGCGCGCTTCGGTGAGGTTGGCGGTGCGGCCGATCGTCATGACGCGGTCGGGGTATTTCGCAAGGATGCGCTCGCGGGTCGCCTGCTCGACGCAATTGAGTTCCATCGGCGGCAGGAAGCGCCCGTCGGGCAACTGCGCCAGCCCCTCCGCCGCGCCCGACACGCCGACGAACTCCTCGACCCGGTCGTACCACGGCGCGAGTTCGGCGTAGCGGATCGGCCAGTCGGTGCCGAAGCCGTCGCGCTTGTTGGCGCCGAAATCGTAGTCCGACCAGCGATAGCACTGGCGCCCCCAGGTCAGCGAGCGACCGCCCAGCTGGTACGAGCGGAACCAGTCGAAATCCTTGCCCGGCGCCTTCTGGTAAGGCTCCTGCGCATCGTTGACGAAGTGGCCTTGCGTAAATTCGTTGAAGTGCCGGTTGAGCATCTGCACCGGGTATTCGCGCGCATAGAGCGCTGCGTCGCCCTGCCCGCGAAACTCCATGTCCCACGGAGACTTTGTCTCTGTCTCGTAGTCGACCTGATGCTCGATCTTGCGGCCACGCTCGATCATCAGGACGGTGAGGCCCGCCTCGGTCAGTTCCTTGGCCGCCCAGCCGCCGGTGATGCCAGAGCCGACGACGATCGCGTCGAATTGCGTGTTGTTGCCCGTCATCAGCCGAAATCCACTGCCGTCCAGTCGCTGGAGAATGCCCGCATGCCGGGCGTGATCGGAATGTCCCACTCCCACTTGCCGGGAACGAGATCGTAGCGCAGCTCCTGCGATCCGCCCGCCTCGCTGGTGTAGTAGCCGGTCAGGATCAGCCCCTTGATCGCGGTCCAGGGCGAGAACGCCGCCCCTTGTACGAAGGCTTGGGCATCCAGCGCGGAGAGAAGTTCTGCCCGCCGCTCGCGCGGCTGGCGCAGGAAGTCTCCGCCCGCCGCCCGGTCGAGCACCTGCTCCAGCCACGCCAGATGCCGCAGCGATCCGTCACGGCGGCGAAAGGGCACGAGCTCCGCCGTCACCGTCTCCGCAGCCATCGGCGCACCGGTGCCGCTCAGCCCATGGGCGAGGGCGAGGACCACGAAATCGCCGACCCCCACGTCCCTTGCACCGGGCGTATCGGTGCGCGGGATTACGAGATCGGATACCTCGGTCATCAACGTGCTCTGGCGGTCGCTCGGCGCATCCTCGGCGGCGAGGTCAGTGAGCTTCACCGCTGCCGCCGGTATGCCCAGCGCCAGCGCGAACAGCGCCACGCCGCCCGCGAAATCGCGGCGCGTCCAGCCGCTCACGCGCATCGCTCCCGCAAGGCCGCGCCACTGCATGTCATGTCCATTCGCAAACGCCGTTTCATCTGCACCTTCGCCCATTTTTATAATTATCATTCTAATTTTTGAATTGCACGCTCGTCAAGCCCGTCATGGCAAAACAAGTGCATTGACCGGGCGCCCATCGCCGGATACCAAACGAGAATACGAATTCTAATATGCGCCGATCCAGAGCGCAGTTGGGAGTAGCATGAACCCGGTATCCCGATTCTTCGGCAGGCTGACGATGCGACCCCAGGGCGTGACCCTGGTGTCGGCGGCGTTCCTGCCCATCTTCGCCATCGTCTCGATGTTCCCGATCGTCGCCTCGATGATCCAGCACTTCGCCACCGACCCCGACGCGGCCGCGAAAGTGCCGCTCATGGTCACGGCTCCGGGCCTGACCGTAGCCGTGCTCGCGCCGTTCGCGGGGTTCTTCGTCGACAAGTTCGGACGGAGGCGGCTGCTGCTGGGCTGTACGTTCTTCTACGGGTTGTTCGGCACCGCGCCGTTCTTCCTCGACGACCTCGACCAGATCTTCGCCACGCGTCTGATGCTGGGTGTGTGCGAGGCGGGCATCCTCACCATCGTCAACACCCTGATCGCCGACTACTGGGAGGACACCGGGCGCCGCGACTGGCTGTTCGTGCAAGGCGTGGTCGGGCCGTTCCTTGCCTCGGGGGTGATCCTGCTGTCGGGCACGGTGGCCTCGCTGCGCTGGAACGGCGGCTTCCTGGTATATCTGGTGGCCTTCCCGATCTTCTTCGCGATGCTCACCTTCATGTTCGAGCCGAAGCGGGCGCAAATGGCCAAGGTGCAGGCCGAAACGCCGACGGCGGGCATTTCGGCTTTCCCGATCGCGGCAGCGGCAACGGTGGCGCTCGTCACGCTGTTCTCCTCGGCGCTTTATTACGTCTTCATCGTCAATGGCAGCATCGCCTTCGGAGAAGTCGGCGTCCGTGACCCCGGCGCGGTCGGCCGGATGAGCTTCCTGCCCAGCCTCTTCGTGATCCCCGGGGCACTGCTGTTCCGCATTCTCTCGGGACGTGCGAACGCGGTGCAACTGGCCACTTTCTTCGGCATCATCGGCACCGGGCTTGCCGTGATCGGCCTTGCCCGCACGCCGGGCGAGATGGTCGTGGGCCTGTGCATCCAGCAGACCGCCGCAGGCATGGCGGTGCCGATGCTGGTGGCGTGGGCGCAGACCAAGTTCCCCTTCGAGCATCGCGGCCGCGGCATGGGCATCTGGACCGGCGCGTTCTTCTTCGGCCAGTTCAGCTCGCCGTGGCTGGTCCACCAGATGAACCTCGCGACCGGGACGATGCAGGGGGCCTTCGTCGCGAGCGGATGCGCGGCGCTGGTCGGCATGGCGGTGGCGGTCGTCGCCGCCTTGCGCGCCAGCCCGGCGGTGCCGCGCACGGCCTGAACCTCTCGTCATTGCGAGCGGAGCGAAGCAATCCAGACGGCACAGTGCCGCCCTGGATTGCTTCGCTCCGCTCGCAATGACGGCGGTGTGGGAAAGCGACAAAAAGGGGCCGGCAGGACAATGCGTCCTGCCGGCCCCTTTCTTTTAACCTCGACCCTCAGGCGAATGCGGCGAGCGTGACCTCGACCGGCAGCCCGGCATCCTCGCAATGCCGTGCGGCGCGAAGCATCAGGCGATCGGCGACGGGCATCCAGCCCTCCTCGCCCCAGATGCGCAGTGCCCTGGTCTCCAGCGGCACCGTGACCCGCCGCGTCTCTCCGGCCGCGAGAATGGCGCGCGCGAAGCCGACCAGCGCGCATTCCGGCTCGTCGCGATAGACCTGCACGATCTCGCAGGTCTCGCGCTCGCCCGGATTGGTCAGCGCCACCGAGATCGCCCCGTCCTCGGCACGCGCATCGCTCCAAAGCACTTGCGCGTAGCCAAGGCCGCTGCCGAACGGATGGCGCGCCGCCCGCCCCTGTGCGACCAGTCCGCGATAGCCGAAGCGCGTGCCCTCGGCGTAAGTCAGCGTCCCGTCGTCCTCCGCAGGGGCGAGGTCGAAGGCGGGATAGTCCGCTTCGTCGGCCGCGATCGTCACCGGCAGACGCCCGCGCGGCTCGCGGCGGCCGCAAAGCACGTCCGCCAGCGCCTGCGCAAAGCCCTGCCCCGGATACCACACCGAGAGAACGGCGGCAGCACCGTCCTCCCAGCTGCAGTCGAAGGCATGGCCGACGTTGACGATTACCGCCGTGCGTGGATTGACGGCGCAGACTTGCGCGATCAGGCGCTCCTGCATCTCGGGCAGGCGGGTGTCGGCGCGGTCCTTGCTTTCGACGCTGGAATCCGATGTCTCGCCCACCAGCAACAGCACCGCATCGGCTCCCCGCGCGGCCTCGACGGCGCGGGCGAGCATGGCCTCGGCGCTGTCGGGGTTGCGCACCCCGTACCAAAGACCCTGTACGCGACCGCCCAGCCACTCGAATTCGGCTGTGACGGTGACCTCCTGCCCCTCGGCCAGTTCGATCGCGGCCATGTCGGCGTCGCCGCGCTTGAGGACGCCCATGATCTCGGAAGCCGGGACTTCGCCGCCCGCCGTCAGCACTTCCCGCCCATCGACAAGGATGCGCGCCGCGCCGGTGGAGCCGAGGTAGAAGCTGTAGAGCCCCGCGCTTTCCGCCGTGAACCGGCCGGAAGCGCGCAGCGATCCGGGCCGGGTGAATTCCGCCTGCTCATGTACGCCGACGAACCACACCAGCGAATTGGTATCCCGCGTCTCGCGCGAGAGTACCTCTCCGGTGCAGCCGGGCTGCGCGAAGTATTCGAGCGTCATGCCGCGGGTGCAGCCGTCGCCGATGTCGAGCGCCGGAACCACCGGCATCCCCGGCAGGCGCGGCTGCGGATCGACGCCGGGTTCGAACACCAGCTCGCAGCTGTCGCCATAGGTCTCGCGCAGCGTTTCCAGCGGCGTCGGCGCATCGGGCGAGATCGAAATCTTCGCGAAGGTCCCGCCCTGAAAGCACGGCGCGTAGGCATTGGGGCCGATCACCGCCAGCCGCTTCACTGTCCCCGGTTCGAGCGGCAGCATCGCGCCTTCGTTGCGCAGCAGGGTGAAGCCCGCTGCAGCGGCCTCGACCAGCAGCGCCTCGGCCTGATCCATCGGCGCAGGCGCGGCCTTGGGCGCATCGAGACGGCGGGCGACGGCGGTGACACGGGCAGCGGCATCATCGACCCGGCTGCGCAGGACCGAGCCCGCCGCGACGGCCGCCTCCACCTTGGGTCCGAGGAACCGCGCCGGCCCCGGCATCTCCAGATCGAGCCCGGCGTTGATCGAGCCCTCGGTCGAATGGGTGCCGAACCAGTCGCTCATGATGAGACCGCCGAAAGCCCACTCGCCCTTGACGATTCCGGTCAGCACTTCGGCCTGCTCCGCGCACCACGAACCGTTGACGCGGTTGTAGGCCGCCAGCAGGCCGACGCAGCCCGCATCGACCGCATATTCGAACGGCAGCAGGTAGACTTCCCGCAAGGTGCGGTCATCGACGCGCACGTCGATTTCGTCACGCGCGGTCTCGCTGTCATTACAGACAAGGTGCTTGGCGACCGAGCCGGTGCCGGTCGACTGCAGGCCCACGGCCCACTCGGCGCCGAGAACACCTGCCAGCACCGGGTCCTCGGAGAAATACTCAAAGGCACGGCCCGCCAGCGGGCTGCGCGCAAGGTTGAGATTGGGCGCCAGCACCGCATCGACGCCGCGCGCGACCGCCTCGTGCCCGACGAGTTCGCCGACGCGGCGGCACAAGTCGCGGTCCCACGTCGCGCCCAGCAAAGTCGAGCACGGGCTGAGCAGCGCGATGTCGCGCTCGTCCACCCGGCCGCTGGCGATGCCGAGCGGGCCATCGGACATGGTGAAGGCCGGAATGTCCGCCTCGGGCAATGCGACCGAGGACCACATCGCCCCGCCCGCCGTGAGTGCGCTCGCCTGCGTGAGCGTAATGTCCGTCATGCCAACCCCCCGGCCGAAACCTCGAATGCGAAACCCATGATCTGCTGTGCCTGCGCCCGCACGGCGCGGGCGATGCCATCGTCGGCCAGTGCGCCGTCAGGACCGAACGGCCGCTGCTCCACCGAATTGACCGCGATGCCGACCGGCGTGGGCCAGCCGCGCATCGCGTGGACGACGTCGCGCAGCGCGGAAAGCGTCGTCCCGCAAGCCTGCCAGCCCGCCGCCGTCACCACGAGGCCGACCGGCAGCCCGTCGAAATAGACCCGCGCATCGCCGCGCAAGTCCTCAAGGAGATCGACCGCGTTCTTCACCAGACCGGAGTAGCCGCCGTGATAGCCGGGGCTGCCGATGACGATCGCGTCGCAGCCGCGCACCGCCTCGACCAGAGCCTGTTCCTCGGCGGTGCGCTCGGGGTTCTCCGGGTTGAAGTGCGGTAGCCGCGCAAGCGAGGGGCCGTCGAACATCGTGGTTTCGGCGCCCATCGCCGCGCATTCGGCAAGGACGGCCCGCACGATCCGCTCGCTGGAAGAGGCCTGGCGGAACGTCCCGCCAAGGCCGACCACCCGCTTGCGGCGGGGCGATGAAGTTGCGGTCACTATGCGCTCTCCTGATAAGGCGGCGCCCTTCTCGCGGGCGCCCTGTCGTCGTCGGCTCGGCTCAGCCCTTGAGCGCGGGCATCACCTTTTCGGAAAGCAGGTGCAGCGTCTGATTGCCCAGCTGCAGGCGCTCGTCGGTCAGCGGGCCGGTCGTCGTGCCGCACAGGATGTTGCCGATGCCCAGCTCCTGATAGGGCTTCAGGTGCTCGATCACCGTCTCGGGCGAGCCGTAGAGGCACCAGGTGCCGATCCAGTCGTCGGTCAGCGCATCGGGCGTGCGGTCGGTCTTCTTGTTGGCGTCGTCGCTCTCGGCGCGGGCGTTGAATTCGGCCTCACGCTCGACCGCGTCCTGATAGCTGCGCAGGATGACTTCGAGTTCCTCGCGCGCCTGCTCGTCGGTCTCGGCGACGTGGACGACCTGATAGGTGTGCGTCGTCCAGTCGAGCGCGGAGGCGACCACCTCGTCGCTGTGGCCGGCTTCGAGCAGGAACCCCTTGTAGATGTCGAACCACTTCTTGACGTGGACGAAAGGCTCGGTGCCGCCGATCTTGGGCGGCGTAAAGGCGGGGATGAAGGCGGGCCAGCCGTGCTCGGCAGCGCGGCGCGAACTGGCCTCCTTCATCGCCACCGGCATCAGGCGGGCATGGCCGGGCGTATAGGGCGCAGGCGTGATGCGCTGGAGGACGCGGCCGTTGTACGGGCCGTTCTCGATGACCACGGCGGGATCGTCCATCCGCTTGGCCCAGAGCTGCTCGGCGATGGCGAGGTTGTTCTCGGCAAGGGCGCCCGCGTCCCTGTAGTCCACCGCGAACCCGATCATCTCCTCGGGCGTGGTGCCCGAGCCGACGCCGACGAGCAGCTTGCCGTCGGTCAGCTGGTCGAGGACGTTGATCCGCTCGGCGAAACGCACGGGGTGATGCAGCGGCACCGACACCACCGAGAAACCGAAATGCATGTGCGGCATCTGCCCGGCAAGGTAGCCTGCGAAGATGAAGCTGTCGCTCGCCACCGGCATGTAACCGTTGAAGTGATGGTCCGGCAGGAAGATCGCATCGTAGTCCAGCGAGGCCGCGAGACGCGCGTGCGCCTCCAGGTCCTTCATCAGCTTGCGATCCTGCTCGGGGCCGAGCGAACGGGCGTTCAGGAAGACGGAAAAGCGCATGTACCCTCCCAAGGGAATCATCGCGACATGGATATGTCGCTAAATTAGAATTGACGTTCTTATTTCGATAAGGTGTTTATTGCGGTCATGTCAACACGTCCAAAGCCTCGCGCTTCCGAAAAAACGCTGGCGGTCGATACCGTCAGTCGAACCCCGCAACAGGGGCGCAGCAAGGCCTCGTTCGAGCGCATGCTCGTCGCCGCCGAAAAGCTGATGCTCGAACGGGGTAGCGAGGAGTTCACCCTCCAGGACGTCAGCCAGACGGGCGCCGTCTCGATCGGGTCGATCTACCTGCGCTTCAAGAGCAAGGAGAACCTGGTCCGCGCGGTGATCGCCAACCACCTCGAACGCATGGCGGCGGACGAGGACGCGATGATGGTGGCGGTCAAGGCGAAGGCGACCTCGCTCGACACGTTCATGCCGCGCTACGTGCAGGCGTTCGCCGGAGTGCTGCGCGACCATGCGCCGCTGCTGCGCCTGAGCATGCAGCGCGCCTCGTTCGACCCGCTGGTGTCCGAACCCGGCAAGCAGAGCGCCAACCGCGCCGCCGCGATGGGCATCGCGGCGATGCTCGAATACCGCGAGGCGTTCGGCGGCGAAGACCACGAACTGAAGGCCAATGCCGCCTACCAGATCATCTTCGCAACGCTCGCCCGCCAGCTGAGCCTGGGCTCGACAGCCGAGTCCGCCTATGCCCACGACTGGGAGCAGCTCAACACAGAGCTGGGCCGGATGTGCCTCGCCTACCTCAAGGCGGATGCCTGACGCGGCTTTCGCCTTTCCGGCAGTCTGACACAATCGAGGGGCGCGGCAGCGATGCCGCGCCCCTTCAGTTTACCGCGGGGCCGCAAGGAGGAGACGGCGCGGCCCCGCGACGAACGCGTCCCGGCGTCAGAAGCTGACGCTTGCCCGCACGCCGTATGTGCGCGGCGGCTGGAACTGGTAGTTGTTGGTGTGCGAGACGAAGTTCTGCTGCGCGTAGGCCAGCACGTTCTTGTCGAAGATGTTGCGCACGAAGGCGATCACCTTCCAGCCGCCATGGTCGGGCTCGTATCCGATCGAGGCATTGGTGACGACGAAGCTGGCGGTGGATATATCGTCGAGGTTGAACGCGGAGAAATAGTACTTCGACGAATACTTGGCATCGGCATGCGCGGTGATCTTGCCCGCGCCCACCGCGATGTCCTGGTCGAACGATCCGGTGACGGTGAACGAGGGCGCGTTGGGCAGGCGGTTGCCGCTAATGTCCTGCGGGTTGCCGTCACCGTCGTTGACGACGATGCCGTTCCCGAACTTGGCGTGCAGGTAGGCGGCGTTGAGGCCGATGCGCGTGGCCTTGCCCAGCAGTGCCTTCACTTCTGCCTCGGCCCCGAAGATCTTGGCCGAACCCACGTTGAAGATGCCGCTGCCCTGCAGCACGTCGGAAGTCTGCGATGCCTGATAGCCGCGGTAGTTCGAGTAGAACACGTCGCCGTTGATCTGCAGCGTATTGCCCAGCAGCGAGTTCTTGGTGCCGATCTCGAAGGCGTCGAGCTGTTCGGAATCGTAAGGCACCGCAGCCGAGCTGCCGTTCGAGTTGAAGCCCCCCGACTTGTAGCCGCGATCGTACTTCGCATAGATCAGCGTGTCGGGCTTCGGGCGGAAGTTCAGGCCCGCATGCCAGGTCGGCTGACTGTCGCTCAGGTTGCCGTCTCCGGGCGTGGTCAGGCGCAGCGCCGGTGCGAAGGGGCTGGCCAGCGCGGGCAGGAACAGCAGAGCCTGCCCGCTGCGGGTCTTCTTGTCCCAGGTGTAGCGGCCGCCGAGGCTGATCTCGAGCCGGTCGGTCAGGTCGTAATCGACTTGCGCGAAGACCGCCTGCGAACGGGTGCGGATCTTGTAGTCGAACTTGATGCCGTACTGGTCGGGCTGGCCCAGCGCCTCAAGCGGGCCGCCATCCGCAAACAGGCCGGTCATGTCGAGGTTGTAGAGGCCGGAATCGACCGTGTTGTTCTCGCTGAACCGGAAGTAGCCCGCCTGGAAGAACAGCCTGGAGCTGCTGTCATTGCTCACCCGGAATTCGTGGTTCCAGGTCTTGGGGCGCTCGTTCTGGCGGAACTGGCGGTTGGCCGGGTATTCCGGGCCGGTCGCGTCGAGGACGTTGACCCAGTTCTGGCTGTCGAAACCGCCTGCGTAGATGAAGTTGAGGTTGCTATCGGTCGAATAGGCCAGCTCCCAGCGCACACGGTCGCCTTCGAGCGTGGTCTTCTGCGCGGAATTGCCGGGGAACGCGCCGAGATCGCTGAAGCTCGGCTTCGGTCCGCCCAGAGTACCACGCAAGATCGCGTCGCCGTTCACCGTGCGGGAATCGTGCTGGTAGGAAACCCAGGCCGACAATCCGCCCGAGGCGTACAGCGCCTGAATGCGGCCCGACGCGAAGTCCTCGTCGTCACCGCTGGTGGTGGGGCCGTCGATCTTGCGGTAGCCGTCATGTGTCAGATACGTGCCCGAGGCGCGGATCGCGAAAGTGTCGCTGACGGCCAGGTTGGCGCCCATCTCGCCATTGAAGGTGCCGAAGTTCGCCGCCTCCACCGAAGCATAGCCGCCGTTCTCGAACTTGGGGCGATTGGTGATGATGCTGACGAGGCCGCCGGTCGAGTTGCGGCCGTTGAGCGTGCCCTGCGGCCCCTTGAGCACTTCGATGCGGGCAAGGTCGTACATCGAGGAATTCAGCGAGAACGAACGGTTGGTGTAGAACCCGTCGCGCGAGACCGGGACCGACGGATCGCCGATCTCGGTCACGTCGGTCGAGGCGATGCCGCGCACCGCGACATAGGCCGCGCCCGCAGAGGGCGAGATGTTCACGCTGGGGTCGATCGTGGCGAGATCGCGGACCGAGGCGATGCCCGCATCGCGCAGCGAGTCACCGGAATAGACGTTGAGCGCGGTCGGCGTGTCCTGCGCGCTGGAAGCGGTGCGGTTAGCGGTAACGATGATGTCCCCGAGGCCGGCCTGATCCTGCGATTCGCTCGCCGCGTCCTGCGCCATGGCGATCGTCGGCAGAGCGAATGCGGACACGGAAACAAGCAGGAAATTCAGCTTCATAGATCTCTCCCCAATGCGAATGGCTGCCCTTCTGGGAAGCCGTTATAAAACGAGAATACGCATTCTAATTAGTGGATGGAGAATCGGTCGTCAAGCGGGTCGTCAAGGCTATGAGGGAAGACAAGCATGATCGATCGACGCACCGTTCTGGCGACCGCCGCCGCATCCGGGCTTGCCGCCATGATGGAAACGCCCGCCCTCGCCCGGGCCGCGCGTCCGGTAAATCCGGCGTTTCCCAAAGGCTTCCTGTGGGGCGCTGCGACGGCGGCCTATCAGGTCGAAGGCAACAATGTGAACAGCGACGTCTGGGCGATGGAACACGCCAGCCCCACCGTCTACGCCGAGCCATCGGGCGATGCGGCGAACAGCTTCGCGTTGTGGCGCACCGACCTCGATCTGGTGAAGGGGCTCGGGCTGGGCACCTATCGCTTCAGCCTCGAATGGGCGCGGATCGAACCGGCGAAGGGCCAGTTCTCGATCGCCATGCTCGACCACTACAAGGCGATGATCGAGGGCTGCCGGGAGCGCGGGCTGAACCCGATGGTGACGTTCAACCACTTCACCACGCCCGTCTGGTTCGCCGCGCAGGGCGGCTGGTCCAATCCCGAGGCGCCCGCGCTCTTCGCCCGCTACTGCGACAAGGCCGCGCGCCATCTCGCCGCCGGAATCGGGCAGGCGACGACGCTGAACGAGCCCAACCTCAGCGGGTTGCTCGACATCGTGCTGCCCGGAGACATCGGCAAGCAACTGCTCGGCGCCGACAAGGCCATGCAGGAAGCTGCCGCCCGCGCATATGCCGTGGCACGGTTCCTGCCGGGCAACCCACTCTATGTCGCCGACCCGCAAGTGGTTCAGACGAACCTCCTCGCGGGCCACAAGGCCGGACGCGAAGCGATCAAGGCGGTACGCGGCGACCTTCCCGTGGGCGTCAGCCTTGCGATCATCGACGATCAGGCGGTGGGCCGCAGCAGCCTGCGCGACGCGATGCGCGCGAAGCTCTACCAGCCCTGGCTGGAGGCTGCGCGCGGCAACGACTTCGTCGGCGTGCAGAACTACGAGCGCACGGTCTGGAACGACAAGGGCCGCCTGCCCGCACCGCAAGGCGCTGAGACCAACGACGCGGGATCGGAAGTCTATCCGGCCTCGCTCGCGGGCGCGGTGCGCCATGCCCACCAAGTCAGCGGCGTGCCCGTCATCGTCACCGAGCACGGCATCAACTCGGCCGACGACACCAAGCGCGCGCGCCTGATCCCCGCCGCGCTGACCGAACTCAAGCGCGCGATGGACGAAGGCGTGCCCGTGCTCGGCTACATGCACTGGTCGCTGGTGGACAATTACGAGTGGGTCTTCGGTTACAAGCCGCAGTTCGGCCTGCATACGCTCGATCGCAGGACGTTCGCGCGGACCGCCAAGCCCTCGGCGCGCGTGCTGGGCGCGATCGCAAGCCGCAATTCGCTTTGACCGTTGAACACCGGATCCGGCCGACGACTACTGTTACTCGTCGGGCTTCCGTACGCTTTCGACCGCCATCATACTAAGCTGCCAAGCCTATGGAGCGATCCGGAAGACGAGTCGTCAACCACCGAGAGACTGTAGGAAACGGTGCAGATCAGCACTCAGCCCAGTCAGCCCATCTTCGTCCTCGAAAACCGAATGACCGGCCGCGTAACGGGCATAAGTCACGCGGTCCGCAGGCACTCCCGCCTGCTCCAGCGCGAACTGGCCTGCGTAGACCGGGGTGGTAATGTCGTAATACCCACCGCCCGCAAAGACCTTCAGACCCGGCTGTGCGTCCATGGCCGCCTTGAGATAGGGCGCAAACGACATGGCGCGATAGCTGCCGCCGTAGTCCTTGTCCCAGTTCCACTTGAAGTTGATGCCCAGGTTCAGGCTGCGATAAGGGCTCGGTGCGGTGTAGCCGAGTTCGTTCTTGAGATAGCCCTCGATCCCGGCGCTGGTGCCCGAACCGAGCGACATCGACGGATCGTCGAACGGCGGGCGCAGCTTCGATTCCGCGATGGCGCGGGTCGCCCGGCCGTCGAGCTGGCCCGTGCGCAGCCCCTTGTCCGCCAGCAGCGCAAGCATGAAGTCGTAGTTGTCGAGGCGCAGGTTCTTCGCCTCGATGGTATCGGCGGGGATGCCGATCAGCGCCGCCATGCGCTCGGCCACCTTCCTGCGCTCATCAGAAGGCAAGGCCGGGCCGCGCATGAGGGCGGAGGCATATTCGGTCTGCGCGAAGTTCAGCGCCTCGGCGTAGTGCTGCGCCACAGTACGCCCGCCCCGGTCGATCGCCTGATGATACCATGCGACCGCCGCGAACGTAGGCAGATGCATAGCCTCGGACAGCACCGGACCATCGGCATCGCCGATCGCCAGCGACAGCAGCACTACGCCCGCGGGCAGCGGCTTCTTCGCCTTCATGTCCTCGTTGACGATCGCCAGAGCGCGCGACGTACCGTAGCTTTCGCCAACCAGCACGCGGGGAGACGCCGTGCGGTCATTGGCCTTGATCCACGCCTCGATCATCGCCGAGACGCCTCGCGCATCACCACCGACACCCCAGTAGCCGCTGGCGTCGCGGTCCTTCACCGGCATGCTCGCGCCCGTACCCACCGGGTCGATGAAAACGAGGTCGGCGACATCGAGCAGGCTGTGCGGGTTATCTTCCAGGTGTGCCGCATCGCCCTTGCCGACGATCCGGCGCGGCCCGAGCGCCTGCATGTGCAGCGGCGAGGACGATGCGCCCGGCCCGCCGTTGAAGACGAACAGGATCGGGCGCTTCGCCGCATCGCCCTTGGTCTCGGCGACGTAGGCGTAACTCACGCCCACGGCGACCGGGACGCCATCCGCTCCCGGCATCGGCAGTTCGGTGACGATCGCTTTGTAGGCCAGCTTGCGCCCGGCGATCTTCGCGGAATGACGGGTGACGACGACGCGGTCGGTAGCCGTGTCGCGCGGAACCATCGGCTCCATCGCGCGCAGGAACGCAGGCGACATCGGCGCCTCCCCGTCCTGCGCATGGGCCGCAACCGAAGTAGTGGCGAGAAGCATGGCGGCGATGGCGGAAAAGTTAAGCATGGGCATTTCCTGCAGGATCAGGCGCGCGGCAGCGCGGCGAGGAGGCGGTCGATGTCGTGCTCGTCCGTGAAGACCGAGGGGCAGACGCGGAAGCGGTTGCGTGAAAGCGTGATGCGCGCTTGCGCGGCGTTCAGCGGGTCGGACAACTTGGCGTAGGCGCCTTCCAGCGCGCAGGTCACCAGCGGCGTGCGCGATCCTTCCGGGGTGACGATGGCATAGCCCTTCGCCGCCAGCCCTTCGCGCAGGCGCGCCAGCAGCGGCAGACGGTGCGCCACCATGCGCTCGACGCCGAGGCCGAGGATGTAGTCCAGCGACCAGTCGAGCTGCGCCAGTACCGCGTGCGACCGGGTGCCGCCCGCGAACAGCCCTTCCATATCGCCGCGCGGGGTGGTGTCGGCGATCGTGTCGCCCGGCGGATCGAAGGGGTAGACGTGCGGCGCGAAGCCGGAGAGCTGGTAGTAGCCGAAATGGGTGCGCTTCAGCCGCTCGCGCAGGTCGGCGCGGGCGTAGAGGAAGCCGAGGCCGAAGTCCCCCATCAGCCACTTGTAGCTGGCGGTGGAGGCGAAATCGACGCCGCTTGCCCGCACGTCGATGGGGATGGTGCCTGCCGCGTGGATGATGTCCGCATAGACCAGCGCGCCGCGTGCGTGGGCGATCTCGCAGATGCGCTTCAGGTCGTGCTCGAAGCCGTTGTAGGTCGATACCAGCGAGAGCGCGACGAGGCGGGTGCCCGGCGTGATCGCCCGCTCGTAGGCCTCGACGGAGATGCGCCCGCCTTCCGGCCGCAGCCAGGCCACGTCGACGCCCTGCTTCGCCAGCTCCTCGTAAAGATAGAACGAGCCGAAGAAGTGCAGCGTGTCGGTGACGATGCGCCCTCCGCCGCGCGGGAAGTCCAGCGCCTCGATCACCAGCTGCTCGCCTGCGGTAGTGCTCTGGACGAAGGCCAGTTCCTCCGGTGCGGCGTTGATCAGGCGGGCGAAATTGGCCTTCACGCGCGTCTCGACCTCGTCGGTCGGGTAGTGCCCCTCCATGGACGTGCGCTGGTCGAGGTAACGCTGCACCGCCGGCCGCGCTCCGAGCGGGATCGGGTGCATCGTCCCGCTATCGAGGTAGCCCGCGACGGTGGGCGCGAAGGCGGCGCGATCCGGCAATGTTGTGAGCTTGATTGCGGCAACCGCGCGGGCCGCCACCGGCACGGCACTCGCCGCCGCCAGAACGCCGCGCCGTGTCATTCCCTTGATCTCCATGCGCGCTCCTGTGCTCCGTGCCATGCACACTAACCCGGTCTTCGCGAATAGAATTCGCCGATGTTGCGCGCCGGAAGCGCCATAGCGACGCACGGCAGCCTGTCCAACAGACCCCAACTGCGCATAAAAATGCCTCGGCCCAGCCGCTATCGTCGGTGCGTGATCCGGAGACCCACGATGCTGCGACTGGCTGCCATTCCCGCCCTGCTGATGACCTTGCCAATGCCTGCGCACGCAGCGCCGCTCTGCAAGGCGGGCGCCGTCGAGACCCGGCACCATGCCGTGATCGCTGGCAAGGGCATCGATTATGCCGCTTGCGCCGGGACACTGCCGGTGCGCAACCTCAAGGGCGAGGAGCGCGGTCGAATCTTCTACACCGCTTACATCGTGCCGGGTCGCAAGCAGCGCCGCCCGCTGACCTTCGTATGGAACGGCGGCCCCGGCGCGGATTCGCGACTGCTGCAATTCCATGCGCTCGGCCCCCGCGTGATCGCCAGGGGGCGCCTCGCCGACAATCCGGCGAGCCCACTCGCGGTCAGCGACCTCGTCTTCGTAGACCCGGTCGGCACCGGCTTCAGCCGCGCCGATACGCCGGAGCATGCCGCCGATTTCTACGGCACGCGCGCGGACATCGCCTCTGTCGCCGGGTTCGTCGGCGACTGGCGCAAGGTCTACGGCCGCGCTGCCGCACCGCTCTACCTCGCGGGCGAGAGCTTCGGCACATGGCGCGCGGCAGGTGTGGCCGAGGCGCTGGTGGATAGCAGCACGCCAGTCGCGGGCATCGCGCTGATCTCGGGCGGCATCCCGCTCGGCGACATGCCCGACCGCAACCTGATGCGCGCCCTGTCGCTCGACAGCCGCATCGCCACCGCCCATGCGCTCGGCCGCCTTGCGCCGGGTGCCGAACGCGCGAAACTGCTGGCCGAAGCGCGCGAATGGGCCACGCAGGTCTACGCCCCGGCCCTCGCCGCGCCCGATGCGCTGTCCCCGCAAAAGCGCGAGGCGGTGATCACTAAGCTGGCGCGCTATCAGGGCCTCGATCCCGCCATCGTCGATGGGAAGACGCTGTGGGTCTCGCCCCGCCAGTTCCGCACCGCGCTGCTCGCGGGAGAAAAGAAGACGCTCGACGTCTTCGACATGCGCCGCTCCGGCCCTGAACCTGATGAGGCCGCAGACAACGCGCTCGTGCTCGACTACTACCGCACCACGCTCGGCTTCCGCGCGGGCAGCTATGCCGGGATCGACGCCCCGGCCTCGAACGCGGGCAGCGAGTGGCAGTACGACCAATCGCCGATCACGAAGGAAACCCTCGCCCGCGCCATGGCCGGGGAAGGCCCGCCCAGCCCCTCGCAGCCCTGGACCCTGCGCGCGATGGAGACAATGCCGACGATGCGCACCTGGGTTGCCGCCGGGCGCTTCGATTCCCTCAACAGCTGCGCGGGCAATCAGGCGACGGTCGCGGCGCTGCCCGCTTCGATCGCCGCGCGCTTCGTGCTAAAATGCTACGAAGGCGGCCACATGATGTATGAGGATGATCGCGAAATCCTGCGCTTCGGGCGTGAGCTTGCCGCGTTCCTGCGATAACGCGCATAAATCTTGCGCCCCGAATTGCGATCGCAGCAGAACATGGGCGAGCGATGCGCCGAGGCCGGTGCGAACGCAAAACTAATCCCGGCGCCTGCGCTATCCTGACGGACAGGGAAACGCCGTGCCAACGCGGCGGCCTTCAGGGACATATCGGGGAATTCGGGCATGACACTTCGCAGGCAGACACGCACGCTTCTGACCACCACCGCACTCTCGGTCGCCGTGTTCGGCTCGCCGGTCCACGCGCAGGACCTGAGCCCCGCCGCGTTCGATGGCGCCGGGGCCGAAAGCGCCGGTGAAGCCATCGTCGTCACCGGATCGCGCATCCGCCGCGCGCTCAATTCCGATGCCGCCCCGGTCCTCGAAGTAGGCCAGCAGCAGATCCTCGATCGCGGCTATGTCAGCGTCGCCGATGCCCTCAACGACCTGCCGTCCAACGTGCCCACGCTCAACCAGGCGGACGGCTCGGGCGCATCGAGCGGATCGGGCATCCAGGCGCCCAACCTCTTCGGCCTCGGCGCCGGGCGCACGCTGACCCTGCTCAACGGCCGCCGCATGGTGACCAGCAGCTCGGGCATCGGCGGCACTGACGGCGTCGGCGACGCACAGGTCGATTCCAACATTCTCCCGCTCGGCCTGCTCGAGCGCGTCGAGGTCTATCAGGGCGGCGGCGCGGCAGTTTACGGATCGGACGCGATCGCGGGCACGGTGAACTACATCCTCAAGAAGGACTTCACCGGCATCGTGCTGGACGGCCAGACCGGCATCTCCGACCGCGGCGACTACGGCACCTACTCGCTGCGCGGCACCGCAGGCTTCAACTTCGCCGAAGGGCGCGGCAACTTCGCGGTCGACGTGGGCTGGTCGAAGAGCCCGTCGCTGCGCTTCTCGGATCGCCCGCTGTCGAACCTCGGCCGCCTGACCGTGTCGAACTCCGCCGACACCGGGCCGACCGACGGCATCCCCTCGGTCAAGGAAATCTTCAACGCCGGGTTCTGGCCTTTCAACGGCAACGGCGTGATCTTCACCGCGCCCGCGCCTCCGCCCAGCTTTTTGCTGCGCAACGGCGCCGGCAGCGCGCTACAGTTCGGCAGCGACGGCAGCGTCATTCCCTACGCCCCCGGCACCATCCAGGGGATCCCCTTCGCCTCTGACGGCGAGGGCTTCCCTTATCAGGAACTTGCGGGCCTGCGCACCGGCGTCGAGCGCCTGACCGCCAACGCCATCGGCCATTACGACCTGACCGACCGCATCACCCTCTCGGCCGAGTTCCTCTACGCCAACACCAAGGGCCGCGAGATCCCGCAGGGCAACAGCCGCACCGTGCTGAACGGCGGCACGTATGCCGGGCCGATTGCGTTCACGATCAACAACGCCTTCCTTACCGACGAGGCCAAGGCCGCGCTGATCGCCGCCCGCCCCAGCTTCGCCAACGGCGCGCCACTGTTCCTGTCGAAGTACTTCTACGACCTCGTCCCCGACCCGGTTCAGACCTACAACACCGATACCTGGCGCGGCGCCCTGACGCTGGACGGTGACTTCGACGTCGGCAGCCGCAACTTCTATTGGTCGGTTTCGGGCAGCTACGCCCGCGTCGAGGGCAGGCAGCGCAGCTGGCAGGTCGTCAACAGCCGCTACAACAATGCGATCAACTCGGTCCTGTCAGGCGGGCAGGCGGTCTGCGCGATCAACGCTGATGCCGACGCCACCAACGACGATGCGAGCTGCGCGCCGATCAACCCCTTCGGTACGGGCACCGTCAGCGATGCCGCCCGCAAGTACGTCAGCACCCGCGCCGGACTCGACTGGACCAATGAGCAGATCGACGTGCTCGCCACGCTGGGCGGCACGCTGTTCTCGCTGCCGATGGGCGACGTGCAGTTCAGCGCCGCTTACGAGCACCGCGACGAGAAGGCTGCGTTCAGCCCGCTCCAGGCCAACCTCGACGGCGTGTTCGGCGACGGTTCGCAGCAGGTCGCGCAGTCCGGCGGCTACAACACGGACGAGCTTTCCGCCGAAGTCATCGTGCCGCTGATCGGCCGCGACTTCACGCTGCCGCTGGTCAAGCTGCTCGAATTCAAGGGGGCCTTCCGCTACGTCGACAACTCGTTCGCGGGCCGCGAAAACGTGTGGGACGCAGGCCTGCGCTGGGAAGTCACCGACGGCGTGACCCTGCGCGGATCGCGCAGCCGCAACTTTCGTGCGCCCACCCTCACCCAGCTGCTCGCACCCACCAGCACCACGATCGGCTCGGCGGGCTACGACCCCTGCGATGCCGACCGCATCAACGCGGGCGCCAACCCGGCGGTCCGCCGCGCCAACTGTCTGGCGCTGTTCACGGCAAACCCGGGCTATGGCGTCGATCCCGACGGCACGGGCTCGGGCATGAGCGCCGCCGAGCGCCTCGCCCGGTTCCAGAGCCCGGCGGAGAACTTCAACCGCACCACGATCACCAGCGGAGGCAACCCGAACCTGCGCAACGAGATCTCGGACACGCTGACGTACGGCATCGTGCTGCAGCCGCGCTTCGTGCCCGGCCTGTCGATCAGCGTCGACCGCATCGAGATCGACCTGAAGGACGGTCTCTCCGCCTTCACGACCGAGGACTTCGCAGCCGCCTGCTTCGACGATCCGAACCCTTCGGAATCCGTGTGTAGCGCCTTCACCCGCCTCGCCGGGCCTGATTCGACGAGCATCGGCGGCACCATCGTCACCGGCACCACGACCACCTTCAACGCAGGCGTGGTCAAGTACCGGGGCGAGACCTACACCGTCGATTATGCCTTCGCGCCGGGCGATCTGTTCGGCGGCAGCGACCTCGGCTCGCTGCGCCTGACCGCCAACGCCACACACAACACCCTGCTCACCACATCGGTAACGGGCACCACCTTCATCCGTACCGATGACACGTACCGCAGCCCCGAATGGGTCGGCCGGTTCAACGCAGTGTGGGACAAGGGACCGGTGCGCGTGAGCTACCAGCTCGACTACCTCGGCCGCACCCGCGCCGCCTACGACGCCACGATCGAGACGACGCCGAACCCGATCCTCAAGTCGAACATCGTCCACTCGATCTCGGCGCAAGTCGAGGCCGGGAACATGACCTTCCGCGCAGGCATCGACAACCTGACCGACAAGGCTCCGTCCTATCCGCAGATCGCCTATGGCGACATCCTCGGCCGCCGCTTCTTCGTCGGCGCGCGCATCAAGCTGAAGTGACCCAATCCGCCGCCGGTGCATGACGCACTGGCGGCGGTTTCATTCCCGCATCGAACGGAAAAACAGACGATCCCCGCGATGAACCCGCCGATGCCCTCCTCTCCCCCTCAGATTCCGGACGACGCCGGAATCGGCTCGTACTCGCAGTGGGTCCGCAAGGTAATCCGCTCGGTGCGTTCCGAGCGCAACCTGCTGGTCAGCCTGTTCGACAGCTCCGTGCCCGAGCCGGTGGACCTGCTGCGCCGGATCGTCGTCGAGGAATTCGCCGAGCCGGTGACCTCGCGCTATACCAGCGCCTTCAACGGCAACCCCTACGTCGTCGAGCAACTGGCCCGGCGCTACGGCGTGGCGACCGACCGTGTGCTCTGCGCGACCGGAGCGACCGGCGCACTCTCGCTGATCTACCGCGCCCTCGTCGGCGCCGGCGAATCCGTGCTGGTCGAGACGCCCGGCTTCGACCTGTTCCACACCATCGCCCGGACCAACGGCCTTGGCGTCGATCAGTTCACCAGGCAAGGCGATGGCTTCACCATCGACCCCGACGAGATCGCCGCGCGGATCACTCCGACGACGCGGCTGATCGTGCTGTCCAACCTGCACAACCCTTCCGGCATGGCGGTGGATCGGGACACGCTGCTGGCCATCGCCCGCATCGCCGAGGCACGCGGCATTCATGTCGTCGTGGATGAAGTCTACGCCGCCTATGTCGATGCCGATGTGCGCCCACCCTCGGCGGTGTCGCTCTCGCCCGCGATCATCGGGATCGACAGCCTGACCAAGTCCTACGGCCTCAGCACCCTGCGCTGCGGCTGGATCGTCGCGGACGAGGCCCCGATGCGCCGCATCCGCGCGCTGGCGGACGAGACCGAGTTCGGCGTCTCCAACCTCGCCCACGCCGCCGCCGCGCTGGTGCTGGAGCGGCCCGAGCCGTTCGACGCCTACCGCGACGCGATCATGCGCAAGGCCCGCCCGATCATCGAGAGCTACCATGCGCACTGGCGCGCCGAGGGCCTCGTCTCCGGCAAACTGCCGCGCTTCGGCTGCATCGCCTTCCCGCGCCTGACCGGGATTGACGACACGATCGCCTTCTCCGAATGGCTGGCCGAACGCTGCGGCGTGGTCGTGGCGCCGGGGGAATACTTCGGCGCCGCCGGGCACATCCGCATCGGCTTCGCCCGTGCCCCGGCCGACGTGGACTACGGATTGCAGGCATTGACCGACGGGCTGGTCCGCTACCGCGACCTTCTCGCAGCCAGAGGGACGAACTGAACATGCGCACTTGGCTGACCCTCACGCTGGCGATGCTGGCGAGCACTTCGGCTACCGCACAGGAAGCGCCCACCGTCGCGGCAAGGATCGAAGGCCGCGCCGAACAAAGCGTCAAGGTCGGCGGCAAGCGCCTCGCCTTCACGGCGGAGGCGGGCACTTATCCGGTCGCGAGCACGCCGGATCGCAGCGACGCGACCGCCGGTTATGTCGCCTATGTCCGCAAGGGCGCCACTGCGGAGCGCCCCGTGCTGTTCGTCTTCAACGGCGGCCCCGGCGCGGCGTCTGCCTACCTGCAGATGGGCGCGCTCGGTCCGATGCGCGCGCATGTGCCGCAGAACCCTGCCGCGCCGCTGCCCGCCGAGGCGGAAGTCACCGCAAACCCGGCCTCGCTGCTCGACGTGGCCGACCTCGTCTTCCTCGACCCGCCCGGAACCGGCTTCTCCGAGATCGGCAAGGATGCCGACCCCGCGTTCTACCAGTCGGTGAAGGGCGATGCCGACGCTGTGTCGCAGGCCGCCCGCGCCTGGCTCGGCGAGAACCACCGCACCGCCTCGCCGCTGTTCATCCTCGGCGAAAGCTACGGCACCATCCGCGCCGCCGCGATGGTCGATGCTTTGCGGGCGCAGGATGCAAAGCTCAAGGTGCGCGGCGTGCTGCTATTCGGGCAGGCCCTCAACATGATCGAGACCTCGCAGCGGCCCGACAACGTGGTGACCTATCCGGTTTCCCTGCCGACCCTCGCCGCGCTCGCCTGCTACCACCACAAGCGCCCCGCCCCCTGCGACCCGGCCGCCAGCGCCGAAGAGGCGACCGCCTTCGGCCCGGCCTACCTCGATGCGCTCTACAAGGGCCGCGGGCTGGACGAGGCCGCCCGCGCCAAGATCGCCGCCAAGCTGACCGACCTCACCGGCATCCCAGCCGACTTCTACCTCGCCCACGACCTGCGCATCTCCAAGGAGCGCTTCCGCGTCGAACTGCTGCGCGCCGAGGGCAAGGTGCTGGGCCGCTACGACGCGCGCTACACCGCGCCGCTCCCGGCCAACGCGGGCGAGATGGTCGGCGCCGACGCCTTCTCCGCCGTGTCCGATCTCTACGGCAAGGCGGTGATCGGCCAGCTTGCCAGCATCGGCGTGGCGGCGCCTGAACGCTACAAGGTCATTACCCGCTTCCCCGGAGAATGGTCCTACGGTGCGGGCGACAGCCCGTTCAACGACTGGCCGTTCATGGCCCGCCTCGCAGCCGCGATGGCCGCCGAGCCCAAGCTGCACCTGTTCGTCGGCACCGGTCTCTACGACCTGACTACCACGGTCGGCGCGGCGGACTACCTCTTCGCCCAGGCCAACCTGACCGACGACCGCTTCGTCAACCACCGCTATCCCGCCGGGCACGTCGCCTATTCCGACGACGTCAGTTGGCGCAAGCTGGTCACCGACATCCGCGCCTTCGTGATCGCTGGCAGCAAGCCGTGAGCGACGAACAGAAGCTCGCCAAGGGCATCGACTTGTGGGGCGTCGTAGCGCTGGGCCTCGGCACGGCGGTGGGCGTCTCGATCTTTTCCGCCATCGCCCCCGCCACCGCGATTGCAGGTCCGGCGATGCTGCTTTCGGTGCTGGTCGCGGCGCTGCCGATGTACCTGATCGCGGTGAGCTATGCCTTCCTCGGCTCGGCGCTGCCGGTATCGGGGGCCTCCTTCGCGTGGCCCGCGCGGTTCCTGCATCCCGCGCTCGGCTTCTTCATCGCCTGGGCGCGGATCATCGCCAACATGGGGGCGATGGTGGTGCTGGCGCTGGTCCTCGTGCGCTACGGCTCGATGATCCTGCCGCTGCCGGTCAAGCCGACGATGTTCGCGGTGCTGGTGCTGGCGCTGCTCGCCAACCTGTTCGGCGTCCACATCGCCGCGACCGTGCAGAAGTGGCTGCTGGCTGCGATGCTGATCCTGTTTGCGGTGTTCATCGGCTGGGGCGGGGCGACGGCGGTGGACATCTCCCGCCTCGAACCCCTTTTCCCCAACGGCCTGCACGGCATGATCGCGGCGATGCCGCTGCTGATGGGCCTGTTCTTCGGCATCGAGGCCGCGACCGAGGCAGGCGCCGAAGTCGCCGACAGCCGCCGCGCCATTCCGCTGGGCATCGCCCTGTCGATCGGCTCGGCGACGCTGCTCTACCTTGCCGTGGGCTTCGTGGCGCTCGGCGTGCTGGGTGCTCCGGCACTGGGATCGAGCGAGGCGCCGATCCTCGATGCGGCCAGGGCGTTCATGGGGCCGGCGGCGATCCCGGTAATCGTGCTGGCGGCGGTGCTCTCGATCGGCAAGTCGCTCAACGCGATGTTCGCGATGTTCAGCCGCAGCCTCTACGCCATGGGAACGGCGGGGATGCTGCCCGCCGCGCTGGGCCGGGTCCATCCGCGCTGGCAGACGCCCCATGTCGCGCTCCTGGCGGTCTTCGCCATCGGCTGCGCGGGGCTGCTGCTGCCGATGGAGCTGACCTTCCTGTTCCTGGCGGTCAACATCCCCAACCTGCTGAAATACGCCAGCATCTGCCTCTCCGCAGCCCGCGTGGTCGAGCGGCACGACGATCTTTACGAGGCCGCCGCCTTCAAATTCGCCCGCCCGACGATGCGCGCCTTCGCCTATGCCGGAGCCGCCTGCGCGCTGGCGCTCGCACTGGTAGGGCTGGAGGCCGACTGGCGCCCTTACGCCCTGCTCGGCGGCTGGGTGCTGGTGGGCGCAGCGTTCCGCTGGCTGCACCGCCGCGTCCCGGGGTGACCGAGATCGCAACGATATGCGCCGGATCACGGTCTGGCCGCATCTTGCACCCACTCGATGACATTCTGCCGCCCCTGATCATTCTAACCACTTGAGTTGGTTTGAATGCGCTGCAACATATCTCACGCACGCCAAAACAGCTGAGCTTGGCTCGGGCTCGGGAGCGCGACGGGAACGGGATGTGGAAATGATGCAGCACGAAGAAACGGCCGATTTACCTTACCTGCGCAAGGTCGTGGGCGCCTCCATGGCGGGCACCGTGGTCGAATGGTACGAGTTTTTCCTGTACGGAACCGCCGCCACGCTCATTTTCGGCAAGCTGTTCTTCCCGGCCACCGGCAATGATCTGGATGGCGTGATCGCGGCCTTCGCGACTTATGCGGTCGGCTTCATCGCGCGTCCGTTGGGCGGCATCGTATTCGGCCACATCGGCGATAGGGTAGGACGCAAATCGCTGCTTCAGTTCAGCCTTATGCTCATCGGCTGCTCGACGTTCCTGATGGGTTGCCTCCCGACTTTCGGCTCGATCGGCTATTGGGCCCCCGTGCTTCTTGTCGTCCTGCGTTTCGTGCAGGGGTTCGCGCTGGGCGGAGAATGGGGCGGCGCGGTACTGCTGGTGGCGGAACACAGTCCTAACCACAGCCGCGCCTTCTGGGGCAGTTTCCCTCAGGCTGGCGTTCCACTGGGCAATCTGCTGGCGACGATCGTGCTTCTGATCCTGTCGGCGACTTTGTCCGACGCGCAGTTCCTGTCGTGGGGCTGGCGCTTCGGGTTCTGGCTCTCCGCCGTGATCGTCGGGATCGGGTATTACATCCGAACCCAGGTAGCCGACTCACCCATTTTCGAGGCTGCCAAGGCCGAAGCCGAGGAGCGCGCGCATCAGGGTTATGGGCTGGTCGAAGTCTTCCGGCGCTATCCGCGCGGGGTCTTCACGGCGATGGGTCTGAGGGTAGGCGAGAATATCCTGTATTACATGGTCGTCACGTTCTCGATCACCTATCTGGCCCATATTGGTGTCGACACGACCAAGATCCTGACCCTGCTGTTCTGCGCGCACATCCTTCACGTCGTTCTGATCCCGCTGTTCGGCGCCATGGCAGACCGGATAGGACGCAAGCCGGTCTACATGCTGGGCGCGGCACTTACGATGGCATGGCCTTTCATCGCGTTTCCGATGTTCGGCAGCGCAAGCACCGCCATCGTGCTCGCGGGTATCTTCGGGGGCATGTTCGTCCACGCCTTGATGTATGCCCCGCAGCCCGCCATCATGGCCGAGATGTTCCCCACGCGGATGCGCTACTCCGGGGTTTCCCTGGGCTATCAGGTGACGGCGATCTTCGCCGGGTCGTGGGCTCCGCTGATCGGCACTACCCTGCTGCGCGAATACGACGACTGGCTGCCGATCGCATTCTATGTTGCGGCTGCCGGAGCCATCAGCCTGCTGTCCGCGCTCGTCATGACCGAGAGCAAGGGCACGTCGCTGCTTGCCATTGACCGGGAAGATGAGCGTCGCCTTGCCACGGGATCAAATTGATGACGGTGCCCGAAAGACGGGATTACTTGAGCCCCTAACTCCTCGCATGAGGATTCTTCGGTCAAGTTAGGTCACTGCAGCACTTATCGTTTTTGGATCTCAGGTCCGAGCCCGCTGTTTGATACAGGAACATCCCCTGCGCCTGTACGACCTCACATCCGGTCACCGCTTTGGACGGCTGCACCACTATCCCGCTTAAGGGTCGGGCCACGGATCGTTGGCAACCCATCACGATCCGGCGCATTTGCAGACCATGTCCTGACCCGAGGCACTGAAGGAACCCGACTTGCCAGCAGCCTTTCCGCGCAGCTTTTCAATGCCGCTGCATCCTCTTCACGGCATCCTGCTCGCATTCCCGGTGGCGCTGTTTCCCTGCGCGTTGGCGGCGGATGTTACCTATCTCAACAGTTCCGAGATGCAGTGGTCGAACTTCGCCGCTTGGCTGATTGCAGGAGCGCTGGTCTTCACCGGTCTGTCGCTGGCATGGACGCTCGCGCGGGTGGCCATGCGCCGCGCGGGAAGCCGCTGGCTTGCGATCGTTCTGGCCGCTCTGTTCGTGGCAGGGCTCGTCAACGCATTCCAGCACAGCCATGACGGCTGGAGTTCGGTCGGCACCACCGGCCTTGCGCTGTCCGTGATCTCCATCGTGCTGGCGCTGGCTGCCGGCTGGATCGGCTACACCGTGCCGAGGGAGGTGCGCGCATGATCGTGCTCCGACATGCTGTGCTGGCGCTTGCCGCCCCGCTCGCCCTTACCGCCTGCGACAAGGCGCCCGAACTCGACCAGACCGGTGCTCGCCCGCAACTGCCGGCGCAGAAGGAAACGCTGCTCCCGCCGATGAAGATCGCGCGGCCCGCAGGTTGGAACGGCGCCATGCCAAGCGTCCCACAGGGTTTCACCATCACTCCGATCGCGACGGGCCTCAAAGTCCCGCGCCAGACGCTGGTCCTGCCCAACGGCGATGTGCTCGTTTCCGAGGGTCTCGGCGGCGGCGCGCCCAAGCTGCGCCCCAAGGACGTGATCGCCGGCTACATCAAGAGCCTCGGCAAGAGCGGCACCAAAGGAGGCAACCGCGTGACGCTTCTGCGCGACCGCGACGGTGACGGCAGATACGAATTGCAGACCGTGCTGATCGACGACCTTAATGCACCTTACGGCCTCGCGCTGGTCGATGGCGATCTCTACGTCGCCGATCAGGACGCCCTGCTGCGTTTCCGCTATCGCGACGGCGCGACGCGCATCGACGGCACCGGCGAGGTGGTTACGAAGCTGCCCGCAAATCCCAATCACCACTGGACCAAGTCGCTGACCGCCAGCGCCGACGGCACGCGCCTCTATGTCGGTATAGGCTCCAACAGCAATGTCGGCGAACGCGGCATGGCGCTTGAGGAAGAGCGCGCCGTCGTCTGGGAGATCGACCGTGAGAGCGGCGCGCACCGCACGTACGCCTCTGGCATCCGTAACCCGACCGCGCTCGCCATCAATCCGGCGACACAGGCGCTGTGGGCCGCAGTCAACGAGCGTGACGAACTCGGCACAGATCTCGTGCCAGATTACATGACTTCGGTGAAACCGGGCGCGTTCTACGGCTGGCCTTACAGCTACTACGGCAATCACGTAGACCCGCGCGTCCACCCGCAGAAGCCCGAGATGGTGCGCAAGGCCATCGCCCCCGATTATGCGCTCGGCTCGCACGTCGCCGCACTCGGCCTGACGTTCCTCACCGGCGGCGGCTTCGGCGGCAATTATGCCGACGGCGCCTTCGTGGGCGAGCACGGCAGTTGGAACCGTCGCCAGTTGGCGGGATACAAGGTCGTTTGGATTCCTTTCACCAACGGCCGCCCCTCCGGCAAGCCGCGCGATTTCGTGACCGGCTTCATCGGCCCGGACGGCAAGGCACGGGGACGTCCGGTCGGCGTGACCTACGATCCGGTCCGCCGCGCGCTGCTGGTCGCCGACGACCTGTCCAATACGGTATGGCGCATCACGCCCTCTGCGGCGCGCTGAAGAGCCAGAAACCCTTTGTAACGCGACCCAATCGAACCCCCGCACCTTCCATGCGTTGCCTTGCGCAACACAGGGGAAGAATGGCTTGCGTAAATCGACCGTCGTCTGCGCACTGCTGCTAGCGGGCTGCAACCGCCACCAGTCCGCCTTGGCGCCGTTCGGGCTGGAGGCGCGCTCGACGCTGACGATGACCATGGTGCTGGTGATCGGCGCGCTTGTTATCGCACTAGGCGTGGCGGCTGTGTACGTCCTCGCAGTGCGCGCACCGGAAGGGCGGCTGGACCACGCGGGCGGAATGCGCATGGTGCTCTGGCTCGGCGCGATCGTGCCGTCGGTGGTTCTAACGGCGCTGCTGGTCTGGGCTCTGCCCGCGATGCGCCCACTGCCCGAGACGGCGCAGAACCTGCGCATCCATGTCGAGGGCGAGCAGTTCTGGTGGCGCGTGCGCTACCAGCCGCAAGGCCAGCCGCCCCTGATCTCCGCGAACGAAGTGCGCATCCCGGTGGGCCGCACTGTCGTGTTCGAACTGACTGCGACCGACGTGATCCACAGTTTCTGGATCCCCGGCCTTGCGGGAAAGATGGACATGATTCCCGGACGCACCAACCGCCTTGTCGTGAAGGCCGATAAGGCGGGCACCTATCGCGGCGTCTGTGCGGAGTTCTGCGGCCTCAGCCATGCGCTGATGGCGTTCGACGTCATCGCCATGGAGCCTGCCTCCTTCGACGCATGGCTGGCGGTCAGCCGCGAGCCACCGATCCGCACGCAAGGTCGCGGTGCTGCCCTATTCGCGGCCAGCGGCTGCAATGCGTGCCATTCCCTGATCGGCGGCGAGAGCATCGGCCCCGACCTGACCCGCTTCGGCGAGCGCATTACGGTGGGCGCAGGCATCCTTGCCCCCACCGTGGAGAACACCGCCGCTTTCATCCGCGATCCCCACAGGTCCAAGCCCGGCGCCCGCATGCCCTCCTACTCGGCAATGCCCGAAGCGGACGCGCTCGCCATCGCCCGCTGGCTGAAGGAGGCGGGACGATGAGCCTGCACGATCAGGACGACCCCGCGCTGCGCGAGGCGCAGGAAGCGCGGCTCCGCAAGGTCTGGGAACCGCCCAAGGGACTGTTCCTGCGCTGGACGGACACCAACAACAACCAAGTCGGCGTGTGGTACGTCCTGACCGCGTTCGGTTTCATGCTGTTCGCGGGCGTGCTCGCGCTCATCATGCGCATGCAGCTCGCAGTGCCGGACAACGATCTCGTGGACGCAGGGACGTTCAACCAGTTGTTCACGCTGCACGGCTCGGTGATGATGTTCCTCTTCGCCGTACCGATGTTCGAGGCGGTGTCGATCATCCTGCTGCCGCAGCTTCTGGGCGCGCGCGACCTGCCGTTTCCGCGTCTGTCCGCCTTCGGGTACTGGTCGTTCCTGATCGGCGGCGTATTCGTTTCCGGCTCGATCTTCTTCGACGCTGCGCCCGATGGCGGGTGGTTCATGTACCCGCCGCTGACGACGCGCACCGATCTCTCCGGGCTTGGCGCCGACATCTGGATGCTGGGTCTGTCCTTCATCGAGGTGTCCTCGGTAGCCGCCGCCGTGGAACTGATCGTCGGCGTGCTCAAGTGCCGCCCGCCGGGCATGCGGCTCAACCTGATGCCGCTCTATGCCTGGTACATCCTCGTTGTCGCGGTGATGATCCTGTTCGCCTTCCCGCCGCTGATCGCGGGCGACGTGCTGTTCGAGATGGAGCGCCTGCTGGACTGGCCGTTCTTTGACGCATCGCGCGGCGGAGATCCGCTGCTGTGGCAGCATCTGTTCTGGATCTTCGGTCACCCGGAGGTCTACATCGTCTTCCTGCCCTCCATCGCCCTGTTCGCGATGCTGGTGCCCACTTTCGCGCGGCGGCACCTGCTGGGCTATCCCTGGATCGTGCTGGCGGCGGTGGGCACCGCGTTCCTCTCGTTCGGGCTGTGGGTGCACCACATGTTCGCGACCGGGCTGCCCAAGATCAGCCTCGCGTTCTTCTCTGCCGCGTCTGAGGCGGTGGCGATCCCCACGGCAGTGCAGATATTCGTGTTCATCGTGACCCTGTGGGCAGGCCGCGTGGTGTGGTCGACGCCGCTGCTCTACGCGACCGGGAGCCTGGCGATCTTCGTCATTGGCGGGCTTACGGGCGTGATGGTGGCCGTCGCCCCGTTCGACTGGCAGGCGCACGACACCTACTTCGTCGTCGCCCACCTGCATTACGTGCTGATCGGCGGCACTCTGATGCCGCTGTTCGCCGGGCTCTACTACTACTGGCCGCTGATCACCGGCAAAAAGCTTTCCGACCGGCTGGGACGCACCGCGTTCTGGCTGATCTTCGTCGGCGCGAATGTGTGCTTCTTCCCGATGCACCTGTCGGGCCTCGAAGGGATGCCCCGCCGCGTCTTTACTTACCCGAAGGAGCTTGGCCTCGGCGGCCTCAATCTTGCCTCCACCATCGGCTCGTTCGTGATCGCGGCGGGTGTGGCGGTGATCTTGCTGGACCTGTGCCGCTCACCCTGGCGGCAGAAGGCCCCGCGCAATCCTTGGGAGGCGGGCACGCTGGAATGGCTCGCCCACCCCGATGACGAGGACTGGGGCATCCGCTCGATCCCGCTGATTGAAAGCCGCTACCCTATCTGGGATCAGGAGGACTTCGTGCGCAAGGTGGACGAAGGCCGCTACTTCCTGCCCGACGCCGAGGAAGGCCGCCGCGAGACGATCGTGACCTCGGTTCTGGACGCCCGGCCGGTCTCCGTCATCCGCCTCGGCGGGCCAAGCTGGCTGCCGATGCTGACGGCGGTGGCGCTGGGCGGGGTGTTCATCCTGACGACCTACCACTTCTACTGGGCGGCGCTCGTCTCGGGCGTGCTGACGCTGGCGCTGGTGCTGGCATGGCTGTGGACCGGCACGGCGGAGATTCCGGAGAAGCCCTGCAAGCCGATCGGCCACGGCATCGAACTGCCGCTCTACATCTCGGGCGACTCGGCGCCGGGGTGGTGGGCGATGTTCATCACCATGATGGCCGATGCGACGGCGTTCTCAGGGTTGGTGTTTGGGTACTACTTCTTCTGGACCCGGCATGAAGATTTCCCCCCGATGGCGATGGCGGACGGTCCCGGCGTGCTGTGGCCGATGGTGGCGCTGGCCTTAGGGTTGGCAAGCTGGCTGGCGACGATGGCGGCGCGGGAGACTCACGCGCGCGGCAAAATCACGCTTGCCCGCGTGCTGGTGCTGCTGGGCATCGGCGCCAGCTTGGCGGGCGTCTTCGCCGGACTTGCCGGACCTTGGCTGTCAGGAATGGACCCGCAGACGCACAGCTATCCGGCTATCGTCTGGACGCTGGCGATCTGGACGACGGCGCATTGCGGCGTCGCCGCGATCATGCTGGCCTACGTTCTGGCCCGCAGCCTTGCCGAAAAGATGACGCCCAGCCATGACGCCGACATCCGTAACGTCACAGTCTACATGCACTTCCTCGCGCTGACCGTGACGGTCACGTACCTCACCATCGGCCTGTTTCCGGAGCTCGCGTGATGAGTGAGCGGCGCAAGTGGCATGAGCGACTGAAAGTCACGCTCTGGACCCTGATCGTACCGCCCACGGTCTGGGCGGGCCATTTCCTGTTCGCCTACCTGTGGGCGGCGATATCCTGCGCCAAGAATGGCGCCTTCGCCAAATTCCCGGTGCTGTTCACGCTGGGCACCTTGCTGGCACTGGGGGTGATCGCGCTGTCGGGCTGGGTCGCCTGGAAACAGCAGCGCACCATCGGCGATCCGCCCCCGCATGACGAGGGCACCGAGGTCGACCGCCTGCGGTTCCTGGCCAAATCGACACTGCTGCTGGCGGGCCTCAGCTTCATGGCCGTGCTGTTCACGGCTCTGCCCGTCGTCTTCATCGGAGATTGCCGGTGAAGCGCGCGGCGTTGATCATCGGGTTGCTTCTGGTGCCGATCGGCTGGGCGCTGTCGCCGCTGGGCATGAGCGGACACATGGCCGGACACATGATCGCCGTGGCCGTGGCCGCGCCGCTGCTGGCCTATGCCGCACGGGACACCATTGCCGATCCGGCAAGGCGCTCGCCGCGGATCGTCACACCGATGGCCATGATGCTGCTGGAACTGCTGACGGTGTGGGGCTGGCATCTGCCCGCTTTGCGCAGCGCCGCCGATAGTCATGCCCTGTTCGCCGTGATTGAGCAGGCGAGCTTCCTTGCCGCCGGTTTCCTGCTGTGGAGCGCCGCCATCCACTCCCCCGCCCGAGCGAGCGGGATCGGCGCCCTGCTGCTTACGTCCATGCATATGACCCTGCTGGGCGTCCTCATCGGCCTTGCGCCGCGTCCGCTCTATCACGGGATGGACCATGCCCATGGACTCGATCCGCTCGGCGACCAGCAACTTGGCGGCGTGGTGATGCTGGTGATCGGCGGTGCCAGTTACCTGATCGGCGGGCTGGGCCTGCTTGCCACCCTGCTGCGAGAAGAACGGAGCACCGCGACATGATGGTGAAGATCACGATCGGGCGCGTAGTATTCGCCTTCAGCGCCGTCATCGCGCTGGGTATGGTCGTGGCGGCGGCGGGGCTGATACCCATCGCCGCGTCCACCGGGCACTGGAAGATCACTGACTGGTTCCTGCACTGGACAATGCAGAATTCCGCGCGCACCTACAGCGCCGTGCAGACGCCCAAGGTCATCCGTGACGATACGGGCCTCGTCAGCGCGGCAGGGCATTTCCGCCAGTCCTGCCAGGTATGCCACGGCGCGCCGGGGGAAGCGCCCTCCCCGGTCATGCAGGCCGCGACACCGCCAGCGCCGAACCTTGCCAGGACGGCGGGCCACTACACCGATCGCGAACTGTTCTGGATCATCCGCCACGGGGTGAAGTTCACCGGCATGCCCGCGTGGGCAGGAAGGGACCGCGACGATGAAATCCGCCGCATGGTCGGCTTCGTGCGCCGTCTGCCGACGATGACACCGCAGCAATACCGCGCGCTCACGCAGCCGCTCTCAGGCGCGCCCCTGCCCCAGTGCGCGGGCTGCCACGACGTCGACGGCAAAGGCCGCGCCCAGCCCGACATCCCTATCCTCGCAGGGCAGGATGCCGCCTACATGCTGCGCGCGCTGCAGGCCTACAAATCCGGCAAGCGGGTCAGCGCGGTCATGCAGACCGCTGCCGCCGGGCTCGACGAGGCGCAGATGAAAGCTGCGGCCAGCTATTACGCGCGCCTGCCCGGCCTGCATCACGGCCCCATTGCAGACCGGAACGCCATAGCCACAAAAGGCCTTCCAGAAACGCAACTGCCAGCCTGCGCGCAATGCCATGCCCCTGGCAAGACCGCCCCTGTCATCACCGGCCAGCGCGCCAGTTACCTGGCCGGACGCCTACGCCAGTGGCGAGGCGATCACACGGTCATCGACGCCCACAAACCGCAGGACCCGATGGCCGTAATCGCCCGGCGCATACCCGAGGAGGCGCTCGATGATCTGGCCGAAAGCCTCGCTGCTCCCACCGGCCAGACTGCGACGGGAACAACCATGCCCTGATCCGGCTTGTGATGCCGAGGAAGGAACCGCCCATGCCTGCACGCGCATACTGGAAAGGCCAGATCCGTCTGGCGCTCGTCTCGATCCCGATCGAGGTCTATCCGGCGACGCGGTCGGGCGCAGCGATCTCCTTTCACCAGATCCATGAACCGAGCGGCAAGCGCATCCGCTACGAGAAGGTCGCGCCCGGCGTCGGCCCGGTGGACCGCGACGAGATCATCAAGGGCTTCGAGATTTCCAAGGGCAGCTACGTGCTCCTCGACGAGGAGGAGATCGAGGCGGTCAAGATCGAGAGCCGCAAGACGCTGGAGCTTGTCCAGTTCGTCGATGCCGACGAGATCGACGTGCTTTATTACGAGAAGCCCTACTTCGTCGTCCCGGCCGACGATCTGGCAGAGGAAGCCTACACCGTACTGCGCGAGGCGCTGCGCAAGACGCGCAAGGTCGGCCTTGGCCAGCTGGCGGTGCGCGGGCGCGAGCAACTGGTCTCGATCAAGCCCTGCGGGCGCGGCCTCGTGATGGAAGTGCTGCGCTATGCCGACGAGGTCCACAAGGCGCAGGGCTACTTCCGCGACATCGAGGATGCCAAGCCCGACGCCGACCTGCTCGACCTTGCGACGACGCTGATCGACAAGAAGACCGCGCCTTTCAAACCCGCCGAGTTCCACGACCGCTATGTCGATGCGCTCCACCGCCTGATCGACAAGAAGGCCAAATCGAAGAGCAACAAGCGCATTCTGGAGGACGTCGAGGAACCGACCAGCGGCAAGGGCAACGTCATCGATCTGATGGCGGCGCTCAAGAAGTCGGTCGGGGACGGCAAGTCCGGCGGTAAGTCAGCCTCGTCAACGCGCAAGCCTGCGGCGAAGAAGGCGTCTTCCTCGGGTGGCAGCCGTGCCCGCAAGCGGGCGTAGCGGCAAGGCCGGCGATCCTGGCGCCGACCTCCTCGCCGAATACAACCGCAAGCGCGACTTCGCGAAGACCACCGAACCTGCGGGCAAAAGCGGCAGGACCGGCGGCAACGGCTTCATCGTCCAGAAGCACGCGGCGCGGCGACTGCACTGGGATTTCCGACTCGAAGTCGATGGCGTGCTCAAGTCCTGGGCGGTGACCCGGGGGCCGAGCGCCGATCCCGACGACAAGCGCCTTGCCGTGCGCACCGAGGACCACCCGCTGTCCTACGGAGAATTCGAAGGCGGCATCCCCAAGGGCGAATACGGTGGCGGTACGGTGATGCTCTGGGATCGGGGCACCTGGGCGCCGATCGCGGGCAAGAGCGCGAAGGACATCGCGGATGGCCACCTTCACTTCACCCTCGACGGCGAGCGGATGAAGGGCGAATGGCTGCTCGTGCGCATGAAGCCCAGGCCCGGCGAGAAGCGTGAGAACTGGCTGCTTCGCAAAGTGAAGGATGCCCATGCGCAGACGGGCGATGTCCTCGTCGAGCAGGGCCTCACCAGTGTGCTCACCGGCCGCACCATGGCTGAGATCGAAGCCGACAGGGGCGGCACCCATTCGCTGAAAGGCAAGAAGGGCGATGCTTTCGCGCAGGTCATGGAGAAGGCCTCGGCCCGCAATGCGCGCAAGTCGCGCCCTTCCCGCAAGGCACAAGGCAAGCCGCCGAAATTCCGTCCCGTCCAGCTCGCCACACTGGTCGATACCATTCCCACCGGCAACCTGTGGATGCACGAGATAAAATTCGACGGCTACCGCGCGCTGATCGCAGCAGCGGGGGATAAGGCCGTCGTCCATACCCGCAGCGGCCTCGACTGGACGGACAAGTTCGGCCCCCTCGCCGCGCATATCGCTGCGCTCGACCTGCCTTCCTGCCTGATCGACGGAGAGATCATCGCCCGGGGGCCGGACGGCAATCCCGATTTCTCCAACCTCCAGGCCGTGCTCAAGCGCGGCAAGGGTAGCCAGAGCGAAGACCAACCCCTGGAATTCCATGCCTTCGATCTCCTCGAACTCGAAGGCGATGACCTGGCCACGATGACCAATATCGAGCGCAAGGAGCGGCTCGAGGCCCTGCTCTCGGAAGCCCGCCCGCCCGTCTTCGTCGCCGACCATGTAATCGGTGCGGGCGAAAAGCTTTACGATGCGATGTGCGCGGCCGGCCAGGAAGGCATCATCGCCAAGCGCGTCGATGCCGCTTACCTGGGGCGCCGCACGAGGAACTGGGTCAAAGTGAAGTGTACCCGTCGGCAGGAGTTCGTGATCGTTGGCTGGTCGAAGTCTAGCGCAAAGGGCCGTCCGTTCGCCTCGTTGCTGTTGGGGCAGTACGAGGGGAAGACGCTCATCTATCGCGGGAAGGTCGGCACCGGCTTCGATGCCGAAAGCCTCGTCGATATGGCTGCCCGGCTGGAGCAGTTGGCGCGGAAGACCGCACCTGTCGAAGTCGAGCGCGCGGAGGCACGCGGCGCAAGCTGGGTCACGCCGAAGCTGGTGGCGGAGGTCGCCTTCGCCGAGTTCACCGGTGACGGCCGCATCCGCCACGGCAGCTTTCTTGGCCTGAGGACCGAAAAGAGGGCGAAGTCAGTGACACCCGAGCAACCGCAGGCCGCGCCCAAGGCGGAAATTGCCGTGAAGATCAGCAATCACGACCGCGTAATCTTCCCCGAAAGCGGCGAAACCAAGGGAGATCTGGCCGACTACTATGCCGCCATCGCCCCGCTCATGTTGCCCTTCGCCGCTGACCGCCCGATCAGCCTAGTGCGATGTCCGCAGGGCCGTGCGAAGAAATGCTTCTTCCAGAAGCATGACAGCGGCACCTTCGGCGATCACGTCCATCATGTCCCCATCCGTGAGAAGGACGGCGGCATGGAGGACTACCTCTATCTCGACAATGCCGAGGGCCTGCTCGCCTGTGTGCAGATGGGGACGATCGAGTTCCACGGCTGGGCGGCACGAGCCGATGAGGTAGACCTTCCTGATCGAATGATCTTCGATCTCGATCCCGACGAAGGGCTGGACTTCAAGGAGTGCGTGCGCGCCGCCAGGGACATTCGCGCGCGGCTGGCGGACCTCGGACTGGTGACGTTCGCCATGCTGTCCGGCGGTAAGGGCGTACATGTCGTCGTACCGCTGAGACGGGGCCATGACTGGGATACCCACAAGGACTTCGCCCGCCGCTTCGCCGAGGCCATGAGCCTCTCCGAGCCCGACCGCTACGTCGCGACAATGAGCAAGGCGAAGCGCAAAGGCCGCATCTTCATCGACTGGCTGCGCAACCAGCGCGGGGCGACCGCAGTGCTGCCCTACTCGGCTCGGTCACGGGAAGGCGCACCGGTCGCGGTGCCGGTGGAGTGGGATGAACTGGATGGCATGAAAAGTGCCCATCCATTTTCGATCGGCGATGCGGACTCACTCATAGAGCGCGCCGCGCAACTTCGCGGCTGGGGATTTGCCAATCAGAGCATGACAAATTTCTGATAATTGCCGCTGGATTGACCGACTTGGACGCGCGGTCACCACAGTGTAGGTCCTGGCCCCTCGCTTCTCGGAACGACAAGGAGCCAGGCGATCTCAGATTTCGGTGGTCTATCAACATCAAGGCGTTCTCAACGTCTACCCCAAGGTATCTGACCGTGCTTTCGATCTTCGTGTGTCCAAGAATTTGGACTACACGGAGATTCTCGGTCGCTTGGTAAGTGATCGACACCTTCGTTAGCCGCAGCAAGTGATTCCCGTAATCTTCGTTGGGGAAGCCAATCCCCAAGACCCATTCAGCGACAAGGCGAGCATATTGCTTGATGCTGATGTGCGCTGCATGATCGGTGCGGCTAGGAAATGCAAAGTCCTCCAAGGATGTGGCCCTGACGGCCATGGGAGAACTTCTGAATGCCCAAAACCGGCCGATAGGCGACTTTCCGGTTGCAGGAAGCCAACCGGAGATAGCTGCGGTCCTTGACAAAAAGCTTGAGAGATAAGTGACCAGCTATGGGTACCTGCCCTTCCGACTGTATGGCCTTAATCAGACTGGCGCAGCCGTTCGGCTTGGTTCGGACGACGCCTTTCGCAGTATAGGCTGATATCGCAGATCAAAATTCGCCGATCGTGAGTTCAACTGCGTAACCGAGCCAAGGCGCAAAGTGCCACGATACCAAAACGACCTCAGGTCATGTTCGTGCCCGTTTGGTCTCGAGGCCGTGATGCACGTTGCGGACCTGCAGCAGGTCGTGTCTGGTAAGGATGCCGACGACCCGCTGCGTCTCAGGGGCGACGATCGGAATGCGACCGATGCCCGTCGCGACCATGAGATCCGCGATCCGGCTGAACGGGTCATGCGGGCTGCCGCAGGGCTGCGACGCGTCGGACAGTGCGTCGGCGAGCGTAGCATCCGCCGGATAGCTGCGATGGCGCGCCTCGGTTCTAGAGCACATCGGCGAGGGTCATGCTGCCGGGCAACACCTCAGGCTCAGGTGTCATGAACTGCGCGGCCTGGAGAAAGTCGAATTGGTCGACGGTGTATTCCTGCAGGATATGCCGGCCGCACCGGGCAATTTCGCCACCGCCAAATACTCTCTCAAATTCGTCCACCCGGCCTAAGATGCACCGTAGTTAGAAGTGACACGGTATGATGCTGTTTACGACCAGATCATGCCTTTCTTGGTACTTAAGCGTATCCCCCAGTAAGCGAGGCTGGCGCCGCGGCTGAGGAGTGCAGGGTCTAAAAGGCCTGGGGTAGAAGCGCTTTATCTGGCACGCGCCCACCAAACGGCTTTTTAAGAATATCGCAAGAATCTGGCCTTTTCCCGCCTTCAATGCTCGCAACCTGTGCTCTCGTATAGGTCGTTGCCTATACAAGAGCACAGGCGGCGCGTGTCACATGCGCATGCCGATCGTCGCAAACAGGGTGCGGGCCTGGCCCGGCACCACACGCAGCGCGTTACCCGACGACTGGTCGTAATTGCGGTTGGTGAGGTTGCGCAGCGTCAGGCGCGCATAGGCGCTGTGGCCCGAACGCAGCTTCATGGCATAGCCTGCATTGAGGTCGAAGGTCGTATAGGCCGCCAGGTGGAATGGCACTGTCGTCGATCCCGTGGGTGACTGAGAAAGTCCACCATACCGCCTGCTGACATGGAATGCGCCTGCGCCGAGAGAGGCGCCCTCCAGCACCCCGCCGGGGCGATATGAGAATGAGAAGCTGCCGGTATGGCGCGCGACGTTCACCACGTTATCGGACAGCGTGCTCTGCGGGTCACGGGCATCGGTATAGGCGTAGGAGGCGATCGCGCTCAGATGCCGGGTGATTTCCCCAGCGAGATCGAATTCGATACCCCGTGAGGTGACCTTGTCACGTGCCTCGGTGATCGAATTGCCGTCACCGATGTCGACGGTCTCCAGCACGTTGTTCTTGCGGATGTCGTATGCGGCGAGAGTGGCGGTCACTCCGTCGAACACTTCGCCCTTGACACCGATCTCGTAGCTGCGGCTTTTTTCCGCCGGGAAGGGACCGGACGCTGGCTGATCGCCCTGGGCGGGGACCGAGGGGTTCGGTGCGAACGCGCGAGCATAGCTGGCATAGATCGAGACATTCTGCCCAGGCTGGAACACCACACCCACGCGCGGCAGGAAAGTGTCGCTCTTCGACTGGTTGGATGGCCTCGCCAGCGTCCCTTCGCGCTGGAAGTCCTTGAACGTTTCGTAGCGGCCGCCGAACACGAACGTCCAGGCATCGTCGACCATGACCAGATCCTGGAAGTAGAGGCCGGTGGTCTTGTAGCTGTCGATCGTAGCCGAATTGGGCGTCACAGTCAGGTTCGCATAGTTCTGATCAAGCAGGCCATAGGCGGGATCGAAGATGTTGAACCCACCCCGGCCCGGAGAGTCGACCATGTAACCGCGCCGGCTGCGGAAGCTCTCGTAATCGGCGCCAAACAGCAGCTTATGCCGCATGCCCAGGAAACCGACGTCGCCGTGTAGGTTGAGCGATACATAATCGCGATCGTCGCTGAGGTCGCGGTTGCCATCGAGGCTGCGGATCAACTCACCCGTCAACTGGCCGTCTGGCCCAACGACCAGGCTGCGTGGGCGGACCTGAAGGTCGGAGCCCGACGTGCGCTGCATCGCGTACTTGGTTTCCACGCGCCAGCCAGGCGCAAACCTGTAGGCAAGCAGAACGTTACCCGCATGCAGCTTCTGTTTGAGCGTGGTGAAGGACTCTCCGAAATAGCGGGTCGAAGGAACGTTCACCCGCTTGCCGTTGTAATAGACGCGGCCCCGATCGAAGGGCTGGGTGCTGTCGGTATATTCGTAAGCAGCCTGTATACTGAAGCCGCCGCCACTCCACGACAGGCTGGGCGCGACATATGTGCGCTCCACGTCGTGGGCCTGCGGGCGCCAATAGTCGCTGTCCTCGTACTCGCCGATCAGGCGGAAGGCAAATCCGCCGCCCAGCGGTCCAGTGACGTCGGCCACCTGACGGCTTTGGCCGCGGGTGCTGAAATTGGTGTTGAGGCTGTAATGGAGCGTATCCAGCGGCTTCTTGGTGATCACGTTTACCAGGCCGCCCGGCTCGAACCGCCCGTAGAGCAGTGATGCGGGTCCTTTCAGGACTTCGACGCGCTCCGTCGAGGCGTTGAGGGCGCGAACCTGTACGCTGGTGTAGCCATCGCGAAGGATGGTGCCCTGGCCGCTTTCGAAGCCGCGGATCATGAAGTTGTCACCGGTGTTGCCGAAGGTGTTCGCCTCGGTGATGCCGCTGACATTGCGCAGTACGTCGGTAAGGGTTTGCGCGGACTGCTCGAGGATAACTTCGTTCGAGACGGCAGCGACCGCCTGAGGCGCCTTCAGGAGAGGCACATCGATTTTCATGCCCGTCGAAGTGGAGGAGATACCGTAGCGATCTTCGGTGACGCCATTGACGATTATTGTGTCGTTCTCGTCACCTTCCGCCGCCACGGCCGGGATCGAGAGAAACGGAGTGGAAGTCAGCAGAACGGCTGCTCTGGAAACCCGAAAAGTAGGAATTGTCGCCCCCTTGTTGCAAATGTCGCAGCGCAGCATCAATGATGCATTTGCGAGTCAATTGCAATTATTATTATCTGTATGATGTTGATGTTATTTATGGAATTCCGTCCTATTAGAAAAAATTCCGCTACCGCAGCACAGCATCCGGCCTGAGCTTGATCGCCGATCAGGTTGAGCGGGACATCGCGATGATTGAACGCGGATGAGGCAATGCACCAGCGAGCCAGATTAAATTCCTGAAATACAAATCTGTCGCGATGTGGCCGTACTTGAAAATATGGACAAGGCTCTCGCCTCCGCGGTAAGCATCACGCAAACGGGGGTGTACCATTTCAATTCGTCGACTGCTGGTCGCAGTGATGCTGGCGGGCATCGCGACCAGCGTAGGCGCGCAGGACCAAGAGGGCCTGGCTGCGCCGGTTTCCGCGCCTGACCATCTCTCGGCCGCGCAGGTCTTTGCGCTTGCCGATAATGCGCGTGAGCGCAGTGATTTCTTCACCGCGGAGACCGCTTATCGCGCGCTGACCCAAGACCCGGACCTTGAGATTCGCACAGAGGCACGCTTTCGCCTGGGCCTGATGCTGGCCGACGATCTCAAGCGCTATGGCGATGCCGCACTCGAATTTCGTCGCATCCTCGATGACAAACCCGGCGCTGCGCGTGTGCGGTTGGAGTTGGCACGCATGCAGACGATGCTTGGTAACATGGGCGCCGCGCGCAAGGAGTTGCGCGCGGCGCAGGCGGCTGGCCTGCCTTCGGCCGTGGAACAGCTCGTGCGCTTCTATTCCCGCGCGCTCAATGCGCGAAAGCCTCTGGGCGGCTCGATTGAAGTAGCCGTTGCTCCCGACAGCAACATCAACCGGGCCACGCGATCGGATACCCTGGGCACCGTGATTGGCGATTTCACGCTCGACGACGACGCGCGCGCAAAGTCGGGCGTTGGTCTCGACCTGCAGGGACAGGGCTATTTCCGGCTGGGTATCGAACCCGGCACCGATCTGCTCGTACGTGCTTCGAGCGACACGACGCTTTACCGAAAGCCGGGCTTCAACGATATATCCGTAGCGATCCAGGCCGGACCGCAGTACACTTGGGGCGGTAACCAGCTGACCTTTTCAGCCGGTCCGTCGCGTCGCTGGTACGGGGGACACCTGTTCAGCACGACGATCGGGGGCGGCGTCAGCTGGCAGCGGTCGCTGGGAAAACGAGCGCAGGTCCGCATTGATGGGAACCTGGCCCATGTCCGCAACCGTCGCAATGCATTGCAAACCGCGGACGACTTCACGCTTTCAGCAAATATCGACCGGGCCTTCAGCGCGCGCTTTGGCGGCGGCGTGCAGGTCTTCGGCTTCCGGGAAGCCGCGCGCGACCCGGGTTACTCGCTGGCGATGGGAGGTTCCTCCGCCTACCTGTTTCGTGAACTGGGCCGCACGACGCTGGTGGGGACTGTCGCCTACAGCCACCTTGAAGCCGACGCGCGACTGTTTTTATATCCAAGCCGGCGAGTCGAAGATCGTTACAGCGCTTCGATAGCTGCGACGTTGCGGGCGCTGCATCTGGGTAGCTTCGCGCCGCTGGTCCGCTTCAAATGGGAGCGTAACCACTCTTCGATCGAGATTTACGACTACCGCCGCGTCGTCGCCGAATTTGGCGTCACGTCGGCATTCTAGGGGGAATAGGTTCGTGACTTGGACAGATACCGCACGTCTTCTTGCAACGGCCTCACTGGCGGCGCTCAGCCTAACTCTCTCGGCATGCGGCGGCGGCGATGTAAACAGCACACCGGCTCCTACGCCGACGCCCAGCCCCGCTCCCACTCCGGCGTCTCCCCCGCATGCGCTTGGTGCCGGGGCGGGCACCACTGACTTTTCGACCTCGTCCACGCATACGGCGCAGCGCCTCACGGATCAGGGCGATGTGGTCATGACCTCGTCGGCGCAGAGCGCGCCGCTGACTTTTCGCTACGATGCCGCGGCTAAAGCCTACTCGGTGTCCGGCAGCGGCGTTTCGTCGACGTTCGGCACGGCGCAATCTCTCGGTGACAGTGAGGCTGGCGATGCGCTTTTCACACGCCAGCTGGACGGCGGCCGCGAATCCCTCACATTATTCAATCCGAAGCGTATCGGCGTCGGCACACAGAGTGTTTCCCTCGGACTGTGGCAGCGCCGTACCAGCGCAAGTGATCTCCAGTTCGACGTCTTCGTCTACGGCTTTCCGACCAGGATAGCCCAGCTTCCCGTCAGCGGAAGCGCGACTTACGACATCGACTTGTTCGGCGTTGCTTCTCCGGCCGGGTACTTCCCGCGAAGCGTCATCGGTGACGGCACTTTTTCGCTCGATTTTGCCCATGGGCTTTTCGCCATGTCAGGCCAGGCAGGCGAGTATAATAACGACGTCGATTATTCGAGCTGCTGCTCCACATGGCAGGGTGCAGGATATCTTGGTGCAAACGGCGGGCTCACCGGCTATTTCAACTTCGGCGGGCGTGAAGGAAGCACCTACCGCTCTTCCATTTCCGGTGCGCTCTATGGCCCGGGAGCTGCGGAAATCGGCGGGACCATCCTTGGCAACGATGGCACGGACGCCACGTTCACGGGCGCCTTCGCCGGCACCCGCTTGCGCGATGGCATCGACGCCAGCCTGACCGTACTTGACCAGGGTGCGCGAAAATACTCTTCGCTTCAGGGCACGTCGGTGGCATCGCAGCGAACCGGGGCAACGTCTTCGGACAGCGCAGCCTATTACCTGCCCGCGACCTTCGGCAGCGTGGAGTTCGACGCCTCTGGCGGCGTGACGCCGATGTTCCTCATCAACGACCCCCGCTTCCAGAACGTGACCTTCCTTCCGACTGACCGGATCGCCGCGCAAAGCGATAACCGCTTCGACGTGTATGAGGTTCGAAACGGCGACAACACCTATCGGCTCGAGATGTTCAAGCCCGGGACCGGCAACCCCGAGATCGCGCTGACCTACAGCAGCTTCGGGCACTGGCGCGAAGACCGCCCCATCGGCGACGCCGTCCGGCACAGCCTGTCCACCTGGTTCTCCTATGGCGCCCGCACCATCAGTGGCACATTGCCATCCACGGGGACCGCGCATTTCAGCGCCACCGTGCTGGGGTCTGGCGAACGCCTTGCCGACATGGGGCAGCTCACCTTGAAGGGTACTACCGCGATCACGATCGACTTCGCGGCCGCCAGGGTCGATGGCACTTTCAACGCAGCGGCCTGGACGGCGGCAAACGAGGCCATCAACCTTCCCTCCATGACGTTCAGCGCGACAGGCAACGCCTACGCTTTCGACACCTTGCTGTTCGATGCGCCCGGGCACAGTGACGGGTCCATTCGCGGCAGCCTCTATGGCCCCGGAGGAGAAGAAATCGGCGGCGCGTTCGAGTTCTTCACCCGGGTATCACCGGGCGGACCAGCGGACGCGGTTTACTCCGGCGCATTCTTCGGAAAACGGAAGTAGCGGGGAGCACTCTGTAGCCCTGCAGCCCGTTGAATCTGCATTCACCGACACACAGCATCAGTGATGACCTTCGCGCCTCACTCACCTTGAGCACCATTTGAGGATTTGGAGAAGACGGATGCCCTGAACCGATTCCCTGCGGTTACGGGCAAGGATCGGGATTTTCGCGGTGCACGGCATCAATGGCCGCAATTGCCTCAATGGGAAGCGTGACATCCACGCTGGCGATATCGGACTTGAGCTGATCGAGCGACGTCGCGCCGATGATCGTCGAGGTCACGAACGGGCGGCTGTTGACGAACGCCAGCGCGAACTGCGCTGGATCGATTCCGTGAGCCTGCGCGATGGCGACGTAACGGGCACTGGCCGGAGCTTGTCCCGGCAGGTCATAGCGACCGAATTGCTTGGCTACATCGCGGCGCGACCCTGCGGGTACGATGCCGCCCAGATACTTGCCGGTAAGATTGCCGCCACCCGAGGGGGAATAGGCCAACAGGCTGATAGCTTCGCGCAGAGAAAATTCCGAAAGCCCGATCTCGTAGATGCGGTTGAGCAGATTGTAGGCGTTCTGGATCGAGGCAATGCGTGGCAGCTTCTTTTCGGCGGCAAGGCGCAGGTATTCCGAAACACCCCAGGGCGTCTCGTTTGAAACCCCGAAATGGCGCACCTTGCCAGCCTTCACCAGTTCCGCCAGCGCATCGAGCGTCTCCTCGATCGGCACCGTCTCGGGCGCATCGGCGAGGGCACTGATGCCGCGCACCCCGAAAGAGGGTACCGAGCGGTCCGGCCAGTGAACCTGGTACAAGTCGACGTAATCCGTTCGCAGCCGCATGAGGCTGTCGTCGATCGCAGCGTGGATGTTACGCCGGTCGAGGCGATTGCCGCCACCGCGAAACTCACGTACTGGATCGCGCGATGGGCCTGCGACCTTGGTTGCCACGATGACGTCGTCGCGCCGACCGCGCGCGGCGAGCCAACTGCCGATGTATTCCTCGGTGCGTCCTTGCGTTTCACGGCTCACAGGGGTGACCGGATAGGCTTCGGCGGTATCGAGGAAATTGACCCCCGCGCCGATCGCATAGTCGAGCTGTGCGTGCGCCTCCGCCTCGGTGTTCTGCGAGCCCCAGGTCATCGTGCCGAGGCAGATCAGACTGACATTAAGGTCGGTACGGCCGAGTTTGCGGTATTGCATGATGGTCCTTGATCCCATGATCGATGCCGCTCTTTAGCTCGCATGCGCCCGGTGAAAAGCAAACATCGGCCGCTTGAACAAGTATCAACAGCAGATGAGCGAGACGCGATGTTTGTCTCTCCAAACTCATAGGACGATGTGCAGATTTCATACGACGCGAAAGACACAAAGTTCATATTTTTCGGCAGCAACGAACCGAAAGGATGATCATGGCTCTCGATGACCCTCGGAGTGACCCCGCACACGAAGCATTAGCGGTGCGCTACGGCGGTGCCGGCATGCCGCCAATACTTTGGAACGATACGATCGCCCGGCTCGTCGCCCACAGAAGCGTGCGCGCTTATCGCAGCGATCCCTTACCCGACGGAACCGTACCCACGCTAATCGCTGCGGCGCAGTCCGCTGCCAGTTCTTCCAACCTGCAGTTGTGGAGCGTGGTCGCGGTCAGCGATGTACATCAGCGGCAAAAACTGGCGCGGCTGGCCGGCGGCCAGGCCCACATCACCGCCGCCCCGTTGATCCTGCTGTGGGTGGCCGACCTCGCGCGCGCGCATCTGATCGCCGGCGACGAGGGAGTGTCCGTAGAGGGCCTAGCCTACCTGGAAAGCTGGACGGTGGCCGCCGTCGATGCTGCCCTGGCCGCGCAGAATGCAGTCGTTGCTGCAGAATCGCTGGGGCTTGGCACCGTCTATATCGGCGCCTTGCGCAACGAACCAGAAGCCGTCGCCGAGCTTGTCGGCCTGCCGCCCCATGCCGCAGTCGTGTTCGGGCTGGTGGTTGGGTTCGAGGACGAGGATCGCCCCGCCGCCGTCAAGCCGCGCCTTACACAGGACGCGGTCCTGCACCAAGGGCGATATCGACTCGATGATCAGCGCCCGGCGATTGCCGCCTATGACGAGGTGGCCCGCACCTTCCAGCGATCACAAGGGCAGGACCCGATCGGATGGATCAGGACCATTCTCGCTCGCAGCCGCAGCGGAGCATCGCTGAACGGTCGGCACCGTCTGCGCGAAGCCCTGAACGCGCTGGGGTTCGCGCTCAAATAACGTGGCGGACACCGAGGAGGAAAAGGCCGCAGCGATCTCACTGCGGCCTTTTCCTTTATGCTGGCCCGCGTCTATTTTCGGGCAGGCAGGACCTCACCATTAACGGGGATGCAGGTTTCCTTAGACGGGACCTTCGCATATTCGTCCGGATGCCGCTGCCCCCCAAGTCACGGATACGCGCACGCCGGCCGATATAGTCTGCGAGCAACACGCGCTTATTGGCGATAGTCGCATCTTTGGCCGCGTAGAACCTCACGCCACTTGATTATTCGCTACCGCCTACGAGCACCCGATTCTTGTCTTCCAGCACGGCTATTCCGACATAGCTGCCTCAGGGCGACCAGGTGTCGATCGCCCCGGAAGCCGGTGCCGCCTTCGCCTCGCCATTGGCAAGATAGGTCCGCACGATGCTCCTAAGGTCGATGTGCTCGCGTTCCGGCAAGCGCAGCACCAGGTCTTGGCCTGCCGAACCACGGATCGTCCATCGCACGAAGCGGTTGTACCAGGTGGTGCGCGGGCCATAAAGCTCCGGCAAATCGCGCCACGGCACGCGAGATCGCAGCACCCAGAATATCCCGTTCAGCACACGGTGGTCATCGACCTCCGCGCAGCTTAAGCCGTATCCGCGTTCACTCGAATAGAGGCAGGGCAATCATAGTCCTGATCTACCGGATCGGCATCGGGGTCACGAAACCAAGCTGTGCGGATGAAGCTTACCATCGGCAATCTTGTGAGGAGCCTTCTGGCTCCCCTCAACGATCAATTTATGGGGTCACGACCTAGTCTCCGACTGGAAATCTCAATGGTCCCAATTGCCGGGACACCTCTCGCTGGTCTATGCGCAAGACCATGCAGGTCCACCGCAAACTGGCTGATACGGCATGCCGCGCGTAGTAGACCACGACGAACGCCGTCTGCAAATCGCGCAGGTCGTGGACCAGCTGGTTTATGAGCAGGGCGTGCAGGCCGTCACGATCCGTGAAGTCGCATCCCGCGTCGGGTACAGCACCACCGTCGTTTCGCATTACTTCAGCAGCAAGCTGGAGATGCTGGTCTTCACGCACCAAGTCGCGCGGCGGATGGCCGAAGGGCTGATCGACGAGGCCGTTCGCACCAACCGCCCCCTGATCGAGACACTTGAAGAGCTGTTGCCGATCACAGAAGAGCGCTGGCGCAACTGGCACACCTGGTTCGCCTTCTGGGGCATGGCGCCGGCCGAACCCGACGTGACGCGCGAATGGCGCGAAGGCACCAGCAACGCGCACCATCTGTTCCTGCGCCTGATCAAGAGCGCCCAAGACGCGGGGCAATTCCCGGAAGCCGTCGACTGCGTTCTGGCGGCGACGCGCATCCAGATCCTGGTCAACGGGATAGCCTCGCTCGTATCCCAGGACCGAGCCGGATGGCCGGCCGAGCGCCAGAAGCAGACGCTGCGCGACCTTCTCCAGAGCGTTTTCCCGCTCCACTGAGGGCGTTTCTCACCTCTCCCATCTGAGCGCCGCTGCGACCGCTTCCCGGTGTGAGCCGCCTCGCCAAAGTGCGAGGTGCCGACCGCCGATTCTTTATGCAAATTCGTTGTACAACAAGACGACATAAAAATGTCCGCCGTATATCGGCGGCAAGCTTGGAGAATTGAGGCGCAGCAAAAGCACCTGAAAATCGGGAGCGCGCCTTAGGGAGAGGGGAGAAAATGGTCAGTTTCTTGTATACCCGCACGGCTGCGTGCGCGATTGCCGCCTGCCTGGTCACTGCCGTGCCGGTTCGCGCGCAAGACAGTTCCGCCAACACCACGCCTCACGAAGGGCTTCAGGAAATCGTCGTGACCGCGCAGAAGCGGTCCGAGAACATCCAGTCGGTGCCGATCGCGGTCACCGCCGTCACCGGCGAGGCGATCGAAAACCTCAAGGCGGTCGATCTCAAGGGCCTGCAGGGGACCATCCCCAACCTCCAGATCAACAACTTCACCAACACGCCCAACAGCGCGGTCTTCACGATCCGCGGCATCGGTGTGGTCGAGCCCGACCCGTTCGCCGGCAACACCGTGTCGATCGTGCAGGACGGCGTGCCACAGTACTTCTCGATGGGTGCGCTGCTTGACCTGTTCGACGTTGACCGGATCGAGGTGCTGCGCGGGCCGCAAGGCACGCTGTTCGGCGCCAACACCACCGGCGGCGTCGTCAACGTGATGACGCGCCAGCCCACCGGGACCTTCGGCGTTCGCGGTGAGGTGACGTACGGCAACTGGGGCCGCATGGACATCAAGGCTGCCGTGGATGCCCCCCTGATCGACGGGATTCTCGCGGGCAAGATTTCCGCGATGCACACCCAGCGCGACGGTTTCTACACCAACATCGTCGATGGCTCCGACATGGGCAGCCGCAACGTCACCGTGCTGCGCGCCTACTTGCGCTACACGCCTACCGCTGACGTGGATGTGACGCTGAGCGGCGAATACGGGCGTTCGCGCAACGGTTCGCCCGTCATCGTCAACGGATCGACGGGACCGGACTACGCCATCTACGTGCCCGCCGGGACGATGACGACGGGCCAGGTCCTGCCGATGTACGCCTCCCCCTGTGCTTCCGATACCGCGCCGTGCCGCGCGCCCAAGAAGTACTACAGCGCGCGCGACTTCGGCCCCGATCTCAGCAACATGGACAACTACCGCGCCACGCTGACCGCCAACGTCAGCAATACGCCGATCGGCGACATCACCGCGATCACCGGCTACAAGAGCTTCCATCTGGAGGAATTCACCGACAACGACGCCGTCGTCGGCCTCGGCATCGACACCTTCCGTGGCACGCGCGGCTGGCAGTTCAGCCAGGAACTGCGCACCGCTGCCGACCTCAGCGACGCGATCAAGTTCCAGGCGGGCGGCTTCTACATGAAGACGCACTACGACCACTTCAACAGCGTGCGCCTTGAAGCCTTCGCCCCGGGTCTGCGCCAGAATCTGCCGCAGGATCAGGACAACTGGTCCGGTTCGCTCTTCGCGCAGACGTATGTGGACCTGACCGACAAGCTGCGCGTGCAGGCGGGGATCCGTTACACGCACGAGACGACCGAGATGGTCGCTGGCACCGACAACTACTACAATCCCGACGGGGTCGGCCTGTACTGCACCCACGAAGGCAGCTGCGGCGACGTCCTGCTCGGCGGTTTCCGTGCCAGGGGCAAGCAGTCGTGGGACAACGTCGGCTGGAAGCTGGGCATCGACTACAAGGTCACCCCCGACACGCTGATCTACGCCTCTTGGGCGCGCGGGTTCAAGTCGGGCGGGTTCGTCGGACGGCTAGGTCAGGCATCGGACATCGGCCCGTTCAATCCGGAAAAGGTCGATACCTTCGAGGCGGGCGTGAAGACCGACTTGCTGGACCGCCGCCTGCGCCTCAATCTGGCGGGCTTCTACACCAACTACCGCGACATGCAGGTGGCGCAGAACTACATCCTGCCCGACGGCACGACGATCGGTACCTCGATCTTCAACGCCGCCAAGGCCGAGATCAAGGGCTTCGAACTCGAAGCCACCGCTCTGCCGGTCGACGGGCTGACCCTGACCGGCTCGCTCGCCTACCTCGACGCCAAGTACAAGACGTTCGACTTCCTCGACCCGAGCGGCGCCATCGTCGATCTGAGCGGGCGGCCGCTGCAGAACTCGCCGAAGTGGTCGGCATCGGCGGGGGCGACGTATGAAACCGCCGTCGGCGGCGGCGAGGCGCGGGCCAACGTGCTTTATACGTACACCGACACCAAGCTGCTGCAGGGCCTTCAGGGGCAGCCGCTGGTTCGCATCCAGCCGACGCATTTCGTCAACGCGACCTTGGGCTGGTCGCCCGATGACGGCCGCTGGACGCTGGAAGCCTGGGTGCGCAACCTTGCCAACAATCACTACGTCGAAGCGGTCACGAACAACCCCGGTTTGTTCAACCAGGTCTCCTACACGTCGCCGCGCGAGTACGGCGTGACCTTCAAGTTCGACCTGTGAAGCATCTCGCGAAAAAAGGAGCCGTGACGTGACGACGTCCTCGCAATGGGATTTCGTCATCATCGGCGCGGGTTCCGCAGGATCGGTGCTGGCCGAACGGCTGTCGCGCAATCCCGCGCACCGTGTCCTGCTGGTGGAGGCCGGCGGCGAGAATGCCTCGCTGCTGGTCGACATGCCCAAGGGTATCGCGAAGCTGGTCAACAGCCCTGACCATATCTGGGCCTACCAGATGGCCGACTTACGCTACCCGGAAAGCCAGATGCCTGAAGTCTGGATTCGCGGGCGCGGGCTGGGCGGCTCGTCCGCGATCAACGGCATGATCTGGAGCCGGGGCGAAGCGCACGACTACGACGACTGGGCGGACATGGGCTGCACCGGCTGGAACGCGGCCAGCATGACCGCAGCGTACCGGGCGCTGGAGGATCACACCCTTGGCGGCAGCGAGACGAGAGGTTCGGGCGGGCCGGTGCGGATCACGCCCGGCGACATCCGCTATCCCCTGACCGATGCGATCATTGCGGCAGGCAAGGCCATGGGGCTTAGCGAGACTGACGACCTCAACGCCACGGCGGGCGACCGGATCGGGTACTACAGCCACAACATCCGCAACGGACGGCGCGAAAGCGGCGGGCGAGTGTTCGTGTCCAGGGCTCGCAAGCGGCCGAACTTCCGGCATATGTTGCACACGCTCGCGCGTCGGGTGGTGATCGAGGACGGCCGCGTCACCGGCGTGGGACTGCAGCAGGACGGCAGACCCGAATGGGTGGAAGCGGTGCGCGGCGAGGTCATCGTATGCTGCGGCACGATCGAAAGCCCGCTGCTGCTCGAACGCTCCGGCATCGGCGACGGCGCGCGACTCAAGGCTGCCGGTATCGCCTCGCTGGTCCACAGCCCGGACGTGGGCGAGAAGATGCGCGAGCACTTGTCCTACGCCATGCCCTACCGCATGACGGCTCCTGCCGGGATCAGCCAGCAGTACCATGGCATCGGGCTGGTCAAATCGGTCCTGCGCTACGTCTTCAACCGCAGCGGCGTGATGGCGAACGGGCCGTGGGAAGTGGGCGCGTTCTGCAATGTCGCGCATCCGCAGGGGCGGACCGACCTGCAGTTGTACCTTGGCGGCTACGCCTTCGCACTCAGCGACGACAATCACCCCGTTCCGCTGGGCAAGGTCGATCGCAAGCCCGGCATCTCGGTCTACGGCCAGCTGCTCCAGCTGACCAGCGAAGGCAGCGTCCATGCGGGCTCCGCCGACCCACGGAGCAAGCCGACGATCCACCCGAACTGGCTCGACACCGAATACGACCGCAAGGCCGCGATCGCGAGCGTGCGCTACATGCGCCGCTTCATGGCCCAGCCCGCCCTTGCCGGAGTGATGGGCGCCGAACTGCTGCCCGGCGATCACGTCCAAAGCGACGAGGACATTCTCGACAGCTTCCGCCGCCTCTCCACCAGCGGCCTGCACGGCACCGGCACCTGTCGCATGGGTGGCGACGCGGCTTCGGTAGTCGACCCGCAGCTGCGGGTGCGCGGCGTCGCCGGCCTCCGCGTGGCGGACTGCTCGATCATGCCCGCGCTGGTCTCGGGCAACACCAATGCGCCCGCCATGGCGGTGGGCTGGCGAGCGGCAGACATCCTGCTTGCGCAATGACCCGGCCCTCGGCCGAACAACGGAGAAATGACATGGTTGATGGCATCGAATACCTGATCGAGAAGAACGCCCTTGAAGAGGTCGTCACGAACTATTGCGTGGCCGTGGACAAGCTCGACGACCTAGACTTCATGATGACCAACTTTACCGAGGACGCGATACTCGACCTGACCGGCCTTCACCTGCCGCGCTTCGAAGGCCACGAGCAGATCCGCGATTTCTACGCCCAGGTTTTCCAGGACATGTCGCATCACATGCATGTCCTTTCCAACTTCCGCGTCGTGAAGCTGAACGGCGACGAGGCGCAGGTCTACGCCTACATCAACGGCATGGGGCGTTCGAAAACCGGCATCGATGTGCAGGTCTACGTCTATTACGATCTCGACCTGCGCAAGGCGGACGGGACGTGGAAGATCAGCCGCTTCTACGAGGCGCCGCAACTGCTGATGCCGGAATCGGTCACGCAGGTTCACAAGAAGGACTGAGGGCACGCCGCGAGGCGCGCTGCAGGAGGATCGCAGCACGCCTCGCGAGCCGGTAAAGGAAGCCTGGAGAAGATCGATGGTGGATGTTTCGGAAGTGAAGACGAATCTGGCCGAGCGGGCAGGGTTTGCGGAGCGGTTCTTCCGCGACGGCGTGCTGATCGTGGAGAACGCGTTTTCCGAGGAGGACATGGCGTTGATCGAGGCGGCATGGCAGGGCAATTTCGACAACCCCAGCGCGCTTGCACAGCACCTCTATGCCGAAAGCGGCGGCACCTTCATCCAGTCGGTCGAGGATTCCAGCACCAAGCCTGCCTTCGCCGAGATGTTTCGCGATACCCCAATCGTCGACATCGCCCGCGACGTCTTCGGCTCAGGCGGTGTATGGTACTTCCATGATCAGCTGTTCTTCAAGCAGGGCGCGATCGACAAGCCGGTGCGCCGCACGCCCTGGCATCAGGACACGCCCTATCATCCCATCGACGGCAGCAAGTTCGTCGTGTTCTGGATTCCGCTGCAGGACATCGCGCAGGAAAACGCGCTGGAAGTAATCCGAGGCTCGCACAACCAGACGCTCTACAACGGGTCCTACTTCGACCCCAGTGACGACACGCTGCCGGTCTACGACGAAAAGGAAATGCCGCGCCTGCCGGACGTCGAGGCCGATCGTGAGGCCTGGGACATCGTGACCTGCGGCATGCGGCGCGGCGACGTGCTGATCTTCCATCCCAGCTGCCTGCATGGCGGCGGGCCTACCCCTGCCGGAGCGACGCGCCGAAGCCTGTCGCTGCGCATGCTGGGTGACGACGTGGTCCATGTGGCCCGACCGGCTCCCGCCGCGGATTCGCCGACCGCGAACAACATCGGCGACGACGAGGAGGAGCTTGTCGCCCGCATCAAGAAGCTGCCATTGGGAGCATCGGCCAGCACATTCGGCCTGACTCAGTTGGCGTAAACGCAGTATAGCCGCCCCGGCTTTGGCGCTTACTTTGAGACGCCTGTGACATCATTATCTTGCGCTGACACAATCGCATTCGCTTTACGATGATGGAAGACTCGGGCTTCGCTGGCGGTTCAGCAAAGCCGGTCGACCAAAGCAAGGTGGCGATACTGCGCGCCAAGATCAGACACGTCATCCTGAAATGCATTTTCCCAAATTCTTTCGTTGGTGGACGTAGTTATGACGCCTTCCTCCGGAAGGAATGGGGATCGGCCTGAGCCCACCATCGCGCAGTGCGGAGATCGCGAGCGCCATCGAGCAACTCGCCAGATTCGACGAAGGCGTAAAGTTCATCCATCGATCGCATCTCTACTGCGCTGATACGCTGGCGCAGGCCATCCGGTGTGAACTGATCCGGAGTGTCCAGCCCACAGGCGACCACGATGTCATGCAATGCGTCCAGCGTACTGCGCTGGAAGCGGGCGACGCGCTCGGCTTTTTCGGGAATGACGAGCGCTCGCTGTCGCGCGGGTGACTGGGTGGCAACCCCCGTGGGACAAGTGTCGGTATGGCAACGCATCGACTGGACGCAGCCGAGCGAGAACATGAAGGATCGTGCAGCGTTGCACCAATCCGCGCCAAGCGCCGCATTCATAGCGATACCGGCGCCCGAGTTCACCTTGCCAGACGCGGCAAGCTTGACCTTGCCCTTGAGATTGGTCCCAACCAGCGCGTTGCGCGCTATGATGAGACCTTCGCGCAGCGGCATGCCGACGCGGTCAGAAAGTTCCGTCGGCGCTGCACCGGTTCCACCTTCGGCACCGTCGATGACGATGAAGTCGAGCACGATGCCGGTTTCCAGCATGGCCTTCACCACCGCGAAGAGTTCATGCGGATAGCCCACGCACAGCTTGATCCCCACCGGCTTGCCACCGGAGAGATCACGCATCCTGCCTGCGAACTCTATCAGTTCAATCGGCGTGGAAAAAGCGCTGTGCCACGGCGGCGAGAGGCAGTCCTGTCCTTCGGGCACATCACGGGTTTGCGCGATCTCGTGCGTCACCTTGGGGCCGGGTAGCAGGCCGCCGTGCCCGGGCTTTGCGCCTTGGCTCAGTTTGATCTCAGTCATCTTTACCGCTTCGTGCGCAGCCCGTTCCGCAAAACGCGTACCGTCGAAGCGACCCTCACCATCCCGACAGCCAAAATAGCCCGATCCGACCTCCCAGACGATATCACCACCGTGCTTAAGGTGATAGGGCGACAGGCCGCCCTCTCCCGTATCGTGATAGAACCCGCCGATCTTCGCACCAAGATTGAGCGCCTCGATCGCGTTGGCGCCCAATGCTCCGAAGCTCATCGCCGAAATGTTGAGCCGCGAGGCTTCATAAGGTCGCGAACATTGCTCGGAGCCAACATGCACCCTAGTATCCTTGGGCGCATGGCGGGACGGCGCGATGCTGTGCGCCAGCCATTCGTACTCGTCGGAATAGACGTCGAGTTCGGTGCCGAACGGATGGGTGGAAACATCGCCCTTGGCCCGCGCGTAGACGAGGGCTCGCTCGTCGTGGCTGAAGGGGCGTCCATCCAGATCGCTTTCGACGATGTAGGCTCGTAGAAACGGACGCAGCCATTCGAACAGCCAGCGGAACCGCGCCGAGGCGGGGTAATTGCGCCGCAGCGAATGCTTTGTCTGGAACAGGTCCACCAGTGCAAGCACCAGGACCGGCAGGCTTATCGGCAGGATCCATAGCCCGGTTGGATAACGGGTGCCGACGGCGATCGATACCAGCGTTCCGGCCAGTGAGACGAGCAGGAGGAGGTTGCGGGACAGCGCATGATCACGGGTCAGCCCAGCGACGAGCCCGCCCGATCCGCTTGCACCGCCCTTCACGGCAACAGGTTGCGGATCATGCCCGCAACGTCCTTGCCTCTTCCGCCCAGCACTGCCTTGGCAGAATAGAGCGCCATGCCAGCGACTTGCCCTGCCTCGATCTTAGGGGGCATGACCAGTTCAAACCTGTCGGTGACGACGTCGAGCAATGCCGGCCCCGGAGCATCGAGCCACGCCTGCACCGCACCCTCCAGATCCTGCGCCTTTTCGACACGGCGTCCCCAGAGGCCCATGGCTTCGGCGACGCGGCCGAAATCGGGATTGAGCAGGTCGGTATAGGCATCGAGCAGGCCTTCGACTTTCTGCTCGATCTCCACGAAATCCAGCGCGCTGTTGTTGAACACCGCGACTTTGATCGGCAGTTTCTCCTGCACAGCGGTGAGCAGATCGCCCAGCATCATCGCGAGGCCGCCATCCCCCGACAGCGAGATCACCGTCCGATCTGGAAATGCCGCCTTGGCACCCAGCGCCTGCGGCATGGCGTTGGCCATCGTCCCGTGGCTGAGACTGATGACCGTGCGGTTGCTCCCGGTCGAAGCGACGTGGCGCAGGCACCAGACCATCGGCGACCCGCCGTCGGCCGTATAGATGGCGTCGGCAGGTGCGGCGCGGGAGATGACTTCGGCGAGATATTGCGGGTGGATCGCCGCACCTTTACCCACACTGGCGTGCCTGCCCTGGCGTTCTTTCATCTTCTCTCGCCTCGACAGGCAATCGTCGAGAAAAATACGATCGGACCGGGCACTCAGCCGCCCCCGAAGTGCCTTCAACGTCGCGGCAACGTCCCCCACCACACCCACGTCGACCGGGTGACGACGCCCGAGATGCGTCCCGTCAAGGTCGACTTGCATGATGGTCGCCTTCTGAGGATAGAACTGACGCCACGCGAAATCGCAGCCGAGCAACAGCAGCGTGTCGCACGACATCAGCGCGTGATAGCCCGCCTCACCGCCGAAAATCCCCGTCATCCCGACGTCAAACGGATTGTCGTACTCCAGAAAGTCCTTTGCTCGCGAGGTGTGCGCGACGGGCGCCTGTAACGTGTGCGCGAGTGCGACCACCTCGTCATGCGCCTTCTCGCACCCCGACCCTCCATAGATCGCGATCTTCTTGCCCCGCTCGAGCAAGGCAGCGATCCGGTCCAGTTCATGATCGGCGGGCACGATGACCGGATTCGCGCGATGGACAGCGAAGGCGGGCTCGTCCGGTGCCATAGCGCTGGAAATGTCGGCCGGCACGATCAGTACCGCAACCCCGCGTCTGGCCAACGCAGCCTGAGCTGCCATTGCGGTCTTGCGGCGCGCCTGCTCGGGAGTGCGGATTTCCTCGCAGAAGACGCTGCAGCTTTCGTAAATGGCGCGAAAATCGACTTCCTGCGGAAAATCGAAGCCAAGTTCGTCCCGCACGATCTGGCTGGCGATCAGGACCACCGGCGCACGATTGCGGTGAGATTCGAATAGTCCGTTTATGAAGTGAAGACTGCCCGGGCCACACGACCCGGCACAAAGCGCAAGTTCGTTCGTCAGCATAGCATCCGCCCCGGCCGCAAAGCCTCCCGCCTCCTCATGCCGGACATGAACCCAGCGAATGTCGCTTGTCCGGATCGCGTCGGTCACATGATTGAGCGTGTCACCTGGAACGCCGTAGCAGCGGCGTGCGCCAGCAGCCTGGAGCGTCTCCACGATCACTTGCGCCACTGTCGTCATATTTGTTTCCCGTATGTGTCTTTCTGGCAGGGGCAGAAACCGCCAGGGCACCGCCTGTTCCGGCTCGCTGATGCGCTTTTTCACGACTTCGTCTGCATTCGGAACACTCACACGGTATTGCTCGTTCGTGTCCTCATGAAATTCGTCGTACCGGCAGATCGCCTCACCACCCTTCACGCCCGCCGAGACCTCAAAATGGCGCGTTCTGCCCATGCTTACGTTCGAGGCAATACGGCACTCTTTTATCGCTGGCTTGCCGAGGAAGGCGGCGAACGCATCGTTCCCGAGGGGCCGGAGGTGTGGATCTGCGGCGACTGCCATCTCGGGAATCTCGGCCCGATCTCGAACGGCAACGGCAAGGTCGAGATACAGATTCGCGATCTCGATCAGGCGGTGATCGGCAACCCTGCGCACGATCTTATCCGGCTGGGCCTTTCGCTTGCTACCGCAGCGCGCGGATCAGACCTGCCGGGCGTGGTCACCGCGCGCATGATGGAAGAGATGGTCGAAGGCTACGAAGACGCCTTTGTCGACCCGGATGGCGAGGAGCAAACCGCAGATCGGGAGCCGGAGATTGTCCGCGTCGTACGCCGCCGCGCGACCGGCAGGAAGTGGAGGCATCTGGCCAAGGAGCGGCTCGACGACGTCGAGCCGAAAATTCCTCTTGGTCGCCGCTTTTGGCCACTTACCAAAGTTGAAACAACCGGCCTTCGCGACATCGTGACCCACCGGCCGGTGAGCCGCATGATCCTATCGCTCGACAGCAAGGACGAACAGCGAGCCCCGAAAATGGTAGATGCCGCCTACTGGATGAAGGGCTGCAGTTCGCTCGGTCTGATGCGGTATGCGGCAATCGTCGCGCTGGAAGGCAAGCGCGGCACGGACCACGCACTCGTCGACATAAAGGAGGCCGTCGCTCCTGTCGCGCCCATCGCACCCGGCGCCGTAATGCCGGCTGATCCGGCCGAACGGGTTCTGGCCGCAGCACGTGCCTTGTCGCCGCATCTCGGCGAACGCATGGCAACGGCACGGCTGCATGAACACTCGGTATTCGTGCGCGAACTCATGCCCCAGGATCTCAAGATCGACGTTGAGCAGTTCTCGCGGGGTGAGGCGCTCAAGGCGGCGCGCTATCTCGCCTTTGTCGTGGGCAAGGCGCATGCACGACAGATGGAGCCGGAGACTCGTCGCAGTTGGGCGCAAACCTTGCAAAGGGGGCGCTCCAGAAATCTGGATGCCCCGTCATGGCTGTGGCGCTCAGTCGTGGACCTCGCCGGAAGGCATGAAAAAGGCTATCTCGATCACTGCAGGATGCATGCATTGAACGATTGACTATCGAGACAGCACGAACCCGCTTTCAGCGGGCAATTCCGCCTCGAACCCAGCCATTCTTCGCGCTTAGATCGCCTTCTTGTAACGATCAGCAGGACATTACCGCAGGGGCCGCGACGATATCGACAGCATTGGCAAGCGCGGTTCTGGCCTTCACCCCGGATAATGAGTGCACGGGCGACTTGCCAATGGAGAAGTCGGCGATCGTAATCGACCATGGCTCCAACAAGGCAATTTCATTGCCCCGATCGGTTCTTTAGGCGCCGTAGCGGATCACCCCGTCACGCCCATGTCATTCCCGTCGATCAGGCTGCGCTGCATTGCGAAAAGTCACTTTGGGTGAAAAGGAATTTCCGGCATGTCGCTGACCGACGCTTTCGAAATGCACCGGATCAAGGACGAGATCGCCGACAGCTTCGACGAAGAGCTGGAAATGGAGATCGACGAAAGCCGACTCGAAGCCTTGATGGACGACATGGCGGACCACCCGGACCGCGCCCAGATCGAACGTCGCCTCTATTTTCGCGAACTGTTCCGCCTGCAGCACGAACTGGTGCGGTTGCAGGAATGGGTGCAGCACAAGGGACTGAAAGTCGTCGTCGTTTTCGAAGGGCGCGATTCGGCCGGAAAGGGCGGCGCGATCAAGCGCATCACCCAGCGGCTCAATCCGCGCGTATGCCGGGTCGCGGCGCTGCCTGCGCCGAACGAGCGCGAGCGCACGCAATGGTATTTCCAGCGCTATGTCCAGCACTTGCCCGGCGCCGGCGAGATCGTTCTGTTCGACCGCAGCTGGTACAACCGCGCCGGGGTGGAACGGGTGATGGGCTTCTGCACCGAGGATGAGGTGGAGGAATTCTTCCGCTCGGTGCCGGAATTCGAACGGATGCTCGTGCGCTCGGGCATCATTCTGCTGAAATACTGGTTCTCGATCACCGACGAGGAGCAGCAGTTCCGCTTCAACATGCGCATCCACGACCCGCTCAAGCAGTGGAAGCTTTCCCCCATGGACGTGGAATCACGCCGCCGCTGGGAAGACTATACCCGCGCCAAGGAAGCGATGCTGGAACGCACGCATATTCCCGAGGCCCCGTGGTGGGTGGTGGAAGCCGTCGACAAGAAACGCGCGCGGCTCAACTGCATTTCGCACCTCCTGGACCAGATTCCCTATGAGGACGTGCCACGGCCGGAAGTGGTGCTACCCGACCGCGTGCGCAACGCGGACTATATCCGCAACCCGGTTCCGCCTGAAATGATCGTACCGCAGGTCATCTGAGGGTCAACGAAAGAAGCCCCGGCTTCTCAGGAACAGGTAAGTGGCCAGCGCGGTACCTGCCGCCACTAATGTGGCCGCAAGGGTGCCGTAGGGGCCGGTGAACGGAAGGCTTCCGGTATTCATGCCGAACAGGCCCGTCACCAGCGTGGCTGGCAGCATCAATGCGGTCATGACGGAAAGCAGGTAGAGGTTCTGATTGGTTCGCTGGCTGGACTGCAGGTCGAGTTCATCGCGCAGCAGGCGCAATTGCCCCTGTACCGCCAGGGCATCGGCATCGAGGCCCTGCAATCGCTGCGAGAGCTTCTCCACTGTCGGCAGCAGGCTTTCGGGCAGGTCCTCGTCCTGCTCCAGACGGCGGAAGACCCGCTGGGTGCCTTCCAGCATGCGGTGGATCTGCGCCAGCCGCCGCCGGATGCCCAGCAGTTGCTGGCTGGTGGGCGGGCGGTGTCCCTCGAGAAAGTCATCCTCGGCAGACTGCACATCGGCTGAAAGCCGGCGTATCACCGCATCGATGTTCTGGCTGAGGCCGCTGGTGAGCAGATCAAGCGCATTGGCGGGACCGGCGATACGCACGCCGCTGTCGATGCGCTGGCGCACGATGTCGGCCGAGCCGAGGGGATGACGGCGGGCGGTAATGATCAATCCCGGCGTGACCATGACGCGCAGCGCGCCGACACGGGCGGTATCTCCAACGTCGAAATCGCGTTCCAGATCGTGCAGGATGCAGCACACCGCATCACCGTCCACCAGCGCGCGCTGGTGCGAGTCTGAGGAAAGCAACAATTCACGGGTGGAAGGCGAAAGGCCAGGCGCGTTTTCGATCCATGTGCGCGTGCCCTGATCGGCCAGGCTCAGGTGCAACCAGCGGAACTGCCCGTCGTGCGCGCTGTCACACCGGGCGACTTCATGAGCAGCCCCGTCCGCAGCAAAGTCCAGACCCCATATGAGGCCTGGACCCGCATTGAAATCGACAGGCCGGGTGTCACCCATCACAGCAGCATCGAGAATACCGCGTACAGGCCGCCCGCCAGCAGGATGGACACCGGCAGCGTCAGCACCCATGCCATCAGCATGTTACGCAGGGTGCCCATCTGCAGGCCGGACCCGTTGGCGGCCATGGTCCCCGCCACGCCGGAAGAGAGGACGTGCGTGGTCGAGACCGGCAGGCCAAGGTGGTCGGCGGCGAAGATCGTGCCCATCGCCACCAGTTCGGCAGATGCGCCCTGCGCATAGGTAAGGTGCGACTTGCCGATCTTCTCGCCCACCGTCACGACGATGCGCTTCCATCCGACCATCGTGCCGAGTCCCAGCGCAAAGGCGACCGCCACCTTGACCCAGGTGGGAATGAAGCGGGTGCCGGCATCGAGCGACTTCTTGAACCCGTCCAGCGCACCTTTGCGCCCGTCGTCGAGGCCTGCGGCCTTATCCTTGCCCAGCCGCTTGATCGCTTCGGAGGCGAGGTACATGTCGTTGCGCACGTTCTCGGTCGCAGCGGCAGGGACCTTGGCGAGCGAACCGTATTCGTCGACCTGGCGGTCGATGTTCCTGACCAGCACCGCCAGCGCAGGCACGGTTTCGGGCTTGTAGGCCTTGTCGGCGATATAGGCGGTAACGGCGCGGCGCGCCTCACCCGGACGCATGATAGGCGCATTGCCGCCGGTAAGCGCGGCATAGGCGGCGTCGGCGCCTACATGGAATTCCCGGGTGTAGCTTTCCGGCACGGCGCGGTTCAGCGCGTAAGCCGTGGGCACGGTGCCGATCAGGATCAGCATGATCAGACCCATCCCCTTCTGGCCGTCGTTCGACCCGTGCGCGAAGCTGACACCGGTACAAGTGAAGATCAGCAGCGCGCGAATCCACAGCGGCGGCGGCGCATCGCCCTTGGGTTCCTGATAGAGTTCCTCGCTGCGGACCAGCACCTTCATCGCAAGGAAAAGTAGCGCGGCAAGGCCGAAGCCGATCAAAGGGGAGACCAGCAGCGCTTGACCGATCTCGGTCGCCTTGCTCCAGTCAACGCCTGCGGTGCCGCTCTTGCCGTGCATCATCGCATTTGCCACACCCACGCCGATGATCGAGCCGATCAGCGTGTGCGAGCTGGACGAAGGGATGCCCAGCCACCAGGTGGCAAGGTTCCACAAGATGGCCGCGATCAGTAACGCGAAGACCATCGCGAAGCCGGCGCTGGAGCCGACCTGCAGGATCAACTCCACCGGCAGCAGCGATACGATCCCGAACGCCACCGCGCCGGTCGAAAGCAGCACGCCCAGGAAGTTGAAGAACCCTGACCATACCACTGCGACGTTGGCGGGCATGGCGTTGGTATAGATCACCGTGGCAACGGCATTGGCCGTATCGTGAAAGCCGTTTACGAACTCAAACCCGAGGGCGATCAGCAGGGCCAGAAACAGCAGCAGGAACGGCAACAGCGCGATCGCGCTCATGCCGGATGCACTGGCGTCCGACCAGACACTGCAGCCGACATAGACGAGGGCGGCGACGATCGCCGCGCCGAAGCCCAGCTGGCCGGCAACGCCCAGCCCCTTGTCCATTTCAGGCCGCGCATAATCGCCGACCGCAGCAGTTGCGTTCACGGAGCTTTCCCCTTCAGAATTCCTGATTTGGTTAAGGAGATTTCGTGACATCGGTGTTGCAACCCGCAACGATCCATAACAAACTTCGAAACCGGGAAAGAGACTGCCGTTCGGACATTGGAGCGGCAATCTTGAACCCACCCCTCGTAGCGATCCCGGCCGGCCCGGCGACGGCCACCTGAAAAGCGAATGACGGCTCGGCTCCTTTTCCTGCGGGTCGACGGAGAAGCGATACAGCACCGCGCCCTCTTCCCCGATCAGCCTGCGGCGCCAGCAGCGGCATGGCGCCCGTGCGGAAAGCCCTGCCCAATCACCGCATGGCAGGTCTCCCCGTCAACGGCCGCCGCCGAGTTCGGCGATGACGCGGTTGCGCGTCATGGACAACTGCGCGACGAGGTCGGTCAGCAGATAGGCATCGCGGCGGCGCGTCCATGGCTGGGCAGACTGGGGATCGTACTGAACCGGCAGCGGCACCTCGCGCGCGACGGACGCGTTCATGCCATTATCGCGAGAGACGATCACGCAGCGCTTCACATGGTCGCGGTGCCCCACGACGGCGACCTTGCCCAGCGCCTGCGCGGAACCAGCGTGGGCGACCGCCGCCTTGGCGACGCCATCGGTGCTCAGGTAGATCGTCTTGCCGTCCGCTCCCTTGGTGGGATGGATGGACACGACGTCCGTCATGCCATGCTTTTGCGTCAGGACCTGCGCGATCTCCCACTGCGCATAGACACGCACGCGCCGAGCGCGCGCGATGGCATGGACGGCTTCCGCCAGCAGCGCATTGATCGGCCCCGGCTCCGGCGTCTCCGCGCCATCGGAAAGTCCGGTGTTGGGATCGACCTTTCCGGTCTGCGACCGATAGCCGAAGCTGTAGGCGACCACGCTGTCGGCTTCGCGCAGTGGGCACGTCGGATATTCCCAGTGAAATCCCGCTTCGGTGATATGCGCGGCCAGTTGCCGTGCAACCGCCTGGTCGCCCAGTTCGCCATCCAGCGTCTTCACCATTAGGCGCTCCAGGGCTTCTATGTCGCCCCCTACGCCCGGGCCGCCAAAAGCAGCCCCCAGGGCGGAAGGGGCGAAGGCGCCCTTAGCAGCCAGCAAACCGGTCGGCGCACCGATCAGCAACGCGCGGCGTGTGGTCATGAAAGTCTCCCGTGATTGAAAGGCCGGGTCGGTCGCCCGGCCCGGCCGTCTGGCTTCAGAAGCTGACGTTGACGAAGCCGCCGACCGTCCGGCGCGCGTTGGGCGAGGTGTAGTGGAGCAGGCCAAGCACGCCGTACTGCTGCCATCCGGTCGAGAAGTACTTGTCGAACAGGTTGCGTGCGTAGACGCCGACCTCGATCGGGCGGTTGGGCAAGGTGAAGCTGAGACGGCCGTTCACCAGACCATAGCCGGACACATGCGAGTAGGCGGGCTGGCCCACGACGGTCCAGTATTCGCTGCGATAGGCATAATCCGCATGCGCCTTGAAGCCGAGGCCCGAGCCGAATTCGTGATCGTAGTCGATCGCCGCCGTACCCGACCATTCCGGCGCATTGGTCAGCCGCGAACCGGTGTAGTTGGTCGTGGCATTGTAGACGTAATTGGTGAACTTGGCGTCGGTGTAGGTCACCGCGCCCGACAGCTGCAGGCCGCGCATGGGCTGAACCACCAGGCTGCCTTCGATACCCTGGGTGCGCAGGCCGCCGGCATTGCCGATCACGGTGGCGTTGATCGTTCCGCCCGCACCATCGGGGATCTGCGTCAGGATCGTCGCCTGGAAGTCCTTGAAGTCCGAACGGAACGCATCGAGGTTGAAACGCAGGCGTCGGCCGAACCATTCGGACTTTATGCCGGCTTCCCAGGCCTTCACCGTCTCGTCCTCATAAGGCGCGTACTTGTTGCCGACGAAGGCGATGCCCGCGGGCTTGTAGCCGGTCGAATAGGTCGCGTAGAGCATGACGTTGTCCGCCACCTGATACGTGGGCGCGATGCGGAACGAGAAATTGTCGCCTTTCACACGGCCGAATTCGTAGGCGGGCGCCGCGCTCGAAGCGGTGAAGGCGGGCGTGTATCCCGCGATCGGCTCGGGGTTGATAGTGACGTAGTCGATGCTCTGCGAATTGTTGTCGTGCGTGTAACGGCCGCCCAGCGTGAGGGCGAAGCGCGGGGTGAAGTTGAACTTGAGCTGGCCGAAGGCGGCCATCGTCTCATTCACCGAGTCGAACAGCGAGGTATTGCCGTCCTCGCCGATGGCGCCCGTCAACGCGATAAGCGTGGGCAGCGGCGTACCTGCACTGTCGTAGAGCGGCTGCCCGCCGGTGGACCACTGCAGCTGCGTCTGGCGCGCATGCAGGCGGTTATAGAAGGCGCCGACCAGATATTCCACGAAGCCGCCGGTGGGCGATGCCAGATGGATTTCCTGGCTGAACTTGTCCGTATCGAGCTGGCCCAGATTGAAGGGGATATACGCATAGCGATCGTAAGGCGTCAGGCTTGCCGGCGTCCAGTTGTCGTAGCGGGTGGCACGGTAGGCGGTGATCGAGGTCAGGTCGTGATCGCCCAGCCTGGCATTGGCCCGCAGGGAAGTGCCCCATTCCTCGGTGACGATCTGGCCGAAAGATGAATCCGCCGTGTCTGCGCTCTGCGGCCCGGGATAGACGCCCAGTTCGTTGAGGATCGCGGTGACTGCCGCAGACTGGCCGGAAACGGGCGTACGAACACTGCTATCCCAGTGATAGGCATAGTCGCCCGAAAGGATCAGGTTGAAGCTGTCCGAAGGCTCCAGATAGAGCCGCGCGCGGCCGCCGTACTCGTGCTGCGAGCCGACCTTGCGGTTCAACGTCACATTGCGGCCGAAACCGTCGAAAGCCTGGTCGAAGCCGGATACGCGCAAAGCCGCGATCGGGCCGAGCGGGACGTTGGCGGTGGCGTTGAGGATACGCTCGTCATGCTCGCCGAAGCTGGCGCTGGCACGCAGGGACCACTCGTCCAGCTTGGGCTTCGTGGTGCTCACCGCGATGACGCCCGAGGTGGCGTTCTTGCCGAACAGTGTTCCTTGCGGGCCCATCAGGACGTCGACGCGGTCGATGTCAACGAGGCCGGTCAGGCCATTGGCGCGCTGACCGTCCATCACCACGTCATCGACGACGACGCTAACCGACTTGGCGTTCGAGAAGTCGAACGACGTGCTGCCGACACCGCGAATCTGGAACGCGGCGCCCTGGGTGGGATCGTACTGCACCCCCGGCATCGTGTACTGCAGGTCGGTGACCGACGTATACCCGGTCTTGGCCAGGGTCTCGCCGTCGATCGACTGGATCGCCAGCGGCACCTTCTGGCTGCTCTCCGCACGGCGCTCTGCGGTGACGGTGATCTCGGGAAGCGCGTCGTCCGCAGCGGGGGCTTCCTCGGCCTGCGCAGCGAATGCCCAGCAGGGTGCAACCGCACTGGCCAGAATCGTCGAGAGAAGGTGGATCGTACGCTTGCGCTGAATAGCAGACATGGGAGGGTTCCGTCCTGTTGACCGGGGTCTTCAGGACGCGCCTCTAGAGTTCGCCGATGACTCTTTTGAGACAATCGTATGGTATTTTTTTCGCTATTATATGCAATTTCAAAACTAATGTACGGCTCAAACTAAAGTGACTAACAGGTCGCGCATATCAGGCCATTCCGCCCGTTCCGCCAATACCCGCAGGCCATTGCCGATCGAGGCCATGACCATGGCCTGCACGCGCGCGCGGTCGGAATTCACCGCGATGCCTAGCCACTGCGCATAAAGCGCATGGACGTTTTCCGCGCGGCGGCGGCGCATATCGATGGCGAAAGGACGAAACGCCGGGTCGCCCAGAGCCGACAGTGCGCATTCGTGAGTCAGACGGATGATATCGCCATTGCCCAGGCGTGCGCCAGTGGCGTGGATCTGGCTGCGCAAGCGCCGGTATACCGCTTCCACGCCCGCGAAGAGGACATCGCGATGCGTCGGGAAGTGATGCGCCACGCTGGACGCCGCGATGCCGGTCGCCTGGGCGACGGTGCGGTGAGACAAAGCGCCCACTCCCTGCTCCACGATGATATCAGCGATTTTTTCGGCGATGACGCCCTTGGGGCCGAGCAGGACGGGCGACACTTCATCAAAGGCCGCTGCGGCCGGTATCGCCAGCCGCTCGACCAGTGCCATGTGCCATCGGGTCACCGCCGGATCAGCAGGTAAGGAGCCGCTGCGCAGCATGCCTCTCACGGTTGAATGCCGCAGCAGCCGATAATCCGGCTCATCCGCAAAGAGAATGGAAAAGACCTGTTCATCGAGACAGTAGCGGGTGATGAGGCGCGCCAGCCTCTGCCCTTGCGCCGAAGAGGCCAGCAGATCGCGCCACAGTCCCTCCCCCTCTTCGAACAACGTCGCAATAGCGGGTAGCGCGTACGGCTCACGTCCAGCCGTCAAGGCCAGTTCACACACGACGATCGCAGACGTACGCCGTGATCCAGCACCCTGGTCCAGCCATTCGCAGATGAGGTCCGGCAGGATACCGCTCGCCACCGGATCGTGATTGCCAATCCGATCCCGCCATTCCATGCGCGCTGCGGCAGCCAGTTCGATCTCACGATCCAGCACGGCGGCGATCAATGCCGCACGATCACCGATGCGATAGCTGATCGAACCGACCGAAGTAGCAGCGGCTTCTGCGACGCTGCGCAAGCTCATTCCTGCGATGCCCTTCGTAGCGATCACGCTACGTGCTGCGTCGACAACGCGCTGCGTTTCCAACTGTTTTGCAACTGACTTTGATATGTTTTCCGAGGCCATAGCACATGGCATATCGCCATTTACACTGTAGTCTACCGCCCTTTTCCAGCCGACACCCGGACGTTGTTTCGGGACAGCAAACGCGAAAATCGGGTCATATCTTCAATACAATAGCCGCGCCCCATCATGATGTTTTCGCGTTTAATTACATATCTGCACCGTCATGAACCTCATCAGCGAAGTGGCAAGGCACCACACATGATCCGCGATGGCGCCCCTTACCATGTCTCAAAGTTGCGTCGTAACCAGACAGCCAACCTACCTTCTAATGGACTATGGCAAAGTAAAGGCCACTACAGAATCACCTGATGTGGTCTGCATGTACGCGTGCCCGCCTGCCGCAATCACTACATACTGCTTTCCCGTTTTTCTTGACACATAAGTTATCGGGGTGGCTTGCCCGCCCGCTGGGAGACGCCCCTTCCAGATTTCCCTTCCCGTCGTCGTGTCGAATGCTCGTAGATAATTGTCCATCGCCGCGCCTATGAAGGTAACGCCACCTGCCGTATTAGCCGATCCACCTAGGTTGAATGCGCCGGGCAATGGTATGCCGAGTGGCGCCGTGTCCGCAGACGTGCCGAAAGTCCGACTCCAGGCGATCTTGCCAGTCGCGAGATCGACCGCCGCAAGCTTCCCCCATGGCGGAGCTGCGCAAGGGATGCCCAGAGGAGAAAACATCGGCAGCAAGCTGACACCATAATTGGTTCCATATTGCGGAAGGTAACCCGGTGCGTGGGAATCCTTTGCCATCGCCGGTCGATCCGTGTTGGCGCCATGACGGAACAAGCGCACTTCCTGCGGAATAGCCGCCGAGTTCACGATCATCAGATTGCGCTCAGGATCGATGCTGACGCCACCCCAGTTGAGGATACCGAACGTTCCGGGCCACTGCAGTATTCCGCGTTCCGACGGCGGTGTGAACATGCCTTTATAGTCAAGCGATCGAAAGCGAATCCGACACCACATCTGATCGAGCGGCGTAGCCCCCCACATGCCAGCTTCCGTCAGAGGCGCCGGAGCGAAAGATGCAAAACCTGTGGGATAAGGCTGCGTGGGTGAGTAACGTTCACCTGGCAGATTCCCACGCGGGACTGGGCGCTCCTCGACCGGTGTAAGCGGTTTGCCGGTAGCACGATCGAGAACGAAGATTTCACCGCGCTTGGTCGGAACGATCAGCGCTGCAACTTTACGACCCTTCAGCACGAAATTCACAGCGCTGGGCTGGGCCGGCAAATCGTAATCCCACAAGTCGTGATGTACCGATTGGAACGCCCAGCGCACCCGTCCGCTGGTCACGTCCAGCGCTACGATCGAGCTGGCGTACCGTTCCAGCATCGGCGAGCGATGGGTGCCGACGTGATCAGGCGTCGCGTTGCCCGTGGGCACGTACACAAGACCCAACGCAGGATCGGCGCTGAAGGCGGTCCAGGCATTGACTGAACCGCGCGTCCACTTTTCGCCGGACTTGAGCGGCGGGGCATCGTCCGGACGGCCACTGTCCCAAGCCCAGAGCAACTTGCCACTCTTCACATCGAACGCGCGCACGACGCCGGAGGGGTCATCCTTGGTGTAGTTGTCACGCACATAGGCGCCCAGGATCGCCGTGTTGCCGACGATGACTGGCGGTGACGAGGTGTAGGAGCGGAACGGGTCCACATCACCCAGTCCTTCATCAAGGTTCACGGTCCCACCCTTCCCGAAGTCCGGACAGGGCGCGCCGGTTGCCAGGTCGCTTGCAAGGAAACGACCATCCACAGTCATGCTGAGGATCCTCCTGGCGCAGATCCCCGTTGCGGCAGGGTCGGCATGATAGGACACGCCGCGGCAGTTGAGCATCTGCGCATTGCCGATTTGCGTATGCGGATCGCGTAGCCAGATCTGCCTACCGGTATCGGCGTCGAGAGCGAAGACTTTGCCGGTAGGCGAGCAGAACACGACCTTGTCGTCCACCATCAGCGGCGTCGCCATGAAGGAAATGGACTTGATCTCAGGCCGCTTGGCCTTGGTGTCACCGGTTTTGAAGGACCATGCCTGTTTGAGCTTCGCGGCATTGACCGGGGTGATCTGCGCGGCCGGTGAATGGCGGGTGCCTGACAGGTTCGCGCCATAGTCCGTCCACTCCGCGCTTCCTGGGCTCACCGGAGCGAGGGGGTCTACGCGACCGGGCGATACATCGAAGACAGGCACCGTCAGGAACGTCCCAAGCAGCGCCAGTGCCGCGACCAGCACGACCGCGCCGGGCCCCCAGCGCGTCCCGGCGTCGGAAGCGGAAGTCAGTCGGCGTCGCAGCCACGGCAGCACCAGAACGGCGCCGATCACCGTCGGCCCCGCAAGACGCGGCAGGAGCTGCCAGAACTGTACGCCGACCTCCCAGAAGGCCCAGATCACGGTGCCTAGCAGCATCGCCGCATAGAGCCAGAGTCCCCGCCCATCGCCCTTCCAGAGCAGTGCCCCGGACGCCGTGCAGGCCAGCCCGGCCAGCAGGTAATACGCCGATCCCCCCAGCGTCAGCAGCCTGACGCCACCGACGAGGAGCACCGCTCCAATCGCGATCAGCACTGCTCCCGCCAGCCAGCGCGGCCAACGGGCTTCCTTCCCGTCCTTCATTCTCGCGTCCTCTCCCGGAGGTCTGTTTCGGTATCGCGCGAAGCCGCCCTCAGCCCGTCTCGATCACCGCGATCGGGGCGCGCACGTCCACCGTCTCGCCCTCCCCGGCGACGATGCGCAGCAGCGTGCCGGAGACCGGCGCGGGCACTTCCACCGTGGTTTTCGCGGCTTCCACCTCGACGAGATTCTCGCCTTCCTCGACCGCGTCGCCCGGCTGCTTGAGCCAGCGGACGATCTCGCCGTCCTGCATCCCCATGCCGTATTGCGGCAGGACCATCGTGAATTCGGCCATGTTCGCTCCTCAGGCTGACTGGAACTCAACGGCACCTACGAGGCGCCTGGCGGCACTCACGATGCGCTCCACCGAGGGATAGAGCGGCTTTTCGATGAGCGGACTGAACGGCAGGTGCGTATCGGGAGTCGTGATCCGCACCACCGGCGCGCGCAGGGCCTCGAACGCCTCCTCGACGATGGTGGCGGCGATCTCACTGGCGGCGCTGCAGGTGCGGTTGGCCGGATCGACGCAGATCGCGCGGCCGGTCTTGCGCACCGAGCGCAGGATCAGATCGCGGTCGAGCGGGACCAGCGTGCGCGGGTCGATGACCTCCAGCGAGATGCCTTCGCCCGCCAGTTGCTTCGCGGCCTTGAGCGCGACGTTGACCCCGCCGGCGATAGCGACGACGGTGATGTCGGTGCCTTCGCGCTTGATGTCGCCCTTGCCGATGGGGATCAGGAAGTCGGGATCGTCAGGCACTTCTGCCTTGTTCATCCAGCAGGTGCCGTCCTCGAAACTCATCACCGGATCGTCGTCGCGGATCGCGGACTTGAGCAGGCCCTTCATATCGGCGGCATCGGAGGGACAGATGATCTTGAGGCCCGGCATGTTCATGAACATCGGGTAGGGCCGGTCGGAATGCTGCGCAGCATTGGAGTTGCCGTAGAACATGCAGGAGCGCAGCACGAGCGGCAGCTTCGCCTGTCCGCCGTAGATGTAGCGGGACTTGGCGATGATCGAGCAGATCTGGTCCATCGCCGGATAGAGGAACGAGGACAGCGTCGCATCGACGATGGGCCGCATCCCCACCATCGCCGCGCCGCCCGCCGCGCCGATGAAGCCGTTCTCGGAGATCGGCGTGTCGCGGATGCGCTCCTCGCCGAAGCGCTCGACGAAGCCGGTGGTGGTGCCGAAGACGTTGCAGCGAATGTCCTCGCCCATCATGAAGACACGGGGGTCGCGCTCCAGCTCTTCGGCCTGGGCCTGCTGGATGGCTTCGAGGAAAGTGATCTTGGCCATGATTGCGGTTCCTTCTCAGGCGTGCGCCAAAACGTCGTCGGGGATCGGCAAGCGATCGACGAAGACGTGGTCAAAGGCCTCCTCGAAGACCGGGTATGCGCTCTCGCGCGCGAAGTTCAGCGAATCCGTCACTTCCTCGGCGATTGCCGCGTCGATGGCGTCGAGATCGCCCTCGGCCACGCCATCGGCGAGCAGGCGCGCGCGGTAGAGCGTGATCGGATCGCGTGCGACCCAGTCGTCATGCTCCGGCCCGCGCGGGGTGAGGTCGCGGCCCATGTTCACCGCGTGGTCACGGTAGCGGTAGGTCTTGGTCTCGATCAGCGTCGGCCCCTTGCCGGCACGAGCACGGTCCACCGCCTCGCGCACGGCCTCCTCGACGGCGTCCACGTCCTGCCCGTCGACGATGACGCCGGGGATGCCGTAGCCATGCGCGCGGTCCGCGACATTGACGCCCGCCACGGCGGCGGAAGTCGGCGTGGACATGCCGAAGCGGTTGTTCTCGCACACGAAGATCGCGGGCAGCTTCCATACAGCGGCAAGGTTCATGCCTTCATGGATCGCCCCTTCGCTGGAGGCGCCGTCGCCGAAGAAGCACAGCGCAACGCGGTCCAGCCCCTGCAGCTTCGCGCCCAATGCTGCACCTGCCGCGACCGGGCCGCCGGAGCCGACGATGCTGGTTTCGCCCAGGCTGCCCATCGCGAAATCGGACAAGTGCATCGAGCCGCCCTTGCCCTTGCACACGCCCGTCGCCTTGCCGAGCAGTTCGGCCATGAGCGGGCGCAGCGTCGATCCCTTGGCGATCGGATGGCCGTGGCTGCGGTGCGTGCCGACCATGTAGTCGTCGTCGCGCAGCGCCATGCAGGCGCCGACGCCCGAAGCCTCCATCCCCGCATAGGTGTGCAGCGCGCCGGGGATCTCGCCTGCAGCATGGATGGATTCGGCCTTGGTCTCGAACTGGCGGATGCGCTGCATCCGGCGGTACTTCTCAAGCCTGCGGTCGTTGTCGCCGATGGCGGTCATCGCTCTCTCCTTTTCTTGGGGTTCGTCATTGCGAGCGGCGCGAAAGGATCCGGCACCGCACAAGCCGCCCTGGATTGCTTCGCTACGCTCGCAATGACGAGAGTGGGGTGTGTTCCTGCACTCGTCATTGCGAGCGACGCTGTCGCGCGGCAATCCAGCGTGGGGCCGCCCGGCGTGGCCCGTCGCACCTCATGCTGCGTTCGCAGGCTCGGGCGTCACCGCCTCGAACAGTTCGAGCGGGGCCGCGTACATCGGTTCGGGAGCGCCCGCGGTGATCGCGTAGACGTTCTCCATGTGGCACGGCCCCAGCTTCGCGCCGAAGTAGAGGCTGTCGAGCGAGATCAGCATCCCCTCCTCCATCACGAAGCCCTGCTTCACGCCCGCAAGGCCAGCTGCGGGGAAAGCCAGCGGGATTTCCAGCGGCATCAGGCCGATGCCGTGCGCCACGACCAGCAGCTTCTCGGGCGTGGCGATACCGTTGGCCTTGAGGTGCTCATAGCCGATCGCGGGCAGGCTGGCGGTGGAGACGCCGGGGCGCAGGTGGTCCACCATCTTCAGGAAAGCATCGCGCAGGACGTCATGCTGGTGGCGGTACTCGGCGCTGGCCTTGCCGACGACGGCGGTGCGGTTGATATCCACCCAGAAGCCGTCGTGGATGCCCTGCGTCTCCAGGATCACGATGTCGCCGCGCCGCAAGGCCCGGTTGCCGCGTGTGCGGAACAAGTCGGGGATGAACTCGTCCGCTTCGTAAGCGCCGCCGAACAGCATCGCGCCTTCGTCCACCGGGATCACTTCATTGCGCACCATGAAGTCGCAGATGCGCGCCTGTACGTCGTTCCAGTCGGCGCCTTCATGGAGCAGCGATCCGGCGTGGGCGATGATCCGGTCGGCCAGCTTGCCCAGCTTGCGGTAGCGCGCCAGTTCGCCGGGGGTCTTCACCACCCGCACGCGCATCATGAAGTCGAGCACGTCGGAATATGCATGCGGAACGGCGGCCGAAATGCGCGCGGAGACGCGGTGCTCGTCGAAGCCGATCGCCTTGCCCGCCATGCCGTGATCGACAAGGCCCGAAGCAATGGCGGCGGCGATGTCGGGCTGGCAACTGCCCCTGATCGCGCCCATCATCCCGGCGGCGTCCTCGGCCAGCTGGCCGCCGTTGCGGTCGGGGTCGATGTAGCGGCTGACCTCGCAGAAGTTGAGCATGTCGAACGTCCGCACCTCGCCGAAGGTGCAGGCATCGCCGTCCTTGTTGAGCACCGCGACGAGGCCGAGGTTCGCCTCCGGGATCACCAGTGTCAGCGGCTTGGCGGGGTCGGCGTATACGATGGCGGCGGCCATCGGCTCCATCTGCTGCCAGCGTTCGAGGATCGAGTGATAGCCCACCGCATAGCGCACGTCATGCGGATGGCTGAGCACGACCGCGTCCAGCCCCTCCGCCGCCATCATCGCGCGCAGTCGGTCGGCGCGGGGGTTTGAGGGTGCGGTCATGCCGCTTCCTCCAGCCCCTCGTTGGCGACGTTGGAGACGACCTCGCCCTTGGCCACGTCGCGCAGGAATTCGTGGTTGAGGATGAAGCGGATCTCGCCCGCCTCGTCGAGGAAGGCGACGGCGCCGTGGCCCATGAAGAGATATTCGGTCACTTCGTCGCAGCGCGCCTCGTTGTGGCGCGAGCCGATCGGTTCGTAGCCGTAAGTCCCCGCAGGCGCTGAGCCGACGTCGTAGATCAGCTCGCCCTTGGTGACGAAGTACTGCCCGTGCCCAAGGTGCCAGTGCGGGGCGAAGGTCGCGCCGGGCTCCATGTGGACCCACAGGACCCAGTCGCCGGTCTCCTCGCTGTAGCGCAGCAGCCGGATCGTGGTGCCGGTGCCGAGCGCGACTTCGTGGCAGTCGTTGATGTTGACGATGAGGTCGCCGAGTTTTCCGGCATCATGCTGAACGGTCATGGTTCTTGTCCTCTCGTTGGGAATTACATCGTTGCGGTAAGGCCTTCGTCGGCGGGGATGACCGCGCCGTGCAGCGCGCTCGACTTGTCATCGAGCAGGAAGCAGACGAGCTGGGCGATCTGCTCGGGGTCCATGAAGAACTGGCGGCGCGGGCTGGGATGGCCGTCCATCAGCGCGGCGATGGCCTGCTCGCCTTCGGGGGTGCGCAAGTTCGCGGTCAGCGGCGTCGCCACCGCGCCGGGGCACACGCAGTTGATGCGGATGCGTTTCGGGCCCAGCTCCGCCGCCAGCGTACGCGCCAGCATGGCGACCCCGGCTTTGGAAGCGCTGTAGGCGCTGTCGCCCGCGCGGCCCGCCGTGCCGCTGACCGAGCCGATGAACACGATCGCGCCGCCGCCCGCCTCGATCATCGCGGGCAGCACCGCCTGGGTGACGTAGAAGCTGCCCTTGAGATTGACGTCGATGTGCCGATCGAACAGCGCGAGCGGGCTTTCCGGCACCGGGTTGGGCGCCCAGATCGCCGCGTTGTTGACCAGCAGCGTGACCGGGCCGAGCGCCGCCTCAATGCCCTGCACAGCCGCCGCGACGGCAGCGGCATCGGCGATGTCCACGTGCGCCGCATGGGCGAGCGTGCCGCTTGCCACCGCCTTGTCGAGATCGGCCTGCGGCACTTCGGACAGCACCGCGACCTTTGCGCCCGCCTCGGTCAGCAGCTTGGCGACGGCCGCGCCGATACCGCTGGTGCCGCCCGTCACGACGGCGACTTTTCCGCTGAGCCCGCTCATTGCGCGGTGAACCCGCCGTCGACGATCAGTTCCGAGCCGTGCATGTACCCGGCCTCGTCCGAGGCGAGGAAGCGCACGGTCTTCGCGACGTCGATGGGATCGGCCATGCGCCCGATCGGGTGCGCGGGCGCGAGCCCGGCCGCGGCTTCCTCGACGCTGGCGGCGAAACCGTTGTCGACGATGCGCTGGAGGATGTGGTCGACCATGCCGGTCTTGACGCCGCTGGGGTGCACCGAGTTGACCCGCACCTTGTAGCCCAGCGCGGAGAACTCCATCGCGCAGGCCTTCACGAACAGCGTCACCGCGCCCTTGGACGTGCAGTACCCGACGTGCAGCGGCGAGCCGATCTTGCCCGCGACCGAGGAAATCACCACCACCGAGGCGCCGTGCGGCAGGCTCTCGCCCGAGCGCCGGAGGAGCTGCGCGGCCACCTTGGTGCCGAGGAACGGGCCGTCGACGTTGACCGCCATCTGTTTGCGCCACTGCTCGATGGTGGTGTTCTCCATCTTCTCGACGACGACAATGCCCGCGACATGGACCAGCACGTCGAGCCGCCCGTACTGCGCCTCCACCGCGCCGATCGCCGACTGCCAGGATACCTCGTCGGTCACGTCGAGGGACAGGTAGGAATCGCCCTGCCAGCCGCCTGCCTCGGCCGGGAGGTCGGCGCCGATCACCGTCGCGCCTGCTTCCGCCAGCTGGCGGGAGATTTCACTGCCGATGCCGCCGGTGCAGCCGGTGACGAGGGCGATGCGTCCTTCAAGCGAACCGGTCATGCGTGAACTCCTGCCTTGGCGGCTTCACCCAGAAGGTCGAAGACGCGGATGTCGGGGTCGCCGTCGAGGCAGGCGTAGCCCTCCGCCGACATGGCGACGTGGTAGGGGCGGTTCGCATGCGCTTCCTTGGCGGCGATGTCGGTGAAGATCTCGGTGAAGCCGAAGGCGTTCGGGTCCTCGCGCGATTGCATGACCTGGAACAGCAGGGTATCGGCCTCGTTGGCGCGCACGTCCTTCTGCAGCTGCGTGGTCAGTTCGATGAAGCGCTGCGTCTTGTCCGGCTTCGTGCGGACATGCATGATGACACCAATCATATCGGAGAGGACCTTTCGTCATGTGGGGGGAAATGCTGGCCGAAGCGGCGCGCGTCGCGCAGGGGCCGGACCCGGTGGCGGCCCGGCCGTTGGTGGACCGCCTGCTGTCCGCGAAGCCGGGGGATGCCGACGCGCTGACTTTGGCAGGGATCGTCGCCCAGCGTACCGGGCGCATGGAAGATGCCGTGCGCGCCTTCGGCGATGCCTGCGCCGCCGATCCGCGCGATGCCGGGCGGCGGCAGAACCTGGGCGTCGCGCTCAAGAACGCGGGCGCTTACGAAGAGGCGCTGCAGGCCTTCGCCGCCGCGCTGGAACTGCGCCCCGGACATGCCGCGACGCTGGCCAACCTCGGCTCCTGCCTGATCGCGGCGGAGCGGTATGAAGAGGCGCTGGAGGTGCTGACGCAGGCCGGAGACAGCGCCGATGCGCTCAACAATACCGGCGTCGCACTGGCCCGGCTGGGACGACATGGCGAAGCGGTTACGCGTTACCGGCGCTCGCTGGAACTGCGGCCCGGGCACCTCGACACGGCGCTGAACCTTGTCGATGCGCTTGCCGCCTGTGGAGAGCGGGACGAGGCGGAAAGCCTCGTCGGGCAAATCCTGCGCGTGCAGCCCGGCAACCCTCGCGCGGCGAACCAGCTTGGGCTCATGCGTGAGCAGGCGGGCGATTACACAGGTGCGGTGGAGGTGCTGCGCCGCGCTTTCGATACGGCGCAACCCAACCATGCGCTCGGCATCAATCTGGTGCGGGCGATGATCCGCGCCGGGCAGGAGCGCGATGCGCTGGGCGTCTGCGGTAAACTCGTCGCCACGCAGCCAAGCGTCACCACGCCGGTCGCGCTGGCGCTCGCCGCCTTCGAGAAGCTGGGCTGGACCGGCGATCGCGAACGGATCATGGCGCTCGACCGCTTCGTCACCGTGCATGACATCGACGCCGCGCCGGGCTTCGACGACCTCGCGACGTTCAACGCCGCGCTGGTGGAGGAACTGCGTGCTCACCCGTCGCTGACGTTCGAGCCGGAGGGCCTCGTGACCCGCCAGGGACGCCAAAGCGCCGACCTCGCCGATGCGCGGAGCCCGGCGATCGGCGCCCTTGCACGGATCGCCCGCGATCATCTCGCCAGTGCCCATGCACGCCTTGCCGAGGAACCCGCCGACCACCCCCTGCTCCACGCGTTGCCCGAGGAGTGGAGCCTCACCTTGTGGGGCACGATCCTGCGCCCCGGCGGGGAAGTCGGCCCGCATATCCATGCACCCAACTGGCTCTCGGGCGTCTATTATCCCGAGTTCGAGGGTGAGGACGGCGCTTTCGCCATCGGCCTGCTGCCGGAGGAACTGGGCGGCGGCGGCACGCCCGTCACCTACCCGCCGCGCGCGGGCCGGATGATCCTGTTCCCCTCGTACATGTGGCACGCCACCCTGCCCTTCGGCGGCGACAAGGAACGCATCAGCTTCGCCTTCGACCTCGTCCCCAAGGGCATCGGCCGCGCGCACAAGCTGCCCTGAAGCCCTACCTTCGTCATTGCGAGCGGAGCGACGCGATCCAACGGCTCGCAAACCGCCCTGGATTGCTTCGCTCCGCTCGCAATGACGGTATGGGGGGGCGTCATCACGAAGCGAGAGAAGCCTAACCTTCCCCTGCGGCGCACGAAACCGCAGGGGAAGGCCGGCTCGGCGCAGGCCCGCACCTGCCCGTGAGGAGAGCGCCGCCACCATCGTCAGAACTTCACAGAGCCTTCGACGCCGAAGCTCCTCGGCGGGGCGTAGTTGGTGAAGTTGAACAGCCCCGCGACCGAGTTGGCCGAGACGCGGTAGACTTTGTCCAGCAGGTTGCGACCGAACACCGCGACGCGGAAGCGCTCGTCGGGATCGGTCCAGCCGATGCTCGCCCCCACCAGTGTGCGCGCCTGACCTTGCGAATAGTCGGCGTTGAGCGTCGTGGATTCGTACTGTGCCTGATAGTTGACGTCGGCGTTGAGCGAGACGACGCCCCAGTCGGTCGGCGGGAACTCGTAATGCACGTTCCCGCTGGCCGTCCACTTGGGCGCATTGCGCAGCTTGAGGTAAGAGGCATCGTCGTTGATGCCGTCACCGTTCACGTCGGTGCTGAACTCGTCGTACTCCGCCTTCTGCCAGCCGACCGAAGCGCCCATCGTCAGGCCCACCACCGGTGCGGCGGAGATTTCGAGTTCGATGCCCTTTACGTGGGCCTTGCCCGCATTGGTCGTCCGCGTCTCCTGCCCCGGCAGTCCGGTGATCGGATCGATGAAGGGGACCACTGCGTCGCGCTGCAGATCGTTGTACTTCACATAGAACGCCGCGATGTTGACGCGCAGCTTGCGATCGGCCGTCTCGGTCTTGAAGCCCAGTTCGAAGCTGTCGGCGGTCTCCTCACGGAACGGCAGTGCCGACGTAGCGGACATCGCCTGCTCGTTGTAGCCGCCCGACTTGTAGCCCTGGCTGTAGGTGAAGTAGTTGTTGATGCCCGGGGCGATCTCCCAGCGATAGCCTGCGCGCATCGTCGGCTTGGAGAACTTCGCGCTGTCGCTGTACTCGGGCCAGAACCCCGTCGCGATGGTCGAGCGGCGAACCTGCGGACGCACCGCGAAGTCCTTGCTCTCCTTGGTGTAGCGTGCACCGACGAAGACCGAGAACGGGTCGGCGACCTTGTACTCCGCCTCGCCGAACACCGCGTAGCTGTCGACCTTGTAGTTCGCGGTGGACTGGTTCGGGTCGGTCAGCGCAGTGGGGTCGCCCAGGAAACGCAGGAAGCCGAGGAAGCTGGTGGCATTGGCGTCCAGCTTCTGCCCCCAGTACATGCCGCCCACGGTGAACTTCAGGACGTCCGAGAAGTCGGAGCTGAACCGTGCTTCGAGGCTGTACTGCTTGCGCACGTCCTCACGCGTGGAGACGAACAGGTAGGCGTTCTCGCCCGTATAGTCGGAAGGCAGTTTGGACTGCACCCGCCGCCAACCGCCGACGACGGTGATCGTGCCGACGTCATCGACCGAATGCTCGCCGCGCAAGTAGACGCCGTCCACATCGACGCGGTGACCATCGAGCGTGCCCACGCAAGTCGGCGCGGTGGCCGAACCTTCGCACAGCGTGGTGCCGGTCTTGTAGGGGCTCTGCCCGGTGGTCTGGATGCCGGGAAACCCGACTACGTCGATCAGGAAACCCGGAGGCGTCTCGTTGACCGAGGGCGGACTGTCGCCGCGATCGCGCAGCAGTTCGTAGGTGAGCAGGATGTTGGTGTCGTCGGTCGGCTCCCACAAGAGCTTGGCGCGGGCGCTGAAGTAGCGCGATCCGCCCCAGCGCTGGCCGCGTCCCGGCACGCCCTCGAAGCCGTCGACGTCATTGTTCTTGGTCAGGCGGTAGTAGCCGTCGCTCTCCTGGAACGATCCCGCCGCGCGGAAATAGAGGTTCTCGGCCAGCGGGATATTGATCGCGGCCTTGACGTCCTTGGTGTTGAAGCTGGAATAGCCGAGCCGCACTTCGCCGCTGAAGCCGGGCTCCGGCTTCTTGGTGATGACGTTGACGACGCCGCCCACGGTGTTCTTGCCGAACAGCGTGCCCTGCGGGCCGCGTAGAACTTCGATGCGCTCCACGTCGAACAGGTCGAACAACTGGGTCTGGACGTGGGCGAGGACGAAGTCGTCCACCACCACGCCGACGGCGGGCTCGAAGGTCAGGATGATGTCGCCGGTGGACTGGCCGCGAATACCGATCGAGGCGGCGTTGAAGCCCGGCACGTTGGTGATGACGACGTTGGGCACGTCGCCCGCCAGCGCGCGGATGTCGGTGGCGAACTTGTTCTGGATCGCCGTCTCGGTGAAGGCGGAGACTGCCACCGGCGTATCCTGCAGCGATTCCGAGATGCGCCGCGCGGTGACGACGATGTCCTCCAGTCCGCCCTGCTGCGGCGGCGGGTCGGCCTGCGGCGGCGCGGAAGCCGGTGTGCTCTGGGCCATCGCGGTAGTGCTGACACTCGCCAGAAGCCCCGTGGCAAAAGTCGTGAAGACGCAATTCAGGTGTCGTTTGCCGATCATGTTCTTCCCCTCCGAACCGACTGCCTTCGTCTGGTCATGGGCAGTTCGAATCACGTGCCGACTTTTTCGCCGGACAGGCATAAATGAGTACATATGATCATTTTTGTGAAGACATAAAAAACATTCATGTATGATTTGTTTTACCGCAGTGCAGCGGTGATGGAGCGGAGGGGATTGTCTTGGACAGCGGCGAAGTTCACGTTTCTCGCGGTAATGAAAAGAGAACCGCCACGCCGGGGGGCATTGCTGCGATGCAAGACGTGATCGCGAAAAAAGCGCCCGTGATTCGCCGCCGCTATACCAGCCCGGCCATGACGGAGCGGCGCGCGCGCATCGTCGACACCGCACACCGCATCCTGGGCGAAGGCGGGGTCGCGGCGCTGACGATCCGGCGGCTGTCAGAGGACGCCGGGGTGGCCCAGCGCACGCTCTACCGCTTGTTCGGCGACAAGGACGGCGTCATCAGCGCCACCGTCGTCGATCGCATGGTCGAGGTGCGCGAACACATCGCCCGGCGCGGTGCGACTTACACGCTGGAGGTGGTGTTCCGCGAACTCGACTGGATGGTCAGCGAGCTTGAGCGCGACAGTCTCTACGCCCGGGTGGTGATCGACTTCGTCTTCGCGCCCGAACCGCGCGAACTGGAAGTGCGGGAACTGACCTCGGTGGCGCACACGCGCTTCTCGGGGTGGCTGGACCTGCAGCGCGCCAAAGGCCACGTGCGCGATGATCTCGACCTCGCCTCGCTGGTCGATACCCACGTCATGCACGAATTCGTGGTCTACCGCCGCTGGTCGCTGGGCCAGTGCGCGGGTGACCAGTGCCGCGCCGAGCTGCACGCCTGCTTCCTGCAGAGCGCGGCGCTGCTGCTGACCGGCGACATTCGCGAGACCTACATGCGCAAGCTGGCAGCGATCCAGAAGAAGATCGCCCGCCTCAAGCGCGCCTCGACCAAAGAATAATCACAAGCGGGAGAAGATGATGACTCTTGAAGACCTGATCGCACGCGAGGGAATCCGCCAGCTTCGCGTGGATTACTCGACCGCCTTCGACTCGATGGACGAGGCTGCGGTGCGCCGCAATTTCGCCGACGACATCCTATGCGAGTTTCCGGAGCCCTACGAAGGCATCGACGCGGTGCTCGGCCTCTATCGCCAGCACTGGAAGCACCTGCGCGCGCCGCTGGAGACGCTGCATTACGTCGCCAATCACGCCATCGAGCTGACTGGACCTGACACCGCGCGCGGGCATTGCCTGTTGCTGGACCTCGTCACGCGCCAGCATACGGGCTCGGCCATCGTCACGCCGGGCGGGGAGGCGAACCCGCTGCTGCTGATCGGCCGCTACGACGACCACTACGTCCGGCAGCACGGCCGCTGGAAGTTCGCCCGGATCGCTCTGACTATCCTGTGGCCGACGCGGTCGGATGAAACCGGAGCGCTTCCGTTCAAGGTCGATTGAGCGGGACGGCGCCGGGGCAGACCCCGGCGCCGCGTCTCACTTCCCGCCCTGCTTGAGCCAGGCGATGCCCCGGCGCAGCAATTCGTAGAACACCGGGAGATCCCACGCGCAGCGGTCCACCGTCGGCCACCAGTCGAGCATCGGCTGGAGATCGTAGTGTCCCCGGCAATGGCCCAGCGTGTTGTAGAGCACAGCGCCCTTGCCGTGATCCTTGAGGTACATCACCGGCTGCTTGCCGAGTGCATCGGCCGCTTCGACGAAGCCGGTACCCTCCACCGTGCAATCGGTTTCCAGCAGGACGTGCAGGTGGCCGTGCGTTTCCATGTGGTAGAGTTCGTCGGTTGTCTCGAACGGCTCGATCCCCTCCACCAGCGGATGGCCGGGATCGGCCACGGTCACCGTGTAAGGGGCGATCGGCGGGTGCGAGATGAACTGCGAACCCAGCATGTCCATGAACAGCGGCGCCCAGCGCGGGGCGTCCCAAAGGCCCTTGTCCGGCCCTTCGGAAAGCAGGCGCAGCACCGAGTTGGTGCCGTGCAGCGCATGCCAGCGCCCGCCCGCCTTCAGCCAGTCGCGCAGCACCTCCTGCGCCGCCAGCGAGGGCGTGACGTCGCAGGTATAGGTGATGAGGATGTCCGCCTGCCGCAGCGCGTCGAGGTTCTCGTAATCCTCAAACACGCGGGTGCGCACGCTGGGGTCTTCGGCGAGGAGCTTCAGAAGCTCCAGCCGCGCGAAGTCCATGTCGTGCCACACGCCGCCGCAGATGAGGGCGCAGTTTATGCGCGGCGGATGCGCGCCTTCAGCCTCACTCATGCCTTCGGAGCCCCGCCGAGGTCGCCCCCAAGGTCGCCGACGATGTACTTCATCATCGTGTCCTGGAACTGGCGGATGCGGATTTCCTGATAGTTGCCGAGGTTCACCTTGCCGTTCTTCGAGGCATGGAGGCCGTCCTGCACGTAAGGCAGGTTATCCATGTCCTGCTCGAACACGTCGCCCAGAATGCCGAGTTCCGGCGCCTCGGTCCACTTCTGGTCGAGCCGCAGCATCTTCAGCGGCGCGCCGCGCGGGATCGGCTGGCCCTTGGGAATGCGCGCGAGGATGCGGACTTCCATGATGCAGGTGTCGGGCGTCTTGCCGGGCAGCCAGTTGTAGACGATGTTCGGCATGTACCCGCCCCAAGGCGCGAAGTTCGGGAACACGTTGTAGACGAGTCCGTCGAGCAGCTCGGCGTCGGTCGCGTCGGCATGGTCGTAGCCGGTGCTCTCGGTATAGGCCGCGCGCATGGCGGCGCCCAGCGCGGCGCGAGCGGTCATGCCCTCGGGCACCTTGATCGCCATCGGGTTGGTGTGGGCCTCACCCTCGTAGTTGTCACCCGAACGACCGTTGTACTTGATGAACTCGTCGACGATCCACTGCTCGCCCTGCCCTTCCGCGATGTGCGGGCTCATCACGCCGAAGGGCACGAGGTTGACGTTCACGTTGTCGCCCCAGGTCCAGTAGGCGGCGTTGGAATCGCCGGTGAACGGCAGCAGCTGCGGGTGCGTGACGATGGTGTGCCAGGCTTCCATGAAAGCCTCCATCACCACCTTCCAGTTGGCCGGCACTTCCTTGGCCACGCGCATGACGCTGGCACATTCCTCATGCCGCCAGCGCTTGAAGTGCTCGGGCAGCGGGGCGAGAAATTCCTCGAGGCTCGGGCCGCCCGATTCCTCACGGATGAAGACGTAGCCCGACCAGCGGCCGACTTCGGCGGCGGGCAGGTCGAGATCCTTTTCGGCGAGGTGCGGGAAGTCCCACTGGCAGGGCATCGAATCGAAGCTGCCGTCCTTCTTCCAAGCAAAGCCATGGAACGGGCAAACGAACTTGTCGGCCGCGCCTTCCTCGGTGCGCAGCTTGCGGCCACGGTGGAGGCAGACGTTGTGCATCGCCCGGATCGAGCCGTCGTCCTGACGGCTGACGAGGTACGAACGGCCCGCGTTCTCATAGACGATGAAGTCGCCCGGATCGGGCAGGTCTTCCTCGCGCGCGACGAACTGCCACACGTAGGGCCACATCCGCTCGCGTTCGAGCTTGGCGAATGCCTCGCTGGTGTAACGCTCGGCGGGAATCGCCTCCGAACCGCGGTACGTATAGCTCTCGTCAGTCAGAATCGCAGGCGGAGTGCGCGAATCCTGCGCCATCAGTTCCGCCCAGCTTATGCCTTCGCTGCGGTCTTCACCCAGCTTTCCGGCGATTTCCGGATCTCGATCGGCCATGGTCGTTCAATCTCCCAAGAACGCATTTCCCTGTTTGTCGCCATTTCTGCACCCCGCTGCACCACAAGTCACCTTGCTCAAAATCATAGGTTGTGGAGCGGCGCGGATGGGCCATGTTGGCCGGGATAGTAATCGGGAGAATGCCGTGAAGCGGCTTGAAGGCAAGGTGGCGCTGGTCACCGGAGGAACCTCCGGCATCGGCGCCGGCACTGTCGAGCGTCTGTGCGCCGACGGGGCTAAAGTCATTTTCACCGGCTCCAACCAAGCGGCGGCGGATGCGCTGTGCGCCGCGACCGGGGCCGAGTTCGTGAAGCACAACGTCACCGACGCGGCGGCGTGGGACGGCCTGATCGCACAGATCCTCGAAAAGCACGGGCGGCTCGACATCGCCTTCGCCAATGCCGGGACCGAAAGCGGCGACGGCAGCATCGAGAGCATCTCGATCGAAGGCTGGAACAACGTCATGGGGGTCAACCTCACCGGCGTCATGCTCACCGTGCAGCACGCGATGCGGGCCATGGCGAAGAACCCGGAAGGGCCGGTCGGCTCGATCATCGTCAACTCCTCGATGAACGCGCACCGGGCGATGGGCAACTTCGTGGCCTATTCGGTGTCGAAGGCCGCCGTGATCGCGCTGGTCAAGGCGTCGGCGGTGCATTCGGGCAACCAGAAGTACGGCATCCGCGTCAACGCCGTGCTGCCGGGCGTCGTCGAGACCGCCCTGATCGTGAACCTGATCGAGAAATCGGGCGACCCCGTCGCCACCCGCGCCGCCTACGAGGGCCTGTCTCCGATGGGCCGCATGGCCGCCGTGGAGGAAGTCGCCGGGATGGTCGCTTGGCTTGCAAGCGATGAGGCAAGGTTCTGTTCGGGAAGCGAATTCACCATGGACGGCGCGTCCACCGCAGGGATGAACGGCGTATGAGCGAGGAACTGGGTTCGCAGCGGCTGAAGGGCCGCGTAGCGCTGGTTTCCGGCGGGCTTCGCGGCATCGGCCTCGCCTGTGTCGAGCGGTTCCTGGCCGAAGGCGCGGAAGTGGTCCTGACCGACCTCGAGGCGCCGGACACCGAGTATGCCAGCGCCACGCTCGCCCGTCTGGGGCAGGCCGCCAGCTACGTCAGCGCCAATGTCGCCAGCGAGGACGACTGGGCCAAAGTGCTCGCCGCCGTGACCGAAAGGCACGGAAAACTGCACATTCTGGTCAACAATGCGGGCATCGACCTGACCGGCCCGGTGGCCGAGACCTCGCTTGAGGGCTGGCGCCGGATCATGAGCATCAACGTCGATGGCGTGTTCCTCGGCGTGCGGACGTTCGTGCCGCTGATGGCCGCGAGCGGGGCGGATTTCCGGGGCGGCGCCTCGATCATCAACGTCAGTTCGATCATGGGCCTCGTCGGCATGAGCGAGGTTTCGGGCTACAACGCCAGCAAGGGCGCGGTGCGGCTGTTCACCAAGTCGATCGCGCTGGAATTCGCCGAAAAGAAGATGCCGATCCGCGCCAATTCGCTGCATCCCGGCTTCGTTCTGACCCCGCTCCTCAAGGAAGGGTTCCAGCGCTGGGTGGACAAGGGCGTCGCCAGCAAGGCGCAGGATCTGGTCGATCTGATGTCCAGCAAGACCCCGATTGGGCGACTGGCGGACCCTGCGGAACTGGCCAGCGCGGTCTATTTCCTCGCGTCCTCAGACAGTTCGTACATGACCGGCGGCGAGCTTGTCATCGATGGCGGCTGGACCGCGCAATAGCGGCACAAAGCGGCACTCAACGGCACCTAGCGATACCATAACCCCACCACAGCGGCACACAGAGGCCCTTGGGAGAGACAAGACCATGACCATCGCCCTTCCCGACGTGATCGCCGTCGTCACCGGCGCCGCCGGCGGCATCGGCCGCGAGATCGTCAAGGCCATGAAGGCCGCCGGCGCCACCGTGATCGCCACCGACCTCAAGGAAAGCGCAGACATCGAAGGCGCCGACCACTACCTCAGGCACGACGTCACCAGCGAGGCCGACTGGCGCGCGGTGGAGGCGCTGGTGCGCGAAAAATACGGCCGCCTCGATGCACTGGTGAACAACGCGGGCTTCTCGATCGTGACCAAGTTCGAGGACACCCCGCTCTCCGAGTTCCACAAGGTCAACGCCATCAACGTCGACTCGGCGATCATCGGCACGCAGGTCATGCTGGGCCTGCTGCAGGAAGGCGGTAAGGCGCGGGCCTCGGGCGCCTCGGTCATCAACTTCTCGAGCGTCGGCGGCCTGCGCGGCGCGGCGTTCAATGCCGCCTATTGCGTCAGCAAGGCCGCGATCAAGATGCTTTCGAAGTGCCTGGGCGCAGAGTTCGCCGCGCTCAAGTACAACATCCGCGTCAACTCGGTGCACCCCGGCGGGATCGACACGCCGATGCTGGGCTCGATCATGGACCGCTATATCGAGCTTGGCGCTGCGCCTTCGCGCGAAGCCTCGATCGCGGCGATGAACGTCGCGCACCCGATCGGCCGCCTCGGCAAACCGGAGGAAATGGCGGGCGGCGTGGTGTTCCTCGCCTCCAGCGCGTCCAGCTTCATGACCTGCGACGAACTGGTGATGGACGGCGGGTTCAGCCAGGTCTGAAAAGGAGGAGCGGAGCATGGCCCAGAAACTGCCCGGCGTCATCGGCGTCCACCATATCGGCGTCTCGGTGCCCGATCTGGGCAAGGCACGTGAATTCTACCTCGAGATCCTCGGCGCGGTCGAGGAAGTCGAGCCGCTGAGCTGGTCCGACAACCCCTTCATCGACGAAGTGGTGGGTCTCAAGGGCAGCGCCGCCAACCAGTTCTTCTGCCGCCTCGGCAATCTCCAGATCGAGGTCTTCCAGTACGACGCCCCGAAGCAGGCACCGCAGGACCCGCGCCGGGGCGTCAACGAATACGGCTATACCCATATGGCGCTGCAAGTGGAGGACGTCCTTGCCGTCCACGAACGGATCGTCGCGGCGGGCCTGCCGGTGCACACGCCGCCCGCGATGGAGGGCATCACCATCGATGCGAGCGGCGTGAAACACGGCTATGCCGGAACCTATTGCCGCGACTTCTTCGGCAATGTCTTCGAGATTCTGGAGATCCACGCCTGACTTTCCGCGTTCACATTTGAACGCAAAGGAAAAAATTTCAACGCGAAGCCCTAATTCGCCGGATGAACCGAAACTTAATCGGCCCGGCCGTGTTCCCGGATTGAGAGACAGCGCGGTATCGGTCGCGACGCCGCCCCCGCCCGGGAGCCTGAAACGTGGATATGAACACCCTCAACCGCAGTCGTGCCCAGCAGGTGGCGCGCGTCGTCGAGATCCGTGCCATCGAGAGCGGCACGGTGGACGCCGATGCTGTGCCCGCCGCCCTGCTCCGCGATGCCGTGCGGGAAGCCGGGTTGTTCCAGCGCTCGGTGCTGGGCCACCTCGACCACAAGGAATGGCGCGATCGCGTCCGGGCCGACGGCCAGCGTCTCATGGACTTGCTCGCGGAGATCGGTTTCCGTCCCAGCGAGCGCGCCGCTCGCAAGTCGGCCTGACGCCTTCGTCATTGCAAGCGAAGCGAAGCAAAGCAATCCAGAGCGGTTCGCTCGGCCCTGGATTGCTTTGCTTCGCTTCGCTCGCAATGACGGAAGAGGTTATCCAACCGGCGGCATCACCGATGCACTCTCGGTCACGGTGAAGGCGCGGACCCGGCTGCGGTCAAACAGGTTTTCCTCGTCCTCGGCGATCATCGCGGCGACCTGCGGATCGCCCAGCGCGGCGAAGCAGGCATCGCGCGTCGCCGCGTCGGGGAAGTCGATTTCCATCACCACGTCGTGATCGAACGGCTGGTCCGTCCCGTCCATCGGCGAGAGAAACCGGCGCACGTAGCGCGTGGCGTAGCCGGCCAGTACCTTCTCGCCGATCACGCGGTGGCTGCTTTCGTAGTAGGCGCGGAAGTCCTCGACGCTCATGCCTTCGCGGCGCTTGAGGAGCGTGATCACGGTAACCGTCATGCCAGCACGCCCATCCACTCGCGCATCCCGTCCAGCACCGCCTTCGCCCGCAGCGCCGGGTGCGAGAACGCCTCGCGTAGCGCCGCCGAGCGCAGTTCCAGGGACAGCGGAATACCTTGCGGCAGGGCCTGCAGCATCGCCGCCAGCGGCAACGCGCCTTCGCCCGGCTGTTCGCGCAGGTCGATGGCATCGGTGATGACCGCGTCGAAGTTCGCCGGATCGGGCCGCTCGGCCCGCGCGTCGCAGAACTGGGCGTAAGGCAGCAGCGCCGGATCGATGGCCGCGATCTGGTCGACCGTAGTGCCGGAGCGGTCGACGTGGATCGGATCGACCAGCACCGCGCGCAAGGGATGCCCCACCCGGTCGAGGATGCCGAGCGCCTGGCTCAGGGTCTTCACCTCGGTGAAGATGCCGAATTCCAGCGCCACCCGCATTCCCGATCCCTCGGCGTGGCGGCAAAGGGCGGAGAGGCGCTCGATCGTCTCGCCCTCCTCGTGCGAGGATACGCATAGCACGTTCGCCGCGCCGAGCTGCGCCCCGACGTCCAGCACCTTGCGGTGATCGTCGAGCGTGGTGTCGGGGCGAATCCACACGACCTCGACGTCGAGCACCGGCAGGCCGGTGCGCTGCAATGCTGCGCGCGCATCGCGGGTATGCTGCGCGGTCCATTCCAGCGGATCGACCCAGAGGCCGACCGCGTCGAACCCGGCGGCGGCGCCTGCCTCGATCACGTCCACCGCCCCGAATTCGGGCAGGACGCCGGAGGCGAGGGATAGTTTATGCATTGTTTTTTCTCCCAAACCCACCCCGTCCGGCTAGTTCGCTGCGCTCTCAAGCCTCCCGGCCCTCCCGCGAGCGGGAGGGCAAGGCGCAGGTCTGTCATCCCCCTCCCGCTCGCGGGAGGGGACAGGGGTGGGCAAATCCTACATCACCGGTTCGGGCAAGGAGGCATCATCCGCCAGATACCAGTTCAGCCACTCATGGAAGTACTGGTTCCCGCGTTCGTTCTTGCCGAACGTCAGGTCGTCATGCGCGCCCGATTCGAGGCCCTTCTGGATCTCGAGGCCGATCACGTAGTCTTCCTCATACGTGACATCGCGGAAGAAGTTCATCGCGCCTTCCACGGCCTCGCGGTCCGCCTCGTCCTTGACCGGATTGCGGCGCAGGTAGTTCAGCACCGTGCGGTTCTCGGCGGGCGTCGGTCCGGGGAACAGCTGCGCGACTTGCGTGATCTCCGGCGCGATGAAGATCGAGACGTTGGGGAAGAAGATGCGCACGAAATCGTAGCCGTAGTTCTCGCGGTTGCCCCATTCCTCGCGCGGCACGTCCTTGAGCTGCTCGGCGATCGAATGCTGCGGGAAGCCGATGCGGATGTTCGGCCCGAAGCCCTCGTAATGCGTGCAGTTCGACGGCGTGCGCGGGAAAATCGTCTCGGGGTGGAGCGACTTGAAGTGGTAGCCCTCTAGGTATCCGTCGAAGGCGATCTTCCAGTTGGCGCCGTGGATCGTGCGATTGCCGAGGTACGTCCAGTTCGCGAAGTCGAGCGCGTCGAAATCCTCGAGGAAGTCCTTGAAATAGTGATCGAGGTCCATCGGCGCGTTGGGCGTCAGGCACACGAAGATCATACCGCCGCGTTCCTCGCACGGCAGTTCGCGCAGGCCCATCGCGCCCTTGTCCACCTCGCCGAAGGTGCCCGGCTCGGAGATGCCGATCAGCTTGCCGTCGGCGCCATAGGTCCAAGAGTGGTACTTGCAGGTGAAGCGCGAGCAGTTGCCCTTGCCGTCCGGCGCGACCGGGGCGCCGCGATGCGAGCAGACGTTGAGGAAGGCGCGGACCTTGCCCTGCTTGTCGCGGTTGATGAGCACGGGCGAACCGACCGCGTCCATCGCCTTGTAGTCGCCAGGATTCGGCAGTTCGGCGGTGAAGGCCAGCATCAGCGGCACGCGCTTGAAGACCAGCTCCAGCTCGGCCTTGAACTGGTCCTTGTCGGTATAGCTGCCGGTGGGCACGCGCAGCGGCCGCGCCGTCTGGAAGGTCTTCTTGTTCGCCACGTAGTCGAGCATGATCTCGGCCACGTCACCAATGCGCTTTACGCGTTCCACGGTCTTCTCCCGGTAATTTATACGTCGATCCTGCGCGAGCCGCCCGGTCGCCACAAGCTGCGCAAGGTGATAGGCGACAGGGGGGCGCACAGTGCGGCACTCAGGGGATCATGATGGAGAGGAAGAGCCCCCCGTGGGCATGGCTTGAAACCCCACCGCCGCATCTGGCTGCTTACGCCGGAACGGACTTGTGGGACGAACGCACGATCGCCGAGCAGGCGAGCGCGCTGGCCGAGGCCGACCCCGGCTTCGTGTGCCTGATCGAAGGCGACGTGACCGTCACCCGCGCGCAGGCCGTAGCCGATGCCGAGGCGCTGAGCGCCGCGATGCATGCGCGCGGCCTGCGGCCGGGAGACGTCATCGCCTTCCAGGTGCCCAACTGGCGCGAGGCGATGGTGATCAACCTGGCCGCCGCGATGTCGGGCCTCGTCGTCAACCCGATCGTGCCGATCTACCGCGACCATGAAGTCTCGCTGATGCTGGCGGACTGCGGCGCGCGGGCGTTCTTCGTCGCCTCTTCGTTCCGCAAGTTCGACTACGCGGCGATGGCGCGGCGACTCGCAGGCGTGCTGCCGGACCTGGCTCATGTCTTCACCGTGCGCGGCGAAGGTTCGGACGATTACACAGCGCTGATCGAGGAAGGGCGCGCCCTCCCCTTCGCGCGGCCGAAAGTCGATCCGCTGGGCGTGAAGATGGTGCTCTATACCTCGGGCACCACGGGGCGGCCGAAGGGCGTGCTGCACAGCCACGTCTCGATCGCCCGCATCCTGCGCGAGAGCGGGCACTACTGGGGCCTGACCGAAGGCGAGGCGACGCTGATGCCCTCCCCCGTCACGCATGTCTCGGGCTATGCCAACGGGCTGGAGGCGCCGTTCATCTGCGGAATCCGCACGGTGCTGATGGAAAGCTGGAACGCGGAGCAGGCACTCGCCCTGATCGACCGGCATCAGGCGGTCGGCACCGTCGCCGCCACGCCGTTTCTCGTCGAGCTGGCGGCCGCCGCGCGTGCGAGCGGCAATCGCCTGCCCAGCTTCCGCTTCTTCGCCTGCGGCGGCGCGGCGGTTCCGGCGGACCTGATCCCCGCCGCCAATGCCGCGTTTGACCACTGCCGCGCCTTCCGCGTCTTCGGCGCCTCCGAAGTGCCGCTGGTGACGTTCGGCTGGCCCAACGTCGAGGCACTGGCCGCGACGACCGACGGCGCCGTGGTCGATTACGAAGTGCGCATCGTCGATCACGAGGACCGCGACCTGCCCGACGGCCGGGAAGGCGAAATCCTCGCGCGCGGCCCCGGCATGATGCTGGGCTACGCCGACGAGGCGCAGACCCGCGAGGCGATCACCACGGACGGCTTCTTCCGCACCGGCGACCTCGGCGTGCGGACGGAGGACGGCGCGATCACCATCACCGGCCGCAAGAAGGACCTCATCATCCGCGGCGGCGAGAACATCTCGGCCAAGGAGATCGAGGACGTGCTGCACGCCCATCCCGCCGTGCGCGAGGCGGCCGTCGTCGCCATGCCGCACGAACGGCTGGGCGAAGGTGTCTGCGCCTACGTCATCGCCGATGGCGAGGCACCGAGCCCGCAAGCGCTCGCCGCACACATCGCCGACAGCGGGCTGGCGAAGCAGAAGATTCCCGAGAGGTTCGAATTCCGCGAGGATTTCCCGCGCACGGCTTCCGGCAAAGTGCGCAAGGACCTGCTGCGCGCGGATGTGAAGGCGCTGGTGCCCGGTCAGTAGCCCTCTACTTTCGTCATTGCGAGCGAAGCGAAGCAATCCAGGGCAATCTCGCGTCGCCCTGGATTGCTTCGCTTCGCTCGCAATGACGATGCGGAGTGAAAGTAACTGGAACTGGCGACGGCATCCTTGGATACCGCCGCCGGCCCTTCCTCCCCAGGAAACTCTCAGCCCGCAGCCATGGCGGCTGCGACGGCCGCGTCGATTTCGCTCTTCATCGGGTTGCGGCGCAGCGTCAAGCCGCCATTTACCTGCAGGTTCTCGCCGGTCATGAAGCACTCGTCGCTGGAAAGCCAGACGACGGCGGCCGCAATGTCGTCGCTGGTGCCGATCCGGCCGAGCGGATAGCCCGCAAGGAAGGCGTCGAACAGGCCCGGCACCTGCTTGGCGTCCGAAGTCATCGGCGTGTCGGTCAACCCCGGCGAGATCGAATTCGCGCGCACGCCTTCCGCCCCGAACTCGTGCGCGACGCAGCGGATCACGTGGTCGGCCCCCGCCTTGGTGCCCATGTAGGCGGCGTGGTCGTTGAGCATGATCGTCGCCGTCGCGGAGCTGATCTGGATCAGCGAGCCCCCGCGCCCGCCCTTGCTGCGCGCCATCTTGCCCACCATCGCCTGGTAGAAGTGGAAAGGCCCGACATACTGCAGCATCGTCATCGCCATCAGTTCGTCATGCGTGGTTTCCAGGAAGCCCTTCAGGAGCCCCCAGCCGGTGGCATTCACCGCAATGTCGATGCCGCCAAGCTGCTGCGCGGCGCTGTCCGCCAGAGCATCGACGCTGGCCTTGTCGGTCAGGTCGCAGGCGCTCCACTTGCAGTCATGCTGCGCGGCGAAATCGGCCAGCACGTCTTGCTTGCGGCCGGAAACGAGCACGCTGGCGCCCTCGTCCATCAGGCGCCGGGCGATATGCTGGCCCATGTTGTCGGGGCTGCTGGCGCCGAGGACAACGGCGCGCTTTCCTTCGAGGCGCTTCATGACACTCTCCCGTCGAATTGTTGCGGCCCCCGCGCTAGCACGGCGGGGCTGCGGTCATTCCTGACCAAAGAAATAGTGGCCATGCCGCGCCCGAGCGGCGACACCACGGCATCTGACAAGAAACCACGCGCGTGGCAGAGGAGCGCAAGACATGGATCTCGGACTGAAGGGCCTCAAGGCCATCCTCGTGGGCGCGAACGGCGGCATCGGCCGCGTAGTCGCGCATGTGCTGTCGGCCGAAGGCTGCGACATCGCCATCTGCGGCCGCTCGCAGGACAAGGTGGACAACGTGCTGTCGGAGGTCGCCGCTTCAGGCGTGAAGACCTACGGCGAGGCGCTTGACGTCACGCAGGTCGAGGCGGTCCCCGCCTTCGTCGACAAGGCGGCCGAGGCGCTCGGCGGCTGCGATATCTTCATCAGCTTCACCTCCACCAACCTCGGCGAAGACACCGACGCCGCGTGGGAAGCCGTGATCCAGGCCGACATCCTGCCGATGCGGCGCGGCATTGCGGCGGCCCGCCCGCACCTTGCCAAGTCGGACAACGCCGCGATCGTGTGCTTCAGCTCGACCGGCGCGGTCGAGGAATTCATGGGCGTTCAGCCCTACAACGCCCTCAAGGCCGCCGTGATGAACTATTCCTCGTCACTGGCGCAGGCGCTGGCGGGCGAAGGCATCCGCGTGAACTGCATCACCCCCGGCCCGGTGCTGACCGAGGACGGCCCCTGGCCCAAGATCCAGGCCGCCATGCCGGACTTCTACAACGCGACGCTCGCCAACATGCCCTCGGGCCGGTTCACCACCGGCGAGGAACTCGCCAAGGCGGTGGCTTTCGTCGTCTCGCCCGCATGCAAGGCGATGACCGGCGCCAACATCGTGGTCGACAACGGCTACACCAAGCGCACCCAGTTCTGAAGTTCAACGTCCCTCCAGAGGATCAGTGCGGCGGCTTGCAAGAGCCGCCGCCTTTTTGTTGGCCCACCGCGCCTTCCCGGGAAGTCGGGGCGAGTTGATACGGGATTTGCACAGTCCAGAAGAAAAAGGTGTCTCCTTGGGCCGGAGAGTGCCTTCTTGCGGTCACCCCAAAGGGCTGCGATCAACTGAGCATGAATCCCATGCTCATCCTTCTTTTCGCAGAGACCGTTGGCGCGCAATTACCGTCAATTGATCCCGCCTGCGTCGAAGCCGAATTGGCGGCGGATGGTGATGTCCTGCGATCCCTGAACGAGAACGGTGACAAACCGTTCATCATTCGCCCGGTCGACGTACGATTCACCGGGAGTACGCAAGAGATCAAGGCGCTGCAAAAGGCCATAAGTTCGCTTGGGTGGCGCATCGTCCAATGCGTGACAATCGACACCGGAGAAAAGGCGCTTGATGTCCAGCGCGATCAGACCACCGATCGGGATGCGATACGAGCCCTGACGGAAACAGCGCTTCGTCTCGAAGCGAAGTTCAACGTGAAGTATGACGGTTGGGGGACTGTCGCGACCCAGCGATAGTTCCGATACTTGCCTTTGGCATGCCGGACTTCGACTTTTCGGGCTCTACCCGTTACGGACTTTAATCCGTCAGTGCTTTACCGACCGCCCGTGCGCGGCTTTACCACACGACAGATCCGACACTGACCGAAAAGAGATTGGCAGCTTTAAATCGAGGAGCTTCTTTCGAAACGCGGCTCAGCCGATGGGACGCTCTCCCAATCCGCAGCAGATTTCGGCAACGATCACCGTCCGGACCAAGACGATCACACCGTACTTCTTGTGAAGTCGTGCCCGCCGTTCACACGGAAATCTTGCGCCGTTATTGAAAGTTGATTTCACTGCTTTCCAGAGAAATCACTTCTGCCTGGGAATTTTTCACTTTCCGAGCATCTTCGGTTTTCTGGGCGCGATCAGCCAGTTCGTTCCAGGCGGACACTGCTCGCAGGCATCGGTCACGTACCTGAGGCAGGCTTGCGGCATCGGCCGCAATCGTCTGGAGATCGGCTTGCTCGCGATAAAATGCCAGCGACGACATCAGTTCACTCCTGTGTCCGGTGGCCAAGATCGGCGGACCTTCGTAAAGGTCCGCCGCTCCGGTTTGTTCAGGCCGACTGGAGATTGACGGCCGAGGTCTTGCCGCGGCGGTCGGTTTCCAGTTCATAGGACACGCGCTGATCCTTGTTCAGGGTGCGCATGCCGGCACGTTCCACAGCGCTGATGTGAACGAAGGCATCATCGCCGCCCGTTTCGGGAGCGATGAAACCGAAGCCCTTGTCGGCGTTGAAGAATTTTACGGTTCCGGTGATCATATGGGTATCCTTTGCCCAATGCAGTATGACGGGCATGCGCCAACAGCGGCACATCCCGGCTTCGTGAGGCTAGTAAAGGACAAAGGGGAGCCTTGGCGGCCCAATATCCGTCGCAGGCGACGTTTCAGCCCGATCATTGTACACGCATCGAGAAAAATGGATAGGCTGAATCAGGGTTTAGTCGGGAAATGAATCCGGACTGTCACGGTAATGTGATACATGATGCCATGGATTCCACGCAAACCCACGATTATCCTGTGACGATCGGCATCGACGACATCGACTTTATGGGTCACGTCAATAATTCGATATACTTGAAATGGGTGCAGGAAGCCGTCATCGAACACTGGCAGAGGGTCGCATCGCCTGCCGCAGTTGCCACCTATCTATGGATCGCGCTCAAGCATGAAATCACGTATCGTAAACCGGCGTTCCTGCGCGACCGGCTGACGGCCAATGTCGTGCTGGAACAAGTGCGCCGGGAAAGTGCATTCTATGAAACGACGATCCGGCGCGGCAGCGAAGTGATTGCCGAAGTAAAATCGCGCTGGTGTTGCATCGACGCGGTGTCACGGCGGCCCGTTCGGGTAACAGCCGCCGTCATGGCATGCTTTTTCCCTGAAGCCTCCCACGAGCAAACGGCGCCGGCATCAGGATAGAGCGAGGCCCAACCTGTCTTCGTCGGTATAGATATCGAACCGGGAAAGGGTGACGGCGCCGAAGGTCATCGTCAACGCCGCATCGGCCGCGTCACGTCCTCGTGCCATCAGTATCCGCCCACGACGAGGGCGGTTGTGCCTTGCATCGAAAACATACCAGCGATCCCCCAGCCACACCTCGAACCAGGCGGAGAAATCCATGTTTCCCAGCGGCGTCGGCAAGTCCATGTCGCCGAGATAGCCGGTGCAATACCGTGCGGGCACGTTCATGCAGCGACACAGCGTGATCGCCAGATGCGCGAAATCGCGGCAGACACCCTCGCGCTCCTCGAACACGTCCCGCGCAGTCTTCGTTGACCTTGCCGTCATGTAGTCGAAGCGGATGTGGTGATGCACGTATTCGACGATGGCCTGGACAAGGGGCCACCCCGGCGCGGTGCCTCCGAACAGTTCCCATGCCGTCTCGTTCAGGCGGTCCGTTTCGCAATAGCGGCTGGCCAGAAGGTAGAGCATGACGTCGTCAGGCAGAGCCTCGATCGCGGATTGCGAGGCTTCCGGCTCAACCGGGTCCGGTTCGAAATCATCGTCGATGACGAAGCCGCAGGACAGCGTCAGTCCGCCAGCCGGGATGGTCAGGCGGGTGCAGATGTTACCGAAACTGTCCACGTAATCATAGATCGGCACGTCCGGCGTGGTGAACAGCCGCTGCGGCGTGCGCAAATCCTTGTTGCGCGAAGCATGGATACTGAGATGCGCGAGCATCGGCACGGACTGCTCGCATGTGAAAGCGATATCGTATCCCGCGCGGATCAGCATGCAGGCTTCAGGCCTGCAAGATCACGTTCCACCCGTCCCAGCCCTTCGGCAGACTCCACGGCAAGATCGAGCGGTCGCCCTCCGAGCTTGCCGCAAGCCGTGTTGAGATAGGCAATAGCTTCGTCCCGACCCCCAAATGCTTCGAGCGCCAGCTTCGTCACCTGCCCCTGGCGGCTTGCCGCATCAGGGGCCAGCTTCGGGCGATCCGACCATCGCATTTTCGCGCGGGCCGGCCGAGCGACCTTGTCTTCGCTTTCCATTTCGGATTTCCTACTGATACGGACGCATCCGGGATGCGGCGATCTTCCAGAGCATGCTGGTTACCTGCGCTTTCCCGATGGAAGAGCCGGCTCCGACCTCAAGCATGGTGCCTTCGTGATCGGGGCCGGGGCTGGAAAGAAAATTCCGCGCAGCCACTCGACCGCCCAGTAATGCGAACGCGAGATCGGCTATTTCACTGCGCCGCTGAAAGGTCAGGTCATCTCTCGAGACGTGGATCCATTGCCGACCGCACGGCGGGATGCCTGCCGGTCGCGACCTTGGACAAGCGAAGTGGTTCGGCGGCGGCCAGGTCATGACCATTGCGGGTAGGTCGATACACCCATGTCCTGTCGCAGACGGGCGATCCGGATTTCGTAATGGCGAACCAGGTCGAATCGCGATCTGACCTCAGGGCTGCCCTTGTCGCGGGTCGCGTACTCGATGAGAGCAATTTGGTGATGATAAAGTAGCTGATTGAGGTCCATACAGGCACTCCTTTTTGCGGGAGCGCGCTTGGTCTCTCAGTCGCCGACATGCAGAAATGACCGGCAATATTTTTCTTCTACATGATTTTGTCCCGACCAGCGAGCGCATTCCACCGATCAGGATAATATTTAAAAGTCTACGCCCGCATTGAAAAATCGATTCTAAGGTGTATATGGATGTCGCTGCGTCATTTTTGACGGATTTTTGCCTGCGCCCCGCAGGCATTCTCAGACATCAGCCTGGCTCTCATGATCGCCGTTTTGCGCATGCATGTCGGCGGGCGCCCTCGTATTCGGGACATCGTGGATTGGCCAAGGAAGAATTGCTGACAATGGAAGGCTTTATCGAGGAAATCCTCCCCGATGGGCGCTTCGCGGTTTTGCTCGACAACGAGCACAAGATAATCGCCTACACGGCAGGCAAGATGCGCAAGTTCCGCATCCGCTCGGTGGTCGGTGATCGCGTACATGTCGAGATGACGCCTTACGACCTTTCAAAGGGTCGGATCGTATTTCGCGAAAAGACACCGGGACAAGCCGGAGGGCCGCCGAGACGGCGCAGCGGGTTTAAAAGATAAACGCGGAAAAATCCGCACACAGGAAAACATGCACATCAATACCCAAGGCGCGCAAAAACGCCCCGAAAATGCCACCCTCAACCCAGTTGCCAGTCGTAACGGCTCCATTCAGTGGCCCGCAGGGCTTCTGAGCCGGGATCACCTGCAGCGCCTCGTCGCCGCGATGGTGGACTGATCAGCCCCTCCCCGGTTTCAGCCGGGGAGGCATCGCTGCAGGCTCGGGGTCGCAGGATCAAGGCTTGTGGGCGAACCAGATGACATGGCGAAAGCCCTTGTTGTTCGCCCGCGCTCTCACCTGCGTCTCGGTCACTTCGAAGCCGACGTCACGCAATCGCTGCGTAAATGCAGGTTCTGGAAACGCCGACCAGATGGCAAGTATGCCCCTCGGCCGCAGCGCAAGCATCGCTCGCTGCAATCCAGGCACCGAGTACAGCCCGTCGTTGAGCTGGCGCGTCAGACCTTCCGGACCGTTATCGACGTCCAGCAGAATGGCATCGTAAGCTTCCCACGCTGAATCGATAAGCAGCGCCACGTCTTCGCCGACGACGTGAACGCGCGGATCGTCAAGACACCCATCGGTAATTTCCTGCATCGGCCCTCTGGCCCATGTCAGGATTTCCGGGACGATTTCGGCGACGACGACACTTGCCTCCCCTGCCAGCGCTGCCAGTGCCGCGCGGAGCGTGAACCCCATGCCATACCCGCCGATCAGCAATTGCGGGGCAAGGCGATCGGCGATCTTCTCGCAGGTCATCACCGCCAGCGCCTCTTCCGAAGCATTGGCCCGCGTGCTCATCAATTCGTTGTCTTCCAGCAGGATGGTGAAATTGGTGCCGTGCTGGACAAGCCTCAGTTCCACTCCATCCGGCACGGTTGCATGACCGAGCACGACATCGTCTATCATCGCATTTCCTTGAATAGCCCGTCGCCGGGTCTGATATGCTGGTGCGGCAGGACGGTCCCGCTCGCAAGCGGTAGGTCAGGCGAGGAGGTTCTTCAACGCTTCGCCGAGGGATCGTTCGAGGTAGGGCTTTTCGAGGAACACGGCACCGAAAGGCATTTCGTGCCGAGCCAGCGGCCGGCGGCCCGAAGTGATGATGATGCCGATGTGCGGCCAGCGTGTTTGCGCTTCAAACGCCAGGGCCATGCCGTCGATTGGGCCCGGCATGTCGATGTCGGTGAACAAGATCGCGATCGAAGGGGTCTCTGCAAGGATGCCGAGAGCCCGTGTGGCATTCGTCGCTTCTTTCGTAATGAAGCCCGCGCTCTCGGCCATATCGCAGGCGGCCAACAAAATAAGGGGTTCATCCTCGACAACGAGGACAATGGGGTGAGACGGCATGAAAAGACGGCTCTCTGAGGGGCGCAGCAGTCAGCCCGGCATGCCGTCCCGATTTCATGGGCCGAGGCTCGCAGGCTCCGTTCGAGCCTGATCATCACAATAGCGGCGCAACCTGTAAGTTCCAGAAATCTTTTACTGTTCGCCCCGTCCGGAACACTGGCGCATTGATCAATGACTTGAGTGGGCGTGCGGCCGACCGGGCGCCTTTTCACCCGATCAAAGAATAGGCGGGCGGTCAAGGGGCAGGCAGTTCACTACCCAAAGCGTCATTCAACTCGATCGTCATCCCGGCGAAGGCTGGGACCGTGATGACCATGATACGGCTTTTCGGCGAGAACTGCACTATCCCTCTGAACCCTCAGTGCCGCACCATCGCCCCGCCATCGACCCACAGGCCATGCCCGGATACGAAACGCGCCTCCTCGCTGCACAGGAACGCCACGACGTCGGCAATGTCCTGCGGTTTGCCAAGACGGCGCAACGGGGCCTTGCCTTCCCAGAACGTCCGGTACTCCGGCATCTGGTCGAAGGCAGGGGCCGTCATCGGCGTGTCGATGGCCCCGGGCTGGACACAAGTGGCGGTGACGCCGAACGGCCCAAGTTCCGCCGCGACCGACTTGGTGAAGCCCAGTACCGCGTGCTTGGAGGCGGCATAGGCGCAAAGCCCCTCGTCCCCGTAAGTCGAGGTGGTCGAGCCGATCGTGACGATCCGGCCCGCGCCATGGGCCTTGAGCCAGGGTGCCGCCTCGCGCACCAGCCGGAACACGGCGATTAGGTTCACCTCGATCACGCGCAGGAAATATGCGTCTTCGTGCCCCTCCAGCGGATGGAAAGCGCTGATGCCGGCACAGGGGACCACGGTGTCCAGCCCGCCCATCCGCTCCGCCGCCGCCGCGACCAGCCGCGCATTGGCGTCCGCACCGGTGAGGTCCGCGATGAAATCGACCTCCCCCTGAATGTCCGCCGTGAAGACTTGCGCTCCGTCCGCAGCCAAGCGCTTAGCAACGGCAGCGCCAATGCCCGAACCCGCGCCGGTGACGATGGCCCGGCGGCTCTGCAGACGCCCGCTCATGCGATCTTCAGCACGAGCTTGCCCGTGTTCGCCCCCGAGAACAGGCGCATGAAGGCCGGGTAGGCGTTCTCGAGCCCCTCCTGCACGTCTTCGTCCGCACGCAGTTTTCCGTCCGCCAGCCACTGCGCCATCTGCGCACCGCCTTCGGCGAAACGGTGGGCATAGTCGGCAATCAGGAAACCATGGATCGTCGCGCGCCGGGCAAGGATCTGCCACAGGTTGCGCAGGCCCAGCTTTTCGGGCGTGTTGTATTCGGCGATGAGGCCGCACAGGACGATGCGGGCGTGATGCGCGAGGGTGAAGACCTCCGCCTCCAGCACCGCTCCGCCGACGTTCTCGAACACTACGTTGACGCCGTCAGGCGCGGCGGCGGCGATCTCGGAAACTAGGCTTGCGTGATCCTTGCCCTTGTAGTCGATCGCGGCATCGAAGCCATAGTCCTCGATCAGGCGGCGGCATTTCTTCGCACCGCCGGCGATGCCGACGACGCGGCAGCCCATGATCTTGCCGATCTGGCCGACCGCCGAGCCTACGGCACCTGCTGCGCCCGAAACCAACAGCGTCTCGCCCGGCTGGGGCTTTGCCACTTCGGTCAGCCCAAAGTAGGCCGTGAGCCCGACCGCGCCCAGTGCCGACAGAAAGTTCGACGGCGATGCCACGGCCTCTACATCGATCGGCATCGTGAAGCCGCCGGGCATGGCTACCGAGTAGTCCTCAAGTGCGTTGAGCCCCATGACCCATTGACCGGCAGCGAAGTCCGGGTTGTCCGAGGCATGGACCACACCCACCGTCGTCGCGCGTACCGGATCGCCAAGCGGGATCGGCGGCATGTAGCTTTCGGCGTCGTCCATCCACCCGCGCTGGGCCGGATCCAGCGAGGCGTAGTGATTGCGCACGACGATCCCGCCGGGTGGCGGGGTGGGGACAGCTTCGGTCACCAGCATGAAGTCTTCGGGAACGGGTTCCCCCTCCGGCCTGCGCGCGAGCAGGAATCGCCGGTTCTCGGCCATGGCATCGATCTCCTCTATTTATGCGAGTGGTCCGATTTCGGACGCAAGCCCGCACCTGTGCAAATCGACAGGTAGGTCGCGAAACGATCCGATGCATAGTGACCACCGGAAGACGGCCGCACAGAATCGCGGCCGCACCGGGAGGATAAACTGATGGCATCCGCACATGTTCGCGGAGCGCGAAATACCGCGCTCATCAAGCTCGCACTCGCATCCAGCGCACTGACCTGTATTTCAGCACCCGCCTTCGCGCAGGACGCCGCACCGCAGGCGGCCGACACCGCCGTCGTCGATCCGAACGAGATCATCGTCTCTGCCCGCCGCCGCTCGGAAACGCTGCAGGAAACTCCGATCGCGATCACCGCCGTCAGCGCGGCGATGCTGGAAAACAAGGCCTCGGCCAACATCGGCGACCTGCAGGGCGCCGCGCCGGGTCTGCTCATCACCCAGCAGAATTCGGGCGCGCAGGCGGCTAACATCTCGATCCGCGGCCTGACTTATGCCGATATCGAGAAGTCGCAGACGCCGACCGTCGGCGTCGTGGTGGACGGCGTGACGATCGGCACCAACACCGGCCAGTTGCAGGATGCCTTCGACATCGCCCAGATCGAAGTGCTGCGCGGGCCCCAGGGCACGCTGTTCGGCGCCAACACCATCGGCGGCGTCATCAACATCACCCGCACCAAGCCCACCATGGAGCCCGGCGGCAAGGCCGAATTCACCTACGGCCGCTGGAACACCTGGGCCGGCAAGGCCATCGTCAACTATGGCGACGGCGAGACCTGGGGCATCAAGGGCTGGTACTTCCACAACGAGTCCGACGGCTTCTACCGCAATGCCATCCGCGACACCCGCGCGGGCGGCAGCAAGGCCGATGCCTATGGCGCGAGCCTGCTGTTCGAACCCGCCGGATCGGGCTTCGACGCGCAGCTTTCCGTCGAAAACGTGGTGCAGAGCTTCGAGCCGGTGGTCAGCAACCTGACCAACAGCACCGAACTGTTCTGCGGGTTGATCCCCGCCAACGAGTGCGGCCGCAACAACACCACCGACCTCTACACGGTGTTTACCCTGCCCGCGAAAAGCAAGTACCGCGCGCCGAACGCCACGTTGCAGATGAACTACGACCTGGGCGGCATCAAGCTCAGCTCGATTACCGGCTGGCGCCACAGCAAGGAAGCGCAGACCCAGGACTTCGACGGGTCTTCGAGCGATCTCTACTACGTCGATCGCCGCCAGAAGTACACGCAGTGGAGCCAGGAACTGCGCGCAGCGGGCAACCTGTTCACCGGGTTCGACTACGTCGTGGGCGGCTACTACTTCCATTCGAAGTACAGCCTGACGCAGTGGACGCGCTTCTTCGGCTTCGATCCTTCGGTGTCGCCGATGGAATTCGACACCAACGCCCAGACCAACATCGGCAAGACCACCAGCTACGCCTTCTTCGGCGACTTCAACTGGGCCTTTGCCGACAAGTGGCGCCTGTCCTTCGGCGGTCGCTGGAGCCATGACAACAAGAAGCTGACCAACAGCTTCGCGACGGCGGGCCTGATCGGTTCGGGAGATGCGAACTTCACCAAGTTCACGCCCAAGATCGGCATCGACTACCGCCCCAACAGCGACGTGATGCTCTACGCCAGCTGGTCGCGCGGCTATCGTTCGGGTGGCTTCAGCCCCCGCGCCGCCACCGCCGCCACCGCCAGCACCCCGTTCCAGCCCGAGACCGTGGACGCCTACGAAGTGGGCGCCAAGCTCTCGGCGTTCGATCGCAAGCTGGAATTCAACGTTGCGGGCTACGTGTCCGACTACAAGGACATGCAGCAGAACCTGACGGTTCCCGGCGGTCCGCTGGGCAACCAGACGATCACCGGCAACGTGCCGGGCGGCGCGATCATCAAGGGCATCGAGGCCGACGCCACCCTGCGCATCACCTCGCAGTTCAAGATCACCGCCTCGACCGCGTACATGAAGTCGCACTTCCGCAACTTCGTGACCTGCGGCGCTGTCTCGGCAACGCAAACGGCGGCGGCCAACAGCTGCGGCACCGGGCTGGTGCCGTTCAACTACTCCGCCAACCGCCTGATCTACGCGCCCAGGTTCACCGGCTCGGTCAATGCCGACTACGAAGTGCCCACCAGCTTCGGCAAGATCGTCGCCACGGCCGGCTGGCGTCACATCAGCCCCTATGACGAGCAGATCTCGCAAGGGTCGCTGACACCGACACTCGACGGCAGCGGCGACGTGACCGGCGTGACGGTCAATGGCAACGATGCCCGCGTGCGTACCACCACGCAGGACCTTGTCGATGCCAGCCTGACCTTCAACTTCGATGTCGGCGACAAGGAAGCCTACTTCCGCGTCTTCGGCCGCAACCTCGCCAACGAGAAGACCACGACGCACGCGTTCACCGTGGCCGGGCTGTTCTCGTTCGGCATGGCATTGGAACCGCGCACCTACGGAGCCACCGTCGGCGTGAAGTTCTGATCTCTTACCCCCGCGGGGGGAAACGGGGTGTCCGGCGTTCCCCCGCCGGGCACCCTTAACTTTGAAGAAGGAGTACATGAAATGGGCCGTCTCGAAGGCAAGATCACTCTGGTAACCGGCGCGGGCAACGCCCGGGGCCTCGGCGCCGCCACCGCGCAGCGCTTCGCGGAGGAAGGTGCCTTCGTCTACGTCACCGATCTCAGGCTGGAAGACGCCGAAGGCGTTGCCGCGTCGATCCGTGAAGCAGGCGGCCAGGCCGAGGCACTGGCACAGGACGTGACCAGCGAAGCCTCGTGGGACGACACCATCTCTGCGATCGAGCAGGGCCACGGGCGTCTCGACGTGCTGGTGAACAACGCGGGCATCGCCATTCTCAAGCCGCTGCAGGAACTCTCCCTCGCCGACTGGGAGAAGCAGAACAAGGTCAACCTCGACAGCGTGTTCCTCGGCACCCAGCGCGCGGTGGCGCTGATGCGCAAGGTCGGCCATGGCGGCTCGATCGTGAACCTTTCCTCGATCGGCGGGCTGGTCGGCGTGCCGATGTGCGGGGCCTACGGCGCGGCCAAGGGCGGCGTGCGCCTGTTCTCCAAGGTCGTGGCGCTGGAATGCGCGGCCGAGGGCATCCGCTGCAACTCGGTCCATCCCGGCATGATCGAAACCGCCATGCAGGACGTCGCCCGCCAGGATAACCCCGAGGGTTTCAAGGAGATTGTCTCCGGCATTCCAATGAAGCGCATGGGCAGCCCCGTCGACATCGCCAACATGAACCTGTTCCTCGCCAGCGACGAGGCGAACTACGTCACCGGTTGCGAATTCACCGTGGACGGCGGCGTGACCGCGATGTGATCGCTCCTGATCCTCCCTGTCGCGCAGCGATGGGGAGGGGGACCGCCGACGCAGTCGGTGGTGGAGGGGTTAAGGCCCCCCCCCGTCAGCCCTGCGGGCTGCCACCTCCCCATTGCTTCGCAACAGGGAGGATTGCGGCACTTGCAGTCCGCGCTGCCCCGTTCTACCGCCGCCGGATGGCCAAAGCAGACCGTCTCGAACGCCTCGACACCCGCCGCGCCGACCTCGAGGTCGATTACCGCGAGGCGCTGATCGCCGCGCTCAAGGTCTGTGCGGCAGGCAAGTGGGGCCTGTTCGACCACAATGCCGACCGCGCTGCACGCGCAGCCGTAGCTCCGACGATCGCCGAACTGACCGAACTCGCCGAAGAGATCGACACCGCGCGCGAACAGCTGTTCATGGAGCCTTTCGAACTCCACCAGGAATTCCTGCGCCAGCGCGGCCCGGTGGACTCGCAGGCCGTGGGTGAGCCCAAGCAGGCCCGCGCCTGGCTGGATCGGCTCACCGCGAACGAGTGAACGCTCACGCGACCCAGCGGATCGCGTTCTCCACCAGCCGCCGGTAATTCACATCGTCGTAAGCCGATGGCCCGTCACCCGGCTGGAGGTAGACCAGCCTGCTGCGTCCCACCTCACGCGTCCAGCCGATCAGGTCGCTGCCCGGCGGATGGTCCCAGTCCTCGCGGTCGTACATACGTCCCCGGACCGCCAGTTCGGCGGAGAAGAACTGCTCGCGCGTGAAGGGAATGTCTGCCCGCAGCAATGGCGTGACATCCTCAGCGAATATCTCCGCAAGGTAGGTCTCGTCGGTCAACCTGAAGCGCGGTGGCAGGCCGGCCGTCACCGGGTGCTCCGCCAGCACGACCGCATCGTATGTCACGCCGTGCGCATAGCCGCTATCGAGCACCGGTCGCCCGCGCACCGTGCCCGGATGGTAGAGGAATCGCCCGCCCAGCCATTCGTGATATTCGTCCCAAGTCGGCCAGCCCGCCAGCGCGTGGTGCAGCGCGACGACGCCCTTGCCCTCCTCCAGCAACGCGCGAAAGCCGTCAGCCAGTCCCGGTGGCGGATCAAGATGCTGAGGCGCTCCCACCTCTGCCTCGAAATCGAGGCCCGGCATGTCGTATAGCACCAGCGCATCGAAGCCGCGCATCCCGTCAGTGTTCATCAGCTTGGCCGCTGCGGGCTGGTCCACCATCGTCGCGCTGATACCCTCCATCGACTGGAACAGCGCATCAAAGGCAGTACGATCGAACGGATGCCCGCGTACCGCGACCAGGCACTGGATCGGAGCGCGATGGCGGATCGTCGGCATCAGAGCTTCACGACCACCTTGCCGATGTTCTTGCCGGTCAGCATCCGCTCGTAAGCGGTGAGGACATTCTCCAGCCCGGCCGTCTCGTCGAAGCGCACCGCCAGTTTCCCGGCATCGAGCCATTCGCGCAGCTGCGGCATGAATTCGGCGCCGCGATGGAGGAAGTCGGGAATGAAGAAGCCCTCGATCCGCAGGCGCCGCATCAGCACCTGATCGAACTTCGCCGGTCCCGGCATCGGCGCATCGGTGTCGTAGCCCGCGACCATTCCGCACACTGCGACGCGCCCGTAATGCGCCATGTTGCCCAGCACCGCGTCGAGGATCGGGCCGCCAACGTTGTCGAAGAAGGCATTCACCCCGCCCGGCACCTCGGCCAATCGCGCGTCGACGTCCTCATTGCGGTAGTCGATCGCCATATCGACGCCGACCTCTTCGGTCAGATAGCGGCACTTGTCCGCCCCGCCCGCAATACCGACGACTTTCGCGCCCAGGTTCCGGCCGACCTGACAGGCCAGGCTTCCCGTCGCCCCCGCCGCCGCCGAGACGACCAGCCACTCGCCCGGCTTCACCGCCGCGACTTCCCTGACGCCGACATAGGCCGTCCAGGCATTCATGCCGAGCGCCCCGAAATGCTGGCGCGGATCGGCGACGGTCTCGTCCACCACTTCCAGCCCGGTCAGCGCCGGGACCACGGTGGCGACATCCGCCCACTGCCCGAAGCCGCGCACCAGCGCACCGACCGGATAGCCCGCGTCCGCACTCTCGATCACCCGGCCGAGCACGAGGCCGACCATCTTCGATCCCAGCGGCAGCGGAGGCTGATAGCCGTCGGTGCGCGGGCTCATCCACATGCGCGTGCCCGCGTCCATCGACAACCACTCGGTGCCAATGCGCACCTCGCCATCGGCCAGCGGCGCGCAGTCTTCTTCCTGCAGGCTCAGGAAGCGGGCGAAATCGGTATTTCCTTCGGGGTGGCGATCCAGTCGCCAGAAACGGCAGCGCGTCAATTCAGGTCTCCTCTGCCCGACCCTCGCGCGCAGGCCCGCCGAGGCCACCTGTCCAAACTGATAGGGCTATCCGTTTGCACAGGACGCCGCCCAACCGCGACGGGTCTAACCAGCAGCCAAGAACGATTACAAAACGGGAGGTTTCTGAAATGCGAGTCCCCAAATCCGTCCTGCTCGTCTCCACGGCGCTGACGATGGTGGCGTCTCCGGCCATGGCCCAGGATACGTCTGCAGAGGCACCGGCTGCCGCTCCTCAGGATGACGCGGCCCAGCAGAAGGGCGGCCTCAACGAGATCATCGTCACCGCGCGCAAGCGTCAGGAATCCGTGCAGGACGTGCCCGTCGCCGTCACCGCCATCTCCGCCGAGCAGATCGCCACGCGCGATGTCACCAGCGTCGAGAAGATCACCGCGATCGCCCCGCAGTTCAGCGTCGGCCGCGCTTCCAACGGTTCCGGCGCGCAGCTCACCTTGCGCGGCATCGGTTCGTCCTCGACCTCGATCGGCATCGAGCAGTCGGTCGCGGTCGTCGTCGATGGCGCCTATTACGGCCAGGGCCGCGTCATCAACGAGGGCTTCTTCGACCTCGCCCGCGTCGAGGTCCTGAAAGGCCCGCAGGCGCTGTTCTTCGGCAAGAACGCGACGGCGGGCGTGATCTCGATCACCACCGCCGACCCGACCGACAAGTTCGAGGGCATGGTCAAGGGCGGCTACGAGATCAAGAGCCAGCAGTACCGCCTGGAAGGCTACCTTTCCGGCCCGATCAGCGACACCCTCGGCTTCCGTCTGGCCGCGCGCTATACCAAGATGGACGGCGGCTATTACCGCAACGTCGCCGATCCCATCAACTACACCGAGATCGACTCCGCCAGCATCCTCGCGGGCGGCACCGGCGATGCGACCACCCATGTCGCCCAGCCTGCCGCACGCAAGGCGCCGGGCGAAGAGGAATTCCTCACCCGCGCCACCCTGAAGTGGGAACCGACCGACCGCTTCACCGCCACCCTCAAGGGCAGCTTCGACCAGAGCACGGTCAACAACTCCTCGTGGAACTACGTGGCTTACCGGTGCGGCGACGGCGATACCTCGCAGCTCAACGGCTATGCCTGCGGCAAGGACTTCGTCACCCACCAGAACAACATGCCCGCCGACATCGCGGCGACCTATCCCTACGCGAAGAAGGACGGCTCGCTCTACAACAAGTACCGCTCGGCAGGCGGCACGCTTAACCTGACGTACGATGCGGACCAGTTGCAGCTGTCCTCCGTCACCAACTACCAGTGGAACAACAACCGCTGGGCCTGCGCCTGCGACTTCCAGTCGGGCGGCAGCGAGAACGGCATCGGCCCGACCTGGGCGACCGAGAACTCCTCGTGGAAGGCGTTCAGCCAGGAACTGCGCGCGCTGACCCAGTTCGACGGGCCGTTCAACATGATGGTCGGCATGCTCTACCAGAAGACGCGGCGTGACTTCGACCAGTTCGTGCTGACTGGCGGCGTCTCCAATTCGGATGCGCCCGAGGGCTACGAATACGTCACCACCGCCAAGAGCAGCTTCACCAAAGGCGAGACGATGGCCGTCTTCGGCCAGATGACTTACAAGATCCTGCCCGACCTCGAACTCGCGGGCGGCGTGCGCTACACCGACGAGACGAAGAACAGCTTCTTCACGCAGCCTTACAACAACCCGCTGGTCCTCGGCATCTTCCGCGATCAGAACGACCCCGACGGCCTCGGCGAAGTGGCCGCGCGCCAGCACTTCACCAACTGGTCGCCGGAAGCCACGCTGACCTGGAAGCCGACGCCGGATCTCATGGTCTACGGCGCCTACAAGACCGCCTACAAGTCGGGCGGCTTCTCCAACGGCGGCATCAACTCGAAGTTCTCGAGCGATCCCACCGCCGACCTCACCTTCGATCCGGAAAAGGCGGAAGGCTTCGAGATCGGCTTCAAGTCCACCCTGCTCGACCGCCAGTTGCGCTTCAACGTGACGGCGTTCACCTACAAGTACCGCAACCTGCAGGTGGACTTCTTCAACTCGCCGATCTTCGCGTTCCAGACCCTCACCGCGGACGCGCGCACCAAGGGCATCGAGGCCGAGTTCGAATTCGCGCCCAACGGCATCGCCGGGCTCGATATCCATGGCTCGATCAACTACGACAAGGCGACCTACACCGACTTCCCGCTGGCACCGTGCTATGCGGGCCAGACCCCGGCGGAAGGCTGCAACCTGTCGGGCAACAGCCGCCAGAACCTGACTGGCGCACCGCTTTCGGTGGCCCCGCGCTGGACTGGCAACCTCGGCATCGGCTACGAGGTCTCGGTCGGATCGGCGAGCAAGCTGGGCTTCAACGTCGATAGCAAGTACTCGGCCAGCTATCTCGCTTCCGGCTTTGGCAACCCGCTGTCGCGCCAGAGCAAGTACGTGACGCTCGATGCTGGCATCCGCTTCGGCGCCGAGGACGACAACTGGCAGATCGCCCTCATCGGCAAGAACCTGACCAACCGCTTCTACGTCACCGGCGTGGTCGATGGCCCCTCGACCGGCGGCGGCACCGGCACCGCGGCGGGCACGAAGGCCGACCAGCTGGGCTTCGGCACCCTGCCCCGTACGGTCATGGTGGAAGTGACCAAGCGGTTCTGACGACCTCGTCGTCCCGGACTTGATCCGGGACCGGTGGCGATCCTTAGACAAGAAGCCCTCGGCAAGGCGCCATGCGCCTCGCCGAGGGCTCGGCCGTTCATGGCCAGCGATCCCGGATCAAGTCCGGGATGACGATGCCTTTGTTGCGTCGCAGCGCAATTTTTTCGTATGCGCAGGCATCATCCGGCGCTAGTCCACCGGGCATGACAGAACCGGCGCGGTTCCCGCCGACGCCGCGAAAGGACCGCCCGATGAAGACTCGCATTCTTGCCGCGCTGCTGCTGTGCGCCGCGCCCTTCGCCATCGCCGCCACCGATCCGGCCCCCGCAGGCATCGACGAAGCCGCGATGGATACTTCGGTGAAGCCGGGCGACGAGTTCTACCTCTTCTCGAACGGCTCCTGGCTGGCCAAGGCCGAAATCCCCGCCGACCGCAGCCGCATCGGCTCCCACACCGTCGCCGCCGACGAGACCGAGCGCCAGCAGACCGCACTCATCCAGAAGATCCTCGGCCCCAGGCAGAAGCCCGGCACCGACGAGGCGAAGATCGGCGACTACTGGCGCGCCTACCTCGACACCGCCGCGATCGACAAGCTGGGCATCGCCCCGCTCAAGGCCGACCTGACGCGCTACGCGGCGATTCCGGACAAGGCCGCGCTGGTCAAGGTGCTGGGCGACCAGACCGAGGCCGACCTCGACCTGTTCAACAACAACAACGACATGTCGACCGAGAACCTGTTCGGCCTGTTCATCACCAAGGCGCTCAAGAGCGACGAGGTCGTGCCCTACCTGTTCCAGGGCGGCATCGCCCTGCCCGACCGCGAATACTACGTCTCGGCCGAACCGCGCATGGTCAAGATCAGGGCCGACTACCTCAAGTACATCGCCGACCTTCTGCGCCTGTCCGGCCTCGACCAGCCAGAAACGCGCGCCGCGCGTATCCTCGCGCTCGAAACCAAGATCGCGCAGGCCCACCCGAGCAAGGCGGAAACCGCCGACTTCACGCAAGGCGGCACCCTGTGGACCCGCGCCGAGTTCGCCGCGAAGGCCCCCGGTATGGACTGGGACGCCTACTTCACCGCCGCGCACATGCCCTCGCAGCAGACCTTCGACGTGTACAGCCCCGGCGCGATCACCGGCCTCGCCGCCCTCGTCGCTTCCGAGCCGCTGGCCGCGTGGAAGGACTGGCTGGCCTTCCACCGCATCAACGCGCAGACCGACGTGCTGCCCATGAAGTTCGACGCGCTGCACTTTGCGTTCTTCGACACCAACCTTTCGGGCACGCCGGAGCAGAAGACGCGCGAGAAGCGGGCGCTGGCTTCGATCAACAGCGACCTCGGCATGCCCTTTGGCAAGCTCTACGTGCGCGAATACTTCCCGCCGGCCGCCAAGGCGCAGGTGGAGGACATGTCCGCCCGCATCAAGCACGCCTTCGCCCGCCGCATCGACGCGCTCGACTGGATGAGCCCGGCGACGCGCACCGAGGCCAAGGCCAAGCTCGAAGGCATGGTCGTCGCGGTCGGCTATCCCGACGTGTGGCCCGACACCTCCATGATCGTCATCAAGCCGGGTCAGGCCTACGCCAACCGCATGTCGGCGATCCACGGCTATACGCTCCAACAGATTTCCAAGCTGGGCAAGCCGCAGGACCGGGGCGAATGGTGGATGACGCCGCAGCTCGTCAACGCGGTGAACCTGCCCGTGCAGAACGCGCTGAACTTCCCCGCCGCGATCCTGCAGAAGCCGTTCTTCGATCCGGCCGCCGACCTTGCTTCCAACTACGGCGCAATCGGCGCGGTGATCGGCCACGAGATCAGCCACAGCTTCGACGCCAGCGGCGCGGCGGTGGACGGCAACGGCATCCTGCGCGACTGGTGGACGAAGGAGGACCTTGCCCACTTCGAGGCGCAGACGCAGGCTCTGGTTGTTCAGTACGACGCCTACCAGCCGTTCCCCGACCTGCACCTCAACGGCAAGCTGGAACTGGGTGAGAACGGCGCCGACGTGGCGGGTCTTGCCGCCGCTTACGACGCCTACCGCGAAGCGCTGGGCAGCAAGGAACTGCCGGTGATAGACGGCTACACCGGCGACCAGCGCTTCTTCATCGCCTTCGCCCAGAGCTGGGGCGACAAGACCCGCGAAGGCGCGCTGCGCCGTCAGGTCATCGGCAACCCCCACGCCCCGGGCCAGTACCGCGCGCTGACCGTGCGCAACATCGATGCCTGGTACAAGGCGTTCGACATCAAGCCGGGCGACAAGCTGTACCTGCCGCCCGAAAAGCGCGTGAAGCTGTGGTGATGTGAAAAGGGCGGGAGTGGAAACAAACACCCCGCCCGCTTTATCCGTCATCCCCGCGAAGGCGGGGACCCATCTGATGCTGGTGCAACTTGCGATGTCGTCAGATGGGTTCCCGCCTTCGCGGGAATGACAAGGAAAAGGTTCAGAGCCAGCGGTTCCTACACCCCGCGCGGCGCGTGCTGGCGGTGGATGTTGCGGAACGAGCGGCTCTTGAACAGCCACTTGCCTTCGATCTTCACGCAAGTGTCCTCGTAGACGCCGCGATCGCGCATGGTGATACCGTCCTGGTCGTAGACCTCGGAGGTGTAGCTGCGCATCACCGCGCTATCGCCGCTCACCTCAACCGAGCCGGGCCATGCCTCGAACATGATGCCGGGATAAGCCTTCATCGCCTCTATCCACATCGCGACGATCGCCGGACGGCCCTTGGTGGTGCCGAGTTCCGGATAGTCCGGCAGCGACCATTCCGCATCCTCGGCCCAGGTCGCGCCCCAGGCTTCGGAGTCGCAGCGCGTCACCGCGTCGGCATAAGTCTCAAGCAGTTCACGGATGGCGAGGCGGTCCTCGAACGGGCCGGTAAAGGGCATTTCAGCATTCTCCCAAATCGTTTCAGGCAGATGCTAGCCCCTGCTCCGGCGCGCGAAACTATGCCTTGTGCGAGTAATTACGCCCCCACCGGTCGTTCGTTCGGCCCCGGCGCCTCGTCCGGCACGGCCACCTCGATCATGCCGCCCTCGATCCGCAGCGGGAACACGCGAAGGTCCGCGTAGGCGCCGCCGATGCAGCGTCCGGTCGCGGCTTCGAAGCGCGCGCCGTGCAGCGGGCACATGATCGCCCCACGCCGCACGCGGCCGGGCGAGAGCAGCGCCGCCTGATGGGTGCAGCGGTCGTTCACGGCGCGAAAGCCGTCCTCGACCTTGACGATCAGCACGCTCCAGCCGCCCAGCATGATCGCCGCCTTGCCTTCCTCGGGAAAGTCGGCCTCGGCGATGACGGAGTGGAAGGTTTCGCTCATGGTAGCCATCGTATCCAGAACTCAGATGCAAACCAGCGTCTTGCCGATGGTACGGCCGGACATGAGGTCGATGAAGGCGGCGGGCAGGTTCTCGAACCCGTTGCGCAGATTGGCGAGCGGACGCAGCTTTCCTTCGGCCACCCATTGGTCCAGCTCCGCCTGCGCCTCGGCCAGCACATGCGGATAATCGTAAGTGATGAAGCCCTGCATCTTGATGCGGTTCACCACCAGCTGCCAGAGCGTCTTGACGCCGTAAGGGTGATCGGCATCGTTGTACTGGCCGATCATGCCGCACACCGCGACGCGCCCGTGGAGGCGCATCAGCGGCAGGATTGCTTCAAGCATCTCGCCGCCGACGTTGTCGAAATAGACGTCGATGCCCTCGGGCGCGACTTTCGCGATTTCGGCGGCGATGTCGGGCGTGGCGCGATAGTCGATCGCGGCATCGAAGCCGAGTTCGCGGATGACTTCGGCCTTCTCCGGAGAACCGACGATGCCTATCACCCGGCATCCCTTGGCCTTGGCGATCTGACCCACCGTCGAACCCGTCGCCCCGGCGGCGGCGCTGACCAGCACGGTCTCGCCCGCCTTGGCCTCACCCACCGCGAAAAGGCCCACCCACGCGGTCAGGCCGACCGGGCCGAGCGCGCCCATGTAGTGGTGGAGATCCGTGCCCGCCTGCTGGTGCACCGTCTCCAGCCCCCAGCTCTCGCCCGAGAGGATATAGTGATCCTGCCACGTGGCGAAGGCGCGCACGAACGTGCCCACCGGGTAATCCGCATTGTTGGACTGCACGACCTCGCCAAGCGACATGCCGTTGATCGGCGCACCCAGCGCGACCGGCTCGATGTAGCTGGGCCGGTCGTCGAGGAAGCCGCGGATCGCCGGATCTACCGACCCGACCCGCATGGCCACCAGGAACTCACCGTCACCCGGCTCGGGCATCTCCACCTCTGCGAGTGTAAAGTCCTCGGGCACCGGCATCCCGTCAGGGCGCCGCGCCAGCAATATCTGTCTTACCTTTCCCATCCCCCTTGCTTACCCGCGCCGGGCCCGAGCGGAAGGCTGTTCTAAACGCTAGGTTCGCCACCCGGGCACCGGAGGCAAACTCCGCCGCAAAGATAGATGTGGAGCAGGATTCATGAGCATGTCCCCCGAAGAAATCGCTCGGCTCGTCGATGCCCTCTACGCCGCCGCCGGCGCGGGCGACTGGGAGACGGCGAACGCAATGCTCACTGATGATTTCGTGGCCTATGAAGCCGACTCCCTGCCGATGGCCGGCGCTTATCGCGGCAAGACCGGCCTGCAAGACCTGTTCGCCAAGGCCATGGGCATGGCCGACGTCGTCGGGCTCGACCGCAGCGACCTGCTGACCGGCAAGGACAGCGCCATCGCGGTACTGACGATGCGTTTCGCCGACCCTGCACTCAAGCCCGCCGAACTGTGCGAGATGTTCCGTTTCCGCGACGGCAAGTGCTGCGAGATCAAGCCGTACTATTACGATCCTGCCGCCTTCAACGCCGCCGCGGCCGCCAAGGCGGAGGCAGCCTGACCGGCAGCGGTCCGTTCAGCGCGCGCCTCATGACCCTGCCCCCGTTCGAGATCGTCGCCGAAGGCCACGACTTCATCGAGGCACCGCGCATTTCCGCCGAAGGCGAGGTCTGGTTCGCGGATCTCACCGGGAAAGGCGTCTACCGCAACAGCCCGGGACAGGCGACAGAACTGATGCTGCCCGACCGGCTATGGGTGGGCGGCATCGTTTTCGACGATTCCGGCAAAGTCCTGTGCAGCGGGCGGGGCGGCATCGTCGCGCTCGACCCTGCGACGGGCGCTACGCGCGAGGTCCTCACGCGGATCGAAGACATGCCGGTCGTCGCGGTCAACGACATGGAAGGCGACGGGCGCGGCGGCCTCTTCGCCGGCACTATCGATTTCGAGGCGATCTTCGAAACCGGCAAGAAGCCTTCCCCCGGCCTGTTCTTCCACTTGTCCGGCGACGGCGAAGTCACGGTGCTGCGCCGCGACGTCGTCGCATCCAACGGCATCGCGGCAAGCCCTTGTGGGACGTGGCTCTATCACATGGAAACCACGCGCGGCATCTGGCGCTATCCGCTTGCGCCGGACGGCCTGCCCGGAGCGGGCGAACTGCTGGTGGAACTGGAGGACGGCGACGGGCTGACGCTGGATACCGCCGGAAACCTCTGGGCCGCCTGCTGGAATACCGCGCGCCTGCGTCGCTTTGCCCCGGACGGGACGCAGACCGACGACCTGCCGCTCCCTTACCCGCATGTGGTCAGCGTGGCATTCGGCAGCCACGATCCGGACTGGCTCTACGTCAGTACCGGCGGCAACGTCGATGCGCCGCGCTCAGGCGCGGTACTGCGCATGAAGGTCGACGTGCCCGGCCTGCCGGGGCCGACGACGCGGCTGCGTACTCTCTGCCAGGTTTAACTCCCGGCTGACTGTTCGTAGAGTTCCAGGGGCAGACCGTCGGGGTCGTTGAAGAACGTGAAACGGGCGCCGGTATGCTCGTCCCGGCGCAGCGGTTCGCAAGTCACGCCATTTTCCGCGAGCCGCGCGACCGCCACGTCGATGTCTGCGGTCGCGAAGGCGAGATGGCGCAGCCCGGTGGCTTCGGGATACGAAGGGCGCGCGGCCGGCGCCGGGAACGAGAACAGTTCCAGTTGGGCCGCCCCGATGCGCAAATCGCACTTCCACGACTGGCGCTCCTCCCGGTAGACCTCACGGATGATCTCCATTCCGAGAATTTCCGTATAGAAGCGCCGGGACACGGCGTAGTCGGTGCAGATCAGGGCGACGTGATGGATAGTGGTGAACATGGTGGAAGGTGGTCTACCGAACCCTTCTCCCTGGTGCCAGTGCCCATCAAGGCCCGCTCCAGTCCGGCAACCGTGTCGCCCGCGCCGCATGTGTCAGCAGGGCAGGATAAAGACGCGCCAGCCAATACGCGGCATGGCGAAACGCGGGCGCTTCGAACCCGTTCTGCAATATCGTCGCGCGCGCGATCTGGCGGCGGGTCTCTGCAGCGAGCAGCCGGTGATAGGTCCCCGCGCTTTCCCCCGCGAGGACGCAGCCTGCCGCCAGCAACCCGCTGCGCAAGGCGATGGCCATGCCGTCGCCGGTCAGCGAAGGTGTCATCGCCCAGCGATCGCCGAGGAACATTGCCCCGGCTATGTCCGTGCCATGGCCCCGGGGCGGCGGACCGTAGCCGAGGTTGGCGATGGCGAGCGGTCTTGCGAACAGCGGCTCCGCATCGGCAAGTATCCGCTGAAGTTGCGACGTGCCATCCAGACATGCGCGCACGCCCTGCCAGTCTCCGCCAAGCCGCGCGAACGCCTGCGCGCGCAGTACGAGGCACAAGTTGGCCCGGCCATTCTCGACCAACTGCAATCCCGCATAGCCACCATCCAGCAGTGCCAGAACGATCGTTTCCGCCAGTTGCCGCGCAGCGGACGGGGCGAGGCGATAGTGCATCTTGAAGCCCACATGTCCGTTGGCGATGCGAGCGGGGGCTTTCTCGCCCCGGATCGGCAGCTTGCCGGTGGCGATCAGCACCTGACGCCCCTCGCGCTCGCCGACGTTCGTGCGGGCGACGTGTCCGTCCAGCTCCGTCACGCGCACACCGCGCTCGACGCGGGCGCCGTTCGCCGCGGCCTGGCTTATCAGCGCTTCGTCCAGAACGTGGCGACTGAGGCCTAGCGCCGCGAACGGCAGTGCAGCCTCGACTTCCCGGTTCTCCCACACAAGGCGCATCCGGTGGATCGGCACGGCGCCCAGATCCAGCGGCTCGACCCCCAGTTGCCGCAGATGCGCCACGGCCTCGACCGACAGGAATTCTCCACAGACCTTGTGATGCGCCCCGGTCTCGCGTTCGAGCAGGTGCACGTCGCCTCCACCGCGCGCGATCAGGCAGGCGGCGGCGCTGCCGGCCAGCCCACCGCCGAGGATCAGTGCATCGGCCACCTCAGCCCTCGATCGTGAAGCGGAAGCTTTCCGCCGCCATTCCCGGACCGAAGGCCAGCGCCAGACCCGGCCCGCGCGCCTTGCAGTCCAGCATCTGCGCCAGGATGAACATCAGCGTCGCCGAGGACATGTTGCCCCGGTCTCGCAGCACCGAACGCGAAGGCGCCAGCGCTTCTGCGCCAAGGCCGAACCCCTGCTCCACCGCGTCGAGAATGGTACGCCCGCCCGCATGCACCGCCCACAGCGCGAAGTCGCCGGGCGATCCCCCGCGCAACAGGCCGAGCGCATCCTCGCGCTTCGCCTCCCAAGCGAGGGCGGTCGCGATCCGGGCGGGCACTTCGCCGCCAAGATGCATGTCGAAACCCTGGTCGCGAATGTTCCAAGTGATGGCGTCGGCCGTGCCCGGGATCGTGACCGCCCGGAAGTCCCGCAGGGCGATGCCGCCCTCCTGCGCGGTCACCAGCGCCGCCGCCGCACCGTCGCCGAACAGCAGCATGGCGAGCAGGCTCGGCAGGTCGTCGCTGCGCTGGAAATGGATGCTGCACAGTTCGAGCGTCACCACCAGCACCCGCGCACAAGGCTCGGAACGGACGATGTGATGCGCCAGCCGCAGGGAATTCACCGCCGCGTAACACCCCATGAAGCCGACCACCGTACGCTCGACACCGGGGTCCAGCCCCGCCCCCGCGACAATCGCCTGGTCGAGCCCCGGCGCCATGAAGCCCGTGCACGAAGCGACGATCAGGTGCGTGATGCCGGCCTGCGCGATGTCTGGGTCGAGCGCGGCGATGGCGTCCAGTGCAAGGCGCGGGGCATCGCGTTCGTAGCGCTCCATGCGGCTGCCGGTAGAGGGCCATGGGCCGCTGCCGTAGAAGCCTTCCCGGTCCGTGACGGTGCCGTCTTCCAGCGTCACCGGCTCCAGGAAGGAGAAGCGACGCTCGATCCCCGAACGGGCCGCCATGCGTTCGAACAAGTGGCGCATGCGATCGTCGCCGATCCGGGAGGTGACGAAGCGCAGGAAGGCATCGTGCACTTCGAACGGCGGATTGGCGGTGCCGATGCGATTGACGCGGGCGATCGTGGCGGTCATGCGCGGCGTCCCACCAGGACGGCGTTGAGGCCGCCGAACGCGAAGCTGTTCGATACGAGAACGTCGGGCGCGAACTCTTGCGCCGCAAGGACCAGCGGCAGGTCGCAATCGGGATCGGGGCCGAGGTGATTGAGCACGGGGGGAGCGATTCCTTCGGACAGCGCCACAAGACCGAGCAGGAACTCGATGGCTCCGGTCGCGCCGATCATGTGGCCATGGGCGGACTTCGTGGCGATGACCCGGTGATGCGCCAGTGCAGGGCCGTAGACACGATGCATCGCGGCGGCCTCGGCCGGGTCGTTCAGCGCCGTGCCGGTGCCGTGCGCGGAAACGAGCGCGGGAGTATCGATGCCGATACCGGCATCTTCGTGGGCCGCTCGGATGGCGGAGGCGATGCCCTCAACGTCGGGCGCGGTCATGTGCGTGGCATCGCTCGACACCCCGTAGCCGGCAAGTTCGCCGAGAACGCGCGCGCCGCGAGCCTGCGCGTGACGTTCGCTCTCCAGCACCAGCACCGCGGCGCCCTCGCCAAGCACCATGCCGCGGCGATCGCGCGAGAAGGGGCGGCAGGTATCGGGGGCCAACACGCCAAGGGACTGCCACCCGGTAAGGGAGCCGCGCGTCAGGCATGCCTCCGCTCCACCGGCAATGACCACGTCCGCCCGCCCGGCGCGGATCATGTGCATCGCTTCGCCGAGCGCCTGTGCCGAGGAGGCGCAGGCGCCGGAAAGGGTCAGCACCGGCCCGTGCACGCCAAGCAGCATGGAAAGCTGCGCGGCAGGAGCGGCGATCATCGAGCTGGGAATCGTCTGCGGATGGACCCTGGACTGCCCTGCCGCGAACAGCCGTTCATAAGCGGTCTCGATCGTCCCGTTGCCGCCGCTGCCGCAGCCGAGCAAGATAGCGGTTCGCTGCACCAGAGCAGGGTGCGCGAGCAGGCCCGCATGCGTCACCGCCTCCAGCCCGGCTTCGAGCGCGAAGGAGGAAAGCCTGTCCAGCTTGCCGAGCCGACGCAGCCGCTCCGGATCAACATTGCCCAGAAGGGCCGAACGATGCAGGGCCGAACGTTGCAGAGATTGCCCTACGGCCTCGTGAGCTTTGTCGTCGTCGAACCATGCCGCGATCCCCTCCGGCGCCGGAGGTTCGAGCGGGCGGATCGCGCCATCACCGCCCCGCACGCGCTCCCAGTTCACCCCGACCCCGCGACCAAGCCCACTTACGCAGCCCAGTCCGGTTATCAGCACCCGGTTGGTCATTGCCGCGCCATCATGACGCCAGCGGCACACCGATGCGATCGAACAACTGCCGCAAGGTCATCTCGCGCGTGAGTTCCTCGGGCTGGATTTCGATCCCGTAGCGATCTTCGAGTTCGAAGAGCATCGAAACAAGGTCGATCGAGGAAATGTCGAGCGTGGCCAGCGTCGCATCGGGTTGCAATCGTTCGATCGGAAGTCCCGTTTCCTGCGCGATCAGCGCCAGGATGTCGTCGTTGGTCATCCATGTTTCTCCTTGAACCGGGTCCAGTGCCGGGTGCGGCACATCAACAGAAGGCATCCCGTCACGTCGAGGCTCTCGCCCGGCGAGAGGCGGATCGCGGCGCGATAGGTACGATCCCGCCGCCTTCATCGGTCAACGATCGTCCGTAGACAACTGCTCGTGCCACGGTGCCCCGGGGGAATTCGCCGATCGTGAGTGCGCAGGCCACTGCCATGCATATGCCCTTCATCGCAACGCTCCCACGCGATATCTTCACGAGACTGCTCGCTTTTTCCGGCCCCGGCAAGTCCCGCGAGATGACGGCAATTACGCTTCTGTCCCGCCCTGAAAGGTGAGATACTGCAGCAGCCTCCGGCAACATGAGGCACATGGGCCGCAAGGGGGCAGGAGATTCGCAAATGACCTCCGTTAACATTTCCGGCATTCGTCTAATCGCCCCCTGCATGATCGCCATCGCCATGCTGACTCTCGCTCCGGTCGAGGCATCCCGGGGCGCGCCTGCCGCGCTCGACTGGAGCCATGCCGAAACGCTTGACGTCCAGCTTTCCAGCTTCCAGTTCAGCCCCTCCACCATCACGTTGCAGCATGGCCAGGCCTACGACCTGCACTTCGCCAACGTATCATCCGGCGGCCATGATTTCACGGCGAAGGAATTCTTCGCGGCTGCGCAGATCATGGATTCCGATCGCGCAAGGGTTTCCGGCGGCAAGGTGGCGGTCGATGCCGGGCACAGCGTAGATGTCCATCTCGTCGCGCCGATGGCCGGCACCTACAAGGTGCGCTGCACGCACTTCATGCATAGCACTTTCGGCATGACCGGCGAGATTGTGGTTCAGTGAACGACCTGTCGATCCGGTCACGCCGGGAAGAGCAGATGGATGCCCCGGACCTCGATCCGCTCGTCTACGCGAAGGTCCTGAGCGATCTGGCACGGGTCAACCGCTGGACCTTCACCACCCACTCGACGACGGCGTTCCTGCAGCGGGCGCTCGGCGAAGCGAAGTCGTTCAGCCTGCTCGACGTCGGGTTCGGTCATGGCGACCTGCTACGCACGGTGGCCCGGTGGGCTGTCCGGAGGGGCATCGCCGCAACCTTGGTGGGCGTCGATCTCAACCCCGCCAGCGAAGGACTCGCCCGTGCGGCGACCCCGCCGGGGCTCGGCGTGGACTACCGCACCGGAGACTATGCCGCGCAGCCCGAGAGCTTCGATTTCATCGTCAGCAGCCAGGTCGCGCATCACATGAGCGACGATCAACTCGACCGGTTCCTGCACCACATGGAGATCAGGGCGCGGCGGGGATGGCTGATCTGCGACCTGCATCGCCACCGCTTCGCCTATTATGGCTTCCCCCTGCTCGCCCGCGTCATGGGCGTCCACCGCATCGTACGCGAGGACGGGCAGCTTTCCATCGCGCGCTCGATGCGACCCGGCGAATGGCCGGCAAGACTTGCCGAAGCGGGGCTCGATCCGGAACGTATCCGCATAGTCAGGCGCGCACCTTTCCGCATCGCCATCGAACGTAGGTTCTAAATGGACCGATGATCACATGTACGCATAGAGCGCCTTGCGTATCCTGATATATCAGAGGGCACAATTACCCTCTCTTATCAATACTCCCGACTCCAAGCCATGAAAATCGGCCATTATTTACAATAACGCAGTAACACTAATGCCGCCCCCATGTAGACGCATTTTGTTACATATGGTGTATTTCAGCTCGCGGGAGGCACTGCCTCAAATCCTGGAAATCGTATGCCGACGCTTTCGATTTGCATTCCCACCTACAATCGTTCCGCCTGCCTGGCGGAACTGCTCGACAGCATTCTCGCAGAGAATAGCGGTGACGTGGAAGTGGTCGTCGGGGACGATGCCTCTCCTGACGATACCGAGGCGGTCGCCGGAGCCTATGCCGACCGCCTCGCGCATTTCATCTACTTCCGACACCCGATCAACATCGGGGTGGACGGCAATATCGCCGCCGTAGCCGCCCGGGCGACGGGAGACTACGTCTGGCTGATGGGCGATGACGACCGGATCGAGCGAGGCGGCATCCGCCGGGTTCTTTCGGCGCTGGCGGCCTGGCCGGACACGGTGGCATTGACCGTCGGCGTGGTGGATTACGATGTAACGATGCGTCGGATGACGGGTATCCGCAAGATGCCCAGGACTCAGTGCTTCACCGGGATCGGCCCGGCCTTCAGCCATCTTGCCGAACTGCTCGGCTTCATCTCGGCCACCCTCGTGCGGCGCAGCGATTGGGAAGCAGCAGCCACGGATCCCCGTGCCCGGGCGATGACGAACCTCTATTCGCAGGTATATATCGAGGGTCTTGCCGTCGGCGCCCGGGGCAAATGGGGCGTGATCGAGGAGCCTTGCGTCGGCTTCCGTTCAGGAAACGACCAACTCAAGCGCCGTATCGGCTGGCTGGAGCGGTTGAAAGTCGATGTGCGCGCCTACGACGAGATCGCACAACTCCTGTTCCCCGAGGACCGCCGCGTCCGCCGCGCCATGGCCGGACGGATTTTCGAGACCCACGTGATCGCGCGGATCCTCAACGCCAAATCGGAGGGTACGACCGTGCGTGACGCGCTTCTGGCCGCACTCTATCTGACGCGCCGCTACTTCGCGCTGCCACGGTTCTGGGCCATCGGCCTGCCGCTGTTGATCGCTCCGCGCGCGCTCGTGCGGGGGATCCGACGCATCTACCAGGACATGATCCATGGTTCCGGCAGCGGCCGCGCCCGCCAGTTCGCCCTCAATCCGGCAGTGAGACCGTAAAGACAAAAAAGGAGAAATCACCATCGGCCTCTTCAAGCCCATCGCGCCTGGTGCGCCTCTCGTCGACGTCCCCGACTTCCCCGGGGATTTCGGTCCCCTGCGCATGATCGACGGCATCGCACCGGACGAGTTGTCCCATCGACTGTCGGCTTTTGCGCCCAGAAGCCGGCGCCGCCTCCTGGCCTATGAACCGCGCCTCCCCACGACCGATGCAGTCGCGCCCTATCTCCGGCAGATCGACCAGGCCCGCATGTACTCCAACCAGGGGCCGCTGGTCAGGTCTTTGCAGAAGCGCCTGCAAACGTCCTTCGGACTGATCGACGGCAGCGTCATCACCACCAGCTCCGGCACGGCGGCGCTCATCGCCGCGATCATGGCCCATGCGGGGACCGCGACTCCGGGACGCCCTTATGCGGTGTGCCCGGCCTACACTTTCGTGGCGACCGCGGCGGCAGCCAGCCAGTGCGGTTACCAGCCCTACCTCGCCGACATCTGCGAAGAAAGCTGGACGCTGGACCCGGACCCGCTGGCGAACCATCCGCTGATCGAGCGGTTCGGCGTGGTCATCCCCGTCACGGCATATGGTCGGCCCATCGACGTCGAGCGCTGGGCGCGTTTCCAGCGCGAGACCGGCGTGAAAGTGATCATCGACGCCGCCGCCGCCATCGAGGCAGTCGCCGACGGTGCCATGGTCTGTGACGCACGCATTCCCCTCGCCCTCAGCTTCCACGCCACGAAGGCTTTCGGCTGCGGCGAAGGCGGCTGCGTCCTGTGGCCGGATCCGGCTCTTGCCGCCAGGGCATCGCAGGCGACCAACTTCGGCTTCATGGGTTCACGCAACAGCCAGACCGCCAGCCTGAACGGCAAGATGAGCGAGTATCATGCTGCCGTGGCCCTTGCCGAACTGGATGGGTGGGCTGTCAAGCGCGCCGATTTAAGCCGCGCAGCGCGTGCCTATCGCGCTGCGTTCGTGCAGGGAGGCCTGAACGCCGACACCCTGCTCACGGCGCCGCATATCGCATCCAACTACGTGGTCCATCGATGCGCCGATGCCACGACGGCGGAAGCCCTGCAGTCCGCTTTGGACATTGCCGGCATCGAGACGCGGTTCTGGTACGGGCGTGGCCTGCACTTGCACGACCATCTGGCAGACGTACCCCGCGACGAACTGCCCGTCACCGACCGACTTTCCGGCTCGCTGCTCGGCCTGCCGACGGGATCGGGATTGGCAGCGGCGGAGATCGCGCGGGTGGTCGCCGTGATCGCGGCGGAACAACACCGCCTGGCGATGATCGACGCGGTATCGCCTGTGGCCTGCGCCTCAGTCCCCGCGCCCGCTTGATAGGCTTAGCCTGTTAGGTTCAGACTGAGACGGCGACGGAGCCGCAAGGCCCCGCCGCCGCCACCGTGGCCCCACCCCCCGAGGCCCGGTTCGCAAGACAATCCTCACCAAGTGCCGCGACGCAGACCAGCGCCGCCTGGTCCTGCCAGCAGCGTCGCCGGGCCATGGCCTGTCCGGCCGCGATGGCGCGGTCGCGCCAGGCGGAGTCCGCCAGCACGGTGCGCACGCCGCGCAGCATGGAATCCACCGACAGTGGGTCGCAATAGATAACCCCCCGCCCGCACCGCTCCCACATCGACGGTATGTTCGAAACCACGACCGGGCAGCCGAAATGGGCCGCTTCGACCGGCGGTAACGGGCAGGCCTCGTAAAGCGAGGGGAACAGCAGGAAGCGCGCGTCGCGGTAGATGCGTGCGAGACTGGCCGCATCGTTGACCTGTCCGAGGAAGTGGATTCGGTCGGCAACGTCGTCCGGCACGTCGCATCGGGGCTGGCGCAGCACCCTGCCCGTCGCGCCGACGAAGACGAAGTGCAGCCCGTCTTCGCGTGCGAGGCGGATCGCCGCTTCAAGCGTACGCGCGAAATTCTTCCGATGCGACAGCGAGCCCACATAGAGGCCGTAGCCGGGCGGCGGCAGTCCCTCGACCTCGCCGGTGGAAGCGGCGATATCGGTGCTCCAGCCACCATTGGGCGCGACGCTGATGCGCGGCGCGGCGGCCGGAGCCAGCCGCACCAGGCGCTCGCGCTCCGTCTCCGAAACGGTGACGATCGCACGTGCAGCCCGCATCAGCAGCGGCAGCATCATCCGATGCCCGATCCGGTAGGTTAGCTTGTAGGCCCCGGGATGATCGAGGAACGAGACGTCATGGACCATCACCACCACGTCGGTGTCACGCTCCGTCAGCGACCGCGCGGGCGCACTGTTGCCAAGGCACAGGAGCGTCCCGCTGCGCGCATAGCCGGGCAGATCGAACTGCTCCCACAGCACGCCGCCGAACCTGCCAACCGTCTCGACCTTTATGTAGTCCAGAGAAAGGCGCTGCACCCATGGCCCCGGCGGCACCAGCAGCGTTACGTCTGCATCGACGGCCCCGCGCCCGAGCAGCCGGTCCAGCGCCACGGTGACCTCGCGGGCTGCGCGCTGCACGCCGGTCGCCTGCTGGACGAGGAAACGGCCGTTGATGAACAGACGAGGCACCGGCCGCTCCTCTCCCCCCGGCAAGTCATGGGACGAGCCGATGCGCGGATTTGCGTCGATCGATGCCTGTGTCGCCACGACATGTCCCCATGTTGCCACCTTGTGTCTAGCTTCGATAAATCGCGCATACCGACGACCGCTCCAACTGCACCATAAGGATTACTCCCATTTCGCGCGGAGAAATGGCAAGAAATGCTCCGAATAAAACGGTCGGTGAAAAACCTCAGATTAATCCAAATGACAAACCCGCTACCCCATTGGATTAATCAATCATGTCCATTTGCGCCGCCGCCCGAAGGGAAGAGACTGACACGAAGAAATTCAGTTCGCTGAAACCCAGGTACTTCGACAAGGACGCGGTTATCGTGGAAACATTTCGGTCCGAACCGCATCATCACCGGCCTTCTCGTCCATCTCATGCCGTCATTCCCGCATGACCAGGCTTGAAACGCAGGTCCGTGCCGAGGACGTCGCCGGGCAGCATTTCGACACGGTTGTGATCGGATCGGGCTTCGGATCGGGCTTCTTCCTGCATGAAGCGCTCAGGCATGGACGTGCCGGCAAGATTCTGGTGCTCGAATGGGGTGAGATCCGCAGCCATGCCGATCAGTGGGAAGACGGCCGGCAAAGCCGAATCGAACCGGGTTCGACGTTCGCCAACGAAGGCGATCATCCATGGAATTTCACGATCGGCTTCGGCGGCGGCACCAACTGCTGGTTCGCGCAGACACCGCGCTTCCACCCGACCGACTTCCGCCTGCACAGCTTTTACGGAACCGGCCGCGACTGGCCGTTCGACTATGCGGAGCTGGAGCCGTTCTACTGCGAGGCGGAAGACATCATGGCTATCTCGGGAGACGAGGCGATGGCGCAGGTGCTGCCGCGATCGCGCCCCTTCCCCCAGCCGCCGCACCACCCCTCGACCCCGGATGCGCGGCTGAAGCACGCCCGGCCCGACCTGCACTTCGTCATGCCCACCGCCCGCGCCCGCGTGGCGACCGCGACGCGGCCGTCCTGCTGCGCCAACCATCGCTGCTCGCTATGCCCGGTCGATGCGAAGTTCACCGCCAACAACGGGCTCATGGACGTGTTCCAGCACGCTTCCGTCAGCGTCTGCCCTGGCGCCGAGGTCACCCGTCTGGAGGCGGCGGCAGGCGTCGCACGATCGGTGAAGTTCCGCTCCGGAGGGCGCGAATTCACCGTGCATGGCGACCTTTTCGTGCTGGGCGCCAACGCCATCCATTCACCCGCCATCCTGCTGCGCTCCGGTATCGACCGGGGACCGGTCGGCAAGGGGCTGCACGAAGCTTACGGCATCGAGGTTGAAGCCATGCTCGACGGGATCGACAACTTCGACGGCAGCACGATCACCACCGGGCTCGACTACGGCGCCTACGACGGCCCGTTCCGCAAAAGCTCCGGTGCCGTGCTGCTCTATTTCGAGAACCGCTGGAAGTTCGGTTTCCGGACCGAGCCCGGGCGCTGGCGACAGACATTGCCGATCGTCATCGTCGCAGAGGAACTGCCGGACGACCGGAACGCCGTCGTGCTCGGCCCGGACGGACGAGCCAAGGTCGTCGGCGGCGAACCCGGCGCTTATGCCCTCGCCGGTGTCGAGCGGGCCTTCAAGCAGTTGCCGGACATCCTTTCCGGCATCCCGGTGGAGCGCATAGAGCGCCGCTCCGTGCGGCCGACCGAAAGCCATTTGCAGGGTAGCCTGCGCATGGGCGGCGATCCGCGCGATTCCGTGGTCGACGGCGGGCAGGTCCATCATGACCTGCGCAACCTCGTCGTCGTCGGGTCGAGCGTGTTTCCGACCTGCTCGGCCAGCAACCCCAGCCTGACCGTCGCCGCCATGTCGATCCGCGCAGCCCGACAGGTGCTGGCATGAGCGGGATCAGCCGCCGCACCGCGCTGGTCGGGATCGGCGTTGCCGGAATCGGCATCACGGGCGGGCTCGCCGGGTTCGTGGCCGGCAGTGAAAGTGCGGACGCCATGCGCGCGATCCTGCACCGCCTTGCCGGTCCCTTCACCATGAGCGACACCGACTTCGCCCTCTTCGTCAAGGATTTCAGCGCCCGCAACGGCCATCTCGGCCACATGGAAGCGGGCGCGCTGCGCCTTCTGGAGACAGTCGGCGGCGCCAGGCGCCTGGCCCTGCAGCAGCCTGGCATCGGCAAGCGCTTCGATACCTTCGACCGCAAGCTGCTGACCGAATTCGTCCTTGCCACCGGGCACGACGGGTCCGCCGATCCGGGTCATCTGGAATACCACGGCCTTTTCGCCGACAATCCCTGCAGCAACCCTTTCGCGCAACTGGGCTGAACGACCTAGCTCCAAAGGGTTAGCCGCAAGTCCAAGACGACCAGAAATGATGACGCCTTCATAGAAATGGCTTCGGACAATTGCTGACCTGATACTTGGGAAAGGGCGCTTGCGGCGCGCCCGGCACATTGCGGATTCACCAACCGGATCGAAGGGGTCGATATGCACGATGCTTCAGAAGCCGAACGCGACAGTGTGAGGGCCGACAGTGTCAGGGACTGCCTTGATCGTATCGCACGTACCAGCGCAGACATCGACTACCGCGACTTCGCGCCCGTATCCCACCAGCTGGCGACGATCTACGGACGACTGGCGGAGCGCGGGCTGCCCGCCAGTACCGTGGCCGTGGCGATGCTGGGGGCAACCGTGAACTTCTACGAATGCTTCGGACTGTCCGCCGAACTGCCCGGACAGTTGCGCGCTCTTGCGGACCTGATGGAATACGGAGGGCCGCTGTCCTGAGCTTTCGGCTGCGCTTCCGATACCGCCTACCCCTTCGGTAGCCCCCCATTCGCCCCTCTTCGCCAAAGCGGCGCGATTCCATACCTTTGGTTTTGTTGCAGTGCCGTCGCGGTCATACGCGGCACGGGATACAGTCTGTCCGCAACCGGAAACAGGATCGTCCATGGAAGCCGCCGACCGACTGATGCTCGACGATCCATGCGAGGCGCCGTGCGAGAGTCTGCCTCCGACGAATGCACAAGACGCTCACGATCAGCCGTCCGTTCAGCCGGAGCCAACCATCGACCATCCTGCCGATGATATCCCCGTCAATGACTGGCCCGCCGCTGTTCGGGTAGCCATCCTCAACGTCAAGTACAGCCCCAACCTGGGCGACGGCATCATTGCGGAGTGCCTCGAAGGCGAACTGCGACGCGCCGGTCCGCGCATCGAGCCGGCTTCCATCGACCTTGCCGGGCGCACAAGCTTCAGCACCGCGCACGGACGGCGCCGGGCCACGGCGCTGTCGATCATCGAGAGGCTTCCTGCCCGCCTGCGCACCGTGATGGTTCCCGCGCTGCTCCTGCTGCTGGTGCGCCATCGTTTCGCGCCGCGCTGGGCGAAGCAACTGGCCACGTGCGACAGCGTGGTTATCGGCGGCGGCGCGTTGTTCCAGGATGTCGACCAGAACTTCCCGATAAAGATCGCCGAAGCCCTCAAGCTTGCCAACGCGCGCCGCTTGCCGGTGGCGATCGCCAGCGTGGGGGTTTCCGGCGAGTGGTCCGACCGCGGGCGCGCGCGTCTGGCCGAACAGCTTCAGGCGGCGCGCCTGCTCTACGTCTCGGTACGGGACGAGCGCTCCGCTGCGAACTGGCAGGCGACGATGGGCCGTGAAGGTCTTGGTACGGCCAGGATCGCGCCCGATCCGGGCCTGCTCAGCGCCCGGCACTACGGTACTCCGCGCCTGTCGGGTCCGCCGCGCGTCGGCCTTTGCGTGACCGCGCCGATCGCGCTGCGCCTCCATCACGAAGGGGCGCACGACGATGGCCAGCTGGAGTCATGGATGCGCGCGGTCGCGCGCCAGCTGACGGCGCTGCGGCGAGAGGTCGTGCTGTTCACCAACGGCAGCCCCGAGGACCGCCTGTTCCGGGATCGCCTTAAGGCTAGGATCGGGCGCGAGCAGGGCATCTCCTTCGCCCCCGACTTTGCGGAACCGCGCGAGCTGGCCCATGCCCTCTCCGGTTTCGACTGCGTACTGGCCCATCGCCTGCATGCCTGCATCGTGGCCTATTCCTATCGGGTGCCCACGATCGGCTTCGCCTGGGACTGCAAGCTGCGCAGCTTCTTCGAGCTGACCGGCCGCGGCGCCTTCGTCGTCGATCCGCGCGAGGCGAGCCCGATGCACGTCGCCGACCTTGCGGTGACCGCTATCGAACAGGGCATCGAGGAGCAGATCCATACCGACCTGCTGCAAGGTGCCACTTCTGCCATCCACGCCCTCGCGCGCCAACTCGCGAGCGCAGCCGGAAGGACGTCGGCCGGATGATCGACCGTATCGTCATCATCAACGACCTGTCCAACGCCAAGGGAGGCGCTTCGCAGCTTGCCCTGGAGGCAGCCGTGCAGTTCGCGCGGCGCGGGCAGTCGGTGACCCTTCTGTGCGGATCGACCGGCAGTCGCGAACTCGAAGCCGAGGGCATCGAAGTCGCGGCGCTGGGGCATGGGCGGTTGCTGGAAGGCAGCCGCGCCAGGGCAATGGTCCACGGGCTCTACAACCGCCCGGCGGCGATGATGGTCGCCGACTGGGTCGCCCGGAACGATACCCCGCGCACCGTATATCATGTCCACGGGTGGTCGCAGATTCTTTCGCCCGCGCTTTTTGCGGCGCTACGCCCGGTGCGCGAACGCATGCTGGTTCACGCGCACGACTTCTTCTTCACCTGCCCCAACGGTGCGATGTTTCATTTTGGCCGCGACGCGCCGTGCGGCGCCACGCCGATGAGCGCGGCCTGCCTCACGTCCGCCTGCGACCGCCGGGGCATCGTATCGAAGGCGTGGCGCAGCGCCCGTCAGGGCATCCAGAATCGCGTGCTGGGAGCAACGCCCCCGCCGCTGCTGCTGATTCACGGCGGCATGGCCCCGTACCTCGCCCGCTCCGGGCTGAGCGACGGCGATATGGCGGTCCTGCCCAATCCCGTCATCCCCTGGACCCTTGAGCGCATACCCGCCGAAGAAAACCGGGGTGTCCTATTCGTCGGCCGCATGGAGGCGACCAAGGGCATCGACCTCGCCGCCGAAGCCTGTCGCCGGGCCGGAGTGCGCCTGACCGCCATCGGCGACGGCGAGATGCTCTCCGACTTGCGGCAACACTACCCGGAGATGGCCTGGATCGGCCGCCGCAAGCCTTCCGAAGTCGGCCAGTTCGCGCGGCATGCCCGCGTCGCCGTCATGCCCAGCCGCCACATCGAGCCGTTCGGCCTCGCCGCAGTCGAAGCGCTGTGGAGCGGGCTTCCGGTCGTGACCTCACGCGATGCGCTTATCGCGCCGGACATCGTCGCCGCAGGGGCGGGCCTGTCCGTCGACCCACGCGACGTGGCCGCTTTCGCCGCCGCGCTTTCCGCGATCTTCGCAGACGATGCGCGCGCCCGGGAAATGAGCGAGAACGCCCATCGTCACACCCGCGCCCTTGCCCTGCCTCCCGAAGCCTGGATCGACGCGCTGCTCGATGGTTATGCCGCCTACCTCGACGGCGGCCGGGCCGGGCTCCTCGCGGCGGTCCGGCACAGCGCCGGCAATGCGCCCGAGGTGCCGCCGACCGCCATCGTCCTGCCATTCCGCAATCGCCGCGCGGCGGGGAGAGTCTAGCCTTATGCGCATCCACGTCGTCTTCGCCACCGTCGGCCGCGCTGCTCTGCTCGCGCGCACGGTGGACCGCATCGCCGAGCAGACGCGCCTGCCCGACGGCATCCTCGTTTCGGCCACCGGCCCGGCCGACGTCGCGGGCGTCGAACGCGCACGCATGCCCGCCCGCGTCATGTTCGGAGACAAAGGCCTCTGCCGCCAGCGCAACGCGGCGTTGCGCGAACTCTCCACCGAAACCGACGTGGTGGTGTTCCTCGACGACGACTTCGTCGTCCATAACGACTACCTCGCGGTGATAGAGGAGACTTTCACCGACCAGAGCATCGTCGGCGCCACCGGGGACCTGCTAGCCGACGGCATCCACGGCGAGGAAATCCCCTTCGACGCCGCCGCGCTGAGGCTGGACGGCCACACCCTGCCCGCCTTCACTCCGCTCAGGCCGCGACAGGCCCTCTACGGCTGCAACATGGCCGTGCGCGCCTCGGCCATCGACGGGCTGTGGTTCGACGAGGCACTGCCGCTCTACGGCTGGCAGGAGGACATCGACTTCACCCACCAGCTTGGCAAGCGCGGGAGGCTGGTGTCGGGCGATCGGCTGACCGGCATCCACCTCGGCACCCGCAGCGCCCGGTCGCCGGGCAAGCGGCTGGGCTATTCGCAAGTCGCGAACCTCGTCCACTTGTGGCGCAAGGGTACGATGCAGCCCAACCTCGGCCAGCGGCTGCTGGTGCAGAACCTCGCCTCGAACGCGCTGCGCAGCTTCTATCCCGAACCGCACATCGACCGGCGGGGGCGTCTGCTTGGCAACCTCATCGCGCTTCGCGACCTCATGACCGGCCGCATCGATCCACGCCGCGTCGAGACGATGTGACCATGCCGCGCCCCATCTACTTCAACGGCAAATTCTATTCCGGCGGGCTGAACGGCGTCCACCGCGTCGCCGACCGGCTGATCCGCGAGTGTGACCGCATGCTGGCGCTGATCCCCTTTGAACACCGGCCCCGCGCCTATCTGATGACGGCGACAAAAGCCGACTGGGTGCCGCCACTACAAGCCATAGAGCGGCGCGACTACGCGCGAACCGACCAGTTCTGGGAACAGGTCATCCTGCCGCTGGCGAGCCGCGACGGGGTGCTGGTGAACCTCGCCAACCTCGCGCCGATCGCCCACCGCAACAAGATCACGATGATCCATGACGTGCAGTTCCTGTTCTCCGACTGCGGCTATCCGGCCCGCCAGCGGATCGGCTATCGCTGGTTGACGCCGCTGCTGGGGCGATCGAGCAAGGCGACGCTGACCGTCTCGGAATTCTCCCGCCGCCTGCTGCACCAGCATGCCATCGCCGATCAGGGGCGCACGCGCGTCATCGCCAACGGGGCCGACCACATCCTCGACGCGGCCGAGGACAACGGCCTGCGCGAACGCCTTGGCCTGATACCGGGGAGCTACGCCGTCCTGTTCGGCAGCCCCAAGGCTTACAAGAACAACGCGGTCGTCTTCGACGCCTTCTCCTCCGGCGCCGCCGCCCCGACCCGGCTGGTGGTCGTCGGCCCGCAGCGCGAGGCGCTCGCCGCATCGGGCCTCCGTCCGCCCGAGGGCACGATCTTTGCCGGACGGCCTGATGACGGCGAACTCAAGAGTCTTCTCGGCGGCGCGGTGGCGATCCTGTTTCCCTCGCGCACCGAAGGCTTCGGACTCCCCCCGCTCGAAGCGATGCTGTGCGACTGCCCCGTCGTCGCCAGCCCGGCCGGCGCGATCCCCGAGGCTTGCGGAGACGCCGCGATCTACGCCGGCACCGACCGCCCGGACGAGTGGGCCGAGGCCATCGTGCGCCTGCGCAGCGATCCCGCCCTGCGCGCCTTCAAGATCGCACAGGGTCGCCGCCGCGCCGCGCGCTTCACCTGGAAGGCGGCGGGATCGGGCCTGATGGACGTCATCAAACAGGTTTCAGGAGGACAGCCGCGATGAAGCACGCAGGCCCGACCATCGACGTGGTGATCCCGACCTACAACCGCCGCGACCTGCTGCCCGGAGCCATCGCCAGCATAAAGGCGCAGACCCTGCCGGTCGCGCGGATCTTCATCGTCGACGACGGCTCTACCGACGGCACGATCGAATGGGTCCGCACGCTGGCGCAGGACGATCCGGCTATCGAACTGGTCGAGATGCAGCACGGCGGCGCCAATGTCGCGCGCAATGCCGGGATCGCGCGGGCACGCTCGGAATGGGTCGCCTTCCTCGATTCCGACGATGCCTGGGAGCCGGAAAAGCTGGAGCGCCAGTTCGCACTGCTGGAAGAAAGGCCCGATCTGGTCGGCCTGTTCTGCGGATTTCGCCTCGTCGGCATCAAGGTGGAGAAGATCCACCGGCCGCGCGACAATCCCTCGCTGCTCGACTTGCGCTGCGCCAATGGCCTCGGCAGCACGTCGGGCGCGGTGATCCGGCGATCGGCGCTGCAGGAGGCAACCGGGTTCAATCCGGAGCTGCCAAGCTGCCAGGACTGGGACTTGTGGTTCCGTTTGCGCCGTATCGGACCCATGGGGGTTGCGCGCCTGCCGCTGGTGCGGTTCAACTGTGGCCCGCACGAGCGGATCACGACCAACATGAACAAGGTGCTCTCCGGCCACCGCGCCATCTTCGCCAACCTCCTCGCCGACGTCGAGCGTGCGGGCGAACGGGCGCGCATCCGGTCGCAGCACAAGCTGGTGGAAGCCGAGATCAAGCGCCGCTTCGGCAGCAACGGCGCGGCGCTGTGGCTGATCCTGCGCTCCTTTCTTCAAGCCCCGAGCAAGCGGGCACTGGCGGTCGGCTGGCGCACCACACGCGGCATCTGGGACGACCTGCGCCAACCACGCCCGGCCAGCGCCGCATGAGCAAAGTCGGTGTAGCGCGCGGCGCCGCAGCCCTGGGGGCAACGCGGATAGCCACTAACCTCGCCAACCTAGGCGCGCTGGTCGTGCTGGCGCGGCTGCTCACGCCGCAGGACTTCGGCCTCGTCGCCATCTGCACGACGGTGCTGGGCGTACTGGTCGCGCTGACCGAGCTTTCGGTCGGATCGGCCCTCATCCAGCGCGACGAGGTGACGCCCGCGCACATCGACAGCGCCTGGACCATGTCGTTGCTGCGCGCGGCCCTCATCGCTGGCGGCTTCGCGCTGGCGTCCGAACCGCTGGCCCGGCTCTACGGCGACGACAGGCTGGCGCCGCTCTTCGTGCTGTCGGGCATCACCGGCGCACTGGCGGGGCTCACCAATCCGCTCGTTTCGCTGCGGATGCGGGCGATGAATTTCCGGCCGATGATCATGCTGCAGATCGTGCAGAAGCTGTCGGCGCTGGCGATCTCCGTGGGGCTGGCACTGTGGCTGCGCAACTACTGGGCTATCGTGGTGGGGTCGGCGATCGGCGGCGCGCTGGGCACGGTGCTGAGCTACCTCGTCGTGCCTTACCGCCCGCGCTTCACCCTGTCGCGTTCGCGCGACCTGCTGGGCTTCTCCAGCTGGCTGTTCCTCGGCCAGGTGATGAACGTGGTGAACTGGCGCTTCGACCAGCTGGTGATCGGCCTGTTCCTGCCGACCGCGCAGCTGGGCGCCTATTCGATGGCCGACAACGTCTCCGCCATCCCGAGCCGCGAGGCGACGACGCCGCTGGTCCAGACCCTGTTCCCCAGCTTCGCCCGCATGCAGGGCGACCGCGCCCGGCTGCGCTCCGCCTATCAGACCGCGCAAGGCGCGATCGGCATCGTCGCCTTGCCGATCGCGGTCGGCTTCATGTTGCTCGCCGACCCGATGGTGCGCGTGGCGCTCGGGCAGAAATGGCTGATAACGGTGCCGCTGATCCAGGTGATCGGCTTCAGCTACGCGCTGCAGACGCTGGTGACCGGATCGCGCCCGCTGGCCATGGCCGAAGGGGCCACCCGCACGCTGTTCGTGCGCGACGTCTGGGGACTGGCACTGCGCGTGCCCTGCGTGACGGTCGGGCTGATGGGCTGGGGCCTGATGGGGCTGGTCTGGGGACGACTGCTGAGTTCGGTACTGGGCCTGTTCATCACCTCCGCGCTCGTCACGAAGCTGACGGGACTGTCGGTCCTCGACCAGATGAAGGCGCATCGCCGCACGGTCGCGGCCGTGGGCGTCATGGCCGCTGCGGTACTCGCCGCCGACCACGAACTGCTGCAGGTCGGCGCCGTGCCCATCGCACGCATCGCCGTGCTCGCACCCTTGGGCGCGCTGACCTACCTCGGCACGCTTCACCTGCTATGGATCGGCAGCGGACGAAGTGCGGGCGCGGAGGCCGAACTGCTAGGCCTCGCACGCACCGCCTTCGCCCGCTTCAGGAAAGGACGGACGGCCCCGGCGATAACCGGGGCCTGATCCTCACGCGCCTACCGCGGAACGGATCGCCGCCACCGCCGGGCGCGGAGTCAGGTCGTTGTTGAACAGGCCGAAATTGGTGATCTCGCTCGTGCCCTTCCAGCAGAACAGCTCGTAGATGCTGATCGTGTGGACGTAGGACTGCGCCATCGCGGTCTTGACGTCGGACGCCAGCAACGTCGCCTGCTGGGCGATCGTGACCGGCGGCGAGGTATTGTTGCTGGCGCTTCCCCCGGTCGTGCGGCCCCACTCGGTGATGATGCCCTGGGTAGTCTTGCTCTCGACCACCTTCTGCTTGAACCCCGCCACGCGCCCGGCGACGTCGGACGGCGGCGTCGGGTAGATGTGGGAATTGGCCAAGTCGGTGTACGGCGCCTGCTGCGCCTGCATGAAGTCGTTGCTGGCGACCAGCGGGATCGAGCGCAGCACCGGGTCCACCTTGATGGCGGCGTGGAAGTCCTTGATGAACGCCATCAGCGCCGGTGCATTGCCGGTGCGGAAGCCCATGCGCTTGTCGGTCACGCCATTGTAGGTGACCGGATTGAGATCCGGCTCGTTGGGAAACTCGATGGCGAAGATCGAATTGGGAACGGTCGCCACGAACGCCTTCATGTCGGCGATGCTCTTGCGGATGTCCCGCACCGAAAGCGTGAAGCAGAACCGCACGCCCGCCCTTGCGAGGCCCACGTAAGTCGCCCAGCCTGCGGTTCCGCTGTAAGGCTCGCGGCAGCGCATCTTGCGCACGCCGCCCAGCTTGTCGAGCGCAGGCAATATGTTAGCCAGCTTGTAAGGCGATTGGGTGTCTTGCGGACGCCCCTGCACCATCAGCCGGCTGATGGAAGGGGTAGCGCCCCGTGCGATGGAAGGAAGGAGGGGAGCGGTCGCAAGCGCGCCGATCAGGTGACGTCGAGAGAGAGGGAAACCGTATTCGGACATTATTGTCGTTGCTCCAGAGGGCGAATCCGGATCGGCCGCATATCGGGCGATCATACCCTCCGGAAGGCGCAACGGGACGCGCGGCCCCGGGCTTGCGCCGGTCCGCACGGGAGCAGGAAATCTGACGGTTTCTTAACCTTAAAGCGGAGTATGGAGCAGTCTCTGGACGGCGACGCGGTCGGGCGGCAGGCATTGCCGCATATCCGGACGGGTCACGGCGGAGCAATCCCACAGCGCCAGGTCGCGGTGGCTCGCCGGGTCGCGGATGAAGACGAAGACCGGAAGGTCGCGCTGGGACGGCGACCGCAGGCGGTTGGCCTCCAGCATTGCGGGAGAGGACCAGGCGACGACACGGCAACTGGCCTTGCCCGCACAGCGAGAAAGCGCATCCATCGCCCACCGTCCCGGAGGCATCGCCGGATCGATGGAGAGAAGTATCGCGTCACCCTGAACACCGCCGGGGTTCCCTGCCATGACGGACGGATGTGCGGCGGCGAATGCGGGCTCCGTGACGGCAGGCAAGGACGCTGCGGTGGTTTCGACTTCTGCCTGCTCCGATCTCATGAGTGTCCCGAGCCGCTCGATCACGGGCTCCGGCGCATTCGGGCGGATCAGATGTCCACCGGCGAACCGGTAGAACACATGCGCGCCGACCTGCGCGACTTTCGTGAGGCTCGGCGCCCAGTAGGGATAGACGTAGTCCGCATGGTAATGCGTGGCATCGCCCACCGCCGGGTCCACCGCTCCGGACAGCGCCGCCGCTGCGAGAACCCGCGCACGCCGCCAGGCTTCGGGCGCTGGCCGCCGCGTCATCGCGCCGTCGCAGGTGAAAGTGAACTGGCAGCCGGTCGATAGTTCGGAACCCTGGAACACCACGCCGCAAACGCTCGCCGGGTAGACCCCGTGGCGCACGCGGTTGAGCACCACCTGCATCACCGCACGCTCCCCCGCAGCATCGTCGCCCGCCTCGTACCAGCCCGCCGCAGCAAGGCACGTGACTGCTCGCACGTGGTCCTCGTTCCCGCCCGCGAAGGCGAAGGGCTTCGCGAGGCCCGGAGGCGCATCGAAACGCCGCGCATCGTTGAGCAAGTGCGCCTTTTCGGGTGAGCCGGCGGTATCGGCCGCCGGTGCGGCGGAACCGAATGGTGGCTTCACGACCGGATTGCGGAGCATCATCGGCCCGGATCGGGCCGCCACGGAGACCGGCGCGCGCACGGCGGCAGGCAGTGCATAGGAGCACAGGCCGACAGCTGCGACGATCGCCGTCATCGCGCGCATCACCCGGACCACCGGGAATCGTGCAGGGCCTGACGGCCGCGCCGATGTCGAGGCAGCGGGATACTGCACGGTGCCGTGATGCCGTCTCCCCGCCTGGACGGAAAGTGCCACGGCGGGCGAGCGGCGGCGCAGCGGGATTAGCCCTTTCGGGTATCAATCGAGGTTGAGCGCCGCCCTGCGCCCGAGTTCCTGCCGGACTTGCGCCCGGGCCGCGACATCGAACGCCAGCGCCGCCGCGACTTTGGCTCCGGCCTTGCCCGCCTCCTCACGGCCGATCAGGGGGATCGCGAAGTCGTCGGCCACGACACGGACCTTGGCCGTGCCGTCCTCGATCGCCAGCGCGGGCGCATCGGCGAGGATCGCGAAGATCAGCGAATGCAGCCGGTTCGTCACCACCAGGGCGGCGTCGCGATAGAGCTGCGTCAGGGTTTCCAGTTCGAAACTGTCGAAGACATGGGGCTCACGCCCCTGCCAGCGGCCTGCGAGACGGGCAGCGGACACCTTGTCCATCGATTCGCGCGGGTCGTGGCAGGCAATGGCGACCCGCGCGTCGGGCAATGCCGCCTGCGCTGCATCGAGCACCGCATCGAGCGCGGCGCCGTCAAGCGAGCGGCGCTCGCTGCCGTCGTCGCAAGGCGCCACCACGATCCAACGCGCGACCGGCCCGCGTTCGGCTTCGACATAGGCGCCGATCGGCAGGAACACCATGTCGGCGAGGACCGCCACCGCCTTGCCCGGCAGCAGATCGGCCAGATTACGCGCGGAAGCCGCATCGCGCACGTTCACCACGGCACAGCGTCGCAGCACCATGCGCCAGAGAAAACGCCGGGAGCGTGAACGGATCACACTCACCCCAAGCCCCCGCGTGACCACGCGCCCGCCGCCCGCGCGTGCGCTTACGGCGGCCAGTGCAAGGCCGAACATCGACGCGATCGACACGTTGTCCCGCACGATCTGGCCGCCGCCAATCACGAGATCGGTCCCGAAGGCCCGGCCCGCGAAGTCAAGCAGGCGCTTGCCCGGCGTGAGTTCGCCGCCTGCCTCCTCGACCTGCCTGACGATCGCTGCGGGGAGCCGCGCCCAGTACCGCACCGCTCCGCCCTCCCCTCGCGAGACCGCAAGGTTCTGCAGCACCAGCTTGAGGTCGCCGAGATTGTGCAGATCACCCGGTACGAAGACCTGCCGCCGATGCGAATGGCGGGGCGTCGCAGCCCCGTCGCTCCCTGCATCGATCACCGGCTGGTGCTTCACCGCTACCCTGCTCGCAGCACGCGCGAGACCATCCGGCCGACACGCGCGCGGAACCGGTGCGGAGCCAGCGTATGGCGGATCGCCTGCGGGTTCATCATCCCCGGCATCAGCATCTGCGGGTCCTGAAGGCTGAGCACGGGTTTGCCGGACAGCCGCGCAATGTCGCGGGCCTGCGGCAGTTCGCTCTCCACGAACAGGTCGCAGGCGGCTTCGCGGTAAACCTCCGCCTTGAAACTGCCGTGTGCCCGCAGGCGCCGCCGCGCGGCGGCGTCGGGGAGGTCGAGCATCCGGAGCTGGCCGTAACGGACGCCGTGACGGTCCAGCCAGTCCTCGGTCGGCGCACGGTACTTCTCCAGCCGGCTGGTCACCAGCATCGCGATCTCTCGGCGCGGGCGGTGGAGCGGCACGGCGCTGGCAAGGAAGTTCAGGTAGCGGGCGCCGTCGTCGTTCTCGCGCTCGGTCGGGTCGACGCAGAGCACGCCGTCAATGTCGAAGCAGGAGCGCGAGACGATCGGATGATGGAGTACGTTCCACTCGAAAACGCGTGGTTCCGGGACAGTCTCGAACACGAAGTCGGCGCCGCCGGACTTGCCCGGCACGCCGTAGACCGCCGCGAAGGTGATGCGGCAGTCGAGGTGCGCCAGCTTCGCACGCGCCTCCTGCATGGAGGCGCCGGTGCGGCAGCTGTCATCGATAACGAGGACATGGGCGAACCGGGAAGCGGCCCCTTCCTCGCGCCGGGTGTGTCCGGAGGAGAGCAGCCGCCCTTGCGCAAAACCATCGATGTCCGCCAGCGGCAGGTTGCGCGCGAGAGCGACCATCGAGGCGGGCAGCATCCCGCTGCGGGGCACGCCAACCACCAGGTCGATGTCCTGCGGCAGCCGGGAAAGGCCACGCCAGACATCGCGGTAGAGGTCGTTGATCGATCGGAAATGCATCAGGCGCTCCCTCTGGAAGACCCGGCAGTTACAACGGCTTGCGGCGGAGAGCCGGACAGGCGGCGGCTGACCAGCATCGCCAGGTCGGGCATCCTCACCACGTGCGGGATCATCCGCCTGAGGCCGAGCGCGGCGCCTGCGAAGATCGCGAAGCTGGTGCCCGGGTGGCTGTTGGGGGAGGACACCGCCGCCGGGATCAGGATGATTGGCGCCGTGACCGCGCAGGCGCGCATCACCGCGATCATCGCCTCGTGCCCGCTTGCGGCCACGGTGGCGCCGATCGGTCGTACCACGCTGATGAGATACCACGCGAAAGTGCCGATGCCGATGACGCCCATCGTGCCAAGGATCGCCATGAACAGGCTGGACGAGCGGAAGCTGCCCGGCCCGATGCCGAGCCCGCCCGAGGCGATGAAGGCGGTCACCCCCTGCATCGCCCAGAACAGGCGCTGCTGGCCGGACACGCTGGTGCCCTTGTCCACCGTCATATGCACGACCATCTGGCCGATTTTCGCTGCCATTCCAGGCACTACCGCGATTGCCACCGCCACCATGAACGCCAGCGCGACGAGCGCGAAGCCCGCCTGACGAAGCCGCTGCGGCTGCGCTGCCGCAGGGAACAGCGCAGCGCGCGCGGCGAAAAACGCGGCGTAGCAGGCGAGGCCGACGTAGGCGGTGCTGGAGGTGCTGAGGAACAGGACTCCGCCCAGCAGGAGCGCGGCCGTGCCGGTGTGGCGTGCCCAGACCGAGCGATACCAGCACTCGGCGTTGAACACGAACCAGCCGAGCGCGAAGGCGGCCCAGCCGGAGGCTTCTGGGAAAAGCCCGTCTACCCGGTTAAACCCTTGATAAGACTGATCAAGCTGCGCGTAAGTGCCGTTGCGGAACAGCGCGAATACGTCCTGCACCCAGGTGCCCTTGGTCTGCGAGGCGATCAGGCCGGTCAGCGCGTGGACCCAGCCGATGACGACGCCGCCCTTGACCAGAGCCTCGATTCCGCCCGCCGTACGCACCGCCACATAGGCACTCAACGTGACCATAAGGGCACCCAAGAGGTACACACAGGCTGTGATGTTCTGCGAAGTCGGCTTCAACGGCACCGTATCGAACAGGCTACGCGCATCGTCGAAGCGCATCGGCGCGACGTCGATCTGCCCGGCGAAGATGCGCGGTGCGACCAGCGCGGCGACCATGCCGTAGAGCGTGAAGAGCACGAGCGGGAAGTTGTCCTTCACCCCGTCGCGCCAGAGTTCGAAATAGCCGCCGCTCGGCATCAGCACGCGCAAGTAAACGAAGACAAGCGCGAACTGGATCGGCGGGATCGAGCTGTTGCCCAGCGCCGGCACCGTCACCGCCGCCGCCCCGCCGAACAGGCCCGAAGCCATCAGGAACAGCAGCATCGCGGGCATCGAGCGGAACAGCAGCACGAAGCCGATCACAAGTTGCACCAGACCGACGAAAGTGAAGCTCATGACAGTTGCCCCACCGCCGTAAGGATCTTGCGATCGAAATGCTCGGGCGCGAAGCGGTTGGACTGCGCGACCGCGACGCTTGGGTCGAATTCGGGGAGCCAGCGCTCGAACCGCTCGATCCCGTCGACCAGCGAGTCCGCCGTCTGTCGTTCGAAAAACAGGCCGGTTTCGCCCGGCACCACGCTGTCGAGCACGCCGCCGCGCCCGTAGGCCAGCACCGGGCGGCCCGAGGCCATGGCCTCCACCGGGACGATGCCGAAGTCCTCCTCCGCCGTGAACACCAGGCCCCGCGCCCGCGCATAAGCCTGCCGCAACTCGTTGAAACCCAGCCGCGAGACGAAGCGGATGTTCGGCCCGGCGACGCGCTTGAGCCTGGCGAGCATCCCGCCGTCACCCACCATGAGCAGCGGCAGTCCGGTGCGGTTGAACGCCTCCACCGCAAGGTCGGGGCGCTTGTAGGGCACCATCTGGCCGACCCACAGGTAGTGATCATCGACGTCGAGGCTGGGGGTGAAGATGCGCGTATCGACCGGCGGGTGGATGACCTCGGACTCGCGCCGCCAGAACTTGCGCACGCGCTCGCGGATGAAGCTGCTGTTGGCGACGATCGTGTCCACCCTTGCGCTGGACGACATGTCCCATTGCCGCATCCGGTGGTAGATCAGCGGCATCGCCGCGCGGGCGATCGGATTGGCGTCCTTGCGGTAGAGGTGGTAGTGATCCCACAAATACCGCATCGGCGAGTGGCAGTAGCACAAGTGCTGCGCATGGGGGCTGGTGATCACCCCCTTGGCCGGCCCGCTCTCGCTGCTGATGACGAGGTCGTAGCCGGTCAGGTCGAGATGCTCCAATGCCATCGGCATCAGCGGCAGGTAATACTGGTACAACCGGCGCGAGAACGGCAAGCCGTTGATCCAGGTCGTCGTCACATTGGCCTTGCGGATGCTCTCCGACATCCGGCTTTCATCGTAGACGTGGGTGAAGACGTCCGCGCCCGGGAACAGGCCGAGCAGCCGCTCCAGCACCCGCTCCCCGCCGCGCATCGACACCAGCCAGTAATGGACGATGGCGACGCGCGGTTCGCTGAACCGGGTGTGCCGTCCCGCCACCGGGGGTTCGGCCAGGTTCAGTGTCATGCGTAATAGGCCTTGTATTCACGGTAGAAGTAGGCCGGGTCGGAGTAGCCGAAGAGGCGCTTGCGGCGCATGTCCATCCGGTTGATCGTCACGCCCACGACGTTGACGCTCTCACGCGGCAGCATGCCCAGGGCCGAGCGCGCCGCCCCCTTCATCGTCTTGCGCCAGCGCACCACAAGCACCGTCGCGTCGGCCATTCCGGCCAGGGTGCGGCCCGCCGCGATCGGCAGCACCGGCGGCAGGTCGAGCACGACATAATCGAAGCAGGCGCGCAATTCCTGCAGCAACCGGGTGAAAGTCTCGCCCGTCAGCAGCGTGTCATGGGCAAGGTCGGAAGGCTTTACCGGCAGGACACAAAGCCCCGATTCCCCGGTCACCAGCGCATCGGCGAGCGAAACCTTGCCTTCGAGCACTTCGATCAGGCCCGGGTGCTCGGGCGAGAGGCGCAGCAGCTTGCTGACACCGCGCCCGCGCAAATCGCAGTCGACGAGGATCGCGCCGCGTCCGCTCACCGCCAGCGTCTGCGCGAGGCAGGAGGCCACCGTCGTCTTGCCCTCCTTGGGCAGCGCCGAGGTCACCGCTATGATCTGCGCCGGGCCATAGACCGCCTGCTCGATCGAGGTGCGCAGCGAGCGGAACGATTCGGCGAAGGCGGAGCGCGGTTCCTGCGTGATCGCTGGCACCTCGCGCCGCGACTTGCGGCTGACCGAGGCGAGCAGCGGGATCGCGCCGAGGTAGCGGCTGCCCAGCCCCTGCTCGACTTCGTCCGACGTCGTCACGCCGCGGAACAGCGCCTCGGCGACGTAAGCGGCGGCAAGCCCGGCGCCGAGGCCGATCACCAGCGCCAGCAGCATGTTCATGGGAATGTTGGGCGAGCTTGGCAGCAGCGGCACCTCGGCCAGCGACAGCACGCGGGCGTTCGGCCGCTGGGTGCCGTCCTGCGCGATCAGCTGGCGGTAGCTGTTGAGGTACGTCTCGTACATCGCCTGCGAGGACTGCGCGGTGCGCTCCAGTTCATCGAGGCCGACCATCGCCGCGTTGTTGCGCGCAAGGTTCCCGCGCGCCGCACCGAGGCTGGAGCTGAGCGAGGCGAGGCGCTGGTCCGCCACATCGCGCTGCGCCTGCAGGTTGGACATGATGCGGGTAATCTCGTTCCTGATGTCGCTGCGCACTTCGGCGAGTTCGCTCCGGCTGCGCACGAGCTGGGGATGATTGGGGCCGTAGCGCGCCTGCATGTTGGCGACCTCGCCGCCGATCTGCGATTCCCGCGCACGCAGCGAGCCGATCACGCCCGAGCCGAGCGCCTCGCCCACGTCGTCGCCCGCCGATCCAGAGCGCAGCTGCGCCTGCGCGGTCGCGAGCCGCGCCTGGCTCTCGGCCGCCTCGGCGCGGGCCTTGGTGACTTCCTGGTTGTAGCTGGAAATCTCCTGCTCGGTCAGCGAGGCCCCCGAAGTGCTCAAGAGGCCGTTGGCGATGCGGTAGCGCTGCAGCCGCTCGGTATCCGCGTGGGCCTGCTGGCGCAGTTGCTCGAGCCGGGGCGCGACCAGCTTGGCGGTTTCGGTGTTGCTCTCGTGCGCGGCCTTGACCTCGATCTGGGTGAACTGCTGCGCGTACATGTTGGCGACTTTCGCCGCGTCCTGCCCGTTCGGCGCCTTGAACGCGACCTTGAGCGCGTAGCTCTCGCCGCTGCGCACGGCCGAGACGTTGTTCTGGTAGGTGGTGACGATCTCGGCCTGCTGGGCCGCGCTCTTGCCGTCGAGGACGCCGAGTGCGGAAGCGACACGCTGCGCAAGGTCGCGCGATTTCAGCGTCTCCACTTGCGTATCGACGTAAGAGCTGTTCGGCGAAGGCCCGGCCTGTCGCCCGGCGCTTGCCGCGGCCTCAGGCGTGTCGGTCGGCGCCAGCAGGCTGACGACCGCCTCGGCCGTGTACGTGATCGGCATCGAGAAGGTCACCGCCGCGCCGATCGCCAGCGCCGCTCCGGTGACCAGCGCGATCAGCCCCGATCGGCGCCGGAAGAACGCCATCGACCCGCCAAGGTCGACGCGCGCCGACGGCAGCATGAGCGATTGCCCGGGCGCCAGCGCAAGATCGCGCGGATCGGACCCGGCACTGATAATCTGGTGTGCACTGTTCATTGTCTGCTCCTGCCCTTCCGGCCGCTGGAGATGGTGGCGCCTCAGATCGCGATCCGGGCTCCCACTCGAACGGCTGCCCCGTCGTATTCCCTTGGAACGATGCCTGACCCGCGCTGCCGCCGCGCACTCACGCCGACGAAGGCGGCGATGCGGGTGGAGATCGTGCGGGTCACGGTAGCTTCGCCGAAGACGCGCGATTCGCGGCGGTCGAAGCCTTCGTATTCGTTGCGCAGGAACCCGGCCTCGATCCCCACCAGCGTCCGGCTGCCCAGCGCGATCGAGGCATTGCCGACCAGCGTGGACTGCAGGACGGCGGAGCCCAGCATCAGCGGGCTGCGCTCCACCGTGCGCTCGCCCTTCAGTTCGAAGCGGGTGCGCGCGGTGGGAGTCCACTTGACGCTGACGTGGTAGTCCATCGCGCCGATGTCCGGGCGGGCCGGATCGCGGGTGTCCTGCTTGACGTAGCCCAGCGCCGCTTCCGCCGTCACCAGGTCCGTTATCCGGTAGCTGACGCCGCCGACCACGGAGAAGCCCTTGGAATTGCGGCCGGTGCCGATGTCGTAGGCCAGCCGGTTACCGGTCGCCCTGACGAACAGACCGAAGGTGTCGGAGCGGCGATAATCGCCCCGGAAGGTCACGGCATCGCGCCTGACGTCGCGGAAGGACTGGTCGACTGGGAGCCCGTTCTGGCGCGCATCGTTATAGTCCAGCTTGCGTGAACTGACGCCGATCTGCCACTCGATGATGCCGCCGCCGCTCGACAGGCGCAGGCCGCCGCCGTATTCGTTGTAGGATACCGGGCGGTCGGTGAAGAACTGGTCGCCGAACGTGCCGCGCCGCTCGATCCTGCGCGCGACGCCGAAGTCGCCGTCGAGCACGAAGCGGTCCGCGAAGTCCAGTCGCCCGTCCGCCGAAAGCGACCACTGGTTGCTGTTCTCGGCGCTGGTGTCGAGGTAGCGGCGGCCCTCGGCGGCGGCATCGAAACGCAGCGCGTGGCGGGAAAAGTCGCTCTGCAGACTGACGCTGGGGCGTACCACGGCGACACCGTCGTCTATCTTGCTGCGCTGGTTATAGATGTTGGTGTCGTAGCGCAGGTCGAAGTTGACCCGGGGCAGCACCTTCATCGTGCCGATGCGGATGCCCTCGGCATCGGTCTGCTCGACCACCGATTCGGGCACTTCGACCGGATAGTCCTGCGCCCGTGCGGTGCCCGACAGGAACGCGGGCACGAACGATCCGGTGAGCCAGAGCGCCGCGGCGCGCTGGAAGCGTTTTCGCCCCAGACCGGTTGGCGCAAATGCCAACCGCATCAGCAGGACCCTCGCCCGGAAGCGACGGCGGGAATGGTGGCCGCCAGTATCCGCGCATCGTAGGCAAGCGTGCGCGCCCGGGTATAGCGAATGTCGGCGGCGATACGGCGGCGATAGGTCACGCTGCTGCGCCCGGAGACCTGCCACAACCCGGTCAGACCCGGCCGCACGGCAAGGTAGTGATGGATGTAGCGCCCGTAACGCGGCATCTCGTCCACCACGATCGGGCGGGGTCCGACGATGCTCATCTCCCCGCGCAGGACGTTGAACAGCTGCGGCAGTTCGTCGAGGCTGGTGACGCGGATGATCCGGCCGACGCGGGTGACGCGCGGGTCGTTGGGCAGCTTGCGATCGCGCTCCCACTGCGCGAGCAGATGCGGGTTCTCGCTGAGGATGCCTTCGAGACTGCTCTCGGCGTCGATCTGCATAGAACGGAACTTGAAACACGGAAATCCGCGACCGTTGCGGCCTACCCGGCGCTGGGCAAAGATCACCGGCCCCGGCTGGTCGACCCAGATCGCGATGGCGACGATGATGAACAGCGGCAGGAACGCGATGATCGCGGCAGTGGCGATGATGATGTCGAACGGCCGCGCCAGCACGTGATCGGGCTGCGCCAGCAGATCCCAGCAATCCCAGCGCGAGTGGGCGCCTGCCACGATCGGAGCCAGCGGCACCGGATCCGCCTGCTCTGAACCCTCGGACAGCATCGCATCCGAGAAGGATTCGTGCCTCCGAGCCTGCGTCCCGGCGGAATTCCCATCCATGGAGATACCTCTCTGCGTCGCGATTACCGAAGGACCAGACCTCTTTCCGTTTGCGTACAAAGAGAACTGATCAGCGAGGGTCAGAGTGACGGTATCGATGGCCCGCAGGCAAACGGTCATAAGACGTAAACCCACCTACCCCTTTCGGACTATCGCCCCGGAACTTGCTGATTTTTCTTCACAACCGAAGAGGTATGGAACCGCGACGGTACTTGGATAGGATTGCATCGTACCCCGACTTTGGACCGGGGATCTCGTAAGGAGGGCGAAATGATCCAGGGACTTTTCAGGCCTCGCGCACGCCGCTGCACCGGCATTCCGGCTTTTCTCTTGGCCACGGCGCTGACCGCCGGATGCGCGACTCAGAACTATCCGCTCGTCGATGTGTCCGAGGCGAACGCGCGCGCTACCCAGGGCATGCGCCTGGACGCGGGCGACAAAGTGCGTGTAACCGTGTTCGACGAACCGACACTGACCGGCGAGTACGAGATCGGCACGGCAGGCGCGGTGACGATGCCGCTCATCGCCGACGTATCGGCCGCCGGCAGCACGCCGGACCAGATGGCCGGCGCCATCACCGCCAAGCTGACCCAGGGCGGCTACGTGCTGAACCCGCATGTCGCGGTGGACGTCATGTCGTATCGACCGTTCTACATCCTGGGCGAAGTCGGCAAGCCCGGCGAGTACACGTATGCCGGCCAGATGTCGCTGCTTCAGGCGATCGCCAAGGCGGGCGGTTTCACGCCCCGCGCCAACAAGGGCACGGTCGTCGTGCTGCGCAAGAGCTGGGGTGGCGGGCGCAAGGTCGTGGTTGGAGACCCCGCCCTGATCATCATGCCGGGCGACACCATCACCGTTAACGAGTCGATGCTCTGACCGTCCCGCGATGAACCGTTCATCGCAAAAATCGGCATTTCTGGCGTGATTCTCTCAAAACACTGAAAAATCCCAATGTAGCACCCGACCAAGACCAAATATGGTTATCTACGTAGCGAGTTAAAGGGATCGTCATCTGCCAGTACGGCGATCACAAATCCCGGAGGCCCGCCGAATACGGAAAGATCATAATTGGGAGAAAGCCGCGCCCGTGCATTCGGACGCCGGATGTCGTCTTGTATACTCGAACAACAGGACTGACCTCGAAAGGCCGCACTTGAACAACACTCCGGACATTGAGCAATTCAATGCCCGAGTTGGGACTCGGAAGGGTGACCATTGGGTATTTCAGTCTCGATCATCAACCCCAGCTCCATTTCGCGCGAGGGGCTTCGGCGCATAATCCTGGACGGTGGGATCGAGGTCATCTCGACTTCCGCCAGCGTGGAGGACTTGCCTGAATTGCCTGACCGAAGCGATCATCTGGTTCTGGTGGACGTTCCCAGCCTGTCGGAGCAACTCGACTCCCTCCAGCAACTGGCAAGCCGCGACATGGTCAGCGCGCTGATCCTGGCGGAAAAGTTCGACCTGTCATCGATGCTGAACTGCTTCGATCATGGCGCGCAAGGCTATGCCGTGAAGGACATGCCGTGCGACACTCTGATCGCCCTGCTGCGCCTCGCCGCGCTGGGCCACAAAGTCATCCCGCCCGATGTCGCGGACATGCTGCGGCGTGAGGATTTCCGGGCCGCCGCGCCCGAACCGCGTGACGATCCCGGAGGCGCGCACAATTCCGGCTACGGCGGCGGCTCGAAGCTTTCCCAGCGCGAGAACGACGTGCTGTGCTGCCTGATGGCGGGCTACTCGAACAAGAGGATCGCCCGCAAGCTCCTCGTGACCGAGGCCACGGTGAAGGTTCACGTGAAAGCGATCCTGCGCAAGCTGAACGTCGCGAACCGGACACAGGCGGCGATGTGGGCCACTACTCACGGTGTTCCGGCGCTCGACGCGGCCTTGGCGCTGCCCGTGATGGGGAACTGAGCGCCGCCGAGATACGGGCTCTTAGCCGTCAGGCCGCGTCGTGGAAGATGATCCCCAGCGCATGCCGTCTTCCGGATCGCAGCGTGCTGACCCCGTGGCGCAGGGCGACCCGATAATCGCCCCGCGTGCCACGATGTGGACGTACGTTCACCGCGAAGATGACCCCATCGCCCTTGCGGAGCGGAACGACCGCCGCGCGCGACTGCATGCGCGGGCGCTGCTCGGTGAGCACGAACTCGCCTCCGGTAAAATCCCGGTCGGGTTCGGACAGCAGCACAGCCACCTGCAGCGGGAACACGTGATCGCCATAGAGATCCTGATGCAGGCAGTTGTAATCGCCTTCACCGTATTGCAGCAGCAACGGCGTCGGTCGCGTCTGGCCCGCTTCATGGCAGCGCGCACGAAAACCGGCGTGGTCGGTGGGAAAGCGGGCCGCAATTCCCATCCGCTCGTGCCACCTGTCGGCGACCGGCGCGAGATGCCGATAGAGCCCGGTGCGCGCCGCCGCTACCAGCGGCGGCAACGGGTAGGCGAAGTAGCGATACTCACCTCTGCCAAAGCCGTGCCGCGCCATGTGGATGTGATTGCGAAAAGCATCGGTCGGTCCATAGAGCCCGGCCATGGCATCACATTCGGCGCCGTCGAGCAGGCCCGGCAGCATCGCCCAACCTTCCCGGTCGAGACAGTCCGCGATCGCCCGCCAGTCATAGGCCGAGACGCGGGCGTCCATGTCGGTGCTCATGCCGCACCCTCGATCTCGATGAGCCTGCGCTTGCGCTCCACGCCCCAGCGGTAGCCCGAAAGCGCGCCGTCGTTGCGGATCACCCGGTGGCAGGGAATGGCGATGGCGATGGGGTTGGCCGCGCAGGCGCCGGCGACCGCGCGCGTGGCACGGGGCGAACCGATGCGCCGTGCCACTTCCGCGTAAGTAACGGTCTCGCCCGCCGGAATCCCGCGAAGAACCTGCCAGACGCGCTGCTGAAAGGCCGTACCGCGCACATCCAGCGCAAGATCGAGCCCCATGTTCGGCGCCTCGGCGAAACCGACGACTTTTGCGACCGTCTGCTCGTAGTTCGCATCGGCGCCGATCAGTTCCGCCTTCGCAAAGCGGTCCTGCAGGTCACGGACCAGTTCGTCGGGATCGTCACCGAGCAGGATCGATGCCACCCCCCTGTCGCTGGAAGCCACGAGGATCGCGCCCAGCGAACACTGCGCAACCGCGAAGTGCAGCACTTCGTCGGCACCGCCGCTCCGATAGCGTCCCGGCGTCATGCCCAGCATCGCCGAGGATTGCTCGTAGAAGCGACCGCTGGAGTTGAAGCCCGCCTCATAGATCGCATCGGTCACCCGGCTGCCGGCCGCGAGAGTCTCGCGCACTTTGCGGGCACGGTGCGCACCGGCATAGGCCTTCGGGGTAAGGCCGGTCTGTGCCTTGAACAGCCGGTGGAAATAGGCGGGGCTCAGTTCCACCGCGGCCGCCAGGTCATCGAGCGAAATCGGCTCGTCCGATGCCTCGATCAACCGGCATGCCTGTTCCACCAGAGCGGCGTTGCCGGCCTCCCGGGATGCACCTTCCGGATTACAGCGCCGGCACGGCCGGCATCCCGTCGCCCGCGCGCTCTCCAGCGTATCGTGCAACGTCACGTTCCGGGGGTTGGCCGTCCGCGAGGGACACGAGGGCCGACAGTAGATCCCGGTGGTCGCCACCGAATACCACAACTTGCCATCGGCGCTCTTGTCACGGGCGACGACCTGCGCCCAGCGCGGGTCGCTTGCGGTGCGATCGATATGTCTGTCTGCGTTCGTCATGAAGCCGTTCTGCCAGCCCGAGATCCAGCCCGCGCTCTGTTTCTTGCTCTCAAATCCGATATGGGGCTTCGGACCGCTCCTGGCGAGACAAGGCGGCGCGAAGCGCTTGATCGTTACCGCCATTCGGCTATGGCATGTCCATGCTTGATTTGTCCGGACATTACTCTGACGACGACCTGGTTGACGGCTTCGCGCGGCAATTCGCGCTGGAACGGATCGACGACGACCTGTTCCGCGCTCCGCCCATACCCGGAGCCACCGGGCGATGCTTCGGCGGCCAGCTCGTCGCCCAGGCGTTCAACGCGGCCCGGCATACCGTCGACGACAAGATCGCGCACAATCTTCACGCCCACTTTCTCAGGCCGGGGCGCGAGGCGGAACCGTTGCTCCTGAAAGTCGAGCGCGATTTCGATGGCGGCAGTTTCGCGGTACGCCGGACGGTCGTGCTGCAAAACGAGGCGCCTCTGCTCACGCTGACAGCCTCGTTCCACAGGCTCGAAACCGGTCTCGAGCATGCATCACCGATGCCGCGCGTGCCCGACCCGGAAGGGCTGCTGCCGCTAGATGCGCTGGCCCTGCAGTATGGCGAGGACATCGGCGAGGTCGCGCGCGCCTATCTCGAACGCCGTTCCGCATTCGAGATGCGCCCGGTCGGCTATCCCTCGTTCCTGCAACAAGGCAAGGACCTGCCGGTCTCGCGCACATGGTTCCGCCTGCGCGGATCGATCCCGGTGGACGCGTCACTGCAGCGGGTCATGCTCGCCTACGTTTCCGACTATGCTCTGCTGAGTTCGGCGCTGATCCCGCACGGTGTGAACATGTTCGAGACGAGCATGCAGACCGCCAGTCTCGATCACGCGGTGTGGTTCCATGAAGAGGCTCCACTGGACGACTGGCTGCTTTACGCCACCGAAAGCAACTGGGCAGGCCGTGGGCGCGGCAGGGCCGCAGGCAGCATCTACACCCGCGACGGGCGCCTTGTCGCCAGCACCGTGCAGGAAGGCCTGATCCGCCTGCGACCCGATCGACCGGCAGGCGGCACCATCCCGCACACGCCCTGAGTACCCCGCCGCAAGCCCCAAAGGCGCCGATCAGGTGGGGATCAGGCGACCACGCCGTAGCTCTCGCTTTGCGCCAGCACGCGGTGTGCGCGATCGACGATGGGCTTGTCGACCAGCTTGCCGTCGACCGCCACCGCGCCGTGACCGTTCGACAGGGCATCGACCACGCGGCGGGCCCAGTCGACCGAAGCCGCGCTGGGCGAAAATGCCGCGTTCACCGGCGCGACCTGCCGGGGATGGACGCAAAGCTTGCCGCCGAAACCGAAGCGGCGCGACCGCGCCGCATCCCGCGCCATTCCCTCCACGTCGGCAAGGTCGACCGAGACGCCGTCGACCGGCGCCTGGAGGCCGGCCAGCCGCGAGTGCAGCACCATCTGGGTACGGATCGCATCGATCTCCTCCCGGTCGCCGTCGATACCCGCATCGACCTGAAAATCGACGGTGCCGAAATGCAGCCTCACGAGGCCCTCCGCGCCGCACAGACCCGACAGATCCAGCGCTCCTCGCACCGTTTCCACCAGCGCGTGCAGCGGTACCTTGGCCCGGCGCATATCGACAAAATCCTCAGCCCTCTCCGCCTTGGGCAGCATCAGCCCGGCAAGCCCCGGCAGCCCCGCCAGCGCCCAGACATCATCCTCATGCCACGGGGTTCCCAAACTGTTGACCCGCACCACGAAGCGCGGTTCGGCGAGCATTGCCAGCGCCTGGTAGATCGTGTCGCGCGCGGCGACCTTGTGATCCGGCAACACCGCGTCCTCAAGATCGAGCACCACCATGTCCGCGCCGCTGCAGGCCGCCTTCTCGAAGCGATCGGCGCGGTCGCCGGGCACGAACAGGATGGAACGGGCGGGCAGCGACATGGAAAGGTCCTCTCAGGTCAGGTTGCCGCGATCGTCGCGGCGGAAGGTCTGCGAATAGGAATAGCGATCGGCGGGGTGCGTGCTGACGGCCATCTCGACCACCTCGCCCCGCCGGTTGTTGTACTTGCGGGTTACCCGCAGGGCAGGCGCGCCGCGCTTGACGCCCAGCCGCTCGGCCGACCGCGCATCGACGGCGAAGCCCTCGATGGTCTGCTGCACCTCTACGATCCGTTCCCCGAACTGCTGCTCGATCCGCGTGTAGATCGGGGTGTGATCGTCCGCGTCGGCAAGCGTGACGCCGCGAAAGGCGGGATGAATGTAGATCCGCGACAGGGCGATCGCGACACCAGCCTCGGTACGGCGTACCGCATCGAGCACCAGCCACGCCTCACCCGGCTTCGCCTCCAGCGTCCCGGCAAGATCGCCGGTGATTTCCATCACCTCGCGTCCGTGCAGTTCCAGCCGCGTTTCGGAAGTGAAGCGGTGAAGGTCGCTCAGCCCTTCGATCACCTGCACATAGCCGCCCTGCTGGCGTGGACCGACGACGCGAGTGCCGACACCGGCCTGCCGCGTCACCATACCCAGTTGCACCAGCCGCTTGATGGCTTCGCGCACGGTGAATCGACTGGCGCCGAACTGCGCGCACAACTCGAATTCCGTGGGGATCAGCGCTCCCACCGGGAAACGTCCCGCCTCGATCTCCGCGATCAGGGTCTGGGCAAGCTGCAGGTAGCGGGGTTGCTGTTGGAGCGGCGGCGTCATCTCATGTCCCCTCGGCACGACTGGATTGTCCGGTGGTCCGGACAATCCTCCGTAAACCAAAGACACGGCAGATGTCAGCGGATGATCTCCTTTTCGCGCAGGGCCGAGATTTCCGGAACGCCGAAGCCGAGCGAGACCAGCACATCGTCGGTATCCTGCCCCAGTTTCGGCGCGGCTCTGGCGGGATGTTCGGCACCGCTTGCGCGCACCGCCGAGGCGACGCCGGGAAGTGCGCCATGGTCCGGGTGGGCGAAGTCGACGATGCGACCCTGTTCGCGAACGAAGGGATTTTCCAGCGCCTGCCCCACGTCGAGCACCGGCGCGGCAGGCACCTTGCCCGCGAAGATCTCCATCCACTCAGCAGTGGTGCGGGTGGCTAGCACGGCGTCGAGATCCGCGTTGAACCCCGCGCGGTTCTCAAGGCGGTCCTTGAACGTGGCGTAGCGCGGATCGGACGCCCATTCGGGCTTGCCGATCAGCGGCGCCATGTTCTGCCAGAACTTCTCCTTGTTGCACATGATGAAGATCCAGCCATCCTGCGTGGTGTAGAGCTGGCTGGGTGTCAGCGACGGGTGGCCCGAACGCGGCGTGCGGCCCACGGTGACACCGCCGTTGAGATACCATTCGGCCACGTAGTTAAGGTTGGACAGCGCCACGTCGAACAGGCTGACGTCATAGTCACGGCCCACGCCCTGCGCCCGCGCCGAGACGACACCCGCCAGGATCGCCATCGCGGCGGTGGTGCCGGTCATGAAGTCGATGATCGAAAGGCCGAAGCGCGAAGGCGGCGCCTCCGGCTCGCCGGTCAGCGAGAGGTAGCCCGCCTCGGCCTGCATCAGGTAATCGTAGCCCGGCCAGTTGGCGCGGCTGCCGGTGCGGCCATAGGCCGAAAGGTGGGCGCAGACGATGCGCGGATTGACGGCTGAGAGGCTGGCGTAATCGAGGCCCAGCTTCGCCGGCAGATCGCCGCGCAGGTTGTTGAACACGACGTCCGCCGAAGCGACCAGACGCTCAAGGACGGCGCGGCCCTCGGCGCTCTTCAGGTCGACGCCAAGGCTCTTCTTGTTGCGGTTGAACGCTTCGTAGAAGTGGCTGTCCTCGGGGCCGAAGAAGTACGGGCCGACATGACGGCCCACGTCGCCGCCATCCTTGTGGTTCTCGATCTTGATGACCTCGGCGCCGAGGTCGGCCAGCTGCTGGGTGCCGAAGGGCCCGGCGCCGTACTGCTCGACCGCGACGATGCGCAGGCCCGCCAGCGGCTGCAGGCCGGGCTGCGCGGTGTCCGCCGTGATATCGGAAGCGGGGGCGTTCATGCCGGGTTCCTTGCGATGATCTGCTTGGCGATGATGATGCGCTGCAGTTCGTTGGTGCCCTCGCCGATGGTCAGCAGCGGGGCGTCGCGGTAGAGGCGCTCGATCGGATATTCCTTGGAATAGCCGTAGCCGCCGAAGATGCGCATCGCCTCGGTCGCGTTTTCAAGACCGGCTTCGGTGGCGAAGAACTTGGCCATGCCCGCTTCCATGTCGCAGCGTTCGCCGCGGTCGTAGGCCATTGCGGCATTCTCGGTCAGCAGGCGGGCGGCAGTGACGCGGGTGGCCATCTCGCCCAGCTTGAGCTGGATCGCCTGGTGTTCGCAGATCGGCTTGCCGAAGGTCTTGCGGGTCTGCGAATAGGCGACCGCCTCGTTCAGCGCCGCCTGCGCGATGCCGAGGCCGCGCGCGGCCACGTTGATGCGGCCCAGTTCCAGACCGCCCAGCACCTGCTTCAGACCCTTGCCCTCGACGCCGCCGACAAGGCGCTCGACCGGCACGCGGTAGTCCTCGAAGGCCAGCGCGCAGCTGTCGATACCCTTGTAGCCCAGCTTCTCCAGCTTCTTGGAGACGACGAAGCCCGGGCCCTTCTCGGCGATCAGCAGGCTCATACCCTTGTGGCGCGGCTCTGCGGTCGGGTCGGTCTTGACCAGCAGCAGGATGCAGTTGCCCGAGCCCGAGTTGGTGATCCACATCTTGTTGCCGTTGACGACGTACTCGTCGCCCTCGCGCTTGGCGACGGTGCGGATGTTCTGCAGGTCGGTGCCCGCGTCGGGCTCGGTCAGGCCGATGCCGCCGCGCAGTTCGCCGGTGGCGAACTTCGGGAGGTAATGCGCCTTCTGCTCGTCAGTACCGCAGCGCTGCACGGTCATCGCCATGATCATGTGCGAATTGATGATGCCCGAGACGGACATCCACACCGCCGAGATCTTCTCGATGATGCGCGCATAGGTCAGCGTCGAGATGCCGAAGCCGCCGAATTCCGGATCGATCATCAGACCGAAGAAGCCCAGCTCCTTCATCTTGTCGACGATGGCCTGCGGGTATTCGTCGTCATGGTCCAGCTGGTGGACGTAGGGCTTCACTTCGGCCTCAAGGAACTTCTCGACGGTGTCGAGGATCATCTGTTCCTCTTCGGGCGTCGCGCCCTGGCTGGTGATCGGGCTTTCCATGTTCACGCGGCGGTTCCTTCTCGAATTTCAACAGGGACAGCAGCGGCGAGCAGGTCGCTCAGGCGCGCTGCGGGATGGTTGGCGATGTCCAGCACGGCATCGGCGATCGCGGCGGCCTGCACGGCGGTCACGCGGCGGGCGGCGTTGTCGTCGTACTTGGCGCGGATTTCGGCATTGGAAAGCGGACGGTCCGCCGCGCCCCGGTTCACCGCCTCGCGCTTCGCGATGCGGCGGCCATCCGTGGTCTCGACGATAACCTCGCCGGTGAAGTGGACCGGATAGTCGGTATCGGGATCGACGGCATAATCGACCTTCTGCGCCAGCTTGAGCACATCCGGATCGGCCAGCGCCGCGCCGTCCAGTTCGTCCAGCGTGAAGCGGCCCTTCAGCAGCGCCGTGGCGACGATGTAGGGGATCGAGAACTGCGCGTCGTAGCTGGTCGCCGGGACCTTCTTGGGTGCGGAAGGCTCGCACACGATGGGGATCACCGCTTCGGGGACCAGCACCACGACGCGCGCGATGTCATCACCCGAAAGGCCATGCTCGGCGCAGATCGCGGCGGCGGCATCGCCGGCGGCATGGGTCATGTGGCAGGCCGGCAGCGGCTTGACCGAGACGTTCTCGATCTCCCAGCTTTCCCCAAGTCCCGCGCAGGCATCGGCCAGGCCGGCCGGCGCGCCATCGCGCAGGTAGAGGGAATAGAGGCCGAAGCGCCCCTCATATGCCGCCTTCGGCCCGACGAAGCCGTGCTTCGCCATCGTCGCGGCGGTCAGCGCGGAGCTGGCCGCCCAGCCGGGATGCAGGCGCTTGGTCCAGGCGCCGTCCTCCAGGAATTCGAGGCTGCCGCCCGCCATCGACAGGACGATGCCCTGCGCCATGCCGATCTGCTGCGCATCGAGCCCCATCAGGAGACCCGCGCCCACCGTCGCCCCGAAAGCACCGCACAGGCTTGTTGGGTGGAAGCCGTGGCGGTGGAAGCCCCCGGCCGCGACGCTGGCGACGCGGGTGGAGACTTCCATGGCGATGATGTAGGCACGCAGCAGATCGGCGCCACTCGCTCCGGCATTATCGGCGGCGGCAAGGGCAGCGGGAAGGCTGCTCACCGTCGCATGGATGATGCCGCGCGAATGTGTGTCGTCGTAATCCAGACCATGCATAAGGAGGCCATTGACCAGCGCCGCCTCACGCGGGGCCAGCGATCGTCCGTGGCCGAGGACGGGCGAGCGCCCCTCCCCCAGATCCCGCGCCGCTGCGAAGGCGCTCTGCCCCCAGGTCTCGCCAAGGGCGGCGATGCCGGTGCCGATCGAGTCCAGCATGAGGTGGCAGGCGCGCTCGCGCACCCGCTCGGGCACGGCATCAAGCGTCAGCCCGCTCGCGAATTCGGCATAAGTCCGGGCAATCATCTTCACTCTCCCGCGAGGCCGACGGTGCGCCGGGCCGGGGCTGCGTCCGGATCCTGCGCAATGGCGTCGAGCGAGGCCCCGCGTCCCTCGACGCGCACCGCGATCACGGCGATCATCATCAGCGCCAGCACCGTGCCGACCATCATGAGGACGCCCTCAAGTCCGACGTTTTCGAACAGCCACACGGTCATGAACGGCGTCAGCATCGAACCGGCGCGGGCACACATCCCGGCAAAGCCGGTGCCGCGCAGACGATAGGCGGTCGGGAACATCTCCGGCACGTAGAGGAACAGCCCGATCGCGGTCAGCATATAGATGCTGCTCACCAGCAGGAAGCCGGCGATGGCGAGCGGCACCGTGCCCTCGACGTTGGGATAGATCGCGCCGAACAGGATGATGAGCAGGCCCGCGATGATGAGCGAAGCGCGGCGCGACACCTTGTCGGCAATCGCCACGGCGACCAGCGAACCGGCGATGCTGCCGAACGACATCAGCGTGGTGAAGCCCAGCGACTGCACCATCGTCTGCCCCTTGCTCACAAGGAAGGTCGGCAGCCAGGCGACGAAGCCGTAAACGGAGACGTTGGCGGCGATGGCCGTGAGCGTCGCGGCGGCAAGCCGTCCGCGCATGTCCGATGCAAAGAGGCGGGAAAGCGGTGCATGGGCCGGGGCGGCGGATGCGGTCTTCGCATAAGGGGCGAGCGGGCCCTTCTCGGCGGTGATCTCCGCCTCGATCTGCTGCAGGACGGCCTCGGCCTCCTGCGTGCGGCCGACCGATTCCAGCCAGCGCGGCGATTCCGGCATGGTCTTGCGCAGGATCCAGATTCCGATGGCACCGGCGCCCGCGATGGCGAACATGTAGCGCCAGCCCAGGTTCGGGATCACGAGGTAGCCGATCGAGGTGGCGATCAACAGACCCGAACCGATGATCGCGCCCAGTATAGCGCCCCACCGGCCGCGATGGCTTGGCGGGATGAACTCGCCCAGCGTACCCGCCGCGACGACCAGTTCCGCACCCAGTCCAAGGCCCATGATGAAACGGCAGACGATCAGGAACGTCATCGAGGGAGAGAAAACCGCCGCGATGGATGCGAACCCGAAGAGCGCGAGGTTGAACTGATAGGAATAGCGGCGGCCGAACCGGTCGCCGACATAGCCCGCCATGGCCGCGCCGAGCAGCATGCCGAGGAATGTCATCGACATGAAGGCCGCCGCCTGCGGCAAAGTGCCGAAGCCTTCCGACTTCACGGCAGCCATCACGCCACCCGCAAGGTAGACGTCGAAAGCGTCAAGGAACGCGCCGGCGCTGATAAGGCCGAGGATGCGCCAGTGGAAACGCGAAACCGGCAGGCGATCCAGCCTGGCTCCTGCGTGAACGGTTGTTGGCATCGAAGTCACGATAATCCTCTCCTTACCGCCGGACGCTTCCCGCCTCCTGTCGAGGTCGTTCGCAAGGCGCCCGGGGCTGTCCTGTCGTATGCTGGAATGACGCGTCCGCTTATGCGGGGACATCGCCCGGCGCGCGGCCGCGCTTGTAGACCAGCGAGTTGCGCGTGAATTCCATCACCATCTTGCCGTCCTGGTTGAAACCGCGCGTACGCGTGGTGACGATGCCCTGGGTCGGCCGCGAAGCGGATTCGCGCACATTGAGAACCTCGGATTCGGCATAGAGCGTATCGCCGGCGAAGACCGGATGAGTCAGCTTGATGTCGGTCCAGCCGAGGTTCGCAGGCGACTTCCCGCTGACGTCGTTGACCGTCATGCCCAGCACGATGGCAAGGCTGAGGCCGCTGTTGACCAGCAGCTTGCCGAACTCGCTCTGCTTCGCGAAGTGCGCATCGCAGTGCATCGGATGGTAGTTCATCGTCATCAGCGAGAACTGGATGTTATCGGCATCGGTGATCGTTCGACCGGGGCGATGCTCATAGATGTCGCCAACGGTGAAGTCTTCCAGATAGCGGCCATAGCTGGCGCGATACCGGTTCTCACCGACCTTCTGCGCGGTCAACGTCATGTTATCGACTCTCCTTGTATGTTTGTCCGGACAATATCACGGACATGCGTTCGTGCAAGCGTCTGGATGTCAAAAAGCGACTTCGGCCCGCGCGGCGATTGTGTTCCCCGAATCCTTGCCGAGATACGATCCAGTGAGGTTGTTCGTTTCCCAGTGGATGCCGTCGAGCATCAGGCGGAAGTAGTTTGTAAGATACCAGTTCACCCCCGCCGTGGCCGCCCAGCCGGTGCCACCCAGCGGCGCGCCGGAACTGTCCTGGTGTTCGTAGCGGGCGACGAGTTCGATGCCGCCGGAGCCGCCTTCGGTGATCGGGCTCAGCACCTTCGGAGCTACGTATGTGCCGCTGACCGAGGTGTAGGTCGGCTTCTCCCCGGTCAGCCAGAAGCCGCCGTTGACCGACAGCGTCTTGAACTTCGCGGTGTCGAAGGCGGCGGCCGGGCCACCCTTCACATGGCGCTCGCCATATTCGGAGAAGGCGTAGACCGGGCCGTAGACGCCGCCGAATTCGAGGCCGAACGCCTTCGATCCGGTCGCGCCGGTCAGCGTCGCCGCGTTCACCTGCACGCTGTTGTTGAGCGCGCCCGAGATGAACTGGTTGACCGCCACGGAAGCAGTCGCGGCGGGGATGTGCTCCGAATATGCCCATCCGCCGACATGGACGATGGCCTTGTCGGTCAGGATCGGGTTCCAGTGCGCGCGGCTCAGGAACATGCGGTGGTCGTTGCGGGTGAAGTCCGAATCCAGCGCGTCCCCGTGGACCGCCACGCTCCAGTGCCAGTTCTTCTGCCCGGCCCTGGCAGCGATGCCCATCAGGTACGCCCGCCCGCCCTGCGTCGCCAGCGCGATGGTGTTGATGTTGGTGGTGATGAAGGGGTTGGCGGTTGCCGCCGTGCCGATGTCGATACCACGGTCGGTGATGAGGTTGCCCGCGCGGATGTCGGCGTCGACTTTCCCGAACTTGGTCTTGTAACCCAGGAAGGTGTTCACGACCTCGACCGAGTTGCGGCGAAAATCAGCCTCGAACTGGTAGAACAGGTGCTGGCCCACTGTGCCGACGCCGCCGAAGCGGAACTGGCGCAAAGTGGAGACGGTGATGTTGCGGCGATCGTAGTCGGACCCGCTGGTCGACGAGATGTCGGCCAGGATGCGCCCGCGCGGCTTGAAGGTGAAATTGCCGTCCTTGCTGGAGAAGACCGGTGCGCCGCGGCTCCAGTCGACATTGAGATCGGCCGGGACGTCGACTCCGCCGGCGCCCCTGCCAACTTGCGCGTTGCCGGCTTCGACAGCGGCGACTTCGACGCTCGGTTCGGGAGAATCTGCCGCCATCATCGGGACGGCGGCGGTGCTCATGGCGCGATCCTGAGCATTGGCCGATTGTACGGGGGCAACGGACTGCGGAGGAACCCCATCTCCCAGCGCGGCCTTGGCTCTTGCATTCTCCACCAGCGCATCCGCTTTTTCGCGCGTGATGAGCTTGTTGGCGACCATCTCGTCGATCAGCGCGAGCAGGGTGCGGTAAGTCGTATCATTGCCATCGGAAGCCTGCGACTGCGCGAACGCGCCTTGTGGCACCACCGTCAGCGCAAGGCCGGAAACCATGAGAGCGTGGCGTATCCGCATTCAATTCATCCTCGTTCGGTTGCTTGCCCGTCTGTGCGGGCTGCGAACGCGGACCATTGCTCAAGACATTCATAATGTAAATTGTCCGTACAAACATATTATCTCGCTTTTACGTCCGGATACCCCGGTAGCGCCCACGCGCATTCCTCCGACCACTCGGTGGAGACCGATACTGGGAACGGAGAAAGCAGGTCGAGGACCGGCGAGCCTGACGCCCCCCGACCGCGTAATGGCTCCGCCACCATGACACCCCCTGGCAGCGTCAAAGTGCGCGGAGCGCATCAATCCAGATAATTCAGTCGTGAACTAAATCCCTATGTCGGGAAATTCAGGCTCACTTTCCGCTTGAGTTGGCCGCGACACAGCGCCACCCGCGGAAAAATCCGGCGCCCGACGTCAGGCACGGGCGAGAACGATGGCGTCGCAGAAAGGAAGGGGAACCGGGTCATGGATATCGGCACAAGAGTGCGCCTCTCGCTGATGATGTTTCTGCAGTATTTCGTCTGGGGTGCGTGGTGGGTGCCGTTCGGCAGCTATCTGATGCACGCCGGTCTCGGCTCGTGGATCGGCACGATGTTTTCGGCGCAGGGTTGGGCAGCGATCCTGTCGCCGCTGTTCGTCGGCGCCATAGCCGATCGCTACCTCTCCGCGCAGAAAGTGGTCGGCGTGCTGCATCTGGCAGGCGGCGGCGCGCTGCTCGCGCTTTCGTTCGCGGGGAGCGACCCGGGCCTCGTCTTCGCGCTGACACTGGGCGTGCTGCTGGCCTACATGCCCACTCTCGCCCTGTCGAACGCGATCGCCTTCGCCGCGATGACGGACACCGCGAAGGAGTTTCCCGCGATCCGCGTGCTGGGCACGATCGGCTGGATCGTCGCGGGCCTGCTCGTCGGCTGGCTGGGTGCGGAGGAGACTGCGCTACCCCTGGGCATGGCGGCCGGGGTTTCGGTGCTCTACGGCCTCTATGCCTTCACGCTGCCCGCCACTCCTCCGGCCGCCAGTTCGAAGCGCGTGGGCCTTGCCGGACTGCTGGGTCTGGACGCGATCAAGGGCGGCGACCGCTCGTTCTGGGCGCTGATCGGCTGCTCGCTGCTGCTGATGATCCCGCTGAGCTTCTACTACGCCTATGCCAACCCGTTCCTGGTCGGCGTGGGCGTCGGCGCGGCGGCAGGGGTGCAGACGATCGGGCAGGTTTCCGAAGTCGGCTTCCTGCTGCTGCTGCCGCTGTTCCTGCGCTGGTTCGGGATGAAGACGGTGCTGCTCGTCGGCATGCTGGCATGGACCGCACGCTATGCGCTGTTCGCCTTCGGCTTCGACGCGGGCGGCCCGCATATGCCGATGCTGCTGGTCGCGCTGGCGCTGCACGGCGTGTGCTTCGACTTCTTTCTCGTCGCCGGACAGATCTGGGTGGACCAGCGCTTCCCGACCGAGACGCGGGGCCGCGCGCAGTCGTTCCTCGCGCTCGTCACCTGGGGTGTCGGCTCGATCATCGGCAGCCTGCTGGCGAACGCCGTCTACGTCGCGCACAGCAGCGGCACGAACGGGCACGAGGTCGACTGGACCGGCTTCTGGCTGATCCCCTCGGCACTGGCCGCCGTGGTCGCGGTGGTGTTCGCGCTATCCTTCAGGGACAGCGCGAAGCGGGCCGGGAACTGAGCGGATCGGGGCGATCCCGCAAGGATCGCCCCGATCCGGCCATCAACCTGCGAGGGCTTCGGTCAGCCCGCTCGACTTGTCGTCCGCCAGCGCCAATTCGCGCAAAGTGCGGACGCCTGCCGCATCCCGGGGAGCGCGGGCGTGTTCGGCGACGATGCGCTGGAAGTTCCCGAGGCCGCGCTCGAAGGTATCCCCGTAGCCTTTGATCAGCCGCTGGCACAGCACCAGTTCCAGCGCCAGTTCGCGGTCCTTGGCTGCCTCGGTGCGCACCAGTTCCAGCCAGTGCTCGATGCGCTCCTGCTCCTCGATGTAGCGCAGCGAGCGTGGGCGGATCGACCGCATCGCCGCAACGGTGCGCAGCGCCAGGAACCAGCGCAGGCCGGTCGTCTCGACATGGCGCCCTTCGGTGAAGAAGCGGCCGAGCAGCTTCGTCAGACCCTTGCTGGCGAGGATGCGGCGGCCGATCCCGGCGGGCAGCGTCTCGCACACTTCCTGCAGGCGCGGGTGCATGAATTCGGTGATCGAGAGGATCTGCTCGTCGCCCGCCTTCACTTCGCCGCGTACACGGGTGATGCGGCTGGCGCGCGTCTTGAGGTCGGCGACGCGAATGGTGTCTTCATAGCCCATCCACAGCGCGAGGTGGCGCGCGGTCTCGGCGGTCAGCTCGAACGGGGCGGCATCGAGCGAGGCGACGGTTTCGAGGCGATCGAGGTAGAGCGCGGCATAGGCGCCGTCCTGCCAGTCCATCAGCTTGGCGACGCCGTGCAGGGCGTTGGCCTGCGCGGGCGGGGGCAGGTTCGCGGCGATGCGCGCGGCGAGCGCGCGGCCCTGCTCGGTGGTCGGCACGGGGAGGTCGTGCGTGATCTCATCCGGCCTGGCGACGGGCTGCTGGGCGCGGTCGAAGCCTTCCTTGAATCCCTTGAGGTTGCTTTTCACCGCGATGCCGCTGTGCTCGATCGCGGCGCGATAGGTGTTGGCAGCGAAGGGCAAGCCGCCGCTGCCCGCCAGCGCGCCGAACATGATCGCGCTGATGACGCTGCCCGAACGGTCGGTCGCGGCTTCCATGTCGAAGCCGATGAAGCGCTTCGAACGCTGGTACGCCGCCTCGATGATCTTTTCGCCGTTGCCACGGCCGTCGCCCATCGCCTGCTTCTCACCGATGGCGTAGATGCGGTGGGTGGAGCCGATCAGCGTCGTGCGCCCCGCGGTGGAGAACCCGCGCAGCAGTGCGCGACCGGTTTCCATGAGTTCGGAGGCGACAACCACGTCCACGTCGCCCGGCATCGGCATCTGCGCCATCACCGGCAGGCGGCCCGATCCGTCGGGCTTCGCCAGTTCGACGTAGTACACGGTCGAGCCGGTGCGCTGCGCCACGCCGGGGACCGAGGTGCCCTGCGCCAGCCAGCCCTCGGCGCGGGCGACTTCCTGAATCCAGTCGGCCAGCACGCCGCCGCCCTGTCCGCCGAGGGCGAGGATGGCGATGGTGATGCGGTTTTCGTTGGCGATCGTCATGGTGGTGTCTCTCACTCTCTTGCTTCATCCTCCCTGTCGCGAAGCGATGGGGAGGTGGCAGCCCGTCAGGGCTGACGGAGGGGACGGGCTGGGTTCCGCCCCCTCCACCACCGACTGCGTCGGCGGTCCCCCTCCCCATTGCTGCGCAACGGGGAGGAATGGCTTCAGAACGCGCGCGCCGCGCGGGCCTTGTCGGCGCCGGCCTGCCAGCGGGCCATGATCGCGCCGCTGACTTTCGCCTTGAAGCGTTCGAACTTGCCTGGATTGGCGACGATCTGCGCGCGGTAGAAGCTGGGACACAGCACCGCCGCATGGCTCACCTCGCCGCACAGGCCGCAGCCCACGCAGGAGTTCTCGACATGCGCCACCGGGTCCTGCCGCAGCGGGTCCGGGTTGGGCTTGATCGTCAACGACGGGCAGCCCGACAGGCGGATGCAGCTGTGATCGCCGGTGCAGGTGTCGCTGTCGACGCCGAAGCGCTCGCGCACCACGCGCTCGCCCGCCTTCAGCTTCGCCGAAGTCGCCTTCTTCTCGCGCCGCTGCTTGTTGAGCATGCATTCGGACTGCGCGACGATGACCTTGGGGCCTTTTTCCTCGGTCGTCAGCGCTTCGCGCAGCATCGAGGTCATGCCCTTGAGGTCATAAGTGCGATGCGTCTCGCGCACCCACTTCGCGCCGACACCGCGCACTGCCTTGGTGATCGGGTTCTTGGTCACGCGATTGGCGTTCTCGGCGCGCGACGACAGGATATCCTGACCGCCGGTGGCCGCCGAATAGCCGTTGTCGATGATCATCGTGACGGTGTCGTCCTTGTTGAACACCGCATTGCCGACGCCCGAGGTCAGGCCGTTGTGCCAGAAGCCCCCGTCGCCCATGATCGCGATCGACCGCTTTGACCCCTCGCCTTCCTTGGGCTTGAACGCCGAGGCACCCGCCGCACCAAGGCCATAGCCCATCGTCGTGTTGCCGATGTTGAACGGCGGCAGGATCGAGAACAGGTGGCAGCCGATGTCCGCCGAGACGTGCGTGGGACCAAGCTCGCGCTCCACCAGCTTCATCGCGGTGAAGATCGGGCGCTCCGGACAGCCGGTGCAGAAGCCTGCGGGGCGCTGCGGGATTTCCTTGGCCACGGGTGCGGGCAGCGGGTTGGCCGCTTCCAACTGCGGAGCCAGCGCAGGCGCATAGGCTTCGAGGAATTTCGCCAGACCCTTGCGGATCACGTCGGCGGTGTACTCGCCCGAGCGCGGCAGCATGTCCTTGCCGACGATCCGGGTGTCCAGCTCCTCACGGCGGATCAGCGTGTTGAGTTCGTGCTCGATGAACTCGGGCTGGCCTTCCTCAAGGATCATCACCGCGCGCTTGCCCTTGCAGAACGCGGCGACTTCCTCAGGGATGATCGGGTAGACGACGTTGAGGCAGTAGATCGGCAGCTTGCTGACCCCATAGGAGTCCGCCAGCCCGATCAGTTCCATCGCGCGGTTGAGGTTGTTGTAGAGGCCGCCCTGCACGATCAGGCCGATGCCCTCGCCAGAATCTCCAGGGCTTTCCTCAGGCCCGAACCACTCGTTCAGCTTGTTGTCGCGGACATAGGCGATGCCGGCGGGCCAGCGCTTCTCGATCTTCTCGACTTCGTGAAGGAAGTTCGCAGGCGGCAGCACGATGCGGTCGGTATCGCGCACCGGGCTGGCCGCCGCCTCGCCCACCGTCAGCGGCGGGCGCACGTTGTCCTTCGCCACGAACGAGCCGGTCATGTGGCAAGACCGCACGCGCAGCTGCAGCATGACCGGGGTATTCGAGGCTTCGGAGAGGCGGAAGCCCTGCTCCACCGAGTCCACGATGCTGGGCAGGTTCGGGCGCGGATCGATCAGCCACATCTGCGACTTCATCGCGAAGGCATGGGTGCGCTCCTGCATGATCGAGGAGCCTTCGCCGTAGTCCTCGCCCACGATCACCAGCGCGCCGCCGGTAACGCCGCCCGACGAGACGTTGGACAGCGCGTCCGACGCCACGTTGGTCCCCACCACCGATTTCCACGCGACCGCGCCGCGTAAGGGGTAGTTAACCGAGGCCGCCAGCATCGCCGCCGCCGTCGCTTCCGAGGCGCTCGCCTCGAAATGGACGCCGAGGCTTTCGAGCAGATCGTTGGCGTCGGCGAAGACGTCCATCAGGTGGCTGATCGGCGAGCCCTGATAGCCGCCGACATAAGCCACGCCCGACTGCAGCAGCCCCTTGGTGACCGCGAGGATGCCTTCGCCGGTGAAGACCTCGCCCTCGCCCGCAGTGAGCTTGAGGACTTCCTTCTTGAATGAACGCTCCGCCACTTGCCCTTACTCCGAAACGAGCGCGAGGACGCGCAGCGGGCTGCCCGAACCGCCCAGGATCTTGAGCGGCGAGGCAATCACGATCGCGCCGGTGGCGGGCAGCTTGTCGAGGTTTTCAAGGCACTGCAGGCCGTACTTGCCCGCGCCGTGCAGCAGCGTGTGCGCCGGATACATCGGCTCAAGCAGATGCGCCTGCCCTGCGTCGGTGCCGATCGTCTCGACGCCGAAGCCCAGCGCATCGCGGTCGAGGATGTACTGGATCGCGGAGGCGTCCGGACCCGGGGTGTGGGCACCGTCTTCCTTGCGGTTGGTGTAGGCATCGACGTCCAGCTTCGACCAGTCGGTGCGGAACAGCACCCAGGCACCGGCGGGAATGGCGCCGTGCTCGGCTTCCCAGCCCCTGATATGCTCGGCCGTCAGCAGGAAGTCCGGGTTCGAGGCGCATTCGGCCGAGAAATCGAGCACCACGGCAGGCGCGACCAGCTTCTGCGCGGGCACCTTGTCGATGGTGTTGTCCGGCAGGTCCTTGCCCGAGACCCAGTGGACCGGCGCATCGAAGTGCGTGCCGGTGTGCTCGCCCACGGTGAAGTTGTTCCAGTGCCATGCGACGCCGCGCTCGTCGTAGCGCGAGATTTCCTGACGCGAGAACGCCGCCGTCTGCCCGAACGGCTCGGGCAGCACCAGCAGCGGGGTGTCTTCGGAGAGGGTCTGGGTCAGATCGACGACGGTGATGTCACCGGCCGTCAGCGCATGGGCGAGAGAAGCGAGAACGTCTGTCATGGACTTGGGCCTCCTGTTGGACCATTACGGCGAAGAGTATCGGATTAAGTTGCATATGCAACTAAAATGTCATGCCGGGCGTTTTGGCCTGCTGGAGCTTAGGATGAGCGAGGATTTGCGCCCTTTCGGTAACCCGGGATCGGAGGACTTCCGCCTCGACACTTATCCGTTCTACCTGCTGAACCGTGCCGCCAGCCGGTACAACGTGGTCATCGAGTCGGGCCTGCGCGGCATCGGCATCGACATCCCGACCTGGCGCGTACTGATGATCCTGGGCGAGCACGAGCCGCTGGCGATCGGTCAGGTGGCGAAGTCGGCGGTGATCAACCTCTCCACCATGATGCGCATCGTCGAGCGCATGACCAAGGCCGGGCTGATCGAGACGACGCCGAGCGAAACGGACGGCCGCGTGACCGAGATCCGCATGACGGCGGAAGGCCGCGTGAAGCTGGCGCAAGCGCGCGAAGTGACCGCGCCGCTTTATGAAAAGATCATCCGGGGTTTCTCGGCCGGGGACTTTTCGAAGATGCTGGACCTGCTCGGGCGGCTCTACGACAATCTGGATTAATTCGTCGTCCCGGACCTGATCCGGGACTGCATGCCGTGAGCGATCCACCTCGGCCCATACGCTTGTCACCCTGAACTTGTTTCAGGGTTCATCGGGCCCCGCGCCCTGCCGTTGCAATAGCGAGCGGCCAGCGCGGCACCACGGCACTTCGCTCCGGTTTACACCGAGGAATGGACCCTGAAACAGGTTCAGGGTGACGGACGTGTAAGCGTGAGGGTCAGCCATAAGCCCACGGACCGCCCACACATCTCCACTCCGATTAAACTTGCACGTGCAACCATATTAGTTTAGGCATGAAGCAATTCAGGAGAGACATCCATGCGTATTGCGTGCCTCGGCGGCGGACCTGCCGGTATCTATTTCGCGATCTCGATGAAGCTGCGCGACCCCGCGCATGAGGTTCACGTGTTCGAGCGCAACCGCTCGGGCGACACGTTCGGCTGGGGCGTCGTCTTCTCCGACCAGACGCTGGCAAATCTGCAGACCAACGATCCGGTCAGCGCCGCCACCATCGTCGAAAGCTTCGCGCACTGGGACGACGTGGACGTCACCGTGGGCGAGAACACCGTCAGTTCCTCGGGCCACGGCTTCATCGGCATCGGCCGCAAGCACCTGCTGCAGATCCTGCAGGCCCGCGCGGGCGAGCTGGGCGTCGTGATGCACTTCGAGACGCAGTTCGACGCGGACCTGTCGCAGTTCGCGGACTTCGACCTGATCGTGGCGGCGGACGGCATCAATTCGATGGTCCGCACCGCCAACGAAGAGAAGTTCGGCGTCGATATCCAGACCAAGACCAACAAGTTCTCCTGGCTGGGCACCACCAAGCTGTTCGATGCCTTCGCCTTCATCTTCGAGAAGACTCACGCAGGCTGGATCTGGGCGCACGCCTACCGCTTCGACGAGACGCATTCGACCTTCATCGTCGAATGCTCGCCCGAAACGTGGACCGGCCTTGGCCTCGACGCGATGGAGCAGGCCGATTCGATCGCGCTCTGCGAGACAATCTTCGCCCGCCATCTGGACGGTCACCCGCTGATCTCCAACGCCACGCACTTGCGCGGTTCGGCAGCGTGGATCAACTTCCGCCGCGTGATCTGCAAGCAGTGGTCGTTCGACAACGTCGTGCTGCTTGGGGATGCCGCGCACACCGCGCACTTCTCGATCGGTTCGGGCACCAAGCTGGCGCTGGAAGACGCGATCAAGTTGGCGCAAGTGCTGGACCGCCCCGGCATTACGGGCCGCGAGGAACTGGCCGCCGCGCTAGCCGAATATCAGGAGGAGCGCCATGTCGAGGTGCTCAAGATCCAGAACTCGGCCCGCAATTCGACCGAGTGGTTCGAGACGCTGGACCGTTACCTCGGCTTCGACCTGCCGCAGTTCGCCTATTCGCTGATGACCCGCTCGCAGCGCGTCAGCCACGAAAACCTGCGCCTGCGCGACGCCGCCTGGCTGGAAGGGCTGGAGCGCTGGTTCTGGGCAGGCAACGAAGGCCGTAACGTGCCGCTGCAGCCGATGTTCACGCCTTATACCTTGCGCGGGATGACGGTGCCCAACCGGGTGGTGATCCCGGCGATGTTGACGTACTCGGCGGATGCCGACGGCTATGCCAACGACTTCCATTCGGTCCACTACGGCTCGCGCGCGCTGGGCGGAGCGGGTCTGGTGGTGACCGAGATGCTGAGCGTCGCGCCCGAGGGCCGCACCACCCCCGCCTGCCCCGGCCTGTGGCATGACGGTCAGGCCGAGCGCTGGACGGCGTTCAACCAGTTCGCGCATCAGCACTCGGCGGCCAAGACCTGCGCGCAGATCGGCCATGCCGGTGCCCGCGCCGCGTGTCAGGTGCCCGGTGAAGGTGTGGGCTACGACGTGCCGATGGACGCGCCGTGGCCGATCGTCTCCGCCAGCGCGCAGGCGTGGCGCAAGGGCGGCACGGTCCCGCAGGCATTGGACGCGAAGGGCATGGACCGGATCGTCCAGCAATTCGTCGCGACCGCCATGCTGGCCGACAAGGCTGGCTTCGACATGCTCGAAGTGCAGGCGGGCCACGGCAACCTGCTCTCGGCCTTCATCACCCCGGTGATGAACGCGCGTGACGACGCCTTTGGCGGCTCCCTTGAAAACCGCATGCGTTTCCCGCTGCGCGTGGTCGAGGCGGTCCGCGCCGCATGGCCGCAGGACAAGCCGCTGGCGGTGCGCATTTCCGCCAACGACTGGGTCGGCGAAGCGGGCGTGACCCCTGCCGAGGCGGTCGAAATCGCCAGGCTGCTGCGCGAAGCGGGCGTGGACATCGTCGACGTTTCCGCCGGTGAGACCGCGCCCGAAGGCCGCCCGGTCTACGGCCGCATGTTCCAGACCCCGTTCGCCGACCAGATCCGCAACGAGGCAGGCGTACCGACGATCGCGGTGGGCAACATCGCCGATGCCGATCAGGTCAACTCGATCCTGACGGCAGGCCGCGCCGACCTCGTCGCACTGGGCCGCACGCACCTGTTCGACCCGGTGTGGACGCTGCGCGCGGCGGCCTCGGCCGGGTATGAGGAACAGCCGATCCCCGCGCCCTACAAACTGGGCCAGCAGATGGCGATGCGCGCCGCGAAACAGGCGGAGGGCGCACGAGCCTGACCCTCGCGCCCCGCGGCCGGGGCTTCGACAAGCTCAGCCTGAGCGGAATTGGGAGGTTCATTCCAACCCCGCTCACCCTGAGCCTGTCGAAGGGTCTGCTTCAACGCAGGGTTGCTTGCCCGAAAGAAACTTTATGCCTGCAGGAATCGACATAATCGCATCCCCCGCTATGGAACCTCCTGGAGAACGAGGAGCCTTGGCGACGATGGAAAAGACGATTCCCGGCAGCACCGCGCCGTCCGGCACGCTCGACTTGCGCGTCTGGGTGCGCCTGCTCGACTGCGCGAAGATCATCGAGAAGCGCCTGCGCCGCAATTTCGAGGACCAGTTCTCCACCACCCTGCCCCGTTTCGACATCCTCGCGACGCTCGACCGCGCGCCGGACGGCCTGCGCATGGGCGAACTGTCGCGCGCGCTGCTGGTGTCGAACGGCAACGTCACCGCGATCGTGCGCCAGTTACAGGAACAGGGCCTCGTCTCTTCGTACACCGACCCGGAAGACGCCCGCTCCGCCATCGTCTCGCTCACGCCGAACGGCCGCGTCCAGTTCGCCGTACTGGCAGAGGCCCACCACGGCTGGGTGCGCGAAGCCCTCGCCGACTTTCCCGAGGACAGCCAGCGCCAGCTTCTGACCCTGCTGACCCAGCTCAAGACTTCCATTCTCTAGGACCTCTCGCCGATGCCTTTCACCACCTCCACGCAAGTGCGCTTCGCGCATGTCGACCCAGCGGGGATCGTCTTCTACCCCCGCTACTTCGAGATGCTGAACGGCGCGGTGGAAGACTGGTTCGCGCAGGACCTCGGCATGGACTTCGCATCCATGCATCTGGAACACCACATCGGCGTGCCGACGGTGAAGCTGGACGTCGAATTCGTCTCGCCCAGCCGCCTCGGCGACCGGCTGGAGATGACCGTCACCGCCAAGCGGCTTGGTCGTACCAGCTGCGGGATCGAAGTCGTGTTCGCTGGTGAAGGCCGCGACCGCCTGCGCGCGCAAGTGGTGCTGGTATGCATGGACCTGAACGACCACCGCCCGGTCGAATGGCCCGTCCACGTGCGCGAAAGGATCGAGGCGGGGCTGGTTCCGGCCTGACCCACGCACAATTCCACTGGTTCATGGAGGCTTAAGCGGCGATAGGCTTCTCGTTCGCACTTATCGCCCAGGATCCACGACCAATGCAATCGACGCCGCCCCGGTGGGCCACGACCGTTCCCACTGGCACCGCGACGCCTGTTGCCGCGATCACTCCGGCGCTCGTGGAACTGCGCCGCTCCGGCCCGGCGATCCGGCCGCAGGTCTGGGGCGCGATGCTGCTGAGCCTTGCCGTCCTGACCGTGCTGATGCACCGGGCGCAACTCGTCATCGATCCGTGGCAGGCGGGCAATCGGCCATTCTACGCCGCCGGGCTGCTCGCCCTGCTCGCGCGCTTCGTCCTGCCCCGAACCAGTTGGCGCCATGCGCTGCCGCTCGCGCATTTCAGCGAGTACGCCGCGATCTTCACGATGATCTCGCTGATGGGCGCCACCGCCAGCTACCCGGTGGCGGCCCTGACCAGCGGCTATGCCGACGAACGGCTTCAGGCGATCGACGTGGCCATGGGGTTCGACTGGGTGAGCCTCTACCGCCTCGTCGCCGCGCATCCGGTGCTGCAGGCGGTGGGCACGGTGGTCTATCGCAGCATTTACGTCACTCCCGTAGTGCTGCTGTGGTGCGCGGCGCGGGACGGGCGGCATGACGAGGCCTATCGCTTCATCGCCGGGTTCTGGCTGGCCACGATCATCACCCTGCTGCTGTTCAGCCTGATGCCCGCCATCGGCCCGTTCTCCTACCTGTGGCATGCTGCGATCCCCTACATGCCCGAAAGCGAGCAGTGGCAGGAGGGCCTGATCCCGGCGCTAAGGGCCTATCAGGTTCACGTCGTTGATCTGGGCCACTTGCGCGGGATCGTCTCGGCGCCGAGTTTCCATACGGCGGCGGCGGTGCTCTACATCGCGGCGGGCTGGCGCATTCCAGCGCTGCGCTGGTGGATCGTTGGGCTCAATGCAGGGATGCTGCTGTCCACGCCGGTCGAGGGCACGCATTACCTGGTGGATATGGTGTTCGGCGCGGGGGTCGCAGGGATCGCCCTGTCGCTCATGGCCTGCCACCGGCGGCTGACGGCCTAGGCTGCGTGGACAAATTCGGACAGTCAGCGAACGCCCCGTTGCGGATGTTGGCCTATGAACAGATAAAGCTCAAATGAACATATCTTCTGAGCGTTTGCGTAAATGGGAGCCACTCAATGACCTACCCGAGCAAATGCTCGGCAGTGTCCATTTGTCGTCTGACGGCAGGACACTCCTAGCAACAGCCCAATACGACGACACAGTTGTGGCCTGCCCGGTGCGCCTCATGTTCGGAAGCATAGAGGCGGTTAAAGTTTATGAGGAATTCTCAGACCCGGCAATTTTCAGTCCTGCATCGTTAATGCCTGACCCGATCCTACGAGCAGTCCCTTGGCCTTTTCAGGAAGTCATAGGCTCAGAATGGATTGCCAGAGTATTGCTCAGAAACGGCGCGCTTTACGGCCGGGAGTGGCGGCATTTCGTCATAGTGACGTTGGACGTGACCGTGCATGTCATGACAGATTCTCCAGTAGAGGCTCAGCGATTGCTCGGCTGACCACCGGCAACTTACCACCCAAACGTGACCTCCACACACCGAGGCTTCATTCGTTTGACCGAAACAATCAGTGCTTGTGTTCGGGAAGGCCTTTGCGTTTGGTGGAGGCGAAATCCTCGAGTTGCCGTTCGGTCATGGACGCCGCCATTTCCTTCGAAGCGCCCTGAAGCTTCGACATGGGCATTTCGCCGCGCTTCGCGGACAGGGCGGCTCCGGCGGCTTTCTGCTGGGCTTTGGACCTTGCGGGCATTGCGGGTTCCTCGTTGATACCGGTTCCCTGTTCAATGCGCCGAGGTCCTCGCGGGATCCCGCGCGTGCGGATCAGGCGAAAAAGCGCACGAGTTCCAAGGCCGTCTCCTGCGGGTCGTCCTGCACCGGGAAGCCGCTCGCGTCCGAAAGCACCACGCTGCGCACATCGCGAAGATTTGCCTCTGCGGTCGGGCGATACTTGAGGAAGAACGTGTCGTGCCCGCCGTAAAGCAGCAGGGTGGGCGCGGTGATCCGGCGCATGAGTTCTACGAAATCGGTGTATGCGACGCCGCGTTCGTGCGGGCGGATCCAGCGTCCGGCCCGAGCGCGGCTGGCGTTCTGCTCGGCGCCGATGCGCTCGAAGTCGCGCAGACCGAAGATGTCGCGGGCCAGCCCCGGATCGCCGGGCAGAGGATCGCCCTCGGCGGTGAACATCGCGGCCTGGCCCTTTTCCTTGGCAGCGACCTGCTCGTGCGTGCTCGCCGGGCCGAGGACGCAGCATGGCAGGGCCAGCCGCCGCACGCGCTCCGGCGCGAGCGCCGCCATGGCGACTGCCACGCAGCCACCGAGCGACGTCCCCACGAGGTCGACCTGGGGCAGTCCCATGTCCTGAAGCGCGCCAAGCACCAGTGTCGCCGTTTCCATTACGGTCTGGACTTGCGGCGGTGTTCCCTGCCAGCGCGAGGCACCGTGGCCGGGCAAGTCGATGGCGATAACGCGACGACCACGCGCAAGCGCGGGTGCCACGTCGCGCCAGTCTGCGACCCAGCCGCCCAGCTTGTGCAGTAGGACTACGGGCAGCGCCGCGCCGTCCTCTCCCAGCGAGACGTAATGGAGTTCTCCCCCCGCGCGGCGCACCGTTCCGGCGCCGGTCCATGGCGCCGCCGGATACTGCGGCGGTTGCTCTCCTGCCTGCGCAGCGGCAGGCAGGGTGGCGAGGGCCGCTGCCCCAAGGGTCATGCCACCGGCAAACGCGCGTCGAGTGACCACCCGGGTCTCCTTGTTTCGATCCAGAGCGAGTGTCCGGAGCGGAACGCGCAAGGTCGAGCCGCCCTGCGGCTGCTATCCGCCTGACGACGACCGGAGCCTTTCGCGGCGTCCGGTCGATCCGGGCAAGGTTAGACCTTTGCGCTTTCTGGGCGGTCTGGGGCCGCGCGACCCGGCATGGAGCATTCCGGCATGAAGCATATCCTCGCAAGCTTTGCCGCCGGTACGGCGCTGCTGCTCGGCGGCTGCGGCGATCCGGCGCTGTCTCCGGCGGGCGTGGACAAGCTGACATATCACAACAGCGCCGGGCGCGAGGGCTGGAACGACCGGGAGAGGATGCTCACCCCGGCAGCAGTAGCGGGCGGACAGTTCGGTGAGATCTGGCAGTCGCCGAGGCTGGATTTCCACGGGAGCACGCCGCCGCGCCTGTTCGCCTCGCCGCTCTACGTCAGCGCGCTGGGCTTCGACGAGGGCGCGCAGGCGGGCCGGACGCTGCGCGTCACCTTCGTCGTATCCAGCACCGGCTATGCCTATGCCATCCACGCCGGGCAGCGGGCCGACCTTCCGGCTGGAACGATCCTGTGGAAGCGCAGGCTGACCGCCGACCCGTGCCAGGACGGCCAGTTCGGCAACCTCTCCACACCGGTGATTGACCGCGCCGCCAACCGGCTCTACGTCACCAGTTGCCGGGGCGACTGGACCTGGGACACCCATGCGCTGGACCTGCGGACCGGGGAGGAAGTTTCAGGCTGGCCGGTAGAGATCAGCCACCGCACCGTCACGGCGCAGGTCAACCGCAACGGCGTCAGCCGCTTCGTGCCGGGCCAAATCTACTACCAGCGCGGCGCTCTCAACCTGAGCCGCGACGGCGGGCGCCTTTACGTGGCGTTCGGGCCTGACCTTCAAGGCTTCCTCGTATCGGTGAATACCGCAAACCACCGGGTGGCGAGCGCCTTCTCCTCGATGCCGCGTGCGGACTTGCAGCAGGGCGGCATGTGGGGCGCGTCCGGCCCGGCGATCGACGCGCAGGGGCGCATCTATATCGCGACCGGGGCCAGCTTCCTTTCCGCCCTCGAGAAGCGTGGCATCCCGGGCGTATTCCCTGAAGTCGCGGGTGCCTGGGGGCAATCGATCCTGCAGTTCCGCGACGATCCCAAGGCTGGCCTGCGCCTGACGGGCACGTATTCACCGTTCAACTATTGCCAGACGGCCGCGTCCGACATCGACATCGCGGGGAGCGGCGCGGTCCTGTTCGACCTCGATCGCGGCAGCGCGGGCACGCCGCACCTGCTGACGCTGGGGGCGGGCAAGCAGGGCAACGCCTATCTGCTCGATCGCGATCACATGCCCGGCGGCACCCATAAGCGCCATGCCTGCAGCACCGATCCAGCGAGCGACGGCTCGCTCCTTGCGCCGAGCGTGCAGCCGGAACTGAAGTCGCGCGGTCCGGTGGTGGTCTTCGGTCCCTATTCCGACAGCATCGGTATGGTGAATTCCGCCAAGAGCCGCGCCACGCTGGCCCATTTCCGCAATCGCCTCGGCGAGCACTACCTGTTCCTTGCGGGCAGCGCCAAGACCGGCCCGGACTTCGGCACCAACGTGCCGCCCAGCCTCGTGCGGGTCCGGGTGGTGACACGCAAGAGCGAGCCGGCCTACCTCAAGGTTGACGGGCGCGAGATGACAGTGACGATGCAGAACCCCGGCTCGCCGGTGGTCTCCAGCAATGGCGGCGAGAACGGCGTGGTCTGGGTGCTGGACACCAATGTGCCGCGCAGCGTCGACATCTACCAGCCCGATGCCCCGGGCGCACGCCTCCATGCCTTCGACGCAAAGAGCCTGAAACCGCTGTGGCAGAGCGGCGATGCGCTGTTCACCTCGGGCAAGTACAACGAGCCAGCCGTAGTGGATGGCATGGTGCTGGTCGGCACCGACCGGCTGCAGGCATTCGGGCTGCGGGCGCCGGGAGCCGTGGCCCCGCAACTCCAGCATCCCGCCGCCGCCTCGGCCGCGAACGTGGGCAAGTCGCTGTTCGACGGGCGCTGCGCAGCCTGCCATTCGAAAGTCGGATCGGGAGCGCCGCCGGTCTCAGTGATCGCCGGATACGCGCAGGCGCAGATCGTCTATGCACTCAAGGTGGGCAAGATGAAGGAGATGGGCTCCGGCCTCGACGACGCGCAACTGGCGCAGATCGCCGCCTATGTCCACTCGACTTCTGCGAAGTAAGTGAAGACTTCTGCGAAGGTCGCAAACCTGTTCCCTGACAGCGCTGACACGGCTAGAGGTGCGGCCCCGCATCCGGCGGCCGCATGACCAAGAGCAGGAGAGTCCGTTGACCGTTTCCACCCGCAAGCCCCTGCGCGTTGCGATCCTCGGCGCCGGCATGATCGGCGAGATCCACCGCCGTGCGGCATTGCTGGCCGGTGTCGAACTGGTCGGCGTCATGGCGTCCTCTCCCGAACGGTCCGCCGCGGCGGCGGCGCAGTGGGGCACGCAGGCGATCGGCTCGCTGGAGGAACTGGCGGGGCTCGGCCTCGATGTCGTCCACGTCTGCAGCCCCAACAGCCTGCACGCAGCCCATGTCGAGGCGGCGTTGGCGGCCGGTGCCCACGTGATCTGCGAGAAGCCGCTGGCCGTCGGCACCGACGAGGCGCTGCATCTCCACACCCTCGCGGCCGAGGCGGGCAGGATCGCCACGGTACCCTTCGTCTACCGTTTCCATCCGCTGGTGCGCGAAATTCGCGCGCGGCGCGAGGCGGGCGAGTTCGGCGCGTGGCAATTGCTGCACGGCAGCTATCTGCAGGACTGGCTGCTCTCGCCGAACGCGACCAGCTGGCGTGTCGATGCATCGAAGGGCGGGCGCAGCCGGGCCTTCGCCGACATCGGCTCGCACTGGTGCGACCTCATGGAATTCGTGACCGGCGAGCGCATCGCCTCGGTCATGGCGGCGATGACGATCACCGTGCCGGAGCGTCCCGCAGTGTCGCAGGCCAGTTTCTCGGGCGGGGCGGCCACCGGGCCGCTGGTGAAGGTCGATACCGAGGACGCCGCGACCATCCTGTTCCGCACGGCGTCCGGCGTGCTGGGCAGCGCCGTGATCTCGCAAGTCTCGGCGGGCCGCAAGAACCGGCTGTGGTTCGAGTTCGACGGCGCGCACAAGTCCGCCGTCTTCGATCAGGAGAACCCCGAGACGGTCTGGCTCGGCACCGAGGATTCGGCCGAAACACTGTTCCGCAGCCCGGGCGCGGGCGCGGCCGACGCGCGCCGTCTTTCCAGCCTGCCGCCGGGCCATGCGCAGGGTTATGCCCAGTGCTTCGAGAACTTCGTTGCGGACACGTACGCTGCCGTGCGCGGGGAGGCACCTGCCGGTCTGCCGACGTTCGCCGACGGTCTGCGCTCGGCCCGCATCATCGACGCAGTGATCCGGTCGGCGGACACCAATGCCTGGGTCGACGTGCCCGCCGCCTGATGCGAGTGGCCTGCCGCGAAGGCGGCAGGCCATCCCCGTACCGTCAGGACTCGGCCTTCTCCGCGCTCCACTGCGCGAAGGTGGGGCGGGTCATCTGGAACAGGTCCGTGGTGCGCGCATACCAGCCCGCGCCGTGAACGCGCGCGACGAGGTTCATCGCCAGCGTATCGACATGCAGCTTCTCGGCATCGATGAAGGCGTCGTCGATATGGAAGCGCAGCACTTCGCCCAGCGCGATGGTGGTCTTCTCCGTCTCGACCGCCTCGTAGAGACGGCACTCCATCGCCACCGGCGCGGTCGCGATGCGCGGGGCGCCGATCACGCTGGAGGGCTGGGTCGGGATACCGGCCGCCGCCAGTTCGTCGAATTCGGGCGGGCCGTCGATGCAAGTGAAGTTCATCGCCGCACTGTCGGCCTCGGAGACGAGGTTCACCACGAATTCCCCGGTTTCGAGGATGTTGGCGGCGCTGTCCTTGTGCGTGCCGTCGGGGCGGCGCATCATGCCCAGCACGATCAGCGGCGGCTCGGCGCTCATCATGTTGAAGAAGCTGTAGGGCGCGGCATTGCGCAGCCCCGCGCCCGACACCGTCGTCACCCACGCGATCGGGCGCGGGGTGATGCTGGAGCCCATCAGCTTGTAGCGATCAGGGCCCGGTACTTTTGAAAAATCGAATTCCACTTGGCTATTCCCCCGAACGGGTGACCGCGCGGCGCGGTGCGACGTTGACCTTCAGTTCGAACACGTCGGGCCGTGCGTAGTGGCCGACGACGTCGAAGTCGTACTTGCCGCGCACCACCTGCGCCGGTTCGATATCGGCATAGAGGATCGTTTCGGCCGAATAGTCCGGTCCTGCAAGCACCGTGCCCAGCGGATCCACGATCATCGAGCCGCCGCGCAGCAGCACCGTCTCGGGATCGTCGCCCAGCGCGCAGTCATAGTCGGCCGGATAGGCGCCGCGCGTCACATGCTGGCAGGCGGAAAGCACGAAGCAGCGGCCCTCCAGTGCGATGTGCTGCATGGTCGAGGGCCAGGCGTCGCGGTCGTCGGCGGTGGGGGCGCAGTAGATGGAGATGCCCTGATCGTACATCGCCATGCGCATCATGGGCATGTAGTTTTCCCAGCAGATCACCGCGCCGACCTTGCCGAGGGGCGTGTCGAAGACCGGCAGCGTGGAGCCGTCGCCGAAGCCCCAGATCAGGCGTTCCGCGCCGGTCGGCATGAGCTTGCGATGCTTGCCGACGAGGCCCTTGTCGCCGTCGAAGAACAGCGCGGTGCAGTAGACGGTGCCGCCGTCCCGCTCGATCACGCCGATGACGACGAAGGCGCCGGTCTCGGCGGTGGCTTCGGCGAGCAGGTCCACTTCGGGGCCGTTCAGGTCGATCGCGGCTTCGTGATAGGCGCGGAAGTCCTCGCGTCCCTGCGGCTTGCGCATGCCGACAGGCGTGCCGAACGAGGCACCCTTGGGATAGCCGCCGAGGAACGCCTCGGGGAACACCATGAGCTGCGCGCCGCCTGCGGCTGCCTTGCGGATCAGACCAGCGGCCTTTTCGGCGGCGGCGAGAGAATCGGTCGGGATCGATGCGGCCTGGATGACGGCGGCCTTGAAGGGGGCTGCCTTAAACGATGCGGACATGCGGCGCTCCTTTGGAAAAGCACAGGGAATCTGCGGTTCACATAAGGGACAATAGTTGCATTTGACACTTTATTCAAATTATTTTAGGTCTGTAATATCTCGCAGATGGAGGCACCCATGGCCGATCAGAGCTACGACCAGTACCGTGAGGAAATGATCGGCCGCGCGAACGTGGCGGACACGCCCGCACTGGTGGCCTATTACGAGCGCCTGAAGCAGCTGGGCACCGGCGCGCTGTGGACCGTGGCGAACAAGATCGAACCGTGGGAACCGATCTCCACCTCGGTGCCGTACTTGTGGCGCTACAAGGACCTGCGCGACGACGTGATGAAGGCGCTCGACCTCGTCACGCCGGAGCAGGCGGGGCGCCGCGTCGTCTATCTGGAGAACCCCGGCCGCGCCGACGTGGTCGCCGCCGTGGGCTGGCTCTATTCGGGGCTGCAGGTGATGGGGCCGGGCGAGCTGGCCTCCAGCCACCGCCATTCTGCCTCCGCGCTGCGCTTCATCATGGAGGGCGAGGGCGCCTTCACCAATGTCGACGGGCACAAGATGACGCTGGGCGCGAACGACTTCGTGCTGACGCCCAACGGCACCTGGCACGAACATGGCGTCGCCGAGGGCGGCACCCCGTGCATCTGGCAGGACGGTCTCGACATTCCGCTGATGAACGCGCTGGAAGCCAACTTCTACGAGGTTCATCCCGATCTGCAGCAGGCGGTCTCCTACCCGGTCGACGATTCCACCGCGACCTGGGCGGGCACCGGCCTGCGCCCGGCAGGCATGGCGTGGTCCAAGCCCTATTCGCCGCTGTTCAAATACGAATGGGCGCCCACCTACGAGGCGCTGACCAAGTACGCTCGAGTCACCGACGGGTCGCCCTTCGACGGTGTGATGATGGAATACGTCAATCCGCATACCGGCGGTCCGGTGATGCAGACGATCGGCGCATCCATGCAACTGCTGCGCCCCGGCGAGCGGACGAAGGCCCACCGCCAGACCGGCAGCTTCGTCTACCAGTGCGCCAAGGGGAAGGGCTGGTCGATCATCAACGGCCAGCGCTTCGACTGGCAGGAACGCGACATCTTCGTGGTTCCCGCCTGGATGTACCACGAACACGCGAACGCCTCGGACAGCGAGGATGCCTGCCTGTTCACCTTCAACGACCTGCCCGTGATGCGCGCCCTTGGCCTCTACCGCGAGGAAGCGCTGGCGGAAAACGGCGGTCACCAGCCGATCCTGACCTGATTTTCAACTCAACACGATAACCTTCGGGGGAATAGCCCAATGCGTCTCGTTACTTACCGTGCCAATGTCGAAGCCGAAGCCCGGCTCGGCGCCCTCGTCTCCGGCTTCGGCGGCGATCTCGTGCTCGACCTCGAACTGTTCGGCGAGGAAATGGGCGTTCCCTTCCCCGCGACGATGCTCGAGTTCATCGACCTCGGCCCGCAGGCGGTCCTGATCGCCAGCAAGCTGATCGAGCAGGCCGAGGGCCTGTTCCCGCTGGGCACCGCCATCCCCTTCGCCAACGTCATCCTGCTTGCGCCGATCCCTCGTCCGCGCAAGAACATCTTCGGCATCGGCCTCAACTACACCGAGCACGTCGCCGAGAGCGCCAAGTCGCTCGACACCTCGCCCGAACTGCCGCGCCAGCCGGTGATCTTCTCCAAGCCGCCGACCTCGGTGATCGCGCCGGGCGAGCCGATCCGCCACAACGGCGAGATCACCCAGCAGCTCGACTGGGAAGTCGAACTCGCCGCGATCATCGGCACCAAGGCCAAGGGCGTCGCCCGTGAGGACGCGCTGAACTATGTGTTCGGCTATACCGTCTGCATCGACATGAGCGCGCGCGACTGCCGCCGTGCCGGCCAGTGGATCTACTCCAAGGGCCAGGACACTTTCGCGCCGATGGGGCCGGTCGTGGTCACCGCCGACGAGCTGGGCGATCCGCAGACCCTCGACCTCTCGCTCACCGTCAACGGCGTGACCAAGCAGTCGAGCAACACCGCCTTCATGCTGTTCAAGGTCGACGAACTGGTCGCCGACATCTCGAAGGGCATCACGCTTGAGCCGGGCGACATCATCGCCACCGGCACCCCGGCGGGCGTCGGCGCGGGCATGGACCCGCAGGAGTGGGTCTGGCCGGGCGACGTGATCACAGCGACCGTCGAGAAGATCGGCTCGCTGACCCACTCGGTCATCAAGGCCTGAACAGAGCTTCCCGAAAGGGGAGAACATCCTCCCTGACTTTCAAGCGGGGGCCTTTTCGAAGGCCCCCGTTTTTTCATGGCAGTCCGTCGTCGCGAACGCAGCGATCCGGAGCGTAAGCGTCCTCAGCTATATCCTCGTCATACCCGCGAAAGCAGGGACCCAGCTGATGCCGGTGCAACAGGAACCGTCAGGAGATGGGTTCCCGCCTTCGCGGGAATGACGATAAGGGTGGAAAGCGGTCCTACAGGTCCTGACGCCAAAGTGCCTTCGCCACGAAGGCCAATTCCAGCAAGCCGATGCTCACGAACACAGCGATAGCCGCATGGACTACGGGCGAACTGAGTTCGCCCAAAAAAACTCCAAAGACTGCGAAAATGCACCACGCGGGAAGCCCGATGCAAATCATGGCCAGTTTGAGCCATCTAGGTTGAAGCCGCCAAAGTCGCGTCTGCAAAGCTATTTCATGTTCGGCCATGGCCAGAACTTATGTCCGGCAGGCAATGGCCGCAATGGGGCGGTTTCGGATAGTCCGCTTTCCTACAAGCAGCGCTGTCCAATACACTGCGCCCATGCTCCATCCGATCGCGCCGCATCGCACAAGGTAGTGACACCTCTCCCGCACAAAAGCTGACACATCGACCGCCAAATGTGTCACCTTGCACCTCTAACGTGACACATTCCGGCCCAAAGTGACGCCCTTTCCCCCTTGACCGTGTAAACCGTGTAAACCTGCGTCACCTTGCAAGGCCCGAAACGACCACCGGCCCGCCTCCCCATCGGGAGCCGGGCCGGCAGCATCATTCCGGAAATGGCGAAGGGTCAGGCAACCGTTTCAGGAACCCCGGTCTTCTCGAAGACCATGCCGCGCCAGTCGTCGTCGGCGGCCTCCTGACAGGTTTCGCGGTAGGCCTTGAAGCCGCCGGTGTACATCGTCAGCCCGCGTGCCTTGCCCGCCACATTGGCGCCGGTGTACCAGGTGTTCGCCTTGCGCACCAAGGTGTTGAGCGAGAGTTCATGGACATGCTCCATCCACTCGTGCTCGGCCTCGGCGGTGGGTTCCATGGCGGTCAGGCCATTGCCGCGCATATGCTCGATCGCGCCGGCCAGCCAGTTCACGTTCTGCTCGTTGATGGTGAAGATGTTCGCCAGCGCCGAGGGGCCGTTAGGGCCGCAGACGATGAACAGGTTGGGGAAGTCCTTCATCATCAGGCCGAGGTAGGAGTGCGCGCCGCCCTTCCATTCCTCGTTGATCGTCTTGCCATCCCGGCCCACCACGTCGAACGCCATCAGCGCGCCGGTGAGGCCGTCATAGCCGGTGGCGAGGATCAGCATGTCCAGCTCGATCTCGCGGCTTGCGGTGCGCACGCCCTTCTCGGTCAGGCCGACGATCGGCTCCTTGAAGCAGTCGACGAGGCTGACGTGCTCCTCGTTGTAGGTCTCGTAGTAGTTGGTGTCGAGGCAGGCGCGGCGCGCGAAGATCGGGTAGCCGCGCGGCTTCAGCGTCTCGGCGGTGGCGGGATCCTTGACCACTTCGCTGATCTTGCCGCGCACGAATTCGGCGACCTGCTCGTTGGCCTCCTCGTTCTGCATGAGGTCGGAGAACGAGCCGAGGAACGTGTGGCCACCGTTCTGCCACGCCGATTCCATGATCTTCACGCGCTGCTCGGGCGGCAGGCTGAAATAGGGGCGCGTGGTCGCCGGGCGCACGCCGCCGAGCGGGCTGTTCTTCGCCGCCACGCGCATCGCCGGCAGGTTGCGCTTGATCTCGGCGGTGTACTCGTCGGAGTGCTTGTGGTTGCGCATCGGCATGGTGAAGCTGGGCGTGCGCTGGAACACGAAAAGCTCCTTCGCCTCTTGCGCCACAACCGGGATGATCTGGATGCCGGTGGAGCCGACGCCCACCACGCCCACGCGCTTGCCCTCGTAGCTCACCGGCTCCTTGGGCCAGCGGCCGGAGTAATAGAGTTCGCCCTTGAAGCTGTCGAAGTCCTCGAAATCCGGGCGCTTGGGTACCGAGAGCGGGCCGGTGGCCATGACGGCATAGGTCGCCTCGAAGGTCTTGCCGGTCTCGGTCCCGAAGGTCCAGACCTGCCGCGCCTCGTCGTATTCGGCCCGGCTGACGCGGGTGTCGAACAGGTAGTCCTTGCGCAGTTCATGGCGGTCGGCGACGAAGTTGATGTATTCGAGGATTTCGGGCTGGGCGGCGAACTGCTCGGACCACGACCACTCGGCATCGACTTCGGGCGAGAAGGTGTAGCAGTAGTCGATCGTCAGCAGATCGCAGCGCGCGCCGGGATAGCGGTTCCAGTACCAGACGCCGCCGACGTTGTCGCCCGCCTCGATGCCGAGCACCGAAAGCCCCATCTCACGCAGCTTGTAGACGGCGTAGAGACCGCCGATGCCCGCGCCGACGACGACCGCGTCGTACGTGCCGTCGACATGCTTGTTCGCAACTTCAACCATTTCGCCCATCATCTCCTGGGAGGCTCGATCCACCGACTATGCCGCAAGGGGCTGCCGTGGACCGACCGTTGGGGCCCCTGCGGACCCAAAATCACATTCGTGAGAGCGCCTTCACGCCCCCAGAACTTGTGGCGCGACGAAGCGCGCGACGTGGTGCTCCACAGAGCCGTAGGCGCAGTCGAGCATCATCTGCCGCTTGAGGTGGTGGCTGATGATCAGCTCGTCCGAGAAGCCGACGCCGCCGTGAAGCTGCACCGCCTGCCGCCCGACGTAGAGCCCACACTGCCCCACCCGCGCCTTGGCGGCCGAGACCACGCGGCGGCGCTCCGCTGCGGGAAGGCCCAGGCTGAGCGTGGCGCGGTAGGACATCGAGCGCGCCTCCTCCAGCGCGATTCCCATGTCCACGGCGCGGTGCTGGAGCGACTGGAAGCTGCCGATCGCCACGCCGAACTGCTTGCGGGTGCGAAGGTAATCCAGCGTGGCCGCAAGCGCCGCTTCCATCGATCCGACCGCCTCGGCCAGATGCGCGCAGATCGCCTTGTCAACCGCGAGTTCCACCTTCGGGAGCGCCGCGCCCGCCTCGCCGATCAACACGGCGGTGACGCCGTCCAGCTTCAGCCGGGCGTGGCGGTGCTGGTCGATGGCGCGGAAGCGCGAGACGGTGAGGCCCGGCGCATCGGCGCGCACGAGGAACAGGCTGATGCCCGCATCGGTCTTCGCGGTGACGACGAACCAGTCGGCGTCGGCGCCGTCCTCGACGTGCAGCTTCTCGCCGGTCAACGTCCATTCGGTGCCGCTACCGGTCGCGGCGCACTCGACCCAGCCGAGGTCGTAGCCGCCATCGGGTTCGAGCAGGCCCGCGGCCGCCTTGGCGCTGCCCTCGCCGATCGCGGCGAGCAGGTCGGCGGCGGCGGGATCGCCGCTCACCAGCGCGGGGACGAGCACCGCGTTGGCGACGTAGGAGGTCGGGATCAGGTGGCGGCCGACGCCCTCCATGATCGCCATGACATCGACCGCCGAGCCGCCGAGGCCGCCGTCGTCCTCGGCAATCGGCAGCATCAGCCAACCGAGTTCGGCCATTTGCGCGGCGGTGCGCGCGGTCAGGTCGTCGAAGCGCTCCAGCAGCTTGAGCCGGTCGCTGGAGGGCCACAAGTCCGCGCCGAGGCGGTTGGCGCTGTCGGCCAGCATGCGCTGTTCGTCGGAATATTCGAAGTTCATGGCAGCCTCACAGACCCAGCGCGCGGCGGGCGATGATGTTGTGCTGGATCTCGCTCGATCCGCCGTAGATCGAGGTGACGCGCGAATAGAGGGCGCCCTGCATGCCGTAGGGCATGTCGGCGGGGCCTTCTCCTTCCAGCGCCCGGAAATGCGCCGCCTCCGGGCCGAGCGCGTCCATCCACAGCGCGGTGGCGCGCTGGTAGAGGTCGGACCAGCGCAGCTTGACCATCGAGCCGCGCGGGCCGGAATCGGCGCCCGAGGCGAGGTCGGCGAGCAGGCGCAGCACCATGGTTTCGAGCGCCATCGCCTCGATCTCCAGCTGCGCGAGCTGCGCGGCGAAGGCGGGCGTCTCGATCAGCGGCACCCCGCCGATCTTGCGGGCACGCGCGGCATCGCGCACGCCATCGAGCACTTGCGGCAGGTGGATCGCGGTGGCCGAGCAGACCATGCGCTCGCGGTCGAGCAGCACCTTGCCGTATTCCCAGCCCTTGCCCTCGGTGCCGACGAGGTTCGTTACCGGCACCCGCACGTCGTCGAGGAAGACTTCGTTGGTGGTATACTTCTCGTCCATCGTCTCGATCTTGCGGATCGCGATGCCGGGCGTCTTCATGTCCACCAGCAGCAGCGAGATGCCCTGCTGGCGCTTGGGTTCCTGCGACGTGCGGGCGAGCACGAACATGTGGCTGGCGACCTGCGCGTAGCTGGTCCACATCTTCTGCCCGTTGAGGACGTAGTGGTCGCCGTCGCGCACCGCCGTGGTGCGCAGCGAGGCAAGGTCGGACCCCGCGCCCGGCTCGGAATAGCCCTGGCACCACCAGTCGTCGGCATTGATGATGCCGGGCAGGTAGCGGTCCTTCAGCTCCTGCGAACCGTACGTGAAGATGATCGGGCCGATCAGTTCAAGGCCCTGGTGGAACTGGATCGGCGCCCCGGCGCGGGCGGATTCGCTTTCGAAGATGTAGTTCTGCGCCGGGGTCCAGCCGGGGCCGCCGTACTCGACGGGCCAGGTCGGCGCGCCCCAGCCCTTGGCGGCGAGCGCCTTCTGGTAGGCGATCAGTTCGGCCGGTTCGAGCCGGAGCCCGGCGCGCACGCGGGTGAGCCATTCGGCGGGCACGGTCTTCGCGAAGAAGGCGCGCACCTCGTCGCGGAAGGCCAGTTCGGCGGGGGTGAAATCGAGGTCCATGGGCAGCTGACTGCCTTGAGCGCCCGCCTCATTTCCAGCCCGAGGCCCCTTGCGGCGCCGCTAATTTCAAGTGTGATTGTCCGGAACGTAAATCGCCTCGGCCATCCCGCGCGCGTCGAGGCCGGTGATCGCCAGCATGCGCCCGGCGTCGGGGTGGTCGGACTTCAGCTTGTGGCCGGAATCGGCGATGGTGGTGACGTAGAGCGTCGCCATGTCCTCGCCCCCGAAGGCGGGGCACGAGGGATAAGGCACCGGCACGTCGATGCTGCGCAGCAATTCGCCCTGCGGCGAGATGCAGCCGATCCGCTGCGTCGTCACCAGCGCCACCCACAGACGGCCTTCGGCATCGACGGTGGCGCCGTCCGGAGCGCCGACGCGTGCGCAGTCGAAGAAGTCCTCGCGCGCGCCCAGCGCTCCGGTCTGCGGGTCGTAGGAGTAGCGGCGGATCATGCCTTCGAGGGTGTCGGTGAGGTAGAGCCAATTGCCGCACGGCGAGAAGCAGATCGCGTTGGTCAGCTTCATCCCGGCTTCGACCCGCGTGGCTGTGCCATCGGGATCGAGGCGCCAGACGGTGGCGAGCGCCTCCTCCTGCCCGCCATGCTGCATGGTGCCCGAGAGGAAACGCCCCTGCCGGTCGGCCTTGCCATCGTTGAAGCGGATCGCTCCGGTGCCGATCGGCGGGCGGGCCAGCGGCTGCACCGCGCCATCCCCGTCGATCAGCGCGAAGTGATCGACGAAGGCGGCGACGAGGCCCCTGTCCGCCAGCCCGATCGAGCCGACCGCGCTGTCGAACGTCCAGTCGCGCTGCACCCGGCCGTCGGCATCGGCGGCCATGACGCGGTCGTGGCGGATATCCACCCACCACAGCCAGCCGCGCCGCGCGTCCCACACCGGGCTTTCGCCGAGGTCGTTGGCGACGTCGGTGAAGAAGGAGATGTCCATCGCGTCAGGCTCCCTCCCGCTCGGCCACCGCGCGCATGACGGCGGGGATGCCGTCGGTGCAGGCATGGAGGCCGAGGTGCGCGACCAGTTGGAACACTTGCGCGATCTCCTCCGCCGAGGCCCCGGCATCCAATGCGCTGCGCACTTCGACGCGCACCGCGCTTTCGTTGAGATGCGTGGGCGAAGCCGCCAGCGCCAGCCGGATCAGCGCGCGCTCGCAAGGGGTAAGGCGCGAGGTCCGGTCCGCCGTCGCCTGAAGCTGGGCCAGCGCCGAGGCCCACTCCGGCGAGACGCGCGCGGCGGCCGAGAGCCAGTCCTGCGGTCCGGCGAGCGGCGTCCCGCGCGCCGCCAGTTCCTGCGCCAGCACGTCCATGCCCAGCGCCACGCTGTCGAGCCCCTGCAGCGTCGCGATTTGCAGCACCTCGACCAGTTCGGCGGGGGTGCAGCCCACGTCCAGCGCGATGCGGATATGCACCTCCAGCCCGGCCGCGAACAAATGCGTGGTGGAGCCGTCGACGGCGACGTAGATCAATTCGCGCATCCGCGCCGAAAGCGGGCCGGTGCGCGCAGGCGTGGAGGAATAGGCGAGGTACGCTTCCAGCCACTCGGGGCTATATTCCAGCAGCCCTTCGTTGAACTCCACCCAGTACCCGCGCGCCTCGATATAGGCGCGCTTGAATGCCTGCTTTTCCGCTTCGGTCTTCACGGCTCATCCTCTCTCCACGAACGGAGAGGATGAGCGCGCCGTCCCTCGCGCTGTCGATCTCCGCGCGGAACCGGGCGCGAAAATCATCAGCGTGATTGACCGCACCGTATCGTCATTGCGAGCGCAGCAAAGCAACCCAGGGCGGTTTACGTAACTCTGGATTGCTTCGCTACGCTCGCGATGACGAACGATGGGGGCACCCCCTACTCGGCCGCCTGCGCGTAGTCCTGTTCCTCGCGGATCGCCTTGAACTCGGCGATGCACTCCTTCATCGCTTCGATGATGTCGTACTGCGCGCGCGAGATGCGATCCGCAAAGCCACCGACGCCGATCGCGAGCGGAATGCCGTGGATCTTCTCGCCCAGCGTCATCGAGATCGACGACACTTCCTGCGTCGGCTTGTTGGCGAGATAGGCGTAGCCCGTATGCCGGGTCCAGCGGATCTCGCGCATCAGGTCGGCAAGGTCGAAGCGCTGGCGCTCGGCCAGCTGGTAGTAGTTGGTGTAGCGGCAGATCTTGTCGATCTCGCGGTCCTTCATCTCGCTCATCAGCGCGAGGCCGCCGGCGGAATCGACCAGCAGGCGCATCGTGCCGACCGGCGGCGGCAGCTTGAATTCGTGGTCCGGCGCCTTGAGGATGATGTACTGCACGAACAGGTCGTTCTGGGTGCTGAGGCCCACCGTCTCGTTGGTGCGGCGCTGCAGTTCCTCAACCAGCCAGCGATAGCTCTCGTCCGAATAGACGTAGCCCGGCAGCCAGTTGCCCAGTGCGCCCACGCGCATCGTCGGCAGGTAGGTGCGGGTCATGCGGTTGTAGTTGAGGTAGCCCATCACCACCATGCTCTTGAGCAGGTTGGTGGCGCTGGACTGCGGGTAGCCGAGCGTGGTGTAGACCTCGTGCAGCCGCATGGGCCTGCGCTCTTCCGCAAACAGTTCCAGCACCTCTAGCGTGCGTGATGCGGACTTGACCGTTCGCCGGATCATCAGCCTCTCCATGTATGGCCGCTATCGTGCGCGGCTTCGTTGCGACCAGTGTTAGCCCGATCCGGTGCGGGAACGGAATGTCCCTTCTGCCATATCACATATGTGATGGTGCGGCACCCGGCATCGAAACCCTGTTCCTATTCCCCCTGTGATATTCGGCCCGCGTCCGGCGCTCCTTTTTGCGGCCCGCGCCGCGCCGTCTAACCGGGGCGGAACGAGAACCTCGCCGATCGGCGAAGACGGACACGTTTCGGGAAAGGACGAAGGCGCGATGATGGGCCTGATGCAATGCCTGCCGCTGACCATCGGCAGCGTGATCGACCACGCGGCGCGCAACCACGGCGCCACCGAAGTGGTCTCGCGCCGCGTGGACGGCAGCTTTGAGCGCAGCACCTGGGCACAAGTGGCGCAGCGCTCGCGGCGACTGGCCACCGCGCTGGACGCGCTGGGCACGAAGCCCGGCGACCGGATCGCCAGCCTGGCGTGGAACCGCATCCCGCACCTCGAACTCTACTACGGCGTCCCCGCCAGCGGCCGGGTGCTGCACACGCTGAACCCGCGCCTGTTCGAGGAGCAGATCCGCTACGTCCTCGCCGACGGCGGCGCACGGGTGCTGTTCGTGGACCCGGACCTGCTGGCGCTTGCCGAGGGCGTGCTGGCGATCCACGATGAACCCGTCACCGTCATCGTGCTCTGCGCGCGCGAGGACATGCCCGCATCCACGCGCGACGATCTCATCGCCTACGAAGACCTGATCGCCGCCGCCGATCCGCTCGCACAATGGCCCGACCTCGATGAGCGCACCGCCTCCAGCCTGTGCTACACCTCCGGCACCACCGGCGCGCCCAAGGGCGTGCTCTATAGCCACCGCTCGACGGTGCTGCATGCGATGTCGCTGATGACGGCGGACTCGATGGCGCTTTCGGCGCGCGACAATGCGCTGCTGTTGCCGCCGATGTTCCACGTCAATTCGTGGGGCGTGCCTTATGGCTCGGCGATGTGCGGGGCCAAGCTGGTGCTGCCCGGCGCGCAGCTCGACGGCGCCTCGCTCCATGCGCTGCTGCGGGACGAGGCGATCACCTTCTCGCTCGGCGTGCCGACCGTGTGGTTCTCCATCCTCGACCAAATCGAGCGCACCGCCACGGCAGAGGAACGCGGGGCACTGCGGCTCGAGCGCGTGTTCATGGGCGGCGCGGCGACCCCGCGCGCGCTGGTGCAGCGCTTCCGCGACCTGCTCGGCGTCGAGACGATGCAGGCCTGGGGCATGACCGAGACCAGCCCCGTCGTCGCCGTCACCCGCCCGATGGGCCGCCACCACGGCCAGCCGTGGGAAGAAGAGCTGGACCTTCGCGCCAAGGCCGGGCGCTGCCTGTTCGGCTGCGAGGTCGGGGTGGCGGATGCGGACGGCAACGTCACCGGCCCCGGCGCCGACGCGGTGGGCGCGCTGGTGGTGCGCGGGCACTGGGTGACGAAAGGCTACTTCGGCAAGGAACCCGGCTCCGCGCTCGACGCGCAGGGCTGGTTCGACAGCGGCGACATCGCCCGCATCGATGCCGACGGCTTCGTCCAGATCACCGACCGCTCGAAGGACGTCATCAAGTCGGGCGGCGAGTGGATTTCCTCGATCGACCTCGAAAACGCCGCCGTCGCGCACCCCGCCGTCAAGGAAGCCGCCGTGATCGGCGTGCCCCATCCGCGCTGGCAGGAGCGGCCGCTGCTGCTGCTCGTCCTCCAGCCCGGCGAGACGGTGAGCCGCGAGGCGATGCTCGCCCACCTCACCGAGCACGTCGCGCGCTGGTGGCTCCCCGACGACATCGTGACGGTGGACGAGTTGCCGCACACCGGTTCGGGCAAGGTCATCAAGTCCGAACTGCGCGACCAGTACCGCCACCACCTAGATCCCGCGCACTGACAGGACCGCTCTCGTGACCACCATCTACGCCGTCGCCGCCGCCCGCACCGCCATCGGATCGTTCGGCGGTTCGCTCAAGGACCAGACGCCAGGAGACCTCGGCGCTCACGCCGCCCGCGCCGCGCTTGTCCGTTCCGGGGTGGCGGCCGAGGCGGTCGGCCATGTCGTGTTCGGGCATGTCATCACCACGCACCCGCGCGACCACTTCGTCGCCCGCATCGCCGCGCTCGGCGCCGGGCTGCCGGTCGAGACGCCCGCGCTGACCGTCAACCGGCTGTGCGGATCGGGGCTGCAGGCGATCATCTCGGCCGCGCAGGCGATCATGCTGGGCGACTGCAACGTGGCGCTGGCAGGCGGCACCGAGGTCATGAGCCGCGCGCCGTTCTACCTCCCCGACATGCGCTGGGGCCGCAAGATGGGCGACGGCGCGGTGATCGACGGACTGAACGGCGCGCTCACCGATCCCTTCCACGAGATCCTGATGGGCGTGACGGCGGAGAACGTCGCCGCACGCCACGGCATCAGCCGCGAACAGCAGGACGCCCTCGCCCTCACCAGCCAGACCCGCGCCGCGCGCGCGATCGCGGAAGGGCGTTTCCGCGAGCAGATCGCCCCGTTCGAACTGAAGACGCGCGCGGGCACCCGCCTGTTCGAAGAGGACGAATACGTCCGCCGCGATGCCACCCTCGCCGACTTCGAGACGCTGCGCCCGGTATTCCGCAAGACCGATGGCACCGTCACCGCCGGCAATGCCTCGGGCATCAACGACGGCGCGGCGGCGGTCGTGCTCGCCAGCGAGCAGGCGGTCCGCGACCATGGCCTGACGCCGCTGGCCCGGCTCGTTTCGTACGGCCACGCGGGCGTCGAGCCCGAATACATGGGCATCGGCCCGGTCCCGGCGACCCGCGCGGCGCTGGCGCGGGCGGGGCTTGCCGTCGCCGACCTCGACGTGATCGAGGCAAACGAGGCCTTCGCCGCGCAGGCCTGCGCGGTGGCGCAGGAACTCGGGCTCGATCCGGACAAGGTCAACCCCAACGGCAGCGGCATCGCGCTTGGTCATCCGGTCGGTGCGACGGGCGCGATCATCGCCACCAAGCTGTTCCACGAACTGCGCCGGACCAGCGGGCGCTACGGCCTGACGACGATGTGCATCGGAGGCGGCCAGGGCATCGCGGCGATCTGGGAAGGCATGACCTGACCCCCCGGAAACTGGAGCACCTTGCATTAGAGTTTGCGCCTTGATCTCGCTTGCGCCAAGTCGCTGAACAGGTGACGCAGCACGACAAACTGGTCCTGGGATAGCAGCCGCCTGCCGGGCTCGGCCCGGCATGGGTTTCCCGCGAACTGCCTAGTCTGCAGCAGGCGTTGAAGGATTTTGGGCCTCATGCGCGGTAAATTGAAAATTTTTATTCAATACGACCCCAGCACTTTATCGAAAATATGTTGTCGCAATAATCTCGAACATGATTGATGAATCGCATATCTCTTGAAGATCCTTCCCCTTCGCGCCTGCGATCATTATTTGCCGATACCGTTTTCCATGGCGGACCGAAGGCTTCATGTGTGAAAAGTGGCCATGAAAATCGCGTTCGCAATTTCCAGTCTATATCTTATGTTCGCAAATCAGGCGCACGCAGCGCTGGTCGTAGGCGATCAGGCTCCGGTCTTCACGGTCGATGCGGTACAGGATGGATCGCTTAGGCAGATCAAACTCACTGCCTTGCTCAAGGATGGCCCGGTCGTGCTGTACTTCTTTCCGTCCGCCTTCACTGAGGCCGCCGAAACGGAAGAGTTTGCGGCCAAGGTCGATCAATTTCGCGCTGCGGGCGCAACCGTCGTCGGCATGTCGCGCGATTCCGTCGGATCGCTGAGCGGCCTTTCAACCGGCGCGGCACACGGAAAATTCGCTCTGGCCAGCGCAGACGAAAGCCTTGTGAACGCTTTCGACGTCAACGACGGCGCGATGTTCAATACCCGCACGACTTACGTGATCGCGCCCTCCGGCAAGATCGCCTTCGTTCACAACGAAGACGAGGTTCGCGATCACGTGAAGGGCGCGCTTGCCTTCGTGCAGGCCATGAAGAAGTAGGCGGCAACCGCCTATTGCACCAGGATGCGCACCTCCTTGAAGTTGCGCAGCAGCGTCTTGTCGAACGGATCGATCTGCCCGTCGCGCTGCCCGTTCACGGTCAGCCGGACGAGGTACGAGCCGGCAGCCGGGAAGCTCAGCGTGCGCTCGACATCCACCTTCTGCTGCGGCGCGGATAGATCCGTGGGCGTCTCGTCCGTCCCCGACACCGTCCAGAAATACTGGACGATCTTGCCAGTGGCGGGAGGCATCTCCAGCGTGGCCGCCAGCCTGACCGGCTGACCCGCCGCCACCGTCGCGCGATTTTCCCCGTCGACCGCGAGCGTCATCACCGGCTGGAGCCCACCGCGATCGGCGGCGCGCGGCGCGGGCATGACCTGGCCCTTCTGGATGGTGTACCGCGTCGAAGGCGGCGGCGTCACGCCGCGCTCCACCCATGCCATCAGGTCCTGGATCGATTGCTGGAAGATTCCCGGCTCGCCGCCTCCGGTGCTGTGATTGCCGTTGTCGTGCAAGTAGAAGCGCATCGTCTTGTCCGCCTTGGCCGTGCCGAGGGCATGCTGGATCTGCTCGGCATAGCTGGCATTGAAGATCGGCCAGGAGAGGTTGTCACTCATGCCCTCCATGATCATGGTCCTGGTCTTGACGTCGCCGGTTTCGACTCGTCCGCCCATGGTGCGATAGTTCGCTCCCCACAGGACGCTGATGTCCGCGCGCTGCGGGTACCTGGCCGACCCGTCGGCGTTACGATACTGGTCGTAGCTTCGGCTGCCCGGAATGTTGCTGTAGCGCGGGTAGTAGTACATCGCCAGGATGAAGCGGTTGTTGACCCTGATTTTGCCGCCGATTTTCAGGCCGTCGAGCAGGAGCTTGCTGTTGGTCAGCGGCGACGTCTTTCCGAACACGTTGGTCGTGGTGCCGGTCAGTGCAAGCGTGCCCGCCACCGGATCGTACTTGCCCTGTAGGCTGTACCGGCGGCGATTGTCGCTCGGCTCGCCGACCACGGTCTCGGGGTCGATCAGGCGCGTCTTGCCGTCTGCACCATAGACGAAGAACTCTAGGTAGTTGTCGCCTGTGACGCCGAGCCGGGGAAGCGTCGCGGGATCGAACCGGATCGTCTCCGGCGCGCCGTCAGCGCTGCGATCGATCCCGGTGATCGTCGCCCAGCCATCGATCAACGCCGTCTTGAGATAGGCTGGCGGATTTGCGCCAGCATATCCCGGCTTGGACCAGAAATCATCCTCGTAGGTCGGATCCGCCATGCGGATGTCGATGGGGTCGACCAACGGCACCAGGCTCTTGAAATGGTTGCCGATGGCGGGCAGCGGGTAGCCTGCGGCGATGAACTCGTCGAGGACGGCCTTCTCTTCATCGTTCAACCCGGCGTAAATGTCGCCGGTGCCGCCGGGCGCTGCCGCTGCGGCGATGGCGTCGCGCTTCGCCTGCGGGATCGCCATTGTGTAGTGTGCCTGCCATTGGAACGAATGGAAAGTCGCCACGCCCTTCGGCCCCAGACATTGCGGCTGGACGCCATCCCAAACACCGACGGTGTTCTCTGCGGCGGCCATGCTGACGATGCCGCCTCCACTGCAGCCCCAGAAGTAGCTGTAGATTTTCGCCGAGTTGCCGTAGAGCTTGTTGGCATAGGCCTTGGCGACTTTCGTGGCCGCCGCCTCATGGCGATGGCTGGCCACCGAATTGGCCGTGCTTGCGCTCATCCAGTTGACTGAGAACGCGCCGTTGGTGAACGCCATCCGGTTATCAACCACGCCGCCGCCCGACGGGTGCTGCTGCTGAAAGGAACGGTGCTTCCAGAATGCCTTCGCGGGGAAACGGAATACGTAGTCCTGCCGGAAAAGTGTCGGGCTCTGCCGCACGTACGACGGCAGCGTTGCGGCCGTTCGCGTCGCCGGGAAGTGACCGGTGACCTGAGTGTAGGGGATCGTAGGTCCGCCGGACACTTCCAATGAAAGCTGTTCGGTCTTGTCCACGACGAACGTGTTCTCGTTGTAGTCGGGATCGGTACAGGCGCCATCGATCAGCAATTGTGGGTCGACGCCGACATCCCTGTCGATCTTCCGGACAGGCGCGAACTTGCATTCCGCCGCCGCGCTGGAAGTCGCAAGGCAGGTCGATCCCGCCAGAACGGCCAGACCGATGGCTCCGGCGCCGATGAACGAATTTTTCATGATCGTCTCCCAAGGCATCGGACAAGTCCGATATGCTGTGTGTTCGGGCGGTCGATGCCCCCCCCCTGCTGCAAGGTCAAAACTGCTTGCTCACCCCGAGGATGAACATGCGGCCGAAAGTGAAGCCGTTGGCGAAGCCCAGTTCGCTGGGTAGGTTCCGGCGCAGCAGCGGCGGATCCTGATCGAAGACGTTGTTCACGTTGAGCGTGAAGCTCAGGTTCTTCAGCAGCGCGCTCTGACCGGGCACATCGTACTTGAAGAAGAGATTGACCGTATCGAACGCTCCAACGCGGTCCTGTACCGGCACGGAACTGGTCGGCGCGATGGCATAGCCGCCTGTGTGGTTCCACGTCGCCTGCGCACGCAGACCTCCGACGGTGGCGCCGAGAGCCGCCTGCAGATACAGCTTGGGACTTTCGAGCGCGAGTTCATCGACGACCGGGGAGGTCGGGCTCGCCTGCGCCTTGCGCGAAAGCGGGCGGTTGCCGTTGACCGATGCGTCGATGCTGCCGAAGCTGGTATCGTACGCATAGTTGACGTCGAAATCGATGCCCTTGATGTGCAGGATGCCGAAGTTCGCGACCCGGAAGTCGACAAGCGAATAGACCAGCGTGCCACTGTCGATCAGCGGTCGAACGACAGCCTCTCCGTTTGGTGCACCGGCGGCGAAAGCCAGCAGTTCGGCAGCGGAGAAGCCGGTCCCTCGGGTCAGGATCTGGCTGGGATAATTGTCGAGAATATCCGCATTGACGAGCGGCGTCTGCAGGATGTCCTGGAACTTCACGTCATAATAGTTGACGCTCGCCCGCAAGCCCTGGAACGGCGTGAGGTCCGCGCCGACGGACCAGGTATCGGCGGTTTGCGGCTTGAGGTTGGCGGTCGATCCCTGGATCGAGACCGTATAGGCGCCGCCCGGTGGCGGATCGGCGGGGTTGGCGAAGGGAACGAACGCGAAGGAACTGATCGTGTTGCGCTGCGACCCCAACTGGTCGAGCGGCGTCGGAGCGGTGAACGAGGTGCCCCAGTTCCCGCGAAGGGACAGCCATTCCGCCGGCTTGAACGTCCCGCCGAACTTGGTGTTGAACGTTCCGCCGAAGTCGCTGTACTTGTCGTAGCGACCGGATGCCGACAGGGTGAGCATGCTGCCGCCGGCACCGTCGGACAGCAACGGCGCCCGCACCTCACCGAAGAACGCGTGCACGTTGCGTGAATAGCTGGCGAACGGATAGGTCGAGAGCGTGCCGATGCGGATGTCGCTCAGATAGCGCTGCTGCAGCTGGTCATTCATGTATTCGTAACCGACGGCCAGCCGCAGATCGCCGCCGGGCAGCACTGCAAGGCGGCCTTCCACGATGCCCCGGATGTCGACCAGATTGTCGCGCGCCTGCCCCCCGATCTGGCTGTCGATCAGGTCGGCGAGGAGCGCCGGGTTGTTGCTGCTGACGTCGAACGGGTTGAAAGCCGTGGCAAGGCTCGTGCCGGCGCCGGCGGCGTTGAGCCGCGCACTGCTTATGCCGGTAAGTGCGAACGAACTGTCGCTTTCGCTCCAGTTGAACAGCAGGCGGGCCTGCCAGTTGTCGTCGAGATCGCGAACGACTTCGGCGTTGAAGCCCCACTCCTCCAGACGGGTGCGTTCCCGCTGCGCGTCTGCGCCCAGGACCGGTCGCAGATTGAAGCTTACCGAGGCGAGATTGACCGCAGGAAATGTCCCGAACCCGGGAATCTGAACAGTCGTGGGCCCGAGCGCCAATCCCGGCGGCAAACTGGCGGCGGCGTAAGGGTTGGCCGGGCTGACGGCGACGACGCCGGTCAGATCGCCCGTCTTGAGCGTCGATCGGCGCGCGTAGAACGCCTTCACGGTAACCTCGGTCCGGTCATCCAACTGCTGGAACAGGCTGGCCAGCACGCCGTGCCGCTCCGCCGACGGGATGTAGACGTCGTCCTGCGAATTGTCGCAGAGGTTGCGCGTACCCGCGACATAGGCAGGAGCCGCGTAGTTGACCGAGGCGACCGTCGCACCGAAAGCGGGAATCACGGTATTCAGCGACAGGTTCGGCGATGCGCAAGTCAGGTCGCGGGGCCGATAGGGCTGCGCGGTGTAATCCAGATCGCGGATGAAGCTGCGCTCCCGGCCATAGAGCTTGTCGCTCTTGGAATAGCTGTAGGAAACATAGAGCGATCCGCTGCCCCAGTCCTTGCCAGCCGTGGCGCTGGCATCCCATTGCCAGTAATCGTCGGCGAAGCCGTAGTGCCCATCGACCTTCAGCCCGTCGAACCGTCGCCGGGTGACGAAATTGATCGTCCCCGCAACCGCATCCGCGCCGTAGGTCGCCGAGCCGCCTTCAGTGACCACGTCCACGCGCTCGATCGCGCCGATGGGTATGAGATCGGGGTCGATGGAAGCCTGGTTCACACCGACCGAAGCGATACGGTGCCCGTCGACGAGGATAAGGGTAGGCGAACTCGCCGCCACACTCGTCTTTCCGCCCGGTGCCAGGTTGCGGATATTCGGCCGGGTCACCTGAATCTGGTTCGTGGCAATCGCGAGATCGGCCAGGGGCACGCGATTGAAGAAGTTGGAGACCTGCGGCACCGAAGCCAGCAGTTCGTTGGACGATATCGCAGCCGTTTTCTGGATGGTGTCGGCGCCGAGCATCACGGAATTGGAGCCGACAGGCGCACCGCCACGAAGCAACGTACCGGTCACGACGATCTCGTTCTCGACGGTCGGCATGTCCTGCTGGCCGGTCTCCTGGGCATCTGCCGAACAGGGTATCACCCCCATTGCGGCCAGCCCGGCCAATGCCAGCGCATGCCAGCTCGATCCTGCAGCGCCATGATATGCGCGCGCACTTTTCCCTTGGTGCCTCATCGGTCCCCCCCTGTTTTTGACGCTCGTTCGGCGCTTCGGCACGCGGGTTGTTTGCGGCCGCAGTTGTTTCCCGAGGCAGATTGTTGAGAACGCTCCGCCTCCTGTCAAACTATATTTCATATAGTGAAATAACCTTGCCCCTTCCCATCGGGGAGGCGTCATCTTATTGGTGGCGCCAATGCGCAAACGAAGCCCAAGCACGAGCCGCCTCGAAGTGCTCAAGGCCATTCGTGTCCATGCTCCGGTTTCTCGCAGCGATTTGCCCCGGTTGACCGGTCTGGCTGCCGGTACGATCTCACAGACAACCGCAGAGCTTGTGGCGCGAGGATACGTCGTTGAGGCGCGGGAAACCGAGAAACGCTCCGGACGACCGCGGACTTACCTGACGATCGCGAGCGAAGGCCCGCTGGTGCTGGGCGCCGTCATTTCCACCACAAACACCCTTCTGATCACGTTCGTCGATCTCAACGGCACCATCCGCAGCGAGAGCGAACTGCCTTTCGCCGGCCCCGGTTCAATCGCGGAACTTGCGGAGCGGGTGGCGGAAACGATCGCCCAGGCGATCGATGCGAGCGGGTTTGCCAGAGAGCGCATCGAGCATGTCGGCATCGGCGTTCCCGCGCTGGTCGACAGCGTGGAAGGCGTTGTTCATTTCATGGCGACTTTCGAAGACACGCCGTATCCTTTCGCCGCTGCGGTGGCCGACAGGATCGGCCTGCCGGTGACCATAGAAAAAGGCACGACCTACAAGGCGCGCGCCCAGCATTGGCACGGCGCGGCCCAAGGCCATGACACCTTTACTCTGGTCAACGTAGGATTGTCACTGGACTCGGCCGCCTACAGCGATGGCCTGCCGCGCGTCGGCGTGCACGGCTTCGGCCCTGAACTCGCCCATGTGCGGACCGGCAGTCCAGATGATGCTGAACTCTGTTACTGTGGATCGCGTGGCTGCGCCACGACCTACGCCTCGATCTACAGCATAGTGCTGCGCGGTTTCAGCGCTGACGCTTCCCAGCTGGATCCGCGTAACGAGGCCCAGGTCGAGGCATTGTTCATCGAACTTCTCGACCGGGCATGCGCAGGCGACAGCGACGCGCGCGCCGTGTTCGATACCGCCGGCGCTCATCTTGGCCAGGTACTGGCGAGCTATGTCAAGATTGCCGATCCGGGCCTGATCCTCGTTGCCGTTCCGGACATGAGATTTGAACGGGTGATCCAGGCAGCATTCTCAACTGCGCTGAACCACGGAATTCTGCCGCCGATCCTCAAAATGACCGAAATACGATTTACCCTGCAGGAGAAAAACTGGCACAGCCTTGGCACGGCCTCGCTTGCCCTTGAAAAGTCCTAGGCTCAGGCTCTGCAATTGCAGAGACAGGCAGTCTGGCCCTGCCATCACCGGCGAAACGCCACCTTGCGCGCGGGCCGCCTGAACCAGAACGTCCAGACGGCAAGCGTGCCCAGCATGGCCAGCGCAAGGCCGGACAGCGTCATGACCAGCCGGAACACGATGCCTCCGACCTTGCCCGCGTGGAGCGGATAAAGGGCGTTGTAGGCCGTCACCCTGCCGGGAAGATCACGCGCGTCTCGCGCAGCCACCATGCGCCCGGTGTCGGCAGCGAACCATACGGTCGTCCGCCCGTTCGGCAACCACTCCTCCGGACCGCGCATCCGCAGGGTGATGAGGCCGCTGTCGCCGCGCGGCAGGGCAAGGCTGCGCACTTCCGCATCGGGAAAACGGGTGCGGGCGGCACGTATCATCGCAGCCCAGTCAAGATCGTCCGCCAGCCTTGCTCCGCCCCCTGCAGGCGCTTTCAGGGCCCGGTCGATCTCGGCAGGTGCCCCCGGCCCAAGGATGACCGACGCCAGCGGCCGGAACACAAGCACCGTTCCCGTCACCAGCGAGAGCGCCAGCAATGGCGCGACGACGATCCCCAGGTCGCGGTGCTGACGCACGATCGATGGCCGCGTCAATCGCGCAGGCCACAGCCGCACTTCGAACGTTCGCCGTGTCCGCCACCACAGCACGGTGCCGCTGACGACGAAGAACAGTCCGCACAGGCCGGCGATCCCGATCACCGTCTCGCCCTCTTCCCCCGCAAGCAGGTGCTGGTGAAAGTCCGAAAGCCACAGTTCCGGCCGCTGCCACCCGCTGCCCCAGGCCAGCACCGGATCCCCCGCCTGCGTCACGTATGCGCCCGCCCCGCCCTTGTAGACGAGACGGTCCAGCCCGAAACCCGCGTCGGCGAACGTGATCGACTGCGGCCGCCGCGTTGGATCGGCCATCAGTCTGGCACTCGTCGCAGCCAGCACCCGGGTATCCTGCACTTGCGCATCGTTGGCATGGGGCAGGACGACCCAGGCATCCCGGTGGACGAGGATCGCACCGCTCAGCCCCACGATCGCCAGCAGCAGGCCGACAAGCCCGCCGGCCCAGCGATGCAGGGTATCGAGCAGCTTCATCAGAAGCGGTAATCCCAGCCCAGTGTGAAGTTGCGACCGCGTCCTGCAAAGAAGTGCGCATTGTCCGTCGGCCGCACCGTCTGGGTGTAGTAGTCTATGTAGAACTTGTCGAAGATGTTCTGTGCAGCCAGTGTCAGACCGCCCAGGCGCGTATCGTAGCGCAAGCTGAGATCGGTGACGTTGTAGCCACCGAAGCCGTACGTATCATCATAGTTGCCCGGTGCCCGCTCGAACTTGCGCGAGAGGAAGAACTGAGTCTGGATACGGGCGGAGACGGCCCCCTGGCGGTAGCTTGCGGCAAGGTTCAGGCGATCGGGAGAAATGTTAGCACCATCCAGATCGCGATCGACCGCCTCGATCCCGTCATCGGAACCATCGGTGCGCCCAATAAGGTGCGCGTAACCGGCCGACAGCGTAAGCCCCGGCAGCGGCGTCTGCGCGGAGAGGTTGATTTCGAGCCCCTGGATTTCCACCCGCTGACGCTGAACTTCGAACACGCCGCCGCTCTGCACCAGCAGCGAGCCGTTCTTGCTGGTAGACCAGAAATAGGCCGCGCTGGCATCCAGCGGACCGCGCTTGACCTCAACCCCCAATTCCCGGTTGTTCGACACGATCGGGCTGATGTTGACATAGTCGTCGATGTCGACGCCCGGCCGGTTGACCGCGCGCGCGATACGGCCGACATCCGGAACCGTGTAGCCTTCCGCATAGCTGGCATAGGCCCGGATGCCTTTCCACGGTTCGACGATGACGCCGCCGTTCAGCAGGGTATCGCTGAACCGGGGAGTGCCGCCCGACACCGCAAAACCGCCACCATAGCTGGCCAGCGTGCGATAATCGTCGATGGTGATGCGCACGTCCTCATGCCGGACACCGCCCGCGAGGTGCACCTTGTCGTCGAACAACGCGAGGTTGGCCTGCGCGAACGGTGCGAGGCTGCGATATTCCGCGGGCGGTACCCAGGCACGACCGGTCGCGATCAGGCGCTGCTCGGTCTTGTCGTAGAGCACATCCAGCCCGACCGTGGCCGTCAGCGCCTCGAAACCGGGGACTTTGCGTTCATATGAGAACTTGCCGCCATACTTGCGGCTACGGTTCTGCGACTGGTCGAACAGCGTTCCTATCGGCGCAAGCGCGGCATCCTGGAACGTCGCGATCGGCGCGATCTCGCCGCCATAGGTATCACGCGAAAGGTTGTAGAACCCCTGGAGCATCAGGTTGCCGCCCCAGAGATCGGAATCGGTGTACGTCAGTGCGGCGCTTTGCGTGCGATTGGTCGCGGGGACGCCCGGCGGCGTACCGCGAACCGAAGTCGTCGGCAGGTTGCGCCGGTAATCGCCGTTGGCCGCGACGAAATCGCCCTCGCCCTTCAGTTCGAAGCGATTGACCATGATATCCAGTCGCGCCGTGTCCGACACCGCATAGCCGAAGCGACCGAACACCGACCAGGATCGGCTGTCCTGCGTCTCGCCCTGCGTCAGGTCGGTGCCGACACGATCGCCGTGGCCATCGTAGAAGACGCCGCGCTTTTCGAATGCCGCGCCGACGGTCGCGTCGAAGCGCCCCTGTCGCCAGCCGATCAGGCCGGCTACCTTGCCACCCCTGCCATCGTCGCTGAAGCCGGTGTCCGAATTGCCCTGCACCAGCACACGGCCTGAAATACCGTCCTGCCGGGGCGGACCGACCGTGACCTGATTGACGATACCGCCAGTGCCCCCGATCCCCTGCAAGGCATTTGAGCCGTAAATGACTTCCACGCGATCGACGAAGAACGGATCGATGGCGAAGCCGTCGCGGGCACCGTCGCGCAGCGGCGCCGTCTGCGGAATACCGTTGATTGCGTAAAGCGGAGAGCGGCCGCGGAGCGTCTCGCCCGCGCCGGACAGCTTCTGGCGCGTGGGCGAGAACGAAGGCGTGAGCGCGGAGACGGCATCGACTATCGAACCACCGATGGCCACCTGCTGATTGAGCGCCGCGTTGTCGATGACATCGACCGTCAGCGGCAGCGCGTTCAACGGCAGGATCGTTCGCGCGGCCGTGACGACGATGCCTTCGTCGGCATCCGCATGGCTAGCCGCAAGACCATCCGAATTCTGGGCCAATGCGGGCCATGCGGCCATGGCCAGCGGCAATACGAGCAGCGAACGAAAAATCATGACTTGGCGGCCTCCCTTTATGGGCGGGCCTTCTAGCGCCAGCGGAAACAAATGCAAGTCACTCGCATTAGCGAGTGGATAAGCCATATCCATTTTTGAACAAAAACCGCGATTGGGTGCGGCAGTCGAGGATCGGCTCGACTGCCCCGCACGTACGGCCCTTAATGACGATAGCGGGTATAAAGCCATCCGATCCCGATCAGGCTGAAGCCAAGCGCTAGGAATGAAGCGATCCGCAGCAAGCCTTCAAGGCCGGAAGCATCGAACAGGAACACCTTGCCCACGGCCCCCAGCATCAGGGCAAGAGAAGCGAGCCGCCAGTCGCGCAAGCTCTTGCGGATGCCCCATAGCAGGAACCCGATGGCGAGCAGGATGGCGAGCACCGAACGCCCGATGTTCTCGATCTCCAACACCTCCCCGACAGGCAATACCGTGCCGGTGAACAACTGGCGCAACGTGGCGAAGGCGAAAAGCAGGATCATCGACATGCGCAGGGCATCGCCGATTCTCGTCCAGTACTCCGCTCGATCGGGCACGATGCGGAAGAGGATCGATATGCCGACGAACGTGATGCCGAAGGCCGGCAGCAGCAAGTTGACCAAAGGCCATGGCCCGACCGCCTGCTTCGCCCACAAGGGATCGTGCAACGCGACAGTATAGACGAGGTTGTGCGCGATGCTCACCATGATCAGCCCGACGGCTATGCGGCGTGCCGCCAGGTAGCGCCATGCCAAGGCACCCATCGCCATGAGCAGGGCCTGCCACAGACACCGTTCGGCGAGTCCGACGCGGACGAAGGCGGCGTAATCACCGATGGTAAAAAGTTGCTTGAACAGGATATGCACGCCAACGAGGGTCAGTCCGCCGGACAATGCGGCACCACCCGCACGTACGATGGCCGGCTGATGCTCGGGACTGCGCCATAGCGCGACGGCCAGCGCGATGGCCGGTACGAGCAGCCTGCCCATCGCGACGCCGACCGATGGCAGGTCCGTGTAGAACACCGGGTTTCCGCCAAGCGACAGTGCTCCGGCCGCAAGCCAGTACCCCATCGGCTCCAGCGCCCACAGCACCAACAGGCCGCCCAGTGTCGCCAATGCCGGTCCCGGCGCGAGAGCCGGGCGGCGGCGGCCACCCTCCACCAGCGCGACGAGCGCCGCCGCCGTGGCCACGGGCAGCCATGCAGCCGGGACGAGTTGCGCGACCAGGCCATAGCCGAGCAATATAGCCAGCGGCTGCAGTGCATATCGCAGTACGGTGCCGGCGTTGCGCCATGCAAAGCCGGTCGCGACGATGCACAGCGTCGCCCACCGCAGCACGGCACGCGCGGGATGCGGGACCGATGCAGCTTGGAAAAGGCGCGCGAGTTCGCCGGTCGTCTCTATCGTGATAACCAGAGCGGCGACCGCGGCGCTCAGGAAGCCGAGCGCGCCCTTCGCCAGCCGGCTATCGCGTGCCGTGACCGACAGCCCGAGCAACGCGGCGGCAACTACGGCGATCACGATCGATACGCACCATTCGGGCAGGCCGACCATCCCCGCCAGCACCACCAGCAAGCCCGAACAGGATGCCAGCAACGCGAAGCGCGCGTCGCCCAGGCGTTCGCTGCTGCGCCAGCCCAACCCGGCACCCAGCGCGGGCAAGGCGGCGAAAGCCATTGCCAGCACCGCGAACCGCAAGTCCTGACCCGTATTTCCTTCGTAGAACTTTCCGAAGCTGACCATGTAACCGCCCAGCGCAATCGCGCCGAGCAGGCCTACTTCGACGAGGCCTCCGGTGACGTGCCACAAGTGCCGCAACGCATAGCTGCCGTAGATCGCCGCAATCCCGACCACGACAGCCGCGAACAACCCTGCATCCGGCGCCGGCCAGATGGCAATCAGGCCAAGCGCCGTCAGCAGCGGGACGGCGACCGTGCGCTGCAGAATCGGCGTGCGTCCCGCCAGCCAGACGAACGCCAGCGAGAGCAGTCCGTAAAGCCCCCATGTCAGCGGCGCGAAATCGCCACGGGCGACGACCAGCGCCAGTTGCAGCGCCCCGACCACGCCGGTCACCGCGCGCAGTATCGGCGCGGAACGCCCTTCCATTGCGAGAGCGGGCAGACCGAGGCCGAACAGGATCACGAGCAGCCCCATCGCCAGCGTGGATCCACTGTCCAGATCGCCCATGGCAATCGTCAGCAGGCTCCAGCCCGCACCGCCGGTCAGCGCGCCGATGCCCAGCCAGGCCCAACGCTGGCGCCGTGAAAGCAGGGTAATCGCGCCAATGACGATCGCCAGGTATCCCGCCAGCAGGGGTACGCTGGGGCTCTGCGATTGCACGACCGCGGGGGTCGCCAGACCGCCGACAAGGCCGAGCACGGCGCAAGGTGCCCCGAACCTGAGGGCAAGACCAAGAGCGAGCGCAGTGATCGCCGTCAGTCCGGCGAAAGCCGTGCCGGGCCCGACCAGTTCATAAAGATTGCTCGCCGCCAGAACCGCGGCATAAAGCCCGCCCACACCGGCGCCCGCGAGGGCCTGGGCGACACGTATATCGCGCACGACCTCCTGACGGTGACGCGCAAGTTCACCCATGCCGATCAACGCGCCGCCAAAGGACAGCCCCATGATTACCCGCACCACCGGGGAAAGCAGGCCGGTGTCTATCGAGTATTTCACCATCAGCACGGCTGCCACGATCAGCGTGATGCCGCCCGCCCAGATCGGCAACTTGCGACCGAACAGATCCTCGAATCCGAGACCGGTCCATGACGCGATTGCGCGCTGGGGAAACGTGGACTCAGGCCCTGAAGCGGGCTCGAATTCCGGTTCCGACTGAGCTTCGCCGGGTTCGGGCTCGTTCGCCGCAGCAGGAGTTGGAACCGCTCCCGAGTCAGACGTCAACGGCACGAATTGCGCCGGCGGCTGGAAATCGAGGTCCGGCGCCGCGATCGCTTCAACCTCCTGATGTTCCGGCCGCTCCGGCTGGACCGGCACGGCATGATCCAATGCCTGATGATCCGGGATAAGCCGCTCGAGGCGCCCAATGCGTCGCCGCGTATCATATAGCAGAACGCTCAGGATTAGCGTGGCGAACAGCAGGATCCCGGTCATGACGCACCTTTCGATCTCAATTGCATGACATGGGTACAGGTGAATTGAACGCTGTGCAATATAAAATTAGACAGCGTTCGATTATAGCGATATACGATATCGCATGGACTTTGGAGAAGGCCGACAATGACGGGATTTCTGAAGAAGCTGGTACGCGACCTTGAAGCGCCGATCGAAGCACGCGGCTTCGGCACCGGCTGGTTCGCGGGGTTCTTTGCCATGCTGCTGGCCGCCGCCGGGCTGTGCTTCGTGGTCGCGCTGCGCTGGCCTGACTGGTTCGCCACGCCGGAACTGGCCGTGGTGCTGAAATCATCAGGCTTTCGCATCGTCGTCTACACAACGCTGCTGGGCGCCTATGCGCTTGCCCTGCTGAGCTTGCTGCTCCGGCCGCGCAAGGCGATGGGCATGACTGCGCTGATGGTGGCACTTGCGGGAACCATCCTTGGCGGCGCGTCGGTCCAGCCGCGCGAGATGCACGACTGGGGCGTGTTCTTCGGTGTCGATTTCTTCGCGGTGAACCTTGTCGCCACCGGCCTGATGTTCGCCCCGCTGGAACGCCTCGTGCCTCATCGCGGCAGGCAGCGCCTGTTCCGCCCCGAGTGGAGCGAGGACCTGTTCTACTTCCTCGTCAGTTCGATGCTGGTGCAGTTGATCACCTTCCTTGCCCTTGCGCCGTCGAGCTATCTCAACGCGCATGGCACCGCCCTTTCGGGTATTCGCGCAACCGTGGGCGGATTGCCGTGGTTGGTCCAGTTCATCATGGCGATGCTCCTGACCGACCTTACGCAGTACTGGTTCCACCGCGTGTTCCACCGCATCCCGTTTCTCTGGGGCTTCCATGCGGTGCACCACTCGGCCCGGTCCATGGACTGGCTGGCCGGTGGGCGAATGCACTTCGCCGAGATCGTGCTTCTGCGCGGTGTAACTTCGCTGCCACTGCTGACACTGGGCTTCCTGCCTTCGGTCATGCAGGCTTACATCGGCATGGTCTACGTCTATTCCTCGCTGATCCACGCCAACATCCGGGGCGACTTCGACCGTCTGGGCCGGTTCATCGTGGTCCCGCGCTTCCACCACTGGCATCACGCGCTGGAAGCCGAAGGAATCGACAAGAACTTCGCGATCCACTTCCCCTGGCTCGACCGTCTTTTCGGCACGCACTACTTCCCCAAGGGGCAGTGGCCGCAGGGCTACGGCGTGCCCGAAACTGTGCCGAAGGGCTATCTGGCGCAGATGCGCTATCCTTTCGTGCGCAAGGCCGGCTGACGATGGGCAGGAGATCGGACCACGGACGCGAGGAACTGGAATCGCTGATCCTCGACAACGGGCGGCAGGTCATGGCCGAAAGCGGTTATGCCCGGTTCTCCGCGCGTGAGGTCGCCAAGCGTATCGGCTATTCGGTGGGCACGGTGATGCACGTCTTCGGGAACGTCGACCGGCTCGTCATGGAGATCAACGCGCGCACGTTCAGGCTCTGGAGCGAGTGGCTGGAAGAGCGCCTTGGCGGGGCCGAGGGGCGTGCGCGCATTATCGTCCTCGTCCAGGGCTATTTCGACTTCGCGCAGACCCATCGCAACCTGTGGTCGGCGATCTACGAGCACCGCGTGCCGGAAGGCATGGAGATGCCCGAGACGCTCGCCGCCGAGCGCATGCGTCTCACCGGCGTCATCGCGCGAGAGGTCGCGACGGTTCTGCCTGCAACGGAGGCCGCAAACGCGGCAGAGCTTACCAGTTCGCTTATCGCCACCGTGCACGGGCATTGCGCGTTCATGCTGGGCGGCACTTTCGCTCTGTTAGGTGTTGCGCGACCAGCCGACCTTGCGGCGGCGCGCGTCATCGAAACTCTGCACGCAAGGGGCGCTCTGATCGACGCCTGAACGAACACGAAAGGATCTAGATGAAGGCTGCGAAACATCTGGCCGCGTGCTGGGGGCTGGCGATCACGGCGTCGCTCTGGGCACTTTCGGCTCATGCGCAGGGTGAAGCCGCGCATACCGATGGCCCGAGCTTCTCCTGCACGGCGGCGCGCACGGCGATGGAGCGGGCGATCTGCACCGATCCGGCGCTTGCCGTCGCGGATCGGGAGATGGCCGCACTCTTCGCGCTGTCCCGCGAAAGCGCGTTCGGCACCGGCCCGTCGAGCGAACTGGCCGCCCAGCGCCAGGCGCTGAAACGGATGCGCGGCTGCGAGGGCGCGGAAATCCGCAAATGCCTCAAGACCGTTTATGCCGAGCGCAACGGTGCACTTGCCATCGCCGCGCTGATGCATGCTCCCGACCAGGCGCTGCCGGTGCTGCGCCGCCTCGACCCGCAGTTCGCACCGGTGTTGGAAGCGGTTGCGCTCTGGGCGCGGGAACCCGTCGACACCGACTGGTCGGCCCCGGAGCGGGCAGTTGTCAGGACGCGCATCACCGCCCTCCTCTTCCCTTACCTGACCCGCCTGAGCACGGATGAGGGGCAATCCTTCGGCTGGTCGATCCTCTCCGAACCTTACGGGGATTCTCCCAAGGTTAGGACGACGGGCGACCTGTTCACCAGCGAACGCCACTTCGCGGCCTTTCTCAACGTGCTAGGCCCTTACCTCGACGAAGATGCGAACGGCATCGAGCGCAACCTGCCGTGCGGGGCGATCGTACGCCATCCGGCGCTGATCGAGGCCACGGAATCGGTATTCGGCTCCACCATGGACAACTTCGTGCTGCGCAACGACTGCGAGCAGACCCTGCCCCCGACCCCGGCGCTCGACACCCTCGCCGCGAGGATTCGCGGCACCTGGCCGGACTGCGACGGGACGATACGCTTCGCCGCATACCGATCGTATCAGACCGCGCTGGACCGTGCACGGCTGGGTCAGGCACCGCATGAGGCCAGGCCCGAGATCGCCGCTCCCGATGGCGTCCCCACCGCTGCTGTCGAGACAGCACGCAGCGAACTGGGGCGTTACTACGCTGTTCACCTCGGCAAATCTGCGAAGGATGCCGCCACGATGGCCACCGACGCCATCTCCGGCGTAGTGTCCACCGCCCATAGCTGCGGCACCTGAGCCTGATCGGGAGAATTCGATGAAATCGGCAATGCTCGGCATCGCATGGAGCCTTGGCATCCTTTTGCCCTCCACCTCCCAGGCGCGGTCTTCCGAGTGGTGGTACGTGGCCCAAGCGGCGGAAAAGGTGCTGTTCGTCGACGTCGGCTCAATCCGGCGGGACGGCGACACGGTGCGCTACGAAGCCAGCCAGATCCTGCGCGAGCCCGGCAACCCGGCCGCATCCCTGCGCGCCTGGATGATCACCGACTGCCGCAGGCAGACCGAAAGCTGGGATCTGTACTTGCGCTATGGCTCCCGGGACGAGCGGCTCGACGAGACCGCACTCAGTTATCCCGACCCGGAGCCGGTCACCGCCGGAACGCTGGCGGATGCACAAATGCAGTTCGTATGCGCCACCGATCGCGCCGCGACCGGCGGGTTTCCCCTCAAGATCGACGAGGTTGCCTTTGCCGAAGCGCTCATCGCCGACACCGAAGCGAGCGAGCCGCCCGCAACCATTCACGACCGTATGCGCGCCGATCCGAAGGTGCCGGTGATCCGCTCCACCGCGCCCGCCCCGGAGACTTTCGGCACGCCGCAGCGTACCATGGCGGGCGATGCGGTTGTCCCACCGCGCGACTACGCGAAAGGCACCGCCCTGCCCGATCTGAAGAACTACGATACCGACGAGAGCGGAACGATATACGATATCGCCTATATTGGGACCGAAGACGGCGAATTGACCTTCGAGCAACGCGGCTACAGCATCGGCGATCTTGCCCGGGCGAGCAGCGCGCAGACTATGCGTTTTCCGCTAGCACAAAAGACGATCCAAATCGCAGACATCGCCATCGAGGTCATCGATGCCACACCACAGCACCTGCGCTTCCGTGCGACCCTTGCTTCAAGGGAAGACGGCGGCAACGATGCAGCCTTCCCCTGTCTCGCCCCGGCATGCACGGGGGAATGATCACGACCGCGACCTGCGTGTCGGCCTACCGACATCCCCGTCAACACCGTGCCAACAGGAACGAGGGCATACACCCTTTCCCATAGCCCACCTTCTTGCCCGCACCTTCGCCATGTTCAGAACGTCAACCGCAGTTCGCCCAGGAAGGTGCGGCGCGAGACGTACTCACCGCCGAAAGCGGCGCATGCCAGGATCGAAGGCGCGATAGTCGTAAAACTCAAACCCGGCAGCGCTCAGCCAGCGTCGGGAGAGGCTGCCTTCGGCGTTCGAGCCATCCGCTTAGGCCTGCCCGTCTGGCGAGGTTTCTCCGCCTTCGCGGCATTAGCTTTTTCACCTGATGCGCCGTCTTTACTTGCTGCTGCTGGTGCAGTCTTCTTGCTCCCGGTGTCGCCTTTACTGAACAGACCAAGCTTGCCACGGCGCTTTGCCGGAACTTCCGGGACTACACTATTTGTGGGTTCTACGGTGTCAGGCGTCGCTTCTGAAGATGCAGCCCCGCGCTTTGCAGGCTTGGAGCCCTGTGCGGCGACGGCCGGTTCTTTCTGCTTCTTGGTCCGAGTGCTCTTCGGAGCCGCAGGCGCCTTAGCGTCCTCGGCAGCAGGTTCCGTTTGCGCCGAGGCCGCAATTGCGGGCTTCGATGCGACCTTGACCTTGCGCCGCGGCGCTTTCGGGGCCGCCGGTTCAGCCGACGCTGCGGCAGTCGCATCACCTGCCCTACCGGCGTCCAGCGCCTTAGCGGCCGATCCAGCAGGCTTCTTTACCCGACGTCCCTTGGCCTTTGCTGGCGCAACGGCGACCGACGGCACCTGTTCGGGTGCCACGTCGTTTGCCGCGACCGAGGCAGCGACGGTCGGTTCATTGGCGGAAGCATCCGAACTGGCCACGACTGGAGCGCGTTCTCCAGAGGTTTTCTGCTTGCGGCTACCCAGTCCGATTTTCTCGGCGATGGAGCGGCGCTTGGCCGCAAAATCCGGCGCGACCATCGGATAGCTCGCAGGAAGGTTATAGCGCTCCCGATAAGTCGCAGGCGTTAATCCGTGCGCTGCCAGATGACGCTTGAGCGTCTTGTACGGCTTGCCATCGATCAGGCTCAACAAATGTTCCGGTGACGATTGGCTCTTGCGAACAGAAACAGCGGGTGTGTACGTCGGTGCTTCCTCGACGACTGGCTCGATGACGGCGTCATCGGTCAATGCCGCTTTGGTCGATCGTATCAATCCGGACAGATCTTCGGATGCCACTGTATTGTTCACCAGATAGGCGCTCAGCAGTTGCACGGTGAGAGCGGCGATGTCCGTAGTCTTGTCGATGTCAGGCATGTGCGATCAAGCTCCCAATACGTCTGTGATCTTTTGCAAAAACCGAGACGACCTTTCTGCGGCTGCCATGCATCCGAATGCAAGGGTAAAAGATGTCGCCTGAAGCATTCTTGCCTGTTTTTTGCGCAGATGGACTCGATGCGGAAATTCGATGAACCATTGCGCTTGTAGCGCTTGGCGCATCGACCTTCCGCCTGCATATCCGCCTTGCCTTTCAGGTATCCTCTCCCAACTTCATCAAGCCGGCCCTTGGGTCGGCTTTTCTTTTGCAAGCGCAGCAACGTGCCCGCGACGTACCGAGGTGCGACAGCCGCCCAGCAAGCGTGGAGGATGCGGCATCCCCGAAATGTCAGGCACACATTCGTGGAGTAAAAAATAGCTTGCATATGCGAATGCGTCGCAATAGCGTAGGTCATGTAGCTTGCCTCTCTCGTCAAGCCACAAGCCCGTAAGGAACGCTTGTCATGGGGCGTTCCTTCATCCTGTGACCTTTGGTCGGGGCGGCTCCTTGCCTTGCTCGCCCCGACCATTTTTTCGCTCTGAGTCATTGCATGACCGGAGACGCCGCGGTCGCAAGTAGAAAGGCAGGCACAAAGCAAGCTGGTTTCAACCCGAATGGGGTTACACCGCACCGGCGGAGTGGTAGGGGCTGATCGATGCGCACGCTGCTGCCTTTCCTTGCCTGCCTTATGTTGATCCTGATCAGCTGGTCCGGCATGGCGCACGCCGTAGAGGCGGCGAGCGGCAGCGACGCCGGGTACGATTTCTCCTATCATGCGCCCGGCGACGGTGACGAAGCGCCTGCAGATGCCGATAGCGGCCTCCCGCACCATCATGGTGCCTGCCATAACCATGACCTCGGCACCATGCAGATGACGTTCGAGCAACCCATTGCCGACTCGGACGGGCAAACTTTCGGCTTCAAAGGGGCCTCGCCGCTGCATTCGGCGGACGATAACGTGATGCCACGCCCTCCACGAACCTGACGCTTCCGTCGACCGGCTGACTGTCGGTCAGGAATCCTCCGTCAGGACTATCACATCATGAAGACTGTACTCGCGGCGTTGCTCGCCGCAGCGTCCTGTGCCGCAACGGTGCAGGCGCAGGAAGTACCGGGCGCACCTTATGGCGCCGTAACGCTGATGCTCGAAGATGCCATCGCGGCAGCAGGCGGCTCCGCTCCGGCAGTGGATGCCGGTCGCGCCGGTGTCGATGCGGCAATCGCCGGCCGCAAGGTCGCAGGACTTCGCCCAAATCCGGTCGCTCAGGGGCAGATCGAGAATGTCATGGGAACCGGTCGCTATTCCGGCATCGGCAGCAACGAGACCACGGCCGGATTCATGCAGACCTTGGAACTGGGCGGCAAGCGCAGTGCCCGCGTTGCAGTCGCCAACGCGGAACTGTCCCGAGCAGAACTGCAGGCTGCCATCATCGCCGCCGACGTTCGCCTGCACGTGACGCAGCTCTACGTGGAAGCTGTCTCGGCCGAGCGCCGACTGATCGCGGCGAAGGACCAGGCACGGATCGCTGCTGACGCACTTAGAGCCGCCGGTGTGCGGGTTCAGGCAGGCCGCGCCTCACCGCTCGAAAAGCAGCGCGCCGACGTGGTGCGCGTGAACGCTGAAGCCAATGCCGAACGGCAGGACCGCCTTGCCCGTGCCGCGCGCACGAACCTTCAACGCCGGATAGGCCGGGCCATCGACGGTCCTCTCGACGCGGCCCTGCTCGATCGGCTGCCGCCCGCTTCCGCGCCGTACGGACCGTCGGCGCCGATCGGTCCTCAAGGCACACTGGCACTGGCTGCCGCCGATGCGGACCTCGCCATCGCCGACGCCGGCGTCCGTCTCGCCAAGGCGAATCGGACACCGAACATCGACGTCGGCCCGTCGGTGCGCCGTCTGGAAGCGACGAAGGATTTCGCTGCTGTTTTCACGGTGTCGATCCCGCTGCAGGTCTTCGACAGCGGCAGCGCCGCGCTTGCTCAGGCCGGCGCGCAGCGCACGCAGGCCGAGGCTAATCGCCGGGTGACGGCCCTCGATATCGAGCAGGCCATCACCAACGCGCAGGCCGATGCCGACAATGCCGCGACAACCGCTCGTGCGGCTTCCGGCCCTGCCTTGCAGGCTGCGCAGGAAGCCGCACGCATCGCCCGTATCGGATACCGGGAGGGCAAGTTCAGCCAGCTCGACCTTCTCGATGCCGAGCGCACGCTCGCCGAAATCCGCATCGTCGCCATCGATGCGCTCGCATCCTACCAGATTGCCCGTGCGCAGCTGGAGCGCCTGACCGCGCCCGCCGCCGCGCCTCAAGGGGGAAACTGATTGCCATGAAACAGAATAAGCGCACTTACGCCGCATTGCCCCTCTCGTTCGCCCTTGCCCTCACGGCCTGCGGTGACGGCGACAAGGCGGCACACCCCCCAGTCGAAGAGAAAGGCGCGACGGACGCCAAGCGGGTCGAGGGCACAATCGTCATGAGCGCCGAGCAGATCGGTTTGGCCGGTATCCAGATCGCACATCCCATGATCGGCGGCTCGGGCACTGTCGAACTTCCCGCTACGATCGACGCAGACCCCCAGGGTATGCAGGTCGTCTCCGCCGCGATCGGCGGGCGTGTGGTCTCGCTGACCAGCAACCTTGGCCATTCGGTCGGACAAGGCCAGGCGATCGCCGTGATCGAGAGCCGCGAGGCAGCCTCCCTCAACGCCGAGATCGACGCCGCACGGGCGCGGCTTTCCCTCGCCAAATCCAACCTCGATCGCGAACAGCGCCTGTTCGCCCAGAAAGTCTCGCCCGAACAGGATCTCATCGCAGCGCGTACCGCCGCGACCGAGGCGCGTATCGCGCTTCGCCTCGCCCAGCAGCAGGTATCGGCGGCAGGCACGGGTGGCGGCGCACTGAACCGTATCGCCATCCTCTCGCCGATCTCCGGCCAGATCATCGCGCGCAGCGTGGTGCTGGGCCAGACCGTAGCCGCCGATGCCGAGCTGTTCCGCGTGGCGAACCTTTCCAGCGTCTCGCTCTCGCTCAACGTGCTGCCGCAGGATGCCGGCCGCGTGCATCCGGGCAATCCCGTGACCGTCAAGGCGGCAGGCCGAGAGACGACCGCGCGCGTGACCTTCGTGTCCCCGGCACTCGACACGGCCACTCGCCTCGTGCCGGTGATCGCCATGCTCGACAATCGCGCGGGCCAATGGCGAGTAGGCGAACCGGTCACCGCATCCATTGCGCTTTCCAGCAGCGACGACGGCGACAACGGCGATGGGGCCGTCAAGGTGCCGACTACGGCGGTCCAGACCGACGAGGGCAGGACCGTCATCTTCGTGCGCACGCAGACCGGCTTCAAAGCTGTGCCCGTCATTTTGGGCGACAGTGCCGGGGACATGGTCATCGTCAAGTCGGGCCTCAAGGGCACCGAGAAGATCGCCACCGTCAACAGCTTCACGCTCAAGGCCGAACTGGGCAAGAGCGAAGCGGTGGAGGACTGAGCCATGATCGCCCGCGTAGTCACATGGGCGGTCGAGAAGCGCTGGCTCGTCCTGCTTCTCACCGCCATTGCCGCCGTCATCGGTGCGGCATCGCTTTCCCGCCTGCCGATCGATGCCGTGCCGGACATCACCAACAACCAGGTCCAGATCAACGTCCGCGCGCCCGCCCTCTCGCCCGAACTGGTGGAGAAGCAGGTCTCGTTCCCGATCGAGACGGCACTGGCCGGCATCCCCGGCCTCGACTTCACCCGCTCGCTCAGCCGCAACGGCTTTGCGCAAGTAACGGCGGTCTTCTCGGACTCCACCGACATCTATTTCGCCCGCCAGCAGGTCGGCGAACGCCTGCAGGGCGTCGCTGAGAACCTGCCCGATGGCGTGAACCCCGAGATGGGGCCGATCGCCACGGGGCTTGGCGAAGTCTACATGTGGACCGTCAAGCTCCAGCACCGCGCCGACGACAAGCATCGACCGGGTGAACCCGGCCAGCAGCCCGACGGCAGTTACATAACCCCCGAAGGTGAACGACTGACCACGGAGGCGGAGAAGGCGACCTATCTGCGCACGGCGCAGGACTGGATCGTCACCCCGCTGCTGAAAAGCACCAAGGGGCTGGCCGGCGTCGATTCCATCGGCGGCTATGCCAGGCAGTTCCTGGTCGTTCCCGACATTCAGAGGCTTGCCGCGCTCGACCTCTCGCTGACCGACCTGGGCAACGCACTGGAGCGCAACAACACCAGCGTCGGGGGCGGTTTCGTCGACCGTAATGGCGAGGGGCTTGCCGTCCGCTCCGACGCGCTGATCCGCAATTCGGCGGAACTGGGCCGCACCGTCGTCGCCACCCGCGACGGGGTGCCGATCACGCTCGACCAAGTCGCATCGGTTCGTTCGGGCCAGGCCATCCGCATGGGCTCGGCGTCCGAGAACGGCACCGAAGTCGTGGTCGGCACCGCCATCATGCGCATCGGCGAGAACAGCCGCACGGTGGCGACCGCGGTTGCCGACAAGCTACAGTCCATCAATGCCTCGCTGCCGCCCGATGTCGTGGTTCAGCCGGTTCTCAACCGCACCGCACTGGTCGATTCAACCATCAAGACCGTCGCCAGGAACCTCGGCGAAGGCGCGATCCTCGTCATCGTCGTGCTGTTCCTGCTGCTCGGCAACTTCCGCGCCGCCCTCATCGCCGCGCTCGTCATTCCGGTGACGATGATGCTGACCGGCTTCGGCATGCTCAAGGCCGGGGTTTCGGCCAACCTGATGAGTCTGGGCGCGCTCGACTTCGGCCTGATCGTCGATGGCGCGGTCATCATCGTCGAGAACGCGCTGCGCCGGATCGCCGAGGAGCAGCAGCATCATGGTCGTCTCCTCAGCGTGAAGGAACGTCTCGCGACCGTGACTTCGGCCGCGCGCGAGATGATCCGCCCTTCGGTTTACGGCCAGGCGATCATCATCCTCGTCTACGTGCCTTTGCTCAGCCTTACCGATGTCGAGGGCAAGACTTTCGTGCCGATGGCGCTTACCGTCATCATGGCGCTGGCCTTCGCCTTCGTCCTGTCGCTCACCTTCGTTCCCGCGATCGTCGCCATCTGGCTCTCCAAACGGGTGGAGGAAGAGGACGGCCTCATCATAACCTCGCTCAAACAGCGCTACGCGCAGGGCCTCGACCGGGCGATGAAGCGGCCCAGCTTCACGATCGGTGCGGCGCTGGGCAGTCTTGTCCTTGCCGCCGCTGCGTTCATTTCGCTCGGACAAGTGTTCCTGCCCCAGCTCGACGAAGGCGACATTCTCATCCAGGCCCTGCGTATTCCCGCTACTTCTGTCCAGCAGAGCCAGGCGATGCAGGTGCCGATCGAACGGATGATGTCGAAACAGCCGGAGGTGAAGTTCGTCTTCTCAAAGACCGGCACGGCCGAACTTGCGTCCGACCCGATGCCGCCCAACGCCACCGACATGTTCGTCATCCTCAAACCACGCGAGGAATGGCCGGACCCGAAGCTGGAAAAGGCTGACCTGGTCGCTCGCATCGAAGGCGAACTCGCGAAGTTCCCCGGCAATGCCTACGAGATCACACAGCCGATCCAGATGCGCTTCAACGAACTCATCGCGGGCGTTCGCGGCGACATCGCCGTCAAGGTCTTCGGTGACGACTTCAACACGATGAACCGCACCGCCGAACAGATCGCTGGTATCCTGCGCAAGACCGAGGGCGCTGCGGATGTGAAGGTCGAACAGACCACCGGCCTGCCGATGCTCGACATAAAGGTGAACCGCGATGCGATGGCTCGCCTCGGTGTCACCGCACAGGACGTGCAGGATACCGTCACCGCTACGATAGGTGGGCGTACCTCGGGCATGATCTTCGAAGGCGACCGCCGCTTCCCGGTGGTGATCCGCCTTTCCGATGCACAACGTGCCGACATCAACCTGCTCCAACAGTTGCAGGTGGCGGTGCCCGGCGGCTCTCATGTCCCTCTCGCCAGCGTCGCCGAGATCAACCTCGTGGATGGCCCCAACCAGATCAGCCGCGAGAACGGCAAGCGCCGCGTCGTGGTGCAGGCCAACGTGCGTGGGCGCGACGTCGGTAGCGTGGTAGCCGATGCCCAGGCCGCGATTGCCCGGACGGTGCGCCTGCCCGCTGGCAGCTATGTCGAATGGGGCGGCCAGTTCGAGAACATGAAGTCAGCCAGCGAACGCCTGAAGCTCGTCATCCCGGCCTGCTTCGTGCTCATCCTGCTGCTGCTCTACGGGGCACTTGGAAGCGTTCGCGATGCCGCGATCGTCTTCACCGGCGTTCCTTTCGCCCTGGTCGGCGGGGCCCTTCTTCTGTTCGTGCGAGGCATGGACTTCTCGATCTCGGCAGCAGTCGGCTTCATCGCCCTGTCCGGCATCGCCGTGCTCAATGGCCTCGTCATGGTCAGCTCCATCCAGGACCTGATCCGTTCGGGGATAGAGCGGGCCGAAGCTGCCCGTACCGGCGCCATGCAGCGTCTGCGCCCGGTAGCCATGACGGCACTGGTCGCCAGCCTCGGCTTCGTGCCCATGGCGCTGGGTTCAGGCGCCGGCGCGGAAGTGCAAAAACCGCTGGCGACCGTCGTGATTGGCGGCCTGATCTCAGCGACGCTATTGACCTTGTTCGTTCTACCGACCCTCTATGCCCGCTTCGGGCAGAAACGGATCACCCCGAACGAACACTGCAACGAAGGGCATACCTTTCAGGAGCAGGCGTTGCCCCATGGCGCATGATCACGGCGAGACCGGCGACGCGCGCACATAGCATTCATTTCCATGCATGATCTCGAGGCCGCCAATATCAATCTCGTCGGCAGCGAGCCCTTGTCAGGCGTCTGTTCAATTGACCAATTTCACGTGCTCGGCCCTTTTGGCGGGCGCAGGACCATGACGGCTATGCCGCCGGCTTTGCGCGTGAAACCCTGAGCGAGCAGGCACCGGCGCGCGCTTATCGAACCCCGCTTAGATAATCCTCAGACAGGCTTTTCGAACAGCGGGTTGGAGCCGTTTAGTCCTGCGATTGCATTGGCCTGACGGCCGCGCTAGGAGGCATCCATTCGCAAGGACCCGGTGAAATTCCGGGTGGCTATTCCGGCCGCCGATCCGCCGGACAACGTTCGTTGCAGGGCAATCCGCCCTATCCACGCCGCTGCCCCTGCGACCATCGTCGGTTTTCCAGCATGCACAGCTCCCCTCTTTCGCGCTACCGCGCCGAATGGTTCAACGGCGTGGGCGATGCCCGGCGCGACATACTCGCCGGCATGGTCGGCACCTTCGCCCTGATCCCGGAGGTCATCGCCTTTTCCTTCGTGGCGGGCATCGATCCGGAGGTGGGCCTGTTCGCCTCCTTCATCATCGGTATCGTCATCGCCTTTGCCGGTGGGCGGCCCGCCATGATCTCCGGGGCGGCGGGATCGGTGGCGCTGGTCGCGGCAGCCCTGGTCCATACCAATGGCCTCCAATATCTCCTGGCCGCCACGCTGCTGGCCGGGCTGTTCCAGATCATATTCGGCCTGCTCAAGCTCGACGTGCTGATGCGCTTCGTCTCTCGATCCGTGCGCACGGGCTTCGTCAACGCGCTCGCCATCCTCATCTTCTCGGCGCAGGTGCCGCAGATGCTGCATGTCACCTGGCACACATATGCGATGATCGCAGGGGGGCTGGCGATCATCTATCTGGCTCCGCGCCTTACCAGGGCCATTCCCTCGCCGCTCATCTGCATCCTGATCCTCACCGCGATCAGCATCGCCTTTCCCATGCCCATCCACACTGTCGCAGATCTGGGCCGTCTGCCCGCCTCGCTGCCGGCCTTCACGCTTCCCGCCGTGCCCTTTGACGGCCAGACGTTGCGCATCGTCGCCCCTTATGCGCTGGCCATGGCGGCAGTCGGCCTTCTGGAATCCATGATGACGGCAAGTGTGGTGGACGACCTGACCGAGACGGCCAGTTCCAAGGCACGCGAATGCACGGGCCTGGGCCTTGCCAATGTCGCCGCCGCGCTGTTCGGCGGCATCGCCGGTTGCGGCATGATCGGCCAGACGGTCGGCAATGTGCGCTACGGCGGGCGGCGGCGGTTGTCTACGCTGGTCGCAGGGGTATTCCTCCTCCTGGTCATGGTGCCGCTCCGCCCCTGGGTCGCACAAGTGCCGGTGGCGGCACTGGTCGCGATCATGATTATGGTATCGGCAAGCACCTTTTCCTGGGGATCCATCCGCGACCTTGCCCGGCATCCCAAGGTATCCGGCATCGTCATGGTCGCCACCGTCATCGTCACCGTCGCAACGCATGATCTCTCGGCGGGCGTCACGGTGGGGGTGTTGCTCAGTGGTGTATTCTTCGCCTTCAAGGTGACGCGTCTGATGGACGTGCGCGAGGATTATGACCCGGCGACCGACACGCGCACCTACACCGTCACGGGCCAGATCTTCTTCGCCAGTGCAGAGATTTTCGCTGATCGCTTCGACCTGCGCGACACGGTCGCCCATGTCCTCATCGACCTGACCGCCAGCCATTTGTGGGACATCACTGCGGTCGGTGCACTGGAGGATGTGGTTACGAAGATGCGACACCACGGCATCGCAGTCGAGGTGATCGGCCTGAATGCGGCGAGCGCGATCCTGGTTGATCGCCTGGCCCCCACCGTCGGCAGCCCTGTCGCCTGAAGGAGCGCTCGGGCAAGCCGCTTTCCTACACGTCGTCGGGCCCGGTACATTGCGCCCATGCCCAGCCTGATCGCCTCACACTGCACAAGGTTACACCGCAAGGTGACACCTCACCCGCACAAGGTGACACATCCGCGGCAAAATGTGTCACCTTACAACCGCAAGGTGACACATTTCCGGCCCAAGGTGACACCGTTTCCTTCTGGACCGTGTCAACCGTGTAAACCCTGTCACCTTGCGGGCAGGAACAGCGTGTCCGTTCGTATCCGTCCGGCAAGCTTGGCGATCGAATTGCGAAATTCGCCGAGGCTCACGCTTTTCATTTTACCCGCGCCTGCTAGCGGGACGCTGACAAAAGCGCAGGGAGCGGCCGCATGCATCGCCTCGTCGCTTGCGGCCGCTCCTTTTTTGCATTCGCATATTGCCGGCCGGCATCACCACCCCAAAGGTGGCTGTCGCGAGCAGGGTCATCGACACCGGCAAGACATTCAACTGATTGCTTTGACCAGTCCTGCAGGCTCTTCGTATGCGTAGGTGGCTGGACTGCCCGTACCCTCCTCCCGCGCCCGCAGGAAGCCGCGCACCTTGCGTTCGGTCCAGGCGTAAGCATGGGCAAAGACGATGCCGAACCCGATGGCGACGGAAAGCGCAACCCATGGCTTCGGGCCATGAAACACCCGAATGATCAGCGACCTGACCTGATAGTGACTGAGGTACATGAACATCGAAGACCCGGCGACCTCGGAAACGATGGATTTCGCAACAGGCGGAACCTTGATGGATGTCCCGAAGAGCAACAGGGCCACGCCGCCCACGATATAGCCGCTGGCGGACGTGAAACCGTGGTGCAGAAGCACCGCGACCGTCACTATCGGCATGGCCACGATCCGGCTCCGCAAGTCTCGCGCACTTGCTATCAGCATGCCCGCGGCAACCGTCCACAGATACCAGATCGGCGTGCGATGGAAAATGTAGTTGGTGTCCCAGACTTTCTCGACCATCCAGCTTCCTACGGTCGCGGCGATCAGCAGCATCGTGCAGAAGCTCATCGGCCTCGCCTTGAGAAATCTACGAATGGCCGGGATAGAGAAGAGCGCCGCCACGACGAGCAGCAATTGCATGTAGATTTCAGCGAAATAGTAATAGGCCACATGATATTGATGCGGGTCGAACCAGTTCGATATCAAGAGCAGGGGCTTCAGTTCGAGGTTCCTGGCCCACAGCTGCATTGCGATCGTCACCATCAACGTCGGGATAGCTACGCTCAGCACCGTCCCGAAGATCGTACCCAGCTTTCCGGTCCGGCTGATCTCCGGCCACTGGAAGCGCATGACGCTGTAGCCGCACAGCATGAACAGGAAATAGGCTGCGCCCCAGTTCTTGCTGTAGACGAACGTGTCGAGATGCAAGGCCACGATGCAGATCATGAAGAACGCGCGCGTCAGCATCGCGGTGTCGAGCTTGCGCCAGTTGTCTCCTGCCGGCGGGCCGGCGCTCTTTTCCAGTTGCTCGACAGTGAGCGACTCCCACCCGTCCGGCAGGGCACCGAAACGTCCTTCGAAACCAAGCGAGAACTGGATGTAGCTTAGTGAGTCCCCGCCCAGGCTTTCGAAACTGTCGTGGGCGCCGATGCGCCGTCCGGGGAAGAACTGCCGGAAGAACCCCTGGACGTCGCGCGGCGCCGCTTCGGGTGCCCGATCGGGCACGGGATCGACGACGGCAGCCTTGCGCTCCTCGACGAAATCCTGGGTCATGACGCGGCGCATGGCCTTGCCCGTCGCCGTGCGCGGAATCTTCGGGATGACACGGATGTGGAGGGAATCCCCGGCAACGACGCCGAATTCCTTCAGGGCCTCTGCCGCCGCCGAATGAAGCCGGTCGGCGGCGATGTCCGTCGCATCCGTGGCGACCAGCACGCCCTCGCCCCGAAGCGCGTCAGGCACTTTCGCCACGACAGCTCTGCCGCTCTGGCCGAGAAGCTGGGAAATGCGCATCTCGAGCAAATCCGGGTTCAGCTTCACGCCGCCTGAGTTGATCAGGTCGTCCGCTCTCCCGTCGTAATAGAGATAGCCATCGTCGATATGGCCGAGGTCGCTGGTCTCCAGCCAGCCGTCGGCGCCGCAAAGATCGCGCATTTCGCCGGCATCCAGCTTCCAGCGCGCAACGTGCGGACCGCGAATGCAGATGCGTCCTTCTTCGGAAATCGCCACCTCGGTCGCGCCGACGGCTTTGCCGACTGAATCCAGCGCGGCATCCGGAACGTCGGAAATCTGGAGGAAAGTGCTGCGCGAGGCTTCCGTCAGGCCATAATGCTGTACGATGCGGGCATTGGGAAACATCTCGCGAATGCCGCGCTTTTCAGCGCCCGACATGTATTGCGAACCGATCTCCAGCCACAGCAGCTTCTTGCCTGCATCCCCGATGACGGACCGCCGCTGCAGCAGGATACGCAGAAGAGTGGGGACTGCGGACAAGGCGTTCACCTCACCCGACCTCAGCATGCGAGCCAGTTCGAGGGGATCGAAACCTCGCGGCGGCAGATATGCGCATCCACCGACCGCGCTGACTGCGCGGATGCGGCCGATGCCGAAGCTGTAGGTGACCGGCACGCCAACATACTCGCGCACTTCTGCGGTCAGGCCCATCTGGTCGATGATCCGCTCCGCTGCATCCGCAAGATTGGCGTAAGTCAGGACGATGCCCTTGGGCTTGCCTTCGGTGCCCGAAGTGTACGTGACCTGCGCAGGCCGATCTTCATGGATCAGCGGATGGCTTTCATCGAACCAGCCGCCTCCGTCGTCCGGCGTGATGCAGGAAACGATTTCCAGTCCGGTAAGGCCTTCCGCGTGGGCCTCGTCATGAACGTTGACGAAGGCCTGGCGGGCCTCGCCAAGCGCGAACACGCTGCGGATGTAAGACAGTGAACTACGAGTAACGAGCGCGGTCGCTGTAAACTTCTGTTTGCGCACTGCAGAGCCCCTCTACTGATCGCCGGCGGGCGATGGTGACGAACGACACGAATCAGTTCTTGCGCAACACACCCCCGAGCAATGAGCGGAAGGGTAAATCCTCTTTTTACTTCAGGAAAATGCTGAGAAATACCAACCGAGAAGCGTGATCGGAGGATCGGGGCGCCCTTTCCGGGCGCCCCTTGCCGAAACGCAGATCACTCCCCGGTCTTGTGCGCAGACCCTACTGCACTGTCGGGCCGTCCGCTGCGCAGGACTTCGGCGCGGGTGCGGATGTACTGGCGTAGGGCCTCGACCTGATCGGGCGTGAATTCGCCGAATTTCGGCATTCCCGCAGGAACCAGCGCGCCGTTGCGGACCACTTCGGCGAACGCCTCCGAATTGGCAGGGATCGGCGAAGTACGCAGGTCCGGCGCGGTGCCGCCCGCGATGACCGAGGTGCCATGGCAGACCGCACAGCGACCGCCGAAGATGCCCTCTCCGCGCGCGGCCTTGCCGGCGTCCGGCTTGAAGTCGGCATCCTCGAAGGCGACGGCCTTGTAAGGTTCGCGCGGCGGCAACTGTTGCTTGCCGCCGATCGCGAAAGTCAGCACCCGCCGCGCCTGCGTGCGGTAATCGATGCCATACTGCGCAAACATCGGGCCGAACAGGCCGACGCTGGTGCCGATCCCGGCGATCACCGTGACGTACTGCTTGCCGTTGACGCGGTACGTGATCGGCGGCGCCACCACGCCCGCGCGCGCATCGAAGTTCCACAAGCGCTTGCCGTCCTCGGCGTCATAGGCCGAAAAGCCGCCGTCGGGCCGCCCCTGGAACACCAGGTTCCCGCCCGTCGCCATGATGCCGCCGTTGCCGTGCGTGGGCATCGGCAGCTTCCAGCGCGCCTTCTGCGCCACCGGGTCCCAGGCGACGAGCCAGCCGGTGACGTCCTTGCCCCCCGCGTCGATCGCGTAGCCGACGCCCGGAGACAGTCCCATGCCCTCGGCGAACTTGAAATTTTCCCGGGTGATGCCAGTATCGTCGAAGTGCGCCTGCAAATCGATGGCGGGAATATAGGTCAACTTCGTCTTCGGGCTGTATGCCATCGGCATCCAGCTATGCGCACCGAGCGGCGTCGGGCGGAACGAAGTCCTGCCGCTTTCGTAGCGCACGCCGGGGTTCTCGACCGGACGGCCGGTGGCAAGGTCGATCTTCTTCGCCCACGTCACTTCCACGAAAGGCTCGGCCGAGATCAGCTTTCCATCCTTCCGGTCGATCACGTAGTAGAAGCCGTTCTTCGGCGCCGTCATCACCACCTGACGCGGCTTGCCGTCGATGGTCAGGTCGGCCAGTTCCATATCCATCGCGGCGTTGAAGTCCCAGCTTTCGCCGGGGTTGATCTGGTAGTGCCATTTGTACTTGCCCGTCTTCGCATCGAGCGCGACGATCGAGCAGACGAACAGGTTGTCGCCCTTGCCCAGAGAACGGATCTTGTGGTTCCAAGGCGCGCCGTTGCCGGTGCCGAGCAGAATCTGGTCGTTGGCCTTGTCGTAAGTGATGGCGTTCCACACCGAACCGCCGCCGCCGTACTTCCACCAGTCGCCGCTCCAGGTCTTCGCGGCCATCTTCTGCGTCTCGTCCTCGAAGCCCTTCGCCGGGTCGCCGGGGACGGTGTAGAACTTCCAGAGCTGCCTGCCGCTGTCCGCATCGAAGGCGGTGACGAAGCCGCGCACCGCGCTTTCGTCGGACCCGGCATTGCCGATGATCACCTTGCCATCGAACACGCGCGGCGGTCCGGAGATGAACATCGGCGCGCCCTCCTCCAGCGTCTGCACGGTCCAGACGGGCTTGCCGGTCTTCTCGTCGAGCGCAACGAGGCGGCCGTCCTGCGTAGCGGTGATGACCTTGTGATTCCAGTAGGCGATGCCGCGACTGCCCCAGCCCTGCCTGAGGCGGATGCCGGAGGCTTCGGGGGCCTTGGGATCGTGTTCCCATTTCACCTTGCCGGAAGCGACGTCGATCGCGCGGACCACCGAATAGCCGCTGGCGAGATAGACCGTGCCGCCCACCTCGATCGGCCCGGTCGCGGGGTTGCCCGCCGGAAGGTCCACCGCCCAGACGAGGCCGAGATCCTTGACGTTCCCGGCGTTGACCTGATCAAGCGGGCTGTAGTGCTGCTCGCCGTACGTTCGGCCGAAAGCGGGCCAGTCCTCGCCGTCGCTGCCGTCGTCGAGCTGGCGCTCCCAGCCTTCGGGAGCGCCCTTGCCTGCCAGCGCCTGCTGATCCGCCGATCCGCAGGCCGCGAGCGACCACGTCAGCGCAAGAGGGATTCCCCAGCGCAGCACCTTTGCCTCAAACATCAAGCACCTCTCAAAGATGGTCGCCGAACGACAGCCCGAGTTCGACACCGAAGTAACGCGGCGCCCCGTATTGCGAGTTGAGCCACAGCCCCGCGACGTTCTGCACCGCCACGCGGTAGCGCTTGTCGGTCAGGTTCTTGCCGATCAGGCGCACGTAGTAGCGGTCATCCGCCTGCGCGAGCGTGATCGAGCCGTTCACCAGCGTCCTCGCATTGAGGAACGTGTTGCCCAGCGGATCGTCGATCGCCTGCGTATTGAGGTTGCGCCCGGTATACGCGACGTTGCCGTTCACGGTCAGCTTGTAGTCGCTGCCCAGCGGCAGCGCATAGGAGCCGTCCAGCGTCCACTGCCACTTCGGCGCGCGGTCCAGCGGAGCGGAGGCCAGGTCATAGCCCGCGTTCTCGGCGGTATAGGTCTTGTACTTACCGTCCTGGTAGCCGAGCACGCCGCGCAGGGTCAGGCCCTCGACCGGAGTGGCGGAGAGTTCCGCTTCGATACCCTTCACGTCGGCGCTGGCGGCGTTGACGAACAACGTAACCTGATTGGGCTGGCCGTTGACCACGATTGGCACGTTGAGCTGCTTCTGCAGATCCTTGTACTTCACGTAGAAACCGGTGAGGTTGAAGCGCAGCCGGTTGTCGAGGAACTGCGACTTGAAGCCCAGTTCGAAGCTGTCGGCCTTTTCCGGATCGGTCGGCCGCGCGGCGGCGCGGAAGGCGTCGAGGTCGGTGCCGAAGGCCGCGAAGCCGCCGATCTGGTCGTTGAAACCGCCGCCCTTGTAGCCATGCGAGTAGCCGCCAAAGACGAAGATATCGTCGGTGGCCTGATAGCTGATGCTGGCGCGGTAGGTCGGCTCGCGCCACTTGCCCTTCACGCTGACGACGCCCGCCGGGTACTTGTAGACGCTGGCGTCGAGCGCCTCGTTGATGGTGATCGTCGGGTCGAAGCCGCCGTTCAGTGCCGGAATGAAGGTCTGCTGCCGGCCGAGCCAGGTCTTGTCGTCCCAGGTATAGCGCCCGCCCGCCGCGATCGTCAGCTTCTCGCCCAGCTTCAGCGTGCCTTCGAGGAACACCGCGCGCGACTTGGCCCGCTGCGCGTTGCACAGGACGTACGGCGTATCGTTCCAGTTGCCGAACGGCAGCGGACCGGAGGTGAGGTCGAGGAACCCGAGTATCTGCGCCACGCAGAAATCGATCTTGTCGCGCTGGTAGAACCCGCCCGCGACGAAATTGAACGGCCCCTGCAGGTCGGAGGCGAAGCGCAGTTCCTGCTGCCAAGTCTTGCGGTTGTCATCGCGGGTCGCGTCGAAGAACGACAGGTACTGGCCGTCTTCCGCCACGGCCGTCGCACCCGCGTAGGAGTTGGGAATGCGCGAGCGCTGGTTGCGATAGCCCGAGACCGAAGTGACGGTGCCGATGCCGGTGTCATATTCGAGGTTGGCGTAGAGCCCGTCGACCGAAATGCGCTGGCCCTTGTCCATGAACAGCAGGCCGTCGTGCCGTCCGGTATAGGCCGCCCGCTTCAGCGGATCGGTGCCCTGCGCATTCGGATCGGTCAGCCCGAGCAGGTCGGTAACGAAGGGATTGGTGCCGGTATAGAGGTAGTTCTCGTTCACCGACGGCACCGAGTCCGACCGGTCGCGGATCCATTCGTACTGGAACAGCGCGCTGAAATTGGGCGAAGGCTCGACCAGCAGCTTGGCCCGGGCCTGCCAAACGTCCTTGCCGCCGATCGTCTCGCCGCCAAGGCAGCCGCTGCGCCCCTGGAACTTGTTGTCGACGAAGCCGGTGACCGGGCCGTAACAGGCCCCGTTCTTGTAGAACCCGTCAGACTTCTCGTAACCGCCGACGAGGCGGAAGGCGGCGATATCGCCGATCGGCACGTTGAGCGCGGCCTGCACTTTCTTCTGGCCGAAGTCGCCGTACTCGGCGCGGGCATCGACGCCCACGTACTCCATCTGCGGGCGCTTGGTGCGCACGGTGACGACGCCGCCCGTAGTGTTCTTGCCGAACAGCGTGCCCTGCGGGCCGCGCAGCACTTCGACCTGCGCAATGTCGAAAGTGTCGAGCAGCTGAGTCTGGACCGAGGGCACTACGAAGTCGTCCACCAGCACCGCCACCGGCGGCTCGAAATAGACGATGATCGAGGTCTGCCCGACGCCGCGCATCGCAAAGCTGGCGGCATTGAAGTTGGCGATCGTCGCGGCCGAGAAGTTCGGCACGAACGCCGCGATGTCGCCGAGGTCGCGCGGGGCGGCCTGCGCGATCAACGTGCTGTCCACCGCCGAGACCGAGACCGGCGTGGACTGAAGGTCGGTGGCGCGGCGGGTTGCGGTGACGACAATCTCGGCCAGGCCACCCGACGATTGCTGCCCCGATTCTTGTGGCGCTGCGTCCGTGGTCGAAGTGTCCTGTGCGAAGGCTGGCGTGCTTGCGATTCCGGCGACGAGCGCGAACGCGCAAGACGAGCAGTAAAGCTGCCTGGTGAACATGCCTCTCTCTCCTTGTGCCCCGCCATTTGTTTGCGGGTTGCATCAAGGATTATCACGAAGACGGCGTTTGGCAATCATTCATGTATGTTTTTTTGATGACTATTTTCATCATATGCCCCGGGCTCATGCGGTGGTTGTCGACAAACCTCTCGGGGGGCAGGGAAACGCGATATAGCATGCATTCATGATTGTTTTTATTCTGTGATCGCCTATCCTCGATTCCACGGAGCACGCGCCAAGATAGGCGCGGCATTCGGAGAGAACCTGCGGGAACGAGAGCGACTCGTCCCGCACTGAAAGGAGAGAGTGCCTCATGGCCTTCAGTTTCCTGTCCCGCTTCCGCGTCCGCCACGACCGGCAGGACGATTTCATCGCCCTCGCCCGCCAGATGGAGGATTTGTCGAAGCAGGAACCGGGCACGCTTGTCTACAAGTTCTTCCGCCTTGCCGAACCTGGCATGTTCGCCGTCCACGAAAGTTTCGTCGATGAGGCCGCCGACGAGGCCCACATGGCTTACGATCACAACAAGCCGCTGATCGAGAAGATCGTCGGCTGCATGGAAGGCACGTACGAACGCGAGCTCCTGTTCGACCTCGCACCTCATGGAAGGGCCTGACCCTATGCCCGCCAAGAGCTTCATCGCCCAGCTGCGCACCCGGCCGGAAAAGCGCGACGACATGATCGCCCTGCAATCCGAACTGAAGGGTCTGGTGTTCGAAAACGAGCCCGATGCCCTCGTCTATGAACTGTTCCAGTCGGAGGCGGACCCCGACCTGTTCCAGGTCGTCGCCACTTTCCGCGACGAGGCCGCTTACGAAAAGCACATGCATATCGACTTTCACGACCGGCTCGTCCCGCCGATCCTCGAATGCGTGGCCGAGGACATGAAACTGGAGTTCTACCGCTCGCTGCCTTGAACACCGATCTGCCGACAGGGCCTGACGATCGGTGTGCTGCTGGCCCCGGCACTTCAGCTGGAACTGGCCCCTTTCCCCGATGATCCACTGCGCTATACCGGCATCGGAAACCGATATGCACACGACCGCCCTCCCCCCCTCCGACGCCGAACTCTCGGCAGTTGCGATCAGCGCTCTCGACATCTTCTCTATCGGTATAGGTCCGTCGAGTTCGCACACAGTCGGTCCGATGCGCGCGGCGCTGGCATTCATGGAGAGCCTACCGCAAACGCCGTCACGTGTGGCCTGCGACCTCTACGGCTCACTCGCACTGACCGGGCGCGGCCATGCGACCGACGCGGCGGTGTTACTGGGTCTCTCCGGCCTGCGCCCGGAATCGGCCGATCCCGATGCGGTGCCCGCGATCGTCGCCGACATTCGCGAGCACGGCCGCCTTGCCAGCCGGACGTTCGACACCGAGATCGCGTTTAACGAGAGCACCGACCTCGTCTTCCATTTCGGCGAGTTCCTGCCCGCCCACGCCAATGGCATGCGCTTCACCGCATGGTTCAGCGAAGGGGCGAAGCCGGTGGAGCAGCACTGGTACTCTGTCGGGGGCGGCGCGGTGGTGCGCGGCGATGCGACGTCCCTTGCACCCCTGACGCCCGAGAGCGGCCACAACCTGCGCCAGCCTTTCCCGTTCTCCTCCGGCGCAGGGCTGCTTGCGCTGGGCGAGGAAACCGGGCTCTGCTTCGCCACGCTGGTGCTGCGCAACGAAGGCGTCTGGCGCCCGGAGGCGGAGACGCTGGCCGGGCTCGACCGTATCATCGATGCCATGGACGCCTGCGTCCAGCGCGGGCTCAGACAAGAGGGCCTGCTGCCCGGCGGCCTCAAAGTGCGTCGCCGCGCCCGGACGATCCATACCCGCCTGCGCGCCCAGAAGGACAGCTTCGGCCCGGCCCAGACCTTCGAATGGGTCAGCCTCTTCGCGCTTGCCGTGAACGAGGAGAACGCAGCGGGCGGCCGCGTCGTCACCGCCCCCACCAACGGCGCCGCCGGGGTCATCCCGGCAACCCTGCTCTACTACCGCAAGTTCGTGCCCGGTGCCGACCGTGAGGGCGAGCGCACGCTGTTGCTAACGGCTGCGGCGATCGGCTTCCTCTACAAGAAGCGCGCGTCGATCTCGGCCGCCGAGATGGGGTGCCAGGGCGAAGTCGGCGTCGCCTGCTCGATGGCGGCGGCGGGGCTCGTAGCGGCGCTCGGCGGCACCAACCAGCAGATCGAGAATGCCGCCGAGATCGGCATGGAGCATAACCTCGGGCTCACCTGCGATCCCATCGGTGGCCTCGTCCAGATCCCCTGCATCGAACGCAACACGATGGGCGTGGTCAAGGCCATCAACGCCGCCTACCTCGCGCTTCAGGGCGACGGACGCCATATCGTCAGCCTCGACGCGGTGATCGAGACGATGCGCCAGACGGGCGTAGACATGGCCAGCAAGTACAAGGAAACCAGCCTTGGCGGTCTTGCCGCCAACGTCGTGGAATGCTGATCCGGCCAACTCGGAACCCGGCGCGGATGAGATCGTTTGCCTCGCATCGGGGGCTCGCATAAGCACCGATTCTGCGATCAAATCGGGACGAGCATGACTGCCGGCATCGAAAAGGCCCTGACGGGTATCGAAGGCTTCGACGACATCACCATGGGCGGCCTGCCGCGCGGACGCCCCACCCTCGTATGTGGCTCGGCAGGCTGCGGCAAGACGCTGTTCGCCTCGACGTTCCTCGTCAACGGCGCGCGGGAAGGCGAGCCGGGCGTGTTCGTGACCTTCGAGGAGCGCCCGAGGGACATCGTCGATAACGTCGCCTCGCTTGGCTTCGGGCTCGACAGCCTCGTCGAAAAGGGCCTCGTCGCCATCGAGCACATCGCCGTCGAACCTTCCGAACTGGCCGAAGTGGGCGACTACGACCTGGAGGGCCTGTTCCTGCGCCTCGAACTCGCCATCGACGAGGTCGGCGCCAAACGCATTGTCCTGGACACGATCGAGAGCCTGTTCTCGGCCTTCCAGAATCCCGCGATCCTGCGCGCGGAAATCCGCCGCCTGTTCGACTGGCTAAAGGGAAAGGGCCTGACCGCCGTGATCACCGGCGAGCGCGGCGACGGCTCGCTCACGCGGCAGGGGCTTGAGGAATACGTCTCCGACTGCGTGATCCTGCTCGACCACCGCGTCCACAACCAGATCTCGACGCGCCGGATGCGCATCGTAAAGTATCGCGGCACCGCCCACGGCACCAACGAATACCCTTTCCTGATCGGCGAGGAAGGCTTCAGCGTCCTGCCGGTCAGTTCGCTCGGCCTTGCGCACAAGGTCTTCGAGGAACGGGTGTCAAGCGGCATCGCCGACCTCGATCAGATGCTGACGGGCGGCGGTTTTCATCGCGCCAGCAGCATCCTCGTCTCAGGCGTGGCCGGGTCGGGCAAGAGCTCCATGGCGATGTGCTTCGTCGATGCCGCATGCCGCCGGGGCGAACGGGCGATGATCTTCTCGTTCGAGGAATCGGCCGGGCAGATCGTGCGCAACATGCGCTCGATCGGCCTCGACATCGCGCCATGGATCGAAGGAGACCTGCTGCGCTGCGTATCGGCGCGGCCGACCTTCTACAGTCTCGAGATGCACCTTGCGATCATGATCCGCGAGATCGCGCGCTTCCGTCCCTCGCTGGTGGTGCTCGACCCGATCTCCGCCTTCATGGACAGCGGCGAGACACTCGAAGTCCAGTCTATGCTGCTGCGGATGGTGGACTACCTCAAGTCCAACGGCATCACCGCCGTCTTCACCCACCTCGCCCACGACCAGGCGCTGGCTCAGACCGATGCCGGCCTGTCCTCGCTGATGGATGCCTGGCTGCTGCTGCTCAACCGCGAGGTGAACGGCGAGTTCAACCGCGAGCTTTATCTGCTGAAGGCGCGCGGCATGGCGCACTCCAATCAGGTGCGCGAATTCGTCATGAGCGACGACGGTATCAGCCTGGTCGAACCCTATCTGGGCGAGAATGGGGCGCTGACCGGCTCGGCCCGGCGGTTTGCCGAGGCGCAGGCCCGCCGCAACGAGGTAGACCGACGAACTACCGTCACCGCCCTGCAGCAGAAGGTCGAGCAGCGTCGTCGCAAGGCCGAAGTGGAAATCGCCGCGCTCCAGGCCGACGTCGCAGCGGAGGAGGCGGAATTGCTCCGGCTGATACAGGCGGAAACGGATTTCCGCGATCAGGCCGCGTCCGATCTGGCGGAACTTGCGACCGGCCGAAGCGCTTTTAGGGGATGATCATGGACAGGTCTACCGAACTCACCCTCTACGTCGCCGGGCAGACCCCCAAGTCAGTCGCCGCGATCCGCAATCTCGAGCGGATCTGCAAGGAATACCTCGATTCCAGCTATGCGGTCAAAGTCATCGATCTGAAGGAAAACCCGCGGCTCGCGCGGGAGCACAACATCGTCGCCATCCCCACTCTGGTAAGGCAACTGCCGGTGCCGATCCAGAAGATCATCGGCGACCTGTCGGACACCGAGAAAGTGCTGGTCCACCTCCAGCTGGGTGACGCCGCGTGACGACCGGGCCGGGGCTCGACGCGCTCTCGATAGAGGAGCTGAGACACCGCCTCCACGACGCGGAGGAAACCCTGCGCGCGATCCGCGAAGGTGACGCCGACGCAGTCGTCGTGCGCAGCGCCGACGAGGACACCGTATTCGCCCTAGCCGGGGGAGAAGACAGCTATCGCGCGATGATGGAGGCGATGGATATCGGCGCCGTCGCGCTCGACGACCAGGAGCGCTTGCTCTACGCCAACGCAGCCTTCTGCGCCCTGATCGGCTGCGGCGCGGCGGACCTGCAGCGTGAAGGGCTGTTCGCCCGGCTGGACGCCCGCACGGCGGATACGGTGCGCGGAACGATCGTCCAGGCGCGCGACGGTCGGCATCAGACACAGTTCGTCCAGACCCACGACGGTGCCGACCGGCACCTAATGGTCACGGCCGCCCCGCTTCCCCTTGCATTCGGGATCGGCTCCGCGCTGACCTTCAGCGACGTGACGGTCCGAGTCGAGGCCGCCGTCGCCGAGGAGTCCGAGCGCATTGCGCAAGCCGTCATCGCCTCCGCCAACGAGGCCGTGGTCGTCTGTGATCGCTCAGGGCGGATCATCAACGCCAACGCCGCCGCCTGCGCCGTCATGCCCGGAGAGCTCGCCGGCCGCCCCTTCGAGCAGGCCATGCCGCTGATCTTCCCGAACGGCAGCGCCGCCACCCGCACCGAGGACCTGATCGCCATGGCGGGCGCGGGCAAGGCGGTGAAGGGGCTCGAAGCTTTCGCGCCCTTCGCCAGTCCGCCCAAGGACCTGCTGGTCAGCGTTGCCCCCTTGCGCCTGACGGGAGAGGCGCCGGGCGGCAGCGTGATCACCCTGATCGACCTGTCCGAGCGCAAGGCCATAGAAAAACGCCAGACCCTGCTGATGCATGAGCTGGACCACCGGGTGAAGAACACGCTTACGATGGTTCTGTCGATCTGTAGCCGTACTCTGTCGGGTTCTGACGGGCTAGACGACTTCCGAGTGCGCTTCACCCGCCGCATTCAGGCGCTCGCCGCCACGCACAACCTGCTCGCCGACGCCTCATGGACGGGCATAGACCTGTCGGCGATGATCCGCAGCGAACTGGCGCCCTATCTATCGTCCTCCGGACCTCGCATGGAGATCGGTGAACTCGATCGGTCGGTCGGCCCGGACGTTGCCATCGCATTCGGCCTTGTCGTGCATGAACTGACGACCAATGCGGTCAAGTACGGCGCGTTGTCGGCAGAAAGCGGCTGCGTAACCGTCACCGGACGACAGCTGGAACGCGATCTTTACGAAGTGGCCTGGACGGAAAGCGGTGGCCCGCATGTGAAAATGCCCAGGCGCCACGGCTTCGGCCAGACCCTCATCACCCGCAGCCTGGCACGCGGCGACGGCACCGGGGCCACCGTCGATTTCGCACCCGGCGGTGTAGTCTGCCGCATGATCCTGCCCATCGAAGGCCGAGCGTGAGCAACGAACCCGAGAGGCCCAGCCACGAGGAACTGCTGGAGCGGCAGGCGTTCCAGCTGCGTCTCCTCGACGCGATGCGGCGCAGCGACGACGCCGAGGACATCCTGGCGGCCGCCGCGCAACTGCTGGGTGAGCACCTGGCAGCCGGGCGATGCGGCTTCGCGACGATCAGCGAAGACGGTACGAGGGCCTACCTCGACGCGGACTGGTCGTCCAGCCTGCCCAGCCTGCCCAGCCTTGCCGGCGAGACCCGCGTGCTCGACAGCTTCGGTCCGGAGATCATCGCGGAACTGCGACTCGGCCGCACTCTGGCGGTTTCCGACAGCGACATCGACCCACGCACCAGAGCCTTCGCGGAAGGCTGGCGTACCATCGGCTCGCGCGCACTCTTGGTCTGCCCGATCTTCCGCGAAGGCAGGCTCGACAGCGTCCTCTACGTCCACGACACGAGCCCGCGCGTCTGGACCGGGCGCGAGAGCCTGCAAGTGGAAGACGTAGCCCTGCGGACGCGCGATGCGGTGGATCGCGCCCGCAGCGAAGTGGCACTGCGTGCCAGCGAACTGCGCTATCGCTCCCTTTTCAATTCCATCGATGCCGGCTTCTGCGTCGTTGAGGTAGTCTTCGACGATGACGGCAAGGCCAGTGACTATCGCTTCATCGAGGTCAACGATTCCTTCGAGGCCTATACCGGGATTGCCGAGGCCCCGGGTCGCTGGATGCGCGAGATCGCGCCGGCCCATGAGCAACACTGGTTCGACCTCTACGGGCGCGTCGCGAAGACCGGGATTTCCGAAAGGATCGAACTCCCCGCCCGCCAGCTGGCCGACCGCTGGTACGCCGTACAAGCCTATCGCGTCGACGATCCGGCGCGGCATCATGTCGCCGTCCTGTTTACCGACCTGACCGTCCGCCGCCGTACCGAACGCGCACTGGAACGCAGCCGCGAGGAGTTGGAGCTGGCCGTCCGCGCGGCCGAGCTGGGCCGCTTCGACTACCGACCCCGCGAGGGCACGTTGACGTGGGACGACCGGTGCCGCGAATTGTTCGGCCTTTCTCCCGGGGTAAGCGTCAGTTACGAAACCGCGTTCCTGGCCGGTCTCCACCCCGAAGACCGTGACCGCGCGGATCGCGCCGTCGCGGCATCACTCGATCCCGATGGCTCGCATCACTTCGAGGTCGAATACCGGACGATCGGCATCGAGGATGGCGAACTGCGCCACATCAGCGCCCATGGTCTGGCCTTCTTCGACGGGCGTGCGCCCGTCCGGCTCATTGGCACGGTGCAGGACGTCACCAGTGACCGCGAGGCCAATGCCGCCCTGCGCGAAACCGGCGAGCGCCTGCGGCTTGCCGGGCGGGCCACCAACGACGCGGTATGGGACTGGGACCTGCGCGACGACCTCGTCACCTGGAACGAGGCACTCACCCATGCCTACGGCCATGCTCCGGAGACGGTAGCCCCGACAGGCGAATGGTGGCTGGCGCAAATCCACCCGGACGACGCCACCCGCATCCACGACAGCATCTTCCAGGTCATAGGCGGTCAGGACACCGACTGGAGCGACGAGTACCGCTTCCGCCGTGCAGATGGCAGCTACGCCGACGTTCTCGACCGCGGTTACGTCATCCGCGACGAAGCCGGGCGGCCGCAGCGCATGGTCGGCGCCATGCAGGACGTATCGGCCCGCAAGGCCGTGGAACGCCAGCTCGAGGAAGAGCGCCGCCGCCTCTACGACGAAGTGGTCGAGACGGCCGCCGAACGCGACCGCGCCGAGGAGGCCCTGCGCCAGTCGCAAAAAATGGAGGCGGTCGGACAGCTTACAGGCGGCCTCGCGCACGATTTCAACAACCTGCTGGCCGGGATTTCGGGCGCGCTGGAGATGATGCAGACGCGCATCGCCCAGGGCCGCACCGGCGAACTCGAGAAATATTCGACAGCAGCGCAAGGCGCGGTGCGCCGCGCAGCGGCGCTGACCCATCGCCTGCTGGCCTTTTCCCGCCGCCAGACGCTTGCTCCGACGCCCACGAACGTCGATAAGCTCGTGGCCGGGATAGAGGACATGGTAAGGCGCACGGTTGGGCCCCATGTGGAAGTGCAGACATCCTCTCACGGTGGGCTGTGGTCCACTCTGGTCGATCCCAATCAACTCGAGAATGCGCTGCTCAACTTGTGCATCAATGCCCGAGACGCCATGCCCGACGGTGGCCTCATCCGGATTTCGAGCGCCAATGTCGCGCTGTCGGCGCAACAGGCGCGCGAGCACGACCTGCAACCCGGCGAATATGTCGAGCTCAGCGTGGCCGACACGGGCACAGGCATGGCCAGGGAGGTGGTCGCACGCGCCTTCGATCCGTTCTTCACCACCAAGCCGATCGGTGAGGGCACCGGGCTCGGCCTGTCGATGATCTACGGTTTCGCACGTCAGTCCGGAGGACAGATAGACATAGAAACCGAACCGGGCTGCGGCACCACCATGCGCCTATACCTGCCGCGCCACGCAACGCTCGAGGCATCCGCGATCATGGCGCCGGTTCTTGAAGGTGAACCAGCGGCCGAGCAGCCCCGGCGCGTCGGCCGGGTACTGGTGGTGGACGACGAACCGACAGTGCGGATGCTCGTGGTCGAGGTCGTAGAGGAACTGGGCTATCGGGTGCTGGAGGCACAAGATGGACCAAGCGCAATGCGCGTGATCGACAGCGGACAGCCGATCGACCTTCTGGTCACGGACGTGGGCTTGCCCGGTGGCATGAACGGGCGACAGATAGCCGATGCCGCGCTGACCCGCCTGCCCTCGCTCAAAGTGCTGTTCATAACGGGCTATGCGGAGCAGGCGGTGATGGGCAGCGGCCAGTTGGCAAAGAACATGGCGATCATGACCAAGCCATTTGCGATGGATGCGTTGGCCGATCGCATCCGTGAAATCGCCGACCAGCCTTGATCGAAGGATCACCTTGTAGAGTCATAATTATCATATGAAACGTTCTTGTTCGGCTGGACGTACAGATTACCATAGCATTGCGGCAATGGCCCGGTTGGAAGGACAAGGACGGCTTCGTGGCAGGGTCTTCGCATCTCATCGTCGATGAACCGGTAGTTCAGCTCGGCCGGAACCTTACCTTCGGCTTGCTCGACAGCATCGGCCGCGCGATCGTCACCGGGCAGTTTGGCAGTGCTGTCTTCCCAACTGAAGCGGAGCTCGCCAAGCAACATGGGGTCAGTCGGTCGGTCACGCGCGAAGCGGTGAAAATGTTGACCGCGAAAGGTTTGCTCAGCGCGCGACCGCGCCAGGGTACGATTGTCCAACCGACATCGTCTTGGAACCTGTTCGATGCCGACGTGCTCCGCTGGATGCTGGAGCGACAGCTTTCGATCGACCTGCTGCGCCAGTTCAACGAGTTGCGGGTGGCGGTGGAGCCTGAAGCGGCTTCTCTCGCCGCGCGTGTCGCCGGAGAAGACGACATCCGCCGCATTGACGAGGGCCTGTGCCGCATGCAGGCGGCTGAATGCGGCTTCGACGATCCGCTGGAAGCCGACATCGCCTTTCACGTTGCGGTGCTAAGGGCTTCGAAAAATCCCTTTTACATCCAGCTTCGTGAAGTGGTCAGCACCGCGCTGCGCACGTCGATCCGCTTCACCAACCGCATCAAGGGTCGTACCGCTGACGTTGCCGAGCACGCAAAGGTACGCGACGCCATCGCGTCGCGCGATCCCGACGTCGCCCGCATCGCCATGCGCACGATTATCGGTGACGTACTCGTGCTGATCGAGGATCGCATCCCCTCAATCGAATGAGCAAGCACGCAATAACGTACATGATCGCAAACATCGTTATGGCCTGCGCTCGTCGTGGCTTATGCGTGTGTGCCGCCAGGAACAGACGCTGATCGCTATCCAGACCGCGTTTCATGTAGTGCTGCAAAAAGCGGACCTGCCCCCTTTTGCCACGTGGCACGCACGTGGACCACGGCCGTCGCGTAAGCTTGCGCAAAGCTGTACGCCCGCTTCATCGGTTTGATAGCCGCACGTTGAAGCAACGGCAATATCTGCCCTTTTCCAGCGCCGGACACATTCTTCGCGACCGATCAATAGTTTTTATTATTCTTATAATTCAACTGATTATCATACAGGAGTATCGCCGAGTATCTGCACGCGATAGCCGGAACGCACTTGCGGGAAGTAGTCCCAGGTCGCCGAGTGCTGCGTGCAGCGGTTGTCCCAGAACGCGATCGAATGCTGCGCCCATGAGAAGCGGCACTGGAACAGCGGGTGCTTCACATGGTCGAACAGGTAGGCCAGCAGCGCGTCGCTTTCGGCGCGCGGCAGGCCCTCGATATAGGTCGTGTAGCCCTTGTTGACGTAGATGGCCTTGCGCCCCGAAGTCGGATGCGTCCGGATCACCGGATGGCTGCTGCGCGGCAGCTTCATCCCCTCGGGCGTGATGCCGCCGAAGCCGACCACCGCATCATGCACCGCCGTCAGCCCCTCCAGATGCGCCTTCATCCGGTCGGACAAGGCATCGTACGCCGCGTACATGTTCGAGAACGCGGTATCCCCTCCTACCGGCGGCACCGTGTGCAGGTAGAGCACCGAGCCCAGCGGCGGTTCTGCGTCACAGCTCATATCCGAATGCCAGTCCTCGCCTGCGACGAAGGTGGAATCCCCGTCGGCGTGCATGATCGTGATCTCGGGATGGCCCGGCTCCTGCCAGGGTTTCGTGCTCGGCGCGATATGGATGCCGCCGAAATAGTTGGCAAAGCGCTTGTGCGCCGCGTGGTCGATCGGCTGGTCGCGGAAGAAGATCACCAGCCGGTCCTCCAGCGCGCGGTGCAGTTCCTCCACCTCGATATTGGAGAGCGGCTGCGTGAGGTCCACGCCCGATACCACCCCGCCCATACCGGGCGTGAGCGGGGTTACCGTGATCGCCGAATATTCCACCTTGTTCGTCCCTTCCTGCATCAGATGATCGGCCATTCACTGACCAACGGCAACCCCGATCGGCTGAGCAGGGCCTGCGCCATCGCCTGCCCCTCGGCCCACAGCGCATCCTCGTCGATGAGGGTGCAGCGATGGTCCTGCACCACACGCACGCCATCGACCCAGACCGAATGGACACCCCGCCCGTCGGCTGAGGCGACCAGTTGCTCGACCGGATTGTTGAGCGGCACCCATTCCGGACGCCGGATGTCATGGGCGACGATGTCCGCCTTCATGCCCTGTGCGAGAGCCCCGATGCTGTCCGACAGCCCGAGTACTGTCGCGCCGTGCAGCGTCGCCATCTCCAGCGCAGCGTGGGCGGGGAACAGCGAGCGGTCTTCACGCGCATCGCGGAACAGCGAGGCCATCAGCGCCATGACGCGCATCATGTCGTGGTTGTCCGCCCCGTCGGTGCCGAGCGCGATCGTGACGCCCGCCGCCGCCAGTTCGGGGAACAGCCCGCGCCGCGTCACGCCATAGCCGCCCCGCAGGGCGGCGTCGGGGCAGTGCGTAACACGGGTTCCGCTCGCCGCGACCAGTTCCGCCTCGCGCGCATCGATGTGGACCATGTGGACGAGGTTGAGATGCGGCCCGAGCACGCCCAGATCGGCCAGATGCTCGACCGCGCGCTTCCCGGTCGCGGCAAGATACCATTCGGAATCGCCCGCGACCGGGCTCATGTGCGCCGAAACGCCGGTTCCGGTTCGCCGGGCGAGTTCCGTCACCTGCCGCCACAAGCTGTCGGTCGCGGTCATATGCCCGATGAGGTTGGGCCAGGCGGCAATGCGGCGACCGTCCTGCGGATAAGCTTCGATGTCGCGCTCCAGCGCCGCGAAGGCATCGCGGGTGAGCGCATCGGCGTCGGCAGCGGGATCCCATGCGCGGTCCTCGGTCCAGCGGCCGACACGGCCCCGGATACCCGTACCGGCGATCGCGGCCATGACTTCGTCGAAGGCGATGACCGTTCCGGCCTCCAGGAAGGTCGTCGTCCCGGTGCGCAGCATCGCCGCGACGGCAAGCCTAGCCGCCACCGCCTGCTCGGCGGGGGAATGGTCCTTGTAGAGCGGGATCACCCACCGGCCGAGCGTCTCGTCGAACGGCAGATCGCCGGGGACGAAGCCCCGGATGAGCGTCTCCGTGACGTGGACATGGGCATTGACGAAGCCCGGCGTCAGCAGGAACCCGGAACCGTCCACGACTTCGAGCGCGGCGATCCCGGCAAGGTCGGCGGCCTTGCCCACCGCCACGATGGTGTCCCCCGAAAAGGCCACCGCGCCGTCGCGGATGACGCGGCGCCCGGCATCCATCGTGATGACCGTCGCGCCGGTAATGATGGTGTCTGCCTGCATGCGTCCCCGCCGTGGTGATGGCTGCGACTATAGCTCAGACACCGGGCGGCACTTGAGCGAGCGCGGCAGTTTTGTTGATCGGCCGGGTTATGGAAGCGTCGAAGTCTGCCGCAATCCTTCGCCGAGTGCGAGTGCCGCCGATGTCGCGAGGTTCATTGAGCGGACCTGCGGACGCATCGGAATGCGTACGCGGGCCTGGCACGCCTCGGCTACGAATTCGGGCACACCTGCGCTTTCCTTGCCGAACAGCAGCACGTCGTCCGGCCAGAAGCTGAATTCGTAAGCGGATTCGCTGCTCTTCGTCGTGAACAACACCAACCTGCTGGTCCCGACGGTACTCTTGAATGCCGCGAAATCGGCATGCCGCGTCACGCTGACGTGATCGATATAGTCCATCGCCGTCCGGCGGACCCGGCGATCGTCCCACGCGAAGCCCATCGGCTCGATGAGGTCCACCCCGGCGCCGAAACAGGCACACAGCCGCAAGACGGCGCCGACGTTTCCGGCGATTTCCGGTTCGAAGAGAGCAATGCGCATCGTGGCTAATAGGCACCGGGATACGGACCACGCAAGCCCGGCAGCGCAGGATTGCAATTCAATCCCGCGCCGTACCAAATCGACTGGACGGCCGACAGCGGCCCATGCCTGCCGGCCGATCTGCTCAATTAGGTCCGGTCAGCGCCAGGCGAAGCCCAGCGCTTTCTGGATGGCGACGTAATCGCCCGTCAGGGCGGCGCGCGCGGAGACGAGGTCCTGCTCGGCACGATTGAGGTCGTTGCGAGCGCTGAGCGCGGCTACCTTGGTCGTCGTTCCCGCCTTATAGCGGCTCTGCGCCAGCCGTTCGGTCAGCGCCGCCTTGTCCCGCACGCGCGCTAGCGAGGCGACGGTCACGCGGGCCTCGCGGAACCGTGCAAGGGCGTCTTCCGCATCCTGCAGGGCCGACAGGACGGCGCCGTCGTAGCGGGCCTCCGCTTCGTCACGGGTCGCCCTGGCCTGTCCGACTTTCGCCTTGGTGCGGCCGAAATCGAGGAAACTCCAGCTCAGCTGCGGCGCTCCGACCGCCACGAAGTCGTCGAGATTGCCCAGATCGCTGATCTTGGTGCCGCCGATGCCGATGAGGCCCATGAACGACAGACGCGGGAAGCGCGCCGCCTCCGCCTGGCCGATTTTCGCGGTATCGGCGGCCAGCGTACGCTCGGCAGCGCGAATATCGGGACGGTGCGCAAGCAGCACCGAAGGGTCCCCCACCGGCACCAAGGCGGGGGGTAAGGGTATCTCACCGCCCCCGGACAGGTCCGCATCGACCGCACCGGGCTGCTGACCGGTCAGCACCGCCAGCGCATTGAAATAGGCGTCCCGCTCGGCCGCCAGAGGGGAGATCCGTGCCCGCGTCGCATCCAGTTGGCTCTCGGCCTGCGCGACGTCCGCCGCTGTCGCCGTGCCGCGATCGAAGCGCTGGCGGGTGAGCGCCAGCATGTCCTGCTGCATCGCCACCGACTGCTCGCCCAGCGCAATGCGCTGCTGGCGATCGCGCAAGTTCAGGTAGCTCTGCGCAACGTTGGCGGAGATGCTGACCTGCACGTCGGCAAGGCTCGCCTCGGTGCCTTCCATCTGTGCGCGCGCGGCTTCGACCGCGCGGCGCTGGCCGCCGAAAAGGTCGATCTCCCAGCTCGCGTCGAAGCCGACATTGTAGAGGTTGAGGTCGCTGCTGGAACTGCCGCTTTCCTCTCCGCTGTCACTCGATCCAAGGTTCGCCCCGGGAATGTGCGCATGGGCATAGAGCGCCGAGGCGCTCGCCTTGGGTGCGCTGTTCGCGCGCTGCTCGCCCAGCGCCGCGCGGGCCTGCCGCAACCGGGCTTCGGCAGCTCGAATGTCGGTGTTGTCCGCGAGCGCGCGGGTGATCAGGGCGTCGAGGTGCGGATCGCCGAGGGTCTTCCACCAGTCGGCGACCGGCGGCGCACTGGTCGTGCCCGCATCGGCGCGCACGAAGCCTCCAGCGGCATCCGATGCCGTCTTGGGCGGCCCGGCATAGTCGGGGCCGACGGTGCAACCGGCCAGCAAGCCGGTGGCGAGGGAAAGCAGCAGAATCTGGGAACGCATGGTCTTCCTCAATGTCCGGACGCCAGCGGCGCATTCTTGGGCAGCGGGCGCAGGAAAAGCACGAGCGGGATCACGAACACGATCCCCACCGACATGATCCAGAACATGTCGCTGTACGTCATCGTCAGCGCCTGAGTCTGGATCGTCGCCGCGATCGAGCGCAAGGCGCCGCTCCCCTGCCCGGCGACGTAGTTCTGGACCGCCAGCGAGTTGGCGTTGAGGCTCTCCTCGAGCCTGCGGCTATGCAGCCAGAGCCGCTGGTCCTGGATGATTGCGATCCCGGCGAGAGCGAACGAGCCGCCCAGGTTGCGCGCGGAATTGTAGAGCCCCGAGGCGTCGCCCGCCTGCTCCGGCGGCACCGATCGGATCGCCGCCTGATTCAGGAACATCATGCAGAACACGGTGCCCATGCCGCGCAGCAGCTGGGAATCGGTGAAATCCGAACTATCGGACGTGGCAGTCAGCCCGGTCTCCAGCCACGCGCTGAGCGCAAGGATACACAGCCCGAGGCAGACGGAAATGCGGATGTCCACGTTGCGCAACAGCAATGGCGTGATCGGCATCATCAGCATCACCGGAATGCCCGAGAGCATCACCACCTGCCCCGCCTGCAGCGAATTGTACCCGGCGATGGTCGCAAGGAACTGCGGGATCGCATAGGACGTGCCGTAAATCACCATGCCGACCACGGTGACCATGGCGACGACGCTGCCGAACTGCCGGTTGAGCAGGAGGCTCAGCCGGATGACAGGTTTGCGCGCAATGACCTGCCCCAGCCCCAGCAAGGCGAAGCCCAGCAGCGAGATCAGCGTCAGTGTGATGATCAGCGAGGATTCGAACCACTGTTCGCGCTCACCCTCTTCCAGCACCACCGTCAGCGCGCCCAGCCCCAGCGCAAGGCCGAGGATGCCGAGCCAGTCCGCCTCGCGGATCAGGTGCAGCTTGGCCGGCTGGTGCGGGATCGCGAGGAGCAGCAGCGTCACCAGCGCGATGCCGACCGGCAGGTTGAGGAAGAAGGCGTAGTGCCAGCTCACGTTCTCGGTCAGCCAGCCGCCGAGCACCGGGCCGACCACCGGCCCCAGCAGCGCGGTCGCGCCGAACAGGGCGTTGCCTACCGGTTGCTGCGCGCGAGGCAATCGTGTCGCCACGATCGTCATCGCCGTCGGGATCAGCGCACCGCCGGTGAAGCCCTGTCCGATGCGGCCGGCGATCATCATCGGCAGCGTCGTCGAAAGACCGCAGGCGATCGAGAACAGGGTGAACAGGATCGAGGCGACCAGCAGCAGCGTGCGCAGGCCGAGCAGCCGCTCGAGCCAGCCGGAGAGGGGAATGACGATGATCTCCGCCACCAGATAAGCCGTCGCGATCCACGTGCCCTCGGTGCCGCTGGCGCCGATTTCGCCCTGGATCGTCGGCAGCGAACTGTTGACGATCGACACGTCGAGCGTCGCCATGAGCGCACCGAGCGTGCCCGCCGCCACGGCCAGCCAAGCCGCCGCATCAGCGCGCTTTTCAGGTTGAGGCGCGGAAACCGCGTCGTTCACTGCTTGGCGTCCCGGCGCGCCTCTTCCTGAGCGGCGATGCTGCGCTGCGCGCCCTTGGCCGAGATCGTGTCAACGGTGACGACCACCGACAGGCCCGGCACCAGCACGCGCCGCGCTTCGGTGCCCGCGTCGATGGCGATGCGCACCGGCACGCGCTGGACGATCTTGGTGAAGTTGCCCGTGGCATTCTGCGGCGGCAACAGCGAGAACTGCGCACCCGTACCCGGCGAGATGCTTTCGACGTGTCCGGCGATCTTCGTGCCGTCCAGCGCGTCGATCTCGATCGTCGCGGGCTGGCCCGGACGCATCAGGCCGATCTGGGTTTCCTTGAAATTGGCGGTGACGTAGAGCTTGGACAGCGGCACCACCGACATCAGCCGCGTCCCCGCCTGCACGAACTGCCCGGCCCGCACCGTGCGGTCGCCGATCCGGCCGGCAACGCTGCTCTTCAGCACGGTCGAGCCGACGTTGACGTGCGCGGCGGCCAGCTGCGCGCGCGCCGCCTCGCCCTGCGCGTCGGCCTGACGAACCTGCGCATTGAGCGAAGCGATCCGGCGCTCGGCCGAAAGCAGCGTGGCGCGCTGTGCATCCGCGACGGCGCGGGCTTTCACCGCCTGATTGCGCAGGCTGGACAGGCGCTCGGCGGTCTCCGCTCCGCTGGCGGCGAGCGGCGCGTAGCGGGCCGCCTCTCCGGCGGCGAAGCGCGCGTCCTGCTCGGCCGAGGCAAGCTGCGCGCGCGCCTGCGCGATGGCCGCTTCCTGCTCGCCGATCGTGGCGCGCACATTGTCGGCATTGGCCTTGGCGACGTCGATCTGGGCCTGATACTGCTGCGCCTGCGCATCGTAGTCACGCGGGTCGATGCGGACGAGTGGCTGGCCCACCTTCACATCCTGGTTGTCACCGACGAGGACCTGCTCGACATAGCCGGAAATCTTGGGAGAGATCGTGACGGCGTCAGCCTGGATATAGGCGTCGTTGGTGTCCTGTTCGAACTTGCCGTACATCTGGTACTGGGCGAGCCAGATGCCGCCTGCGACCAGCACCAGAACGCCTGCCGCCAGCAGGCCCCGGCGCACACCCGGACGCTTGAGCGGCGGCACGCGCTCCTGCCCCTGATTCGCAGCAGACTGTCCCTGCGATTCGCTCAAATCCGTTGCCATCAATCGAAATCCATACCGTTATTGCTGCATCGCAGCGGCGATTGCGCTCGCACTTGCACCTAAGCGCGATGTATGGCAACACCATTTTATATGGTCCCACACTATTTCTCGTCATGAGCATCGAGCACGAAATCCTCGAAGAGATGCGCGATCTGCACCAGCGGATGCATCGCCTGTTCAACGATCGCGTGCGCGAGCGGGGCACGTCCCTTGCGCAGCTCAAGCTGCTGATGCTGCTGGATCGGGCCGGGCCAATCCGCTCGACCGATATAGCCGACACCCTCAATCAGGCGCCGCGCACGGTGACCGAGGCTGTGGATGCGCTGGAACGCGATGGCCTGGCGATGCGCACGCCCGATCCGAACGATCGCCGCGCGAAGCGGATCAGCCTGACGCCGGCCGGGGCGGTGGTGGTGCAGGAAGTCGCGCCTTACCGGGATGCGTTCGCCGCCGAGTTCTTCGAGACTCTTCCGGCAACGGACATGGCAGAGTTCCTGCGCATCCTGAAAACGCTGAACGACCGGATCATCGAGATGGGCGCGCCAGTCGGCCTGATCCCGGGTGCGGCCTCAGGTCAGTAAGGCGACCGTCAGAGCCGCGATCGTGCCGGTGCACATCACCGCAATGCACAAGATGCGGAATTCGCAGGCGCAAAATACGGATTCCAAACCGTCCATAGCCTCTCTCCATGCCGCCTCATTCTTGAGTGCGTCACTGAGAGTACCATGGGCGGCGATTGCTCGCCAGCGCTGGGTGAGCGATCAGCCACGCATCGCGGCGGCGTTGGCCTACGCCTGTGCGGCGCTCTTGCGCGCGAAGAGGCCGAAGCCCGCGATGACCGCATAGCATAGCGCCGGAAGCACCAGCGCCACGCCGAGATTGCCCCCGGCCGCGTCGGCGATCGCGCCGGTCGCCAGCGGCACGATCGCACCGCCGCAGATCGCGACGTTGATGATGCCCGACCCGTCCGCCGCACGCATGCCCAGCTTGTCGCAGGCGAGGCTGAAGATGGTCGGGAACATGATCGAGTTCATCAGACCCACAGCCAGCAGGGCATAGCCCGAGACATGGCCGCTGGACGTCACCGAAAGAGCGATCAGCGCTATCGCCGCGCAGGCATTGAAAGCCAGCACGATGCCGGGGTTCAGCACGCGCAGCACCGCCGAACCGATGAAGCGGCCGACCATCGCTCCGCCCCAGTAGAGGCCGATCAGCTTGCCCGCCGACTGCTCGGGCAGCGCCATCACATGGTCCTGCATCAGATAGCTGACGATGAGCGAGCCTATCGACACTTCCGCCCCGACATACAGGAAGATGCATAGCGCGCCGTAGCCGAAGCGCGGACGCTTCAGCAGATCGAAGCCCGCGAAACCGTCGGTGTCCCCGTGCTTCTCGACCGGGAGACGATTGCGGAACGTCCACACGGCTCCCGCGACGATCGCCAGGGCAACCGCGATGCCCAGATAGCCGTGCACGATCGCGGCGCTTTCCGCGCGGCGATAGGCGTCGAGCGCCTCTCCGGTCAGGTCATGGGCGGACACCTTGGCCAGACTGCCGAGGATCAGCACCGACCCCGCGATCGGGAAGATCGTGGTCCCCAGCGAGTTGAACGCCTGCGCGAACGTCAGGCGCGAACTGGTGGTTTCCGGCTTGCCGAGCAGGCTGATCAGCGGGTTCGCCACCACCTGCACGATCACGACCCCCGCCGCGAGCACGAAGTACGCGGCCAGGAACAGCCAGTAGCTCGCGGTCTGCGAGGCCGGGATGAACGCCAGGCAGCCCGCGATCATGATCACCAGACCGGCGGCCGCGCCGCGCATGTAGCCGACCTTACGCACCAGCATCGCGCCCGGAATGCCGATCACCGCATAAGCCGTGAAGAAGCAGAACTGCACCAGCATCGCCTGCGTGTAGCTGAGCGTGAACAGTTCCTTGAGCTTGGGGATGATCACGTCGTTCAGGCTGGTGATGCCGCCGAAGATGAAGAACAGCGCCATCACGAAATAGCGCAGCTCGGCCGCATCGACGTGGCCTCCGGGCACTTCCTCGGCGAATTGCGGATCACTGCTGGTGGACGGCGCCATCGCCATGACTGGGGATTCCTTGTGCTGCGTGTCGGGAGCGGTCGTAGATCAAGCGGGGGTTTCTGCAAGGCCGGTCGCGGAGGAGGGTGCGACCGGCCTTGCTGGGAGGATCAACCCTCCCAAAGCTCTCCGCCCGGCCGCGCCGCCACGGGTTCGCCCGGCTTTTGCGCCGAAGCGACTGCAAGGAATTCGCTCACTGTCCCCTCCCGCTCTGCCGGCGCGCTTGAAGATTGCGCCTGACGTTTGATCTGCTGCATATGTATTTCCAAAAAACAGCGCTGTCATTAAAAAAGATGCTTGCGATTGCAGGTAGAACGTGACCGCTAACAGGATTGCTTGATACAACGCTGTCTTCATACTGAACCCGCCTCCCGCGTGATGGCGATTGCCTTGCATTCGGGCGGGCTTGGTGAAACAGAGGCCATGCACAAAGCCAATCTGAGGAAGCACCGGGGGAAATGAAAAAGGTCACCATCATGGACGTTGCCCGTCAGGCGGGCGTCTCGATGAAAAGCGTCTCCCGGGTCATCAACAACGAAGCGAGCGTCCGCCCCGACCTCAAGGCCAAGGTCGACAAGGCCGTCGCCGAACTCGGTTACCGCCCCAACTTCGCCGCGCGTGCGCTGGCGGCCGGACGCTCGTTCTTCCTCGGCATCCTGTTCGACAACCCGAGTCCGGGCTACACCCTCCAGATTCTCAACGGCGCTTATGCCGCCTGCCGCGCGGCGGGCTTCCAACTGGTCATCGAGAGCGTCGACACCTCGGCCAGCGACATCCGTGAGACCATGGACGGCCTGCTCGCCAGCGCCCGCCTGGACGGCATGGTCGTCACCCCGCCCGCCTGCGACAACGCGGCCGTCATCGCCGCCCTCGACGCGCGCAAGCTGCCCTACGTCCTGCTCGCCCCGATCCGCGACAATCCCGAAGTCGCCAGCGTCCGCTCGAACGACGCGGCGGCGGTGCACGATCTCGTCCGCCACCTCTGGGGCCTCGGCCACCGCAGGTTCGGCCTGATCGACGGCCCGGCGACGCATGGCGCGAGCCAATGGCGGCGCGAAGCTTTCGTCGCCGCGCTGGAGGAACGTGGCCACGCCCCGTCCGACATCGTCACCGCCACCGGCGAGTTCACGTTTTCCTCCGGGATCGGTGCCGGACTGCAGATCATGCGCGCGCCCCAGCCGCCGACCGCGATCTTCGCGGAGAACGACGACATGGCCGCCGGTGTCTTCGCCGCCGCCGCGCAACTCGGCGTCAAGATCCCCGACGACCTCTCCGTCGTCGGCTTCGACGACAGCTGGATCGCCCGCAGCGTCTGGCCGGAACTGACGACGATGCGCCAGCCTATCTTCGAAATGGCCGAAGAAGCCGTGCGGCTGCTCCTCGACTTCTGGAAGACCAGCGAAGTCGGCAAGAAGACCTTCGATTGCACCCTGGTGACGAGGGGATCGACCGCGCCCCCTCGCCGCTGAAGGCGCTCAGTCCTCCAGGAAAAGTTCGGCGGCGGCGTCGATGATGGCGTCGGCGTCGAGGCGGTAAGTCCGGTAGAGATCGTAGAGGTCCCCCGTCTGCCCGAAGCGGTCGGTGCCGAGCGGGCTGACGCGCATGCCCTTGACCCCGCCCAGCCATGACAGTGCGCCCGGCGAGCCGTCCAGTACCGTCACCAGCCCCGCCCCCGGCGCCAGCGCACCCAGCAAGGCTTCGGCATGGCTCGGCGCCTGCTTCTGCCCGTTCCAGCGCGCCGCCCGCCGCGCCGACCAGCCCCGATGCAGCAGGTCCGGCGAAGTCACGTTGAGCAGGCCGATACCCGGCAGATCCTCCGCCAGCTCTTCCCACGCCGCCAGCGCTTCGGGCGCGACGACGCCGGAGAAGGCGATCGCCGCCTGCGCGTCCGGCCCCGGCTCCTTCAGCCAGTATCCGCCCTTCAGCGCATCGACCTGCCAGTCGTCGTCCTCGCGCTCCACCTGCGGGATCGCGCGGGTCGAGAGGCGCAAATAGACCGAGCCGCCGTCCTCGCGCTGCATGTGGTCGAACGACCAACCCATGATGAGCGCCAGTTCGTCGGCGAAGGCCGGGTCGAAGGCGGTGAGGCCGGGCTGGCCCATGCCGATCAGCGGCGTGTTGATCGACTGGTGCGCGCCGCCCTCCGCCGCCAGCGTCAGGCCCGAGGGCGTGCCCACCAGCAGGAACCGCGAGTCCTGATAGCAACCATAGTTCAGCGCATCGAGCCCGCGCGAAATGAACGGGTCGTAGACCGTCCCCACCGGCAGCAGCCGTGTGCCGAAGTGCGGCCCGGCCAGCCCCAGCGAGGCGAGCATGATGAAGAAGTTGTTCTCGGCGATGCCCAGTTCGATGTGCTGGCCCGCCCCGTGCGCCGACCATTTCTGCGCCGAGGGGATCTTCGCCTTCTGGAACACGTCGGCCAGTTCCTGCCGCCGAAACAGCCCGCGCTGGTTGACGAAGCCGCCGAGGTTGGTGGTCTGCGTGACGTCGGGCGCGGTGGTGACGATGCGGTCGGCCAGTTCCTCACCCGACTTGGCAATGTCGAGCAGGATGCGCCCGAAGGCGGCCTGCGTCGATTGCTCCGCGCCTTCGGGCGCCGGCAGCGCGGGCACGGCGACGGCAGGCGCCAGCGGTTCGGCGGGCTTGCGGGCGATCGGGCTGGTCTTGACGAAGGCGTCGAGCGCGGCGGCGGCATTGTCGCCAAGGCCGCCCCAGGGTTCCCACTCCTGCCCTTCCGGCACGCCCATCAGGCTGCGGAACTGCTCCATCTGGGGCGGGTTCATCATGCCCGAATGGTTGTCCTTGTGCCCCGCCAGCGGTAGCCCGTGGCCCTTGACGGTGTAGGCGATGAACAGCGTCGGCCGGTCATCGTCGCAGGCATCGAAGGCGTCGATCAGGCTCTCGATGCAGTGGCCGCCAAGGTTCGTCATCAGCGCCGCCAGCGCATCGTCGTCGTAGCTGTCCAGCAGCTTGCGCACTTGCGCCTTGTCGCCGATGTCGGCCATCAGCCGCGCCCGCCAGGCCACACCGCCCTGATAGGTCAGCACCGCGAAGTCGGCGTTGGGGCACTGGTCGATCCATTCCTCGATCGCCTTGCCGCCGGGCTTTGCGAAAGCCTCGCGCTGCAGCTTGCCGTACTTGAGCGTGACGACGCGCCAGCCGCAGGTCTCGAAGATGTCGTCGAAGCGGCGGAACATGCGGTCCGCCGTCGTGCTGTCGAGCGACTGGCGGTTGTAGTCCACCACCCACCAGCAGTTGCGCAAGTCGTGCTTGTAGCCTTCAATGAGGCATTCGTAGATGTTGCCTTCGTCGAGTTCGGCGTCGCCCATCAGCGCGATCATCCGCCCCGCGTCTTCCTCGCGCACTTGACCATGCGCGACGAGATAGTCCTGCACCAGACTCGAGAACGCCGTCACCGCGACGCCGAGGCCGACCGAGCCGGTCGAAAAATCGACGGGGATCGTGTCCTTGGTGCGCGAGGGATAGCTCTGCACGCCGCCGAGGCCGCGAAAGCGCTCCAGCTTCTCGCGCGTCTGCTCGCCCAGCAGATAGTGGATCGCGTGGAGCACCGGCCCGGCGTGGGGCTTCACCGCCACCTTGTCCTGCGGGCGCAGCGCATGGAAGTAGAGCGCGGACATGATCGCCGTCATCGAGGCGCAGCTGGCCTGATGCCCGCCGACCTTCAGGCCATCGCGCTTGGGGCGCAGGTGGTTGGCGTTGTGGATCGTCCATGCCGAAAGCCACAGCAGCCGCTTCTCCAGCGCCTCCAGAGTCGCGACAAGGTCGGCGCGGGTCTGGGTGATCGTGTCGGCCATCTGCTCATGCTCCCTGAATGGCGCTCGAGCGCCATCGCGGCAGAATACGCTCGGCGGGCTGCGCATGTCCTTGCGTGTTCGGCCTCTCGGCGCGTATCCATTGGCAGAACCTGCCGATAATTCCATAATGGACGCCATAATCATGCCATCACCGCTGGACTCGATTGACCGCCGGATTCTCGACGAGCTGCAGTCGGACGGGCGTATCACCAATCAGGAACTGTCGGAGCGGGTCGGCCTGTCCCCGTCCCCCTGCCTGCGCCGCCTCAAACAGCTGGAAGGCGAAGGCGTGATCACCCGCTACGTCGCGCTGGTCGATCCCGAGACGGTGGGCCTTGGCGTCACCGCCTTCGTCCGCGTGCGGCTCGACCAGCAGGACGACCGCCACCTCGAAGCCTTCGAGACCGCGATCATGCAGTTTCCCGAGGTGATGGAATGCTACCTGATGACCGGGGAGGCGGACTATCAGTTGCGGCTGCTGGTGCCTTCGCTGGGCACTTTCGAGGATTTCCTGCGCAACAGGCTGACGCGGATCGAGGGCGTCTCGCAAGTCACCACCAGCTTTGCACTAAGGCCGGTGGTGTACCGGACGAAGATTCCGGTGTGATGGCGGCAGGGACGTCTTCCCGGACTTGATCCGGGACCGCTGGCCGTGACCAGCCCACTTACGGGAGCAGCACCTTACCGACAGAACTCGCCTAAAGACAGCCACCGGTCCCGGATCAAGTCCGGGACGACGAACTGTCACGGCGCCCCCGAAGGGCTCGGCGCGACCGATGATCTCGGTGCGGGTGAGGCGCTGCCGCTCGGCTCGATGCGCAGGCCCTGCCCGTCCAGCGTCACGTCGAGCGGCACCCCTTCGACCCTGGTGCTCAACACCGCCTGCCCGTTCTCGATGCGGATGTGGTTGTCGTCGCCCACCGGAATGTCGCCGAGGTCGGGCACGTCGAGCGGCTGGACCGGGCCGTCCGGATCGGCAGCCTTGCGCGGCGGCGCGGCCTTCTCGCCCAATGCCTCGCGCATGAAGTCGCGCCAGATGCGCGCCGGGACGGTGCCGCCGGAGACCCCGTTCAGCGGCGAATTATCGTCCTTGCCGACCCAGACGCCGACGACGAGATCACCCGAATAGCCCACGAAGAGCGCATCGCGGTTCTCCTGACTGGTGCCGGTCTTGCCGAAGTTCGGCGCCTGCAGCATGGCCGCACGGCCTGTGCCGCGATTGACGGTGGCGCGCAGCATGCCCTCGATCGCCTCGTGATCATGCTTCGAGAGCGAGCGCTTGCCATCGAGCAACCAGTCGAACCAGCCCGCCTCCGGCACCGGGAAAGCGCGCGGCTCGACCGGGAAGCTGTTGGCGGCGACGCCCGCATAGGCGGAGGTCAGTTCCAGCAGCGTCATCGTCGCGGTGCCGAGCGCCAGACTGGGATCGCCCATCGGCAGCGGCGAAGACACGCCGAGCCGCCGCGCCATGTCGATCACCGACTCGTCCCCGACCCGGTTGAACAGCCGCACCGCCGCGACGTTGCTGGACCGCGCGAAGGCATCCTCCAGCGTGATCGTCGGCGAATAGGCCCCGCCGGCGTTCTGCGGGCGGTAGGAGCCGGTATCGATCGGCGTGTTGGGGATCGTATCCTCGGGGCTCATCCCGGACTTGATCGCGGCGAGGTAGACGAACAGCTTGAAAGTCGAGCCTGGCTGGCGGCGCGCCTGCGTGACGCGGTTGAACGGGCTTTGCGAATAGTCCCGCCCGCCGACCATGGCGACGACCTCTCCGTTACGGCGCATGGCCACGAGCGCGACCTGCGTGCCTGCAGGAACCTGCCGGGTGGCGCGGTGCGCGGCGGCTTGCAGGCGCGAATCCAGCGTGGTGCGATAGGACTCGGCGTGGCCCGCCGCTTCGAGCTGGCGCGCCTGCGGCAGCGCCCAGTCGGCGAAGTAGGTGCCGGTCGGAAGCTCGGCCCGGTTGCGCACGTCGAGACGGGGCGTGGATACGGCCTTCGCGTGCTGCGGAGTCATGTATCCCGCATCGGCCATGGCTTGCAGGACCACCCTCATCCGCTTTTCGGACGCGGCGAAGTTGTTGGTCGGCGCCAGGCGCGAGGGAGCCTTCATCAGCCCTGCCAGCAGCGCCGCCTGCCCCTCGGTCAGCTTCTCGGGCTGGCGATGGAAGTAGTGCAGCGAGGCCGCGCGGATGCCGTAGGTATTGTCCCCGAAGTAGGCGTTGGAAAGGTAGCGCTCGAGGATCTCGTCCTTGGTCAGCCATGCCTCCAGCCAGAACGCGATCAGCATCTCGCGCCCCTTGCGCGTGAGGCTGCGCTCCGAACTCAGGAACGTGAACTTGGCCAGCTGCTGCGTGATGGTGGAGCCGCCCTGCGTATTCCCGCCGGTCACGTTGCTGAGCGCGGCGCGGGCGATGCCGCGCGGGTCGATGCCCCAGTGCGAATAGAACCGCCGGTCCTCGATCGCCAGGAACGCCTGCACGACGTGCGGCGGCAGGTCCTTTACCTTGACCGGATCGTCGGTGACCGCGCCGTTGCGGGCGATCGGCGTACCGTCGGCGGCGAGCAGGGTGATCTCGGGCGGCGCGATCGGCTGGAGCGACTTGGACAGCGGCGCGGTGACCGCGAGATAGCCCACGGTCAGCACGAACAGCGCCAGAACCCCCGCGAAAGTGCGGACGATGCGCTGCTTCCACGTCCAGCGGTGCCACGGCAGAAGCCGCCACAGCCATGCCAACAGTCGGCGCGGCCAAGTGCGCCACCCCCTGCCTTCGGGCAAGGGGGTCTCGACGAGCACGTTGTCCAGTTCGGGCTCGCGGGGGTCGGCGGCTATATGGCGGGAAAGCTCCATTGCCGCCTGCGTTTAGCTGATTCTCCCGGCAAACGCATCCGGGGTTTCGACGAAAGGCGTACAGCGCCCTGCCATCGTCGTCAGGTCGCCTTTTCGGGATAGGGCATGATGATCGTGCCGTCGGGCGCGGCGGTGAAGGTCGTCTGCGTGGGATAGGGGATCGCAATGCCCTCCTGCGCGAACCGCTTGACGATCGCCACCATCAAGCGGTCGCGCAAGGGGTGGGCGATGCCCCAGTCCTTGCCGGGCACGTCCACCAGCAGGCTGAAATCGAGCGAACTGGCGCCGAAGCTCTCGAAACCGGCGCGCGATGCCTTGCCGCCTTCCGCCTCGACAAGCTCGGTCAGGATGCCCGGAATGCGCGCCAGCGTCTCCGGAGGGGTCTCGTAGGCGACGCCGATGGTGAACGGCAGGCGGATGTGGTCGCGCCCGCTGACGTTCAGGATCTCCTTGTCGAGCAGGTTCTTGTTGGCGATGATCCGCAGTTCGCCGGTATAGGCGCGGATGCGCGTGGATTTGAGCCCGATCGCCTCGATCACGCCCGAACTGGTGCCGAAGCTGATCTGATCGCCCTTGCTGAAGGGGCGGTCGAAGATGATCGCCAGCGCCGCGAAAAGATCGGCGAAGATGCCTTGCGCTGCCAGACCGATGGCGATGCCGCCCACACCCAGACCCGCGACGAGGCCGGTGACGTTGACGCCGATGTTGTCGAGCAGAACCACCGTCGCCACCGCGAAGACGACCACGCTCACCAGCAGGCGGATGAGGCCCATGGCGTTGATGATCGCTTCGCCCTTGAAGTGCTCGGCCGAAGTCTTGTGCTCGATTGCGCCGAGGATGAACTCGCGCGCCCAGATCGCGCCTTGCAGGACGGCGGCGAGGGTGAAGAAGAAGGTCACCATCCGGTCGATCATCGGCGGCGTCTGCGCGTAGCCGTCGACCGCGCGGATCGCGACCATGATGATGAAATAGTTGGTCGTCTTGGTGACCACCCGGCCGACGATGGTGAGCCAGTCGCCGCGCCCGCGCTCTTCCCGACACAACCGCGCGCCGAGGCGGCGTAGCGCGTAAAGCGCCGAGACGATGGCGACGGCGATGGCCACCGCGATGATGATCTGCAGCCAGTAGGTCTGGAACCACGCGAAGGTCGAATTCGACAAGTCGCGGACCTGCACGGAAACGTCGGGAATGGGGGACTTTGCGGGAGCCGGAGTGGCGGCGGGGGCGGCTGCCGCTGCGGCGATAGTGGTGATTACGCTCATCGCGTGCTCGTGATCCTGCGTCTGTGGCGCCGGCTGCGGATGGCGACCCGAACCGGCGGATGGGCGACGCTCCCGAAGCGAAACGGAGCGTCGGCGCGGGCTTTTGAAATGAACGGCCCTCGACTTTGTTCCCGTATCGGGACCGCCCGGGCGGGTCAAACCTTGCGGCTTCACCGCTTATACCCTAAGGGGGTATAGGTATGGCACATCTCGGCAAGGACAATCAGGCGCTCATCATGCGGATACGTCGCATGGTCGGGCAGTTGCAGGCGGTCGAGCGTTCGCTCGTCGAGGGCGAGGACTGCGCGAAAGTGCTGCTGCAGAGCGCGGCGGTGCGCGGCGCGGTCAACGGTTTCATCGACGAACTGATCGAGGACCACCTGCGCACCCACGTCTCCGCGCCCGACCTCTCCGATGCCGAGCGCGAGGACGGCGTACAGGCCGTGATCGCCGCCATCCGCCGTTACGCGAAGTAGAAAGACCGCATTTCCCATGGCTTCCCTGCCTCACCCATCCGTTCACGATCACGATTTCCTCGGCGCCTCGCACGACGCCAACGCCCGCCGCACGCAGTGGGTCGTCGTGCTCACCGCCGTCATGATGGTGGGCGAGATCGTCGCCGGATATGCCACGGGATCGATGGCCCTGCTCGCCGACGGGTTCCACATGGCGACCCATGCCGGAGCGCTCGGCGTCGCCGCGCTGGCCTATCGCTATGCCCGCAGGCACCGCCGAAATCCGGCCTTCAGCTTCGGGACCGGCAAGGTCGGTGACCTCGCCGGCTTCGCCTCGGCTCTGGTTCTGGCGCTGTTCGCGGTGGGGATCGGGGTGGAATCAGTGGAACGCCTGCTCAACCCCGGCCCGGTGGCGTTCGGGGACGCCACCATCGTCGCGGTGATCGGCCTGATCGTGAACATCGTCAGCGCCCTGCTGCTGTCGGGCGACCATCACCACCATGGGCACGGGCATGGCCACCATCATGAGCACGCTCATGATCACGGGCATCATCACGGCCACGCGCACAACGACAACAACTTGCGCTCGGCCTACCTGCACGTGCTGGCCGATGCGCTCACCTCGGTCATGGCGATCGTCGCGTTGCTGGCCGGGCGCTATCTGGGCTGGACCTTCCTCGACCCGCTGATGGGCGTGGTCGGCGCGGTCGTCATTGCGCGCTGGTCATGGTCGCTGATGAAGGACACCGCCGCCATCCTGCTCGACCGCACCGACGACCACGTCGCGGAAGAAGTGCGCGAGGCCATCGAAGGCCCCGGCGACGCGCGCATCACCGACCTCCACGTCTGGCGCATCGGCCCCGACGCCCATGCCGCGATCATATCGGCCAGTTCGGCACGCGACCATGGCGAACTGCGCCGCCGCCTCGCGCCGGTGCATGAACTGCGCCACGTCTCGATCGAGCGACATTGAGGGCAGGCGTCGTCCACACCCCTCGTCATTGCGAGCGTAGCGAAGCAATGACGAAAAGGAGTGAGAGCAGGAAAAGGGTGAGCGGGGCCGACGTCAGCTTGCAAACCAGGCGCTATCCTCGCCCGTGGCGGTCGCGTAGCGCTCCAGTTGGCTGTCGAGGCCGGAGAATTCCCAGGTCAGGCGCAGGAACACCGAATCCTCGCCGTGCACCCACAGCCGCGCCGGCGGCCAGTGCGGCTGCCAGCGCAGTTCGTAGACGTCGGCCGTGAACGTGCCCGCCGGGACGGTCACCTCCTCCTTGCCGACATAGGTAACGCCGATCGTGATCGGCAGCGCGACAAGCGAGCTTTCGCCGTTGACGTCGTAGGAGCAGGTGACGCTCGGGATCATCCGCTCCGCCCCCGGCTCGTCGGTCCCGCGCGCAAGCGCGATGGCACCGTCGCCCACTAGCGGATGCAGGCCGAGATAATCGACCCGTCCGGGCAAGGTCTGGCTGGTGCGCCCGAGGTTCGCGGTCAGCGACTCGCAGTGCGTGGCGTCAGGCGTGAAATAGTACCAGGAACTGCCCGTCAGCTTGCCGTGCTGGACGACGCGCACCTGACCCTCGACCGGGCGCAGATCGGCATCGAGGCTCCACGAAGCGTCGCGGGTCAGGGCGCCGTCGCCCATCTCGCAATAGGCGCGGACCGTGCGACCATCGGCGCGCACGTCGATGCCGAAGTCCTCGATCCCCTGCGGGCCGTTGGCGTGATGATAGACGATGCGGCCCGCATGACGACGAAGATAAGTCACTGCATTTTCCATCACAGGGCCACGGTCACGGCCTTGGTCTCCAGATAGAGGTCCAGCCCCTCGCGCCCGAACTCACGCCCCCAGCCCGACTGCTTGAAGCCCCCGAACGGGATGTTCGCGCCGACCGCGCCGTGAGTGTTGACCGAGACATGGCCCGACCGCACCCGCGCCGCCATCTTGTGCGCGGTGGACAGGTCCTGCGTCCAGACGCTGCCCGAAAGGCCGAAGTCGCTGTCGTTCGCCATCGCGGCGATGGCGTCGAGGTCGTCGCCCTCGAAGCGCTGGACGGCCATGACCGGGCCGAATATCTCCTCGCGCACCACGCGCATGTCGGGGGTGGTGTCGGCGACGATGGTGGGCTCGACGAAGTGGCCGGGGCCTTCGGGCGCCTTGCCCCCCGCGACGACGCGCGCCGGGCCTGCCCTGGCCTCGTCCACGTAGCTCATGACGCGGGCCTTCTGCTTCGCGGAGATCAGCGGGCCGATCATCGTGTCCGCATGCAGGCCGTGGCCGATCTTCATCGACCCGGCGAACGCGGCCATGCCTTCGAGCAGTTCGTCGTAGATATCGGCGTGGACGAAGATGCGCGTGCCCGCCATGCAGTTCTGGCCCTGCAGGAAGAAGGTCGCCATCGCAACGCCCGGCACGGCCTTGGCCATGTCCGCATCCGGGAAGACGATCACCGGCGACTTGCCGCCCAGTTCGAGGCTGACTTTCTTGAGATCGTCGGCGCATTCGCGCACGATCAGCTTGCCCACTTCGGTCGACCCGGTGAACGAGATCTTGGACACCAGCGGGTGCTTGACCAACGCCGCGCCCGCCGTCGCGCCATCGCCATTGACGATGTTGACGACGCCCTCGGGGAAGCCCGCTTCCATGATCAGCCGGCCGAGCACGACGGCGCTGAGCGGCGTCTCCTCGGCGGGCTTGAGGACCACGGTGCACCCCGCCGCCAGCGCCGGGGCCAGCTTGAGACACGCCATCGAGAGCGGCACGTTCCACGGCACGATCTGGCCAACGACGCCGACCGGCTCGCGCAGGGTGTAGGTCAGCGCCTCTCCCGCCGCGAGGACATGCGCGGGCGGCGTCGTGGTGGTGCCCTCGATCCGCTCCGCCCAGCCCGCGTAGTAGTGGAACAGTTCGGCATTGTTGCGCGCGGTCAGTCCGGCGAGCCACATCGGCATGCCGTTGTCGATGACCTCGAGTTCGGCCAGCACTTGCGTGTTAGCCTCGAACAGGTCGGCCAGCTTGCGCAGCAGCCTTGCGCGCTCGAAGTGCGAGAGCTTCGACCACGGGCCGCCGAACGCCTTGTGGGCCGCGCGGACCGCAAGGTCCACGTCCACCGCATCGCCCAGCGCGAAGCCCGCCAGCGCGGCGCCGGTCGCGGGATCGTGGGTTACGCCCGCCGCGCCGCTTGCGGAGGATACGAACTTGCCGTCGATCAGCAGCGGGAAGTCGCCGCGCAGGACGTCCCAGGTGCCGGGCGAGAGTTCAACGGGGAAATCGGCTGCAGTCAGGGTCATCTTATACTTCCACCTTGCCGGCATCGTAGGCGAACAGGCCCAGCGTTTCCTCGTTGCGGACTTCCTTCTTGCCGAAGTTGTCCGCGTCCTTGCTCTGCAGGCGTTCGGCGTTGGCGTTCGATTCCGCCTGGATGAACGTCGCATGCGCGATGCGCGCACGTTCGTAGCGTTCGATCGCCTCGGCCACCGTGGCCCCGGCCTCCATCGCACGCGACAGGACCACCGCGTCCTCGATGGCGCAGGAGGCGCCTTGCCCCAGGAATGGCGTCATCGCATGCGCTGCGTCGCCGAGCAGGGTGATGCAGCCACCTTGGTTCCAGGTCGACAGCGCCGAGCGGGCATTGATCGCCCATTTGAACAGGCGGTCTTCCTCCAGATGCGCGATCATATACTGGATCGGCTCGCACCAGCCGGCGAAGACCTGCTGCAGTTCGGCACGTTTCGCGGGGATCGTCCAGCCGTCGTCGGTCCAGCCTTCCTCGCGGGCGAAGAAGACGAGATTGAGCTGCGTGCCGCCGCGCAGCGGATACCACACCGCCATGCGCTCCGGCCCGATGAAGTTGCCGGGGTTCTCGGCCAGCTCGCGGAGCTGCTCGTCCACGGGCACCACGCCGCGCCACGCGACGTGGCCGGTGAAGTGAGCGGAGATCGGTTCGAAGATCTTGCGCACTACAGACTTGAGCCCGTCAGCGCCGACGAGCAGGTCGCCGTGATGTTCGGTGCCGTCTGCGAGCTTGAGCAACGCTTGTGTGCCGCTGTGTGCCGCTTGCACCACCCTTGCGGAGAGGTGCAGCTTGCCGCCCAGCTCCCGCGCTGTCTCGACGAGGATCGCGTGCAGGTCGGCGCGGTGCATGTAGAGGTACGGAACGCCGTACTTCTCACGCATCTGGTTGCCGCGCTCCAAGGTCTTGAGAACGCGGCCATCTTCCCAGTGCCGCACGACCTGCCGCACCGGCTCGCTACCCGCAGCCTCGATCTTTGGCCCGAGCCCGAGGTACTGCAGCCCCGCCATCGCGTTGGGCGCGAGCGTGACGCCCGCCCCCACTTCCCCGAAGCTCTGCGCGCCTTCGAAGACTTCGACCTCGAACCCCTTGCGCAGGAGCCCGATGGCCGCCGTCAACCCGCCGATGCCGCCGCCGGCGACGAGAACCCGGGCCTTTTCCATCAGCCGAGTTGGCCAGGAATATGGCTTTCGTGGTTCTGGAGATACCACTCGGCGATTTCCTCGCGCGTGGTCCACCAGACGCCGTCGAGCGACTTGGCGTGCTCGATGAACTCGCGCACCGCGCGGACGCGGTGGGCGCGGCCGGCGACGTGCGGGTGCAGGCCGATGTTCATGATGCGGCCGCTCTTGGCGCCTTCCGCATAGAGGACGTCGAGTTCCTCGATCAGCGCATCGCGGAATTGGTCGGTGGTGAAGTTCTTGCGGGTGATGAAGGTGAAGTCGTTGATCTCGTTGGAATACGGGACAGAAACGATCGGGCCGTTCGGCGTGCGCAGCAGGTACGGCTGGTCGTCGTTCATGATGTCGCAGTAGAAGGTGCAGCCCTCCCCTGCGAGGATGTCCGCCGTCTGCATCGTGCCGCGCAGCGACGACGAGAGCCAGCCCTTGGACTTGCGGCCGGTGTACTTCTCGAACTGCTCGAGCGAGCGCATGATGATGTCGCGCTCCTTCTCCGGCTCGTGCGCGAAGGTGGTGAGCAGTTCGCCCTGCTCCCAGTTGTGGGTGAGCAGTTCCCAGCCGCGCTCCAGCACCGCATCGGTCATCGCCTTGCGACGCTCGAAGGTGACGGCGTTGGTGGTGCAGCTGGCCTTGACGCCCAGTTCGTCGAACAGGTCGAACAGGCGCCAGATGCCCACGCGCTGGCCATATTCGCGCCAAGTGTAGTTCGGGAAGTCCGGCGTGTTGCCGGGCAGGATGTCCGGCAGGATCGCCGGGCCGCCCGCGTAATAGGGCTTGTCGGTATCCTTGGTGAGATCCCAGGTCTCGAGATTGAAGGTGATCAGCAGCGCCACGCGCTTGCCGTCCGGCCACTGGAGCGGCTGGCGCTGCGGCATCGGGACGTAATCGTATTCCATTGTGAACTCCGTATTCTAATCTCTCGACCCTGAGGTCAGCTTAGAGCGCCGATGCCGTATCGCCAGTGCTTGCTTTGCAAGTGACGGATCAGAAATCCGCAAGCAGGCGGCCGAAGCCTTCCTTCTGGTCCGTGAAGCCCATCGTGCGCAGGGCGTGCCAGTAGGTGGCGGTGTTGATCGCGATCACCGGCTTTTCCAGCCAGAACTCGGCCATGGCGGCGACTTCGGCGAAGGCCAGGTTGGTGCCCGCCTGGATCACCGCGTCGACGCCCTCGCTCACCTTGATGGCGGCGCGCTTGAGGGTCTGCTTGTCCTCGTGCGCGATCAGCATCGGCGACTGGCACTTGAGGCCTTCGACGTGGACGACCTCGTAGCCCTGGTCCTCGAAGAACTTCTTGACGTTGGCGTCGCCCACCGGCGCATAAGGGGTGAGGATGCCGATCTTGCGGATCTTCTTGCCGTCGGCCTCCTCATAGGCCCGGATCGCGGCGTCCACGGCGGTGGAGCCCATGATCACCGGCACGCCGCCGGTCCGCTCCAGCATGCGCTGGTGCAGGCGCTCGGCGCCCTCGGCGCCGTCCCAGAAGGTCTCGGCCGACATGCCCATGACGACGCAGCCCGGGTCCATCGACATCGACACGTCGACCGCATCGAACGTGGCGCTGCGGATGTTCTCCAGCATCTCCACGAACGTCGCGTCGTCCACGACCTTGGTGTCGGGAATCGCGATGCGCGAGAAATGGTTGGTCACGCCGCGCGGGCGCATGTCCGCGTACTCGGGCTCGACGCTGGTGTTGGTCGAGGGGGCGACCACCGCGAACTTCATGCGGTAACCGAGAGAATCCGTCATTTTCTATATCCCACGCAGCTGGAGAGCGGACTCTCCGAAAGAGTTGCAGACGGGCCGGCAGAACCCTGGCCGGAAGATCGTGTCGCCCTTGCGGACCGGGGGCTGCTGATGCTCCCGATCATGACCGTTCATCGCGCCCCGGGCCGACCTTCCGCAAGGCGACACCCGTCCCGTTGTCCACCTGACGACCATTGGCGGCCGCGCGCTCGCGGCGGCGCGGCAGGACGGGAACTATCGGGGCGAACCAGCAAAGGCAGACCGATGACCGAGCATCCCTCCTCCGCCCTCGTGCGTGCGACGATCTTCGTGCGCGATCTCGACAAGGCGACGCAATTCTACCGCGCCATCGGCCTCACCGAGACTTACTTCGAGGGCAAGCTGAGCCATCCTTCGGCGACCGAGATCCTGGGCTTCGACGACCCGCGCCCATTCGAGATCCGCATCGTCAAGCGCCCCGGCCCCAACTACGGCATGGTCGGCCTGTTCAAGCTGGCGGACGGCACCACGAACGAGGCCATCCCCCCCGCAACCGGCCCGGCGCGCATCGGCGAGGTGGCGCTGGTCTTCTACGTCACCGACATGGCCGGAACGATGGAAAGGCTGCGCGCCCTCGGCGCAACGTGGGCGCCGGAGCCGCAGGTCTTCGCGATGGAACACCGCGCGCAGCTGGAAGTCTGCATCCGCGACTGCGATGGGGTATTCATCAACCTCGTTGAAACCGACCCCGCGCAGCAGGAGCGCACCCGCCCGGAACTGGACTATTCCTGATACACGTCGTCCCGGATTTGATCCGGGACCGCTATCAGGACCAGCCCGCCTCTCGACGGGATCGTCCTGATAGCGCGCGCCTAAAGACCGCCAGCGGTCCCGGATCAAGTCCGGGACGACGCCAGAAACTCTTCCACCGCGCGCGCGACGCCTTGCGGGTCCGCGGTGGCCTGGAAGTTCGCCCCGCCGGTGACGGCAAGGCTCGCGCCGGGGAAAGCGGCCTTCGCGCGGTCCAGCTCGGCGTGGAAGTAGTCGTCGGGTGAGGTCAGCAGCAGCACTGGCGCGGTGACACGCGCTGCCAGTGCAGGCGTGTCGGACTTTGCCACCGCCATGTAGGCCTGCGGCCGGGCTTTCCATGCGCGCAGCATGGCGACGACTTCGTCATGGATGATCTCCACGTCGATGCCCTCGTTGTAGCCGGCGGCGTAGTCCCAGTTGGTCTGGAGGTGCGATCCGTCGCGCTTGAGGCCGATCGGCTCGCCATGCGTTTGCTCGAAGTGCGCGCGCTCATCCGGCGTCATCAGCTCGGCGCCCGCCAGTATGATTGACGCCACCCGCTCGGGATGGTTCGCGGCGAAGTACACCGCAAGGCTGGAGCCGGTGTGATGCCCGAAGACATGGAAACGCCCGATCCCGAGCGCGTCGATCCCTTCCAGAATCCACGCCGCATAGTCCGCGAGCGAAGGCCAGCCGACCGGATCGAAGCTGCCCCCGAAGCCCGGCGTGTCGATCGCGACGAGCCGGTTGGGCAGATCGAGTTCGGCCAGCAGCGGGTCGTAGCTCTGCGCCGAGCACGCGGTCTGGTGCAGGAAGACGATGGCGGGCTCCCCGCCCGGCGCTTCAAGGCCCGCCACCTCGCGCACGTGCAGCTGCCCGTCCGCAAGGTCCACGTAGGACTTGCGGACGCTGTTGCGGGTCACAGGCCCAGCACGCCCGGACCGACGAGGCCCTGCGGATCGAGCGCCGACTTGATCGCGCTGACCAGCGCCTTGGGCTCCGCGCCGAGGCGCGCGGCGTAGGGATAGGCTCGGCCGAGCTGGAAGTGCAGCGCGCCGTGGGCGTCGTAGAGGTCGACCAGTTCACCCTTGAGCCGATGGACGTACTCACGCGCGGCCGGGTTCGCCGGGAATTTCGGCAGGCTGGCGAGGTAGTCGCCGGGCACCGATTCCGCGTGGTAGGCGGTCTGCTCGTCCGGCCAGTAGAGCGCGATTTCGTAAAGGAAACCGCTCGACCCAACGGTGGAATACATGCCGCCGCCCCACACGCCGTGCTGCGTCATGTCGGCGGCGCGGTCCGCGTAGAAGCGCTGGAGCGCTTCGTGGAAATCACGCACGCGGTCATGCGCCATGACGCCGTGCAGCGGCACCCAGCGCTCGCCGCCCGGGCCGAGCGTGTTGTAGAGCGGTGCGAAGGGCATGCCGCGCACCACCGAAGGCACCGTCGCGACGATTTCGCGGCCGAGGTCTGCGGTCAGGTCACGCAGGCGCTGCAGCTTGGCGCGGCACTCGGCATCGTCAAAACCCTCGACGATGTAGTGCGTCATGAAGTTCGAAGCGGAAATCTGCTTGCGGGCGAGAATGCCCGCCGCCGCGACCTGCTTGAGCCCGGCGAAGACCGAGGGCGAACTCTTGACGATGGACATCGCCATCGCCAGCTGGCCGCCCGCACGCTCCTGCTTGGCGATCTGGCCCTGCGACAGCGCGGCGTCGAGCGCGAAGTGCGAATCCTCGACCCGCTCCATGGCGATGCGGCGCATCGATTCGTGCATCTGCGCGAATTCGGCGAAGGCGAAGGACAGCACGCGATGCGCAGGCTTGTGACGCAGCAACGGCAGCGTAACCCGGGCCTTGAGGCCGAAAACGCCGCAGTCGCCGGTGAACAGGCCCGTGAGGTCCGGCCCGGCATGACGGCCGAACGGCTTCTCGCCCAGCGCGCCTGTGCCGGTGCGCAGCAGGCTGCCGTCGGCAAGCACGATGTCGAAGGCCAGTGCCGATTCCGCCGAGATGCCCCATGCGCCCGAACCGTGGCTGATCGAGTTTTGCGACATCGATCCGCCGATGGTCGCGGCAATGCCGGAGAACGGCCCACGGAACGGCGTACGCAGGCCCTTGGCCTCCAGCGCGTCGGACAACTGGAGCCAGGTAACGCCCGCCTCGACGGTGACGTAGCCGTTGAACTCGTCGATCTCGACGATGCGGTTCAGGCGGCTCATGTCGATCAGCAGGTGCGAGCCGTCCACCGCATTGTAGCCATCGGTGTAGGACGCGCCGCCGCCGCGCACGGTGAACGGCAGCTTGGCGGCCGCCGCCTCGCGCACCACGGCCTGCAGTTCCTCGATCGTGCCAGGACGCGCGACCGCGCCCGGCATGATCTGTGCACGGTAGACGTCGGTGGCGAAGTAGGCGACCTTGGCCGGGTCGGTCAGCAGGTTGTCCGCACCGACGATGTTCGCCAGCGCGCTCGCATTTATGCTCATTGTATCGCTTACCCTTCCGCGATCGCGTCGAGGGTGGCGATGTAGCCTTCGGTTGTTTCCTTGCCTGCCGCCTCGGAAGCTTCCTTGCGGACGAGGTAGAACATGCGTTCCAGCATCTGCTGGCGGCGCGCCTCGCGCGCTTCCAGCGCCGCGTCGTCGAGGACGAGCGCATCGACTTCGGCGCGCGCGTCGATGTTGTGGTTGGCCAGCACACGCTGGGTAGAATCGAGCTGGTCGGCCAGCACCGAAACCTCACCCGCGAGGACCATGATCATGCCCATCATCTGGTCGAGGGCCGGGTCTTGGTAGAACTGGGGCCGCTTGCCCCGTGCGTCACGCTTCATGTCTGTTATCCTAGTAGCGGCTGCGCCCACTCCCCATCCTCGTCATTGCGAGCGAAGCGAAGCAATCCAGGGCAGTTAACGCCGCTCTGGATTGCTTCGCTTCGCTCGCAATGACGAAGAGAAGAAGGACATTCCGCATTGTTGTGTCAGGCTGCGGGCTTTTGGGCGATGAGAACTTCCCAGCCGCCGCCGGGAGCGAACTCGCCCGCCGTGAACTCGCGCTCGGCAACGTCGGCGGCCGATTCCTCGGTATAGCCCGCACCCGCATATTCCATCACGGCCATCGGAGCGGTGTCGAAGCGGATGGTCGCCGGGTCGAAGCCCGCCTTGGTGGCCAGCGCGATCTGGTCCATGTCGCGCATCGCGCCCCAGAACGGCTCGTTGTTGTAGTACGTCTCGTTGTCGAGGATGAACTGCGTGAACGGGTCCATCAGGTCGAACGGCGGCAGATCCGCGTGGATCATCAGGCCGCCGGGCTTGAGGACGCGGGCGCATTCCTCGAACACGCGGGGCATTGCCTTGCCGCTGGTCTCGTGCAGCAGGATGTGGCTGACGACGAGGTCGAACGAGGCGTCCTCGAACTCGGTCTTCTCGGCGTTCATCTGCGCGAAGTTGACGTCGAGGCCGAACGCACCGGCGCGGGCGTGGGCATAGCGCACCATCGGACCGCCGACATCCACGCCCCAGATCTCCGCCTCGGGGAACAGTTCCTTGTACGGCAGCGTCGAGTGGCCGACCGTGCAGCCCAGGTCGAGGATGCGCCTGGGCTTGAAGTCCGGCATGTTACGCTTGAGGTAGTTCACCACCGAGCGGCCCATGTCGTCGTTGAACGGGCCGGTGTACCCCATCGAATAGAGGTACACACCGCGGTCGTAGAGCACGCCGAGCGAGACGTCCGAAGCATCGTCCGGGCCGCCCGCATAACCACCCGGCATGCAGTGGATGTCGAGCGAGGAGACGTAGCGTGGAACCTCGAAGCCCTCGGGGATGCGCAGCTCGCCCTTGTTCTTCGCCGAATTCGCAGCGGCGGCGGCCTTGAGGCTGTCTTCCTCGCGCTCGATCGAATCGATCACGCTGTCCCACAGCAGTTCCTGGCTGATGCGGTTCACAGCGGCGTAGTGGCGGAAGTAGTTGTCCGGCACCATCGCCTTGCGGATGTCGTGGCGATCGACCGGCGCGCGACCCGCTTCCTTCTCGAAGCGCTGGGCGGCGCGGCCCGAATAGATCGGGTGCAGGCCGGGCAGCAGGCCCTGCTGGATGAAGTGCTTGAGGCTCTTCGCGAACTCCTGCCGCGAGGCTTCTTCCGAGGTCGGGGTGGGCAGCATGCCATGGAGCTGCTGCTGGAAGGTGTTGAGCATTGGGTTATCCCTGAAGACGTATGCGCAAACTATAAGCGGGGCCGGCGATCACGCACCTGCGAAAGTGGAATCTCCACCCCTCGGACAGTGGGGCGTCACACCCACTTGCCCGAGGTGTAGCCGCCATCGACCGGGATCGCCGCCCCGGTCACGAAGCTGGCTGCATCCGAGATAAGGAAAGCGACCATTTCCGCAACCTCGGCGGGCTTGCCGATGCGGCGCAGCGCGTGAGCCTGGAGGTTGGCCTGCATCAGCGCCTCCAGCCCGGCATCGGCGAGCGGGGCTGTCATCTGCGTCTCGATCAGGCCGGGGCACACGCAGTTCACGCGCACGCCCGCATCGGCAAGGTCTACCGCCATGCAGCGGGTCAGGTGGATTACCGCCGCCTTGCTCACGCCGTAGGCCACGCAGTCGTTGCGCGCGACGAGACCGAAGGTGGAACCGATATTGACGATAGACCCGTGCCCCCGCGCGCGCATCGCCGGAAGCACCGCGCGGCAGCCGAGCGCCGTGCCTCGCAGGTTGACGGCCATGATGCGGTCCCAGTCCTCGATGGCGATCTCGTCGATGGCGCCTAGGCCGCCGACGCCCGCGCAGTTGACGAGGCCGTCGATACCACCCTCGGCCTCCAGCCGCGCGACGAGTGCATCCCATGCGGCGGGATCGGCGACATCGAGCGCGACGCCGCGTCCGTCCTGATCGTGCAAATCCGCGCGAACCACCGTGCGCCCGGCCGCTTCGATCAGGTCCGCCGCCGCCTTGCCGATGCCGGACGCCGCGCCCGTGACCAGTACGACGCCCGCGCCCTGCGTTGCGGTAAGCTCTGCCATCATGACCTCCACTGCGTTGATTTCGCCGCAGTCTGACGCTCGCCCCGAAAAGTGGCGCGCTACCCGGCCGTTTTTATCCGCACAGCGGTTCATGCATGGAGCGATGCGTCTGAGTTATCATCCTGCGGACAGTTTGCGGCGCAGCATTGCCACAAAACCTTATCACCGACAGCTTCCGCTTTGCCTGACGGGCGCCGACGCAAAGCTCCTTTCGAAAAGAGCCACGTCGCCACGGGCCAGGGTTCAGAAGATACTACGCACAAAGGTTCATTCGACACCATGATGAAGGCATTCTCCAAGGGGCTGCTGCTCGCGACCGCGATCGGCTCCTTCCCCGCCATGGCCGCCGCGCAGGACGCCGCCGCAAATGCGAGCAGCGATGCCAACGGCTTCGGCGACATCGTCGTCACCTCGCAGCGCACCGAACAGCGCCTGCAGGACGTGCCCATCAGCGTCACCGCCATCACCGCTGACGAAATCCAGACCCGTCAGGTGAACACCCCCACCGACGTCGCGCGCCTCGTCCCCAACCTCAAGCTGGACGGCGTGACCGGCGGCTCGGCGGGCCTCAAGGCCTACATCCGCGGCGGCGGCGGCACCGACGGCGGCTACGTGATGTCGGAAGCCGAAGTCGCGCTCTACATCAACGACGTCTACAACGCCCGCATGCAGGGCGCGCTGATGGACTTCGCCGAGATCGAGCGGATCGAAGTCCTGCGCGGCCCGCAGGGCGTGCTCTACGGCCGCAATGCCTCGGCCGGTGCGATCAACATCATCACCAAGCAGCCCTCGGACGAGTTCACCGGCAACGTGCAGGTCGGCTACGGCACCTGGAACGAACGACGCGTGAAGGGCTACATCTCGGTCCCGCTGAGCGAGGACGGCAAGTGGGCCGCATCGTTCAACGGCATCGTGCGCGCCCGTGACGGCGGCCGCCAGTACAACGCCACGCTCGACAAGAAGGTGGGCAAGGAAGACTTCAAGGGCGGTCAGTTCGACCTCGCCTACAAGGGCGACGTGGTGAAGGCCCGCCTGAACCTGTTCTACCTCGACCTCAACTCGGACGGCCAGTGGTCGGTCAACACCACCACCAACGACGAGGGCAAGATCGTCCCGCTCTCGGGCTCGTACCGCACCGTGCTCTCGCCGGTGGCATCGGACACCCGCGTCAAGCAGAAGGGCGGATCGCTCCACCTCTCGGCCGACTATCCGGGCGGCACGCTGACCTCCATCACCGGCTACTCGGAGATGGACGACTTCTGGATTCAGGACTTCTCGGGCGGCGTCTATCCTTCGATGATCGGCTCCACCGGCACGACACCGCTTGCTCTGTTCGTGCGCAGCAGCGATTCCCAGCAGTGGCAGTTCAGCCAGGAAGTTAACGCCGCCGGCTCGCTGGCTGACGGCCTCGTCGATTACGTGGTCGGCTTCTACTACTTCCACGAAAACGGCGACCAGATCGTCGACACGACGACGTTCTTCGTGCCCTCGCGCACCAACTTCCATGCCAAGACCGACGCCTGGGCGGGTTACGGCCAGCTGACCTTCAACGTCACCGACCAGCTCGCCCTGATCGCCGGCGGCCGCTACACGCTCGAGGACAAGGCGCTCAACGCCGACATCGGCGGCGATCCGGCAGTTAGCCGCGACCACTACAAGAAGTTCACCCCCAAGCTGGGCGTCAACTTCAAGCCGAGCAACGACGTGCTGCTCTACGGCTCGTACAGCGTCGGCTTCAAGTCGGGCGGCTATAATGGCCTCGCATCGACCGCCGCGCAGTTGGCCGCCGCGTTCAAGCCGCAGAGCACCGACGCCTTCGAAGCGGGCATCAAGGCCGACCTCGGCAGCACCGTGCGCGTGGCGCTCTCGGGCTTCGTCAACAAGATCAAGAACCGTCAGGAATCGATCAACCTCGGCGACGGCGGCTTCCTGATCGAAAACTACAACATGACGATCAAGGGCCTCGAAGCCGAGATCGCGTGGAAGCCGGTCTACGGCCTGCAGATCTGGGGCAACGGCGCACTGAACCGCGGCAAGTATCGCACTTCGGGCGGTTCGCTCGCGGGCAACTCGCCGCCGTTCCTACCGGATTACCAGGCGACTGTCGGCTTCGACTACAACTTCGATCTCGGCTCGGGCAAGGTGAAGTTCGGCGCCGACGCCAACTTCCGCGACAAGTTCTTCTCGACTGCGGACAACGCCGCAATCGGCGCGGTGACCTCGACGCAGATCGTCAATGCCTATGTCGGGTACGACGTCGGGCCGTGGCAGTTCCAGGTCGCTGGCAAGAACCTGCTCAACCAGATCAACTGGCAGACCGGCTTCGGCTTCTCGGTCGTGAACCCGCGCTTCATGACCGACCCGCGCACCGTGCTGGCGACTGCCCGCTACAGCTTCTGATCTCTCCCGGACCGGGTGCCAGAAATGGTGCCCGGCCCACCCTCACCCTAAAAGGCCCGGCGGGACGCAAGTCCTACCGGGCCTTCTTTTTTGTCCTACATCCTCCCTGTTGCGCAGCAATGGGGAGGTGGCAGTCGCGAAGCGGCTGACGGAGGGGAAATTCCCCCTCCACCACCGACTGCGTCGGCGGTCCCCCTCCCCGAGTAAGCTCAGGGAGGATTTGGTCCATCACACCACCGCGCAGATGGTCTTCGTCTCGAGGTAGCTTTCCAGCGCCTCGCGCCCGCTGTCGCGGCCGTAGCCGGACTGCTTCACGCCGCCGATCGGCAGGCTGGCGTCGTACATCGAGTGGCAGTTGATCCACACCGTACCCGCCTTGATCCGCGACGACAGGCGATGCGCGTGCGAGAGCGATTCCGTCCAGATGCTGGCGGCAAGGCCGTAGACGCTGTCGTTGGCCATCGCGACGACTTCTTCCACGTCATCGAACTTCTGCACGGCGAGAACCGGGCCGAAAACTTCCTCGCGCACGATTTCCATGCTGGCGGTCACGTTCGCCACCACGGTCGGGGTGATGAAAGTGCCGGCCGGGCCAAGGCGCTCGCCGCCCGCGACGATGGCCGCGCCCTCGCTGCGCGCACCCGCGATGAAACCGCTGACGCGTTCGGCCTGGCGCGCGTTGACGAGCGGGCCCATCTGCGTCGCCGGGTCAAGACCGTGGCCGAGCTTGAGCCCGCCGGCATAAGCCGCCAGCCCCTCGACCACCTGATCGTAGACCGAGGCGTGGACATAGGAGCGCGACCCCGCCACGCAGACCTGCCCGGCGTTGAAGAAGATCGCGTTCGCCGCGCCGGGAATCGCGAGGTTCAGGTCGGCATCACCCATGATCACGACCGGCGACTTGCCGCCCAGTTCAAGGCTGACGCGCTTGAGGTTGCCCTTCGACGCGTCGAGAATCGCCCGGCCCGTTGCAGTGCTGCCGGTAAAGGCGACCTTGTCGACATCGTGATGCGAGGCCAGCGCCGCACCCGAAATCGCGCCGCGACCGGTGATCACGTTGAACACGCCGTCGGGCAGGCCCGCTTCCTGGATCAGCTCACCCAGGCGAATCGCCGAGAGCGAGGTGTCCTCGGCCGGTTTGAGCACGACCGCGCAGCCCGCCGCGAAGGCCGGGGCCAGCTTCATCGCGGTGAGCACCAGCGGCGAGTTCCACGGCACGATCGCCGCAACGACGCCGACGGCCTCGCGCACGGTCCAGGCGCGCATTTCCTTGCCCTGCGGCTGATAGGTGATCGACGGGGTGATGGTCTGCCCCTCGATCGCCATGGCCTGCCCGGCGAAGAAACGGAACTGGCCGACCGCGCCCGGGATTTCCGCCCAACGCGCCACGTAGAGCGGCTTGCCCTGATCGAGCGCTTCCAGTTCCGACAATTCGTCGATGTTGGCCTCGATGAGGTCGGCGATCTTCCAGAGGATACGCGCACGCTCGGCGGGCGGCGTCGCGGCCCACGGCCCTTGCGCCTTGCGCGCCGCGGCGACGGCGGCGTCCACATCGGAAGCGGAGGCGTCAGGGATCGTGCCGATGATCTTTCCACTGGCCGGATCGAGAGTCTCGACGACGGCGCCGTCCGCTGCATCGACCCACTGTCCGCCGATGAGCATGCGGGCGGTCTTGGGAGCATCGAGCAGCGCGGAAACGGCGGAACTCTGGGGCTTGGGGTCAAGTAACATCGGTTTTCCAATTCTGTAGGCCGGCATGGCCGAGTTTCCCTGTCCTGCGTTCTGCCACATGCCCCGGACGGCAAGGGGTGATCAAGGCCGAGTGATCGCAGCGCGAACATCGGTGCAATCACCGGATCACCTCCCGCCAAACTCGCTTATGCCGAAACAGGGCAGCGCGCCTCTTGGGACCAGAATTCGCGAAAAGTCGAAGGGCAGTCCTGCAGGCGGCGCACAGTCCGACACGTCGTTTTCAGTTCACTGGGGGACGGTCTTCGCGCAGTCGTGCAAGTCACGGCGACGTTTGGCGACCTTACCTGACAGGCATTTACTCATCGGGGGACGCCTTGCTGCTACCACTAGACAATTCACGCTCGCAGGTACTGGTCGCCGGTGGCGGCCCAGTGGGCATGGTGGCCGCTTATGCTCTGGCGCTGCAGGGGATTTCAGTCCGCGTTCTGGAAAGCGCGCCAACCTGCCTTGAGGACATGCGCGCCTCCACCCTCCATCCGCCGACGCTCGAGATGCTGGAAAAGCTCGGCCTGCGCCAGACGCTGGAAGACCAGGGCCTGCGCGCGCCGCTGTACCAGTACAGCAACCGCAACACCGGCCGCACCTTCTCGCTCGACATGAGCGAAATCGGCGACATCACGCCCTATCCCTATCGCCTGCAGTGCGAGCAGTGGAAGCTGACCCGCCTTATCGCCGCCAAGCTGGCCGAGATGCCGAACGCGGAAGTGCTGTTCTCGCATCAGGTCGCCAACTGCGTGCAGGGCTCCAACGGTGTACAGGTTTCGGTCGAGACCCCGTTCGACATCAAGCTGTTCCACGCGGATTACCTGATCGGCGCCGATGGCGGCAATTCCACCGTGCGCAAGTGGCTGGGCATCGGCTTCGATGGCTTCACCTACGACGAAACCTTCCTGACCCTCTCGACCGCCTATCCGATCGAGGAGCATCTGCCCTGGGTCAAGGAAGTGAACTACGTCAGCGGCGATCCGTTCTGGTGCGTCCTGCTGAAGGTTCCCGGTCTGTGGCGCGTCCTCGTGCCGCAGAAGTCGGGCGCTTCCGTCGCTGAAGTGACCAGCGACGCCGCCAAGGACGCGGTCTTCGCCGAATTGCTGGGCGTCAACATTCCCGTCCAGACCGAGCACCGCACCTGCTACCGCGTCCACCAGCGCGTGGCGAACAGCTTCCGTCAGGGCCGCATCATGCTGGCGGGCGATTCCGCTCACCTCAACAACCCGCTGGGCGGCTTCGGCATGAACTCGGGCATCCATGACGCGGTGAACCTCGTCGAGAAGCTGAGCCGCGTGATACTCGAAGGCGCAGACGCCGAAGCGCAGCTCTCGCTCTACGACCGCCAGCGTCGCACCGTGACGCGCGATTTCGTGCAGGCGCAGACCATCGCCAACAAGGCGGCGGTCGAGGACAAGGTCGATGCCCGCGAAACGCACCTCGCCCACCTCGAGGCTGATGCCGATGCGCGGCACGAGTACATCGTACAGCAGGCGATGTTCCGCAGTCTTGAAAAGGCGGCCGCGATCGTCTGATCGTCCGAATCGCAAACAGATAGAGGCCCCGGCGGACGCAGGTTCGCCGGGGCCTTTGCGTATGGGCACGCCCGCCAGTCGGATAGTCCAGGCGATCTTTCGGACATCGGGAAAGCAGTCGATAAACTCGGCCTGTCCCTGATAAAGAAGGTTAGCCATGATCCGCATTCCGCTGCTTGCCGCAACAGTCGCAATTTCGGTGCTGGGCCTCGTTCCGGCTGCCGCCCATGCGCAGAGCGCCGCAGCCGCAACCAAGGCTGCCCTGCCCTACCTCACCATCGAGGAATTGCGCCGCAAGTATGCCGATGCGCAGAGCCGCTATGCCGTGATCGGCGGGCTCAAGATTCACTACAAGGATGAAGGGCCGAGAAACGCGCCGGTGCTGTTCATGGTCCATGGCTCGGAAAGCAGCCTGCGCACGTGGGACCGGATCGCACTGGCGCTCAAGGGCCGCTACCGCATCATCCGCTACGACATTCCCGGCTACGGCCTGTCCGACGGCGCCACCGACGCTGCTGCGAAGACGATGCAGCCGACCGACATTCCGGTGGAACTGCTCACCCGCCTCGGCGTGAAGAAGCTCACGTTCGTCGGCGTGTCGAGCGGCGGCACGATGGGCATGTATCTGGCCGCCCGCCGCCCCGACCTCGTCGAGCGGCTGATCCTGTCGAACACCCCGTCCGATCCGGTGGATACCAGCCATCTCGTCATGCCCAAGTCGTTCACCGACGCGACCGAGCGGGCCAAGCAGACAGGCTTTCGCGACCAGACCTTCTGGAACGAATTCCTGAGCTATTTCGCAGGCGACGCTGCGCGTATCTCCGCCCAGACGCGCAAGGAATACTACGACTTCTATCGCCGCACCCCTGAGAAGAATCTGATCGCCCTCGTCGCCCGCATCGGCGACGGCAAGCAGGCCACCGTCGAAATGGCCAAGGTCCGCAAGCCGACTTTCCTGATCTGGGGCGCCGCCGACCACCTGCTGCCGGAATCGGCCGCCAATGCGATCGCGCGCTACCTCAAGAACGCGCAGATCTCGCGCGTGATGATGCCCGACGTCGGCCACTATCCGCCGCTGGAAGTGCCCGAGCGCTTCGCCCAGCTCATCGCCGCCTATGTCGAGGCGGGCACCCCCAATCTGCCTGCGGAAACCACCGCTCCCTGAGGCCGGAACCCGCGCCCGGCTAGTTACCGGGCGTGAAGCCCTCGCCCGCGATCCACCAGCGGAATTCCTCGAGCCAATGGTCGGTCGTGCCGCCGGTCTGCTTCATGCCGAAACCGTGGCCGCCCCGCTCATACAGGTGGGTTTCGGGCCGGTAGCCGCTGGCGAACAGGGCATCGTAGAACGGCCGGAAGCCATAGCCCACCGCCATGTCATCCTGCGACATGGCCAGGAACAGCGGCGGCAGGCGGCCCGGCGCGGGCTTGGGCGCAGGTTGCAGCCAGGGATCGCTGGGCGTGCCTTCCGGATAGGGAAGGTTCGCGGGCGGGATTTCCGGCAGCTTCGCGCCGAACGGCATGCCGTAGATCAGCCCGGCGAAATTGGGCCGCACAGCCTCGGGAGCAAAAGCCATCATGCCCGCGACATGACCGCCCGCCGAGAAGCCGACGACACCGATGCGCTTGGGATCGATGCGGTACTCGGCCGCGCGTGAGCGCAGCAGGCGCAGCGTTTCCAGCCCGTCCGCCACGCCGGGATCGCCACCGACCCCGGCGGGAATCGTAGCGTTGACCCTCTTGCGCATCGCCTCGTTGGTCTCGCCGGGAAGGGTCTGGATCAGGCGATATTTGAGCGCGAAGGCCGCGATGCCGTGCTCCGCCAGCCATTGCGCCACGCGCGTCCCCTCGTGCCGCATGGCGAGCAGGCGGAAGCCGCCGCCCGGCGCGATGATCACCGCCGCTCCCGTGGCCTTGCCGGGCGGGGGCAGGAACGCCTGATAGGACGGGACGGTGACGTTCCACAGCGTCTCGCCGTCATCGCGCAGTTCTTCGGTCACCGGGGCGCTGGCCTTGCCTGGCCAGCCCTTCAGTTCAGGCGCGCCCTTGGGCCAGATCACGGTGGGCGCCTGCACCTCCACCCCGTCGGCCTGCTGGCCCGCAGGCGAATTGCCGAGCGTGGAAAGAGCGGCGGAGGCGGAGACCGGGGAAAGAACAATCACCGCAAGCAGCAAGGCGCAAAGAGAACGACGCACGTGCAATCTCCCTGAAACGGCCGAAATCCGGGTGGCCGAAAACCACCCGGATCATGCGCATTCAAAGGAAATTGTTATCACCGATAATACAAACTGATCGCACTTCGGAGAAGTGTTTGCGTCAGGCTTCGAGAACTTCGAGGGCCACGCGCTCAGCCGACTCCAGCGCACCTTCGAGACCGCGAGCGCCGGTGGCGGTATGCTCGCCGCAGAAGTGCAGGCGACCGGCGGGCTTGGACATTTCGGGAACGAGGCGGCTCACCTGTCCCGGTCCGAAGTAGGCCCAGTCGCCGCCGTTGAAGACTTCCTGCGACCAGCTGAAATACGTGCGCGCCATCAGCTTGCCCTTGGCCGCCGGGCGCATCGCCTCGATCTGCGCGACGATCATCGCCAGCGCCTTGTCCCGGCCCAAGCGGTCCCAGTAGTTGGCGAGACCGCCACGCGCCTGCACCAGCAAGCCGGTGACTTCCTCCGGCGTCGCGCCGTAGTGCTGCGGAATGACGGTGCCCGCGAGGCCATCGGTCCACATGCCGGGCGACAGCCCGTCCTCGTCCCAGAACGGCGCGGTGGCAGTGAGGAACGCCATCGACAGCGGCTGATAGGCGATCTGCGACACCGCCTCCGCCTGCGCGCCGGACAGGCCCGGCAGAATCTTCACGTAGCGTAGCGTCGAAAACGGCAGCGAGCAGATCACCCGCTTGGCGCTGAACGTCGAGCCATCCCGGCAATAGACGGTCGAGCCGCTGTCGGTGGCCTCGATCGCGACCACTTCCTTGCCGAGGATGACGTCGCCTTTGAGCAGCTTGGCCATGCCCATCGGCAAGTGCAGGTTGCCCCCCTTGACGCCGAACGACTTTGTCCCCGCCTCGAACTGGGCCTTCACGAAGCCGTCGTTGAACTCCAGCATCAGCGCCGAGACGTCCCACGAATTGGTGCCGTAATAAGGCGAGACATCGTTGGCGAGGCGGATCGCCGGGTCCGAAAGCCCCTGCGCGCGCAGGAAATCATGCAACGGAACGTCGAGCACGGCGCTGGCCGGGTCGGTCCAGGCGTTCCAGTCCTTGAGCGGCGTGCGCTCGGCAAGGAGCTTGTTGACCATCTCGGCGGGGAGTACCGACTTCATCGCATCGGGGAACGGGTTGCCGGGATGGCGCGCCCATTCCTCACGCGTGAGGGGCTGGCCGTTCATCCACAGCATGGGCGGCTTGCCGACGCGGTATCGGCCGCCGATGTCCTCCAGCGTCACCCCGGCGCGCTGCGCGGCGTCGACGCCGCGGCCATAGCCCTCGCCCATCGAGTTGAAGCCCATCTCGGGATAGCCCGGCTCGTCCAGCAGCGTCATCACCCGCCCGCCGACGCGCTGGCGCCCTTCGAGGACGGCGACCTTGAGCCCCTGCTCCTCCAGCATCCACGCGGCCTGCAGGCCGGAAACACCCGCGCCCAGCACCAGCACGTCGAGCCCGGCCGCTGCCTTCTTGGCCGGGGCAGCGAGCGCTGCAGCAGGCAGCATCGAGGCCATTCCCACACCGATCGCGCCATTGGCCATACCAAGGGTGAAGCTACGCCTGTCCATCGTCATGGCTCGAAGACTCCTAGACTCTCTTGCAGTGATCAACTGATTCGAAACCCCAATGCCACGCCCGCGCGGAAGCGGTCAGGCAAGCGATCAATATGATCGAACAGCGATCAATCGGACGCAAAATGCTCGCGCGTGCACCTCCTGCAACTAGGCAGGGGGCAGCCGATGGGCATTTTCAAGACATCTTATGGAGTGGCGATGATGGTGAACAAGGTCTCGCAACCCGGCATCCGGGAAGCCATGCCTCTGCTGTGCAACAACGAAGGCGTGTGGGAAGGCTGGTATCGCTACTACGACGCGAAGACCGGCGAACTGACCGACCAGCATCGCTCGCGCCTGTTCTGCCGCCTCGTCGGCGAGCCGGGCCACGAGGAATACCACCAGACCAACCACTACTTCTGGGACGACGGCCGCGTCGACGTGCGCGACTTCCCGGCGTGGTACGAAGACGGCCGCATCCGCTGGGACAACGAGCTGATCAAGGGCTGGGCCGCCGCGATGCAGCCGGACGACTACAACCGCTCGACCTGCCTCAACTGGACCCGCCACAACGAGCCTGGCATCTATCTTTACGAGATGATCCAGGTGAACGAGGACTTCACCAAGCGCGCCCGCACCTGGCAGTGGTTCCGCGACGGCGAATGCTACCAGCGCACGCTGATCGACGAACGCCTCGTCACCCGCGACTGGCAGAACTTCCAAGACACCGGTGCTCCGCAGAACTGAACGCCCTGCACGGCGGGGAGTGCGGCCGATGGCCCCTCCCCGCTTGCAAGGCTGGACAAACCCGAGCCCGACGATCAACGGTGACGCGCATGGACCTGGTCAAACTGCAACGCATGGTGGCGATCTACGAAGCCGGGAGCTTCCGGCAGGCGGCGCGCGATCTGGGCATCTCCCAGCCCGCCCTGACCTGGAGCATGCACCAGCTTGAGGAAACGCTGAACGGCCGCCTGTTCGAGCGCGGCCCGCGCGGCATCCGGCCGACGCCGCTGTGCGACCGTCTGGTCCGCCGCGCCCGGCTGATCTTCCGCGAGCAGGAGCGCATCCTCGACGAGGTCGCCGACAGCACGCACAACCAGACGATCAACATGGGCGTGCACTCGATCTTCCTGACCGACGCCTTCGCCCGCTGCATCGCCGAGTTTTCGGAGCAGTACCCCTCGACCACGCTCAGGGTATTCGAGGGCTTCAGTTCGCAGCTCCTCGGCCGTCTCCAGCAAGGTGAAGTGGACTTCGCCTGCTGCGCCATCCCGGCCGACGAGGAACATGGCGGCACCCTGCTGACCGAGCCCTTGGGGACGCTTAACTATTCCGTCGTCGCGGCCGCCACGCACCCGGTTTTCGACGATATCGCCAAGCGCCGCCCGATCTCCCAGTACCGGTGGGTGGAGTTCGACACCGCCATTGTCGGCGCATTTCCGGGCCAGAGCGACATCGTCTCGGTCATGGCCACGGCAGGCCGCGATGTCGCGCGCAAGAGTGTGCGGACGGCCTCGATGGACGTCATTCGCCTACTGGTTCTGAGCGGCGATTTCATCGGCCTGATCGCCGACGAGCGGGTTGCCGAGGAGCTGGAGAACGGCACGCTCAGGCGCGTACCCGGCACCGAGGTCACCGCCTCGCAGTTCGGCTTCGTCAGCATGGCGGAGAACTTCGAGACTTCCGCCTGCAAGGCACTGCGCGAAATTCTCGAGAAATCGGCCTTCGAACCGATGCGCAAGGCGCACTGAACGGCACCCAAAGGCACCCTAGCGGCACCTGACAACACCCTGACCGCGCCCGACAGTGCGGCTCGGGGCCAATAGACGTGCCTGCCTTGACCATACGCAATGATCAAAAATTGTGATCGGCGATCCGCCGTATCTGTCTGGCGATCATTCGTGGGAGCTTGATCGACGCTGGCCCCGGCTTCATCCATCTCCATCGCGGCACATAGCCTCTCGGCCTCATGGAGTGATCAGCTCATGTCGAATAACACGTTTACCCGCCGCGAAGGCCTCAGCCTGGCGGCCATCGCCGCAGGCGTGGCGGCGCTTCCCACGGTGGCGTCCGCCGCCGGCAAGTCCGCGACGGCCGCGTCGCGCCTGAATTTCACCACCAAGCTGGACTTCAAGGACCCGGTGTGGAACCGCGATACGTATGCGCGCATCGACGGTGACGTCGATCCCACCAAGGAAAAGTGCGGCTGGCTGCGCGGCAAGGCCTTCGGGGTGCGCGACAACGAGAAGATCCGCCCGCTGTTCATCGCCGAGGGCTTCAGCTTCACCCGCATCAAGCGCCTGGACGACGGCAGCTGGCGCCGCATGCTGCGCGAAGTCGTGTTCTATCGCGACATCGAGACCGGCAAGCTGCTGGACACTTGGGACAACCCCTATACCGGCGAGACCGTCAAGGTCGTGCCGATCGCCAACGACCCGTTCAACTTCACCATCAGCGACAAGGTCCCCGAGCCGCCGAGCTACGGCGGGCTGCAGAAGGTGAAGACCGAGCCCAAGCCGTTCCTGATGGACTGGATGGAGGGTCCGGAAGGAACCCTGATCGTCAACACCGACATCGACATGATCTATCCGAACGCGCTGCAGCCCGACAAGTGGCCGCGCGAATCCTCGGGCGTGATGAACCGCGTCTCCGAGCACTTCATCTACACCGTGAAGCGCGAGGACGTGCTGAACCCCAACCTCACCCACATCCCGCACATCGGCGCATGGACCCGCATGACGCCGTGGCTGCCCTGGATGCTGATGGGTCAGGCCCCCGGCCACATCACTTACTTCACCACGTTCCAGACGCTGCCCGGCGGCATCAAGGAACTGCCGCAGGACCTCGTCGAGGCCGCGCGCGCGATGGACGAAAAGTGGCTGCACTCGCCGACCGAGGACTACGGGCCTTCGCTCTCCAGCCTCGAGAACTACGCCCGCGAGCAGAAGCCCGCGCCGGTTCCGGCGGGCTGGTCCCCGCCGCAGCCCCCGGCCGCGCCGAAGAAACTGGGGTAAAACCTTATCCTCCCTGTTCCGAAGGAATGGGGAGGGGGACCGCCCGCGCAGCGGGTGGTGGAGGGGGAGAAAAACCCCTCCGTCAGCCCTGCGGGCTGCCACCTCCCCATCGCTGCGCGACAGGGAGGATTGCCCCGCCGTACCATCGGTCCTGGAAAGTCTCGAAAAAACAAAACGCCCGGTCGCGAGACCGGGCGTTTTTCGTGCGACCTTCGGATGATTCCGATCAGTTGAGAACCGGAAACTCCATGTCCGGCAGTTCGGTGCAGTTGATCTCTTCGGTGATCGCTGCCGCCGTCGCCTTGAGTTCCGCAAGGTGGCGTTCCACCGCCTCACCCTGCTTCATGGCGGCGGCGAAGTAGATCATCGTCAGCGCCGCTTCGAACTGGCCGTCGCGGAAGATCGGCACCGCCACCGACGAGGTCTTGCCCGGCGTCAGGTTGTGCTGGCCCCAACCGATCGCCGCGTAGCCTTCTTCGCGGATCTTGTTGAGCGTGTTGACCGAGACGTAGGCAGTCAGGTCCTGCTCCGACGGCGAGCCGACGAGCGAAACCCAGTCCATGACGCGGTCGAGCTGTTCCGGCGTCATATGCGCAAGGCACACCCGGCCCGAAGCGCAGTCCATCAGCGGCAGGCGGAAGCCCGGATAATACCGCTCGAAAGTCAGCGAGGTGTCCGCGTGGGTCGAATCGCGCACGACCATATGCGTGCCGATGCGAACCGTCAGCGAGACCGGCCAGCCGATCTTGTGCGTCAGCGCCCGAAGATGCCGGCGGCTGTGTTCCACTAGGAAGCTGTCCGCCTGAAAGCCCTGCGACAGCGACTGGACGAGCGCGGTAGGCCGGTAGAACTTGCGCGCCGGCTCCTGCTCGATGAGGCCCTCATGCATCAGCGTCTGCACGATGCGGCAGGCGGTGGGATAAGGGATGCGGCCACGTTTCGAGATCTGCATCATCGAAAGCGAGCCCATCTGATTTATTTCCTGAAGTATCGAAATAGCCCGGCAAACCGCCCGGATCGGTACACCTCGTTCCATAGCTTCACCCCAAACCCGTTTTGTTGATCGGACCCCTCCTCCGATGTTTGTGAAGCTATCGTTACGGCCCCGATTACCGCCTGGCGAATGCTTTTTTATCCGCAGGGTGAGCACAAAATCCGCACACCGACCAAAAAACGGCGGATGTGCGCGTTTATCCGCGCAGCGGATCGCGGTGAAATGCGCCTGTCATACGGTTGATGACGATGAGACGTTTCCCTCCCGTCCTGCGTGGAGGCCGAAATTGCTCCAGACACCCCGGAACGAATCCGAATCACTCGCCCCCCGAACTCCTCTCGATACGGGCACCATGGTGCGCTACGGCCTCGGCCAGACCGGGGCGCAGGTCTTCCGCGACACCCCGGCGGCGCTGTTGCCCGTCTACATGACCACCGTGCTCGGCGTCCCGGCATGGCTGGCCGGGCTAGTGATCCTGCTCCCCAAGCTGTGGGTGATCATCTGCGACCCGCTGGTCGGCGCGTGGTCCGACCGGCGCGAAAGTTCGATCGGACGCATCCCGTTCCTCGTCGGCGGCGCCATCGCCACGAGCATCGGCTTCGTGCTGCTGTTCAACCTGCCAGCGATGGGCTCTCCCTATGCCGCCGCCGCCGCGACGAGCGCGGTGTTCCTGCTGGCGATGACGGCCTTCAGCGCCTTTTCCGTGCCTTATCTCGCCGTTGCCACGACCCTTTCCGCCGACCCGCATGAACGCACCAAGCTGCTGGCATGGCGCATCGCCTTCACCACGCTCGGCGTAGTGCTGGGGATCGGTCTTGCCCAGCCTACGGTCGTCTGGCTCGGCGGCGGGCGTCAGGCGTGGAGCGTGATGTCGGTGATCTTCGCCGCGCTGTGCCTGGCCTCCATGCTCGGCTGTGCGCTCGGCCTGCGTTCGCGCCTGCACCGCCCGGCAGCGGCGAAGGCGCCGGTGCCCTTCACGCGGATGCTTGCCGCCGCATGGCGCAACCGGGCGTTCCGGCAGCTGACCGCCATCCATCTGCTCCAGACCGTGGGACAGGCGTGCAGCTATACGGTGGTGGCGCTGGTCTTCGTCTATCTCGTCGACCGGATCGAACTGCTGACCGCCTATGTCCTGATCATGTCGCTGGCCGGCCTCGTCACGCAGCCGCTGTGGCTGCGCATCTCGCGGCGGATCGGCAAGATTTCGCTGTTCGTCTATCTGTGCCTCGGCTGGTGCGCGGTGACGCTGACATGGCTCGGCATCGACTGGGGAGACGGCGTCTCGCTGGGTGCGGTCAGCGGCAAGGACGTGCTGATCCTGCTGCGCGGCGCGGTGATCGGCGTCACCAACGCCGGGTTCATCCTGCTCGTCACCTCGCTGTTCACCGACACCGTGCATCTTGGCGAGCACGAGAGCGGCATCGAAGGCGGCTATGCGGGCCTGTGGTCTGCCTGCGAGAAGCTCAGCTTCGCGCTCGGCCCGGTGATTTCGGGCGCGGTGCTGAGCCTGTGCGGCTTCGTCTCCTCCACCGCCGGCCCGGCGCAGCAGAGCCCCGCCGCGCTGTTCGGCGTGGTGCTCAACTATTCGCTGATCCCGGTGGGCTTCTTCCTCGCCAGCCTGCTGCTGGTGCCGGGGCTGGCGCGGGCGATCCGGGGCGACTATCCGTAGAACGGACATGCCGTTCCGATCGCTCGACGGTGCCTCCTGCCCGTTCCAATGCGTGATGTGATGACCAGCCAATCTGCTCCGAAGACGCTCTACGACCGCCTCTGGGACGCGCACACGGTGGTGCGCGGCGATGCGGGCAAGGACCTGATCTATATCGACCGCCACCTCTTGCACGAGGTGAGCACCCCGCAGTCCTTCGAGCTGCTGCGCGACAATGCCCTTACGGTGCGCCGCCCGGTGACGCAGCTGGCGGTGCCAGACCATGCCGTGCCGACCTCGGAGCGCGGCGGCGCGATCAAGGGCGAACTCGCGCGCAAGCAGGTCGCGCTGCTGGAGGCGAACTGCGCCGAGTTCGGCATCGAATACCTCGCGCTGGAAGGCGAGCGGCAGGGCATCGTTCATGTCATCTCGCCCGAGCAGGGCTTCACGATGCCCGGCATCTCGCTGGTTTGCGGGGACAGCCACACCGCCACGCACGGGGCCTTCGGGGCCTTGGCCTTCGGCATCGGCGCCAGCGAGTGCGGCACGGTGATGGCCACGCAGACGCTCTGGCAGGCGCGCAACCGGAACCTGCGCGTCCACTACGCCGGGCAGCTGCAGCCGCATGTCACCACCAAGGACATGATCCTGGCCCTGATCGGCACGATCGGCGCGGGCGGCGGCATCGGCCATGCCATCGAGTTCACCGGCGAGGCGGTGCGCGCCGCGTCGATAGAAGCGCGCATGACGCTGTGCAACATGGGCATCGAAGCGGGGTCGCGCGTCGCCCTCGTGGCGCCGGACGAAACTACCTTCGCCTGGCTCAAGGGCCGCCCGCGCGCGCCGCAGGGCGCGATGTGGGATCAGGCCGTCGCCTGGTGGCGCACCCTGCGTTCCGACGACGACGCCGTGTTCGACCGCACGGTCGAGATCGACGCCGCCGCCATCGCCCCGCAGGTGACCTTCGGTACCTCGCCCGATCAGGTCATGGCGGTGGACGGCACCGTGCCCGCCGGCCCTGCCCGCGCGCTGGACTACATGGGCCTTGAAGCGGGCAAGCCGATCGCCGGGATCGGCATCGACTATGCCTTCATCGGCAGCTGCACCAACAGCCGCATCGAGGACTTGCGCGCCGCCGCGGGCATAATCCGCGGCCGCCATGTCGCCGAGGGTGTCACCGCGATGGTGGTTCCCGGCTCCACCGTCACCAAGCACCAGGCCGAGGCCGAAGGGCTCGACAAGGTGTTCGAGGCGGCGGGATTTGCGTGGCATCACGCGGGCTGCTCGCTCTGCGTGGCGATGAACGGAGACTTCGTGCCCGAAGGCAAGCGCTCCATCTCCACCTCCAACCGCAACTTCGAGGGCCGTCAGGGCGCGGGCGCACGCACGCACCTCGCCAGCCCGGCGATGGTCGCCGCCGCCGCGATCGCGGGTCGCATCGTCGACGTCCGGAAGGAGTTCGCCTGATGCCCGGCTTCACCCCCTTCACCGCCCCCGCCTTCGTGCTGGACGAGGACGACGTCGACACCGACATCATCTTCCCGGCACGCTTCCTGCTGCACACCGAGCGCAAGGGCCTCGGCCGCTTCGCCTTCCATGACCGCCCGGCCCTGCTCGAAGCCTACGAGGCTGCGGACAAGCCGCCGGTGCTGCTGGCGGGCGCCAACTTCGGCTGCGGATCGAGCCGCGAGCATGCCGTCTGGTCGCTCGACGGCATGGGCCTGACCGCCGTGTTCGCGCCCAGCTTCGGCGAGATCTTCCGCGGCAACTGCGCCAACAACGGTATGGTGGCAGGGATGATGGAGCCCGCGACGCTCGCCGCGCTGCAGGCGCTGGCGAAAACGGGCAACGATCTATCCATCGACCTCGCCGCGCAGACCGTGACGTGCGCCGGGCAGGAGTTCGCCTTCACCGTTCCCGACAGCGACCGCGAAATGCTGCTCGCCGGCTGGAACAACACCACCCGCATCCTCGCCCTGCACGGGCAGGACATCACCGCATTCGAAAAGGCCCAGCGCTCAGCCGCGCCGTGGCTCTGGACAGAGGAAACTGAAGCATGAGCGCAAACATCCTGAAGGCCAAGCTGGCCAAGGGCGAGTTCTTCCCGGTCCCCGGCGTGCACGACATGATCGCCGCGCTGATGGCGGAGCGCGCGGGCTTCGACGTCGTCTACGGCAGCGGCTACTGGACGACCGCTTCGGGTTACGGCCTGCCGGATGCGGGCATCGTCAGCTACACCCAGATGCTCGACCGCATGGCGACGATCAAGCGCACCATCGGCTCGGCCCTGATCGCGGATGCCGACACCGGCTTCGGCGGTCTTCTCAACGTCCACCACACCGTGAAGGGCTACGAGCAGGCGGGCATCGCCGCGATCCAGATCGAGGATCAGGAATTCCCCAAGAAGTGCGGCCACACGCCGGGCAAGCGCGTCGTCACCACCGAGGAAATGGTCGACAAGATCAAGGTCGCCGCCGAAGCGCGCGAGGACATGCTGATCATCGCCCGCACCGACGCCTACCAGAGCTTCGGCCTCGACGAGACGATGCGCCGCCTCGAAGCCTACGACAAGGCCGGCGCCGACATCCTCTTCCCCGAGGCGGTGACCACCGAGGAAGAGATGCGCAAGGTCTGCGAGACCTTCGGCAAACCGGTGATGGTCAACATCGCCAACGGCGGCGTGACCCCGCCCTACCCGACCGACGTGCTGGCCGAACTCGGCTTCGCCTTCGCGATCTACCCCGCGCTCACCAGCCTCGTCTCGGCCCGCGCGATGGAGCTGGCGCTGAACCAGCTGCGCGACCACGGCACCGGCGAGCCGACCGAGCCCGGCCTGTTCGACTTCAAGGAATTCTGCTCGCTCGTCGGCTTCGAGGAGGTCTGGGCGTTCGACAAGAAGTGGGCGCGCTGATGGGCACCACGACGCGCGCGGCCGTGCTCGCCCAGTCGGGCGGGAATGCCAAGCCTTACGCCGAGAATACCCCGCTGCGCTTCGCGGAACTGGATCTCGACGCACCGGGCCAGGGCGAAGTGCGCGTGGCCATCGACGCGGCGGGCCTGTGCCACTCCGACCTGTCGGTGGTGAACGGCGACCGCGTGCGCCCGATGCCGATGGCCTTGGGCCACGAAGGCACCGGCATCGTCGAGGCGCTTGGCTCCGGCGTCACCGGCCTCGAGGTCGGCGACCGCGTGGTGCTGGTGTTCCTGCCTTCGTGCGGCCGCTGCACCCCCTGCCTCTCGGGCGAGGGCTACTTGTGCGAGACGGGCGCCGCGGCCAACGGGCGCGGCGAACTGATCGGCGGCGGCTTCCGCCTGCACGACTGCGGCAACGACGTGCACCACCACCTCGGCGTCTCGTGCTTCGCGACGCACGTGGTGGTCGACCAGCGCTCGACCGTGAAGGTGGACCGCGACATTCCCGCGGAAGTCGCCGCCGTGTTCGGCTGCGCGGTGCTGACGGGCGTGGGCGCAGCCATCAACAGCGCCGCCATCCGCGCGGGCGAGACGGTCGTGGTCTTCGGCCTCGGCGGCGTCGGCCTTGCGGCGCTGATGGGCGCGGTGGCGAGCGGCGCGGCGACGGTCATCGGCGTGGACCTCGCGCCGAACAAGATCGCGCTGGCCGATGATCTCGGTGCGATCGGCACCACCCCGGACCAGCTTGAGGCCGTGATGGCCGAGCATCTGGGCGGGAAGGCCGACGTCGTGATCGAGACCGTGGGCAACGCCAAGGTGCTGGCCTCGGCCTATACCGCAGCGCGTCGCGGCGGCCGTGTCGTCACCGTGGGCCTGCCCGCGCCCGAACAGCGGCTCGACCTGCAGGCCGTCTCGCTGGTGGCCGAGGGCAAGTCGCTGATCGGCTCCTACATGGGCTCGTCGATCCCGGCGCGCGACATTCCGCGCTACGTGGCGATGTGGAAAGCCGGCCGCCTGCCGGTGGACCGCCTCATCAGCTCCACACACAAGCTGGACGACCTGAACGAAATGCTCGACGCGATGGATCGCGGCGAGGCGATCCGCCAGATCATCCGGTTCTGAGGCATGGCCTCACCTCCGTCATTGCGAGCGTAGCGAAGCAATCCAGGGCCGCGTAAGCCGCCCTGGATTGCTTCGCTACGCTCGCAATGACGAAGCGGGGGAAGTGGGGCATGGTGAACATGCACGTCGAAATCCAACAGGCGGGCAAGGCACTGCGGCGTCCTTGCCCACAGCCGCTTACTGACATCGACTGATACTGGCAGCGACAGGCTGCATCTATCAGGGATTCCTGCATGTCATTCAGGCTCGCTTTTCTGGCCGCGCTGAGCGCCGCCACCGCCATGCCGCTTGCGCCCGCCGCCGCGCAGCAGCAGGTACAGCTCGATCCGTCCACTTGCGTCACACCGCCGTTCTATTCCGGCCCAGCCCCGTTCAAGTCGGTCGAACAGCTTCCCGACCAGCGCGTCACCTTCCGCATCTGCGCGCCTGATGCGAAAGAGGTGCTGCTCACCAGCACCGACATCGCGAAGATCATCCCGATGGGCTTCCCGCCAGGTACGCCGCAGGGCCTGACGATGGCGAAGGACAAGACCGGCCTGTGGACCGTCATCACGCCCCAGCCCGTCCCCGCCGATGTCTACCGCTTCGCTTTCCGCGTCGATGGCGTGAAGACGCCCGATCCGCTCGGCAAGACTTTCTCCGAGGAACTGAAGGGCATCAATTCCACCTTCGAGGTCACCGGCCCCGAAGGCGCGTTCCAGACGTGGGATGCCAAAGTCGCCCACGGCACCGTCTCGACCGTCGAGTATTGGTCCAATTCGCTCGGCATCAAGCGCCGCGCTCATGTCTACACGCCGCCCGGCTACACGAAGGACGCGCGCAAGTACCCCGTGCTCTATCTGGTCCACGGCGCCGGCGACAGCGACGACAGCTGGACCAGCGTGGGCCACGCCAACCTGATCCTCGACAACCTGATCGCCAGCGGCAAGGCCGTGCCGATGATCGTCGTCATGCCGGACGGCCATACACCGCTGCGCGAAGGCGTCATGACGCTCGACAACCCGGACTTTGGCAACGACCTGATCAAGGACCTGATCCCTTACGTCGACGCCAACTACCGCACCGACGCGCGCCCGGCAACGCGGGCGATGGCGGGACTGTCGATGGGCGGATCGCACACGCTGCGCAACGGGTTGACGCATCCCGACCTGTTCCGCTGGATCGGCGTGTTCTCGATGGGTCTGGGCGTCGGTCCCGACAAGGGCCGCGTGGACGAATACGCGAAGACTTACGATGCCGCGCTCAAGCAGTCGGCCCGCGATCTCAAGCTGCTCTACTTCGCGATGGGCAAGGACGACTTCCTCTACGGCACCGTCGCGCCGACCCGCGCGCTGTTCGATCGCTACCACATCGCGTATCACTACAACGAGACCGGCGGCGGGCATGAATGGCCCAACTGGCGCCGCTACCTCGCGGACTTCGCGCCGAGGCTGTTCCGCTAGGCCAAGGGGGCTTCGACAAGCTCAGCCTGAGCGGGGTGGAGAGGGCCGTGACTACTGGTCCCTGCACCACCCCCGCTCACCCTGAGCCTGTCGAAGGGTCGCAGCACCGCCCTCTCCATCTGGCGATCAATTTACTGTTGCACCCTAATAGATTTCCGATTCTCGATCATTCTCGCCTCGCCAGAAAGGCAGAGGGAAGACAGGGATGACACAGGACAGCCGGGCCACCGGCGAATTGACGGTAATCCAGCTCGAAGTCGAACCGGCTAGCGCCGAGGCGCTGGCGCCATTCGGCGCGATCGTCGGCCGCGAGGCGCCGGTCACGCCGGTCTCGGTCGACTTCTACAAGGGCGCGGTGAAGATGAGCTACCCGGCGCGCTTTCTATGCGAGCATCCGGTGGAGATCACCCTCGCGCAGATGGACCGCCGCCAGGGGGAGGTGCGCTACATGGAGCGCCATTTCCAGCACACGCAGGCATTCCTGCCATTGGGCGGCAAGCCCTTCGTCGCAGTCATGGCCCCTCCCGGCGAGGACGACCTGCCCGACTTGTCGAAAGTCCGCGCTTTCCGCTTCGACGGCAGCGCCGGTTTCGCCATGCACATCGGCACCTGGCACGAATTTCCCTTCGCGGTGGAGGACGACACCGACCTCGTCGTGATCCTCTCCAGCCAGACCGGCTACGACCTCAAGGCCAAGGACGCGCAGACCGAGGAAGCCCACGGGCCGGACCTCGACAAGAAGGACATCGTGGCGCGCACCGGCCACGTCTTCCGTTTCGATCTGGGAGTGAACTGACAGTGGCGGACCGCATCAACCTCGACCGCAAGGCGCACTCCAAGGGCAGCCAGCCGGTCATCTTCGAAAGCGAGACGACCGACGCCCTCGCCGGCATGGTGCTGGCGCTGCTGGGCGAAGTCGTGGTCCTCAAGGACCGCCTCGACGCGAACGAACGCCTGCTCGCGGCGGCGGGCTTGCACGGTCCGGCGGACATCGACATGTTCGCACCCGACGCGCAGACGAAGACGGAGCGCAGCGCCTATCGCCAGGCGATCTACGACCGCGTGCTCGGCTCCGCCCGCGACAAGCTGATGCCCGAGGCACTCGCACAGCAGAACGACTACGAAGGCGTCCTCGACGCCGTGACCCGCGACTGAGGCAGGAGGATCACCCATGGAACAGTACCGCCAGGAACACTTCGGCCACGCGGTCATGCCGCAGGCCACTCATGACGAGCAGGCGATGGAGGACCACTTCCTCGCGATGCGGGCGTGGACCAACCGCAACATGGACCCGCTCGACCGCCGCCTGCTGGACGAAGTGATCGTCCCCGGCATCGAGAAGAAGACCGGCGCGAAGCCCACCTCCAGCGCGCAAGTCCGTCAGGCGCTGGAAGCGCATCCGCTGCACCAGTACTGGCTGACGCTCTCGCTCACCTACCAGGACCGCATCTGGCAGGCGCTGGACGGCGCGATCGACCGCCAGTACGACGAACTCGCAGGCAAGGTGAAGGCGCAGGTGGCCAAGCCCAAGGGCTCGCTGCGGCTGAACCCGGAGCTTGAGATCCCGCGTTACATCGCCGCCTTCGACCATCACCGGATGCCGGGCAGCTACGTGGTCGATACCGCGCAGGACGATTTTCGCGCCGGGGCGCTCTACGACCGCTTCGCCTCGACGTACCTGCGCAACCTCAACGGTGGATGGAAGAACGACGGGCGCGGGCACAGCCTCGCCAGCCACGTTCAGGACTTCTACCCGGACTTCAAGCCGAAGCGCATCCTCGACCTCGGCTGCTCGGTGGGCCATTCGACCGTCGCCATCGCGCAGGCTTTCCCGGACGCGGAGATCTTCGCGCTCGACGTCGGCGCGCCGATGCTGCGCTATGGCCATGCCCGCGCGGAATCGATGGGCGTGCCGATCCACTTCAGCCAGCAGGACGCCGAGCATACCGACTTCGCGGACGGCAGCTTCGATCTCGTCTGCTCGTCTGCCGTGATGCACGAGACTTCGGCCAAGGGCATGCGGCAGATATTCAGGGAGTGCCACCGCCTGCTGCGGGACGGCGGCGTGATGTGCCACGTGGACGTGCCGCCGCGCCACGAGCACCTGTCGCTCTGGGACCAGATGCGCTGCGACTTCGAGAGCCACTACAACAACGAACCGTTCATGACCTCGCTGGCGCGGATCGACTGGCACAAGGTCGCCGTCGATGCCGGTTTTGCGGGTGACACGGTGCTGGTGGGCTACCGCAAGGGCACGTCCTACCTGAAGCCCGATCGCGAGGACTTCTTCACCGAAGGCCACCCGCAGGGCCATGCGATGATCGGCAGCTGGTACGCCTGTTCGGCGATGAAGTGAGGTAAAGGGGATGTAATTGCCCCTCCCTTCATCCCGTATCCGTCAGCCCTAAGGCTCGTCATTGCGAGCGAAGCGAAGCAATCCAGGGCGGTGCGACTCTGCCCTGGATTGCTTCGCTTCGCTCGCAATGACGAACGAGGAGCGTCATTTCCCCGCCACGCGCTTCAGGAACGGCATCGCCGCGTCCACCGAGCGCGCGGGGCAGTCCATCGGCATCATGTGCCCGCACTGCGCCACCACTTCGAGGCGCTTGTCCTTCGCCCCGAGCAGGTCGAGCGCCTGCCGCCCGTCCTTCTCCAGCGGCACTTCATGGTCGTCCGAAGACCACAGCAACAGGCTCGGCACGGTGATCGCGCGCAAGTCATCCGGGGTGCGCGCGAACGCCAGCGAACCCGTCGCCGCCTTCATCGCGCCCGCCGTCGTCGCCGGATCGCGCATCGCGCGGTTGTTGAGGTCGGTCCACTGCGCCACCAGCCCGGGCGTGACCGCCTTCGCGTCGAGCATGTTCGCCAGCATGATCTGGCGCCAGAATTCGGGCTCGTGCCAGCCGGGATGCTTCGCGTCCTGCGCCACCGCATCCTTGAGCGCCTGCGGCATCGCCGCGTAATCGATCTTGAGCGGCCCGGCGGCTATGTTCGAGAGGATCACGCCCGAGACCCGCTCGGGCCGCGCGGCGGCGTAGGCAGCGGTCTGCACACCCGCGCTGGAGGTGCCGGCGATGACGAAGCGCCGCACGCCGAGCTTGTCCATCAGCGCGTCGATCACGGCAATGCGCTGGCTCAGTTCATAGTCGTTGCGCGGGTTCGGGCCGGACAGGCCGAGCGGGGACTGGTCGAAGCGGATTACCCGGTAATGGCGCTTCAGCTTCGCCGCCCAGCCGTCCCACTGCCGCAAGTTAGCATAGGAGCCATGCAGCAGCAGGATCGCCGGACCGCGCCCTTCGTCGACGTAGTGCAACGGCTCCCCGGCGATGGTGTCGAAGTGCGAAGCCGGGAGGGCGTAGCGTTCGCGAAGCTGCGCGTCGGAGGGCACCTCGGGCGGCTGAGCGCCGGCCATGGACGTAATCGCCAGCATGGCGGCTCCGAATACCCAGCGCATCGTCATCTCCTTAAAGGGCTTCCCCTGCGAGCAGGCGCGCACATTCACTGTCGCCCTGCAGCCGTGCCTTGCGGATGGCGCGAAGGGCCACGGCGTAGAGCCCGGTGCCCAGCAGCAGGAACGGCACGCAGACCAGCGCGATCGACCAGCCGACGCTTGCCGGATCGCCGAACACGCGCTCGGTCACGCTGGCGACCATGAGCGGGCCAAGGCTCGCGCCGAGGATGGTGTTGAGCACCAGCGTCAGCGCGATGGAACTGCCCCGCATGCGCGGCGGCACCACCGACTGCAGCGTCGCGAACATCACCGTGCCGACGACCGAGAACACCGCATTGGCCGAGGCGACCAGCACGGTCGCGAAATGCAGCTCGTGCGCCAGCACCGAAAGCGTGAAGGGCAGCGCGAAAAGCGGCGCGACCGACAGGATGCGGAACCGCGCCAGGGTATCGCCCGAACGCATCGAACGATCCAGCAGCGTACCGCCGACCAACGGCCCGATCGCCGAAAACAGAATCGACAACGGGCCAAGCCACGCACCGAGATAGGCAGGCGTGGCGCCATAGGCGCGCAGCAGCATCGAAGGCGCCCACGACGCGCCGCCGTAAGCGACGGTGAAGCAGGTCGCGAAACCGAAATAGAGCGGCAGCAACACGCCGCGGTTGCGCCACAGGTATGCCGCCTCCGCCGCGCCGGGCACTTGCGCCGCGCCCTTGGGGGCATCGCCCTGCCGGGGCGGCTCGCGCGTCAGCAGCAGCATGGCGAGCGCGATGACGAGCCCGCAGGCACCGAAGATCACGAACACCGTACGCCACGCCGCCAACCCGCCCAGCACCGGGAAGCCGAGGAACGCCCCCGCTCCCGCCGCCGCGAGGATAAGGCTGGTCAGCGAGATGGCGATGCCGTTCGCCAGCCCCTGCCCCATCATGTAGACCGAGATCGGCCGCCCGCGCCGCGCAGGCGCGAAGAGGTCCGCAATCAGCGAGATCGCGGCGGGACCGAGCGCCGCCTCGCCCAGCCCGACCAGCAGGCGCGCCGCGAAGAGCGAGCCGAACGACTGCGCCAGCCCGCTCCCGATCGTCGCGAGGCTCCACAGGCCGATGCCTGCGACGATCAGGTTGCGCCGCGAAATGCGGTCCGCGGCAAGGCCCATGGGAATGCCCATGAAGGCATAGAACAGCCCGAAGGCGAGGCCCTGCAGCAGCCCGATCTGCTCGTCGCTGATGCCCAGCGTGCCGCGGACCGGGTCGACCAAGATGTTCAGCGCGGCCCGGTCGATCACCGACAGGATACCCGCAAGGAACAGCATGATCACCATGGTCCAGGCGCCGCGCGTGTTCGGCCGCACAGCGTCGGTCGCGGAGACCTCAGGCATATCGAGAGGAGTCAGGTCGAGTGCTGGCGGGCCGGCCATCGTCAGAGCAGTCCGGCGGCGCGGGCGCGCGTCTTGATGTAGTCGCCCAGCCAGTCGAGATTGCGGAAGCGCAGCGTGCCGCGTCCCACCGCCGTCGAGCTATGCGCCATCCCTGCGACAAGGCGCAGACACTTGGCCATCAGGAACACTTCAATCGCATCCTTCTCTTCGGGCGTGAAGGGCCGCACGGATTCATAGCCCGCCTCGAAAGCCTCGCCGATCTTGGGATCGAAGCCGTAGAAGAGGTTGCCCCACACGAAGTTCTGCACGTCCTGCATGAGGAAATCCTCACCCGCCGCGTCGAAATCCAGAAGCGTGATCTGGCCGTCTTCCGCCACGTGGACATTGCTCGGGTGGAAGTCGCGGTGGCACACGCCGAGCGGAACCTTGCCCGAAGCGGCGTATTCGTCCAGCCGCTTGTCGAGGTTGGCGGCGATGATCGGGTAATCGCGCAGGTCGTCCGGGCGATCGTAGACGAAGTCGATCAGCGCGGGCATGCAGATGTTGTAGTCCTTGGCCGTCTCGGTCGAGAACGTGTGACCTTCGCCGACCCAAGCATCACCATGAAGGTGCATCTCGGCCATGGCCGCGCCGATGCGGAAGGCGGTTTCCTCGGACAGCCGATCACCGAACTTCACGCCCGGCGCCCAGTCGTAGAGCGCGAGCGCACGCTCGCCCTCGGGCGACATGACCTTGAAGTAGAGCTTGCCGTCATGCTGCGGCACACCGACCGAGGCGGGGAAGCCCGCGCGGCGCAGGTAGTCGAGGAAATCCAGTTCATAGGACACGTCGTCGACATCGCGGTAGGTCTTGCGCCACACGCGCAGGGCGTACTTCGCCTCGGCGTCCTGCACGAGGTAGACGTCATTCATGCCGCGATAGAGCAGGAAGCAGGTGAGGTCGCCCTTCAGCGCGTAGCGGCGTGCCACTTCGCGAACGATGAAGTCCGGGTGGAGGACCGAGTGCGATACTTCGGCAAGCGGAAGGTCAGAGGTGGTCAAGGAAGTCTCGCAATTCATCAGCTAGTCGCTCCGGTGCAATATCGAAAATGTCGCGGTCGAGGTCGGTAAGCTCAACCACTCGGCAGGAAGGCAGCCGCGCGGCCGCCTTGAGTGAAAGGTGCATGAGGTCTTCGGCGGGCTGCAGCAGCAGCGCGGGCTGGGAGACCTGTTCGAGACGGGCGAAGTCCCACGACCACACGCCCCGATAGGCCCAGGTGAAGCGGTCCATCGCACGCGCCTTGTCGGCGAAGTTCAGCGCCGCCTTTTCGAGCGGGACGCGGGCGTCGCGCTTGCCCACGACATAGGCCCAGAGGCCCGCCGTCAGGTCGCGTACGACGGTGCCCTCCTCGTCGAGCGCAGGATAGTTCTCGGCATCGGCGAGGCGTTTGGCGAGGGCCTCGGCGTCATACATCGGGATGCCGGTAAGGCCGACGGCGCGGACCCGGTCCGGCCGGGCGATGGCAAGCTCGCAGGCCAACAGCGAGCCGGTGTGGAAGCCGTAAAGATCGACCTTGCCCGCCAGCACGCCTTCCTCCGTCAGCGCATCGAGCGCATCGGAGAAGGCGGCCGCATAGCCCGCCATGCCCGGGGGCGCGGACGGCGAATCCGACATGCCGTAGCCCGGCGTATCGAAGGCCACGACCAGACGATCGGCCGCGAGCGCGGCGATCAGCGGCTCGTATTCGAAGGACGATGACGGGTTCTGGTGAAGCAGCACGACGGGCGCGCGCTCCCCCGCCGTTCCGGCGATGCGGTAATGCATCTGGCCGTAGCGGCAGGTCGTGTAAGCGCGTGCAATCACAGCGCGGTGTTCCCGAAGCCCTCTTCGCTGCGCAGGCGCGCGGCGGCGAACTTGTCTTCGTCGAGGTCGTAGGCCCACAGGAACAGCCCGTTGATCGTGAACATGATCGATGGGATCACCGCGAAGCCGACCTTCAGCGCCAGCATCGCGCTCTCGGGCTGCTTCACGATCGCGCCGCCCGTCGTCGGCACGTAGCCGAGCGCATGGAGAAACACGCCGAGCACCGCAACGCCGAGCGCGAAGCTGACCTTCTCGACCACGGCGATGGCGCTGGAGAGCAGGCCCTCGCGCGCCTCGCCGGTCAGCACGCGGTCATAGGCCTGCGTGTCGCCCAGCATCGAGATCGACATGAGGATGATCGCGCCCGAACCGAGCCCGCCGCCTACCGCGCGCACCATGATGCCGACGGTGGTGATGGAGTTGTCGGCCAGCAGCCAGCTCAGCGTGGTCAGGCAGAAGATCACCACGCCGCAAAGGTACGTGCGGCGCTTGCCGATCGTCTTGCCGCTCCACACCCACAGCGGCATGGCGAGCGCGGTGACGACATTCTGCGTCACGGCCATGATGATCTGGCCGGTATAGCCCACGCCCACGACGTTGAGCATGTAGAGCAGCATCGTCGATGCGACCGAGGCGAACGAAAGGAACTGGAAGACTTTCGCGCCCAGCAGCATCATGAACGGCCGGTTGCGGGCGATGGCGCGCATCTGCGCGAAGCCCGGCAAGTGCTTGCCCGTCGCGGGCTGCCTACCGTGCTGGACCGGCACCGAGAGCGCCGTCGCAGTCATGGCGCCGCCGATGATGAGCGCCATGACGAGGCCCATCGTCGCGAAGCCCGCGCGGCCCGCGCCGCCGCTCTGGATCAGCCACGCAGTGCCCGCCATCGCCAGCAGCTGGCCGATCGAGACGAACACGGTGCGGAAACCGATCAGGCGGGTGCGTTCGTGGAAGCCGTCGGTCAGCTCGGCGGGCAGCGCCATGTACGGCACGTTGAACAGCGAATACGCAGTCGAATAGATCACCAGCGCGGCGATCATCCAGACCATCAGCGCGCCCTGCCCCATGACCGGCGGCGCGAACAGCATCACGAACGACACCGCCGAAAGCAGCGCCCCTGCGGCAAGGAATGGCTTGCGGCGGCCCCAGCGGGTGCGGGCGCGGTCGGACAGGCTGCCGATCACGACGTCGATCACCGCGTCGGCCAGCTTGGAGACCATCAGCAGGTAGCCCGCAATCTCCGGCGACTGCCCGAGCACGGTGGACATCAGCGCCGGGAAGTACGTCGTCACGGTGTTGAGCATGATCGACACGCCGACCGTGCCCACCCCGAAACCGAGGCAGATGCCGATGTCGAGGCGCTTGTGCGCACCCGCTGCGGTGGTAGCGTCCATCTTCATGCTCCGGCTGCGAGGAATTGCGCGATCACGTCCGCCTTGGCCTGCGCCGAGCCGCCGGTGGATGCCTCATGCCCATCGGCCAGCAGGCCGAGCGCGGTCTTCACCGAGGCGTTGAGCAGGGCCAGTTCGGTTTCCGGCTTGAGCAGCAGCGTCGGCGCGGCGATCCGCGCCATGCGCTCGAACGCGCGGTAGCGGAACGCGGCGATATAGGGTTTGGGGTAGGTATCCAGCGCCTTGAGCACGTCGAGCGTGATCCGATGCAGGATCTGCGGCGGCGGCATCGGCACGGCGAGGCGGTGCTCGGCGTCCTTCATGAAGTGCGGGAAGAACAGCGCCTGGTCGCGGCAGAAGTTGAAGGCCCAGATCAGATGGCGGCCGTATTCGTCGGGCTCCACCACAGGTGCATAGTTGGCGACGACGGCGTCCCGCAGTTCGTCCTCGTATTCGGTGATGCCGTCGAGGACGAGGCGGCGCACGCGGCCTTCATGGCCCGCCGCCAGCTCGCAGGCGATGCGCGCGCCGGTGTGGGTGCCATAGGCGTCCACCGCGTCGAAGCCGAGCGCGGTGCAAAGCCGTTCCATCGAATCGGCGAAGTAGGCAATGTCGGGCTCGGCCGGGGCGGGCGGCGGCGAATCGCCGTTGCCCAGCGTGTCGGGCGCGACGATCTCGCCCAGCCGGCCTGCCGCGCGCAGGGCGAGCATGAAGTCCTGCAGGAACCAAGAAGAGGCAGGCGAGGCGTGGAACAGCAGCAGCGGCGTGTGCCCCGGCTCTGCGGCCGGAAGGCGTCGCAAGTGAAGCTGGCCCTCGTCGAGCCGCACGAAAGCGCGCTCGATCTGCGCAAATGGGTTCTTGTCAGTCGGGTTCATGAGAGGCAGGCTATCCCAGTCGCTCGCCAAGCCGTGACATGAAGAGAAAGTTTATCGGCTAGCGAATAAAACTTTAGCACTGAGCGCGAACCGCGCCCGGTCGTGTTCATATTGCAGCATGGACACGACACTCCTCCCCGACGATGGCGCGTTACTCGCGGCGCTCGAGCGCGAAGGGCCGATGAACCTGGCGCGCGCGCTCGCCGTCATGGAGCAGCACGATCTGGCCGGGCTGGTGCTGGGCGACCCGATCAACGTGTTTCACGCGCTGGGTCACTGGCCGCAGATCGGACGCACCCGCGCCGGGCAGCCGCCGGGCACTTTCGCCCTGATCGCGCGCGAAAGGCCGGAGAATCCGGGCCTCGTGACCAGCCGCTTCCTGCATCATTATAGCTGGGCGGACGGGCGCAACCGCAGCGACGTCGCCGTCTGGCTCTATACCCACATGGGCGACGAGGGCGACGAGACCGCGCTCGAAGTGCCCTTCTCTACTGTCCTTCCGGAACGGCACTCAGCGGCACTCAGCGGCACCGAACGGCACCGGGCGGCCGTCAGCGCGACCCTCAGCGGCGCCATGACCGCACGCAGCGACGCGGGCGGCGCGATCGTCGCGGCCATGAAGGGCCTGGGACTCTGGCAGGGCCGGATCGGCTTCGACCACACCGTCATCGCCGAAGTCGCTGAGCGTCACGACCATCCCGGCGCGATGGTCCAGGCCGACAACATCCTGCGCGAGATCCGCCTCGTGAAGTCGCCGCTGGAACATGCGCTGATGGCGCGCGCGGCGCGCTCCAACGTCGATGCGCTCAATGCGGTCGGCCATGCCATCCGCGCGGGCGCCACGCACGTCGAGCTTCAGGCGCTCTATCGCATGGAGTGCGCGGCGCGCGGCAACACCGCGCTGTTCCTCAACGTCGACCGCGTCTCCTCCGACCTCTCGCGCCTTCAGGTCGAGGACGGGCAGACGCTGATGCTCGACGGGGTCAGCCAGTTCCTCGGCTACCATGGCGACTTCGCGCGCACCGTCTTCATCGGCGAGCCGACGCGCGAGGCGCGCCGCGCCGCCGAGGCCGCCGCCTTCGGCTGGCAAGCCGTGCGCGAGAAGCTGCGCCCGGGCCTGCGCTATTCCGAGATCACCGCGATCGGCGAGACCGCGATCCGCGCCGCCGGGTACGAGGCCGCGATCGGCTTCGGCCCGCATAGCGTCGGCCTTGCCCACACCGACGAGCCCGGCGAAGTCCACGGCGGTTTCTGGCGCAAGCCCGACATCGTCATCGAGCCCGGCATGATCCTCTCGGTCGACTGCCCGACGCTGGATACCGGCATCGGCGGCTCGGCCCACTGCGAAGACCTCGTGCGCATTACCGAGACCGGCTGCGAACCCATCCATCCTCTCCACGACCCGGTGATCATCGTATGACCAGACCTTTCATCCTTTCCGCCTCCGTGGCCGAACCGGCCTTCGCCGTACCCGGCCATGCCCGCGCCGTGCTGCAGGCCGCCGAAGCGGCCGGGTTCGACCTCCTCATGCTCGGCCGTTCGGGCGAGCGTCCGTTCGACGCGCAAGTGCTCGTCGCCTGGGCCGCACCGATGACCTCGACGCTGGGCGTGGTCGCCACCGTGCCCGCATCGAAGGCGCACCCCTTCCACGTCGCCCGCGCGCTGTCGGCAGTGGACTTTCTCGCCGCCGGGCGCACCGGCTGGTCGGTCGTCCCCGAAGGCGCGCCCGAGGGCATGGCCGAAGACATGGTCGGCGCCGCCCGCGCGTTGTGGGACGGCTGGGGCAGCGACACGCTGATCCTCGACAAGACAAGCGGCCGCTACCTCGACGCATCGAAGGTCAAGGCATCGAACTACAAGGGCGCGTTCTTCAAGGTCGCAGGTCCCGTCAACGCGATGCGCCCGCCACTCGGCCATCCGCTGCTGGTGGTGGACGGCGACGATCCGATCGCCATCGACGATGCAGACATCGCGCTGGTGTCCGACGGCACCGCCGCCCCGCAGGCGACCAAGCGGCTGATCAAGGTCGGCGCCGATGCCGACGCCGCGATGCTGGCCGAACGCTTCGAGGCGCGCGAGATCGACGGCGCACACTTCACCCTGAACGATGCCCTGACGCAGCTGCCGCAGATCGGCGCGCGTCTTGCCTCCCTGCTGGCACCTCGCCCGGCCGGAGACCTGCGCGCGCGGCTTGGCCTGCCCATCCCTTCCACCGCCTCCAACCAGCCCGGCGGCGCCGTGATCCCGGAGATCGCATGATGCAAAACCAGATTCATCTTTGGGCCTTCCTGCAGGGCATCGGCTTCTTCCCGACCGGCTGGAAGCATGAGCGCGCCCGGCCCGAGGGCGTGTTCCACATGGACTACTACACCCGCGTCGCGCAGCTGGCCGAACAGGGCCGCTTCGACGCGATCGTCTTCGGCGACCAGCTGCAATCGCGCGGCGCCGGTGGCCGCGCCCCCGAACGCCTTGCGATGCCGACGCTCGATCCCGTCACGCTGCTGACGGCGATGGCGGCGGTGACGAAGCACATCGGCCTCGTCGCCACCGTCTCCACCACATACAACAGCCCTGAGATGCTGGCCGAGCGCTTTGGCACGATGGAGCGCATCACCGGCGGCCGTTCGGGCTGGAACATCGTCACCACCGCGCACCCCGACACCGCGCCCAACTTCGGCGAGACCGAACTGCCGCCCAAGGACGCGCGCTATCGCAACGCCGTCGAAGTCGTCGCCCGCGCCTGCGAACTGTGGGCCGAAATGGACCGCGAAGGGCCGGAACTGCCGCAAGGCCGCCCGGTGCTGGTGCAGGCAGGCCAGTCGCCCGACGGCCGCGACTTCGCCGCGCGCACGGCCGAAGCGATCTTCTGCCCCGCCGCCACGATCCAGGCGGGTGTCGATTTCCGCACCGACCTGCGCAGCCGCGTGGCGGGCGTCGGCCGCAGCCCTGACGGCGTGCGTATCATGCCGGGCCTGTCCTGCGTGCTCGGCGGCACCGAGGAGGAAGCCCGCGCCGAGCATACCGCGACCCTCGACCTTGCCGACGATGCGCTGGCGATCGAGTATCTGTCGGAATCGCTGTGCTGCGACCTGACCGGCTTCGATCCGCTCGGCCAGATCCCGGTCGACGAGATTCTCGCGAAGACCCTGCTGCCGCAGGGCGACGTCGCCCGCTCGATCGTGCCGGGCGCCGAGAAGGGCACGCCGCTGGGCGAGTTCGCCGCCAACTTCATGCGCCACCCGCGCGGCCACAACGTGTTCATCGGCACGCCCGAGCAGATGGCCGACATGATGATCGAGTGGCGCGACGCGGGCGCCTGCGACGGCTTCACCCTGCAGCCCAGCTACATGCCGGGGGGTCTTGAAGACTTCGTCGGTCAGGTCGTGCCGATCCTGCAGGCGCGCGGCCGCCTGCGCACCGACTATCCCGGCGCCACCCTGCGCGAAACGCTGGGCCTGCCCGCGCGCGAAGCGGTGACGGCATGAAGATCGGCCGCATCGCACTCGCCACGCTGGGCGCAGTCGTCCTCGTCGGCGGCGGCACCGTTCTGGCCTTGCGCGCCGGAGCGGGCGAGACCGACCGTGCGCAGCTGGAAAAGCGCTGGGCCGACGGCCCCTCGCGCTTCGTCACCATCGACGGCGTGCGCCTGCATGTGCGCGAGGAAGGCCCGGTCGGCGCCCCGGTGATCGTCCTGCTCCACGGCTCGATCGTCAACCTGCACGAGTGGGACGACGTCGCCGCGATCCTCAAGGACAAGTACCGCGTCGTGCGCTTCGACTGGTCGCCTTACGGCCTGACCGCGCCCGATCCTTCCGGGGTCTATTCGACGCCGCGTTCGGCCGAACTCATGAACGGGCTGCTGACGAAGCTCGGCTACGACAAGTTCGCGCTTGTCGCGACGTCGAACGGCTCCAACGTCGGGCTGGAATACAACCGCGCCTATCCCGGCCACGTGACGGCGATGGCGTTCTCCATGCTGCCGCTGGAGCGCCCCAGCCAGACCCGCAAGGTCAACTGGCGCCTGAGCTGGAGCTTGCCGGTATTCAAGGCGGTGCTGCCGAACTGGCGCCCGCACTGGTTCTGGCGCGCCATGCTGGAGGATACCACCCCGCCCGGCTTCCAGCCGACCGACCGCATGGTCGACCAGATCACCGAGATGAACAACCTGCCCGGCGCGCTCGACCGGCAGGCGCAATACATCCAGGCGAACGTCAAGGCGTTCAAGACGTCGGACGTCGGCGCCGTGGCCGAAACCGTCCACGTGCCGGTGCTGCTGCAGTGGTGCAGCTACGACGACGTGATCTCGCAAAGCGCCGATGCCTCCGTGAAGCGCTTCACCAACGCGCCGGTGACGCTGATCCAATACCCCGACCTCGGCCATTTTCCGATGTGGGAAAAGCCGCAGAAGTTCACCCGCGACCTCGAAGCCTGGCTCGCGTAAGTCGCTGTGCGGTGATGAATGCGCCTGTCGGACGCCGTTGCATCCGACAGGCGAACAAAGGGCACGAGCCTCTTCAATAGAGCGCGAGTTAAGGGAATTCTTACGGCGATAAAAATTTCTTGATTCACGCAGAATCGCAAATTGAAATTTTATCACCATCGGGCCGACGGGATGGCCAATAGCTTACTCGCTTCCGATGCTGCACGTCAGTGCAGAATGCGCATAGTATCATTACAAAAACCAATGGCAGTGAAATTCGCAGATACGCAGGGAACGTGACAACAATTGGCGTCGCAAGCACGCCTTTAACATTGAGGGACGAAATGACCGGCAAATATAAACTCCAGTTCGCCTCCACCTTGTCTGGCATTGCTATTGCAGCAAGCCTGACCGCGGCTCCCGCGATGGCGCAGGACACCGGCGGCGACATCATCGTCACCGCACGCAAGACCGGGGAAGACATCCTCAAGGTTCCGGTCACCGTTACCGCGATCACCTCCGAAACGCTCGACGCCAAGGGCATCGTCTCGGTCACCGACATGGCCGCCTCGACCCCGGGCATCAACATCAACAACAGCTCGTCCGGCCACGCCGACCGCTCGTTCCAGCAGGTCGTCATGCGCGGCATGACGCCGTCGACCACGCTAGCCACCACGACCTCGATGTTCATCGACGGCGTCGCGGTGTCCTCGCCCTCGCAGGTCAGCGCGATCAGCAACCCGGAGCGCGTCGAGATCATCAAGGGTCCGCAGAGCGCCTACTTCGGCCGCAACACTTTCGCGGGCGCGATCAACGTCGTGACCAAGATGCCCGGCAACGACTGGGGCGGCGAAGTGCTCGGCATGCTCGGCACGCGCAACAACTGGCGCCTGCGCGGCTCGATCGAAGGTCCGATCATCCCCGACCTCCTCTCGTTCCGCATCAACGGCGAGCAGTATTCCAGGGACGGTTCGTGGAAGAACCAGGACGGCGTGACGCTGGGCGACCAGCAGACCAAGAGCGCCTCGCTCCTGCTCGCCATCACCCCCGCGTCGAACGTCACCATCAAGCTGTTCGGCATGCTGAGCGAGGACAAGGACGGCCCCTCCGCCCAGACCCGCCTCTATTCCTACGACGTCAAGGCGCCGAACGGCAGCACCGTCGTCCAGGGTCAGGCGAACTGCGTCCTCACCGGCGACACCCGCGGCGTTCTGAACCCCACTACCGGCCTGCCGGCCGGCACTGCGGTGCAGAACCCCTATTTCTGCGGCACCATCCCGACGATGGCGAACCCGGTCACCGCGAACGTCACCAACACCGACTTCGTGCGCCAGTTCCTCAACATCGGCACCAACCGCATCGTCGATCCCTCGGAAGGCGTGCAGGGCTACGGCCTGCTGCGCCGCACGAAGCACGCCCACGCGACGCTCGACTGGGAGGTTACCGACGGGCTGACCGCTTCGGCGCTTGCAGGATATAACCGTGAGGTCTGGACGACCTTCATCGACCTTGACAGCTACGACGGCAGCGCCCTGCCCAGCGGCTACGACTACAACGGCAACGGCACGATCGACGCTTCCGAAATCTTCGGCGAAGGATACTTCAACTATCCGTACCTGATCGAACGCAAGATCGACGACTTCTCGCTCGAAGGCCGCCTGCAGTACGTGTCGGGTCCGTTCCGCGGCGTCGCAGGCATCAGCTACCTCAGCGCCGACCAGCTGCAGGGCCTGGGTGGCGGCACCGGCGCGCTGACCGCGTCCAGCCTCTCGCCCGGCGGTCTCAGCCGGAACAAGACCACGGGCCTGTTCTTCGGCCTGACCTACGACGTGACCGACACGATCTCGGCCAGCTTCGAAGGCCGCTACCAGATCGACCAGCTGCAGGCGTTCGCCCGCCCCTCCGGCGTGAACGTCGCATCGAGCGCGTTCATCCCGGCTGGCTTCTACACCGGCGGCACCGTGCTCGCGAGCGCGAAGTACAAGAACTTCACCCCGCGCGCCATCGTCAACTGGCAGATCACTCCCGACACAATGGTCTATGCATCGTGGGCCAAGGGCGTGAACCCGGCGCAGTTCAACACCAACATCCTGTCGCAGGTCGAAAGCGTGCAGGATGCCGCTGCCGCTGCCGGTGGCCAGCTCGCCATCGAGCCCGAGAAGATCACCAACTACGAGATCGGTCTGAAGGGTCGCATCGGATCGACCCTGCGCTACACCTTCGCGGCCTACTACGCCCAGTGGCGCAACCAGATCAACTCGACCATCATCGTCGCGCCCGACGCCACGCAGCCCACCGGCTACAGCTTCGTCACCGCATCGATGAACGCGGGTTCGGTGAACCTGCGCGGTATCGAGGGTGAAGCGTCCTGGCGCCCGACCGAGTTCCTGACCATCGACGCCGCCGGTGCGATCAACGACTCGGACATCAAGGCCTTCGCCAGCTCCACGGTTAGCGCCCTGACCGGAATCTACGACTATTCCGGCAAGGAGATGAAGAACACCTCGAAGTATTCGGCCAACGTCGGCGTCCAGGTCGGCACCGAGATTTCGGGCTGGGACAAGGGCAGCTGGTTCGTGCGCGGCGACTGGAATTTCAAGTCGGGCGTATGGTCGAACGAGGCGAACCTTGCTCGCACGCCGGACCTGCACCTGTTCAACGCACGCGCAGGCATCACGCGGGGCAACCTCTCGCTCGAGGCATTCGTGAACAACATCTTCAACAACAAGACGCCCCTGACGATCTCTGACAACTACACGCTGTCACCGGGCTTCGTTTATGCGGCGCGGACGTCGGCGCTGATGCTGGGTCTCGGCGACCTGCGTACCGCTGGCGTGCAGGCTAAGATCAAGTTCTGATCCGACGCTGATGCGACACAAGGAAAGGCCGGGGGGAAACCCCGGCCTTTTTTTGTTTCCTCCCCGAACTGCGCTCGGTGGAGCGGACTTCCGGAATTGGTAGAACCCGGTAATCGCCATCGACCACCCACCTTCGTCATTGCGAGCGTAGCGAAGAATCCAGAGCGGTTTCATACTCCCCTGGATTGCTTCGCTACGCTCGCAATGACGAAGGAGTGGCGCCTGCCATGCCCGGCGCTGATCCCCCAGCGTCGGCGCATGAAAAAAGGGAGGCACAGCCTGCGCCGTGCCTCCCCTTCATCTCGTATTCGCAAGAAACCTCACCCCATCAGGGCGATGGCCTGCTCCTCGCTGAGCACTTCGGCATACTTCTTCGACAGGTCGAACAGGTTCGCCTCGTGCGGCCGCTCGTCGCGGTCGCCGCAGGCATCCGCCACCACCAGCGGCACGAAGCCGTTCTGCAGCGCGTCCAGCGCCGAGGCGCGCACGCAGCCCGAAGTGGAGAAGCCGGTGATGAACAGGCTGTCCACGCCCATGCTGGTCAGCGTGGCCGCCAGCGAGGTGCCGAAGAACGCCGAGGCGTACTGCTTGGTCACCACCACTTCGTCGGCGCGCGGCTGCAGCGTGTCCGGGAAGGCGCCGAGCGGCGAGCCCTCCAGGAAAGCCTCCAGCGCCGGCACCTTCTGGTAGAACAGCCCGCCGTCCTTGCCGCCTGCGCGGTAGACGACGTTGGTGAAGATCACCGGCACGCCCGCTTCCCGCGCCGCTGCGGTCAGACGCTCGCAAGAGGCGAGAGCCGTCTCGAAGCGCGGCGAGTAGAGGGGCTGACCGGGCGTGAGATACGCCACGACCACGTCCACCAGCAACAGCGCCGGCTTCTTGCCGGGCTGCAGAGCCCCGCCGAAGCCGCCACGGTTGTAGTCGTCGAGAAGGTCGCTCACTCGGCGGCCTCCGCGAATTCCACGGTGGCCCACTTCGGCGCGGTCGGCGCAGGCAAGCCGGTTTCGGCGAGGCAGTTCGCGCGCAGCGTCTCGATGTCGGGGCCGAAGTCGAACACGCCGATTGCACCGCGCTCGGTACGCAGCTTCTCGCGCAGCGCCGTGGTGGCGGCTTCATCGACCGCGCCGTCCGTGATGACGACGCCGTAGTCCTTCGCGCCCTCGCCGGTGACGAGGCCCTGGCCGATTTCCTTCAGCACCAGCGCCGGGTCACGGTCCAGCGGGTCGCCCCAGCCGCCGCCGCCCCAGGTGATGAAGTGCAGCACGTCACCGGCCTCGACCGGGTAGTCCTCCAGCTTGTTGCCGACGACGATCTCGGTGCCGTCGGCCTTCACCAGCAGCTTGCGCGCGCGCTTGCCCGGGTGGCCGCCGTTGACGCCCCAGGGCGGCACGAACCAGCGGTCGTCGTGGATGGCGATCACGCCCGGCTCGAGGAAGCGGTAGACCATGTTGATGCCGTTGCCGCCACGGTGCAGGCCCGCACCGCCGGAGTCCGGCACCGTCTCGTACTTTTCGATGACGAGCGGGAAGTAGCGCTCCAGGAACTCGTTGGGCACGTTGGTGAAGCCTGGGAACAGCGAGTGCCCGTCCGGCCCGTCGCCCAGCGGACGGCCGGGAATGCCGCCGAAGCCGATCTGGAACAGCTGGAACCACTTTCCGGCCTTGTCGGTGCCTGCATAGAACAGGTGCGGGCTCGACGAGAAACCGGCAGCGTTGAGGAATTCCGGGGTCTTCTGGCCCAGCAGGCCGCCCAGGATGTCGAACAGGCGGCCCAGCACGTGGGTGCGGCCCGAAAGCGCGGCCGGGAATTTCGGCTTGAGCAGCGAGCCTTCCGGAATGCGTACGTCGATCAGCGGATAGTACCCGTCGTTGAACAGGATCTGCGGATCGAAGACCATGATCATGTAGATGCCGAAGAACATGCGCATCATGTTCTCGTTCAGGAACATGTTGATCGAGGCCTGGCTCTGCGGATCGGTGCCGTCGAAGTCGAGGACGACGCGCCCGTTCTCGCGCCACATCGTGCACTTGATCTTGTATGGGCCGAAACCCATGCCGTCGTCGCAGATGTAGTCCTCGAACGAGACCTTCTCCTCGCCGATCGAACTGGCGATCAGTTGCTGCATCGCGCGGAAGTTGCGGTCGAGCAGCAGGTCGGTCGCCGAGACGAAGACGTCGTCGCCGAAGCGCGTCGCCATTTCGACCACGCGGTGCGCGGCGACGCGGCACGAGGCGATCAGCGCGTTGAGGTCCGCCTTGCACCACGCCGGGGTGCGCGACTGGTGCATGACCAGCTTGATCAGGTCCTCGTTGTATTCGCCCTTCTTCCAGATCTTGACGGGCGGGATGCGCACGCCTTCCTGGAAGATCTCGGTGGCGTGGATTGGCATCGATCCGGGCACCATGCCGCCGATGTCGCTCTGGTGGCCGAACATCGAGGTATAGGCGATCAGGCGGCCGTCCTTGAACACGGGCAGCAGCACGAGCCAGTCGTTGCAGTGGCTGATCGCGCCGCCGACCGAGTAGGGGTCGGACAGGAAGATCATGTCGCCGTCTTCCACGGTGCCGTCGAAGCCGTCGAGGAACGGGCCGATGTACGAGCCGAACTGGCCCACGATCATGCGGCCCTGATGGTCGGCGATCAGCGGGAAGGCGTCGCCCTGCTCGCGGATGCCGGGCGACATGGCGGTGCGCACCAGCGTCGCGTCCATCTCGACGCGGGCGTTGCGCAGCGCGTTCTCGATGACTTCGAGGGTGACGGGGTCGATGTCGACCTTGTTGAAGGGCGTTTCGTTAGCCTGGATGATACGTGCGGGCATTGGTTCTCTCCCCTCAGGCCAGGTTGATCAGGATGTTGCCGACGGCATCGACGGTGCCGACGCAGTCGCCTTCGATGAGCGTGGTCGAGTCCATCTCGGTGACGATCGCCGGGCCCTTGATCACGTCTCCGGCGCGCAGCTTGGCGCGGTCGTAGATCGCGGCCGGGGCCATGGCGCCGTTGAACCACAGTTCGTGGTCGCGCACCTTGGCCTCGATCGGATCGCCGTTGCCTTCGGGCAGGCGCAGCGCCTCGAGTTCGAGCAGCGGCCCGAGCGCCACGGCGCGCAGGTTCACCAGCTCATGCTCGGTGTCCATGTTGAACGTGAACAGGCGCTCGTGCTCGGCATCGAAGCGCGCCTTGACGCCCGCCAGGCCATCGGCCTTGAGCACGTCGGGGCTGATCGAGAGCGGCACTTCGAAGGCCTGACCTTCATAGCGCACGTCGAGTTCGAACTGCACGGTGACGTCGGCATCGGCGATGCCTTCGGCGGTCAGTTCCCGGGTGGTCTGCGCGGCCATCTCTTCCAGCAGCGTGATCACCTCGGCTTCCTCGGTCTCCGAAAAGCGCTTGGAGAACGAGCGCGCCGTCTCGGTGCGCATCCGCGTGGTGGCATCGCCCAGCGCGCAGAGCACGCCCGGCGAGACGGGCGAGACCGCCGGCCACGAACCCATCAGCTTGGCCACGGCATTGACGTGGAGCGGACCGGCGCCGCCAAAGCCCATCACCGCGAAGTGACGCGGATCGTAGCCCTGCTGCACCGAGATCATGCGCAGCGCGCCGAACATGTTCTCGTTGACGATGTCGATGATGCCGCGCGCCGCTTCCATCAGGCCGATGCCCAGCTTGTCGGCGATGGTCTGCACCGCCGCCTTGGCGCCTTCGCGGTCGAGCTTGAAGGTGCCGCCCAGCAGGTTCTCGGGCAGGTAGCCGAGCACCACGTTGGCGTCGGTCACGGTCGGCAGGGTGCCGCCCTTGCCATAGGCCACCGGACCCGGAACCGCGCCCGCCGACTGCGGACCTACGCGCAGTGCGCCGGTCAGTTCGGGCACGTAGGCGATCGAACCGCCGCCCGCGCCCACCGTCTTCACGTCCAGCGCCGAGGCGCGGACCGAGAGGTGGCCGACTTCGGTGGTGCGAACGCGGCGCGCCTCAAGGTTCTCGATCAGCGCCACGTCGGTGGAAGTACCCCCGACGTCGAGCGTCAGGATGTTGCGGATGCCGGAGTTCTTGCCGACCCACAGCGCGCCCGTGACGCCGCCTGCGGGACCGGACATCAGCAGCGCGACCGGATGCTCCTCCGACTTCTCGGAGGACATCAGGCCGCCATCGGAGCGCAGCAGCGAGAGCGAGCCCGCCATGCCGCCGGAGCGCAGGTTGTCGCGCAGGTTGCGCACGTACTTGCCCACGACCGGGCGCACCGCCGCGTTGGCGACGGTGGTGAGGGTGCGCTCGTATTCCTGCATCTCGGGCAGGACGAGGTGGCTGAGCGAGATCGGCACGTCGGGCATGATCTCGGCCGCCAGCTGCGCCACGCGCTTCTCGTGCGCGCCGTTGAGGTAGCCGTTCATCAGGCTGACCGTCAGCGCCTCGACGCCCTGCGCCTTCAGCTTCTCCAGCGCGGCGCGGATACCGGCTTCGTCGATCGGGCGGATCTCGCGCCCTTGCGCATCCATGCGCCCGGCGATCTCCACGGTGTCCTCGAGCGCGGCGAGCGGCTCGGGCTTGGGCCACACGATCCAGCCGGCGAGACCGCCGGGCACGAACGAGCGTGCGATCTGCATGACCTGGCCATAGCCCTCGGTGACGACGAGGCCGACGCGCGAGCCCTTGCCTTCGAGCACCGCGTTGGTCGCGACGGTCGTGCCGTGGAGGAAGTACTCGATGTCCGCAGGCGTGATTCCCGCCTTCTCGCAGATCGCGCCGAGGCCGTTCAGGATGCCTTCCGAGCTGTCATGCGGGGTGGAAGGCGTCTTGTGGCGCCAGAACGAGCCGTTCTTCTGATCGAGCAGCAAAAGGTCGGTAAACGTCCCACCGACGTCCACCCCCAGGCGATAAGTCATGAACCCAATCTCCGTTAGATTGGTATCTAGCAAGCATCGCGGGGGCTGCAATGACAGGGTTGTGCCCCCGACTGATCGGCAGGTGGAGAAGCCTGGTCACACTGCGGAACGATTGCAGCGCCAGGCCGATCCGCGTGGCTCCAAGGTCTTGTTGAGATTACCGCTCAATACACTTTCGGACAGCTTGATGCAGGCGTGGCAAAGTCCTGCGACACCGCGCCGTCATACCGGCCTCATCGAAAACCGACGATGGACGCCGCCAGATGACCCGCCTGCTCCCCGCCTTCGCAGCCCTTGCCGTATCCTCGGCCATCCTGACCAGCGTGGCCGCCATGGCCGTGCCGCCCGGCGCGCCGGTCATCGGCGCCGAAAAGCCGGTGTTCCTGGGCCGCATGGTGGTGACCGCGACGCCGCTCTGACACGGCAACAGTTAATACCGCGATTCCCCACCAGCCGATAAATCCTCGATTGGTGGCCAGAGGCACCAGCCTCGATTTGCCGCGCGCCCGGTGTGAGGCAGCCTCGACGTCGACAACCGCAAATGGATGCAGCCCCAACCATTCGGGCCGTCCATCCGGATCGACAGAGAGGTAGATCGAATGCCGCTTACCCGTACCACCGGCAGCTACGTGATGGGCCCCAGCGACGACCGCTCCAAGTGGGTCGAGTGGGAGAACTTCATCGTCTCCACCAACCCCGACGGCACCCATACCGCGCAGTCGATGACGCGCTTCCCCGGCACCTCGCTGGTGCGCCACGTCACCCAGACCGTGAACACCGAATTCATGCCGATGGACGGGCACCTCCGCCTGTTCGTCGGCAGCGAGTTCCAGGGCGTTCTGGTGCGCCGCGTGGTCGGTGACGAGGTGACGTCGCTCCTCATCGCGCCCGACGGCAGCCCGATCGAGCAGGCCCAGCTTCCCGGCGGCGCCGACCTCGTCCTCGGCTACCACCCCACCGTCGTCGAGGGCTGGAAATTCACCCAGTGCGACCGCGCGGTCGAAGGCACGCAGCACGTGCGCATCCTCACCACCTCGGCCACCTGGAACGGCGGCCAGATGACGCACGGCAAGGAAGTGACGCTGGCCATCGAGTACATCGGCGAGGAGGAGATCGAAGTCCCCGCCGGCAAGTTCGTCTGCGACCACTACCTCTGGCACACCGGCGCGATCGACGCCGACATCGAGGTCTGGACCACCGGGCAGGACCGCATCTGCGCCCGCGTGATCGGCCATGCCAAGGGCGTGACCTACGAACTGGCCGAATTCGACCAGAAGAGCTTCGGCGACACCCTCGAATTCGACTTCTGATCCGAAAGGCGCGCACGATGCTACGGGTAGCTACAGCACAGTTCGAAACCGGCAAGGACACCGACCGCGTCCTTGCCGACATCCTTCGCCTTGCCGACGAGGCGGCGGCGGGCGGGGCCAGGCTGGTGCACTTCCAGGAGTGCTGCAACTACCCCACCTCCTACACCGACCGCGAACACGCATGGCGCGAGGCCGTTACCCTCGAAGGTCCGCTGGTCTCGGCGATCCGTGCCAAGGCGCGCGAACATGGCCTGTTCATCGGCTTCAACGCCGCCGTGCGCGGTCCATTCCCCAAGGCGTGGATGGTCAACCACCTGATCGGGCCGGACGGCGAATACATCGGCTCCAACAAGAAGCAGGTGCTGATGTGGATCGAGCGCGACGCGTTCTTCCCCTCGGACGAGGACGGGCGCGTCTACGACACCGAAATCGGGCGCATCGGCATGATATCCTGCATGGACGGGCTGGTGCCGGAAACCTCGCGCACGATGGCGTGCCTGGGGGCGGACATCGTACTGAACTCGCTCTGTTCGAACGGGGTGGACGAGGCGAACCTGCACATCCCGGCGCGCGCGGCCGAGAACGGCTACTTCATGATCTCCGCCAACCGGGTGGGGGACATGGTCAAGGGGCAGGACCTGCAGGACCTGATCGACGCCGCAGGCATGACCCGCGACTTCGTGAAGGGCGCAGGGGAAAGCCAGGTGGTCGGCCCGGACGGCGCGGCGCTGGTTCGCGCGACGCATGACGACATCGGGCTGGTCTTCGCCGACATAGACCTGTCGAAGCTGGAACGCGAAGACCGCATGGCGCGGCGGCGGCCTGAACTCTACACGCTGATGGGCGAGGACAACGCCGCGCTGGCGGCGCTCGCCGAAGACCGCGCACCGGCGGGGAAAGCCGCGCTGACGACCATCGTGCCGGATGGCGCGACCTTCGATGAACGGCTGGCGCAGGCGGTCACGATGATCGCCTCGGCCCCGGCCGGACTGGCAGTGCTCCCCGAATTCTTCGCGTGGGCCCTGGGCGACGACAGCCGCCTCGACGAAGCGACCGCAGCCCTCGTCGAAGCCGCTGCCGCAGCAGGCACCTACCTCGTCGCCGGACTGCCGGGGCGCGAGCATGGCAAGCGCGTCAACCGCGCCGTCCTATTCGGCCCCGAAGGCGTGATCGGCGAATACCGCCAGATCCATGCCGACCCCGGCTCGAACGACATGGCGCTGGGTGACGATCTGCCGGTCTTCGACCTCCCGTTCGGCCGCCTCGGCCTGCTGCTGGGCGAGGACCTGCTGTTCCCCGAGGCTGCCCGCGTGCTCGCCCGCAAGGGCGCGGACCTCATCGCCTGTCCCGCGACATGGCGCGAGGACTGGCACCACGAACTCATGCTCACCGCGCGTTCGGCGGAGAACCACGTCACCATCGTCAGTGCGGGGCGCGCCGACAGCCTTTGCGCGAAGCCCGGCACCGTCTGCACGACCCCGCCGGAATACCGCTTCCCGCAGACCAAGGAAGTCAACGCGCCGGACCGCCACATAGCGCCCTCGCTCACCGGCGCGTTCACCGTGGAGGTCGACCTCGCCCCCAACCGCGACAAGCGGCTGATGGGCGCGACCGACCTCATCATGGACACGCGCCCGGAACTCTACGGCGCGATCCTGGCGCTGCGCGAAAGCGTCCCGGCGTGAGCCGCCCGCCGATCGGCACCCTGCGCGGCGCGGCCAGCCTCGACGATGAGAGCTACGTCGATTTCGTCGAGGGAATGCGCGCCTTCAACCTCTCGCGCATGGTGCCGCGCCTCGTCCAGTCGGGCGATGCGATCGGCGCCCGGATGGCGACCCGGTCGCCCCGGCCGCGCGTGCAGGACCTGTTCACCGCGCTCGACCACGTGCCCGCCGCGCAGATGGCGCGGCGGATGATGCGCTCGACCCAGACGATGATGTGGCGCGGCACCGGCGACACCTACCGCCGCATCGCGGGCGAACTGGAGGACTGGCTGAAGCAGGCCGAGGCCGCCGCCCCCCACCTGCTGCGCATCGACCCGGACTTCGCCTATCCCGAATACTTCCGGGCGCAGGACATCCACCTGCAGCCGGGCAACTACCACGACGACGCGCTCGCCGGATTCGTGTTCCACTACGGCTCCAAGGTATTCTTCACCGGCGGCAACGACGACGACCGCCTGCACAACGTCATGGCCGCCTGGTGCCCGATCGACGGCTCTCCGCAGCGCATCGTCGACCTCGGCTGCGGCGTCGGCCAGTCCACCACCGCCTTCAAGCTGCGCTTCCCCGAAGCCGAGGTCCACGGCATCGACCTTGCCGCGCCGATGCTGCGCTACGGCCATGCCCGGGCACGGGAGCTGGGGATCGAGGTCCACTTCACGCAAGGCGACGCCGCCGCGCTCGATTTCGCCGACAACAGCGTCGACGCGGCGCTGGCGATGATCCTGTTCCACGAACTGCCGCCCGAAGTGGCCGAAGGCGTCGTGAAAGAGGCCGCGCGCATCCTGAAGCCGGGCGGCACCTTCACCATCATCGACTTCCCGCACATCGCGGCCGAAGAACTCAGCGGCCGCCACTGCATGCGCCTGTTCGACAGCTGGTACAACGGCGAGCCCTACGCCCCCGCCTTCGTCCATTCCGACTTCACCGCGCTGCTGAAAGCGCACTTCGGCGACGTCGATCCCGACTACCGCCCTGCCGCCACCTCTACCGGAGCGCTGCAGATCCGCGTCTGCAGGAAAACCGCATGACACCCGACGAAGTCGCCGACCTGCGCCGCTGGCTGGACAAGAGCGAGGGCCTTGCCGACGGCCGCCCCTTCCTCGGCGACCGCCGCCTCGACGCGATGATGGACGTCATGCTCGAAATGGCGGCGCAAGTCTGGGTGCTCAAGCGCCGCAACGCCGTTCTGGAAGGCGTGCTTGCCGCACAGGGTGCGGTCAGTCCCGAGGCGATCGAGAGCTTCACCTTCACCCCCGACGAAACCGCCGCGATGCGCGAAAGCCGCGCCGCCTTCGTCTCCACCATCTTCCGAAGCCTCGCCGAGCTGCCGCTCGCGCCCGAGGCCAGCCAGCAGGAGCCGTCATGATCCCGACCATCGATACCGCGCCCGTCAACTTCAAGCGCGGCTATTCCAGCTGCTTCCTCGGCCAGCTCCACTACCGCGAGCATGGCGAGGGCGAACCGGTCCTGTGTCTCCACCAGGCCCCGCAGTCGAGCGGCATGTTCGACACCGTGCTGCCGATGCTGGGCGAACACTTCCGCGCGATCTGCATGGACACCATCGGCTACGGCATGTCCGACCTGCCCGGCCGCCTCGTCGAGCCCGAGGAATATGCGCGCACCATCGTCGAATTCCTCGACGACATGGGGCTGACCGATCCGATCTCGGTGATCGGCGTCCATACCGGCGCCTACTTCGCCACCCAGCTGGCGGCGCAGTACCCGGAGCGCGTCAAGAAGTTCGTCCTCTCCGGCCCGGTGCTGCTCCACCCCGACGAGGGCGTGGTGCCGATGCGCGCGCCCGCGACCATCGCCGAGGAGGACGGCAGCCACCTGACCCGCCTGTGGCAGCTGCGCTGGAAGAACGTCTCGCCGGTGAACAACCTCAAGGCATTCGAGAAGCTCTACGTCGCCGCCCTCACCGCCGGGGAGAACGCGCAGGCATCGTATTACGCGGCCAGCAAGCTCGACACGCTCAAGCAGTTGCGCTTCGACGTGACGGTGCCGGGCTTCATCGTCTGGGGCGACAAGGACCTCTCTGCGCCGGGCATCATGAAGTGCCTGCACTTCCTGGAAGGCAAGGTGCCCGACTACCGGATCGAGGGCGGCACGCTCGACACCATAGAGGAGTTCCCGGAGGAGTGGACCGAAGCCTGCGTCCGCTTCCTCAAGGAAGGCTGACGGTCTTGGCCCCGCATTCGCAGACCGGCCATCCGAAGCTGGGGGACTTCGCCGCGTCGAGCATGGCGGACGCGCAGGGCAAGTGGCTGCTGCGCGAGAACCCCGCCCGGCCTGACGAACTGGCCGGGCGCATCCGCCGCGACAGTCCCGCCGACGTCCTCGCGGCCGCCTCTGCCGCAGCGGCCGCACAGAGGGAATGGGCCGCGCTCGACTTCGAGACGCGCGCGGACACGCTGCGCATGGCCTTCGGCGCGGTGGAGGGCATCGACGCCCTCGCCCGCACGATGGCGAGCGAGATGGGGAAGCCGGTGGGCGAATGCGCCGGGGAAATCCGCTTCGCGCTGGCCTTCGCCGCCGACATGGAGGGCCGCGCCCGCCGTCTCCTTGCCGACGACGTTCGCGGCGAAGGACCGGGGCGGCGCGTGGTGCGGCGCGCGCCATATGGCGTCATCGCGGCGATCGTGCCGTGGAACGCGCCGATCATCCTCGCCATGACCAAGATCGCGCCCGCCCTGCTCTCGGGCAACGCGGTGCTCGTGAAGCCCTCCCCCTTCGCGCCGCTGACCTTGAGCGCCATCGTCGCCATGATCGCCGCGCACCTGCCGCCCGGCCTGCTGCGCGCCGTCAACGGCGGCGCCGAGACCGGCGAGGCACTGATCGGCGCGCCCGAAGTGGCGAAAGTCGCCTTCACCGGCGGCGGCACGGTGGGCCGCGCAGTGCTGGAACAGGCCAGCCGCCGCTTCATCCCCAGCGTGATGGAACTGGGCGGCAACGACCCGCTGATCGTGCTGGAGGACTTCGCGCCGACCACCGCCCGCATGGAAGCGCTCGTCTGGGCCAGCTTCCTCAACGCCGGGCAGGTCTGCATGGCGGCCAAGCGCCTCTACGTCCACGAAGCCGTGGCCGAGCACTTCGTGGACGCCTACGTCGAGACGGCGCGGCGCCTGCTGTACATGGGCGACCCGCTCGACCCGCGCACCAACATCGGTCCGGTCATCAGCGCGCAGGCGCAAGGCCGCATCAGCCGCGTCGCGGCGCAGGCACGCTGCGACGGGGGCATGGTCGTGCCGCTCCTGAACGACTTCTCCGACTACCCGGAGCAGGGCTATTTCGTGGCGCCCCAGCTTGTCACCGGCCTGACCGACAACGCCGAACTCGTGCGCGACGAGCAGTTCGGCCCGATCGTCCCCGTGGTCACCTGGCGCGACGAAGCCGATGTGCGCCGCTGGGCCGCCACCGGGGACTGCCTCAGCGCCTCGGTCTGGTCATCCGACGCCGAGCAGGCATGGGACCTCGCGGCCTCGCTGCCGGCCGGACTGTGCCTCGTCAACGCGCACAACCGCAGCGGCTTCTCGTTCGACCTGCCGTTCGGCGGCTCGGGACCGAGCGGCTTCGGGCGCGAGTACGGCGACGAGGGGCTGCTCGAATACTCCATGCCCAAGGCCCTGCACCAGCCCGCGACCGGCTCGGTGGCAAGCGCCTATCCGGGGAAGGCCTGACCCATGACGGTCCCCACCCCCGTCATTGCGAGCGCAGCGAAGCAATCCAGGGCGAATTGCGCCACCGCTGGGCCGCCGCTGAATTGCCGCGGGGCTGCGCCCCTCGCAATGACGAAGGCGGGATACCCATGATCGCCGCACAAGAGGAACGCTGATGCTCGAAGCGACCTACGACGCCGCCATGACCTCGCCCCCGGCACGCACTCCGCGCGTCAGCCTTGCCACCCGGCTCGGCTATGGCAGCGGGGCGGTGGGGGCGCAGATCTTCCGCGACACCCCCGCGCTGATCCTGCCGATCTATATGATCACCGTGCTCGGCATCCCGGCGTGGATGGCGGGCATCGCGATCCTGATCCCCAAGGCGTGGATCGTGTTCTGCGACCCCCTCGTCGGCGGCTGGTCGGACCGGCGTGCCACCAGCTGGGGCCGCGCCCCCTTCCTCGGCGCGGGCGCGCTGCTTTCGGCCCTCGCTTTCGTGCTGATGTTCAGCGCGCCGGACTTCGCCTCCCCGCTGGCCAGCGCAGCCTACATGTCGCTTGCCTTCGCGCTCGCCTCCACCGCCTACAGCCTGTTCTCGGTGCCCTACCTCTCGGTCGCGTCCGAGATGAGCGAGAGCCCGCGCGAGCGCACGACGATCCTCGCCTATCGCCTCGTCTTCCTGGCCGTCGGCGTCGCCATCGGCGCGGGCTATGCGCTGCCGGTGGCGCAGTGGCTGGGCGACGGCTGGCACGGCTTCAACCGCATGGGGATGCTCTACGGCCTCGTCTGCCTGGTGAGCATGGGCGTCACTTGGGCGACCGTGCGCCGCACCCGCCTCATCACCGTGCCCCGCCCCGAAGGCGCGACCGGCAAGGCCGACATCCTCGCCTTGTGGCGCAACCGCAGCTTCGTGAGCCTGTCCACCACCTACTTCTTCGCGCTGACCGCGCAGGGCATGACTTATACCGTCTTCGGCCTGTTCTTCCTCTACGTCCTGCACGATGCGGGCGCGCTGGCGATCGTCAACGTCTTCGCCGCCGCTTCGGTGCTGGTCGCCCAGCCGCTGACGGTCTGGCTGAGCCGCCGCTTCTCCAAACGCGCGCTGTTCGTCACCGGGGTGCTCGGCTGGTCGCTGCTGTGCCTCTCGTGGATCACCGCCGGGCCGACCGAGAACGGCTGGATCGCCGCACACCTCGGCATCCCCGCGCCGGGAATCGTGCTGATGGCGCTGCGCGGGTTCCTGTGGGGCCTGTTCAACTCGATGTACCTGCTGATGGCGCTGTCGATGCTGACCGACACCATCCAGCACGACCGCGAGACCACCGGCGCATCCCGCGCGGGCGTCTATTCCGGCGTGTTCAGCGCGCTGGAGAAAGTCGCCTTCGCGCTCGGCCCGGCGATCACCGGCGTGCTGCTCAGCCTCGGCGGTTTCGCCGGCGCCAAGGGCAGCGGCGCGGTGCCGCAGACGCCCGGCGCCCTCACCACGCTGGTGCTCTGCTTCGCGGTCTATCCGGCCGTACTCAAGGCGCTGAGCCTCCTCGCCTTCATCCGTTACCGGGGACACTGATCCGATGACCGCCGATCCCTCTCTCGCCCCCTCTGCAGCCCGACGGGACTCCCACAACTCATTGCGCCGCGCCCTCGTCGAGCGCCTGCGCGACGGGCGGACAGACCTGGCCGAGACCGTCATGGAGATCGACGCCCACGCCTACGTCGATCCCGAGCGCCATGCGCGCGAACGGGAGGCTTTCCGCAAGCTGCCGATCATGGCCTGCCTTTCGCTCGACGTGGCGGAGCCGGGCGACAAGCTGCTGTTCGATGCCCTCGGCCCCGAAATCGTGATCCTGCGCGACGGCGAAGGGCAGGTACGCGCTTTCCTCAATATGTGCCCGCACCGTGCCGCGCGCCTCGTGACCGAATGCGACAGCCGCAAGCGCATGACCTGCCGCTTCCACGGCTGGACCTTCGACCTCAAGGGCAAGCTGATCGGCCTGCCCGGCGCGGAGGGCTTCGCGGGCATGGAGCGCGCGGCGCGCGGGCTGGTCGAGCTGCCGGTAACGGAATGGGCGGGCATGGTCTTCGTGCGCGCCGATCCGGAGGGCGGCCCGATCGACGTAGCGCAATGGCTCGGCCCTTTCGCGGCGGAACTGGAGCACCTCGAACTCGGCCGCGCCCGGCCGATGCGCCGCAGCCGGCTGGAAACGCGCACCAACTGGAAATGCGCCTGGGACACCTACTGCGAAAGCTACCATTTCGCGACCCTGCACGCGACCACGGTGGCCCCGCGCCTCGTCTCCAACGTCATGGCGCTGACCCCGTTCGACCGCAACGCCCGCATGGGCTTCCCGCGCAAGGACTGGTACGCGCTCGCCGACGCGCCGGAGACGGAGTGGCCGGACGAAAACTTCGGCGGCAACTACTTCATCTTTCCCAACATCAACCTCAACGTCTCCTCGGGTCCGAACGGGGAGATGTTCTACGGCTTCTACCATCTCTATCCCGGCGAGACGCCCGGCAGCACGGTGACGCGCATGGCCACCTATCGCCCCGGCCACGCCGACGGCCCGCAGCCGGACGAGGACTGGCAGGTGCTCCACGGCTTCATCGAGGATGTCGTGCGGACGGAGGACTACAGTGTCTCGGAGGAAGCCTACCGCAACCTGTCGAACGCGCCGGAGGGGTTCAGCGCCGTATTCGGGGCGAACGAGATTCTCGTGCAGAAATGGCACCGCGACTGGGCGGATCAACTGGAAGAACTGGGGTTGGGTGAGGCCTGAGAGGCCCACCCCGCTGCGACTAGGCGATAAATCGCCAAGTCTCGCGCCCCTCCCGCAAGCGGGAGGGGGAACCTAGCGCTATTCTCTCATCCCCCTCCCGCTCGCGGGAGGGGACAGGGGTGGGCCTCCCTAGGCCAGCCCTCACCCCCGTCGTTCCAGATAACGCCCATACCCCCCGGCGCCCACGACCCGGCCATCCTGCATGATCGTCTCCCCGCGCAGGATCGCCCGCACCGGCCAGCCCCGCAGGGTCCAGCCTTCGTAAAGGCTATAGTCCGAATACGAAGCCAGCGCCGCAGGATCGACCACGCGGCTCTGCTCAAGGTCCACCAGCGTCACGTCCCCATCGGCACCGGGGGCCAGGCTGCCCTTGCCCTTCATGGAAAATATCTCCGCCGGACGGCTGGTGAGCAACTGCGCGATCCGCTCGAGCGACAAGCGCCCCTTGTGATACCCCTGGTCGAGCAGCACCGGCAGGATCGTCGCCGTACCGGGAAAACCCTGCGAGGCCTGCCACACCGGCTTCTCCTTGGTGGCGCGCTTGCGGGGTACGTGGTCCGAAGCGACGACGTCGATGGCGCCGTCGGCCAGCCCTTCCCATAGCGCCGCGACGTCGTCCGGGCTGCGAAACGGCGGGTTCGCCTTGCCGATGGGGCCGATGTCCGCGTCCCAGTCATGCGTCAGGTAGTGCGGGCAGGTCTCCACCGTCACCCGGTCGTAGCGGTCCCGCCAGCGGCGCACCTCGTCCAGTGCCATGCGCGTTGAGATATGCGGGATATAGATACGCGCGCGCAGCTTTTCCGCCAGATAAAGCGCCCGGATGGTGCTCTCCGCCTCGGTGATCGCGGGCTTGGAGAGGTTCCAGTCCTTCAGCGTCATGCCGCCCCCGGCGATGCTGGCGCGGCGGAAGCGGTTGACCAGTTCGATGTTCTCGGTGTGGACGACGATGGTGACTTCGCCAAGGCTCGCGGCCTTCTCCAGCAGCGCGTAGAAGTAGCCGTCGTCGGTCCCGTCGAGGCCAAGATAGCGGCCTTCCTCGCCCTTGAAGTTCATGAAATACTTGAACGACGTCACGCCGTAATCGGCGACGTAGCGTTCCATTTCCTCGACGTGGCGCTCGCTGGCCACGGAGAAGTGGAAGCCGAAATCGATGTGCGACCGCTCGCGGGCATGGGCATGTTCAGCGTCGAAGATATCGCCGTAGCCATCGCTCGACAGAAAATAGCCAAGGATCGACGTGAAGCCGCCAATGGCCGCGTGCTGCGTTTCGGTGGTGTATTCGGTGATCGGCTCGCCGAAGCCGAAGTGGACGTGGGTGTCGATGAGGCCGGGGAAGACGTGGAGCCCCGAGGCGTCGATCGTTTCGCGCGCAGTCACTCCGCTGCCGGGGACGAGGCGCGCGGCGATGCGGCCGTCGATGATGGCGATGTCGCCCGAAGCGATCCCGCCGACGGGATCGACGATGGTGCCGTTGGCGATCAGGAGGTCGAAGCCGCTCATTGCAGGTCCTCTTTGGATGGGGGCATCGTGCCCTCGGGTACGTGGAGCCACGGAAGCAGCGCGGCGATCTCGCCTGCCTCGCGCCGCTGGACGATGACGGTGAGGTGCGGCGCGGCCTCCGCGGCAGACGGCGGCGCCTCGGTCACCGAGAACCGCGCGCCGACGCCCTGCACCAGCAACAGGCGGCCGCGCGTCCGGGCCAGCCCCTTGCAGCGCAGCAGGTCCGCGCCCAGCCGGTGATCCAGCGCCGCCGCGAAAGCCGCGAGGCCGGAGCGGGTGACCGGCTCGCCCAGGGGAAAGCTCCAGGCCCGCACGCCATGGCTATGCGCCGCGTGATCGTCCGTCACGGCAGGCCGCGCCCCGCGCGAAGGGGCCAGCAGCAGCGCCGGATCAGCGAGGACGTCCGATGCGGTGACCACGTCCGCCAGCGGATTGGCCCCGGCGATCCAGACGCATTCCTCAGGCGCGAGGGGCCCCCGCAAGTCCAGCTTGGTCAGGACCAGCCGGTCGGCCAGCACCAGCTGGCGCAGCGCCTCCGGGTGACGCTCCACCTGCCCTTGCCCGCCCAGCATGTCGAGCGCGGTGACGACCACGCCCAGCGACAGGAAATGCGCCAGCAGCGGGCTGCGGCGGACCACTTCCATGATCGGACCGGGATCGGCGAGCCCGGTCGTCTCGATGACGATGCGCCCGAACCTCGGCAGGTCCCCGCCAGCTCGGCGGCGCACGAGATCCAGCAGCGTTTCGGGAAGCGAGTCGACCACGGCGCAGCACAGGCACCCGCCCTCCAGCAAGGCCACCTGCCCCGGCGCGGTTTCGACGAGAAGGTGGTCGAGCCCGATCTCGCCCAGCTCGTTCACCACCACGGCGGTGTCGCGAAAGGCGCCGTCCGACAGCATCCGGTTGAGCAGCGTCGTCTTGCCGCTGCCGAGGAAGCCGGTGAGTATCTCCACAGGGATGCGCTCGTCTGGCGTCATCCGGGCAGACTAGGCCGGTGCGCTCATGAGCCAGCCCCGATGCGCGCTTTTCCCCGCCAGCCGAACAAACTCCGCCTGCCGGATAGCCCCCGCGCGCCGCCTCCCGCGTGGCCACGGCAGCGATAGTCTCCGGCCTCATGACCAGACACGAATTCAAGCTGCGCCTATCTTCACCAAACGGGGTAGACAAGCGCGCCGTCCTGCTGCCGGGCGTCGCCAATCCGCTAGCCGCCCGCGTGGCGCAGGATCTTGGCTACGAGGCGCTTTACGTCACCGGCGCGGGCGTGGCGAATACCGAGCTGGGCCTGCCCGACATCGGCATCCTGGGCCTGTCCGACATGGCGCAGGCGGTGGAGCGGATCGCCGCCGTGGTGGACCTGCCGCTGGTGGTCGATGCCGACACCGGATACGGCAATTCGGTCAGCTGCTACCACGCGGTACGCCGCCTCGAGGCGGCCGGCGCGGCGGTGATCCAGATCGAGGATCAGGTCTTCCCCAAGCGCTGCGGCCACTTCGAGGGCAAGGACGTGGCCCCCGCCGCCGAGATGATCGGCAAGATCAAGGCGGCGGTGGACGCCCGGCGCGACGAAAACACGCTGATCATGGCCCGCACCGACGCCAAGGCGGTGGAAGGCTACGAAGCCGCCATCGAGCGCGCCAGCCGCTATGCCGAGGCGGGCGCCGATATCCTGTTCGTCGAGGCGCTGACCACCGAAGCCGAACTGCGCGACGCGCCGGGCCGCAATCCCGGCCTGCCGCACCTCGTCAACGTGGTCCACGGCGGCAAGACCCCGCCCTTCCCCGCCAGCGAGTTCGAGGCGATGGGCTATGGCCTCGTCCTCTACGCCAATGCCGCGCTGCAGGCTTCGGTACTGGCGATGCAGCAGGTGCTGGGCGCGCTTAAGGACGATGGCTCGCTGCAGAACGTCGGCGATCGCCTCGCCGACTTCGTCCAGCGCCAGAAGGTCGTAAGGACGGCCGAGTGGGACGCGATGCGCCTTCACTACGAAGGCGACGTGAAGCCATGACAAGACCTTGGAGCGGGATCGTCTCCGAGGAGGAGGAGCGCCGCTACCGCGCTGCCGGTTTCGGTCGCCCGGGCGGTCTCGGCAAGCGCCCAGCGCTGCTCATCATCGACGTGCAGTATCGCACCATCGGCACGCGCGAGGCGCCGTTCTGGGATTCCATCGAGGAATTCAAGACCAGCTGCGGCGATGCCGGGTGGGAGGCGGTGCGCCACATCGCCCCGCTGCTCGCTAAGTTCCGCGCACTCGGGCTGCCGGTGCTCTACCCCCATGTCGCCCCCAAGGAGGCGTTCGATCAGGGGCGCCTTGCCGCCAAAGTCCCCGAACTGATGACCATCGGCGCCGAGGGTTATCGCTTCGTCGAGGACGTCGCGCCGCTCCCCGGCGACGTGCTGCTGCCCAAGAAGCACCCTAGCGCCTTCTTCGGCACCCCGCTCGCCAGCTACCTGATCGATCTGGGCTGCGACAGCGTGGTCGTCACCGGCTGCACCACCAGCGGCTGCGTGCGCGGCAGCGTGGTGGACGCCTTCGCTTACAACTTCCGCGTCACCGTGCCCGAGGAATGCGTCTACGACCGCAGCCCCACGGCCCACGCGGTCAATCTGTTCGACATGGCCTACAAGTATGCCGACGTGGAACCGCTGGCGCAGGTGCTGGCAGCGTTGGACGGATTGAACGCATGAGCGACACGCCTGAACTCCCCCGCCCCGAACTGGCCCGTACCGTGCGCGGCAAGCGACCCCAGTTCTTCGCGACCGAAGGCGTCGACGAAGTCATGTCGATGGTGCTGGTTCTCGCGCAGGAACTGCACGCCGTGCGCGAAAGGCTCGACACCGCCGAGCGCGTCATGACCCGCCACGGGATCGACCTCGCCGCCGAGATCGAGGCCCTCCAGCCCGACGAGGCGCTGCTGCGGACGCGTGAGCAGGCGCTTCAGGACTTCTACGGCAGGCTCTTCCAATTCTCGCGCCAGCGGCGCAGCGAACTCGAACACAAGTACAGCGACCGGACCTACCGCGAGACGCTCGACAAGGTCGCGACAGGAGACATTTGATGACACACCCTTGGCCCCGCCGTCATTACGCCGACGGCCCGTTCGGGCAGGTCCATTTCCAGGAGACGGGCGAAGGCCCCGCGCTGCTGATGTTCCATCAGGCGCCGATGACTTCTGGCCAGTTCGACAATGTCTACGCCCCGCTTGCGGCACGCGGGTATCGCGCGATCGGCATCGACATGCCCGGCTTCGGCATGTCCGACCCGACGCCCGGCACCCCCACCGTCACCGATTATGCGCAAGTCATTCCCGCCGTGCTGGACACGCTGGGGATCGAGCGCGCGGCCCTGCTCGGCCACCACACCGGCGCGCTGGCGGCGACCGAGGGCGCGCTGCTGTTCCCCGATCGCATCGCCGCGCTGATCGTCAACGGCCCGCTTCTGGTCAGCGCCGCGGACCGCCAGAACTTCATCGACAACCTGCATCAGTGGGAACTGGGCTACCACGCGCGCGAGCACGCCGGGCACATGGCGGAACTGTTCGACATTCGTAACAACCTTGCCAGCGGCACCATCCCGCACGCGCGCCTCAGCGACTACGTGGTGCAGGCGCTGATCGGGCGCGGCGCCTTCTGGTACGGCCACAACGCCGCCTACATGTACGATCAGGAACCGCAGCTGGCACAAGTGAAACAGCCGACGCTGATCCTGTCGAACACTGGTGACATGATCTTCGACCACGCGCAGCGCGCCCACGCCCTCTTCCCACACTTCGCCTTCGCCGCGCTCGAAGGCGGCGGCGTCGACATCGTCGACCAGCAGCCCGAGGCATGGGCCGACGAAGTCGCGAAGTTCCTGCGCGGAGCGGGCTGGCAGTGATCCCGCGCCGGGTCCTGCTCGTCGGCGCGACGCAGGGCCTCGGCCTTGCACTTGCGCAGCGATACCGCGCCGAAGGGTGGGACGTGGTGGCGACCACCGTGGTCCCCTCCCCCGCGCTGGAGGCGCTGGACGGCGTCACCGTCCTGCCGCTCGACATCACCGACGAGGGGCAGGCGCTCGCCCTGCGCGACAGCCTAGCCGGGCAGCGGATAGACGTGCTGCACATCGTCGCGGGCATCCTGCCTCAGGGCGACGCGCCGATCTGGGAGCGCGCCGACGAGGAGGTCCTGCGCGTCCTCAAGACCAACGCCATCGGCAGCGTGCGCCTCGCCACCCTGCTGGAACCGCTGGTGCCCGAAGGCGGCACATTCGCCTTCACCAGTTCGGGGATGGGCTCGATGGTGCGCAACACGCTGGCCGGCGCGGACCTCTACCGCGTCAGCAAGGCGGCGCTCAACATGCTGGTGCGCAGCTTCGCCGTCACTCACGGCGAAAAACGCGCCGTCCTGATCATCTGCCCCGGCTGGGCGAAGACCGAGATGGGCGGCGCCGACGCCACCGTCGAAGTCGCCGACAGCGTGGACGGCATCTACCGCCTCGTCAGCACTGCCCACCCCTCGGCCGATGGCGCCCCGTTCCTCGAATACACCGGGGACACCGTTCCCTGGTGAACTTTTCCAAAGGACCGACCATGACCTACCAGATTCCGAAGCATCTCTCCGGCCGTGTCGTCCACCTCAAGGAAGGCGACGAGGAATGGGGCCGCGAGGCCTTCACCATGTCGGTCTGGGACAAGGGCCGGCTGATGAACGCCACCATCGAGTTCGACGACCGCAAGGTGCTGCGCAACGCAACCTGGTCGGTGGACGGCGACTGGAACCCGATCGAGGCGCAGACCCGCGAGTTCGTCGACGGCAACCTCAAGGCACACTGCTGGTTCCGCGTCGACGGCACCGCAGTGGAGGCGGAAGTCTTCTCGCAGGAGGCCGGGCGGTTCTCGCAGCGGCTGGAGACGGGCAAGCGGATCGACTACCTCGGCATGCACACGATCCTCGCCGACGTGCTGGTTGCCGCAGCCTGCGGCACCGCCGATCCGGGCGTCGAGAAGCCGGTGACCTGCGTGACCAACTCGATCTCCGAATGGGGCATGGGCAATTACCGCGCGCACTGCGTGACGCCGCTGGTCACTTACGTCGGCCGCGAGGAGATCACCGTGCGCGCAGGCAGCTTCGAGGCCGAGCACTTCAAGGTGCGCTGGAGCGAATTCGTGCCCGAATACGCCGACTTCTGGGTGACCCCGGGCGATTACCTGCCGCTGCGTCTGCAAGGCTCGTTCGGGCCGGTGCGCTACGAACTCGCAGGACTCGGCTGATGCTCAACGTCTTCCAGCAGGCCGACCACCCGGTTCTCCCGCGCGCCAGCCACGACGAGGCGAGCCGCCAGAACTTCGCCAAGGGCCTGCGCGGCTTCATCCAGCGCGAGGTCCTGCCCGGCCTGACCCCGCTCTTCGCCAAGACGGCGGCGGAATCGCAGTCGCTCGGCGTCGATCTCGCCAGCCGTCACGACGTGCGAAAAGCGATGAAGAAGGAGCCGTTCTTCCAGTCCTACGCCGCGCTCAACCGGACGGCGCAGGAACTGCTGTGGCTCTCGGTGGTGGACACCATCGAGCGCGACTGGCCCCGCCTCGCCGCCGAGGTGAAGGCACGCGAGGGACAGGGCGGCGAACTGCGCATTCCCGAAGCGTTCGACGTGCCCCGCTACGTCACCGCGCTCGACATCCACTGCATGCCGGGCGGCTATGCCTCCCGCCATGATGCCGAGCAATTCGCGGCTGGCGCCCTCTACGAACGCGGCGTCTACCTCTACGGCATGGGCTACGGCGGGCCGTTCAACGACGGCAAGGGCCGATCGGTGGTGAACTATATCCGCCGCACCATGCCCGATTTCGCGCCGACACGCGTGCTCGACATGGGCTGCACGGTCGGCCACTCGACCCTGCCCTACAAGGAGTTCTTTCCCGAGGCGGAAGTCTGGGGCATCGACGTCGCCGAGCCGCTGGTGCGCTATGCCCACGCCCGCTCGGTGGCGCTGGGCGAGACGGTGAACTTCGCGCAGATGAACGCGGAGAAGACCGAGTTCGAGGACGCCTCCTTCGACCTCGTCGTCAGCCATATCCTGCTGCACGAGACCAGCGGCAAGGCGATGCCCAGGATCTTCGACGAGTGCTTCCGCCTGCTGCGTCCCGGCGGCCTGATGATCCACTGCGACCTGCCGCCGTTCGACCTGATGGACCCGTTCACCCAGTTCATCCTCGACAACGAGACCTACTACAACAACGAGCCGTTCTGGGGCGCCATGCGCGAGATGGACCAGGTGGGCCTTGCGAAGAACGCGGGCTTCGATCCCGAGACGATCCGCTTCGACACCGCGCCGATGGTCATCCGTGAATACGCCGGGGCCGACGCGACGGGCTACGACGCCGCCAAGGCCGACGAACTGGCCGACCGCGAATTTAAGGCGGGCGAATATGCCCCCGGCGGCGGCTGGGAAGTGCTGATCGCACGCAAGCCGGGCTAACCTCATCTCGCCCCTCACTTCGTCATTGCGAGCGAAGCGAAGCAATCCAGACCGACGCTGCGACGCCCTGGATTGCCGCGGCCCCTGCAGGGCCTCGCAATGACGATGTACTTTCCAGTCTCTGAAGCCAGTTAGAACAGAACAGGAGATGCCAGCCATGACCCTGCCCGACGCCCTCGCCCTTTCCCCGTCGCGCTTGCCTGACGGCGAGGCGGCGTTCTTCGGTTCCGACGTCTATCGCCGCCACGCAACCCCGGCGGGCGTGTTCCGCCCGACCAGCGTGGAGGACTTGCGCGCGATCGTAATCGCGGCGGCGGAGGCGGGCCTTGCCATCCACACGCGGGGCGGCGGCGTCTCCTATACCGACGCGCATTTGCCCAAGCGCGCGGACAGCGTGGTCATCGACAGCTCCGGCCTCGACCGCATCGTCTCGCTCGACGAAACCGACATGACCGTCACCGTCGAGCCCGGCATCAGCTGGAAGGCGCTCGACGATGCCTTGGCCCCGCGCGGCCTCAAGGTGCCCTTCGTCGGCACCTTCAGCGGGCTTGCCGCCAGCGTCGGCGGGACCGTGAGCCAGAACGCCAACGGCCATGGTTCCAACGCCAACGGCATTTCGGCGGACAGCGTAGTGGCGCTCGAAGTGCTGCTGCCGGACGGGACGTTCGTGCGCACGGGCACGACCGGATCGCAGGCGAGCCGGGGCCGCTTTCGCAACTACGGCCCGGACCTTGCCGGGCTGTTCCTCGGCGATTCCGGGGCGCTGGGGATCAAGACCGCGATCACCCTCAAGCTATTGCGCCGCAAGCCCGCGCATGAGACCGCGTCCTTCACTTTCCCCGACTTCGCCGCGCTGCACGGCTGCATGTCCGCCATCGCCGGCATGAAGATCGAGGAGAAGTCCTTCGGCCTCGACCTCGCGCTGTCGCAAGGGCAGATCGCCAAGCAGGACACCGGCACGATGCTCTCGGTGGCCAAGGGCGTGTGGCAGTCCTCGCCCAGCGCGCTGGCGGGCGCGCGCAGTCTGGTCCGCATGGCGGCGGCGGGGCGGCGGGTGCTGGCCTCCGCGCCTTACGCCGCGCACTACATCGCCAACGGCTATTCCGCCATCGAGGCGCGCGCCAAGATCGACGCCATCCGCAAGATCGCGCTCGGCTTCGGGCGCGAGATCGCCAATTCGGTGCCGACGGTCGTGCGCGCCATGCCGTTCCAGCCGCTGCACAACATGCTCGGCCCCGCAGGCGAGCGCTGGGTGCCGCTGCACGGCCTGCTGCCGCACTCGCGCGTCGCGGCGTTCCATGCCGCCTTCACGTCCTACATCGACAGCAAGCGCGCGGAGATGGATCGCAAAGGCGCCTATATCGGAGCGATGTTCTCCTCGATCGGGGCGGGGACGTTCCTTTACGAACCGGCACTGTACTGGAAGGACGCACTGACGCCCTATCACGAACGGATGATGGAGCCGGGTTACCTTGCCGGGCTGCCCCGCTATGCTGAAAACCCCGACGGCGCCACGCTCGTCGAGGAAATCCGCACCGAGATCATCGGTCTGATGCATGCCCACGGAGCGGGCCATTTCCAGGTGGGCAAGCTCTATCCCTACACGCGCGAGCGTGACGAGGGCGCGTTGACGCTGCTGCGTACGGTGAAGGCGCAGGTCGATCCGAAGGGCCTGCTCAACCCGGGTGCGCTGGGAATTTGACCCCTGCCTCGTCATTGCGAGCGAAGCGAAGCAACCCAGGGCGGTATTATACTGCCCTGGGTTGCTTCGCTTCGCTCGCAATGACGAGGTATGTGGCTATTTCCTGCTGATCCGCACCGGCAGCTCATCCAGCCCCCGGAACGTGAAGCTGTTGATCCACGGTCGCTCGGCGGAGAGGATCGCCACGTCGTAGCTGCCGAAAAGCTCCGTGAAGAACTCCGCCAGTTCCATCTTCGCCAGCAGGTGCCCGAGGCAGAAATGCATGCCCGGCCCGAACGCCATCGAGCGGTTGTTGTCGCGGTTCGGGTCGATCTCGTCAGGCCGCTGCCACATGCGGGGGTCGCGGTTGGCTGAGATGTTCATGCCGTAGACGAAGTCGCCCTTGCGGATCGTGTGACCATGCCACTCGAAATCCTCGCGCGCGATGCGCAGCATGCCCTTGGCCATGCCGATGTAGCGCAGCAGTTCGTCCACCACCTTTGCCGCGTCGGCCGGCCCGGAAAGCAGGCGCGCCTGCAGCGCGGGCCGCTCGTGCAGTTCGAGCATGCCCAGCGTCAGCATGTGCATCGTCGTCTCGAACCCGGCGATGATCGTGGCGTGGCAGGCGCCCAGCAACTCGTCGTCGGAAAGCTGGTCGTTGGCGTCGCGCGCCTGGACGAACTGGCTGAGCAGGTCTTCCTTCGGGCTCTCGCGCCGCTCGGCGATCAGCTTGAGCAGTTCGACGTTCATGTCGGCAAGAGTCTGGTGATAGAGGTCCACCATCTCGCGCGTCAGCACCGCGGCGCCGGTGGCCTGCTGGATCGCGCCCGCCCAGTCGGCGAACTGGTCGCGCAAGTGGTCGGGAATGCCGAACATCGCGGTGATCACCCGCGCCGGCAGTTCACGCGCGACGGCGTGGACGTAGTCCACCTCTCGCCCATCGACTTCACGCAGGATGTCCTCGCTGATCTTGCGCGAGGCGGGGCGCAGGGCATCCACCACCTTGCGCGAGAAGGCGTTCGCCATCAGCCGCCGCAGCCGCGAGTGGACGGGCTGGTCGACGTTGGAGATCCACTTCTCCTCGAAATGCGCGACGAGCGGATACTCGGCGCGCACGTCAGGCACCAGCGTGGAAAGAAATGGCACAATGCGCGAGGCGGACAGGCGCTGATCGCGGAAAGTCGCCATGACGTCTTCGTAGCGGGTGACGATCCACGCCTGCTGCTTCTCGCTCCAGAACACCGGGTCCTGATCCTGGAGCGCGCGCAGCGGGCTCCAGGGATCTTCGAGGAAGGCCGGGGAGCCGAAGTCGACGTCCCGCACCGGTTCTGCGATTCCGGTCTCTCCGGCCATATCCGTCACTCCTTCAGTTCACATCTTGTAGCGGAAGCCGACGCGCCACACGCGCGGCTCCAGCGGGATCTTGTAGCCGAACAGGCCCGGTACGAACTCGGCCGAGGCGAACCAGTCCTTCGAGTTGAAGACATTGGTGGCCTGCGCATAGATCTGTACGCGCTCACCCGGCAGCTTGTAGGTGATCGAGGCATTGGCGCGCCCGATCGCCGGATTCTGCGAAGCTTCCGACAGCGAGACCAGCGAGTTGTACGCCGCGCGCCAGCTGTAGTCGGCCGCGAGCGTCACCGTGCTGTCGCCCAGCGGAATATCCGCCGTGCCGCCGACCTGGTACTGCCAGCGCGAGATCAGCGGCAGGCGGGTCGCGCCGGAGGTCGCAGCCTGCGATCCCGGATCGAGTTCCTGGTACTTGTCGTAAGTGTAGGTGACGTTCCCGAAGAGGCTGACCCCCTCTATCGGGCGGAGGGTCGATTCCAGTTCGACGCCCTCCACCTTGGCCTTCGCGGCGTTCTGGATCAGGTAACTGCCCGCCACGTTGCCGAGCGCCAGCGTCTGCAGGTTGTCGAGACTCTCGTGGTAGGCGGCAAGGTTCAACTGCAGCGCACGGTCGAGCAGGTCGACTTTGGCGCCCACTTCGTAGGACCATGCGAATTCGGGCGCGTAGGGCCGTCCGTAGCCATTTGGCTCACCGGAATTGAGCGAGTTGAACCCGGCGGCGCGGTAACCTCGCGCCACGGTGGCGTAGACCATAGCGTCGGGCGAGAACTTGTACTGCAGGTTGAACTTGGGCGTCCAGACGTTCGCCTTGATGGCGTAGTTCAGGTCGTGGATGACGCCCAGCGAGTCCGGCGTAGTACCGAAGAACGACTTGGTGTCATGCGTGTAGCGGATGCCGGCCGATGCGGTCAGGCCGGGGACGATCTCGTAGTCCGCCTGCGCGTATCCGGCGTAGCTCTTCGAGGTCGTGTCGATCGTCGAGGGCTGGAGCTGGAAGCCCAGGAAGATGTCGCCCGCCGTGCCCTGCTCCGCATGCTCATGGAAGTAGAAGGCGCCCGCGATGAAGTGGAACCGATCGTCCGCGCTGTTGGCGAGCAGCTGGAATTCCTGCGTGAACTGGTTCTGGCGGCCCAGACTGTCGCGATAGAAGCCGACGATGGGGTCGGCAGTGCTGCCCGGCGCGACGTAGCCACCCGCGAAGTCGAGCGCCCAGCGCTCCTTGAGGTGCTGGTAGGCAGTGATCGAGCGCACGGTGATCGTGTCGCTCAGGTCATAGCCGAGGCGGCCGGAGAACGAATATTGCTCGTTGTTGCCGATGGCGGGTAGCGGCGTGCGCGTCTCGTAGAAGCCGATGGCCGGGTGGTAGGGCGAGGTCGGCTCGATCGGCAGGAAGTGCTGGCCGTCGCTGGTGCTCTTCGCATAGCGCGCGGTCACCACCGCCTCGAGCTTATCGACATTTGTGATGCCGAGCGCGACCTGGCCGCCATAGCGGCGGAACTTGGTCACGTCCTCGCCCGTGTAGATGTTGTGCTGCCAGCCCTCGTTACGGTTGTCATAGAAGCCCGAGGCCGCCAGCGCGAGGTTCCCGGTGATCGGTGCCCCGACGCTGACTTTGGCCTTGACCTCCTCGAAGCGGGCATAGCTGATGTCGAAGTTCGCCCAGTGCTCGCCATTGGGCTGGCGGGTGATCAGCTTGATCGCGCCGGTCATCGAGTTTCGACCGTAAAGCGTGCCCTGCGGACCGCGGAGCACTTCGACCCTCTCGATGTCGGCAAGGTCGTAGTCGGCAGCCGAGAGGCGCGACTGATAGACGTCGTCGATATAGATCGCGACCGGCGATTCCGAGGTGATTGTGCCGCCGTTCTGCTCCAGCGCACCGCGCATGGCGACCTGCAGCGTGCTGGGCGATGCGGTGCCCTGGCTGAGATAGAGGCCCGGGGTGTTCTGGGCGATGTTGATCACGCTGGTGATCGCGCGATCCTCCAGCATCGCCGGGCTGAAGGCGCTGACGGCGATCGGGGTGTCCTGCAGCGATTGTTCGCGGCGCTGCGCGGTGACGACGATGTCATTGCCCCCAACAGCATCGGACGATACCTGCGGAGCCTCCTGTGCCATGGCAGGCACCGTAAAAAGAGTGGTGGCGAAAGCGGTGCTGAAAAGGAAAGCGAACCGACTGCACATGGCGATTTTCCCCGAACCTTTGTTGTCCGACGAAGGTGCCTCACATCCGATTTTGAACAATTTGAGTCGAGTTTGTTGATCACCAGCCGATGATTTATCACTAGGCGGAGAGCCCCCAGAATCCGTGCTTGCCCGCGAACGACGAAGGTTAACCGCGAGACAGGCTCACGGCTGCGACTGAGCGGGCGATGGGCCCAAAGCGTACTTTTTCGGGATATCAAGTCACGATGATTCAAGACAATTTTGCCGGACTGAACGTCGTGGTGACCGGTGGTGCAGGCGGTCTGGGCCAAGCCATCGTCTCGGCCTTCGCCGCACGCGGAGCCACCGTCATCAGCGCCGATCTCGCCGCCTCGGGCGACATCTCGACTGATGGCAAGATCATCGAGCGCACGCTGGACGTGACCAGCGAGGACTCCTGGATCGCCCTGATGGACTACATCGATCGCGAACTGGGCGGCATCGACGTGCTCGTCAACAACGCCGGCATCTACCGGCCGAACATTCCGTTCGAGGACATGCCGCTGGAGATGTGGCAGAAGCACTTCGCGATCAATTCCGACGGCGTGTTCCTCGGCTGCAAGCACGCGATCCGGCGAATGAAGGTGAAGGGCAACGGCGGCGCCATCGTCAACATGGGTTCGGGCATGTCGATCACCGCGAACCCGACTGGCGCGGCCTATTGCGGCTCCAAGGCGGCGGTGCTGATGACCACGCGGACGGCCGCGCGCGCAGCGGGGCGTTACGGCGTGCGCGTCAATGCGGTGCTGCCGGGCGCAGTGCCGACCGAAATGCTCATGGGCAACAAGCTGGATGGCGAAAGCGACGGCGATTTCCTCGCCAAGATGGAAACCTACAGCCCGCTCGGCCGTCTCGCCACGCCGGAAGACATCGCCAATAGCGTGCTGTTCCTTGCCGATCCGGCCAACAAGGCGGTGTCGGGCGTGTTCATCCCGGTCGATGGCGGCAACATCCCCGGCGCCTGAACCTTACTTACCGTCAGGCATAAAAAAGCCCGCCTCGTTTTGCACGAGGCGGGCTTTTTGTCGTCGCCGTAATAGCGCGATCAGCGCTCCAGACTGGGCGACGGCTCGAGGCGGGCGGCGTCCTGCCAGTTCTCCGGCCCGGTCGAAATCTCGGCCGGGTCGAGACGGTAGCGCGAGAACACCAGCAGGCTCAGGAACTGCGTGATCACCGGAACCGCCGAATAGAGCAGGATCACGCCGAGCACCGCGTGCTGGCTCTGCTGCACCACGCCGTGGGTGGAGGAGACGAAGCCGAAAGCACTCATGATGATCCCTGCCACCAGCGGGCCGAGCGCGAAGGCCAGCTTCTCGGCGGCGCTGAAGATACCCGAGAACACGCCCTCGTTCGCCGAGCCGTGGCGGCGGCGATGGAGGTCCACGGTATCGGTCAGCATCGAGAACGAGAGCAACAGGAAGCCGGTGTTGACAATGCCGATGAACACGCCGCGCGCGAGCACCAGCAGGCCCTCGCGGGTGACGTCGCCGATCAGGGGCAGAGTCATGACGACGGGGCTTTCGGGCTCGACGAAGAACCAGGTCACGGTGACCAGCATCCACAGCACCGAACCGACGACGTAGCACTTCTCCTTGCCGAAGCGGCGCGACAGGTAAAGGAACGTCGGCTGGCTCAGCAGGCTGCCGCAGGCCATCGCGATCACGAAAGTCGGGATGATGTGCACCAGGTTCAGCGCGTAGACGTAGTAGAACCCTATGACGGTATAGCTCGAAGCCTGACCGATGCCCTGGATGAAGGTCGTCACCAGCAGGATCATGAATGGCTTGTTCGACGCCACGGAACCCAACTGCTCCTTCAGCCGCCCCGGCGCCTGCGTGCCCTTGAGCAGCGGCACGCCACGCAGGCCGATGGCCGGGACCAGCATCGAGACGAGGCAGAGCGCCGCGAAGGAGAACGCCATGACGTGCCAGCCATGGGCACCGCCGCCGAGCGCGAAGACTAGCGGCTGCGCGACGCCGACACCGATCACCACGCCGCCGATCGTCGCCGCCATGCGGAACGTCAGGATGCGGGTACGCTCGTGCGTGTCGTTCGACAGCTCGGACGCAACCGCCAGATAGGGCACCGAGTAGATGCTGAAGGCGGTCGAGGCGACCAAGAACAGCACGCAGACCGCCGCCGCGGCAACATAAGGGCTGGGATATTCGACGATGGCGAAGAGGCTTGCGAAACCGATGCTCGTCAGGATCGCGCCGAGGGTCAGGAACCCGGTGCGTCCCCAAGCCTCCTTCTTGCGGTCTGAAAAAACGCCGACCAGCGGGTCGCAGACGATCACCCACAGCTTGGGGATCAGGATGACGAACCCCGAGAGCCAGGGCGGGATGCCCAGGATCGTGGTCATGAAGATCGGCAGGAGAACGGCCGGCGTGTCGCGGAAGATCTGCGCGCCGAGCTGCCCGGCGCCATAGGCGGCCGCCGTGCGGGTGGGCACCCGTTTCAGGTCATGTGTCATGACGATGTTGCTAGCGTCCTTGAGGGAGGGAGGAGGACCAAGGGCAGGACGCTAGCTTACGCGCAGGGGTCTATGGAAGAGCGAGATCACGTTGTCCGCACAGCGAGAACGGCGCAGAGGCTCGGGAACCTTACGCCGCCTCCCGCCGCGCTCCAGGATCGAAGCCCAAAGGCAGGCCGGCATCGGTGACGAAGCCGTAGAGCGGCTCGCCCGGAAGCGCCTCGGCAACGATCGAACGGACCTTGAAGAGACGATCGAGATCGATCCCGGTATCGATGCCCATCGCTTCGAGCATGAACGCCAGATCCTCGGTCACGATATTGCCGCTGGCGCCGGGCGCGAAGGGGCAGCCGCCGAGGCCGCCGAGCGAGGCATCGATCGTGTCGAGACCGCATTCCAGCGCCGCCAGCACGTTGGCGAGACCCAGGCCGCGCGTGTTGTGCAAGTGAATGCCGGTCAGCGCCTTGTCGCCCACCACGCCGCGCACCAGCTTGACGAGGTGCCGCACCGCCGAAGGATCGGCGTAGCCGGTAGTGTCGGACAAGCCGACTTCGTCGCAGCCGGCTTCCATCAGCCGCTCCGCCAGCCGCGCGATCTGCGCGTCGGGCACGCTGCCCTCCAGCGTGCAGCCGAACACGGTGGACAGGCTGCCTTCGAAGTGCGGACGCTCTCCCTCCGGCAGTTCGCGGATCATCGCGGCGATGCGGGCGGCTTCCTCGATCACCTGATCGTGCGTGCGGCGCAGGTTCTTGAGCGAGTGCGTTTCCGAGACCGACAGCGGCAGGGTCAGCTTGTGCGCCCCGGCCGCGATCGCATCGGCCGCGCCGCGCGCATTGGGCACCAGTACCGCCACCGTCAGGTCCGGCAGGGTGCGCGCAAAAGCGACGATCTCGGCAGTGTCCGCCAGTTGCGGCAGGAGCTTGGCGGGAACGAAGCTCCCCACCTCGATCTCGCGCACGCCGGTGGCGGCCTCGGCGGCGATCCACGCCTTCTTGGCCTCGGTCGGCATCACTGCCTTGACGTTCTGGAGGCCGTCGCGGGGGCCAACTTCGCTGATCAGAACCGACACGTCTCGCACGCTCTCTTATTGCCTATATTGTTATATTTATATATCATTTGTTCACAGCCTGTCCACCGGCGTTTTCGTCGTGCGGGCTGATCACTGGGGGAGATGTGAAATGACCAAGACCGCCGTGTGCATCTATGCCGAAGCCGATGGCGGATCGCGCCTCGTCGATCTTGAAATTCCCCTGACCCGCAAGGTGATCGCCAAGGATGGCACTGCGCACTGGGAAGGCATCGCCCCGGCCTCGATCTGGGGCATAGCGACCGGCGATCCCAACCACTGCACCGACTGGCACCCTTGCGGCATGGCCGGCTTGTCGATCACGCTGGAGGGTGAGTGGGAGATCGAGGCGACCGACGGGACGCGTCGCCGCCTTGGCCCCGGCGACGTGCTGGTAATGCTCGACACCACCGGCACCGGCCATCGTTCATGGCCTGGCGGGGATAGCCGCTGCCTGACGATGGGCGTGGGCTTCGGCGAGGGCGTCGAGGAGCAGATGCGTACGCTGCTGGCCAAAACCCTGGCCGCTGCCTGAACAGCTTCAGGCGGCGACGCCCGGTTTGTCCAGGTAGATCGCGCCGCCGCGTCGCTGCGGCTCCAGCCCGAACAGTGCGCCGATCAGCGCCAGCGATTGCTCCGGCGCATCGAGACGGAAGCGGCCACTGAATGACTGACCGGCTGACGCCGGTAAGATCATGAGGCGGGGCTGAAGCCATCCTTGTGTGTATGTTTGTCGAGATACCGCATGATGATGTCATCGGTGATGTTGCCGGAAGTGGTCGAGAAGTAGCCGCGTTGCCAGAAGCGCTGTCCCCAGTAGCGCTTGCGGATGTGCTCGAACTCCTGCTGGATCTTGCGTGACGAGCGCCCTTTGGCCCGGCGCACGAAGTCCGCGACCGAGACGTGCGGCAGGATTTCGACGAACATGTGAACGTGATCCTTCGACAGGGCCCCATTGATGATCGTCACGCCCATCTCGGCGCAGACTTGCCTGATGATTTCCCGGACCCGCAAGCGCACGTCGCCATGGAGCACCTTGAAGCGGTACTTCGGCGCCCACACCAGATGATAACGGTGATGGAATGTTGTGTGACAACCGCTCTTGTAGCGCATAGCCTGTAACCTCAGGGAAAACCGAAGACTTACGCCCTTCAGGCGGTCTTCGGTTTTCCCTGAGGTTACAGGCTTGCACGCGAGCCTAAGGCTGAAGCCAATATCCGACTGAAGTCGGAGGGGTTCCTCCTCGGAAGAGGACTCTAAAGGCGCCACTGTTTAAAGCAGGCCAAGAGGATCCTTAAACGGCGTCAGGTGCCAATTTCGGTCACTCAGGTGCGGACCTTCCGCTATCCTGGCGGCCGTCGACCAACTGAAGCGTTATTAGCGCACAACCATGAACGGCGGCTCATACCATAGCCATCGGCAGTTGGCTCGGCAACCGCTGGGCAGCAAAGCTGCTTTAGACTGGGCGTTTTCAAGGAAAAGTAATTGTCGGAACGTGCGCTAGGGCATTTGCCACTTATTCAAGTATCTGCCCTCGTTGCAAACGTTCGTTCTGGTCAGGCGCCTCTGGTAAACCGCCAATCTGGAATTTCTCTCTCTTGCCCCAACAGATCAACGACCAGTCCAGACAGGCATACGCCCTTGCACGATAGCGGCGTCGCGCTCGCGCGCGTCGTCGCTGCCCGCGTAGCTCTCGATCTCCTCGAAGCGGCTGCCCAGCGCCGCCTCGAGCGGGAGGGCAAGCCCCTTTGCAACGGCGGCCTTGGCGGCCCGGTTCGCCAGCGGGGAAGCCTTGTTGATCCTTGCGGCCCAATCCATCGCCGCATCGGACAACCCGGCAAGCGGGACCAGTTGATTGACGAGCCCGAAGCGTTCGGCCGCCCTGGCATCGATCCGCTCCCCGGTGAGGATCATCGCCATTGCCACATGATGCGGCAACCGGCGCACCGCCCGGTGCACCACGCCGCATTCGCCGATGATGCCCCGGCGGGTTTCCGGCAGGCCGAACTGCGCATTCTCCGCAGCGACTATGACATCGGCGCACATCGCCAGTTCGAACCCCGCGCCGACGCAGAAACCCTGCACGGCGGCGACCAGTGGCTTGCTGAGGGGGACGAGCGGCCCGCCGATGCCGGTCAGCCCGCCGCCGACGGCCAGGCGCGGCGCCGCCGGTCTGGCTTCCGACATGTCCGCGCCGATGCAGAACGCCTCGTCGCCTTGCGCCGTCAGCACGACCGTCCAGATCTCCGGATCCTCGTCCACCTGCCGCCAGAACCGCGAGAGCAGGACATCCATCCCGAACGTCAGCGCATTGCGGGCATCGGGGCGATTGAGATGGACGCGCGCCGTGCGGCCTTCAATGAACAGTTCGACTTGCGCCATCACCGCCCCCTTTCCCGCTTCCGGTCATGACGCTCAGTGCGCGAGCATGCCGGCATCGACGAGATGTTCGGCGCCGGTGATGTAGGAAGATTCGTCCGAGGCCAGGAACAGCACCAGGTTCGAAACCTCCCGCGGGTCGGCGATGCGGCCCAGCGGAATCTGCGCCAGCGCCTCGCCGCCCACTTCGTCCGTCGCCTCGACCATCATCGGCGTCTGGATGAAGCCGGGATGGACCGAGTTCACGCGAATGTTGTGCTTGCCGAACTCCATCGCGGTCGCCTTGGTCATGCCCCGTACCGCGAACTTGCTGGCTACGTAGGCAAGGCTGGGGAAGCCGTAGTTGGCCGCCATTCCCGCGATCGAGGAAATGTTCACGATCGAGCCGCCGCCCCGCTCGAGCATCGCCGGCAGGACCGATTTCATGCCCAGGAACACCGAATGCTGGTTCACCGCGCAGACGAGGTGATAGTCTTCCTCGGTCAAGTCCCTGGTATCGGCGAGCGGGCCAAGGATACCGGCGTTGTTGACCAGGATATCGACGCCGCCGAAGTTCGTCACGGCCGCGTCCACCACCGCCGGCCATTCGGCCAGCCTGGTCACATCGTGCTGCACGAAGACGGCAGCGGCGCCGATCTCGTCCGCCAGTGCCTGTCCCGCCGCTGCGTTCAGGTCGGTGAGCACCACCTTGGCCCCCTGCTCGGCGAAAAGCCGGGCGTGCGAAGCGCCCATGCCCCGTCCTGCGCCCGTGATGATGGCCACTTTGCCAGCGAGTCGCGCCATTTGCATTCTCCCATGCGAGTTGTCGAATATCAGCCTATTATTGATTTGGCAGACAACAGGTTGTCAAGCCCATGCCAATCATGATCGCTCGCGGATGGCGGAAATCCTCTCCGCCAGAAATCAGCGATTTACCGGTGATTTTCACGTTCGCCTCGTAAAATCCGGACAAATTCGTCCGCGCAGAAGCCTTTCCAAATTTCCGCTTGACCGCAGACTAATGGTTATTAGTTTAAAGCGAAGACCACGGGGCCTACGAGGGTCCGGGAAAGGGAGAAACTGCAATGACGTTCCGTTTCGGCGCGACCTCTACGATGGCCATCGCCACTGCGATGCTGGCGATGCCGGCTCATGCCCAGAGCGGCGCGGAGGCCGCCCAGGCCAAGGATGCCAAGCCCGAGATCGAGGAAATCGTGGTCACCGCGCAGCGCCGCGAACAGTCGCTTTCCAAGGTTCCGGTATCGGTCTCTGCATTCAACGCCGACGTGCTTCAGGACCGCAACGTCACCAGCGAACAGGGCCTTGCGGCGCTTGTCCCAGGCCTTGTCGTCAAGAGCGGGCAGAACTCCAACCAGCTCAGCTTCACCTTGCGCGGGCAGACACTCGATCCGTTCTCCGGCTCCAGCCCGGCAGTGCTGACCTACATCAACGACGCCCCGATGACCGAGGGCAACACCTCGACCGCCTTCTTCGACTTCAGTTCCGTGCAGGTGCTGAAAGGCCCGCAGGGCACGCTGTTCGGCCGCAACGCGACCGGCGGCGCGATCCTCTACGAGACGACCAAGCCCGGCGACGTGTTCGGCGGCTACCTCACGATCAAGGGTGGCGAGCGCAACTACATCCAGGCCCAGGGCGCCATCGACCTGCCGATCTCGGACGTCATCAAACTGCGCCTTGCGGGAGACTACAACAAGCAGGACGGCTACATCCGCAACGTCAACACCGGCAGCACGCTGGGCGACACCGATGCCAAGTCCGGCCGCGTCACCCTGGTGATCGAGCCGTCTTCCGGGTTCAAGATGACCACCGTTGCGCAGTACAGCGACTTCGGCGGAACCGAGGGTGCCGGCGGCCTCTATTCCTACCATGCCTGCGGCGAGACCAACAACGGCTACCAGCTCACCGCGACGCTGGACTGCGTCTACGGCATGAACAGCCCCTTCGCGCCGACACTGGGCGACGGGCCGATGGGCGACGGCACCTGGCCCGGCGCGGTCGCCGGCTATCTCGCCTGGCAGCAGGCCAACCCCTACAAGGTCTGGCTGAGCTACGACCTGCCGCACAAGGCGCACACCGCCTTCGTCACCAACACCACGGAGATGGAACTGGGCGACGACGTGATGTTGAAGAACATCTTCAGCTATGCCGATGCCTTCGCCCGCACGCCCGGCATCCTTTCCGGATCGCCCTTCGGCTCGCTCAACCTCTACAACAACAGCGGTCTCGGCAACGGACCTCCGGGCGGCGAGGAATTCTCGACCAAGCGCATTTCCAACGAACTGCAGCTTCAGGGCAAGAGCGGACGCCTCGAATACATCGTCGGCGCGTACTACTCGTGGTCCCGCAAGAAGGAATACATCCCGGTCATCGTCGGATCGGAACTGGCGACGCCGCTGGCCGACATCGCCTATTATTATACCAACGACGATGAATCCAAGGCCCTGTTCGCCCAGCTCAGCTACGAACTGACCGACAAGCTGACGGTCACTGCGGGCGGACGCTACACCTGGGAGCAGATGCGCCTGCGCCAGAACCCGGGCAGCCTGTTCAACCTCGACGGCGATACCCCGCTCAAGCAGAAGGCCAACCTCAAGGACCCCAGCTGGACGTTCAACATCCAGTACCAGATCAACCCGCAGAACATGGTCTACTTCGCGCAGCGCGGTTCATTCCGGGCCGGCGGCTTCAACGGCGCGGTCGTGCCTTACAACAATACGAACTTCTTCAAGAACGAGAACACCTACGACTTCGAACTTGGCTACAAGTTCAACGGCTACATCGGCGGCGTGGCATCGCGGGTCAACATCGCCGCCTATCGCCAGATCGTGACCGACGCCCAGCATTCGATCTACGCACTGGTGAACGGCAACCCGGCCGCATTCACCGTCAACGTGCCCAAGAAGCGCATCCAGGGCGTGGAATTCGACGGCAACTTCCGCCTGAGCGAATGGCTGGAAGTCGGGTTCTCCGGCGCCTACACCGACGCCAAGTTCACCAAGAACATCGTCGACCTGTCCTCCGCTACCGGCGGGGCCGGACTGACCATTCCCTTCGACACTTATACCGACGCGCCGAAGTGGGCGGGCTCGGTCTATGCCGAAGTGGGACTGCCGGTGCCGGAAAGCGCCGGCGAGGTGAAGTTCCGCACCGACGTATTCGGGCAGAAGATGACGTACTTCTCGAACAACGAAGGCTCGATCACGCCGCGCACGCAGTTGCCCGGCTACGTCACCGTGGACATGCGCCTGAGCTGGAACAACGTCATGGGCAGCAACGTGACCGTCGCCGGCTACGTGAAGAACCTGTTCGACAAGCTCTACTACAACTCGGGTTACGTCGAAGGCGCCAGCGGCGGCTTCAACACCGCGATCTGGGGCGCGCCGCAGACCTTCGGTGCCGAAGTTACCTACCGCTTCTGATAGGATGCGATCCGCCCCGTCCGCCTGTGCGGGCGGGGCGGAAGCAAAGAGAGGATAAACGTCATGCGCGGCAGGGCCACCGTACTGGTCGAGAAGAACCGCCTGGAAACCTGGGACTTGCCCATCGCCGATCCCCAGGCGGGCGGCATCCTGGTCCGTACCGTGGTGGGCGGGGTCTGCGGCAGCGACGTCCACATCGCCTCGGGCGAGGCGGGCGAGATGCCCTTTCCGATCATCCTTGGCCACGAAGGAGTCGGCCGCATCGAGAAGCTGGGCGCGGGCGTCGACAAGGACTACGCAGGCGTCGACGTGAAGGTCGGCGACCTCGTCGTCTGGTCGCCGATCCCGCTGTGCGGGCGCTGCTATTCGTGCTCCGTGCTGCAGCAGACCCCTTGCGAGAACACCCAGTACTTCGAGCATGCGAACAAGCCCAACTGGGGCAGCTATTCCGACTTTGCCTGGCTGCCGAGCGGCATGTCGTTCTACCGCCTGCCCGACCATGCCGATCCGCTGGCGGTCGCGGCATTGGGATGCGCGCTGCCCACGGTGCTGCGCGGGTTCGACCGCTGCGGCCCGATCGCGCTGAACGACGCGGTGGTGGTGCAGGGAGCGGGGCCGGTCGGGCTGTCCGCCGTACTGGTCGCCGCGCAGATGGGCGCGCGCTGCATCGTGGTCATCGACAAGGCCCCCGCCCGTCTCGCCGCCGCGATGAAGCTGGGCGCGACGGCGACCGTCTCGCTCGACCTGCCGGTGGAGGAACGCCGCCGCGCCGTCTACGATCTCACCGGTCCGGGCGGCCCGGACGTGGTGGTCGAAGCCGCCGGCGTGCTGCCCGCCTTTCCCGAGGGTGTCGACCTGACCGGCCCGCACGGCCGCTACATCGTGCTGGGCCTGTGGGGCGCGATCGGCACCCAGCCGATTTCGCCGCGCGACCTGACGGTGAAGAACCTGACGATCGGCGGCGCAGCCTTCCCGGCGCCGCGCAACTACTATCACGCGATGCATCTCGCCGTGCGGCTGCAGGACAAGGTGCCGCTGGCGGACCTCATCAGCCACCGCTTCTCCATCGCCGATGCGGGCAAGGCGCTCGAAGCCACCCGCACCGGCATCGCGACCAAGGCCGTCATCGACCCTTCCATCGCCTGAGGACATGTCATGAGCACAGCGCAGCTTGAAAAGCACCGCAGCATCGTTCCGGGTCACGTACCCGCCCACCTCGTCCACGACGTCGACATGTTCGCGCCCGACGGCATCGAGGACGGCTTCCACGAAGCCTGGGGCCGGCTGCAACAGGACGGCATGCCCGACCTGATCTACACGCCGCTGACCGGCGGGCACTGGATTGCGACACGCGGCGAACTGATCGACGAAATCTACCGCGACCCCTCGCGCTTCTCCAGCGAGATCATCTTCCTGCCCAAGGAAGCGGGCGAGAAGTACGCCATGGTCCCCACCCGCATGGACCCGCCCGAGCACACGCCGTACCGCAAGGTGCTGGACAAGGGCCTCAACCACACCGCCATCCGCCGCACCGAGGAGCAGGTCCGCCAGACCGCCGCCGAGCTGATCGACGGCTTCGTCGCCGATGGCCGCTGCGATTTCGGCAAGCAGTACGCCGGGATCTTCCCCGTCCGCGTGTTCCTCGCCTTGTGCGACCTGCCCGAAAGCGACGCGCCGATGCTGGGCGAACTCGCCAACGACATGACGCGTCCGCCCGGTCGCACGCCCGGCGAACAGGCCGCCGCGCTCGACAAGGCGAACCAGGGCTTCTTCCGCTACGTCGAGCCGATCATTGCGGCGCGGCGCGGAGGCACCGGCACCGATCTCATCACGACGATGCTCAATTCCGAGATCAACGGCGCGCCGATGCCCGACGACAAGGCGCTGGGGCTGATCTCGCTGCTGCTGCTCGGCGGGCTGGACACGGTCGTCAATTTCCTCAGCTTCATGATGCTGCATCTCGCGCGTAATCCCGAGACGGTGGCGGAACTGCGTGAAGACCCGCTCAAGCTCCAGCGCAGCGCCGAGGAGATGTTCCGCCGCTTCGGGGTCGTCTCCGACGCGCGCATGGTGGCCTATGACATGACCTATCGCGGCGTCGAGCTGAAGAAGGGCGACATGATCCTGCTGCCGACCGCGCTGCACGGGCTCGATGCGCGCGCCAACGATGATGCCTGGACGCTCAGGCCCGGCCGCACCGGCATCGCCCATTCCACCTTCGCGCAGGGGCCGCACCGCTGCGCGGGCATGCACCTCGCCCGCCTCGAAGTGATCGTGACCTTGCAGGAGTGGCTGAAGCGCATCCCGCAGTTCACGCTCGCTCCCGATGCGAAGCCGGTGTTCCATTCGGGCATCATCGGCACCGTCGAAGGCGTGCCGCTGGTCTGGGACCGCGCATGACCGCCGAGCCCAGGGAATTTCGCCGTATCCTCGGCCACTACCCCACCGGCGTCTGCGCCATCACCGCCATGGGCGAGGATGGCAGGCCGGTGGGGCTCGTCGTCGGATCGTTCACTTCGGTTTCGCTCGACCCGATGCTGGTCGCGTTCTTTCCCGACAAGTCCTCGACGACATGGCCCAGGGTGGAGGCTGCCGGTCGCTTCTGCGTCAACGTTCTGGCCGATAGCCAGCAGGCCGTGTGCAGCGCCCTTTCGGCCAAGGGCGAGGACAAGTTCGCAGGGCTCGATTTCGCGCTGTCGGCGCTCGGATCACCGATCATCCACGGCGCCCTGGCCTGGATCGACTGCGAACTGGACACCGTGCACGAGGCGGGCGACCACTACATCGTGCTCGGCCGGGTGCGCGGGCTCGACGTGCACCATGAAGGCAGCCCGCTGATCTTCCACAAGGGCGGTTACGGCAAGATATTACCGCTCTGAAAGTTCGAGAAAGAGGGGGAACCGGCGTCTGCCGCTTCCCCCTTTTGCTGCGTCCTATCCTTCGGCAAGCCGCAGCGCCGCCACCGGTTCTTCGCCGCGCAGCGCGGCGCGCGCGGTCACCGTCAGACCGAACCCTTCGAGCGCCACGAGCTTGGCCTGGCTCGACGTCAGCAACGTCATCTGCCCCACCCCCAGATCCCGCAGGATTTGCGCACCGATGCCGTAGTCGCGGGTCGCATGCGTCTCGTGATAGGTCTTGCGCCCACCGGCGACGCGGCGAGAGATCGAGGTCGGATCGGGATCGCGGACGAACACCGCCACCGCCGCGCCGGAATGGCTCGATATCGCGCTCAGGGCGCGCGGCACGTAATCGCGGTGCGCGGCGGTCCAGCCGAACATGTCCGCGGTGATGTCGACCTGATGCACCCGCACCAGCGTATCGACGTTCGGCCGCACCTGCCCCTTCACGATGGCGACATGCTCGCCGCCGTCCAGCAGGCAGCGATAGACGTGAATGGTCAGCGGCCCTTCGCAGTAATGGCTCTCGAACGGCGCGCTCACGACACGCTCGACCTGCTTCTCCGAACGGCGGCGATAGGAGATCAGGTCGGCGATCGTCCCGACCTTGAGCCCGTGCTTCCCCGCGAATTCGAGAAGTTCGGGCAGGCGGGCCATCGTCCCGTCTTCGTTCATCACCTCGCAGATCACGCCGGCCGGGGTGAGGCCCGCAAGGCGCGAGATATCGACCGCCGCCTCGGTATGGCCGGCGCGCACCAGCACCCCGCCGTCCCGCGCCGTCAGCGGAAATACATGCCCCGGCGATACCAGATCGGCCGCGCTGGAGTTGGGGTTCACGGCAACGAAGATCGTATGAGAGCGATCGCCCGCGGAAATTCCCGTCGTCACCCCTTCCCGCGCCTCGATGGATACGGTGAAGGCGGTGCCGTAACCGGACTCGTTGCGGCGCGCCATGGGCTTGAGCTGCAGCTCATCCGCGCGGGCCCTGGTCATCGCCAGGCAGATCAGGCCGCGCGCATGGGTGGCCATGAAGTTGATCTGCGCGGGCGTGGCGAACTGGGCGGGGATGATGACATCACCCTCGTTCTCCCGGTTGTCCGCATCGACGAGTATGTAGGGGCGGCCCTCGACCGCCTCCCGGATGATCTCCTCGATCGGAGAAACTTGAACCTCGGGCATTCCTCTCATCCTTGTGTTATGTGTCTTCACGCTCTGCTGACGGACATGTCCCAGACCAGCTTCAGCGCCTTTTCCTTGAGCTGCGCCTTCTGGACCTTGCCGGTGCCGGTCTTGGGCAGTTCCTCGTCGGTGATGAACCAGATGTCGCGCGGCAGCTTGTACGCGGCCACCTGCCCAGCCAGGAACGCCTCGATTTCGCGCGCGGAGATCGCGCTCCCCTGCGCCCGCACGACCCATGCGCAACCGCACTCGCCATAGCGATCATCGGGCATGCCGATGAAGAACGCTTGCGAAATGTCCGGATGGCGGGTCAGCAACTGCTCCAGTTCCTTGGGCGAGACCAGTTCGCCCCGGCTCTTGTAGAGTTCCTTGGAACGGCCGGTCAGGAACAGGTTGCCGTCCGCGCGGAACTGGCCGAGGTCGCCCATCCGTATCCACCCGCCGGGCAGGAACAGTTCGGCGGTGGCGTCGGGACGGCGGAAGTAGCCCTTGCTGTTCATCGGACTGCGGCAGCACAGTTCGCCGGGACTGCCCCAGGGCAGATCGGCGCCGGTTTCCGGGTCGATCGTCTTGAATTCGGCGATGCGGCCGCCCTGATCGGGCATGCCCGCGATGCCCGCATCGACGATGCACCCCTGCGTTTCGGATACCACGTCGATCGGATCGCCGGGGCTTGTACACACCACCGTCGCCGTCACTTCGGTCTGGCCATAGCTGGTGATGATGTCCTCGCACCCGAAGGTCGCCTGGATCCTTTTCCAGACCCAGCTCGGCGTCGGCGCGGCTGCGCTGTGGATCGCGGTGAGCGAGGAGAAGTCGTAGCTTTCCTTTTCCGCCTGTTCCAGCAGGGCGATCGTCATCGTCGGCACGCCCATCAGGTACGTCGCGCGGTGCCGCCCGATCGCGGTGAGGATCGCGTGCGGATCGAACTTCAGCAGGGGAATGATCGCCCCGCCCACCACCATGCCCGAAAGCAGCCCGACCACCAGGCCGAACCCATGGTAGAGCGGCAAGGAGAACACCGCCCGGCGCCCCTCCTCGAACGCCTGGTGATAGGCGCCCGCATAGGCCGCACGCATGAGGTTGTCGTGCGTGATGGCGACGCCCTTGGGCGATCCGGTCGTGCCGGAGGTGAACATGATCACCGCAAGGTCGTCCGCCGAGACGGGCACGGCGATCTCTCCGGCATCGCCATCGCCGGCAAGCGCCTGCACGAAATCGGCCGGAGCGTCGCGATCGAACACCAGCCCGCCCTTGAGTTCGGGCGCATCGGCGCAGGCGCCGCCCAGCCAGCCGGGCAGGACATCATCGAGCATCGCCGGAAAATCGCGCGAGCCGAAACTGCGCATCACCACGAGCAGCGCGCACCCGGCCTCACGCACGGCATAAGCCAGTTCGTCGGGCCGATAGAGCGTGTTGATCGGCACCGCCACCGCGCCTGCGCGCCAGATCGCGAAGAGCAGCGGCACCGTCATCGGGTCGTTCGCCATGACGAGGCCCACGCGGTCCCCGGCCGCAATGCCGCGCGCCGCCAGCCCCGAAGCCAGCTTGCGAGACAGCGCCGCGACCGATCCGTAATCGAGCACTTCGCCGTCCGTGACGACCAGCGGCCGCTCGGCAAGATCCGCCAGCGTCCAGTCGAGATAGGCGTGCAGCGTCCACGACAGCCATTCGGGATGCCGGTCGGCCATCGCCCGCCTGCGGCTCGTCACGGTGCCCATGCTCGTCATCACAACTTCTCCCTAACTCTCGTTAAATTATTCCACGACAGGTGCTGCGGTCAAGCCAGTCCGTGCGATCGCTTCCGGAACGCCGCAATTCGTACGCTTTGGATAGAATGACGGCCTGTTTACAGGGATATTTGGGAAGACTTCCGGTCTTTTCGGGATTTGCCCGCGTGCCTCGCCAGCCCGCCTCGCTCGTAAAAACAGCCTTGCATTGATCGCCTAATGCATATTAGGTTGAACGCAACGAATCAAGGATTGGAGATCGAGTCATGGAAGTTGGGTTGGGGCTGACGTTTCAGAACCTGCACGATCAGGTGTCGGACGTTGACGTGTTCCGGCACGAACTTTCGCTCGCGGCGCGCGCGGAAGACCAGGGCTTCGATTCCGTCTGGACGCCGGAGCACCACTTCACCGGCTACATGATGACCCCCAACGTGCCGCAGTTCCTTTCATGGGTCGCGGGCCAGACCAAGCGCATCAAGCTGGGCACCACCGTCACCGTGCTGCCCTGGCAGAACCCGGTGCGCATCGCCGAGAGCTTCCTGCTGCTCGACCAGTTCTCCGAAGGCCGCGCGGTGCTCGGCATGGGGCGCGGTCTCGGCAAGGAAGAGTTCGACGGCTTCGGCGTCCCCATGGGCGAGGCGCGCAAGCGGTTCCGCGAATATGCGGAGGCGCTGCTGCAGGGCCTCGAAACCGGCGTGATGGAATACGACGGCGACTATCTGAAGCAGCCCCGCGTCGAACTGCGCCCGCGCCCTTATTCCAGCTATCGCGGCCGCGTCTTCGCCTCGGCCGTCTCGCCGGAGTCCGTGAAGCTGATGGCCAACCTCGACGTCGGCCTGATGATCATCGCCCAGAAGCCGTGGGACAAGGTGGACGAGGATCTCGCCACCTATCGCGACCGGTTCAAGGCGGTGAACGGCCGCAATGCGCCCAAGCCCGTCGTCGTATGCTTCATCGCCGCCAACGAGGACGCCGCCAAGGCCAAGGAGATGCGCGACAAGTACCTTGTCGAATATGCCCGCTCGACCTCGTCGTTCTACCAGTTCGGCAACAAGGAATTCGCCAACATTGAGGGCTACGAATACTACGGCGCCCTCGCCCGCAGCGTCGAGAAGCACGGGATCGAGAAGTTCAACGAATTCCTCGCCGACCTGCAGATCTGGGGCCGGCCCGAGGAAGTGGTCGAGAAGCTCAAGGTGATGAAGGAGCGCTTCGACGTGGGCAAGTTCATCATCTATACCCAGTTCGGCGACATGCCCTTCGACGTCGGCCTCGAAAACTACGAGCTGATCGCCCGCAAGGTACTCCCCGCGCTCAAGGACATCGACGTTTCGGTCGATCCGGTGGAGAGCGCGGCGGGCTTGCAAACGGCCGGCTGATCCACGACCAGACCTGACACGCCGGGCACACGGCGAAGACCGGAGAGAATGCGCGATGATGGAAGGCGATGGCTGGCGCTGCCTGTGGGACGCCAAGGCGATCCTGGGCGAAAGCACGGTATGGGATGCCCGCGACGGTTGCATCTACTGGGTCGATATCGAGGCGCCCGCCGTCCACTGGTACGCGCTTGAAACCGGCCGCAAGCAAAGCTGGTCCACGCCTGCGTGGGTCAGCGCGCTGGCCCCGCGTGCAAGCGGCGGCTTCATCGCCTCCAGCGCCGACGGGCTGGTGCATCTCGACCCTGCCCGGCAGCTTTACAAACCGATCCTCCACCCGATCCCCGACCCCGGCAAAGCGCGCCTCAACGACGGCGTGACCGACCGCAAGGGCCGCTACTGGACCGGATCGTGCGACACCGCGCAGTGGGACGACAGCACCACCGCCGACGACAAGGAAAGCTCGCTCAAGGACTTCGACGTGCGCAGTACCGGCGAACTCTATCGCCTGGACGCGGACGGCTCGGTCTCGACGCAAGAGCGCGGCATCGTCACCGCCAACGGCCCGGCGTTCAGCCCGGACGGGCGCACCGCCTACGTCAACGATTCCATGCCGCTGGTCACCTGGGCCTACGACCTCGACGACAACGGCGAATTGTCCAACCGCCGCGACTTCCTCAACTTCACGCCCGAGGACGGCTATCCCGACGGCATGGCGGTCGATGTCGAGGGCTGCATCTGGATGGCCTTCTACGAAAGCTGGAAGCTGCGCCGCTTCGCGCCGGACGCCACCTTGCTGGAAGAACGCCAGCTACCGGTGATGCGGGGCCTGCGCCCCGCCTTCGGCGGCGCGAACCACGACCGCCTGTTCCTCGTCACCGGATCGCAGGGGTATTCCGATGCGCGCTTTGCCCAGGAGCCGCTGGCCGGCGGACTGTTCGAAATTCTCTCGCCCCCCGTCGCAGGCCTGCCGACAATTCCCTTTGCCGGATGACCCTTCCGCGCAATCGGGGCTTCCATTAGGCTCCCGAACGGCTATTCGGCAGATATGAGCGACGGTGACTCCGGCAGGAAACGCATTCTCGATTCCGCAGCCTTCATTCTGCGGACCAAGGGCTTCGGCGCCGCCCGGTTGAGCGAGATCGCTCAGGGCGCGGGCATGCTGGCGCCCAGCATCTATCACCATTTCAAGTCCAAGGACGAAGTGGTCGAAGAGGTGATGCTCTCCGGCATATACCGCAATACGCGCCATATCGTCGCGAAAGTGGAAGTGCTCGGTCCCGAAACCGCGCCGGTCGATCGCCTGCGCGCCGCGATCGTCGCCCATGTCGAGTTCCTGCTCTCCGGCGACGACTATTCCTCCGCCGTGGCGCGGTCGTTCGGCGATCTTCCCAGCGAGATGAAGCAGCGTGTCCTCGCCGCCTACGCGACGTTCGACAGCTACTGGCGCGACCTGCTCGTCGCCGCCAGCCCTTCCGGCAACGATGCGCAGACCACCGTGGCACGCAAGTTCCTGATCGCCATGCTCGACTCCTGCCCGAGCTGGTATCGCGCCGGACGCCTCGGCCCCACCCAGATCGCGAACCAGGCGGCCGACCTCTTCCTCGGCGGCTTCGCGCCCTGACGCCTCCGGGGCACCATCGCGCCCTGGAGCGTTATTCGCCCCGTCCCCCCAAACACGAAAAGAGGCGCCGCGTTGCCACGGCGCCTCAGGTAGCCGGAGAGAGTCCGGGCGGATAATCAGGCGTCTGCGGTCGCGGGTGCCTTGCTGCCCTCGGGCAACTTGACGCGCGGTGCCACTTCCTTGGCCAGCAGGTTCAGCGAATGGAACCAGGGCTCCGGGTTGTCGTAATAGTCGTGCGATTCCACCTGCAGCGTGCCCCAGCCGCCGCACTGCTCGAACAGCACGTTGAGCTTGTCGACGACCGTGTCCGGCGAGCCGACCACGAAGACCTTGTCGACCAGGAATTCCAGATCGGCGTCGTTCGGGTCGATGCCGTGGTCCTTGGCGAACCCGTCCATCATGCCGAAACGCTTCCAGATCGGGATCAGGTAGCGTTCGAAGCAGTAGCCGATCGGGCCTTCCATCACCTCGCGCTTCGCCTCCGCGTCGGTATCGGCGCAGAAGATGGTGTGCGAGACCGCATGGCGCGCGCGGTCGGGCGTGAAGCCGGCGGCGATGTTCGCTTCGGAATAGATCTCCCAGTGACGCTTCAGCGCATCGATGCCCGAGTAGATCGAGACCGGCTTGAAGTTGCGCTCGCCGGCCAGCTTCATCGACGGGGAATTGGAGCTGAAGCCGGTCACCGCGATTTCCGGGAACGCCCCGTTCCACGGCGCAAAATCGGCCAGCATGTGCTGCTCGTCTTCCTCGGTCTCGGGCGCGTCTTCCTGCGGGAAGCCGGCGTTCCAGTACTTGCCCTCGAAGAAGAACGGCTCGCGCGCCCAGATCTTCTCCATGATCGAGAGCGATTCACGCACCATGTCGTTGAGCATCTTGGGCTCGGCGTCCTTGATGCCGTGCATGTAGGACGCCTGCGGATAGGCGCCCGCGCCGATGCCCATGAAGAAGCGACCCTCCAGGATCTGCGACAGCCAGCCAACCATCACCGCCAGCTTGGTCGGGTGCTGGTGCGGCAGGATGTGAGCCATCGGCGCGAAGCTGATGTTTTCGGTCTGCAGTGCGGCGGCGGCGATGATGAGTTCGGGGTTGGGGATGTTCTCCCAGATCTGCGAGGCGTGCTCGGAGATCATCATCGTGTCGAAACCCGCCTTGTCGCAGGCGATGGAGCTTTGCACGCCCCAGTCGAAGGTCTGGCGGGCCGTGCGGCCCGGTCGCATGTAGGGGTGGAAAATAAGGCCGGTCTGCATGACCATCAGCGCTCTCCTTCTTCGTTTCTGTCCTGGTGGCCACCCGCGAATCCGGCGAAGCAGCCTAACGAGTGATAGGCTACGGAATTTAAAACACTTGTAAAGTGAAATTCGGAAGATCGATCGACACCGGCGGCGAGCAGGCACGATGCGGCATATCGGCCGCATTCTCTTAGAATCTGCAACATAAACCGGCTTTTTCAGGTATGTTCTCCAATGATCTACCGTCATCAGGTCAGCACCGCCAGCAACGATGCAGCGCCCCGAAAAGTCGCGGCGTCAGCTTAAAACGCTTGGCATCCTTGCCATTCCTGCCTCATAAGCATGTCTGTTTGCAAACAGGTGACTTATTCCGAAGAGCGTACAAAATGGCTGAGACTCCGCAGATCTCGCCCGATATCGACGAAGCCGACCCCAAGACGCGGCTCATCCTGACGGGCGAACGGCTGTTCGCCGAAGTCGGCATCCAGGGCGTTTCGATGCGCGAAATCGCGTCGAAGGCGGGGCAGGGAAACCATTTCGCGGTGCAGTATCACTTCGGGTCTCGCGAGGGTCTGGTTCAGGCGATCTTCGACTTCCGGATGAACCAGATGGAGCCCGGACGCGGCGCGATGATCGCCGCGCTGGAGGCGGCCGGACGCACGCGGGATGCCCGTTCGATCCTGGAGGTCATCCTGCTGCCGCAGCTCCACCTCGACGGCGGGACCAATCGCTCCTACGGCACGTTCCTGTCGCAGTACCTGCTGCATGGCGACTGGGACGAATACGGACACTTCGGCGGCGAGGCGCCGCCCCAGCTCAACCAGGCGCTCGACCTGCTGCGCCAGCGCGTCGATTACCTTCCCGCCGCCGTCGCGCAGCGCCGGCTGGTGAACGTCAGCCTGATGTTCCTGAACCTGCTGGTGCGCCACAGCCGCATGGAAACGCACGAATTTCCCGAAACCTTCGAGCACGCGCTGGAGGACACGATGGAACAGATCGTCATGGCCATGTGCCTGCCGCTCCGGCTGCAGGGCTGACGGCGACCGGAGCGGCGGACACGAAAACGAGAACGAGGACGGGAGCGAAGATGACGGACGGTATGATTGATGGAATCCGCCTGGAGCGCGGGAGCGCGATCGACTGGATCGTGCTCGACCGGCCCGAAGCGGCCAATGCGTTCTCGCGCGGGATGCTCGCCCGGTTCGGCACGGTGCTGCGCGATCTCAAGGCGGACGGCGCGCCGGTGATCGGGATTCGCGGTGCCGGCAAGGGCTTTGGCGCGGGGATGGACCTGGGCCAGTACAACGCCGAGGGCAGCCCGATGGAAGACGTGACGCGCTTGTCGGGCTACGTCGATCTGTGGCGCGACATCTGGCGCCATCCCAAGCCGGTGATCGTCGCCGTGCACGGCTACTGCATCGGCGTCGCCGCCCAGATGGCAAGCTTCGCCGACATCCTCGTCGTGGCGCAGGATGCCGCGATCACCGAGCCGACAATTCCCATCGGCGGCGGCTTCATCGCGCCCACATGGGTTCATCAGGTCGGCGGACGGCGCGCCAAGGAATTCGCCTTCCTGCCGGGCAACAGCATCGACGGCCGAACCGCGGTGGAATGGGGCTGGGCCAACGCCGCGGTCCCGGCCGAGAACCTGGTCGCCTGCGTCGAGGAACTGGCATCGCGCATCGCGCTTGTCCCGCCCGGCGTGCTGGCGATGAAGAAGCGCTCGATCAACCGCGCGATGGAGGCGGCCGGATGGGACCAGGCGCTTTCCGCCATCGCCGAAAGCGATGCGATCCTGCATCTCGAACCCGAAGTCCGGCGCATCCGCGCGCAGCTTGCGACCATGGGGCTGAAGGCGACGGTCGCGGAGTTCAAAGGGCACGGGTCGCAAGAGATCTTCAACTTGCATGGTGCCTGATCTGTCCCTTAGTATTGGGCTCACTCGGTGCTTTACTTCGGGAGCGGGCCTACGGGTCAGAACGGAGTCAGGAACGGGCGCCAGAAGCTTGTTGGTGCCGCAGATGACGGCAGATTTCATTAAAAGACGTGGAACAGTCAATTGCCGCTCCTAGCAAAGGCAGTCGCCGCCAAATGGTCATCCGGCGGATTGCCGCGCCATGTCGATCAAAGCCTTGAAAGCGGCTGAAGGATTTCGCCTGGTAGGGTAGTATAGGCACAACGGCGGCTGTGGCGGCGTCCAGTCTTCTAACACCCGGACCAGGCGGCCCGCTTGAATGTCGTCGCGCACATCGGCTTCCATGAAGTAGCCGATGCCGACATGATCGAGGACGGCGATGCGCGACAAGCTCGCTTCGTCCAGCGTGATCGGACCGGAGACTTCGATCTGAACGGGCGCCCCGTCTTTCTCGAAATGCCAGCGATGCAACGCTCCATTCGGCAGCCGAATGCGAACGCAGGAGTGGCAAAGCAGGTCCGGAGGGGTGCGGGGCTTGCCGTTGGCCTCGAAATACGAAGATGATGCGACGACAGCAAAGCTGCGAGGAGTTCCGACGGGAACGGCGATCATGTCCGCTGGTACGATATTCGCGGTCCGCAAGCCAAGATCGAACCCCTCGGCGACAATGTCCACAATCCGACCTTCGGTGACCAAGTCGATGTGAACTTTGGGATAGCGTCGCAGGAAATCCAACAGAAGTGGACCGAGGATCTCCCGTGCTCCCGTGGCGAAAGCATTGATCCGCAAAGTTCCGGACGGCGTTTCCTGCTGTGACCGGGCGGCGCCCATTGCTTCGTGAAGGGAGCTAATGGCGGGCCTAACCTGTTCGACGAAATTTCGTCCGGCATCGGTGATGCGACACACTGCGGGTTGTGCGATTGAACAATCGGACCCCAAGCTGCCGCTCCAGCTTTGCGATGGCATTGCTCAGCGCTGTTGTCGAAATACCCAGCTCCAGCGCCGCGGCGCGAAACGATCCCCGTCGAGCTATCGCGAGAACAGCATCAAATTCGATCAATCCGTGCTTCGACATTGTCCCGCCTTTCGCGACGTTACATTCAGATTTGGCCCGATTATCACAACCATCGCTCAGCGCTAAATTCCCCTTGTCATCTCAAGGAGCTCAGCAATGCCCGTCGAACTACCCAAGCCCATCGCAGATTATGTCGCGGCCAACGCGCGCCTCGATGTCGACGCAATGCTCGAACCGTTCACTGCCGACGCGGTTTTTCTGGACAATGGGAAGCTCTTTGAAGGCCACGACCAGCTTCGGGGCCTGTTCGAAGAGGAGATCATCGCCGCGAAAGCTATCTTCACGCCGGATGCAATCCGTCGTGAGGACGATCAGGTCGTCGTCGAAGGGCCGGCTCATGGCGATTTCCCCGGCAGTCCCATCCGTTTCACCTATAGATTCACGCTCGAAGGCGATGCTGTAAAGGCTCTGGAGGTGACGCTATGACGGTCAAAGCTGACCCGACCGAGTTGGCACAGGCGGCTGGTCCGCGACATTTTCTCCTGCTGTCCCAAGTCTTGCGATATTTCCGGGATCAACATGGCGAGGCTGCGCCATGAATATAGGAGCTAAGACGGCCGCGAGCCTGTCGCCGGGTGCCCGCGTGTGCCGACCGGTTATACGGTCAACACTTCGTACCGGAAATCGAGCGCCCCTGCTTGCCCCCCGGCCATAGGCAGCACACAATCATGCCGGCTTGACCTTAGTACGATCCCACTTTTTGAAAAGAGAACGGAATTGCCGAAGAAAGTAGATCATGACCAGAGGCGGGTGGAAATTGCCCGTGTTATCAGAGAGATCACTTGGAATGAAGGCGTGGAAGGCCTTAAAATCCGTAATGTCGCAGATAAAGTCGGATATGGCCCGAGCGTCGTTGTGCATTACTTTGAAAATAAGCGCGAGATGCTCAATTTTTCTCAGCGTGAATCGCGCAAGCAGGGAGAAAGAGCGGTTATCGCAGCATGGAATGATGGTGCGAGCTTGGAAGAATGCATCGCCGTGCTTCTTCCGATATCCGATGAAATGAAGTCTGTGTGGCACCTGTTCTTCGCCTTCTGGGGGCTCGCAATGTACGATCCCGAGTTGGCCGACGAGCGGCTTCATGCGACCTCGGATGCCAAGGATATATTCATCGAAATCATCAGGTCAGCCCAGTCACGGGGGGAATTTGATCCGGATGCCGATCCCGATCTGATCGCCGTGAATATACAGATCGCGGCGAATGGAATTGCCTCACTAGCGATGCAGAATGATGAACTGTGGCCGCCGGAACGACAGAGGGCGTTCCTGAGAGAGGAACTTCGGCGTCTCGGTTACCGACTTTGACGGCCTATGACCTCGGCCATTCGCGGCAGCTATGACATAGCACAGGTTTATAACACAGCGGTATCATAATAAGCATTCCCCGACAGGCGGACCGCTAAGAGCCCGTTTGCGAGAGATAGGGGAGAGTCTGAGAGATGCCGCGCATCGAAATTTTCAAGTCGATCTTGCACGTCGGAGTTGGCGCGCTGGGCCTGGCTGCCGGGATTGCCGCCACGCCGGCATTGGCGCAGAATTCGCCTGCGGAAGTCGATAGCGCTTCCACCGGCGAGATCATCGTCTCTGCCCGCCGCCGCGAGGAAGCGCTGCGCGACACGCCTGTCGCCATCACGGCCGTCAATGCAGCCGCCCTTGAAGCGAAGGCCTCGGTCAACATCGGCGACATCATGGGCGCTGCACCCAGCGTCATGATCACCCAGCAGAACTCAGGCGCAGCCGCCGCCAACGTCGCGATCCGCGGCCTGTCGTTTGCGGACGTCGACAAGTCCTTCGATCCCACTGTCGCCGTCGTGGTCGACGGCGTGTTCATCGGCAGCAGCACCGGCCAGTTCTTCGACTTCTTCGACATCAGCCAGATCGAGGTTCTGCGCGGGCCGCAGGGTACTCTGTTCGGTCGCAACACCATCGGCGGGGTCATCAACATCCGGCGCACCCGCCCCAAGTTCGAATTCTCCGGCAAGGTCGAGGCGTCTTACGGAAATTACGATACCTGGGCTACGCGCGCGGTGGTCAACATCCCTGTCATCGACGATGTCCTGGCCATCAAGCCCTTCTACTTCCACAACCAGAGCGATGGCTATTACCGCCATGGCATCACCGGAGACCGTACAGGCGGCTCGAACTCCGAAAACTTCGGCGTTGCTGCGCTGCTGCAGCCCTCGTCGAACTTCGACGCGCTGCTGACGCTGGAAAAGCAGGTGCAGGACTTCGTGCCGGTCAACTCGAACATCACCAAGACCGGCGAGGTCTTCTGCGCGTTCGAACCTGCCAACGAGTGCAACCGCAACACCACGACTGACCTCTACACCGTGTTTGGCACGCCGGGCACTTCGCATTACGAATCTCCGGCCGTGACGCTGGAAATGAACCTCGATGCAGGTCCGGTGAAGCTGACCTCCGTCACCGGCTATCGCAAGTCGGACGAAGCGCAGACGCAGGACTTCGACGGATCTTCCGCAGACATCTACTTCTCCGCCCGCTCGCAGACCTATCGCCAGTTCAGCCAGGAACTGCGCGCTTCGGGCAAGCTGAGCGACAGCCTCGACTACGTCGTTGGCGGGTACTTCTTCAAGTCGCGCTATTCGCTCCTGCAGCGCACGCGCATCACACTTGGCGCGCCTCCGGCGGTCACGGAGCAGGCCAATATCGGCCATGCCCGCTCGCTGGCCTTCTTCGGCGATTTCAACTGGGCCTTCGCTGACAGGTGGCGCCTCTCGTTCGGCGGCCGCTGGACGCAGGACCGCAAGCAGAACATGGCGCGCGTCGACGCCGACCAGTTCCCCAACGCCAGCGTCACCAACAGCAAGTTCACGCCCAAGATCGGCATCGATTTCCACCCCAATCCCAACATGATGCTCTATGCTTCATGGTCGCGCGGCTATCGGTCCGGCGGCTTCTCGGGTCGAGGCACCACGCTCTTCTCCGCGACGACCGCATATGGTCCGGAAACCGTGGACTCCTTCGAGGGCGGCTTCAAGGGCTCGCTGTTCAACGGACTGCTCGAACTCAACGTCGCCGCGTTCCTGGCGGACTACAAGGACCTGCAGCAGAACACGACAATCCCCACGCAGAGCGGTGTCGGCAGCGAAACGATCGTCACCAATGTCGGCTCGGCGAAGCTGAAGGGCGTCGAGGTGGAATTTACCGCGCATCCGGCGCAGGGACTGACCCTTTCCGGCTCGCTGGGCCTGCTCGACAACAACCTGAAGGACTTCATTTCGCAGGGCGCGATCAGCGCGACGGTGCCTGGCACCCGTACCATCGACTATTCGAACGTCTCGATGATCTACGCGCCCAAGACGACCCTGTCGCTTAACGCCAACTACAAGGTGCCGACCGGTTTCGGCGAAGTCGTGGCGAACCTGGGTTATCGTCATATCAGCCCCTACGACCAGCAGATCGGGCTGGACGCGACCGCGACCTATCCCGCGACCGGAACGGTGGTGGTGCCCCGCAACGATCCGCGCCTGCGCTCGGATACGCAGGATCTGGTTGATGCCAGCCTGACGACGCGGTTCGATCTGGCCGGGCATACCGCGCGCGTTACGGTGTTCGGGCGTAACCTGCTGGACGATCGCGGACCCAACGCCGCCTTCACGGTTGCTGGTCTCTGGTCGTTCTCCAGCGCCCGCGAGCCGCGGACCTACGGTGTGATCCTCGGGTACGAGTTCTGACCCGTTACGGTCGCTGGCTGCCGGCCCGCTGACGACCGACAGGCCGCCCCGGGGAGGACACCTCCCAAATCTTCCGCCCCGGGGCGGCCATTCCCGGCTCAATGGAGAGTGCAGTGATCGATTACAGCAAGGTATTTCATACCGGTGTGCTGGTGCCGGACCTCGACGCGGCGATCGAGTTCTACTCCCGCACGCTGGGACTGCGGTTTGCCGAGCCGTTCACGCTGGAAGGTTTCCCGGTCTGGACGCCTGAGCAGGGCCTGAAGACGATCACCAACCGTTTCACGATTTCGTGCGACGGGCCGGTCCGGCTCGAACTCCAGCAGGGCGAGGCGGGCAGCTTCTTCGATGCTGCTCTGTCGCGCGGCGATCATGTCGGCCTCTGGGTGGACGATGTGGCAGGAACGGTGGACGAACTGATTGCGCAAGGATGGAGCGTGGTTGCCGCGGGAGCTGGTCCCGAAGATCGCTGGGGGCCGTTCGCCTATGTGATGCCGGCTGCCGGGGGCATGGTCGTCGAACTGGCCTCATCGGCGCTGCGCCAGGCATTCGAGCGCTGGTGGCAGGGCGGCGCGCTGACCCTTGGCTGATTTTTGAGGACTGAAGCCGGCAGGCCTCCTTTTCCCCGATACACGCAATGAGCGAGGACAAGCATGAGCGATCTTCTTAACCGCCTGGACGGCGATGCTGGCGTGCGGCGCACCCTTGCGCGCCTCGGCGATTCCATCTTCCGCCGCGATCCTGCGGCCCATGGCCAGTGCTATGCCGAAGACGGGGAGTGGCACGCCTTCGGGACCATCACGCGCGGCCGCGAAGCCGTGGTCGAGCACTGGTGGAACGTCATGCAGGGCTTTCCCTTCGTGCGGCAGACGATCTCCTCGCTCGTCATCGAGGTGGAAGGCGATACCGCTGCCTCACGCGGGCACGTGGATGAAGTGCTGCGCATGCCCGATGGCTCGTATCAGGTTGTGATGGGCATCTATCACAGCACCTTCCAGAAATACGAGAGCGAATGGCTCATCAAGGTCCACCGCTACGATCAGGTCTATTACGGATCGCCCGCGCTCGACGGCAAGTTCTTCCCGGTCATGGACTATGGCGTGCCGCCGCATGATCCGGACCCGTCGCGCATGACAGCGACGATGGACATCAGCCTCTGACGGACCGTCCAGTACAATAGTCCGACGTTGGCCCCTTACGCCGCGCTGGGGAGCAACCCCAGCGTGGCCGCACGGTAGACCGCATTGGCGCGGCTGCTGGCGCCCAGTTTCTCGCACAAGTTCGAGAAGTGATAGCGCACGGTCGTGCGGGCGATGGTCATAGTGTCGGCGATTTCCTCGTCGGTCTGCCCCATTGCGATCAGCCTGATGCACTGGACCTCGCGCGGGCTGAGCACACCTTGCAGGCTGGCGGTCGATGCGTGCCGGTCCCGATCGAAGTCTTCCAGCATGAATTCGCGGGCGAGCGATGCGAACTGCGGCCCGAATGCGGCGTATTGTGCTGAAAGATCAGTGTGCCGGGCTGATTTCGGCGTCAGGATCACGCCGCCGATCCGGCCGAACGCGGTTCGCACCGCGATAGCCATGAGCGCAGGAACTCCCAGTTCCAGAGGCGTATGCGCCCACAGCCGGGTCAGAATGGGGTTCTCGCGCACGGTCACGATCCGGGAACGGTTCGCCCAGAACACATCGTCCTCGACGATCAGCGCCTGGGCGACAAGCGACAGTTCGCCGGCCTTGCGGGTCTCCCAAGGCAGCCTCCTAGGGCCGGGAATGCCCGTGCGTCGGCATCGACCGGGGCGGTTATCCATGACGGAAAGGTCGAAGGCGCCCTGCTGCGAAAGGAAGTCGGAAAGCCGCAAGAAGGCCGAACCGGTGATCTCTGGCGCGTCGTCGCCGGGCGGAGCGCCGCCCCCTGGCCATCCTTTGGAACTATCAGGCATGATCCCGCTTCCCCGCATCATTATATAACTATGTACCAAATAGATTGCTAGCATCTGTCCATAATGGCAGGTCTTGGATTCCCCGATATGCAGCAGTAGCGTAGCTGTCAGAAACAACGACCAGAGATCGAGGTACTTCCCCCATGCCGCGCATAGTCGATCACGAACAGCGCCGCCGGGGCATAGCGAAAGTCGTGTCCGGTTTGGTTCTGAAAGGCGGCGCCGAAGCGGTAACTATCCGCGCCGTGGCAGAGGAGTGCGGCTACAGCACGGCCATCGTGTGCCACTATTTCCGCAGCAAGCACGAGATGCTGGCCTACACGCAGCGGATGGCATGGCAGCGGGGGCTCTCGCGGATCAGGAAGGCGAGCCACGAGGGAAAGGACTTGCTGACGTGCCTGGACTTTGCCCTGCCGACCACCAGCCAACGCTGGCAGGACTGGCATTGCCTGTTTGCCTTCTGGGGGCAGACGCCCGACATCAAGGGCATCGAGACAGAATGGCGCGAGAGCAGCACCACCAGCTATGACCTTTTCATCGACCTGATCGCGGCGGCCCAGGGCCGGGGCGAATTCGATCCCGCCGAAGACCCGAAAGAAGTGGCGACCGAGGTTCAGGCCGCGATAAATGGCATAGCCACGCTGGCGGCCATCCAGCGTCCGGACTGGCCAGCCAGCCGCCAGCGCGAAATGCTGCGCAGACAACTCGTCCGCCTGGGATATCGCCCCAAGTCGCAAAAGGTCTGAGTACGCGTGGCTCCCACCTGCGCATTGCGGGTCGGCGCGCGCAGGAACGGCGCCGACCCGCAGCGTCTCAGTGATTGGGAATGTACGTGCCCAGATGCTTGCCCGCGATATACCCGAAGGTCATGCCGGGGCCCAGCGTACCGCCTGCGCCGCCATAGGCCTCGCCAAGAACGGCAGCCATCGCATTGCCGGCAGCGTAGAGCCCCGGGATGGGAGCGCCGCTCCAGTCGACGACTTGCGCATCGGCATTGGTCTTTGGCCCGCCCGCAGTGCCCAAAGCCCCCGCTTCCATCTTAACGGCGAAGTATGGCCCCTGGTCGATCACGCCAAGCGTGCGGTAGGGCGCTTCGAAATCGGTATCGCCCCACATGTAAAAGTTGTCGTACGTGGCATCGCCGCGGTTGAAGTCATCATCGTGGCCCTTGCGGACCATATCGTTGAAGCGCGCCACCGTGGCGGCAAGGCCGACAGGATCAATCCCGGCTATTTCCGCCAGTTCTTCCAGCGTATCGGCCTGCATCATGTAGGACGGCACCGGCCCGCCTGCCGGTGTGTTGAAGGTGTGATACTTGCTGCGGTAGCGCTGGTCGATGATGAGCCAGTACGGCAGGTTGGCATAACTGTGGGTGCCCGCGTCGAAGGCGTGGAGGGTCTTGCCAACGGCGTTGTAATTGGCCGCCTCGTTCACGAAGCGCTTGCCCGCGCGGTTGACGAGGATCGCACCCGGCCGGGCACGCTCGTCTGAGCCCAGCATGTAGTTGGGCTTGGCCTCGCGATGCTGGGGCTTGAATTCGAGCGCGCTCTGCATCCAGTAGGCATGCTGCATGTTGCCCAGTTGCGCGCCTGCTTCCATTGCCATGAGCAGGCCGTCGCCCTCATTCTCAGGCACGCTGACGGGGCCGGTCAGCGGCCCGCGCAGGAAGGTCTTTACCAGCGTCTCGTTCCACTCGAAACCCCCGGTCGCGATGACGACGCCGCGACGCGCGCGCACGCGATAGTCCCGGCCATCAGCGTCCTCGGCAATGACGCCCACGACCCGGTCGCCGTCCTTGATCAGCTTGCGGGCGCGCTTTTCGAACTCGACCGGAATATCGCGCTCCAGCACGGCAAGGAACAGCGATCCGGCCAGGGCTTGTCCGAGGCCGCGATAGTCCTGCGCCTCGCGCTCGGCCAGTGCGGCCTCGTCGAGGCTGCCGGTGATCGCTTCCATCAGACTGCCACGCAGCGGATAGGCCATCTTGCTCGGATTTACGCGCCCGGCCCATTTGCCGAGGCGATCGAAGGAGAACGCCTCGTTGTCGAGCGAGCGGCCGCCGTCCGCTTTGGCGCCCGGCACGTAAGACTGGTAATCCGGAAAGTCCGCGAAGACGTGGAAACGTACCGGGGTCTTATCCGCAAAGTAGCGGATCATCTCCGGCCCCTGTTCCATGAAGGCCATCAGCGTATCAGGATCGAGCGCGTCAGGGCACAGGGTGTCGAGGTATGTCACCACGTCCTCGTCGGAATCCTCGATACCGGCCTCGGTCTGGTAGTGGTTACCCGGCACCCACAGCATCCCGCCGGACATTGCGGTGGTTCCGCCGACCATGCCGGTTTTTTCGAGGATGACCACGTCCTTGGCGCCGAAATCGTGCGCCGTTATCGCCGCCGTCATCGCCGCGCCGCCAGACCCGAGGATGACTACGTCAACCTCCCGATCCCACGAGAACTCTTCAGCCATCGAAACTCCTCTCAACCTTCTACCCAAATGACCCGATCGGAATGAAGCCATGGTCATTTTATAACATAGTTATAACTTGCACTCTAAGGAGATGGCACCTCTGAAAAGTCGTAGGATAAAGCGCGCGCGCCATGCGTACCCTGGCCCCTTCGTTCTCATGGAGCTTTTTATCCGCGGTTGTGATCGTGCGCATGGGAACTCAGGAAGCCGCCTAGGCGGCCCCGCCGAGTACGACTTATCTCGCCCTAACTGGATTCGGACTTCTCGGATCAACTGTCAGCCGACAAGTCGCGTTTCCCCGAACGGCAACATATAAAGGTGAAAAATGGGCGGAACATCTGGTTTTGGGTGCGGAGCCGCCACGATTTAGGGCGTGGGCCCTCGTGGTCGCAAGGAGCCGGGCAATCTCAGATTTCGGTGCCCTCGGCCAACGTCAATGCGTCCTCCACGTCCACTCCAAGGTATCTGACCGTGCTTTCGATCTTCGTTTGCCCAAGCAAAATTTGAACTGCGCGGAAATCGCTTATCCTGATTTTCACCAGATCGCATCCGCGAAGCTTGCTATCGATAGTGAGGTGAAAGAGCCCACAATCTCGGATTCGCCCATGCTGGTCGAGAAAGCAGCGGATCGCCCATATCTGACGGGTTTGAACGCTTGCTTCGCACCAACCTTTCGCCCGGCGTTCCAAGATACCCGCTGACGAGCGGCGGGATCAAATTCTGATAATCCCATGACACATCTCCTGCGGCCTTAACGGCTATAGGTAGAACGTTTCGCTCTCGCCTCGGCGAGAGTGACCATCGGATAGCTCAGAAGGACATCGTCTTCTGCCGCAAACAATGCGGTCGTGGCCACCGAATTGTTGTGCTCGGCACTATCTACATTGGTGGCTTGCGCAATGAGCCCGAGGCTGTCTCAACGGCCACCAGCATCTGCGCGAGGCTCTGAACCAAATTCGCACTTTAGGCGAAGTCATATAGACTTCAGACTATGTCTATTGATTGAGTAGACATAATTCCGCCAGACCGCCCCCCGTCAGTTGGTTCAGGGGGTCGGTTTGATAGCGTTGTTCAGTACGTCTTTTTCCGGAAGAAGGCGCAGATTGCTTGCCGGTGCGGCGTCCGCGATTGCCGTCTCCGCGGTGGTTGTTCCTCAGGCCGCTTCGGCCGAGGAAGCGGCCAGCCCGGCGGATGCAGCGGCCGTTGCCGCAGACATCGGCGAAATCACCGTGACCGCGCGCTACCGCACGGAAAGTGCGCAGGACGTTCCCATCGCGATTTCCGCCATTTCCAGCCGCCAGCTGGAGGCGCAGGGCGTCAGCTCGCTCAAGCAGGTGGTTCAGCAGCTCCCCAGCCTCAATATCCAGGGCTTCAGCGGCCGCAACCAGACGATCACGATCCGCGGCATCGGCACCAATGCCGGCGGCACCAACGACGGGCTCGAACAAGGTGTCGGGCTCTATGTGGACGGCGTCTACCGGCCGCGTACCGGATCGGTCATCACTGACCTGATCGACATCGAAAGCATTCAGGTCCTGCGTGGGCCGCAGGGCACCCTGTTCGGGAAGAACACCGTTGCGGGCGCGATCGACATCACCACGCGCGAGCCGCAGTTCCAGCAGGAAGCGCGGGCGGAGCTGAGCTACGGTAACTACAACCAGGTGCGCGGCTACTTCGCGTACAACGGGGTGATCAGCGATGACCTGGCGTTCCGCGTCTCGTACTTGCGCAACCGGCGCGACGGATTGATCTACAATACCACCCAGCGCGAGCATTGGGACAACCTCGACAATCATGCCGCGCGGTTCGATCTGCTCTACAAGCCGAGCGCGGACTTCAAGCTGCGCCTGATCGCGGACTACAGCATCCAGAAGGGCGACGTCGGCTTTACCAGCATCGCCGGCGTCCTGCCGACGACACTGGCGAACGGCGCGCAGGTCCGCGGGTTCTACCGCCGTGCCGCCGACGTCGGATACACGCCGGGCACCGTCAACGCCTTCGACCGCAAGACCGACATCGACTCCTCGCAGTACGACGAGATGCCCAGTTGGGGTGTTCAGGCCCGCGCGGACTGGGACGTCGGCCCGCTGACGCTGACCTCGATCACCGCATACCGCAACTGGAAATGGGTGCCCAATTACGACGGCGACCAGTTTGGCGCCAACATCATCACCAACAGCGTGGTGGCCACCAAACAGCAGCAGTTCAGCCAGGAACTGCGCGCCGCATCCAAGGGCGGCGAAACCATCGACTATACTGCCGGGCTCTACTTCTTCTGGCAGGAGGCCGACGACGACGTCATCAACCGCTATGGCCGCGACGCGACAACGTGGCTGACCACCGCGAACACGCCGACGGCTTCGGTATCGACATTGCCCTCCGCCGTGTTCGACGGCCTGACATCGTACAATCACGTCCTTCCCGCGACCCACAGCTATGCCGCCTACGGGCAGGCGACCTGGAATATCTCCCCCTCGCTGCGCCTGACGGGCGGTCTTCGCTACACTTACGAGCACAAGACCGGCATTTATGAAGCCTACGCGACGGGCGATTACGCGGCGCTGTCCAGCTTCGATCCGGCGATCCAGTCCACCGTCGCCGTGCTGCGCGCCGCTTATGCGCCTGCGGGCGCCTACACCGCGTCGGACAACACCAGTAACGTGTCCGGCACCGCGATCGCCGCCTACGACCTTTCGAGCGACGTCCATACTTATGCGTCCTATTCGCGCGGGTACAAGTCGCCCGGCATCAACCTCGTGCGCCAGTCACTGGGCGTGGACATCTTCGTGCGGCCCGAGAAGGTCGACAACTACGAACTGGGCATCAAGACGCGCCTGCTGGGCGGCAAGGCGGAATTCAACCTCGCGCTGTTCTGGGCCGACGTCAGCAATTACCAGGCGAACTTCGTCAACTACGCGGTGACGCCTGCCGTCGGCTACATCAGCAACGTCGGCAAGCTGCGTTCACGCGGTGTCGAGGTCGATGCCCGCGCCCAGCCTTTCGACGGGCTGAACATCGGCGTCGCGGGAACCTACAACGACGCGGAGTACCGCTCCTACCGCAACGCGCCCTCGCAGTTCCTCTATTCCTACCTGTCCTCGATGGACCTGTCGGGCCGCCGCGCTTCGGGCGCACCGCGCCTCGCCCTGACCGGCAACGCCGAATACCTGCATTCGGTGGGCAACGTCGATGCCTTCGCGGGCGGCGACATCAGCTATCGTTCGGGCTTCTACGCAGCGGTGAACCTCGATCCCTTTACCTGGGTGCGCGGCTACACGCTGGTCGGCCTGCACGGCGGCGTGCGCGATCCCGATGACCGCTGGGAGGCCTCGCTGTGGGTGCGCAACCTGTTCAACAAGAACTACTTCAACACGCTCTCCGTCAGCGCTTCCAACGGCATCGTCCAGGGCGCTTTGGGCGAGCCGCGCATGTACGGGCTGACGCTCAAGGGGCGCCTGTGAACCAGCCTGCAATCACCGAACGACCATCCGGCAAAGGAGTTACGGCAATGACCAGAAGAACCTTGAAGCTCGGCCTCGTCACGATGGGCGCGGGCGGTCCCGGCCAGCACAACCGCTGGCTCGATCCCGACATTCCGGCGGACGCCAGCGTCAACATCCGGTGGTATATCGAACAGGTGCGCAAGGCCGAGGCCGCGAAGTTCGACTTCGTGTTCATCGTCGACAGCCAGTACATCACCAAAGACTCGCCGCCGCACTACCTGAACCGGCTGGAGCCGCTGACCCTGCTTTCCGCGCTGGCGACGGCGACGAGCCATATCGGCCTTGTCGGCACGCTCACCACCTCGTTCAACTCGCCGTTCAACCTCGCTCGCCGCCTCGCTTCGCTCGATCTCATCAGCGGCGGGCGCGCCGGCTGGAACGTCGTCACCAGCGGCGATCCCGGCGCTGCGGGCAATTTCGGTCTGGACGAGCATTACGACTATGAAACCCGCTATGGCCGTGCGTTCGAATATATCGACGTGGTGCAGGGCCTATGGCGCTCGTACGAGGATGACGCCTTCCCGCGTGATCGCGAGACCGGTGTGTTCCTCGATCCCGCCAAGCTGCATGCGCTGAATCATAAGGGCAGGTATTTCTCGGTCACCGGGCCGCTCAACCTGCAGCGATCGCCGCAGGGTCAGCCGGTGATCTTCCAGGCCGGCGATTCCGATCACGGCCGCAACCTCGGCGCGCAGACCGCCGATGCCATCTTCACGCACTCCGCCTCGATCGAGGATGGCCGCGCTTTCAAGCAGGACATCACCCGCCGGGCCGTCGCGGCAGGACGCGGCGCGGATGACGTTCTGATCCTTCCCGGCGTCAGCATATACGTGGGCGACACGGACGAGGACGCCCGCCGCATCGAGACCGAATCCCGCCGCGCGGACCAGAGTTTCGAGCAGGCTCTCGGCGAACTCGGACGCTCGTTCGGATGGCATGATTTCCGCCAATATGACCTCGACGCCCCCTTCCCGGCCGAGACGCTCGAACACGCACGGCGCAGCTTCTTCACGCAGGCACAGCGCATCGTCGAACTTGCCCGCAAGGACGACCTGACCCTGCGCCAGACCGTGGAAGTTCTCAGCGCCTCGCGCGGGAGCCCGTTCGTCGGCAGTGCCGAAACCGTTGCCAACGAGATCATCCACTGGTTCGAGGGCGGCGCACTCGATGGCCTCAATGTGATGCTCGGCCACCCGGACCAGTTCGACCGGTTCCTGAACGAAGTCGTGCCGATCCTGCAGGCGCGCGGCGTCTATCGCAGCGAGTACGAGGACACCACGCTGCGCGGCAACCTGGGACTGCCCAAACCCGCCAACATCCGCGCCGAAGCCTCACAACCCCCGACTGCCCGGCGCGAAGAGCCGGCGCTGGCGGTCTCGTGAAAGCACGCTCCCTCGCAGGCTGGGCGGTGGTCCTGGCCGCCGTCCTGGCCACGGCCGGGTGCGGCGGCTCGGGCGACAAAGCTGCCGAAAAGGCGCGCGTCCGCTGGGCCTTCATGCTACCCACGTCGTGGGACCCGGTGACGAGCCGCACCGGGGCCGACATCAATACCGTCAGCCTCGCCTATGCCTCGCTCACCCGGCTCGACAAGGATGGCAACGTCCAGCCCGCACTGGCGCAGAGCTGGACATACTCTCCGGACGGCAGGACACTGACCTTCCAGCTGCGCGACAAGCTGAAATTCACTGACGGCACCCCGCTCGATGCCGCCGCCGTGAAAGCCTTCTTCGAACGCGGCAAGACGCAGAAGGATTCCTTCCTGCGCCCCGAGATCGAAAGCATCGCCAGCTTCGATACCGACGGGCCGCTGCGCGTGGTGTTTCACCTTTCGCGGCTCGATTACCAGCTGCCCTACGTGATGGCGGGCCGTGTCGGCGCCATCGCCAGCCCCACCGCCGCGGCGAAGGACAAGGCGAAGCTGGCGCTGTGGCCGGTCGGCGCAGGGCCGTTCAAGATGGTCGAATTCGTGCCGGAATCGCACGCCTATTTCGTCAAGAATCCGGATTACTGGGACGCTGCGAATATCCACGTCGAGCGTCTGGAACTGACCACGCTGTCTGAGCCGACGACGACGATCGCCTCGCTTGTCTCGGGCGCGATCGACGTGGCCTCGATCGGACCCAAGCGCGTGGAGGAAGCCCGTGCGCGCAAGCTGACGGTCACCACCGCCCCGTCGCTCAATGCCAGCGATCTCATGATCAACCGCAACAAGGCGCCCTTCGACGACCCGCGCGTGGCCGAAGCCGTGCGCTACGCCATCGATCGCGGCGAACTGGTGAAGACGCTCACGGCCGGTCTCGGCACGCCCACCAACCAGCCTTTCCCGCCGCACTACTTCGCCTTCGATCCGCAGACGAGGGACAAGTGGGCCTATGATCCCGCACGGGCCAAAGCGCTGCTGGCGCAGGCCGGCCACGCACCGGGTTCCCTCACGGTCGAGATCGTCATCAATCCGCTGATCAACGAGGGTCTGCCGGAACTGCTGCAGGCCCAACTGGGGCGCGTCGGAATCAAGTCGCGCCTGCGCATCGTGCCGCCGGGTTCATCCAGTTGGCAGAGCGAGGTCTATATCGCCAAGCGCCCGGCCACGGCGGTTGACGGCACGGTCGGACGGGAATCGCCGGTCCAGAACCTTCTGGCGGTCTACGGGCCGCAGGGCATCATGAACCTCAGCGGTCCTTATGCGCCGCCCGCGTTCCTCAAGGCCATCGACGAGGTGCGGGCCACGCCGATCGACGCGCCTCAGTACAAGGAGCGCCTGCAACGCGCGACCCGTCTGGGCGCCGAGCAGTCGCCCAGCGTCTGGCTGTTCAGCACGCCGTTCATCGTCGCCACCCGTTCGAGGGTGAAGCACCTCAACATCGTGCCCTCGCAGATCCGCTGGGAAGGAGTGACGGTCGAATGACCACCATCTCCGAACCAGCGCCGCCGCAGGCAGCGCCCATCGTGACCGGGCGGACCATCCGCCTGCGTCACGGCAAGGCGCTGCTGCGCCATGTCGGCGGGACGCTGGGGATCACCTTGCCGGTCTTCTTCATCGCCACGCTCATCACCTTCCTGCTGGGCGTGGTGTCCGGCCTGGATCCGGCAGCGGGGATCGCGGGCGACGCCGCATCGCCCGAGACCGTCGCGCGCATCCGCGCCGATCTCGGCCTCGATCAGCCGGTGGTGTTCCAGTATCTGCACTGGATAGGCGGCGTCCTGCGCGGTGACCTCGGCACGTCCTGGTTCAACGGCGTGCCGGCTTCCGAACTGATCCTGCAGCGCCTGCCGATCAGCCTTTCGATCGCGGGCGTGGCGCTGCTGGTGGGCGTGGTATTCGGGCTGGGCCTCGGCCTCGTGGCGGGCGTGCGCCATGGCGGGCGGCTGGACCGCGCGATCACGCTGTTCGCGGCCCTGGTCTCGTCCCTGCCGCCTTTCGTCGTAGCCTTCGTGCTGATCCTGATTTTCAGCCTCTGGCTCGGCTGGCTCCCGTCTTCGGGTTACGTGCCTTTCGCGGACGATCCGATCGGCTGGCTGGCCGCCGTGAGCATCCCGGCCGTGGCTCTCAGCGTCGATGTCGTCGCGGACCTCGCCCGGCAACTGCGCACCGGCCTCGTTGTCGCGCTCTCGGAAAATTACGTGACCGGCGCGGTCGTGCGCGGCCTTTCGCGCCGCCGCATCCTGTTCGTTCACGTCCTGCGCAACGCCTCAGGCCCGGCGCTGACCGTGCTGGCGCTGAAAGTGCCGATGCTGATCGGCGGCGCCGTCGTGACGGAGGCGATCTTCAACATGCCCGGAATGGGCAAGCTCGCCGCCGACTCCGCCCTGCGCGGCGACGTGCCGGTCGTACAGGGCACGCTCGTCGTGTCGATCCTGCTGATCCTGGCCTGCAACATGTGCGTCAACGTCCTGCTGGGCGTCCTCCAGCCAGCCGCGCGGCGACGGAGTTGAAACCATGATCCGCCAGCTCCTGCGCTACCCCAGCGCCCGCGCCGCCTTGGTAATTCTCGCTATCGTGGCCATACTCGCCGTCTTCGGGCCTTTCATCGCACCGCATGATCCGCTGGCGCAGGACGGCTCGGCACTTTTGCAACCACCCGGCACGAGATACTGGCTGGGCACCGATGCACTGGGCCGCGACGTCTTCAGCCGGTTGCTGGCCGGATCGACCGTCTCCGTCCTTGCCAGCCTGCTCTCGGTGTCTATCGGGTTGGTTCTGGGCGTCGTTCCCGGCCTGCTGTCGGTCTTTCTCGGACGCCGGTTCGAATGGATCAACCTGCGTGTGATCGATGCGCTCATGATGCTGCCGTTCCTGGTCTTCGCCATCGCCATGACCGCGATGCTGGGCAACGGGCTGGTCCAGGCGATGTTCGCCGTGGGCATCCTCATCACCCCGGCCTTCTTCCGGGTGACCCGCGCGGCGGCCCTGTCCATCGCCAATGCCGAATACATCGAGGCCGCGCGCCTGATGGGCGCCTCCACCTCCGCCATCCTGCGCCGCCACGTCGTCGCCAAGGTGCTGCCCCCGGTGGCGGTGGCCGCTGCATCGATGACCGGCGCGTGCCTTTCGATCGTCGCCTCGCTGACGTTCCTCGGCATCGGCGTCGTGCCGCCCGACCCGACCTGGGGCGGCCTGCTCGCGACCGACCTCGCCAACCTCTACGACCGCCCGTTCGGCCCGGTCGCCCCTGCCCTGCTGATCGTCGCGACCGTCTGGGCGCTCAATGCGCTTGCCGACGCGCTCAGGGATTCCGGACGAAAGGAGACCGCCGCATGACGCAAGCCCACTCCGGCCTTCCCGCCGACAACGTCGTTACTCTCGGCATCCGCCACCGCCGCCCGGAACCGCCTGCCGAGCCATTGCTTTCGGTCCGCAACCTCCATGTCGTGACGGCGCAGGGCCGAGAACTCGTGCGGGATGTGAGCTTCGAACTGGCAGCAGGAGGGACGCTGGGCATCGTGGGCGAATCCGGCAGCGGCAAGTCGCTTACCTGCCGGGCGATCCTGGATGTCCTGCCGCCGGGCCTGAACGTGGCCTCCGGCTCCATACGCTTCGGGGACGTGGACCTTTCCCGGCTCGACGCGGCATCGTGGAAGGATTTGCGGGGGAAGGCGCTTTCGGCCGTGTTCCAGGACCCGGGCTCCTACCTCAATCCTTCGATCCCGGTGGGTCGCCAACTGGTGGAAGCGATCCGGGCGACGCTGCGCCTCGGCCGCACTGCCGCCCGCGACCGCGCGCTGGAACTGCTTCGCCAGGTCGGCTTCGAGGATGCTGACGCAGTCTATCGGCAGTACCCCTTCGAGCTTTCGGGCGGCATGGCCCAGCGCGTGCTCATCGCGATTGCGATCTGCGCCGGGCCGCGCCTCCTGATCGCCGACGAGGCCACCACCGCGCTCGACGTGACGGTACAGGCCGAAGTGCTGGACCTGATCGACAGGCTGCGCCGCGAACAGGCCCTGACCCTGATCCTGGTGTCGCACGATCTCGCCGTGGTGTCACAGATCTGCGAGCACGTCATCGTCATGCGAGACGGCGCGATCGTGGACGCCGGGCCCACGCGCAGCGTACTCGGCAATCCGCAAAGCGCCTATACCCGCAGCCTGATCGAAGACCACGCGGTCCACACGATCGACAGCGCCCGCCCGGCATCGGTAAGCGGCAAGCGAACGCCACTGCTCGCAGTGAAGGGGCTGCATGCGGGCTATGGAATCCGCACGGTGATCGAAGACGTCGATCTGGAACTGGCTCCCGGAGAAATTCTCGGCCTGATCGGCGAGACCGGCTCGGGGAAAACCACGCTCCTGCGTACGATCCTGGGCCTGATCCCGACGGCGAGCGGCACTATCGAACTCGATGGCGCGCGGATCGACGGATTGAAAGCCGGACCGCTGCGCGAACTGCGACGGTCCGGCACGTTGCAATACGTGTTCCAGGATCCGCTGCGCAGCCTCGATCCCGACCTGACGATCGCGGCCTCTGTTACCGAGGGTCTCCATCTGCGCGGTGAAACCGATGGCGCCTCCATCGCGCAGGCACTCGGCGAAGCCCTGCAGGCCGTCGGCCTCGATGCCGCGCTGGCCTCGCGCCTGCCCCGGCACCTTTCCGGTGGGCAGCGGCAAAGGGCGGTGATCGCCCGCGCGCTGGCGCTCGCTCCAAGGGTGCTGCTGCTCGATGAGCCCGTCAGCGCGCTGGATGCGGTCAATCGCCTTCATGTCCTGAAGCTTCTGCGTGGTCTGGCGCAGGAAAAGGGTATCGCGCAGGTCTTCATTTCTCACGACCTCGGCTCTGTCGCGGGGATCGCGGACCGGGTGGCGGTGCTCTATCGCGGCCGCATCGTCGAAACCGGGCCGGCCGACCAGGTGCTTGCCAGCCCGTCCCATCCCTACACCCGCCGTCTGCTGGCTGCTGCGCCGCGCTTGTCCGCGCAGCGCAGCGAAGCCCCAGCCGTATTCACCGCTCACTGAAAGGTCCGATCATGGCACGCGATACACTGAAGCTGGGAGCCGTCCTGATCGGCGTGGGCGATGCATCCGGGACCGAACTCTGGCGCGATCCGCAAGTGCCGCTGGACGCCAGCGTCAACATCGATTGGTATGTGAAGCAGGCCAGGGAAGCCGAGGACGCCCATTTCGACTTCGTCTTCATAGTCGACAGCCAGTACATCACGCCCGACTTTCCCAACCATCACCTGAACCGGCTGGAGCCGCTGACGCTGCTCTCCGCTGTTGCTTATGCCACCAACCGCATCGGCCTGGTGGCGACCGTCAGCACAACGTACAGCGAGCCTTTCGATATTGCCCGGCGACTGGCTTCGCTCGACCTCATCAGCGGCGGCCGCGCCGGGTGGAACATCGTGACCAGTCAGGATCCCGGGACGGCGGGTAACTTCAGTCGCTCCGGCCATGGTGATTACGACATGCGATACCGGCGCGCGGACGAAGCGGTCGAGGCGGTACAGGGCTTATGGCATTCCTACGAAGAAGGTGCCTTCTCCCGCGACAGGACTGCGCCGCGATTCCTGGATCCTGCAAGACAGCATCGGCTCGATCATCGCGGGGAGTTCTTTTCGGTCACGGGACCGCTCAATATCCAGCGTTCGCCGCAGGGGCAGCCGCCGCTGGTTCAGGCAGGAACCTCCGATCAGGGCCGCGACCTCAGCGCGAGACGCGCCGATATCGTCTTCAGCTTCGCGCGCAGCACCGATGAAGCCATCGAACTGGCACAGGACATTCGCGCCCGCGCACAGGCGATCGGGCGCGATCCGGACGAACTGCTCTTCATTCCGGCGTTGAGCATCATCGTCGCTGATACCGACGAGGAAGCGCTGCAGATCGAGCGCCAAAGAACGACGGCCGGCGATATACGCCGCCGTCTGGATGCGCTTTCGCGACAGTTCGACGGGCATGATTTCAGCACTTACGATCTCGACGCGCCGTTTCCCGAGCTTCCCCGCAGCGAAGACGCCGGGATCAGGCGGTTTCACGATGATATCGATAATGCCCGGCGCGCGGGCGTCACTCTGCGCGGTGTACTGGAGGCGCAAGCGCTCGGCTGGCTGCGGCTCGTCGGCTCGCCCGAAACCATCGCAGATCAGGTGCAGCACTGGTACGAAAGCGGCGCCGCCGACGGGTTCAATCTCTTCGTCCAACATCCTGCCGACTGGGATCGGTTCCGCGCAAAGGTCGTTCCCATCCTGGTGGAACGCGGGCTGTTTCGCGGGCAATACGAAGCCGAGACCCTGCGCGGTCATCTAGGTCTGCCGCTTATCGGCAACCGCCATGCTGCTGCGGGCCAGACGGACGGGGCGGTCCGGCATTTCGAACCAATCGAAACCTGAAAGCGCAGGCGGCCCACCATCACAAGGAATGAGCGGTATGAACGAACAGTGCCGCCGCTCGCATCGATCAATCCCCTGCCACGGCACCCTATCATCGAGAACGACGTGGTCAGCTATGCCGCACCAAAATCCTTGACCGAGTGACCATTGGCGTCGGCTCCGAAATCGGTGGCAATGTCTGGATCACCCATGACATCTCAGCTCAATCAGATGATGCAGACGCGGAAACGGAATCATCTGATCCGACGAGCCCGGGAGGACAGGTTGACCAGGATCAAGTCCAACTGACGCTCGCGGGAGCGCGTGGAAAACCTGCATGACGTACAAGCGACGAGATATTTCTCTATCATTGCGATAGAGAAACTTGTTTGCGCTTCAACTCATGATGATTAGGCAAAGCCGAATGATCCCTTATTCGGATATTGTCCGCCGCCCACGATTTCACGGTTTTGGGATGCAAGTGCTGCTCGGCATGATCGTGGGGATACTGGGCGGGTTGATCATACGCGGATTGGACCCGCAGAGCGCTTTCGCCATGAGTGCCACGCTCACCTTTCAAACTGTAGCCCAAATATTTGTCCAACTGCTGCGAACACTCGTTCCCCCGCTCATCTTCACTGCCATCGTTGCGTCGGTGGCAGCGCTGCGCGGTTTGGATAATGCAGCGCGACTGGTCGTGCATACACTTGTATGGTTCGCGATAACCGCGCTCATCGCAGTGATGATCGGCATGGTACTGGGCTTGTCGATCCAACCCGGACTGCACGCCGGCATCAGCCGGACCGCCGCTCAAACGCCCGCTTCTGTCGGCAGCTGGCTGGACTTTCTGACCGGGCTAGTGCCGTCCAACTATTTAGGCATGTCGGCTTCCACGAACGTCGAGAATGGCAAGGCGAGCACGTCGGTCACGTTCAATGTCCTGCAGATCATCATAGCAGCTGCTGCAGTCGGCGCGGCCGCCGTGCGGGTCGGCGAACAGGCGAAGCCGTTCCTGAGTTTCATGACCTCTGCCAACCAAGTGCTGCGCCAGGTACTGCGCTGGATCATTGCCTTGACCCCCATTGGCTCCGCTGCGCTGCTGGCCAACGCTGTCGTACGTTATGGATGGGATGCAATGGCGGCTCTGGGCAGTTTTGCAACTGCGGTTTACGCCGGGCTGGCTATTGTGTTGCTGGCCGTTTACCCAGGCCTGCTTGCGCTACATCGGATCGACCCGCGCAAGTTCTTCGCCGTGGCCTGGCCCGCCATCCAGATCGGTTTCCTGTCGCGCTCTTCTATCGGCACGATGCCGGTCACCGAGCAAGTTACCGAGCGACTGGGAGTGCCCCGCGCTTACGCCGCCTTCGCCGTGCCGCTCGGATCGACTACGAAGATGGATGGCTGTGCCGCAATCTATCCTGCGATCTCAGCCATATTCGTGGCGCAATTTTACGGAATCGCGCTGCAGCCTTCCGACTACGTGCTGATCGCCTTCGTCAGCGTCATCGGATCGGCAGCAACCGCCGGCCTCACCGGCGCTGTCGTGATGCTGACCCTTACACTCTCGACACTCGGCCTTCCGCTGGAAGGCGCCGGATTGCTGCTCGCGATTGATCCGATACTCGACATGGGTCGTACTGCGGTGAACGTTGCAGGACAGGTGGTCGTCCCAGTGATCGTCGCAAAGCGCCTGGGGTTGTCGGAGACTAACACCATCGCCTCTCCAGATAAGCAAATATCGGAACATATTGGATAAATTTATGAGACAGATTCGTACCGGCATGCGATGCGGCAATGTCTCAACAGGCGCCCCAAAAGAATTAAATGTGTTCAGGTCCCGTCGCATCCGACCGCAACCGGTTCGCGGCATGAGGAGAAAGTCATGAAGTTCACGAATGTCCTGGCGCTCGCCGCCGTATCGACCGTCGCCATCGATCAGGCTCAGGTGGCCGCCGCACAAGAAACGGCTGCAGCTACAGGCGCCGACAGCGAGATCGTCGTCATCGGCAGCCGCGCCCAAGGGCGCTCGAAGCTCGACACCGCGTCTCCGGTGGACGTCGTGACGATCCAGGACCTGAAGCAGCAGGGCACGACCGAGCTTGGCACCGCGCTCGCCAACTCGGTCCCCTCGATCAGCTTCCCGCGTCCCTCTGCCACCGACGGCACCGACGCGATCCGTCCCGCCACCTTGCGCGGCATGAGCCCGGACCAGACGCTGGTGCTCATCAACGGCGTGCGCGCGCACACTTCGGCCTCACTCAACGTCAACGGCGTGGTAGGTCGCGGCTCGGCAGCGGTTGACCTCAACACGATCCCGTCCACTGCGCTCCAGTCGATCGAAGTGCTGCGTGACGGCGCCTCGGCGCAATACGGTTCGGACGCTATCGCCGGTGTCGTCAACCTGCGCCTGCGCGAAGCCGATCACGGCGGCGGCGCCACCGTCACTTACGGCATCTACGACACCCAGATCGACACCGCGCGCGACAGCCGCCACGTCACCGGGGAGAGCACCGTCACCGCCGCCGGGTGGCAGGGCATAAAGCTGGGACAGGACGGCTTCCTGACGGTTTCGGGCGAGTACACCAAGCGCAACCCCACCAGCCGTGGCGACGTGGACCCGCGCCTGACCACGCCCGTCGTCGACAATCGCTTCGGCGATCCGGAAGTCGAAAGCTACTCGGTCTACGTCAACTCGGCCAAGCCGCTGAACGACACCTGGGAAGTCTATGCCTTCGGCGGCTACCAGTACCGCGATTCCAGCTCCGCCGCATTCCCACGGCTGGATACGGCGGCAGCGGTCTACGACCTCGATGGCTTCCTGCCCAAGATCAACACCCACTCCAAGGATCTGACCGTAACCGGAGGCCTGCGCGGCGAGATCGCGGGATGGAAGACCGACCTCAACGTCAGCTATGGCCGCAACCGGATCGATTACTGGACCCGCGATTCCGCCAACTACACGTATGGCGCGGACAGCCAGACGGACTTTTACGACGGCGCCTCGATCTACGACCAGTGGGTGGCCGGAATCGATTTCTCGAAGCAGTTCGACGTGTTCCAATCGCTGAACGTGGCATGGGGCGTCGAAGGCCGCCGCGAAAGCTACGAGATCAAGGCGGGCGAACCTGCATCCTATGGGTATGGTACCGCCTATCCCGGCGCGACGCCGGGCGCGCAGGGCTTCCCGGGCTTCTCGACACTCAACGAAGTGAACGAGCACCGCCAGAACGGCTCGATCTACCTCGACCTCGAAGCACAGGTCACCGACAAGCTGCTGGTCGCCGTGGCTGGACGCGGCGAGAAGTATTCGGACTTCGGCAGCACCGCCACCGGCAAGCTATCGCTGCGCTATGATTTCAGCCCCGCCTTCGCGATCCGCAGCACCGCCTCGACGGGCTTTCGCGCACCCAGCCTGATCCAGCAGTATTACACCTCGATCACCTCGGTCATCCAGAACGGCAACCAGATCGTCACGGGTACCTATCCCTCAACCTCGGCGGAAGCGACCTCGCTGGGCGGCAAGGCGCTGGAGGCTGAAAAGTCCACCAACCTCTCGGCCGGTTTCGTGCTGCGCACCGGCGGCTTCTCGCTGACGGTGGACGGCTATCGCATCCACGTGCGCAACCAGATCGGCCTGTCCGAAAACATCGCCGTCACGACGATCCCGAACGTCTCGGCCGCCCGGTTCTTCCTGAACGGGCTGGCGACCACCACCAAGGGCATCGACGCGGTCGCCAACTACAAGATCGTCACCGAAGTCGCGGGTACCTTCGACCTGACCGTCGCGGGCAACGTCAACGACATCAAGGTGACGAAGGTGCCTGCCAACACCGCCCTGTTCGCCCGCAGCCGCATCCTGACGATCGAAGAGGGCACGCCAGGCGAGAAGGTCTCGGGCACCGTGGTCTGGACCGGCGATACGCTGGGCGCGACCGCGCGTGTCACCTATTATGGGGACGTTCTACAGCCCGGCACCGTCGCCACCAGCGACCTGCACACCGGCAAGCACGCGATCACTGACCTAGAACTGCGCTACCAACCCAAGGATGCGCCGTTCAATCTAGCGCTGGGAGCAAGCAACCTGCTCGATGTCTATCCCAAAAAAGTGCCCGCCACGCTCAACACCACCGGCGTGACCGCGTTTCCCTACTACTCGCCGTTCGGTTTCAACGGCCGCTACCTCTATGTCCGTGCGGGACTGAGTTGGTAATCGACCTCAATCGGAGTTGAGGCCGTCGCGCGGGAAGCCGGCGGCCAGATGGTCGATCAGGGCGCGGACTGCCGGCGGCAGCCCGCGCCGGGTCGTGAAGACGAGGTGCACGATGCCCTGCAGCCCGCGCCATTCGGGCAGCACGCGCACGAGCGTTCCCGTGCGCAGGGCATCGCGGCAGACATGATCGGGCAGGATCGCCACGCCCAGTCCGGCAACGGCGGCGTCGCGCACCGCCGCCATGTCCTCGCACCCCAGCCTGGGGACCACGCGGAGCATGTGGCGGATCCCGTCCGCCATCTCCAGATTCCACTCCAGATCGTCAGCGGCATCGTCGGTGGAAAGCGCCGGAACCTCGGCAAGCTGCGCGATGGTGCCGATGCGGCTCGCGAGTTGCGGCGCGGCGACGAGAATGCGCGTCGAGGTGCCGAGCGAGCGCATCGTCAGCGCGGCGTCGCTGGTCAGGCTGGCTCGCACGCGCAAGGCCAGATCGATCCGCTCTTCGATCAGATCGACCGCCCGATCGGTCGCGACCAGTTGCAGCCGCACCTTGGGATAGCGCGCGAGGAACGAGGCGATCAGCCCGCCGATCGGCGCCACCATGCCGGTCGGGCAACTGAAACGCACCCGGCCATGCGGCTCGGCCTGCGCCTGCAGCACCAGTGCCTCGGCCTGCTCGGCTTCCGCCAGGATCGCCCTGCAGCGTTCGTAAAAGGCCTGTCCGGTATCGGTGACACGGAAGCGGCGGCTGGACCGCTCGATCAGACGTAGCCCGAGCCGCGCCTCCAGACCGGCGATGCGGCGGCTCAGTTTCGACTTGGGCTCACGCAGCGCGCGGCCCGCCGGGGCGAACCCGCCATGCGCCACCACTTCGGCGAAATAGGCATAGTCGTTCAGGTCTATTCGCATCATCGTTCCTTATGTGGAACGCTGAGTGCCACATTTGCCGACTACAGGCACTACCGTTCTTGTTTCATTGATGCCGGGCGCCGGCGATCGGTCGGCAATCCAAGGAGACAGACAATGACGAGCCCATTCGAGAACAAGGTAGTGGTAATTACCGGCGGCACCAGCGGCATCGGCCTGGCGACGGCGAAGGCATTCGCGGCCGCAGGCGCGGCGGTGTTCATCACCGGGCGGCGGCAGGATGCGCTGGATGCGGCGGTGAAGCAGATCGGCGGCCACATCACCGGCGTGCGCGGCGACATGGCCAACCTTGCCGACATCGACCGTCTCTATGATGCGGTCCAGCAGAGCCACCCGCAGATCGACGTGGTCTTCGCCAATGCCGGTGGCGGCGAACTCGCACCGCTCGGCGCGATCACCGAGGAACACTACGCCCAGACCTTCGACAGCAACGTGAAGGGCGTCCTGTTCACGGTGCAGAAGGCGCTGCCGTTGCTGCGCGATGGCGGTTCGGTGATCCTCACTTCGTCCACCACCAGCATCAAGGGCACCGGGGCGTTCAGCGTCTATTCGGCGACCAAGGCGGCCGTGCGCAATTTTGCGCGCAGCTGGATCCTCGACCTCAAGGACCGCCGCATCCGCGTCAATGCCGTCAGCCCCGGCCTGACCGAGACCGCCGGCCTGAACGAGCTGTTCGGCGGTGGCGAACAAGCTCAGGGCGTCAAGGACTTCATGATCGGCCAGGTTCCCGCCGGGCGCATCGGCCAGCCGGAAGAGATCGCCAAGGCCGTGATGTTCCTTGCTTCAGACGATGCATCCTATATCAACGGTGTCGAACTCTTCGTCGATGGCGGGCTGGCCCAGATCTGACCGGGGCGTCGGGCCTCCCACCATGAGCCTTGCACCATTTCGGCGGTGCGAGGCTCATGGCCGGGTGTCACTAACGCTAGAGCGCTGCCCCCTCACATTCCCGAGGTAGAACTCCAGTTCCACAGTATCGCACCGCCCATCTCATGCGGCATCGTTCTCAGTACAATGCCCTGCCAAGATAGAGCACCGCCGCAAGAGCCGACGCGACGACAAGACCCCGCCGCCAGAGCCGCGCCAGATACTCACCCGAACACCGGTTCATGACGGCGCAGAGCACGATCGCGATCGTCGTCAGGATCAGCCAGGCCGGCGCCAGCGGAACTTCGGGATATACAAAGGCGAGGATTGCCGTGAGCATCAGCACTACCGGCTGCCCCCAGCAGACCGCCGACCAGATGCGCTCCCACTGCGGCGCCGGGCGGCCGCGATCGCGGCGGCGAGCGAGCCAGATAGTCACCCCGCTGGAGGTTACGACACAAAGCGCAAGTCCCAACAGACCATATGCCACACGCACGACGGGACCACCGAACCAGCCGAAATGAAGCTGACCAATACCGCTCAGCACCCTAGTGCCGACCACCATGTCTTTCGGGTGCTCCTCGTGGATCGCCGCGCCTTGCGCATCGAACTGCACCTCATCCTGTACTACAAGGTGGCGGGACCGGCGGCCATGGACGGAGATACGCATGTCGGCGCGGCCGGGGCGTTCGACCATGACGCTGTCGATCGCCGCTTCGGCCATGCGCGCGCGGGCCTGCGCGATCAGTGCGGCAAGATCGGGCATCGGCACCGTGCGGGCATCGATGGCCGGGGGCGGATCGAGGAACAGAGCATAAACCCTGGTCATGTCGCCGCGATAGAGCAGCAGCGAGAGCCCGGCGACGATAATCGTGCTCAGCCCCAGCAGCGCCCCGGTCAGCGCCAGCGTGAAGTGGAACGGCAGCGCCCAGACCCCCAGCCGGTTGTGCAGGTCCGCTTCCTGCAGCCGCCTCGATCCGCCAAGCCGCAAGTGAAACGCATCACGCACAACGCGAGGGTGTGCAAGGATGCCTGAAACCAGCGAGGACAGCAGCGCCACTCCCGTTAGCCCGACGATGAACCCGCCCCAGCTGCGCGGCAGGTGCAGGCAGATATGAAGGTAGATCAGGAACTCGGTCCAGATCGCATCGAGGGGGGAGAGCGTACCGTCCTCGGCCACCGCCCAGTTGCGCTCGAAACCCGGCTTGAAGGCAACCAGCGTTGCGCCCTCCTTGGCCGGGCTCGGCATCGTCAGATAGATCGAACTGTCCGACGGGGTTTGGCGAACTGCTTCGGTAAGCGCGCGGGCTGCAGCAGCCTCCGACAGGTGCATGGCGACCGGAGTACCCGGCACTTCGATGCGCTGCAGGTCCGGCGCGAAGACCGCGATCGTGCCGGTCAGGCAGACAAGATAGATGATCGCGGCGAAAGCCAGCCCCAACACCGAGTGGCTGCTCAGCACCGAGCGCACCGTCTCGGGTGAGATCGGCCAGCGCCACCGTTTCTTGCGAGTGTTGCTCATGTTGACGCCCCGGAAAGGATGCCGCCGAGGAAAGCGAGGCCGAAGCCGAGCACGCTGGTGCCCACCAGCACGGCAGTCGCACGCAGCAGGCGGCGGTCGGCGAGTGTCCAGGTCATTGCGAGACCCCACAGAACCGGCAGCAGCATGCCGCCGGTGACGATGCGCGTGCGCGCATCACCCGGCATGTAAACAGTGACGCAGAAGGCCAGCGCCATCGCCGCCGTCATGCCGAGCGGCCCCGCCAGTAGCGTGCGCAGCACGCCGCGCCATACGCGGCCCGGCTCGTCGAGCGGCTCGGGTGCATCCCCGCCCTCGCCTTTGCCATCGCGCTCACGCGCAACCTTGCGGACTCTGCCGTGCCAGACGATACCGAAGGCACCGATCCCTTCCATCGCCAACGCCAGCGCGGTGCCCTTGACCGGGCCGACCACCCACCCGGCGAGAAGGATCGCGCCGATCAGGACGCCCCACCCTCCGGCCAGCAATGCAGGCGCGGCGCCTTCACGCCGACGCCACGATGTACGCAGCAGCCCGGCGCCCAGAACGCCCGCCGCAAGCAGGAACAGGCTCGCAACCAACATTGCCAGTGGCGACGTCACCAGTGCACGCCCGCGCCGACGCCGAACGTCTGCGGATCGCCAAGGATCGCCTGATGGATCGCAGCATATTCGTACTGCTTGTACTTTTCGTTGAAGATGTTGCGCGCGAACACGAAGACCTGCCAGTTGTCGGTCTCGTAACCCAGCCGGCCATTGACCACGGTGCGCGCGGCAACGGCGTACTGGTCCTGATCCTGCCCGACGCCGGTTAACACCGAAGTGCGGTAGTTGGCATTGAGATTGGCGGTGACGCCGCCCAGTACGGTCGCATTGATGCCCCCCGAAAGTGTCCAGCGCGGTGCATAGGGGAACTGCGTCCCGGTCAGGTCCACCGTGCTGGTCGCGCCGGTCGGCAGGTCGAAATCGTCGAACTTGGTACGCACGTGGCCGACCGAGGCATAGATGTCGATGCCGGGGGCGACATTGGCGTTCGCCTCCAATTCGAACCCGTAGAGATGCGAGCCCGCGGCGTTGACGGTGTTGTAGTCATAGGCATTGAGGCCGAAGTAGGCGGTGACCTGCTGGTCCTTCCACTTCATGTAGAAGACGTTGGCATTGACCATCAGCTTGCCGCCCAGCCACTTGGAGCGCACAGAGCCTTCGTAGTTCCAGCTATACTCGGGATCGTACGGCACCAGTTCGGCACGCGCCGGGTTCTGGCTCGATCCACCCGAGCGATAGGCCCGTTGTACGGTGAACGCCGTCGTCAGGTCGGGCGTCCAGTCCATGCTCACGCCGAACTTGGGCAGGAACGCGTTGAACGTGCGGCGGTTCGACGCCAGCGGCGAGGAGGCATCGTCGACGAGGCCCAGCACGCCCTGGTTGATCAGCCCGATGATCGGGGCATAGGCAGTGCCGAGGAAATTGACGTCGGGCAAAGTGCCGTTGAAGGCCGCTACGGTCTCGGCTGCATAGCGGTTGCGCTCGTGGTCGAAGCGGAAGCCGCCGATCAGCGTCAGCTGGTCGGTCAGCTTGAAACGCGCATCGCCGAACAGCGCCATCGTCTCCACCTTTTCCGGCTGCGTCGCGCGGTAGAGTACCGGGATCACCGGCAACTGGGTGGCATAGGCTGCAGCGATCGTCTGTGCCTGCGCGGCGCTCGCCCCGCCTGACTGCAGCAATGCCGCGATCGTCGAAGTGGGCGTTGCGATGTTGACGCGGCTGTTCTGGTCGATGGCGCCGCTGCGGCGATAGTACCACGCGCCGAGCAGTCCGCTCAGCCGCTCGCCTTCGTAGTTGAGACGCAGTTCCTGCGTCAGCGTGCGATAGAGATAGCGGTTGTCGATCGCCTGGATATCCTGCGGCGTGCCGTCGGTATCGATCTGCGAATGGACTTTCGAGCGATTCCACGAGGTGACGCTCGACAGCTTAAGGTGGTCCGCCAGCGGGTAGCTCAGCTTGAACACGGCAATGTCGCTGCCGATCTTGCCGCTGGTAGGCTGGTCGCCGGTGGCGACGCGGTGGTCGTAGAAATCGGGCGTATCGGTGCGTGCATATTCGTAAAGGTAACCGCCGTCGCGCCGCACGCGATTGTAGCTGGCGACCGCCTCCAGCCCCGGAATGGCGGCGGGCGTCCACTTCACCTTGCCGCGCAGGTTCAGCGACTTGAGTTCGTCGTCATAGCCGCCGCGCGTCAGGTTGCGGATAAGCCCTCGGTCGGCCCGGCGCTCGGCCGAAAGGCGTATACCCAGCTCGTCCTCCACGATCGGGCCGCCCACAGCCGCCGAGAACGTGCGGTCGTCATGTTCGCTCCACAGTACGCGCGCATCGCCGGTCCAGCGGTCGAGCGAGGGATCCTTGGTGGTGATCACGATGCCGCCCGCCAGCGCGTTGAGGCCCTGAATAGTGGACTGCGGGCCACGCAGCACTTCGACCTGCTGGACGTCCCACATGTCGGTTGGGCCGCCATACAGCGCCCACTTCGGGATCGGTGCGCCATCGACGTAGACGCTGGCAGCATCGGCCTGCCCGCCCGCGCCGACGCCGGTATTGCTCACGCCGCGAATGGTGAAGCCGGAAGACCCATAGGTCTCCGAGAGGTTCGCGGTACGGTTGTAGACGTCCTGGATGGAGATCAACGTCTCGCGCTCGATCTTCTCCGCAGTGGTCACGGCGATGCTGGTCGGGGTCTCCTGCAGTGTGCGCGTCGACTTTTCGCCGGTAACGATAATATCGGCCGGCCGGATCGTCGTTTCATCGGCGGATGCCATCTGCTGTGCATGTGCGGAAACCGAGAGCGCGGCCACAGCAGCGCTCGAAAGAAAGACGGAAAAACGGATCATGCACCCCCCATGGACTGTCAGCAGCGCATATGGCTTTTCCGATATTGCGAGTCAATTGCACCACAGTAGGGTGATACGGCAAATGTTCCGACACCGGGAAGGGACCGCTCAGAAAGTCCGTGAGAGCGTCAGCCTCCAGTTGCGCGGATTACCGGGGGTCACGCGATCGATTCCACCGGTGTCGGGAAAGTAGCGCTCGGCGAACAGGTTGGCGACGGTCAGTTGCCCCCCTCAGCCCTCACGCCTGCACGACACCCCTGCATCGACCAGCGTGTAGGCAGGCAGCCAGAGCAGCACCGAACCGTCGGAATTTACCGAGTAGATGTTGCCGTTGCGCTTGCTGTTGTAAGTGATGCCCAGTGTCGCGCCTAATCCGGCAAACGGGCCGTCCTGCAACTCGTACTGCGCGAAAGCCCCGATATTGTGACGGGGAATGTTGGAGAGCAGCGCGCCGACAGTGAAGAAATTATCCTTTGTCACCTCCGCATCGGTGTAGGTGTAGGCAAAGTTCAGGCTGAAGCCGCCGATCGGCTGCCACTGCAACTCCGCCTCGATCCCCCGTGCCCGCTGCTCGCCGGTCACGACCGAAAAGTCGAGATAACCCGCGTCGGACGTCGTCACGTTCTGCCGAGTCAGTTGATAGACGGCCAAGCTACCACTGAACCGGGTGCCGTCCGGCGCAAACTTCACGCCCAGTTCGATGTTCCTGCCCCGCTCGGGCGGCACCGGCCCGCCAATGGGATTACCCTCACCGTCGAAGCCCACGACCTGCAGGCTATAGAGCTGCGGCAGGAACGACTTCGACCAGCTGGCATAGGCGTTCACACCGCCAGCCAGCTTCACGGTGGCGCCGATGCGCGGACTGAAATCGTCATCCTTCTGCCCGGATGCTTCGGCCCAGTCATAGCGGCCTCCAAGGGTCAGTGTGGCGAACTCCCCGAACTTCAGGTGGTCCTGCAGATATATCCCGGTCTGGTGCGCCTTGCTGCCGCCGGACGAGCCTAGCACGGAATCGGTATCGTATGCTTCGTCGTAATCGGGATTGGCGATGTTCAGCGGGAAATGCGTGGAATCGTAGTCGCCGGCGTTGAAGTAGGTGCTACGGTTCTGCTGGTGCCGGGTTCTGCCTGCGTCGCCCGCGTCCACGGACGGGCACACCTCACCACCGACCCCGTCATGCGCGAACATTTCACGGTACAAGGCAAAGTCCCATCACTGGCGATCGGCGTGCAGATCGAGGCCCTCGAATTGCGCGAAAGCCCCGCCTTGAAGCGCGCCGCGCTATGGCCGGTCACTCCCGGGACGAGCATCGAGCCGACGAAGCCTTTCATCGAGCACATCAAGCTCAACAAGAACAAAGGCGTCGCTGCTGCATTGGCCCGCGCGAGTATCGCTGTGCCCGGAATGAGCGCGCTGATGCGGAAAGGCCTGGAGAAGGACTACAAGGATAATTTGTACTGACGCGAGACCTCGTTCGGCCACGCAGAACAGCAGCAGCGTAAGGCTTGAGTAGGAATATCTGACGTCTGCTCAAGCCGTCTTTTGTTTATAATCGAACCGCATACCGTCACGAAACGCTTGAAGCGTTTCGTGACGGTATGCTTTCGTGTCACATCTTCGCGGTCAGGGTCAGGACCGCCGATCGGGCATCGCCCGGCGTGGCCCAGCCATTGTTGCGGATACGGGTGAAGTACAGCTTGTCGCCGATATTCTTGACGTTGAGCTGCGCCGACAGGTTGGGCGAGAACTCGTAGGACAGGTAGCCCTGGTGAACCAGGTAGTCCTTCGCGTTGATCGCCTCGGCCGTCGGGGTCGCGGCGGTCAGCAGGAAGCTGCCCTGATACGTGAACCCGTAGCCGACAGTCAGGCCGAACGGCAGACGATAGGTGGTGAACAGGCTGGCCGAGTGCTTGGGCGTCTGCGGCAGGTACTGTCCGGCACCCGGGTTCGGGTTCGCAGCCGTATTGGTGCAGGTCCGCGTGCCCGTCACCGCGCCGGGGTTAGCAAGGCAGAAGTCGGAGACGGACTGGATCAGCTTGGCCTTGAGGTACGTGTAGTTGGCCGTGATCGTCCATGCAGGCGTGATGGTGCCCGACGCGCCGATCGCGATGCCGTCCACCCGTGACTTGCCGTCGAGCTGCTGGTTCGGCACCGTCGGATCGCCCGAGACGACCGCGTACTTGTCACGCTCGTTGCGGAAGGCCGATGCGGTCAGCAACAGGCCGCCGTCGAACAGCTCCGCCTTGGCGCCGATCTCGTAGTTCTTGGCCGATTCCGGGCTGATGTTGCAGGTCGTGTTCTGAATCGCCGAGCCATCGGCGGCGAGCCCGTCAGCCGTGCACGATCCGTTGACCGAATTCTTGGAAGGCGTGCGCGAATTGCCGTAGGCAACGTAAAGGCTGACCGCCTCGACCGGCTTGTAGTTCAGACCGACGCGGTAGGAGAACAGCGTGTTGGCGTTCCGACCGCGGGTGGTCGCGCTGACATCGCCGAAGCCGTACTGCACGCCGCTAACCGCGCAGCCGACGGCGAGGCCGCACAGCGTGTCGGTACGCGAGGTGCCGGTGTTGCGCTCGAGGCGGGCGCCGCCGCTCAATTCGAACTTGCCCAGCTTCATGGTGTCGAACAGGTAGCCCGCCACGTTGGTCTGCTCGCCGATGGTGTGACCGGTGCGGATGAAGTTGACCGCGCCGGTGTAGACGTTGCTGCCATAAGTGAATGCCGAAGTCGCAGGACCGGTGATCACCTCGTTCGGGTTGTCGATGTTGATCAGCGGCAGGCGGGTGAAGGCATTGGTGCCGTCGGCATTGCGCAGCACGTTGCCGTTGTAGAGATCATATTTTTCCCAGGTGACGGCACCGCCCAGCGTGATCGTGTGCTCGATCGCGCCTGTGTTGAAGACGGCCTTGATGTCGAGCTGGTCGAACATCAGCTGGTTGCGCGTGTCACGCGTGGTGCCGCGCGGGCCGGTCGGATAGTAGTATCCGGCGGGGACGAGCACGTTGTTGGGCGCGGCGGTCGTGCCGATGTTGACCGTGCACGCGGCGCCGAGCGGGGTCACGCCGCTCGACAGGCAGTACGTGCCCTGCGGCGGATTGACCTGGGTTAGCTGGCGCGAATCCTGCCAGCGGGCAAGGTTGCGGATCGAGACAGTGTCGCTGAATTCATGCTCGAAGATCGCGGTCAGCTGATCGACATTGATCTTCTGCTTGTCGACGTTGCGGTAGCCGAAGTAGTCGCTGCGATGGACGCCGGAAATCAGACCGCCTGCTACCGCATAATACGGCAGGCCGTACTGCGGGATATTGTCGTCTTCCTGATGGCTGTACTGCAGCGTCAGACGGGTCGGGCTGTCGATGCCAATGGTCACCGAAGGCGCGATGCCCCAGCGCTTGTAGTCCTCGACATCGCGACCGGGCACGTCGTTGCGGTGCCACATGCCGTTGAAACGGAAGGCGACAAGCTCGCTGACGCGCTTGTTGAGATCGACGGTCGCGCGATAGTAGTTGTCGGTGCCGATGCCCGCCGTGGCGACATAGGCGTCATCGGCCTTGGGGCGCTTGGTGACGATGTTGATATTGCCGCCGACCGAGCCCGCGCCCGAGATCACCGAGTTGGCTCCGTTGGTCACTTCGACCTGGTCGAGATTGAACGGGTCGGTGCGGGTGATCTGGGCGCTGTCGCGCACGCCGTCGACGGTGATGTCGTTGGCCGCGCTGTAGCCGCGGAATGTGATGTTGTCGCCGGGGCCGGTGCCCGCCTCGCCCGCGCCGAAAGTGATGCCGGGCACGGTGGAGAGCACATCGCGCAGGGTCAGGAGATTCTGCTGCTCGATCACTTCGTTGGACAGTACCGTGATCGTCTGCGGCGTGTCGCGAACGGACCGCGTACGCTTGGGCGATTCAAGCTTGCGGCCAGGGGCTTCGGTGATCTCGGTATCGGAAACGGTGACGCCGCCGAGGCTGCGATCGGCAGGATCCGCCTGCTGCGCATGAGCGACCGGCGCGAAAGCCGGCGCGATGCAGGACAGCGCAAGGAAAGTGCGACGCGCGGTCGCCTTGGATGGCTTGATTGGCATGATTCCCCCTTATGAACAAGGCGGCTGATACTGATAGTCAGTCTCATTATCAATGAAATATTTCAGCAGATTTGCGCTTATGTTTCAGGGACGGCCTTTCCGAGACATTTGACGCTCTAATCATGCTGCCGGGAAGGCATGATGACCGAAAGCCCGTGCACTGCGGAGCAACAGGGCAGCCCCTTACCTTGCCAGACTTTGGAGCACCTTCGCAGGCGCAATCCGCGTGCTACGCCAGTCGCTTCTTGAGCAATTCTTCGAGCCAATCGGCAAACACCTGTAATCGGCGCGACAGATGCTGGCGATGAGGATAAAGCAAGTTCATCGGCATCGGGGCAGCCCGATGATCTGGCATCACCTCGACCAATTCGCCCGCCTCCACATGAGATCTGACGTCATAGGCCGGGATCTGGATCAGGCCGAGGCCAGCAAGACAGCAAGCAATATAGGCTTCAGCATTGTTGACCGTAACGGGTCCACCCAGAGACATAGTGCGCAGACCTCTGTCTTCGCCCCACTCCCAAGCCTCGACTTTTCCCGTAGAGGGCGAGGCATAGTTGACCGCATGATGATTGCGCAAGTCATCGGGCGACTTTGGTATCCCATGACGTGCCAGATAAGACGGACTTGCCACATTGATCAGTGGCAGTTTACCGATCGGTCGCGCGATCAGTCCGGAATCGGCCAGTGGACCAACACGAAGCGCGCAATCGACTGCATCCCCCGTCAGATTGATGGCGCGGTCAGTGACCCCCATGTCGATTTCGATCTTGGGGTAGGTATCGAAAAAACCGGGCAGCGCAGGCGCCACTATCAACCGGCCGATCCGGCCCGGAACGTCGATGCGCAGACGCCCCGTTGGCTGAGTTGCGTTTTGACGAAACAGGTTTTCGGTATCCTCGACCTCAGCGATAACCCGCTGGCAGCGCTCATAAAATGCTATGCCATCATACGTCGGTGAAACTTTGCGGGTTGTACGATGAAGCAGTCGCGCCCCGACACGGTCCTCAAGCGCCTGTATGGCTGCCGAAACGGATGATCTGGGAACCCCGAGGGTATCTGCCGCGCGCGTAAAACTCTCACATTCGGCGACACGGATGAAAACCCGGAACAGTTCGATACGATCCATATTACCCGGAATATCCATTGTTCGGATTTTCAGACAAGTAAATTCAAATTAAACAATTTTATCGTTCAAATGTTGAACATATGTTCGCACCTCGAGGCGGCCAATAAATGGTCGGCCATCTGGTAAAAGAGGCAGTGAATGACCAACCATAGCATTAAAGGGAAAACCGTCATCATCGCCGGTGGGGCAAAAAATCTCGGCGGCCTGATCGCACGGGATCTTGCCGAGCAAGGCGCGAAGGCCATCGCCATTCATTATAACAGCGCCACTTCAAAGGAAGAGGCAGATGCGACGGTCGCAGCAATCAAGGGATTTGGCGCGGAAGCGGTTGCATTTCAGGCGGATATGACCACTGCAGCTGCCGTCGAAAAACTCTTTGCCGACGCCGTTGCCGCCATCGGCCGCCCGGACATTGCCATTAACACGGTTGGAAAGGTCCTGAAGAAGCCCATGCTCGAAATCGGCGAAGCCGAATATGACGAGATGAGCGCGGTCAATGCAAAGGCGGCTTTCTTCTTCATAAAGGAAGCAGGCAAGCACCTTAATGACAATGGAAAGCTGGTAACGCTCGTCACTTCTCTTCTGGGCGCCTACACATCCTTCTATTCAAGCTACGCCGGAACCAAGGCGCCGGTCGAACACTTCACCCGCGCTGCCTCCAAGGAATTCGGCGAACGCGGCATTTCGGTGACGGCAATTGGGCCTGGCCCGATGGATACGCCCTTTTTCTACCCGGCCGAGGGCGCAGATGCGGTCGCTTATCACAAAACTGCTGCAGCGCTGTCGGGCTTCTCGAAGACCGGACTGACCGACATTGAGGACATAGTTCCCTATATCCGCTTCATGGTTTCGGATGGCTGGTGGATGACCGGGCAGACCATTCTCGTCAATGGCGGCTATACCACCAAATAAAGGTATGGGCGGTCCATTGTGTCCCGCCCATACCTTTGGCGCCATACAGGGCGTCGTCTGCAGCTTTCATCAGTGTGCCGGAACAGATCGATCGAAGCCTTACGGCTGGCGGCGTGCCGGGTATTGGGTCCGGCACGCCACGCGCTTCAGGGCTTTGCCGCCGAGGGCGCGGCATCCTGTGGTAGCGCGACGCCCTTCTGCGCAGCGTAGCGATCCCAGTCCGCCACGAGTTCGGCCAGCTTTTCGGCATGAGTGGCGGCAAGGTCGGTGCTTTCCGCCGGATCGGTCGCGAGGTTGAAGAGCTGCCACTTGCCCTCGCCAACGCCGTCGCGCGGGTAGGTTGAGCCGGATTTCGGCAGGTAGACCGCCTTCCAGTCGCCCTTGCGCAGCGCGCGGCGATAGAACAGCTCGGTGCCGACCGGCTCGTCCGGCGAGCGCACTTCGCTGGCCTTCTCGGCCAGGACGGGGACCAGACTGTGCCCCTCGAACGGCAGGATAGCGCGGCCCTCGTAGGTCGTAGGCTGGGTCAGCCCAGCAAGGTCGAGCAAGGTCGGCGCGATGTCGGTGACGCTCAGATAGCCGCGTGCGATGCGATTGCCGACGACGTCCTTGCCCGAGGCGAAAGCCGAGACCCGCGTGCCGCCTTCGGTGGGATAGCCCTTCACCAGCCACGACGGGGTACTGTTGGCCTGCGCCCAGCCCGCGCCGTAGCCGACGTAGGAGGTGGCGTTGCCGATGTTCTCCAGCCGGTTGTCGATGCCCAGCTTCTTCGCGCCGTCAGGAAGCCCTCGCACTTGGAACGGCGCATCGATCTCGCTACCCTCGGGGCCGTTGTCGGACAGGAACACGATGACCGTATTGTCGTACTGGCCGGTGCGCTTCAGTTCGGCGACCACGCGGCCCACATTCTGGTCCATGCGGTCCACCATCGCGGCGTAGACTTCCATCTTGCGCGCCTCGAACGCCTTCTGCTCGGCCGTCAGGCTGTCCCACGGCTTCACGCCGTCGAGCGCATGGGGCTGCTGGTCGAGCGCGACGAGGCGAAGCTTCTTCTGCCGTTCGAGCCGCTGTGAGCGCAGGACTTCGTAGCCCGCATCGTAGCGGCCCTTGTACTTCGCGATCGTCTCGGACGGGGCCTGCATCGGCCAGTGCGGCGTGGTGAAAGTGAGGTAGGCGAAGAACGGGCGCTTGTCGGCGCCCCCTTCATCAAGGAAACCGATCAGCTTGTCGGCGAACTGGTCCGCCGAGTAGTGCCCGACCGGGAACTTCACCAGCTTGCCGTCCTGCCGGTAGAGCGAATTGGCCTTGGCCTTTGTCCATGCCGCGTTCTGGTCGGCGCCGAAGTGATTGCCCAGTCCCTGCAGCAGCGCATAGGAATGGTCGAACCCGCGCGCGGCCGGGCCGCGATCCTCGGTGAGGCCGAGGTGCCACTTGCCGGACATCAGCGTGCGGTAGCCGCCCTGTTGCAGCAGCTCCGCGATCGAGGCGACGCGGTCGTTGAGATAGCCTTCATAGCCGGGGCGATCCGCAAGGGTGGCGGGGCGCGATTCCACCATGGTCCCGATCCCGGCTTCGTGGTTGTCCACGCCGCTCAACAGCATCGAGCGGGTCGGCGAACATGTCGGCGCGGTGTGAAAGCCGGTGAAACGCACGCCGCTGTTGGCTAGCGCGTCGAGGTTGGGCGTCGCGATTTCGCCCCCGAAGGCGCCGAGGTCCGACCAGCCGAGATCGTCGGCGACGATGACGAGGAAGTTCGGGCGCGCTGCACTCTGCGCAGCGCCCGGAGCGGCGGTTGATGCAGGCGCAGGCGCGGCGGCATTCACGGCCTGCGCGGCGGCGGGACGGGTCATCAGGGTGCTCATGAGAGCGGCGGCAATCAGGGCGGCCTTGCGGGTCACGTCGGTTCCGTTCGTGGCGATGCGTGGGAGCGCAAGACCTAACGGGAGCAGTTCCGGCGGCCCACAAAGTTTTACTCTACCAGTTATGTAGAGAATCTTTGTTGCCGCGCACCATGAGTTCTCTACTCAAACGGTTGAGTTTCAGGCGGCCGCCCGGTCGCCGGTAGCGCCATGCAATGAGGGTCTTTCCATGAACACGTTCCTGCGTGCCACCACGCTCGCCCTGCTCGGGTCGAGCGCGCTGGCTGCCGTCCCCGCATACGCCGAAGAGGCACCAGCCGCCGAAGCCGCTGCCGACGCAGAAGGTGGTGGAGGCCTCGATATCATGGTCACCGCCCGTCGCCGCAACGAGCGCATCCAGGACGTACCGGTGGCCGCGAATGCCTTCGGCGGCGAGCAGCTGGCCGCGACGCGCACCTACAACTTGCGCGACCTGCAGCAACTGACTCCCAGCCTCGTCGTCACCAACACCAACCCGCGCAACACCAGCATCAACATCCGCGGGCTGGGCAACAACGTCTCGGTCTACAACGACGGGCTGGAGCCGGCGGTCGGCGTCTATGTCGATCAGGTCTACCTCGCGCGGCCCGGACAGGCAGTGTTCGACCTCTCGGACGTGGAGCGCATCGAAGTGCTGCGCGGCCCGCAGGGCACGCTGTTCGGCAAGAACACGTCGGCGGGCGCGGTCGTCGTCACCACCAAGTCGCCGACGTTCGAGCCCGAGGCGGGCGGCGACGTGACCTTCGGAAACTACGATTTCCGGCAGGTCCACGCCTATGCCAGCGGCGCGCTGGTGGACGATCTGCTGGCCGCGCGCCTCTACGTCTCGAAGACCGACCGCGACGGCTACATGACCAACCGCTACGACGGTTCGGACACGCAGGACTATCACGATTTCGGCCTGCGCGGGCAGCTGCTGTTCACGCCCGCCAGCAACTTCAAGCTGCGCCTGATCGGTGACTACGGCCGCCAGCATTCCAAGACGGCGGCGGCGGTGCTGACCGGCGTGCTGACCCAGTACGACAACGGCACGGCGTTCGCGAACAACTATTACGCCCGCGCCGCGCGCACCGGCTATACGCCGCTGCCGATAGATCCTTCGGCGCGGCAGGTCGATGTGGACGCCAACCCGCGCTACAAGATGAACCAGTGGGGCGTGACCTCGATCGCTGACCTCACCATCCCGGGCAACACGATCACCTCGGTCACCGCCTACCGCGCGTGGAACTGGTATCCGCACAATGACGGCGATTCCACCAGCCTCGATGCCGGCACCGACTTCCACCAGAGCAACGAGCAGCGCCAGTTCAGCCAGGAACTGCGCATCGCCTCGGAAGGCACGCGCAAGGTCGATTACGTCGCGGGGCTCTACTACCTGTGGCAGGCAATCGATGCCGAGTCGCTGAATGCCTATGGCAGTGACGCCGCCGCATGGTTCGTGGCGCCCAGCGTGGACCGCACAGCCGCCGCAGCCGCACTCAACGGCTACACCATCCTCGGCCACTCGCGTCCTGTGACCAACAGCTACGCCGCCTTCGGTCAGACGATCTGGCACGTGACGCCCACGCTCGATCTCACCACGGGCCTGCGTTACACCTACGAGACCAAGACCGGCTGGTTCGAGCAGACCGCCACCGGCGCCAGTCTCGACGGGCTGACCACCGCGCAGCTTGCCGCCGCCAATACGATCCGCTCGCGCTACGGCATCGCCAATTCCTATTCCGCCAGCACGAAGGAAGGCCGCCTGTCCGGCTCGGCGACGCTGTCGTGGAAGGTCTCGCCCGATGCGCTGGTCTATGCGACCTATGGGCGCGGCCACAAGTTCGGCGGCCTCAACCTTGCCAACATCGTGACGACGGGCGCCTTCGCCGCCGATCCGGTCATCAAGCCCGAGACGATCGACAGCTACGAACTGGGCGTGAAGACCGCATGGTTCGGCAATAAACTGACCGCCAACCTCGCCGCGTTCTGGACCGACGACAGCGATTACCAGACTACCGTGGTCGATGTGGAGCGCAACAACCAGTCCTACTTCACCAACGTCGGCAAAGTTCGCACGCGCGGTTTCGAGGCGGACCTGCGCGCAAATCCGGCGCCGTGGCTCTCACTCTACGCCTCGGGCGCGTTCACCGATGCGAAGTACGTGGACTATCCCAATGCGCCGTGCCCGATCGAGGTCACCGGGCAGACCACCTGCGACCTTAGCGGGAAGCGCCTGCCGGGCGTGTCGAAGTGGGCGGCCTCGGCAGGCGGCGAGGCGCGTCAGGGGGTGGGATCTGTGCTGGGCCGCGATAGCGAAGTCTATTTCGGCGCGGACTATAGCTACCGCTCGGACTTCAACACCACCGCCAGCCTTTCGCGCTATTCGCTGATTCCCGGTTATTCGCTGGTCAACGCACGCATCGGCGTGCGGGCGCTGGACGGGGTGCTCGACATCCAGCTGTGGGCGCGCAACCTGACGGACAAGCTCTATTACCTGAGCCTGTCGGCAGGCAACACCGGTGCGGTCACCGGCACCCTGGGCGATCCTCGTACCTACGGTGTGACGCTCAGGACCAAGTTCTGAAATCCGGCATGAGCATCATTCAGCACTCCACCTGATCTGCGGAGAACCAGCACGGCTTTGAGCAGAGTTCAAAGCCGTGCAAGTGCGGGCAGCAACTTCGTCGATGCAGCGCTGCTGCTTCAGGAAATCGATGTATTCATGGCGCGCTCGGCAGAAACCTCAAACCCGTTCGACCGCCAGCGCCAGACCCATGCCCACGCCCACGCACAGCGTGGCGAGGCCGCGCCTGCCGCCGGTCTTCTCCAACTGGTGCACCAGCGTCAGCGCCAGCCGCGCACCCGACATGCCGAGCGGGTGGCCCAGCGCGATCGCGCCGCCGTTCGGGTTCACCTGCGGCGCATCATCGGCCAGACCCAGTTCGCGCATGACGGCAAGGCCCTGGCTGGCAAACGCCTCGTTCAGTTCGATCGCGTCGAAGTCTCCGATCGTCAGCCCCAGCCGCGCCAGCAGCTTGCAGGTAGCCGGAACCGGGCCGATGCCCATCACGCGCGGCTCCACCCCGGCCGAAGCCATGCCCAGGATACGTGCGCGCGGGGTCAGGCCGTGGGCCTTCACCGCCGCCTCGCTGGCGACGATCAGCGCCGCCGCGCCGTCGTTGATGCCCGAGGCATTGCCCGCCGTCACCGTCCCGCCCGGCTCGAACAGAGGCTTCAGGCGGGCGAGCGTCTCCAGCGTGGTGCCGCGCCGCAAATGTTCGTCCACCGAGACTTCCACCACGTCGCCGCTGCGGCGGCCGGGGACCGGGGTGGTGACGATCTCCTCGGCGAAGAAGCCGGATTCCTGCGCCGCCGCCGCGCGATCCTGACTGCGCAGCGCGAAGGCGTCCTGATCGGCGCGCGCAATGCCGAAGTCCTTCGCCACGTTCTCGCCGGTGCGCGGCATCGTCTCGGTGCCGTAGAGCGCATCGAGCGCCGGGTTGACGAAGCGCCAGCCCATCGTCGTGTCTTCCAGCTTCTGGGCGCGGCCGAAGGCGCTGTCGGCCTTGCCCATCACGAAGGGAGCGCGCGTCATGCTCTCGACGCCGCCCGCGAAGGCCAGGTCCATCTCGCCCGCGACCACCACCCGCGCCGCCGCGCCGACCGCTTCGAGGCCCGAGGCGCAGAGGCGGTTGAGCGTCACGCCCGGCACCGTATGCGGCAGGCCCGCCAGCAGCAGGCTCATGCGCGCGACGTTGCGGTTGTCCTCGCCCGACTGGTTGGCGCAGCCGTAGAAGACTTCCTCCACCGCCGCCGGATCGAGGCCGGGATTGCGCGCCAACAGCGCTTTCAGCGGAACCGCGCCCAGATCGTCGGCACGGATCGCGGCCAGACCGCCGCCGTAACGGCCGATGGGCGTGCGCACCGCGTCGCAGATATAGGCAGTTCCACTCATCGCTCGTCCTCGCTCGCTTTTTTCGCCGCTTAGCAAGCGGATGGGCGAGCGAGGGGCTTACGCGAGGCGCTCCGGGGGAATATCACAACCGGGAAAGATGCCGCGCGCAGACCGGCGCGTTTGCCTCTCCCAGCGGCATCCCGACAGTGCGCCCGGCCTGTCAGGCGCGGATCGTGAGGGTTTGCGCTACGATCGCATAAAAGAGGATGTCCATGGCCCATCGCCCACGCTTCGCAGCGGCAATCGCCGCCGTCTCGCTCCTAGCCCTCGGCGCGGGCGGCCATGTCGCCGCCCAGGATGCGGATAGCGCGCAGAAACCCGCCTCGGCCGCGACGCTGCGCTACTTCGAGGAGACCACCGCCAGCCTGCCGTGGAACGACAAGGAGGACTTCGACCTCGCCACGCGCGGCTTCGTCGCAGGCATTCCCGGCAGCGAAATCACAAAGCCCGACGGCAAGCGCATCCGCGACCTCAAGGAACTCGACATCTTCAAGGGCAAGCGGCCCGATACCGTGAACCCCAGCCTCTGGCGCAATGCGCAGCTGTTGTCGCAATCCGGGCTCTTCAAGGTGACCGACCGCGTCTATCAGGTGCGCGGGATCGAGCTGGCGAACCTGACGGTCGTGCTCGGCAAGACCGGCTACATCGTCATCGACACCCTGACCACGGTGGAGAGCGCGAAGGCGGCGATGGACCTCGTCCGCGCCAAGCTGGGCGACAAGCCTGTGATGGGCGTGATCTACACCCATTCGCACATCGACCACTTCGGCGGCGCGGCGGGCGTCATCAGCCCGGAAGAGGCCGCCGCGCGCAAGGTGCCGATCGTGGCGCCGGGCGGCTTCCTCAAGGAAGCGATCTCGGAGAACGTGATCGCCGGTCCCGCCATGAGCCGCCGCGCGATCTATGCCTTCGGCCACCTCATCGGCACCGGTCCCAAGGCGGACATCAGCGACGGCATCGGCCCGGCCTTCAACCGCCTCGGCAATGCAACTGGCGCGGTCCACATGCTGCCGCCCACGCACGAAGTCACGAAGACCGGCGAGACGATGACCATCGATGGCGTCGATCTCGAATTCCAGTACATGCCCGATACCGAGGCGCCCGCCGAAATGGCGATCTTCATGCCGCAGCTGCGCGTGCTCGACATGGCCGAGAACGCCAACTCCTCGCTGCACAACATCCTGACCCTGCGCGGCGCGCAAGTGCGCGATGCGAAGGCCTGGGCAGACGATCTGACCAAGTCCATCGCGCTTTATGGCGACCGGACGGACACGCTCATCACCTCGCACTTCTGGCCGCACTGGGGCAATGCGAAGATCCTCGACTACCTCGGCGCGCACCGGGACATGTACAAGTACCTGCACGACCAGTCGGTGCGGATGATGAACGAAGGGATGACCGGCGAGGAGATCGCCGAGAACCTCAAGCTGCCGAAGCCGCTGGCCGACCGCTGGTTCAACCAGGGCTACTACGGCACGCTCAGCCATGACGCCAAGGCGGTCTACCAGCGCTATCTCGGTTGGTACGACGGCAACCCGGCGAACCTCAACCCGCTACCGCCCGAAGCCGTGGCGACGAAGTACGTCGAGGCGATGGGCGGACCGGAGGCGGTGCTGGCGCTGGGCCAAAAGGCGGTGGCGGCGGGCGATTACCGCTGGGCCTCGGAACTGCTCTCGCGCCTCGTCTTCGCGCAGCCGGACAACCACGCAGCCAAGCTGGCGCTGGCCGACAGCCTCGAACAGCAGGGCTATCAGGCGACCAGCTCGATGTGGCGCAATGCCTTCCTCACCGGTGCGAAGGAATTGCGCGAGGGCGTGAAGACCGGCGGTTTCGATTCGGTCGCGGGCGCGATCCCGGCGATGCCGCTTTCGGACATCCTCGACCTGCTGGCGGTGCGCCTCGTGCCCGAGCGGGCGCTGGCGGCGCCGATGGCCTTCGACCTCGTACTGGATGGCGTCGCGGAGCACGTGGAAATCCGAAATGGCGTGCTGATCCATCAGCCTATCGGCAAGGCTTCCGCGCAGAAGCTGGAACTGACGCGCGCGCAGCTCATCGCGGCGATCACGAAGAAGCCGCAGGAAAGCGCCCTGCCCGCCGATACCGCGCAGCGCCTGAGCGCCTTCCTCGCGCTGGTGGAGGCGCCCAAAGGCACGTTCGGACTGGTGACGCCGAAGCCCTGAACCACACCCCTCGTCATTGCGAGCGCAGCGAAGCAATCCAGGGCCGTTTGCGCCGCCATGGATTGCTTCGCTTTGCTCGCAATGACGAAAGGAGGGAGGACACCATCATATCCGTGAATATGGCCCGGCCAGTGCGCCGGGCCTCCCCGCCCGAAGGGCGACGGGCCTAAGCCTCGTCCATGACCATCACCGTAACCCGTGACGGCGCCGTCGCCGTCGTCGCCTTCGACCGGCCCGCCGCGAAGAACGCCTTCACCATGGCGATGCGCGGGGAGTTCATCGCCGCCTTCGCCGATCTCGAAGCCGACCCCGGGGTGCGCGCGGTGGTGCTGACCGGCACCGGCGGCGCGTTCTGCTCGGGCGCGGACATCGGCGAGATGGGCGAGACCACCCCCGACGACTTCCTGCGCCGCATGCGCCAGCTTCACGCCATGGCCCGCGCCGTCGCCCGCTTCCCCGCGCCGGTCATCGCGGCGGTGGACGGGGTGTGCATCGGCGCCGCATGGGGCTTTGCGCTCGCCAGCGACATCGTGCTCGCCAGCGATCGGGTTCGCTTCGCCGCCACCTTCCGCCGCATCGGCTACGCCCCCGACGCCGGGCTCGCCTGGCATTTCCTGCGTACCATCAACCCGATGCGCGCGAAGGAGATCGTCTATTCCGGCCGCGAGGTCCACGCGCCCGAAGCACTCGAACTCGGCCTCGCGATGGAAGTTCTCGCCCCCGAGGCGCTGCTGCCGCGCGCGATGGAACTGGCGCGGATGATCGCGGACGGCCCGGCCACCGCGCTCCACCTCGCCAAGCGCCAGTTCGCCGCTGCGCCCGCGATGAGCTTTGAAAGCTTCCTCGACTTCGAGGCGGCCATGCAGCCGCTGCTCGGCCAGACCCGCGACCACCGCGATGCCGTCGCCGCCTTCCGTGACAAGCGCGCGCCCATCTTCAACGCCGGCTGACCGCCCGCGTATCCCTCTTCCATGGAGCCCACAATGATCCGTACCGAACAGACCGGCCCGATCCTGACGATCACCCTCGATAATCCCCCGGTCAACGCGCTGGGCGCGGCGTTGCGCAGCGGGCTGGCACAGGCCATCGCCAAGGCCGCCGACGACATCGCCGTCGGCGCCGTCATCGTCACCGGCAGCGGCAGGCTGTTCAGCGCAGGCGCGGACATTTCCGAATTCGGCAAGCCGCTCGCCGATCCGCAGCTGCCCGACGTCCTCGCCGCGATCGAGGCCTGCCCCAAGCCGGTGATCGCCGCCATCAACGGCACCGCGCTCGGCGGCGGCCTCGAAGTCGCGCTCGCCTGCCACTACCGCGTCGCACTGGCCTCGGCCAAGCTCGGCCTGCCCGAAGTGAAGCTCGGCATCCTGCCCGGCGCAGGCGGAACGCAGCGCCTGCCGCGTCTCATCGGCGTCGAGGCGGCGCTGAAGCTGATCGTCTCGGGCGATCCGGTGCCCGCCGCCAAGGCGCTCGCCAGCGGCCTCGTCGACAAAGTCGTCGAGAATGCCGAAGACCTGCACGCCGCTGCCGCCAGCTTCGCCGACAGTCCTGCACGCCCGACCGGCGAGCGCGCCGTCTTGGGCGATGCCGCCGCTGCGGATGCCTTCGCCGCCGCCAACCCGCGCCTGTTCAAGGGCTTCACCGCACCCATCGCCTGCGTCGAGGCGGTGAAGGCCGCCGCTACCCTTCCAATCGCGGAAGGCATGGCGGTGGAGCGCCGCCTGTTCCTCGAACTCGTCGCGGGTGAGCAGTCCCAGGCCCTGCGCCACGCCTTCTTCGCCGAGCGCGCCGCCGCCAAGGTGGACGATCTGCCCAAGGACATCGCCCGGCGCGACATCGCGCGCGTCGGCATCATCGGTGCGGGTACGATGGGCGGCGGCATCGCCATGAACTTCCTCTCGGCGGGCTTGCCCGTCACCATGGTCGAGACCAATGCCGAGGCGCTGGAACGCGGTGCCGCGCTGATCCGCAGCAACTACGAAGCCACCGCCGCCAAGGGCCGCCTCACCACCGATCAGGTCGAGGCCGCGATGGCGCTGCTGACGCCCACGCTCGAATTCGGCGCCCTGGGCGAATGCGACCTCGTGATCGAGGCGGTCTACGAAAACATGGAGGTCAAGAAGCAGGTCTTCGGCCGCCTCGACGCGGTGGCCAAGCCCGGCGCGATCCTCGCCTCGAACACCTCGTACCTCGACGTGGACGCGATCGCCGCCTGCACCTCGCGGCCCGAGGACGTGCTGGGCATGCACTTCTTCTCGCCCGCCAACGTCATGAAGCTGGTCGAGGTCGTGCGCGGCGCCAAGACCGCGCCGGACGTGCTCGCCACCGTGATGGCGCTCGGCCAGAGGATCGGCAAGGTGCCGGTGGTCGCGGGCGTGTGCTACGGCTTCATCGGCAACCGCATGCTGATCCCGCGTCAGGACAACGCCCTTGCCCTCGTCATGGAAGGCGCCAGCCCCGAGCAGGTGGACAAGGTCCACACCGATTTCGGCATGCCGATGGGGCCGTTCCAGATGACCGACCTCGCGGGCGTGGATATCGGCTGGCACCGCGACGAGACGCGCATCGACAACCTCAAGGACGCATTGTGCGCGCAGGGCCGCTGGGGCCAGAAGACGAAGGCCGGCTTCTACGACTACGACGCAAACCGCAAGCGCAGCACCTCCCCCGTCGTCGCCGCGCTGATCGAGGAATTCCGCGAGCGTGAAGGCATCACCCCGCGCGCAATCTCGAACGAGGAGATCGTCGCGCGCACGCTCTACACGATGGTCAACGAAGGTGCGCTGATCCTCGAGGAAGGCATCGCGCAGCGTTCGTCCGACATCGACGTGGTATGGCTCTACGGCTATGGCTGGCCGCGCTGGACCGGCGGCCCGATGTTCTGGGGCGAGCGCGAAGGCTTCGCCAAGATCGTCGCCGGACTGGAGTACTACATGGACCGCATGCCCGAAGGTTTTACCATCGCCCCGCTGCTGCGCACGCCGCAGGCCGAGCCGGTCGCATGACGGGCAGCTTCGCCTTCTCCTATGGCCCGCGCCTCGTCAGCGGCGCGGGCAGCGCGGATCGCATCGCCGAGCTGCTGCCGGAAGGCCCGGTGCTGTTCGTCACCGATGCGATGATCGTGAAGCTCGGCCTTGCCGGGAGCGCGCTGGCGGCGCTGGCCGCCTCGGGCCGGGACGTGACGATCTTCTCCGAAGTCGAGGCCGATCCCTCGCGCGCCACGCTGGAGGCCGTGGTCGCGCGCGGCCGCGAATGCGGCGCGGCAAGCGTCGTCGGCTTCGGCGGCGGTAGCCCGATGGACGTCGCCAAGCTGGCCGCCTACCTGCTCGGCTCGGGCGACGATCTCGACACGATCTGGGGCGTCGGCAATGCGCGCGCCAAGGGCCTGCCGCTGGTGCTGGTGCCGACGACAGCGGGCACCGGCTCGGAAGCCACCCCCGTCTCGATCATCACGCTTCCGGGGGACGAGAAGCGCGGCGTATCCTCGGCCGCGCTGGTCGCCGGGCATGCGGTGCTCGACCCGGCGCTGACGCTCGGCCTGCCGCGCCCCGTCACCGCCGCCACCGGCATGGACGCGATGGTCCACGCGATCGAGGCCTATACCTCGGCGCATCTCAAGAACCCGATGTCCGACCTGCTCGCCCGCGAAGCGCTGCGCCTGCTCGCCGCCAACCTGCTCCCCGCCTGCGAGGAGCCGGGCAACGTGGCCGCGCGCGAGGCGATGCTGCTGGGCGCGCATCTGGCGGGGGTGGCGTTCTCCAACGCCCCGGTCGCAGGGGTCCACGCCCTCGCCTATCCGCTCGGCGGGCGCTTCCATGTGCCGCACGGCCTCTCCAACGTGCTGATGCTGCCGCATGTGCTGGGCTTCAACATGAGCGCGGCGATGCCGCTCTATGCCGAGCTTGGCCCACTGGTCGATCCGGCGCTGGAGGGCCTCGGCCAGCAGGCGCAGGCACAGGGCCTGCTCGAAGCGCTGCGCGACATGGCCGCAAAGGCCGGGATGCCCGCGCAGCTGGCGGCCGTGGGCGTGAGCGCCGAAGACATCGACCAGCTCGCCGCCGACGCGATGCTGCAGGAACGCCTGCTCAGGAACAACCCGCGCCCGATCACGCTGGATGACGCGCGCAAACTCTACGAGGCCGCCCTTTGAGCCGTGAACCCCTGCGCCCGCGTGACGCCTACCGCCACTTCACCCCGATCAGCACCCGCTGGCACGACAACGACGTCTACGGACACGTCAACAACGTGGTCTACTATTCGTGGTTCGACACCGCCGTGAATTCCTGGCTGATCGAGGTCGGCCTGCTCGACATCGAGAACGGCAACCCGATCGGCCTCGTGGTGGAGACCGGCTGCCGCTACGCCGCCTCAGTGGAGTTCCCGCAGAAGGTCGAAGTCGGCCTGAAAGTGGCGCGGCTCGGTTCGAGCAGCGTGACCTACCACCTCGGCATCTTCGTCGAGGGGGCCGAGGAACCGGCGGCGGAGGGGCACTTCACCCACGTCTACGTCGACCGCGACAGCCGCCGCCCGACACCGCTGCCCGAGGCGTGGCGGGCGGTGCTGGAGGGGATTGGCTGAAGTTTGATCGGGAGGTGTTGCAGCGCCACGAATGCGTGCGATGTTACGTCAAAAAGCGCCCCTTTGCAGACGTGCAATGGTTGTGAGAAGAGTGGGCGATGATGATGACCCGCTACCGAGTTTATCTGGCCAGAAAGGCGTTTCCACTCGACGGCCTAGCGCTGATCAATGAAATGCGAACGCAGCTAATTCCTTGGATTGCACTGCCCCTACTTTTATGGTGCGGATGCTGGCTCTTCTCAATTTCCGATGAAGCCCAGCGCTGGGCGATGCGTGGCGCATTGGGCGCTACAACCGTTGGGTCTGGCCTTGTCGTGTGGGAATTTTTTGTAGGGCCGCTGTGCACCACCGTCTCCACAGCTTGGAAACGACGCGACCGGACCTAGCTTTACGTGCGTAAACCAGCCTATCGCCCCGGAATCCGGACCAACCTTAAGCGCCCCGTTGCGGTCGTTTGCGCAGCGGCGCATATCGATGCGATGGAAGCAGTCTTCATCCTTCACCATGTCCGCGCTGACGATGAGTATGGCGACGATGCGAAGCTGATCGGGGCATATCGCACAGAGAGCGACGCAAAGGCGGCGACGGAACGACTGTCAGGTCAGCCGGGGTTTGTAGATCACCCCGAGGGCTGGCAAATTGATCGCTACGTGCTGAACCACGATCAATGGTCCGAAGGCTTCGTAGGCGGAATCACCCCCGCTCCGGCGCCCGCTTCAGCGCCGCATACATAAGCCCCGCGCCCAGCGGGCCGAACACCACCGCCATCGTCGTAAGCGCCAGGTTCAGGCCCTTGGCGCCGTAGACGTGGTCGGTCATCAGCCCCACCAGCACCGAGCCGAAGGCCCCGCCCGTCAGGTTCACCAGCGCCATGTAGAGCCCAGTGTAAAGCCCGCGCAGCGTCGGCGGCACCACCGCGACGATCAGCACGAAGATCGAGGCGACCGACATCGAACTCACGAACAGGTTCGCGTAGGACATGAACACCGCCAGGCCCACCGTCGGCACGATCGGGCCGAGGATTGTGGTCACGCTCAGCACCGCCATCGAGGTGAAGGTCAGCCAGTACGCCGCCTTGCCGCCGAAACGCTTGCGCAGCCATGCATGGTAGGGATGAACCGCAAGGCACCCGGCGATCCCGGCCAGCAGGAACGCCGGGCCATAGCTCGTCGCCACCAGCGCGGGTGTCATCGCGTAGGAGCGCATCAGCATCGCCGGATACCAGTTGAGCAGCCCGTAATTGTTCATCGACCACGAGACGATGCCCAGCGCCAGCAGCGTTATCAGCGTGCGGTTCTCGCGCGCAAAGGCCAGCGCCTCGCCCTTGGCAGGCGCAGCGGCGGCGCGCTGCGCGGCACTGTGATCGCGCACCGTGGTCTGCACCAGCAGCGCCACCAGCAGGCCCGGCACCGCGAGCAGCAGGAAGACGACGCGCCACGGCTCTGCGGTGTCGATCAGCGGCAGGTCGTAGGGGCCGCCCGCGCTGAACTTGCCCAGCAGGTGCGCGCCCAGCATCATCGCCATGCCGCCGCCGACGTAGAGGCCGGTGGTGAACAACCCGATCGGCTTCTGCACCTTGTCCTGCGGGAAGCGGCTGGAGATGATGCCGATCGCCGCCGGGTTCAGCCCCGCCTCGCCCACGCCCACGAACATGCGCGCCAGGAACAGCGTCACGAAGCCGGTGGCGAACCCGCTCGCCGCCGTGGCGATCGACCATACGAGGATGCAGGCGGCCAGGATCGTCACCCGCCGCCCCTTGTCGAGCATGCGGCCGATGAACACCCCGCCGAACACATAGAGCACCGCGAAGGCCATGCCCGTCACCGCGCCGATCTCGGCGTCGTTGAGCGCAAGATCGCCCTTGATCGCTTCCACCAGGAAGCTGAGGATCACGCGGTCGATGTAGCCCAGCACCGAAACGGAGAAGAGAATGGCGACGACGTACCAGTCGTAACCGCCCACCTCGCGAGAGGAGGCAGGCGCACTCGCCGGTTGCATCGTGGTTGCCATGTTCTTCTCCCGACCCGTTATTCTAGCGCTATAGCCGCGATCAACGGCCCTGGAAGACCGGCGCGCGCTTTTCCTTGAAGGCGGCGATGGCTTCCTTCGAATCCTCGGTCTTCGACAGCGCGTTGGTGTTGTTCTGCTCGTAGCGGTAGCCGTCGCGCAGGGTCATGTTCTCGATCGTGCGCATGGAATCCTTGGCGAGCCGCGTCGCCATCGGGCTCTTGGAGGCGATGCTGCGGGCCATCTCCATGACCCAGGGCATCAGTTCCTCGACCGGAAGGCAGGCTTCGATCACGCCGCGGCGATAGAGTTCCGCCGCAGGCGCGCGCCAGCCGGTCAGCATCATGCGGCGCACCATCGAATGCGGCAGGATCCGCGCGGCGTGCTTGCCGCCACCCATCAGGCCCACGTCCACCTCGGGCAGCCCGAACACGGCGGTCTCGGAAGCGACGATGATGTCGCAGCTCGCTGCCAGCCCCAGCCCGCCGCCGAGCGCCGGGCCGTTGACCGCCGCGATCACCGGCTTGTTGCACTCGATGATGGCATAGCTGGATTCGCGCACCGCACGGTTGCGCTTCCAGGTAGCGCCGGGGGCGGAGACGTCGGGCCGGTTCTTGAGGTCTGCACCGGCGGAGAAGCACTTGCCCGCGCCGGTCAGCACCGCCACGCGCACGTCGTCGCGGTCGCTGATCTCGTCGAAGGCATCGGCGAGGCCGTGGATCATCTCCATCGACTGCGCATTGACGGGGGCATTGTCCATCGTGACCACGGCGACATAGTCGGCCACTTCGAGTCTGATCGTCATTTCGGCATCCTCAGGTTTGGCGACCATCTAGCCGCAACTGCGGCCCTTCCGTCGCGCATCGGAGCCTCGCGCGCGGGAGAATCCCATATGCGATGCGCCTCAATCCACATCCGCAGCATCGCCCGCGTCACCGAAGGCGGACCAGCCCCCGTCCACCGGCACCACCGTCCCCGTCATGTAGCCCGCACGAGGCGAGGCGAGGAAAGCGATGGCGTCGGCGATCTCCTCCGGCCGCCCGAGCCGCCCCAGCGGAATACGCCGCCGGATTCCGCTTAGCGAGCGCTTGCCCTTGGCCTCCAGCGCCATGACGCCGGGAGTGGCAATATAGCCGGGCGCGACGGCATTCACCCGGACCCCATGCTGCGCCCATTCGCACGCGAGCTGGCGCGTCATCGCCTCCACCCCCGCCTTGGCTGCGCAGTAGCTGTTGCGGCGGGGCAGTCCCCCGCGCGCCGCGATCGAGGATAGGTTGACGATGGCGCCGCCGCCCTGTCCCCGCATCACACGCGCCGCCGCTACCGCCAGCCGCAGCGGCGCGACGAGGTTGATCGCGAGGCCATGCTCGAAGGCGGCCAGCGTCTGTTTGGCGGTAGGCTGGAAATCGTCGGCGATGGCGGCGTTGTTGACCAGCACGTCGATCCGGCCATGCTGCGCAGCAATGCCTTCGATCATGGCGACTAGCGCGGCCTCGTCGGTGACGTCGAGCACATGCCCCTCGCGCCCTTCGGGCAACGCGCCAAGTTCGCGGTCGAGCACGATTACCCGCGCGCCGTCCGCCGCGAAGCGATCCGCCGTGGCCGCACCGATGCCGCGCGCACCGCCGGAAATGACCACCACCGGGCGGTCAGACTGCGGCGCTGCGGGCGCCTCTGTCGTGGCCGCCGCTGCGGTGCCGCCATAGGCAGAATAGCCACCATCCACCGCGATGCTGCCGCCGGTGACGTAAGCGTTGTCGGCCGCCCATACGATCGCCTCCGCCACGTCGGCCGGGCGCGCCATGCGGCCCAGCGGGATGCGCGCGGCCACCGTGGCGGGATCCACCTGTCCCTCAGCCACCAGCGCCTCGACGATCTCGGTCGCGACGTAGCCCGGCAGCACCGCGTTAACGCGCACCCCGTGCTGCGCCCACTCGCAGGCCAGCGCGCGGGTGAAGCCGAGGATCGCCGCCTTCGACATCGCATAAGGCGTGCGCCCCGCGATCGCCTGCAACGCGATGCCGGAGGAGAGATTGACGATCGCGCCGCCGCCTCGCACGATCATGCCGCGCCCGGCCTCTCGCGCCAGAAGATAGCTGCCGGTTAGGTTCACCCGCAAAAGCCGCTCCACCGTTGCGGCATCGAGGTCGAGCGCGGAGGTGCCTGCCGGATCGACGATCCCGGCGTTGTTCACCAGCACGTCGATCCCGCCATGCTGCGCAGCAATCTCCGCTACGGCCGCGACCACGGCGGCCTCATCGGCGACGTCGAGCACCAGTGCCTGATGCGGCGCGCCGAGTTCGGCCGCCGCGCGCCGGACCGCCCCGGCATCGCGATCGGCGAGCACCACGGTATCGCTGCGCGCTGCGAACAGCCGCGCCGTGGCAAGGCCGATCCCGGCCGCCGCGCCCGTCACCAGCACCACTCTTGCACCGTGCCGCTCCATCGTCTTCTCCCGTTCTCGTGTTCGCGTCAGCGAAGCACCAGGGCGACGACGCCTCAACCCGGCTCCGGCGCGGCGCCACGGCTATCACCTATGGGATAAGGCGGCGGCCCGGGCGGCGCCCGCTTGGGCGCGCGCGGCGGCCGGTCCAAGGCTGCGGTCATTCATTAGGGAGACCATCATGTCGCAACGACTGTCGGGGCGCGTCGCGCTCGTCACCGGGGCTTCGCGCGGGCTGGGCCGCGCTATTGCCGAACTCTTTGCTGCACAGGGCGCCGCCGTCGCCGTGCTCGATCTCAAGGAGCATTGGGCGCAGGCCGTCGTCGACGGCATCACCGCGCAGGGCGGCCGCGCCATCGCCATCGGCTGCGACGTATCGGACCGCGTGGCGGTGCAGGCGGCAGTGGCCCGCACGGCCGGGGAACTCGGCGGGCTCGACGTGACCGTCAGCAGCGCGATGTGGAACAAGTACGAGCCGATCGCGGACATCACCCCCGAGACGCTGGCGCGCATGTCGGGCGTGGGCTTCGACGGGATCGTGTGGATGACGCAGGCTGCGGCGCCCTTCATGGCGCAGCGCGGCGGCGGCTCGATGATCAACATCGCCTCGGTCTCGGCGCTCAAGGGCATGGTCAATGCGCTGCTCTACTGCGGCATCAAGGCGGGCGTCGGCGGGCTGACCCGCGCGGCCTCGGTGGAACTGGGCGCGCAGGGCATCCGCGTCAACGCGATCTCGCCCGCGACGGTGGCGACCGAAGGCGTGCTCTCGATGCTGGATGACGAGGCACTGGCGCAGCGCAAGGCGCGCATTCCGCTGGGCCGTCTGGGCGAGACCGACGACATCGCGCAGACGGCGCTGTGGCTGGCCTCGGCGGACTCGGCGTTCGTTTCGGGGCAGATGATTACGGTGGACGGCGGACTGGCGAACGCGATCCTTTGACAGCTCGTCATTGCCAGCGAAGCAATCCAGGGCGGCGTTATACTGCCCTGGATTGCTTCGCTTCGCTCGCAATGACGAAACTTATCCCGTCGCCCTGAACTTGTTTCAGGGTCCATCGGGCAGTCGCAACCGAAGGGTCGTGTCGCTAGCCGAGATCGCAGCTTACTATCCCAGCTCCGACTTGGCGGCACGATCGACCCTGAAACAAGTTCAGGGTGACGGAGCTTCGGGAGGAGGGCCTCCGCTCACAGCCAGCCGGGATCAATCTCCAGCACCTCGCCCCCAGCCGTGCAGCTTGCCAGCCATGCGCCCACGCGCGGCAGTTCGCAGGCGGTGAAGTAACGCAGTGCCCCTGCCGTGCCCGCCTCGATCCGCGCGCCCTTGCCGCGCGCAGCCAGCGCGAGGTCGAGCCAGATCCAGCCCACTACGGCATGCCCGAAAGCGAAGAGGAACGGCGTCGCCACCTCCAGTGCCCTCTGGGAGCCGCGCAGCATTTCGAGTGCGGCATCGACCTCGGCCCACGCCGCCCTCAGCGCTTCGGTCTCCGCAGCGAAGCCGTCCGCCGCAGCCAGCGTCGCCGCGATCCGCGCCTTGAGCACCGCCAGCCCCTCGCCGCCCTTCAGCAGCTTGCGGGCCAGCAGGTCGATGGCCTGAATGTCGGTCGTGCCTTCGTGGATCGGGTTGAGGCGATTGTCGCGGTAGACCTGCTCGACGTCGAAGTCGCGGGTGTAGCCGTAGCCGCCGTGGACCTGGATCGCCATGGCATTGGCCTCCAGCCCCATTTCGGACGAGAACGTCTTCACCACCGGCGTCAGCAGCGCCAGCAGCGCCGCGCTGTCGGCATCGTCCGCGTCGACCAGCCGCGCGGCGTAGAGGCACAGCGCCAGCGCGCCCTCGGCCAGCGCCTTCTGCGCCAGCAGCATGCGCCGCACCGCCGCGTGCGCGATGATCGGCACCAAGGCGCCATCGCTCCCGCGCCCTTGCAACCGCTCCTGCGCGTACGTCAGCGCATGGCCATAGCCCCGGCACGCCAGCGCCGCCGCACCGAGGCCGACCGAGATACGCGCCTCGTTCATCATCATGAACATCTGGCGCAGGCCCTGCCCTTCCGCGCCGACCAGCCAGCCGGTGGCGCCGCCGTTCTCGCCGAACGCCAGCAGGCAGTTGGGGATCGCCCGGTAGCCCATCTTGTGATTGAGCCCCGCCACCGCGACGTCGTTGCGCATGCCATCGGGCAGCACGCGCGGCACGATGAACAGCGAGAGGCCCGCCGTCCCCTCGGGCAACGCGCCGTCTGCGCCCGCGACTTTCGCCAGCACGAGATGGACGATGTTGCCGCCCACGTCATGCTCGCCGCCCGAGATCCACATCTTCGAGCCGACCAGCCGGTAGCGGCGGCCGAGATCGTCTTCGTTCTCGAACGTAGCGCGGGTGCGAACGACGCCAAGGTCGGACCCGGCCTGCGGTTCGGACAGGCACATCGTCCCCAGCCACTCGCCCGCGATCTGCGGCCGCGCGAAGGCATCGACTTGTGCGGGACTGCCGAACTCCGCGATCAGCCGCGCGTTGGCGACCGTCAGCATCGCGAAGGAGGACGTCGCGATGTTGGCCGCCGCGAACCATGCGAAGCTGGCGCAGCTCACCACGAACGGCAGGCCGTGGCCGCCCAGTTCCTCGGGAAAGCCTGCGCCGAACAGGCCCAGCTCGGCATATTCGCCCAAGGCCGCGCGCACTTCGGGGTGGACGGTGACGCCCTGCGGGCCGACTTGCGGCTCATGCGCGTCACCCGCCTTGAAGTGCGTGAGGAAGCGTTCGCGCGCCAGCGTTTCCGACAGGTCGAGCACGGCGTCCACCATATCGCGCTCGGCAAGCGCCTCGACCCTGAGCCAGTCGTGCAGGCACAAGTCGAGGAATTCGCGGTCGAGCAGGCGCGTCATGACTGCAGCAGCACCAGTGCGTCGAGCGGCACCACGCCTTCACCCTCGGGCATGACCTTGAGCGGGTTGATATCCACCCCGGCAAGGCGACCGTCATTGGCCGCCGCGAAACGCGACAGTGCGGCAAGGCTTTCGGCCAGCGCGGCGATATCCGAGGGGGCTGCGCCGCGCACGCCCTGCAGCACTTTGCCTGCCGTGGTCTCCGCGATCATGCGGCGCGCCTCCTCGGCATCGAAGGGCACGGCGCGGAAAGTCACGTCCTTCAGCACTTCCACCAGCACGCCGCCGAGGCCGAACATCACCACCGGGCCGAGCGTCGCATCGACGCTGACGCCCGCGATCACCTCGACCCCGCCCGCAATCATCGGCGCGATCAGCACGCCTTCGATCATGGCACCCGGCATCGCGGTGCGGGCGCGTTCGAGCACCAGCGCGCTTGCCTCGCGCACGGCGGCGGCGTCCTTGAGGCCCACCACGACGCCGCCCACTTCGGTCTTGTGGGCGATATCGGGCGAGCAGATCTTGACCACCACGGGATAGCCGATCGCGTCGGCCGCTGCCGCTGCCTCGTCGGGCGTGGCGGCAAGGCGCTCGTCGGGGAACGGCATCCCGGCCTCGGCCAGCACCTGCTTGGCGGCGCGCTCGCTGAGCGTGCCGGTCGCGGTCAGCGGGGCAGGCAAGGCGGGCAGCGCCGGGCGTTCGATGCGCGCAGCCGCAAAGCTCTCGGCGAAGCGCGCCACCGCGCCGAGCGCGCGGGTGAGCGCGACGCTGTCCTCGAACACGAGGAAGCCGCGTTCCTCATAGGCGCGGACAACTTCGGGCGGGGCGCTCATGGTGACGGCGCGGATCAGGCCTGCGCCGCCGGGACCGGCCGCCTCCAGCGCCTCGGCCAGCCGCGCGGAATAGCTGGGCAGCGCGGGCGTGGTGCCCAGGATCGCGACGAAGATGTCGTAGCCGCCCTGCTCCAGCACGACCTGGATATAGCGCGTCATCAGCGGCAGGTCGGTCATAGCCTGCGCGGTCGCGTCGATCGGGTTCACCGGCGAGGCGTAAGGCAGCAGCGCCTTGAGTTCCGCCTGCGCCTCGGCAGGCATCGGGGTGACGGCAAGCCCGGCCTCGTCGCCGTCGTCGGCCATCTGGATGCCGAGGCCGCCCGACATCGAGAAGATGCCCAGTTTGTTCCCGCCCGGCAGGCCCGCACGGGCGACGGCGTAGGCGATGTCGAGCTGTTCCGCCGTGCTGCGCGCGCGGTGGACGCCAAACTGGCGGCAGATTGCGTCGAACACGCCGTCGGAGCCTGCCAGCGCGGCGGTATGGCTGCCCACGGCATGCGCGCCCACTTCCGAGCGGCCGACCTTGAGCAGTACCACCGCGATGCCGCGCCGGCGGGCAAGGTCGAGCGCCTCGAAGAACACCGCGCGGTTCCGCACGCCCTCGGCATAGGCCATGACGACCTTCACGCCTTCGCGGTCGATCACCCAGCGCAGCGCCTCGGCCATGTCGACGTCGCATTCGTTGCCGGTGGTGATCCAGTGACGGATGCCGAGGCCGCGACCCCGGGCCAGCTGCGCGATGTGCGAGCCGTAGGCGCCGCTCTGCGAGACGATCGCCACCGGGCCGGGTTCGAGGAAGCCGTCGTCGAGCATGACCGAGAAAGTGCCGTAGTAGCCGATCGAACTGTCCGCCGCGCCGAGGCAGTTGGGGCCGAGCAGGCGCAGCCCTCCGGCGCGGGCGATGGCGACGATGCGCGCCTGTTCCTCGCGGCCTTCCTCGCCCATCTCGGCGAACCCGGCGGCGAAGATGATCGCGGCCTTCACGCCTTTCGCGACGCAGTCCTCCACCGCCGCGCGGGTGGCGGCGGCGGGCACGGCGAGGAGCGCGAGGTCGGGCACTTCGGGCAGCGCGGCGACCGAAGGCCAGGCCTGTTCGCCCTGTACCGTCTCGCGCTTGGGATTTACCGGATAGACGCGGCCCTGATAGCCGCTGGCGCGCAGATAGCGCAGCGGGCGCCCGCCGATCCGCGCGGCATCGTCCGAGGCGCCGACCAGCGCGATCGAGCGCGGCGCGAACAGCGCGTCGAGGCCGCCGGTTGCCGTTTGCGCTCCGGGCCGGATGTCTTCGCAGGTCGTCACGTCGGCTTTTCCTCTCACATTCGTTCGAGGCGAAGCCTTGTCACGGGGCATTGCGCGCCGGTATCGTCGGGCCGGACACCCCCGCGCATTTCACATCCGCGATATGCCGCCATCCCATCCGTGATAAGCGGACGCGCCCGCCACCCCACCCGGGATATCAGCCTTGTGATATTCCCCTCCGGACCCGCCCTGCGATTGAACGAAACGCCCCGAGCGCGGACTTGAGTGTCCCGTCACGAAGCATGCTGCGCAGCATCTGCCGCTTGCACGCCGTGACGTGAGAGAACAAGGCGCATCGCGCCGGGGCCAGATAACAAGGCGCGAGTGAGCGCCCGGGTTTGTGGGAGAAGAAGAGTGAAGATGTCCTCGATCATCAAGTGCGGCCTGCTCGCGACCAGCGCGGGGCTGGCGTTCGCCATCGCACCTGCCGCCATGGCGCAGGATGCCGCCGCCGACAGCGCCTCTTCTTCGGCCAATGACTCTGGCGCCCTCGACACCATCGTCGTCACCGCCACCAAGCGCGGCCAGGCTTCCAACGTGCAGGACGTGCCCTTCGCGGTCACCGCGTTCGGCGCCGCGCAACTTGAAGAGCAGCACTTCACCACGCTGCAGTCGCTCAGCTACAACATGCCCAACGTGCAGTTGAACGCGGTCGGCACGACGCCGGGCTATGCCAACTTCTCGATCCGCGGCCTCGGCATCAACTCCTCGATCCCCTCGATCGACCCGACCGTGGGCGTCTTCGTCGACGGCGTGTACCTTGGCGTCAGCGCCGGTGTCGTGTTCGGCAACTTCGACATCGAGGGCCTCGAAGTGCTGCGCGGTCCGCAGGGCCTGCTGTTCGGCCGCAACGTGACCGGCGGCGCCATGGTGATCCGCACCACCACGCCCAAGGACACCTTCTCCGCCGACGTGCGCGCCTCGGTCTCGTCCGGCCCCGAATACAAGATCAGCGGCACCGTGACAGGCCCGATCGTGCAGGACAAGATCTCGGCCAAGCTGGCAGTCTACTACGACAAGGACACCGGCTACTACCACAACGAGTACAACGGCAACGACGACCTCGGCAAGAACCGCACCTTCATCGTGCGCCCGGCCCTGCGCTTCACGCCGATCGACGGGTTCGAGTCCGTGTTCCGCTACGAATACGGCAAGTACGACGGCGACGGCGCGGTGGCGAGCAACCACGGCCTCTACCCGCGTGACAGCTTCCACGTGAACATCGACGAGGAAGGCTTCGCGCACAACTACTGGCACTTCGCCTCCAACGAAACCAACATCGATACCGCGTTCGGTGACGGCAAGATCACCAACATCATGGCCTACCGCGAATACAACTCGCGCGTGTTCAACGACATCGACGCCTCGCCGTCCTATGCGTTCCACTCGGGCAACACCACGCACCAGAAGCAGATGAGCGAAGAACTGCGCTGGGCCGGCACCTTCGGCAAGGTCGACGTGACCACCGGCCTGTACTACTTCACGCAGCGCATCGACTACAAGGAACAGCGTAAGCTGGCGAACGGCACCCGCACCCTGTCGGGCGGCGGTATCCAGAACCAGGATACCTACGGCATCTTCGGTTCGGCCGACTGGCACTTCACCGACACGCTGACGCTGAACCTGGGCGCGCGCTACACCACCGAGACCAAGGCGGTGAAGGTCGCCAACCTGACCGCGACCGGCTGCGACTACGAAGCGCAGACCTGCAACTACACGTTCAACGACAAGCACACCTGGAAGGGCCTGACCCCGCGCGTCGGCATGCAGTGGCAGCCCGATCCGGAAACGCAGGTCTACGGCTTCTGGTCGAAGGGCTTCCGTTCGGGTGGCTACAACTTCCGCAACGTCTATACCCAGGTCGATCCCGGCCCGTTCAACGACGAAGTCCAGAACTCGTATGAAATCGGCGTGAAGAAGGACTTGTTCGGCATCGCCCGCATCAACCTCGCGGCGTTCTGGAACACCATCGACAACGTCCAGCGCGAGATCCAGTTGCCCGTCGTGGGCGTGGGCACCGCGCAGATCATCACCAACTCGGCCGACGCGCGCATCCGCGGCCTGGAAGGCGAACTGACGCTCAAGCCCGGCGCCGGCTTCACCCTGGCGGGCCAGTTCGGCTACACCGAGGGCAAGTACACCGACGTGTTCTACGACCTCAACAACGACGGCGTCATCAACGACACCGACTACAACCTGAAGCTGCCGCGCCTCTCGCCGTGGAGCTACGGCGGCTCGATCGCCTGGACCGGCCAGTTCGGCGACTTCGGCCTCGATGCCCGCGTCGCCGCGAACTACCGCGACGCCGACTGGTACAACGACGCCAACACCGGCCTGATGCGTGCGGCCACCATGGTCGATGCCAACATCGCGGTGCGCTACGACAACTACACCGTCTCGTTCTACGGCACCAACCTGCTGAACGAGGCCACCTTCGGCGCCGAGGCCCCGCTGGCATTCTTCAGCGGCTCTACCTTCTCGCCGCTCAACAAGGGCCGCGTCTACGGCGTGGAGGTCTCGGCCAAGTTCTGAGGCCGACGACGCCAAGGCCGGCGGGTTTTGCACCCACCAACTGCCCGCCGGCCGGCTTTTGAATACCCACGACCCACCTGTGCTATCCATTCCGCTCTTGCTGAGCCTCTTCAAGGATCGGACACAACGCCGCGCCTGCCTCGGGGCCTTCGACAAACTCAGGCTGAGCGGGTCTGGATGGAGCGGATGAAAACGGCGGGGCTTGCCCCCCACCGCCGAGGCAACCCGACCCATGCGAAGCCTTCGCGCCCCTCCTACGGTCCCGACGCCGCCGACCAGGTCCAGTGGAACAAACTGCTTGACGTCATACCCGCCTCCCCCGCCGAGTGCGAGAAATAGGCGCATGCGCTGGCGCTCGACGCGGTGGCCTACCGCGGGCTGGCGGTGGCGCAGTACTGGCAGATGTACGCGCAAGGCGTGGACGTGAAGGACCCCGACTACACCGGCTTCAACCGCTTCCACCACGAACGCCGCCTTGCCTATCCCGGCTAAAAGGCATTCAAGACGCCCTACGTCGATACGCTCTATTCCAACGCCTGGCTGGACCTCACCGCCGGGCCGGTGCGGGGACGGTTGGCCACCAGGTCGCCTAGCACGAGACAGGCGGTCATGACGTCGCCAGCATCGTCCGACCGCAACCGGAAGCCTCGCGTCAGTCCTGCATAGATGGCGGGATATCGTTCTGCAGCAGTTGTGGCTCGGCCAGCGCTGCAGCCTTCGGGTCCCAGGCTTTCAGACGCCCCAGAAAGTTTGCCTGCGCCTGC
>NZ_BSFC01000029.1:17541-30379 GCF_027922145.1 Novosphingobium resinovorum | reverse complement strand
GATGAGCCATTCCTTGTCCGTCAGTTCATACCGCCGCCGCGTCATACGCCCTCCGTTTCCGAAGGCCGTCTGAATCACGCCAAGGCCGACAACTCAACCCGATTTATGAGTTCACGCCCTAGTGACAGCCCCGAACCGTCGGGCAGCACCAGCCGACGCCGTTGCCCTACCGCACTGGCAAAGCGCTCGGCGCTTGCCGAAGCCTTATCGCCCGCGCGACCGAGAAGCCAGTATCCGGCCGCAGGCAACGCGATCGCACCCGCAATCCCGGCCGCGATAGCCTGTCGGCGCGCGAGCATCGGCTTGCCCTTGCGCCACGCCCCGGGCCATCGCACCGCAGCGGGACGGGTCGAAGGCAGGGCAAGCCCCTCGGCGCCGTCCTCGAGCGCATCGACCAACGCGGTATCGCCCATCATCCGGGCCATCCGCGCGAAGGCGCGCGCATTGTCGGGCGAGGCGTCCAGCCATGCCTTCAGTTCCTGCCGATCGGGCGCGGTCAGTTCGTCGAGCCGATCCACCCAGTCGGCGGCGGTTTCCCGTATCGGGGCCTTGCGTTCATCCATGCCTGTCGTGCCCTTCACTCTCCCCATCGAGGTCGTCTTCGAGTGCCAGCGCGAGGTCGGCCATCGCCCGCACCAGGTGCTTTTTCACCGCCTCCACGCTGAGGCCGAGTTCCCCGGCGATCTCCTGCCGCGAACGGCCGTCCATAAGCCGCATCCGAAACACCGCGCGCCGCGCCGGGGTCAGCCGTGCCAGCGCCGTCTCGAAGCGTTCGTAGCGCTGACGATAATCCAGTACTTCGTCGGCGAGCGGCAGGCTGCACATGAGGTCCAGCATATCGACATCGCCGATCCGCTGTGCCTTGCGCGCGCCCGCAATGATGACCGAGTCCGCAACCCGATAGGCATAGGCGAGCGGATGCTCGATCGCCTGCCGCCGCTCCTGCTCCATGACCCTGATTCCTGCACCACGCCCTCCAAGCCGTCCGGATCGCGCACGCGCTTGCGGACATAGCTGCGCAGCCGTTCCATGCCGCCCAGCAGGGAATTGCCGGCCTTGCTCATCAGCATTGCGCGGCTCTCCTCCGGCGGCTGAAACCTCCGCGCCGCCCCTGCAGAGCGTACAAGGCCCCCGGCGGGGACAGGACCGCGACGAAATCAGTAGGCATAGCGCATCCCCAGCGCGACCGTCCGGCCGCTGCGCGTGCGCGCGAGCAGACGTTTGGCGGTGCGGTCGGTATATTGCTCGATCGGCGTATCGGTGATGTTGCGCGCCTCGACCGAAGGCTGCAGGCCGGGGCGCAGCATGGCATGGGCCGCGAAGTCGATCGTCGTGCTCCCCCGGATCCGCGTACCGATATTGCCGTTGTTGCCCACTCCGTCGCGATACGTGCCGCGATAGGCTAGGGCGACGCGCGCATCCCAGCCGTTTCCGGTGTAGTAAGAGCGTGGCGTTGCCCGACCAGCGCGAAAGGTCGATCAGCGGCAGCGACACGGCGGTATCGTCGTAGATCACTTCGCTGTGGCCCGAGGCGAAAGTCGCATTCGCCTGCACGCCGAGCCCGTCGAACGAGGCGGGCAGAAACCGCAGGTCACGCTGCACCGCCGCCTCGACACCGAGGATCGAGGCTCCTGAGCCATTGAGCGGACGCACCACGTTGTAGAGCGTATCGGCATCGGCCGGGATAGAGGAACGCCGTCGGCAACCCGGTCTGCGAATAAGGCATCAGCGTGGTGGCCGAGGTGATGAACGAATCCATCCGCTTGTAGAACGCCCCTAGCGAGGCATAGCCGTCACGGCCCATGTAATGCTCTACAGCAAGGTCCAGCGCCGTCGCGGTGCAGGGGCGCGGCGATGGGTTGCCGGTCTCCACCGTGCCGCCGAACGGGGTAGAGTTCACCGACGCCGGTGCGCGCAAGTCGGAGACATCGGGCTGGTTGACATCGCGGATGCGCCGCAGCGTAAGATCCCGTGCGACGGTCGGCGGGGGAGAGCGGCCGGCAGCGGAAACGGGGACAGAAAAAAGTTGTGAAAGTTCAAAGGCTTATTTATTACATTTTTGCCACATTGTGATTTTAAAATATACATTTAAATAAATATCTTAATATTCTCGATAAATATTATAACAAGAGAAATAAAAACTAACTGACAATCTACGCATTAATTTTGAAATTCACCTCAATCGAGCATAAGCGTTCACGCGATTCAAACGCTGACGCACTTGTCGGATTTGCGATTGACGAAGCCCCTTGCCTCGGCCCAGACGACAGGCAAAGTCGCACTACCGAGGACATCCATGACCAAGCCCGAATCCCCCCGCCCGGGTTCGCTCAATCCCGATCGCCGCCAGTTCCTCGAAGGGCTTGCCGTCCTTGGCGCAGCCACGGCGGCAGGTGCTCCCGCCGCCGAAGCTCGCACGACCAAAGCCGCGTCGCACGGTGCGGTCAGCGACGCCCGGCTGCGCGAAGCGATCGATACGGTCGTGGTGATCTACGCGGAGAACCGCAGCTTCAACAACCTCTTCGCCGATTTCCCCGGCCTCCAGCAGCCGCTGTCGAAAGTCCCGGCCGAGCGCTCTGCCCAGCGCGACCGCGATGGCAAGCCGTTCGAGACATTGCCGACGATCTGGGAAGGCCTCGTTCCCGACAGGCAGGTGGTCGAGCATACCGAGTACCTGATCGGCCCCGACGACCTCGCCCCCCTGCCCAATGCCCCCTTCGCGCTGAAGACCAAGGAGGGTGACCCTCTTCCGCATGGCGTCGTGACCCGCGACCTTGTCCATGCGTTCTACAACAACCAGATGCAGATCAATGGCGGGCGCAACGACGGCTTCGTCGCCTGGGGCGACAGCGGCGCGCTGGTCATGGGTCACTATGGCGACAGCCGCGCACAGTTGCGCCTCTGGCAGGTGGCGCGTGAGTTCACCTTGTGCGACAACTTCTTCATGGGCGCTTTCGGCGGCTCGTTCCTGAACCACCAGTACCTGATCGCGGCGCGTCCGCCCTTCTACACCGATGCGGACAAGAGCCCCGCCGCACGCAAGATCGCCCAGGTCGAAGGCGATGACCCCACCGGAATCCGACTGAAGCTGGAAGCGCGCAGTCCCGCCAGCGCGATGGACGGTCCGCCGAAATTCGTCCCCAACACGTTGTCGCCGGATTTCTGGGCGGTGAACACGATGCTGCCGCCTTACACCCCCACCTACCTGCCCGACCCGGAAAAGCCCGGCTATGCGGACTGGTCCAACGGCAGCACGCTGATCCCGCAGGATCACCGGACCATCGGCGACATGCTCTCCGCGCGCGACATCGGCTGGGCCTGGTATGCTGGTGGGTGGAATTCAGCGCTCGGCAAGGACGCTTCGTTCCCCGCCCGGCCCAACCTGCAGCCGCATCACCAGCCGTTCAACTATTATTCCCGCTTCGCCCCCGGCACGAAAGACCGCGAGGAGCACCTGCGCGACGCGGGCGAGGGCAGCACCGCGCGCACCAACCGCTTCCTCGCCGATGCCGAGGCGGGCCGCCTGCCGCCCGTCAGCTTCTACAAGCCGCAGGGCAACCTCAACATGCACGCGGGCTATTCCGACATCGACGCGGGCGACCGTCATATCGCCGCAGTCATCGACGCCCTGCGCGCCAGCCCGCAGTGGGAGCGTATGATGATCGTCGTCACTTTCGACGAGAACGGCGGCTGGTGGGACCACGTCGCCCCGCCCAAGGGCGACCGCTGGGGACCGGGCACCCGTATCCCGGCCATCGTCATCTCGCCGCGTGCCCGCAAGGACTTTGTGGATCACACGATCTACGACACCGGATCGATCGCCCGCTTCCTCACCCGTCGCTTCGGGCTCGCCAAGCTGCCGGGTCTGGCGATGCGCGAAGAGGCGATGCGCGCGGCCGGCGGCGTCGCTCCGGGAGACCTGACCGGAGCGCTCGATCTCTGATCGGAGCGCCGGTCAGGCCCCGGTTCAGGCCCTGCTTCAGGCCACTCCGGAAGCGACGAACCACGAACGGAACACGCCTTCGCTCTCCGGCCCGTACCGGAACGGACCGCTGCGCGCCGCCGGGCTGGTCGCCTGATAGCCGGTCTCTACCGAGGAAAACCCGGCCGCCTCGAACAGCGAGCGATAATCCGCGCTGAGCGCACCGCGCCAGTTCGGCTCGTTGTTGTACTGCGCTTCCAGTTCGCCTGACAGTTCGACCCATGCATCGGAATTGTCGTGCAGCAGCGGCACCTCGAGGTGGACCGCGACGCCGCCCGGACGCAGCAGGCGGCGGCTTTCGGCAATGATCGCCATCGTCGCGGCCTGCGACGTTTCGTGGAACATCACACAGCTGAACACGAGGTCGAAGCTGCCGTCCTCGAAGTCGGTCTTCTCCGCGCTCTGCTGCGAGAAGTGGACGCCCGCGCCCAGATGCTCGGCGCGGGCATGGGCGTAGCGCAACATCGATGCGCCGACGTCGATGCCGTGGACTTCGGCGCCCGGGAAGCAGGTCGCGGCGGGCACCGTGCTGGTGCCGATGCCGCAGCCCATGTCGAGGATGCGTCCGGGGTTCAGGTCCGGGAAGCGGGTGAGGACGTGCGCCATCGCGGTCTGCCCGCGCAAGTCGTTGAGCATGCCGCCGTTGCGTCCGAGCATGTAGACCGCGCCGCCGCGATCCATCATCGCGCCCTGCAGGATCGAGCCGTCATCGTGCGCATTACCGCCCGGCATCAGGTGAATGTCGCCGCGCCGGATGTAGTCAGGCACCGCGAAGTCAGGATCTGTGCGCACCGAACCCAGCGGCGCCTCGATCGCGGCGAGGTCTTCGAGGTCGCCCGCCTGCCGCTCGACGCTGGCGGCAACGCTGGACCACAGCTGGCGCTGCGATTCCCGCTTGAGCGAGAGCCAGGTCGAGAAGCTCTCATGCTGCCCCATGCGTTCGCGCAAGGCGGCGGCGGTGTTGTTGGCACCGGCGCTGGCCTTCTGCTCAGCGGCGGCGATGCGGGCCTGCACCGGCTCGATCTGGCTCATGACGTAGAGCTTGAGATCGCGCACGAAAAGCTGTTCGGCCAGTTCGTCATGGCTCGGTACCGCGATCAGCGGGTGGTCGAGCTGGGCACGGCGTTCGGACATCTGTTCGCTCACGGCAGGGTCTCCTCGGCAGGGGCGTTCATTGCGGCCAGTTCCGCCTCGGCGGCTTCGCGCAAGGGGCGGAAGACCTTGTCGAGCGTGGCCTTGCGCAGACCTTCGCGCTGCGCGGCGGCCTCCGCATCGGGTTCGAAAGCATCGACAGCACCCGCGGGCAACGTGCCCGAGGCGGCCAGAAGCCGCTCGGCAGCGTCGAGGCGGGCGCGCAGCACGGTCACTTCCGAAGTCAGGCCGACGATCATCGCCAGCAGTTGCTCGTCCATCGGTCGGCTGCCGTCGATGGCGTCGAGCCGGTTGGGCGTGCGGGGCAGGGATTTACGCGTCATGACTCGGGGAAGCTCTTTTTGCGTCAGTTGGACTGTACTCCGACTGGCTGCAACGTCGAGGCGGGCGGCTCAACCGCATCCTCGGCTGTCTCCGGCAGGCGATAACGCAGCATGATGATGCTGGCGATCACGGCGGCGAGCGCGGGCACCAGCGAGACGGTGACCATGATGCCGGTTTTGACGCTCGCGGGCTGCTCCTCCGCCCCGGCGCCGGTGGAGGAAACGAAGCCGGTCCAGCTCATGATCGTGCTGAACAGGAAGATGCCGAACGCCGACGTGCCCTTCTCCACCATGACGAAGACGCCCGCGAGCATGCCTGCGCGGTTCTCGCCCTGGATGCGGCGGGAATAGTCCATGGTGTCGGTCAGCACGGTGTAGAGGCCGAGGAACACCCCGCCGCTCGCCGTGCCGGACAAGGCGCAGGCGATGTAGATGAGCGGGAAGGGCGAACCCGACGGGATCAGTGCCCAGACGGTGTAGGCCACCGCGCACAGGCTGCCTGCGCTTACCAGAGCGTTGCGGCGCCCGAAACGGCTGGCCATGCGGACCCACAACATCTGCGAGATCACCATCATCGCCGTCTGCACGGCGAAGATCGTGCCGAGCGCGGTGTCGGTGACGTGCAGGACGTGGCGGGTGTAATAGGGGATCGCGGTGATATGGACCGCAAGGCCCGAGAACAGGATCAGCTTGAAGCCCATCAGGCACAGGAACGGCTTGTTGGACCACAGCGCCGCCCATGTCGCCGCGAACGATCCGGTGGGCTTCTTCTCCGCCTCTACCGGGTGGCGCTCCTTGAGCAGCAGGAACGCGGCGATCCCGCCGAGCGCGATGGCAATGCCCAGCACCAGCGCGACATGACCGTGCCCCGCGCGGTCGCTCCCCAGCCGCGCCAGCAGGAACGGCGCCGCCGAGGTCGCCGCGAAGCTGCCGAGCGAGGAGCCATAGACGCTGAAGGTCATCAGCCGCGAACGGGCGTGGAAATCGTCCGTGATCGCGCGCCCGATCGCCAGATAGGGGATGCGAAACATGGTGTAGGCGGTCGAGTAGAGCAGCAGCGTGAAGCCCACGTAGAGCCACATGTTGTCACCCTGCAGCCCGCCCGGCACATTGAAGAGCAGGATCATCGACAGGCCTGCCAGCAACCCACCGCCTAGCAGGTAGGGCCGGAACTGGCCGAAGCGCGTGCGGGTACGGTCGCCGATGTAGCCCATCAGCGGATCGGTCATCGCATCGTAGATCTTCGCCGCGACGGTCAGCATCCCGGCCAGCGCGATGGCGAGGCCGAGCGAGTCAGTCATGAATCGCAGGTGCAGCAGCCCTACGGCGCTCACCAGCGCGGCGGAAGTGAACGAGCCGATCGCCCATCCGATGTACGCGCTCTTCTTCATTCCGGCACCTCCGTGAATGGTCTCGACCTGCATGATGCCGTCACTGGTCGGTCCACACCCTGGTCATGTCCGAGCTGCCGACCTTGGGGCAGCCCTCCCTGGGCAGCTGGACCGCGACCATGAACGAGCCTTCCGGGCCGGACTTCGAGATGTGCCCCTCCCCCGTGCAATCCTCAGCATAGGCGAGGTCGCCGTGCTTCAGTTCGTACTCGGTGCCGTCGTGCAGACCGATGATCATGGAGCCGAACAGCGGGATCAGCAGGGTCGGGTTGTTGGCGACATGGAAGCCGAAGCCCGCATTGGGCTGCGAACCGCCAAGGGTCACGCGAAAAGCCGTGCGGCGCAGCAGCGTGGCGATCTCCTGCCCGCGCGGCTCCACCACGTCGAGCTGTTCGGCGCGGGTGAGGCCGTCCGGGCCGGAGTAGAGGTGGAACACCCGCTTGATCCACGGCATCGGATCGCCGGTGCCCTTGAATTCCATCGGGAAGCCCTGTCCCGGCAGCGGCTTGACCGCTGCGGGAGCCTCGGCCGCATCGGCGTAATGGGACAAGCCCATCATCGCCATCAACATGCCGCCACCGGCAAGGAAATCGCGCTTGCTGTGCGTCGTCATCGCGGGCGATCTCCTCAGGCGGCTTCGCGGCGGGCGGGAGCGAAAGCGCGAGGCTCGCTCTCGGGACGCTGCCAGATCAGCGGCAGGTTCTCGCTGGGGGCGGGGTGGACGCCCTCGGGCTGGGCAAGGACGTCGACGCCCGGCACCGGGGTCAGGCCCTCGCGCGGGCACCAGTAGCTGTCGTCGCCGATCATGCGCATGGCAAGGCCGGTGCGCGCGAGGGTGTCGGAATCGTTGCCCTTGGAATAGTGCGGGATATCGACGTGGAACAGCACCGCGTCGCCCGGCTCCAGATCCCAGGTGACGAAGCGGAACGGGAAGTCCGGATTGTCCCGCTCGGCCTGGAAATCGGGAAAGCGGAAGGTGCCGTCACCCGCCGGGCCGAAGCGCGATCCGGTTTCGATGCAGAACTTGTGATAGCCCGCGACGAACTCGATCTGGCCGTTCTCCCTGTTCACCGGCGAAAGCGCGACCCACAGGTTCGGGATCATCGTGCCGGTGAAGGGCCAGAGGTGGTCGGCGTGCCACTGCATGATCGAGGGCGAGAGCGGCGGCTTGCGGAACAGGTGATCGTGGAACATCTGCACGTTGTCCGCGCCGATCACCCGGCCGACGATCTCGCCTGCGGGCGAGTTGAAGACGAAGTCGCGGAACGGGCCGGGCTTGCGCCACAAGTGCGCGACCGAGATCATCGCCCCGTGCGAGGGGCCGGTCTGGCCGTAGGCCTCGGGATCGCTCTCAACCGCGCGCGCCGCTTCCTGCATCTTCGCGATCCATTCGGCGTCGAACATCTGGCGCAGGCAGACCACGCCGTCGCGGGCGTAGTCGTCGATGTCCTGCTGCGTGACGGGATTGAGAGGTTCCTTGTTCATCGTCTTTCTCTTCTCAATTTGCGGAGGGCCGGGGTGTTGATGGCCGGGGATGGGCTGCAAGCCATGCGCGGGCGCGCAGGATCGCGTTCTGGCGCACGTCCTCGTAGAAAAGGCCGAGGTCGTGGTAATGCATGCTGTCTCCCGGCAGCGGCTTGAGGCCAAGCGCGGGATCGGGATCGACCACTAGCAGCCCACGTTCGCACTTCGCGGAGACGGCGTGGGGAACGATGGCCTTGATGGCGCTCTCGTCAGGCGCGCCGGGAACGGCACCCTTCGCGGCATCGCGCGGGGCGGCGGGCTGCGAGCGGTCGAAGGTCAGCGGATTGATGCACAGGATCGTCGGATCGGCGCCCTGCGGCAGCACCGTGCGGTTGTAGGCTTCCGCGAAGGACGCCGTTTTCGCAAGGTCGGCGCTGGGCAGGATCGAACTCCAGTGCACCACGCAGCCGATGCTGTCGGGCTTGTCGCACATCTTCAGCTTCGAGTCCGGCCGGTCGTACTTCGACGCAGGGAAGGTGATGCCGACGTCATACGCCGCCACCATGCGCGCGGCGAGCGGCTTGCCGTCGATCTCCTCGTCCAGCAGCCGCTCGAGATGCGCGGCGCCCTGGCTGTGGCCCACGAGGATGAAGGGGCGGCCCTTGTTGTAGTGGTCGAGGTAATAGCGGAACGCGCGCTTCACGTCGCCATAAGCGAGCGCGAAGGCATCCTCGCGGATCTTGCCGCCTTCCTTCTGCGCGCCGCTGGTCGCCTGGCGATAGCGCGGGGCGAAGACGCGGCAGCAGCCGTTGAACACCCCGCCCTGCCGCGCGATAACGCTGCCGTCGGTCCAGGCGTTAGTCGCCTTGTCCGACACCGGCTGGTTGTAGCGATCCATCGAGCGATCGGTGGTCGGGTGGATGTAGAACACGTCGACCGGCAGGTTCTGCCGCGCCGTCGATCCCGGCGCGACCGCTGCGGCGGCGCCCTCGTTCCGGCCGTCAGCGGCCCAGCTGGATGCGCGGGCGTAGTTTGGGGCGGGTGGTACTTGCGCCATGAGAGGCGCGGCTGAGGCAAGGCCGGCGATGGCCGTCAGGATTCGGAATAGAGGCTTCACGTCCGCTCGTTCTCTTGTCTGAAGAGGAGATGGAGCCGGGATTCGGAAGGCCTCGCCGATCCGTCACGACCCCTTCAACCTGATCGGACGAAAGCGGGTTGAAAAGCTTACAAATCTCGGCAGGCGATAGAGTTTCCTTATACTGCCGCGGTCAGGGCGCGATCGCTCCGGTACGACTGGCGAAGTTGCGACGCGAACCGCCGTACCGATGCGCTCTTGTAGCTGCCATGCACGCTGAGCAGGCCCAGGGCGGGCGCCTCTACCCGCGTGTCGGGTACGCGGCAAAGCGTCCCGGCCTCCAGCTCGGCCGCGACGAGGTCGTCCGGCAGCATGCCCAGTAAGCCGCCATCGAGCACGAGAGAGCGGATCAGGCTGATCGAACTGGAGCGAACCGCCGCCTTGGCAGGCGTCATGCCCAGATGCTGGAGCATGGCGAGCAGGCCCTTGGCCTCATCCTGATCGGGCGCGAGGTTGGGCACCGCGACTTGCGCCCAGTCATGCGGGGCGAGCGGCTGGCCGGAAGCGATCTCGTCGAAAATGCGGTGATCGGGTCGCGCGAAGACCGAGTAGAACTGGCGGACCAAAAGATCGAAGTCGAACTCCTCATCCTCCGGATCGACGTTTGCGTTGGCGCAAAAGGCAAGGTCGATCTCGCCCTGCCGCAGCCGCTCGTGCAGTTCGGAACTGTAGCCCTCGACAATGCGCAGGGCGACGTCGGGGTCGGTTTCGCGGAACTTCGCGACGATGCGGGAGAACTGCGCGTTCACCATCACCGGGTGGACGCCCAGCTCGATGATCTGCGCGCGGCTGCTGCGCTCTACTTCGGCGAGCAGGCGATTCTGCTCGCTGACGATCAGGCGGGCGCGCACGATCAGGCGCTCGCACGCCTCGGTCGGCTTGATGCCGCGCGGGCCGCGAATGAACAGCGAAAGGTTGAGGCTTTCCTCGAGCTGGCGGATGCTCCAGGTCAGCGCGGGCTGCGACATTCCGAACAGTTTCGCGGCCTTGCGAAAGCTGCCGGACTCGTAGACCGCGATCATACGCTCGAGTTTGGCGATGTTCATTGCTGCCTCCTTCGTGGCGTGGAGGCGGACGATCGATCAAGCCTATAAAGAAGAGTAATAGATAATTTGGATTATCCGCCCTGCGAGGGGATGGCACGGCATGGGTTCACCCACCTTGCGGCCGCGCCCAGTGTGACCGGTGCCGAAACAGGGCGCCGCTGCCGCGCGCCGCCCTTACGGAGCCGTCCCATGTCGCTAGAAATCCTTGGAGTCCTGCTCCACCGCAACGCATCGGAGATCAGCCGCGGCGGCGGCCCCGCGTTCGATGTCGACATGATCGAGAAGATGGCCCGCGCCTTCGACGAGAACGACTTCGACCGCGTCCTGATCCTGCAGAACTCCTTCGCGCCCGATCCTTTCGCGATCGCCAACTATGCGGCGGCAGTGACGGAAAAGCTGGCCTTCATGGTCGCCCACCGCCCCGGATTCATCGCGCCGACCATGGCCGCGCGGATGTTCGCGACGCTCGACAACCTCAGCGGCGGCCGCGCCGGGGTCCACGTCATCACCGGCGCCAACGACACCGAACTGGAGTGCGACGGAGACTTCCACACCAAGGAGGAACGCTACCACCGCAGCGCCGAGTACGTCGAAATCATGCGCAAGGTGTGGTCCAGCGGCACCCCGGTGGACCATAACGGCACCTACTACCGGTTCAACAGCGCCTTGTCGGAACTCAAACCAGTCAATGGCGCCATTCCGGTGTACTGGGGCGGCTCCTCGCCGCTGGCGCTGGAGAAGGGCGCCGAAGTCGCGGACGTCTACGCCATCGGCGGCCTCAAGCCGCTCGACCAGATGGCGGGCACCGTCGCGCAGATCCGCGATGCCTGGGGGCGCACCGGCCGCCCTGTCCGCATCCAGACTTCGGTGCGCGTGATCATCGGCGAGACCGAGGACGCCGCGTGGAAGGCCGCCGCCGATGTCGTCGAGGCGCTGCGCGAAACCGCGCTCGAACAGCAGCGCAAGATCGCCGGCAGTGACGAGGCGCTGAGCACCGGCATGCGCCTCGACCCCAAGCTGGCCACCACCAAGGGCGGTTCTGGCCGAGAGGAGCTGGAGGCGATCGCGGGCGGCATGGACCTGCTCGACAAGCGGTTGTGGACCGGGATCACCAAGGCGTCGGTCAGCTTCTCGACGCCGATGCTGCCGCCCGCGCTGGTGGGCACCGCCGAGCAGGTCGCCGATGCGATGATGGACTATTACGCGATGGGCATCACCGGCTTCCTGATGCGCGGCTTCGATCTCTACGGCGACATCGCCCTGCACGGCCGGGAACTGATCCCCACGCTGCGCCGCCTCGCCGCCGAGCACGACGCCCGCGTCGGCCAGACCCAGCCCCAGAACCAGCCGGCGTGAGGACCGTCATGAAGCGCTTCATCCCCATCCTTGCAGCAGCGTTCCTCTCGGGCGCCTGTTCCGCCGCCGACCGCCCCGCCCCCACACCGCCGCCGGTCTCGCCGCTATCGCCGGGGGCCGAGGCGTTCCGCGTGCTTCACATGTACGGCGGCGACGACGGCGAATCCCACCTCGAGATCAAGGACCTGCCGCGCACCGGCGGCGTCCCCGGCAAGAGCGTCCAGACCCGCCTCTACGCCACCGACGTGGAGATCGGCGACGCGCTGCCCGGCGACTTCATCGACTATCACGGCGTATCGACGCCGCGCTTCCTGATCGTCCTGTCGGGCCAGCTGGAAGTCGGCTTCGGCGACGGATCGAAGCACGTACTGTCCAAAGGCGACATCGTGCTCGCCGACGACGTGACCGGACGCGGCCACACCTCGCGCACCATCGGCACCGAGCCGGTGCGCATCCTCACGGTGCGGTTGCCCAAGGAAAACAGCTTCCAGCCCAAGCTCAATCCGTGCCCTGAAGGCGTACCTGCCGAGCAGTGCGTCAGCGCCCGCCTCACCGGCCGGCAAACGGGCGCACCGCCCTCCGACAAGAAGTAACCCACACCAAACCTAAGGAATCGACGTGGCAGCATATATCGTAGCAACCGTGGTCATCACCGACGCCGAGAAGTTCGGCGCCTACGTAAAGGCCATCGCCGGTCTCAGCGAAAAGCACGGCGGCGAATACCTCGTGCGCGGCAAGGTGAGCGAAGTGCTCGAAGGCGACGTCAATCCCGACGAGCGCGTGGTCGTCTCGCGCTTCGAGACCGAGGAAGCCGCCCTCGCCTATGCCAAGAGCCCGGAATACAAGGCCGGTGCGGCGCTGCGCGAAGGCGCGGGCACCGTGCAGACGCGCCTGATCATCGCTCCCTGAGAGTTTGAGTAGAAAATGCCCGATTGGGCATTTTCTACACGGCACCGGCCCACGCCCCCACCCGACCTCCCATCGGTAGT
>NZ_BSFC01000029.1:0-17495 GCF_027922145.1 Novosphingobium resinovorum | reverse complement strand
ACGGTAGTATCCTGCGGGTGGCCGGGTGGGGGAGTGGGCCGGTGCCGCGAAATTCGCCTGCAGCGAATTTTCAAACGGAAACCGCGAAGGCCGTCCGCATCGCGGGCGGCCTTCGCATTTGGTTCATCGGCAGGCGGATAGAATATCGGCGAACCATCCGACCTACACAGTGATCAGCTATATGGATCATGCGCGGGTAGTGATTTTACGAGGTACACGAGAGATGAAAGCGCTTCGCGGCTTGGCCGCAACTCTTCCGCTTACAGGTCTGGCCATGACCATGAGCCTGTTCGTGGCCATAGCCCCCGCCTCGGCCCAGACGGCGAATGCACAGGCGGGCAAGCGCCTGTTCATGCGCTGCCAGGCCTGCCACTCGACGGCAGCGGGCCAGCCCAACAAGGTCGGTCCCAACCTCAACGGTTTCATCGGCAAGAAGGCTGCGAGCCGCCCTGGCTTCCGCTATTCGCCTGCTCTGACCAAGAGCAGCGTCAAGTGGGACGACAAGTCGCTCAACGCCTGGCTTGAACGGCCGAGCAAGCTGGTTCCCGGCACCACCATGGCTTTCCCCGGCATCGCCAAGCCGGAAGATCGCGCCGCCCTGATCGCCTGGCTCAAGACCGCGACGAAGTGAGAGACGCGGTGAGGCCGGCGGCCGACGCCCGCGACGGCGAATTCGCCCGGGGATGGAAGATCGTGCTGGCCGCCACCCTTGGTGTCGGCCTCGGCCTTTCCCCCATGCCGGTCTACACCCTGGGGATGCTGGCCCCCCAGCTTTCAGCCGCCTTCGGGTGGTCGATCGCCGAGGTCATGGGCGTCATGTCCGTCACGACCCTCACCGTAGTGCTCTCCGCGCCGCTGACCGGGGCGCTCACCAACCGGTTCGGCGCGCGAGGCGTCGCGCTGTGCTCGGTGATATTGTTCGGCCTTGGCGTGCTGTCGCTGGCGCTGTCCTCCGGGTCGATCCTCGGCTTCTACCTCACCTGGGGCTTCATCGCGCTGGGCGGCGCGGGAACGCTGCCGATCACCTGGACCCGCCTCGTCAACGAGCACTTCCAGCGCAACAAGGGCCTTGCCCTCGGCTTGGCGATGATGGGCTCGGGGCTGTTCGGCATCTTCGCCAAGCCTTACGTGCGCTGGCTCATCGAGCAATGGGGCTGGCGCGGCGCCTTCGTCGGGCTGGGCCTGCTACCGCTGGTGCTGGCCCTGCCCGCCGCCTTCATCTGGTTCCGCGCGCCCAAATCCCGCGTGGATGAACCCGCCGCCGCCCCCGTCCCGATGGGCGGCATGACGACCGCGCAGGCGGTGCGCGACTGGCGCTTCTGGCTGCTGGCCGTGGCGCTGGTGCCGATCTCCTTCGCGCTCGGCGGTGCGGTCCCCAACATGGAAGGCATCCTGCGCGCCGGGAAGCTGGATAGCGGCACGATCGCCTCGCTGACGCCGCTCATCGGCCTGTCCGCGATCATCGGACGGCTCGTCGGCGGCTGGCTGCTCGACCGCTTCTGGGCGCCGATGATCGGCACCATCCTGCTCGCCCTGCCCGGCCTGTCCTATTGGAGCCTCATGGGCGGGACCATCGATCCGCAGGCGGCGGGCATCTCGATCTTCCTGATCGGCTTCGCGCTGGGCATCGAGTACGATTTCATCGCCTTCATCGTCGCCCGCTATTTCGGGATGAAGCACTACGGCACGATCTACGGCTGGCTCTACATCCCCTTCGCGATCGGCGCCGGGTTCGCCGCGCCGGTGTTCGGGCACGATTTCGACGTCAACGGCACTTACGTCCTGTCGCTGAGCTGTTCGGCGATAGCCTTGCTGACCTGCGCCGGGGCGCTACTCCTGCTCGGCCCCTACCGCACGTTCGAGGCGTCAGAACGCCCCTGAAGGAACGAGCCCTGATGGTGCAGCCTGCAGGAAGCCTGCCTGCTGCACCGTCTGGCGAAACGACCGGCTGACCGGTACTTCCAGCCCGTCCCGCAGCACCAGCCGGGGCGCGCCTGCACTGCCTGCCACCCGGACCACCGCGCCCGAGGCTACCCAGAAGCTGCGGTGGACCTGCAGGCCCCGCCCGCCCAGTTCGCTGACCGCCTGCGACAGGCGATAGAGGATCAGCGCATTGCCCGCGCTGGTGTGGACGCGCAGGTAATGTTGCTCGGCCGAGAGCGCGAGCACTTCGCCGCGCAGGGTCACCGGCACTTTCGTCATGAACGGCAGCACGCTCTCGACGCTGCTGGGTGCGTGGCCTGTCTCGATGCTCGGCCGGTAGCCGTAGCAGGGCATCTTCCAGAAGTGGAAGAGCATCAGGTTGATCAGCGGCCACTCGATATAGCCGTAGATGTGCGTCTTGAAGAACAGCACCGCATCCAGCCGGATCTGCGGCATCGGGCGCGTCATCGGCAAGTCCGGGAACATGCCGAGATAAGCGTGCACCCATAGCTTGAGCGCCATGTCGGACGGCAGCGAAGCCACCACCACCCCGACCATCAGCGTCGCCCAGAGCGGCATCCCCGCGCCGCGCAGCGGCCGGGCCAGCGCGCGGGTAACGATGTCGTTCGCCCACCAGCCGCACATCGACAGCCCGATCCAGAACGCGATCGCATGTTCCTTGGGCCAGGCGACCGTGCGCCCCGCTTGAGGCCATCCAGCGACGAAGCCGAGGAACACCGGCACCCCGATGAAGTGGACGCAGAGCTGGCGCGGATTGAGGCCGAGCAGCAGCGGCTCGTCCGAAAGCCAGAAACCCCTCGTGAACATGCGGTGACCTGCCATGCCGAATCCCCGTATCGCTGCCTCACTGCCGAAACGGCGCGATCCCGTGGATTTGCGGGCCTCGACTCCGTTCGTGCAACACGAATGACGTTCGTGAAGGCCCGTCCGCGCATCAATGGCGTTCAGGAATTTTGATCGCCTGCCGGGAACGCTTGATTGCACGGCGCCCGCCCGGCCCATCACCCTGCCTGCCAGAACACCGTCCCATGACACGGCCAGGGAGGCCCCCTTTGACACGCGAACTTTCCCGTCGGACCCTGCTCGCCACCGGCATGGTGGCTGCGGCCGCCGCCTACTTGCCCCGCATGGCCTTCGCCGCCGAGAAGACCGACGTGGTGGTCATCGGCGCCGGTCTCGCCGGGCTCAATGCGGCGCTGCTACTCGCCGAAAATGGCTGCCGTGTGACGGTGCTCGAAGCCGGGAGGCGCATCGGCGGCCGCGTCTTCACCTCGACCGAGATCGAAGGCCATCCCGAGCACGGCGCATCACAGATCGGCCGTTCCTACGCCCGCGTCCTCGACCGCTGCGAAGCGCTGGGGGTCAAGCTGGCGCAAGGCTCCAACATCTACGACAACTACGCGATCTCCCTCGACGGGCAGCTGATCCGACCGGGACAGTGGGAGAACCACCCGCTGAACAGGACGGTCGGCGCGGAGCGCGGCGTCGTGCCTTTCGCGCTCGGCAGCTACTACCTCGCCAAGACCTACCCGTGGAACACGATGGACGGCTGGGCCTCACCCGAGGCTCTGGCGAACTACGACGTTTCCGAGGCCGACTACCTGCGCCGCGTGGGCGCATCGCCCGCCGCGCTCGACCTCGTCGCGCGCGGCTATGGCGACGGCGATCTCGATGCGATTTCCGCGTTGACGCTCATGCAGGAAATGGGCCGCGCCAAGTTCGAGGGGAACGGCGTGCCGACCTCGGCCAAGCAGGACCGGTTCCAGCAGGCCTCGTTCCTGTCCTACCGCATCCTCGGCGGGTCCTCGCGCCTGACCGATGCCATGGCCGATGCCCTCAAGGGCGCGGTGCTGACCGGCAAGCAGGTCACCGCCATCGACATGACGGACACCGGCGCGACGGTCACCTGCGGCGACGGGTCCAGCTACAAGGCGGACTACGTTGTCTCCGCCCTGCCCTTCACCGCACTGCGCAAGGTCGCGGTCACGCCTGCGCTCACCGGCGGGCAGGCGGACGCGGTCAAGCTCATGCCCTACAGCGGCCAGAACCAGGTCTGGCTGCGCGTCAAGGCGCCTTACTGGGAGCAGGACGGCATCGAGGGCTCGATGTGGACCGACGGCCCGGTCAGCCTGCTGCGCCAGTCGATCGCGCCCGACGGCTCACGCGACAGCGCCGTCGCCATCACCAGCGGCGTCAAGGGCGACGCGCTCGACCGCATCCCTGCCAAGGAGCGCGGCGAATATGTCCTCTCCGAACTGGCGCGGATGCGGCCCTCGACCAAGGGCAAGCTGGAAGTGCTCGGCGTCTTCTCGTGGAAGCTCGACCCGCTGATCCACGGCTGCCGCCACGGCTATCATCCGGGCCAGATGAAGGCCTTCCGCCCGACGATGGCCCAGCCGCACGCCCGGATGCACTTCGCGGGCGAGCACACCCGCCTGATGGAAGTGGGCATGGAATCGGCAATGGAAACCGGAGAGCGCGCCGCGCTCGAAATCCTCGACCGCATCTGAAGCCGACCGACAGACCGAATTTCCGACCGTCCGCAAGGGCGGCGGAAAGACACACGCGCCGGGCGCCAGAACCCGGCCAGAAAACGACGCAGACGGAACAAGGTTCAGCACCAAGGGGGAAGTACCATGATGAATGCCAGGATCCTGCTAGCCGCAGGAGTATCGCTCGCCACGCTCGTCCCGGCCGTGGCCCATGCGCAAGTCGAGGACATCGTCGTCACCGCGCGCAAGGAAAAGGAAACGCTGCAGGAGGTGCCGATCTCGGTCGCCGCCTTCGACCAGGACATGATCGCGCGCTACGACATTTCCGACCTCGAGGACATCGCCAAGCGCACGCCGAACTTTACCTTCTCCAACAACCTCGGCATGTTCGGCGGTGTCCCGGTGATCCGCGGCATCGGCGCGCCGCGCACCGGCAGCAACGCCTCGGTCGGCCTGTTCATCGACGGCGTCGACACCGGCAACGCGGGCGGCATCAGCCTGCAGTCCTTCGACGTCGAGCGCATCGAAGTCGTGCGCGGCCCGCAGAGCACCCAGTTCGGGCGCGGCGTGCTGGCCGGCGCGATCAACTACGTCTCGCGCCGCCCCAACCTCGACAAGATCGAGGCCGAATTCGGCGGCGAGATCGCGGAATACGGCCTGTACCGCGTGGAAAGCCGCGTCAGCGGCCCGGTCGCGGATGGCCTGGCGTTCTCGCTCGCCGCGCAGCGCCGCAGCTTCGACGGTTTCTATAACGACGCCAACACCGGCGACGACATGGGCAATTCGGACAGCACCGCCGTGGTCGGCGGCATCCGCGCGCAGTTCGGTGCCGAGAAGCAGGCCGAACTCTACGTCCGCCTCGCCTACAGCGACGAACACATCGGCCAGCCCGCCTGGCATCAGGTGGCGACCAACACCCAGACCGGCACGCTCGCCAGCCAGCGCTGGTACGTCGGCACGCTGAAGGGCGATCCCGACAAGCTGGGCAGCAACGCCGCCGATTACGGCAACATCGACCTCAAGTATTACCGCGCCGCCGCGCACTTCAACTACGACTTCGGCGGCGCCGCATTCTCGTCGATCTCCGCCTACAACCGCAGCCACCAGCTGCAGGACGTGGACTCTGATTTCACCGCCAACCCCGACCTGATTTCGGGCTCGACCCTGCTCGGCAACTTCCGCAGCGCGCTCGACGTCCATGTCGAGGATTTCAGCCAGGAACTGCGCCTGCAGTCATCGGGCACCGGTCCGTTCAAGTGGCTGATCGGCGGCTACTTCCGCAAAGAAAACTACTCCAGCGACGACTACTCCCCGACCGCCGCGCAAGGCTCGTCCAGTGTGCTGGCCCCGACGCCCAACGTACTCACGCGCGATACGAAGACTTACGGCGTGTTCGGCTCGCTCAGCTACGAGATCACGCCCGGCCTGACGGTGTCGCAGGAACTGCGCTATTCGCAGGACAAGATCTTCGAAACCTCGCAGCCGCGCGCGGCGATGACCGCAGGTTCCTTCGGCGCGACGTTCAGGAACTGGCTGCCGCGCACCATCGTCGAGTGGCAGGCGACGCCCGACCACATGCTCTACGCCAGCGTCGCCAAGGGCAACAAGCCGGGCGGCTTCAACAACGCGGCGGGCACCGGCTTCAGCGCCGTGCCGGACGAGTACATCGCCTATGATGAAGAGCAGATGTGGAGCTACGAAGCGGGCTTCAAGACCGCTTGGTTCGACCGCAAGCTGACCTTCAACGCCTCGGTCTTCCATCTCGAATGGTCGGACATCCAGGTCAACTCGCAAGTCACCGTCAACGGCTATCCGGTGGGCATCACGCTCAACGGCGGCAAGGCGCGCGGCACCGGCGCCGAGATGGACTTCCACTTCCAGCCCAACCCCGGCTGGGAAGTCTACGGCGGCCTCGGCTATGCGCCTATCCGCATCCTCGACTACGTGGATACCCGCGTGCGCAATGCCGGGATCACGACCGACGGCAAGGACCAGCTCGCGGGCAGTCCCGACTGGACCGGCAATGCGGGCGTGATCCACAACATCGAACTGGAGGACGTGGGCACCCTGTTCCTGCAGGGCGACGTCAGCTACCGCAGCACCACGTACGCCACCGAGGCGAACCTGGCGGAGACCGGCTCGAAGACCACGGTGGACGTACAGGTCGGCCTGCGCCGCCCCGGCATCCGCGCCTCGCTCTATGTGAACAACCTGCTGGACGACAAGGCGGTGCAATCGGCCCGCGCTTACGTGAACCCGACCAATTACGCGCGCAGCTTCATCGTGCAGCTGCCCAACCGCCGACAGGTCGGCCTGCGGCTATCGCTGAAGTACTGAGAAGGATCACCCGGATCGGCCGAGCGCCGGTCCGGGAAAGCCGGGTCGATCGGCCCTCTAGAGAGATACCCGCGTCTCGCGAGGAAAGGTCGGCCCGGCCCCTGCTCGTCATTGCGAGCGTAGCGAAGCAATGACGAAGTGCTATCGCAAGTCCACGATGACCTTGCCCATCGAGCGGCCCGAAAGCAGGCGCTCCACGGCATCGAACACGCCGGGCAGGCCGAGGAAGCGCTCCTCGTCGAAGCACACCTTCAGCTTGCCTTGGTTATACAGCGTGAACACGTCGTCGCGCGCGGGCGGCCAGAACTCGGCCAGCAGCCCGTTCATAAAGCCGCGCACCGAAGCCCCCTTGTAGTAGAGCTTGTGCGCGATGCGCGGGGCGGTGACGATCTCCGGCCTCCCTTCGAGGTCAGAGGCCGCGCCGCCGACGACCACGCGTCCATGCGGCGCGACGTTGTCGAGGAAGGCGTCGAAGATCTCGCCCGAAACCGTGTCGATCGCCACATCCAGCCGATTGGGATATTCGCGCGCCAGCACTTCCGGCACCGACTCCGAACGATAGTCGATCACCCGTGCCGCGCCGAGGCTGCGCGCGAATTCGGATTTCACCGGCCCGCCGCAGACCGCCACGACCTCGCAGCCCTTGAGCGCCGCAAGCTGGACGATCAGGTGGCCGAGACCGCCCGCAGCGGCGGAAATCGCCACGACATCTCCCGGCTTCGCCTGCCCCACATGGAACAGCGCCATCCACGCCGACACCCCGGTTGAGGCGAGCGCCAGCCACTCGGGGCTGTCGTCCGCCACTTTCACGAAGTGGCCCTGCGGCGCGATGTTGTACTGGCGATAACCGCCGGGGAAGCGCGTGGTCACCACGGCGTCACCGGGGGCAAAGTCGGTCACGCCCTCGCCCACTGCCTCGACCACGCCCAGCGCCTCCACGCCGGTCAGGGTCGGCAGGCCGATCTTCACGTAGTCCACCGCGTTGCGGGCAATTTGCGTATCGAAGATGCCGTTCACGCCCGCGTACCGATTGCGCACACGCAATTCGCCCGGCGCCGGATCGCGCAAGTCGAGGTCGACGATGCGCGCCGCCTCGCGGAAACTCTCGCCGAACTGGGCGAGCTGGACCGCCTGATAGGTAGCCATCAGGCCTGGCCTTCCGGGAAGCCAAGCACGCCGGGGTTGAACAGGCCCTTGGGGTCAAGGTGCGCCTTGAGATTGTCGAGCAGCGCGGTGAACGCCGGATCGCGGCTCTCGCGGTAGGGGTAGGTGCGGCCGATCTGGAAGTGCCCGGTGCCGTAGCGCGCGCAGATTTCGACCACGCCTTTGCGCAGGAACTTTACCGCCTCGGTCGCCGCCGGGTTCTCCGGCCGCTGTGTCAGGCGCGCGACGTGCGAGGCTTCCATCGACTGCTCGTGGATCGGGCGCCAGCCGGTCGGCCAGAAGAACACCGGCTCGATGATCAGCGCGTTGCTGGCCATCGCCGTGAACAGGAAGCCGGTGTGGATCTCGTGCTCGGTGAAGAGCGCGGCGTTCTCGGCGTAGAACTTCTGGATTTCGTTGAAGATCTGCGGCGCAGTGGACAGCGGGCAGACGCCGTGGACCGGAATCCACGCCTCACCCGTCGGGCCGACCATCGAGTTCAGCGGCGGGAAGGGGTTGGCGCGAATGATCTTCGCGATCGAATTCTCGATCTCCGTGCCCTCGAACTGGCGGGCGATGCGGCGCGCCTCGGCCATGTCGAACGCCACCGCGTCCTTCGAGCGTCCCTCGGCAATGACGTGGAGCGGATAGTCGCCCTTGGGGATGAAGTTGCGCCCGCCGAGCGCCACCTTGGCGGCCGAGAGCAGGCCCTTGCCCAGCGACTTCTCCTTGCCGATCACCGCGCCCAGCGTCTTCACATCGGACAGCAGCGACATGCGCTTCATGCGCACTTCGGTAAGGCCGGGGTCGAAGGCGCACATCTCGCAAGCGATGCCCGCCCGCGTCATCTCGCCCATAGCTTCCAGCAGCTTCTCGCCGCTGGGGAAGGAGAACGAGGCGTAATCCTCATGCGCGGGCGCGGTGATAAGGCGGAAGGTGACTTCGGCCTTGATGCCCAGCGTGCCGCAATCGCCGCAGAAGATACCCGCCAGATCGGGGCCGAAGTGGCGGTAGAACGGGTGCTCGCCGCCTTGGCCGCGCGCACCGGTGCGGATCACCTCGCCGGTGCCGGTGACAACGGTGAGTGCGACGACGCTCTCGCTGCTGGTGCCGTACTGGCTGGCGCCGAACATCGCGTTGAGCTGCGAAAGCCCGCCGCCGATGGTCGAGATCAGGCCCGACATCGGCCCCCAGAACGGCGTGCGCAGCCCTTCCTTGGCGAGCGCCTCGTTCAGCTGAATCCAGCTGACGCCCGCCTGCACCGTCACCGTCATGTCGCCGCGATTGACCTCGATCACGCGGTTCATCCGCAGCGTGTCGATAGAGACGGTGCGGTCGTTGGCGGGGACATAGGCCGAAGTGTAGCTCATCCCCGCGCCGCGCGGCGCGGCCGAGCAGCCCGCATCGCCGATGACCTTGACGACCTCGGCCAGTTCCTCGGTGGTGGCCGGAGCGACGATCAGTGCGACGACGTCGTCCGCGCGCGACCAGACGTCCTCGCTGTGCAGCTTGCGCTTCGCCTCGTCGATAGTGACGTTGTCGGCCCCGACGATCGCGGCGAGGCGTTCGGCCAGTGCCGAGGTTGCGGTCGGTTCGGAAAGCGTTGCGCTCAGCGGGTCCATCGTCGTGCTCCGGTGATTAATCTTGATTTACTGCTGTCAGGTTGGATTGATCACGCAAAGAGCCGCAGGACGACCCTCCGCTCTGCGATCATCGGCCCGCTGCGATCGCTGCTGCGCCCTCCCCGGACAGCCTGCCGAGGGTCACGGCGGTGCACAGGCCCATCGCCGGGAGGTAGCCCCATGACGACGGCCCCGAGACGCTTCGCGCCGCGCCGCCGCCCGCGAAAAGGTTGGGCAAAGCCGAGCCGTCCTCGCGCAGAACCCGCGCATTACGGTCGATTTGCAAGCCCCCCTGCGTATGATAGATCGCGCCGACGACCTTGAATGCACCCAGCGCGCCCGAGGGCGGAAGCTCGTCCCCCCAGACGCGGCCCTGCGCATCGGGGCGCCCTTCGGCCTGCGCCTGACGGGCCTCTTCGAGCGAGGCGGCCAGCGCCTGCGGATCGACGCCGATGCGCTGCGCCAGAGCCTCTACGCTCTCCCCGCGCCGGGCGGCATTGAGTTCGGTCAGCGCCTTGGTGTCGGGCTGGTAGGCGTTGCGGCGCTCGATCTCTTCGTCGAAAATCACCCAGACGTGGCCGCCGGGCTGCGCCATGACGGGGTGGACCATCCCGGCGATGTCCTCCTTCTCGTCCACAAAGCGCAAGCCGTTGATATTGACTAGGATCGCACCGTCGATGACAAAGCCTGGCGGTACACTGATACCTTGCGGTTCAGTCAGCATCGCATAGCCCTGAAAGGCACTCAAGTCGCCCACAGCGGCACCTAGCGACACTCCAAGGCGGATACCGTCGCCCCGGCTGCCCTCGTGACCGTTGTTCCGGGCATCAGCCATCTCGGGTATGTACTGGCGCAGCATTGCGTGGTTTCCGGCGAAGCCGCCGCTGGCGATGACGAGCGCCTTGCACCCCACCCGCTCGCGCTCACCGCCGGGCCGTTCGATCTCGACGCCGAGCACGCGGCCCTCGTCGTCGGCGATCACGTCGACCACTTTGGCCGGGTTGAGCACCATCACCCCGGCGTCGGCGACCTTCTGGTGCAGCAGTTCCAGCAGGTCCTGCCCGGCATGGCCCGGCCAGCCGTGGACGCGCATCCGGGTGTTGCCGTAGGCCGGACGGAAGCCGGTATCGAGTTCGAGCGGCACGCCATGAATCCCGACCAGCCAGTCCAGCGTCGGGCCGGAGCCATAGGCCAAAGCATGCGCGATCTCGGGGTCGGTCTGGCCTTTCGTCTTGGCGAGAATGTCGGCGAAGAAAGTGTCGCCGTCATCCTGCTCGCCCGCCGCGGCCTGCTGCTTCGTGCCGGCCGCACAGAACACGCCCATCGACATGCCGGTGGTGCCCATCGGCCGCGCGTCGGCTTCGACGAGGAGCACTTCGGCGCCCGCATCGCTGGCCGCCAGCGCAGCGGTGGCCCCGCAGGCGCCGCCGCCCATGACGAGGACGTCGACGGTGAATTCAAATTCCGTCCCGATCACGATTCTGCGCCAACCTCTACCGCCACGTCTTCCGAGGCGATGTCGTCCGGGCGGCCGACCGCCTCGTTCTCCTGCTGCACGATGCGCAGGATGCGGGCGATGTACTCCTGGTTCCACAGCGCACGCTCGGTGGCGGCGGCGCGGTCGGGCACGAAGGCGTCGATCTCGCCTTGCGAGAGCACGCCCTTCTCCAGCAGCAGCCGTTCGAGCGTGTCGGTGCGCTGGCGGCTTACCGCCAGTTCCTGAGCGATCGACATAGTGATGGCGAGGACACGCTCGACTTCGGCGTCGAGGAAATAGGGGCGCTTGCCGGCAGGCTTGGCACCCGCGCCGCGCAGGGCATCGGCGATGGACATCAGACGGTTGCTCCGATCACGTGCCAGGCCGCCTTGCGGCCGTAGTCTTCCTTGTCGTCGTCGGCGGCGTCGGGGAACAGGTCGCGGTCGACCACCGCCGTCACCCCGCCGTGGATCAGCTGGTCACGCTCGAACCCGGCCGCGATCATCTCCGCGTCGAGGTCCATTTCGTGCATCCGGCTCCAGAACGGCTCGTTGTTGTAGTAGGCGTCCCAGTCGCGCATGGCCTGCTCGAACAGCGGCATCTCGGGCGCGTACTGCGGCTGCTCGACGTGCAGGACGATGCCGCCCGGCTTCAGTAGGCGGCGCGTCTCGGCCATGATCCGGCGCAGCGATCCGGTGGACAGTTCGTGCAGGAACATCGTCGTCTGGATCCAGTCGAAGCTGGCGTCGGGGAAGATCGAAAGGTCCTCGCCACTCGCCTGCACGAAGCGCACGTTGTCGACGCCAAGCGACTTGGCGCGGCCCAGACCATAACGCAGCACCGGCGCGCCGAGGTCCACGATGGTCATCTCCGCCTCGGGGAAAGCCTGCGCCAGCGGCAGGCTGGAATGGCCCACGGTGCCGCCGATCTCCAGAATCTGCCTGGGCTGGAAGTCCGGCAGGTTGCGCTTCACCCAGCGCGCGACGGCATGGCCGCCGCCGTCCGAATACTTGCCGAGCAACCCGCTGGTGGTGACGAACCCGGCGTGATCGTAGTTCGCGCCATTGGTCACGTCGCCGGGGAAGTATTCGGTGTGATAACTGCCCGGCATGCAGTGATGATCGACCGCCGAGACATAACGCGGCTGCTGCAATGCCGGATCGAGCTTGAGCCGATCGTCGCCCTCGGTCAGTTCGCGGGCCTTCTCGGCCAGTTGCTCGGACTGGCGCAGCGCGGTCCAGCGACCGGCCTGCTGGCGCTGCTCCATCGTCATGCGGCGCATCGCCGACCAGGTCTGGAACGCGGGGTCCGCCAGCAGTGCCTCGCGCGCTTCGTGGCGGTTGGCGATCGGGCGGCCTTCGGCGGCTTCAAACGCAGGCACGACCCGCTTCTCGTAAGCCTGCTTGACGCCGGGCACGACATTGGCCGCCAGGTGGCGATTCATCTGCGCGAGGAAGTTGATCCGCTCGATCTCGTCATGACTGGTCTGCGGAAACAGCGCGTGACGGCCGATGACACGGTAGTCGGGCGGGCCATCGTAATCGGCAGCCGGGTCATTTCTGGACATGGTCAACCCTCGCGTTATATGTCATGCTTATATATCAAATAACAGGTAGCTTGGCTCACCTCAAGGAGGAGATTACCCGTGACTCGCATCATCGTGCTGCTGAACCTCAAGCCCGGAAAGAGCGTCGCCGATTATGAACGCTGGGCGGAGACTACCGATCTGCCGACCGTGAACGGCCTGAAGTCCGTCTCCAATTTCGAGGTGCTGCGCACGGCGGGCCTGCTGGGCGGCGGCACCGCGCCCTACCAGTACGTCGAGATCATCGACGTGGCCGACATGGACCTGTTCGGCGAGGAAACCTCGACCGAGGCCATGGGCAAGGTCGCCGCCGAGTTCCAGGACTGGGCCGACCCGATCTTCATCATGACCGAGAAGCTGGGCTCATGAGCGGCCGCTTCGACGGCAAGGTCGCGGTCGTAACCGGCTCGGGCCGTGCGGGCGGGCTTGGTGAGGGCATCGCTCGCCGCCTCGCCGCCGAGGGCGCGACGGTGGTGATCTCCGACATCGGCGCCCCCGCCGACGCGGCGACGCCGGGTTCGATGACCGGGTCCAGCGCCGAGATGGACGCCATCGCCGCATCGCTGCCGAAGGCTTCGACCTTCCCCTGCGACGTGCGCAATCCCGAACAGGTTCGCGCGCTGGCCCGCCATGCGGTGGACACCCACGGCTCGCTCGACATCTGGGTGAACAACGCAGGGATCGGCTATATCATGAAGCCGATGATGGAGGTCTCTGCCGACGAATGGCGCGCGGTGATCGACGTCAACCTGACCGGCGCATGGTACGGCCTGCAGGCAGCGGCAGAGATCATGATCGCGCAAGGAAAAGGCGGCCGCGTCGTCAACATCGCCAGCCAGGCAGCGAAGTCCGGGTTCATGCATGCGCAGGCTTACACCGCCTCGAAGCACGGCCTCGTCGGGCTGGTGCGCTCGGCCTCGATCGAGCTGGGCGCGCACGGCATCACCGTTAACAACGTGTGCCCGAACCACGTCACCACCGGGCTCGGCAAGTGGCAGAACGAGCATTTCGCTGAGGTGCAGGGCATCTCGGTGGAGGAATACCTCGCCAACATGGCCGCGCGCATCCCGATGGGCCGCCCCGGCATGCCTGAGGACACCGCCGCCGCCGTGGCCTTCCTGTGCTCGGACGAGGCGATCTACATCACCGGCGAGAGCATGAACGTCTCGGGCGGTGAGGAGCCGCATTGACCCTGCCGTCGTCCCGGACTTGATCCGGGACCGCTGGCCGTGAACCACCCAGCTTGCGTTGGAGCGGTTCCCGGTCGGGGCCGAGCAGGATGCAGCCGTGCTTTTCTATCCTCGTCATTCCCGCGAAGGCGGGACCCCATCTCGTGAAGGTTCCGATGACGCGGTCATCAGTTGGGTCCCCGCCTTCGCGGGGATGACGGCGGTTTTTGGGCAAGCTGGCTTAGCCCAGCAACTTCGCCAACACTTGCGCCACATCACCGTCCGCATCCAGCCGCCCGACCAGCGCGTGCAGCTGTGGCACCAGCGCCGCATCCAGCCCGCCGAACGCGAAGCACTTGCCCGCCTTCTCCAGTTGCTGCTCCAGCGTCAAAGGCCACTCCGGCGCGCCGAGTTGCCGGGCGACATCGACGCGGAAAGACCGCCCGTCCACCAGCCGCACATGCGCAAAAGCCGGTACGAAAGCCGCAAGATCGGCGTTGTCGTCCGCAACGACGATGATTTTCTCCGCAATCGCCGTCAAAACCGGATCGCCCAGCCGCGCGGGCGTGAAGGCATCGAGGCCCACGTCACCCTCGGTCAGAACCACCGCGCCGAGCCACGCGAAGCACAGCCGCGCATAGGCGACCGTCATGTCCGCCTGCGGACGGCGCCCGACCAGCCGGTGAATCAAAGGCGGCGCGTGGTATTCCAGCGCTTCCAGATTGTCCGCCGTCACTCCATGCCCGGCCATCAGCGTCTTGAGGGCGACGATCGCCCCTTGCGCCGCGCGGCCGGTGGGGAACGGTTTCCAGCTGACTTCCTCGACGCGCCAGACTTTGCCCAGCTTGTCGAGTTCGGGCTCCAGCACCGGGTCGTTCTCGAACAGCGCCATGTAGCCGAACGGCCCGCCGATCGCGCCTGCGGGCGAGGGCACTCCGGCGCAGGCAAGATCGAACGCCTCGACCGCCGAGCGCGCCGCGCCCGCCACCTGCAGCGCCAGCGTGGGCTTGCCCTCGATGTGCGACTGCATCGTCCCGCTCGCCAGTGCGAGGGCGTGGCCGAAGGCACGATAGGCGACTTCCGGCTCTACCCGGCGCAGGCGCGACAGCGCGGCGACGCAGCCGAATATCCCCGCCGTCGCCGGGCGGAAGAACTTGAGCGGCCCCTTCACCGCCACGCCCAGCGTCGCCACCACATCGATCCCGGCGATTACGGCGGCGAGGAAATCCGCGCCGCTCGCCGGAGCACGCCCGGCCTCGGCCAGCAGCGCCGCGCAGACGGTCGCCATCGGGTGGGCGACCGCCGGCTCATGCACGCAGTCGTATTCCTGCGAGTGGATCTGGTAGGCGTTGACGTAAGCCGCGTAAGGCGCGGGCAGGCGCAGATCCGGTGCGCCCAGCACCATGCCCTCGCCCGCAGCCCCGCCGGTCCAGATCTGCGCGGCCTTGCGGATTTCTTCGGCGTAGATGGCGGAATACCCCGCCACGCCGACCGCAAGGCTGTCGAACAGGAAGGCACGCGCAGCTGCCTGCGCCGAGGCGGGCAGCGCCGCCCACTCGACGGACAGCGCATGATCGGCGAGGCGGGCGGCGGGGTCGGCCATGGTCGCTGGAGTCATCAGGCGACCTGGATCATCACCTTGCCGAAGTGATCGCCCGAGTGGAGGTAGGCGTAGGCATCGGCGGCCTCGTCGAAGCCGAACACCTTGTTGACCACCGGCTCCATTCCGTTGATCGCGATCGCATTGACCAGCCGCTGCAGCATCGCACGGCCGCCCGCGGCGATACCGTGGATCGCGAGGTTCTTGCCGATGATCGTGCCGAAGTTGGGCAGCGGATCGCTGACGGTCCCGCCCAGCGCGCCGATGATGGCGATGCGCCCGTTCGGGGCCGCCGCCGCGATCGATTGGCGCAGAGTGGCAAGGCCGCCGGTCTCGACGACGATGTCCGCGCCGTTGCCGAGCGCGGCGAACACAGTCTTGTCCCAGTCCCCATCGCTACGATAGTTCACCGTCACGTCGGCACCGAGCGCGCGGGCCTGCTCCAGCTTCTCGTCGCTGGACGAAGTGATGGCGACGCGCGCGCCGCACATGCGGGCGATCTGCAGCGCCATGATCGAAACGCCGCCGGTGCCGAGCGCGAGCACGCTGTCGCCCGCCTTGACCTTGCCGACCTCGACGATCGCGTTCCACGCGGTCAGCGCCGCGCCGGACAGCGCCGCGACCTGGCGGTCGGTGAGCGAATCCGGCACCTTCACCAGCGCATGGGCCGGGACCAGCACGTATTCGGCCAGCCAGCCGTCATGGGTCACGCCAAGGTCGTGGCCGAAGTAGGCAGGCGAGAACGGACCGTCGGTCCAACTGACGAAATGCGGCGCGGTGACGCGCTGGCCGATCTCGACCCCGGCGACGCCTTCACCCAGACCCGCCACTTCGCCGACACCGTCCGAAACCGGCACGCGGTCTTCGGGACGCGGCGCGCCGTACTTGCTGGAGACGATGAGCAGGTCGCGATGGTTGAGCGACACCGCGCGCACCTTGACGAGAACCTGACCGGGGCCGGGCTGCGGCACGTCCCTGGTCACTGCGGTCAGCGAGGCGATGCCCTGCTGCGAACCGATCGTATAGGCCTTCACGATACCCCCAAGCGTTGAATGATGCTTTTTGTATCGTAACTATAACAATATCGGTGCGCAAGCGCGCTATGACCGAATTGGGTCGCTCAATTGACCGCGTAGCGGGTTCCGTGAAGATCGAGCCGGATCGTGAACTTGTCCGAGCGGTAATGCGCGAAAGTCAGCAGGAAGGGCCGCTCGTTCGCATCGTAGCTGGTGCGGCTGATCCGCAGCAGCGCGGCGAGCGGGGCGATCTCCAGCGCCTGCGCCAGTTGCGGGTCGGCCTGCAGTGCGCCGATGGTCTGGTCCGCATGGACCGCCTTGTACCCGGCATTGGCCAGCAATTGCAGGATCGGCCCCTTGGCAAGATTGCCCGGCGTGATCAGCGGCGCCAGATCGCCCGGCACGTAGCTGACGACGTAGCCGATCGGCATCCCGTCGAGATAGCGGATGCGGACCGCACGGATGACATCCTGCCCCGCATCGACCTGCAGGGCTGCGGCGATGGTGGGGTTGGGCTTCTCGCGGTTGACCTCGATCACGTTGACGGTGGTGCCGCTGCCCAGCGCCATCAGCGAGTCCATCGCCTGATCGATGTCCGCCTCGATCGGCTTTGCGGGCGACTTGAAGATCACCGTGGTGCCCAGCCGCCGCTTGCGCTCGACATAGCGCTGCTCAGCCAGTTCGTTGAGCACCCTGCGTGCGGTGATCCGCGACACGCCGAAGAGTTCGGCCAGTTCGTGCTCGGTCGGCATGGCACTGCCGAAAGGGCGCTGACCGCTCAGGATCTCGTCACGCAGTTGCAGGTAGATCTGATAATAGAGCGGCACTGCAGCGTCGCGATCGACCACCCCGATACTCCCGAACATTCAAGACTGCACCCGCGCGAACTGCGCGAGCCTGATCGTCAAACCTCGCGTAGATAAGTCAATTGCCCGCGCAACGGCAAATTCGGCAGGCGAAAAAGTCGGGCACGAAAAACGGGCACCGAAGCGCCCCTTGCTGATCACCTAATTTGGAAATCCGCAAAGGGCGGATTTCGCGGCACCGGCCCACACCCCCACCCGACCTCCCATCAAGGATACACTAGTGGGAGGTCGGGTGGGGGTGTGG
>NZ_BSFC01000028.1 GCF_027922145.1 Novosphingobium resinovorum | reverse complement strand
CATCAAGGCCATGGCAGCGTAATGTTCAACCGCCCGCCCACACACGGAATTCCTGACAGTCCCGGATCGCTCGGCCCTGTAAAGGTCATGGTTGATGAACTGCATCAGATCCATCTCGTCGAAGCCGTGCTTTTTCAACAGCGACTTCAACGATAGCTCCAAGGCGTGGCCTCCACAGTGCCAGAAGGGGGCTTCACACTGGCTTGCGTCCAGCAACGCCCGTGTTGCGCGGCCGTACTCGAGCGCCATCCGCAGATATCGGATGCCCAAATCTTCATCGTTGCGAGATTGCTCACGCATTGGCTTCTCCTCGGGACTGGTTGAATTGCAGCCCGCATCGTCAAGTCAAGGTTGACCGGCAGCGGGTATGACCCTAGAACAATTGCCGCTCTAAGTACATGATATTTAACATAATTGTTATTATCGCGCCGCCGTTTCGGGGTGTTGCCCGCAAGGCTGGCGCGTGAGATCATCGCGCTTCCAGTATCGAAGGAGCGCGGATGATGGAGCCCGAACAGATGACCGACAAAGAGTTGGTCGATGCCTGGGACAAAGTCGAAGACGGTGAAAACCTGACCGATTTTGAACAGGCCGTTCTCGATGAAATCGAGCGGCGCAATATCGATCTGTAGAAGTCCGTTAGGATTATGACGATTTGTCGCAGCAACAGCCCGGCGACTTGAACAAGACCGTATTGGTGTTAGAGGCGCTGGCAGGTGCCGGGTAAACGCGACCGCCCGGCACCGCCTCTCGGATTAGATCGCCGTTTGGTTGGGTTGGAAACTGATGCGCAGCCCCAACGCGCCGGCAATCTTGCCGATAGTCGCGAAACTCGGATTTCCTTCACCCGACAGGGCCTTGTAGATACCCTCCCGACTAAGCCCGGTATCGCGGGACAGCTTGCTAATATTGCGAGCACGTACCACGTCCCCAAGAGCTGCTGCGATCAAAGCGGTATCGCCATCTTCCGCAGCGGCTTGCAGATATGCCGCAATGTCCTCTTCAGTCTTGAGGAAGTCGGCGGGATCGTAACGGCTAAAAGTCACGTCCATGGTTTCATTCCTTCCATGCGGCCGCAATTGATTTGGCCTGCGCTATGTCGCGAGCCTGACTGCTCTTGTCACCACCACAAAGCAGGACAATTAGGATTGGCCCGCGCTTCATATAATACACGCGATAGCCCGGCCCATAATCGATACGAAGTTCGGATATTCCGTCCCCTACGGGTTTAACATCGCCTGCATTTCCAAGGCTCAATCGACGCAGACGGACTTGTATCCGGGCTTTCGCATTTGAATCGCGCAAACCAGCCAACCATTGGTTGAAGGTGTTAGACTGGATCATCTCGATCATCTGATAACCCTAGTTGACAGGCCCCGTGTTGTCAACTCTGGCTGACAATATGCGGCCCGTGGGTAGTGAAAGCTATAGATCTTCGCGCACCATGATTGTCATGACGCGGCGCGTGACGCTGGCATCAGTGGGGTCAGGCGAACCCCATTTCAGATCGGCGTCGTAGGCGTCGATCTGGAAATAGACGGTTGTTCCCCGGTATTCGATCTGGCCACGCTCCCGCTCGGTCCTGTCGTCGTTGGGATATGTGAACTTGCGGACTTCGGCGAGGATCTCGGCTTGGGCGACAAGCTCGGCCATGGTGTTCTTGGCGAAGGTGCCAAGGCAGGTGCGGGTAATGACGATCCGTCCGTTGCGATCGAGGCCATGGCGGCAGCGATCGTTGAGACGGGCGATGATTTCCCGTTCGGACATGCCGGCGGTGGCAGTTGCGAGGGACATGGCAATTCTCCTGTGGGTCAGGCGGCGAGACGGGGACGCTGCGATGCGGGCACCGCAGCGTTGAAGCGCTCGATCCAGCTGCGCATGGTCGGGCGCTCGTTGACGGGGATCGATGCGGCGACGTCCTGAAATCGGATCAGGTCGAGCGGGGCTTCGCTGATGATCTGGTCGATGTCCTCGGCGGGCAAAAGCCGTTCGTGGCGGATGAAATCCGTCATTCGCCCCGGCCTCGCTCGCGTGGATTTGCGCCAGAGACCTTCGACCGTGTGCAGCCGGGGCGCGGCGCGGGCTTCGACAAGAACGATCAGGCGAAGGCACCATACCGGCAGGTCTCGAACCTCTGGCGGGGTCATTCCGATGCAGAACCAGCAGCTCGATTTAGGCGGAACCGGGAGGCCAGCGGCGGCGATCCGCCGTTCGCAGGCTTCGCGGTCCATGCCCCATTCGCGCAGCGGGTAGCGATAGTCGTAGAGCGGATCGTCAATCTTGACCGCGTGGGTGTAGCGCAGCGTGTCGCGCTTGCCGGCATCGAAGCCGATCAGCCGCGTCACTTTCTGGTCCCTCGCCCATGCGTCGACCGCCGGCTGCCATGTCTTCAGGAAGGCGTCCTGTGGAGATTTCTTATATTTCAGCGAACAGCTTGAACCGCCGAGCGATTTGCTGGGCAGCGTAGCGTTCGTGAGCGCCATTTCGAGCAGAGAGTAGTAAGGCGGCCAGTGTTTGAAGCGGCGCGGTTGATAGCGCACGATTTCGAACGGGATGCCTCGTGCGGCCATCCATGGCCGGATGACGTCGAGGTACTCGTAAGTGGCCGGTTTCTCGACGCCCGTATCGGCGGTGATGACAAGGTCGGGCTTTTCGCCGCGCGCTTCCAGTTCGACCAGAAGTGCGGTGGAATCGACACCGACGCCGTAGGCGAGGACGTTCGGGGCCCGAGGCGGCAGGAGATAGCCCGGGACGCGGCCTCCCACGTTCCCGCTCTCAGCGCAGTTCTTCGAGAACATCATCGCAAAGCTGCGCATCCTCGCGGGCAAACCGTTCGACGCGCGGCATGTCCCCCATGTCGATCACTTCGTAATCGTCGGACATGAAGGTCCAGTCTTCCTCGCGGAAGTCGTCATGCCAGCACCAGGTTCCGTCGGACCAGAGGACGAGTTTGATGCCTTCGTTGGCGTTCGGGGCGGCAGTCGGCTGAGTTTTGGGGCACATGCTGCATCTCCTGCTGGCGCGGAAAATCCTTGCCTTCGCCTTCACCCCTCCCCCTTCCCTTTCGCGGCCTCGGGCAGATTCAGGATGTCAGCGAGTGTCGGAGGCACTGGCCTGCGGGGGCGACGGCCGAATGCGAGGCCCTGTTTTGCGGCATATTTGTGAAGAGCATCGACTTCACGGCCGAGGGCCGCGGCAAGGTCTGTGAGGCTGATGCCATGCTCATGCGCGATCCGCAGGGCGGCCAGATGGTCGCTCGTCCAGCGCTGACGCCCTTCATGGGCAAGGCCGAGGATATTCGCGCGGGTGAAGATGGCCGCGCGCGTCCGGCCCATCTGGCAGGCAAGTTCAGGCGTCGGGATCTTGCCGTAGTCGCGGCGAAGCCGAGCTTCGTCGGCCTCGGACCAGTCAGGACCAAGGCGGAAGCCTTTGGACCGGGCATGGGTGCCGCGAAGGTTCAGATATTCCGCTCGCCAGCGGATCGAGAAGAGCGATCGACCCAGACGATTGCGAAGAGGCGTCAGGCTGGCGTTGTCGCGATAGGCTTTGATGAGCAGTTCATCTTCCTCGGGCATCCAGGCGCGGCCCCAACCCTTGCCCTGCCCGGTTCGCTTCATCAGTCCCTGAAGCGACGGCTTGGTCCGGGCCGGGAAGCCTTCCGTGCCAAGGATCGTGCCGATCTCGGCGTAGCTGTGTCCGGCTTCAACAAGTTCGATGGCGCGTTCGATCTCGGCGTTTGTCCATCCCCTGGGGGTGCTGGCATGCCTGATGCCCAGCTTGCCGGCACGGCTATAGACACCCGAATGGGGTCTGCCGATTATCAGGGCGACCTGCGCTGTCGGAATGTCGGCGGCAAAGCCGGCGCGCAGCTGCGCATCTTCCCATGGCGTCCATGCCGGTGCTGCCGCTTCGCTGAGGCCAAGGATCGCGGCACGGGCATAGACCGCGCCACATGAGCGGCCGAACCGCGCGGCAATCGTGGCTGCAGGCTCCTGTCCATAAGTCTGGATCAGTTCGTGGTCTTCAAGCTCGTTCCAGGGCCGTGTCGAATGGCGGCGCAGGCCAAGGGTGCAGACCTTGTCCCTGACACCATGCAGGCCGCGTCCCAGGGCCTCGGCGATTTCCGGCATCGGGGTGTCATCGTTGAACAGCCGGCGCAGGGTGCGAACCTCCTGCGGGGTCCAGCTGTCGGATCGGTACTGCATCTCCCCCAGCGGCGCAGATGCCTTCGGTAACGGGTCCGCGATTGAAACAAGCTCGACGATGATGGGTGCGGTGTCGTCGGTCATGACAGACCCACCAGGTGCACATCACTGAGACGGGCGCGCAGCCGCGTATGGAGGCGCGCCATGCGATCATCGGCCCGGGGCATGGTATCCACCGCCGAAAGCGCGGAGAGGACGTCCAGCGCCTGATCCACGGCCTCGCGCGAGATGCCGAGGTGCTTGGCCAGTTCGTTGGCCGTCGTGGCGTTGGGCGAAATCCCTTTCAGCGCCAGGCAGATTGCCGTGGCCGTGGGTGCGATAGGATCGAGCAGGAAGGCATCGAGGGCGCGGCTGCCGCGAGACTTCAGGCTGTCGTCGCGCTGGCTGGGCGCTTCGCGAAGATGCTCGAGGTCGAGGAGTTTCTGAGCCTCGGAGTGGTCGAGGTCGGCCGCGCCATGCAGCTGAGGGGTGGCGCCGAGATGCTCGGTGATGGTCTGGTCGATCTTGGCCATGATCGGGGTGCGGGTGAGCGCGGGGCCGAAGGCGTAGAACTCGCCGGCGCGTAAGGTACGCAGCTTTTCGGCTTCGCTGCGGCTGAAGCCCAGAATGTCGGCGGCGCGGATGATGTCGCGGTCGAAGACATTGATGCCGATGAGGAAGTTCTGAAGCTCGGAGACGACGGAGCTGGAGAGCTTGGCAAGGCGCTGGGTCGCGATGATGGGCGCGATCCCGCGTTTGCGGCCTCGGGCGCACAAGTCAGTGAGCGTGGCGACGCCGAGACGGCGGGTTTCCGCATCGCGGGCGGAACCGGCTTGATGGGGGGCAAGCAGGTGTCCTTCGTCGATCGCGACGAGAACCGTGTGCTTCCAGTCCTCGCGCGGAGCACCGACGAGACCGGCGAAGAAGGCCGATGCCTTGATGATCCGTTGTTCGGGGTCGAGGTCGGTGAGATCGAGATGAAGGGCGATACGATGGTGACGCGCGCGCGTTGCGGCGGCGGTCAGGCCATCGGCCGCGATTTCAGCTGCCTTGAGCGTCGTCGCGCCGATGTGCGCGGCGAGATTGCCGAACTCGCCTTCGGGATCGACGATCATGGTCTGAACGTAGTCGAAAGCCTCTTCGACGATGCGGCGCATGGTCTGGCTCTTGCCGGCACCGGACCCGCCCTGGACAAGCATGCGTCCCGCAAGGACGCGGTCGAGATCCAGTTCGAGGGCGCCATAGACGGTTTGGCCGATAGGAACCGCGCAGCGCGGCGGCGCTGGCGGTCCCGGCAGTTTCACGACGTTGGACATGGGGCGGCTCCTTTCGGGTTGCTCGCCTGCCCCTTCCCCCTCTCCTCAATTCGGCACTGGCCCCCGAGGAGGCTTCGGCCTCGGACTCAGGGCATTACATGAAAGGGGCACTGATATACGCTTGCGCCCCTTACGGACGCTTACCGGCCGCAACACCAATCCCGTAAGCGGTCACTGAACCAATCGTCATGGCTGTGCTTCCAGTGCCAGCGGCTTTCTTTGCTTCTGGTGATTTCTTTTTCGGTCCCTGTTGCATCCAAAAATCGCACACCGCATTTAATGCGACTATTTATCAAGCGGCTATTTGAGGGTTCCGTGCCGATAGCGGAGAAGGACATAAAATCACTTTGGGGTATGGCTGGAGGCCATTGCAGCAACCCTGCTTGTCGCGAACGAGTGGCTGAAATCAGCGAGGATGGCGAAAGCTATCTGACAGGCGAGATGGCCCACATTGTTGCGCGACAAGCCGAAGGGCCTCGCGGCGATGGCGTCGGTGGGGACAATTCTTATGAAAACCTAATTCTTCTCTGCCCCACATGCCATACGAGGATAGATAAGGCCCCGAACGATTTCCCGGTCGCGCTTTTGCAAAAGTGGAAGGCGGATCATGAGGCGTGGGTCGATAGCTGGTCGGCCGTGAACAATGCGATGTTCGTTTCGGCGACGGGTAGATTGCGTCC
>NZ_BSFC01000027.1 GCF_027922145.1 Novosphingobium resinovorum | reverse complement strand
GCAGGCGCAGGCAAACTTTCTGGGGCGTCTGAAAGCCTGGGACCCGAAGGCTGCGGCGCTGGCCGAGCCACAACTGCTGCAGAACGATATCCCGCCATCTATGCAGGACTGACGCGAGGCTTCCGGTTGCGGTCAGACGATGCTGGCGACGTCATGACCGCCTGTCTCGTGCTAGGCGACCTGGTGGCCAACCGTGCCCGCGACCCTTCGGCCAGCCAGGTGCAGGCCGCGCGCTCTCAGATCGGAAGGCTGCTGGGACAGGGTGGCCAGAACGCCGATCCCGGGACATGGGCGGCCCTGGCAGAAGAGTGAAGATCCTTTTCGTCGCATTCCACGCCGGGTGGTAGTCCGCACGGGCGGAGGGAACCATGGATGCCTATGCAGGGCAGACGGCGCAACTATTCCGGGCTGACATCGGAGAGGCCCTGAACCGCGTGATCCTTGATATGCAGGGATTTCACCCGAGGGACTGACTGCCATCCCGACCTGACATGAAAAAGGGGCCGCAACCTTCATGGTTGCGGCCCCTTTTGTCTGAGGGTTGAGGTATCGCCGGCCTCAGCGGCTTGCGAGTTCCTTGTTCAGCCACAGGGCCAGCAGGGTCGCCAGTGCGCCCGAGAGCAGGTAGCCGCCCGAGGCGATTAGGCCGAAGTGGGTGGAGAGCAGCAGCGCCGCCAGCGGGGCGAAGCCGGCGCCGAACAGCCAGGCAAGGTCGCTGGTGAGCGCCGAGCCGGTGTAGCGGTGGTCGGTCGGGAAAGCCGAGGCGACGACGCCCGAGGACTGGCCGAATGACAGGCCCAGCAGGATGAAGCCGCCGATCATGAACACCAGCTCGCCGGCCGTGCCTCCGTCGAGCAGCTGCGGCGCGAAGCCGCTGAACACCGCGATGCCGACAGCGCAAGTGCCGAGCAGGGTGCGGCGGCCGTAACGGTCGGCGAGGCGGCCCGAGAACAGCACGGCGACGAGGCCGAAGACGGCGGCCAGCACTTCGATCAGCAGGAAGCGGGTCGGCGCTTCCTTGGTGAAGAGGAACACCCACGAGAGCGGGAACACGGTGACCATGTGGAACATCGCGAAGCTGGCGAGTGGGGCGAAGGCGCCGATCAGGACGGTGCGGCCTTCCTTGCTGACGGTGCCCATGACGCTGACGGGCTGCAAGTCGCGGCTTTCGAACAGGGTCTGGAATTCCTCGGTGACGACGATGCGCAGGCGCGCGAAGAGCGCCACGACGTTGATCGCGAGCGCCACGAAGAACGGATAGCGCCAGCCCCACTCCAGGAAGTCGGCGGCGGGCAGCACGGCGATCATGTAGGCGAACAGCGCGCTGGCGACGATGAGGCCGAACGGCGCACCGAGCTGCGGCACCATCGCCCACCAGCCACGGCGGTTTTCCGGGGCGTTGAGCGCGAGCAGCGAAGCCAGGCCGTCCCACGTGCCGCCGAGTGCGAAGCCCTGCGCGATGCGGAAGATCGCCAGCAGCCAGATTGCGGTGGCGCCCATGGTCTCATAGGTCGGCAGGAAGGCGATCGCGGCAGTGGAGCCGCCGAGACCGAACAGCGCGATCGTCAGCTTGACGCCGCGGCCGTAGGCACGGTCGAGCGCCATGAAGAACAGCGAACCGAACGGGCGCGCGATGAAGGCCAGCGCGAAGATCGCGAAGCTGTAGAGCGTGCCGGTCAGCGGATCGACGAAGGGAAAGAACAGCTTCGGGAACACCAGCACCGAGGCGATGGCGTAGACGAAGAAGTCGAAGAATTCCGAGGTACGGCCGATGATCACGCCGATCGCGATCTCGCCGGGCGAAATCGCGTGGTGCGGCTTGAACGTCGGCAGGCCGAGTTCCTCGCGGGTCGGGGTCGTGGTTGTGCTCATCTGGCGTATCTCGGCCTTCGTCTGGTATAACACGGGAATAAGCGAGAGTCCCGCCCGTCCGCGAATCGCACCGGCGCGACGGACGCGCGGCTTCACAATTGGCCGCCCTATTGTATCTGAAACGCCGTAAGGGGATTGGACAAAATGTCCTATGTTCGCATCCGCAGCACGGGCCTAGGCGACGCGCCATGCAACCGCCCGAGTCACGTCTGAACCCGCCCGGCCGTCGTTTCGGCCCGTTCCGTAACCGCGCGATGCGCGTCGTGGGCGCCCTCGGGCTGACCGCTGCGCTGTCGGCGTGCAACACCCTCGTGCTCAAGCCGTCGGGCGATGTTGCACAGCAGCAGGGCGACCTCGTGGTCGTCGCGACGCTGCTGATGCTGCTCATCGTCGTGCCGGTGATGCTGGCGGTGGTGATCTTCGCGTGGCGCTACCGCGCCAATAACAAGGACGCGAAGTACGAGCCGGACTGGGATCACTCGACCCAGCTCGAACTGATGATCTGGGCCGCGCCGCTGCTCATCATCATCTGCCTTGGCGCCGTGACCTGGACCAGCACCCACCTTCTCGATCCCTACCGCACCATCGGCCGCATCGACGCCCAGACCCAGGTTTCGCAGGATGCGAAGCCTCTCGAGGTGGAAGTCGTCGCGCTCGACTGGAAGTGGCTGTTCATCTACCCCGAGCAGGGCGTTGCCACGGTCAACGAACTGGTCGTGCCGAGCGGCCGCCCGCTGAACTTCAAGATCACCTCCGCGAACGTCATGAACTCGTTCTACGTTCCGGCGATGGCGGGCCAGATCTACGCGATGCCGGGCATGGAAACGCGCCTGCACGCGGTGATGAACTCGAACGTCGAGTCGGTCGGCTTCTCGGCCAACTACTCGGGCGCGGGCTTCACCCACATGCGCTTCAAGATGCGTTCGGTTTCGGACGCGGACTTCGCCAAGTGGGTCGGTGATGTGAAGACCACGGGCACCAAGCCGCAGCCTGCGGGCGACGTGATCGCCGCCGAAGCGTTCACCGGCGTTCCCGCCAAGCAGATGGGCGGCACCCTCGACCGTGCGGCCTACCTCGAACTCGAGAAGCCGACGCAGAAGGTTCCGGCGATCCGCTTCGCCAACGTCGATCCCAAGCTCTATGACGCCGTCGTCAACATGTGCGTCCAGCCGGGCAAGATGTGCATGAGCGAGATGATGGCTCTCGATGCGCGCGGCGGTATGGGCAAGGCGGGCATCCGCAACGTGCAGATGCTGTCGTACGACAAGGACGGCCGCGACAGCGCGGTTGCCGAGAGCGCGAACCCCAGCGACGCGGTCAAGCGCGAGCTGGCCTGGGTCCGTGCGCTGTGCGAGCAGATGCCCGGCCAGGTGCGCGACGGTTCCGTCAAGGCGCCTTCCGACCTTCGCTCGCTGAACGGCGCCGGGATCCCCGCGCCGCAGTCGATCGGCTTCGGCGGTGAGGATGCGCCTGCATTGCCCGCCAAGCCCGCTCACATTTCCCTGAATTCGCGGAACTGACACTCATGGCCATCGAAGCCGAAGCCCATAACCACTGGAGTCCGCTACTCGGGCGCCTGTGGCTGGATGCCATCCCGCAGGAGCCGATCGTGCTCGCGACCTTCGTGGTCGTGATGCTCGGCGGCGCCGCGCTCGTCGCGGGCCTGACCTACTTCAAGCTCTGGGGCTATCTCTGGAAGGAGTGGTTCACCAGCGTCGATCACAAGAAGATCGGCATCATGTACATGATCCTGGGTCTGGTCATGTTCCTGCGCGGCTTCGCCGACGCGATCATGATGCGCGCCCAGCAGGCGATGGCGTTCAACGGCAACGACGGTTACCTCAACGCCCACCACTACGACCAGGTCTTCACCGCGCACGGTGTCATCATGATCTTCTTCGTGGCGATGCCTTTCGTCACGGGCCTCATGAACTACATCGTGCCGCTGCAGATCGGTGCGCGCGACGTCAGCTTCCCGTTCCTGAACAACTTCAGCTTCTGGATGACCACCGCCGGTGCGGTGCTCACCATGATGTCGCTGTTCGTGGGCGAGTTCGCGCAGACCGGCTGGCTGGCCTATCCGCCGCTGTCGAACCTGGCGTACAGCCCGTGGGTCGGCGTCGACTACTACATCTGGTCCCTGCAGATCGCGGGTGTCGGTACGCTGCTTTCGGGCGTCAACCTGGTGTGCACCATCGTCAAGATGCGCGCGCCCGGCATGACCATGATGCGCATGCCGGTGTTCACCTGGACCTCGCTGTGCACCAACATCCTGATCGTCGCCGCCTTCCCGGTGCTGACGGCGGTGATGACGATGCTGACCGTCGACCGCTACCTCGGCTTCAACTTCTTCTCGAACGACTTCGGCGGCTCGCCGATGATGTACGTGAACCTGATCTGGATCTGGGGCCACCCCGAGGTCTACATCCTCATCCTGCCGCTGTTCGGCGTGTTCTCGGAAGTCGTCTCGACCTTCTCGGGCAAGCGCCTGTTCGGCTACTCGTCGATGGTCTACGCCACGCTGGTCATCACCATCCTGTCGTACCTCGTGTGGCTGCACCACTTCTTCACGATGGGTTCGGGCGCGAGCGTCAACTCGTTCTTCGGCATCACCACCATGGTGATCTCGATCCCGACCGGCGCGAAGCTGTTCAACTGGCTGTTCACGATGTATCGCGGCCGCATCCGCTACGAGCTGCCGATGATGTGGACCGTCGCGTTCATGCTGACCTTCACGGTCGGCGGCATGACCGGCGTGCTGCTCGCGGTGCCGCCTGCGGACTTCGTGCTGCACAACTCGCTGTTCCTGATCGCGCACTTCCATAACGTGATCATCGGCGGCGTGCTGTTCGGCATCTTCGCGGCGATCAACTTCTGGTGGCCCAAGGCCTTCGGCTTCAAGCTCAACCAGTTCTGGGGCAAGGTCAGCTTCTGGCTGTGGGTTCCGGGCTTCTGGTTCGCCTTCATGCCGCTCTATATCCTCGGCCTGATGGGCGTGACCCGCCGCATGCGCGTGTTCGACGATCCGTCGATCCAGATCTGGTTCGTCATCGCCGCCTTCGGCGCCGTGATGATCGCCGGTGGCATCGGCGCCATGCTGGTCCAGTTCGCCGTCTCCATCTGGAAGCGCGAGGAACTGAAGGACGAGACGGGCGATCCGTGGAACGGTCGTACGCTGGAGTGGTCGACCTCGTCGCCGCCGCCGGAGTACAACTTCGCCTTCACCCCGCTGGTCCACGACCTCGACGCCTGGGACGACATGAAGCGCTGCGGCGTCCAGCGTCCGACTTCCGGCTTCCGTCCGATCCACATGCCCAGCGGCACGGGGACCGGCCTGATCCTGGCGGGTCTGTCGACGTCGCTCGGCTTCGCGATGATCTGGTACATCTGGTGGCTCGCGGCGGTCTCGTTCGCCGGGATCATCGGCTACGCGATCTTCCATACGTTCAACTACAAGCGGGACTACCACATCCCCGTCGAGACGGTCGAAGCGACCGAGGCGGAACGCACCCGCCAGCTCGCCGCCGCGGGAGCCTGAGACATGACCGCCAACACCGCTCCAACGCACACCCTCGATCAGGCGCAGCTTCAGGCCGCGTTCTACGACCTGAACGAGCATGACCACCCCGAAGGCGGCAGCACCATGCTGGGCTTCTGGGTCTACCTGATGAGCGACTGTCTCATCTTCGCCATGCTCTTCGCGGCATACGGCGTGCTGGGCGGCAGCCTGGCCGCCGGGCCGGGGCCGAAGGACCTGTTCGAGCTGCCGCTGGTGGCGCTCAACACCGCCATGCTGCTGTTCTCGTCGATCACTTACGGCTTCGCCATGCTGGCCATGGAGAAGAACAACAAGGGCGCGACGCAAGCCTGGCTGCTGGTCACCGCCGTGTTCGGCGCATGCTTCCTCGGCATCGAACTCTACGAGTTCAGCAACCTCATCCACGAGGGTGCGACGCCGATGCGCTCGGGCTTCCTCACCGCGTTCTTCTCGCTGGTGGGCACCCACGGTCTGCACGTCACCTTCGGCCTGATCTGGCTGTTCACGCTGGTGGTGCAGGTCGGCAAGAAGGGCCTGATCCCGGCCAACAAGCGCCGCCTCATGTGCCTGTCGCTGTTCTGGCACTTCCTCGACGTCATCTGGATCGGCGTCTTCACCTTCGTCTACCTGATGGGAATGCTGTGATGGCGAACGAACACGCCCACCCCAACCCCGCCGCGCACGATCACCACGACGAGCACGGCGCGAGCCATGGCTCGATGCGCGAGTACGTCGTCGGCTTCCTGCTGTCGGTCGTGCTCACCGCGATCCCGTTCTGGCTGGTGATGACGGGCGCGATCCCCGACAAGCAGACCACCGCGCTGGTCATCATGGCCTTCGCCGTGGTGCAGATCGTGGTCCACATGATCTACTTCCTGCACATGAACACCAAGTCGGAGAACGGCTGGACGGTCATGGCGCTGATCTTCACGATCGTTCTGGTCATCATCACGCTGTCCGGTTCGCTGTGGGTCATGTTCCACCTCAACACCAACATGATGCCGATGAGCGTCCACGACATGGGCCAGCTGCCCTGACCGAGGACCGCACAACGGCGGCAAAAGGAGCGCGGCGGCCCATCGGGCTTGCCGCGCTTCTGCTAGTGGCCTTCGCGATGTTCGTGGGCCTGGGCATCTGGCAGATCCAGCGGATGCACTGGAAGCACGCGCTGATCGCCCGCGTCGATGCGCGCGTCCATGCCGCTCCACAGGCGCTGCCGCAGGACGGCAGCCTCGGCCCCGATCTCGAATATCTTCGCGTCCGCGTCTCGGGCGTCTATGACGGGCCTGCGACCGCGCTGGTGCGGGCCGCCACGGAACGCGGAACGGGCTACTGGACGATGACGCCGCTGCGCCTCGAAGACGGCAGGCTCCTGTGGATCAACCGCGGCTTCGTGCCCGCCGGGACCACCCGCGCCGACGCCGGAGCCTCGGCGCCTGCGGGTAAGGTGTCGATCGTCGGCCTGCTGCGCCTGCCCGAGCCCAAGGGCAGTATCCTGCAATCCAACGCCCCGCAGGACGATCGCTGGTACTCGCGCGATACCGCCGCGCTGGCGCAAGCGCGCAAGCTGGGCGCCGTCTCCCCTGCCTTCGTCGATGTCCAGACGGAGCAGGCGACTACCGCGCCCGCCCTCAAGCCCGTACCCGGCCTCACCCAGATCACGTTCCCCGACAGCCATCTCAGCTATGCCTTGACCTGGTTCGCGATGGCGGCGCTGTCGCTGGTCGCGCTCGCCTATACATGGCGCCGGGCGTGATCGAGCGCCTGGCGGCGCTCTTCGCGCCGCCGGAGGTGCCGGGCAGTACGCCGAGCCGCTCCAGCGTCGTCCTGCTCACCCAGCTGCGCTGGACGGCGGTGTTCGGGCAGCTGGCCACCATCGTCGTGGTCTCTGCCGTGCTCAAGGTCCGCCTGCCGCTGGCGCCGCTGCTGCTGGCGCCGCTGCTGTTGATCGTCATCAACCTGACCGTCGCGCGCGTCGTGCTGCAGCGCGAATCGTTCACCCAGCGCGAGATGTTCTCGGCGCTGATGATCGACGTCGTCGCGCTGTGCTGGCAGCTTTATTACTCGGGCGGGGCGACAAACCCGTTCACCTTCCTGTTCCTCCTCCAGATCGTCATCGGCGCGATCATCCTGGAGGCGCGCTGGAGTTGGCTGGTCGCGCTCAACGCCTGCCTGTGCATGGCGCTGTTGACCTTCTTCTACGAGCCGCTGCAGCTGCCCGATCGCTTGGCGGGCGATCACTTCCACCTCTACATCTACGGCAGCCTGTTCTGCTTCGTGCTCGCCGCCGTGCTGCTGATCGTCTTCGTCGTGCGGCTCGACCGCAACCGGCGCGAAAGCGATGCGCGCCTCGCCGACTACTACCAGCAGGCTGCGGAGGAGGACCACATCATCCGCATGGGCCTGCTCGCCTCGGGCGCGGCGCATGAACTGGGCACCCCGCTCTCGTCGATCTCGGTGATCCTGGGCGACTGGAGCCACGAGCCGACGATCAGGGACGACCCCGACATGGCCGCCGATCTTGCTGACGTGCGCCGCGAGCTGGAGCGCTGCAAGACGATCGTGTCGGGCATCCTGATGTCGGCGGGTGAAGTGCGCGGCGTCGATCCGGCGGTGACCACCGTGCGCGGCTTCATCGACGATCTCGCCGAGGAATGGCGCACCCGCATCCCCGGCGAACTGCGCGTGATCGACCGCATGGCGGGTGACGTCGAGATCATCGCCGATCCGGGCCTGCGCCAGATCGTTGGCAACGTCATCGACAACGCCATCGAGGTCTCGCCCGACCTCGTCCTGATCGAGGTCTGGCTGGAAGGGGAGGGCGCTGCCCAGAGTCCGGGACGGCAGGTCATGCTGACCGTAAGCGACCGCGGCCCCGGCTTCGCGCCCGAAGTGCTGCGCCGCATCGGCCAGCCCTATATCTCGACCAAGGGGCGCGACGGGGGCGGGCTCGGCCTGTTCCTCGTCGTCAACGTGATCCGCAAGCTGGGCGGCGCGGTCTCGGTGGAGAACCGTGAAACCGGCGGTGCGAGCGTGCAACTGGCGATCCCCCTCGCTACACTGGCGCTCGAAGAACAAGAACAACGGCAGGAGAAGCAATGACCGACACTCCCTCCGCCATCGGCGCGACGGGCGCCAGCCTGCTCATCGTCGAGGACGACCCCACTTTCGCGCGAACCCTGCGCCGCTCTTTCGAACGACGCGGCTACCGCGTCGCCTCCGCTGCAAGCCCCGAAGAGGCCGAGGCGCTGTTCCTGGCGGACAGCTTCGAGTTCGCGGTGGTGGACCTGAAACTCGGCGCGGGTTCCGGCCTCACCGTGGTCGAGGCGCTTCATGCCCATGCGCCGCAGACGCGCATCGTCGTGCTGACCGGCTACGCCAGCATCGCCACCGCCGTCGAGGCGATCAAACTGGGCGCCTCGCACTATCTCGCCAAACCCTCCAACACCGACGACATCGAGGCGGCCTTCGCGTCGCTGCGCGGCGATGCCAGCGTGCCGGTGGAGGGCCGCAAGACCTCGATCAAGACGCTGGAGTGGGAGTACATCCACCAGACGCTGGTGGAGTGCGAATTCAACATCTCCGAAACCGCGCGCCGCCTCGGCCTCCACCGCCGCACGCTGGCGCGCAAGCTCGAGAAGCGGCAGGTTTGACACCTTCGACAAGCTCAGGGTGAGCGGAGGTAGCGTAAACCTCCAACCCCGCTCAGGCTGAGCCTGTCGAAGCCCCTGCAGTTTCCCGCGAGCCGCCAATACGCTATACAACCCACGAGAAGCCCCCGGTGATCGGAAACCATGTCCAGCTGTGATCTTTGCGTCGTCCGCAACCGGGCGATCTGTGCCGCGCTCGACGCCGGCGAACTCAATGCGCTCAATGCGATCGGGCGCACGCGCAAGCTGACCGCCGGGGAATCGATCATCTGGGAGGGCGAGGATTCGGTCCTCGTCGCCAATGTCATCGACGGCGTGCTCAAGCTCTCCACCAACACCGAGGACGGGCGCGAGCAGATCGTCGGCGTGGTCTATCCTTCCGACTTCATCGGCCGCCCCTTCGGCGGCACCACCGGGCACGGTGTCACGGCGCTGACCGACGCCAGCGTCTGCGTGTTCTCCCGCCGCGACTTCGACGCCTTCGCGCGCGAGCATCCGGCGCTGGAGCACAAGCTGCTCGAACGCACGCTGGGCGAACTGGACCGCACGCGCCGCTGGATGCTGCTGCTCGGCCGCAAGTCGGCGGCGGAGAAGATGGCGAGCTTCCTCGTCGAGATGACCGAACGGCTCGGCGGCGCCGGCTGCCGGATCGATTTCGAGCATCCGGGGCGGCGCATCCTGACCCTGCCGTTCTCGCGCCAGCAGATCGCCGACGTGCTGGGCCTGACCATCGAGACCGTCAGCCGCCAGTTCACCCGGCTCAAGAACGAGGGCGTGATCGACCTGCCCTCGCGCCGCGAAGTGACGATCCTTGATTTCGACACGCTGGTCGCCGAGGCAGGGTAACGGTTCGTCCCTGTTACCGGCTCGCGGGAAACCATGGCGAGGCGGCGGCGTTGCCACTGGCATGTTTCATTCGCCCATCGTGCCGGGCTCCCTTGGCGCTCACCCGCACTACGGCCTGTTCAGTCGGCACACCGCCGTGCTGTTCGTGCGCAATGCCGTGGCCTCGTGCCTGTGCTTCGCGATCGACATGGCGCTGATCTGGCTGATGGTCTCGCAGCTTGGCATCGACAAGTTCGTGGCGGTGACGGCGGGGTTCCTCTTCGCCAACTCGCTGAATTACGGCCTTGCACGGGTCTGGGTGTTTCGGGAGAGCGATCGCGGGATCTTCACCGGCTATGTCTATTACCTCACCAACGCGCTGGTGGGGCTGGCGGTGATCCTCGGCGGTTTCGCGCTGCTGACCACGGTGTTCGACGCGCATTATCTGCTCGCGCGGGTGATCGTCTCGCTGTGTTCGGGCACGCTGGTGTTCATCCTGAACGCGACATTGAACTTCCACGAAGTGTGAATGGGTAGGATGCGGGAACATCGTCACCCAACACCGTCATCCTGGCGAAGGCTGGGACCGCTGGCCGCGCAAAGCCCAACCCTCGGCAGGGCGTTTGAACGATAGTTGGCCGTAACAGGCCAGCGGTCCCAGCTTTCGCTGGGATGACGATGTCGTTCGTGCAGCGGGGTCACGCAAAAATACCCGCTGGCGAGTGCGGGCCATTACGCCGGGGAAATCAACGCATCCGAAGGTAACATCGGGTCGGCGTCGGGAGCGTCCTCACCGGGACGCGGGGTTTTGTTTTCCGTGAAGCTCTGGCGAGCGGCCGGGTAACTCACGGTGCAGCCCGGCTCGACCTGTATTCCATCGGACTTGTCCCATGTGGCCATCGTTAGGGTTCGCAGCGTTATCGGCCGAAGGCTATCCGGGATGGCCGTCCCATGCCCAACGACGTGTCGCAGGAACGTATGGACGGCGTTTCCGGTAGCGCAGGGACAGTCCGGGTCTTCGAACGGACGCGTGGGTTGCATGGCCACGGTTGAAACCGCATCCCGGCCCACGACGCCGACCCGATACACCGGAGCGACGTGATCATTCGCCGCTCCGGATGCTGGGCCATATAACCCATGTGGTTATATTTGTCAAGGGCAAGCGCGCTTAGAACCGGTACGACAGGCCCGCGCTCAGCACCCACGGGTCGAGGTCGTGCTTCGTTTCCAGCACCTTCGCCCCATCGGCATAGAAGCTGGCGGTCGGCTTGATGAAGTACTTCTTGGCATCGAGCGTCACGCCGTAGCCGCTCTGGCCGAGCGCGATGTCCACGCCCGCCTGCAGCGCGACGCCGAAGGAATTGGACATCTTCACCTTGTCCACGCCGAGCGCCTGCGCGGTGGCGCCGGGCTTTTCGTCGAACACGAAGAACAGCGCGGGGCCGGCGCCGACATAAGGCTTGATCGGGGTGCCGGTGTCGAGGTGGTACTTGGCGGTCACGGTCGCGGGCAGGATCAGCACGTGATCGACCAGCCGCGTGCCCGCAAGGTCCGCCGCACCGCCCACGTGATGCTGGGTGAAGCAGCAGATCGTCTCGACCGAGACGGCCTTGGTGAAGAAGTATTCGACCGCGAGGGTGGGCACGACGTTGTCGTTCGCCCGGGCGTCGACGTCGGTGACGCCCATGCCGGTCAGCGTGGCGGCAAGGCCCGAATCGATCGACTTGACCTTGTCGATGCCGCCGTCGGGCAGAACCCCGGTCGCGAGCACCTTGACCTGAAACCTGCCGTCCGGGCTTCCGGCCATCGCGGGCGTGGTGAAGGCAGTGGCCGCAAGCGCGGCGGCGAGCAGGGTGATCTTGCGCATATCGCTGTCTTTCGAATGACCGCCGGGGCTGCACCATGCATGTCCCCCCTCTTGAGCGGCCCTTGCGGTTTGCGCTTCATGCAACCGGGATGAATTGATCGGGCGCAAGTCGGGGAGAATTTTGCTGTCGCCCCGTCGTCCCGGACCTGATCCGGGACCGGTGGCTGTCTTTAGGCGCGTGCTGCCCGGCGGGGGCTTCGACAAGCTCAGCCTGAGCGGGACTGATAACCTCTCCTCTCAACACCGCTCAGGCTGAGCTTGTCGAAGCCCCTGCTGCGCGCACCGCGAGGCGGGCCGTTCACGGCCAGCGGTCCCGGATCAGGTCCGGGACGACGAGGGTTTTTGATCCCCGTCAATGCGACTCCCGGCTCCTGCGCCCAAGGCGGACCCTGATCAGCAACTCATCTCGAAAAGAGACAGCTTATGGTTTCGGTGCTGGCGCGGGCAGGCGTGTGGCTTGCCGTGCTCTTCCTTGCCGTGATGGCCTCCGCGCTGGCGGTGGATCAGGGCTTCGCCATCCACATGGGGATCGTCGCCATCGCGGCGATGACCGCCTTGTGGTTCACCCTGCGCGGCGCCGACTATGACGGCATCGCGCGCGGCGTGCTGCGCTTCCCCGATCAGGGGCGCTATGACGACGACCCGATCCGCTGGGGCATGATCGCCACGGTGTTCTGGGGCATGGCGGGGTTCCTGGCGGGCGTGTTCATCGCCGCGCAGCTGACCTGGCCCTGGCTCAATCTGGAGCCCTACCTCAACTTCGGCCGGGTCCGCCCGCTGCACACGTCGGCGGTGATCTTCGCGTTCGGCGGCAATGCCCTGATCGCGACGAGCTTCTACGTCGTCCAGCGCACCTGCCGCGCGCGGCTGGCCTTCCCCGGTCTCGCCCGTTTCGTGTTCTGGGGCTACCAGCTGTTCATCGTGCTGGCCGCCACCGGCTACCTCCTCGGCATCAGCGAGGGCAAGGAATACGCAGAGCCCGAATGGTACGTCGACTGGTGGCTGACGGTGGTATGGGTCTGCTACCTCGCGGTCTTCGTCGGCACGATCGTGAGGCGCTCGGAACCGCACATCTACGTCGCCAACTGGTTCTACCTCGCCTTCATCGTCACCGTGGCGATGCTGCATGTGGTCAACAACCTTGACCTGCCGGTCAGCCTGCTGGGTTCCAAGAGCTACCCGCTGTTCGCGGGCGTGCAGGGCGCGCTGGTGCAGTGGTGGTACGGCCACAATGCGGTGGGCTTCTTCCTGACCGCCGGCTTCCTGGCGATGATGTACTACTTCGTGCCCAAGCAGGCCGAGCGGCCGGTCTATTCCTACCGCCTGTCCATCATCCACTTCTGGTCGCTGATCTTCCTCTACATCTGGGCGGGGCCGCATCACCTGCACTACACCGCGCTGCCCGACTGGGCGCAGACGCTGGGCATGGTGTTCTCGATCATGCTGTGGATGCCGAGCTGGGGCGGCATGATCAACGGGCTGATGACGCTCAACGGCGCCTGGGACAAGGTCCGCACCGATCCGATCATCCGCATGATGGTGATGGCGCTGGCCTTCTACGGCATGAGCACCTTCGAAGGCCCGGTGATGAGCATCAAGAGCGTCAACTCGCTCTCGCACTACACCGACTGGACCATCGGCCACGTCCACTCCGGCGCGCTGGGCTGGAACGGGATGATCACCTTCGGCGCGATCTACTACCTCGTGCCGCGCCTGTGGGGCCGTGAGCGCCTGTACTCGCTGCGCATGGTGAACTGGCACTTCTGGCTCGCGACGCTGGGGATCGTTTTCTACGCCGCCAGCATGTGGGTGGCGGGCATCACCCAGGGCCTGATGTGGCGCGAATATGGCGCCGACGGCTACCTCGTGAACTCCTTCGCAGACTCCGTGGCGGCGCTCCATCCGATGTATGCGCTGCGCGCCTTCGGCGGCGCGCTCTACCTCGCGGGCGGGGTCATCATGACGGTCAACGTCTGGGCCACGATCCTCGGCAAGCTGCGCGAGGAAAAGCCCCTGCGCGATGCCGCCTACGATCCCGCCGCCGACCGCCCGATCCTCGCGAACTGACGACGAACAGGGACAAGAACCATGACCACCATCGTCGAACGCCACAAGACGCTTGAAAAGAATATCACCTTGCTGGGCATCTGCGCGCTGGTCGTCGTCGCCATCGGCGGCATCGTCGAGATCGCGCCGCTGTTCTGGATCGACAACACCATCGAGAAAGTTCAGGGCGTGCGCCCCTATACCCCGCTGGAGCAGGCGGGCCGCGACATCTACGTGCGCGAGGGCTGCTACGTCTGCCACAGCCAGATGATCCGCCCCTTCCGCGACGAGGTGGAGCGCTACGGCCACTACAGCCTCGCGGCGGAATCGATGTACGACCATCCGTTCCAGTGGGGCTCCAAGCGCACCGGGCCTGACCTTGCGCGCGTGGGCGGCAAGTATTCGGACAGCTGGCACGTCCAGCACCTGACGAACCCCGAAGGCGTCGTGCCCGAATCGGTGATGCCGAAGTACGGCTTCCTCGCCGAGCGTGACCTGCAAGTCGCCGACCCCGCCGCGAACCTGACGGCGCTGCGCCGCGTGGGCGTGCCCTACACCGACCGCGACATCACCAGCGCGCTGGCCGACCTCAACGCGCAGGCCGCCCCGGAAGCCGATCCCGGCGACCTGCTCAAGCGCTACCCCAAGGCGCAGATCCGCGACTTCGACGGCGACCCCAGCCGCGTGACCGAGATGGATGCGCTCGTCGCCTATCTGCAGGTGCTGGGCACCATGGTCGATGTCAACGCCGCCGCCGCGCAGGAGCAGTTGGCCAAGGAGAAGGGGCGATGACCTTCTCCCTCAGCACCCATTCCACGTACGACATGCTGCGGCATCTGGCCGACAGCTGGGGCCTGCTGGCGATGCTGGTGGTGTTCGTCGTGCTGATCGCCTGGCCCTTCCGGCCCGGCCACCGCGCGAAGAACGACGCCGCCGCGACGATGATCTTCAAGGACGAGAACGATGGCTGAGCATCATCCAAAAGGACGCCTCGACGAAGCCACGAACACGGAAACCGTCGGCCACGAGTGGGACGGGATCGAGGAACTCAACACCCCGCTGCCGCGCTGGTGGCTCTGGACCTTCTACGCCTGCATCGTCTTCGCGCTGGGCTACAGCGTGGTCTACCCGGCGTGGCCGATGCTTTCGAGCGCGACGCAAGGCACGCTCGGCTGGACCAGCCGGGGCGAGCTGGACAAGGACATGAAGGCCGCCGCCGCCACCCGCGCGAAGACCGTGGCGGCGCTGGCGGACATGAGAATCGAGGAGCTGCCGAAGCACCCCGAACTGATGCGCGCGGCGGTGGCGGGCGGCGCGGCGGCGTTCAGGATCAACTGCGTCCAGTGCCACGGCGCCGGCGCGGCGGGGTCGAAGGGCTTCCCCAACCTCAACGACGACGACTGGCTCTGGGGCGGCGATCTGAAAACCATCGAGACGACGTTGCTCCACGGCATCCGCCAGCCCGGCGATGACGTCACGCGGCAGTCGATCATGCCGAACTTCGGCAGCGATGGCCTGCTGACGGCGGCGCAGATCGACGCGGTGGCAAGCCATGTCCTCTCGCTTTCGGGCAAGGCGCGCGGCAACGCCGAGGGCGCGAAGCTCTTCGCCGACAACTGCGCCGTCTGCCACGGCCCGGCAGGCAAGGGCAGCCGCCAGTTCGGCGCGCCCAACCTGACCGATGCGATCTGGCTCGACGGCGGCACGAAGGACGATGTCGTCGCGCAGGTCAGCAAGCCGCACATGGGGGTGATGCCCGCATGGACCGGCCGTCTCGATCCGGTGACGATCAAGATGCTGGCGGCCTACGTCCACTCGCTCGGCGGGGGTGAACAGACGCCTGCGCCCGAGCCCGAAGCTGCCGCCACCCCCTGACCCGTCATTCCCGCGAAGGCGGGAACCCATCTGATGACCGTGCAACATGCCAGTTCAGGAGATGGGTCCCCGCCTTCGCGGGGATGACGGAGAAAAAGGAAGCACTCCCAGGCGGGACAAGTACCATGAACAAGCCCCCCGACATGACCCAGCTCTCGCTCTACGCAAAGCGAGAGCCCGTCTTCAATCGCCGCATCGACGGCAAGTTCCGCCGCATCAAGTGGGCGATCATGGCGCTGTGCCTCGCGGTCTACTGGGTCACGCCGTGGCTGCGCTGGGATCGCGGCCCTTATGCGCCAACCCAGGCGGTGCTGATCGACCTCGCCCACCGCCGCTTCTACATGTTCGGCATCGAGATCTGGCCGCACGAGTTCTACTTCGTGGCGGGCCTGCTCATCATGGCGGGCATCGGCCTGTTCCTCGTCACCAGCGCGGTGGGGCGGGCGTGGTGCGGCTATGCCTGTCCGCAGACCGTCTGGACCGACCTGTTCCAGCACGTCGACCGCCTGATCGACGGCGACCGCAATGCGCGAATGCGGCTCTACAAGGCCCCGTGGGGACCGGCCAAGATCGCCCGGCGGCTGGTGAAGTGGGCGATCTACCTCGCCATCAGCCTCGCCACTGGCGGCGCGTGGATTTACTACTTCGCCGACGCGCCTACGCTCTGGACCGCGTTCTGGAGCGGCACCGCCGACCCCGTCGCCTACGCCACCGTGGCGACGCTGACCGCGACCACCTTCGTGCTCGGCGGCTTCATGCGCGAACAGGTGTGCATCTACATGTGCCCCTGGCCGCGCATCCAGACCGCGATGACCGATGAGAAATCGCTGACCGTCACCTACAAGGACTTCCGCGGCGAACCGCGCGCCAGCCTCAAGAAGTCGCAGAAAGCGCCCGACGTGTTCGGCGACTGCATCGACTGCAACCAGTGCGTCGCCGTCTGCCCCACCGGCATCGACATCCGCCAGGGCCCGCAAGTCGGCTGCATCACCTGCGCCCTGTGCATCGACGCCTGCGACCGGGTGATGCAAGACATCGGCCGCCCGCGCGGGTTGATCGACTACGCCACGCTGGACGATGCCGAGCGCGAGAAGGCGGGACAGCCGCCGACGCGCCACCTGAAGCTGATCTGGCGCCCGCGCACGCTGGCGTACCTCGCGGTCTGGGCGGGCATCGGCCTTGCCCTGCTGTTCGCGCTGGGCACCCGCGTCCACACCGGACTGACCGTCGCCAAGGATCGCAACCCGCCGTACATCCTCCTGAGCGACGGCTCGGTGCGGGGCGCCTACACCTTGCGCCTGCGCAACATGGAGGGCCGCCCGCGCAGGATGGAGATCGCCATCGTCGGTCTCCCCGGCGCGGTGATGTGGACCGACGACAGCGCCCGCGCCGACGCCGCCCGTACCCTCACCCGCACGATCCCCGCCGACGCCACGCTGCCCCTGCGCGTCTACGTCGTCGCGCCTGCCCCAGGTCTGGCGACAACCGCCGCGCAGGACTTCGCCTTCCGCGTCACCGCCGAGGGCGAGGCGCGCGAGACCGCCCTATCCGAAGTGACCTTCGACACGCCGCAGGAGGCGATCCCATGACCGTGCAAACCCGCAAGCCTTTCAATGGAAAGCATATGACTGCGATCCTCGTCGCCGGGTTCGGCGTGGTGCTGGCAGTCAACGTGACGATGGCGACGCTCGCCAGCACCACCTTCGGCGGGATCGTGGTGGAGAACTCCTACGTCGCCAGCCAGGACTTCAACCGCTGGCTGGATGAAGCGGCGAAGGAGAAGGCGCTCGGGTGGCGGCTGGAAGCGCGGCGCGGGGCCGAGGGCAGGGTGGTAGTGGATTTGAAGGTCGCGCCATCCATCCTTCGACAAGCTCAGGATGAGCGGGTGGGAGGTAATAGCGCTGCTATAAATCCCGCTCAGGCTGAGCTTGTCGAAGCCCCCGCCGCCCACACCAAGCTCACCGCCGTGGCCCGCCACCCCCTCGGCCGCCTCCCCGACACCGCACTCACCTTCCACCGCGAGGGCGGGCACTGGATCAGCACCCGGCCGCTGCCCGCAGGCCGCTGGACCCTGCGCTTCGATGTCGAAACCGAGGGCCGCCAATGGCGCACCGAACAGGAGATCGGCGCATGAACGCGATCACACCCCCGCCGTCGGTCCCCGCCGAAACCGCACTCGATACCGCGCCCAGCATCGACAGCCGCTTCACCGTCCCCGGCATCCGCTGCGCCGGCTGCATCGGCAAGATCGAACGCGGCCTCGGGCTCGTCCCCGGCGTGGCTTCGGCGCGTGTGAACCTCTCCGCCAAGCGCGTCGCCGTCAGCCATGCCGAGACGCTCGATGCCGAAACGCTGATCGAGGAGCTGCGCAAACTCGGCTTCGAGGCCGAACGCGCCGCCGACAACCCGCTCGCCCGCGACGATGTGGAGACGAAGCGCCTGATCCGCGCGCTGGCGGTGGCGGGCTTCGGCATGATGAACATCATGCTGTTCTCGGTCTCGGTCTGGTCGGGCACCGACGCGGTGACGCGCGGCATGTTCCACTGGATCAGCGCCCTGATCGGCATCCCGGTGGTGGTCTATTCGGGCCGCCCGTTCTTCGCCTCGGCGTGGATGGCGCTGAAGTACCGGCGCACCAACATGGACGTGCCGATCTCCATCGGCGTGATCCTGGCGACGGGCATGAGCCTCTACGAAACGCTGGCCGGAGGCGAGCACGCCTACTTCGACGGCGCGGTGATGCTGCTGTTCTTCCTGCTCGCGGGCCGCACGCTCGACGCGATGATGCGCGGCCGCGCCCGCTCCGGCATCGCCGCCCTGCTCGGCCGCATGGGGCGGGGCGCGCAAGTGATCGGCGAGGACGGCACCGCCCGCTACGTCGAGGCCGACAAGCTGCGCCCCGGCATGACGATGCTGGTGGCGGCAGGCGAAGCGCTCGCCGCCGACGGCGAGGTCGTCGAAGGCCGCACCACCATCGACACCGCGATGCTCACCGGCGAGAGCGCCCCGCGCCCCGCCGTGACTGGCGACCTCGTCCACGCGGGCACGATCAACCTCGGCAACCCGGTGCGGGTGCGCGTCACCGCCGCTGCGCAGGACACCGCCATCGCCGACATCGCGCGGCTGATGGACGAGGCGGGCCAGTCCCGCTCGCGCTACGTGCGCGTGGCGGACCGCGCGGCGCGGCTCTATGCGCCCGCCGTCCACACCCTCGCGTTCCTCAGCTTCTGCAGTTGGCTGATCGCAGGGGCGAGCGTCTACAAGGCGCTGACGATCGCCACCGCCGTCCTCATCATCACCTGCCCCTGCGCGCTCGGCCTTGCGGTTCCGGCGGCGCAAGTCGTCGCGGCGGGGGCGCTGATGCGGCGGGGCCTGCTCATCAAGGACGGCTCGGCGCTGGAGCGGCTGGCCGAGGCGGACGAAGTGTTGCTCGACAAGACCGGCACCCTGACGCTGGGCGAACCGCGCCCGGTCACGCTGGCCATGCTCGGCCCGCGCAGCCGCGCCATCGCGCTGGGTCTGGCGCAGGCGAGCCGCCATCCGCTGAGCCGTGGCCTCGCCCATGCGCTGCGCGGCGAAGGTGTGGAGCCCGCAGCCGTCGAACTGGTGCGCGAGGCCACCGGCTCCGGCATGATCGGGCGCTGCGACGGTGCCGAAGTCGCGCTGCTGCGGCCGGAGGTGGAGACCGACACTCTCGCCGTCGACCTGCTCGTCGATGGCACCCGCACCCGCATTACCTTCGCCGACAGCCTGCGCCCCGACGTGACCGAGACATTGGCGGCGCTGAAGGCGCAGGGCCTCATCGCCGCGATCGCCTCGGGCGACAGGGTGGAAGCGGTCGGCGGTGTCGCGCGGAAACTGGGCCTGTTCGCCACCGCGGCGATGCGCCCGGCGGACAAGCTGGCGCTGCTCGAACGCCGCGCGGCGCTTGGCCACAAGGTGCTGATGGTGGGCGACGGGCTCAATGACGGCCCGGCGCTGGCGGGCGCCCACGTCAGCCTCGCGCCCGGCGGGGCGAGCGACGTGTCGCAGCAGGCGGCCGACGGCGTCTTCGTCGGCGAGCGGCTGATGCCGGTGGCGACGGCGGTGAAGGTCGCGCGGGCCACGATGCGGGTGGTGCGCCAGAACTTCGCGATGGCGGTGGGCTACAACGTGCTGGCGGTGCCGCTGGCGATCCTCGGCCACGTCACCCCGCTGGTGGCGGCGCTGGCGATGTCGGGCAGTTCGCTGCTGGTGGTCGGCAATTCGCTGCGGCTGGCGCGCGCGGCAGGGAAGGAAGCGCAATGACGATTCTCGGCTTCATGATCCCGCTGTCGCTGGCGATGGGGCTCTGCGCGCTGGGCACGTTCTTCTGGACGATGCGCTCGGGCCAGTACGAGGATATGGACGGCGCCGCCAACCGCATCCTGATCGACGAGGATGCGCCATGACGCGGCGCCTGATCGCCCTGTTCGGCACGCTGGCGCTGGTCCCGGCGATGGTCGGCCCGCTGCAGGTCGAGGCGCGTGAGTTTGTCGCCATGACCTGCAATGGCGGTGCGGTGAGCGTGCCGGTCCCCGCACCTCCGGGACCGCCGCAGGGGCCATGTTGCGCCAAGGGCTGCCATTCCGATTCCAAACGCAAGCGGCTTGATCGATCGCAATGACGGCGCTGAGGGATAAGGCAAAGTTGCGGCCATGTGGACCTATCACCCCGAACTGCTGGCGATTCCCGTGCCGCGCTACACCAGCTTCCCCACCGCCGCCGAGTTCGCTGGCGGGATAGGCGCGGGCCAATACGAGGAGGCGCTGGAGCGCACGCAGGGCGAGGTATCGCTCTATGTCCACATCCCGTTCTGCGAGAAGATCTGCTGGTATTGCGGCTGCAACACCAGCGTCGCCAACCGGCGGGACAGGGTAGCCAGCTACCTCGACGCGCTTCACCGCGAGATTGATCTCGTCGCCGAACGCCTTCCCACAGGCGCGCGGGTCACGCGTATCGCTTTCGGCGGCGGCAGTCCCAACGGCATTTCGCCGATCGACTTCGTGCGGCTGGTCGATGCGCTGACGCTGCAGTTCGAGACCTCGCACCCGGTCACTTCGATCGAACTGGACCCGCGCACCCTTGGCCCCGGGTGGGCGGGGGTGATCGCCTCGGTCGGGATCGCGCGCGCCAGCCTCGGCGTGCAGACCTTTGCGGAGCCGTTGCAGCGGGCGATCGGCCGGGTTCAGCCGACGGCGATGATCGAGCAGGCCGTCGCCATGCTGCGCGGCGCGGGCGTGGGTTCGCTGAACTTCGATCTGATGTACGGGCTGCCCGGCCAGACCATGGCGCACCTGAAGGATTCGCTGGAGCGCGCCGTCGCGCTCGGCGCCGATCGCATCGCGCTGTTCGGCTATGCCCACGTTCCGCACCTGATCCCCCGCCAGCGCAAGATCGATGCGAGCGAACTGCCCGGTGCCGAGGCGCGCTTCGCCATGGCGGCTTACGGGCACGCCTTCCTGCTGGACCGGGGCTATGTCGCGGTGGGCTTCGACCATTTCGCGCTGCCCGGCGATCCGCTGGCGCAGGCGACGCTGACCGGACACCTTCGGCGCAACTTTCAGGGCTTCACCGACGATCAGGCGCCGGTCCTGCTGGGGCTGGGCGCCTCTGCGATCGGCGGCTTCCCGGACCTGCTCGTCCAGAACGAGAAGAACACCGGGCGCTATCGCATGATGCTCTCGCAGGACCGCCTGACCGCGACGCGCGGGATCGTCCGGAGCGCCGAGGACCAGCGGCGCGGCGCGGTGATAGAGGCGCTGCTGTGCCAGGGCCGCGCGCCTGTGGCGGCGGACTTGTGGCAGGAGGCCGGGCCGCTGCTGCGCCCCTACCTCGATGCCGGATTGTGCGAGACCGATGGCGGCGACCTCGTCGTGCTGCCGGGCGGACTGCCTTACGCGCGCTCGATCGCGGCGCGGTTCGACCCGTATCGCAAGGATTCGCTGCGGCGCTTCAGTTCGGCGGTGTGAGCGTCACCCCCGCGTATCGAACTCCACCCCGAAAAGGTTGCCCTCGCGCCAGCGCACGAGGCCCCAGACCTCGCGGCCGTCCTCCAGCGTGGCGCGCACCACTTCGTTGAGGCGGGGCGGCTCCCCCGCCGCAGCGGCACTGAGCCCGCGCGAGGATATGTCGCGTACGATCACGGCAATTTCCCCTCCGCGCGAATCGGTCAGCGCAAAGCGCGTGCAGCGCCTGCGGCGGCGCTCGCGCAGGATCGGGGTGGGCCGGAAGCGGGACGTGTCCATTTCAGGCCAAGAACGGCGGCGCGCAGAAGAACTTCAGCGGGTTCTGGCGTATTTGACCGCGATCAATGCGAGACGCGGCCGCCAGTGCGAAGACCGTCTTGCCGGTCCACCGCACCAACCCCTTCCGCTCCGGCGGAGCCCCGGTGCGGTAACCGCTTCTCCCCAACTTCAAGGGGCGGCCCACCCTCGTGACGGGCTGCCCCCTTTTTTTTGGCGCATCGCGGAACACAGGCAAAAGAAAAGGCGGCCTTGTGAGCCGCCTCTTCCTCCTCTCAACAGGAAAACGCTGGTCAGTTGGCCGAAGCAAGGCTCGGCTGCTGCATGTAGGGGACCGGGTTCACGGCCTCGCCGTCGACGCGCACTTCGTAGTGGAGGTGCGGGCCGGTCGAGTTGCCGGTGGAACCGACGTAACCGATGATGTCGCCCTTGTGGACGCGCTGGCCTTCCGCAACGTTCAGGCGCGACATGTGGCCGTAGCGGGTCTGCATCTCGCCGCCGTGCTCGAGCGAGATGAACAGGCCGTAGCCGCTGAACCACGAGGCGCGGCTGACGGTGCCGTCTGCGGTGGCGTAGACCGGGGTGCCGGTGGGAGCGGCGAGATCGACGCCCTTGTGGGCGCGGCGACCGCCGAGAATGGGGTGTTCGCGCATGCCGAAGGTGCTGGTCATGCGCTCTTGAGCGAGGGGGTTGCGCGAGGGGATGGCGACGGTGGCGATGCCGCCGACGGCTGCCTTGGGCTTGGCGGCGGCAAGGCCGGTTTCCTCATAGTTCTGCCAGGAGCTGAACAGCTGGCTGAACTGCTCGTCCTCACCGCCGGTGACCGACTGGTTCGCGGCCTGGCTGGTGCGCAGGGTGGAGGAAATGTCGGCAGCGGCAGCGCTGCTGTTGGCCATTGCAGGTTGCGCTGCAATGGACAGTCCCGCTGCGACGAAAACGCCGGTCACTGCGCGGAACTTGGCGAAAAATTTCGTTACGACCACTCGCAATACCTTGCTTATCCGCCGTCATTCCGAGGAAAGCGACGCTATTTTGAGCACGCCGAAACCGGTCGCGCCAAGGAGTATGGAGATCGTCGGAACCCCCCGCCGTCTCGTGAGTGTGACTTATGCCGTTAGTTTTGGCTCAGGCAAGCGCGGTATACAGATCGCGCGACAAACCGGCAGCGAGCCGCGCCGAGTCGTTGAACGGCGGTTTAACCGACCCGTGAAAGTAACGAAAAACCAAGGATTTCCACAGCTCTCCCGGGTCCTCGCCCAACCGTTCAGCGTGGTTGGCGAAATGATTTGCGCCGAATCGAACGTGGGCGATTTCGTCGTCAAGGATGCGTTCGAGGATGCATGCGCCGCGTTCGTCGCCCATCGTGCGGACCCGCTCGATCGCCGTGGGCGTGACGTCCAGCGCGCGGGCTTCCAGCACCATCGGCACGACGGCGAGGCGACCGCCGACATCGCCCCGCGTCTCGTGCGCGGCGCTCCACAGTCCGTCATGGGCGGGCAGGGCGCCGTAGTGGCTGCCTTGCGTGCGCAAATGCCTGTCGATCAGGGAAAAATGCATGGCCTCGTCCGCTGCGACCTTGAGAAAGTCGGACACGAACTGCCGCCCCATCGATTGCCCGAACCGCCCGGCCATATCGAGCGCGAGATCGATCGCCACGAACTCGATATGCGCGAGCGCGTGCCACAGGGCGATGCGGCCCCGTTCGCCCCCTCCCTTGCGCCGGGGCATCTTGCCGGGCGGCAGCAGTTCGGGCGAGTCCGGACGGCCGGGGGTCTCGGGCATGGCGGCGTCGAACGCGAAGGCGAGCCTCCCGAGCCGCCAGTCGCGCGCGACCTTGCGCGTCGCCATCACCTTGGCGTGCGGGTCGCATTCGAGCAGGGCGGCACGGATGGCGGCGGCGATGGTGGTCTGCATTGCAGTTCTCCCAAGTTTCGTCATTGCGAGCGCAGCGAAGCAATCCAGGGCGGCTTGAGACTGCTCTGGACTGCTTCGCTGCGCTCGCAATGACGAGGAGTGAGTTACAGCGCCTTTGCGGCTTCCAGCACCTTGGCGGCGTGGTCCTTGACCTTCACCTTGTCCCAGACTTGCGCGATCTTGCCGTCCGCTCCGATCAGATACGTGGTGCGGACCATGCCCATGTAGGTGCGGCCATAGTTCTGCTTCTCGGTCCAGATGCCGAGCGCGTCGGAGAGACCGTTCTCCTCCGCATCGGTCGCGAGCGGGGCCTTGAGGTCGTGCTTGGCGATGAAGTTCTGGTGCTTCTTCGCCGAGTCCTTGCTGACGCCGAGAAGGGCGGTGTTTGCCGCTTCGAACTCGCCCTGCAGCGCGGAAAACTCGATGTTTTCGGTGGTGCAGCCGGGGGTCGCGTCCTTGGGGTAGAAGAACACCACCAGCTTGCGACCGGCGAAGTCGGAGGCTTTCACGCTGCCGCCGTCCGGCGTTTCAAGGGCAATGTCGGGGAACGGGTCGCCGATGTGCGGGCGGGTCATGCGTCTATCTCCAGGGTTTCGTCGAAGGCCGCGCGCCAGGCGTCCGCGATGTGGCGGCGCGCCGTTGCGAGGCCCGTTTCGAGCGCTTCCCAGTCCCCATAGCCGCATGCGCGCACGAGTGCCAAGCGCGCTGCAGGGCCAGGCACTTGCGCATCGGGCGCCAGCAGCCGTCCGGCGACGAGCAGGCGGGTAAGCGCGTCGTGCGCCTCGACCAGCGCGGCATCGACGAGTCCCGCTGCGGCCAGTCCGCGCACCGCCTCGCCGAGATCGGGATCGAGGCCGGGTCCGCGTTCACGCAGCTGGATGAAGTGGACGATGAACTCCAGATCGACCAGCCCGCCGCGCATCAGTTTGACGTCGAGCGGGCCGCCCGGCGGCTTGTGGCGGGCCATCTTCTCGCGCATGTTCAGCACGTCGGCGCGCAGCTTTTCCGCATCGCGCGGGGCGGTGAGGACGGCGTGCACGACTGCGGCCAGCGCCGCGCGGCCTTCGGGCGAGCCGTAGAGCGGGCGGGCGCGGCACAGCGCCATGTGCTCCCACGTCCACGCCTGCTCGCGCTGGTAGGTTTCGAAGCTTTCGAGGCTGGCTGCGGGTGGCCCCTGCTCGCCGGAGGGGCGCAGGCGGGTATCGACCTCGAACAATGCGCCTTGCGCGGTCGCGACCGACAGCGCCGAGATCGCCCGCTGCGACAGGCGGTTGTAATAATGCGTGGCGCCCAGCGGGCGGCGGCCGTCCGACTCGCGGCGGAAGTCACCGCTGAACAAGTATACAAGGTCGAGGTCCGAGGCGTGGGTCAGCACTCCGCCGCCCATGCGGCCGAGGCCGAGGATCAGCATCTCGCTCTGCGCGATATGCCCATGGGTGCCCTCGAATTCCTCGGCGGTGGCATCGGTAAGGACGACCAGCGCGGCCTCGGCGATGCGGGCGAGGGCGTGGCCGATGGCGATGGGATCGTTCGCGCCCTCGATCAGCTGGACGCCCAGCTTGAAGCGCAGTTCGCCCACCTTGCGCCGCACCGCGTCGAGCTTGCGTTCGTAGTCGTCGCCCGCCTCGAACCGCGTCAGTTCGGCGACCAGTTCCGCAACGCTGCCGGGCAGGTCGAAGGCGCTGGCGTCGATCAGCGGGTCGAGCAGGTCGGCGCGGCGGGCGAGGGCATCGGCCAGCGGCGGGGCAAGGCCGAGAATGCGCGCCAGCATCTCGATCAGCGCCGGGCGGGCCTGCAGCAGGTTGAACAGGTTGATGGCGCTCGGCAGGTTGCCGAGCAACTGCTCCCACCGGGCGAGCGCGCGATCGGGTTCGGGCGCGGCGGCAAGCGCGGCGAGGAGGTCCGGGGCGATCGCGACGAACGCCGCCCGCGCGGCATCGGAACGCAGGGCGCGGACCTTGCCGCCGAGCCAGCCCTCGATGCGCTGGGCGACGGCGGCGGGATCGGCGAAGCCCAGTGCTTCGAGGTCCTCGGGCATGGTCGACTGGTCGGGCACCGCGACCGCGCCGGTGGGCGTATTCGCCATGATCAGCGTGTCGTAGCGCTCGCCCACCGCCTCGGTGATGGCGGTGAGTTCGTCGAGCAGGGCCTGACCGCTCGCCATGCCGTCGAGCCGGGCAACCGCCTCGATGCCCTCGGCGGTTTTCGGCAGGCTGTGGGTCTGCTGGTCGTGCTGCATCTGCAGACGATGCTCGATCGTGCGCAGACGGTCGTAGTGCTCGCCGAGCAGGCGCGCTTCCTCGGCCGGAACCAGCCCCGCCTCGGCCAGCGCGTCGAGCGTCGCGCGGGTGCCGCGCAGGCGCAGCGCCGGGTGGCGGCCGCCGTGGATCAGCTGGTGGGTCTGGGCGTAGAACTCGATCTCGCGGATGCCGCCGCGGCCTTTCTTGAGGTCGAAACCGGGGCCGACTTGCGGGGAGCCGCGCGTGCTGGCGCGAATCTGCGCGGTCAGGCGGCCGATCTCGGCGATGGCGCCGAAGTCGAGGCTGCGGCGCCAGACGAAGGGGCGGATCGCGGCGAGGAACGCCTCGCCCGCCGCGACGTCCCCGGCGCAGGACCGGGCACGGATGAAGGCGGCGCGTTCCCAGGTCAGGGCGGAGGATTCGTAATGGCTCAGCGCGCCTTCGACCGGGATCGCCAGCGGGCTGACTTCGGAGGCCGGACGCAGGCGCAGGTCGACGCGGAAGACGTAGCCTTCGTGTCCGACGTGCGAGAGGATCTCGACGACCGCGCGGGCGACGCGCTGGGCGGCCTCGCCGGGCTCGTCGCGCTCGCGGCGGGGCAGGAGTTTCGGGTCGAACAGCAGGATCGGGTCGATGTCGGAGCTGTAGTTCAGCTCCCCGGCGCCGTGCTTGCCCAGTGCGAGGGCGAAGAAGCCTTTTGGCTCGGCAGGGTCGTAGTCCGGCACGCGGCGGCGGATTCCGGCGACGATCGCAGTGTCGAGTGCCCGGTCGGCGAAGGCGGAGAGGGCGCCGGTCACCTCCAGCAGCGGGAAGGCCCCCGCAAGGTCGCCGATGGCGAGAGCGAGGCCGAGCGCCTGCTTCTCCCGGCGCAGGGCGGAGGCGGTGTCGGCGACGCCCTCCCCTGCCTTGCGGGCCAGCGCGAGGGCGGCCTGACCATTGCCGGCCTGCAGCAGTTCCGTCACGGCGGGAAGGCGATCGAGCGCGTTCGCAAGGAACGGCGCATGGGCGCGGGCGCGGTCGATCGCGCTGGTCCAGTCGGCACTCATGGCGGGCGTTCTGCCCGTGGCTTGCGGTTTGGGCAAGCGCGCTGACCCACCCCCGCCCCCTCCCGCAAGCGGGAGGGGAGAAGAAGGGGTGCCCCTCCCGCTTGCGGGAGGGGTAGCGAGAGTTGGCAGCTTGCTGCCTACTCGCAGCGGGGTGGGTGGCCCTTGCCCCCATCCGCGCCGTCTGGCACCTGTGCGCCCGTTCGTCTGGAGGTCCCCCCATGAAGCCTTACCTGCCGCTCGTCGCGCTGGCCGCGCTTGGCGTTTCGCTCGCCGCTTCGGCCCAACCCTTGCCCAAGGGCACCGCGCTGAAGCCGCCCGCCGATGCAGGCGCGCAGCCGGACGTTCCGGTGGACCTGATGAAGGCCGTCACCAAGCGCCTCTCCGCCGACGACTTCGAGGGCCGCGCGCCGAGCACCGCGATCGAGCCGAAGGTGCTCGACTACATCGTCGCCCAGTTCAAGGCGGCGGGCCTGCAGCCGGGCAACAAGGGCCAGTGGCTCCAGCCGGTGCCGACCGTGGAGATCACCGCGAGCGACTATACGCCGCTCAGGGTTTCCGGCGCGGCGTCGTCGCTCTCGTTCAAGCCGGGCGACGACTATGTCGCGTCGAGCTACCGGGTAACGCCGAAGTCGCAGGTGCAGGACAGCGAACTGGTCTTCGTCGGCTACGGCATCAACGCGCCCGAACTCGGCTGGAACGACTATGCCGGGCTGGACATGAAGGGCAAGACGGCGGTGATCCTCGTCAACGACCCGGACTATGCGATGGAGGGCGAGCAGGGCCTCTTCAAGGGCCGCCGCATGACCTACTACGGCCGCTGGACCTACAAGTTCGAGGAAGCCGCCCGGCAGGGCGCGACCGCCGCGCTGATCGTGCATGACACGTTCCCGGCGGCCTACGGCTGGAACGTCGTCAACTCCAGCTGGACCGGCGCGCAGTATTCGGTGCAGACCCCGAACGACGCGATGGACCAGACCGTCGCCAACGGCTGGATCCAGAAGCCCGTGGCTGAGGCGATTCTCAAAGCCTCGGGCAAGGACCTCGCAGCGCTGACGAAAGCGGCGCAGACCAAGGGCTTCAGGCCGGTCCCGCTCGGTCTCAAGGTCAGCTTCGGGTTCGACAATGCCATCCGCCGCTCGACGTCCAACAACGTCGTCGGCGTGCTGCCGGGCAAGTCGCGGCCGGACGAGGTCGTGCTCTATTCGGCGCACTGGGACCACCTCGGCCACTGCACGCCGCAGAGAGGCAAGCCGAACGACGACATCTGCAACGGCGCGGTCGACAATGCCGACGGCGTCGCGGCGCTCACCGCCATCGCGAAGATGAATGCCGAGACCGGGCCTGCCGAGCGCAGCCAGGTCTTCGTGGCGCTGACGCTAGAGGAATCGGGGCTGCTTGGCTCCGAGTTCTACGGCGCCAACCCGATCTATCCGCTCGATCACACCGTCGGCGGAGTGAACATGGATGCGCTGCTGCCTGCGGGCCGCGCGAAGTCCTACACCCAGACCGGCGGCGACAAGTCCGAGCTGGGCGACCTCTACCTCGCTGCGCTGAAGGCGCGTGGGCTGACCGACGTGCCTGAGGATCACCCGGAGCGCGGCGGCTACTACCGCTCCGACCACTTCAGCCTCGCCAAGCGCGGCGTGCCGATGTTCAACGTCGAGCGCAGCGGCGACCTCATGAACGGCGGTACGGCGGCGGGCGAGAAGGCCGCGCAGGACTACACCGACAACCGCTACCACGCCCCGGCCGATGAATACTCGGAAAACTGGGACTGGAGCGGCATCACCCAGGACGTCGAACTGTTCTACGACCTCGGCCGCACGCTGGCGGACGGCACGATGTGGCCGAACTGGCGCGCAGGCGACGAATTCCGCGCGATCCGCGACAAGGCCATCCACGACCGGGACTGCGCCGCTGCAACCAAGGGATGCAACACCAAGTGACTTTCACTCTCCCCCCCGAATGGGCCGCGCAGGACTGGTTGTGGATTGGTTTTCCGCATGATCCGGTCGAGTGGCCCGGCTTCCTCGAACGCGCGCAGGAGCAGATGGCGGATTTCGCCAGCGCCGTCGCCGAGAGCGGACAGGAAGTGCGGCTGATCGTGCGCGACGAGGCGAATCGCGCCCGCGCATTGGAACTGGTGTCGGACAAGGTGAAGCTCGAAACCCGCCGCTATGGCGACGTCTGGCTGCGGGATACCGGGCCGCTTGTTACCGTGGACTCGCATGGTAACCGCAAGGGCATGCGCTTCGGCTTCAACGGCTGGGGCGGCAAGTACCTGATGGACGGCGATCAGGAGATCGGCGAGGAACTGGCGCGCGATGCGGGTCTCGACGTCGAGATGGCAGACTGGATTCTCGAAGGCGGCGCGATCGATGGCGACGGCACCGGGTTGGTGGCGGTGACCGAGCAGGTCTTCCTCAACCCCAACCGCAACCCGCACCTTACCCGCGCCGACCTCGACATGCGGCTGCAGCGCGATCTCGGTTACGAACGCGTGTTGTGGCTGGGCGATGGCCTGATCAACGACCACACCGACGGTCACGTCGACAACCTCGCCCGGTTCGTGGCGCCGAACCTGCTGGCGGTGCCGCGCGCGACCGGCAGGGACGATCCCAACGCCGCGATCTACGCCGACGCGAAGGCGCGGGCCGAGGCGATGGGCGTCAAGGTTGCCGAAGTCCCTTCGCCGGGCCGGGTCGAGACCGATGGCCGGGTAGAGCCTGCCAGCTACATGAACTTCGCGATCACCTCGAAGCTGGTGGTCGTGCCGATCTACGGAACCGAGCATGACGAGGAGGGCGTCGCCGCCATCGCCGCGCTGTTCCCGGACCGCGACACTCTGGGCGTCATGGCTGATGCGGTGCTGGCGGGCGGCGGTTCCTTCCACTGTTCCAGCCAGCAGATGCCGTCGGTCTGACACGTTGCCTTAACGCTTTGGAAACCACTGCGCGTGCATAGTCGCGCGCATGGCTCGCATCGTCGCTCTCGCGCAGGTTCATCGTCCCGTCATCGGGAGCGAATGGTTGCGCCCGCTGATCGTCGGTGGCTGCGCATTGGCGCTCATCCTCGCGCGCGACGCACTGCCCTTCTGAGCGCCATGCCGTTCATCGGCCGGCAATCTTTTCAAACAAATTCAACGTTTCGTGACAGAGCGTGGCTGCGTCTTGTCTCGCTTGTTGCACTGCACACCTAGATATTGCGTTGCAGCAAAGTTTTGTCGCATTGGAATGATGCAATCGAAATCGGGCGTCCCCAATCTTTAAGGCGACCCTTTGATGGAGATGACAATGCGCAACATGACTGACGCCGACCGCGCCCGCGTGCGCGAATCGTTCATCGGCAACGGCCTGCTTTTCCTGTTCGGTTGCGGCGTTCTGGCCTTTCTGGTCGCCGTGGACCGTGTAGACTGGTTCTCGATCCGGCCCGCCACCGGAACTTCGATCGCGATGGCCCGTTCGACCGAGGGTGCTCCCAAGGTCGGCCCCGCCGCTGCCGAGCCCGTGAGCCCGAAACCGTGACAACGGAGCCTGCCAGGACCCAATGATCGTCGCCAAGATACCGAGTTCCACCCGCGTCATCCAGGAGATCTGGAAGCCGCTGACGCTGCTCTTCGTGTGGGACGTGATCGTCACGATCACTTATTACATACTCCCGTTCAAGGCGCCGGAGCTGCCGATCACGCTGTTCGGCTCGGCGCTGGCGCTGTTCCTCGGCTTTCGCAGCAACTCGGCCTACCAGCGCTGGTGGGAAGGGCGCGGGCTGTGGGGCCTGATGATCAACGCCAGCCGCAACATCGCGCGTGCGGCCCGCAACTTCATGCCCGACCCCGAGGCGTCGGAGCTGAAGCGGGAGATCGTCTATCGCCAGATCGCCTACGTCAACGCGCTGCGCTGCCAGCTCCGCCGTCTGCCGCAGGACGAGGAAGTCCTTCGCGTATTTCCCGGTGACGAGAAGGACCCCGCATTCAGCCGCGTCAACGTCGCCAACGGCATTCTCGACGGCACCGGCCGCCGCATCGATCAGGCTCGCCGCAAGGGCTGGATCGACACCATCCAGCAGACGCAGATGGAGGCGGTCCTCGTCGATATTGCCAACTCGCAAGGCGGCATGGAGCGGCTCAAGAACACGCCGTTGCCGTTCCAGTACCGCTTCATCCCCGAAGTGTTCACCCACCTGTTCTGCGTCCTCCTGCCGATCGGGCTGGTCGAGACGTTGCAGTTCGCGACGCCGCTGGGCTCGACGATCGCAGGGCTGATGTTCCTCGCGGTGCTGGCGATCGGTGACGATCTCGTCGACCCCTTCGCCAACGACGTCCACGACCTGCCGCTCAATTCCATGTGCCGCACGATCGAGATCGACCTCCTGCAGGCGATCGGCGAGCCAGCGCCCGCACCCGTCCAGCCTGACAAGCACGGGGTGCTGTGGTAATCTTGGGGGTATGAAGCTCTACAAGGATCGTCAGGTCACCAGCGCTGCGCTGCGCTTCGGCAAGGTCTTCAGCGCGGAAGCCCGGGCGGATTTCAGTCCGGTCGGGCTTCTGGCGGTTGGGACCATGGTTACCGGGATATTGCTCGGCAGTGCGGTGATCGTGGCGGTTTCGAAGGGCTCGAAGAAGAAAGCAGGGGAGCATGGCTCCCCTGCACCCCTGTTACCGTCGAGCTGATTGCGTGCAGCGGCATTGCGCACAAAATGTGAGGCCCAAAATTTCGTCATTGCGAGCGCAGCGAAGCAATCCAGGGCAGTGCTGCACCGCCCTGGATTGCTTCGCTGCGCTCGCAATGACGAGAGTGAGGTAAAGCGCCGCAGGCTATTTTGGCCTGCAATCCATACGGAACGCTGCAGCGCGCGCTACGACGACAGTAAAGGGGTCTGGGGCGATGGCCCCAGGATTTTCCTTTACTCGCTCTTCGACGCAAACCAGATGACGTGCTTCGGCCCCTTGCCGTTGCTGCGCGCGTGGACCTTCACTTCGTCCACCGCGAATCTCGCCCGTTCGATGCGGCGGGTGAAGGCGGGATCGGCGCCGGCCGACCAGATCGCCAGCACGCCGTCCGGGGTCAGCGCCCCGTAGGCTTCGCGCAGGCCGACCTTGGAATAGATGACGTTGTTGTCTTCGCGCACCAGCCCGTCGGGGCCGTTGTCGACGTCGAGCAGGATCGCATCGTAGTCGCCGTGGCCGTCGACGATGGCCTGCGCGACATCGCCCATCACGAGGTTGACGCGCGGGTCTTCGAGGCAGTCCCCGGTCAGGTGGGCCATCGGGCCGCGTGCCCACTGGATGATTTCGGGCACCAGTTCGACGACGGTGATCTTCGCATCGGCGGGCAGAACCCGAAGCGCGGCGCGCAGGGTGAAGCCCATGCCGTAGCCGCCGATCAGGAAGTGCGGGCGCTTGGAAGAGCCCTTGATCCGGTCGTAGGCCATCGTCGCAAGGGCCTCTTCCGAGCCCCACTTGCGCGTGCTCATCAGCTCGTTGTGGCCGATGACGATCATGAAATCCTTGTCGTGGCGGAACAGCTCAAGCTTCTCGCCGTCCGGAATCCATGCACTGTCGAGGAGTTCGCGCTGGATCATGCCTTCAGATCCGGCGCGGTCGCCTCTGCCGTCAGCAGGGCGATGGCTTCATCGAGGGTCATGACCTTCTGGTGCTCGGCGCCGAGCGTGCGCAGGGCGACGGTGCCTTCCTCCGCCTCGCGCTTGCCGACGACGACGAGGTGCGGGACCTTCTTGAGCGAGTGTTCGCGCACCTTGTAGTTGATCTTCTCGTTGCGCACGTCGGTTTCGACGCGCACGCCCGCCGCCTTCAGCTTGGCGGCGACTTCGGCGGCATAGCCGTCGGCGTCCGAAACGATCGTCGTCACCACGGCCTGAACCGGGGCCAGCCACACCGGCAGCTTGCCCGCGAAGTGCTCGATCAGGATGCCGATGAAGCGCTCGTACGAACCGAAGATCGCGCGGTGCAGCATGACCGGGCGGTGTTTCTCGCCGTCTTCGCCGATGTAGTGCGCGTCGAGGCGCTCGGGCAGCATGCGGTCGGACTGGATCGTGCCGACCTGCCAGGTGCGGCCGATCGCGTCGGTCAGGTGCCATTCCAGCTTGGGCGCATAGAACGCGCCTTCGCCGGGCAGTTCCTCCCAGCCGTATTCCTCGGTGGCGAGACCGGCACGCACCACGGCGTCGCGCAGTTCGGCCTCGGCCTTGTCCCACTGCTCGTCGGTGCCGATGCGGTTGTCCGGGCGCAGTGCCAGCTTGATCGCGTAAGTGAAGCCGAAGTCGCGGTAGACCCGGTCCGCCATCTCGCAGAACGCCTGCACTTCGCCGACGATCTGGTCTTCGCGGCAGAAGATGTGGCCGTCGTCCTGCGTGAACTGGCGCACGCGCATCAGGCCGTGGAGCGCGCCGTGCGGCTCGTTGCGGTGGCAGCAGCCGTTCTCGACGATGCGCAGCGGCAGGTCGCGATAGGACTTGATGCCCTGCTTGAAGATCAGGACGTGCGCCGGGCAGTTCATCGGCTTGAGCGCCATCCACTGCGCGTCGTCCGAGATGATCGGGCCGTCGTCCTCGGTGTTGGGCACTTCGTCGGGGATGACGAACATGTTCTCGCGGTACTTGCCCCAGTGGCCGGACTGCTCCCACTGGCGCGCGTCCATGACCTGCGGCGTCTTCACTTCCTTGCAGCCCGCGTCGTTGACGGCGCGGCGCATGTAGTCTTCGAGCGCGCGATAGATCACGTAGCCCTTGGGGTGCCAGAACACCGAGCCGTGCGCTTCGTGCTGGAGGTGGAACAGGTCCATCTCATTACCGAGCTTGCGGTGGTCGCGCTTGGCGGCTTCTTCGAGGCGCGTCAGGTGCTCGGCCAACTGCTTCTTGTTGAGCCAGCCGGTGCCGTAGATGCGCGAAAGCATCGCGTTGTTCTGGTCGCCGCGCCAGTAGGCGCCCGATACGCGCGTCAGCTTGAAGGCGGCGGGGTCCAGCTTGCCGGTCGAGGGCAGGTGCGGACCGCGGCACATGTCGAGCCAGTCGTCGCCCGACCAGTAGACCGTCAGCGGCTCGTCGCCGGGGAGTTCGGCGGCCCATTCGGCCTTGAAGCTCTCACCCTGCTGCTTCCAGCGGCTAATGAGCTGTTCGCGGTCCCACACTTCGCGGCGCAGCGGCTTGTTGGCGGCGATGATCTTGCGCATCTCCGCCTCGATCGCGGGCAGGTCCTCGTCGGTGAACGGGCGCTCTGCCGGGGCGAAGTCGTAGTAGAAGCCGTCGTTCGTCGAAGGACCGAAGGTGATCTGCGTGCCGGGGAACAGCGCCTGCACCGCTTCGGCAAGGACGTGCGCGAAGTCGTGGCGGGCGAGGTCCAGCGCTTCGGCCTCGTCGCGGCTGGTGACGAGCGCGAGGCTGGCGTCGCCGGTGAAGGGGCGCGACAGGTCGACCAGCTCACCGTCGATCTTCGCGGCGAGGGCGGCCTTGGCGAGGCCGGGGCCGATGGCGGCAGCGACGTCGGCCGGGGTCGAGCCTTGCGGCATCTCGCGCACGGAACCGTCGGGCAGGCTGATCTTGAACATTTCGGACATGGACGAACTCATTCTCTCGTTTGCCCCATGCCATACCAGAGCATGTGGGCGGAAAACCTTTGGGGGCGCCATGGCACAGGCGCGCCTCCGGGTGAAGGTGCGGCGTCGGCTGAAATGGCTCTATTTCGGAAACGAGAGACGCCAATCTCGCCCGAAATCCGGGCGACGGCGGTTCGCGTGATCAGCCTGCGACCAACCGTGCCCGGACGAGCCGAGTAGTCTGGGTCGTAGTCTTGGCGGTGCGCAACAGCATGAGCGCGATGTAGCGATTCGGGCGCGGAAAGCCAAGCGTGGTCCCGGGATCACCCGATGACGACGAGGTTACTTTCCATAATGTCAATGTTGCTTGACTTATGATGACTAGAGTGACAAACGTCCTTTACACATAAGCAAGGAGGCTTGTCATGACGGACCAAACCCTGTCGCGCGGACCCGCTTGGTTCTGGGGTGGCGCGTTTTTCGTAGGCATGTTCGGCACAGGGTTCGCCGCGCGTGCGCTGGATCTGGGGTCGATTCCCTCGGCGCTGGTGATGATCCCACCGATGCTGCTGCTGATCCCGCTGGTCCGCGCTTCCGAGAAGGCACAGGCAGCGTGCGGAGCGCTGTCTCCCGCAACGCGGCGCTACAATCGCCGGGGCCTGATCTGGGCGTTCGGTTATGTGATCTTCCTGTTCGTGGCCGTCTTCGGGGCCAAGTCCGGCGCATCCGGGCCTCTGCTCTGGCTGCTGGCGCTGCTGCCGGCGCTGCCGATCTTCTTCATGCTGTGGACGATGGCGCGCTATCTGGTGGAGGAGACCGACGAGTATCTTCGCCTGCGTGTCATCAACGCGGCTCTCTGGGCCACCGGGCTGCTGCTGGCGGTGGCGACCGTCTGGGGCTTCCTCGAGACGTTCGAACTGGTCCCGCACGTTCCCGGCTGGGCCGCCGTGCCGGTGTGGGCGGTGGGACTGGGCGCCAGCTCTATCGTCAATCGCTGGAGGGAGGCGTGAAGAACCGCCTCAAGGTCCTGCGCGCCGAGCGCGGCTGGAGCCAGCAGGATCTGGCCGAGCGGCTGGAAGTCTCGCGCCAGAGCGTCAACGCGATCGAGACGGGGCGCTACGATCCCTCGCTGCCGCTGGCCTTTCGCATCGCCGACCTCTTTGGTATGACGATCGAAGAGATATTCCAGAGGGGCGAGTGATGGCTGGCGGGCCGTTGAAGCGAAGGCGTGGGGCACGGGTCGGCGTGGCGGTAGCGATCGCGGCGGCTGTCGCGGTGTCGCTGGGACTGTTCCAGTCCGCCGCCGAACCTGCCCGGCCGCGTGAGGAGACCGGTTTCGGCACGATCCGTGCCGATGGCAAGGTGATCCTGCGGGTCGTGGCGCCGATCCTGTACTGAGCGGTGCTTTCTGCGCAGGGGCTTCGACAAGCTCAGCCTGAGCGGGAATAGGGGTATTTCTGAAATCCGCTCAGGCTGAGCTTGTCGAAGCCCCTGCGCCTCACGCTGCCACGTTGCCGGTTCACAACCACCCGTCCAGGGCTCGAGCCCTTCAGTGCAGAGTATGCACGTGCGTTCCGCGTTCGCTCAGCTTGCCCAGCGCCGTCATCGCCAGCCACCCGGCCGTCATGCAGACCCACGGCATCACCGGATAGTGAAACCGCGACTGGCCCGAGAACACGAGGCAGATCAGCGTCGGATAGAGCGCGATCCCGTAAGGCAGCAGCCACCAGCCGATCCACCGCTGCCCGTCGCGCCGACGTCTTGCGATCATCACGAAGAACGCGGCGCCAAAAGCCGCCATCAGCAGCACGTAGTACCCCTGATTGAGCACCCGCACCGCGCGATAGACCATCTCGAACCGCGCATAGCCCGGCGCGCCGCCCTGATAGGCCCACTCGGCCTCGCCATCGGGCAGCCAGAGGCGCAGGAACTTCTTCGGCAGCAGCTTGGCGAAGCGGTCGGGATGCGCGGTGATCCACGCCATTCCCAGTCGCCGCGCCTCGGCGTCGCGCGCCACTTCGTCGAGGCCGGGGCGGGCCATCAGCTCCTTCACCACCGGCGCGTCGGGGGTGTAGTCGCCGGTCGCGGTGTCGTGGTTGCCGGTGAGGAGCGTATAGCCGCCGTTGGTCGAGACCGCGACCCAGTGGCCCAGCTGGATCTCGTTGCGGATCGTCCAGGGCAGCACCGTCAGCGCGGCGAGCGCGAGCACCAGCAATCCCTCACCGAAAAGGCGCGGGAAGCGCTTCCACACCTGCCCCATCCTTAGCCACTCGATCGCGAACAGCAGCGGCACTACCACCAGCGTCTGCGCCTTGACCATGGTGGCAACGCCGAACAGGAACCCGGCGCTGACGAGGTGCCAGCGGCTGGTGCGCGTCACGATCACCCAGCATCCCGCCATCAGCAGCGCGGTGTAGAACACCTCGGTCAGCGCCAGCGGGACGTAGCCGATCGCGTTGGGGTAGACCGCCAGCAGCAACAGCCCGGCGCGCGCTGCGCCCTCCGAGCCGAACAGGCGGCGCCCCAGCGCCAGCGCCATGGCGCCGATCAGCATTGCGCTCACGAGGTTGAACAGGCCGAGCGAAACCTGGCCGGCGCCGAACTTGGCGAACACCAGCCCCAGCGCGATCGGCCAGCCTGCGGGCCAGAACGCGGTGGGCGCCCCTTGGTTGTCGAGATAGCCTTGGCCCGCCGCGAGACTGACGGCGCGCGTGAAATACCACTCCGCATCGGACGTTGGCGCCACGTCGATCAGCAGCACCGCCACCCGCAGCGCGAAATACAGCGCCCAGATACCGAGCAGCACCGAGCGATCGGTGGCGAACCATTCGAGCCGCAGCGCAAGCCGGGACGGGCGGGTGGGGAAGTGGATGACCTTGGCGCTCATATCGGCCCGAACGGTTAGCGGTCGGGACTTAAGATCGCATTACGGTAAGGGCGTCCAGAGGTTTCGATACCAATCTGGCCCACCCCGTCCGGCTAGGCCCTGCGGGCCAAGCCTCCCGGCCCTCCCGCAAGCGGGAGGGCGATGCCGCCTTCTTCTCCCCTCCCGCTTGCGGGAGGGGCCGGGGGTGGGCCTTTTCTTAATTCGCACCGTCGCCTTGCCCTGCAGCCAACCACTTCCCACTAAGGGCACCATGACCTCGACCAGTTATCTCGATCTCTCCGACGGGCGTTCGATCGCCTACCGTTTCACTCCCGGCACTGGCCCGGTCATCGTCTTCCTCCCCGGCTACATGTCCGACATGGCCGGTTCCAAGGCCGCCGCCCTGTTCGAGATGGCGCGCGCCAGCGGGCTCCCCTGCCTGCTGTTCGACTATTCCGGCTGCGGCGCATCGCCGGGCGACTTTGCCGACGGCACGCTCACGCGCTGGAAACAGGAAGTGCTCGCGCTCGTCGCCGCGCTGGAAACCGAGGAGAAGATCGTGCTGGTCGGTTCCTCGATGGGCGGCTGGCTGATGCTGATGGCGGGCCTCGCGCTGGGGGACCGGCTGGCGGGCCTCGTCGGCATCGCACCGGCGCCGGACTTCACCGAATGGGGCATCCCCCAGATGGACAAGGCGCTGCTCGCGGACGGGGAAATCCTCTTCGAGGACAATCCCTACGGCCCCGAGCCGACCCCCACGCACCCCGGTTTCTGGGCAGACGGACAGGCCAACCTGCTGCTGGAGGGCGAGATCGCCATCGACGCCCCGGTGCGCCTGCTCCACGGCCAGCGCGATCCCGACGTGCCTTTTGAAATCTCCCTGAAGCTGGCGGAGAAACTGCGTTCAGCCGACGTGCAGGTCACGCTGATCAAGGACGGCGATCATCGCCTCTCGCGTGATGCCGACATTCGCCTGCTCCTGCGCACCGTCGCGGAACTGGTGCTTCCGTTGGCAGGGCCCCGCGCAGAGGGCACCCCGGAGTCCTGATCCCCATGTCCTCGCTGCTTCTCCTCCTTCCGCTGATGGCCCAGGTCGGCCCTGCTTCCAGCCTGCCGAGTTCGGCACGGCCCTATGCTTCGCAGCTGCCGCTGGAGATCATCGAGAAGAAGGACAAGGAAGACCGCGACCGCCGCGCCCGCGAGGCGCAGAACGTCGCCATGCCTGCCGCCCGCAGCAGCGCCGGTTGCATGAGCGCGGTCGAGGCGAACCCGGAGAAATCCGCCGAACTCGCCCGCAGCGCGCTGGCCGACGCCATCGGGCGCGAGCGGGTGCGTGCGGGCCTGTGCCTCGGCGTGGCGCTCAGCGACCTCGACCGCTGGGACGAGGCGCGCACCGCCTTCACCAATGCCCGCGATGCCGCGGATCCTGCCGACCATGCAAGCCGCGCGCGTCTGGGGGCGATGGCGGGCAATGCCGCGCTCGCCGCCGGGCAGGCGGGGCAGGCGCTCTCGCTGCTCGCCCCTGCAGCGACGGACGCCAAGATCGTCGGCGATGCGGACCTCACCGCCTCGATAGCGCTCGACCGTGCGCGCGGGCTGGTCGCCGTGAAGCAGCCCGACGAGGCCGCCAACGCCCTTGCCGAAGCGCGCGCCGCGCAGCCGGACAATGCGCAGGCGTGGCTGCTTTCGGCCACGCTTTCGCGCCGTCAGGACAAGCTGGCACAGGCGCAGACCCAGATCGAGAAAGCTGCGAGCCTCGCTCCGCAAGACCCCGAGATCGGGCTGGAGGCGGGCGTCATCGCCATGCTCTCGCACAACGATGCCGCCGCGCGGCGCAGCTGGGAATCGGTCGTCGCGGCCGCGCCTTCCAGTGACGCTGCGGTGACGGCGAAGCAGTACCTATCCCAGCTCGGCTCTCCTGATCCGGCAAAATAAGGTTTCTCCCATGATCCCGATGTCCGTCCTCGATCTCGTCACCGTCCGCGAAGACGGCACTGTCGCGGAGGCGCTCGATATCTCCGTAAGGACCGCGCAGGCGGCCGAGCGCGCGGGATACCGGCGCTACTGGGTGGCCGAGCATCACGGCATGGACGGCATCGCGGGCGGCGCGACCTCGGTGGTGCTCGCGCATCTCGGCAATGCGACCAGCACGATCCGCATTGGCGCGGGCGGGATCATGCTGCCCAACCACACGCCTTACGTGATCTCCGAGCAGTTCGGCACGCTGGCGGCGCTGTTCCCCGGCCGCGTCGATCTCGGTCTCGGCCGCGCGCCGGGCGCCGACGGGCGGTTGGCCCATGCGCTGCGCAAGGACATCCACGCCGCGTCCGAGCGCTTCCCCAACGACGTGGTGGAACTGCGTGCCCGGTTCCAGGGGCAGGCGGCGGGCGGCGTTCCTTCGCCTCAGGCCGCGGGGGCGGATGTCGAGATGTGGATTCTCGGCTCCAGCCTGTTCGGCGCGCAGCTGGCGGCGATGCTGGGCCTGCCTTACGCCTTCGCCTCGCACTTCGCTCCCGCCGCACTGGATGATGCCGCGCGCGTCTACCGCGAGCGGTTCGAGCCCTCCGAAACCCTGGCGAAGCCGCACTTCATGGCCGCGATCAACGTGGTCGCCGCCGATACGGACGAGGAGGCGGTCTACCTGTCCTCCTCCACCGACCAGAGCTTCGTGGCGCTGCGCTCGGGCAATCCGGGCCGCCTGAAGCCGCCGGTACGCGATTACCGCGCCGGTCTTCCCGGCGCGGCGCGGGCGATGCTGGAGCAGGTCCGCTCGGTCAGCGCGGTCGGCAGCCCGGCGACGGTGCGGCAGGGGATAGAGGACTTCGTCGCCCGCACGCAGGCGGACGAACTGATCGTCAGCATCGCCACGTATGATCCCGAGGCGCAGATTCGCTCGCTGGAACTGACGATGGACGCGATGAAGCAGCCTGTAGGCTGAACGTTTGTCCAGCAATGCGATGCCCCCTATCAAGGTAACTAGATTTCGCCTGGGGCATTGACCGCGCGGTTAAATTGCGGAACTCAACGCGCCATGGAAAAATCAGACGTCGTCATCGTGGGAGCGGGACATGGGGGAGCGCAGTGCGCGCTCGCCCTGCGCCAGAACGGGTTCACCGGAACCATCACCGTCATCGGCCGCGAGCCGGAGCATCCTTACGAGCGCCCGCCGCTCTCCAAGGAATACTTCGCGCGCGAGAAGACCTTCGATCGTCTCTACATCCGCCCGCCGACGTTCTGGGCTGAGAAGGAGGTGACTTTCAGGCTCTCCACCGAAGTCACCAGGGTGGACGCCGATGTGAAGGAACTGACGCTCTCGAACGGCACGACCTTCGGTTACGGCAAGCTGGTCTGGGCGACCGGCGGCGATCCGCGGCGCCTGTCGTGCGGCGGCGCCGAGCTGGCGGGCGTCCACGCGGTGCGCACCCGCGAGGACTGCGACATGCTGATGGCCGAGGTCGATGCGGGCACGAAGAACATCGTCGTCATCGGCGGCGGCTATATCGGGCTCGAGGCAGCGGCGGTGCTGTCGAAGATGGGGCTGAACGTGGTCCTGCTCGAAGCCCTGCCG
>NZ_BSFC01000026.1 GCF_027922145.1 Novosphingobium resinovorum | reverse complement strand
TGCGCAAGTGCTCCGCCTCGACGGCGCCGCAAATACGAACTGTCACATCGCGCACCGTCAATTCCATGCTGGGCGGCAATGCCGGGACGGCCGGCATTTGCGCTTGATCCTCGCGAACCACCGTGACTGGTACAAGCCGTAACTCTTCAACGCTCCCCGTCGCTCGCGCCTGCCGGCGCCAATAATGCAGCAGGCCAAGGCTGACGCCGTTGTCCCGCGAAACCTGCGCTACCGTTTTTCCGGAGGTGAAGCTTTCTGCAAGAATACGATCGCGCTCATCATCCGGCCATCGCTCGTGCCGACGCCGGACTGGCTCCAAACTAACGGTCAAACGCGAACTTGCACTGTGCGACGCACACGTCAAACCAACGTTTGGCACCGCATCAATTTCGTCAACCACTGCTCGAGCTCCTCAACGTCTCGCGCAGATCTACCCCTCAAAAACCAACCAGAATACGTGGGGTCGGTGCAGCGGTTACAGATGTTCGGCATGGCTCAGGCCGCCGACGAACTGATCGAGCAGGGGGCGCCTGTGGATCGCTGAAGAGCGGGTGCGCGTTCATCTGTTCGTGGCGACATTGGGATATTCGCGCCGGATGCACATCCAGCCCTCGCTGCGGGAGCGGCAGGTGGACTGGTTCGAAGGAATGGAAGGAGCATTCCTACGGTTCGGCGGCGTTCCGGCTGAAGTCCTGGTCGATAATGCCAAGGCGCTGGTCGAACATCATGACACGGCGACACGGGAGGTGCGGTTCAATGCCCGTCTCCACGCCTTTGCGCGCTATTGGGGCTTCTCGCCGCGAGCCTGCGCTCCATACCGGGCGCGCACCAAGGGCAAGGATGGTGTTGCGAGATAGGCCGGTCCGGCGCTTGATCTCCCGAATGGGGATCTTCTGCCGGAAATGCCATCGGCGGATCACACTGAGTAAGTCCATGTCGATCACTCCACGGCCCTCCGACTGGCAGCCGGAGGCGAGGGAAACATGGGTCAATTCTCAATGGTAATTTATACGCCCCCCGGGTCACTTCTCAGTGGCAATCAACAGGCTACGGCTCGCTCGGCTCCACATTCCAAGCTTGAATCACGCCCGCGCTGCCGCATCAACCCATTCTCAAACATTGGGTAATCGCGGGAGCGAGTCGCCCATGTTGGTCTTTACCGGCCTGCAGAAGGTGGTTGTTCCCCTGTAAGATGAGAAACGGGCTCTCGATTGGTGACCGGGCCCAGCATCAGATGGATGCGTGTTTCGGAAAGTCCCGGACAGCGATTCCGGTAAGTCGCGGACAGTGGTTTCAGAAAGTCCCGGACAGGGATTTCGCTAAGTCCCGGACAGTTTGTGCGGTTGGTCATTGGGTGCGCCGGTTTGGCATGAACGTCCCCGCAAGCGGAGCTTGGAGGGACCATGCCGAGACGGAAGCAACCGAGACGAGCGGACGTGAAGGACATCAGATCGATATTGCGGCTGACTCATGAGAGTGGGCTCTCGGTGCGCGAAGTGTCGGAGCGGCTTGGGCTAAGCAAGTCGACCGTGTCGACTTACCTGCTGCGGGCGCGTGAGGCGGGGCTGGACAGTTGGCCGATGCCAGATGACGGCGGCGATGACGCTGCGCTGGAGCGCAAACTCTTCCGGCAAATGGGACGGCCGCCGCGGGATACGAGCGAGCCGGACTGGCAACTGGTCTCCCGTGAAATGAAGCGCAAAAGCGTGACGCTGCTGTTGTTGTGGCAGGAATACCGCGAGGCTCATCCCGACGGCTTTGGCTACACCTGGTTCTGTGATAAGTTCGGCGCGCACGAGAAGCGCGCCCACCCGACCTATCGGCATCGGCATGCCGCCGGTGCGGTGATGCAGACTGATTACGCCGGTCAAACGATCCCGTTGATCGACCCCGGCACCGGCGAGATCCACCAAGCACAGCTGTTCGTCGCGGTGCTTGGGGCCTCGAGCTACACCTTTGCGGTGGCGAGCCTGCACCAGCGGCTGCCTGACTGGATTGAGGGCCAGGTCCGGGCGCTGGAGTACTTCGGCGGAGTGCCCGCTTCCATTGTCTGCGACAATCTCAAGGCGGGGGTGGCCAAGGCGCTATGGTTCGAACCGACCCTGACTACGACCTTTGCCGCGATGGCAGAGCATTACGACACGACGGTCCTGCCGACCCGGCCGGCGAAGCCGAGGGACAAGGGGAAGATCGAGGGCGCGGTGCTGATCGCGGAAAGGTGGATCATCGCGCGCTTGCGCAATCGGCAGTTCTTCGACCTGGCGGTGCTCAATGCCGAGATCGGCCACTTGCTCGAAGTTCTCAATGGCAAGACGATGCGTCACGTCGGTCGTTCGCGCCGCGAGCTGTTCGACGAGATCGAGCGCGCGGCGCTCAAGGCGCTGCCTGTTACCCCGTTCGAATACGCTGAATGGAAGAGCGCCAAGGTTCATCCCGATTACCACGTTGCCGTCGACCGCAACTTTTACTCGGTTCCGCATGGTCTGATCGGCCGCAAGGTCGATGTGCGGCTGACCCAGCGGGTGGTTGAGATCTTCCAGGATCACAAACGGGTCGCCAGCCATGTTCGCAGTTCGCAGCGCGGGTTCCACATCACCGTCAACGCCCACATGCCCAAGGCTCACCAGCGTTATGCCGACCGGACGCCGGCATCGCTGATCGAGCGCGCGGCCAGGATGGGCACCAACGTGGCGGTCATGGTCGAGCGCATGATGCGTGATCGGCGCCATCCCGAGCAGGGTTATCGCTCGGCGATGGGCATCCTCTCGCTAGGGCGCGGCTATGGCCATGTCCGTCTCGATGCGGCCTGTGACCGCGCGCTGGCAATCGAGGCCACCACATATGCCTCGGTCCTCTCGATCCTCAAATCCGGGCTCGATCAGGCCAGTCCTGCCCAAGAACCGATCCGGCCAGCTCCATCGCACGGCAACATCCGCGGTGGGGTCTACTATCAGTGAAAGGAAGCGACGATCATGCTGACACACCCCATGTTGGACCAGATGCAGACGCTGGGGCTCGCCGGGATGGCGAGTGCTTACCGTGAACTTGCCGAACAAGCGGGAAGCGAAGGGCTCGCCCGGGACGAATGGCTCGGGCTGATGCTCGATCGGGAGATGGCGATGCGCTGTGACAAGCGGCTCGCCAACCGGCTTACGGCCGCGCGACTACGATTCAGCGACGCCTGTATCGAGAACATCGACTTCGCCGCGCACCGCAAGCTGGATCGCCGCAGCGTCCTGGCGCTTGCGCAGGGCGACTGGCTCAAGGCGCATGAACATCTAATCATTACAGGGCCAACCGGTACGGGGAAAACCTGGTTGGGGTGTGCGTTCGCCCGTCAGGCAGCCCGGCTCGACTACTCGGTACTCTACGTTCGCATGCCCCGACTGTTCGAAGATCTGGCAATGGCCCGGCTCGACGGCCGCTTCCCGCGCCTGATCGACAAGCTCACCCGCATCCAACTGCTCGTGCTCGACGACTGGGGCAGCCATGGGCTGACCGAGCAGCAGCGCGGCGATCTGCTTGAAATCTTCGAGGAGCGCTACAAGCGTAAATCCACCTTGATTACGGCTCAGTTACCGGTCGCTCAGTGGCACGAAATGATCGGTGCCCCCACGATCGCTGACGCCATCCTCGACCGCCTGGTACACAATGCCCACCGCATAAAACTCGAAGGCGACAGCATGCGCAAAACCCGACCCGCGCCCCTCTTGACCGACATAGAGAAAGCCGAAATCATAACCGCCTGAACCACAACAAGGCACCTATGACCAAACTGCGCCGACTGTCCGGGACTTAGCGAAACGCATGTCCGCGATTTTGTGAAACGGCTGTCCAGAACTTCTGAAATACGCAAGATGGAGAACAACCATGGGTGAATATATCGGGCTCGACGTTTCCTTGAAAGAGACTGCCGTATCGATCCGGCGCGATGGCCAGCGGATTTGGCGCAGCAAATGCGTCTCCGACCCGCAAGCACTGGCCGGCTTGATCCGCAAGCATGCAGCCGACGCCGAAAAGGTCGTCTTCGAGACGGGCCCCTTGCATGCCATGCTGCAATCAGGTGAACTGTTCAACAAGGTGACCGCTGTGGTCTAACAGTCCAAGCCGGCCTCGCGCCTTCGGGCGCAACAAGTTGTCCCTGCCGGGACGTGGGCCGATCCATTCCGCAGAGTCCGTTGCATCAGGCCTCCTGGCCGCCAATGCGCTCCAAACATAGGAAGGATCGTCCGCGAAGCCCCATCATGCGGCGGCTCATGTCGACCGCGAAGACGACCATGCTTCCGGCATACACACCATCAAACACGAAAGGCTTGCAAAATGACGCGCGATTAGACGACGGGCTCTAAGGAGTCTCTTTCTGGACTCCAGAAGGAGGACAAGTGAAGGATCGGGTGGCCGCAACAGCGGTCCAGTCGCGAGAGGCCGGATACATTTGTGCAGACTGGCACCGTTACCACCAATCAGCCCCTTGCAGGGACAGGGCGGGTCATAGATTTTTTGCCAGAACCTCCTGGAGCATGGCCTTGTCCAGCGACAGATCGGCCACGAGCCGCTTCAGCTTCTGGTTCTCCTCCTCCTCCTCCAACTGCGGCATCTTGCGCAGCTCGGATGGCCCCAGGCCGCCATATAACTGCTTCCAGCGGTAGTACGTCGCCTCCGAAACGCCCATCTTCCGGCACACCTCGGCGACTGGCGTGCCGACCTCCGCCTGGAGCAGCGCAAACGCGATCTGCTCGCCCGTGAACTTCGACTTCTTCATGCAAAATCGCCAGCTACACTCAGCTTCGATTTTGCCAGATTCCTCTCATTCCCGCTGGAGACACTTTCCGGGGCAGGGTCAGTCGGAATAATCCTTGCGATTATCGTACTTTATCGTAAAATATTTTCCCAAATCGCACAATCAGAACGGGCGTAAAAGAGGGGTGCAAAGTTTGCACTGGCCACGCTCGCCGCGAACTGTCACTCGTACTCCCTCGAGTAAGGAAAAAAGTGAGGACGGGTAGAACACTGCTTGATCACTTCACGGGTGTCACATTGTCATCTCATTATGCTTTTTCGTTATACGCCAATAATAATTAGAGGGTTAATCCCACGTATCGATGAATATTATTTTATTAATGAAAAATATTCATTGTTACGAAGGTAATATATGAATTAATGTTGCGATATTCGCAGAGGTCACAAAAATTTTGCTGGTCTGGAAGTTTATAATCCGATGACGGTGATTTTAATCTCGCTACTCGCGGCCGCGATCCAAATGGTCTTACTGCTTGTAACAGCCCGTATCTTAGGGGCCGCAGAATATTCTGGCTTCTCGCTAATTATGACAGTTGCGATCTTTCTGTCAGCGTGCTGCAGCGAATGGCTGCGGATGATTTTGGCGAGGCAAGGAAGTTCACTCCGGCACCGTATGCGCACAGCCCTTCTTGGCGGTCTTCGTGTTTGGACTGTTAGGCTCGCGCTGTCATTGCTAATTGGGTTGGCACCAATTGCCATTCTTGCGGAAGCGATTGCAAGCAAATCGATAGCACTAGCTATCGTGGCCACAAGTCTGGTCGGTACTGGCACAATGTTATCAGATATGGCGGCGACGTTCCTTCGATTCACTTCTAGTCGCCAAGCATACAACTGCTTTGTTCTCCTTAGAGTATCGCTAATGGGAGGAGCTTCTGTTGCAGCGGCGGCATTGGGGGGCAACGGGTCTCAAACAGCAACTGCGTTCGGCGCAGCCGCATTGCTGTGTGGTGGGGGATTCATAGCTTTGTTTTGGACCCGTAGTTTGCCCCGCAAAGGATTGATAATCCGCTTGGGGCCGATGGGCTGGTCACTAGCCTCTGGGTCGTTGGGAACTAACATATCATTGATGTTGTCGCGTTTAGCGCTTGGCATTGCTCTTCCAGCGAACATCTCCGGTGGAGTGTTTTTGGCGATCGATCTCGCCACTCGAGGAATAAATGTACTGGGCGTTGCGATCAATACTTGGGGCAATCGTCTGATAATAAACGCCTCTCATTATGAAGGAATTGCGGGCGCTAAACGAACATTTCTACCAGTTTCTGCCGTTTTTATTACAATTTGGTTTTCAGTTGCTTTGGCTGGCGTTGCTTTGTGCGTAGCAATTCCGTTAATCACGCTAACGTTCAATGAGGTCGATCTATATTTAATGGCGACCGTGTCCACCGTATTTTCAATACTTCTTCTCTTTCTCCGCACCTTCTTGTTCGATGCTTACCTATCAGCAATAGGGCGGCATCGTGAAGTCGCGCATGTTGGGGTGAGCACGGTGTTTTTAACGGCGATTGGAGCGCTTTTTGCCGCGTTTGTCCCGACGCCCGCGATCGGGATGCTCGCCTTCCCAGCGGCCGTGGTGCTATCCTATATCGCGTACTTTAAGCGCAATGGAACGGTGCTATGGAGTGGGATCAACCGCCCTTCGGCGATTTTCGGTGTGCACGCAATTTTTGCCGTTGCGGTGGCCAGCGGGGTTGTATCTATGTCTGATTCATTGCCGGTCACTGTCGTAATTCTGTCTGTCATTACGATGAATTATGGATTCCGACTTAGTGTCGCGGCTAAGGATGTGTTTCTGAAAAATAAATATATTTCAAAAGATTTTGATTGAAGATTGCAAGACTTCTGCTTGGGGAAAGAATATTTTATTGGGATTTAATATCAATGACATGAGAAATTTTTGTATTTTGCATTCCTGATGTCTAAGGGTAGAATTTATGATTGCAGTTGCGGGTGATCGCGGTACCACCAAGACCTTGCTCTGGGTCGGAAAGAAGCCGGTTAACGGCGGGGGGGACGAAATTTATGATCGGCGCATAATTGAGCAGCTCGCACTGGAACATGAGATCAATCATCTGCAAGTAGGCTTGCAGTCACGAGGAAATCAGATTGGTGCTTTATTGCATGGCGTACCGCATCCACGCTTCAAATATTCAAGCAGCAAGCTGACGAAATCTTTTCAAAGAGAGGCGGGGGCGGCTGATAGCATTGTGGTTTCTTGGGAATCTTTTGAAAATCTAGTTTGGAATATACATCGCCCTGTTACTCTAATCGTACATAATGTGATGAGCGATGTTTTAACTCAACTCTACGGTCGTGTGCCTGTGTTAAAATTGGCTGCCAAGCACTCGCTAGAGTGGGAGAGGAGGACATATGCCCTCAAAAATCTTACCCTTGTTGCACTTTCGAAACGCGATCGCGCGCTGATTAACGCCCGCGCACCGGATGCTAACGTACTTGTCGCTCCGCCGGGAACACCGCCACTAGCGCAATTACAGCGAGAGCAGTTGTTTCGAGAAGTGGTGGTTTCTGGTAGCTACGATTGGGCTCCAAAGCGGCGGGACCTTATTGAACTATCAAACCAAATAGCAGTCAACTCGGCATCCAATGTGGATATCCATTGGCGTCACGATTTGCCACTTCCGCAGGATGCTCGAATCGACGCCCTGAATAATGTATCAAGATCGATAATCAAAAGTGATTATGAGCTTGGGTTACGATTTGGACTCATTCCAGATACATTTCTCGGTGGTTTTAAGCTTAAATCTACTTATTATATATCTAACAATTGCATATTGTTATCGAGATGTGATATTCGTGACGAGTTCAGTGGCCTGCCCTATTCTGAAGAATTTGTACATTTTACCCCAAATGTATCAGATATAGAACATGTTATTTCCGCTGTAAGTAAGCGCGATTCTCAAGAATTATACGGGCGATGGAGAGTATTCCAGGACGCATGCGCTAAAGAATTTAGTTGGAGGAAGAGCTCAAACGTAATTTCCTCAACCGTAGGGCCGTTTAGTTACCTTTCTCGAGAGGTCTGACGTGTTTTTTGGAAAGATTATTTTTGCGATTTTAATTCGGGCAGTGAACGGATTTTCATCGCTACTACCGGACGATCCAGTCAGCCGACGGATTCGCTGTGTTGCATATCGAATGCTTCGTTGTCGAATTAAGAGGGGCGCAATTCTCATGGGGGGAGGGTACATAAACGGGTTGGGCGTGCGCATTGGGCACAATGCGTTCATTAATCGAAATGTTTATTTCGATCTTAACAGTCACGTCTCGATCGGAGATCGCGTTTATGTGGCTAATCATGTTCGATTCATCACGACAAATCACGAGATTGGCGATCGAAACCAGCGAGCCGGCCCCATAAGGCCTGCTCCCATCGTAGTCGGGGACGGAGCGTGGATAGGAGCGAATGCAATAATCCTGCCTGGCGTCCATATTGGTAATGGTAGCGTAGTCGCAGCAGGTGCGGTGGTAACACGAGACGTGCCTGAAAATTCGCTAGTAGCTGGTGTTCCTGCTAGGATCGTTCGGACCTTACCCGAATAGTAACCGCTGATGCGGCCTCACGAATTCGGCTGTGGTTGTGTAGGATAGATTTGCGCGAGACTGAGAAGTGGCTTGGTCCGTCTGAACAGCCTTTGACGTTTGATAAGTGGTAAGCGCCGACGGAACCCGGCCTTGTGCGGATTGGGGTGGGCGTGAATTTCGCGGGGCAGATGGAGGCCTTGCGAGTGGATATCGAGCAGTCAAACGAGCCTCGTATGAGCGCACGCCGAGATGGCGGAGCGGTCGTTCGAGTGGAACGGCGCCGGCACTGGAGCGACGAAGAGAAGCTGGCGATCCTGAAGGAGACCACTCAGCCGGGTGCCATCATGGCCGTGGTCGCGCGTCGGTACGGGATCGGGACCGGTCAGCTTTACACTTGGCGTAAGCAATTGCTCCGCGGCGCGATGGCCGGGTTCGTGCCGGTTGAGTTGGCCGCCGAGCCGCAGGGGACAGCACCTGAGATTGGCCGGATTGAGATCCGGCGCGGCGGTGACTTCATGGTGTCGATCGATAGGTTGGTCGACAGAGAAGCGTTGAGATTGGCGCTCGAGGTTATCGGGGAGCGGGACTGTCAGGAATTCCGTGTGTGAGCGGGCATAATGGGTAAGAAGGAGACCCTGTATGCCTCGACGCAAGGAGCCGGCGATCCCGGCTGATTTACTCGATCAACTCTTGGCCGGCAGCGATGCGGCCAGTGCGCTCCAGCAGGGCGGCCTGCTGGATTCATTGAAGAAGGCGCTGGCCGAACGGGCGCTCAACGCCGAGATGGATTACCACCTTGGCGATGCCTCGCAGGTCGGGAACAGCCGCAATGGCTATGGCCGCAAGACGGTGGTGACGGAGACCGGCAAGATCGAGATCGAGGTGCCGCGCGATCGTAACCGTCCGATTGTTACCGCGGTGGTTGGGCCTTGAAGCGAGTGGCGAGTTCGGGATCGTCAAGGAAGTCATCGAGGAAGCAGTGCCAGGTCTGGGTAGTGCGGCGTGCTTCTCGAAGCATATCTGACAGTTCGTCGACGCCATCGTCTGTTGCGCGGCGATCTGGACGAGAATGCGCGACAATCAAGATGAGAATCCGGTGTGTCGGGATCGGCGTAGGGCGTAGCCCGTCCCGACACACCGGAGGCACTCTTTGGCGGGTGCCTGTGATGGTCGTGGTGGCCGCTATGCATCGGGTTTTCCGGGGAGGAGGACCTGACGTGTGGCCGGCCGACACATCAACGATCATCAAGTGAGACTTTTGTAAGCGCCGACGGAACCCGGCCTTGACGGTAAATGCTTATACCAAATCCCTTTGAGGCTGACTCATTGGGATTCCCAAGAGCAGATTTTTCTGATTCACCATCGCGAGCAGATGGAGGCTTGTGATGGCGGCGTCGTTGGTTGTGCGAAGCGATTATTCAGGGTCAGACTTGCGAGCTTTTGCCCGGCGCAGCGATGATGCGCAGCAGGTGCGACGGCTTTTGGCGATGGCCTCGATCCTGGATGGCGGCAGGCGGAGTGATGCGGCGAAGATTGGCGGTGTGACGCTCCAGATCGTGCGTGACTGGGTAATCCGCTTCAACGCCGAAGGCCCTGACGGGCTCAAATCGCGCAAAGCCCCCGGCAAGCCTTCAATCCTGGGCGATGAGCAGCGCCGGGCTCTGGCCGCGCAGGTGGAGGCAGGGCCGATCCGTTAGCGTCCGCGCTCGTGGTGTAATTTCCGGTGTAGATTGAGGCGATCGCAT
>NZ_BSFC01000025.1 GCF_027922145.1 Novosphingobium resinovorum | reverse complement strand
TGGTCTGTACAGTCGTGTCCACCGTCACCCGCTCGCAGGCCTGCGGCGGCATTGCCCTGGTTTCCATCGCCACGCGCAGCGTCTCGGCGAGCAGAAGTTCCAGCTTGTCGGCCCCGATCCGGTTCCGCCAGCGCGTCATCGACGAACGATCCAGTGGCAGCTTGTGGCGGAAGTACTGCTCGCCGCAAAAGAATTGGTGGTACGGGTTCTCGACCCAGTGGGCGCAGACGGCTTCGTCCGACAGGCCCTCCATGTGCTTGAGCAGGTGCAGGCCTGCCATTAGCCGCGTCGACAGCCCAGGGCGGCCTTTCTCATGGTAGAACCGTCCATAGGCCGCATCGAACCGTGACCAGTCGATCAGCCCCGCCAATTTCACTAGCGCGTGTTCCATGTCGACCATGTTGTCGAGCTGACTGCGGAACAACTCGTCACTGCGCGGCGCGGGCTTCTTGGGAGGCATCGGCAAAACCTCTTCGTGTCGTCCAACTCAGTGAATCACGACCCGACTTGCGAGGAAAGCCCCTACGTGCACAGGCGCGCGTAATCGCAAGCTTTTCGCCCGATTTCCCCAAAACCTTGCAAATTCGATTACTTCATATCCACCAAAACCCACGCCTCCCTGCGGGCTTCAGCGCTTTTCACAGACGACTAAATATGCACACGGATTGATGATTTGGCAGCATTGGCCCGCGCGATTGTCTTCGACATCGGCTTGCCCATTGGTTTGCGCCGATGAATGCGGGACGTGAGCATCTGATCCGAAAATCTAAGGGGCAATTCCGGTCACTTTCGACAGGTATGACGATCACCGTTGCGGTATGTTCTTTTGTTGTGGACGCGACCATCTAATTAAAAATAAGTAAGGTTGGTGATGGCTATTAACAGCGTATACCGTAACGACGGCTTTGAATTGAGTGCCGCCGTGGCGGTCGGGCGGGGAATTTTTTAAAACATTTAAAATTAAGTCTTTACTGTCATCGGCTATAAGAAGGTTTATCGGCTTCTTGCAGCTTTCAATATATACTAACGGGGTAATGCTCTTGTCTTCCGGATTTGGCGTATAAAATGTTGCACCAAATTCGCTCAATCCCTTCTCAATACCGGATAGGCTTTTTGAGCAACGGTCCTTATTATCCCAAAAACTTAAAGACGAGACTACGGCAACAATAATGATTAATGTCAATATTATATAGGGGTAAGCCTTCTTAGAGTAAGTCATTTTTGCCCCCCCCATTCGATTCCATTGCTCAAAAATCGATCGAATTGACGATAGCAGGTCGCTTTGTCTGCAGTCGATGCGCATGACGCTAGAGCATGAGAATTCACCCAAGAATCCGGGGAGTTGACGTTGGCCATGCGAGGGAAGTCAATTCCCAGAGATTTCCCAATATACCATTGTGCGCGGTACGCGACTATCTCATTGTTAAATATATTCATATTCGGAAAGCGTTTTGAAATATCAACGTGACTGGCTTCATGACCAAGTATACCTGCCCCGAAACTATTGACATCGACGCCATTTTTCTTTGCGTTTAACTCTATAGCTTTCGTATCTAACTTTATATCGTGGCTCCCGTCACTGATACCTAGAAAGTTGCTTCCGGCTGATGCGGTTCCCATCTCCGTTCCACCTAAATCGCCAGTCGAGATATGAACGCCGTTATCCACACCCGCCTTGCCCAATACTCGAAGAGCTCTACTTGCTGCGGCGTCGCCTCGTAAGGAACCGGTCATGGGCGTGCGCGCGGCAGATTGAAGTCGTGATCGATAAGCGTTAACCGCGCTACAATTTCCCTCACAGGTATACATCCCGGTGGGATCAATAGAATTCACCGGATCATTGCCGACATAAGTGTACAAATTAACCTGATCTCCGAAGCCTATGGGATCGATTTGCATAAACCGCCCTAGGGTTGGGGAATAAATACGTGCCTTATAGTAGTACATTCCAAGCTCGGCGAGCCATGTTTGCCCGGTGTATTGAAACCGACCTAGGTTAGTGCTGGCTGGAATGCCATATTCGTCATAGGAGTTGATAGCGATGACGTTCCCGCTCGCATCCCCAACGAGGACGATAGAGCCACGCGGATCGCCATAGACATAGCGACCATTCGCAAGCAGCGCCGAACTGCCCTCGAACCACACCACAGGATCGTCCTCGCTAACATCGTTCCCATGAGCATAACGACGAAGCAGGCTGCCGGAGCTGCTGTATTCGCCTACCAGCGCGCTTCCATCGTACAGGAAGCGTGTGATGGCGGCACCGTTCACCTCATAAAGACGCCCCAGCGGATCATAGCGCAGCGAGGCCTGCAAAGCGCCCGTGTAGCTAAGCGACGCGCAAGCGGTATTCGACTGTGCTCGCTTCTCCACGAGCCTGTTTTCGACATCATAGAGATAAACGCTCGAACCGTCGGCGGTAAGGTTGCCATTGGCATCGTAACAGAAGGTGGCAGGACCAGCAGAGGTATACTGGTTCAAGCCATTCGTCGTATAGGTACGATCGACATTGGCATGCCCTGTCCAGGCGTAAGCGTCGTTGTCGCGGGTTTCGCTGGCGATTTGGCTGGCCGGATTTCGGGTGTAACTCCACGCAACCCGAGAAGCCGCTACACCATCTGTGACCCCCAGAGATGAGAGCCTACCGGCGTTGTCGTAGCCCAAAACCTGATCATATGCTGAGTTGCTTCGGTTGCCGGACGCCAGCAGCCCCCGCGTATTATATACCCAGTTTGCCAACACCCCTGAGCTCGCATCAGACAAACTGTTCTGGCGATCAAGACCATCAAAGGACATCGTAACGTATGCATTATCGGGCCAGGTAATGCGCGTGCGGTTGCCATCTTTGTCATAAAGATAAGATAACTGCCGGCTTTGGCCATCAAGATTGACGGTTTCGGAGGTGAGCCTCCCCAAGCCGTCATAAACATTTGTTAAACCCTGTCCGGTGGCGCTGTCAAAGCGGACATAGATTGGTAAGCCACGAACGTCGTAGCCGTAATATACGTCCCGCGTATGGGTTGTGCCAAGTCCGCTTCGTTCGGGCACTGTTTTAATAGTCACGCGGTTGAGCGCATCATATGCGTATGTCAACGTCGAGCTATCACGCTTGCGCAGTGCGGTACGGTTGCCGTTGGCATCGTAACCGTACTCTTCATAGTCGTTCTCGTTGAGCGCCCCGGCGGTGGCGGCCGCATTCGCGGGAGTACTGGCATTGTATGCCGTGGGGCGTGTCGTGGAAGGGAACACCCAACGGCTCAGGCGATCATAGCCATCGTAACGCAGTTCAGCCTTGTTACCGTTGGCGTCGACGATTGTCTGCCGTTTGCCGGTAGCCGTATAGGTATAGGTCGCATCGACGAGAGCCAGAGATGTGCCAATGCCCTTCCAGACCTGGACCAACTGCCCGGCCGCATCATAGACATTCTTGGCGATGCGATCCGGGCCATATGTCCCAATCGTCCCAAGGGTGCAGGCACTAGTTGGCAAATTTGCATAAACGGCCGGATTCATCCTCAGCGCCGTGCATTCAAGCCGCCCGACGATGTCGTACGAATACTGCGTGACCGATACGATCCCGCCATCCGAACCCTTCGTAGTTTCCTTCGTTCTACGATCTTGAGCGTCGAAGGATGTCTCAACGCTGGATAGAACCGTGAAAGCATTGCCCCAACTCGAAGGGGCAATGCTTTCGGACTGCCAAGAGGAGAGCTCGCCGGTCTCGATCTTAACAAGCCGTCCGGCAGCGTCGTAGGTGTTGCGGGTAGCGGCGTAGGCCAAGGCTCCGGTGCCGTCAGGATTCGGGGCGATTACTCCCGTTACTCTTCCCATGAGATCGTACCGCGTCGCTGAAGTGTAAGCCGATGCAGCGCTTTGTGCGCCCGCATGAGTCGGTACAACGGCTCCGATCAACCCAGCCATCGTTGCATAATATAAACGCGAATAGATCATAACAGGCCGTCCCCCCGACGCCTCAAACCTGGTTGGAGATGGTGTAGTCAATTACCCCTGCGTCACGCAGGCCGCAGGCGTACCAGCAGAACTGGAAACATATCTGATCCGGTTGCCCGCCTTGTCGTAACACGAGGAGTGAGTCTGATTGCTGTTCACGGTACCCGCCGATTGCGCTTTCACCAGGCGCCCCAATGCGTCGTAGGTATAGGTGATTGTCTCAGCCGCAGCGGCAGGGACAGCGATGAACGCCGCGAACATAGCCATCAATAACTTGATCTTCATGATGGCATCCTCCTTACGGACACGTTGCAAGGTTGGCATTGGGCTTGGTCTCGCTGATCTTGCGAGCATATTGGTCATAGCGGTAGCAGGTTCGAAGCGTGACGCCGCCGGATGACACAGCAATGCCTTTGACGAGCAGGGCTTCGTTAGTCCCAGTGGTCCCGTACTCATAGGTCGTAACCGTCTGCGTTGCAGTCGCATCACAGGATGCGGCGGGCGATGTTCCAGCGACAGTCTGGCACTGTGTTTCTGTAGCTTTCACCCAAATGGGTGTTGCGGCCTGGACAAGAGAACCCGCGCTATTTTTTACGGAAGCATAGCGCTGTGTCCACGTTGTCAATTTCAACGGGCGAGCAGCGCCGGATACGGCAGCGGGCGGCATTTCTGACAAAATGCCTCCGAAACTTGCGTAGGTATAATTAGTCTGGAAGCCCTTTGCGTCCGTTATCGAAATTGGCTTCGTTCGCTGAGCTATTGTCCCGGAGGATGGATAACCGTACAGTTTGACTAAGTCGGGTAGGCCACTTCCGGATTTAGCAACGCGAGTTTCCTTACTGATTGCGTTGTAGGGTCCAAGGTATTCTGCAAGGTATTGACCACTGTTGCCAGGATAGGTCGCTGATTTCAGATACGCACCATGATCGGGCAAACCATTGTTGACCTGCAGATACGGTCTATTGCCCACGTAAACGTATGTCGAACCACGGCCAAGCGGATCACTATAGCCGCTCAAGGACGTCTTTACGAACACGGCCGAAGTTTGGTTTCCTGCTGGGTCAGTCGATCCTGCCTCGTTCGGCGTACCGTCGATATAGAATTCATCGTTTTTGACAAACGCGCTGTTCATCCCGGTCGTTGACCATGTTCCTCCATCCAGCAGAGTTTGGTTGAGAACCCTGTCGCCAGAATAGGTAAAAGACATCTTGCAACTCGCGTAACCTGGCGGCTTTATGCAAGTTATTCCAGCGTTTGCATTTTCATAAGTGGTCGCATTACCCATGACATCGGTAAAACTAGCAAGGCCTGCAGGTGATGTCGCGTACGCGTAGGACACTTTCATTGCCGCGCCGGTGCAGGTAGATGCAGCACTTACGTAAGTTGCCGATCGGTTGAAAATGCAGGCGTTCGAAACATCGTTGGTATTTACTTTATCGAAAACGATCGCGAATCCTGATGTGTCGTCAACGAGTTTGAGAAAGCCCGTCGAATCATAAGAAAATGTCTGTCTGCGGCCATCTACAAAATCGATCTGTTGAATCTTTTTTTGTGTCGCAACACTTCCAGTGACTGTGGAGCTGAAGGTGTAAACATCGCCTGCGGTATTGGTGAAAGTATACTGACTACCATTCCACGTTGCGCTACCTGCTTCCGCACTCATGCTGGTCGGACTGACGGCCGATGAAGTTGCGGCGCGAGAATACCGGCCGAATGAAGAGTTGCCAATGTGGAAATTAATATAATATACTGTGCCGTTGCTGTTTAACTTTGCTTCAGCATATATATCGAAGTTGCTGGAGAAGTTTTTTCCGAACATGGGGTCATTGGGCTGAGTAAGCCCAGTTCTATGGAACCTTTGGAGCTCCAACCCGCCCATCGAGAGATCGATGTTTGAATATAAGAAAGATCCATCCGCCAGGCTCACTCCGGTAGGGGTTGTCGTATAGACAGGGGGCGGCACGATGTCAGCGGCGACCGTAGGTGTGGTTGTCCCACCGCCCGAATCACCTCCATCATCCCCGCCACCGCCGACGGCATTCGTCGTTATCCCGCCGTCTTGATCCAGATCGGTTGAATTCGACCCTACCGCACTTTCGGTGGTAGCCTGCTGAGCGTATGCGGATGGGCATGAAATGATTGCCGTGACGCCGAGGTACGAAAGCCCCCTGGTGCCCCGAAGCAACCCCCAAAATGCTCCCTTGGACGCTACACTTCCGTACAGACGAGCTCTCGCGTTCATGCCACCCCCGAAACACGCTTTATTCGCTTCTTGCACGGTAGAACCACAGCCTCAAGTACGATTTTATTCCTGCAACTGTCGCTATTGCTGAGTGTGCAAGGCTGATGATTATCCAGCCGGAGTTTGTAGGCCCTGTGGCGCGAAAGCACGCGGCGACAGGTCCACGATTAACGCCTCACTGCATCGGCACCGAGGCCCCTGCGTAGGGATCTGGGTTCGGTTGAGGCACAGCGGGGATGTCTGGCATTTGCTGATTGGATGCGCTGAACACGGCTTGTGCGCGAATCCCGTGCGGCGCGACACGCACTAACTCCATGGCGATAAAGGGCGCGCCGAACAGAATAAAACACCCGAGGATCACTTGGGCACCGTGCCTCATTGATAGCCGACCCTGTAGCAATGCGAGCCCGAGCGTGGCGACTGCAAGCGTAGCGACAATGGTCGCAAGCGGCCCAGTCATGATCTCGGCAATCCATCCGATGGCGCCCACAAGCGCGCCACCTGCTATTTCTGAACGCTGTCCGATGTTGTCAAACATGGCTCAATCTATCATGAGAATGCTGCTTGAATATCCGTATTTGTCGATGCGGCTGATGACAATCTAGGTTGGCTTTCATTGCGAACCTATGCAAGTGTGCTGTCCTTATAGGGCTTGCAGCCGGGGGGCTCTTTTGCGTTCAGTTATGTTTCGTTTTCTGGGGTTGGCGATGGTGTCCTCACCGGCGTATGCCCAGAGCTACGGCGACCCCGAAGGCTCGGGTGTTATCGTCGGTGCGGTGAACTGGCTCCAGGGCACGCTGCTCGGCACGGTCGCAACGACGGTGGCGGTCATCGCCATCGCCGCCGTCGGCTTCATGATGCTGACCGGCCGGCTCAACTGGCGCCACGGCGCCGTGGTGATCCTCGGCTGCTTCATCCTTTTCGGCGCCGCCTCGATCGTCGCCGGCATCCGCTCCGCCGCGACCAGCCTGTAGCTCCATATGGCGTCGCAGCTCCAGCGCACGACCGTCTTTACCGCTCTGACGCGGCCGCAAATGTTCGCAGGCGTGACTTACACCTGGTTCGTGGCGAACGGCATCGTCTCGGCCGAGCTGTTCCTGATCTTCAAGTCGTTCTGGGTGCTGCCGCTGGCGCTGCTCGTCCATGCGATCGGCGCGGTTCTGTCGCTGCGCGAGCCACGCTTCCTCGATCTGTGGATCGTGCGCGTCAGCCGCTGCCCGCGCGTCAAGAATCATGCCTTGTGGCAATGCAACTCCTACCGCCCCTGACCAGCGACCCCAGGGTGGTGGAGCGCGAGCATAGGGCGGGCGATCACCTGCCCTATGCTCGCCATGTCGATGATGTCACGCTCGAGACCCGCGATGGCCTGCTGATGCAGACCGTGCGCCTCGGCGGCCTCCTGTTCGAGACGGCGGATACCGACGAACTCAACTACCGCGCGGACCTGCGCGATGCGATGCTCCGGGCTATCGGCAACTCACAGTTCGCGGTTTATCACCATGTTGTGCGCCGCAAGGCCGAAGCCTCGCTCGAAGCCCGCTATCCTGACGCCTTCACCCAGCAACTCGATGCCCGCTGGCGTGAGCGCCTGGCATCGCGCCAGATGTACGTCAACGAACTGTTCCTGACGATCGTGCGCCGCCCGATGCAAGGCCGCCTGGGCTGGGTCGATCGCCTGCGCGGATGGGTATCGCGCTCGGGCGCGGATCGCGATGCCGCCTTCGGCGCCGAGAAGCGCGCGCTCGATGCCGCGACCGAGGCATTGGTGGCGGCACTGGGCAGCTACGATCCGCGCGTACTTACCGTCTACAACTCGGAACTCGGCTACCGCTCCGAGCCGTTGGAGTTTCTGTCCTACCTCTACAATGGCGATATGCGCCCGATGGGCCTGCCCCACGGCGATCTCGGTCAGCATCTCCCGTTTCGCCGTGTCAGCTTCGGGCAGGACGCTTTCGAGCTCGGCGCTGCCGGACATCTGCCGCGCCGCTTCGGTGCGCTCATCTCGATCAAGGACTACCCGGCCCAGACGCTGCCCGGCATGTTCGACGAACTCTACCGCATGCCTTTCGAGATGACGGTCAGCCAGTCCTTCGCCTTCGTCGAGCGCGGACCTGCTCTTAACCGGATGAACCTCGCGCTGCGACGCATGCGTTCGGCCGAGGACGAGGCGCTTTCGCTGCGCGACGAGCTATCGCGCGCCAAGGATAATGTCGCCGCTGGCCGCGCATCGTTCGGCGAGCATCACGCCAGCATCGCCGTTCATGCCGAGAGCCTTGAACTCCTGAATGCCGAGGTCGCCGAAGTGACGGCGGTGCTTGCTGACCTCGGCATCGTCGGGGTACGTGAGGATATCGCACTCGAGCCGGCGTTCTGGGCCCAGTTCCCTGCCAACTTCAAGTACATTGGTCGCCGCGCGCTGGTATCGAGCCGCAACTTCGCGGGGCTTGCCAGCCTGCACAATTTCCCGGTCGGCCGGGCCCGTGGCAATCACTGGGGCGAAGCGGTGACGCTGCTGGAGACCACGGCGGCAGGCCCGTACTTCTTCAACTTCCATCACCATGATCTCGGCAACTTCACGGTGATCGGCCCATCGGGCTCGGGCAAGACCGTCGTGCTGAACTTCCTGCTGGCGCAGGCCCGCAAGTTCGCGCCGCGTATCGTCTTCTTCGACAAGGATCGCGGAGCCGAACTCTTCATCCGCGCGATCGGCGGGCAGTACGACCGCTTGCGCCCGGGCAGCGCATCCGGGCTCAATCCCCTGCAGATCGGGGACACGCCTGCCAACCGCCAGTTCCTGATGGAATGGCTGGGCTTGCTGGCAGGCGGCCTCGATGCCGATGAGGCCGAGATCGTCACCGACGCGATCGATGCCAACTTCGGTCAGATCCGTTCCCGACGTCGACTGCGCCATCTGGTCGAACTGTTTCGCGGGGCTGCCCGCCCGCGTGCCGGCGACCTCTATTCGCGTATGCGCCCTTGGTGGGGCGAAGGCGAGCGGGCCTGGCTCTTCGACAACGAAGAGGACCTGACGGACCTCTCAGCCGCAACGGTCGGTTTCGACATGACCGCGATCCTCGACGATCCGGCAGCGCGCACGCCCGCTCTGCTCTACTTCTTCCACCGGGTGGAAGAGCGCCTCGACGGTACGCCTGCGATCATCGTCGTCGATGAGGGCTGGAAGGCGCTCGATGACGATGTGTTCGTGCGGCGGATCAAGGACTGGGAGAAGACCATCCGCAAGCGCAACGGCATCGTGGGCTTTGCCACGCAAAGCGCGCAGGATGCGCTGGAGAGCCGGATCGCCAGCGCCATCATCGAGCAGGCGGCAACGCAGATCTTCATGGTCAACCCCAAGGCACGGGCGGAGGACTACATCGACGGCTTCGGCCTGACGCCGCATGAATACGAACTGGTGCGCAGCCTCCCCGATTCCTCGCATTGCTTCCTCATCAAGCATGGGCAGGACAGCGTGGTCGCGCGGCTCAACCTCTCGGGCGAAAAGGACATCCTCACGATCCTCTCCGGGCGCGAGGCGACGGTCCGCATCTTCGATGAGCTTGTCAGCGAGACCGGCATCGCTCCCGAGGGCTGGATGGCCCCCTTGCTGGCGCGCGCGTGATGGCTTGCCCCATCGTCCAGACCGGTCAGGAGTTTCTCGCCAATGCGCTGGCGCATGTCGATTGCCAGGCGCAGACGATCGGCAGCTATGGCTTTGCCGCGCTAGCGAGCACCGGATCTCCGGTGTTGCTGGCGCTCACCAGCCTGCTGACCATCTTCATCGCCCTTTTCGGTATCCGCCTGTTGCTGGGCTATCCGATGGGCACGCGCGACGTCGTGGGCGACGTGCTAAAGCTGGGCATCGTCCTGACGCTGGCCACCAGCTGGCCGGCATGGCGCATCGTCGGCTACGATCTCATCATCCATGGGCCGGGGCAGATCGCGCAGGCCATCGGCGGGGCAGCAGGTCTGCCGGGAAGTGGCGGCGACCTCGCTGAGCGGCTCCAAAATGTCGATAAGGGCCTTGCCGCGTTCAACGTCTTTGGCAGTGGCCGACTTGGCGTGGCGCAGGGCGACTGGTTTCAGCTGGGCTTTGCACGCAGCGCCTTCCTGGTCGGCACGCTGGTGCCTCTCGCACTGGTGCGGCTTACCGCCGGCTTCCTGTTGGCCTTGGCGCCACTGATGGCGGGGCTGCTCTTGTTCGGGATTACCCGTCCCATCTTCGAGGGCTGGGCACGGGGACTGGTCATGGCCTTCCTCGGCTCGATCATGCTCGCCATCGTCTATGGGGTCGAACTCGCACTGATCGAACCCTGGCTGCAGGACGCCCTGCAGCGCCGCACGGGCGACCTGCAGACGCTCGATGCTCCGGTTGAAGTGCTGGTGGTGACGCTGAGCTTCGCCGTCGTTGCGCTGGCAGCCCTGTTCCTCGTGGCGAGGCTTGCCTTCCACGGCCAGTTCCAGATGCCGATGATGCTGCGTTCGCCCGAGGAGCGGGCTGAGCCGGTGCCAGGCCAACAGGCCTTGTCGGTCCGCCACGGGCACGACGAACCCTCGCGCGCCGTTCTTGTTGCCGGATCGGTCACCGAGAGCCTGCGCCGCGAGGAGCGGATCGCGGATATCGCCCGCACTGAAGGGCGCTGGTCGGATCGGGCAGGTGCCGCGCCTACGGCGCTGGCGGCCCAGACCGGACCGCAACACCGCGAGGACGCGCTGGGCAGCACCTGGCGGCGACCTTCCCCGCGATCCTCGGGCGCGACACGCCGCCGGGACGGACAGTGATGAACGACATGAGCGACGACAATCTCAAGCAGTATTACGAGCAAGCCGGTTCCTGGGCGGCCGATCGCCAGCGCGGCCTTTCAGCCTCGCGCCGGATCGCCTGGATCGTCGCGGGTGCGGCGACCACGGTAGCCGTGCTCGAGGCGATTGCGCTGATAGCACTGCTGCCGCTCAAGACGGTCGTTCCCTATACGCTGCTCGTCGATCGCCAGACCGGCAATGTCCAGGCCCTGAAGCCGCTGGGTCAGCAGAACGTCACGCCCGACGACGCCCTCGTGCGCTCTTTCCTCGCCCAGTACGTCATCGCCCGCGAAAGCTTCGACATCAATTCGCTGAAGGATGACTATCGCAAGGTCGCGATCTGGTCGGCCGAAGAAGCCCGGGAACGCTATCTCGCCGCGATGCAGGCGACCAACCCGGCCAGCCCGCTCGCATCGCTGCCCCGGCAGGCACTGGTCGAGACCGAGGTGCGCAGCATCTCCTCACTCAATGCCGATACCGCGCTGGTGCGCTTTGTCACCTGGCGCACCGATCCCGGTGGGCAGCGCCAGCAGGAACAGACCTGGGCCGCCGTCATCAAGTACCGCTTCTCTACCGCGCGCATGAGCGAGGCCGATCGCCTGCAAAATCCGCTGGGCTTCCAGGTCACCCGTTACCGGCGCAACGCCGAGATGGTGGTGCCGCAGGTCCAGCCGTCCGCGTCTGCTCCACAACCTTCGCCGCCCGTTGCGGCTCAAGCGCGGTCCGGTGCCACCGCAGGCTCCGCGCCATGAGGCGGGCGATACTCGCTGCCTTGGCGCTACAGGCTGGCACAGCGCATGCGCAAGGGCTCGATGCATCCGATACGCGCATCGTCACGATGCCGGTGACGTCCTCGGGCTATCTGCAACTGCGTACCGCTTCGGACGTGACGCAGTCGCTGCTGTTCCGGCAGGGCGAGCGGATCACGTCGGTGATCCTCAGCGATCCTACCGCCTTCTTTGTCACCGTCGCCGGGACGGGGGATAGCCTTGCGCTGCGCGCCGCAAGCCCCTCGGCATTCGGGGTGCTGAACGTGCGGACAAGCCTTCGTTCCTATGAGTTCGAGCTGGTGACCGGCTCGGCATCTGCCGCCCCGGCGGTGGTGCGGCTCATCGAGCAGGACCAGACCTACCGGCCAATGCCGCTCCCGCTTGCCTCGGTGGATCCCGGAGATCGTTTCACCTACCGGATCTCTGGCAGCAAGGCGCTGCGTCCTGCGGCTATCAGCGACGATGGCGCGAAGACGTATATCGAGTGGCCGGGGGACCAGGCAATGCCGGCGACCTTCGCGCTGGGGCCGACGGGCGACGAGCAGATGGTCGACGGATACATGCGCGGCGGCATCTACACCATCGACCGCGTGTACGAGACGCTGATTTTCCGGATCGACAAGCAGAGCGCCACCGCGACCCGCCTTGGCAAGGGCGGTGACCATGGCTGAATCGAGGGTCGATCGGAGCACGCAACCGGAAGGCATCCCGGCACCATCTTCAGGCGATGCACGGCCTATGATCGCACGGCCTTCGGGCAATCGCAGCGTCTGGATCTTTGCGGGCATCCTGCTCGCGGTCGGCGGGGGCCTGTTCTACGCCCTGCAGATGCGCCGTGCCGACCTGCAGAACCCGTCGCTTACTGCACCGCGCGGGGGGGACGCCGGCGGCGTCATCGCTTCGCCGCCGGACCTCATCGTGCCGCCGGCCCCGGCTTATGCGGCGCCGGTCGCGATCACGACCGAAGCGCCGGTATCGCAAGCTCCTGCGATGGCGCCACCTTCGCCATCGGCATACCGGCCGGACGTTCGTCCCTACACGCCGCGCGCGGACGATGCAGGGCGTCCGGAAATGGCGCCGGGTGGATACCCTCCGCTGGCGGCACCGCAGGGTCCGGGGATCGCCTATCAGGCCCCGGCGCAGTCCTTGCCTGGCGCGCCTGATCAGGGCGGGGTGAAGGCGGCCGATGGGCGTGTGCAGGCCCGCTCGTTCGTCAATCCGGGTACCACGGTCCCGCAAGGCAGCGTTATCCAGGCGGTTATGGAGACTGCGCTTGATTCCACGCGCGCCGGCTTTGCCCGCGCCATCGTTTCGCGTGATGTGATGAGCTTCGACGGCACCCGCGTACTGATCCCCAAGGGCAGCCGCCTGTTCGGCAATTATGCCGCTGATGTGAGCCTGGGACAGAAGCGCGCGCTGATCCAGTGGCAGCGCCTCACCCGCCCCGACGGTTCGCTCATCGAGCTCGATTCCCCCTCCGCCGATCCGCTCGGGCGTGCGGGTCTCAAGGGCAAGGTGAACACCCATTTCTTCCAGCGCTTCAGCGGCGCGATTCTGCAATCGGTGCTCGATGTCGGGGTGCGGGCCGCGACGCGCGAGGTCGATGGCAACACCGTGATCGTCGGCTTGCCCGGATCGACGACGCAGGCCGCCACCATCCAGAACCCAACCGACATCAAGCCGACGCTCAAGATCCGGCAGGGGGCGAGCGTCTCGGTGTTCGTGGCGCGCGACCTGGACTTCACTTCGGTCGAGCGCTGACGTGTTGCAGCGCGATGTCTATCTGGGCAGCTATCTGGAGCCACTGGCGCCGTTCCTGTCGCGCGCGGATGTCACCGACATTTACGTCAATGGTCCCGGCGAGGTCTGGGTCGAGGTGCTGGGTGGCAATCCCGAGCGCGTCGAGGCGCCTGCACTGACCAGCAAGGTACTTGCCCGCCTGGCGCGGCAGGTGGCGGCGCTCAATGCACAAGGCATCAGCCGTGAGCATCCCTTGCTCTCCGGTTCATTGCCCGATGGCTCGCGTATCCAGATCGTATTGCCGCCCGCCACACGAGGCGAGATCGCGCTTGCCATTCGGCGGCATGTCTCGGCAGGGCTCGGCCTGCAGGACTACCACGACAGCGGGGCTTTCGCGCGTGCAGAGCACGGTGTCACAACCGCTTCAGGCCACGGCCAGATGGAAACCGGCGAAGGCCGCGCAAGCATGATGGAAACACTGCGCGATGCCGTTCTGGCGCGGCGCAATATCCTGATCTCCGGAGGGACATCGACCGGCAAGACGACCTTCCTCAATGCCCTGCTGCGCGAAGTGCCGCAAAGCGAGCGGCTGATCCTGATTGAGGATACCGCGGAGCTGCAGATGAGCCACGAGAATGCCGTGGGTCTTCTCGCCGCGCGCGGTGTGCTGGGTGAAGCCGAAGTAAGCGCGGAAGACCTGCTCGTCGCGTCGCTGCGCATGCGGCCCGATCGTATCATCCTCGGCGAAATGCGGGGGCGTGAAGCACTGACGTTCCTGCGTGCCGTCAATACCGGGCATCCCGGATCGATGAGCACCATTCACGCCGATACGCCTGAGCGAGCGATTGACCAACTGGCGCTGCTCGTCCTGCAGGCCGGGGCCAACATGCAATGGGACGATGTGGTGCGTTATGTGACCCGTTCTTTGGATCTGATTATTCAGCTCAAGCGCGCGGATGGGGCTCGCAGTGTTGACCGAATCTGGCAGCCGAAATGATCCCCCTTCCGTACCGTATCGGACGGGCCCGGAAGGTGGCCGACGCCGGCCCCAGGTACCATCTCCACGCCATGCATAATGCGGAAACTTTTGGCCGGAACGGACTCACAAAAGCGGCTGTTGCGAGGCGTCGCGAATGTCAAGTTCAGGAACGGATTGTGCTCAGCATCTATTGCCTGCCGCAGACCTCACGACATCGCGAAATGAGGCGTCGCGCCGCCCGTCGTTTTGGCTTTTACAGTAGCGCCCATCGTGATGGCTATTTGGTCCCCAATTCGGTCCAAATCGGGAACGAACGACAGCGGCAACGTCTCCGCCGGAGCTCTTTTGCGCGAGGTCAGACGCGCGCAAATGCCTCGTTGGAAAGGATAATCCGGGCCGGGATGAAGCCGATCTGCTCGGTCCTTCGAGAGACGAAAATGCTGTCTCTTGACAGCACACCCTACGCAACGGTGTTGCAGGATTATTGTTCTATTACAATGTGTTAGATAAAATTAAAATGTAACACTCAGCGACACTCACGCCGCCACTCAATGAGGTTTTACTATTTTATGGAATAATAATAATGGCTAACGCGACACTCAATGAGTTTTCGACACTCATTGAGTTTTTCTGTCAATACTCAATGGGACTTGACGATATAGCCCACATCTACTAGCCAAATTTCGCTTTACGTAATGCCCACCAGCCTCCCTGCTAGGAGGTTGGATTGACTAAAGTCTCTATTCAGCGAAGCGTTCGCTTCGACCCTGACCAGTATGGCCAACTCAAACGATTGGCCGCTGGGCGTAAATGCGCCATTTCAGATGTCTTGCGCGATCTGATCAAGCAGCACCTGGACGGCATCAAAGCTGTCTCCGACAGCCACCTTCGCCTAGCGCGGCTCGCCGAATACACCCAGGCTGCAGTCGATACGCTTATACGTGAAGATCATCCCGATCACCGTCAGGTCGTCATGGACGAGGTGAACCGCCGCATGGAGCGCTATCATGGCTCGCGGTGACATCCGAAATGACGGTAGACCCGTCCCCTTGAAGCACCACTCCGCGCGCGGTGACACGCCCCGCAACAACGGCAATTTCGTGCGCGGGAGTCAGCTGCTCAACACCCAGGTCATCATGTGGCTGCAGGGCGCGAAAATGCCCTTCCTCATGTGGCTCGGAATCTTCGCCCTCTCCTACTTCACGATCCTCTCGTTCACGCTCGACGAAAACAACTTTCAGCTCATATGCATGCGCGTGCTGTCGTGGCTGTGGGACTGGTGTGCCCTCGATCCCATGAAGCAGGCTAACCTGCAGCTTCCCGACCATACCGTGCGGCACACATACATGGGATACGTCCCCTATGTCCCCGAGGTGGCTCTCGCCTGGCATAAGGCCATGCGCGGCATAATAGGCTCGGCTCTTATCGCCTCCTTCGCGACCATCCCGGCATCCATCTGGTACGTCGATTTCTCGAAGCGTCGGGGCCATTCGATCATGGAAGAACGGCACGAGCGCGGCGCCATGCTGGTCGACCGAGATCTTCTTTACAAGGAGATCAGCCAGCACAACCAGACCAAATTCGTCGAAGAAGCCAAAGACCTCTTCCCGGACCTGTCAGCAAAGGAGGTGCTCGCCCTCCCCTTCGTGGCTCGCAAGGCAGCTGGAATACACCATCCTTACCACATCGCCGGCACCCCCTACCCGCATCGGCTCGAGCAATCCCACACCATGCTGCTGGGCACCACCGGCACCGGCAAGACTACTGTCCTTCGCAAGCATCTGGAACAGATGCGTGAGCGCGAAGACAATGCCGTCGTGTTCGATCTTACCGGCGCTTACGTCGAGGCGTTCTACGACCCCGAGAGAGATACGATCCTCAATCCCATGGACGTGCGCTGCCCGGCGTGGTCGATCTTCAATGATTGCCAAACCTACAGTGAGTTCACGGCCGCCGCCGCCGCGCTAATACCCTCCGATGGTGGCTCGTCGGAACCGTTCTGGGCCCTCGCAGCGCGTACCCTCTTCATCGAAATGTGCATGAAGCTGATCGAGAGGGGAGAGACCTCCAACCAGGCACTCGCAGACAACTTGATGACCGCCGACCTCAAGCAGGTCCACAGGCACCTGCAGAAGACGATTGCCGACCCTCTGACCGCACCGGAAGCGGCCCGCATGGCGGAATCGATCCGTGCGGTTTTCAACACCAATGCGCAGGCGTTACGCTTCCTTCCCGACGAGGGTAAGCCCTACTCGATCAAGCAGTGGATCACAGCCGACAAGGCCCCCGGATCGATCCTTTTCATCACTTGCACCTATACCGACCTCGAGATGAACAAGGCGCTCCTGACCTTGTGGTCGAACCTTGCCATCCACTCGCTCATGACCATGAAAAAGACTCGCTCACTGCGGACATGGTTCATGTTCGACGAGCTGGGTGCATTGCACCGCCTGCCGGCTATCGAGGACGGCCTCCAGACTGCCCGAAACTTTGGCGGCGCCATGATCCTTGGCCTCCACTCCTTCGACAAGCTGGTGCAGGTCTATGGCGAAGAAAACGCCCGCAACCTGTCCTCGCTCGCGCGTACCAAGCTGATGCTCGCCGCAGCCGATCTCGACACGGCCGAACAGTGCGCCCGCTACATCGGCAATCGCGAAATCCGCCAGATGGATGAGGGCTATTCCTACGGCTACAATTCCACCCGCGACGCATCGACGCTGACGCCTCGCAAGCAGATCGAACCGCTCGTCATTCCCGACGACATCATGAACCTGCCTTCAATGCACGGCTTCGTGAAATTCCCTGACGGTTTCCCTGCTGCGCGCGTCCGTCTGCAGTGGCAACAATACCCGCAGGTTGCAGAAGGATTCATCCGGCGACCTCAGACCAAGCCGGACGATCCAGACGGCAAGGTTCGCGGAGGTGGGGGTAGGCCGAAGGGTGGTGATGACGGTGGGCGTGGTGAAAATATCGCGCTTAGCGACGAGGAAATGGCGGCGCGAGATGCGCCGATCGCGCTTGCCGCCAACATCCTTTCGCAACCCTCGGAACAGGATCGCGAAGCACAGGAGGGACGCGATCCCAATGCGCGTGAAGCCCTTGATCGCATGGACCCTGGAGCAAGCCATTCCGCAACCACCAGAGGCGATGCGGCCAAGGGCGATGCAGTCGACCATAGCGGTCTCGACACACCAGAGCGCTCAGGCATTCGTTCCAACAACGCGGTTTCCAGTCGCGATGACCAGGAGGTCGCCTCGCGATCATCACACAGGGACGTTGAGATTTCTCGCGCTTCGAGCAACCCCTTGGATGAGGATCTTGGCGTGCGCGAAGCTCGGGACGCAGGCGTTGGCACCGATGCATCCCAGAGCCATCACCACAATCATCCCGATCTTGGTGATTCCGGCATCGGGATGGGGGACTGACGATGCACTCCATCGCAGCAGTTCGTTCCGCTGGTGGTGCCGCCAAATATTTTACCAACGACGATTTCGTTGCCGGAGATTACTACACCAACGAACAGGCAGGAGAGGTAAGTCAATGGGGTGGTGAAGGCCTTGCCGGCAGCGCGATCGCCGATGGCTCCGCTGTCACCCGCGAAGCGTTCGAGAAGGTTCTTTTGGGTGAGACGCCCAATGGCGAACAGATTGAGGCGAAGGAGAACCGTAGACCGGGGTACGACCTGACCTTCTCGGCGCCAAAATCTGTGTCGATCATGGCCTACATTGCCGGTGACAAGCGGCTCGTGGAAGCGTTCGCGTTATCCGTCAAGGATACCATGGCCTGGGTCGAACGGAACCTCGCCGAAGGTCGCAAGACGGTTGACGGCAAGACCACCGCCGTTGCGACTGGAAACCTGGTGTATGCCATGTTCCAGCACGACACGAGCCGGGCGCTCGATCCCCAACTCCATTACCATTCGATCGTCGCCAACATGACACGCATGCCAGACGGCAAATGGCAGGCGCTCCACGCCGACAAAATCTGGTCTAACAACATCGTCATCGGCTCGGTCCAGCATTCCTACTTTCGCGGTAGGGTGGAGGAATTGGGCTATAAGGTTCGCCTCGACGGCAAGCACGGAACTTTCGAGATTGTTGATGTGCCCAAGAAGGTGATCGACGCATTCAGCACCCGCCGCGAAGAGATCCTATTGAAGTCCGAGCAGCTCGGGATCGTGTCCCCCAAAGGCCGCGACAGCGTCACCGTTAACACGCGCAACCCCAAGCTGAACGTCGAAGACCGGGAAAGCATGGTCAAAGGGTGGGTCGATCGAGCAGAAACTCTCGGCTTCGACGGTAAGGACGTCCTCGCCGCCGCTTTGCGCGCCTCTCGCGATCAACCGGAAAACCTCGCTGTCCGTAGCTACCAGGCCATGCTCGAGGTGGTGAGCACCGCGCGCGAATTTGTCTCCGGCCTTCTGCGATCCCCTGAACCACTGGTTGATGCCGGAATTGCGCGTCTGGCCCGCTCGCCTGGCGATGCCCGTGCCCAGCTCGCCGTCGCCTCGGCCGTTCGCATTCTCAGCCAGCGTGAAGCCGCGTTTCAGGTCCATCAGGTTTCCAAGACGGCTCTCGATCTTGGCCTCAAGGGCGTGACTATCGACAACGTCGAAGCTCGGATCGATCGGCTCATCAAGAATGGCGACCTCGTATCCGGTCAGATCCGACACAAGGGCAGTTTGGTCGATGCTGTGACCACGCCCGAGGCGTTGAAGATCGAGCAATCGATTCTTGATCACGTTGATGCAGGCAAGGGCAAGGGCACATCGATCGTTGATGCTGCCAGTGCCCCGTCCCGCCTCCAGGAGGCCGCTTCGCCCCGGGAACTGAATCAGGGGCAGCTCGCGGCCGCCACCATGATCGTCTCGAGCGGGGATCGCTATGTCGTCGTTCAGGGCGTCGCCGGCGCCGGTAAGTCCACCATGTTGCAGGCCGTCGCCACCCTCGCGCGCGCGGAAGGCAAACAGGTGCTCGGCCTCGCCTTCCAGAACAAGATGGTCGGCGACATGCGCGAAGGCATGGTGCCCAAACACCTATCCGCCGAGGACATGGAGAAGGCCGGGGTCTCGGCACAGACGATTGCGTCTTTCGTCTGGCAGAACGAGAAGTACCTCAGCGATCCCGGTAGTCCGGGTGCGCAGGCACGGCGCGATGAACTGGCCGGCACGATCGTCGTCGTCGACGAAACCTCGATGGTCTCGAGCGAGGATATGCTCAAGCTCATGCGCATCTCCGAGGCACTCGGCATCGAGACCGTGGCCTTCGTCGGGGACCGCCAGCAGCTCTCCTCGATCGATTGGGGCAAGTCCTTCGCGATGGTGCAGGCGGGCGGCATCACCATGGAGCGCATGGAGCAGAACGTGCGCATCAACCCCGAGAACAAGCAGCTTCTCACCGTTGCCGCCCTCGCCAACAACGGCAGGGCCGGCGCCGCGCTCAAGGTTCTTGGCGAGAACGTCACCGAGCATTCCGAGCCCGCATCGCAAGCGGCCGAGACCTGGCTGGCACTGCCTGCAGAGGACCGGGCAACCACCGCGGTCTTCGCCTCGGGCCGCGAAACCCGCGCCGAGATCAACTCCGCGATCCAGGAAGGGCTTCTGCGCGAGGGGACGCTGAAGGGCGACGGGCTCTATGTCACCGTGCATGACCGGATCAGCAAGGAGCGCGAGCAGCTGCGCTATGCCCATCATTACACCGTGGGTCAGACGCTCACCGTCACCGGCCAGGTGCGCGAGGTTGGTCTCGGGCGCGGCCAGTACCAGGTCAGTCGCATCTTCGACAACGGCAAGGTCCAGATCACCGGGCCCAACGGGCGCGCCATTCGCTTCGATCCTCAGCGCATCGATCCCGCCATACGTCGCGACCGTCTCGAGCTGACCACACTCCAGACCCTGAAGATCCACGAAGGCGACACAATCCGCTGGACTGCCACCGACAAGGAACGCGGCCTCGACAACTCAGCACTCGCCAGAATTGTCGCGATCGAGGGCGGCAGCGTCACCTTCGAGACGGCAAACAAGGAACAGGTCACACTTGAGCGTGGCGATCCCATGCTGAGCCGCATCGACCTCGCCTATGCCCTCAACATGCACATGGCGCAGGGTGTTACCGCCGACAAGGGCATCGGCGTCATGCTCTCCTACGAGCACAACCTGTCGAACCAGCGTCTTTTCAATGTCCTCGTCACCCGCGTGCGCGACGGCCTCACCATGATCGTTGACGATCGAGAGAAGCTGGAATGGCGCCTGAACTCCAATCCCGGTGACAAGACCTCCGCACTTGAAAGTACCGGCCAACTCGACATCGATGGTGGTGATGCCAAGCAGGTAGCGGCTGACGCTGCACTTACCGCCGCATTCGATGCGCTCGAGGGCGAGAAAGCAGCCGGTGGCCTGCCAAACGGCCCTGGCAGCGATGCCATGCCCGATCTGGGCGACCTGCCGCCCATGCCCGCGGCCGATGCACAAGACGGCGGCGCTGGAACTGGCGTCAATGGCAACGAGAACGCGGCCGCAGGGCGCAGCGAAGTCGAGACGAGCCAAAACGGCATGTCCGGCCCCGATTCAATGAATCTGGATGACCTGCCCCCGATGGGACCATCGGAAACTGACTATTCCACCTTCGATGCCAGTGCCGATCAGATCTACGATCCCGGCGCTGATGAACCCCCTGCCCCCGCGCAGAACAAGGAAGACGCCGATCCGCTCCGGCAAGCACTGCTGAATCACCTCGAGGGGGATGGGCTCGGCATCGTCGACACCACCATTGATGACCTCACCGGCATTCCGCCGATGCCTGGCCGTGATGACGGCCAAATTCCGGGCCTGCCGGAAAAGAACCTGGGACTCGATCTATGACCGCCGCCCCAACGCCCAGCGGCAAAGCCCACTCTCGGGAAGACAATTAGGTTATGTAGAATAATGCGTTTTGCGGCAACGCTAGATCTGTCCGACGGGCACAGCCATCTTTTAACTCAGGCTAACGCGGCCAACACCTCAGGCATCAATGTGTAGACTTCGGGTAATCGCGGTCTGAGTCGAGCTGATGATAATGTGCCGCGATCCGGGTGACTGTCCCGGTGACCCGCATGTTCTGGCCCCACAGCTTAAGGGTCGCGCGGGCGCGGACGCGAGGATTGGCATCGAGACTGGCGCCATGACACCATGGCTCGTACATGGCTTGCGGCAGGCCGACCTAACGGTGGATCGCCTAGAAGCACCGCGAGTGAAGGCCGCTCTGCAGATGCGGCTCAACAAGACAGATCAGAACGACGCCGAAGGCTTGGCCCAGGTGATGCGCACGGGGTGGTACTCCCTGTGCATTTAAAGTCGCTGGACGCTCACCGGGCAAGATCTTTGCCGGGTGCCAGAGCGCAGCTAGTCGGCATGCGGACGCGCCTCACCAACATGATCCGCGGCATCCTCGAGACCTACGGCATGCTGCCAGGATCCGGGTGCGGCCTACGCTTCGATCGGCGCGTCGAAGAGCTCATCCAAGACGACCAGGAAGTCGGCATGGTTGTTCGTCCGCTGCTTGCGACATTGCGGCACGTGGGTGAGCAGATCACCACGTTCGACAAAGCGGTGCTGCGGCAGGTTTGGGCCGATCCAACCTGCCGTTTGTTGATGAGCGTTCCAGGGATCGGTGCCTTGTCGTCGCTCGTTTACGTGAGCACTGTCGAGGACCCGAGACGGTTCTCGCTATCACGTGCTGTGGGAGCGCACTTGGGTTTGACGCCGCGGCGATACCAGTCTGGTGACATCGATCGCAGTGGCCGGATTTCACGATGCGGCGACAGTCTGGCGCGTACTCTGATGTACGAAGCAGCCATCGTGATCCTGCATCCGGTCAAGCGACGGTCACAGCTGAGTGAATGGGCTCAGGCCATCGCTCAACGAGCCGGACCGGGAAAAGCGCGCATCGCATTGGCTCGCAAACTTTCCGTCATCCTGCACAGCATCTTGCGATCAGGAGAGGCATTCCGCTGGTCTGCTGCCACACTGCGTGCCTGACAAGTCGCGCTAGTCCGGCACGTGCCGGACGCTACTGTCGCGCTCGGGCGAGGGTGTAGGTGCGCGGTATGGGGCCTTGGGTGCGCCACGAGCGCAAACCCGTTGTCGACCTTGCAGCACCTGCGCTTCCGGACCGGACCAGATGTTGCGGCGGCAGACGCCGACCGCGTAGAGAACCGTGACCCGGGCGAAGTAGCTTTAAGCAAGGCTTGACGAAGAAAGCGCGATTAGAGAACTAGCCTCCCGCTGGGCACCCCGATTGGACTGACCCCCGTGGGCTGGAAAACGGCGAAAGCGGGGCCAATGGCGGGCTCTGCCAACCCTTTTTCCGCAACCTGCGAAAGCGATGATCGAGAGAGGCGTTCACTCAACGCTGTGGTTGTGGCGTTGGCGAACAAGCTGGCGCGGATCGCTTGGGCAGCCTTGCACCAGCAAGCAACTTTTGAACGCTGCTATCCAGTGGCGGCATAACCGGATCGGCCAAGCGACCCTTAATCTGGAACTCGATGCCCTCGTCAGCCAGCGAGTAAAGCGCCTGCAGCACCAGGATCTTGAACACCTCGATCGCGCCGAAGCGCAGCATGTCGTGCGATTGCTCGTCGAGCCGTTCGACCACGCTGAGCGCGAAATCGCCCACTGCGTGCTCCAGCCTCATGATCGCGCCGGGCAGCAGCGTCAGCAGCGCGCCGGTGGGTCCCGCCAATGCGCAAGGGGCCGAGGATGTCGTGGTGGGCATGCTCGACCTCGCTGGCGGCGTCGGCCAGCAGGGTGGAGAGCGCCTCGGCCCGGCGCCGCAGCACTTCGCCCTCGTGAGTCAGCGCGATGCCGCCACGCCGCCGCTCGAACAAGACGAAGCCCAAGCGGCGTTCGCGTAGCGCAATCGTGCTCGAGACCGAGGGCCGCGACAAGTTGAGCGCGCGCGGATTGATCGCACTCACAGCACGTTGAGCCCCATCTGCGCCAGCGGGTCCGCCGCCTGATCGCGCGAGATCAGGGCGCCGCGAAACAGCCGCGCGTCCATCATCTCGATCCCGCAGAGATCCGCGCCGCGCAAGTCCGCCTCGGACAAGTCCACACACTTGAGCGCCGCCTAACGGAACGAGATGCCCGGCAGCTTTGCGCAGCAGAACTGCACTTCCTCGATATCGAGGCCCATCGTGCCAGCATTGATTAGATCGGCGCCGGTCAGCTTGCAGCGTTCGACCGCGCATTGCAGAACGAGGCGTTGTTGAAATCCCCCATCAATCGCCGTGTCGGACAGGTCATCCCCCGCGAACGAGGCGCTGCGACCCCCGGCAGCCGTGGAACATCGCGCAGATCAGCAACGCGCGCTCGACCCGCACGCCGCGCATCGAACAGCGCTCGAACCTCACTCCGCTGAGGTCGAGGTCCCAATCGAACAGCCTACGCGGCGTCGGGGCTGGTCGGGCCCTGCCCGCCTCTTCGGCCGCTTGTCCGTGTGGTGGAAAGCCGCCTCTGGGGCTGGACTTGAGCGTGCCTTCACTCGAATGTGCCGCCGAACGACCCGCGCGACGGTAATTTGCAGAACCGACGTTGCCGCTTCTAAGCCGGTCTAACCGCGCGTATCCGGCAATACGACATGCATCGCCGCTTCCCCCAGCGCGGTGGGTCCGAACACTTGCAGGCGGCGCCCCTCCAGGGCGGCGAGCAAGGTGAAGATCGCCGTGTCCTCGTCCGGGCTCGCGACCTTGATGTGAGCCTCCAGCGCGGCGCTGGCTTCACCCCAGGTGCCGAACGGGCGCTTGAGGAATGCCGATACGTCGGCGAGGTTGCGCGCGATCACATCGGCGCCGTGGCTGTCCGCCCGGCGCACCCATTCGACGAGTTCGGCAACCTGCACCTTGTGCGCCCGCGCCGCTTCGGTTTCGACCGGCAGCGTGGCCAGCGTGTCGGCGAGCTTGGCCAGCAGGGGGCCGTTGTCGCCGGCATCCCGCCGCAGCGGCGGCAGTTCCGGCAAGGGCGCGCCCATCAGCGCCGACAGCGCCAGCAGGATCGACCGCCGCAGCGACAGGTCGAACATCAGATAGACCGAATGCGGATCGCCGGGAACCGGTTCGCCCGCGGTCCCGGTGAACTGCATCGTGCCCAGCACCGAAAACTGCAGCACGTAGAAGACGACCGCCGCGTGATCGAGCGGCTCGCCGGTTGCCTCTTCGTAATAGCGCACAAGCTCGGGCAAAGGCGCGCCAAGCGGCTCGTAGCTGTTGCGCATGCCCATCGTGGCGATGTCGAACAAGGGATCGCCGATCATCGAGAATTCGAAGTCGTAGAGCTTGGTCATCGCCCCGTCATCGACCAGGTACTGACCGGAATCGAACTGGATGAACCCGGCGCGCCCGCCGCGATGGCGCGGGACGTTCCGCCGCATCCAACCGATCACGAACTCGATCAGCGGCTCGGGCCGGCTCTTGGTGCGCAAGTAGTGGTCCATGTAGGCATCCAGCCCCACCAGCGCGACGGCTTCGGCGCTTTCGGGCAGATGCACGCCGGCTTCGACGAACGGCTCCACCGGCAGGCGGTGCATAGCGGCGACCGCCCGCATGTAGACCCGGCCGATCGCGCTTTTCGTGGCGGCGTCCAATGCCGAAAAATCGCGCGTGCCCGCGATCGCTTCCATGAGGATGCAGGGCGGATCAGCCAGGTAGGCGTGGACCTCCGGCACCGGCAGCCCTTGCCCGTGCAGCAGCGCGATGATGTCCGCCTCGCGCTTGAGATCGGGAAAGATGGAGACGTCGCCGCCGCGATCGCCGCGCAAGTGGAAGCGGCGCACCGCACCGGCGCTCTCCACGTCGACGAACCACGAAGGCCGCCACCGCACCAGACGCTCGAGCCCGACGACCTTGCCGCCGGTTTCGCGCTCGACGAAGGCGGTGATCCGCGCCACCGCCGCATCGTCGTAGACATTGAGGGCCGAAGGCGCGGTCATGCCGAGGCCCCCGTGGCGGCCTGCTCGGGGATTTCGCTGCCACCCGCCGCTGCCTCGTCGATGCCCATCTTGCGGGTGAGATCGGCCATGTCGAGATACTCGCGCCAGCGCACGATCAGTCCGTCGTCGTCGAATTCGTAGATCGCGACCATCTGGTGAGGGCAAGGCCTGCCCATGATGATCGCGGTGTCGGAGCGCTCCTGCATCACCATCCGCTCGTTCGACACGATGTTGACTTCGTTGCACTTGTTGTTGGTGGCGAAGCCCATCTGGCGCTCGATCTCCGCGCGCAGTGCGGCCTGCCCCTTCACGATCGGACCGCCCGGCACCCACAATTGCCATTCGGCGTCCTGCGCCATCATCGCCAGGATCCTGTCGACGTCCGGCCGGCTTGCATCGCTGCCATCGCCCCACGCCGCGCAGAACTCGCGGACCTTGTCCTCGATCTCGATTCCCATGATCTGTCCTTTTGCGGTAACGGTTGCGCGTTCAGTTGCGCATCAGCGCCCGGGTGACGCCGATGAACGGCACGGTGCAGCTCTGCCCCCCGTCGACGGGGTAGAGCATCCCGTTGACGTAGCGGGATTCGTCCGAAGCCAGGAACAGCGCCATGGCGGCGATGTCCTCGGGCTCGCCGATGAAGGGGGTGTTGAGCACCTCGAGGAACAGGCGGTCCATTTCCGGGGTCGACCAGTCCAGCTTGGCGGGCGTCTGGGTGGGGCCCGGAAGGATCGCGTTGCTGCGGATCCCGCGCTTGCCATAAGTCGCGGCGATCGCCTGGACGAACCAGTTCAGGGCAGCCTTGGAGGACCCGTAGCTGTAGGCGGTGATGTCCCCGCCCATCGAACTGCCGGACGAGGTGGAGATGATGGAGCCGCCGCCACGCTCCAGCATGTAGGGGATCGCCAGCTTGCTCGCCACGACCGCGCCCAGCACGTTCACGCGCAAGTTCGCAAGGAAGATGTCCGGGTCGAACGACAGGAAATCCATGTCCCGCAGCGCGTGCTCCTTGTTCACGTAAAGCGCGTTGTTGAACAGCACGTCGATCCGTCCGAACTCCGCCACCGTCCGCGCGATCATGGTTTCCAGATCAGGCTCCCGCGCGACGTCCACGGTCATCGCCAGCGCCGTGCCGCCCGCCTCGCAGACCGCGTGCGCGGTCGCTTCGGCGGTGTCGCCGCGAATGTCGGCGACGATCACCCTCGCCCCTTCGCGCGCGAACATCAGCGCGCTGGCCCGGCCGATGCCGCTCCCGCTGCCGGTGATGATGCAGACCTTGTCCTCGAGCCGGGCCATGCCTTTTCCTTCGTTCACGCCGCCGTTCACGCAGCAGGGGCGATCGCGTTCAGTTTCCGAAATGGTAGCGCAGCTCGATCCCGTACGTGCGCGGCGCGCCGTAGAAGCCGCTCATGATGCCGAGCTGGGCGGAGCCGACGTTGCTGGATGCAAGGTAGTTCTTGTCGAAGATGTTCCGCACGAAGACGCCCGCATCCAGCCCGGTCCCGCCCACTTGCCGGATGTCGAGGCGGGCATTGACGAGATCGTAGGCGGGCAGCACGTTGTCCGAGGAGCGCACCTTGCTGGAATGGTAGTAGTCGACCGCGAGGCTTCCTTGTCCCACGTGCGCGGGCAGCGGCAGTTCCCAGCGCCCGCCGATCGTCACGGTGGTCTTGGCGACGAGGTTGAACGGCACCTCGGCGATCCGCAGGTACGGCAGCAGCGCCGCCGGAACCGTCAACGCGCGGGACTTGGGGTCGAGCAGCGTCGCGCCAAGGTCCAGCGACAGCGTATGCGTCGGCGCGATCCGGCCCGAAAGGTCCACGCCGGCGACACGCGTCTTGCCCGCGTTGACCAGCAGGGTACCGCCCGCGGGATCGTTGCTGGTGGTGCAGTCGCCATCGGGCGAGCGCGGTGCGTCGGTACCACCCGGCGCGGTGAGGCTGCAAGTCGCCTGGGTATTCAGGCCGGAAATCGGCACCTGCACGCCGCTGTACCAACCGATGAACGGCGATGCGTTGAGCCGGATGGCGACGCCGCCGACGTCGAAGTCCGAGCGGACGCCCAGTTCCACATCCGTCACCTTTTCAGGCGCGAAGGACTGGAACTGCGTCAGCCGTCCCGCCAGCGTCGGGCCGTTGATGCCGCCCGAGCGATAGCCGCGCCGCGTCACGGCGTAGAAGAACAGATCGCTGGTCGCCTGCCAGTCCAGCCCGATCGTCCAGGTCGGGGCCTTGGACGAGGTCTTGTTGTTGCTGGCGTTGCGGATCAGCGGCGAACCGTTGCGGCAGTCCGCCCGCGTCGCCTGCGGCTGCGAGGAGGTGCCGCTGCCGATGCAGGCAGTGATGTCGTCCCAGGTGTAGCGGAAACCGGCGTCGAAGCGCAGGCCTTCGACCGCCGAACCCAGATCGTAGCCGATGTTGGCGAACAGCGCCTTGCTGCGTTCCGAGTAGAAATTGTAGTTGAACGGCGCATCGGTGATGCCCGGCAGAATGAACGTCGGAATATACGTGCCGCTCGGGCCCGACGGGTCGCTGGCGAGGTAGAACCCGCCCACGATCCAGTCGAGCTTCTGGTCGAACAGCTTGCCGCGAAGCTGCACTTCCTGGGTGTACTGCTCCACATCCGAGGTTTGCCGGCCACCCACGACCGTAACCGGCAGGCCCTCCGGAATGGCGCCGGTGCCGTCCGATATCAGCGTCGGCAAGCCATCCACGCTGGAGTAATAGTCGACCTTCGTGTGGCGATAGCCGAAGATGCTGACGAACTCGGTATCGTCGCCAAGCTGGATTTCCGTGCGGTTCGTGATGCCGAAACGATTGACCCGCTCGAAGGCGTCGACGTCGGAATTGATGACCCGCGGGCCCCGCTGCCGCTGCAGGACCAGTTGCGCGAGCGCCGCTGACAAGGTCCCGGTGGCCGAAAGCGCATTGGGCCCCGGCAATACGTTGGTGAGGACCGAACCACCGCCGGTGGAGCGATTGCGATAGAAATCGACGATGGTGGTGTTGGAGATCCAGTCGGTCGGCTCGAACAGGAGCGAGCCGCGCAAGGCGCGGGAATTCAAATCGTCGGCATCCCTGCCGATGCCGATGTTACGCGTCCACCCGTCGCGCTTCTGGTACTGGCCGGCGATGCGCAGGGCCAGCTTTCCATCCACGATGGGCATGTTGAGCGCGCCTTCCAGCAGGCGACTGTCGTAGTTTCCGTAGGTGCCCTGGAGGTAGCCGCCCACCGAATAGTCAGGCGCCGTCGGGTAATAGAGGATGGCGCCGCCTGTCGTATTGCGGCCGAACAGCGTTCCTTGCGGACCTTTCAGGACCTGGACCGAACCCAGATCGTACGTGGGAATGCTCGACCCGGTGGTGGGAGACGGTACTTCGGCGAAATAGCTGATGACCGCGGCGGCGCTGTTGCCCGCCAGCGCCTTGGCCTGGCCGCGAATGGAGAAGTTCGTGTTTTCCCGCCCGCCCGAGCCGGCGAGGAACACGCCGGGCGTCTTGACGAGCAGGTCCTGGGTGTCGCGGATCGTGGCCTGGCGCAGGGTGTCGGCGCTGAACGCAGTGACCGATACCGGGGTCGACTGGATGTTCTCCGCGACGCGGCGGGCCGTGACCACGATGTCCTGCGATGCAGCAGCGGCCGTGTCCTGCCGAGGATTGGCGTCCTGCGCGGCCGCGATCGCGGGCATGGCTGCCAGCGGCATCGTTGTCGAAGCGATCAGCGCCCGCAGGCAAGCAGTTCTACGCATATCCGGCTCTCCCCAGTTGCGACGTTGATCCGTCGCTTGGTGGCCCCATAGGTGCCGCGCGCCGGGGATCGGACCTGCCGAAAGGAAGGCACTTCATCCTGCCGACCGGCCCGTCGGCTATTTTTCCAAGGCCCCGCATTCGGACAGGTGCGCGCCCATGTTCCGCGTGATCTTCATCGCCACGATCTCGTCAGGAACCGCAACGTGGAAAAAATGCCGGATGTGAACGCCCCCGATCGGCCCCGCACCGCACGATACGCGGTGCGCCGCCAGCACCTTCTGGACACCGCTCGCCGGATTTTCGTCGAGAAAGGGTTCCACCAGGCCGGCATCGCGCAGATCGCCCAGGCATCCGGGATCGCAGTGGGCCAGATCTATCGGGACTTCGCGAACAAGGAGGAAATCGTCGCCGCCATCTGCGAAGCGAACCTGATCGCGTGGCTTGAGGAGGCCAAACTGCAGGCTGCCGTCGAGCGGCGCGATTTCACCGCCATCCGCGCCTGGATCACCCGGATCGCAACCGATACACCGTCGGCCGAGAACCGCCGGCTGATGTCGGAGCTTCTGGCCGAAGTCGGCCGCAATCCCAAGATCGCGGCGATCAACCTCGCCCAGGACGCACGGTTGCGCCGCAGCCTCGATTCAGCGCTCCATTGCCTCGCCCCGCTGGCGCTGCCGGAGCAGCGCTTCAGGCTGGCCGACTTCATCATTGGCCTGGGCCATGATGGCGCACTGCGAACTCCATCCCGGAACGGATCACGGCGCGCTGCGCCATTACGTTGCCGATCTGCTGGAACGAGAATTGACGAGTCTTGCCAGGAATACCCTCGCGGCACCGCGCGGAACCTACGGCATGGACCGCCGAAAGTGTCGCGATGCCGCGCAATCGTGTCGGCATCCGGCCAATCACGGATAACAGGATGACGCCCGCGAAGACGGCGTGTCACGATCCGGCATTGCACAAAAACCATACCTACAGCGGAAAGGATCAAGAATGGGGAAAGCAGGCGTTATAGGGCTCGGCCAGATCGGAGCGGGTGTCGCCATCTGCCTCGCGCGGACCGGCCAACTGGCAGCGGTGTACGACATTCGCCCGGATGCCGCCGCCACGCTCGAAGGCGTTCCCGCCGTCGTGGCGACGCCGGCCGAACTGGCGCGGCAGGCCGATGTCGTCATCATCGCGGTCGTCAACGCGAAGCAGACGGTGGACGTGCTGACGGGGCTCGACGGCGTCCTGTCGCAGGCGCGTCCCGGCTTGAGCGTCGTGCTGGTCGCCACCGTCTCGATCGAGGACCTTGATGCGATCCGGGCGCTGACGGACGCGGCGGGCGTCGACCTGATCGACTGCGGCGTGACCGGCGGGCCCAAGTCCCGCGAAAACGGCCTGGTATGCCTTGTCGGCGGAACCGACGGCGCGGTCGCGAAAGTTCGCCCCGTGCTGGACGGCTTCGCCAAGCTCGTCGCGCATATGGGCGGTCCCGGCGCAGGGATGGCGGCGAAGATCGCGCGTAACGTCATCGTATTCGGCGGACTGCGCGCCGGATACGAGGCGTCGATCCTGTGCCGCAACGCCGGCGTCGACATTCGCCAGTTGAGCGAAGTCATCGATGCCAGTTCGGACAGCGTCGGCGGCCCGCTGATGCTCGCCGTGCGCGACGATCCGGAGTCCAGCGCGCAGGAAGCCGCCATTCGCGAATATACCCGCGGGCTGATGGTCAAGGACCTGGATGCGGCGATCGACCTGGCCCGCAGCTACGGCATCACCGTGCCGCTGGTCGAACTGACCCGCAAGACGGATCACGCCGTCGTCGGCCTCGCCGACGTGATGGGAGAGAAAGCATGAGCATCGACGACGCACAGTGGAACAAGGGCCTCAAGACGTTCGACGCGGTCTACGGCCCCGGCTCGTCGGAAATGACGCTGCCTTACCGCGATTCCGCGTTCAATCAGGAAATCGTCGGCAACCAGTTCGCCAACCTGTGGGCGAGCGACGTCTTCTCGATGCGTGAAAAGCGCCTGCTCGTGCTGGGTGCGACCGCGATGCTCGGCCGGCCCGACCTCGTCGAGATCCAGATGAACGGCGCCCTCATCAACGGCGAGTTCACCGACGAGGAGCTGGATTTCATTCCCCACTTCGTCCTGTTCTACGCCGGAGCCGGGAACACCACCGCCGTGTTCCGCGGTATCGAGGCGGCCAAGGCACGCCGCAAGGAACGCGCCGCCGCGAAGTAAGCGCGTATAGACTTGAAGGTAAAAACGGCGGCCCGATCCGAAACGATCGGGCCGCTTTTTCGATCGCCTATCGCCCGCTGGCGCGCCGGATCGATCGCGATGCCAGCAGCAACAGCACGCCTCCCGCGAACGTGAAGAGCATCGCCGTGCCGATCCCCCAGGCCACACCCTCGGTGCCGCCGACGTAGTCGCTGATCGCGCCGATCAGATACGTGCCGGCCCCGACGCCGATGAGGTTCGCGCCCAACTGCACCAGCGAAACGGCAAGACCGCGCAGGCGCGGCCCGGCGATCGTCACGATCACCGCGTAGATCGGGCCATTGTACGAAGCGCTCAGAAAACCGCACACCATCAGCAGCGCCAGCATCGAATCGAGATCCCGGACGAGGACGGTCCCGATGCCGGTCGCCGCCGTCAGCAAAGGTATGGTGGCGCCGAACAGCGTGGTGCGCGCCGGCGCGAACCCACCTCGGCGACGGTTGACGATATCGATGACCCATCCTGCCAGGAACCCGCCCAGCGAACCGAGGCCGCCATAGGCGATCGCGATGAACATGCCTGCCCGCGCGATCGGGATGCCGTGGACGCGGATCAGGAACGTGGTGAGCCAGGTGCTCATCCCGTAGATTCCGGCGGCGATGAGCACGATCGCGCAAATGCACAGCAGCAACCCGGGCCGCCCCGCCAGCAGCCCGATGCGCTGCAAGAGGCCGAGCGGCTGGTCGGCCTCGGCCACCACCACGGCGTCGTGTGCGCCGCGTCGCGGCTCGCGGACGGTGAACAGGAGCAGCGGCGCCAGCACCAGCCCGGGAATGCCGGCCGCGACGAACGCCCATCGCCAGCCCGCCTCCTGCACGATCATGCCCCCCAGTATGAAGGCGATGGCCAGGCCGATCCCGGAACTCAGATACCATATGCCGATCGCGGTCGCGCGGCGGTCTTCCCCGAAGTAGTCGCTGAGCAGCGACATGCCCGTCGGCGATCCTCCGGCTTCCGCCACGCCCACGCAGGCCCTGCCGGCCAGCAGGGTCCAGAAGCCGGTGGCCAGGCCGCACAGCGCGGTCGCTCCGCTCCACAACGTCAGCGCCGCCGTCATCAGGTTGCGCCGATTGAACTTGTCCACCGCAATACCGAAGGGCAAGGCCGCCAGGGCGAAGAATATGCCGTACGCAAATCCCGCCAGGATGCCGAGCTGAGTGTCGGAAAGAGCGAATTCACGGCCCAGCGGTGCCAGCACCAGACCGATGATCGCGCGATCGATCCCATGGCAGGTCTGGGCCAGCGTCAAGAGGCCCAGAACATACCAGGGATACCTGCTCACCTGCGTCGCCGTGCTCATCGGGCGTGCCGCCGCGACGTCGGTTGTGTCTGCATGGTATGCCTCTCCGATTGTGCCCGATTGATCGCGCAACTTTTCTGGCGGTTTTCGTCGGTCCTGCGCTATGCTCACCGGCGGCCAGCGTTTGGCGAGAACAGATCGCCCGGCACCTATCGGCGGATAGAAGACCGGGAGACGACCTGCCTATCGAATGGCCGACGAGAAACGGGACAGGCGGAGAGGCAATGTTTCGACCGGAGAGCGATTGGACCGGACAGGGAAGGTTCGGCGTGAAGGACTTTTGTATCGAGGCGATGGCGACCGTGCAGGACGCTACCGTGGACGTGCGTCATTTCAACTGGGTCCTGCCGTCCCGCGGAATCTTCAGCCCGCAAAAGCACTACCTCGACTACTCGCTCGACAGCCAGCCACGGCGCAGCCTCATCAGGTTGGGGGCGCATAATCGGTGCATGCCGGCGGGCGATATTCTCTACATGCCCCCCCATCGCGAATATATCGGCGAGCCCGCATTGCAGGAACGCCATCTGGTTTGCGTGGCTTTGGGCGATCAGTTTCTCGACACGCTGTTCGATGGCGAACGCCCGCTGCTGGGCCTCGACCCCTGCGTGAATTTGCAGAATGCTGCGATGCGCCGCCTGTTCGAAGCGCTGGCGACGGAATTGCGCGCGCCCGGCTTCGCAAGCGCCACGATGATCCAGTCCATGCTCATGAGCATGGCCGTCGAACTGTACCGCCATCTTGGCGCGCGGGACACCGACCGATCGGGCACGCGCAATGCGCGGCAGGTGCGCCAGATCGTCGACTACGTCATGGAGAATCTCTCGGCGCCGCTGGGCATTGCCGACATCGCGCTCAACTGCAACATGAGCGTGCGCCACGTCGCGCGCGTGTTCAAGAACGACACCGGCGTAAGTCTGGGCGAATTCGTGGCGCGCAGCCGAATCGGCCTTGCGAAGGATTTGCTGCGCGGCAGTGACGTGCGCGTCAAGGAAGTGAGCTGGCGCTGCGGCTTTTCCAGCACCTCCGCATTTTCCGCCGCCTTTCGCGCCGCGACAGGGCAGACGCCCAAGGACTATCGCTGCCTGCCGCAACAGGTGCACTGAGGCCCTGTTTGAAAATGCCCGATGGGCATTGGGGATGCAGCACAGGCCCTTGCCGGGTGGAAGTATCGATCGACGGCCAAAACCTGTCGCTGTCGGGTCAATTCAGGTTCGATATCTTTGGCGGCCGCCATCCTTTGGATAGGTCCCCACGGCATCACCGCGCCGCACAACGACGGAGCGGAAATAAAAACCGTTGGGAGGCATAAATGAATAAAGCGGACATTCTCGGGAGAATCGCGATCGGCGCCATGGTTACTGCCCTTGGGCAGCCGGCGTGGGCACAGGACACTTCGACAAGAACGACCAACGAGATCCAGGACATCATCGTCACGGCACGCCGGACCGAGGAAAGCCTTCAGACGACGCCGATCGCGGTGACGGCGCTGAACTCGGAAGCGCTGACGACGGCGAAAGTCGAAAACGTCGTCGATCTTCAAGCGACGGCTCCGGGCCTGGTGATCGGACGCGGCTCGGCGGGCGGCGACGGCATCGTGTTCGTGGCCATTCGCGGCCAGGGCAACCTGCAACCGATCCTGGCGAACGACCCCGCCGTGGCGACTTATGTCGACGGCATCTATATTCCGCGCCCTTCGACCGGCATGACCGACATCCAGGACATCCAGCGCCTCGAAGTTCTGCGCGGTCCCCAGGGCACGCTGTTCGGACGCAACACCACCGGCGGCGCCATCAACATCATCACCAACGACCCCACCGACGAACTCAGCGGCAAGTTCAAGGTCGAATACGGCAACTATAACAATCTCGGTGTCCAGGCGAGCTTCAACATCCCGCTCGCGGAAGGACTGGCGATGCGCGTCAGCGGGGCAATCAACGAGCGCGACGGCTACGGCAACAATCCCAATACCGACCGCGATTTCGCCGACAATTCAAGCAAGTTCCTGCGCGGCAAGATCAAGTACGAAGGCAACGGCTGGGACCTGACGCTGACCGGCGACTGGAACCGCCAGTCGAACCACGGCCAGCAGATCGCGCTCTGGGCGTTCAATCCGGCCATCGTGCCCGCGGCTTTCCAGCCGGGCCTCACCGCCGGTCTGCTCAGCAAGGATCACTGGTGGGAAAACACCGCCACCGGCACCGCGACCAACGCCGGCATCAGCGCGCTTCCGGCCGACGTTCAGGCGCTTTACGGCGTCCAGCCGTTCAACAAGCTGGAAGTCTACGGCTTTTCCGGAACTCTCAACGTGGAACTGGGCGGCCTCAACCTGAAGTCGATCACGGGCTATCGTCATTCGATGAACTACGGCCTGAGCGACACCGACGGCACCGCGGTCCCGTTGCTGGGCACCTATGCGGGTTCGGGTTCGTACTATATCTCGCAGGAACTGCAGATTTCGGGCGACATCACCGACAGCCTCAACTTCATCGCGGGCGCGTATGGCGGCAAGGAAAGCGGTTATGAATTCAGCCGCTCGCAGATCTTCGGCGGGCTGATCCGCGACAGTAACGCCGATGTCACCAACAAGACGCTCGGCCTGTTCGCGCAGGCCTATTACGAACTTACGTCCAACCTGCGCGCCGTGGGCGGTTTCCGCTACACCTGGGACACGCGCGACAGCGTCCTTCACAACGCGCAGGTGCTGGGCCTACCCTACAACGTAGCCGTGGCCGGCACCCCGACCGGGATCAACTGCACGGTAACGCCGACCGTCCCGGTGACGGCGACGACCTGCAACCAGGACCAGAACGCCAAGTTCAGCTATCCCTCGTGGAACTTCGGCGTCGACTGGCAGGCGAGCGACCATCTGTTCCTTTACGCCGCCACGCGTGGTGCGGCCAAGGCGGGTGGCTGGAACCTTCGTGCCGGCGGTCTGCCCGCCTTCGCGCCTGAGAAGGTCAAGGACGTCGAAGCGGGCCTCAAGGTCGACCTGTTCGATCGGCGCGTGCGCTTCAATACGGCGGTGTTCCACACCTGGAAGTCGGACAACCAGGCCATCGTCAACAGCTTCGTTCAAGGCATCGGCGTGACCCAGTACATCCAGAACAACGGCAAGGTCCGCCTCTGGGGTATCGAAGGCGAACTGACCGCAGTGCCTTGGGAAGGCATGACGGTCACCGCGAACGGGTCGCTGCAGGACGGCAAGTACGTCAAGGGCACCTTCAGCGAAATCCAGGTGGTGGCGGGCAGCGGCTGCACCAACAGTGCGGGCGTGACCAACGGATGCGTGGTCGATCTGAGCGGGCTGCCGCTGCTGCAGCTTCCCAAGAAGCAGCTCAATATCAGCGCGACGCAGAAAATCCCGGTCGGCTCGGCCACGCTCGCGGTCACCGGCGCTTACGCCTATGTCGGTGCGCAGCATTTCGATGCCGTGAAGGCCGCCGATCAGGCCTCGGCCGCGACCAAGGCGGCTTACGCAACCGAGAATGCCCTGGGCCGCGTGCCCGGTTACGGCATCTTCAACGGCCGCGTCGCCTTGCAGCTCGACGATTCGAACATCGAGATCGCCGCCTACGGCCGCAACATCTTCGACAAGAAGTACCTCCTGCGACGCTTCCCGGACCTCTACCGGACCCTGGGCATCGCCGCGGCCTACGTCGGACAGCCCGCCACGTACGGTGTCGAAGCAACGTTCAAGTTCTGAAGCACGTCCACGAATAGAGCGAAAATCCTCGGGAAAGGAAACGGGCCATCTTCCTTTCCCGAGGACCCTCATGGTCCACGAACGCCGAGGTCCCGGCGCGACAATACAACACAGTGATTTTTCGGAGATCGTCATGACCCAACTTGTGCAACAGCCATTGCCCGATCATGTCCCGCCAGAACTGGCGATGGCGCTGCCGCTGTTCTCTCGCCGGGTGGTCTATGAAAACCCGCAGGAAACGCTGATCCCGGCGATGCATGCCGACTTGCCGCCGATCACTTACGTCACCAACATCTTTCCGGGCGACCAGCCCGGCTGGCTGCTGAAGAACGCCGCCGACGTACAGGCGATGCTGCGCGATCCCGATAACTTCACCAAGAACGGCATGGGCAAGTGGGCCCAGAACATCGGCGAAAACTGGCTGGTGATTCCCACGGAAGCCGATCCGCCGGTCCACACCGCTTACCGCAAGGCGCTCAACGGGCATTTCTCGCCGCAGAAGATGTTCGCGATGAAGGAACAGGTGCGCGAACGCGCGGCCGTCCTGATCGACACCTTCAAGGATCGCGGACACTGCGATTTCATCGTCGAGTTCTCCGAGAAGTTCCCGATCTTCATCGTGCTCGATCTGCTGGGCCTGCCGCAGGAGCGGATGGCCCAGTTCCTCAAGTGGGAAAAGGAACTGCTGCACACCAACGACTGGCAGGTACGCGGCAACGCGGTGAAATGCGTCAAGGACTACCTGCTTGAGGAAATCGAGGCGCGCCGCAGGGAACCGCGCGACGATTACATCACCAAAGTGCTGGATTTCGACGTCGACGGCCGTCTCTGGACCGACGACGAAGTGCTCGGCCACTGCTTCAACCTCTACATCGGCGGTCTCGACACGGTCACCTCGCTGCTCGGCAACATCTTCAACTACCTGGCCTCGCATCCCGAGAAGCAGAGCGAGCTTCGTGCCGACCCTTCGCAGATCGTGCTCGCGGTGGAGGAATTCCTGCGCGCCTTCGCGCCGGTCACGGCGTTCCGTATCGCCACCAAGGTCATCGAAATCCAGGGCCAGACGATCATGCCCGGCGAATACGTGGCGTTCTGCTCGCCGGTCGTCGGCCGCGATCCGGCGTTCTACGAAGATCCCCAGGACATCCGGTTCGACCGCAAGGCCCCGCACATGTCGCTGGGCAGCGGCATCCACAAGTGCCTCGGCATGCACCTCGCGCGGCTCGAACTGCAGATCGCGGTCGAAGAGTTCGTCAAGCGCGTCCCGGAGTTCCGGACCAAGGACGGTTTCCAGGTTCCCTATTTCGTGGGCAACATCCTGCACGTGCCCGACCTGCAACTGCAGTGGGACTGACGTAATTTTCCTGCCCCGAGCGGCTCGCGTCACCGCGACCGCTCGGGCAATTTGCGGTCAGGCCGTTTTTGCCTCGCACGGCAGATGCTTCGCGGCAACGAGGTAGTTGAACACCGCGACGATCAGGACAAGCGCCGATATCAGCATGCTCTGCTGCAATCCCGTCGCCGACGCGGCCAGGCAACCGGGTGCCGGACTGGCGCCATGCACCGCAAGGCACTGCGCGGCATAGTCGCCCGCGAAATGGTAGTCCGCCAGCCGATCGCTCAGATAACCCAAGGCGACCGAACCGATCCCCAGCCCCGCCACCGTCTGCCCGAACGCATGCAACGCCGCCGCCGATGCGCGCATGCGCGGCTCGACCAGGGTTTGCGTCACCGTCATCACTGCAGGCGTGAAGGCGTAGAGCAGCGCCGTGGCGACGAACAGGAAACCGACCAGGACGCGCCAGTCGGACTGGTAGAGCGCCAGCAGATATAGCGGCAGCGCCATCCCGACGGTAATCGCCGGTGCCCATGCCCCCCATCGTATATCGCGTTCGATCAAGCGGCTGGCGATATTGCCGCCCGTGATCTGGCCGACCATCGTGGCGAGGCTGAACGACATCGCGAAAATCAGCCCGGCCTGCGACAGCGGCAATTCGAAACGCCGCACCAGCAGAGGGATCAGAAACAAGTTGGTCCCGAAGCCGACCAGCCCGACAAGGCCGCTGCCGCACGTCAAGTGAAGAAACGATGCCGATCGGCCAAGCCGCCGGAGAACTTCGGTGAAGCGTGGGGTCAGCGCCTTGTCGCCGGCGTCGTTGCGCTCGGGTTCGGGTATCGTCGTATAAAGCAGCAGGGCGAGCACCAGACCCGGCACACCGACCGCCGCCATCGTCCAGCGCCAGCCGAAATGCTGGGCAAAGGCGCTCCCCGCAACCGCGGCGAAGGCGCTGCCAAGCGGCGCGCCCAGCGCGATCAGCGAATATACCAGGGCGCGGCGCCCGACGGGAAACCGGTCGGAGATCATCGAAACCAGCGCCGGTGTGAAACCGGCTTCGCCCACGCCCACGCCCATGCGGCAGAGCAGCAGTTGCACGTATCCCCCGGCCGCGCCGCACAGAGCGGTCATGATCGACCACAGCACCGTAACCACAGCGATCAGGCGCACGCGATTGAAGCGCTCCGCCAGGCGGGCCAGGGGTATTCCCAACACCGCGTAGAACAGCGCGAAGGCCAGACCGCCCATCATTCCCAACTGCAGATCGCTCAATTGCAGATCGCGCCGGATCGCTTCGCCGACGACCGCGATGATCGTGCGATCGACGAAATTGATCATGAAAATCGCGCCCAGCAAGGTCAGGAACCATCGGTCCCTGGCGGCAAAGCCTGTAACTGCCATGTCTACGTTCTCTCCCAACACGGACAAGGTCTTGTCTCGCGCATTGAACATATTGAACAGATTTCTTCTCATTTGCACAATTTTTTCTTGAACTGGAAAGGGGCTTGGGCCAACAGCAAGGTCAAACTGCTATCGGGGATTCCGCCAATGAAATCGCTTTTGCTCGCTCTCACCGCTCTCACCGCCCTCACCCTATCAGCCCCCGCCTTTGCCGCCGACGCGCCTGTGATAGACCGCAACGAGGCGATCTTTTCGGCAGAAGGAACAAAGCTGGGCAAGATCGACCGCGTCCTGCCGGGGGCCGACGGCACTGCCAGCACGGTGCGCGTGATCTATCGCGGCAAGTTCATCACGATCCCGGTGCAGACGCTCAGCACCGGCGAAAAGGGCCTGACGACCAGCCTGACGAACGCCGAACTCAAGAAGCTCTGACGGTTCGCGTCAGCTCGGCAAGGTGTTGGACGGGACCCCCGGGTCCCGTCCCAACCGGCGGAGCCGCCATACACTTGAAGGTCAGGGCGACCCGCCCACCGCATCACCCGAATGCAGCGGGCATCGAACGAAGCCCTATTCCTTTACCGGCGTCAGGTTCTTCATGAAGGCCACGAAGTCCGGCCCGAACTCGGGCAGCGGCAGGCCCAGCTTTTCCGCCAGATACTGCGTCATGAAGTTGTCGTTGAGCGACTTGTTCGTCGCCGGGATGTTGCCGATCCCGACCTGACGGTCGAAGGCCCCGACCGCGACCAGCGCCATGCGTAGCGCGGCAACGATATCGTAATAGTCGAGGTGTCTGGCGGTCTGCCCGCTGGCCGCTTCCCACAGGGCAATGGTCTCATCCCGGCTCGGCAGGCCTTCGAGCCGGGGCACGCCGAAGCGGCGGCCGAACAGGTCGTCGAAATAAAGCCACCACGCCAGATCGAGTTCGGCGGGGCCCAGCGCGGCCAGTTCCCAATCGATCAGCGCGTTGACGCCGCCATCGGGCGCGAACATCACGTTCGACGGGGTCGGATCGCCCCACAGCACGTTGACGCCGGCATCGTCGGGCATATTGTCGCGGACATAGGCCATGGCGGCATCGACGATCGGCATCGCGCGCCCTTTGCCCGCCGCCTTGTGCCAGGCTTCCAGCGCGCCGACGTACTGGTCGAGTCCAGGCTTGCCGAGGTCCGGCAGGGCGAGGAACTCGAAGCCATCGTGCCAGTCGATACGCGCCATGCTGCCAAAGGCCGCGATGGCGTTGGCGAAGGTTTGGCCACGCTGGGCCGGCGTCATCTCGACGAGCCAGCCTTCCAGGTTGTAGTTGGGCTTCTGCTTGGCGCATTCGCCCTCGACCTTGCCCATCACCAGGAACGGCAGGCCCAGGATATCGGACTCCAGATGCATGCCGATCCAGGGCGGCACCGGCAGGTCGCCACGCGCATCGAGCGCGGCCATCATCTTGCCTTGAAGCGCCAGGCTGCTGCCGAACACGACCTCAAGATCGGTGGGCTGCCGGCGCACCACCAGGGTCTGGCCCCGCGCTTCGCCGGCTTCGACGTAATCGACGTCGACGAAGAATATGTCGGCCGAAAAACCGGCACCCAGCGTGACGTTCAAGGGCTTCACGACGATGTCGCGCCAGTCCGGCTTCTGCGTGGCCAGCCAGTCCTGCAACTGCACGGTGATGCGGTCGGGGGTCAGAACTTCCATGTCAGAGCCCCTTCGCGGCCAGAGCGCGCTTCAACTCGGCCGTCAGCGGCCCCATGTCCTTGGGCGAAGATCCATGGAGCAGGATCTCGTGGGCACCGGCGTCGAGGAAATCCATCAACTGGTCCGCGCAGCGCGCCGCGGTGCCTACGGCGGCCCCTTCGTCCAGCCACTGCTGCGGAAGCAGCTTGCTCACGTCGACCAGTTCCTGCCGGGTATAGGCCTGGTCGGCCGGCTTGCCGTTCAGCCCGGCGATCTTGGGATGGGCGCGAATGGCGTCCAGTACCGTCTTGTCCCAACCATTGATGTCGACGATCAGGTCGCCGAAGCCGGGCAGTTCGAAATAGGTGATAGCCCGGCCGCCCACGACGGCCTCTTCCTCCGCCTTGGGCAAGTCCGGCGCGACGATGATGTTGTGATAGATACGCACCGACATCGGATCACGCCCGGCCTTCTCGGCCGCATCGCGCACGATCTTGGTGCTGTTGCGCACGCCTTGTGCCGAGACGAAGGGGTGCAGCAGCACACCGTCGCAATGTGCGCCCGCGAATTCCAGGCTCTTGGGCCCGATGGCGGTGAAGATGATCGGCGGCGGGGTGCCGCCGTGCCGATCCGTCAGGCTGATCGCCGGGAATTTGCCGAGGATGCCATCGTAATCGACCTTCTCCCCCGCCCATAGACGGCGGCAGATCGAAATCAGATCGGCCAGCCGCTCCATGGTGATCGGCGGCGATCCCAGCATCTTCATGTAGGCAGGCACGGCCCGCGCGAACATCAGGCGGAACCGCTCGCCGCTCATCGCCTGCATCATGTCGGCGACGCTGGCCGTGACCAGCGGGTGCCGCATCGTCGCATACATGGTGCCGGTGATGCGGATCTTCGAGGTGGCCTGCGACACGGCGCCGGCCAGCACCGCCGGCTCCTTGAGCGAATAGCGTTCGGAAATCCAGACGCAGCCCAGGCCGATCCTTTCGGCCTCCTGCGCTTCCTCGATACCCCGGCGCGGATCGCTGACCCGGCCGGGCAGGATGTACGTGCCGAACTTGTCGAACAGGGCCCGCGCCCCCGGCTCCTGCGCCACGTGCCGCACTTGCGTCATCACATTCGTCCTCTCTTGTCGACGCGTCGGGATTGCCCCCGCCGTCCTTCACCGCAACCTATCAGGCGACAGGGGCGGGATGAACCTCGACATAGAGCCGGGTCAGCTTGAGCGCGGCGATCTTCCAGGTCCCGTCCTGCCGGACGTAGCGCTCGTGATAATGGCCGAACCCGGTGATCGAGGCCCCGCCGGGGATCGGGCACTTGCCCGGCGACCACACCACCCGGTCCTGCATGGCGGTGACGACATCCGCCTCGTCCTCGCGCAAGTCGATTTCCGAGGAATGGACCTGATGGGCGGAACGCGCATCGATCACGGCGAAGCGAACCTGGTCGAGGATCGCCGCATGGCCGGAGATCGGTGGATTGCCGGTGTCTTCGCGAACGTCCATCACCGCATCGGGCGTGAACAGACCGATGAAGCCGTCCCAGTCCTTGGTGTCGAGAAAGCGGCAGTAGCGGGCCTTAACCATGCGTATGGCTTCGTAGTCGAGCAGCCTTGCCAGATCGTCGGTCATGTCCGCACCCTCACCAGATCACGCGCATGTGCGCGCGCAAGGTGCGTTCGCGAATGGCCTCTGCGCGCTGCTCGGGCGTGACACGCACGGTATCGGCGGGAAGATGCGCGTTCACCTCGCTCAGCTTCACTTTCCTGATCGTCGGCGTCGGCCGCTCCTCGGTGTTGAACCAGCGCCCCTGCACCGCCCCGCGCGGATAGCCGGAGGTGTCCAGCCAGTTATGCACTCCCGGATCACGCGCGGAAATGACCGCGCGGAACACCCCATCGCCGTCTATCACCGCTTGTGCGGCGTTGAGGCTGGATTGGTTGTGGTACCAGTCGGTCGTCTCGTACAATTCGTTGGTGAGGATGAGCGACCAGTAATCGACCTCCTTGGGAATGCGCACTTCGGTGACGAGCGCTTCATCCTCGGCAAGATCGTAGGCGCCTTCGTAGTACGATTGCCGCGCCAGCCCGCTCATCTGCGAGAAGTCGACGACTTTCAACGTGTTGATCAACCCTTCGTCGCGCAGTTTCTGGACCTTGTCGGGAAAGGCGAGCGCGCAGACCGCAGCCGTGCCGGGTATCTCGGCGAACCTGTGGGCGAGTTGCGCCAGCGTGGGGCGCCCTTTCGAAGCCTGCGCCGCATCAAGCCGGACGATGCCGAGGCGCGGCTCGCGCTCGATGCCCCAGTCGCATCCGACGATGCGCAGCATCAGCTTCTCGGTCTCGGGCTTGAGTTCCCACCAGTCGCCGGCATGACCTTCGGGCCGGCTGGGCGAAAGGATGACGTCGAAACCGCCGTCCGCCGCGATCTTCAGGTCGTCGAAGTCGTTGGCGTCCTGTGCGGGATGGTGCTGGCCGGTGCGCAAGGTGTCCGGCCCCAACTGCGCCAGGATCATCATGCGCGTAGTGCCGCGATCGCCGCGGATGCGGTACGTGCCGCCCTTTTCGATCAGCGCCGCCTTGTAGATTGTGTCGGCGTTGGGCTGGAAGATGTTCTGGCAGATGTTCAGTTCGGGCACGAAGATCGGGTGACTACGATCATGCATGATGGCGTCGTTGGTGGTGCGCAACACGCCCGAAAGCAGCAGTCGCAGCGATTCCTGCATGACCTGCGGGTCGTCGCGCAGACGTTCGGGAATACGCTCGCGCATCTTCTGGCCCAGCGGTCGCAACTGGTCGAGCAGGTCTTCCCATTGGTAGATGCCGGTATCGGTCATGTCCGTCTCCACTGTCTGTCTGATGCCGGGCGAGGCAAGAACGCGATCCACGGGAAGGACCGCGCCGACCAGCAAGGCCGAAGCGCCCGCGCAGATATCGCGCCTAGTGTGTGGCAAGCAGGTCCCTCAGTTCCTCGCGCCGGGCAGCGTCGATGCCGGCCGCCTCGAAATAACCCTCGATGCCGCCCCACTGGCGATCGAGCACGTCAAAGGCCCCCTGGAGGAAGCCATCGTCCACGCCGATCAGCACCGCGACCATGTCGTCCGGCGGCACGAAGCCGAAAGTCGCGTGAAGATCGTGCTTGAGGTTGCCCGACATCTTGAGATTGGCACCAAAGACATCGGACTTGCGATAATCGTCGAGGATGACCGGGCGCGGCACACCCACGAGGTCGAGGAACAGGGCCACAACGACACCCGTGCGGTCCTTGCCCGCCGTGCAATGCACCAGCATCGGCGTTTCCCCTTCCAGCAACGCGTCGGTCATCGCTGCAAGATGGCGCAGGAACGATTGCGGCATCAGGCCGTAGTTGTGAGTCATCACCTCGGTCGCCCGCCGAGCGGTCGGATCGCGGCCGAGCGATTGCCACATGTCCTCGCCCTGCGCGCGCAAGTCGGTGTTCATGTCGAGGTCGAGCAGGCGGCACTCAGGTCCGCACCACAAGTGCGGCGCCTTGTCGCGCTCCATCGACGAGCGCAGATCGGCGACCGTGCGAAAGCCGAATTCGGCAAGCTCCGCATTATGCTCGTCGAGGAAGCTGGCGGGCCCTTCCGAACGGAACAGGATGCCCGGTCGCACGGTCCGCCCGCCTGCGCATGGCAGGCCGCCCACGTCGCGGAAATTGAGACGGGAAAGCGCTGCAGTCATCAGCTAGGGTCCTTGGCGGGGGGATAAGAAGGCACGACCGCGGCCATCTGGCCAAGCAGTTCGTCCGACATCCAAACATGCTCGACGAAATGGCCCACCGTATGGCGCTCGTCGGTGTAGATGTAGCGCAGCATCTCGCCGACGCTGCCCTCGAACACGACGGGATGGCGTGCAAGGTCGAGCGAGGCGAGATGCGCCTCCCAGTTTTCGACAGGGCCAGTGATACGGGTCGCTACGTGGTGGAAACGGATCGCCAGGGCATCGCCACCGGGCAGGACGTCGCGAAACAGCGGCGCCGTATCGCCGACCGGCTCGATCAATTCGATCTCGACCCCGCCCACGACCGTCAGCGCGACCTTGAGCACCGGCCTTCCCGCCGGGTCTTCGCCGGGCTGGATATTGGTCAGTTCGAAAAAGCCGGGGGCATCGTATTCGGCCTTCATCAGGGCCATGGCCGCGACGAGATCGTTGGTCACGTAGGCGACCTGGCAGTGCTGGCTATTGGGCCGTGCAAACATGCTGAATTCCTCGATGCGCAGCGCACGCTATGGCCGGGACGGCCGCATGCACCCTGCCGGATGGTCAGTTGGCGAACATCTTGCCGCCATCCACGACCAGCGTATCGCCGGTGTGGTAGGAGGACATGTCGCTGGCGAGATAGACGACGGCGCCGGCGAGGTCCGAGGGTTTCCCGGCGCGACCAAGCGGCGCCTTGGCCGCGACCATGTCGGCCAGCATCCGGCCCACTGCCGGATCGGCGAAGGTCATCTCCGTCTCGATGAAGCCCGGCGCGATGACGTTGCAGCGTACCCCGATCGGTCCGAGTTCGGCCGCAAGCGCCTTCGCGAGCGAATTGAGCGCGCCCTTGGCGATGCCGTAGTGCGCCATGGTCGGCACGCCCTGGAAGATCGAGCCGCTGCCGCAGATAATCAGCGACCCGCCGGGATCGCCCGCCTCGCTGCGCTGTTTCATGTGCCTGGCGCCTTCGCGCAAGGTGAACACGGCGCCGTCCAGGTTGACGTCGATGAGCTTGCGGTAGGTGCCGACGTCCATGTCGGTGAAGGCGACCTGGCTGGCGATGCCGGCGTTGGCGACTACCGTATCGATCCGGCCCATCGCCTCCAGCGCCCGCGCGAAGCCGGCCACGATGTCTGGCTCGCTGGCCACGTCGACGCTGTCGGCAAAGACTTTGACGCCATAGGCGCGCAGCGCTGCGGCGGCCTCCTCGTTCTTGTCGGCGCGGCGCCCCCACAGGACCACGTCGCTGCCCGCGCGCGCCAGCCCTTGCGCGAAGCCGAAACCCAGCCCCGAATTGGCACCCGTGACGAGCGCCACCTTGCCGGTGAGGTCGAACAGATTTTCCGGCAATCGCTCTCTCCGCTCACGCCGGCCCGAAACGGCCGCGCTTTGGGGAAACCTGCAGTCGCCCCCGTCACTGCGCAAGCAGGCGGTGTTTCGTCATCGTGCCAATATCATCGTCAAACCGCCCTGGCGCGGCCACTGGCCGGTCACGACAACATTGCCTGCCGGAACTGCCGCGGCGTCAAGCCGCTCGCCTTGCGGAACGCGGCCGAGAACGCCGCCGCGCTGTCGAAGCCGCACTCCCACGCCACCACCTTGATCGCCGGGCCGCCGGGCGCCAGCAACCGGCGCGCCATCGCGATCTTGCGTTCGGCGACGTAAGTGGTGAGCGTCTGCCCGGTGGTGGCGCGGAACAGCCGGAAGAAGTGCCGTGTCGACAGGCCGCATTCCGCCGCGAGTTCGGCGACCTGGGGTAGCTTTCCGGGCTGCTCGACGCGTTCGTCTATCCGGGCGATCTGCATAGGCGACAGGCGGGCGGCATCGCCAGCCTCGCGGCTGGTCGCCTGGTGCAGATAGCGATGCAGCTCGATGGTCGCCTGCATCCACACAGCGTGCGCCAGCATGTCGCTGCAAAATCCGGGCCGGGCGATCTCCTCGGCGATGCGCCGCAGCGCCTGGTCCAGCGCGCGGCAGCGAATATCGAGCGTGGCGCGCAGCGTATCCTCGCAGATGCCGATCTCCTCGGCCGGGAGGCCAGATCCGTCGAAACCGCAGCAGATCGAGGTCTGCCGCCCTTCCCCCCACCAGGTGTGCAACCGGGCCCCGGCGGGGATGAAGATGACCGGCCCCAGCGCCGTGGTCGCGCCGTGATCGATCTCCGCATAGCCGCCGCGCGGCCTGCCCGGCCGGGGCGACAGCGCCAGGTCCAGAAAGCTGCGCGGCGACGAGAACACGCCGCCTTGCGGCCCGTCGAAGCGGTAGTCGTGCAGTTCCATCACCACGCCGGGCAACGTGATCCGCCCCCGGATCGCGCAGTCCATGCCCGACGTGGTCGGCAGATCGTAGACGTGGGAGGTGCTCTCCATCAGCCCGCTTCCTCAACCATGGCGTTCTCGCGCCGAATTTGGCGCGGCGGCGATAGCCGCGCACCTTGCGAAGGAAAGGGTCGGCCTTGTTAGATCGTGCTCTGGCGCGTCCTCGACGGACAGCGACCATGGACAAGGGAGAGCGACATGAGCAGCCTCGCGCAGGAACAGGCGGCAAGCCGCAACGTCATCGACATCACCGACTTGCACGAACCGATCCTCACCGACATACAAAAGCAGGTCCTGGCGGGCGCAGAGGCCGGCGCCGACCAGATCGTGTTCGATCCCGCCGTGATCCTTGCCAACGCGCAAGGCCAGACCGGCCTGACCGATTTCGGCCCCGCCGATTTCCGCGAGCGCCTCGCTGTCTGGTGCCAGGCGGTCGACGAAGACGCGAATGCTTCTGCCGTCGCCCGCGCCAACCTGTTCCAGATGATGATCCGCCTCGCCGCGACACGGCTGCGTATCGAGGACATTGTGAAGCGGCACCCCGAAATCCTGGAGATCGCGATCGAGCGGCCGATCATCGTCGCCGGTCTGCCGCGTTCCGGCACCACGCATCTGCTCGGGCTGCTCTCGGCGGACCGTCGTTTCCGCTCCCTGCCCTGGTGGGAGGCGATCGCCCCGGTCCCGGCCCCGGATGAGGAACCGACCTCGCAGGACGCTAACCCCCGCTGGACCAAGGCCGAACATGGATGGCGGGCGATGGAATCGATCCTGCCGTACATGGCCATCATGCACCAATTCTCGCCCGACCATATCAGCGAGGACATCGAGTTGCAGGCGGTGGACTTCTCGTCCTACCTGATCGAATGGCTGGCCCACGTACCGCGCTGGCGCGATTATTACCTCAGCCACGAACAGTCCGGCACTTACGCCTACCTCAGGAAATGCCTGCAGGTTCTGACGTTCCTCAACGGGCCCAACCGCTGGGTCATCAAGTGCCCGCAGCACATGGAGCAACTGCCGGCGCTATACCGGACGTTTCCGGAAGCCACCTTCGTGCTGACTCACCGCGATCCGGTCGGCTCGATCCGCTCGCAGCTTACGATGTATACTTATGCCGCGCGGATGCTGCGCAAGTCCGTCGACATCCGCGAACCGCTCGGCTACTGGCCCGCCCGCTACGAGACCCTGCTGCGCGCCTGCGTGCGCGACCGTGACGTGCTGCCACCGGAGCAGACCATCGACGTCTATTTCCACGACTGGATCCGCAACCCCGACCCCATCGTCAAGGAAATCTACCGCATCGCCGACATCCCGCTGACCGACGACGTGCTGGCGGACCTTCACGCCTATCTTGCCGAGCATGGCGAGCAGAAGAAGGGCAAGATCGTCTACGATCTCGAACGCGATTTCCACGTCACCGGAGAAGACCTGCGGCGGCCGTTCGACTTCTACTTCGAGCGCTTTCCGGTCAAGGTCGAGGTCCGATAAGATCGGGCCCTTGCATTCCTACCGTCCGGCAGGACGGCGTCCCGGCGACGCTCCTTATGAGTGGGCATCACCCCGTCTCTCAAGAGGTATTCAATGCCCGAACTTAACGTCGTCACGCGCGATGGAACGCTCAGGACGATCGAGGCCGCAAGCGATGTCAGCGTCATGGAGGCGATCCGCGATGCCGGCTTCGACGAACTGCTGGCACTTTGCGGCGGATGCTGTTCGTGCGCGACCTGCCACATCTTCGTCGATCCGGCCTTTGCGCAGGCGCTGCCACCGATCTCCGAAGACGAAAGCGATCTACTGGACGGGTCCTCCCATCGCGGCGAATATTCGCGCTTGTCGTGCCAGGTGATGATGACTCCCGCGCTTGCCGGAATGCATGTCACCATCGCACCCGAAGATTGAAGTCCCTACCGATCCGCACCCGAACAGAACGAAACGGAGAGAAACACAGTGGCCTGGAAAGAACCCATTCGCGAGCAGTTGGACGTAACCGGCTCGACCCTGCTGACCGACCGGCAGAAAACGATGGTCAAGCACTGGACCGACCTTCAGGAAACGCTGAACGCTGGCGATTTCGACGGGATGGACCGCTTCTTCCATCCCGATTTCCGCTACGGCAACCCCAACCGGCCCGACCTTGGCACGTACGAGCAATGGAAAACCTCACCCGTCGCGCTCTACAAGACCTTCTTCCCGGCCGCCTACAAGACCATCGACGCGGTGGGCAAGGGCGAGGACGAGATCTGGATCTACGCCACCCATTACTGCAAGCACGTGGGCGGCCCTTACATGGGCGTGCAGCCGACCGGCAACGAATTCCAGGTCAACTGGTTCTCGATCGTCAAGTTCGCGGGCGACAAGATCATCAACATCTTCAGCATTTCCGATGTGCTGACCATGCTCAAGGACATCGGCGTGGTCGACGTGCCGCAGCCGGTCGATCCCTATAAGTAATCCGAGCGATCGGCATCACCGGCGGCGTGCGTGGGAACTCGATCTCCCGCGCACGCCGTGCGTCCTTACGGTTGAACCGGAGGGAGCAGGCCGGCGAGGAGGAAGGCGGCCATGCGCCCTGCCTGTTCCGTCGCGTGATCCTGGTCCACCTCGGAGCCCGCGCCCAGCCTTTGCTGCATCGGCACGGCGCTGAAATAGTACCCCACGCCCTGGACCAGCAACGCCATCAGCGCCGGGGTCGAGATATGGTTCACCGGGCGCGTGCGCCGCACCGCATCCAGCAGGTCGTCCAGGCGGTGCTGGAACGGCAGCACGAAGCGATCGACGATATGATCGAGCCGCCAGGTCGACCGGCACCCTTCCACGTTGGTCAAGGCCACGATATCGGCGTTGAGCGTCGCCCACAGGCAGAACCGCTCCACCAGATGGCGCAGGCGGCTTTCGGCATCGGCGCGTTCCTCGAACACGCTTTCGACGAAAGGCGAGGCCTGCGCCATGCGCCAGTCGACCGCACGCACCCACAGGTCCTCCTTCCGCCCGAAGCGGACGTTGAGCAGATTGTGGCTTACCCCCAGCCGCTTCGAGAGGTCCCGCAGCGTCGTCCCTTCGTAGCCGCGCTCGGCGAAAGTCGCGAAGGCCACCCCAAGCAATACGTCTTCATCCACCGAATGGTCGGCGTTCTGGGCGGGGCGTCCGCGGCTGCGTTGGGGCTGATCGAGCATTGCGTGTCCCTTAGCGAATGGGCGTTGACTTATAAATTGTCATCCGTCAATTTAAACGCAAGGAGAATGGATGCCGCTATGAGTCTGCAGAAGGATGTTTGGTGGGCCGTCGCACGGTCGGAGGAAGTCACTTCGGACAAGCCGTTGTCCGTCGATATCGGCGATCAGCCCATCGTTTTGTGGCGCGATAATCATGGCATCGCGCGCGCCCTGGAAGACCGCTGCCCACATCGCCGGGCCCCGCTCTCGCTGGGCTGCATCCGCGACAACGGCTTGATCCAGTGCGGCTATCACGGCTGGAGCTACGACGGCGAAACGGGGCGCCTGAAGGAAATCCCGAACATGAAGGACCAGCAGAAGTTTCCGCCGGTCTACAAGGCTACCGCCTTCGCCGTCAGCGAGCAGGCCGGATTCGTGCGCGTATGCCTCGATCCCAAGGCCGAGGCGCCGGCCAGTGCGTCGCCGCACTACAAGTACAGCGGCACCGCCAACGTGAGCTTGCGGCATCAGGAATACCTCGATGCCCTCTATGACGATCCCAGCCTGCTGATCGCCATCCGCGCGGTGCACTTCACCCCTTATCTGATGTCGGAACTGCACGAGCAGGGTGGCAGGCTGGTCATGGAACGCAGTTGCCAGTGGAAGACGCCGCATTGGCCGGCCCACTTCGTCGCCGAGTTTCCGCTCACCTTGCTGACCAGCACCGATCCGGTCAGCGGCGAAACCGAACTCACCTTGCGCGACGATCAGGCGAAGGAACTGCTCCACGCAGTGCTGGCGCCGGTACCGGCGGCACGCGGGGTCACGGCGGTACGCTGGCGGGCCGAACTGGGCGAGCGCCACGCCGGCATCCGGGGCGCGCTGCTGCGCGGCAGCAATCCGCTTTCGGTCCTCTCGTCGATCGACGGAACCAAGCTGCGAACCACCAAGCCGACGGTCTCTCTGCACGGCGAAGACCTGCGCGCGGAATTGCGCGGCGCCACTCATGACAGCTCCCAGCCTCCGGTTGATCGTACCGTGGCTGCCTGAAGGAGGATACCCCAATGCTCGAAGTAGCCGACCGTCCCTTGCAAACGGACGAAAGCCCGACCACCCGCGCGTCCACGCCGATTTCGCTGAACGCAATCAACCGCTGGGTTCCGCACGACATCGTGATGCGCGATAGCTGGTTTCCGGTAGCCCACAACTATTCCGTGACCGGAAAGCCAGTGCGGCGCGCGATCTATTCGCACCCGATCTTCCTGTGGCGCGAGGACGGCGTCGTCGTCGCCAGCGAGTTCCACCCCAACGAACGCATAGCCCGTGACAAGAGCGTCTATACCGACGTAAAGGGTCATTACCCGACCATGGAGCACTACGGTGTCGTCTGGGTGTGGTTCGGGAACCCCCAGGCCGCCGACCCGGTCCACCTGCCGAGCCTGCCGTTCCTGCCCCCAAAGGGCGGCCTGCCCAAACACATGACCGCCACCGTGCGGTTCGAATCCTCCGCGCCCATCAGCCTCGAAAACCTGATCGATCTGACGCATGCCGACTTTCTGCATGCCGACGTCGTGGGTGATGAACGTTCGGACAGCGAAACGGTCGAGACTTTCTACGACAGCGAGACCGTCACCATGGTTCGCACCTTGGTGAACAAGTCGGTGGCGCCGGTGATGAAGTTCTTCAGCGGCATCCGCCAGCCGACCCAGAACGTGCGCCAGGTGATCCGCATCTATCTGCGTTCGCACTGCGCGATCGCTTATGGCCAGTTCAACCCCGGCGACGACGTGCCGCTGTTCCACCCCTGCACGCCCGAAACGCGCGACCGCACGCGCATGGAAATGGTGATGAACACCTCCAATGCCGGGCTCATGTTCCGCCATGTCATGCCCAAGGCCGGCTACAAGGTCTCGCGCCAGGACAGCTACATGACCTCGCCGCAAAGCCCGCGCTACATGCGCCATACCGACCGCAAGGACCTGCACAGCAAGTTCGACCAGGCCGGACAGCGCTATCGCATGGCGATGATGGAACTCGCCGAGCGCCAGGAGAAGGGCGATTTCGCCTATCGGGACAACGTCAGCGCCGATTGCAGCGACATCATCGGCCTGCGCAAGGAACTGTTCCAGTTCTGACCTGATCTCTCCACTGGGCGGGCCGCGAGTCCGCCCTTTTTTTCCGATAACGGGAGGGTACATGCCCACTTTCACCAACGCCGTCGGCGGTGAACGCCGCTGGTGGGCCGTCATGCCTACCCTGCCCGCCCCGGCGATGGCCGGTATCGGCCAGCAGATGGAACAGGCGGGCTTCGAAGGCTGCTTCTCGCTCCAGATCTACGGCCCGCCGTTCGTGCCGATGGCCGCGACGGCGGCGCTGACCAGCACGCTCAAGGTCGGCACCGGGGTCGCCATTGCCGGCACCCGCAGCCCGGTCGAAACCGCTTACGCCGCGATGGACGTCGATCGCATCTCGGACGGCCGCTTCGTGCTGGGCCTGGGTTCGAGCATCAAGAGCTGCGTCACCGGCATGTACGGAGAGCCCGAGCGCAAGCTGCTCACACACTTGCGCGAAAGCGTGAAGGTCATCCGCTACGTGATCGCCAATGCCCACAAGGGCCTGGATCCGATCGCGGGCGAGTATTTCTCGGCCGATTTCGAGGAAATGATGCTCACCGCCCCGCCCGTGCGCGAGGAGATCCCGATCTGGATCGCCGCGCTGCAGGACAAGATGACCGCGCTGGCGCTGGAAATCGGCGACGGGCTGATGGTCCACGCGCTGTGGTCTGCCGCCTACACCAAAAGCAAGTTGCCTTTCCTCAACGAAACACTGGCACGCTTCGGCCGCACGCGCGCCGACATCGAGATCAACGCCTGGCCGTGGATCGCGGTCAACGACGACAAGCAGCAGGCCATCGACGACAGCCGCGCCACCGTCGCCGCCTATTCGGGCTACAAGGAGTACGAGCCGTTCTTCGAAGCGATCGGCTTCGGCGACCAGGCGCGCGCCTGCCAGCTCAGTCTGGGCGAACACGGCGACATCGCCAAGGTCATCGGCAACGTCTCGGACGAGATGGTCGAAGCCTTCGTGACCTGCGGCCCGATCGATGAGGTACTGGAGAAGATCGAGCCGTTCTGGGACGTGGTCGACTCGCTCTGCCCGATGACGCCCTATCGCGACCTGACGATGGACCAGTTGACGCAATACAACGCGGGCCTGTTCAAGCTGGTCGCCACCGCCAAGGCACGGGCCGGCGCGGCGCTGCAATCGGCTTAGGGCGGCAGTGACGAGGACGCAGGACCCGATACCCGCGCGCCAGGCCATCGCCGACCAGTTGAGCAACTATGCGCGCGCGGTGGACCGCATCGACCCTGAACTTGGCTACCGCGTCTGGCACGAAGACGGCACCGCCGATTATGGCACCATGTTCCGGGGCAGGGGCCGGGGCTTCGTCGACTGGGTTTGTGCGACGCATGCCCAGATGACCGCTCACGCCCATCATATAACCAACGTGCTCATCGACGTGCGCGGCGACCGGGCTTCGAGCGAGGCCTACGTCCACGCCACCCTGCGGTTCAGCCGCGAGGGCCGGAACATGGTCGGCAGTGTGTTCGGACGGTATCTCGATCGCTGGTCGCTGCGCGACGGGCACTGGGCCATCGACCACCGCATCTACGTGCAGGACATGGACGAGTTGCGCGACGCCGGCGCCCCGCTGGTCGGCGCCTTCGGCGGCACGCGCGACCGCAGCGACCCATCCTATGCGGTGCTTTCAGGCGAGCCCTAAGCCGCAGGGGCGCGACGCCGCGCCCCACCGCATCAGGCGGGCACCAGCTCCTCGACCATCGCCTTGCCGGCGATGAAGCCCGTCACCATCGCCGGGCCCACGTTGCAACCATGGGCCGGAGACTTGCCGCGCCAGATCGAATTGGCGTCGAGCCCGGCGGCATAGAGCCCCGACACGGCCCGTCCGTCGGCACCGATGACCCGGCACCGGGCATCGATCTTCAGGCCAACGGTGGTCGAGCCATCGCCGGGATAGATCTTGATCGCGTAGAACGGTGCCTTCTCCACCGGGCCGAGGCAGGGATTCGGCTTGTGCTTGGGATCGCCGATCTCGATGTCGATCTGCGTATCGCCTTTGCCGAACTCCGTATCCGTGCCGGTTTCGGCAAAGCGGTTCATCCTGGCGACGGTCTTTTCCAGCCCATCGGCATCGACGCCGATCTTGGCGGCGAGCGCGCGCAGCGTCGGCGCTTCGATCACGTAGCCCGCCGCCACCAGCTTCTTGAGGCCGCCACCGCCGGGATAGACCATGCCCATCCCGTATTTCTTGACGAAAGCCGCATCGCCGATGATGTGCGCGGGCACCGCACCGTCGGCGTGCATGGCTTCGACGAAGTGAACCGACGCCTCGTTGCCGAAGCGTTCGCCCCTGGCGTTCACCGCGATGCAGCCCGGCTTCGACATGTCGATGAGGTGGGCATAGCGTGCCACGTAACCGTCGGGACGAGTCAGCTTGGAAACCACCGCCCAGACCGCGTTGACGATGTTTTCACCGCCCAGCGCCGCGCCGGCGTCCAGTCCCATGTTCATGCCATCGCCGGTGTTCTCGTAAGGCAGGATCGAGACGTGCTGCTCGGCAAAGGGGATGTAGGCCTTGCGCAACTGCTCGCTCGCCGAAAAACCGCCCGAGGCCAGCAGCACCCCCATTCGCGCGCCGATCTGCTCCGCGCCGACGCGCACGCCCGTCACCCGGCCGTCCTTCACGACGAGCTGGTCGACGGCAGCGCCTTTCTCCATCACGACCCCCGCGTCGAGCGCCGAGCGCAGCAGCCGGGCCGCCAGCGCATTGCCCATCGTCAACCGGGTTCCACGCGGATAGCGACGCACCTTGTCGGCGCCGAACCGCGCGGCGAGCTTGCCGAAATGGATGATGGACCGCGCCGACGGCATCTGCGCCAGGTAAGGCAAGTCGAACAAGTCGATCATGAAACCGCCGGGCGCGTTGAACTCCTCGCGCGCGGGCTTCAGATCGGCGAAGTGCACGCCCAGCTTCTTGCCGTCGAACTCCTGCGGCGCCAGCAGTCGGCCGTGGTCGGCGGCTCCGGCGACTTGTGGGTACCAGTCGCTGCTGGGGAGGGAGAGCAGGAAGTGTACGGCGCTGTGCCGCTCCAGCCATTCGACCATTTCGGGGCCGGCATCGAGGTACGCGTCGATCAGGTCCGGCTCGGCGGTCGGCCCGATCACGTCGAGCACGTACTGGCGAGCAACCGCGCGGCTGTCCTTCACCCCCGCCGCGCGCGCCTGGGGGCTATCGGGGATCCAGATGCCCCCGCCGGATACCGAAGTGGTGCCCCCGAATTGCGGCGCCTTCTCCAGCACCAGCACCGATGCGCCTGTAGCAGCCGCGCGCAAGGCCGCTGTCATGCCTGCGGCGCCCGATCCCACTACTACCACGTCAAATTCGCGCATCGGGGTCTCCCGCTCCCTGTCCTGCTTCACTCTCGCCCGTTTCGGGGGCATTGCCCCCTCCGCCCGGTAGGTTCAGACCTTGGGCATGATCTCTTCGGCTACCCAGCGCAGCCGATCCAGGTATTCGTCGATCCCCGAAATGCCGGGCGGCAGCGGCACGATCGTCTCGTTGACGCCCAAATCCTTGAGCCACCCGATCTGGTCGATGATCTTCTGCGCATCGCGCGTGCCCGGCGCGCGCGGATCGTCCATGATCTCGTGATGCGCGCCGACGTTGAGCATTTCGAGCGCGAAGAACAAGTCGATCGGACGACCGTCGTATTCCGGTTGCGCCCGGATGACGTCGATGCATTCCGGAAATTTCTCGGGCGGTGTGCGAAACGGCGACCAGCCATCGCCGAACTTCGCCACCCGCTTGAGCACCGGTTCGGCATCACCACCGAACCAGATCGGCAGCCGCGGCTGCTGCACCGGCTTGGGCGCGAAGCCGACATCCTTGAACTTCACGAATTCGCCGTCGAACTCCGGATCGTCCGACGTCCACAGCTCGATGATCGCGGCGACGTATTCGTCGGCGATGCGTCCGCGCTGGTGGAAGTCGACGCCGAGCATGTCGAACTCGTCCTTGAGCCAGCCCACCCCAAACAGCGCGGTCGCCCGCCCGCCGCTCAACCAGTCGAGGGTGGACCAGGCCTTGGCCTGCACGATCGGGCTCTGCAGCGGCAGGATCGAAACCGAGGAACTGACGCGCATCCGCCTGGTGCGCCCGGCCAGGAACGCCAGCGCCACGGTGCCATGCACGTAATGGTCGCCCGACAGCGCGATGTGCTCCCGGGGTATGATGAAGTGCTCGCCCAGCATGCACTTGTTGAAGTCCAGATCGTCCGCGACCTGCAACGCGTGGCCGATGTCGTCACCCGTCAGCGCGTGTTCCCACGGCTGGGTCATCGCCGCGACGTGCATGCTGTTCGGCACGCCCACGTTCAGCTTCATACCCTCTTCCCCTCTTCGCCTTTGTGTCGGCCGCGATGATCGGCCCGCACCGGGCGATCGCACCTTCCAAACGGAAGGGCGCCGCTTCTTCAGCCTGAAACGAGCGCCGATGCGCAGTGCCGGGCTTCGGCGAAGTCGTCGGGCGTATCGAGATCAAACGCCAGGCCGCGCCGGCGCACGATCGCCGCCTGAGGCCAGAAACCGAGATGATGCCCCAGGCTGCCCGGCCCGAACGCAAAGCGGCGCGCGCCGCCCTTGGCCAGCGCCAGCGCGTTGGTGCCTTCGCCATGCCGATCGGGGGCGATGGCGACGCCCGTGTCGAATGCCTCGGCGAGGATTTCCTCCACGTCCTCGGGCGACAGGAACGGCAGGTCGGCATGGATCACCAGCAGCGGCCGATCCGGCAGCGCCGCGCAGGCACGCGCCAGTTCCTCGTTAAGCCCAGCACCACGATCGCGCATCCATGTCGTCATTCCGGTCAGGACGGGCGTGGGTGCCAGCAACCGCACGTCCTCGATGCCCTTGACCGCCCGCAGGCTTGTCACGACACGGCGCGCCATCGCCTGGGCCAAGCTGGTCCGCGCCGGGAGGTCGAGCAGGTTCGACAGGCGTGACTTGACCTGTGAACCCTGCTTCATCGCTACCAGCGCAGTCCATCGTTGCAAGCGAACGGTCCTTTGTCTGAGGGTTTAATCCTCGAGCGGAACAAGCTCTCCGGTGATGCGAATCCCCGCGCCGTCCACCTTGTACGTCTTGTTGAGGAAGATCAGCACCGAAGTCAGCGCCTCGGCAGCGGCGGAGTTGGCGAGCGCGCCGCCATGCAGGCCGCGCAGACCCATCGCGTCGGCCAGCGCCACGACGCGCCCGCGCGCTGCCTTGTCATCCCCGAAGACCAGCACGTCGCAACCGATGTCGATGTCCTGCGCCAGCTTGTGCGCCGCAACGTTGTGGAATGCCGAAACCAGCGTCACCCCCTCGCCCAGCGCCGCCTGCGCCTTGAGCGCTGCCGATCCTTCCGACGGCAGTTGCACTCGCATGACGCGCGGCGGCAGCAGCGGAACGGTGGTATCGACGACGAGTTTGCCGCTCACGTGCGGAGCGATGTCGGCAAGCGTCGCCTCCTGCGCGGCGAAGGGGACGGTGACGATGACGATATCGCTGTGGGCCGCTGCCTCGGCATTGGTCGCACCGCGCAGGCCATGACCGAGATCTGCCGCCGCCTTCTCGGCGCTTTCCGCGCCGCGCGACCCGATCACGACCGGATAGCCCGCCCGCGCGAGCCGCCAGGCGATCGCCGCGCCCAGATTCCCGGTGCCGCCCACGACGGCTATGGTTGCTAGGGTCATGCTGAGGTTTTCCTTCGTTTTTCAACCCACGCCGTGCGCCGGAACGCGCGCAGCGACATCGCGATAAAGCGTGGTGCGTTGGCGCACCGGCCGATCGACCGACGCCGCCAGCGCACGCATCTCCGCAGGACCGAATTCCTGTCCGTTGACGCCGCCCGCCGCGCGCGTGATGGATTCGTCCATCAGCGTCCCGCCCATGTCGTTCGCCCCCGCCTGAAGCGCCGCGGCGGCACCTTCCGGCCCCATCTTGACCCACGACACCTGGATATTGGTGACGACCGGGTGCAGCACGATGCGCGCGATGGCATGCATCAGGACCGCCTCGCGATAGCTTGGCCCGGACCGGGCGAGGCCCTTGCGCCAGATCGGCGATTCCATGTGGACGAAAGGCAGCGGCACGAATTCGGTGAAGCCGCCGGTCTCCTCCTGCAAGGCGCGGATGCGCAGCAGGTGGCGCGCCCAGTGGCGATACTGTTCGACGTGGCCGAACATGATCGTCGCCGTGCTGCGCAGCCCGACGCCGTGCGCCACGCGCATGACCTCGATCCATTCGTCGGCGCTGACCTTGTCGGGACAGATGACGGCCCGGATTTCCGGATCGAGAATCTCGGCGGCGGTGCCCGGAAGCGAGCCCAACCCGGCGGCCTTCAGACGCGCGAGGTAGTCTTCCAACGGCAGGCCCAGCGACTGCGCGCCGTGCGTGACTTCGAGCGGCGAAAACGCATGGATGTGAATGCCCGGCGTCGCCGCCTTCACCGTGCGCAACACCTCGAGGTAGGTATTGCCATCATAGTCCGGGTGGATGCCGCCCTGCAGGCACACTTCGGTGGCGCCGCGCTCCCACGCCTCGGCGGCGCGGCGGCCGACTTCGGCCATGTCCAGCCGGTAGGTGGGGCCGCGCATCGCCTTGGTGCTGCCCTTGGAGAAGGCGCAGAACCCGCATTTGTAGAGGCAGATGTTGGTGTAGTTGATGTTGCGGTTGACCGCATACGTCAGCGTTTCGCCCGAACTGTGCCGCCGCAGCCGGTCGGCGAGCGCCACGACGGCGGCAAAATCGTCGTCCTCGGCATCGAACAGCACCTCGATCTCGCGCTCGCTCGGCGGCTGCCCCGCCTCGGCCCGGTCCAAGATCGATGCGAGTTGCGGAGATACGGGCCGCGCCCCGATGCAGGCGACCTCGGGCACCGCGTCACCGCGCCCGGCCGCCCAGTCGTCGCGCTTGGGCAAGCCGCGCGAGTCGATCGCGCGCAGGACGCGCGTGGCCATCGCAGGATCCGCCCATTCCTTCGCGCCCAGCGCATGGCGCGGGCCGATCGCCAGCCGCTGCGCAAGCGTGCGACCGGCATCGCGGGTCGCGGTCTCCAGCACTTCGAGGTGCGGCCAGGGCGCTTCGGGGTTCACGTGATCCGGCGTGACCGGAGAAACCCCGCCCCAATCGTTGACCCCGGCGCGGATAAGCGGCGCCAGATCGACCCGTTCGTGCAGGTTCGGCGGCGCCTGGATGGTCATCTCCGGCCCCAAGATCAACCGCGCGGCGGCGATGGCCCACACATGATCCTCGAGCGAAGGTTCCGCGTGACCTTCCATCCGCGTGCCCGGCTTGGCGCGGAAGTTCTGGACGATGACTTCCTGGATATGCCCATGACGGCGATGCAGATCACGGATCGCCACCAGCGCCTCGACCTGTTCGCCGCGGGTCTCCCCGATCCCGATCAGCAGGCCGGTCGTGAACGGTACTTTCGCCCTTCCCGCGTCCTCGATCGCGGCGAGGCGGCGGGAAGGGGCCTTGTCCGGGGAGCCGAAATGCGGCCCGCCGCGCGCGCACAGACGCTCGGATACGCTTTCCAGCATGATCCCCATGGAGGCCGCATGCGGGCGGAGCATGGCGTAGTCGTGCGTATCCATGAGACCGGGATTGAGATGCGGCAGCAGCCCCGTTTCGCGCAGGACGAGCTGCGCCATCGCCCCAAGATAAGCCAGCGTCGATTCATAGCCCAGGTTGGCCAGCGCTTTGCGCGCGGCGGCATAGCGGGCCTCCGGCAGATCGCCCAAGGTGAACAGCGCTTCGCGGCACCCGGCCGCAACGCCCGCGCGCGCGATCGCCAGGACTTCCTCCGGATCCAGATAGGCCGTCCCCGACCGCGCGGGCGTGGTCGCGAAGGTGCAGTAATGGCAGACGTCGCGGCACAGCCTGGTGAGCGGGATGAACACCTTGCGCGAATACGTGACGCGGTGCCCGTGCCCGGCCAGCGTGGCGGCCTCCGCCGCCGCCATCATGGCGTCGGGCCGAACGCGCAGGAGCCGGCTGGCGATACCCTGCGCATTCCCGTCGCTTTGATAGAGCCTGTCCAACGTCACATCACACTCCACGTTTTGGCTCCACGCCTTGACCAGACCATTGCCGGCTGGGATGGCGACCCCAGCCCGGCACACTGATTAGAACGAGTATTTCGCCGATACCCCCCACGTCCTCGGCTCGCCCGCATAGACCGAGCTGGTCGGGAAAGAGGGCAGCAGCACGCTCGACGCGGAGTAGTACTTCACGTTGAACACGTTCTTCACGAAGACGCCAAGGTCCAATCTGGTCCCGGCGATACCGCGCAGATCGAGACGGGCATTGGCGAGTTCGTAGCCCGGCAGCTTCTCTCCGTTCTGGCCGCCGAAGTCGTCGGTCATGAACAGATCTGCGTTGAACGTCAGTTCCCCGTCCGCCGGACGGATAGGCATGATCCAGCTAAGGCTGGCCGTGCCGGAGAAGGTGGGGGAATACTTGTTGACCTGATCAGGACCCAGCACGATCGTCGACGGCAAGGTGCCCGGGATGGTAACGCGCTCGACCTGTACGTTGGTGTAAGCGGCATTGAAGCTGATCGTCATGCTCGGCACCGGGCTGATCGACGCTTCGAGTTCGACGCCCCAGATACGCAAATCCGCCGCGTTCACCGCCAGCGATCCGTTGCTCGGCGAATCGGGCGTGCCGTTCGGGACGGTCGTCTGGGAATTCAGGAACTGAAGGGCGTTCTTGTACTTGCTGTAATAGGCGGCGATATTCAGCAGGCCTCGCGCCGAACCGACGTGGTAGTTATATTTCGAGCCGACTTCGACGTCGGTGATCGTCTCTTCGCCGGTCTTCTGGAACGGCCGCAAGTCGGCGCAGACGCCGCCGGTCGATACGCAGGCCGGATCGACGCCGCCGGTGGTGAAGGGGGTTTCGAAAAGCGGCGTATTGACGTTGGCACCGCGATAGCCGCGCCGGGACACGATATAGAGCAGCCAGTCCGGATTCGGCTTGTAATCGAGGCCAATGGTCCAGCTCGGCTCCTGGCCCTTGTTGGATACGGTACCAACGCCGTCGATCGCGCCGGTCCCCGCGACGGCGAGGCAGGTCGCTTCGGTGGCGTAGGTGGTGCCGATCGCGCCGCCACAGGCGGAAACCTTGTCCCAGCTATAGCGTGCGCCCAGGTTGAGCTTGAGCTTGTCGGTGATCTCGTAGCCGATCTGGCCGTAGACCGCCCAGTTCTTGTTGCGCACATGGGCCGTAACCGCCGGCGCCGGAACCGAGCCGACCGAGAAGGCGGTGAACTGCGAACCGCTGGCACCCGCGGGCTTGTCGTTGTTGTAGAATACGCCTGCGATGAAGTTGAAACCGTTGAAATCGCCGAGCAACTGTGTTTCGTTCGTCATATACTGGCGGTCGAGCACCGACGAGGCCGTGAACAGCGTGAACGGCACCGACGCCGGGTTGGCGAGCCCCGTGGGGATCTCCAGGATCGGCAGGCCGCCGGTGTTGATGAGCTGGTAGCTGTAGTTCTTGCGATAGCCGAAGATGTTGCGCAGCGTCAGCGCCCCGAAGGTGAACGAGGTGTCGTTCGTGATCGAGGTGGTCTTGCGATAAGCCGCGCCGCCGTCGATCCCGCCGTCGAACGAACCGCGCCTGTTCGCCCGCTGCGTGGCAAGCGCTGCACCGACCTGCGGCTGGGCCGCGCCCAGGCCGAGCGCTGCGAACGGATAGTTCTCGCGCAGCAGATACAGCCCGCCTGCCAGTTCGTCGCCCTTGAAGTATTCGTAGATGGTCGTGCTCTTCAGTCCGTCGACGGGTTCGAGCAGCAACGACAGGCGGAAACCGTCCTGATGGATATTGTCGAAGCCGGGGCCGCCGTCGAAGGCGATCGTGCGCGGATCCTGGCGGCGGATCTGGCCCGCCGCACGAAACGCCACCTTGTCCTCGACGATGGGAATGTTCACCGCGCCCTGGATCTCGCGGTAATCGAAGCGGCCATACGTGCCTTCGACGTAGCCTTCGAATTCGTAGGACGGCTTTTCACTGCCGATCACGACCGCGCCGCCCAATGTATTGCGCCCGAACAGCGTGCCTTGCGGGCCCTTGAGCACCTGGATGCTGCCGATGTCGTAGGTCGGCACGTTCGAACCGACGGACGGAAGCGGAATGTCGTTCAGGTAGATGACCACGCCGGGCGTCACTTCGCCCAGCGGCAACTGTCCGATACCGCGCAGTGTAAGCGCCACGTTGTCCTTGCCGCCCTCTGACGAGAACGTGAAACCGGGCGCGATGGTCTTGACATCGCTGACGGTCTGGACCGTGCTGCGCTCGAGCGCATCGGCCGAAAACGCGGTGATCGAGACCGAAACGTCCTGCAACCGCTCGGCGCGCCTGCGGGCCGTCACGACGATGTCGGATGGACTCGCCGCTTCGGCTTGCCGTGCCGGCGCGGCGCTCTCCTGCGCGGCGGCCGGGATGGCGAACAGGGCGGCAGTCGAGAAAAGCGCGCCTTTCAGGATTTTCGTATGCATTTTTATCCCGTCCAAATACTGTTATCGTTGCCGGCCGCGATCTTTGGGTCGGGGCCAGTGGTGGCGCTAGTTGCGCGCCTTGCCGGGTTCTCTCCACCTATCTCGCGATAGGCCGCGTAAACCTTGATCCTGTTTCTTGCGTGATTGCCTTCCAGGGCGGACGCCCCGACGCGACCCTACGATCAGGACCAGTCCCGTATCGCCTGCGCGATGTCGACCACGCGTGGTTCGCCGATTTGGCCAGGCGTGCCCGACAGGCGCGGCGCGGGTGCCGGATGCGCAAACCCGCCGCGCTCGACGAACGTGCCGCGCGCCCGGTTGTGGGGGTGGTGCGGCGCTTCCGCCATCGACAGGATCGGTGTCACGCAGGCATCGGTCGGCTCGAACACCGCCGCCCATTCGTCGCGCGGGCGGGTGGCGAACACTGCCGCGAAGTCCGCCTCCATGGCGGGCCACGCGGTGCGGTCGTTCTGGTCGTAATCGTGGTCCGACAGGCCCAACCCGATCAGCATCTGCGCGAAGAACTTGGGCTCCAGGCAGCCGACGGCGACATGGCGCCCGTCCGCGCAGGCGTAGCTGCGATAGAACGGGGCGGCCCCGTCGAGCAAGTTGGACGCCGGCGCATCCTGCCACAGGCCCTTGGGCTGCCAGGCGTAGAAAAGGCTCATGAGAGAGGCCACGCCATCGCCGATGCACGCGTCGACCACCTGCCCCCGTCCGGTGCGCTGCGCTGCCAGCAAGGCACTGAGCATGCCCATGACGAGGAACATCGTGCCGCCGCCGTAATCGCCCACGAGGTTGAGCGGGACCGGCGGCGGCGCGCCCTTTTCGCCCATCGCATGGAGCGCGCCGGTGATCGCCAGGTAATTGATGTCGTGCCCGGCGCGCAGCGCCAGCGGCCCGGACTGGCCCCACCCGGTCATGCGCCCGAAGACGAGGCGGGGATTGCGTTCGAGGCAGGCATCGGGCCCCACCCCGAGGCGCTCCATCACCCCCGGCCGGTACCCCTCGATCAGCCCGTCGGCATGGGCGATCAGGTCGAGCAGCCGGGCCCGGTCGGCGTCCTGCTTGAGATCGAGATGCGTCACCGCCCGGCTGCGGTGGAGGATATCGCCGCCGACGTCCTCCCACGCACCTGCCCCCGCGCTGGCCGGGCGGGCGACCCGCACGACGTCGGCGCCGAGGTCCGCCAGCAGCATCGCGGCGAGCGGAACCGGACCGATCGCGTCGATCTCGACGATGCGGATGCCGGCGAGCGGCCCCCTCGCTTCCTCCATCAGATGTTGGTCCGGTCCGCGCCCTTGAGATCGAGCATCGCGCGCGCCTCGGCGGGCGTGGCGACTTCGAGGCCCATCCCTTCGATGATCTGGCGCGCGGTGCGGACCTGCTCGGCGTTCGTCTCGGCCAGCCGCCCCCGGCCGCCCCACAGCGAATCCTCCAGACCGACGCGGACGTTCCCGCCCATCGAGGCGGCCATCGCGACGATCCCCATCTGGCGCGCGCCCGCGCCCAGCACCGACCACTCGTACTGGTCGCCGAACAGGCGATCGGCGGTGCGCTTCATGTGCATGACATCGTCGGGATGGCCGCCGATGCCGCCCAGGATGCCGAAGCAGGTCTGGATGAACAGCGGCGCCTTAACCAGCCCGCGATCGAGGAAATACTTGAGATTGTAGAGGTGGCTGGTGTCGTAGCACTCGAATTCGAAACGCGTGCCCAGGGGCGACAGCGTGGTCAGCAGGTGCTCGATGTCGGCATAGGTGTTCTTGAACACAAGATCGCGCGACGCCTCGAGCGCGGCGGGTTCCCACGCGTGCTTGAAGTCCTTGTAGCGGTCGAGCATCGGGAACAGGCCGAAGCCCATGGTGCCCATGTTGAGGCTGGCGACTTCGGGCGCAAACGTCTTTGCCGGGCGGATGCGCTCCTCCACCGTCATCGACGGGTGGCCGCCGGTGGTCAGGTTGATGACCGCGTCGCTGCGCTGGCGGATGACCTTCAGGAAAGGCTCGAACAAGTCGGGGTTTTGATCGGGGCGGCCATCGACGGGATTGCGCGCGTGGAGGTGGATGATCGCCGCGCCCGCTTCGGCGGCGCCGATCGCCGATTCCGCAATCTCCTCGGCGGTGACGGGCAAGTGGGGCGACATCGACGGGGTATGAATGGCGCCGGTGACGGCGCAGCTGATGATGACTTTACGTTTGGCCATGACAATTCCTTTCGCGCCGGGTGGCCTTGGCAGGCCCCCCGTTCGCGGCAATCTATCCTTCGATAGGATGACGGGCGCGACCGCGGCCGATCGCGCCCGAGGCCGTTACGGCAGGATGCCGAACTGGCGGGCGCGAAGGACCGCCTGGGGACGGCGGCGCACCCCGAGCTTGTCGTAGATCTGCTGCATGTACCACTTGACCGTGCCCTCGGTCAGGCCCAGCCGGTCGCCGATCTCGCGGTTGCGCAGGCCGCCGCCCACCATGGTGAGGATATCGACCTCGCGGTTGGCAAGGCGTCCGGTGAGGCCGAAGTCGTCTTCCTCGTCTTCCTCGTCCTCTTCGTCGGTGCGCACTTTCGGCCCTGCCCGCATCAGCGAGACCAGGCTCACCGCGAAACGGTCCGCCGGGGTGTCGAGGTCCGGTCCGGTCGAATAGGCTTCGACCAGCAGCGATGCGATCACTTCGCCTTCATCGAGGAACATGCGTACCCATCCCGCCGGCTCCGCCATTTCCACGGCAGCGCGGACCGCCCGGCGCGCTTCCGAACGGTTGCCCTGCAGCACCGCGATCTCGGCAAGCAAGAATTCGAAGGTGACGGCCGACCGCGTCGCGCCGCTGCGCTTGACGAATTCGAGCCAGCGATAGGCGACCTTGCGCGCGCGTCCCAGCCGGTGGCGCTGCATTTCGATGCGCAGCCAGGCGATGGCGATGCTCTCGTTGCGGCGGGTGGGGCGCAGTGTCGGGATCGGCTCGCCATCGATCTGGGGGTCGCCGGCGAGGAAATGGCGCTCCGCCTCCTCGACTTGCCCCGCCTTGACCAGCAGCCGCACTTCCTCCGCCACCACGATGGCGCGCAGGCGCTCCAGCCCGCACTCGATCGCCACGAGGTGCGCATCGTTGAGGGTGGACAGCGCGCCGGGAAGGTCCCCGCGCGCGGCACGAAGACGCGCGTTCACCAGATAGCCCGAGGCCATCTGGTCCGCGAACGCCCATTCGCGCACCACCGGCAGATAAGTGTCCACCAGCGCTGCGGCGCCGTCGACGTCGTTGGCGTCGTAGAGCAGTTCGGCCAGCGGCAGCGCCGGCAGCGCCGCCAGCCCCGATCCTTCGCCGTGGATCTGGTGGGCCAGGTTCAGGGCTTCTTCGAGGAAACGCCGGGCGAACTGCGTCTTGCCCTGCGCCATCAGCGTCGGCGCAACGGACGCCTTGAGCGCGATCGAGGCGAAACCCGAACCCGGGCGCGCCAGGGCGACCCGCGTTTCGGCCTCCAGCTTGAGCATGTCGCTGAAATGATAGAGTTCGCGGCGCGCCGACATCAGTTGCGCCAGCAGCGTGCAGTTCAGATAGGCATGGCCTTCGTCGAGTTCGCGCAGCAGCACTTCGGCATCCGCCTCGACACTGACCATGTCGTCGCGGGCGGCGTGGAGCATGACCAGGCGGTGGCGGATGATGAGCTGGAGCCGATCGGCATCGTGGTCGGAAATGCTCCCCGCCGCGTGCTGATCGTCACGGGCCTTTTGGGCCGCGGCGATGAAACGGTCGGCCGAAGCGAACGCAAGCTGCCGGATGCGCCGCCAGGCCAGCGCGAGCAGCAGGCTGGGGCGCCGTTCGAGCAGCGGCCAGGGCAGCTCCGCGCCAAGTTCGTCGATACGGTACAGATATCCCGAATAGATCAGCGGATCAGCAAGGCGATCGAGCTGATCGGCGAGGAATTCAGCGTCGCCGCTGAGGCGGGCATGCTCGATGGCGATCTGCAGTTCGCCCTGTTTCGCAAAGTGCAGGCTCGCGCGGCGGTGCATCACCGCGGCCCGCGACGGCGCCCGGTCCATCAAGCGGCCAAGCACCATCTCGCGAAACAGCCGATGGTAGCAATAGCGGCCGCGCTCCTCGTCCACGGCGTTGAGGAACAGGCCCTGGCGGAACACCTGGTCGAGCATCGTCCGGGCGTTCTCGTCCCCGGTCACGGCGGCGCAGGCAGACGGCGTCAGTTCGTCCAGGATCGAGGTGTCGACGAGGAAGCGGCGCACGTCGTCCTGCTGCTGCGTCAGCACTTCCTCATGGAAATATTCGGCAAACTCCGGGCGCAGGCCGGTGATCTGCAAGGTGCTCGAACCCAGGCCTTGTCGCCGATACAGTTCGCAGGCGATGACGATGCCCGAGACCCAGCCTTGCGTGTCGCGCACGATCTCGCGCAGCGCCTGCGTGTCGACCGGAACGCCGACGGTGCGGGTGATCAGCTCGGTCGCCTCGCCCAGCGTGAACGACAGGTCCGCGTTGCCCACTTCGACGAGGAAGCCCAGCGCGCGGATCCTGGCGAGCGGCAGGCCGATCGCCCCGCGCGCGGCGACCACGATCGTCATGGCATCGCGCGCGCTGGCGGAAAGCTGGGCGATGAATTCGAGCGTCGGCGTGTCGAGCAGTTGGGCATCGTCGATCATGACCGCCAGCCTGGGGCCTTGCGCGGCCGCCAGGGTGCGCAGCCACGCCTCGTCCGGAGCCGAGACCGGAAGCCCTTCCCAGTCCAGACCGGCTGCCGTGCCCGCCGCTTTCAGCGCCTGGAGGAACGAAGCCTTGCCACCGATCCCGGCGCGCGCCGCCAGCCACAGCACCGGGCGACGCTGATCGCGCAGCCGTTCGGCCCAATAGAGCATCGCGGTGGTCTTGCCGCTGCCCGCCGGGGCGGAAACCGCCGTCAGCCGGGATTGCGATACCTTGTCCGTCAGATCTTCGATCGCGCGGCGGCTCACTACCGTACGCGCCGCCTGCGGCGGCAGAATCGTTGTTGGCACAACATTCATCTCGTCTCTCCCGAGAACTCGCGAATCTTTGCGATTCGTTTTTTATTCGGAATATATTTCACGCACCAAAATCTTAAATGCAAGCGCTTTCCCTATCCGCAGATAGGACATCAGGCACGGCGAACAGTGTCCATGCCGATAATCGAGGATGCCCCCCCAAATCGGGGCCCAAATCAGGAAAGGTCGACCATGAAGGCTCTCTATCTCGACAAGGCGGACGGTCCCGAGGCTGCCGTCGTCACCGATGTCGAGACGCCGGTGCCCGGTCCCGGCGAAGTGCGCGTCGCGATCCACGCCGCCTCGGTCAATCACCGCGAACTGTTCGTTACGCATGGCCAATACCCCGGCATGACCCTGCCCGCGACGCTGGGCTGCGACGGCGCGGGCGTGGTCGACATGATCGGCGAAGGCGTTTCGGGCGTGGCGGAAGGCGACGAAGTGGTGCTGTACCCGGCGCGCAACTGGGGGCCGGATCGCCATGCGCCGGCTGCAGACTTCGGCCTGCTAGGGATGCCGTTCGCCGGCACGATCGCGCAGTACATCTGCGTTCCTGCGGAGAACCTTGCGCCCAAGCCCGCCTTCATGAGCTTCGAGGAAGCCGGGGCGATGCCGCTGACGGCGCTCACCTCGTGGCGCGCGCTCATGTTCAAGGGCCGGCTCCAGGCCGGCGAGACGCTGCTGATAAGCGGGGTGGGCGGCGGCGTCGCCACGTTCGGCCTCGCCTTCGCGGTGGCCAAGGGCGCCAACGTCTACGTCACCGGCGAAAGCCAGGAGGTGATCGACCGCGCCATCGCGATGGGCGCCAAGGGCGGCCTGCTCTACACCAACCCCGACTGGCGCAAGCAGGTGGGCAAGCTGACCGGCGGCATCGACGTGGTCCTCGACGGCGCGCCCTCGCCCAGCTTCGCGAACTACGTGCGTGCGATCAAGCCGGGCGCGCGGATCGTGATCTATGGCTCCACCGCCGGTAACGAGATCAAGTTCAACGCCACCGACATCTTCCTCAAGAGCGCCAGCATCGTCGGCAGCCAGGTGGGCGATCCGCAGGACTTCAGGGACATGCTGGCTTTCGCGCAGGAACACGCGATCAAGCCGGTGATCGAGGCGACGTACCCGCTGGCACAGGCCAGGGAGGCACTGCTCCACCTGCGCGATGCGCACAAGTTCGGCAAGATCGTGGTGACGATGTGAGCGACCTGTTCAGTCTTGCCGGCCGCAAGGCGCTCGTCACCGGCGGCGCCCAGGGGCTGGGGCGGATGATCGCGGAGGGCCTGCTCAATGCCGGCGCCACGGTCGCGATCACCTCGCGCAAGGCTGAGATCTGCGAAGCCGCCGCGCAGGAGATGAGCGCGCTGGGCGCCTGCGTCGCGCTGCCGGCGGACTTGTCGACCCCGGAAGCGGCAGTCGATCTCGTCGCGCGGTACCGCGAAGCGCTGGGCGGGTGCCATATCCTGGTGAACAACGCCGGCAAGACCTGGGGCGGGGACATCGATACCTTCCCCGACAAGGCCTGGCCCGGCGTCATGGCGGTCAACGTCCAGACCCCTTTCACCATGATCCGCGAACTGCTTCCCGAACTGGGCGCTTCGGGCACGCCGCTCGATCCGGCGCGGATCGTCAACATCGGCTCGGTGGCCGGTATGAAGACCGAGCGGCTGAGCGCCTACAGCTACGCCGCCAGCAAAGCCGCCGTCCATATGATGAGCCGCGATCTGGCGGGCGACCTGGCGAGCCGCAACATCACCGTCAACGCGGTGATCCCGGGCTTCTTCCCGACCAAGATGACCGCGCACATGCGCGACGAAGACGTCGTCGACCCCGCGCTGCTGGCGCATATTCCGATGAAGCGCCTGGGCACGCCCGAGGACATCGCCGGGATCGTCGTGTTCCTGTGCTCGCGCGCGGGCGCTTACGTCACCGGAGCGCAGATTCCGGTCGACGGCGGGGTCGTCGGCTGCGGCTGAAATGGAGCGACCCTGACTCGGCGAGTCAGGGCTTAGCGCGCGCCGCGTAGAGCGCGATGGCGTGGATGGCGACCATGCACAGCGCCATCGTCGCACCACCCGCCGCCCACAGCAGGGCCGCGGGCCATCCCGAATTGAGCGCCAGCGCGATCGGCGCCGTCACCGCCCCAAGCGTCCCACCGTACGTGAACGTCGGCAGGAGCAGGAGCCAGGCCTGGCGTCCGCCGGTGAGATGCCTGTCGAACGCTCTCAATGCGGCGGCCAGGACAAAAGCGCCCGTGGCGTCGCAGAACGAGAACCACAGCGGCGAGCCGAACATATGGAACGGCTGCCGCCCGTAGAACGCGCTCAGGTCGCACCACTCGCATATCGACACGGCCAGCCAGTCGACCACGACGGTACCCGCGAACAGCCGCCACACGCGGGCGTAGCTGGTCCCTGCGGCAAACACGCGCGCGAGCAGGTAGGCGGTTCCGCCGAAGAACCACGCGTAGCCTAGCGGTACGTAATACGGGATAGTCCGGTCGTAGCCGCGGAAGAACGCCAGATCGTTCACCGGCGGATACCAGTAGAGCAAGGTGTTGTCGAAGATGGGCTCGATCAGCACCGCCGACAACGCCGTGCCGGCAAAGACCAGCGGCAGTCGATAGCCCTGCCGCGCCCGTTCGCCGGACAGTAGCCACCACAACAAAATGCCGGCGAGTATGATGGTCGTGCCGACGAGAAACGCCAGCCCCGGCCCGGCCGGAGCCGGGTGGGAAGGCGCGGCCACGATGGTGCTGGGGATCACGGCAATCCGAACGTCGCCACGCCGCTGTCGGCGACGACGACGCCGCGTTCGGGCACCGAGGCGCGGAACCGGGCGGAGCCATCGCCTTCGTCCCAGATTTCGACGCGGATCGTGTCGCCGGGGATCACCGGCGCGGTGAAGCGCTGGCGCATCGAGCGCATCTGGTCGGGATTGCCGTCGGCGCACTTGTGAAGCAGCGCCCTGCCGATCACGCCCATCGTGGAAAGGCCGTGGAGGATCGGTTCGTCGAACCCGACGCTGCGCGCCAGCGCGAGATCGGCGTGCAGCGGGTTGCGATCGCCCGACAGGCGATAGACCAGCGCCTGGTTGCGCGACGTCGGCAGGTCGATCACGCAGTCGGCGGACCTCTCGGGCACGGCGGGCAGCGGGTCGCCGCCAAGATCTCGCGTGCCACCGAACCCGCCCGCACCGCGCAGCACCCAAACGCCGGTGGTCTGCGCCACGGGAACGCCCGAGAGCGTCGTCAGGTCGCGGCGGCTGCGGATCATCACCGGCTTGCCGGGCCCCTTGTCCGCGATGTCGAGGATACGCGTGGTGCCGATCAGTTCTCCGGTCGCTTCGATCGCGCGATGGATGACCAGCGATTCCTCGCCGTGGAGGATGTTTTTCCAGTCGAGCCCCGCCTTGGGGTCCATCGCCCAGAAGCCGGGCGTGCCCAGCACCAAGGCCATCGTCGGCAGCGCCTTGAGGTCGCGTTCGAACACGAAGTCGAGTTCGTCGACCGTATGGGATTGCCCCGCCCCCACGCCCAGTGCGTAGAGGATGGTATCGCGCATGTCGTAGCTCTCGCGATATTCCGGCAACCGGTAGGCCAGCAGCTTTTCGATATCGAGCACCGCCATCAGTTCAGCTTCCGTTCGTCGAGGCCGAGTCCGCGGCCGATGATTTCTCGCATGACCTCGCTCGTTCCGGCGAAGATGCGGCTGATGCGCGCGTCGGTGTACATGCGGCTGATGCGGTATTCTTCCATATAGCCCGCGCCGCCGTGCAACTGGACGCATTCGTCCATCACCCTGCCCTCCAGTTCGCTGGCGAGCAGCTTGGCCGAAGAGGCATCCTCAGCCGTCAGTTCGCCCGCGTTGAGCAGCAGCACGCTCTGGTCGACGTAGGTCTGCAGCGCGTCGAGTTCGGCGCGCATCGTCGCCATCTTGAAGCGAGTGTTCTGGAACGCTCCGATCGGCTTGCCGAAGGCACGGCGTTCCTTCACGTAGTCCAGCGTCAGGTCGAACGCAGTCTGCGCCGTCGCCAGGAAGCCGATCGCGGCGACCAGCCGTTCCTGCGACAGGAACCGCGCGAGATAGCGGAAGCCCTGCGTCGGTTCGCCGAGCACGTTGTCCTTGGGCACTTTCACATCGCTGAAGAACAGCTCGGCGGTATCCTGCGCCTTGAGGCCCATCTTGTCGAGCTTGCGCCCCCGTTCGAACCCTTCCATGCCGCGCTCGACCACGAACAGGCCCAGGCCATGGCGGCTTTCCGGATCGGTGCGCGCCGCCACGATCACGAGATCACCGAGGATGCCATTGGAGATGTAGGTCTTCGCGCCGTTGAGCAGCCAGTGATCGCCCTTGTCGACCGCCGCCGTGCGCATGCCGGCAAGGTCGCTTCCGGTCGATGGCTCGGTCATCGCGACGGCGAGGATCTTCTCGCCGCTGACGATGCCGGGCATCCAGCGATCCTGCTGCGTCTCGGTCCCCAGCTTGGCGATGTAGGGGGCGACGAGATCGTTGTGCAGGTTGATGTAGAAGCCCACGTCGCCGTGGCGCATGTTCTCTTCTATGATGATCTGCTCGAAGCGGAAATCGTCGATCCCCGCGCCGCCGTATTTCTCGTCCGCCCAGGTGCACAGCAGGCCTTGCGCACCGGCCTTGAGGTACAGTTCGCGATCGACGATGCCCTGCGCGCGGAAGCGTTCGGCGTGAGCGCCCACTTCCGCCTTCATGAACTTGACGACGCTGTCGCGGAACTGCTCGTGCTCCGCCTCGAACGTGAGCCTTCTCATGCGGGCACCGCTTCCCTGGTCTCGCTGGCCTGCGCTGGCGTATAGAACGCCTCGCCCTTAGCGGCCTTTTCGCGCAGCCAGGCCGAGGGCAGGAAGCGCGGGCCATAGAGTTGCGCCAGACGATCGGCTTCCTGCACGAACCGAGCGACGCCGATGGTGTCGATGTAGCTGACGGTGCCGCCGGTCCACGACGGGAAGCCCCAGCCGTACAGCGCGCCCAGATCCGCGTCCTGCGGTGTTTCCAGCACGTTTTCCTCGAGGCACCGGGCGGTTTCCATGGCCTGCGCGTAAAGGTAGCGGGTCTTGAGTTCCTCGAGGTCCCAGCCGTCCTCGACCGGGAAGTGCTCTGCCAACCCGCTCCACAAGCGCTTCTTGCCGCCTTCGGGATAGTCGTAGAACGCGCCGCCGGTCTTGCGGCCCGAACGGCCGATCTCGTCGCGCATGCGGCGCATCACCGCCACCCCGGCGGGCGGCGTATAGGCATCGCCCTCCTCGGCGATCGCCTGGTCGACGATCTTGAGCGGCAGGTCGAGCGTCAGTTCGTCGAGCAACGCCAGCGGACCGACCGGCATGCCGACGGCCTTGGCGGCATTCTCGATCACCGCGGGCGGAACGCCCTGCGCCAGCATAGCGGCGCCTTCGTGGATCAGCATCTGGAAGACGCGGCTGGTGTAGAAGCCGCGGCTGTCGTTGACGACGATCGGGGTCTTGCGCAACTGGGCGATGTAATCGAGCCCCTTGGCCAGCGTCTCCTTGCTGGTCTGCTTGCCCATGATGACTTCGACCAGAGCCATGCGGTCGACCGGCGAGAAGAAGTGCAGGCCGATGAACTGGTCGGGCCGCTTCGACGCCTGCGCCAGTTGCGAGATCGGCAGCGTCGAGGTGTTCGATGCGTAGACCGCATGTTCGGGCAGGACAGCTTCGGCCTTGCGCGTGGTCTCGGCCTTGATCGCGGTATCCTCGAACACCGCCTCGACGACCAGGTCGCAGCCATCGAGCAGCGCGAAATCGTCCGCCGGGGTGATGCGCGCCAGGACGGCATCGGCCTTGTCCTGCGTCAGCTTGCCCTTCTCGACCAGCTTGCCCAGGACTTTCGCGGAATAGTCCTTGCCCTTCTGCGCGGTCGCGGTGTCGCGGTCGATCAGCACCACCTCGATCCCGGCGTTGGCCGAGACATAGGCGATGCCCGCGCCCATCATCCCGGCGCCCAGCACGCCGACCTTCTTCACCGTGAACTTCGGGAAGCCTTCGGGACGGCGCGCGCCCTTTTCGGCGGCGAGCTTGGAGATGAACGTGGTGCGGATGATGTTGCGCGAAACCGGGTTGGTCAGCAACTTGGCGAAATACTTGCCCTCGACCGCGAGCGCCTTGTCGAAGGGCATCTGCAGGCCGTGGAACACCGCATTGAGAATCGCCAGCGGCGCGGGTTGGTTGTAGCCCGACTTGGCGATGCCGCCGGCCGCCATCATGTAGGCGGCGGAATCCTCGGGCACGGTCATGCCCTTTTTCTGCGGCGGGACCCAGCCCTTGACGTCCCACGGCTTGACCGGATCGGGTCCGGTCGCGAGCCAGGCCTTCGCCGCCTCGACCAGCGCGCCGGCGGGTACGACCTGGTCGACGATCTTGAGCTTAAGCGCCTCGGCCGGGGCCACCGAGCGGCCGGAGAGCAGCAGGTCGAGCGCGGTCTTCATGCCGGCGATGATGCCCAGCCGCACGGTGCCGCCCGACCCCGGCAGCAGGCCGACGTTGACTTCGGGCAGGCCGACCACGGCCTTGGGATCGTCGACCAGGATGCGGCGATGGCACGCGAGCGCGAGTTCGAACCCGCCGCCCAGCGCCAGCCCGTTGATCGCCGCGACCCAGGGCTTGCCCGAGCGCTCGATCGCGCGGTGCATGTCGGTGGCGCGCTTGGCGAAGGCATAGGCCTCGTCGACGCTCAGCGTCTCGAAGCCGTTGACCAGCTGCTTGAGGTCGGCGCCGGCCATGAAGGTCGTCTTGGCCGACATGACCACCACGCCCTTGATCGCATCATCCTCGGCGACTTGCTGCGTCACCGCTTCCATGTCGGCGATGAACGCGTCGTTTACGACGTTCATCGCGCCTTCGGCGTCGAGGGTCAGGATCGCAAAGCCGTCGGCGGCCTTGTCCAGTCGCATAGTTTCCATGGGTGTTCCCGATCTGGTTGTCAGTTGGCGCTCAGACGCGCTCGATGATGGCGGCGGTGCCGAGGCCGTTGGCGGCGCACAGCGTGATAAGGCCGGTGTTGAGATCGCGCCGTTCCAGCTCGTCGAGCACGGTGCCCAGGATCATCGCGCCGGTGGCGCCGAGCGGGTGGCCCATGGCGATCGCGCCGCCGTTGACGTTGATCCGCTCGTCGGGGATGTCCATGTCGCGCTGGTAGCGCAGGACGACGCTGGCGAACGCCTCGTTCAGCTCCCACAGGTCGACGTCGCCCGCCTCCATCCCGCCGGCCTTGAGCGCCTTGCGCGACACCGCGGCAGGGGCGGTCAGCATGATCGTCGGTTCCGAGCCGATGTTGGCGTAGGAGCGGATGCGCCCGCGCGGCTTGAGCCCCGCCTTCTCGCCGAACTCCAGCGAGCCCACCAGCACCAGCCCAGAACCATCGACGATGCCCGAGCTGTTGCCGCCGTGGTGGACGTAGCCGATGTCCTCGATCTCGGGATAGCGCGCCTTGGCGACCGCTTCGAAGCCGGCCTTGCCGAAGCCTTCGAAGGCGGGCTTGAGCTTGGCCAGGCTTTCCAGCGTCGTGCCGGGGCGCATGTGCTCGTCATGGTCGAGCAGCACTTTGCCCAGGATGTCCTTCACCGGGACGATCGACTTCTCGAAGTAGCCGTTCTGCCAGGCATGGGCGGCCTTGCGCTGGCTTTCGACCGCGAAGGCATCGACATCCTCGCGGGTGTAGCCGTCCAGCGTCGCGATGATGTCGGCACCGATGCCCTGCGGCGCGTAATAGTTGCCGTAGGCGACTGCCGGGTCCGAGGTCCAGGCGCCGGAATCGTAGCCCATGGTGGTGCGGCTCATCGATTCGACGCCGCCGCCGATGCCGGCCTGGATCATGCCCGAATGGACCTGCGCCGCGATCAGGCTCACCGCGTCCAGCCCGGTCGCGCAGAAGCGATGGATCTGCTGGCCCGCCACGGTCTGCGCATAACCCGCCTGCAGCACCGCCGCGCGCGCCAGCACGCCGCCCTGCTCGCCCACCGGCTGCGCCATGCCGATGATCACGTCGTCGAGCAGCGCGGTATCAAGGGCGTTGCGCTCCTGCAGCGCCTTGAGCAGTTGCGTCGCCATTTCGACCGAAGTGACTTCGTGCAGCGCGCCGTCCGGGCGACCTTTGCCGCGCGGGGTGCGCACGTGATCGTAGATATAGGCTTCCATCGTAAATTCCCGACAAGTGATCCCACGAAGTATCGTGGTCCTGCTGTTGGATCGCACGAGCCTGTCCGCACCTATCCGACGAAAGGCGCACCTGTGCGGCGTCGCTGCAATCTCGCGGGACATTCAGACACTCGAGCATTGTGGAGCGGACACTGGTGGGCACTGAGGGCGAAGATTACGCCGCCATCCGAATTTCGGCAACGACGCTGGGCGACCTGCTGCTGCGCGGCCGGGACCTCGGGGGGGGAAACAAGGAGGCGCTGGTCTTCCCGGGCGAGCGCAAGAGCTACGACGCGGTCGTCACCAGCGTGCTGCGCCGCGCGCGCGGGCTGAAAGCACTGGGGGTCAAGCGCGGGGATCATGTCGGCATCCTGTTGCCGTCCAGCATCGAATTCGTCGAAACGCTGTTCGCCAACGCGATGCTCGGCGCCGTGTCGGTGCTAATGAATGCGCGCTACAAGGCGCCCGAAGTCGCCTACGTCACCCACAACGCCGACCTGACGACGATCGTCACCAACGACTTGGTCAGCGAGCACGTCGATTTCGGCACGCGCCTGAACGAAGCCCTGCCCGGTGTGGCATCCGCCGCCGACCCTTGCGAACTGCACCTGGCCGAAGCGCCGCGCCTCAGGCGGATCGTCATGCTCGGTGGCAACAGCCTGCCCGGCTTCGTCGACGAGGCCCGGTTCGACGCGGCCGTCGAGAACGTGAGCGAGGCGGACATCCACGCCACCCGCCTGACGGTGCGCGTGCGCGATACCGCAATGATCCTCTACACCTCGGGCACCTCGGCCAACCCCAAGGGCTGCCTGCTCAGCCACGAGGCGGTGACGCGCGAAGCCGGGAACCTTGCTCGCTATCGCTGGGAATTCCGCAGCGACGAGCGCGCGTGGTCGCCCTTGCCGCTGTTCCACATCGCGGCGATGCTGTGCATGCTCGGCGCGATGGATGTGGGCGGAACGTTCATCGGTCAGCCCCACTTCGACGCCGGGGAAAGCCTCCGGCAGATCGGCGAGGAGCGCGTCACGATGATGTTCCTGCCCTTCGTCACCTTCCACCAGGCGATGATCGCTCATCCCGATTGGGCGAGCGCCGACTTGTCCTCGGTCCGCCTGCAGAATAGCTGCTTCGCCTTCATGCCCGACCGGGTGGGCCAGGCCTATCGCGACAAGGCGCCGAACATGGTCCAGGTCGGCACGATGGGCATGACCGAGGCGACCGGCATCGTCACCACCGGCGGTTACGCGATGCCCCCCGAAATGGGCTTTCGCAAACTGGGCTATCCGCTCGCCGGAATCGAGATGAAGATCGTCGACGCCGAGACCGGCGAGGGGAAAGGCACCGACGAGCGCGGCGAAATCCTTATCCGCGGCTACAACCTGTTCGACGGCTATTACAAGGATCCGGAAAAGACCGCCCAGGCCTTCGACGCCGACGGGTGGTATCACAGCGCCGACATCGGTTCGATCGACGCCCATGGCCACGTCATGTTCCACGGCCGCTTCAAGGACATGCTCAAGGTCGGCGGCGAGAACGTAGCCGCCGCCGAAGTGGAAGCCGTGCTCGCCGGCCATCCCGCCGTGCGCCTCGCGCAAGTGGTGGGGCTGCCCGACGATCGGCTGGCCGAAATTCCCGCCGCCTATGTCGAGCGCGACGGCGACGTCGCGGTCGCCCCCGAAGAACTGATCGCCTACGTCAAGGAGCGGCTCGCATCGTTCAAGGTCCCCCGGCATATCCGGTTCATCGACGAATGGCCGATGTCGGCGTCGAAGATACAGAAGTTCAAGCTGCGCGCCGCGCTGATGAACGAACTGGGGCTGGCAGACTGATGCGAGAACTGCACGCAATGCGGATGCACGGGAGAAAAGAATGCGCGTAATCATCACGGGTGCGGCAAGCGGCATCGGCCGCGCCTGCGCCGAACTGCTGGCCGCGGGCGTTGTCGTGCCGGGCGAGCACCAGGTGCTGCTGGCCGATCGCGATGCGGGCAACCTCGGCACGGTGGTCGAGGCGATCGGCCCGGCGGCGGCGGGCTGCGTCGTCGATCTTGCCGAGCCTGACTGCGGAAACCGCATCGTCGCGGCGGCGCTGGCGCACATGGGCGGGATCGACGCGGTCGTCAGCAATGCCGGGATCATCATGGGCGGCGCGCTGATCGACCAGCCCGCGGACGACTTCGACCGGATATTCGCGATCAACACCCGCTCGACCTGGCTGCTGGCCAAGGCGGCGCATCCCCACCTCAAGGCGAGCCGGGGTTCGTTCGTCGCCACCGCTTCGATGTCGGGCACGCAGCCGACGCCGGGATTGGGCTTCTATTCGTCGAGCAAGGCCGCGCTCATCATGCTGATGCGCCAGTTCTGCATCGAATGGGGCCCCGACGGCATTCGCTGCAACACCGTCTCGCCGGGGCCGACCTACACCCCGATGACCGCCGCTGGGTACGAGGACCGGTCGCGCCGCGACCAGCGCGAGGCCAACATCGCGCTGCGCAAGCTGGGTATGGCCGAGGATGTCGCCAATGCGATCCTGTTCCTGATCGGTCCGCACGCGGGCCACATCAGCGGCATCGACGTGCTGGTCGACGGCGGCATGAGCAACATGCTGATGCCCGCCAGCGGCGGCGGCACCGGGCAGCAGCGGCAGCGCTGAGATGCGCTCAGGCCACCTTGTCCCGCGGAAGATGCAGCGCGAACGCCGGCAGCGGGAGTTCCTGCCCGTCGATCAGAATGCGCGCGGTCGCGGCAAGGTGGTCGTTGTGCAGCGCGACGGCGCGATCGGCGTCGCGCGCCAGCACCGCCTCGACGATGGCGGCATGCTCGTGAACGAGGTCGCGCTCGGCCCGCGCCAGCGGCACGGTGAGATAGCGATAGCGTTCGGACTGGGCATAGAGCCAGTCGCGCATGCGCAGCAGCCAGGGGCTGTCGCACGCCGCCACGAGCGCGTGATGGAACGCGGCGTGCGCCTCGGCGTAATCCTCGTTGAGCCGGGCGGCATCCTCGGGATCGCGCGTGGGCGTCCGGCTGAGGCGATGCGCGGCGCTGACGATCGCCGATTCCCATTCCAGCCCGCCCGCCGCGATCGCGCGCCGCAGGCACTGCCCCTCGATGTCGCTGCGCACGTGCACGAGGTCCACCAGATCGGCGATCGAGATAGGCGTGGCGCGAAACCCGCGCGCGTCGTCCTGCGTGACGAAACCTTCGGAGGTGAGCCGCGCCAGCGCTTCGCGCACTGCGCCGAGGCTGAAGCCGCGAACCTCGGCCAGGTCCTTGATGTTGATCCGCTCGCCCGGAACCAGGCGGCAGGTCAGCAGATCGTCGCGCAACTGGCGATAGGCCCGCTCGGTCAGGCTGATCTTTTTCGTCATCGCTGAAGACATAGCAGTTTTGAACTAGGACGCAACTCACAATAGTCTATTTTGATTTACGGAATATATTTCATGTTGACCGGTGTGCGTTCGATCAGCACGATGGGAGAGGCTTCAGAAGGATTGAAACATGCGTTTGGCCAAGGTTTCCAAGAATGGAATTACGGGACTGGCAGTCTCGAACGGCAACGAAATCAAGGTGGTGTTCGGTGACGATGCGCTGAGCGACATCGATGCGCTGATCGCAAAAGGCGGCGACTCGCTGCAGCAGGCGGGCGCCAAAGTGGCAGCCGAGGGCGAGTCGGTCGCGGAAGCGGAGCTGACTTTCCTGCCGCCGCTGGTGAAGGCGCCCAAGATCATCTGCCTCGGCCTCAACTACAAGGACCACGCGGCCGAAGGCGGCTTCCAGGTGCCGGAATTTCCGACCGTGTTCGGTCGCTTCAATTCCAGCCTGATCGGCCACGGCGCGCCGATCATCAAGCCGCCGACCTCTGACCAGCTCGACTACGAAGGCGAAATGGTCGCGATCGTCGGCACCGCGGGCAAGGACATCGCCAGGCAGGACGCGCTCTCGCACATCGTCGCCTATTCGGTGTTCAACGACGGTTCTGTGCGCGACTATCAGCTCAAGACGCCGCAGTGGACGGTGGGCAAGAACTTCGACGACACCGGCGCCTTCGGCCCCTGGCTGGTCACCGCCGACGAACTGCCCGCAGGCGGCGCCGGTCTCAAGATCGAGACGCGGCTCAACGGCCAGGTGGTGCAGAGCGCGAATACATCAGACATGGTGTTCGACGTGGTCGATACGGTCGCGCTGCTGTCGACCTGCTTCACGCTCGAAGCAGGCGACGTGCTGGTGATGGGTACGCCTTCGGGCATCGGCCTGGCCCGCACGCCGCCGCTGTTTATGAAGGACGGCGACGTGTGCGAGGTGGAGATCGAGAAGATCGGCCTGCTGGTCAGTCCGATCAAGGCAGGCTGACGGGATGATCGTGGCGGCGGGCAGCGGAACGGCGCTGCCCGCCCCGGCTGTGGAGGACGGGATGAGTGAAATGAGCAAGGGCGGGCGGCGGGCAGGGGCGCTGGGCGTCCATTCAATCGACCACTTCGCGATCGAGGTCCCCGACCTCGAAGACGCGCGCACGTTCTACACGCTGTTCGGGCTCGACGTGCGCGACCGGGACGGCGCCCTCGAACTGTACGCCAAGGGCGATCCACATCGCTGGGCGATCGTGACCGCGGGCACCGGCGGGCGCAAGCTGCGCTACCTCAGCTTCGGTGTCTACGAGGACGAGATCGACGCCTTCCGCGCCCGCCTCGAAGGATGCGGCGTGACTTTCACCGACGCCCCGACCAGCGCCGATTCCAACGGCATCTGGTTCGAGAGCTTCGACGGACTGCCGGTGAATGTGCGCGTGGCCGACAAAACGACCCCGCACGAAAAGAGCCGCTTCTCGTTCGTCAGTTCAGAACCGGGCAAGTCGGGCGCGATCCCCAACAGCAAGGCCCCGCCGGTCCACCCGCGCCGCCTGTCGCACTTCGCGATCTTCACCACCGACGTGAACGCCGCGATCAACTACTACGAAAGGACGCTGGGCCTGCGCCTGTCGGACAAGAGCGAGCCTGCGGTCGCCTTCCTGCACGGCGCCCACGGCAGCGACCACCACCTTCTCGCGCTCGTGCTGTCGGACCGGCGCGGGATGCATCACAATAGCTGGGACGTCGGCTCGGTTCAGGAAGTGGGCCTGGGCGGCGCGACGATGGCGCGTGCGGGCTATGGTCCGAATTGGGGCGTGGGCCAGCATGTGCTCGGCGCCAATTACTTCTTCTACGTGCGCGACCCCTGGGGCAGCTTCAGCGAATATTCCGCCGACATCGACTTCATCCCCCACGACGTCGATTGGCCGGCCGCGAACCACGCACCCGAAGACAGCATGTTCCTGTGGGGGCCAGACCCCTTCCCCGAATTCATCCAGAACACCGAACAACCAGCGGAGGCCTGAGCGCCATGACCACATTCGTACTTCTCCACGGCGGCGGCATGGGCGGCTGGACCTGGAAATTCGTCCGCGAACTGCTGGAAGCCAACGGCCATCGCGTGCTGACCCCCACGTTCACCGGCTTCGGCGAGCGCGAGCACCTGATCGGCCGCGAAGTGGGCAATGCCACCCACGTTCAGGACATCGTCAACGTCTTCCGGTTCGAGGACCTGCACGACGTCGTGGTCGTCGCGCACAGCTATGCCGGCACCGTGGCGCCGGGCGTGCTGGCGCAAGTGGGCGACCGGGTGGCGAAAGTTATCTACCTCGACGCGATCGTCCCTCATTCGGGCGAACGGATCGCCTCACTGATGGGCTACGTGCCCGAGGAGCAACTGGCGGGCCTCGATGCCATGCTCGACGCCGGCGAGGGCCCGATCGGGTCGGGCGTCCACGAAATGCAGCGCGCCGCCGCCAAGGAGCACCCCCACCTGATGGCGCCCGAGCGCGAGAAGTGGCTGCTCGACAACCTTTCGGACCAGCCGATGAAAGCGACCGCCTGCCTGATCCCGGTCGGCGCCGAGACGATCGCCCAGCCGGTCGACTACATCGCCGCCGCAGTGACGGTAATGACCGCCATGCACGATCGCGCCCGCGCGCTCGGCTGGACGATCCACGACCACCCGGGGGACCATGCGCTGCTCGTCGGCGACCCCGAAGGTACGGTCGACCTGATCCTCGCGATCGCCGAAGGCAAGGTGGCGGCATGAACGTCACCGAGCTGTTTTCGGTCGAGGGCCGCATCGCCCTCGTCACCGGCGGATCGACAGGTATCGGCCGGCACATCGCCACCGGCCTCGCCGCCGCGGGCGCCAAGGTCTATATCTGCGCACGCACCGAAGCCAATATTCTCGCCGCCGCCGCAGACATCGGCGCGGCCACCGGCGGCACCTGCATCGGTCTCGCCGCCGACTTGGCGACCCTGCCCGGCATCGACGCGCTGGTGGCGACGATCGGCGCGCAGGAAAGCGCGCTGCACATCCTGGTCAACAACGCCGGCACGATGGCCGAAGCGCCGATCGACGAGACGGGCGAGGACGCCTGGGACACGGTCATCGACCTCAACCTGAAGGCGCCGTTCTTCGTGCTCCAGAAGTTCCTGCCGCTGCTGCGCGCAGGCGGCACAGCGCAGCGCCCCGCGACGGTCATCAACATCGGTTCGGTCGGCGCGCTCAAGGTCGGACCCAAGGAAAACTACGCCTACCAGGCGTCCAAGGGCGCGATCCACTGGCTCGCCAAGGGCCTCGCCAAGCGGCTGGGGCGCGAACACATCACCGCCAACGTCATTGCGCCGGGCTTCTTCGAATCCGAGATGACGGTCATCACCTCGGACGAGATGCGCACGATGGTCGAGGGCATGGTGCCGCGCGGCCGGGTCGGCACGCCCGAGGATCTGGCCGGCACCGCGATCTACCTCGCCTCGCGCGCGGGTGCCTACGTGACCGGCTCGGTCATCCCCGTGGAAGGCGGGCTGTCAATATGAGCCGCCCCCTCACCCTATAGGACGATAGGTTCGGAACGACCCGCCAGCGGCCACGATACCTTCGAGACAGGAAGGAACGACAATGGATTTTTCGCTGACCGAGGAACAGCAGGCGTTTCGCGACGTCGTGCGCCGCTGGGTCGATGCCGAAGCCCCCAAGGACTGGATGCGCGCGCTGGAAGCGGATGAAGAGAACTATCCCTTCGCGCTGTGGGACAAGCTGGCGGAACAGAGCTTCTTCGGCGTCGGCATTCCCGAGGAATACGATGGGCTGGGCGGCGATGTCGTTACGCAGATGATCTTCGCGCGCGAACTGGCGCGCACCGCCGGCGGCCTGCTGTGGGTCTGGGGCCTGACGTCGTTCGGCGGCGCCAAGACGATCGGCGCAGTGGGCACCGACGAGCAGAAGGAACGCTGGCTGCGACCGATGGCGCAAGGCAAATTGCGCGTATCTATCTCGATGACCGAGCCCGATGGCGGCACCGACGTGCTGGGCGCGATGAAGACGCACGCCGAGAAGGTCGACGGCGGCTGGCTGCTCAACGGCGCCAAGATGTGGACGACGGCGGCCAAGGTCGCCGACCGCCTGCTGGTGCTGGCGCGGACCGACAGGAAAGTCGAGAAGAAGCACCACGGCCTGACCATGTTCTTCGTCGACGCCAAGTCGCCAGGCATCACCGCCTCGCTGCTGCCCAAGCTGGGCATGCGCGCGATGGGCTCGTGCGAGGTGCATTACGAAGACGTGTTCGTTCCCGACGAGGACGTGCTGGGAACGCCCGGCCAGGCCTGGTACGCGATGCTGCCCACGCTCAACAACGAGCGTATCATGGTCGGCGCGCAGTGCCTGGGCGCGATCGACGGCGTGCTCGAAGACGCGCTCGCCTACATGAAGACGCGCAAGGCCTTCGGCGGAATCATCGGCCGCTTCCAGGTGCTGCAACACTACGTCGCCGACATCGCCACCTGGCAGAAGACCACCGAACTGCTGCTCTACAACGTCGCCTGGATGCAGGCACAGGGCATGCCCTGCGGCACCGAGGCCAACATGCTCAAGATGGTCGCCACCGAGAACGCGGTGAAGGCGGCGGACCTGGGCATCCAGATCCTGGGCGGCATGGGCTATTCGGCCGAAACCGACATGCAGCGCTATTGGCGCGACCACCGCATCCTGCGGATGACCCCGATCAGCAACGAGATGGTCCGCAACACGATCGCCGAAAGCCTCGGCCTGCCGCGCTCCTTCTGAAGGGACGATCCATGAGCGATCTCGACGACCTTCCCCCCGCTCCCCTCGCCGCCGGCACCTCGCTGGACGGCACCGCGGTGTTCACCATTTCGGCAGAGGAAAACACGGCGCTGTGCCGCTCGACCGGGATCGAACCGGCGGCGGACGGCACCGCGCATCCGATCTACTATTACATCGCCACCCAGGTCGCGATGGGCAAGACCGTGGCCGGCGTGTGCGAAGCCTGCGAATTCGACGTCGACGATGGCCCGATGATGGGCAGCAGCGGCGTGCGCTTCGACGCGCCGCTGCAGGTCGGCGAAAGCTACAAGGTCACGGGCGAGATCCTCAGCCTGATCCGCAAGCGCAGCCGCAAGCTGGGGGTGATGGACGTGCTGACCTACCGCCTGCGCCTCCACCTGCTGGACGGCACGCAAGTGCTGGAAACCGACAACGTATGGGTCCTGCCCCGCAAGGAGTTCGCCGCATGATCTACGCTGTGGGAGATACCCTGCCGCCGTTCACGATCGCAAGCGTCAGCCCCGAGGCGATGAAGCAGTGGGCGGTGTTCCTGGCGGACCCCAATCCGATCCACCTCGACGCCGAAGTGGTGAAGGCCAAGGGACTGGGCGACCGCGTCATCAACCAGGGGCCGATCAACGTCGCCTACATGATCAACATGCTGACGCGCGCCTTCCCCGGCGGCCGGATCACGGCGATGGATTCGCGCTTTCTCGACAACGTCTACGGCGGCGACCGCGCGACCGTGACCGGCAAGGTCGCCGCCATCGAAGACGGCGCGGTCACCTGCGAGTTCGTGCTGGAGATAGAAGGCCGGGGCATCGTCAATTCCGGCACCGCAACGATAGAAACCTGATTTCGAGAGGAGTGAATTTATGCCAAGCGGACCCTTCGCCCATGTTTGCATGGTCGTGCGCGACCTCGACACCGCGATCGAGGACTGGACCAAGATCCTGCGCGTCCTCGATCCCGCCTCGCTCGAGGACCGGATCGTCAAGTACGACGAGTTTTCCAGCGGCGATGACGCCGGCATGAAGTGGGCGACCTTCGTCAATCCCACCGGCACCGAAATCCAGTTCATCCAGCCCGCCCCCGGCACGCCGATGGGCGAACGGCTCGACAAGGTGGGCGAGCACGTCCACCACTTCTGCTTCGCGACCGACGACGTGCCGGGCGCGATGGAGAAGCTCGCCGCCGAAGGCCTGCACGTGATGGGCGGCGGCAAGACCTACAACGATCCCGACATGACCTGGCAGAAGTGGAGCTGGGTCGGCCCGAAGAGCACCCACGGCTGCCTGATCGAAGTCGCCTCGCCTTACGAAAGCCGCAACGACGGCAAGTGGCACCACGCGCCCGGCAAGTTCGCGTACAAGGGCCCGGGCGAGCACCCCTCGTTCGCCGAGATCGCCCCGATCGCCGCCGAATGACGCGTTGAGCCCGGCATGACGATGGCCCATCGCATTCGCCTACCGGGCGCGGGGCTCACCTTGGTCGCCGATGCCTATGGCGACCCGTCGGGCCCGCCGGTGTGCTTTTTCCACGGCGGGGGACAAAGCCGCCGGTCGTGGCGCGGCTCCGCCCGCCAGGTCGCGCGCCATGGCTATTACGGCCTCAGCTTCGACTTGCGCGGCCACGGCGAAAGCGATTGGGCGCGCGATGGTGACTACCTGCTCGAAGCCTTCGGCCGCGACGTCGAAGCGATACTGGCCGCGCTTGGCCGCACCGCCGCACTGGTCGGCGCCTCGCGCGGCGGCCAGGCGGCGCTGGTAGGGGGCTCGCGCCATCCCGATCGGGTAGGGCTCATCATGCTGGCCGACGTCTCGCCCTACATGGACGATACCGGGGTCGACGGGGTGCGCGCGTTCTTTCGCGCCAGCGAGGACGGCTTCGTCTCCACCGACGAGGCAGCGGCAGCGCTGCATGTGCACCTCGGCCGCCCGCTCCTTGCCGATTCGTCGGGTCTTGCCAGCGCCTTGCGCGAGGACCGTGGCAGGCTGTTCTGGCAGTGGGATCCACGCACCGCTTCGCCCGAATTCCTCAACCCGCCGTCGGAAGGCGAGACCCTGATCGCGGCAGCCCGGCAGGTCGCAGCCCCGGTCGTGCTGATCCGCGCGGAGCTGAGCGACATCGTCTCGCCCGACAGCGTACGGCGCTTTCGCGAATTGACCCCGCACCTCGAAGTCGAACAGGCCGACGGCGTCGGCCACATGTTCACAGGCGACCGCAACGATTCCTTCGCCGAGCGCCTGCTGCACCATCTGGCCCGGTACATGCCGGCATGAACGACGGCGCAGCCTTCGTCGTCGGCGGGACAGGCGGGCTGGGCAGTGCGATCTGCCGCCGCCTCGCCCCGGAGTGGGACGGCGTCGCGGTGGGCTACCGCTCCAGCACCGACAAGGCGCGCGCGGTGATCGACACGCTGGGCGAGCGCGCCGGCGATGCGCGCGCGGTGCACTGCGACTTGGCCGACCGCGCTTCGATCGCAGCGGCCTTCGACACGGCCGAGCGCGCGTACGGCATGATCGGCACGGTGATATTCGCCGGCGGCGTCGCCATCCCGCAACCCTTCGTCAGCCGCATCGAAGAGGACCAATGGCGCGAGGTGATCGAGGTCGAACTGATCGGCTTTTCCCGCATCGTCGCGGCCGCGCTGCCTTATTTCCGCAAGGCGGGGCGCGGCAACTTCGTGTCGGTCGTGTCGGTCGCCAACTACTGCTTCCCGCCGGGCGATGCGTTGTCGTCGGTCCCCAAGGCGGGTATCGAGGCGCTCGGCCGCGCGGTCGCCAAGGAAGAGGGCCGCTACGGCATCCGCGCCAACATGGTCGCGCCGGGGATCATCGATGCCGGGCTTGGTGCCGATTTCCTGGAAACGCTCTACACGCCCGAAATCTGGGAAACGCAGCGCAAACGCATCGCCCTGCAACGCTTCGGCAGCGGCGAGGAGATCGCCGAGGCGGTCGCCTTCCTGGCCTCCGATCGCGCGCGGTATATCACCGGCCAGACGCTGATCGTCGACGGCGGGTTCAGCTTGTAGGAGAGGCCTTAGTTAGGTGAGCCCTTAGTCCTCCCCCCTCCCCATCGCTGCGCGACGGGGACGATTATATCCACACGCCCCCGGCCGGCTTCACGCCGACCGGGTAGCGCAAGTAATCACTTGTAGGGATCGACCGGCTGCGGAACCTGAATGACTTCGAGGTCCTTGAGCATCGTCAGCACGTCCGAGATCGAATAGATGTGGTCGATCTTGTCGCCACGGAAGCGCAGCCACGAGAACCACAGCACGTTCAGCTCGTTGCCGGTCGGCTGGACGCCCATGTAGGGACCGCCGGTGTGCTTGCCGTGGTGGTGGCACAGCACGCAGATCTCGTCCTCGCCGCGGCCCCAGGCCTTCAGCGTGCGGTAGATGCTGGGCGGGAACGTCGTGTAGAGGCCCTGCGGCGAGGTCTTCCAGACGTGATAGGTGCCGAGATCCGGGCGGTTCGGATTGTCGTAGGTCATCGTTTCGGTGTTGAAGAAGGCGTCCATGCCGTCCCAGTCGCCGCGGTTGATGACTTCGTGCAGGTCCATCCAGTGGTTGACCATGAACGCCTGGCGATCAGTCAGCCCATCGGTAATTTCCGCCCGCTTCTCCGGGGACAGAACGAAATCGGCTTCGGTGAATGGGGCGAGGCCCATAAATATCTCTCCTTTATCGTAAAATTGTCCGCAGCAGCGCCGTGGTACCGCTTTCTTCATTCGCCGTGCATCTACCGGCACCTACCCGACGGAAGGCCGCGAGACACTGTGCGCATGCGAGCCCCCGCTTCAGGAAACGGGAGAGAAGCCATGCCGCTCAGTGTGCAGGAAATGTCCGATCGGTTCGAGATTCAGGACCTGATCGTCAGCTATTGCTATGCGGTCGATTCGCGCGACTGGGACGCGCTAGACGCGGTGTTCACCGATGACGCGGTGATCGACTATTCCGAAATGGTCGGCGTCAAGGGCGGGCTGCCGGAGATCAAGCGGTTCCTGTCGGAAAGTCTGGCCCCGATCCAGGCCTTCCAGCACGCGGTGTCGACCACCCGCTACGAGATCGACGGCGATCGCGCGAAGACCCGCACCGCCTGCTACAATCCGATGACGGTGAACGATGGCACCACCATTGATACGCTGGTGTTCGGCCTGTGGTACCTGCACGATTTCGTGCGCACCGCCCAAGGGTGGCGGATCGCCCGCCTCTACGAGCAGAAATGCTACAGCCTGAACGTGCCCGACTGGCTCGCCGCGCAACTGCCCGGCTGATCGCCCGTCGGTGGACGAAAACGCTGCGATCGGCGCTGCCCCCTATCGTTCGGCGGGCCAGCCACTACACGGTACACGTATGGTGTCGGTCGAGGCAAACAGGAGCGACACCATGCGAGGACACTGCAGCCTGGCGCGGCGACGACCGATTTGCGCGGAGGACGAGCGGGAAATATCCAGGCTGCTGTTCCGCTACGCGACCAGCATCGACAATCGCGACTGGCCGCTGTTCAGGACCTGCTTCTCGCCCGATTGCGAAGCCGATTACGGCGCGTTCGGGCACTGGCGCGGCCTGCGCGAGATCGCCGAGTTCATGGAGGCGACGCACCGGCGGCTGGGGCCGACTCTGTTTCGCATCACCAACATCACCATCGAAAACCAGAACAACGAAGTTCTGGCGCGAAGCTACGTCGACGCGATCCTGACGCCGGTCCACTCGGGCGTCACGCACCGCGCAGAGGGGTACTACGATGATGCGCTGGTGCGAACGTCCGATGGCTGGAAGATCGCGCGCCGCCGCTTCACCCTCGTCAAGGCGAGCCTCGACGAATGACGGCGGGCCCTGTCGCCCGGCGGGGGACCGGCGCGGCCGCGCTTGGTGAATAGGCGCGGGACACGTTCGAGACACGACATTCGATGACACAGGCGCCGCTTTCGCTCGACACGTATCGGTTGCTCGGCCGCTCCGGCCTGCGCGTATCGCCGCTGTCGCTGGGGACCATGACCTTCGGCGAGGAGTGGGGCGCGCCCGAGGACGAGTCGCGCCGCATGTTCGACGCCTACGTCGATCGCGGCGGCAACTTCATCGATACCGCAGGCTATTACGCCGACGGCCGCTCCGAAGACCTGACCGGCGCTTTCGCCCATGCCAAGCGCGAACGCCTGGTCCTCGCCACCAAGTATTCGCTCACGCGTGGCGAGGGCGATCCCAACGCCGCGGGCAACAGCCGCCGCACGATGATGCAGACGGTGGAGACCAGCCTCAAGCGCCTGCGCACCGACCGGATCGACCTGTTTTTCCTCCACGTCTGGGACGGGACCACGCCCGGCGACGAAATCCTGCGCGCGTTCGACGATCTGGTGCGGCAGGGCAAGGTTTTGTACCTGGGCATTTCGGACACCCCCGCATGGCAGATCGCCCGGCTGCAGACCGTGGCGGAGTTGCGCGGGTGGACGCAGTTCGCGGGGCTGCAGGTCGAATACAACCTCATCGAGCGCACCGCCGAGCGCGACCTGATCCCCGCCGCGCAGGCGCTGGGCATCGGCGTGCTGCCGTGGTCTCCGCTGGCGAGCGGGCGGCTCGCCGGAAAATATGCGACCGGCGCGACGGCCGGGGAAACGGCCGAGGAACCGGGAGGGCGAGCGCCGCTGCTCGCGGCGACGGGCCGGGTGAACGCGCGCGCCGTCGCGATCGCCGATGCGGTGAAGGCGGTCGCGGACGAGATCGGCGTCACCTCCGCGCAAGTCGCCATCGCATGGACGCTGCGCAACCCCGCCGTGGTTTCGCCGCTGATCGGCGCGCGCACCATGCGGCAGTTGGACGACAATCTGGGCGCGCTGGGCGTCGCCCTCGAAGCGGACCACGTCGCGCGGCTGGAAGAGGCGAGCCGGTTCGAACCGGGCTTCCCGCACGATTTCCTCGCCGCGCCCATGATCCGCCGCGGACTGACCGGGGGGACCACGATCCTGCCGCGCGGCGCGGGCCATGCCGCGCAACTTTGAACGATCGCAAGGACGATGGATTTCACATGAACCTGGACGGAAAAGTGGCGATCGTGACCGGAGCATCCTCGGGCATTGGCGAGGCGACGGCGCGCGCGTTGGCCCGCGAAGGCGCTACCATCGTCCCCGTCGCACGCCGGGCGGAAAGGCTTGAGGCCCTGGCTCGCGCGCTAGGGCCCGACAGCCAGCCCTTCGCCATCGACATGGCCGAACCTAACGCGGCGCAGGCGGTGCACGATTTCGTCCTCGACCGTTTCGGACGGACCGACATTCTGGTGAACAACGCCGGCATCCTCCACGCCGCGCCGCTCGACCTGTTCGATCTCGACCAGTTGCGCCCGATGATCGCGCTGAACTACGAAGCGGTGGTGCGGACCAGCACGCTGTTCGGGCGCACGATGAAGGCGGCGGGGCGCGGCCAGATCATCAACATCTCCAGCATCGGCGCCCAGATCGTCGCTCCTGGCGTCGGCGTCTACGGCGGCCTCAAGCGCGCGCTGGAGGCGTTCACCGACTGCCTGCGCGTCGAACTGGCAGGCAGCGGGGTGAAGGTCGGCATCGTCGCGCCCGGCACGACCAGAACCGAAATCTTCGACGACATGAAGAGCCGCGGCGAACCGGGCTGGGACAGCTTCATTCCGCCAATGCAGCCCGAGGACGTGGCCGGCGCCATCGTCCACATGGCGCTGCAGCCGGAGCGGACCAACCTCGCGCGCATCCAGGTCTACGCTGCGGCGGATACCCATTAAGCGGGGGGCGTCGTCCCGGATCAAGTCCGGGACGACGGATTGCTCGCGGGTCAGTCCAGCGAGCCGTAGGCTTCCAGCCGGAATGGATTCACCGCCTGCCCTTCGCGCATGCGGCGGACCCATTGGGCGTCCATCAGCAGCGCCCGGCCGACGCCGACGAGATCGAACTCCCCTTTCGCAACGCGTTCGGCGACGAGGGCGAGGTTGTCGGTCATGACGGTGGGCTGCGCGAAGGAGGATTGCAGGTCCTTGTCGAGGCCCACTCCGCCCACCGCCATGGTGGGTTTGCCGGTGAGCTTCTTCGCCCAGCCCGCCAGCCCAAGGTCCGACCCTTCGAACGCGGGCCGGGTGAAGATGCGGGTGCTGGCGTCCAGCACGTCGACCCCGGCATCGACCAGCGGGGCGAGCAAGGCTTCCAGCTCGGCCGGGGTTGCGGCGATCCTGGCGTCGTAGTCCTGCAGCTTCCATTGCGAGAAGCGGAAGACGATCGGGAAGTCCGGCGCGGTGGCCGCACGCACCGCGCGGATCACTTCGGCTGCGAAGCGCGCGCGCGCCGGCAGGTCGCCGCCCCAGCCATCGGCGCGGCGATTGGTCTGCTGCCAGAAGAAGCTGTCGATCAGGTAGCCGTGCGCCCCGTGCAGCGCGACACCGTCGAAGCCGACCGCGCGGGCGTTGGCGGCGCTGCGCGCGAAGCCGGCGATGATGTCGCCGATCTCGCTCTCGGTCAGCGGCGCGGTGTCTTGCCGGACCAGTTCGAGGTAGTTCGGGGGGACCATCGCCCCCTCGGTCGGCCCCCAGGTTCCCGACGGCCGGGCAGATGGCGCTTCGGGGTGATAGCCGGTGCCGGGAGCGCGGATCACGCCCTGGTGCCACAGTTGCGGGACGATCTTACCCCCCTCCTCGTGCACCGCAGCGACGACCTCGCGCCAGCGTGCCAGTGCCGTCTCGCCGTGCAGCACGGGCGAGGCGCCGCCGCCCACCGATTCGCGGCCCAGCGCCGCGGGATGATCGACCCCGACCCCCTCCGTCACGATCAGGCCGACGTCCGCCGCTGCCCGCCGCCGGTAATAGTCGGCCACGCCTGGGGACGGGATGCCACCGGGCGAGAAATTGCGCGTCATGGGCGCCATCACGAACCGGTTGCGCAGCGTCAGCCCGCCCGCATCGAACGGCGTGAACAGAATGTCGGTATCGGCGCCCACCAGTATCTCTCCCTTGTCGCGCATGGATCCTGTCCAGCGCGACAGGTCATAGGACCTATCCGAGGGCAGGTTTTTCCAGCGGCGATCGCGCGCAGCCAAGGGCGCGCGGCCGAGGGAGAGAAACGTCACGCATCGACCACCGCGAGCGCGGACTGAGGACAGGCTTCGGCGCCTTCGCGGGCCAGGTCCTCCATCCCCTCGGGGACGGTTTCGTCATCGACGTAGACGATGCCGTTGGCGTCCAGCTTGTACACGTCCGGGCATATTTCCGCGCAGACCCCGTACCCGCAGCACGCCGCCTTATCGATCACAACCTTCAGCGTCATCGCTTTCTCTCCTCTCCCACTGATATTACAGCTTGAACAGTTTTAGTTCAATATGTATCATGCGAACAACGATATTTTCCAAGGAGAGGAAAATGCTTCATAACTCGGGGCTTACGCTGACCGATGGCACGACCATCGACGACCTCATCGATCGCGACATGAACGAAGTCTCGCTGCGGGTGATGAACGACAAGGAACTCTACGAAGTCGAAATGGAGCGCATCTTCGCGCGCACCTGGCTGCTGCTGGGCCACGAGACCGAGATCCCCAAGGCCGGCGACTACGTCATGCGCGACATGGCCGAGGACAACGTCATCGTCTCGCGCGATCGCAGCGGCGAAATCCACGTCATGCTTAATGTGTGCCCGCATCGCGGGATGAAGGTGTGCACGGCGGAAGCGGGCAACGCCCACGCGCACCGCTGCATCTACCACGGCTGGGCGTTCCGCGCCGACGGCAGCTTCATCGGCGCGCCGATCGAAAAGGAGCAGATGCACGGCAACAAGCGGGGGAAGGACGAACTCGGGCTCAAGAAGGCCAAGGTCCACCTCTACGGCGGCCTGATCTTCGCCACCTGGAACGAGGACCTGCCTTTCGAGGAGTACCTGGGCGACGCCAAGTTCTACCTCGACCAGTTGTTCTGCCGCACTGACAGCGGGCTGGAGATGCTTGGCCCCCCGCAGCGTTTCGTGCTGCCGTGCAACTGGAAGATTCCTGGCGAGCAGTCCGGTTCCGACGGCTTCCACACGCTGACACTGCACCGCTCGCTGATGGAAGGCGGGATCATGGGCGGCACCGCCGAATCGATCTACGACACCGCGCCGGGCATGTACGGCGTCGACTTGTCGGTGCCGCAGGGCCACACGCTGCGCTGCCTCGAGGCGGCGCAGACCTTCAAGATGTTCGCCGACGTCAGCTTCGAGGGTAAGTCGGTCGAGGAATGCCTCCACCTGCTGCCGCCGCCGGGCATCACCAAGGACCTGATCCCGCAGCTATTCAAGAACCTGTCGGAAGACCAGGTGAAGCAATTGGCCACCATCCCGCCGCAGGTCGGCGGCATGTTCCCGAACATCCTGATCGCCTTCATCTTCGCCCCGCGCGCGGACGGCGGTGCTTCGGGGGCGCTGTCCTTGCACACTTACGTGCCCAAGGGGCCGGACCGGGTGGAGTTCGTGAACTTCATCTTCGCCGAGAAGGACGCACCCGAGGACGTCAAGCGCGACATGCTGCAGAACGCGATCTGGAGCACCGGCACCTCGGGCACGATCGAGCAGGACGATGCCGACACCTGGCCGCAGATCATGCGCAATTCGCGCGGCCACATGAGCAAGACCATCACGCTCAAGTACCAGGCGCTCCACGGCCACGAACGTCCCGAAGGCTGGGTCGGCGGCGGCGATCTCTACCCCGGCTTCACCAAGGACGACACGCAGTGGGCCTGGTGGATGGCCTACTACGACCTAATGACCCGCGCCTGAGCCGCCCGAACAAGAGAGAGGATACCATCATGGTGAACTACGCCACTGCCGCGGTCGAAAAGACCGGCGTCATGCGCGGCCTGGTCTCGACCAAGCGCGTTCCGCTCGGCTCGGAAGTCTACAACCGCCTGCTCGAAACGCTGTACGACGAAGCGGCCGCGCTGGACGAGCGCCGGTTCGACGACTGGGTCGCCTATCTCGAAAAAGACCTCAGCTACACCGCGCCGCTGCGCCTCACCCGCAACGGTCCCAACAAGGACCGCGACGTGGTGCGCACGATGAAGCACTTCGACGAGAACTACGATTCGATGCTGATGCGCACCGGACGCCTGTCAAAAAGCGCCTGGGCGGAAGACCCGCCCTCGCGCACCCGCCGCTTCGTCACCAACGTGCGCGCCGCCGAATGCGACACACCCGGCGAATACGAGGTGGTCAGCTACCTCTACGTCGAGCGCAGCCGTTTCGACAATCCGGACAACGAGACGATCACCGCCGAGCGCCGCGACGTCTGGCGGCTCGTCGACGGCGCATACAAGCTGGCCCGGCGCGAGATCATCGTCGACCAGTCGACGCTGGGCATGTCCAACTTCGCCATTTTCCTCTGACCGGGAGCACGGTGGTGACGGCATCCCCGCATATCGTGGTGATCGGCAGTGGCCTGGCCGGCTACGGCGTCGTGCGCGAGCTTCGCAAACTTGCGCCGGACGCGCGGTTGACGCTGGTGACGCGCGACGATGGGCACTTCTACTCCAAGCCGGCGCTGTCCACCGCGCTGGCCAAGGGCAAGGTCGCCGACACGCTCGTCACCACGCCTGCCGAAAAGATGGCCGCGCAGCTTCGCCTCGACTTGCGCGCCGGGCGCGAGGTCGAGGCGATCGACCGCGAGGACAAGGCGGTGCTGACCACCGGCGGGCCGATCTTCTACGACAAGCTAGTGCTGGCGCTGGGCGCCGATCCGGTGCGACCACCGATCGACGGCGACGCCGCCCATCGCGCGCTGGCGGTCAACAACCTCGACAACTACCGCGAATTCCGCGCGATCCTGCCAGAGGGCGCACGCGTTCTGGTGATGGGCGGCGGGCTGGTCGGCACCGAGTTCGCCAACGACCTTTCCGCCACCGGCTACTGCCCGGTGGTGGTGGACATGCTCTCGCATCCGCTGGCACAACTGGTCCCGGCGGGCGTCGGATCGGCTATCCGCGAGGCGCTCGCCGCAAAGGGCGTCGAATGGCACCTCGGCCGCAAGGTCCTCGCGATCCACAAGTCCGGCACCGGCATCCGTGCCGAACTGGACGGCGGCGAGACGATCGAAGCCGCGGCGGTGCTTTCGGCCGTGGGCCTGCGCCCGCATCTGCAACTGGCGGCAGACGCGGGGCTCGATGTCGCGCGCGGCATCGTGGTGGACCAGACCGGCCGCACCAGCGACCCGCACATCTTCGCGATCGGCGACTGCGCGCAGTATCCGCAAGGGCTGGCCGCCTACGTCACTCCGATTATGGCGGCGGCGCGGGCGATCGCGCCCAGCGTGCTCGGCACGCCGATGGAAATCCGCTTCCCGCCGCTTTCGGTGCAGGTCAAGACCACCGCGTGCCCCGTCGTCCTGCTGCCCGCCCCGCAAGGGGTCGAGGGTGCCTGGGAGGAGACGGCGAACGACGAAAAGGGCCTGAAGTACTTATTCCGCGATCGGCGCGGTTCCGTGCGCGGCTACGTTTTCACACAAGACTACTGCCAGGAGCGCATGAACATGGACCGCGCTCTGAGCGAGCAAACGACGGGACTTGCAGCATGACGGGTTTGGTAAAGGGCAAAGTTGCGATCGTCACCGGCGGCGCCAAGGGTCTGGGCTACGGCATCTCGCGCTGCCTCGCCCGCGACGGGGCGCACGTGCTCGTCACCGGCCGCGACGGGGCCGCCGCAGAAGCGGTCGCGGCGCAACTCACCGAAGAGTTCGGCGTGCGCGCGGCGGGCCTATCCGCGGACATGGGCGTGAAGGACCAGGTCGAGGCGATGGTCGAACGCGCCGTCGCCGAGTTCGGCGGTCTCGACATCCTCGTCAACAACGCCTCGCTGCTCTCGGACAACATCCTGCTCGAACAGAAGACCGACGAAATGCTCCAGCGCACGCTGGAGATCGGCACCTGGGGCACCTGGTGGGCGATGCGCGCGGCCTTCCCGCACATGAAGGCGCGCGGCGGCGGCTCGGTGGTGAACTTCTATTCGATCGACGCGCAGACCGGCGCGTGGCTCCACGCCGACTACAACATGAACAAGGGCGCGATCCTGGGTCTCACCCGCAGCGCGGCGGTCGAATGGGGGCGTTTCAACATTCGCACCAACGCGATCGCGCCAACCGGCATGGGCCAGGTCTTCGCCGAATTGGTCGACACCGTTCCCGGCTTCCTCGACATGGCGACCGCCAGCAATCCCCTGAAACGCGCGGGCGACCCGGAAAAGGACATCGGTCCGGTCGTGCTGTTCCTAGCCTCGGAAATGTCCCGCTTCGTCAATGGCGAGCTTATCAATGTGGATGGCGGCCAGCATCTACCGGGCTATGTGAGCGTTCCCCACAATCTCGCCGAGATGGAAGCGCAAACATGAAACTGATGCCACCTCCGAACTGGAGCAATCTGGTCGAGACCGACCAGACCGGCAGCGTCCTCAAGATTCTCGACGGGACGCTGCGGGCGATCGGCAGCATGGGCGCGCGCCGGCTCTCGATGAGCGACATCAGCGAAAGCAGCGGCGTTTCGCGCGGTACGCTCTATCGCTACTTCGCTTCCAAGGACGAGGTGCTGGCCGCCGTCAGCGAATACGTGTGCATCAATTTCGAACGGGGCATCGTCGAAGCGGGCGAGTCCATTGCCGAGCCGATCGAGCGCTTCCGTTCGGTCATGCGCTTCTACGCCCGGTTCACCGTCGAGCGTTCGCCGGATGGCATCTTCGAGGTCGAGCCGGCCTTCCACCTCAATTTCCTGCGCACCCACTTCGCCCGGCACAAGGCCGCGGTGCGCCGCGCGCTCGATCCCGTGCTCGACCATTTCGAAACCGTCGTCGGCTGCCCGCTCGACCGCGACACGTTCTGCGACACCATGGTGCGCCTGCAACTGAGCACGCTCATCATCCCCGCCACCGACGAGTGGCTGAACATCTGGAACGACGCTCCCGACCGACTGTACGAATGGGCGCTCAAGATCGCAAGAAATCAGACAAAATCAGAGAAAGGATGACCGATGGCGACTATGGCTGAAATCGAGGTCGGGGTAGACGGCGACTTCGCCGACAAGGCCACGGCCGACGCGTTCGTCGAAAAGGCCCGCAGCCTGCGCAGCTTCCTGCAGGGCGAGGCCCCGGCGGGCGAAAAGCGCCGCAGCCCGACCCCGGCGGTGCACCAGATGCTGACCGACGAAGGCTTCCTGCGGCTGCTGCTGCCCAAGCGGGTCGGCGGTTTCGGGCTTTCGCCCACCGACTTCTGCCGCGTCCAGATCGAGATCGCCAAGGGCGACCCCGCGGTCAGCTGGGTGATGCAGATCGTCAACGGCACCAGCTGGATCACCAGCCTTGCGCCCGACGGCGTGCAGGACGCGATCTTCGGCGAAGGACCGCAGCCGGTCTGCGGCGCCTACAACCCACCCGGCAAGGCCCGCAAGGTCGACGGCGGCTGGATCATCAACGGCCGCTGGCCCTACATGTCCGGCTCGCGCCAATCGAAATGGGCGCAGCAGGGCGTGGTGCTGGAAGGCTACGACGGCCCGGTCGTGCCCGGTATCAGCATGTGCTACCTGCCGATGGACGCGATGACGATCGAGGACACCTGGTTCGTCAGCGGGATGCAGGGCACGGGCTCGGACACCGCGATCGCCAAGGACGTCTTCATTCCCGACGCGCAGATGGTGCTGATGGACGAGCGCGCCGGCCAGATCGACCGCACCAAGCGCCATTTCGGCGCGCCTTCGGACCTGCTTCCCGCCGTCCCCGTGGTGCGCGTCACCGGTGTCGCCCAATTGATCGGCGCGGTCGAGGCGATGCTCGAGATCGTCACCGCCGAATCGCCCGGCAAGCCGGTGCTGACGACCTTCATCACCCCGCGCACCAATTCGGGCGCTTACATGCGCGACCTCGGCGAAGCGGCGGCTATGATCGACACCGCGCGGCTGATCCTGTTCGACGTGACCGCCAAGCTCGACCGCGTGGGCCTCGGCGAAGAGTACACGCTGCCCGAAAAGGCCCGCCACCGCGCGGCGACCGCGCAGATCATCGAACTGGTCCACGGCGCCAGCGAATCGCTGATGTTCCAGGCGGGCTCGTCCGGCTTCGCGACCGACAAGCCGATCAACCGCTACTGGCGCGACGTGTCGATGGCGACGCGCCACATCCAGAACATCCCGACCATCGGCTACGAGATCTACGGCCGCAACAAGGCCGGGGCCGACCCGATCTCGCCGCCCGGATCGTACTGATCGCCGACACGCGCCGCCCGCCCTGCCGGTGGGCGGCGCGCCATCCTGCGCAAAGCGAACCGCCATGACCGTGACCGCCGACCCGATCGATGCCGCCCCGCTCGATGCCGCCACGCTCGATGCCGCCACGATGGACCGCCTGTTCCTGCAGGCGCGCAGCCATAACGCCTGGACCGACCGCCGCGTCGACGATCGCACCGTGCGGGCGCTCTACGATCTGGCGCGGTGGGGACCGACGGCGGCGAACGGCAATCCGGGGCGCTTCGTGTTCGTGCGCTCCGCCGCCGCGAAGCAGCGGCTGCTGCCGCACGTCAATCCCGGCAACGTCGACAAGGTGGCGGCGGCGCCCTGCACCGTCATCATCGCCGGCGACACCCGGTTCCACGACCTGTTCCCCAAGCTGTTCCCCGCCCGCGACATGCGCGCCGCGTTCGAAGGCAAGCCTGACCTGATCGAGGAGACGGTCGCCCGTTCCTCGACGCTGCAAGGCGCGTACCTGATGATCGCCGCCAGGCTGCTGGGCCTGGACTGCGGCCCGATGTCGGGGTTCGACAAGGCGGGGCTCGACGCCGAGTTCTTCCCCGACGGGCGCTGGCGCAGCAACTTCCTGTGCAACATCGGCTACGGCGACCCGGCCGGCCTGTTCCCGCGCAATCCCCGCCTCGATTTCGAAGAGGCCTGCCTCGACCTTTAGAAGGCCCGTCTCGACCTCTAGAAGGACCGAGGCAGGCCGAGGCTTTCGGCGATGCCATTGCGCACCATCTCGTTGGTGATCGGCCCGATCCGCCATAGCCGGCTGTCGCGCCAGTAGCGCTGCATGTCGGTTTCGGCCGAGTAGCCCATGCCGCCCAGGATCTGGATGCCGAGGTCCGCGGCGGCATTGGCGTTCTCGGACGCCATCAGCTTCAGCATGTTGGCCTCGACGCCGACGTTTTCTCCCCGCGCCTGCTTGTCCGCGCAGTAGTGCAGCATCAGTTCGGTGGTCTTCTGCATCGTCGCGATATCGGCGATGTAGTGCTGCAGCGCCTGGAAACGGCCGATGATGCCGCCGAACGCCTTGCGTTGCCGCACGTATTCGACCGCGTCTTCGAGCACCCCGTCGATCACGCCCAGGCAGAACGCGCCGACCATGATACGCTCGTTGTTAAGCGTGGGTAGCAGCATGTACCAGGCCTTATCCGGCTCTCCCAGCACCTGTTCGTCGGCCACGAACGCATCCTCGAAATGGACCGAACAACTGCCCATCGAACGCATGCCCAGCTTGGCGAGCGGGGTGATCGTCACGCCCGCGGTCTTCGTCGGAACCCAGAACAGTGTCAGGCCCTGGTGCTTCTTCGCGGCATTCCTGTCGCTCCGCGCGATGACGAGCAGGTAGTCGGCGACGTGCGCGGACGACGACCAGATCTTCTCGCCATTCAGCGTCCAGCCGCCGTCGACCTTTTCCGCCGTGGTCGCCATCGCACCCAGCAGGTCGGTGCCGCCGCCCGATTCGGTGAAGGCGATCGCCGCCTTGAGCTGCCCGGTGGCGATGAGCGGCAGGTACTTCGCCTGTTGCGCCGGCGACCCGTAAAGCCCGATAGACTTGGAGCCTGCAAAGCTGGTGATGCCCCATATCCACGCGAGGCCACCCAGCGAGCGCGCCAGTTCGCGCGCCAGCAGCATCTGCATGACGACGTCGCCGCCCTGCCCGTCGAACGCCTCGGCGATGCCGATGCCGTGGAAGCCGGCCTCGGTGAACTTGTCCCACAAGGCGAAGGGATAGGCGTGCTCGTCGCGTTCGAGTTCGCGCGCCCAGGCCTTGGGCACTTCCTTGTCCACCCAGCGGCGGACCATGTCGCGAAAGGCGCGATATTCCTCGGGCAGTTCGAAATCCATATCCCGACGCATGCGATCCGCACGCCGCACCGTGGCCTACCCGGCGGCAGGACCCGGCCGGCATTTCATACCCCCTTCCCACCGATAGGAGGGACCTGCCGCGCGCTCTTCTAGTCTCCCTCGCGAACAGCGGTCGCCGGTCACGGCCGGGCAACCGCGAGCGAGAGGAAAAAAGCCGATGCGCAAGATCGATCTGCCCGAACTGGACACAGCCGCCTTCGTCGAACGCTATGGCCCCTGGGCGATCATCGCCGGCGCGTCCGAGGGAACCGGCGCGTGCTATGCCGAGCAGCTTGCGGCGATGGGCATCAACCTCGTGCTCGTATCGCGGCGCGCCGCCGCGCTCGATGCGCTGGGGCAAAGCCTCGAAGACCGCTATGACATCGCCTTCCGCAGCCTGACCGCCGACCTCACCGAACCGGGCGCGGGCGCACGGCTGGTCGAGGCGACGGCCGACCTCGACATCGGCCTCTACATCTCGAACGCGGGCGCGGACGGCGCCGGCAACAGCTTCTTCGGCGAGCCGGTCGACCGTTCGCTGCGGCTGCTGAGGATGAACGCCGCCAACGTGCTCGAAGCCACGCACGGCTTCGGCAACCGCTTCCTGGCGCGCGGCAAGGGCGGCATCGTCATCATGTCCTCGGGCGCGGGGCTGGGCGGGCAGCCGTGGCTGGTGATGTATTCGGCGACCAAGGCGTTCGAGCTGAACTTCGTCGAATCGCTGTGGGCCGAGCTTGAGGGCCGCAACGTCGACATCGTCGGCATCGCCGCGCCGATCATGGACACGCCCACGCTGCGCCGCGCCACCGAAGGGTTGGGCATGGACTATTCGGCCGCCTACGATCCCGCCGACGTCTGCGCGCTGGCGCTCGCCAGCCTGGGCAAGGAGCCGCTGGTGCTGGTGCCCGATGGCCCGGACGAGGAGAAGATCCCGCAGATCGAGGCCGACCGCAAGGCCCGCCTCATCGCCCTGGCCGAGTGGGGCAAGGCCTACACCGCCGCAGCAGACGCCTGACCATGGCTGCACCAGCAAGCGTCATCGGCGAGGCGGTGGACGTCGTCGTCATCGGTGCGGGCCATAACGGCATGGCCGCCGCCGGCTATCTCGCACGCGAGGGCAAGAAGGTCGTCGTCGTCGAGCGGCTCGACAAAGTGGGCGGCATGACCAGTTCGGGGTACATGATCCCCGAAGCGCCCGAGCACCTCGTCACGCCGTGCGCGGTGGAGCTGCTGTTCGCACGCAAGTCCGGGATCATCGAGGATTTCGACCTCCACAAGTACGGCCTGCGCACCGTCGATCCCGATCCGACGTATGCCTATCTCCATCCCGACGGCAGTTCGATCGCGCTGTTCTACGACTACGAGCGCACCGCCGACGACATCGCCCGGATCAACCGCAACGATGGCAAGGCCTACCTCGCGTTCATGAAGACGCTGAACGTGATGATGGACATCGGCTTTCCAATGATGATGGCCGAACCCGGCCGGCCGGACTTCCGCAACGCGTCCAAGATGATCGGCGCGGCGGTGCGCAACGTGCGCCTGAAGGACGAACTGATCGCCATGTCCAAGGCGACCGCGGACCAGATCGCCTGCGAACGCTTCGAGCATCCCGCCACGATCGCGCTGCTGCTGGGGATCGCCGCCGGCGCGGGTCCGGTGGACGACGACGGCAACGCCGCCGCCTACATGATCTTCGCGGTCACGCACAAATACGGCACCGGCAAGCCGATCGGCAGCCTGCAGTCGTTCTCGAACGCGCTGGCGCGCAGCATCGAGGCGTCGGGCGCGCGGATCGAGCTGAACGCGCCGGTCGCCGAGATCATCGTCGACGGCGGCGCCGCGCGCGGGGTGCGGCTGGCCGATTGCCGGGTGATCCGCGCGAAGATGGTGATCGCCACTTGCGATCCGCGCACCGCGATGCGCCTGACCACACCCGGCGGCGTCCCGCGCGAACTGGTGCACCGCATCGAACACGCGCCGGCCAACCGCTCCAACGCCGCCCCCTTCCTCGCCAACATCGCGATGTCGGGCCCGCTGACGCTCAAGCGCCACCAGGACCTGCGCCACGACGGCGCCGATCTCAACAAGGCGGTCGGGTTGATCGGCACGCCCGAGGAAGTGCGCGAATCCTTCGCCACCGCCCGGCGCGGCGACATTCCGCAGCGCCACGCGATGTCGCTGAGCCCGCTGTCGAATTCCGACCCGACGCAGGCCCCGCCCGGCGGCTCGCTCGCTTACGTCTACCTGCCGGGCGTTGCGGTCGACGCGCGCGAGGGCTGGTCGCCCGCGCTAAAGGACAGCACGATGGCCTCGATCAAGGCGCATCTGGGCGAGTTCTACGACGGTCTCGACACCGAGGTCGGCCGCTTCGTCGAAACCGCGCGCGAGCGCGAAAAGCGCCTCAACGTCACGAACGGCTGCGTCACCCACATCGACTTCGGCGCGCTGCGATCGGGCGTGCATCGCCCTGCCACCGGCTTCGGCGGACCCAAGCCGCCCTTCCCCGGCTTCCTGATCGGCGGCGCGGGGGCGCATCCGGGCGGCGGCGTCTCGGGCATCGCCGGGCGCATCGCCGCCAACCGCGCGCTGCGCGAACTCAAGAAAACGAAATAGGAGAGCGGGCGATGACGGCAGCAGCAGACGAGGTAAGGGCGAACCCGGTCGGCATCCCCGCCCGCCTCGAAGACGTGACGCCGCAGTGGCTGACCGCCATCATGCAGCCGCGCTATCCCGGCATCGTCGTGGAAGCGATGGACAAGGTCTTCCTGCGCAACAGCCACACCACCAAGTACCAGGTCAAGCTGACGCTCAACGCCATCGGCAAGGCGGCGGGCATCCCGCAGAACGTGTGCCTCAAGGCCAACTGGGCGCAGTTCGAAAGCCAGGGCATCTGCCGCCTGGAGGCGCGCTTCTACGAGGATTTCCGCAGCCACGTCGCCTTCCCCGCGCCGCGCTCCTACTTCGAGGCGTGGGATCCGCGCGCCGACAGCGGCCAGGGGCTGGTGGTGATGGAGGACCTGTCGATCGAGGGCGGCCACTTCGGCGTCAGCACCGATCACATGGGGGTCGAGGAAGCCGCGCGCGGGGTGGCCAGCCTGGCGCGCATCCATGGCGCCTTCTGGGACAGCCCGCTGCTGCACGCGGCGGACTGGCTGCCAGTCTCGATGGCCACCCCGGTCGACACGCAGCAGTTGCACATGATGTACAGCTTCGCCGAGCGCAATCACGTCAAGGCCGAATACCAGGCCTTCCTGCCGGCGTGGATCAAGAGCGACCTCTCGCGCCTGCACACCGTGTTCGACGCGCTGATCGATTTCGCGCAGACCAAGGAGCAGGGCCCCTGGTGCCTGGTCCACGGCGACAGCCACCAGGGCAACAGCTACGTCCGCCCGGATGGCGAACGCGTGTGGCTGGACTGGCAACTGGTGCGCAAGGGACGCCCGATCCGCGATTTCACCTATTTCATCCTCGGCGCGCTGACCATCGAGGAGCGCCGCGCCCACGACCGCGACCTGCTGCGCCACTATCGCCAGTGCCTCGTCGAGACCGGGGCGCAAGGCGTGCCCGACGACGACACGCTTTGGGAATACTATCGGCGCTGGCCGCCTTACGCGATGCAGGCGTGGATCGCGAACATGGACGAATGGGGCCAGAAGGGCCTCCACATCGTCGAACGCATCTTCGTCGCGGGCGAGGACCTGGGCACCGTCGACGCGCTCGGCCTCTCTTTCTGACTCAGGGAACCCACATGTCGGACGCGATCACCCCGTTCACCGTCGCCATCCCGCAAGCCGCGATCGAGGACCTCCACCGCCGCCTCGACGCCGCCCGCTGGCCCGAGCCGCAGACGGTCGAGGACTGGAGCCAGGGCGTGCCCATCGCCCGGCTGCAGGCCTTGTGCGACCACTGGCGCCACGGCTACGACTGGCGCGCCTGCGAGGCCGCGCTGAACGCGCTGCCGCAGTTCACCACGCCGATCGACGGGCTGGCGATCCACTTCATCCACGTTCGCAGCCCCCGGCCCGGTGCAACGCCGCTGCTGTTGACGCACGGCTGGCCCGGCTCGGTGCTTGAATTCCTGAACGTGATCGGCCCGCTCACCGCGCCGGACGCGCCCGATGCGCCGGCGTTCGACGTCGTGATCCCTTCGCTGCCCGGCTACGGCTTTTCCGAAAGGCCCAGCGGCACCGGCTGGGGGGTCGAGAAGATCGCCGATGCCTGGATCCGGCTGATGCGGCGGCTGGGATACACTCGCTTCTTCGCGCAAGGCGGCGACTGGGGCGCGGCGGTGACGACCGCGATCGCCATGGCCCGCCCGCCGGAATGCGCCGGCGTCCACCTCAACATGCCGCTGGTGTTCCCCGAGGAGAGCGATTTCGCCGATCTCACCGAAGCCGAGGCGAAGACGGTCGCGCGGATGCAGCATTACCAGGACCACGATTCCGGGTACGCCAAGCTGCAGAGCACACGCCCGCAGACGGTCGGCTATGCGCTCGCCGATTCCCCCATCGGCCAGGCGGCGTGGATCTACGAGAAGTTCCAGGCCTGGACCGACAACCGCGGCGATCCCGAAGACGCGCTGTCGCGCGACGCCATGCTCGATAATATCAGCCTCTATTGGCTCACCAACACCGCCGCATCCTCGGGACGGCTCTATTGGGAAAGCGCCAACGCGTTCCGGGCGCAGCGGCTGGAACTGCCGGTGGGAGTGAGCATCTTCGCGCAGGAGATCTTCCGCCCCAGCCGCCGCTGGGCCGAGCGCAGCTACCCCCACCTCGTCCACTGGAACGAACTGCCGGCAGGCGGCCACTTCGCCGCGTTCGAGCAGCCGGACCTGTTCGTGCAGGAACTGCGCACCTGCTTCGCCGCGATGGGCGCGTGACTCGGGGCGCGTGACCGGGGGGCGCGTCACATGGCGTGCCCCTTCACAGCCCGTCAGGCGCTGCGCGGTGCCATGAATGCGCCGATGCGCGGTTCGACGCGCAACTCCGCCGGGATATGCTCCGGCCCGATCCGGCGGTCGATCTCCTCCTCGAACCAGTAGAGCGCGCGCTCCTGGTAGCCGGTCACGACCGCCGGCAACGCGCCGTTGCGCAGCGACTGCTGGATATTGGCGAACAGGCACATGTCCTCAGACAGGATGTGCTCGGTCGCGGTCCGCATGCCCGACCAGAACGTCTTGTCCGCCTCGCTGTCCGACGCCCAGCCGAGCTGGCGCACTTCCATGATCGAACGGTCGGGTCCGGCCGGCCAGAAGCACTGCAGGTTGAAACCCACCGGATCGAGCGAGAAGAACGTGTTGGGGAAAGTCGGCAGCGCGATCGTGTTTTCGAGGAACACCTCGGCGATGTCGTCGGGCCGGACGGGCGGCGTCTCGAACAGCGAATCCCCGCCCTTCTTGCGCGTCCCGAACCGCATGTGCCCGCCTTCGTAGAGTGCGATCACGAAGCTGCTGGAATCCAGGTGCGGCGCCAGCGTGCGCGGGTGGACGGTGTTGACGTGGTAGATTTCGAGGAAGTTGTGGTAGGCGATCTTCCAGTTGCACTCCATCTCGATCAGGAAGCGGTCCTTCACGACCAGCCGCTCCAGCGGATAGCCCTCGGTCAGCGCGACGAATTCGCCCAGGAAATCCGCGAGCGGGGCCGCATCGGGGTCGAAGTTTACGAACACGAACCCGCGATGGCTTTCGCAGCGCACTTCGACCAGGCCGTTCTGCGCCTTGTCGAGGCAGGGAAAGTCGCTCTGCCCCGGCACCGAGCGCAGCGTGCCTTCGAGGTCATAGCCCCAGGAGTGATAGGGGCAGATGAAGCGCATCGCGCGGCCCTGCGGCTCCAGCAGCAGCGGTGATCCGCGATGGCGGCAGGTATTGTGGAACGCCCGGATGCGCCCGTCCTTGCCGCGCGACACGATCACCGAACGGTCGAGATTCTCGAACAGGCGATAAGCGCCCGGCTGCGGCAGTTCGCTTTCGATCGCGGCGAGCAGCCAACTTCCGGTCCACAGCCTGTCGTTTTCCAGCGCGGCGAAGCGCGGGTCGGTATAGCGCCCGGCGGGGATCGGCGGCAAAGCCGGAAACTCCGCCGGATGATCCGACCGCCCGAGCTGTTCGTCCATCGTCCGCTTGAGCAGTTCCAGTGCCGCTTCGCGCATCGTCCTCCCCGTCCTGTGTCGGCCCCCGTGTCCGCGGGGGTCCGAGACGCGAAAGATAGGGCCGACCGTCGCCCGGCAACCTGCAGAAAGATAGGGTCGGCAACGCGCGCCTGGGCGGTACTTAGAAGGGCTTACAACTGGTTGCTTCCGGCCGCCGCGAACAGCTTCTGGAAATCGACCATCGTCGGCTGGTGCGCGGTGAACCCGCCGTCGACGGGGATCAGCGCGCCGTTGACGAAGCGGGATTCGTCCGAGGCGAGGAAGGCGACGACGTTGGCGATGTCGCGCGGGCTGCCGAGTTCGGGGTTGAGGTGGTGATCGAGCAGCACGTCCTTGACGACCTGCGGCGTCGATTCCACCGCCGTTTCGCTGAGCACGAAGCCGATCGCGATTACGTTCGAGCGGATGCCCTGCTTGCCGTACTGCGTCGCCAGGAACCGGCTCAGGTTGATGAGCGCGGCCTTCGACGCGCCATAGGCGGTCAGCGTCATCTCGCCCAGCAGGCCGAAGCCTGAGGCCGAATGGATCAGCGCGCCGCCGCCGGCGGCGATCATCGTCGGCAGGGCGTGCTTGCACAGCAGCATCGGCCCGCGCGCGTTGACCGTGAACGCCTTGTCCCAGGCCCCCGTATCGAGGTGGATCACGTCGAGGTCGCCGGCGCGCTGCTCATTCGTCTGGTAGGCGGCGTTGTTGTGGACGATGTCGATCCGGCCGTGCCGGCCCACGATCCGCGCCACGGCATCGGCCACCGCCGCCTCGTCGCCCAGATCGAAGGCGATCGCGTCGGCCTTGAGGCCCCGCTCGCCCAGCGCCTGCGCGGCGGCATCTACCTTGTCGCCGAGAATGTCGGCCAGAACCACCGTCGCGCCGCGCTCTGCCAGGACCGTCGCCACTTCGTGGCCGATGCCCTGCCCCGCCCCGGTCACGATCGCGACTCGTCCTGCGAGGTCTTCATTCCTGCTGCTCAAACACCGTCTCCTGTCCGGGCGCTGGGCGCCGCTGCTTTCGCCTGCCCCGTGCGGACACGGGAAAATCGGCTCAGGCGGGGAATGCCTCAGCCGCCGCCCGGGTGTCCATATATTCCCGGCCCGAAACGATCTGGCCGTCACGGACGATCAGCAGGTTGTGGTATTCGTTGCGATAAACCCGGTCGGGGAACACCATTTCGCCGCGCACTTCCACCGCCACCCGGTCTCCCTCGGCGGTGAGGCCCACCACTTCGGCCTTGCGATGCCTGGCGCTGAGCAGCCCGCCGGTGACGCTGGCGATGAAATCCGCGCGGCTCATGTCGCCATAGCCCAGTATCCACCACGTGCAGTCGGGGTGCTGCAGGGCCTCGATCGTAGCCAGGTCGCCGTCCTCGACCGCCTGCATGTAACGACGGGCCACCGCCTTGTTCGCCTCGGTATCGGTCATCGTCACTGCTCCTTTGTCCGCGCGCTCTTATCGGCTCGCCGAGCCTGCCCGGAACCCTATCCGAAGGCGGGTGGTGTGCGCCCCGCGACCCGCCAGCATGCCGCGATCGCCGGGCAGGGCACCGGATCGGGGGAGGGAACATGGACACCAAGAGCACGACCATGAAGCTGTGCACGTTCATGGGGGCGCTGGCCGGGACGCTGATGTTCGTCGGCATCTGGCCGCTCGCACGCATGTTTCCGCCGCTCGACCCCGCGCTGCCGGTGGCGCAGGTGGCCGACTACTACCGCGCACACCAGACCGGGATCCTCGTCGGGGGGATCCTCATCACCTCTGCGTCGGTGCTGTTCTTCCCCTTCCTCGCCGCCGTCGCAACGTTCCTCAAGAAGATCGAAGGCGCGATCTCGCCGCTCACCTGGGCCTTCGTGATGATCGTCGCCTACGGCTTCGTCACCCTGTTCTTCGCGGGCCTGTTCTTCACCGTCGCCGCCTATCGCACCGACCGGCCCGACGCCGAGATCGCGATGCTGAGCGACATCGCCTTCTTCCTGTTCGTCATGCCCGCGGTGCCGGCCTTCGTGCAGAATGTCGTCACCGGGGTGGCGATCCTGCAGGACAAGCGCGCCCGGCCCATTCTCCCGCGCTGGCTGGGCTACATGAACTTGTGGACCGGCCTGCTGCTGCTGCCCGGCTTCGCCGTCGGCCTGTTCAAGACCGGCCCCTTCGCATGGAACGGGGTGCTCGCCTTCTGGGTGCCGGCGGTGGTGTTCGGCATCTGGTTCAACCTGATGATCGTGGCGATGCTGGCGGCGATCAAGCGCGACGCGCTGGCCGAGGCATGACCACCGCCGAACGCCGATCCGGCGGGCATGTGCCGGGCGAGGAAGGCCTGTGGGTGTTCATCGGCGGCGACCTGGTGGTGTTCGCCGTCTTCTTCATCACTTACGCCGTGGCGCACCGGCAGGAATATGCGCTGTTCGAAGCCTCGCGGCGACTGCTCGACCGGCAGCTCGGCCTGCTCAACACGCCGTTGCTGCTGACCAGCAGCTTGTGCATGGCGCAGGCCGTCGCCGCCGTGCGCCGCGACGACCGGCGGGCCCGGCCGCTGCTGCTGGCCACGATCGCGCTGGGATCGGGCTTCGTGGTGGTCAAGGCGTTCGAATACGCGGCCAAGATCAGCCACGGCTTCACGCTCAACACCAACAGCTTCTCGATCTACTATTACATGTTCACGGCCATCCACCTCGTCCACGTGCTGATCGGCCTGGGCGTGCTGTGCTTCGCCGCCTCGCGCTTCGACAAGGCCGGTAGGATGCCCGGAGGTGCGGCGCTGATCGAGGGCAGCGGGGCGTTCTGGCACCTGGTCGACCTGCTGTGGATCGTCCTCTTCGCGCTGCTTTATCTTTTGTAAGGAAACGATTCCAAGATGCCTTCGATCCTGGCCAATCGCGCCGTCCTGGTCTGGGCGGTGCTGGTGGCGGCGACGCTGCTGTCGTTCGAGACGACCGTGCTGGGCACCTCCGGCGCGGTGATCCTCGTCGTGGCCTTCGCCAAAGTCCTGCTCGTCGGGCGCGAGTTCATGGGTCTGCGCGATGCGCCGGCGCCGATGCTATGGGCCTTCCAGTCATGGGTCGTCGCGGTGTGCGGCGTCCTGCTGGCGCTGTTCTTCGCCTGAAACTCAGCCGCGCTTGCGGATCGACACCAGCACGTTCCACGAAACGCTGCGCTGCGGATCGGCGGCGACCCGCCACGCCAGTTCCTGCGTGAGCGCATCGAGCAGCGCGTCGCGGTCGCGGGCGGGGTCCAGCCCAGAGCCCAGCGCCGCGGCGAAGTTGGGACCGTTGGCGGCGCGCATCATCGCCGCCCATCGCGCCCCCAGCCGCGCGGCGTCGCCGGTCTCGCGGTATTCGTCCCAGAACGGATCGGGCGAGACGAAGCGCGACACGTGATCGAGCGCCAGTTCGGGCACCAGCCCCGCCGCGAACGGCGCCGCGATCTGCTCGGGCGAGCGGCCCGCCGAGGGCGCGGTCATCCGCCGCGTCTCCGCTTCGGTAAGCTGTCCCGCCGCGCGCAGGGCCAGGATCGCCTGCCAGAAATGGTCGGCCATCCATTCGAAGCCCTGCTGCTCCTCGCCGCGCCCCATGAACTGGCAGACCACGCGCCCGCCCGGCCGCAGCTCGCGGCTGCGCGCGCGCAGGAACCGCAGCCAGTCGTCCGCCAGCACCGCGTCCACCGCCGAGCGTGCCTGTGCGCAGGCGCTGAAGGTCGCCCAGGCATGATCGTCGACCTCGATCGGGCTGTGGCTCATCCAGTGCAGCGCGTTCGACGACCAGCCGAGGTCGACGCTCCCCGCCGGCAGCACCGCGTCGAAATACGAGCGTCCGACCGCGAGCGGATGGACCTCGCCCCGCCCGCGAAGGTAGCTCGCCGGATCGTCGGCAAGCAGCGTGAACAGCGAGGCGAAATCATTGGACGGCAAGTCGGTGTGGACGACCTGCACCGGCCGGTCGGCGTCGCGCTCGCGCACCAGGTCGATCGCGCGGCCCATCGGCCCCATCGAGTTGCGCCCTTGCGAGGCCCCGTAGTCGGCGATGGTCACGAGGCCGGCGCTGTCCTGCCCCACGGCCGCCGCCGCGTGCTCCCACAAGGGCAGCGCCGATTGCAGGTTGGCCAGTTGCAGGCGCGAATGGCGGTTGTACTGCCCACCGCCCGCCATCGCGGCGATGGTGGCGCTATTCATAGAAGGTGTCCGCGATGCGCTGGGTGTAAGCGGCGCTCTTGTCCGCCGAGAGGCCGTAGTGCGGGATGACCGGGGTGATCGCATCGGCATATTCAGCGCGGCTCGCCACCCGCGCGCGCACTTCGTCGACGGTGCCGACGACGGCGATGCTTTCCACCATGGCGTCGGGGCAGGCGGCCGCCATCGCCGCGTGATCGCCCTTCGCGAACGCATCCTGTATCGCCGCCGCCTCGCGGCCGAAGCCGATCTCCTGGAAATAGCGCAAGTATTGGGGCGACTGGCTGTAATAGGCCACCGTCGCGCGGCAATCCTCGATCGCCTCGCGCCGGTCAGACGCGATCGCGGTGAAGATCGACAGGTTGAGCGTGAAGTCGCCGCGCGCGCGGCCGCCGCGATCGAGCCCGGCCTTCACGTTCGCGATCACCTCGCGCGCGATCCAGGCATCGTTCCACAGCGGATGGCCCAGCAACCCGTCGGCGATCTCCGCCGCCTGCGCACAGGCCTTCTGAAACACCGCGGGCAATACGATCGGAATGGCGAACCGCACCGGCGGATGCAGCAGCCGGAAATGCGACAGGTCTAGCGTGTGATACTCGCCCTCCAACCGTTCCAGCTCGCCGGTGTGGCCGCGCGCCACGATCGCGCGGATCATGCCGAGGATCTCGCGCATGTGGCTGAGCGGCTTGCCGTAGGGGCTGCCGAACGAACCCTCGATCTGGCTCTGCGCGCTCGATCCCAGCCCCAGCACCACGCGGCCCTGGCTGATGAGATCGAGGTCGATCGCGCTGCACGCGGTCTCCAGCGGACTGCGCACGAAGGCTAGCGCGATGCCCGTGCCCAGCTTGATGCTGCGCGTGGCCGGCGCGACGGCGGCGAGCGTAGAGAACGGCGCGCCGAACATTTGCGGCGCCCACACCCCGTCGACCCCCGCCGCCTCGTAGGACTGCGCCAGCGCGACCAGCGCGTCCCCCGGCATCGGCACTAGTTGCGCCCACACGGCCTTGGTCCTGCTCATTGGCTGTTCCTTTCCTGTCGCGCCCGGGGCGACATTTCTGCAGTCAGATCGTGCCGCCAGCGATCACGGGCCGAAGCGGTACCGCAACGACACTGCGTACTGGCGAAGCGCACCATAGATGGCCGCATCGAACCCCAGCGCCGCAGCTGACACCGAACCGATCGCGGCATAGGCCTTGTCGAACAAGTTCGTGGCGTAGACGGACAGGTCGAACGGACGCCCCGCCAACCCGCGCCATTCGATCCTGGGGTTGACGATGCCATAGGCGGGCAGCGCGGTGTTGACGTACTTCAGCGAACTGGAATGGTAATAGTCCGCATTGGCGGCAAGATCGCCTAGGTCCCCCAGCGGCAGACCGTACTGCATGCCCAATGTGTAGGTGGTCTTGGCAACCAGATCGAACGGGATCTCCCGTGCGCTGAGATAGGGCTGTAGCGCTGCGGGTGCATCGAGCGACCGGGTCTTGGTGTTCGCCAGCGCAAAACTGGTCCAAAAGCCCACGTCGTTGCCGGTGCCGGTGGTGCCGTAGAGCTTGCTCTTCAGGTAGAACCCTCCCAGCAGCCAGTCGACCTTGTCGTCCAGCAGGCTGCCCCTTGAGCTGCACTTCCTCGGTATATTGCTCTACATGGCTGATCGCGCCGGCATTCAGCAGCGGGAAGCTCAGTCCAGGCGCCAGGGTGCTGTCCAGTCGGGGAACGCCATCTGTATTGAAGTTGTATTCCACGTAAGTCTTGCGGTACCCGAAGATAGCGACCAGTTCGATGTCACCCAAGGTTATGTCGGTGCGGTTGGTCAGCCCCCAGCGCCGCGTCCGGTTCATGGTTGGCTCGACGTCGCTGTCCACCACGCGGGGACCACCCGCCTTCTGGGCGGCCAAGGCTGCCTGCGCGGATTCCTTTATGCCCAGCAGGTCGAGCAAGCTCGGCGCATCGTTGACGTTGAGCAGGATCGCACCATCGCCAGTATAATAGTTGCGATACCAGTCGAAGATGGTGAGATTGCGGATCGAATCCGTCGGTTCGGCCAGCACCGAGACGCGGAAGGCGGGGGAATTGACGTCATCCAGATCGCCGCCCAGTCCGATGTTGCGCGTATACCCGTCGCGCTTGTCGTGGCGGCCCGCGAAGCGAACGGAAAGGCGATCCGTGACCATCGGCAGCGTGAAGGCGCCTTCGAGCTGCTTGTGGTCGAAGTTGCCGTAGTCGGCCTGGAGATAGCCTTCCCATTCGTATCCGGGCGCCGCCGGATAGTAGAGTACCGCACCGCCCGTCGTGTTGCGGCCGAACAGCGTCCCCTGCGGCCCTTTCAGCACTTGGACGGAGGCCATGTCGTAAGTCCACACCCCGCTGCCGAATGTGGACTGCGGCACATCGGCGAGATAGCTGACGACGGCGAGCGCGTTCGAGCCGCCCAGCGCTTTGGTCTGGACCCGGATCTGGAACACCGAGTTTTCCCTGCCTCCCGATCCGGACAAGTAGACGCCCGGCGTCTTGAACATGAGGTCCGACGAACTCTGGATATTGGCCAAACGCAGCACCTCTTCGTTGAACGCGGCGACCGACACCGCGTCGCCTGGATATTCTCCCATGCGCGCCGGGCGGTCACGACGATATCGTCGTTTCGCACCTCCCTGGCGGCGGCGTTGGTGGTCTCGTCCGCCCGCGTCAGGGCATTGGGCGATACTCCCGCCATCAACATGGCCAGACAAAGCAGAAGCGCGCGATCACGCAAGGCGCAGATATGACGGGCTCTTTGGCTCATGAAGCTGTTCCTCCTCCAGAACTGCGGTGGCAGGCGCTGGCGGTCCCGTCCTTACCTGCTGTACGCCTTGAGGATGGCACGATAGGGACTGCAATGCCCTCTCTCCAGACAGGGTCACCCTCGCTACGAGGGGGGCACGCCCTGCCGTTGGACGGGTGCCCGAGCCCGGGCAACCAGCCACGCAGCGATACACTGGCACGATGGTGTTGAACCGGGTGCCAGCCGTGAACGAAACCAATTGCGGGAGAACGAAGGATGAAGCGTCTGGACGGCAAGGTTGCGATAGTGACGGGTGGTGGCGGCGGCATCGGATCGGCGGTGGCGCGCCGGATGGTTTCGGAAGGCGCCCGTGTCGTCATTGCCGACTTGTTCGAGGATTCGGCGCTGCGGGCCGCAGAACCGCTCGGGGAGGCGGCGCTGGCCGTGCAGTTCGACGCGGCCAATCCGCAATCGGTCAGTGCCCTCGTCGATCGCGTGGTCGACCATTTCGGCCGCCTCGACGTCCTGCACAACAATGCGGCGATGACCGATCCCGCCAAGAGCGCCCAGGACACCACCGCGCCCGACATTCCAATCGGCATCTGGCGCGAAATCCTGGACGTGAACCTCACCGGCTACCTGCTGGGTTGCAAGTACGCCATCCCGCGCATGATCGAGACGGGCGGCGGCTCGATCATCAACACCGCGTCCAATTCGGGCAGCGCTGGCGACCTCGCCCGCATCGCCTACGGCTCGTCCAAGGCGGCCATCATCGGCCTCACCCGCTACGTGGCGACGCAGCACGGACGCCAGAACATCCGCTGCAACAGCATCGCGCCCGGCGTGGTACTGACCGAGGCGCTGGAGAAGACGGTGCCGGGGCTGAAGGAAATGATCCAGCGCCATATACTGACGCCGGAATTCGGCACCCCGGACGACATAGCGGCGCTGGTCGCCTTCCTGGCGTCGGACGAATCCCGCTACATCACCGGCGAGAACATCTCGATTTCCGGCGGCGGCCTCGTGCACCAGCCCCACTATGCCGACCTGCTGGCGTTCATGGAATCCGGCGACTAACCGCGCGCCGGACGGCCGCTATCAGTTCGCCGTCCGGTGGAAGTACCGGATCGTCAGTTTGCCGTCGTCGACCCGGTAGGTTTCCAGGCTTGGCAGGATTGTAACGCCTTCCTCGGTCTGGAGATGATTGGCGACATAGGCTGCCCCTTCGGAACCGTTGACGATCACCTCGACCGCTTCGGTGGTGCATTTTCCGCCATATTGGCGCCACATCGCCTCTATCGCCGCAGGCCCATCCACCGCGGGAGAACCGACGTATTCGATGCTGAAGCCATTTGGCCCCATCGTGCGGAAAAGCGTGTTGAGTTCCTCATAGCTACCCTCGTTCCACAAGCGGTAGGTGTCGCGGATCGCCTGATCCAGATCGAGCGTTTCCGATGCCGTCATCGTCTTGTCTCCTCTCGCCGCGCGTCATTTCACGCGCGGGAAACGTGGCGCGCGCCCCCCTGGGCGCACCTGTCGGTAGTCAGGGCCCTGTTTCGGTAAATCGGGGGCGGCGAAGGCGTCCCGCAAGGTTGCGGCATAGCTCGCTCGCTAAGCGCTCGATGGTCGTTTCCTCGGGAGGTTCAATGAAATTGTCTACTTCGCTGCTGCCTGGCCTTTGCCTTGTCCGCGGTGCAGACCACGGGCGCGAAGCTGGCGCCCGAAACCGCCGAGGCCCACGCGTCGACGGTCATCAAGTACGAGAAGATAACCCTAGCCAGCGGGCTGCGCGTGCTCGCCAGCCAGGACAAGACCATCCCCCTTCGTCCACGTCGGCATCTGGTATCATGTCGGCTCGCGTGACGAGCGGCCCGGAACGGACCGGCTTCGCCCACTTGTTCGAGCACCTGCTGTTCAATGGTTCCTAGTAACCTGGAATCGAAATAAGCCGCATTGTATAAGCCCTGCATTGACAGGAGACATGCGATGGTCGGTCGTCAAGCAGATGTTATCAAGTTGAGCGCTGCAAATCGGACATTCCTTGAATCGCAAGTGCGGCGTCGTAAGGTTCCTCGCTCATTATCAGACCTTTGCGGGATGGTGTTGCTGTGTGAGGACGGACTGCAGAGCAAGGAAGTAGCCGAACGGCTTGGAGTTCACGAACACACGGTTGGCAAATGGCCTCGTCGTTTTGCGCAACCCGGGATTGAAGGGTTGACCGACGAATATCGGGCGGGCCGGCCGCGGACGGTGAGCGACGCGCAAGTGGCGCATGTGATCGAGCGAACGCTGAATACCACACCCAAGGCCGGCACGCATTGGTCGATCCGTTCGATGGCGGCCGAGGCTGGGCTGTCGCATACCACGATCTGCGGAATTTGAGGTGCCTTCGGTCTACAGCCCCACCGATCAGAGACCTTCAAGCTGTCGAGCAATCCCCTGTTCGTCGACAAGGTACAGGATATCGTGGGCTTTTACCTATCGCCTCCGAATCGTGCGGTGGTGCTGTGTGTGGACGAGAAATCGCAGATTCAGGGACTGTCAGGAATTCCGTGTGTGAGCGGGCATAATGGGTAAGAAGGAGACCC
>NZ_BSFC01000024.1 GCF_027922145.1 Novosphingobium resinovorum | reverse complement strand
GTATCCTTGATGGGAGGTCGGGTGGGGGCGTGGGCCGGTGCCGAATCCGCCTGAAGCGGACAAACTTCAGCCCGGTTGCATTCGCGGCGCTCTGCGGCCATTTCCAAGGGCATGACGCAAGGCACCGAACAACAGATGCGCGTGGGGATCATTCCCGTCACGCCCCTCCAGCAGAACTGCTCGCTCCTGTGGTGTACCGCCACGATGAAGGGCGCGCTGGTCGATCCCGGCGGTGACCTGCACAAACTGAAGCAGGCACTGGAGAAGACCGGAGTGACGCTGGAGAAGATCCTCGTCACCCACGGCCACCTCGACCACTGCGGGCAGGCCGGCGTGCTGGCCAAGGAGCTTGGCGTGCCGATCGAGGGGCCGCAGGAGGAAGACCGCTTCTGGATCGCGCAGCTCGACGACGACGGGCCGCGCTGGAACATGGAGGCGCATACCTTCGAGCCCGACCGCTGGCTGGAGGATGGCGACAAGGTCACCGTAGGCGAACTGGAACTCGACGTCGTTCATTGTCCGGGGCACACGCCCGGCCACGTCATCTTCCATCACGAGCCCAGCAAGTTCGCCATGGTCGGCGACGTGCTGTTCCAGAACGGCATCGGCCGCTGGGACTTCCCGCGCGGCAATCTCGACGATCTGGTGCACTCGATCACACAGAAGCTCTGGCCGCTCGGAGACGACGTCACATTCGTCCCCGGCCATGGCCCGGTAAGCACTTTCGGGCAGGAGCGTCTGACGAATCCCTACGTCAGCGACGAGGCGATCAAACGCGGGCTACCGGTCTAGAATCGCCCCGTCGCGATCAGCACGGCCATCAGTGCGAGTCCCAGCAGCGTCAGCACCGAGATGATGAAGCCGGCCGCGCGCAGGGGAGATTTCTCCGCCTTGTCCATCCCGATCCCGTGGGCGATGCGCGCCAGCAGATAGAGTGCGCCGACGATCGCAAGCCATTGCCCGGCCTTGCCGGAAAGCTCGATAGCGGCGACCAGCATCAGCACGAAAGGCGCGCTCTCGCCATAGTTGGCCTGAGCGCGCATGCGGCGCAGAAGCACGGGATTCTCGCCGTCGCCGTGCCACACCTTCGCCGCCATGCGCGCCTTGCCGGTACGCACCGCCAGCCAGAAGGCGACGACGGCTGCTGCGGCGGACATGCTGAGGGTGGTCTGCAGAATCATATAGGCGTACTCCCGATTGGTGACGGCTTGATGGTGGAGGGAGTAACGGGTTGCAACTCGCGTGAAATGGGTTATAGGCGCGCCTTCGCAAGCCGCCGTGTCCCTACCCGGTCACCGGCGGCCTTTTTGACAGACACGTATTTGCAGGAACAGGTGCCGAAATGGCTGTCCCTAAAAGAAAGACTTCGCCCTCCCGCCGGGGCATGCGCCGCAGCCATGACGCGCTGAAGGTTGAAGCATTCCACGAATGCGGCAACTGCGGCGAACTGAAGCGCCCGCACAACCTGTGCAATTCTTGCGGCCACTACAACGGTCGTGAAATCGTCGCGGTCGAAGTCTAAGACTTAGATCCTACGACGTATTTCGGAGAAAGCCCCATGAGTTTGCCGCGTATCGCTATCGATGCGATGGGCGGCGACGAGGGCGTGCGCGTCATGATTGAAGGCGCCGCGCTTGCGCGCCGCCGTCATGACCGTTTCAAGTTCCTGCTCGTCGGTGACGAGGTGCGGATCAAGGCCGCGCTCGAAAATCATCCGAACTTGCGGACCAGCTCCGAAATCCTGCACACCGATGGCGTGATCAGCGGTGAGGACAAGCCCAGCCAGGCGCTTCGCCGGGCCAAGGGCACGTCCATGGGCCGTGCGATCGAAGCGGTGAAGCTCGGCCATGCCGGGGCTGCCGTCAGCGGCGGCAATACCGGCGCGCTGATGGCGATCTCCAAGCTGACCTTGCGCACGATGCCCGGCATCGATCGTCCTGCACTGGCGGCCCTGCTGCCGACGCTGGGCGACAACGACGTCATCATGCTCGACCTCGGTGCCAATACCGAGTGCGACAGCCGTAACCTGGTCCAGTTCGCGATCATGGGCGCGGCTTATTCGCGCGTGGCCACCGGCCGCGCCGAACCGCGTGTGCGTCTGCTCAACATCGGCACCGAAGAGACCAAGGGCACCGAGGAACTGCGCGATGCAGCCGCTGTGCTCAAGGGCGCGGCCGAAAACCTTGCGATGTCCTTCGACGGCTTCACCGAGGCGGACAAGATCTGCCGCGGCGACGTCGATGTGGTCGTGACCGACGGTTTTACCGGCAACGTCGCCCTCAAGGCGGTGGAAGGCACGGCGCGTTTCGTCGCCGACCTGCTGCGCCGCGGCTTCAGCAGTTCGCTGCGCTCCAAGATCGGGTTCCTGATCTCGAAGCCGGCTACCGACCTGCTCAAGCACCACCTCGATCCCAACAATCACAATGGCGCGGTCTTCCTTGGCCTCAACGGCATTGTCGTGAAGAGCCACGGCAGCGCCAATGCTGCAGGCGTGGCCAATGCCGTGGCGGTCACCGCCCGGCTCTTGGAGGAAAACGTGACCGAGCGTATCTCTGCCGACCTGGCCCGTCTGGGAGGGTCGACCTGGCGCATGCCTAAGGGGCTGACCGGCGTACAGGAAGAGCGCGCCTGATGATTCGTTCGGTACTGATCGGAACCGGCTCCGCGCTCCCGCGCAATGCCGTCAGCAATGCCGAACTGGCAGAGCGGGTCGATACCAGCGACGAATGGATCGTCGAACGTACCGGCATCTCCAACCGCCACATCGCCGAGGCCGACGAGACCACCTCCAGCCTCGCCACCGAAGCGGGGCGCAAGGCGATCGAGGCTGCGGGCATCGATGCCGATTCGATCGACCTGATCGTGCTGGCGACTGCCACGCCCGACCAGACGTTCCCCGCCAGCGCCACGATCGTCCAGAGCCGGCTCGGTTGCCGTGCGGGCGGAATCGCCTTCGACGTTGCTGCGGTGTGCTCGGGCTTTCTCTATGCCGTCGGCGTTGCCGATTCGATGCTGCGCACCGGCATGGCCAGGCGTGCGCTGGTCATCGGGGCGGAGACTTTCAGCCGCATTCTCGACTGGGAAGACCGCACGACTTGCGTGCTCTTCGGCGACGGCGCGGGCGCCGTGGTGCTGGAGGCGCAGGAACAGGTGGGTGAAACTCCCCGGGGAATCCTCGCGACCCGGCTTCACGCCGATGGCGCGCACAACCAGTTGCTCTTCGTCGATGGCGGTCCCTCGACCACCGGTACGGTCGGCAAGCTGCGCATGAAAGGCCGCGAGGTTTTCCGCCACGCCGTCGTCAACCTTGCGGAAGTCCTGCGTGAAGTCATTGAAGAGGCTGGCCTTTCCACCTCCGACATCGACTGGCTCGTGCCGCATCAGGCCAATGCGCGCATCCTTGATGCGACGGCCAAGAAGCTCAGTCTGCCGCCCGAAAAGGTGGTGATGACGGTCGGCCAGCATGCCAATACCTCGGCTGCGTCGGTTCCGCTCGCACTCGATGTGGCAGTGCGCGACGGTCGCATCAAGCAGGGCGATCTCGTCATGCTGGAGGCCATGGGTGGCGGATTTACGTGGGGTGCGAGCCTGATTCGCATCTGACAAGCGACTGCACCGCACGGGTTGCGTTCAATATTGGACGCACCGTTGATTTCTTCCCTGTTTCTAATATTATGCGTCACATCGGCGCACTATGGGGATGCGGGATTGATGCGCGCTACGGATACTTTGACAAGGGCTGAGATTGCCGAGGCGATTCATCGCAAGCTGGGCATATCCCGTGCCGAGTCGCTTGCCATGGTGGAAGCGATCCTGCAGCACATGACGACGGCCCTCAGCGATGGCGAGAACGTCAAAATCTCGGGCTTCGGCACTTTCCTGCTGCGCGACAAGGGCGAACGGATAGGCCGCAACCCGAAGACCGGCGTAGAAGTGCCGATCACCCCCCGGCGCGTCATGACCTTTCGTGCCAGCCAGATGCTGAAGGACCGTATCGCCACAGATTGACGGGAAAGTTCCGTCGGGAAAAGGCAGGTATGGACGTTTCAGCACCCGGTGCGCCTGTAAGGGCAGCATTTTTCGAAGATGCCCCGCTTTTCGAAGACGGGAAGGAGCCGCAGGCGCTACGCACGATCGGCGAAGTGGCCAAGGCGCTCGCGATCAGGCCCCATGTGCTAAGGTACTGGGAAGAGCAGTTCGCGTCGCTCCAGCCGATTAAACGTAGCGGAAATCGACGATATTACCGTCCGGAGGACGTTGAGTTGATCCGCGAGATCGATCGGCTTGTCCATCGTGAGGGTTACACCCTGCGCGGCGCAGCCAAGGCGATCAGCGACAAATCGTCACTGGCGGTAGCAAGTATTGCGGCACCCGAAATGAGCAATCGGCAAGAATCATCGGCAGAAGATTTCTTCCGTAGACTTTCGGAGATTCGCGAAGGGCTCGCGGGCGCGCTCATGCGAGCCTGATCATTCCTCAGTCCCGCAATATCTCGAGAACCTGACCGAGCAGCCAGTCCTGGGCATCGGGTTCGACATAGCTGTGGCTGGCTTTGCTGCAGATACGGATGCGGTCGTCGGTCTTGTCCCAGTGGGAAAGGAAGGCCAGTCCGGTACGATCGCGTCCCGCGATCAGGAAGCGCACCGACCCTTTGAAGCCTGCGATACCTTGCGCTATTTCGGCAGTCAGCCCGCTCAGTGTCGAAGGCGCGGGGCGGGTGGCGGTAACCAGGCTCCGGGCCAGCTTTGACAGTGAGACCTTGCCGGTCAGCAATCGCTTGATTGCCGCTGGATCAGCGAGACGCCGCCGGTAGTGATCGCGCACGATCTCGGCAGGGGCTTCCTCGTCGGAACTCTCGATGGTCCAGGGGTTTGAAAGCACAAGGCCGTCCAGACCTGCGCCTCCTGCAAGCATCAGGGCACTGGCAGCGTCGCAATTGCCGAAACCGATGACATGCTGAACATGGGGGGCTTGGCTTCGCAGGGCTTCCAGCGCCGCGGCAATATCCGCAGAACTGTGCCTGAATCCAAGATTTTCGCCTTCGCTGTCACCCACGCCGCGTCGGTCGAAGCGCAGGACTGGAAAGCCGTGGGCAGCGATTCGGGCGGCGAAGCGGGCTTGACCGTTCCACGCTCCGGCGCGCACTTCGTTCCCGCCCGAGACGAGCAGGATTGCGCAGTTTCCTTGAGCTTCGTCTAGAGTAGCTGCGAGCCTTTGACCGGCACAGGCGAAAAAGAGGTGCCGTCGCTTCATGCCCTGAGCGCTCCTGTCAGCAGGGCGGCAAGGGCGTCGGCCTGTGCACCATTCTCATCGGGCTCCGCGCGTAGCCAGAGGCCGCTTCCACCGACTTCATCCTGCCCGATGATAGTGGGGAGGGCGTCCGGCACCATCGGTTCGAAATCGCGGTAGAAGTCGGGACCGATTTCGTAACCGGCGAGGGTTATGCCGCGCGTGACCGCTGTTTCAGCGAGAGCTTCGCGGTTTTCCTCCCGCCCGGCTTCGCGGGAGGAGAGGATGCGTGCGCGTACCAACTGGCGCAGGATCGTCGCTGCCTTGACGGGGGCATAGTGGAATGCGGGCAGAGACTTCGGAGTAAACAGGCTGCCGCCGCGCATGCCCAGCACGTGGGTCGCCCTGAAATGCCGGGCAGCGGAGGTCATGGCATCCAGCCAGCCCGCCGGATTCTGAATGACGAGGGGCAGCATGCTCTCGTTGCAACCGGGGAGATCGGGCAAAACGCTGTCGATCCTGGCAAGTTCGAGTCGCCGCATGACCTCTACGGTGAAGCGACGCAGCTTGTTCCCCTCATCGAAGAGGGCGGGTATGATCAGCAGGCGATGATCGCGCCCCGCATCGCAGGACAACGCGAATTCCTCGCTGGTGCCGCCGCCGGGGAGCGGGCAGGGCCAGCTTGCCGGAACCATCAGGCGCCGCGCTTCGCCTCTACGAACGCGAGCAGGCCGCCGTAAGTCTCCAGCATCTCGCCTTCGATCTCGTCGTCCTCGATGATGATGTCGAGGCGATCCTCGAGTTCAGTCAGAAGGCCGGCCACGGCCATCGAATCCAGTTCGGGAAGGTGCCCGAACAGGCCTGTGTCATCATCGAACGTATCGGCCTGACCCGGCTTGAGCCCAAGCACATCCGTCAGGATGCGGCGCAGCAGCAGGTCGGTTTGGTCTGGCATGGCCCCTCGGCAATCTGTCATTCTTGACGGCGCCCTCTAGCCGCGCTTCGCACTTGCGGCAAGTGACCGCAGACCGATCCCGGCAAGAGAAGCCCAATTGCGCGCATCGAAAGGGCGGAACATGTCGAGCCGGTAGCGGGGCCGCTGGGTTTCCATCCAGTCCTGCTTGTAGGCATCGTCGCCGGTGCCGAAATCGACGAGATCCACGCGGTCGATCTCGATCACGTGGCGCATCAGCGCCGCCGTCAGTACGGAGCCGGGAGAAAGCGGCTTTGCGGCCTCCCGGTGGGCGAGCTTGTGGATGAACGCGGTGCCCCCCTCCACCGTCCACATCTGGGCGGCAATGGCAGGGCCTTCGGGAGCATCGGCAGCATGGGCCAAGGCAAGGCGCAGGCGGCCCGCCGTGCCCTCTGCCTCGGCAAAAGTACGCAGGAAGGCGGGCGAGCCTTCCTCGGGCTTCCAACTCTCGGAGTAGATTGCTTCGTACTGTTTCCAGGCTTCGGCGTCGAAGCGGGAGAACACCCGGGTCGTGACTTTGCCCGACTTGCGCTTGAGGGTCGTGCGCAGCTTTCCGGGGCGGCCGGCGAGATAGTCCTCGAAACTGCGCTCCATGACCGGAAGCACGCGATTGGTGTCGCAGACTTCGCGTCGAACGAGCCACCCGGCGGCCTTGAATGCTCTGGTGAGGGTGGACATGCTCCCGTCCTCTTCCGGCAATCCGTGAAGCGTCACGCGGTGTGTCCGGCGGGCCAGATCGCGAGCCAGAGCCTGCAGGGGAGCTTCGCCGCTGAGGATCGGTCTGAACCGGAAAGTGTACCAGTTAGCCAGTGCCGAAAGCTGGCCGCGATGCCCGCAGAGCGGAAGAATCGCCACGCCATCAGCTGATTTCGCCACCGCAAGCACTGGCAGGATGCCGCAGTGTTCGACCAAGCCCTGCCACCAGGCCAGTCGATCGAAGGGCGCATGCTGCTGCGCGTCGGAGAGCAGCCGCGCAAGCGCTTCATCCGATTGCACTTCCTTAAGATCGGAGTGATAGTCGATCTGCAAACTCGCCACGTACCCCTCGCGGAGCCTTTCCTTCTCATGCCCGGCCCAACAACGCTCGGCCCAATGTCCGATAGCGCCGAAAATCCGATCCTGCCGCTCGATCACCTCGTGCTGCGAGGGGTCGATTCAGATGACGCGCTAGTGCTGCGCGAAGGCGTGCTTAGCTGGAAGGATTTAAGAAGGCGTGTCTCTCTTCTTGCCGCTTGGCTGGCTAGCGAGGTTCCCGAGCGGGGCGCGCGGGTGGCGACGTGGGCGGCCAAGGGGGAACTCACCTGCCTCATGCCGATGGCGGCGGCGCGGGCGGGGCTGGTGCATGTTCCGGTTAATCCGCTGCTCAAGCATGCACAGGTCGCGCATATCCTTTCGGATAGCGGTGCTGTGCTGCTGATCGGAACGCCGGCCCGGCTCAAGACGCTGGAAGCGGACGACGTTCCCGCGCATTGTCGGCAGTTGGGGGAGGCAGAGGCACTTTCGACTGCGGCCGAACTCGACGGTGATATGCTACCTTCCGAGGCTGATCCCGATGACCTGGCCGCAATTCTGTACACCAGCGGATCCACGGGGCGCCCGAAGGGGGTCATGCTGAGCCACGCGAACATGTGGCTCGGGGCCGAAAGTGTCGCGGACTACCTAGGTCTGGCGCGGGACGACCGGACCTTGGCGGTGTTGCCGCTTTCGTTCGATTACGGGCAGAACCAGTTGCTTTCGACTTGGCATGCGGGGGGCTGTGTAGTCCCGCTCGACTATCTGATGCCGCGCGATCTGGTGAAGGCGGTGGAGAAGCATGCCATCACGACACTGGCGGCCGTGCCCCCGCTCTGGGTGCAGGTCACCGAAATGGAATGGCCGGTGCAAACGGCATCGCGCCTGCGGCGCCTAACCAACAGCGGCGGCGCCTTGACCGTGGACCTCGTTCGGCGACTCAGGGCGCTGTTCCCCCAAGCTCGGCTGTTCCCGATGTACGGCCTGACCGAAGCTTTTCGCTCGACATATCTAGACCCCGATCTCGTCGATACGCATCCCACGTCCATGGGCATGGCCATTCCCCACGCAGAAATACTTGTTATCAATGACTTGAATACTGTATCTCAGGATGGAGAAGAGGGGGAATTGGTCCATTGCGGACCACTGGTGGCGCAAGGATACTGGCAGGATCCGGCGCGCACCGCCGAACGCTACAGACCGGCGCCTGCCGCCTCGCGATATGGCGGGATCGCCGTCTGGTCTGGGGACCGCGTGAAGCGCGAGCCGGACGGTTTGCTGTATTTCGTCGGTCGCCGCGATGCGATGATCAAGAGCGCAGGCAATCGCATTTCGCCTCAGGAGGTCGAGGACGCCGCGCTTGCGACCGGGCTTGTCGCTGAGGCGGTCGCTCTGGGCGTGCCGGACGAACGACTGGGGCAGGCCGTTCATCTGGTGGTCCGGGCCTCGCCGGAAACTTCAGACGCAGTCGAAGAACTGCCACGTAAACTCATGCAGGAACTTCCGAATTTCATGCAGCCCAAAGTGATTCACTGGCGTGAAACGATGCCGGTCAGCCCGAATGGAAAGCTCGATCGTACCGGTCTTGCCACCGAGATCGTGCATGGGATCGAGCAAGGGGGGGCAGCCGCATGAAGCCGCTGGGGCCGATTCCGGTCGGGTACGAAGCCATCGGCGGCACGCTTGCTATCGGTGGCCGACCCGTGACGCATTGGGTCGAGGAAGCGGCGTCGACGCCATTGTTTCTCTATAGCAGCGACCTCATCCGTGGACGTGTGGCCGCGTTGCGCTCGTCGCTGCCTGGGCGTGTCGCTCTCCACTACGCAGTCAAGGCCAACCCGTTCCCGCCGCTGTTGGCGCTGATGGCCGGGCTGGTCGACGGGTTCGACATTGCATCGGGAGGGGAGCTCGAAATCGTCCGCGATGCGGGCCTCCCTTTGCATCACGTCAGTTTTGCCGGGCCGGGCAAACGCGACGCCGAACTGGAAACGGCGATCCTCTCCGGCGTGACGCTCAATCTGGAATCCGAGGGCGAAGCAGTCCGCGCCATCGCCATCGGTGATCGGCTGGGCATCGCTCCCCGTCTCGCCATTCGCGTGAACCCGGAGTTCGATCTCAAGGGATCGGGAATGAAGATGGGCGGCGGCGCCAAACCGTTCGGTGTCGATGCCGAACGGGTGCCTGCGCTGGTGCGCGAGGTCGTCGCCAGTGGTGCGGAATGGCGCGGGTTTCATATTTTCGCGGGAAGTCAGGCGCTCGATGCCGAGGCGATCGCCGAGACGCAGGGCCAGGCGCTGGCGCTGGCGGCTCGGCTCGCCGAAGACAGTGGAACGCCACTCCCGCACTGCAATCTGGGTGGCGGGCTCGGTATTCCCTATTTCCCAGGGGACACGCCGCTTGATCTTTCGCTCCTCGGCGAGCGCTTGGCTGCGCGACTGGAGACACTTCCCGAGGTGCTGCGGGACACGCAGTTCTGCATCGAACTGGGGCGCTATCTCGTCGGTGAAGCTGGCGTCTATATCGCGCGTATTGTCGATCGCAAGATCAGCCACGGCGAAGTCTTTCTCATCACCGATGGCGGGCTGCATCATCAGCTTGCGGCTTCGGGCAATTTCGGGACCGTGGTGCGGCGCAATTACCCTTCGGCGATCGCCACTCGTTTCGGCGCGGAAGTGGAGGAGGAAGCCTCGATCGTCGGATGCCTCTGCACGCCGCTCGACAAGCTGGCGGACAAAGGCGGTTTCCCTCGCGCCGAAGTGGACGACCTGATCGCGGTGTTTTGCGCCGGGGCCTATGGTGCCAGCGCCAGTCCGGCCAGCTTCCTCGGCCAGGGCCCCGCGAAAGAAATGCTAGTCTGACCGTACGTTAACGCCTGAATCGCTCGCGTCCCGATTTGGGACCGCCGTGGAATTAGCCTTGCAAGGCTAACGCAATATTCACCGTTTGCATCGATACGGGGGACTGAATTTTGCCGGGCCTGACTTGCGCGCATGGCGTGCGAAGCGGGCCGGGCGCAGGACGAGGACGTTTTGATGCCGCATCTTCCAGCCCGACTTCTGGCCGCTACCGCGCTTGCCAGCGTCGCCCTGACCGGATGCGGCGCCTCCGGCGGCCCTGCCCGGGAATTGCCGCCCGCGTCTTTCGTGTCGATGCAGGAAGGGCCGGGTGAGGAATACGTCATCGGTCCGCTCGATCAGTTGACCGTCTTCGTCTGGCGCAACCCCGAACTCGGCGCGAAAGTGCAGGTTCGCCCCGATGGCCGCATCACCACGCCGCTGATCACCGACATGCCCGCCGTGGGCAAGACGCCTTCGATGCTGGCCGAGGACCTGCGCCTTCAGCTGTCGCAATACATCGAGGACCCGCTGGTTTCGGTCATCGTCGACGGGTTCTCGGGCACGTTCAGCCAGCAGATTCGCATCGTCGGCGCCACCGAGAAGCCTGCGTCGATCCCGTACCGGGCGAACATGACCGTGCTCGACGCGATGATCGCGGTGGGGGGGCTTTCCGAATATGCCTCGGGCAACAGCGCGCGTCTGATCCGCTTCGACAAGACGGCGGGCAAGCAGCAGGAATACAAACTGCGCCTCGGCGACCTGCTCAAGAAGGGCGACAGCAAGGCCAACGTCATGCTGTCTCCCGGTGACGTGATCATCATCCCGGAAAGCATGTTCTAAGATGGATTCGCTCTACGAAGAACTGCTCGCCGGACTGCACAGCATCTGGCATCGTCGCTGGATCGCGCTGGCTGTGGCCTGGGCGGTCTGCCTTGCGGGCTGGCTGGTCGTGGCGCTGATCCCGAACAGCTACGAATCGCACGCGCGCATCTTTATCCAGCTCGACGACGCCCTGGCTGAGCAGGTCGGTATCGGCGTGGCGGACAAGAAGCGCGACATCGAGCGAATTCGCCAGACCCTCACCAGCGCCGTGAACCTCGAGAAGGTCGTTCGGGCGACGCGCCTCGGCGACACCATCGAGAACCCCAAGGCGATGGAAGCGGCGGTCCTCAAGCTGGGCAAGAACGTCAAGGTCGTGAGCCAGGAGGACAACCTCTTCGAGATCACCGCGACCGCCAACGACAGCTCCTTCTCCGATGCCGAGAACGCCAAGCTGGCGCAGAGTGTTGCGCAGAAGCTGATCGATATCTTCCGGGAAGAGAATCTCTCCGGCAATCGCGGCGACATGGTCGAGACGCTGGAATTCGTGAACCAGCAACTGCGCGCGCGTGAACGCGAGCTGGAATCGGCCGAGAGCAAACGCACCGCCTTCGAGGCGCAGCACCCGGAAATGGCGCTTGGCGGCGCCGCCGTGGCGCAGCGTCTGGAGAGCGCGCGTTCGACGCTGCGCGATATCGATGCCGACCTTTCGGCGGCGCAGAGCGCTTCGGCAGCGATCGACGGGCAGCTTGCGGGCACGCCGCGCACGATCGCGGGCGGTGCCGCGGATGGCGGGGCGCAGTCCTCGCTGGCGCGCGCACAGGCCGATCTCGCGGCGATGCGGGCGCGCGGCCTCACCGAGAATCACCCCGACGTGATCGCGGCCAAGAACCAGGTTGCGGCCTTGCGCGCTCCGGCGGCGCAGGAAGCGGCGAGCGGCGGCGGCACCATCAACCCGGCCTATTCCTCGCTCCAGTCGATCCGCGCCGAGCGGCAGGCGAGCGTGCAGGCGCTGCAGTCGCGTAAGGCCGCGACGCAGTCCGACATCGCCTCGCTGACTGCCTCCGCGATCTCCGATCCCGAACTCGCGACCCAGGCCCAGCGCATCAATCGTGACTACGACGTGCTTCGCCAGCAGTACGACAAGCTTCTCCAGGACCGCGAGGAACTGCGCCTGCGCGGCGAAGTGAAGACCGAGCGCGAAGCGGTGAAGTTCCAGGTCGTCGATCCGCCGACGAGCCCGCGTACGCCGGTCGCGCCGAACCGTCCGGTGCTGCTGCTGGGCGTGCTGATCGTGGGCTTCGCGGGTGGATGCGCCGGCGCCTTTGCCTTGAGCCGGGTGCGTTCGGTCTTCGCCACCACTGCGGGGCTGGAGAAGGCGACCGGCCTGCCGGTACTGGGCGCGATCTCGCACAGCCTGACCGATCGTGCACGGGCGCTGAGGGCCAAGCGTCTCAAGTATTTCTATGCCGGGACGGCTGCGCTTTGCGGACTGTTCGTGGTGCTGCTCGCCGCCGAGTTCATCCAGCGCGGCATGGTGGCGTGAGGGGACTGACATGACCGATCATCGCAAGATCCCCGTACCTGACCAGCCCGATGAACCCGAAGGCGAATCGCTGTTCGAGCGCGCCAATGGCCGGTTCGACTTCAACACGCTGATTGCGAAGCCGGTGGCGTTTCCGGAGCGGCCTGCAAGGCGCGCGCCCGCAAGGTCAGAGCCCGTTTCCGCTCGACCCGCACACGCGCCTGCAGCCGTGGTTCCGGCTCCGGCGCCTCAGCCCGCCGCAGAACCGGCGCCTGAGCCCGCACGCTTCAGCGATACCGTGCATCCCGTCGATCGCGAGCACCTGCGCGAGCAGGGCCTGATCGTGCCCGAAGGCGCGGTCACCGAGCTTCTGGAGGAGTTTCGCATCATCAAGCGCCAGCTGCTGGTTCAGGCTGCAGACCTGCGCCGCCAGAAGGCGGGGCCGATGGCACAGCGCGTGCTGATCTCCTCGCCGCATCCGGGCGAGGGCAAGACTTACTGCGCACTCAATCTCGCGCTATCGATCGCGGCGGAGAAAGAGAGCGAAGTCCTGCTCGTCGATGCCGACTTCGCCAAGCCTTCGATCCTCTCCGCGCTCGGCCTTCCGGGCGGTCCGGGGCTGATGGACGCGCTGATGGACGAGACGATCGACGTTGCGACTTGCGTGCTCGGCACCGACATTCCCGGGCTCTGGGTGCTCCCCGCCGGAGATACGACGGCGCATGATAGCGAATACCTGTCCAGTTCACGCACCGCCCGTATTCTCGACCGGCTGACGCAGGGTGCGGCCAACCGGATGGTGATCTTCGATTCGCCTCCGGCGCTGGCGGCTTCGCCTGCAGCCGAACTTGCCAAGTATGTCGGCCAGACCGTCGTGATCGCGCGCGCGGACAAGACCGGGCGAGGGGCGCTCGACGATGCGATCTCGCTGCTGGGCGCATGCCCGAACGTGCAATTGCTGCTCAACGCGGCCCAGTTCAGCCCGAGCGGTCGCCGGTTCGGCTCCTACTACGGATACAAGGGATGAGCCGCATGAAGCAGGCATCAGGCATGGTGGCGCTGGCCGTGATCGCTCTTGCGCTACCGGCAGCCGGCCATGCCCAGTCGACCGGCTATGGCGGCGGCATGAGCGGAGGCATGGGGAGTTCCGGTGCCGGGATGGGCGGCGACAGCACATCCGACACAGCTTCCGGCAAGTCCGACCGCGCTTCGCGGCGCGGTGCCAAAGGGCAGGGCGGCAAGCGCATCGAGATCGCGCCTTATATCGAGGTCGACCAGATCGTGACCGCCGAACTGTCCCCCGGTAGCGACGTGCTGACCTACACCCAGGTCGCGGTCGGCGTGGACGCCTCGATCCAGGGCCGCAACAATGGGGCTTCGGCCTCGGTGCGCTATCAGCGCCAATTCGGCTGGGGCAAGAAGGCAGGCGACGGCGACGCTATCAGCGGCGTCGTGCGCGGCTACACGACCATCGTTCCGGGTGTGACGGTCGAAGCGGGCGCGCTGGCCTCGCAGGTCAACGTCGAGAACGGCGGTTCCGCGCTCGCCGCCGGGCCGCTGTCGGGCAACGGCAAGTCGACGGTCTACTCTGTCTACGGAGGCCCTTCGGTAACCAAGCGGATCGGCGATCTCGATGTGGGCGCCAATTACCGGGCCGGTTTCACCAAGGTCGAGCAGTCCAACGCCGCGCGCAATCTCCAGACCGGCGCAGCGGCCGATGTCTTCGACAAGAGCGTCGTCCAGTCGGCGGACGTCCAGGCGGGCTTCGCGCCGGGCACGGTGTTACCGGTGGGCGTGGGCGTCGGCGGCAGCTTCTATCAGGAGGACATCTCCAACCTCGACCAGCGTGCCCGCGACATGCAGGCCCGTGCGATGGTCACCGTGCCGGTCAGCCGCACCGTGCAGGTGGTCGGCGCGATCGGCTATGAGGACGTGGAGATTTCCAGCCGCGATGCCGTGCGCGATGCAAACGGCCTGCCGGTGCTGGGCTCCGATGGCCGCTACGTGACCGACAAGTCCTCCCCGCGCGTAATGGCCTACGACGTCAGCGGCCTCATCTGGGACGCCGCCGTCATGTGGCGCCCGAGCCGCCGAACCTCGCTGTCGGCCCATATCGGCCGCCGCTACGGCTCGACCAGCTTCGGCGGCACGCTAGCCTATGCGCCGAGCGACCGTGCCCAGTTCAACGTCGCGGTCTACGACAACGTCTCGGGCTTCGGCGGGCAGGTCAACCGCGCGCTCGACCAGTTGCCGGATGACTTCGAGGTCGTGCGTGATCCCGTCACCGGCGAATTGCGCGGCTGCGTCGCCTCGCTGGAAGGCGGCAGCTGCCTGTCCGGCGCACTTGGCTCGCTGCGTTCGTCCACTTTCCGGGCGCGCGGCGTGACGGCGAGCTACTCGATGAAGTTCGGCCGCATGCGTGCAGGTCTCGGTGCCGGATACGACCGCCGCAAGTACATTGCCGCGCGCAACACCGTCCTCGCCTCCGCAAACGGCGTGCTGGACGAGAACTGGTGGCTGGCGGCCTATGTCGGCGGCGATCTGGGCCGCGACGCGGGCTGGTCGGCCAACGTCTACGCCAACTGGATCAGCAGCAACGACCCGCTGACCGGCGACGTTGCCGGCTACGGTGCTTCGGCCAGCTACTACAAGATGTTCGCGCCGCGCCTGCGTGGTACGCTCGCTGTCGGCATCGACGGGGCGAAGTACGATACACCCTCCATCGACGACCTGTGGACCGCCTCGGCGCTCGCGGGTCTGCGCTATACCTTCTGAGGAGAGAAACCCGATGTTCGACGACTTCTACGGGCTCGACGCCAGGCCTTTCCAGCTGACCCCCGACCCCGCGTTCTATTTCGAGAGCAGCACGCACAGGAAGGCGCTGTCCTACCTCGGCTACGGCCTTGCCCAGGGCGAGGGCTTCGTGGTCATCACCGGCGAGGTCGGTGCGGGCAAGTCCACACTCGTCGCCTACCTGATGGCGACCATCGATCCGGCGCGCATGACCGCCGCCAACGTCGTGACCAGCGCGCTCGACGGCGAGGAGATCGTCCATGTCGTCGCGCAGTCGTTCGGGCTGCCGGTGCAGGGCCATGACAAGGCCTCCGCGCTCGGCACGCTGGAGGCGTTCTTCCATGACGAGGCGCGCGCCGGCCGCCGCTGCCTGCTGATCGTCGACGAGGCGCAGAACCTCTCGGTCAGCGCGCTGGAGGAGCTGCGCATGCTCTCCAACTTCCAGCTCGGCTCGCACCCGCTGCTGCAGACGTTGCTGCTCGGCCAGCCCGAGTTCCGCGAGACTCTGCTGGAGAGCAACCAGCTCGAACAGCTGCGTCAGCGCGTTATCGCGACGCACCACCTCGGCCCGATGCACGTGCGCGAGGTCCAGCCTTACGTCGAGCACCGCCTCGGCTGCGTCGGCTGGAAGGGTAACCCGAGCTTCGATCCGGCACTGTTCCCGGCGATCCACGAGGCGACCGGCGGTATTCCGCGCCGCATCAACCAGATCGTCAATCGTTTGCTCCTGCTGGGTGCGGTGGACCGCCGAGAGCACCTCGACGCCGCGATGCTCGAGCAGGTGCTTGACGAGATGAATGACGACGGCGCGCTGGCAGTGGTCACCAAAGTCGCGGAGCCCGAGGTTGCCGCTGCGCAACCGGTGGAAGCCGCGGGTTTCGCAAGTGCGCCGGTGCAGGCGATCGATACCTCCGTTGTCATGGCGCTGATCGAGTCGGCACTCGCCGATCGCGAGGCGCTGGATACGGAAGGCGCGACCGCGCTCATCGAGGCGGCGCTCGCTCATCGCGACATGCTCGACACCGCCGGCGCCAATGCGCTGATCGAGGCGGCCATGGCCGGGCGCGACGCGCAGTTCAGTGAGCTGCACTCGGCGATCGCACAACTCACCGCTGCTGCCGAAGAGCGCGAAGCCTCGGCACGGCAAGCGCAGGGCGAGCAGTTCGGGGCGCTTGAGCAGCAACTGGCGGATGCCATCGCCCGCTCGGACAAGCTCGAGGCGCGCCTCGGCGAGACCGAGCGCACGCTGCGTCACACGCTGACCATGCTGATCGAGTGGATCGAGAGCGGCGACGGCCAGCGCAACGTCGCCTGAGGGAGTTCTACCCCATGTCGGTGCCGATCAACGGCCTGTCGGTCGATGTCGAGGACTGGTTCCAGGTCGGCGCCTTCGAGAAGGTGATCGACCGGGAGAACTGGAACTCGCTGGCCACGCGCGTCGAGCGTAACTGCGACGAAATCCTGCGGCTTTTCGCCGACGCGGGGGTGAAGGGCACGTTCTTCACCCTCGGCTGGGTGGCGGAACGGAATCCCGCCTTGATGCGGCGGATCGCCGAAGAAGGCCACGAGGTCGCCAGCCATGGCTGGGATCACGAGCGCGTGTTCCGTCTCGGCAGGGAGGCCTTCGCCGCCGACATCAACCGTGCCCGCAAGGTGATCGAGGACGCCTCGGGCCAGGCGGTCAAAGGCTACCGCGCGCCCAGCTTCTCGATCGATGCCCGTACGCCCTGGGCCTTCGAGGTGCTGGCGGAGCAGGGCTATGTGTATAGCTCCAGCGTGGCTCCGATCGCGCATGACCATTATGGCTGGCGGGAGGCTCCGCGCTTCGCGTTCCGGCCTATCGTCGATGCTGAACTGATCGAGATCCCGGTCACGACCGCCCGGTTCGCCGGACGGCGGCTGGCGGCAGGCGGCGGCGGCTTCTTTCGGGTGCTTCCTTACGGGTTCTCGCGCTGGGCGATCCGGCAGGTGAACCGCGATGATCGGCGGCCGGCGGTGTTCTACTTCCATCCGTGGGAGATCGACCCCGATCAACCCCGAGTCGAAGGCGCGCCGCTGCGCTCGCGTTTCCGGCACTATACGAACCTGTCGGTGATGGCCGACAAGCTGGAGCGACTGGTCGGCGAATTCCGCTGGGGCCGCATGGACGAACTGGCCGCGCGCGAAGCCTTGCGCGCCGAACCGCTGGCCTTCGCCGCGTGAACGCGCCCTTCGTGCCACTGACAGCGCAAGTCCGCCTCGTCGATCTGACCGACCCGGGTGAGGTCGCGCGCCTTCAAGGCTTCGTGGCGCGCCATCCGCAGGGGACGCCGTTCCATCGCCCCGCATGGTTCGTCTCGGTGGCAAAGGCGACCGGCAACCGCGCGCTGGCGCTCGTTCAGGAGAAGGGGGGCGAGATCGTCGCTTTCCTGCCGCTCGATGCCATTCATTCGCCGGTATTCGGCCGACTGCTGGCCTCTACCGGGTTCGCGGTCGGTGGCGGGCTGCTGGCGACCGGGGACGCCGATACCACCGCCGTATTCGCCGCCGTTGAGGAACTGGCACTGCGCCTCACCTGCCCGACGATCGAACTTCGCGGCGGGGTACTTCCTCCGGCGGGCGATGGCTGGGCACTCAAGACCCGTTCACACGCCAACTTCGCCCGCCCGCTCGCGGCTGACGACGAAGCGCAACTGCTGGACATCCCGCGCAAGCAGCGCGCCGAAGTGCGCCGCTCGCTGGGCATGGACCTGACGATCGAGATAGGCACTGCGGAAGCGGATCGCGCCGCACATTACGCCGTGTTCTGCGAAAGCTATCGCAACCTCGGCACGCCGGTCTTTCCCCGAGCGCTGCTCGATGCGATCATCGATGGTTTCGGCGACGATGCGGACATTCTCACGGTGCGGCATCAGGGCGTGCCGGTGGCGAGCGTCATCAGCGTCTATCATCAGGGCGCCGTCATGCCGTATTGGGGCGGCGGAACCTGGGACGCCCGGCGCCTCAGGGGCAACGACCGGATGTACTACGAACTCATGCTCCACGCCCGGCGGCGCGGCTGCACGGTATTCGACTTCGGCCGCTCGAAGACGGACAGCGGGGCCTATAATTTCAAGCGCAACTGGGGCTTCGAGCCGGAGCCGCTGACGTATGCGACCTGGACGGCTCCCGGCATTGCCAGGCGCGATGCCGACCCGACGAGCGGCAAGCTCTCGCTTCAGATCAAGCTGTGGCAGCGCCTGCCTCTGGCAGTGGCCAATCGCCTCGGCCCGCTGATTGCACGCGGTATCGGCTGATGGGTGAAATTCTGTTCCTGGCGCACCGCATCCCGTTTCCCCCGGATCGCGGTGACAAGATACGCTCCCATCACGTGCTCAAGGCGCTTGCCGCACTGGCTCCGGTGCACGTGGCCACATTCTGCGACGACGAGCAGGACCGTGCGTTCGAGCCGGACCTTGCCAACCTTGCCGCAAGCTATCGCCTGGTCGAGCGGTCCAAGTCGCTGCCGGTCGCCGGAGTGCAGGCACTGGCCAGCGGTCGGCCGATCAGCCTCACCGCGTTTTACGACAAGCAGCTCGAAGCCTATGTGCGCGACCTGCTTGCCGAGCGGGACATCGATACCGTCTACGTTTTCTCCGGCCAGATGGCCCAATACGTGCCCGGCGAATTCCGTGGCCGCGTCGTTGCCGACCTGGTGGACGTCGACTCCGCCAAGTTCGAAGCCTACGCCGCGAAAGGACGTGGCTTTCGATCATGGATGGAGCGGCGAGAGGGCCGCCTTCTGCGCCAGGAAGAGGCGAGGATATGCGCAGGTGCCTCCGTCACGTTGCTGATAAGCGGCGCCGAAGTGGGCCTCCTGCGTTCGCGCCTCGCCAGTGATAGCCATGGAGAGCGTTACGGCGAGCATGGCCGCGTGCGGGCAATGGGCAATGGCCTTGACGCCGCATATTTCGACCCCGGCGCAGTAAGCCCGGAACCGCGCATGATAGAGAAGGGCGCGCCGCGCATCGTCTTCACCGGACAGATGGACTACGCGCCCAACATCGAGGCCGCCACGCGCGCCATCGATCGCGTGTTGCCGCTCGTGCGCCAGACCTGTCCCGACGCCACGCTGCATATCGTAGGCCGCAATCCGCCACCGGTTCTGCGGGACCGCTCGGGACGGGATGGCATCGAAGTCTGGGGCAGGGTGGATGACATCCGGCCGTGGCTCACCGCTGCGGATGTCGCCCTGGTGCCGCTCGAAATCGCGCGCGGTGTGCAGAACAAGGTACTTGAAGCGATGGCGATGGGCTTGCCCGTAGTTCTTTCCCCTGGCGCGGCGATCGGCATCGACGCGCTCGACGGGCGGGATTTCGCGATGCGTGACGGCGATGCCGCGATGGCACAAGCCGTCCTCGACCTCGCGCGCGCGCCAGAGGCCGCGAAACTGATGGGTGCTGCTGCCCGGACGTGGATCGTCGGCAATGCCAGCTGGGAGGCCGCACTGGCGCGCCTTCCCGAATATCTCGGAACGATGAGCGAGGCGCTTACGGATGTCGCCTGAGCTGGCCGCATCCATTGCGGGGCCCGCCCGTGCGTGGCGCGCTCTTTCGCCGCAATGGCGCGGCGCTCTCCCGCGCCTCGGCGCGGCATGGCTGGTGCTGCTGGCCGGCTTTGCGGGAGACTGGGCGGCGATGGCGCGGCAGTGGTGGGACATTTCCACCTACAACCATGTCCTGCTGATCCCTGTGATCCTCGGCTGGCTAGTCTGGCAGCGCTGGCCACAGTTGGAGCAGCTTACGCCCCTGGCCTGGTGGCCGGGCCTGGCCTTGCTTTCGGGCGCGGCGTTCCTGTGGTTGCTAGGGGCAATGTCGGGGCTGGACCTTGCCCGGCAGGCGGGAGTCGTGGCCATGCTGGGGGCATGCGTCCCCTTGATCCTTGGTGTCAGAATCAGCGCGGCGCTGGTGTTCCCACTCGGCTATCTTGTGTTCTTGGTCCCCGTCGGTGAGGAACTGGTAAACGTCCTGCAGACGATTACCGCCGAGATCACAATCGCCCTGACGCACCTCAGCGGCATTCCCGCCGAGATCGACGGTGTCTTCATCAATACGCCGGCCGGTCTCTTCGAGGTCGCTGAAGCCTGTTCGGGCGTGAAGTTCCTCATTGCCATGGCCGCATTCGGCGTTCTTGCGGCCAATGTCTGCTTTCTGAGCTGGCGTCGCCGTACGGCGATGCTGCTGGCCTGCGTGGCCGTACCTATCCTGGCGAATGGCGTTCGTGCCTGGGGTACGATCTATGCCGCCCAGATTTTCGGTATCGAGGCGGCGGCGGGCTTCGACCATATCGTCTACGGCTGGTTCTTCTTCGCGATCGTGCTGGCGCTGGTGATCGCGTGCGCCTGGCGATTTTTCGATCGGCCCCTGAATGCTCCGGTGATCGACCTTGTCGCCATTGAGAATGCCTCCTGGCTGGGTCGTCTGGAGGGCTTCGCCTTTCCCGGCACTGCAGCGTTGGTCGGGTTCGCGCTCGTGCTGGGCGCGGCGCGGTGCTGGGCGCTTGCGGCGGATACTATCGCCGCGCCGATGCCCGCGCGCATCGACCTGCCTGTAGTCGAGGGATGGACCCGCGTGGACTACGCGCCGGCGATTTGGTGGGAACCGCGCGCTCAAGGCTCCGATCATCGCCTCCTCGGGCGCTACCGCGATGCCAGGGGGCATCAGGTCGATGTCTTCGTCGCGCTCTATGCCAGTCAGGGAGAAGGGCGCGAGGCCGGCGGTTTCGGCCAGGGCGCGCTAGTCCCCGCCAGCGCCTGGGCGTGGCAGGCACCCGGGCCCTCTCTCGAAGGTGGAAAGGGCGAACGCCTCCTCGGCAACGGCAGTGTCGAGCGGTTGGCCATGACGTGGTATCGTCAGGGCGCCCTTTTGAGCGGGAGCAATGCCGGGCTCAAGCTCGCGGTGATCGCCGACCATCTGCTGTTCCGGGCGGAACCCACGACCATGCTGATTCTTTCCGCCGAAGACATGCCGCGTGGCATGGCCGAGCAGTCGATCGCTTCCTTCCGCGCCTCCACCGGATCGCTTGCGCGCTGGATGGACGGTATCGCTCAGGTCAGGTAGGTCGAGCGACGATGTGCGGGATCGCTGGAATCTATCATCTGGAAACGCCCAAGCCGGTCGATCGCGCCCGGGTCGAGGCTATGTGCGACGCCATCGCGCATCGTGGGCCTGACGGGCAGGGCGTATGGACGGCACCGGGCGTTGCCCTGGGGCATCGCCGCCTGTCGATCATCGACCTGGCAGGCTCACCGCAACCCATGGCCTCTCTCGATGGCCGCGCGATGCTCGTCTTCAATGGCGAGATCTACAACTACCGCGAACTGCGGCATGATTTGAAGGCGGCTGGGGAGCATTTCCGCACCGATGGCGACAGCGAGGTCATTCTGGCAGCCTGGCGGCGCTGGGGGCCGGATTGCGTCACTCGGCTGTTCGGCATGTTCGCCTTCGCGATCTACGATCTGGATGCACGCACGCTGTTCCTTGCGCGCGATCGACTGGGCGTGAAACCGCTGTACTACGCGCAGTTGAGCGACGGAAGCCTGGCCTTTGGCTCCGAACTCAAGGCCCTGACCGCTCATCCGCTGCTACGGCGGGAGATCGACCCGCTGGCCGTCGAGGATTACCTCACCTGGGGCTATGTCCCTGACGATCGCGCCATCCTGAAGGGCGTCTCCAAACTGCCGGCGGGACATTCTTTGCTGCTGCGGCATGGGGCGCCGATGCCGCGCCCGGCGCAGTGGTGGGACGTCTCCTTTGCAGAACGGCGCAAGGGTAAACCCGCCGACCTTGAAGCCGAACTGCTGCATCTGATGCGCCAGGCGGTGTCATCTCGCATGGTCGCCGATGTCCCGTTGGGCGCGTTCCTGTCGGGCGGCGTCGACAGTTCCAGCGTCGTCGCATTCATGGCCGAGGCGAGCGGCAATCCGGTACGCACCTGCTCGATCGGATTCGATGTCGCCGGGCTCGATGAGAGTGCCTATGCGACGAAGATCGCGCAGCGCTTCGGCACGAACCACGCCTCTCGGATCGTTTCCCCCGACGACTTCGCCGCCATCGACCAGCTCGCGGGCATGTTCGACGAACCGTTCGCCGACGCCTCTGCCCTCCCGACGTGGCGGGTCTGCCAGCTGGCGCGTGAATCGGTTACGGTGGCGCTGTCGGGGGACGGTGCTGATGAGGCGCTCGGTGGCTATCGCCGGCATGTGTTCCAGGCCGGCGAGGACAGGGTCAGGGCGTTGTTGCCGCAATCGCTGCGGGGGCCGGTATTCGGAGCGCTTGGTAAGGTCTATCCGAAGGCCGACTGGGCTCCGCGGCCGTTGCGCGCGAAATCGACCCTTCTCGCGCTGGCGGGTGATTCTGCGCAAGGCTACGCGCGTTCCATGGCGTTTCTGCCGCCCGAATTGCGCGACCGCCTCTATTCCGACGAGTTCCGCCGTCTGCGAGGCGATTACCGCGCCGAGGACCCGGTGCTCGCGCTGATGCGCGGGGCGCCGGCTCGTTCCGGGCTCGATCGCGCCCAATATGCAGACCTCAAGGTCTGGCTGCCGGGCGACATTCTCACCAAGGTCGATCGCACGAGCATGTCGGTCAGCCTCGAGGCGCGCGAGCCGCTGCTGGATCACCGCCTGATCGAATTCGCGGCGAGCTTGCCGGAGCGGATGCGCGTACAGGGCGGGCAGGGCAAGTGGCTGATGAAGCGGGCGATGCGGCGCTATCTGCCCGATGACGTGCTCTTTAGGCCCAAGCAGGGCTTCGTGACGCCGATCGCGCAATGGTTTCGTGGTCCGCTCGCCGAAACGGCCCGTGACATTGCGGGAGGAACTGCCTTGGCGCGCACCGGCTGGTTCAATCAGCGGCGCCTCTTGGGTCTCGTCGACGCGCATGTATCGGGAACTTCGGACAATTCCCGATTGCTCTGGCAGATGCTCATGCTTGACAAGGCATTTACCTCGCTGGGTGTCAATTAATCGGCCCGCTTGACGGCGCTTTGCCCGGAAATTCGGCGTTTCGGGCCGACCACGCCATTAACTACACAGTTTCTTAGTACCTTTGCGATAGCTCATGCCCACCAGAGCCTCATTTGCAGGGCATGAATGAACAGAATCGGTCGCCATCACCAGTATTCAGAGCGGAAGCCTGCCGCGCTGGTGAAGTGCGCCTGGGGCAACCTCACGGTTCGGGCAGGGGGAAGGCCATGACCGACGTGTGGGGGCAGTTCCGCAGCTTCTGGAAAAGGCCGCGTGTCCGGATCGTTTTCTGGGCAGCGTTGACGGGCCTTGCGATGGGTATCAGCGGTCTTGGTCTGCCGCTTGAGGACTACTTGCGCAACGTGCGCTGGATGTCCCGCACACAACCGGCGAGCGGCGACATCGCCATCGTTCTGCAGGACTCTCAGACTCTTATTCAACTCGGCGCCAATGACATCTCTCATGGTAACGACGCAGATGCGATCAACCAACTCTTTGCTGCAGGCGCAAAGCGAGTCTTCTTCGACCGGTCGTTTTCGATGCCGGGTAACGCAGCTGACGATGCCAAGTTTGTGGCAGCGCTGAAGGCGAACCATGGAAAGGTGGTGCTGGGTGCTGCGGTGGACAGCAATGGCCAGATGGGTAACTTTGCCGGCAAGATTCCGCTTCAGGCTTATCGCGACCATGCCGGAGTGGCATCGGTGCTGGTTCGCCATCGCCCACTCAATCAGAACGTCCAGCTTCCTTATGCATCTGGAAGCCCGGTGGGCAAGATTCCCTCCCTTGCAGCTGCGATTGCCGGGGTGAATGGCAGCACCGACGAACTGTTCTTCCCGGACTTTTCAATCGCCGTCAGTTCGTATCCCACTTTAACTTATATCGATGTGATGCGCGGTCATTTCGATCATTCGCTTGTTCGCGGCAAGAATGTTCTGATTGTTCCGGCTGCAGTAACCTTCAATGATATTCATTCGATCCCCGGTCAGGACGTTAACGCACCGGGGGGCTATTTCCATGCGATTGGCGCCGATACTCTGAAGCTTGGCATGCCGCGTGAGTATGGCTGGTTTCCTGCATACCTGCTGGTTCTGGTCGTTATTGCATCGGGTCTTGGCCGAGGGCGCGTCCTTGACGTCTACCGTTTTACGGGCCTGGTTGCGGTGGTGGGTGCTGTGCCGTTCCTTTTGGACTATGTAAATGTCCAGGTTGAGGTCATTCCTGCCTTTTCCGTGGCGCTGGTGGCTGTCATTCGTATGCGGAACCTCGACAGGGTCGAGGAGGCGGGAGAAACCAACACAGGTTCGGGCTTGCCCAGCGTTCAGGCTTTGCGCAATTCGCCTGATCTGTCCACGCGCATTCTGGTTGCCCTGAAAATCCGCAACTACGGTGGGATCATCGGCAGCTTCGCCGAGCATGTCGAAGCGCAACTCGCCAAGGAGATCGTGCGACGTATCCGCATCAGTGACGAAAGCGTCCTGATCTATCACGAAGGCGGAATGTTCGTCTGGCTGTCATCTATCCGCAGCACTTTCGACCTCTTCGAGAATCTCGAAGGTTTGCACAGGATCGTCCAGAATGGCATCCAGGTAGGTGGTATCGACATCGACCTGTCGTTCAACTGCGGCATCGACTCGGATTTCGATCGTCCGCTTTCGGGCCGGGTCGCCAGCGCCATGCAGGCAGCCGAAGAAGCCGTGCGAAATGACGAACTGGTCTATCAACACGATGCCCGCAAGCATGAGGCGCAGTGGGAAATCTCGCTGCTGACATCGCTGGATCGCGCGATCGACAACGGGGAAGTCTGGGTGGCCTACCAGCCTAAGCTCGACTTGCGGTCGAACCGCATCAGCGGAGCCGAAGCTCTGGTTCGCTGGACTCATCCCGAGCGCGGACCGATTAGCCCGGATAAGTTCATCCGCATTGCCGAGGAATTTCACCGGATCGAGCGCATCACCCGTTTCGTCATCAACGACGCGGTGAGGGTTGCAGTCGAACTGGAGCGCCATGGGTACGAGATGACGATGTCCGTCAATATTTCGGCCCAACTCCTGCGCAATCCGGGCTTGCCTGGAATGATCGCGGAAATTCTCGCGGCGCATGGCCTTTCGCCTAACCGCCTGATTCTTGAAATCACTGAAACCGATCGTCTCGATCGCAGCTCCAAGACGTTCCAGATGCTCCAGCGCCTGGTCCAGTCCGGTTTGCGCCTTTCGATCGACGACTTCGGCACCGGTAACGCGACGATCGATTATCTGCGCTACCTGCCTGCAAGCGAAGTGAAGATCGACAAGACATTCGTGTCGTCGATGGAGGGTAGCAAGGAAGATCTGCTGCTAGTGCAGTCGATCATCGAGATGGCGCACTCGCTGGACCGCGTCGTCGTGGCCGAAGGTGTCGAGACTGCTAAGGTTTTGGAGATGCTGTCAGGCCTCAATTGTGATCTAGTTCAGGGTTATCATGTGAGTCGCCCTGTCCCATTTCGGGATTTCTTGGACTTCGTATCCGGCCGGAGGGCGCGTTTGATTGGTTAAAAATTCCTTGATGACTCGTTAACTAACTATTATCCATGAGTTCGACCGTAGCAATGCGGTCGTTCACATGGGGAATGAAGATGAACAAGGACATCTGGGGCGGTGGTTGGTGGGGCGGCGGTCTCTAATAGAGATTTCCGTTGCACTAGTCCGAGATAATTGACTCGGATCACTGCGAATAAAAAGAAGCGCTTTCCAGAAGAACTCCTGTCTTTTGGAAAGCGCTTTTTCTTTATCTACTGCATATGTTTGTGCAAATGGGAATGAGTAATAGCGCCAGATGTGCATGCAAACCGCCGCCATTAGTTGGTTAACCAACTAATATATCGGACGATGCCGCGCAAAATTATGCGGCTTCGGCATAACGAAGCGCATCCCGATTCGGGACTTGTTAACGAAGTTTAGCCTTCGCCGTGGCCGAGTGCGAGGTAATCTGCGCTCTGCATTTCATTAAGGCGGCTGATCGTGCGGTCGAATTCGAACCGTCCAGTCCCGGATTCATACAAATCCTCAGGAGCTGCATCAGCAGCTGCAATCAGCTTGACCTTGTTTTCGTAAAGTGCGTCTATAAGCGTCACGAAGCGTGCCGCCTCATTTCGACGGTCCGGCCCCATCTTCGGAATGCCGACGAGGATCACCGTGTGATAGGCGCGGGCGATCGCGAGGTAGTCCGCCGCACCGCGAGCCTCCCCGCAGAGCCGCTTGAAGCTGAACACGCCGACGCCCTTGAGGCTCTTCGGGACGTGAAGCATCCGGCCGCCGCCGACGTCGATATCCGCCGACGGAACATGTTCGCTGTCTTCGGGGGGGTAGTCGGTGAGACGGTAGAACGCCTCTCGCGCAGCTTCCGTCGAAGGTTCTCCGAGCGGTTCGTGCCAGGTCGCCATGCCACCGAGGCGCTGCATGCGATAGTCCGTCGGGCCGTTCAGGGTTAGGACGTCGAGTTCCTGCTCGATCAGTCCGATGAACGGCAGGAAATGCTCGCGGTTGAGACCGTCCTTGTAGAGCTCGGAGGGCGCGCGGTTCGACGTCGTTACGATCGTCACGCCTTCGTTGGCGATCAGGTACGTGAAGAGCCGGCTCATGATCATCGCATCGGCCGAGTTGTTGACCACCATCTCGTCGAAGGCGAGGCAACGCACGTTTCTAGCAATGGCGGCGGCGACCGGCGGGATCGGGTCGCCGGTTTCCTTCTTGCGCTCGTCGCGCAGGAGCGCATGGACTTCCAGCATGAAGGCGTGGAAGTGCACGCGGCGCTTGCCGGGAATGTCGAGCGTCTGGACGAACAGGTCCATTAGCATCGACTTGCCGCGTCCGACACCGCCCCACATGTAGACGCCGCGTGGCGTGACGGCCTTCTTGCCCAGCAGCTTGCCGAAAAGACCGGTCGAGGACGACGACTTGTAGAATTCGCGTTGCAAACGGCTCAGTCGCTCGGCGGCCGCTGCCTGCTCCGGATCGGAGCGCAGTTCGCCGGTCGCGACCAGCGCCTCGTAGCGTTCGAGCATCGCGCTCATCGTGGCGCGCCCGGCTTGCGCAAGGTACCCATGAAGCTGGCGACGAGATGGTCGCCCTGCTGCACGGTGCCGCGCATAAATGCGAGGCGACCGGTTTCTTTCATCACTTCGGACACGACGTCGAGCGGCTCGCCGATGCGGCCGGCGCCGATGAACTGGTTGGTCAGTTCCAGCGTCACGCCGCCGATCATCGCCGGGCCGACGATAAGGCAGGCGGCGGCGAACATGCCCACGTCGATCATCGCCAGGGTGACGCCGCCGTGGATCGCATCGAGGATGTTGCTGTGCCGCTCGTCGACTTCAAGCAGTCGCAAGCACGCGCTCCGCGGGCCTTCGGGGCGGACGATCATCCGGCCCAGCCCATGGGAGTTGAACCGAGGTCCCTCGTTCAGTTCCCATGTGTGCCAGCCCGGAAACTCCGGGTCCGGCTCATGGACGAATGCATTCTGCACCACGGCGACGCAGCCCGATCAGACCTGTCCTGTCAGACCTGTCGCTCGGCCTGCATCTTCTTGATTTCGGCGATGGCGCGCGCGGGAGAGAGGCCCTTGGGGCACACGTTCGCGCAGTTCATGATGGTGTGGCAGCGGTAGAGGCGGAAGGGATCTTCCAGCTCGTCAAGGCGCTCGCCGGTCATCTCGTCGCGGCTGTCGGCCAGCCAGCGGTAGGCCTGCAGCAGGATCGCCGGGCCGAGGAACTTGTCGGAGTTCCACCAGTAGCTCGGGCACGAGGTCGAGCAGCACGCGCACAAAATGCACTCATAGAGGCCGTCCAGCTTCTCGCGCTGTTCGGGGCTCTGCAGGCGCTCCTTGCCCGACGGGGTGGTTGAGACGGTCTGCAGCCAGGGACGGATCGAGGCGTACTGCGCGTAGAAGTGCGTGAAGTCGGGCACGAGGTCCTTGATCACGTCCATGTGCGGCAGCGGAGTGATGCGGATGTCACCCTTCAGGTCCTCGATCGCGGTGGTGCAGGCGAGGCCGTTCTTGCCGTTCATGTTCATCGCGCACGAACCGCAGATGCCTTCGCGGCACGAGCGGCGGAACGTCAGCGAGGGGTCGATCTCGTTCTTGATCTTGATGATCGCGTCAAGGACCATCGGACCGCACGCATCGAGGTCGATCTCGAACTGGTCGTAGCGCGGGTTTTCGCCCGAGTCCGGGTCGTAGCGGTAGACGGTGAACTTCTTGACCTTGGTGGCGCCCTCAGCCTTGTGCACGTTGCCGCGCTTGCTGATCTTGCTGTTCGCCGGGAGGGTGAAGGTCGCCATGGTAGAATCCCCGTGATCTTGCAGTGCGGCATGAACCGCTTTGTGGTCCCCCTCTAGCGATTCGTCCGCATAGGGCAAGAGGTGACTATGGAGAGGTGAGCGGTGGAATATCGGGAAATGCACCGATATCGGCGCTGCAGCGGGCCTTGCGGGCGCATGGCGCGCAAGTGCCGTTGCGAAAGTCGCGGGCGTCGAGGTTTACACGGTTTACACGGTCCAGAGGGAAAAGGTGTCACTTTGCGCGGTCTGGCCGCTGCCATCCCACGAAAATCCGCCATTCCTGTGCTGGAATGTGTTACCTTGTGTGTAACCTTGCGGCGCCGATGTGTCACCTTGGGTGTCACTTTACGATCCCGGGGTGTCACCTTGCGGGCCGGACCTGTCACCTTGCGACGGAAAGCCGCGAGCCGGAACACGGTGCCTCGGATCGAAAACAAAAGAGTGAGAACGCAAGAGGACATGGCCGGAAAAATACTCCGCCCATGTCCCTGTAGGAAAGCTGCGGTCAGTAGTTCGGCAGATGCGTGCCGAGGTGCTTTCCGGCGATGTAGCCGAAGGTCATGCCCGGACCGAGCGTGCCGCCTGCGCCTCCGTAGGCCTCGCCCAGCACCGCCGACATGACGTTGCCCGCCGCGTAGAGGCCCTGTATCGGATTGCCGCTCCAGTCGAGGACCTGCGCATCGGCGTTGGTCTTCGGACCACCGGCGGTGCCGAGCGCCCCGGCTTCCATCTTCACCGCGAAGAATGGCCCCTGATCGATCACGCCGAGCGTGCGGTAAGGCGGTTCGAACTCCGCATCGCCCCACATGTAGAAGTTGTCGTAGGTGTTGTCGCCGCGGTTGAAGTCGTCGTCGTGGCCCTTGCGGACCAGATCGTTGAAGCGCGTCACCGTCGCCGCGAGCCCCTGCGGATCGATCCCGGCCTTTTCGGCGAGTTCCTCCAGCGTGTCGGCCTGCATCATGAACGAGGGCACGGGACCGCCCGGGGGCGTGTTGAAGGTCTGGTACTTGCTGCGATAGCGCTGGTCGATGATCAGCCAGTACGGCAGGTTGGCGTAGGCGTGCGTACCTGCATCGAAGGCGTGGAGCGCCTTGCCCATGGCGTTGTAATTGGCCGCCTCGTTCACGAAGCGCTTGCCCGCACGGTTGACGAGGATCGCGCCGGGGCGCGCGCGTTCGTCCGAACCGAGCAGGTAGTTCGGCTTGGCGGCGCGGTGCTGGGGCTGGAATTCCAGTACGCTCTGCTGCCAGAAGGCGTGCTGCATGTTGCCGAGCTGGGCGCCCGCCTCGATCGCCATGAGCAACCCGTCGCCCTCGTTCTCGGGCACGCTGACGGGGCCGGTGAGGGGGCCGCGCAGGAAGGTCTTCACCAGCGTCTCGTTCCACTCGAAACCGCCGGTGGCGATGACGACGCCGCGCCGGGCGCGCACGCGGTAGTCGCGGCCACCCGCATCCTCGGCGACGACGCCGATCACCCGATCGCCGTCCTTCACGAGCTTGCGGGCGCGCTTTTCGAACTCGACGGGAATGCCGCGATCGATCACCGCGAGGAACAGCGATCCCGCCAATGCCTGACCCAGACCGCGATAATCGCCTGCCTCGCGCTCGGCGAGCGTCGCTTCGTCCAGCGTGCCGTTGATCGCTTCCATCAGGCTGCCGCGCACCGGGTAGGCCATCTTGGTCGGGTTCACGCGGGTCGCCCATTTGCCGAGCCGTTCGAACGAGAAGGCATCGTTGTCGAGCGAGCGGCCGCCGTCGGGCTTGGCGCCGGGCATATAGGGCTGGTAATCGGGGAAATCGGCATAGGCGTGGAAGCGAACCGGCGTCTTGTCCGCGAGATAGCGGATCATCTCCGGCCCGGTTTCCATGAAGGCCATGAGCGTATCGGGATCGAGCGCGCCGGGTGCCAGCGAGTCGAGATAGGCGACGACATCTTCGTCGTCTTCGGTGATCCCTGCTTCGAGCTGGTGGTGGTTGCCCGGAATCCACAGCATGCCGCCCGACATCGCGGTGGTGCCGCCGACCATGCCGGTCTTCTCGAGGATCACCACGTCCTTCGCGCCGAAATCATGCGCGGCGATCGCTGCGGTCATGGCCGCGCCGCCCGATCCGAGCACGACGACGTCGGCCTCGAGATCCCAATTCGCGTCTTGTGTCATCCAGTCCGTCTCCCAACAGGCCGTTCGCGGACGACAGGATCGGCGGAAGACCGCCTGCGCCGCTTGTTCTTTATGCGGGCACTGTAGGTTTCGGCGGGGACCGACAGCCACTCCGACATGTCATAGGGCAGGGTGGGTTCGGACCTCCCAAAGTGACGTCATTGCGAGTGCAGCGAAGCAATCCACGGCCGCGTAAACCGCCCTGGATTGCTTCGCTGCGCTCGCAATGACGAAACAGGGGAATCTGCCCTGAACGCAAAGACGCCGCGCGTGACCCCGTGGGATCGCGCGCGGCGCCTGCGTTTTCAGACTTTTAGCGATTACTCGCCGAAAGTGCGCTGCCACCAGCCACGGCGCGGCGTCGGAGAGGCTTCCGCGTCAGCCGGAGCAGCCTCAGCGGCGACCTCGGGTTCGGCAACCGGCTCGGGAGCCGGAGCCACGGCAGCTTCTGCCTCGACGTCCGCCTTCTTGCGACGGGTGCGCTTGGGCTTTGCCGGAGCTTCCTCGGCGACCGGCTCGGGAGCCGGAGCCACGGCAGCTTCTGCCTCGACGTCCGCTTTCTTGCGACGGGTGCGCTTGGGCTTGGCAGGCGTTTCCTCGGCGACCGGCTCCGGCGCTGCGGGCGCTTCGACGACGACTTCTGCCTCGACGTCCACCTTCTTGCGACGGGTACGCTTGGGCTTTGCCGGCGCTTCCTCGGCGACCGGTTCGGGCGCTTCGACGACGGCTTCGGCTTCGACGTCCACCTTCTTGCGGCGGGTGCGCTTGGGCTTTGCAGGCGCTTCTTCGGCGACCGGTTCGGCCGGGACGATCGGCTCGGCGCTGATGCCGCCATCGGCGACCGGCAGCGCGGCTTCTTCGGCAGCCAGTTCGAGACCTTCAGCGCCGATCACGGCGTCCTCGCCCTCTGCGCCGTTCTCGGCCTCACCTTCACCGCGACGACCGCGACGACGGCGACCACCGCGACGGCGGCGCTTCTTGGGTGCGTTGGTGTTGTCACCCTCGGCCTCGGTGCCCTCGGCTTCGACGATGCTCTCGCCTTCGTCTTCGGCGTCGTCGCCTTCGTCCGAAGCGTCGGCAGCTTCGACCTCAGCGGTCTCGGCACCGTCCTCGCGGCGATCGCGGTTGCGGCCACGGCGGCGCTTGCGGCGCTTGCTGCGGCGGCCTTCACCGTCCTCGGACGCTTCGGTGCGCTCGGCAGCCTCTTCGGCTTCCAGCTCTTCGTCCTCGTACTCTTCCTCGACGAAGTCGTCCTCGACGTCCTCGGCGATGGGCTCGAAGCGGGGCACGAACTCGTTGCGCGGGCCCGACGACATGACGCGCATCTTGGCGCCTTCGTTCTCACCCTCGGGGATGACTTCGACGGTGACGCCGTAGCGCTCCTCGATGTCGGCGAGGTCGGTGCGCTTGGCGTTGAGCATGTAGACCGCCGCCTCGGTGGAGGCGAACAGCGAGACCACGATGCCCTTGCCCTTGGCCGCTTCGTCCTCGATCAGACGCAGCGCCGAGAGACCGGCGGAGCTGGCGGTGCGGACGAGGCCGGTGCCGTCGCAGTGCGGGCACGAACGCGTGGTCGCTTCGAGAACGCCGGTGCGCAGGCGCTGGCGGCTCATTTCCATCAGGCCGAAGCTGGAAATGCGGCCGACCTGAATGCGGGCGCGGTCGTTCTTGAGCGCTTCCTTCATCGCCTTCTCGACCTTGCGGACGTTGGAGCCGTACTCCATGTCGATGAAGTCGATCACGACGAGGCCGGCCATGTCGCGCAGGCGCAGCTGGCGGGCGATTTCGGCAGCGGCTTCGAGGTTGGTGGCAACCGCCGTCTGCTCGATCCCGTGCTCCTTGGTGGCGCGGCCCGAGTTGATGTCGATCGAAACCAGTGCTTCGGTCGGGTTGATGACGATGTAGCCGCCCGAACGCAGCTGCACGACGGGGTCGTACATCGCGGTCAGCTGGTCCTCGGCGCCGAAGCGCTGGAACAGCGGGACGGGATCGGCGTAAGGCTTAACCTTGCGGCCGTGGCTGGGCATCAGGAGCTTCATGAAGTCCTTGGCGGCGTGGTAGCCGGCCTCGCCCTCGACGATCACTTCCTCGATGTCGCGGTTGTAGATGTCGCGGATGGCGCGCTTGATGAGGTCGCTGTCCGAGTGGATCAGCGCAGGGGCAGCCGAGCGCATTGTCTGTTCGCGCAGCTCGTCCCACAGACGGGCGAGGTAGTCGAAGTCGCGCTTGATCTCGGTCTTGGTGCGCTGGAGGCCCGCCGTGCGGACGATGCAGCCCATCGAGCGGGGCAGGTCCATCTCGGCGATGATCGACTTCAGGCGCTTGCGGTCCGAGGCCGAGCTGATCTTGCGGCTGATGCCGCCGCCGTGGCTCGAATTCGGCATGAGCACGCAGTAGCGGCCCGCGAGGCTGAGGTAGGTGGTGAGAGCCGCGCCCTTGTTGCCGCGCTCTTCCTTGACGACCTGGACCAGCAGCACCTGGCGGCGCTGGATGACGTCCTGGATCTTGTAGCGGCGGCGCAGTGCCATGCGCTTGGCGCGCAGGTCGTCGGCTTCCTTCGAGCGGCCCGAGGGACGGCCACCCTGGCGGCGACGGCCACGGCCGCGACGGTTATTGCCTTCGGACTCTTCGTCGCCGTGCTCGCCCTCATGCTCGCCGTCGTCGTCGGCGTGGAACGGGTTCTCTACCGCGCCGTCCTCGATCGTGGCGACATGGTCCTTTTCGGACGTATCGACCTCGGTGAGGCCGCCATCGTCGTTGTAGTCGCCGTCTTCGTCCTCGTCGTCACCTTCGGTGGCGCGCAGGGCGGCTTCTTCCTCGGCATGGGCGGCTTCTTCCGCCAGCAGGGCCTCGCGGTCCTCCTTGGGGATCTGGTAGTAGTCCGGGTGGATTTCGCTGAAGGCGAGGAAGCCGTGGCGGTTGCCGCCAAAGTCCACGAACGCGGCCTGGAGCGAAGGCTCCACGCGCGTCACCTTCGCGAGGTAGATGTTACCCTTGATCTGCTTGCGTTCGGTCGACTCGAAGTCGAACTCTTCAATGCGGTTTCCCTTGACGACCGCCACCCGCGTTTCTTCCGGGTGGCGCGCATCGATCAGCATGCGGGTTGCCATTTGGTATTCTCCGTGCGCGTCGACGCCGGGCCGGATCAGCCTGGCGGATGCGCGTATGTTCACTGTAGGCGAATGCGCCCCGCAGAATCACGACGCGGCCACTTGGGGCGGCGTTCCAAACTGAGGGGGCGAGTTTTGGCGCAATGGTGGAGCAATCCAGCGCTCCATGCGCGGCGAAAGTAGTGGCTGCCCCAGTAGCATGTGTGGCAGCATGTGCGTCTGCGAGCGAAGACACGCGCGGCGTATTAGAACGCGCGGAAAGTTGCGACCACGCCGCCCGCGCCCTTTCGGGCGTCGAATGGCAAGGCGGCAACTGGCTTCTCATGGCTCACTTCAACCTGATAAGGCGCTCCGGAAAAAGGATTATTTCCGGCTCCCTGGGCCGAGGCTTGCGTCTGGCTCTGCCGGTCCTGTCCGGCGCCATATGGTTATGGTATTGCCGGATTGCGAGGACCGACGCGCATTCCTCGCCTCGGTTCTGCTGGCCTAGCATTCATGACGCAAGACGGCAAGTTGCTTGGACCGTTGGAATTTGGCGGGCATCGGCCCGGGGCGGAGCGGCTGACCAGCCTGTGGGAAAGCGCGGGGGCGCAGGATTGCCCGCCCGCCAAACGCGGCTTAGTCCTTGGCGCAAATGTCGCGCACCTTGCAGTTGATCCTCGTCTTCGTCGCGCCGCTGGCGGTGCTTGCCGCCGCGTTCGCGGTGAGCGGGGCATGGCCGGTGCGGGCCGGGGGCTACGACTACGTCATCCGCTTCGACCTGCCCGGGGTGAACGCGCCGATCGACCTGCCGCGCGTCGATGGGCCGCCCGACGCCAGCCGTCCGCTGGTGGTCATCGATCCGGGCCATGGCGGCTTCGATCCCGGCGCGGGGGCCGGAGCGCTGAAGGAAAAGGCCGTGGCGCTGCAGATCGCATTGGCGCTGCGCGAGAAGCTGCTGGCAAGCGGCGGCCTGCGCGTGGCCCTGACGCGCGACACCGACCGCTTCATCGCGCTCGCCGATCGCCCTGACATTGCCCGGCGGCTGAACGCGGACTTGTTCGTCTCGATCCATGCCGACAGCGCCGAGGCTGATTCGGCGCGCGGGGCAAGTGTCTATGTCCTCTCGGAAAAGGGATCGAGCCAGGCCGCCGAGCGGTTCGCCGAACGGGAAAACGGCGCCGACCGCGTGAACGGCGTCAAGCTGTCGAAGACGAGCGCGCAAGTGGGCGCGATCCTGCTCGACCTCTCGCAGCGCGGGGCGCAGGCGCGCTCTACGCAAGTCGCGACGCTGCTGCTGCGCGAACTGGGCGACGCGGGCGTCGGCATGCACCGCGACCGGCCTGAAGCCGCCGCGCTGGCGGTGCTGAAGGCGCCCGACATGCCCTCGATCCTGTTCGAGACGGGCTACATCAACAATCCCGACGACGCGCAGGCGCTGGGATCGAAGCAGGGGCAGCAGGTGCTGGCGGAGGCGGGCGCGAAGGCGATCCGCGCCTATTTCGCAAGGAACCCTGGTGGTTGAGCGGGCTGAACGCGTCGTCCCGGACGTGATCCGGGACCGGTGGCGGTCTTTGGGCGGCAGGCCGCGGGCAGCTTCGTGCGCTGTTTACGGCCAGCGGTCCCGGATCAGGTCCGGGACGACGAAGAGTTGCGACGAGAGTGGTTTCCTTGCGCCAAAACGCCGTGCTAGAGGGCGCACGCAATGACCGACGCGATTGATCCCGGCGAACAGCCGCCCGAAGACGCGACCTACCGCATCCGCCGCGATGGGCCGGGACGCCTTGCCGCTCTGCGCAGGGCTTGGCACGAACGCAAGTGGATGCGCCGTTTCGGCTATCTGTGCATGGCAGGCTTTGCCGGCATCGCCGCGTTCTGGGTGTTCCTTGCCCACGACCTGCCGGACGCCAACAAGCTGCTGGAATACCAGCCGCCGCTGCCGACGATGGTGCGCGGGATGGACGGCGAGATCGTCTATTCTTACGCCCGCGAACGGCGCGTGCAGCTGCGCTTTGTCGATTTCCCCAGGCCGATGGTCAACGCCTTCCTCTCGGCCGAGGACCGCACGTTCTGGACGCACGGCGGCGTCGACGTCGGTGGTCTGGCGGGCGCGGTGGTGGATTATGTCACCAAGTACGGCTCGGGCGTGCGCGCCAAGGGCGGTTCGACGATCACCCAGCAGGTCGCCAAGAACATCCTGATCGGCGACGAATATTCCGTGACGCGCAAGCTCAAGGAAATGATCGTCGCCCGCCGTATCGAGGGCGTGCTGACCAAGCAGCAGATCCTCGAACTCTACCTCAACGAGATTCCCCTCGGCCGCCGTTCGTTCGGCGTGCAGGCGGCATCGCGCGCCTATTTCGACAAGGACGTCGAGGACCTGTCGCTCAGCCAGAGCGCGTTCCTCGCAATTCTGCCGCGTGCGCCGGAAGTCTACGGCCGCAAGAAGAACGAGGACCGCGCGATCGAGCGCCGCAACTGGGTGCTCGACCAGATGGTGCGCAACGGCTGGGCCAGCGCGCAGGACGCCGCCGCCGCCAAGGCGGAGCCGCTCGGCCTCGTGACACAGCGTACCAGCACGTACGAGCCGTCGAACGGTTACTTCCTGGAGGAAGTTCGCCGCCGCCTGATCGGCAAGTACGGCGAAAAGGCCGAAGACGGTCCGAACAGCGTTTATGCGGGCGGTCTTTGGGTGCGCACTTCGCTCGATCCGCAGATGCAGGTCGCGGTGCGTGATGCGCTGCGCAAGGGGCTGCTGCTCTATCACGGCAATCGCGGCTTCGTGCGGCCGATCGCGCATCTGAGCGACCTCGAGAACTGGCAGAGCCAGCTCGTCGTCGCCAACAAGACGATCGACTACAAGGACTGGCGCGTCGGCGTCATTCTCGATGCCTCGGGCAGCACGGGGCGCATCGGCTTCTCCGACGGCAACGTTTCCACGCTGACCGGTATTTCCGACAAGGCCAAGGTCGGCGATCTGGTCGCGGCCCAGCCGATGGGCGGCAGCACCTGGGCGCTTCGCGGCATTCCCGAAGTCTCGGGCGGCATGATCATCGAGCAGCCTGGTTCGGGTCGCATTCTTGCCATGCAGGGCGGCTTCGATTCCGGGATCGACAGCTTCAACCGCGCGACGCAGGCCGAACGCCAGCCCGGCTCGACCATCAAGCCCTTCGTCTACGCGACCGCGCTGCAGAACGGCATGACCCCCGCCACGCAAGTGCTCGACGGCACCTTCTGCGTGTTCCAGGGCGCGGGTCTGGGCAACAAGTGCTTCCGTAACTTCGGCGGTGCGGGCGGTTCGGGCAGTCATACGCTGCGCTGGGGCCTCGAACAGTCGCGCAACCTGATGACTGTGCGCATCGCCAACGACGTGGGCATGGCCAAGGTCACGCGCACGTTCCACAACATGGGCATCGGCGATTACCAGAAGTACCTGTCGTTCGCACTCGGCGCGGGCGAGACGACGGTGGGACGCATGATCAACGCCTATGCGGCGCTGGCCAACAACGGCGTGCAGTTCTCCGGCTCGGTGATCGACTACGTCCAGGACCGCAATGGCAAGGTGATCTGGCGGGCCGACAAGGGCACCTGCAACGCCTGCAACATGGCGCAATGGGACGGCAAGCCGATGCCGCGCATCCAGCGCGTCGGCAAGCAGGTGATGGACGCGCCGACGGCGTACCAGACCGTGCACATGCTCGAAGGCGTCGTCACCCGCGGCACGGCGGAGCGCCTGCGCGACCTCAAGCTGCCAATGTTCGGCAAGACCGGCACCACCAACGGCCCGACCGACGTGTGGTTCATGGGCGGCAACCAGGACTACGTGGGCGGCGTCTACATCGGCTACGACACGCCGCGCTCGCTGGGCGGTTACGCGCAGGGTGGCCGCATCGCCGCGCCGATATTCAAGGACGTGGTGCTGGCGACGCCGGGCCGCTGGTCGCACCAGCCTTTCGTGGCGCCGCAGGGCATCCGTATGGTCCGCATCGACCGCGTGACCGGCAAGCGCGTCATGGGCGTCGAGCCTACCGACGAGCCGAAAGCCTCGGTAATCTGGGAGGCCTTCAAGCCCGACACCGAACCGCGCCAGTACACCGCCGAGGACGAGTTCAGCCGCCGCCGCGACGCGCTGGTGGCCTCGATCCGCAGTGCCCGCGACGCGCGCGATGCGAATGCGGCGGCAGCGGCGGGTGACATGGGCAACTTTGCGGAAGAGCAGGGCGGGGTATACTGATCCCCGCCGGGGCCGGACGGGACATGCGCCGCCGGCCGAACAGGAGGGGAAGTCGATGAAGAGAATGGCGGGTATGCGCGGCATTGCAGGCTGCGGAGTGATGGCCCTGATGCTGGCGACGGCGCCGGTCGCGTCCGGACAGGCAGCTCCTGCGGCGCAGGAAACGAGCGCCGCGCCCGATGTCCGCCCGGACGTCGCGGCCTATCTCAAGGCGTTCTACGCCAAGCCCAACCCGCCTTTCACGCGCGAACTGCTGATGCAGATACACAAGCTGCCGCCTGCTGCGCTGGCGGCGATGGCGCAGCAGGATCTGCCGATCGGGAACGTTACCACGAAGGACGTGACGATGCCCGGGCCCGGCGGGCCGATGGCGCTGCGCCTGTTCGATCCGCGCCCCGAGCGCGGTCCCGGGCCGGTTGTGGTGTTCTATCACGGCGGCGGCTACGTGCTCGGCAGCATCGATACTCACGCCGGCCTTGCGGCGGAGATCGCGCGGCAACTGGACCTGCCGGTGGTGTCGGTCGAGTACCGCCTCGCGCCCGAGAACCCCTGGCCCGCCGCGCCGGACGACGGCGAGGCGGCGGCGCGCTGGGTGGCGGCCAACGGCAAGGCGTTCGGGCGCGCGTTCACCGGCCTGATCCTCAGCGGCGACAGCGCGGGCGGTAACCTCACGCTGATCACGGCAGCGGCCCTGCGCGACAAGCCTGCGGCGGTGCCGGTGGTGATGCAGATCCCGATCTATCCGGCGACCGATTTCGGCAAGCTCTATCCCTCTTCGAAACTGTTCGCCGAGGGCTACATGCTCGACGCGAAGAGCATGGCGAGCTTTACCGAGCACTATGCGGCCGATTCGAAGAGCCCACGCACCTCGCCGATCCTCGGTGATCTGGCGGGCCTGCCGCCGACGGTGCTGGTGACGGCGGGGCTCGATCCGCTGCGCGACCAGGGCCGTGCCTATGCCGCCAAACTGGTCGAGGCCGGGGTGCCGACCGCCTACTTCGAGGGCAAGGGTCTGATCCACGGCTTCGCGACGTTCCGCAAGGCGATCCCTTCGGCCCAGACCGACACGGCGGCGTTCCTCCATGTCGCCCGGGCGATGCTTGACGAGGCCGCGCCTCCAAAGAAATGACACGATCGTGTCAACATGACACCCCGTTTCCATGGAAACGGGAGTATCTGAGTCGCGTCATCCGCTGGTAGGACTGGTCGATGAGACCATCCGCCTGAACGGCCGCCTGCGCAGCGTCTTCGGCGAGGCGCGGGCGGGATGCGCGCTCAACGACAGCGAGCACATGGTGCTCACCGCGGTGGTGGAGGCGCAAGATGCCCCCACCGTCGCGCAGATCGGCCGCTCGATGGGCCACGCGCGCCAGCTGGTGCAGCGCGCCGCCAATGCCCTGCGCGATGCCGGGCTGGTCGAGACTTTCGAAAATCCCGCACACAAGCGCGCCATGCTGCTGCGTCCGACCGCGAAGGGCGCCGCGCTCAAGCGTCAGATCGACGCGCGCGCCGATGCACTGGCTGCGCGGTTGGTGCTCGATTCCGAAGAAGTCGCGGCCGCGACGGCCGCGCTGCGCGCGGTGCGCAGGCAGATAGAGGCGCATTTCCGCGCTCGCTGAGGAGAGGATGATGGACGCCGATCTCGACCGGCTGGCCCCAGTCGGGCCGCTGACCGAATGGCTGGACGCCTTCGTGCCCGAACTGGGCAAGGGGCCGCTGCGCACCGCGGTACTCTCGGGGGGCACGTCGAACGTGGTGCTGACGATCGACCGGGGCGAGAAGCCGATGGTCATGCGCCGTCCACCCGCCGTGCCGCCGCCGGGAGCGGAGAAGGGCGTGCTGCGCGAGGCGCGTATCCTGACGGCACTCAAAGGCACTCAGGTGCCCCATCCGGTGTGCTACGGGTCCTGTTCCGACGACAGCGTGGTCGGCGCGCCGTTCTACGTCATGGAGAAAGTCGAGGGCTGGGCACCGAACTTGCGCGGCGAGAAGATTCACAACGAGCCGCCCTTCGATACGATGCCTTGCGAATACGGCATCCCCTTTGCCATCGTCGACGGGCTGATCGCGCTCGCCAACGTCGATCACGAGGCGATCGGGCTGGGGGACTACGGCAAGCCGGGCCGGTTCCTGGAACGGCAGGTCGATCGCTGGGCGGGCCAGCTGGCGTCCTACAAGGAGCGCTACGGCTACGAGGGCCGCGTGCTCGAAGGCTATGCCGAAACCGAGGACTGGCTGCGGCACGCGCGGATGCCGGAGGAAGTGCGCGGGATCATCCACGGCGATGTCGGCACCCCCAACATGATGTTCCGCCACGGCCCTCCGGCGCGCCTTGCGGCGATGATCGACTGGGAACTGTCCACCATCGGTGATCCTATGATCGACATGGGCTGGTTCACCGGCGGCATGCGCGACGAGGACGATCCGGACCGGGAGTTCCCGACCGCACTCAACAACCCGGCCAACTTCCCGACGAAGCAGGAGCTGGCGCGCTATTACTGCGCGGGCACCGGGCGCGACATTCGCGACTTCGAATGGTTCTCGGTGCTCTCGAAATTCAAGTCCGGGTGCCTGCTCGAATACAAGGTGGCGCAGGCGGAGGCGGGGATATTGCCGAAGGAGACGGGGCGCTTCTTCGCGCGCATCGTCGAGCAGTGCTTCCGCGATACCGCCGCGCAAGTGGCGAGAATGCAGTGAATTCCTCTCCGGTACGGGGAGGAATGGGAGAGAACGATGATCGATTTTTCGACGGACCCGGAGTTCCAGGCCAGGCTCGACTGGATGGACCGCTTCGTGCGCGACGAGTGCGAGACGATGGACCTGCTGTTCCCCGAACAGGGCGCGCAGTTCGATCCCTCCTACGCGGCCGCCCGGCGGCACCTGAAGCCGCTGCAGGAGCAGGTGAGGGCGCAGGGGCTCTGGGCCTGCCATCTCGGCCCGCATCTTGGCGGTCCCGGCTACGGACAAGTCAAGCTGGCGCTGATGAACGAGATCATCGGCCGCTCCACTTGGGCGCCGACGGTGTTCGGCACCGCCGCGCCCGATACCGGCAATGCCGAAATCCTCGCCCTGTTCGGCACGGCGGAGCAGAAGCAGAAGTACCTCGGCCCGCTGATGGCCGGCGAGATCGTCTCGTGCTTCTCGATGACCGAGCCGCAGGGCGGCGCCGACCCCGACGTCTTCACATGCCGCGCCGTGCAGGAAGGCGACGAATGGGTGATCGAGGGCGAGAAGTGGTTCTCCTCCAATGCCCGGTTCGCCAGCTTCCTGCTGGTCATCGCCGTGACCGATCCGGACGCCCCGCTGACCGAGCGGATGAGCATGTTCGTCGTTCCCGCCGACACGCCGGGGATCGAGATCCTGCGCAACGTCGCCATCGCCGGGGACTTCGATCCCGAGAACGGGCATCACGCGCATATCCGCTACAACCGGGTCCGGGTGCCGCTCGATCATATGCTCGGGGGGCCGGGCGAAGGATTCAAGGTGGCGCAGGCGCGGCTGGGTGGGGGCCGCATCCACCATGCCATGCGCACGGTGGGCATGTGCAACCGCGCGCTCGACATGATGCTGGAACGCGCCGTCTCGCGCCGCACCAAGGGCGCGATGCTGGGCGATCACCAGTTGGTGCAGGCCAAGATCGCCGATTCGGTGATCGAACTGGAGCAGTTCCGCCTGCTGGTGCTCAAGACCGCATGGCTGATCGACGAGATCGAGGCGGGCCGCCTGAAGCACGGCGCGGCGCGCAAACACATCGGCATGTGCAAGGTGGCGATGGCCTCGGTCTATGCGAACGTCGTCGGGCGGGCGCTGGAGGTGCATGGATCTCTGGGCATCTCGCTCGATATGCCGCTGGCCAAATGGTACGGCGGCAACATGGCGCTGGCCTTCGCCGATGGGCCGACCGACGCGCACCGCTCGCAACTGGCGCGCGCCTATCTCAAGCGGGTGCGGCCGGCGGAAGGGATGTTTCCGACTGAGCATATCCCGACGCGCACCGCGAAGGCGCTGGAGCGCTACCCGAATGCGAGAGATGCCTGAGATGGACCCGCTGTTCGACTTCACCGGCAAGGTCGCGCTCGTCACCGGCGGGTCGCGCGGGCTGGGCTACCAGATGGTCCGCGCTTTCGCCGAGCGCGGTGCCGACGTGATCGTCGCCAGTCGCAAGCTCGATGTCTGCGAGGCGGTCTGCGAGGAAATGCGCGGTGTTGGCCGCAAGGCGATGGCGATCAGCGCCCACGTCGGCCGCTGGGACGAATGCGAGCGGCTGGTCGAGGAGGCCTATGCGGCTTTCGGGGCTGTGGATATCCTTGTGAACAATGCGGGGATGAGCCCGCGCATGCCCAGCCACGAAGTCAGCGAGAAGTTGTTCGATTCCGTGCTCAACCTCAACTTCAAGGGGCCGTTCCGCCTTTCGACACTGGTGGGCAAGCGCATGTTCGACCGCGCCGAGGCAGGCGGGCCGGGCGGTTGCATCATCAACGTGACCTCCTCGGGCTCGATGATGCCGCTACCGCAGGTGGTGACTTATGGATCGTCCAAGGCCGCGCTCAATGCGATGAGCCGCTCGCTGGCGTGGGAATATGCGCCGCACGTGCGGGTCAACACGCTCTCGCCGGGCGCATTCCGCACCGATATCGTCGAGGCATGGCCCGACAAGGGGCAGGGGCCGATCCCGATCCCGCGCGGGCATGCGGCGAACCCGGAGGAGATCGTCACCGCCGCGCTGTTCCTGGCCAGCCCTGCCTCGGTCAACGTGACGGGCTCGATCGTGCGCTGCGACGGGGGGCAGCATTGAGCCCGCGCGCGGTCATCGGCCGCGCCTTCGGGCCGCCGGAGAGCTATGTCCTCGAAGCGTTCGACCCCGGTGCTCCCGGCGAGGGTCAGGTGCGCGTCGCCATCAAGGCGGCGGGGGTGTCCTACGTCGATGTGCTGACAGCGATGGGGCACTACCAGTTCAAGCCGCCGATGCCCTTCATCCCCGGCAGCGAGGCGGCGGGCCTGGTCGAGGCGGTGGGGCCGGGCGTGACGCACCTCGCCCCCGGTGACCGCGTGTTCTGCGGCGGGCTCGGCGGGTTGTTCGCCGAGGCCAATCTCTTCGCCGCCGCCAACATGGCGAAAGTGCCCGAGGCGATGACGTTCGAGCAGGCCGCTGTCTTCGCGGTGAACTACCAGACCGCGTACTACGCGCTGGCCGATCGCGGGCGCGCGAAGCCGGGCGAGACGCTGCTGGTGCTCGGCGCGGCGGGCGGGACCGGATACGCGGCAATCCAGGTCGGCAGGCACCTTGGCTTGCACGTCATCGCCTCGGCATCCAGTCCGGAGAAGCAGGCGGCGGCACTGGCGGGCGGGGCGCATGCGGTCGTCACCACCGGCGCGCAGGACTGGCGCGATCAGGTCATGGCGGCGAACGACGGCAAGCCCGTCGACATCGTCTTCGATCCCGTGGGCGGCGAGGCCAGCGAACCGGCCTTCCGCAATCTCGGCTACGACGGGCGCCATCTGGTGATCGGCTTCACCGCCGGGATCGCGGCGCTGCGCACGAACCTGCCGCTGCTCAAGAGCGCCAGCCTCGTGGGCGTGCAGATGCGCGATCACGCGCTGCGGCGTCCCACCGAGGCCGCCGCCCTGCGGCGCAAGGTGATGGAACTGGCTGGCGAGGGTGTGTTCTCCCCCGCGATCGCCGAACGCTATCCGCTTGAGCGTCATGCCGAGGCGATGAACGCGGCCTTCTCGGGCAAGGCTGCTGGCCGGGTCGTGCTGGTAATGGAGTAACGCCCGGGCGATGCTAGACGGCCGTGTACGCAATGCCGGTCGATTTGCCGACAATGTCGGGTAGCATCCCGCACAGGTGATACGAATGGTGGGGAGCACCGACGCCGACAGAAGCGCCTCGGTCCCGCCATCGGGAGAGAGCCATGGCGGAGACTCTGTTCACGTTCCAGATGCGCGAGCACCGCGATTGCCTGTTTCACGGCAGTCGCGGGCAGGAATACTGCCGGGGTGACATCTGGATCGCGGACGATGCGGCGACCGCCGACTTGCATTCGGAGCGCAAGGCAGTCGGTGCAATCTCGATCATACGGCGACGTTCGGCCGCCAATCTGTTCTTCCGCCGCTCGCGCCGTCATATTCGCGAGGATGCGACGGACCTCTCGATCCTGTGGTTCGTCAAGCGGGGGGAACTCGCCGTCTCCAACCAGTGCGGCGGCAAGGTGGCGAAAGCCGGGGACTTCCTCATCACCCGCTCGATGTCGCCGTTCTGCGTGGAGTGCCGGATAGGCCAGGACGGAATGCACGAAGTGCTGAACCTCGCCGTGCCCACCCACATCCTGCGCGGCTTCGTGCGGCAGGAATTCAACAACGGCCTGTTCATGGCGATGGAGCGCGCCGAACTCGCGCTGGCCGAGACTCTGCTGGACGAAGTGCTGGCCGACGAGGGGCGCATCGGCGAGGCGTCGGCGCGGCTTCTGGTCGATACCGCGCTCGGCCTGATCGGCAATGCCATCCGCGCGGGGGAAGACACCGCGCCCGCCCGCCTGTCGATCGCCGAGCGGAGGCTGGAGCAGGTGCTGCGGTTCATTGAGGTCCACCTCGCCGATCCCCTGCTGTCGACGGCGATGGTGGCGAAGGGCTGCGGCATTTCTCCGCGCTATCTCTCGTTCCTGCTGCGGATGCGCGACACCTCGTTCTCGGAACTGGTCTGGGAGCAGCGACTGGCGAAGGCGAGGGACTGGCTCGCGGCTTCCGACCCGCGCGAGGTGTCGATCGGGGAGATCGCCTATGGCGTCGGCTTCAAGAGCCCCGCGCATTTCAGCCGCATGTTCAAGCGCGTCTTCGGCGCCAACCCGCGCGAGTATCGCGGAGAGAGCGCGGTGCAGGAGATGATCGCGGTGAGTGCGGAGGAGCCGTTCGGATCGTGTCCGGTGTTCGCCAGGGACGGCGGGGCGATGCTTTCGGCAACCGGATAGTGGCCGCTTGCATCGGTGTCGGGGCTGGCCAATCCTCGGCGGCAAGAACGTCTGGAAGAGAGGAATTGCCATGAAGATGAAGCTCGTCGCGCTCACTCGCCCGCAGCCCGGTCGCGAGGCCGAGTATCACGAATGGTACGACACCAAGCACTTGCCCGAACTGGTCAACACGTTCGGCATGGCGGGCGCCCAGCGCTACAAGCTGGCGGCGCGGCTGATGGGCGCGGATCCCAACGAATTCCTCGCGATCTACGACATCGAGGCGGATGACCCGATGGCCTTCCTCGGCGCGCTGGGCGCGGCCTCGAAGTCGGGCGAACTGACGCAGAGCGACGCGCAGGACATGGGCACCTGCTACACCGCGCTGTTCACCGAGCACGGCGAGCGGGTGGTGCCGGGCTAACCCTTCCTCATCATTGCTACGCTGCGCTCGCAATGACGAAGTGAGGAGACTCAGCGGCCCACGAACTTCGGCGGCCGCTTTTCCCTGAGGGCCTGAATGCCCTCCAGATGGTCCATGCTGCGGACCGAGACGCTTTCGTAGGCGATCCCCGCGTCCATCAGCGCCGTCGCCAGCCGCTTGAGTTCGAGGTTGGTGAGGATCTTGGTCGCCCGGATCGCCACCGTCGCGCCTGCCAGCAGCTTCGCGCAGAACGTATCGACCGCCGCGTCGAGTTCGCCCGCCGGCACGCAGTGATTGATCAACCCGATCTCGGCCGCTTTGCTGGCCGTAAGCAGGTCGCCGGTCAGCAGGTATTCCTTGGCCCGCGTCAGGCCGATGCGCTGCGCCCAGATCACCGCGCCGCCGTCCCCCGCGACGAGGCCGAGGCCGACGTGCGGGTCGCCGATCTTCGCGCCCTCGGCGGCGAAGATCACATCGCACAGCAGCGCTAGCGTCGCGCCGAGGCCGACCGCGTGGCCGTTCATCCGGCACACCACCGGCTTGTCGATGTCGAGCAGGGTAGAGACGATGCGCTTGGCTACCCGCGTCTCGTGGTCGAAGAGATGTGGGTTGCGCGCATTGTTCTCGATGTGGTCGAGGTCACCGCCCGCCGAGAAGGCGCGGCCCGCGCCGGTCAGCACGACGACGTCCGATCCGGTATCGACCTGTGCGAACCACATCGCCTCGGCCAGATCGTCGTGAAGCTGCAGGTTTACCGCGTTCAGCGCCTCGGGCCGGTTGAGCGTGATGCGCAGCAGCCGTCCTTCGCGGGCCATTTCGATCGTGGCCAACTGCGGCAGGGCGGGCGCGGTATCGGTCATTTCGGCAGGTCTCCTCTTCCCTCCAGCGTCATAGGCCGGGCGGTATCGAGGGCCATGCGAAAACGCGATTTTGCCCAAACCTTTCGCTCCGGCGAAACCTTTGCCCCTCGCGTTGCCAAAGCGGGCGAAGTTCGATCTACCGGGCTGAACGCATGCGCAGCAGCGCGGCTAGGCGGAGAGGTTACGGCACGATGACGCAGTTCGACGAGACTTTCGACTGGGTGGTCGTGGGCAGCGGCGCAGGCTCGATGGCTTCGGCATTGTTGATGAAGCAGGCGGGCAAGACCGTCGTGATCCTCGAGAAGGCGCAGTGGGTCGGCGGCACCACGGCGAAGTCCGGCGGGGTCATGTGGATACCCGGCAACCGCTTCATGGACCCCGGCGAGGACAGTCTGGAACGCGCCTGTCAGTACCTTGATGCCGTGGTGCCCGACGATGCGGAATCCCCCGGCACCAGCCCGGCGCGGCGCCGCACTTATGCGGTCGAGGCGCCGAAGATGCTGGACTTCATCGTCGCGCAAGGCGTGCGGATGGAGCGCGGCTCCCGCTTCTGGCCCGACTACTACGACGAACTCCCCGGCGGCATGAAGACCAGCCGCACCGTCACCGCGCTGCCCTTCGACAAGAACGAACTGGGCAAGGAATGGGCGGCCAAGCTGCGCAAGGGCTTCCTCGAAGTGCCGGTGAAGCTGGACGACGGGATGAAGCTGCCGTTCATGAAGCATTCGTGGGAACTCAAGCGCGTCTTCATCAAGATCGCCTTCAAGTTCGTCGCCGGAAAGCTCACCGGCAAGCACTGGGTCACGGCGGGTGCGGCGCTGCAGGGCCGGATGCTGAAGGCCGTGCTGGACAAGCAGGCGGCCGACATCCGAGTGAATTCGCCCGTCAGCGAAGTCATCATGGAAGGCGAAAAGGCCGTCGGCGTCGTCACCGAGAAGGACGGCAAGCCATGGCGCATCGGCGCGCGGCTGGGCATCCTGATGAACGCGGGCGGGTTCTCGATGAACCAGGCGATGCGCGACACCTACATGCCGGGCACGCAGTCGAAGTGGTCCAACGGCATTGAGACCGACACCGGCGACATGCACCGCGAACTCGCCGCGAAGGGGGCTGCGCTGGCGCAGATGGACCAGATGGTCGGTTTCCAGATGACCGACGCGCCCGGCTGGGACGCCGACTACGTCAAGCCGGGCACCCAGAGCACCACCGCCAAGCCGCATGCGATCCAGGTCGACCAGTCGGGCCTGCGCTACATGAACGAGGGCGGCTCCTACGAGGCGTTCTGCGAGACCATGCTGGTGCGCAACCGCACCGTGCCCGCAGTGCCGAGCTGGGCGATCCTCGACCAGCAATACATGGACGAATACGCCGTCGCCGGTAAGGGCACGGCCAAGAAGAACATGGCCAAGTGGCTCGCCTCGGGCTGGATGCGCAAGGCCGACACGGTAGGCGAACTGGCCGGGATCATCGGCGTCCCCCCGGGTGCTCTGGAAACCACGGTCGCACGCTGGAACGGCTTCGTGCGCGGCGGCCGCGACGAGGATTTCCAGCGCGGCGAGCGGGCCTACGACAACTTCCTCGGCGATCCGTTCTTCAAGGACGGCCCGAACCAGACGATGGGGACGATCGACAAGGCGCCGTTCTATGCCTTCCCGGTCTATCCGGGTGACGTCGGGACTTACGGCGGCGTCGTGTGCGACTGCGATTCGCGCGTTCTGCGCGAGGACGGCTCGGTGATCGAGGGGCTCTATGCATGCGGCGTCACCACCGCATCGCCGATGGGCCGCGTCTATCCCGGCGCCGGCGCGAGTGTCGGCCCGTCGATGACCTTCGGCTGGATCGCGGCCAAGCACGCGGCCGGCCTCGGCAACCAGGTGTCCTGAAACGCAGATACCGCAGGGGCGGTTCACTCGCCCTTGCCAGCGGGGCCTGCCCTGAACCAATGTTCAGCCATCCCAGCAGCCACGAGCTGTCCGAGAGAGGAATCATGAGCGAAACGCCAACCAACCGGGCCATCCCCGACGCCGCCACACAGGTCGACATCTACCGTCGAATGATCCGCATCGAGCGCAACGACGACCTCACCCGTCAGCAGATCCGCCGCGGCCGCATCACCGCGCCGTATTATTCGGCGCGCGGGCAAGAGTGCATTCCCTCGGCAATCTCGGTGCTGCTCAACAACGACGACAAGATCTGCACGATCTATCGCGGCATCCACGACATGGTCGCCAAGGACATGCCGCTGCGTCCCCTGTGGGCAGAAATCTGCGGCCGCGTCGACGGCACCTGCAAGGGCAAGGGCGGCCCGATGCACCTCACGCATCCGGAAACCGGGGTGATGGTGACGACCGGCATCGTCGGCTCCTCGATGCCGATCGCCAACGGCTTCGGCTGGGCGGCGCTGCTCGACGGGACGAAGCAGGTGACGGTCGCCTATTTCGGTGACGGCGCCAGCAACATCGGCGCCTTCCACGAGGCGCTGAACCTCGCTTCGGTGTGGAAGCTGCCGGTGATCTTCGTGTGCCAGAACAATGGCTTTGCCGAGCACACCCGCTACGAGAACGGCACTTCGGTGGACTTCATCGCCAAGCGCGCGGCCGGTTACGGTATGCCGGGCTACACGGTCGACGGCAACGATCCGCTCGACGTTTATGCCCATGCCCACGCCGCCATCGAGCGCGCCCGCGCCGGTGAAGGGCCGACCTTGTTGGAGTGCAAGACCTTCCGCTTCATGGGCCACGTCTTCGGCGACAACGACGCCTACATGACCAAGGAAGAAAAGGCCGCCGCGATCGAGGCCGATCCGCTGCCGCGCTTCCGCCAGAAGCTGATCGACGACGGCGTCGCCTCGGCCGAGGAACTCGATGCGCTGACCGCGAGGATCGAGGCCGAAGTAAACGACGCCATCGACTACGCAATGGCCTGTGAATTCCCGTCCGACGACGAACTGCGCCGCGACGTCTTTGCCGAGGAGATTCCGGCATGAGCACTGAAACTCTCGAAGCCCCCGTCGTCGAGACGGTGAAGATGAACGGCTTGCAAGCCATCAACGCCGCGCTGAGCGAGGCGATGGAAGCCGATCCCAAGGTCCTCGTTCTGGGCGAGGACATCGCCGACAACGAGGGCGGCGGCGTCTGCGGTGTGACGCGCGGGCTGTCGACGAAGTTCGGCACCAGCCGCGTGCGCTCCACCCCGATCTCCGAACAGGCGATCATGGGCGCGGCGATCGGCGTGGCCATGGCCGGCTACAAGCCGGTGGCCGAGATCATGCTGATGAACTTCACGACCGTCGCCATGGACATGATCGTGAACCACGCGGCCAAGCTGCGCTTCATGTCGGGCGGCCAGAGCCAGGTGCCGCTGGTGATCCGCACCATGACCGGCGGCGGCAACCAGACCGCCGGGCAGCACGCCGACTTCTACGAGGCGTGGTTCGCGCATACCGCGGGCATCAAGGTGGTGATCCCCTGGACCCCGGGCGACATGAAGGGCCTCTATCTCTCGGCGATCCAGGACCCCGATCCGGTCATCATCATCGAAAGCGTCAAGACCCTGTTCGTGCCGATGGACACGCCGGTCAACCAGGGCCCGATCCCGCTGGGCAAGGCCAACGTGGTCGTACCGGGCAGCGACCTCACCATCGTCTCCTACGGGCAGATGATGTTCACGGTGATGCAGGCGGTCGAGGAACTGACGGCGGCAGGCGTCTCGGTCGAAGTGGTGGACCTGCGCACGATCTCGCCGTGGGACAAGGAAACGGTGCTGGCCTCGGCCGAGAAGACCGGACGCCTGCTGGTGGTGCACGAAGCGGGCCGCAACTTCGGTCCCGGCGCGGAGATCGCCGCAACGGCGCAGGAAGTGCTGTTCGGCAAGCTCAAGGCTCCCGTCGGCCGCCTCGGTGCGCCGTACTGCGCGGTGCCCTTCGCGAAGAAGCTGGAGGATGCCTATCTCGTGCAGCCGCCCGAGATCGTCGCGGAGGTTAAGCGGCTGATGGCGATCTGATACCCACCCCGTCCGGCTAGTTCGCTGCGCTCTCAAGCCTACCGTCCCTCCCGCACGCGGGAGGGCGGAGCGCAGGTCTCTCATTCCCCTCCCGCTTGCGGGAGGGGGCAGGGGTGGGCCTTACTTAACCCAGCACCGCCTGTTCGCGCTTCTCGGGCCGGATGTAGATCGAGGTGATCTTCGGTGACAGCGCCTTCATGCGCATCTCCAGTTCCTCGATCAGCGTTTCCGCCTCGCCCATCGGCAGGTCGTCGGCAAAGTCCGCGCTGATCGCCACGAACACCGCGTCCGGTCCTGTGTGTACGGTGCGCACATGGTTGACCGAGGTGATGTGCGGGTTGCCTTCCATCACCCCGCGCAGCCCGGCAATCAGTGCCGGGTCGGCGGCCTCTCCGATCAGCAGGCCCTTGGACTCGCGCGCCAGCAGCACCGCGACGGCCGCCAGCACCAGCCCGATCACCACCGATGCCGCGCCGTCGAGTCTTGGTTCCGCAAAGTGGCCGCTCGCCCAGATGCCCGCCGCTGCTATGGTGAGGCCGATGAGCGCTGCGCTGTCCTCGAACAGGACGATGAAGCCCGGCGGGTCCTTGGAGCGGCGGATTGCCTGCCACCAGCTCTGCCCGGCGCGGCCCGCGTTGAACTCCTTCACCGCGATGGCCCAGGATGCGCCCTCCATGAGGAAGGCGATGCCCAGCACGATGTAGCTGAGCGTCGGGTCCTCGACGGCGCGCGGCTCGCGGATATGGGCGATGCCCTCGTAGATCGAGATGCCCGCGCCGCCCGCGAAGATCAGGATCGCGACCACGAAGGCCCAGAAATACAGCTCGCGCCCGTAGCCGAAGGGATGGGCGGCGTCGGCTGCGCGCTTGCCCTGCTTCTGGCCGTAGAGCAGCAGGATCTGGTTACCGCTGTCAACCAGCGAATGGACACCCTCGGTCGCCATGGCGGAAGAGCCGCCGATACCTGCCGCCACGAACTTGGCGACGGCGATGCCCATGTTCGCCGTCAGCGCACCGTAGAGGACGATGTTGTCGCGGATGTGTCCGGAAGTCTTGGCCATGCCCGGCACAACGAGCGGCGGGGCAGGGCGTTGCTTACCGTCGTCCCGGACTTGATCCGGGACCGCTGCCCGTGAACAGCCTACCCGTCGCTTAGATAACTTGCCGCATGAACTGCGCCTAAAGACAACCACCGGTCCCGGATCAAGTCCGGGACGACGAATTGCTCCGGCCGATCTGTCAGCCCAGCGCCTCTCGCCCCGTCCGCTCGTTCCACAGGTCTGGCGATCCGCAAAGCTGCAGGTTCAGCATCGCGCGTTTCATGAAGCGGTGGATCGGGTGTTCCTCGGTCAGGCCGATGCCGCCGTGAAGCTGGATCGCCTCTTCGGTGACGAATGCGAAGGCCTCGGCCGCGAGCGTCTTCGCCGCGCCGCACTGGACGAGGGTTGCAGCATCGTCGCGCACCCGGTTCCACAGGAGCGCCTCGGCCACGGCAATGCGCGCCTTCATATCGGCGGCGCGGTGCTTGAGAGCCTGGAACATGGCGATGGGCCGGTCGAACTGGCGGCGCATCTTCATGTACTCGATGGTGAGTTCCAACGCGGCATTCGCGGCACCGAGGCAGTCGGCGGCGACGGCAAGGTGCGCTTCGGGCGCCAGCGCGTCGTGCAGCGCTGCAGCGCCGTCCGCATCGGTGAGCATGAGTGCCGGATCGGGCGCGTATCCATCAAGAACGATGTCGAACAGGCGCCGGCTGGGGTCCCAGATCGCGCGCTCCACGATAGAAACACCCGGCGCATCGGTCGGCACGAGGGCATAGCCGCTGGGCAGCTTCGCAACGACCGCCATCGCCATGTCCGCATCGAACACACCGCCGACTACGCCCGAAAGCGTGCCGTTCGGTGCCGCCTCCAGCTTCGCGGGGAGCAGGTGCAGGGGGGCGTATTCGCCACCCGCCAGCCGTTCCAGCCACTCGACCCGCGCCGCAATCTCGCTCGCCAGCACGGCCTGCAGGCCCAATTGCGCCGGGATCAGCGGCGTCGTCGCCAGCACGCGGCCCATCTCGAAATGGATCGCGGCGGAAGCCTCTCGATCAAGGCCGAGGCCGCCGTCTTCCTCGGGCAGGCGCACCATCAGCCAGCCCATCTCCGCCACCAGCCGCCAGCTTTCGTCGCGGCCGGGGGAGAGTGCATCGGCAGGAAACGCCTTCTGCGCGGCGTCGGTCAGTTCGTTCAGTTCGATCATGTCAGGCCACCCAGGCTTTCGGCTCGCGTGGCATGTCGAGCATGCGCTCGGCGATGATATTACGCTGCACTTCCTCGCTGCCCCCGGCGATGGTCCAGGCATAGGAGTTCATGAAGTCCGCCATCCAGTTGCCGGTATTGAGGTCGCCGAAGGTGATCGGCGCTACGTATTGCTCCGCGATGCCGCCAAGGCGCAGGCCCAGCTTCGCATAGGCCCTGAGCGCGCGGCTGTAGCTGTTCTTGATGATGGAGGCGTCGCCAATGCGCTCGATGCCCTTGATCCGGTTGTCCAGGAACTGGTCGGCGACGGCGCACACGGCGTCCACTTGCGTCACCAGTTCGCCGAAATCCCGCAGCACTCCGCGATCGTCCTCGTGTCCGTGCTCGCGGATCAGCGAGGCAACGCGTGCAAGGGCGCCGCGCATCCGGTAGGACAGCTCCATCAGCGTCAGTCCGCGTTCCGAGGCAAGCGTCGCCTGCGCCACGGCCCAGCCCTTGCCTTCCTCGCCGACGCGCTCGGAGACGGGGATTTCCACGTTGTCGAGGAAGATCTCGGCGAATTCCTCGTCGCCCTGGATCTGGTGGATCGGGCGGACAGAGACGCCGGGTGCCTTCATGTCCATCAGCAGGTACGTGATGCCCGCCTGCTTGGGGCCGTCCGAGGAGGTGCGCACCAGCAGCAGGCACTTGTCGGCAAACTGCGCCATCGTCGACCAGACCTTCTGGCCGTTGACGACGTAGACGTCGCCCTTGCGTTCCGCCCTGGTCTTGATGGCGGCGAGGTCTGATCCGGCGCCGGGCTCGGAGAAGCCCTGGCACCATGTCTCGCCCTCGAGGATGCGCGGGAGGTAGCGGTCCTGCTGCTCCCGGGTCGCACATTCGTGCAACGTTGCGAAAGCATGGTACGTCGAGACGAAGGAGAGCAGCAGGCGCGGGCAGTCTGCCTTCGCCAGTTCCTCGTAGATCACTTTCTGCTCGGCCAGGCTGCGGCCGCCGCCGGGGAATGCGGCGGGCCAGTGCGGGATGGCGTAGCCTGCCGAAACCAGCCGCGTAAACCAGTCGCGCTGGGTGCGGACGAAGTCGTCCTGCGTGCGGCTCGCGTCGCGCCAGCCGGTCGGCGCCTCGGCGGCTAGGAAGGCGCGCACTTCGCGGCGCAGCGCTTCGAGATCGGGCGTATCGGTCATGGACACCGTCCAAGCACGGGGCACGGCGGCGCGTCCATAAGGGGCGGTACGCGCGGGCGATATCGGGAGGTTAGACCGCCACCTCGATCACGTCGCCCTTGATCCGCACTTCATAAGTATCGATCGGCATCGAGGCGGGCGGGTTTATCGGCTTGCCGGTTTCCAGATCGAAGCGCGCGCCGTGAACCGGGCAGGAAATCCACCCCGCACGCACGCGGCCGCATTCAAGCGTTTCGTAGGCGTGGCTGCACAAGTTGCGCACCGCGTAGACCTGATTCCGCGCGCCGACGAGGAGCACGCTGATCCCGCCCACCTCGACCACTTTCTTGCCGCCCTGCGGAACTTCATCGAGTTTCGCCACCGCGACGAATGCCTTCTCGCTCACCCGTGTCCTTTCTTATCTCTTCGCTGTGTCCTTGCGGTACTCCGCAGGCGATTTCCAGCACAAGTGGTCGATGCGCAATCGCGCCAGCGATTCCAACGCCCCGGCGGTTGTGGGGCGAGGCTGCCTGTGCCTAACGAAAGGCTGAGAGGAGGGCGCCGCCCCGATGCAATTCGAATGGACCGCCGGGCAGGACGCCTTCCGGCACAAGATCCGCGACTTCCTGCACGCCAACCTGCCTGCGGACTGGGAGAAATTCTCGGAACACGGCCCTGCGTCCCCGGCACTGACCGCCTTCGCGCGCGACTTCTGCGTCAAGCTGGCCGACGCGGGCATTCTCTTCCCGCACTGGCCGCTCGAGATGGGCGGCGAGGGCCTGGGTCCGTGGGAGCAGCAGATCCTTTCCGAAGAGATGTGGATCGCGGGCGAGCCGCGCGGCGGCCAGTACATGAACGTCAACTGGATCGGCCCGACGCTGGAGAAGTACGGCACGCCCGAGCAGAAGGCCCGCTACCTCGAGCCGATCACGCGCGGGGAATCGCTGTGGTGTCAGGGTTTTTCCGAGCCTGACGCCGGGTCGGACCTAGCCTCGCTGCGGACGCGAGCCACGCTGACCGAAGGCAACTACGTCATCAGCGGCCAGAAGATCTGGACCAGCTATGCGGGCCTTGCCGACACCTGTTTCCTGCTGACGCGCACCAGCGACGACCGCAAGAAGGGCATCACCATCATTCTGGTGCCGATGGATACGCCCGGCATCACCGTGCGCCAGATCCCCTCGCTGATCGGCGAGGGCGACATTCACGAAGTCTTCTTCGACGACGTGACCGTGCCCGAGACCGCCCGCTTCGGCGAGGAAGGACAGGCTTGGGAGATCGTCGCCTATTCGCTGCGCAATGAGCGCCTCGGCATCCCGCGCTTCACGCTGGCGCGCGCCGCGCTGGACCGGGCGGTGACGATGCTGCAGGAGCAGGGCCGTTTTGCGCGCGAATATGTGCGGATCGAGGCGGCGCGTTGTGCCGCACTGTGCGAGGCCGCGGGCACGGCGAACTACGCCGTCGTCCAGAAGCGCGTCGATGGCCTCGCCATCGGTGCGGAGTCCAGTTCCGCGCGCTACGCCACCGTCATGGCCGAGCGGGCGGTGTGCGAATTCGTCGTCGAGTTCCTGCCCGAAGCGCTCGCGGGGGCCTCGCCGTATCTCAAGATGCATCACCAGCGCGGGATCGTCGCGGGCGTCGCGGCGGGGTCGGCGGAAATCCAGCTCAACATCATCGCCAGCGACGTGCTGGAACTGCCCCGGGAGCCGCGCTGATGCATCTGTCTCTCAATGAGGACCAGCGGCAGGTCCTCGACTTCATCGACAGCCTCGCGCGGCCTTACGCGGGCGTGCCGCTGCACGATGCCGGTCTCACGCTCGAAAGCGCGGAACTTGACGCGGCGCTGGTCGAGAACGGTTTTCTCGACGTGCTGATGGTCGAGGAACTCGGCCCCGTCACCGCCGCGCTGGTGGTGGAGAAGCTGGCGCGGCTGCCCTTCGCGGTGGAGGCGGCGGCATCGTCCTTCGTGCGCCCCCTTATCGATCCGGACCTGCCGCGTCCGCTGTGTCTGGTCGAGGAGGGGCGCACAGGTGGTCCGGTGCGTTTCCTGCGGCCGGGGGCGAGCGTCGTGATCGTCGGGCCTTCGGGCGTGCGCAGCTTCAAGGCTGACGAGAGCGTGATCGCGGGAGCGCAGGAGGATGCGCTTTATGCCTATCCCGTGGCGTTCCTGACCGGTCTTCCGGATGCGATGACCGCGCATGAGGTCGATCCCGCCGAAGTGCTGCGGTCGTGGCGCGTGGGAATCGCGGCCGAAGCCGCGGGCCTGCTGGGCGCGGCGCTGGCGTCTACGGTGACTTACGTGTCAGAGCGCAAGCAGTTCGGCCGTCCGCTGGCCACCTTCCAGGGCATGCGGCATCGTCTGGCCGAGGATCAGGTCATGACCAACTCGGTCTACTGGCTCGCCCTGCGTGCGGCCGGGACCGGCGATCCCGGCGACGCCGCGCTGGCCCTGCTGCATGCGCAGGAGGCGGCGAAGCGGGTGTGCTACGACTATCACCAGTTCCTCGGCGGCATGGGCATGACGCTGGAACATCCGCTGCACTTGTGGACCTATCGCCTCAAGCTGCTGACCGCCGAACTGGGCGGGCGCGGCGAGCAGGGGCTGGCGGCGGCGGAGGCGCTTTGGGGGTGAACCACATAGCGCCGTCATTGCCAGCGAAGCGAAGCAATCCAGGGCGGTTTATGTGGCCCTGGATTGCTTCGCTTCGCTCGCAATGACGGTTGAACGGCTATCCCATCACCGCCACGCTGTCGCTGACCAGCCGCACCAGTTCCGCTTGCCCGCGTACGCCCAGCTTGGCGTAGAGCCGCTTGGAGTAGTTGCGCGCCGTTTCCAGCGTCAGGCCCATGTTTTCGGCCGCCTCGGCGATAGACTGCCCCTCGTTCAGCGCGATCGCCAGCTGGGCCTCGCGCGGGGGCAGGTCGAACAGGCGGGTGAGGCGCTCCACGCTCGCCGGCGTTCTGGCATTGGGCAGGCGGCACAGCGCCAGCATCGAGGGGCGCGGCATGTCGCTGGTGGCCGTCAGCAGCGCTTCCAGCCGGGGGTCCTCATGCAGCATTACCGCACGCGGCGGGGGCGGTGTCGACGAGGCGAACAGCACGGCTGCCCCGCCCAGTTCACGCTCCGCATGGACGCCGAGATCGCGCAGGCGCTCCCCCACGCGCGGCGTGTAGCCGAGATTCCCGCGCATCCATGCATCGAGGCGCGGGTCGATCGCCAATAGCCGCGCCTCGCGGTCGAACACCATCCACGCCGTAGCGCTGCGCGCCATGCCCTGCGCACTGACGCTGGCGCGGATGCGGTGGTGCTCCAGCGCGACATAGCTGCGCAGCGCCGCCTCCACGTAAGGCGCGAGCGAGGAGAGCAGGGCGCTGTCCGCCGCCTCGCAAGGTTTCGCGCGGGCGAGGATAAGCCATGCATCGGTCTCCGCGACACGCGGCAGGCGCACCACCCGCTCGTCGGCGATACCGAGGCGCGCCATCTTGGCCAGGCGGTCGGCCCGGAAGACGGGATCGTGGTCCACGAACTCGCCGACGCTGTAGACGCGGCCCGGGCGCAGCTGGTCGTAGCGCAGGCGCTCCAGCGCATGCATCTCGAACGGATCGAGTTCGCGCGCCTCGCTGCGCAAGTCGCGTCCGGCGTGGAAGTCGGTGATCTGGGCATGCGGGCCGTCGCCCTGCTTCATCACGATGCTGACGTACTCGGCATCGCTCCGGCGACGCAGGCGCTCGAGAAACTCGGCAAACTGCGCCTTGTCGCCAATCCCCGCTATCAGCGGCAGCAGCAAATCTGTCTCGTCGTTGGATGTCAGAGCCATACCTCCCTCCCATATGGGAGGTTCTGCGATTTGTCATCCTTGCAAAGAGCGATTCGAGCCCAACAAGAGGGCGACCCTGCGAAGGCCAAAGGACCAGAGATCCTGATGAAGACCCTGACGCACCTCGACAGACTCGAGGCCGAAGCCATCCATATCATCCGCGAAGTCGTCGCCGAGGCCGAGAAGCCGGTGATGCTCTATTCCGTGGGCAAGGACAGCGCGGTGATGCTGCACCTTGCGCGCAAGGCGTTCTACCCCTCGCCGCCGCCGTTCCCGCTGCTTCACGTCGATACAACGTGGAAATTCAAGGCGATGTACGAGCTGCGCGACAAGATGGCGCGCGACAGCGGTATGGAGCTGCTAGTCTACCAGAACCCGGAAGCGGCCGAGAAGGGCATCAATCCGTTCGACCACGGCGCGCTCCACACCGACATGTGGAAGACCGAAGGTCTGAAGCAGGCGCTCGACAAGTACGGTTTCGACGCGGCTTTCGGCGGCGCCCGCCGCGACGAAGAGAAGAGCCGCGCCAAGGAGCGCATCTTCTCGTTCCGCACCTCTTCGCACGGCTGGGATCCGAAGAACCAGCGTCCGGAACTGTGGAACCTCTACAATGCCCGCAAGGCGCGCGGGGAATCGATCCGCGTGTTCCCGATCTCCAACTGGACCGAGCTGGATATCTGGCAGTACATCCACCTCAACGACATCCCCATCGTCCCGCTCTATTTCGCGGACAAGCGCCCCACCGTGGAGCGCGACGGCATGCTGCTGATGGTCGATGACGACCGCTTCCCGCTGCAGCCCGGCGAGGTTCCGGTAGAACGCTCGATCCGCTTCCGCACGCTTGGCTGCTACCCGCTGACCGGCGCGGTGGAGAGCGAGGCGAAGACGCTGCCCGAGGTGATCCAGGAAACCCTGCTCACCACGACCAGCGAGCGGCAGGGCCGCGCCATCGACAAGGACGCCGGCGGTGCCGGCATGGAAGTCAAGAAGCAGCAGGGGTACTTCTGATGGCCGACATCGACACCAAGGAAGCGGTCTACGTTACCGACAAGCTCATCGCCGAGGACATCGACGCCTACCTCGTCCAGCACGAGCACAAGACGATGCTGCGCTTCATCACCTGCGGCAGCGTCGACGACGGCAAGTCCACCCTGATCGGGCGCCTGCTCTACGATTCGAAGATGATCTTCGAGGACCAGCTCGACGCGCTCACCGCCGACTCCAAGAAGGTCGGCACGCAGGGGCAGGAGATCGACTTCGCGCTCCTCGTCGACGGCCTTGCTGCCGAGCGCGAGCAGGGCATCACGATCGACGTGGCCTACCGCTTCTTCAACACCGAGAAGCGCAAGTTCATCGTCGCAGACTGCCCCGGCCACGAACAGTACACCCGCAACATGGTGACCGGCGCCTCGACCGCCGACCTCGCGGTGATCCTGATCGATGCGCGCAAGGGCGTGCTGGTGCAGACGCGCCGCCATTCGTACTTGTGCCACCTGATCGGCATCAAGAACATCGTCCTGGCGGTGAACAAGATGGACCTCGTCGACTACGACCAGGCCGTGTTCGACGGCATCGTCAAGGACTACGCCGAGTTCGCCAGGTCGATCGGGATCGACAGCTTCACCGCGATGCCGATCTCCGGCTTCAAGGGCGACAACATCACCACGCCTTCGGCCAATACCCCCTGGTACAAGGGGCCGACGCTGGTGGAGCACCTCGAAACCGTCGAGGTTCTCTCCTCGGTCGATGCCGACAAGCCGTTCCGCCTGCCGGTGCAGTGGGTGAACCGTCCCAACCTCGACTTCCGCGGCTTCTCGGGCCTCATCGCCACCGGCAGCGTCAAGCCGGGCGACAAGATCCGCGTCCTGCCCTCGGGCAAGACCAGCGCGATCACCCGCGTCGTTACCTATGACGGCGATCTCGACGAAGCCGTTGCCGGCCAGTCGGTTACGGTGTGTTTCGAAGATGAAATCGACTGCTCGCGCGGCTCGGTCATCTCGGTCGCCGACAATCCGCCGCAGACCGCCGACCAGTTCGAATCGACGATCGTGTGGCTGGCCGACGAGGCGCTGATCCCTGGCCGCGCCTACTGGCTCAAGCTGGGCACACAGCAGGTCTCCGCCACCGTGGCCGAGCCCAAGTACACGGTCAACGTCAACACCATGGAGCACATGGCGGCCAAGACGCTGGACCTCAACGCCATCGGCGTGGCGGAACTGACCACCGACAAGCAGGTCGTCTTCGAGCCTTATGCCGAAAACCGTACGCTCGGCGGCTTCATCCTGATCGACAAGATGACCAACGCGACCGTCGCAGCGGGCATGCTCAACTTCAGCTTGCGCCGTTCGCAGAACGTGCACTGGCAGGCAGTCGACATCGACCGCAAGCAGCATGCGGGCCTCAAGAACCAGAAGCCCGCCGTGCTGTGGTTCACCGGTCTTTCGGGTTCGGGCAAGTCCACGATCGCCAACATGGTCGAGAAGAAGCTGCACCGGATGAACCGGCACACCTTCCTGCTCGACGGCGACAACGTGCGCCACGGTCTGAACAAGGATCTGGGCTTCACCGAGGCCGACCGCATCGAGAACATCCGCCGCGTGGGCGAAGTCTCGAAGCTGATGACCGACGCAGGGCTGATCGTCATCACTGCCTTCATCTCGCCGTTCCAGGCGGACCGCGAGATGGTGCGCGCGATGCTGCCCGAGGGCGAGTTCATCGAGGTGTTCATCGACACCCCGCTGAAGGTCGCCGAGGCGCGCGACGTCAAGGGCCTCTACAAGAAGGCGCGTTCCGGTGAGCTGAAGAACTTCACCGGCATCGACAGCCCTTACGAAGCGCCGCGCAATCCCGAGGTGCGGATCGACACGACGGTGATCTCGCCGGAGGAAGCGGCTGAACTCATCGTCAACACCCTGCTGGGAGACGCCTGATGTCCTATACCGACGGCGATCTCGCAGCGAAGCTGGCGGATGAGGCGGGCAAGATCCTCCTCAGCGTGCGCGGCTCCGGCCTGTTCGGCGGGAAAGCACTGGGCAAGGCGGGCGACCAGACCGCCAACCAGTTCCTCTGCCACGCCCTGCGTGAGCAGCGTCCCGAGGACGGCCTGCTCTCCGAGGAAGAGAAGGACAACGCCGAGCGCCTGGCCATGAGCCGGGTGTGGATCGTGGACCCCGTGGACGGCACCCGCGAATACGGCGAGGAGCGCGCCGACTGGGCGGTCCATGTCGGCCTTGCGGTGGACGGCGTGCCGGTGCTGGGCGCGGTGGCGCTACCGGGCGCCGACCTCGTGCTGCGCTCGGACCAGCCGGGCGAGGTTCCGCCCGCGCCGGAAAAGCTGCGCATGGTCGTCAGCCGCACCCGGCCCGCGAAGGAGGCCACCAGCGTTGCCGAGACGATCGGCGCCGAACTCGTGCCGATGGGCTCGGCCGGGGCCAAGGCCATGGCGATCCTGCTCGGGCAGGCGGACATCTACCTGCACTCGGGCGGGCAGTACGAATGGGACAGTTGCGCGCCGGCCGCCGTGGCGCTCGGCTGGGGGCTGCACGTCTCGCGGATCGACGGTTCGCCTTTGGTCTACAACCGCGAGGACGTCTACATGCCCGACCTGCTGATCTGCCGGAAGGAACACGCCGACATGGTGCTGCGCGAGGTCGCGGCGCTGGTTTGAGCGCGGCCCCTTCATTCGCCCACTGCGTCGTCATCCCAGCGAAAGCTGGGACCGTTGTGGCCATCATGCAAGCCTGCGTGAGGCCGCAGCGTCATTCGCCGAAGCCTCGGCGCAAGCTCTCGTCAGGCCGCCAGCGGTCCCAGCCTTCGTTGGGATGACGGGCGGTCTGACGCAAGAACTGCATTCGCGGCACAACGCCCCCACGGCATTTTGCTATCGATTGTGTATCACATCTCAGTCAACATTGCTGTTCAGTGACGCCCCCGCTATAGCCGCCCCCTTTTACGGGTAATCGGGGGCAGACATGGAAGCGAGGACCAGGCGCAGGGTCAGGGACCCGATTGCGACGCGCGAGACGATCCTCGAGGCGGCCAGCAACCTGCTGGCAAAGGACGGGCTTGAGGGGGTCAGCCTCTCAGCCGTGGCGCATCTGGCGGCCGTCAACCGGGGCACAGCCTACCAGCACTTCGAAACGCGCGAGAAGCTGATCGAGGCGACGATCCAGTGGGTCTCGGACAAGCTGTTCCGCGCCGTGTTCGGCGATCCCGAGACGATCGGCGATCGCCGCGTCGAGGAAGTCGACACCGCCGCGCTCACCGACCGCCTGTGCGATTTCGCCATGGAGAACCCGGAAATCTGCCGCGTCTGGCTGCAGCAGGTGCTGGCGTCGCCCGACCCCAGCCAGGACCCGTTCTGGCGCGAGTATGCGGGATCGCTGCAGCGCTTTGCCGATACCAAGCTGGCGATGCCGGGGATCGATGCCGAGGTGTTCTCGGTGATGAACCTTGCCGGCGTGTTCTTCTGGCCGATCTTCGCGCGCGCCCATGCCGCGAACGAGGAGGAGCGCAATGCGCTGACCAAGCGCTTCAGCCACGAGATATTGCGCCTCTCGATGTACGGCTCGATGAACGCCTCGCACTTTCCCGAAGTGGCGGCGCGGCTGGCGGCGGAGGATGGGGCCAAGCGGGACTGAGAGGGGAATCATTCCTCGTCCGTTATCCTCGGTACTCTATCGCCGTCATTGCGAGCATAGCGAAGGGATGGTTGGGTTACCGGCCCCGCACTTCCATTTCGCCTCCGCGATGCCATGTCCCGCCGGCATTGACGCATGGGGTCCGAACCCGTCAGCACGGCAGGCGAGTTCGACCCCGTATCGGGCCGAAGAGGGAGTTCGCCAGAGATGTTTTCCGCCATCGTCATCGACAAGACCGAACAGGGCCAGACCGTCGGCCTGCAGCAGCTCGACGAAAGCGCGTTGCCCGAAGGCGACGTGACCATCGACGTCGCCTACTCGACGCTCAACTTCAAGGACGGCCTCGCGATCACCGGCGCCTCGCCGGTCGTGCGCAAGTTCCCGATGGTGCCCGGCATCGACCTCGTCGGCACTGTGACCGAAAGCAGCCACGGCGAGTGGAAGGCGGGCGACACCGTCGTCCTCAACGGCTGGGGCGTGGGCGAAGTCCACTGGGGCGGTCTTGCACAGAAAGCGCGCCTCAAGGGCGACTGGCTGGTGCCGCTGCCTTCGGCCTTCACCCCGGCACAAGCCATGGCGATCGGCACGGCGGGCTACACGGCGGCGCTGTGCGTCGATGCGCTGGTCGATTTCGGCGTGACCCCGGATCAGGGCGAGGTGCTCGTCACCGGCGCCACCGGCGGCGTCGGCTCGGTCGCCATCGCGATCCTCAAGAAGCTGGGCTATTCGGTCGCCGCGCTGACCGGCAAGCCGGGCGAGGCGGACTATCTCAAGGCGCTCGGCGCCGAAACCATCATCGACCGCGCCGAACTGGCCGAGAAGGGCAAGCCGCTGCAGAAGGAGCGCTGGGCTGGCGTCGTCGATACGGCTGGCAGCTTCACCCTCGCCAATGCCTGCGCGCAGACGAAGTACGGCGGCGCGGTGGCGGCCTGCGGTCTGGCGCAGGGTGCGGACCTTCCGGCGACGGTGATGCCGTTCATCCTGCGCGGCGTGGCACTGCTCGGCATCGACAGCGTCATGGCGCCGAAGGCCAAGCGTCTGAAGGCATGGGACCGTCTGGCGAAGGATCTCGATCCCGCCGCGCTCGACACCATCGGCCAGACCATCGGCCTCGGCGACGCGGTGGAAGCGGCGAAGAAGTTCATGTCGGGCGAGGTCAAGGGCCGCTTCATCGTCGACGTGAACGCCTGACCGTGAAAGGCGGCGGGCCGCGAGCCCGCCGCTTCACCATAATGAAGAGGATGGCATGACGGGTTCGGTCAAGGTGGCGGATGGTCTCTCCGTGGTCCACGGCATTCCGCTCGGCGAGGAGCAGGGCATAGGCGCGCTCACGCTGGGCGGCTACGTGCGCGAAATCGCCGCGCGCTACGGCCCGCGCGAGGCCGCGGTGATCCACCTTGACGCTGACGCAGTGCGCTGGACTTACGACGATCTCTACGCCCGCTCGCTGGAGGTGGCGAAGTCGCTCATCGCGCTGGGGACGGGGAAAGGCACGCGCGTCGGTGTGCTGATGACCAACCGGCCGGAGTTCCTGTCCGCCGTCTTCGGCGCGGCGCTCGCGGGCTGCGTGGCTACGCCGGTCAGCACGTTCTTCACGCCTGCCGAGCTGGAAGTGGTGCTCAAGGCCTCGGGCGTGTCGGTGCTGCTGCTGGAGCGCTCGGTGCTCAGGAAGGACTTCGCCCAAATGCTGGCCGGGCTGGAACCCGAAGTCCTGACCGCCGAGCCCGGCACGCTCGCTTCGCGCAAGTTCCCGTTCCTGCGCTACGCCGCGATGATCGACAGCGAAGAGGCCTTCGGCATGATCGAGGGTTTCGCCGCCTTTGCCGCGCGCGGCCGCAACGTGGCAGAAGACCTCGTCCTTGCGGCGAGCGATGCGGTGGCGCCGTCGGACCCCGGCATCCTGCTGTTCTCCTCGGGCTCGACCGGCAAGGCCAAGGGTATTCTCAGCGCCCACCGCGGCGTGTGCCTGCAGCTCTGGCGCTGGCCGCAGTGGTACGCCATCCGTGACGACCTGCCCGCCCGGACGTGGTCGGCGAACGGCTTCTTCTGGTCGGGCAACTTCGCATCGGCGCTCGGCGGCACGCTCTCGCGCGGAGGCACGCTGGTATTGCAGCGCTGGTTCGACGCGGCCGAGGCACTTGACCTCATGGCGGCGGAGCGGGCCAACATGGCGCTCGCGTGGCCGCATCAGTGGCCGCAGCTGGAGGCCGCGCCGAACTATCGCGACGTCGACCTGTCGTCGCTGGTCTACGTCGATGCGAACATGCCGATCGCCCGTCAGCCCACCGTATCGACCACCTGGCGCGAGCCCGGACAGGCTTACGGCAATACCGAGACATTCACGCTCATCACCGTCTTCCCCGCCGGAACGCCCGAGGCTGTCGCGGGCAAGTCCCACGGGATCCCGACGGCGGGCTCCACGATCAAGATCGTTGATCCGCTCACCGGCGCCACCATGCCGCTGGGTGAACGCGGGGAGATCGCGGTGAAGGGGGCGACGGTGATGCTAGGCTACCTCGGCATTCCGCTGGGCGACTCGACCGATGGAGACGGTTTCCTGCGCACTGCAGACGGGGGCTATGTGGACGCAGAGGGCCGCCTGTTCTGGGAAGGCCGCCTCAACGACATCATCAAGACCGGCGGCGCGAATGTTTCTCCGCTGGAGATCGACGAGGTCATCCGGGCGCATCCGGAAGTGAAGGTCTCGCAGACGGTGGGCGTGCCCGACGAACTGCTAGGCGAACTCGTGGTCTCGTGCATCGTGCCGGTCGAGGGAACCAGCCCCAGTCCCGAGGCGATCCGCGATTTCGCGAAGGAGAAGCTGGCCAGCTACAAGCTGCCCCGCCGCATCCTCTTCGTCGCCGAGGACGATCTCAAGACTACCGGCAGCTCCAAGATCAAGACCGCCGAACTGCGCAAGCTGGCAGCGGAACGGCTGGCGGACGCCTGAGCGGTGGGCGAGCCCGACTTCGCCGACTGGCTCGCCCTCTGCAACCTCAAGGCCGCCTATTGCCGCCTGCTCGACACGAAGGACTGGGAGGGCTGGAAACAGCTTTTCACCGAGGACTGCGTGCTCGACACGACAGCCAGCGGCGGCACCCGGGAGCAGGGCCGCGACCGTTTCGTCGCGCAGGTCAGCGAGGCGCTGGCGAACGCCCGGACCGCGCACCAGATTCATTCGCCCGAGATCGCCATCTTCGGCGACCGGGCGCAAGTAGTATGGGCGATGCAGGACCGGGTCATCAAGGGCGACTTCGCGCTCACCGGCTATGGCCACTATCACGAGATCTGCGTGCGCACGCCCGGAGGGTGGAGAATCGCCGAGCAGGTGCTGACGCGGCTGATCCTTGAGGTCGCGCGGCCTTCCACATGACGTCATCGCTCTGATGTAATCGCTGGGGCGCGTCGTCCGGCGATAGGCGGGGCCAGAGCGAGCCGCTATGGTACTCTCCGAAGCAGCCGACCCTCATGCAGCGGGCGGCGAAGGGAGCGGAGGAAGCGTGGGCAAGACCATCGTCATCACAGGTGCCGGAGCAGGCCTCGGCAAGGCTCTGGCGCAGCGTTTCGCCAGTGAGGGTGAAACCGTGATCCTGCTCGGCCGCACCTTGTCCAAGGTGCAGGCCCTTGCGGACGAACTGGGCGGGCCGGCCCTGGCGATCGAATGCGACGTCGCCGATGCGGGCTCGGTACGCACCGCCTTCGCGCAGATCGCCGAGGCGCATCCGAAGATCGATGTCCTGATCAACAATGCCGGGATCTACGAGCCATTCACCGTGGCCGAGGCGACCGACGAGCAGATCGACGGCATTCTGAACACCAATCTCAAGGGGCCGATCTACTGCTGCCGTGCGGCGATCCCGATGATGGAGAGCGGCGGCCTGATTATCAACGTGGGCAGCGAGTCCGTCGCTGTGCCGTTCGTGATGCTCTCGCTCTACCAGTCGAGCAAGGCGGGGCTGGAGATGTTCACAACCGCGCTGGAGGCGGAACTGGAGGAATCCGGGATCCGCGTCGCCCTGCTGCGCGCCGGGCCGATGTACGATGACGGCAAGTCCTCGCCGAATTGGGACCGCGATGCCGCCATGCGGTTCCACATGGGCTGCGCGAAGAACGGGCTGGACCTGCGCGCGCGGCCGGTTTCGCATTCCGCGTCGCCCACTTCCGTGTTCCGCGCGGTGATCGACCTGCCGCCAGACGTGCGCGTCAGCCACGTCTCGATCGGCGCGCGCAAGATCTGACCATCCGGGCCTGACCCTCTCTTGAAGGACATGACATGACCACTCTTCCCGAAGCCCGGCTCTACATCGACGGCAAGCTGCGCGATGCCACCGGAGGCGCTACTTTCGACGTCATCAGCCCCTGGACCGGCGAGCCCGTCGGCAAGGCGGCTGACGCCACTGCCGCCGACGTGAACGAAGCGATCGCCGCCGCCCGCCGCGCCTTCGACGAGACCGACTGGTCCACCAACGTCGAAAAGCGCGTCGCCTTGGTCAAGAAGTATCGCGAACTGTTCGAGCGTGAACGCCCCCGCCTGGCACAACTGGCGATCCATGAGGCCGGCGCGGCGCAGGGCGCCGTGGGCCGCGCTCATGTCGGCATGGCGATCGACGGCTGGGACGATTACATGGCCGTGTTCGACAAGCTCGAGTGGGAGAAGGACTACGGCGAGAAGCCAGCCTTCGGCATGATCCACAAGCGCCTCGGCGTGCGCGAGGCGGTGGGCGTCGTCGGCGCCATCACGCCGTGGAACGTGCCGCTCTACGTCAACATCGGCAAGGTCGTGGCAGCGCTGCTGGCCGGTTGCACGGTGATCCTCAAGCCGGCGCCGGATACTCCGGGCATGGGCGCGATCTTCGGTGAGCTGGCAGCCGAGGCAGGCTTCCCGGATGGCGTCATCAATGTCGTGTTCGGCGCCGACGCGGCGCTGGCAGGCGAGATGCTGGTTACCGATCCGCGTGTCGACCTGATCTCGTTCACCGGTTCCACCGGCGTCGGCAAGCGCATCATGGAGCAGGGCGCGCCGACGCTGAAGCGGGTGTTCCTCGAACTGGGCGGCAAGTCGGCCAAGATTGTGCTCGACGATGCGCCCAACTTCGCGATGGACGTGGGCATGACCATGCTGGTCTTCCACGCCGGGCAGGGCTGCGCCGTCCATTCGCGCCTGCTGGTTCCGCAGAGCCGCTACGAAGAGGCCAAGGCCATCCTCAAGGGCGCCTACGGCAACTTCGGCGACAACTGGGGAGACGTCGAAAACCCGGCGCACATCATGGGCCCCGTCGTGTCGAAGCGGCAGATGGAGCGGGTGAAGAGCTACATCGACCTAGGCCAGCAGGAAGGCGCGACCTTGCTTGCGGGTGGCAACATCCGTCCGGACAAGGGCGGCGGATATTTCGTGGAGCCGACATGCTTCGTGGACGTTACCAATGACATGCGCATCGCTCAGGAAGAGATCTTCGGCCCCGTTCTGGTCGTCATTCCCTACGAGGACGACGAGGATGCCATCCGCATCGCCAACGAAAGTTCCTACGGCCTTTCGGGCGGCGTCTCGGGCAGCCACGACCGCGCGATCAACATTGCGCGCAAGGTGCGCACCGGTTCGATGAGCGTGAACAACGGCATGTGCATCGCCGGCGACATTCCCTTCGGCGGCTTCAAGGCCAGCGGCATGGGCCGCGAATGGGGTCTGGAAGGCATCGAGGAATTCACCGACGTCAAGCTGCTCGCCTGGCCGGTCGGGCAAGTGGAAGCCGCCTGAGACGCGATGATTAGACGGGTGGGGCCTGAAGAGAGTGTAGAGACCGATCACTTCGCGGGTCTGCCTCAGCCCCTTGCGGCTGCGGTGATCACCGCCTGTGCTGCGGTCAGCCACAATCTCAACGGACAGCGCCTAGGCCGCAAAGGCAGGGTGACGCGTGAGCGCATCCTGGCTGCGGCGATAGAACTGATCGAGGATTCGGAGGAGCCGGTGACGCTCGCCCGCGTAGCGCGGGGGGCGTCGCTGGGCATGACCTCGGTTTACAACTACTTCACCGACATGACCGAACTGTTGCTGGCGGTGCTCGACCCGGTCATGGCGACGGCGGAGAACGATTACCTCTCGCTCGCTCGCGAGCGCTGGGCGGACGAGGAACTCTACGCGCGCTGCTATGCCTTCGTGCGCGCCTACCATGGTTTCTGGGCAAGGCATTCACGGCTGCTGCACTTGCGCAATGCGCTGGCTGATCAGCAGGATGCGCGCATGATGGCACATCGTATCCGCAGCAGCCGTCCTATCATCGCGCTGCTCGTGCGGCAGATGAGCGACGAGCCGGTCGGTCTCGGACCCCATACCTCAATGGCAACGATGGTGATGATCGGCATCGAGCGTTCCGTGACACTGGTGACCGACCGCGAACTGCGCAAGCTCGTCGGCATCGAGCCGGAAATGAGCGAGGATCGTTATCTGGTGCCCGGCGCAAGGCTGATGGAATTCGCGATCAGCGATGCGCGCAGATAAATCCTCCCCCACCGGGGGAGGAATCGGACCTCACTTGCCCTTGCCGCCAACGCCCTTGAGGTAGGCTTCCATGCCCTCGATGTAGTCGGGGTTCAGCATCAGCGCGCTGTTCGCCATGCGCTCGACATGGCGCGCGGAATCGCGGCCGACTTCGGCGCACAGTTCGATCGCCACCTTGGCGGCGCCCATCTGCTCGCCGTTCTGCTTCGCCAGGTGGCGGCAGAAATCCATCACCTCCGCCTCGAACTCCGCGTCCTCGTAGACCTGATGGATGAGCCCCATGGTGAAGGCCATGTCGGCGCTGGCAGGTTTGTTGGCCATGATCAGCCAGCGCGCCCAGTGCGGCCCGCAGATCCGCGTCAGTCGTGAGACGCCACCCGAAGCGGGCAGAACGCCGAACAATCCTTCCGGGAAGGCATAGGCCGCGCTCTTCGCGGCAAGGCGGAAGTCGCACGAAAGGCTCATCTCCAGCCCGCCACCCACGCACATGGCGTGATGCGCCGCGACGATGGGCTTCTCGACGTGCTCCATCTCGTCCCAGAGCTGCTGCATGTTGTTGAGGTTGAGCCGATGGTTTTCGCGCACCTTGCTGGCGGAGTTCGCCGCGACGTTGGCTTCGGACACGATGTTGCGGTTGCCGCCACGCAAGTCCGCGCCTGAACTGAAGTAGCGCCCGGCCGAGCGGATCAGCATGACCTTGAGGTCCGCCCGTTCGCGTAGCCGCAGCACGGCTTCGGTGAGCAGGTCCATCATCTCGCGGCTGATGGCGTTGAGCTTGTCCGGCCGGTTGAGCGTGGCGACGAGAATGCCGTCGATTTCTTCGGTCAGAAGGTGCGGTGCGTCTTCGGTCATTGTTATCTCCCTCAACCGCGAGTGCGCGGCAGGCCGAGCCCGCGTTCGGCGACCATCGAGCGGTGCACTTCGCTGGTGCCGCCGTAGATCGTCGTGCCCGCCGCGTGACGGTAACACTGGTTGAGCAGCGCGACTGCCCCCTCGCGCTTGGAAAGCGAGAGCGGTGCCGTCAGGTCTAGCAGGTCGCGGCTGTCGCTGAGGAACTTCTCGGAGGAGTACATCTTAGACATGGGCCCGAAGGCATGGTTCGGCTTCTTCTCGATGCTGGACCACTGCGCGCGGTAGGTCAGCATGTCCGATATCCACAAGTGCGCCACGCTGCGGGCAAGGCGGCACTGGGTGCGCACCTCGCCGTCGATGCCGAGTTCGCGGGTCACTTCCTCGGCCGCCTCGATCATGGCCTTCATGACCTTGGAGAAGCCGCCGCCGTGCTCCAGTTCCAGCGCTGCACTCATCGTCTTCGTGCCGCCGTCGATCTCGCCGAGACGCCAGGAATCGGGGATCACCACGCCGTCGTAGAAGGTGATGTTGGTGCGCTCGTCCTGGAAGGTGTGGACGGCCTGCACCGTCACGCCCTCGGTCTTGAGAGGGACGATGAACATCGTCAGGCCCTTGTGCTTCGCCACGTCGGGATTGGTACGCGTGAGCATCAGCACGTAGCTCGAAAGGTTGGCGCCGCTGGTCCACATCTTGGTGCCGTCGATGCGCCAGGAGCCGTCGTCCAGTTGCGTCGCCTTGCACTGTGCGGCGAAGACGTCCGAGCCGCACGAGGGCTCCGAATAGCCCAGCGAGCACAGCACGTCGCCGCCGACGATCCTGGGCAGGACCTCGGCCTTGAGTTCGTCCGACCCGTACTTGTCGATCATCATCGCCACCATCGCCGCGACATTGGCACCCGGCGTGTTGTAGCCCTGCCGCTCCATCTCGCCCATCGCGGCAATGCGTGCGTAAGGAGTGATATTGCGGCCGGAGAGATGCTCGGGCAGGCCGGGGAACAGCAGGTTGTGCTCGGCCAGCATCTTGTGAACCTCAGGCACGTAGCCTTCCCAGGAATAGTGGAACCTGGCCTTCTGTTCCTGCGTAACCTTGGTGGCGAACAACTCGGCGATCTCGGCGCAGACCTGGCGAGCCTCGTCGCCGAGATCGAAATCGAGCGGGACTTCGCCAGAAGCGGGCAGGGCGACCGTCTCTCCGGCATAAAGGCGGCGTCCGGCTTCTTCCAGAGCGAGTGCGGGGTCGCCGGCGACCAGTGGCCATGCCTTTGCGCGCAGGTTGTAGAGGTGTACGTCGTATTCGTTCGACAAGCCGTAGCCGCCGAAAGTGTGCAGGCCCTGCGCCACCGATCGTGCCGCAGCATCGCAGGCGTACCAGTAGGCGAGCGAGATCGTGGCGGCGGCCGCGTCGGAGCCGTCGTAGATGTCGCGGATCGCCTTCCAGGCAAGGAACTTGGCGCCATCGACGTCGCACAGCAGGTCGGCGAGGGGATGCGAGATGCCTTGGAAGGTGCCGATGAGCTGGCCGAACGCCTTGCGCTCACCCGCGTAGACGGCTGCCATCTGCAACGCCTGCCGGCCGATGCCGGAGAGCGCGACCGCCATGTAGAGCTTCCACTCCTCCAGCCCGGCGGCGAAGAGGGCTAGCGCCTCCTCGCCGGAGCCGAGCACGATCGTCTCGCCTGCGGCAAGATCGATCTCCGCGATCGGCGTGGTGGCCAGGTTGGCTTCGGCCTTCGCACCCGCAGGTGTTACCAGCACGACATCCCGGCCACGCCGCGCGACGACCGCCTTCGCCACTGCTCCGCCGGCGATCCACTGCTTCGAATGCTGCGCAGCATCCTGCATGGCGATCGTCACGACCGACTCACCGCCGATCGTCGCTTCGAGAAGATCGTCCTGGCCACCAAGCTGAGCGAGCAGGCGTGCCGACACCAGCGTTTCGGCCAGAGGGCCGGAGACGAGCGTGCGCCCGGCCTCCTCCATCAACAGTGCCGCGTCGAACAGGCCCAGGTCCATGCCGCCCGCATCCTCCGGCACGCGCATGGCGAAGGCGCCGAGTTCGGCCAGACCGCTCCACAGCGCCGCATCGAAGCCATCGGTCTCCTGTGCCTTGCGAACGCGCACGGTGCTGGAATGCTCGTCGAGAAAGCGCGCGAATGTGTCGCGCATCATTTCCTGTTCGTCAGTGAGATCGAAGTTCATGGCAGGCTTTCCCGGAGCTTATCGTTTTCCTTCACCATTGGTCCTGAACACAGGTTGGAAGGGCGTTCAATCCGGCCTCGGCGGCAATCGCGGGCACGATGCGGATGACAAGGAACGGGGCAATCGCACAAGCGATGGCTCGGGCTCGCGAGTGGCTAGCGGGGCGTGGGAGCGATAGTCTCGACGGCAATAAGACAAGCGGGGCGAAGCACCGGCGAACGCACTCACGGGAGACGAGAGATGGAAATGAACGACATGGTCATCATCAGCGTCGATGACCACATCAGCGAACCGCCCGACATGTTCCGGAACCACTTGTCCGGCGCACTCCTCGAATCCGCGCCGAAGATGGTCAAGGACGAGAACGGCAAGGACGTCTGGGTCTATCAGGGACAAAGCTTCGCTTCGGTTGCGCTCAATGCCGTGGTGGGGCGGCCCTTCGAGGAATACGGCATGGAGCCGACCTCGCTCGACCAGCTTCGCGAAGGGGTCTACATGGTGGACGAGCGCGTGAAGGACATGGACGTCAACGGCGTTGCGGCCTCGCTCAACTTCGGCTCGGTGTTTGACTTCGCCGGAGGGCGCCTGCACCGGGTGCCCGACCGCGATCTGGCGGTGAAGCACGTCAGCGCCTACAACGATTGGCACATCGACGAATGGTGCGGCGCGCATCCCGGGCGCTTCATACCCTGCGCTATTCTGCCGACCTGGAACATGGACGCCACGATCGCCGAACTGAAGCGCGTGAGCGCCAAGGGCTGCCACACCGTCTCGATCAGCGAGAACCCGACCTGCCAGGGCCTGCCGAGCATCCACAACGAATACTGGAAGCCGTTCTACAAGGCGATCGCCGATCTCGACATGACGATCTGCATCCACATCGGCGGCGGCAATCCGGCGCCGCATGCATCTATGGAGACACCGATTGAGGCATGGATTTCGACGATGCCGATGACGATTGCCTATGCGGCGTCGGACTGGCTGCAACTGGAGGCACTGCACGAGTATCCGGACATGCGCATCGCGCTGTCGGAAGGCTCGATCGGCTGGGTGCCCTACTTCACCGAGCGGGCCGATTTCTCCAACTCGCGCCACAAGTACTGGACGCATTCGCGTTTCCAGGACCTGAAGCCCAGCGAGATGTTCCGGCGTCATTTCCTGAACTGCTTCATCGACGATGCTTTTGGCCTGCAGAACATCGGTTTCATCGGCGAGGACAACATTGCTTACGAATGCGATTATCCGCACTCGGACACGCTCTGGCCCGAGGTGCCGGAGAGGCTTTGGCCGACGATAAATCACCTGACCAACGTGCAGATCGACAAGATCACGCACGGAAATGCCATGCGCTGGTTCCGCTTCGATCCGTTCAAGCATCACGCCAAAGCAGACCTGACCGTCGGCGCTCTGCGGGCCAGGGCAGCGGCACAAGGCGTGGATACAAGCCCGAAGTCCTCGCTCGGCGAGCGTCCGCTGGAGCAAGGCGAAGTGCGGCCGGTCACATCGGGCGACATCATGAAGATGTTCAGGCGCCACGAGGACACCGATCGTCTCGGCCGCATGGCCGGACAGGAGGCGTAAGCAAACGACAAATGTGAGCAAACGACAAGCGTGAAGGGAGGCATCGTCCTGGAGAAAATTCGGGACGATGGATGGCAAACAAAAGAAAAGGCCCCGCGAGACGTGCTCGCGAGGCCCTTTCCCGTTGGGAAGTGTGAATTCAGGCAGCGTGCGAGAACTGCTCCACGCTGGACTGCGGGTGATGGGCCACGGGATCGGGCAGGCACGCGCGCATGGCGTCGCTCAGGCACTGGAACAACGCTTCCGGGTTCACCTTGTCATCCTTGCCGTAAACGATGCTGACGACCAGCGGGTGCCCCTCTGGCTGGCGCGGGACGAGGCCGCTGAGCGCATCGGCGCCCGTGGAGAAGCCGGCCGGTCCGAACAGGTGGCGCGGATCGCGGCAGGCGTCGATGCGGGCCATCATTTCCGAGAAGGCGAACTTGTCCTGCTCCGCCGCTTCGGCGTTGAGGCGGCGCACCATGCCTTCGCAGCGCTGGCGGGTGACGGTGGACAGCATCAGCCAGCCCGGCGCGTTGCGTGCCAGAGGCTCCTTGACGCCGCCAGCCAGTTCGCGGGTGGCAGCGGGCGCGCGCGGCCCATGGCGCCAGTTCACGATCTGCGCGTCGAGACCGACCATCGAGTGCAACGCCACCGAAAGCCCGGTCTGCGCGACGAGGCGGTCCATCAGGCGCACGATGCGGCCGTCACGCACCAGCTCGGGCTGGCCGGAAGTGCCGATCAGCGCCGCGCGAGGGGTAAGGCTGTAGGCGCGTGAGTAGGGATCCTTGTGCAGCAGACCCAGCTCGACGAGGCTCGAAAGCAGTTCCGAGGTACTCGACTGAGGCCGGTTATACCGGCGCACGATATCCATGACGGTCGCTTCGCGGTGCGCGTCGTCGAAGTACTCCAGTACCTCGATCACCCGGCGTGCGATCTTTGCCTTGTTCGATGACGTTGCCTTGCCAGCCATGAGGTCTCTCTCCTTCCCTCTCGCGTGGTTGATGAACTCGATCGTTAGCGTCGAGCTTGCCTCAATCCCCGAGTCGTAATCCCAGATAACTGAGTCATTCTCGTTTTTTGCTGACTTTGGTTAGCATCAACAACGCTGTTCATCAAGCGTCCTTTTTGTATACGAACGTTGAAAGAGAGACGAGCGCGGTTTTCCGCCGGTCGAGCCGAGCTGATGGCGCGGAAAAGGCCGGTAAACTGTGTCGGTCGGTGGAGGGGCTGGTCAATTCAATCAGGGCGGTTCATGCCTGTACGGGACGAACGGAAATCAGCAAGGAGTCATATGGAGAGCCGGGGAATATACGGTTTGACCGTTCCTGCGACTGATTTTGTCTCTGGCGGATTCGTGCTGGTCGAGCCGATAACCTTCATCGATAGCGATAGCTTTTCGCCTGATTTCCACCATCTGGGCCTGCCGCCTTGGCCGGTGATCGCGAAGGGAAAGTGGCACGATGCCTTTGCAAAGTTGGATACTTTCGTCGAGGATGGCTTTGATGCGAGACAAATCCGCAGAGCGGTCGAAGCCCGCCCGATCGCTGCGGCGACTCTGGTGCAACTGCTGCGCCTGCTGCCTTCGCTGAGTCTGGAAGATGGCCTTGTGGCCGAGTCGCTGGCCTATGCCACGCTGCAGGGGAGCAGCGAGCACTGCAAATGGCAGGCGGGGCGAGTGCGGGCGGCGGACGGACGAGCGCCCGGTGCCGTCCTGCTGACTCGCGAAGGTGATGCCGTGACGGTGACGCTCGACCGTCCGGATGCGGGCAATGCGATCGACCGGCCGATGCGTGATGCGCTGCACGAGGCCTTCGCGCTTGCGAACCTCGACACCACGATCACCTCGGTCACGTTGCAGGGGACGGGGCGCTGCTTCAGCCTCGGCGCTGACCTTGACGAGTTCGGCACGACGCTCGACCTGGCGATGGCGCATGCCATCCGGCGTCGCACGTTGCCCGCCAACGAGGCGCTGCGCTGCGCCGATCGCTTTGTGGCCGAGATCGACGGTGCCTGCGTGGGGTCGGGACTCGAACTGGCCGCGTTCGCATCGCGTATCACGGCAACGCGTCGCTCGTGGTTTCAACTGCCGGAACTGGCGATGGGAATCATTCCCGGCGCCGGAGGTTGCGTCTCGCTCACTCGCCGTATCGGGCGTCAGCGGACCGCCCTGATGGTGCTGTCAGGCCGACGCATCAGCGCGCAAAAGGCGCTCGAGTGGGGACTGGTCGATGCGCTGGTGGACTAGGTTTCCGCCTGCGATCACCATTCTTACGTCGCTTTTGTTGAGGCAGGCGCGAACTTCGGACCATGGGCGGTCCATAAGGCACAAGTCGGCCATTGCGCCGACCGCAATGGCGCGTTGGCGTGAGAAGTCGGCCGGTTCCGTTAGATAGAGCGCCAGCGCCTCCTCCGGCGTCAATCCTTCATCGGCACCGATCACTGCCCCGCTCGGGGCGCGGCGGTTGACGGCGGCGGTCATGGATTTCCATGGATCGGCTTCGCCATAAGGTGCGTCGCTCCCTCCGGCGAGGGGCAGGCTTGCGGCGGCCAGGCTGCGCAGGCGATAAAGGTCTGCGTGGTGCCTCGGATCGACGTCTGCCAGATAGCGGTCGCCACGCTCGGCAATGAAATGGGGCTGGACACAGGCTGACAGGCCGAGGTCGCGCATGCGGGAGACGAGATCGGGAGAGGCTACGGACACATGTTCGATCCGGTCGCCGCGGACGCTGCCGGCCACTTCGAGCACGGCGAGTGCGAAGACCAATTCCACCTCGGTCACGCAATGAACTGCGACCGCGCGGTTCTGGGCATGTCCGGAACGCACAAGAGCGACAGCCTCGTCGAAGTCGGGCAAGGCGTTCTCGTGGAGATGCAGCTTGAGCGGGCCGAGAGTGCATCCGGGCGGCAGATGTTCCCCCAGCGCAAGGCTGCCCGCGATCATCGACGACTGCAGGAGGCGCCCGTCACTGCGTTGCTGCGCGAAATGCCTAGCGACGCCGGGATCGTTGCGCGGCGACATGTCGGTTATGCCGGTCACGCCGCAGCGGGCAAGCCGGGCACTGGTCTGCGCGAAATCGGGAAGCGACCCTCCGAGCGTGCGGCTGAGCCATGCGTCCTCTTCGAACAGACGGCCGGTAAAGCGTCCGCCGGCCCTTTCCAGCCCTGGCGGCGCGTCCGCGATCGCAAGCAGTTCCTCCAGCGCGCGCGAGTTGAGCAACCACATTCGCCCGGTGCGATGCTGCATGCGCAGCGGACGATCGGCAACCATGCGGTCCAGCATCGCCGCATCGGGCAACACGCCGTCGAGGACGCTTTCATGGAAGCCGACGCCGCGCAGCCATCCTGTGCCGGGCGCCTGGAGGGCCCGCGCCAATTGTGCCGAAGTCAGGACATCGGGTTGTCCGCAGGAAATCGAGGATTGCTGCGCGGCAAGCGCTGCAAGATGGATGTGGTGATCGTGCAGGCCCGGCAGCAGCAATCCGCCTCGTGCGTCGATGACCTGCTCATCGGAGCGGGGAAGCAGGGTGCCGATCGATGCGATACGCGGGCCTTCGATCCTCACGTCGCCGGGCCCGGTGCCCCATATCTCGGCATTCCGGATCAGCATCGTGCGAAAGCGTTCAGATAATGCGCCGTGTCGGCGCCGATGGGTCGCACGGGTGCGGTCAGTGCGCGCGGGCTCACTGTGGGGAAAGGGGCGCCGATCGCCTGTCCCCATGCACATAGTTCGGCGTCGATCATCGCGCGATCATGCGCCCGTTCCTCGGCGAGTGCCATGGCGCAGATCGCGCTCATCGACAGGCCGATTTGCTGGGCCACGCCGCTGCGCAAGGCGGAAAGCCCTTCGCGCGCGGCGACGATGCCGGTGAGGGGGTCGGCAATGGCATCGCCCACGTAGCCGATGCCGCCACCCGCATCGGCCATTGCGCGGGTAAGGCCGCCCGCCACGCCGCAGTCGTTGCCGATGCCCACCCAGTCGGCGGGATCTCCGCTCGCTCCGTGACCCGTGATGGAGAGCCAGACCAGCCCCGGCGTTTCGCGCATCAAGGCTCCCGCATCAATGCCGAGATGCCGCAATGCGCGCGGTCGCGAGGCTTCGATCACGATGTCTGCCCGCCGGATCAGCGCCATGAGGGCCACCTTCTGCGCATCGTCGGTAAAGTCGACGAGGAGGCTGGCCTTGCCTTGGTTGATCCGGTCGAAGGTCTCCGGATCGTCACGACGGATCAGGTCCGGGCGGGTGAGGCTCTCGACTTTCAGAACTTCCATGCCTGCCTGCCAGAACAGGTGGCCCGACAGTGGCCCGGCCCAGATCGCGGAGAGATCTACGACTAGTGGCCGATGCCCTTCCGGCCTGTCGCGGCGTTCGCCGCGCAGCATGACGTCGATTGCGGGCGATGCCGGAGTTTCATCGACACGGGCGACGGGTAGACCGAGCGTGCGCCCGGTCTGCACGAGGTCCCTGGCGTCATGGCGCAGCACGGCTGCAGCAATCGCCTCCCAGTCGCCCGTATCGATCGCAGCATCGCCGAACAGCGCGGGTAACAGCTCGCGGTCCACCTCGCGGATCAGGGTGAGCGCAAACCATTCGCCGTCACGCGCAGGCATGAGCCTGCTGCCGCCTAGCCCGGCCGAGGTGGTGCCCGTGATCGTGTAGCCGCCGTTCGCCCCGCGTTCGCCCATCAATGTGGCACCATCGAGCCTGGGCAGCCCATGCCAAGTCGTCATGGCCTGCAACTGCCGGTCTGCCCACCGCGCGAGCGGGATCGCAGGAGCGGGGGGAGTGCGGTCAGCCGGCAAGGACTTCCTTTACCTTACGGCGCAGCAGCTTGCCCATCTCGTTGTAGGGAAGCTCTGCCAAGAAGGCGACTTTCTCCGGCACGCGCGAGGAGCGCAGGCGCGAACGGACGAGGTCCTTCAGTTCGGTTTCGGCTGGAGCCTCGAACCCGTCGCGCGTGACGATGGCAATGCCTACCGCCTCTCCCCATTCGACCGAGGGGATCGCGCAAGCGCAGGCATCGGCGATGGCGGGGTGCGTGAGCAGCACGTCCTCGATCTCGCCCGGCGACATGTTCTCGCCGCCACGCACGATCACGTCGTCGGCGCGGCCGGAAAGGAACAGGTAGCCGTCCTCGTCCATGTAGCCGGCGTCGCGCGTGGGGAACCAGCCTTCTGCATCGAGCGCGCTCTTTTCCTTGTACTCACCGGAGACCTGCTCGCCGCGCACGTAGATCTCGCCAGCCTCGCCGAGTGGCAGGACTTCGCCGCTCTCGCTGCGGATTTCGATCTCGACCGTCGGGATCGGCTTGCCGAGCGAGGTCAGGCGGGCGCGGACTTTCGGATCTTCGGAGGCGAGCGCCTCGCGGTGATCGTCGGGGCCAAGCAGGGCGATGGTGGAACTGGTCTCGGTCAGGCCATAGGCGTTGGTGAAACCCGCTGCCGGGAAACGTTCGAGAGCCTTGTGGATGACCTCCAGCGGCATCTTGCCGCCGCCGTAGGCGATGGCGCGCAAGGATGCGGTCCGGACGACCGCGCCTCCATCCGCAGCCTTTTTGTCCATGGCATCGACGATGCGGGCCAGCATGGTCGGCACGACGAAGGCGTTGGTGATCGCCTCCGCCTCGACGAGGCCCAGCCAGCCCTCGGGCGAGAATGCGGGCAGCATGACGATCTTGCGCTGGGCATATATCGAGGACAGCAGCGCCGAGATTCCCGCGATGTGATAGGGCGGCACGACCACCAGCGCGGCGTCGGCCTCGTCGGCACTGGCGAACTCGACGGTGCCCAGGATATAGCCCAGCAGGTTGGAATGGCGCAGGATTGCCGCCTTGGGCGCTGCCGTGGTGCCGCTGGTGAACAGCTGGATCGCCACGCCCTCACCCGGATCGTACTCGCGTGCATCGTCGGCAGGGACGGTTTCCTGCGCTTTAAGGGTGAATTCCTCGCGCGAAAGGATCGTATGGCCCTGACCCCCTGCTATGCGCGTAACGCGCTCCTCGTCGCCGATGACGAGGGCCGGGGCGATGCGCCCCAGCAGCGCGGCGAGGTCGGCGTCGGGCAGGCGGTAATTGAGCGGGCAGTAGGGCACTCCGGCTAACGCCGCGCCGAAGACCGCGATCACCGCCGCTTCGCTGCTCTCGTCGAGGAGCGCGACATATTCGGCGCCGCTATTCTGAATGATCGAGAAAGCGCCGCGCGCGGCGGCTAGGAGGTCGCCATAAGTCCAGCGCTTGCCGTCGCAGACGAGGCCTACGCGGTCGGGTGCGGCCTCGGCCGCCATTTCGAGAAGGAGAGCGATGTTCATCGGAGCGCCGGTTACCTTGCGTGTCAGTCCGAGGCTGGGAGCGGCTTGGCGTCCTTGACGACGAGCGCCTGCCCATCGACAGAGAGTGAGCCCTTGCCGGGCTTCACGCAGAGCAGTTCGTACTGGCCGGCGGCATCGACATAGCGCTTGCCCATCAATGTGCCGGCCGAGAAGTCGGCGGCGAGGGGGGCTGCCTCGGCGGGCTTGGCCTCACCCATCGGCGCGCCGCCGCATTCGATCTGGCCTTCGGCCGCGCGGATCACCATGACTTCGGTGTCGCAAGCGGCGCTTTTCAGGCGGGTTCCAGGCTTCATCTCGGCTTCCTTGTTCTCTTGTGTATCGTATGCTCGGGCCGTGGTGCAGGCAGTCACGGCTCAGGCGATCGCGCCCTTGGCCTTCCATTCCTCGATCCGGTCCCACTCGACGCCCATTTCCATGAGCACGATCTCGGTGTGCTCCGAGGCCTGCGGCGAACGAGTGGTTTCCACCGCCTCCCCGTTCCACTGCACGGGGCCGCGCACCAGCTTGAGCGGGGCCCCGCCGTCAGCGCCTTCCACCTCGATGATCATGTCGTTGGCAAGGGCCTGCTCGTCGGTCAGCAGCTCATGGAAGCTCTGGATCGGCGCCCACTGGCCCGAAAACGTCTTGAGGTGCTGGCGCCAATATTCGAAGGGCTGCGCACCGAAGGCTTTGATGAGGATGTCGCTGGCGGCGCCTGCATTCTCGAACAGCGCGCGCGGTTCGGAGAAACGCGGATCGTCGGCCGCTTCAGGCACGCCGAGGTGCTCGAACAGGCTGCGGATGTGGCCGGTGGGCGAGATCGTGCACAAGTTGATCGTGCCATTGTCGCTCGTCTGATAATTGCCCATGAACGGGTTGCGCGCCGCGCCGCCGGTGCCGGGCATCGGGTTGCGCGTCAGCACGCCGGTCTCGGCCACCTGTGCGATCACCGCGCCCGAAGCCCAGGCAGCGGTGCTCAGCAGCGAGACGTCCAGTTCGACCGCCTCGCCGGTCTTCTCACGGTGGAACAGCGCGGCGGAGATTCCGCCGGCGATGAACATGCCGCCGATCGAATCGCCGAACGCCGGGATGCCCTGAGAGATCGGTCCGGGTAGTTCCTCGGGCGTCATCGAATAGGCGATGCCGCTGCGCGACCAGAAGCAGGTGCCGTCGAAGCCGCCGACCTCACGCTCCGGCCCCTTGTTGCCGAGCGCCGAGCCGCGCGCGTAGATGATGTTGGGATTGACCGCGCGGATGTGCTCGACGTCGAACTTGTTCTTCTGGCGCACCTGCGGGAGGTAGTTGGTCAGGAACACGTCGCATTGCTTCGCCAGTTCGTAGAGCACTTCCTGGCCCTCGGGCGTGGACAGGTCGATGCCGACGCTGCGCTTCCCGCGATTGGGGTGTTCGAACAGCGTGTGGCGCAGCGGGTCGAGCGTGACACCGCCCATGTTGAGGAAGCCGCGCTGGGTGTCACCGCGCACGGGATGCTCGATCTTGATAACGTCCGCGCCCCAGTCGGCAAGGACGCCACCCGCTGCGGGCGTGAAGGTGAACTGCGCCACTTCGAGGACGCGGACGCCCTGCATGACCTTTGTCGACATCTGCTGCCAATCCCCGTGATTTTCTGTCTGGCGCCCGGGTTTTCCGCCGTTTCGCCTGTGGTCCCGGTGTGCGCGTAAAGCCGGGAGGGATCAACCGGGTGGCCCATCGTGCCGACGATCATGCCTGCAAGCGCCCGCTTTCCAAGGGTTTCGGACGGGCCCGCAAGCAGGGCAGTGGAGAATGCCGCAGAGGCGATGATGTTGCTCAAAGCGCTTTTTAAGATGCGAATTTCGCAATTGACCGGGTGTTCAAAAAATACTAACCCAGCTTAGTAAGTAAATAAGTCCGACCGTTCAGGTTCGCAGTTTTCGGAGAAACGCCATGAAGAAGTTCGCCACCCTCGTCGCTATCGCCACCATCGCTTCGGTGCCTGCCGTCGCCTTCGCCGAGACCACCCAGGTCCGCGAAGCCACCGAGGAAGCCGCTGCAGGCGCCGTCTCGGTCAACGCCGGCAAGATGCTCTATGCCGCCGATGGCTACCGCATTGCCCCGATCTATCGCGTTACCGCCGATGGCAACCCGCAGGTCATCCTCAATGGTCGTCTCGTGACTGTTCCGGCCTCCAGCCTCAGTGACAACAGCGGCAAGGTGACTACTTCGATGTCGAAGAAGGAACTTGCTGCCGCGAAGTAAGTTTTCGCGATACTCTCAAGAAGAAGAGGGCGGCGCCGGATGGCGTCGCCCTCTTTTTTTGGGATGGGTGGCAGGTAGCTCCGCTTGCTCGACGAAGCAGGGTGGCGAAAGGCCCTCAGCCCCGGCTGACGTTCTCGTAGATGCGCGTCATGAAATCGAGGAGCGTATCGACCTCTTCCTCGGAGAATCCGGCAAACATCTTCTGCTCGCTCTCGGTGGCGATGGTACCGAGCTTCTCGAGGAGCGGTTGCGCCTGTTCCGTCAGGTAGACGGCGCGGGCGCGGCGGTCGTCGCGGCGGTCGCGACGTTCCAGCAACCCCTCGGCGCAGAGGCGGTCGATCAGGCGACCGGCGGATGCTTCCGACATCTCCAGGTATTCCGCGACGGTCCGTTGCGTCGAGCCGGGATAGCGCGCCACGATCGCAATCATCGCCCACTGCGAGCGCGTCACGTTGAGCGCGGCGACCTTGCGGTCGAAATTGTTGCGTTGGAGCCGCGACACGATGGTCATGCGCAGCCCGACCTGCCGCGTAGGGCTCTCGTCGCGCATGTTGAAGGGGTTGCTGATCGTTCCCATCGGCTTTTCGTCGGCTTCGGTCGCCACTAGGTGCTCCTTGTACTGCGCCTTCAGACGCGCTCGATGATTATGGCAGGGGCCATGCCGCCCGCCGCGCACATCGTGATGAGACCGTAACGCCCGCCGGTGCGCTCGAGTTCGTCGAGAGCAGTGCCGATCAGCATGGCGCCGGTGCCGCCGATCGGGTGGCCGAGCGCGATCGACCCGCCATTGGGATTGACCTTGGCGCGGTCGAGGTCAAGGTCGCGGATGAACTTCTCGACGACGACGGCGAATGCCTCGTTCACTTCGAAGACGTCGATATCGTCGGTAGTGAGCCCCGCCTTGGCGAGCACCTTGCGCGCCGCGGGCACAGGGCCGTTGAGCATGAGGGTCGGACAGTCGCCCGTCTCCGCCATTGCGACGATGCGGGCACGCGGCTTCAGGCCGTGTGCCTCTGCGTACTCCTTCGACGCCAGCAGGATCGCCGAGGCACCATCGACCACACCCGAGGAGATGCCGACGTGATGGATCGGCTTGATCTCGATCTCGGGATAGACCTGGTTGATCAATTCGCCGTAAGTCTTCCCGCCGGGCGCGGACGGCATGTTCAGGAACATTTCGAAAGCCGGCTTGAGCTGGGCGAGGCTTTCGGCGGTGGTTTCCGGGCGAGGGTACTCCTCGTGGTCGAGGATGACTTTGCCCTCGTCGTCCTTCACGACGATCGTGGACTTGTCGAAACGCCCTTCCGCCAGGGCGACGGCGGCCCGGCGTTGGCTCTCGACACCGAGTGCTTCGAGTTCCTCGCGGGTGATGCCTTCCATCGCGGCGATCGCGTCGGCGCAGACGCCTTGGTTCGACTGCGGGTGCCTGGCCTGCAGGCGCGTATTGCCTGCCCCCATGCCGGCACTGCCGACCCCGGCCTCGCGCATCTTCATACCGTACATATTGGCGTAGGAGAGCATGTCCATGCCGCCGGCCACCATGAGGTCGGCCATGCCCGACTTGATCATTGCCGCTGAGAGGCTGGTGGCGGTGAGGCTCGATCCGCAGAAGCGGTTGAGTGTGACGCCGCCCGCCTTCACGTCGTAACCGGCGTCCAGTGCCGCCATGCGCCCGATGTCGCCCGCCTGCAGTCCCAGTGCGGCCGAGACGCCCCAGATCACGTCGTCGACGTCCGCGGTTTCGAGCCCGTTGCGATCCTTGAGCGCGGCGAGGACCGTTGCCGAAAGATGTTCGGGATGCATCTGCGACAACGCGCCCTTGCCCATCTTGCCGATCCCGCGAGGGGTGCGCACGGCGTCGATGATATAGGCCTCGGTCAAGACAGGTCTCCTCGCGTTCCTTCGCGCAGCAAAGCGCGGTTTTTCGCGTGATGCGGGCCTGCTGCCCGATTTGCAATCTAGGTAGCGGGCGCTATCGCCGCAGCGATTGCTGACTATGGTTAGTATGTCGGAATTGTGTTCGCTTGCGTCAATGGATCGTCTTCGCGATGGGCAGGTTGACGGCTGCGCCGGTGCGTTCAACATCGGCGGACAGACATAACAACAGGGGATGAGCAGCCATGGCGACGGCGCAGGATGAGGAGGCAGGCGGCGCCTTCGCACCGCTTCGCGAACGTACGTTCCGCAATATCTGGACCGCCAGCCTGTTCTCCAACTTCGGACAGCTCTTTCTGGGCGTCGGCGCGCAATGGGAGATGACGCGGCTGAGCAATTCGGCGAGCATGGTCGCGCTGGTGCAGACGGCGATGATGATCCCGCTGATGCTGGTGACGCTTCCGGCCGGCGCCATCGCCGACATGTTCGATCGCCGCCGGATCGCCATGACCGGCCTTACGTTCAGCGCGGTGAGCGCGGCGGTGCTCGCAGCGGTGACCTTTGCAGGACTGACGACGCCCGGAATGCTGCTGGCGTTCTGCATCCTGATCGGCGCGGGCGTGGCGCTGTTCTCGCCTTCGTGGCAGGCATCGATCCCGGAGCAGGTCTCGCGCTCTCACCTGCCTGCCGCTGTAGCGCTGGGGACGATTAGCTACAATGTCGCGCGCAGCTTCGGTCCCGCATTGGGCGGCCTGATCGTGGTGCTCTACGGCGTGAAGGTCGTGTTTGGCATGACCGCACTGCTCTACCTGCCGCTGCTGACGGCGTTCTTCCTGTGGCGGCGGACTCATGTGCCTTCGCGGCTGCCGCCCGAACGGATAGACCGGGCGATCCTGACCGGCGCGCGCTATGCGCTGCATGCGCCCGCAGTGCGTACTGCGCTGCTGCGTGTACTGGGATTCGGGCTGAGTACGGCTACGGCTTCCGCGCTTGCCCCGTTGATTGCAAAGGATTTGCTGCACGGAAATGCTGCAACGTTCGGTATCCTGCTTGGCGCTCAAGGCGTTGGCGCGGTGGGCGGCGCGCTGTTCGTCAGCCAGATCCGGGCGATGATCTCTACCGAGTGGGCGGTGAGGCTGTTCGCGATCATGAGCGGGGCGGCGCTGGTGGCGATCGGGTTCAGTCACTCGCTTACGGTCACATGCCTCGCGTTCCTTTTGGTGGGCGCGGGCAATATCCTGACTATCGCGATGCTGAACGTGACAGTGCAACTGTCGGCCCCGCGATGGGTGACGGCGCGGGCGCTGTCACTGTTCTCCTCCGCGATCACAGCGGGGATCGGCGTCGGCGCCTGGGGTTGGGGCGTGGTCGCCGCGCGGCATGACGTGGCCTTCGCGCTGGTGGCCTCTGGCATGGCCGTTGCCGCGACGGCGCTCCTCGGTACGATATTGCCAATTCGGGAGGATCCCGAGGCCGATATGGATTCGGTCGAGATCGGCCATGAGCCCTCAGCCGCGCTGCCGCTGACCTTGCGGTCCGGGCCGCTGGTCGTCGAGGTTGAATACGACGTCGATCCCGGGCAGGCCCGCGAGTTCTACGAAGTCATGATGACGATGCAGAAAGTGCGCAAGCGCAACGGCGGCTTCGACTGGACGATCTCGCGCGACATCGAAAACCCGGCCCTCTGGACCGAGCGATACCACTGCCCGACCTGGGGAGACTACCTGCGCATGCGCGGCCGCTACACCCAGAGCGATTTCGACATCCAGGCACAGGCGGACGGCTTCAACCGCAGCAATCATGGCCGCCGGGTGCGTCGTCTTCTCGAAAGGCCCTTCGGTTCGGTGCGCTGGAAGGCGGAGTCCTTCGATCCGCGACAGGAGACGATCGGCTACATCACGCCGGGAACCTGATGTCGCGTGAAATCTGCCAGCGCGATATATAAGCTGGATCTCGGTCCATCACTGGATCGCGTGACGGCCTCGTGTAGCCTCGCTGCAAAAGCAGTTGGGAGGGATACCGTGAAGATAGCAGGGGCTTGCACGTCCGTGTTCGCACTGGCGATGCTGACGCCGATTTCAGCGCATGCGCAGGGCGCGCAAGAGGCCGCCACGGCTGAGGAGGGCGCGATCATCGTTACCGCACAACGCCGCGCGGAGGCGCAGGTCGATGTGCCGATTTCGATCACCAACCTTTCGAGCGACGCGCTAAAGACCGCCAGCGTCCAGCAGCTTGCCGATATCGGCAAGGTCACTCCGGCGCTGCGCTTCGACTTCGCGGGTGGGTTCTTCCAGCCCACCATTCGCGGCATCGGTACGGCGGTGACGACCTCGGGCGGCGGTGGCAACGTCGGCATCTACATCGACGGGTTCTATTCGCCGAACCCGCTGGCGGCCGACTTCGATCTCATCAGCGTCAGTTCGATTCAGGTGCTTAAGGGGCCGCAGGGCACGCTGTTCGGTCGCAACACCACCGGTGGCGCGATCCTCGTCACCACCCGCGAGCCGTCCACTTCGGGCAATGCCTTCGAGGGCCGCGTGACTTACGGCCGCTACAACGAGGCCAAGGCGGAAGCCTTCGCCAACTACGTCATTTCCGACCGCGTGGCACTGAGCCTCGAGGGCCAGTATCGTCGCGGTGACGGCTGGCAGCACGATATCTCCAATAACGATCGGCGCGTTGGCGACTACGAGAACTGGTCGTTCCGTCTCGGCCTCAAGGCGGAACTGACCGACACGGTGGACGTGTTGCTGCGTTACAAGCACGGCCAGGTGGACGATCCCTCGACCATGCTGGCGTCCAGCCTAAACACCTCGGACTTTGGCCTCGGCGCGCCGTTCGGCGGAGTGCCGGGGACTTACACCACGGCGAAGAACCGCATTGCCAGTGGCTCGGTGCCGGAAGTCTTCCGCTCCAACACCGACGTAGTGCAGGGCACGATCCGTGCGGACCTCGGCTTCGCGGACCTGACCTCCTACAGCCAGTACCGCAGCGAGAACTCGCTGATGTCGCAGGACCTCGACTATTCGGGGCTCGACCTGTTTCAACTAGGCCTGCCCAATCTCAACGAGACCTGGAGCCAGGAACTGCTGCTCACGTCGAAGGCGGGGCCGAAGCTGCAGTGGACGGCGGGGCTGTTCTACTTCCAGAATAGCGACACTTACATCACTTACATCAACAATGGCGGCAACGCGCCCGACCAGCGCATCCGGCTCGGCGGGTCGAGCACCACGGTCAAGAGCTACGCCGCCTTTCTCGACGCCACCTACGAGATCACGCCGCAATTCTTCCTGACGGCCGGCGCGCGCTATTCGATCGACAAGATCGTCGATGCCTACTGGAACCAGCAATTCGCTCTCACCGAGATGCCGGTGCCGAACATCTCGAACAACAAGCTGACCCCGCGCGTGGTGCTGCGCTACAAGCCGACCGACCGGACGAGTATCTACGCCTCGTTCACGAAGGGCTACAAGGCGGCGATCTCGGACGTCGGAGGTTCGTGCCAGATCCCCGACACAAACTATACCTGCAACCGCGTCAAGCCCGAGGATATCAACGCCTACGAAGTGGGCTTCAAGTACGAGGATCGCGGCTTTTCGTTCGAGGCCGCCGCGTTCTACTATGATTACAAGAACTTGCAGGTGTCGATTTACCGCACCGGCACGGCGGAGATCATCAACGCCGCGACCTCGGAAATCTACGGGCTGGAAGGCGCATTGCACTATCAGGTCACGCCTGCGTTCCAGATCAACGCTGGCGCCTCCTACGTCCATGCACGCTACAAGCGATTCAACAACGCGCCGGTCTATGTGCGCTGCTCCGAACTGGGCGAGGAAACCGCCGCGACTTGCGCCGCCAACGGGGTCAGCTTCGTCGTGGTGCCCACCACGCTGGAAGACGTGACGATGCAACGCACCCCGGAATTCACTGGCTTCGTCGGCGCGCGCTACGAGACCGATCTGGCGGGCGGCGAACTCGCGCTGTCGGGCAACCTGTTCTACTCGTCGAGCTTCTTCTTCGGCCCCTCGGGTGTCCAGTTCGAGCAGGGTGGCTACGAAACCCTGGCCCTTCGGGCGCAATGGAACGCCCCGGATGACGGGTTCCACGTAGCGGTCTTCGGGGACAACGTCACCAACAGCCGATACCTCACGCAGGCGCAGTATTCGAGCTTCGGCATTGGCGCGAACTGGAGCAAGCCGGTCACGTACGGCGTGGAACTGGGCGTGAAGTTCTGAGCAGAGGGCGTTCCCTGATGGGAATTGCCACATGCAACGACAGTTGCTGACCTGCCGGTTTCAGGCTGAACGCAGCACAAGGGAGAGATCGATGCCGCAAGATGCAAACAGGACCTGGCGTGTCGTCCAGTGGGCGACCGGCAACGTCGGCAGTCGGGCCTTGCGCATGCTCATCGAGCATCCCCGGATGGAACTGGTGGGCCTGTGGGTCAGTTCGCCGGAGAAGGTCGGCAAGGACGCGGGCGCACTCTGCGGTCTTGCGGAAACCGGCATCAAGGCGACGAATTCGCTTGAGGAGATCGTCGCCCTCGATGCCGACTGTGTCCTGTTCATGCCGCAGGGGACCGACTGGGACGCCCTGTGCGCGCTCCTTGCTTCGGGCAAGAACGTGGTGACGACGCGCGGCGACTTCCATTATCCACCTCTCATGGATGCCGGAAGACGCGCCCGGGTCGAAGAGGCCTGTACGGCAGGGGGTACGTCGATCCATTCCACCGGGTCGAGCCCCGGTTTCGTCACGGAAGCGCTGGCGATCCCTCTGTTGTCGCTCCAGCGCGAACATGGTTTGCTCACGATCGACGAATATGCCGACGTGTCGAGCCGCAATTCGCCCGACATGCTGTTTCACATCATGGGCTTCGCGGCGCCGATGGCACCATTCGACCAGTGCCGGGCCGAGCATCTCAAGGGGGATTTCGGCAGCTCGCTTTCGCAGGTCGCCGAGGCCATGGGGCTACCTTGCGATGATATAGAAGCGGTCGGCGAACTTTCCGCGACGCGCGGTGACCTCGATATAGCGGCCGGCAAAGTGCCCGCCGGCACCGTCGGCGCGATGCGTACAACCATCACCTGCAAGCATCAGGGTCGTCCGATCCTGCGCTTCCGCGCTAACTGGTACGTCACCACCGACATCGAGCACGAATGGGACTTGCGCGAGTCCGGATGGCGGATCAGCACCGAGGGCGACACGCCTGTCAAGGTGGACATTACTTTCCCGGTCGCGGAGGAAGACTACGCCGCCTACACGCCCGGCTTGACCGCGCATCGACCTATCAATGCCATTCCAGCGGTCTGTGCGGCCGCGCCGGGCATTCGCACTACCGTCGAACTGCCGCAGATCGTCCCGCTTTACGGCTGAGTTGCCGGCCCCGCCACCGTCGGCGTCGACTGATCGCCACCCAATACGCGGTAAAGCGCTATCCGGTTGCCCGCCTGTGTCAGCCGCACCGCGATCTCCGCCTGCCGCGCGGAATAGAGGCTGCGCTGCGCATCGAGGTTGTCGAGCGAGCCGACGATACCTCGGCGATAGCTCGCCTCGGTGAGCGTAGCGGTGTCCTGTGCCGCGCCGGTGAAGGCCGTCGCGGCGCGCAGGCGTTCGGCGAGGGTGCCCTGGTCGGCGAGGGCGTCGGCGGTTTCTTGGAAGGCGGTCTGGATCGCTTTCTCGTAAGTCGCCAGGGCCGCGTCGCGCTGGGCCTTGGTCACCTCGACATTGGCCTTGCGGCCCCCTGCGTTGAACACCGACCAGCTGCCATCCGCACCCAGCGTCGTCGTGCGCGAGGCCGTGTCGAACAGGCTCGATAGCGACTGGCTGGCGAAGCCGATCAGGGCGCTTAGCGATATCGTGGGGAAGAGCTGTGCCCGTGCGACACCTATGTCGGCATTGGCGGCGCGCAGTTGGTATTCGGCCTGAACCACGTCCGGGCGGCGCAGCAATACTTGCGTCGAAAGCCCGGCAGGCACTTCGCCGAGGCTGGCGTTGACCTCGTCGATCCCGGTCGGCAGCAGCGCGCGATCGAATTCCGCACCTACGAGAAGGCGGATCGCGTTGATGTCCTGCGCCAGCGCGGCGGTCTGCGTGGCGAGGTCGCCATTGGCGGTTTCGAGAACCTGTTCGGCCTGCCGAAGTTCGGTACGCGCGGCGACGCCGCCCTTGAGACGGGCGGACGACAGCCGCACGCTATCCTTGGCGTTGGCCGCAGTAGCCTGTGCCAGCTTGAGCAAGTCGGTGTCGGCGGCATACGTCGCCCAAGCCTGCGCAAGATCGGCGACGAGACCAAGGCGAACCGTGCGCGCTGCCGCTTCCGTCGCCAGCGCTGTATCGCGGTCCGAGCGGGTGGCGTTGGCGAGCTTGCCGAACAGGTCCAGCTCGAAGCTGGAGATACCGCCCTGTACCGAATAGCTCATGCCGTTGAGGCCGAAGCCGCCGCCGGTCTCGGTGTCGGTGGCGGAGCCGCTGATGCCGACAGCCGGGAACTGGTTCGCCCGAGTTACGCGCACTTGTGCCCGCGCCGCCGCGACGTTCGCCGCCGCCACGCGCAAGTCGCGGTTGTTGGCCAGTGCCTCCTCGACGAGCGACTGCAGGCGAGGGTCGCGGAATATGTCCTTGTAGGACACCTCCGGCAGCGAAGCCTCGCTCTGCTGCAGGTATGCGTCGCCAACCGGCCACGAGGTCGGGACGGGCAGGTCGGGCTGGACGTATTTTGGAGCCAGCGAGCAGGCGCCAAGGGCCAGGGCAGGCAGGACGCCCGCCATCAGGCGGATGCTCATGCGCTTCATGCGGGGTCTCCCGAGCGCCCGCGGCGCTGCTGCAGTTTCTCTCGTGCTGCGGCAAGACCGTCGCGCACGCTGCGGCGCACGAGCACGAAGAACAGCGGTATGTAGAAGATCGCAAGGATCGTCGCGGTGAGCATGCCGCCGACCACCGCCGTGCCGATGGCGACGCGGCTGTTAGCGCCCGCGCCGGTAGCGATGGCAAGCGGCAGCACGCCGAAGATGAACGCGAAGCTGGTCATCAGGATCGGGCGCAGTCGGATCTTTGCGGCCTCCAGCGCGGCGTCGATGACGCGCTTGCCTTGCCGTTCCGCCTGCTCGGCGAATTCGATCATCAGGATCGCGTTCTTCGCGGCAAGGCCCATGGTCGTGAGCAGGCCGATCTGCAGGTACACGTCGTTCTCCAACCCGCGCAGCGTGACGAAGGCGATGGCGCCCAACAGGCCGAGCGGAATGACGAGGATTACCGCAACCGGGATCGACCAGCTCTCGTAAAGCGCCGCAAGGCACAGGAACACGACCAGCAGGGACAGGGCGTAGAGGATGGGCCCTTGTCCGGACGACAACCGCTCCTGATACGAGGAGCCCGCCCATGCGACGCTCACGCCGGGAATATCGGCGACGAGTTGCTCCATCACGTTCATCGCCGTGCCCGAGCTGACGCCGGAACCGGCATTACCGGAGAACTCATAAGCGGGCAGGCCGTTGAAGCGCGAGGTGGAACTCGGCGCCGTCGACCATCCGATCGTCGAGAACGAAGAGAAGGGCGCCATTTGCCCGTCGGAGCCGCGAACGAACCACTGCGCCAGATCTTCCGGGCGCGAGCGGAACTGCGCATCGCCCTGTACGTAGACGCGCTTGACGCGGCCCTTGTCGATGAAGTCGTTGACGTACGTACCGCCCCAGGCCGTCGAAAGCGTGGCGTTGACGTTGCCGGGGGTCAGGCCGAACGCGGTGAGAGCGCGGATGTCGGTGTTGATCTTGAGGGTCGAGACGTCCGGCAGGTTGCTCAGGCGCACGCCCGACAACTGGTCGTTCGCGCCAGCGGCGGCGAGCAGCTTTTCGCGAGCGGCCATGAACTTGTCGTCCGACAGTCCGCTGGCGTTCTGCAACTCCATCGTGAAGCCCGCCGAATCGCCGAGGCCGCGAACGGCGCCCGGCACCAGCACGAAGACCTGCGCGTCTCGAAGACTGCGGAAGGCGGCGCTGGCGCGCTGAACGATGGCGTCGGCGCCGTCCTTCGGGTCGGTGCGCTGCGACCAGTCGGTCAGGTTGATGAAGCCCTGACCGCTGTTCTGGCCGGATGCACCGCGCCCGCCGCCCGCGACGGAGAACATGCCCGCGACGTTGTGCTTCTCGTAAGTCGTGAAGTACTTCTCGATTTCGCGCTGCACTTGCTCGGTACGCGAGCGCGGGGTGCCGGCGGGCAGGCGCCATTGTACGCTTATGTTGCCCTGGTCCTCGTTCGGCAGGAAGCCTGTCGGCAGCCGCTGGAACAGCAGGAACGTACCGACGCAAGTAACCGCGAACAGCGCGAGCCAGCGCCACTTGTGGGCAACCACGACGTCCACCTTGCGCACATAGGCATCGGTAACACGCTCGAAGCTGCGGTTGAACCAGGTGTGGAACTTCTCCCAGCCGCGCGCGAGCCAGGGCAGGTGGCGTTCGATCCAGTTCGGCTCGTGATTTTCCTCGCCATGGGGTTTCTTGGCCTTGAGCAGCGTCGCCGTCAGCGCCGGGCTGAGGATCAGCGCCACCAGCACCGAAAGCACCATCGCGGTCACGATGGTCAGCGAGAACTGGCGGTAGATCACGCCCGTCGAGCCGCCGAAGAAGGCCATCGGCAGGAACACCGCCGAAAGCACCAGCGCGATAGCCACCAGCGCTACCTGGATCTCCTCCATCGACTTGATGGTGGCGTCGCGCGGGGACATGCCGGGGTTCTCTTCCAGCAGGCGCTCGACGTTCTCGACCACGACGATGGCGTCATCGACCAGCAGGCCGATAGCCAGCACCAGCCCGAACAGCGTCATCGTGTTGATGGAGAAGCCCATCACGTAGAACACCGCGAAGGTGCCCAGCAGCACCACCGGCACCGCGATCGCCGGGATCAGCGTGGCGCGCCAGCTCTGCAGGAACACGAACATCACGATGACAACGAGGATGATCGCCTCGAACAGCGCCTTCTCGACCTCTTCGACCGAGAGCTTGATGAACGTCGTGGAGTCACTGCCGTAGATGTACTTCACGCCGTCGGGCATCTCTGCCGCGAGGTCCTGCATCTTCGCCTTGACCGCTTCTGCCGTGCGCAGGGCGTCGGCGCCGGGCGCCAGCGAGATCGAGATGCCTGCGCCGGGGTGACCGTTGACGCGGCTGACCGAGGAGTAGCTGTCCGCGCCGATCTCTACCCGTGCGACATCGCCAATGGTGACGACCGAACCGTCCGGGTTGGTCTTGAGCACGATGGCGCGGAACTGGTCGGCGGTCTGCAGGCGCGAACCGGCGGTGACGACGGCGTTGATCGCCTGATCGTCGACCGCAGGCGTGCCCCCGATCTCGCCCGCCGCGACTTCGGTATTCTGGGCGGTGATCGCTGAGGTCACGTCGCTGGGCATGAGCGCCACGGCGGCAAGCTTGCGCGGGTCCAGCCAGATACGCATCGCGTGCGGCGCGCCGAACACGTTGACGTCGCCCACGCCCTGGACGCGCGAAAGCGGGTCCTGGATGTTCGAGGCAAGATAGTCCGACACGTCCTGGTTGGAGCGCTGGTCGGTCTCGTCGTAGACCGCCACCAGCAGCAGCTGGTCGGCGTTCGACTTGGTCACGGTGACGCCGCGCGCCTGCACGGTCTGCGGCAGGCGCGGGATCGCCGACTGGACCTTGTTCTGGACCTGGACCTGCGCGATGTCGGGGTCGGTGCCCTTGGCGAAAGTGGCGCTGATGCTCGCCTGCCCGCGATTGCTCGATTCGGAACTGAAGTAGAGCAGGCCGTCGATGCCGGTCAGTTGCTGCTCGATGATCTGCGTCACCGAGTTCTCGATCGTCTGCGCCGACGCGCCCTGATAAGTGGCGCGGATGTTCACCTGCGTCGGCGCGATGTCCGGGTATTGCTCATTGGGCAGGAAATTCAGCGCGCCGAGGCCGGCGAGCATCACGATGATCGCCAGAACCCAGGCGAAGATCGGGCGATCGATGAAGATGCGGGACATGAACCGTCAGCCGCGCTTGTGGCCGGATTGGCCTGCCTCTGCGCCGCTTCCCGCACCCTGGCCTTCCTTGCGCGGCTCGACCTTCTGAGGCGCCGTGCTCACGACCGGCTTGATCGGAGCGCCCTGACGCAGACCGTTGAGCCCTTGCGTGATGACCTTGTCGCCTTTCTTCAGCCCGCCGGTCACGACCGCGAACTCATTGTACGTGCGGTCGGCGGTGACCTTGCGGCGCTGCGCCTTGTTGTCGGCGCCGACCAGCATCACGAAGGCGCTGCCGTCGAAGTCGCGCTGCACGGCGTTCTGCGGGATGAGGAAGGCGTTCGGGTCCGAAGCCTGGTCGAACATCGCCGTCACGAACATCCCGGGAAGCAGAATGCCGTCGGGGTTAGGAAAGCGCGCGCGCAAGGTGACGGTGCCGGTGGTCTGGTCGACCGTGACTTCGGAGAACTGCACGGTGCCCGCCTGCGGATAGCGGATGCCGCCGTCCAGCATGAGGTGGACCTCGGTGCTGCCGGGGGTCACGCCGCCTTCGGCAAGGCGGCGACGCAGGCTCGTCAGCTCGGCGGCGGACTGCTGCATGTCGACGTAGATCGGGTCCATGCGCTGGATCACCGCGAGCGGATCGGCCTGCGTGGCGCTGACGAGGGCGCCGACGGTGAACAGCTGGCGTCCGATCTTCCCGCTGATCGGCGCGGGAACGGTGGTGAAGCGAAGGTTGATCTTTGCCGTGTCGAGCGCGGCGGCGTTCTGCGCGATGGCGGCCTTGGCTGTCCTCGATTCCGCCAGGGCGTCGGTATAGTCCTGCTTGGCGATCGCTTCCATGTCGGCGAGCGGGCGATAGCGATCCGCTTTGACCGAGGCTGCATCCGCCGTGGCGCGCGCGCTGGAGAGGTTCGCCTGCGCCTGGTTCACCGCCGCGCGGTAGAGGCTGGGATCGATCTCGAACAGCGGTTGCCCTGCCTTGACCGTGCTGCCCTCTGTAAAGAAGCGGCGCTTTATCACGCCGGTCACCTGCGGACGCACCTCGGACGTCTCGAAGGCGACCGTACGGCCGCTGAGCGTTGCCGAGAGGGGGACGCTGCTGGTCTGCGCGACAATATAGCCGACTTCGGCAGTGCGCTGCTGCTGACCTTTTGACGATCCGCCGGAGCATGCCGCAAGCGACACTCCGGCAAGCGCGAGGGCGGCAACAGGCAGGAGCGGCCAGCGCCAACCGGAGGGCCGGCGAAGGGCATAAGGGGGGAAGCTGTTCAAGTCGCACGCCTTGTTGGATGTTGCCCTGTCCTATTCAGCAAAACGGTGTGCGAGCAAGCGCCCATTTCGCAGATGCGACAATTTGCGACTAAAGATCAAAGTCGCATGGCAATCCGGCTGAACGTGCCGAAATCCATCACAGTTTCCCGTAATGGAGATTTATTTCGGGCGCGACACCAAAGGAAAGGAAATGGTGCCCGAGGGCGGATTCGAACCACCGACACTGCGATTTTCAGTCGCATGCTCTACCAACTGAGCTACTCGGGCACTCGTTCGGCGGCGGCCTCTGGAAGAGACCGGCGAGCGGTGTGGGCGGGCCTATGAAGAAGGTGGCCGACCTTGGCAAGCCCTAAATGACGAAGAAATTTCAATCGTCCTGTGGATTGTTTTTTTCCTGCCCGACGAAGTCCTCGGGATCGTGGCGCTGGCCAGGCAGGGCGTAGCCGTCGTCCAGCCACTTCAGCAGGTCACGATCGCGGCACTGCTTGGAGCAGAACGGCGTGAACTCGGCGGCGCGGGGTTTGCGGCAGATCGGGCATTTGCGTTCGGAGAGGGTCATAGCGGCACCGCCTGCGCGAATCCGGCGGCCAGCGCAAGCGTGCGCTCCTCCTGCCAGCGGATCGTGCGCCCGGTGCGCCGCGCGAGGTCGGCGAGCCATTCCTCGCTCATGGCGGCCCGCACGGCGGGGTGCGCGGTGAGCAGCAGCGCGCCCGGTTCGGCCACATGTTCGGCACTGCGCAGAAGAAGGCGCGCGGCGGCGGCGGCGGGGGCGGCACGCACCCGCTGCGGGATCGAAGGGCGCTCCAGTCGCGCGATGAGCTGCACGAAGCCGAAGCCGTTCATCGCCGTGCGCTGGTGCGGCCAGTGGTCGAGCGCTTCGGCCAGAGCATCGTCCACCGCGCGGCGGTCGTCCTTGCGCTCCAGTGAGGGGAAGTCGATGCCGATCGAGCCGGCAAGGTCGAGCCGCCCGACCGCGTCGGCGATCGCGGGCACGGCGGCCAGCGCCAGCGCGGCGAGGGGGAGGATGCCGTCGATGTCGATCAGCGTCATCGCCGGGGTCGGCGTCACCACCAGCGATCCGCCCTCGAAGGCGATCACGCCGTCAAGCGCCTCGGCCACGATCTCGGGCCAGGGATCGTCGGAAAAGCGGCGGACCTTCCTGACCGGCAGTCCGCCGCCACGCAGCGATTCGGCAAGGGTGGGGGCAGGTCGGAGGGCAAGATCGCTGGCGCGGGTCTGGGCCAGTTTGTAGCGGCCGGTCTCGGCCATCGCTGTGCGGGTGACGATCACCCGCTGGCGTGCGCCTTCGCTGGCGGACTTGGGGAGGCCGTCGACGAACGCCTCCTCGCCCGAATCGAAGCGAACCGTCCCGCGTGAGGCTCCGGCGCGGCGCGATACCAGCACTGCGTCAGCGACTTCACCGGCGGTCAGCCGGCCCGGCCATTCCAGCCTTGCGGCAAGGACATGGCCGTTATCGACGAGAATCGCGCGGGTTTCGCCGATCCCCTCTTCGACCAGCCATTCAGCCAATGGGGAAGCCTGCGCCCTTCAGCAGGGCGCGCGTCTCGAACAGGGGGAGGCCGACGACGCCTGAGTGGCTGCCGGAAATCCACGCGATGAGGCCTTCGGCGCTGCCCTGGATGGCATAGCCACCGGCCTTGCCCTCCCACTCGCCGCCGGCGATGTAGGCTTCGACCTCGTCTTTTGACAATTGCTTGAAGCGCACGATCGTCTCGTTCAGCCGCTCGTGCAGGGTGCCGCCGGGCGCGCGCAGGGCGATGGCGGAGAGGACGCGGTGCCGCCTGCCCGAAAGCAGCGCGAGACATTCGCGCGCGGTCTTCTCATCTTCGGCCTTGGGCAGCACGCGGCGGCCGCAGGCGACTACGGTATCGCCAGCCAGCACGAAAGCATCGCCGGGAGGCAGCGCAAGCGCCTTTTCCCGCGCCATGCGCCGGGCGTAATCGCGCGGTACCTCGCGGGGATGCGCAGTCTCGTCGATGTCTGCAGCTTCCACCGTGAAGTCGCTCATCCCGATGCGGGAGAGCAGTTCGCGGCGTCGCGGGCTGGCGGAAGCGAGAACGAGTCGGGGGGCGCCATGCCCCGCCGACAAATCTGCCGCAGTCAGGTCAGGACCCGAACTGGCCAGGGCCGCCACGGCCCGGCATGAAGCGGTAGGTGATGCGACCCTTGGTGAGATCGTAGGGGGTCAGCTCGCAGAGCACTTCGTCGCCGACCAGCACGCGAATGCGGTTCTTGCGCATCTTGCCTGCGGTGTGGCCGAGGATTTCGTGGCCGTTCTCCAGCTCGACGCGGAACATCGCGTTGGGGAGAAGTTCGACCACGCGGCCGCGCATTTCGAGGAGTTCTTCTTTCGCCATTGGCGATCAGTTTCCATTGTTCTGGTGTGTCATCGGCGCGCGACATAGCCACGACTCCGCGAAAATGGAAGCCTTGGCGGCATTTTTGCCGTTCGTGTGACTGCTTTGTCGCCATTTGCGCATCGCGCCATGGCCCGCAACGACTTCGCGACGATGCGTACAGCAGCAAGGGCCGCCGGTTCATGTTCGCGCAAGACGATTGCGACAAAATGATACCGCGCCCCAGCTTGTGGTCCGCAAGAGGCCAAGGCAATAGCGCGGGAGGGGAAGGAACACATCACTATTTCACAGATGCACCTTGGCGGAGACTGCACTTGCGTTCCTTACCTCTGATCAGCCTCGTGGCGAGCCTCGCCATGCCGATGCCTGCGTTCGCGGCGGAAGCGGCGGCTGACGCACCCAGCGTGCCGGTCATCAAGGATGACGACACCGATCCCGACAACCCGCTGGAAGTCCATGGCAACGAGATTCTCGTCACCGCGCCGCGCGTGATTGGCTCGATCGACGTGCCCCAGCAGCCCATTGCGGTCTTCGACGAGAACGACATCGCGTCCTATGGCGTCGCCTCGATCGAGGAACTGCTGGATGCGATCAGCCCGCAGACCGGCAGCGGCCGCGGGCGCGGCGGCTCGCCGGTCATGCTGCTCAACGGCCAGCGCATCTCCAGCTTCCGCGAGATGCGCGGCATCCCGCCCGAGGCGATCCGCCGGGTCGAGGTGCTGCCCGAGGAAGTGGCGCTGCGCTTCGGCTATTCGGCCAACCAGCGCGTCGTGAACATCATCCTCAAGGACCAGTTCTCGGCGGTGACGACTTCGGGCGAATACAATCGCCCGACGCGCGGCGGCTACGACAATTACGAGCTGGAAGGCGGCCTGTTCAAGATCGCCGGGCCGCGCCGCTTCAACGTCAACGGCAAGCTCGACAACACCAGCATGCTGACCGAGGCCGAGCGCGGCATCACGCAGGACGAATCGCGCGTTTCCCAAGTCGCGGGCGATCCCGATCCGGCGCGCTATCGCAGCCTCGCCGCGCAGGACCACGAACTGACGCTGGAAGGCACGATGACGCAGGGGCTGGGCGAGAAGGGCCTGGCCGGGGCGATCACCGCGACCGGCGGATATACCCGCTCGAACACGCTCTCGCTTTCGGGCCTCGACACGGTTCCGCTGACCTATGACGGCCAGACGCTGCGCCGCACGCTGGCCGATCCGCTGCGAAACCGCTCGATCACCGATACGTTCGAGGGCGGGCTCGGCTACAGCACGATGCTCGGCGAATGGCAGGTCAGCGCCACCGCCAATGCGACGTATACCGACACGAATACCCGCGTCGATCGCCGTCGCACCGAGACGCAGTACGGCGACCTGCAGGCCGAAGTCGCATCCGGCGCGCTTTCCATCACCGGAGCGCTGCCCAATGTGCCGGGCGCAGGCGTGGACGTCGCGACCACGCGCCAACTGACGCTGTCCAACCTCGTCACCCTGTCGGGCAAGCCCTTCCGCATGCCTGCGGGCGAGGCCAACCTGACGGTCAAGGGTGGGTACGATTACGACCGCTCGATGAGCGAGGACACCCGCACCACCGTGGGCAACGTGACGCTCCGGCGCGGCGATCTGCTGGGCGGCGTCAATCTGGCGTTGCCGCTCACCAGCAAGGGAGAGGATTTCCTTGGCGCGGTGGGCGACATCACGCTGAATTTCAGCGGCGGACTGGACCACCTGTCGGACTTCGGAACGCTGACGGACTGGAGCGCGGGCGTCACATGGGCGCCGACCGAAACGCTGATGCTGCAGGCGAGCTATATCGTCGATCAGGCCGCGCCCAAGCTGACCCAGCTGGCCGCGCCGATGGTCGAGACATACAACGTCGCGGTCTACGACTTCACGAATTCGCGCACCGCGCTCGTCACCACGGTGACCGGCGGCAATCCGGACCTGAAGAAGGAAACCCAGCGCGACTGGAAGATCTCGGCGCAGTGGAAGTTGCCGTTCTTCCAGCGCTCAAACCTGATCGTCGAATACTTCCGGAACCGGTCGAGCAACGTCACCCAGTCGTTCCCGCTGCTGACCTCGGCGATCGAGGACGCCTTCCCGGACCGCGTGACGCGCGACGCGGACGGCAACCTGACCCGCATCGACCGGCGCGCGGTGACTTTCGACGAAGTGAAGACTTCCTCGATGCGCTGGGGCTTCAACATTTCGGGCAGCCTTGGCGGTTCGTCATCGGCTGGCGGCGGTACGCCGGCAGGCCAGCCCGCGCCGATGAGCGCTGCGCCGACGCAGTCGGTCACCGGTCCGAATGGGCCGATGGCGGGCGGTCAGGTGTTGAATGGCGGGCAGGCGACTGGTGAGGCGGGGCGTCCGAACTTCGATCCATCGCGCTTCGCCGCGATCCGCGAAAAGCTCTGCGCGCCCGGCGCAGGCGATCCCGATCCGGCGGGCCTGCCCGAAGGATTGCGCAATCGTCTCTCCGGTGCGGACGGCAAGATCGACCCGGCCAAGCTGGCCGAGTTCAAGCAGCGTGCCTGTTCGGCCGAAGGGCAGGGTGCCACTCCCGGCGAAGGCGGCGGCCGAGGTCCGATGGACCCCGAGCGTTTCGAACGCATCCGTACCGCGCTCTGCGCGGGCGGCAGTGGCCCACCGGACGTGGCGAGCCTGCCCGACCGCATGCGCGAGCGCATCATGGGCGCCGACGGCAAGGTCGATCCGGCCAAGCTCGCCGAACTGCGCGAGCGTTTCTGCAATGCGCCGACGCCGGCCCCCGGCACGACCCGCGCGCAGGGCGAGCAACCGATGTTCCCGCCCCCGGGTGCTTTCGGGGGGCAACCGCCGATGGCTTCCAATGCAGGCGAGCGGGGCGCCGGTGGGACGCGTGCTGAATCTGGCGGGCGCGGACCGGGCGGTGGACCGGGTGGCCCTCCGGGCGGCGGCTTCGGCCCGCCGGGTGGACGGGGTGGCAGTCGCTGGAACCTCTCGGTTTATCACACCTGGCGCTTCACCGACACGATCCTGATCGCTCCGGGCGTGCCGGTGCTCGATCAGCTCAATGGCGATTCCACCACGGCGGGCGGCACCCCGCGCCACACGATTGAGGCGGAGGGCGGCCTGTTCAAGAACGGCTATGGCTTGCGTTTGAAGGCCGAGTGGAATGCCGCCGCGCGGGTCGATGGCTCTGGCGCGCCGGGGAGCCAGGACTTGCGGTTCGGCAGCACCTTCGACGTATCGCTGCGGATCTTTGCCGATCTCGGCCGCAACGAGGCGCTGGTGGCGAAGATGCCGTTCCTCAAGGGCTCGCGCCTGTCGCTCCGGGCCGACAACCTGCTCGATTCGCGCCAGAAGGTCACCGACCAGAACGGCGCGACGCCGATCGCCTACCAGCGTGCTTACCGCGAGCCGCAGGGGCGCGTGCTGGGGATCGACTTCCGCAAGATGTTCTGAGGACAGGCAAGGTCCACCCCCAGCCCCTCCCGCATGCGGGAAGGGAGAAATGAGCGGTCCCCCTCCCGCCTGCGGGAGAGGCTGGGGGTGGGCGCGTTCGGGCACTTCCCCTTCGCGCGAACCTTCCCTATCTGCACGAACATGGCGAGAACACCAGCCGGCACTCCTGAGCAGCCCAACCATCTCGAACGCTTCAACGAGGAGCGGGCGACCTACACCGTGCGCGGCTCCGACCAGCCCGACCTGCAGGCCGGCGTCGAGGTGATCCGCGACACCGTCCGCACGCTACCCGCCAAGCCCGGCGTCTACCGCATGCAGGACGCGCGCGGCGATGTGCTCTATGTCGGCAAGGCGCGGGTGCTGAGGAACCGCGTCGCCAACTATACCCAGTGGGAGCGTCTGCCCGGCCGCCTGCAGCGCATGGTCAGCCAGACCCGCTCGATGACGATCGTGACGACCAATTCGGAAGCCGAGGCGCTGCTGCTCGAAGCGCAGCTCATCAAGCGCTTCCGGCCCGCGTACAACGTGCTGCTGCGCGACGACAAGTCGTTCCCGTTCATCCTGCTGCGCACCGATCACGAATTCCCGCGCATCATGAAGCATCGCGGCGCGCGGCGGATGAAGGGCAATTACTACGGCCCCTTCGCCAGCGCCGGATCGGTCAACACCACGATCAACGCGCTGCAGAAGCTGTTCCTGCTGCGCAGCTGCACCGACAGCTTCTTCGCCCGGCGCGACCGGCCTTGCCTGCTTTACCAGATCAAGCGCTGCTCGGCGCCCTGCGTCGATCGCATCGACGAGGCGGGCTACAAGGAACTGGTGCAGGAGGCGAAGGACTTCCTCGGTGGCAAGTCCAACGCGGTCCAGCGCAAGATCGAGGCGCAGATGGCAGAAGCCGCCGCCGACCTCGACTTCGAGCGTGCGGCGATGCTGCGCGACCGCCTGCGCGCGGCGACTTTCATCCAGGGCAGCCAGGCGATCAACGCGGAAGGTCTCGACAATGCCGACATCTTCGCGATGGCCAGCAAGGGCGGGCAGGTCGGCGTGCAGGCCTTCTTCATCCGCGGCGGCCAGAACTGGGGCCACCGCGCCTTCTTCCCCACCCATACCGAAGGGCTGAGCGAGGAAGAGGTGATGCAGGCGTTCCTCGCGCAGTTCTACGAGGAAGTGCCGCCCGCGCGCTGCATCCTCGTCGATCGCGAACTGCCCGAGGCGGACCTCATCGCCGAAGCCCTGCGCGAGAGCGCGGGCGGCAAGGTGGAAATCTCCGTCCCCCAGCGCGGCAACCGCCGCAACCTGATGATGCAGGCCACGCGCAACGCGGTGGAAGCGCTCGACCGCCGCCAGGCTGAGCGCGGCACGCAGGCGAAAGTCTGGCGCGAGATGGCTGACTTCCTCGAGCTGCCCGACCTGCCGCAGCGCGTGGAAGTCTACGACAACAGCCATATCTCGGGCACCAAGGCGCTGGGCGCGATGGTGGTGGCGGGGCCGGAGGGCTTCCAGACCAGCCAGTACCGCAAGTTCAACATCAAGTCCGCGCAGACCGACGACGATTACGCGATGATGCGCGAGGTCATGACCCGTCGCTTCGGCCGCGTGCAGGAGGAAGACCCCGAGCGCACCGGCGGCACCTGGCCTGACCTCGTCCTGATCGACGGCGGCAAGGGCCAGATGAACGCGGTGAAGGACGCGCTGGAGGAACTCGGCATCGAGGACGTCAACCTCATCGCCATCGCCAAGGGGCCGCATCACGGGCGCGAGGGGCGCGAGGTGTTCCATTTCCCCGACGGGCGGGAGAAGATGCTGCCGGTGAACTCACCCGTGCTGTTCCACCTCCAGCGCCTGCGTGACGAGGTCCACCGCTTCGTCATCGGCGCCCACCGCGCCAAGCGCAGCCGGGCGATCACCGCCAGCCCGCTCGATGAGATTCCCGGCATCGGCCCGGCCCGCAAGCGCGCGCTGCTGCTGCACTTCGGCACGGCCGGCAAGGTGCGCGCGGCGAGCCTCGAAGATTTGCGCCGCGCGCCGGGTGTCAGCGTGGCGGTGGCGCAGACGATCTACGACTTCTACCATCCGAACGGCTGAGCGGCGCGACACCTGCGGCGGGCCGCGCAACTGACGATCATCTCCCCGGTTGAAGTTTCCGTAGGACGGAGGCGGGAAACGGGAGATGCAACGTGGTTACACTTAGTCCGCTCGCCATAGCCGTCGGCCTGATCGCGCTGACCGTTCTGGTCGGCGTTGTTGTGACAGTCATGCGCAGTCGCCATACAGCGCGGTTGCGTGATCGATTTGGCGACGAATACGATCGCACTATCGACCAGTCCGGCAGCATGTATGAGGCCGAGACCGTGCTCCATGAGCGCGAGCAGCGCGTCGCCGCCTTCGACATTCGCCCGTTGGAGCCCGCCCGGCGGGAAGCGTTCGTGCGCGCATGGCTGGAAGTTCAGGCCCAGTTCGTCGATGACCCGGCGGGTGCCGTCCAGCGCGCCGACGTGCTGCTTGCCGACGTCATGACGGCGCGTGGCTATCCGGTGGCGGACTTCGACCAGCGCTACGAAGACTTGTCGGTGGATCACGGCGAGGTCGTCGCGCATTATCGCACCGGCCATCACATCGCCGCCAGCCATGCCCGCGGCGAGGCAGGCACCGAGGAACTGCGCCGGGCGATGATCCACTACCGCGCGCTGTTCGACGATCTCGTCAACGAGCCGGAAAACTTCAGCCCGGTGATTGAGCATCGCGGCGGCCGCATCCATGACTTGCGTAAGGAAACGACCCGGCGTTCCTGATCCTGCATCAGCCCGCGGCGTGGTGGTGCGTCAGAAGGTTGCTGAACGACGCGCCGCCCTGCCATGCGCGTTCGTGGAAAAAGAACACGACGGCATTCACCAGAGGTTCGATCAGGGCGATCCCACCCGCCATAGTGATCGATCCGGTGACGAGATAAGCGACTATGAAGCCCACCATCAGGTGCAGGGCGAGGAAGCTGAAAGTTTTTGCAAAATCGCGGGTCATCGGGCGATCCTTTCGATAATCCCTTTAATGCGACTTATCTGCAATAATAAACCGGCGATGCTGAGAACTGTGATCGCCTGAACCGATCCGCATCCACCGACGAATGGAGGGCGGACTATTTACAGGCCCAGCTCGCGCGCGATGCGCCAGCCCGTCGCCTTGATGCGGTTGCGATCCGGCCAGCGTCCTGGCGGCTTCGGCTTGAGCCCGCAGCGGCGCAACAGGCCGTTGAAGGCCCGTGCGTCGGCTTCGGCAAAGCTCCACTCCGAACGCCAGGTGATCGACAGCGAAACGGACGGCTCCGGCCCGTTGCGGACGAAATGCGGTGCCATCACCGGCACGTAGAGCGCTTCTCCCGGCCCAAGCGGGAATTCGCGACCCCCGGAGAGCAGCTCTTCACGCCACTTCAGTTCGCGGCCGCCGCCGGTGTGATAGGTCTCGTGGACTTCGTCCGGCGCGAAGGTCGGATCGCCGGCCGAGAACTGCGTCATGACTTTCGAGCCGCGCACCTGCATCAGGATGTTGTGCTCTGGATCGAAGTGATAGGGCGTCACGCCCCCAGCGCTGGTCACGAAGACGAAGGCCTGCGTCTTGAGCATGCGCCCGGTGCGCGATTCGATGGCCGGGCGGATTTCCGCCAGCAGTTCGGAGAGAAGAGCGGCATAGGCCGGGTCCTGCTCGACGTTCTTGAGCACCGCCCAAGAGCGGGTCGTCTCAATCTGGCGGATCGTTTCCCCGATGGGGATGCCGGTCGGCGCGGGCTTGCCTTCGACGCCGATGGGCTGGTCGCTGGCATTGTATTCGACCGAGGCTGCCGGAAGCCCCTCCGCCAGCCGCGCCAGTGCCTCCAGTTCCATCAGCGGATGCGCACCGAGGGCATGAGTCAGCTTGTGCGGCACTTCGGGATAGTGCGATGCGAAGGCGTCGCGCGCGGCATCCGGGAACACCGGACCTGTTTGGAGGATAGTTGGGGCGTTCATGCTTCCTGTCCGGCGGGATGGCGCGCGGTTTCTGCGCGCACGAACTGTCGGAAGACGGCACGGCGCAGCTTTCCACCGATGGCGATGGAGAGCCGCCCGATACCTCGGCGCTCGCGCCAGAGGTGGTCGATCATCGGATGGTCGGCGCTGGCGCAACTGTCGGTCCAGACGATCTCCGGGCGGTCCAGCATGGCTAGGTTCTCGCGTTGGAGCAGCACGCCCGGAGAGAAGCGCGCATACGTCTCGTCGAATGCGGTCTTGTACGAATAGGCGCCTGGCGCGGTCAGGAACGTCGCCAGCATTGCGACGGGGCGACCGTCGAGCGTCAGCGATAGCCTCTCCAGCCTTCCGCGCAGGGCGGCGCCTTCGAGGCTTTCGCGGAACATCCGCTCAGTCCGTTCGGAGCTTGCCAGCGCGGAACCGCCCTGTCCCTTCCAGCCCGCAGCCTCCAGAGTAAGGAAGTCCGTACTCCACTGTGCCACGTCGCGCGCATCGGTGCGGTGCTCGAAGGCGAGGGCGCCCTCCTCTCCGAGACGGTTGGCCTGACGGCGCAATTCCTTGCGCTTCTTGCCGGAAAGTGCACTTTCCAGATAAGCGTCCGACGATAGGTCCGACGCAAGCATGGCACGTGCCTCGCGGTGGACGATCTCCAACTGTCGCGAACCCTGTGCCGCCACGGCCTCCAGCGCGGCGTAAAGCGGCCCGCCCGGTACCATGCCGCGCAAATGCAAGAACAGCGCTGCGCCCGGCCGTGCGTCGGCCCATCGCAGTACGGCCTGCCAGAAAGGTACTTCGGCACCCTTCGCAACCAACGGCACGCCGCAGAAGCAATTTGCGTGGAGCCAACTCGACAAATGCGGCATCGGCCAGCGGTAGTAGCGCCGGGGATGAGCGATCGGCAGCAGGCCGGCGAGGCGGCCGTCCTGTTCGAAGCGCAGAATCGTCACGTCATCGGTATTCGGTAAGTGGCGCAAGGAAGGCAGAAGATACCAGCTTTCGAAAAAGGGATTGGGCTCGCTCGCGTCGAGGGCAAGGCCATCCCAGGCTTCGACCTCGCTTTCCAGCGCGCGCCAGGGCAGAGCAGAAAGGTTGCTAGAAGACGGGCGCACGGGTGCAGGCTCGGCTTCGAGCACCGGTGGAGCCTCTTTGCGGTATGCCTCGCCAGCCACTTGCAGAGCGAATCCTGTTGCCGGAACGTTGCGTGTTCAAGGCCTGAACTAGTGGCGAGAAATCAAGGAAACGCTAACGGCACCGCGCCTGTATCGCGGGCGCGGTGCCGCCGTGATCAGCCCTTCGCCATCGCCGCGAGCAGCAGCAGCGCGACGATGTTGGTGATCTTGATCATCGGGTTCACCGCAGGGCCGGCGGTGTCTTTATAGGGATCGCCCACGGTGTCGCCGGTGACCGCGGCCTTGTGGGCCTCCGACCCCTTGCCACCGTGGTTGCCGTCTTCGATGAACTTCTTGGCGTTGTCCCAAGCGCCGCCGCCCGAAGTCATCGAGAGCGCCACGAAAAGCCCGCCGACGATCACGCCCAGCAACAGAGCCCCAAGCGCCGCGAAGCCATTCTCCGGCCCCGCGACCCAGCTGATCGCATAATAGACCACAATCGGCGCCAATACCGGCAGCAGCGAGGGGATTATCATCTCCTTGATCGCCGCTTTGGTGACAAGATCGACAGTCCGCGCATAGTCGGGTTTTTCGGCGTAAGTCATGATCCCCGGTTTCTCGCGGAACTGCTCGCGCACATCGACCACCACGTCGCCCGCCGCGCGGCCCACCGCCGTCATGCCCATCGCCGCGAAAAGGTAGGGCAGCAGCGCGCCGAGCAGCAGCCCGACGATGACGTAGGGGTTCTCCAGGCTGAAGTTAACTTCAAGCAGCGGGAAGAACTCGCGCAAATCGGTAGTATACGCGGCGAACAATACCAACGCGGCAAGGCCAGCCGAGCCGATGGCATAGCCCTTGGTGACGGCCTTGGTGGTATTGCCGACGGCGTCGAGCGCGTCGGTCTTTTCACGCACGGCGTCGTCGAGGCCGGCCATCTCGGCGATGCCTCCGGCGTTGTCCGTCACCGGACCATAGGCGTCCAGCGCCACGACCATGCCGGCCAGCGCCAGCATCGCAGTGGCCGCATAGGCGATCCCCAGCAATCCGGCCAACTGGTGGGCGATGATGATACCTGCGACGATCACGAGGGTCGGGAGCGCCGTCGCCTCGAGGCTGATCGCGAGGCCCTGGATCACGTTCGTCCCGTGGCCGGTGACGGAGGCCTTGGCGATCGAGCGGACCGGACGGTAATTGGTCCCGGTATAGTATTCGGTGATCCAGATGATGAGCCCCGTGATGGCAAGACCGACGAGCGCGCAGTAGAACAGTGTGCGCCCGTTGAAGTCGCCGCCCGGAATGACGGTCTCCATGTCGCCGAGGGCATGGGACACGGCCCACCAGATCGCCGGGATCGAAAGCACTGCTGTCACCAGGAAACCCTTGTACATGGCTCCCATGATGTTCTTCGAACCGCCGAGACGCACGAAGTATGTGCCTATGATCGAGGTGACGATGCAGACGCCGCCAATGAGCAGCGGCAGCGCCATCATCGTGGCGAGGCTGTCTGTGCCTTTGAGCAGCAGTGCGGTCAGCACCATCGTCGCGCCGACCGTGACGACATAAGTTTCGAACAGGTCGGCAGCCATGCCGGCGCAGTCGCCGACATTGTCGCCGACGTTGTCGGCGATCACGGCGGGGTTGCGGGGATCGTCCTCGGGAATGCCGGCTTCCACCTTGCCGACGAGATCTGCGCCGACGTCTGCCGCCTTGGTGAAGATGCCTCCGCCCAGGCGCGCAAAGATCGAGATCAGCGAGGCGCCGAAGGCGAGGGCGGTCAGCGCCTCGACCACGGTGCGGTCCTCTCCGCCCACGGTATGTGCGGCCGGACCGGTGAGATACCAGTAGAATACCGCGATCGCGAGCAGCGCGAGGCCGGCCACCAGCATGCCGGTGATGGCACCCGCTCGGAAAGCCAGCGTCAGACCGTCCTGCAGTCCTTTCTGCGCCGCTGCGGCGGTACGGACGTTCGCGCGTACCGAGATGTTCATCCCGATAAACCCGGCCAGGCCTGACAGGATCGCGCCGATCACGAAACCGGTGGCCGAAACGGCCCCGAGCGTGAAGGCGAGGATGACCGCGACGATCACGCCGACCACGGCGATGGTGGAATACTGCCTCTTCAGGTAGGCTTGCGCCCCCTCCTGAATGGCGGCGGCAATCTCCTGCATCTTTTCGGAGCCTGCGGGAGAACTGAGCACCTGGCGACTGGTGATGATGCCATAAATGATGGCAAGAAGTGCCAGGACTATTGAAATCGTGACTAGATCCACGAAGACGTCCCCTTCCCAATATGTTGTAGCGGCGGGTTTTCCCGCTCGCGACGACTAGGGCTATAGACAAGCCGAATGGGTGGCAAGCGGGGATGACACCGTACCACCGGCAATCTCGAAGAGAGTCGCTTACGGCCTAGTGCTGGTAACCGAGGCGGTCTGGCAGTGACAGCTGCCTGCCGTCAATCGACAGGGACAAGCCTGAGCCATCCTCTACCGAGCCTATCGGCGTGACCTGCCGGTCCAGCGCGCTGGCTGTTTCCAGAATGCGCGCGGTATGCTCCAGTGGTGCGGTAAACAGCAGTTCGTAGTCGTCCCCGGCTGTCATTGCGGCCATTCGCGCTTCTACCGTCTCACCGGCAATGGCGACCAGTGCGGGGGAAAGGGGCACGGCGCCAGCGTCCAGTGCAATGCCGACACCGCTCGCCTCAGCCATGCGCAAGGCATCGACGAGCAACCCGTCAGAGACATCCATCATCGCATGGACCAGTGGTACAAGTGCCACGCCGAGGCGCGGCTCGGGCGAGGGGCGTCGATAGCGTGCGAGAAGTGCCGCGATGGTGGTTTCCGGGCCTTCAAGCCGACCCAGTGCGGCCGCGAGGCCTGGTCCGGCGTCACCGATGGTCCCGCTCACCCAGAGCCGGTCCCCGGGTTTCGCGGCGCTACGCGAGGGCACGGGGCAATGCTGTCGCCCGGTGCCTAGCGCGGTGAGGGAAAAGCTGCGGGGCGCGCCTTCGGGCATGCGCACGGTGTCCCCGCCCAGCAGCGGAATGGCGAACCGGCGGCAGGCATCGTCCAGTCCGGCGAGGAACGCGGCGTCCCAGTCGGCATTGCCGAGCGCGTGCGAATAGAGGCACCCTACCGGCGTCGCGCCCTTGGCGGAGAGGTCGGAGACGTTCACCGCCACCAGTTTCCAGGCGACGTCTGCAGGCGGATCGCCGGGCAAGTAATGAACGCCTTCGACGACGGTATCCATCGTCAATACCAGCGCCTCGCCACCGATCTGGAGCACGGCGGCATCGTCCGCCAGCCGCCGTGCGGCGGGGTCGGTGGCGATGGCGCGCAGCGCGTGGATGAAGGCGTGCTCGCCGGTCATCCCGGAACTATGCCGTCAGCGGACCGACTTCGCTACTGAATCGAGGACGCCGTTGAGGAACTTCGCCTCGCGCGGGTCGAAGAAGGCATGGCAGACGTCGAGGTATTCGCTGATCGCCGCGCCGGTCGGAATGTCGGCGCGGGCTATGAGTTCGTAGGCGCCCGCGCGCATGATCTGCAGCATCGTCTTGTCGAGACGGCCGAGCGACCAGCCCTCGGTCAGCTTGGAGGCCAGCAGTTCGTCGATCTCGTCGCGGCGGGCGATGGTACCCTTCACGACGTCGTCGAAGAACGCGACTTCGGCCTGCGCGAACTGCGCGTCGTCGATCTCCATGCCGAGGCGGTGGCGGTGGAATTCGTCGAGCAGGGAGGCCATCGGGGTGCCCTCCATGTCGAACTGGTACAGCGCCTGGACGGCGGCGAGGCGCGCGGCGGCGCGCTTCTGCTTGGGATTGCTCATGAGTTCAGCCTTACGGAAATGGAGCGCGCGTGCGCGGGAAGCCCTTCCGCTTCGGCAAGGGCGACGGCGGCGGGGCCGATGGCCTCCAGCGCCGCGGAATCGAGCTGGATGAAGCTGGTCCGCTTCATGAAATCGAGGACCGAGAGGCCCGAGGAGAACCGCGCGCGGCGCCCGGTGGGCAGGACGTGGTTGGGCCCGGCGACGTAATCGCCGACCGCCTCGGGGGTCATGCGGCCGAGGAATACCGAACCAGCGTGCCGGATGCGGCGCATAAGGCTTTCGGGATCGTCAGTGGCGATCTCGACGTGTTCGGCGGCCAGCGCGTTGGCGAGCGCGGGCGCTTCGTCGAAGCTGGCGACGTCGACGATGACGCCGTTGACGCTCCAGCTTTCGCGGGCGGTCTTCTCGGTGGCGAGCGCGGCCAGTTCGATTTCGACTGCCTCAGCCACCGCATCGGCATAAGCCGCGTCGTCGGTGATGAGGATTGACTGCGAGGTCGGGTCGTGCTCGGCCTGGCTGAGCAGGTCGGCGGCGATCCGGCGCGGCTCGTTCTTGGCGTCCGCGATGACGAGGATTTCGCTCGGCCCCGCGACCATGTCGATGCCGACGACGCCGTAGAGCTGGCGCTTGGCCTCGGCCACCCAGGCATTGCCGGGGCCCGTTACCACATCGACGGGGGCGATGCGGTCGGTGCCATAAGCCAGCGCGCCGACAGCATGGGCACCGCCTACGCGCCACACTTCGTCCACGCCCGCAAGATGCGCGGCAGCGAGGACGAGCGGATTGACTTCGCCCTTCGGCGTAGGCGTGACGACAACGAGACGTTCCACGCCTGCGACCTTGGCGGGAATGGCGTTCATCAGCAGCGAGGACGGATAGGCCGCGCGCCCGCCGGGGACGTAGAGACCCGCCGCATCCACCGCGTTCCACGTCGCGCCAAGGCGCACGCCGGCGGCATCGGTGTAGTCACGGTTTTCGGGCAACTGCGCGGCGTGGTAGGCGCGGATACGCTCTGCCGCGAGTTCCAGCGCTGCGCGCAAGGTCGGTTCGAGCGCGTCGAAGGCGGCCTTGCAGGTAGCGGCATCGACGTTCCAGCCGGTCTGGTCGAGGTCATGGCCGTCGAACTTCGCCGTGAGATCGGCAAGCGCTGCATCACCACGCTCGCGCACGTCCCGGAGGATCGCGGCGACGTCAGCGGCCACGTCAGCCGCGCTTTCGCGGCGGTCGGACACGACGCGGGCGAACGCGTCGGCAAAGCCGGGGTCAGTGCTGGACAGGCGCAGCATCAGGCGGCTTCCTTCTCGGCCACCAGCGCGCGGAAGGCCTCGACCAGCGCGGCCACGCGTTCGTCGGTCTTGAGCGCAGCGCGGTTGACGATCAGGCGCGCGGAAATGTCGAGGATGCGGCTCGTTTCGACGAGGCCGTTCTCCTTGAGCGTGCGGCCGGTGGAGACGAGATCGACGATCCGGCTCGACAGGCCGAGGCACGGCGCCAGTTCCATCGCGCCGTTCAGCTTCACCACCTCTGCCTGCACGCCCAGCTTCTCGAAGTGGCGGCGGGTCAGGTTGGGATACTTGCTGGCGATGCGCAGGTGCGAGGGCAGCGCGCCGCCGGTCTCGCCCACCTTTTCGGCGACCGAGAGGCGGCAGTGGCCGATGTTCAGGTCTACCGGCGCGTAGAGATCGGAGTAGGCGAATTCCTCCACCACGTCCGAGCCAACGATGCCGACTTGCGCAGCGCCATGCGCGACGAACGTGGCGACGTCGAAGGCGCGCACGCGGATCAGGCGCATATCGCTGTTTTCGCAAGCGAAGGAGAGCGCGCGAGACTTCTTGTCATGGAATTCCGCCTCGGGAATCACACCGGCGCGCGCCATGAGCGGCAATGCTTCGTCGAGGATTCGGCCCTTGGGCACGGCGAAAGTCAGAGGTGTCGGCATGGTGCGCGCCTTAGTCGGGCAAGGCGCAAAGGGCAACCGGGGTGTTTGCCCTGAGCAAGCTACAGGGCAACACGCCGTCATCCCAGCGAAAGCTGGGATCGCTGGCCGTGAACAACCCACCCAACGGCAGGGTGTTGTTCGGCCAGCTATCGCCTAAAGCATTGCCAGCGGTCCCAGCCTTCGCTGGGATGACGGGTGTATGTCTGCGGGCTTCGCTCTTATTCCCCCGGCGCGCTGGCCTTGATCGCCACCGCATGGACGCGATTGCCGGGAATGTCGCCCAGCGCCGCATTTACCAGTCGCTGGCGCTGCAGACGTGAGACACCGGCGAACTGCGGGCTCTCGATCAGGATGGTGAAGTGCGATTCGCCGCTGCCGTCATCGCCGGTATGGCCGCGGTGCGTGGCGGAATCGTTGACCACGTCAAGCGACGTGGGAGCGAAGGCGGCGGTCAGAAGCTGCCGCATTTCCTGTTCGAGTGGTCCAGACATGGGGTTCCATTTAGGCGATCGATGTCCCATCTGGAAGCCGGTGAGACAGCATAGATTTCATGGAAGGTTCGAATCCACCGGTCACGAGTGCGCCTGGCCGGGGTGCGATGAGGCGGGCGAGTTTCGCGCTCCGGGCGGTCGGCCGTCCGGGTTCGATGGGCCGGGCGACTACCGCTGGTTCTGCCTCGAGCATGTGCGCCAGTTCAATTCGGGCTACGACTACTTCGAAGGCATGGAAGCAGAGGAGATCATGCGCGCGCAGTCCCCGCTCCACGGTTGGGAAACGCAGACCCGTGCGTTCCGGCCTGATGCGGGCGTGGATCAGGCGCCGAACTGGGCGAACTTCTCCGACCCGCTTGAGGCGATTCAGGCACGGGCGAGGGCGCATGTGAAGCGGCGCAGGGCTGACCTGAAGCCCGAAAACGCGCGCTTCACTCCGAACGAGCGCAAGGCTTTGGAGACGCTGGGGCTGGACGGGGACATCGACCGCAAGACCCTGCGGTTTCGCTATACGCGGCTTCTGCGGCAGTATCATCCCGACCACAACGGCGGCGATCACAGCCATGCCGCGCGGCTGCAGGGGGTGGTCGAGGCGTATCAGGTCCTCAAGAACGCGGCGGCTTTCGGGTAGGACCCATCTTGGCCCTACATTCCCCGTCACCCTAAACTTGTTTCAGGGTGACGAAGTGGAAAGAGGAGCAGGGCGCGTTATTCGTCCTCGCCCTCGCAGATCGCTGCCAATTGGTCCGCACAGGCGGCCCAGCCTTGCGTAAAGCCCATTTCCTCATGCTGCTTGCAGGTATCCGCGCTCCAGTGGCGGGCGGTGGCGGTATAGCGCGTGCCTTCGCCTTCCGGAGCGACTTCCCAGATGCCGATCATGAACGGCCCGCTCGGTTGGAGATCGTCCACCACCGCATCGGTCGAGGCGAAGCGGCGGCCTTCCTCATAGGCAAGGTAGATGCCGTTCTGGGGCATGACTTCGCCGTCAGGGCCGTACATCGTCATCTTGCAGACGCCGCCGGGGCGCTTGTCCTGTTCATCGACCTCGGCGCGCCATGGGGTAGGGCACCACCATTCGTTTTGGCGGTTGGCCATGACGCCCCACACTTTCGCAGGCGGTGCGGCAATGTAGCGGGTGACGGACAGTTCGTTGCTCATCGTTGTTCTCCTCAATCTCGATCAGGCGCGCCAAGAGGGAAGAACGCGCGGTACGGGCGGGCGGCCTCGACGCAGGTGCTGACCGGCGGCAAGGCGAGCAGATGGGCGCGCCATGCCTTCAGGCGCGGAAAGCTGTCGGCGATGGGGAGGACCCAGTCGGCGTAGAACAGCGAGGGCGCGGCGGCGCACTCGATCAGGGTAACCTGGCCTTGCGCCGGGTAGTACTGAAGCCAGCCCTCCAACCAGGCGTAACTGCGTTCCAGCCGTTCCCGCGCTTCGCCGATGCGGGTCATGTCCGGGTTTTCGGCATCGCGAATGTGTTCGTTCACGACCTCCTGCATGTTGCCCATGACGTAGTTGTCGAAAACCCGGTCGAGCATGCGTACGCCGATCGCCGCTTCGGCATCGGAGGGCAGCAGGACATCCGGCTCGACATGGTGCAGTTGCAGGTGCTCGATGATCGAAGTCGCCTCGAAGATCAGGTTCTGGCCGTCCTGCAGGACCGGGAACTTGCCCGCTGGTCCGGCCATGGCGACGATCTTGCCATGATCGGGGTGATCGCCGTCGACGATGCGGAACTCATGTTCCAGCCCCGATCCCAGCAGCGCGATCTGCGCCTTCCAGGTGTAGGACGAGAAGGGGTGGCCGTAGAGTGCCAGCATCAGCCTTTCACCGCCGCCTCGATCGCGGCGATGTCGATCCTGCGCATCGTCATCATCGCTTCCATCGCGCGCTTGGCGGCGGCGCGGTCGGGGTTCGCCATGGCATCGGTGAGGGCGCGCGGGGTTATCTGCCAGTTGAGGCCCCACTTGTCCTTGCACCAGCCGCACATGCTTTCCGCCCCGGCGTTGCCGACGATGGCGTTCCAGTAGCGATCGGTCTCTTCCTGCGTGTCGGTGGCGACCTGGAACGAGAACGCCTCCGACTGCGGGAACTGCGGCCCGCCATTGAGGCCGATGCACTCGATCCCCATCACCGTGAATTCGACGACAAGTACGTTGCCCTGCTTGCCGTCAGGATAATCGGCGGGCGCGCGCTGGACGGAATCGACGCGGGTGTCGGGGAAGACGGTGGCGTAGAAGTTCGCAGCGTCCTCGGCGGTGCCGTCGTACCAGAGGCAGATCCGGTTTTTGGCCGTCATTTCTTCATCTCCTCTATCAGCTTGCCGTCGATGCCCTTGGCCGTGCGGTAGGCGGGGCGTTCCTGACAACGTTCGGCGTAAGCGACGAGCGGGGGCAGCGGCGGGATGATGCCGAAGGTCATGCCCCAGTCGATCGCGCTGCCGACATAGACGTCGGCCATGGTGAAGCGGGTGCCGCAGACCCAGTCGTCCTCGGCCAGCTTTTCCTCGATGGCGGCGAGGGTGCGTTCGAAACTGCCCCAGCCGGCCATCATCTCCTGCTGCGGCGTCGGCTCGAACTTGAGCGCGCGCGAGGTGATCGCCTGCTCGATCGGGCCGGAGGCGAAGAAGGTCCAGCGGTAGTAGTCCGCCATCTCGCCGTCGTTGGGAAGCAGGTGCGCTTCCGGGTTCATCTCCGCCAGGTAGAGGCAGATCGCGGCGGCCTCGGTGATGACGCGGTCGCCGTCGTCGGCATGGTGGATCAGCGTCGGCACCTTGGCCATCGGGTTGGCGTCTAGGAACGCGGCGGGCTTGTCCTTCCAGTCGACGAGAACCTGTTCGTAGTCCGCCCCGGCCTCGTGCAGCGCCCAGCGGGCGATCTGTCCGCGCGACATCGGGTTGGTGAAGAAGGTGTAGTCGGCCATCGGGATTCTCCCTTAGATGAGGGTGGAACATTGATGGAACGAATGGACGGCGTCAATCACCGTCCGCCCGGTTATCTGCGCGGCCCGACGAGGCCGAAGTAGGCGCCTTGCGGATCGAAGGCGTGGACGGTGTATTCGCCGGTGGGGATCTGCTGCGGATCGCCCATAGGCTTGCCGCCGCCGTCCTTTACTGCGGTCAGTGCGCGGTCAATATCGTCCACGCCGATGTAGTAGGTCCAGCCTGGCACCGGCATGAAATCAGCCTGCTTCATAACCGCGCCGATCTGCACGTCCTCCAGCTGGAGGAAGCGGTAGTCGCCGAGCGGCCCCATCGGCATCGCGCCTTGCTGGGCCCAGCCGAAGTGCTTCGTATAGAACGCCACCGCCGCATCGTCGTCCGGCGTGACGAGTTCGTTCCAGCGCACCGTCTGCGGCTTGTCCACGCTGAACACGTCGCTGGTGGCGTCGGGATCGTCGGCGGGCGGTTCCGGCGTCATCACGTAGAACGCGGCGCCCTGCGGGTCGGTCACCATGGCGAAGCGGCCGACGCCTTCCATGGTGGTGGCGGGGACGTGGATGGCGCCGCCCTCAGCCGTGATCTCGGCCACTTTTGCATCGACGTTGGGGACGTAAATGTAGCCCATCCACGCGGGGCTAGCGCCCTGTCCGATCATCTCGTCGTCGAGTGCGAAGACGCCGCCGGTATAGCCGCAGCCCGCGCCGCCGCCATCGATGCGCTCGATCATGCGGTAGTCCATGCCGGAATCGCCGGTCATTTCCGGCATGACGTTGGCGCCGATCTTCCAGCCGACGACACTGCCGTAGAAGGCGGCCGCGGCGTCGGAATCGCTGGTCATCAGCTCGTACCAGATGAAGCTGCCTACAGGGTTGCCCATGGCTCAGCCTCCCAGCGTGACGACGGGCTGGAAGCCGCCGTAGATCATGCGCATGCCGTCGAAAGGCATGGGGTTCTTCTCCGGATCCATGCGCGGGTCGGTGTTCATCGCGTCCATGACCGCAGCCATGCCCTTTTCGCGAGTCGCCTTGTCGGGCCATTCGATCCACGAGAAGACCACCGCCTCGTCCTCCTTGCACTCCACCGCGCGGAAGAAGTCGGTCTGCTTGCCTTCGGGCACGTCGTCCTGCCAGCATTCGAGGACGCGGGTGGCGCCGTGCTCCATGAAGACGGCGTCGCCCATTTCGGCGTGAGCGATGAACTTGTCCTTGTTCGCCTTGGGGACGGCGATCACGAAACCTTCTACGTAGGTCATGTCAGACTCCTTCCTTGGCAGGGTTTTCGGCCTTGGCTTTGGTCTTCGGATCATGCTCGGCGAAAGGCGCGAGTTGCGCCTCCAGCGCACGCTGGAATGCCGGGCGAGCCGTGCCGCGTTCGACGTACGCCGCGAGCGCGGGCGTCGGCGCCAGCACGGACGGGTCGGGGATGGCGCGCAGGATCGTGGTCATCGCGATATCGGCGATCGAGAAGTCCCCGGCCAGCCACTCGTCGTCGCCCAGCGCCGTTTCGAGGCGCTTTAGGCGGCCTTCCAGCGCGGTAGTGAGGGAAGGACGGCGCAGCGGCGCCCAGTCCTCCTTGCGCGAGAAGAACGTGCAGTTGACGAACTCCATCACGAAAGGCTCGATCGAGTTGAACGCGCCGAACAACCAACTCAGGACTTTTGCCCGTTCCTGCGAGCCGGTCGGAGGCAGGGCGCCCGCCTTCTCGGCGAGATGGATGAGCGTTGCGCCGCTTTCGAATATCCCGACCTCGCCGTCACGGACGAAGGGCACCTGCCCCCAGGGCTGGTCGTCATAGTACCATTCGGGACGCTCGATCGCGCTGATCAGGCGCACCTTGTAGGGCAGGGCGTATTCCTCGCAGGCCCAGCGCGGGCGCAAGTCGCGGACCTGCCCCTGCGCGAAGGAGGGCACCCATTCGTAGGCGGTGATCTCTATCTGTGAGGTCGGATCGATAGGCATCGTCTTCTCCCTCTCCCGTTTCTTTATGTCACGCCGTGGTCGGGATTTCCATTTCCCCCGAGGCGGCGGCAGGGTCCATCCACATCGTCTCCCAGACATGCCCGTCGAGGTCGGTGAAGGCGTGGCTGACCATGAAGCCATAGTCCTGTGGCGGATTGATGTCGGGCGTGCCGCCTGCCGCCGCAGCCTTGGCCTTCATCTCCGCGGCCTCTTCCTTGCTTTCACATGCAAGGCAGAGCGCCACTTCGCTGGAGCCGGTGTCGGGGATCGGGCGGTCGGTGAAGGTGCGCCATTTGTCGTGCGTCAGGATCATCACGAAGATGGATTCCGACCACACCATGCAGGCCGCCGTGTCGTCAGTGAAGCGCGGCTCGTTGGTGAAGCCTAGCGCGGTGTAGAACGCCTTGGAGCGCTCCAGATCGGTGACGGGGAGGTTCACGAAGATCATGCGTGCCATCTGCTCTCTCCTTCAGAAGGGCGAATCGCCTCTTGCCCGAACCTGACCTCAGTGGTAACTAAAAGCAACCATGAAGTCACAAAAAGAAACCATACGTTCGGAAAGCGCGACGGATAGTGTGAAACGCGCACATGGCCGCTGGTATGGGGATGCCTGCGGGGCGGCTTTCGCGATGGAACTCATCGGCGAACGCTGGTCGCTGCCGATCATACGCGAGATGATGCTCGGCCCGCGCCGTTTCTCCGAGATCCGCGCCGAACTGCCGGGCCTGAGCGCCAAGACGCTGACCGAGCGGCTGGAGAGCCTCGAAGGGACGGGTATCGTCACGCGCGAAGTGCTGCCGCCGCCCGCTTCGGTACAGGTCTATCGACTCACCGAATGGGGCCTGGCGCTGGAGCCCGTCATGCAGGAACTGGGGCGATGGGCGGTGCGCTCGACCCTCCACGATCCCACGCTGCCGATCACGCCGGTCTCGCTGATGCTCTCGCTGCGCACGATGATCCATCCCGAGCGGATCGGCGATCTGGCACTTACGGTGCGCTTCGAGGTGGGTGTCAGCAAATTCACCGGGCGGCTGGGGCAGGGCGAACTGGCGATCCATCCCTCCAGCAATGGCGATCCGGACCCCGATCTGGTCTTCGCGGCCGAAGGCGGTTTCCCTTTCCTCGCGGTATTCTACGGCAAGTGGCCGCGCGAGGAGGTTCAGGCACTGCGGATCGAAGGCGACCCATCGCTGGTCCAGCGCTTCGTCGATCTGTTCAGCCTCCCTCCCAAATGCGCGAGTTGAGCAAGGCAAGTCACCCAAACCTTATTGCGATGCAGCGGCCGGTCCTATACGCGATGCCCTACGATGACTGACTCCAAGACCCAGACCGAGAATCGCGACGCCACCGTACTGGCCGCTCCCGACATCGAACTCGACGTGCGCGAGACCTTCGGGATCGACATCAACATGAAGGTCCCGGCCTTCTCCGTGGCCGACGAGCGCGTCCCCGACCTCGACGAGACTTACGTGTTCGACCCGGACACCACGCTCGCGATCCTGGCGGGCTTCGCCTACAACCGCCGCGTGATGGTGCAGGGCTACCACGGCACCGGCAAGTCGACGCACATCGAACAGGTCGCGGCGCGCCTCAAGTGGCCGTGCATCCGCATCAACCTCGACGCCCACATCAGCCGCATCGACCTGATCGGCCGCGACGCCATCGTCCTGCGCGGCGGCATGCAGGTGACCGAGTTCCGCGAGGGCCTGTTGCCATGGGCACTGCAGCACCCTGTCGCGCTGGTGTTCGACGAATACGACGCGGGCCGTCCGGACGTGATGTTCGTGATCCAGCGCATCCTCGAAACCGAGGGCAAGCTGACCCTGCTCGACCAGAACCGCGTGATCCGTCCGGACAAGCACTTTCGCCTGTTCGCGACCGCCAACACGGTGGGTCTGGGCGACACCTCGGGCCTGTATCATGGCACGCAGCAGATCAACCAGGGCCAGATGGACCGCTGGAACCTGGTGGTGGCGCTCAACTACCTGCCCCACGCCACCGAGACCGGCATCGTCGCCGCGAAGGTGCCGCAGATCGACAAGTCGGTGATCGCCAACATGGTCAAGGTCGCGGACTTCTCGCGCCAAGGCTTCATGAACGGCGATATCTCGACGGTGATGAGCCCGCGCACGGTCATCACCTGGGCACAGAACGCGGCGATCTTCAACGACGTCGGCTTTGCCTTCCGCCTCTCGTTCCTCAACAAGTGCGACGAGACCGAGCGCATGCTGGTGGCCGAATACTACCAGCGCGTATTCGGGCAGGATTTGCCGGAAAGCGTCGTCGCCAAGGCGTAAGCCTGAAGGTGTTCGAAGATGCAAAAAACGGGCGTGCTCCCAAGGGAGTGCGCCCGTTTTTTCATGTCACCGGTGGAGATTGAAATGGCTGGGATGATATTCACGGTTCCCTTGCTGTTGGCGGCGCAGGGCTTAGCGGTGAGCGGCGTTCCGGTTTATTTCCCGGCTTCGCTGAGTGAGCAGATCCCGCAATGTCGGCATCAGGGCAAGGTCCGAAGCGCGGCACAGCTCAGTGCGTTCGAGCGGGAATGGTATTCACGCTTCCTGTACGCGGCAAAGGAGCCGTCGCTTGCGGAAATGGCGGGCACCGGCAACGCATCGGGCAGCGTGATCCGTTTTACCTGGCTACGAAGCTTCCATGCACCCGTAGTAGTGCGTGTGATGGGGCTGGGGACAGCGGCACCGCAGCTGGTCGCGACCGCGCTGACGGGACGGGGCGGCTATGACCCCGGTGTGCCCGGCCCGGTCCTCGATCGTCCGTTGCGCAAGGAGGAAGCCGCCATGCTGCAAGCTGTATTGTCGGGATCGCGGCTGACAGAGGCATCCTCGGTCGCGAACCGTCGGCCTGTCCTCAAGGAATGCGGCATTGCCGATCCGCTGGGTACGGATGGCGCGGAATGGGTGCTTGAGGCGGTCGACGCCAAGGGCTACCGCTTCGATAAGGCGTGGAGCCCCCGCATCGGCAAAGTGCGCGACATCGGATTGGCGATGCTGAAGCTGACCGGCTGGTCTATCGATCCGATCTATTGAGGCGTTCTGCTCGGCCGGTTCACGCCTCGGGATAGACCGCCCGGACGAAGTAGAGCCCGTCCGGCGGTGCATTTAGGCCGAGCTTCCGGCGATCGCGCGCCGCGAGCGCCTCGCGCAGATCCTCCTCGCTCCACCGTCCCATGCCGACGAGTGCGAGGCAGCCGACCATCGAGCGCACCTGATGATGCAGGAAGCTGCGCGCTTCCGCCTCGATCAGCACCATCTCGCCTTCGCGTCGCACTTCCAGCCGGTCGAGCGTCTTGAGCGGCGAACTCGACTGGCAATGCGCCGAACGGAACGTGGTGAAATCGTGCAGTCCCACAAGTATCTGCGCGGCACGATGCATAGCATCGGCATCGAGCGGCTTGGGCACCATCCATGCCTTGCCCCTCTCCAGCGTCAGCGGCGCGCGTCGATTGGCGATGCGGTAGATATAAGCGCGGCCGACGCAGGAAAACCGCGCGTGCCAGTCGTCCGGCACGACCTCGCAGGACAGGACCGCGATCGGATGAGGCCGCAACCTGTCGTTGAGTGCCCCCAGCAGTTTATACGCCTCGAACGGCTTCGCGATGTCGATATGGGCGCGCATTCCGAGCGCGTGGACTCCGGCATCGGTGCGCCCGGCCGCGTGCATGATGGCGCGCTCGCCGGTGACCATGAAAGCCGCATCCTCGACCGATTGCTGCACCGAGGGACCATGGGCTTGCCGCTGCAGCCCCATGAACGGGCTGCCGTCGAATTCGAGAGTGAGCGCAAAACGGGTCATTTCGCCCCGCCGATACAGGACTGGTGCCGCCGCGCAATGGGCTTGGCGTCCTGCGCATCCGGTGTCACCATCCGCTCACCGGGAAAGGAGCCTGCCATGGCCGAGAACAAAGAGCCCCGCTTCCAGATCTTCCGCGGCGCTGACGCTCCCGCGCTGGAAGAGTGCGACTGCATGACTTACGAGGGTGACACGCCCAACCTCGTCGCCGCCCAGCCATTGCTGATGGAGGCGATGCAGGTGAGGGGCGAATATGCCGACGTCCCCTACCGCCGCGAGGATATGAGCCTCGCGCGGCTATGGGTGAAGAGCGGTTTCCCGCTGCCGCTCCACAGCCACGACTGCGATTGCCTCTATTACATCGTCGCCGGCTCGATCCGCATGGGCACCGAGACGCTGGCTGCTGGCGACGGCTTCTTCGTCGGCGCCGAAGTGCCCTATGCCTACACCGCAGGCCCGGAAGGCGCCGAAGTCCTCGAATTTCGGGGCACCGACCGCTTCAACATCCGCGTCCGCGACAAGCCCCTCAGCGCATGGGAAAAGACCGCCGCGACCTTGCGCGAAGGCCACGCCCGCTGGGCCGACGAAGCGCCGCCGCAGCGCCGGATGCCCGAGAAGGCCTGAACTCAACCCAGCTTCGTGCCTGCCGGAATGGGGCGTCCGCGCAGCAGGTCGGCTACGTCCATGGTCGGCTTGCCCGCGCGCTGGATGCGGGTGACCTGCAGCGCCTGTTCCCCGCACGCGACCGTCAGGGCATCGTCGAGCGTGCTGCCCGCCTCGCCGGAGCCCTCGACGATCCGCGCCGCCAGCACCTTGTAGCGCTCGCCGTCCAGTTCGAAGAACGCGCCCGGCACGGGCATGAAGGCGCGCACCTGGCGCTCCACGTCGACCGCGCTTGCGGTGAAATCGAGTCGCGCTTCGGCCTTGTCGATCTTGCGCGCGTAAGTCACCCCGTCCTCCGGCTGCTTCACCGCGCGGTGAACGGCGAGGTCGCGTAGGGTGCCGACCAGCAGTTGCGCACCCCGTTCCGCAAGTTCGGAGGTCAGTTCCCCGGCCGTCTTCGCGTCGATCGTTGTGCGCAGCGTCGCCAGCATCGGTCCGGTATCGAGCCCGGCTTCCATCTGCATAATGGTGATCCCCGTGGTCGGATCGCCCGCCAGAATCGCCCGCTGGATCGGCGCCGCACCGCGCCATCGCGGCAGGATCGAGGCATGGATGTTGAGGCACCCGAGGCGCGGCGCATCCAGCACCGCCTGCGGCAGTATCAGCCCATAAGCCGCGACGACGGCAATGTCTGCCTCCAGCGCGGCGAAGGCGGCTTGCTCTTCCGCCCCCTTCAGCGAAACCGGATGGCGCACTTCGATCCCGCGCGCTTCGGCTTCCCGTTGCACGGGCGAGGGCGTCAGTTCCTTGCCCCGCCGTCCGCCGGGTCGCGGTGGCTGCGTATAGGCAGCCACGACCTCGTGCCCCGCCTCGACAAGAGCCACCAGAGCGGGGACCGCAAAATCGGGCGTTCCCATGAAGATGATACGCATGATGTGGGGAACTCCTGAGCGGGCTTTCTAAGATCAGGCGCAGGCCCTATCTCCCGATCCATGGCATCGCAAGAGATCGAGACGCTGACCGCCGCCCTGTCGCGCCTGCCCGGCCTCGGCCCGCGTTCGGCGCGCCGTGCCGTCCTGTGGCTGATCAAGCGGCGGGAAACCGCGCTGGTGCAACTCCTGGAGGCGCTGGACGCCGTGCGCGAGGCGCTGGTCGAGTGCCGGACCTGCGGCAACGTCGATACCACCGACCCTTGCGGTATCTGCGCCGACCCCCGCCGCGACGCACGCTCGATCTGCGTGGTCGAGGAAGTCGCCGACCTCTGGGCGCTTGACCGCGCGCGCCTGTTCACGGGGCGTTACCATGTGCTTGGTGGACGCCTCTCGGCGCTGGACGGCGTCCGCCCCGAAGACCTGGCAATCGACAGCCTGCTGCGCCGGATCGGCGAGGGCGGCATCGATGAAGTGCTCCTCGCGATGAACGCCACGCTCGAAGGCCAGACCACTGCGCACTACATCGCCGAGCGGCTTGAAGGCTTCCCGGTGCGGGTAACGCAACTGGCGCACGGCCTGCCGGTCGGCGGCGAACTCGATTATCTCGACGAGGGCACACTGGCCCAGGCGATCCGCGCTCGTCGTCCTGTCGCCTGACGCGATTTCGGCCTGCGGTGCCTGATCTTGCGAAATCGGGCTTTCGCGATTATCTGGCGCAGATGGCTATCCGCGAAATCCTCGAAGTTCCCGACCAGCGCCTCAAGCAGGTCTCGGCCCCCGTCGAAAAGTTCGACGACGAGCTTAAAACGCTCGTCGATGACATGTTCGAAACGATGTACCACGCTCCCGGCATCGGTCTCGCCGCGATCCAGGTCGGCGTTCCTCTCCGTGTACTGGTGATCGACCTCCAGCCTGACGACGAGGACGCCGAGCCGGAAGTCTGCACGTCGCATGGCGATCACCACCACACGCATCAGCCGACCAAGAAGGAACCCCGGATCTTCATCAATCCGGAAATCCTCGATCCCTCGGACGAGCACATCGTCTATCAGGAAGGTTGCCTCTCGGTCCCCGAGATCTTCGCCGATGTGGAGCGCCCCTCGCGCATCCGCGCACGCTGGCAGGACCTCGACGGCAAGGTGCACGAGGAGGACATGGACGGTCTTCTCGCGATCTGTCTCCAGCACGAGATGGACCACCTCGAAGGTATCCTCTTCATCGACCACCTCTCGCGCCTGAAGCGCCAGATGGCGCTCAAGAAGCTCGAAAAGCTGCGCAAGGCCGCCTGATTTCTTCCGGGGCGTTTCGCGCCCCGGTGGAAAATCGCCGTCGAGGACTGGAGTTCCTGAAATGTTCCGGCTAGGCTGGAGCCATGGAACTTGTAGTCGCCACGATTCTCGCTCTCGTCATCGGCCTCGCTGCAGGCTGGTTTTTCGGTTCGCGCCCGACCGCGCAATGGCGGGCGCAAGCCGAAGCGCGTGAGCGTGAGGCACGCGAAGGCGACGCCAAATATTTACGTACTTTCGCCGATCTTGAAGCCGCGCGCGAGCGGGCCGGGCGGGCCGATGCGCTCGAGCAGGCGCTCGACCGCGCACGCACCGACCATGAAGCCCTGACCGAACGCCTGCGTCATGACGGCGCCGCAGCGGTCGAACGTACCCGTGCAGAGCTGACGCAGGTTCTCGACAAGACCCGCACCGAACATGCCGCACGCGTGGACGGGTTGCTGCGTGAACAGCGCATTCTGTCTGATGAACTCTCGACCTTGCGCGAAAAATCGGCGAATTTCGACGAGCAGAAGCGCCTGCTGCTCGAAGCGCAAGAAGCCTTGCGCAAGGAGTTCGAGAACGCCGGTGCGAAAGTGCTTGCGGGCGCGCAGGAGGCATTCCTGCGCCGCGCCGGCGAGCGTTTCGAGCAGAGTGAGAAAGCCAGCGCCGAACGCCTCAATTCGATCCTCACGCCGGTTGGCCAGCGCCTCAAGAGCTACGAGGATCAGGTTGCGGCATTGGAAGCCAAGCGTGTAGATGCCTTCGGCCAACTGACCGGCCAGATCGAGGCGCTGCGCGTCGGGCAGGAACTGGTGCGCGCGGAGGCCGTGCGGCTCGGTAACTCGCTGCGCAATGCGCCCAAAGCGCGCGGACGCTGGGGCGAACAACAGCTCAAGAACGTGCTGGAACAGTGCGGGTTGACCGAGCATACCGACTTCGAGACCGAGCAGTCGATCAATACCGAGGAGGGCCGCCTACGCCCCGATGCGATCGTGCGCATTCCAGGCAACAAGCAACTGGTGATCGACGCGAAGGTCTCGCTCAACGCCTATCAGGATGCCTTCGAGGCCGAGGACGAAGCTGGGCGCCTCGCCTTCATGGGCCAGCATGCGGCATCGATGCGCAACCATATCCAGACGCTCGGCGCCAAGAGTTACCAGAGCCAGTTCGAGAATGCGCCGGATTACGTGATCATGTTCGTGCCGGGCGAACACTTCATCGCCGCCGCCCTCGACCACGATTCGGGCCTCTGGGACTTCGCATTCGACCGCAAGGTGCTGCTGGCGAGCCCGACTAACCTCGTCGCGATCGCCCGCACGATCGCGCAGGTCTGGCAGCAGGAAGGGCTTGCCCGCGAGGCGCGCGAGATCGGCAAGCTGGGGGCAGACCTCTACGACAGCCTCGCCAAGACTCAGGACGACTTGGCCAAGGTCGGTGTGCACATGGGCCGCGCGGTCAACAGCTTCAACGACTTCGCCCGCACTTACGAGGGCAACGTGATGAGCCGAGCCCGCCGCCTCAGCGAAAAGCACATCAAGATTGGCAAGCGCGAAATCTCCGACGATGTCCCCTCGATCGAGGCTGCGCCGCGTTATGCCGATACCGGCGTTCAGATCGAGGATAGTAGCGAGGAAGCTGCGGAGGCTGCGGAGTAAGTCACCGGATCAAGCGTATATCGTCGTCGTCATTCCAGCGAAGGCGGGAACCCATCTTCTGACGGCGCCGATCGAACCTGCGTCAGATGGTTTCACGATGAGGGCGGGTGCCTCGATTTGATGGTCTGACGTGATCTACCCTTCGTCATTGCGAGCGCAGCGAAGCAATCCAGGGTGGCTCAAGACTACTTTGGATTGCTTCGCTGCGCTCGCAATGACTATTCTACGTAAAGTGTAATGCTCTTGAGGCGCCCGGCTTAGTCGGCCGCGCGCGTCAGTTCTGCGATGTGGCCACTCGACTGCAGGATCATCCGCTTGCCCTCCACCGTCACGCGCGGCGTTGCGGCGAGCAGGGCGCTGACGGCATTGCCCTGTTCCCATGAGGCACTTGGGCAGACGGCTTCGGTCTGGTCGAAAGGCCCGGCGATCAGGCGTTCCGCCTCCATCCGCCAGGGTCCCTTGAGCTGGTTGCAGCCGACCTGCACCAGAAGGTGCTCGCCTTCGAACGCGACTTGAGCGCTAGTGTCCTCAGGGGCGCGGCCATCGATCGCGGCGAAGTGCCATTGGCTGCCCACCCAGTTTTCTCCCGCAGGACCGCGCTGGGTGAGGTGCCCCGCGTCGGAGCATCCAGCCAGAAGGAGCGGACAGAGAAGGAGGGCGAGTCGTCGCATCACCCATCGAGTCTTACGCCCGAGAGGTGAGGATGGGATGAACGTGGAGCCTCAGGATCTCCGCAGATGCGCGAGGGCCTCATAGGCAAGCACCGCACCCGCGACGGCGGCATTCAGGCTGTCGGCGCGGCCCAGCATCGGCATGGTGACGCGCAGATCGCAGGCTTGCTCGTAATCGGCCGGAAGCCCCTGCGATTCGTTGCCGACCATGAGGAAGCACGGCGCAGCATAAGGCGCCTGCCGATAGTCGGTCGGGTCGCGCAGCGAGGCTGCAACCAGTTGGCCGTCACCGCCGCGCAGCCAGTCCTGGAATTCCTCCCAGCGCGCGATGGCGATCTTCTGGGTAAAGATCGCGCCCATGCTGGCGCGTACCGCCTCGACCGAGAACGGATCGGCGCAATCGTCGATGAGGATGAGGCCGCCCGCACCCACGGCGTCGCCGGTTCGCAGCATGGTGCCGAGATTGCCCGGATCGCGCAGCGCCTGCGCCACCAGCCAGATCGGCGAACTGGCTCGGTCGAGGTTCGCGAGGCGCGTGTCGAATTCGGCGAAGACGCCCGCGACGGCCTGCGGATTATCCTTGCCGGTGACTTTGGCGAGGATTTCCACGTCCATCTCGACGATCTCTCCGCCCGCCGCCGCGACGGCGGTTTCGAGCGCATCGAGCAGCGGATGCGGATCGCGGCCGATGGCCATGACCAGCATCTCCGGCAGCACGCCGCATTCGCGCGCGTCGGTGAGCAGGCGCAGGCCTTCCGCCAGAAAGCGCTTCTCGCGCTTGCGGTGCTTCTTGTCGCGAAGCGAGCGCAGGAACTTGACGAGGGGATTGGAAAAGCCGGTGATCGTGCGGCGTTCGATGCCGCTCGGCGAATAGGGGGTGCTCACTCTTCGCCGAAGCCGTCGCGTACCAGGCCCGCCAGAACCGCCAGCGCGGCATCGGCGCCGTTGCCCGAGCAGGCGATTTCGATGGTGTCGCCCTTTGCCGCACCGAGCATCATCAGGCCGAGGATCGAGCCGCCTTCAGCGGACATTCCGTCCTTGCTGACCGTCACCGAAACCCCGCCCGGCAGATCGGCGACGTGGCCGACGAACTTGGCGCTGGCGCGGGCATGGAGGCCGCGCTTGTTGACGATCAGCACCGAATCGCGACAGTCGATCATGCGTCCTGACCCAGATATTCGCTGGCGATCGTGATGTAGTTGCGGCCTGCATCGCGCGCGGCGGCGACCGCTTCGCGCACCGGCATGCAGCCGCGCGCCTTGGCGAGGCGGATCAGCATCGGCAGGTTGATCCCGGCGATCACTTCGACCTTGCCCGCCTGCATCAGCGAGATCGCGAGGTTGGAGGGCGTCCCGCCGAACAAGTCGGTGAGGACGATCACTCCTTCGCCGCTGTCCACCTTTTCAATGGCGTCGGCGATTTCGGAGCGGCGGCGTTCCATGTCGTCGTTCGGGCCGATACAGACGGTCTCGACATCGGCCTGATCGCCGACGACGTGTTCCATCGCGTGTACGAACTCCTCGGCGAGATTGCCGTGAGTAACCAGAATCATGCCGATCATGCCGGGAGTGCGCTCCGAAATTCCTGCAATCGCACCCGGTTCATGTCTCTATTTTCCACGCCGCAGACCCCCTTCGAGAAGATCCGCCGCCCGTGAGCCCAGGTTGCGGTGCAGCAATGTGGGCGAAAATCCCGATTGACGCAAGACCGCTGCGATCTGTTCTGCGGTGAATACCGAACGATGTTTCCCTCCGGTACAGCCGAAGGCGATGTGGACATAGGCTTTGCCCTGTGCCCGGTAGCGGGGAAGCAGCAGGAGGATGAGATCGCGGATGCGGGCGAAGGCCTCGTCCCAGGCCGGGTCCTTGCGGATATAGTCGCCTACAGGCGCGTCCTGCCCCGTCTGAGGGCGCAGTTCGATGTCCCAGTGCGGGTTGTCGAGAAAGCGCATGTCGAAGACGAGGTCGGCGACCGGCGGCATCCCGCGAGAGAAACCGAAGCTGGAGACGGTGACGGTGAGTTCGTCGGCGGTGCTCTCGGCGAAACGCTCGCGAATCGACCGCTGCAGGTCGTTCGAGGTGAATTCGGTGGTCTCGATCAGCAGGTCCGCCCAGCGGCGCAGCGGCGCCAGCAGTTCGCGTTCCGCGCGGATGCCGGTGGAGACCGGCGCATCGGCGGCGAGGGCATGGCGGCGGCGCGTTTCGTTGTAGCGGCGTTCGAGTTCCTTGCTGGAGCAGTCGAGGAACATCGTGGTGATTTCGAGGTCGCGGCGTTCGCTGAGGCTTTTGACCTGCGCGATCACGCGCTCGGGATCGAAGCCCCGGGTACGCGAATCGAAACCGATGGCGAGCGGCGTGGGATCGCCTTCGGGGGCGCCGTCGATGAGCGCTTCGAGCATGCGGACCGGGAAATTGTCGACGATTTCCCAGCCAAGGTCTTCCAGCACGCGCAAGGCCGTCGTCTTGCCCGCACCCAGCATGCCCGTAACCAGCAGCAAGCGCTGCGGATTTCCCACTTTAGTCCCCATTGTCGCTATCTGCGCCTTGCCGCCGGGAAAGGGAAGGGGCCAAAAGGCCGTCCCCGCCGTGCGAGGGGTTTTATACGGGCAGCCCGTAGCGTTGCAGGGCAAGTTCCGCCTTGATCGCGAGCACTGCGTCGTGTGGTGCAAGGCGGATGAGGGGCGCCTCGACGCCGCCGATCGCGATGCTCTCAGCCTTTTCGATGTAGCGCGGTGCGGAGCCGTCGAGATGCAGGACGAGCGCGACCGCGACTTTCTCGGTGCAGTCGTGCGGGACCAGCCCGAGGTTGCGGACTTCCAGCAGGCCGCGTGTGTGGGGGTGGGGGCTGGCGAAGAGCCATCCGTCGCGAGCTTCGAGCATCACGGAGTCGTCGCCGACCAGCATTGCGCCCCGGTCGATCAGGGCCAGCGCAAGGCTGGATTTTCCCGAGCCCGGAGCGCCTTCGATCAGGATGGCGCGGTTGCCGATGGCAACGCAGGTCGATTGCCGGGCTTCGGCGCTCACGTCTCGTTCTCCCAGCGCGGCAGGGAGATGACCAGCCGTGCGCCGGGCTGGCCGTCGGTGCGGTCGGTGGCGATCAGGCGGCCGAAGTGGGCTTCCACGATGGTGCGCGCGATGGCGAGGCCGAGGCCGCTGTGGGTGCCGAATTCCTCGCGGGAGGGGCGCAGCGAGTGGAAGCGTTCGAACACGCGTTCGCGCGATGCTTCGGGAATGCCGGGTCCGTGGTCGGCGACGGCGATCTTCACGCGGTTGTCGATGTGCGACAGGGTGATCTCGATCGGGCCGTCCGGGGGTGAGAACGACACGGCATTATCGATGAGGTTCTGCAGGACGCGTTCGAGGCGCGGCGGGTCGCCGGGGACGGTCAGTTCGGCATCCTCGATCGTCACGGTGACCGGGCTGGAGCCGTTGACGCCGCGCTGGTCGCGTTCGGCGACGAGGTTCTGGACGAGGCGGCCCATGTCCAGCGGCTCGAACGTGGTGCGGCTGAGCTGGGCGTCGATGCGGCTTGCGTCCGCGATCTCGGTGACGAGAAAGTCGATGCGGCGCACGTCGTCCTGCGCGATGCCGAGGAGCTGGCGGCGCAAGTCGGGCTGGTCGACGCGGTCGAGCGTTTCCAGCGCGCTGCGCAGGGAGGTCAGGGGGTTCTTGAGCTCGTGGGCGACATCGGCGGCGAAGCTCTCGACCGCGTCGATGCGCTGGCGCAGGGCGCCGCTCATGTCGGAGATGGCGCGGGCGAGAAGACCGATCTCGTCGCGGCGATCGGGCAGGCGCGGGACGATGACGCTGCGGTCGCGGCCGAGGCGCACGCGCACGGCGGCGCGCACCAGCTTGCGCAGCGGCTCGACGATGGTGCGGGCGAGGAACAGCGAGAGCAGGATCGATACACCCAGCGCGCCGCCGACGATGATCGCGAGGGTCTGGCGCGCCATGCGCACGTTCTCGGTGATGTCGCGGGCGTTGCGGGTCACCAGCAGCGCGGAACCGTCGGTGCCGACGGGCGTGGCGGCGATGATGACGGGGGTGCGGTCGGGCGCGGCCTTGTGGTTGATCCAGGTTTCCCGGCCGACCAAAGCCGCGCGGACTTCGGGCCAGCCGCGCGCGCTGGTGTCGGTCGGGTCGCGGTAATCGGCGATTTCCGGGGCACCGAGGATGAAGTCCATCCCCCGGTCGAGCATTCGCGCGGCGTCCTGCAACCAGGGTTCGGAGGCCGGGTCGATCAGGCGATAGGAGGGCGGCGCCAGCGTGAAGCTGTCGCCTACGAGTTCGCCACGGCTGTCGAACAGGCGCAGGCGCAGATCCTGCTCCGTGCCGATGCGGGTAATCAGTTCGAGACGACCGGTCGGGCTTTCATCGGCAAGCGCATCAGCGGTGATCTCCGCCTCGGACTTGGCGAGCCGGTAGCGCTCAGCGAGCAGTTCGTTGCGATAGCTGTCGATATAGAACAGGCTGCCGGCCATCAGGGCGAGGGCGATGAAGTTGACCGCGAGAATGCGCGCGGTCAGCGATACGCGCCAGGACAGGAGCAGCCGTGCCGGACGTCGCCGGCGGGAGCGGGATCGCTCAGCCATCGGCGAAGGAATAGCCGGCGCCGTAGAGCGTGTCGATCGCGCCGAACTCGGGATCGACGGCGCGGAACTTGCGGCGCAGGCGCTTGATGTGGCTGTCGATGGTCCGGTCGTCCACGTAGACGTCGTCGCTGTAGGCGGCGTCCATCAGCTGGTTGCGGCTTTTTACGACGCCCGGGCGCAGCGCCAGGGCTTCGAGGATCAGGAATTCGGTGACGGTGAGCGAGACGGGCTTGCCGTCCCAGGTGACCTGATGCCGCGCCGGATCGAGCGCAAGCCTGCCACGCAAGACGGGGTCGGGCATGTCTGCCCCGGAGGCTTCCTCGGGCGGCGCCTTGGCCAGTTCGCTGCGGCGCAGGATGGCCCGGATGCGCGCGACGAGCAGGCGCTGGCTGAAGGGCTTGGCGATGTAGTCGTCGGCGCCCATCGCAAGGCCCAGGGCCTCGTCCGGCTCCTCGTCCTTGGACGTCAGGAAGATCACCGGAAGCGACGACTGCGCGCGTAGCACCTTGAGCAATTCGAGGCCGTCCATGCGCGGCATCTTCACGTCGAAGATCGCCAGGTCGGGCGGGTTATCGAGGAGAGCCTTCAGCGCCGTTTCGCCGTCCGCGTAGACGCGCGTGGCGAAACCTTCGGCATGAAGACTGATCGACAAGGTGGTGAGGATGTTGCGGTCGTCATCGACGAGCGCGATCGTCTGCTGGCGCGGCGTGTCGGCGGGAGCCACGGGCGGCAGCATCGGCGCATCGTCGGCAGGAGCATTCAAAGGATCGGCCATTGGCGCGGCGACGGTGCTTTCTGCTGCGTGGGCCAGCCTGACTAGCGGCTCTCCATACACATGGCAAATTCTCGCGCTGCGGGCATTAAATGTAAGGTCCAATAACCCTTGATGGTTCCAATTGAAGTCAATTTGACGGAAAAGAGAGCTCCGCTTAGTCGGCGGCACGATTCTTGCGCAGGAATCGACTTAGCGTCAGCGGGAATACCCGTAGCGACGCCATCTTTTGGAGGAGATGACATTGACCACCCTTAACCATCCGCTCTCGAAACAGGGCATAGAGACGAAGGCCCAGATCTTCGCGAACCTCGGTACGGCCCCTCTGGTCGAGCATGCGGTGAAGAACGGGGAGGGCGTGCTTTCGGCCGATGGTCCCTTCGTCGTCGCCACGGGCAAGCACACCGGCCGCTCGGCGAAGGACAAGTTCATCGTCAAGGACGCCGAGACGGAAAGCACCGTATGGTGGGGCAAGACCAATGTGCCGATGACGCCGGAGCACTTCGCGGCGCTCAAGGAGGATTTCCTCGCGGCGCTGGGTGAGAAGGACACGCTCTACGTCGCCGACCTGTTCGGCGGTTCGCAGCCGGAACACCGCGTCAACGTGCGCGTGATCAACGAGTTCGCGTGGCACAACCTGTTCATCCGCACCCTGCTGGTGCGTCCGAGCGCGTCCGAGCTGGAGGGCTTCGCGCCGGAATACACCATCATCGACCTGCCGAGCTTCCGCGCCGATCCCGCGCGCCACGGTTCGCGTTCGGAAACGGTGATCGCGGTGAACTTCACCGAGAAGCTGATCCTGATCGGCGGCACCGCCTATGCGGGCGAGATGAAGAAGTCGGTCTTCGGCATCCTCAACTACCTGCTGCCGGTGAAGGGCGTGATGCCGATGCACTGCTCGGCCAACATCGGCCCGGACGGCGATACGGCGGTGTTCTTCGGGCTTTCGGGCACCGGCAAGACCACGCTTTCGGCCGACGCCTCGCGCACGCTGATCGGCGATGACGAGCATGGCTGGTCGGACACCGCCGTGTTCAACTTCGAGGGTGGCTGCTACGCCAAGATGATCCGCCTGTCCGAAGAGGCCGAGCCGGAAATCTACGCCACCACCCGCCGCTTCGGCACGGTGCTGGAGAACGTCGTGATCGACCCGGTGACCCGCAAGATCGACCTCGACGACAACTCGCTGGCGGAGAACAGCCGCGGTTCCTACCCGATCGACTTCATTCCGAACTGCTCGGAGAAGAACCTCGGGCCGGTGCCGCAGAACCTGATCTTCCTCACGGCCGACGCTTACGGCGTGCTGCCTCCGATCGCGCGGCTGACGCCCGATCAGGCGATGTATCACTTCCTCTCGGGCTACACCGCGCGCGTCGCGGGCACCGAGATCGGCGTGACCGAGCCGGAAGCGACGTTCTCGACGTGCTTCGGCGCGCCGTTCATGCCGCGTCATCCCTCGGTCTACGGCAATCTCCTCAAGGAGCGCATCGCCAAGGGCGGCGTGAAGTGCTGGCTGGTGAATACCGGCTGGTCGGGCGGCAAGGCGACCATGGAAGGCATCAAGCGCATGCCGATCAAGGCGACCCGCGCGCTGCTCAATGCCGCACTCGACGGCAGCCTGAACGATGCCGAGTTCCGGGAAGATCCGAACTTCGGCTTCGAGGTTCCGGTGGCGGTGCCGGGCGTCGACACCAAGCTGCTCGATCCGCGCGGTGCGTGGGCGGACGGCGCGGAGTACGACAAGACCGCGCAGACGCTGGTGAAGCAGTTCATCGACAACTTCGAGCAGTTCGAAGAGCACGTCGATGAGGGCGTCCGCAAGGCGGCTCCCGTCGCGGCCTGAGGCTGGCGGTAACGCATGAGAAAGGCCCCGGAACTGCGGTTCCGGGGCCTTTTTTCTTGAGGGCGAAGCACCCCAGCCTCGCTACTACCATAAGCTGATCAACCCACCGTTCGTCATTGCGAGCGTAGCGAAGCAATCCAGGGCAGTTAAACGCCGCCCTGGATTGCTTCGCTACGCTCGCAATGACGAAGTTATCGCTTACGGCTGCACGGGTTCCGGCACGATGGACGGAGTGGGTGCGGGAATCCCCGGCGTGCTTGTTGTAGGGGGAGAGGCTTCCGGCACTGTTGCCTCCGGAGTAGGCGCTTCGGCAGTCGGGGCGTCCGGTGCGGCTTCTTCCGCAGGCTTCGCCTTGCCCGCCGTCTTCATGCCGGGGCCGTAGACCGGCACGACGCCCGGCGTAACCCGGCCGTGCAGGGCCTCGATCTCCGCCTTGCGCTGTTGCAGGTAGAGTTCGCGATAGGCTGCGTAAGGGTTCTCTTCCTCGCGGATGCGGCGGATTTCCTCGTCGAAGGCGGCGCGCTCGCCCAGTTGGCTGAGGATCGTCGAGGGGATCACCACCTCGGGCTTGTTGAACGGCGAGCCGACCACGGCGGGCAGCAGCGCCTTGTCCACGGTGTCGCCGATGATGTCGCGCAGCGTCGTCGGGCCGACGATCGGCAGGTAGAAGTACGGCCCCGGTCCAACGCCGTAATAGCCCAGCACGTTCGCCAGACCATTGGGACGGTACGGCAGGTTGAACGGCTTGCGCTTGGCCATGTCGACGAAGCCCGCCGCGCCGATCGTGGTGTTGATCGCGAAGCGGCCCACCGTCTCGGCGGCCTTGCCGGGCTTCAGTTCCAGCAGGTAGGCGACGAAGACGACCGGCTCGGTCAGGTTCGAGAAGAAGTTGCGCAGGCCCTGGCGCACCGGGCGCGGCAGGCCCTTGTTGTAGACCTTCGCTACCGGTTCGAGCACGGCCTTGTCGACCGCCTGCACGGTCTGGAACGACTTCTCGTTGATGCGCTCCAGCGGGTCGCCCGGCGGGGGCGGCTTGCGCGGCATCACGATGATTTCATTGCCGGTCTGCGCGGTATCGGCAGGTGCTTCCGCCTGCTCGGCCGGAGCGGGCACGGCGGCGTCAGTCGTCGGCTGCGCAGGCGCTGCCTGTGCATCGGCGGCCGCGTCTGCAGCGGGCCGGGAAACGGTCGTCGCTTCGGTCGTTACCGGGGGCGTAGCCGGAACACCGGCCTCGGGGGCGACCGAGCTTATCATCACCGCGACAGCGGCAGCCGTCAGGCTCATGCGTTAGTCCTTGTCGGGCTCTCGCGCCCACAGCGTCAGAATACACCCCGGCTCAGGCTGCCCCCAACCATACGCAAGTGTGACTAGGAGCGCTATCCTCCGCTGCCCTATTCGTCAATTGCGTGCCTTGCATCTTATCCCCGCGAAAGGGCAGGCAGGCGCGCGGGACATGGGCGGCGAACGGGGACATTTCATGCCTTCCGTTCGTCACGCCATGGTCCCATATTCAACGGGTCCATCATTGGAGTGAGACACATGGGACTTTTCGACGGCATTCTCGGTCAGGTCAGCGAACACGCGGACGTGACCAATCTCGCGACGAAGCTGGGGCTCGATCCGGCCGTGGCGGAAAAGGCGATTGCCGCACTCGGCATCGCGCACCAGCAGGACGGTGACACCGCGCAGCTGGCGGCGGAGCGCAGCGGCCTCGACCTGGGCACGATCCAGCAACTGATCGGCCAGATCGGCGGCGAAGGTTCGCTGACCCAGTTCGCCAGCGCCATCGCCTCCGACCCCGGCAAGGCGGCCAGCTTCTTCGACAAGGACGGCGACGGCAGCGTCATGGACGACCTCGCCGGCATGGCGAAGGGCCTGTTCGGCAAGTCGTGAACTCACGAACCCTCCCGGATTCCGTCCGGGAGGGTACCGTGCCTACCGCTTCTTCGTAGCGATATATTCGCTGACGTTCTGCGCCAGCACGTCGAGCGGCACGTTGCCACCGTCCACGATCGTCTGGTCGTAGTCGCGCAGATCATAGGCCGAGCCCAGCGCATCCTGCGCGCGCTTGCGCTGTGCCACGATCTGCGAGTGGCCCATCTTGTAGCCGCAGGCCTGTCCCGGCCATGAGCAGTAGCGGTCCACCTCGTTCACCACTTCCTCGCGCTTGTTGCCGTTCTTCTCCATGAAGAAGCGCACCGCCTCCTCGCGCGTCCAGCCCTTGGCGTGGAGGCCGGTATCCACCACCATGCGACAGGCGCGGAACGCCAGCGACTGCAGGTAGCCCAGCCGTCCGACCGGATCGTCGTCATAGGCGCCGAGTTCGTCGGCCAACTGCTCGCCGTAGAGCGCCCAGCCTTCGGAATAGGCGTTGAACGCCAGGATCGAGCGGATCAGCGGCAGGCGGTTGGCATATTCGCCCTGCCAGACGTGGCCGGGGATCGCCTCGTGGTGGACGAGGGTGGGCAGGTCGTACTTGCGATGGAGGTCGGTGGTGCGCAAGTTGATCCACATCTTGCCGGGCACCGTGCCGTCCTTGGAGCCCGCGCCGCCATAGGCGGTCGGTGCGCCGAGCTCTTCGGAGAGCGGCAGGCGGCGGACCTCGACATTGCCGGGCACGAGTTCGCGGAAGGCGCGCGGCATCTGCGCGCGTATCCAGTCGACGCGCTTCTGGATGAACGCGAGGATCTCGGCGCGGCCGGGGTCGCCCTCGGCGAACAGGAAACGCTTGTCTTCGCCCAGCGCGGTCATCCGGGCGCCGACAGTGCCGACGGTATAGCCGAGCGACTTCAGGATCGGGTCCATCCGGGCATGCAACTCGGCGAGTTCCTGCAGGCCGCGCTGGTGGACGTCCTCGGGTGGCACGCGGGTCGTGGTGCTGGCGCGCAGTGCCCAGGCGTAATATTCGGAGCCTTGCCGCCTTTCGCGCATGCCGGGATCTCTCTTCGCGAGCCCGCGCTGGCGCTGGAGTTCGGCAAGCTGGCGCTCCAGCGCAGGTACGACGTCGGCGGCGATGATGCGGCGGGCGTCGGTGGCCCAAGTGCCGCTCATCTTGCCCGTACGCCCGGCGATCGAGGCGGCGAGGCTGCCGCCGTCCTTGCGCGCGTCGGCGATCGTGCTGGTCATCTGCGCGATGGCGCGGTCGAGCAGGAAGTCGGGCGGCACCAGACCTTTGGCGGCGGCATCGATGATCCGGCCGCGCTCGCCTTCGAGCTGGTCGTCCAGTTGCGACAGGCGCGCGATCCACGCATCGGCGTCGGCAGGCGTGTTGACGGGATGGTCGGCATCAAGGAAGCGCGGGGCGTCGAGGTAGGCGCCAACGTTCTGGATGACGACGTAAGGCGTATTGCGCCAACCGCCCACCGCGACGTCGCCATAAGGCAGCGCGAAGCCCTCCAGCGCGGTGGCGAAGGCGCTTTTCACTACGGCGATGCTGGTGCGCGTGGAGTGGTCGAGCCCCTTGGCATCGAACGCCTCGATCTGGGCGAGGCCCTTGCGCAAGGTGGCGGCATAGGCATCGCGCCCGGCCTGCGAGCGGTCCTCCATGCGCGAACGCAAGGCGTTGTGAGCGCCGGTATCGACTCCGAGCCCGGTGGCGCTTTCGGGAACGTGGTCGAGGAGGCTCCAGGCGATCTCGTCAAGCAGCGCGGCGGCACCGGGCCGGGCGGGAGAGGTCGCGAAAACGCGGGCCGGCAGGGCGACGGCGGCGGTTCCGGCCGCGAGCAGGTGGATCGCGCTACGGCGGGAAATTGAATGGGGGGTGTGGCTCATGCCCGGACGATGGCGAGGCGGTTCGCGGGTGTCAAACCGCTGGATGGGGTGGGGTGTCCTGCTTCCAGAGCACACCGCTCATGCTGAGCTTGTCGAAGCATCGGGCCATGCGCCCAGCCTATGGGCCTTCGACAAGCTCAGGCTGAGCGGGGATGGAGAAGCTGAAGTACGAGACGGTTCGCCTTCGCGCGATCTTGCGCTAGGCAGGGGGATGGACATCGCTCTCTCGCTTCTCGTGCTCACCGTCGTCGCGCTCGTGCTGGGAGCGATCGCGCTGCTGCGGCGCGGCGGCTACCGCAAGCAGGCGGCGCTGATGCTGGTGCTGGCAGGGGTGATGATCGTCAACATCGCCATCTGGACGCTGCCGGGCCGCGATGGCCGGTCGCTGTCGAGCGAGGCGAAAAAGGAACAGGCGCCGGAGTGATGCTCCGACGCCTGTGATGTAATTTGCCTAGCCTGACGGATTACTTGATCGGGCAATCCGGCGCGAGGCGCATGTCGAGGTAGTTGTCGACCGAGCGCATCAGTTCGGGCGTCTCGTGCTCGAAGAAGTGGTTCGCGCGCGGAATTTCGTCGTGGTGGATGGTGATGTGCTTCTGCGTGCGCAGCTTGTCGACCAGCTTCTGCACCGCGTTCGGCGTGACGACCGTATCGCCGGTGCCCTGGATGATGATGCCCGAAGCCGGGCAGGGCGCGAGGAACGAGAAGTCGTACATGTTGGCCGGCGGCGCCACCGAGATGAAGCCGCGAATCTCCGGACGGCGCATCAGCAACTGCATGCCGATCAGCGCGCCGAACGAATAGCCCGCGATCCAGGTGGTCGAAGCCTCGGGATGGATCGACTGCACCCAGTCGAGCGCCGCCGCCGCATCGGACAGTTCGCCGATGCCGTTGTCGAAGCTGCCCTGGCTGCGGCCGACGCCGCGGAAGTTGAAGCGCAGCGTCGCGAAACCGCGCGCCACGAAGGTCTTGTACATGTGCTGGGTGATGCGGTCGTTCATCGTGCCGCCCGCCTGCGGGTGCGGGTGGAGGATCATCGCCACCGGCGCGCGCGGGCGCGTTGCGGGCTGGAAACGACCTTCGAGACGACCTTCGGGACCGGGGAAGATGACTGCGGGCATAGGTGTTTGCGGCCTGACTTGTTGAAACTCCCGCGAGTCGCTGTGCAGCGATCCGTCGCGGGAGTGGAAAAGAGGAAGGTTGGCTATATAGAAATATTCGTCCCAAAAACAACTTCGCAAGCAATGTCTCAGGCAATGGCCCTCCCGAACATCTATCTCGACCACGCGGCGACCACGCCGATGATGCCCTGTGCACGCGACGCCTGGCTGGAGGGAGCGGCGATCTGGGCCAATCCGTCGAGCCCCCACGCGGCCGGTCGCGGTGCCCGCGCGGCGCTGGAGGATGCCCGCGCGCGGGTTAAGGCGGCGCTGGACTGGCAGGGCGAGGTGATCTTCACTTCGGGTGCCAGCGAGGCGCTGGCGCTGGGTCTCGGCCGGGCCAAGGCGGAGCGGCGTCTGGTCTCGGCGGTGGAGCATGATGCGGTATTCCGCGCGGCGCCGGATGCGCAGGTCATTCCCGTCCGCGAGGGCGAGGTGGATCGCGAGGCGCTTGCCGCTGCGCTTGCCGGGGCCGGACGGGCGGTGGTCGCGGTTCAATCGGTCAATTCCGAGACGGGGACGGCGCTGCTGTCCTATGCGGACAATCCATTGGTGCAGCAGGTGCGTGAGAGTGGTGGCCTGTTCCTTGCCGATTGTTCGCAGTCGGCGGGGAAGTCCGCTTTGCCCGATGCCGACATGGTGGTGCTTTCGGCGCACAAGCTGGGCGGCCCGATCGGCATCGGCGCGCTGCTGGTGCGCGACTTCGCGATGATCGAGCCCAGTGGCGGTCAGGAGCGTGGCTACCGTGCGGGGACCGAGAACCTGCCGGGCGCGCTGGGTTTCGCGGCGGCGCTGGAGGCGTGCGGCGTCGAAAGCTGGGCCACCAGCGCGGAGCAGCGCTTCGATTTCAGGAACCGACTGTCCGAGCATGGTGAAGTGATCCAGCCCGGCGTGCAATGCTCGCACATCTTCGCCGTTGCCGCGCCGAAGATGTCGGCGACGGCCATGCTGATCCGCATGGACGCCAAGGGTTTCGCGATCTCGGCCGGAAGCGCCTGTTCGTCGGGCACGCTCAAGCAGAGCCGGGTGCTGCAGGGCTTCGGTATCGATCCCGATACGGCAAAGCGCACGGTCCGCATCTCGCTGGGCTGGAGCACGACGCCCGACGAACTGGACGCCTTCGCACAGGCCTGGGCCGAGGTGAACGCATGATCTACCTCGATTATCAGGCGACCACGCCGCTCGCCCCCGAAGCGCGCGAGGCGATGCTGCCCTGGCTGGCCGGACCGGAGTGGGAGCGCGGCGCGGGAGGTTTCGCCAACCCGCATAGCCCTCATCGCCCGGGCCGGGCTGCTGCCGCCGCCGTCGAGGTGGCCCGCGCGCAAGTCGCCGCGCTGATGCCGCCGGGCGGCAGGGTGATCTTCACCTCGGGGGCGACCGAGGCGATCAACCTTGCAATCCTCGGCAGCGGTGCAAGCCGCCTCGCGGTTTCGGCGATCGAGCATGCGGCGGTGCTCGATACCGCGCGCAGCGTCGATGCCGACCTGACCGTGCTGCCGGTCGATGGCGAGGGCCTCGTCGATGGCGAGGCGGGAATCGGAAATGCCGATCTCGTCGCGGTGATGCAGGTCAACAACGAGATCGGAACCGTCCAGCCGGTCGACCGTCTCGCCGAGCGGGCGCAGGCTGCCGGTGCGCTGTTCCTGTGCGACGCGGTGCAGGGCGTTGGCAAGGTCAGGGTGCCGCTGGGTGCCGCTATGGTAGCGTTGAGTGCCCATAAATTCCACGGTCCGAAGGGCATCGGCGCGCTGTGGCTGCGTGATGGGCTCGACCTCAAACCGCTGATCCGGGGCGGCGCGCAGGAGCAGGGATTGCGCTCGGGAACGTTGAGCCCGATGCTCTGCGCAGGCTTCGGCGCCGCCGCTAAGCTGGCGAAAGAACGCATGGAGGAGGATGCCGTTCACGTTGCCGGTTTGTGGGAGCGGGCGAGGGAAATCCTTTCGCGCTGGACACTTAACGGATCGACGACGCAGCGCTGGCACGGCAATCTCAACGTGCGCCTCGACGGACTGGACGTCGCGCGGCTGATGTCGGACCTGCGCGACCTCGCCTTTTCGGCAGGATCGGCCTGCGCCAGCGGATCGGGTAGACCGAGCCACGTACTGCAGGCACTGGGTCTTTCGGATAGAGATGCCAAAAGCTCTATCCGTCTGGGATTCGGGCGATATAGTGAACTAAGGGAAATTGAGGATGCCTGCGCCAGAATAGAAGCCGCTGCGGCGGCGCAGGGAGTATAACTTGGTTGATGTCCTGTTTGTGAATATCGACGGATCGCGGGTCTCGGCGCAGGCCGAGCCGGGATCGCGCCTGCTGGAAGTGGCTCAGAACGCCGGGATGCCGCTCGAAGGAACGTGCGAGGGGCAGATGGCCTGCTCGACCTGCCACGTCATCATTTCGCCCGACTGGTTCGACAAGCTGATCCCGGCTTCGGACGACGAGGAGGACATGCTCGACCTCGCCGCAGGGGTGACGCGCACCAGCCGGCTCTCCTGCCAGATCCAGCTGACGGATGCGTTGAACGGCATCGCGGTACGCATCCCCGGCGTCGTCAGGGACATGCAGATCGGCTGACCCTCATCACTCGGCCGAAGAGCGCCCCCGCCAGCGCAGCACCGCCCAGCGAATGGCGAGGCCGACGAGACCCAGCGGAATCGTAACTGCGCCCAGCATGATCAGCATGGCGACGATCGTGCCTAGTACCGAGCCGACGCTGCCCAGCGCTCCCCGGATCGGCGCGAGGAAGCCGCCACTAGCGGGCGATCCCGCTTCGTAAGTCAGGTTCACGCGGCTGAAGTTCACGCGGTTCTGCATTTCCGCCAGCCAACTGCGCGCCTGGTCGATTTCCTCGTTCACTTGCGCGACGCCGCGCTCGGCCTCGACCAGTTCGGCGACGGTGCCCTTGCGCGTGGCGAGCACTTCCATCAGCCGGTCGCGCAGCACGGTGCGGGCGCGAAGCCGCGCTTCGGTATCGACCATCTGCTTCGACAGGTCCTCGCCCGAGATGCCGCCGGACGCCTGCGAGCCACCGGCGCTCCCCGCGACCCGGCCGAGTTCCGCTCCGAAGGCGCGTGCACGTGGTGCGGCGACTGCCAGCGACAGCGAGCCTGAAGCGTAGTTCCCCTCCGCGCTGCCCTGTTTCATGTCGAGGATCTGGCACTGCGTCGGTCCCATTCGCTCGCACATGTCAGCCTGCTTGCGCTGCACCTCGGCGATGCGATCGGCGGGCAGGCGGTAGCCGTACTCATAGATATAGGCGATGCGAGGGGCGTTGGGTGCGCTGACGGAGATCGCTTCGGACTTCTTGCCCTCCGCTCTCTGTCCGGCCTTCGGCGGCTCCTCGCGGATGTCCACGGTGGTCGCCTGCTGTTCGGAAGCAGGCTCGCTGCCGCAGCCGGAAAGCGCGGTGGCGAGCAGGATCGGCAGCAGCAACGAATGATGCATCTTCATCCTCTTGAAACTCCCGCGATTCGCGTTCGAAGCTATCGCAGTCGCAAGTTCTGGAAAACGGCTGAAATCGGCTTTGGCCCCGGGCAGGGCGCTGCTAGGGTCCCGCCACCATGGTGACCACGACAGACGACGAATCCGATCCCTTCGACGCCATCGTCGATGCGCCCTTCGATGCGGCGCTGTCCGAGCGCTATCTCGTCTATGCGCTGTCGACCATCACCGCGCGCTCGCTGCCGGACTTGCGCGACGGCCTCAAGCCCGTCCACCGCCGCCTGCTCTGGGCGATGCGCCAGCTCAAGCTGGACCCGGCCAGCGCCTACAAGAAGTCCGCCCGCGTCGTCGGCGACGTCATCGGCAAGTACCACCCGCACGGCGACGCCTCGGTCTATGACGCGATGGTGCGCCTCGCGCAGGACTTCTCGCTGCGCTATCCGCTGGTGCAGGGGCAGGGCAACTTCGGCAACATCGACGGCGATAACGCGGCCGCCTACCGCTACACCGAAGCGCGCCTGACCAAGACCGCGATCCAGCTCATGGCCGGGCTGGACGAGGGCACCGTCGATTTCATCCCCACCTACAACGGCGAGGAGAGCGAGCCGGACATCTTCCCCGGCATCTTCCCGAACCTGCTGGCGAACGGCGCCACCGGCATCGCGGTGGGCATGGCGACCTCGATTCCCAGCCACAACGTCGCCGAGATCATCGACGCCACGCTGCTGCTGATCGACAATCCCCATGCCGAGCACGCACAGTTGATGGAGGTCTTCAAAGGCCCCGACTTCGCGACCGGCGGCCTCGTAGTCGACAGCCCCGAGGCGATCAGCCATGCTTACGAGACCGGCAAGGGCGGTTTTCGCGTGCGGGCGCGTTTCTCGACCGGACGCGGTGCGGACGGAGCGTGGGAAGAGACCGGCATCGAAAAGCTGGGTTCGGGCCAGTGGCAACTGGTGGTCACCGAAATTCCCTACATGCTGCCGAAGGGCAAGCTGATCGAGCAGATCGCCGCACTGATCGGCGACCGCAAGCTGCCTATCCTCGAGGACATCCGCGACGAGAGTGACGAGGAAATCCGCCTCGTCCTGGTGCCCAAGAGCCGCAACGTCGATCCGGAATTGCTGAAGGAAAGCCTTTACAAGCTGACCGACCTTGAAAGCCGGTTCAGTCTCAACCTCAACGTGCTCGATTCTCACCGCACACCGGGCGTTCTGGGGCTCAAGCTGCTGCTGTCGGAGTGGGTCTATAGCCAGATCGACATCCTGCTGCGCCGCACCCGGCACCGGCTGGAGAAGATCGCCTCGCGCCTCGAACTGGTCGCGGGCTACATCATCGCCTACCTCAATCTCGACCGGATCATTGAGATCATCCGCACCGAGGACGAGCCCAAGCCGGTGATGATCGCCGAGTTCGAACTGACCGACCGCCAGGCCGAAGCCATCCTCAACATGCGTCTGCGCAGCTTGCGCAAGCTGGAAGAGATGGAACTGCGCAAGGAGCACGAGGAACTGCTGAAGGAGCAGGACGACCTCAACAAGCTGCTCGAAAGCCCGGCCCGCCAGCGCACCCGCATCAAGCGCGACCTCACCAACTTGCGCAAGGACTATGCCGAGGACACCGCGCTTGGCCGTCGCCGCACCACGATCGCGCAGGCGACCAAGACCGTCGAGTTCTCCATGGACGCGATGATCGAGAAGGAGCCGGTCACGGTGATCCTTTCCGCGCGTGGCTGGATCAGGGCGGCAAGGGGCCATGTGGCTCTGGATGGCGACTTCAAGTTCAAGGAGGGTGATGGCCCGGCCTTCGCGTTCCATGCGCAGACCACCGACAAGATCCTGATCGCGCTGGACAACGGCCGTTTCTACACGCTCGGCGCCGACAAGCTGCCCGGAGCGCGCGGCTTCGGCGAGCCGATCCGCACGATGGTCGATATCGATGCCGAGGCGCATATCATCGAGGCGATCGTCTACAAGCCCAAGGCGCAACTGCTGCTGGCTTCCAACATCGGACGCGGCTTCGCGGCGGAGATGGACGAACTGCTCGCCGAAACCCGCAAGGGTCGCGCGGTCATGTCTACCAAGCCCGGCGTCACGCTGACGACCGTGCGCGAGATTCCGGCCGAGCACGATCACGTCGCAGTTGTCGGCGACAACCGCAAGTTGGTGATCTTCAGCCTTGAGGAATTGCCGGTCATGGCAAAGGGGCAGGGGGTCACTCTCCAGCGCTACCGCGATGGCGGCATGGCCGATGTAACGACGCTCAAGCTGGAGGATGGGCTCTCTTGGACGATGGGCGGCGAAAGCGGCCGTACGCGCACCGAGAAGGACATGGCGCTCTGGAAGGTCGCGCGCGGTGCGGCCGGGCGCTTGCCGCCGAACGGGTTCCCGCGGGACAACAAGTTCCAAGGGTAGTCGTAGAGCTGGGCATGATTTGAAAACAGGTCGTCATTCCCGCGAAAGCGGGAACCCATCTCCTTACAGTGCCGATTGCGCCGACATCAGATGGGTCCCCGCCTCCGCGGGGATGACGAGGATAAACTCGCTGTCGGAGTTAGTCGCAGCGAGGAGGAGCTCAGGCCTCGGTTTTCTCCGCTTGCGGATGATGCGGCACCAGGATCAGCGTCCTGCCCTCCACCCGCCAACTGGCGAGCCGCGACAGCAGGTTCATGCCGATGACATTGGCGTCGCCGAGCCCCGGCGCGACCACTGCATCGATCTCGCGCGCAACGACATTGCCCATCCGCAACTCGTCGATCACCGCCAGTTGCGCTTCCACCGTGCCATTGGCCGTGCGCATCAGCACCGAGCGGTTGAGCGGATTGGCCTTCAGCCCCGCCTCCTGCGCCGTCGCGGGGGATATCGCGGTCAGCGTGGCGCCGGTATCGACCAGGAAATCGCGCTTCACGCCGTTGACGGTAGCGCTGATCCAGAAGTGACCGTCCGGCTGCATCGGCACGCGCGTCTCCCCGCCCGCGACGTTCTGGCGCTCGATGCCGAGTTGGGGCAGCGCGAAGTCTGCACCCGTGGTCAGGCGTGTCACCTGAGCGATCGTCAGCAGCATCGCGGCCAGCAGGCCGAGATTGCCCACCCCGCGCAGCAAGCCGCCCAGCAACGGAAGCGCGCGTCGCAGCATTCCCCCGACTACGCTTGCGACGATGCCTGCAAAGGCGAGCGCCAGCAACGGCTGTCCGGCAAGGAATTTCAGGATTTCGGCAATGTCCATTACGGCAGCTCTATCACACGGCGGCTTTCGCGACGCTGACTGTCACTTCGGTTTTGGCGTCAGGATGAGCCGCCGACCCTCAACCCGCCACGCGGCCAGCTGCGACAGCAGATTCATGCCGATGACGTTGGTGTCGACTTCGGTGTCGGGGCCGATGGCAACCGTCAGGGCGTTCGCTTCGATGCCGCCGAAACGCAGGACGTCGGCCGTACCCCGCCGCGCGACGATCGAGCCGTTGGCGGTTTCGAGTATCATGCCACGATCCTCGGGATCGGGCTGGATACCGACCCGATCGGCCACGCGCTGCGAGATGCCGGTGTAAGTCGCGCCGGTGTCGATCAGGAATTCGACCGGCTCGCCGTTCAGTTGCGCCTCGACCCAGAAATGCCCGTCAGCGCGCATGGCGATGACGGTTTCTTTGCCCACGATCTCGGCCGGGCGGGTGGCGTCCAGCCAGAGCGCCGCCTCCGACCGCCCGTTGTGTCCGGCCAGTTCGGCCACGGTCAGCAGCAGGGCGGCGATCAGGCCGAGATAAGCGCAGTTGCGCATCACGTGCCCGAGGCGGGGATTACCCGCAGCGACCATCCCGGCTGCCACTGCCAGCAGGATCGCCGCGATCGTCAACGAAAGCAGCGGCTGCCCGATCAGGAAGCTGACGAGATCAGGAAGGTTCACGCTCGCGGTTCCGCCAGGACTTGGTCGAGCAGCGCATCGACGCGCTCACCCTCGGGGAAGCCCTCGGCGATCCAGCGATCCTCGACCCGGCGCAGGATGCGCGCCACGTCAGGCCCCGCGCCTACCCCGCGCGCGACGATCTGGCCGCCCTTGAGCGGCATCGTCGGCACGTCCCAACCCGTGAGCGGGGATACGTCCGCCCCGGCGATCAGCAATCGATCGAGCGCTGCCTCGCGGCCCAGGCGGTAGGCGAGAGCACGCGGTTCAGAAGGTGATGCTTCGCGCGCGGCGGCAAGCGAAAGGCGCTTCTTCTGGGCTGCGGAGAGGCGAAAGCGCGCGGCGACATGTTCGGCCAATGCCGGTTGCGCGGGCAGCAGCGCCGCCAGCCGACGGATCGCCTCGGGTGCGATGCCTTGCGCCCGCTCGACCGCGACAAGCGCGGCAAGGGCTTCAGGATCGGCTTCGGGCAGGATGACCTGAAGCACGCCGAGTTCGTACATCCGCTGCACGGTCGGCGCCGGGTCGGGGAGGCCGAGCAGGTTCATCGTCTCCATGCCGACCCGCTCGCGCGAGAGGCCCTTGAGCGTCGCGGCCAGTTCCGAACAGGCGGCTTCCGCCTCGGCATCGGCGGGCGTGGAGCCGAAGCGAGCCTGAAAGCGGAAATAGCGCAAGATGCGTAAGTGATCCTCGCGGATGCGCTCGCGCGCGTCGCCGATGAAGCGGACGCGGCGGATCGATAGGTCGGTGAGGCCGTCGAACCAGTCGTGGACCTCGCCGCTGCGCGGATCGGCGTAGAGCGCATTGATCGTGAAGTCGCGACGTGCCGCATCCTCGCGCCAGTCCTGCGCGAAGGCGACCGTCGCGCGGCGTCCGTCGGTGGAGACGTCGTGGCGCAGGGTGGTGATTTCCACCGGGCCGAGGGGAAGAACGGCAGTGACGGTGCCGTGCTCGATACCGGTGGGGACGTTGCGGATGCCGGCGGCATTCAGCCGCTCGATCACCGCTTCGGGCAAGAGCACCGTCGCCATGTCGACGTCCTTGACCGACAGACCCAGCAATGTATCGCGCACGACTCCGCCGACATAGCGGGCATTGCCTTCTCCCAGCACGGCGACGAGCCCGGCGAGGTCTTCGCGGTGCATCCAGGGCGCATTTAGAATCTCAGGCATTCGATTGTCTTTCGAGCCAGTTCAGGCGACCGGCAAGGTTGTGGAGGATCGCGCCGGTGACGCCCCAGATGACGTGGTCCTGGCGGCAGTCGTTCCAGACGATCTCGATGAAGCTGTGGCGTCGGCCTTCAAACTCGATGTTGCGGGTAGCCTGGTTGGCGGGGTCGAGCACGAAGTCGACTGGCACTTCGAACCACTGTGCCACTTCGGCGGGATTGGGCCGGATTTCGAGGTCTGGCGGAACGATGCCGACGACGGGCGTGATCTCGTACCCGCTGCCGGTGCGGTAGACGTCGCTGGTGCCGATGACGCGCACGTCGCCCATGCGGATGCCGAGTTCCTCGTTCGCTTCGCGCAGGGCTGCTTCGACCGCGTCCTCGCCTGGGTCGAGGCGGCCGCCGGGAAAGGCGATCTGGCCGGGGTGTGCGCGCATGGTGGACGGACGGTGCAGCAATAGCATGCCGGGGCGCTCGCGCTCGGTGATGGCGACGAGCACGGCTGCAGGCTTGAAGCTGGCAATGTCGTGGATGCGCGGATCGCTCCACAGACGCGGCGGCGTGGCGGCGTGACCCGCCTTCAGGCGGCGCGAAACCTGGTCGAAGAGTGAGCTCATGCGGGAACCAGCGAGAAGCGGGCGCCCTGGCTGGTCACGGAAAGATCGTCGCTTTCCAGGGCGATCTCGATCAGTTGCGCGTAAGTGCTGCGGTTGAGGCGGGCGCGGGTGCCGTGACGGACGGCGACGTAGATAGCCGGCGTCTCGGCATTGCCTTCGACGGTGACCGGATGCTCGGGCCCGGCCATGACCAGATCGTCGGTATTGAGCCGGAAGACGAGAGTGTCGGCATCACGCTTGACGTCGACGGCGATGAATGCTGCATCCTCGACCGCGATCGAGAGTTTCTGGGCGGGCGTGACCAGCCAGTGCCGCCCTTCTTCATCGGAAGTCAGCAGCGAAGCGAAGGCGCGCACCATGGCCGGGCGGCGGATCTCGCCATCCTGATGGAACCAGCGCCCATCGGCGGCGATGCGCATCTCGCTGTCGCCGGTTTCGGCGCCAGTCTCGGCAATCGACCACTGATCGACCGGTGGAAGTTTGCGCGCGGCGACAAGCCCGGCCACTTGGTCGAGGCTCAGCGCAGCAAGTTCGGGGGGCGGTTCGTAAGGCATCGTCTCGCGATGCCAGATAGGGTCTCGCGCGCCAAGGTCCAGTGTGGTTAGCGGTGCGGCAAGCGGTGCTTCAGCGCAGCCACGGCCCCAGCATACCGCGCTCCGGAAGTACCGCGATGTTGGCGCAACGTACCAGCAGACGGCGGCGCTCGAACGGGCCGGGCAGATCCCAGCCCTCGGTGCCCTCGTTGGAAAAGCCCCAGAAGCGGCCGTAATACTCGGGATCGCCGATCATGACCTGTGGCAGCGGCGCGCGGTCGTCGATGCTGGCCATGCTGGTCGACATCAACGCCTGCCCATAGCCCATGCCCTGATGACCGGGCATTACGGCGACCGGACCGACCATGATCATAGGGAAAGGGCGACCCTCCGGCGTATTGAGCGCGACCGGCCAACACTGGATCGTCCCGACCAGCATCTCATTGGCATCGAGTGCGGCGAAACTGAGAGCAGGCAGCCAGTCCGTACCTTCGCGGATCTTGTAGGCGGTGCGCTTGTGGCGCGCTGGCTCGAAGGCCGCATCAAGCAGGTCCTCGACGAGTACGGGATCGACGTTGTCGAGGGGAATGATCGTGGCGGCTTCGGACTGGATCTCTGTCATGGCGCGCGCGCGATAGGAGTGGCGCGCCGATTTGTCGATTCAATTTGCATTTCCGGACGCGGGAGTGAGGCGAAGCAGGTGGCCGCTTTCCGGCCCTTCGCCGTCCTCCAGGAGCCAGATCGCGTCGTCCGGTCCCTGCCGCACTTCGCGAATGCGGTTGTCCATGGGGTAGCGGGCCTCCTCGGTGGCGTTGTCGCCGTTGATTGATACGCGGACCACGCCCGCTGCAAGGCCAGCGATGATCGCCTGATCCTTCCACGCGGGGAAAAGATCGCCGCTGTAGAAGATGAAGTCGCCCGGCGCGATGACGGGGTTCCAACTGATGGCCGGCTTCGCGAGATCGGGACGGGTGGAATGGCGCGGGATCGGGCGGCCGTCATAATGGTCGCCGTCCGAAACCAGCGGCCAGCCGTAATTGGCGCCCGGCTTGACGAGGTTCAGTTCGTCACCGCCTGCCGGGCCATGTTCGAGATCCCATAGCTGACCTTTCGCGTCGAAAGCGAGGCCCAGGATGTTGCGATGACCGTAGGACCAGATCTGGTTGGTCGGCGCAGGCTTGTCCGCCCAGGGATTGCCGGGGGCAGGGGTGCCGTCCGGCAGCAGTCGTACGACCTTGCCGAGATTGGTGCCGAGATCCTGCGCAGGCGTGAATTTCTGCCGCTCACCCGAGGCGACGAAAAGGTACTTGCCGTCGGGCGAGAAGCGCAATCGGTGCGAATAATGCCCGGTTCCGGGCACCTTGGGCGTCTGGCGCCAGATCACCGCGAGGTTTTCCAGCGCGCACTGCGTAGGTGTGCTGCAGACGAGGTTCGCCTTGCCAACCGCCGCGCCGCGCGTGTCGCCCGATCCGGACTCTGCCCAGCTGAGATAGACCACGCGTCGGTCGAGCGCGGTTCCCGCCTGGCCCGGAGCGAAGATGAAGTCGCCGAGGCCGCCTTGGCCGCCGTAGTCGACCTTGGGCATGCCGCTGACCTCGCCGATCCGGCCGTCCGGCGTGCGGATGCGGATCGTGCCTTTCTTCTCGGTGACGACGAGCGTTCCGCTGCCTTCGTCGAAAGCCATCGCCCAGGGTTCGTCGAACTGAGCGATGGTTTCGATCCTGAACGGCGCCGCTGCCTCGGCCTCCGGCGCCTTTTCCCCGGTGGCGGCATTGCCGCAGCTTGCGAGTGTCAGCGCCAGCGGCGATAGGGCGAAAAGGAGACGTCTTGCGAACATGCCGAGCCCAATGCTTGCACCTTTCACGAGTTCCCCGAGCGTGCCTTCGGCAACGAAACGTTACGTGATCGGTGTCGACGAGGCCGGTCGCGGCCCGCTTGCAGGGCCGGTTGTTGCAGGCGCGGTCATGCTCTGCAAGCCGCGCCCCTCCGGACTGGACGATTCCAAGAAGCTTTCCGCGATGCGTCGCTCCGAACTGGAGGCAACCATCAAGCGCCGGTGCCGCTGGGCGGTCGGTGTGGTCGATGTGGAGGATATCGATCGCCTCAACATCTTCGGCGCGACGATGCTGGCGATGACGCGCGCGGTGGCGGCGCTATGTGCTACGCTGGGCTCGGAGCCGCACGAGGTGCTGGTGGACGGCAACATGACGCCGCATGGTCGCCGCGAGGAATGGCGCTGGAATGCCCGCGCGATCGTCGGCGGGGATGCGATCGAGCCTTGTATCTCGGCGGCATCGATCATCGCCAAGGAGCACCGGGACCGCCTGATGCGCGATCTTGCGCTGGTGCATCCGCATTACGGGTGGGAGCGCAATGCCGGTTACGGCACGCCGCAGCATCTTGCTGCACTGCGAGAGCATGGGCCCACCCCGCATCACCGGCGCAGCTTCGCGCCAGTGGCTCAACTCACGCTGCTTTAGGCTGCGAGCGCGAGGTCTTCGGACTTCGGTGCCTCGATCCTGGCTTCCGGAACGGCGGCGTCCTGCGCGGGTTTCTCGGCCAGACCGGCGACGTAGCGCTCCGCAAGGAGCACGTCGCGGCGATACGAGAAGTAGAGTGAGATAAGCGAAAACATCTGACGACCTTATATGGATATGTGCTTGCTGCGCTGCAGCGTCGAGGGTCATTTGGGCTTCACGGCCGATTGCTGCAAATGCAACGTATCGGATGGGTGTTGCATAAAACTGCACTATCAATTCCGGGGTGTGACAAAAAGTTATCCACGAGTCGCGTCAGTCACACCCACTACATCTTGAGTCATGGCGATTCGCGGCGACTCAAGATGTAGTGCTGGATTCGTTTTGTTCCGCTTGACTGAACACGTGAATCACAAGGATTCACCACGAGTCGCGGCTTGACGGCGAGTCCCGGATGAATCACTTAGGGGGTCATATCCACAGTTTATCTCATCGGAGCAGTCATGGGTCAGATCTTGGTCAAGGAACGCATTCGGGCACGGGCGCCTGCGCCCACCCCGAAGGAGCTGCTTCCGCTCGGCCGCATCCTGACCGGGGACTGCATCAAGGCGATGCGCACCATTCCCGACGCTTCGGTGGACATGGTCTTCGCCGATCCGCCGTACAACCTGCAGCTCGGCGGCGACCTCGCACGCCCGGACGGCAGCCACGTCGACGCGGTGACGAACGACTGGGACAAGTTTTCCAGCTTCGCGACCTACGACCAGTTCACCCGCGACTGGCTGACTGAAGCGCGCCGCGTGCTCAAGCCCGAAGGCTCACTGTGGGTGATCGGTTCGTACCACAACATCTTCCGTCTAGGCGCGATCATGCAGGACATGGGGTTCTGGATTCTCAACGACATCGTGTGGCGCAAGGCGAACCCGATGCCCAACTTCAAGGGCACCCGCTTCACCAATGCGCACGAGACCCTGATCTGGGCGAGCATGGGCGAGAAGTCGAAGTACACCTTCAACTATCGCGCGATGAAGACGCTCAATGATGAACTGCAGATGCGCTCCGACTGGGTGCTGCCGATCTGCAACGGCGCCGAGCGTCTGAAGAAGGGCGGCCGCAAGGTCCACCCGACGCAGAAGCCCGAGGCGCTGCTCTACCGGGTGATGCTGGCGACGACCAACAAGGGCGACGTCGTGCTCGACCCGTTCTTCGGCACCGGCACCACCGGCGCCGTCGCCAAGCGCCTCGGCCGCGAGTGGATCGGCTGCGAGCGCGAGAGCGACTACCGCGAAGCCGCGCTGGAGCGCATCGAGATGGCGCTGCCGCTGGACGAGAGCGCGCTCAAGACCATGCAATCCAAGCGCACCGCGCCAAAGGTGGCGTTCGGCACGCTGATCGAAACCGGCTGGATACAGCCGGGCACTGAGCTGTTCGACAAGAAGCGTCGCCACGTTGCATCGGTGCGTGCGGACGGCTCGCTGGTGGCGGGCGACCTCAACGGCTCGATCCACGGCGTTGGCAAAGATTTGCAGGGCGCGCCCTCGTGCAACGGCTGGACGTATTGGCATCTGGAGCACGAAGGCCAGATCAAGCCGATCGACGCGATCCGCCAGCTGTACCTGCTCGCGACAGAGCCGTGAGGTGGTGCAGCGCCTGGGTTGATGCTATCTACCAGATATGACCGAGAACGTCGAAAATCTGCTACTCGAGCCGCTGAAGAAAATTCAGGCCGAACAATCGGTCGCGCGTGCGCGCGACCGGGAGATCATGACACGTCTCGGTTCGCTGGAATCGATGATTGCGCGCATCGGCCGAGATAACGCTCATGCGTATGAAGAGCAGATCGAGGATAGGCACGGCTGGACGCTTTGAAAGAGCGTGTCGAGCGTTTGGAACGGCGCCTCGAACTCGGGAACTGAGTTGGTTCCTTATCGTCGTGACCCGCGCTAAGGCGCGGTCATGACCCGCAAGCTCTATATCCGCCCGATCGCCCTCGCCGACAGCCCGCAGAGCGAGGAGGGCGAGGCCGTGCGTCTCGGCGGGGCGATGGTCTGGGCGAGCCGCTTCGCGCTGATCGTGCGGGAAGACGGCAAAGTTATCTCGCGCGAGCGGGTGTCCGCCTCGCAGATGCTCGCTGCGTTGGCCGCGCTCCCCGCCGACCTCGGCGCCATGGCAGAGACGCAGTGGGCCAATCTGCGCAAGGTCCATGCGCCCATCCAGTGCGGCGCCCGGATGATCCGGCTCGAGCAGCCGCAAGTCATGGGGATCCTCAACATGACGCCCGACAGCTTTTCCGACGGCGGCAGGTTTCTCGACAATCTCGAAGTCGCCGCCGCCCATGCCTCGGCCATGCTGGAGGCGGGCGCGGCGATTGTCGATCTTGGCGGAGAATCCACCCGTCCCGGAGCGGCGGCCGTATGGGAGGGCGACGAACTCAAGCGCGTCGTGCCGATGGTCGAGCGGCTCGCCGCGATGGGCGCCGCGATCAGCGTCGATACCCGGCGCCCGGCAGTGATGGAAGCGACGCTGGCGGCGGGCGCCCACATCATCAACGACGTCTCGGCGCTGCGCTACGATCCGCGCAGCCTGGAACTGGCGGCATCATCCGGCGCGCCGGTTGTGCTGATGCATGCACCGGGCAAGGCCGACGACCTGCATTCGGGCGCGGATTTCGACGACGTGGTGCTCGACGTTTTCGACTGGCTTGAGGCGCGGCGCGATGCCTGCCTTGCCGCGGGTATCGCGCGCGAGCGGATTATCCTCGACCCCGGCTTCGGATTCGGGCTCTCGCTGGCGCAGAACCTGGCGTTGTTCAATGCGCTGCCGCTGTTCCACGCGCTCGGCCAGCCGTTGCTGGTGGGGGTGAGCCGCAAGCGCATGATCGGAGCGCTATCCAACGAGGCTCCGGCGCATCAGCGGCTTGGCGGCTCGGTGGCGCTGGCGGTGAAGGCGATGGATGCCGGCGCGCATTTCCTGCGTGTCCACGACGTGTCCGACACGGTGCAGGCGGTGCGCGTTTGGCGGGGCCTGCGAGACGCGGCGCTGACGGACTTCTCGCAGTTGCCAATCTGAGCCTGCAATTTCTGCACGCCGGATGAACCGGAGATTTCCGCCAGATTAACGACCTTCGCAAGTTGTGTGACCGGGTTATCACAACGGCCTGCTGCACTGCAAAACGTCGCGCCGAACGCCCGCTTCGTCCCTTCTGCGGAGGCCAATCGCGCTTCGGCCCGTTTGTCCCGTCGAGCGTGAGGCAATTCCGCCCCGCGCATGGAAAGCGACAAAGGGGATTCACCCATGAAGCAGACCACCATCATTCGCGCTGCTGCCGTGGCGCTCGCCATCATTCCTGTTTCTGCCATGGCTGTTGTGCCTGCAATGTACGAGGAGCGCGTCGCCCGCGTCGAGGAGAACCGGATCATCCAGTCTCCCATCGGCGGTATCGAGGGCAAGCACTGGTTCAACTACCGCGCCAACGTGAACGAGACCCAGAAGGAACTCGCCACCGATTTGCGTAAAGCTAGCGACATCGAGGACCAGCGCGACGCCTGGGAGGAGTATGGCAGCGAACTGCGCCATGAACGCGGCACCTATGCCAAGGCAATGGCGAAGCGCGGCTATCGCATCCCGTCGGTCATGATCGAGGGCCTCTGAGTTCTTCCGACAACTCCCCCGGACTATCAATCGGGGCCGCGCGTCCGGCGCGGCCCCGGTTCTCGTATCCGTCGATCTCGTCAGGCGACTTCCACCCGCAGCCGTTCGATGCGGGTGGTGCGCAGCTTCCAGCCCTCGTCGTCCCGCACGTAAGTTTCGTGGTAGCGTCCCCAGCCGGTCAACTGTGCAAAAGGGCCTCCCGGCGGCAGGAACAGGCGATCGGTAAAGGCCCATATGCCGCTAGCGGCGGTCTCGCTTTCAATCGTGATGTCGGAGTCGTGGCCCTGATGGACGGTCACCATGGCCGGTCCGGCTGATGCCGGCGCATCGGGCCAGCTGGAGCGGCTTTCCATTACCTTGTTCATCGCGGGCAAGTGGTCGATGCCGCTGACCGGGTCGGTGCAGCACCCGCGATAGTCGAGCATGCAGTCTTCTACCAGGATCGAGCGGACGAGCGCAGAATTGCGATCGTCCACGCCGCGAAAATACCGGGCCTCCACTTGCCTGATCGCCTCGATCGCGGCGAGGCGTTCCATCGTATCCACGTTCATCTCTCCCACTTTCCTGTGCGAGAAGTCTGGGCGGGTCAGGCGGCGTTGTCGATGCCCAGCTCAGACAGCTTGCGGTAGAGGGTGGAGCGCCCGATGCCGAGGCGACGGGCTACTTCGGTCATGCGGCCACGGTAGAGACCGATGGCAAGGCGGATGACGTCGGCCTCGATCTCGTCCAGCGGTCGCAGGTTCCCGTCGGCGGTATAGAGCATAACGCCGGCGCTCTCCGGCATCTGCGGGGCTGTGGACAAACCTGTGCCCAATATGTTGAGAAGTTGCGGAAAATCTTCCGACGTCAGCGCATCACCGTCGCAAAACACGGCTGCGCGGAACAGTACCGCCTGCAACTGACGCACGTTGCCCGGCCAGTCGTAGGCGGCGAGCAACGAGAGCGCGCCGTCGGCGATGCCCAGTTCGCGAAGCCCCGGCTGCTCGCCTATCCGGGCGAGGAAGAAGCGGGTGAGCGCGGGAATATCGCCCGTACGCTCACGCAGGGGTGGCAGCAGCACTTTGGTGGGCGACAGGGCCGTCAGCAGTTCGGGCATGAAGTGGCCCTGGTCGGAAAGGTCCGCCAACGGGAGGTTGCTCGCGGCAATCAGGCGGACATCGACGCGGAACGAGTGGCGGGCACCGATCGGGCGACAGTCGCCCTTCTTCACCGCTTCGAGCAGGCGTTCCTGTACCGATTCGGGCAGCCGGTCGATCTCGTCGAGGGCGAGGGTGGCGCCGTCGCAATGCTGGAGCGCACCGATCTGGCGGTCGAACGCGCCGGGGAAGGCGCCCTTTTCATGGCCGAACAGGACCGACTCGATGGAGTTGGCTGGTACGCCGCCGATGTTGATGATCCGCAGCGGCATGCGCGAACGCGGGCTGGCGGCATGCATGGCGCGGATGAGCATTTCCTTGCCCGATCCGCTCTCGCCCTCGATCAGCACCGGGGAATGGCCGCGTGCCGCCTTGGCGGCGACGGCCAGCGCCTTGCGGAAGTTGGGCGCGGCGCCGATCATCGATTCGAAATCGGGGTTCGACGGCATCTTTTCCGTCAGCGGCGCGAGTTCATCGCGCGGTGCCTCGCGCGTCGTCGCAGAGCGCAGGGCGTGCATCAACCGGTCGGGGGCGACCGGCTTGACGAGGTAATCGGTCGCCCCCGCGCGCATCGCCTCCACCGCGAGCAGCGGCGAGGTGCTGGCGGTCAGCATCAGGATCGGGAGGGCCGGACGGCGGGCCTTAAGCTCGGAAATCAGCGCGCAGGCGTCGTCGCCGGGCACCCACTGGTCGAGGATAATTGCCGAAAGCTGCATGCCCTGCCGGGTGCCGAGCGTGGCGATCGCCGTCTCGGCATCGCGCACGATCAGGGTACGCCACCCCTCGCGCGAGGCGAGTGCGGAGATCAGGCGGCTCTGGGCCGGCTCATCGTCGATGAGCATGAGGAGGCGCTGGTCAAGGTCCGCCATGGTGGTGTCGCTTCGTGTCGCCTCTTCGCTTTCTGGAACTTGAACTTACGGCAAACGGGTAAAGAGCGGATTAAGGCTGCGGTTGGAACGCGCGGAACCGGATGTTCATGATCGGTTAGTGACGCCGTCATGGACCTTCTTCGCCCTTGAGCGGCAAGCCCGGCCCGGTTAGTGTCCACTGGAAAGCAAACAGTTTTGGGGAAAAGAGACAATGGCTTCGGGTAACGACATCAAGGCCGCGACCGAGACCTACAACGGCTTCATCAAGGCCGCGACCTGGAGCACCGGGGTCATTATCGTCATTGCGGCCTTGGTCGTCGGTCTGATCGCCTCCTGAGCGGGGCGGCTGCTTGACGCTCCAGCGCCGCATCGCGGTCCTCGCCGAACGGGCGCCGGGTGAAACGCGCGTTGCCGCCACGCCCGAGACGGTTCGCAAGCTCTCCGCTCTCGGTGCCGTGCTGGCAGTGGAGAGCGGGGCCGGACTGTCCGCCAGCATCTCCGACGAGGATTATCGCGCTGCCGGGGCCGAAGTCGGTCCCCTGGACGCAGTTCTGGCGAATGCGCAGATCGTCTTCGCGGTGCAGGGGCCTGATCCCGCGCTGCTGGGCGGCGTGGCTTCCGGGGCGTGGGTCGTCGCGATTATCGATCCGTTCGGTCAGCGTGCCCACGTGGATGGCTATGCCGCCGCCGGATTGGAGGCGTTGGCTATGGAGTTCATGCCGCGCATCACCCGCGCGCAGTCGATGGACGTGCTTTCCAGCCAGTCCAACCTTGCCGGCTACAAGGCGGTGCTGGTGGCGGCGGGTGCCTATGGCCGCGCCTTCCCGATGATGATGACCGCGGCAGGCACGGTTAGTGCGGCCAAGTGCTTCGTCATGGGTGTCGGTGTCGCGGGCCTACAGGCCATCGCCACCGCGCGCAGGCTGGGCGCACAGGTTTCCGCCACGGACGTGCGATCGGCTACCAAAGAACAGATCCAGTCACTTGGCGCCAAGCCGATCTTCGTCGAGAGCGTAGCCGGGATCGAGGGTGAGGGCTCGGGCGGCTACGCAGGCGAAATGAGCGAGGAATACCAGCGCGCGCAGGCGGAACTGGTCTCCGCGCACATCGCCAAACAGGACATCGTCATAACTACTGCACTGATTCCGGGCCGCGCGGCACCGCGCCTCGTGACCGACGCGCAGATCGCCTCGATGAAGCCGGGCAGCGTGATCTTCGACCTTGCCGCGCCGCAGGGCGGCAATGTCGAGGGGACTGTGCCGGACCAGGTGGTCGAGCGCCACGGAGTCAGGATCATCGGCTATTCAAACACGCCCGCGCATCTCCCGGCCGATGCTTCGGCACTCTATGCGCGCAACCTGTTCAACTTCGTCTCGGCCTTCTGGGACAAGGAACAGGGTGGTCCTGTGCTGGACGAGGAGATCGGCGAGGCCATTCGCCTGACACGCGGCGGGCAGGTGGTGCATCCGAGGTTGCAGGAACAGGGCGGCTAGCATGGATTTCGTCTCGATCCTCTCGATCTTCGTACTCGCCTGTTTCGTGGGCTACTATGTCGTGTGGTCGGTGACGCCAGCGCTGCATACGCCGCTGATGGCGGTGACCAACGCGATCTCTTCGGTGATCGTGGTCGGCGCGCTGGTGGCGAGCGCGGCTTCGGGATCGCCGGTCGGGAAATGGCTGGGGCTGGGTGCGGTCGTGCTGGCCAGCGTCAACATCTTCGGCGGCTTTGCGGTGACCGAACGCATGCTGGCCATGTACAAGAAGAAGGACCGCAAGTGATGGAGGCGCACTCCGTCAGTCCATGGGTCGCGGTCGCATACCTGATCGCCGGGGTCTGTTTCATCCTCGCGTTGCGGGGGCTGTCTTCGCCGGCTACGAGCCGCAGGGGCAACCGCTACGGGATGCTCGGCATGGGCATCGCCGTCGTGACAACGCTGGTCACGCACGAGATCGCCAGCTTGCCCGAAATCCTCGTCGCCATAGCGATCGGCGGCGGTGTCGGCTTCGTCATGGCGCGCCGAATCCAGATGACCGCGATGCCGCAACTGGTGGCCGCGTTTCACTCGCTCGTCGGGCTCGCCGCCGTGCTGGTGGCAGTGGCCGCGTTCCTCAATCCCGAGGCGTTCGGAATCCTTGGCGCCGATGGCAACATCATGCCCGTCAGCCGGCTGGAAATGGCGCTGGGCGTGGCCATCGGTGCGATCACGTTCTCCGGGTCGGTCATCGCCTTCGCCAAGCTCAACGGCAACATGAGCGGATCGCCGATCCTGTTGCCCGCGCGCCACGTCATCAATCTGGGTACACTGGGCGCGATCCTCGTGCTGACGGCGCTTTTCGCGCACTCCGGTGCGGCGGGACCGGGGGAGAACCCTCTGTTCTGGATCATCGTTGGACTGGCCTTCGCGATCGGCTTCCTGCTCATCATCCCGATCGGCGGCGCCGACATGCCGGTCGTCGTCTCGATGCTCAACAGCTACTCGGGCTGGGCAGCGGCGGCGATGGGCTTCACCTTGCACAACACCGCGATGATCGTGACCGGCGCTCTGGTGGGTTCATCGGGCGCGATCCTGTCGTACATCATGTGCAAGGCGATGAACCGCAGTTTCCTGTCGGTCATCGCCGGAGGCTTCGGCGCGGAAGCAGGCGCGGGCGGCGGTGAGACGCAGGAGCAACGCCCATGGAAGCGCGGCTCGGCCGAGGATGCGGCGTTCCTCATGAAAGAGGCCGAGAATGTCATCATCATCCCCGGTTACGGCATGGCGGTGGCGCAGGCCCAGCACGTGCTGCGCGAGATGGCGGACCAGCTCAAGAAGCATGGTGTCGGCGTGAAGTACGCGATCCACCCGGTCGCCGGTCGCATGCCCGGGCACATGAACGTCCTGCTGGCCGAGGCGAACGTTCCCTACGACGAAGTCTTCGAGCTTGAGGACATAAACGGCGAGTTCGCGCAGTGCGACGTCGCCTTCATCATCGGCGCCAACGATGTGGTGAACCCGGCGGCAAAGACCGACAAGACCTCGCCAATCTACGGCATGCCGGTGTTCGACGTAGACAAGGCCAAGACGATCTTCTTCATCAAGCGCTCGATGGGCGGGCAGGGCTACGCTGGCGTCGACAACGACGTGTTCTACATGGACCAGACCATGATGCTCCTCGCGGACGCCAAGAAGATGGTCGAGGACATCAACAAGGCGCTGGCGGAGTAAGATCTGGATCGCTGGTGGGGTATTCGATGGAGCGGGGAAATGGCGGCAAGCGCTCCATGGCGTACGTTGCTCTTTGCCCACCCCGCTGCGACTAACTTTGCCTTTGGCTCAGTAAGTCTCGCTGCCCCTCCCGTAAGCGGGCGGGGAAAGCGGTGTTCGCCCTCCCGCTTGCGGGAGGACCGATAGGCTACGGCTGGGCAATGCGCAACGTCCTCTTCCCACCCATCTCTGACCTCATCTGCTGCATGTCAGGTGCAGGATATTTTCCCTGCAGGCACATCCTCGACAGTATACGGGGTGAGGGGTGGTAAAGCCCTGCCTGCTTCTTCCTTGCATGGTGAGTGTTTCTCTACGGCCGTCCCCGGTGTAATGCCCGTCCCATGATCCGCCTCATCAAGACCGCCGCTTTCATCGCTGTCCTGTGCCTTGCCACGTGGTTCGGTGCCCATTGGTACGCCGAGTACCGCGTGCATACTGCCTTCGCCGAGGCGGGCCTGAGCGACCGGGCGGCCGCGTGCATGGGGCAGCGCCTCGTGCGCAAGCTCTCGCTTCGGCAAATCCAGAAGCTCACCGCGCTGCAGGATGCGGCGCACACGCCGGAGGGGATGGTCGAGGCCGCGCGTCGGATCGACGATCCGCGTGTGGTCAAGGTGACGGCTACTTCGCTGCTCTTGTGCAGCACCGGCCTCTCCCGCTAGGGCACGCGGCGACAGTCCTGTCGTCGCCTTCCTCGCGGAGTTCCGTTTGACACTTGCTCCTTACGCCTCCGACCCGTCCCGTTCGCGCGGGCGCGAATTCTCGATCGAGAACGGCATCGCCCGGGGGGCACGCAGCCCTTACCAGCGCGACCGCGACCGGATCATCCATTCGATCGCGTTCCGTCGCCTGCGCTACAAGACGCAGGTGTTCGTCGCGCCCGACGGCGATCACTATCGCGTACGCCTGACCCACAGCCTCGAAGTGGCCCAGATCGCGCGCGTCATCGCCCGTATCCTCGGTCTCGACGAGGATTTAACGGAGGCACTGGCGCTGGCGCATGACATCGGCCATCCGCCGTTCGGCCATGCGGGCGAGGACGCGCTCGACGCTGCGCTTCACAAGGCCGGAGGGTTCGACCATAACGCCCATACCCTGCGCACGCTGATGCGGCTCGACAGTCCGTACTGCGAGCACGACGGCCTCAACCTGACTTGGGAGACGCTGGAGGGCCTGGCGAAGCACAATGGTCCGGTGGCTTCGCCGACATGGGCGCTGGCCGAACTCGACGCGGCGTATAATCTCGACCTTGGTACGCATGCGTCGCTGGAGGCGCAGGTCGCCGCGCTGTCCGACGACATCGCCTACGACAACCACGACATCGATGACGGCCTGCGGGCAGGGTTCCTCGATCTCGACGAACTGCTCGCGCATCCGTTCGTCGTCGATCACTGGAACGAGGTGGAGCGCCGCTATCCGGGCGTACCGCTCGACCGCCAGCTTGCCGAACTGATCCGCAGCCAGATCGGCGTCATGGTCAACGACCTCGTCGGGCAGACGCAGAAGAATCTCGTCGGCATCGGCAGCATCGATGAAGTCCGCGACGCGGGCAGGGCGCTGGTGGCCTTCTCGCCCGAGATGGCCGAGGGGGAGCGGGCCTTCAAGCGATTCATGTACGACAAGCTCTACTATCACCCCGAACAGCTCGATACGGCGAAGCGCGCGCGGGCGCTGCTGGCAGAACTCTATTCTGCCTATTCGCAGGAGACGGTGCTGATGGAGGAAAGCTGGATCGATACCATGCCGCGCTACGAGCCCGCACGCAGCCGCCACATCGCCGACTACATCGCGGGCATGACGGATCGCTTCGCCATCGCGCGCCACGCCGAGATCTACGGCCGCACGCCGGAAGGCCTGAGCAATGTGTAAGGCCTGAAAGTGACGCAGGGGGTGACACGGATCTGCCTGGTCGGGGCGACCGGGCTGGTCGGCTCCGCCTTGATGGCGGAGGCGGTGGGGCGCGAGGATGTTCGCATCATCGGGGTCGGGCGACGCGAGGCGGCGTTGCCACCCGGCGCGCGCATGGAGATGCTGGTCGGTGAGCCGATCGACTGGCCGGAACTAATCCGCGCGGCGCAGGCCGACGTGCTGGTCTGTGCGCTGGGAACGACCATCGCCGCGGCCGGCAGCCGGGAGCAGTTCCGCGCGATAGACCATGACCTCGTCCGCTTCACCGCGGAGGCCGCGCGATCGGCCGGAATCGAACACATGGTCGTGGTCTCCTCCGTCGAGGCGGATCGGGAGAGCCGCAATTTCTATCTCTCGGTAAAGGGGGAGACGGAGGAGGCGCTGGGCCGCGTCGGCTTCCGGCGGCTCGATGTGCTGCGCCCCAGCCTGCTGCGCGGCGAACGTGCCGAGCGCCGGCCGATGGAAGCGGGCTGGCAGATGGTCGCGCCGGTCGTCGATGTGCTGGTGCTGCACGGTTCGTGGCGCCGGTTTCGGTCCATCCGCGGACGCGATGTGGCGCGGGCGATTCTCGGCTTCGTGCGGGAACAGGCCGAGGGGCGCCATGTTCATGAGCACGATGCGCTGAAAGTGGCGGCGGGCCGAGCTTCCGGAAAAACATGGCCTCGCCGGGGAATAGTTCCCGAATTGACCAAACCTTGCGTTGACTTACACCGGCCTCTCACCCAAGGCTCGGCTCACTCGCTGACACGCGCGGGAGAGACCTCGGACCGATTCGTCGGGTAAGAGGCGCCGAAGGAGCAACCGCCCCGGAATCTCTCAGGCAAAAGGACCGCGCAGCGTCGACAGCGAGCCTCTGGAAAGTGCCCCGCCCATCTGGTCGTGGCCGCCGACGGTGTAACCCGGCCCATCCCATTGGGGATGACGCGGGGGAAGCTCTCAGGTTTCCGTGACAGAGGGGGCACCTTATTGGTGTACCATGTCTGCTCGCGGAGTCGTGTCTTGAGCGAATATCCTGTTTCCGATGACGATCTTGTCGAAGAGATCGTCACGCTGACCCTCCCGCTCGATGCATGGCATCGCGAGAAGGGCAGTCGTATGGTTGAGTTCGCCGGCTACTGGATGCCTGTCCAGTACGAGGGCATCATGGCCGAGCACCTCTGGACCCGCGAGAGTGCGGGCCTGTTCGACGTCAGCCATATGGGCCAGGTCTACATCTCCAGTGAACATGGTGTGACCGCTGAGGTGGAAGCCGCGGTGGAAGCCGCACTTCCCATCGATCTTGGCACGTTGAAGCTCGGCGCGCCGCGCTATTCGCTGCTTCTGGACGAGGACGGCGGCATTCTCGACGACCTGATGGTGACGCGCTGGGCGACCGGTTTCTATCTCGTAGTCAATGGCGCGACCAAGTGGGACGATATCGGTACTCTGCGCGAACTGCTGCCGGACGATGTGACGCTCAACCATCTCGACGAAAGTGCGCTGCTGGCGCTGCAGGGGCCTAAGGCTTTCGCTGCACTGGAGCGTCATGTCGAAGGCGACACGCCGCTTTCCGAACTAAAGTTCATGAAGGGGGCTGCGTTCAAGCTGGGCGGCGTCGATGCCTGGATCAGCCGTTCGGGCTACACCGGCGAGGACGGTTTCGAGATCGCCATTCCGGGCGAATCCGCGGCGATGGTCGCCGACCTGCTTTGCGGCGAGCCGGAAGTGAAGCCCATCGGTCTCGGCGCGCGCGACAGCCTGCGTCTGGAGGCGGGACTGCCGCTCTACGGCCATGACCTTTCGCCCGAAACCAGCGTCATCGACGCGGACCTCAAGTTCGCGGTCAACAAGCGCCGCCGCACCGAAGGCGGTTTCCCCGGTTCGGACCGCGTGCTGAAGGACTTCGCCGAGGGCACCGCGCGCAAGCGCATCGGTCTTATCGTCGAAGGCCGCATGGCCGCGCGTGAGGGCGCCAAGGTTTTCTCCGGCAATCAGGAAGTTGGTGTGGTGACTTCGGGTGGTTTCTCACCCTCGCTGCAGCAGCCGATCGCCATGGCTTACGTCGATATCGCCCTCACCGCAGAGGGCACCGCGCTTACCATCGAGATGCGGGGCAAGAAGCTCGACGGCAAGGTCGTGTCGATGCCCTTCGTCCCCCACCGCTATCACCGCTGAGGAGCTTTCCCATGACCCGCTATTTCTCCGAAGACCATGAGTGGATCGAAGTCGAAGGTGACCTCGGCACCGTCGGCATCACCGACTACGCGCAGGGCCAGCTTGGCGACATCACCTTCGTCGAAGTTCCCGCCGAAGGCGCCAGCGTCAGCAAGGGCGATTCCGTGTCGGTGGTCGATTCGGTGAAGGCCGCGTCTGACGTCTACACCCCGGTTTCCGGCACGATCGCCGCCGTCAACGAAGCGCTGGCCGATCAGCCGGAACTGGTGAACACCGAAGCCGAAACCGGCGGCTGGCTGTTCCGCGTGACCCTCTCCGACGCCGCCGAACTCGGCACGCTGATGGATGAGGCCGCGTACAAGAGCTACGTCGACAGCCTCTGAGCCCATTCCTCCCCGAGCTTGCCTCGGGGAGGGGGACCGCCCGCGAAGCGGGTGGTGGAGGGGAATAGCCCCTCCGTCACCGACTGCGTCGGCGCCACCTCCCCGAGCAAGCTCGGGGAGGAATTAGAAAGACCCAGGAACCCGCCTCATGCGCTACCTTCCCCTGACCCCGGCCGACCGCGCCTCCATGTTGGAGACCATCGGCGCCGCTACGGTCGATGACCTGTTCATCGACGTGCCCGCCGAGGCCCGGCTTGCCGGTCCTATCGAGGGCCTGCCCGCCCACGCCAGCGAAATGGCCGTCGAGCGCCACATGTCCGCGCTCGCCGCGAAGAACCTGAGCGCGGGGGCCGCGCCGTTCTTCCTCGGTGCCGGTGCCTATCGCCATCATGTGCCGGCCTCGGTCGATCACCTGATCCAGCGCGGCGAGTTCCTGACCGCCTATACGCCCTACCAGCCGGAAATCGCGCAAGGCACGCTGCAGGTGCTGTTCGAGTTCCAGACGCAGGTGGCGCGCCTGTTCGGCACCGATATCGCCAATGCCTCGATGTACGACGGCTCGACCGCGTGCTGGGAAGCGATCCTGATGGCTGCGCGCATCACCCGCAAGGGCCGCAGCGTGCTGTCGGGCGGCCTGCACCCGCACTACGGCGAAGTCGTGCGGACGATGGCGAAGTTCACCAAGGATGACATCGTCAGCCTCGCGCCCGAACTGACCGCCGATCCCGATGACGCCGCCGTGATCGCGGCGATCGATGCGACGACCTCGTGCGTCGTCGTCCAGTACCCCGACGTCATGGGGCGCATCCCCGATCTCGCGGCGATTTCCGAGGCCGCGCATGCCGTGGGCGCACTGGTCATCGCCGTCATCACCGAGCCGGTGGCGCTCGGCCTGATCGAAGCACCGGGTATGCTGGGTGCCGACATCGTCGTGGGTGAGGGGCAGTCGCTGGGCGTCGGCCTGCAGTTCGGCGGTCCCTACCTCGGCCTGTTCGGCTGCCGCGAGAAGTTCGTGCGCCAGATGCCGGGACGCCTTTGCGGCCAGACCGTCGATGCCGAGGGCAAGCGCGGCTTCGTGCTCACCCTCTCGACCCGCGAGCAGCACATCCGCCGCGAGAAGGCGACGAGCAATATCTGCACCAATTCAGGGCTTTGCGCACTGGCCTTCAGCATTCACCTGACCCTGCTGGGTGGTGAGGGCCTGGCTCGTCTCGCCGCCGTGAACCATGCCCGCGCGCAGCAGACCTTCGAGCGTCTGGCCAAGGTTCCGGGCGTCACGATCCTCAACACTGCTTACTTCAACGAGGCGACGGTGATCCTGCCGCGCGACGCGCGCGAAGTGGTGCGCGAACTGGCCGACCGTCAGGTGCTCGGCGGCGTGTCGCTGGGCCGCCTGTTCCCGGTGGCCGATGGCCTGCACAACGGGCTCCTGGTCGCCGCGACCGAAACCACCACCGACGAAGACATCGAGGCTTTCGCCACCGCGCTGGAAGCCGTTCTTGCAGGAGCGAGCGCATGAACGCCCCCAACGCATCCGGCTGGCGCCCCTCCATGGGTGAGGCTGGAGAAGCAAAGTTCGCAACCTCTTCAGGCGATTACGGCCTGATGCTCGAAGAGGCGCTGAGCTTCGAGCTGGGCAGCGCCGACAAGTGTGGCGTCGATATCGACGAGCCGAGCCGTGCCCCCGCTGCGGGCCTGAGCAAGTTCCTGCGCAAGTCCACGCCCGCGCTCCCGGGGCTGACCGAGCCGGAGACGGTGCGCCACTACACTCGCCTGTCGCGCCAGAACTACGCGATCGACCTCGGGCCGTTCCCGCTCGGCTCCTGCACGATGAAGCACAACCCGCGCCTGAACGAGAAGATGGCGCGCTTGCCGGGCTTCGCTGACGTTCACCCGATGCAGCCGCAGACGACGGTGCAGGGCGCGCTGGAAGTCATCGAGCAGCTGGCCGACTGGCTCATCACGCTGACCGGCATGGCCTCGGTGGCGATGAGCCCCAAGGCGGGTGCGCATGGCGAGCTGTGCGGGCTGCTCTGCATCCGCGCCGCTCTGGACGCGCGCGGCGAGACGCGCGACGTCGTGCTGGTGCCCGAGAGCGCCCATGGCACCAACCCCGCCACCGCCGCCTTCGCGGGCTTCAAGGTGGAATCGATCCCCGCGACCCCGGCGGGCCGCGTGGACGTGGCGGCGCTCAAGGCCAAGCTCGGCCCCAACGTCGCGGGCGTGATGATTACCAACCCGAACACCTGCGGCCTGTTCGAGCCCGACATGCGCGAGATCGCCGATGCGGTCCACGCGGCGGGCGGCTACGTCTATTGCGACGGCGCGAACTTCAACGCCATCGTCGGAAAGGTGCGCCCGGGCGACCTTGGCGTCGATGCCATGCACATCAACCTGCACAAGACCTTCTCCACCCCGCATGGCGGCGGTGGTCCGGGTGCCGGTCCGGTGGTGCTGTCCGAAGCGCTGGCGCCTTTCGCGCCGCTGCCCTTCGTGACGCGCGGGGCTGATGGCTCGATCCACCTCGTCGAGGAGGAGAACGCCGCCGAGGGCCATGCACAGGCATTCGGCCGCATGGTCGCCTTCCACGGCCAGATGGGCATGTTCACCCGCGCGCTGACCTACATCCTCAGCCACGGCGCGGACGGTCTGCGCACGGTGGCCGAGGACGCGGTGCTCAACGCCAACTACGTGCTGCGTAGCTGCGAGGACCTGCTGCCCGCTCCGTTCGCCGACAGCGGCCCGTGCATGCACGAAGCGCTGTTCAGCGATGCCGGGCTTGCCGAGGGCTTCTCGACGCTCGACATCGCCAAGGGCCTGATCGACGAGGGCTTCCACCCGATGACGGTCTACTTCCCGCTGGTGGTCAAGGGCGCGATGCTGGTCGAGCCGACCGAGACCGAGAGCAAGGCGGGCCTCGACCGCTTCATCGCCTCGCTGCGCAGCCTTGCCGAGCGGGCTAAGGCGGGCGACGAGAGCCTGCACTCCGCGCCGCACTTCGCGCCGCGCAGGCGGCTTGACGAAACGCTCGCCGCGCGCAAGCCTGTGCTCGTATGGCAGGGTGAACCCGGTATTCCGGGCACACCCTCGCTGAGCGAAATCGGGGGAAGCTGACGCATATGGGGGAAGGTGGACGCGGCCTCGTCACGTATCTGCCGCTGGCGATTTTCGTTGGCATCATGGCGCTGCGCATGATGCGGATGAAGAAGGCCCGGCCGCTGCGCCTTCCCCTTTTGTGGATCATGCCGGTGATCGTGGTGCTGGCGGTGTCGCTGGCGCTTGCGGGCATGCCGCCGAGCGGGTTGGGATGGCTATGCTTGGCGACCGGCGTGATCGTCGGCGGTGCAATCGGCGCGCAGCGGGCGCGGTTGATGCACCTGCATATCGACGGCGAGGGTGACAAGGCGCGCGTGATGATGCGCCAGTCGCCGCTGGCGATCCTGCTGATCGTCGCGGTGTTCCTGGCGCGAAGGTTGCTGCTGCCGAGCGGGTTTCAGGGCGGCGTTCAGGCGGGACACCCGGTCGGCAACGCGCTCCTGATGATGGACGCGACGCTGGGCTTCGCGCTCGGGATGATCGTGGCGCTGCGGCTCGTGCTCTGGCTGCGGGCGCGAGACATGGTGGCGAACCACGTCTTCGACGCCTGAGGCGCTCAGTTTATCGCGTTCGATCCCGCCTGACCGACCGACTCGATGTCGCGGCCGAGGCCCTTGACGGTGTTGCAGGCGGTGGCGGTGAAAAGTACGCCGCCAAGGATGATGGCGGCGAGAATCTTGCTGGTCATCGAACGCATGTTCCTTCGTTGTCTGCGGCGATTAGCGCAGGAAACGTGTCAGGAAAAGCGTTCGTGAGACGGATGCAGGCAGGCTCCGGTCGGTGGCTTGGAACCTGCCTGCAGAGCACGTTACTTGATGGCGTCTTCGCCGGCCTTGCCGACCGACTCCACGTCGCGGCCTGCACCCTTGACGGTGTTGCAAGCGGCGGCGGAGAAAACGATGCCGCCCGCGACGAGGGCGAGTACGAGCTTCTTGACCATTTCGGTGTTCCTTTTTCCGGTGCGACGGGTGCTGCCACGCCGCGCATCGGGGTGAACACACATAGGCAGGTCAGGTTCCCTGAGCGCCTTCTTCCGCAGCGCTTTCATCGATCGCCGAGGTGGGCGAGACACGCCGTGCGAGGAAATGCTCGCGCGAGGTGATGATCAGGCCAGCCGCGACGATGATCGGCGCGCCCAGCCACATCGCCGCCGAGGGCACATGTCCCCAGATCGTCCAGCCGTAGAGTGTAGCCCAGATCAGCGCGGTGTAGTCCATCACCACCACTGTCGCGACCTGCCCCAGGCGCAGGGCCGAGGTGATGAGGAACTGCGCCAGTGTCCCGGCAAGCCCGATTGCAACGAGCAGTAGCCATTCGTAAGTCCCGTGCGCCGTGCCATAGAGTGGCAGCAGGATCGCCGCGAACAGTGAGCCGTAGAAGGCGAACCAGAAGACGCAGGCGATCGGCGGCTCGGTGCGCGAGAGGTCGCGGATCTGGAAGCTGACCACGGCGACGATCAATCCCGCGCCAAGCCCCGCCGCCAGTCCGAGCGCGGGGACGGGCGCACCGCCGGGCTGTGCGATGACCAGAACGCCGACGAAGCCCAGCACCACCGCCGTCCAGCGCCACGGGCCGACCTTTTCGCGAAGGACCAGCGCGGTTATGATCACGGCGAACAGCGGCGTCGTGAACCCGAGCGTCGTGCCGACCGGCAAGGGCAGCAGCGTAGCGGCGCCGATGTTGCAGCACAGACCGGCGGTGCCGCTCGTCGCGCGCATGGCGTGGCTGCTCATGCGGCGGGTGCGCAGGAGGCCGAGATTGCCGGTCGCCGCCAGCCAGCCGAGGATGATCGGCACCGCCATCGCCTGTCGCCAGAACACCAGTTCGGGCAGCGAGACCCCTGCTTCTCCTGCCAGCTTCACCAGCATGAACATCGTCGAAAGCATTACCATCGCGGCAAGGCGCAGGGCGATGGCCAGCATCGGGCGGTCTTTGCGAATGATGATGGAAGGTGCGGTCACGAAAGGGCGCTTTAACTCCGCCGCGCGCGAGGGCAAGGCGGGGCATGGACGATTCTCTGCATTGGATGACCATTTGCGGCAGCCTCGCCGCGCTGGTCGCGGTGATTGCCTGGCTGGGCGATCACCGGCGGCATCGCCGCAAGAACATCGAGCGGGTGGGTTTCATGCCGTGGACGCCCATCTTCTTCTTCTCGCTGATGGTGGCGGTGCTGCTGCTGGGCCTGTCGGCGCGGGAGTGGCTGGGCGGTTGATATTAGGTCGACTTGTTCGACAAACCTGAACAAGTGGATCGATTTTATCGGGCTGGCCGTAAGGGATCGGCAATGGGATCAACGCGCAAGCATTGACCTTTCCCGCCTTTCCTTTCGGAGAATTCGAATGAACCGCTATCTTGCATCGGCTCTGGCCGCTGCGTCTCTCGTCGTTGCCGCCCCGATCGTGGCGCAGCAGGCCGATACCAATGCCGCTGCCGTGCAGGCGGGCAACTATGCGCTCGACAGTGCGCACACGCTGGTGCGCTTCACCGTCGATCACTTCGGCATCAGCGAGTTCTTCGGTACCCTGCCGGGCGCGTCGGGTACGCTGTCGCTTGATCCGAAGAACCTCGCCTCGGCGAAGCTGGATGTTTCGGTTCCGGTGGCTTCCGTCTCGACCACCAACAAGACGCTCGATGAGGAACTGGTCGGTGCCGAATGGTTCGACGCCGCCCAGTACCCGACGATGCGCTTCGTTTCGACCAAAGTGGTGAAGACCGGCGCCAGCACCGCCGACGTCACCGGCAACCTGACCCTGCACGGCGTGACCAAGCCGGTGACGCTCAAGGCGAGCTTCAAGGCGGCCAACGTCAATCCGATGAAGAAGGTCTATACGCTCGGCTTCAACGCGGTGGGCACGATCAAGCGCACCGAGTTCGGCGTCACCAAGTACGCGCCGCTGGTTAGCGACGAGACCCAGATCGCCATCACCGCGGCGTTCGAGAAGCAGTAAGAGAGATAGGGGGAGGCGTTCTTTGGCGCCTCACCCTTCCGTTCGTCATTGCTTCGCTGCGCTCGCAATGACGAGGTTTGGGTGCAGGCTTGAGGTGTGCCCACGCCCTTTCCTACATCCGCGCGATCGCGTTTAACGTGGTCGATGAGCCATCCTCCACACCGCCCCCGCCACATCCGTGTCCCCGCCTTTCCACCCGTGCCCGTCCGTCCGCGCAAGGACGGGTGGACGCCCGCGCGGCAGGCGGCCTTTCTTGGCGCGCTAGCACAGGGCCGCTCCGTCGAGGCGGCGGCGCGCCGCGTGGGGCTTTCGCGCGAGAGTGCTTATCGCCTGCGCACGAAGCCCGGCGCGGGCAGCTTTGCCGCCGCCTGGGACAAGGTGACAGGCAAGCCGCCGGTAAAGCGAAAGGTCACACCCGAGGAGCGCGCGGTGCGGGCTCGGTTTGGTCTGCTGAAGGTGCGGATGTACGGCGGTCGCCATGTCGCGACCGAACTAAAGCCCGATAATCGCGCGCTTTTGTCGTTCCTCGCGCAGCTTGATCGGGCAGGCGGCAGCGATGGCCCGGGCGCCTAAGGTGACAGGTGTTTCACTGCCTCGTTTGTGTAAACCCCGGGGTGATCCGCCGGGGGTGCACTTCGTTACAGACAGGCTTCGAGATAGGCCTGGTCGAAGCCGAACTGGCGGGCCTTCTCCAGCGTGTAGGGGCGCAGGCCCGAGGGGCGGAATTCGCCGATGATCTTGCCGTCGTCGGTCTCGTCCAGATACTCGAACTTGAACAGTTCCTGGGTGACGATGACGTCGCCTTCCATGCCGATCACCTCGGTGATGTTGGTGGTGCGGCGCGAACCGTCGCGCAGGCGCTTCACCTGCACGATGAGGTCGACCGATTCGGCGATCTGGCGGCTGATCGCTTCCTTGGGAATCTTGATGTCGCCCATCAGGATCATGTTCTCCATACGGCCAAGGCATTCGCGCGGGCTGTTGGCATGGAGCGTGCACATCGACCCGTCGTGGCCGGTGTTCATGGCGGCGAGCAGATCGAAGCACTCGGCGCCGCGGATTTCGCCGAGGATGATGCGGTCAGGACGCATACGCAGGGCGTTCTTGACGAGATCGCCGATGGTGATCGCGCCCTGGCCTTCGAGGTTGGGCGGGCGGGTTTCCAGCGGCAGCCAGTGCGGCTGCTGCAAGCGAAGTTCGGCCGCGTCCTCGATCGTCAGCACGCGCTCGCCCGGGTCGATCATCTTGGACAGGGCGTTGAGCATCGTCGTCTTGCCCGAACCCGTACCGCCCGAGATCACCACGTTCATGCGGCAGGCGCCGGCGATCTTGAGCGCGGTGGCCATCTTCTCGCTCATCGAGCCGAAGCCCTGGAGCATGTCGATGGTGATCGGCTTCTCGGAGAATTTACGAATGGAGATGGCAGTTCCGCGCAGCGACAGCGGCGGGACGATCACGTTGACGCGGCTGCCGTCCTTGAGGCGGGCGTCGGCCAGCGGCGTGGTCTGGTCGACGCGGCGGCCGACCTGATTGACGATGCGCTGGGCGATCTGGAACAAGTGCTGCTCGTCGCGGAACTTGGTTGGCGCGAGCTGCAGCTTGCCCTTCTTTTCGATGTAGGTCTGGTTCGGGCCGTTGACCATGATATCGGAGATATCCGGGTCGTTGAGCAGTTCCTCCAGCGGCCCGAAGCCGAGCAGTTCGTCAATCAGCACCTTTTCCAGCGCGAACTGTTCGCGGCGGTTGAAGGTGATCTTCAGCTCGGCGAGGACCTCCATGATGATCGGACGGAATTCCTCCGACAGCTCATCCTTGGTCAGTGTGGCGGCGGCTTCGGGATCGACGCGCTCCAGTAGGCGCGGCAGAACCTGCTCCTTGATCTTGTGGATCGAGGCCTCGAAGCCGTTCTGCTCCGACTCTGCGTGGACGGCGTTGGCGCGATCGGCCAGACGCGACATGGCGTCGTCGCGCGACGGGATGAGCGAATCGCCGGACATGGACGGAAACTGGTCGCCAGGTACGGGAGCGGAGCCCGGAAGGGCAGTGGTTGCATCGCCTCCGCTCTTGAGCGGCTTGGCCACACCGAAAGCAGGGCGCGCGCCCTGACCCATACCACCGATGCCGTTGCGCCGACCGAATGCCGTCATGAAACCGTCAACCTCAAGCGCCGCCCTTGGAAGGGGGCGATCCATGCCTAATTCCAGGCACTGTTAAGGTTGAAACTTTGATAACTTACTAATGCGCTGCACCGGAGGGCGAAGTGGACGATGACGATCGCACCTGCTGGCTGTGCGGACGGCCGCTGGGGCGCAAGGTGGAATGGCATCACCCGGTGCCCAAGAGCCGGGGAGGGCGCGAGACGGTGCCGCTTCATCCGATCTGTCACCGGACGATCCACGCGGCGCTGGGCAATGTGCAACTGGCGCGGATGAAGCCGGAAAGCGCGGAGCTTCTGAAGGTGGAAGAGATCGCGCGGTTCGTGCGCTGGGTGGCGGGAAAGCCGCCGGATTTTCATGCGCCGACGCGGCGGAAGTGGTGAGCCAAAGCAAAGCGGGCGGGCAGCCTTTCGACCACCCGCCCGCCGCAAGGATTCGGATGAACCTTAGTTCTTGGTCTTGTCGACCAGGGCGTTGGCGCCGATCCAGGGCATCATGGCGCGCAGCTTGGCGCCGGTTTCCTCGATCGGGTGACGCTTGGCGGCAAGGCGCGAAGCCTTCAGCTCGGGCTGGCCGGCGCGGTTGTCGAGGACGAAGTCCTTCACGAAGCGGCCCGACTGGATGTCTTCCAGAACGCGCTTCATTTCCTTCTTGGTCTCTTCGGTGATGATGCGCGGACCGGTCTTGATGTCGCCGTATTCGGCGGTGTTCGAGATCGAGTAGCGCATGTTGGCGATGCCGCCTTCATACATCAGGTCGACGATCAGCTTCAGCTCGTGGAGGCACTCGAAGTAGGCCATCTCGGGAGCGTAGCCGGCTTCCACCAGCGTCTCGAAGCCGGCCTGGACCAGCGCGGTGGCGCCGCCGCAGAGCACGGCCTGCTCACCGAACAGGTCGGTTTCGCATTCCTCGCGGAAGTTGGTCTCGATGATGCCCGAACGGCCGCCGCCGACGCCCGAAGCATAGGCGAGGGCAATGTCCTGCGCGTTGCCGGTGGTGTCCTGGTGGATCGCGATGAGGCAGGGCACGCCGCCGCCGCGCTGGTATTCGCTGCGCACGGTGTGGCCCGGGCCCTTCGGCGCGATCAGGAACACGTCGATGTCGGTGCGCGGCTCGATCAGGCCGAAGTGGACGTTAAGGCCGTGGGCGAAGGCGAGCGCGGCGCCGGGCTTCAGGTTCTCATGGATGTCGGCGGCGTAGATCGCGGCCTGATGCTCGTCGGGGGCGAGGATCATGATGACGTCGGCCCATGCGGCGGCGTCCTTGTTCGACATGACCTTGAAGCCTGCAGCTTCGGCCTTCTTGGCGGTGGCCGAACCGTCACGCAGCGCGATGGCGACGTTCTTGACGCCCGAATCGCGCAGGTTCTGGGCATGGGCGTGGCCCTGACTGCCGTAACCCAGGATCGCGATGTTCTTCTCGGCGATCAGGTTGATGTCGCAATCGGCGTCGTAATAGACCTTCATCGTTCTTCCTTCCGTCATCCCGGCAGGCCGGGACGGTTATTGTCCAAGCGCCGCCCGGCCGGGCCGACGCAATTTTGAAATTCAGGCTTCTTCCGGCCCGCGGGCCATGGCGACGATGCCGGTGCGGCCGACCTCGACGAGGCCGAGATCGCGCATCAGCGCCACGAAGCTGTCGATCTTGTCCGGCGCGCCGGTCATCTCGAAGATGAAGCTCTCGGTCGTGGTGTCGACGGGCCTTGCGCGGAACACGTCGGCGATGCGCAGGGCCTCGACACGCTTCTCGCCGATGCCCGCGACCTTCACCAGCGCCAGTTCGCGCGCCACATGCGGGCCGACTTCGGTGAGATCGACGACCTTGTGAACCGGCACCAGACGCTCGAGCTGCGCGTGGATCTGGTCGATCTGGCTGCGCGGGCCGTGCGTCACGATCGTGATCCGGCTCACCGAATGGTTGTCGGTGATGTCGGCCACGGTGAGGCTGTCGATGTTGTAGCCGCGCGCGGTGAAGAGCCCTGCGATCTTGGCGAGAATACCCGCCTCGTTGTCGACCGTCACGGTCAGGACGTGCCGTTCCTCGGCTTCATGCTGGATGTGCATCATGGTTCGTCTCTTGTCCTCAGACCAGCGCTTTGGCTTCGTCGTCCATCGTGCCGGCAACGCTGTCGCCGTAGAGGATCATGTCGGTATGCGCGGCGCCCGAGGGGATCATCGGGAAGCAGTTGGTTTCCTTGTGGACCAGGCAGTCGACGATCACCGGACCGGGATGGTCGATCATCGCCTGGATGCCCGCATCGAGCTCGCTCTCGTTCTCGATGCGGATGCCCTTCCAGCCGTAGGCTTCGGCAAGCTTCACGAAGTCGGGCAGGCTATCGGAGTAGGAATTCGAATAGCGGCTCTCGTACGTCAGTTCCTGCCACTGGCGGACCATGCCCATCCACTCGTTGTTGAGGATGAAGACCTTGACCGGCAGGCGGTACTGCGTGGCGGTGCCCAGTTCCTGAATGTTCATCTGGATCGAGGCGTCGCCCGCGATGTCGATGACGAGGCTGTCCGGGTTGCCGCACTGCGCGCCGATCGCTGCGGGCAGGCCGTAGCCCATTGTGCCCAGCCCGCCCGACGTCAGCCACTTGTTGGGCTTGAAGAACGGGAAGTACTGTGCCGCCCACATCTGGTGCTGTCCGACTTCGGTGGAGATCACCGGGGCCTTCGACTTGGTCAGCTCGTACAAGCGCTCGATCGCCAGCTGCGGCATGATCGCTTCCGCGTTGGCGGGGTAGGCGAGGCTCTTGCGCTCGCGCCAGCCGTCGATGCGGGCCTTCCAGCCCGTGAGATCCTGCCCCTTGCGGGTGCCCCACTCGGCCAGCATCTGGTCGAGGACGGTGGCGCAGTCACCAATGATCGGCAGGTCGACCGGCACCGTCTTGTTGATCGAGGCGCGGTCGATGTCGATGTGGATCTTTTCCGAATTTGGCGCGAAGGCGTCGAGGCGGCCGGTCACGCGGTCGTCGAAGCGGGCGCCGACACAGACGATCAGGTCCGCCTGGTTCATCGCCATGTTGGCCTCGAACGTGCCGTGCATACCCAGCATGCCCAGCCAGTCGGCGTGGTCGGCCGGGAAGGCGCCGAGGCCCATCAGCGTCGAGGTGACGGCCGCGCCGGTCTTCGCCTGCAGTTCACGCAGCAGCGCGGTTGCGCGCGGGCCCGAGTTGATGACGCCGCCGCCGGTGTAGAACACCGGCGCCTTGGCATTCGCCAGCATGGCGACCGCGCGGGCGATCTCGTCCGGGGTGCCTTCGGTGCGCGGGCTGTAGCGCTGCTTGCGCTGGATCGGGCCGTCGCTCCACGTCGCCATGGCGATCTGGACGTCCTTGGGAATGTCGATCAGCACCGGGCCGGGGCGGCCGGTGGTGGCGATCTGGAACGCCTCGTCGACGATCGCGGCAAGGTCGGCCGGGTCCTTCACCAGATAATTGTGCTTGGTGCAGTGGCGCGAGATACCGACGGTGTCCGCTTCCTGGAACGCATCCGAGCCGATCAGCCCGGTCGGGACCTGGCCGGTGATGACGACCATCGGAATCGAATCCATGTAGGCGTCGGCGATGCCGGTGATCGCGTTGGTCGCGCCCGGGCCCGAGGTGACGAGCACAATGCCGGGCTTGCCGGTCGAGCGTGCATAACCTTCGGCGGCGTGCGCCGCACCGGCCTCGTGGCGGACGAGGATGTGGCGAAGTCGTTCGTCACCGAAGAGAGCGTCGTAGATCGGTAGCACGGCGCCGCCGGGATAGCCGAATACGAACTCGACCCCCTGCTTGACCAGGCTTTCGACCAGGATGCTCGCGCCGCTGCGCTCTTCACTCACAATACATTCCTTCATTAATTCGTTCGGGCGGGAGCACCGGCAATTCCGGCTGCCTCCCTAATGAATCCGACCCGGCACGTCGGCTTGGGCGTACCGGGTCGTCTCCTCTCCTCCCCGCATAACTTCCATCAGCGAGGTAGGATCGGCCTCTAGGCATGTGGATATGTCAGGTCAACCCGGAAAGCGCAATAAAATATCATTTATGGCATTTGAGTTGTAATTTTCCCATTGCAGGCGATGCCATTCCGCAGGGGGCTGGTGCCTCAGCCACGTAAATTGGCGCTTGGCGTAGTTGCGCGTTGCCTGCGATCCGCGTTCGATGGCGGTTTGCAGCGTCCATTCGCCCTTGATGACGCCTGCGAGTTCCGGAACGCCGATGGCGCGCATCACCGCGAGGGCGGGGTCGAGATCGCGGGCGAGGAGCGCCTCCACTTCCGCCAGGGCGCCGCGTTCGACCATGCGCTCGAACCGCAGGTCGCAGCGCGCATAAAGCCACTGGCGCTCGGGCAGCAGAATCGCCGGGTGAAGCGCGACCGCGTGGCCGATGCCGCCTTCGGTCTGTGCCTGCCAGTGCGTGAGGCCGTGACCGGTGGAGCGCACGACCTCCAGCGCGCGTGCGACGCGCGTGGTATCTGCCGGGGAGAGGCGAGCGGCACGCTCGGGGTCTTCGACGAGGAGCGCGGCGTAGGCCTCGGCGACGGGCAGGGCGCGCACCGCCTCGCGGATGTCCGGATCGATCCCAGGGATCGGCGCGATCCCGTCTAGCAGGGTGCGGATATAAAGCCCGGTGCCGCCGACGAGGATCGGCACCGCGCCCTCGGCATGAACCTGCGCGATGGTCGCGGCAGCCGCGCGCGCCCAGTCGGCCGCGGAGCAGCTTTGCGCGCCGTCCCAGGCGCCGAACAGGCGGTGCTCGATGCCGCCCATGTCGTCTTCGGTCGGGCGCGCGCTCAGGACCGTCAGGTCGGCGTAGACTTGCGAGCTGTCCGCGTTGACCACCACCGCGCGGCGGCCCCGACGTTCGAGTTCCTGTGCCAGGGCGACCGCACAATCGCTCTTGCCGCTGGCGGTCGGCCCTGCGATGAGCGCCAGCGGCGGCCGGTCTCCGGCTGAGATATCGTATGGCGCATCAAGGGAATTCGCAGTGCTCATTGCCCGGCTGATAGCAGAACCGGATCATCTTTCGACCAGTCTCGAAGCCGCGAAAGCGCAAATGGCTGAAGGCGGCGTGCGGATCGCGGATGCGACGATGCTCGATTTCTGCGGGCAGACGATGCAGATCGACTCGCCTGATGATGATGCCGAAGTCCTGCGCGCCGCGCTCGACGCGCATTTCGGCACGACCGACGGCCTCGTCACCGCCGATGAACCGGTGGTGCCCAAGGTGTTCATCTCCGACATGGATTCGACCATGATCGGGCAGGAATGCATCGACGAACTCGGCGATTTCGCAGGGTTGAAGGAGCGCATCGCCGACATCACAGAGCGCGCCATGCAGGGCGAACTCGATTTCGAGCAGGCCCTGCGCGAGCGTGTCGGGCTGCTGAAGGGGCTCTCCACCAGCGCCATCGACGAATGCCTCGCCACGCGAATCCGGCCGATGCCGGGTGCGAAAGTGCTGGTCGAAACGCTCAAGAAGCTGGGCTGCCATACCGTGCTGGTGACCGGTGGCTTCCACCACTTCGCCGACCCCGTGGCGGAGATGCTGGGCTTCGAGCATGTCGTCGGCAACCGGCTTGAAGTTGCGGACGGCAAGCTGACCGGCGGCCTCGTCGGCGGGATCGTCGATTCGTCGGTGAAGAAGGCGACGCTGCTGGCCGAACTGGAAGCGGCGGGCGAGGGTGTCACCAGTCTCGCGACCGGCGACGGTGCGAATGATATTCCGATGTTGGAGACGGCGACTTACGGCATCGCCTATCACGCCAAGCCCAAGGCACGCGCGGCCTCGAACGGCTGGATCGATCGCGGCGACCTGACCAGCGTGCTGCGCCTGCTTGGTATTCCCGAGAAAGACTGGGTGCGCTAAAACTATCCTCTCGTCATTGCGAGCGAAGCGAAGCAATCCAGGGCGTCGTGGTGCTGCCCTGGATTGCTTCGCTTCGCTCGCAATGACGAGAAGTTGGCGGGTTATCCCGCGCTGACTTCCAGCACTTCGATCGCCTCTTCCCGGCCGTTGAAGTCCACGAAATCGCCGACCTCGGCGCCCAGCAACGCCTTGGCGAGCGGGGCGACGAATGCAAGCCGGTCGTGTGCCGGATCGGCCTCGTCATGGCCGACAATGACGATCTCGCGCGCCTTGTCCCCCAGCATGAAGCGCACGCGGCTTCCGAAGCGGACGATGCCGCCCTCCGGCACCGGCTGCACCTGCGCCGTGTCGAGCCGCGCCTGCCAGTAGCGTAGATCCCGCTTGGCGGAGTTGAGGGCGGTCTCCTCGGTCAGCGCGGTAACGTGCGCCTCCAGCTCCGCGATCTTCTCTGCGATCAGTTCACGGCCTCGCGCGGTGACGAGGTTGGGCCCGGGCGGGATCGGCACCTCGAACTTGGGTTCCAGATGCTCCTCATCCCCGTCGCGCCGGAAGGCGACGCTCATTTCCCGCGGCCCATCAGGGTTTCGAGTTCCTCGTGGACCTCCAGCCATTCGGTCTCGGCCAGTTCGAGGGCTTCCGCCGCCGTGCCGTGCAGCTTGCCCAGCGCGCCGACCGCGAGGCCCTTGAGATCCCCCTTCGCCGAGGCCGGATCGGCCAGCGCGTCGAGCAGGCTGTCGACGTGAGCCTGTGCCCGCTTCATGCGCGTCTCGGCCGCCGTCACCTTCTTGCGCAGTGCCTTCAGTTCCTCGCGCGCGATGGCGCCGCTCTTCTTGACCGGCGCATCGCCGCCCTTCGCCGAGACCGCCTCGACCTTGGGCTGGTTCCGGCCGAGCACGAAGTCGATGTAGTCCTCCATCGACCCGTCATAGTTCTCGGCCGTGCCGCCCTCGACCAGCACCAGCCGGTCGGCCGCCAGTTCGACCATGTGGCGATCGTGGCTGACGAGGATCACCGCGCCCTCGAACGAATTGAGCGCCTGCACCAGCGCCTCGCGTGCATCGACGTCGAGGTGGTTGGTCGGTTCGTCGAGGATCAGCATGTGCGGCGCGTCGCGCGTCACCAGCGCCAGTGCCAGACGTGCGCGTTCACCGCCCGAAAGCGTACCGGTCACCGCCGTTGCGCGGTTGCCGGAGAAGCCGAAGCGCCCGAGTTGCCCACGCACCGCGAGCGGCGGCTTGCCCTCCATCGCGCGGGTCATCAGTTCCAGCGGGGTGGAATCGCCCGGCAGTTCCTCCACCTGATACTGCGTGAAGTAGCCGATGCGGATCTTGGGCGAGAAGGTGATCCCGCCTTCCATCGGCTCCAGTTGGCGTGCAAGCAGGCGCGCCAGCGTGGTCTTGCCGTTGCCGTTGCGGCCCAGCAGCGCGATGCGGTCCTCGGGATCGATGCGCAAGTTGAGGCGGCGCAGGATCGGCTTGTCCTCGACGTAGCCCACGGCGGCGAGGTCCAGCGTGATGAGCGGTGGGCGCAGTTCGTCGGGGCTGGGGAAGTCGAAGCTAAGCGACGCATCCTCGGCCATGGCGGCGATCGGCTGCATCTTGGCCAGCATCTTGGCGCGCGACTGCGCCTGCTTGGCGGTCGAGGCACGCGCCGAATTGCGCGCGACGTAATCCGCCAGCTTCTTCTTCTGCGCTTCCTGGTTGGCGCGCGCGGCGGCGGCCTGGGCAGCGCGTTCGGCGCGGATGCGCTCGAAGCTGTCGTAGTCGCCGGGATAGAGCGTCAGCTTGCCCTGCTGCAGGTGCAGGATGTGGTCGACCACGGTGTTGAGCAGGTCGCGCTCGTGGCTGATAACCAGCAGCGTCTTGGGGTAGCTCTTGAGGAAGTTCTCCAGCCACAGCGTCGCTTCAAGGTCGAGGTGGTTCGACGGTTCGTCGAGCAGCATCACGTCGGGCTCGGAGAACAGCAGCGAGGCGAGCGCGACGCGCATCTTCCAGCCGCCCGAGAAACTGTCGAGGGGGCGCGCCTGCATCTCCTCGTCGAAGCCGAGACCGACGAGGATGCGCGCCGCGCGGGCAGGGGCGGTGTAGGCATCGATCGCGATCAACCGCTCGTGCACGTCGCCAAGGCGGTTGGGATCGGTGCACGTCTCGGCCTCGGCCAGAAGCGCGGTGCGCTCGGTGTCGGCTTCTACCACTGCCTCGAATGGGGTTCGGGTGCCGTTGGGTGCCTCCTGCGCAATGTAGCCGAGACGCGCACGGCGCGGCATCTCGACCGAACCGCCGTCGGGATCGAGTTCGCCAATGATGGTCTTCACCAGCGTGGACTTGCCGGCGCCGTTACGGCCGATCAGCCCGATCTTGCCGTTCTGCGGCAGCGTGGCCGACGCGCCGTCGATGATGGTGCGGCCGCCAAGGCGCACGGTGATATCGCGAATGCTCAACATGGCGCGAGCGCCTAGCAGGCTTGGCGGGAAAGCGGAACAAGATCAACAGAAGGAATCTGGGGCCATCGTCCCAGACCCCATACGGTCGTCGTTGTGCGTGCAGCCTTGTCAGCCAAGATGGCGCCGAAGGCTATTTTGTCTTCCATCTCACCGTCGGGCGTAAGAATGCGTCGCGCGTGACCTCGACGGTATACGGGGTGCAGGGGTGGTAAACCCCTGCGTCCGTTAGGCGCTCTTAACGTCGTCTAGTTAACACTTGACGCCTTGCGAAACTTATCAACACGAAAACTTTGCCCGCATGTTTCCAGCACTTCTCCTCCACCTGTCGCAAACGGCAGGAATCCTTTAGAGTTTGGGCTTGCAACCCCGAATCACATGTGATTCAAGCGACATATGCGGACCGTGCGACAGGACACCAACATAGCCAGAGAACGTCTCGTGAAGGGCCTTGCCCTCGCGCTGCTGTTGCTCATGGGTCTCTGGTGCGTCGCCGGACCCAGCGGCTTGCTTGCCTGGGGTGAGAACCAGCGCCTGCTCGATCAGCGCGAGAAGCAACTGGTCGATCTCAAGGTCGATCGCGATCATCTCAAGAACCGCGTCGCACTGCTCGATCCCAAGAAGATGGATCCCGACCTCGCGGGCGAACTGGTCCGCAGCAACCTGAACGTCGCGCGTCCCGACGAAATGGTGATGCAACTCCCCTGAGGTCTCGCGCGTTGCCTCTCGTTGGAGAGATGTCGCAATGCCGTTTTTTGCAAACCTCGTTGCAAAAAAGTCCACGTTCGGAGCCCGTTTTCGAGCCTGCGCGCTTTCGCTTTGGCTGCGTCCTTCCTATACCGCCCTCACTGAAACGATCGCACCAACGATGGGGAGCACCCGTTGCCCAAAGCAAAGACCCCGGCAGTAGAAACCGCTGCCGTAGAAGAGGATTTCGCGCTCCACAGCCTCCAGCAAGCCCTGGACGCGGACAAGCGCTACAAGCCTTCCAAGGAAGAGCTCCTGCATTTCTATGAGCAGATGCTGCTCATCCGCCGCTTCGAGGAAAAGGCCGGCCAGCTTTATGGCCTCGGCCTGATCGGCGGCTTCTGCCACCTCTACATCGGCCAGGAAGCTGTCGCCGTGGGCCTGCAGTCCGCGCTCGACAACGACAAGGACTCGGTGATCACCGGTTACCGCGACCATGGCCACATGCTCGCCTACGGCATCGATCCCAAGGTCATCATGGCCGAGCTGACCGGCCGCGAAGCCGGTATCTCGAAGGGCAAGGGCGGCTCGATGCACATGTTCTCCGTGGAGCATCGCTTCTACGGCGGCCACGGCATCGTCGGCGCGCAGGTCTCGCTCGGCGCGGGTCTGGCGTTCGCGCACAAGTACCGTGAAGACGGCGGCGTCGCGATGGCCTACTTCGGCGACGGCGCGGCCAACCAGGGCCAGGTCTATGAGAGCTTCAACATGGCGGCTCTCTGGAAGCTCCCGATCATCTTCGTGATCGAGAACAACGGCTACGCCATGGGTACCGCCGTGAAGCGCGGCTCGGCCGAGACGCACTTCCACCGCCGCGGCACCGCGTTCCGCATCCCCGGCATGTCGGTGGACGGCATGGACGTTCTCGAAGTCCGCAAGTCGGCCGAGATCGCGCTGGAGTACGTGCGTGCAGGCAACGGTCCGGTTCTCATGGAACTGAACACGTACCGCTATCGCGGCCACTCGATGTCGGACCCTGCGAAGTACCGCAGTCGCGAGGAAGTCCAGGGCGTGCGCGAAAAGCGCGACCCGATCGACCACGCCAAGACCGAACTGCTGGCCATGGGCGTGACCGAGGAAAGCCTCAAGGAAGTCGACAAGCGCATCCGTGCGCAGGTCGCCCAGTCCGCCGACTTCGCCGAGAACTCGCCGGAGCCCAGCGCCCCCGAACTGTATACCGACGTCCTGGTGGAGAGCTACTGAGATGGCGATCGAACTGAAGATGCCCGCTCTCTCCCCGACGATGGAAGAGGGCAAGCTGGCCAAGTGGCTGGTCAAGGAAGGCGACGAGGTTTCCTCGGGCACCATCCTTGCTGAAATCGAGACCGACAAGGCGACGATGGAATTCGAATCCATCGACGAAGGCACCGTCGGCAAGATCCTCGTCGCCGAAGGCACCGAGGGCGTGAAGGTCGGCACCGTGATCGCGATGCTGGCCGGTGAAGGCGAGGATGCCTCCGCCGTCGAAGCGCCCAAGGCTGCCGAAAAGGCCGAGGAAGCTCCGAAGTCGGAAGAGAAGAAGCCGGCCGAGAGCGGCACCGCCAATCTCGCCAGCGACCTCAAGACCGCACGCGACCCGCAGCTGCCCCACGGCACCAACATGAAGACCTCGACCGTCCGCGACGCCTTGCGCGACGCGATGGCCGAGGAAATGCGCCGCGACAGCCGCGTCTTCGTGATGGGCGAGGAGGTCGCCGAGTACCAGGGCGCCTACAAGGTGACTCAGGGCCTGCTCGAAGAGTTCGGTCCCACCCGCGTCATCGACACGCCGATCACCGAATACGGCTTCGCCGGCATCGGCACCGGCGCGGCGATGGGCGGTTTGCGTCCGGTCATTGAGTTCATGACGTTCAACTTCGCCATGCAGGCGATCGACCACATCATCAACTCGGCCGCCAAGACCAACTACATGTCCGGCGGCCAGATGCGCTGCCCGATCGTGTTCCGTGGTCCCAACGGCGCGGCCTCGCGCGTGGGTGCGCAGCACTCGCAGAACTACGGTCCGTGGTACGCCAACGTCCCCGGCCTCGTCGTCATCGCGCCTTACGACGCCTCGGACGCCAAGGGCCTGCTCAAGGCGGCGATCCGTTCGGAAGACCCGGTCGTGTTCCTCGAGAATGAGCTGGTCTACGGCCGTTCCTTCGAACTGCCCGAGCTGGACGACCACGTCCTGCCGATCGGCAAGGCGCGGATCATGCGCGAAGGCAAGGATGTGACGATTGTGTCCTACTCGATCGGCGTCGGCCTCGCTCTCGAGGCGGCCGAGCGTCTGGCCGAAGAAGGCATCGACGCCGAAGTCATCGATCTTCGCACCCTGCGCCCGCTCGACAAGGAAACGGTGCTCGCCAGCCTCGCCAAGACCAACCGCATGGTCGTGGCCGAGGAAGGTTTCCCGGTCTGCTCGATCGCCTCGGAAATCATCGCGATCTGCATGGAAGACGGCTTCGACAACCTCGACGCGCCGGTCGTGCGCGTGTGCAACGAGGATGTGCCGCTGCCTTACGCCGCGAACCTCGAAAAGCTGGCGATCATCGACGCCGACCGCATCGTCGCGGCGGTGAAGAAGGTCACCTACAAGTAATCTCGCGGCCCTTCGGGGCTTGGGATGATGCGGGGGCGGCGGTGTTTCGGCACCGTCGCCCGTGTCGCGTTTGGGGTTTCGCCGCGCTCCGGCACCGACTAGGGAAACCGGGTGACCGACTCCCCAACTCCCACGATTTCCGCCTCCAACGAGGATATCCTCTTGCAGTCGCTGCCCACCGTGTCGCGCCTGGCGCTGGTCTATGCGCCGAAGTCCGCGCGTGGGCAGACGCTTGCGCTGCTGGCGCTCGATGCGCGCCTTGCCCATCTGCTGCGGCATTCGCGCGAGCCGATGATGGCGCAGCTGCGTCTGGCATGGTGGCGCGAATCGCTCGGCCAGTCCGTCGAGCAGTGGCCCAATGGCGAGCCGCTGCTGGCGCTGCTGAAAAGCTGGAACGGCCATCACGGCGGTCTCGCCGCGCTCGTCGATGGTTGGGAAGCCATGACCGGGCCCGCGCCGCTTTCAGCCGAAGCGCTCGAGACCATGGCGCAGGGCAGGGGCGAGGCGTTCGCCGCGCTGGCCGACGCTCTCGGCCGGAGCCAGGAGCGCGAGGCCGCGCTGAAGCTGGGCCGCGCCTGGGCACTCAACGATCTGGCGATGCGGCTCGGCCATGCCAGCGAGCGTGAGACCGCGCGCGAACTTGCACGGGCGAGCAGCGGCGTTCGGGTCTCCCGCGCGTTGCGGCCGCTGATGGTGCTGCATGGCCTAGCCGCGCGGCGTCTCGCCAAGGGTGACGAATCCGGCGCGACTTCGCCCGCTGCCATGCTCAAGGCGATGCGGCTCGGGCTGCTGGGCTTCTGATTGCAGCGTTGTAATTTCCGCTCGCGCGCCGGGTGGTTCTAGGATCGCGGGGTCATGGATACCGCGCAATGAATCGCTTTCTGCTCGGCGGCCTCGCCGTTTTCGTACTCCTGGGCATCGGCCTGTTCTGGTGGCAGGGACACGCCGAAGTCGAGGCTGCCGCGCCTGCTGCCGCGCCGATGGCGACGGAGCCTGCCCCGCTGCCGAGCGCCGATGTGGGCGACATGGTCGGCCCCGAACTTCCCGAGGCGACCGAACTCAGCCGTGAGCAGCGCCGCTTCGGACGCTACGATCGCGACCGTGACGGACGGATTTCCCGCAACGAGATGCTATCGACGCGTTCTGACATTTTCCGCAAGCTCGACAAGGACGGCAACAATCTGCTGACGTTCGAGGAATGGGCCGTGGCAACCGTCGACAAGTTCGACGGGGCGGACGGGGACCGCGACGGCTATCTCACGCCCGCCGAATTCCGCAAGACGGCGCCGCCGCCCAAGCCGAAGCCGAAGCCGAAATGTTCGTGTTGATTTTTGCGGTAGGGTGGTGCCCACCCCGCTGGGACTAACTCGCTACGCTCGCAAGTCTCGCTGCCCCTCCCGTAAACGGGAGGGGGTAAGCGCAGGCCTCTCATTCCCCTCCCGCTTGCGGGAGGGGGCAGGGGTGGGCCACGCTAGCGTCAGACCGCCATGCTTTCCAGCCACGGCACGATTTCGGCCTTGGCGCGTTCGGTGTAGGCTTCCTTGCGCTGCTTCTTCTTCACGTCGTGCAGCGGCGGGAACAGGCCAAAGTTGACGTTCATCGGCTGATACGTCTCGGCCTCGGCATCGCCGGTGATGTGCGAGAGCAGGGCGCCCATCGCAGTTGTGCGCGGCGGGGCCTGCCATTCGCGGCCCGCCAGCTCAGCCGAGGCCATCAGGCCCGCCATCAGGCCGACCGCGGCGCTCTCTACATAGCCTTCGCAGCCGGTGATCTGCCCGGCAAAGCGCACATTCGGCGCGGTCTTCAGGCGCAGGGTGCGGTCCAGCAGCACCGGCGAATTGAGGAAGGTGTTGCGATGCAGGCCGCCGAGCCGGGCGAACTCGGCGTTTTCGAGGCCGGGGATGGTGCGGAACAGGCGCACCTGCTCGGCGTGCTTGAGCTTGGTCTGGAAGCCGACCATGTTCCAGATCGTGCCGAGGTTGTTGTCCTGCCGCAGTTGGACCACCGCATAGGCCCAGCGGCCGTTCGGGTGCTCGGGCGTAGCCCAGTGCGGGTTGTCGAGGCCGACCGGCTTCATCGGGCCGAAGCGCAGAGTATCGATGCCGCGTTCGGCCATCACCTCGATCGGCATGCAGCCGTCGAAGTAGGGGGTGTTCTCCTCCCACTCCTTGAATGCGGTCTTCTCTCCGGCGACCAGACCGGCGTGGAATGCCAGATACTGGTCCTTGGTCATCGGGCAGTTGATGTAGTCCTTCGTCTCGCCCTTGTCCCAGCGCGAGGCCATCCAGCACACGTCCATGTCGATGGTGTCGCGGTAGACGATGGGGGCGATGGCGTCGAAGAACGCGAGGCTGTCGGCGCCGGTCGCCTTGCCGATCGAGCCGGCCAGCGCTTCGGCGGTCAGCGGGCCGGTGGCGACGATCACCGGCGCATCGGCGGGCAGGGCGTCGATGCGTTCGCGCACGATCTCGACGTTTGGCAGGGCGGCAAGGCGCGCCTCGACTTCGGCGGAGAAGATCTCGCGGTCCACGGCCAGCGCTGACCCTGCGGGCACTTCGGCCTTGGCGGCGGCGTCCATGATGAGCGAATCGCACTGGCGCATTTCGTGATGGAGCAGGCCCACTGCGTTCTTCTCGTGATCGTCGGAACGGAACGAGTTCGAGCAGACCAGTTCGGCGAGGCCGTCGCCCTGATGGGCCGGGCTGCGTTCCCCGGTCCCGCGCATTTCCGAGAGGCGCACCTTGAAGCCCCGGCGGCCGAGCTGCCATGCGGCTTCGCTGCCGGCGAGGCCGCCGCCGATGATGTGGATCTGATGGGTCATGCTGGCCGCCTAGACCCTATCGCAGCGATGGAAAAGCCCTGCGGCATCTGTCATGGCAATGCGGCAACCTCAGGAGGATGAATGCCGCACCGCGCCCTGATCGAACGCCGTCCCTGGCTGCTGGCGAGCATCGTCCTCGCCGTGGCATGGGTATGGCTGCGCGGGAGCACCCTGCCTGGGCTTTACCTGATCGTGCTGAAGGGCGCGCCGCTGGCTTTGCTGGCGGTCTATGCGGTACTGCGGCATCGGGGGACCGACACGCGCTCGCTGGCGGGGATGCTGGCGCTGGAGGCGGTCGGCTCGGCGCTGTGGTACGACGTGCCGGTGATCGGGCTGAACGCAATGCTGATCGCCTTCCTGATCGGCCTTTCGCTGTTCCTGATGCACCGCCGTGCGGTGATGGACGGCGGGCGCAAGGTGGCGGCGCTGGCGCTGACGCTGGGGACGCCGCTGCTGTGCTTCTTCGCGGCGGACCGTGCGGGCGTAGGCGTGCCGCTGTTTCTTGGCCTGGCCTTGGGCGGCATGGCGGCTTCGGCGTGGATCAGCACGTTCGCCCGCTCGCGCGTGGGTCTGGGCGCGGCGCCGATCGTGGCGGGGGTGGTGCTGGAGATCGCGGCCTCTGGCGGCAGCGCACTGCTGGCGATGGTGGCCTGGCCGTTGTTCTACATCGGCAACCTGGTGCTGGCGACCGGGGTGACCGGAGAACTGCGCATGCGCGGAGAGGAGTTCTGACGGCGGCGGGGAGGGCGCTTCGACGGAACTAAAGACCTGTTCTCAACCCGCTCGGGCTGAGCTTGTCGAAGCCCCTGCGGCGCGCGCTGTGCTCGCAATGACGAGGTCATACGACAATGCCCGCTGGCGAGTGCGGGCCTAACGCCGGGGGAAATCAACGCATCCGAGAGTGAACATCGGGTCGGCGCCGGGAGCGTCCAAGCAGGGACGCGGGGGTTTGTTTTCCACCTGCTCTGGCGAGCGGCCGGGTAGCGGTGGTCAGCCCGGCTCGACCTGCATTCCATCGAAGTGTCCCATGTGGCCGTCTGTTAGGGCTCGCAGCGTTATCAGCCGATGGCTATCCGGGATGGTCGTCCCAAGTCCTGCGTCAAGTCGCAGGAACGTATGGACGGCTTTTCCAGTAGCTCGGGGGCACTTCGGGTCTTCGAACGGACGCGTGGTTTGCGCGATCGCGGCTGAAGCCGCATCCCGGCCCACGACGCCGACCCGATACACCGGGACGATGTGATCTGCACCGCTCCGGATGCTGGGGCATATAACCTATGTGGTTATAAATGTCAAGATGATGCTCAAGCAACGTCGTCATCCCGGCGCAGGCCGGGATGACGATCAATCGATCAATCAGCGTGGAAGCTGCAGCGCTCCGTCCGCGTCGCGCAAGGCCGGGCCGTGCGCGATCACCGCCGACAGCGGCAGGTCGGCATAGATGTGCGGGAACAGCGCTCCGCCGCGCGAGACTTCCCATTTCACCGTGTCGCCCAGCGCGGTCAGATCGACGGCGGCGACATGCAGGTCTTCCTGTCCGGCGAAGTGCTTGTCCAGCGTGCCTTGCGCCTGATCGGCGGTGGACATGTGGATGTAACCATCCGCCAGATCGACCGGCGCCCCGGTGAAAGTCCCGTCGGCGAGCAGCCGCGCAAGCTGCTCGCCCGTCAGGATTTTATACGCGATCGTATCGCTCACGCTTCGGCTTCCGGAACCTCCGGCGCGGCCCCGTCGGCCGCCGGGGTTACGACTTCCGGTTCCTCGTCGAGGCGCACCGCGCTGACGACGTGTTCGTTTGCCGAGACGGTGAACAGGCGTACGCCCGCCGAACCGCGACCGATGACGCGCAGCGAATCGAGCGGCAGGCGGATCAGCTTGGCCTGGTCGGTCACCAGCATCAGCTGCTGGGCGCGGGTGGCCGGGAAGCTGGCGACGACCGGACCGTTGCGGCCGATGTTGTCGATATTGGTGATGCCCTGACCACCGCGACCGGTGCGGCGGTATTCATAGGCCGAGGACAGCTTGCCATAGCCGTTGGCGCAGACCGTCAGGATGAACTGTTCGCGCTCTTCCAGTTCGGCCATGCGCTCTGCGGACAAGGTGGACTCGCCCTCCTTGTCGCCCTTCCACGGGGCGAAGCGCAAATACTGCTCGCGGTCTTCGGCATCGGTGCCGACGCGGTGGAGGATCGAGAGCGAGATGACCTCGTCGTCGCCCTTCAGCGTCATGCCGCGCACGCCGGTGGACGTGCGGCTCGTGAATTCGCGCACATCGTCGCCGGGGAAGCGGATCGCTTTGCCCTGGCGGGTGGCGAGCAGCACGTCGTCGCTGGCCTCCAGCAATGCCACGCCGATCAGGCGGTCGTCGCTGCCTTCGTCGAAGCGCATCGCGAACTTGCCGTTGCTGGGGATGTTCGCGAAGGAATCCATCGAGTTGCGGCGCACGTTGCCCTTGGCGGTGGCGAACACGACCGACAGCGCGCTCCACTCCGTCTCATCCTCGGGCAGGGCGAGCACGGTCTGGATCGTCTCGTCCTTGTCGAGCGCCGGCAGCAGGTTGACGATCGGGCGTCCGCGCGTGGTCGGGCCGCCTTCGGGCAGCTTGTAGACCTTGAGGCGGTAGACTTTGCCCGCCGTCGAGAAGAACAGCACCGGGTTGTGGGTGGAAGTGACGAACATCGTCGTCACCGCATCCTCGTCCTTCGTGGCCATGCCGGCGCGGCCCTTGCCGCCGCGGTTCTGGGCGCGGAAGGCGGAGAGGGCGGTGCGCTTGATGTAGCCGTCCATGGTCACGGTGACGACCATGTCCTCGCGCTCGATCAGGTCCTCGTCATCGATGCCGTCGAAGGCGGCGGTGATCTCGGACAGGCGCGGGGTGGCGTAGGCGTCGCGCACGGCCTGCAGTTCCTCGCGCATGACGGCGTAGAGCTTCACGCGGTCGGCGAGGATGGCGAGGAATTCCTCGATGGCGATCGCGAGCTGCTTCAGCTCGTCGCCGATCTCGTCGCGGCCCAGTGCCGTGAGGCGGTGCAGGCGCAGGTCGAGGATCGCCTTCACCTGCACTTCGGACAGGCGGTAGATGCCGTCGGCAGCTTCGGCCTCGGGCTCGATCGCCTCGACCAGACGGATGTACTGCGCGATGTCGCCGATCGGCCATTCCTTGGCGAGCAGCTTGGCGCGGGCGTCGGCCGGATTGGAGGCGCCGCGGATGATCTTCACCACCTCGTCCATGTTGGACACGGCGACGACGAGGCCGAGCAAGATGTGCGCCCGGTCGCGCGCCTTGTTCAGTTCGAACTTGGTGCGGCGGGTGATGACCTGCTCGCGGAACTGGATGAACGCCTGCAGGATGTCGCGCAGGGCCATGATCTCGGGGCGGCCGCCGCGGATCGCCAGCATGTTCGCGGCGAAATTCGACTGTGCCGGGGTGCTGCGCCACAACTGGTTGAGCACGACTTCCGGCGAGGCGTCGCGCTTGAGGTCGATGACCACGCGCACGCCTTCGCGGTTGGATTCGTCGCGGATGTCGGAGACGCCCTCGATCCGCTTGTCCTTGGCGGCCTCGGCGATCTTCTCGACCAAATTGGACTTGCCGACCTGGTAAGGGATCGAGGTGAGGACGATCGAGCGCGAATCCTTGCGGCTGCCGCGCCCTTCCTCGACGTGGCTGCGGCAGCGCTGGATGATCGAGCCGCGCCCGGTGGTGGCGGCGAGCCGGGCGCCGTGCTGGCCCAGGATCAGCGGGGCGGTGGGGAAATCGGGGCCGGGAATGATCTGGAACAGTTCCTCCGAGGTGATCCCCGGATTGTCCATCATCGCGAAGCAGCCGTCGATCACTTCGCCAAGGTTGTGCGGCGGGATGTTGGTCGCCATGCCGACCGCGATGCCGCCGGCGCCATTGACCAGGATGTTCGGGAAGCGCGCCGGAAGCACCGTCGGCTCCTGACGCGAACCGTCGTAGTTGTCCGCGAAGTCGACGGTGTCCTTGTCGAGATCGTCGAGCAGCGAGTTGGCGACGCGAGCGAGGCGCGCCTCGGTGTAGCGCATCGAGGCCGGCGGATCGGGGTCCATCGAGCCGAAGTTGCCCTGACCGTCGATCAGCGGCACGCGCATCGACCAGTCCTGCGTCATGCGCGCAAGGGCGTCGTAGATCGCGCTGTCGCCGTGCGGGTGGTAGTTGCCCATCACGTCGCCGACGATCTTGGCCGACTTGCGGTAGGGGCGCCCGGCGACGAAGCCGCCTTCCTGCGAGGCGTAGAGGATGCGGCGGTGCACCGGCTTCAGGCCGTCGCGCACGTCGGGCAGCGCGCGGCTGACGATCACGCTCATCGCGTAGTCGAGGTAACTCGTCTTCATCTCGTCGACGATGTCGATGCGGGTGAATTCGCCCTCGGGGCCTACGGGCTGGATATCGTTGGTGTCGTCGCTCACGCGGGTTGGATCGCTTTTGCTACGGAAAGAGAATGATGGACCGCACTAGGCCATGCTCGGGGGGAAAGCCACCGGAACCGGGGGTCGGGCAGGGCGATGTGCGCCGTTTTCCACATATAAGGAACGCGCGCGTGCGGGGAACCTGAACGGCTGCGACGAATTGCATTCAATGCGCGTTCAGTGGCGCAAACCTATTTGCGGCGAGAGGTTGCCAAGGGTCTTTTTCCCCGCCAAACCTTCTCGGCCTTTTTCATCCTGCCTGGGCAGGATATCGTTTGTCTTGAGAGGAGTAGCCTTGATGGCTCGCAAGTTCCTTGTTTCCCGTGTCGCTCTTGCTGTGGCGCTGTCGAGCGGTCTGGCGATTACGGTCGCCACCCCCGCGATGGCTGCGAAGAAGGAGAAGGAAGCCGCAGGCGGCAAGTTCTCCCCCGAATTCGTGAAGGCCGCACAGCCGCTGCAGAAGGCCATGGAAGCCGCGATCGCCGCGCTCGGCGGCCAGCAGACGCCCGAGGCGATGGCCAAGGCCAAGGCTGCCTTCGACGGCGCCGTCGGCGGTGACGGCAAGGCCGCGTTCCAGGCCGCTGTGCCGACCGCCACCACGCCCGACGACAAGAACGCGCTCGGCTCGATGATGCGCAACTTCGGCATCATCTCGCAGGACCTCGCTCTCAAGCAGGAAGGCAACAAGATGCTCCTCGGCAGCGGCAAGCTGCCCGCCGAGGAAGTCGGCAAGACCAACTACGACGCGGGCATTACCGCCTACCAGCTCAAGGACTACGCCAGCGCTGCGACGTACCTGAAGGCGGCCAAGGACGGCGGCTTCGTTGATTCGTCGGGCCAGCTCGATGCGGTCCTCGCCGATGCCTATAAGCGCAACAACAACCCCGAGGCCGCCCTGCAGATGGCCAAGGACGATGTCGCCGCCGCGCAGGCCAAGGGCCAGGCGCCTTCGGAAACCGCGCTGCGCTCGGTCCTCCAGCAGACCTACACCGCCAAGCAGCTCGCGCCGTCGACCGAATATGCGGCGATGCTCGGCCAGTATTACCCGGGCACCTGGAACACCGCGATCTCGGTGGTGCGCCAGTTGGCCTCGCTGCCGCGCGACCAGAACCTCGACCTGATGCGCCTGATGTTCCTCACCGGTTCGATGAACGACAAGCGCGACTACTTCGAATACCTCGAGAACGCCGATCCGCGCGCGTTCCCGGGCGAAGCAAGCAAGGTCATGGCTGACGGCATCGCGAAGGGCAAGCTGACCGCCGGAGACGTGCCGGACAAGGCCAACACCGATGGTCGCGTCGCAGCGGACAAAGCCTCGCTGCCCGCCGCTGAGCGTGACGCCAACAAGCCGGGCGCGACTGCTGCTACCGTGGTCGGTGCCGCAGACGTGTTCCTGAGCTACGATCAGGCCGCCAAGGCCGAGCCGCTTTACGCCAAGGCCGCGGCGATGCCGGGCGTCGATGCCAGCAAGGTCGCGCTGCGTCTCGGCATGTCGCAGGCTCTGCAGGGCAAGTACGCCGATGCGGAAGCGAACTTCGCCAAGGTTACCGGCACCCGCGCGCCTGTCGCCAAGCTGTGGTCGGCCTATGCCAAGAGCAAGGCGTCGCCTGCTGCGGCGACGGCTCCTGCAGCGAACTGAGCTTTCGCTTCTGCCTGAACGAGAAGGGCGCCGGAAAACCGGCACCCTTTTTGTTGGTTCGAGGTGAGGGCAGTCCAAGTAGCTGCAATTCCTCCGTATTGCGATCGTCTGGTCGAAAGTCATACCCTTTCGCTCTCTTGTCGCCTGTTCAGGCATGTCTGTTGGTCCATGTGGTGAGAGCTTCTGTCTCCCGTTCGGAGCGACAATTGAAGAGCGACGTTTACCTGCAGAAGACTTCAACTTGTATTGCGTGCGGAATCCTGCCGCAAAATTCGTCATTTACGAAGGCGATGTCCGTTAGGGCGTTGGGGTTCCCCTCGAACGCACTGCGCTTCTTGCTCGCCAAATCAGCTACTTCGGAGCTTCTGCCTGCAATCCGCGTTGTCATCATGATGGGTATTGGAAATCAGGCATTTCGGCTCGTGGTTCTGCCGTTGGCTTGGTCGAACCTGCCCAGAACGACATAGAGAAATTTTTCGGGCGGGAATGATGCGAAAACACGCGATGGTATTGTGGGGGCTCGCTCTCTTGGCAGGCTGCGGCAAGGAAACCCCTGCCGAGGAGGCGGCCGAGAACGCGCATGATGTCGCCATGGTCGAACGCATGAGCAAGGAACCCTTCAAGCCCATCGTGCCGATCCCGATCACCGAACTCGACATGGACCGCTATGGGCTCGACAAGCCCGGGTGCAATTTCGAGAAGGACGTGGTCGAAGAAGAGGACGCCGGAAAGCGTGGCCCGATCTTCATCGCCACCAGCGGTGAAGGTTTCATGCGCGTGGGAGCCGACCTCAAGCGCTTCGCCGCGAAAGACGAGAGCGCCGATCTGCTGGGCGGTGCGCGCACGACATATGTTGGGCTGTCCAGTTGGGTGGACATCGTACGCCTGCCTGATTCAGGTAACGCCAGCGACCAGAAGACCTGGCCTGCGCGCCTGATCGTCCACGATTCGCAGGAGCGCGTGGCTTACCGCGCCGACGGCGTCATGCGCTGCCGGACCTGAGGACAGTCACCCCATGGCCATCGGTTTCAGCAGCATCCACAGCGCCATGGCGACCATGAACACGTTCTCCATCAGCGACACGAAGCCTAGCGGCACGCTGCCCGATCCGCCGACGCAGGCGCATTTCAACTCGCGCTTCTGGACGTAGACCGCGTAGAATACCGAGGCCCCGCCGACGCCGCCGATGACCAGCGCCACCGGGATCGACAGCCAGTTCAGCACGCCCGCCGCCATGAAGGCGCCCGCGAACCATTCCAGGAACGGATAGGCATAGGCGTAAGGCACATATCGCCGCGCCAGCAGGTCATAGCCCAGGAACATCGAGGAGAACGTCTCGATGTCCTGCAGCTTGAGCATCGCCAGCAGCATCATGGTGATAGCCACGAACCACTCCGCCGCATGGACCGTCAGCGGGGAGCCGAGAGAAGCCCAACTGGCGGCAAGCGCGACGGCCGCGGCGGTTCCGAACACCCAGAGCACCGGCGCATAGCTCATGCGCTTGGCCTGATCATCGAGCCCGAGGAAGCGCTTGAGGTCGGAATGGCCGCCGATGCGTTCGCCATCGATGAAGATCTGCGGGGTGGTGGCGACGCCGTGCTCTGCCTTGAAGGCGTCAACTTCGTCGCGGTTGGTCAGCCAGTGGTCTTTGACGCGATAGCCCCGGCTTTTCAGCAAGTGGCGGGCCTTGAGGCCGTAGGGGCAGACGTGTTTTTCCATGACCATGCGATACAGCACGGCGGTTCTGGCGGGGGCTTGGTGATCGCTCATGCCATGCTTATAACTTCCGTACCCTAGTACGGAGTCAAGCGTGGCCCTGACGATTTCCCAACTCGCCCATGCCGGGGGCGTCGGTGTCGAGACCGTGCGCTTCTATCAGCGCAAGGGCCTCCTCCACGACCCGCGCCCGGCCAGCACCGGGGGTGCGAAAGGCCAGCGGCATTACGGCGAGGAGGACGTGCGGCGCCTGCGTTTCGTGAGGGCAGCGAAGGATGCGGGGTTCATCCTCGACGAGATCGCCGAACTGCTCGGCCTCGACGCCAGCGACGACCGCGCGCGGGCGCGGGCCATGGCGCAGGCGCGGATCGCGCATCTGGATGAGGAGATCGCCCGCCTCGAACGGGCGCGGGACGCCTTGCACAAGCTGGCTCGGGAATGCGCCGGAAGCGACACCGGACCATGCCCGATCATCGCGGCGTTCGAGGAGGGGGAGTGTTGCCGTTAAAATAGAACCGTCATCCCCGCGAAGGCGGGGACCCATCTGATGCCGGTGCAACACGAACCGTCAGGAGATGGGTTCCCGCTTTCGCGGGAATGACGACGATGGAATTGAAGGATCGCCGCAGGGCGCATCCTTGACAAGTCGCGCCTGAAGACCGCCAGCGGTCCCGGATCAAGTCCGGGACGACGGTTATGCTGCGTTTACTCAGACGTTGAAGCGGAAGTGCATCACGTCGCCGTCGGCGACGACGTATTCCTTGCCTTCCTGGCGGAACTTGCCGGCTTCCTTGGCACCCGCCTCGCCCTTGCAGGCGATGAAGTCGGGATAAGCGATGGTTTCGGCGCGGATGAAGCCGCGCTGCATGTCGGAGTGGATGGTGCCCGCAGCCTCGGGGGCCTTGGCGCCCTTGTGCACGGTCCAGGCGCGCGCTTCCTTGGGGCCGACGGTGAAGAACGTCAGCAGTTCGAGCAGTTCGTAACCGGCGCGGATGATGCGCGCGAGACCGGCTTCGGCAAGGCCCATTTCCTCGAGGAAGACCATGCGGTCCTCCATGTCCATGCCGGTCAGTTCCGCCTCGATCGCGGCCGAGACGATGACGGCGCTCGCGCCTTCGGCCTTGGCCTTCTCGAATACCCGCGCGGAGAAGGCATTGCCCTCGGCGGCGGCTTCTTCCTCGACGTTGCAGACGTAGAGTACCGGCTTGGCGGTGATCAGCTGCGCCTGCGCGAAGACGCGCGCTTCGTCCTCGTCCTTGGGCTGCGTCAGGCGGGCGGGCTTGCCGTCGCGCAGCAGGTCGAGTGCCTGGCCGAGCACGGACGCCACGATCTTAGCCTCCTTGTCGCCCTGCGTCGCCTTCTTCTGGGCAGCGGGCACACGCTTCTCCAGGCTTTCGAGGTCGGAGAGCAGCAGTTCGGTCTCGACGGTGTCCGCGTCGGCGATGGGATCGACCTTGTTGTCGACGTGCTGGATATCGTCGTTCTCGAAGCAGCGCAGGACGTGGATGATCGCGTCGACTTCGCGGATGTTGCCGAGGAACTGGTTGCCGAGGCCTTCACCCTTGGACGCGCCGCGCACGAGGCCGGCGATGTCCACGAACGACAACTGCGTCGGGATGATCTTGGCCGAACCCGCGATTTCCGCCAGCGCATCGAGGCGCGGGTCGGGCACGCCGACCTGCCCGACGTTGGGCTCGATCGTGCAGAACGGATAGTTGGCCGCCTGCGCCGCCTGCGTTTCGGTCAGCGCATTGAACAAGGTCGACTTGCCGACATTGGGCAGACCCACGATTCCGCAACGGAAACCCATCGAAAACTCCGAAAACTGTTTAAGGCGCGCCCATAGCCGGGTGCGGGGCGCTTGGCCAGAGCGAGAGCGGTTGCAGGCGGTTGACGGAAATTTCAGGTCTTCCACGTAAGCCCGCCGTCATGAAGAGCACCATGCGCCTAGCCCTTCCGCTCGTCGCCCTCGTCGCCCTGGCGGCTTGCGGAGACAGTCCTGAAACCCTTTACGCCAAGGCACGAGAGGACTTCGCCGCCGGGAACTACCAGCGGGCGCGCGTGGAAGTGGCCTCCGCGCTGAAAGACAGGCCCACGGACGCCGCGATGCTGACGCTGCTGGCCGAGACGCAGCTGCGGCTTGACGACCCGGACGGGGCCGAAGGGGCGATCGGACGGCTCGAACGGGCAGGGGGCAAGGATACGGCCCGAATGAAGGCCGAAGTCGCCCTGCTGCGTGGTGACGCAAAGGCGGCACTGGCGACGCTTGGCAACGAGACCTCGGTGGACGGATGGCGCGTGCGCGCCGAGGCGCAGCTGGCGCTGGGAGACGAAGAGGCCGCCCGCGATGCCTTCGAAAAGGGAATGAAAGCGGGGGGCGATATCCGGCTGGCGCAATCCTACGCCCGCTATCTGCTGGAGAACGGTGACCTGGCGCGCGCGGCTTCGCTGCTTGGAGAGATGCAGCGCATCGCGCCACGATCATATGAGGCACTGGTGATGGCAGGCGATCTGGCATCGGCGCAGGGCCGCGAAGAGGATGCCGCGCGCGCCTATCGCACAGCTATCGATGCTTTCCCCGACCGTGCGGCGCCGATGCTGGCGCTGGCCGAGCATTACGACGGTTTGGGCAAGCTGGACGAAGCATCGAAGCTGGTCGATCAGGCTGCCGAAGTGGCGCCTGACGACCCGGAGGTGAAGGTAATGCGAATCCAGCTGCTGTCCGAACAAGGGCAGTGGGAGAAGATCCGCACCACGCTCCAGACGCGCGAATCCGAACTGGCGGCAGGGTCCACGCTGAGCATGCGCTATGGCGAGGCATTGCTGCAGCTGGGCCATGCGGAGCAGGCGCGGGTGATCTTCAGGCGGGCGGTGCTGGCGCTTCCGGGCAATCCCTATGCCCGGCTGATGCTGGGTGAGTCGCAGCTGGCGACCGGCGACGGTCAGGGGGCATGGGCAACGCTGCAGCCGCTCGCGGCATCGACGCTGGCCGGGCCGCAGGTGCTGGAAGCTGCCGAACAGGCTGCCCGTGCGGTCGACGCACCCGAGGCGGCGGCGCTGCAGGCGCGGCTCGATCCGGCGCGGCTCAAGGAGACGATGGCCTTGGTCGGCCAAGGCGAATCCGCCATCGCCGGGCAGCGCTGGGCCACGGCGGCGGGAATCTACGAGAGACTGCTGATGCGCGGTGAGGACCCGGAGGTGCTCAAGCGCCTCGCATTCGCGCGAAGCGGGCTGGGTGAGGGGGATGCCGCCATCCGCGCCGCCGACAAGGCGGTTGCGCTGGGCAGCGACAATCCGGACTATCTCTATGTCGCCGGACTGGTGCGCGTCGTGGTGGGGCGCGATCTCGGCGAGGCGCAGCGACTGCTTGAGAAAGCCGCCGATCTCGATCCCGCCAACCGTGCGATCGCGCGCGAGCTGAAAAAGGCGAAGGCCGCCGCCGGGCGATCCGGCGACGGCCTTTTTGCCAGATTAGGTAGAACCCGCCACCACCCCCTCCCGCTTGCGGGAGGGGAGCGAGACTTAGGCCAAAGGCCTTAGTCGCAGCGGGGTGGGCACCAGTGCCGAAATATCAGGCGCGGGCCTTGCGGCGGCGCGCGTAGGCCAGGCCGATCAGGCCTGCACCCAGCATGCCCAGCATGCCCGGCTCCGGAACCGCGGTGCCGCCCGAGGAACCACCGCTCGAACCGCCCGAGGTCGAGGTGGTGCCGCCGGAGGTCGAACCGCCCGAAGTCGTCGTGCCACCCGAGGTGCTGGTCGTGCCGCCCGAAGTCGTCGTGGTGCCGCCCGAAGTCGAGCTGCTGGTGGAGGTGCTGCCGCCGCACATCTTCCTGCCGGTCTTGTCGCCGCAATCGCAGGAGTGCGTATGCTTGCCCTTCGAATAGGTCGCCTGCGCGGGCGAGGCCATGGCGACGGTTGCGCCGGCGGTGATCGTAAGTGCGATCAGAGTCTTGCGGATCATCGTAGTCTTACCCCAGTTACCCGTGTTGGTTGACCGCCAATACGCAACCACCGTGCCAATCGCCAATTTCCGCCAATTTCATTGAATCAGGCAGGGGTGAAGCGATCCATATGTAAGCTAACTCGACACCCTTCAGTCCTGCTGGCGCAGCGCCACGTCGTTCATGAAGCGGGCGTCGTCGCCGTTCGCAAGCCGATCCGCTTCCGCCGCCACCGCGCCCAGCATGTCGGCCAGCGGGTCCATCTCGGCCTTGGCGTAGTTGCCCAGCACATAGCCGTGGACGCGGTCCTTGTGCCCAGGATGGCCTATGCCGAGCCGCACGCGGCGGAACTCCGCCCCGAGGTGCTGGTCGATCGAGCGCAGCCCGTTGTGCCCGGCATGGCCGCCGCCCTGCTTCACCTTCACCTTGAACGGCGCGAGGTCGAGTTCGTCATGGAAGACGGTGAGGGCGGACAAGTCCAGCTTGTAGAAGCGCATCGCCTCGCTCACCGAGCGGCCGCTCTCGTTCATGAAAGTGGCGGGCTTGAGCAGCAGCACTTTGTCGCTGCCGATGCGGCCTTCCTGCAGCCAGCCCTGGAACTTCTTCTGGACCGGGCCGAAGCCGTGAATCTCGGCGATCGCGTCGGCAACCATGAAGCCGACGTTGTGGCGGTTGAAGACATACTGCGGACCGGGATTGCCCAGACCGACCCAAAGCTGCGTGGCCATCCGTATTCCTTGCCTGCGTCCTTGCGGTTGCATGAAAAGAAAAGGCCCCTCCCACGCGGGGTGGGAGAGGCCGTTTTCTACCCGAAAGCAGGAGAAGCTTACTCGGCCTCGGCCGCTGCTTCGCCTTCTTCGCTGCGCAGGGCAGAGGGAGCAGCGATCGTCGCGATCGTGTAGTCACGGTCGGTGATCGCGCTCTCGACGCCCTTGGGCAGCTTGACGTGGCTGATGTGGATCGATTCGCCCACGTCGAAGCCGGTCACGTCGATGGTGATCTCGTGCGGGATCTTCTCGGCGTCGCAGACCAGTTCGAGGTCGTGGCGAACGATGTTCAGCACGCCGCCGCGCTTCAGGCCCGGCGACAGCTCTTCGTTCTTGAACACGACGGGCACGTTGACGTGCACGGTCGCGCCGTTGGCGAGACGCAGGAAGTCGGCGTGGAGCGGACGGTCACTGACCGGGTGGAAGGCAACGTCCTTGGGCTGGGTGCGGAACTTCTTGCCGTCGACTTCGACTTCGATGATCGAGTTGAAGAAGTGGCCGGTTCCGAGCTGGCGGGCCAACTCCTTTTCCTGGACGTGGATCGCGAGGGGCTCTTCGTTGCCACCGTAGATGACGGCGGGGACGCGACCTTCACGACGCAGTGCACGGGAGGCTCCCTTGCCAGCCCGATCACGCGTCTCGGCCGGCAGGTTAAGCGTATCGCTCATGGATCTTGCCTTTCAAAACTGGATAATAATGCGATGACGCGCCGCTCATCGGTGCGCACCGTCCTGCCACGCCTCCAGGGATGACCATGACAGGAAGGCGCGGCCCTTACTGGGAGACGGGCGGAAAAGCAAGCCGTTCGTGCGTCCGTGGGCGGGATGTCGCGGCGTTTGAGGGGGCGGTTGCGACCCTTCGACAAGCTCAGGGTGAGCGGGGTTGGAATAAATCTCCCAATTCCGCTCAGGCTGAGCTTGTCGAAGCCCCCAAAGCCTCACTCCACCCGCGTGACCGTGAACCCCTCGGCCGTCAGCATTGCGGGCAATCCCTCAGGCCCGGCCATGTGCGCTGCGCCGACAGCCACGAACGGCTTGCTGCCCGAGCGAACCGCCCGTGCGATCCGGCCGGTCCAGCGCCGGTTGCGGCCGGTGAACAGCACTGCGCGCAGTTCCGGGTCGGCGAGCAGGCCCGAGCGGGTCTCCGCCTCGATCGCGTTCATGTCGCCCTTGCGCCAGCTGGCCGAAAGATCGCGTTCGGGATAGGCGGCCTCGGCGACGACGGCGGCGAGGAGGTCGCGCTGCTCGCGCTCGGGCAGGGCGTCGAACAGGCCGAGCTGCGCGGCAGCGCCTTCGAGTTCGACCACCGGCCTTTGCCCCGCCGCCGCGATCACGGCGCGGTCGACACCGTTGCGGGTATCGCCTTCGTCGGCTCCAGCGCGGGCGAGCGTCAGGGCTGCGGCCCAGGTATCCATCGCCGCGAAGTCGCCGTCGCCCCGGCCGCTCTTCTTGAGTAAGGCGGTGAGGGCGGCGCGGTCTTTCGGCGGTACGCGTTCGGAAAGCGGCGGTTCGTTCTCGCTGCGCGCGAGGCTTTCGAAAGTGGCGGCGACTTCCGCCTCGTTCGCGAGGTTGCCGACTTCGACCATGATTGATCCGGCTTCGTCCAGTGCGGAACTGACTTTCGCCGTGCGCCACGCAAGGGGGCGCTCGGCGCTGTGGATCGTGCCGAAGAGCCAACCGGCGTGGCCCTGACCGTCCTCGACCCGCCACAACGCGGGGTTGGCCTGCTGGGGCTCGCTCGAACAGGCGACCAGCCCGGCGATCGCCAGTAGTACCGCAAAACGACGGATCATCTACTGCACCCGGGTCGAGGAAACGCCCGCTGCGGCAAGCTGGTCCTGCACGCTGCCCGGCCCGGCGAGATGCCCGGCGCCCACCGCGACGAACACCGTGCCCGGCTTGTCGAGGCGCGTCTTGAGCCACTTCGCCCAGTTGGCATTGCGGTCGGTGATCAGCACCTTGCGGATTTCCGGATCGCTCTCGTCTTCGTTCATCAGTTCGGCGAGGTGGTCGGCATCGCCCGCCTTCCACGCGGCGACCATCCTGTCGACATCGGTTTTCACGTCGGGCAGGGCCTCGACCACTTCGTCGAGATAGGCGCGCTGGGTCGGTTCGGAGAGGTTGTCGAACAGGCCGATCTGGTAGTCGACGGTCTCGAAGGCATGGTTGGCCAGATGCCGCGCCCGCGCCCTTGCCGCGACCTGCTGGTCGATGCCGGTCTCGGTGTTGTAGCCGGCGGTCTTGAGCGGGATCAGCGTCAGCATCAGAGCGGCGAACCAGGCATCGTTGGCATCGAAAGCCTGCGCCGGGATGCCGATGGATGTCAGCGCGCCCTCGTAGGCGGTGCGCTCCTTGGCGGAGAGCATGTCGCGCAGGGACTTGCCATCCTTGCGCGCGGCCATCTGCAGGATCGTGCCCTGCGCCTGTTCGGTGTCGTCTATGGGTATCTCGGTCACCAGTTCCTGCGCGCTGTCGAGCGCCTTGGCGACCGGACCGGCGTACCAGTCCACCTGCTCGGGCAGGACGTGGATCGTGCCGAACAGCCAGATCGTGGTGTCCTCGTCCGCGACTTTCCAGAGCGCGGGGCGAACGGTGGAGCTTTGTGCGGCCTCCTGCGCCGAGGCCAGCGGCGAGGGCAGGGCAGTGAAGGCGAGCAGGGTGGAGCCAAGCCAGTTGCGAAGTTTGATGCGGGCGGGGGTCATGGCATTCCTATCGGGCAGGAGACTGTAAGGATGAATGAACGGATCAGCGCCAGCGGCGCCAGCCCCACCCGACGCACCAGACGATGCAGACCATCAGGCAGATCGCGACGCCGTTCGGTTCGGGCAGCAGCCCGCCGCGCCACGCCAGCCACCACGCAGGCGCCACCGTGACGAAGGCATAAAGCCCGGCCATCGCACCGAATTCGTATTCGGCGCGCTCGATTTCATCGAGGGTGGTGTGCCAGTAAAGCGACAAGGCGACCGTGACGATCCACGCAGCCAGCACTGTCAGCGTAAGCGGAAGGCTCAAGGGCGTTGCTGAAAACATGTTCGCAATGCCATGCGCCGGATCGGCGTGACTGACTTGCATCTGCCATGCAAACCCGGCGGCCACTCCGATAACCGTCGATATGCCGAGCGAAGCATAAAGCGCGATCCGTGAACGTCGAACCTGCGGACTGCGCGGTAACGCGAGAGTGCCTCGCGCCGAGAATATCAGCCATCCTCCGCCAACGAGCGCCAGCGCGGCCAGCCCGAGGCCGATCACGACGCCGGTGCGGAACTCACCATGCTCGCGCCATGCGGCGATCACGCCCGCAGCGATCCCCGCTCCGAAGATCGCAAGGAAGAACCCGCCGCCAAGCCTCAGGGCGACGCCGACGGTGCCGAGCGGCTTCTTGGTTTCAGCGATGTCCGTCATCGAATATCTCCTCGATGGAAAGGGCGAACAGCCGCGCGATGCGGAAGGCGAGGGGGAGCGAGGGGTCGTGCTTGCCGGTTTCGATCGCGTTCACCGCCTGGCGGGATACGTCGAGGCGCTCGGCAAGCTCGGCCTGGCTCCAGTTGCGCTCCGCGCGCAGCACTTTCAGCCGGTTGTTCACATTCAGGCCAGCGGGGCGAGGACCACGATGCGCGAGACCGGCTCGGCATTGTGCGTCTGCGACCGGGGGGCGGCATCCGCCTCGAAAGCGATCAGCGCCACGGCGAGTGCGGTCAGCGCCATCGCCAGCAGCACGATCACCTTGTGCTCGGCGCGCGGCGCGGGGTGACCCCAGCACAGGTAGTTGCGGCGTTCCTCGGCGGTGGCGCCGGGCTTGCCGAAGAACAGGGTTTCCAGAACGCTGCGGACGGTGACGCTCTTTGCGAAACGGGTCATGATGCACCTCGTCATGAAGTCCTGACTATATGTCAGGTATGCCTTACTTTATGTCGCGATTCTCTGACTGTGTCAACAAAACCTGACATTGCCCGATCGCGGAGGCTGAACCGCAATGCTTTGTGTTGTTGATTTGACAGCCCCGATCCGCCAAAGGCCGCGCATTCAAGAATTCGACGGAACCGCAATGACCGCCGCCAAACAGCCGCTCAGCTTCCAGGACATGATCCTGACGCTCCACAACTTCTGGAGCGCGCAGGGCTGCCTCATCCTGCAGCCTTACGACATGCGCATGGGCGCAGGCACCTTCCACCCCGCCACGACGCTGCGCGCGCTCGGCCCTGAGCCGTGGAAGGCCGCCTATGTCCAGCCCTCGCGCCGCCCGACCGACGGGCGTTATGGCGAGAATCCGAACCGGCTGCAGCACTATTATCAGTATCAGGTGATCCTGAAGCCGAACCCGGAGAACCTTCAGGAACTGTACCTGCAGAGCCTCGCCGAGATCGGCGTCGATCCGCTGGAGCACGACATCCGCTTCGTCGAGGACGACTGGGAAAGCCCGACGCTGGGCGCCTGGGGTCTGGGCTGGGAGGTGTGGTGCGACGGCATGGAAGTGACGCAGTTCACCTACTTCCAGCAGATGGGCGGCTTCGACTGCAAGCCCGTCGCGGGCGAACTGACGTACGGCCTCGAACGTCTGGCGATGTACATTCAGGGCGTGGACTCGGTCTACGACCTTCGCTTCAACAACGAAGGCGTGAGCTACGGCGACGTCTTCCTCGCCAACGAGCAGCAGCAGTCGAAGTACAACTTCGAGATCGCCGACACCGATGCGCTGTTCGCCGGCTTCAAGGCCGCCGAGGCCGAGTGCATGCGCTGCATCGACGCCAAGGTGCCGCTCGCGGCCTACGATCAGGCGATCGAGGCGTCGCACCTGTTCAATCTGCTACAGGCGCGCGGCGTGATCTCTGTGCAGGAACGCGCCAGCTACATGGCCCGCGTGCGCGATCTCGCCAAGGGATCGTGTCAGGCGTGGATCGACGTGAACAAGGACAAGTGGGAAGCCAAGTTCCCCGGGTGGACCGTATGACCGACTTCCTTCTCGAACTGCGCAGTGAAGAAATCCCCGCCCGCATGCAGGCGGGCGCGCGCGCCGATCTGGAAAAACTGTTCCGCAAGGAACTCGCGGCCGCAGGCGTCACGCCCGGCCAGATCACCGTGTGGTCCACGCCGCGCCGCCTCGCGCTCATCGCCAATGGCATGCCGGACGTGACCGAGGCCGTCAGCGAGGAGACCAAAGGCCCCGCCACCAGCGCGCCCGAGCAGGCGCTCGAAGGCTTCCTGCGCAAGACCGGCCTGACCAAGGACCAGCTTGAAGTCCGCGACGTCAAGGGCAAGGACACCTACTTCGCCGTCGTCGAGAAGCCCGGCCGCGCCGTGAAGGACGTGCTGGCCGAGGCGATCCCTGCCATCGTGCGCGCTTTCCCCTGGCCCAAGTCGCAGCGCTGGGGCGCCGCGTCGATCGGCACGGATTCGCTGCGCTGGGTGCGCCCGCTCTCCGGCATCGTCGCCATTCTGGGCGAGGACCTCGTCGAGTGCGAAGTCGGCGGCATCCGCTCGGGCTATGCCACGAAGGGCCACCGCTTCCACGCGCCCGGCGAGATCACCATCGGCGGCGCGCATGACTATGCCCGCAAGCTGTCCGCCTGCCACGTCATCGTCGATCATGTCGAACGCCAGGACCTGATCCGCGACGAGGCGCGCAACGTCGCTGCCGCCGCCGGTCTCAAGCTGGTCGAAGACGAGGGGCTGGTGATCGAGAACGCCGGCCTCACCGAATGGCCGGTGCCGCTGCTCGGCCGCTTCGACGAGGCGTTCCTCGAAGTCCCGCCCGAGACAATCCAGCTGACCGCGCGCGTCAACCAGAAGTATTTCGTCTGCGAGGACGCTGACGGCAACCTTGCAGACGCCTTCGTCTGCACCGCCAACATCGACGCCACCGACGGCGGCGTGGGCATCGTCGCGGGCAACCGCAAGGTTCTCGCCGCGCGCCTGTCCGACGCGCGCTTCTTCTGGCAGCAGGACCGCAAGGTTTCGCTGTCGGATCAGGCGAAGAAGCTGGCCCGCATCACCTTCCACGAGAAGCTGGGCACCGTCGCCGACAAGGTCGAGCGCGTGGCCAAGCTGGCCGAGTGGCTGGCGGCCGAGGGCATCGTCCCGAACTGCGATCCCGTACTGGCGCGTCAGGCGGCGGAATTGTGCAAGGCCGATCTCGTCACCGAGATGGTCGGCGAGTTCCCCGAACTGCAGGGCCTCATGGGCGGCTACTACGCCCGCGCCGAGCGCCTGCCCGACGCCGTCGCCGACGCCATCCGCGACCACTACAAGCCGGTTGGGCAGGGCGACGAAGTGCCGACTGCTCCGGTGACCGTGGCGGTGTCGCTGGCGGATAAGTTGGATACGCTTGTCGGATTTTTCTCGATTGGAGAAAAACCAACTGGCTCGAAGGACCCCTTCGCGCTTCGGCGAGCGGTTCTAGCGATCATTAGAACATTGGTAGAAGGCAACATTAGAATGCCGCTTACCAATGCATATGTTCATGCATATGCATCGTTTGTAGTCATCGATCTTATCGAGAATGTTACCTCGAAGCGGCAGGCCGCGCAGGATGCGTTGACGCAATTGCTCGGTAAATCAATTGATCCATTCTCGTTAGGAGACGCTAGCGAAGGACCGATTAGGGATCAGTTTGCACAGCAGTTGTTTGCGGGGCGTGAGGCAGCCGCTTCGCTTCTCGACTTCTTCGCCGACCGCCTCAAGGTCCAGCAGAAGGAAGCGGGTGTTCGCCACGACCTGATCGACGCGGTGTTCGCGCTCGGCGGCGAGGACGATCTGGTTCGCCTGCTCGCCCGGGTTCATGCGCTGCAGGCGTTCGTCGGCAGCGAGGACGGCGCCAACCTCCTCGCGGGCTACAAGCGCGCCGCCAATATCCTGCGCAAGGAGAACTGGTCGGCGTCTGATGCTGCACCCGCGCACCCGCACACCGGCGACGAGGACCCGCTCGAAAACGTGGACGATCCCGATATGCAGGAAATCTATGCTGCGGCAGGCTCGGGGCTCGGCTATGCGGCCGAACCGGCGGAACAGGCGTTGATCGACGCGCTCGATGCTGCGGAACCTCGGGCAGCCACAGCCGTTGCTGCAGAAGATTTCGCAAGTGCAATGAGTGCGCTGGCATCGCTTCGCGCACCTATTGACGGGTTCTTTGATCAGGTGACAGTCAACGATACTGACTCCATAAAAAGAACATCTCGTCTTGCACTGCTTGATCGCTTCCGTGCTGCGGTGCACAACGTAGCGGATTTCTCGCGGATCGAGGGGTAGGAGGGTTTCCCCACGGTCTGCATTCTTGCGCAAAAATCCCGGAGATTTGGGACTAATGACTAAGCAGGTCTACACGTTCGGCGGCGGCGTAAAGCACGACGATCCGCGCGCGAAGGACAAGGTGATCACCGGGGGCAAGGGTTCGAACCTTGCCGAGATGGCCGGAATCGGCCTGCCGGTGCCTCCCGGCTTCACCATCACCACCGAAGAATGCGTGAAGTATCTCGCGGAGGGCGCGAACTTCTCGGACGAACTGCGGGCCGAAGTGGCCGAGGCGCTGGCCCATATCGAAAAGTCGGTCGGCAAGTCCTTCGGTGATTCTACTGATCCGCTGCTGGTCTCGGTCCGCTCGGGCGCGCGCGTCTCGATGCCGGGCATGATGGACACCGTGCTGAACCTCGGCCTGAACGACGTGACCGTGGAGGGTCTCGCCGCTACTTCGGGTGACGACCGCTTTGCATGGGACAGCTACCGCCGCTTCATCCAGATGTATTCGGACGTCGTTCTCGGCGTCGAACATCATCTGTTCGAGGAAGCGCTGGAGATCGCCAAGGAAGACAACGGGTACGACAACGACGTCGAACTGACCGCGAACGACTGGCGGGGGCTGGTCAAGCAGTATACCGCGATCGTCGAGCGCGAACTTGGCAAGCCGTTCCCGCAGGACCCGCAGGAGCAGCTGTGGGGCGCGATCCAGGCCGTGTTCGACAGCTGGGACGCCGACCGCGCCAAGGTCTACCGCCGCCTCAACGACATCCCCGGTGACTGGGGCACCGCCGTCAACGTGCAGGCCATGGTCTTCGGCAACATGGGCGACACCTCGGCAACGGGCGTCGCGTTCACCCGCGATCCGGCGACCGGCGAGCGCGCCTACTACGGCGAATGGCTGGTCAACGCGCAGGGCGAGGACGTCGTCGCCGGCATCCGCACCCCGCAGTACCTGACCAGGGCCGCCCGCGAGCGCGCCGGGGCCAAGCCACTGTCGATGGAAGAGGCGATGCCCGAGGCATACGCCGAACTCGCCGCGGTGTTCGACCTGCTCGAAAAGCACTACCGCGACATGCAGGACATCGAGTTCACGGTGCAGCAGAACAAGCTGTGGATGCTGCAGACCCGCTCGGGCAAGCGTACTGCCAAGGCTGCGCTCAAGATGGCCGTCGACATGGTCGAGGAAGGCCTGATCGACGAAGCCACCGCGATCAAGCGCGTCGATCCGATGGCGCTCGATCAACTGCTTCACCCCACGCTCGACCCCAAGGCGCCGCGCGACATTCTCGGCAAGGGCCTGCCCGCATCGCCGGGCGCGGCTTCGGGCGCGATCGTGCTCGACGCCGACACCGCCGAGAAGCGCGCGGAAATGGGCGAGGCGGTCGTCCTCGTCCGCGTGGAAACCTCGCCTGAGGACATCCACGGCATGCACGCGGCGAAGGGCATCCTCACCGCACGCGGCGGCATGACCAGCCACGCGGCGGTCGTGGCGCGCGGCATGGGCCGTCCCTGCGTCTCGGGCGCATCGGGGCTGTCGATCGACATGAAGACCCGCACCCTGCGCATCGGCAACCGCGAGCTGAAGGAGGGCGACCTCATCACCCTCGACGGCGCCAACGGCGAGATCATGGCGGGCGAAGTCGCCACCATCGAGCCGGAACTGGCAGGCGATTTCGGCACGCTCATGGAGTGGGCCGACAAGCACCGCCGCATGAAGGTGCGCACCAACGCCGAAACGCCCGCCGACTGCAAGATGGCCCGCCAGTTCGGTGCCGAGGGCATCGGCCTGTGCCGCACCGAGCACATGTTCTTCGACGCAGGCCGCATCTCCGCCGTGCGCCAGATGATCCTGGCCGAGGACGAGAAGGGCCGCCGCGAGGCGCTGGCCAAGCTGCTCCCCGAACAGCGCGCCGACTTCCAGGCGATCTTCGAGGTGATGGCGGGCCTGCCCGTCACCATCCGCCTGCTCGACCCGCCGCTGCACGAATTCCTGCCGCACAGCGACGCGGAATTCGCGGAGCTGTCGGACGCGATCGGCATCGGCGTGGATACGCTCAAGCGCCGCGCGGACGAACTGCACGAGTTCAACCCGATGCTCGGCCATCGCGGTTGCCGTCTCGGCATCACCTTCCCGGAGATCTACGAGATGCAGGCCCGCGCCATCTTCGAGGCAGCCTGCGACGTCGCCTCGGCATCGGGTGAGGCGATCGTGCCGGAAGTGATGATCCCGCTCGTCGCCACCAAGCGCGAGCTGGCGATCCTCAAGAAGGTCGTCGATCAGGCCGCGGCCAAGGTGTTCGAGGAGAAGGGCAAGACGCTCGACTATCTCGTGGGCACCATGATCGAGCTGCCGCGCGCAGCCCTGATGGCGGGCGAGATCGCGGAAGAAGCGAAGTTCTTCTCGTTCGGCACCAATGACCTGACGCAGACCACGCTGGGCGTCTCGCGCGACGATGCCGCGCGCTTCCTCAGCCCCTACGTTGAGAAGGGCATCTACCCGCGCGATCCGTTCGTCAGCCTCGACATCGAGGGCGTGGGCCAGCTGGTCCAGCTCGGCGCCGAGCGCGGCCGTGCGACTTATGCCGACCTCAAGCTCGGCATCTGCGGCGAGCACGGCGGCGACCCGGCCTCGATCGCGTTCTGCGAGAAGGTGGGTCTGGATTACGTCTCGGCCTCGCCCTACCGCGTGCCGATCGCGCGTCTGGCGGCGGCTCAGGCCGCGCTGGCGTAAGCAAGCCAGCGTTCGTCATTGCGAGCGAAGCGAAGCAATCCAGGGCGGTTTGGGCCGCTCTGGATTGCTTCCGACCTTCGGTCCTCGCAATGACGATGAGATTTACGGGTTCAGCGCTTCCACCCGGACAGCGTCATGATCTCGAACCGCTCTACCGTGCGGCCGCCCTCACCGGCGGCCGCAAACGCATCGTGCGCCCGCGCCCGCGCCGCCTTGCCCAGCTGCGGACCGGGATCAGCGAGCACATTGGCGAGACCCTGCGCGCGCAAGTCGCCGACGAGGCGTTCGAGGCTGCGGAACCCCACGTCCAGATGGCGATGGTCCGCCACCGGGTCGGCATAGAGCGTGCGCTGGAGCAGTTGCGCTCCCGCACGCACGTCCACCGAGGGGTGAAGGCGCGGGGCAGGGCGCTCGCCGTCCGCCGCCAGCATGACCTCGCGCATGACCGGCAGGCTGCCGGAGCCGAGGAAGCTGGCGATCAGCAGTCCGCCTGGCGCCAGCGCCTTGCGTGCGTGGACGAAGGCGCCGGGAAGGTCGTTGACGGTGTCCAGCGTGCCGAGGCTGGCGATGAGGTCGAAGCCGTCGAACGGCCAGGGCTGTTCCTCAACGAAGCCGATGGCCGGGTCCACCTCGGTCACTTCCACGCCCTGTGCCCGTAGCGCCGCGGGAAGCGCCCTCGAGTAATCGCCGACAACCAGCGCCGTCTTCGGCTCGAAGCGCAGGAAGGAGAGGCGTTCGAGCACGTCCTCCACCATGTCGTCGATCAGGTAGCGCGGTGCATCCGGCTGTTGCTGGAGGCGCAGCATCCGGCGGCGCAGGGCGGCGCGGCGGGCGGGGGAGAAGATGCGGGGGGGAGCCTTGGTTGCCATGGATGCTCCCCTGCCGCGTCGATGAAAACCTTGCAATGCCCTCGTGGCGTGCTTGTCGTGCAACACGGCGTGCATAGGATCGCGCCATGGGCCTGGGACACGTACTTTCACCGCTCGTCGATCTCGTGTTTCCGCCGCGGTGTCCGCTGTGCGGGGCGGCGATCGGTTCGGCGGCGGGCCTCTGTGCGGATTGCTGGAGTACGCTGGTGATCCCGGGCGATCCGGCCTGCGCGGCCTGCCAGCGGCCTTTCGGCGATACGATGCCGGAGGGCGGCACGTGCGGCCCGTGCCTTGCCGATCCGCCGCGCCATGCCGGGATCGCGGCCGCGACGCTCTACAACGAACCTTCGCGCAAGCTGGTGCTGGCGTTCAAGCACGGGAATCGCATCGCGCTGGCACCGATGATGGCCGGGCTGATGGTGCCCAAGCTGCCTTTCGTCGATGCCGACTGGCTGCTGGTGCCGGTGCCGCTGCATCGCTGGCGGTTGTGGAAACGCGGTTACAACCAGGCGGCCGAGCTGGCCCGCCAGATCGGGCGGTGCAGCGGCGCGGGCCTCGCGGTCGATGCGCTGGTGCGGCGCAAGGCGACTCGCTCGCTTGGCGGCATGGGCAAGCTGGCGCGCAAGCGGGCCTTGTCGGGTGCGATTGCCGTCCATCCGAAGCGAAAGGCGGCGCTGAAGGGTGCGAAGGTTGTGCTCGTCGATGACGTGCTGACCAGCGGTGCCACCAGCGATGCCTGCGTATCGGCGCTGAAGCGGGCAGGGGCGGAGCGGGTAGTGATCGCCTGCTTCGCCCGCGTGCTGGATGAAGCGCTCGATGCGGCCTGAGGCGATTCGCCCTGAATACGAAAACGCCCGGAACCTTGTGAGTTCCGGGCGTCCTCGTGACGAAACTGTTTGAACCCTGCTTGCGCAGTTCAGCGGTGCCCCTGATACCGCCTGGTCCGATCCCTCATCAAAGCATTCCCTGAACCGTGGCCCGCTTTCCGTTTCAGACCGGTGTTCCTTGCCGAACACTTGCCTGCGAGCGACCTGTGGGTCAGAAGCAGCCCCCCAGCTGCAAAGCCAGAATTCATCGAATCGTCTTTTTTGGAAAGAGACTTCGCTGACTGACGTGGATTTTGGTCCCTTGCTGTGGCTGTGGTGCAACAATTATGCCGCTGTTAGCGGGAACAGGGATTAGTCCGAGGATGACAGACGTGATAGCCGCCGAGCGTGAACTGGGAACAGCGTTCCTGCCGCGCTTCGACGCCCAGGGATTGCTTATCGCCATCGCCGTCGATTCGCGCTCGCGCGAGATCCTGATGGTAGCTTACATGGATGCCGAGGCGCTGGCGAAGACGCGTGAAACGGGGCTGGCGCACTTCCATTCGCGGTCGCGCGGCAAGCTGTGGCTGAAGGGCGAGACCTCGGGCCATTTCCTGCGCGTCGAGGAAATTCGCGTCGATTGCGATCAGGACGCGCTGGAACTGCGCGTGACGCCGGAAGGTCCGGCCTGCCACACCGGTGCGCGCAGCTGCTTCTATCGGCGGCTTGATGGCGAAGTGCTGGAGCGCACCGGGGATCATCCGCCGCATTCTTGACATTTATCGCCAAATAGGTTATATGCCGCAACATCCGGAGCGGCGCCGTACACGTCGCTTCGGTGTATCGGGTCGGCGTCGTGGGCCGGGATGCGGTTCCAAGCCGTAGCTACGCAACTCACGCGTCCGTTCGAAGACCCGGACTGTCCCTGAGTTCCCGGAAAGCGTCATCCGCCCGTTCCTGAGATATACGTCAGGACACCGGATGTCCCCGCCGGACAACCATCGGCCGATAACGCTGCGAGCCCTAACGACGGCTACATGGGACTTTCCGATGAAATACAGGTCGAGCCGGGCTGCACCGTGAGTTACCCGGCCGCTCGCTAGAGCGTCACGGAAAACAAAACCCCGCGTCCCAGCTTGGACGCTCCCGACGCCGACCCGATGTTCACCTCGGTTGCGTTGACTTTCCCCGGCGTAATGGCCCGCACTCGCCAGCGGGTATTGTCGTATCTGCAAACCCCAAGTTCGTCATTGCGAGCGCAGCGAAGCAATCCAGGGCCGCGTAAACCGCCCTGGATTGCTTCGCTGCGCTCGCAATGACGAACTGGTGGTCAGCCCAGGATTTCGTCGAAGAACGACAGCATCGAGGCCCACGACTGGCGATCGGCGCTGACGTTGTAGTCGAGGAAAGCCATGCCCTTGTCCGGGCTGTGCGGGTCGGTGAAGCCGTGCTTCACGTTGCCGTAGCTGTGGAAGTGCCAGTCGGCTCCGGCCGCATCCATTTCCTCCCAGAACGCCACGACATCCGTGCGGGGCACGAGCGGGTCGGCATCGCCGTGGCAGACGAGGATGCGGGGCTTGATGCCGCCGGGCTGGGCCGGGGCAGTGGTCGGCAGGGTGCCGTGGAAGCTGACCACGCCGGCCAGATCCTCACCTGCGCGGGCGGCTTCGAGCACGGCCTGACCGCCCATGCAGTGGCCGATGGCGAAGAGCTTCAGCCCATCTGCAAGACCACGCAGCGCCTCGATCCCGGCGATGACGCGGGCGCGGTAGTAGGCGTTGTCGGCGCGCAGCTTCTCGGCGACGGGGAACGAAGCCTCGAAGCTCTCGATCGGCTCGCCGTAGAAGTCGGTGATCATCACCAGATAGCCCTCTGCGGCGAGCTTGCGGGCGCGCTCCTCCATCAGCGGGATGACGTTGGCGATCGTCGGGAACAGGGCGACGGCCGCGCGGGCCGCGCCTTCGGGGCGGGCGAGCCAGCCGGTGAGGGCGACACCGGCGTGTTCGTAGGAAACGGGCTCGAGGGTGGGGGTAGTCGTCACGATGGATATCACTCCGGCAGGAAGTCGGGCACCGAGAGATAGCGCTCGCCGGTGTCGTAGTTGAAGCCGAGGACGCGGCTGCCTGCGGGCAGGTCCTTCAGCTTCTGGGCGATGGCGGCAAGCGTCGCGCCCGAGCTGATGCCCACGAGCATGCCTTCCTCGGTTGCGCAGCGACGCGCCCAGTCCTTGGCGTCGGCGGGGTCGACCTGAATGGCCCCGTCGATCGACTGGGTGTGCAGGTTGCCGGGGATGAAACCGGCGCCGATACCCTGGATCGGGTGCGGGCCGGGCTGGCCGCCGGAGATCACCGGCGAGAGCGTCGGCTCGACCGCATAGGCCTTCATCGAAGGCCAGCTGGCCTTCAGCGTCTCGGCGCATCCGGTGAGGTGGCCGCCGGTGCCGACGCCGGTGACGAGCACGTCGATGGGTTCATCGGCGAAGTCCTTGAGGATTTCCTGCGCGGTCGTCTTCACGTGGACGTCGACGTTGGCGGGGTTGTCGAACTGCTGGGGCATCCAGGCGCCAGGCGTCGCCTCGATCAGTTCCTTGGCGCGCTCGATCGCGCCCTTCATGCCCTTTTCGCGCGGAGTGAGGTCGAACTTGGCGCCGTAGGCCAGCATCAGGCGGCGACGCTCGACCGACATCGATTCGGGCATGACGAGGACAAGGGTGTAGCCCTTGACCGCTGCCGCCATGGCGAGGCCGATGCCGGTATTGCCCGAAGTCGGCTCGATGATGGTGCCGCCGGGCTTGAGGCTGCCGTCGGCTTCCGCCGCCTCGATCATGGCGAGGCCGATGCGGTCCTTGATCGAGCCGCCAGGGTTGGCGCGCTCCGCCTTCACCCAGACCTCATGGTCCGGAAACAGGCGGGAGAGGCGGATGTGCGGGGTATCGCCGATGGTGGCGAGGATGCTGTCGGCCTTCATGATTTCTGCTCCCAACGGGTTTCGAAGGTACGGGCGCGGCGCAGTTCCGGGAAGAACCAGGCCCAGGCAAGGGTGATGACTATGGCAGCGCTGCCGCCGAAGACAACTGCTCCGGTAGCGCCGAGAAGGGCTGCGGCGAAGCCCGACTGGAACTCGCCCAGCTCGTTCGAGGCCGAGACGGCGAGACCGGAAATCGCCGAGACGCGGCCGCGCACGGTGTCGGGCGTGCGCAACTGGACGAGCGAGCTGCGGATGAACACCGAGATCATGTCGGCGGCGCCGAGGCAGGCGAGACAGGCGAGCGACAACAGGAAGTGGCGCGAGAGGCCGAAGCCGATCGTCGCGGCGCCGTAGGCCACGACGGCCGCCAGCATCTTGACGCCGACGTTCGACTGCAGCGGGCGGAACGAGAGCCAGAACGCCACCACCGCCGCGCCTGCCGCCGTCGCCGCGCGCATCTGGCCCAGGCCCTCGGGACCGACGTGCAGCAGATCGCGGGCGAAGACCGGCATCAGCGCGGTCGCGCCGCCGAGCAGCACGGCAAAGAGGTCGAGCGTGATGCAGCCGAACAGGAAGCGCTCGCTCCAGACGAACCGGAAGCCCTCGACGATCTGGCGGATCGGGTGAGCCTTGGCCGGATCGCGCGGGATGGCGGGCAGATGGCGGATCGCCTGGATGGCAATCGAGGCGCCCAGCGTGAACAGCGCCGAGCACCAGTAGGGCAGGGCGTGGTGGGCCGCGAACATGAAACCGTAGGCGGCAGGGCCGATGATCGTGCCCGCCTGCATCGCGATCGAGTTGAAGCCGATCGCGCGCGGGATCAGCTTGGGCGGCACGATGTTGGGCGCGATCGCCGACATGGCCGGGCTGATGAATACGCGGACCATGCCGTGCATCACCGCGAAGGCATAGAGCACCGGCAGGCTGCGGATTTCCAGCGTGGTGACGATGCCGAGGCCCAGCGCGACGCACATGTCTAGCAGGGCGGCTGTTCCGGCGACCTTGCGGCGGTCGAAACGGTCGGCGACGACGCCCGCCACCGGGGTCAGCAGGAACACCGGCAGGAACTGTGCGAAACCGAGCAGGCCCAGCTGGAACGAGGCCTGCGTGATCGACATGGCGTAGTCGGTTCGGGCGACGTCGTAGAGCTGGTAGCCGATGATGACGACCGTACCCGTCGTCGCCAGCACCGCGAAGAAGCGGGCCAGCCAGAACTTGCGGTAGTCGGCGATCTGGAGCGGCGAAGTGGGGGCGCCGTCGGGAGAAGGATGGGGGAGACTCACGCGGGCTGCATGGCAGCGTGGCCTCCCCTTGCCAAGACATGCCTATATTGATTTTTCTTCTTTGATTTTCTCAATAGATGGACTTGGCGCAGGGCTCGGGCGGTTTCGTCGAACGGGGATATTGCGAATTGATTATCGGCGAGGGCGCAGGCGGGGATTAGGCTGCAGTGTATCGACCAGTTTCAGAAAGTCATCGACACGGATTATGCGCTCGAACTGGAAACCGGATCGGCCCTCGTGAGTCCAGATCATGTGGGCCTCTATCCGGCCCACTACGGGCAGCCGCATAACAAGGCGTTCACCGCGCTCCAGCGCCATTTCGCCTTGAATCATGAAGCCTTGGGCGGAGATGTTGACGATGTGCAGATCGAGGTCGCCGAGTTGGCGGTGCTCGGCGATCACGGTGTAATCGACGGGATGACGCGCTGCGCGCCGTTTGTCGGTTACAGTGAGCTGCGCTCCTGCACTCATGGTTTCATGCCTTTTGATCTTTGCCGTCGAAGAACTCTAGGCTCAAATGGCAAACAAGCAGTTAATTCCGCCGACCCTGCCCGGAAGGACAGCCCGAAGGAGCCCGGGCAGGAGTCGGCGGACTGAGTTGTCAGATACCCTTGATGACGCCGTGCTTTTTCTTGCCGACACTGAGCTTGCGGCTTTCCCCGCTGGCCAACGTGATGAGCAGGGTGGGATCGTCCATCGCCACGTCGTCGAGACGCACGGCGCCTTCGGCGATCTTGCGCTTGGCCTCGCCATTGGAGGCGACGAAGCCGAGTTCCACGCAGGCCGCGCCGAGGCGGATGCCGTCGGCGCCGACTTCGATGGTCGGCAGGTCGCCGCCCATGCCGCCGCCCGCGAAGGTCGCCTGCGCGGTGGCTTCGGCGGACTTCGCGGCTTCTTCACCGCGGCACAGCTTCGTCGCTTCGTTGGCGAGAACGATCTTGGCGGCGTTGATTTCGTTGCCTTCAAGGGCTTCGAGGCGCTCGATCTCGTCCAGTGGCAGGTCGGTGAACAGGCGCAGGCGCTTGCCGACGTCGCGGTCGTCGGTGTTGCGCCAGAACTGCCAGTAGTCGAAGTGCGAAAGCTGGTCCTCGTTCAGCCACACCGCTCCGCCGACCGTCTTGCCCATCTTGGTGCCGTCGGCATTGGTGAGCAGCGGCGTCGTCAGGCCGTAGACCTGCGTGCCGTCGACGCGGCGCGAGAGTTCGACGCCGTTGACGATGTTGCCCCACTGGTCCGAGCCGCCCATCTGCAGGCGGCAACCCGCCTTGCGCGACAGTTCCAGGAAGTCATAGGCCTGCAGGATCATGTAGTTGAATTCGAGGAAGCTGAGAGACTGCTCGCGATCGAGCCGCAGCTTGACCGAGTCGAAGCTGAGCATCCGGTTGATCGAGAAGTGCTGCCCGATGTCGCGCAGGAACGGGATGTATTCCAGCTTGTCGAGCCAGTCGGCGTTGTCGACCATGATCGCGTCGCTGGGGCCGTCGCCGAAGGTCAGGAAGCGCTCGAAGACGCGGCGGATCGAGGCGACGTTCTCCTTGATGAGATCCTCGGTCAGCAGCTTGCGCGCTTCGTCCTTGAAGCTGGGGTCGCCGATCTTGCCGGTGCCGCCGCCCATCAGGACGATCGGCTTGTGCCCGGCGCGCTGCAACTGGCGCAGCATCATGATCGAGACGAGGTGCCCGACGTGCAGCGAAGGCGCCGTCGGGTCGAAGCCGATATACCCCGGCACCACCTGCTTCGCGGCGTAGGCGTCAAGGCCCTCGGCATCGGTGAGCTGGTGGATGTAGCCTCGCTCGTCGAGGAGGCGCAGCAGGGTCGAATTGTAGGTCATCGGTTCCGCTTCGTTTTAAGGGAAGCGCGCGCCTAGCACGGGGAGGGGGGGAAATAAATGGATGGTCTGCCGCCGTCGTCCCCGACCTGATCCGGGATTGCCTGAAGACAGCCTCCGGTCCCGGCACACGTCCGGGACGCCGCATATCGCCGGAACCGCATTGCCACACGGCCCCGTCAGCGCATAGCGAGTGGTTATGACCGAACTCGTCTTCCACCCCGCACATCCTCCGCTCGCCGTCCGCAGTTTGGAGGCGCGGATCATCGGTCATGACGCCGAGTGGTTACGCGCGCGCTGGAAGATCATGGGTGCGGCACAACTGGTCGTCCTGCCGTTTGCAGGCAAGGGCAGGGCGGATGGCCTGTGGCAGACAACCTGCTTCGAACTGTTCCTCCAGCACGGAGACGGACCGGGCTACACCGAGATCAATCTTTCTCCCTCCGAGCGCTGGAACGTCTACGACTTCACGGCCCGGCGCGAGGGCATGGTCGAAAGGCCGATGCCGCGCGAACCCGAGTGCACGATCCGGCAAGGCACCGACATGGCGATCTTCGACGCCGCGATCCCCGCCGCCGGACTGCCCCCCGCTCCGTGGCGCTGCGGCTTCACGGCGGTGATCGAGGAGCACGGCGGCACCAAAAGCTACTGGTCGCTCGCCCACAGCAGCGATGCACCCGACTTCCACGATCCGGCTTGCTTCACGGCAACCATTGCGGCACCGAGCGCACCATGAAATTCGGTATAGACCGCCTGCTGGCGGACCCCGCACTGCGCGCTCCGCTCGAAGGCAAGCGCGTTTCGCTCGTCGCCCATCCGGCCTCGGTGACCGAGGGCCTTGTCCATTCGCTCGACGCGCTGATCGCGGCCGGGGTCAACGTGACCAGCGCCTTCGGCCCGCAGCATGGCCTCAAGGGCGACAAGCAGGACAACATGGTCGAGACGCTCGACGAGACCGATCCGGTTTACGGCATCCCGGTGTTCAGCCTCTACGGCGAAGTGCGTCGTCCGACGGGCCAGATGATGTCCACCGCCGACGTCTTCCTGTTCGACCTGCAGGACCTCGGCTGCCGCATCTATACTTTCGTCACCACGCTGCTCTACCTGCTGGAAGAGGCCGCCGCGCAGGGCAAGAGCGTGTGGGTGCTCGATCGGCCCAACCCCGCCGGTCGCCCGATCGAGGGCACCACGCTGCTGCCGGGGCAGGAGAGCTTCGTCGGCGCCGGGCCGATGCCGATGCGCCACGGCCTGACCCTGGGCGAGATGGGCCACTGGTTCATCCGCCGCTTCGGCCTGAACGTCGATTACCGCGTGATCGCGATGGAAGGCTGGGAGCCCGAGGCCGCGCCCGGCTTCGGCTGGCCGCAGGATCGCATCTGGATCAACCCCAGCCCGAATGCCGCCAATCTCAACATGGCCCGCGCCTATGCCGGGACAGTGATGATCGAGGGCGCCACGGTCTCCGAAGGACGCGGCACCACGCGCCCGCTCGAAGTCCTGTTCGGCGCGCCGGACATCGACGCCAAGGCGGTGCTCGCCGAGATGCAGGCCTTCGCGCCCGAATGGCTGGCGGGCTGCGCCATCCGCGAATGCTGGTTCGAGCCGACCTTCCACAAGCATGCCAAAAGCCTGTGCAATGGCCTGATGATCCACGCCGAGGGTGCGTTCTACGATCACCATGCATTCCGTCCCTGGCGGTTGCAGGCGCTGGCCTTCAAGGCGATCCGCCGCCTCTATCCCGACTATCCGCTCTGGCGCGACTTCCCGTACGAGTACGAGTTCGAGCGCCTGGCCATCGACGTCATCAACGGCGGTCCGGCCCTGCGCGAATGGGTGGACGATCCGGCCTCCACGCCCGACGATCTCGAAGCCATCGCCGTCGCCGATGAAGCGGCATGGCGCGCGGAAATCGCGGGCCTTCTGCTCTATCCTTGAGGCTCAGGGCGAGGTTAACTCTCCGTCCACCAATCCGACCTAGGGAATTGCCCGTGGTTCGGATCGGAGGGCAGCATGACCGAATGCAACATGTGCGGCAGTGCGAGCGCGAAGCCATTGTTTCGCGCCAAGGGCTACGACCTCGTGCGCTGCGTTCAATGCGATCTCGCCTACGTTTCCAATCCGCCGGATGAGAATGCGCTGCGCAAGCTCTACTCGGCGGGGGAGAGCGATTACCACTCCGAACTGCATGATCCCGGCAGCACCGCCTCACGCCGGATGGCTACCATCGCGGCGCGGCACCTGAAGTTCACGCGGCGCTTCGTTGCATCAGGCCGACTGGTCGACGTCGGCTGTTCCTCCGGCGAGTTCTTGCTGCTTGCCCACGAAGCCGGATTCGACTGCTCCGGCATCGAATTCTCGCGCGAATCCGCCGAGGAGGCACACCGCCGCACCGGCCTCGGGATCGAGCGGGGCACATTGCACGATACCACTCTGGCTCCCGGTTCGTGCGACGTACTCACGCTGTTCGACGTGATCGAGCATGTCCCCGATCCTTCCGCCGATTTGCGCGCTGCCTTTGACCTCCTCGCACCGGGCGGGTGGCTGGTGCTGTCGACGCCCAACATCGACGGGCTGTTTCCACGCCTGTCCTACCCGCTGGCGAACCGGCTGGACTACTGGCCCCATCCCGAGCCGCCGCATCACCTGTTCCAGTTCTCGGAGGCGACGCTGGCGAGGATGGTGGAGTCCGCGGGCTTCCGGGTGGCGGGCACCCGCCATTGCAACATCGACCTCGCCTATACCTTCGGCGCCCCGGCGACGCTGGCGCGCATGCCCAAGCGGCTCGCCTATGCGGCCCTGTTCGCACCCGCCGCCAAGCTCGGGCCGCTCGTGGGCATGGGTGACTGGCTCTATCTGGCCGCGCGCAAGCCGTCTGCGAACTGACTGCTCACCCCTTCTTGCGGGTCAACTCGCGCATGGCCGAGTCCAGCCCGTCGAGCGTCAGCGGGTACATCGCTCCGCCCATGATCTCGCGGATCATGCGAGTCGAACCGGAATAACCCCATTGCCGCTCCGGCGAGGGGTTCAGCCAAACCGTCGCCGGATAGGTCTGCACCACGCGGTTCAGCCAGACCGTGCCCGCTTCCTCGTTCATGTGCTCCACCGAGCCGCCGGGATGGCTGATCTCATAGGGGCTCATCGCGGCGTCGCCGACGAAGATCACCTTGTAGTCGTGGCCGTACTTGTGGAGGATGTCCCAAGTCGGCGTGCGCTGCGACCAGCGGCGGCGGTTGTCCTTCCATACGCCTTCGTAGAGGCAGTTGTGGAAGTAGAAGAACTCCATGTTCTTGAACTCCGCCGTAGCGGCGCTGAACAGGTCCTCGATCAGCCTGATGAACGGGTCCATCGAGCCGCCGACGTCGAGAAACAGCAGGACCTTCACCGCATTGTGCCGCTCCGGCCGCATGACGACGTCGAGCCAGCCCTGCTTCGCCGTGCCCGCGATCGTGGCGTCGAGATCAAGCTCCTCCGCCGCGCCTTCGCGGGCGAAGCGGCGCAAGCGGCGCAGCGCCACCTTGATGTTGCGGGTGCCGAGTTCGCGGGTGTTGTCGAGATTGGCGAACTCGCGCTTTTCCCAGACCTTGATCGCGCGGCCCTGCTTGCCTTCCCCGCCGATGCGCACGCCTTCGGGGTTGTAGCCCGAGTGCCCGAACGGCGAGGTGCCGTTGGTGCCGATCCACTTGTTGCCGCCCTGATGCCGCTTTTCCTGCTCCTCCAGTCGCTTCTTCAGCGTTTCCATGATCTTGTCCCAGGAACCGAGCGCCTTCACCGCCTCCATCTCCTCGGCCGAGAAGTAGCGTTCGGCGAGCTTCTTGAGCCAGTCCTCGGGAATCTCGACGGGTTGCTGGCCGTAGTCGCTGAAAATGCCCTCGAACACCTTGCGGAACACCTGGTCGAAGCGGTCCAGCAGGCCCTCGTCCTTCACGAAAGTCGCGCGGCTGAGGTAGTAGAACGCCTCGGGCGTCTGCTCGATCACGTCCTTGTCGAGCGCTTCCAGCAGCACGAGGTGCTCCTTGAGCGAGGCCGGAATGCCCGCGCTGCGCAGTTCGTCGATGAAGTTCAGGAACATGGCGCGCTGCCTCTGCGGGTTGACACGGAACGAGCGGTGAAAATGTGTAACCTTACTCCCGAAACCTCCGGTTTTCCGGGCCTTTTCAAAAGTGCCGTGTGACCTTTCGGTGCACCGTAAGGTGACAGGTTGGAGAGGGGCGGCAGGCAGTTCATGTGGCGCATGCTACCGGTCCTGCGCGGTGTAGGAAAATGCCTCGGCCGTCACGCGTGACTTGGGGCGATGCACGGCCGCGACCAGCACGAAGGAAATATACATCAACAGATACCACGCGCCCAGCTTGCCGAAGTGGACCATCGCCCAGCCGCTGCGCTGGCTCGGGTAGATCCACGCGTGCGAGAACGTCGCGAGGTTCTCCGCGAACCAGATGAACAGCGCGACGAGGAACCAGCCGAGCAGCAGCGGCATCCACCGATCCTCCCGCCAGACACGGAACCAGATGCGGGTGCGGGCGAAGCACAGGGCCAGCATGGCGAACAGCGCGAGCCGCAAGTCGGGCAGCCAGTGATGCGCGAAGAAATTGACGTAGATCGCCAAAGCCAGCACCACTGAAAGCCCCTCGCGCGGGTAGCCGGTGAAGCGGAAGTCGAAGATACGCCAGACGCGGGCGATGTAGCTGCCGACGGCCGCATACATGAAGCCCGAGAACAGCGGCACCCCGCCCACCCGCAGCATCGCCGCCTCGGGATATTCCCACGATCCCACAGAGGTCTTGAACAGTTCCATCACGGTGCCGACGACGTGGAAAGCAAGGATGACCTTGGCTTCGTCCAACGTCTCCAGCCGCAGCGCGAGCATCGCCAACTGGATGGCCAGCGCACTGATGGTCAGGAAATCGTATCGGGCGAGCGGCGCATCGTCGGGATAGAACAGGTGCGTGCCAAGGAGCAGCGCGAGCAGCAGCCCGCCAAACAGGCAGGCCCAGCCCTGCTTGAAGCCGAACAGCAGGAACTCGTAGACCCACGCGCGCCAGCCCGGACGCGGCGTGAAGCCCTCGAGCCGCGCGCGGATCACGGCGAAACGGGTGTGCGTGGTCGGCCCTGCGGTCATGACCCGGTGCCGCCGATCAGTCCTGCGGCGTGGGAGCCGGGGCAGGGGGCTGCTGCGGCCAGCGTTCCAGCGCCGGATCGATCACCGCCCAGTCCGGTGCGTCGTCCGTCCAGATCGCCATCGCGGGCTTCACGCCGTGGTCGCCTTCGAGCAGGCCGATGCGAATGGTGCGGAACTGCGGGCGCGCGCTCGATCGGCCGAGGACCGGACTGCCGCAGGCCACGCAGAACTCCTGCGTCAGCGTATTGCCGCTGGCCGCGACGTAGACGAACTCGCCGCGATCCCCGGTCAGCGTCACCGCGTCGGTCGGGAACATCGCGTTGTGAGTCGGGCCGCCACCGGCGGCCTTCTGGCACTGGCGGCACCAGCATTGGCGCGTGGCAACCGGCTCCGCGGTGATTTCGACGGTAACGGCACCGCAGTTGCAGCGCCCCGAATACGATGCGGTCATCTCAGCGGTTTCCCCGGGCCATGAAGGCCAGTCGTTCGAACATCATCACGTCCTGCTCGTTCTTGAGCAAGGCCCCGTGCAGCGGCGGGATGGCCTTGGCGGAGTCCCTGTTCTGCAGCACGTCGAGCGGCATGTCCTCGTTCATCAGCAGCTTGAGCCAGTCGAGCAGTTCGCTGGTCGAGGGCTTCTTCTTGAGGCCGGGCACTTCGCGTAAGTCGTAGAAGATCTCCATGGCCTTGCGCACCAGCACCTTCTGGATGCCGGGGAAGTGAACGTCGACGATCGCCTCCATCGTCTCGCGGTCCGGGAAGCGGATATAGTGGAAGAAGCAGCGGCGCAGGAAGGCGTCGGGCAGGTCCTTCTCGTTGTTCGAGGTGATCACCACGATCGGGCGCTCGACGGCGGCGACATGCTCGCCGGTCTCGTAGACGTCGAAGGCCATGCGATCGAGTTCGGCGAGGAGATCGTTGGGAAACTCGATGTCGGCCTTGTCGATCTCGTCGATCAGCAGGACCGGCAGGCGCGGCGAGGTGAACGCCTCCCACAGCTTGCCCTTGCGGATGTAGTTGCCGATGTCGTGGACCCGCGCATCGCCGAGCTGGCCATCGCGCAGGCGGGCGACGGCGTCGTATTCATACAGGCCCTGATGCGCCTTGGTGGTGGACTTGACGTTCCAGGTGATGAGCGGCGCATCGAGAGCCTCGGCGATCTGTTCGGCCAGCACGGTCTTGCCGGTGCCGGGCTCGCCCTTCACCAGCAGCGGGCGGCGCAGCAGCACGGCGGCATTGACGGCGACCTTGAGGTCCTCGGTGGCGACGTAGTTGCTGGTGCCTTCGAAACGCTGCATCGGCTCATCCTGTGACTTTAACCGTTTGATTAAGCCTTATGGGGTGCGATGCTGCAAGGCAATATCGATCCGGATACGACGGGCAGGCGATGGACTTCCCCGCGCGAGCGTTGCAGAGCAGAGCGCATGGGGCTCGATTTCCTGCGAAAGATGGACTGGCTGGGCGCGGCGCGTTGCGGCGCTTACTTGCGGATTCTCGCGCTGCTCAATGTCGCGATGCTCGCTTGGCTGGTGGCGAGTTCGCATGGCGGTGTCGATCGCAACGGCTTCCTGCTGGGGAGCGATTTCATCAGCTTCTGGACGGTCGGGCACATGCTTCGGGCAGGCGCGGACGTGTACGACGGCGCCGCGCATATCGCCGCGCAAAGGGCCTTCTTTGCATCCGAGGGCGGTTACACCGCCTTCTTCTATCCGCCCTCGTTCCTGCCATTCTGCTGGCCGCTCGGCGGGCTGGGCTATTTCCCGGCGCTCGCCGCGTGGCTGGTGACGACGGGGGCGGTCTATGTCGCGAGCGTGCGGGCGTGGTGGCACCGGTTTTTTGTGCCGGTTCCTTTGTGGCTGCTGCTCCTCGCGTTCCCGGCGGTGCCGATCGTGGTGACGCACGGCCAGACGGCGTTCCTCGTCGCGGGATTGCTCGGGGCTGGATTGTGGCTCGTGCCCACGCGGCCGGTGCTGGCGGGCGTGCTGCTGGGGCTGGCGACGATCAAGCCGCAGTTCGGGCTGCTGCTGCCGATCGTGCTGCTGCTCACCGGTCAATGGCGAACGATCCTCGCAGCCGTCCTCACCGCCGCACTGCTTGCCGCCGCCTCGGCGCTGCTGTTCGGTGGCGAGGTCTGGTCAGGCTGGCTCTCCGCCAGTGCCCGCGCCGAGGAGGCCATGGCGGCAGGCGCGGTCGGCTACGCCAAGATGATGAGCCCCTTCGCGGCGCTCAAGCTGCTGGGCGCCGCGACATCGATTGCCTATACGGTGCAGGCGGTGGTGGCGCTGGTGATAGCGGGCCTGTTGGCGCGGGCAGCATGGCGAAGGGGTTGGTCCGATGGTCTGGCCGCCCTCGCCCTCGCCGGAGCGCCGCTGGTGACGCCCTTCGTGCTCGACTACGACATGGTGCTGCTGGCGTTCCCGCTACTCTGGCTGGTGGGGGAGGGGCTGCGCCGCGGCTTCGCCGGGTGGGAGAAGCTGGCGATCCTCCTCGCCTTCGCCGCGCCAGCCTTCGCGCGGCCGTTGGCGATGAACCTTGCCCTGCCGGTGATGCCGCTCGTGCTGGGCCTGTTGTTTGCAGTGCTGTGGCGACGGGTCAGCCGGCCAGCTTCGCCAGTCGCAGCATGAGCACTTCGAAGCGTTTGTTGTCGATCGGCGCCTTCAGATCGTTCCAGCTTCCCGTCACCACCGACCACGCTCCCGACTTGCCCTGCAGCAGCCAGGTCATGCTCATCACGCCGTCTTCCGAGCCGCCCTTGTAGCCCACGTAGGCCCGCGTGCGGGCGGTGGCGCTATCCATCGCCGGGTTGATGGCGAGGATGTCGAACGCCTCGCGGCTGTCGAGGCGGCGCAAGTCGTTCATCACGCCCGCAAGGTCTGCGGGGGAGGCGAACCATTCGATGCGGTCGATCGCTACCGGGCCATGACCGAACACTTCGCCGGGGTCGGCCTCGGAGACCCGCGAGAGGTCCAGCGCATCGAGCTGGCGCTGGCGTTCCTGCGGCGAGGCGCTGGCATACCGCTCCGTGACCGCGTCACCGCCACGCTTGAGGGCAAAGAGCTGCGCGGTCGTCATTATCGGCGCCATCGCCTCGGGCCTTGCGTGCCGGGCGAGGCGGACTTCGCGTGCCAATGCCTCCTGCCCAGCAAGGCGCACCAGCATGTCGGTCGCGGTATTGTCGCTGATGGAGATCATCAGGCTGGCGAGGGTATGCACCGTCACCGGCGCACCGTCGGGGAGGGTGTGCACGGTGCCGCTCGGGAAGGACTTGCCCGATACGGGCACGACGTCGCTCCAGCGCCGCTTGCCTTCCTTCACCTGCCGCGCCAGCGCCGCGAGGACGTAGAGCTTGAACGAGGAGCCCACTGCGAACGGTGTCGTCACCTCGCGGCCTTTGGCGAGCACCGGCGCGTCATCACCGAGGCGATAGACCGCGAACCCGGCCTTTCCCGGCAAGGCTGCGAAATCCGCATCCAGCTTGTCGAGGCTGTCGCCTGCAGGCGTCACCGCGAAGATACGAAAGCCCGCCACCAGGGGCTTGTCGCCCGATCCCAGTTCGATCCGGGCGGGCGCGGTGCCATTGGCGAGTTTCAGGGTGAAGGTGGCCGAACGCTGCTGTTCGCGCTTGAAGTCCGCATATCCTTCCACCGCACCGCCCTGCGCCGCGATCTGCGAGGTGAGGGCACGAAGGCGCTCGGCCGGAACTTCGTTCAGGAAGCGGGCGTCGAAAGTCTCTGCGGCATCGCGCTTGCCCTGCATGACCGCGACGACCTCCGCGACACGCTGCTTGAGCAAAGCCTTGGTATCGTCCTGCGCATGTGCCGTGCCGCTACCCAGAACGAGTGCCAGCACGAAACTGAGAAAACCCCGCCATCCGCTCATTGCCTGCCCCCGGCCTGACCATCGCGGGCAGGCTGACGGCAGGCGGGATGAAGGTCAACGGATGTTCATCGGGCGGTATCCGTCAGGCGTCGATCAGTTCGCGGTCGAGGTCGCCGGCGCGGTTCTGGATGAAATGGAAGCGATGTTCGGGATTGCGGCCCATCAGGCGGTCGACGAGATCCTTCACTGCGAATCGGCCCTCGCTCTCCTGCGGCAGGGTGATGCGGATCAGGGAACGGGTGTCCGGGCTCATCGTCGTCTCGCGCAACTGGCCGGGGTTCATCTCGCCAAGGCCCTTGAAGCGGCCGACTTCGACCTTCTTGCCCTTGAACTTCGTCGCTTCCAGTTCGGCACGGTGCGCATCGTCGCGGGCGTAGGCGGAGGTCGCGCCCGAGGTCAGGCGGTAGAGCGGCGGCTGCGCGAGGTAGAGGTGCCCGCGCCGCACGATGTCCGGCATCTCCTGGAAGAAGAACGTCATCAGCAGCGTGGCGATGTGGGCGCCGTCGACGTCGGCGTCGGTCATGATGACGATGCGGTCGTAGCGCAAGTTGTCGGCGTTGCAGTCCTTGCGCGTGCCGCAGCCGAGCGCGAGGCCGAGGTCGGCGATTTCCTGGTTGGCACGGATCTTGTCGGCCGTGGCCGATGCGACGTTGAGGATCTTACCGCGGATCGGCAGGATCGCCTGCGTCTTGCGATCGCGCGCCTGCTTGGCCGAGCCGCCTGCCGAATCGCCCTCGACGATGAACAGTTCGGTTTCGCCGTGGCCTTCGCCCGAGCAGTCGGTTAGCTTGCCGGGGAGGCGCAGCTTGCGGGCGTTGGTAGCGGTCTTGCGCTTGACCTCGCGCTCCGCCTTGCGGCGCAGGCGTTCGTCCATGCGCTCCATCACCGAGCCGAGCAGGGCCTTGCCGCGATCGAGGTTGTCGGTGAGGAAGTGGTCGAAATGGTCGCGCACCGCCGCTTCGACCATGCGCGCTGCCTCCGGAGAGGTCAGGCGGTCTTTGGTCTGGCTCTGGAACTGCGGGTCGCGGATGAAGACCGAGAGCATCACCTCACTGCCGGTCACCACGTCGTCCGGCGTGATGTCCTTGGCCTTCTTGGCCTGACCGACGAGGTCGGCGAAAGCACGAATGCCCTTGGTCAGCGCGCCGCGCAGGCCCTGCTCATGGGTGCCGCCGTCGGGCGTCGGGATGGTGTTGCAGTACCACGAGTACGAGCCGTCGGAGTAGAGCGGCCAGGCGATCGCCCATTCGACGCGGCCTTGTTCGGAGCCGTCCTCGCCCTTGGGGAAGTCCTGTGATCCGGAGAAGAACTGCGTGGTCACGCATTCGCGAGTGCCGATCTGCTCGGCAAGGTGATCGGCAAGGCCGCCGGGGAACTGGAAGGTCGCCTCCGCCGGAACCCCGTCCACCGCGAGTGCAGGCGCGCACTTCCAGCGGATTTCGACGCCTGCGAATAGGTACGCCTTGGAGCGCACCAGCTTGAACAGACGCGCGGGCTTGAACTTCTGGTCGCCGAAGATTTCGGTGTCGGGCGTGAAGGTGACGGCCGTGCCGCGCCGGTTCGGCGCTGCGCCGACACGCTGGATCGGGCCGAGCGTCACGCCGCGAGAGAATTCCTGCGCGTAAAGTTCCTTGTTGCGCGCCACTTCCACGCGCGTCTTCACTGACAGCGCATTGACCACCGAGATGCCGACGCCGTGCAGGCCGCCCGAGGTGGCGTAGGCCTTGCCGGAGAACTTGCCGCCCGAGTGCAGGGTGGAGAGGATGACCTCCAGCGCCGACTTGCCCGGGAATTTGGGATGCTCGTCCACCGGGATGCCGCGGCCGTTGTCGGTGATGGTGATGCGGCCGGCGGTGCCGGGCTCCTCTTCCAGCGTCACCTCGATGCGGTTGGCGTGACCGGCGACGGCCTCGTCCATCGCGTTGTCGAGGACTTCGGCCGCAAGGTGGTGCAGCGCGCGCTCATCCGTGCCGCCGATGTACATGCCCGGACGGCGGCGGACGGGTTCGAGCCCCTCCAGCACCTCGATCGCGGAACCGTCATAGGACTCGCCGGTGGCGGCGGGGAGCTTGTCGAAGAGGTCGTCGGACATAGCGGCCACTATAGGGCGCGCGGAATCGTGGGGGCAAGCAGGGGTTTGCGCTTTATCCGCAGTGTCTGAGGCGTCGCGTCGGAACCGGCCCGCCCCCAGCCCCTCCCGCAAGCGGGAGGGGAGTTCATGTCGTTTTTGCCCGCCCGCTTGCGGGAGGGCCGGAAGGCTTGGCAGCTTGCTGCCTAGCCGGACGGGGTGGGCAGAGCCTTACTCCCCGAACTTCACCGGCGCCGGGCTGACCACCTTCACCGTGCCCGCGCCGACCTCACGCACTTCCAGCGCGCGCTCGATCAGGCCGCCCTTGGTGAAGCGGAACGCGCCGTCCACGCCGAGGAAGCCACCGGGAAACGCCTTGGTGTCGCGCAGGGTATCGGCCGGGAAGCGGGTGCCCGGCTTCCAGTCGCGCGCGACGCGAAGGGTCAGGAGCACCGCATCATAGCCGAGCGTGGCGATACGGAACGGCTGGCTACCGAAGCGCGCGCGGTAGCTCTTGGAGAACTGTGCGAAGCGCTGGTCGGACACGGTCGAATACCAGGCGCCTGCCAGTGCTGCCGAGGCGTTGACGTCACGCTCGCCGCTCCACAGTTCGGTGCCGAGGATCTTCACGCCGGGCGTCTTCGCGGCGCCCTTGAAGGCCGTGGCGGCACGAACCGAGAGCGATCCGCTGTCGGCTATCAGCAGGGCGTCGAAACCGCCCTTGGCCTTCACGCGCTGCGCGGCCGAGGCGATCGAGACGGCGCTGCGTTCGTAGGGCTCCAGAGCGATCACGGAACCGCCACTGGCGCGTACCGCCTGCAGCAGCGCCGCACTGGTGCGGTCGCCGTAGTCGCCGCGCGGGACGAGCGCACCGAACGTGGAGATGCCCTGCGAACGGGCGTACTGCACCGTGCGCGTCACCGACTGGCCGGGCAGGTTGCCCATGATGAGGACATCGCGGTTCGCCGCCTGCTCGTCATTGGAGAACGAGATGACGGGAACCTTCGCCGCCTTGGCGATGCCCGAGACGGCCGGGATGTCGTCGGCGAGCAGCGGGCCGAGGATCAGCTGGTTGCCGTCCGTCACCGCGCGGCGGGCAGCTTCGGCCGGATTGGCGCTGGTGTCGTACGTCGTCACGCGCAGGTTCTTCGCGGCGGTGTCGAGCAGGGCCATGTTGGCGGCATTGGCGATCGCCTGGCCGACACCGGCGTTGGCGCCGGTCATCGGCACCAGCAGCGCGATGCTGTGACGGTCCTTGTCCACCGGCAGTTCGCTCTGCGAGGGAGGAGGCGTGGGCGCGGGCGGCGGGCCGGGCTGAGGCGCCTTGGGCACCACGGTACAACCGGCGACCAGAGCCATGGCGGCCGCGGCGAGAAGACTGCGACGATTGAGGCGCCCGTTCCCTTTAAGGTCGAACATAGCTTGCCGCTCCCTCGGTATCTGGGCCATGAGTCTGGCCGATGGAAAACACACTCTTGCCGGGCCTTTACATAGTCGCAACCCCGATTGGCAACCTGGGGGACATTACCCTCAGGGCAATCGAGACCCTGCGCGGCGTCTCCGCAGTCGCCTGCGAGGACACCCGCGTGACGGGCAAGCTGTTGCATCACCTCGGTTTGAAGAAGAAGCTGGTACGCTACGACGACCATGCCGGAGAGGGCGATCGCGAACGGCTGCTGGCGCTGATGGAAGCAGAGCCGGTCGCACTGGTCAGCGATGCGGGGACACCGCTGATCTCGGACCCGGGCTATCGCCTCGTGCGTACCGCAAGGGAGCGGGGAATCGCGGTAACCAGCCTGCCGGGGCCGAATGCGGCGGTCGTGGCGATGACGCTTTCGGGCCTGCCGAACGACCGCTTCCTGTTCGCCGGTTTCCTGCCGAACAAGGCCAAGGCGCGCGAGGACATGCTTGCTGAACTGGGTAAGGTTCCCGCCACGCTGATCTTCTACGATACGGCGCCGCGCCTTGACGCGTCGCTGGCCGCGATCGCCTCGGTGCTGCCGGGGCGAGAGGTTGCCGTGGGACGGGAACTGACCAAGAAATTCGAGGAATGCCGCAGCGGTTCTCCACAGGAACTGTCGGAATACTACGCCGCGCACCCGCCCAAGGGCGAGATCGTGCTGCTGATCGCACCGCCCGGAGAGGAACCGTTGGGAGAAGTGGACGTCGATGCCCTGCTGCGCGATGCCCTGGCCACCGCCAAGGCATCGCAGGCGGCAGCGGCGGTGGCGAAGGCGACCGGGCTCGACCGCAAGACGCTCTATGCCCGGGCACTCGAACTCAAATGAGCGAGCGGCGCAAGCGGGCCGAGCGCCATGGACGACGGGGCGAATGGCTCGCCGCGCTCTACCTCTGGCTCACCGGCTGGCGCGTGGTCGGGCGGCGGGTGAAGACCCGCAAGGGCGAGGTGGATATCGTCGCGCGGCGCGGCCGCACGGTCTGCTTCGTCGAGGTGAAGTGGCGGGCGACGCAGGCGGAACTCGCCATGGCCATCGATGAGCGGCGGCTCAGGCGCGTGGCCGATGCCGCGCAATTGATAGCGAGCCGCTATGCCCGTCCCGGCGACGACCAGCGCATCGACGTGATCCTGATCGCGCCTTGGGTTTGGCCCCGCCGAATCATCAATGCCTGGCAGCCAGGAGGCTGACGCGGACTTGAAACTCGCGATTGAGGTCGCACCTAGGCGCGAACGCGGCTAGACCGCCGCCGACCAAAGTACCCCCGACTCCGAAAGGCCCGAATCCGCCATGACTTTGCGCGTCGCCGTCCAGATGGACCCGCTCGAAACGATCAAGATCGCGGGCGATTCGAGCTTCGCCCTGATGCTCGCCGCGCAGGCGAGGGAGCACACCCTCTATCACTACGACGTGCGCACGCTGGCCTACGACACCGCGCACGGCGCTGGCGGCCGCCTGACCTGCTGGGGCGCGCCCGTCACCGTCCAGCGCGTCGAGGGCAATCACTTCACGCGCGGCGAGTATCGCCTGATCGACCTCGTCGAAGACATCGACGTGGTGCTGATGCGCCAAGACCCGCCGTTCGACCTCGGCTACATCACCGCGACGCACCTGCTGGAAAGGCTCGCGGGCAAGACGCTGGTGGTCAATGATCCTGCTTCTGTGCGCAATGCGCCGGAGAAGGTCTTCGTGCTCGACTACGCGCGGTTCATGCCGCCGACGTTCATCGCCCGCCGGATCGAGGACGTGAAGGCGTTCAACTTGCGCCATCCCGGCGACCTCGTGATCAAGCCGCTTCACGGCAACGGCGGCAAGGCGGTGTTCCGCGTGCCCGCCGACGGATCGAACCTCGGCGCGCTGATCGAGATGTTCGAGAACGCCTGGGTCGAGCCGTTCATGGTCCAGCCCTTCCTCCCCGACGTGTCGGAAGGCGACAAGCGCATCGTCCTCGTCGACGGCGAGTTCGCGGGCGCCATCAACCGCAAGCCGGGCGAGGGCGAGTTCCGTTCCAACCTCGCGGTGGGCGGCTCGGCCGAGGCCAGCACGCTCACTTCGGCGGAAGAGGAAATCTGCGCGGCGCTTGGGCCGGAACTCAAGGCGCGGGGGCTGGTTTTCGTTGGTATCGACGTGATTGGCGGAAAATGGCTGACGGAAATCAACGTGACTTCGCCCACCGGCATCGTGGCGATCGACCGGTTCAACGGCACAGATACGGCCGCGCGCATTTGGGATGCGATCGAAAGGCGGCATGCCGCGATGTGATCTTTTCTCCTGCCCCTTCAGGGGCGCGATACGCAGGCTTGGCCGCTCAGCGGCCCAGCCGAAGTTGGGTGGGGCTGGTGGTCAAGCTCCGCTTCCAAGCTGCGCTATCCTTCCCCCTGACAGGGCAAGGACAACCGGGTGTCGCTCATCGTGGGTGAATGGATCTACGAAATCATCCGGCAGGGCGGCTATCTCGGCATCATGTTCCTCATGGCGCTGGAGAATATCATCCCGCCGATCCCCTCCGAAGTCATCATGGGCCTCGGAGGGATCGCCGTCGCACGCGGGGACATGCATTTCTGGCCTCTGCTGTTCTGGGGAACTTTAGGCTCGACCCTCGGCAACTACGTGCTGTTCCTGATATCCGACCGCCTCGGCTACGAGCGACTGCGGCCGTTCATCGACCGCTGGGGCCGCTGGCTGACGCTGGAATGGCACGATGTCGAAGTGGCCGGACGCTTCCTGCGCAGGCACGGGCACTGGGTGGTCTTCGTGTTCCGCTTCATGCCGATGTTCCGTTCGGTAATCTCGATCCCGGCCGGGCTGGCCCACATGGGGCACGTGAAGTTCTTCGCCTTCACCTTTTTCGGCGCGGCGATCTGGAATGTCCTGCTGATCATCGGCGGCAAGTGGCTCGGCAACACGCTGGCACAGGCGGAGCAGTGGCTCGGCTGGGCGACGCTGGCGGTCGCGGTGGTGACCGTAGTGTTCTACGTCTGGCGGGTGCTGCGCTGGAAGCCGCGGTCGGAATAGTCAGTCGCGTTCGCGCGGGTGGGCATTGCGATAGACGTCGAGCAGCGTCGCCGCATCGACCTTGGTATAGATCTGCGTCGATCCCAGCGAGGCATGGCCCAGCAGTTCCTGCAATGAGCGCAAGTCCGCCCCCGCACCGAGCAGGTGCGTGGCGAAGCTGTGCCGCAGCGCATGCGGGGTCGCGCTCGCCGGCAGGCCCAGCCATATCCGCGCCCGCGCCACTGCCTTCTGCACCATCCCCTGCGACAATGGCCCACCCTTGGCGCCCCGGAACAGCGCATGATCGCGTTCCACCGGCCACGGCGACTTGGCGAGATAGTCCATCACGGCATCGCGTACCTTCGGGAGCAAGGGCACGACCCGCTGTTTGCCGCCCTTGCCGGTGACCATCAGCGTCTCGCCCAGCGGCAGCGCCGCGCCGGTCAGCGAAAGTGCCTCGGCGATGCGCAGGCCCGCGCCGTAGAGCAGCAGCAGCACCGCCCGGTCCCGTGCACCGATCCATGGCTCAGAGGCGTCGTCCTGGACCCCTTCCGCAAGCCCCACCGCTTCGTCAGGGGTGACGGGCCGGGGTAGTCCCTTCTTGACGCGCGGCCCCTTCACGCGCGGGGCCGACGCCTGCGCTACCCCGGCTTTCTCCCGCGCGAAGACGAGGAACGCCTTGAGCGCCGAAAGCTCGCGCGCGGCCGAGACATTGCCGATCCCGTCCTGCCGCCGCGACGCGAGATGCCCGCGCAGCGCCCCCGCATCGAGGGCGGCCAGCCGGTGCCAGTCGCTTTCTCCAAGACTGTCGAGCAGGCGCCCCGCCGTCGCCACGTAAGCGCGCACGGTATGCGGGCTGCGCCGCCGTCCTTCGGCCAGATGTCCGCCCCATGCTTCGAGCAGGTCGGCCTTGTTCGCCATCAGCCTGCGACCAGTTGTTCGGGCACCAGTTCGCTCAGCAGCCCGTCGAGCAGAACCATGCCCTCGCCGTTAACGCCGACGCGCGCGCCGTCGCGCCAGACCAGGCCCTGTCCTTCGTAGAACCGGGCCTTGGCGGGATCGCACAGCTGATCTGCAGTCAGGCCGAAGCGCGCCGCCATTGCGCCGAGGTCCACGCCTTCGCGCAGGCGCAGGCCCATCAGCATCGCTTCGCTTGCCTGTTCGGGGATGGCGAGAGGGCGTTCCTCGACAATCCCATGCGCGGATTGCGCCATCGCGGCGAGCCAGTTCTCCGGCTTCCGATGGCGCACCGTCGCCACACCGCCGCGGCGTCCATGCGCGCCGGGGCCGATTCCGCAATAGTCCTGATAGCGCCAGTAGGTCAGGTTGTGGCGGCTTTCCTCGCCGGGACGGGCGTGGTTGCTGATCTCGTAGGCGGGGAGCCCCGCAGCCACCGTCACTTCACGGGTGAGCGCGAACATATCGGCGCAGGCGTCCTCGTCCAGCGGAACGAAGTCGCCCTTGCGCACCATCGTCTCGAAGCGCGTGCCCGGCTCGATGGTCAACTGGTAGAGCGAGAGGTGTCCGGTGCCGGAGGCCAGCGCGCGGTCCAGTTCGGCGCGCCAGTCGTTCAGCGACTGGCCGGGACGCGCATAGATGAGATCGAAGCTGACGCGCTGGAAATGCCGCTGCGCCACTTCCAGCGCTTTCAGGCCTTCTGACGCATCGTGCAAGCGGCCAAGGAAGCGCAGCGTCGCGTCATCCAGCGCCTGCAGGCCCAGCGACACGCGGTTGACGCCGACTTGCGCCAGCGCCGCATAGTTGGCCGCCTCGACCGAGGAGGGATTGCCCTCCAGCGTGATCTCGATGCCGGGCGCGAAGCCCCAGAGCGCCTCGGCCTCCTGCAGCAGACGCGCGACCAGCGCGGGTGGCATCAGCGAGGGCGTGCCGCCGCCGAAGAAGATCGACTCCAGCGGCTCTCCGCCTGCAAGCGCGTGCTCATGGCGCATGTCGGCGAGCAGCCCGTCCTGCCAGCGCGCGTGATCGACACGCTCGCGGACATGGCTGTTGAAGTCGCAATACGGGCACTTGGCGAGGCAGAACGGCCAGTGAATGTAGAGGGCGCGGGCCATCGGCCTAACGTATCACGCCGTGGACTGATCGGGGAACTGGTCCGCGACGAGCTTCGCGAAAGCGTCGGCGCGGTGGCTGATCGTCTGCTTCTCGGCGACCGTGAGTTCGGCGAAGCTGACGTCGCGTCCTTCAGGCACGAAGACGGGGTCGTAACCGAAGCCCATCGTCCCGCGCGGCGGCCACGAGAAGGTGCCGGTCACCCGCCCCTCGTAGATTGCCTCGTCGCCCTCGGGCCATGCGATCGCTAAAACGCTGGTGAACCAGCATGAGCGGTCCACATCCGGTCCCTGCTGGCTGAGCAGGCCCTCGACCTTGCCCATCGCCATGTACCAGTCGCGCCCTTTGTAATCCTTGCCCGGCTCGCCTTCGAACCACTGCCGCTCAGCCCAGTCGGCGGTATAGACGCCCGGCCGTCCGCCGAGCGCCGTCACCGACAAGCCGCTGTCGTCGGCCAGAGCGGGCAGCCCTGCCGCCTTCGCAGCGGCATGGGCCTTGAGCAGCGCGTTCTCGACGAACGTGGTGCCGGTCTCCTCCGGTTCGGGCAGGCCGAGATCGCCCGCCGAGACGCAGTCCACGCCAAACGGGGCGAGCAGCGCGGAAATTTCGCGCAGCTTGCCTGCGTTGTGCGTGGCGATGACCAGCTTCGTATCGCCCAGCTTGCGCGTCATCAGCGGCCGACCGCCTTGGCCTGCGCCGCGAAGATGCCCTCGCAGCCGATGCGGGCGAGGCGCAGGAGGCGCAGCAGGCCTTCCTCGTCGTACGTCGCGCCTTCGGCGGTGGCCTGTGCTTCGGCGATCAGGCCGCCTTCGATCAGCACGAAGTTGGCGTCGGCATCGGCGCCGCTGTCCTCGATGTAGTCGAGGTCGAGCACCGGGGTGCCCTGGTGGATGCCGCAGGAGATCGCCGCGACGCGCGCGGTGATCGGGTCTTCCTTGATCTTGCCGTCGGCCATCAGCTTGTCGACGGCAAGGCGCAGCGCCACCCAGGCGCCCGAGATCGAGGCGGTGCGGGTGCCACCATCGGCCTGCAGCACGTCGCAGTCGAGCACGATCTGGCGTTCGCCGAGCTTCTTCATGTCGACCACGGCGCGAAGCGAGCGGCCGATCAGGCGCTGAATTTCCTGCGTGCGGCCCGACTGCTTGCCCTTGGCGGCTTCACGGCTGCCACGGGTATGCGTGGCGCGGGGCAGCATCGAGTATTCCGCCGTCACCCAGCCTTCGCCCTTGCCGCGCAGGAACGGCGGCACCTTCTCCTCGACCGAGGCGGTGACCAGCACGCGGGTGTCGCCGAAGGAGATCAGGACAGAGCCTTCCGCGTGCTTGGTAAAGCCGGTCTGGATGTCGATGGCACGCATTTCGTCAGGTGCACGGCCGGAAGGGCGCATTCTTGGGAATCCTCGTCGTGAAAATACCCGCTCGCCCTAGGCGCATTGGGGTTGAGGGTTCAAGGGGATTGCCTAGATTGACACGCGATATGCCCACGCCCCCGATCACCGAACTGACCACCCGCGCCCGCGACATCTTCCGCCTCGTCGTTGAGGGGTATCTGGCGACCGGCGTGCCGGTGGGCTCGAAGACGCTCGCCGGCCCGGGTGGGGTGAGCCTGTCGTCCGCCTCGATCCGTTCGGTGCTGGCAGACCTCGAAGGGTTGGGCCTGCTCGCCGCGCCGCATACCAGCGCGGGACGCCTGCCGACCGAGGCGGGGCTTCGCCTGTTCGTGGACGGCATCATGCAGGTGGCCGAACCCACCGCCGAAGAACGGCAGGCCATCGAGCGCCGCATCGCCGCGCCCGGGCCGATCGAAGCGGCGCTGGAGGCTACCAGCGCCCTGCTTTCGAACCTCTCGTCGGGTGCAGGCGTGGTCATGGTGCCGCGCCGGGAGCCGCGACTCACGCACCTGCAACTCGTGCCGCTGGCACCGGGCCGGGCGCTGGCGGTGCTGGTGGGCGAAGATGGCGGTATCGAGAACCGCGTGCTGGAACTGCCGATGGGCCTTCCCTCCGGCGCGCTGGAGGAAGCCTCCAACTACATCTCCGCGCATCTGGGCGGTCGCACGCTGGCGCAGGCTGCGCGAGCGATGCGCGCCGAAATCGCTTCGGGCAAGTCCGCCCTCGATGCCGCCAGCAGCGATCTCGTGGAGCGCGGTCTCGCCGTGTGGAGCGAGGATGCCACTGCAAGGCCGGTGCTGATCGTGCGCGGGCAGGCCAACCTGCTCGACGAGGCCGCGCTGACCGACCTCGAACGCGTCCGTTCGCTGCTCGACGACCTCGAGAACAAGCAGTCGGTCGCCGACCTGCTCGACACTGCGCGCGAAGCGCAGTCGACGCGCATCTTCATTGGCTCGGAGAACCGGCTTTTCGCGCTTTCCGGGTCCTCGGTCATCGCTTCGCCCTATCGCGACCGTGAGGGCAGGGTGGTCGGCGTGGTGGGGGTAATCGGCCCGACTCGGTTGAATTATGCGCGCGTCGTCCCCATGGTGGACTTCACTGCCCAGAGCCTGGGCAAGCTCATCGGATAGCTGGAACCAAAGAACAAATGACCGACGACAAGACGCAGTCGCCCGCCATAGATCCCGCAGTGGCAGAGGAACTTCAGGGCGTGCCGGAGGACTTCGTGGACACCAAGGGCGAGAACGAGGAAATCGCGAAGCTGCGCGAGAAGCTGGCGACGGCCGAGCAGGATGTGCTCTACGCCCGCGCCGAGACGCAGAACGTGCGCCGCCGTCTCGAAAAGGACATCGCCGACACCCGCGCTTATGCCGCGACCGGTTTCGCGCGCGACATTCTCTCGGTGTCCGACAACCTCGCCCGCGCGCTGACCGCGATCCCCGCGGAACTGCGCGAAGATGACAAGCTCAAGGGCCTCGTTGCAGGTATCGAGGCCACCGGTCGTGAAATCGACAAGGTCTTCGCCAGCCACGGCATCACCCGCATCGCCGCCATGGGCCTGCCGCTCGACCCCAACCAGCACCAGGCGATGATCGAGCTTCCCTCGGCGGATGCCGAGCCAGGTACGGTCCTGCAGGAAATGCAGGCCGGCTACATGATCAAGGACCGCCTGCTGCGCCCGGCCATGGTCGCGGTGGCCAAGAAGCCGGACTGATCGGGTTTCTCCATTAAGCTGAACATACGGCCCGCCTCCGCAAATACCGGAAGCGGGCCGTATCGTATTGTTGCCGGGGAACCTCACGCGCGCGCTTCCGTTCACTTGTGCATAGGCTACAGAATTTTCGGAGAACATCGATGCGCAAGCTCATCCTTCCCATTCTGGCCGCCGGTGCGCTGAGCATCGGTGGCTGCGCGAGCAACTATGCGGGCGAGGGCGCCCTTGCAGGCGGTGCGCTCGGCGCGGGCGTCGGCGCGATCGCGGGCGGTGACGTCGGCACCGGCGCTGCGATCGGCGCTGCGGCTGGTGCCGTAGCCGGTTCGCAGGCCAAGAAGAACGATCGCGGCTGCTATCGTTATGATCGTCGCGGCGACCGTTACTGGGATCGCGATTGCTGATCAGGCAGTCAGGTTAATTCGAGCAGGGCGCGGGCGCATAAGTGCCTGCGCCCTGTTTCGTAGAGGCTTGTTCTACGATTTACATGCGCCTTTGCGAGTTACATCGTCATTGCGAGCGCAGCGAAGCAATCCAGAGCGGGGTGGAACTGCCCTGGATTGCTTCGCTGCGCTCGCAATGGCGTTATAGTTACGCCCCGAACGGCAGAATCCCGCGATAGGCTGCCAGTTCCGGCGCTCCGGGAAAGTGCAGCCCCTCACGCAGCAGAAAGACGTGCCGCACGATCTCCGCCTGCTGCTCGATGCCATAGCGATCGAGTGTCCAGCCCGGCCTCAGCACATAATCGTAACGACATAGCGGATGACGCATCAGAGGCAGATACCAGCGTCCCGTGCACTGGGTTTGCCACACATGGGTCATCTCGTGGATGAACAACCCCTGCAGTCCCGGCGCAGCGCGCGAGAAATCATCCAGATAGAGATCGCTGCGGGGATGGAAGTGCAGGTGCCCGCAAGGCGCCATGACCGTGTTGACGGGCTGGAACGGGAACCATCGGCGGCGACGGACACGCACCGGCGTGCAGTCCACCGCATTCCCGAAGATCGAGCGGACGAGATCGACCTCGCCCGCCGTCAGCGCCCGCTCGCCCCGTTGATCCACGGCCGGACCGACGATCAGTGCTGCATTCCTTCCATGGAGCCGTGATCCATGCCCTCATGGTTCATGCCACCGCCCCCCGTATGGCTCCCCAGGGCCTCGACCTGCAGCGGCATCGACAGCTTGTCGCCATCGGAGAAGGTCAGCGTCAGCTCCGCCTTTCCGCCGGGCTTGAGATCGGGCGAGACGTCGAAGACCATCACGTGAAGGCCGCCCGGCGCGAAGACCATCGAGGCGCCCGGGTCGATCGGCAGGCTGTCGACCTTGGCCATGGTGCCGCCGTTGCTCTGGTGCATCTCCGCCTTGGCTGCGCCGGAGACATGGACACCTGCCAGCGTAACCGGCTCGGCGCCGTCATTGCGCACAGTAAAGTAGACTGCGCCTGGACGGCCCGCGACGATGGGCAGCACCAACTTGCCGTCGCTCGCCACCATGCCGGGCTTGGCGTTGGGGCCGGAGAGGGTGGCGTCGTTCGATTCGGTCGGGCTGTCGGGCGTCTTGCCGCAACCGGCGACCATGGACATCAGCGCGACGGAGCAGATCAGGGCGACTGGCAGGTTACGTTTGGTCACAGGCATTTCCCTTTGTTATGCCCCGTTTCTGAATCGTTGCGCCTAATGCCATTCACACAGGCTTGTTCCAAGCGAAACGTCACCTATATCCGGCCTCGACGACTTGGAACGTCACCGAGCCGTGCAAGCTGCCTTGCCTTGTGTAAGGGAGGCGATCCGCACGGTGTCACCCACTGACGTGAGGAATGGGGATAATGGCTAAAGTAATTGGTATCGACCTTGGCACCACCAACAGCTGCGTCGCCGTCATGGACGGCGGCAAGCCCAAGGTCATCGAGAATTCAGAAGGCGCGCGCACCACGCCCTCGATCGTCGCTTTCACCAAGGATGGTGAGCGCCTGATCGGGCAGCCTGCAAAGCGCCAGGCCGTGACCAACGGCAACAATACGATCTTCGCGGTGAAGCGCCTCATCGGCCGCCGCTTCGACGACCCGGTGACCAAGAAGGACACCGAGCTGGTTCCATACCACATCGTCAAGGGCAAGAACGGCGATGCCTGGGTCCAGGCCGGTGGTGAGGATTACTCGCCCTCGCAGATCAGCGCCTTCACGCTCCAGAAGATGAAGGAAACCGCCGAATCGTATCTGGGCGAGACGGTCACGCAGGCGGTCATCACCGTGCCTGCGTACTTCAACGACGCCCAGCGCCAGGCGACCAAGGACGCCGGCCAGATCGCCGGTCTCGAAGTGCTGCGCATCATCAACGAGCCGACCGCGGCGGCGCTGGCCTACGGCCTCGACAAGCAGGACGGCAAGACCATCGCGGTCTACGACCTCGGCGGCGGCACCTTCGACGTCTCGGTTCTGGAAATCGGCGACGGCGTGTTCGAGGTGAAGTCGACCAACGGTGATACCTTCCTCGGCGGTGAAGACTTCGACTCGAAGGTCGTGGAATGGCTGGCGGACAAGTTCAAGGCCAAGGAAGGCCTCGACCTCAAGACCGACAAGCTGGCTCTGCAGCGCCTGAAGGAAGCGGCTGAAAAGGCGAAGATCGAACTGTCGTCCACCGCGACGACCGAAGTGAACCTGCCCTTCATCACCGCGCGCATGGAAGGCGGCGCCACCACCCCGCTGCACCTCGTCGAGACGATCACCCGTTCCGACCTGGAGCGCATGGTCGCCGACCTGATCCAGCGCACGCTGGAGCCCTGCCGCAAGGCGATCGCCGATGCCGGTCTTTCGGCCAAGGACATCGACGAAGTCGTGCTCGTGGGCGGCATGACCCGCATGCCCAAGGTGCGTGAAGTCGTGAAGGACTTCTTCGGCAAGGAACCGCACACCGGCGTGAACCCGGACGAAGTCGTCGCCATGGGCGCGGCGATCCAGGCCGGCGTTCTGCAGGGCGACGTCAAGGACGTGCTGCTTCTCGACGTGACCCCGCTGTCGCTGGGCATCGAGACGCTCGGCGGTATCATGACCAAGATGATCGACCGCAACACGACGATCCCGACCAAGAAGAGCCAGGTCTACTCGACCGCCGAGGACAACCAGCAGGCGGTGACGATCCGCGTGTTCCAGGGCGAGCGCGAGATGGCGCAGGACAACAAGCTGCTCGGCCAGTTCGACCTTGTCGGCATCCCGGCGGCGCGTCGTGGTGTCCCGCAGATCGAAGTGACCTTCGACATCGACGCCAACGGCCTCGTGAACGTGTCCGCCAAGGACAAGGGCACCGGCAAGGAACAGCAGATCCGCATCCAGGCCTCGGGCGGCCTTTCGGACAGCGACATCGACCAGATGGTCCGTGACGCCGAGAAGTTCGCCGAAGAGGACAAGAAGCGCCGCGAATCGGCCGAGGCCCGCAATCAGGCCGACAGCCTCGTCCACGCGACCGAGCAGCAGCTGACCGAGCACGCCGACAAGATCGACGCTTCGCTCAAGGCTGAAGTCGAGGCCGCGATCGCCGCGACCAAGACCGCTCTGGAAGGCAACGACGCCACCGAAATCAACGCCAAGGCTCAGGAACTGACCCAGGTGGCGATGAAGGTCGGTCAGGCCATCTACGAGAAGGAGCAGGCTTCCGCTGCTTCGCCGGAAGCCGCCAAGGCCGACGACGACGTGGTCGACGCCGAGTTCTCGGAAGTCGACGAAAACAAGGGCTGACAAGTCCTGATGAAAACCCTGGCCGCCACCTGTGCAAACCGCGCCGGTGGCGGTTAAGGTATTCCGACGGGGAAATATCACGTGTCAGCGACTGAAATCGACTATTACGAACTGCTCGAGGTAGAGCGCACTGCGGACGACAAGGTCCTTAAGTCGGCCTACCGCAAGCTCGCCATGCGCTTCCACCCGGACAAGAACCCGGGCTGCGCCGATTCCGAGGCGCGCTTCAAGCAGATCAGCGAGGCTTACGACTGCCTCAAGGACCCGCAGAAGCGCGCGGCCTACGATCGCTATGGCCATGCCGCGTTCCAGCAGGGCGCAGGCGGCGGTCAGGGCGGCGGAGACTTCGGCGATATCGGCGACATCTTCGAATCCATCTTCGGCAGCGCCTTCGGTGGCGGTGCTCGTCAGCAGCAGCGGCGCGGCGCCGACTTGCGCTACGACATGGAAGTCAGCCTCGACGAAGCGTTCCGGGGCAAGAGCACCGAGATCACCATCGAAGTCTCGCAATCGTGCGAACCCTGCAACGGTTCGGGCGCACAGCCCGGCACCGGCAAGCGCGGCTGTTCGATGTGCGGCGGCCACGGCAAGGTCCGTGCGCAGCAGGGCTTCTTCGTGGTCGAGCGTACCTGCCCGACCTGCCACGGCCGGGGCGAGGTAATCGAGAAGCCGTGTCGCTCGTGTGGCGGCGAGGGACGGGTGGACAAGCCGCAGACGCTGCAAGTGGACATTCCGCCGGGCGTCGATTCGGGTACCCGCATCCGCCTCTCCGGCAAGGGTGAGGCCGGGCCGTTCGGCTCGCCCCCGGGCGACCTCTACATCTTCCTCCACGTCAAGCGCCACCGCGTGTTCGAGCGTGACGGGACGACGCTGGTGACCAAGGTGCCGATCACCTTCACCACGGCGGCGTTGGGCGGCTCGATCGAGATCCCCGGCATCGACGGCGAGGCGATCCAGCTCGACATTCCGGCAGGCATCCAGTCCGGCAAGCAGTTGCGCAAGCGCGGCGAGGGCATGCCGGTGCTGCAGGGCCGCGGCCGCGGCGACCTCGTGATCGAGATCGCAGTGGAAACCCCGACCAAGCTGTCGGCACGCCAGAAGGAAATCCTGCGCGAGCTGCAGTCGACCGAAACCGGCGACGAATGCCCGCAGTCAAAGGGCTTCTTCGACCGCATCAAGGACGCCTGGACCGACCTGACGGAGTGACTAAGGCGGGTGGGACGCGTGCTCCACCCGCTTTTCTCACCCCACCTCGTCATTGCGAGCGCAGCGAAGCAATCCAGGGCGGCTCAAGACTGCCCTGGATTGCTTCGCTGCGCTCGCAATGACGACCTTCAGGTGTCCTACTTCCCCGCCAACACTTCGCGCCTGATCCGGCGCAGCAGTTCGGGATCCGCACGCAGGCGCTGCCTCTCCTCATCGAGGATCGCCAGAAACGCCCGCCGCTTGAACCCGAGCAGTTCCGGCTGCGTCATCGCATGTTCGACCGAGAGCGTGGAAGCGATGAGGTCCATCATCCGCTCCGCACCATGCAGGCGCCCCCACAGGTAATCGTTCTCCCGGTAACCGCGACTGAAGAACGCGCCGAAGTTGAAGAACTCCTTGCCGCGCAACGTCTCCTCGCGAATTCCGTCGCGGATCGCGTGGCAGTCCTCGGGCGAGATGCGATCGACCCGCACCGGATCGAACTCGGTCAGGCCCTCGCCGCGCAGCAGCGGCAGGGTCACGGTATCGTAGAACGGGAAGCCGAGATAGGCGAGCAGCACCCTGCGACGCAGCGCCTGCGGCATCGCGGCGAGGGCTTCTGCCAGCAACTCGTCCACCGCGTTGTCGGTCTCCAGCAAGTTTCGAGCTTCGGCGAAATGATCGACGACTGCCTGCGGCTCCTCGAAAAAGCGCGCGGCCACAGCCGGAAAATCCTCGCCCAGCGCCGCCAGCGGCTCGCGGTCGATATAGAGCGACAGCGCCTTGTAGATCGCGGTGCGCGCGGCATCGCGGTCCTGTTCGGTGACATCGGGTTCCGCTTCCCACTCCTGAGTCACGCGCCGAGCAAGCAGGCGCAGGCGCCGTATGCGGAAGGCAAGATCGTGGTTGCGAAAGAACTCGATCATCATCGGCGAACCGGCCTCGCGCAATGCCTGCGCCCGGTCGAGGCCTTGCGCCGCCAGGTGCGCGATCAGCCTTAGCCGCACCGCTTCCGGAGAAGGCAGGTCGAGTTCGGGCGCCGCTTCCAGCACCATCCGGGCCATCATCGCGGTGATACCGCTGAACTTGACCTGCGCGTAGCCGTGATAGGCGAACCCCGCCTGCTCGAAAGCCGCCCCCTGCGCCTTGGCGCGCCATGCCGCGAGCCGCTTGGGGGTAGGGCGGTCGAGGAAGAAGGTGTGCCCGAACAGGCGGTCCACCGTCTCCTCTATCTCCGGCCGCAGGGCCAGCACGATCTCGCGCAGCGACGCCATCTCGCGCGAGCGGGCTTCCAGCGCCTCCAGATTGTCGCGGATAGGCTGCTCGCGGGGGATCGCGGAGAGCGAGCCGAAGATCACCGAGAAAAAGCCCGGCAGGCTCGCATCGCGCCGCATTTCCGCGCCGAGATGATCGGGTGTCGGATCGACGTAGACGAAGCGGCGATCCACTTCGCGCGCGGCGGGTCGGTCCCGCAGGGCATGCATGGCATCGGCGAAAGGCGCATTGACCAGCACCGCCCCGTCGATCAGCGATACGCAGTCCAGGTCGCCGCGGCGCGCATGTTCGGGCATGATCCGCGCGAGGAAGGCATCGCGCGTCAGCCATGTCCCGCCCTGTTCGTCCACCAGCCGGTCGATCTCGCCGATCTGCAGCGGCGGGAAGGCGCCGGGGAAACTGGCCGAAGCCCGGGCCGCCATCACCAGTTCCGGCAAGGGCGCCAGCGGCGCTCCCTCAGCGCCCGCCTTGACGTGAAAGCCGAAGGTCATCCGGTGTTCGCTTTCCAGCACTTGCTGCGGCGAATGGAGCCGCAGCGTTTCCAGATGCCCCTTGAAGTCGGTCGAGGTCAGGAACACGTCGAGCGGATGGTGCTCCGGCAACAGCGGCGGTCCGGCCGGAGTTTCGGCCATGGCGGTCAGAGCGCGGTGCAGCAGCCTCGAAAATCCGATGCCACTGAACGGCGGCTCGAACCACCGCGAGCGGATCAGGCGTGAGAGCTTCTCGCGAACTTCCGTCCGTGTTTCCGGGGCCACGCTCGCACTGACGGCGTTGCCCGGCCGATGAAGCAGGTACGTCACCAGAGGGCTGGCCCAGAACTTGGCCGCACGCGAGCCGGGGCGGGCGTCAGGATCGAGCAGCACGTCGACGTCGGCCGTCTCCAGCCACAAGTCGGTCAGTGGCTCCAGCGACTGGCCCGAATGAATGGCCTGCGCGAGGAACAGCGAGTTGATCCCGCCCGCGCTGGCCCCGGCGGCAATGTCGGCCAGTATCCGCAGCTTGAGATTGCCGCTGCTTTCAAGCCTGCGCAGCAAGTCGAGATAGACCGCCGGGCTGCCTTGCAAGCCGGCTTCGCCAGGCAGATCGGCCCAGGCGGCGCGGCTCGCCTGCAGGGCCTTCCACAGCTCCTTGGTGACGCCGTGCATGTACACGGCGAGGCTGACGCCTCCGTAACAGACCAGAGCGATCCGCAGTTCTTTTTGCTGCATATCGGTATCTTACCGAGGGTTACAGGATTGGCAATTGCGTTCTCATTCCGTTCCGTTTACGCGGGCGGCATGGCTAAACCCAAGCGTCGATATGTGTGCCAATCCTGCGGCGGCGTCTCCACCCGGTGGCAAGGCCAGTGCCCCGACTGCGGGGAATGGAACACGCTGGCAGAGGACGCGCCGCAGACGATCTTCTCCGCCAAGCACGACTTGTCTTCGGCCGGCCGGCCGATCCGGTTCACCCCGCTCGACGCGCCGGGTGAAGTGCCCAAGCGGCAGACGACTGGCATCTCGGAATTCGACCGTGCTCTGGGCGGCGGGCTCGTACCCGGCTCGGCGATCCTGATGGGCGGTGATCCGGGCATCGGCAAGTCCACGCTGCTGCTGCAGGTTTCGGCGAATGTAGCGATTAAGGGCGGGCTTTCCGTCTACGTGAGCGGTGAGGAAGCGGCCGGGCAAGTGCGTCTGCGTGCCGAGCGTCTCGGTCTGTCAAAGGCGCCGATCCAGCTGGCGGCGGCGACCTCGGTACGCGACATTCTCACCACGCTAGGAATGATGGACAAGCCCTCGCTGCTGGTGATCGATTCGATCCAGACGATGCACTCCGACCAGATCGAGGGCGCGCCGGGCACTGTCAGCCAGGTGCGCGGCTGCGCGTTCGAACTGATTCGCTATGCGAAGGAGAACGATGTTACTTTGGTCCTCGTCGGCCACGTGACCAAGGACGGCAACATCGCGGGCCCGCGCGTGCTGGAGCACATGGTCGACGTCGTCATGAGTTTCGAGGGTGAGCGCAGCCACCAGTATCGCATCCTGCGCTCGATCAAGAACCGCTTCGGCCCGGTGGACGAGATCGGTGTGTTCTCGATGGAGGGCTCGGGCCTCGCCGAAGTCGGTAACCCCTCGATGCTGTTCCTTTCGGGCCGCGAAGAACCGATGGCGGGAAGCGCGGTGTTTCCGGCGATGGAGGGCACACGGCCCGTACTCGTCGAAATCCAGGCGCTGATCGTGCGGTTGCAGAGTGGTGCCACGCCTCGCCGCGCGGTCGTGGGCTGGGATTCGGGCCGTATGGCAATGTTGCTGGCGGTGCTGGAAGCGCGCTGCGGGCTCAGTTTCTCGAACGCGGAAGTCTATCTCAACGTCGCGGGCGGCTACCGACTCGGCGACCCGGCCGCCGATCTCGCGGTGGCGGCGGCGCTGGTATCCGCGCTGGGCGACAAGCCGCTCTCCACCGATGCCGTGTGGTTCGGCGAAGTTTCGCTCGCCGGAGAGATCAGGCCGGTGGCTCATGCTTCGATCCGGCAGCGCGAATCCGCCAAGCTGGGGTTCTCGAAGGCGTTCGGTCCGTCGAACGGACCCGTGCCGGAAAAGGGCCTGTCGTTTTCTGGCCTCACGATGCTGCCCAACCTCGTTGACCGCATCCTGTCCGATGCCTAATTCTGCCGGTCTATGACTGGCTTCGACATTGCCGTTCTCCTGTTCGTGGGACTCGGCGCCATTACCGGCTTCATTCGCGGCTTCGTGCAGGAAATCCTTGCACTGGCGGCGTGGATTTTCGCCATCTTCGCCATCCGCCTTTTCCACACGCCGCTGACGGCGGTGCTCGGCGCTTACATCAGTTCGGATTCGGGAGCGGCAGTGCTGGCCTTCGCGCTGCTGCTGGGCATTCCGTTCCTGGCGGTGAAGCTGGTGGCCAAGTGGGCCGGCGCCAAGAGCCGCGCCTCCGTGCTCGGCCCGATCGACCGGGTGCTGGGCTTCGGGTTCGGCGCGGTGAAGGGCGTCATCGTGATCGTGCTGGGCTTCTCGGTGCTGGTCTTGGGCTACGATACGATCTGGGGCATCGGCGGCCGTCCCGAATGGATCACGCAGGCCCGTACCTACCCCTTCATCAACGCCAGCAGCGAAGCGCTGGTCCAGCTCATCGCCGAACGCCGTGCCGAGGCCCATGCGGCCGCAGCAGCGCACGAAGCGCAGTAAGACCGGCGTGTCCACGGCCGTACTTTATACGCCGGACGTTCTCGCACTCGCGATCGAACTGGCCCGTCATCCGCTGACCGACGACTTGCCCCTGCGCGGCGAAGCCCGTTCGCGCAGTTGCGGCAGCACGATAGCGCTGGGCCTCGCCTTCGACGATGCCGGTGCGATCGCGCGCGTCGGGCTGCGCAGCCATGCCTGCGCGATCGGGCAGGCATCTGCCGCCATCTTCGCCCGCAATGCACCGGGCGCGTCCGTCAAGGACATCCTTGCGACGCGCGCCGCCGTGGTAGCGTGGCTGGCAGGCGAGGGCGCATTGCCGCAATGGCCCGGATTCGCCGCGATCTCCGCCGCGCGGGACTATCCTGCGCGGCACGGTGCGGTCCTGCTGCCATGGGATGCGGCGGTCGAGGCGATCTCCCGCATCTGAGCGACTGCAGCCGAGTTGCCCCGGCACGACAGCTGGGTCTATGGGCCATCACGTGACTTCGTATTCCGACCTGCCCGCTCCGGCGCTCCGCCTGGACCTCGACCATGACGCGCTGCAATCCAACTGGCGCGCACTCGACCGCATGTCGGGCGGCGCGCGGGCAGGGGCGGCGGTCAAGGCGGATGCCTACGGCCTTGGCGTGCACAAGGTCGTACCTGTGCTGCAAGCCGCTGGATGTGACGATTTCTTCGTGGCGCACTGGTTGGAAGTCCGCGCGGTACTTGAAGTGGCGAGCCCCGGCTCGCTGTCTGTTCTCCACGGACCGCTGACGCCGCAGGACGCCGCTTATGCGCAGGCGACGGACGTGAAGCCGGTCATCAACTCGCTCGAACAGGCGCGGCGCTGGATCGACGCCGGAGGCGGGCGCTGCGACCTGATGGTCGATACCGGGATGAACCGTCTGGGCGTGACGCTGGACCAACTGGGCGAGCCGATGCTGGCACAGCTCAAGATCGACGTCCTGCTCTCGCATCTCGTGGCCGCCGAGGAAGACACGTCGCTCAACGCCATCCAGTGCGAACGCTGGAACGATGCCCGCACGCGGGTTCGCCACAAGCGGGCAAGCCTCGCCAACAGCGGCGGCATCGCGCTGGGCGAGGCCTATCACGGCGATCTGACCCGCCCCGGCATTGCCCTTTACGGCGGAGTGCCCCGGCCGGAGATGGCGCCCATGCTGCGCCAGGTCGTTCGCCCGCAGACCGCGATCCTGCAGGTCCGTCATGTCGAAGCGGGCGAGACCATCGGCTACAACGCGACGTTCACCGCGCCTGCCGCAATGCGGGTAGGGACGATCGCCCTCGGCTATGCCGACGGCTATTTGCGGTGCTGGTCCGGCAAGGGACGCTTTTGCGCTGCAGGAACGATTCTGCCGGTACTCGGCCGGGTGAGCATGGACCTCACCGTCGTCGACCTCACCCATGCTCCCGACGTGGCGGAGGGCGACTGGATCACGGCGGACTATGCGCTGCCTCAGGCCGCGGTAACCACGGGGCTGTCGCAATATGAGCTGCTGACGTTGCTCGGCAGGCGGTTCGGGCGCTGAAAATCGCGGAATTTCCGCCGATTTCCTCTTTTGCTGCGCAGCAATTTGTGTTGCAATGCGATATCCCGGAATGGTAACTTAACTATCCGGCAAATGGGGACTGGAAATGACTGAAACGGCGTCTGGCGAAGACAACACCGTAATCATCAAAAAGTACGCTAACCGGCGGCTCTACAATACCCGTTCGTCAAGCTACATCACGCTCGATCATCTCTCGAAGATGACGCGCGAAGGGGTGGACTACAAGGTTCTCGACGCCAAGACCGGCGCCGACATCACGCACACGATCCTCACCCAGATCATCATGGAAGAGGAATCGAACGGCGAGCAGATGCTTCCCGTCAACTTCCTGCGCGAACTCATCAGCATGTACGGCAACCAGATGCAGTCGCTGATCCCGCACTATCTGGAAGCCTCGATGGAGAACTTCCGCGCCAACCAGGCGAAGCTCGCCAAGGCGTTCGAGGACAGCCTGGGCAATAATCCGCTCGCCAAGCTGGCTGAGCAGAACATGGCGATGTTTCGCGCTGCGTCCTCCGCCTTCATGCCCGGCGCGGAAAAGCAGCCGGAAACCAAGGCGCCGCCCGCGGAGGATGCAGGCGATCTCTCCGCGCTGCGCGACCAGATGGCTGAAATCCAGAAGCGCCTCGACGCGCTGGGTAAATAATTGCGGGCAAGTAAGCAGGCCGAAGAGGCGAAGTGATGACCTCCCGCGTCGCTCGCCCTGCCGCGCGTATCATCCTGCTCGATCCGGCTGAGCGCGTACTGCTGTTCCGGTTCGACCCGCCCGACCGTCCCCCGTTCTGGTGCACGCCGGGCGGGGCGGTCGATCCCGGCGAAAGCTACGAGGATGCGGCAAGGCGCGAACTGCTGGAGGAAACCGGCTTCGTTGCAGAGCCGGGGCCGCAGGTGGCGCAGCGGATCGCCGATTTCATCACCATCGAAGGCGTGCCGGTGACGGCCGACGAGCGCTATTTCCGCGTACGCACGCCTGCGGGCGCCGATCCCGAGGCGATCGATACCGGCGGCCACACCGAACTGGAACGCTCGGTGATGCGCAGCTGGCGCTGGTTCGACCGCGCGGCATTGGCCGCGCTGGAGGAACCGTATTTTCCGGAAGATCTCGCTGAGATGTTCTAAGGTCGCGCGGGCTTTCGGGGGCTTCGACAAGCTCAGCCTGAGCGGGTTTTGGAGGTTTGCACTACCCCCCGGCTCACCCTGAGCCTGTCGAAGGGTCGTGCCGAGCGTGTCGCCATTCATTTGAACCTTGCGCCAAGTCCCGCTAACAGGCGCGCCATGAATCAGAAGACCGCGATCCGCCACGCCCTCTCCACCAAGCGCGAAGACGATTTCGCCCAGTGGTATCAGGAAGTCATCTCTGAAGCCGAAATGGCCGAGGAATCGGGCGTGCGCGGCTGCATGGTCATCAAGCCGTGGGGCTACGGCGTGTGGGAACGCATCCAGCGCCTGATGGACGACCGCATCAAGGCCGCGGGCGTGCAGAACTGCTACTTCCCGCTGTTCATCCCGCTCTCCTACTTCGCCAAGGAAGCCGAGCACGTCGAGGGCTTCGCCAAGGAGATGGCGGTCGTCACCCATCACCGCCTCGTCGGCGACGGCAAGGGCGGCCTCGTGCCCGATCCCGAGGCGAAGCTGGAAGAGCCGCTGATCGTGCGCCCCACTTCCGAAACCGTGATCGGCCAAGCGATGGCGCGCTGGGTGCAGTCGTGGCGCGACCTGCCGCTGATGGTCAACCAGTGGGCCAACGTGGTGCGCTGGGAAATGCGCACCCGCATGTTCCTGCGCACCAGCGAATTCCTCTGGCAGGAAGGCCACACCGCTCACGCCGACCGGGACGATGCGATGGCCGAGACGCTGCGCGCGCTCGAAATGTACCGCGACTTCGCCGAGACCGAGCTGGCGATGCCCGTCATCGCCGGTGAAAAGCCCGAGAACGAGCGCTTCCCCGGCGCCGTCGCGACCTATTCGATCGAGGCGATGATGCAGGACGGCAAGGCGCTGCAGGCAGGCACTTCGCATTATCTCGGCACCGGTTTCGCCCATGCGGCGGGCATCACCTTCCAAGACCGCGAGGGCACGCAGCAGTATGCCCACACGACCAGTTGGGGCACCTCGACCCGCATGATCGGCGGTCTCATCATGACGCACGGCGACGACGACGGCCTGCGCGTGCCGCCCGCCGTGGCGCCGCACCAGATCGTCATCCTGCCGATGCTGCGCGACACGCCCGAGGACGACGCGCTGCTCGCCTACTGCGAGGAACTGCGCAAGGCCCTCGTCGGCCAGTCGGCCCTTGGCGAAAGCGTGCGCGTGCTGCTCGACAAGCGCCCCGGCAAGGCCACGCAGAAGCGCTGGGCCTGGGTCAAGAAGGGCGTGCCGCTGATCCTCGAGATCGGTGGGCGCGATGCGGCGGGCGGTCAGGTCTCGATGCTGCGCCGCGACAAGCTGTGGACCGAGGCGGGCAAGGCGAACTTCGTCGGCCTCGCCAAGGACGAGTTCGTGGCCCGCGCTTCGGCCGAGATCGAGGACATCCAGGTCTCGCTCCACGCCGAAGCCAAGGCCAGGCGCGACGCGAACATCTCGAAGGCATCCAGCTTCGATGAACTCGCGGCGTTCTTCTCTGACGACAAGCGCTATCCGGGCTGGGTCGAAGTCGAGTGGGCGCGCCCGACCGGTGATGAACTCGAAGCGGTGGTTCAGAAGCTCAAGGGCCTTAAGCTCACCATGCGCAATACGCCGCTGGGCGCCGAACCCGCGACCGGTAACTGCATTTTCACGGGACGTGGCGCCGTGGAGAAGATATACGTCGCCCGATCCTACTGAATGGGGTCTTACTGATTTCACACGGGGGCTCCGGATGATCGCAGCGATTAAATACAACCTCGCGAACCTGACCAACTTCAAGGGACGCGAGGGTCGCTCGGCCTTCTGGTTCTATTTCCTGTTCCTGGCGATCATCCAGATCGTGATTTCCATCGTGATCTCGATGGTGATGACGGCACCGATGATGGCCGACGTGTTCGAGGCTGCGAAGCAGGGGCTGAGCGAAGCCGAGATGCAGAAGCGCATGTTCAGCCGCCTTTCGGGGATGATGCGCACTTCGGTCTGGGCTTCCGTCGCCAGCACACTCGTGCTGACCGGTCTGCTGGTCGCCTCGTTCACGCGGCGGCTGCACGATTCCGACAAGCCGGGCTGGATCGCCGGGCTGACGGCGCTGATCCAGTTCGCGGCGCTGGGCATGGCGGTCGCTTCGGTCGACAAGGTCGCCGAGATGATGATCATCGCCCAGAGCGGCGACATGGTGAAGCTGCAGGAGGCGCAGGCCAGCGTGATGATGAACGGCATGCTCGGCTATGTGCCGCTGCTGCTCATCATCGTGTTCGGCGTCTGGCCCTCGAGCGACGGAGCCAACCGTTACGGTGCGGAGCCCGATCACATCTGAGGGCCACAGTTCGTCATTGCATCTCTCTATTTCGTCATTGCGAGCGCAGCGAAGCAATCCAGAGCCACGTAAACCGCCCTGGATTGCTTCGCTGCGCTCGCAATGACGAGACGGGTGGCGATGAGGCGGGGTGAACCCGGAGCTTCCGGGGGCAATTCGCGCCTGCGAGATTGCATTGCACGGCTGCAGGGGGCATCTGCGAGGAATGCCCGCAAACAACCGCCCCGCCAATAACCGAACCTCTGGCAATCGGCTCACCGTCAACCGTCCGGTCAAGGATCGTTCGGCAAAGGATCGTCCCACGCCGGGACTGCCCACCCGCAAGCAGATCCTCGACTTCATCCAGAACGCGACGGAGCCTGCGGGCAAGCGCGAAATCTCGCGCCATTTTGGCCTCAAGGGCAATGAAAAGATCCAACTCAAGGCGCTGCTCAAGGACATGGCCGAAGAGGGCCTGATCGACGGCAAGCGCACCGCCTTCCACAAGATGGGCGGGTTGCCCAAGGTCACCGTCCTGCGCGTGATCGACATCGACGAGGGAGAGGCGATCGCCGTCCCCGATACCTGGCAGCCCGATGACGCCACCCCGCCGCCGCGCATCCGCCTGATCGAGAAGGGGCGCGGCTCGGCGCTGCGCAAGGGCGACCGCGTGCTGTCGCGCACCGAGGAAAGCGCTACCGGCTGGCGCGCCTTCCCGATGAAGAAGCTGGAACTGCGCGCCGACCAGATCCTCGGCGTCGTCGAGATCGACGGCGGCGGCAAGCCCTGCCTGGCCCCGGTCGACAAGCGCATCCGCAATTCCTCGCCGATCTCCGATCTTGGCGAGGCGAAGGCGGGCGAACTCGTGCTCGGCGTGCCGATCGGCCGTTCGGCGCGGCCTTCGGTCAAGGTGACCGAAGTGCTGGGCGAACCGCTGGCGCCCAAGTCGTTCAGCCTGATCGCCATCCACAAGCACGGCATTCCCAACCACTTCATCGAGGAAGTGCTGGAAGAGGCGCAGGTTTCGGCCAAGCTGCCGCTCAGCGCCGAGCACCGCGAAGACCTGCGGCACCTGCCGATCGTCGCCATCGATCCCTCCGACGCGCGCGATCATGACGACGCGATCTGGGCGGCCCCGGACGGGCAGGGCGGCTTCGATGCGCTCGTCGCCATCGCCGACGTGTCGTTCTACGTCCGCCCCGGCGGCCAAATCGACCGCGAGGCGCGGCGGCGCGGCAACTCGGTCTACTTCCCCGACCGCGTCGTGCCGATGCTGCCCGAAGTGCTCAGCGCCGACGTCTGTTCGCTGCGCTCGGGCGAGGACCGCGCGGCGATGGCCTGCCACATGAAGATCGACGCCGAGGGCAAGATCACCGACTGGCGCTTCACCCGCGCGATCGTGCGCATCGACGAAGTGATCGCCTACGAAGAAGCGCAGGCGCGCATCGACGAGGGCCGCGCGGCCGAGCACCTGACCAATCTGTGGGCCGCGTGGAAGGCACTCGCCACCGCGCGCGCCAACCGCGATCCGCTGGAACTCGAACTGCCCGAGCGCCGCGTGAAGCTGGACGAGAAGGGCCGCATCACCGAGATCGCGATCCGCGAGCGGCTCGACGCGCACCGCGTCGTCGAGGACTTCATGATCGCCGCCAACGTCGCCGCCGCCAAGGCGCTGGAGGCCAAGACCGCGCCCGTCGTCTACCGCATCCACGAGACGCCGAGCCGCGAGAAGCTGATGGCGCTCAAGGACTACCTCGCGACGTTCGGCAAGAAGCTGGCGATGGGGCAGGTCATCACGCCCAGCCTGTTCAACCGCATGCTCAAGGACGTGACCGACGAGACCGAGAAGGCGCTCATCATGGAAGCGGTCCTGCGCAGCCAGACGCAGGCCTATTACGGCCCCGCCAATGCCGGCCACTTCGGGTTGGCGCTGGCGTCCTACGCGCACTTCACCTCGCCGATCCGGCGTTATGCGGACCTTCTGGTACACCGCGCATTGGTCGATGCCTATGGGCTGGAGCAGCCGAAGCCAAAAGCCGACATTCCGGCGCTGTCGGGCCTGTCGGAGCGTGACCGCGAAGACCTCGGCCGCGTCAGCGACGCGATCAGCCAGGCCGAGCGCCGCGCCATGGAAGCCGAGCGCGAAACGATCGACCGCTACGTCGCCGCCTGGCTGGCGAGCCGCGTGGGCGAAGTGTTCGACACGCGCATCACCGGCGTCCAGAAGTTCGGCTTCTTCGCCACCATCGTCGGCCTCGGCGGCGACGGGCTGGTGCCGGTCTCGACGCTAGGGGACGAACGGTTCACGTTCGATGAGAAAGCCAAAGTGCTGGTCGGCGACGAGACGGGCACGGTCTTCTCGATCGGCCAGATCCTCAAGCTGCGACTGGCGGAGGCCAATGCGCTGACCGGCGCGCTCAAGTATGAGCTGCCCGACGGCGGCGGCCGGATCGAACCGCGCGGGAATGCTCCGGCGCTCAAGCACAAGGGCAAGCACTTCGTCGGCCAGCGTGGGCGGCCGAAGAACATCCGGCATCAGGGGCGGGGCAAGCGGTAACGCCCCTCACTCGATCCAGCCCCTCATCGTCATTGCGAGCGTAGCGAAGCAATCCAGGGCAGAGCAAACCGCCCTGGATTGCTTCGCTACGCTCGCAATGACGAAGTTGTGTGGGGCAATGGACCGTTTGTGGCACCCTTGAGTGCCGTTAGGTGCCGCCCAGTGCCGCTCAACTCAACCGTTCGATCGCCTCGGCATCGAGCCCGCCGGGGACCACGAACACCGGGCAGGTCATATGCGCCATGCCCGGCCCGGTGAAGTGCGCGACCAGAGCGCCCGGTCCGCCTTCCTTCGCCGCGCCGAGCACCAGCGCCGAAACCTCGGGGTGCTCCTCCAGATATTTGCGCACGATCTTGATGTCTTCTCCCATGTGAACGGAGATGACCGGCATCTTTGCGCCTTGCGACAAAAGGTTTCCGGCCGCCGCCGTCACCAGCGTCTCGGCGCGGGCGCGGGCTTCTTCCTCGATGGTCGCCTGAACCCCCGCGAAGGCGTTGAAGGGCTGCGGCGGGACGAGCGCCAGAAGGTGCAGCGCACCGTCGGTCTTGGCCGCGCGGCGGGCCGCGAACTGCAGGGCGACGAGCGCTTCCTCGCTCTCGTCGACGATCACCAGGTAGATGCGCATGGGTGGTTCCCTCTCCAACCGGCTTATCGATACGCGAAGCCTGCAAGACAAGCCACCACTGTTGCGAAAAAAGAAACTGCAAGGTTCTTGAACGCAACGCTCAAGCCGTCCAAGGAAGGGGCCAGCGCCCGAAAGCGGCCTCCCTACGGACAATAAGGAACGTACAGTTTCCATGCCCATCGAGATCAAGATGCCCGCCCTGTCCCCCACCATGGAAGAGGGCAAACTGGCCAAATGGCTGGTCAAGGAAGGCGATACCGTCTCCTCCGGCGACATCATGGCCGAGATCGAGACCGACAAGGCGACCATGGAATTCGAAGCCGTCGATGAAGGCGTGATCGGCAAGATCAGCGTCGCCGAGGGCACCGAAGGCGTCAAGGTCGGCACCGTCATCGCCGTGCTGGTCGAAGAGGGCGAGGACGCCTCGGCGATCGACGCACCCAAGGCCGCAGCCCCGAAGGCCGCCGCCAAGGAAGAGGCTCCGAAGGCCGAAGCCAAGGCTGAAACCAAGCCCGCTCCCGCAGCCGCGCCGAAGGCCGCAGCTTCGGGTGATCGCGTCGTCGCCACCCCACTCGCCAAGCGCATCGCCGATGCCAAGGGCGTGGACCTCTCGGGCGTCGCCGGCTCCGGCCCCAATGGCCGCATCGTCAAGGCCGACGTCGAGGCCGCACAGGGCGGCACCGCCAAGAAGGCGGCTCCGGCGCCCGCAGCTTCGGCCCCGGCCGCTGCTCCCGTCGCTGCCGCGACCTCTTCGGTCGAAATGGCCGACGAGACCCGCGCCCTGCTCGATGCCCGCGTGCCGCACTCGGTCGAGAAGCTTTCGGGCATGCGCAAGACCATCGCCCGCCGCCTCGCCCAGTCGAAGCAGGAAGCGCCGCACATCTACCTCAGCGTCGATGTTCAGCTCGACAAGCTGCTGGAACTGCGCTCGCAGATCAACGCCACGCTGGAGAAGCAGGGCGTGAAGGTCTCGGTCAACGACATGCTGGTCAAGGCGCTCGGCATGGCGCTGGTCGCGGTGCCCGAGTGCAACGTGACGTTCGCGGGCAACGAACTGATCAAGTACGAGCGCGCCGACATCTCGGTCGCCGTGTCGATCCCCGGCGGTCTCATCACCCCGATCGTCACCGCCGCCAACGAGAAGTCGTTCTCGGCCATCGCCAAGGCGACCAAGGATCTCGCGAGCCGCGCCAAGGAAGGCAAGCTCAAGCCCGACGAGTACCAAGGCGGCACCGCCTCGATCTCGAACATGGGCATGATGGGCATCAAGTCGTTCTCGGCCGTGATCAACCCGCCGCAGTCGACCATCCTCGCCATTGGGGCAGGCGACAAGCGCCCCTGGGTCATGCCAGACGGGTCGCTGGGAGTGGCGACTGTGATGAGTGCGACGGGCAGCTTCGATCATCGTGCCGTCGACGGCGCCGACGGCGCGCGCCTGATGGCCGCGTTCCGCGAGTTCGTCGAGAACCCGCTGAGCATGATCGCCTGATATGGAGTTCGAGGCCGGAGAGCTGGTCATCCGCGTCACCGCGATGCCCACCGACCTCAACCCCTATGGCGGCGTTTTCGGCGGCTGGCTGATGAGCCAGCTTGCCCTTGGCGCCGCCTCGCTGGTCACCCGCCGCACCGGCCACAAGGCCGTGGTGGTGGGGGCGACCGACTTCACCTTTCCCGGCGTCATGCTCGTGGGCGACGAACTCAACGTCTATGCGAGCGTGCAGCGGACGGGGCGCACTTCGATGACGATCGCCACGCGCGGCTTTGGCCGGGCGCGGGCGAGCGAGCATCAGGTGGAAGTCGCCACCGGGCTGTTCACATTCGTGACGCTGGATGAAAACGACCGCCCCAGGCCCATCGCCGCGACTTCGGAGATCGTCTGAAATGGCGGAAGAATACCGCGAACCCGTCATCCGCATCACCGCGATGCCCGCCGATGCCAATGCTTATGGCGACATCTTCGGTGGCTGGCTGATGAGCCTGATGGACATGGGCGCCGGCCTGATCGCCGCGCGCCACTCGCATGGCCGCGCGGTCACCATCGCGATGGACGGCATGCAGTTCCACAAGCCGGTCAAGGTGGGCGACGAAGTCAGCGTCTACGGTGAACTCAGGAAAGTGGGCCGCTCCTCGATGACCATCGGCATCGAGGCCTGGCGGCGCCACCGGCATGAAGAAGAACAGGTGAAGGTGACCGAAGCGGTCTTCACCTTCGTCGCAATCGACGACGCGGGCCGCCCCCGCGCGATCGAACAGGAGAGTTAAGAGTGGCTGATTCTTACGACGTCATCGTTCTCGGTTCCGGCCCCGGCGGCTATGTCGCGGCGATCCGCAGCGCGCAGCTTGGCCTCAAGACCGCCATCGTCGAGCGCGAACTGCTCGGCGGCATCTGCCTCAACTGGGGCTGCATCCCGACCAAGGCGCTGCTGCGCTCGGCCGAGATCCTGCACCACATGAAGCACGCCAAGGACTATGGCCTCGCGGCGGAAAACATCACCGCCGACCTCGACGCGATCGTCAAGCGCTCGCGCGGCGTGGCCAAGCAGCTCAATCAGGGCGTCACGCACCTGATGAAGAAGAACAAGATCACCGTCCACATGGGCACCGGCAAGCTGGTGGCTCCGGGCAAGCTGGAAGTGACCGGCGAGAAGGGTGCCGAAACCCTCTCGGCCAAGCACATCATCATCGCCACCGGCGCCCGTGCGCGCGAACTGCCCGGCGCCAAGTCGGACGGCAACCGCATCTGGACCTACCGCCATGCGATGACGCCCAAGGAAATGCCGACGAAGCTGCTGGTCCTCGGCTCGGGCGCGATCGGCATCGAGTTCGCCAGCTTCTACAACGACATGGGCGTCGACGTGACGGTCGTGGAGATGATGGACCGCATCGTCCCGGTCGAGGACAAGGACGTCTCGGCCTTCCTCGAAAAGGCGCTGACCAAGCAGGGGATGAAGATCCTCACCGGCGCCAAGGCGAGCGACGTCAAGGCTTCGGACAAGGGCGTCTCGGTCAAGATCACCCCGAAGGGCGGCAAGGAAGAGACGCAGGAATTCAGCCACGTCATCGTCGCCATCGGCATCGTCCCGAACGTCGAGAACATCGGCCTGGAAGAACTCAAGATCGAGCCGGACGAGAAGTTCTTCGTCAAGGTGGACGACTATGGCCGCACCAACGTCCCCGGCGTCTGGGCGATCGGCGACTGCGTGAAGGGTCCGTGGCTTGCCCACAAGGCCAGCCATGAAGGCGTTACCACCGCCGAATCGATCGCCAAGGAACTGGGCAACAAGGAAGTGCACCCGCACGCTCTGGACCGCCGCAACATTCCGGGCTGCACCTACTGCCACCCGCAGATCGCCTCGGTCGGCCTGACGGAAGCCAAGGCCAAGGAAGAGGGCTACGAGGTCAAGGCCGGCACTTTCCCGTTCATCGGCAACGGCAAGGCGATCGCGCTGGGCGAGCCGGAAGGCTTCGTGAAGACCGTGTTCGATGCCAAGACCGGCGAGCTGCTCGGTGCCCACATGATCGGCGCCGAAGTGACCGAGATGATCCAGGGCTACGTCGTCGGCAAGACGCTGGAGACCACCGAGGCGGAACTGATGAACACCGTGTTCCCGCACCCGACGATCTCGGAGACGATGCACGAGGCGACCCTCGCCGCCTACGGCCGCGCGATCCACATCTGATCGCGCCGCAAGGTCTGGAAAAACGAAGAGGGCGGGCCGCAAGGTCCGCCCTTTTTCGTATCAGCCGGCGGCGCGCACGATATGCTCGAACACGGCCACGTGCAGGGGCTCGGCGAATTCGCAACCGACGGCGCCTTCGCGCACCCAGCAGATGCGTGCGCTTAGCAACTGCAGGCCGGGGATGCGGATACGCAGCGGCACTTCCATCCGGGCATCGGGCAACATGCCGATGCGGAAGCCTCCGGGCGACAAGTCCTCCAGTCGCGCCGGTTTCCACGGACGGGTTCCCTGACGCACCTCGCACAGGATCGACACGCCGACGCGTGCGGAACGAGGGGTCCGACTTTCGGCCGGGCCGGGCTTGAGGGAATCGCGCATGGGGTCTCCTTGGGGGGAGAACCCCATGCCGCAAAACAGGTTACCAGCGCGTTAGCATTCGGGCGCGCGTACGCTGCCACCCTATTCAGCGGAAGGTCTTTTCCAGTACGACCAGCCCGGGATCGCCGTCGAACGGTTCAGGCCTGAAGCCCCTTTCGCGTTCGAGGTCGATGGCGGCGCGATTGTCACGGCTCTCGATGGAAATGGCGCGGCGACAGCCACGGACCTTGGCCTGGGCCGAGAGGTAATCGAGCATGGCCCAGCCGATCCCTTTGCCGCGGTGATTGCCGCAGACCGAAATGGCGATCTCGCCGGTATCCAGCGGTCCGTCACAAGCCAACAGCCCCGACGCGACGATCTGCCCGCTGGCCTGGTTGATCCCGACCCACGATTCGGTCCGGAAGTGGTCGGCGTGGACCAGCGGCTCCAGCAATACCGGCCCGACGTGCTCGGTCGCCGACAGGAAACGGAAGCGGCGATCCTCGTCCGTCACGCGGGCGAAGAAATCGGTCAGCGCGGGTGCATCCGCCTCGGTCGCCGGGCGCACGTCGAGGTCATGCCCGAACGGGTGGGGAGGGTGACGATCATGGAAGGCGTACCTTTCGATGGAATGCCGAATCTCTAGACCGCGATCATGCGATGCACCTTGATCGAGATCAGATCGCCCGCCATCTTCGTCGAAACGGCACGAGATTCCGCCCGGCCCGTTCTACCATTGTCCAATGGGAACGGCCCGGGTCCATTGTGCTATGCAACATGCAAGGCCGGGAGAGCCCGACCCTACGATATGAGAGGAGAATCCGCATGGCCGAGGCCGTCTATCCCGTTCCCGCCGAGTGGAGCCGGAACGCCCTGATCGACGATGCCCGCTATCAGGAGATGTACGAAAGGTCGGTTTCCGAGCCCGAAGCGTTCTGGCGTGAGGAAGCGCGGCGGATAGACTGGATCAAGCCCTTCAGCGTGGTAAAGCAGACCAGCTTCCACGAAGAGGATTTCGGCATTTCGTGGTTCACCGACGGCACCCTGAACCTCTCGGCCAACTGCCTCGACCGTCATCTCGTGGAGCGTGGCGACCAGATCGCGATCCTGTGGGAGCCGGACAGTCCTACCGCTCCCGAGCGCCGCATCACTTACCGCCAGTTGCACGAGCAGGTCTGCCGCTTGGCCAATCTCCTCAAGGCGCGCGGCGTCCGGAAGGGTGAGCGCGTCACTCTCTACCTGCCGATGGTGCCGGAAGCGGCCGTTGCCATGCTGGCCTGCGCGCGGATCGGCGCAATCCACTCGATCGTCTTCGCCGGGTTCTCGCCGGACGCGCTGGCGGGCCGCATCCAGGATTGCGACAGCCGCGTCGTCCTCACTGCCGACGAGGGCCTGCGCGGGGGTAAGAAAGTCCCGCTCAAGGCCAATGTCGATGAGGCGCTCAAGGCCTGTCCCGGCGTCGACAGCGTGATCGTCCTCGCGCACACCAAGTCCGGCGTACCGATGGCCGAGGGTCGCGACATCGACTGGGCCTCGGCCATCGCCGACCAGGCCGCCGAATGCGAGCCGGTCGAAATGAGCGCGGAAGACCCGCTGTTCATCCTCTACACTTCGGGCTCCACCGGAAAGCCCAAGGGCGTGTTGCACACCACCGGCGGCTATTCGGTATGGGCCTCAATGACCCACGAGTACGTCTTCGACTACCGCCCCGGCCAGATCTACTGGTGCGCGGCCGACATCGGGTGGGTCACCGGCCACAGCTACGTCGTCTACGGCCCGCTGATGAACGGTGCGACCACCGTGATGTTCGAAGGCGTCCCCAACTTCCCCGATCCCAGCCGTTTCTGGCAGGTCGTCGACAAGTTCGGCGTCGAGATTTTCTACGGTGCCCCCACCGCTCTGCGTGCGCTCATGCGCGAAGGCGACGACTGGGTGAAGAAGACCAGCCGCCAGTCGCTGCGCCTCCTCGGCTCGGTAGGCGAGCCGATCAACCCGGAGGCATGGTCCTGGTATCACGAGGTCGTGGGCGAGGGGCGTTGCCCGATCGTCGATACTTGGTGGCAGACCGAGACCGGCGGCGTGATGATCTCACCGCTTCCCGGCGCGACCCCGCTCAAGCCCGGCTCCGCCACCCGCCCGATGTTCGGCGTGCAGCCGAAACTGCTCGACAACGACGGCAAGGAGATCGAGGGGCCGGGCGATGGCTGCCTCGTCATCACAGACAGCTGGCCCGGCCAGATGCGCACCGTCTGGGGCGATCACGAGCGCTTCTTCCAGACCTATTTCAGCACCTTCAAGGGCACGTACTTCACCGGTGACGGCTGCCGCCGGGACGAGGACGGCTACTACTGGATCACCGGCCGCATCGACGATGTCATCAACGTCTCCGGGCATCGCATGGGCACCGCGGAGATCGAAAGCGCACTCGTCGCTCACCCCAAGGTGGCGGAAGCGGCGGTTGTAGGCATGCCGCACGAGATCAAGGGGCAGGGCATCTACGCTTTCGTCACCTGCAACGCCGAAGTTGAGCCCGACGACGCCTTGCGCAAGGAACTCATCGCGTGGGTGCGCCACGAGATCGGCCCGATCGCCACGCCAGACGTAATCCAGTTCGCACCGGGCCTGCCCAAGACCCGCTCGGGGAAGATCATGCGCCGCATCCTGCGCAAGATCGGCGAGAACGACGTCTCCAACTTGGGGGATACCTCGACGCTGGCTGATCCGTCGGTGGTCGACAACCTGCTGGCAAACCGGCCCCAACCCGTCAGCGCCTGAACTGAGACGCAACGATGAGAGCCCGCGCCGAATGGCGCAGGCTCTCACTATTCGCGGCGCCTTGCTCTTCCGCAAATGCACGGAGAAATGCGACGGATTTGTTTCGTTGAGCCTGAAGGGGGCGGCGAATTATCTGGTCTCAATTTTCTGCATGTATGGGGGCTAAGCGTGGCTTTCGGGCGCTTTTTCTGTTTGTTCAATCGCCATCGCCCTCGCCGTTCGGTTGAATGGGATGGCTCGCACTATCGCAGCGATTGCCGCCGCTGCTCCCGACCGATCACGCGGCTTGCTCGTCACAAGTGGCGCATCGAGAGACAGAGCAAAGGCGGCGATAGCGGATGACGAAAGCAAGTGGCGGACAGGGTGGGATTCGAACCCACGGTGAGCTTGCACCCACGGCGGTTTTCAAGACCGCTGCCTTAAACCACTCGGCCACCTGTCCGCTCTATTCCTGCGCATAGCCCAAAGTGGCGCGGGCGCAAGGGGTTGATGCTCGGTGAAGGGCATCGGGCTTGCGGCGACTGTCCACGATGAGGCGCAGCGGGCCATTTGCAACCGGACCGCTTTGTGCGAAGTTTCCTCGCGATGACCTTTGCAACCTTCATGCGATCCCTGCGTCTTCCCGTCTTCGCCATCGTGCTTGCGCTTCCCGCCGCGCAGGCCTGCGCGCAGCCGGAGTCCTTTCCCGATTACTTGCGCACGGTCGCCTCGCATGCCCGATCCCAAGGTGTGAGCGAAGCCGCCATCACCAGCGTGCTGACCGGCCTCACGCCCAACGAGAGGGTCATCGCGCTCGATACCTCGCAGCCCGGCAGCCGCGGGGCGCCGCCGCCACTGGCGCCTTATATCGCGCAGCACGTGGGCAGTTCGATCGTGGCGCGCGGCAAGTCGCGCTATACTTCACTTGCCTCGATCCTGCCGCAGATCGAGCGGCGGTATGGCGTGCCCGCGCCGATTCTCTTCGCGATCTGGGGGCATGAGACCAATTTCGGCAGCTACACAGGCGACTTCGACCTCGCGCGCTCGCTGGCGACGCTGGCCTGGGAAGGGCGCCGCCGCGAGCTGTTCGAGAGCGAGCTTATCGCGCTGATGAAGATGGTCGACCGGGGCGTGCCGCGTTCGCAACTCAAGGGCAGCTGGGCAGGGGCCTTCGGGTATCCCCAGTTCCTGCCGAGCGTCTACTTGCGCCTCGCCGTCGATGGCGACGGGGACGGGCGGGCGGATATCTTCTCCAGTTCGGCCGACACGCTGGCCTCGATCGCGAATTATTTCCGCGACGCCGGTTGGCGCACCGGTGAGCCCTGGGGCGTGCGGGCCAGCCTGCCGTCCGGGTTCAACGTAAACGCCTATGCGACGAAGTTGTCGTCGCCGTCATGCGCCGCAGTTCATGCGCGCCATTCGCAGTGGAAGCCGGTTTCGCAATGGCGCGCCCTTGGCGTGGCGCCGCAGGGCGCGATCGGCGGCGATGTCCTCGCCTCGCTGTTCCAGCCCGACGGTCCGGGCACTCCGGCTTATCTGTTAACCGGTAATTATCGGGTGATCCTCCAGTACAACTGCTCGAACTACTACGCCATGTCCGTGGGGTTGCTTGCAGATGAGATTGCCCGTTAACCATGCCCTGCCGCTTGCGGCGCTGATCCTGCTCGGTTCGGGAGGGGCCTTGGCCGCTTCCCGCACTCCGCAGGTCGCTGCTCCTGCTACGGGGCCTGCCGCCGATTATCCGGTCGTCGTCGGCGAACCCTTCACCGTCGGCAGCACCGTCTGGACGCCGACCGACCAGCTCAACTACGACGCGGTCGGCGGCGTCATCACCGGCGAAGGCACCGGCGTGACCGCCGCGCACAAGACTTTGCCTTTGCCCAGCTATGCAGAAGTGACCGCGCTCGACACCGGCCGCACCATCCTCGTGCGGATCGAGAGGCGCGGCCCGATGGTAAACGATGCACTCATCGAACTGTCGGCCGATGCTTCGGCGCAGCTCGGTCTCGCTCCTGGCGCCAGGGCGCAAGTGCGGGTACGCCGCGTCAATCCGCCGGAGCAGGAGCGCGCGCTCCTTCGGGCCGGCGGCCGGGCGCCGGAGCGCATGGAAACGCCCGAAGGACTGCTCAAGGTCCTGCGCCGCAAGCTGGCGGACCAGTCGCCGCTGGTCCCGCCGCCTTCCACGCCGCCGGCAATGCCTGCGGGAGAACCGCCTGCGATAGTCAAGGCTCCGGCCGCGAAGCCGGCAGCGGCACCGAAGGTAGCCAGGCCCGCATCCGTCGCCCCGGCCGTACGGCCCGCCGCCCGCCCGTCGCAAACGGTGCCCCCTTCGCCGCCCAAGGCCCCCGCTCCGAAGCCCGCTGCTCCGGCGGCGAAGCCCAAACCGGAAGCGCTCAAACCTGCCGATAAGGGCTCGACTTACGTACAGGTAGCCGCGTTTTCCTCCGAATCCTCGGCTCGCAAGGTCGCCGCGCAACTCGGTGGCAGCATGTCCCCGGCAGGCAAGTTCTGGCGCGTGCGGCTCGGTCCTTACGCGAACCGTGCAAAAGCCGCGCCGGCGCTGGAGAAGGCGAAAGGCGCGGGCTATAGGGATGCCCGAATCCTCGGCGCGGACTGAACCTGAAACGTCTCCCGCGCGCAGCCAGACGCCGACAGGCGCGCGGGAGAAGTCGGGTCTTGAAGTCGTTTTCCAATATCGTGAAGCTGGCACTGGCCGTGACCATACCGGCGAGTGCCTCGGCCGCCTCCATCCCGGCCCCGCCGCCGCAGGTTGCGCCGATCCCGGTAAGTCTGCTGGTCGATCTCGGCTCCGGCCAGGTGCTGGCGCAGAAACATCCCGATACGCCCTTCCTGCCCGCCTCGGTGACCAAGGTGATGACCGCTTACGTCGCCTTCGAGGAAATCGGCGCGGGCCGTCTCCGCATGGACCGCCAGTTCCAGGAGCGACCCGAGACCGAGAAGGAATGGTTCGCCAAGGGCACCAACATGTACATCACGACCAAGGACAGGCCGACCACGCGCGACCTGCTCCATGGCATCATGACCGCTTCGGCGAACGATGCCGCCGTCGTGCTGGGCGAGGGCTATGCGGGCAGCGTGCAGGGCTGGGCGGCGAAGATGAACGACGCCGCGCGGCGCCTCGGCATGACGCGCAGTCACTACAACACGCCCAACGGCTGGATGGACGAGGGCAACACCTACGTCACCGCCAGCGATCTGGTGCGCCTCGCCGATGCGATGATCACGCGCTATCCTGATCTTTACCGCGAGTTTTCCGGTCACAAGCACTGGATCTGGCGTGACGTCCACATGCGCAGCCACGACCCGACGGTGGGCGTCGTGCCCGGCGCGGACGGCATCAAGACCGGATATACCCGCGAGGCTGGCTACAACTTTCTCGGCACGGCCGAGCGTGGGGGGCGCCGCCTCGTCATGGTGCTGGCGGGATCGCCGCTGCCCAAGGTGCGCGACGATGCGGCAAAGGCGCTGCTCGAATGGGGCTTTGCCGCGTGGGACACCCGCCACCTCTTCGACCAGGGCCAGACGATCGCGCAGGCCAAGGTTCAAGGCGGCGACGCCCGCTCGCTGCCGCTCGTCGCCAACCGCGAGGTTCACGCCACCATCCCGCGCGGCACTCAGCCGGGCATCACGCTTGCCGTCCACTACAGCGGACCGATCAAGGCGCCGATCCGCAAGGGCGAGCAGGTCGGCGAACTGGAGATCCGCGTCGCCGGGCTCGCACCGGGCCGCGTGCCGCTCTACGCGGGGCGTGACGTGGGGACTGCCGGATGGCTGGACAGGCTGCTGAACGGGCTTATCAACCTGTTCACATGATGCAGGGTCGATTCATCGCGCTCGAGGGCGGGGAAGGGGCGGGCAAGTCCACCCAGGCCCGACTACTGGCCGAAGCCCTGCGTGGGCTTGGCCTGGAGGTGGTCACCACCCGCGAGCCGGGCGGAACGCCGGGCGCGGAGGCAATCCGCGCCCTGTTGCTCAATGGCGTCGAGGGCGATGGCGGCGAAAGCTGGAACCCGCGTGCCGAGGCGTTGCTGTTCGCCGCCGCACGGTCCGACCACGTCCACCGCCTGATCCGCCCGGCACTGGCACGCGGCGCATGGGTCATCTGCGATCGCTATCTCGATTCGAGCCGCGCCTATCAGGGTGGTGGTGGCGGATTGTCTGACAGCGACATCGCCGCCCTTCACGCCATTGGTAGCGACGGCCTGCTGCCCGATCTGACGCTGCTGATCGAGGTAACCCCGGCGGTGGCCGTGCAAAGGCTCGCCCTGCGCGACACCGACGGCAGCGACCGTATCGGCGGCCGGGATGCCGCCTACCATGCCCGTGTGGCCAGCGCGTTTTCTGCCTTCGCCGACGCAGAGCCCGCCCGCTTCGCCCGGGTCGACGGGGATGGAAACCCTTACGACACGCAAGCGCAGGTCCTCGCTGCACTGGCGCCGTTGCTGGGGTGAACATGGACAAGCCCTTTATCGGCCAGGATGCCGCGTGGCAGGAATGGCTCGCCGCCATCGCGTCCGAGCGTATGCACCACGCCTGGCTGCTGAGTGGCGGCAAGGGCCTCGGAAAGCGCGCGTTCGCTCGCGCCGCCGCTGCCGAACTGGTCCGTCAGCCCGGCGCCCCGGTGCTCGATGTCGAGAGCCATCCCGACATCCACATCCTAGACCACCTTCCCGCCAACGACGACGAGGCAAAGAAGAAGGCTGAAGGCAAGCCCTACCAGACCAAGCGCAACATCACCGTGGACCAGGTACGCGGCATGATCCGCCGCCTCGCGACCAAGCCGACGCTGGGCGATCGCCGCGCGATCATCATCGACCCTGCCGACGACATGGAAAAGGGGGCGGTCAACGCACTTCTGAAGGCCCTAGAGGAACCGCCGGCGGGAACCTATTTCCTGCTCGTCACGCACCAGCCTGGGCGCCTGCTGCCGACCATCCGTTCCCGGTGCCGGGTTCTGCGCTTCGCAGCGCTGGACCGGGAGGAGCTCGAAGCTGTCATCCGCCGCGACGCACCGCAAGCCGATGCCGCCGCGCGCTCCGCCGCGATCGCAGCTGCCCAAGGGTCGCCCGGCGTAGCGCTCGATATCGTCGAGCATGACCTCGGTGCCGTTCACGAACTGATGATGCGCATCCTCCAGCGCGGCGACCCGGATTTCCTCCTTCGCGGCGCCCTTGCTGATGAGATGGGCGGGCGACCGGCACGCGACCGCCAACTGGCGGCGCTGGAACTGGCCCGAGCGGTCCTCGTCCACCAATTGCGCGAAGCGCCACGCCATCGCCAACTCGGCTTTATCGAGGCTTATGGCGCGCTTACGAAGCTGGCGACGCAGGCTCCGACCTACAATTTCGATGCCGGGCTCCTCATAATGGAAATTGGCGGGTTGCTGGCCTCGGCCGCGATGCCTAGAGAAGCGGCACGCTAGCGCGTTCGCCGGACTCCTGCGGGAAGTTCGGAACGTGTTTGAATATTGACCTGTAAACACCAGCCAGGAAAGCGCGACGCCGTATGGGCGAGCCCTATTACATTACTACCGCCATCAGCTACCCCAATGGACGCCCACACATCGGCCATGCCTACGAGGCCATCGCCGCGGACGTGATCGCCCGTTTCAAGAAGGCGGAAGGTTTCGACGTCCGGTTCCAGACCGGCACGGACGAGCATGGGCTGAAGATGGCCCAGAAGGCGCGCGAACTCGATACCGCGCCGGCTGCTCTGGCAGATGAAATGTCGTCGTATTTCAAGGAAATGTGCGACATTCTGAATATCGGTTATGACGTGTTCATCCGCACGACTGAGCCGCGCCACCACGCCGCCACTCAGGAACTGTGGCGCCGCATGGAAGCGAACGGCGACCTCTATCTCGATCGCTACGAAGGCTGGTACTCGGTCCGCGACGAAGCTTATTACGACGAAAGCGAACTGCAGGCTGGCGAAGGTGGCGCGAAGCTGTCGCCTCAGGGCACTCCGGTGGAATGGACCGTTGAGGAATCGTGGTTTTTTCGCTTATCCAGGTATCAGGACAAATTGCTGGAACTCTACGCTTCAGGTGACTTCATCCGTCCCGAGAGCCGCCGCAACGAGATCCAGCGCTTCGTCGAAGGTGGCCTTCGCGACTTGTCGGTCTCACGCACCAGCTTCGACTGGGGGATCAAGGTTCCCGGGAGCGATAATCACGTCATGTACGTGTGGGTCGATGCGCTGACCAACTACATCACCGGTCTCGGCTTCCCCGAGGAGCAGGGCGACTTCGCCAAGTTCTGGCCTGCCGACGTTCACCTGATCGGCAAGGACATCGTTCGCTTCCACACCGTGTACTGGCCCGCCTTCCTGATGAGCGCAGGCCTGGACCTGCCCAAGCAGGTCTTCGGACACGGCTTCCTGCTCAATCGCGGGCAGAAGGAATCGAAGTCACTGGGCAACGTCACCGATCCGATCGGGCTGGCCGCAACCTTTGGCGTCGATACGCTGCGCTATTTCTTCCTGCGCGAAGTCGCGTTCGGACAAGATGGTTCGTGGTCGGCCGAAGCCATCGTCACCCGCACCAATGCCGAGCTCGCGAATAGCTTCGGCAATCTAGCGCAGCGCAGCCTATCCATGATTTTCAAGAACATGGATGGGGATTTGAAGTCTGGGCTTGAATATAGTGAGGCGGACACCGCACTGTTCGCCGCCGTAGCCGAGGGCATCTCAGGTCTGCGTACGGCCTTTGACGCCCTCGATTTCAGCACTGGTCTGGAAGCCTGGATGCGCGGCGTCTTCGCCTGCAACCAGTATGTCGACGAACAGGCCCCCTGGGCACTGCGCAAGAGCGATCCCGCACGCATGGAGACGGTGCTGATGACCCTCTTCCGCGTCGTGCGCGATCTTGCCCTTGCCGTAAGGCCCGTGGTGCCCACCGCAATCGACGCGTTACTCGACCAGATGGGACAGGGCGCGGATGCCCGGAATTATGCGGCGCTAGCGGAGGCCGGGTGGTTTGACGAACTCGTCGCTTCCGGGTTCAAGGTCGACAAGCCGCAGGGCGTGTTCCCCCGCCTTGAATTGCCCGAGGAAGCGGCAGCCTGATGCTGATCGATTCCCACTGCCATCTCGAGTATGAGGGCCTGGTCGAGGATCAGCAGGCCGTTCTCGCTCGCGCGCGCGCGGCGGGGATCAAGGGGTTCCTCAATATCTCGACCCGGCAACGGGAATGGGACCGCGTCGTCGATACCGCCGCGCGCGAACCGGACGTATGGGCTTCGATCGGCATCCATCCGCATGAGGCGGACCAGCATGCCGATCTCGGCGAGAGCGCCTTGCGCGAAGCCGCGGCCCATCCCCGCGTGATCGGCATAGGCGAAACCGGGCTCGACTATTATTACGACAAGTCCGACCGCGACGTGCAGCAGGCATTGTTCCGCACGCATATCGCCGTCGCGCGTGAGACCGGCCTCCCGATCATCATTCACACGCGCGACGCCGAGGGTGATACCGCGCGTATTCTTGAGGAGGAAATGGGGAAGGGCGCTTTCCCTGCGCTGATCCACTGCTTCACCGCCAGCGCGGACTTCGGCCGCAAGGTCCTCGATCTGGGCCTCACGATCAGTATTTCCGGCATCGTGACGTTCAAGAATGCCAAGGACTTGCAGGACTTCGTAAAAACAGTTCCTGAAGATCGGCTTCTTGTGGAGACCGATTCGCCGTTTCTTGCACCGGTCCCACATCGCGGCCGCAAGTGCGAGCCGGCATTCACGGCCGATACCGCCGCTTTCGTTGCGACCTTGCGCGGGATCAGCGTGGAGCATCTTGGCGAGGTGACGACGCGCAATTTCTTCGCTCTGTTTACCAAGGCGCATTACGCGTGAAGGTGACGATCCTTGGTAGCGGCACATCCACCGGAGTACCGCGGCTCGGCGGCGAGAATAACGGGGCAGACTGGGGCCTGTGCGATCCCAAGGAGCCCCGAAACCGGCGCACGCGCGTCGCGATCCTGCTCGAAAGCGATGCCGGAGCCCGTATTCTGGTCGATACGCCGACCGATCTGCGCGCGCAGCTCCTTGCGAATGACATCCATCGCATAGACGCAGTATTCTGGACGCACGATCACGCCGATCACTGCCACGGCATCGATGATCTTCGCCCGCTGCGCTACGGCCGCGCCGGACCGATTCCGGGTTATGCAGATTCCGAAACGGTTCGTCGGCTGCGGCAGCGCTTCGGATACGTCTTTGCCGGCCAGCATGGCTATCCAACGTTGATTTCGCTGGAGAATCTGGACACGCTACGCCTTTGCGAAGGTTTTCGCGTCGGCCATACCCAGATGCCACATGGGGGTATGGATTCGACCGGATTTTTGTTCGATGCCGACGGTAAATCAATCGGTTATGCGACAGACTTCAATCAGATTACACGCGGAATGATAGACCTGTTCTATGGTTGCGACGTCTTGATAGTAGATTGCCTGCGCCGCGAACCGCATCCGACCCATTCACATCTGGCCATGTCGCTGGAACTCGTTGAAGTGTGCCGCGTCAGCACGGCCGTGCTGACGCATCTCGACAAGAGCATGGACTATGCCACACTGAGCGCCTCAGTGCCTGCAAACGTGCAGGTCGCTTATGATGGACTGGTGATCGCGCCATGACCTTGACTGCCATGATCGTATCGATGATCTCCATCGTCGGCTGTTTGGTCCTGGCATTGCGCAATCCGCAAATTCGCGGGCTCGGCGGCGGGCAGGCGTTGCGCCTTGCAGCCATATGGGCAGCCGTCATCATTAGCCTCGTGCTGGTAATCCAATGGTCCGGTCTGAAGATCACCTCATGATCGCCACCCTCTACTTTACATAATCATCATTATCATTTCAGGTATGACACAGAACCGACACCAGCAGATCGATCGCCTTCTGACCATAATGGCCCGCCTGCGCGATCCGCAGGACGGCTGCGAATGGGACAAGGAGCAGACTTTCGCGACGATCGCACCATATACGATCGAGGAAGCCTACGAAGTCGCCGAAGCCATCGCGCATGACGATCTTTCGTCCCTGCGCGAAGAACTTGGCGACCTGCTGCTACAGGTCGTGTTTCATGCGCGCATGGCAGAAGAACTCGGGCATTTCGCTTTTGGCGATGTCGCCGCCGCAATCTCGGACAAATTGGAGGCCCGCCACCCGCACATCTTCGGTGACGACGTTTCTGACGATGCGCAGATTGATCGCTGGGAAAAGCTCAAAGCCAGCGAGCGCGTCGCCAAGGGAGCGACCAGCGCAATCGACGGCGTCGCACTCTCGCTTCCGGCTCTGATGCGGGCCGAAAAGCTCCAGAAGCGTGCGGCGCGGGTTGGTTTCGACTGGCCCGATCCGAGCGGAGCCGCGGACAAGGTGCGCGAGGAAATGCAGGAACTCGCTGAAGCCGGGGCTGCGGAACGGCTGGAGGAAGCCGGCGATCTGCTGTTCGCAGCGGTTAATCTCGTGCGTTTGAACGGAATCGCGCCCGAGGATGCGCTGCGCGCCGCGAACGCCAAGTTCGAGCGCCGGTTCCGCGCGATGGAGACCCTCTCGGCCCAGGAAAACCGCGATTTCGCCGCACTTTCCCTGGAAGAACAGGAAGGTTACTGGCAGGCCGTGAAGCGCGCCGAATAAACGCGCATCACGGCACATGACGCTACCATAGCGGCACTCAAAGCGCCATGAAGCGCCCGAATTCCCGCTCCGACAAGCGTACTTCAAGCCTCATCTGAGGCCCCTGCTCACCTTCGCCAGCATCTTCTTCGGACACCACTTCGCCGCGCGCGTGAAGGAATGCGAAGCGTTGGCCGTCAGCGACTGGCAAGATAAAGCTGTAGAGCTTCGAATCGCGCGTCAGGTTGCGGCTCGCGATCTCAAGAAGTGCCTCACAACCCTCTCCGGTCAGCGCCGAGACGGGGATGATGACCTCCCCTTCCCTGTGCACGGCGACGTCGCGAAGTTCGTGCGCCTGGTCAGGGCCGAGCAAGTCCCACTTGTTCCAGACCTCGATGATCGGCACTTGCGGTTCCGGCTCGTCTTCGGGTTCGTCGTCCGACCAGTCGAGGGCGGGAGCCTGACGCTGCTTGCGATCGTCGAGCGGCGGCTGGATCACGCCGAGGTCGGCCAGTACATCGAGCACCTGGCGCTTCTGCGCCTCCGTGTCAGGATTGGCGATGTCGCGCACATGCAGAATAACGTCCGCGGCGGTCACTTCCTCCAGCGTCGCACGGAAAGCGGCGATCAACTCCGTCGGAAGGTCGGAGATGAAACCCACGGTATCTGACAGGATCGCCTTTTCGAGACCCGGCATGCGGATCGCCCGCATGGTCGGATCGAGCGTGGCGAACAGAAGGTTCTCGGCCATGACGCCTGCACCGGTCAGCCGGTTGAACAGCGTCGACTTACCTGCATTGGTATAGCCGACGAGCGCGATTACCGGCCACGGCGCCTTCTCACGCCGATCCCGGTGGAGCCCGCGCGTGCGGCGCACCTGCTCCAGTTCGCGGCGGATCTTGGCCATGCGGTCGCGAATCATACGACGGTCGGCCTCGATCTGCGTTTCGCCGGGACCGCCGAGGAAGCCGAAGCCGCCGCGCTGGCGCTCGAGGTGAGTCCAACTGCGAACGAGGCGGCCCGCCTGGTAGTCGAGGTGTGCGAGCTCCACTTGCAGGCGGCCCTCAGCGGTTGCCGCACGCTCACCGAAGATCTCGAGGATCAGCCCCGTGCGGTCGATAACCTTGCGCTTGAGCTTTTCTTCGAGGTTGCGCTGCTGGATTGCAGACAGCGAACCATCGACGATTATCAGCTCCGCTTCCTCGAGGGTACATGCGGTCGCAATGTTCTGGATCTGGCCTTCGCCGAACAGCGTACCTGGGCGCGCCTCGCGTATGACGATGGCCATCGCCTCGACCACCTCGAGACCGATAGCGAGGGCCAAGCCCTTCGCTTCTTCAAGGCGGGCTGCCGGGTCCAGATCGCTCCGATCGCCCCTGAAACCCTTCATCTGCGGATAGACGACGAGGGCACGCGCACCGCGCGTGACCTCGCCCTTCAGTTCATCGTTCAAGTTGATTCAGCTTCTCTCAGTCGTCTGCTTCTTCATGCGCCTGAAGATCGACAGGAGTCACGGGCTGAATCGTTGAAACCGCATGCTTGTAGGCCAGCTGCACGTAGCCTTCGCGCTCGAGCAGCATGCAGAAAAGGTCGTAAGCGGCAACACGGCCCTGCAGCATGACGCCGTTGATGAGGAACATCGTCACCTGCACGCCGGCGTTGCGGATGCTGGAAAGGAAGACGTCCTGCAGCACACGCTGCTTCTTGGCATTTTCCGGACCATTGCCGAACTGGCGTGCATCGACCGGTGTCGACGGCATGATCGTCGAGATCGCGTGCTTGTAGACAAGCTGCGACTGCCCATCACGGCGCAGCAGGATCGAAAAGTTATCGAACCAGGTGACGATACCCTGCAGTTTCACGCCCTTGACGAGAAACATGGTGACCGGGGTCTTGTTCTTACGAAGCAGGTTCAGGAACTGGTCCTGCAGATTCTGACCACCCTTCCCCGTCGACGCGCCAGTGGAAGCCGGGACGGATGCAGGCGCGGTGGTAGCGGGCGGCGAAGCCTCTTCAGCCTCAGGTTCCGGCGTAGCTTTAGGACGCGCGGAAAGGGTACGACCAGCCATGTTGTATTCTCCTTCTTTTTGGCGGCCGCCCATGCATGCGGTCCGCGATCTGGTCCCGCCATTGGCGCGGGCCGTTCTCGAATCGGAAACTACCCATTTGCTGCAATGCAGTAAACGGGGTTTTTGTAGCAAAAATGTTACAGCAAATCAGATAGTCTCGTCGAGGTCTGTCTCGTCCTCGCGACGCTCGGACATGCCCAGCAGCTTCAGCTTGCGGTGGAGGGCGGAACGCTCCATCCCGATGAATGCGGCGGTCTTGGAGATATTGCCGGAAAAGCGCCGAATCTGGACACGCAGATACTCCCGCTCGAAGCTCTCTCGCGCTTCGCGCAAGGGTGCACTCATCATCACGGTCACGCCTGCATCAGCCCCGCCCCGACTGTTGAAGATTTCCGGCGGCAGCATGTCCGCTTCGATCTTCGCGAGTTTCTCACGCGGGGCCATGATCACGGTGCGTTCGACCACGTTGCGAAGCTGCCGCACGTTGCCGGGCCACTCGTAAGCCTGAAGCGCGGTCATCGCCTCGCCGCTCACCTGTGGAGGCGACACGCCCTGTTCGTTGGCATAGCGAGCGAAGAAATGGTCGATCAATGCGGGAATGTCATCACGACGTTCACGCAGCGCCGGGATGGAGATCGGCACGACGTTGAGGCGGTAGAACAGATCCTCACGGAATCGGCGTTCAGCGATTTCCTTTTCCAGATCGCGCGAAGTCGAGGAAACCACGCGCACATCGACGCGAATCTGGCGGGTACCACCAACGCGCACGAACGCCTGGTCGGTCAGAACCCGCAGGATACGCGCCTGTGTCGAAGCCGGCATATCGGCCACTTCATCGAAATAGAGCGTACCGCCATCGGCGCTTTCGAGCAGGCCCGAACGAATCAGCGTACCGTCCGCTTCCTCGCCAAACAGTTCCTGTTCGAAGCGCTCGGGCGTGATGCGGGCAGAGTTGACGCTGACGAAAGCGTTGCCCGCGCGCGGGCTCCAGGCGTGGAGCAGACGCGCCGCGACTTCCTTGCCCGATCCGGCGGGACCAGTAATGAGCAGGCGGCTACCGGTATTGGCAACGCGCTTGAGCGTCGCGCGAACCTGGTTGATGACGCCGCTGGAACCGGTGAACTCCTCGCCCATGGACACGCCCTGACGCAGCTGCGCGTTCTCTCGGCGCAAGCGCTCGGTCTCGGTAGCGCGGCCAACGAGGTGAAGGAGCTTCTCCGCCTCGAAAGGCTTTTCGATGAAGTCCACCGCACCGCGGCTGATCGCCGCGACGGCGGTGTCGATGTTGCCATGGCCCGAGAAGATGATGACCGGCAACTCCGGCTCGCGCGCCTTGATCGCATCCAGGATTTCAAGGCCGTCCATCGGGCTGCCGTGGAGCCACACGTCGAGCAGCACCAGTGACGGCCGCCGGGCATCGACCGCTGCCAACGCTGCGTCGCTGTCGCCTGCCGTGCGGCATTCGTAACCTTCGTCGCTCAGCACGCCGGCGACCAGTTCGCGGATGTCGCGCTCGTCGTCGACGATCAGAATATCAAGTGCCATGGGCCATCTTCTTCGTGCTGGAAAAACGGATCATTGCGCGGCTTCCGGTTTGCGGACCGATGCCGAACTGGTTGCTTCCTGGGCCAGCGGGTCATGCGCGAAGCGCATGGTGACCGTGGTGCCCCCCCCTTGCGCGGCGGTGAAGGTCATTTCACCGCCGTGTTCTTCGATGATCTTGTTAACGATCGCCAAGCCGAGCCCGGTGCCCTTCTCCCGTGTAGTCACGTAAGGTTCGATCAGTCGCTCCTTGTCTTGCGAAAGGCCGATGCCATTGTCGGTGACCCGTACGAGAATCGACTCGTGTTGCTCGACGACCTCAACTGCGATTGCACCGCGATACTTTTCGTCTGCCTCTTTGGCTTTTGCTTCAGTGGCTTCGATCGCATTCTTGAGAACATTTGTCATTGCCTGACCGAATTGATGCCGGTCGCAGTCGATGACCCGAATGTCGCGCTCTGAGGCGAAACGGAAGTCGATGTCCGGGCGCGCTACTTCCTGGAGGAACAGGGCCTGGCGCGTAAGCGCGACAGGATCCTCGGTCCGGAATACCGGCTTTGGGAGGCGAGCGAACGATGAAAACTCGTCGACCATCTTGCGAAGGTCCCCGACCTGCCGGATGATCGTTCTGGTCAGGTCCTCGAACAGCTCGGGATTGTCGGTAATCTGCTTGCGATAGCGACGACTGAGGCGCTCTGTCGCCAGCTGTATCGGGGTGAGCGGGTTCTTGATCTCGTGGGCGATGCGCCGTGCCACGTCCGACCATGCGGCAGTGCGCTGGTCGAGAAGTTGGCGGGTAATATCTTCGAAGGTGATGACGTGACCGGTGGCATCGCGGCTCGTCTTGACGGTAAGGGTCAGGAGGTCGCCGCCGCGATTGTACTGGACGATGCCGCCCGTCATGCCCTGCTCCACCAGGGCGGCAATCGAGGGTGCTAGTTCCGCTATGGGCATGCCTTCGGGCACATCTTCCGGTCGATTGGTCAATAGCTTCTGGGCCGTCGAATTCAGCAGCAGTATCCGTCCCTCACCGTCGAGCGAGATGATACCAGAGGTGACCGACTCCAGTACGGCCTCGATGAAGACGCTGCGCTCGTGCAACTGCCGGTTCGCGCCGAGCAAGGCCTGCGTCTGCTTGTCGATCTGCGCAGTCATGCGATTGAAGGCGCGGTTGAGCAGGCCGATCTCGTCGGCACCGGTCCGTCCTTCGATCCGCAGGGCATAGTTACCCGCCCCCACTCGACGAGCGGCATCCACGAGCTGGTACAACGGCTCGACCTGCCTATCAGCGAAACGCAGGGCAAACCAAACGGACAAGCCGACGAGCGCCAGCGACGCCACGAACAGCGCGACGTTGAAACGCAACTGCAGCACCCGCGCGCGATTGGTGAGGACTTCGTATGCCTGGACGATGTTCTCGGCCCGCTCGCCCTGGCTCAATGAAAGGAGGTCAGAACTGCGCACGACGAGAAGATAGACCCCCGATGATCGCTCGATCGGGGCAGCGGCTACGATGCGGTTGTCTTTCGCGCTGACGACATAAGGCTCGCCCTTGTCGAGCCTTTCGAGACCGTCCTTGCTGATACGGTTGTTCTCCGCAACACCGTCCGGATCGACGATGATCGGCGTACGTTGCTCTCCGCTAGCGTCGATCTGGATGATCGCGGCGCCGCTCAGGTTCCGGCGAATGACGTGAAAAGAGAGAAATGCCTGGAACTCGCGGCTTGCGACGGGACTGCGGCTCAGTTCTTCGCGCGAGTCGGTTGCCATCGCCACCGACTCGTAGCCCACGTCACGCAGCGTCTGTTCATAGTAACCCCGCGCCAGCTTGTTGGCATTTTCCAGCAGGCCCCGCGAACTGTCGGAAAACCAGAACTCGACGCCTGACTGGAACAGCCAGGATGCGAAGACCACTACCAGCAAGGTCGGGATTGCAGCGATCAGGGAGAAGATGAACACGAGGCGCACGTGCATCTGTCCGGTGCCACCGGTCGCGTGCTCGGCCGCCCGGCGCAGCGCCATGCGTCGCCCGAGCAGCACGAGGATCGCCATCGCGGGCACCAACGTCCCAACCAGCAGGCTCGCGGTCAGGTTCGAGGGCAGGAGTTCGCGACGGTCTCCACTACCGTTGAGCGCGAACCATGTGGTCGCCGTCATTGCCAGGAAAGCGACGACCGACAGCACTTCCATGACCGCAAAGAAATTCGCCCGGCGCGCAGCAACCTGCATTCGCCGCCACCATCGGGGCCAGGCACGCTTCTGGACGGAAACTTCACTCATCGTTGCGCTGTTACAACAGGAGTGTAACCCGGCTGCAAGAGCAAATCCACGAAGGCCCTTCTAGGGACGACGAGCGAATTCCTCGGGATCGAGCGCAAGTTCGGCGAGACGCTTGCGCAAGGTGTTGCGATTAATCCCCAGCGCTTGCGCCGCACGCAATTGGTTTCCAGCCGTCTCGCGGAGCACCTCGGCAAAAAGCGGTCGCTCGAAAGCAGCCATGGCGCTGTCGTAGATCGTACCGCTGGCCGGGCGACTGGCGATCAGCCATTGAGCCACGGCGCTGGCGATGTCGAAAACCCCGGACGCGCCATCATCCTCGACCGGCGTGGAAGCTTCCTGCGCAAGCAGCGGCAAGACCGCGTCGGCATCGATCACGTCCTCGCGCGCCAGCAGGGCGAGGCGGTAGATGAAGTTCTTCAACTCGCGCACATTGCCGCGCCAGGGCTGGCGGCTCAGCACATCTGCGGCTTCCTTCGTCAACTGGCGACGCGGGAGGCCTTCGTTGGCGGCGTGCTGCAGGAAATGGCGGGCCAGCACGTCGATGTCGTCGCGGCGGTCGCGCAGCGGCGGCATGTGGATCGGCACCACGTTGAGCCGGTAATACAAGTCCTCGCGGAAGCGCCCGGCGGCGATTTCGGGCTCGAGGTCCTTGTTTGTCGCGGCGACGATGCGGGTGTCAAGGCGGATTTCCTCGCGGCCGCCGACCCGCCGCACGGTGCCCGACTGAAGGGCGCGCAGCAGGCGGGTCTGCGCCTGCATCGGCATGTCGCCGATTTCGTCGAGGAAGAGGGTGCCGCCCGCTGCCTGCTCGAACTTGCCGACATGGCGGGCGACGGCGCCGGTGAAGGCGCCCTTCTCATGCCCGAACAGTTCGCTCTCGATCAGTTCGGCGGGGATCGCGGCGGTGTTGACGGCGATGAACGGGCCTTCGCGGCGATTGCCGAGTTGATGGATCGCTTCGGCCACAAGTTCCTTGCCGGTGCCGGATTCGCCCAGGATCAGCACCGTCAGGTCGTTACGCAGGACGCGGGTGATCATGCGGAACACCGACTGCATCGCGGCGCTGCGGCCGACCAGAGGCAGACCGTCCGCGACCGGCTCCTCGCCGTCCGCGGCAAGGCCCTGCGCCGTGCCGGCTGCCTGGCGCACGGTACGCGCCAGTTCGTCGATGTCGAACGGCTTGGGGAAATACTCGAAGGCGCCGGTATCGGTGGCGCGCACGGCGGTATCGAGCGTGTTCTGGGCCGAGAGAATCACAATCGGCATGTGCGGATGCAGCGCGCGGACCCGCTCGATCGTCTCGATCCCGTCACCGTCCGGAAGCATCACGTCGGTGACGAGCGCCGCGAACCCGCGATCCGCCAGCATCCGGTCACGCTCGGCGATGGTGACGCAGTGCGAAACGCCGAACCCTTCCGCTTCGAGCGCGGCGGTGATGACGATGGCGATGGACATGTCGTCCTCGACCAGCAGCACGTTCTGCGTCATGCCGTCTTTCTCCGGGGGCGATTGCGCGTCTCGCGGGCGAGCGGCAAGTGAATGCGGAAGTGCGTCAGCCCATTCTCGTCGTCGCGGTCGTGGGTGATGCGACCGTTCATGTCGCGCACCAGCTTGCGGACCAGCGGCAGGCCGAGGCCCTGCCCCGACTTCTTGGTGGTGACGAACGGTTCGAAGATATGATCGCGCATGGCCGGATCGATGCCGGGGCCGTTGTCGCTGACGCGAACCTCGATCGGCAGGCGCAGCGGGGCACCGTCATCGCCGGTGTGAAGCTGCAAGCCGCTGGCGAAGCGGGTGCGGATGATCACGCGCGGCTCGGCGACGTGCTTGCAGGCATCGGCGGCGTTGGAGAGCAGGTTCATCATCACCTGCACCAGCCCGTCGGGACTGCCGAGCACCGATGGCAGCGAGGGATCGAACTCCTCGACCAGACGGAACGCCGGCTTCTCCGCCTTGGCCGCGTTGAGCACGTCGATGGCGCGGCGGGCTGCCTCGTGGAGATTGCACGGTTCCACCGGCGGCGTCGTGCGGCCGCTCAGCTTCTGCATCCGCTCGATAAGCCCCGCGACGCGGTCGACCTCGCCGGTAATGAGGTCCGTCAGCGCCTTGTCGCGTTCGTCGACCTTGCGCGCGAGAAGCTGCGCTGCGCCGCGAATGCCGGCGAGCGGGTTCTTGATCTCGTGCGCCATGATCTCGGGGCCGCGCAGGACCGCGTTGTCAGGGCCACCGGAGTCGTCGCCAAGCGCTTCGGACGCGGAATTGTCGTGAAGCGACACGACCTGCCAGCCGGGACTGTCAGCCACCGGACCGACGTTGATGTCGATCCGCCGCGCGCCCTTGCCCTTGATCTGCACCACGATTTCGCGTGCGGAGACCGGCGCCTCGGAATCCGATAGCCGATCCAGCAGGCGGCGGTCGGAGATCGACATGATGTCGCGCAGCCGCGTCCCGACGAGGCGCCGGGCGGACTGGCCGAAGAACTGCTCCGCCGCCGGGTTGAGCCAGGCGATCGTCCGTCCGTTCTCCAGCAGCAGCACGGCATGCGGCAGGCTCGCCAGCAGCCGCCGGGCGTCAGGCAAATCGGTCCGGGTGTCCAGGCTCATGCGGCGCGGAGCTGACTGTCGTCGGTGCCGCGGTAGGGAGCATAGAATTCATCGATTTCACGAAGGACTTCAGCAGGATCGGCGATGAAGTTCAGTTTATTCCTGAACTCGGCCGAGCCGCGCACGCCCTTGATGTACCAGCCAAGGTGCTTGCGAGCCATCCGGACGCCGGTGTCCGCGCCGTAGTGGTCGAGCATGTCCTCGTAATGGCGACGGATGATGTCGTACTGCCCGGCAATGTCGGGATCGGCCGAGACCGCCTCGCCGCGCCACCACTGCATGACTTGCGAGAGAAACCACGGACGCCCGTAGGACCCGCGACCGATCATCAGGCCGTCCGCGCCGGACTGCTCCAGCGCCTGCGCGGCATCGTGCACGGTGCAGATGTCGCCGTTGACGATGACCGGGATCGACACCGCGTCCTTGACCTTGCGGACGAAGGCCCAATCGGCCTCGCCCTTGTACATCTGGTTGCGGGTGCGGCCGTGGACGGTGATCATCTTCGCGCCCAGATCCTCGGCGATCCGCGCGAGTTCGGGGGCGTTGAGGCTGTCGTGACACCAGCCCATGCGCATCTTGACGGTGACCGGGACCTTCACCGCCTTGACGGTCGCCTCGATCAGCCTGGTCGCCAGCGGCACCTGCCGCATCAGCGCCGAGCCCGCGTCGCCGTTGACGACCTTGCGCACCGGGCAGCCCATGTTGATGTCGATGATCGCGGCGCCGCGATCCTCGACCAGCTTGGCGGCCTCGCCCATCTGTTCAGGGTCGCAGCCGACCAGCTGCATTGAGACCGGGTCCTCGACCTTGTCCCACATCGCCTTCTGCAGCGACACGCGCGTCTCGCGGATCGCGGCGGGGCTGGCGATCATCTCGGTGACGTTGAGGCCCGACCCGAAGGCGCGCACCATCCGGCGGAATGGCAGGTCCGAAACACCCGTCATCGGCGCGAGCACGACCGGGCAGTCGATCGTCACCGGACCGACCTGGATTGGCTTGAGTGCCGGAGGATTGGGCAATTGAGTCATGATGCGTGCAGTGCTGCCTAAAAAACAGGCAGCGCATAGTGGATTGCCCTCAATGCGGCAAGCGATTACCGGCATCGGCAATGTCGCAAATCGTCTCAGAGCCGCAGAATTCGCCCCGTGATCGCACTGGCATTCGTACTGCCGCGCTAGTCGTGGCCGCAGGCAAGGGCCTGCGCGCCGGTCAGCCGGTGCCGAAACAGTTCGCGCGCTGGCGCGGCAAGCCGGTCGTGCGACACTCGGTCGAGGCGCTGGCGGCAGCCGGATGCGCGCCGATTCTGGTGGTCATTCCCGATGGCGCGCAAGCCGTCGCCCGTGAAGTACTGGCCGGAATTGCGGGCGTGCAGTTCACCACCGGCGGCGCAACGCGGCAGGAATCGGTGCGCCTCGGGCTGGAAGTTTTGGCTGGCGCCGAACCGGACCGCGTTCTGATCCACGACGCTGCCCGCCCGCTGCTTCCCGCCGAAGTGATCGAACGCCTGCTGATCGCTCTCGACGCATACAAAGGCGCGATTCCGGTCCTGCCCGTGGCCGACAGCCTGACGCATGCGGCGGGCGATCTCATGGGCGCCCCTGCCCGGCGCGAGGACTTGCGTCGGGTCCAGACGCCCCAGGCCTTCCACTTCGCCGAAGTGCTCGCCGCACACCGGGACTGGGACGGCCCCACCAATGCCGGAGACGATGCGCAAGTCGCGCAGGCATGGGGCATGGAAGTGGCACTCGTCGAAGGGGACGAAACCTTGCACAAACTCACCTACGCCGCCGATTTCGGCGCTTCGAAGCCGCTGGTGCGCGTCGGCAGTGGTTACGACGTCCATCGCCTTGAGGAAGGCGAGGAACTGTGGCTCTGCGGCGTACGGATCGAGCACACGCATGGGCTCTCCGGCCATAGCGACGCCGATGTGGCGATCCACGCGCTCGTCGATGCGATGCTCGGCGCGATCGGCGCCGGGGACATCGGCCAGCATTTCCCCCCCAGCGACGCACAGTGGAAAGGCGCCGCTTCGGACCGCTTCCTCGCCCACGCGGGCAAACTGGTGGCCGATGAGGGCTACGCCCTCGCCAACGCCGACGTGACGATCATCTGCGAAGCGCCTAAGATCGGCCCGCATCGCGAGGCCATGCGCGAACGGCTTGCGGACATACTCGGCGTTGACATCGCCGCGATCAGCGTGAAGGCAACGACGACCGAGAAGCTCGGCTTCACCGGGCGGCGCGAGGGGATCGCGGCGCAGGCGGTGGTCAGCGTCGGTCTGGTATAACTGTTGGGGCGCAAAGGAACTTCCTGCATGCGTGGACTGTCTTCAATCCTTGGCCCGCGAACCCTTGCCCTGGCGCTTGCCATGACGCCCTGCGCCGCGATGGCGGCCGAGCCGATGTGCATCAGCAAGGCCGAGGCGACCTCGCTGATCGCCTATTCCTTGCCGCAGGCGATCAACGGCACCGCGAAGCGCTGCGCGCCCTCCCTGCCCGCCGATGCGTTCCTGCGCACCAAGGGACCGGGCCTTGCCGCCCGCTACGCCGCGCAGAAGGACCGCTACTGGCCCAAGGCCAAGCCCGCGTTGTTGAAGGCCCTCAATACGCAGGGCGGCGGCGGGTCCTCGAACATGATGACCGGCCTTCCCGACGACACGCTGCGCCAGATGGCCGACGTTTTCGTGGAGGGCTTCGTCTCGCAGCGGATCGCGCCCAAGTCCTGCAAGCAGCTGGACCTCGCGATCGACCTGCTCTCGCCCCTCCCGCCCGAGAACACCGCCGGACTGATCGCGCTGAGCATGGATGTGGCCGGCAGCGCCGACCCGAAGCTCGGCAAAGTGACGCTTTGCAAGGACTGACGATGGCCGCGAATCCCTTCTTCCCGGAAGACCTCTATGCGCTCGCCCAAAGGGTGATCGAGGAGAACAAGGCACTCGGCCGCATGGTTTCGGTGGCCGAAAGCTGCACAGGCGGCCTCGTCTGCGCGGCGCTGACCGAGATCCCGGGCTCCTCGGCGGTGCTTGATCGCGGCTTCGTCACCTATTCGAACGAAGCCAAGATGGAGATGCTGGGGGTCCACTCCGACATCATCGATTCGTTCGGCGCGGTCTCTCCCGCGACGGCCCGGGCCATGGCTCAGGGCGCGATCGGCAAGAGCCGGGCCGACGTCGCGGTCGCGATCAGCGGAATCGCCGGGCCGGATGGCGGCAGCGAGATGAAGCCGGTCGGCACCGTGGTCTTCGCCTGCGCCCGGCGCGGCGAGGAGGAGGTCAACGCCGAGCAGAAGCTGCTGGACGGTACGACCCGGGCGGAAATCCGCCACCAGGCAGCGATCGTGGCTCTGGAACTGCTGCTGCCGTAAGTCACCCGTCGTCCCGGACTTGATCCGGGACCGCTGGCGGTCTTCAGGCTGGAACTCGCGTCAGGGCGCTTCAGCGAGAGCGGGGTCGTTCACGGCCAGCGGTCCCGGATCAAGTCCGGGACGACGACGGTTCACCCCGCCTGCGCGACACCGTAGAGTTCCGCCGCACGGGTTTCGAAGGCGGCGACCATCTTGCGGAATGCCTTGTCGAAATACTGCCCCGCCAGTTTCTCGAACAGCGGGTTGCGGAAGGTGAACTTCACGTCGAACTCAAGGTCGCACGAAGTCTCGTCGACCGGATGGAAGGTCCAGACGTTGTCGAGATCGCGCATCGGACCATCGACGTAGTGGACCTTGATGACGCGCGGGCGCTCCTTCTCGACGCGCGAGGTGAACTTTTCGCGCAGAGCCTTGAAGCCGACCAGCATGTCCGCGATCATCTCGCGGCCGTCGTCGGACTTCACCCGCGTCGCGACGACCCAGGGCAGGAATTCCTGATAGCGGCCGACGTCGGCGACGAGGTCGTACATCTGCTCCGCGCTGTAAGGCAGGCGCTTGGTCTCATGAATGCCGGGCATGAGTTCAGGCCCCGGAGGTCGCCGTCACGGGCTGCATCTTGGCCAGCTTGGCGTCGCGCGCGGCCTTCATCTGGGCGAAGTCATCGCCGGCATGATAGCTCGAACGCGTCAGCGGCGAGGACGCCACCTGCAGGAAGCCTTTGGCCCGCGCGATCGCACCGTAGGCGTTGAACGCCTGCGGGGTGACGAATTCCTTCACCTCGGCATGCTTGGGCGTCGGGCGCAGGTACTGACCCATGGTCAGGAAGTCGATGTCGGCGCAGCGCATGTCGTCCATCACCTGATGGACTTCCAGACGCTCTTCGCCGAGGCCGAGCATGATGCCGGACTTGGTGAAGATCGACGGATCGTGGCGCTTCACTTCCTCCAGCAGCCGCAGCGAGGCGTAGTAGCGCGCGCCGGGGCGGATGGTCGGGTAGAGGCGGGGCACCGTCTCGAGGTTATGGTTGTAGACGTCCGGGCGCGCCTGGACGATCGACTCGACCGCGCGCTGCATCTTGTTGCGGAAGTCGGGCGTCAGGATTTCGATCGTAGTTGCGGGCGAGGCCGCGCGCACCGCCTGGATCACCTTGACAAACTGGCTGGCGCCGCCGTCCGGAAGATCGTCGCGGTCTACCGAGGTGACGACGATGTGCTCGAGGCCCGTCTTCAGCACCATCTCGGCGACGTTGTCCGGCTCCGCCGCATCGACGCGGCCGGGCATGCCGGTCTTGACGTTGCAGAACGCGCAAGCGCGGGTGCAGGTGTCGCCCAGAATCATCACGGTCGCGTGCTTCTTCGTCCAGCACTCGCCGATGTTCGGGCAGGCGGCTTCCTCGCACACAGTGTTGAGCTTGAGATCGCGCATCAGCTGGCGCGTCTCGCCGTAGCCCTTGCTGGTCGGCGCCTTGACGCGAATCCAGTCGGGCTTGCGCTGACGGGCGGGGGCTTCTTCCGGAACCGGTACGGAGGAGAGATCGTTCATGCCGTCCAGATAGTCATATGCACGCAACCTTGCCAGCCCGAATATCCGGCGTATGGCGAACCATCAGTTCGAAAAACAGCAACGGAGCCCACCCCCATGACTAATCAGAGCCCCGAATCCAACGACCGCGTGCTGAACCATCTGATCGAGGGTTATCGCCGTTTCCGCGGCACCGGCTGGAGCGCCAACCGCGCGCGCTGGGACGAACTGGGCCAGGGGCAGTCGCCCGAGGTCATGGTCATCGCCTGCTCCGACAGCCGCGTCGATCCCAGCCAGATCTTCGACGTCGATCCCGGCACGATCTTCGTGGTGCGCAACGTCGCCGCGCTGGTGCCGCCGTTCGAGACGACGCCCGGCCACCACGGCGTCTCGGCCGCGCTGGAATTCGCGGTGCAGGTGCTCAAGGTCAAGGAAGTGGTCGTGATGGGCCACGGCCTGTGCGGCGGCTGTAAGGCGGCGTTGACGCAGGACCTCAAGGACGCGGAGATCGGACACGGTGGTTTCGTGGCCGACTGGATCTCGATGCTGGACGAAGCCCGCGTGCCTGTCGCGCACGAGCATGGCACCACGGGCCGCACCGCCGAGCGCGCGATGGAGCAGGCGGCGGTCAAGGTCAGTCTCGAGAACCTGATGACTTTCCCCTGCGTCAAAAGCAAGGTCGCCCGGGGCGATCTCAAGCTGCGTGGCGCATTCTTCGCAATTTCCGATGGCGTCCTGCATCTTTTGGACGAAACTAGCGGCGAGTTTGCGCCGGTGACGTGACTGCAGCGGACGGTCAGGAACGGCTCCTGCACCGACCTACCCCTCATCGAGACGCTGACCTTCGGCACCTTTCGGCCGATGCATGCCAAGCCGAAGGTCAGCGCAGTTAAAACACGCCTTGGGTAACAGAGACGAGATAACACCCTAACAACCATGATCTAATAATCGAAGGGGGGGCGTTCTCGCATCGCCAACAGAAAATCCATATGGCGGGAGCGAGCGCAATGAGGCTAAAGCAGCCATTGCTTGCGGCCTCACTTCCGGCCGAACAGCTTTTCTATATCGCCGTGCAATAATTTCACCCAAGTAGGGCGGCCATGATTACATTGGCCGGAGCGCGGCGTGCGCTCCATTTCGCGCAACAACGCATTCATTTCCGCGACCGACAATGAGCGCCCAGCCCGCACCGAACCGTGGCAGGCCATTGTCGCCAGAACGAGATCGAGCTTCTCCCCCAGCAGCAGAGCATCACCATTGCACGCCAGGTCGTCCGCTACGTCCTGCACCAAAGCACCGACGTCGCTTTTAGACAGCACTGATGGCACCGCACGCACCAGCATCGCCGCCGGTCCGAAGCGTTCGAGGACGAGGCCATGCCGGGCAAGGTCTGCGAGCTTGTCTTCCAGCGCATCGCAGGCGCCTTCCTCGATTTCGACGACTTCGGGCAGCAGCAGCGCCTGCGATCGGTTCATCGCCTCTTCGGCGCCCGCTGCCTTGAGCTTTTCCAGCACGAGTCGCTCATGCGCGGCATGCTGGTCGACGATAACGAGACCATCTTGCGCTTCGGCGACGATGTAGGTCCCCGCCACCTGCCCGCGTGCGACGCCAAGCGGATAGCGCAGCGCTTCCTCGCTCGCGTCTTCGGCCGCTTCGGCGCGCGCGGCGGGCTGGGCCATGACCTCGGCCTCGTAGGAGCGCCACGCCGTGCCCGTCTCCGAAACGCGCGAGGGTTGGTAGTCACTGCGCGGCGCAGAATATTCGCGCGCGAACAGCGAGCCGATCGAGGGTGCGGGCGCAACCGGCTCGACCTGCCACATGTTCATCGCGGCGGCCTGAGGCGGCTGCGCGCTCTTCTGCCCTGCCCCCTCCAGCGCATGCCGCAGCGCGCCGACCAGGAAACCACGTACGAAGGCCGGATCGCGAAAGCGCACCTCGGTCTTGGCGGGATGGACGTTTACGTCCACTTCCTCAGGTGGAATCTCAAGAAACAGGGCCAGCACCGCATGGCGATCGCGCGCCAGCATATCGGAGTAGGCACCGCGCACCGCGCCGACGAGCAGCTTGTCGCGCACCGGACGCCCATTGACGAACAAGTACTGGTGATCCGCCACGCCGCGGTTGTAGGTCGGCAGGCCCGCCACCCCGGTAAGCCGCGCCGTTCCGCGCTCGGCCTCGATGACCACGCCGTCTTCGGCAAGCTCACGCGCGACGAGGCGGGCGACGCGGGCCGCCAGTTCCTCGCGCGGTTGTACAGAGATGGTGCGGCGCCCGTCATGCTCCAGCACGAAGCCGACATCGGGCCGCGCCATGGCTAGACGGCGCACGACATCGAGGCAGACCGCGTATTCCGAGCGCGGCGAGCGCAGGAACTTGCGCCGCGCAGGCACTTTGCCGAAGAGATCCTCGACCCGGATGCGCGTTCCCGGCGGCAGCGCAGCGGGCGCATCCACGGTGACCATGCCGTGATCGACCACGCGCTTCCAACCCTCGTCAGCATCGTGCGGACGGCTCTCGATAGTCAGCCGCGCGACCGACCCGATCGAGGGAAGCGCTTCCCCCCGAAAGCCGAGCGTCGCCACCAGTTCGATCGCCTCGTCGGGCAGCTTGGAGGTCGCGTGGCGCTCCAGAGCCAGCGCGATCTCGTCAGGGCGCATGCCGCAGCCGTCGTCGGTCACCTCGATCATGTCGAGGCCGCCCGAGGCGATCCTCACGGTGATCTGCGTGGAGCCCGCATCGATGGCGTTCTCGACCAGTTCCTTGAGCGCGGACGCCGGCCGTTCGACCACTTCGCCGGCGGCGATGCGGTTGACGAGGTGTTCGGGCAAGCGGCGGATCGTGGGCATCAGGGTCTCGACAAAGATTGGGGGCTTCTCGACAAAATGCGAACGTTGAAGGCGTCATGGACGCATCGTGCGGCAGCAGGTCAAACTAGCGACGAAACGGCGCTAATTCGAGACGGGCGATGAGCGTTTCCCCCCGGAATCGGGAACAAAATTTTGGCCTTTCGCGAATCGATGGGCTAAGGGGAGCCCTCCTACCCGCAACCCCCGGTCGTCGATGTCGAGAGTGATTCGGCAAACGATTGGTAAGAAACGGATTTTAGATGGCCGGCCCCTTCTCGCGATTCTTCAAACTCGGCTCCCAGAACATGGCGATCGACCTCGGCACAGCTAATACGCTGGTCTACGTACAAGATCGCGGAATCGTGCTGAACGAACCTTCCGTCGTTGCCATCGAAACCCTGAACGGCGTGAAGAAGGTCAAGGCCGTCGGTGACGATGCCAAGATGATGATGGGCAAGACCCCTGACAACATCGAGGCCATCCGCCCGCTGCGCGACGGCGTCATCGCCGACATCGAAATCGCGGAAGAGATGATCAAGCACTTCATCCGCAAGGTGCACGGCAAGAAGAACCTGTTCCGCTACCCCGAGATCGTGATCTGCGTTCCCTCGGGATCGACCTCGGTGGAGCGCCGCGCCATTCGCGACGCCGCCAGCAACGCGGGTGCCAGCCAAGTCTACCTGATCCTCGAGCCGATGGCCGCGGCGATCGGCGCCGACATGCCCGTCACCGAACCGGTCGGCTCGATGGTCGTCGACATCGGCGGCGGCACCACCGAAGTCGCGGTGCTCTCGCTGCGCGGCCTCGCCTACACCACTTCGGTGCGCGTGGGCGGTGACAAGATGGACGAGTCGATCGTCTCCTATGTCCGCCGTCACCACAACCTGCTGATCGGCGACGCCACGGCAGAGCGCATCAAGAAGGACTATGGTATCGCCATCATGCCGGCCGACGGCATCGGCGAGACGATCCACATCAAGGGCCGCGATCTCGTCAACGGCGTGCCGAAAGAAATCACCATCAGCCAGGCGAACATCGCCGAGGCTCTGGCCGAACCGATCGGACAGATCATCGAAGGCGTGCGCATCGCGCTCGAGAACACGGCGCCGGAACTCGCCGCCGACATCGTCGACCAGGGCATCGTCCTGACCGGCGGCGGCGCCCTGATCCAGGGTCTCGACGATTATCTGCGCGAAGAAACCGGCCTGCCCGTCAGCGTCGCGGAAGATCCGCTGTCCTGCGTCGCGCTCGGCACCGGCCGCGCGATGGAAGACCCGATCTATCGCGGCGTCCTGATGTCCGCCTGATCGAATAGGGAGCAACGCGCCGTGCGAGGTGCGGGCTCCTTGAAAAGCGCGGCGGATATCCTGCACCGGACCGCCGCGCGGGAATGACAGGAGTGCATGGCGCATGGCACCGCCAGCCAATCGGCGCTCCGGCTTTTCGCGCAGGGCGCAATATTCGACGTTCTTCCAGTACACCGCCGGCGTGCTCGGCGCGGTGGTGGGATTGGGTCTGCTCGTCGTCTCCATGGTCAATCCGAATGCGTTTTCGGCGCTGCGCGGTGCCGCTTCGGACCTGACGGAGTCGCCTGCGCAGGCGACCGCCGGCGGGCGGCGCGCTGGCAAGGACTTCATGGCGGAGATCGGTGGCTTCTTCCTCTCGGGACGCGAGCATGCCCGGCTGGAACGCGAACTGGCCGAAGCCAAGGTGCGCATCGCGCGGGCGCAGGCCACCGAAACCGAGAACCGCCGCCTCAAGCAGTTGCTCGACTTGCGCGAGGACGATGGGCGACCGGTCGCCTATGCGCGGCTGGTCAGTTCCACCGGCGCCAGCACCCGCCGCTTCGCGACGCTGGGCGCGGGGACCGACAAGGGCGTGGTAAAGGGCATGCCCGTCCGTTCGCCGATGGGCCTCGTCGGGCGCGTCCTCGAAGTCGGCATGTCGAGCGCGCGCGTGCTGCTCATCACCGATACCGAAAGCATCGTCCCGGTGCGCCGCGCGCGCGACGGCGTGCCCGCCTTTGCGCAAGGACACGGCGACGGCACGATCCGCATCCGACTCGTCAACCTCGGCCTCAATCCGCTGCGCAAGGGTGACGTGATGGTCACCTCCGGCTCGGGGGGACTCTATCGCCCCGGCACACCGCTGGCGGTCATAACCGAACTGCTGCGCGACGGTGCGATGGCGCGGGTCCTGAGCAACCCGTCCGACACCGATTACGTCGTCGTCGAGCGCGCCTGGGCACCGCCGCCCCCGCCGCCTCCCGCCGAACCCGCGCCCGGGAGCGAGTGATCGTGCCGCTGCTGTCCGGCAACGACACGGTCGTAAAGCAGAGGATCAACCGCAAGCCCTCGCGTACGATCGCGGGCGGGGTTCCGTGGCTGACGGTAATGCTGGGATCGCTGGCGCCGGGCTGGGTGCTGATCGCGTCGGCGCCCGTCCTGCCCCCGCTGGGCTTCCTGATGTTCATCGCCTGGCGGCAGTTGCGCCCCGGCCTGATGCCGATGTGGGCCGGACTCCCGCTCGGCCTGTTCGACGACCTGTTCTCGGGATCGCCGTTCGGCACCGCCGTGCTGCTGTGGTCCTTGTCGACGATCGTTCTGGACCATGTCGAGACACGTCTGCCCTGGCGCAACTTCCTGACCGAGTGGCTGGTGGCGATCGGCCTCATCGTGGCGTATATCGTGCTCTGCCTCGGCGTGTCGAACATCGCCGGTGCTTGCGCCCCCCTCAATGTGATCGTGCCCCAGATCGTGATTTCCGTGATTATCTACCCGCTCGTCGGCCGCTTCGTGGCCTTGATGGATCGCCTTCGCCTGACCCCCTTCGTGGTCATGCGATGAAGTCCAGCTCATGAAGTTCAATTTCAGGCGTCTGATCCGCGCCCCGCACGTCACCAACGGCACCCTGCGCAACAGCTTCGACCGGCGCACCATCGTCGTCGGCGGCATCCAGGGCGGCATCGGCTGCCTGCTCGCCGCGCGCATGACGTACCTCTCGGTCTTCGAGAACGAGAAGTACAAGCTCAAGGCGGAGAGCAACCGCGTCAACCTGTCGCTGATCCCGCCGCGTCGCGGCTGGATTCTCGACCGCCACGGCCAGCCCCTCGCCTCCAACCGCGCCGACTTCCGGGTCGACGTGATCCCCGAGCGGATGAGCGATCCCGAGCGCACCATCGCCGAACTCGGCAAGCTGCTGTCGCTCACGCCGATCGCGATGCAGGACCTGCAGGACAAGCTGGACCGCTCGCACGGGTTCGCGCCTGTCGAGGTCGCATCCCGCCTGGATTGGGAGCGTTTCGCCTCGGTCAGCGTGCGCCTGCCGGACCTTCCCGGCGTGGTCACCCAGCGCGGCTACTCGCGCTTCTACCCTACTGGCCCCTCTGTGGGCCACCTCATCGGCTACGTCGGCGCCGCCTCGGCCGAGGAGTACGAGAAGGACCACGACCCCGTCCTGCTCACGCCCGGCTACAAGCTGGGCAAGGACGCGCTCGAGAAATTTTACGAGAAGGATCTGCGCGGCACTCCCGGCGCGCGGCGCGTCGAGGTGACCGCCTCGGGCCGCATCGTGCGCGACCTCGACACGCGCGAGGATGTTCCGGGCAAGACCATCAAGACGACCATCGACGCCGCGATCCAGGACTACGCGGCCCGGCGCATCGGCCCCGAGTCGGCCGCCGTCGTCGTGATGGACTGCCAGACCGGCGACGTGCTCGCGATGGCGTCGATGCCCAGCTTCGACCCCAACAGCTTTTCCGACGGCATCGGCCGCCTCGAATGGAAGATGCTGTCGGACGACGACCACGTGCCTCTGCGCAACAAGGTGCTGCGCGGGCTCTATCCGCCGGGCTCCACGGTCAAGCCGATGGTGGCGCTGTCGTTCATGGAGGCCGGGCTCGATCCAAACGAAAGCGTCTTCTGCGGCGGCGGCCTGCGGGTGGGCAACCGCGTGTTCCACTGCTGGCAGCGGCGCGGCCACGGCCAGGTCAACATGGCCAAGGGCATCTACCAGAGCTGCGACGTCTACTTCTACCACTTCGCCCAGCGCATCGGCATGGATCCGATCGCGGCCATGGCGAAGCGGCTCGGCCTTGGTCAGGAGTTCCCGCTGCCGGTCGCGGGCCAGTCCTACGGTACGGTCCCGAGCCCTGCCTGGAAGCTCAAGAAGTACGACAAGCAATGGCAGACCTTCGACACGGTCAATGCCACGATCGGACAGGGCTACTTCCTCGTGAATCCGCTGCAGCAGGCAATCCAGGCCTCGCGCATCGCCAGCGGGCGGATCATCATGCCCAGGCTGATCCACGGCCACGAGCATGAGAAGCAGGCATCCCTCGGCGTGCCCGAGGAGCATCTCGCCTATATCCGGCAGGCCATGTCCGACGTCGCCAACGGCCCCGGATCGGCCCCTCACGCACGCCTGCCGTTCCCCGACATCAAGCTGGCGGGAAAGACCGGTACGGCGCAGGTCGTCGGCCTCAACGTCGGCAACGGCAAAGGCGGCTTGTGGAAGCACCGCGACCACGGGCACTTCATCTGCTTCGCCCCTGCCGATAACCCGCGCTATGCCTGCTCCGTGGTCGTCGAGCACGGCGGCGGTTCCGGCGCGGCCTATCCGATCGCGCGCGACGTGCTGACCTACATCTTCGACAAGGAGAAGGGCATGGAAGTCCTCACCGAACTCGAGACGAAGTGGGGCGGCACCGCCAAGGAGCGCCTCGACGCCCGCTTCCGCGCCTATTCCGCGCAGTACGGGGTCGGCGCTCCCAAGGTTTCGCCGGAAGAGGAGCGCCGCAAGCTGCAGGGCGCCGACCAGCCCGACGACCCACGCCAGCCCATCAGCGAGGCGCAGTCGCCCGCGCCCGAGCCTGCCGACGAGGCCGATCGACCGGCACCGGCGCCCTCGCCTACCGCTACGCCCGCGACTTCGCCCGGGGCCGGAGGATCGCCGCAATGAGCCGCTCCATCGTTCCCGAGGCGATCTCGCGCCAGCCCTGGCAGATGATCATCCCGCTCTGCGGGCTCGTCGGACTCGGCGCGGCGGTGCTCTACTCGGCAGCCGGCGGCAGCCTGCAGCCTTATGCGCTCAGCCATGTGGTACGCTTCTGCGTGTTCCTGGTCATGGCCATGGTCATCGCCCGGATGAGCCGCAACCTGTTCCGGATGGCTGCCTATCCCATCTACGGCGCGATCCTGATCCTGCTGGTCCTCGTCGAACTGATCGGCGCGGTCGGCGGCGGCAGCCAGCGCTGGCTCAACCTCGGCTTCATGTCGTTGCAACCGTCGGAGCTGATGAAACCCGCGATCGTCCTCGTGCTCGCGCGCTTCTACGAGACGCTGCCGCACGCCATGACCGCCAGCTGGCGCGGGCTCGTCCCGGCGGGCGTGCTGATCGGCGTTCCGGCGCTGTTCGTGCTGATCCAGCCCGACCTGGGCACCGCCACCGCCGTATGCTTCGGCGGCGTGGTGACGATGTTCCTCGCGGGGCTTCCCTTGTGGTGGTTCCTGGGCGCGGGCGGTGCCATGATGGTCATCGCCCCGATCGCATTCTTCACGCTGCTCCACGATTACCAGCGTAACCGCGTGCTGGTGTTCATGGATCCGGAGGGCGACCCGCTCGGCACCGGCTATCACATCACGCAGTCCAAGATCGCGATCGGCTCGGGCGGCATCTTCGGCAAGGGCTTCGGCAACGGCACGCAGAGCCACCTGCAGTACCTGCCCGAACCCCACACCGACTTCGTCTTCGCGACCATGTCGGAAGAGTGGGGTCTGATGGGCGGGCTGTTCGTCCTCTTCGTGTTCACCGTCGTGATCGGCTGGGGCATGGGCGTCGCCCGTCGCGCGCCCGACCGCTTCTCCAGCCTGCTGGCGGCGGGCATGACCGCGACGATGTTCTTCTACGTGATGATCAACCTGATGATGGTCATGGGCCTTGCGCCGGTGGTCGGAATTCCCCTGCCCTTCATGAGCCACGGCGGCACCTCCATGCTCACCAACATGATCTGCCTGGGCACGATCATGGCGGTAAACCGTTGGAATCAGGGCAGAGGCTCACTCGGCTGAAACTTTTTCAAGTTTTCGCTTCCAATGTAAAAATCTGCCGTTATAGGGACCTCTCCGCCGCCGACCGGCGGGGCCGCAAGGCCCTTCGAGGACAGGTAGCGTGGACGCATAGCTCAGTTGGTAGAGCAGCTGACTCTTAATCAGCGGGTCCTTGGTTCGAGCCCAAGTGCGTCCACCATCCTGTTTCCGCGAAGACCATGTGGGGACGCATAGCTCAGTTGGTAGAGCAGCTGACTCTTAATCAGCGGGTCCTTGGTTCGAGCCCAAGTGCGTCCACCATATACCAATCCTGCGGACACCCGTGGGGACGCATAGCTCAGTTGGTAGAGCAGCTGACTCTTAATCAGCGGGTCCTTGGTTCGAGCCCAAGTGCGTCCACCACCCTCCACTCCAAACTGATGCAACCATCGTTTTCTCACGAGGAACGCAGCTAACGCACCCCATAACCAAGAGGCCATGGATGCGCCAAGGCTAGCTACGCTTGGCAGCAAGACCCGCGGGCAACTGACTGCTCCTGCCGGATCCGCACACTATCCCGTGCGGATCGGGATCCCGTAAGCTCGCCCCAATTCTTCGATCAATTTGCCGGCAAGCGCACTGCGAAACTCGACACCGACCTTGTTGCCTTTCAGCCAACGCACGTGTGCTGCGATGGGTTTGAAGTTCGCAATTCGCAGCTGGATCGGTTCATCGCGGACAAAAATTTCGGCGCTGCCGACGATGCTGCAGCCCCCCTGCGAGATGTCACTCAGTTCGACCGGGAAGACATGCCAGCTCGACTTGCGGCAGCGCGCCTGCATAAGCACCGCGCGGCGCCCTGCCAGTCGATCGTTCACTTCAGGGAGCATGGTGACCTCTTCTGCTTGCCCAGGCGTCCCTAGCAATCAGAAGTAAACCCGACGTTTCAGTGCTCTGGCGAGACACCGTCTTCTTCGAGGGGCGGCGAACCTGTGGCGGCAATCTGCGCATCGATCTGCCTAGCGCGATCCACGATCGTCTTGTTCGCCGCCTTATACCGCTCCTCGAACGTCGGCTCGCGCTTGCAGCCTCCCAGAATGGCCGCAAGCACAAGCGCAGTAATCAGGCCGACGCGCATCAGTAGTCCTTCTTGATGCGCACGTTCAGGCTGTTCACGCCAGAGCCGCCAGCCTGGCTCAACACCGACAGCCACTTCGTGACACTGACTTCCAACTGCGTTGCCGTAAAGCCACGCGCGTCGGTGATAAGTTCGACGTAGATGTCGTCAGTCAGATACTGGCCAGCAGCAACGGCCGTGCCGCGCCCGGACTGTTCATCCGGCCCAAGAATGCGCAGGCGATCGATACCCGCCGCCGAGCGCAGCTTGCCAAGGGGATTCAAACCTCCGCCGGTGCCGCGCAAGGAATTGAGCGAGGATGCCAGTTGCACCGCCTGCAAGGCCGAAAGGTTGGCTATCGAGCTGCCGAACAGGATGCGGGAAAGCACTTCGTCGTCCGGCAGACTGGGATCGGAGGAGAAGTCAATCTGTGGGTTCATTGCGCGGCCGGTGACGTTCACGTTAACGGTGACGTCCTCGATGTCGTCGGTCGCTGTGATCTGGACGGTCGGATCGATAGTCGAGCCGCCGTTGAACGAGATCAGCCCATCGCTCAACTGGAACGAGCGCCCTGCGAAGCCCAGCGTACCACGCACCAGCTTGACGTCGCCGGAGAGCGATGGCGCCGCGCTGGTACCGGTGACGTTGAAATCCGCACTCCATTCAGATTCCAACCCCATTCCGGACACGTAGAGCTTTTCAGGCGCGCGCAAGTGCAAGTCGAGACGGATCAGTGCGAAGGCGCTGGCAGCCGCAGGCGCAGACTCGTCGCCGGTGATGCGCTGCGGCCCGACCGGCGGCTTGAAGCGCACGCCCGTAAGGCGCGGAATCTGCGCGGCCCCCTCACGCACGATCTGGTAACGGGTTTCCGGCAACTTGATCTCACCCGCCAGTAGCGCAGGCTCGCCCGCCGCTTTGGTCAGCCTCAGATTTCCCGTTGCGGTCGCCGAAAGGGCGTCGCTACGCGCCAGCCGCGCGCGGTCGAGCTTTACGGTGAGATCCATCGGATAACCGGCGTCGGCGGCGAGGCTTACACGGCCGATGGCGCTGACGTTACCGTCACCGGCCTTTGCCGTCAGCGAGGTCAGCTCCAGCGAATCCCCGGTGAACCTGCCTGCCAGCGCCATGCGGCTGAGGCGCGTGCCGTAGGCGATGTTTTCATAGACCATGTCGCGCCCCTGCACGACGCCATTGATGCATGGACTGGACACACGGCAGGTAAAGTCCGCCGCCAGCCCGACAGAGCCGGTGAGCGTCTGCCCGGACAGCCCCGCGAACGAGAACAGGGTCTCGGCCGGACCGTTGTAGCGAATACCACCGCCCAGCGGGGCATCCATCAGGCGCGTCATCCAGGGACCATCACCCGACGGCAGCGGCTTCAGGCTCGCCGCCATTCGGCCGATCACGGTACCTCGACGACGGAACACTGCGCGACCTTCACCTCCGTCCGGCAGCAACTTGCCGACGAAGCTGATATCGACACCCTGGCTTACGGTCGATGAACTGGTACGGGTGAAGTTGTCGAGCGTCAGGCGCGCATCCGCACGGGGGAACGCGGTTGCGCTCGCCTGTTCGAAGTCGAGGCTGCCGCTGACCTTGCCGCCAATACCGTAACCAGGGGCGAAGGCGTTGAGGATGGCGAGATCGACGCCCTCCATCCGGCTCTGCACCTTCATGCCTTCGCCGTACGAGCCGGCCAGCTTGAGGCTGCCGCCTCCGAACGCGATGTTGGTAGGCAACAGCTCGTAAGTGCCATCCTTGGGAACGATGCGGGCGGGCGTGGTCGTCTTGACGTCCAAGCCGCGGACCCTGCCCTGCAGCGCCACCCGCCACATTTCTGGCTGCATGTCGGCGTTGAGGCCGAGACGGAACGGCACACCGCTGACGCCTTCGATGAGGCCCTTCGCCTTGCCTCGCCCATCGCGATAATCGACAAGCACGCGCGCCGCCGCTAGGTCGAGCGCGCCGATGCTGGTGCCGGCGATCTGCGCGTCGGCGACGACGTAGGGCTGGTCGTAGAGCACCGCACGACCGTCTACGATGGCAGAGCCGACGGATAGCTTGGCTGGCCCGTCGAAGATCGCGTTCTTGGCGCGCAGGTTGAAGTCGGCCGCTTGGTACTTGCCGTCGGCATCCAGCCGCACGAGCCCGCCTATACCGTTACCATTGGCCGTCAATTGCCCCGCGAAGGGACCGGCAGGCGTTTGGACGATACGACCCGCGAAATCGACGCCGGAAAGATTGGCACTGTTGATCTGCACCGAAGTCTGCTTGCCGAGCCCGAGCGTCACGTCGGCTCGCAACGGGCCGTAATCGGTATCTCCCTTGGCGTCGAGGCGATAGCCACCCGGTGCACCTTTGATCCGTGCATCCAGATTTGCGAGACCAATGCCCAGCCCCGGTCGCTCCGCCGTCAAATGTGCATCGGGATTGCGGATGGTCCCGGTCACCCGAACACCGAGAGCACCGTACTGGCGCGACGAACCATTCGCAGCGAGCGCGATGCGTCCATCGGGTGACCAACTGCCCTGCCCTCCGGTAACCCGCAGAAGAGGCGCATTCATGCGTACACTGGAAAAGCGCACGATGCCGTCGGAACCGTACTTCAGGTTGGAAGAAGCCGAGAAATTACCGCCGAGATAGGTCTGCAGGCTTTCGTTCAGCAGCTTCGTAGACCGTGCCCGCACTGTGCCCTGCAAGGCGAAACCCTGTCCCTCGGTCTTGAGGTCCATGTTGGTGCGGATATTGAAGATACCGACACTATCGACACGATAGTTGTCGATCTTGCCATCGATTGCACCGGTATAGAGACCCTTGCTCACGTCGGCGACGAGTATCAGCCCCGCATCGATGCGATTCGAACGCAGGCGCATGTTGTCGGACAGGATGCGCGTGCCCTCGATTGCAAGGTCACCATTGAGCGTGACGTTGTCGAGCTTGCCTCCCGCGACGGTATCGAGGCCGGTAATGCGACCGACCCTCGCCGCCACCGGGATCATGATATGCCCTGCATCGACTTTGGCCGCACCGCGCGCGGTCAGGCTCTCCAGCCCCATGTCATTCATCACCAGTCGCCTTGCAGCGAGCTGGTAATTGACCGAGGGCGTAGTGAACGCGCCATCAAGGGCTAGCTCGGCGGTCAGACCCGCCCCGCTCAGGTTCTCGGCCAGAGCGGCAGGCTTAAGGAGGACGAATGCGAGCTTGAGGCTCTCGAACCGGTTTTCTCCGAGATCAACGAGACCGTTCGGAGTCAGGGTGAAGGCATCGCTGGAAATCATGCCCGACAGTCTGGCGCGGCGCTTCTCGAACGCTGCGGTCAGATCGACGCTGGTGACCGGCCCGAGAAGGCTGGCGGTCGGCCCTGCGAACATCTGGGCGAAGCGCGTCGGCCCCTTGATAACGAACGTGCCGTTCCGCGCCGTCAGCGCCAATCTTGCCAGTTCGCCGCTGCCTAGGTTCGCATCGAGCTTGCCGTTCCATGCCGCCCAGTCGCCCTTGCCCGCAAGCTTGAGAGTGACCGGCTGCGTAAAGCCGGCAAGACCCGCGATGAGGCCGCCCTTCGGTGCGTCGAAATCGACGTCGAGACCAAGACGATTGCGCTCAGGCACAGCGTCGAGCACGGCGTTGAACCGGTCCCCGCCACCCTTGCCATCAATGGCGATGGTGCCGCCCTTCGCACTGACCTGCGCACGGCCGTCGGCGATGTGCGCGCGCCCCGCGACGGTCATGATGCGCCTCTGGCCGGAGACAGGGGGCTCGGCGATGAAGCGGTCGATACGCAGCTCGCCCAAGTCGATGTCGAGATCGGGCAGCAAAGGCGCGTCGCTGGGCGGCGTGGCGCGGAAATGCGGCGTGCGGCGCAGTATCACCCGTTGCGCCGTAGCACTGCGCACGTCCACGTGGTTATCAAGGTAGGCGAAAGGGCGCCAGTCGATGCGGATTTCCGGAGAGTATAGAAACTCGCCACGCGGGTCGCGCACGGAGAGCCCGCGCAGAATCATCTTGCCGTAGAGCGACCCGTCGATCCTTGCGACGGAGATCTTCATGCCGTTCTCGAACTCGAGCGCGGCGATCTGGTCCGCGACGAAGCGACGTCCCGGCCCCGTATTGATCCCGAGAACCACCGCGAGAAGGAAGGCGACGACGCCCAGCACCACGAAGGCAACAGTCTTGAGTGCCCTCACACGGACGCGGTGCCAGCGGGATGGCTGTTGCACCACGACTTCGGTGGTTTCGGTTTCCGGCTGCGGCGGCATGCCTTCGTTGTTCTCCTCGGGGCCGGCCATCAGAATGCCTGCCCAATCGATACGTAAAGGTTGAAGCGCGACTCGCCCGGGCGCCGGTTGATCGGCGTAGCCACGTCTAGCCGCATCGGTCCGAAGTTGGTGTAGAAGCGGCCGCCAATGCCGACGCCGTAGCGCAAGTCATTGAACTGCGGCATTGTCTCGCGATATGCCTGCCCCGCATCGACGAAGGCGACGACTCCGTAGTTGCCGAAACGATAGCGCGCCTCGACCGAAGCTTCGTTGAGGCTGCGACCGCCGACCGGATTGCCGTCAGGCGCCTGTTCGCCAAGAGCCTGATAGGCGAAACCGCGAACCGAGCCGCCGCCACCTGCATAGAGTCTGCGCGATGGCGCAATATCGAACAGCCCCGCGCCTTGGATCGTGCCGAGGCGCATCCTTCCGGCAAGGACGAAGCTGTCGCTGAAGGGGTAGTAGGTTGAGGCGTCCAGCCGGGCGCGGACGTACGGGTCGAACCCTCCGCGCACCGTCGCCTCGGGCTGCACGAGCGTAGTGAGGCGGTAACCCTTGGTCGGGTTGAGCAGATCATCCGAGGTGTCGAACCCGACTTGTCCGTTGAGCCCGGCCACGTAGTAGGTGCGCCGTTTGCGTCCACCGCTTGCCGCGTCATAATCGGTTTCCGCAGTACCGAGCATCTCGACGCCGAAGGCATAAGTATAGCGCTTCTGCCAGATCGGTGTAGAATCGCGGGCGATGCGCGCCGCGATGCGGCCGGTGTAGGCGCTGTAGGCGTCGTAATCGTTGTGGAAGGCCTCGGCGACGAGTTCGAACGTCCGATCACGCTTGCCCGCGTTGGAGCGCCGGAAGGTCACGCCTGCACCCTGCTGGCGCGTACCGGCGATGGCATGGGCGATCAGGGCACCCTCGGGCGGGAACATGTTGCGGTGGGTCCAGGTCGCCTGGGCGGTGATGCCCTCACCCGCCGCATAGCCGAGCGATCCGGCGATGGTGCGCGGAGGCCCTGCATCCTGCTTGACGTGCAGCGTAACGTATTCGGTGCCATCGCCGACCTGTTCGCCGGTCTTTTGCGGCTCAACCGCTACAGTCGAGAAAAGGCTCGTGGCGACGAGCGCCTTGCGCAGATCGTCGACCTTGCGGCTGTCGTAAAGCTCGCCGCGCTTGAACCGTGCGAGCACTTGAATGTGATCGGCATCAAAGGCCATGTCGCCATCAGTCGTGAAACCGCCAAAGCGGCCGCGCGGCCCGACCGTGACCGGGAGCGTATAGACGCCGTCGCCCGCGTCCTGATCCAGCAGGATGTCGCGCTGGCCCACTTCAGCGAAGGGGTAGCCATTCTCGGGCAGCGCTACCGCGACACGCGCCTCGGCACCTTGCACGCGCTCCGCAACGATAGGCTCGCCGACCTTGAGAGGAAAGTTGTCCGCGATCAGACCGGAAGGAACTGTCGGGTCGGCCTTCACCTGAATATCGGAGAACACGTAACGCTTGCCGGGATTAACCTGGATGACTGCGATCAGACCTGGATCGGCTTGATCGGACGACGGGTCCATGCGTGTACGCACTTGCGGGCTGTACCAGCCCTCGGAAGCGAGCACCGTCTGCATCAACTGGCTGTCTTCGGTCAGCCGTGCCGCGACCATCGCAGAATTGGCCGCCTTGCCATCGCCCTTCTTGAGAGCCGACGCGGAATTGAACTGGCTTTCAAGGTCGGCACCCGTTTCCTTGTCGGCGAGATCGAGCCCCTTGATGTCGATGCGATACCCGACTTCGACATCCTTATCACCTTCCTCTCCTTCGGCGATCTGTACCGGGGTAACCTCGAACTGGTCGATGGGCGGCAAGGGGGCAGTCAGTTCAGCATCGCGCACAGGAGCATCGCCGATCTCTTCGACAGCCTGGCCATCCGCAAGCGCCGGATCTCCAGCGGGAGGGGAGGTACCTTCTGCCGGCTTCGCTCCGCTCTGCTGCTCCGCCATGCGACGCTCGAACGCGTCGATCGATTCGAGCGGCTTGTCGAGTTCGAGGTCATCTGAGGCGTCGAGCGCAGGTATGGAGGAATTGAACTCGCCGTCAGGGATGATCGGATCGACTTGCGGCAAAGTAGAGTCGGCAGGTGGCGCCGGCACCTTTACCTGACCCGCCTCGAGGTCGACTGCCTTGCCTTCAGGCTGCGAGGAGGGCTGGTTCGCCGGTGCCGCCTCTTCCGAAGGTTGCGCTTGCGCCGATGCACTGCCCGAAGGCACGGCGATGCCAAGTGCAAGGACCAAGGCAACCGCACCGCCGGCACATCCATGGCGCAGGGACAGGGAACGATCCGGCCGATGATCGATTAGCCTGAACATGGACACCGCGACGAATCACCCCTTTGCCGAACCGGTACATCCGGCCCCTCCTGAGAATGCCTATCGCATTGCAACAGCGAAAGTTCCCTCGTTCACACAGGCTCGTAGTGAATAGCGTCGGAACGCCGGCAAGCAACGCCGCAACGGAAATCGTCCCCGGATCGGATGCCCTGTCCCCCCTGGCCATGCCGCGTGCGGCGTGGTTCAGGGTAGTGAAGCGGGTCTACGTGATGATTGGCTTCCATGAACTGGGCCTTCTTTCGGCAGGCCTCGCGTTCTACACATTTCTTGCCCTGACCCCGCTGATCGCGGCAACCGTGATGGTTTACGGACTTGTTGCCGACGTCAGCATGGTGCGTGAGCAAATGGACAGCATCGTCGACGTGGTGCCGCCGGAGGTCGCCCGCCTTCTGGAAGAGCAGTTGCTGCGGATCATCTCCACCAACTCCGGAGTGACCGGCCTCGCGCTCGTCATCGCGTTGTTCTTCGCGATCTATGGAGGCATGCGCGCGGCAGGCGGAATGGTCAGCGCGCTCAACATCATCAACGAAGAGCGCGAGACGCGCAGCGTCGTCGCCCGAACCTTGCGCACCGGTGGACTAACGCTCGCGGCGATTCTGTTGGCGTTGACCGGCGTGCTATCCGGCGGCGTCTTCGCGTGGCTGCAGACGGAGACAAGCGTATACCTCGGGAGCGCCACCCAACTGACCTTCAAGATCCTGACCTGGGTAGCCGCGATCTCGCTTGGCAGCGCCGGCTTCGCCTTGATCATGCGCTACGGCCCCGACCGCCGCCCTGCCAAGTGGCGCTGGCTCGCACCCGGCTCACTGCTGGCGACGCTGCTCTGGCTGGCAGTCTCGTTCGGCTTCTCGCTCTACGTAGCCTACATCAGCGACTACAACGCGACGTACGGCTCGCTTTCGGCCATTGTCGTGTTCCTGATGTGGCTGTTCCTTTCCGCATATGGCGTACTTCTCGGTGCCCTGCTCAACGCGGAGATCGAGCGCCAGACCTTTTGCGACACTACCGTCGGCCCCCCGCGTCCTGCCGGGGAAAGGGGAGCAGTCCTTGCCGATCTGATCGACGACGGCGTGCCTTCAGCAAGGCAACTCGAACGGCGAAAGCACCATCGCGCCGAGGCCGAGCGGCGACGCGCGGACGGTGCTAGCCCGGAAGCGTGAGGGGCGCAGGGATCGGCGCTTCCCCGCGCCCCGCTGCACGAACTGAACGCAGCGCAAATCCTGAGTAGAACGCGATAAGCGCCTTCAGCGAATAATTTGCCATCGCATCCAGCGGCGAGCCGTCCTCATGCCGATACCAGTCGGCACCGGAATTGAGCATGCGCATGATGGTAGACACGGTCAGATAGCTGTCGATTCCGCCATGGAACTGTCCCGAGGACACGCCCTCGTCCAGAACGAAGCGCCAGGCTTCGAACGCTTCCTTGCGGGCTTTCATGAGGTAGAGAAAATCCGGGCTGCGACGGAAGAATTTTCGCTCGCTGAAAATGATGGCATAAGCCTCGAGGCGATCCGCCAGAGCCGCAAGTTCCTCTGCAATGAGGGTGACGAAGCGCACTTCAGCGTCGATATCGAGCGCCGCGATGCGCAGTGCCCGTCCCCTCTGGTCGAGAACCGCATCGCGAACTATGGAATCGAGCATTTCCTCCTTCGTGGCGAAATGGTGATAGAGGCTGCCCGACAGGATGTTCACGTCGTCGGCAATCTGCCGCACGGTGGTCGCCTCGAAGCCGAACTCGGCAAAGCGGCGAGCGGCCGCTGCAAGGATTTCCTCGCGCCGGTCCGGATGGCTTGGCCTTCGCCCTCTCACCGCTTTCGATGCCACTCTTGCCGCCTTTGCCGTTTGTTCTCGTAAGACGCCTAGCAAGACGTGCGGCCGATGGCGAGGTAGGGGCTGCCATCGTGTGCGCGATGACCCGCCGGGGCGGTTGAACCCACCCGCCGACAGCGCATAGCTACGGGCAAAGGAAACGGCAGGTCCGGCCCCGGCCAGCACCACGCCCGTGAGAGGAAGGAACGACCAATGAGTGATGTTCTGGGCTACAAGGGCAAGCGCGTAATCGTCAGCGGCTGCTTCTCCGGCATGGGCGAGGCCGCCGCGAAGCTGCTGGTATCGCTCGGCGCCGAGGTCCACGGCTTCGACTTCAAGGAAAGCGCCGTGCCGATGGCCTCGTTCACGCAGATCGATCTGCGCGATCCGGCCAGCCTCGAGGCCGCCGTCAGCGGCGTAGGAGGCAAGATCGACGCGCTGTTCAACTGCGCAGGGCTCCCGGGCGGCGGTGGTTTTCCGTCCATGGACACGATGAAGGTCAATTTCCTCGGCACCCGTCACCTGACCGAGCAGGTCGTACCGCTGATGGGGAACAAGGGCGCGATCGTCTCGATCGCCTCGACGGGCGGCCTCGGCTGGAGCCGCCGTATCCCGGTCCACATGCAACTGCTGGCGACGCAGGGCTTCCAGGCCGGTCTCGACTGGTGCGAGGCGAACATGGACCAGGTCGGCGAGGGCTATGCGTTCTCGAAGGAAGCCGTCATCGTCTGGACGCAGTTCATGGGTGCCCGCCTGATCAAGCAGGGCATCCGCATCAACTGCTCGCTCCCCTCGCCCACGCAGACGCCGATGATGGCGACCTTCCACGCCGTCTCGGGCAAGGAAGTCGTCGATGCCGCCGCCGAGCCGCTCGGCCGCTACACCACGCCGGAAGAACAGGCGGGGCCGCTGGTCCTGATCAACTCCGACCTCGCAGGCGTGGTCAATGGCGTCGTGCTGCCGGTGGACGGCGGCTTCATGGGCGGCTTGGCCACTGGTCAGGTCGATATCACGAAGATGATGGCCCGAAAGCAGGATGCATAAGCAGGATGCATGGCTCGTCGTCGTCCCGGACTTGATCCGGGACCGCTGCCGGTCTTTAGGTTGAGCTTTCGACGCGACAGGACGGAAGAAGACAGGCGATGAGCGATGCGGTGCTGTACGAAATCGACGAGGAGGGCATCGTCCTCCTCACGCTCAACCGCCCCGAACTGCGCAACCCGATCTCCGACGCCGAGGTCATCGAGGCCCTGCTCGCCGCCCTCGCCCGGCTCGAGACGGACCCGCAGGCCCGTGTCGCCATCCTGACCGGCGCGGGCAAGGGCTTTTCCTCCGGCGGCAACATCAACGAGATGAAGCCCGGCGGCACCCTCAACGCCGGGTCTCCCGCCGCCACGCGTCTTTCCTACAAGCGCGGCATCCAGCGGCTCCCGCTCGCCTTCGCGGCGCTGGAAGTGCCGATCATAGCCGCCGTCAACGGTGCTGCCATGGGCGCGGGCTGCGACCTCACCTGCATGTGCGACTTGCGCATCGCCGGCGAGAGCGCGAAGTTCGCGGAGAGCTTCGTCAAGCTTGGCCTCATTGCTGGCGACGGCGGCTCATGGTTGTTGCCGCGTGTGATCGGCTGGTCGAAAGCCGCCGAGATGGCGCTCACCGGCGATCTGATCGACGCCGCCGAGGCGCTGGCTTGCGGCCTTGTCAGCCGCGTGGTGCCCGATGCCGAACTTCTCGACGCCGCCCGCGCCCTCGCCCGCCGCATCGCTGCCAATCCACCGCACGCGGTACGGATGACCAAGCGACTGCTTTGGGAAGGCCGCCGTGCGGACCTTGCCACGCTGCTGGAGATGGCCTCGGCCATGCAGGCCGCCGCCCACGCCACGGCCGACCACGAGGAAGCCGTCGCCGCTTTTCTCGCAAAGCGGCCACCGCAATTCAAAGGCTCTTGATCCGAATGTGAGGCGCGCCTATTTCGATCACACTGAAATGTGAGATTGAACACCACAATGGCTACCGATGTGATCGACAAGGTCCGCAAGCTCGTAACCGAGGGCGGAATGAGCAAGTCCAGCCTGGCGCGCGCCGCCGGCCTCCACGCCAATACGCTGCGCGATTGCACCGAGGATGACTGGAACCCCACTGCCGAAACCCTTGGCAAGCTGGAGCGCGTCCTTTTCTCGAACGACGAGCGCGAAGTGCTCGTACCGATCGAGGAAATCATCGACGAGGCCCGCAACGGCCGCATGTTCATCCTCGTCGACGATGAGGACCGCGAGAACGAGGGCGACCTCATCATCCCCGCGCAGATGGCGACTCCGGCCGCGATCAACTTCATGGCGACGCATGGACGCGGCCTGATCTGCCTCGCGATCACCAGCCAGCGCGTCGACGAACTCGGCCTCAACCTGATGAGCAGCCATAACGGCACGCGTCATGAGACCGCCTTCACCATCTCGATCGAGGCGCGCGAAGGCGTTACCACCGGTATCTCGGCAGGCGACCGTGCGCGCACCATCTCGGTTGCCATCGACGGCACTAAGACGCGCGACGACATCGTCACGCCCGGCCACGTCTTCCCGCTGCGCGCCCGCGACGGCGGCGTGCTCGTCCGCACCGGGCACACCGAGGCGGCGGTCGATATTTCGCGCCTCGCCGGGCTCAACCCTTCCGGCGTGATCTGCGAGATCATGAAGGAGGACGGCACCATGGCCCGCATGGACGACCTCATCGGCTTCGCACGCCTGCACGACCTGAAGATCGGCACGATCCGCGACCTCATCGCCTATCGCCGCAAGCACGACCGCATGATCGAGAAGCGTAACGAGATCAGCTTCCACTCGCGCCATGGCGGCGACTGGGTGGCCCGCTCGTACTTCAACCGCGCGACCGGCGATGAGACCGTGGCGCTTGTCAAGGGTCGCATTGACCCGTCGAAGCCGACCCTTGTGCGCATGCACACGCTATCCTTCTTCGCCGACATCTTCGGCGAGGACACCGGCGATCGCGGCGACCTCCTGCATCGCTCGATGGAAATGATCGGCGAGGAGGGTTCGGGCGTGATCGTGGTCATCAACCGTCCGATGAACAAGTTGATGTCGCGCGTGATGGACATCAAGCAGGAGTTCCGCAATGGCGGCACCCCGGACCTCGAGGAATTGAGGGACTACGGCGTGGGCGCGCAGATCCTGGCGGAACTGGGCATTCACGACATGGTCCTGCTGACCAACACGCACCATTCGCTGGTTGCGCTCGAAGGATACGGACTCAACATCGTCGGCGAGCGGCCCATCATCGCCCCGACCAGCGAAGGATCGAACTGACATGGCCCGTTTCCTCATCATCGAGGCGCGTTTCTACGACCATCTCAACGACATGCTGATCGCGGGCGCCAAGGCCGCGCTCAAGGCAGCAGGCCATCAAGCCGAAGTCATCACGGTGCCGGGCGCGCTGGAAATTCCCGCCGCCATCTCGCTGGCCGATGCCACCGGGGACTATGACGGTTACGTCGCTATCGGCGTCGTCATCCGCGGGGAAACCTATCACTTCGAGATCGTCGCCGGCGAATCGGCCCGCGGCATCATGGCGCTGACCATGGACGGCATCGCCATCGGCAACGGCATTTTGACTGTCGAGAACGAAGAACAGGCCCTCGTCCGCGCCGATGCAGCACAGAAGGACAAGGGCGGCGAGGCAGCCAAGGCAGCTATCGCCCTTTACGACCTCAAGGGCCGCTTCGGCGCCTGAAAACCAATCGTCACGCGATGCCTGCGACGGATAATCCGAGGGCATCGCGTGACCGATTGAATAAGTAATTACACTTAAGTCCTTTCAAAATCATTCATATCAGCGCAATTCTCCTGCGGTTAATCGCCAATTTTATAATGTTCACTTACAGGACATCATCGAATTCGCGGTTTTCAATTATCGTCCGTCGTGTAGTTCGTGAGCAGGTCGCTCCGATTTTGCTCGAAAACGGATGTATAACCTGAAACAACTGACGCCGGGCAAACCGGCGGGTCGCAAACCATGGCTCGTGGTATCGGGTCCGGGAGAACGCACTGGTTCCTCCCGCTGGAGAACGCTTGGGTGAACAAGGACGCAATCGCGAAGTCGCTGGCCGCCGATCTGGAGATGCACCTCGGCCAACTGGAAGAGATCGGTGCAATGGTCGCTGCCGCCCACCTCGAAGCTGCCATCGAATCCTTATGCCGGGAATTCGGCATTCCGCGTAAAGCGTCCGATACGGATTAAGCTGCGCGAGACGTTTCCTCGGAAGTTTGCCTATGATTTGTCCGTGGCGGATCAAGCAACACAGCGGCGACTGCAGATCATAACCTGCTGAGCGCTGCTGCTTTTCTCGCAACGATGGGCACAATTGCCGCGATGACTTTCGCGAAGGAAGTCGCGCGGCCCGCATCAGGCGATCCTATTCGATGGAGAACACGGACCAGTTGATGCGCAATCGGGCGAAAGCGATCCGGCTGATCGGAATCGCCAATGAACTTCTGGCAATGGCGCGGGAACTGGAGATCGGAGAGAGTCCCTCGGCGATACTGGAAAGCCTCGCCATCACCGGGGAAGCCCGTGAACCCAAGGGCACGGCGAGTCAGGATCACCCGATCTGGGTGGAACTCGCCCGCCAGACTTACGACGACCGGCGGCGGCGCACCAAGATTTTCCGCTCGGAAGAACTGTTCGGCGAACCCGCCTGGGATATACTGCTCGATCTGTTCATCGCTGCCAAGGAGCGCCGCCGCGTCTCGGTGACGAGCGCATGCATCGGCTCCGCCGTCCCTTCGACGACGGCGCTGCGCTGGATCGCGATTCTCGAAAAGCAGGGGCACCTCGTACGGGAGGCCGATCCCGGGGACGCGCGCCGGGTCTACGTCAAACTGAGCGCGCGGGGCTATGCCGCGATGCTCGAATACTTCGCCTCCGCATCCCGCTCCGTCGTGTTGATCGACGATACCGCAAGGGACAGCGTCGCCGCACGCTGAGGCGATCGGCCTCCAGCCACCTCTTCGCCCCATGGGGGGACAGGCTGGTCGCCGTGCGGAGGAAGCGGGTGATCGGCGCCATTTCCCCGGCGCCGATCACCCGCGACACTTCAGGTTCAGGCGCTCAGGCGACCGAACGCGCTCAGGCCCGCATAGCGCGCAGCCTTGCCCAGTTCTTCCTCGATGCGGATGAGCTGGTTGTACTTGGCGAGCCGGTCCGAACGGGCCAGCGAGCCGGTCTTGATCTGGCCGCAATTGGTGGCGACGGCGAGGTCGGCGATGGTCGCGTCCTCGGTCTCGCCCGAGCGGTGCGACATGACGGCGGTGTAGCCGTTGCGGTTGGCGATCGAGACGGCTTCGAGCGTCTCGGTCAGGGTGCCGATCTGGTTGACCTTGACGAGCAGCGAGTTCGCCAGGCCCTTCTCGATGCCCATGGTCAGGCGCGCAGGATTGGTGACGAACAGGTCGTCGCCCACCAGCTGCACCTTGTGGCCGATCTTGTCGGTCAGCGCCTTCCAGCCCTCGAAGTCGTCCTCGCTCATGCCGTCCTCGATCGAGATGATCGGATAGGCTTCGGTAAGGTCGGCAAGGTAGTCCGCGAAGGCCACCGGCGACAGGCTCAGGCCCTCGCCGCTGATCTCGTACTTGCCGTTCTTGAAGAACTCGGTCGAGGCGCAGTCGAGCGCGAGCTTGATGTCGGTGCCCGGCTTGAAGCCTGCCTTCTCGATCGAGGCCATGATGAAGTCCAGCGCATCGCGGGTGCTGGCAAGGTTCGGCGCGAAGCCGCCCTCGTCGCCCACGGCGGTGGCGAGGCCCTTCTCGTGCAGGCCCTTCTTGAGCGTGTGGAAGATTTCCGCACCCCAGCGCGCGGCTTCCGCCAGCGACGAGGCGCCGACCGGCATGACCATGAATTCCTGGAAGTCGATCGGGTTGTCGGCATGCTCGCCGCCATTGATGATGTTCATCATCGGCACCGGCAGGACATGCGCCGAAACGCCGCCGACGTAGGAGTAGAGCGGCAGGCCGCGCGCATTGGCGGCGGCCTTCGCGGCGGCCATGCTGACGCCGAGGATGGCGTTGGCACCGAGGCGCGCCTTGTTCGGCGTGCCGTCGAGTTCGATCATGGCGAGGTCGAGGTCGCGCTGGTCTTCGGCGTCGAGCCCGACGAGCGCCTCGGCGATCTCACCGTTGACCGAATCCACGGCCTTGAGCACGCCCTTGCCGAGATAACGGCTCTTGTCGCCGTCACGCAGTTCCACCGCTTCGTGGGCGCCGGTCGATGCGCCCGAGGGCACTGCCGCGCGGCCGAAGCTGCCGTCTTCCAGCAGGACGTCCACCTCCACGGTGGGGTTGCCGCGGCTGTCCAGGATTTCCCGTCCGTGAATGTCGATGATCGCGGTCATGTCTGCGGTTCTCCTCAAGCGGGCGCATTACGCGCCATCCGTCCGGAGGCGGTCTTAGCAGGGGAACTTCGCGTGACAAGTTGCGTTGCAGCAAGGAACGACAAGTTGTGTTACTCTGTCCGCACATGGCTTATGATGCCAATTCGCGCCAAGGATAGACAAGGAAGGATAATCGCATGGTCGAACCCACCATCTCCGCCGGAAACGGCACCGAAAGCGCCAAGAATCACTTCTCCAAGGCGGTCGAGGAAGCCAAGGCCGGTGCACAGGCTTTCGCCGGTGAAGTGTCGAGCGAATGCAAGACCCGCAGCGGTGAAGCCAAGGACAAGGCCAGCGCCTTCGCGGCCGATGCCAAGATCAAGGCCGCCGGCTATGCCGAGGAAGGCAAGGCCAAGGCCAGTCAGGCGATCGTCGGCGTCTCCAAGCTGATCGACGACAATGCCGCCCTGATCGACGAGAAGGTCGGCGTGAAGTACGGCGATTACGCCCGCAGCGCATCGAAGTCGCTGGCCGACGCCGGAGCCAAGCTGGACGAGAAGTCGATCGAAGATATTGGCGAGGATGCCAAGACGTTCGTGCGCAACAGCCCGTGGCAGGCACTCGGCATCGCGGCCGCGACCGGCTTCGTGCTTTCCCGCCTGTTCAGGGGCAAGTGAAGGCGCTTCGGCGCCTGAGCTGACCTCCTGAGAGAATGCAGGACACCACACCCACCCTCGCCCCTGCGGCCGAGGATTACGAGAATCTGTCGCTGGCGCAGGATCTGCGTCAGTTGGCGGATGAAGCGAAGGTTTTTGCGCAGGCTGAACTCGCGTTTCAAAAGTCGCGCGCTGCATATGTCGGGTCGGAAACGCGCACTATCGTCATGCTGCTCGTGGTGGCGGCGGTGCTGGTGTTCTTTGCCGCGATGGCCTTCGTGGTCGGCACGGTGATTGCCCTCGGGCCGCTGCTCGGATTGTGGGGCGCGATGGCGGTCGTCACGCTGGTATTGCTTGCGCTTGCCGCATTCGGGGCCTGGAGTGCGCACGCACGGCTGCGCCGAATGCTGCGTATCGCGGGCGGTTCTCAGGACCATTGATCTAAAACGGGGGCTCGAATGGGCAATCAGGCAGCGCAGGTTCTGGCGGACCGGGCCGCGCGCGACGCCGCGAAGGCGAAGTTCGACGGACATTACCAGGCCTTCAAGGCCGACATGGACGAGCGCGGGATCGGCGGCCGGATCGCTGATGAAGCGCTCGATCAGGCGAAGCTGATGTTCGATGAGGCCGTTGCCGTGGTCGAGGAGCATCCCGCCGCAATCGGCGGAACCTTGGCAGCGCTCGTGCTTTGGTTTTTGCGTAATCCCATTATCGACCTGGCGCAGCGCCTGTTGGACAGCGTGCGCGACCGGGTCTCTTGACCAAAGAAGGAACGCCAGGTGAGCAAGACCGAGTCGTCCACCCCGATCGCTGCCGGTAAAGGCGCAAACGTCGTCGCCCTGCCCGCGAAGATCGCCGAGCCTACGCCGTCTGACAAAGTCATCGCCTTCGTCAAGAGGCACCCGGTACTGACCGTCGCAGGCGGTGTCGCCGTCGGCGTCGCGGTGAGCGCCCTCCTGCCGCGCCGCGTCAGCAGGCGGATCGTCGCGCGCACGCTGGACCTCGCGGAGGCAGCCGGCACCGCCAGCGTCGTACTCGGCCGCAAGGCGGGCGACAAGGCGCACGACATCGGCATCGATGCGCGCAAGCAGGCCTCGAAGTTCGCGGACAGCGCTGAAAAGGCCGGCGATCTGGCCATTCTCAATCTCGAAAAGTACGGCCTGGCTGCAGTAGGCGCCGCAAGTGCCCTCGGCCGTGCGACTGCCCGCCGAGCCAGCAGGCTTGGCGATGCGGCTGCCGACACCGCCAACCGCCTTGGAGACGCAGCGGCTGTCCGCTCGACTAAGGTGCTGCACATGGCCGAAGACCTCAAGAAGCGTGTCAGATCGTAAACGGCTCGTGAATTTCAGCTAACGGCGCACCTTTTCGCTTACTGCGCGATCAAGGTGCGTCTTGTGCACTTGCTCCTTGACCTCTCCAAAATTATAGGCCGCTTATCTCCCAACCAGCAGGAAAGCGGCACTCTCCCATGCAGAAGCTTCACCTTGTAATGGGCGGCCGGGTCAAGGATCCGCGCAGCCTCGAATTCACCGACCTCAAGGCTCTCGACCTTGTCGGTGTCTATCCCGATTTCGCCGAGGCCCAGAATGCCTGGAAATCGGCAGCGCAGCGCACCGTCGACGATGCCGAGATGAAGTACGTGATCGTGCATCTTCATCGCCTGCTCGAGCCGGAACTGCCGGCAGCCTGAGCAGCGGAAACGAAAAAGGCCGGCGGAAACGCCGGCCTTTTTCTTTATCCTGAAGCGGAGAGGATCAGATGAATTCGATCTTCTGCACCAAGTAGAACTTGTCACCCGAGGGGACGGTCACTTCGATCTCTTCCTCGACCTTGCGGCCGATCAGCGCCTTGCCGAGCGGCGAGTTGTAGCTGATGCGGCCGACCTTCGCGTCCGCTTCGTAAGGGCCGACGATCTGGTACTTCACCGGCTTCTCATCATCGTCGAGAAGGGTGATGGTGGCGCCAAAGATGATCTTGTCGCCCGACAACGTCGCGGGATCGATGATCTGCGCGCGCGTGATCTTATCCTCGAGGTCGGCGATGGTCGCCTCGACCTGGCCCTGGCGCTCCTTGGCGGCGTGGTACTCGGCGTTTTCCGAAAGATCGCCGTGGGCACGCGCTTCCTCGATGGCGTCGACGATGAGCGGACGCTCATCGCGCAGCGCCTTGAGGTCCGCGGTCATCCGCTCGTAACCTTCCGCGAGCATCGGCAGCTTTTCGACACTTGCCATTCTAATTCATTTCCTCCTGCGGCCTTCCCCCAAAGGTCTTGCGACTAATTTCCTGTCCCCGCCCTAGGCGGGCGGGGCCGATCTGCTGCGATGTGGGGGAAGGCAAATCGATTTCAGCTATAGTAGTCCTGCAACGATCGCACTTCAAGTTTGCTCCCGCGAATTGTCGCGATCGCCTCCGCCGCAGCGACACTGGCCGCCGCCGTGGTGAAGATCGAAACCTTGCCGGTCAGCGCCGAGGCGCGGATCGACTGGGAGTCCACCAGGCTTTGCCAGCCTTCGGTGGTGTTGAAGATCAGCGCGATCTCGCCATCGACGATCTTGTCGACGATATGCGGACGGCCCTCGGCTACCTTGTTGACGAGATCGACCTGCAGGCCCGCTTCGGCCAGGTACTTCTGCGTGCCACTGGTGGCAAGGATGCGGAAGCCCTGCTCGATCAGCGTCTTCACCGCAGGCAGGATCACCGGCTTGTCGCTGTCCTTGACCGAGACGAACACGGTGCCCTCCACCGGCAGCTTCATGCCGGCGCCAAGCTGCGCCTTGCCGAAGGCGCGGGCAAAATCGCTATCGATTCCCATGACTTCGCCGGTGGACTTCATCTCGGGGCTGAGCACCGGATCGACGCCGGGGAAGCGGTTGAAGGGGAACACGGCTTCCTTGACCGCCATGTACGGCAGGTCGCGCTTGAACGGCGGGAAGGTGTCCAGCTTCTCGCCCGCCATGACGCGCGCAGCGATCTTGGCGACCGGCTGGCCCAGCGCCTTGGCGACGAACGGCACCGTGCGCGAGGCCCGCGGGTTGACCTCGATGAGGTAGACCTCGCCGTCCTTCACCGCGAACTGGATGTTCATCAGGCCCTTGACGTTGAGGCCGAACGCCAGCTTTTCGGCCTGACGCTCCATCTCGGCGATGATCTCGGGCGGCAGGCTGTAAGGCGGCAGGGTACAGGCGCTGTCGCCCGAGTGGATGCCCGCTTCCTCGATGTGCTGCATGACGCCTGCCACGACGACGCGCTCGCCGTCGCACAGGGCATCGACGTCGCACTCGATGGCGTCGCGCAGGTACTGGTCGATGAGGACCGGGCTGTCGCCCGAGACCTGCACGGCGGTGGTGATGTAGTCGTCGAGCTGCTGCTCGCTGTCGACGATCTCCATCGCGCGGCCGCCCAGCACGTAGCTGGGGCGCATCAGCACCGGGTAGCCGATGCGATTGGCGACGTTCACCGCCTCGTCGCGGCTGCGGGCGATGCCGTTGGCGGGCTGCTTGAGGCCCAGCTTGTCGACGAGCGCCGAGAACCGCTCGCGGTCTTCGGCAAGGTCGATCGCGTCGGGCGAGGTGCCCAGGATCGGAATGCCCTCGTCTTCCAGCGCCTGCGCCAGCTTGAGCGGGGTCTGGCCGCCGAACTGCACCAGCACGCCGACGAGTTCGCCGCTCTGCTGTTCCACGCGCAGGATTTCCAGCACGTCCTCGGCAGTCAGCGGCTCGAAGTAGAGACGGTCCGAGGTGTCGTAGTCGGTCGAAACCGTCTCGGGGTTGCAGTTGACCATGATGGTCTCGTACCCGGCTTCGGACAAGGCGAAGCAGGCGTGGACGCAGCAGTAGTCGAACTCGATGCCCTGCCCGATCCGGTTCGGACCGCCGCCGAGGATCACGATCTTCTTGCGGTCGGACGGCATGGCCTCGTCCTCGGGCTCGCCGAAGATCGGGGCCTCGTAGGTCGAGTACATGTAGGGCGTCACCGCCTCGAACTCGGCGGCGCAGCTGTCGATGCGCTTGAAAACGGGGACGACGCCCAGCTTGCGGCGAAGCTGGCGCACTTCCTTCTCGCTGGTGGCACCCGCCATGGCGCGCAGCGCGTCATGCAGCAGGCCCGAGCGCTTGGCCTGGGTCTCGCCCAGACCGCCCGCGACGCCGACCGAACGCACCGCCAGCGTGGCAAGGCGCTTGTCGGAGAAGCCCATGGCCTTGAGCTTGCGCATGCCCGCCGCATCGTTGGGCAGACCTTCGGCGAGGATCTTGGTTTCCTCGGCGATGATCTCCTCGATGTGGCGCAGGAACCACTTGTCGTAGTGGGCGATCGCGTGGATCTCGTCCACGGTGAAGCCTTCGCGGAACGCCTGCGCGGCGTGCAGCAGGCGTTCCGGCGTGGCGCGCGAAAGAGCGGCGGTGATGACGTCACGGCCAGCGCCTTCCAGCGCGGGCACGCGGTTGAAGCCGTCAAGGCCGGTTTCGAGGCCGCGCAGGGCCTTCTGCATCGATTCCTTGATGTTGCGGCCGATCGCCATGACTTCGCCGACCGACTTCATCGCGGTGGTGAGGTCGTTCTTGGCGCCCTTGAACTTCTCGAAGGCGAAGCGCGGGATCTTGGTGACGACGTAGTCGATGGTCGGCTCGAACGCGGCGGGCGTCGCGCCGGTGATCTCGTTCATGATCTCGTCGAGCGTGTAGCCGACCGCCAGCTTGGCGGCGACGCGCGCGATCGGGAAGCCGGTGGCCTTCGAGGCCAGCGCCGAGGAACGCGACACGCGCGGGTTCATCTCGATGACGATCAGGCGGCCGTCCTTGGGGTTCACCGCGAACTGGACGTTGGAACCGCCAGTCTCGACGCCGATCTCGCGCAGCACCTCGATCGAGGCGTTGCGCATGATCTGGTATTCCTTGTCGGTCAGCGTCAGCGCCGGGGCGACGGTGATCGAGTCGCCCGTGTGGACGCCCATCGGATCGACGTTCTCAATCGAGCAGATGATGATGCAGTTGTCATGGCGGTCGCGCACGACCTCCATCTCGTATTCCTTCCAGCCGAGCAGCGATTCCTCGATCAGCACTTCGGTGGTCGGCGAGGCATCGAGGCCCGAGCGCACGATCGCCTCGAACTCGGCCTTGTTGTAGGCGATGCCGCCGCCGGTGCCACCCATCGTGAAGCTGGGGCGGATGATCGAGGGCAGACCGGTGCGCTCAAGCACCGCGAAAGCCTCGTCCAAGGTATGCGCCACGCCCGAACGCGCCGAGTTGAGGCCGATTTTGTCCATCGCGTCGCGGAAGCGCTGGCGATCCTCGGCTTTGTCGATCGCGTCGGCGTCGGCGCCGATCATCTGGACGCCGAACTTCTCCAGCGTGCCGTCGTTGAACAGTGCCAGCGCGCAGTTGAGCGCGGTCTGGCCGCCCATCGTCGGGAGCACCGCATCGGGCCGCTCCTTCTCGATGATGCGCGCGACGACCTCGGGGGTGATCGGCTCCACGTAAGTGGCGTCGGCCATGTCCGGGTCGGTCATGATCGTGGCGGGGTTCGAGTTCACCAGGATCACCCGGTAACCGTCCTCCTTCAGCGCCTTGATCGCCTGAGTGCCCGAATAGTCGAACTCGCAGGCCTGACCAATGATGATGGGCCCCGCGCCGATTACGAGGATCGAGGAGATGTCGGTGCGCTTTGGCATGGGCTTTCCTGGGTGTCCTGTGTGTCTTGTAATGCGACCCGGTGGCTTATGCCACCAGATCGCCGAAAGCCTTTTCCCAATAGTCGGGATCGGCTTTCGCGTTCTGGATGATGGGGTTGGCGTCCTGCTCCGCGCGAATGACTTCGCGAAAGCGGTCGGCCTGGAACTGGTGCATCGAGCCGCCGTACTCGCCCTGGTTGGTCGACCAGGCGCCCGTCTCGATCATGCGATCGATGAAGGCCTTGCCGGCTTCCTTGGAGTGCTTGCGCACTTTCGGGCCGAACTTGCGGACGGCGACGGAGACCTTGTCCTCGAAGATGAGCTGAAGCTCGCCGTAAGGATAGAAGCGCGGCGCGACCGAGAGTTCGGACGCCGGCCCGGCGACGTAGTAGGCGATCATGTGGTCGATCAGAGCGGACATTGCGCTAGTCATTTCAGGCACCTTCTTTGTTATGAGGTGCCTGGATGCATAGGCAATCCGCCGGGCCGGGTCGAAAGCTCCCTTGGCCGCACCGGCAATCATCGCCGATGCGTGGGACGGCGCGAACACCGCCAAGGGAGCCTGACCCGCTGCGACCATCAGCCGAGCATACCCACGAACTTCTCGAACAGGTAGAAGCTGTCCTGCGGGCCGGGGCTCGCCTCGGGGTGGTACTGGACGCCGAAAGCGCGCTTGCCCTTGATCGCGATGCCGCAGTTGGTGCCGTCGAACAGCGAGACGTGGGTTTCCTCGACATTGTCCGGCAGGCAGGTGTTGTCCACCGCAAAGCCGTGGTTCATCGAGGTGATCTCGACCACGCCGTCGGCATGGCGCTTGACCGGATGGTTGGCGCCGCGATGGCCCTGGAACATCTTGGCTGTCTTCGCGCCCGCTGCGATGCCGAGCATCTGGTGACCGAGGCAGATGCCGAAGACCGGCATGTCACGCTCCAGCAGCGCCGCGATCACGGGCACGGCATAAGCGCCGGTCGCCGCCGGGTCGCCGGGGCCGTTCGAGAGGAACACGCCAGCGGGTTCGAGCGACAGGATGGTTTCCAGCGAAGCCTCGGCCGGAACCACGGTGACGCGCGCGCCAGCCTTCACGAGATTGCGGAAAATGTTGTCCTTGGCGCCGTAGTCGATCGCGACGACGTGCGGGCGGGTCTCGCCGTCGGCAGTGCCGTAGCCCTCACCGAGTGTCCAAGTCGAGCCTTCCCAGCCCTGCTGGATTTCGCGGCTGACCAGCTTGGCAAGGTCCATGCCTTCGAGGCCCGGCCATCCCTGCGCCCGCTTGATGAGCGCGGGGATGTCGAAGTTGCCTTCGGGATCATGGGCGATGACGGCGTTGGGCGCGCCTGCGCTGCGGATACGGCGGGTCAGCGCTCGGGTATCGACGCCCGAGAGGCCAACCTTGCCCTTGCTCGCCAGCCACTCGCCGTAGCCGCCTGCGGAGCGGAAGTTCGAAGGCAGCGTCACGTCCTCGCGGACGACGCAGCCGACGGCACCATCGACCAGCGATTCGAGGTCTTCCTCGTTCACGCCGACATTGCCGATGTGCGGGAAAGTGAAAGTGACGATCTGGCCCGCATAGGACGGGTCGGTCATGACTTCCTGGTAGCCGGTCATCGCGGTGTTGAAGCAGACTTCACCCACGGACTCTCCGACATGACCGAAACCACGTCCCCAAACGACGTGTCCGTCGCTGAGAACCAGAACGCCCGTTGCCCCTTCGGGTTTGGGCGCAAGCGAAGATGCGGCGTCGGCCATGGTGGGTCGCTCCGTTGACGGCGTTTCTAACGTTGTGTGCTAAGACGCGGCCGCTAGAGAGGGTTGTGCACCGCGTCAAGGTGTGGGGGTGCAATTTGGGCGCACACGTGCAAATCGGCGCGCAGGTTGCTAGCTTTGCCACACGCACCACCCCGTTCACTCAGTTCATTTGCAGGAAAACCCATGCTTCGTGATTCGATCAAGGCCGCGCAGATCACCGCCATGAAGGCTGGTGAGAAGCAGCGCCTCGCCACTGTCCGCCTCATCCTTGCAAAGATCAAGGACCGCGACATCGAACTGCGCACCGCCGACACCGTGCCCGACGACGATGCGCTGGTGATCGACGTGCTGCAGAAGATGGTGAAGCAGCGCCGCGAATCGATCACCCTGTTCGAGCAGGGCGGCCGCCCCGAAAAGGCCGCCGAGGAACAGGCCGAGCTGGAAGTGATCGAAACCTTCCTCCCCGCCCAGTTGTCCGAGGAAGAAACCATGGCCGCCATCGAGGCGATCAAGGCCGAAACCGGCGCATCGGGCATGAAGGACATGGGCAAGGTCATGGGCGAACTGAAGGCCCGCCACGGCACCGTGCTCGACATGACCAAGGCGAGCGGCTGGGTGAAGGCGGCGCTGGCCTGATTTGCTGACAGGCGGCAGGTCTCGTGCTCACCCCTCAATGGCTCGACCAGCTCCGGTCCCGCACCGCGCTTTCCGCGCTGATCGGCCGCTCCGTGCGGCTGCAGAAGGCGGGGCGCGAACACCGGGCCTGCTGCCCTTTCCATAACGAGAACTCGCCCAGCTTCTACGTCAACGACGAGAAGGGGTTCTACCACTGCTTCGGCTGCGGCGCGCATGGCGATGCGATCCGCTGGATGACCGATCATCAGGGCCTCGCCTTCATGGACGCGGTCAAGGACCTGGCGGCCGAGGCCGGGATGGACGTCCCCGCACCCGATCCGCAGATGGCCCGCGCGGCGGAGAAGCGCGACAGCCTGCACGACGTGATGGCCGCCGCGCAGGAGTGGTTCAAGGCCAGCCTGTCCGGCGCAGAAGGCGCGGCGGCGCGCGCCTATCTCGCCACGCGCGGATTCGATGCGCATACCGTGCAGCGCTTTGGCTTCGGCTATGCGCCCGAGGGGCGGCAGGCGCTGAAAGAGGCCCTCTCCCGCTTCCCCGAAGCCATGCTGATCGAGGCAGGCCTGCGCATCGCGGTGGAGGAGCGCGATCCCTACGACCGGTTCCGCGGCCGCCTGATGCTCCCCATCGAGGATGCGCGCGGCCGGGTCATCGCCTTCGGTGGCCGCATCCTCACCAAGGGCAAGACCGATGCGCCCAAGTACCTCAACTCGCCTGATACCCCGCTGTTCGACAAGGGCCGCACGCTCTACAACCTGCACCGCGCCGCGCCCGCCGCGCGCCAGTCGGGGCGGATCGTGGTGGTCGAGGGCTACATGGACGTCATCGCGCTGGCCGCCGCCGGGATCGCCGATGCCGTCGCGCCGCTGGGCACTGCGCTGACCGAGCACCAGATCGAGATGCTCTGGCGCCATGTCGAGACGCCGACCCTGTGCTTCGACGGCGACGCCGCCGGCCAGCGCGCGGCGATGCGCGCGATCACCCGTGCGCTGCCGCTGCTGCGCCCTGCCCACTCCCTGCGAATCGTCCGCCTGCCCGAGGGGCTGGACCCCGACGACCTCATCAAGCAGCGCGGCTCCCGCGCGATGGAGGACATTCTCGGCGAGGCGAAGTCCCTCGTCGAAGTGCTGTGGGAGGCCGAGCGCGACGCCGTGCCGCTCAACACGCCCGAGGACAAGGCCGGTCTCAAGGCCCGTTTGATGGCCCACGTCGAGACGATCCAGCACCCCGACATCGCCGGACTTTACCGCCGCGAACTGCAGGACCGCTATTCCGAATTCGCCTTCCCGCGCCGGGAGAATCGCTGGCAACAGGGTGGAGGGCAAGGTGGTGGCGGAAACTTCCAGCCCCGCCAGAACCAGCGCGGAAGCGGCAAGTGGAACGGCAAGCCGAGCCCTGCCCCCTCCTCGCCCGAATCGATCGAGCGCCTGAACACCCGATTCGCAGGCGCAGGCACCCGCGATGCGCTCTCCGCCGCGATCATCGCCGGGCTCATTCGCTGGCCCGCGCAACTTGCGCGCCACGCGGAAGCGCTCGCCCGCACCCCCGGTCTCGATCCGCGCTTCGAGACACTGGTGGACTGCTGCGGCGCCGCAGACGCGCTTGAAACCGAGGTTCTCGCCACCATATTGCGAGACAACGGCCTGGTGCAACCCAAGGCCGCCGAGTACGCAGGGCTTAGATTCGGCTTCCTGATTCCCGAAACGAGCGAGGAACAGGCGGCAGCCGAACTGGCCCAGGCGATCGACCTCCTCGTCGAGCGACCAGTACTCGAAGCGGCACTGGCAAAAGCAACGGCGCGGTTCGAATCAGAGCTTTCCGACTCGGCATTCGCCGAACAGCAGCGACTGCTGAAGAGAAAGCTGGAATTCGATAGCCGTCTCAGGCAAATGGCAACCAGACATGCGTCGTGATTGTATAATTATACAAGGTTTACGGACCCCAGGTTTATGCACTCACGACGGCACGGGATAACGGCGAACTGATGAGCAAGAACGACACCAACGGCGCGGACAACGAGGGTACGGACGCACCGCTGATCGACCTCAACGAAGGTTCGATCAAGAAGCTGATCGCGCGCGCCAAGCGCCGCGGTGTCATCACTTATGACGAACTGAACGAGGCGCTGCCTCAGGACATGTCCTCGGACCAGATCGAGGACATCACCTCGGCTCTGAACGAGATGGGCGTCAACATCGTCGACAACGACGAGGATGCCGAAAGCCAGGAAAACGACGACCGCGATTCGGAAGACGATAACGACGACAGCGAAGGCGATGAAGTCTCGCCGCGCGTCAACGTCGATCCCGCGAAGAAGAAGGAAACGGTCGAGCGCACCGACGACCCGGTGCGCATGTACCTGCGCGAGATGGGCGCGGTCGAGCTGCTCAGCCGCGAGGGCGAAATCGCCATCGCCAAGCGCATCGAAGCAGGCCGCGACATGATGATCCTGGGCCTGTGCGAGAGCCCGATCACTTTCCACGCCATTATCCAGTGGTCCGAAGCGCTCAACAACGGCGAGATGCAGCTGCGTGAGATCCTAGATCTCGACGCGATGCTTTCGAAGGAGCCCGCGCCCGAAGCCCTGAGCGAGGACGGCGAGAGCGAGGACGACGGCGAAATCAGCGAGAAGACCGCCGGTCCCTCGTTCAAGGACGACGATTCCGACGACGAGGACAACTCCGAGGAACTCGACGAGGACGGCAACCCGATTCCCAAGCGTCAGGCCGAGGAAGAGGAAGAAGACAACACCCTCTCGCTCGCGCAGATGGAAGCGGCCCTCAAGCCGGAAGCGCTTGAGAAGTTCCTGCTGATCACCGAACTGTTCCAGACTTTCGAGCGCCTGCAGCGCGATCGTCTGGAAGCGCTGGCGCTGGGCATCGATTTCCCGGCCGCCAAGGAAGACCAGTACCAGCAGCTTCGTGAAGACCTCACGGCGCAGGTGGAATCGGTCAAGTTCCACGCGACCAAGATCGAATATCTGGTCGATAACCTCTACGCATTCAACCGTCGCCTGACGACGCTGGGCGGGCAAATGCTGCGTCTGGCTGAGCGTCACAAGGTGAAGCGCACCGACTTCCTCGAATCCTACGTCGGCCGCGAGCTGGACGATACGTGGATCACGGACGTCGCCAAGAAGGACAAGAAGTGGGCTGCCTTCGCCGAGAACGAAGCCGACCCCGTCGAGCGTATCCGTCTGGAAGTCTCGGACATCGCCGCCGCCACCGGCATGGCGCTCCCCGAGTTCCGCCGCATCGTCAACATGGTCCAGAAGGCGGAGCGTGAAGCACGCATCGCCAAGAAGGAAATGGTCGAGGCGAACCTGCGTCTGGTGATCTCGATCGCCAAGAAGTACACCAACCGCGGTCTGCAGTTCCTGGATCTCATCCAGGAAGGCAACATCGGTCTGATGAAGGCGGTCGACAAGTTCGAGTACCGCCGCGGCTACAAGTTCTCGACGTACGCGACCTGGTGGATCAGGCAGGCGATCACGCGCTCGATCGCGGATCAGGCCCGCACGATCCGTATCCCGGTCCACATGATCGAGACGATCAACAAGCTGGTGCGCACCAGCCGTCAGTTCCTCCACGAGCAGGGCCGCGAGCCCACGCCCGAGGAAATGGCCGAGCGTCTGTCGATGCCGCTCGAGAAGGTGCGCAAGGTGATGAAGATCGCCAAGGAGCCGATCAGCCTCGAAACGCCGATCGGCGACGAGGAGGATTCGCACCTCGGAGACTTCATCGAGGACAAGAACGCGATCATTCCCGTGGACGCGGCAATCCAGGCGAACCTCAAGGAAACGGTCACCCGCGTCCTCGCCTCGCTCACTCCGCGTGAGGAGCGCGTGCTGCGCATGCGCTTCGGTATCGGCATGAACACCGATCACACGCTGGAGGAAGTCGGCCAGCAGTTCTCGGTGACGCGCGAACGTATCCGCCAGATCGAGGCCAAGGCGCTGCGCAAGCTCAAGCACCCGAGCCGGTCGCGCAAGATGCGCTCGTTCCTGGACCAGTAAGAGAAAGCCCCGCCTCAGCGGGGCTTTTTTATTACCTCATCACTTTTATTACCTCGTCATTGCGAGCGAAGCGAAGCAATCCAGAGCCGCGCAATCCGCCCTTGATTGCTTCGCTCCGCTCGCAATGACGATGAGGGTTTGTCCCCGGCAGCAAACACCTTACCGCCGGCATTCCCCGGAGGCGATCACGCGGAAGCCTTCGGCCTTGGCCATGCAGGCATTGCTGAAAGTCTGGCGGTGCCGCCGCTTTTCCGCGCAGACGGGCATGTATTCGCGCGTGCAGATCGCAGGCTTTTCCGGGCGAGGACGATGCGGCCGATCCGGCCCGGGCATCGTTTCCAGACACCCTGCGAGAACCAGCACCCCTGCGAGGCTCAATGCGCGCATGACGGTCAGCTTCATGGCAATCCCCTTGTTCCGGCCTTATCGATCCAGCCTTTTCAGCCCAGTGTATCGAGAGCCGGAACTTGCGCCCTCGAACTTGCCCTTGCAAGCATCAAGCGGTTGAAACATCCAAATGCGCTGCGAAATTGCCCGCATGGCGCCATGGGCGATCTGAACGCGGTGCCCACAAGACTCGCAATATGGCAAAGCCGCGACTAAGGGAGCCGCAAACGAATCCCTCGCAGGCAGGAAGCACCTCTCCCATGCGTATCGCGATCGCATCCGACCACGCCGCCGTCGACCTCAAGGCGACTTTGCGCGAATACCTCATCGAGGCCGGCCACGAAGTCGCCGACCTCGGCCCCGAAACCACCGACCGCGTCGACTACCCCGACTATGGCTACAAGCTGGCCTCGGTCGTCGCCGACGGCACCGTGCAGTTCGGCGTCGCGCTTTGCGGCTCGGGCATCGGCATCTCGATCGCCGTCAACCGCGATCCCGCCTGCCGCTGCGCGCTGGTGGGCGAGCCGCTTTCGGCCGCCCTCGCCCGCGAGCACAACGACGCCAACGTCATCGCCATGGGCGCACGCCTGACCGGCGAGGACATGGCCAAGGCCTGCCTCGACGCTTTCCTCTCCACCGAGTTCGGCGGCGGCCGCCATGCAGGCCGCGTCGAAAAGCTCTCCAATCCGTCCTTCTGAAGGAGCCAAGAACCATGACTGTAGAAACCGCCATCCGTTCACCCGGCTTCTTCACCGACACGATCGCCCAGAGCGACCCCGCCGTCGCTGCCGCGATCGGCCATGAACTGAAGCGCGAGCGCAAGCAGATCGAGCTGATCGCCTCGGAGAACATCGTCTCCAAGGCCGTGCTCGAGGCGCAAGGCTCGGTGCTGACCAACAAGTACGCCGAGGGCTACCCCGGCAAGCGCTACTACCAGGGCTGCGAGCCTTCGGACGAAGTCGAAACCCTCGCCATCGAGCGCGCCAAGCAGTTGTTCGACTGCGGTTTCGCCAACGTCCAGCCCCACTCGGGCGCGCAGGCCAACGGTGCGGTCCTGCTCGCCACCGTCAAGCCCGGCGACACCGTCATGGGCATGAGCCTCGACGCGGGTGGCCACCTCACCCACGGCGCCAAGGCCGCACTGTCGGGCAAGTGGTTCAACGCCGTGCAGTACGGCGTGACCAAGGACACCCACCTGATCGACTATGACCAGGTCGAGGCGCTGGCCCGCGAGCACAACCCCAAGCTGATCATCGCGGGCGGCTCGGCCTATCCGCGTATCATCGACTTCAAGCGCATGCGCGAGATCGCCGATGCCGTCGGCGCCATCTTCCAGGTCGACATGGCGCACTTCGCAGGGCTGGTAGCGGCCGGTCTGCACCCCTCGCCGTTCCCGCATGCGCACATCGCCACCACCACCACGCACAAGACCCTGCGCGGTCCGCGCGGCGGCATGATCCTCACCAACGACGAGGCGCTGGCCAAGAAGATCAACTCGGCGGTGTTCCCCGGCCTTCAGGGCGGCCCGCTGATGCACGTCGTCGCCGCCAAGGCCGTCGCCTTCGGTGAAGCGCTGCGTCCCGAGTTCAAGGACTACGCCGCGCGCGTGATCGAGAACGCGCAGGTTCTGGCAGCCACCCTCAAGGAGCGCGGCGCCGCGATCGTCTCGGGCGGCACCGACACGCACCTCGCGCTGATCGACCTCTCGCCGCTGGGCGTCACCGGCAAGGACGCCGACGAGGCGCTGGAGCGTGCGGGCATCACCTGCAACAAGAACGGCATCCCGTTCGACCCGCTGCCGCCGATGAAGACCAGCGGCATCCGCGTGGGTTCGCCCGCCGGCACCACCCGCGGTTTCGGCCCCGAGGAATTCCGCGAGATCGGCAACATGGTCGCCGACGTTCTCGACGGTCTTGCCAAGTGCGGCGAAGCAGGTGACGCTCAGGTGGAGCAGAACGTTCGCACGCGCGTTGAAGCGCTGTGTGATCGTTTCCCCATCTACGAGGACTAAGTCTATGACCGACCCGCAGCGCCCCCAGAACTCCGGCCATTTCGTCAGCGATGCCCGCGAGGAACTCGCCGGAATGCTCAAGGATGGCATGGCCCATCCCTCGACCAAGCCGGTTCTGATCTGGGGCGCTGCGGGCGCGGTTGCTGGCGCGTTCCTGCCTTTCGTCTCCATCGGCCTCGGGCTGGCGGCGGGCGCGGGGTACAAGTTCTACAAGCGCGTCCGTCCTGAATGAAAGTAACCCGCTGAATGCGCTGTCCTTTTTGCGCCCACGACGATTCCCAGGTCAAGGACAGCCGCCCGACCGAGGATGCCACCGCGATCCGTCGCCGCCGCCAGTGTTCGAGCTGCGGCGCCCGCTTCACGACGTTCGAACGCGTGCAGCTGCGTGAGATCGTGGTGGTCAAGAGCAACGATGCGGCCGGGCTCGAACGCCGCGAGCCGTTCGACCGCGCCAAGATCGAGCAGTCTGTCACCCTCGCCTGCCGCAAGCGCGGCATCGACCGCGAGAAGATCGAGCGGCTCGTCTCGGGCGTGCAGCGCCAGGTCGAGACGATCGGCGAGAACGAGGTGCCATCGCGCGTCATCGGCGAACTGGTGATGGAAGGGCTGCGCCAGCTCGACTCGGTCGCCTACATCCGCTTCGCCAGCGTCTACCGCGCCTTCAACGAGGCGAAGGATTTCGAGGAATTTGCAGGGACCGTGCGCGATGTCGGCGTCAATTGAAGTGAAGCGGGCTGGTGAAGTGAAGCAGCCGGTAATCGTACTGGTGCGCCCGCAACTGGGCGAGAACATCGGCAAGGCCGCGCGCGCGATGCTCAACTTCGGGTTGACCGAGATGCGCCTCGTCTCCCCGCGCGACGGCTGGCCCAACCCCTCGGCAGGCCCGGCGGCGGCCGGTGCCGACGACGTGCTGGAAAAGGCCGAGGTCTTCGAGACGCTCGCCGAAGCCGTGCACGACTGCGCCAACGTCTACGCCACCACCGTGCGCAAGCGCGGCGTCACCAAGCCGGTCGTCACGCCCGAGGAGGCCGCGCGCGAGGTCTACGCGGCGACGGCCCGCTCGGCCTACGTGTTCGGGCCGGAGCGCTCGGGACTGGAGACGGACGACGTTGCCCTCGCCCGCGCGATCCTGACGGTGCCGATCAACCCCGAGTTCGCCTCGCTCAACCTGGCGCAGGCGGTGATCCTGTGCGCCTACGAATGGTCGAAGGGCGCCGCATTGGCGCAGCCGACGGTTGAGGAACTGCTCCCCCCGGCCCCGCAGGACGAACTGGAAGGCATGATCCAGCAGTTCGAGAAAGTGCTGGAGCCGACCAAGTACTTCTACCCGGAGAGCCGCTCCGCCGCCACGCGCCGGACCTTGCGCAACATGCTCACCAAACCGGGCTGGAACAGCCTCGAAGTGCGCACCATGCGCGGCGTTCTGAGCGCGCTGGGCGGCAACCGGCGGCCTCGTAACATCGACTGAACCGGCATTTCGGGCGCTTTCCCTTGACACGTCGCCCGAACCCGCTAAGGGCCCGGCTTCACGTGGCGCCTGCGTCTTCGCAGCACGTCCATTCGGCCCCGCACTCTCGGTGAAGCGGCGGCCGCATCCGGCAGAATAGGCCGGATGGTGCGCTCCGGGAGAAACATGGATCGTGCACCACATCGGCTGCACGGCAAGCAGATTGAAGGACGACATTATGTCGAAGCGTCAAAGCTCGAAGTACAAACTCGACCGCCGCATGGGCGAGAACATCTGGGGCCGTCCCAAGAGTTCGGTCAACCGCCGCAGCTACGGGCCGGGCCAGCACGGCCAGCGCCGCAAGAGCAAGGTTTCGGACTACGGTCTGCAGCTGCGCGCCAAGCAGAAGCTCAAGGGCTACTACGGCGACGTGACCGAGAAGCAGTTCAAGCGCACCTACCAGGAAGCGTCGGCCATGAAGGGCGACACCAGCCAGAACCTGATCGGCCTGCTGGAACAGCGCCTCGACATGATCGTGTACCGCGCCAAGTTCGCGCCTACGATCTTCTCGGCCCGCCAGATCGTTTCGCACGGCCACATCCGCGTCAACGGCGTGAAGTGCAACATCGCCTCGCGTCGCGTGAAGGTCGGTGACATCATCACCCTGGGCAACAAGGCCAAGGAAATGGCTCTCGTTCTCGAAGCGCAGAACCTGCCCGAGCGCGAAGTTCCCGACTACGTCGCCCAGGACGGCACCGACAAGGTGACCTTCGTTCGCGTTCCCACGCTCGACGAAGTGCCCTACCCGGTGAAGATGGAACCAAACCTGGTCGTCGAGTTCTACTCGCGCTGATCCGGTTCTCCGGCAACGGAAACAAGAAAAGGCGGTCCTTCGGGGCCGCCTTTTTCTTATGTGTTTCGAACTGTTCAAACGACACGAAAAATTACACGATTTGCAGCACTTGTAAGGGAACTGCCGCCGAGATCGGGCATTAGCCTAGCATCATGACTCGCTACCGTTTCATCACTCCGCACCGCACCGGTAAATGGTACAATGATCTCAGGACAGCGCAGCGCCATGCCTGCGAGATCGGCGCCGGATTTCTCGACGAAATGACCGGCCGCTTCGTCGCCTATGTCGAGACGGTGCTGGAAACCATGCACGGCGAAGACGCACCGGGCAAACCCGTCGCTGCGTGACCGCGCTTCAGCTTAGCGGACGCTGATCCCCAGTTCGCCGAGAATCTGGCTTGCCTGCATGCGCGAGATGATCGCGCCACGGAACAAGCTAGCATCGACCAGACGCAGACCACCCAGGTCAGCCCCACGCAGATCGGCGCCGTCGAACCGCGCCCCGGTCAAATCCGCATCGCGCAGGCTGCAGTCCAGCAATGCCGCTTGCCGGAAATCGCAGCGGCTCAGATCAGCCTGCGAAAAATCAACCTGCTGCAGCGTCGCACCCCGGAACGAATGGCGAGGCAGGCGCGCGCTGACCAGCAGGGTCTCCTCGAAGACGGTGTCGAGAGACGCAGCATCCGACAAATCGGCACCCGTCAACTTGCACCGAATTATCCTCGCCGAAGCCAGCGAAGCGCGCCGGAACGAAACATTGTTGAAATCGCTGGCATGAAAACTGGCGCCGTCGAGGTCGCTCCCGGAAAAGTCGACGAAAGCGGCCCTGCAGGACTTCCAGGTCGTGCCGTCGAGCTTGGCCCTGCTCAAATCGGTCCGGCGCAGGCTGCAGGCCTCGAACGTCCAGCCCCACAGGTCAAGCCCGCTGAGTTGCGCCTCATCCAGATCGCAACCGACCAGATGGCGCACGGAAGCGGGCAGCCGCTCGAAGTCGGCGCGCGTCAGTGTCCGGTCGCGAACGATGGTGTCGGTACTGTCGTCCATGCTCCGCTCCGACCGATCATTCCTTGCGGAAATAGTCCCGCCGGAAATCGGCCGCGAACGCCGCGAAGCGCTGTTCGGCGATCGCATCGCGCATGCCCTGCATCAGTTGCTGATAGAACGAGAGGTTGTGCTCGGTCAGCAGCATCGCGCCCAACATCTCGCCGGACTTGATGAGGTGGTGGATGTAGGCGCGGGTGTACGTACCGCAGGTCGGGCACTTGCAGCGCTCGTCGATCGGGCCGGTGTCTTCGGCGTGACGGGCGTTGCGCATGTTGAGCGGGCCGTTCCAGGTGAACGCCTGCCCGTTGCGGCCCGAGCGGGTCGGCAGCACGCAGTCGAACATATCGACGCCGCGCTCCACCGCGCCGACGAGGTCGTCGGGCTTGCCCACGCCCATCAGGTAGCGCGGACGGTCGGCGGGAAGCTGGCCGGGGGCGAATTCCAGCGTGGCGAACATCGCCTCCTGTCCCTCGCCCACGGCAAGGCCGCCGATCGCGTAGCCGTCGAAGCCGACCTCGCTGAGGGCATCGGCGCTGGTCTTGCGCAGGCCTTCGTCGAGCGCGCCTTGCTGGATGCCGAACAGGGCGGAACTTTCCGCATGCGCGCCGCCGGTGTCGAAGGCGTCGCGGCTACGCTTCGCCCAGCGCATCGACATTTCCATAGAGCGGGCGATGACGTCGCGGGGCTGGTCGATCTTGGGGCACTCGTCGAAACACATGACGATGTCGGAGCCGAGCAGGCGCTGGATCTCCATCGACCGCTCGGGGCTGAGCATGTGGCGCGAGCCGTCGATGTGGCTGGCGAAAGTCACGCCTTCCTCGGTGATCTTGCGCAGATCCGACAGGCTCATGACCTGATAGCCGCCGCTGTCGGTCAGGATCGGGCGGTCCCAGTTCATGAACTTGTGCAGGCCACCGAGGCGCGCGACGCGCTCGGCGCCGGGGCGCAGCATCAAGTGATAGGTATTGCCGAGCAGGATGTCGGCGCCAGTGGCGCGCACGTCCTGCGGCTTCATGGCCTTGACGGTGGCGGCGGTGCCGACCGGCATGAAAGCGGGCGTGCGGATTTCACCGCGACGCATCTGGATGGTGCCGGTACGGGCCTTGCCGTCTGTGGCGTGGATGGAAAACTGGAAACGAGGCTTCATGGCGCCGCCCTTAGAGCATTTTCAGCCCTCGTGGAAACATCCGATAACTACCGACTTCGTCGCCGGATTTCCCCATTCGTCATTGCGAGCACAGCGAAGCAATCCAGGGCCGCGCAAACCGCCCTGGATTGCTTCGCTACGCTCGCAATGACGAGAGGAAGGGAGAAGATCAGAACCCGTAGACCAGCGAGAAGCGCGAGATCGTGTCGGTCTTGAGCGAACCGCTCGGCGGCCGGGTCTCATGCTCGATCGAGTAGGACAGCTTGGCCTTGAGACCCTTCATCATCCCCGCCTCGATCGCGGTCATCGAGGTGAAGGTGTTGTTGTCCGAACCGACGTAGCTGCTGATATCCTGCGACAGCTTGATCGTCGGGTTGATCGTCCAGTCGAAATCAAGCGAGGTCAGCATCGACCACGTCGTCTGGTCGACGTCGTCGACGTAATTGGTGGCACGGAACGCCGGACCTGCTTCCAGCGCCAGCGTCATGCCGGGACGGTTGAGCACCCGGTAACCGAGACCGCCCGAGAGCGTGTAGCGGTCCTCGAAGCCCTGGATGCGGTCGCGCTCGTACTGGGTGCGGCCATACGTGAAGAACCCGTCGTTCAGGGTATAGCGCGGCTGATAACTCGCCGAATACTGCTCGCGCGTGATCGTGCCGCGATCTTCCTGATAGTCGGCATTGGCCTGGATCATGTGCTCCCACTTGATACCCTTGCGGTTGAGCTTGAGCGCGGCGGTGACACCGAAGTTGTCGGTGTTGCCGGTGGAGCGGAAGGCGCCGACCTCGATCTGGCCCTTCCACAGCTCCAGCACGCCGGAGGCACGGATGCGGGCCAGTTCCGCCTCGGTCTTGGCGGCGATCTCCTTGGCGCGGCGGTCGTTGTAGGCCCGCTGCATGTCGCGGATCTCGTCCTTGTCGTAAGGCTGGGTCTGCTGCGCAAACTTGACCAGCGCCGAGACCGAGGCGCTGTCGTCGGTCTTCATCGCGGCTTCCAGCAGCGCGCGAACCGGCAGTGGCAGGCGAGGACGCTCGGCCTTCACGTAAAGCACGAACTCGGGATAATCCGGCAGGTCGAGCACCAGCGGCGGCGGCGGGAGCGGGACCAGAACGAGCGGCTCGTCGAACTGGTGCACTTGCGCATGGGCGGGAACGGCAAGCAGCATAACGGGAAGGCCGGAGAGGACCGGTCGGAGCATCGTCATGCTGCAAACGCTAACGCGTCACGTGCGCAAACGCCACCCGCTCTTGAAGATCCATGTGATGAATCCGACGCAGAGGACGAGGAACAGCAGCGTCAGGCCGAGCGACAGCGCGATCGGAACGTCGGAACTGCCGTAGAACGTCCAGCGCAGCCCGTTCACGAGGTAGACCACCGGGTTCGCCATCGCCACCTGCCGCCAGGGCTCGGGCAGCATGTCGATCGAGTAAAAGGTGCCACCCAGGAACGTCAGCGGGGTGAGGATCAGCAGCGGCACGATCGTCAGCTTCTCGAAGCTGTCCGCCCAGATACCGAGGATGAAGCCGAACAGCGAGAAACTGGCGGAAACCAGCAGCACGAAGAAGAACGCATAGACCGGATGCGCGATCGAGTAATCGACGAAGAAGCTGGCCGTCGCGAGGATGATCGCGGCGAGTATCAGCGACTTGGTCGCCGCCGCGCCGACGAAGCCGACGAGGGTTTCAGCGACGCCCACGGGCGCGGAGAGCAGCTCGTAGATCGCGCCGGTGAAGCGCGGCATGTAGATGCCGAAGCTGGCGTTGGAGACGCTTTCACCCAGGATCGTCAGCAGCAGCAGGCCCGGGACGATGAAGGCGCCGTAGTTGAGGCCGTCGACGCCGCTCTTCATCTGGCCGCCGATCGCGGCACCGAAGACGACGAAGTAGAGCGTGGTGGTCAGCACCGGCGCGAGGATCGACTGCATCGCCGTGCGGAAGGCGCGCATCAGTTCCTGCCTGTAAATGGTCCAGGCGGAGCGGGCGTTGAACAGGCTCATGCCGCAGTCTCCTGAACAGGCGCAGAGCTTGGGGCATCAGGGCCTTCGAGCAGGTTCACGAAGATGTCCTCCAGGCTCGATTCGTGGATGTCGATCGCGGTGTAGTCGATCCCGGCGCGGGTCAGGGCCTTGGTCAGTTCGGCGACTTCGGCGGTGCCCGCAGACGCCCCCTCCCCGCCGCCGCCGCGATAGACGACCGTGCGGCCGTCCTCGGAAAGCGTCACGGGGAATGCCGCGATCCCGGCGGGAACTTCGGCCAGCGGCTGCGCGAGCGAGATCAGCGCTTCGGTGCGGCCCAGGCGTTCCATCATCGCCGCCTTTTCGTCCACCATCAGGATTTCGCCCTTGCGGATGATGCCGACGCGGTCGGCCATTTCCTCGGCTTCCTCGATGTAGTGGGTGGTGAGAATCACGGTGGTGCCGCGCTCGCGCAGGAGGGCGATCTGCTTCCACATGTCGCGGCGCAGTTCGACGTCGACGCCTGCGGTGGGCTCGTCGAGGAACAGCAGTTCGGGTTCGTGCGCCAGCGCCTTGGCGATCAGCACGCGGCGCTTCATGCCGCCGGAGAGATTGCGGATCTGCTCGCCCCGCTTTTCCCAGAGGCTGAGCGCCTTGAGGATGTCCTCGACCAGCGCCGGGTTGGGGGCGAGGCCGAAGAGCCCGCGCGAATGGTTGACCGAGCGCAGCACCGGCTCGAACATGTCGGTCGCCAGTTCCTGCGGGACGAGGCCGACGCGCTTGCGCAAGGTGCGCCAGTGGCGGCCCATGTCCTCGCCGAACGCGGTGATCGTGCCCGAGGTCGGCCGGACCATCCCGCAGACCGCGCCGATCAGCGTGGTCTTGCCAGCGCCGTTCGGCCCGAGGAGGGCGAAAATCTCGCCCTTGTTGATGGTCAGATCGACGCCTTTGAGCGCCGTGAAACCGCCTGCGTAAGTTTTCGTCAGGCCGCTGATTTCGAGGATAGGCTGCATAGCCGCATGAATGGGGCCGAAACGTTCCGGTTCCAAGCCCCCGGACGCAGTATCTTTTGCAATGCGGCGTTGAGGAGATCAGCGCCGCCGATAGGGCTCGCAGGCGATCCCGTCGTCATCGCCGTCGAGTTGCGGGTTGTAACCCGGCTGCCCGCGCCGCATGGGCGCGGCACCGGCGGCACGCGCCTCCGCGCAGCTGCGGAACGCCCCGGGAGGAATCGACCGCGCCACAACCGGGCGCGGCACGGTTGCGGATACCACGCGCGCTCCGGAATTTCGGGGATTGGCGGCGCGATAGACGGCCGGGGCATCGAACTCGGAACCCCAGATGCCCGCGCGCTGCGCCTTGCTGTGATCGGCAAGCGCGGCATAGCTGGCAGGCGCGTTGTCGAGCGCAATCGCCAGCCCCTTTTCCAGCATCGCCGCCGCAAGATCCACCCCTCCTGCCCGGCAGCTTGCGACCGTCCGGCCATAGACATCGCGGTCGCGGGAGGAGCAGGTCAGTTGCCGGGTATCGACCATGGCGCGCAAGGCAGCGGCTGCGTCGGAGCCGCAACTCCAGTTGCTCCAGTTCACGCGGCAGGTCTGCCGATATTCGGGCGCATCGATGCCGAACAGCCGCACCTCACGCCCGCCGACGAACAGCGAGTCGCCATCCACCGCCCGGCCTGCGCCCGCGAAGTCCTCCGCCGATGCGGGAGACACCGCCGCGACCAGCAATGCCGGCAATATCCAGGATTTCATGTGGCCGCCCCCATGCGCCCGGACCTTCCCGGGCATTGGGGCCGACAGTGCGCCGCAAAGGCTTACAGCAATTTAACAGCCATCCGTAACTTTCCCGTAACCACGCAAGTCACGGAAGCAGCAGCGAGGAATCCCCGTAGCTGTAGAAGCGATAGCCGTTTGCGATCGCATGCGCGTAGACCGCCTGCATCTTCTCCAGCCCCATCAGCGCCGAGACGAGCATCATCAGGGTGGACTTGGGCAGGTGGAAGTTGGTCATCAGCCCATCGATCGCGCGGAAGCGGTAGCCCGGGGTGATGAAGATCGCGGTATCGCCCTCGAACGGGCGGATCACGCCGTCTTCGCCGGTAGCGCTTTCGAGCAGGCGCAGCGAGGTGGTGCCCACCGCGATCACCCGGCCACCGGCAGCGCGCGCGGCGTTGAGGCGGTCGGCGGTGGCCTGGTCGATGCGGCCGAACTCGGCGTGCATCTGGTGGTCCACGGTGTCGTCGGCCTTCACCGGCAGGAAGGTGCCTGCGCCGACGTGGAGCGTCAGTGTCTCGCGCGCCACGCCCGCCGCGTCCAGCGCCTCGACCAGTTCGGGGGTGAAGTGCAGCGCCGCCGTGGGTGCGGCGACGGCGCCCTTCTCGCGCGCGAACATCGTCTGGTAGTCGCTCGCGTCGGCCTCGTCGGTGGGGCGCTTCCCCGCGATGTAGGGCGGCAGCGGCATGCGGCCCGCACGTTCGAGCAGGACTTCCACGGGCTCGTCGCCCTCGAAGGCGAGGGTCCAGCTGCCGTCGGGCAAGCGGCTTTCGGAGATCGCGGTGACGTCGGCCGGGAAAGCGATGCGATCGCCCTCGCGCAAACGCTTGGCGTTGCGCACGAACGCCTGCCAGCGGCGAAGGTCGATACGCTTGTGGAGCGTGGCGCCGATGCGCGCTTCTCCGCGCGTGCCCTCAAGCTGGGCGGGGATGACGCGGGTGTCGTTGAAGACGAGGACATCGCCTGCGCGCAGTTGAGCAGGCAGGTCGCGGACGTGATGGTCGGCGAAGGGAGTGTTGCCGTCCACCACCAGCATCTTCGCCGCATCGCGCGGACGCGCCGGACGCAGGGCGATGCTCTCGGGCGGAAGGTCGAAGTCGAAGAGGTCTACGCGCATGGCGGCGCGCTAGACCAGAGCGGGGCTGCGGGCAAGGCGCGAGCCTTCAGCGTGGTGGCGGCGTCCCCCGCACCGTCATTCCCGCGAAGGCGGGAACCCATCTCCTGCCGGTGCCTGTCGAACGGGCGTCAGATGGGTCCCCGCCTTCGCGGGGATGACGAACCTGGTTTGATGGTCGCGCTCTCACACATCGAGTGCGGGAGGGCGCGAGGAACTTAGTTGGACTTGGAGTTGTTCAGGTCCGAAATCGAAGGCGCCTTCAGCGTTGGCGCCGCCGGAGCCACCGGCGCGGCCGGAGCAGGCTTGTTCTCCGATGCCAGCGAGGCCTGGACGATCTTCGTCGGGTCCTCGGGCGGCTCGCCGCGATGGATCGCATCGACGTACTGCATGCCCGAGATCACACGGCCGAACACCGTGTACTTCTTGTCCAGCGCGAAGCGCGGATAGAACACGATGAAGAACTGGCTGTTGGCGCTGTTCGGGTCGTTGGTGCGCGCCATCGAAACGGTGCCGCGGAGGTGCGGCATCGTGTTGAATTCGGCCTGAAGGTCGGGAAGCTGAGAGCCGCCCTGCCCGGTGCCGGTCGGATCGCCCGTCTGCGCCATGAATCCGTCGATCACGCGGTGGAAGATCTGGCCGTTGTAGAAGCCCTGCGCCGCCAGCGTCTTGACCCGCTCGACATGGTGCGGAGCCCACTGCGGCATCATGCGAATGGCGACGCGGCCGCCGTCCGACAAGTCGAGCAGGAGCACGTTCTCGGGCTCATGCGTGATGTCGGTGTCGATCGTGGTCGGCAGGGGCGGAGGCGTCGGCGTGGCCGCTGCCTCGTCCTTTTTGTCCTTGTCCTTCGCGATGGCCGGGGCCGCGACGAGGGCGGCGCCGAGCATCAGCGCGGTCAGGGGAAGGCGAAACTTCATGTATCTGTCACCTGGGCAATGAACGGCCGAGCCGCGTAATCGGACGCGATAAAGCGCCCCCGCTGTCGGCACAATGAATGATTTCCACGCGGACCCGCCCATCCGCGCAAGCTCAGTAGTCCCCCAATAGTCCGTTTTGCGCGATCCGCCCGACGACGTCCTCACGTACCGCCGGGCTGACGAACTTCACGATGTCGCCCCCGAACATCGCGATTTCCTTGACCAGCTTGGACGCGATCGGCTGCAGGCTGACGTCCGCCATCAGAAACACCGTCTCGATGGTGGAATTGAGCTGCTGGTTCATCCCGGCCATCTGGTATTCGTATTCAAAGTCCGCCACCGCGCGCAGGCCGCGCACGATCACGCTGGCGCCCTGCTTCTGGGCGAACTTCATCAGCAGCGCATTGAAGCCGACGACGCTGACGTTGTCGATCCCCATCGCCGCGACCTCGCGCTCGACCATGGCCATGCGCTCGTCCGGCGTGAACAGCGGGTTCTTCGACGGGTTGGTGGTGACGCCGATGATCAGCTTGTCGACCAGCTTGGCGCCGCGCCGGATGATGTCGGCATGGCCCAGCGTGATCGGGTCGAAAGTGCCGGGGTAGACGCCGATACGCTCAGCCGAAGCCATCAGTGATCCCTCTCGATGATATAGCGCGCAACGGCGCGAAGCAGGTCGGCTTCCTTCCCATGCTGGGCGAGATGGCCGACGGCTTGCTCGACCAGCATGCGCGCCTGTTCGCGGGCGCGTTCGGGGCCGAGCAGCGAGACGAAGGTTTCCTTGCCCGCCGCCGCGTCCTTGCCCACGGCCTTGCCCGCAAGAGCGGCGTCGCCCTCGTGGTCGATGAGATCATCGGCGATCTGGAAAGCCAGCCCGATGTCGCGGGCATAGCCGCGCAGATGCGTGCGCCCCTCCGGCGGAATGCGGCCGAGGATCGCGCCCATCTCCACCGCCGCGCCAAGCAGCGCGCCGGTCTTGAGCTGTTGCAGGCGGGTGACGGTCTGCAGGTCGAACTCGCTGGTTTCGGCGACGAGGTCCATCATCTGCCCGCCCGCCATGCCCTGCGCGCCGCTGGCGTGGCCGAGCGTGCGGACGAGTTCGATGCGGGTAAAGGGATCGGGCGTGGTCGCCGGATCGGACAGGACCTCGAAAGCGAAGGCGTGCAGCGAATCGCCTGCAAGCACGGCAGTGGCTTCGTCGAACGCCAGATGCAGCGTCGGCTTGCCATGGCGCAGGGCGTCATCGTCCATGCACGGCAGGTCATCGTGGATCAGCGAATAGACGTGGATCGATTCGATGGCGATGCCCGCCCGGATCGCGGCTTCGCGCTGGACGCCGTACATCTCGGCGACGCTGGCGAGCAGCAGCGGACGCAGCCGCTTGCCTCCGCCGATCGCGGCATAGCGCATCGCCTCCACCAGCTTCGCGCGGGCATCGTCGGGAACGGCGAGCAGCGCGTCGAAGGCGCCGTCGATCTCCTCGGCGATCCGCGCGAGGCCCTCGGCCAGCAGCGAATCGGGCGCGGCCACTTCGGTCACAGGTCGAAAGGCTGGGTGCCCGCCGCCGCGCCGTCCGGCCCGGCGACGATACGCTCGATCCGCGCTTGCGCGGCGTCGAGGCGCTTCTGGCAGTGCTGGCGCAGCTTCTCGCCCTTTTCATAGAGCGAGATCGAATCTTCCAGCGGCACGTCGCCGCTTTCGAGCTGGCGCACGATGGTTTCCAGCGCGCGCAGTGCATCCTCGAAGCTGAGCGTGTCGATGGTCGAAGTTTCGGATTCCATGGGCAAGCAATGGCGCTCGGCGCAGTAACGGTCAAGGTGGCGGCAGTATTTACCCGTCACCAGGGGGTATCGGCCACTCTGGTATAGCTAGACCCCCTTTAGGTGCCGTTGAGTGCCGTTATGTCCATACGCTCTGGCGCAGCCGGAAAGACGCGGCTAAGGGCTCCCCCATGAGCGGAATCACCCCTGACGTCGTCGAGGCGCATGGCCTCAATCCCGAAGAATACGAGCGCGTCCTGAATGCGCTGGGCCGCGAGCCGAACCTCGTGGAACTCGGCATTTTCTCGGTGATGTGGTCGGAGCACTGCTCGTACAAGTCGAGCCGCTTCCACCTCAAGAAGCTCCCCACCGAGGCGCCCTGGGTGATCTGCGGCCCTGGCGAGAACGCCGGCGTGATCGACATCGGCGATGGCCAGGCCGCCATCTTCAAGATGGAAAGCCACAACCACCCCAGCTATATTGAGCCTTATCAAGGGGCTGCGACCGGCGTCGGCGGCATCCTGCGCGACGTCTTCACGATGGGCGCGCGGCCCGTGGCGAACATGAACGCCCTGCGCTTCGGCCGTCCGGACCACCCGAAGATGAAGCATCTGGTCAAGGGCGTGGTCGCGGGCATCGGCGGCTACGGCAACTGCGTGGGCGTGCCCACGGTGGGCGGCGAGACCAACTTCCACAAGGCTTACGACGGCAACATCCTCGTCAACGCGATGACCGTCGGCGTCGCCGATACGAACAAGATCTTCTACTGCGCCGCCACCGGCCTGGGTAACCCGATCGTCTACGTCGGCTCCAAGACCGGCCGTGACGGCATCCACGGCGCCACCATGGCCTCGGCCGATTTCGGCGACGACATCGACGAAAAGCGCCCCACCGTGCAGGTCGGCGATCCCTTCGTCGAGAAGCTGCTGATCGAGGCGTGCCTCGAACTGATGGCGACCGACGCGATCGTCGCGATCCAGGACATGGGCGCGGCGGGCCTCACCTCCTCGTCGGTCGAGATGGCCAGCAAGGGCGGCGCCGGCATTCGCCTGAACATGAACAAGGTACCCTGCCGCGAAGAGGCGATGACGCCTTACGAAATGATGCTGAGCGAAAGCCAGGAGCGCATGCTCATGGTGCTCCAGCCCGGCAAGGAAGCCATGGCCGAGGCCATCTTCAAGAAGTGGGAACTGGACTTCGCGGTCATCGGCGAAGTCACCGACACCGGCCACATGGTGCTGGAATTCGACGGCGAAGTGGTCTGCGACATTCCGCTCGGCCCCCTCGCCGACGATGCGCCGGAGTACGAGCGCCCCTACGTCTCGCCTGAGGAATACAAGGCCTGGGCAGCCGTCCCGGCGCTCGGCGAGGTGCCGGAAAGCACCGATCTCGGCGCCGACCTCATCAAGCTGATGGGCGGCGCGGACCTTGCGTCGCGCAAGTGGATCTGGGAGCAGTACGACAGCCAGGTTGGCGCGGACACGATGCAGAAGTCCGGCGGCGATGCGGCCGTCGTGCGCGTCCACGGCACGAAGAAGGCGCTGGCGATCAGCACCGATTGCTCGCCCCGCTACTGCTACGCCGACCCTTACGAGGGCGGGAAGCAGGCGGTCGCCGAAACCTACCGCAACATCAGCGCGGTCGGCGGGTTGCCGCTGGCGATCACCAACTGCCTCAACTTCGCCAACCCGCAGCGCCCCGAGATCATGGCGCAGATCGTCGGCTGCCTGAACGGCATGGGCGATGCGTGCCGCGCGCTGGACTACCCGATCGTCTCGGGCAACGTCTCGCTCTACAACGAATCGAAGGCGACCGGCGGCGGCTCTGCGATCCTGCCGACCCCGGCGATCGGCGGCGTCGGCATCCTCGCCGACCACGACCAGATGGCCACCGTGGCGTTCAAGGCCGAAGGCGAGGAAATCTTCCTGCTCGGCGGCGAAGGAACGCACCTTGGTCAGTCGCTCTGGCTCAAGGACATCGCAGGCCATGAAGCCGGTGATGCACCGAAGGTCGACCTGAAGGCCGAAGCCCACAACGGCGGCATGGTCCGCGGCTGGATCGGCGCAGGCAAGGTCACGGCGGTCCATGACGTCAGCGACGGTGGCCTGATCGTCGCGCTGGCCGAGATGGCGCTGGCAAGCGGCCTCGGCTGCACGCTGGACGCGGACCTCACCACCGCGCAGGCGTTCGGCGAGGACCAGTCGCGCTATGTCGTGACCGCGCCTGCGGGGACTGTCCTGCCGGAAGCGGTGAAGATCGGCACCGTCGGCGGCACTGCCGTTGCAGGCGTGGAGATCGCCGCGCTGCGTGAAGCCAACGAGGCATTCTTCAAGGACTGGATGGAGGGCTGAGCGCCCTTCCCCCGGCCCTTCGGGACAAAAGAAAACCCCGGCGCTCGAAGGAGCGGCCGGGGTTTTCTTTTGCTTCGCGTCTGGCCGATGGGGCTTCGACAAGCTCCGCCTGAGCGGTGACGGGAGGTTTGCCTTCGAACTCGCGCCACCTCAGGAACGGGGCGGTTTACACCAACCCCGCTCACCCTGAGCTTGCCGAAGGGTCGCCCCCCGTGTTTTCAGTACCTTACCAGCTCTTCTTCGGCTTCTTGTGGAACGGCTTGCCGCCGCCGCCACCCGCCGGACGGTCCTGACGCGGACCGGTCGGGCGCGCGCGATACGGGGCGGAACCTTCGCCGCCGGGACCATCGGAACGCGGACCATTGCCGTGCGGACGGCGGCCACGACCCTGCGGGCCTTCGCGGTCGCGGCTGCGGTGACGGGCGGCGTCACGCGGCGCATCAGGCGCACGCTCGATGAGGATGGTGGCTTCGTACTCACCGTCTTCACGCGCGGTGCGGGCGACGGCGCGTTCGAACTGCTCGGCCTGCGCGGCAGGGATCTGGAAGTAGGTCTGGTCACCGTTGATGCGAATCTGGCCGACCGCATCGCGGGTGACATGGCCGCGGCGGCACAGCACCGGCAGGATCCAGCGCGCTTCGGCCCGCTCGTCGCGGCCCACGTTCATGCGGAACCAGACGACGTCGTCGAAGCCCGGACGCTCGCGCTTCTGGCGGGATTCGGGCGAATTGCCGAGCAGTTCCTCGGGCTGCGGCATCGCGGCGCGGTGCGCGCGCACAAGCGCGGCGGCGACGTCCTCGGCGCTCAGCGTTTCCAGCACGACCTTCGCCAGTTCGCGGTCGTCGTCCTCGACTTCGACGGGGGCCAGCAGCTTTTCGAGCAGACGGTCACGGTCCTGCGCGCGGATCGCTTCGGGCGTCGGAGCCTCGCCCCACTCTGCCTCGATGCGCGCCCCGCGCAGCATCATCTCGACGCGGCGGCGGCGCGGATAAGGCACCAGCAGGACCGCCGTGCCCTTCTTGCCCGCACGGCCGGTACGGCCCGAACGGTGCTGCAGGGTCTCGGCATCGCGCGGAATCTCGACGTGGACGACGAGGCTGAGCGAAGGCAGATCGATGCCGCGCGCGGCGACGTCGGTGGCGACACAGACCTTGGCGCGGCGGTCACGTAGCGCCTGCAGCGCGTTGTTGCGTTCGTTCTGGGAATGCTCGCCCGAAAGCGCCACAGCGGAGAAGCCCCGCTCAACCAGAGTGGCGTGCAGGTGCTTCACGTTGTCGCGCGTGGCGCAGAAAAGGATCGCGGTCTCGGCATCGTAGAAGCGCAGCAGGTTCACCACCGCATGCTCGATGTCCGAAGGGGCGACGGTCACCGCCTTGTAGGCGATGTCGCCATGGCCGCGGTTCTCGCCGACCGTGGAGATGCGCAGAGCGTTCTTCTGGTAACGCTGGGCAAGCGCCTCGATCGGGCGCGGCATGGTCGCCGAGAACAGTAGCGTGCGGCGGGTTTCCGGCGTGGCGTCGAGCAGTTCCTCGAGGTCTTCGCGGAAGCCCATGTCGAGCATTTCGTCAGCTTCGTCGAGCACGACTGCGCGCAAAGCCGAGAGGTCGAGCTTGCCGCGCTCGAGGTGATCGCGCAGACGTCCCGGCGTGCCGACGACGATCGCCGCGCCACGCTCCAGCTGCTTGCGTTCCTTCACCGGATCCATGCCGCCGACGCAGGTGACGATACGGGCATGGGTCTTGGCATAGAGCCATTCCAGCTCGCGGCTGACCTGCTGTGCCAGTTCGCGCGTCGGCGCGATGGCCAGCGCCAGCGGCTTGACCGCAAAAGCCAGTTCGTCATCGGCAAGCAGTTCGTCCGCCATGGCGAGGCCAAAAGCGACAGTCTTACCCGAACCGGTCTGCGCCGAGACGACGAGGTCGCGGCCGTGCGCCTCCGATTCGGTCACGGCAGCCTGAACGGGGGTCAGGGTTTCATAGCCATGGCCGGTGAGAGCTTCGGCGAGAGGCGCGGGAATCTGCGGAAAAGTCATTATGGGGTCAACGAGTCCTGCCGCATCAAGGCGGCTTTCAAAGAGCATAGGGAGGGCTGCGTGGCGGCCCTCGGGCGCACCTGTTGCGCGGCCCATAGACCAAAGCGCGCAGATTTGCGCGCTCGAATTTCAATCCTGCGACGATTCGTGTTGAATGACGGACTAGAACTGCCCGGCCCAGAGCGAACGGGCCGCCGGCTTCGTATCGGCGCATTGCTCTGGCAACTGATCGAAACTCGGCTCGAAGCCAAGCAAGACGTACATCTCCCGCTCCAGAAACGGCGCGGCGTCGCCCGCGCTCATATCGACGCGGGCGCACTCTCCGAGCCCCGGCAACCGGGTCCGAAAAATGCCTTTGCGTACAGTGCTTAAGCGCATGAAATTCACCCTTGGAGTTGTCAGCCCGGCTTGCGGAGCGCCCGGCTAACGATCCCGTTCACGGCGATCAAGTCACTCGTGAGGCTGTCACAATCTTGAAAGACGCACAAGGGCTCGAAGCCTCGACAGGCGTGCTTGAGGTGATTGCGCGACTTGCCCATAATCGGCAGCAGATGAACCGCTCCGCCGACGCAGCCCCGCCCCCCGCTTCCATTGCCGCCCTCGTGGCTGCCGACCCCGGGCGTGCCCTGCCGGTCTTGCGCAACGCGGTACTGCACGAGCCGCACAATGCTTCGGCCTATCGATTGCTCGGACGGGCACTGAGGGCCTTGGGACGCAATGAAGAAGCGATGCTTGCCGAAGGGGAAGCCATTCGAGCCTCATCACATGATCCGGATCTCGTCGCTATAGCCCGGGCTCTGCTCACCGGTGACCTGCCGGTCGCTGAAGCCGGTCTACGAAATAGACTGCGCGAACAGCCCACGGATGTTGCGGCGATCCGCATGATGGCAGAACTGGCAGGCCGTATCGGCCGCTATCGCGACGCGGAAAAGCTGCTGCGCCGCGCACTTGAACTGGCGCCCGGATTCACGGCCGCACGGGCAAATCTCGCGATCTCCCTCTATCGGCAGAACCGTTTTGCCGAAGCGGTGGGCGTGCTTGACGAGGTGATCACGCAAGGCGGAGCGCAGGCTGGCGATCTCAACTTGCGCGCAGCAGCGCTTGGCCGGATCGGCGATTACGCGGAGGCGCGGCACATCTATGCAGACCTGACCGAAACTTTCCCGGATCATGCCCGACTATGGATGAGCTACGGGCACATCCTGAAAACGCTCGGCGAACAGACCGAGAGCGTCTCCGCCTATCGGCACGCGATCGCCATCGAGCCGAGCCTCGGCGAGGTGTGGTGGAGCCTTGCGAACCTCAAGACCTGGCGGTTCGAGGCTATCGACGTCGCCGCAATGGAAGCCGCATTGACGGACGAAGCCCTGTCCGACGACGACCGCCTGCACCTGCACTTCGCACTCGGCAAGGCGTTCGACGACCGCAATGTGGCGGAGCTTGCCTTCCGGCACTATACGACGGGGAACCGCCTCCGGCGCGATCAGCTCGATTTCGACCCGAACGTCGTGAGCGCACAGGTGGACGCCGTTATCGCGACGGTGACGCCCGACCTGCTCGGCCGACTGGAGGGCACGGGCCATCCCTGCCCCGACCCGATCTTCATCCTCGGCCTGCCGCGCGCCGGCTCCACCCTCATCGAACAGATTCTCTCGAGCCATTCGCAAGTGGAAGGCACGATGGAACTCCCGGACATTCCCGCCATGGCCATGCGCGAGGCACAAACCTACGCTGGCAACAGCCGGGACTGGCCAGCGGCGCTGGCCACGATGCCACCGGCGCGCCTCGCCGAACTGGGCGCCGAATTCATCGAGCGCACGCGCATCCAGCGCAAGACCGGCAAGCCCTTCTACATCGACAAGCTTCCCAACAACTGGGCTTACGCAGGCTTCATCACCGCGATCCTTCCGAACGCCCGGATTATCGATGCCCGCCGCGCGCCGCTGGACTGCTGCTTCTCCAATTTCCGGCAGCATTTCGCAAAAGGACAAGCGTTCTCCTACGACCTTGGGCACATCGGCCGCTACTACGCCGATTACGTGCGCGCCATGGCCCATTACGACACCGTCATGCCCGGCCGGGTACACCGGGTCATTCACGAACGACTTCTGGATGACCCGGAAGCTGAAGTGCGTGCGCTTCTCACCCATCTCTCGCTCGATTTCGAGGAAAATTGCCTCCAATTCCATCTCAATGACCGTGCGGTGCGCACGGCATCGAGCGAGCAGGTCCGTCGCCCGATCAATCGCGACGGCGTCGATCAGTGGCTTGCCTACAATGCCTGGCTTGGGCCGTTGCGCGATGCTCTAGGCGATCTACCCGAAACTTACGCCAAGCGCTGATCCGCAACGTCAATAATTGTGGCGAAAATGTCATACAGTGCAGCGCACAATCGACGTTGCACGGTGGACCTATTGTCAAAGCTCATGAATTGTGGCCGCTTCCCAATCAGGCAATTACAGGGGAATGCGGGTGAATTCATCGCGTTTGGGTTGTCGCCGCAGCGTCGTCGTCGCGCTGCTTGGATCATCGGCCATCGCTGCAGCGCAACCTGCGTTGGCGCAAGGCGCTCCTGCCGTCGAAGAAGACGGCATAATCCTTGTCACAGCCCAGAAGCGGACCGAAAATCTCCAGGATGTGCCGATCGCAATCACGGCTCTGGGAGGCGAAAAACTGCGCGAGTTGCAGGTCAAGGAACTTCAGGACGCGGTCAAGAACATTCCCTCCCTTACGATCCAGACCACCCAGCCGGGCTTCAGCCAGGTCTACTTCCGGGGTGTCGCATCGGGTGAGAACGCCAATCACTCCGGGCCGCTGCCGACGGTGGGCACCTATCTCGACGAAATGCCGATCACGACCATCCAGGGCGCGCTTGACATCCATGCCTACGACATCGCGCGGATCGAGGCGCTGGCAGGACCGCAAGGCACCCTCTATGGCGCGAGTTCGATGGCGGGTACGATCAAGATCGTGACCAACAAGCCGGACTATTCGGGCACTTACGGCGCAGTCGACATGGAACTGAACTCCGTCGCTCACGGAGACGTCGGCGGCGTCGCGCAAGGGTTCCTGAACTTCAAGCTTTCAGATCGCTCCGCGCTGCGCGTCGTCGGCTGGTATCGTCATGACGGCGGATACATCGACAATGTCGCGGGCAGCCGGACATACCCCGTTTCCGGCATCACCCAGACCAACGCCGATCTCGTCGAAAAAAACTACAACGACGTCGATACATATGGCGCGCGCATGGCGCTCGGCATCGAACTGGATGACGACTGGACGATCACCCCCACGCTCATGGGGCAGGTCCAGAAGGTCAACGGCAGCTTTGCGCAGGAGCGCTCAAGCGCAGTCAGCAAGAAACTGCAGACCGTCCAGTACAACCCCGAGAGCAGCAAGGACGAATGGTATCAAGCTGCCCTGACCATTGAAGGCAAGATCGGCAACTGGGACCTCGTCGCGACGGGAGGCGTCCTCAACCGCAAGGACCGCACGGAATCCGATTATTCGGACTACTCGTACTTCTATGACGCGCTCTACGGTTCTGGCGCATATCTGTATGACAATGCCGGCGACCTGGTCAGCCCGAACCAGTACATCAAGGGCCGTGACAAATACCGGCGTCAGTTCGGTGAACTGCGTATCAGTTCACCGCAGGAAAACCGCCTGCGCCTGATCGCCGGCCTGTTCGCGCAGCGGCAGGTTCACCAGATCACGCAGAACTACATCATCGACGGCATTGCCGATGCGATCACGGTGCCCGGCACCGAAAGCGACATCTGGCTGACCCGTCAGAGGCGCATCGACCGTGACTATGCCGCGTTCGGTGAACTGAGCTTCGACATCACCGACCAGCTTACCGCTACCGGAGGCCTGCGCGTCTACAAGTACAAGAACTCGCTCGTCGGTTTCTTCGGCTACAGCGACGGATACTCGTCGCGCACCGGTGTCGCCGCCTGTTTCGAGGATGCGAAAGTCAGCGGTTCGCCGTGCACCAATCTTGATGCGAAAACCTCCGATACCGGATCGATCTACAAGGCCAACCTGACCTACAAGCTGACTCCTAACTGGCTGGTCTACGCTACCTGGTCGCGCGGCTTCCGTCCCGGCGGCATCAACCGTCGCGGCGGCCAGCCGCCTTATGCACCTGACACGCTCGACAACTACGAATTCGGGTGGAAGAGCCAGATGGGCGCGTTCCACTTCAACTACGCCATGTTCCGCGAGGACTGGAGCAACATCCAGTTGTCCTTCCTCGGGGAAAACGGCCTGACCCTCATCCGCAACGCTGGCGAAGCGCGGATCTACGGCGTCGAGTTCGACATGGGCTATCGCAAGGCCGGCCTGACCCTCAATGCTTCGGGCAGCTACAACGACGCAAAGATCACAAAGGACTTCTGCCTTATCGCCAACGCCACTTTCGACTGCTCGATCCCCGAAGGCGAGAATACCCGGCTGGCGCAAGCGGGAACGCACTTGCCGATCACTGCGCGCTTCAAGGCCAATGCCCTTGCCCGGTACGAGTTCCCGATCGGCGGCTGGACCGGCCACGTCCAGGGCGCCGTCAATTACATCGGAAAGCGCCGCAGCGACTTGCGCGATGCTGAAAACGCAATCAAGGGTGGATTCGGCGCCTATACCACGGCGGACTTCAGTCTCGGCATTAAGAATGATGTATGGCGCTTTGAAATATATGCGAACAATCTGTTCGACAGTAACGGTGTCATCAACAGTTCGGTCCAATGTCTCGAAACGACCTGCGGCGATCCACTGGGCATCAGCGAGACCGGGGGCGTGTTTTATGATTATGTCATCAGGCCTCGGGTAATCGGCCTCAAGGTCGGTCGGGATTTCTGATCTCTTGCCAAAAGAGGTGGAAGACGAACCCCGCCTATCCGGAAAGATAGACGGCGCAGGCAGGGCGCGCCTCGGGCTTTCTGCCGCCATGGCGTTGGTCATGGGCAACATGATCGGTTCGGGCGTCTTCCTGCTGCCTGCCAGCCTGGCCCCTTTCGGCTGGAACGCCGTGGTCGGATGGATCGTGACCACGGCGGGCGTTCTTGTTCTGGCTTACGTGATCACCCGCCTGACCCGGGAATTCCCGGAAGCCGGCAGTCCTTCGGGGTTCGTCTCGGCCGCATTCGGGCAGACCACCGGGTTCTTCATAAGTTGGATATACCTGGTTTCGATCTGGACCGCGGTAGCCACGATCGCCGTTGCCGCCGTCAGCTACATGTCGAGCATAGCCCCCTCACTCGCGAGCGCCGAATTCGTGCCCGCACTCACAGCGATCGCGCTCCTCTGGCTGACCACGCTGGTCAATCTGCAAGGCGTGCGAACTGCGGGAGGCTTCCAGATCGCGACCGTCGCCATCAAGATCGTGCCGCTGCTTGTCGTGATCGTCATTGCCGCAAGACTGTTTGTCGGCGGCGAGGCGGAAGTGCTGCCGGTCGATGCCGTGCCGATTTCGCCCGGCTCGATCAATGCGGCGGCAACGCTCACATTGTGGGCATTGCTGGGTTTCGAATCCGCCAGCATCGTCGCGGCGCGGGTTCGTAATCCGGAAGCGAACATATCCCGTGCCACCCTCTGGGGAACGGGCCTGACCGGCCTGCTGTACCTCGCGGTCTGTTCCGCCATCGCCATGCTCCTGCCGATGAGCATGGCTGCCGCCTCCCCAGCCCCGTTCGCCACGTTCGTCAACCGTTACTGGAACGGGACGGCGGCGGCCATGGTGACGCTCTTCGCGGTGGTCAGTTGCGTCGGCGCACTCAACGGCTGGACCCTGCTCGAAGCCGAACTGTCACGGGACATGGCAGCGCGCAGACTGCTCCCGCGCTGGTTCATGGCCACCGACGCAAGAGGAACGCCGCGACGCGCGCTTCTCGTGTCCACGGCTATCACTATGCTTTTCGTGGTCATGAACGGATTGCGCTCCATGCGCGGCCTGTTCGAATACCTCCTGTTGCTGTCCACTTCGGCGACCCTCTGGCTCTATCTCGCCTGCGCACTGGCGGCATGGAGGCTGCGGGTCTGCCGTCCGCTCGCCGTACTGGGCGCGGGCTATGCGTTATGGGCGTTGTGGGGTGCGGGCATCGCGGCAAGCGGAATGAGCTTCATTCTCATGGTCTCGGGTCTGCCGATCCGGCTTTGGAGCCGCCGCGAGGACCAGAGCACAGACTAAAGCAGAGCATCGAGCCACTTCTCGACAAGGCCCTCCGCTTCTTCCGGCGTGAAGGGCGCCTGCCCGAGGCTCAGTTCCAGCCAGAGCCCGTCGATCAAAGCAGTCAAGGCCACCGCCGGCAATCGAGCATCACCCAAATCCGGCTTAACCGCCAGGACCAGTTCCTCGATGCCGTTCCTGAACTCACCGTAGATTTGCTGGTGCAACGCGCCGATGCCGTCGTTCACCGGCGTCATGCTCCAGAACGCGAGCCATGTCGCGAGCAGTTCCGGATCGGCGATCGGCGACCGGAAGTTCGCCGACAGATAAGCCAGAAGCCGCGCGCGCGGATTCTCACCCGCGGCTGCCACGGCATCTGCCAGCGCCTCGCCCACGCGACTTCCGGTCCAGCGATAGGCCTGGGCGATCGCATCGCCGACACCGGCGAAGTAATGCCTCAGCAATCCCGGAGATACCCCGGCCTCGGCGCAGATTGCCCGCACCGAAGTTCCTGCCACGCCATGACGGGCAAGGCACCTCGCCGTGGCTTCTACCAGGCTCTGGCGACGCTCGTCGGGATGCTCCCGCGTAAAGGATTGATGCTCGGCCATAGTATTGCTATACGATCGTATAGCAAGGAGCACGCCATGGCAACGCAAGTCGCCGACGCCCCCATGACCGACCCGCTGGAAGGCTGGAGCCTGCCTGCGTGGACCTATTCCGACACCGAATTCTTCGAGGCCGAGAAGGAGCGCGTCTTCGCCCCGAGCTGGCAGATCGTCTGCCATGAGAGCGACATTCCAAGCCCTGGCGACTGGCACACCCTGGACTACATCGGCGAAAGCGTGATGGTGGTGCGCGGCACGGACAGGGTGCTGCGCGCCTTCACCAACGTCTGCCGCCATCGCGGCTCGCGCATCGTCGACGGTGCCAGCGGCTGCGCGCGAAAGCTGGTCTGTCCCTATCATGCATGGACCTACGACCTCGACGGCCGGCTCGCCGGCGTACCCGACAGCGCGAGCTACCCTGTTTTCGACAAGGCCGGTCTCGGGCTGTCATCCATCCAGATCGAGGTATGGCGCGGCTTCGTGTTCGTGCGGCTGGTCGATGACGGCGGCCCGACGGTGGCGCAGATGATGACACCTTACGAACATATGGTCGCGCCTTATAGCTTTCATGACCTGAAAGCGCTCGGCCGGGTGACCATGCGCCCGCGTGAGGTTAACTGGAAGAACATCGGCGACAATTACTCGGACGGACTTCACATTCCGGTCGCCCATCCCGGCCTCACCCGTCTGTTTGGCCGCAGCTATGGCGTCGAAGCGGAGGCGAACGTCGATCGCATGTGGGGCGACCTGATTGATGCCCCCTCTCCCAACTGGTCGGAGCGCATGTACCAGCGCTTGCTTCCGCCTGTGCCGCACCTCCCGCCGGAGCGGCAGCGTCACTGGCTTTACTTCAAGCTCTGGCCGAACGTCGCCTTCGACATCTATCCTGACCAGGTCGATTTCATGCAGTGGCTTCCGGTCAGCCCGACCGCCAGCGTGATCCGCGAGATCAGCTACGTTCTCGACGATGACCGGCGCGAGATGAAGGCCGCGCGCTACCTCAACTGGCGCATTAACCGCGAAGTAAATGCGGAAGACACCGCACTCATTACCCGTGTGCAGGCTGGCATGGCCTCGCGCAGTTTCTCGATTGGGCCGCTCTCCGACAAGGAGGTCTGCCTGCGCCATTTCTGCAGGCGGCTGCGGCAGATCATCCCCGCCGCCCGTTCCGAACATTCCCCCGCGCCCGGCTGGAGCAGGACCGCATGACCGACCGCTACGACGCACTCATCATCGGCGGTGGCCATAATGGCCTGACTTGCGCCTTCTACCTCGCCCGGGCGGGGCTCAAGGTGCGCATTCTCGAGCGGCGCGACGTTGTCGGCGGGGCTGCCGTGACGGAGGAATTCCACCCGGGATTCCGCAATTCGGTCGCCAGCTACACGGTCAGTCTGTTGCAGCCCAAAGTGATCGCCGACATGCGCCTTGCCGACCACGGCTACCGCGTAATCGAGCGGCCGATCAGCAACCTGCTGCCCCAGGAGGATGGCGGCTACCTCAAGCTCGGCGGCGGACTGGAGCGCACGCAAGCGGAATTCCGCCGCTTTTCGGCCCATGACGCCGAGGTACTCCCGGCCTATTACGACGCTCTCGAAGGCGTCGCCGAGGTGCTGCGCGACCTTGCCCTCAGGACCCCGCCCGAGGTGGGCGGCGGCTGGCGTGCGCTGGTCGATGCGGCCGTGCAAGGGCGCAAGCTGGCGGGCCTGTCGATGGAAGCCCAGCGCGATGTGCTCGACCTGTTCACCAAGTCGGCCCGCAGCTTGCTCGACAGCTGGTTCGAGAGTGAGGCGGTCAAGGCCGCGTTCGGGTTCGATGCGGTGGTCGGCAACTATGCCTCGCCTGACACGCCCGGCAGTGCCTACGTCCTGCTGCACCATGTCTTCGGCGAGGTGAACGGCAAGAAGGGGGCCTGGGGCCACTCGGTCGGTGGCATGGGCGCGATCACGCAGATCATGGCCAAGGTCTGCCGCGATCTCGGCGTCGAGATCAGCCTGGAGGCACCGGTCGCGCAAGTGCTGGTGGATAGCGGCAAGGTCGCCGGCGTTCGCCTGGAAAGCGGCGAGGAGATCGCGGCGCCGCGCATCATCGCCAATGTCGGGCCGAAACTGCTCTACGACCGGATGATCGCAGCTGCCGACCTAGACGCCGATTTCCGGCGCCGGATGAAGGGCTTCAAGGCGGGAAGCGGCACGTTCCGGATGAACGTGGCGCTATCCGAACTGCCTCGATTTACGTGCCTTCCCGAACCGGGCGAGCATCATCAGTCCGGCATCATCATCGCCCCGACCCTCGACTACATGGACCGCGCCTTCATCGACGCCAAGCAGTTCGGCTGGTCGCGCAAGCCTATCGTCGAGATGCTGATCCCCTCTACCGTGGACGACAGCCTCGCCCCTCCGGGCCAGCATGTCGCCAGCCTGTTCTGCCAGCAATTCGCGCCCGAACTACCCGATGGACGCGACTGGGACATGGAGGAGGACAAGGCCGCCGATGCCATTATCGACACGGTGGAGGCGCATGCACCGGGCTTCCGCGCCTCGATCCTGGGACGACAGGTGCTCAGTCCCAAGGGGCTGGAGCGCAAATTCGGGCTGGTCGGCGGAGACATCATGCACGGGAATCTGACGCTCGACCAGATGTGGTCGGCGCGGCCGGTGCTGGGGCATGGCGCGTATCGGGGGCCGATCAAGGGGCTCTACATGTGCGGCGCGGGAACACATCCCGGCGGCGGCGTGACCGGGGCTCCGGGGCATAATTGCGCCCATGAGGTCATTGCCGACAGTCGCGGAATGGCGCTGGGTTTCGGCGGGATGTACCGGCGTTTTCGCTGAATTTCAGCCGATGACGGCACGGATCGCGGCGACTGCGGGTCGCGGGGTCAGGTCGGCGTTGAACAGGCCGAAGTTGTTCATCTCACTGGTCCCGGCCCAGGAAAACAGCTCGTAAATGCTGATCGCGCGGATCAACGGGCGATCGAGGGCCGCCGCCAGATCCGAGGCGAGCAAGATGGCCTGCTGCTCCAGTGAAACCGGCGGAGAAGTCACGTTTTTTGCACCACCGCCCGTTGTGCGGCCCCATTCGGTAATCACGCCGTGTGTGTGGCGACCAACTGCTATTTTCTCGCCGAAGCTCGTCAGGCGGTCCGCCACGACAGTGGCGGGCTTGGGGTAGATATGGGCATTGCCGTAGGTCGTGAAAGGGGCCTGCTCCGCTTGCATGAAGTCGTTGCTCGCGATGAGGGGGATCGTTTTCAGACTGGATTCCGCCTTAAATGATGCCGTGAAGTCCTTGATATAGGACATTAATACCGGAGCATTACCTGTCCGAAATCCCAACCGGGAATCATGCACGCCGTTGTAGTTCACGGGATTGAGGTCGGGCTCGTTCGGGAACTCGACCGCCCATATCGCACCGGGCGCCTGGATGACGAAGGCCTTGAGGTCGGCGATCGTCTTTGCGATTTCCCGACCGGAGAGGGTGAGGCAGAATGTCACCCCCTGCCGGGCAAGCCCAAGGTAGGTATTCCACCCGGGCGTCCCGGCATAGGGCTCCCGGCATCGCATCCGCCGCAAGCCGCCAAGTTTATCCAGCGCCGGCAATATGTTGCGCACCTTGTAGAGCGAACCCGTATCCTGCGGCCTGCCCTGCACCATCACCCTGTCGAGCCGCGAGGGCACTGCGTGCACGGTCGCCGGAACCAGCGGCAAGACCGCCAGACCGGCCGCCACCTGCCTGCGTGAAAACACTGCTGCTACCAAGCTGACCTCCCGGTTACATAACGGCACTCAACGGCACTCAAGCGGTACTCAGGGGTAGCAAAGCAGCGGATTCCGCTCACTTCGCTACGGCACCGGCCTTCATCACGTAAGCAACCTGTTCCAGCACGCGCACAGCGGACAGCGGATCGCCCGTCACCGCGATCATGTCGGCGAACTTGCCCGGTGCGATCGAGCCCAGTTCCTTCTCATGCCCGATCAGGGCGGCGGCATCGATCGTCGCCGACCGGATCGCCTGCGCCGGGGTCATGCCATAGCGGACCATGTACGCGAACTGCCGTGCGTTCAGCCCATGCGGATAGACACCCGCGTCGGTCCCGAAGCCGAGCCTGACCCCCAGCTTCACTGCCTTGGCGAAGCCGTCGCGTTGCTGCTGCGTCGTCTCGCGGTTCTTGCGCAGGTATTCCTGCGGCCAGCCTTCGCGCGTACCCTGCTCGTCGATCCAGTCGCCGTCGTAGATGTCCATGACCAGCCAGACGCCCGCCTTCTTCGCCATGGCGAGGCCCTCATCGTCGATCAGGCTGGCGTGTTCGATGCTGTGTACGCCGGAGCGGATCGCCGCCTTGATGCCCGCCGTGCCGTGGGCATGGGCGGTCGCGTAGCTGCCATGCGCCTTCGCGACGTCCACGACGGCGCGCATCTCGTCGTCGCTCAGTTCGATCTGTCCCGGCTCGGTGCCAATGGCGAGGACGGCGCCGGTGGCGATCATCTTGATGAAGTCGGCGCCGTGATCGAACAGGTACTGCGCCTTCTCGCGCGCTTCACCGGCATTGTGAACGACGCCGAGGCGCATGTCGGCGGGAAGCTGGTCGTTCGGCACGACGCCGTTGAGTTCGCCGCCGCCGCCCGGCGACGTGATGTAGGCACCCGCGACGAACATGCGCGGCCCCGGCACCAGCCCCTGCGCAATGGCATCACGCAAGGCCACGTCAGTCAGCCCGCGATAGGTGCCGACATCGCGCACCGTGGTGAAGCCCGCCTCCAGCGTCACTTTCGCATTGTGCGCGCCGATCAGCGCCGTCAGTTGCGGCGAGGTCTTGAGCGGCGCGGCGACATCCGCGCTCTGCCCGGTATCGGCAAGGTGCGTATGAAGATCGATCAAGCCCGGCAGCACGGTATAGGCCGACCAGTCGAGCGTTTCGGCACCCGGCGGCGGCGCGGCGCAAGGCTCCACCCGTGCGACCCGCTCACCCTCGACCAGCACGCATTGTCCGGTGCTCGCAGTGCCGCTCTCCACGTCGAGCAAGCGCCCTGCCCTGACGTAGACCGATGCCGCGCTCGCCGGAACGCTTAGCCCCGCCAGAACCAGCGGAGCCAAAGCCGCAGCGAGCGCCGCCGCCCTCACTTGCTCGCGAGGTCCGTCAGCAAGGTGGTGTAGTAGACCACGCCCGGCGCGATGTTCAGCAGGCCGATGCGCTCGTTGAGGCCATGGGCGAATTCGTCGGAGTCCCGGATCATCGAGGCGCTGGCGCCATAGCTCGGCACGCCGAGCGCGCGATACCACATCGAGTCCGAAGCACCCGAGGACTGCGAGGGGATGATCGGCACCGGCCCCCAGGCCGCCTTTACCGCCTTGCCCACTGCCGCCACGAAGTCCGGCCGCACCGGCGATGCGGGCGCCTCGACCGAATCGTCGCCGGTCACGTCGGTGAACTTCGCCGCGGGCATCGCCGCCACATTCTCCAGTTCCGCCATGATCTCGGGCCGGGTGTGGCCGGGGAAGATACGGCAGTTGATGTTGGCCGTCGCGCTCTGCGGCAGCGCGTTCTGGGCATGGCCGCCCGAGATCATCGTCGGCACGCAAGTCGTCGACACGCGCCCGACCGTCGCGGGATTGGCGCGCAGCACCTGCAGCGCTGCCGGATCGTTCGGATTGGCAACGAAGGCCTTCATTGCCGCCGCGAGCTTGGGGTCGGGCTCGATCTTCGCGGCGCCGATCCAGTACTGGCGCGTCACGTCGTTGAGTTCGGGCTTGAAGCGATAGGCGCCGATCCGTTCCATCGCCTGCGCCAGTTGCACGATCGCGTTATCGGGCCGTGGCGCGGAGCTGTGACCGCCGGGGTTCGTCACCTCGACCTTGTAGTCCACGTAAGTCTTCTCGGCCCCCTGCCAGCTCCAGTAGAGCGGCTTGCCCGCCTCCGACAGCGTGCCCGAGGAGCCGTCGACGTTGAGCACCAGTTCCGCGCCCTTCAGCCGCTCGGCGATGACCTTGGAGGTATCCATGGTCGTCTCCTCGTCGCCCGAATAGGCGATGACGATGCTGCGTTTCGGCCGGAACCCTTCGCGCCGCAGTTCGATCACCGAGGACAGCGCCAGCGCCGCCTCGAACTTGGTGTCGCTGGCGCCGCGCCCGAAGAGATAGCCGTTCTCCACCACCGGCGTGAAGGGATCGCGCTCCCAGTCCTCCGGTTTCGCCTCGACCACGTCCATGTGCGCGGAAATGACGAGGGGCTTGAGGCCGGGGTCGCTGCCCTTCCACGTCGCGATCAGGTAGGCGGTGTCGCCGAGCGGCACGATCTCGATGTCGCTGGCGGTCCACCCGGCTTTCAGCAGCGCATCGCGGAACAGCGCCGCGACTTCGCCGGTCTTGTTGCCCGGACCCTGCACCGAGCGCAGCGCGATGGCGCGCTTCGACAGGTCGAGCACTTGCGCTTCCGCCTCGGGATGGCCTTTCGCCTGCGCGGTACTCGATGCGAGCAGGCTGGCGCCGAGAGAAAGCAGGACCGGGATCGAAAAGCGCATCGTGATGAAGCCCCTGAACTTGGTGTCTTGCACGGTCGCGCCGACAAAGAATCGCCGCGAGCGCGAGAGGGCTATCCTGTCGAGCGACCGGGGCCTGCGCAATCCCGCCCGCCACCCTTCGTCATTGCGAGCGCAGCGAAGCAATCCAGGGCAGAGTTACACCGCCTTGGATTGCTTCGCTGCGCTCGCAATGACGGGGTGGGGGTGAAGTTGTCGCGCCATAGTGAGCATCACTCATCGCTACGTGAAGAAAGCATGCACTAATCGCTGGCGCGATGAGCGCCTATCTCGCACATGCGGCATCTCGGCCGATCCCAATTCCAGTTTCTTCCGACAGCAAGGACATTCCATGCAAGTCAACGCTTATGGCGCCCATGCGGGCGACAAGCCTCTCGAAGCCCTGACCATCGAACGGCGCGAGCCGGGACCCTGCGACGTCGCGATCGAGATCAGCTATTGCGGTGTATGCCACTCGGACCTGCACACCGTGCGCAGCGAGTGGGGCGGCACGCTCTACCCTTGCGTTCCCGGTCACGAAATCGTCGGCACCGTCAGCGCGGTGGGCGGCGAAGTCAGCCGCTTCAAGGTGGGCGACATCGTCGGCGTCGGCTGCATGGTCGACAGTTGCGGCCACTGCGGCTCGTGCAACGACAACCTGGAGCAGTATTGCGAGAACGGCTTCGTCGGCACCTACAACGGTGCGACGCCGGACGCGCCCGGCCACACCATGGGCGGCTATTCGCGCGCGATCGTCGTCGATCAGGGCTTCGTGCTCTCGATCAGCCACCCGGCGGAGCAGCTTGCCGCCGTCGCACCGCTGCTCTGCGCGGGCATCACCACATACTCGCCGCTGCGTCACTGGAACGCCGGTCCGGGCAAGAAGGTCGGCGTCGTCGGCATCGGCGGTCTCGGCCATATGGCGATCAAGATCGCGCATGCCATGGGGGCCGAAGTCGTCGCCTTCACCTCGACGCCCGCCAAGCGCAAGGACGCGATCGACCTCGGCGCCGACAGCGCGGTGGTCAGCCGCGAGGCCGAGGAAATGGCCGCGCACACCGGCACTTTCGACCTGATCATCGACTCGGTTGCGGCGAGCCACGACCTCGACACTTACATCGGCCTGCTCAAGCGCGACGGCGCGCTGGTCATGCTGGGCGTGCCGGAGCATCCGCACCCCTCGCCCAGTGTCGGCGGCCTGATCTTCGGCCGCAAGACGATCGCGGGCTCGCTGATCGGCGGCATTGCAGAGACGCAAGAGATGCTCGATTTCTGCGCCGAGCACGGCATCGTCTCGGACGTCGAGATGATCGACATCCAGCAGATCGAGGACGCCTACGAACGCATGACGCGCAGCGACGTGCGCTATCGCTTCGTGATCGACAGCGCCTCGCTGGACGCGGCCTGATTTCAAGGCAACGGCCGCCTCCACAAGAAGGCGGCCGTTTGCCGAGCCACGATGACTTTACATCGCACGTCATTGCGAGCGTAGCGAAGCAATCCAGGGCGCTCAGTGGTGCCCTGGATTGCTTCGCTACGCTCGCAATGACGGCGTGCGGGTTCAATCCAATGTCATTGCGCTCTGGGAGAGAGTGGTGCGCCCGACGGGATTCGAACCCATGGCCCCCAGATTAGGAATCTGGTGCTCTATCCGGCTGAGCTACGGGCGCACTCCGGGGCCTCCTAGCGGCTGCGTGGCGGCTTTGCAATCAGTTCGCCTGCTCGGGCGGCACGACCGGAAACAGCAGCGGCATCAGGCCGATCCCCTCTTCGATCAGTTCCTTCGCCTCGGTTGCGGTTGCCTGCCCGTGGATGATTTCGGCATCGCGCTCGCCATAGTGCATGGCGCGGGCGTCCTTGGCGAAATCCTGCCCCACATAGCGCGAGGACTTGAGCGCCTCGGCCTGCATCGTCGCCAGGGCCTGCATCAGTTCGGCGGCCTGAGGCGGCAGCGGTGCGTTGGCCACGGGAGCTGCAGGCGTGCCGGGTGCCGGGGGCTTTGCGCGGGCGGGCGGCGCGGCTTCGGGCAGCTGATTGCCCTTGCGCGCGAGGCGCGGGGCCTGGACGGCCTTGACGACATCGCCCGAGCCGCAATGCGGGCAGGTAACCAGTCCGCGCTCCTGCTGGCGCACGTAGTCGTCCGAGGACTTGAACCAGCCTTCGAAACGATGCGCGCCCTCGCGGCATTCCAGGTCGTAGACGATCATGACGCAGGCTGTCCGGCGATGGCGCGGCGGTTGGCAAGGCTCGGAAGCTGGGCGCGCACTTCGGCCGTCCGCGCCGGATCGAGATCGACGAAGCCTACCCCGGCGCTCCCACCGTCATCCGCCCCGCCCATATCGAGCAGGACTTCGCCCCAGGGGTCGATGCCCAGCGAGTGGCCGTAAGTCTCGCGCCCGTCCTCGTGCCGGCCGACTTGCGCGGCCGACAGGACATAAGCGCTCGCCTCGACCGCGCGGGCGCGTTGCATCAGGTGCCAGTGCGCCTTTCCGGTAGGCACGGTGAAGGCGGCGGGAATGGCGATCACGTCGCAACCCGCGCGGCCCAGTGCCTCGAACAGCGCCGGAAAGCGCACGTCGTAGCAGATCGCCAGCCCGAGGCGCCCGAGCGGCGTCTCGACGGTGACGACTTCCTCGCCCGCCGTGTAGGCGTTCGATTCGCGCCAGCTCTCGCCAGTGGCGAGGTCTACGTCGAACATGTGCAGCTTGTCGTAGCGCGCGCGTATTTCACCGGCATCGTCGATCACGAAGGCCCGGTTGGCCCATTTGCCATCCTCGCGCGCGATGGCCAGCGATCCCATGTGGACCCAGATGCCCTCGCGCCGCGCCGCCTCGCGCACGGCGGCGAGGACGACGTCGTCCCCCTCGCCCCGGATCGCCGCGCGCGCGCGGTCGCGCTTGCGGTCGAGCAGGCCGGACATCTCGGGCGTGAACAGCATCGCCGCGCTGCCTGCCCGCGCCTGCACGATCGCATCGACGATCGCGGCCGCATTGGCCTGCGGATCGATGCCGGTCGTCATCTGGAAGAGCGCCGCGCGGGTCATGTGTTCAGAGCCCCAGCACCGGATCGAGCTTGCCCTCGCGGTCGAGCGCATTGATGTCGTCGAAACCGCCATAGGCGCGGTCGTCGATCAGGATCTGCGGCACCGTCGTCGCGCCGGGGACGCGCTCCAGCATCTCGGTCCGCTTGGGGCCGCCCATGGTGAGGTCGTATTCCTCGTAGGCAACGCCCTTCTTGTCCAGCAGCGACTTGGCGGCGACGCAGTAGGGGCAGCCCCACTTGGTGTAGATCTCGATCTTAGGCTGGCTCATGCCAAACTCCATTCCAGCGCCCCTTGAAAGGTGGGGCGGCTAGCATATCTAGGAATGCGAGTCATGGCCCGCCAAGGGGATGGCTCACAGAACGAGGCGCCGCATCGCGGGCCTCATCACACGAAGATTGCTCATTGGAGGATTTTTGTCATGAACCGTATCGATTTCTCGCCCTATCGCCGCACCATGGTCGGCTTCGACCGCCTTTTCGACATGATCGAGAACCAGGCGCGCGCCAACGCGGGCGACAAGTACCCGCCCTTCAACATCGAACGGCGCAGTCAGGACGGCTACCGCATCACCCTCGCGGTCGCGGGCTTCAAGCCGGCCGACATCGACATCACCGCGCAGGCGAACCTGCTGGTCGTGAAGGGTCACAAGCCCGACGAGGCCACCGACGGCGAAATGCTGCACGTCGGCATCGCCCAGCGCGGGTTCGAGCGTCGCTTCGAACTGGCCGACTACGTGCGGGTCGATAGCGCCGACCTTGCCGACGGCCTCCTCGTGATCGACCTCGTGCGCGAAGTGCCCGAGGCGATGAAGCCGAAGAAGGTCGCCATCGGAGGCAACAAGCTCACCGTCGTCGAGACTGGTGAGGACACTACCGCCGCAGCATAACCGTCGTCGTCCGCACGTTGCGCTTTTCCGTCCCTTTGCGCGACATACCGGATACGGCATTTGGGGTCGGCCCGTTTATCCGGGCCGACCCTTTTGCATGCGCGATTGCAGAGAAAGCACGGCAGCCGTCCGATTAATCCTCGCGCCGCGTCGTGCGGGTCGTTAGCCCGGCGACCATGTTGCGGAACCATTGCTCATGACCGCGATCCTCGGGATCGTCCTGCCCGTCTTCTCGCTGATCTTCGCAGGCTGGCTGGTTCGGCGCATCGGCGTGATGGGGCCGCAGGCAACCAGCGAACTCAACCGCTTCGTCGTCTACCTTGCCCTGCCCGCGCTGCTGTTCGACATCGTCGCCAGATCCAGCTGGCACGAATTGTGGCAACCCCACTTCGTCGCGGTGTTCACCCTCAGCACGATGGCGATCTTCGCGCTGACGGTCGCCGCCCATGCCCGGCATTCGGGCTTCGAGGCCGATGGGCCGGTGCTGGGGCTCGCCGCGAGCTATCCCAACACCGGCTTCCTCGGCTTCCCGCTGCTGCTCGCCGCGCTCGGGCCATGGAGCAACACGCTGACGCTGATCTCCACGATCGTCGTCGCCTGCGTGCTCTTTGCAGGCGCGATCGTGCTGATCGAGATCCGCCTCCACGTCGGCAGCCATCCGTTGCGGGTCGCCGCCAAAGTCGGCAAGTCGCTGGCGACCAACCCGCTCATCGTCGCCCCCGTCGTCGCGTGCTTCTTCCCGACGAGTGGGATGGCCGTGCCTGGACCCGTCGAAGTCTTCCTGAAATTGCTGGGCGGCGCGGCATCCCCGGCGGCATTGGTCGGCCTCGGCCTGTTCCTTGGCGAGAAGCGCGAGGCGGCTGCGGGCGCCGGTCCGCTCACGGCCATCCTCGTCGCCCTGAAGCTGGCGGTGCATCCGCTGCTGGCCTGGGTGCTGGCCGTGACCCTGTTTCCGCTCGACACCCCCGCGCTTCATGCAGCCGTACTGCTGGCGATGCTGCCGACCGGGACCGGGCCTTTCATGCTCGCCGAATTCTACGGCCGTGAAGCGAGCGTCACTGCGCGGGTGATCCTGATCTCGACCGTGCTGTCGATCATGACGGTGTCGGCTTACCTGACGACGATCGGCTGACTTCAGGCGGCCCATCCTTCGTCATTGCTTCGCTGTGCTCGCAATTACGACTGGAGCCTTCAGGCGTTCTGCGCCGCATGCATCTGCCGCGAACGAGCGGCGGTTCCGAAATCAATCCGGAACCGCGAACTGCTCAGCCCCGGCAGCTCAGACCAGACGGGCCTGCCGCAACGCTGCGGCAATGAAGCCCGCGAACAGCGGGTGCGGCTCGAACGGGCGCGACTTGAGTTCCGGGTGGAACTGCACGCCGACGAAGAACGGGTGGTCCGGGCGCTCGACGATCTCCGGGAGCAGGCCGTCGGGCGACATGCCGGAGAAGATCAGGCCATTGCCTTCCAGCGCCTCGCGATACGAACCGTTGACTTCGTAGCGGTGGCGGTGGCGCTCGCTGATCTCGGTCGAGCCGTAGATCGCCGCGACGTGGCTGTTGGGCGAGAGCGCGGCGGTGTAGGCGCCAAGGCGCATGGTGCCGCCAAGGTCGCCGCCCTCGGCGCGGGTCTGCAGGCCGTCCTCGGTCATCCACTCGGTGATGATGCCGACGACGGGTTCCTCGGTCGGGCCGAATTCGGTGGAGCTGGCCTTGGCAATGCCCGCCGAGCGCGCGCCCTCGATGCAGGCCATCTGCATGCCGAGGCAGATGCCGAAGAACGGCACCTGACGTTCACGCGCGAAGCGGACCGACGCGATCTTACCCTCGGTGCCGCGCTCGCCGAAGCCGCCCGGGACGAGGATGCCGTGCATCGGTTCGAGCGCGGCGGCGATCTCGGAATCTTCCTTCTCGAAGATTTCCGCGTCGATCCAGCGCACGTTGACCTTCACGCGGTTGGCCATGCCGCCGTGGACGAGCGCTTCGTTCAGCGACTTGTAGGCGTCCTGCAGGCCGATGTACTTGCCGACGACGCCGATGGTCACTTCGCCCTCGGGGTTCTGGTAGCGGTCGGTGATGTCGTCCCAGCGCTCAAGCACCGGCGCCTTGGCCGATTCCAGCATGCCGAAGTGGTGCAGGACTTCGGCGTCGAGGCCCTCGCGGTGGTACTGCAGCGGCACGGCGTAGATGTTGGGCGCGTCGAGCGCCTGGATAACCGCCTGCGGGCGCACGTTGCAAAACAGCGCGATCTTGCGGCGCTCGCTCTCGGGCAGCTCGCGGTCGCAGCGGCACAGCAGGATGTCGGGCTGGATGCCGAGGCCGGTCAGTTCGCGCACCGAGTGCTGGGTCGGCTTGGTTTTCAGTTCGCCGGCAGCGGCGATGTAGGGGACCAGCGTGACGTGGACGAAGCAGGTGCCCTCACGGCCGAGTTCGTTGCGCAGCTGGCGCATCGCCTCGACGAAGGGCAGGCCCTCGATATCGCCGACGGTGCCGCCGATCTCGCACAGCACGAAGTCGAGATCCTCGGTCTCGGTGAGCGCGAAGTCCTTGATCGCGTCGGTGACGTGCGGGATCACCTGCACGGTCGCGCCGAGGTAGTCGCCGCGGCGCTCCTTGGCGATGATGTCCTGGTAGATGCGACCCGAGGTGATATTGTCGGCCTTGCGGCCCGAGACGCCGGTGAAGCGCTCGTAGTGGCCGAGGTCGAGGTCCGTCTCGGCGCCGTCGTCGGTCACGAAGACTTCGCCGTGCTGGTACGGGCTCATCGTGCCCGGATCGACGTTCAGGTAGGGGTCGAACTTGCGAATGCGGACCTTGTAGCCACGCGCCTGCAGCAGAGCCGCGAGGCTCGCCGCCATGAGACCCTTGCCCAGCGAGGAGACCACGCCGCCGGTGATGAAAATATGCCGCGCCATGGGAATCGGGCCTTAAATTGCATGGGGGCCCTCAGGCAAGCGCCCGGAGCCTCATTCCACAGATCAAACACATGGAAATGCCGTCTGACTGCGCCAGACGGCATTCCGATTACGGTGAGGCGCTCGAAAGCGCCTGCAGGGATTACTGCTTGGCAGCACCACCAAGCGGATCGGTCGGAACCGAGTCGCCGGCGGGCGCACCCTGCTGGGGTGCAGCCGGAGCTGCCGGGTTGGCCGCGCCGCCGAGCGGATCGGCAGGCTGGACCGGAGCGGTCTGCGCAGGAGCGGTGTTGCGCTGGAGCGAGGTGTCGATGTCGCGGCCGCTCGTCTCATTGACGGCGAGAGCGGCAAGACCGATGCTCAGCACCACGAAGACCGTCGCCAGAACGCCGGTCGCGCGGGTCAGGAAGTTGGCCGCGCCCCGTGCCGACATCAGGCCCGAGGGGCTGCCGCCGACGCCGAGGCCGCCGCCTTCGGACTTCTGCACCAGGATCACGCCCACCAGCATGGCGGCAACCAGAGCCTGCACCACGGTCAGGAAAAGGAACATCTTCGTCTCAGCCTTATTGCGGGGACATACCCCGCTTTCTTGACCGGGCAGATAGGCGCTCGCAGGCGAGCGCGCAACCCGGCAACTTTATTGCTGCGCCGCCCCGCAGGACGGCGCATGGATCGGACTTACTCCGCGAGCGAAGCCGCCGCGCCGACGATCGCCAGGAAGCTCTCGGCCGTCAGGCTCGCACCGCCGACCAGAGCGCCGCCGACATCCGGCACCGCAAGGAGTTCGGCCGCGTTGTCGGCCTTAACCGAACCGCCGTAGAGAATGCGGACATCCGCACCAGCATCACCGTAGATGGCGACCAGCTTGGCGCGAATCGCCTTGTGCATGGCTGCCACGTCCGCCACCGAAGGCACCCGGCCGGTGCCGATGGCCCATACCGGCTCATAGGCGACCGAGAGCTTTTCCGGCGCGCCGTCCACGATGGGGCAGGAACCTTCGAGCTGCGCGGTGACCACGCCCTCGGCATCGCCCGCATCGCGCTGGGCCTCGGTTTCGCCGACGCACAGGATCACCGCCAGACCGGCCGAAAGCGCGGCCTGCGCCTTGGCGTTGACGTCCGCGTCGCTTTCGCCGTGGTATTCACGGCGCTCCGAATGGCCGACGATCGTGAAATCGGCGCCTGCATCCTTGAGCATCGGTGCGGAAACGTCACCCGTATAAGCGCCGTTTTCCTTCGCATGGCAGTCCTGCCCGCCGACGCCGATCAATTCGACCGCGTCCCGCATGCGGAAGATCAGGGTCGAGGGCGGCGCCAGTCCGACCTGCACCTTGGGGAAACGCTGGGCGGAACGATCGATTGCGCGCGCCTCGTTCAGCATGGCGCGCGTGCCGTTCATTTTCCAATTTCCGACGATGTAAGGCAATCCAGCCATTTCAATCCTTTGATCGATCTCGGCGAACCTTCGGGAACTCCCCCGCGGGTCCCCCTCGCAGATTTCCGGTAATGCCGTTGCCGCGGAACCGGGAATCAGGTCGTCGCTGTCGCCGGGCAGCTAGGGCACCAGAGCATCGCTTGTCAAAATTCATGGATGGTTAAGCGCCGGGATTCTCCACCGGTGTCGTAGTAATGCCACCTCGCGGCTTTTGCCCAAGGCTTGCGCAAGCGGCATTGCAGGATGCGCGAAGGCCCCCTAAAGCCTGCGCCGTTTACATGCGAAGCCTCACCGTTTCGCGCCAATATTCTGCTGATCGGCACGGTTCATGCTCCATTTCTTCCGCTCGTTTCTGAAGTCCAAGGTCGGCGCGATCGTCGGCCTCGTCGTTCTCGGCCTCATCGCCCTCGCGTTCGCCAGTGGCGATATCGCGGGCCTCGGCGGGTCCGGCAGCGCGGCTCCCGGAGTTGCCGTCGCCACTGTCGGCGGCGAAAAGGTGACCACCGACGAACTCAGCCTCGGCGCCAAGCGCGGCCTCGAGCGGGTCAAGCAGCAGAGCCCGACCGCGACGATGAAGCAGCTGATCGCCGAGGGCGGCCTCCAGCAGGTGCTGGACAGCCTGATCGACGGCGTCGCTTTCGCCGTCTACGGCGAGAAGCACGGCGTTGTCCTCAGCGACCGCCTCGTCGACAGCGAACTGACGCAGATCCCCGCGTTCCAGGGCGTCGACGGCAAGTTCGACCAGAACGTGTTCCGCCAAGCCCTCGCCCAGCAGGGCCTCTCCGAACAGGCCCTGCGCGAGGACATTCGCAAGAACATGATCGCGCAGGAACTGGTCGTGCCCGCGCAGATCGGCTCGGTCATGTCCGAATATGCCGCGAAGCGTTACGCCTCGCTGCTCAGCGAGACCCGCAGCGGCACCGTGGTCGCCCTGCCCTCGCTGCTCTTCGCGCCCGACAAGCAGCCGACCCAGGCCGAACTCACCACCTTCTACAAGGCGCACACCGGCCAGTTCGTCCGCCCCGAGCGTCGCACGATCCGCTATGCGCTCGTCAGCGCCGACAAGATCCCGGCCCCGGCCGCACCGACCGACGCCGAGATCGCCGCGCGCTTCGAGGCGAACAAGGCCACCTATGCCGCCAAGGACGATCGCCGCATCACGCAGCTGGTCGTGCCGACCGAGCCGGCCGCCAAGGCCATCGTCGCCGAAGTCGAGAAGGGCAAATCGCTCGAAGCCGCCGCTTCGGAAAAGGGCCTGTCCGCCGCGAAGCTCGAATCGTTCAGCCGCGTGGATCTCTCGCGCCAGTTCTCGGCCGCCGTCGCGCAGGCCGTCTTCGCCGCGCCGGTCGGCAAGCTGGCCGCACCGCAGAAGAGCGTGCTCGGCTGGCACGTCATCCGCGTCGACGAGGAGATCAAGACCCCGGCCAAGACCCTTGCCGAAGTGAAGGGTGACCTCACCAAGCAGATCGCCGAGGAAAAGACCCGCAAGTCCTACAGCGACGCCTTCTCGAAGATCGACGCGCAGCTTTCGGGCGGCTCCAACCTCGCCGAAGTCGCCAAGTCGCTCGGCGCCGAGGTCAAGCAGACCCCGTCACTGACCGCTGATGGGCAAGTCTACATGAAGCCCGGCGAAACGATGCCCGCCGAATTGCAGCCGCTCCTCAAGACCGCGTTCGAAATGGGCCAGGAACAGCCGCAGGTCGCCGAGATCGAAAAGGGCAAGTCCTTCGCGATCTACGACGTCACCGACATCCAGGCGTCCGCCCCGGCTCCGCTGGCGCAGATCCAGAACGACGTGAAGCTCGCCTGGGCCATCGACGCCGGTTCGAAGGCCGCCAAGGCCGCCGCGCTCAAGATGCAGGCCGCGATCCGCAAGGGCCAGTCGATCGAGCAGGTCATGGCTGCCTCGGGCAAAAAGCTGCCCGCGCCGCAGCAGGTCTCGATGTCGCGCCCGACCCTGGCCGCCGCGCTGCAGTCGGGCCGTCAGGTGCCGCCGCCGGTCTCGCTGATGTTCCACATGGCCAAGAACACCGTGAAGGTGCAGTCGGCCGAAGGTGAGCGCGGCTGGTTCGTCGTCCAGCTCAAGGACATCGTGCCCGCCACGATCGATTCGCCCGACATGATCCGCCGTGCCCAGACCGAACTCGGCCAGCAGCTCGGCCAGAGCTACGCCTCCGCGCTCGGTGCCGCGATGCGCAAGGACGTCGGCGTGAAGCGTCACGACGATGCCATCACCGCCGTGCGCGACCAGCTCGCCGGCACCGCCGCCGCCAACTGAGCCGAAGCGAGGGGTGGCAGCAATGGAGCGCGAATTCGATCGCAAGGCGACGCTTGAGCAGCTGGCGCAGGGCAAACCCGCGCTGGTCTGGCGCAAGCTCGTCGCCGACACAGAGACGCCGGTTGGCGCCGCCCTCAAGCTGATCGAGGACGGGCGCGGCGACTTCCTGCTCGAATCGGTCGAAGGCGGCGAGACGCGCGGGCGCTACAGCCTGCTCGGCCTCGACCCGGACCTCGTGTTCCGCGCGAGCGGCGAGGCCTGCGAGATCAACCGCGCATGGCAGGCCGACCGCGAGGCGTTCGCACCGCTCGGCGGCGGCACCCTCGCCGAACTGCGCGCGCTGGTCGAGACCTGCCGCTGCGAGGTTCCGGTCGCGCTGCCCAAGGCTCTCGCCTGCCTCGTCGGCTACTTCGGCTACGAGACGATCGGCCTTGTCGAGAAGCTGCCGCGCGCGCCGCAAAGCCCTCTCGAAGTGCCCGACATGCTGTTCGTGCGCCCGTCGCTGATCCTGATCTTCGACCGGCTATCGGACGAACTGTTCTGCGTTGCGCCGGTGTGGCCGGAAACGGGTGACGCCGCTCTGGCCGTCGACCGCGCCGCCGAGCGCATCGACGAAGCCCTGCGCCGCCTCGCCGCCCCTGCACCCGTCGTGCCCGTCGCCACCGATCTCGCCGAGCCGGTGCGCACGCCCGTCGTCGCGCCGGAAGACTACAAGGCGATGGCCCTGCGCGCGAAGGACTACATCGAGGCGGGCGACATTTTCCAGGTCGTGCTGGCCCAGCGCTTCACTTGCGAATTCCCGCTCCCGCCGCTGGCGCTCTACCGCAGCCTGCGGCGCGTGAACCCCTCGCCGTTCCTCTATTTCCTCGACCTGCCCGGCTTCGCGCTGGTCGGCTCCAGCCCGGAAATCCTGGTGCGCGTGCGTGACGGCGAAGTCACCATCCGCCCGATCGCGGGCACCCGTCCGCGCGGCGCCAGCCCGGCCGAGGACAAGGCCAACGAAGCCGGCCTCCTCGCCGATCCCAAGGAACGCGCCGAGCACCTGATGCTGCTCGACCTCGGCCGCAACGACGTCGGCCGCGTCGCCGCTGCAGGCACCGTCGAGGTCACCGACAGCTACACAATCGAGCGCTACAGCCACGTCATGCACATCGTCTCGAACGTGGTCGGCCAGCTCGACACCGCGAAGCACGATGCCATCGACGCGGTCTTCGCGGGGTTCCCAGCAGGCACCGTCTCGGGCGCGCCCAAGGTCCGTGCCTGCGAGGTCATCGCCGAACTGGAGCCCGAGACGCGCGGCCCTTACGCGGGCGGCGTCGGCTACTTCGCGCCGGACGGCTCGGTGGACAGCTGCATCGTCCTGCGCACCGGGTTGCTCAAAGACGGTGTCCTGCACGTGCAGGCGGGTGCGGGCATCGTGGCGGACAGCGACCCGGCCTACGAACAGCGCGAATGCGAAGCCAAGAGCGGCGCCCTCTTCGCCGCCGCACGCGAAGCGATCCGCGTCGCCGGGGAACCCGGGTTCGGGCAGTGACTTCAGCGACGAACGACAGCTTCGCATTTACCCTGTCGTTCGAAGACTATCTCGCATCCAATCGGCTGTTCCTGCGCCGCAACTGGTTGTGGAGGGGAGCACTGCGGGTCGGAGGTGCCATCGCCCTTTTCTATGCCCTACTCTTCGCCATTCCCGATATTGTGGATGCAGGAATTATCGATCCGATCGTATTGATCCGGAACATAGCCCTTGGCCTCCTCTCGGCAGCGGCTTTGGTCGGGTTGATATTACTAATCCTCATCTTCTGGCGCCTTCCCCGTAGCGCACGCAAGGCCTACCGCGAACTCAAGATCGATGGCGTCCGCACCACGGTCGATTTCGGCCCAGACAGGCTTGAAATTTCCAACCGGTTCGGCACCAGTACCCACGAATGGTCGGATCTCGTCAGATGGTGGGAGGACGAACACATGCTCCTTCTGCTGCGTACCAGCCAGATGTACTACGCCTTTCCCAAGTACCAGATCGCAACCGGCACGCTGGAGGCCCTGCGGCAGAGCCTTACCGCGAACGGCGTGAAATCACGATGGTGAGCCTGCGCCACTGCGTGACGGCGCCTGCCTTGATCTTCCTCGCCGCCTGCTCCTCCGAAGAACCCGCCGCCAAGCCCTCGGCCCCGCCCCCGCCGCCATGCCAGGGCGCGAGCTTCGAGGGTGCCAGCTTCACGCACTGCACCGCCGTGCCGGGTCGTCACACCATCCACACCGTCCTCGGCCCCAAGGGCGGCGCGCCGTATCGCAGCCTCTCGCAACTCGCGGTGGACCGCCCGGCGCGCAGCCACGAAGTTGCCTTCGCGATGAACGGCGGCATGTTCGACGCCGATGGCAAGCCGATCGGCTACTACGTCGAGAACGGCGAGAAGCAGCACGCGCTAAACACCAACGAAGGCTGGGGCAACTTCCACCTCAGCCCCAACGGCGTCTTCTACGGAGACGCAGCGGGTAACTGGCATGTCCGCGCCAGCGACGACTTCGCAAAGTCCGTCACCGACCGTCCCGACTTCGGCACCCAGTCCGGGCCGATGCTGGTCATCTCCGGCAAGCTGCATCCCAAGATCGACGAGGACGGCAAGTCGCTGAAACTGCGCAACGGCGTCGGCATCGATGACAAGGGCCGCGCCCACTTCGTCATTTCCGACGAGCCGGTATCCTTCGGCAAGCTCGCGCGCTATTTCCGCGACGCCCTGAAATGCGACAATGCGCTGTTCCTCGACGGCAGCGTATCCTCGCTCTGGGACCCCGAGCATGGCCGCGTCGACGGCGGCCCTCCGCTCGGCCCCTTGATCGTCGTCGAGAAAAGCGCAAAGGCGAAGTCATGATCCTCGTCATCGACAATTACGACAGCTTCACCTGGAACCTGGTCCATTACGTGATGGAACTGGGCGCCGAAGTGGAGGTCGTGCGCAACGACGCGCTCAGCGCAGGCCAGGCCATTTCCAGCGGCGCGAAAGGCTTCCTGATATCGCCCGGCCCCTGCACCCCCAACGAGGCTGGCATCAGCCTCGACCTCGTCGGCGCGGCGGCGGATGCGGGGATGCCGCTCCTCGGCGTGTGCCTCGGCCATCAGTCGATCGGCCAGTATTTCGGCGGCAAGGTCGTGCGCGGTGGCCTGATGCACGGCAAGACCTCGCCGGTCACGCATGACGGCACCGGAGTCTTCGCCGGGCTGCCCTCGCCCTTCACCGCGACGCGCTATCACTCGCTGATCGTCGAGGACATTCCCGAGACGCTGGTGGTGAACGCCCGCTCGGACGACGGCCATGTCATGGGCTTCCGCCATGCGAGCCTGCCGATCCACGGCGTCCAGTTCCATCCGGAAAGCATCGCCACCCAGCACGGCCATGCCATGCTCGCGAACTTCCTGCGCACTTGCGGTATCGAGGCCAAACTGCCGGAACGGCTGAGCGCATGACCCTTCCCGACCCTCTCCACCCGATCGCCGAGGACGAGGCCCAAGCAGCCTTCGCCGCAATCCTCGACGGCGAAATGCCCGAATCCGAAATCGCCGAGTTCCTCGTCGCCTTGTCGGATCGCGGCGAGACCGCCAGCGAAATCGCGGGCGCGGCTCGCGCCATGCGTGAGCGGATGATCCCGGTGAAGGCGCCCGCAGGCGCCATCGACGTCTGCGGCACCGGCGGCGACGGCTTCCACACCCTCAACGTCTCGACCGCCGTTTCTCTGGTGGTCGCGGCTGCGGGCGTCCCCGTCGCCAAGCATGGTAACCGCGCTGCCAGTTCCAAAGCGGGCGCCGCCGATACCCTCGAAGCGATGGGGCTGAACCTCGACCGCGCCGTCGAGACTGCAGAATCCACGCTCGCCGAAATCGGCATCGGCTTCCTGTTCGCCGCGCGCCACCACCCGACGATGGGTCGGCTGATGCCGCTGCGCAAGTCGCTAGGCCGCCGCACGATCTTCAACCTGATGGGGCCGCTGGCGAACCCGGCGCAAGTCTCGCGCCAGCTAGTCGGCATCGCACGCCCGGCCTACGTGCCGATCTACGCCGATGCCCTGCTGCGGCTTGGCACCGAGCACTCGATGGTCATTTCCGGCGACGAGGGCCTCGACGAGTTGAGCCTCGCAGGCGGCAACGAAGTCGCCGAGATTCGCGGCCATGAACTGTCCATGCGGCGCGTCGCCCCCCAGGATGCCGGCCTCCCGCTGGCTTCGGTCGACGCCATTCGCGGCGGTGACCCAGCCTACAATGCCCGCGCGCTCAACGATCTGCTGATGGGCGCGCCCGGCGCCTACCGCGACGCCGTTCTACTCAACGCCGCAGGTGCCCTTCTCGTGGCAGGCGAAGTCGATAGCTGGACCGAGGGCGTCGAAGAAGCGGCAGAAACGATCGACAAGGGCTTGGCCAAGGCTCTGCTCGACTGCTGGATCGCGGCAACCCGCGCGTGACGAGGAACTGATGTCCGACAAGCTCATTGAAATCTGCGACACCAAGCGCAAGGAAGTCGCCGCCCGCAAGGCTCTCGCTACCATAGCGGACCTCGATGCGCGCGCCGCCGCGCAGACGCATCCTCGCGGTTTTGAAGCTGCGTTACGCGCCAAGGCGGAAACGGGCTATGCGCTCATCGCGGAAATCAAAAAAGCTTCACCCTCCAAGGGACTGATCAGAAGCGATTTTCGCCCCGCAGAACATGCTGTCGCCTACGAGAGAGGCGGTGCCGCATGCTTGTCCGTGCTGACCGACGCTCCCTATTTTCAGGGACATGAGGATTTCCTCGTCGAGGCCCGTGCCGCCTGTAACCTTCCGATCATCCGCAAGGACTTCATGGTCGATCCATGGCAGGTGGCGGAAGCGCGCGCGATCGGTGCGGATGCCATCCTCATCATCGTCGCTGCGCTGGACGACGTGTTGATGGCGGAAATCGAATCCGCGGCTATCGAGCGCGGTCTCGACTGCCTGGTCGAAGTTCACAATGAACATGAGATGGAACGTGCAAGCCTTTTGAAATCACGTCTTATCGGTGTGAACAATCGTGATCTGCGGCGCTTCGCTACCGACATCGCGACCACTGAGCGACTGGCCCCGCAGGCGCCCGAAGGCACCTTGCTGGTCAGCGAAAGCGGGATAAACGTCCACGCCGACCTGGAGCGCCTGTCATCTTGCGGTGCCCGCACCTTCCTGGTGGGCGAAAGCCTGATGCGCAAAAATGATATAGAAGCGGCGACGCGCGCCCTTCTCACCGGAACGTAATGCCCATGGGGTTGCGATGAACAAGTCCCTCACGCATATCGACGCCAACGGCAACGCCCGCATGGTCGACGTTGGTGCCAAGGCCGAAACACAGCGCACTGCCATAGCTTCCGGTCGGATTTCGATGAGCGAGGACGCCCTCGCCGCCGTTCGCGCTGGAAATGCGCCCAAGGGTGACGTTCTAGGTACTGCGCGGATCGCTGGCATAATGGCGGCGAAGCGCACGGCAGAACTCATTCCGATGTGTCACCCTCTCGCGCTGGATGCCGTAAATCTGGAGTTCTCGTTCGAAGACAACGCGATAAAGGTAATTGCCCGAGCATCCTTGACGGGAAAAACCGGCGTTGAAATCGAAGCAATAACAGCGACTTCCATCGCACTTGTGACAATTTACGACATGGCCAAGGCGCTCGACAAGAGCATGGTCATCAGTGACATCCGCCTTGTAGAAAAGATCGGCGGCAAGTCGGGCCACTGGAAACTGGACGGGTGGGCCGAATGAACAAATCGGCGCCGCTCTCGCTCGAGGACGCACAGGCTCGATTGCTGGCGTTGGCCACACCCCTTCCGATAGAGCGAGTCGATATCGAGGGCGCATACAACCGGTATCTCGCAGAACCGCTATATGCCCGACGCACGCAGCCACCGGCCAACCTGTCTGCGATGGATGGCTATGCAGTGACGGCCGGAGACTTGCAGGGCCCCTGGCGAGTGATCGGAGAGAGCGCCGCCGGACATCCCCATGTCGGCGCCCTCTCCACCGGCGAAGCCGTACGCATTTCAACGGGCGCAATATTGCCGGTCGATGCGGCGGCAGTCATTCTCCAGGAAGACCTTGCTAGAGATGCCGAAATCCTGACGTTGTCGGGTGAAGCACCCGATCCCGCGCACAAGCATATCAGACATCGCGGAATGGATTTCGTCACGGGGACGGAAATCATGCTGCCGGGCGCGCGCATCACTCCGGCGCAAATGGCGTTGGCAATCGCTTCGGGCCATACGCACCTGCCTGTCCATCGCACACCGCGGCTGGCCGTGATCGACAGCGGCGATGAACTCGCTGAAAACCCGGAATGCTGCGCAACCCATCAGATTCCCGCAAGCAACGGCGTCATGCTGGCGGCTATGGCTTCAGCGCTGGGTGTCGATGCGAAGCGGGTCGGACCTGTACCGGATGATATCGACACGATCACGCGCGCTTTCGAGGCATCCGACGACGTCGATCTCATCGTGACAAGCGGCGGCGCTTCTGTCGGCGATCACGACCTCATCCGCCCGGCACTCGAACGCTGGGGCGCGAGCATCGATTTCTGGCGCGTGGCGATCAAGCCCGGCAAACCCATCCTCGTCGCCACGCGCGAACTGACGGGACGGCGACAGATCATACTGGGACTACCCGGAAATCCGGTCTCCAGCTACGTTACGGCCTACCATTTTCTGCTTCCTCTCCTGCGAGCGATGCAGGGTGCCGCGAGGCCATTGCCAATGCGGCTGGCCGCTAGGCTAAGTATGCCGCTGCGCGCCAACGGTCGCCGCCGTGAGTTTCTTCGCGGTTGGTGGGATGGCGAAAGCGTGACCGTCAATGCACTGCAGGACAGCGGCGCCCTGTCCTCTCTGGCCGCAAGCAATGTGCTGGTAGATCGCGCGGCAATGGCCGCGCCGGCGGCTGCAGGAGACGAAGTTCGGATTTTCCTGCTCTAGAATGACGGCATTGCTTGAATTGAGTTCAATTGGTTGCTTGATTGTTCCCCCATTGTTCACTACGAGAACAAGCGGGATCAGGACTTGCCTGGTTCGAAGGTCACGAAAAGGCAGCGACCATGTTGACTCGCAAGCAGCACGAATTGCTCCGGTTCATCCAGGCACGGCTTGAAGAAAGCGGCATCTCTCCCAGCTTTGAGGAGATGAAGGAAGCCCTTGATCTCAAGTCGAAGTCCGGTGTTCACCGACTGATTTCGGCGCTGGAGGAGCGAGGCTTCATTCGCCGCCTTCCCAACCGTGCGCGCGCTTTGGAAGTCTTGCGTCAACCGGATGATACGGGCAGCAAGGCGCCACGTCCATCCGCTGCCAATAGCAATCATGGGGTGCCCCCTCTTCAGGCACCTCGTCCCGCCGTAGAAGCGGCGAATGACGTGATCGAGATTCCACTGCACGGTCGTATCGCGGCAGGCGTTCCGATCGAGGCACTGGAAGGGCAATCGACCCTGCCTGTCCCGGCTGCGCTGCTCGGTTCGGGCGAACACTATGCGCTGGAGGTCTCCGGTGATTCCATGATCGAAGCCGGCATTCTGGATGGCGATTTCGCGCTAGTTAAGCGCACGAATGCTGCCCGGGATGGCGAGATCGTGGTGGCTCTCATCCGTGGCGAAGAAGCCACGTTGAAATACCTGCGACGTGAAGCTGGAATGGTTCGCCTAGATCCTGCAAACGCCGCTTACGAACCGCAGATATATGGCCCGGATGAAGTGGAAGTCCAGGGCAAGCTCGCTGGCCTGCTTCGTCGGTATAATTAAAACTTTTCCAGTCCGATTCACCATCGTTGTGGCAAGTAGCGCGACTTACTCCGGACGGTTTTGATCCGTGCCGGAGTTTCTTGCGATACGCATTGCGGCAATCATATTAGGTCAAATCCGGTATATTAGGCAAAATCCGGCTTCGGATTGGACTATGAAAGTCCTCACGCGCCGGAAGAACCACGCTTAGTTCGCTAGTTGGTGGTTGAAGGTCCATTCTCACGGACATGAAATGGTGAGGAATGCCACCAGCCGTGTGCGCCCTGCGTCTGAGCCACAGTATCGATGCGCCCCTTGCCCAGATAAACGGCCAATCCTCCCGTATTAGCCAAAGATCCACGATCGGCCTTGTACCAGCGCGGGCGGCAGCTACGTGGTAACCAGCGATCTGAGATGACAATGTCGCTGTGCTCACATGCTGCAACAAGCGAACGTTCCGCGACGGAATCGCGTCCACGCGACATCAGCAGGTGCCAGACTTTCCCCGATCGCTCAATCGGCACCTTACAGAAGTCCGGGTTGCACCTTGCGCCTGGCCACTTATCAAGCGTGGCGGGTTCCGCTTCTATCCCCGCGAACTCCATCAGATTGTCCCGGGCATAGCCTCCTTTGCTGTCCCTGAGTAAGAACAACTGATTTCCGCCGTTTTCGACAAGGCCGACATGGCGACCGTCGCCCGATACCAATATATCTGCAGGCGGGGCCATCGCGAGCAAAAGCACACCGATCGCGGCAATGGGAAACCCCGCCCAGCGGATGCGGCCGGTCCATAGACCGAGCCAAAGCCCGCCCGACACAAAAAGCATGAATGCCCAGGCGTCGGTACCCGGCAGCAGGTTGACCGCCCCCGGTCTTGAAGCGAACCAATGTGCCAGTCCGACAAGCACATCCACCGAAACGCCCGCCAGCCACCAGAAAGGCCCTCCCAGCCCGGCGATGTCGAGGATCAATGCGCTAGCCAGCAACGGCATGACGATGAAGGTCGACCACGGGATCGCGACCACATTGGCCAGCGCTCCATATACGCCGGCGCGGTGGAAATGGTACAGGCCGATAGGCATGAGTGCCAGATCGATTACCGCGCCGGTCAAAAGCAATAGAGCGATATGGCGCATTGCTCTTGCGATCATCCCTTCGTCACGCGGCCCAAGGAAATGGCGCACCGGTTCCGATGTGCTGACTGCGATAAGCGCCAGAACCGCTCCGAAGCTCAACTGAAAACTGGGCCCCATTACTGCCTCGGGCCACAGCAGAAGAACGCAGAACGCTGCAACCGCCAGCATGCGCAAGGACAAGGGCTCACGCCCAAGGGCGAGCGCGAACAGCACCAGCAATGCCCCGATGCATGATCTGACTGTAGGGACTTCAGAACCGGACAAAAGGGTGTAAGCTACACCGGCGAGGGCTCCTGCGCCGGCCGCGATTACCGGCAACCTCACCCGGAGCGCCATCCATGAGGAAAGCGCCAGTAATCGGATGGCCACGAGGTACACTGCCCCCACCATCGCGCTGACATGAAGCCCACTTATCGACAACAGATGCGCCAGCCCCGAATCGCGCATGGCCTGATCATCGGCCTCCGAAATATTTCCGCGATCACCGGTGACGAATGCCGCGGCAATACCTGCGCGCTCTTCCCCGATGCGAACGCGAATATGATCCGTTAGCGTCTGACGTATATCCGATAGTGCCCATGCGCCTGCGCTGAATTCCCGGACGACCTTCACGTCTCCCACGACCGATCCGGTAGCGGCAATGCCGGCAAACCAGGCTGTTCGCGCAAAGTTGTATGCGCCCGGAAGCATGGGCGGCGCCGGCGGCATCAGCCGCGCCCTGAATGCTACGAGATCCCCCCTACCGATCCCCGCCGCGGAACGCTTGCCGGGAACGTTGAGCCTGACCTTAATGGGCACACCTCTTATCGGATCGCGCATGGCCAGCAGCAGGCGATCGCGATCAAGCGCAGGCTGCGATTCGATAGCAAGGACCCGCGCGATGAAACTGCCCGCTACAGGCCTTTCGATTGCCGGCTGGCCGACGATTTCCGACCGCACCCAAACCGCAAGGCAGCCCGCGACCGCCAGCAAGGGCAATACCATGATTGCCCGGCTGAAATGCGGATAACTGCTCCGCAAAGGAAAGGACGCATAACAAGTTGCAGAAACTGCAATCAAGCCGCAGCAGAAGCCGATCCACGACAGCACGGAAGATAGCCAAAACCACGCAATTATGCCGCTTGCAAAGGCTACGGTGAGCCATGGAGTCCGTTCGAATCCGGCATTGGAAAGAAATCGCTCGACGACTGCCAAAACCCTCGACAAGAGGCCCTCGGCGGTCCATGGCCCATGCTGCAATGCAGCGGTCCCGGGGCCTCCCGGAGACGGAATTTCACAGATTGCGACCGGGGTTCCCATGGTCGCCAATAGGACAGGAAGGTCGGGTAGATGGCAAGCGGCAGTGCATCGGGCGAAGCGACTGGCAAAAAGGCCGTCGTAACGCGCTTTGCTCCTTCGCCGACCGGTTACCTTCATATCGGTGGCGCTCGTACGGCACTGTTCAACTGGCTGTTCGCGCGCCGTCATGGCGGCAAGTATCTGCTGCGTATCGAGGATACCGATCGCGCCCGTTCGACCGAACCCGCGATCGACGCGATCTTCGACGGCTTGTCCTGGCTGGGCCTCGACGGTGACGAGGCGCCGGTGTTCCAGTTCGCCCGCTCGGACCGTCATGCCGAAGTCGCCGCGCAGCTGATGGAAAACGGCCACGCCTATCGCTGCTACCTGACACAGGAAGAACTCGCCGAGCGCCGCCAGAAGGCGCAGGAAGAACGCCGCCCGTTCCGCATCGACAGCGAATGGCGCGATGCCGATCCCGCGACCTGGCCGGCCGACCGTTCCTGGGTGGTGCGCGTCAAGGCCCCGCGTGAGGGTTCGACGACGATCGAGGATCTCGTGCAGGGCACGGTCACCGTGCAGAACGAGGAAATCGACGACTTCGTCATCCTGCGCGGCGACGGCACCCCGACTTACATGCTGGCCGTGGTGGTGGACGACAACGACATGGGCGTCACCCACGTCCTGCGCGGCGACGATCACCTGAACAACGCCTTCCGCCAGCTCGTCGTCATCAACGGCATGGGCTGGGACGTGCCGGTCTACGGCCACGTGCCGCTGATCCACGGCTCGGACGGCGCCAAGCTGTCCAAGCGCCACGGCGCGCTGGGCGTCGATGCCTATCGCGACGAGATGGGCCTGCTGCCCGAGGCCGTGTTCAACTACCTGCTGCGCCTCGGCTGGGGCCACGGCGATGAGGAGATCATCAGCCGCGAGCAGGCGATCGAATGGTTCGACATGGTCGATGTGGGCAAGAGCCCCTCGCGCTTCGACCTTGCCAAGCTCCAGAATCTCAACGGGCATTATCTGCGCGAGGCCGACGATGTGCGGCTTGCGGGCCTCGTCGAAGCGCGCCTTGAAGGCGTCGACGGCGATGGCCCTGCCGACCTGCTGGTCCGCGCGATGCCCGTGCTCAAGGTCCGTGCCAAGGACCTCAACGAACTTGCAGAAGGCTCTGCCTTCCTCTTCGCCCAGCGTCCGCTCGCCATGAGCGAGAAGGCGCTGGCGCTCCTGACCGACGAGGGGCGCGAGCGCCTCGCCGCGATCCATGAGCGCCTGTCCGGCCAGGCCGACTGGACTCTCGAGGCATTGGAAGCCAACCTGAAGGCAATGGCCGAAGACCTGGGACTGGGTCTCGGCAAGCTCGCGCAACCCTTGCGGGCAGCCCTGACGGGTCAGACGACCTCGCCGGGGATATTCGACGTACTGGTATTGCTCGGACGGGAAGAGAGCCTCGCGCGCATCGGCGAACAGGCTCAGGTTCCCGCCGGGTCGCAGTCATAAGGAGATAATTGGTGGGTGATCAGGCTAAACTGAGCGTCGGCGGCGCGGAACACGACTATCCCGTTCTCAAGGGAAGCGTGGGTCCGGACGTCATCGACATCCGCAAGCTCTACGGCCAGACGGGCGCATTCACGTTCGATCCGGGCTTTACCTCGACCGCGAGCTGCGAGTCGGCGCTGACCTACATCGACGGCGACGAAGGCGTTCTGCTGCACCGCGGCTATCCGATCGGCCAGCTGGCAGAGAACTCCTCGTTCATGGAAACGAGCTACCTGCTGCTGAATGGTGAACTGCCCAGCAAGGACGAGCTTGCCACGTTCGAGAACACCATCACGCGCCACACCATGCTGCACGAGCAGCTGGCGACGTTCTATCGCGGTTTCCGCCGCGACGCGCACCCGATGGCGATCATGTGCGGCGTGGTCGGCGCGCTTTCCGCGTTTTACCACGATTCGACCGACATCGCCGACCCCGAGCATCGCAAGATCAGCTCGCACCGCCTGATCGCCAAGATGCCGACGATCGCGGCGATGGCCTACAAGTACTCGGTCGGCCAGCCGTTCCTCTATCCGGACAACAAGCTGAGCTACACCGGCAACTTCCTGCGCATGACCTTCGGCGTGCCCGCGGAAGAGTACGAGGTGGTTCCGGCGGTCGAAAAGGCGATGGACCGCATCTTCATCCTCCACGCCGATCACGAGCAGAACGCCTCGACCTCGACCGTGCGTCTTGCCGGTTCGTCGGGCGCGAACCCCTTCGCGTGCATCGCAGCGGGCATCGCCTGCCTGTGGGGCCCTGCGCATGGCGGCGCGAACGAAGCCGCGCTCAACATGCTCAAGGAGATCGGCACCCCCGATCGCATCCAGCACTACATCGACCGCGCCAAGGACAAGAGCGATCCGTTCCGCCTGATGGGCTTCGGTCACCGCGTCTACAAGAACTACGACCCGCGCGCGACGGTCATGCAGTCGACTCTGCGCGAAGTGTTCGAAGCCCTCAACGTCACCGATCCGCTGTTCGAGACCGCGCTGCGCCTCGAAGAGATCGCGCTCAGCGATCCCTACTTCGCGGAGAAGAAGCTGTTCCCGAACGTGGACTTCTACTCGGGCATCATCCTTTCGGCGATCGGCTTCCCGACCACCATGTTCACCGTGCTCTTCGCCCTCGCCCGTACCGTGGGCTGGGTCGCGCAGTGGAACGAAATGATCTCCGATCCCGGCCAGAAGATCGGTCGCCCGCGCCAGCTCTACACCGGCCCGACGCAGCGCGACTACGTGCCGCTCGACAAGCGCTGAGGTTCATCCGCGCGCAGTCGCGGGTTACCCGAACGAAGGCCCTCGCGAATGCGGGGGCCTTTTTCGTTGCGCCGAGCCTGAAGTTTGCCCCATTTGAGCCTGCCCGCCACAATCCCGCCGCATCCGAAGCGCAACCTGCATGTTCAAATGGGGGCGCACGTTAATGCCAATTGTGAGAATCCTGGCTACTATCCTTGGCCTCCTGGCAATGGCAGCAGGGATTTTCGTTGTCCTGCAAGGAACCGGCGTACTGAAGTGGCCCGCCGACAGCGTCATGATTGCCGATCGTGCCTGGGCCGTGCGCGGCGCGGTTTTCGCGATGGTCGGCGGTATCGTGGTGTGGTTGGGCCGCAGATGCTAGACGCAGATCAGGCTTCGGTGTCGCGCGGGACTTCAAGGATGAACCGGGCCCCTTCGCCCGGGACACTCTCGATCAGCAAATCACCGCCCATCGCGCGCGCCAGTCGCCGCGAGATATAGAGGCCCAGACCGGAACCCCCGTCACCACTACGTCCCAAACGCTCGAATTTCTCGAACACGCGAGCCTGGTCGCTGACGTTGAGGCCCGGCCCCTGATCTGCCACGATCGCACGGGCATGGACACCTTCTACCTCGACATGAACATCCACACGCGATCCATTCGGTGAATAGCGGATGGCATTGCCGATGAGATTGAGGAGAACCTGCAGCACGCGCCGGAACTCCGCGAGCGCCGGAGCATGATCATCCGATGGCGGCGACACGATCACGATGCCCTTTTCCCGTGCCCGGACGCCCAGGATACCGGCGGCCTGTCGGGCCACCTCGGCAAGATCTATAAAATCGGGATTGGTGGAAAAGCTGTCGTCTTCGACGACTTCAAGGTCAGCCATGTCCTCCAGCAGGTCCAGCAACAGCTTGCCTGCGCTTGCGATCTCGCCAGCATATTCCGCGTAGGCATCGGGCAGTGGTCCTGCCAGCCGTGTGCGAATTGTCTCGGCATTCGCGACGATCCGCGCAATCGGCTGTCTGAGAACCGGCGCCAGATCCTGCCCGACCAACCCGCGACGCTGGACCGGAATGGGATCGGGCACGGCAGGCACCCAGCCCGAAGCAGCCTCGTCCGACAACAGCAGCAATTCGAAGCCCGACGGCTCGAAGCCAGGCTTGATCTGGGGCACGAGCGAGACACGCCAGGACCGCGATGAACCGGGGACGATCACCGGCGCTCCATCGAGCAGACGCCAGTGCAGTGGCTGCTGATGTGTCACATTCTCGGGCTGCAGGAAATCGGTCCAGCAATGCCCGATGCCACCCTCCATGGCCGTGACGACTTGCGCGAGTTCCGGAGAATCACTGGCTACCGCAATCAGGCGCTGGCCGGCATCAAGCCACGCGCAAAGTTCGGTGACATGCCGGTCAGTTACTCTCCGCCGGCTCTCGCCTGAGGCGCCTTCCTCAGAAACCAGAGCGGCAGTCTGCCAACTGCGCACGCGGATCGAGCACCCCTCCTCCTCCGGCTCCACCTCGACCCAGAACGATATCGCATCGCTGTCGTCCTGCGCCCTGATGACTTGCGCGACGGGACAGCGCGTCTGGCGCGCACCGCGCACGAGGTCGAGCAGTTCGGGAATCGCGACAATGCCGGGCACTTCGCCGCCGCACCGGCGCTGAAGTCCGAACAGGGGTTCGTCAGCGCTGAGCAGGCGATCATGCGCGTCGCATGCGGCGCGGGCGAGTATGGTGCCGTCACCAAGGGTCATTGCGCAGTCGCGCCATTCGTCAGGATCGATGCCGCGCGCCATTCCTCGATCCCCGCGAGGCCCACCGGAAGTTTCGTCCCTCCGTGAATCATCCGGATTTGTTCTTCGGTAACATCGGCGGGCGCCCCCGCAGCAAGCAGCGTCAAAGCCAGTCGCGCCTGCTGGTCAGGCAATGTCGCCATGACTGTCGCATCGCGCACCTGTCCAGAGGCCAATGCAAGCGCAGACAGGAACAATGTGACGCCGCATTGCGAGATCGATAATGCCACCGCCGGGTCAAGATCGGCGACCATGCGCTCGGCCCATATGAGCCGGTTGGAAACCGCAGCATGGCTGCTTCGCACCTCCCGTTCCACAGCGGAGGCGCGTTCGGAGAGCGCCGGCTCGGCACCGACCAGCGCGCGCAGGATGGCGAGCACCGCTTCGAGCACGGCCTCGGGCAATTCCGCCACAGAAAGTGCCATGCGGCGTTGTCCTTGGCTCCACCGCGCTTGCGCGGATAGGAACCCATGCGCCGAAGCGTCGCCGGATGCGATCCTGTCCCGCACGAACGGAGACGCGACAGGATCGAGGGCGAGCCGCTCCTGCAGTCGCTCCGTCAACTGCCATTCCAGCGCAACAGCATGGACATGCGCAAGCAGGGCTGCGTCGTCGAGGAAGGCGCGGGTCAGCACCGCGATTTCATCAGGCGCATGGGCACGCCGGTCCGCGGTGCCTATCAGGGCATCGAGCAATTGACCGGCGATGTCCGACAAAATGCCCCTGACCCTCGCCAGGATTTCCTCGCTCAGCGCAGCGCTCTGATCAGCCGCAACGAGATAGCGTAGCATCGGCAGCGCGGAAGCCGCCGCCGCGTCGCCGCGCACGAGGTCGCGTCGCAGCGCTGCCTCTGCGGCTTGCGTATTCGCCGGATGAACGGCCTGATCGATCATATGACCCTTCTAACCGGCATCTGGTTAATTCGAGGTTATCCGTCGCGCCGCCGCGGCAACACGAGTGCCGCAGCCGCGAGACCGGCCGAAAGAAGCCTGACGACAAGAAGAACCTGTCCGAAGCCCGAAGCGAATGCGAGGACCACGCCGAGCAATGCCCGGTCCGCAAAGAAACCGGCGAAGCGCCCGATGGCGATGCGTGGCAGCAGCACCAGAAGCATCATCAGAATTGCCGGAGTGCTCAGCCACGCCAGCACGGGTTCTCCTGGAAAGCGGGGCGTGTCCAACAGGATCAGCGCGGCGAAGGCCACGTCGACCAGCCAGACCAAGGCATCCGCGCGCGGGATCGCAGGACAAGCCTGTCCCAACGCATGTCGCTCCGCTGCGCGCAGCAGGCGACTGGCCTCCACCAGCAGCCATGCCACCGCCAGGAACGCGAAGGCGCACCACAACAATCCAAACCAGCCCGCCCCCACCGCGATGACGAGCGCGACCAGCACAGCTGCGGATACGACATTGCTGGCATTGCCTGCATGCAGCAGCGAAGAGCCAAAGCTCAGAACCGCGAAACGCGCGATAGCGCGCCCGGGAGTGCGCGGACCGTCCTGCACGAAACGCGTGCGCATCCACTCGTCTTCCAGTGCATAGGCTTCCGCCTCGCTGCGTACCATGCGCCAGCCGGAACCGGCGCGGGCTGCCGCCGGCACCTCGTGCATGGCGATACCGGACTGAAGCGCAATGCGTGTCAGCGCCGAAATAGCGTCCACGTCGAGCGGTAATTCGTGCAGCCGCTCGACCAGTGTACCCGGTACACGCATCAGTCCCGCCGTGGCGCGGTTGATGTCGATGCGCTCAAAACCTGCCGCAAGAGCGCCCTCGACCGGCTGGACCAGCACGACGGGAGCCCGCCCCTCCAGCAAGCTGGCCGCAGCGGTAGGATCGGCGAAAAGGCCCTCCGAAACCGCGATCAGTTCATCTCCGGCCGTAACCAGCCCGGCAAGTTGTCCGGCTCCGGTCGCGATGGCGAACTGTAGTCCGGCGTCCTCCGCATCATGCTGAAGCGCGATCAGTTCCGGCGAGGTGCCGCGCGCCATGCAGATGACACGCTGGCATTCGAGCGCAAGCGCCATGCCGAGCTGATGCTGCGCGACGCTCGCGCCCGCAACGCGCAGGAATGCGCGCGGGAACGGCTGCCCCGACGCCGCAGGCTCCGTCATGGCCAACAATGCTATGCGCAAATTAGAAACTCCAGCACCCCGGCAAGATGTAGGCAGGTCCACGCCAAGTGCCAAGCCAAAGCGGCGGATCAGGTTCCGGAAAACTCCGTCAGATAGGACTTGAGGCGACGCACCACGGTCGGTTCGCCTGGTGCAGCGTCCAGCGCATCCTGCGCCATTTCCAGCAATCGCATCGAATGGAAGCTCGCGGCAAGGCCCTTCAACCGCGTGGCGGCGATCACCCAGTTGCCGTCGCAGCGGGCCCGCTCCAGCAGATCAACCTGCCGGCCGACCCCCTCGATATAGGCCGCGCGCAACTCCGCGATCAGCACGGGGTCGCCACCCGCCGCAGCGGCAAGAGTGGCTTCGAGGGCTCCAGCTTCATACGCCATTTCCCCAGCTTAATCTCGGAAGTCTTAAACCGGGGTTTATCGGCCCGGTGCACGTGGTATTCTCGCCGGATGGTTGGGGAAAACAGGATCATCGCATTCGGCGCAGGCAACGGCGAGACGTCGGAGGCCGATGCGCCGGCAATCGCGGCCGAATCAGCAATCGAGACGGAAGCGTCCGAAACCTGGGACGACGCCTGGGTTGCGTCCGATGGCGGCGAGGAGCTGCTCGCATCGGCTTCCGGCAACGAATGGCTCGCGCCCGCCGTAGCCGGAGCTCTCATTGTCGCATGGAGCGGTCTGTTCGTCTTCGCTAGCCTGCCCGCATTCAGAACGGGCCTGCCTTTGGCCGAGATTCCGGCGCTCGTTATGCAGTGGAGCGTGCCCGTCCTGTTGATCGGCCTCGGTTGGCTGATCACGATGCGTCACAGCACGCGCGAGGGTCGACGCTTCGGCCACGTCGCTCACGCACTTTCGACCGAATCGGCCCTCCTCGAACGACGACTCACCACCGTGAACCGCGAACTGAGCCTGGCCCGAGAGTTCATCGCAGCCCAGACGCGCGACCTCGAAACGCTGGGACGCCTCGCCGCCGAACGCCTTTCCCAGAATGCCGAGCGCCTGCAGGAACTCGTGCGTGACAATGGCGCGCGCGTCGATTCGATCAGTTCAGTCAGCACCGCAGCCCTCGACAACATGGAGAAGCTGCGCGGCCAACTGCCGGTCATTGCCAGCTCGGCAAAGGATGTAACCAACAACATCGCCAATGCCGGCCGCACTGCTCATGCCCAGCTCGAGGACATGATCAACGGCTTCAACCGACTGAACGAGTTCGGTTCGGCCAGCACCCGTCAGGTTTCGGTACTGCGCGATCAGGTCAACGAGACGCTCGACGGCTTCAACGCGCGCAGCGAGCAGCTCGAACAGGTCGTAGCCGCACGCTTCATCGCGCTCGACGAGCGCGGTGAGGATTTCCGCAACCGCCTCGACAAGCATGAGATCAATGCGCTCGCGGCGATTCGTACCCGCGCCAAGGCGCTGACGGACGAAATCGACCAGGGGCGTCAGCAGCTGGACAGGCAAGAGGCGGAAAGCCTCACTTCGTTGCGCGCCCGCCTCAGCGCTCTGCGTGACGAAAGCGATGTCGTCTCGCGCGCCTTGCGACAGGCCGAAGAGCGCGCAACGGCGAATTTGCGGGCTTCGCTATCCGAACTGTCCGAGGAGCAGACGGCCGCCGGTATCGCCATTGCCGAGGCCCAGCAGACCGCGATCGAAGCGCTCGAAGGGCGCCTTGCCGGGATCGCGACGGATGCGTGCCAGATCGATGAGTCGATCGGCCTGCGCGCTGAGCGCCTGGCCATGGAGGCCGAGGAGCGGCAGTCACGCCAGGTCGAGCAGGAACGCCACGCCATCGCCCGCATCGATCATATGCTGGGCGAACTTGACGCATCGATTGCCGAACGTCTGGAACGTCACCGCATTCAGGCCGCCGCCCTTGCCGAACGTGCGGCCGCAGTGACCGGGGAACTTGGCCGCTTTGAGGCTCGCATCGAAACCATCACCGCGCAGACCGGGGAAGTCGAAGATCGCCTTTCGACCAGCCTCTCGGTGCTGACCGACCGTCTGACGGCCGCGCGCGCGACACTGGCGGCGACCGACACCGAAGTGGAAAAACTTACCGAGGATAGCGTTCGCCTGCTGGAACTGATCCAGGCGAGCGCCCGCCAGACCGGCAGCACGCTTCCCGAGGCGCTCGCCGTATCGGAAGATCGCCTCCGCCGAATTCAGGACGGGCTCGGCGCGGTTCTGGCGCAACTGCGTGAAGCCGCGCAGGGTGGCGAGGACGTTGCCGCCGAAATCGGGGTATCGGGGCGCGATCTCGATGCGCTCATAGGCGGCCTCACTCAGGCGCAGGCTCAGATCTCGGCGCGTGGAGCGGATCATGCCGCGCTGCTCGGACGGCTTCAGGACACGCTCGGCGAGATCGACACGGCCACCCAGACCGCTGCGGACAAGGCAGGCGGCGCGCTGATCGGTGCACTCGCCGCCTTGGGTACGACCCTCGACGAGACGGTTTCCGCGATCGAGGAAGACAGCGCCGAACGCATCACACGGATCGCCGAGACCTTGGCCGACGAGAGCGCCGCAGCCATTGAAAAGGCCATGCGCGGCAAAGTCGCGGAAATCTCGGGTCAGCTCGAACAGGCGGTAGCCCATGCCTCGGGCGTCACCCGTGAAGCGACGACCCAACTGCGCGAGCAGATCACCAAGGTCGACGATCTCGTCGGCAATCTCGAGGGCCGCGTCACGCAGGCCCGCGAGAAGGCCGAGGAGCAAGTCGACAACGACTTCGCCCGCCGCGCCGCCTTCATCACGGAATCGCTCAATTCGAACGCGATCGACATCGCTACGGTGCTGTCGAGTGACATCGCCGACAGCGCCTGGGCCGCCTACTTGCGCGGTGATCGAGGCATTTTCACCCGTCGAGCCGTGAGCCTCCTCGATGCAGGAGAAATCAAGGCAATCCAGCAAATCTTCGAGCGCGACGATGCCTTCCGCGCCAACGTCAGCCGATACATCCACGACTTCGAGTCGATCCTGCGGCAGGTCCTCTCGACCCGCGACGGCAATGCGCTGGGCGTGACGCTCCTGTCCTCGGACATGGGCAAGCTCTACGTGGCACTTGCGCAAGGCATCGAGCGTCTGCGGGGCTAAGTTTGGCCCCGGAACGCGATTGCATTCAATCGCGTTCCGGCCCCTACGGCTGAATGATCAATTCGCATCCCGGTAGACCGCACCGACATGCGCCGCGCCCCGGGCTGAGGCAAGTTTCTCCTGCCTTTCCCGCTCGCGATAGGCAGCACGCTGTTCGTCAGTGCGCTCGCCATGGCAAGCGGGACAACTCACACCGATCTCGTAGAGTTCGGATTTGCTGTCCTCCGCACTGATCGGGCGGCGACAGGCGTGGCACAGTTCGTAGGTGCCCTGGACCAGTCCGTGCCCGATGGTCACGCGCTGATCGAAGACGAAGCATTCGCCCTCCCACAAGCTCTGCTCCTGCGGCACGGTTTCCAGATATTTCAGAATCCCGCCCTTGAGGTGATAGACCTCCTCGACGCCTTCTTGCTTGAGGAAAGCCGTCGACTTCTCGCAGCGGATGCCGCCGGTACAGAACATCGCCACCTTCGGCGGCTTCCCCTGCCCCAGCAACCTCTCGCGCTCGGCGCGGAACCATTCGGGAAACTCCCGAAATGTCTCGGTTTGAGGGTCGATCGCTCCGGCGAAAGTACCTACCGCCACTTCGTAGTCGTTTCGAGTATCGATCACGATCGTATCCGGATCGGAGATCAGTGCATTCCAGTCCTGCGGCTCGACGTACGTGCCCACGGTCGCCAACGGATCGATATCCGGCTGCCCCATCGTTACGATCTCGCGCTTGATCCGCACTTTCATACGATGGAACGGCATGTGCGGCGCGTCGGAGAACTTGACGTCCACCCCAGCGCAGCCCGGTAGTCCGCGCACATGCGCAACGATCGCGGCGACGCCCGCCTCGGTCCCGGCGATAGTCCCGTTGATCCCCTCACCCGCCAGCAGCAGCGTGCCGCGAATGCCGTGCGTGTGACACAGTGCCTCGAGCGGCATCTTCAGCTCGGCGGGGTCGTCGAAACGGGTGAAGCAGTAAAGCGCCGCCACGCACAGACGCCGCGCGTTGGTATCCAGTGGTTCCATGGCGTGCCTCTAGCGCGGAACGACGCCAAAGCCAAAGCTCAGTAGCCGAGATCCTTGACCGGCGGCGTCCCGAACAGGTTCACGTCGTCCACGGTGATCCACCCGTTCGCATAATTGGCGTAGTAGAGCCCGAAAAGCACCACCGCCACGATGGTCGCCCGCCGGGCGACCAGCTTCGGGCGGAAGTTCACCGGCGCGCTCGTGGCGTGGCCCTTCTCGATGACATGGCCCTCCACCTCGTCCGGCGTGCGCAGCCCGACAGGGAGGACAACGAACGCACTCAGCACCCAGAACAGCGCATAGATCGCGATCATGGAGGTCCAGTTCATCGCCATCGCATCAATCCTCCAGCAGCAGCACCTGCACTTGCGGCTTCTTGCCCGACCAGCGGGTCGCGGCGCGGCGCGCGGCAAGGCGCGCGGCTTCGGAGCGCGTATCGCGATCCGCCTTGCCCGCGCGCTTCAGCGCCTCGGCAACATCGCGCCTGGCTTCCTCGACGAACCCGGCGTAGTCCTCGTCGAGCGGCAGGCCCAGCGCGGAAATCTCGACATGGCCCTTGCGATCGGCCGCCACCGAGACGACGCCGTTGAAGGCGATACGACGGCGCATGATGATCGCCTCGCCGTCAGCGGGCGCGATGATGTCGCCGTCGAGCACCAAACGGCCCGCGCGCACTTCGCCGAACTTGCCCGGATGATTGGGCGCAAGACGCACGAGATCGCCGTTCTTCTGGAAGATCGCCTTGGGAATGCCGCTGGCAACGCCGAGGCGAGCTTGTTCCTTCATGTGGCGGATTTCGCCATGCACCGGCAGCAGGATCTGCGGTCTGATCCACGAATAGAGCGCTTCCAGTTCCGGCCGGCCCGGATGGCCGGAGACGTGTATTTCGCTCTGGCGGTCGGTGACGACGATGACGCCCTGCTCCGCCAGACGGTTCTGGATGCGGCCGATCTGGATTTCGTTGCCGGGGATCTGGCGGCTGGAGAACAGCACCACGTCGCCCTTGTCGAGCTTGATCGGATGGTTGCCCTCGGCCACGCGGGCGAGTGCCGCGCGCGGTTCCCCCTGCCCCCCGGTGGCAACGATAAGCACGTCGCCGCGCGGCAGGTCCATCGCGGTGTCGGGATCGACGAGGTCGGGCAAGTCCTTGAGATAGCCGCAGGACTGGCCGGTCTGGATGATGCGGTCGAGCGAGCGGCCCGCGACGCACAGCTGGCGGCCGGTCTTCTTCGCGACATCGCCCAGCGTCTGCAGGCGCGCGACGTTGGAGGCGAAAGTCGTCACCAGCACGCGGCGGCCCTTGTGCTTCTTCACTTCGGCCAGCAGGCCCCGGTAGACGTCGCCTTCCGAACCGGAAGCCTCAGGATTGAACACGTTGGTGGAATCGCAGACGAGAGCCAGAACGCCCTCGTCGCCAATGGCGGTCAGTTCGGCCTGCGTCGCCGGGGTGCCGACTTGCGGCTCGTCGTCCAGCTTCCAGTCGCCGGTGTGGAAGATGCGGCCATAAGGCGTCTCGATCAGCAGCGCGTTGCCTTCGGCGATCGAGTGCGCCAGCGGCACGTAGCGGATGCCGAACGGGCCGATCTGGAAGTTCTCCAGATCATCGACCACGTTGAGTTCGACCCGGTCGAGGATGCCCGCCTCTTCCAGCTTGGCGGCAACCAGTTTGGCGGTGAACGGCGTCGCATAAAGCGGCACGCCCAGTTCCTCGGCGAAGTACGGGACCGCGCCGATATGGTCCTCATGGGCATGGGTCAGGACGATGCCGAGAAGGTTCTCACGCTCGTTCTCGATGAAGTCGAGGTCGGCGAAGACCAGATCGACGCCGGGATATTCGTTGCCGGAGAACGTCATCCCCAGATCGACCATCAGCCACTTGCCCTGACAGCCGTAGAGATTGACGTTCATGCCGATTTCGCCCGAACCGCCGAGCGCACAAAACAAAAGTTCCTTACCGGGAATCACTTAAAAGCTGCCCTTTCGGCAATGATGGCGAGGCCGTCTATCGTGAGATCGGCATCGACCGCGTCGAAGATATTGGTGGCCTCGTCGAACAGGACGGCGAGGCCGCCCGTGGCGATGACCTTGGCTGGGCGGCCGATCTCGGCGCGGATGCGGGCGATCAGGCCCTCCATCATCGCGACGTAGCCCCAGAAGACGCCGATCAGCATCTGGTCCTCGGTGTTGCGGCCGACGACGCTGGTGCTCTTGGGCGCGGCGATGGCGATGCGCGGCAGCTTGGCCGTATTGCCCACCAGCGCATCGAGCGAGAGGTTGATGCCCGGCGCGATGATGCCGCCCTTGTAGGCGCCGTTGAAGTCTATCACGTCGAAGGTGGTCGCGGTGCCGAAATCGACGACGATGAGGTCGCCCGCATGCTTGTCGTGCGCGGCGATGGCGTTCACCGCCCGGTCGGCGCCGAGCGAACTGGGCTGTTCCACGTCGATGTCGATGCCGTACTCGGCCTTGCCCTGCCCGGCGATCAGCGGTTCGATCTCGAAGTAATGGCGGGCCAGTATCTCGAGGTTGTGCAGCGCGCGGGGGACAACGGTAGAAATCACGATCTGCGTGACTTCCTGCGCCTTCACGCCGCGAATGGCGAGCAGTTGCATCAGCCAGACGGCATATTCGTCGCCCGTGCGGCGCGGATCGGTGGCGATGCGCCAGCGGCCCTTGATCGTGCGACCTTCCAGCAGCGCGAAGACGACATTGGTATTGCCGGCGTCGATAGCGAGCAGCATGCTCTTTCAGTTCCTCATACGAGCAGGACGTCACCCGCGTGGATCGTCCGGATCGATCCGTCAAGCAGGGCGAGGCGGAGGTTTCCGTCCTCCGCCAGTCCCGCGAACGCACCTTCGACCGCGTCTTCACCGGGCGGAAGCACCCGAAGCGGGGTTCCCTGCGGGTGCGCCGCACTCTGCCAGCGACGCAGCAGCGGGGCAAGGCCGACCGAGCGCCAACGCTGCAGTTCGGTGTCGAAGCTGGCAGCCAGCGCCTCGGCGAAGATATCGCGGCTCGGGGCCAGATCGCCCAGCGCAGCGGTCCGCCGGCCCGGGACTTCGGGCGCATGGACGAGGTTCACGCCGATGCCGACGATGACCACGCCTGATACCATTTCCAGCAGGATGCCCGCGACCTTGGCTTCGTGAAGTAGCAGGTCGTTCGGCCACTTGAGCATCAGGCCGGCACTGACGAAGCGCGAGAGCGCCTCATGAACCGCAAGGCCCGTCAGCAGCGCCAGCGTGGCAGGTGATGGATCGCCGGGCGCGATGCGCACCACGGTCGAGCCCATGAAATTGCCCGCACCGTCATCCCAGACGCGCCCGAGGCGCCCCCTGCCCGCATTCTGCCGGTCCGCAACGAGCCAGCGGCCCTCTGGCAGGTATTCACCGCCGGAGAGCCGCTGCGCGAGGTCCGCGTTGGTGGACCCCGTTTCTGCTACGGTTTCGATCAAAGCGTGTGGAACAGCGCAGTCGCGGCGGTGTCCGTCAGGCCCTGCAGCCATCCGCTCAGCAGATAGCCCAGCGGCGAGATGAACAGGCAGGTCACGCCGAGGATCGCCTTGTGCCACACGTCGCTCTTCCACTTGATGGCATCGACCGGCTCATCGAAGTAGATGACCTTGACGACCTTCAGGTAGTAGAACGCGCCGATCACCGAGGCCGCGAAACCGATCGCCGCAAGCGGCATCATGTTAGCATCGACGGCAGCCTTGAAGACCAGGAACTTGCCCCAGAAGCCGAACATCGGCGGGATACCGGCAAGGCTGAACATCACGAATGCCAGCGCGGCGGCAAGGCCCGGACGGGTGCGCGAGAGACCCGCGTACTGGCCGATTTCCTCGACGTTCTCGCCATTTTCGTCCCGCAGCATCAGCACGGTGACGAAGCCCGCGACGGTCATCGCGACGTAGATCACGAGGTAGAACAGCATCGCCGAAGCACCCTGCGGGTTCGCCGCAGCGAGGCCCACGAGGATGAAGCCGACGTTGTTGATCGACGAATAGGCCATCAGGCGCTTGATGTTCTTCTGGCCGATCGCACCCAGCGCACCAACCACGATCGAGGCAAGCGCCACGAAGACGATGATCTGGCGCCATGCGTCCGACTGGTCGCCGAACGCATCCAGCATCACGCGCATGGTCAGGCCGATGGCCGCGACCTTGCCCGAAGTGGCGAAGAACTTCGTCACCGGGGTCGGCGCGCCTTCGTAGACGTCCGGCGTCCACATGTGGAACGGCACGGCGCTGATCTTGAAGGCGAGGCCCGCCAGCATGAAGACGATGCCGAACAGTGCGCCGTTGGACAGACCACCGCTAAGCGCCGCATTGATGCCCGCGAACGAGGTGGTGCCGGTGAAGCCGTAAGTCAGGCTCATGCCGAACAGCAGGATGCCCGAGGCCAGCGCGCCCAGCACGAAGTACTTGAGGCCCGCTTCCGCCGAGCGTCCGTCGGTCCGCACGAAGGCGGCCAGCACGTAAGCGGCCAGCGAGTTCATTTCGAGGCCGATGTAGAGCGCCAGCAGATCGCCCGCCGACACCATCATGCCGCTGCCGACCGCCGCGAAGATCACGAGGATCGGGAACTCGGCCCGCATCGCGCCGAGGCGCTCGAAGAAGGCAGGCGCGACGACGAGCGTGGCGGCGGCCGAAAGGTAGATCAGGATCTTGCCGAAGGCCGAGAAGGCATCGGCGTGAACCTGGCCGAAGAAGGCGGAGTAGTCCGGGCCCATGTGGCCGCCGCACAGCGCGGGGGCGACGAGGAACGCGGCGCCGACCAGCGCCGTGACGGCGAGGATCGAGATCAGGCGGCTTGCCTTGTCACCACCCCAGGCGGCGATCAGAAGCAGGATCAGACCTGCAATGCTCAGCGTTTCTTCCGGCGCGATTAAGCGCAGGGAGTGCGACCAGTCCATCAGTGTGACCCCCCATGCGCAGCGGCTTCTTCGTGCGCAGGCTTAGCTTTTCCAGGTGTAGGCGCGCTGTCACCGGCCGGCTTGGCACGGGCGAGGCGCGCGTCGAGCGCGGCGATGTCGGCACGCATCGGAGCGATGAAGCTCTCGGGGTAGACGCCCATCCATAGCGCGGCGAGCGCAAGCGGGATGACCATCGCCAGTTCGCGGGCGTCGAGGTCGGGCATCGCGGCGGCATCGGCGTTCTTCTGCTCGCCGAACACGACCCGGCGGTAGAGGTACAGCATGTACGCCGCGCCCAGGATGATGCCGGTGGTGCAGATCAGCGCCGTCCAGGTCGAGACCTGATAGATGCCGCCGAGGCTCAGGAATTCACCGACGAACCCGCTGGTGCCCGGCAGGCCGATCGAGGCCATCGTGAACAGCAGGAAGAACACGGCGTAGCGCGGCATGTTGATCGCGAGCCCGCCGTAACGGCTGATCTCGCGGGTGTGCAGGCGGTCGTAGATGACGCCGACGCACAGGAACAGCGCGCCTGCGACCAGACCGTGGCTGAGCATCACCAGCATCGAGCCTTCGAGGCCCTGCACGTTGAAGGCGAACAGGCCGATGGTGACGATCGCCATGTGCGCGACCGACGAATAGGCGATCAGCTTCTTCATGTCGCTCTGCACCAGCGCGATCAGCGAGGTGATGACGACGGCGGCCATCGACAGGCCCCACACCAGCGGTCCGAAATAGACCGAGGCTTCGGGGAACATCGGCAGCGAGAAGCGGATGAAGCCGTAGCCGCCCATCTTCAGCAGCACGCCCGCCAGGATGACCGAGCCGCCCGTCGGCGCCTGAACGTGCGCCGCCGGAAGCCAGGTGTGGACCGGCCACATCGGCATCTTCACCGCGAAGCTGGCGAAGAAGGCGAGCCACAGCCAGGTCTGGACATGCGGGTCGAAGTCGTAGGCCATCAGCGTCGGGATGTCGCTGGTCCCGGCGGTGTGGACCATCCACAGCATCGCGACGAGCATCAGCACCGAGCCGAGCAGCGTGTAGAGGAAGAACTTGTACGAAGCGTAGATGCGGTCCGCACCGCCCCAGATGCCGATGATGAGATACATCGGGATCAGGCCGGCTTCGAAGAACATGTAGAACAGGTACATGTCCTGCGCCATGAACACGCCGAGCATGAACACTTCGACGAGCAGGAAGGCGGCCATGTATTCGCCCACGCGCTTCTCGATCGAACGGCTCGCGCCGATGCAGATCGGCATGAGGAAAACCGAGAGCATGATGAGCAGCAGGGCGATGCCGTCGATGCCGAGGGCGTAAGTGAAGCCCGAGAAGATGTTCAGGCGCTCGGTGAACTGCCACTGGGCGCCGCCCACGTCGAAGTTCATCCACAGGGCGATGCCGAGGACGAGATCGACGAGGGTTGCGAGCAGCGCGACGGTGCGCGCCGCTTTCGCTTCGAGGAAGAGGCATGCCAGTGCGCCGAGGAGCGGCACCAGCAGCATCAGGCTGAGGATCGGAAAACCAGTCATCATCTTATCCCGCGATCACCCAGCTGATGGCGCCGACAAGGCCCAGCAGCATGACAAGAGCGTAGCTGTAGAGATAGCCCGATTGGACTTTCTGCGCGTAAGTCGAACCCTTGGCGACGACAGCCGCCGCACCGTCGGGACCGAAGCGGTCGATGATGCCGATATCGAGCACCTTCCAGAACACGCCGCCCAGCCAGAAGGCAGGCTTGACGAAGATGGTGTTGTAGAGCTCGTCGAACATCCACTTGCGGTAGACGAAGGTGTGGACCGGGCCGAGCTGGTCGGCGACCGCCTTCGGGAACGCGGTGTTCTTGATGTAGCCGTACCAGGCGGTGACGAAGCCGATGGCCATGACCGTGAACGGCGCCCACTTCACCCACATCGGAACACCGTGCATGGCGTGGATCAGGTGCTCGTGGAACACCAGCGCGCCCTTCCAGAACTCGCCCTCGCCTTCGGAGACGAAGGTATGGTTGAAGACGAAACCGGCAGCGACGGCGCCGACCGACAGGATCAGCAGCGGCAGCAGCATCACCAGCGGGCTTTCGTGCGGGTGGTAACCACCCGTGCCGTCGCCATGGTCGCCGTAGTCCGGACCGCGCATGCCGAGATCGGCAGGTGCGTGGGCATGGTCATCGTGCGCGTGGTCGTCATGAGCATGCGCGTCATCATGACCGTGCGCGTCGTGGGCATGATCGTCATGGCCGTGACCATGGGCGTCATGAACGGCGTGCTGGACGTGCTCCGACTGGTTCCAGCGCGGCTTGCCGAAGAAGGTCAGGAAGACCAGGCGCCACGAATAGAAGCTCGTCATCAGAGCGGCGAAGATGCCCATCCAGAAGGCGAAAGTGCCCACCTGGCTGCCCGAACCGAAGGCCGCTTCGAGGATCGCGTCCTTCGAGTAGAAGCCCGCGAAGCCGATCACACCGGCGATGCCGACACCGGTGATGGCCAGCGTACCCGCCGTCATCGTCCAGAAGGTGATCGGGATCTTCTTACGTAGACCGCCGTAGAAGCGCATGTCCTGCTCGTGGTGCATCGCATGGATGACCGAACCGGCGCAGAGGAACAGCAGGGCCTTGAAGAAGGCGTGCGTGAACAGGTGGAACATGGCCGCACCGAACGCGCCCGAACCCGCTGCGAAGAACATGTAGCCCAGCTGCGAACAGGTCGAATAGGCGATGACGCGCTTGATGTCCCACTGCGTGCAGCCGATCGTGGCGGCGAAGAAGCAGGTGCAGGCACCGACCACGGCGACGACGTGCATCGCGGTCTCGCTCTGCTCGAACATCGGCGAAAGACGGCAGACCATGAAGACGCCCGCGGTGACCATCGTGGCAGCGTGGATCAGCGCCGACACCGGGGTCGGGCCTTCCATCGCGTCCGGAAGCCAGGTGTGCAGGCCAAGCTGCGCCGACTTGCCCATCGCGCCCACGAACAGCAGCAGGCACAGCACCGTCATGGTGTCGAACCGGTGGCCGAGGAAGCCGATGGTCGAACCGGCCATCGTCGGCGCGGCGTGCAGGATCTCGGGGATCGAGACAGTGCCGAACACCAGGTAGGTACCGAAGATGCCGAGCATGAAGCCGAGGTCACCGACGCGGTTGACCACGAAGGCCTTGATCGCGGCGGCGCCGGCCGAAGGCTTGCGGAACCAGAAGCCGATCAGGAGGTACGAGGCCAGGCCCACGCCTTCCCAACCGAAGAACATCTGCACCAGGTTGTCCGCCGTCACCAGCATGAGCATGGCGAAGGTGAACAGCGAAAGGTACGCGAAGAAGCGCGGCTGATCCGGCTCCTCGCTCATGTAGCCCCACGAATAGAGGTGCACGAGCGCCGAGACCGAAGTGATGACCACGAGCATGACGGCGGTGAGCGTATCCACGCGCAGAGCCCAGTCGAAGGTCATCGTGCCCGAAGCGACCCACTTCAGAACCGGGAAGACGCTGGCTTCAGCGCTGCCGGTCAGGAAGGCAATGAAGATCGGCCAGGACAATCCGCAGGCGATGAACAGCGCGCCGGTCGTCAGCACCTTGGGCACGACGAAGCCGAGCGACTTGTTCGCGAACCCGGCAAGGATCGACGCCAGCAGCGGCAGAAAGACGATGAGGTAGATCGACACGGACTTACCCCTTCATCCGGTTGACGTCGTCGACGGCGATGGTGCCGCGGCCACGGAAGTAGATCACGAGGATAGCAAGCCCCACTGCGGCCTCGCCGGCTGCCACCGTCAGCACGAACATGGCGAAGATCTGGCCAGTCAGGTCGTGCAGGAAGGCGCTGAACGCGACGAGGTTGATGTTCACCGCAAGCAGGATCAGTTCGATCGACATCAGGATGACGATGATGTTCTTGCGGTTGATGAAGATGCCGAGGACGCCGAGCACGAAGAGGATCGAGCTCACGACCACGTAATGTTCGACGCCGATCACAGCGAGACCCCCTTGCCGATTTCAGGCTTGACGTTGACCGTCGCGTCCTGCGGACGGCGCTGGTTCTGCTTGCTGATTTTCTGGCCGCGCGTGTCGTTACGCTGGCGGTGGGTCAGCACGATGGCACCGATCATGGCGACGAGCAGGATGACGCCCGCGGCCTCGAACAGGAACAGGTAGCGGCTGTAAAGCAGTCCGCCGATCGCCTCGATGTTCGAGAGACCCGCAGCCGTTGCAGCAGTACCATCCGGCGTGCCCAGTTCCAGGTTACCGGCGCGGTAGGCACCGATGCCCAGCACGATCTCGGCCAGCAGCACGATGGCCACCAGCGCCCCGAACGGGAAGTAGCGGACGAAACCGGCGCGCAGTTCGGCGAAGTCGATGTCGAGCATCATGACGACGAACAGGAACAGCACCGCGACCGCACCAACGTAGACGATGACCAGCAGCGCCGCGATGAACTCGGCGCCGGTCAGCACCATCAGGCCGGCGGCGTTGAAGAACGCCAGGATCAGCCAGAGCACCGAATGCACCGGGTTGCGCGAGAGGATGGTGATGGCGCCGGAGGCCACCGTCATCACCGCGAAGAGGTAGAAGGCGATAATATGGATCATGGGAAGCCCGTTTCCTTGCGCGCGCCGGTTAACGGTACGGCGCGTCGGCTTCAAGGTTCGCGGCGATAGCACGCTCCCACTTGTCCCCGTTCGCCAGCAGCTTGGCCTTGTCGTAAAGCAGTTCTTCGCGCGTTTCGGTCGCGTATTCGAAGTTCGGCCCTTCGACGATGGCATCGACCGGGCAAGCTTCCTGGCAGAAGCCGCAGTAGATGCACTTGGTCATGTCGATGTCGTAGCGCGTGGTGCGGCGCGAACCGTCCACTCGCGGCGCCGCCTCAATGGTGATCGCCTGCGCCGGACAGATCGCTTCGCACAGCTTGCAGGCGATGCAGCGTTCCTCGCCGTTGGGATAACGGCGCAGGGCGTGCTCGCCGCGGAAGCGGGGCGAAAGCGGGTTCTTCTCGAACGGGTAGTTGATCGTCGCCTTGGGCTTGAAGAAATACTTCAAGGTCAGCCAGTGCGCCTTCACGAACTCCCAGAGCGTGAAGCTCTTTATGAGGTATGCGACGGTCATGCGAAGTGTCCGGTAGCCATGAGGTAGCCGCTGACGATCACAACGAAAGCGAGCGAAACGGGGAGGAAGACCTTCCAGCCCAGGCGCATCAGCTGGTCGTAACGGTAACGGGGCACCGTCGCCTTGACCCAGCTGAACACGAAGAAGAAGAAGAAGATCTTGAGCAGGAACCACACGAAGCCCGGGATCAGGTAGAGCACCGGAATATCGAGCGGCGGCAGCCAGCCACCCCAGAACAGCGTCGCGTTGAGCGCGCACATCAGGAGCACGTTGGCATATTCACCCAGCCAGTAGGCGGCGAAGGCCATCGACGAATATTCGGTCTGGTAACCGGCGACGAGTTCGGATTCCGCTTCGGTAAGATCGAACGGCGCACGCTGCGTTTCCGCAAGGCTCGACACCAGGAACATCACCCACATCGGGAACAGCAGCGGGTTCGCGACGAAGCCGTTGATGATGCCGAAAACGTGGCCCTTCTGCGCCAGGACGATGCCGTTCATGTTGAACGTACCGGCCCACAGGACGACGCAGATCAGGATGAAACCGATCGAGACTTCGTAGGAAATCATCTGCGCCGAGGCGCGCATCGCCGAGAAGAACGGGTACTTCGAGTTCGAAGCCCAGCCCGCCATGATCGTGCCGTAGACGCCCAGCGAGCTGATCGCGAGGACGTAGAGCAGGCCGATGTTGATGTTGGCCAAGATCGCGTTCGAATTGAACGGGATCACCGCCCAGGCCATCAGCGCCACGGTAAAGGTGACGACCGGCGCGATCAGGAAGATGCCCTTGTTCGCAGCCGAGGGGATGATGGTTTCCTGAAGGAAGACCTTCAGGCCGTCCGCGAAGGACTGCAGCAGACCGAACGGACCGACGACGTTGGGACCACGGCGCAGCGCCATGGCAGCCCAGATCTTGCGGTCGACGTAGATGATCATCGCGACGGCCAGCATCAGCGGCAGCGCGATCAACAGGATGCCGCAGATGGTGGAGAGGAGCCATGCCCCTTCGAAGGGCATCCCGAGGGACTGGAAGAACGAAGTCATTCCGCGGCCTCCGCGAACTCTTCACCGTGCAGCAGCTCGGCCGAGCAACGCTGCATCGTCGCGCTGGCGCGCGCGATCGGGTTGGTCATGTAGAAGTCCTTGATCGGATAAGCGATCGCGCCCGAAGCCGAACCACCGCCCGCGGGCAGAGCCGCGCCGTAGTCCGCCAGACCCTCGACGCCGAGCGCCGGGACCGAGGCGACCATGGCAGCGCGAAGCTGATCGAAGCTGTCGAAGCCGACCGAAACGCCGAAGGCATCGGCCAGCGCGCGCAGGATCGTCCAGTCCTCACGCGCGTCGCCGGGCGCGAAGACGGCCTTGTCGGCGAACTGCACGCGGCCTTCGGTGTTGACGTAAGTGCCGGCCTTCTCGGTGTAGGCCGAGGCGGGCAGGATCACATCGGCAGCGTGGGCCGCCTTGTCACCGTGGTGGCCGATGTAGACGATCATCGAGTCCGCGAACTTCGTATAGTCCACTTCGTCGGCGCCGAGCGAGATCAGCACCTTGGGCTTGGCGGCGGCGAGGTCGGCGATGCCGCCCTTCTGCGCGTAGCCGAGCATCAGGCCGCCCATGCGCGAAGCCGCCATGTGCAGGACGTTGAAACCGTTCCAGGCGGTGCCGTCTTCCAGCGTGCGGACGAGGTTGAGCTGGCCTGCCAGGGCAAGGCCGGCTTCCAGACCGCCACGGCCAAGAGCCGCGCCGCCCAGGATCACCGCCGGACGCTTGGCGCCCGAAAGGGTGTCCGCGACGTGGCCCGGCAGGTTGCCGATCAGCGAGAGGTCTTCGCCGAGGAACTCGCCGCCGAAGGTGGTTTCCCACTCCGGACCGATGAGGAACACCTTGGCGCCGCGCTTCACGGCCTTGCGCAGACGGACATTGACCGTCGGCGCTTCCCAGCGAACCATCGAGCCGACGATCAGGATGGCGTCAGCCGTCTCGATGTCGTTGAAGGTGGTGTTGAAGTTGACGGCGGCCAGGCTCGACGTGTCGTAGTCCATGCCGGTCTGGCGGCCTTCGAGCAGGCTCGAGCCGAGCGCACCGACGAGTGCCTTGGCGGCAAACATCGTCTCGCAATCGACCATGTCGCCCGCGACAGCCGCAATCGAGGCGCCGGGGTTCAGGGTCGACAGAGCGGCGAAGGCCTCGTTCCAGGTGGCCTGGACCAGCTTGCCGTCACGGCGCAGGAACGGCTTGTCGAGGCGGCGCTTGGTCAGGCCGTCGACCTGGAAGCGCGCCTTGTCGCTCAGCCATTCCTCGTTCACGTCGTCGTTGTTGCGCGGAAGTGCGCGGAGCACTTCGCGGCCACGCGCGTCGATGCGGATGTTGGCGCCGGTCGCGTCGGAGACGTCGATCGAGAGCGTCTTCTTCAGCTCCCAGGGACGCGCTTCGAACGCATAAGGACGGCTGGTGAGCGCGCCGACCGGGCACAGGTCGATCACGTTGGCCGACATCTCGTGATGCGCGGCCTTCTCCAGATAGGTCGTGATCTGCATCGTCTCGCCGCGATAGAGCGCGCCGATCTCGTCCACGCCGGCGATCTCTTCCGAGAAGCGCACGCAGCGGGTGCAGTGGATGCAGCGCGTCATCGTGGTCTTGATGAGCGGGCCCATGTACTTCTCGGTTACCGCGCGCTTGTGCTCGTGATACCGCGAACCGCCGCGACCGTAGGCGACCGACTGGTCCTGCAGGTCGCACTCGCCGCCCTGATCGCAGATCGGGCAATCGAGCGGGTGATTGATGAGAAGGAATTCCATCACCCCTTCCCGCGCCTTCTTGACCATTTCGGAATCCGTGCGGATCTCCTGGCCTTCGGTGGCGGGAAGCGCGCAGCTTGCCTGCGGCTTGGGCGGTCCGGGCTTCACTTCAACCAGGCACATGCGGCAGTTGCCGGCAATGCTCAGGCGCTCGTGATAGCAGAAGCGCGGGATTTCCTTGCCGGCGAGTTCGGCGGCCTGCAGCACGGTGGCGCCTGCAGGAACCTCGATCTCGACGCCGTCTACTTTTACCTTAGGCATTATTCTGCAGCCTCTTGCAGCGAGCCGTGGCGCGCTTCGATGCGGCGCTCGATCTCGGGACGGAAGTGCTTGATGAGGCCCTGGATCGGCCACGCGGCTGCGTCACCGAGCGCGCAGATGGTGTGGCCTTCGACCTGCTTGGTGACCTGCTGGAGCATGTCGATTTCCTCGACATGCGCGTCGCCGGTGCGCAGGCGTTCCATCACGCGCCACATCCAGCCCGTGCCTTCACGGCACGGGGTGCACTGGCCGCAGCTTTCATGCTTGTAGAAGTACGAGAGGCGCGAAATAGCGCGGACGATGTCGGTGGACTTGTCCATGACGATGACGGCGGCAGTGCCGAGGCCCGAGCCAACCGCCTTTAGGCCGTCGAAGTCCATCGGCGCGTCCCAGATGTCGGCGGACGGCACCAGCGGCACCGACGAACCGCCGGGGATCACCGCCAGCAGGTTGTCGCGGCCGCCGCGAATGCCGCCGCAATGACGCTCGATCAGTTCGCTGAACGGGATCGACATCTCTTCCTCGACCACGCAGGGACGGTTCACGTGCCCGCTGATCTGGAAGAGCTTGGTGCCCTTGTTGTTCTCACGCCCGAAGGAGGAGAACCACGAAGCGCCGCGACGCAGGATGGTGGGCGCAACCGCGATCGATTCCACGTTGTTCACCGTGGTCGGGCAGCCGTAGAGGCCCGCGCCGGCCGGGAACGGCGGCTTCAGGCGGGGCTGGCCCTTCTTGCCTTCGAGGCTCTCGATCATCGCGGTTTCTTCGCCGCAGATGTAAGCGCCTGCGCCGCGATGGACGAAGACGTCGAAGTCGTAGCCCGAACCCGCCGCGTTCTTGCCCAGCAGGCCCGCCGCATAGGCTTCCTCACGCGCGGCGAAGAGCACTTCGGCCTCGCGGATGTATTCGCCGCGGATGTAGATGTAGGCCGCGCGCGCGCCCATCGCGAAACCGGCCACCAGAGCGCCTTCGAACAGAAGGTGCGGATCGTGGCGCATGATCTCGCGGTCCTTGCACGAACCCGGCTCGGATTCGTCCGCGTTGATCACGAGGAAACTGGGCTTGGGGTTGCCGTTCTGGTCGAGCGGCGGCTGCTTGGGCATGAAGGACCACTTCATGCCGGTGGGGAAGCCCGCACCGCCGCGCCCGCGCAGACCCGAAGCCTTCATCTCGTCGATGATGGCGTCACGGCCGCGCGCGATCAGGTCCTTGGTGTTGTCCCAGGCGCCGCGCGCCTGCGCTTCCTTCAGGTTCCACGGCTGGAAGCCGTAGAGGTTGGTGAAGATGCGATCCTTATCGAGGAGAGCCATTACCACTCGCTCCGATAGTCATGGTTTTCGGTCATCATGGCGACGAGGTTGGTCGGCTCGCCCACCGGTTCCACGGTGTGACGTGCCGGGTCCTGCGTGCCTGCCTTCGGCGTCTCGCCGCGCGCCAGTGCGTCGAGCACGGCGTTCAGGCGGTCCGAGGTCAGGTCCTCGTAATTGTCGTCGTTGATCTGGACCATCGGGGCCGAGGCGCAGTTGCCCATGCACTCGACCTCGGTGAACGACCAGAGGCCGTCGGCCGAGATGTGGCCCTTCTTCATGCCGCGCGACTTGCAGGTCGCCAGCAGATCGTCCGAACCGCGCAGCATGCACGGGGTGGTGCCGCAGACCTGAACGTGGAAACGACCGATCGGCGCGATGTTGTACATCGTGTAGAACGAGGCGACCTCGACCACGCGGATGACCGGCATGGCGAGGTACTCGGCGATGTATTCCATCACCGGGATCGGCAGCCAGCCCTGCGTGTTCTCTTCGGCACCGACCTGGCGCTGGGCAAGGTCGAGCAGCGGCATCACCGCCGAGCGCTGGCGCCCTTCGGGATAGCGCGCGACGATGTCCTTGGCCTTGGCGGCGTTCGCCTCGGTCCAGGCAAAATTACCCCAACGGGCCCGCAATTCGGGCGTATCGGGTTCGATATAGCGGTCAGCCATGCTTACCTCTGCGCTTCAGCCACTGATCCTGGCCGAAAAAGAAAATCTCGAAGCCGCCGATGGCAGTCGCCAGCATGGCGATCATCGGCGAGGGAGCGATCCCGAGCCAAAGAACGACGAAGTAGAGCCCGACGAGGAACAGACCCGTGAGGGTCGCCCAGATACGGATCATTTCTACAGTGTTGAACTTCGTCACAGGTCCCACCCCTTTGCGATCATCAACGAATGAATTCGACGCGCGAACACTTGTCGCCTTCGAAGCTGTAGACCGCGATCACGTCGAACGGGTCCACGAGTTCCGAACCGTCGCTCGCAGGGCCGCGCGTCACGTGCTCGCGCATCAGCACGTAAGCGCCGATCTGCGAGGCTTCGACGATCTCGGCCTTGTTCTGCGGCCACTTGGCGAAAGCGGCGGCGAGGCCCGAACGGGTGCCCTCCTTGCCTTCGCGCACGACGGCGCCGCGATAGTTCGCCTCGCAGGCCTCATCGGTCATGTACGAGACGTACGTATCGACGTCCTGCGCGTTGTAGGCCGCGATCATGGCCTTGGCGGTGTCGAGATTGCTCAACGGTCGCACTCCCCGAACACGATGTCCATGGCGCCCAGGATCGCCGTGGCGTCCGGCAGCATGTGCCCCTTGGACATGAAGTCCATCGCCTGCAGGTGGCTGAACGCGGTCGGGCGAATCTTGCAGCGGTACGGCTTGTTCGAGCCGTCCGACACGAGATAGACGCCGAATTCGCCCTTGGGGCTTTCGGTCGCGACGTAGACTTCGCCCGCCGGAACGTGGAAGCCTTCGGTGTAGAGCTTGAAGTGATGGATCAGCGATTCCATCGAGGACTTCATCTCGGCGCGCTTGGGCGGAACGACCTTGCGGTCGGTGGAAGCCACCGGACCTTCGGGCATTTCGCGCAGGCACTGCTTCATGATGCGGGCAGACTGGCGCACTTCCTCGGCACGGCACATGAAGCGGTCGTAGCAGTCGCCGCTGGTGCCGACGGGAACCTCGAAGTCCATGCGGTCATAGACGTCGTAGGGCTGCGCCTTGCGGATATCCCAGGCGATGCCCGAACCGCGGATCATCGGGCCGGAGAAGCCCCATGCCAGCGCGTCTTCCTTCGACACCGTGGCGATATCGACGTTGCGCTGCTTGAAGATGCGGTTGTCGGCGACGAGGCTCAGCGCGTCCTCGAACAGTTCCGGCAGGCGCGTGTCGAGCCAGTCGGCGATGTCGGTCAGCAGCTTGAGCGGCACGTCCTGATGCACGCCGCCGGGACGGAACCAGGCCGAGTGCATGCGGGCGCCCGAGGCGCGCTCGAAGAAGTTGAGGCAATCCTCGCGGATTTCGAACAGCCACAGGTTCGGCGTCATCGCGCCGATGTCCATGATGTGCGAACCCATGTTCATCATGTGGTTGCAGATGCGGGTCAGCTCGGCGAACAGCACGCGAAGGTACTGGGCGCGCAGCGGAACCTCGAGGTTCAGCAGCTTCTCGATCGCGAGCACGTAGGAGTGCTCCATGCCGAGCGGCGAGCAGTAATCCAGGCGGTCGAAGTACGGCAGCGCCTGGAGGTACGTCTTGTGCTCGATCAGCTTTTCGGTGCCGCGATGGAGCAGGCCGACGTGCGGATCGATCCGCTCGATGATCTCGCCGTCCAGTTCCATGACCATGCGCAGAACGCCGTGGGCCGCCGGATGCTGGGGACCGAAGTTGATCGTGTAGTTGGTGATGACCTCGTCGCCGGTGGTGGGCGACTGTTCAAGCAGCATGCTCACTTGACGTCTCCCTTGTCCGGACGGCTTTCGGTTTCCTTGGGCGCCTCAGGGGCCTTCCCGTCTTCGGTCTTGGCCGGAGCGGGTGCGGATTCCTTTTCGACAGCCTTTTCGTTCGCCTTTTCACCGGCGCCGGTGTCGGCCTTGCTCTCGGTCGCCTTGGGCGTCGGAGCCGCAGCCGGAGCGGCAGGCGCAGGCGCCTTCTCGTCACCCGGAAGGATGTAGTCGGCGCCTTCCCACGGGCTCATGAAGTCGAACTGGCGCAGATCCTGCGCGAGGCTGACCGGCTCGTACACAACGCGCTTGTCCTCTTCGGAATAGCGCAGTTCCTGGTAGCCGGTGAGCGGGAAGTCCTTGCGGAACGGGTGGCCCTCGAAACCGTAGTCGGTGAGGATGCGGCGCAAGTCCTTGTTGCCGGCGAAGATCACGCCGTACATGTCGAACACTTCGCGTTCCAGCCAGCCGGCGTTCGGCCACAGCGTGGTGATCGTCGGGACCGGGGTGTGCTCGGCCGCCGTCACCTTCGCCATGATACGATGGTTCTTGGTGACCGAAAGCAGCATGTAGACGACTTCGAAACGCTCAGGACGCGACGGATAATCGACGCCGGCCATTTCCATCATCTGCTGGTATTCGTGATCGTCGCGCAGGATGCGCAGCGCGTTCTCGATCTCGTCTCGCGCGATAGTGAGCACGATTTCGCCATGCTCCTCCTTCGCGGAGACGACCTTGGGGCCCAGCGCGGCGACGAGAGCGTCGAGGACGCCCTCGTTCGAGGCGATCTTCGGAGCGGAATGCAGAACGGGCATCTGGCCTTACCTCTCGACGGTGCCCACGCGGCGGATCTTCCGCTGCAACTGCATCACGCCATAAAGCAGCGCTTCGGCAGTCGGCGGGCAACCCGGCACGTAGATGTCGACGGGCACGATGCGGTCGCAGCCGCGCACCACCGAGTAGCTGTAGTGATAGTAGCCGCCGCCGTTGGCGCAGCTGCCCATCGAGATGACGTACTTCGGCTCCGACATCTGGTCGTAGACCTTGCGGAGCGCGGGGGCCATCTTGTTGCAGAGCGTGCCTGCCACGATCATCACGTCCGACTGGCGCGGGGAAGCGCGCGGCGCGGCGCCGAAGCGCTCCATGTCGTAGCGGGGCATGTTGACGTGAATCATCTCGACCGCGCAGCACGCGAGGCCGAAAGTCATCCACCACAGCGAACCCGTACGGGCCCACTGGAACAGTTCCTCGGTCGAGGTGACCAAGAAGCCCTTGTCGGACACTTCCTGATTGAGATCCTTGAAAAACGACTGGTCGGGCGCGGTGATCGCGCCGCCGACCGGCGACATCGGGGCCAGAGGCTGGCCCGCCGAGTTAACGAGCGTGCTCATTCCCAGTCCAAAGCTCCCTTTTTCCAGGCATAGGCGAGGCCGATGGCCAGTTCGCCCAGGAATACCATCATCGTCGTCCAACCGGCCCAGCCCGTCAGCTTGAGCGACACGGCCCAGGGGAACAGGAAGGCAGCTTCGAGGTCGAAGATGATGAAGAGGATCGCCACCAGGTAGAATCGCACGTCGAACTGGCTGCGCGGATCTTCGAAGGCGGGGAAGCCGCACTCATATTCGCTGTTCTTGTCTGCGCTGGGCTGGTGCGTGCCGGTCAGCCGGGCAACGCCCAGCGGAAGGAACACGATCACGGACGAAAGCCCAAGCGCGATCACCAGGAAGATGAGGATCGGCAGGTATTGCGACAGATCGGTCAATGTTCTTGCCTCTTACCGCGAATGCGACGTTGGCGGACTCGAATATGTCATGGTGAGCCCGTCAAGTTGGCGCGTCCTTAGGCCAGCCCACCGCGCCTCGCAAGGGTATCCCGGCACAATAATCCGCCATTCGCATTGCATTGCAACACGACAAAGTGTCCAATCCCGCAGTTTCCCGGCGCTTGCCCACCCCGAGGCGCCTGACGCAATCGTCAAGTCGCTTCGTGCAACCGGTTTATTGCGAATTGTTCGCGAAACGCGGCGGACATATCTTGGCAATCGGGCGGAGCTTCCCATCTCCGGAGGAAACCGGCGGGACGGTGTAGAGGCGCCTCGTACTGTCGCATCATTGCAATTGACGCAGCGCAACATTATCCCATTCGTCAACTAGAACAGTCATCAGTGTGAAAGGTATGCCAATGGCCCAGATTTCGGCTTCCGACCCGATCGTCATCCTCTCTTATGCGCGCACCCCCATGGGCGGTCTGCAGGGCGTGCTGGCGGACGTATCGGCGACCGACCTCGGCGCGACCGCGGTGAAGGCCGCCGTCGAGCGCGCTGGCGTCGCGGGCGAGGACATCGAGCGAATCTACATGGGCTGCGTGCTGCCCGCTGGTCTCGGCCAGGCCCCTGCCCGCCAGGCCGCGCTGAAGGCCGGCCTGCCCAAGTCGGTGCAGGCTACCACCGTCAACAAGGTCTGCGGCTCGGGCATGCAGACCGTGATCATGGGCGCCGAGGCACTGGCCGCCGGTTCGCTCGACGTGGTGATCGCGGGCGGCATGGAATCGATGACCAACGCCCCGTATCTTTCGAAGAAGCACCGTTCGGGCGCACGCGCCGGTCATGACACGATCTACGACCACATGTTCCTCGACGGTCTGGAAGACGCCTACGAAGGCGGCTCGATGGGCTCGTTCGCGCAAGTCACCGCCGACGAATACCAGCTGACCCGCGAGAACCAGGACGATTACTCGATCGAGTCGCTGCGCCGCGCGCAGGAAGCGATCACCTCGGGCGCCTTCGCCGCAGAGATCGTCCCCGTCACCGTGAAGACGCGCAAGGGCGAAGTCATCGTCGACACCGACGAGCAGCCGCCCAAGGGCAATCCGGACAAGATCCGCACCCTGCGCGCCGCCTTCGCCAAGGACGGCACGATCACCGCCGCCAGCTCCAGCTCGATCTCGGACGGCGCGGCCGCCGTGGTGCTGACGCGCAAGAGCGTGGCCGATGCCAAGGGCCTGACGCCGGTGGCTACCGTCGTCGGCGTCGAGGCTCACGCGCAGGAGCCGGCCAAGTTCACCACCGCCCCGGTCGGCGCAATCACCAAGTTGGTCGAGAAGGTGGGCTGGAACCTCGCCGACGTCGACCTGTTCGAAGTCAACGAAGCCTTCGCCTGCGTTGCCATGTTCGCGATGCACGACCTCGGCATCCCGCATGACAAGGTCAACATCCACGGCGGCGCCACCGCGCTCGGCCATCCGATCGGTGCTTCGGGCACGCGCATCATCGTGACGCTCATCAACGCGCTCAAGGAAAAGGGCCTCAAGAAGGGCGTCGCCAGCCTCTGCATCGGTGGCGGCGAAGCCACGGCGATCGCGGTCGAACTGGCCTGACGACAAGGAAATGCCCTCTGCCCGCAACCCGGGCAGGGGGCATTTCCTAACGCGCGGCGTGTCTTGTGGTGGGCGATCCGTGTCATCGTCATCCCCGCGAAGTCGGGAACCCCTCTCCTGACAGTTCCTGTTGCACCGGCATCAGCTGGGTCCCCGCCTTCGCGGGGATGACGAACGGTGTTTCAGTCAGACATGACCTCACTGCGGGAACAGAGTTAGGCCCGTGTTAACCAATCAACCCTAACAGCCATCAGGTTTCTGATGACTAGGGTTGCCGATGTTCGACGTTCTGCTGTGCATTCACGATCAGCATGACAGATGGTTTGTCCTGCTGGCAGCCGCGATCTGCGTCGTCTCCACCCTGTGCGCGGTGCAGTTGCTGCGTCATGCCCGCCACTTGTCGGGATCGGCTGCGTGCCATTGGATCGTGGGTGCGGGCAGCGCCATCGGCTTCGGCGTCTGGGCAACGCACTTCGTCGCGATGCTCGGCTACGGCCCGGGACTGGTCGTGGGATATCATGTTCCCGCCACCGTGATCTCGCTGCTCATCGCGGTGGTCATGACCTCGCTGTCGTTCGCGGTCTCCCTCGCCCTGCCGCATCGCAAGGGTTTCGCGCTTGCCGGCCTGCTCGCGGGCTCGGGCGTCATCGCGATGCACTACATCGGCATGTCCGCGATCGAGTTTCCCGCCGACATCCACTGGCGTCCCGCCTTCGTCGCGGTGTCGCTGCTCTTCGCGGTGCTGCCCGCCTGCCCCGCCCTCGCGCTTTCGGTCAAGGGGCGTTCGATTCTCAGCGCGCTGGCGGCTGCGGGCCTGCTGGCCCTCTCGATCGTGTCGCTGCACTTCACCGGCATGGCCGCGATGCAGTTGACGCCCGCGCCGCTCGACCTGCACGGCGGCACCCTGCTCTCCCCCGACAGCATGGCAGCCGCTATCAGCGCCGGATCGCTCGCCCTGCTCGCCATCAGCATCGCGGTCCTGAGCATCGCCCGCCGAGCCCGTCTGGTTCTCCATGCGACCGAGCGCGACATGAGCATTCTCGTCAAGGGCATCACCGACTGCGCGATCTACATGCTCGACCGCGACGGTCAGGTGGTCAACTGGAACGCGGGCGCACAGCGCCTGAAGGGCTACTCTTCCGATGAAGCCGTAGGCATGCCGCTCGCCGCGTTCTACACGCCCGAAGATCAGGCCGACGACCTGCCCCGCCGCGCCGTCGCCGATGCCGCCAAGACAGGCAAGTTCAGCGGCGAGGGCTGGCGCGTCCGGCGCGACGGCACCCGCTTCTGGGCTCACGTCACCATAGAGAAGGTCGCCAACGAACTTGGCGAGCACATCGGCTTCGCCAAGATCACCCGGGACATGACGCGGTTCAAGGAGGACGAGGACCGCGTTCGTGAAATGACGGGCCACCTCGACGCGGCGCTGGCCAACATGCACCAGGGCCTGTGCCTGTTCGACGCGGACGGCCGCCTGCGCATTGCCAATCCGCGCTTCAACGCGATCTGGGGAATCGCCCCGGACACCTCCCTGTCAGGCATGAAGGCCGAAGCCGTCGCGGGCGCCGTTCTCGCCGCGCCCGCCGGGCGCTCGGCCTCGCGCGGGCGCCGCGATGACCTGCATCGCCATTTCACGCGCCCCGTCGCCGACATGGCCGCCGCGTCGGTCACCCTCGACCTCGGCGAAACCCTCGTCGTATCGATGACGAGCCGCGCGATGCCCGGCGGTGGGCGCGTCGTGACGTTCGACGACATCACCGAACGCCGCCGCTCCGAGGCGAAGATCGCGCACATGGCGATGCACGACAACCTGACCGGCCTGCCCAACCGCAACAGCTTCGCCCACTGGATCGACGCCGAACTGGAAGAGGCGCGCCACTTCGGGCACCAGCTTGCCGTAGTCATGATCGACCTCGACCGCTTCAAGGAAATCAACGACACCCGCGGGCATTCCGCAGGCGACGCCGCTCTGCAACATCTCGCCCAGCGCATGGTCGATGTGCTCGACGACGGCGAGATCGTCGCACGCCTTGGTGGCGACGAATTTGCCGCCGCCAAGCGCTTCCGCGACCGGAACGAACTCGATGTATTCCTGCGGCGCGTCGAAGAGTGCTTCGCGACACCGTTCGGCTCGGACGACAACGCCTTTCACCTCGGCGGCAGCATCGGCCTCGCGGTGTTTCCGGAGGACGGCGCCCGACGCGAGCAGTTGCTCAACAACGCCGACCTTGCCATGTACCGCGCCAAGGGCAGCGTCACCGAACGCATCGCCTTCTACGAGCCGGAAATGGACGAGACGGCGCGCGCCCGCCGCCAGATCGCCAATGACCTGCGCCATGCAGTCGATCGCGGCGAACTCACGGTGCTGTATCAGCCCCAGCATGAACTCGCGACTGGCAGGCTGTCCGGCTACGAGGCCCTGCTGCGCTGGCGCCACCCGACGCGTGGGCTTGTCTCGCCGGTCGAATTCATCCCGATCGCCGAGGAGACCGGCGAGATCTTCCGCGTCGGCGAATGGGTCATGCGCGAAGCCTGCCGCGAGGCGCGGTCCTGGCCGGAGCATCTGAAGGTCGCCGTGAATCTCTCGCCCATCCAGCTACTGCAGAACGACTTCGTGGCGATCGTGCAGAACATCCTGATTGAGACCGGCCTGTCGCCGCGCCGCCTCGAACTGGAGATCACCGAGACCGCGATCATCGCCGACAAGCTGCGCGCCCTGCATTTCCTGCGCCAGATCAAGACGCTGGGGGTTAGCATCGCGATCGACGATTTCGGGACCGGCTATTCCTCGCTCGACACGCTGCACTCGTTCCCGTTCGACAAGATCAAGATCGACAAGTCGTTCGTGCTGCGCTCACAGCAGAGCGTGGAGGCCTGCGCGATCATCAAGGCCGTCCTCGCGCTCGGCCACAGCCTCAACGTGCCGGTTCTGGCGGAAGGCGTGGAGACGATCGAGCAACTGGACTTGCTTCGGGCACAGGGCTGCGACGAGGCGCAGGGCTTCTACTTCGGCAGGCCGGGCCTTTCGCCAAGCAGACTTGCCGCAGAAGCCGACTTCATACAGCTCAGTTGAGCAATCAGGGCGCCCCGGTACCCCAGAGCTGGTCCTCGCGCACGAAACCCTTGTGCCCGTCGGTGTCGAACGGGCACCAGCCCTCTTTGCATTCACCGAGCAGGCCGACGACGCCGGGCTCGACGCGCCAAAGCATGGCGGACGCACCGTTGCCTTGGGCGCGCATTTCGATCAGGCTGCCGTCTTTGACCATTGCGGCTCTCTGGCGGGACAGCAGCAGGTCGCGCATCCAGCCTTTAGAGCCATCCGGATCCTCCACCAGTCGCCACGGCCCCTCGCGACGCAGAACCTTCACCGGCAGGTGCGGGCGTCGATAGACCCAGTCGATGCGATACGAATCGCCCGGCCCCACACGCAAATTCGCAATTTCGGCGTCGATCGAGGCCCAGTAGGGCACCTTATCGTCATTGGCGGCACGCGCCGGCTGCGCGGCAAGAAGGCCGAGCACGGCCGTCGCAAGCAGCAAGGGCGACGAAAAAAAAGCGGGACGGTTCATCGCGGCGATCTTACCGCGCGGCGAGGAGGCCCATCAAGGGCGCTTGACCACGCCCCTGTGGAAGGCCTAGCTCATGACCCGAAATGGACACCGCGCGCCCGCTCCCGCCCCGTCCCCGCGTGATCGTCACGCGACGGCTGCTGCCGGAGGTCGAAGCGCGCATGGCCGAGCTTTTCGACCTTGTCCCCAACCTCGACGACCGGCCGATGACGCGGGTGCAGTTGGAGACGGCTATGCACGATTGCGACGTGCTGGTGCCGACCGTCACCGACATGATAGACGCTGCAATGATCGCCGGTGCCGGTGAGCGCATCGCCATGATCGCAAGCTTCGGTGCGGGCACCGACCATATCGACCTCGCCGCAGCGCGGGCCCACCGCATTCTCGTGACCAATACGCCCGGCGTGTTCACCGACGACACCGCCGACCTGACGCTCGCGCTGATCATACTCGTCTCCCGCCGCTTCAGCGAGAACGCGCGGACGCTTCGCGAAGGGCGGTGGGAAGGATGGGCACCGTCTTCGATGCTGGGCCATTCCCTCAGCGGCAAGACACTAGGCATAGTCGGCATGGGACGGATCGGGCAGGCCGTGGCATACCGTGCACGGGCGTTCGGGCTGGAAATCCGTTACCATAACCGGCATCGGCTGCCCCCGGCGGTCGAGAACATGGTCTCTGCCCGCTACGAGCCCAATCTCGACCGGCTCGTCGCCGAGGCCGACATCCTGACGCTGCATTGCCCTGCCGGACCCGAAACCAGACACCTCATCGATGCCCGCCGCCTTGGCCTGATGAAGCCGGGCGCATGTCTCGTGAACACGAGCCGGGGACGTCTCGTCGACGAGGATGCGCTCGTCAAAGTACTGTCCCAGGAGCGCATCGCGGCGGCGCTCGACGTTTTCGAACGCGAACCGCAAGTCGATCCGCGACTGCTGGCTATGCCCAACCTCGTCGCCCTGCCCCACCTCGGCAGCGCCACTTACGAGGGACGCGGCGCGGCAGGTCACAAGATCGTAACCAACATCCGTTCCTGGGTCGATGGTCACCGCCCGCCCGACATGGTGCTGCCCGACCCGGCCTGAAGCCTCGATTCCTGAAGTACCAATGCTTCAAACCCCGGGCATCAATCCACTTCGGGATTGCAATCGCTTGTACCGAATTAGTTTCCTGATCTAACCCCCCGTAAAGGGTTCGCCCGCTATCGCTGCGGCGAATCTCATGGGGAATGACGGCGCGATGATCAGGCGTTCGACAATGGCTGCCAGCTTGCCACTATCGATGGCCTTCGCGGTCTTGGGCACCGCATTTACACCAACGGTCAGCTTCGCGCAGGATGGACGACTCGACGTCGCGGACGGGGGCGACACTTCGTGGATGCTCGCCGCCTCGGTGCTTGCCCTGCTGGCATTGCCGGGCCTTGCACTCTTCTACGCGGGACAAGTGCGCGCAAAGAACGCGCTTTCCATCCTGGTCCAGTGCGGGGCAATTTTCGCTGCGGCTTCGATGGTCTGGATCATCGTCGGCTATACTATCGCGTTCGGCGACGTGGCGGGCGGCTGGCTGGGCAAGGGCAATGCCTGGATGCTGATCTCATTGGGCAACGTGCGTACGGGAACCAACGTTCCGGAAAGCGCCTATGCCCTGTATCAGATGGTCTTAGCTACCCTCGCTCCGGCCCTGTTCGTCGGCGCCGGAGCGGAACGCGCGCGGTTCGGATGGATCGTCACCTTCGCCGCACTGTGGGGCCTCGTCGTCTATGCCCCCGTCGCACACTGGTTGTGGGGTGGAGGCTGGCTTGCCGTCGGCGTGGGGACGCTCGACTGGGCGGGCGGCATCGTCGTCAACGTGACTGCGGGCGTATCGGCGCTGGTCGTCGCAGTGATGCTAGGGCGGCGCAAGGGCGTCACGCAAGGGGTTGTCGCACCCCAGAGCCCGGCATTGTCCATTGCGGGCATGGCGCTGCTGTGGATCGGCTGGCTGGCGCTGAGTGGCGGCTCCGCCATCGCCGCCAACGACGATGCCGCCGCAGCCATCATCGCGATGCACGTGGGCTCCGCCGCCGCCGCCATGACATGGTTGCTGGTCGAGCGGCTGACTGCCGGCAGGTCCACCGCGACCGGCTTTGCGACCGGCGCTATGGCAGGTTTGGCGACACTCGCTCCGGCAGCCGGCTTCGTATCGCCGGGCTCTGCCCTGCTGCTGGGAGCGCTGGGGGGCATCATCTGCCACTTCGCGGCGCTGCTCGTCCGACGTAAACTGCTCATCGACGATGCGCTCGGCGTCTTTGCGATACAGGGCATAGGCGGCATCTTAGGATCGCTGCTGCTCGCCGTGTTTCTGTCCGAAAGCTTGGGCGGCGTGGGATATGGCGACGACATGAATCCGGTCGCGCAACTTGCGGCGCAGGGGATAGGCGTGCTGGTGGTCGCGGTATGGTCGCTCGTCGGCACGGTGATCCTCGCGCTCATGGCCTCACTGGCGTTCCCCATGCGCGTGTCGGAGGATGCCGAGCGCGAAGGGCTGGACGGCGCCACCCACGGCGAACGGGCATGGAATTTCGATTGACTCTCACCCCCGCAAAACCGGAAATGCGGCGATGATCACCTATTTCCGGCAGGCTGGCCGCAGTGTCGCCCGCTCCCTGGACTTTCGCGGCAAGGCCGACCGCCGCGAGTTCGTCACCTACATCCTGATTTCGCAGATCCCGGTCGCAGTGCTGGCCCTGGCGACGAGTTGGCTCGATCCCAGCCCTGTCCTGCGCGCCGTCATGCTGGGCGTACAGGTGAAGGTCGCCCTGCCCCTGTTCGCCCTGTCGATCCGCCGCTTCCACGACCTCGGCCGAAGCGGCTGGTGGAGCGCCCCTCTGCTGATCCTCGTCGCCCGCATGCTGCTGCTGGAACTCGTCGGCATCCTTGCCGGATGGAGCGTGCGCAGCGCGATCGAGGCCGTGCTCAGCTATGTCGACTGGCTGCTGACCTTGCCCGCCGTCGCCAGCTTCCTTGCAATGGTCGCCTGGCCGTCCCGCTCCGAAACGACAATGGCCGGCACGGATCGCTCCGTACCGGCCGCTTGAAAGCCGCGTTGTCCTGTCCGATCAGTCGCCGGTCAGGATACGATCGACCAGTTCCTTCACGGTCGGCGTGAAGCCATTCGAATAGAACGGGTCCTGCTTGAACTTGTAGGCCGCGTGACCCGCGAACATCAGGTTCTCGTCGATCGGACCGCCATGGGCGATGTCCTGCAGCGTCTTCTGGATGCAGAAGCTGCGCGGGTCGGCAAGGCGGCCAGTGGTGTAGTCGTCGTGGTCCTTCCACGAAGAGAAACCGCAGTGCGACAGGCAGCCCATGCAGTCGGCCTGATCCTTGCGGATTTCGTCGCGCTCTGCCGGGTTCACGAAGATGATCGTGTCGTCCGGCGTACGCAGGCCATCGGTGAAGCCCTGCGCCGACCAGGTGCGCGCGCGCTCCAGATCCTTGGGGGCGACCCAGAAGTTCTTGCCCTTCACACCGACGTCGAGACGTACGGTGTGCACGCCCGCCTCAACCTTCGAATAGGGGATCTGACGCTCCGAGCGTGCTTCCAGATTGCGCAGGAACGGGTTGCGCACGGCCGAGGAATAGAAGCCGGTGGGCGAGAAGCGGTGGAGCAGCACGTCGCCGGGCTCCAGCGTGCGCAGATGATCCTTCCACGCCTGCGGGATCGGGCTCTCGTGCGTCAGCAGCGGACGGGTGCCGTACTGGAACGCGATCGAGCCGAGTTCCGGGTTGTCGATCCATTCGTTCCAGTCACGCAGGAACCAGACGCCGCCCGCCATCACGATCGGCACGCTGTCCGGCACGCCTTCCGCGCGCATGGTGTCGCGCAGGGCCTTGACGCGGGGATACGGATCCTCGGGCTTGAGCGGGTCTTCGGCGTTGGACAGGCCGTTGTGACCGCCCGCCAGCCACGGATCCTCGTAGACCACCGCGCCCATCAGGTCGGCGACCTTGTGATAGGCACGCTTCCACAGCGCGCGAAACGCACGCGCGGAGCTGACGATCGGCAGGTAGTTGACGTTGAAGCGCGCCGCGATCTCGGACAGCTTGTAAGGCATGCCCGCACCGCAGGTGACGCCCGTGACCATGCCCCGGGTCTTTTCCAGAACGCCTTCGAGAATCTGCTGCGCGCCGCCCATTTCCCACAGGACGTTGATGTTGATCGCGCCCTTGCCGCCCGAAATGTCGAAAGCCCGGCGGACCTGCTCGACCGCGCCGTCGATGGCGTAGTCGATCAGTTCCTGGTGGCGTTCTTTGCGGGTCAGTGCGTTGTAGATCTGCGGGATGATCTTGCCTTCGGCGTCGTAGCTGTCGGCATTCACCGCGCTGACCGTGCCGATGCCGCCCGCAGCCGCCCACGCGCCCGAACTCATGTGGTTCGTCGCGGCGACGCCCTTGCCGCCTTCGACCAGCGGCCAGACTTCACGGCCACCATAGATGATCGGCTTGAGACCCTTGAAACTCATTTTCTCTCGTCTTTCCCCAGGCTTTCGCGGCTCAGCTCTGCGATCCATTGGTTTTCGGCGGCGCTACCCCCGAAATTCGGCACGGCTTTATATCTGCCGGCGCAGGCCTTGCCCCTGCGACTTCAAACTGCGCATAATAGCCCTGTAATTCGGGCTTGCGAACAAATTCCGTCAACCGATAGCCCACCGACGCAAATTCGCAGAAAAGCAGCGAAGGCGGCAGGCCATGCCCACCGGCGGGGCGATCGACATCCACGACCACCAGCTTACCGCCGGGACGCAGCGCCGGGCGCAGCCTCCAGAGGAAACCGTAAGGGTCGCCGACCTCGTGGTACATATGGACCAGGAAGATGCGGTCGAAACTCTTCTCGGGCAGGCTGGGATCGCTCGGGCGGCCCAGCTTGATCGAGACGTTCTCCAGTTCCTCGCGCATGACGCGCGTGGCGAGGCGTTCGTTGGCACCGCGATCGATATCCTCGCCCAGAACCCGGCCCTTCTTGCCGACGCGGTGCGAGAGGCGGACGGTGTAGTACCCCTCGCCCGCGCCGAGATCGGCCACGCTCATGCCGGGCGCCACGCCTGCAAGGTCCATTACCGTGTTGGCCTCGCCCGCGCTGTCGCGCTGGGCTTCGGTGGAGAACGTGCTGGAGGTGCTTTGCGCAACGGGGCGATCGGGCTTGGGGAACTTGGGCGCGCCCTTTTCCCGGCCGTCATCGACAGCAGGCTGCTGGCAGGCGGCCAGACTCAACAGAGCAGGCACCAGCATGGCCGGAAAGAGGGTATGCGCGCGAAACATGCGGCCCCTTAGCGCCTGTGCGCGCGATTGGCAAAACGGTTGAAAGAGATCCGTCGCATTCATGCCCTCTCGCCCCGGCCACTGTCCCGGGACGAGACGGCCGCCACGTTTCAGTCGGCGTCTTCGACTTCGACCTTCTCGCCGGTCACGCGCTGCGACAGGGCCGCGGCCATGAACGGATCGAGGGCGCCGTCGAGCACGTCGTCGGGCGCGGTCGAGACCACACCCGTGCGCAAGTCCTTCACCTGCTGGTACGGCTGCAGCACGTAGGAGCGGATCTGATGCCCCCAGCCGATGTCGCTCTTGCTCGCGTGTTCGGCGCTGGCGGCTTCCTCGCGGCGGCGCATCTCGGCCTCGAACATGCGCGCTTTCAGCATGCCCATGGCGATTTCGCGGTTCTTGTGCTGCGAACGGTCGATCTGGCTGGCGACGATGATCCCCGAGGGCTGGTGCGTGATGCGCACGGCCGAATCGGTGGTGTTGACGTGCTGCCCGCCCGCGCCCGAAGCGCGATAGGTGTCGATCTTCAGGTCGGACGGGTTGATCTCGATCTCGAAGGTATCGTCGATCACCGGATAGACCCACACCGACGAGAAGCTGGTGTGCCGCCGCGCCGCGCTGTCATAGGGGCTGATACGGACCAGGCGGTGAACGCCGCTTTCGGTCTTGGCATAGCCGTAGGCGTTCTCGCCCTTGATGAGCAAGGTGCAGCTCTTGATGCCCGCCGCTTCGCCCGCGTGATAGTCGACCAGTTCGACCTTGTAGCCGTGGCGCTCCGCCCAGCGCGTGTACATGCGCTGAAGGATTTCCGCCCAGTCCTGGCTTTCGGTACCGCCGGCACCCGCGTGGACTTCGAGATAAGTGTCGTTGCCGTCCGCCTCACCCGAGAGCAGCGCGGTGACCTTGTCCTGATCGGCGCGCTCGGCCAGCGCGGCGAGCGCCGACAGGCCCTCGGCGATGGTTTCCTCATCGCCTTCCATCTCGCCCAGTTCGACGAACTCGACGGCATCGGCCATCTCGGCGCTGATCGAGTTCACCGCGCCGATCGCAGCCTCGAGACGGCGACGTTCCTTCATGACCGCCTCGGCCTCCTTGGGCTTTTCCCAAAGGGTCGGGTCCTCGACGCGCGCGTTCAGCTCGTCGAACCGGCGCAGCGCGCGGTCCCAGTCGAGGAACTTGCGGACCAGCGCGAGGGCCTTCTCGATACGGACAATGTGGGCCTGCCCCTCGGCACGCATGGCGAAAATCTCCGATGAGCCGGGATCACGACCGGCCTGAAACAAACGAGCCGCACCGCTTAGCGCAGTACGGCTGTTTGTAAAGTGGCGCTCAGGCGGTTCGGCGCAAGGGGCCGGGTTCAACCGGGGCGCTTGGCCTTCATCGCCTTGACCGCCGCCAGCGTCATCGTGACGTGTTCGCGGTAGTCCATGTCGGAGTGGACGAAGGCGACGTGGCCGCTCTGGTCGATGACGTAGCTGACGCGCTGGGTCATGCCTGCCGGGACGCCCGGCCGGGTGAGTGCGACGTCGTAATCCTTGGTCACCTTGGGGCTGGCGGTGGCGACCGCGAACTTGTCGCGGCATTCCTCGGTCGAGAATTTCTTGAGCGTCGGCAGGTCGTCCGCCGACATGCCCACCACGGTTGCGCCAAGCTGCGCGAACTCGGGCGTGGCTTCGGCGAAGGCGTGGGCCTCCAGCGTGCAGCCCTGCGTGAATGCCTTGGGATAGAAGTAGAGCACGACCGGCCCCTTCTTCAGCGCCTTGGCGAGATCGAAGTCGACTTCCTTGCCCGCCTTGGCGCCCTTGGCCGCGAACTGCGGCGCCTTCGCGCCGACCGCGAGACTGGCATGCGCGGTGCCCGAAACGGCGAGGAGCCCGAAGGCGGCGACAGCGGTAAGAAGGCGGTTCATGGCGCGGATAGTGACCCGACGATCCGCGCCTGTCCAGCCAGTTACTCGATCCAGCCGAGAACGGTGCCGACTTCGTAAGTCTCGCCCGTCTGCGTGACGATCTTGAGCGTGCCGGTGGCGGGGGATTCGACCTCGTTGGTGGACTTGTCCGCCTCCAGCGAGAACAGCGGCTGGCCTTCGGTCACTTGCGCCCCATCGGCGGCGAGCCATTCGGCGACCTGGCCCTCCTGCATGGAGAAACCGATCTTCGGGAGCAGGATTTCGACGGCCATGGTGGTTATGATCCCCTTCGCGTGCCCGGCGTGGCGGGCTGTTTGTTCGATGGGTAGCGCACTCGCCGCAGCAGGCAAGCGAGGGGCGGTCATATCCGTCTCGGCGATGTTGCGGTTTGAAGAGAGACTTGCAGCCCTGCGCTCCCCGCATTAAACTGCACCGATAGTATGACGGAAAGCATATGGCTACGGTACGCAAGACGATCACGCTGACGGATCAGCAGGATGCCTGGATCGCTTCTCAGGTCCGCGCGGGGCGGTATACGAACGACAGCGAAGCGATCCGCGATCTCATCCGGCGCGAACAGGAGCGGTCCGGCGAAATCGAAGGCATTCGCAGCGCGTTGATCGAAGCCGAACAAAGCGGTGAGCCCGAACCCTTCGACTTCACAGCCTTCAAGCGGCGCAAGATCGCCGAGCATGGCTGAGTTCCGGCTTAGCCCGAGAGCCCAACGCGATCTTGAAGCGATCTTCGACCATACCGCTGCCGAATGGGGCGTTCCCCAAGCCGTCGCTTATGTGGATCAGATCGAACAGGCGTGCACCGATCTGGCAAATGCACCCCTGCAATCGAGCGATTGCAGCCACATCCGTGCAGGGTACCGGCGACGGGCATTGGGAAGGCACGTCCTCTATTTCCGGCCGACCGACTATGGCGTCGCGGTGATGCGCATCCTGCACGATCGCATGGATGCGCCCCGTCACATCTAGGGCCACATCTAGCGCCTACCCCCGCCCGTCCTCGTGCGCCATCCAGTGCACGAAGCGGTGGAGCGGATACATCGCGTCGTGCGGATTGCCGATGGTCGAAGGCCCCGCCTCTCCCAGATGCACGATGCGCTGCGCGCCCCCGGCGGCGAGGCGGTCGCGGTAGGCGGCCATGCGGTCGAACGGGTAGAAGCCGACCGTCTGCGTCGCCACGTTGATCCACTTCACCGCATCGTCGAGGCTGCCCACGCGCACGACGTTGGCGGTCTTGTTGATCGGGTGGAAGTCCACCGGCTCATCCGAGCGGATCACCAGGCCCCGCCCGTCGGTGCGGCCCCAGACGCCGTACTCGTCGTCCATCAGCGTCATCGATTCGACCGCCTCGCGCATGTCCCTATCGAGCGGGCGAACGTCGCCGCTTTCCGCCGCACGGCGAGCCACGTGATGGTGCAGGCGCGCGCAGAAACGGTCTACCGCCGCCTCGTCCCCCTCGACGAACTGGAAGCGGCTGGCGACGCAGGCCTCCTGGTTGAGTGTCATCACGTCCGCCGAGCACAAGTCCGCCACCCGGTCGATCGTCTCCTCGTCCGCCAGCGCCTCGCGCCCGACCATCGAGATCGAGGTCTTGGGATCGAAGGACACCAGTTGGAAGCCGGGGCCGAGGTACTTGATGACGTTGTTGATCGCGTCCCCGCCGCCCCAGGCGACGATCTTGTCGAAGTACTGCGGACGGTAGAGCACCCGCTCGGTCGCATCGTCGCCGCCGCGCCAGTAGACCGCGGACATCGAGCGCACGATCGGATGCGCCGGATCAAGGTCCGCCATGGTGCGCAGGATCGCGACCATGGTGAAAGGATCGGCGCTGCTCATCTTGAACAGGTTGATGCCCTTCACCATCGCCCCCTGCGCCACCGACTTCACCGCGACGCCGGGAGAATTGCCCGGCAGCACATGGATCAGGCGCGGTGCGAAGGCGCGCACGAAGCTCTTGCGGCCGGTGAAGTCCTGCTTCGGCACCCATTCGTCGAGCGCGCGCGGATCGGGGAAGTTCTGCTCGACTTCGGCCATCAGCACCCGCTTGTCGAGATAGGCCGCCGCATGACGCGCGGTATTCTCGACGACGGCGCGGGGCAGGATATGCGTGCGGCACATGCGCTCGATGCATTCCTGCATGTGGTCGTTGTCGCTGGCGAGCAGGCGCTGGCCGGTCTCGACGAGGAAGTCGATGATCTCGGCCAGCGGTACGTTGAGGAGCGGCGGCACTTCGGTGCGCGGCGGCACCGCGCGATCGAAGGGAATGCGCGGCGTGGCGAACGTGACGCCGAGGTCGCGCGACGTCTGGATCACGTCGGTCCCGTGCAGCACCTCGCCGCGCAGGAAGAACGGGGCGGAGACGAGGTCTTCGCTGACCTCAGGCTGTGCGATCTCGTTCATGCCACACCTCGCACATAAGCGTCGACCGTGCCCGCGCAGCCGATCTTGTCGTCGCCTTCCAGATCCGCATAACGGGCGATGTCGTCGCGGATCGACGGGCCGTGGTTCCCGCAGGCGCAAGGGGAATGGTCCAGCGAAATCCTGTCGCCGGTGATGACGCCACCCCAGCGTCCGTCGAGCGAGAGGTCGAAGAACGCCGCGCGCCCTTCCTGTTCGCCGCCCGCATGGGGAAGCGCCTCGTCACCCGACTTGTCGAGCAGCACCGGCACGATCCACGGCGGCACGTGATAGCGCCCGCCCTCTCGGCACTTCGGCATGCCGGAGTTCAGTTCCTGCATCGAATAGTTCTGGAAATGCCGGTCCGCCGGGATGTTGAACGTCTCGAACACATAGTCCTGGTAGTCCGCCGGAAGCTGCGCGCGCTTGAGCCCCCCGCCGACGTAGATCGAGTTGTCCGGGTTGAAGTCCTCACGCCCGTAGCCCGCGTCGCGCACGGCCTTGGCGACCTGCCACAGCCCGTTCCACAGCCCCGAAAGCTGGAGCTTGCGGTGACGGTTCTCGATGATGAACTGCGCCGTCGCGGGCACCGCATCGGCGACCAGCCGCGCGCGCTCGGCCGATGTTTCCTCGAAGGCGGCGATCTCGTCCGGACGGGCGGTGCCCTCGGCGATCTTCTTGCGCATGACCACCATCGCCGTCAGCGAACCGACCGTGATCGGCGGCACCGGATAGGCCCAGCGCGGCCACTCGGGATTGGCGAAAGCCTCGTACTGCGCCTGCGCGATCGCCGCGTTCTTGGGCACCGTCGCCACGGGAGCGCAGCCGATGATCAGCCGGTCCTGCGCCGGCACCACGCCCGAGCCCCAGGCGAAGACGTTGACGGTATCGATCCGCGACCAGTCCATGTCCTTCTGCGAGGCGATCAGCATCGCCGACTTGCCGGTGGTGCCGCTGGAGCAGGAGATGAAATGCCCCTGCTCCGCCAGCCGCGCGATCCAGTCGTCGATGCCGTCGATCCCGTCCAGCGATATACCCTCGATCGGATGCGCGGACACCGTGCCGAGCCACTTGGTCAGCCGATCCCAGCGCTCGTCCATCAGGTAGCTTTCCGGGTAGGACTTGTAGGCGGTGTGCGGAAACAGCACCGGCACCACGTCCTCGATCCGCGCGATGCTGTCGATCCCGGCGTCGCGGGCGCGCAGGCCGAGCAGCCTGATCCGATCGCGGCGCTCCTGAAACCGCTCGTCCAGCGCGGCAACCTGGGTTTCGCGCAAGTCGCCCGCGGAGAACGCGAAGCGCTCCGGGTCAGCGACCAGCGCAGTGAGTTTGTCCGCAGCAATGCCCATGCTTCCCTTACTCCTCTCCCTTGCCGCCGCGACGGACTGGACAGTCCATCGCGACTCGATTAATAACACCTTATGCGTTTCATTATTCACGAGCCTCTTGGCGACGCAAGCCAAATCGGGTCCATGGGGATCATGCTCGAAGACACGCACCCTGCGCTCCCCAAGGCTGGACGCCCCACGCGCGAACAGGCCCAGGTCCGGCAGGTCGCCCTGCTCGACACCGCGCTCGAACACTTCCTCGACAAAGGATACGAAAGCGCCACGATCGAGGGGATCGCCGCCGACGTGAACATGACCAAGCGGACGGTCTATGCGAAGTACCCGGACAAGGCCGCGCTATTCCGCGCCGCCGTCCGCCACGGCACCGAGGCCCGCGCGGTCGGTGCCGAGGTGATCGCCGCCACGCGCAGGGACACGCTGGAGGATACGCTCATTGCCATCGCGATGCTGCGGATCGGACTGGTGGGAGAACCTGCGGGTGCGAAGCTGCAACGGCTCATCAATACCGAGAGCTACCGCTTCCCGGACATCTTCCAGACCTATTACGACATCGCCGCGCTGCCGACCGTGCGGTTCCTCGCGCAGATCCTCGAGGAAGAGACCGAGGTAGGCCGTCTCGCCATCGGCGACGCGATGCTTGCGGCCAACGTGTTCATGAGCATGGTCGTCAGCGGCCCGGTGCGCTTCATTCTGTCGGGAAACATGCTGCCCGCACCAGACATCGACCGGCGCGTGCGCTTCGCCGTCGATCTGTTCCTTAAGGGGGCGGAGCCGCGCTAGACCAGACACACCGCGACCCGCGAAGGTCGGGCGCGGCAGGGGAGAATGCCGAAATGTCCGATAATTCCGCGAAGCCGCAACCCGTCGTCGTGATCACCGGCGCCAGTTCCGGCATCGGCAAGGCCAGCGCGACGGAGTTCGCCCGCATGGGCTGGCACGTCATCGCCACCGGACGCGATCCAGCCCGCTGCGATGCCGCCGAAGCGGAACTGCGCGCCTTCGGCAAAGTCGATTTCCTGCGCGGCGACTTCGCCGAAATGGCCGACGTGCGCCGCGTCGCGCGCGAGATCGCGGCCCTGACCGATAAAGTCCAGGTCCTCGTCAACAACGCAGGCGGCATCCGCGACGGGCTCTACGTGTCCTCCGAGGGGCTGGAGGCGACTTTCGCCGCCAACCACCTCGCCCCTTTCCTGCTGACCCGCGAACTGCTCCCTCTGCTGGAGCGCGCGGGGCAGGACAGCCCTCCCGGCACGGTGCGGGTGATCGCCGTCTCATCGCTCGCGCATGAGCAGGCGAAAGCGATGCGCTGGGACGACCTGATGATGCTGGACGACTTCGCCACCGGTCCCGCCTATTGCCAGGCCAAGCTCGCCAACCTGCTGTTCACCCGCGAACTGGCCAGCCGCCTCGCCGACAAGGGCATCACCGCGCAGGCCATGCATCCGGGCAAGGTCGGCTCGAATTTCTGGAGCCACGGCGAAGCCTCGCTGCAGGCTTATGGCAAGGGACAGGATCTCGTCTCGCCCGAGCAGTCCGCGCGCACGATCGTCTGGCTCGCCACCGCGCCCGAGGCGGGTACGAACGGGGGACGCTACTTCCATGACCTTGCCGAGATTCCGGCGGCCCCGCAGGCGCTCGACGACGCGGCGGCCGCGCGGTTGTGGCAGGAGAGCGAGCGCATTCTCGCCGATCTCTGAGGAAGTGCCCCGTGCCCGATCCTTGATGGAGCAGGTCACGGGGCGACGTCTGCGACCCGCATGGGCTACCGCTCAGGGCGCGGAGGAAGGGAGAGGACTCCGCGCCCCTGGCCGCGATGCGCGGGCGACCATTTGCGGCTGATAAAGGGTATATAGCAGGCAAACGATTGCAAATTGTTCTTTAGGCCTAGAGGAATTTGCGTAGCGGTTGGTCGATACCCTAAAAACCACGGCGCCCGCGCTTGACCCCGTGGCGCCGCGCGCCGCAAGGAGGCGGCGACATACTCGACACGGGAACCTGCCCTGATGACTTCGATCGACCGCCCCCGCCGCAGCGCGCTCTACCTGCCCGCCTCGAATGCCAAGGCTCTCGCCAAGGCGCGCACCCTGCCCTGCGACGTGGTGATCCTCGACCTCGAGGACGCAGTCGCACCCGAAGCCAAGCAAGAGGCACGCGCTGCCGCCGTCGCCGCGATCGCGGAAGGCGGCTTCGGTCACCGGGAAGTCGCGATCCGCGTCAACGGCCTCGATACCGAATGGGGCGCGGCGGACCTTGCCGCCGTCGCCGGGTCGAAGGCCGACGCGGTGCTGGTGCCCAAGGTCAACGGCCCGCAGGACATCGACCGGCTGCAGGATGCGCTGAGCGGCGCTCCCGAAACCCTGCAGCTCTGGGCGATGATAGAGACTTGCGCGAGCGTCTTCGCACTGGAGCCGATCGCGGCGAAGGCCCGTTCGACGCGGCTGTCGCTGTGGATCATGGGCCTCAACGATCTCGCCAAGGAGATGCGCGCGCAGTCGGTGCCCGAGCGCACGCCGTTCCTGCCGTTCCTGTCGATGGCGGTCGCGGCCGCGCGGGCGCACGGCGTCACCGTGCTCGACGGCGTCTGCAACGAATTCCGCGATTTAGGTGTGTTCGAGGAGGAGGCGCGGCAGGGGCTGCTGTTCGGCTTCGACGGCAAGAGCCTGATCCATCCCGCGCAGATCGAGCCCTGCAATACGGTGTTCTCACCGAGCGAAGCGGACCTCGGCTGGGCGGCCTCGGTGATCGCGGCGTTCGCGTTGCCAGAGAACCAGGGCAAGGGCGCGATCAAGGTCGATGGCAAGATGACCGAACTGCTGCATCTGGAGCAGGCCCGGCGGCTGGTCGCGGTGGCGGAGCGAATTGCGGCTTCGGTTTGAGGCCACGATCATTCTCATTGGGTCGTCATTCCCGCGCAGGCGGGAACCCATCTCCTGACGGCGCCTGTTGCAGTTCCATCAGATGGGTCCCCGCTTTCGCGGGGATGACGAAGAATGTTTAAGGCTGGCACGTCGAAAGAACCGGAGTGGAGACCGACTGCTACTCGCTCTTGGCCCCGGCTTTCCCGATCACCCCAGGCTCATTCGCGATCACCCTCAAAACCGCCGTCCAGGCATCGACGTTCTGCTGCAACGCCGCAGGATCGACCTTGTCGAGCGTATCGTCCGGCGTGTGGTGCAGATCGAAGTAGTGCATCCCGTCCTGCCCGAGATCGATCACCGCCAGATTCTGCGCCTTGATGATCGCGGCGACGTCGGCCCCGCCCTCGGTCTCGCCATCATGTGGGACGACGCCCATCGGCCAGAGCGCGGCCTTCACCTTGTCCACCATCGGCTTGTTGTCGGCGGCGGTGTTGAACTTCGCCGCCCACACCTTGTCAGCGCCGAAGTCGCTCTCCATCGCGACGGCGTGGGGCTCCGACCCGTGCATGCGCGCATAGGCCGCACCGCCGCCGCCTCCGACGCCCATTTCCTCGTTGCCGGACCACAGCACGCGGATCGTGCGCAAAGCCTGCCCGCCCTGCTGCGCCGCGAGTGCCGCCGCCGTCACGATGGCGCAACCCGAGGCGTCGTCGATCGCGCCGGTGCCGAGGTCCCAACTGTCGAGGTGACAGGCGATAACGATGATCGGCAACGAGGGATCGCGCCCCGGCAGGTCGGCGATGACGTTGCCCGAAGGCGCATCGGGGAACGGCTTGCCCTCCAGCGTCAAGTCGATGGCCATCGGCTTGCCGCCCGCCGCAGCCCTCGCGGCGGTGCGGGCGATCAGGTCGGCATCGGGGTTCGAGACCGCGCCTGCCGGGATCGGCTGCACATCCTTGGCAAAGATGGTGACGCCGGTATGCGGGTTGCGGTGGCTGTCGGTGCCCGCCGAACGGATCACCACGCCCGCCGCGCCCTTGCGCGAGGCGATCGTCGGCCCCTGACGGCGCACGTTGCCGTAAGGGCCATAGCCCGAACCGTCCTGCGCCGCGCGCATCGCGTGGTCGATGAAGGCCACCTTGCCCTTGAGCGATCCGTCGGGCGCCGCTTCCAGCGCATCGAGCGTCGGGAAGTAGACCAGCGGAGCCTTCAGCCCGCCCTTGGGTGTCGGCACCGAGAAACCAAGCGCGGTGATCGCCAGCGGCTGCGCGTAAGGCGCGGTCAGCTTCGCGCTCTCGGGACCGCGCTTCCAGGCGAGGGTCTTGAACTCCTCCACCCGCACGTTCTGGAAACCGAGCGCCTTGAGCTTGGCCGAACCCCAGTCGCGTGCGCGCGCCTCGGCCTCGGAGCCGGCCATGCGCGGGCCGATCTCGGTGGTCAGGCCCTCGACGATGTCCCAGGCGACGCCTGAGCCCTGCTGGGGAGTTGCGAAAGCCGGGACGGCAGCGGACAGCGCGGCGGCAAGAAGCCCCGCGCGAAGGACTGGGAGGGTGCTCATATGCGCAAGTGCTAACCGAGCGATCCGTCGCTGCCAAGCGTCGTCCCGGCTGCCAATTGCGGCGGCCCCCTGATGATCTCCCCGCAGTCTCGTCATTGCGAGCGCAGCGAAGCAATGCAGAGCGGCTTGAAACTGCCCTGGATTGCTTCGCTGCGCTCGCAATGACGAAGATTTTGCAGATCAACTCGTGTGGATAATCCGAGGCTCGTCTTGCCGCCGAGAAGCCGAGCGAACACAACCGCGCCATGCTCGCCGCCCTCACCCGTCTTCAGGCCCTCGCCGTGATCGCCCTCTTCGTGGTGCTCGCACTGGCGACGCTGAAGATCGGCGCCTCGCAGTCCGGTGAGGCGATCAGCGGCGACGGGCGCTATTCCGACGTGCAGCTCTATCACGACATCGGCAATGCGGTGGCCGGGGGCGAGGGCTACTACCATGCCGCCACCCGCCTCCAGCGCGCGCACGGCTTTCCGACCAGCCCCTTCGTGACGGTGCGCCTGCCGACGCTGGCGTGGATCGAGGCAGCGCTGGGCTGGCGCACGGTGCATGTCCTCCTCTGCGTGCTGCTTGCCGTCACCGCCGCCGCATGGTTCGCGATGCTGCGGCCGCTGGTAAGTGGACGCGAGCGGATGCTGGCCATGCTGCTCATTCTGGTCGGCGGCGCGATGGTCGCCAGCCCCGGGCTTTCGGTGTCGCATGAATTGTGGGCGGGCGTGCTCGTGGCGCTGGCCATGGCACTGCGGGTCAAGGGCCTGACCGCCCCCTCCTTCCCGACCGCCGCCTTCCTCGCCGCCGCATCGGCGCTGGCGATCCGCGAACTGGCGCTGCCCTTCGTGCTGCTCGCGGCATTCTGGGCTTGGCGGAGCGGCCGATACCGGGAACTGGCCGCGTGGGCTGCGCTGATTGCAGGCTATGCCGTGGTATTGCTTCTGCACCGGCAGGCGGTCGTGCCGCTCTCGCTTCCCGGCGATACGCTGTCACAAGGCTGGGACGGTCTGCGCGGGCCCCGCGCGGTGCTGCAGGACATCGCCGACGTGACGTTGCTGCACCTGATCCCGGCTCCGTTCAGCTATCTCGCCGTGCTACTCTGCCTGCTCGGGTTCCTGGGAGCGCCACCGCCGCTGGCCCGCTTCGCGCTGCCGTGGCTGGCGACGATCGCACTGCTGCTGGCGGTCTTCGCAAGGCCGGTGAACTTCTACTGGGCGATCCTGAGCGTACCGACCGTCATGGCCGGACTGGCCTTCCTGCCGCGGACACTGCGTGACTTGATCAGAGCGGCATCGTCATCCCGGACGTGATCCAAGACCGCTGGCCCTGACCAGCCCACGTTGCTTCACGCGCCTTGCGCGATGGTTCGTGCCTGAAGACCGCCACCGGTCCCGGATCAAGTCCGGGACGACGCGGGTACTTTGCCGTACCCTTGGCAATCCGTGCTCTGGCCTGTAGTAGCGGCCCCAACTCTTTTCCAGACTTCGAATTCCATCCAGAGGAACCGCATGGCCGCCCAATACGCCTATGTCATGAAGGGCATGACCAAGACCTTCCCCGGTGCCCAGAAGCCGGTGCTCAGCGACATCTCGCTGCAGTTCTACCAGGGCGCCAAGATCGGCATCGTCGGCCCGAACGGTGCCGGTAAATCCACCCTGATCAAGATCATGGCCGGTATCGACACCGATTTCACCGGCGAAGCCTGGCCCGGTGAGAACATCACCGTCGGCTATCTCGAGCAGGAACCGGAACTCGATCCGACCAAGACCGTCCTCGAGAACGTCAAGGACGGCGCGCGCGAGACCGCCGATCTGGTCGACCGCTTCAACGAGATCTCCAACATCATGGGCGACCCGCCGGAGGACGTCGATTTCGACGCACTCATGGAGGAAATGGGCGACCTGCAGGGCAAGATCGACGCGGTCGACGGCTGGACGCTGGACAACCAGCTCGAGATCGCCATGGAGGCCCTGCGCTGCCCGCCGAGCGACTGGCCGGTGAACAGCCTGTCGGGCGGTGAAAAGCGCCGCGTCGCGCTGACCCGCCTGCTGATCCAGAAACCCTCGATCCTGCTGCTCGACGAACCGACCAACCACCTCGACGCCGAATCCGTCGAATGGCTGGAAAACCACCTCAAGGAATACGCGGGCGCGGTCTTGATGATCACCCACGATCGCTACTTCCTCGACAACGTGGTGAACTGGATCCTCGAACTCGATCGCGGGAAGTACTTCCCGTATGAGGGCAACTACTCGACCTACCTCGAGAAGAAGTCCAAGCGCATGGAGCAGGAGGACCGCGAGGAATCCGGCCGCGCCAAGGCGCTCAAGGAAGAACTCGAGTGGATCCGCCAGACCCCGGCCGCGCGCCAGACCAAGTCCAAGGCGCGTATCCGCAAGTTCGAGCAGCTGCAGGAAGCGCAGTCGGGCCGCCGTCCCGGCAAGGCCCAGATCGTCATCCAGGTGCCCGAGCGTCTCGGCGGCAAGGTCATCGAGGTCAATAACATCTCGAAGGCCTACGGCGACAAGCTGCTGTTCGAAAACCTCTCGTTCATCCTGCCGCCGGGCGGCATCGTCGGCGTCATCGGCCCGAACGGCGCCGGCAAGTCCACGCTGTTCAAGCTCATCACCGGCAAGGAAACGCCTGACGAGGGCACCATCGAGATGGGCTCGACCGTCCACCTCGGCTTCGTCGACCAGAGCCGCGACCACCTCGACCCCAAGAAGAACGTTTGGGAGGAAATCTCCGACGGTCTCGACTACATGAAGGTCAACGGTCACGACACCTCGACCCGCGCCTATGTGGGTGCTTTCAACTTCAAGGGCGCCGACCAGCAGAAGAACGTCGGCAAGCTGTCGGGCGGTGAGCGCAACCGCGTCCACATGGCCAAGATGCTCAAGGAGGGTGGCAACGTCCTCCTGCTCGACGAACCGACCAACGACCTCGACGTGGAAACGCTGGGCGCGCTGGAAGAGGCGATCGAGAACTTCGCGGGCTGCGCCGTGGTCATCAGCCATGACCGCTTCTTCCTCGACCGTCTCGCCACCCACATCCTCGCGTTCGAGGGCAACAGCCACGTCGAATGGTTCGAGGGCAACTTCGCCGCCTACGAAGAGGACAAGCGCCGCCGTCTGGGCGACGCCGCCGACCGTCCGACCGCGCTGGCGTACAAGAAGCTGACGCGCTGATTTGCGCTGTTTCGAAAGCCGCTGCCCGGGAAACCGGGCGGCGGCTTTATTTGTCGCTGCAACATTACGAAACTTAACGGTGAGCAACGCCGCCATTCACCATTGCGACAGCGCTGATCCGGTACACCCTGTTCAACGATGAGCCGCGCTTCGCCGTCCGGCACTTCGGTTTGGAGACCGGAACAATGGCAACGAAAAACAGAAAAGCAGGTGTACTGATCGCCGTCGCCACCATGGCGATTGCGATCACGGGGATGTCCAGCCCCGGCTTCGCGCAGGACCAGGGCCGTGAGCGCGGCAACAATGCCCGTGCCGAGCGTCCGCAGTCCCGGCCGCAACCTCAGCCCCAGCAGCAGCGACTCAACGGCCGCAGCGAGATCGGCCCGCAGCTTCGCCAGATGCGCGAGCAGCAGCGCCAGCCTCAGGCACGCCCCGCCCAGCAGCAGGGGCGTGGAGACGACCGCCCCAACTGGCAAGGTTCGCGCCCCTCGTCCGGCCAGCAGCAGGGCCGCCCGTCGTGGCAGGGCAACAACCAGCGCCCTGACAACGATCGCGGCGCCGGTCAGGCGGTCCGCCGGGACGACAACCGCGACCGCGACAACGCGTGGCGGAATGGTAATGGCCGACCCGGTGATGGCAGGCCCGGCAATGGGCAGGCAGGTAACGACCGCCGCCCGGACAACGATCGCAACCCTTCGTGGCGCGCGGACAACGACCGTCGCGGCGACAACGACCGCTGGCGTGACAACGACCGCCGGAACAACAACGATCGTTGGCGCAACAACAACAACGGCTGGCGCGACAACGGCCGCGGCGATCGCTACCAGTCCTGGAATCGCAACGACTGGCGCCGCGACAACCGCTACGACTGGCAGCGCTATCGCGACCGCAATCGCAACACCTATCGCATCGGCCGCTATTACGCGCCGTACAACGGCTACTCCTACCGCCGCCTGAGCATCGGCTTCTCGCTGGGCTCGATGTTCTACGGCAACCGCTACTGGATCAACGATCCTTGGGCTTACCGCCTGCCACCGGTCTACGGCCCCTACCGCTGGGTCCGTTACTACGACGACGTGATGCTGGTCGATATCTATAGCGGCGAAGTGGTAGACGTGATCTACGATTTCTTCTGGTAAGCTGCCAGACAAGAGATACGGAAAACTCCCGGAGGTAAAACTCCGGGATTTTTCTTATCACCCCTGGAAATCCGGCAATCCGATACTTCACGAGGGCAATTGAACTATCTGCGGATACGGATAGTCTAGCTGCCATGACGGAGCCCGCACATCCCGACCGCAAGGCTCTCGCCCGCATGGGCGCGGTGGTACGCGAACGACTGGCCGGAGAACCCGCGGCGCGCCGTTTTCCGGAGGATCGCGCGGAAATCTACGCCATCGACGGTTTCCTGACCCCGCCTACCTGTGCGCGCCTGATGACGCTGATCGATGCCGTCGCCTGCCCTTCCAGCCTTGTCGAAGAAGGCCTCTGGCCCGGCTACCGCACCAGCTACTCGGGCGACCTTGACGAAGCCGACGAATGCGTGCGCAATCTCGATGCGCGCCTTTCCGCCATGACCGGTATTGCGCCCACATGTGCAGAAGCCGCGCAAGGGCAACGCTACCTTTGCGGCCAGTACTTCAACGAACATTGCGACTGGTTCGACACCGCTGCCGGGTACTGGCGAACCGAGCGACGCTGCGGAGGGCAGCGCAGCTGGACCGCCATGATCTATCTCAACAGCGTCGATGAAGGCGGCATGACCGACTTCACCCGGGTCGCGCTCAGCATCCCGCCTTGCGCCGGCACGATGCTGCTATGGAACAATGCCCTGCCCGATGGCACGCCGAATCCCTGGACCATGCATGCGGCGCGCCCGGTGGTACGCGGGGTGAAGTATGTCGTAACCAAGTGGTTCCGCACGCGGACCTGGCAGTGACGCCTTGACATTTATCGCCAAATAGGTTATATGGCCCGGCATCCGATCCGGCGATGATCACGCTGGAGAGGTGTATCGGGTCGGCGTCGTGGGCCGGGATGCGGTTTCAAGCCGTAGCTACGCAAACCACGCGTCCGTTCGAAGACCCGGACTGTCCCTGAGCTACCGGAAAAGCCGTCCATACGTTCCTGCGACACACGGCAGGACTTGGGATGACCATCCCGGATAGCCATCGGCCGATAACGATGCGAACCCTAACGACGGCCACATGGGACTTTCCGATGGAATACAGGTCGAGCCGGGCTGCCCGCTGCTACCCGGCCGTTCGCCCGAGCTTGCGGAACACAAAACCCTGCGTCCCAGCTTGGACGCTCCCGACGCCGACCCGATGTTCACTCTCGGATGCGTTGATTTCCCCGGCGTAACGGCCCGCACTCGCCAGCGGGTGTTTTTGCATGTCCGGTGCACACCCTGGTACGCGCAAACCAAAACCCGTCATTCCAGCGAAGGCGGGAACCCATCTCCAGTGATCTCGTGTTGCACAAGCATCAGTTGGGTCCCCGCCTTCGCGGGGATGACGGCTCTTATGTATTTCAGGTTTCCGCGCCTGCCCGGCGCTCAAGATTCTCGAACAGCTGATCCATCCGCTTGTGCAGGCGGATGATCTCCAGCTGCGTGCGCAGGTTCACCTCGTAGTCGTGCCGCGCGGCGATGCGGTCCTTGTCGGAGGCGCGGTTCTGGCTCATCATGATCACCGGCGCCTGGATCGCCGCCAGCATCGAGAGCATCAGGTTCAGGAAGATATAGGGGTAGGCATCGAAGGGGTGCAGCCCGAAGTCCTCGAGGATGCGGCTGTTCACCAGCATCCATCCCAGCAGCACCACGCCGAAGGCGATGATGAAGCCCCAAGAACCGCCGATCGCCGCGACGCGGTCGGCCAGCCGGTCGCCGAAGCCGGCATGCAGCGATGCCTCTTCCTGCGCGTCCGGTCCCATGACCTGGCCCGAGGCGATGCGCTGCAATACGCGCCGTTCCTCAGCGTCCACGTCGGTCAGCTTGCGCCCGAGCAGTTCCTCGCAGAGTTGCTCGGGCGTGAGGTCGGTCCGGTGCATCGCGTCTCCGTCAGGTCAGGCCGAAAGAGCCTCGGCGATCAGCAGCCGCGTTTCGGGAATGCCGTAAAGCGCGATGAAGCTCCCCATGCGCGGCCCCTGCGGCGAACCGAGCAGCGTTTCGTAGAGCGCCTTGAACCAGTCGCGCAGGTTTTCGAAACCGTAAGCCTCGTTCTTGCCGATCTCGTAGACGATGTTCTGCAGGTCTTCAGCCGAAGCCTCGCCCAGCGCCGCAAGCTGCGAGTCGAGGTCCTTCAGTGCGGCGGCCTCATTGGCCGTGGGCGCCCGGCGCTGAAGCGTCGGCGCGATGAAGTCGCGGTTGGTGGCGAGCGCGGCGCGAACCATTTCGGCAAGGTCCGGGTGTGCCTCGGGGCTGGCATCGGCCACGTAGTTGCCGAGGTAGGACCACACCTGCTCCGCGGTCGCTTCCGCGCCGAGCACGCCGACGAGGTTGAGCAGCAGCGAGAAGGTCACCGGCACCGCATCGCCCGCGCCGCCCTTGTCGCCATTGGCGCGCAGCAGGTGCCAGGTCGGGTTGCCCAGCTGCTTGTCGAGCGCTTGGCCCGCGAGGTTGCCGCGGAACTGCCAGTATTCGTCGACCGCCTTGGGGATCACGCCGGCGTGGAGCTGCTTGGCGCTCTTGGGCTCGCGGAACAGGTAGAAACCGAGCGACTCCTCGGTCCCATAGGTCAGCCACTGGTCGATGGTCAGGCCGTTGCCCTTGGACTTTGAGATCTTCTCGCCGTTCTCGTCGAGGAACAGTTCGTAGATCAGCCCCTCGGGCTTACGCCCGCCGAGAACCTGCACGATCTTGCCCGACTGGGTGACCGAGTCGGTCAGATCCTTGCCGCACATCTCGTAATCGACGCCCAGCGCAAACCAGCGCATCGCCCAGTCGACCTTCCACTGCAGCTTGGCCTTACCGCCAAACGCCGACTGCTCGACGACCGAGCCGTCCTCGTCGGTGAAGCGGATCATGCCGGTCGCCGCGTCGACAACCTCGACCGGCACCTGCAGCACCACGCCCGTCGTGGGCGAGACCGGCAGCACCGGCGAATAGGTCCGCCGGCGCTCCTCGCGCAGCGTGGGCAGCATGACGTCGAGGATCGCCTGGTTGCACTCCAGCACCCGCGCCAGCGCGGCGTCGAACGCGCCCGAATTGTAGCGGTCGCTGGCCGAGACGAACTCGTAATCGAAGCCGAAGCGGTCGAGGAATTCGCGCAGCATCGCGTTGTTGTGATGCGCGAAGCTCTCGTGCGTGCCGAACGGATCGGGGATGCGGCTGAGCGGCTTGCCGAGGTTGGCGGCGAGCACGTCGGCGTTGGGAATGTTGTCGGGCACCTTGCGCAGCCCGTCCATATCGTCCGAGAACGCCACGAGCCGCGTCGGCGCGCCGCCGGTCAGCGCCTCGTAAGCGCGGCGGACCAGCGTGGTGCGCAGCACTTCCTGGAACGTGCCGATATGCGGCAGGCCCGAGGGACCATAGCCGGTCTCGAACAGCACCGGTGCGCCGTCCGGTTTGCCCTGCGGAAACCGCTTGAGCAGCTTCTGGGCCTCCTGGAAGGGCCAGGCCTTGGACACACGTGCGGCTTCGATCAGGGCATTTTCGGTCATGGCCCGCGCTCTAAGGCGAAATGCGCGATTTTCGCAAGGCTGGAGTCTATAGTTCACGTACCCCAGCCTCAAAACCCACCGTCATCCCAGCGAAGACTGGGACCGCTGGCCGCGTAAAGCCCAACCCTCGGCCGGGCGCCCTGACGATAGTTGGCAATAACAGGCTAACGGTCCCAGCCTTCGCTGGGATGACGGCATATGAGGAGGAGCGTTCAGCCCCTCCTTGCACGCTCAGTCCCGCCATGCCCAGTCGTAGACCAGCGCGTCCTCGCGGAACGCGAACCGGTCGATGTGGCGGGCGACCACGTCGGTCAGCCCCTGCACCGCGTCGCGGTCCTCGCCGGTGATGGTGATGGCGATGCCTTCCGCATCGGCGTCCATCACGGTGACGGCATTGGGGAACGTCACCGTTCCCTTATCGCCGTCCACTGCGGTTTCCAGCTTGTGACTCCAGTGCTTGCAGAGCTGGCGGACGTACTTGCCGCCATTCGGTGTCTTCACGGTTGCGGCGATGGTGCTCACTTCTCGATCCTTTCGATCTTGCGGGTGGCCTCGTCGATGACATCCGCGATCTGCAGGATGAAGTCACGGTCGGCCCCTTCGGTCGAGAGCCGGTCGAACACCGCCGTCTTGAGCGCGTGAAAGGCCCGGCGCACCGGCGCCGGATCGACCCGGTCGCGCTGGGCGGCAAGCGCCCCGAGGCGGCCCTTGAGTTCGGCGAACTTCTCCGCATCGGCCCCAGCCTTGGCGCGGCCTTCGGCGGTGGCCTCGAAAGCCTTGCGGGCGCTGTCGCCGGAGACGGGGGCGATCAGGCCGGTCTCTTCCATGTAGATCAGCGCGGGGTAGACCACGCCCGGGCTCGGCGCATAGTCGCCGCCCGAAAGCGCCTCGATCTCGCGGATCAGTTCATAGCCGTGGCGCGGCGCCTCGACGATCAGGGCGAGCAGCAGGGTCTGCAGTTCGGCCTGGTCGAACAACCGCTTGCGACGACCGCCGCCGCGCGGACCGTCAGGACCACCGCGTCCGCCGCGACCTTCAAAGCCGCCACCGAAGCCGCCGGGAAAGCCCTTCCCGAACCCGCCACCAAGCGGTCCACGGGCCAGCCCGTGCAGGCCGTGCCTGCCGCCGTGGCGGCCAAGCATCGCGCGCAAGTCTTCGGCGCCTTCGGACATCGCAGAGATCATGTCCTCGCGCCCGAAGCGGCGTTCTCCACCGTGACGGCCGCGTCCGCGGCCATGGTTGCAATCTGAGTTGCTCATCATTCTTTCCATATGCTTCATGATGGCCTTAAGATATAACTTGAGTGAAATCCAACAAGAGGGAAATTTGTATCGAGCCGTAATTTTTTCCGTGGAGCGCGAGAGCCCGGCGTTTCCAATTCCGCCCCCCGTGCCTAATGAGAGGCCATGGCCGCCCTGCCCCTCCCTGCCCTCCACGCCAGTCATGGCGGCTGCTGGCTGCGCGAGAAGGATCTGACCGGCCTCGGCACCCGCCCTCTTTCCAAGGGCGAGGCGGTGATGGCCGCCGCTGACACGCCGCTGCTGATCCTCAACGCGCCCCTGCTGGCCACGCGGCTGGGCTATCCGGACCTCTCGGGGCTGGACCTGCTGGAACTCTACGCCTTCGTCCATCCGGCGCGCTTCGTGGTGCCGACGCCCAAGGGCCTTGCCCATGCCCTCGGCCTCGCCGAGCCGGAGGGCGATTCCGATGTGCCGCGCCTGCTGCAGGAAGCGGCCGGCGCCCTGCTCGACATGTGCGAGAACGGCGCCTGGTCGGAACGCGAGGGCGCGTGGACGTCGTTGCAATCGCTGGTGAGGATGCGCTGGCCCTGGGCCACGCTGCTGACGGGGCGCATCCGCAAGCCCGAGCGTGCCGAGCGCTGGCTGTTCACCCGCCTGCCCGAATGGGAGGAAACCCCCGAAGTCCCCCAGCCTCGGCAGGTCGTGCTGGAGGACGAGGAAGTCCTGCAGCGCCTCGCCAGCCTCACCGGCAGCACCGCCGAGCAGCGCCCCGGCCAGCGCGCCTATGCGGTGGAGACCGCCCACGCCTTCGCCCCACGCGAACGGTCGGGCCGTCCGCATGTGCTGCTGGCGCAGGCGGGCACCGGCATCGGCAAGACACTGGGCTATCTCGCCCCCACCTCGCTGTGGACCGAGAAGGCAGGCGGCACCGTCTGGGTCTCCACCTATACCAAGGCGCTGCAGCGCCAGCTCCGCGCCGAAAGCCGCCGCGCCTGGCCCGAGCGCCGCGCCGACGGCACCCGCCCGGTCGTGGTGCGCAAGGGGCGCGAGAACTACTTGTGCCTCCTCAACCTCGAAGATGCGCTGCAGGGCGGCTTCAACGGCCGCGCGGCGATCCTCGCGCAACTGGTGGCGCGCTGGGCGGCGTACTCGCAGGACGGCGACATGATCGGCGGCGACCTGCCCGGCTGGCTCGGCACCCTGTTCCGCCAGCGCGGCATCGCGGCGCTGACCGACCGACGCGGCGAATGCGTCTACGCCGGGTGCCCGCATTACCGGAAGTGCTTCATCGAGCGTGCGACCCGCGCCAGTGTCGGCGCCGATCTCGTGATCGGCAATCACGCCCTCGTCATGGTCAATGCCGCGCGCGGACGTGACCCCGCTTCACGCCCGACTCGCGTGGTATTCGACGAAGGCCATCATGTCTTCGACGCCGCCGATTCCACCTTCGCCGCAGCGCTCACCGGCGCCGAGGCGATCGAACTGCGCCGCTGGGTGATAGGTCCGGAGAAAGCCTCCAAGGGCCGCCGCCGTGGCCTCTCAGCCCGCCTTGCCGACGTCGCTAGCTACGACGAGGCTGGCGCCAAGGCCATCGCCGCTGCGCGCGAGGCCGCAGAGGCACTTCCCGGCGACGGCTGGATGGGCCGCATCGCCGAGAACGCCGCCTCCGGCCCGCTGGAGGAACTGCTCGCGGCGGTGCGCGCCACCGTCTACGCCCGCGACGAAAGCGGCGGGCAGGAAGCGGGCTATGGCCTCGAAACCGAAGCGGCCAGCCTCGAAGGCTCGTTCGTCGAGATCGCGCAAGGCGCCCGCGCGGCGCTGGCGGAACTGCGCCAACCGCTGATCCGCCTCGGCATGCGTCTCGAAGCGCTGCTGGAGGAGCCGCCCGACTGGCTCGACGGACCGGGACGCGCCCGCATCGAAGGCGCGCGCCATTCGCTGACATGGCGCGTCGATACCCTCGGCGCCTGGGAATCGCTGCTCGACCGCATGGGCGGCCCGGCCGATCCCGAATACGTCGACTGGCTCGCCGTCGATCGATCGGAAGCGCGCGAATTCGACATCGGCATCCACCGCCGCTGGCTCGATCCGATGAAGCCCTTCGCGCAAATCGTGCTCGAACCGGCACACGGCGTCGTCATGACTTCGGCCACGCTGCGCGACGGCGAGGACTGGGCCAAGGCCATCGCCCGCTCCGGCGCGCCGAACATCGAGGTGATGCCGCGCCTGTCGATCCACCAGAGCCCGTTCGACTACGCGACACAGGCCGAAGTGCTGATCGTCACCGATGTGCCCAAGGGCGACATTCCCGCCCTCTCCGCCGCGTTCGGCCGCATGATCGAAGCCTCGCGCGGCGGCGTGCTCGGCCTGTTCACGGCGATCCGGCGACTGCGTGCGGTCTATGGCCGCATCGCCGACCGGCTCGCGCGCGGCGGCTTGCCGCTCTACGCGCAGCACGTCGATCCGATCGACACCGGCACGCTGGTCGATATCTTCCGCGACGATCCCGCCGCCTCACTGCTGGGCACCGATGCCTTGCGCGACGGGGTGGACGTGCAGGGCGACTCCCTGCGCCTCGTGGTCATGGAGCAAGTGCCCTGGCCGCGCCCGACGATCCTGCACCGCGCCCGGCGCCTGGCGGGCGGGGGCAGCGCCTACGACGACACACTGATCCGCGCCAAGCTGGCGCAGGCTTTCGGCCGCCTCATCCGCAGCCGCGAGGACCGGGGGCACTTCGTCGTGCTCTCGCCCGCGTTCCCCTCGCGCCTGCTCTCCGCCTTCCCGGCGGGGACGCCGATCCGGCGCGTTACGCTGGAGGAGGCTTTACAGCGCGTGGCCGGTCATGCTCAAGGAGCCGCAGCGGACCGGGCGGAAGACTCGCAGTCGCTATCCTGATCCGCTGTTGTAGAGTTCGCCCCATGAAAATCCTCGGCATCTTCCGTCACGCCAAATCGGACTGGACCGACGCCCGGCTGCGCGACTTCGACCGTCCGCTCAACAAGCGCGGCCGCGTCGGTGCGGGTGTCATGGGCAAGCACATCCTCGAACACGGCGTGGGCTGGCGCTACATCCTCGCCTCGCCCGCCGTGCGCGTGACGCAGACGATCGAACTGGCCGGGGAAGCGGCAGGCGAGACGCCGCCGGTCACCTGGGACCGGCGCATCTACCTCGCCAGTTCGGCGGCGCTGATCGACGTGCTGAAGGATCAGGAAACGGACCCGCGCTCGATCCTGCTGGTCGGGCATAATCCGGGACTTGAGGATCTGATCTTCGACCTCGTGCCGGATGACGGATCCAGCCCCCTGCGTGACGTGGTGGAGGACAAGTTCCCGACCGCAGCCTATGCGGTGGTGGAACTCGACATCGAGCGCTGGTCGCAGCTTCGCGAAGGCTGCGGGCGGCTGACGCATCTGGTGCGGCCGCGCGACCTCGATCCTTCGCTCGGGCCGAGCCTGACGGAATAACCCTCCGTCATCGCATAACCCTTTCGTCATTGCGAGCGAAGCGAAGCAACCCAGGTCAGCATTAGGCCGCCCTGGGTTGCTTCGCTTCGCTCGCAATGACGAATGGGGGAGCGAAAACGCTCCCTCGAGATCACCCCTGCACTGTCTCCGTAATCCCCGCGAGGTGCAGCTTGTGCGCCAGATACCGCTCGGCATCGAGCGCGGCCATGCAGCCCACGCCCGCAGCGGTGATCGCCTGACGATAGACATGGTCCGACACGTCGCCCGCCGCGAAGACGCCGGGGATGGCGGTCTTGGGGGTGCCCGGCTCGACGATCAGGTAGCCGGTGTCGTCCATCGCCAGCTTGCCCTTGAACAACTCGGTCGCGGGCGCGTGGCCGATCGCGACGAAGGCGCCGTCGGCCAGAAGTTCGCTCTGCTCGCCGGTCTCGGTGTCGATCAACGCGAGGGCGCGCAGGGCGCCGTTCTCGCCCGCGAGGAAGCGGTCGACCTTCTTGTTCCAGACCGTCGTGATCTTGGGATGCGCGAAGAGGCGGTCCTGCAGGATCTTCTCCGAACGCAGCGAATCGCGGCGGTGGACCAGCACCACCTCGGTCGCATGATTGGTGAGGTAGAGCGCTTCCTCGACCGCGGTGTTGCCGCCGCCGATCACGACCACCTTCTTGCCGCGGTAGAAGAACCCGTCGCAGGTCGCGCAGGCCGAGACGCCCTTGCCCGACAGCTCCTGCTCGCCGGGGACGCCCAGCCACTTGGCCTGCGCGCCGGTGGCGATGACGAGGGTGTCGCCCTCGTAGATGTCACCGCCGTCACCGGTGGCGACGAAAGTGTCGCCGGTCAGATCGACGTTGGTGATCGTGTCCCACATCATGCGGGTGCCGACGTGGACCGCCTGCGCCTCCATCTCCTGCATCAGCCAGGGGCCCTGGATGACCTCGCGGAAGCCGGGGTAGTTCTCGACGTCGGTGGTGATTGTCAGCTGGCCGCCGGGCTGCAGGCCCTGCACGACGATTGGCTCCATGCCCGCGCGCGCGCCGTAGATGGCGGCGGAAAGTCCGGCCGGGCCGGAACCGATGATGAGCATGCGGGTCTTGTGCGTGGTCGCCATTTCGTAACTCTCGCGTGAAATCCTTGGCCCGCGAGATAGGGCCTTGCGCCTCGCTCGCCAAGCGCTGCGGCGGAAAAGCATTACTTTCATCCCCGCAAATTCGCCCTTGGATTGACCTGCGCGGCGCGCGTCCCCATCCAACGAGGATGAAGAACCAGCTCGGCCCCACCTCGAACCGTTTCGTCTCGCAGCGCCTGCGCCTGCACTATGTCGATTGGGGCAATTCCGATGCCCCGCCGCTGATCCTGCAGCATGGCGGGCGCGACCACTGCCGCAGCTGGGACTGGGTGGCCGAGGAACTGCGCCGCGACTGGCACGTCATCTGTCCGGACCTGCGCGGCCACGGCGACAGCGAGTGGAGCCCGGAGGGGCACTACGGCATGGACGCCTTCGTCTACGACTTCGCGCAGCTGGTCCACACGCTGGGGCACGAGCAGGTGACGATCGTGGCGCACTCGCTGGGCGGCAACATCGCGACACGCTTCACCGGGCTCTATCCGGAGAAGGTGACGAAGTTCGTCAACATCGAGGGTCTCGGCCCGCCCCCGGGCCTGCGCCGCCAGCAGGAGGAGGAAGGCGCCGGCGACCGGCTGCGCAAGTGGATCGAGGACAAGCGCAAGGCCTCGGGCCGCACGGTGCGCAAGTACGCCTCCCTGCGCGACGCCTACCAGCGCATGAAGGAGGAGAACGGCTTCCTGACGGACGAACAGGCCCGCCACCTCACCATCCACGGCGCCACCCGCAACGAGGACGGGACGTGGAGCTGGAAGTTCGACAATTACCTGAACGTCTGGACCGCCTCGGACCTGCCGACCGATCATGTCACCGCGCTGTGGCAGGCGATCACCTGCCCCACGCTGATGCTGTGGGGCAAGGACAGCTTCGCCAGCAGTCCGGCGGGCGACGGGCGCATGGACTATTTCCCCAGCGCGCGGCTGATCGAGTACGAGAACGCCGGACACTGGCTGCACCACGACCAGTTCGACCGGTTCATGGGCGACGTGAAGGCATTCCTCGACTGAACCGGAGCCGTCGGCTTCAATTTTCCCCCAGCACCTCCCGCAGGCGGTCGCGTTTGGTTGGCGTAAGGGTAAGTGCCTCTTCAAGATAGGCTTCGAGGCTGCCGCAACGGTCTTCTATCGCCGTCCAGGCCGCGTGCAGATACTCCGCATCCGCACCCATCAGGACGCGTAGGACGGCATCGTCGAGTTGACCGGTGATGGCCCTGATCGTCTCCGCTCCGGAAGCGATCCGTGCCTCGACATCGCCAGCGCTGTTGGTCAGCAAGTAGTCCGCCATGATATCGTCGCGATGCACGCCAAGTGCAGCATGGAGCATGGCGACCGCGATCCCGGTACGATCCTTGCCTGCCATGCAGTTGACGAGACTCGGGCCCCTTGCGCGAGCCAGTTCGTCGAACCATTGGCGGATCATGACCTGCAATTCCGGTCGGAAGCAGATACCCTCATAATTGCGCTTCAGGCTGTCATGCGTCGATTGTACGGTCCGCTGACGGGTCGTCCGGGCGGCCGCCAGATGCGGGGCATGCCGCAATACAGGGTCGACCGCGACTACGATTCTGGCGGCAAAGCCGGCCGGTCGGCGGCATGGGTGTACCGTGCGCTCCTTCGAGGTCCGCAGATCGAACACACTCGCCAGTTCCAGAGCCGAGATGCGTTCCAGATCCGCATCACTGGCGCCATAATGCTGGCCAGAGCGCCAGATCGTCCTGCACCTGATCCGTCCACCCGACTGCAGGGGGTAGCCGCCCGCATCGCGGAAATTATGAACGCCCTCAAAGCGCATGACACGGTCGCTAACGTTCACGCTATCTCACGTACTGCCGATACCATATTCCAGACGTATCTTGCAGAAGAGATTCGGAACAGAGGACCTGTACGCAAGGGTAGCGGATGATCGCCGAAGTGATGCGACAGAAAGGCACACCATGCCTCGGTACGCTACGAAATCAGGCGAGCAGGAAGTATCCGAGTGCCGCCCAGCAGGCCATGCAAAGCAGGATCGCGATCGTCAAACCGCGCCCGTCATGCTCTTCACCGCGGTCCATGCGCTGTGCGGCATAGACCATCCCCGCAGACAGTCGTGCAGGAAAATCCCGACCACCATCATGGATACGCTCGAAACGGATGATATTCTCGTCAGCGACCTTCATAACGCATCCTCAATTGCCGAGGCGGCTCTCAGACGGCTTCCGCGCGTCCTGCTCGCCCAGATCAATCCCGAAAGGGTGCGCCTTTTGACGTCACTCCCATTTGCTTCCTGAGACAACTCTTACCAGAATCCGCCGCTTTGTTCCAGAATATCCCGAATGCATCACATCATTTTAATCCCCAATGCGGCAGCGATATTATACTCATTCAGAAGGTAATTTTCGTGCCGATTGGTGAAATATCGGCACCATCAAGGCAGTGGGCATTATTGCGGTGCAAAACGCGCCCAAGCCTAGGAAATGGGGACTAACTGCAATCGTTGCGCAAGGTAGGTTCGCCGTTTTCGCGTTAGCGTCCGCGCTCGTGGTGTAATTTCCGGTGTAGATTGAGGCGATCGCAT
>NZ_BSFC01000023.1 GCF_027922145.1 Novosphingobium resinovorum | reverse complement strand
CTGATCGGCTAGAAGCGCTGGTAGCATGAGCTTCAAACGTCAAACCGCATCCGGCAGAACGCTCTCATTAGAGCAGCTCGAAATCTGGCTCGATACGCTTGATCCGCCGGTCGCCGGTGTCTCCTCGATCGATGGCTTCCTCGCGGCGTTGGCTGCCGGCCCGTCCATCATCAATCCGGACATATGGCTCAAGCGCATCCTGCGCGAACACGTCCAAAGCGCCCGATCGGCACCCGCGCGCCGAACGATCCTTAAGCGCTACAACCAGATCTGCATCGAGCTTGCCGAGTGCCCTGAGGTCTATGCGCCGATCTATATGCGGACCGAGGACGGCGAGGTCCTGCTGGAAGACTTTGCCAATGGCTTCTTCACCGCAATGCATCTGGACATGGACGCATGGAAGCCCTTCGTGTCTGATCGAGACTTCGGCCTGCCGCTTGCAGTTATCCTTGGCCAAAGCACGATCATCGATGGCATATCATGGATCGACCAGCTCCAGGATCCTCTCGCAAATCAGGCTCTTGCAGATACCTGGCGGATGATCCCCCAGATCATCTCCTTCATCCATGACCAGTGTGCCTTTGCAAGAACCCTGACCGTACACTGAAGCCTCTCCACATCCCACGTGGGGTCGGTGCAGCGGTTACGTTACGGTCGCTGGAGGACGAGAACGCCAAGCTGAAGCGACTGCTGGCCGAGGCGATGCTTGATAACGCCGGCCTGAAGGATCTTCTCGCAAAAAATTGGTAACGCCCGCTGCCAAGCGAGAGGCGGTCGCTCATCTCCAGGCGGTTCTGGCCCAAGTTGGACAGTGCTGGCGGAACACGCGGGGAACACGAGATCGTAAGTATCTGATATTGCTGCGAGTGGATTTGGCGCCAAAACCGGGTGTGCTAACAACATTTCCGGTGTGACTGGCGGTCTGGTTTATTTTTACGGATGCAGGCAGTAACAACCTGGCCATGTATGTCGTCGAACGAGTCGCGCGCGGGCACCGCTATCTTTACCTGGTCGAGAGCGTGCGCGAGGGCAAAACTGTCCGCCAGCGCACGATCAAGGCTCTGGGCCGCAAGGATGTGCTGGCCGCGAGTGGCGAACTCGACAGACTGGCCGCCTCGATCGCACGTCACGCAGAGCGCAGCATCATTCTGTCCGATATCGATGCAGGCCGGATCGCAGCCCGCAGGATCGGAGGCCCGTTGCTGTTCGGACGCCTGTGGCAGCGGCTTGGCATCGATGCTGTATTGGAAGAGGTGCTGGAAGGGCGGCAGTTCGGCTTTGCCGTGGAGCGCGCCGTATTTGTCGCCACACTGCACCGCGTGTTCGTCTCAGGCTCGGACCGAGCCTGCCTGGACTGGATGGAGAGCTACGCCATCGACGGCAGCGAGGATCTTGCCCTTCATCACTTCTATCGCTCCATGGCCTGGCTCGGCGAGGAGATCGAGGAGAAGGCAGAAGGCGCATTGGCACCTCGTTGTGTGAAGGACGTGATCGAGGAGAAGCTGTTCGATCGCCGGCGGGACCTGTTCACTGATCTGAGCCTGGTGTTCATGGATACGACGTCGCTCTCGTTCTACGGTGCAGGCGGCGACACGCTGGGTCGACGGGGTCATTCCAAGGACCACCGGCCCGAGCTTGCCCAGATGATCCTGGCCGTGGTGATCGACGCCGAGGGGCGTCCGATCTGCACCGAGATGGTCCCGGGCAACACGGCCGACGTGAAGGTGCTCATGCCCATCGTCACGCGCCTGCGCACCCGCTTTGGGATAACCCGCTCGTGCGTCGTGGCCGACCGCGGCATGATCAGTGCCGGTACGATCGCCGCCCTTGAAGAGCTGGGGATGGAATACATCCTGGGTGCGCGAGAGCGCACCAGCAACGTCATCCGCGATGTCGTGCTTGCCGACACTGCTCCGATGGTGCCCCTGGTCCTCGAGCGACAGGCAGGAGACACCCAGCTGTGGGTCAAGGAAGTGCGCGTTGGCAAAGGCGCAGATGCCCAGCGCTACGTCGTCACGCTCAACGAAGCTGAGGCAAGGAAGGACAAGGCCGACCGGCAAGCGATCGTCGATGGCCTCCAGACCCAGCTGAAGAAGGGCGACAAGGCCCTGGTCGGTAACTCAGCCTATCGCCGCTATCTCAAGGCCAGCGGCAAGACCTTCGAGATCGACATGGGCAAGCTTGCCGACGAGGCGCGCTACGACGGCATCAGCGTGCTGCGCACCAATGCCAGGATCACTCCGCTGCAGGCCGTCATCCGCTACCGTGATTTGCTTCAGGTCGAGGCCCTGTTCCGCGTCGCCAAGGCCAGCTTCGATACCCGTCCCATCTTCCATCAGTCCGATGCCGCTATCCGCGGCCATGTATTTGTCTCGTTCCTCGCTCTGACGCTGGCCAAGGAACTCACCCGCCTGTGTCAGGAAAAGGGCTTACAGCCCGAATGGCAGCCGCTCCTCAACGATCTCGACCGCCTTCAGGAAGCCACCATCGAAAAGGACGGCAAGGTCATTACCACCCGCACCCACGTCTCGGGCCAGGTGGGGAATGTCTTCAAGGCAACCGGCATCGCGCTGCCGGCCAATATCAGCGAACTGCCGCCGCGAACCTGAGCCTCTGCAAGCTCAACCAACCCTAAAAATGTAGTGGTAACACTCGCGCCGGTGCGTGCATATCATTGAACAAAAATGCCTTTTCCAAAAGCACTGTTTAAGTTGGGTCTGGGGATGAGCGAGCGCCGGGCGTGCCGTGTTATCGGCGCTGACCGGAAGAACATGCGTTACCGGTCACAGCGGAAAGGTGATGCCGACTTTCGAGCGAAGCTGCGTGAGCTTGCGCAGCAGCGCCGCCGGTTTGGCTATCGTCGGCTGCACATTCTGCTGCGACGTGAGGGCGGTATCCATGCGGCGAGGCCCGCCTTGCGGGGCCGGTTAACGGTAACCGCTGCTTGGACCCCACGTGGGATGTGGAGAGGCTTCAGTGTACGGTCAGTGTTCTTGCAAAGGCACACTGGTCATGGATGAAGGAGATGATCTGGGGGATCATCCGCCAGGTATCTGCAAGAGCCTGATTTGCGAGGGGATCCTGGAGTTGGTCGATCCACGATGTGCCGTCGATGATCGTGCTTTGGCCAAGGATCGCTGCAAGCGGGAGGCCGAAGTCTCGATCAGACACGAAGGGCTTCCATGCGTCCATGTCCAGATGCATAGCAGTGAAGAAGCCATTGGCGAAGTCTTCCAGCAGGACCTCGCCGTCCTCGGTCCGCATATAGATCGGCGCATAGACCTCAGGGCACTCGGCAAGCTCGATGCAGATCTGGTTGTAGCGCTTGAGGATTGTTCGGCGCGCGGGCGCCGATCGCGTGCTTTGGACGTGTTCGTGCAGGATGCTCTTGAGCCATATGTCCGGATTGATGATGGACGGCCCGGCAGCCAACGCCGCGAGGAAGCCATCGATCGAGGAGACACCGGCGACCGGCGGATCAAGCGTATCGAGCCAGATTTCGAGCTGCTCCAATGAGAGGGTTCTACCGGATGCGGTTTGACGTTTGAAGCTCATGCTACCAGCGCTTCTAGCCGATCAG
>NZ_BSFC01000022.1 GCF_027922145.1 Novosphingobium resinovorum | reverse complement strand
CACTGGCCTGGTTTTACTCCGCCCCGTGGCCGACTTTTGCGCCGCCGTTGACACTGCATAGCTCGTTCACCGCATCCGCGCACATCACCCGAAGGACATCACCCGAAGGACCAACCTATGATTATCTCGTCTCTCTCAGCTCGCCGCCGCCATCTCACCTCGTTCGAGAAATGCTATGCCGTCGCCTGTCAGCTTCGCGACACCACCGGCGCCGACCAGTTCGTCGTGCGCACCGACAACCCCCTGCAACCTTGCCGCGTCTCGCGGCATCAGCCGATCAAGCCGGAAAGCATCCTTGCGCTCGTAGCCTGAGCGCTCAATTCCAGACCTCCTGATCCGCCACCAGTTCGGCAGGCGTCTTGCCGTCGACCAGATTACGTGCCGAAACATGCAGCACTTCCGCCCCCGATTCCCGGACGGCCCGAGCCATGTAGGCGCGACGGTTCGCCAGGATCGCGAGCCAGCGCATATCCTTCACGGTTTCCTTCAGATCCCGTTCGCAGGTCAGATACCATAGCTTCATCTGAAGTGGGTTCTTGTCCTTGAGGATTTCCTCAAAGGCCACATAGCCCTCGCCATAGCGCACGCCCCTTCGCACGTCGTTCCACAGGTCGTAATAGGCATCGGCCATTTCGCGGCTCGCGAAATACCCGGCATCCAGGCTCTCACCCATAAGGGCTCCCGCCAGCAGCCGGCGAACAGGTCGAAGTTCGACATCGTTCATCGCGTCGATCAGTGGCAGATCGTAATTGTACCCCTCCAGTACGTCCTTCATCTTCATAGGTTGTCCTCCTTCGGTGAGACCTATGAAAGCGTTAGAACATTTCACGAACGCATCAGTCAAGCGCCAGGCGGATATGAATATTTGCATTTCCGAATGTCATGCGACGTCAGAGTCGTCAGGTTTGGAAACAGCCCCGGATTTGTGGTAAGCGTCGCCATCGTCCCCGGCGTCGCAATCCACTCACCTGAACGCAGGCTTCCTACTTGCCGACGAGTGCGCTGATAAGCTGCCGAACCTTTCGGCGTCGCTGCGCCGGCTCTATAATTCCGGGGAACGCTTCTTTTCGCATGCGCCGGATCAACACGCGTAGCACGGCTCTATTTGGCCGTCGCCGAGCGCCTACAGTCTCGAGAAGCGCGGGATAGGTCCAGCATCGCAGTGCCATCACTTGTCGTCCCGTTCAAAAAGGCTTGTGCGCGGCTCGTGGTTTCGGGTTGAAAACCACAGGATGGCTGTCCCCAGTAGACCGTACACGACGCTCAGCTTGACAAACCCGCTGTGGGTCAGGCCGCTCAGAGCAATGGCCGCCAGCAGTAGCAGCGTAAGGAGCGCAGCCCAGCGCTGATGGTGCAAGCGGATCGCCAGGCGTGATGCCAGCCAACACCCCAGTCCGGCGACCAGCAGGCTTCCCAAAACGAGGCCGATAGCCTCAAATATGGTGCCAATGAGATACATGGATCGCCTCCAGTCTACCCCCCGCATCCTCTCCATCCTCCAATATATCGCTATGCGATATATATTCAACCCCCAACGCTTCCTATTGGCGGATATGCCGAGTCCGCTCCGTCTCACCGGCACGCACCTTGTGGCGGGCCTTAAGCAAATCCTGGCGAGAGAGAATGCCGACCACTGTTCGGGTCTCACGCTCCACAATTGGGATGCGGCCAACGCCGGATTGAACGATCAGGTCGGCAACGATACCGCTCGGACTATCCGGGAAGGCAGTCGGCTGCGACGCGTCCGACATGTTTTCGGCCAGCAGGGTCTCGCGATCGCAGCCTTCCACTTCCCATCGCAGCACGTCGCTACGAGAGACCAGGCCAAGCAGGCGTCCGGTCTGATCCGTGACAGGATAGCTCCTGTGACGCGCCTCCTTTTCGAAGAAGGTAATGACCTCGCCCACCGGCCAATCGCCTGCCAGCGTCTCTGGCTCGGCGGTCATCAAATCCCTGACCTGCAGCAGGTCCAGGGCATCGACGCTGTATTCCTGAAGGATATGGCGCCCACGCCGGGCGATCTTCTCCGTCAGGATCGAGCGGCGCATCAACAGGACGCTGACGGCATAGGCGGCGACTGCGGCCGCGATACAGAATGGCAGCGCGGCGAACTGTCCCGTCAGTTCGGCCGCGAATAGCGCGCCGGTCAGGGGCGCGCGCATGGCGCCGCTCATGATACCCGCCATGCCGATCATCGCCCAAAAGCCCGGATCGCCGGGTAGGAACTGGCCGGCAAGGCAACCCAGCGCCCCGCCGAGGATCAACAGCGGCGCCAGCACGCCGCCGGAAGTTCCCGAGCCCAGCGCGATCAGCCAGACAAGCGCCTTTACCACCAGCAGGATGACGATGGCCCTCATTTCGAGGCTGTCGCCCAGCAAGGCATGAATGTTGCCGTAGCCGGCGCCAAGCACGCGAGGTTCGATCAGAGCGCCTATTCCGACCGCGATCGCGCCGATCGCGGGCCACCACATCCAGTGCAGTGGTAGACGATGGAAGCCATCCTCGATCCGGTACAATGCTTTTGACAGCAACGCTGCTTCCAGTCCTAACAGGAGACCAAGACCAAGCGCATAAACCAGCGACCAGGATCCGACCGGCAATGGCAGATCGGCTGCGAACATCGGCCCGTCGCCGATCAGCCGCGGCCGGCATGCGAAAGACATGAGGACCGCGAGAACGACCGGCACGAAGCTGCGCGGCTTCCACTCGAACAGCAACACTTCGATGGCCAGCAATATAGCGGCAAGCGGCGTCCCGAAAATGGCGGTCATGCCCGCCGCGGCGCCCGCTACGAGCAACGTCTTGCGCTCCGCAGCGCTCAGGTGGAAGCATTGAGCAAACAGCGAACCGATCGCGCCTCCTGTCATGATGATCGGCCCTTCAGCGCCAAACGGCCCGCCGCTCCCGATGGAGATCGCGGACGACACGGGTTTGAGAACCGCCACCTTCATTGACAGTCGGCTTTCACCGAACAGGATTGTCTCGATCGCCTCCGGTATGCCATGCCCGCGTATCTTCTCTGATCCGAAGCGGGCCATTAACCCCACGATCAGACTGCCGATGATGGGAATGATAAGCACACTCGCGCCGACGGCGTTGTCTGCCATATCGGCTTCAGCAAACGACAGCCTGCCAAACCAGAACAGATTTGTCGCCAACGCGATCAGCTTCAGGAGAATCCATGCCCCCACTGCACCGCCGCCGCCGACGAGCAGCGCCATGGCGGCCAGCATGACCATACGCCGGTCCGCGCTATGATCGCCCAGCCTGACGGCCTCGGCGGAAGCGGGGGCTTCCCGAATCATACGAAATCCCTCTTTGTTGAATTACTCTGGCCATTATATCGCGTCACGATACAATTCAATATGAAGGCAATATGGAATGGAAGCGCCTCAGCTGACCGACAACGATTACGCGGCGCTCGCAGAGCTGCGCTTCGCCCTGCGAGAATTTCAGGCTTTCAGCGACGATCAGGCAGCGCAGATGGGGCTGACCCCCCAGCAGCATCAGGCACTCCTCGCCTTGCGCGCCGCGCCAACCGCAGACGCTACGGTAGGGTTCATCGCTCGCCGCCTGTTATTGAAGCCGCACAGCGCGACAGGTCTGGTCGATCGGTTGGAGAAGCAGGGTCTTGTCACCCGGCACACAGGCGAGGTCGACAAGCGCCGGGCGCAATTGCGGCTGACCGTCGATGCCCTCAGGATCCTGGCAGAACTCTCGCATGTCCACCGGGACGAGATTAAGCGGCTTCGACCGCTTCTCAATCAGATGCTGGACCGTTTCGCCTGAGAGATTTGCCGAATGGTCTCCCGGCGGCCTGAAACCCCACCGCAGCCGCCGGGAGTGCGCCTACCGACGGGTCGTCCTGCAGGCTCGGCGCCGCCATAGGGGGGGCGGATAGAAATGGCGAACGCGATGGGACGCAGCGTTGGCTGCCAACGACGAACGGGCATATTTTGCCCTGCGAGCAAAAGTGACCGGAACCTGCTTGGCCTTTGAAAGATCGAGTGATACTCTACTGCATGACCGGATCGATCATCGAGCGAGCCGCACGTGCCCTCGCGCAGTCCGCGAGCGGGCATGATGACTGGGAAACCCTGGATCCCCAGCATCAGGATGCAATCATGCGCGACGTGCGCGCGGTATTCCACGCCATCCAAGAACCTACTGACGCCATGGCTCTCGCCGGAGCGGAAGTGATCCGCAATGTCGGCACTGCCGAACTGGCCAGCGGTCACAAGGGTGACGCCGCGAGCACTTGGCGATTCATGATCGCCGCGGCGATGGACGAGCGATGAAAGCGTCCGCCAACTAGAACTGAAGCGAGCGGCAACCGTACCGACCGTGCTCTTGCTGGTCGGTATGCAGATCGTCGCCCGCTGGGAGGAACGGTGTGAAAGCAATACACGGCAGCATCGACGGCCCCTTTGCAATCGAGGAGGATATCGCCCTGTACGGCACCATTGCTGGCGATGCGACGCTGCTCAGCGGTATCCGATTCATCCTGCATGGCACGATCGCGGGTACGCTGACGGTGGAAAGGGGATCACGGGCCATCATCCATGGCACCATCGCTGGTCGCATTGTCAATGACGGCGGCCGAGTAGAACTATTTGGCATGGCGGACGCCATCGCCAACAGCTCGCGAGACGCGATCACGGTCATCGATCCGCGGGCCCATGTCAGGGGCCGGGACTGACTCCATCGACAGCATTGGTCGGTTTCGGGATCATCTCACCTCATACTGAGCACTGCGGGTCCATTGAACGGTTGGATTCCGCCTCCCGCGCACCAAAGGCCACAAGCCAAATCGGATACCGACAAGCAGGCGAAGATGGCTCAGGCGGTGCAGCAGGAAGGACTTTCGCCTGAACGGTTCAACGAGGTGGCTTCAGCTGCCCGGGCGGATCCGGCGCTGCAGCAGAGCATCCAGGCGGTAGCAGCAAAGGTTCAGGGAACCGGCACACCGTAACACCTAGGCTCAACTGCGCGGACGTGTGAACAACGCTAAAGCGGGTGCTGGCCCGGTAATTCGATTTGCGGTGGGGACCACGCCGGGCCAGCGATGGAACAAGACTGCTTCCTGCTCTGGTATCAACCATTTGGCAATAAAAATTAATAAATAGTTAATTACCATGCAGAGGGAGTTCGCCGCGCTCCTTCGCAGGAGGCCGATTTCATTCTGGCCGTCAACTCGCATCTTCAAGCAGGCGCACTCGGATAATTCCTAGCTGCGTCGACGTGCGCTATCTGAAGACCGTCTTTTCCGGATCGCTTGACCCGGTACATGGCCTGATCGGCGACGTCCAACAATTCAGCGGCGCTGCGAAATGACCGGGGCGGGACGAGAAGCACGCCCATGCTGCACGTCACGGGATGCTGCGTGGTCTCAAGCGCTCTCGAAAGCCGCGCATGTAAAATGCGCGCGAAGCGCTCGCCTTCCTCGGCGGAGCGGGTGGCGACAAGGAAAGCGAATTCATCGCCCCCAATTCTGCCGAACACGTCCTCGGGACGAAGCATCGCCAAGGCCCTCTTGCCAAGAACATGCAGCACGGTGTCACCAGCTGCGTGCCCGTGAATGTTGTTCAATGTCTTGAAATCATCGAGATCGAGGATCGCAAGCACCAGCGTGTCCCCGCCGCGCGCGCCTGAATTGAGCAACATATGCGCCCTCTCGTGGAAAGCTTGCTTATTGAGCGCGCCGGTCAGGCGATCGCGTTGCGCGAGATAATGTTCGCGATCAAATGATCGACGGAAGCTGATGACGATTACCGCGACCAAAAGATAGGTAGCGATGGGCACCGCAGACCGGACACAGAGAATCGAAAGCGGGTGATGGGGTTCGTCGCTGAGGTGCGGCACGACGGCGACGACGGCAGTTACAAGCGCCACGAAAAACCCCGGACGTGGACCGAGCGTCCAGCACGCGGCGCACACAAGGGGAATGTAGAGCGATGTCAAACCGAGAAGACGAAGCCGATTATCCGCTATCGCCAGAGCGGCAAGCGCGATTACAATGGCAAACCACGCACGGCCCCTCGGCAGCGCGTCTAGACGAGCGGCCAGGCGGCCGACAGGTAGATGGCTGTTCATGTTCGTCCTACTCGATCAGTTTCCCCGTCATCCCCTTGCGTCCAGCCGGACCCCTCGCCGCCACCTTCTGGCGGTTCCGCCGGCTATCGAACGCCTGCGAAAACCCGAGTTTGCCAAACGCTGGCACCACTGACCGGACGGATCGGTTTCCCGTCTTCCCGCGGTCGGCAATGTGCGAACGCTTTCCCTCGATGCCCGGATACGCCATTTTGGACCCGGTGACATGATTTGCGTAGGCCGAACTTATTAAGAAATCCAACCTCGCCGCCTCACGAGGAGCGTTGGCGATGCGGCGACGTTCGACAATGGATTACGAGGGGTAGTTGAACGTGCAGACATCCCATGCATCGTGCAAACACCTCTACCCCTACGAAGGAAATGGTAGTCACCGCCGACTTTGGGAAGCATCTGCCTGGTCTGCTGATGGCCTGCATGCTTGTTTGGAATGCGCGATCACCGGATTTCAAGATTGTAATTCGCGGCGGTAAGATTCGCAGCGTATTTAATACCATGCACTGCTTTTCGTGGGAGATGCGACGTTGAAGCTGGAAGATCATCTCAGGGGCACGACGGAAAACGATATTGAGATGGCGTTGGCATCTGGTCCGGTTGGACGCTGGCCACAGGATGAGGGGGAGCTACTCGCTCTCTTCAATCTGATCCTCGACTGGAAGATCGGGGTCATCGACGCGGATGCGGGCGTGCTTCAAGTGCCAGCCCAAGCGATCTCGTGAGGGGATATCAGCCCAATTTGCAGCCGGATTTGCGCACTTGTGGCGCCATTGGCAAAGTGCGTGGCAGCGTTCCTTACGGTCCAACGCATCAAACGATATGTTCGGGCATGTCGCATGCGTGGAACTTGTCCCGCCCCGACTGCCACGGGAACGACGCAGCAGTTTTCCCCCTCAGTAATTGGAAGGCGGATCACTCGCCGGGAAACTTTCGTCGATAGCCTCGTCCGTGCGGCTCCACGACTGTGGAGGAGAGGTCATGTTCTCAGGACCAGCATCACGAACCGGCGGGCGGTCATTGCTGGTTATCCTGAATTTCGAACCTGCGTATCTGTAAAGAGCAACCCCCACCGTGCCGATGACCGCTAGTCTCAAGAGTCCCATCATAATATTGTCCTTCGCGAGCTCTGATGGGCAACGCACGGCCTTTCGATCGGTTTCGCGGCAAAGGATGGGCTAGCCCTATCCACTCAGATATCAGTCTTTGACATGGTCTGGCCCATGCTTAAAAGAGACGGCACGTCAGAGCGGTCGATGCCCTATTATCTCGCCGACACGAATGGTCGGAAGGCTTTGCACGACGGAAGCGGATCTGACCGTGATCGGTGTTCGCATAACGTGCGAGGGTCAAGGCCGAGGAAAAATGCATGCCCTTTGTGCATTTACAAAGCCGGAGGGCCCGAGCGTCCATGAGCCACGATAAACCACGTTCGATCGATGGCGCCCTGGCGCGGGCGGTCATCGACAGCGCCGGTGATTTTGCGATCATCACGACCGATCTGACTGGGATCATAACCAGCTGGAATTCCGGCGCGGAGAAGCTTCTCGGTTGGTCAGGCGAACACGCCCTTGGCATGGCCATTCGTCTCATCTTTACGCCTGAAGATTCTGCCGCCGGTGCCGTGACAGACGAGATGAAGCGTGCTCTCGCCGAGGGGCGCGCCGTCGATGAGCGATGGCACATGCGTAAAGATGGCTCCCGTTTCTGGGCGTCAGGTCTCCTGATGCCGTTGCACGATGACGGCCAATGCGAGGTTCACGGCTTCGTCAAGATGATGCGCGACCGAACCGCAGAACGCGCCGCCGATCGACGCTTCAGCGCAATGACCGCAGCACTTCCCGGTTTCGTGTTCATCGCCGACTCCGACGGTAACTTTGTTGAAACCAACGCGCTTTTTCAAACGTATTGCGGTCGTCCTGCCGCCGATCTGGCAGGGCTTGGCTGGATCGCCAGTGTCCATCTGGATGATCGAGGGAGAGCCATCGAGCTTTGGGATGACGCGGTCACCGGCGGGGGCATTTTTGAGGGGCGCCTGCGTTTCCGGCGACATGATGGCGAATATCGCTGCTTTGCGTGCCGCGGTGTGCCAGAGCACGATGAACAAGCTCGGGTGGTCCGCTGGATCGGCACCTGTATGGACGTGGAAAATGAAGCGCGGGCGCGCACTGCTTTGGAACGCCTGAACCTTTCGCTTGAACGCCGTGCGACCCAGAGCGATGCTGACCTGGCGACCGCGATTGACGAGTTGCAGGCGGAAATCGCCGAGCGGCGGCAGGCCGAGGCGGCGTTGCGGCAAGCCCAGAAGATGGAAGCACTCGGTCAGCTCACAGGCGGCGTTGCTCACGATTTCAATAACCTCCTGATGATCATCCGCTCCTCTGCCGAACTCCTCCGTCGTCCCGATCTGTCGGAAGAAAAGCATCGCCGCTTTGTCGATGCGATCACTGATACAGCCGATCGGGCGGCAGGGCTAACCCGCCAGCTTCTCGCCTTCGCACGCCGACAGCCTCTTCAGGCCGAACGGTTTGATGCAGCTTTGCGCGTTGATAATTTGACTACGCTTCTGGAAACAACGGTGGGGTCGCGCATCAACCTGCGGATCGACAAACAATCGGCCGATTGCATGGTCGAAGCGGATGCCAACCAGTTCGACACCGCCATTCTCAACATGGTCGTCAATGCGCGGGATGCGATGGGCGGTGAGGGCGAACTGGTGATTACCGTAGACGCGCCCCACGGGATCCCCCAGCGTCGTGGCCATCCGGCGAAATCCGCCGAATATGTCGCCGTCGCGGTAGTCGACACCGGAACCGGAATCGCCCGCGAGGATCTTGCCCGAGTATTCGAACCGTTCTTTACGACCAAGGAAGTAGGGCAGGGAACCGGTCTTGGTCTCTCTCAGCTTTTCGGCTTCGCTAAACAATCGGGAGGGGACGTAACCGTTGAGAGCGAAGTGGGACACGGAACGACCTTCACCCTCTTTTTACCGCGCGTTATGTCGGGGCAGTCCGAGGCCGAGGTATCGCCTCCCAGCGCCGTCATTGAGAACGGGCCCGCCACGGGCTGCGTGTTGGTCGTTGAGGACAATCAGACAGTCGGGGAGTTCGCAGCGCAGCTCCTGGCAGAGCTGGGCTATGACACGACTTGGGCGTCCAACGGGCAGGCCGCTCTCGACCTGATCCGGGAAGCGCCTGAACGGTTTGATCTGGTGTTCTCGGACGTCGTCATGCCGGGGATGACGGGGATAGAATTAGGGCAGCATCTGCGGAAGGAAAATCCAGACCTACCCGTCATTCTGACCAGCGGCTACAGTGACGCCCTTGCCCGCGAGGGAGCGCAAGGGTTTCCGTTGCTGCAAAAGCCCTATTCGGTCGATGCACTCTCCCGCATCCTCCGCAATATGACGGCAAGCTTGAAATGAGCTGCGAGGGCGGCGGGTGCCGTGCATATCGGTTTCTGTATCGATCGTATGAGATCAGCGGATTTGCACAACTTTAAGGCCGGCGTCGCCGGCTACCCGATTCCAATGGGTATCGCTGGTCCAGGCTGGCAGACCATCGCGCTGGGCAAGGGCCAGACAGTAGCGATCACCGAGCGACAGGCCGGCGCTGGCGGTTACCGCACGCAGCCGGCCGGCAATCCGCGAGGTGGCGTGGTCGGCGGGGACAATCTTGATCGGCAGCGGATCGAGCATCGCGTCGATCGCGGTGGTGGGCATTCCGAGATAGGCAAAATGGCTGACCACCTCGGCGTAGTTTACCGCCGACATGCGCGCCGCCCCGATCGCCTTGGAAACCTTGGCCGCGCCCTTCTCTTCTTTCAGCATGGCGATCAGGGCAGAGGCATCGAGAACGAATTCGCTCATTCGCCGCTGTCCTCGCGGCGCCGCGCCAGGAAGCCGCCGACACCGGCCTCGGGATGGCCGCCGGTGTATTGCTTGGCTAGAGCCTGCGCACGTGCCACAGCCTGGGCTGCGGTGCGCAGGACCACACCGTCCTCGGTTTCTTCCAGGAATACCGCGCCGCCGCTCGTGAGGCCAAGCCGCTTGCGTACGTCTGCCGGCAGGCTCATGCGCCCATTAGGCGTGATATTGACTTGTAGCGTCATGCTATCCTCGCTTGAATGACGATCACAGGACTAAGCTTATAGCGCATTGGTCAGGAAAATGCCATGTGCATCGACTTGTGTCGCGAAATGCAGCGAGTGGCATGAAAGGGCGAGTAGGGAAATTTCACGGTTCTATGGAATGGCCCGCCCCAGCCCAGCCTGTCAGCGATGATCGTCGCGATCGAGGGCGAGGATCTACGAGCGCTGCGCGACCGCGCCCCCCTCCCGATCGGCATGACCGGCGCGCTGCACCGCTCGGAACTGGTGGCGATCCAGCAGGTTGACTGCGGCGTTGCTAGCGGCCCTGTTCAGAAGTCTGAAGACCATTTCGATTTCCCTCATGTTGCACGGTCATGGGTGCATGAAATAGGTTAACGAGGTGTCCAGGCCATTTATTCAATGGGGATGAATGGCTCGGGAACTGCTTCTGGCACCTGACGCCTGCTTGCGATCCATCTGAATTATGAATGGCTCAAACAACCCTGCTGCTGCGGGGATGGTGCGGCTCGCCCGCGCCATTGTCCGGAGCGCAGGCGGCAAGGACGGCTTGTGTATCCCAGTCGGCGATTACCTGTTTCACCTGAGCCGCCGCCATCGGTCGCCCGAAAAAATATCCCTGCCCGAAATCGCATTGCTTCACGACAAGATACTTGAGTTGCTGGGGCGTCTCGATTCCTTCCGCTACCGTGTGAATGCCAAGGTTTCGCGCCAGGTCGAGCACAGCTCCAACGATCGCAGCATCCTGCGTATCCGCCATGCCCAGCCTGGAGACGAATGAGCGGTCGATCTTGATTACGTCTACGGGAAATTGCTTAAGATGGGTCAGGGACGCATACCCGGTGCCGAAGTCATCGAGCGCGACCGTGACCCCCTCCTGCGACAGAATATTCAGGGCATCGCTCACCTTCTCGGCAAGCTGCCCAAGGAACACACTTTCCGTCACTTCGAGTTCCAGCAACCAGGGCCGCAGCTCTGCGCGCCGCAACCGGTCCAGAATACGCTGCGCAAAATCCCCTCGCCTGAAATCTCCTGCGGATCCGTTGATGGCAATGCGGCCAAACGACGTGCCGGAGCTTGTCCAACCGCGCATGTCCGCGATAACCCTATCGAGCATGCGTTCCGTGATCTGAACGGAAAGATCCGCATCCCCGAGCGCCGCCCCGATCGCGGCCGGCGACCGCAGGCCATGTGCGTCATGCCATCGTAGCAGCGCCTCGAAGCCGACACAGGCGCCGGTTCGCAGGCATACCTTTGGCTGATAGAAAGGCACGATGCGGTCGTCGTGCAAAGCCGAGCGCGCATCCGCCAGCATTTTCTTCTCTCGCTCCGCAGCCGTGCGCAGTTCTCCCCGGAACACGCATATGCGGCCAGCCCCCTCCCGTTTGGCATCATAGAGGGCGAGATCGGCGCTCCGGAGCAATTCTTCGGAAATAGCGCCGTCCTGGAACGCTACCGCCACGCCGACGCTGAGACTGACATCGATCTGCCGCCCCTCATAGGACATCGGCTCTCCTATGGGAGCGAGCAGTTTGGCAACGGCTTTTTCCGTGTCTTCTCCGGCAGACCAGTCGGGTAGAATGATCCCGAATTCGTCCCCGCCAAGCCTCGCTACGGTGCCCGGCGCTTGTACCGCCCGCGTCAGCCTGGCAGCGACTTCGCTCAACAGGGCGTCGCCGCCGTGATGCCCCAAGCTGTCGTTCACCGCCTTGAAGAGATCCAGGTCGAGCACGATCAGTCCGAACGCACTTTGCTGCCGAGCCGCCTCTTCCAAGGCACTCTCAAGTTCGGCTGCAAACATTTCGCGGTTCGGTAACCGCGTAAGGGAATCGTGCAGCGCTGCCCAGCGCAGCCCATCCTCATAATACTTTTGAACCGTAAAATCCTGCAACGAGCCGACGACGCGGGTCGCGCGCCCTTCCGTGTCGCGTACCACATACGCTTTCAGGATAAGATGCAGATACGCACCGCCTCCGGACAGGAAGCGGAATTGCTCGGTCCAGAAGGTCTTGCCAGAACCCTCGAGATCCTCAATCTGCAGAAGCACTCTGGGGCGATCCTCGGGATGAAGCCGCTCCACCCACCACGCGGCGGACGTTGCCGCGGCCGCATCCGGATAGCCTAATATCCCCATCGAGGCGCTGGATAGATTTAATCGCCCTTCCTCCAGTGCAACGTCCCAGATGATATCGTTCGCCGCAAGAGAGGCGAGACGATAGCGTTCCTCGCTGCGCTGAAGGGCCGACTGCGTATGCACGATCTGCCGGAATGCCGCGTGGCTGGTCGCAAGCGACCGCAAAATGACAAACGCAGCAAGCATAAAGGTCAGCCCGATCGCAATCCGGTACAAATCGCCGGAAACCAGAAACTGCAGCGTGACGGGCATCGCACCGAAGAGGAGTACGAGCCATCCCGCGACGGGCAGAGCCTGCAGGCAATAGCAGCAGCTGATCGAGCCGACGAAAATATACAACGCGATCGCGGTGCCGCGCACGGGCTCGACGTCATGGAGCAAAAGCAGACCCCAGCCCCCGAATGCCGCACTGAGTACCGCTGAGGCCGCTATCGTTCCATAAAGATGACGGCGGATCTGGCGTGCAGTCAGTTGCTTCGATCGCCGCGATATCCAAACCATTGCACGGCCGGCGATAGCCGTACACAGGACAGAGGGTATGATCAGGCCATAAAGAGAACGCACGTCGCCATGCGTTACGATACCCAGGAATGCCGCGTTGATCAGCATCAACGCATACATCAGCGGTATTTGCCCTCGCAGGTGCGCGTGTTGTTCCCGCAGCGTCACATCTGAGGCTTGGGCTATTTCCTTCAGCGGATTGTCAGGCAGTCGAAACATCATTGTCTGGATCGCTAATCCTAACTTCGGCCAGTGAATATATCTATCCGGATCAAACCCGGATTTTTGTTTTAACATACCTATTGCATGACGGATCGCCGGGTGGCGCGGAAAATTACAGGGCAATAGCGGCGGAGGCGATATTTCCGACATTGGTCGCCAGGAGGTACACTGGAGGCATACTCATTTGCGTATTTTAACTATTCATTAAGATTTCGGAGCGCGGGTTCTGACCGCGAGCGAGATACAGTCTTGCTCCACGCCGGCCCGGTGGGACCGCCGGACCCCCTGTTCAACAATCCTGCCGGGCTGGCGCTTGACCGATACGGCTCAGGGACGCCTCTCCTCTTGCCCCGCATCGCTGTTTCTGGTCCGACGAAAGCGCGGTCTGTCGATCCTTCCCGAAAGGGACACCAATAATGCTTTCATTCCCCCGCGGGGCCGTGATCGGCGGTGTTCCCGTCACGACGCTCAAGGCGATTCTGAGGTCTATCGATAGCACCGGCAGCTTCACGAGCGCCATCCAGCTGCGTTCCTCCGGTGTCTGCCGCTGCGATAACGCCATTGCTGTCGATGTCGCCATCCAGACTGGTCTCGTCGATCCCTGTGGACGGACCCTGACGGATCTCGGTCATGCCGTCCTCGGATCGACAAGCAAGGCGCGTCTTTCTCGCGCCAAAGCGACCATTCTGCTGAACGGCCTTCTCGATTCCGCCGCCGGCTACAACGCTAACCCCGACCATACCCACCAGATCGACGAAATCTGGCTGTTCGGAAGTCACGCCAGAAGCGCCGAAACCGTCGGAGATATCGACCTCGCGATCCGTTGGAGTCGCAAGGCCCAAATCACTATGGCCGACGCCGATGCCCGCACCCGCGCCCGTTACGGTGAACTTTATTCAGGCCGGATGGAGATCTGGGACATGACCAGGCGTCTACAGGACCGTGACCTGTTCGGCCAACGCCGAAACGCCGCATTCGCCGTCACCAGAGACCTCAGTTTGCTGATCGCGATGGCGGAACCCTGCATGAAAGTCTTCGACCTCGCCAATGGCATCATCGCGGCACCCGCTCTCCTCGACAAACATCCCGAAGCAACCGTCCGGCAAGATGGCATGCGGCCACGCGTAACAGCGCTCGATCGCGACCGGCTACTCGCCTTGCGACCCACCCCCCGGCCTCTCCCCGCGAACTGGCCCTGCACCTACAACGGCGTGTGGTTGCCCTCCCCACTGAGTTTCGCACTCAGCCCTACGACCAGCGCTCACTACCATGTCGCCAGGCTCGCGCGGGCCTTCGACCTTTCCGCAAATCGCGATCTGCGCGTCTATAGCCGCTACGACGAAATCGCCCTGCGCAGCAAGGGATTGCCCGCCCTGCCCGATATCTTTGACGGGCACACCGTCGCCCTCCTCTCGACCCCACACAAATGCCTCGCACTCCAGCGCCGGATCGAACCGGGCGGCCCGGGGGTCCTGGTCTACAACCTCTCGCTGTCCGACCATGTGATGCAAGGTGGGCCCAACCGAAAAATGGTCGCGAGCGAGCAGACCGCATACGACGACATCATCGGCTACTATCTCGCTGCCCTCGTCTACGCGGATACCCTGTACGTCCGGACTCTTTCCTCCGACGACGTGACCATTCATTTCTTTACTGGCATGGCCGAACACAAGGCCATTGAAGCCCGCATGCGCTATTGGACCGATCACCTAGTCAAAGGTACGCCCCCGGCGAACGGCTCCTCGTGAGCACGGCGCGCATTTCGAGGTCATCCGCTGCCAATTGCCCGCCATTTTTTCGACTTGCGGCGATAAATCTCACGGCCACAGCCCGGGCATCTTCCAACATAGTGCTGTCCATCCCACGCAGCCTTGTGCCGGTCGGGTCGATGACGGTTCAGAAGGCATAGTATCGGTTGCAGAATCATCGGTTCACGCCCTTTCGATTTCACGGCATGCCCCGCATTGAGTGCGCTACATCGCCAAAGTCGTGCCGCAGCGCAACATATGCTACCTTCAGCTGTGTCTCCAATAGGGTTATGCCGTGCGTTGTGCTTTTTATCCCTAACCGCACCTAAAGCCGGGACGGTTCAACCGCACCGCGCATCCAAGATGATCACGTTCAATAACGGCATCCATCCTGACCCAGATCACGGCCCATCGTAATATAACCCACGTGCTCCGGGCCTATCGCCGTCAGTACGGGTGCGGGCGGACCCGCGACGCATTGGAACCAATCCGAATCCTGGCCATCATAATCCTCCGGACCAATACCGTGGGCGACACGGATCGACTGTTGCCACAGCTCGCTGGCCCTATCCTGGGCATCGCCGAACCTGCTCTGGTAGAGGACATCGATGAAGTTGTTTGCGTGATAGCCGTTCTGGAAAAGGTCGATCGTGGGGTCGTAGGAATTGCCGCAACTCCAGAGACAGGACGTACGGATAATACCGGACGCGGCACCAAGTTGGGCAAACGTCGTTTCCGACGTGATCGTTCGTGATCCGACTTTGGGCAGGCAACCCTTCTTTACGAACGTCGAAACGCTCGTAATCTCGCTCCCCTTGATGCCGTAGCTAACGTTGCAACCCTGGACTTCAAACGTCCAATCCGTGGACGTCTTTGACTTCGCCGGACCTAGCTTGGATTCTACGAACGATGGGTTGAGGCCAATCACCCCTTCCCTGAAAGCCCAATCCAGCGTCGCGCCCGGCTGAGGATCTGACGCCGCCGCCGGAGCCTCCACGGGGGCCGCCGATCCATCAAATTCAGTAGGCAGCGTATACGCGACGTCGGGGGCGGCGCGATCAGTTTGATTGACGGTCTGACCGGGACTGAGGATGTCGTAGAAATATATCGCAATGCCAGCCAAGACGAACAGCACGAAGGCGATCAGTAGCGGGCGCGCCTTTCGAGCACGCCCCCCCCTCGCCTACACCAAGTAGCTTCGCCTTCTCCCGTTCGAATTCCTCCCAAGAGAGCGCACCATTATCCCGCAGCCGACCAAGCTGCTCCAACTTGTTATAATCTACCATTCTCTCGTGTTGCCCCGTTGCAATATCGGTCGTTTGGCAAAAGGAGGCAGCAATCGCAATGTGCCATGGGAGAAATTGCGACCTCAGGTTGCACCGAGGCGGTCCACGTTTATTCGCCCTCACGCTCCTCGACCGATATCTCGACACGCAACGCGATATTTTCTACTCGCGACACGCGCGATTTTGTGCCCACGTTATCTCTCACTGGCGCATGCCACCGTGTTCGAATAGCTACTGGTGCGCTCGCCATCAGTCGGCGTCGCTCTCAATTCACGATACACGATAGCAGTTCATATTATCAGTAACCCGTGAGCCACGACTCCGTGCGTTTAATCTAGCCTTGTTGGTCGCAGAATACTTCAAAGATATTCAGGCGACCCATGGGCCCCTGCCCATAATATCAGATCATGACATTGAAGGAGCTATCGATGCTGAAACAGCTGTTGGATCGCCCCCTATGGACGCCATGGATTTCCATCCTGGCCATACTCATCGTTAACTTCACCATCGTGACAATCGTCGGGAACTTGGTTGAGCTGCCCCTACGGACATGGCAAACCTGGTCAGTCGTCGCGATAATCGCATGGGCGTTGGTAGGCACCGCAATCAATCTTGCCTCGGTCAGCGCCCACGACCCTTATCAAGACGAGGAAGAGGCATGAAAACTGCCCTCCCCCTCGCCCGACTGTTCAGCGTGGTGCCTATGGCCTTGATCGTCGCGCCCACTCGCGCATCGGGCATATTCCAACTTCGCCTCGCTGATGCGCCGCCCCTCGCCCGATCTGAGCGCTGGCGCCGCTTCGCCTTGCTCAACTGGCACCGGCCGCTCCTTCTTGGTCTCGGCGCCTACATCATCAGCGCCTATTTGTCCGAGTGCGCGCCCTGGATGCTGCTCTACGCGCTCTGCATCGCAGGCATCCCCGTAGCCGCCTACGGCCCCCGACGAGCGGGATGGGCTCTGTTCGCCGCCCTCGCCGCTTCGCTCGTCTATGCGCGTGTCTTCATGGAAAACTGACCGATCGCTGCGCGATCGCTCCTGCAGAAAGGATCAACACCATGGAACCTCTGCGGCACCTCGATCGAGACACCCGCCGCGCCCGTCTCCTGGCGGCACGAACACGCCCCGTTGGGGGCATCAACCGTCGCGGGATCTTCACCGGCCATTGGGACCGCGGTGACCTCGTTCGACAATTTCGCGACGGCAACGGATCGTGGCTCGGTCTCGCTACCTACCGTGCGGAAGATCCCGCCACCTGATCACGAAGCCCCTGGCTCGGCCTGAACGTCACTACGCGCCGCGCCGAAACAATCGCCTCTTCCCCGGTCTTCGGATTGCGGCCGATCCGCTCCGGCTTGTCGTTCAACAGGAACGTCCCGAAATTCGAAATCTTCACGTTCTCGCCCGACGCCAGCGCATCAGACATCCGCTCGAGGATCTGCTCTACCAAGTGAAGCGCGTCGTTCCTGGACAAGCCGACCGCTCGATGCAGCGCATCCGCCAGGTCCGCGCGCGTCAGCGTGCCCACGTCTTGCCTTGCCGGCGTCATACTACCCCTATCCGCTGCCGATCGCTCGCCACGACTTTGGTTTCAAGCGATATATCTCGCGGCCGCACGCCGTACAATGAGCAACGTAATGCAAGCCGTCCCACTGCGTCTTGTGTCGGTCGGGTGTATGGCGATTGAAAATACACAGGATCGGTTGAAGCATCACCGGTTCACGCATCCTTTGATTGATGGCATGTCCCCACAGCTACGCCCTTCGACGAGGCCATTTCGCAGTGCAACATACATCACCTTCAGCCGTGTCGCCAACGGGTTGGACTGCAAAAGTGATACGCCGGCGAATAGCTGCGCTGCAGGAACGTCCGGGCAATGACTCTACGTTACGTGTATGAAAGAGCCTGGGACAATGGATGTGCAGCACTTACGTTTGGATCAGCCGTCGCCCCTGAAGCGGAATCTCGCCGCAAGGCTTAGCTATCACTGCGCCTCGAGGAAAATGACAAAGACCGCGCTTTCGGAACGCTCCGGCATAGCGGCGTCTCATATCTCACTGATTAGCCGAGCAAAAGCGAATCCAACCCTCCTCACACTTGAACATCTTGCGGATGCACTGGGCGTCTCCGTGATCGAGATGCTGACGCCGATGGAGGGTGGCTCGTCCGCACCCCCATGAAGTTCGGGGTCATCTCGCCTGCGGCGAGACCGGGCTCTAGTCGCCTGCGGCTCCCGGAGCCTCTGCGGGTCTCCGCCCTGCGGGTTACGATCCCTTGCCCGGGGCGCCCTGCCCTCACCGTCAGCGGGCCTGTAACGAGCCTCATAGACCGAGCGTCCCGCTGGGGAGCCCCTTCCCTCCCGTCTAGCCTCTCACGACGCTCTTGACCCACGCACGGCGCAGTAGCCTGCGGCTGTTGTCGTCCCCTTCGGGGCCGGTTCCCTTGTCTATGCCGTGAACCGGCGAGGACGCCGGCTCCCGGCACCAACCTCGCGCCAGGTCATTCACCACACACTGCGCCACCCCCGCCAGGGTCCCTGGCGTCGCACACCGGGTTGCTCAATCAAAAGCTGCCTCCAACCAAGCTGCGCTAGCCAATCCGCGCTGGCTGGCTTTTGTCTGCTTGTCGCAGACAGCCAGCGCGGATCGGCAAGCTCCGCTAGGTCGCAGCGCGACGTCTTTTGATCGAGCGATCCCCGGCGTGCCACTTGGGACACAGGCGAAGGTGGCTCCGTGTGCGGTGAATGACAACCGACCCCTTTGCGCTCTGTTGGTCAGTAATGACGGCCCTGTCGGGCCGACGTTTCTTTGTAATGTCGCTACCGCGCCAACTATTTAGGCTCAGATTCACCATGTACGGTAAATAGCTATCAAGAAATCAATGCAGTTCAGTATTTAGAGTTTAGGGAGTAGAATTAGTATGTCGGAAGGGAAGGGGAGACGCCCCGGACCAAAGACAAGGGGACAGGCCCCGCAATATAGGAGTAATAGCTATGAACATCGGTTCTTTCGCCCTCAAGAACGGCCAGCTCATCGGTTCGATCGCAACCCTGACCGTCGACCTTGCCCGCCTTGGCCTTCGCCCCGTCGAAAGCACGAACGAGAAGGCCCCCGCGTTCGAGATCATGGCGCTTAACGTCGGCCGCAAGTGGGTGCAGGTCGGCGCGCTTTGGGAGGCGACCAGCAATTCGACCGGCGAGGTTTTCTATCAGGGCAGCCTCGACGATCCCAGCCTGCCCGAGAAGATGGCAATCATGGTCTTTGGTGACGACGAGGACGGCTATCGCGTCGTCTGGAACCGTCCGGCCCCCATGCGCCAGAACATGGACGGCACCCGCCAGACCCGCCGCCGCCAGCGTGACGACAATTTCGGTGAAGGCAACGCAACCGAAGATGGCGGGATCGCCGCCGAGAACGAAGAGGACAACGTACCCGCGTTCTAATCCCCCGACGGGAAGGGAGAGGGATTGCCCCCCTCTCCCGACCCTTTCGCTATCCCCTGCCAAGGATGATTTATCATGACCAAGGAAACGAATAACCAGCGTTATAGCAGCTTTGCCGAACTGGCCAAGGCTATCGGCACCACGCCCGCCGAACTGCGCAAGCAGTACCTCGACAAGGCGATTGCCGACACCATGCGCGGCAAGGATGAAGCCGGAACCGCAGCCACGCCCGACGAGCTGGCGGCACTGGCGCGGGAGGCAGAGATTGCCGACATGATCGCTCAAGATTCCGTGCTCGACAGCTTCACCGAGGCATTCGGCGACGTGAGCGCGCTTTCCATCCTCGAAATGGGAGCCGAGCGGCAGGAACTGGACATGCCCGAAGCCGCCGAGGCGCAGGCAGAATGTCACGCCATCGTGAACACGATCTTTGACCTTTTCCGCGACACCCGCTTAGAGCCGAGCGCGCAGGCAATCGCATGGGGCATCGTCAATTCGTTTCACTACGAAGCCGACAAGCTGGCCCGCGAGGAGGACACGCTTTGCCGTGACCTGAAAAGCCGGATCGAGCAGGACGACCGCAGCGAAATCTATGCAACGGAAATGGAAGATTTGCAGATCCGTGCGCAAACCAAGATGGAACAGCGCGCCGCTATCGAATGCATGCGCGACTATGCGGCCGAGTGCTACCGTTCGCAGACCGGCCGCCCATGGAGCACCGCGCGCGGATCGAGGGTTTCCAGCGCCACCACCGCAAGTCAGATCGCATCGGCCGATTTCCTCAAGGCCCGCGCAACCGCCATGCGCGAGAAGCGCAACCCCACCGGCCCGCTTGTCGTCTTTTCCGGCGGGCAGGAATGGTACGACTATCAGCAGCTTTACGCCCGCCTTGACCAGATCAAGGCCCGCATTCCGAGCATGACCCTTTGCACCACCGGCCAGCGCAAAGGATGCGACGCAATCGCCGCAGCTTGGGCCGCTCAAACTGGCGTGCCGATTGTCACCTTTGCCCCGAACGCGCAGCGCTTCGGAAAGAGCGCCGGTTTCAAGCGCAATGACCAGCTTGTCAGCCTCCGGCCCGTCGAAGCGATCATTTGCCAAGGTACCGGCATTCAGTCGCACTTGCTCGACGAACTGAAGGCCGCAAGCGTTCCGGTTCACGCCTTCCGCTACGATGCACAGGCACCCATGCCCGCCGAAGCCAAGCGGCAGAAATGGGGATGAGATAACAGGGGCGGACCAGCGCCGCCCCTTCCCTTTCCTTGGCAGGAGCATCGGGCCAGCATCGGGGGACTTCCCCGGCGCTGGCCCTTTGTCGTGCCCTTGTGCCAGGTTGGGGGGAAACCCTACGGTTCCCCCCACGCCAGGCTGCCTCGCGCGCCGCCGGTAAGGAGCTGCCGCAGGCCAGACGATCGGGCCCGCGCCGATCGACCTGGCCCCGAGAAATCGAGGGCGGGGGAGCGCGCGCCGGGCATCGAAGCCGGCGCGCGCTGCTGCCGCGAGCATGGTTACACAACCGCGCCAGTCTGCCAGCGCCGCGGCTCACATTTCGGGACAATCGGGACCGCCCTGCCCTGCCCTTTCGGGTGTCATTTCGCCCTTACACCCATTGCGCCTTTTGGCGCCCCCGATCCGTCGCCGGATCGGAACTGGAGAAGAGAGGGAGAGACGAGGCGAGTTTAACGAAGGAGGTTTCCGATGATCACGTTTCGCATCAAGGATGAGGCCGAACCCGATAACCTGCGCCCCGTCATGATCGACGCCCTGCAGATGGGCGCCCTGCGCGAAACCCTCGCCGCATACGGCGAGCGCTACGGCCTCGACCTCATCATCCACGAATACGGCTCGCTCGATGAGCAGGTCTTCGCGTGGGAGGCCCGCACCGCCATGATGCCGATCGCGATGATCGCACGTCACTTCACTTTCGACGTCGACGCGATCGCCCTGATCGAGACCGCCCAATTCCTTGGCCGTCGCATCCGCATCGCCCGCCGCGATGACGAACCCGACATCATTGTGTCGCTCTCGACGAACCCCGATGCGGCACCCGAGATGGAGGTTTCCAACTCGAACGCCTACGCCATCCTCGCCATGCTTGGCCTCGAGACGGATAGCTGCGGCGCGATCAGCATCGAGCAGCTGCGCGGCAGCCTTGCCGATCCCGTCATAACAAGCCGCCTCGATGCCGAGCCGGGACTTGCCCGATACCTGCCGGCGCTCAACGAGATGGCGACCATTTCCTGCCCAGCTTCGCCCTTCAAATGGTCTGGTCATAGCGACCGGCAAAGCCTCTCATCTGGCGCGCGGTCTCGCCTCGCTCGCCTTGGCCTATCGGCCAGGGCTACGCATCGCCGTCCGCGCCACGCCGATAGGTAAAACCACCACACAGTCTTCCCATTGTGACCTTCGGGGCGCGGCCGCGTCAAGGACGGCGGGGCCCCACCATTTTCTTCGGTGGATCGGCATTCCCGCCCCAATCACACCGCAGCGGCCACCAAAGAAAATCGTGACCCCCACCGCCGCTACGCGGCGCGAAAGGCGAGCCTTTCGCGTCCCTGACCCGGCCGCGCCCCGAAGGTCAGACCGTAACTGTCGTTTTGACTAAGGAGTGAGCGTTATGAGCACGTCAGTTACCCTCCCCGAGGACAAGATCGAGTTCATCCCCAAGTCGGATAAGGAGATCCGCATCGAGCGTCGCATCGCCTCGCTCGAAGCTGAAATGGTCCACGCTTGCCGCATCCATGATCGCCGCGACGACTTCCTCGAAATGATCGACTGGACCGCCATGACGATCGACGATCGCGAGACGGTCCACAACCACGCTGACCAGCTCACCTGGAGCATGATCGAGATCGACCACGAGATCCTCATGGCATCCCAAGACCTCTACGCCGAGCACATGGAAAACCCGCTCAACTGGTGAGCCGGAATCGCTACGCACGGGAGGCGCAGCCCCACAGGGCCGCGCTTCCCTTTTTTTGTCTGATGCCGTCCCGACCGCTGCGCGACTCCACCCGGCTCGCTCGCCTTGGCCTGGCGGCGAAGGCTACGCATCGCCGGGGCCCGCCCCTACAGGAATGGCCGCCCGAATGGGCAAGCCCATTCGGGCGGCCATCGGTCGTTTGTTCGGTGGCGAAACGGCTCAGGCTGAAGCCTGAAGCCGCTTCTCCACTTCATCCACGCCCAGCGTCTTCACCGCCGTCATGATCCGCTCAAGTCGATCATGCGGAAGCTTGAACAGCCCCGCCTTCTCGACCGTCCCGATCGCCGCTTCCCGCACCTTCTGCTGATGCGCCTTGCGCCGCTCCAACAGCTTGCGTTCCTCGGCTTCGATCGCGGCCATTTCCGCGTCCAGTGACTTCGCCATTACTCGTACCTTTCGGTCAGGCTGATCGGCTCTGAACCCGGCCACCATAACCGCTCTCACGCCATGCGAAAACCCGCGACGTACTCCCCTACGACAACCCTCCAAAATCGACCCTTCACCAACGGAGAACTCATGCGCCATCTGGCCCATTTCACTCGCGCGAAGCGCTCTATTCCCTCCGGCGTTTCCGCCTCACGGCGGCCCGGTGCCCACCGGAAACCGGAATCATATCCGCACCAGACGAACGCAGGAACAGACCGAGGCTCCAACAACGATATGTCAGCTACAGTAGCACACCCTACGCACCTTACGGTGCAGAAATGGAAAAAAATGCAGTAAAATCAGTAAGCGCGTATGAGAATGGTGCCGACAGTCCGGCCCCTGCCGATGGCTATGTGGTCCCCGTAAATTCGCAGTTTTCCGGGACTCCCGAGCACAGTTCGGCTATAAGCGAAGGCCTTATGGTCCCCCAGCGGCAAAAGCCCGGGCGCCGGGCCTATCTCGACGGTAATTTCGCGCGGCGAAAGCTTCCGCTTCGCGACCATGAATACTGCATCTGGGATACCCAGCTACCGGGCTTCGGCCTGAGGGTCAGGCCTACGGGGAAGTATTACTGGTTCGTGCGCCTGCGCCATCGCGGCAAGCATCGCCGCACCTCGCTTGGCTGCACCAGCGATGTCGATGCCGAGCTTGCCCGCACGCAGGCACGGCGCTTGCTGGCCGAGGTCGCGCTCGACGGCCTGCCCAAGCGGACGGTGGCCAAGGCCACCCCGGTCATGGCGGATTACGTTGATACCTACTGGCCCGACCTTGCGCGTTGCTGGAAGGCCTCCACCGCTTCGCGCAATCTCGGGGCATGGCGGCGCGACCTTGCCCCGGTGTTCGGTTCCATGCGGGTCGCCGATGTTATCCCGGCCGATGTCATGCGCTGGCGCGACGATTGCGCCGGTCAGGGCGAGGCAAGGTTCAACCGCGCGGTTCCGGTGCTGGCCGCCTTGTTCAAATATGCCGAAGCGCTGCATCTGCGTCGCAAGGGTTCCAACCCCTGCCGGGGAACGCCGCGTTACAAGCGCGATCCCTGCGAAAGGTATCTCCTGCCCCTGGAGTTTCGGCGTCTCAGCGCGGCACTGCGAGAGGACGAGCGAACCCATCCGACCGAGGTGGCGGTCATCCGCATGCTGCTTTTCACCGGCGCGCGCGCTAGCGAAATCCGCGATCTCAAATGGGAATGGGTGAAGCCTCCCCATCTTGCGCTTCCCGACAGCAAGACCGGCCCCAAGGTCATCTGGCTCAACAGTCAGGCGCTGGGCGTTCTTGAAGCCCAGCCCCGGCGCGAAGGGTGTCCGTTCGTGTTTCCGAATGTCGGCGGGACCAAACCTGTCGCTCTGGATATATGGTGGTATCAATTCCGGCGTAAATGCGCTCTGCCTGACGTGCGTATCCACGACCTGCGGCACAGCTTCGCTTCCACCGCGATCATGGACGGGGTTCCGCTGGCGACCATCGGCAAGCTGCTGGGTCATCTGCTGACCGAGACAACGGCCAAGTACGCGCATCTTTCTGACGACGTGATAGCCGATGCCGCTTGCCGCGTGTCCGGCGGGCTTGCCCGTAGCATCGGGTTATCGTCATGACCGCGCTAGCTCTCAAGCAGATCGTCGCCGAGGCGCTCGCCGATGTCGGGGTCAATATCGTGCCGCTGCGCCTGCCGCGTGGTAAGCCGAGAACCACCACCTGGCTCGGGGTCGAGCATGGGTTCGGCATTCGCTACTATGCGACCGGGCGCAAGGTCTACATCGTCCAGACCCGTATGGCGGGGCGGCTGCGCACCGTCACTATCGGCTCTGCCGCTGTCATCACCCTGCATCAGGCCACCATGGTCGCGCGGCGGGTGATCGCCTATGCACAGGTCGGTCTCGATCCTGCCACCGACCGCCAGCGCATCCGCTCGGCGCCGCGCTTCGACGACTTCCTCGCCGAATACTGGCGGCGCTGTGCGCCGCAATGGAAGGCGTCCACGCTCGTCACGCATGACACCTACCGCCGCCTTTACCTGGACAAGGCTTTCGTAGGGATTTTCATCGACGCCCTCAATGAGGCCGATGTGACCAAATGGTTTGCCAGCCTCAACAACGAGATCGGGCCGGGCGGCGCCAATCGGGTCATGTCCATCCTCAACAGCATGCTGAACAAGGCCGAGGCGTGGGGTTATCGGCTTGAGAATACCAATCCGTGCCGGGTTGTACGTCTCAACCGCAAGCGCAAGTGCGAGCGCTTCCTTAGCCACGCGGAACTGGGGAGGCTGGGCAAAGTGCTGACCGAGGCACGGGCGGGAGAGCACGCCGTCAGGGCGAACGCGGCAACGGCGGTGACGCTATTGTTGCTGACGGGGTGCCGGGTGGGAGAGGTCACCAGCTTGCAATGGCGGGACGTGCGTGGAAATCGGCTCAAGCTGCGGGACAGCAAGACCGGGCCGCGCACCGTGTGGCTGGGGGATGAAGCACGGGCGCTGATCGCGGGCCTGTCGAGGATCAGGGGCGTTCCGTGGCTGTTCTGGAATGCAAAGCTGGAAAAGCCGATGTTGGACATATCCTGGCACTGGCACCTATTGCGAGACGATGCGTGCCTGCCGGGGGTGCGGATGCATGACTTGCGGCACACCTTCGCCAGCCATGCGGCGATGAACAAGGAAACGCTACCGATGATCGGGCGCTTGCTGGGGCATTCCAATCCGCAATCCACTGCCCGCTATGCGCATCTTGACGATGAGCACATTCTTGACGCTGCCGAGCAGATCGGCGCGGCGATCGAGCGGATGATGCGAATAGATTGTCGGCCGTGAACAATGCGATGTTCGTTTCGGCGACGGGTAGATTGCGTCCGACGTGCCGTGAGGGGTTTATCGAACTGGTACGCTGCTTTCAGGCAGCGCCCATTTTGGGCAGGACTGGGGATAGCCAGGCGGCGATGAGGGCGCGCAAAAGCACAGTCAGCCATGCGACGAGCAACCTCAGATTGTGCTCCGCGGCGACCAGGATGGCGTTGATGGCATCGCCGGTGGCTCCGGCGAGGTGATTGCGCTCGAGCAGGCCATCGGACTTGGTGTGACCGATGATCGG
>NZ_BSFC01000021.1 GCF_027922145.1 Novosphingobium resinovorum | reverse complement strand
GCCCCGGAAGAGTAGGACGTCGCCAGGCATTGAAGCCGGCGCACAAACGCCAGATAAAAAACCCATCACAATGACAAAACTCAAAGAGGGCCAAGGGAAATATCCCCGCGGCCCTCTTCGCGTTCCTGCAATACTGCAGGCCAACGCAACGGTGACGCGGGGTGGAGCAGCCCGCCGTCCAGGCCGACAACGTCGGAATGGACAAACAAAAACTGCCGGGCTGACAAAAACAGCCCAACATGGTGACGCGGGGTGGAGCAGCCCGGTAGCTCGTCAGGCTCATAACCTGAAGGTCGTAGGTTCAAATCCTACCCCCGCAACCAAACATATCAATGACTTAGGCGCTAAGAGCCTAGCTATACGCAATGCCGTGTCCGCACTAGGTCCGTTTTTCCTCGCAACATTTTCTGAACAGAAGCGCGCAAGAACTTCCGGTTCCGGGCATCGGCTTCCCGTCGCCTGACGGCCGGAAGGGGTGAATGGCGGTCATTCCTACCGCGTAATCTCAAGAACCTTTGCATCTTGAGTGTCTGATTCAAAATTGCGGGCGTGGCAATCAGGGCCTTGCGATGCGGCGAGCATATAGCTGGATGGATGCGATAAAGAGCCAAGCCGTGGCGGACGCGATGGTTTCCTCGAAGTCCTTTGCCAGACGCCGGTTGCGGCTCAGCCATGCGAGCGTTCTTTCGACGACCCATCGTCGCGGCAAGACCTCGAAGCCCTTGGCAGTATCGGACCGTTTGATGATTTCGACGGTCCACTTTCCGATCCGGCGCAGGGCCTCCCTGAGCTTGTTTCCGGCATAGCCGCCGTCTGCAAACACGTGACGCAGCCAGGGGAAGCGCCTGACGATTTCTCCAAGGACCAGCGGTGCCCCGTCCCGGTCCTGAATGTCGGCGGCGTGCACAACGGCATGGACAAGATTTCCATCGGTGTCGGTCAGGATGTGCCGTTTGCGTCCTTTGATCTTCTTGCCTGCATCGTAACCGCACAGGCCACCGCTTTCGGTCGTCTTGACCGACTGGCTGTCGATCACGCCAGCGCTGGGAGAAGCCTCTCGCCCATCAGCTTCTCGGGCCATCATCAACAAGGTGTGGTTTATCGTCAGCCACAGCCCGTTGTCTCGCCACAAGTAGAACCAATGCCGCACGCTCGACACCGGCGGAAAGCAAGGCGGCAGCATCCGCCATGGCAGGCCTCCGCGCAGTAGGTACAGAATTGCCTCGACGATGCGTCGTAATGGCCATTTGCGGGGCCGTCCGACACGAGACGCAGGTGGAAGCAATGGCTCCAGCAGCGCCCACTCGGCATCCGTCAAATCGCTTGGCAAAGCTAGCCCTCTTCGCGCATGAAGGGCGCGAGTGGTATCGGTCCACATCGTTGAATCCATGGTAGTTTTTGGCGAAACCCATGAATCAATGACAGGCCAAAGCGTCAAGCTAACCTGCTGATACCACTCAACTTATTTTCTGATCAGGCTCTTAGAATTCATTAGGCTGGGACTGCACGTCAACCTACCGGTCGTTCATTCCGCGAAGCCGCTGCTGCTGCAGTTTTGCCGACGGCGGGGCGTCACGGTACATTGCACCGTTCAAGGCAAATGCGAGGGCTTTGCCCGCTCCAATGGCAGCGAGCGATCAGCGCGGCACCTCGACGACTTTGCCTTCCCGCACTGCGTAAGTGCGTACGAACAGCGGGGCGTCGACCGTGCCGCCCGGCAGGTGTACTATCGAACGTGCGCCTATTCCGGTGACCGTCACACGATCGGCGGCAAGTGTGCCGGATGCCGCAGTGGACTTCAATCCGGCACCATCCACCAGCCAAGCGCCGCCATCCGGCGCCGTGGCGTAGATCCGCCCGCTGCCGTCCGTCTCGATTGCAAGCGCTGCGCTCTCGTCCACGCCAAGTCCGATCATTGGTTCAGTGCGCGCCGCCTGCGCCTTGGCGACGAAGGCGAAGAGGCGGCCCAACCGGTCGCGTTCCTTGAAATGCGTGTCGGTGACGATGCCCTTGAGCGTCGCCAGATGCAGGAAGTCGCCCTCGATCGTGTTGCCCGGCCCGAACGGATCTGCCAGAGCTTCGATGCTCGTCAGGCTGCCACCGTCCATCGCCCCGTAAAGCTTCTCCCCGAGCATCGCCAGGCCCGCGCTTGTACCGCCGAGCGGCTTGCCGGCAGCGACGTGGGCGTCGAGCGCTGCGGCGACCGGAGTGCCGCGCCAGAAGCGCACGTAGCGGGACTGATCGCCGCCGGCGATGAAGATGCCGTCTGCCTTGTGCAGCGCGGCGATCACTTTCGGATCATAGGCGGCCTTGCGATTCCTGAACACGAATGTCTCGGCTGAGCGAATACCGCCGATTTCGCGGTAGAACTCCTCGCCGATCTCCGGACCGAACGACGCGCGCAGGATCACGATGTGGCCCTGGCCGGCATGGACGAAGAACCACTTCATCGCATCGATGTTGCGGTCTCCCCCGCCCATCAGCAGCAGGCCGCCGGAATGAGGCGCTGTCGTCGGCGTGTCCAGGTCGCCCACAGCGTAGTGCTCGTAGCCCGTCCGCGCGATGGCAGAGGATGCGGGCATCAGTCCGGCAAGGCCGAGGGTAGCGACGAGAACGGGAGCTGCGGAGAATTTCATGCATCGTCCTCCGAATACGTCGCCAAGTCTTCCGGAAGACGGGTTGCGACATTTTGCGCACACCAGTCTGCAATGTGAAGTAATATAATGTCAAATTGATTGAGGCGGCGTCCGTGTTGTGGTTTCGTGACAACGTCGGAAGCATGGGCGGGCAGGGGGCAAGCCCGCTTTCGACCGGGGGACACTATGGGTTCTGGTGCGTTTGCAGGTTCCGGTTTATATGGCCGCCGCGGGGTGTGGGCTTTTGGATGCAGCATTCTTGCTCTGTGCGTGCAGCCGGGTAGCGGCGCCATGGCGCAGGAGGCGACGCAGGATGCCTCCCGGGATGCCGTGCAGGAGGATGCGATCGTCGTAACCGGCTCGCGCATCCCTCGCGTGGCGAGCGAGGGGCCTGCGCCTGTAACCGTCATCAATTCGGAATCGATCCGCGCGAACGGCTACGCCAGCGTTCCCGACATCCTGCGCGCGGTCACGCAGAACGGCGGCGAGACGCAAAGCCAGCAGTCCTTCAGCGGCGCGAGCTTCACGCCCGGCGCGCAGCAGGTCGATCTGCGCGGGCTCGGTCCGAACCATACCCTCGTGCTCGTTAACGGGCGGCGCATCGCGGACTTCCCGCTGCCGTTCCAGGGCCGCAGTAACTTCACCGACATCTCGAACATCCCGGTCAGCATGATCGAGCAGGTGGAAGTGCTGAGCGGCAGCGCCTCGGCCATCTACGGATCGGATGCGATCGCCGGTGTCATCAACTTCAAGCTGAAGGACAAGATCGACGGCACCACCATCGACTACCGCCACGGCCGCACCGAGCACGGCGGCGGCATGTCCCATCGCCTCTCGGTGACGAGCGGCTGGTCGACCGACCGATTCCATATCATCGGAGGCGCGGAGTACCTGCTGCAGCGGCCGATCTGGGGCTATCAGCGCAAGTTGCAGGATAGCACCGCGGACAACCCCACGACTGCTACGCCGCTCGCGCGCCGCACGTTCCTGCGCTATGATCCCGATGCCGACGAATACGTCGATCCCGGTGCGGCGACGTGCGCGGGCCTCGGCGGGCTCAACGGTGGCTCGACTTATTACGCCTCGCGTCCGCGCTACGGCGCCTACGATCCCGATCTCGACGACTACGGCCCCGGTTACTTCTGCGGAAGCAACACCTCGATCGGCTACGGCACAATCATTTCCCGGCGAGAGGGCTTCAACAGCTTTGCCTCGGCCGGATACGAACTGTCGGATGCGGCCGAACTCTTCGTTGATGCGCAGTTCGGCATCAGCAAGGTCGCGCTCATGCCCGACGTGCTTTCGTGGGGCTTTCAGGATGCCTCGGGCAGCAGCGACACGACTTTTTACAATGCCTTCGACGATCGGCTGGACGACTGGTATCGCCAGTTCACACCCGAGGAATCGGGTGGATTTCGCAACCTGATGACGCGCAACCGGCAGACGACCTTCAGCATCACGCCCGGCGTCAAGGGATCGCTGTCCGGAAAGTGGTCCTACGAGGTTTCGTTCAACCACAGCGAGTATCGCGCCCGGGTTGCCTTCCCGCAGGTGATCGCCGCCAAGGCCAACGCGCTGTTCCTGGGTGAGCAGATCGGCACCGACGAGGACAGCGGCTATCCGGTCTTCAACGCGGCCCCCGCGCGCCTCTACACGCCGCTGACCCTGACCGAGTACGACAGCATCACCGCCTATTCGGTCTATCGTCCGAAGAGCTGGACCGACAACCTGCAGGCCACGCTGACCAGCACCAGCCTGTTCGACCTGCCCGCAGGCCCGGTCGGGTTCGCGGCAGTCGCGGAGGGCGGCAAGCAGGGCTACGACCTCAATCCTGATCCGCTCGCGCTGACCGACTATTACTATGGGCTCAAGGATAGCGACGGCCATGGCAAGCGCAGCCACTGGGCGCTTGGCGGCGAACTGCGCGTTCCGGTAACCAGCTTCCTGCAACTGTCCGGCGCGGCGCGCTATGACGGCTATCGCTTTGCCGGCAACACGATCGGCAAGTTCACCTACAACGGCGGTGTCGAGTTGCGCCCGATGCAGAGCCTGCTGCTGCGCGCGGCCTATGGCACGGGCTTCCGCGCGCCGGACCTGCACTATGTTTTCACCGGGCCGGGCAATACCCATCCTTCGGCGACGGACTATTACCTGTGTCGTACCGACGAGCCCGACGAGGACATCGGCGATTGCTCCTATGCCGACGAAGGCATCGTCGCCAAGCGTAATGGCAATCGCGCCCTGAAGCCGGAAACGAGCAAGTCGCTCAACGGCGGGTTCGTATGGCAGCCGAGCCGTCATTTCGATGTTTCGGTGGACTACTTCCGCGTCTCGCTGTCGAACCAGGTGCAGGACCTTTCCATCGACAAGTTGCTGCGCGACGAAGCCGACTGCCGGATAGGCACCACTACCTCCGGCAGTGCGGTAGATGTCGGTTCGCCGACCTGCCAGGATGCGCTTTCGCGCGTCCAGCGCTATGCCAGCGGGGTCAACGAAGGCGAACTCGACGCGGTTTCAATCAACCCGATCAACATCGCGCACGAAAAGACCAGCGGCATCGACGTGGCTCTTCATGGTAATCTGCCGACCGATTTCGGTGATTTCTCGCTTTCGGCCTCGCACACGCACGTCTTCACGCATAGCTTCCGCCAATATCCCGGCGATGCGTCGATCAACAAGCTGGCGTACGACAGCGGCTACGACATCCCGCGCGACAAATCGACCGCGAGCCTGACCTGGAAGGTGGAGCAGCTTTCGTGGACGCTCTCGGGCACCCGTCTCGGCAAGCTGCCGAACTACGATCAGGACGCTTATATAAAGGCGAGCTACCTGTTCAATACCAGCCTGCAGTATGACTTCACCGATCATCTGCGCGGTTCTCTGACGGTGAATAACGTGCTGGACACCAATCCCGTGAAAGACCGGAGCTATGCGTCTTATCCGTATTACGACATCAGCTGGTTCGACAGCGTCGGTCGCAGTATCTACCTTGAGATGACCTGGAAGATCGGCGGCAGCGGGCTCTGATTTCTTGGTTTTAGAGCGTGTCCAGTCAGGTGGGGCCACCTGACTGGACACGCTCTAGAATCCGATGTCCACGATCACCACATCGCCGTAGACTCCTGCAGCAGGCGTCATCTGGGCGGAGTCGATGACCGCGCGATAGGTGTATCCTTGCAGAGTACTGCTGTCGTAGATGCCCGGATTGCTGTCTGCGGATGCGCTGCTGCGGCGCTCTGCCGCAATCGCGCTGCCCCATCGACCCGCACTGACGGAACTGCCGCGATAGATTTCGTAATTGAGGTAATTGCTGGTCGTGCCCTGCCGCATGCGTCGTGTACCCGAGAAGTTCTGCCCGTTGCCGAGCCCGACGGTATAGGTCGAATTGAGGCTGCAACGAACTGAGATCGTGCGAGTCACCGCGCTGAAACTGCCGACCAGCGGAGCAGTGCCAAAGGCCAGGTCGGGCGCGGTGATCTGGCAGTCTGGCAGGACCTTGAGCGTCACTGTCACCGTTAGCGGCACGCCCGTGCCCCAGCTGGTCAATGGCCCCAATAGAGTGCTGCGCGTGGCGCCGGGGCTGTTCGATGTCCCGACGCAGGCGTTGAGGGCACCGATCGTGCAGATCGAAAAGTACCAGCGCAGCATCACCGTACCGGTGTATGTCCCGGCAGCAAGCCCCGAGGTCGGCGTGGTGCGCACGTAAAGCGGGATACTGGTTCCCGGCCCGCTGAACAGGGTGATCAGGGCCGTGGTAGACAAGTCCGCCTCGCTGCCCGCAGTCAGCGCTGTCCCCCCCGAAGCGGACGAAAGCGTGAACGGTATGGTCTGCCCGCCCGGCCCGGTCAGCAGGAACGTGGAGGAGTCTACCCGGACCTTTATGTAGGACGTGGTGGCTACCGTCAGCAGGCTGGAGCAAGACAGGCCGCCCGCGCCGCTGCTCGCCTGTGCCTGTCCTGCCACCGAGAATGATCCGGCATCCCCGATCGTGATCGTGGAGGCGGCCACAGTGCAGTTCCCGTAAGTCTGCGCCCGCGTGGTTCCGCTCCATGCAGTGAGGATCACTGCCAGCAAAAGGGCGAGCGCGCGAAAATGGGGGATCATTGGCATGTCAGCGTTCCCATGTCGGCGATCTTGCCTTGTTCCACCTTCATGTCGAAGACCGTCCGGCAGCTTGCCCCGTCCGGCAGGGTGACGACCAGATCGTTGTGCGCGGCAAGGTCTTCGGCGAAGACGAGCCCGTCCCACCCGACATAGGCGGTTCCCCGGCCATTGACGCGTATCACGGCGCCCACCGGTAACGGTGCTCCGGCCTTGTCCACCAGCGCGATCTGCGCAGCAATCATCCGGCGGACCGGGAAATCCAGGATGTAGCCGCTGCCCCGTTTCACAGCCACTTTCTGATCTACGACATCGGCGGTCAGGTCCTCGCGGAAGCCCAGAGGGTCGATGGTGTACTTGCCTGGATAATAGGCTGCCGCCCACGGGATAAGGACATGCCCGTGGGCATCGGTGCGGCCAACCAGCTGGTTTTCATAGTAGACGGGCACGCCGGAATAGCCCCGTGTCGAAACCAGCGCGAAGGCGTCCGCTACTCGATTGGCCGCGAAGACCGCCTTGTCCATCCAGATGACTGATCCCGATGCGCCCAGCCAGCGTGTCACGTCGCCGCTGCGGCCGTACGCGCCGCCGCGCAGTTCCGCAAAGCGGGTGCGCCAGGTGACGTCGGCATTGCCGTAGAGGTCGCCGTGGCCCAGGCGATCTACGCCCGCGTTCCAGCCGATGCCGCCTTGCGTCGGCACTGCGCGGTTATAGTCGATCCGGGTGCCATAGCGGCCGTCCGCCTCGCGCATCACGCCGCCGTTGACGGTGCCGCGATTGCCGCCCAGCGGGACCTGCAGGCTGAGCGAGGCCGTCCAGCCGCGCTCGCCCAGGTCGCGCGTCGCCGAGGCAAAGATGCTCGCCGAGCCCCCGACCGGCATCGTCCAACTCAGGTTCGCCAGCCGCGTCCTGCCTTCTCCCCGTGCCCGGCTTTCGAGGTAGGCGCCGCCGATCGATCCGAAACGGCCCAGCGCCACGCTGGCGCTTGCCGATGTCATCCTTGTCGCCCGGTCCCGATCCCGCGTCAGGGAGGCGAGGTCGAAGAAGCCTGCATTCTGCCGCTGGTGATTGACGGAGAAGGAAAAGTCGCGGCGCTGGTACTGATAACCGACGGAGACCTGTCCCCCGTTCCGGCCGCCATTACGGCTCATGCCGTAGGCCGCATTCACTACGCCGAATGTCCCGATCCGAACGACGGCGCCTACGCCCAAAACGGCCGTGGCGCCACTCAGTTCGAAATGGCCTTCCGCCGTCAGCGTTTTGGAAAGGCCGTGGCGTAACGAGCCGCTTGCAGCCATCGTGCCGTAATCGAAACTGCGTTGTCCGTAGTGCCGGCGCATCGCCCCTGCCGCGATTGCGTAATCGGTAAGACCGGGCCGCAGCAGGGTGGTCGCTACATAAAAGGGAACTTGCGTCGCAACCTGTCGGCCGAGCGCATCCGTGACCACAATGCTGGCTTGCCCGGCGCCGTTGATCTGGGGCAGCGGGTTCATCACGAAGGGGCCGGGCTGGATCGATCCGCCGAATGCCTCGTGATTGTCGATGAACAACTGTACCGACGACGGCAGCGCCGCCTCTCCCGCGAAAGCCGGCACTGGATATGTGACCACATCGGGCCGGACCGCGAAATCGCGCGAGACCTGCACCCCGCCCAATCTGATCGCGTTGCTCCACGGCAGGGTCCGGGTGACGAGGTCGCCTGCCTCGTAAGTCGTCATGCTGTCCTCGTCGGATCGAATCCAGCGTGTGTCGTACCGCATGAAGGCCGTGTTGCCGCCCGTTCGCGCAACGCCGGTGGTCGAGAACAGCCCGGCAGGTCCGAATACCCGGAAATCGGTCCATAGCGAAGCCGATGGCGGTGCTCCGGGCGCATCGACCGCGTAAAGATCATAGTTGAGCATCACGCCAATGCTGCTGCGCGCGGGTCCTTCGTTGCGGCGCGGTCCGAACCCGATCTGCTGGCCTTGTAGCCACCGGGCAGGAACCTGCAATTTCAGGCGCTGGTTGGGCATGTCGTATTCCACTTCCACCCCGGGCAACTCATCCACCGTGACCTGTGCGGAAGCTTCGCCCTCCACTGGCAGCGAAAGAGCACGCATGTCGCCGGCGGAAATATGGAAATGGCCCTCGCTTGCCTGTACCGGCACGATCACTCCGCTCGGCACGCCGTTGACCACGACCTCGAGTTGCAGTGGCTCGGCTTCGGCCACGGTTCCCCTTTCGGCATAAGACGCGGCGGCGGGAATATCGTCGTATTTTGTCGCAGCTTGGCAAGGAGCCACGATCAGCGCAGCGCATGTTCCGGAAAAGAGCGCCCATTTCAACTGACGAAAAATGGCCGCGAGAAGCAACATTCACCTTCCATTCCCATGGGCCATTCCGACAAGGATGCAGAGCACCCGTCTGCCGGTTCAACCGTCCTCCTCAGGGCTGTCGGTGCGTCATTGGCGAAGAGGAATCCCCCTCGACTTCGGCGAAAAGCCGCGCTTGCGGCGCGATGGCCTGCGTGATCGCGAAGCGCATCGTTGCCCCGGCCAGGACATAGCCATGCGCCCCATCCAGCTTCAGCGATGTTCCGTCCGCCCGCTTCATCGTGACTGTGGTGAGACGGCTGTGCCGGGTGCCCGGATTGTGGACTTCGAGCGACGTCGCTCCGCCTGTCTCGACCACACGCCACTCTAGCGCGGGAGCCGAGCCTGCCCGATCCTTGGCCCGATCCCTTGCGGACCGGGCTTCGTCGCCCGTTCCGTACGTGAACAGGGGGAGCGAATAGCGCATGCGGAACTGGATCGCCGCTGCGGCCTGCCTGGGCTCCCCCGTGCCCGGTTGGGCCGGTGTATCGGCAATCGGAATCTCGTCGATAATGACGCGATAAGACCGCTCGCCATCGGAGGGAGGAGCGATCCGGGTCAGGCGGATGAGTTGCTGCTGGCCGGCCTCGATACGCACCATCGGAGGCGTGCCCGTCACTTCCTTCTGCTCGACGAAACGCTCGTCGCCATCGATCTGCTGCCAGCCGAAAATGCGGATCTGCATCAGGATCGGCCGCGTACCGGGGTTTTCGAGGCGCAACGGCGTGGCGCGCTCTCCACTCTCGATCACAGGGTTGACCGGCCAGATGACGACCGAATTGGTACTTTGTGAATACGCAAAATCGGGCAGGAGCAGGAAGATGCCGAAAACCGGAAGTCGTCGCAGAACTGTGAAGAGCCGCATCATAGTGTCCTCAGTCCATCCTACCAGCTCAAGGTCACTGTCACCGTATCGGTGTAAGTGCCCGGCGGAGTATTGCCCGGAAGCGTCAGTCGCCCGTAGATCGGCAGCCGGACATCGTTCATGTTGGCGGACGTCACTGTGATGCTGGTCGGCTGGGCGATCCCGATTACCTGCCCGCAGGCGGCGTCCGCGCAAAGGCCATATGCCAGCCGGTTGGAGGTTGTCCCCAGTTGCAGGGTGCGGCTCGTCGCCTGATGCAGGCCGCCGTCGATCGACATGGAAAGGCTTACGCCTGGCGTGCAGCGCAGGGTTATGGTCTGGGACGCGGACAGGCTTGCCTGAACCGTGGACGTGGCCAGGGCGGGCTGGGACGTGAACGTCAGGGTTCCCATCGTTCCTGCATTCCCGCTCATCCCCACACCATCGACGGCGCATCCAGGCGACACGGTCGCGGACACCGCGAAAGTCCTGCTCGTTTCGGCGTGGGCCTGCGTGCAGGAAAAAAGTGCCAGAGTCCCGACCGCGAGCACCAAGTGACGCGAGAACATATTCATGTGGACCAACTGCCGTTCGCCTGTCTCGATCAGGCGCCGAAAGTAATCGTCACCACGACGACGTCGTTGTAGGTGCCCGTGATCAGGCCTGCGGCACCATAGGCGGTTCCATAGACGGCGACGTTCTGCGCGCTGCCATCGGTCGCCAGAACGATGGGTGTGTTTGCCACGATCGGCGTCGTGCCGCCCGCGTCACTGTACAGGTTGTACGTCACGTAACTGGCTTGCGTCGTGTGCTTCATCGATCGGGTGCCGGTGGTGCCGGTGTTGCTCGATCCTGATCCTGCGGAGTTGCCGCCCGAGAATGAAATGCTTGGTGCGGTGCCATTGCTGCACTGAATGGCGATGCCGTTGCCTGCCGTACCGAGGAGTTCTGCCGTCGCCTGCGTGAAGTAGGTGTTCTGCGTGCCGAAGTTAAGCGTGCCAAAGTCAACGTTCGTTGTTGCATCAGGTACAACAGTATTGTTGATTCTGCATGCAGTAGTGAGTGTGATCGTGGCGTTGATGTTTCCGGTTATGCTCGCGTTTGCGGGAGAATTGACCCCGACAAAAGCAAGAATTGCGAAACCAGTCACAATTTTTTTCACAATGCAGTCTCCCAAAGGTACCTTCTGTGCGTGTACTGCAAATTTTGGCATGCAACTCCTATAAATTTGTTAAAATAACATTCACAATGGTTCTATTAATAATTACGTATACTTCTGAACATTCCAGTCGATACTTTCTGGATTGCAATCGACCTGACCTTCGGCTTGTAATTGCTTCATGCGATTGGGAAAACTGGTTTCGCGATGTGCCGCTTCCCTGCCTGAAGCATGGCGTCCAGATTAATGCTGGCGGCTGTCGAGATGCGGAGGGATGCGCAAAGCCGTATTTCCAACGTTGATTTTCCCCAATGTTTCTTCTCGGCGCTTATCGAGCCTCCGCAGCGAGGTAAGGTGAGTTGGGTCGGGGGGAACTTCGCGCTAGAGACCGGCCGATGCGGATATTGCTGATAGAGGACGATGCCGAGGTAGCCGGCTTCATCGCCGAAGGACTTGCGGCGAACGGCCATGTCGTCCTGACCGAGCCGGCAGGCCGCCAGGGCCTGCGCCGCGCGCAGAGCGAGAATTTCGACGTCCTGATCGTGGATCGGATGCTGCCGGACATCGAAGGCATCGATCTCGTTTCGCAAATGCGGGCTCTGGGGTTATCGCTTCCGATCCTGATCCTCACGTCCCTGGGAGCGATAGAGGATCGGGTGAAGGGCCTTGGCAGCGGCGCGGACGATTACCTCGTCAAACCGTTCGCTATGGCTGAACTGTGTGCGCGGATCGATGCACTCGGCCGCAGGGGGCGCGGCGGGCTGAGCGACACCGCTGCTTGCGGGACGATCAAGATCGACCGCATCCGTCGCGAGGTATGGCGTGACGGGCAGCGGATCGTCCTCCAGCCCCGCGAATTCGAACTGCTGGAGCAACTGGTTCGCCAGCAGGACCGGGTGGTTTCGCGGGCGATGCTGCTGGAACAGGTCTGGCATTTCCATTTCGATCCGCAAACCAACATCGTGGAAACTCACATGAGCCGGCTGCGACAAAAGCTGAATGCCGGTTTCAGCCATGATCCGATCCATACGGTGCGCGGTGTCGGATACAAGCTGTGCAGTGATGCCTGACCTGCGATCTGGACGCCTGGGGACGATCACGCGCATCGCGGGTTGGTTCGTCGTCTTCTACACGATTGCGACGCTGGGGCTTGGCGCGGGCATCTACGTGATCGGCGAAAGCGCGTTGCGCGAACAACTGGACGATCGCATCCTGGCCGAGAGTGATTACCTCGTGCAGGTTCACCATCATCGGGGCATGGGAAGCCTTCGCGACACGCTGCAGCGCCGTGATGACCGCGGCGTCAACGCATTGGGATACCTGCTGACGGATCGCTCGGGACAGCGGCTTGGCGGAGAGCTGACGACCGATCAACCACCGAACGGCTGGGCGCAGATCGAGTTTCGCGATCAGGACGGAAAGCGCAACGTAGCCCGTTCGCTGACGGTCGATCTGAGGGATGGCAGCAACCTGACGGTGGCGATGGAACTGGCCCCGGAACGCGCCTTGCGCCGCACCACGGGGCTGCTCCTTCTGGCGGGGCTTGGCACGACGCTGGTGGGCGGAATCGCCGGCGGGGTTTGGCTGACACGGGCGATCCGCGCGCAGCTCAAGGCAATGAACACGACCGCGCAGGGCATCATCTCGGGCGACATGAGCCTGCGCATGCCTGTTTCGCAACCAGATGACGAGCTTGGCCAGCTTTCCGCAACGCTCAATACGATGCTGGATCGCAACAGCGCGCTGATCGAGAACTTGCGAGAGGTTTCGAGCGGCATAGCGCATGACCTGCGCACACCGCTCGCCAAAATCCGGCAGCGGTTGGAGCGCATGACCGGGCTGGTGCCGCGCGAAGGTGCCTTGAGCGATGAGGTTGAACGCTCAATCGTGGAGATCGATGCCGCTCTTTCTCTATTCAGCGCGCTACTGCGGATCGCCGAAGTGGAAGCGGGTGCGCTCAGGCAATACTTCCGGGTGTTCGACCTGGGTGCGGTCGTTGCCAACGTATGCGAAAGCTACATGGCCGTGGCCGAAGACAGCAAGAAGTCGCTGGCTTGCGATCTCGCCGGGGGAATACAGGTACTGGGTGACGATGAACTCGTCTCGCAAGCGCTCGTCAACCTGCTTGAGAACGCCATACGTTACACCGCGCCCGGATCGTCCATCCGAGTGACGCTGGGCCGTGGACATGGGCGGGCGGTGCTGACCGTGACGGACGATGGCCCCGGTATTCCGGCCGGACAGCGCGACGTACTGACGCAGCGCTTCACGCGAGGTGACCGGTCGCGGGCAAGCCCGGGTTACGGACTTGGCCTCAACCTTGCCCGGGCGGTGGCCGAAGTGCACGGCGGGCACCTTAGCCTTGCCGACGCAAGGCCCGGCCTTCAGGTCGACATTGAGATACCCGCCGCTACCGGACACTGACGCGCAGCGCTGCGATCACCTGCGAAGCGTGATCCGGCTCCGCAAACCGTAACGATCGGAGCGCTTCCCGCCAGCTCCACTGTGCGACGCCCCTCATTGCGTTGATGCAAATGTCTGATCGTTCGAGCTTGGCGGCAAGTGCGTCCGCATTCCTGCGGATGGATGCGAGGGGAGCAGGATGGGGCCGGCATGGCAGGCCGTCACAGCTCGCGTATGATCCGCAAGCCGGCTTGCGGGCGCCACCCCAGCTCTGCATCGTGCGCGGCGCCGAGACCCGCCTGCAGGGAGAGATCGCCGCCCAGCTTGTGGTGCAACTGTGGCATGATGAGAGCCTCCTGGGCACGTCCTGATTTGAAATTGATCTCGAGGCCCACGCGGCTCGCTTTCGAGAGGTCGTAGAACGTAGATTGATTGAGCAGCAGGCGTCCGCCACCGTCGCGACCGGAGCTGACGTCACCAAGACCGACTATCGCCATCATGCTCCAGTGCTCGTCAAAGCGGAAGCCCAAGAGATAGAGCGCGCTGCTTTCCCAACGCGTGTTCTCGCGATTATAGAGGCCGAGATACTGGAGGCCGTGCACGCCCCTGCCGTTGGCAAGCGTACCGAAGGTTCCCTGTAGCCCGATCTTGTAGTCGGTGACGCGCGTGCCCTCGAAGGGCAGCTCCAGTTCAACTGCGAAGCCGTCTGCAACCGCCAGTTCGATCTCGGGCGCCCATTCGACGACCTGGTCCGGGCCGGAAAGGCGTGTCTGGGCAAGGGTATTGACCTCGAGCTCTCCGGCCCGCGCGCCCAGTGGGCGGACCATGTCGAAAACCATGGGTTCGGGAACGTCAGGATAATCGCCCGCATGTGCCGGACAAACCGACATGGTGAGGACGAGCAGGGACAGGGCCGCGATCAGCGAGCGCATCGTAAAGGTTTCTCCCTGGCAGAGCCCGGATCCTGGCTATCGTCAGAATTCGGCGGCGCGAGGCGGTGGAACCCGGCCGCTTTGCGGCACATGCATTCGATTTGACAGAGAGTTGGCGGAACATTGGGAAGAAGCAATGTTCCTCGATGGGCGCGGGGGCACATGACAGATGCCGGCTGCCCGACCTTTTCCTTGGTGGGCCGAGAATGCGGGCTGCCTAGCCATCGCCCGGAAGGCCGATGATCATACGCTTGATCCCGTCAGAAAAAATAGCCCTTGCGGTGTCACGCACGGGCCATCGTCAAGGTCTCTTCGGTTGTGTCAGAAGTCCTCGGAGATTGTCACGCCCGCGATGCGCAGGTCCGGCACGCCGACGACCAGCGAATTGTCGTTGGCGGCTAACAGCGTGCGTTCGAGCTTGGCGCTTGTCGCCCTCGACACTGGCTCCGGGTCCTCCGCTGAAATGCACCCCCAAACTCGTCGAAGGTGACGGTTGCTTACCCGGATGGCGCGCGCGGCTACGAAGTGAACCTCGTCATCGACGCCGCGCATCCGGGCCGCATCAGTTGGCGCCCGACGGTTCGCTGCAGGTGGAGACGCCGAAGCCGCCAGCTTCATCGACGTGCTATACCAGCAGATGAGCCGGCCGTTCCACATCATCGCTACCGTCGTATTCGCCTTTCACGACGATTTCTATGGCGCCCAGCGGTTGGCCTTCGTCGATTGGCGCGCGGTGCCGTCGCTCGACGGCGCTCCCAAGATCGCGCATGATCTTCTATGAGTAAGCCCGTGCGGTGACGCTCGCTTTTTCGGAAGCAAACGGTTTGCGGGCAGCTTTGAGGGCTTTGGCGGATCCCATGATTGGCCGCGACCATCTGGCACTCGACCCAGCCGATCCGAAGATCGGCGCCCGGACATCGGTGGATTTATCAAGCCTAGCAGTTTTTCGATCGGTTCTCGATCATCGCTGACGAGTCAACTGAGCTCTGCCTTCCTGCGCCTGCCATGCGAGGTCGAAGCATGCAGCCTCGCCATCGTGCGCAGTGGCGGCGCACGATGGCTAAGCGTAGCAGGATCAGAAGCGATATCCGATCGAACCCATCACGTTGCGCGGAGCCGCCACGAAGCAGTCGCCGCGCGCCAGGCAGGAGGCGTACTGAATTTCGTTGAGCAGATTCGTCGCGTTAACCGAGAAGCGCCAGTTCTCCCAGGTGACTTCGGCCAGGGCATCGACGTTCGTGCGCGAGGGCGTGACTATGGACCAGGTCGGGCTGGTCGAGCGGCTCTTGCCGTTATAGGTCACGCCTGCGCCAAGGCGCAGCTGCGCGTCACCCGGGATGCCGAAGGTCTTGGTCGTCCACGCCGATGCGACATGGCGGGGCATATAGTCCAGACTGGTGTCGGTTTCGGACTTCAGCTTGTTGTAGCCGTAGTTGAGCAGCAACTGGAAGTCCCCAGGCAGTGTGTGACTTGCGTCGACTTCAATGCCCTTGGTGTTCAGCACGCCCGATTGGGTGGTCGCGTTTTCCGCCAGATAGAGCACGCGGTTCTGCTCCTTGATCTTGAAGGCGGTGACGGTGACGAGCGTGTGCGGCTCGGGCTGCCACTTGACGCCCGCTTCGTACTGGGTGCCGGTCAGCGGCTTGTACGGATCGCTGGGGATGCCGCCGGGCAGCATGATGGTGCCGGCCTGCGGCAGGAAGCTCTCGGTGTAGCTGAAGAAAGGCGAGAAGCCTGCACCCAGTTCGCCGATGATGCCCGCGCGGAAGGTGGTGGCATTGTCCTTCTGGCCCGAGGAGCCGGTCACGCGGTCGCGGCGGGCGCCGACGACGACCGAGACGCGGTCGAATGCGCGGATCTGGTCCTGCACGTAAATGCCAAGCTGCTTCTGCGATTCATAGGCGTACGGGCCGGTGGGATCGTAAGTCTGAAGCGCATCGTAATCGATGTCGTAGATGTCGATCTTTTCGATGGCGTCGAAATTGGGGGTGCCGTTTGCGTCGTAGGTGATGCCGGGCGTCGCCGCATAGCGCTTGCCCACCTTGTTCCAGCTATAGTCGATGCCGACCAGCATGGTGTGCTCGATATTGGCACTGGTGTTGAACTTGAACTGGACGTTGTTGTCCGTCGAGAAGACGTTCATCCGCGCGTCGCTGGCATCGGCATAAAGGCCGATGGTGCGGCCATACGTGCCGTACTGGGCATAGGGCAGGAACGGATCGGTCGGGTTGGAATAGCTGTCGGCGTAGTGGGTGTTGTATTCAAGGTCGCTGTCGATGTAGCGGGCCTTGAGACTGACGCGGACGCTGTCCGAGAAATTGTGAGTGATCGCGGCCCCGCCCTGCAGGGAGCGACCAGCGTAGCGGTCCCAGCCTGCCTTGCCGACGAAGGTGTAGGGATCGAGCTTGCCGCTCGGGTTGGCAGCGTTGGGCAGGAACGTGCCGACGATCGGCAGGAACTGCGAGGTCGAGCCGGTGTCGTCCTCCTGATAGAGCCCGGTCACCACGACGTTGGTGTCGGGCGTGGGCTGCCAGCGGATCGAAGGCGCGAACATAACGCGGTCGTCGGGTACGTGATCGACGTAAGTGTCGGCGTCGCGCACGCGCGCCACGGCTCGGATCGCAAGATTGTCGGCCAGCGCGACATTGATGTCGCCCATGGCTTCCTTACGGTCGTAGCTGCCGTAGACGACATTGAATTCGCCGCCTGTGCGGAATTCCGGCGTCTTGGAGACAAGGTTGACGATACCGCCGATCGAACCCTGGCCGAACAGCACCGAAGCGGGACCGCGCACGATCTCGACACGCTCGAAGTTATAGGGGTCCGAGGTGATGCTGGCGTAATAGGAGAATACGTCGCGCATGCCGTCGCGGAACTGCAGCGCGTTGATGCCGCGCACGCGGAAGCCATCAACGCGAGTGTCGCGGCCATAGGCATTGGCGAGCACGCCTGCGGCGTACTTCACTGTGTCGCTGATGCTGATCGCGCCCTGCGAGAGGTATTGCTCCGAGGTGATGACGGTAACCGGCTGCGGGACTTGGATCAGAGGTGTCTCGGTCTTGGTACCTGAGATAGCTCCAGTAACGATGATTTCGTCGCCGTCCGCCGCTGCGGTTGGGGTCTCTGCGGCCGGTTCCTCTGCATGGGCAGCGCCTGCCGTCATCACCGCAAAAGCTGCGGCACTACAAAGCGCGATTGAACGAACGGAAGACATACCCACCCTTTTGCAACGAAATCTCAATAACTGGGGTCGTTACCGCTATTGCGAATTATTGGCAATATGCGACATTCAATCTCCAATATCTGTGTTATTTGGGCAACACTAGAGTAGTTTTCGATTATTCTGTTTCGTAGCCACATGATCTGAAGTAGTTGGAGCATTCCTGGGGCTGGAAAATATCGACGAGTTTGCCGATCAAGCTCGACAGGCCATTGACGGTACGCTGGCCCGCTTTACGGAGCATGGCCTTGAGGCGGGAAAATGCTTTCTCGATCGTGTTGAAGTCGGGGCTGTAGGGCGGGAGAAAGCGCAGGTTGGTGGCTGCGGCCTCGATGAGCACTTGTACCGATGCGCGCTTGTGGCTCGACAGGTTGTCCATGATGACGACGTCGCCAGGCCGCAGTTCGGGGACGAGTACCTAAGCGACGTAGGCTTCGAACCAGTCGCCGTTGATCGGCCCATCGAGCACCATGGGCGCGACCATGCCGGTCATGCGCAGGCCAGCGACCAACGTGGAGGTCTTGCTGTGGCCGTGCGGTAAACCCATCCGCAAATCCGGCCGGAGTTCGAGCACATCCGCAAAAGGTATTGGGACAGCGCTTATGGCAGGCTACTTTTCGACGGCCTCCGGCAACCTCGCCGACGACATCGTCATGCAGTATCTCAACGAGCATACCCGCGAGAATAGCTGCAGCCTCGCCTCATGATCCTACCGAAGTCAGCTGGTCAGTCAGATGAGCGCAAAGTTCCTTTCCGAATCGACAAAGTGGATTTCCAAATGGGCTGAGTTCTGATCCAAGGCTGCTCTTTGCGGGAGTGGTAATGGCTCGTGGCGATCTGACGGACGAAGAATGGGACGTCATTGCGGGGCTGCTGCCCTCGGAGCGCGACCGCAAATTCCGTTCAGCGCATGATAGCCGGCGCTTTCTCAACGGTATGCTGTATGTGTTGCGGGTCGCCTGCCCATGGCGTGACATGCATGAGCGGTACGGCTTGTGGAACTCGATCTATGTGCGGTTCCGTCGCTGGGCCGAACAGGGCGTCTGGGATGCGATCTTGGCGACGCTGGTCGAACTGGGGCTGACGGACGACTGGCAACATATGATCGATAGCACCACCGTTCGCGGTCATGTTTCGGTGGTGGGCGGAAAAAAAGGGGGGCTCGTGCGCAGGCTTTTGGTCGATCACGAGGCGGCTTTACGTGCAAGGTCCACGCCCGCTGGTAAGCGGTAAAAATCCCCCACGTGGCGGTGGAGCCGCCACGGCAGGTTTGGCGATGTAATTTCGGTGATCAAGCAGCGGTGGCGATGTTGCTCATTTCGAGCATGGTTTGCCCGGCGTTTGTATTGACCCAGTTGTATGGGAGCAGGTCGTCGATTGGATCGGTGTCGGAGCGGCTGATGATCCGGGCGAGCACATCGGAGAGGTAGGCGTAGGGCTCGAGGTCCAGCATCTTGCAGGTTTCGACCAACGAGGCGATCGCAGCCCAGTTTTCGGCGCCGAGTTGGTGGCCAGCGAACAACGCATTTTTTCTCTGGAGAGACCGCGACTTGGGTTTCAGGGGCTCGACCTCGATGATCGGCCCGCCGATGTGGAGGGCTACTCTTTTTCGTCCAGTTCGAAGTCGGAAATTCGACGCAGCCATTGCTGCAGCTAGATCATGATTTCGCACTTGGTGAAGTGCGATCCGAGTCAGCGGTGTGGGCTGAGGCCGAAAGTCACGTGGTTGTTCATCTTGCGGTCCAGATCGATCGTCTCGGGTGCCTTGAATGTGCTGCCGTCGCGGTTGGCGACCGTATTGGGGATCACGATGCGATCGTGGCGGGGGAATCAGGGGCTTCCCTGCTCGACGACCAGATCATAGGCGTCACCGCGATAGTAACAGTTCGTGACCTCGACCAGACGGCCGTCGGGCAGAAATGCGCGGCGCTCGATGGCCAGGCAGGGATCGCCCGCGGAAATGCCAAGCATCTCGGCATGTTCCGGGCTAAATCCCACCGATCGCAAGCGCTGCAGCGCGCGTACCGGACGGTTTCCCTCTGCGTCAAGCGCAGCGTATAGCGAGTCGTCGACGACATCGGGTGATGGTAGTGCCCAGCCCGGGACAACGGCATGTTCGATCGCCATCGTCTCGCCATCAGCGCAGCGGATGCGATTGAAGCGGAGTATCCGCGAACCCGGCGATAGGCCAAGCAGCATCGCCTCGTCCGGCGTAACTACGCCCTCAAGGCGGTCAATCCATATGTTGCTAGGTTTGCGTCCGCGCGTCACCATATCCTCGGAAAAGGAGGTCATGATGGAAAAGCTCTTTTCCACCCGCGTGCCCTGCTCGGGCTGGCGAAGCGCCGCGACGAAGGTGCCCGCACCCTGTCTCCTTTCGAGCATGCCCTCATCGACGAGGCCATCGATCGCTTTGCGCACGGTGACGCGCGACACGCCATATTCCTCGACGAGTTCGCGTTCGGTCGGCAGGGCGGATCCCGTCGCGATCCGGTGCTTCTCGATGGCTTCGCGGATGAGACGTTGGAGCCGCATGTAACGCGGCCCGGTGTCGCCATCGCGAAGAGGGCCAATCTTGTCCACGGCTGCCATAGGTCTCCTCTATGCGCCTGCGATACGCCGGGATGGGATCGGGACAACGCGATAGTGATTAGTATCGCATTGGTATTAAAAAGCTACCCGTTAGCATCGGCATATCAACTTTCGCTGTGCCAGGCCTTCATCGCTTCAGGTTCGAAAAGGAGGTGCCATCGCGATCCCACCAGCGCGCCACGGCGTAAGCCGTGAGCTGCGAGTGCATCAAGGTCGGGCCTTGCCATGGCTTCGACCAGCAGGCGACCGTGCGACATCCAGACGGCCGCATTCTCGCCTAGCGCATTTCGCACCCCTGCGGGCAGTCGCAGTGGATCGAGCGGGCAGGGGCCAGCCTGCGCTTTCGGCGGGGGCAGGGCGGTCGCCGCAACGCTTGGTCCGCTGCGCGAGGCATCGCGGATTTCATCTGCCACGGCATCCGCGATCGGGCCAAGCACGACCTGCACGCCATGGGCCGAAGGCCTGATGACTCCCTTGGCGCCCAACGCGCGCAGTTCGGCCTCGTCGATAAGCCCCTGTTCGGCCACCACCAGACGAAGGCGCGTCGTGCACGCCCCGATCTCGCGCAGATTTCCGGCTCCGCCAAGGGCAACGAGGAAGGCAAGACCCCGCTCGGCGGCTGGTCGCTCGCGCCTGTCCGAAGAATCTGCAAGATCCTCGCGGCCCGGCGTCTTGAGGTCGAAGCGCAGAATCGCCCAGCGGAACACGGCGTAATAGACAGCGAAGTAGGCCAGCCCCACCGGCAGCAACAGCAAGGGCTTCTGTGCCTTGCCCAGGTTGAGGATGTAGTCGAACAGTCCCGCGGAGAACCCGAAGCCGAGATGGACGTCCAGCGCCGACATCAGCGCCATGGATACACCTGTCAACACCGCATGAACCACGAAGAGCACCGGTGCGAGGAACATGAAGCTGAATTCGATAGGCTCGGTAACCCCAGTCAGGAACGAGGTTGCTGCGAGGCTCAGCAGCATGCCGCCGGTCGCTTTGCGTCGCTCCGGCAGGGCCGAGCGATACATGGCGAGGCATGCAGCCGGCAGGCCGAACATCATTACCGGGAAGAAGCCTGTCATGAACGCACCCGCGCCCGGATCGCCCGCGAAGAAGCGGCGCAGGTCTCCGGTCACGCCATGGTAGTCGCCGAGGACGAACCATGCGACATTGTTGATGATGTGGTGCAGGCCGGTGACCAGCAGCAGCCGATTGAGTAGCCCGTAGACGAACAGGCCCCATTCGCCGCTTGCCAGAGCAAGGCGGCTCATGCCGTCGATCCCGCCGTTGACGGCCGGGAACGCTGCTCCGATGATCCCGGCGATGACAATGCCCACCGTCCCGCTGACGATCGGCACGAAGCGTCGCCCGCCGAAGAACGCCAGGTATTCGGGCGCGCGGAAGTTGTGGAAGCGGTTGTAGGCGCTGCCCCCAATCATCCCCGAGACGATTCCGATCGGCACTGAGAGCCGTGCGATCTGTGACTGGCTCCATGCGCTCGCCAGTGCCGCCTTGACGTTGGCGGCATCGCTTGCGACGCTCGCCGTGACTTCCGGAGGGATTGCGAGCAACGCCCGCGCGCCTTCGCTAGCGACCAGGAAGCAGACTGCTCCCGCAAGCGGTGCGGCGCCGTTACCGTCTCGTGCAAAGCCGGTGGCTACTCCGATAGCGAACAGCAGACCGAGGTTCGCGAACATGGCATTGCCCGCCGCGCTGACGAACTCGAGTCCCAGAAGGTCGGGCTGGCCGAGGCGCAACAATAGCGCTGCCACCGGCAGCACCGCGATCGGCAGCATCAGGGCGCGGCCAAGGCCCTGCAGCCTCTGCCCCAGCGATCTCATCCAACCCGTCACAGTCCCACCTCTCTGAGCATTTCCGTCGCAAGCGCGCGGACTTCCGTTGCGCTGGCGGCGTCGAGAGCCTTGCGCGCCAGCGCCTTGCATTGCGCGTCCGTCACCGCCGCGAGCGACGCCTTGACCTCAGCTACCTGGCCCGGCGCCGCAGACAGTTCGCCGACGCCCAGTCCGACTAGCAGCCCTGCCGCCAGCGGATCGGAGGCAAGGCCCCCGCATACACCGACCCATTTCCCGAAGCGCTCTGCGCCCGTGCAGGTCTGCGCGATCAGACGCAGCACTGCCGGATCCAGCCCGTCGAGCCCTCCGGCTACCGCAGGGTTCCCGCGATCCATCGCTAGCGTGTACTGTGTCAGGTCATTAGTGCCGACCGACAGGAAATCACATTCGGCAGCCAGGCGGTCGGCCATCACGGCGGCCGCCGGTGTCTCCACCATTACGCCCAGTTGCGGAACGGCGATGCCCAGCGCCCGGGCCTCGGCGAGCAACACCTCTCGCACCGCGCGCAGTTCCTCGACCCGGGCGATCATCGGCGCCATGATCCGTATGTCGCCCGAAGGCGTCGCGCGCAGGATGGCGCGCAGCTGCGTTGACAGCACTTCTGGCCGCGCGAGCCCTACGCGAATGCCTCGCAGGCCAAGCGCCGGGTTTTCCTCTGCCGCGATCGGGAGATAAGGCGCGGGCTTGTCGCCACCGATGTCCAGCAGTCGCACGATGAGCGGCCGCCCTTCCAGCGCCTGTGCGATTGCGGCGTAGCACGCCATCTGCTCGTCCTCATCCGGTGCTTCGGCGCGGTCGAGGAACAGGAACTCGGTCCTCAGCAACCCGCAGCCTTCTGCGCCTTGCGCCAGAGCGGGCGCGACATCGTCGAGCTTGCCGAGATTCGCGAAGACCTCGATCCGTTTGCCATCTGCAGTCGCACCGTCACGCCCCGCCGCCGCGAGCGCCGCAGCACGGCGCGTTTCGCGCATAGAGGCGGCGGCTCGCGCTGCGCTCAGCCGTTCGGCTGGCGGATCGACTTCGAGCGTCCCCATCACCGTATCGAGCACGACCATGGTGCCGTCCGCGATCTCCAGCACCGCGCTGCCCAGTGCCACCAGTGCGGGTAGACCCCGACTTGCGGCAATGATTGCGACATGCGACGTCGGCCCGCCACGAGCGGTCGCGATCCCGGCGACGCCTCCCGGAGAGAGCGCCGCCACTTGCGAGGGTAGCAGGTCGTCCGCGATCAGGATCGCACCCGCAGGCGGCACCATCACCGGAGGCTCGTCGCCTGCGAGGCACCATTGCACGCGCAGGTCGAGGTCGATGAAATCCGCAGCGCGCTCGGCGAAACGGGCATCGCCGGTCGCACGCAGCCCCGCTGCCTCGGCATGGAGGACGCGCCGCCAGGCCGCTCCCGCGCTCACGCCATCAGCGATTAGCGCCTCCGCCGCTCCCGTCAGTTCCGGATCGTCGAGCAGTGCGAGATGGGCGCCGAGGATCGCTTCTTCTTCGGCATGCGCGCCCGCCGGACTGCAGAGCGCGGTTCGGACCGCGATCAGCGCGTCACGCAGTCGCGTCGTCTCGATCTCGGGACCCGCACTGATTTCATCGATCACGGGTTCGGTTTGAACCGGGCGCCAGACGGGGCCGACCGCTATCCCCGGCGACGCCGCTACGCCCGGCAGGGCTGCTCCTGCAGCCGGGACGGAAAATTCGGCGCCTGATACCGAGGTGATCGGTGCTCTGACGGCAGATTCGGCAGGAAAAGGTGCGCCTTCTCCCATGCCGCTCTCGATCATCTGTACAAGCTGGTCGAGCACCGGCTCTGCGTCGGGACCACTCGCCAACAAAGCGACTGTGTCTCCATGACGCACAGCGAGGCGCAGCATCGCGGTCGGGCTGGCCAGAGACGCTTCGCGGCCTCCGACAGCAACGTGAACCTTCACCGCAGCAGCAGTACGCACTATTTCGGCCAGTCTTGCGCACGGACGGGCGTGTAGCCCATGGGCAAGGGGAATTCGAACCTTACGCTGCAGCCTGGCTTCCGGCGCTCGGCCCGTATCGAGGGGCTGATCCGACGATGTGGCCTCGTCGCGAACGAGACGGGCCAGCGGCTCGCCTACTTCGATCGTGCCGAAAGGCGCAATCCACTCGATCGCATATCCGGCCGGTTCGGTAACGAGCAAAGGCGTAACGAGACTGCGCGTCTTGCCGACGACTTCGTCGAGGGCGACGCGCAAGAGCGGCTGTCCTTCATCGACATGCGCGCCGATGCATACCAGCGGTGTGAACCCGGCTCCGCCCAGGCGCACCGTGTCCAGGCCGAAATGGAGCAGTAATTCCACGCCTTCACGCAGACGCAACGTGACGGCATGCCCCGCTTCGTGAAAGCCGATGACTTCTCCCGCAGCCGGTGCGTGCAGCACTTCGCCGAGCGGGTCGATGGCCACGCCTTCTCCCAGCATGCCTCCGGCGAAGACCGGATCGGGAACTTCGTCCAGCGGGCAGAGCCAGCCGGAGAGCGGTGCGCTGAGGGAAATGGACGGCATCTCGGTTCCCGGCAATTGGACGATCGAAAAAAGGGAATTCAGGCGAAGCGACGGCCGCCTATCCAGGTCTGCACCGGCTTCAACTCACTGTCGAGCAGCGCAAAATCGGCACGATACCCCGGCTGCAACGCGCCGTAGTCTCCGGCGAGGCCGAGGAAAGCGGCGGGCGTCGCGGCGGCCATACGGGCCGCTACCGGCACGGCGATCCCCGTCATCGCAACGACGTTGCGAACAGCGCTCGCCATGTCTAGCCCCGAACCGGCAAGCGTTCCGGCGGCGTCGGTGCAGATACCGTCGCGCACGAAGATCTCGTGGCCGTCGAGGTGGAACGGCGCACCATTGTTGCCGACGCCGGGCATCGCATCGGTGACAAGCATGATCCGCTCTGGCGACTTCGCCTTCAGCGTTAGACGCAGGATGGAGGGGACGACATGGACGCCATCGGCGATAAGACCGCACCAGACCTCATCGTTGTCGAAGGCCGCGCCGACCAAACCCGGCGCGCGATGGTGCAACGGCGCCATCGCATTGAACAGATGCGTAACGCCGGTGATGCCGTGCGCGAAACCGTCGGCCGCCTGTTCCGAAGTTGCGTCTGAGTGGCCTGCGCTGAGGATTACCCCTGCCGCGACAAGCTTGGTCAGATCGGCGGGATCGGCCAGTTCTGGGGCGAGCGTCACCATTACCCGGCCCCGGCGAGGTCGGGTGAGCAGCGCCATCGTTTTGTCGTCGAGCGGGATCAGCCGCTCTTCGGCGTGGATTCCCTTGCGACGCGGATTGATGAAGGGCCCTTCGACATGAATGCCGACCACACCGGGGACACCCGCTGCGATCGCCTCATCCACCGCGTCGAGGCCCCGGGCGATTACGGAAGGGTCGGCACTGATCAGCGTAGGCAGAAACGCGGTCGTGCCGTAGCGCGCATGCGCTGCGCCGATCGCGGCGATGCCTTCCAGCGTCGGTGTGTCGTTGAACAGAACGCCGCCACCGCCGTTGACTTGCACGTCGATGAAGCCGGGGAGCATCCAGCCCCTGGCAAGGTCGATCCTATCGTCCGCCCGCTCCTGACCGAAGGCGGCAATTGAGACGATGCGCTCGCCCTCCATGGTGATGCGTGCTTCGGAAAGTACCGCGTCGGCCGTGGGAATGTAGCCATTGAAGACATGAAGGACGGTCATCGCGTGCGCGTCACCTTGGCAAGATAGGGCGGGCAGTCGGGATCGTTCCCGCGCGCGAGGGACAAGGCATTGGCCATGCGATAGAAAGACGCGATCGTCGCGAGCGGCGCAAGCTCCGCGCGCAGCGGCAGGGCCGGAAGGTGATGAACGCCTTGCTGCCCTTCATCCCGTGCAGATGCCAGCCAGACGCGGGCGCCGCGCGCCGCGAATTCGCCGCAGAGCGTGCGAACGTCATCTCCGGCGCTGTCGGGGCCGGCGAAAGCGATCACCGGGAAGCCCTCGCGCACGACGGCCATCGGTCCGTGACGCACTTCGGCCGAGCTGAACGCCTCGGCGTGGAGGCCGGACGTTTCCTTGAACTTGAGCGCCGCCTCCTGCGCGACGGCGAGGCCGTAGCCGCGCCCGATCACGAAGAGATTCGCGGCATCGCGCAGGCCTTCTCCCAAAGCGGACCAGTCCAGCGCGAAAGCCTCGTCCAGCGCGGAGGGAAGCGCTGCGAGATCCGCCTCGAACGCCGTATCGCCGCGCCAGGCTGCGACGATCGCGGCAATGCCCACGAGCGAAGTGATATAGGACTTGGTTGCCGCAACCGAACGCTCGGGGCCAGCGCACAACGGCAGGACGACGTCCGCCATCGCCGCCAGCGGCGAATCCTTGTCGTTGACCAGCGCCACCACGAGCGCGCCCGCCGCCTGCTGACGCTCGACGGTCGCCAGCATGTCCGGACTGCGGCCCGACTGCGAGATTGCGAGACAGAGTGTCCGTCCCGCCGACGGCATGACCTGTGCATCATAGAGAGATACGGTGGAGAACGCAGCCGATACGGTCGGCACGCCGAGCAGAGTCTCCACGAGGTACTTCGCATAAGTCGCGGCGTGGTCGGAGGAACCGCGTGCGCACGTTACCAGCAGTGCAGGCGGGGCGGCGCGCAGGCTCTCGCCCAGCAGCCCGAGCGCCACACGATTATGCGAAAGGAAGCGCGACACCGCAGCCCCCGCTTCGGCCGCCTCGGCGTGCATGAGCGTGACGCAGGATTCGCCGCCCTGAACTTCGGGTGATTCCGTCTGGGAACCAAGGGTGGCGTCTGCTGTCACGTTCGATGTTTCCTCGTTGGCGAGCGCTGATGCGAATCGGGGAATATTGCGAGAGAATGTCACCAGGACATTGGCATCATATGGCGTAAAATTCATAACACAATGGTATTTTAAAGGTATTTAAATAGGTGATAAGATGGATCGCTTGCCTTCGGCGACCGGCTAGTATCTCCACAGCACTCCACCGCGCATAACCCGGGGAAAGTAGCTGAATTCAGGGTAATTCAGGAACTTGCGAAGGTTGATCGCGATGACACGGTGCAGGCAAGCGCCCGATCCAAAGGCTGCCAATGATTGCAGGCGGAAGCAATACCAAAATATTCACTTTCGTCTTCAAATGGACTTGACTTGCTTCCAGGTCTTTGTGACATCATTGGATAACAAATCAAAAAACGTTCGCAGGAGGTGCGGAGGGTCCACCGGGCTTTTCCGTTCCCAGAAACACGTCTCAGGGGGTAGTCATGACAAGTTCAGAACGCGTTATCGATCCGATTGCACGGCGCCTCGCCAAGGCCGCCCTGCTCCTTTCCTGCTGTGCACCGGCACTGCTGGTGCCGAGCGGCCCGGCCATGGCTCAGGAAGCCGCCGCGCCCGCAGAGGGCGATGCCGCCGACATCGTCGTCACCGGCTTCCGCAGCAGCCTTGCCAACGCCCTCGACGCCAAGCGCAACGACGTGCGCGTGACCGACGGCATCTCCGCCGAGGACATCGGCAAGTTCCCCGCCGAGAACATTACCGAGGCAATTCAGCGCATCTCCGGCGTCCAGATGTCCAACATCAACGGACGCGGCGCGACGATCAGCATCCGCGGCCTTGGCCCGCAGTATGCGATGACCACGATCAACGGCCAGACCTTCAAGAGCGCCGACTTCACCGACGGTTTCCGCTACGATATCATCCAGACCGAACTCGCCAATGCGATCGAGGTCATCAAGTCGCCCACGGCTGCGATGGACACCGGCGGTCTTTCGGGCACCGTCAACATCTCCACGCCCAAGCCGCTGGACTACAAGGACCGCCAGATCATCCTGTCGGTGAAGGGCCAGAACTCGGAATACGCGGGCGGCAAGATCACGCCCAAGATCAGCGGCAGCTACGTCGACCAGTTCGCCGACGGCACCATCGGCGTCTACGCCAACCTCGGCTACCAGAAGCTGCGCGACCGCGCCGACTACATGTGGATGGACCGCTGGGCCACCACCACCGTCGATGGCGAGACCGTGCAGCTCCCGCGCCGTCCGCGCTACCGCCGCATCGACCGCGACACCGAGCGGCTGATGGCCAGCGGCGGCCTGCAGTGGAAGCCGTCCGACCGCTTCGAGATGAACGCGACGGCGATCTACGCCCGCGACAAGACCGATTACGACCTCAACCAGCAGGTCTTCCTGTTCGACACCTCGCGCATCACCGTGAACGAAGTGAACAACGGCGTCGCCACCAACGTGACCGCCACGAACTTCACCATGGAAAACAACCGCCAGCACGAGGACCGGAACCTCACCAGCCAGGGCTACACCCTTGGCGCCAAGTGGAACGACGGCACCGGCTGGGTCGCCAGCACTACGCTGAACTACACCAAGGGCACGACCTATCAGGATGAAAAGGCGGCGATCGTCGGCGTCAACATCCCCAGCGCCTCGATCGACTTCTCCGATCCGAACGACGTGAACTTCACCGTCGGCACCGACCTTACCGATCCGAGCCTGTATCAGCGCAGCACGCTGACGCGTAACGAGTATCCCAACGGCGCCACCCGCCGCATGAACTCGTCGGAGAAGTCCGCGCAGTTCGACCTCAGCCGCGAAGTCACCTTCGGACCGATCTCGAAGCTCAGCACCGGCGTGAAGTACCGCCACGAAACCTTCAGCCGCTACGTCTCGCGTCACGACATGGTCGCTCTGGCCAATGCCCCGAGCGCGACCAGCAGCGTCTTCCCGGACATGACGACGACCTACTACCCGGTCTCCGGCTTCCTCAACGGCGCCTCGGGCATCCCGACCTCGTGGATCGGGCCGGATCTCAACGCCTACGAAAAGGCGCTCGCCGCCGCCGGGATCGTCGTCCCCGACATCTTCGCGCCGGAAGCGAGCTACAACGTCGATCGCTACATGCCCTCGGTCTACGCGATGGCGGACATCGACACGACCATCGCGGGCATGCCGCTGCGCGGCAACGTCGGCCTGCGTTACGAGCACACCAAACAGAAGGTGCTCGGCAACGTCACCGAGCCACGCACCGACGGCTACGAGGAAGTCCAGCAGAAGATCGGCGAGTACACGCTCACCCAGAAGTACGGCAACTTCCTGCCCAGCCTGAGCCTTGTGGCCGAGCCGGCCAACGACCTGCAGGTCCGCTTCGCCGCCGCCAAGGTCCTGGTGCGTCCGTTCATGGACTCGCGCACCTCGATGGCGCAGACGACCTCGACTTCGGCGAACACCGATCCGGTCGGCACCAATACGGTCACCGTCGATCTCGGCCAGGCCGGCCTCAAGCCGCTGACCGCCAAGCAGCTCGATCTGGGCGTCGAGTGGTACTATGACCACGGCAACGCGCTCTCGATCAACGGCTTCTACAAGTGGATCAAGAACGGTACGTATTCGTCGCTGGTCTGCCCGACCTCGTTCGACGGCACGGCGCTGTCGAGCAACGCGGGCGGTGAGTGCGTCGATACCTCGGGCAACATCTACGACATCACCCAGACGCTCAACGATCCCAGCACGATCCGCGTGAAGGGCTTCGAGGTCAGCTGGACGCAGTCGTTCGACCGCTTCCTGCCGGTGGACGGCTTCGGCATCATGGCGAACTTCACGCGCGTCTACCCGCAAAAGGTCGCGATCGGCACCGGCTACACCATCCGCAACCTGTCGAAGGTGACCTGGAACCTCGTGCCCTACTGGGAGAACGAGCACTTCAACATCCGCGCGGCGATCAACCACCGCAGCGGCTACGAGCAAAACAGCGCCGACAGCTTCTTCGCCTATGCCGGCCACGTCGTGAAGGCGCGCACGCAGGTCGACATCAGCGGCGGCTATTCGCCCAACGAATGGCTGAGCTTCTCCGCCGGTGTCATCAACCTCAACAACAGCCGCGAGGAAGCGTACTATACCGACTCCTCGATCTGGCAGGAGAGCAGCTTCTACGGCCGCAGCTTCTACCTTTCGGCGACGCTTAAACTCTGACATCGCCATGACGACAAGGTGCGTGCCCGGGCCTGTGCCGGGCACGTACCAACCTGTTCAAGACTGTTGCAAGGACTACCCCCGATGACCGCGATCCGCATCCCGCGTCCGTTCAAGAAGGGGAGCCTGCGATGGGCGGGCACCGCCCTGCTGCTGGCCACCGCCGCGCAGCCTTTCGCGGTCGCTGCGAAAGACAATCCTTCCCCGGCTTCATCGGTCAACTCTCCTCCGGCCGGTGAACAGCCCGGCGTCGATTCCGCCGCCGCCGCGCTGGCCCGCTTCGGCATTCCGGCCGACAGGCTCTCCCTCAGCCTGAAGCCGGATGCCGGGGCGGCGCACTACCGCGTGCGCATCCGCGGCGGACATATCGAGGCCGAAGGCACCTCCCCCGTCGCGCTGGTGCGCGGTGTCGCCACCACGCTGGAAAAGCTGGGACGCCTGCACGTCAGCTGGGAAGGCCGCCGCCTCGGCGCGCTGGACGCCCTGCCGGAGATGGATACCGGCGAAGTCGCCTCACCCTTCGCGCTGCGCGCCTACCTGAACACCTGCACGTACGGCTACACCACGCCCTGGTGGGGCTGGGATCGGTGGGAGCAGGAGATCGACTGGATGGCCGCGCACGGCGTCGACACGCCGCTGGCGATGGAAGGCCAGGAATACGTCTGGCGCGAACTCTGGCGCGAAAGCGGCCTGAGCGAGACCGCGATCGCCGAGGGCCTCTCCGCCGCGCCGTTCCTGCCGTGGCAGCGCATGGGCAACCTTGCGGGCTACCGCGCGCCGCTGTCGTCGGGCTGGATCGAGAAGAAGCACCAGCTCCAGCTGCGCATCCTCGCGCGCATGCGTGCGCTCGGCATGAAGCCGGTGCTGCCCGCTTTCGCCGGATACGTGCCCGAGGCATTCGCCAAGGCCCACCCCAGGGCCCGCATCTACAAGATGCGGGCGTGGGAGGGCTTCCCGCCGACCTATTGGCTCGACCCGTCGGACCCGCTGTTCACGCAGTTGGCCGCGCGGTTCGTGACGCTTTACAACCGCACGTATGGCGAGGGTGAATACTACCTCGCCGATGCCTTCAACGAGATGATCCCCCCGATCGCCGAGGACGGCAGCGACGCCGCTGCCGCCGAGTACGGGGACTCCATCGCCAACACCGCCGCCACCCGCGCGGCGGCATTGCCGCCCGCAGTGCGCGATGCGCGCCTTGCTGCGTATGGCGAGCGGCTTTACGGCTCGATCACCGCCGCCGCGCCCAAGGCCACATGGGTGATGCAGGGCTGGCTGTTCGGCGCCGACAAGGCGTTCTGGACGCCCGAGGCGATCGCCGCCTTCCTCAGCCGCGTGCCCGACGACCGCATGCTGATCCTCGACATCGGCAACGACCGCTACCCCGGCATCTGGCAGAAGACCGACGCCTTCGACGGCAAGGCGTGGACTTATGGCTACGTCCACAATTACGGCGGCAGCAACCCCGTCTACGGCGACCTCGAATTCTACCGCCGCGACATGGCCGCGCTTCACGCCGATCCGCGCAAGGGCCGCCTGACCGGCTTCGGCCTGTTCCCCGAAGGCCTGCACAGCAATTCGGTGGTCTACGACTACGCCTACGACCTCGCCTGGGGCGAGCCCGACCGCCCGCTTGCCGACTGGCTGGGCGAGCACCTGAAGGCCCGCTATGGCGAGGTTTCCCCGGCGCTGGCGAAGGCCTGGGAACAGGCGGCTGCGGGCGCCTATCGCACCCGGTACTGGGAGCCGCGCTGGTGGCAGCAGCACGCTGGCGCCTACCTGTTCTTCAAGCGCCCCATGGCGGAAGGCGCGGACTATCCCGAAGCGCCCGGCGATCCCGCCAAGCTGCGCGAGGGGATCACCGCACTGCTGGCCGCCGCGCCCGGCAAGCCGTCAAAGCTGCTCACATACGACATTGTCGATCTGACCCGGCATTACGCCAGCCTCGAACTCGACCATCTGCTCAAGGCGACGCTGGCGGCGTATCGGGACGGCAAGCTGGCCGAAGGCGACCGGACACGCGTCCGAATGGGCACGCTGGCACGGCAGATCGACCTCCTCGCGGGCAACCAGCAGGAAACGCTCGGCTCATGGATCGCCGATGCGCGCGCTTATGGCGATACGCCGGCCGAGAAGGCCCGCTTCGAGGAGGAGGCCAAGACCATAGTCACCGTCTGGGGCGGCGAAGGCCACTTGTCCGACTACGCCTCGCGCGCATGGCAGGGCCTCTATTCCGGCTACTACCTGCCGCGCTGGGAGAGCTTCCTCACCGCCCAGCGCGCTGCGGCAGCCGCTGGAAAGCCGCTCGACGAGCCCGCCACCCTCGGCGCAATTCGCGCATGGGAGCAGCAATGGGTCGCCGACGGACGCCTGTGGAAGCGTAAAAGCCCGAAGGACCCGCTCAGGCTTGTCCGTGACATCCTGAACGAGACCCGGCCGTGACCGCCGCCAAGCCGCAGCGCTTCGCCTCGCTCGATGTGTTCCGGGGCGTCACCATCTTCCTGATGATCCTCGTCAATACGGCGGGTCCGGGCGCGCCCGCGTTCGCCCAGCTGGTCCACGCCAGGTGGATCGGCTTCACGCTGGCCGACCTCGTGTTCCCGAGCTTCCTCTTCGCGATGGGCAACGCGATGAGCTTCGCCATGCGCAAGCCGATCGCCACCGGACCGTACCTCGCGAACCTCGCAAGGCGCGGGATGATCATCTTTGCGCTCGGCTTCCTGATGTACTGGTATCCCTTCGTCCGGCATGACGCCGACGGCTGGAGCCTTGCGCCCTTCGCGCTTACCCGGGTCCCCGGCGTGCTGCAGCGTCTGGCTCTGTGCTACGTTCTTACCGGACTGGTGGTGCGATGGCTGGACTGGAAGAAGCTGGTGCTTGCCTGCGTCGCCCTGCTGCTGGGCTACTGGGCGATTCTGCTCGCGTTCAGCCTGCCCGGCGAGGCTTATTCCAAGACCGGCAACGCCGGGACCCTGCTGGACCTGTACCTTCTGCCCAGGGAACACCTCTACAAGAAGGACGGCGGCTTCGACCCGGAGGGCTTCCTCGGCACGCTTCCCGCCACGGTCAACGTGATTGCCGGCTATCTTGCCGGCCTCGCCATCCTGCACGCGGGTTCGCTCGAAAGGACGTTGCGGGCGCTTGCGCTGGGGGGGCTGGTGCTTACCGTGGCTGCTCTAGCCTGGAGTCCGTGGTTCCCGATAGCCAAGAAGCTGTGGACCGGCCCGTTCGTGCTCCTCACCGTGGGACTGGCCATGATCCTGTTGGCGCTCGCCAGTTGGCTGTTCGAGGTCAAGGGGCTGCACGGGGGCAGGCGCTTCTTCACGATCCTCGGGCGCAATCCGCTGGCGATCTACCTGTTCTCCGAACTCTTCGTGGTTACGCTTAATCTCGTGCGCGTCGCCGGCTATGGCGGACTGTATGACTGGATCGGCATCGCCATCTTCCAGCGCATCGCACCAGGCGCGATCGGCTCGCTGCTATGCGCTTTGACATACACTATGGTTTGCTGGAGCGTTGGCTGGACGCTCGACCGTAAGGGACTGATACTCAAGGCATAGTATCGTCTTCGGTCTGGGCGGAATTATGTTTTCTGCAGGAAAGCTGGCGGGGCTGCACATCGCTCGGTGCGAGGCCGGTAAAGAGCGAAAGCGACTGTGACTTTTCAGGAAGCTACCGCAACGAACGCTCTGCTGCCGAACAGTCATTGATCTCCCAGCGGTTTCGACCGTTGTTCTTTGCCCTGTACAACGCAGTATCGGCCTGTGCGAAAAGCCCTGTCGGATCGACGGGAATCGATAAGGCTTGCGCTGCAACGATGCCGATGCTGGTCGTGAGCCGCCCGTATGCGCTGGCGGGATGCGCGATCGCAAGAGTATGTATCGCCTGCTGGCAATTGGCCGCTACGGCCACTGCACCCTTGGCATCGGTTTCGGGAAGGATCAGCACGAACTCCTCACCGCCATAGCGACAGGCGAGATCGCTTGCCCGCCGCAAGCATGTACCGAGAGCGTCGGCGACGAGACCAAGGCATCGATCGCCTTCCTGGTGCCCAAGATTGTCATTGTAGGCCTTGAACCAGTCAATATTTATGATCAGAAGCGAGAGAGGGGTCGCCGATCGCCTTGCCCGTCTGACTTCACGGTGGAGCGCGGCATCGAACCCGCGCCGGTTCAGCAGTCCGGTGAGGTGGTCCTGGCGGGATGCCATCAGAAGGCGTCGACGCGAAGCGCGAAGTACACGTTCGATCCGGAGACTGCGGGTAACGTCCATGGCTACGGCCAGCAGCGCGGTGATGCCGAGGCCTGCGTGTCGCAAGGGATGAAATGTAACGGCATAATCACGCCCGCCCATGATGAACCGGTGATCAGGGAGAGGCAGGCCGAAGTCGGCCAGCTCAAAGCACCGGTGCAGCACCGGCGCGGCCCCGGGGACCAAGTCGTCAGCTTGCCGCCCCAACAGCGTCGGAAGGCCGAACATCGTGGCCGCCGCCTTGCTGGCCTTGCCGATTGTAAGATTGCGATCGAACATGCAGGCTGCCAGCGACATCGATCCGAACAGGTGTTCCACGATCCTCCAACGGCGCTCGCAATGGAAATGTCGCAGCCGCCTGTGAGGCTCCCGTCAACCATCGCCTTGTTCTCTAGGGACTTTCCCTAGTTAGCTTGAGTCGCGCCATAAGCGGCGTGGTTTGGGACTGTCATGTAAAGGAGTGCAAAATCGGACCTGCCCTTCTTCGAGACACCACCTGTAAAACATTGCAAAGCCCGGCCGCCCCGCCTCGCAATCGGCATCGGCGCTGCTATGGCGGAGTCTCAGCCCTGTGCAGGGGCAAAAAAGGGCGGCCGTGCGGATAGCGATACTTGAGGACGATGTGGCCCTGGCTGGGCTTGTGGAGATGACGCTCGCAGAGGCTGGCCATTCCTGCGAAGTGTTCGGCGAGGGTCAGGTTCTCGTGCGGGCATTACACCGATCAACCTACGATCTCCTCATTCTCGACTGGAACGTGCCGGGGCTGTCCGGCCTTGAGGTCATATCGTGGGTGCGAGACAATCTGGAGATCGCACCGCCTTCGCTGATGCTCACCAGCAGGTCCGCGGAAGAGGATATCGTCGCCGGGCTGACTGCCGGAGCCGATGACTATGTGATCAAACCGGTCGCACCGGTCGTGCTCAAGGCCAGGATCAACGCCTTGGCGCGCCGGGCCTATCCCGCAGCGCTGTCGGGTTTCGAACACTATGGCAGCTACTGCTTCGACACGCGGGCCGAGACGGTCGAACTCTCCGGAGAGCCGATTGCGCTGACCGCGAAGGAATTCGCGCTGGCGCTGCTCCTGTTCAGGAACATGCACCGCGCTCTGGCGCGCGCCTACATTTTCGAAGCCGTATGGGGACGCAACCCGAACCTCCCCACGAGAACCCTCGACGTGCACATCTCAAACGTCAGGACCAAGCTGCATCTTCGCCCGGATAACGGCGTGAAGCTGGTCCCGATATACTCGTATGGATATCGACTTGAAGCCCTGGCATCGTAGAACCCGCGTATCGACAAGCGCCGCCCTCCTGCTGCTGGCGGCAGTTCCCGGCGGGATGGCCGTCGCTAGGCCCGACGGCACCGCGGTGGTGGAGCCGGCGCGCCCTGATGTGCGTTACGTGGTCCGGCCCGGAGACAACCTCTTTCGGCTGGCCGCCAACTACTTCATCCGCACCGAAGACTATCGCATCGTCCAACGGCTCAACCGGGTGGCGGATCCGCTGCGGTTGCCGGTGGGGATGGTGCTCGTCATCCCGCGCGAACTGCTGAGGCACGAGCCGGTGAGGGGAACCGTGCACAGCGTTCGCGGCGCGGTGCGGATCGGCGGAAAGCCGGCTGCCGTCGGCATGACGGTGGGCGAGGGGATGCTCATCGAGACCGGGCAGAAGTCGTTCGTCACGCTCGCGTTGCCCGACGCGACGACCATCGCTCTGCCGTCGCAGTCGACCGTGCGCGTGCAGCGCCTGCGCCGGTTGGTGTTCGACAGCCACGTCGAGCGCCTGTTCGGCATCGAGCGGGGCGGCGCGAGCGCCACCGTCACGCCGATGACTGACCCGCAAAGCGATTTCCGGTTCTCGACCCCCCGGGCCATTACCTCGGTGCGGGGCACGAAGTTCCGGATGGCCTATGATGCGGATGCCGGGCTGGCGACGAGCGAAGTGCTGGAAGGCAAGGTCGGTTTCGATGCCGAGGCGCACGAGACACAGACGCTGCCCGCAGGCTTCGGAACGACAAGTGAACTGTCGGAGCCGGTCGCCCTGCTGCCTGCTCCCGAACTGCTTGAGCCGGATGCGGCCCAGACCGGCGAAGGCCTACATTTCATCCTGAAGCCGTTGCCCGGCGCCACGGCCTACCATGTGCAGATCGCCGCCGACGCCAGGTTCCTCGAGGTTCTGGACGAGGCGACCAGCAAGTCTCCGGAGTTGCGGTTCGCGTCGCTGCCCGATGGCGCCTACTTCGTGCGGGCAACCGCTATCGACCGTAACGAGTTGGAGGGCGCGCCCGCGACATCCTCCTTCCAGCGCCGCCTCGAAGGGCTGCGCATGGGCATCGAGATGGGTTGGGCGGGGCCGTATCGCCAATACCTGTTCTGGTGGAACGCGCGCGATTGGTCGGGCGCACGGTTCCGCTTCCAGCTTGCCAAGGCAGGCAAGGAGGCAAGACCGCTGGTCGACCTGCCCGAACTCTCAAACACGTCCCAGCCGGTGATCGATCTGCCGCGCGGCCGCTATCGCTGGCGCGTGCAGACCAGCCGGCTCGTCGACGGTAAGGTCAGTACCGAATGGTCGGATTACGGCGAGTTGAGGGTCGAGGGGAACTGGTGAGGGTACGGCGGCATCTCAAGCTGCGTACCCAGTGGTGGCTGATCGCCATCGTCACCAGCCTGCTGGTCATGCTCATGACGATGGACCGCACGATGGAGCGGTTCGACAACGGCATCTACGATCACCTGCTGCAACTCGTTCCGTCGCCGTCATCCGATGCGATCCTGCTGGTCGAGATCGATGACGATAGCGTGCGAAGGATCGGTCGCTGGCCATGGAACCGCGCGACCCATGCAGCGCTAATCGACCGGCTCAATGCGGCGGGGGCGAAGGCGATCGGCTACGATGTGCTTTTCACCGAGCCAACCGATGCGGGCAACGATGATGCGCTGGCGCGCTCGATGGCAAGTGGTGCTCCGGTCTACCTGCCGGTTCTCCCGGGCCTTTCATCGGGCAGCGGCGCCGCGGCGATCCTTCCGATCGACCTGTTTCGTAACGCCGCCGCCGGGATCGGCGGCGCCACCATCGCGCCGGACCCGGACGGTGTCGTGCGCGCGGCACCGCGTTCGGATCAAGGGCCCGGCCGGTCCCAGCTGCTGATGCGCGTCATGGCGCAGTCCCTCGCAGGAGGCAGGAAAGTCTCCTTGCAGGGCAGGCTGATCCCGTTCGGCGGTGGCGCAGGGCGCTGGCCCGAGATCCCGGCCGCAGCGGTTCTGGCAGGGGAGGTGCCCGCCGAGTTCGTAAAGGGCAAGATCGTCCTCGTCGGCGTAACTGCGTCCGGGCTCGGCAGCCGATACGCAACGCCCGCCGGCGGCGTGTTGTCCGGGCTCGAAATTCAGGCCTATCTGCTTCAGGGGCTGCGTGCCGGCACGATGATGATGCAGGCCAGCCTGTCTTCCTGCCTCGTCGCGGGATTGCTGCCGCTGTGGATCTTGATGTTGGGGCTGGGGCCTTTCAGGCGGATGCCGGCGCTGGCCTGCCTGGCATTGTGCTCGGCACTGGTGCTGGGCCTATCGATCTGTGCACTGATGCTGCTGCGCATATGGCTGCCCCCTTCTGCAGCGCTGACCGGTCTTGCATTGGCCTATCCCATCTGGGGATGGAGGCAGTTGGCGGCGACCGAACGGTTCATGCGCGCACAACTCGAGCGCCTGCAGGAACAGCCTATGCTGGTTCCGCAAAGCGACGTCGTTCATACCGAGAGGGGCGTCGAATACACGATCGCATTATTGAACGCCGCGATCACCCGTCACCGCGAGATGCGCCATTTCGTCGCCGACCGGCTCGACCAGTTGCCGGACGCAACGATCGTGTCAGATCTGAATGGCGCCATCCTGCTGGCGAATGTGGCGGCGCGCAAGCTTTTCGCTGCCGAGGTCGGGGGACTGCAAGAGGGGAGCAGCGCGGCATCGATCATGAGCCGATGCCGCCTCGCGGGCAGCGGTGAGGCGGTTCGCTTTCCTCCTGCGATCGAGGAGCCGATCGCCTGCGAGGTACAACTCGATCAGGGGCGTTTCTTTCTTGTCGGAATGGCCGGACAGACCTCGGCAGAGGGAGGATGTGTCGGCTGGGTTATCCGTTTTGTCGACGTCAGCGAAGCCAGGGCCGCGCAAAAGCAACGCGACGACGTTGTGCAACTGCTCACCCATGACATGCGCTCACCCCAGGCATCGATCCTTGCGGTACTCGAAACCGCGCCTTCCGATCGTATTTCACCCAGGGAATCCGGTATCATCCGGCACTATGCGGAGCGTACTCTGCAACTCGCCGACGGGTTCGTCCAACTGGCCCGCGCGGAAAATCTCGAGTATGCCTTGGAGGAAGTCGATCTCGGCGACATGCTGATGGACGCGATCGATGATCTCTGGCCGCAGTCTAAGGCCAAATACATCGACATCGTGACCCGCGGGGACGAGCGGCTACTGGTCATGGTGGAGCGGTCCTTGCTGACCAGGGCGCTGGTCAACGTGATCGGCAATGCCATCAAATACAGCATGCAAGGGACGACCATTACGTGCGCGCTTTCCAGCGAGCCGCGAGGTGATGGCTCGATGTGGGCCGTGTGCGCGATCGAGGACCAGGGACCGGGAATCGAGCCGACTTTGAAGCAGGCGATCTTCGAGCGCTTTCACCGTGGGCCGGTCGGCTTGGGGCCGAGGACCAACGGTGCCGGTCTCGGACTGAGCTTCGTCCATACAGTGATGATTCGTCATCACGGGCAAATCGAATGCTATAGCGAGCTTGGACGGGGGACAGGATTTATGCTCAAGCTCCCTTTGCAAAAAGGAAATTCCACTTCAAGAGATTTCGCGTAATTTAATGCTAAATTGTTGAAATAGCTTGCATTCATAGTGAATATTTAACAAATGGTGGTGCGATATATTATTTTGTTTGCTAATTTAATCGGCGAAATTTATGTAAAATCGCGGCGATGTTCGGTGATATAGCCTGAGGCGAGAGCAACCGCTTACCTCAGCTTGTAGGTCCGTCGTGCCCGCTTATGTTCATACCGTTGGGCGCAGCACGCAGCGAAAGCCGATGTGCGAGGTTGCGGTGTCTATCATCTCGGGGTGACGTGCTGCTGGACGATAGCGCTGGCAGTAATTGGCCGCGCACAGGTGTGATCCACCTTTCAGAACCTTGCGACCGATCCGGACCCGTGGCTGATCGGGGTCGAAACTGTCCTTCAATCTGCCGCCGCGAGGATTGCTGACGGTGCAGCATGACTGGCCCGCTTTCTTCTTCGAAGCACCGGGGTTGTCGCTCCACCAGTCGGAGGTCCATTCCCACGTGTTGCCGATCATGTCGAACACGCCGTAGCCGTTGGAGGGATAAGTGCGGACCGGAGAAGTGCGTTCCCACCCGTCGAGCATCTGGTTGGCGAAAGGAAACAGCCCTTGCCAGTAGTTCGCCATCATCGCTCCGCCGGGGGCCAGTTCGTCGCCCCAGGCATAGTCGGCGTCGTCCAGCCCGCCGCGTGCGGCAAACTCGAACTCGGCTTCGGTCGGGAGGTCCTTGCCCGCCCACTTCGCATAGGCCTCGACGTCCGCATAGGCGACCTGCACGACAGGGTGATCCCATAGGCCGAGCCTGTCGACATCACTGTCGGGGCCGAGCGGATGGCGCCAGTCGGCACCGAATTCGAAGCGCCACCAGTTGCCGGGGTTGGCGGTGTCCACCGGCGTCGCGGTCTTGTGGAACACGAGGGATCCGGCGCGGTCCATGCCCGGCAGCATTCCGGGATAGTCCTTGGGGTCAGGCGCGATTTCGGCGACGGTCGTGTATCCGGTCGCCTCGATGAAGGCGGCGAACTGGCGGTTGGTCACAGGCGTGGTGTCGATCCAGAAGCCATGCACGGAGACCCGGCGCGACGGGGCTTCTTCTGGGTAGAAACGGTCGGAGCCCATCGTAAAGGCACCGCCCGCGATCCAGGTCATGCCAGTCGGCGCAGTGGTCTGCTCCGGTGCGGTCAGGTGGTCGGTATCCATCTCTTTTCCTACTCAGGACAGCCCCTGCAGATCTTCGCCGGGAGGTTCTCCCAATCGAAGATCGGGGTGGAGGATGTAGCGATCCATGGGCGTCAGGGCCAGATACTTCCCCGCGCTCGTGAGCTATCGATGTCTCGGTAGACCACCGCCGTCGCAGCATCCAATGCGGGCAGTGCCGCTCTGTAGAGGGAAGCAAGGTCGACGTTCGAGCAATTTTCCGTTCGTTACGCGAAGCACTCGCTCTCGGGCGCGCGCGCTCCAGTCACGATGTCGATTGGCAATCTCTGACTATAATGAACGGGCCAAAGGACACCGGCGCTGGAGAAGCACCGCTGGTTAACGGTTGCTCCAGGATGTGTCGCCCGGCCTCCACAACGGCGCGCCGCGGCTTTCACGCAGCGAGGGGATAGTCCGCCCGTTCCTATCGGTCACGCCATATTCGGCGGCGAGTTCGGCATTTATGAAAGTTCCGCCCGATTTCGACCTGCTCGCCGGATCCATCGCCAGTGCCGCAATCACCCGTCCCGGGAACTCGGGGGAGGAGCCGACCGCGCTGTTGAGCTGGTTCGCCATGCCCGGAACCGACTTGAGGTTCTCGGTGGCGCGCTCGGTATAGGTGAATCCCTGCCAGAGGGAGATCGCGCTGACGCCCGTGTCGCGAAGCTCGTGGGCCATGTCGCGCATCATCCGGTCGGTCGCGGTCTTGGTCGTCCCGAAGACCACGTCGTACGTGTAGGTCACGCCTACGTAGCCGGATAGCGCGGCGATCAGCCCGGAGCCCTGCGGCACCATGATTCGTGCCGCATGCCATGCCGCGACGTAGGCGGCACGCAGGCCGGTGTTCCAGATCTGCCATTCCTCATCGAGCGGCTTGTCCCAGAATCCGGTGCGTTGGGTCATGCTCTCGGGAATGGCCATGGCGTTGTTCACCAGCAGGTCGAGGCGCCCTTCGTCGCGCGCGACCTGTTCGAACACCGTGCGGATCTGCGCATCATCGAGCAAGTCCAGCGCGAGAGCGACGCCGCGTCCGCCGCGCGCGTTCACTTCGGCGACCGTTTCCTCCAGCGAACCGGGCAAGGCGTGCCCCCCGGCGGATCGGGTACGGCCAGTAACGTAGACCGTCGCCCCTTGCTCCGCGAGCGCGCAGGCCACGCCCTTGCCGATGCCGCGCGTGGCCCCGGTGACGAGTGCGACCTTGCCCGAAAGCCCGCTCATGACGATTTGGCGGGATTGGCCGGCTGGCGCAGGTTGACGAGTGGACGGCGATAGGACGGATCGCTGCCGTTGCGGGCCGATACGCCGTTCAGCGCAATGTCGGGCACGTCGGCGAACGGGATTGGCATCGGCGGCGGCATGAAGCCCCACTCGATCACGTTCGTGCGCAGGGCGATCCTCCATTCGCCGTCCCGCCGCTCCAGCCGGTCGACATAGCGCCCGCCCGCGACCCAAAGGCTTTCATCGCGGTTGCGGCCGACGAACTGGTAGTAGGTCTCGGCATGGGCGATGTCGCCATCGAGATCGATGTTGGATTGCAGCAGCGCATGGTGCGTGACGATCTGCCCAGCCTCGTGCATCGGGATCGCCCAGTCCCAGCAGTCTGCGGCGCTGCCCACGAAAGGCCCCGCCGCCGTTTCGGCATCGTCCCAGAAGGCCGACAGGTAGATGGCGCGGTCGAACCGGTCCATGCCCCGGGAGAAGCGCTCCAGGCATTCGCGGATCTCGTGCTTGTCGAGCATCGCGGCGATGCGCCCGTCACGATCATTTGCCACGATAGTCAACCTCCGAGATGGGCTTCCATATCGGCGATCCCCGGGTCGCGCGTGCCGATGCGATGACGCTGCCGTCCACGTCGGTCAGGCCGTATTCCTGCGCCAGCTCTGCGGTGATGAATTCGCCCCCGGAGCGCTTCATGACCTCTGGATCGGCGGCGAGCGCGGCGACCACGCGCCCCGGATGCTCGACGGAACTGCCCTGCATCGAAGTGATGGACGTGGTCATCCTGTCCCCCATCTTTGCGAGGTTGTCCCGCGCCTTCTCGGTCAGGGTCAGCCCTTGCCACAGGGTCAGCGAGGCGACGCCGTGGGGTTCCAGTTCGATCGCCATGTCACGCGCCATGCGGTCCACTGCGGACTTGGAGGTGCCGAAGATCACGCCATATGTATAAGTCACTGCCGCAAAGCCCGAGATCGCGACGATGAGCCCCGACTTCTGCGGCGTCATGATCTTCGCCGCGTGCCAGGCCGCTACGTAGTTCGACTTTACCCCGACATCCCACATCTCCAGATTGGAGAGCGGCTTTTCCCAGAAGCCCTTGGGCTCCAGCAGGTCGTCGGAAAGCGTGAAGGCGTTGTTGACCAGAATGTCGAGGCGGCCCTGTTCCGATGCGATCCGGGCGAACAGCGCGGCCACGGCCTCGTCGTCGCCATGGTCGCAGGCGACGGCTATGCCGCCGCCGCCGCTCTTGCGTCCGCGCGCGTCGCATTCGGCGGCGGTCCCGCCGACCGTGCCGGGCAGGTAGTAGTCACCCTCGTTGACGGTGCGGCCGGTGACGTAGACCGTGGCGCCCTGCTCGGCGAGCACGAGCGCTATGCCCTTGCCGATGCCCCGGCTGGCGCCGGTGACCAGCGCGACCTTGCCCGCAAGCGGGGCGCTCATGCTGCAGTTCCCGCGAACCAGCTTTCGCTGTAGTCGGCTTTTGCGCGGCCGGGGAAATGGTCGGCAGTGAAGGGGTAGCCCATCACGCCCCTGGACCAGTCCGCAGCGGCGCCCCAGTCCTGTTCCCAGTCATAGAGCATCACGCGGTCGGCAATGCGCCACTCGGGCTCGCCCGATGCGCCGGGCCGCTTCTCGAAGGTGTCGAGGTAACGACCGCCGATGCAGGTGTCGCGATCGCCTTCGCCCATGTCGATCCGGTGGTACGAGAACACATGGGTCTCAGCCCGTGCCGTCGCCCCCGCCAATTCGATGTGCGACTGGCCGAGCATATGCTGGGTGTCCTTGATCGCGTCGGCACCGGGCACCACCCATGCCAGGTAGGCGTCGAAGGAGCCGTTGTGCACGCCGTAGTCGAAGCGCGCGTCAGGCCACCAGCATGAACGGATCAGTTCCGCGCTGCGCCGGTCCTCGCCGCGCGCCAACCGCGCCACGCAGGTTCGGATCGCCTCCCGGTCGATCATCTCGCGCAAAGCCTGCTCCATCCTCGTTCCCTTCCGGCGAGCCTTTGCGGCCCTTGGTTGCCAAGTATCACGGAAGAGGCCGACGTGATCGACCGGATCGTCTCTTCCAACCCCGGTTCAATGCCGCAAAAGCCCCGCCGCGACTTGACCAATGTGGCCAATCAGGGCGCCGAAGCGCCCTGGTCCAAGGCGGATATGGACCGGAAAGCCCGGATAGCCGGGCTTCACGTCCAGAGCTCAGGCTTTGCGTGACGGTATTGATCGCCTATGCGGAGTTTGGATGAACCTGGTATCTGCCGCTGCATCGTTCGTTGCCGCGGGTTCCTTCAGGCGCCGAACCCGCCGTCTATGGTATGGAGCGCGCCGGTGACGACACCTGCTTCGGGGCCGGCCAGATAGGCGACCATGCCGGCGATTTCTTCGGGCCGGGCGTGGCGCTTGATGGCCATGAACGTGTGCATGAAATCCTTCATGGGGCCGTCGCCGGGGTTCATGTCCGTATCGGTCGGGCCAGGCTGGACGGCGTTGACGGTGATGCCCCTCGCGCCGAAGTCACGGGCCAGGCCGCGCGTCAGCCCCTGGATCGCGGACTTGGTGAGCGCATAGGCCGCGCCGCCCGCGAACGGAATGCGATCTCCGTTGGTCGATCCGATGAAGATGATCCGGCCGTTGTCCGGCATGCGCCGGGCTGCTTCCACCGCGGCATGGTAGGGCGCACGGATATTCACGTCCAACATGCGGTCGACGGCATCCGCATCCTGTTCCAGCGGATCGCCGAGCACGAGAACGCCGGCGTTGACGACAAGGATGTCGAGCGGTCCTGCCTCCGCGACGAGATCGATCACCGCATCGCGGTCTGCCGCGTCCGACCGGACTGCCTTTCCGCCGGTTTCGGCCGCAAGTGCCTGGGCGGCCTCCGCTGCTCCGGCGTAGGAGAAGGTCACGGCGGCCCCGCCGGCGGCCAGGCGCCGGACGATCGCGGCGCCGATGCCCCGGCTGCCGCCGATGACGAGTGCTGTTTTGGCTGAGAAGTCGGTCATTTGTACTGCTCCGTCTTGTGTCGGACTTGCCTGCTTCCGATAGTTCGAACAGGCATCTGCCGCTTGCTTCCTCCCGCACGCTGCGGGCTGTCGACCGCAAGATGAATTCAGGCCATCGTGCGCACTAGCCGCCAAATTCCGGAATAGGCTTTCGGGAATGCCGAACGATGATGAAACTTGAAGGAGTGGCCGCGTTCGTTGCCGTGGCCGAAGCAGGATCGATAAGTGAGGCGGCGCGACGCCTGGGCCTCGCCAAATCGGTCGTGAGCGAGCGCGTCGCGGAACTCGAAAGACTGCTGGGGGCCAGCCTGATGCAGCGCACGACCCGCAAGTTGTCCCTCACCGGCGAGGGTGAAATGTTTCTTGAACGGGCGCGCCGGATCATCCGCGAAACGGTCGAGGCACAGGCGGAGATAGCGGAGAGGCGAGGCTCCCTGTCCGGACCACTGCGCCTGGCCGGGCCGATTGGGTTCGGTACGCTGCACCTCGGGCGAATGCTGAATGCATTCCTGGCCGTACATCCGGACATCGACCTCAGCATCGATCTCGACGACAAGTTCGTGGACGTCGCCGCCGACGGGTATGACGCGGTGATCCGTCACGGTCCGATCCAGGACACACGCCTGATCGCAAAGCGCCTGGCCTCAAGCAGACGCCTCCTGGTCGCCGCACCATCCTATCTGGAAAAGCACGGTATGCCCGCCTCGCTGGAGGAACTGGATCGGGCCCGCGCGATCCTCTACTCCAACCGCTCCGCAGACTGGCGGTTCAATGCCGGTGAACGCGAAACCATCCTGCGGCCGCGCGCCTGCCTGCGCGTCAACAACGGCATCGTGATGCGCGACGCCGCACTCGCGGGTCTCGGCATCGCACTGCTCCCTACGTTTTTCACGTATCGACAACTGGAAGATGGCACGCTGCGGCAAATCGACGTGGGGGCGCAAGCAGAGGGAGCGGAACTCTACATCGCCTATACGCGCAACCGCAGCGCCTCGGCGAAGCTGGCGGCACTGACGGAATGGCTGCGGGCGGAGATTGGGACGCCTGCGTATTGGGAGAAGCAAGAAACCTGAATCTTGTCCCGCGCCCAAGTATGCGTGGAATAAGCCGGGGAGCGGGAGAGAACTTCCCGGCGGAAAGGTTGACCGCTCATTCGGCGGCCTCGCGTAGCGGAGCTTCCGCCCTCCTTGCCAGTTCTTCGGGCGCGAAGTCGTCCACGGCGATTACTTCGGCCACGGCAGCATCGGCCTCGCGCAACTGCTTGCGTTCTTCGGCGGAGATCAGCCCCGCCGTCAGCGCCTCGTCGGCGTTGAGGACATGGGCCTGTTTCATCCGGTCATGAATCGGCTGGGTGGTTACGGTCTTGCGGAATGCTTCGGTCAGCCGGGCAACCGCTTCGTCCTGGCCGCCGATATAGACATTTTCGACCAGCCGGTCGCGCGCGGGGCAAGGCTCGAGCAGGATCGCGGCAGCACGGCGGACGGTGCGATCGGTGGGACCGTTGCGGCGTCTACCATAAGGCATGATGAACAGGCGCAGCATCCAGCCGACTGGACGCACAGGGAAATTCTCGATGATTTGCGCGAAACTCTGCTCAATGCTTGCGAAACCGCTCTGCACGCACCAGTCGAGGAGAGGCAGATCGTCGTCCTGCCGGCCTTCGTCCTCCCAGCGCTTGAGTGCGCCCGAGAGCATGTAGAGTTCGGACAGGACGTCACCGAGCCGCGCCGAGAGCAGTTCACGCCGCTTGAGTTCGCCGCCCAGCGTCAGGAACGCGATGTCCGAGCAAAACGCGAAGGCGGCGGCGTAGCGGCTCATCTGGCGGTAGTATCGCGTGGCTTTCCCCGCCTTGGGCGCAGGCGCGAAGACGCCGCCACTCCAACTTCGCACGAAGGCGCGGATCGCGGTCTTGAGCGCGTGGCCGACATGCTTCCATAGCACTTTGTCGAAATCTGCCAGCGCCTGCGTGCGATCGGTGCCGCCCACCGCGCGGATCTCGTCGAGCAGGTAGGGATGCGAGCGGATCGCGCCCTGCCCGAAGACCATCAGGCTGCGCGTCAGGATGTTCGCGCCTTCGACGGTGATGCCGACCGGGATCGCGCGATAATGGCTGGCCATGTAGTTGCGCGGCCCATCGATTACCGCCTTGCCGCCGTGGACGTCCATCGCATCGTTGATGACCACGCGCATCCGCTCCGTTGCGTGCAGCTTGAGGATGGAGGAGATCACGGCGGGATGGTTGCCCTGGTCGAGCCCCGCGCATGTCAGCCGCCGCGCTCCGTCGAGCAGGTAGGCGTTGCCCGCTATCCGGGCGAGGCGTTCCTGGATGCCTTCGAACTTGCCGATCGGCAGGTTGAACTGCGAGCGCACCCGCGCATAGGCGCCGGTCGTGTGCGCGGCGAAGGCGCCTGCCGCCGCAGAGAGCGAAGGCAGAGAGATGCCGCGTCCGGCGGCCAGCGCGCTCATCAGCATCTTCCAGCCATGGCCGACACGCTCGGGGCCGCCGATTACGTTATCGAGCGGGATGAAGACATCCTTGCCTTCGTTGGGACCGTTCTGGAAGGTCTGCATCGAGGGGATATGTCGCCGCCCGATGGTGACGCCGGGCAGATCGGTGGGCACCAGCGCCACGGTGATGCCGATCTCGTCCTGCCCTCCAAGCAGGTGCTCGGGATCGCGCAGCTTGAACGCGAGGCCGAGGATTGTCGCGACAGGGCCTAGCGTAATGTACCGCTTGTGCCAGTTGAGCCGGATGCCGAGCACGTCTTCGCCCTGCCAATCGCCCCGGCAAACCACGCCTTCATCGATCATTGCGGCGGCATCCGATCCCGCCTCCGGGCTGGTGAGGCCGAAGGCGGGAATCTCGCGCCCGTCGGCGAGGCGGGGGAGCCAATGCTCCTGCTGCGTCTCGGTGCCGAAGCGCAGGATCAGTTCGCCCGGTCCCAAAGAGTTGGGGACCATTGCCGTCACCGCCCCGGAGACCGAGCGGGTGGCGATCTTCCTCACGATCTCGCTATGCGCGAAATTCGAGAAGCCGAGGCCGCCATGTTCCTTTGGAATGATGATGCCGAAGAATTTCTCGGACTTGAGGTACGCCCATGCTTCGGGCGACAGGTCGTGGGTTTCCCAGGTCATGCGCCAATCATCGATCATCTCGCACAACGTCTCGACCGGCCCTGTCATGAAGGCCTGCTCTTCCGCATTGAGCGTGGCAGGCGGGAATGCGAGCAAAGCTTCCCAATCGGGATTGCCGGTGAACAGGGCGGCATCCCACCAGGTGTTACCCGCATCGATCGCTTCGTTCTCGGTGGCGGATAATGCTGGCAGCGCGGACTGCACGAGCGACAGCACAGGGCGCGTCAGGACTTTGCGGCGGGCGGCAGTAACAAACGACATCATCAGGTTCCTTCTCCGCAAGATCAACGCATGGGCGGGGCGCATGATCCTGATGTCGTTCAGGCAATTAACCGGGATGCGTATGCCTTACGGTTCGTCAGCGCCAAGGTCGCTGCGCATCTGGCCATGCGCGAGTACCGCGAACAGGCCGGTGCCGCCTATGATGTTGCCAGCCAGCGCTGGAAGCGTGAATTCGATCCAGGCTTCGCCGAAACCGATGGAGCCGCTCAGCCATAGAAAGCTCGCCTGCGACGATCCGGTGACGACATGCGCGAAGCCGCCCAGTGCAATGACGTAGGTAAGGGCGAAGATCACCCAGAATTCGCTGCCGCGTGCATTCGGGAGGACCCAGGCGATGGCTGCCATGATGAATCCGGCTGGAATCCCGAGCGTCAGCGTGCGCGTCCAGTGCTGGAGTTCTAGTTTGCCCAGAATGTCGAGCGCGACCATCCGTTGCTCGTGCGTAATGATGATCTCGCCCGCCATCAGCGCACTGACGAGCGTGACGCCGACAAGGTTTCCTACAAGGACGCATGCCCATAGGCGGGCCAGCCGCCTGAAGCTGTGGAGGGAAGGAGAAGTCGCGACGGGCAGCACTGCAGTTACCGTACTTTCGGTGAAGAGCTGAAGGCGGCCCATGACGACGATCAGGTAACCGATGGGATAGCCCAGGAAATAGACGAGGGGTGCCCAGTCTGTGTCGGGGAGGTGACTGCGCAGGAACAGCTCGCACAGCAGCGATAGCGCGATCGCCAGCCCGGCCGCGATGCCGGACAGGATCAGGGCAAGGGCGGGGCGCCGCAGTTCCTCCTCGCCCTGCAGGCGCACGACCTCGTGCACGATCTTGGAAGAACCTGCCCGCCGCTCCTCCACCTCCTGCACTTCGGCGGTGTCGAGCGCTTTGTCCGGCTGCTCTTCGGTCTCGTCATCGATGGTCTCTCCCCCGCGCGCGGTATCCAGCTTTGCGTCGGCAGCATGGGCATCGGGAAAGGTCATCGCGCGGCTCCTTTGACTGTCCACAACCCGCGAACGGGTCAGGAGTTCATCTCGGTGCGCTGGCCAGGTTCGCGTCCGACCGGGCCGAATTGCAAGATAGTGCGAAACGAAGCGCTGCAGCGTGCATTGATGCTGATATTATCCCTGTCAGGAATGCGCGATGGCCGATTTCGATTTGTATTACTGGCCGGTTCCGTTCCGGGGGCAGTTCCTTCGCGGTATCCTTGCCTATGCGGGCGCGAATTGGGCAGAGCATGGCAGTGACGAGATCGGGGAGATCATGGGGCGACATCCATCGGGTCAGCCTATTCCCTTCATGGGGCCGCCGGTACTCGTCGATAATGCCAACGGCTTTTCCATCGCGCAGATGCCTGCGATAGCATGGTATCTGGGTGAAAAACTCGACCTTCTGCCGCAGTCGCTAGAAGCGCGGGCGCAGACTATGAAGGTCGTCAACGATGCCAACGACGTTCTCGATGAAATCACCCTCGACGGCGGCCGGGAAATGTGGACCGGTGAAAAATGGCGCGGGTTCATGCCACGTCTGAGACGGTGGATGGAAATATGGGAGGCGACTGGTCGCGCCGGTGGCCTCGTGTCTGATGGGGGCACCTTGTTCGGCACCCGGGATCCGGGCTTGGCAGATATCGTGACCGCCACTCTCTGGTCTACGATAAGCGAACGCTTTGCCGTGATTGCTACGGTTTTGGCCGAGACTGCGCCGCAAGTCGACGCGCTTGTCAGGCGAATGCAGGCGACACCTGGTCTGGCACTATTGGCGCAAGTGTCCCGCACCAGATACGGGGATGCCTATTGCGGGGGCGAGATCGAAAAGTCCCTGCGCGCGGTGGCGTCGTAGTAATCGTGAGAACGCATCCGCTGGATCGTCGTTCGCTCGCCCTCGCGGCGCTGTCCACCGTAGTCGAATGGTATGATTTCACCTTGTTCCTCTACATGGCAACAGTGCTTTCGCGCGTGTTCTTTCCGGGCGAGACACCAGACGCGGCGATTCTTACTGCGCTTCTGGGCTTTGCCGTGGCCTATCTCATGCGGCCGGCTGGTGCGCTGGTATTCGGCCATTTCGGGGATCGCCATGGGCGCCGCGCGACATTGCTCGCCTCCATGGGCCTGATGACCGGCGCAATGCTGCTGACCGCCATGCTGCCCACTGCCGCGCAGGCCGGGCCGCTGGCTGGCGCGGCGCTGCTGGGTCTCCGCTGCGTCATGGGGTTCGCTGTCGGCGGCGAATATACCGGGGTCGTCGCTTATCTTCTCGAGGGCGCGCCAAGGCATCGGCGTGGTCTGGTCACTTCGCTCGCTGCCGCGACGAGCGAGGTTGGCGGGCTGCTGGCAGCCGGTGTCGCGGCGCTGACGGTCAGCCTGCTACCAGCAGCGCAGCTGGACGGCTGGGGCTGGCGCATTCCGTTCTTTGTCGGCGCGGCGCTGGCCGGACTGATCCTTCTGGCCCGCTCGGCCATGGCGGAATCGCCTGAATTCGCTGCGAACCGCGATGCCGGAACCTTGCCGCGCCGACCCCTCGTTCACGCGTTGACGCACCATCGGGCGGGTGTGTTGCGTGGTTTCGCAATCTCGGCGCTGGGTTCGATCACATATTATGTCGGCATAACCTATGTGCCGGTATTCCTGACTTCGTCCGGACGGCTCAGCGAAGCCCAGTCGCTGCAACTGGCGACGATCGCCGCGCTAGCGGTCATCGTGGTGACTCCTTTCGTTGGCCTTGTCTCTGATCGCTTTGGACGCCGCGCGGTACTGGTGTCGCTCGCAATACTGGGCGCGACGGTGCCTTATTTCCTCTTCGGTCTTCTCGCCGGAGCGTCGCGAAGCGAGGCGATGATGGCTGCGGTGCTGTTGGCTGTGCTGGCAGGCGGCGTAAGTGCAGTGGGGGCCGTCGCCACTGCTGAGCAGGTGCCTGCCGAGGGGCGTCTCAGCGGCCTGGCGTTGGGCGCCACCAGCGCCACAGCGCTGTTTGGCGGCCTCACCCCGTGGCTGGCACAGGTCTTGATTGCGAGGACCGGCGCGGAAACGGCTCCCGGCATCATGATCGCTGTGGTGGCGCTTTGCGTTCTGCCAATCCTGGCAGCGATGCGCGATGTGCCCGAAGAGACCTAGATCCAGCCTCGCTTCTTGAACCAGACGTAGGGTAGGACCCCGGACAAGACGCATAGGCCAAGGGCCAGCGGGTAGCCAAAAGGCCAATTCAGTTCGGGCATGACGTGGAAGTTCATTCCGTACACGCCGACCACAAGTACAGGCGGGATGCCGACCACCGACGCTACGGTGAGCACTTTCACCACGTCGTTCTGTTCGATGTTGAGGAACGCGCTTGCCGCGTCCTGGAGAAGTTGAATGCGTCCTTCGAGGCTCGTCTCGAATTCGTCGAGTGACGTGATGTCGTGGCGGACGGCTTCCAGTCTGTCCTGCATCTCCTGATCCAGCTTGGGCGTGCACCGATCGAGGATGAAGTTCACCAGCCGCCCGATACTCAGGAACGTGTAGCGCACGCGCGACGCCCGGTCGCTTGCCTGGCCCATATTCCGCATGATCTCGCGGATCTTGCGGGTTTCCGTATTAAGTCCCGGCCGGGATGTCTCTTCGAAGAACAGTGATTGGGAAGCTCCGGCAACGATTTCCGAGGCATGCTCGAGGTGATCCGCCGCGCGGTCCACGACGTCTTCAAGTAAAGTTGCAAGCACGGAAACGGGTGTCATTTGCGCCGGGTTGGTAAAGGTGCCAGCGACAGCCTCGAAGGACGCGATTTCGGTATATCGCACCGTAAGGAGCACGTCCGGCGTAAGAATGAAGCCGGTCGGCGAAAATCGCCAACGATCAGTGCCGGCACCGGTAATCAAGGGAGCGCTCATATAAAGCACGTTTCCATCCATGCGCAGCCGGCTTGACGTCTCAATCTCGCGCAGGGCGTCGATATCGGGAATGTGCACGCCATAGCGCTTCTCGATCGTTGCCTTTTCGGCGTCATCGGGCGAACATAGATCGAGCCATAGCGTTTTTGTTCCATCCGGCTGTGAAGGGAACGATCTCAACATGATGGCCTCTTTTCCGTTCTGCCGACGTTTTGGCCAAGGTGTAACGGTGGCAGGGAGCTGGTGGTTGCTAAGCGCCGTGGACGAATTTGAGCCGGTATCTGACGGTGGCGATATGGATCATGCTCATGAAGTTGCTTGCAAGCTGATCATAGCGGGCGGCGCTGGCCCGGTTGATTTTTAAACGGCTAACCATGCGCTCGATGCAGTTGCGTTGCCTGTAGAGCGTACGGTCATGTTCAATCTTTACGCGGCGGTTGATCAGAATACGTCATTCCGCTTCGCTCAGATCACCTCGGCGCCAACCTGCCTTCAAAGGGCAGCTTTGGATCAACCGGTACGCCCTACGTCGACCAATTCGTCCACGCCGCCTAGAATCCGAGGTCGCCCAGGCCCGTATGCTCGTCGGGACGCCGGCCGAGCGGCCAGTGAAAGCGCCGGTCTTCCACCGCGATCGGCGTGTCGTTGATCGAGGCGAGGCGCCTTTGCATCAGTCCGTTCTCGTCGAACTCCCAGTTCTCGTTGCCATAGGAGCGGAACCAGTTGCCGCTGTCGTCATGCCATTCGTATGCGAAGCGCACGGCGATGCGGTTGTCCCGAAAGGCCCACAGTTCCTTGATCAGCCGGTAATCCAGTTCCCGCTGCCACTTGCGCGTCAGGAACGCGATGATGGCGGGGCGGCCGTTCAGGAATTCGCCGCGATTGCGCCACTGGCTGTCCGGCGTATAAGCCAGCGCGACCTTCTCGGGATCGCGGCTGTTCCAGCCATCCTCGGCAAGGCGGACCTTCTCGGCCGCCGTCTCCAGCGTGAAGGGCGGCAAAGGCGGGCGCGGACTTTCCATCATGCTTCTCCTCGTTTTTCGAGTCGGAGGCGCAGGGCTGCGTTCTCCGCTTCCAGTTCGGCCATTCGTTCGTGCAGCGGACGCACCGCCTGTTCGATCTCCCGCTCGGTGAAGCGGGGGTGATGTGCTGGGGGCAGTTCCAGTCGAACGCCTTCAACCGGAACCGGAAGATGCGCTCGGGCCGCGCCTTGTAGCCCTTGTCCATGACGCGTTCGGTCAGTGCCGGGTCCTCGTCAAGCGGCAGCTTGTCGACATGGGCATAGATCTTGAGCCGCATGCGACGCGGATAGTCCATCAGGAACAGCGAGGCCCGGTCGTTCGCGGCCAGATTGCCGGTGCTGATGTACTGGCGGTTGCCGCGATAGTCGGCGAAGGCCAGCGTGCGCTCGTCGACCATCTTGAGGAACCCGGCGGGGCCGCCGCGGTGCTGGACATAAGGCCAGCCGTCTTCCGAGACGGACCCCATGTAGAAGCTGTCGCGCGCGGCGATGAAGGCGGCCTCGTTCGCGGTGAACCGGTCGAATGCGCGGTCCCCCTCGAAATGGGCCCACTGCCTGTCCGCGCCCATCTCCGCCTGCGCCGCGCGGACGCTGGGGGTCATGGCGATATCGAGAAATCCGTAAGACATAGCGTATCTTCCGATTTGAGGCGGGGGCAGTTCGCGACTGCCCCCGCCCTCGTTCAGCGCGGCGCGACCTTGCGATCGAGGAAATCCCGGATCAGCGGCGCCATCTCGTCCAGCTTGTCCTCGAGCGCGAAATGCCCGGTATCGAGGATGTGGAGTTCGGCCTCGGGCAGATCCCGCAGGTACGGGTGCGCGCCGGGCTCGGGGAAGATCGTGTCGTTCTTGCCCCACAGGATGATCGTCGGCGGCTTGCGCTCGCGGAAGAACTGCTGGAACTGCGGGTAGAGCGGCACATTGGTGCGATAGTCGTAGAACAGGTCGAGCTGGATCTCGCTGTTGCCCGGCCGGTCGAGCAGCGCCTGGTCGTGGACCCAGTTGTCCGGGCTGATCCGCGATACGTCACGGACGCCGTCGGTGTACTGGAACTTGGTCGCCTTTGGCGTCACCAGCCAAGCCTGCGCTGCCCGGTCCTTGGCCGATCCGCTCTTCCAGTAGGTCTTGATCGGGTCCCAGAACGCGCCGAGCCCTTCGTCATAGGCGTTGCCGTTCTGGACGATCAGCCCGCTCACCCGCTCGGGGTGCTTGAGCGCCAGCCGGTAGCCCACGGGCGCGCCGTAATCCATGACGTACATCGCATAGCGCTGGGCACCGATCTGGCCCATCAGCGCATCGACCATGTCGGCATAGTGCGCGAAGCTGTAAGCGAACTGCTTGTGATCGGGCGCATCGCTCTCGCCGAAGCCGGGATAGTCCGGCGCGATCACGTGATAGCGATCTGCCAGCAGCGGGATCAGGTTGCGGAACATGTGCGAGGATGTGGGAAAGCCGTGCAGCAACAGCACCACCGGGCCATCGGCCGGGCCGGCTTCGCGGTAGGCCATCTTCACGCCCTCGATGGTCGCGGTGCGGTAGTGAACGGTCGCCGGCGCCGTGCTGGACGCGGTGATCTGCTGCGTAGGAGCCGCCATCGCACCGCTAGGAGCCGCGATGGCCGCGCCCGCGAGCATCAGGGACAGGATCAGTTGCTTGGTCATTTTTTCCACCCTCGTCGAAACCGCTGAGCGATCTGCGTCAGCTTCTGGAGGGAGATATAATTCTTACCGATCGAAGCGATAATTCGGCAATTTTGAAAGTCATTGTTCCGATAATTGGAATTATCGCGCGATGGTCGCTATTGAAGAAGGGGATTGTTTCGCAGCGTTTCAACGGCGAGATCGACGAACGCGCGTACTTTGGCGGTCGCCCGTCGGCCCTCGCCATGGACCACGTGTATCGGCATCGGGCTTTCCGCATGATCGTCGAGCACGGACTGGAGGCGGCCCTGCGCCAGTGCCGGATCGATCTGGTAGGACAGCACGCGGGTGATGCCCCAGCCCTGTTCGGCTGCGGCTATGGCGGCCTGGTTGGTGTTGCACAGCAGGCGCGGGTGAACGGTGACGCTGCTGCGCGAATCCGGGCCGAAATGCCACTCGGGCGAAACCCAGGCGCCGGTCGGCATGATGACGCGGTGCTCCGCAAGATCGGCAGGGGACCGGGGAACGCCATGCTCGGCAAAATAGGAAGGCGCGCCGCAGATCATCCGGCGCACCCAGCCCACGCGCGTGGCGGTCAGGCCCGACGGCGGCAGGTTGCCGATCCTGATCGCGACATCGATCCCTTCCTCGATGATGTTCACGCTGCGGTCGAGGAACAGGCTTCGACCGGTCACGCGCGGGTAGAGATCGAGATATTCCAGCAGGATGGGAAGCACGTGCATCTGCCCGAACATGACCGGCGCGGTGACGACGAGCGTGCCTGCGGGGTTGCCGTGCGATCCCGCCGCCGAAGCCTCGGCCTCCGCGATATCGGCCAGGATGCGCCTGCAGTCGTCGAAATAGCGCTGCCCGGCCTCGGTCATCTTCACCGACCGGGTGGTGCGAGCAAGGAGCCGCACGCCGATCTCGTCTTCCAGACAGGATATCGCGCGCGTGACGGCCGGTGGACTGATGTGCATTTGCCTTGCCGTCTCGGCGAAGCTTGCGGTCTCTGCCACCCGGACGAAAATCCTCATGGCTTGCCACCGATCCAAGTCCACGTCCCCCGTCAGCACAGTGTTCCTGCTGGAGATGCGCGGAAACAGTGGTTTAGGTCAATGATTGCGATCCGATGCCACAACCGGCATCAATCGTTAATTGGCGACGAGATTGGCAAAGGCACGGAAACCTGAAGCTGGCTGTCTCCCGGTGACAGCGGGGAGACAGAACCTTTCGGCAACCGCTACGCGCCCATTTCAGCCACTCGAAAGCTCCAATCGCCGTCCTGAAACGTGGCGTTCGCTGATGAATAATCTCTGGCTGGATGGTGATTGAGCCGAGCCACGACCATGTTGGCATTCAAACATAGAATGCCGATTGCGCTTCCTCCCGTTCAATTGTTCTGGGGGCTGATGACCAGGTTCTGTTCGCGTGCCTGGAACACGCGGCTGAACGGTGGCACGTCGTGGGTCAGCCAGACGTTGCCGCCGATTTCCGATCCCGTGCCGACCGTGACCCGGCCCAGGATCGTGGCTCCTGCATAGATCACCACGTCGTTCTCGATGATCGGATGGCGCGGGATGGCCTTGATGAGCATTCCCGTATCCCCCACCGGAAAGTTCTTCGCTCCGAGCGTGACGCCTTGGTAGAGCCGCACGTTGTCGCCGATGATCGCGGTTTCGCCGATCACGACGCCGGTGCCGTGGTCTATGAAGAAGCCTCGGCCGACCTGTGCACCGGGGTGGATGTCGATCCCGGTGCGGCTATGCGAGATTTCCGAGATGATACGCGCGATCAGCGGGGCGCCTTCCAGATGCAGCGTATGGGCCAGCCGGTGATGGATAATGGCCAGCAGCCCGGGATAGCAGATCAGCACTTCATCCAGGCTGCGCGCGGACGGGTCGCCGCTGAATGCAGCTTCGATGTCGATATCCAGCAGCCGGCGGATTTCCGGCAACTGGTGCGAGAGCGCAAGGACGATGCGGGTGGCGCCGTCGTCGATGGCCTGTCCGTCACTCGGTTCGAGAGTATAGGTCAGTTCCAGCCGCAGCTGCGCGTGAAGGCGGCTCAGCGCGATCTGGAGCGTCTGCGTGACGAAGACGTCCTCGTTGTGCAGGCGCACGAAGTCCGGGCCAAGGCGCAAGGGGAACAGCGCGCCGCACAATTCGTCCATCACTTTGGCCATGCGGACCCGGGAGGGGAAGCTCTCCACGCCGTATTCGGCATGGTGCGTATTCGTCTGCCGCCAGTTGTGCCGGATCTGCGCGAGTTCCTGCACCACGCCGGCCACATCCCAGAAGTCGGCGGCATTGCCGACTGCAGCGAGGTTCGTGGAAGAGGTCGGCTCTGTGGTCATGAGGATACTTGCCCGGTAACTGCCACGCTCTCCGGATGAAGAACGCTTTCGCGAGCAGGATGCCTCTCGCGGATAATCTCAACTAAAATTGTAGATAAACGGGGTCAAGGTGTGCCGCGGCGGCGGCGTCCAAGAAAACATGCTCGGCAGTGAAGATCGTCTTCGCGGTGAATACGGTGTCCTCGGCACAACATGAAGGGGGTGCTTTCCCCGATGCTGCAATGGCAGCAGCCTATCGATTTTTGCGCAGGTTCCATGGTTGAGTATAAGCAAAATTTCTCCGCAAATCACGGAAATCCAAGAAGAAATCGTACTGGCACGGTTCTTGTTAATGGATTTCCCCGAGCAACCTGCAGGGGGATCAATGACCAAGTTTCTGAGTGCCGTAGCCGCTGTCACGCTGGGCAGCTTTCTCGTTCCCGGTTTCGCGGCGCCTGCTCTTGCGGCGGACGATGCCGCTGCCGATACGGCTTCCGGGTCCGAGATCGTCGTCACTTCGCTCAAGCGCGAAGTCCGGTTGCAGGATGCACCGGCCAGCATCACCTCGATCTCGGACGATACGCTGCGTGCGGCGAGCCTCGATTCCGCCAACGACCTCGCGCGCGCGGTGCCCAGCCTGACGATCACCGATGCCGGGCCGGGCCAGCGGCGCATTACCCTTCGCGGCATCCGCAGTGCCGGGGATGCGCAAGTCGGCATCTATTATGACGAGACGCCGGTAGCCGGGCCGCCGGGAACCACCAGCGATCCGGGCGGCAGCCAGTCCGACTTCAAGCTGTTCGACCTCGAGCGCGTCGAGGTGCTGCGCGGGCCGCAGGGCACCCTCTACGGTGCGGGCGCGGTCGGCGGCACGATCCGCCTCGTCACCCGCAAGCCCGATTTTGAGTTCGGTGGCCGGATCGACGTCGGAGCCACCACCACCGAGGGCGGCGGCGAGGGCTACCAGATCAACGCCGCCGTGAACGTGCCGATCGTGAAGGACGTGCTGGCCGTGCGCGGCGTCTACTTCCGGCGGCAGAACGACGGCTGGGTGGACAATCCGGGGCTGGGGCTGACCGGCATCAATTCCGAACGCAGCGACGGAGGGCGCATCCTGGTGCGCTTTATCCCGGCGTCGTGGCTCACCATCGATGGTGCGGCGCACTTCCTCTACACCGAGGGCGGAGCCAGCACCTGGTCGCCGAGCGCGGGCAAATACAATGCCGTCAACGCCTCGCAGGTGCCCTACGAGGACAAGCAGCGGCTCTACAGCCTGTCCGCCCACGCCGAACTGGGCTTTGCCGACCTTGTCGCGACGACCAGCTATCAGGACCGCGACACGCTGGTGACGCGCGATCCGACCCCGCTGTTCAACAGCTTCCGCACCGCCTCCGGCTGCGCGACGCACTTCACCGCAGCGACTTGCGCCACGCCCGCGGGGTTCGCGGCCTACAACAGCTATGTCGATAGCCTTACGCCGGTGATCTACTACCAGCCGCAGTCGGTGACGGACTGGACCAGCGAACTGCGTCTGCAGTCGAACAATTCGTCGTGGTTCCAGTGGACCGTCGGCGGTTTCTACGAGGACCGCGATGCCAAGGTGCTTTCGGAAGCGCGCCGCACCAATGCCTCCGACGGGTCGCAGGTCGTCGGCGCGACGCCGCTGCTGCAGCGCCACGTGGTCGATTACCTCAAGCAGAAGGCAGCCTTCGGCGAGATCGCCGTCACCCCGGTTGAGGGGCTGACGGTCACCGGTGGCCTGCGCTACTACAGCTACGACAAGACCGTGGGCGGCGACACCACCATCGGTCTCGACATCCTGCGCACGCGCGTCACGCCCTGGGCGCTGTACAAGACGAAGAACACCGGCTGGCTCTACAAGGCCAATGTCAGTTGGAAGGCGGCCGACAACGTGCTCGTCTACGGGCAGGTGGCGACCGGCTACCGTCCGGGCGGCGTCAATCAGGTGCTCGGACTGGCGCAGGCGCTCGCCTATAGCCCGGACAAGCTGACGACTTACGAAGGCGGCATCAAGACCTCGTTCGGCGGCGATGCGTTGATCCTCAATCTGGGCGGCTACATCACCGACTGGTCCGACATGCAGGTCAGCATCAACAGCGGCAGCTTCGTCTATCTCGGCAATGCGGGCGCGGCGCGCATCAAGGGTGTGGAGGCCGAAGCCACGCTCAACCCGGCGCGCGGCCTGACCTTCACCGTCAACGCCGCCTTCACCGATGCAAAGCTGACCCAGGATCAGGTGCCGGACGGGGTGACCCCGCTCGCCACGACGGCGCGCAAGGGCGACAAGATCCCGTTCATCGCGCCGCAGACCATCGGCATTGCGGGGCAGTACGAATGGGCGCTCGGTTCGGGCGGGTGGAGCGCGCTGTTGCGCGGCGATCTCGGCTACGTCGGCGGATCGCGCGCGGACTTCCGGCCCAATGCGTTGGGCTATCGCAAGGTGGGCGACTACACGCTCGCCAATGCGCGGATCGGCGTGAAGAACGATCGCTACGGCATCTACTTCTACGTCAACAACCTGACGAACACCGTCGCGCGCCAGTCCGCCGGCAACACGCTGGGCGGCACCACCGAGACCGTCACCACGCTGCCGCCGCGCACTTACGGCATCAACCTGACCGGCTCGTTCTGATCGACATGAAAGGCCTCCCCATGAAGCATGACCACCTGATCCACGCCGCCCTGGGCGTTCTGGCACTCGCCCTGGCCCCCTCGGCGCGGGCCGAGACCCTGTCGGACAAGGACAGCGCCGTGATCCTCGCGGGGATCGACGCGCGTAAACCCCAGCTGACCGCCAACGCCCGCAAGATCTGGGAGTGGGCCGAAGTCGGCTTCCACGAGGACCAGAGTTCGGCGCTGCTTCAGCAGCAGCTCAAGGCCGCAGGCTTCCGTGTCGAGGCTGGGACGGATGGCATTCCTACCGCCTTTACCGCGACTTACGGCAATTCCGGGCCGGTCCTCGCGCTCCTTTCGGAATACGACGCGCTGCCCGGTCTCTCGCAGGTGGACCAGCCGGTCGAACAATCGCGCGGCGGGCTGGCGGGCCATGCCTGCGGCCACAACCTGCTCGGCACCGCCTCGGTGGAGGCGGCGATCGCGCTGGCCAAGTGGCTCAAGGCGAGCGGCACGCCGGGTACCGTGCGCCTTTACGGCACGCCGGCCGAGGAGGGCGGCTTCGCCAAGGCCTATCTCGTGCGCGACGGGTTCTTCAAGGACGTGGACGCGGTGCTGAGCTGGCACCCGAGCAGTTCCAACGGCGCTTCCCAGGGGCAACTTTTGTCGATGGTGACGGCCAAGTTCCGCTTTACCGGCATCGCCTCGCACGCGGCAGCGGCGCCCGAACGGGGGCGGTCGGCGCTCGATGGCGTGGAGATCCAGAACGTCGCGGTGAACTACTTGCGCGAGCATATCCCTTCCGATGCGCGGGTGCATTACACGATCACCGACGGCGGCGACCAGCCCAACATCGTGCCCGCGCATGCGGAGAGCTTCTACTACGTGCGCCACTACGATCCCGAAGTCGTGCGCGACGTGTTCGACCGTGTGGTCAAGGCGGGCGAGGGCGCCGCGCTCGCGACCGACACCAAGTTCGAATACGAGATCATCGGCGGCAGCTTCGGCACGCTGCCGAACGACACGCTTGGCCGGGTGGTGGACGCCAGCCTGCGCAAGGTCGGCGGTTACAGCTACACGCCCGAGCAGCAGCGCTTCGCCGACGAGATCGCCAGGACGCTGCCCAAGGGTGCTGCCAAGGGCGGGCCTTCGGCGATCGGTACCTATGATTTCGGGCGCAAGGGTTCGGCGTCGTCGGACGTCGGCGACATCAGCTGGGTCGTGCCGACCGCCAGCCTCGGCACCGCGACCTGGGTGCCCGGCACCGCGCCGCACAGCTGGCAGGCGGCGGCCGCCAGCGGCACCTCGATCGGTGTCGAGGGCGCGGAAGTGGCAGCCAAGACGCTGGCGCTGTCCGGCGCGCAACTGTTCCTCCAGCCCGACAAGCTGCGGGACGCCAAAGCCGAACTGCAGCGCAGCCAGGGCGCGGGGTTCAAGTACGAACCGCTGGTTGGCAATCGCAAGCCGCCGCTGGATTACGCGCGCAGCAGCCTGCCGCGGGGGCGCAAGTAACGGCTGGTTTCCCGCCACCTCGAAAAGGTGGCGGGAATTGCAAGGACGAGCCGGTCAGCCGCGGCCCAACCGGTCGTAAGCGGCCGCGAGCGGGCGCGGATCGACCCAGTCGGCCAGCGGGAAATCGCGCTCCAGGAAGCCGAACAGGCCCAGCGCCTTCTTCTGCTGGTCGAACAGGGCAAGGCGCTCGGCATCCAGCGTGGGATGCAGCGTCTTGTGGAAGTCCGCGCCATAAGCCTGCGTCACCGCTTCCACGCTGCCGCGCGTTTCGAACTGCAGGATCTCGTGCACTTTCGCGATATTCTGCGCGGCCCAGTCGGCGGCGCGCAGGGTCACTTCGAGGAAGCGGACGAGATGGTCGAAGTGATCGTCGATCAGGCTCTGGTGGACCGTGATCGGACGCGGCGTGCCGTTGTTCACGCGCGAGGCCTTGTTCGGCAGTGCATCGAGGTCGATGCCGACGACGACGCCAGCCTCGCGCGCGCCGTCGAGAGCCGAGGCGCCCTTGACGTAGACTGCGTCCACATCGCCGTTCGCCAGCGCATCGATGGCCCAGAGCCGGTTAATGGTGCCGCGCCCCGGCTGACTGTCGCGTCCGGCGCCGCCGATGTTGCGGATGGTGCCGTCCACTTCGATGAGATCGACGTCGTCGAAAGTCAGGCCGCCCGCGTGCAGCGCGCCCTTGTAGCCGAGCAGCGACATGCCTCGCCCGATGCTGGTGCCGCGCAAGTGGCTGGGAATCTCGTGGTCGGTCCAGCTGGGCAGGGCAAGGCGCTTGCCCTTGAGGTGCGCGGGCTGGGTGATGCCGGAATCGGGGCGGACGAGGATGACCTGGCTTTCCTCGATCCAGGTCAGGCCGACGAGCTTGGTCGGCTCGCCCTGTGCGCGTGCGGCGAAAGCGAGGATGTTGCCGCCCTCGCGGATCAGCGTGGGCAGGCGGTGGTCGTAGTGCCGCAGCGCGATCTCGGGCGTCGATTCCTGAAGCGTGCGCACCGGGATGCCTTCGCTTGCGAATTCCTCGGTCAGCCAGCCCAGCTTGTAGGCGAGCCCGGTCGCTGTCGGCACCGGGCAGCGGGTGAACCAGATTTCATCGGGCGCGGTGGATGCATGCGTAGCAGTCTGCGTGGCCATGTCGGTTTCCTTTTTATGGGAGCGCGGGATCAGAAGGTCACCGAAACGGCGCCGCCCCACACGCGGGGCTCGATGATGTATTTGATGTAGCCAAAGTTCGCCGAAGGGATGATCGTCGAGGCTGCGTGGCTGTTGGTCACGTTGCGCGCGAAGACGGAGACCCTGATGTCGCTCGGCAGCTGCCAGGCCAGCGAGGCATTTCCCAGCCACTTGGGATCCTGCTCCAGCGGCGCGGCCTGCGTGCCGGCGTTGAAGTAGAGGTGCGAGCGATAGGACCAGTTGGTCTCCGCGACGATCCTATGGCCGCCGCCTACATCGAAGGTGTATTCGCCGCTGACGCTGGCGGTCACGTGCGGCGCGCGGACGAACTGGTTGCCCGAGCAATCGACGCCCGCCTTGCAGTTCGGGAACTCGGTGTACTTGGTGTCGAGCAGGCCGAGCGTGCCAGACAGGCGCAGCGCATCGAACGGCCGCGCGGTCAGGACCGCTTCGGCGCCCTTCGACCAGCCCTTGCCCGCGTTCGACAGCTGGCTGAGCGGCAACTGGATCACCGTGACCTGGATGTTGCTGTAGTCGTTGTAGAACGCCGCGAGATTGGCGGTCAGGCGACCGCCCAGCCATTCGGACTTCAGGCCGACCTCATAGCTCTTGACGTATTCGGGGTTCACCGTCGCCACCTGCGTCTGCAGCGTCGCGCCCGGGTTGAACCCGCCCGAGCGGAAGCCCTTGGCGTAGCGGGCATAGACGTTGAGGCCCGGCGTGAAGTTGTACTTCGCGGTGGCATCATACGTGAACGCGCGCCAGTTGCGCTTTTCGTCCTGCACCGCGCGGGTGGCGATGCGGGTGCCGGTCACCGAATTGCGCGACCAGAACGCCACGGTGTCGAGGAAGGTCAGCGTGCCGGCGCCGCCGGTCGCGGTGCCGATGGTGTCGAGGTCGATCGCCTTGTCTTCCCAAGTGTAACGCCCGCCCAGGATGATCTCGAGATTGTCGAGCGGCTCGTACGTGACATTGGCGAAGAGGCCGTAGCTGTTATTGCTCTGGGTGAACTGCGTGTTCGTCCAGGCTGGGGCGAGGCCAACGGTGTTGGGAAGCACTGCGGTGACCGCCTCGGAATCCAGCTTCTCGTAATAGTAGTGCGCGCCGACGATCCACTTCAGGCGGCCCTCGTCCGGTGAAGCAAGGCGCAGTTCCTGATTGAAGATCTTCGCGTTCAGGCTGCTGTAGGTGTGTGTGCCTTCGTGCGGCACCTGCGTGCCGAGTTCGGAGCGGTGCTTGAACTCGTTGTAGCCGGTGATCGAGGTCAGGTGCAGATCGCCCACGTCCCAGTCGAGGTTGAGCTGGGTGCCGCGCTGGCGCAGATCCTGCCCGCTGTTCCCGAACGAGGAGTTGTTCCTGTAGCCCTGCGCGATCGGGAAACCGGCAGGGTCGGTGGTGCCGAGGCCCTGGTAGATGATGTCGCCGACGTTCTTGTAGTCGCGGTACTGCACGCGCAGCAGGGCCTCGAACGTATCGGTCGGCTTGACGAGCACGGAGAAACGGGCCGCGGCCTCGCGGTTCTTGCCCATCGGGGTGCCGTCGTGCCGGTTCTTCGCGAAGCCGTCGTCATCGCGGAAGTGACCGGCGAAACGCACCGCCACCTTGTCGCTGAGCGGGCCGCCCCATGCCCCTTCGAGCAGCGTGGAGCCATAGCTGCCATATTCGGCGCGGGCATAGCCGCTGGCATCGAAGGCGGGCTTGCGCGAGATGAAGTTGACCGCGCCCGCCGTGGTGTTCTTGCCCCATAGCGTGCCTTGCGGGCCGCTCAGCACCTCTACGCGCTCGAGGTCGAAGATCGGGAAGGCCTGCGCGACGGGAATGCCGACGTAGACTTCGTCCTGATAGATACCGACCGGGCTGGTCTGGCCGTTTCCGGGCACCGAATTGCCGATGCCGCGCAGATACCAGCGCGGCGTCAGGTTGCCGACCGAGGTGTCCGCACTGAAGCTGGGCACGAAGCGCGAGATGTCGCTGGCGCGGGTGATGAGCCGGTCGCGCAGGGCATCGCCGCCCAGTGCCACCACCGATGCGGGCACGTCCTGCACGCTCTGGCTGCGCTTCTGCGCGGTGACGAGGATGACGTCGCTGCCGGATCCGCCCGCGTCCGCTTCCTCGGCATGGGCCGCGCCGGAAAGCGACAGGGCCAGCGAGAGGGCAAGGGCCGATGCACCGGCGCTGCCGGTGCCGCGCGGGGAAGTGAAGGTCTTGGGGCCCCTGGATGCCATGGCGTGCATTGTCCTTGTCTGCGAACCGGAAACGATGTGTTCGCGGACAGGCAGAGCAAACGGCGTGCCAAGGACGCAAAATGCCGTTCTGTCAGGGGTTTGATACGGCCGGACGGCAGCCGATGTTCAGATCGACGCACCGGCTGCGCGAATTTCGATGCGGGAATGCGCCATTGGGCGCACGTTTCAGATGAGGCCGAAGTTCTTCAGGTGCGTGCGCAGCACGCTGCGGGTCACGCCCAGCGCGGCGGCGGTGCGGATCTGGTTGCCCTCGTACCGCGAGAAGGCGGTGCGCACGACGCTCTCGATCGTGCGGTCGAGCAGGGCGCCCTGCTTCTCCTCGAGAAAGCGCGCGACCAGCGGGGTAAGGCGATCTTCCATGATGGCCTGGTCGGCCGCCGCCGCAGGCAATTCTGCGGACGGTTCCTCAGGGGCGACGCGGATCGTCTGCGGCCGGGCATCGAGGGCATGGAGCGCGAGGTCATCGGCGGTGATCTGGCCGTCGATGCAGGTCAGGGTCGCGCGCAGGATCGCGTTTTCCAGCTCGCGGATGTTACCGGGCCAGGGATGGGAGAACAGTGCTTCCTCTGCCCCGGCGGTCAGTTCCAGTCGCCCCGCGCCGATCTTTGTCCCGTACAGTTCGAGGAAGTGCCGGGCCAGTGGCAGGATGTCCGCCCGCCGTTCACGCAAGGGCAGGATCGGCAGGGCGACGACGTTGAGACGATAGAACAGGTCTTCGCGGAAACGCCCTTCGGAGACGGCGCGGGCGAGGTCCAGGTTGGTCGCCGCGATCAGCCGCACGTCGAGCGCGACGGGTTTGCGCGAGCCGAGCCGGACCACCTCGCGCTCCTGCAGGATGCGCAGCAGCTTGACCTGCAGCGACTGCGGCAGGTCGCCTACTTCGTCGAGGAACAGGGTGCCGCCGTTCGCCGCCTCGAACCAGCCGGGGCGGGCGTCCATGGCGCCGGTGAAGGCGCCGCGTTCATGCCCGAACAGTTCCGATTCGATCAGGCTTTCGGAGAAGGCGCCGCAATTGACGGCGATGAAAGGGCCGCTGCGGCGATCGCTCAGCGCATGAACGTAGCGGGCGACCAGTTCCTTGCCGGTGCCGGTTTCCCCGGTGACGAGCACGGTGGCCTCGCTGGGCGCGGTGCGCTCGATCAGCGGCACCATCGCCCGCGAGCGAGGATCGGAAAACACGAAAGCCCGCGCGCGGATCGCCGGGATCGCAGGATTCGCGGAGTCGAGCGACAGGATCGTCCTGCCGCTGCCTCGCCCTGCCGGAGCTTCCGACCGGTGTTTCGCTAACGCCATGGTTCGTGCCTCCTCGCCGCGCACTGTGCCATCGACTCATTGTCTATAGAAATAGTAGAGAATACGACCGACTGGCAAGCGTTACCTTCAGGCGGCGCGGTCGAGCGCCCTCAGCGCCAGTGCGGCGGCGAGCGGGCGGGCGTCCACCCAGGCATCGACGTCCACCGAATTTTCGAGGAAGCCGTGCAGTCGCAGGAAGCGCTCCTGCACGCGCAGCATGTCGATCCGCTCGGCGGAAAGGTCGGGGTGCAGCGCGCGGTGGAAGCCGTCGCGATAGGCGGCCTCGACGCCGACCGGCCCCGCGAAAGTCTCGCGCTCCAGGATGTGCTTCAGTTCCACCGGATGCCCGGCGGCCCAGTCGGCGGCGCGCAGCGTCTGGTGAAGGAAGCGCACCACGAGGTCGAAATGCGCCTCGATCATGTGGCGATGGGTGACGATCGGACGCGGGGTGCCGTTGTTCACCCGCGTCATGCGGCTGGGATAGGCGTCGAGGTCGATGCCCACTTCGAGCCCTAGCGCCATCGCGGCTTCGGCGGCGGCGGCGCCCTTGACGTAGACCGCGTCCACCCGCCCTTCGGCCAGCGCCTGAAGGCCCGACCACATGCGCTGCATCATCTGCGGTTCGGAGAAGTCCACTTGCGGCGTCGGCACGTCCACCAGCGTCACGTCCTCCAGTTCGAGCCCGGCCAGCCGCAGCGCGTTCTTGATCCCGTGCAGCGACATGCCGCGCACGACCGAGGCGCCCCGCGTCGAGACGTAGCCCGGCAGGGCGAAACGCAGCCCCTTGAGGTGCGCGGGATCGAGCACCTGTTCGCCGGGGCGCACCATGATCGCCTGTCGCTCGTCGATCCAGGTCAGGCCGATCACCCGCGTTTCCGCGCCCAGCGCCCGCGCCGCGAGGGCGGGGATGTTGCCGCCCTCGCGAAACAGCGCCCGCGTCATGTCGTGATGGTCATGCTCGACCACGCGCAGACGGTCCTCGCGCAGCCAGTTCACGGCGATGCCGTCCCGTCCGAAATCGGCGTCGAGCCAGCCCAGCGACCAGGCGATGCTCGATGCGGCGGGCACCGGCGAGCGCACCAGCCAGATCCGATTGAGTTCCCCAGTCCCCGTCACGCTCACCGCACCGCATCTCCGTTCGTTCGCCGGCCTGAAAGCAAAGGCCGTGCCAGCGCCGGGCCATGGCGCGATTGAGCGGTTCCGGCCGCTCGCGTGTCCAGATCGCGACGCTGCGCTGCGCAGAATTGCGCAGCAGGGCGGCACGCAGGAACCGAGGCGCGGGAAGCGCCGTGGTTTGCCGAGCATGGCACGGTCCATGCTTCGGAGAAACCGCAATATCTCGATCGAAGGGAGCCACCGATGGCACTGCGTTTCTACTGGCACTTGTCGAGCACTGCGGCGGCCGACCGCCGCCGCGCCGAATGGGGCGATGGTGACCGGCCCTGGGTTCCGGCCCGTGATGCCGGCAGCCGCCGCCTCCAGATCAATCACTACGACTATCTCACGCAGGTTGCGCGCGCGGCGGAGCTGACCGGCTTCGACGGTATCGTCATCCCCGACGAGCCCGAGGGCGAAGAGCCGTGGATCGTCACCGGCAACCTGCTGCGGGAGACGCGGCGGGTGCAACTGGTCACTGCCGTCGCGCCGGGGTCTGCCTCGGGTGTCTACCACGCCAAGATGGCGGCGAGCGTGCAGCGCTTCTCGGGCGACCGGCAGGGCTGGCTGATCGACCCGCGCCAGGGGCCGGAAGCCGGGGACGCCATCGACGAGGCCGAAGTGCCCGCGCGCGCCGGCGAACTGTTGACGCTGCTGGACGGCGTCTGGGGCGACGGCCCGTTCGATCAGGAGGGCCGCCACTTCGTCGTCGAGAAGGGTGGTTTCGGCGATCTCGTACGAGGGCGGCGGCGCCCACCGGTATGGCTGCGCGCATCGCAGGCGCCCGATGCGGACCTGCTCGCCCATGCCGAAGTGCTGCTGCTCGATACACGCCTGTCGATCGAGGCACTTGGCGATTTCGTGTCGGGCGCGCGTGATGCCTACCCGAACTTGCGCATCGCCGCGCGGATACCGCTGCTCGCCCGCGCTGAAGCGGCCGACGTCGCGGTGGAGCGCGGGCGGACGGCGCCCTCGGCCGATACGCTGGTCGGCACGTACGATGAGGTCGCCGCGACGCTCGCGGACCTCGAACGGGCGGGCCTCGATATCGCCGTGCTGTCGGCCACCAACCAGATTCACGAAGTCCACGTCGCGGGCGAGCAGGTCATCGGCCGCGTGCGGGCAGCGGCGATCGCCGCCTGAAGGAAAGGGCAACGACATGAGCATCGATTTCTACTGGCGCATCCCCACGCATGGATGCAGCAGCTCGATCCGCGAGCGCAGCTTCAACCGGGGAGACTGGTCGCCGCTGGCCCCCGGCAACCAGACGCCGGGGCTGGTGGACGGCGGGCCCGACGGGACCAGCTACCTCGACCACATGGCCGAGATCGCGCGCGCGGCGGAGATTTCCGGTTTCGTCGGCGGGCTGCTGCCCTCGTTCCCGATGACCGACGACCCCTGGGTGATCTCAGCCGCGCTTGCGCGGGCGACCAAGGCCTTCCGCTTCATGATCGCGTTCCAGCCGGGATTCCTCAGCCCCGTGCGCGCCGCGCGCATGTCCGCCAGCCTGCAACGGGCGACCAATGGGCGGGTGGTCTACAACATCATCACCGGTGGCGGCGGTCCGGCGCAGCGCTGGTGGGGCGACCCCTTCGACCACGACGATCGCTACGGCCGCACCACCGAGTTCCTCGACGTGATGAAGGGCGTGTGGAAGGACGGCCCCTATACGCACAAGGGCCGCTTCTACGAGGTCGACAACGGCGCCCTGCCGCCGGCGCTGGCGCAGGAGGATCTGCCGACGATCTACTTCTCCGGTTCGTCCGAGGCGGCGTTGCAGTCGGCCGCGCGCCACGCCGATTATTACCTCTCGTGGCTGGAGCCGTTCGGGCAACTGGCGCAGAAGTTCGATCAGGTGAAGGCGCGCACCGCCGAACTCGGCCGCGCCATCAAGTGCGCGATCCGCGTCGAAGTCGTCGCCCGGCCCACCGAAGAGGAAGCCTGGCGCGAGATCGAACTGGGCTTCGCCAATGTAAAGGCCGCCAGCCGTAACGAGTTCGGCGAGCGGCGCGGGGACTCGGTGGGCGTGCAGCGCCTGGCCGGGCTGGGCGTGGCCGACGCGCGGGACTGGCGCGACCTTATCGTCTCGCCCAATGTCTGGGGCGGGTTCAGCCTGCTGCGCCCCGGTCCGGCGCTGGGCATCGTCGGCAGTTACGAGAACGTCGCGGCGCGGCTGGACGAACTGATCGGGCTGGGCGCGGATTCCTTCATCCTCGCCGCCACGCCGCATCTGGAAGAGGCTTACCGGGTGGGCGAGGAAGTGCTGCCGTTGCTGGGGCACCGGGCGGTGCAGCGGCTGGAGGCGGCGGAGTAGGCGAAAAAGAGCCCGGCGATTTTCGCCGGGCCTTGTTGTGTGTCACCCTCGTCATTGCGAGCGAAGCAATCCAGGGCGGTTTAATGCTGCCTTGGATTGCTTCGCTTCGCTCGCAATGACGAACGGGGCCTCAGCGCGGCTCGGTCCACCAGCCTTCGAGCTTCAGGTCGCGGATCGCCTTGTCGACATAGCTACGGTCGATCAGGTGCGAGACGTCCACCTTGCTGCGCGTCAGCCCGGTCTGCGCGGCGTAGTCAGCCACGAAGTCGAAGTGATCCTGTATTTCGCGGCCCGGCAGCGGGGAATAGCGCTGGCGCCACGGAAGCTGGTTGTTTTCGGCGTCCCGGATGACCGCTTTGAGCGGTGTGCCGCCCAGCGTTCCCCACGACAGCACGGTATCGCGGTGCTTCTCCTCGCTCGACCAGCGTGCCTGCCGCACGAAGGCATTGACGACGATCTGGACGATGTCGGGGTGCGCGTCGATGAAGTCCTTTCGCGCGAACGTTCCGGCGACCATCTTCCAGCTTTCCGGTGCATCCTTGGTGGACCACAGGACGCGGGCGAGGCCCTTTTCCTCCAGCACGTAGGGTTCGGCCTGAATCAGCACGATGGCATCGACTTTGCCGCCGGTCAGCGCGGCCTGTCCGGCGACGGCATTGACGTTGATGATCTTGAAGTCATCCAGCGTCATGCCCTGCGACTGGACGTAGCGCGCGAAGCCCGCCTCCCATGGCCGTCCGCGATGGAGCGCGATGCGCTTGCCCTTGAGGTCACGCAAGGTGCGTGCGGGCGAGTCCCGGCCCACCGCGAGGTAGATGTTCGAACCCGCGCGGCTGGGGACCACCAGCTTGAGGTTCACGCCGCCCGCCATCGCGATCACCGAGGGTAGGTCGCCATAGGCCGCCATGTCGATGGTCCTCGCCGCGAAGCCCTCGTTCACCACCGGCCCGCCGACGGAAGGCGGCACCGGCACCCAGCGGGCCTTCCAGCCCTTCTTCGCCAGTTCGGCGTCGAGCCAGCCGTCCTTCTGGATCTGGGCGAGGCCGCCGATGAATTCGTTCGCGCCGTTCTTCGGCGAGACGATTCCGGCGATGTCGACGACTTTTTCCGCCGGCTCGCCGCTTTCGGAGGAGCAGGCGCCCAGCAATGCGAGGGCGGGTAGCAGCAGGGCCAGGAACGTGCGGCCTTTGGTCATGGATAACTCCGGGTCAGGGTGGTGCGGGATCCTTCGACAAGCTCAGGATGAGCGGAGGTGGGGTAAACTTCCCAATTCCGCTCAGGCTGAGCTTGTCGAAGCCCAATGGCCATCAGCTACGGGTTCGCGCCGGGAACGAGACGAGCGTGCCGTCCTCCTCGCGCGGTTCGCGGGTGAGTTCGCCGAGGATCTCGTCCTTGAGGCGGTGCAGCAGGGGCGAGGCGCGGTCGCGCGGGTGGGGCAGGTCGACGTCCACCACGCGGGCGATGCGGCCCGGGCGCGGCGACATGACGACCACCCGGTCGCCGAGGAACAGCGCCTCGTCGACGTCGTGCGTCACCATGATCATGGTGGTGCCCGCCTCCATCCAGATGCGCTGAAGTTCGGCCTGGACCTTGACGCGGGTGAGTGCGTCGAGCGCGCCCAGCGGCTCGTCCAGCGCCAGCACCCTGGGTTCGTTGACCAGCGCGCGGGCGATCGCGGCGCGCTGGGCCATGCCGCCCGAAAGCTGGTGCGGATAGGCCTCGCCGAAGTCGGACAGGCCGACCAGCGCGAGGTGCTCGGCGATCAGGCGCTCGCGCCGTTCCTTCGGCAGTTTCTGCTTGAGCAGCGCCACCTCAACGTTCTTTGACACCGTCATCCACGGGAACAGGCGGTGGTCCTGGAACACGAGGCCGCGTTCCAGCCCGGTGCCCGCGACGCGGGTGTCGTCCAGCCGGATTTCGCCGTCGTAGTCGGTGTCGAGGCCGACGATCAGGCGCAGCAGCGTGGACTTGCCGCAGCCGGAGGGGCCGACGATGCTGACGAATTCGCCGGGCCGGATCGACAGGTTGATATCGTCCAGCACGGTCATCGATTTGCCTGACATCGCGTAGCGCTTGGACAGGCCGGTGATGCGCACGGCGCCGGTGCGGGATGGTCCGGTGGTCCCGGCTGGTTCGCGCAAGTGTCGAGGGTCGGTCATGGCTTGTCCTAGTTTCCGGGGGCGGGCTGCCAGCGCAGCAGGCGGGCGCGCAGCAGGGCGAACAGCTGGTTGAGGGCAAAGCCCATCACGCCGACACAGGCGACGCAGACGAGCACCACGTCGGTCCGCGCGGCGACCTGCGCGGCCATCATCTCGGTGCCGAGGCCAGCGGTGGCGCTGAACAGCAACTCGACGCCGATCGTGGCGATCCACGCGAAGGCCAGCGCCTGCGAAATGCCGGTGAAGACCAGCGGCAGCGCGCTGGGCCAGGCGATCAGGCGCAGCGACTGCAGGCGGGTGAAGCCGTAGAGGCGGCCCACTTCGGCCAGCTTGCCCTCGACCGCCTGCATGCCCTTCTGGGTGTTGAGGACGGTCGGATAGAAGGCCGAGAGCGAGACGAGCAGCAGTTTGGCGCCGTCGCCGTTGCCGAACCACAGCGCCACCAGCGGCAGCCAGCCGAGGATCGGCACCTGCCGCATGGTCGTCACGATCGGCCCGGCGGTTCGGTCGAACGGCCGCCACAGGCCCATGGCTATCCCGGTGGCGATGCCGATCGAGCCGCCGATCAGCAGCGCCGTCAGCGCGCGCTGGAGGCTGGCCCCGGCGTGAAGCAGCAACCGCCCATCGAGCAGCATCTCCACCAAGCTGCGCGCGACCTGTTCCAGCGGTGCGAAGGCATAAGCATGGCCCGCGCCCTGCCGCGATTCCCACTCCCACCAGCCGAGCACCAGCGCCGGGAACAGCAGGGCGAGCGAAACGGATCGCAGGCGCAGGCTCATGTCGCGGTTCTCCAGCGGCTCAGGTGGCGTTCGAGCCGGACCATCGAAGCGTCGAGCAGGAAGCCGATCAGCCCGGCGACGATGACGCCGCACAGCACGACGTCGATCTGGAACAGCTGGCGGCCCATCTCCATCATCTGGCCGAGCCCGCTGTCGGCCGCGAGCAGTTCGGCGGCGACCAGCGAAAGTCAGCCGCGCGTCAGGCCCAGTCGCAGTCCGGTAAGTACTTGCGGCATCGTCGCGGGCAGGATCACCCGGGCGAGGAAGGGGGCCAGCGGCATGCGATAGAGCCGGGCGACTTCGCGGTGGCTGGCGGGAATGTCGCGCACCGCGTCATGCGTGGCGAGGGCGGAGGGGAAGAAGCTCGCCACCGCGACGATGACGATCTTGAAGCTGTCCTCCACGTCGAAGAACAGGATCAGCAGCGGGATGAAGGCGATCGTCGGCACCTGCCGAATGCAGGTGAACGTGGGCCAGAGCAGGCGGTGCACATTGCGCGAAAGCGCCATCGCGACGCCGGTGGAAACGCCGACGACGCTACCCGTCAGGAACCCGCAGCCGAGGCGGTAGAGGCTGGCCGAAAGGTGGCGTTCCAGCTCGCCGCTGGATGCCATCGCCAGCAGGGTGGCGCCGATCTGTTCGAGCGGGACGAGCACTTGCCTGGGCCAGATGCCGGTCAACGCGGCGATTTCCCATAGAACCAGCAGGCCGAGCACCGGCGCCAGTCTGATTGCGGCTTTCCCTGGGCTTGGTCTGTGCACTGCGAAAGGTACTCCCGGTGCCGGTGCGGCGCTTGTTCACTTCCGGTCCCATTCAGCAAGGTCCATGCCAGACACCGCAAACCGGCTGTGCGGGCGGACCTGAATGGTGGAGCACGGCCATGCTGTCGAAATCTGCGCAGCGGCTGCATCGAAACCGCCAGAGCCGGGGCAATCAGGTTGTCAGCACGCGCCGGGGGGCATAGGCCCGCAGGCATGAACTGGCTCTACCTTGTCGGCGCCATCGGCTTCGAAATCATCGCCACGTCCGCGCTCAAGGCGACGGATGGCTTCACCCGCGTGGTGCCCACCGCCGTGACGGTGGCATGCTACGTCGCGGCGTTCTTCTGTCTTTCGGTGGCGCTGCGCACGATCCCGATGGGGGTGGCCTATGCGATCTGGTCGGGCGTGGGGATCGTCGCGATCTCGGTGATCGGGCTGGTGGTCTACCGCCAGCAGCTGGACGCCCCGGCGCTGGCGGGGATCGCGCTGATCCTGGCGGGCACGCTCGTCATCAACCTGTTTTCAAAAGCGGCCGGGCACTGAAAGTTTGATCGACTGACGTGGATGCGGCACCGGCCGCTGCTTCTGCGGGGCAGAAGCAAGCCCGCACCCGCGCAAGTCTGCGCGGGTGCGGCGGAACGCATCGCTCAATCCTCGATCCGCCCGTGCGAGTCCGCTTCGCCCTTGCGCCAGTAGCCGGCGGCCTTCGACCATTCGCGCGGGTGGCCGCGTTCGGTGACGAGGTGGTCGCGCACCGCGCGCGCCACGGTGGTTTCCCCTGCGATCCAGACGAAGCCATCGCCCTCGGGCAGCGCGATGTTGCGCAGCACGGCGAGCAGCGCGGCGGGATCATCGGCGCTTCGTGCGGGACGGTGAGCCCAGATCGGCACGAGCCGGGCGGCGGTCTCGAAGTGCTGTTCCTCCTCGGGGCCGGTCACCGCGACGACGCTGATGACGTGCGCGCCTTCGGGCAGTTCCTCGATCCGGCGGCCGATCGCCGGAAGCGCCGTCTCGTCGCCGACGAGAAGCCACCAGTCGAAAGTGGGCGACATCACGGCCGAACCGCGCGGCCCGCCGATTTCGAGGGCATCGCCGGGTTCCGCGTCGATCGCCCAGCGGGTTGCCGGGCCGGCGTCGTGGACGGCGAAATCGAGTGTGAGGGTGCGTGCCTCGCGATCGTAGGCGCGCGGGGTGTAGTCGCGCCGCTGCTCGCCGCCGTCTCCGGCAGGGAGGAACAGCTTGACGTGGTCGTCTGCGCCGAGGCTGACGAAATCGGCGAGGTCCTCGCCTTCCACGACGATCCGGATCATGTTCGGCGTGATGCTGGTCTTGTCGCGCACGGTGAGGTGGCGACGGCGCGTTTCGTGCCGGTGGCGGGTGATTTCATGCTTCATCGGGATAGCTCCTGGATTCAGGCGGGCGCATAGCGGCTGACTTCGATCCCGGTGCCCACGGGCAGCAGGATGCTCGTCACGCCGGGTTTGGCGCGCACGGCCTCGACATAGGCGCGGGCGTTATCGCCGCCCGGCCGGATGATGTTGTCGGCGACGATCACCGCGCCCGGCGCCAGCCTGGGATAGAAGGCGTCGAGGGCGGGTACGTAGAGGTCTTTCCACAAGTCGAGCAGGACGAAGTCGATCGGTTCGTCGATCGCCGCGATCAGTTGCAGTGCGTCGCCGACGCGGAAGTCGATGTATTCGGCAAGTCCCGCCGCCGCCGCCTGCTCGCGGGCGTGGGCGGACTTGTAGTCCTGCAGTTCCAGCGTGATGACCTTGCCGCCCGAGGCGCGCGCCGCCTCGGCCAGCCAGATGCCGGAATAGCCGTAGGACGTGCCGATCTCCAGGATCGTGGGCGCATCGAGGCTGCGCGCGATCAGGTTGATGAGCCGCCCGGTGTCCGGCCCGACGGCGAGAAGCCGGTCGTCCCTGGACCCGGGCGTGAAGGGCTGCGTGCGTTCGTGCGCGATGCGGGCGTGATAGCCTTCCAGCACCGCGCTGACTTTATCGTCCATGTCCTGTCCTTGATCGACGGCGTCCCGTTTCATGTCCGGGGACTCGGTGAGTGCCTTGCCGTCTCAGGATAAGGATGGATAAGCGTCAATCAAGATATATCTTAAAAGTAATTTGTATCGCTTGGTATCACGCCCGTCCCGCTACCGGGACGGGGCGTTTCGCCGTCAGAAGTTGAAGCCGAACTGCGCCGTGATCGAGCGCCCGCGCGTGGGCTGCAGGAAGGTGTTGGTCGAGCCTGTCAGGCCGCTCACGAAGTTCAGCTGGTCGGTCAGGTTCTGCACCTGGATCTGCGCGTTCCAGCGCGGCTGGCGGTAGAACAGGCCAAGGTCGAGGTTGTAGCTGGTGGGGATGCGCACCGTCTTGCTGAGGTTGAGATACCACGGGCTCGTCAGCCAGCCCGACAGTTCCGCGCCGAAGCCCGAAGGGTGGCGCCAGTCGAGGTAGCCGCTGAGGTTGTACTTGGGGATCTGCACCGCGTCGAAGCGGCCCGCCGGCAGTTGGTTGAGGACGTTGCTGTCGCTGAACACCGTTCCGTTGTCCGCCACGAAGCCGCGTGGGGCGAAACCGGCCTGCGAGGTGTATTCGTTGTAGGCGGACAGGTAGTTGAAGTTCAGCCCGGTGCGCCAGGCTTCGCTCGGCTGGTAGCGCAGGGTGGTCTCGATGCCCTTCACCTTGAGGCGGGCGATGTTGTTGAACTGGTCGGGGCTCTGGTCGCGCGCCTGCTTGAAGCCGGAGAGGGTCACGAACAGCTGGCCCGCGATCGGCTCGGCCTTGATGCCGACTTCGTAAAGTTCGCTCAGGCTTTTGAACTGCAACGGGTTGAGCAGGTTCGCCGCCGCGCCGCTGCCCCAGGTGAGCCCGTTGGAGAACAGGCCGGTGTTGATCGCGATCGAGCGGTCGTACGTGAAGTAGATCGTCGAGCTTGCGGTCGGCTTGACGTAAGGGCTGACCTGCACCGAATAGAGCGTGTAGTCGCCGTCGTCCTTGCGCTCGCTGGCGCCGGGCAGCGGGAAGGGGTTCCTGATCGAGGCATCGACCCAGCTGCGGCTGCCGCCCACGTTCAGCCCCGCGAAGTCGCCGAACTTGAGGTTGTGCTGGGTGAAGGCGGTGATCGTCGTCCAGGCCGTCTGCGAGGTATAGGCGGCGACCGATTCCGCGTAGAGACCGTTGCCTGCGTAATACATCGGCGGCAGGCTCAGCCAGCCGAAGTAGTTGGAATACTGCGGCTGGCCCGCCGTGCCGATCCACGCCGCGTTGCCGCCGTTGGGATTGGCGGTGGTTATGCCCAGCAGGTCGCCCGGGTTCTTGGTCGAGGGATCGAGCGTCAGGTCGTAGGCGTAGATGCTCGTGCCGAAGCTGTTGTTCGCCGAGATCGAGCGGTTGGTCTCGCGCCGGTAGATCACGCCGGTATTGCTGTCGTCGACGATGCCGCCGCCGAACTCGAAGCTGTGGCGCACCTCGAGGCGGTTGTCGAAGATTCGGTCGCGCGACTGCACCTGGAACGATCCGGTGGCGTCGGTGGTGTCGCTGGAGCGCTCGTAGAACGTGCTGTTGACCAAGCTGGTGTGCTCGCCGACGTCCCAGTTCAGCTTGAGCTGCGCGGTAAAGCGCCTGGAGGTGTTCTGGTCCTCCGCGCGCTGCGAGCGCTGGCGGGAGATCTTCGTCAGTTCGTTGCCTTCCAGCGTCGGGTCGTAGACCCAGCCGCGCACGGTGCCGGGGCTCGTCTGGGTGTTGGGCGAGGCGGTCTGGAACGTGCCATCGACGACCACGTACTGGCCCGCGGAATTGCGCGCGCGCTGCACCCAGCCGGTGGTGGCGGAATTCGCGTCACCCGAGGCGAAGACCGGCGACCAATAGGTCGAGCCGTTCTGGATGATCGGCGTCGCCCGGCCCGCGTAATAGAGGCCGTCGTCCACCAGCGACTGCGTCGCGCGGTTCCAGCCGTGCGTGACGTTCCAGTCGTAATAGTTGTCGTAAGAGGCGTTGAGGTCGGCGCGGAAGTTGCTGGCGGGCTTCCATGCCAGCGCGCCGTAAAAGGCGTAGAAGTTGTTCTTCACTTTGTCGTAGTAGTCGTCCTGCTTCTGCACCGTGATGCTGGTGCGGTAAGCCAGGGTGTCGCTGATCGGTGCGGTATCGTCGCCGGTCACGGTGAAGCCGAACTTCGACTTGCCGTCCGGAATGATCGAGCCGATGCGCGTCGTCAGGCTGGAGCGGCGCTGGTCGAAGTCCGGCTTCTTGGTCAGGTAGTTGATATAGCCGCCGCTGCCCGTCACCGAACCGAAGATCACCGAAGAGGGACCGGCGACGATGTCCGCGCCTTCGTAGGCGTTGAAGTTCGCCGGGTGGCGTACAGCATAGCCGCGCTGGCCGTCCTGGAACACTTCGGAGCCTTGCGCGCGCAAGGTCGGAACGATCCCTGCGTTCTGCCCGCCGCCGCGCGTGATGCCCGGCGCGTACTTGGCGAGATCGTCGGAGCTGGTGATGATGTCCTTGGTGAGCTGCTCGGTATTGATCTGGGTGACCGAGCGCGGCGTGTTCAGCAGCGTCTCGCCGGTGCCGTAGATCGAAGTCGGCGCGCGGCTCGAAAGGATCGAGGTTTCCTTGTTCAGGCGCTCGCCGTTGACGGTGATCGCGTCCCCGTCCCTGTCTGCGGTTTCGGCGGCCGCCTCCTCGGCGGTCTCGGCATGGGCGGTGGCGGTGAACGCCAGCGACAGGGCGCTGGCGGCGATAAGGTACTTGGTGACGCGCATGGGATGCTCCTGCTTCGACCCGGCAATTCGGTCTCTTGCGGCCGGTGTCTTCAAGGCGGAGCCGAAACCCTCATGCGGACCCCCCGGTGCGGCCGCTCCACCCTTACAGGCTGCTAAGCAAAGCGCGTGCCATTGATATTTATGCAGATATTTCAATGTTATAGTATTGTCGGGTGGTGGTGGAATTTGTGCAGCGTTGTGGGGCTTTGAACAGTCCGGAACACTGCTGTCGGCGTGGGATGCAGGGGCTTCGACAAGCTCAGCCTGAGCGGGTTCCGGGGGAAATCCTCTCGACACCGCTCAGGCTGAGCTTATCGAAGCCCCTGCCGCTCAAGCACCACCGCCGGTAATGGTGATTTCGCAGCATGGCATTACCGCACACCCAGAATATATCGCTGAAATACCACAATAACCCGCGATGGCCCGAAACTTGCTTCCTCGCTTCAAGCACAACAGCGAAAGGTCGAGGCATATGGCAGTCAAGCTACTCTGGTATCTCACCGCACCGGACGGCGTGGTCCCTTGGGAGGAAAAGGGCCGCTGGGACACCGGCTTCGACCACCTTCAGCAACTGGCCGCGACGATCGATAAGCTGGGCTTCTACGGCGCCCTCCTGGCGACCGGCTATGGCGGTAATGACGTCCTGACTGTGGCCGCCGCGACGCTTTCGGTGACGAAGCGCATGACGTTCCTGGGCGCGATCCATCCGGGCCTGCTCTCGCCCGCCAAGCTGGCGCAGATCGCGCTGACTATCAACAATTTCTCGGGCGGACGTCTGGCGCTGAACGCGGTGAACGGCAACGATGCGACGCAGCAGGCTTACGGCATGTTCCTCGAACATGACGAGCGCTACGACTACAGCCTCGAATACTGGCGCGCCTTCAAGCATGCCTATTCGGGCGATCCGGAGGGCTTCCACGGCAAGTATATCCAGCTTACCCCGCCGCCCGCGCGCGGCTATCGCCCGGCCCACGAAGGGGCGGAGCGTCCGTCCGTCCCGCTGTGGGGCGCGGGCACGTCCGCGCCCGGGGTGGCCCATTCGGTGCAGCTGCTCGATACGTACCTGAGCTTCGCCGACACCCCGCCGCGCCTCGGCGACAAGTTCCGCCGGGTCGGCGCGGAGGCCGCGAAGCTGGGCCGCACGCTGGATTACGGCACCCGCCTCCAGATCATCGTGCGCGAGACCGAGGAAGAGGCCTGGGACTACGCGCAGTGGCTGATCGACCAGACCTCGCTCGATTATGCATACCAGGGCCTCAAGCGCTTCCTGCCGCCGGGCGAGACGCTGGAGACCTACCGCAGCGCCGATCCGCAAGTGAACCGCAACCTCGACACCTTGCGCAGCGGGCGGTGGCCCAAGGCCCGCGACTTCGAGATATACCCGAACATCTGGACCGGCCCAGCGCTGCACGGCTTCGGCATCCTCGGCCCGGGCGCGGGCACCACGCTGGTCGGCAGCGCCGAGAACGTCGCCGCCCGCATCCGCGAGTTCGAGGCACAGGGGGCGAAATCGTTCATCCTGTCGGGCTGGCCGCTGATCGAGGAAGCGCACCGCGTGGCGCACCTGCTGTTCCCGCTGCTCGACCTCGACCACGGGTTCGAGGTGCCGCTGCTCAATGCCCGGCGCACCCGGCCGCTGCTGTCGGTCGCCTGAGGAGATAGCGCATGACCACCACGATTTTGCCCGTAACATCGCTCGACCAGATCTTCGGCAATGCCCGCAGCAACCACCGCTACCAGCCGCGCGCCGTCGGGGAGGAGACGGTGCGCGAACTCTACGAATTGACCAAGCTGGCGCCCACCGGCTTCAATTCGCAGCCCGCGCGCTTCGTCTTCATCCGGTCGGCCGAGGCGCGTGAGCGGCTGGGCGCGGTGCTGTCCAGCAGCAACCGCGACAAGGCGCTGGCGGCGCCGCTCAACGCTATCGTCGCATGGGACAGCGCGTTTCCCGAGCGCCTGCCGCAGATCCATCCGGGCCGCGATCTCAGTGGCTTCTTCACCGATCCTGCGAAGCGGGAGTCGGCGGGCGTGTTCAACACCGCGCTGCAGGCGGGCTTCCTGATCGTGGCGGCGCGCTCGCTGGGTCTGGATGCGGGGCCGATGACCGGCTTCGACGCGGCGGCGCTGGACCGCGCGTTCTTCCCCGACGGGCGTTATCGCTCGCTACTGGTGCTCAACCTTGGCTACGGTGATCGCAGCCAGATTTCCGAACGCGGCGTGCGGCTGTCGTTCGAGGATGCGGTGCAGGTGCTCTGAGCCCCTTCGTCATTGCGAGCGCAGCGAAGCAATCCAGGGCCGCGTAAACCGCCCTGGATTGCTTCGCTGCGCTCGCAATGACGGAATTTGGTGATGAACCGAGTTTAACCGACAGGAAGGGCCGCCGGGGTCGCAAGCGGCGGCCCTTCCTGCGGGCACCGGCCGTTGCCCCCTCAGGCCGGTGCGAATTCGCGGGTGAACGAGCGGCCCTTTTCGAGCAGCCCGGTGCGCTTCCACTGCAGGTCGAGCGCACCTTCGGTATAGACCTGCGCCCCGCCGATCTGCGCGGCGATGGCCTGAAGGCGGGCGGATTCCTCGATCAGCAGGACAAGCTGCGCTGTATCGACGATGCCCTTGCCCCAGAAGTTCGCGCCGCCGTTGCTTTCCAGCAGGCCCGGTGGCGGTGCGAGGTCGGGGTAGGTGTCCAGCCGCTCGCGGATCGTCTCCAGCACGCTGACACGGCGCTCCAGATGGTTGGGAATCTCGCGCGCGAGCAGGTGGCGCTGGGCCGCGACGTAGAGGATCGGGAACGGCTTGTGCGCCAGCGACCATGCGGCAAGGTGCGGCGTATGGGCGTGGATCAGCGTATCCGCGCCCAGCCGTGCCTCGTTCAGCACGGAGTCCTTCGCGTCCGAGAAGCGCGAGACGGTGACTTTCACCTCCCTGTCGCGCGACCACGGCGAGGGAAAGCGGAACGCGAGCAGGACGTCGCGATCGGGCACCTTGTGCGCGACGTTGAAGATCAGGCTGGCGGTCAGCGTGCCGCTGTCCTTGAGGAACCGGAAGGCGTGCGCTGCCTCGTCGCGGGCCCTGGCGATATAGTCGGCCAGTTCGATGTCGATGCTGTCGGTCATGGCTTGCTCTCCTTATTCGGCGGCGACACGGCTTTCGGCGGCGATCAGGGTGCGCGCCTCGATCAGCGGGCCGCGATCGATCCACGCGGCGACGTCGAAGTCCGCCTCCAGAAAGCCCCAGTCGCGCAGGAAGTCCTTCTGCGCCGAGAGGCCCGCCACATAGTCCTCGGTCAGGCGCGGGTGGAGGCTGGTGGCGTAGCGCGGGAAGGTGGCGGCGATCGTCTCGCGGTCCGAACGGCCGTCTTCGGCGGTCAGGGCATCGAGCGCGGCTTCCGGATTGGCCTCGGCCCATTCGGCTGCGCGCAGCAGCGCGGCGATGTAGCGCACCACGAGGTTGCGGTTCTGCTCCAGGAAGCTGCGGTGGACGGTCAGCGGACGCGGGGTGCCGTTGTTGATGCGGTGGAGCGGATTGGGCTCGTCGGTCAGGCGCACGAGTTCGTGCAGGGCCGTGCCATGTTCGCGCAGCAGGCGCAGGCCGGAGGACTGGCGCAGGAACACGGCGTCCACGCGCCCGTCGAACAGCGCGTCCAGTTCCGCCGCCCCCGATCCCCGCCCGTTGGCGCCGTAGACGTTGCGCTCCACCGGCACGTCCACGAAAGTCACGTCGTCGCGGGTGAGGCCCGCGACCGCCAGCCCGTTGGCGAGCCCGTGGAAGTTGGCGCCGCGCTGGAAGTCGATCGAGATGCCGGCATAGAGCGGCACCGCCAGCCGCTTGCCCCTGAGGTCCGCCAGCGTGCGGATGTCGCTGTCGGCGCGGGTGACGATGGACTGGAATTCGTCCACCCAGCTGATCGCCAGCACCACCGTGTCCGCGCCCTTCGCGCGGGCCCAGATGGGAGGAATGTTGCCGCCTTCGCGGAACATCGAGGGGATCGAGTGATCGAAGTGGCTCTCGCGCACCGCCGCGTCGCCCGATTCCTGCAGCGAGCGCAAGGTGACGTCATCGCCGAACTCGTCGTGCAGGAAGCCCTGCTGGATCGCGATGGTGGAGGCAGTGGCGCCGCCGCAGCGGGTGAACAGGATTTCCGTATCGCTCATGATCGTATCCTTTACGGGGTCTGAAGTGGATGGCCTCGGTTCCTTCCTTTCGTCATTGCGAGCGGCGCAGCCGCGCGGCAATCAACAGCGGCGTCAACTGCCCTGGATTGCTTCGCTTCGCTCGCAATGACGGACGGGTAGGGGCAAAGTGGAGTGCTCCGTAGAGTGATGGTCAGGTCAGGCGCGCCGCCAAAGCGCGTCGGTGCGCCAGGCGGAAAAGGCGGTGCGGTCGGGCGTGACGCCGCCGATGGCATTGGCGGCGGCGTCCTGGTTGTTGGAAAAGCCCCAGATCAGCAGACCGCCCTTGTCGTGCTGGATGCGCTGCGCCGCGCTGACGAGGGCCTTGCGCTTCTCGACATCGGGCTGGGCTGCGGCCTGCGTGACGAGGCGGGTGAACTGTGCATCGTCGAAATGCGTTTTGTTGCCCGCCGAGCGCGGCCCGTCATGCTGCTGCAGCGTGAGCAGGAACGGGCGGGACACGCCCGACACGGTGCTGAAGGTCCAGTGGTTCTTGTCCGGCCCGGCGAAGATGGAATCGTCCACCAACCTGATCTTCACCGTGACGCCGGCTTCTCGGGCCTGCTCGGCGAACACGATCGCGGCATTGCCGCCCGCACCTGCCGTCGTCACCAGTTCCACCGTCAGCCTGCTGCCATGTCCAGCCGAGCGCAGCAGGCTGCGCGCTTCGGCGATGTCGCGCCGGCGCTGCGGGATGGTGTGGTCGAACGTCGGGTCGCTGGGCGAATAGAGGTCGTTCGCCACGCGGCCCTGGCCGTGCAGCACGCGCTTCACCAGTTCCTCGCGGTCGGCGATCAGACGGAAGGCCTTCGCCACGCGCGGATCGTCGAATGGCGCTTTGCTCAGGTTCATCGCGAAGCCCTGCCAGCCATCGGTCTCGGAGGAGACGAGCTGGAACTGGTCGGAGGACTTGAAGAAGGCGAGTTGCTCGAAGCCGATCGTCGGCGCCACGTCCACCTGCCCGGTCTGCATCGCCTGCAGCCGCGCGATCGGGTCCTTGAAGTCGATGATCTCGACCTCGTCCAGCCAGGGCTGTTCCGGCTTGTAGTAGTTCTCGAACCGGCTGAAGACCGAACGCTGGCCGGGCGTGAAGCTCTTGAGGCGGTAAGGCCCGGCGCCGACCGGGTTCTTCACCGGATCGTAGTCGGTCGGCACGATGCCGCCCCAGCTCATCCACAGTTCGGGCAGGGCGGCAAGGCCGTGGCCCGGTTCGAACGGGATGGTGACGGTCAGCGGATCGAGCGCCCTGATCCCGTCGCGCTGCAATCCGGGGATGTAGGAACCGTAGGGCGACGCCAGCGCCGGGTCGGTCAGGCGGCGCAGGGAGTAGATGACGTCTTCGGCGCGGATCGATTTGCCGTGGTGGAATTCCAGCCCTTTCCTGAGGCGGATGGTCCACTGCGTCGCGTCGTCATTGACATCGGCGAACTCGGCGAGCGCCAGTTCGGGGTTGGCCTGGCGGTTCCATTCCCACAGCTTGCTGTAAAGCGCCCAGCCCCGGAACGAGCCGGTGCCGAGCGGCTTGTGCGCGTCGAGATTGCCGGTCTGCGCGCCCGAGATGATGGCGATGCGGGCCTTGCCGCCGCGCTGCGGCCTGCCGCGGGCGGCGGTAGCGGGCGCGTCCTTGCCGCAGGCTGACAGCAGCCCGGTCCCCAGCGCCAGTCCCCCCGACAGCAAGGCGCCCCGGGCAAGAAATGCGCGGCGCGACCGGTCAGTCATGTCGCGCGGTCCTTGCGGAAACGGATCGGCCGGAGGGGTGGGACTGGGGCACGCATGCTCTCCTTGCGGGAATGGGCAAGCCGTTCAGCAAGGCGCATGCCAACCGCGCGATTCCGGGGAAGCGAGGCATGGGGAGGCCGGATGGCTGCACAGTTCGCAGCGCTGCTGTGGGATTTGAAGCAGACGGCATCTTGACATTTATAACCACATGGGTTATATGGTCCAGCATCCGATCCGGCGATGATCACGCCGGAAAGGTGTATCGGGTCGGCGTCGTGGGCCGGGATGCGGTTTCAGCCGCGATCGTGCAACCCACGCGCCCAACGAAGACCCGGACCGTCCTCTCGGCTCTGGAAACGTCCTTCGAACCGCTTTGTCCTTCTGGACAGACAACGCGCAGGCTATCCCGGATGACCCATGACCGCCAACGACGCGAACCCTAACGTCGGTCATACGGGACGGCTCCGATGGAATACTCAGGTCGAGCCGGGCTGACCACCGCTACCCGGCCGCTCGTCAGAGCAGGTGGAACACAAACCCCCGCGTCCCAGCTTGGACGCTCCCGGCGCCGACCCGATGTTCTCGGATGCGTTGATCTTCCCCCGGCGTTAGGCCCGCACTCGCCAGCGGGTATTTTCGTATGACCTCACCGCACCTCGTCATTGCGAGCGTAGCGAAGCAATGACGAATGAGGGGCCCCTGAGGCAAAAGTGGCGCGCGCCGCACGGGCTTCGACAAGCTCAGCCTGAGCGGGGCTGAGAGGTTTACGCTACCTCCGCTCACCCTGAGCTTGTCGAAGGGTCAGGCCCAGATCGTCGAAGCCCCCGCGACCACGGATGCGCAGAACCCGTCATCGGCGGTGCTGTTTTCTCCACACTTGCGGGAGCGCGCGCCCGGCTTCTCCCGCGCTTTCCCCCATTGGCACGGATGCTGCTTTGCGGTTCCCACATCTGTGGAGCACTGCCCATGACCATCGAGTTCTTCGCCCGCCTGCCGCTGCACGGCGAGACCCAGTATATCCCCGGAGACAACCGCAATCGCGGCGACTGGAACCGCCAGCCTCACGCCAGCACCGGCGCGGTATCGTCGGGCGAGGACGGCGACTTCGCCTACATCGACTATCTCTCGCAGGTCGCCCGCGCCGCCGAGATCAACGGGTTCTCCGGCGCGCTGCTGGTCAATGCGCCGTTCGGGGACGAGCCGTGGATCGTCTCCGCCGCCCTTGCGCGCGAGACGAAGCGGCTGCGCTTCGTCGATGCCTTCCATCCCGGCCACTTCAGCCCCTGGCAGGCGACGCAGATGGCGGCGAGCTTCCAGCGCGTCAGCGGCGGGCGCCTCGTCTGGAATATCATTCAGGGCGGCTCCGACGGTCTGCTGCGCGCCAATGGAGAGCCGCTGCCGCATGACGAGCGCTATGCCCGCGCGATCGAGTTCCTCGATCTGGTCAAGGGCTTCTGGAGCAACGAGAGCTTCCATTACGAGGGCCGATACTACCGCGCCGACGGCGGCGGCTTGCGCGGCCCGCTGGCGCGTGCGCCGATCCCGACGATCTGCTCGGCGGGCACTTCCGAAGGCGCCAAGGAACTGGCCGCGAAGCATTCGGACTATTATCTCGTCCTCGCGGAATCGCCCGAGCATGTCGCCCGCAACATCGCCGACGTGAAGGCGCGCGCGGCGAAGTACGGCCGCGCCGACCACATCCGCTTCGGCGTCTCGGTGGACGCCATCGCCCGCGAGACCGACGAACTCGCTTATGCCGAGGCCAGGCGCTTCTTCGACGAAGGCGTGCGCGCGGGCACCGTGAAGGCCGCCGCCGAACGCTCTGCCCACATGTCCGACACCAACCGCGAGCGGTTCGAGCGCTACAACGGGCGCCCGGTCAATGACTTCGACGACCTGTTCGTGGAGCCGCACTTGTGGGGCGGCTTCGGCTACATCGGCATCCCGCCGGGCTTCGCCTTCGTCGGCAGCTACGAGAATGTCGCCGCCAAGATCCGCCAGTTCGCCGACCTCGGCCTCTCGTGGTTCTTCATCAACGGTTACCCGCATCTGGAGGAAATCTACCGTCTCGGGGAGCATGTGCTGCCCCGCTTCCGCGCGCCGCGACTGGCGGCAGTAGAGGACGAGCAACCGGTGCCGCTCGTCTCGGGCGGTGGCCTTGCCGCGCGCGGGAACGGCTGATGGCGGCGGACCTTTCCCGGCGCGGCCTGATCGGCGGCGCGGCCGGTGCGGCGCTGCTGCTCTCGGGCTGCGGCAAGAGCGGCGAGGCGGGCAGCACCGCGCCAGCCAAGCCCCGGCGCGGCGGCACGCTGAAGCTGGGCATCGTCGATGGCGAGCGCTCGGGCAACCTCGACGCGCACAAGCCGCTCGGCCTTGGCAGCACGATCCGCGGCTTCGCGATGTACGCGAAGCTGTGGGAGTGGGACGACACCATGCAGCCCAAGCTGGCGCTGGCGGAATCGGTGGAGCCCAACGCCAATGCCAGCGCCTGGGACATCCGCCTGAAGCCCGGGCTGGAGTTCCACAACGGCAAGAGCATCACGGCGGACGACGTGCTGTTCTCGATCCGGCGCATCACCGATCCGAGGCTGGCCTCGCCTTATGGAGCGCTGGTTTCGCCGGTGGACCGCGACGGGGTGCGCAAGCTCGATGAGCGCACCGTGCGCATCCCGATCCGCGAAGGGCGCGGCTTCGTGGCGCTGCCCGAGACTTGGACCAACTTCGGCGGCATCGTCCCGGTGGACTACGATCCGGTGACCAACCCGGTCGGCGCCGGGCCTTACCGGATCGACAAGTTCGAGCCCGGTCAGCGCGCGACGTTCACGCGCTTCGACAATTACTTCAAGCCGAACCGCCCTTATCCCGATGCGCTCGAGATTCTCGAGTTCAAGGACCAGACCGCCCGCATCGGCGCGCTGCTGGCGGGGCAGATCGACCTTGCCAACGCGATCCTGCCCGAGCAGGCCGGGCTGATCCGCAGCGACCGCCGCGCGCGCATTCTCACCTCGCCGACCAACGGCTGGCAGTCCTTCGACATGAACACGAAGGACGGCCCCTTCGCCGACGTGCGGGTGCGGCAGGCCTTCCGCCTGCTCGTCGACCGCGACGAACTGGTGCGCCGCGCGCTGCAGGGCGAAGGGCGCATCGCCAACGACCTCTACGCGCCGCAGGACCCGACGTTCGACCGGAGCATCGCCCAGCGCCGTCAGGATCTCGATCAGGCGAAAAGCCTGCTGCGGCAGGCCGGGCAGGAGGGGCTCCGCACCGAACTGGTGGTCGGCCCGGCCAACGTCGCCGCCGCGCTGGTGCTGGTCGAGCAGGCGAAACAGGCCGGGGTGGAAGTAAAGCTGCGGCAGGTCGATGCGGCGACGTTCGCGGGACCGGCGCGGCGCGACTGGCAGGTCAGCACCGGCGGGACGCTGGGGGTGCCGTGGCTGTCCACCGCGCTGCATATCGACGCGCCGAGCGCGGTGGCGAACAAGACCAACTTCCACGACCCGCGCTTCACCGCGCTGTTCGATCAGGCGCTGGCCCAGCCCGATCTCGCCGCGCGCTCGGAGCTGGTCCACCGGATGCAGCGCATCCAGCACGACGAGGGCGGCCTGCTGATCTGGGGCTTCGCCAATACGCTCGACGGCGTCGGCCCGCGCGTCGGGGGGATCACGGCGGAGCGCTCGCACTTCCCGACCTGGCGCTTCGACCGGATGTGGGTGTGAGCATAACCGGGCAGCGGCGGGGCAGGGCGCTGGTGAAATCTGCGCACCTGCCTCTCAGCCATAGCTCGAAACGGCGCAAGTGCGCGGTTGGCACGGCCTTTGCTCTCATCGTCGGCATAGTGGAGTTCCAATGACCGACAATATTCACACCATCGGCGAGGCGACGGCGGCAGGGCGGCTGGACCGCATACTGTTCACCCGCTGCCCGGTGCCGACCGCCTCGGGCATCGCCCATTCTCTGGGCTGGCTGGGCGAGGAGTTCGGCCGCGACGGCCTGCGCGTCGAGGCGCTGCAGGACAAGCCCCGCGCCATGCGCGCGCATCACAATGAGCACGACCTTCCCGGCCTGTTCCGCGAGGGCGGCAACATCCCCGCGCTCGCCACCAAGGCGAAGGGCGCGCCGACGCGGGTGATCGGCCTGACCTGGATCGACGAGTGGCAGGCTGTGCTGGTCCGCCCCGAGACCGGCCCGATCGCACCCGCGCAGCTGGGGGGCCTGCGCGTGGCGCTGCCCGCCTGGCGCGAGACGCGCGGGTCCAGCATCGCGCGCGGCATGTCGCTGGCGGGGATCAAGGGCGCGCTCGGCATCGCCGGGCTGACGCTGGAGGACGTGACTTTCGTGGACGTGGCGCTGGCTCCGGCCTCCGAGGATTCCGCCTTCAACCTCGACAACATGTGGTCGGGGATCGAGGCGCTGGCGGCAGGCACGGTCGATGCGGTCTACGTCAAGGGCGCATCGGCGGTGGACGCGGCGAAGCGTGCAGGCGTGGTCGTCGGCATCGATCTCGACGGCTATCCCAGCCGCCATACCCGCGTGAACAACGGCACCCCGCGCCCGATCACGGTGAGCCAGGACCTGCTCGACGATCATTTCGACCTCGTCGTGCGCTTCCTTGAACAGACCCTGCGCGCGGCCGACTGGGCGGTGCACAACCTGCCCGCCGTGCGTGCAATCCTGCAGACGGAAACCCATGCCGGTGCGGCCGGGGTGGAGGCGGCGTACCGCAACAACTTCCACCGCTCGCTCCATCCCGACTTGTCCGACGAGCGCATCGCGCTGCTCAGGCGGCAGGCCAATTTCCTGTGGCTCCACGGCTTCCTCGAGCACGACGTCGATGTCGACGCCTGGATCGATCCCCGCCCGCTGGCAGCCGCCATCGAACGTCGTGCGCAGAACCGCGCCGCCTGAATCACCCGCCTAATGAACTGAGGAGAACGACCATGGCTACCGCAGTCCAGACATCCGAGCTGAATTCCACCGTCCTCGACTTCGCGAACGACGTCGTGCGCCAGTCCGCCGAAATCTTCCGCGCCTACCGCGAGACCGGCACCATCACCGCCAACGGCACCGTCGGCTTCATCGAGCGCGTGCCCGGCGAGGACAAGATCGTCTCGGTCAATCTGCCGCACCCCTTCGACCGCAGCACCTACAGCAACGAGCCGCTGAACTTCACTGTCACCGGGCTGGACGGCACCGCCTTCAAGGGCCGGGCGAACGGGCGCTACCTCAAGGTGTTCAACGCCAATCCCACCGTCACCTCGCTCAGCCACGTCCACTCGCCCAACCTCGGCGCCTGGGCGCAGACGCACCGCACGCTGCCGATCAGCTACGTCCCCGTACAGCGCTTCCACCTCGCCCGCGAACTGCCGGTTTACATCGACCGCCGCCAGGACGAGGCCGAGTTCATCAACGAGAAGCTGGCCGAGAATCCCTTCACCCCGGCGATCATCGAGGCCAACGGCGGCGCCACCGTCTGGGGCTGGAAGGGCCTGCGCGACCTCGCCGAATTCATCCTGCTGCTGGAGGAAGGCGCCGACATCCAGATCAAGGCGCAGGCGCTCGGCGGCTCGCGCACCTATGGCCCCGGCGTCCTTCGCCAGCAGTGGAAGATGAGCAAGCGCTACGAAGAAGCGCTCGGCCTCGGCCTGCTGCCCGTCACCGACGTCGACTAACGCGGGAGCACGAACCCATGACCCGTCCCGTGAAGCTGCTGTGGTATCTGACCGCGCCTGACGGCCCTTATCCCTGGGCGCCGGAAGGGCGCTGGCAGACCGGCTTCGACCACCTCGAACAGCTTGCCCGCACCATCGACAAGCTGGGCTTCTACGGGGCGCTGCTGGGGTCGAGCGCATACGAGAGCCTCGCCGTCGCCGCCGCGATGATCCCGGCGACCGAGCGGATGAAATTCCTCGTCGCGCAGCACCCCGGCGAGCTTTCGCCGGCGGTGCTGGCGAAGTACGCGCAGACGTTCGACCATTTCTCGAACGGGCGGCTGCTGTTCAACGTGGTCAACGGCAACGATGCCGGCCTTGCGGCGCTGGGCGTGCATTACCCGCATGACGAGCGCTACGATTTCAGCTTCGAATACTGGGACGCCTTCCGCAAGGTCTACGGCGGCGACCGTAGCGGCTACGAAGGCGACTTCGTGAAGCTGGCGCCGCGCGGCGAGGGCGGCGCCCCCATGAGCGTATGGTCCGGGCCTTATCAGCCGGGCGGCGTTCCCTTGTGGGGCGCGGGCACTTCGGGGCCGGGCGTGGCGCATTCGGTGAAGCTGCTCGACGTCTATCTCAGCTTCGCCAACACTCCGCCGCTGCTGGGCGACAAGTTCCGCCGCGTCGGCGCGGAGGCGGCGAAGATCGGCCGCACGCTGGAATACGGCACCCGCCTGCAGGTCATCGTGCGCGAGACCGAGGAGGAAGCCTGGGCCTATGCCGACTGGCTGCTCGAACGTTCCTCGGTGGAACACGCCGAGCGCTCGATCCGGATGCGCCTGCCGCCCGGCGAGACGATCGAGAGCTATCGCAGCCCGGACCCGCAGATCCAGCGCAACATCGACACCGTCAAGTCCGGCCGCCTGCCCAGCGCGCGCGACCTTGAGGTCTATCCCAACGTCTGGGTCGGCCCGGCGTGGTTCGGCTTCGACATCATGGGGCCGTCAGCAGGCACCACGCTGGTCGGTTCGGCGCAGAATGTCGCCGCGCGCATCCGCGAATATGCGGAGCAGGGTGTGGGCGCCTTCATCCTGTCGGGCTTCCCGCTGATCTCCGAAGCGCACCGCGTAGCCGAACTGCTGTTCCCGCTGCTCGACCTCGACCACGGTTTCGACGTGCCCTCGCTGCGGGTGGGCGAGGCCCGCAAGGCGCCCGTGCGAGAGCCGGAGCGCGCGCTGGCCTGACGACCCACCTCGTCATTGCGAGCGAAGCGAAGCAATCCAGCGCGGTGCGGCGCCGCTCTGGCCACTATGCTCTGGATCGCCGCGGACCTGCGGTCCTCGCGATGACGAAACAGCTCCAATCTGCAACGGCAAGGATGCAAGATGGCGACGATCTATTCCGAGCAGAAACCCCCGGCGGCCAGCCCTCCGTGGGCCGACGAGAACGCGGCAGACGAGGGCGCACGGTCCGAACGCACGCGCCTGAGGCTGCCCGCTTGGCTGCCGTGGCTCGGCGGGCGCGTGCTGTCGGGGCTGGCGACGGCGTTCGTCATCTCGATCCTGGTCTTCGCCGCGACGCAGGCGCTGCCGTCCGATCCGGCGCGGGTGATCCTCGGCCCCGACGCGACCGAGGCGAGCATCCGTACGCTGCAGGCGCAACTGGGGCTCGATCAGCCGATCCTGGTCCAGTACGCGAAGTGGGCCGGACGCGCGCTGACCGGTGAGTTCGGCGTCTCGCTCGATTCCAGCGTTCCGGCCGGGCAGATCGTGGCGGATCGCTTCGGCAACTCGGCGGCGCTGATGGCGGTGGTGCTCGCGATCGCGGTGCCGCTGGCCTTCCTCGGCGGCGTGGCGCTGGCGATCCGTCGTGACAGCCGGGCCGACAACTGGGCGATGAACGCCATCATCCTGTTCAAGGCGCTCCCCGCCTTCGTGCTCGCGATCGGGCTGATCCTGCTGCTTTCGACCACGGTGTTTCCGATTCTGCCGGCGGTCTCGCTGCTCGATCCCGAAGTCTCGCCGCTGCTCCAGCCGGTCTATCTGGTGCTGCCCGCGCTGACCCTGATCCTTACCGTGGCGCCGTTCCTGCTGCGTCTGGTGCGCTCGGCGATGATCGAGACGCTGGAGGCGGACTATGTCGCCGCCGCGCGCCTTCGCGGCATCCCGGAGCGCCGGATCGTCTGGGCGCATGCCGTGCCCAATGCGCTGGTGCCGGTGATCCAGGGCATCGCGCTCACCAGCCGCCTGCTGCTGGGCGGCGGGCTGATCGTCGAGGTGGTGTTCAGCTACCCCGGCATCGGCAATGCGCTGAACGCCGCGATCGAGGTGCGCGACGTGCCGGTGATCCAGGCGATCACCCTGACGATGGCGGTGGGCGTGGTGCTCATCAACCTGCTCGCCGACGTGGCGACGGTGCTGGTGACGCCGAAGCTGCGCACCTCCTCGCGCCCCCGGCTGCGCAACGGCACGCGCGCCAAACTCAAGCTGAAGGCAGGCGGAGTATGACCACGAAACTGTCCGCATTGCGCCGCGATCCGCAGGCGCGCCTCGGCCTCGTCTTCGCCGGGAGCGTGCTGGCGATGGCTCTGCTCGGCCCCGCGATAGCGCCGCAATCGCCGCTGGCGCTGGTCGGGCCGACGTATGGGCTGCCGGGTGATCCGGGCGCCCTGCTGGGCTACGACTACCTCGGCCGCGACGTGCTTTCGCGGTTGCTGGCGGGCGGCCGCTCGGTGCTGTGGATGAGCTTCGCGGCCAGCGCCATCGCGCTGGCGCTGGGGGCGGTGATCGGCATCGCGGCGGGACTGTCGAAGCGCTGGATCGACCACGCGGTCGTCTGGGGCACCGACGTGCTGCTGGCCTTTCCGGACCTGATCCTGGTGCTGCTGGTCGTCTCGATGCTGGGGCGCGAGCCCTGGCTCATCGTGCTGACCGTGGCGGTATCCTTCGTGCCCGGCGTGATCCGGCTGGCGCGCGGCGTGACGCTGGGCGTCGTCTCGCAGGAATACGTCGAGGCGGCGCGGCTGATGGGCTATCCGTGGTGGCGCGTGGTGCTGCTGGAGATCCTGCCCAACATCGCGACGCCGCTGCTGGTCCATCTGGGCATCATGCTGACCTGGGCGGTCGGCGTGCTCTCGGGCCTCAGTTTCCTCGGCTACGGCGTGGCGCCGCCCGCCGCCGACTGGGGGCTGATGATAAACGAGAACCGCGCGGGCCTGATGATCCAGCCCTGGGCCGTACTCGCCCCGGTGGCGATGATCGGCCTGTTCGCTCTGGGCACCAACCTGCTGGCCGAGAGCATCTCGCGCGCGGGTTCCCGCATCGGCGTGCGGCGCGGCGTCAAGTCACGGGCGCGCACGCAGATGCGCGGCAAGAAGCGCCGCCAGCGGGAGAATCAGGCATGAGCGTCGTCCCCTTCGTCAACGCCCTGCTGCAGGTGCGCGACCTTTCCGTCGCGATCGAGGACGGGCCAGAGATCGTCGGCGAAGTCAGTTTCTCGGTGCTGCCCGGCGAGATCGTCGGCGTGGTGGGCGAGAGCGGCTGCGGCAAGACCAGCATCGCCACCGCGCTGCTCGGCGACAGCCGCGCCGGGGCGGTGATCTCCGGCGGATCGGTGTTCCTCGACGGGCGCGACATCCTCGCGCTGACCGAGGCAGAGCGGCAGAAAGTGCGCGGCGCGGTGATTTCCCACGTCGCGCAGGATCCGGCGCTTGCGCTCAACCCGATGCGGCGGATCGGCTCGCTGCTGGCCGAAGTGCTGCGCGTCCACCTGCCCGATCTGGGCAAGCCCGCCCGCGAAGCCCGCATCGCCGAGGCGGCCGCCGATGTCGGCCTGCCTGCGACGCGCGAATTCCTGCGCCGCTTTCCGCACCAGCTCTCGGGCGGCCAGCAGCAGCGCGTGCTCCTCGCCCTTGCGGTGCTGCTGCGTCCGCGCCTGATCGTGCTCGACGAGCCGACCACCGCGCTGGACGTGACCACGCAGGCGCGGGTGCTGGCGACCTTGCGCGACTTGTGCCGGACACGCGGCATCGGCGCGGTCTATGTCTCGCACGATCTGGCGGTGGTGCGCGAACTCGTCGACCGGGTGGTGGTGCTCTATGCCGGGCACATCGTCGAAAGCGGCGGGCGCGACCAGATCTTCGAAAGCCCCGCGCATCCCTACACGCGCGGCCTGCTCGATGCCGTGCCTGACATCGCCGGGCGCCACGCGGTTCGGCCCATCCGCGGCCATGCACCCGCCTTGCAGGACCGTCCGGACGGCTGCCGCTTCGCGCCGCGCTGCGCACTCGCCAGCGCCAGTTGTGCGCAGCGGCCCGGCCTGCGGGAAACGGGGCGCGACTTCGGCGACCGGCGCCTCGTTGCCTGCCATCATCCGATCCGGGACCGCCGCGACGACACACCGATCGCCTCGCGCCTCATCTCTGCCGCCGCCGTGCAGCCGCTTGCCGTGCTGGAGGGGGTCTCGGCCAGCTACGGCGACAGTCAGGTGCTGTTCGACGTCGGGCTCGAACTGCCCAAGGGCTACTGCACCGCGCTGGTGGGCGAGAGCGGATCGGGCAAGACCACCTTCAGCCGCGCGCTGGTGGGCGCGGTGGAGGACGTGGAGGGCACGTTCGACTACGATGGCCGCCGCGTCCGGCTGTCGGGAGAGCGCGACATCGATCTGCGGCGGCGCATCCAGTACATCTTCCAGAACCCGTTCCGTGCGCTCAATCCCCGCCAGACGGTGGGGCAGATCCTGCGCACGGCGGCGCTGCATTTCTTCCCGATCCGCTCCGCCGATGCCGACAGGGAAGTCGCCGAGGTGCTGGAGCGGGTCGCGCTCGCGCCCGAACTGGCGCGGCGCTATCCGCGAGACTTGTCGGGCGGCGAACGCCAGCGCGTCGCCATCGCCCGCGCGCTCATCTGCAAGCCCGAACTGCTGATCTGCGACGAGATCACCTCGGCGCTCGACGTGTCGGTGCAGGCGGCGATCATCGACCTGCTCAGGCAGCTCCAGCGCGAATCCGGGCTGACGATCCTGTTCGTCACGCATGACCTCGGCGTCGTGCGCGCGGTGGCGGATTTCGTGGCAGTGCTGCAGCATGGACGGATCGTCGAGCACGGCCCGGCCGATCGCCTGCTCGACCGTCCCGAACATCCCTACACCCGGGCGCCGATAGCGGATTCGCCGCGTCTGCGCGCTACCGCCGGGTGAGTTTGCGGCGCGCTTCAAAGCGCCGGGGATTTTACTCCGTTCGTCATTGCGAGCGCAGCGAAGCAATCCAGGGCAGTTTTGCGCCGCCCTGGATTGCTTCGCTGCGCTCGCAATGACGAAAAACCATCGCGGCTAAAGGTCAGCTTCGCCGCCGCGAAGGATTCCCAACTGCATTGGTAGACAAATGGTGGTACAGTCGTTTTCGATAAGAGGAAGCGGACCACCGCACCGGCTGCAGGGCGCACCGGAATCATCCGGGGCGAATAAGGCACGGGGGGCTTCACATGCGCGACACCATCCTGAAATTCGAGGTTTCGGCCCTGGCGATCCGGGCTCGGACTTTCATCTTCTCCGACCCGCGATCGAAGGCGCTGCTGCCGCTGATCGCGCGCACCGCGCCCAGCGACGCGACGGTGATGATTACCGGCGAGACCGGCACCGGCAAGGAACTGGTGGCGCGCTACGTCCATCAGCAGAGCGGCCGGGCGGACCGTCCGTTCGTGGCGGTCAACTGCGGCGCCTTTTCCGAGACGCTGGCGGAGAGCGAACTGTTCGGCCACGAGCGCGGCTCCTTCACCGGCGCCACCAACGCCCGCGAAGGCTGGTTCGAGGCGGCCAACGGCGGCACCCTGTTCCTCGACGAAGTGGGGGACCTGCCGCATTCGCTGCAGGTGAAGCTGCTGCGCGTGCTGCAGGAACGCGAGGTGGTGCGCATCGGCGCGCGGCGGCCGGTCAGCCTCGACTTCCGCCTGATCGCGGCGACCAACGTGGACTTGCGCGCGGCGGTCGAGGCGGGGAAGTTCCGCGAGGACCTGTTCTACCGCCTCGGCGTGGTCACCCTGCCGCTGCTGCCATTGCGCGAGCGACCGGCGGACATCCTCCCGCTCGCGCGGCATTTCCTTGGCGTCTACGGCGAGAAATCGGGCGCGTCGGCGATCTCGCTCAGCCCGGATGCCGAGGACGCGGTGTTCCACCATGCCTGGCCGGGCAATATCCGCGAGCTTGAGAACGTGATCCAGCGCGCCACGCTGGTGGCGCCGGGCAAGTTCATCGAGCCCGAGCATCTCGGTCTCGCAGCGGCTGTTCCGGGCGCGCGGACGGCGGGTCCGGCGCCCGTCGCGGATGCGCAAGGTCTCGATGATATTCGCTCGGCGCTGTCCAGGCTGATCTCGTTCGGAGAGCCGCAGTTGCTGGATCGCCTGATCGATCTGGCGGTGCGCGAGGCTTATGCGCTCTCCAACGAGAACCAGGTCCGCACCGCGCAGGCGCTGGGCGTGACCCGCAACGTGATCCGGACTTATCTCAAGAACGCGGGACTGATCGGGGACTGATGCCGCCCACCGTCTCGTCATTGCGAGCGTAGCGAAGCAATCCAGGGCCACGTAAACCGCCCTGGATTGCTTCGCTACGCTCGCAATGACGAGGATGGTGGGGTTACCGTCGGGGGTGTGTCAGCGGGCGGCGCGCAAGCTGCGGGATCGCTTTTACACACCGCCCGCCCTTTCACGCCGTCACGGCAGCCCGCTCACCCAGGCGGGCATAGGCGGCTTCCAGCGGGCGGCGGTCCACCCAGTCGGCCAGATCGAAGTCGCGGTCGAGCAGGTTGTGCACGAACATGAACCGCTTCTGCTGCTCGAACAGCGCGAGCCGTTCGTCCGAGAGGTCCGGGTGGAGATCGGCCAGCGTCTCGTCGCTGTAGGCGCGCGCCACGCCCTCGGCCCCGGCGCGGGTTTCGCCCTGCAGCACCTCGCGCACCTTCGACTGGTTCGTCTTCGCCCATTCGGCCGCCGCCAGCGTGCGCTCCAGGAAGCGGACGACGAGGTCGAAGTGATTGTCGATCAGATCCTGATGCACCGTGATCGGGCGCGGCGTGCCGTTGTTCACGCGCCAGCGCCGGTCGGGCAGGGCGTCGAGGTCGATGCCGACTTCGACGCCGAGGCGCTGCGCGGCGTCGATCGCCGAGGCCCCCTTGACGTAGGCGGCATCGACCCGGCCGTCGACGAGGTCGGGCAGCCCGGTCCACAGCGACTGGAGCTGCGCGCGCGGATCGCCCTCTTCGCGCGGGCGCTGGCCGACTTCCACGAACGTCACGTCGTCGAAGGTCAGCCCGGCATAGGCGAGCGCGCCCTTGATGCCGTGCTGGCTCATCCCGCGCGCGATGCTGGAGCCGCGCACATGCGCGGCGTCGGGCTTTTCGGACCAGCCCGGCAAGGCGATGCGCTTGCCCTTGAGGTGCTCCGGCCGGGTGATGCCCGAACCGGGGCGCACGAGGATCGCCTGCGCCTCGTCGATCCAGGTCAGGCCGATCAACCGGCTCGGCGCGCCCTGCGCCCGTGCGGCGATGGCGAGCAGGTTGCCGCCCTCGCGGATCAGCGAGGGCAGCTGGTGGTCGTAGTGGTGGCGGCCTAGATCCCGGTTGTCCTGCAGGGTGGCGACCTTGATGCCGTCGGGCGCGAATTCCTCGTCCAGCCAGCCCAGCTTGTAGGCAAGGCCGGTCGCGGTGGGCACAGGGCAGCGGGTGAACCAGATCGTGTCTATGGTATCGGTCATTGGAAAGTCTCCTGCGTTTACCAGCGGTAGGAAAGGGTGGCGGAGTAGAAGCCGCCGAGCGGATTGACGGGGCTGTCCTGCACGTAGGCGACCGAGGAGAACGGCCAGCGCGAGGTGGCGTTCTTCGGCACTTGCGCGGGCCTGGTGTCGAACAGGTTGTTGACGTTGAAGCGCAGGCCGAGCCGTTCGGTGAATTCGTAGCCCGCTTCGAGGTCGGCGATGAAGATCCTGCCGACATCGACCAGTTCGATGGTGTTCGGTCCGCTCGCATGCGTGAGCGTGTAGGATCGGTTGATCTTGCCGTAGTACGTCCCGCGCAGGCCCAGCGAGAACGGGCCGGATTCCCAGTTCACCGAAGCGATGCCCTTGAGGCGCGGGGCGCGGTAGAGCACTTGCGCCTGCGTGCTGGTGGAGATCATCACGATGTTGAACTGCTGCAGCACCGCCGGGCTCTCGGCCACGTTCAGGAACTTCGTCTTGTTGTAGTTGCCCGCAAGGCTCCAGCGCAGCGCGCCGGGGCCGACGTCGAACTTTCCGTCGAGCACCACGTCGACGCCGCGCGTGCGCGTAGTGCCGGCGTTGACGAGGTACGAGATGCTGTCGTCCGGGCCGAAGGTGGGTGAGGCGGCCTGTACCAGCACGCCCGAGCCGGGATGGGTGGATTCGCGAAACGCGCCGATCTGAGAGATACGGTCGCGCACGCGCACCTGATAGGCATCGACCGAGAGGTTCACGCCGCTCACCGGCTGCACCACGAAGCCCGCGCTGAAGTTGGTCGAACGTTCGGGCTTGAGCGGTTTCGCGCCCAGCGCCTGCGCCTCGGGCGAGTTGACCGCGAGGATGTGGTTGGTCTGGTTCACCGTCACCCCGGTCTGGCGGAAGGTCAGCGCGGCCAGCGCCGGGGCCTGGAAGCCGGTGCTGGCAGTGCCGCGCAGCGCGAATCCGGGGGCGATCTCGTAACGGCCGGAGATGCGCCCGGTGACGACGTCGCCCGCGCCCTGATACCGCTCGTAGCGGGCGGCGAGGTCGAGCGTCACCGCCGTGCCGGGCCGCAGCGAAAGCCCGGCGTAGAGCGCGTAGGAATTGCGGTCGTCGCTCGCCGCGTCTTCCGGGCGGACGCCGGTGTCGGCCTGCGATCCGGCGTCGGAGAGCGAGATCGGCTTACCCGCGTTCGGCCCGTCGAGGATGGGCTGGCCGCCGTAGCCCCACGACTGTTCGTCACCCTCGGTGCGGCGGTAGGTTTCGCGGCGGAACTCCGCGCCGAAAGACCAGTCGGTCCCGAAGCCCAGCAGTCCGTCCTCGGTGCTCCTGCGGATGTCGAGGTTGGAGGTCCAGGCGGTGTAGCGGTAATTGCCCAGGAAGAAGTCGGTCTGGCTCTGGAGCCCGTAGCTGGGGCTGATGGAATCATAGACGTAGGTGTCGATGTCGTCCTGTCCGTAGCCGCTGGACAAGTCCCAGTTCCAGCCCTCGCCGATCTCGCCGCGCAGGCCGAGCAGGGCGGAGAAGTTGTTCTCGACGATGCCGCTGTAGGGGGTGAACCCGTCGGGCCAGATCGCGCGCACGTTCTGGTCGCGCGAGGGGAAGCGGAAATGCTGCGGCGAGCGGCCCTTGCGCCACGAATAGTCGCCGAAGCCGTAAAGCTCCAGACCGTCGCCCAGCGGCACGCCGAGGTCGGCCGTGAACGAGGCGACCTGCGCGCGCGGCACGCCGCCTGCCGCGCCGAAGATCTTGTGGCGATCCACCGTCGCCTCGCGCGGGTCGGGCGTCGCTCCGGCGGGGAGCGTGGGGGCGGTGGAGGCGTTGCCCGCAGGCAGCACCGGGTTGCCGCTCGCGTCGCGCGGGAAGTAGAAGAGGATATTGTCGGGGACGTCGCCGTCGCCGAACAGCGCCTTCTGGTCGACGTACTGGCCCGAGACGTAGAGATGCCCGCCGTCGCCGATCCCGAGGCCCGCGCCCGCGTTGTACTGCTGCAGCCAGCCGCCGCCCTGATAATACTGCCCGGCCCGCGCGCTGACTTCGCCGCCTTCGGAGGACTTGCGGGTGATGACGTTGATGACCCCCGCGATCGCATCCGAGCCGTAGATCGCCGAGGCACCATCGCGCAGGACTTCGACCCGCTCGATGGTGCCCAGCGGGATCAGGCCGAGGTCCACCGCCGCCACGCCCACGTCATTGACGCCGAGGCGCGCGGTGACGTGGCGGCGCTTGCCGTTGACGAGGACCAGCGTGTGCCCGCTGCTCAGCCCGCGCAGCTGTCCGGCGCGGATGAAGGTGTTGATGCCGTAGCTGGGCATGTTGGGCACGTTGAACGAGGGGAGGGTGTCGTTCAGCGTCTGCAGCAGGCTGGCCTGGTTGGCTTGCTGTAGCGTCCTGGCGGGAAGGACGTCGATCGGTGTCGGGCTGTTCTCGACCGTGCGCCCGGCGCTGCGCGCGCCGGTGACGACGATGTTGTCCGCTGCCTCCGCTTCCGTGGCCGCGTCCGCCAGCGCTGCCGCTTCGGCCCGGGCGATGCCGGGGGAAAGCAGGGCGACGGCGGCGGCCCCCTGTGCGAGATAAGTCCTGAATGTCATGTGTCGTCGCTCCGAAACCGTTTGTCGCTATTCGTTTCGGCGGTCCGCCCCGGCATTGCCGTGCGCGGTTTGCCCCCGCAGGAGCATGGTTTGCAAAGACCGGGCCAAATGACGTTTCGATGAGATTTCGGGGCCTTTGTTGCACTCTGGAAATATAACTGCGCTGCGATCAGCAGGTGATGCTGGTTTGTCAGCAGAGTATTCAGAGTGCAGTCGGCTTATTTACTGACGTCATTGCGAGCGTAGCGAAGCAATCCAGGGCGCCGCTGAACTGCCCTGGATTGCTTCGCTACGCTCGCAATGACGATGTGGTGGGAAGTATCAGGCGGCCCCGCCGATCTCGACCAGACGCTCTACCGTGACTTCGGGCAGGGCACCGCTCTGGCGTTCGTAGGCTTCGTAAAGCGCAGCATAAGCGCCGCCGAGTGCGGTCAGTTCGCCGTGGCTGCCGAGTTCGATCACCTGCCCCTCGCGGATAACCGCGATCCGGTCGGCGTCGCGGATGGTGGCGAGGCGGTGGGCGATGATGATCGCGGTGCGCCCTTCACACAGTCGCCGCAGCGCGCGCTGGATCATCCGCTCGGTATGGACGTCGACTGCTGACGTGGCTTCGTCCAGCACCAGCACCGCCGGGTCGGTGAGGTAGGCGCGCACGAGGCACACGAGCTGGCGCTGCCCGTGGCTGAGGTTCGCGCCCAGCGGCCCGACCTGTGTGTGATAGCCTTGCGAGAGGCGCCCCAGCACTTCGTCGGCATCGAGCGCGCGGGCGGCCTCGATCAGTTCCTCGTCGCCGGCTTCGGGGCGGGCCTGCCGCAAGTTGTCGAGCACCGAGCCGCTGAACAGCACGTTGTCCTGCAGCACCACGCCAACCTGCCGCCGCAGGTCCGACTGGCGCATATGCTTGACGTCGATCCCGTCGATCAGCACGGCACCGCTCTGTGCCTCATAGAAGCGGGTGAGCAGCTGGACCAGCGTGGACTTGCCGTGCCCGGTGGCGCCCACCACCGCGACGACTTCGCCCGCATGGATGTGCAGCGAAAGGTCGTGCAGCACTTGCGGCAGCACGCCGGGCGCATAGGAGAAGCCGACCGACCGGAACTCCACCTCGCCGCGCAGCGCGAAGACGGGCACCGGCTCCTCGGCGTCGAGGATCTCCGGTCTGGTATCCAGCAGCAGGAACACCCGCTGGGCCGAGGCGGAGCCGGAGGCGTAGCGTTCGAACAGGTCGTTGAAATCCTGCAGCGGGCCGAGGAAGAGCATGACGTAGAACAGGCTCTGCGCTAGTTCGCCCAAGGTCAGCTGGCCTTGCGCAAGGCCATAGCTGCCGACCAGCAGGATCATCGCCATGCCCGCCGCGTTGAGCAGGCCGCTGAGCGGCGCGAACCAGCCCGAGCGCATGTTGCCGCGCACCAGCGCCCCGTCGAAGTCCTTGAGGAGTACACGGTAGCGCGCCCGGTTGGGCTCCTCGCGCACCAGTTGCTGGATCATCCGCACGCCCGACACCGTCTCGACGAGGTGCGAAGTGAAGCGGCTGCGGTTCTCGGCGACGACGGCCCAGCTTTTCTGCGACACCCGCTTGAACAGCCAGGTTCCGAGGATCAGGAACGGCACCACGGTGGCGAGCGCGCCGAGCAGCAGCGGCGAGAGCAGCCACAGCATCACCGCCGCCCCGGCGAAGCGCAGCACGGCCGAGAGGATGTCCGGCGGGCCTTGCACCAACAGCGCCTCCAGCGCATCGACGTCACGGTCGGCGCGGGAAAGGATGCGGCCCGCTTTGGTGCGATCGAAGTAGCCGACGCTGAGCGCCTGGATGTGTTCGAAGATGCGGATGCGCAGGTCGTTCAGCACGCGCAGTGCGGCGGCGCCCGCCAGATAGCTGGAGACGCCTGCGAACAGGAACCGCGCCAGCCAGGTCACGGCAAGGCCGAGGCCCAGCCAGGCCAGCAGCCGCTCGTCCAGCGTCCACCCGGCCGCGCCCTTGACCAGTCCGTGATCGAGCAACTGGCCGATGAACCATGGCCGGACGAAGACGATGCCGACCAGCAGCGTCTCCAGCGCGATGACCGCCGCCACCTGCCCGCGCACCGGGCCGAGCAGGGGCAGCAGGCGGCGGAACATGCTGCGGTCCAGCGCATGACGCGCCAGCATTTCCTCGATCTCGATGTCGCTGAGGACGCGCTTGTTGTCAGGCTGCGGCACGGTCGATTCCCAGAAGGTCGCGGTAAAGCGGATCGAGCAGGAGGTCCTCGTGCGCGCCGCTGGCGACGATGCGCCCCGCGCCGAGCACGAGGGTGCGGTCGGCAAGCAGCACGGACGAGAGCTTGCTGGTGATGAGCAGTACCGTCATGCGCCCGCCGTGCTGCGAGCGCAGGCCCCGGATGTTGCGCAGCACGGTGCGTTCGGTAACGGCGTCGAGCGCGCTGGTGGCATCGTCGAGGACGAGGATGTCGGGCGCGGCCAGCAGCGCGCGGGCAAGGCACAGGCGCTGGCGCTGGCCGCCGGAAAGAGTGACGCCCCGGTCCCCGATACGGGTTTCGAGGCCGTCGGGCAGGCGGGCCAGAACTTCCTCCGCCCCGGCTAGGCGCAATGCCTCGACCAGCGCGGCCTCGTCCGCATCGGGCGCGGCGGCGCGCAAGTTGGCGGCCAGCGTGTCGGAAAACAGGAAGATGTCCTGCGGCACGACATGGACGCGGCGGCGCAGTTCGCCGAGGCGCAGGCCGCGTACGTCGTGCCAGCCAGCCGCGTCGGAGCCGACCGCCACCGACCCGCCATCGACGTCGGCAAGGCGCGGCAGGAGCGAGGCGAGCGAGCTTTTGCCCGACCCTGTCGCACCCACCAGCGCGACGATGCCGCCGGGCTCGACGGTCAGGTTGCAGGCGTCCAGCACCAGCGTCTGCCCGCCCGGCGCGAGCAGGCGCACGGCATCGAGCCGCAGGCCGAGCGCGCCTGTGGGGAGGGCGCCGGTGCCCGAATGAATCTCGGGCTGTTCGTCCAGCAAGTCCCAGATGCGCGCGGCCGAGGCGCGGGCATCGGCGAAGATGCGCATCACGCGGCCCACCGTCTCGACACGGAACACCAGCGTCGTCGCGATCAGCAGGGCGGAGACCAGTTCGCCCACGCCCAGCTTTCCGGCGACGACGAGGTGCGCGCCGTAGACCATGATCCACACATGGCCGAGCGCCACCACCGCCTGCGGTATGGGAATGCGCGAACTGCACCAGGCCAGCGCATGGCGCGACTGGTCGAGGAAGAAGCCGACGTGGCCCCGGAACTTGCGGATGCGGCCCTGTTCCAGCCGGAACGACTTGATGACGCGCACGCCGCCGATGCCCTCGGCCAGATCCTGATTGACCTGATCGTAGGCGTCGCTGACGTTGCGGTCGAGCACCACCAGCGTGTTGGTCTGGCGTACGAAGATCCAGAAGCCCAGCAGCGTCAGCGCGAACGGCACCGCGCCCAGCGCCCGGTCGTACCAGAACAGCAGCCCCATCGCGGCGGTGACGACCAGCGCCGTCTCCACCGTCTGGCGCCAGAACGCGACGAGGGCATCGCGCAGCTTGTCGGCATCGCGGGTGGTGCGGGTTATCATCTCGCCCATGCCGTGCTGCCAGTGGTAGCCCAGATGCAGCGCCTGCACCTTGACGAGGATCTTCTCGCGCAGGGTCGAGAGCAGCGACTGGCTGGCCCGAATGCTGCACAGGCCCGAGAAGTACTGCAGCACGCCCCGCGTCGCGGCGAGGCTGACGAGCAGGATCGCCCAGTGCCCGGCGACGGTGAGGTCGATCGTGCCGTCGGCGAGGCGAGTAGCCGCCTTGCCCGAGTTCACCGCATCGAGCGCACGCCCGACCAGCCATTGTTGCAGGGCAAGGCTGAGGTGCACCACTGTGAACAGCGCGAAGGTCACGCTGAACAGCACCGGGATCGTGCGGTAGAGCGCAAGGCTGCGCAGCAGGGGATAGGCCTTGAGAGGCGAAGGGCGCTGTGCGCTCGCAGCGAGGGAAGCGTCGGTCATAAGCGCGCGGTCAGGCCTCGGCGGGGCGGCGGATCGCGGCTGCCGAGTATTCGTGCGGCGGCGTGCCGTTGAGGTAGTAGTCGCCTACGTGATGCAGGCGCCAGCGGATCGGATCATGCGTGGTGTGGACGCGAACGTCGGCCCAGAAGCGGTCGAGGTTGAACTTGCGGTACGAGGAACTGGCCCCCAGCAGCGAGAACATGTCGCTGGAGATCAGCAGCGCCGCCTCGTCGGTCTTCACGCGCGCGGCGGCGACGGCGAGGATGAGTTCGTCGTCGAGGTCGCTCGGGCGCCCTTTCGCGTTGTATGCATCGTAGAGTTCGGCCGCATCGCGCAGCAGCGATTCCGCCACGCGCAGCGCCACCGCATAGTCGCCGATGCGCTTGATGATGAGCGGTTCCTGCACCGCGCGCTCCACCTCGGCATCGATCCAGACGTTGGAGTTGTTGCCCAGGTAGTGGATCGCCGCCTCGAACGCGCCGCGCGCGATGCCGGCGTCGATCGCGGCGTGGTTGATCTGCGCCCAGGTGAGGCCGGTGCGCTCGGGCTTCTGCGGGGCGCCGGCGCCGGGCAGGCTGACCTGCCAGTCCTCCAGCACGAGGTTCTCGAAGCGCACGCCGCCGCTCACCGAATGGCGCTGGCCGAACGAGTGCCAGTCGTCGTCGAGGATCAGGCCCGGCGTGTCGCGGTGGACGAGGAAGCCGATCTGGCCGTCCTCGGTCTTCGCGCCCGAGGATATCCATTCGGCAAGGTAGCTGCCGGTGGCGTAGAACTTGGCGCCGTTCACCACCCATTGTCCTTGCGCATTGCGCGCGGCAGTGGTGCGGATATCGAACTTGTGCTTGCCGCCGACTTCGGCCGCCGCATGGCCGAGGCGCTTGCCGGCGGCGATATCGGCGATCACACGGCGGCGCAGCGCGTCATCGGGGCGGCGCAAGATGCCGCGCAGCATCATGTTGTGGATCTGCACCAATTGGCCGACGCCGCCGTCCGCCGCCGAGATGATCCGCGTGATCTCGACGATCGTCGCCACCGACGCGCCGATGCCGCCTTCCTCGGGGGAGAGCGCCACGGTGGTCACGCCGGACCGTTCCAGGATCGCGCTCTGTTCGTGAGGGATGCGGCTGCGCTCGGCCGGGTCGGCGGAGATCGCCGCGATCCGCGCGGCGGCTTCGTGCGCGGCGGCGATGGCGTCGGCTTCGTCGGCGAAGCGCGGGGCGGGAAGCGGCTCGCGGTCGAGCAGTTCGGTGGCGGGCTCTATGCTCACAGCGCGTTCTCCTTGGTTGCGGCGTTCGTCGCGATGGCGATCTCTTGCTGGCGCAGCCTTGCCGCGCGGCCGTATTCGTCGGGCGGGACGCCGTTCAGGTAGTAGTTGCCGATGTGATAGATCCGCCAGCGGATCGGATCGTGCGTGGTGTGGACGCGGGCATCGGCCCAGTACCGCTGCAGGTTCCAGCGATCGAGCGTGGAGTTGGCCCCCGTCAGCGCGAACAGGTCACTGCCGATGAAGATCGAGGCTTCGTCCGACTGCGCGCGCGCGGTGGCGGTGGCGAGGATCAGTTCGTCCTCCAGCGCGCGATTGCCGGGATCGGCCTTGAACCGGTCGAAGGTGCGAGCCGCATACCGCAGCGCCGATTCCGCCGCGCGCACGGCGACGGCATATTCGCCGATCCGCTTGATCGTGTGCTGCTCGTCGGCGGCGCGGGCCAGACCGGATTCGGGCCAGGCCCGCATATTGTCGCGGATGTAGGCGGTCGCCGCTTCGAGCGCGCCGCGCGCGATGCCGGTGTCGATCGCGGCGTGGAGGATCTGCGGCCAGGTCAGGCCGGTGCGCGGCATGAAGTCCGGCGCGCCGCCGCCCACCTGAGCCTTGGGGGCGAAGCGGGGATCGACCTCGATGTTGTCGAAGCGGACGCTGCCGCTGACCGAATGCTGCTGGCCAAAGGCATGCCAGTCGTCCTCCAGCGTCAGCCCCGGCGCATCGCGGTGAAGCAGCACGCCGACCGGGCCTTGGTCGCTGGTGGCGGAGATCGAGATCCACTCGGCGAGGTAACACCCGGTGGCGAAGGTCTTGCGGCCGTTGAGACGCCAGATGCCCTGTTCGTCCAGCGTCAGCCGGGTGCCACCGCCCTTGCCCTTGCCTTTCCCTTCGGCCAGCGCGTTGCCGAAGCGCTTGCCGGCGAAGATGTCCGCCACCAGCCGGGCGCGGAACGCATCGTCGGGGCGCGAGAAAACGCCGCGGATCATCACGTTGTGGATCTGCAGGATCTGCCCGACCCCGCCGTCCGCCGCCGAGATGATCCGCACCGTCTCCACCACCGTCTCGATCGAGGCGCCGAGGCCGCCGAACTCGCGGGGTACGTAGATGCTGGTTACGCCCGAGGCGGAGAGGATCTCTGCGGCCTCATGCGGCACCTTGTCGTTCAGCGAGGCATCGCGGGCGAGCAGGGCGATCTTCGCTGCGGCGGCGTGCGCGGCGGCGATGGCTTCGGCCTCGGAGGCGAGCCGGGGGGGCTTCGTGGTCATCCCTTGAGGCTCCGGTCAGGCGGTCTGGAGGGCGGGAGCGCCGGTCTTCGCAGCCGTTTCCTCGCGGCGGCGCACTTCCTCGCGCACGGCGGGGATGATGTAGCGGCCGTAGTCCACGGCGTCGTAGATCGGCTCGTAGCCGCGATTGAGGAAAGTGGTGACGCCGATGTCGTAGTAGTCGAGCAGCGCCTCCACGATCTGGTCGGGGGTGCCGACGAGCGAGGTGGAATCGTGCGTCGCGCCAACGGCGGTGGCGGTGCCGAACCAGAGGTACTTGTCATGGCGATCGCCGCGTTCGGCAGCAGCGAGGAGGCGCTTGGTGCCGGTGCCCTGGACGCCGTGGAACAGCGGGTTGGGGGCGGCGTTGCGGCGGTTGCTGGCGAGCTTCTCGGCGGTTTCATGCGCCTTCTCCCACGCCTGCGCCTCGGTCTTGCCGATGATGAGGCGAGCCGAGAGGCTGACGCGCGGGGTGGGCTTGCCGATCGCGGCGGCGGCGGCCTTCAGCTTGCCGATCTGTTCCTTGACGTCGGACAGAGGCTCGGCCCAGAGCGCGTAGAGATCGCAGTGCCGCGCGGCGACGTGATAGGCCGCGTCCGACGATCCACCGAAGGACACCGGCGGATGCGGCTGCTGATACGGCTTGATCGGCGAGTAGACGTTCCTGAGCTGGTAGTACTTGCCGTCATGGTCGAACGGCGCGTCCGAGGTCCAGGCCTGGCGCAGCACGTCGAGGTATTCGCTGGTGCGCGCGTAGCGTTCGTCCTTGTCGGTGAGGAAATCGCCGAGGCCCGGTTCGGCGGTGATGCCGGTGATGGCATGGACCCGGATGCGGCCCTTGGTTACGTGATCCAGCGCGGCGAGCGCCTTGGCACCGTGCAGCGGCGAGAGCGGGCCGGGCCGGAACGGGATCATGAAGCCGAGCCGCTCGGTGACCGAGGCGGCGAACCCGGTGGCGACGATGGACTCCCCGCCCGCCAGCATCAGCACCCGGTCGAAGCCGGCGTTTTCATGCACGCGGGCAAGGTCGCGCAAGTATTCAAGGTCGATATGCTGGCCGCCGCTCGGCGGGCCAAGGAACTGGTTCTGGGCGGCAAGTGCTCCGACGAATTCAACTGGCATAATCACCCCTGCAATGGCGCGCAGCGCGCTTATGCCGGGGCACTAATCAAGAGCCGTGCCAGTTTGCGCTGATCGCACGGTATGCGCGGGTTGAGCGGCTGCGTGCGAACGCTTGCCGGGGCGACCGTTCAAAATGCAGCAGCCGGGCGATGTTCGGATGGTCAAAAACGAACAGCTGCGGCGTGCCAAGCGCGGCTAGGGCGCAGGCAAAGAAATCTTGCCGTTGACTTGGACCCTGCCGGGCATAGTCTCGAGCTTGCCTGAACAGCTGATACCTCCGCTTTTCCAGGCCTCGACGGCGGGCCGCGCGCGCGGCGCTATTCTTTCGCGCCTCATCGCGCCGATGCCCGGACGACAGCGTCAGGCACCGCACTCTCTCCTCATCACGCCGCCTTGCGGGATGTCTCGCGGGGCGCCGCAACCCGATCCCGCAGGCCTCTGCGCGGCCCCGCTCCGAAAGGTTTCCACCGATGTCTCTCAAGCTCTCCGACACCGTGCCCGATTTCACCCAGGATTCGACCGAGGGGTCGCTGGGCTTCTACGACTGGGCGGGTGACAGCTGGGTAGTCCTGTTCTCCCATCCGAAGGATTTCACCCCGGTCTGCACGACTGAACTGGGCACCGTCGCGCGCCTCAAGCCCGAGTTCGAGCGGCGCGGGGTGAAGGTCATCGGCCTCTCCGTCGACGGCGCCGACAGCCATGAGGAATGGTCGAAGGACATCGCCGAAACGCAGGGCACCGCGCTCAACTTCCCGCTGATCGCGGACCATGACCGCAAGGTGTCCGCACTGCTCGACCTGATCCATCCCAATGCCTCGGACACGACCACGGTGCGCACCGTGCTGGTCATCGACCCGGCGAAGAAGCTGCGCCTGACGCTGACCTATCCGGCCTCCACCGGCCGCAACTTCGCCGAGATCCTGCGTACGATCGACAGCCTGCAACTGACCGACAAGCACAAGGTCGCGACCCCGGCGGACTGGCAGCAGGGCGGCGAGGTCATCATCGTTCCCTCGCTGGGCGAAGCGGAGGCCAGGGCGCTGTTTCCTAACGGCTGGACGGAACAGAAGCCGTACCTGCGCCTCATCCCCCAGCCGGCCTGAAGCCGGCCTGCGAAGAAAGCCCGCCATGATCGACCTCTATTACTGGACTACCGCGAACGGTCACAAGATCACGATCTTCCTTGAGGAGACGGGGCTTCCTTACCAGATCACCCCGGTCGACATCGGCCGGGGCGAGCAGTTCCTGCCGTATTTCCTGTCCATCGCCCCGAACAACCGCATCCCCGCGATCGTGGACGACGATCCGGCGGATGGCGGGCCGCCGCTGTCGGTCTTCGAATCCGGTGCGATCCTGCTCTACCTTGCGGAGAAGACCGGCAGGCTGATCCCGCAGGACCTGCGCGTTCGGAGCGAAGCAGTGCAATGGGTGTTCTGGCAGATGGGCGGTCTCGGCCCGATGGCGGGGCAGAACCACCATTTCCGCCATGCCGCCCCCGAGCAGATTGCCTATGCGGTCGAGCGCTACACCAACGAGACCAACCGGCTCTACGGTGTTCTGAACAAGCGCCTCGCCGACCGGGAGTACCTCGCCGGGCCGGACTATTCGATCGCCGACATCGCCAGCTATCCCCGGATCGTGCCATGGCAGCGGCATGGGCAGTCGCTCGACGACTTCCCCCACCTGCGCCGCTGGTTCGAGGCTATCGGCGAACGCGAAGCGGTGGCGCGCGCCTATGCGCTTGTCGCCGAGATCAACCCCGATGCCAACGCCCCTCAAGGCGAAGAAGCAAAGCGCATTCTCTACGGGCAGACGGCTTCGACGGTGAGCGCAAGGTAATGCCGTGGAGCCGGAAGGTAGGGAACAATGACGGCTTGACAGATATTCTCAATTAAATAACTTGAGAATTGTCGAGATCGACATCCGATCCATGCCAGGGATCGGTATGCCGATCGAAAATATGAGAAAGGGCGCCAGGATGACTCAGTCCCGCAACGATTTCCATGTTTTCCGCCGCGGTCTGGAATGGGCCGTGACGCTCCATGGAATTGCACTCGATGTCTTCGCCAGTCAGAAGGCGGCGCTGAACCGCGCCATCGACGCCGCGCATCAGATCGGCATGCAGGGCCGCGACGCGCAAGTCCTGCTGGTCGAGGACAATGCCGCGCCCCGCCTGCAGTGGGTCTTCGGTCATCATCCCTATCCCCCGACCGCCTGAGCGGGCGAGGTCAAACCGCATCTTGTTGTAACGAAAGACCTGCAGGAGGCTCGAATGCTGGGTGTACTCCATGCTGATAACGCTGCGACGAGCGATGCCGTCGCTGATTTTTCTGAGCGCAAGGGGCCGTCATTTCGCCGGGCCCGCGATATTCTACGGCAAAAGAGCCAACTCACCCTCGACCAGTTTCACGAACTGGATAAACTCTTTGCCGATATATCTCCCGCTCAGTTCACCAACTTGATGACAGATGATCAGCATCTGCAACAAATCCGACAATACGAAATCTTGGCGTGGCGCCATCCGCGGGCTGCAGGCCCCATTGTCGCAGTTCTGCTGCTGGCCATAGCCTTCTCCGCAGTTGTAGCACTATGGGGAATATGATGCGTTGATCTCAGACATGCTGATCACGCGATTATTATAATATTTCGCTGATTCCGTGTTGCCTCGTATCCGCGCGGTATTGTCGCTCCGTCCCGAAAATCCAGGCCGCTCCTGACCCGAGGGCGCTTGCGGTGATCGGATTTGCCCGATCCTCTACAGCGTCGATGATGTGACTGGAAGCGACGTCCTGGTGGACGATGGATGGCGTGCTAAGCGGCCCGCTTGTCGATCAGCGTGGCGGCGAGTGCCTTCCAGAACGTTTCGGGGATCGGTGTGGCGGCGAGGGTTACGGCGCTTGCCAGTTCGTCGGGAGAGGCGATGCCCGGGATCACCGCCTCGACCACCGGATGCCGGACGGGGAATTGCAACGCCGCGGCGGCAAGCGGTATGCCGTGTTGCGCGCAGAGGTCCTCGATCACCCCGACCCGTGCGACCACGTTCGGCGGGGGCGCTCCGTATTCGTACTGGGCGGGCGCATGATGCCGCACCCCGCGTGCGAGAATGCCCGAATTGAACGGCGCACCGGCGACCACTTGCACGCCGCGCCGCGCGCAGAGCGGGAACAGTCCGTCCAGCGGCGCTTGTTCCAGCAAGGTGTAGCGGCCTGCCAGCAGGATCACGTCGAGGTCGGCGTGGCCCAGCACCTCCTCGCACACCGCCGTTTCGTTGACGCCCAGCCCGATCGCGCGGACCGCGCCGCTCGTTCGCAATTCCTGCATCGCGCGCAGGCCGCCGCCGAGGAATTCGCGCATCCGATCCTCGTGTGCGTCCCCGTGGGCATAACGGCCGATGTCGTGTGCCAGCAGTATGTCGATGCGGTCGCGGCGCAGGCGCTTCAGGCTGGCTTCGTACGAGCGCATGACCGCGTCGTAGCCGTAGTCGAACACGCTCTCGAACGGCTCGGGGGAGACGAAGCCCTGCCGGGCGGCGGAAAGATCGGCGTGGGGGGCGGGATCGAGTTTTCGGCCGATCTTGGTCGAGATCACGGCCTCGCCTGCCGGGTCGAGCGCCGCCAGCGCTGCTCCCAGACGCTTTTCGCTGAGGCCGAAGCCGTAGTGAGGCGCGGTGTCGAAGTAGCGCAGCCCTGCAGCCCAGGCGGCTTCGATCACGGCGAAGGCCTCGGCGTCGGTGACGGGGCGATAGAGGTTGCCGATGGCGGCCGAGCCGAAGCCCAGCGCTCCGGCGAAAAGAGGGGTCATGCGTGCTCCAGTCCGTAGAATTCGCGGGCCGCGCCTTCGAACAGGCGGGGGAGATCGGTATCGTCGTCGAATGCGCCGACGAGCATTAGCGTGTCGCGCAGCCAGTCGGCATAACTGTCGGCCATGTGGCGCAAAACCGGCCAGTCGGAGCCCCACATCGTGCGTGGTCCGAAGCAGGCCAGCACATGCGCTGCGTAAGGCGCCAGCGCGGTGGCCTCCTGCCCCGGCGCCTGCTGCGTCCGCAGGCCCGAGAGTTTGCACCATACGTTCGGCAACTGGGCCAGGGCCGCAAGATCGTCGCGCCAGGGATCGAGGGCGTCGTTTGCCGCGTCGGGCTTTCCGGCATGGTCGATGACGATGGGCAGCGCCGGCCAGCGCCGCGCGAAGCGGGCCAGGGCGGGCAGGTGGCGCGGCTCCACCAGTGCGTCGAAGCGCAGGCCATGCGTGATCATCGCGGTGATGGCGGGTGCGACGGCGTCGCTCAGGATCCACTCGCTGTCGGCGATGCCCTGCAGCATCGGGCGCAGGCCCCGGCACTTGGGCTCGCGCCCGAGTTTGGCGACGCGCGCCGGTGCGTCCGCCGTGTCGAGCGCGGCCCAGGCGACGACGCCCAGTACCGTCGGTTCGGTCGCGGCAAGGGCGAGGAGCCAGTCAGTGTCGCGATTGTCGGGCTGCGACTGGACGATGATGGTGCCCGTCAGCATGATGCCCGCCGTTTCCGCAGCGAGATCGGGCGGCAGGAAATCGCGATGGAGCAGGGGCCAGTCGGTATTCGGCCAGGCGCATTCCGGAGCATTCACGCGCCAGAAATGCTGATGGGAATCGAGGACGCGCAAATCCATCGGCGCACCTTGCGGCCTTGCATCGGAGCTAAACATACTACATCATACAACATGATATGCGGCTGTCCATGCCGCGTTGGGATGATGCAGAAAGGAAGTTCCGAATGAAACTGTGCCGCGTTGGGGAAGCCGGCCAAGAGCGCCCCGCGATGATCGATGCCGAGGGCGGCATCCGCGACCTTTCCGGCCATGTCGCCGACATCGGACCCGATGCGATCGGTGCCGAGGGGCTGGCGCGCCTTGCCGCGATCGATCCGGCCTCGCTGCCGCTGATCGACGGGGCGGTGCGCTATGGCCCCTGCGTCGGGGGCACGCGGCAGTTCGTGGCGATCGGCCTCAACTATGCCGACCACGCCGCCGAATCGAACCTGCCGATCCCCGAGGAGCCGGTGGTCTTCAACAAGTGGGTCAGTTGCATCCAGGGTCCGAACGATCCCGTCCCCGTCCCGCCCGGCTCGCGCAAGACCGACTGGGAAGTGGAACTGGGCGTCGTCATCGGCACCGAGGCCTATCAGGTGGATGAAGCCGCCGCGCTCGATCACGTCGCGGGCTACTGCGTCATCAACGACGTGTCGGAGCGCGAGTGGCAGCAGGAACGCGGCGCCACCTGGGACAAGGGCAAGGGCTTCCCCGGCTTCGGCCCGATCGGCCCCTGGCTGGTGACGGCCGACGAAGTGGGCGATCCGCAGGTGCTGGCGATGTGGCTGGAGGTCAACGGCAAGCGGGTGCAGGACGGTAGTTCCGCGACGATGATCTTCACCGTTGCGCAGATCGTCTCTTACCTCAGCCGGTTCATGCGTCTGCTGCCGGGCGACGTCATCACCACCGGCACGCCGCCGGGCGTCGGCCTCGGCCAGAAGCCGGAGCCCTGGTATCTGAAAAGCGGCGACCTGGTGACGCTCGGCATCGAGAAACTCGGCAGCCAGCGGCAGGAGTTCGTCTCCGCCGATTGACACCGCGCGCACCATGCGCTTAAATCATCATACGTATTATGTAATGATGGAGAGAGGGCATGGGGCGTTTGGCGGGCAAGACCGCGCTGGTCACGGCGGCCGGGCAGGGCATCGGCCGGGCCAGCGCGGAAGCGTTCCTGCGCGAAGGCGCGCGGGTGATCGCGACCGACATCCGCGAGGACGTGCTGGCGGACTTCGCCGGGGCCGAAACGCGGGTGCTCGACGTGACCGACCCTGCAGCGATCAGGGCGATCGCTGCCGCGCATCCCGAGATCGACGTGCTGTTCAACTGCGCGGGCTTCGTCCATGCGGGCACGATCCTCGACTGCGACGAGGAGGCGCTGGATTTCTCCACCGCGCTCAACGTCACCGCGCAGTACCGCATGATCCGCGCGCTGCTGCCGAACATGATCGCGCGGGGCGGCGGATCGATCATCAACATGTCCTCGGTCGCCTCCAGCGTGAAGGCGGTGCCCAACCGCTTCGCCTATTCGACGACCAAGGCCGCGGTGATCGGCCTGACCAAGTCGGTCGCAGTGGACTTCGTGACGCAGGGCGTGCGTTGCAATGCGATCTGCCCTGGAACGGTGGAGACGCCCTCGCTGATCCAGCGCCTGCACGACACCGGCGATTTCGAGCGGGCCTATGCCGATTTCACCGCGAGGCAGCCGATGGGCCGCTTCGGCAGCGCGGCGGAACTGGCGGCGCTGGCGGTCTACCTCGCATCCGACGAGTCCGCCTTCACCACCGGGGCGATCCACGTCATCGACGGTGGCTGGACGAGCTGAAAAAACGACGCTGAAAAAACGACAGGGAGAGTGATATGAACAAGGCCCGCCGCATCGCGCGCCATCTGGCCGTTCTGGCCGCGAGCGTCAGCGCCCTGCCGGCGATGGCGCAGGAGCGGGCCGTCGAGGTCCACGTCTCCCCCGCGGGTGACGATCGCAACCCCGGCACCCAGGCGCGGCCCGTGCGCTCGCTTACCCGTGCGCAGGCGCTGGTGAGACGCAGCAATGCCGGTGCCGACGTGACGGTCCTGCTGGGCGACGGCGCGTACCGGCTCGACGCGCCGCTGGCGTTCCGCCGCGCCGATGGCGGGCAGGGTGGCCACAGCGTGACGTGGAAGGCAGCGGCAGGCGCACATCCGGTGATCTCGGGCGGAATGACGGTGACGGGCTTTAAGCCCTACGACGCGGAGCGGCGCGTGTTCGTGGCGGACGTGCCCAAGGGCCTCGACAGCCGCCAGCTCTGGATCGACGGCACCTTGGGCGAACGGCCCTGGGTGGAACTGCGCGCCGCCGACGTGACCTTCGATGCGACCGGCTTCACGGTGGTGAACCCGAAGCTGGACTGGCTCTCCACACTGGCGCGGCCCGACCGGGTGGAACTGGAGGCGACCGGCTTCTTCACTGACCGTGTCTCTCCGGTGAAGGGTATTGCGGGAAGCAAGGTCACGATGCAGCAGCCCGCCTGGGACAACAACACCTGGGGCTACGACACGATATCGAAGCCGATCTTCCCCGACGACAGCCGCCTGTTCCTCGTCGGCGCGCCGGAGTTCATCGGCAAGGCGAACGACTGGCATTCGCGCCCCTACCAGTGGGCGATCGACCCGCAGGCGGGCAAGCTCTACCTGCGGGTCGGGCTGGACGAGGACATCGCAGGCCGTGAGGTCGTGGTGCCCCGGCTGGAGGCGCTCGTCTCCATTGCCGGCACGCCCGAGGCCCCGGTGGAGCACCTGCGGTTCGAGGGGCTGCGCTTCTCGCACACCAGCTGGCTCGGCCCTTCGCGCCCGACCGGCTACGCCAACCAGCAGAGCGGCGCGTTCCTCTACGAGACCTCGCCGATCCGTCCGGCGGACGCCTGGAAGACCTGCGGCTGGGGCTGCACCGAGTTCGAATCGATGCGCCAGAAGTGGCACCAGATGCCCGCCGCCGTGCAAGTGGCCGCCGCGCGCGACGTGACTTTCGCGGGCAATACCTTCTCGCAGTTGGGGCAGGTGGCGCTGGGCATCGGCAACGACGCCAACGCCAACCTTTCGGGCGTGGGGCTGGCGACACAGGGGGTGCGGGTGACGCACAACCGCTTCGCCGTGCTTTCGGGCAGCGCGATCATGGCGGGCGGCGTGCGGATCGAGGCGCACCATCCGGAGAACGCGAACCTCGTGAACCGCGACCTCGCGATCGAGGACAATACCGTCGCCACCGTTTCGCAGGACTACCGCGACAATGCCGCGATCCTGACGACCTACATCTCCGGTGCGCGCATCGCCCACAACGACATCACCGACGCGCCTTACGACGGCATCGCGGTGGGCTGGGGCTGGGGCTACAACGATGCGGGCGGCAACCCGAACTACGATGAGAACGCCAAGGGCTACGTCCACAACACCAGGTTCACCACGCCCACCACGCTGCGCGACACCGTGATCGAGGGCAACCGCATCCACGGCGTGAAGACCTGGTTCATGGACGGCGGGGCTATCTACAACCTCTCCGCCAATCCCGGCGCGGTGATCCGGGGCAACCATATCTTCGACATCGGCAACAAGATCGCGATCTATCTGGACGAGGGATCGAAGCACTTCCGCGTCACCGGCAACGTCGTCGAGACCGGGGGCAAGTGGCTGAACATCAACACGGCGGGCGCGATGTACAAGCGGCGCATCTCCACCGACAACGTGGCGAGCGGCAACTGGCACACCGTCAACACCACCGGCGGCCGCTGGCTGGAAGAGATCGGCAACACCGCGAAGGACAACACGCTGGTCCCCGATCGCAACTGGCCCGCAGCGGCGCAGGCGGTGATCGACAGCGCGGGAGTACGCAAGTGACGGCGTTGGACCGCCGCGCGCTGCTCAAGGGCGCGGGTGCGCTGGGGGCAACCGTAGGCGTGCCGCTGCATGGTGCGCTGGCGCAGGATGCGGCGGCCTTGCGCATCGTCGATCTGCGCGCCGAGGGGCTGGTCGATCCCATCGGCCTCGACATGCAGGACGTGCGCTTGTCGTGGCGGCTGGAAAGCGAACGGCGCGGGGTGGAGCAAGTCCGCTGCGAAGTGCAGGCCGCCTCCACCCGCGCGCTGCTGGAAGCGGGCACGCCGGACTTGTGGCACGCGGGCGAAGTGCTCACCCGGCGCAGCATGGACATGGGCTGGCTCGGCGCGTCGCTGAAGTCGCGCCAGAAGGTCTACTGGCGCGTGCTGGTGCGCGACGACGCGGGCAAGCGCGCCGCCAGCCCGGTCGCCAGCTTCGAGATGGGTCTTCTCGACAAGGCGGACTGGCAGGCGCAGTGGATCGAGGCGCAGACAGACCTCGAACGCGCCGACCGCGCCGCGGGGCTCGTCTGGATGCGCGGGGACCGCACTGCGGACGACAGCCCGCGCTTCTTCCGCATGGTCTTCGACCTCGGCAAGGCGGGGGAGGTGACGCTGTTCACCGGGGCCAACTTCAAGTCCACGCTCTGGCTCGACGGGGAGCAGGTGCAAGTGCCGCTGGGCTTCAAGCGCTTCGGCATCGACCCGGTGGAGGCGACCACGCGCCAGCTTGCGGCAGGCCGCCACGTCCTCGGCTTCCGGGTGGAGAACCCGCGCGGCTTCAACGGCCCGAAGATCCACGAGATCGCCGCCACCGCCATGATCCGCAGCCCCGCGCGCCGCATCACCAGCGAAGGCATGCGCACCGCGCTTCATGCGGGCGAGGGCTGGTCGACGGTCGGCTTCGACGACAGCCGCTGGGACAAGGCCGCCCGCTCGGCCCAGCAGCCGCAGGGTTTTCCGCGCAGCGGCGCGTACATGCTGCGCCGCGAGTTCAGGCTGGGTAAGCCGGTGCGGCAGGCGCGCCTGCGCATGACCGCGCTGGGTGCCTACGTGGCCGAGATCAACGGGCAGCGGATCAGCGACGTGTGCCTCGCACCCGAAAGCAGCGACTTCCGGTTCACCGCGCTCTACCGCACTTATGATGTCACCGCGCTGCTGCTCCCGGGCGCCAACGCCATCGGCGCGATGCTGGGCGAGGGGTGGTATGGCAGCTATCACGCCCCCGCCGGTCGCTATGCCTTCGGCGACCCGCCGCTCCGCCTCTTCGCGCAGATGGAGGTGGAGCACACCGACGGCACCCGCTCCATCGTGGCGACGGACAAGGATTGGCAACTGCGCCCCGAAAGCCCGGTGACGCAGGCCGAGATCTACTACGGCGAGGACTACGATGCGCGGCTCGAACAGCCGGGCTGGTCGAAGACAGGTTTCCGGGGTGCGGGCTGGGTGCCCGCGCGCATCGGCAGGACACCGCCCTGTGCGCTCGTCTCCCATGTCGGACCGCCGCTCAGGCCGATCGAGCGGATGGCGGCGAAGTCGATCACCAGCCCGGGCGGGGACCGGCACGTCGTCGATTTCGGGCAGAACTTCGCGGGCTGGGTGGAACTGAAGACCAGTGGCCGGGCGGGGCAGCAGATCTCGCTCAAGTTCGCGGAGATCCTCGGGGCCGATGGCGCGGTCGATCAGGCCAACTTGCGATCGGCGCGCTGTTCCTGCCTCTACACCCTGCGCGGCGATCCGGCGGGCGAGACTTATCAGCCGCATTTCACCTACTTCGGCTTCCGCTATGTCGAGGTCAGCGGCCTCGGCCGCGCGCCGACGGAGGAGGAGATCGCCGGGATCGTCGTCTCCAGCGCCTTGCCTGAAACCGGCCGCCCGCTGATCGGGAACCGGATCATCCAGGGCCTGTGGCAGAACAGCCGCTGGAGCCAGCGCTCCAACTTCTTCGGTGTCCCCACCGACTGCCCCCAGCGCGACGAGCGGCTGGGCTGGACCGGCGACGCTAACGTGTTCTGGGACGCGGCGGCCTTCACCATGGACGTAGGCCCCTTCACCCGCCGCTTCATGGGCGACATGCGCGATGCGCAGGGGCCGCGCGGGGAATTCCCGGACTATGCGCCCTCGGGCTGGCAGGACCAGTTGCTCGGCGCCTCGCCGGGCTGGGCGGATGCGGGGGTGATCCTGCCGTGGACGGTGTGGCAGCGCTATGGCGACACCGCGATCGTCGATCGCAACTGGTCGGCGATGACGCGCTACATGACGTTCATCGCGCAGAACAATCCCGACAAGGTCTGGCGGACCTTGCGCGGCTACGACTACGGCGACTGGGTGGCGCTCGACGCGAAGGAACCGGGCGACGAGACGACACCCAAGGATCTGATCGCCACCGCCATGTGGAAGCGCTCGGCGGACGCCATGGCGGACATGGCCAAAGGCTCGAAGCGCCAGCCGGAGGCTGAGCGCTACGTGCAGTTGTCGAAGGATATTGCTGCAGCATTCGGTGCAGCATTCGTCAGGCCGGACGGCAGCGTGGGCAACGGTTCGCAGTGCGGCTACATCCTTGCGCTGCGTTTCGGGCTGGTGCCGGAAGCCTTGCGCGTGGCGGCGACGGCCAGACTGGTGGCCGACATCCGGCGGCGCGGCACGCTGCTGTCCACGGGCTTCCTCGGCACCCCCTTCAGCCTCGACGCGCTGGCCGATCAGGGCGAGCATGCGCTGGTCTACGACCTGCTGCTACGCACCGCGTTCCCCTCGTGGGGCTATATGATCGCCAAGGGCGCGACGACGATCTGGGAGCGCTGGAACGCCGACATGGCGGACGCGTCGATGAATTCGTACAACCATTATGCGCTGGGGGCGGTGACGGGCTTCGTGTTCCGCCGTATCGCCGGGATTGACCCGCTGGATGCGGGCTTCCTCAAGTGGCGCTTCGACCCGGTGCTGGACCCGCGCCTGCCGCGCGGCGGAGCGAGCTACGACAGCGTGCTGGGGCGCATCGTGACGGACTGGACTTATGCGCCGGAGCGATCCGACGCGCGGTTCGAGGCGCGGATCGTGGTGCCTGCGAATTCGCGCGCCGAGGTATGTTTGCCCGCACGCTCGGTGGATGCCGTTCGCGAGGGCGGGCGGCCGGTTTCCGGGGTGCAGCGGGGGGACCGCGTGGTCGTGGAAGTGGGTTCGGGGGAGTATCGCTTCACGGCGGCGTGATTCGTCGTCCCGGACCTGATCCGGGACCAAGTTGGACTCAAACCCTCTTCGTCATTGCGAGCGCAGCGAAGCAATCCAGGGCGTGCGTAAACCGCCCTGGATTGCTTCGCTGCGCTCGCAATGACGAAGGGCGGGGGCGTCCTAAGGCCGCGTATCCCAGCGCCACTCCACCGTATCCGCCAGCGCCCCCGACCGCGCCTCCACCCGGTTCGCACCCGGCGCGAGGTCCAGCGGCCACGCCGCGATGTGGTCCGTCACCGGCACTTTCGTCCAGGCGCCGCCGTTGAGGCGCATCTCCACCTCGCTCTGGTTGGTGAAGGCCTGCGCCGTCACCCGCTGCGTCCGCTTGTGCAGGTCGCGGCGGCTGGCGATGTGCAGCATCGGCGTGTCCGACCAGTTCGCCTGATACCAGTACCAGGCGTCCTTGCGCACCTTGCGGTCCTCGGTGACGAGGCCCTTGTCGTTGATCGCGGGGCGGTCGCCCTCGTTGCGCTTGAACGAGGGGAAGTCGATCCCCACCCACACGAAAGTGGACCACAGGAACGGCCGCTTCTTCATTTCGCGCCAGTGCTTGACGTGGAAGTCGGTCTGCCACTGCTCGGGGTGCCAGTAGCCGTTCGATTCCGGGCGCTTGAGCACCGGGTCTTCCTGCTGCAGCACGCTTGCCCCGGCGCCGTATTCGCTGACGCCGATGGGACGGCCGGGCAGTTTGGCGTGGAGTTCGTCGGCCCATGGCCCGATGTCTTCCGCCTGCGTCCAGTACCACCCGAAATAGCGGTTGTAGGACACCGTGTCGCTGTGCTGCGCGATGGGATCGTCGTCGGCGAGGCAGCAGTGCGCGTATGTCGTCGGCCGGGTGGGATCGAGCGTCTTGGCGGTTGCCTGCAGTTCGGCGAGGATGCGGTTGGAGGCCGCGTCCGACTTGCGGATTTCGTTGCCGATGCCCCACAGCGCTACAGAAGGGTGGTTGCCGGTCTGCGCGATCAGCTCGCGCATCTGCTGGACGAGGTTTTCGCGGAAGGCGTCGGAAGGATCGTGGTCGTCGATCAGCGGCACTTCGGTCAGCACCAGCAGGCCCAGTTCGTCGGCACGTTCGTATACCCGCTGCGGATGCTGCATATGCGCGAGCCGCAGGCCTGTCGCGCCCATCTCGGCGAAGAGGTTCAGATCCTCGTCGATCTGTGCCGAAGTCATCACCGGGCCGCGCCCGAAGCGGGTGGGCAGTTGCAGGTTCACCCCGCGCAAGGGATAAGGCGCGCCGTTGAGCAGGAACGTGCCGTCCGGCTTCACCGCGACCGTGCGAACGCCCAGCGGCGCGCTCTGGCTGTCGATGACATTGCCGCCCTCGGTGATTTCGGTGACGACGCGGTAGAGGTAGGGAGCCTTGATGCCCTGCCACAGCCGCGCATTGTGCAGGGCCAGCGACTGGTCGAGGTTCTGCCGCGAGCCTGCGCCGAGCGCCACCGCGCGCGATGCTTTCGCCACCACTTTGCCGCCCGCGTCGAGCACACGGCTGTTCAGGGTGAAGCGCGCGGGAGCGGTGCGGTCGTTGCGCAGCAGGACGGTGAGGCCGACGGTCGCCTCGCGGCCCTTCAGCGCGGTGGTGCGCACGGCAAGGCCCGGCCCTGCATGGTCGAGCCGGTCGAAGGCCAGCGCGTCGCTCTCGATCAGCGTGACCGGGCGGGCGAGGCCGCCGAAGACGTTGAAGTCGCCGTTCAGCGGCGCGATCGTGGTGTCTCGCGCGTTGTCCACGCGCACTGCCAGCACGTTGGCGCCGTCGCGCAGGGCCCCGGTCGCGTCGAGGCGGAAGGCGCCGTAGCCGCCCTTGTGCGCGCCCAGTCGCTTGCCGTTGAGCCAGACTTCGGCCTTGAGCGAAACGCCCGCGAACTCCAGCAGCGTGCGCTTGCCGGGCGCGGGCCGGGCCTCGAAGTTCAGGCGATACCAGGCGGGGCCGCGATAGTAGACGCCCTCGGGCTCGCCGCGCGCCTTGGCGCCGCCGATGCCGGAATCGCCCGCGTTGTAGGTGTGGGGGACGGAGACGGTCTGCCATGCGCGGTCGTCGAAGGCGGGCGCCTCGGCCCCGGCGGCGTCGGTCTTGAGGAAGTGCCAGCCCTCGGCCAACGGGCGCTCGCTGGCGGCGAGGACCGGCAATGGCGCGGAAGCGAGCAGGGCGGTGAGAAGAGGGCGCAGAAGCATCGTCAGTCCTTCAGGAGAGTTTCGCCACATCGCCGATCGCGATGTCACTGCTGGCGGCGCTGCGCACCGCGCGGGCGGACTCGTGCGGGGAGCGCAGGCCATCCACCAGCGCGCCCGCCACGTCGTCGAACACTACGGCGGGCCGCGCGTCGGGCGCGTCCACCGCGAAGGTCACGTCCTTGAGCATCACGTTGCGGGCATGGCGCACATAGAGGCCGTGCGCGGGGAACGTGCCCATGAAGCTGGGTTCCAGGCTGGAGGCGGGCCGCTCGGGAATGGTCCGGCCTGCATCCTCACCCGTGCCGCCGCCGGCCGAGCGGACGTGGACATCCACGAAAGTCACATCCTCTATCGGCGCGCCGGGATTGCCGACCACGCCGCAGGCGTAAGGACCAGGCGCGCCCGAGACGTTGATGCCGGAAAACCGCACGCGCCGCACTTTCGAGGGGCCATTGCCCAGAGGCGCGCGGTTGCGGGCGGCTAGGCGCACGAAGATCGGGTGGTTCACCGGATTGCGCAAGTTGATGTCGCGGAAGGTCACGTCCTCCAGAACGCCGCCGTCGATCGCGCCCAGTTGCAGTCCGCGCGTGTTCTCGCAGGTGCAGTCGGCGATCAGGATATTGCGGAAGCCCGTGGCGGAATCGGTGCCCAGCTTGATCCGCCCGAGCACGCCGACGTCGTCCACGGAACGGTAGGTGGAGGGCCGATAGCTGCCGTCCACCAGCGCGCCCAGGTCGTAGCCGCTGGTCTTGCAGCCGATCACGGATACCTCCTCGCAGAACACCGGCTCGTTCAGGGCATAGCTGCTCTTGAGGACGATGGCGTCGTCCTTGGGGGCGTTCACCACGCATTTAGTGACGCGCACGTCGCGGCAGCAGTCGATGTCGATGCCGTCGCGGTCGGTGTCGACGGTCAGGTTGTCGATGGTGACATTGCGCGATCCCAGCACGTAGCAGGCGAAGTGGCCGCCCTGCAGGATCGTGAAGTCGCGCAGCAGGACACCCCGGCAACGCTTGAGCGCCACCGCCTTGTTGCCGCGCCCTTCGTAGGCCATCTCGCGCGGGATGGCGCGGCGGGCGGCATCGGGCGAGAGGCCGAGTTCCTTCGGCGACTTCCACCCCTCGATCCCGTGCCAGCGCGGGGCGGGGCCCTCGCGGTCGAGGCCGAGGCCGTGGATCAGCCCGCGCCCGATGATCGCCACGTCGGTCAGGTCGATGCCCGAGATCAGCGCATTGCGGAAATGGGCGACGCCGTAATCGACATACTGTTCCTCGTAGACGCCCTCGGGCAAGTCGTAGGCGCCCTTGTGGCGGCGCGGGTCGGCGGCCTCGATCACGCTGCCGGGCATCAGCAGCAGGGTGACATGGCTGCGCAGGCGGATCGAGAAGCACAGGTAATGGCCCGGAGGGACGACCACGGTGCCGCCGCCCGCATCGCTCGCGGCGGCGATGGCGCGGTTGAAGGCATCGGAATCGATCGCGGCGCCGTCGCCCTTCGCGCCGTGGTTGCGAACGTCGTGGAAGCCGGTCAAGGCCCCTGTGGCGCGCACCGGCGCCGCGCTCATCGCGAAGGCCGCGCCCATGCCTAGCGTCACGGCGCGGCGGCTGAACTCCGCCCGTTCGATCACGCGGTCCACGTCCTGCTCCCTCAAAGTTATGTTGTATGATGTATTACATAATGGATGAGGGGTGCCAAGCCGTTGCGAAGGGAATTTACTCGCGGAAGGGCGCGCGAACCGCCGAATTTGAGATCAAAATCGTCCTGTCATTGCGAGCGCAGCGAAGCAATTCAGGGCAGTCTAGTGCGCCCTGGATTGCTTCGCTGCGCTCGCAATGACGAGGTGGGGGGCTTATACCAGCATGTCGCGCCCGATCGCATCCACCGAGGTCACCCCGCTCAGCGCCATGGTCAGCTTCATGCCCTGCGCGATGAGGTCGAGCAGCTTGGCCACCCCGGCCTCTCCGCCTGCCGCCAGCGCGTAGATGTAGGCGCGGCCCAGCAGCACGCCGTCCGCGCCCAGCGCCAGCATCCGCACCACGTCGAGCCCGGTGCGCACGCCGCCGTCCACCAGCACGGTCAGCTTGTCGCCCACCGCGTCGGCGATGGCGGGCAGGGCTTCGGCGGTGGAGAGGGCGCCGTCGAGCTGGCGGCCGCCGTGGTTGGAGACGATCACCCCGTCCGCACCCAGCCGCACCGCGTCGCGCGCATCCTCGGGGTCGAGCACGCCCTTGACGATCATCTCGCCCTGCCAGAACTCGCGAATCCATTCGAGGTCGGACCAGGTGATCGACGGGTCGAAATTGGCGCCCAGCCAGCCGATGTAGTCGGCAAGGTCGGTCGGCTTGCCGCGATAGTCGGAGACGTTGCCGAGGTCATGCGGGCGGCCGAGCAGCCCCACGTCCCAGGCCCAGCGCGGGTGAGTGATGGCCTGCAGCATCCGCCGCAGCGGGGCGGCCGGGCCGCTCATGCCCGAGTGGGCATCACGGTAGCGCGCGCCGGGCAGCGGCATGTCGACGGTGAAGACCAGCTTGGTCACGCCCATCGCCTGCGCCCGCTCCAGCGCATGCCGCATGAAGCCCCGGTCCTTGAGCACGTAGAGCTGGAACCAGATCGGCGCGCCGCTGGCGGCGATCACGTCGGCCAGCGGGCAGACGCTGACGGTGGAGAGGATGTAGGGCACGTTCGCGGCGCGGGCGGCGCGCGCCACCTGCAACTCGCCGCGCCGCCGCATCATGCCGCCAAGGCCGATCGGCGCGAGCAGCACCGGCATCGCCAGCTTCTCGCCCAGCAGCGTGGTTTCGAGGCTGAGCGCGGACACATCGCGCAGCACGCGCTGGCGCGGGCGCACGGATTTCAGCGCGGTGCGGTTGGCCTCCATCGTCTCTTCCGAGAAGGCCCCGCCGTCGAGGTAGTGGAACAGGAACGGCGGCAGGCGGCGGCGCGCGGCCTCGCGGAAGTCGAGCGGGGAGGAGACGATCATGCGGGTTCCCTGAGGGTGCGGTCGGGTGCGAGGTGCAGCACGAGGTCAGCGCGGCCGGGCATCTCGGCAAGGATATGGCGGGTCAGGCGCTCGTAATGCTGCACGAAACGGTCGAGCTGCGGGGCGTCCATGACGCGGGCCGCGCTGTCGCAAGTGCGTGCGCGCAACGCGTCTTCCTGCTGGCCGCGCCAGCCGCGCACGACCTCGAAGCCCGGCGCGGCGAGCAGGACGAGGCGGTCGATCCGGGCGAACAGGTCTGCGTAGGGGCCGGACAGCGCGGCATTGACGGCGGTGCGCCAGACCGCCTGCGGGTCTTCCTCGCGTTCGAGGGCGTTGACCGGGGCGGCCAGCGCGGCGCTGTCCTGCGGGCGGGCGCCGACGCACCAGCCCTCGAAGATCAGCAGGTCGAGGGCGGCGGGCACGCTCTGGCCTTCGGGGGCAGGCTCGTCGTGCGCCTTGTCGAAGCGGGGGAGGGTTACGGGTGCGGCGGCCAGCACCGCATCGAGCAGGGCGATCCCTTGCGCCACGTCATGCGTGCCGGGCACCCCGCGCGTCGCGAACAGCGGATGGACGTCGCGCGCCAATTGCGCGCGCGCCGCGCGGCCGAGGTAGAGATCGTCGAGCGAGAGGATCGCCACGCGATGTCCTTGCGCGTCCAGCGCGGCCTTGAGCGCCTCGGCCGCCGTTGATTTGCCCGAGCCTTGCGAACCGCACAGGCCGAGGATCAGCGGGCCGTCGCGGCGTTGCTCCAGCCATTCGCGGACGGCGGCCAGGATGCGCTCAGAGGACGGGGTCAAGCAGCGGTTCCCCGGCGAAGAAGCGGTCGAGGTTGTCGGCGACTTTCATGCCCATCGCCGTGCGCGCCTCGATCGTGGCGCTGCCCAGATGGGGCAGCAACACGACGTTGGGCAGGTCGACCAGCGCGGGATGCACGTTCGGCTCGGCCTCGTAGACGTCGAGCCCGGCGGCGGCGATGCGGCGCGCGGCCAGAGCCTCGGCCAGCGCCGCCTCGTCGATCAGGGTGCCGCGCCCGGTGTTCACCAGCACCGCATGGGCGGGCATCCGGGCGAGCAGCGCGGCATCGACCATATGCCGCGTCTCCGGCCCGCCGGGCGCATGGAGCGAGAGCATGTCGGCCTGCGCCGCAAGGTCGCCAAGGTCCGCGAAGTAGGCTTCGGGCGGCATGTCGGGGGCGGGGCGGCGGCTGTGGTAGGCGATGCGCATGCCGAACGCCTCGGCCCGCTTGGCAGTGGCGCGCGCGATCCGCCCGAAGCCGACGAGGCCGAGCAGCTTTCCCGAAAGCGATTGCCCGACAAGGTGCGTCGGCCGCCAGCCGGTCCATGCCCCGCTGCGCAATTCGCGCTCGCCTTCGCCCGCGCGGCGGCTGGCCATGAGGAGCAGGGTCAGGGCGATGTCGGCAGTGGCCTCGGTCAGCACGTCGGGGGTGTTGGTGACGGCGATGCCCTGCTCGCGCGCGGCGGCAAGGTCGATGTGTTCGAAGCCGGCGCCGTAGTTGCCGACGATCGCGGCGCGGCGTCCCTCGACGGTCAGCACCGCGCGCGTCACCTTGTCCGTCACGGTGGGGCATACCGCGTCGTAGTCGCGCATGGCCTGTGCCAGTTCGGCTTCGCTAAGGGGCGTGTCGGTGCCGTTGAGTGCCGTTGTGTACCGCGCCTGCAACCGTGCCTCGACGGCTTCGGGCCAGCGGCGGGTAAGCAGGATCCTGGGCCTGTCGCTCACAGCAGTCCGCGCCTCGCAAGATTGCGCATCAGCGCGCCGGGACCGAAAGTCCAGGGTTCGCAGGCACTTGTGGACGCCACGCGATTGACCAGCGTGCCCAGCTGCGCACAGCCGATCCGCACCACGTCGCCGGGCTTGTGCGTGAACCCGCGCCCCGGCTCGTCGCGGTCCTGAGTCGGCGCGAACAGGGTGCCGAGGAACAGCACCAGCCCGTCCGGATAGCGGTGGTGCGCGTTGAGCGCCTGCGCCGCGAGATCCGCCGGAGGGCGGCTGATCTCGCGCATTTCCGAGCGTCCCTGCATGTCGAAGCCGTCTTCTCCGATTACCGTGAGCGTGAGGCTTAGGGTCTCCACCGATGCGAGGTCAAACCCCCCGTCGAACAGGCGCACGAAAGGCCCCAGCGCAGCGGCGGCGTTGTTGTCCTTGGCCTTGCCGAGCAGCAGCGCGGAGCGCCCCTCGACGTCGCGCAAGTTGACGTCGTTGCCCAGCGTAGCCCCCAGAATCCGGCCGTTCGAGGCGATAACGAGGACGACTTCGGGCTCGGGATTGTTCCAGGTGGAAGCGGGGTGGACGCCGATTTCCGACCCCGCGCCGACGCTGGCCATGGGCTGCGCCTTGGTGAAGATCTCGGCGTCCGGCCCGATGCCGACTTCGAGGTACTGGCTCCATGCCCCCGCCGCGATCAGCGCCTGCTTGAGCGTCTCGGCCTCGGCCGAACCGGGGCGCAGGGCGCGCAGGTCGTCGCCGACGAGGTCGCGGACTTGCGCGCGGATACCGGCGGCGGCCTCGGGATTTCCGCGGGCGCGCTCCTCGATCACCCGCTCCAGCATGGAGGTGACGAACGTGACGCCCGCCGCCTTCACGGCCTGCAGGTCGACCGGCGCGAGCAGCCAGGGCCGCGCGGGATCGCGCACCGCCGGGTCGGTGTTGGCGAGGATCGCGGCGAGGGGGCCGATGTCCTCGCCTTCGGCGGCGCGCAGGGCTGCTGCGGGATCAGGTGCCTCGCACAAGTCGCGGGCGGTGGGGAAGGCGCGGGTCACGTCGGTCAGGCGCTCGCCATCGACACGGACCAGCGAAGGGCCGCTCACATCGGGGCGCCAGACGCGGCCGAACAGCAGGGCTTCGGGATCGGCGGGAAGGATCCCGGCGGGGGAGAGGTCCATGGCTCAGCGCCTCCGGAACACGGGCGCGCGGCGCTCGGCGAAGGCGGCGCGGCCCTCTGCGGCGTCGGCGGTGGCGAAGCAGATGGCCTGCAGGTCGCGCTCGTACTCGATGGCCTTTTCGTAAGGCATCTGGTGCGCGGCGCGCAAGTTGAGCTTGGCGGTTTCTGCCGCGATCGGGGCGCGGGCGGCGATCTGTGAGGCGATCTCACGGGCGCGGGGGAGCAGCGCGGCGGACTCGGTCACTTCGCTGACGAGGCCCCAGGCGGCGGCCTGCGCGGCGTCGATCATCTCGCCGGTGTAGAGCATCAGCGCGGCGTTCGACATGCCGATGGAATGCGACAGGCCCACCGCCATGCCGCCGCCGCCGATCCAGCCCAGCTTGATTTCGGGCGCCGCGAAGCGGGCGTTGGCGGAGGCGATGCGGATGTCGCAGGCCATTGCCGTCTCCAGCCCGCCGCCCAGCGCATAGCCGTTGATCGCGGCGATCACCGGCTTGCGGCAGGCGCGCAGGGCATCGCAATAGTCCTGCCGGTTGCGGAAGTCCCAGGGCGTCGCGTAGGCATCGAGCCCCGAGATGTCGGAGCCCGCGCTGAACGCCTTCTCGCCGGCGCCGGTGACGATGACCACGCGCACGTCGTCCGAGGTGTTGCAGGTGGCAACGGCGGCGACCAGCGCCTCGGCCATGTCCGGGGTCATGGCGTTGAGCTTTTCCGGGCGGTCCAGCACGATGGTGGCGACGTGGGCGGCGATGTCGAAGCGCAAGTTGGCGCTCATGTCTCGGTTCCTCGGGTGTGATGGCGGGTATAGGCGGCTTCGATCCCGGCGAGGACGGTGGCGGCGGCCTCTTGGGCCAGGAGACTTTCGCGCAGACGGGCGGAAGCCTCGGTCTGGAAGGCGATGGCGCCGTCGTGGCGCGGACGCAGCGAGGCCGCTTCCAGCGTGGCGCGGGTGCTGGAGTAGAACCCGTTCCATGCGGCATCGACTTGCCTGTCGGCCCAGGCTGCGCGCAGTGCGGGCTGGCCTTCGTGAGCGGGGATGAACGCCGTCTGGGCCTCCTCGCTCATGAGCCAAAGCAGATGCGCGCGCAGTTCGTCGGTCACCGCGCAGCGGCGCGAGACGGCGATGCCGGTGCCGCCGAGGATCGAGCCGATCGCTGCCGCTCCGCGCGGCGCATCGGCGAAGGCGACGCCGGACCTCGCATAGTTCACATAGCCGTAGACCAGCGGCACCAGCGCAATGTCTTCCCCGTTCGACAGTGCTTCGAGCAGCGCGATGGGGTTCTGGTCGATGCGGGCGCGCGTGGCATCGCCGGTCAGCCGGGCCATGAGTTCATAAGCCTCGCGGCCCGTGTGGGGATCGACGAAGCGTCCCTCCGGCCTGCCTCCCGCGTGCAGCGAGGCGACGATGGACTGGAAGGTCAGCGCCGCATGCGGGCCGGAGAGCGAAAGCGCCACCGGCTCGCGGGGGGCGAGGGCGGTCACTTCCTCCCAGGTCTGGGGCGGGGTTCCCACGCGCGCCGGGGCATAGGCCATGACCTGGCTGGCCGCGTCGAGCGGCAAGGCCCAGTGCTGGCCTCCATAGCGATAGCTGACCAATGATGGGCCGATGGCTGCCGGTTCCAGCGCCGCCACGGCATCGGTGCCGATCACCTGTTCCATCGGAAGCAGGCAATCGTGCGCCACTGCCTCGCCGACGTGGGGATGGTCTAGGACGATGAGGTCGTAGCGCTGCGCAAGATCAGCGATCGGGTGGGACTCGAAGCCTTCCAGCGGATGGCGATCCCACGCGATCGACAGGCCATGCGTGGGCGCGACGATAGCGGCAGCGGCCTCCAACGCGCGGTAGCCGCGCGGGTGGTCCCAGGTGAGGCCGCGATAGGCGGGCGTGCTCATGCGTGCTGGCGCACTACGCCGGATTCGATGAGCCGGGCGATGTCCTCTGCCCCGAGGCCGGCTTCGCGCAGGATGGCCTCGCTGTGCTCGCCAACCAGCGGTGCGCCGCGCGTGATGGCGCTGGGCGTGCGGGAGAAGCGGATCGGGAAGCCGGGCACTTTAACGCGGCCTTCGGTGGGGTGGTCGTACTCGACGAAGGTGCCGTTATGCTTGATCTGCGGGTCGTCGACGAGGTCGGCGTAGCCATAGACCGGCCCGCACCAGATGTCGGCGGCGCGGAACTTGCCCAGCCAGTGCGCGGTGGGCTGGCGGATCAGGTGTTCGCGCAGGCGGGCGAAGATCTCGTCGCGCCGGGTCCAGCCTTCGCGTTCCTCCTCCATGTCGGCAAAGAACGGGTCGTCGAGTTCGCGCGCCAGCGTGTCGAAGCGGGCCATCGCCAGCGTCATGTAGCCGTCCGCCGTCTGGAACACGCCGTAGGGCGAGCGGATGTAGCTGTGCGCGTGAGGCTCGGCCGAGCGGGCCTGCGGCTTGTTGCCCACGGTGAAGACCGACAGTTCCTGCATCTGGATGGTGGTTATCGCGTCGAGCATGTTGACTTGCACCAGCTGCCCCTCACCGGTGCGCTCGCGGTGGAACAGCGCGGCCAGTGCGCCCTCGAAGGCGCTGTAGGCGGCGATCGCATCGACGAGGTATTGCCCAGCGGGCGAGGGCGGCGTGCCTTCGCTTCCGGCCGAGAGCATTGCGCCCGACATGCCCTGCAGCAGCAGATCCTGCCCCGGCAGCATGCGGTACGGCCCGTCCTCTCCGTAGCCCGACATCGAGATGTAGACGAGGCGCGGGTTGATGGCGGAAAGCGTCGCGTAGTCCACGCCGAGGCGCTCGGCCACGCCCGGGCGGTAGTTCTGGAGGAAGACGTCCGCGTCCTTCACCAGATCGAGCAGCACCGCCTTCCCCTCGGGCGCCTTGAGGTCGATCGCCAGCGAGCGCTTGTTGCGGTTGAGCGAGAGGAACGAGACGTTGATCTTGTTGCCCGTCGCCCCGCCCGCGGAGGCATGGCGCTGCCATTCGCCGCTGGTGGGCTCCACCTTGACCACGTCGGCGCCCATGTCGCCGAGGCGCTGGGCGGCGAAGGGACCGGCCATGGCGATCGAGCAGTCGAGAACGCGGATACCTTTGAGGATTGTCATGTCGATCGTGTCCTTCAGGACATGGTCCAGCCGCCGTTGACGTGCAGCGTCTGTCCGGTGATGAAGCCCGCCTCGTCGGCGGCGAAGAAGGCGATGGCGTGGGCGATGTCGGACGCGGTGCCGCGCCGCTTGATCGCCTGGGCGTCCAGCACCATGCGGTTGTAGCCCTCGGGATCGGGGTGGATCGTCTCGGCGTCGGTGGGGAAGGCGCCGGGGGCGATGGCGTTGACGGTGACGCCCCATTCGCCGAACTCGCGCGCCCATGCCCGCGTCAGGCCGACCAGCGCGGCCTTGGAGGCGACGTAGGGAGACAGGTTCGCCCACCCGCCCGAGATCGTGATGCTCGATACGTTGACGATCCGGCCGAAGCCCTTCGCGCGCATCCCAGGCAGCGCCGCCTGCACCGCGACGATCCCGGCGTCGACGTTGATGCGCTGGACCCGCTGGTGCTCCTCGATGGTATAGTCCTCGAAGGGTTTGGAGGGGTAGATCGCGGCGTTGTTGATGACGACGTCGATGCCTCCGTGCTCCCGCGCCAGAGCGTCCAGGATGGTGCGCAGCGCGGCGAGATCGGACAGATCGGTGCGCGAGACCGTGAGCTGTCCCGGCCCCTTGCCGGCAGCGGCGGCGGAGAGGCGGGCGATCTTCGCATCGTCGTTGTCGAGCGCGATGACATGCGCGCCGCGCTCGATCAGCAGCAGCGTGGTATCGAGCCCGAGCCCGCCCGCCGCGCCGGTGTAGAGGACGGTGCGGCCTTTCATGCGCGGCCTCCGATCACGGGGTAATTGCCGGTGGGCGCGGGATATTCTTCCTGCGGCTGCAGCATGACGCCCTCGATCCGCGCCACGGCGGCGGAGACGGCGGCGCTGTCCGGCAAGACCTGCAGCACCGTGTCGTAGCGGCGCTCCTCGCCGTGTTCGAGCAGGATCAGCTCGCCGCGTTCGCGGGCGAAATCCTTGCCGAGGACGTGGTTGGTCGAGGGCTCGATCCCCACCGCATAGTGGCCCGCGTGGAGGTTCTGCCACTCGAACATGCAGGGGAACTGGTCCTTGCGGGTCGTTACGGAGAAGCCGAAGCCCAGCGCCTCGTTCACCAGCGCGACCTCGACGCGGCCCTTCGCATCGGGGGCCATGTCGTGCTGCCAGACCTGTTCGTGGAAGTTGACGATCGGCGCGGGCAGGGTGCGATAACCGACGCCCTGTTTCTGATAGTCGTCCGCGTGGGCGGCCCAGAGCACCTCGCGCACCGGGGCGACGTAGCGCGCGCCTTCCGCCACCACCGGATGCCCAACGTTGATGTGGTAGCAGTACATGTGCGGCGTCGTGTAGAAGCCGTGGTTCACCACCCGGTCGGTCATGCGGATTTCGTTGCCGCCGAGGTCCGCCTCGATGCGGCGGATGAGGTGCAGGTCTTCCCCGAAGACGGTGGACTGGCGCACGATGCCCTCGGCCCAGAAGATGCAGGCATCGCCCTCCCAGCGCTCGCCGTAGCCGGTCAGTTGCGCCGGGATCGTGCCGACGCGCCCGTGGAGCGAGGAGGAGACGACTTCGCGCGGGCCGTAGTTGTAGTGGCCCGCCGGGTCGTCATGCATGAACAGGATGTGGTCGAGGCCGCAGGTGATGTTCAGCCCCGACATCGAGCGGAACCAGCCGAGCCCGCCTTCGCCCTCGTAGTCGTGCAGCGCCGGGTTGCGGAAGCCGGACGGCGAGTGCCAGCCCACCGCACGCCCGGCGTGGTCGCACTCGGCGATGTCCATGGCGCGGTCCACCAGCACGGTAAAGCGCAGGCCCGAGCCGGTGCGGAATTCCAGCAGGCGCACGCCGCGCTCGACTCCGTCGCCCAGCGTCATCAGCCGGACCCCGGCGAACTGCGACAATGATCCGGTGCGCTCGGCGATGTGTCTTTTCGACCGCTCGGCGCCATACAGCAAGGCCATGCCTGCCCTCTCCATCTTGTAAGACGTATGATGAATACGTAAGGAGAGGATGGGCGTCAACCGGGAGAGTGGAATGACTGAAATCGTGCGCAGATGCTTCGCGGTGGACCTTGTCGATGAGCCGGAGATGATCGCGCGCTACCGGGAATGGCACGCGCCGGGCGGCCCTCCGGCGGCGGTGACCGAGGCGATTCGCGCCGATGGTGTGCGCGATCTGCAGATCTGGCTGGTGGGCGACCGGATGTTCATGGTGATGGAGCAGGACGCCGCGCTGGCCGCCGATCCGCAAGGCAAGGCGGCGCGCGATGCGGCCAACCCGGACGTGCAGGCGTGGGACGCGCTGATGCGCACGTTCCAGCGCCCGCTACCCTTCGCGCCGGATACCACGTGGGTAGAGATGGAACGGATCTATGCGCTGTCGGAGCAGGACTAGGAGATACGCCCGTCGTCCCGGATCAAGTCCGGGATGGCGTCACTGCGCCCCGTTCGCCCTGCGCCGGGCCCACGACGACTCGATATGGTCGCGCATTGCCTTGGCCGCGGCTTCGGCATCGCCGTCGACGATGGCCTGATAGACCTTGCGATGCGCGGCGTGAGTCTCGCGCACGTGCTCGACGTTGAGCGTGCCCGAATAGCCGTGGGTGTTGAGCGCGCGCGACTGGATGCTGTCGATGATCGCCTTGCTCAGCCGTGCGCCCGACATGCGCATGATGACGTCGTGGAAGTTCACGTCCTCATGCACGTAAGCGGCAGGCATCTCGACCAGCGCCTCCAGCTTGTCGATCTGGGTCTTCAGTTCCGCGCGGGTTTCCGGCGTCGCGCGCCGGGCGGCCTTGGCGGCCATCGAGGCCTCCAGCGAGGAGCGGATTTCCAGCAGGTTGTCGAGATAGGCCAGCCCGTCCTCGCGCCGGAACAGCGCCGCCAGAATCATAGGGTCGAGAAGGTTCCAGTCACCCTGCTCGCGCACGATGGTGCCGCGCCCCTGCAGCGAGACGACGAGGCCCTTTTCGGTGAGTGCGGTAGTCGCCTCGCGCACGACGGTGCGGCTGACGCCGAAGTGGTCGCACAGCATGTTCTCGGGAGGAAGTGCGCTGCCGGCCGGATAGACTTCGGTGACGATGGCGTTGACCAGTTCCTCCACCACCGCTTCGGCCAGGCGCGGACGCCGCCGTGTCTTAGCGGGCGCTCCGAGGCCGACTACCTTGTCCTGCATGCTTTTTGACGCCTTGTGAAATCATGGTGACGCGCATCGTTCGCGCCTGATTCACGCTGAACCGACTTGACGGAGCACGTCAAGGCTTGTCAAACGACATAGATCATACATAATACGAATTACAAACAGGGCTTGGGGCAGAGGAAACCCGGATGAAGATCACAGGCTACCGCAGCCTTACCGCCTTTCACGACTGGCAGCGGCCTGTCGGCGACGTCAATGGGATCGTCGAATCGGGCATTACCGAAGTGCCGGTGTTGCTGCTGGAGACGGACGGCGGGCTCACCGGCATCGGCCTGGGCTTGCACCGCGAGATCGACCGGTTGTTCCCCGCCGTCGAGGGCGCGGACCCGCGCGGCGTTGCGACGCTCTATGACGCGATGCTCTCGCATGTGTTCAAGAGCGGCCATGCCGGGGCAACCTTCGGCACGATCGCGGCGGTCGACATGGCGCTGTGGGATCTGAAAGCGAAGATGGCCGAGGAACCGCTGTGGCGTACGCTGGGCGCGGGCGACCGGTTCGTATCGGGCTATGCCTCGGGCCTGTGCTACGGTCTCGACGATGCCGCCTTCGCTGCGCACTACGGACAGTGGGCGGAGCGCGGCTTTACCGCCGCCAAGATCAAGGGCGGGCGCGATCTCGACCGCGACATCGCGCGGCTGGAAACGGCGCGCGAGATTCTCTCGCGCAATACCAGCCGGCCCGCACTGATGCTCGACGTCAACGAGGCGTGGAACACCAAGCAGGCGATCCGCCACCTTGCCGAGATCGCGAAGCACGTGGACCTGACCTGGATCGAGGAACCGGTCCGTCGGTGGGATTCGGCGGGCCATGCCCGCATCGCCCGCGCCGCGAAGACAGCGGTGGCGACCGGCGAGAACCTGACCGGGCTGGAGCAGTACGCGCCGTTGTTCGATGCGGGCGCGGTCGATATCGTGCAGGCGGGTAGCGTCTGGGGGATCACCCATTTCCTGCGCGTGGCCATGGCCGCGCATTCGCGGGGGCTGCCGGTCTCGCCGGTCGCCTACAACGCCAACCCGGTGGCGCACGCGGCGGCGGCGGTGCCGAACATGATCGGGATCGAGGTGCAGGACTTCGCCTTTCCCGCCGGGTTCGACGTGGACCAGCAGATCGCCGAGGGCGGCATCGTGCTGGGCGACCGTCCGGGTCTTGGCATAGAGATCGACGAGGCCGCGGTCGCCAGTGCAGTCGCCGCCATCGGCTGGGGTGAGCGCGGCGGGCCGCATCGCCGCCCGGCGGACGCGGGGCTGCGGCTGGTGCCGGAAATGCGGCGGGCTGCAGAGTGATGCACGGCGACGTTTCCGATCCTGCCTGGGTTGAGGGTCGCGCGCGCTGGCGCTTGCAACTCTCTCTGATGGTCAACTTCTTCCTGCTGATGGCGCTCTACAGCGGCGTTCTGGGGGTCTTGCTGCCCAACCAGATTGCCGAGCTTTCGCCGGGCTCGAAGGAGAACAACCTGGCGCTGCTCTTTGCGATCACTTCCATCTTCTCGACTCTGGCAACGCCCATCGCGGGAGCCCTGTCGGACCGTACGCGCAGCCGCTGGGGACGGCGCTCGCCGTGGATCGCGATCGGTTCGCTGGTCGGATCGGCGTGCCTGTTCGGGGTGTCGTGGACGACCGGGTTCTGGTCGCTGATGGTCCTGTGGGTCATGGCGGCGGTTGCCTACAATTCGATGCAGCCTGCGATGACGACGCTGATCGCCGACCGCTTCGCGCCCGAGACGCGCGGCGGTGTCTCCGGCATCGTCGGCGCGGGGATGACCGCCGGGCTGACTGCGGGCACTGTCGTCGCGGGCTACCTCGCGTCGGAGCGGCTGCTGGCCTATGGCCTGTTCGCAGGCGCCATCGCCGCCTCGTGCGTGGCTTTCGTGGCGCTCAACCGCGAGCCGCCCAGCGACACCCAGCCGCACCGTCCGGTGCACTGGGGCGCGTTCCTGAAGAGCTTCTGGATCAGTCCGCGCGAACATCCCGACTTCGCCTGGGCCTTCGCCAGCCGCTTCACGATCTACATGGGCTATCAGGCCGTCGCCGCCTACCTGCTCTACATCCTGCGCGATTACATCGGGCTGGCAGATGGCGCCTCCAACCTCGCGATCGCCAATATGGCGATGGTGACGCTGTTGTGCCTGGTGGTGTCCTCGCTCGTATCGGGCTGGCTTTCGGACCGCTGGCAGCGGCGCAAGCCCTTCGTCATCGGCGGCAGCCTCATCATGGGCGCGGCAATGGTGGCGCCGCTGGTCGCGCCCTCGATGGCGGGGATGTGGGTATACGCGGCCGTCATCGGCGTGGGCTACGGCATGTTCATGTCGATCGACATGGCCCTGATGACGCAAGTGTTGCCCAAGGCGGCGCTGGGTGACGAGGGCAAGGACCTCGGCGTGCTCACCACTGCCGTCAACATACCCCAGATCATCAGCCCGGTCATGGCGGCGGCGCTGCTCGGCGTGTTCGGCGGGGACTACCGCGCGATCTTCATCGCCGCCGTCGTCTTCGTGTTCGCCTCGGCGCTCTGCGTACTGCCGATCCGCTCGGTGCGATAATTCATAATACGTATGATGTAGTTTGACACATGATCTTTGGCAGGTCATAACGCCTGCAAAGAATTTCGAGGGAGAGTCGAAATGTCCAAGGAGGGAAGGCTTCGCAGCGCGGCCACGACGGCGCTGCTTTTTTCAGCTGCATCGGTGCTAGCGCTGGCAACCAGCGCGCAGGCTCAAGAAGCTGCGGCTGATACCGGGGCATCGGAGGCAGTCGATGCGGAGAACGTCATCATCGTCGCGGGCATCCGCGCCAGCCAGAAGGCTTCGATCGACATCAAGCGCGATTCCATTGCGGTGGTGGACTCGATCGTCGCCGAGGACCTGGGCAAGCTGCCGGACCAGAACGTCGCGGAATCGCTTCAGCGCATCGCCGGCGTCACCATCGAGCGCAACCGGGGCGAGGGACGCTACATCACCGTTCGCGGCTTCGGGCCGAAGTTCAACGCGGTGACCGTCAACGGCCGCACGCTGGCGACCGACAACAATGGCCGCGAGTTCTCGTTCGACGTCATGCCGTCCGAGATCATCGCCGGGGCCGACGTCTACAAATCACCGCAGGCCAACATCAACGGCGCCTCGATCGGCGCGACGGTGGACGTCAAGACCCTGCGCGCGATCGACCAGAAGGACGAATTCTCGTTCGCCGGATCGGCGGGGCAGATGTGGGCGGAGCTGGCCGACAAGTTCAATCCGGAAATCTCGGGCGTCGCCTCCTGGCGCAATGCGGAGAAGACGCTCGGCATCTCGCTCTCGGCGGTCTACACCGAGCGCCAGACCCGCAACGACGAATTCACCATCGGCGCGGGCCACGTCTATCGTTCCAGCACCGATTCCTACTACAATGCAGGCGGCGTTCCCGGCGCGCGCATCGGCCCGGACGTGGCACCGTTCACGCGGGTCTCGATGCCTTCGAACTTGTCGCCGTTCTTCTTCGAGCGCAACCTTAAGCGCTACGGCTTCTCTGGTTCGCTGCAGTTCCGCCCGACCGAGACGCTGACCGTCTCGCTCGACGGGCTCTATTCGAAGGCTGACTTTAAGGAGCAGCAGACCGGTCTCGCCTACGACTTCTCCGGCGGTACTCTGGTGGAGCAGGTGGTCGAAGGCCAGGAGGCGGTCTATCAGCGCTATCAGGGCGGCTTCGTCGACCAGATCCTGCAGTACGACCACCGCAAGGTCATGACCAACCAGTTCGGTGCCAACGTCGAATGGAAGCCGACCGAGACGCTCAAGATGCGCTTCGACGCCTCGCGCTCGAAGGCGGAACGGCGCGGCAAGGAAGACAACCTCTTCACCACGATCCGGCGCAAGAACATCGACCTCTGGTTCGATCGCCGCTCCGGCAGCCCGATCTACGAATATGGCTTCTCGAGTCCGAACTACCCCAACGCCGCGACCAGCCCCGACGGCATCACCGCGCACTATTACATCTGGGGCGGCGGCACCGATGTCGACGACAAGATCGAGGAATACCGCTTCGACAACGAATGGGAGGCGACGTCCAACCTGACGCTCTTCGCCGGCGGCATGTACTCGCGCCGCACCAAGACGCTGACCGGGGACGAGATGCCCTTCGGTGAGCAGTGCGCCTACTGCGGCTCTGACCGTGTGCTTCCGGGCTATCTGTTCCAGCCCACCAACCGCAACTTCTTCCAGGGTGGCGGCCCTTCGAACATCATTCGCGACTGGGTGATCTACAGCCCGCAGCAGCTGGTGAGCGTGATCGACCAGTTCGCGGCGGAGGACGGCATTGCGTTCAACCCGGCGGTCTTCTCGCCTTCAGCCTCTTCGGTGGTCGATGAGAAGGTGAAGATCGGCTACGTCATGGCCAACTTCCGCACCTCGCTGGGCTCGATGCCGCTGACGATCAACGCGGGTCTTCGCTATGAGGGGACGACGTATACCTCGACCGGCGCATCGCGCACGGTCCTCAGCGCGCAGCCGAACGGGCAGGGGCAGAACATCATCGTCGTCTCGCCGGTCGTTCCGGTGGGCTTCAAGGGCAAGTACAACGACTGGCTGCCCTCGGTGAACATCAAGCTGGAGGCGACCAACGACCTCATCCTGCGCCTCGCCGCCTCGAAGGTGATGACGCGCCCGACGCTGACGGACCTGTCGCCGCGCCAGTCGATCCAGACCAACCCCGGCAACGAGACGATCAGCCGCGGCAACCCCGACCTGCAGCCGTTCCGCGCCAAGCAGATCGAGGCCGGCGTGGAGTGGTACTTCAACGCGAGTTCGCTGCTGTCGGCGGCCGCGTTCTACAAGAAGATCGACTCCTTCGTGACCCTGGTGACGACGCCGCAACTGGTCGATCAGGTGACGTTCCAGGTCACCGTGCCCGACAACGGCAAGGGTGCGACGGTGAAGGGCTTCGAGCTTGGCTATCGTCAGGCCTTCACCGGCCTTCCCGCGCCGTTCGACGGTCTGGGTGTGCAGACCAGCTTCAACTACACCAAGTCGAATGCTAACTACACCAACCAGGTCGCGGGCGTGTCCTACGGGCTGGAGGGCCTGTCGAAGACCTCCTACAGCCTCGTCGGGTTCTACGAGAAGTACGGCCTGCAGGCGCGCGTGGCCTATACCTGGCGCGACAACTTCCTGCAGGTGGCCTCCGGCCGCAACGGCGAGCCGGAATACTTCGCCGCCTATGGCCAGCTCGATGCCGGGCTGTCCTATGAAGTGACGCCGCAGTTCACGATCTTCGCGGACGCGCTCAACCTCAATGACGCCAAGGAGTTCATCTACTCCGTCAGCGAGGACCGCACCAAGGAGTATCGCAGGACTGGCCGCCGCTTCTCCGGCGGTGTGCGCGTCCGCTTCTGACCATCGATGGAAGGGACCGGGTCGCGATACCCGGTCCCTTCCCGGCATTCGGGATGACATATGGTGATGAAGCGCCTTGCTCCGGTTCTGCTCGCAGCCGCAGCGCTCGGGTTGCCGGGGCTGGCAAAAGCCGCTCCGGTGTCCCGCGTCGCGGAAGCCGGAAAGCCGCGCGTGATCGTCCTGACGGACATCGGCTCGGACCCGGACGACATGGAATCGATGGTGCGGTTCCTGCTGTACACCAACGAATTCGAGGTCGAGGCGCTGGTGCCATCGACCTCGCGGCATCTGCAGGATTCGGTTCATCCCGAGCAGATCCTGAAGCGCATCGACGCTTACGAACAGGTGCTGCCCAACTTGCGTGCCCATGCGCAGGGTTGGCCCTCGGCCGCGCAATTGCGCGCGCGGGTGAGGCCGGGGCGGCCCGAATACGGGATGCTCGGCGTCGGCGCGGGGAAGGATACCGAGGGATCGCGCGCCATCGTCGCCGCGCTCGACAAGGCGGACCCGCGCCCGGTGTGGATCTGCGTCTGGGGCGGGGCGGTCGATCTGGCGCAGGCGCTGTGGTCGCTGCGCGAGACACGCCCGGCAGAGGACGTGGCGCGCCTTGCGGCGAAGCTGCGCGTCTACTCGATCTCCGATCAGGACAACGCGGGGCCATGGGTCCGGCGGCAGTTCCCGGACGTGTTCTGGATCGTCAGTCTCACGGCGCACCGGCACTACAACCTGTCGACCTGGGGCGGCATCTCGGGCGACCGGATGTACTATTTCGACGGACCGGACTTCACCACCGTCTCGAAGGAGTGGCTGCGCGAGAATGTGCAGATCGGCCCGCTCGGCTCGCTATATCCGAACTACGAGTTCATCATGGAGGGGGACACGCCCAGCTTCCTCTACCTGGTTCCCAACGGCCTCGGCGATCCCGAGCATCCCGACTACGGGAACTGGGGCGGGCGTTACGGCAAGGTGTCCGAATGGGACGGCATCTGGACCGACACGAGCGACCTCGTCACCGGGGCCGACGGCAAAGTCCACCAGACCAATAAGGCGACGATCTGGCGCTGGCGCGAGGCGTTCCAGAACGACTTTGCGGCGCGCATCCAGTGGACGCTGCAGGGCGCGTTCAAGGGCGCAAATCACACACCAAGACTGGCACTCAACGGCACTCAGGGTGTCACAGCAGTGACAATGACTGCCCTTCCGGGCGAAACCGTGCGCCTTTCCGCAGCCAGTTCGCACGATCCGGACGGGGACCTGGTGGACTACACCTGGTGGCAGTATCGCGAGGCCGAGGCGGTCAACCGCAGCCCGCGCGTCGAACTCCAGCGCGGCGACCCTCTGGAGACCCGTTTCGTGGTGCCCGAGGTGACCGAGCCGACCCGCTTCCACATCATTCTGGAAGCGCGCGACCGGGGCACGCCGGCGCTGATCAGCTATCGCCGTGCGATCGTCTCGGTGGAGCCGCGGCGCTAATCGGGGAAATGGCGGGTACCTCTCGTCATGCGCCCGATCGTTCCTATCTGTCCGACGGTACGCCGATGCAGCCGATTGAAGGAACGCCTGAACATGCCGCAGCACCTCAAGATCGATTTCGTGTCCGATGTCGCCTGCCCCTGGTGCGTCATCGGTCTGAAGAGCTTGGAAGCAGCGCTTGAACGGCTTGAGGGAGATGTCTCGGCAGACATTCATTTCCAGCCGTTCGAACTGAACCCGAACATGCAGAACGAAGGGCAAAACCTGCGCGAGCACATTGCGCGGAAGTACGGCACCACGCCGGAACAGTCGGCCGCGAGCAGGGCGGCGATCCAGGAGCGGGCCGCAGGTGTCGGCTTCACGATTGCGATGAACGACGAGAGCCGTATCTACAATACGTTCGACGCACATAGGCTGTTGCATTGGGCGGGAGAACAGGGCCGCCAATCCGAACTCAAGCACGCGCTGTTCGAGGCGTATTTCACGCAAGGCGTCAATGTCTCGCTCCATGAGGTTCTGCTGGATGTGGTGGCAGCTGCGGGCCTCGATATGTCGCGTGCGGCGGAAGTCCTTGCCGGAGATGAGTACGCTGCGACAGTCCGTGATGACGAGGAAATCTGGCGTTCGCGAGGGATCTCGAGCGTCCCGGCGATCATCATCGACGAGAAGTACCTTGTGTCCGGTGGCCAGCCGGTCGAGGTGTTCGAGGACGTGCTGAAGAAAATTGCCGCCGAGCGGGCGGCATTGGCTCAATAGTTCTGACTGCGTCCCGCGACGGGCGCATGAGACCTCTGATGAAGTAAGGCAAAATGCGCTCGTCGTACAAAGCCTTGCCAACGCTTGCTGCAGAAGGTTGCTCCCTTCGATCAGCGGATGCGTTGAACGGACCAATCCTCGTTTTCAGGCAACCACTACCTCGATCCCAGCATCCTCCAACATTTCCAAAGCCTGTCGATCAACGCCCTTGTCAGTAATCACCACGTCGACTTCGCTAAGATCGCAGACGATGGAACCCGAGATCGAAACAAATTTGCTGCTGTCGATCAACAGGATGAGTGTCTCCGCGCGCTTGATGAAGCTGCGTTCGGCGGCGACAAGGATAATATCCTGCTGCATCACGCCTTGCGGGCCAATCGCGGCCGCTCCCATGAATAGCTTGGGAGCGTGAAAGCGCGGCATCGATTCTTCTCCTGCCGGCGCCAGGACAATGTTCTGTTCGCGAAATACGGTGCCTGAAGGAAGCAATACCCGCGTACCCTCCTGCGGCAAGAGCGCATCGACGATATGCAGCGAGTTGGTAAGCACTTGGCAATCGAGCCCAGCCAGATGCGGGCACATTTGCAAGGTCGTGGTTCCCCCGTCGATCATGATGCCTTCGCCGGGGAGGCACAGCGCTGCCGCAGCACGACCAATCGCCTGCTTGGCAGGCAGGTTTTGCAAGATCGACTGGGCGAACGGCGTACCTGAAAGCCCGCTTTCGCGTTCCTCCTTCTGATCTTGCGGCGCTTTTGCGCCGCCGTGTACGCGCACGATCAGGCCCTCTTCCTCCAAACGGGTGAGGTCACGCCGGATCGTCGCCGGCGAGGCTTCGAGAAGTGCCTCGAGTGCGCGATACGTCACGAACCCGGTGGCCGCCACCGCTTCGAGGATCAGGCTTTCACGCTGCGTAGAGTGCATTGGCTACCTTATGTCGCTTTATGTCGGTCCATGCGCGGGCTTATGACGGACTTTTCGATCATGAGCCATCATTTCTGCTCACGGGGTCATCCCCGCCTCGATCATGTTGCCCGCCCCGATGATCACCGTCGAGCCGACGAGCAGGCTTATCCCGGTCCAGACCAGCGTGCGCGTACGAAGGCTGGCGCCCTTCCACTCCTTCAGCGCAAAGCCCCAGAGCGTCGAGAACAGGATGATGGAAGCCATGTGCAGCGTCCACGAGGAGAAGCCGTAGCGTCCCATCTGGCTCTCGCCCATCGTGTAGAAGAAGAACTGGAAGTACCACAAGGTGCCGCCCAGCGCCGCCAGCAGGTAATTGACCAGAAGCCTGGGCTTTTCCCCGGTCGGCACTCGGCCGAGAAACTGGCCGAAGCTGCGGTTGCGGCGGATGAGGATCGCGCACCAGATCGCATTGGTGGTGAGGCCGCCCGCAAGCACCACGCACAGCACCGGAAGCCCCTGGCTCAACGGATCGGTCCCGGCCGCCAGCGTCAGGTCGCGGATCGGCTGTCCGGCATCGAGGCCCCAGGCGAAACAGCCCGACATGACGCCCGAGAACACCGCGATCAACAGGCCTTTGCGAAGGTCGAACTCGGCCACGCCCTCGGAAATCTTGCCGCCCAGGTCCTTGTCCTTGGCGCTGCCCGCCCGCGCGACGACGACGATCCCCGCCAGCGTCACCAGAATGCCCAGCAGCGTCAGTTGTCCGCTGGGGCGTGAGGCGATCTCGCCGATGGTGCCGTGGAAGATCGGCGGTCCCATCGTGCCGATCACCGTGGTCAGTCCTAGCGCCACGGCCATGCCCAGAGAGAGCCCGAGATAGCGCATCGTCAGCCCGAAGGTCAGCCCGCCGAAGCCCCACATCGCACCCCAGAACCAACACCACAGCAGGGTCCGCGAAGGCGTGGCGGCCAATACGCCGAGCAGGTCCTCGGTGCGCAGCGAGGCGAAGAGCCAGGGCGCGATGGCCCAGGAGAAGATGCCGCCCGCAAGCCAGAATATCTCCCACGACCACAGCTGGATGCGCTTGTAGGGGACGTAGAAGCTGGCGGAGGCGAAGCCGCCAAGCCAGTGAAACAGGACGCCCAGCGGCGGATTGCCTCCCATGATTTTCGTGATCCTCTCTTGATGTATGTTATCGGGTGGCCGCCAGGCAGTTGCGGTCGATCTGGTCGATGCGGGTGGTGCCGGTGAGCGCCATGGCAACGCGCATTTCGGCCTCGATCAGCTTGAGCATCTTCGTGACGCCTGCCTCGCCGCCGGCTGCGAGCGCCCAGGCCCAGGCGCGGCCCAGCAGCACGCCCTTGGCGCCCAGCGCCAGCATCCGCACCACGTCGAGGCCGGAGCGGATGCCGCCGTCGGCCAGCACGGTCAGGCGGTCTCCCACTGCATCGACGATCGGAGGCAGGGCGCGGGCGCTGGAAAGCACGCCGTCGAGCTGCCGCCCGCCGTGGTTGGAGACGACGATGCCGTCCGCGCCCAGCTCTGCGGCTTCGCGCGCGTCATCCGGGTCGAGAATACCCTTGATGATCAGCGGCCCCTTCCATTCGGAGCGAATGAAATCGAGATCGCGCCAGTTGATCGAGGGGTCGAAGTTGTTTCGCATCCAGGCGAAGAAGTCCTCGATCCCGGTCCTGCCCTGTAGCACCGGGGCGACGTTGCCGAGCGTGTGCGGGCGTCCGTTGATGCCGACATCCCATGCCCAGCCGGGCCGGGCGGCCGCCTGCGCGAAGCGCCAGAGCGCGCCCTTGATGCCGCCGGATCCGGCAAGGCCGGTGTGGTAATCGCGATAGCGGCTGCCGGGGACCGGCATGTCGACGGTGAAGACGAGGGTGGAGCAGCCCGCCTCGACCGCCTGCGCCAGCAGGTCCTTCATGAAGGCGCGGTCGCGGATCATGTAGAGCTGGAACCAGAACGGCCGGTCCGCAGCCCTGGCGACTTCGCCGATGGTGCAGGCGCCCACCGTGGAGAGCGTGAAGGGAACGCCGGCGTTCTGCGCCGCCCGCACCGCCTGCGTCTCGCCGCGCCGGGCGTAGAGGCCGGCCAGCCCGATCGGCGCCAATGCAAGGGGCAGGGCCAGCTTCTGGCCGAACAGCTGCGTCGACAGGTCCAGCGCCGAGACGTCGCGCAGCACGCGCTGGCGCAGGGCGAGTTCGGCAAGGTCGGAGACGTTGCGACGCAGCGTCGCCTCGGCATAGGAGCCGCCGTCGATGTATTCGAACAGGAAGCGTGGCAGCGTGCGGCGTGCGGCTTCGCGAAAGTCGGGGATCGAGGCGGTGATCATGCGGTCAGTCCTGCGGGAGCCTTCGCCACGGCTTCGCGCCAGGCGTCGCGATAGCCGAAGAGGTCGCCTTCCAGCGGTTCGACGCAGATAAGTTCGCCGCCCGCTTCGAGCGACGGGTCGATCAGGCGCAGCGCGCCGAACGAGACGTCGTTATGGGCATTGGCGAGGAAGACCCGGGTGTCCGGCCGCAGCGCGGCGAGCGCGCGCACGAAGACCTCGGCCTCGGAAAAGCGCCCCTCGATCAGCAGCCGGTCCTTCGAACCGATCAGGTCGAGCGCGGTATCCGCCACCAGCGCGGCATAAAGGCAGATTGCCGCGCGTCGGGCGTACCAGGTTCCCTGCCACTCGACCGGCGCGTTGACCCAGCGCGCCTCGCCGTCGGGATAGGGGCCGAAGCCGGGCGCGAGCGTGGGCATCATCATCGTGCGGCGGCGCAGCAGCGCCGGGACTTCGGCCATCAGGCGGGGCTGGTCGGGCTTGATGTCGATGCGGCGGGTGTCGAGCTGGATGACCGTCTCGATCTCGCGCCCGCCCATGAAACGGGCCGAGGGCACGGGCGCGCCATAGGCATCGACGTTGACCAGCGTGTCGCGCCCTTCGGGCAGCGAGGCGATGGCGAAAGGTCCGGCGGCAAGGCGCATGGCGATGAACCATGTGCCGGTGGAAAGGATCGTCGCCTCCTGCCGCGCGATCTGCGCGAAGCCGCGCGCGGCGAGCAGCGCGGCGTTGGAATCGTGAAGTCCGGCAAGCACTTGCGCACTCGCGGGCAAGCCCGTCTCGGCCGCGAGTTCGGGGCGCAGGGTGCCCACGACCTCGCCTGCGCCGACCACGGGGGCAAAGCGCTCGGCCCAGCCGAGGCGCTCGGCCATCGGGGAGAAGCGCGCTTCGCCGGGTGCCCAGAGGTCCGAGTGGCAGCCGAGGCTGGTCACTTCGCTGACCGCCCGGCCGGCGAGGAACCAGGCCCAGTACTGCGCCCAGGGCACCAGCGTCGCCCGCGCCATCGCCTCGGGGTGGCGCTGCGCCATCCACCAGATCTGCGCGCCCATGTTGAGGCCGTCGGGCAGGGCGGGGGAGCCCGTCACGGCCAGCGCGTCGCGCTCGGCCCGGTAGGCGGCCATGACGTCGCCCGGGATCGGCTGTTCGTAGTCGAGCGGGGCGAATAGCAGCCCGTCTTCTCCGATCGCGGCGAAGGCGGCGCCATGGGCCACGGGGATGATCGCCTCGACCGGATGGCCTGCCCATTCACGCAAGGTGGCGCGCAGCCATTCGCCGATTCCCTCGGCGTCGAGGCGGCGAATCCCGTCGATTTCATGGGTCGGGTTGGGGCGCACCTGGCGGCACACAAGGGTACCATAACGGCACCACAGCGACACCTTGCTGAGGGTCTTGCCAATATCGACGACGATGTAAGCGCCTGTTCCTGCCATTCTCTCCGCCGCCATTTTCAACCAGGCAGCGATCTGCCTGAACATGGTGTTGATTGATTGCTTATGAGCGATTAGTATCGAGTCAGATTGAACATAAAAAGAGGTAATGTCAGAGGGTGCCCATGGATACGATCACTGCCCCCGCCGCCCCGTTGAAATCCGCCCCCGCGCTCACTTTCGCCGTGCCGACCAGCCGGTGGGACGACTCGGTCGCGGCGTCTCTTTCTCCTGCCCAACTGCTGCTCTACCGCTCCAACCTGCTGGGTTCCGACCTGACTGTCACCAACTTCGGCGGCGGCAACACCTCCGCCAAGCTGCAGGAGGTCGATCCGCTGACCGGAGAGACGGTGGAAGTGCTGTGGGTGAAGGGCTCGGGCGGCGACATCGGCTCGATGAAGCTCGATGGATTCGCGACGCTCTATCAGGACAAGCTGCTTGGCCTCGAACAGCACTACGGCGGCCCGGACGACGACGACAAGATGGTCGGCTACCTGCCGCACTGCACTTTCAACCTGAACGGCCGCGCGGCGTCGATCGACACGCCGCTCCATTCGCTGCTGCCTTTCGCGCATGTCGATCACGTCCACCCGGACGCGATCATCGCGCTTGCCGCCAGCTCCGGCGGGGAGGCGGCGACGCAGGCGATCTGGGGCGGCCGGATCGGCTGGCTGGCGTGGAAGCGCCCCGGCTATACGCTGGGCGTGCAACTGCGTGACTTCGTGGCGGCCAACCCCGGCGTCGAAGGCGTAATGCTCGCGGGCCACGGCATCATCTGCTGGGCGGACAGCGCGAAGGCCTGCTACGAACACACCGTCGAACTGATCGCCGACGCTGCCGCCTACCTCAATGCGGGCCTTGCCGGTAAGCCCGCGTTCGGCGGCGCGGCTTATGAAACCGCCGGGGACCGCGCGGCAATCGCGGCCGATCTCATGCCCCGCCTACGTGGCCTGATGACCGGAGCGCGGCGCAAGGTCGGCCACTATTCCGACGATGCCGAAGCGCTCGAGTTCGTGAATTCGGCCGACTTCCAGCGTCTCGCTGACCTCGGGACCTCGTGCCCCGATCACTTCCTGCGTACCAAGATCGCGCCATTGACGCTCGACCCGGCGCGGTTGCAGGATGACGCCTACCTGGCGCAGAAGATCGCCGATTACCGCGACCTCTATGCTGCCTATTACGAGCGCTGCAAGCGTCCGAACTCGCCCGCGATGCGCGATGCCAATCCGGTCGTGGTGCTGGTGCCGGGCGTCGGGCGCATCACGTTCGCCACCGACAAGACCACCGCGCGCCTCGCCGGCGAGTTCTACGGCAACGCCATCAATGTCATGCGCGGGGCCGAGGCGATCGGCGACTATATCGCGCTCGATGAACAGGAAGCCTTCGACATCGAGTACTGGTTGCTCGAGGAAGCCAAGCTGCAGCGCATGCCCGCGCTCAAGCCCCTGGTCGGCCGCGTCGTGCTGGTGACCGGCGGGGCGGGCGGCATCGGCGCGGCTAGCGCGGCGCGGCTGATGGCCGAGGGCGCCTGCGTGGTTCTCGCCGACCGCGACGGCGCCGTCGTCGAGGACGTGCGCGCCGGTTTCGCCAGGCAGTTCGGCAAGGACGTGGTGCGTTCGGTGGTGTGCGACGTGACGGATGAAGCGCAAGTCGCCGAGGCCTTCGCCGTCGCCGCGCGCGAGTTCGGCGGCCTCGACATCCTCGTCGCCAATGCGGGCATCGCCTCCTCGGCGCCGATCGAGGAGACCACCATCGCGCTATGGAACCGCAACTACGACGTTCTGGCGCAGGGCTATTTCCTGACCAGCCGGGCCGCGTGGCCGCTACTGAAGGCGATGAAGGAACAGGGCGGCACCAGCGTCGTGTTCATCGGCTCGAAGAACGGCGTCGCCGCTGCTACCAATGCCAGCGCCTATGCCTCGGCCAAGGCGGCGGCCAACCACCTTGCGCGCTGTCTGGCGCTGGAGGGGGCGCCGCACGGCATCCGCGTCAACGTCGTCAACCCCGATGCCGTCATCAAGGGCAGCCGCATCTGGGACGGCGACTGGCGCAAGGAGCGCGCGGGCGCCCACGGTATCGACACCGGCAAGGAACTGGAGGAACATTACCGCCAGCGCTCCATGCTCAAGCGCGACGTGCTGCCCGGTGACATTGCCGAGGCGGTGTACTTCCTGGCGGGCGACCAGTCCGCCAAGTCCACCGGCAACATGATCAACGTCGATGCGGGCAATGCCCAGGCGTTCACGCGCTGATCACGACGGGAAGAGGATAAGAGACAATGACGAACCTGCCGATTTCCGCCGAACTGATCGCGGAAGCCAATGCCCGCGCCGCCGAGGCGCTGGAAGACGACTACGCCTCGCTGGGCCGCAAGCTGGAGCGTTCGGGCATCGCCATCGATGCGATCAGGGACAAGGTTGCGGGCTTCTCCGTGGCGGTGCCGACATGGGGCGCGGGGCGCGGCGGCACCCGTTTCGCCAAGTTCCCCATCCCCGGCGAGCCCACCAATATCCACGAGAAGCTGGAGGACTGCGCGGTCATCAACCAGCTCTCGCGCCTGACCCCGCGCGTCAGCCCGCATTTCCCGTGGGACAAGGTCAGCGACTACAAGGGGCTGCGCGAGGAGGCGGCGAGCCTCGGCCTGGGCTTCGATGCGGTGAACTCGAACACGTTCCAGGACCAGAAGGGGCAGGCGCAGACGTATGCCACCGGCTCGCTCTCCTCGACCATCGAGGCGACGCGGGCGCAGGCGGTGGAGCACAACATCGAGTGCATCGAGATCGGCCGCCAGCTCGGCTCCACCGACCTGACGGTCTGGGTGGGCGACGGCACCAACTTTCCCGGCCAGCAGGACCTCGGCCGCAGCCTCGACCGCTATCTCGACGCTGCGAGCGAGGTCTACGCCGCGCTGCCGGACGACTGGCGGATGTTGCTGGAGCACAAGATGTTCGAGCCCGCGTTCTACTCCACCGTCATCAGCGACTGGGGTTCCTCGATCCTTGCCGCGCAGGAGCTTGGCCCCAAGGCCAAGTGCCTCGTCGATCTTGGCCACCATGCGCCCAACGTCAACATCGAGCAGATCGTGGCGCGCCTGCACCGGTTCGGCAAGCTCGGCGGCTTCCACTTCAACGACAGCAAGTACGGCGACGACGACCTCGATTCCGGCTCGATCAATCCGCACCAGCTGTTCCTGGTGTTCAACGAACTGGTCGAGGCCGAACTGGCCCCGCGTGATGGCTTCAACCCCAGCTACATGATCGACCAGTCGCACAACGTCACCGACCCGATCGAATCCATGCTGTCTTCGGCCGAGGCGATCGGATCGTGCTACGCCAAGGCACTGCTGGTCGACCGAGAGGCGTTGCATCTGGCGCAGGAAGCGAACGACACGATGATGGCCTTCCAGGCCCTGCGTCGGGCCTACAACGTGGACGTTTCTCCGATTCTCGCGAAGGCACGCATCGATGCGGGCGGCGCGGCGGACGTGCTGGGCGTCTATCGCGAAAGCCGCTGGCGCGACCGCAAGGCGCAGGAACGCGCGGCGGTAGGGCTGGGGGCCGGAATTGTCTGAGAATTCGCAATGAATTCCGAGCAAATCGTCGGCCGCGCGGTGGGAAAGGCATCCTGCTCCTCAGACGCGCAAAGACGTTGATTATGAAGCAGGGCTCCGGCGGGGTTCGTGGTGATCGGGGTCTGTCGATCTGCCGGACCTGCCGGTTTCCGAAAGATGGACGCTTCGATGCCCCTCACCAAATCCCGCCGCTATCCCTCTATCAAATATGACAATTTCTGCCGGGCACGGTAGATGCGTGTCTCGACGGCCTTGCGGCTGATGCCGAGTATCGCAGCCGCTTCGTCCTGAGCCAGACCCTCGATCGCGCAGAGCAGCATCGGCTCTTTCAGGGTATCGGGGAGCGCGGCCAGGGCGGCATGAATGCGATCGACCTCGCGGCGCGACGCCAGCGCTGCTTCAGGTTCTTGTGCGGTATCGGCGACTGCCAGGGCATGCTCCATCGGCAGGGCGAGGGACAGGAACCGCCGTACCGCTCGCCGCCGTGCCCAGTCGCGGCACTTGTTGAGGGCGATCCGCAGTACCCATGCCCGGAACGACCGCGCCGGATCATAGCGGCGCAGCGCGAGGAAGGCTGCGACGAAGCTCTCCTGCGTGACGTCGAGGGCATCGGCATCATTGCCCACATGGCCACGCACCACGCGGAACACGGCGCTGCGGTGCGCAGCCATCAGCGTATCGAACCCGGCCTGCCCACCGGCAAGCGCGAGCGCGACGGCGCGGGACTCGTCTCCCTTCGCGTCGCCGCGTGCATCAATGCGGCTCTGTCGTGCGCCGGTCACTGGCAGATCAGTCCTGCGGCGGGGACGTCAGCGCCTCTGCCACTGCCGTATCGAAACGGCCGGTCTGGTCGGCGCGCAGGACGGCGCGCATCGCGAAGATGTGCTGCAATGTTGCCTTCTGAAGTTCGCCCATCGCCACGTGAGAGTGATCAACCGCTTTCTCGACATCCGGACCATAGGCGTGTTCGTGTGCGATAGCGGCCGCGAGATCGGAATTGGCCGCCAGCAATTCCGTTTCGAGGCGCGCCCGCCGGGAGGCGAAGCCCTTCTCCAGCAGTTCGATACGCTCCATCTGAGCTGGATCGAGATTCAGTTCGCGATGAAGAACCACATGAATCCGGCTCTCTTGCGGTTCCGGTTCCCGCAGCCGCTGCCCCAGCCAGAGCGCACCGAGTGCGACAAGGAATGCCAGCAACGCGACCAGACAATAGCGGGAGACGTTTCCCATCCCTCAGGACACCAGCAAGTGCGAAGGCGCCGCAGCGGGCAGGCCAAGCAGTGTGTCCTCGTGGACGTAGGCATGCTCACGCGCACCATCCGGTCCGGCACTGCCCGAAAGGCCGCCCCACAAACCGACTCCGCCGGCGACAACGCAGGCAAGCAGGAGGGATCTGTGAAGCGCCCATCGCTCGCGCCCTGCCGCCAGCCCGGCCATGACTTTGCCATCGAGCGTGCCAAGGGCCATTGGCACGGGTTCGTCGCGCAGTTGTGCAAACATGCGATCCAGATCGTCCAAGCCTTCGCTCCTTTCACACGTCCACACGCCGTCGGGCTCACTGCTCATACGCGGCAAATCGCCGCATCCCTCGCCCCGTAAAAATTTCGCGACGCATGAGAGGGATCGCGCCGGACCTTGCGTATGACCTCATGTAAATCCGGACAAGCTGGTTCGTCCGGATCGAATGAGGAAACCTTGCGATGCGCCTTGCTGTCCCTGCGGCCGCCATCGGCCTGTCCATGGCAGTCCTGCCCGCCGCGGCGTTCGCCCATCCCGAGCTGTTGAGCGCGACCCCGGCGGCGAAATCCGCCGTGACCAGGCCGACCTCGATCGTCCTCAACTTCTCCGAAGACCTCGTTGCGCCGCTGTCAGGGTTCGATCTTGTCATGACCGGTATGCCCGGAATGGCCGATCATAAACCGATGCCGATCAAAGGCATCGTCGCCAGGGCCAAGGGCAGGGCCGTGACGGCGGCACTGCCGCGCCCCCTTCCGACCGGCACATCCTGACCTGGCACGCGGCCGGCGCCGACCAGCACCGCATCGAGGGCAGCTACGGCTTCACCGTCCGCTGATGCATGAATGAGAGCGATTTCCGCTTCATTTCCATGGCGCCTGTGCCTGGATGATCGCTTTATGGCGCGCCGTGTGGCCTCGCTGCGTGCCTGAAGCACCGCGACCATAAGTGGTCACGGTGCTTGCATGGCTCAGGAACGGATGCCGGCTGCGATCATCGGGCTACGTCCCATGCGGATGCGTCGTGCCGTCAGGACCAGCCGTCCTGCGCTTCGAGGCTGGCGGCCAGTTCGCCGATCACGCGGTAGCAGTCGAGCACCTTGCCGACCGACGAGTTCGGCTCGCGCCCTTCGCGGATCGCGGCGATGAATTCGCGGTCCTGCAGTTCGATGCCGTTGTTCGAAACGGTGACGCCGGTCAGGTCGATCGGTTCTTCCTTGCCGTTCACGAGATCGTCGTAGCGCGCGATATACGTGCCGTTATCGCCGATGTAGCGGAAGAAGGTGCCCAGCGGGCCGTCGTTGTTGAACGACAGCGAAAGGGTGCAGATCGCACCGGTTTCCGCCTTGAGCTGGATCGACATGTCCAGAGCGATGCCCAGTTCGGGGTGCTTCGGCCCCTGCAGCACGTTGGCGGCGACGATCTTGCCCGACTGGTAGGCGAACAGGTCGATCGTGTGCGCGGCGTGGTGCCACAGCAGGTGGTCGGTCCAGGAACGCGGCTGGCCCTTGGCGTTGATGTTCTTGCGGCGGAAGAAGTAGGTCTGCACGTCAAGCTGCTGCAGCGTCAGTTCGCCGGCGGCGATCTTGTTGTGCACGTACTGGTGCGAAGGGTTGAAGCGGCGGGTATGGCCGACCATGCAGACTAGGCCGGTTTCCTGCTGCTTGGCGACGACCGCTTCGGCATCGGCCCAGCTGTCCGACAGCGGGATTTCCACCTGAACGTGCTTGCCCGCGTTCATGCAGGCAATCGCCTGTTCGGCGTGCATCTGGGTGGGAGTGCACAGGATCACCGCGTCCACATCGGGCAGGTCCAGTGCTTCGGCCAGATCGGTGCCGGAATGCGGCGCGCCGTACTTGGCGGCGACTTCGGCGGCCTGCTCGGCGGAGCGGCTGATGACCGAGGCGATTTCCACGCCGTCGATGTTCTTGAGGCCGTCGAGGTGCTTTTCACCGAAAGCACCGGCGCCCACGAGGGCTATGCGCATGGTATTCTCCCAAGGAATGGATGAAATGTAACGAACGAAATTCAGATCGCGGATTGGGCTGCCGCGTTGTTGCCTTCCAGCGTCGGGCTGGGCGGCACCGTGCCATCCACCGGTTCGAGCACGAGGTGCCCGATCGCGGTATTGGAGCACGGTACGTGGTAATGGCGGTGCAGCGCCCTGGTTTCGCGGCCCAGCGCGCCGCGCATGATCAGCCACATCACCATCTCGATACCTTCGGAGCCGGTTTCACGCAGGTATTCGATGTGCGGGATCGTGCGCAGCTTCTGCGTGGAGCCCACCATGCCGTCGAGGAACATGTTGTCCCATTCGGCATTGATCAGCCCGGCGCGCGGCCCCTGAAGCTGGTGGCTCATGCCGCCGGTGCCCCAGATCTGGACGTTGAGATCCTCACCCTCGAAAGACTGCACCGCGCGGGCGATCGCCTCGCCCAGTGCCCAGCAGCGGTTGCCCGAGGGCGGCGGATACGTAACCACGTTGACGGCCAGCGGGATGACCTTGGCGGGCCAGTTCTCGGGCGCGCCGTACATCATCGTCAGGGGCACGGTCAGGCCATGATCGACGTCCATCTCGTTGATGATCGTCATGTCGAATTCGTCGAGGATCAGGCTCTGCGCGATGTGCCAGGCGAGGTCCGGGTGGCCTTCGACGTCCGGCACCTTGCGCGGTCCCCAGCCTTCGTCGGCGGGCTTGTAGCGTTCGCCGCAGCCGATCGCGAAAGTCGGGATGATCTTCATGTCGAACGCCGATGCGTGGTCGTTGTAGACCAGGATCACGACGTCGGGCTTGTTCTCGGGCTTCGCGATCCACTCTCGCGTCCAGTCGTAGCCTGCGAAGATCGGGCCGAAATAGGCGTCCCGGTCCTTGCCGGTATCGGCGGCGACACCCAGAAGCGGCACATGGCTGGAGGCGATGCCTGCGGTTATGCGGGCCATTTCAACAGTTTCCTTTGATCGAGCGTACGCCTTCGGGCGAACGGCCGCCGGCATCCATCATGGCTTTGTATTCATCGACGCTCATACCGGTCATCGTCGAGACCGCCTGCAGGAAGCTGAGGCCGTCGGTCGAGAAGACCTTGGACAGGAAGTAGATGTTGCCGCCAAGATCGAGCAACCGGTTGTAGTCGCGGGCGAGCACGGCTTCCTTCTGGTCGTCGGTCATCGGCCATTCGTTCAGGTAGGCGCGCTCGTCCGCCAGCCAGCGGGTGCGGTTCTCTGCTTTCATCAGGCTCATCGCGAACTGGTTCAGATGGTAGCCCTGCCGGGCGCGCGCGGCAGTGTAGACGCGCGTACCGGGGATATCGTCGAACTCGCTAAGATATTCGTGAATGTCCCGTGGGCCGATCACAGCCTTTTCGGTCACAGGCCGCGTTCCTTCAGCTTCGCGTCGAGGCGCGGGAAGACCTTGCGGGTGTTGCCTTCGAAGATCGCGTGACGCTCCTCGTCGCTGATGTCGAGCGCATCGACATAGCGCTTGGTGTCGTCGAAATAGTGGCCCGTCTGCGGATCGATGCCGCGCACCGCGCCGACCATCTCCGAGCCGAACAGGATGTTCTTGTTGGCGATCACGTCGGCCAGCAGGTCGATGCCGGGCTGGTGGTAGACGCACGTGTCGAAGAACACGTTGTTCATGATGTACTCGTCAAGGCTGGGCTTCTTCAGCATGTCGGCCAGTCCGCGATAGCGGCCCCAGTGGTAGGGCACCGCGCCGCCGCCGTGCGGGATGATGAAGCGCAGCTTCGGGAACTTCGCGAAGAGGTCGCCCTGCATCAGCTGCATGAAGGCTACGGTGTCCGCCGCGATGTAGAAGCCGCCGGTCGCGTGCATCGCCGGGTTGCACGAACCCGAAACGTGGATCATCGCCGGTACATCCAGTTCCGACATGACCTCGTAGATCGGGAACCAGTATTCGTCGGTCAGCGGCGGGTGCTCGAAATGGCCGCCGCCCGGATCGGGGTTGAGATTGCAGCCGATGAAGCCCAGTTCCTCCACGCAGCGGCGCAGTTCCTTGATCGAGGCGGTGAGGTCCGCCTTGGGCGACTGAGGCAGCATGCAGACGCCCACGAACGTCTCGGGGAACATCGCGACCACGCGGGCGATCAGGTTGTTGCAGTGGAAGGCCCACTCCTCGGAAATCGCCTGATCGCCGACATGGTGCGCCATGGCCGATGCGCGGGGGGAGAAGATCGTCAGATCCGCACCGCGTTCCTTGATCAGCTTCAGCTGGTTCTGCTCGATCGTCTCGCGGATTTCCTCGTCGGAAATCTCGGGGTAGGGCGGGATCGGCTCGCCGGCCTTGAACGCGGCGATCTGGGCCTCGCGCCAGGCGTCGTGCGCTTTGGGCAGGACGGTGTAGTGACCGTGACAGTCGATGACGAGCGACATGGCTCAGTTCTCTCCCTTAGGTGTGGCGGTAATGGCCGCAAGCTTCGCGGTGAAGCCTTCCGGCAGCGATTCGATGGTGAATTCAGCCCCGACGTCTCCCAGCGCCTGCTGGCGGGTGACGGTGCCCTGGGTCATGAGCGGATCGATGCCCAGATCGCGCAGCATCTGCGCGGCCTCGGCCATCTCTGCGGCGCGGCGGCGGCCGTGGACGAGCATGCGGTCGAGATTGTAGTCGGCGCGTGTCGCCCAGGAAATCGTCTTCTCGCTGGCGTCGAGCGAGGCGAGCACGGCCTCGGCCACATCCTCGGCATGGGCGGCCAGCATCATCTCGGCGGTGAGCGCTTCCAGCCCCTTGACCATGACCGAGCGCACCAGCTTGATCGCGGAGGCCCGGCCGATGGCATCGCCGACGACAGTGGTTCTGGTAAAGCCCGCGTCGCGCAAGCGGCTTTCAGCCTCCTGCGCATCGGGGCCGGAGATGTTCAGCGGCACGGCCATGCGGGCCGGGTCGACCGGGGCCATCACTGCGACATCGACATAGCGCCTGCCCGCGTCCGCGAAAGCGCGCGCGGCTTCCCGCTTGGTGCCGGGAGCGATGGAGTTCATGTCGCAGAAGAGAGCTTCTGGCGCGATGAGCCCGGCGCATTCCCGCGCGACTTGCAGCGCCTGGTCGGCGGTGACGAGTGAAAGGACGATGGCTGCCCCCGTCACGGCCTCGCCCATGTCCCGGCACGGCATGACGCCAAGCCCGGTCATGGTGGCCAATCGGGACTTAGCAATATCGAATACGCGCGCGCGTTCCTGCCATGACGCTGCTTTGGCGAACGTCGCCCCGGCTTCGCCAAACCCGATGATGCCTATGGTGCCTCTCATGGCGGCTTAAGTGCCGTTGAGTGCCGTTCGGTCGCAAATCGGAACTCGCGAAGAGTTATAACACTGCGCTAAGTCTGTGTAAGTCCGCAATCGCGTGCGGCGGCTTCGAGATCGGCAAAAAACTCCGACTGGACCTCGGTGGGAAGGAGGGAGGCGCGGGTCGTCATGCCGATTGTACGGGCGAATCGTTCGGGCAGGCGCGCCAGCGGGCGCAGCCATCCGGCCTCGACTTCCACGGATACCTGATCGGGGGAAAGCAGGGTGATGAAGTCGGTGCCCATCAGGACCTGCCGGATCATCATCACCGATCCCGATTCGATCGGAACCGGCGGCAGGGGCAGGCCGAGGTCCGTGAAATAGCCTTCGAAACTGTCGCGCAGCGGGGTTCCGCGCGGGGCCAGTGTGAAGGGGAACCGCGCCATGTCCGCGCCGGTCGGGTCGGTGTCCGCCAGGGGATGGCCGTGCCTTGCGTAGAAGGCCGGAACGTCGTCGAACAGGCGATGCTGGGCGAGGTCAGGCTCGGTCAGCGGTTCGCGCAGGGCGCCCACCATGAGGTCGATCACGCCGCTGCGCAGCGGTTCGACCAGTTCGGCGCGCGATCCTTCGACGATGGTGAGGCGAACCTGTGGCCTTCGCGCAAGAAAGCGGGCGACGGCGGCAGGCAGGATGCGCGCGCGGGACAGCGGCATGGCGCCGATGGCGATGCGCCGTGTTTCGTGCCCGCGCAGGGCCATGACTTCGGACAGTCCCGCTTCCAGTTCGACCTGAGCCAGGCGAAACTCGCGCGCCAGTTGATTGCCTGCATCGGTCGTGATCGCGAACTTGCCCCGGCGGCTCACCAGCGTGCGGCGCAGCGCCAGCGACAGATCGCTGACGGCGCGGTGGATCGATGGGATCGATAGCCCGGTCGCCTGGCTGGCGCCGGTGTAGCTGCCCGTCTCCGCCACTGCCAGCATCGCGCGCATCCGCGACATGGTGACGTGCGGGCTCCGTATATGAGCCAGCGCGGCGGCGATGCGGGGGGCAAGGATCTCGCCCGCGCGGGTCGGGATCATGCCGTCATGGCGACGCTCGAACAGTGGCAGGCCCAGCGTGTCCTCCAGCCGGCCCAGCGCCTGTGTTATTGCGGGCTGGCTTAGGTTGACCGCGCTGGCGGCGGCATTGACCGTTCCCAACCGGGCAATTCGCTCCACCGCATGAAGGTGCCGAAGGTTCAGCGTCCAGATGTCCATGCGGTCACTCTTAGCCAAATCCAATCGCACTTTCCAAAGTTCTCTTTCCGTTGCGACGGCGGCTTCGCCATCTCGGTGCAAAACTAGGAGTGCATGTCATGAGTGGTATCGTCGTCCAGAACATCGAGCGCGCTGACCCGGCCGTGATCGACGGTCTCGCCAGGTGCGGCGTGGCAACCGTTCACGAAGCGCAGGGCCGCACGGGTCTGCTCGCCAGCTATATGCGGCCGATCTACAATGGCGCGCGCATCGCCGGCTCGGCGGTGACTATCAGTGCGGCACCGGGCGACAACTGGATGGTCCATGTCGCCATCGAGCAGCTCAAGGACGGCGACATTCTGCTCCTCGCCCCGACCAGCCCTTGCGAGGACGGCTATTTCGGCGACCTTCTCGCCACCAGCGCGCAGGCGCGCGGCTGCCGTGGCCTGATCATCGACGCCGGCGTGCGCGATGTGCGCGACCTGACGGAGATGAACTTCCCCGTCTGGTCCAAGGCGGTCTATGCGCAGGGCACCGTCAAGAACACGCTGGGCTCGGTCAACGTGCCCGTGGTCTGCGCCAATGCCGCCGTGCAGCCGGGTGACGTGATCGTGGCCGACGACGACGGCGTCTGCGTCGTCCCGCGTGAAAAGGCAGCCGAAGTTCTGGCCGCCGCGCAGGCCCGCGAAGCCAATGAAGGCGAAAAGCGCGAGAAGCTGGCCAGCGGCGTCCTTGGCCTCGACATGTACAAGATGCGGGAGCGTCTGGAGAAGGAAGGTCTGAAGTATGTCTGACCCTTCCGTCAGCGCTCCCTGCATGTGGATGCGCGGGGGCACGTCCAAGGGCGGGTACTTCCTGAAGGACGACCTGCCCGCCGAACCGTCCGCGCGCGATGCCTTCCTGCTGGGCGTGATGGGCTCGCCCGATCCGCGCCAGATCGACGGCATGGGCGGTGCCGATCCGCTGACCAGCAAGGTGGCGGTCGTCGCGAAATCCGCACGGGACGGGATCGACGTCGATTACCTGTTCCTGCAGGTCTTCGTCGACAAGGCGGTCGTGACCGACGCGCAGAACTGCGGCAACATTCTGGCCGGGATCGGCCCTTTCGCGATCGAACGCGGGCTGGTGGCCGCCACTGGCGATGAGACGCCGGTGGCGATCTATATGGAGAACACCGGGCAGGTCGCCGTCGCTACCGTACAAACGCCGGGGGGCAAGGTCACCTACAAGGGCGAAGCCGCGATCGACGGGGTGCCCGGCACGCATGCTCCGGTGCCGCTGGAGTTTCGCGACACCGCCGGTTCATCGTGCGGCGCGCTGTTGCCTACCGGCAATGCGGTCGACGTGGTGAACGGCGTGCCGGTAACCCTGATCGACAACGGCATGCCCTGCGTGGTGCTCAAGGCGAAGGACGTGGGGATCACCGGTTATGAGGATCGCGACACGCTGGATGCCGACACGCAGCTCAAGGCGCGGATCGAGGCGATCCGGCTTGCCGTGGGCGAGCGGATGAATCTGGGCGACGTAACCGACAAGTCCGTACCCAAGATGATGCTCGTCGCGCCGCCAAGGAACGGCGGGGCGGTCACCGTCCGCAGCTTCATCCCGCACCGTGCCCATGCCACGATCGGCGTGCTGGGGGCGGTGTCGGTGGCGACCGCGTGCCTGCTTGAAGGCTCGCCCGCCGCCGAGGTCGCGGCGACGCCGGCAGGCGCACGCAAGACCCTCTCGGTCGAGCACCCCACCGGCGAGATGACCTGCGTACTTGAAACCGACGAAAGCGGCGCCGTCGTCAGTGCGGCCCTGCTGCGCACTGCGCGCAAGCTGATGGATGGGATTGTCTATGTCTGATCGTATCGTTTCCTGGCACGGCGCGCCCTCGAAGCCGCTCTACACTCCGCCCGCAGGCGCGATCGACGCGCATTGCCATGTCTTCGGACCGATGGCGCAGTTCCCGTTCAGCGCCAAGGCGAAGTATCTGCCCGAGGACGCCGGGCCGGATATGCTGTTCGCCTTGCGCGATCATCTGGGTTTTGCGCGCAACGTGATCGTTCAGGCAAGCTGCCACGGCACGGACAATGCAGCCACGCTCGACGCCATCGTGAAGAGCAATGGCAAGGCCCGCGGGGTCGCGGTGGTCGATCCGGCGATTTCTGAGGCAGACCTTGCCGCGCTGCACGAAGGTGGCATTCGCGGCATTCGGTTCAACTTCCTCAAGCGTCTTGTCGATGACGCGCCCAAGGACAAGTTCCTCGAAGTGGCCGGGCGCCTTCCCGAAGGCTGGCATGTCGTAATCTACTTCGAGGCCGACATTCTTGAGGAACTGCGCCCCTTCATGGATGCGCTTCCGGTGCCGCTGGTGATCGATCACATGGGCCGTCCTGATGTCCGGCAAGGGCCGCACGGTGCTGACATGAAAGCCTTTCGCGCCTTGCTCGATAGCCGTGACGATATCTGGTTCAAGGCGACCTGTCCGGACCGCCTCGACCCGGCCGGCGATCCGTGGAACGCCTTTGCGGATGCCGTGGCGCCGCTGGTCTCGGATTATCAGGATCGCGTGCTCTGGGGCACCGACTGGCCCCACCCCAACATGCAGGATGCTATCCCGGACGACGGGAATCTGGTCGACATGATCCCGCGCATCGCCCCGACACTGGAATTGCAGCACAAGCTGCTGGTGACCAATCCCATGCGGCTTTACTGGCCCGGAGAACTTTGACGGTATCGCCCGCCGGAGTGATCCGGCGGGTATAACCAAATGCTATGAAAGACGGCTCCGCAACCGCTTAAAGTCATGCCCTGCTGCGCAGATATGGAGTACACCATGTCCAGCGGAGCATCCGATGCACAATGCCATTGCCACCGTGTCGCTGCGCGGCACCCTTGAAGAAAAGCTGGCCGCTGCCGCGCAAGCGGGTTTCCAGAGCGTCGAGATATTCGAGAACGACCTGATAGGTTCTGCGCTGCGTCCGCAGCAGGTCCGCAGGCTGATGGAGGATGCCGGGCTGTCCTGTTCGCTCTATCAGCCGTTCCGGGATTTCGAAGGCATGCCCGGTGCCCTGCGGCAGCGGGCGCTGGACCGTGCGGAACGCAAGTTCGACGTGATGGAGGCACTGGGCACGGATCGCATCCTGGTGTGCTCGAACTGCTCGCCCGCCTCGCTCGGCGATCGGCAGCGCATCGTCGATGATTTCCGCGAACTGGGCGAGCGGGCCGCCCGGCGCGGCATCCTCGTCGGCTACGAAGCGCTGGCCTGGGGGCGGCACGTCAACGATCATCGCGATGTATGGTCGATCGTGAAGGAGGTGGATCACCCCTCGATCGGCATCATTCTTGACAGCTTCCACTCGCTGTCGCGCGGCATTCCCAATGACAGCATCCGCGACATCGCGGGCGACAAGATCGTCTATGTCCAGTTGGCCGACGCGCCGCTGCTGGACATGGACCTGCTCTACTGGAGCCGCCATTTCCGCAATCTTCCGGGGCAGGGCGGTTTCGACCTGACCAACTACGTCGCGGAGATTCTGCGCACCGGCTATGAAGGGCCGCTGTCGCTGGAGATATTCAACGACCGCTTCCGTTCGATCTCCACCAGGCTGATCGCGCAAGACGGGCATCGCTCGCTCGAATATGTCCGCGACGCCGCCCTTCGCGTATTGGGCCGTCCGACGGCGATGCCCGCCGCCCAGGCACCGATGCGGGCCGAGTTCGTGGAATTCACCGTCGGGTCGGAAGACGTGGCACGGCTGGGCGAAACCTTCGCCGAACTGGGCTTCGCAAGGAGGGGCACGCACCGCACCAAGAAGGTGACGCGATGGCGTCAGGGTGAGGTCAATCTGGTCGTCAATGCCGAGCCGAAGGGCTTCGCACAGTCCTATCGAATCGTGCACGGCACCTCGATCTGCGCGATCGGCGTGCGGGTGAACGACGCGCAGGCGGTGATGGATCGCGCCGCCGCTCTGGGCATTCGCGCCTATAAACCGGAAGGCCGTCCGGGGCGCATGGCGATGCCCGCCTTGCGAGGCGTCGGCGGCAGCCTTGTCTACCTTGTCGAGGACGCCGGCGCTGAGGCGCTGTGGGCGCGGGAGTTCGAGTCGGCGGATGTCTCCGCCGCGCAGGGTGACACGGCGGTGCGGGACATCGATCACCTCGCAGCGGTCGTCCACAATGACGAGTTCCTGTCCTGGCAGCTCTATTGGCGCGCCCTGTTCGGGCTGGAAGGCCGTGATGCGCAGGACGTCATCGATCCGGCCGGACTGGTCCACAGTCAGGCCCTGCAGTCGCCCGACGGCGCCTTCCGCCTGACCCTCAATGCCTCCGATGCGCGCGAGACGCTCTCGTCGCGTTTCCTGGCGCAGGGGCTAGGCGGCGGCTTCCAGCACGTTGCCCTGACCAGCGACGATCTGTGCGCCACCGCCCAGGCGCTTCAGGCACGCGGCGCTGCGATGCTTGATATTCCGGCGAACTATTATGACGATCTGGCCGCCCGCTTCGGACTGACGGACGAAGTGCTGGCAGGGATGGTGCAGGCCGGGATGCTTTACGACGAGGATCTGGAAGGCAATGCATACCGGCAGTTGTACAGCCGGGCTTTTGACAAGCTGTTCTTCTTCGAGTTCGTCGAACGGGCACCTGCCTATGTCGGGTACGGAGCGCCCAATGCCGGTGTCCGGCTTGCCGCGCAAAACCGCTATCGCGCGGCGACAGCAGGGGCGGAGTAAATAGGCAAGAGCCCCGTCCGCCGTTTGGCAGATGGGGCTCTTGTTTTTCAGTTCAGCGCTGGCCGGGCAGGCGGATCAGCGAGGCGCAGAAGCCCGCCAGCACGACCGGTACTGCAAACACCGTGAAGATGACGGGAAGGGAGACCTTCTCTGCCAGCAGAAACCCTCCCAGCATCGGGCCGATCACGGCGCCGATGCGGCCTATGCCCATGGCCCAGCCGATGCCGGTGCTGCGTGCCTCGGCTGGATAGAGGCTGGTCGCCAGCGGATAGCAGCCGTTGAACCCTCCCTGCACGAAGACGCCGATGAGGAATGCGGTCAGCAGCGTCGCGGCCAGCGGCATCGACACGGCGCCGAACACTACCAGGGCAACCGCCGCCAGCAACATGTAACCCAGGATGAGGCGGCGCAGGTCGAAGCGCATGGCTACGTAGCTCAGCAGCGAAATGCCGACGAAGGCGCCGATGTTGAAGATGGCCCCGGCATAGATCGCGTCCTTGGCCGGGAGGCCCGCTTCGACGGCGAGCTTGGGGATCCAGCTGATGACGAAATAGAGCGTCATGAAGCTGAACGTGATCGCCAGCCACAACAGCATGGTGCTCGCCGCGCGCCCCTCGCTGAGGAGGCCGCGCAGCCCGACGTGCTCGGCCTGGGCGCTCTTGCGCTCCGGCAGGGCTTCAAGCGGAGCGCGGCCGATGACGACGAGCAGGCGATTGGCCCGCTGCAGTGCGTTCGCAGGCTGCCGGGAGAGCAGGAACTCCACCGATTCCGGCAGGAAGGCAAAGACGAGCGGGATCGACAGCAGGCACAGCGTCGCCGCGCCCAGCAGCATGGCCTGCCACCCGTGCGCCTCGATGTGCTGGGCGACGAGAAAGCCCGTCAGGGTCGCGCCGACGGGGTATCCGGCCTGCAGGAAGCCCACGGCGAAGGTGCGGTGACGGGCGGGAGCATATTCGGCCGTCAGGGCCGCCATGCTGGCGAGGACGGTGCCGATGCCGATGCCGACGATGAAGCGGCTAATCAGCAGTTCGGTGATCGAGCTTGCCAACCCCGAGCCGAACATGGCGGCGGCCATCATGACCAGCGAGGCAAGGATAAGCTTGCGCCGCCCGAACCTGTCGGCCAGCGGAGCCACCAGCAGGCCGCCGGCGGCCATGCCTGCGAGGCTTGCGCTGAAGACGACGCCGAGGCTCTCGGGGCTGATCCGCCAGTCCACAGACAATGCGGGTGCGATGTACGACAGGATCAGCACGTCCATGCCGTCCAGCATGTTGAGCATGAAGCAGATCGCCACGATGAGCACCTGCCGGGCAGACCATCGGTCGTCGCCGGACAGTTCCTTCACGCTTGAGGACTGGCCCTGCACGGTGACGTAGGGGCGGACGGAAACCGACCCCGAGGCGGAATAACTTGCCATGGTAACGCTCTTTTCCATCCTCTTCACGGCGCTTGCTTTGCGCCTGTGCTCGCCCGGTCATTGAACAGCGTCAGTCGGGCCTTACCGATCATGTCGTAACGGCAACAGCGTAATTCTCGCACACCACGCAACGATGTTCGGCATGCCCTTATGTTATGGGTGGGAATGCGTCGCAGATCGCGGCAAAGCCAGGAGAATGTTGCGCGCGATCTCTTCGAACGTTTCGCCAACCAGCGTCCGTGCCGTTTCCAGATTTCGGCTTATGTAGACGGGCAGGGTGCCGGGATGCTCGAATTCCAGGAAGCGTACGGTGTCGGCATGGGGCTGCATCGCGGTGAAGCTGTCAACCAGCGCTACCCCCATGCCGTTGGCGACGAAGGCTACGGCCGTCTCGGCGAAGCGCACGTAAGTCGCCACGTCCAATACCTCGCCCGCTTCTTCGTACATTCGAGCGATGATCTGGCCGTGCGGCGTTTCCTTGCGGAAGGACTGGATTCGTTCGCCGTGCATATCGGCAAGGGCGATATGGCTCCGGTCCGCAAGCCGGTGCCCCGCCGGGACGGCGCAGACCATGCGGCCGCTGCCGATGCGGCTGGACAGCACGTTGGGATGGTCGATGGGAAAGACGCTCAAGGCATAGTCGCCGCGCTGCAGGGCCAGCCAGTCGACCGCCTGCTCCACCGAAAGCACGTCGAACTGGATGGTGACGTCGGGGTAGTTGCCCGTCAGCCGCGAAAGCATCTGCGGCACCACCGAATGCCCAAGCGAGGGCGATGCACCGACCCGGAACGTCCGGTCGACACCCTTGGCCAGCCGCTGCACCACGTGTTCGAGGTCGCTGAAGCCCTTGAAGACCTGCTCCACTTCCCGGAACAGCGCCTGCGCTTCGGGGGTGGGCAGCAGGCGGCCGCGCGTACGGTCGAACAGGCGGAAGCGCAGCTTGTCTTCCATGTGCCCGATCATGCGGCTCAGCCCTGGCTGCGACGTGCCCAGCATTCGCGCTGCGCCGCTCACCGTCTTGGTGATCATCACGGCGTGGAAGATTTCTATCTGCCGGATCGTCAGCATAGGCCTGCATATCCGATTGCCGCGCCAGGGGACAATAGCGATCCGCTCGGCGCAATGCACCGGCCCGCGTCGGACCGCACGTGAAAAAGTGGAACGAGGAGACTTCCCATCAGGTTATGTACCATTTAGTACACACGAATGCCGACCACAAGATCGGTTCATGACACTTGCGGAGATTGAATATGCCTTTGATGCGGCGCCGCCAGGCTCTTGCCCTTGGTGCAGCGGCAGGAATCCTGCCCACTATCGGCGCTACGGCGATGGCCGCGGCTCCTGCTCCGAAAGCACCGAATCAGCTCCGGCCGATACGGATTCGTGACGTGGAGATCGGAGCCGGTCGTACCAAGACCATTGTGTCGCTGATCGAAACTACACCCGATGCGGTGCTGTCGCGGGCGCGCCTGCTGGGCAGCATGAGCGAGGTCGACGTCGTGGAATACCGGGTCGACTTTCTGGATGCCACCCTCGATCCGCAGGCGGTCGCGGCAACGATGCGCCCGGTGGCCGATGCCATCAAGGGCAAGCCGCTGGTGGTGACGTTCAGAACCAAGGCCGAAGGCGGGCAGAAGGCCATCACTCCGGCCGAGTACGCGGCCATCTATCAGGCGGTTCTGAAAAGCGGTGCAGGCGACCTGATCGACATCGAAGCCGCCTTGTTGTCCGATCCGGCAGTGGCCAGGCTCAAGTCCGATGTGCAGGCGATGGGACGCCATGTGATCCTGTCGCACCACGATTTTGCGGTCACGCCTTCGGTTGAGGTCATGGTTACGCTGCTGCGCCGGCAGCAGGCGCTCGGGGCGGATATCTGCAAGCTGGCGGTAATGCCGCATGATGCCGGCGACCTGCTGCGGCTGCTGGAAGCGACCTGGATCATGCGTCGCGACCACGGCGATCGGCCGCTGGTAACGATGGCGATGGGTGGTATCGGCGCCGTGTCGCGACTGGCGGGGGAAGCGTTCGGTTCCGCGCTGAGCTTCGGCGCCCTGGGTGATCCGTCCGCGCCGGGGCAGGTGAAGGTTGCCCAACTGCGGGATACCCTGGCCATCGTGCACGACGCCATAGCGGGGTAAATCGAGTTTGATCCCGCCGGATCGATCGGGCGGGGCTTTTTCTTGGCGCGTCAGACCGGGAGGCCAACGTAGTTTTCCGCGATGACGCGCTGCGCTGCATCGCTCGATGCGATATAGTCCAGCTCCGCAAGCTGGATGCGGCGTTCGAAGGCGCCGTCATCGGGGAAGCGATGCATCAGCTTGGTCAGCGACCAGCTGAAACGCTCTGCCTTCCAGACGCGGGCGAGGGCTTTCTCGGAATATCCGGTGATCGCATCGCCATCGTTGCTCTTGAAGAACGCCAGCAGCGCCTCTGATGCATAGTGAACGTCGCTGGCTGCAAGGTTTAGTCCCTTGGCGCCGGTGGGCGGCACGATATGTGCAGCGTCGCCGCACAGGAGCAGGCTGCCATGGCGCATCGGTTCGAACACGAAGGACCGTAGCGGCGCGATCGATTTCTCGATGGAGGCGCCGCGCGTGATGTGTGCGGCCGCTTCGGGCCCCAGGCGGATGCTGAGTTCATCCCAGATGCGTTCGTCGCTCCAGTCCTCGACCCTCTCGGTTACCGGAACGTCGATGTAATAACGGCTGCGCACGTTGCTGCGCTGGGAGGCGAGTGCAAAACCTCGATCATGGTTCGCGTAAATCAGTTCATGGTTACACGGAGGCACGTCGGCCAGAATACCAAGCCAGCCGAAAGGATAGACCCGTTCGAAAGTCCGGCCCACAGACGCGGGAATCGTCTGACGTGATGGGCCGTGGAAGCCGTCGCATCCAATGATGAAGCGGGCATCGACCCGGTGCTCGGCGCCATTCTTGGTGTAGGTCACGAAAGGGGCGTCGCTTTCGATATGATGCAGGGCGACGTCGGCGGCCTCGTAGATTATCTCCAGGCCGCGCGGTTCGGCGGCTTCCATCAGGTCGCGGGTCAGCTCGGTCTGGCCATAGACCATGACCTGCTTGCCTGTCAGGGCCTTGATGTCGATGCGGATCAGCCGTTCGCCGTCGGCCAGGTTGAAGCCGTCATGCGGCAGGCCTTCCGCTTTCATGCGCGCATCGAGGCCAAGGCGTTCCATAAGGCCGACGGTGACCCGTTCCAGCACACCGGCGCGGATGCGCGACAGGATGTAAGGCCCGGTCTGGCGTTCAAGCACGATGCAATCCACGCCTTCGGCTTTTAGAAGGTGTGCCAGCAATAGACCCGCAGGTCCTGCCCCAATAATTGCAACCTGTGTCTTCATCGCGCAATCTCCACGGGCGGCGCGCTCTGGTTCGGCGCGTTCGCATAGCCATGGATTGACAGCGGCGGACCTCTGCTGGAAGAGACGGCAAGGTCATATGACAGGTACTTTTGGGACAGGGCGATGCAGCATAGTTCTATTCCCAGCTTCGTCCTGTATGGCGAGAAGTCGGGCGATAATGTCCCGGAATTCGCGCATATAGAAACGATAGCGACGCGCAGCGCCTTGTACGATTGGGAGATTTCGCCGCATCGCCATCTGCGCAGCGTGCAGGCCCTGCTGTTATCCAACGGACAGGTTGAGTTCCGCTGCGATGATCTGGTGCGCCATCTTTGCGCCCCCTGTTACATGATCGTGCCGATCGGCAGCGTGCACGGATTCCGCTTTACGCCGGAGACATCCGGGCATGTGATGACGCTCTCGGCGGGATTTACCTCGCGCGCGACAGGTAGCAACGATCCTCTGCTGCGCTTGCTTACCCAAGGTGCCTGCGGAACCGTACCGGAGGCTAACGTCGCGCGGGTGTCCTGGTTGTGTGACGAACTGCTCAATTGTCAGGCAGACTGGCGCGCACCGCAACCGATGTTCATGGCTCTGGCCGAAGCGCTCGTCAGGTCTCTGCCTTTACCCATTCAAGACGAGACGCTCGACGAAGAACGCCTTGTGGCGTTCCGTCGGCTAATTGAAACTCACCTGCGAGAGCATTGCAGCGTTTCCTGGTATGCACGGCGACTGGGTATCACCGCGAAGACCCTTAATCGGACATGTCAGCGCAGCTTGGGTTGTACGCCGACGGAGCTTATCCATGCCCGCCTGATTCTGGAGGCTCGGCGGCTTCTGGCGTTCACAAATGCGACTATTGCGCAGGTATCCGAAGATCTTGGTTTTTCGGACGCATCATATTTTTCCAGATTTTACGCCAGGCTCACTGGAAACCGGCCGCGATGTGATCGTATGCCCAACGACGGACACTCCTTGCGTGCATGGGCCATGCCCAGGCCATGATCGCCGCTCTGGCGGAGGGACATTGCCACGAGCATTCGCATCGCCGATGACTTTGCCATCGCATAACCAGTAGCTGCCTTCGCCTTTGTGAAATCCCTTGCCGGCGCGGGCGCCGAACGGCACTCCATCAACATGAAGGTATCGATCCGGCAACTTCAGGTTTTTGATGCGGTTGCGGCAACCGGCAGCGTGACCGCTGCGGCAAACCGCCTGAACATGAGCCAGAGCGCGGCAAGCAGCGCCTTGACCGATCTGCAGATCATCCTTGGCCGGCAACTCTTTGCTCATGCCAAGGGGCGGCCGCTTCAGATCACCGACGAAGGAAAACGGCTGCGTTCCACCATTCGTTCGGTCCTTTGCACGATCGAGGATATCGAAGGAGATCGGGACGATGCCCCGTTGAACGGGCAACTCGTACTGGGCGCGACTCCAATGGTGGCGGAGACGATTCTGCCTCAACTTTGCGTCGGCTTCATGCGCAACCATCCCGAGGTGCAGATCCGCGTCGAATCCCAGTCCACCATGGACCTCTTCGAGCGGCTCAGCCGGTTCGAGCTCGAGACTGCGGTGATCGAGAACTTCCCCGATGTTCCCGGTGTCGAGTTGACTCCCTGGCGCACCGACGAGATGGTGCTCATCGTCGCCCCTGACCATCGGCTGGCGAGAAGGCAGGGTCTGGCGATCGGTGATCTGGCGGGAGAGCGATGGTGCTTGCGCGAAGCGGCCTCGTCTGAATGCGCGCGCCTGCGCTACCTGATGCACGAGCAGATCGGTCAACTGCGTGTCGCTTTCGAATCCACCAGCAACTGGGGCATTCGTGATGCAGTGGTCGCCGGTGGTGGTATCGGTTGCCTGTCACACGAAGTGGTGAGGACCGACCTGGAGCAAGGGCGGCTCGTGCAACTGGCTGTATCCGGCTTTTCCTATACTCGCGCGCTCAGCCTCGCCCGGCCGCGGAACATATCTCGGGGGCGTTTGGTCGCCGCTTTCGACCGATACCTTATCGAAAATGCCTGACCCATCGGTTACGTCGATAGGGGTGTTCCGAATTTCGCAGCTATCCCGGTGACCGCTCCCGGTCTAATTCTCGGCGTATACAAGGCAGCAGGCCGCGCGGAGCAAGCAGATAGGGCAGGGAGAGGTGCATTTGCCGGGGATTACCCGGTGCGTGCAGTCGCGCCTGCATCATCAGCGGGTTTTCGGAAAAGGGAATAGCCAGCGCGGCCGCTTTCGGGAGAGGGCGGGATGACTTTCGTATTCAGCGCCGACGGACATTTCGTCGAGCCATCGGATCTGTTCAGCGAAGGGCTGCCGCCCTCGTTGCGCACTTTCGGTCTTCATGCGGTGAAGCAGGATGATTTCATCCTGTCGATGGCGGGTGACAAGGTCCTGCAGAAAACCCCCATCGAGCGTGGGCCGCCACGCCTGGGGGCTGACGGGGAACCGTTCGGCCGCCCGGACCGGCGCGGCAACCGGGAAGTCGAGTTCCGTCTGCAGGACATGGCCCTCGACGGTGTCGATGCCGAGATCGTGTTCCCCAGCCTCGGCCTGACCGCCTACATGATCGAGAACGCGGAGGCGGAACTGGCCACGGCGCAAGTCTACAACGACTGGCTGCACGGTCTGCTCAAGGACCATACGCGCTCGTTCGTGCGCTGCGGCATCCTGCCGGTGCGCGACTTTCGCAATACGATCGCTGAGATGGAGCGCCTTGCCGCGCTCGGCTTCACGTCCGCCATGCTGCCCAGCCTGATCGAGCGCGATTCCGGCATTCCGCAATATACCAGCGAGGCATGGGATCCGGTCTTCGATGCCGCGCAGCGCCTTGGCATCGTCTTCGCGCTGCACACCGGGACCGGCCGCAACGACGTGCGCAGTTTTCGCGGCGCGGGCGGCGCGGTGATGAACTACATGATCCAGGCGACGGACGGCATGATCACAATCGGCGCCATGGTCGCGGGCGGGCTGCTCGATCGCTTCCCCGGCGCCAAGGTCTGCGTGATCGAGGGCGGCGCGAGCTGGCTGGCGGCCCTCGCGGAGCGGATGGACGAGGTCTACGACGCGCACCAGTCCTTCGTGCGGCCCAAGCTGTCGCTGACCCCGCGCGAGATCATCGCCCGGCAGGTCGCCTGCTCGTTCCAGACGGATCGTGCCGGGATCATGTCGCGTTCTGTCACCGGGACGGCGGCCTTGCTGTGGGGCGCGGACTATCCGCACCACGAAGGCACGTTCCCCCGGTCCCGGCAGGTCATCGCCGAACTGTTCGAGGGCATCGACATCTCCGAGGCGGACAAGGCGGCCATCGTCGGCGGCAATGCGGCGCGGCTATTCCGGCTCGACCGCCCGGAGTTCGCGGCCGGATGATCGCGGATCCGCAAGCAAAGATCGCGTGGCGGCCGGTGACCCGGAAAGATCGGGAAGCGCTGGAGGCGGCCCGATCGCGCACGATGTGGCAGGTCTTGAGCGACGCCGCCGCACGCGACCCCGACCGTGACGCGCTGGTTGCGGCCGACGATGCGGGCGCGGTTACGCGACTGACGTATGCCCAACTTCTGGATAGGGTGCGCGATCTGTCGGCGGGCCTCGCCAGCATCGGCGTCACGCGCGGCGACCGGATCGTGCTGTGGATGACCAACCGGCTGGAATGGATCGTCTCGTTCTTCGCGGCGGCCCGGATCGGGGCCGCGGTGGTGCCGATCAACACGTTCCTGAAAGCGCCGGAAATCGCCTATTGCATACGGCAGTCGGGGGCGCGCCACCTGATCATGCTCGATCGCTTCCGCAAGCTCGACATGCCAGCGATCCTTGCTGAAATCTGTCCCGAATTCGCCGAGGCGCAGGTGCCCGGCGCATTGTGCTCGCGCGCGATGCCGGACTTGCGCAACGTGGTCCTGTTCGCCCGCGAAGGCACGTCCCACCGCGCCGCTTTCGACTGGACGGTGCTTGAGGCGGTCGGCCGCGAAGGCCATGGCGACTGGCTGGCCGTTGCCGACCGGATGGCCGAGGCGGTGACGCCGCAGGACGTCTTCGTGGTCAAGTATACCTCGGGCAGCACCGGCTTTCCCAAGGGCGTGATGCTGCAGCAAGGCGGTTTCGCGGCGAATGGTATCCTACATGCCGGTCGCACGGGCATGCGGCGGGACGACGTTTATTTCTCGATGATGCCGCTGTTTCATGCAGGCGGCAGCATCTATGGCCTGATGAGCATGCTGCCGCAGGGCGGCACGCTGGTCTTCACCGAGGCTTTCAGCGTCGATCTGGCCGTGCGGCTTATCGTCGAGGAACAGGCGACGATCTTCGTCAGCGTGCTCGGCAAGGAAGCGGTGATGGAGGCGCAGGCGCGCGCGATCACGTTCCCGAGGCTGCGCATGGCGCCGCTCCACAACGATGCGGCGCGTGCGGTGATGCCCAACGTCACCTTCGCGTTCTCTCCCTACGGGCTGACCGAGACTTATGGCCCTTGCGCTATCACCGGCCCCAACGATGATCCCGCAAAGATGCTGTCGACCGGCGGAAGGCCGCTGCCCGGCAACGAGATAAGGGTGGTTGATCCCGAAACCGGACGCGATCTCGGCCCCGGCCAGACCGGCGAGGCGTGGATCCGCGGCAACACCATGATCGGCTACTGGAACCAGCCCGAGGAGACGGCGAGGGCGATCGATGCCGAGGGCTGGGTGCACAGCGAAGACCTCGTGAGCATCGATGAGGACGGCTACGTCACGTATCGCGGCCGCATCAAGCTGATGGCCAAGGTCGGTGGCGAGAACGTCAGCCTCGAGGAGGTCGAGCGCTGCCTTGTCGGCCACGAGGACGTGACGCACTGCGCCGCCGTAAGTGTTGCGGATCCGCGCAAGGTCGAAGTGCTGCGGGTCTACGTCGTGCGGCGTCCGGCAAGCGCGGTCAGCCCCGAGGATCTGCACGCCTGGCTGAAGCCGCGCCTCGCGCATTTCAAGCTGCCTCGCGACATCGTCTTCGTCGATGACCTGCCGCGGCTGGGCAGCGGCAAGCTCGACAGGATCGCGCTGGCGGCATGGGCGAGGGCGGCCGTCGCAATCTGAACACGAAAAATCAAAAATAACGAGGGAGGAACGGATGACGAGCTTGAAGGAAACGGCCATCGCGGGAGCAAGCTTGCTTGCCCTGTGTGCGGCGTCGCAGGTGCAGCAAGCCGCCGCGCAGGAAGCCCAGTCGCAGCAGGCGACCGACATCAGCGCGGACATCATCGTCACGGCCCGCCGCCGCGAAGAGTCGCTGCAGGACGTGCCGCTGACCGTGCAGGCGGTGACCGGGCAGGAGATCCAGAAACTCAACCTGCGTGAATTCCGTGAGATCCAAGCGCTCGTGCCCGGGCTGTCTCTGGGGCAGGAGCCCAATGGCGTCGCCACCCGCGCTACGCTGCGCGGCGTTGCCTTTGACGTGAACGCTAGCGGCAACAACGGCACCATCGAATTCTACATGAACGATGCGCCGATCACGGCGGCGATCCTGTTCCAGTCGATGTTCGACGTCGGCCAGATCGAGGTGCTGCGCGGCCCGCAGGGGACGTTGCGCGGCCGCGCCTCGCCATCGGGATCGATCACCGTGACCACCCACAAGCCCGAATTGTCCGAAGTCGGTGCGACGATGATCGCCACGGTGAACACATGGGGCGACGTCAACGGGCAGGCGGCGCTCAACATCCCGCTGGTTCAGGACCGTCTGGCGATCCGCCTTGCGGGGGTCATGGACGAGACCGACGACAACCGCATCCACAGCATCAACGACGATGCGAAGCCCAGCCGCCGCACGCAGGGAGGGCGCCTGTCCGTCCGCGCGGAGCCGATCGACGGGCTGACGCTTGACGGCAGCTACACCCAGACCATCCGCAAGGCCGTCTCTTTCCTGCCGGCGGAATCGCTCGACTACATCGACCCGGCCGCACCTGCGGCGCCGGTTGCGCTGACGCCGGACGATCGCACCTCGGTCATGTATACGCCCTACACCTATCGTCAGAGCTTCACGGTCTGGAACTGGGCCGCCCACTGGCAGATATTCGGGCAGTCGCTGAACTATCTCGGCTCGCACAACAAGCAGAAGTACCGATCGCTGCAGCCCAACGACCTCGGCGCCGCGCTGCCTGCGACGGCACCGGAGGATTTTCTCGGCGCCGGTCAGAATTCCAGCACCAATGCGAAGCAGACCAACCATGAACTGCGGCTGTCGTCGGACCAGCGCGTTCTCGGCATCTTCGACTACGTCGTCGGGGCCTTGTGGAACAAGCTCTACAATCCGACGAACCTCGAGGTTCAGACGCCTGTTTTCGCCGGGAGCACGGCGCGGCCTCTTCTGCTGAACCGCACTCCGGTCGAGCGCGTCGGCAGTTCGTTCGAGCGATCCTTCTTCGGCAACGTGACTGCGCATCTGGGCGAGGGCACCGAGGTTTCAGGGGGCATCCGCCGCATCCGCTATCATTCCGAGGGAAGCCTCGTGACCCGGGGCGTGCCGGTTCCCGCGGCTGACGAAGACCGCACTCTGCACGCGACGATCTATTCGGCATCGATCAAGCACAACTTCACCCGTGACCTGATGGCCTATGCCAGCTTCGGCACATCCTGGCGGCCGGGCTCCGGGTCCAATCCCGTGCAATTGCGCGATCAGTCGCAACCTTACGGGCTGCTCGCCAGCCTGTATTATCCGGATCCGGAGAAGTCCAAGTCCTACGAACTGGGCGTGAAATCGCAGTGGCTGGGCGGTCGTCTGCGGATCAATGCAACGGTGTTCCACCAGACCTTCGACAACTTCGCCTATGCGGCGCCGAGCATCTTCTACATCGCCGATGTCGGCGGTTCCGTCGGTGTACGCCAGATCACCGCGCTGACGGTGGGCGTTCCGGCCAAGGTCAACGGCGCCGAACTGGAAGTGTCCGGCACCCCCATGCGCGGCTGGGACATCGGCGCGACGATGAGCTACGCCAAGGGCACGATCGACAACGCGACGATCCCCTGCAATCCCTATGCGGGCGTCCCCACGGCGGCGCAGATTCTCGATGCTTCGGGTGGTGAGCAGGTCTCCGTCTGTCAGGTCGACGGGCTGCGAGCCGGGCCGAACGCGCCGTTCACGGCCACCGTGCAGTCCGAGTATATCGCGCCGATCGGTTCCGGAATCGATGGTTATCTCCGTGGCCTTGCCAGCTTCTACGGCAAGTCGCGCAACGATCCGGTGAACCCGATCGACGACATTTCGGCCTACGCGCTCGTCAATTTCTACGCCGGTGTACGCGCGGACGATGGTGCATGGGACGTAGGCTTCTACGCCAAGAACCTGTTCGATACCGACAAGGTGCTTTCGCGAGGGGCCACGGCTCCGGTGAGCGGAGCGTCGGTGGTAGGCGGTGTCACTCCGGCAAGCCGCTACCGCATCATCTCCCTGACTCCGCAGCGCGAGATCGGCCTGACCGCCCGCTTCGCCATCGGCAGCCGCTGATGGAGGCGGTGCCCGCAAGCTACTTCGGCGAGATCCGGCGCAATGCCCGATCGCTGGCGGCCGCCGCCCTGGGGTCGGGCGGCGGGCTCATGCTGATGAGCTATACCACGACGATCTTCGGGCCATATCTGGTCCGCACGTTCGGCTGGTCGCGATCACAGTTCGCGCTGATCGGGCTGGCGATGTTCTCGACGCTGATCGCGTTGCCGTTCATCGGCCGCCTGACCGACCGCTTCGGCGTGCGGCGCACCGCGCTGGTGGGCGTGCTGGGCATCCCTGCCTGCCTGAGCGCCTACAGCTTCATGAGCGGCAGCTTCCCCACCTACTTCGCAATATCCTGCATGATCCTGGCGCTGGGCAGCTTTACCAGCCCGGTGGTCTACACCCGCCTGATCGCGGCCGATTTCGACAAGGCGCGCGGCCTCGCGCTGACGTTCGTGACGATCGCGCCCGCCTTGCTTGGGGCGATCGCCGCCCCCTTGCTGACGGCGGTGATCGACGCCTGGGGGTGGCGGGTCGGCTATCGCACGCTGGCGGTGTTCGTACTGGTCTGCGGACTGACGGCGCTGGCGCTCGTGCCGCCTCACGACCGGGACGGTGTTGCAGGTGCGCGTGTCCACGTCGCCACGGTGCGGGCGGACTACGGGGCGATCCTGCGCAGTGGTCCGTTCTGGATGATCTTCGTCGCGATGCTGCTGTGTACCCTGCAGACGCCGCTGCACAGTTCGCAGATGGCGCTGATGCTGCACGACAATCATCTCGGCAGCGGAGTGGTGGCGGGGATGATCTCGATCTACGGGCTTGGCACCGTGATCGGGCGGGTCGGCTGCGGACTGGCGCTGGACCGGTTCTCGGCCCCGGTCGTCGCGGCGATCTCGATGCTGCCGCCGGCGCTGGGATATGCGTTGTTGGCCAGTTCTGTGGACACCACCGTCGTGATCGGAGCGGCGATGTTCATGGTGGGCTTCGCGGTCGGCGCCGAAGGCGATCTCCAGTCGTTCCTCGTCGCGCGGTATTTCCCGCTAAGGATATTCAGCACGACGCTCAGCCTCGTCTACTGCGGGGTTTTCGCGGCCTCCGCGCTCGGGGCCTTGCTGTTGAGCGTGCTGCTGCGCACCAGTGACAGCTTCGCGCCGTTCCTGATGGTCGTGGCCTGCGCGATCGCTCTGGGCAGCCTCGTGTTCCTGATGCTGCCGCGCGGGAGGACGGCGCCCGGCAGTCATGCCGGGGACGATCCCTCGTCCCGCACGGTGCCTGCTCTGGAGATGCAGTGACATGGGCAGGAAAGCGCAATCCGCGATCGTCGGCAGCGGGGCGACGCCCTACTATTTCCGCGGCGAGAGCGCGCCGCAGGCGGTGCTGGAACTGATCGACAAGGCGGTGCTGGCCGCCGTAGCCGATGCCGGGCTGCACATCGACGATGTCGACGGTCTGGCTTTCTTCGCTTTCGGTTTCGACACCGGCATGATCATCGAGCAACTGGGCCTGAAGAACGTGACCTTCGCGCATTGCGTCTCCGCGTTCGGCGGCGGCATGGCGGGGATGCTCGACCTTGCCGACATGGCCGTCTCGACGGGCCGGGCGCGCAACGTGGTGTGCATCGGGGCGACGCAGCAGGTCGGGCGGCGGGTCGGCCAGGCGCTCGGCAACTTCGCGGCGAGCCCGGACAACATCTTCCACCGTATCGCCGGTCTGAACGGCCCCGGTCAGGCGCTCGCGCTGTCGGCAAGGCGGCACATGCACGAGTTCGGCACCCGGCGCGAGGCTTTCGCTGAAGTCGTCATGGCGTCCCGCGCGGCGGCCGCGACCCGCGAGACCGCGTTCCGCCGCAAGCCGCTCTCGATGGACGAGTACATGGCAGCGCCGATGCTGGCCGATCCGATGTGCAAGTTCGACTTCTGCCTCGAGACCGATGGCGCGCTGGCCTTCGTCGTCACCGCAGCCGATCGGGCACGCGACCGGCCGCAACCGCCGGTCTACATCGCCGGGGCCGCGCAGCATGGCAGCTGCGACTGGGGCAGGGCCTTCTTCTGGCTGGGACAGACGCCTGAGGCTTTCGTCTCGGCGGGCGGCGTGAAGGTGGCCGAGCGGCTCTACCAGCTTACCGGCATGACGCCTGCGGACATCGACGTGGCCTGCCTCTACGACCATTTCTCGCCGCTGGTGATTATGCAGCTTGAGGATTTCGGGTTCTGCGCCAGAGGCGAGGGCGGGCCGTTCGTCGAAAGCGGCGCGATCCGGCTTGACGGGGCGATCCCGGTGAACCCGCACGGCGGCCACCTGTCGGAAGCCTACGTCGTGGGCATGACGCATATCCGCGAGGCGGTGGAGCAGTTGCGCGGCACGGCGGTGAACCAGGTGCAGGGTGCGCGCACGGCGCTCGTCACCGGTGGTCCCGCGCCGACGCCGATGACCGCCGCGATCCTGAGGAGCGAACCATGAGGCTCAGCATCACGCCCGATTTCGCGGCGCTGGAGATTGCTCGCGATGCCTGGTCAGAACCGTTCTGGCAGTGGGGGGAGCAGGGCGAGGTGCGGATGCCCGCTTGCCTCCATTGCGGCGCCTTCCGTTGGCCCGCCGGGCCTTTCTGCCCGAGCTGTCGCACACAAGAGGTCGAATGGAGGCCGACCGGACAGGCGCGGATCCATACCTTCACTATTCTGCCGATCTCCGGGGAGGCGACGAAGGTGCGGATGCCGACGCTCGTGGAGTTCGACGACGCGCCCGGTGTGCGTCTCGTTTCCGTCCTCGTCGATGCCGATCCGGATACGGTCGCAATCGGCATGCCGGTCGCCATCGACTGGATCGCCGCGAGCAATGGCAAAGTGGCGGTCTTTCGCACGGAGGCTACCGGTGACCGAGCCTGACGACCCTGCGGTCTTTGCGTATTTCCACGACGGCCATGTCGACCGGGACAACATCGCGCATTATCGCGGGCTGATGCGCAGCCGGTTGCTGGTCAATCGCTGCAACGAGTGCGGCCACTGGATCTACCCTCACCGCCCCCTCTGTCCGGAATGCCTCAGCTTCTCGGTGGAGCCTGCGGAGGTGAGCGGGCTCGGCAGGCTCTACATGTGGACGCTGATCCACCAGTCGCGTGATCCAGACAAGCCGTTGGCGACCCCGTTGCTGGCCGCGGCGATCGAACTCGTAGAGCAACCCGGCCTGCGCTATCTTTCGCGCGTGGTCGGGTGCCCGCCCGAACGGCTGCGGCACGACATGCCGGTGCAGCTCACCTGGATCGAGGAGGAGGGCCGTCGCTGGCCCGCCTTCACGCCGCTGGACATGGGCTGACGCGATGGCGCGTAATCCGCTCAGGGACAAAGTGGCGATCGTCGGCATCGGCTCGACCCGGTACGGGCGCGACCTCGGACGCAGCGAACTGGCGCTGGGGCTGGAGGCGGCCGTCGCCGCCATCCGCGACGCTGGAATAAGCCCCGGGGAGGTCGACGGCATTTGCGGCACCGGCATGACTCCGCTGGCGATGGGAGGCGCGGGCTTCCTCAGCCTGCAGGGCGCGTTGGGGATCGAACGCTGCACATGGGGCAAGAACGGCTGGCTCGGATCGGCGCTGGTCTTCACCGTGGAGGCCGTGTTTTCCGGCCTTTGCGACATGGCGCTGCTGGTCCAGGCGAACGTGCGCGGCGCGAACATGTCCCGCTCCGCCGCGCGCGACCCGTACCGGGCAAGGGCGGCGCGGTATGCCGACGTCGGCGGCGATGTCGGGCTCGGCGACTTCGCCAAGCGCTGGATTCATTCGGGCGAGCCCTATGCCGCGATCATGCGCCGGTACATGCACGATTTTGGCGTGGGCAAGAACGCATTCGCGATGATGGCGGTGAACTGCCGCACTCAAGGGACGGCCAACCCCGAGGCGATACTGAGACATCCGCTGTCGCTGGCCGACTACGAGGCGAGCCGCACGATCTGGGATCCGATGCAGATCGCCGACATGGACGTGCCGTGCGACTGCGCCGAGGCGCTGGTCATAACCACTGCGGAGCGTGCCCGCGACTTGCGCAGGAAGCCGGTTTATGTCCACGCCATGTCGCTTGGTGGCACCCGGATCGGTGAATATTACGAGAATTTCGCGGGCTGGCGCGACAATTCGTTTCAGGTCGCCCATCGCGGACTGTGGGAGCGCAGCGAACTCTCGCTCGCCGACATCGACCTGTTCTACCCCTACGACGGGTACACGATGGACGCGGTCGCGATCACCGAGGCGGCGGGATATTGCGGCATCGGAGAGGCGACAGACCTTTTCCGGTCCTCGTGGGATGCCTCGCGCAACCTGCTGATGCTGGACGGCCGCGTGCCGGTCATGACCGGCGGTGGCGGACTTTCGCATGGCCGGGCGGGCGGCGCCAATCTCTATGCGGAGGCTGCACGGCAACTGCGCGGCGATCTGGGCGAAAGGCAGGTGCCCGGGGCAAGCGCAGCGCTGATCTCCATCGGCAGCTTCTTCCATGACCCCTCCGCCGTCGTCCTGCGCGCCTGACGATGGGGCGGCAGACGAATTGCAGGTGTGGTTGGACGTCCGGCACGGCGGGTTTGTTGGACCGTCCGGACTGAAGTGGCCTAGTCCGGCCTTAACGATCGGGAGCGGTGTTTCGACATGAAGACCAACAAAGGACACATGAAGCTGGGCGCCTTCTGCGGGGGCAGCTACCATCAGGCGGGATGGCGCCATCCGGATGCCGACAATGCGTTCGGCCATGACTTCTCCCGCTGGGTCGAGCTTGCGCGCAAGCTGGAGGCGGCGAAATTCGACATGATGTTCATCGCCGACACCGCCTCGCCCAGCGACGCGGAAAACCCGGATGTCTTCCGGTACATCAGCGGCGGCGACAATTTCGAGCCGATGACCTTGCTGGCGGCGCTGTCTGCGCACACCACGCACCTGGGCCTCGCAGCGACGATCGCCACGTCCTATCGTCCGCCTTACGATGCGGCGCGCGAAATCCTTTCGCTCGACCGGATCAGCGGCGGCCGCGTGGGCTGGAACATCGTTACCGGCATTTCTCCCGACGATGCCGCGCAATATGCCGACCAAACTTTCGTGCCGCAGGAGCAGCGCTACGCTCGGGGCGAGGAATTCGTCGACGTCGTGCTCAAGCTCTGGGACAGCGTGGAGCCGGGCGCCTATCCGCGCGACAAGGAGGGCGGTGCCTACAAGGACCTCGACCGCATCCACCTGATCAACCACGTCGGCCGGCATTATCGGGTGCGGGGGCCGCTCAAGGGCGTCGCCTCGGCGCAGGGCCGACCGCTGCTGATCCAGGCGGGTCAGTCCGAGGAAGGGCGGGCGATGGCCTCGCGCGTGGCGGAAGCTATCTTCACCGCGCAATCGACGTTCGAGCAGGCGCAAGCGTTTCGCGACGACATCCGCCGCCGCGCGGCTGCCTGGGGCCGCAACCCGGACCACGTCAAGGTCATGCCCGGTGCGCTCGTCGTGGTCGGCGAAACGCGCGAGGAAGCGCAGGACAAGTGGGCGGAACTCGACACCCGCATCGATCTGCGTGCGGCACGAGCAAGACTCCAGCTGGCCCTGAAGGCCTATGATCTGAGCGGCCACGATCTCGATGCACCGTTCCCCGATGTTCCGCCGGAATCGGTCATCAGCCGGGGACGGCATCACGTCGAGGCCGCAAAGCGGGAGGGCCTGACCTTGCGGGAGGTGCTTATCCGCTCTTCCGCCTCCAACGCGCATTTTGCGGTGATCGGAACGGTCAAGGATGTCACCGACGAACTGCAGCACTGGTTCGAGGGTGGCGCGTGCGATGGCTTCAACATCATGCCGGCGGTCAATCCGGTGTCTTTCGAGGAATTTATTGAAAGGGTCGTTCCCGAACTCCAGCGACGAGGGTTGTTTCGTACCGAATACGAAGGGCGCACGTTGCGTGAAAACTTGCAGGTGCCGGCCGATCTACTGCCTTTGCTGGATGATGACGTGCACGAAGCAACATCGCTGGCGGGCTGAGAGGTCGCGCCTTTTGCTTTCACATTAATGGCATTCCTGGGGAGGAATCGGCTCGTCGCATCGCTGATCGGCGAGCCGTCTTTTCCTATGAAACTGGAGATTTCATGGACTATATCAGATGTTTAGTCCTTGCGGCGGGCATCCTTACCGCCCTGTTTTCTAACGTGTCATCAGCTACGCCCGGGCATGCCGCTTCCGCATCCCCTGAGCCATGTAAACTCACGGGCGAACTGAGGCCTTATTGCGGCGTTCCTTTCCCCGAGGATCTTGAGCCTATCCCCGGGACGCACAGTGTAATTGCCAGCGACATGCACCTGAAGGCTGGGCCCACGGGCATAGAGCCGCAGCCGGGTGTATTGAAGCTGGTCGATCTTGAGAACGGTATGGTCACGCCGCTCTATCCTGCTGCCTCGACGGCTCGAGGGCGGCTGGGCTGGGGTGATCCGGCGTGTACGCAGGAAATCGGGAAGGCGTTGCTGCCCCACGGTATCCACCTCTCGCGTCGGCAGGACGGCGCGTGGCAGCTTCTCGTCGTCAATCACGGAAGCCGGGAGTCGGTGGAGTTCCTGGAACTTCTGCCGAGGGGCAAGCGATGGTTCGCGCGGTGGCGTGGCTGCGTCGTCGCGCCCGCTTCCAGCCATCTGAATGACGTTGCGGCCCTGCCGGGCGGAGGGTTTCTCGTATCGACGATGCACATGGGCAACAGCGCGGCGACGCGCGAGGCCGCCAGTCGTGCCGCCAAAGGCGAGAACACAGGTTTTCTGTGGCGTTGGTCACCGGGCAGCATGATCGCGCGCCAGCCTGGAAGCGATACTCCGATGCCTAACGGAGTGCAGGTCGATCATGCCGGCCGATACGCCTATATCAATACGGCAAGCCAGGGCGGTGACGTGCGCAAACTCGACCTCGCCAGCGGACAGGTGGTCGCGACTGTGGCGGTGCCGAACCCCGATAACGCATCATGGACGATGGCCGGGCGCTTGCTTGTGGGAGGTGTTGCGGCCGGACCGAAGCCGATGGCGTGCTTCGTTGATCCTGCAGCGCCCTGCCCGGTGCCCTCGGAAGTCTACGAGATCGATGTAAAGGCGATGACGGCGCAACGCATCTTTGCTCACACCGGCGCGCCGCTCAATGCTGCTACGGTGGCGGTGCAGGCTGACGACGACCTGCTGATCGGCAGCTGCTTCGGGGACAGTTTTGTCGCAGTCAAAGGCGTCTTCCGGGCCGATGAATGATGCTAGGGTTCAGGAGAACAAACCTGACCAAATCAAGATTGCACTTGAAACCCTCCGGATTGCGTACCGTGCAGCGACTGATGCGAGACCGTCAGATACCGTAGCGACGTTTGATTGCACGGTAGCGATCACGCCGCATCTTCTCGCGCTCGGCGGGAGTGACGTGTGCTGTATCGCCGGGAAGGTGGTCCAACAGGTTTTCGCGTGCGACGAGCTTTGTACGAAACTGCGCAGCGTCCTGCGTAAGCAGGTTGCGGTACGTCAGGTTGCCCTCGCGGAAGCCCTGGGTGTCCAGCCAGTTATGGACGCCCGGATCGTCGTGAGCGAGCACCAGGCGCACAACTCCGTCGGTATCGATGTGCGTGCGGCCGGGCGTGTAGCTGACCGGCCGGTACAGGAAATCCATCGAGCCCATGAAGGCGCCCCCCATGCCGAAAATCCAGAAGCCGGGGTGCATGTCCATCTCGACGATAAGCGCTTCGTCCGGTTCCAGTTTCCAGACCATGTGCGCGGCCATGCGCCCGCGCTTCACGTCAGTAGCATCGTTGGCGATCCGGCCTGAAGGAAACGCATTGAGCGCGTTTGGATCGCATACCCCGTGCGATGTTTGCCATGCATGTTCGGGCCAGTCGCGCATCACGCCATTGATGAACGTTCCAGCCCATTCCATCGCCTCGATCATACGCCCCGGCGTGGGGAGCGGCCTTGCCCCTGCCATGTCGAGGGCTTCGATGGTGAGGGTTGTGGGCGTTTCGTCCCAGTCGTCGAAAGCCTCGCGAATGAACAACTTGCGACTGCCGGCAGTGGTGGGGAGCCAATTGCATGGCCGTGGAGCACCGCCAACGAACAGTTCGAAGTCGCCCTGGGCATCGCCTTTGATCTGTGACCCAAGGATGTTGCATTGGGGAATGTCGCCGAAGGGCTCGTGAAGTGATGGCCAGTCAGTATCGGGGATCGTGGCCGGGCGAGGGCCTTGGACGGTCACGTTGAGCCAGCGTGCGCTGCCCTTGCGGCCGGTGATGCGATAGGTCCGGCTTCCGTCGATCCATGCCTGACGATAGGTGAAGTCGGCAAGGTCGCCGCCAAGCTTTCGGGTCGGCGTGACGAAGGGGTGAATCTGAGGGAATGCGGGGTCGCGGGTTTCCAGCGCAAGATCGAAGGCCTGGCCCAGGTTCTGTGTCAGGAAACGGAAGGCATCGGCCCGCTGCAGCGGATCGGCGGGATTGGCATTCTTGAATGTCGCGAGCCCCGCGTCCTTGAGGTCGTTGCAGAACTTCTCCCATGCCACACGCAATGATGTGTCGTCCGGTCCATCGCCACAGGCCATTTCAGGCTCCAAGTTTATCGAGCAGGTCAGAAAGATAGTGGGCGGCACGCGCACAGGCTTCGCGCGCACCCTCGGCCGCGATGCGTGGACCGACCAGTTCGAGGTCGAACAGGCCGGAGTATCCGAGATCCAGCACATCGCGCAGAATGGCCTCGAGCGGGATTGAGCCGTCTCCCGGCACCGCGCGGCAGGGCGTGCTACGATCGCCGAGAACGTAGTCGCTGACCTGGACGAGCGCAGTCAGAGGCATGGCCCGGGCAAGGTTGCCGTGCAAGTCGGCTTCGGTCCAACATGCATGCAGTTCCGCGCAGATGCCGATACCCGCGATTTGGGCAAGGCGGGTCGCATCGGGCAGGGTATGGGCCATGTGAATGTCCGCATTGAGCGCGGAGCTATTCTCAACCAGCAGGCGAATGCCGGCATTTCTCGCAGCATCGCGGCAGGGCGCCAGCAGGTCGGCGAAGCGCATTGCGCCCTCGTCCCAGGACAATGTGCCGCGTCCTCCGGTAAGAAGATAGATCGCAGGCGCGCCAAGTTCGCTTGCGATCTCGATGCTGTCGAGGAGCTTTTCGGCGGCGGTGCCGTCATCGCTTTCGAGGTTCGGGTGTACCGCGAAGAGATGGTTGATGCAGCCGACTTTCACTGGGCTCTGTTTGATGCTCGATCGGCTTTCCTTCGTCTGCATGCAAGGCGCGGCCAGAGTGCAGTGCTGCACGCCGATGCTGCAGCAGAAATCAAGGAATACCGCCGTGGGGTCGGCGATGAAAGCCACCTGATGCAGACTGATGCGGGGATGCACCGGCCTTATCCGCGCACTTCGACGGGAACGCCGAATCGCTCGCGGAACGGGGCGAACTCGGCATTGAGATCGCCGATCGCATAGCCGGCATCGACAAGAACCTGTGTAGAGTAGTGGAACTTGCCGTGGCGATCGCCACGGTTATCGGCAAGGTAGGCGCGCATGGCCTGTTCTTGCCGCGCGCCGAATTCGCGTTTCGCGAAGCCGTAGTACCCACGCAAGGTGCCGATGGGGTCTGCGACGAAATCGGTGTAACGGACGTGATGGATGCGGGGGTCGTTTACCAGCGGATCACTCATGGTATGGCCGATTGACCAGCGCACACGTTCGAGGTGTGCCTGAGCTTCCTTTACCAAATCAATCTGGCCGACGATGCCTTCCATGATGTCCGCCATCATCATCGTCGAACTGGCGGCAACCATCACCGGGTCGCGGTGCAGCCAGACCAGCGTGGCATCGGGATAAGTGTCGAAAAATGCCTTGAGGCGGGTGGTGTGAAAACCCTTGAGCACCCAGTATTTCGGCTGGCGACGGTACTGGAAAGCCTGCAACATGGCCTTGTGGATGCGGTACTGCGCCGGTGCATCGGTCGGGAGACCCATGGCCAAGTTTTGCATCGGCACACGCCACCAGGCGGTCGGCGTCATGACGCGAAAATCGAAGGCCCAGGTCCGCTCGTCCTCAGGCAGGCCGTTGCCGAGCATGTCGTTATAAGGGTGGCAGTGTAGCCACTTGGCCATCTTGGCATTGATCTCCCGCCATTCGGCGTCGGCAAGGAGATAGCGCGCATCTGCTCCCTCTATTGTTCCCGGTGGTGGCGAGGGGTGCATGACTTCGGCGAAGCGCAATGCCCGGGCATCGGGGTCGACCGACATGAGCGCGTGCATAAGCGTGGTCCCCGATCGCGGCTCGCCACTGGTGAACATCGGGCGCTCGATCACTTCGGCGGCCAGCGGAAACCTGTTGCGGTCATCGAAGAAGCGCAGGCGGTCGGTAAGCAGCCAGCGGATATTTTCTGCCGCCGCCTGCCGTCCGGGCTCGTCCATCGGAATGGATTGTATATGCGCAACGGCAAGCGTGAAGCGCTCCTGGAAGCTGTCGTCTGCCCAGTCGGACAGGCCAGTTTCAGCCATCGCATTTTCCAGCAATTGCTGCGCGTCGAGCCGGGCCACCGTTCAGCCTTCCACCAGTCGGGCGATCTCGTCCTCGGTCTCACGGACTTTGGCGGCGGAACTCGCGGCGAATTTCATGCCGCCCATCGCGCCGTACTCCATCAATTTGTAGACGCGCATCCCGGCATCGGCGAAGCCCTTGACCCTCAATGCGACTTCCTTCGGTGTACCGACAGGCAGGATGTCGCGGATGGCCTGCGGGTTCATCTCGTCGCAGAATTTCAACATGGCTTTGCGGCTGAGCTTTACGGGGTCGAAATCCATGATGCCGCGCCAGTCCGGCCCCATCGGGTGATCGTGGCCAAACTGCGCCAGATCCTTTGCGGTAATCATGAGCACGATCGATTTGACCATCGGCGCGCGCAACATTTCGTCGATCTCATCGGGCTCGCCGATTAGCGCCATCTGGGTGATCGCCGGGGTGAACTGGCTCATGTCCCGCCCTGCCGCCTCGCCTGCGTCAAGGATTAGCTTGAGCTTGGCCGCATAGTCCTCGGGCGTCCAGGAGCCTGCTGGCCACCAGCCGTCCGCCTCGCGCCCGGTGATGCCAAGCATTCTCGGCCCTGCGGCTCCCAGCCAGATCGGCGGCGGCTTACCTTCGTAAAGCTCGGTGTCCATCCGCGCGTGGTGGAGGTGGAAGAAGTCGCCTTCGAAATCGACTGGTCCATCCGAGTGCCACAGCAGCTTGATGACCTTGATAGCCTCTTCCAGCCTGCCGACCGGCTTCGCGAAATCGAAACCATAGGGCACGATGTTTTCCAACTCGCCCGAGCCGAGCCCAAGGATAAACCGGCCTTTCGACAGATGGCTTACGGTCAGGGCAGATTGCGCCAGGAGCGAAGGATGTCTGCGTACCGTATCGACCACCGTAGTCGCGATCGGGGTGTTCCGCGTCAGCACGGCGGTGGCCGCACTGACCGCGATACCGTCCAGATGTCGGTGCGGGCTGGGCGAGGAGATCGCGAGATCGGTGAACTCCGGCGTCCAGATCGAATCTGGCCAGAAGCTGACCATGTGATCGGGCAGCCAGATCGAATGGTAGCGACCCGAATCGTACTCGCCCGCCATGTCGATGCCGAGCGGCAGGGTCGTGCGCAGGAAGGCGGCGGGCCGGACTTTCATCGGATAGTCACATTCATCGGCTCATCCTCTTGCGGTGCATCGTGGGTACGATGCGTGCCTTTCGGCCCTTTGTTCGATGACCATGGGTGGTCTAGGCACCGGGTGAAGCAAATTCCCATTTGGGGATGAGGCGATGCCCGGAGAGAGCCTGACGATCGAACATCTGATCGCCCCGCTGATCGGCGGGCTGGTGGAATATCCGCCCTGGCGCGCGTTCCTCGACGTCTTGCGGGCGGAGGTTGCGGGTGATTATGCCAGCCTCGTATTCCGTCCGCTGCCGCTGGGGACGCCTGAGGCGCGGGTGATCCACCTCTATTCCGGCGCGCCATCGCCAGCGCCGGTTTCGCGTCTGTATCGCGAGGACCTCTATCTGCGCGATCCGATGCCTTATCACGAGATGGTGGAGGGGCGCACGTACCGGCTCGATCAATTGTTGCATTTCGGGGAGCCGGCGCATGACGCCTATCTCACCCAGTTGCTGGTACCTTCCGGCATGAATCATATGCGCATGATCCGCTTTGCCGCACGTGAGGGCACTAGCAGCTGGATCACGGTGACCCGGCGCAATAGGGAGTTCGAAGCAGAAGTCGATCGTCTGCTCGAAGCGATGGCGCCGTATATGCGTGCCGCGCTTGGCAGCTTCGTGGCGTTGGAGCGTGAGCGGATGACCGCGACCGTCACGCAAGAAGCGGTTCGTCGGATGAGTTTTGGGTGGCTCACCCTTGACGGAGAAGGGCGCGTTCTCGATGCCGATGCGCATGGTTCGCGCATGCTGGACGCGGGTAATCGCATAGCGCGGGGCAGGGACGGCAAGCTGACGGCCCATGACACGGCGCTGCGTCGCCAACTACTTGCCGCGGTGCGCGAACTGGCGGTTGACCCACAAGCGCCGCCACAGGCGATCGTGCTTGCGCGTGAACCGTGGCTCGACCTGCTTATGCTTCCGTCCGGGCAGCGGACGGGAACGACACAGGCGGCGCCGGCGATCGTGTGCTACCTCCATGCCGACAACTGGTCCTCGACCGACTGCTGCAATCAACTAGCCCAACTGTTCGACCTCACCCCGAGTGAGGCGCGGCTGGCGTTGGCGTTGAGTCGCGGCATGTCGATTGCAGAGGCCGCCGGACAAGTGGGCCTGACGGTTGAATCGGCGCGCACCTATTCCAAGCGGATTTACGCCAAGACCGGCGCGCGAAGTCATGCAGACCTCGTGCGGTTCATTCATCGCTCGGTACTGGTCATCGCGTGAAACGGCATGGAACCGTGCAGCTAAATTTCACCGATCATTTTTCAGATAAAATCTTTTATCAAAAAATTGATTTTTCTGCTTAAATACATCTTATTATCTCAATGCGAAGGCGTCGAACCATCGAGATCCTCGATCGAGGATCTCGATGGCTTGATATGACATCATGACAACTCAATTGATGTTCTTCCGCTACGATAGCGCGACGGCGTTTCCCCGCAGAACTTTAGGAATGCCCTGTTGAAGCTGCTCTGGCTGCCGAAGCCCAGCAGTTCCGCGATCACGTTCATCGGCGCATCGGACTGTGCCAGCATCTGCTGCGCGCGCTCCAGCCGGGTCTTGAGCACGAACTGGTGCGGCGTCATGTTGGTCGCCTTGCGGAATACGCGGCACAAGTGGGAAGGCGTGATTCCGGCGTCGGCGGCCATCTTCTCCAGGCTGTGCTCCGCCTCGGGATGGCGGCGGATGGTATCCATCATGTGGTGGATGCGGTAGGAGGAGAACGCCGAAACCGGGAAATCGGCCGCCGTCGTGCGCGCCGGGCCGCGCAGCATGTGCGCCTTCAGCGCGTCGATCAGCGAGGCGACGTAGATGTCACGGGCGCCCGATTTTGGTTCGTAAAGCTCGGCCAGGATCTGTCGCGAGAGGGCGGAGCCGAGCGGATCGTTGAAGGCGAAGCGCATGCGCGAGAACTGGTCGAGCACCGAGGCCGAGCGCAGTTCGTCGGAATCGATGCTGAGCGTGATGACGTCCAGTTCGCCGTCGACCAGCCAGCGCGTCTGCATCGTCGCGGGCACGATGGTCGCCGCGCCGGGATAGGCGGCATCGTCGCTCCAGCCGTCGCGGTCCCAGGTGCGCACGTTGGCCTTGCCCGCAAGCTGCACCACGAACAGCGGATCGGGCAGACCGGGCAGGGCATAGCTGCCCACGAACTGGCGCCAGCGGCTGAAACGCCAGCGTCCGTCGCTTGATTCCAGGCTGACCTCGGGGCCGCGCCGCAAGGTGTCGGCAATGATTGCCTCGCCGTGCCATGTGCTGGGCGAGGCGATGTCGCATGCGGCGATCATCGCGGCGCACCCTGGGCGGTGGCTCGCGATCGCTGCATGGAGACGATCGTGGCGATTGCGTCCATTGTCATCCTTTTCCCGGTCCGGCAGGCTGTGCTGCTCTTCGATCGGGACAGGGTAACGCAAAATCCGCGCAATGCCTTGTCGAAAATGCGCATCGATTTTGACGTTTCTTGATCTGCCGGACTACGGCACTCCCCGTTCGTCCAGCCCCATGCCGCGTGCGATGATCTCAAGCATGATCTCGTTCGATCCGGCGAAGATGCGGCTGATGCGCGCGTCGGTGTACATGCGGCTGATGCGGTACTCGTCCATGTAGCCCGCGCCGCCGTGGAGCTGGACCCCCAGGTCGGCGGCCTCGCCCTCCAGTTCGCTGGCCACCAGCTTGGCCGCCGCCGCGTCCTCGGGCGTCAGGCGCGCGGCATTGGCGAGGAGCACCAGCTGGTCGATCCACGCCTGCGCCGCGTCGATCCGGCTGCGCAGCGCGGCAAGGCGGAAACGGTTGTGCTGGAACAGGCCGACGGGGCGTCCGAAAGCGGTGCGCGTCGCCGCGAAGTCCAGCGTCAGCGCCAGCGCGGTCTGTGCCGCCGCGATGCTGGCGATGGCTGCGATCAGCCGCTCGGTGGCAAGGAAGCGCATCAGCGCGGGCAGGCCCGCCTCGGGGTCGCCGAGCACGTTGTCACCGGGCACTTGTACGTCGTTGAAGAACAGCTCGGCGGTATCCTGCGCTGCGAGGCCCATCTTGCCCAGCTTCCCGCCCCGCTCGAAGCCCTCCATGCCGCGTTCGACGATGAAGAGGCCCAGCGTCTTCTCTCCCGTGCGCGCGGCGACGACCACCGCGTCGGCAAGGATGCCGTTGGAGATGTAGGTCTTGGCGCCGGTCAGCCGCCAGCCGTCGCCCTCCCGGACGGCGCGGGTGCGGATCGCCCGCAGGTCGCTGCCGCCGCCTGCCTCGGTCATCGCGATGGCCAGGATCGTCTCGCCCGAGACTACGCGCGGCATCAGCCGGCCCTGCAGGGCCGGCGTGCCCAGCGCGGCGATGTAGGGGGCGACGAGATTGCTGTGCAGGTGCAGGTAGAACCCCGGCTCGCCGCCGCGCACGTTCTCCTCAATGACGATCTGGTCGAAGCGCAGGTCCGCCACGCCCGCGCCGCCGTGGGCGGGGTCGGCCCAGAGACACAGCAGTCCGACGGCCCCCGCCTTGCGGTACACCTCGCGCTCGACGATGCCTTCGCGCCGCCAGCGCTCGGCGTGGGGAGCGACTTCGGCGGCCATGAACCGCGCGGCCGAGGCGCGGAACAGGTCGTGCTCCTCTTCGAAGATCAGGCGTTGCACGGTCAGCGGGCCTTGAATTCGTCGATCAGCTTGCGCTTCATGAGCTTTCCGGTGGGTTCGCGCGGAAGTTCGTCGCGGAATTCGAACGTCTTCGGCGTCTTCACGCTGCCCAGCGCGGCGCGGACGAAGGCGCCAAGTTCCTCCGCAAGCGCAGGGCCGGCGGTTGCCCCCTCGGCGGCGCGAACGACGGCGAGCACGCATTCGCCCATCTCCTCGTGCGGGACGCCGATCACCGCCACGTCGGCGACCTTGGGGTGGGTGATGAGGTGGTTTTCGATCTCTTGCGGGTAGATGTTCACCCCGCCCGAGATGATCATGAAACTGCGCCGGTCGGTGAGGAACAGATAGCCATCCGCATCGACGTGGCCGACGTCGCCCAGCGTCGCCCAGCCCCGGTCGTTGTGGGCTGTAGCGGTCTTGTGTGGATCGTTGTGGTAGACGAACGATGGCCCATCGGCGAAATAGACGTCGCCGGTCTCCCCGGGGGGCAGTTCGCGGCCTTCGGGGTCCAGCACCTTCACTTTGCCCAGCACCGCCTTGCCGACCGAGCCGGGCCGCTCCAGCCACTCGGCCGAGGACAGCGCGGTAATCCCGCAGCATTCGGTGCCCGAGTAGTACTCGTGGACGATCGGCCCCCACCAGTCGATCATCGCCTGCTTGACCGGCACCGGGCAGGGCGCGGCGGCGTGGATCACCGCTCGCAGCGAGGAATGATCGCGCCGCGCGCGCGCTTCGGGCGGGAGTTTCAGTAACCGCACGAAGTGCGTGGGCACCCATGTCGCGTGGGTGATGCTGTGGCTCTCGATGAGCGCGAGCGCTTCCTCGGCATCGAAGCGCTCCATGATGACCACGGTGCCGCCGAGCCGATGGATCGTCATCGCCCAGCGCAGCGGCGCTGCGTGGTAGAGCGGCGAGGTGGAGAGGTACACGGTGTCCTCGCCCATGCCGTAGAGCGCGGTGCCCATCGTTTCCAGCGGCGTCGTCTCGTCCAGCGGGCCTTGCGGCAGCGGCGGCTGCACGCCCTTGGGACGGCCCGTGGTGCCCGAGGAATAGAGCATGTCGGTGCCCGCGCTTTCGTCCGCCACTGGGGTTTCGGGATAGTGCGCGATCGCGCTGCGCCAGCGGCCGGCATCGTAGCTTTCCACCCCGGGCGCATCGCGCAGGGCCTCGGCGGCGAGGGGGGCGAGGCGGTCGGAGTGGACCAGCAGCCGTGCTCCGGAATCGCGCAGGATATAGGCGATGTCCGCCGCGCCCAGCTTGGTCGAGATGCTGGTGAGGTAGAGCCCGGTGCGCTGCGCGGCCCAGGCGACGTCGAAGATCGCGCTTTCGTTGTCCATCAGCAGGGCCACGACGTCGCCGCGCCGCGCGCCGAGGTGGCGCAGCAGGTGGGCGCCGCGATTGGCGGCGGCTTCCAGTTCGCCGTAGCTGACCGTCTCTCCCGTCGCCGGAATGACGAGGGCGGGGCGCTGCGCATCGCTGAAGGCGAAGGGCCTGGGGTGCATCGATGAAACCTCTCTCGGGCAAGTTCGGGCGCGGACTCTGTCGATCCGCCGTCTCCGCGACATTGGGGCGCAAGAGGGCGAGGGCTCAAGGCGAGCGCAAGAAATGACAAAAACGGGATCAAGCCCGGTTAAAGCCATGGAGGCCCGCAGCGGCTAGTCATGGGGCAACCCGACGAAGCCCCTGAGATGAAAAACGGGGCGAGGGAGGAGAGGTGCACATGAACATCACCAAGGCTGGAATCGCGTCCGTCATCCTGAGCTGCGGCGTTTCCAACATCGCGCTCGCGCAAGAGGCGACGCAGGCTCCGCAGGGCAGCGACGCCGTTGCCGGAGACATCATCGTCACCGCGCAGCGCCGTTCGCAGTCGCTGCTCGACGTGCCGCTGGCGATCTCTGCATTGGGCGGTGACGCACTGGAATCAAAGGGAATTACCAACTCCGCCTCACTCGCGACGGCGGTGCCGAACCTGCAGGTCAGCAGCTCGTTCGGGCGCACCCAGCCCAACTTCTCGCTGCGCGGCATCAGCGTGGCGAACGAGTTCAACTCCAACCAGGCATCGCCGGTCGGCGTCTACATCGACGACGTCTACATCGCCGCGCGCACCAGCCATGGCATGGGCCTGTTCGACCTCGACCGCGTGGAAGTGCTGCGCGGCCCGCAAGGCACGCTTTTCGGCCGGAATACGACCGGCGGCGCCATCAATTTCATCACGCGGCAACCGGCACTCAACGGCACTCAAGGCTACCTTCAGGCGGGCTACGGCAACTACAACACGTTCAAGGCGCAGGGCGCGGTAGAGACAACCATGGTCGAGGATGAACTCGGCCTGCGCATCGCCGCGAACTACGAAAAGGGCGACGGACAGATCCGCAACGTCTACCCCGGCGGCCGCGATGCCAACAGCGTGGACTCGCTGCAGGGCCGCGTCGCCCTGCGCGCCAAGCCCGGCAACGGCGCCGTCGACATCAAGATCCGCGCCTATGCCGGACGCGATCGCGGCACGCAGGCGACCCCGCTCGGCATCCCGAGCGAACGCGCCGCATCGAACCTCGGCTTCTTCGAGATCAACGAGAACCGCGTCGGCCTCAGCCGCACCGACGCATGGGGCATCGCGGGCAACGTCTCGGTGGAGTTGAGCCCCACCGTCACCTTCACCTCGATCACATCGTATGACGGCGGCAAGCTCGATCTCGATCAGGCGGCTGATGGATCGCCCAACGACGTGCTCGACATCACGTGGCAGTCCGGATTCCGCCAGTTCAGCGAGGAAGCGCGGATCAATTACGAAGGCGATGCGCTGAAACTCGTCGGCGGCCTGTTCTATGGCTGGGACCGCACCGTCACCGACAACCGCTTCAACATCGGCAGCGCGCTGGGCGCGGGCGTCGACGGCGGGTTCTTCCAGCACTACCGCCAGAGCCGCCGCTCCTACGCCGCGTTCCTTCAGGGCGACTACGACCTGACCGACAAGCTCGTCCTGACGCTGGGCGCGCGCTACACCTGGGATCGCGGCCAGTACCGCGACGGCTATGCCTTCCTGTTCGCGGGCGGCGTGGACGATGCGATGACGCCGATCGCCTCCACCGTGCCGTGCAGCGGCGCGCCGGGCACTTGCGCCTACGACCCCAACGCGCGTTTCAACCTCGACGGCAAGAACAACGCGCTCACCGGCCGCGCTGCGCTGAGCTATACCTTCGACAACGGGTTGCTGGTCTACGCCAGCTACAGCCGCGGCTATCGTTCGGGCGCGTTCAACGGCGGCAGCTACACCTCCTCGGCAGGCGTCAACTACGTCGAGCCCGAGCGCGTCAATGCCTACGAGGCGGGCGTGAAGGGCCGCCTGCTGGGCAACATGTTGACGCTGTCGGCGGCGGGGTTCTACTACGACTACACCAACCAGCAGGTGCAGGACTTGCGCGCCGGTCCGGTCAACTTCCTCGTCAACGCACCCAAGGCCGAAGTCTACGGCGGCGAGATCGAGGCCACCTTGCGCCCCGCGCCCGGCTTCACGATCAACGCCTCGGGCGGCTATCTCCACGCGACCTACAAGGAACTGTCGCTGCAGGGCGTCGACCTGTCCGGCAACGCGCTGCCCTTCGCTCCGCGCTGGACCGCGCAGTTCGGAGTGGACTGGAAGGTGTTCGACACCGGGCGCGACAGCGTGACTTTCTCGCCCTCGGTCAACTACTTCAGCCGCCAGTACTTCTCGCCCTTCAACACGACCGACGTGGCGGGCACCGGACAAGTCAATTCCGAACTGCAGCAGGGTGCCTATGCCAAGGTCGATGCGGCGCTCGCCTGGCAGCATGACAACATCGAGCTGCGCGGCTGGATCAACAACGCATTCAACCGCAAGGTGCTGGCCTACGGCCTCGACCTGCGCGGTGCGGGCTTCAACTACAACCTGCTCGTCCCCGCCGCGCCGCGTACCTACGGCGTGACCGCGCGCGTCAGCTTTTGAGCGGAGGGAACGCCATGAGCCCGACCCTGACTCGACCGGACCTCAAAGATCCCGACCTCTACCTCGACCGCGCGCCGCATGACGTGTTCGAAATGCTGCGCAGCATGGAGCCGGTCTACTGGAACCCGGAAAGCGACGGGGCGGGCTTCTGGTCGCTCACCCGCTATGCCGATATCGTCGAGGTATCGCGCAATCCGGCGCTGTTCTCCTCGGCCAGCGAAAACGGCGGCCACCGCATCTTCAACGAGAATGAGGTGGGACTGACGGGCGCGGGGGAATCGGCGATCGGGGTGCCGTTCATCTCGATCGACCCGCCCACGCATACCCAGTACCGCAAGTTCATCATGCCTGCCGTAGCCCCGGGTCGCCTTGCCGGGATCGAGGAGCGCATCCGCGAACGCTGCCTTGCGCTGGTGGACAAGATCCCGCTCGGCGAGCCTGTGAACATCGTGCCGCTGCTGTCCGCGCCGCTGCCGCTGCTGACCTTGTGCGAGCTGTTCGACCTGCCCGCGGACATGTGGGTGAAGCTCTACGACTGGACCAACGCCTTCGTCGGCGAGGACGACCCGGACTTCCGCCAGAGCCCCGAGGCGATGGCGACGATCCTCGGCGAATTCATGGCCTTCTGCGGTCAGCTGTTCGAGGAACGCCGCGCCGCGCCGGGGCAGGATCTTGCCACCTTGCTGGCGACGATGGAGGTGAACGGTAGCCCTGTCACCTTGCGCGAATTCACCGGCAACATGATCCTCGCGCTGGTCGGCGCCAATGAGACGACACGCAATTCGCTGAGCCACAGCATAGTCGCCTTCGCCGAGAACCCCGATCAGTGGGACCGCATCCGCGCCGAGCCTGACCTTCTGAAGAACGCCGTGCGCGAGATGGTACGGTACGCCAGCCCGGTCATGCATATGCGCCGCACCGCCATGGCGGATACCGAGATCGGCGGGCAGGCGATCCGCAAGGGCGACAAGGTCGTGATGTGGTATATCGCCGCCAACCGCGACGAAAGCGTGTTCCCCGATCCGCACCGCTTCGACGTAGGGCGCGGCAATATCCAGCACTTGGGCTTCGGCACCGGGCAGCATGTCTGCGTCGGCTCGCGGCTGGCGGAGATGCAACTGCGCGTCGCTTTCGGCATCCTGGCCGAGCGGGTGGCGGGCTTTACGGTCCAGTCGCCTCCGCGCCGGTTCCGGTCCAATTTCATCAACGGCCTCAAGAACCTCGACGTAGTGCTGGCCCCGGCGTGACAGGAGACACGACTTTGCTTGGTTTCGACGGTCTGGAACTTCCCTATCTGGCGCTGACGGCGGGCGGGGACCGGCTGGCCACGGCGGCGACGCTGCCCGATGTGGACCCGTGCTCGGAAACCACTTTCGCGGAAATCCCGGTGGCCTCCGCCTCCGACGTCGATCAGGTGGTGGAGGCGGCATGGCAGGCTTTCCGCGCGCCTCAATGGCGCGGCCTTGCCCTGCTGGCGCGCGAGCGGCTGCTGCACAAGCTGGCCGATGCGATGGAAGCTGACCTGCCGCGCCTCGCCGCGCTGGAGGCGCTCGATACCGGCAAGCCCGTCAGCATTGTCGAGGCAGTGGACATTCCCGCCGCGATTTCCTGGCTGCGCGCCTATGCGGGCTGGCCTTCGAAGCTGGCGGGCCGGGCGGGGACGCTTTCCGCGACGCCGGGCGACTATCACGTCTATTCGCGGCGTGAGCCGATCGGCGTCGTCGCGGCGATCACGCCGTGGAATTTCCCGCTGGTGCTGGCGATGTGGAAGGTCGCACCGGCGCTGGCGGCGGGCTGCACCGTCGTCCTGAAGCCCGCGCCGGAGACCCCGCTCAGCGCGCTGCGGCTGGTCGAACTGGCGCGCATCGCGGGGCTTCCCGAAGGCGTGCTCGGCGTTGTCACCGGAGACGGCGCGACCGGCGCGGCGCTGGCCGCGCACCCGCGCATCGTCAAGGTGGCCTTCACCGGCTCCACCGCGACCGGGCAGGCGATCCTCGCCGCCTCGGTGCCGGACCTCAAGCGCGTGACGCTGGAACTGGGCGGCAAGTCGCCCTCGATCATCTGCGCCGATGCCGATCTTGCTTCCGCCATCCCGCAGGCGGCGATGGGGTGCTTCTTCAACTCAGGCCAGGTCTGCTACGCGGGCACGCGGCTCTACGTGCACAGCTCGGTCTACGACGAAGTGCTCGAAGGCATCGCCGCCGTCGGCAGTGCGCAGAAGCTGGGGCCAAGTGCAGACCGCGCCAGCCAGCTCGGCCCGCTCATCAGCGCCCGCCAGCACGCGCGCGTCACGGGCTTCGTCGAGCGGGCAAGGGCAGCCGGGATCGAGGTCATGCCGTCCGCCGCCGCGTTGCCCGAGCGCGGCTTCTACCACGCTCCCACGGTGCTGCGAAACGTCCCCGCCGCCGCCGAAGTGATGCGCGACGAGGTGTTCGGCCCGGTCCTCGCCACCGCGCCGTTCGACGATATCGAGGAAGCCATCGCGCTCGCCAACGACAGCGCCTTCGGCCTTGCCGCGCATGTCTTCACCCGCGATCTGGCCACCGCGCACCGGGCCTCCGCCGCGCTGGAGGCGGGCACCGTTTTCGTCAACTGCGTGATGCTGGCCGACCCGGCCTTCCCCTTCGGCGGCATGAAGATGTCCGGCATCGGGCGCGAAAGCGGCAGCGAAGTGCTCGACGCCTATCTGGAACCCAAGTCGGTGGTGATGGCCCTATGACGCAGGAAACCCATTCCGGCGGCTGCCTCTGCGGGCAGCTCCGCTATGCTTTCGAGGGCGAGCCGCTGCTCGCCGCAGTATGCCACTGCCGCCATTGCCAGCGACAGTCCGGCAGCGCCTTTTCGCTGGTCATCGCGGTGACCGACGCGGCCTTCTCCCGGCAGGGCGAGACGCGGGTGTTCGAGGATGTGGGCGACAGCGGCCAGCCCGTTTCGCGCCACTTCTGCCGCACTTGCGGCTCGCCCATCGTCTCGATCGCGGGCGCGCTGCCGGGGCTGACGCTCATCAAGGGCGGCACCCTCGACGAACCGGGGCGCTGGACGCCCGCCCTCGAAGCCTACTGCGATGGCAGCCTGCCATGGCTCCCTCCCGTGGCCGCCGAGCGCCACGCCCGTTCCAATATCGGAGAATGACCATGCCGAGTGCCCTGTTCGACCTGACCGGCAAGACCTGCTGGATCACCGGCGCCGCCTCGGGCATCGGCCGGGAGACGGCGCTGACGCTCGCCCGCCAGGGTGCTAGCGTAATCGCCAGCGACCTCAACCTCGACGGTGCGCGCGACACGGCGGCAGCCTGCGGCGATGCGCTGGCATTGGCGCACGACGTCAGCGACGAGGCCGCCTGGGCGACCTGCGCCGCCGCCGTTAAGGAGCGCTTCGGCAAGCTCGACGTGCTGGTGAACAACGCCGGCATCATGATCTCGCGCCCATTCTCCGAGGCCCCGGTGGAGATTCTGCGCCGCCAGAGCCGCATCAACGTCGAAAGCGTCTACATCGGCATGCAGACCGCCGAGCCGCTGATGAAGGCCGCCATCGCAGGGGGCGCCGCAGGGGCCTCGATCATCAACCTGGCCTCGATTTACGGCAAGGTCGCGGGTGCGCAGTTCGCCGCCTACAGCGCCACCAAGGGCGCGGTGCGGGCGCTCAGCAAGGCGGTCGCCTACGAGTGGGCGAGCGCGGGCATCCGCGTGAACTGCGTGCTGCCCGGTCCGGTCCAGACCAACCTCGGCGCCGACTGGGAGCCGCCGGTGGATGCACAGGGCAATCCGATCCCGCCCGAAGTCGCGCTGGCGGCCTGGGCGTCGCTGATCCCGATGAAGCGCCTCGGCGTGGCGAGCGACATCGCGCCGATGATCGCATACCTTGCCAGCGACGCTGCCGCTTTCGTGACCGGCGCCGAATTCACCGCCGACGGCGGCTACACCGCAGCCTGAGGAGAGCCCCCATGCACACCACCGCCGCCATCGCGCGCGAGGCCCACGGTGACTTCACCGTCGAGCCGGTCGACCTTGCCGAGCCCCGCGCGGGTGAGGTGCGGGTGCGGATCGCGGGCGTCGGCCTGTGCCACACCGACCTCATCGCGCGCGACCAGTTCATCCCGATCCCGCTGCCCGCCGTGCTCGGCCACGAAGGCGCCGGGTTCGTCGAGGCCGTGGGCGAAGGCGTGACCAAGGTCGCGGTCGGCGACCGGGTGGTGCTGGGATTCTCCAGTTGCGGCCACTGCCCCCGCTGCGAAGAACACCTGCCCTCCTACTGCCGCGAATTCCCGGTGCTGAACTACGCAGGCGCGCGGGGCGACGGCAGCACCGCGATCAGCATCGACGGCGTGCCGGTCTCGGCCAACTTCTTCGGCCAGTCCTCCTTCGCCGCCCATGCCGTGACGCACGAACGCAACCTCGTGAGGATCGAGGCCGAGGACGTGCCGCTCGAACTGCTGGGGCCCTTGGGCTGCGGATTCCAGACTGGCGCGGGCGGCGTGATACGCTCGCTGGCGTGCCCGGCGGGATCGAGCATCGCGATCTTCGGCGGCGGCCCGGTGGGGCTGGCGGCGGTCATGGGCGCGGTGGTGCAGGAATGCGCGACGATCATCCTCGTCGAACCCTTCGCCACCCGCCGCGCCATGGCGCTGGACCTTGGCGCAACCCACGTCATCGATCCGGCTGAGGGCGATGTCGGCGCCGCGATCCGGGCGATCCTCCCCGATGGCGTGGAGTTCGCCTTCGAGACGAGCGGGCGCGAGGCTGTCGTCGAAACCGCGCTGGCATCGTTGTCCAGCCACGGCCTGCTGGGCCTTGTCGGCGTGCCCCCTCGGCCCGAGAGCAGCCTGTCGATCAACCTCGCCTCGCTCATCACTTACGGCCACCGCATCCACGGCATCGTCGAGGGCGACAGCGACCTCCAGACTTTCATCCCGCAGTTGGTCGAGCTTTACCGCGAAGGCCGCTTCCCGTTCGACAAGCTGATCCGCACTTACCCCCTCGCGCAGATCAACGAGGCGGTCGCCGCGCAACTGAGCGGTGAGTGCATCAAGGCAGTGCTGGTCCCCTAGAGAGCACGATGTCTCTGCACCCTTTCGTCATTGCGAGCGTAGCGAAGCAACCCAGGGCCGCGCAAACCGCCCTGGATTGCTTCGCTGCGCTCGCAATGACGAGGGTGGGGTAATGCGCAGGGCGTCACCCCCGCGGCGCGAGGCCCCGGACCAGCACGTCGACCATCGTGGCGGCCAGTTCCTCGGCGCTCTGTCCGCCTTGGGCCGCGTACCATTGTCCTGGCCAGTTGAGCGCGCCCGCCAGCGTGAACGCGGTCATCCGCACATCGAGCGGTGCGATCGAGCCGTCCTCGACGCCCGCCGCCACCAGATCGCGCATCGCCTGGTCGATCCGCCGCTTGAGCGCCCGGAAATGCGCGCGGCCTTCTTCGGACAGCACGTTGTCGTCGGTGCGCACCACGCAGCGGCCGAAATCGTCCATGTTGATCTCGGCATAGCGGCGCAGGAAATGCGTGAGGCGCGTCAGCCCGTTGCCCGGTTCGCGCTCGGCCTCCGCCGCCGCCTCGCGCAGCAGGTCGAGGCCGCGGCTGATGCACTCCAGCAGCACCTGCTCCTTGTTGCCGAGGTAGCGGTAGATCGTCGGCTTGCTGATGCGCAGGCTGGCGGCGACCTCGTCCAGCGAGGCGGCCTGAAAGCCGCGCGCGTTGAAGGCGCGCACGGCCGCAAGCAGCACGGCCTCGCGCTTCTGGTCCTTCTCGCGAAGGCGGTCCTCGGGCGAACGGAACGGGGAATCGATGAAGTCTTGCTCAGGTGTCGTCACGGCTTTTCCTTGTTGGGCGACATTGACAAGAAACGCGTCGTTATGCAACGTACTCACGAGTACATAAGAAACCAATGAGTTTCATGAGCCCACCGGAGACGCGATTCGCGCTGGTCCGGCGGGCGGTTTGGAAAGGGATTCCTGATGAAGATCGAAGGCATGGCGGCAATCGTGACCGGCGGCGCATCCGGCCTTGGCGCGGGCACCGCGCGGCGGCTGGCGGCCGCGGGGGCCAAGGTGACCCTGTTCGACCTCAACGCCGAACTGGGCGCGGCGACAGCACGCGAGATCGGCGGGCACTTCGTATCGGTCAACGTGACCGACGAGGCCGCCGTCGAGACCGCGCTGGAAGAGGCTGAGGCGCTGAACGGCAAGGCGCGAATCCTCGTCAACTGCGCCGGGATCGGCCCTCCCGCCAAAGTGATCGGGCGCGACGGCAAGGCGATCCCGCTGGCGGATTTCTCGAAGATCGTGACGATCAACCTGATCGGCAGCTTCAACGTCCTGTCGAAGTTCGCCGCCCGCCTGCACGATGCCGATCCCATCGGCGAGGAGCGCGGGGTGATCGTCAACACCGCCTCGGTCGCGGCCTATGACGGGCAGATCGGGCAGGCGGCCTATGCGGCGTCGAAGGGCGGCATCGTCGGCCTGACGTTGCCGGTGGCGCGTGAATTCGCCCGCTACGGCATCCGCGTGATGACGATCGCGCCGGGCATCTTCTGGACCCCGCTGCTGGCGACGCTGCCGCAGGAGGCGCAGGATTCGCTGGGCAAGCAGGTGCCGTTCCCCAGCCGTCTGGGCCAGCCCGACGAATATGCGCAGCTGGTCGAGAGCATCGTCACCAACCCGATGCTCAATGGTGAGACGATCCGTCTTGACGGCGCCATTCGGATGGCGCCGAAGTGAGCGGCTCGGGGGAAGGTGCCGGTCCCGAACTGACCGCTGAGATCGCCGCGAAAGTCGAAGCCTTCGTGCGCGATGTCGTCGCGCCTTACGAGAAGGACCCGCGCCGCGATCACCACGATTGCCCGAGCGAGGAACTGGTCGCCGAACTGAAGGACAAGGCGCGCGCCGCCGGGGTGCTGACGCCGCATATCCTGCCCGACGGCCGCCACCTGACCCAGCGCGAGACGGCGGTGGTGCTGCGCGCCTCGGGCCTGTCGCCGCTCGGGCCGCTGGCGCTCAACACCGCTGCGCCGGACGAGGGCAATATGTACCTGCTCGGCAAGGTGGGAAGTGCGGCGATCAAGGAGCGGTTCCTGAAGCCGCTGGTGGAAGGGCGCGCGCGCTCGGCCTTCTTCATGACCGAACCGGCGGACGAGAACGGCGCCGGTTCCGACCCTTCGATGATGCTGACGACCTGCCATCTCGACGGCAATCACTGGGTCATCAACGGGCGCAAGGCGTTCATCACCGGGGCGGAAGGCGCGCAAGTGGGCATCGTCATGGCGAAGTCCGAGGACGGGGCCTGCATGTTCCTGGTCGATCTGCCCGATCCGGCGATCCGCATTGAGCATGTGCCCAACACCATCGATTCCTCGATGCCCGGCGGCCATGCCGTCGTCGCCATCGAGAACTTGCGCGTGCCTGCCGACCAGATGCTGGGGCAGTCGGGCGAGGGGTTCCGTTATGCGCAAGTGCGGCTCGCGCCCGCGCGGCTGTCGCACTGCATGCGCTGGCTGGGCGCCTGCATCCGCGCCAACGAGATCGCCACCGACTACGCAAACCGCCGCATGGCCTTCGGCAAGGCGCTGATCGACCATGAAGGCGTCGGCTTCATGCTGGCCGAAAACCTGATCGACCTGAAGCAGAGCGAACTGATCATCGACTGGTGCGCGGACGTGCTCGACGCGGGCGAAGCGGGCGGCACCGAAAGCTCGATGGCCAAGGTCGCGGTGTCCGAGGCGCTGATGCGGGTGGCGGATCGCTGCGTGCAGATGATGGGCGGGCAGGGCGTGACCGCCAACACCATCGTCGAGCAGGTGTTCCGCGAGATCCGCGCCTTCCGCATCTACGACGGTCCCACCGAAGTCCACAAGTGGAGCCTCGCCAAGAAGATCAAGCGCGACTGGAAGGCGGCTCATGAGCAGCACTGACGCCGCCGCCAATGCCGGCACCGGCGCGGTGCGCGAGGGCTATCGCTTCGACGAGGCCCGGCTGGAGGCGTGGATGGACGCGCATGTCGAGGGCTTCGCCGGGCCGCTCACGGTCGAGCAGTTCAAGGGCGGGCAGTCCAATCCGACCTACAAGCTGGTGACGCCAGGCCGCGCCTACGTCCTGCGCCGCAAGCCGCCGGGGCAGGTGCTGAAAGGCGCCCACGCGGTCGAGCGCGAGGCGCGGGTGCTGTCGGCGCTAGGGGCGACGGGTTTCCCGGTGGCGCATGTCCATGGCCTGTGTCTGGACGAGAGCGTCATCGGCAGTTGGTTCTACGTGATGGAGATGGTCGAGGGGCGCATCTTCTGGGACGCGACGTTCCCTGATGTCCCGCGTGAGGAGCGCGCCGCCTACTTCGCCGCGATGAACGAGACGATCGCCGCGCTGCACCGGATCGAGCCGGACGCGGTGGGGCTGGGCGACTACGGCAAGCCGGGCAATTACTTCGAGCGCCAGATCGCCCGCTGGTCGCGCCAGTATCTGGAGGACACCGAGGCGGGCCGCGATCCGGGCATGGACCGGCTGATCGAATGGCTCCCCACGGCGATCCCGGCGGGCGACGAGACGCGCATCGTGCACGGCGACTTCCGCTGCGACAACATGATATTCCACCCCACCGAGCCGCGCGTGCTGGCGGTTCTGGACTGGGAGCTTTCGACGCTGGGGCACCCCTTGGCCGACTTTGCGTATCACGCGATGATGTTCCGCATGCCGCCCGATATCGTGGCGGGGCTGGGCGGGGCCGACATCACGGCGCTCGGCATCCCGAGCGAGGCCGAATACCTTGCCGCCTATTGTCGCAACGTCGGCCGCCCGCCGATCTCGGAGCAGGACTATGCGTTCTGCATCGCGTTCAACTACTTCCGGCTGGCGGCGATCTTCCATGGCATCAAGGGGCGCGTGATCCGGGGCACGGCGGCGTCCGAACACGCCCGTGAACGCGCTGCCAGCCTGCCGCGCATCGTCGCGCTGGCGGTGGAAAGCATGGAGGCCTGCCTGTGAGTGAAGCACCTGTCGTCCTGTTCGAGGTGACCGAGGGCGTGGCCCGCGTCACCCTCAACCGGCCCGAGGCGGGCAATGCCATCGACCTCGCCATGGCCCGCGCGCTGGCCGAGATCGCCATCCGCTGCGAGACGGACACCACGATCCGCTGCGTGGTCCTCACCGGCGCGGGGCGGCTGTTCTGCGCGGGCGGCGACGTGGGGCTGTTCAAGTCCTCGGGCGATCATGTCGATGCACTGCTGAGCGAACTGGCGGGCACGCTGCACATGGCGCTCACCCGCTTCGCGCGCATGGCCAAGCCGCTCTTGGTGCTGGTCAACGGCCCGGCGGCGGGGGCGGGCCTAAGCCTCGCGATCGGCGGTGACGTGGTGCTCTGCGCGCGATCCGCGCACTTCACCGCCGCTTACGGCACGCTCGGCCTGACGCCCGACGGCGGCATGAGCTGGTGGCTGCCGCGCCTCGTGGGCCTCCGCAAGGCGCAGGAGATCATCCTCACCAACCGCCGCATCAAGGCCGACGAAGCCGAGGCGATCGGCATGGTCACCCGCACCGTCGATGACGAGGCGCTGGCGGCCGAAGGCGATGCGCTCGCCGCCCGCCTTGCCGATGCCGCCGTGGGTGCGCTCGGCGCGGCGCGGGGACTGCTGCGGCAGAGTCTCGAAACCAGCCTCGACGCGCAGCTGGAACGCGAAGTCGCGGCGATCACCCGATCGGGCGCCTCACCCGAATGCCGCGAGGGCCTTGCCGCCTACTTCGAAAAGCGCTCTCCCAACTTCAAGGATCTGTGACCATGGCCGAAGCCTATATCGTCGAAGCCGTCCGCACCGCAGGTGGGCGCCGCAACGGCAAGCTCGCGGGATGGCACCCTGCCGACATGGCGGGCGAGGTGCTCAACGCGCTGGTGGACCGCGCCGGGCTGGACCCGGCGGTGGTCGAGGACGTCATCCTCGGCTGCGTGACGCAGGCGGGCGAACAGGCCTTCGCCTTCGCGCGCAATGCGGTGCTGGCCTCGAAGCTGCCGGTCAGCGTGCCCGCCGTCACCATCGACCGGCAGTGCGGCTCCTCGCAGCAGTCGGTGCAGTTCGCGGCGCAGGCGGTCATGTCCGGCATGCAGGACGTGGTGATCGCGGCGGGCGCGGAGAGCATGACGCGCGTGCCGATGTTCTCCAACACCGCCTATCACGCCAAGGAAGGCGTCGGCATCGGCCCGTTCAGCCCGCGCATCCAGCAGCGCTTCGGGGTGGAGGGCTTCAGCCAGTTCGGCGGAGCGGAGATGATCGCCGCCAAGTACGGCTTCGACCGCGAGACGCTCGACCGCTTCGCGCTGGAAAGCCACCGCCGCGCCGCCGCCGCCACGAAGGCCGGCGCGTTCGAGCGCGAGATCGTGCCGCTGGATGTGGACGGCGTGCCCCACGTCACCGACGAGGGCATCCGCTACGACGCGACGCTGGAAAGCATCGGCTCGGTCAGGCTGCTGCAGGAGGGCGGGGTGATTTCCGCCGCCAACGCCAGCCAGATCTGCGACGGTGCCTCGGGCGCGCTGGTGGTGTCGGAGCGGGCGCTCAAGGACTACGGCCTTACCCCGATCGCGCGGATCGTCGACATGGTGGTGACGGCGGGCGATCCGGTCATCATGCTGGAGGAACCGATCCCGGCGACGCAAAAGGCGCTCAAGCGCGCCGGACTGCGGATCGAGGATATCGACCTCTACGAAGTGAACGAGGCCTTCGCGCCGGTGCCGCTGGCCTGGCTTCAGGCGCTGGGCGGCGATCCTGAAAAGCTCAACGTCAACGGCGGCGCCATCGCGCTGGGCCATCCGCTGGGCGCCAGCGGCACTAAGCTGATGGCCACGCTCGTCCACGCCCTGAAGGCGCGCGGCAAGCGCTATGGCCTGCAGACCATGTGCGAAGGCGGCGGCATCGCCAACGTCACCATTCTGGAGGCGCTGTAATGACCTTGCGCACGCGCTTCACCGACCTCGTCGGCATCGAGCATCCGATCGTTCAGGGCGGGATGATGTGGGTGGGCCGCGCCGAACTGGCGGCGGCGGTCTCCAACGCGGGCGGGCTCGGCATCCTGACCGCGCTGACCCAGCCCACGCCCGACGACCTGCGCCGCGAGATCGAGCGCTGCCGGACCCTGACCGACAAGCCCTTCGGCGTGAACCTGACGATCCTGCCCTCGGTTTCGCCGCCGCCTTATGCCGAGTATCGCAAGGCCATCATCGACAGCGGCGTCACCATCGTCGAAACCGCAGGCCACCGCCCGCAGGAGCATGTCGAGGATTTCAAGGCCCACGGCGTCACCGTGATCCACAAGTGCACGGCCGTCCGCCACGCCCTGTCGGCCGAGCGGATGGGCGTGGACGCGATCTCGATCGATGGCTTCGAGTGCGCGGGCCATCCGGGCGAGGACGATATTCCGGGCCTCATCCTGATCCCGGCGGCGGCGGACAAGCTGACGATCCCGATGATCGCCAGCGGCGGCTTCGGCGACGGGCGCGGCCTCGCCGCCGCTCTGGCGCTGGGGGCGGACGGCATCAACATGGGCACCCGCTTCTGCGCCACGGTGGAAGCGCCAATCCACGAGCGGGTGAAGCAGTTCATCGTCGACAACGACGAGCGCGGCACCAACCTCATCTTCCGCAAGTTCCACAATACCGGCCGCGTCGCCAAGAACAGCGTGTCCGATCAGGTGGTGGAGATTTCCGCCCGCGACGGCGCGGTGTTCGAGGACATCCGCCCGCTGGTCTCGGGCGCGAAGGGGCGCACGGCGCTGGAGACGGGCGATCTCGACGCCGGGCTCGTCTGGGCCGGGCAAGTGCAGGGGCTGATCCACGACATTCCGACATGCGCCGAACTGGTCGGCCGGATCGTGCACGATGCGGAAAGCATCATCGTCTCGCGGCTGGCGGGCATGGTCGCGGAGCAGGTGACGGCATGAGCGAACTCGTCATCGTCACGCGCGAAGGGCCGCTGACGATCATCACCATCAACCGGCCCGAGGCGAGCAATGCCCTGAATGCCGACGCGCAAGTCGCGATGGACGCGGCCTTCGATGCCTTCGCGGCGGATGACGACCAGTGGGTCGCCATCGTCACCGGGGCGGGGCCGAAGGCGTTCTGCGCCGGGCACGATCTCAAGCAGCAGGCGGCGGGCGGGGAACTGGTGTCGCCGCCCAACGGCTTCGGCGGGCTGACCGGGCGCAAGGGGCTGACCAAGCCGGTGATTGCCGCCGTCAACGGCGTGGCGATGGGTGGCGGCTTCGAACTGGCGCTGGCCTGCGACATCGTGGTTGCAGCGGCCCACGCGGCTTTCGCGCTGCCCGAGGTCCGCGTCGGGCTGGCGGCGCTGGGCGGCGGTATCCAGATCCTGCCGCAAGTGGTCGGGGCCAAGCACGCGATGGGAATGCTGCTGACCGGACGGCGCGTATCTGCGCAGGAGGGCCACGCGCTCGGCTTCGTCAACGAGGTGGCCGAAGGCGATGTGCTGGAAGCGGCCCGGCGCTGGGCGGAGCAGATCCTCGGCGGCAGCCCGATGGCGGTGCGCGCCACCAAGGAAGCGGTCGGGCTCGGCCTGTCCACGCCTTACGACCAGGCTTTCGCCGAGCAGTGGAGCTACCCTGCGATGCAGGCGATGCTGTCGTCCGAGGATTACGTCGAAGGTCCGCGCGCCTTCGCCGAGAAGCGCAAGCCGGAGTGGAAGGGACGCTGATCTTCCCTTCGTCATTGCGAGCGTAGCGAAGCAATCCAGGGCAGTTGAGCGCCGCCCTGGATTGCTTCGCTACGCTCGCCGGCTCACCCTGCGCGGCTCGGTTGGGTATGCGGACTCGAAGATCAAGGACTTCGCCGGGTACGACGCCTTCAACACTCCCGTGGACCTCAGCGGCAAGTCGTTCAACTTCTCGCCCAAGTGGACCGCCAACGCGGATGTCGAATATCGTTTCCCGGTCGGGAGCATGGAGGCCTTCGTCGGCGGCGACATGTCGTACAACGGCGCGACATATGCCGACCTTGCGCAGACGTCCTCGCTGCGGATCGATCCCTATACGATCTACGGCGTACGGGCGGGCGTCGGCGCGCCCGATCGCAGCTGGACGGCGACCGTTTGGGGCAAGAACGTGTCCAACAAGTATTACTGGTACAACGTGCAGGTCGGTTACGACACGATCTGGCGGCTGACCGGAATGCCCGCGACGTACGGCGCGACACTGTCGTTCAGGATGTAGGTGACTCTCCGACTGGCCCCGCCTGCGTCCGGCACGAAGGCGGGGCTCGTTTGAGGGCAGGATACGTCCGCAAAGACGGCGGTAATGGGAGAGCAGCATGGCCACCCGACTGACTGAAGGCACGAGCGGTGATCTTCGCGCCGCAGGGCCCAGGATCGTATCGAGCATACCCCCGATCCCGCCGCGCGAGCGCGCGCACGGCCCGCTGACGACGCGGCGGCTGCGGCGTTTCTACCTTGGCCTTGCGGTGGTCTTCGCGCTGGCGGTGCTGCCGGTTGTGCTGGGCATGAGCGCGCAGTGGAAGGCCTTCGGGCTGGGGCTGATCTTCCCCGGCGGCGGGTTCCTCTATGCGGGCGGCGTGATCGGCGTGCTGGGCGCGCTGGCCTCGATCGCGGCCTTTGCGGTGATCCTGTTCATCTGGTGGGCGCGCGGCCCGATCATCGCGCCGCCCGGCGTGCTGATCGGCACCGCGCTGCTCTCCGCCGCGTGGATCGAGGGCCGCGAAGGCGTCGCCTTCGTCGAATATGCGCTGCCGGCGGGCGTGCTGGCGGCGTTCGGCATCATGGCGCTGAAGCGCCGCACGCACTTCGCCCGCCAGCAGGCGCGGGGGGAGGAACTCAACCGCGTGATCGCCCGGGCCGAGCCGATCCTGCGCGATGCGCCGGTAGAGGCCGGGCCGGAGATGCCCGAGGGCCAGATCGGCGAGTACCGCCGCATGCTCGACCTCGCGCTGCAGCCGGTGGACAGCTGGACCGGGTTCTCGACTGGCGACACCTGGCAGGACGGCGCGCTGCGCTATCAGATCTGCACGATGTCGTGGAATCTCGCCTTCGGGCAGTACACGCAGTTGCCCGCGTTCCACGGCTACCTGAACACCGCGCAGGAAAACCTGATCCGCAAGCACGTGGACCGCAAGACGTGGAACTACTGGTTCTGGGAAAGCCTGTGGGGCAACCTGAAGCTGGAGAAGAACCCCGTCGCCACCGACAACATCATGCTGTCGGGTTTTATGGGCGTCTCGCTCGGCCTGTTCGAGACGGCCAGCGGCACCTCGCCCTTCGCGGGCAAGGACGCGCTGACCTTCCGCTGGGACGAGAAGACCGCGTTCCCCTACAGCCACGAAACGCTGATGGACGAAGTGGTGAAGAACTTCCGCCGCTACGACATCGGCTGGTTCCCGTGCGAGCCGCGCTGGATCTATTCGATGTGCAACCTCGTGGGCCGCACCGCGCTGGCGCTGCACGATGCGCGCAACGGCACCGACATGATCGGCAAGGTCGGCGACCGCTTCGAGCAGGCGATGGAGCAGGAAATGATGATGGCCGACGGGCGGGTGAAGGTCTGCACCTCGTCGCCCTTCGGCTTCACCGTGCCCAGTCTTTCGGGCCTGTTCGGCGAGACATGGGGCATCCGCTTCCTCACCCCGCACGCGCCCGATCAGGCGGAGCGGCTGTGGCAGGTGCTCAAGCAGGACTTTATCGCCCGCCGCCCTGACGGTACGCTCGATTTCAAGCTGCTGCCGCTGGGCTGGGACACGCGCAAGCCCGCCAACTTCTCGTTCGCGCAGTGGCCCGAACTGAACCCGCTGACGATGGTGCTGTGGGCCGCGCTGGAGATGGGCGACGAGGAGATCATCGCCGCCACCCGCGAGAGCATCGACGCACAGTACAGTCCCGGCATGGCCGATGCGCTGACCTGGACCCGCCGCAACACCGTGCGCGACATGGTCAACAAGGGCCTGCCGGAAGCGTGGAAGACCGGCCCGCTGCTGGTCGAGGCGTGCTATCCCGAAACCATCGTCACCCGCGCGGTCAGTGACGGGCGCGACTTGTCGCTGGTGCTGCGGGCGGGGGAAGGCCCGGCGCGTGTCAGCCTCGGCTTCGCGCGGCTGGTGCCGGGTACGCGCTACCGCGTGGTGCAGACCGGGCAGGAGCTGCAGGCCGGGCCGGACGGCAAGGCCGCGCTGGCGTTCGACCTCGACATGCGTAGCGAACTGCATCTGGTTTCGGTAAGCTGACGCGCCATGTCCTGCTGTATCCTCGCCGCTTTGCTGATCGCCCATATTATGGCGGTGCTGCGGCGCTGGGCGGTGTTCCTGGGGCTGGTCCCGCCCCGTGAGTACGACGATGCCGACACGCTGCCCGGCCGAATGCGGGCGTGGTCGGCAAGGCCCAAGGTGCGGGCGACACTGGGCGTGCTCGTGGCCGTGGAGCTTCTGGCGGGCGGCACCTGGATCTACGCGGAGCATGGCACGCACCTCTATCGCCTTGGCGACCAGGCCTATTCGGCGATGCGCGGAGAGCGGGTCATCTATAGCGAGGACTGCGGCAAGCCCGGAGAGCGCTATGCCTTGCGCATGGTAATCGACGAAAGCGGCAGGGTGATCCGGAACGAGCGGGTGTCGGCGCAGTCATGACCGGGGAATTGGCTGGCCGCGTGGCCTGAGTTGACACCAGGTTCGCCGCTCCATAATGGCGATTGATAATCGTTCGCAAAAAAATTTGAAATTTATGACGAGTTCCACGATCCGCGCCTGGTATCTGATCCATAAGTGGACCAGCCTCGTCTGCACGATGTTTCTTCTCATGCTCTGTATCACGGGGCTGCCGCTGATCTTTCACGACGAGATCGACCGGCTGGCCGGGGATGCAAGCGCTTATGGGCAGCCGGGCGTAGGTTCCTCGGGGAACGCGCCGGGCCTGCTTCCGCTCGACGAGATGATGCGCCGGGCGCTGGCTGCGCGTCCGGGAGAAGTCCCGCTGTTCATGGCGTTCGATAACGATCAGCCCGCGATGACGATCACCACCGGCCCAAGGGCGGACTCGCCCGGAGCGGAGATGACCATGCAGGTCTTTGACCGTTCCACCGGCCGCAAGATCGGGCAGGAAGACGAGAGCGGCGTGATGCACTTCCTGCTCCAGTTGCACACCGACATGTTCCTCGGGCTGCCCGGCATGCTTTTCCTTGGCGCCATGGGGCTGCTGTTCACGGCGTCGCTGGTGTCCGGAGTGGTGCTGTATGCGCCGTTCATGCGCAAGCTTGCCTTCGGAACCTTGCGCACGTCGCGCAGTTCGCGGCTGAAATGGCTCGATTATCATAATCTCATCGGAATCGTGGCGTTTGCATGGATGACGGTGGTGGGCGTCACGGGCGTCATCAACACGCTTGAAAATCCGATCAACAAGCTATGGCAGCGTAATGAACTGGCGGCCATGACCCGCGAATACGCGGGCAAGGGCGCGCTTGCACCATCTCGCTATGGTTCGCTGGACAAGGCGATGGCCGAGGCCCGGCAGGCATTGCCCGGCAACAATCCGCAGTTCATCGGTTTTCCCGGCGGGAGTTTCAGTTCGAAGCACCACTATGCCGTCTTCTTCCAGGGCGACACGCCGCTGACCGAGCACCTGCTGACACCGGCCCTCATTGATGCGGAGACCGGCACTTTCACGGCCGCGCGCACGATGCCGTGGTACAACAAGTCGCTTTCGCTCTCGCGCCCGCTGCATTTCGGCGACTACGGGGGGCTTCCGCTCAAGATCCTGTGGGCGGTGCTGGACCTCTTCACGATCGTGGCGCTGGCGAGCGGCATCTACCTCTGGCTCGGCAAGCGCCGCGCCTCGGCATCCGCACATGTGCGCGAGGTCGAGTCAGGCGGCATCGCGGTGCCTGCGGCATGAAACGGGCGCGCCGGACATTGTGGGTGATCTTCGCCGTGCCTCTGGCGATCGGCTTTGTGAGTTGCGCCGCGCTCGTCCTTGCCCTGACAGGAGACGGATGGCGGGACACGGTGTCATGGGCCGGGCTGGCCGTGCCCGTCCTTGCGGTGGCCTGGGCAATGAAGGCCCGCCGTTCCTGAACGTCCCGCGCAGGTTCAAGCTGTCGGCTTCGATCCCTGCAAGGAACATCGCCATGGCCCGCTATGGAGCGATGCCGGGCCGAAATGTGCCTCTAGCGAACGATGCATACGTTTGTGCTGGGGAGGAGGGGCGACGGGATGGTTGCCATGGCCCCTTCCGCCTGGCTAATCCGCCGTGATGAACGACAGTTCGCATGGAGGCCGCTGAGCCATGTTGCGTCCCTGGCAGATCAGTCTCAGCCAGCGCATCGACGCTGCGCGTTCCGAGCCTGTCTACATGCAGATCATCCAGGCGGTGATCCGCGACATCGAAAGCGGGCGGCTGACTTCCGGCAGCTACCTGCCGAGCAGCCGTGAACTCGCGGCAGGGCTCGGCGTCAACCGCAAGACGGTGGTTCTCGCCTACGAGGATCTTATCGCACAAGGGTGGCTGTCGTCGGCAGGCACGCGCGGCACGATGGTCTCGACCGCGCTTCCCGATCCTGCGGGCACCGTGGCTCCGGAAGGGTCCGAGGCATCCGGCCAGGCCGAGTATCGCTTCATCCCCGGGCCCGAGCACCCGCTGGCGCTGCCGGAGGGGCGGGGCGTCAAGCTCGACGAGGGGGCACCGGACGGGCGGTTGTTCCCGGTGGAATTGCTGTCCCGCGCCTATCGCGGCGCCGCCCAGCGGCTCACGCGGGCCAACGGCTTGCAGTACCGCGATCCGCGCGGCGCCCCGGCCCTGCGTAAGAGTGTGGCGGCAATGCTCAAGAGCCAGCGCGGCCTGCCGGTGACGGCGGACAACATCTGCATTACGCGCGGCAGCCAGAACAGCATCTTCCTCGCCGCCAGCCTGCTCATCCGGCCCGGCGACGCGGTGATCGTCGAGGAACTGACGTACGAACCTGCCGTCGCTGCCTTCGCTGCGCGCGGGGCGAAGATCGTGCCCGTCGGGCTCGACCATGATGGCATTTGCCTTGAAGACGTGGAAGCCGCCTGCCGCCGCAACCGGGTGGCGGCGGTGTTCGTGACGCCGCACCACCAGTTTCCTACCACGGTCGCGCTGCGGCCCGAGCGACGCCTGCGCCTGCTCGACCTTGCGCGCCAGTTCGGCTTCGCGGTGATCGAGGACGATTACGATCACGAGTTCCATTTCGCCTCGCAGCCGCTGCTGCCGATGGCGGCTTATGCGCCCGGACGGGTGATCTACGCCGGATCGCTATCCAAGCTGCTGCTGCCCGCCCTGCGCATCGGCTATATCGCCGCGCCGGTCGAAGTGATCGAGGCGCTGGCGCACATCGTCTCGCTGGTCGACGGCATGGGCAATACGCTGACCGAGCATGCCGCCGCCGAACTGATCGACAGCGGCGAACTCAGCCGCCATGCCCGCAAGGTGCGCCAGATCTACGCCGGACGCCGCACCGCCTTCGCGCAGGTGCTCGACGACACGCTCGGTGACAGGGTGAAGTACGAGATGCCGCCGGGCGGCCTCGCGTTCTGGCTACGTTTTGCATCCGACGAAATTCTCGACCGGATCGAGGCCGGGGCGGCGGGCGCGGGCCTGCGCTTCGCTTCGTCGCGCTCGTTCCAGACCCGCGCGGACGCGCCGCGCGGATTACGGATCGGCTTTGCCAGCCTCGACGAACGCGAAGCGCGCGGGGCGCTGGAAGCGCTGCGCCAGTTACTGGATTGACCCTGCTGGATTAACGAGGCTCGTTGGCTTCGCGCATCGCTGCCGTCAATTCCGGGTCGGCATGCCCCGCGAGGATCTGTGCCAGGCTCTCCGGCCGCTCGTCCTGACCCAGCTTGAACGTCGCGTCGCACGACAACACCCTGGCCCTGAAGGCGATGATGTGGCGGCTCATCGGCTCGTAGCGTTCGCCCATGGCGGCCACGGTCCAGCGGTCCGGGCGATCACCTTCCATGTGCGCGATCAGGCGGTCGAGCGCCTCGCCGTTCTGGTCGGCCGCGAATTCCACTTCCACCTCGAGCCGGGCGACCGCATAGTTCCATGTCGGTGCCCATTGCGGCTGGGTGACCAGTTCGGGGGAGATGTAGCCTTCCGCCCCCTGGAACAGCACCAGCGCGCGGGGGTGTGCCTTCAGCGCCTCGACTTGCGGGTTGCGCAGCGCGAAGTGGCCGACAAGGGCCGCGACGCCGCCCTCGTCGTCGAGATCGGCGACCAGCGGCAGCGGCGTCGCATGGAACGAGGGCGCTCCGGAAACCACCCATGCAAGGGGATGATGAGCGACGAGGGCCGCCACTTCGGCGGCGTTTCGCGGGGACCAGGCGGTCATGCCGAAGCCGCCGTGAAGCGCTCGCGGCCGCCCACGAAGGTGCGCAGCACCTCGACCTTGGGCAGCTTTTCCGGATCGATCGCAGTCGGGTCGGCGTCGAGCACGGCAATGTCGGCGAGGAAACCGGGCGCGATCCGGCCCAGCCGGTCCTCCTGGAAGCCCGCATAAGCATTGGCCACCGTGTAGGCGTGCAGCGACTGCTCCACCGTCACTTTCTGATCGGGCAGCCAGCCTTGCGGGTTCGCGCCGTCGATGGTCTCGCGCATGACGGCGGCATAGATGCCCTCCATCGCGCTAAGCGGCGCTACCGGCCAGTCCGAGCCGAACGTCACCGTCGCGCCGCTGCGCATCAGAGAGCGGAAGGCGTAGGTGCCGTTCAACCGCTTCTCGCCGATACGCTTGACCGCCCAGCGGCCGTCATCGACCGCGTGATAGGGCTGGACCGAGGCGATCACGTTCTGCTTCGCGAAGCGCGGGATCGTGGTGGGCGCGATGTGCTGGGCGTGCTCCACCCGGAAGCGGCGATCGCGCTTGCCGTTCAGGCGCTCGGTCTCGGCATAGACGTCGAGGATATCGTCGTTCGCCTCGTCGCCGATGGCATGGACGGTAACGTGCAGGCCGGCGCGGTCGGCTGCGATCACCTTCTCGCGCAGTTCGGCCAGCGGCATCGCGCGCACGCCGCGGGTGTGCGGGTCGTCGGTGTAGGGATCGTGGAACAGCGCCGTACGCGCGCCGAGCGAGCCGTCCACCAGCGCCTTGACGGCGCCCCAGCGCAGCCAGTCGTCGCCGCGCCCTTCGTCCTTCACCAGCGCCGCCATCTTCTCCCAGTCACGCAGCGGCACGAAGCTGTAGAAGCGCATGTCCGTCTCGCCCTTGGCGCGCAGGCGGCGCAGGCCCTCGAAACAGTCCCAGTCGAAGGGATCGGGTACGTGGACCTGCGCGAAGCCGTGCTTCAGGCCGTGGGCGATGCCGCCGCGCAGCGAGGCTTCGACCTGCTCGGGCGTCAGCGGCGGGATCACGCGGTTCACCAGCGCCTTGGCGTTGTCCTTGACCACGCCGGTCGGCTCACCCTTCGCGTCGCGCACGATCACGCCGCCTTCCGGGTCCGGCGTGTCACGGGTGATGCCTGCCAGCCTCAGTGCCATCGAGTTGCACAAGTAGCTGTGCAGGTCGGTGCGGGGCACCGCGATGGGCGTATCCGGGCTGACCGCATCGATCCATTCGCGCGTGGGAAGCTGACCGCCGAGGCGCTGTTCGTCCCACGATCCGCCAAGTAGCCACTGGCCGGGCGCGGCCTTCACGGCGGCAGCGATCCGGGCGACGAACTCGGCGCGATCCTTCACGCTGAGCAGGTCCGGCCGGGTGAGGGCGTTGGAGCCCATAAGGAAGTGGGTGTGATTGTCGGTGAACGCCGGCAGGGCGAAGGCGCCGTTGAGGTCGATCACCCGCGTCGAGCGCGCCATGCGTGCCCTGACCGCGTCGGCTCCCACCGCGACGATGCGGTCTCCGACAATGCCGATGGCGTCGGAGCGCCCGCCCGCGCCCCCGGTCCAGACCGAACCGCCGACCAGCGCGACGTCGAGCTGCCCGGCATTGCGTGCGGCACCGGCAGCGAAGGCATGGCGCGCGAACGCGGCTGACCCCAGCAGAGCCGCGCCCGAACCCAGAAATCGACGACGATCGAACATGACGCTCCCCTTGCCTGTGCGTGTTGCCTGTGCGTGCAGATGCCCCATTCGCCTGCACGCCCGGTCCCGCCAACATCCAATACCACACACGACCAAGGGACCAATGCGCGGGCTGGCCCCTTCCACTGGTCCCCGCATCGCTGCCGGGCATTGGTCCCCTCGACTTCCTCAAAGTGGATGTTCCTCCCGGACCGCGCATGCGCTTCACCCATTTTCAGCCGCGAGGCCCAGCCTCGTAGCATTGTCAGATCGTCCCCGAGGGCGACCGCGAACAGGGATACATTGATGGAACAGATTTTCCGCGCACGCCGCCGGTCGATTCTGGCGGGCACCGCGCTTGTCGCACTGAGCATTTCGGCCGGTCCGGCGCTCGCCCAGACTGCTGCCCAGTCAGGCGACGACAGCGCTGCATCTCCGCAGGGCGACATCGTCGTCACCGGATCGCGCATCGACCGCCCCGGCTACGAATCGCCGACGCCGCTGCTGCACATGTCGCAGGAAGACCTGCAGGTCGTGAGCCGCACCAACATCGGCGCGGCGCTGGCCGACCTGCCGCAGTTCAAGGCATCGCAGTCGCCGCAGACCTCGGGCACCAATGCGCAGGCGGGCCGCTTCCCGGTCAACATCCGCGGCCTTGGCGAGACGCGCTCGCTGGTCCTCGTCGACGGACGTCGTCTGGTCAGCGACAACGATCTCAACACCGTGCCCTCGATCATGGTCAAGAGCGTGGACATCGTCACCGGCGGCGCTTCGGCGGCGTGGGGTTCGGACGCGGTCGCGGGCGTTGTCAACATGATCGTCGACGGCGAATACGAAGGCGTGCGCCTCGGTGCCGAAGGCGGCATCTCGTCGCGCGGTGACGCGGGCCAAGTCAAGTTCGAGGGCAAGTACGGCACCAGCTTCGCAGGAGGCCGGGGCCACTTCGTGATCGGGGGCGAATACCTCGACAACAAGGGCATCCCGCGCAAGACCGACCGCGAGAACACCGGCCGCTTCGCCATCATCAACAACACGCTGACTTCGGACGTCGGTTCGGCCACGCGCCTTGTCGGCGGCTATGTCACCTCGGGTCCGGCAGGCCTTCGCGGCATGGGCTTCAACCCCGATGGCAGCCTGCGCACGCCCGACATGGGCACCATCGTCGGCACCAACATGGTCGGCGGCGAAAGCACCTCCGACGACGACCGCAGCCCGCTGATCACGCCGCAGAAGCGCTACACGGCGATGGCCAAGGCGTCTTACGAGCTGACCGATACGCTCAAGCTGAGCGCTGACCTGCGCTATTCGCGGTACTACAACAGCTATACGTGGTTCGGCGATCACACCAGCAGCGTGACCATCCGGGCCGACAACGCCTTCCTGAACGACGACGTCAGGCAGATCCTTGCCGATGCGAACGCCAGCAGCTTCACGATGGCGCGCTATAACGCGGACCTTTCGTACAGCACCATCAACCTCGACCGCCGCAGCATCCAGGGCACGCTTGCCCTCGACGGCAGCTTCGGTGACGGGCGCTGGCGCTACACGGCCTATTACAGCCACGGCCAGTACCGCAACAAGATGGACACGCCCGGCTTCCTGATCGCGAGCAACTTCGCCAATGCGGTGGATGCGGTGATCGATCCGGCGACGGGTCAGGCGGTGTGCCGTTCGGGCGCGGCAGGCTGCGTGCCGCTCAACCTGTTCGGCGAAGGCGCGCCCTCGCAAGAGGCGATCGACTACGTCACCGGCACCCCGCGCTCCAACAGCGTGAACCGGCTCGACACTTACGGCGTCTCGCTGCGCGGCGAGCCGTTCGAGTTGCCCGCAGGCCCCGTGTCGATTGCGATCGGTGCGGAAGGGCGCAATCTGGAAACCAGCTCGACGATCGGCGAACTGGATGCCGCCCGCGCTTTCTCGACGTTCTACTTTACGTCGCTGCAGGGCAAGTACGACGTGAAGGAAGCGTTCGGCGAAGTGGTCGTGCCGGTGATCCGCGACGTGCCGCTGCTGCGCAAGCTTGAGCTGAACGGCGCCGTGCGCGTGTCGGACTACAGCACCACCGGCAGCGTCTGGTCGTGGAAGCTGGGCGCGACGAACGAGTTCCTGCCCGGCGTCATCGGCCGCGTCACCCGTTCGCGCGACATCCGCGCGCCCAACATCAGCGAACTCTACTCCAACCGCACGGTCAGCTATGTCGGCGTGATCGATCCGCAGTACAACGGCGATGGCAGCCGCAGCATTCTGGTCTACGGCGGCGGCAATGCCTCGCTCCGCCCGGAAAAGGCGGATACGTGGACGGCGGGCATCACTGCCGCTCCGCTGCGCGGCCTGACCGCCTCGATCGACTACTTCAATATCGCGATCAAGGACGTCATCACCAGCATCGGCGCGCAGGTTCTGGTCGATCGCTGCAACAGCGGTAACGCCAGCCTGTGCGATTATATCACGCGCGGCAGCGACGGCAGGATCGTCAGCGTCGCCTCGTCCTCGGTCAACCTGTCGGAGTTCAAGTCCGACGGTATCGATGCCGAAGTGGCCTATACGATGCCGGTGAACAACGACGCCAACGGGCGGGTCACCTTCCGCCTCGTCGGCACCTGGGTGAACCGCTTCACCACCGACGACGGCGTCACCAAGGTCGACTACGTGAAGTCGCAAGGCTATGCCTTCGTCAACGGCGTGCCGCGCATCCGCGCCAATGCCTCGGTCGGCTATGCCAGCGACGGCTTCAGCGGTCTGGTGCGTGCACGCTACACTTCTGCGGGTCTGTGGGACGGTACGCGCCCGACGATCACCAACGGGCGCATCCCGGCCTATACCTACATCGATCTGCAGCTCAGCCAGAAGGTGCCCTTCGGTGACGGCCAGCACTTCGAGCTTTACGGCAATGTGTCGAACCTGTTCGACAAGAACCCGCCGCTCTACTCGAACTTCTCGCCGTACTACGACGTCATCGGTCGCTACATGACAGTGGGCGCGCGTCTGGAGTTCTGACGCGGGGGCCTGAGGGCGCACGGAAAAGGCGGCGGGTTTGGCACCCGCCGCCTTTTTCATGCCCGCAGTTCGCGAAGAGCCTTTACCACCCACCCCTTTCGTCATTGCGAGCGCAGCGAAGCAATCCAGGGCGGCTCAAGACTGCCCTGGATTGCTTCGCTGCGCTCGCAATGACGAGGTTGCGTGCCCCGCGCCGCGTCAGTACTCGAACGACGCGGCGTTGCCCTGCTTCTCCTCGAAGGCCGCCGCGGTGCTGATCGCGTGGGCGACCTCGCGCTTCGACATGCCCTCGAACCACTGGGCGTCGCGGCTCTGCACGCGCGGCCACTGCTCGTTGAGGGTCGCGGCTTCGTAGAGGCGGCCGTTCTGCATCACCAGCGAGAGCGAGCGGGTGTTGCGGATGTCCGCCAGCGGATCGCGGTCCAGCACCAGCAGGTCGGCCAGCTTGCCCGGCTCGATCGAGCCGAGATCGAGCGCTCGGCCGATCACCTCGGCCGAGCCGATCGTCGCCGCCCGCAGGATCTGCGCCGCGCTGGCCCCGCCCGATGCCATAGCCTCCAGTTCCCAGTGGTAGGACAACCCCTGCACGACGCTGTGCGAGCCGACGCCCAGCAGGCCGCCCGCCTGTCCGACATCGCTCGCCTGCTTTGCGAACAGAGCGAAGCCTTGCCCATCGGCGCGGTTCCACTGCGCCGAATCGCGCTTGCCCGCGAAGACGAATTCGGGAACGAAACGGCTCAGCTTTCCGTCGAAGTCCTCCTGATGACCCGCCGCCATCGCGCCCAGCGGCCCCGGCGCGCCGTAGAGCACCAGCATCGTCGGCACCGTCGAGATGCGCGATCGCACCAGCATCTGCTTCACGTCGTCATGCAGCGGCGCGATCGGCAGGCTGTGTTCGTTGCCCGCGTAGCCGTCGAGCATCTGCGTCAGGTCCAGCCGGTAGTCGCTGGCGCCTTCGGTCGTGGGCATCAATCCCAGCGCCTGCGCGCCTTCGATCAGGTGCCGCCGCTCTGCCCGGTCGCCGACCATGTACTCCTTGATGTTGGGGGTGCGGTAATAATCCGAATAGCGCCGCAGCGTGGCGATCGCCTCTTCGCGACTGGCCATCGGGCTGTTGCGGAACACGCCCTCGCCGGTGGAGAACGCGCGCTCACCCACCATCAGACCGGCGTCGATCATGTCGGCATAGCCGAACACGTCCGGATCGAACGTCTGGACGTCCAGCCCGGCGGTCACCCCGTAGGCTAGGTTGGCGGAGAAATCCCAGTGCCCGATGTCGAGGATGCGGCGCCGCGTCTCGAACCAGTGGGCATGGGCGTCGATGAAGCCGGGCAGGATGACCTTGCCCGTCATGTCGCGGACTTGCGTGCCTGCGGGTATCTTCAGCGTGCCGCGCGGCCCGACCCCGGCGATGCGGTTGTCGACGATCAGGACGTCGGCATCGTCGATGACCTGATCGGCCTTCATGGTGATGACCTTCGCCCCGCGCAGCAGCAGCTTGCCCCGGGGCACGTCGCGCGGGAGCACGACGTCCATCGCGATGCCGCCCGCCCGCTTCTCGATCGCGGCAGGGGCACCGTCCTGCGCGGCGGTTACCGGCAATTGCCGCAAGGTCGAGCCGACCGACCACACGAGCGAGCGCATGTCGGGCGCCCAGTCCATATAGTCCGCGCCGATGGCAGTGATACGCCGCGCTTGCGCAGCCGCATCGGTGACGGTGATGGTCGGCGCCGCGTCGTCCTTCGCTTGCGGCACCGGCACGAGGTAGAGCTGCGAGGCCAGCCTCACCAGCGCGGTGCGGCCATCGGCGCTCAGCTGCGCGTTTTTGAGCGGGGCGGGCGTGTCGAAATACTGGCTGTCGGGGCGAGCGATCAGCTTGACCAGATGCCTTGCCGGTTCCTCGGCATCGACCGCGTGCGAGGAAATCCAGCCATCGGCGTAATAGCGCACGCGCGCCGGATCGGGATCGCGCCGCAAGTCCATCGCCGCGCCTACCTCGCCAAGCGAGTGCATCGGCCCGCCGTCCACGGGTATCCGCACCAGCGTCGAGGGCATCGGCCCAAGGCTTTCGGCCGAACGGTAGAGCCGGTCATGCTGACTGGCAGAGAACGCGACCACGTCCTTGCCGCCGGCAAGGAACAGTGGTTCCGAATAGAAGGCTGTCTGCGTCGTGACCCGGCGCGGCGCGGTCTTGCCGTCCGCAGCCGCTATCCAGACGTGGCCGCCTTCCTTTGCGGTCCAGGTGACGTAAGTGACGAAGCGCCCGTCGTCCGACCAGCTCGGCTGCCATGCGGCGCCCGGGACGTCGAGGCGGCGGGGCGTCGCGCCTTTGCGGTTGGCTGTGATATAGATACGGCCCACGGCGCCGAAGACCACCTGCCTGCCGTCCGGAGACAGGCGCGGGGTCTGGATCACGCGAACATGGACGGGGCCGGTATCGACCCGGTGCTGGCGGCGAAGCGGCGGCGGCATCTCGTGTCGCACATGCGCCTCGAACGGAATGTCGACGAGTGCGCCTCCAGCAAGGTCGATGCGCTTCAGACCACCGCCGAGCCCGAGATAGATGCTGCGGTCATCGGCGGAAAACACCATGCGCGGCATCACGTCGACGTAATAGCCGCCGGACTGCCCATCCGGATCGAGCGGGGCATGGATCGGCCGGTCGCTCCCGTCGGTCAGGTCGTGCAGGCGCAGCACTGTCCGCTCGTTTTCCCGCGTCACATAGGCGAGCAGGCGGCCGTCGTGCGACAGTACCGGCCGCATCCCGCCGCCGGGTGTGGTCAGGACTTCGTGCTGAGTCCGGGTGGCGAGGTCGAAGCGCGCGATCGTCCAGTGCGGCAGGGGGCCACTGGACCAGGTCGTGCCCGCCTTGGTCGCATAGTACAGGCTCTTGCCGTCGGGGGAGGCGACCACGCCCATCGCGTTGCGCCGCTGCGGATGCGGATCGTCACCATGGGGCTGGGCCTTCACCAGCACGTCCGCCTTGCCGCTCGCGGCGTCGAAGGACCACAGTTCGAACGCCAGCAGGCCCCAGATCATGCGCGAGACGTAGAGCGTGTGGCCATCGGGCGACCAGGCGGGAGAACCGTAGTGCGGCGCGCCGCTATTCTCCTGCGAAACGCGGCGGGCGTTGCTGCCGTCCGCATCGGCGATCCACAGGTTCTCCCGCCCGTCGCGGTCGCTCACGAAAGCGATGTGGCGGCCGTCGGGGGAGAATACGGGCTGGGTGTCGAATGCCGCGCCCGTCATCACCGGACTGGCTTTTCCGCCTGCGGAGGGCAGGGCGTAGATGTCGCCGAGCAGGTCGAACAGGATGGTGTTCCCGTCCGGCGAGAGGTCCAGCGCGGGCCACGTGACTTCCCGGGTGTCGTACTCGATGATCCGCCCGGCGAGCGGCGGCAGCGTATCCGCCCAGACCGAAGGCGCCACCGCCATTGCCGCGCATGCCAGAACCGCCGAACCTGCCAGCCACTTGTTCACTGCGTCACCTTTCCGCGATTATCCATGACACGGTTGCATCGCCTTTCGTCGCCTTGCGCGAAACATCCAGTTTCCGCAGCGGGACGGGTCCACCGGGCGGATGCTTGCGCCGCTCGCGTCAGACCGTGCTCAGCAGCAGGCTGGTTTCGCTGTTCAGCACCCCGTCGATCATGCGCACCTGTCGCAGCACCCGGTCGAATTCCGAGAGGCTGCCGGTACGAATGTCGGCGACGAGGTCCCAGTTGCCGTTGGTGGTGTGCAGCGCATGGATCTCGACCATGCCCCGCAGCTTCTGGATCACCTGCGTGGTCGACTTGCCGGTGATCTCGATCATCATCACCGCGCGCACGGAAAGATCCTCGTAGTCGTCGCGGACCCGGATCGTGAAGCCCAGCAGCGTTCCGGTATCGATCAGGCGGTCCAGCCTGCTCTGCACGGTGCCGCGCGCCACGCCCAGCGCGTCGGCCAGTTTCGACAGCGAAGCGCGCCCGTCTGCGCGAAGGTGGCCGATGATACGGCGGTCGAGGTCGTCAGGGATGAACTTGGCGGAAGATGACAAGAGTTGATGGCCTGAAATCGAGCATATTGTATAAATGCGCTGATAAAATTGTCCAAAGTTCATCGGTTTGCAAGGCGGTATGGCAATTTTTACCAGCAGGGCCTCGCTCTACGATCGTCCTGCCCATTCACCATCAGGATACGAAACCATGGCGCCGCAGCCTTCCCCGCTTGCCTTCATCCCCTTCGTCAGCGTCGAAAACATGATGCGCCTCGTCCATCATTTCGGGATCGAGACGGTGCTGCATGAACTGACCGATGCGATAGAGGCCGACTATTTGCGCTGGTCCCTGTTCGAGAAAGCGCCGCGGCTGGCCTCGCACTCGCAAGAGGGCGTGATCGAACTGATGCCCACGTCCGACGGCGAGGCCTATGCCTTCAAGTACGTTAACGGCCATCCCAGCAACACCGCGAAGGGTTTGCAGACGGTTGCAGCCTTTGGGCTGCTGGCGCGCGTGGATACCGGCTATCCGCTGCTGCTGACCGAGATGACGCTGCTGACGGCGCTGCGTACTGCGGCGACGTCCGCGATGGTGGCGCGCCGCCTCGCCCCGGCGGACGCGCGGGTCATGGCGATGATAGGCAACGGCGCGCAGGCGGAATTCCAGGCGATCGCGATGAAGGCCATCGTCGGCATCGAGGAAGTGCGCCTCTACGACCTCGATCCCGAGGCCATCCGCAAGGCCGCGCGCAATCTGCAGGGCAGCGGCCTCCGGGTCGTGGCCTGCGAAACCTCGCAGGATGCGATCGAGGGCGCGCAGATCATCACCACCTGCACGGCAGACAAGGCCTATGCCACCATCCTGTCCGACAACATGGTCGGCTCCGGCATCCATATCAACGCGATCGGCGGCGACTGCCCGGGCAAGACGGAACTGCACCGCGACATTCTCGACCGCGCGGCCACTTTCGTCGAATTCGAGCCGCAGACCCGCATCGAGGGCGAGATCCAGCAGATGGAGGCGTCCTATCCGGTGACCGAATTCTGGAAGGTTCTGAGCGGCGAGGCCGAAGGCCGCACCGACGCGCGCCAGATCACGCTGTTCGACAGCGTCGGCTTCGCGATCGAGGATTTCTCGGCGCTGCGCTACCTGCTGGGCAAGCTGGACGACACCGCGTTCTTCCAGCAGCTCGACATCATCGCCGATCCCGACGATCCGCGCGACCTGTTCGGCATGCTGCAGCGGGCGGCCTGATCGGGCTTCGGCTCGACCCCGGGACTACGTGACTTGCGGCGGGGGAGTGGTCCCGCGCCGCAAGTCATCTTGGACCTTTACCATCGGGTGGTCGCCGTGAAGAAGCGGGCAGATTGGCAAATGGAGATGAAGACGATGGGCGAAGCGACCCTTGACGGTACGACGGCGACCCGCCGAACCGTGCTGACCGGCGCAGCCACGGCACTGGGCACCATGGCGGCACCGGCGCTCGCACGGGTCGCCGAACGGCGTGGGACGGGATCGAACGAGATCGTGATGATGAATGCGACCGACCTGTCGGCCGCGATCCATCGCCGCGACTTGTCCAGCCGCGAGGTGATGACCGCCCATCTGGCGCAGATCGACCGCCTGAACCCCCGCTTCAACGCCATCGTTTCGCGCGTGGACGGTGATGCGCTGCTGCGACAGGCTGCCGCCATGGACGAGGACGCGGCGGCGAACCGTTTCCACGGGCCGCTCCATGGCTTTCCCCATGCGGTGAAGGACACTGCCCCGGTCAAGGGCATTGCCAGCACGCAGGGTTCGCCGATCCTGCGGGACAACATTCCTGCAGCCGACAGCCTCGTGGTGTCGCGCATGCGCAAGGCCGGTGCGATCTTCCTCGGCAAGAGCAACGTACCCGAGTTCGCGCTGGGATCGCACAGTTACAATCCGGTGTTCGGAACGACGCACAACGCCTATGCCTACGGCCGCGCAGCGGGCGGCAGCACCGGCGGCGGCGCGGTCGCGCTGGCGCTGCGGATGGTGCCGGTGGCGGACGGCAGCGACTTCGGCGGGTCGCTCCGCAACCCGCCCGGCTGGAACAACGTCTTCGGACTGCGTCCCTCGTTCGGCCGGGTTCCTTCGGTGCCCAACACCGACCTGTTCTGGCAGAACTTCGCCACGTCGGGGCCGCTCGGCCGAACCGTGAGTGATCTTGCGATGCTGTTTTCGGTGCAGGCGGGCGGCGATGCGCGCGCACCGTTCTCTCTCGGCGATGATCCGGCGATGTTCGCGCGTCCGCTCGATCGCGACTGGAAGGGCGGCAGGGTCGGCTGGTTGGGTGATCTCGGCGGTGCGCTGCCGATGGAGGCCGGCATCATGGAAACCTGCACGAAAGCGCTCAAGGCATTCGAGGCGATCGGCATGACCGTCGAGGAAGCGACCCTGGCCGAACCTGCTTCCGAGATGTGGCGTACGGCAGTGGCGCTGCGGCACTGGTCGGTCGGCGCCGATCTCCAGGGATTCTACGACGATCCCGCCAAGCGGGCGCTGATGAAGCCCGAAGCGATCTGGGAAGTCGAGGGCGGCATGAAGCTGACCGGGCCGCAGCTTGCCAAGGCGTCGGAAGGCCGCACCCGCATCTACAATGCGTTCGCCGCAGCCTTCGAGAAATTCGATTTCCTGGTGCTGCCCAGCGCGCAGGTCTTCCCGTTCGATGCCAGCGAGCACTGGCCGACCGAGATCGCCGGAAAGGCCATGAACAGCTATCACCGCTGGATGGAAGTTACCCTTCCCGCGACGATGGCGGGCCTGCCTGCTCTGGCGGTTCCGGCCGGCTTCGGCGGTGCGCGCAAGCTTCCCATCGGTCTTCAGATCATCGGCAGGCGCCATGCGGATCTGGCGGTGCTGCAAGTCGGCCATGCTTACGAGAAGGCATCGCCGTGGATCGCCGCGAGCCTGCCATCCGCCCTGCAGGGACTGCGCTGAACGATAATTCCGTCGATCCGCGTGCCGCCATGCGGGTCGGCGGCGCGTTTCAGCGCGCCGCTTCCCACTGGTAGGCGGACACGGTCTCTCCGCGAGGTTGGTAGCGCAGATGCAGTTCCTCCCCGGCGCGCTTCACGTCGAGGGAGAGGAAAGCCTGCTGGTCGCCCTGCAAGCCGTCCTGTGAGAACGTGTTGAGTATCTCGTCGCCTTCGCGCAGTCCGGCGGCTTCGGCATTCGAGCCGGGAATGATGCCCTTCACGATCTTCGGGCGTGCCAGCAGCGAGGCCGGGTCGAAGCCGAGGTCGAAGCGGCGCAGCGGCTTCTCGATGCGGCGGAACTGCGGGCCGAAGGTGTCCGACGGCGGCAGCACGACGCCGCCCTTGAGCATCGCCTCGAACGCGGCGATGCCCGTGTCGCCGAGGTCGGCTTTCAGCAGGCGGCGGTACAGCGCTTCGTCCATAGGCCGCCCGGCGCGGCGCTCGGCCAGCATCGTGCGCACCAGATCGTCGAGCGAGCGTTTGCCCCCCGACGCCTGGCGGATCGCCGCGTCGGTGGCGGCGAAGTAGAGCGAGCCGCGATCGTAGGGCAGCACGCGGATCCGCGTGTCGCGCCAGAAGCCCGCCGGGATATCGGCGTTGGGCACACCGATCTTGATGTTGGTGTAGTAGCGCGCCGCCGTCTCGTTGAGGTCGGCGAGGAAATCCTCGGCCGAGATCAGGCCCGCGCGGTAGGGCAGCAGGCGCTGGTAGTGAACCGCCAGCCCCTCGCCGAACCACGAGCGGTCGAGCCCGCCCGCCGCATCCATCGAGGCGTCGAGCGAATTGACCCAGGCATGGAGCATCTCGTGCGCCAGCAGCGAGCGCAAGTCGGCGGGTTTGGAGGTGTGGTTGAAGGTAAAGGCGAAGCTGTCCTTCAGGCCGATGCCGCTGCCCGGGTTGCGCTGGTTGGTCCGGCCGAACACGCCGAAGCTGGGCGGGGTATAGCCGAAGAACGCGCCATAATGGCGGTGCAGGTCGCCGGCCCATGTCATCAGCGGCGCCATCGGGAAGGGCGGAATGCCCTGCCATGCGGCGAAGAAGCCGTCGTTCGCGGGCGGAAACACGCCGGGCTGGCCGCCCATGTAGTACATGTGCGCCAGTTCCGAAGCGGGCATCGCCTTGCGCGCCGTCGCGTTGCCGACCCCGAGGCTGGAGACGCCCTTGCCGTTCGGGCCGTAGGCGGCGAAGTTCCACGTCACACTGGCACGGCGCGGCGTCTCGTCATCGGGCAGGATCAGGAAGGCGTTGCCCGCCGCCGAGAAGCCGCCCAGTTCGGTGCGCATCTCGTACTGCGGCAGGGCAAGCGGCGGCGCGGCGGCGTCGATCGGCACGCGGTAATGCACCTTCAGCGCGCCCTCGACGGCACGCGGCGCGCGCCACAGGCGGGTGCGGTTGGAGCCGTCCTCCTCGACGTCCTCGACACGCGTGGTAAGCGCGCCGCGCCGGTCGCGGACGGTGAGGCCGGTGATCGCAGCGCCGCTGGTGACCACGGTGTTGGCGACGAGCGGCAGGCGCAGCAACGGTGCACCCTCGGCGCGGGACATGCCGTCTGCCACCACTGTCACGTCAACATAGGGCACGTGCTGCTCGGCGTCGGGCTTTGCTGGCGCGAGCGTGACGCGCAGCGCAGGCTCGGCGGCGGCCCCGGCGGCAGGCGCACAGGCCAGCGCGGCCAGCAGGGGTAGGGCGATACGGCGATCGGGCATGGTGTGCTCCTTCTGCCGGTCAGTCTATCGGCCCGCGGCAGCGAAAGTTTCGCATAGATGGGCGCCCGATTGCCTCGCGAAACATCATTTATGCACAGGGTCGGGGCATGAAGTCGAAAACCACTTCGTCATTGCGAGCGTAGCGAAGCAATCCAAGGCAGTCTTGAGCCGCCCTGGATTGCTTCGCTACGCTCGCAATGACGACAGGGAGCGGATCTCAGGACGCCGACGGCAGCGGCAGTCGGTGGGTGCACTTCATCTCCGACAGCGTCGCGGTGGAGCGGATGTCCTCTACCCCCGGCAGGCGCAGCAGGCGGCGAAAGGTGAAGTTCTGATACCACGCCATGCTCGGCGCCAGCACCTTCAGCATCACGTCCATCTCGCCGAACAGGGTATAGGCCTCAGTGATCTCGGGGATGTCCTCGACCGCGCGGATGAAGCTTTCGCGCGCCTCGTCGCTGAGGCGGCCCATCTTGAGCTGGGCGAAGATGTACATGCTTTCGCCGAACTTCTCGCGGTCCAGCACGGCGACCTGCGCCTTGATGTAGCCTTCCTCCTTCAGCCGCTGGATGCGCCGCCAGCAGGGCGATTGCGACAGGCCGACGCGCTCGGCGATCTCGCTCGACGATTCCGAGGCGTCGATCTGCAGCCGGTCGAGGATCTTGAGGTCGAGCCGGTCGAGTGCTTCCGCCATGATTATGCGCCATCCCTGTCATTGGTGCATTGAATTGCCATCGAGCCTAGGCAAATGCGCGAAGTCGGGCAAGCATTACGCTGGAACGGCGGCTAGCGTGTGCGCACAGGGAATTGAAAGGACGGCACCGATGAAACGCGACGAGCTGACGATCTTCGACAGCGAGGCGGTGCGCGAGAAGCTGTCCTATCCCGATTGCATCCGCGTCGTGCGCGAGGCGATGATGGCGCTGTCTTCGGGCGAGACGCGCCAGCTGCTGCGCACGATGCTGTCGCTGGGCCCGGGTCGCACCTTCGCCCAGATGCCCGGAGCGCTTGGCGAGCGCGACATGTTCGGCACCAAGACCATCAGCGTCTTCGCCGATCCGCGTTCGCCGGGCCTCCGGCGTCACCGGGGTCTCGTCGTGCTGTTCGAGCCCGAGGAAGGCCGCCCGGTCTGCGTGGCCGATGCCGAGGAGATCACCCATATCCGCACCGCCGCCGCCACCGCCGTGGCGACCGACGCGCTGGCGCGGCCGGACGCGCGCACGCTGCTGATCGTCGGCACCGGCGGGCAGGCGCATACGCATCTCAAGGCCCTGCCGCTGGTGCGCGATTTCGAGCGCGTGCTGATCTGGGGCCGCACACCCGACAAGGCCGAGGCTCTGGCGGCGCAGTACGCCCACCTCAGGGCAGAGGCCGTGACCGACCTGCCCACGGCGGCGGGCGAGGCGGACGTCATCTGCACCCTGACCACTGCTTCCGAGCCGGTGCTGAACGGCGAGTGGCTGAAGCCCGGCGTCCATGTGAACCTCGTCGGCTCCAGCGGTCCCGGCCCGGTCGAGGTCGACAGCGCGCTCGTCGTCAACAGCCGCTATATCGCCGACAGCCGCGCTTCCGCGCTCGATGCGGCGGCCGAATTCATCGTCGCGCGGGAGAAGGGCCTGATCGACGACGCCCACATCGTCGCGGAGATCGGCGAAGTGCTGCTCGGCCGCGTGGAGGGGCGCCGCTCCGAATGGGATATCACCGTCTACAAGTCGCTCGGCCATGCGGTGCAGGACCTTGCCGCCGCCGCTCACCTCTACCGGAGTTCGATCGCCTGATGTTCCGCATGCCCTTGCGCGCCGCGCTGTTCGCCTCGACCCTGCTGGTAACGGTCCCCGCCCACGCAGAGCACCTGCGCTACAGCGTCGTCTCCAACGGCGAGAAGGTCGGCTTCGTAGACGCCGACGTGCAGGGCAATCGCGTCGCCATCGAGTACGACGTCAAGAACAACGGCCGCGGCCCGACCATGCGAGAAACCGTCGAACTCGGCCGCGACGAACTGCCCACGCGCTGGGAACTGGACGGCAAGGCAACGTTCGGCGGCGACGTTCACGAACGCTTCGCGCGCGAAGGCAGCACGGTGCGCTGGACAGACTCGATGGGCGAGAAGCAGGCGGTCGCCAGCGGCCCTGCGCTCTACGTCGGGCAGAACGCCAGCCCCTGGGCGCTGGGGCTTTACGCCCGCGCGCTGCTCAAGGATGCGGACGGGCGCATGGCGGCGTTCCCCGGCGGCGAACTCGCCATCGAGAAGCTCGGCCCGGCCATCATCGGCAAGGTCCGGTATCAGGCCTACTCGATCAGCGGCATCGACCTTTCGCCCGAGATGATCCTGCTTGACGGCAAGGGCGAACTCTTCGCCACGCTCGACAGCGGTGGCGGCACCGTGCGCGAGGGGCATGAGGGCGAAGTGGCCGCCCTCAACGAACTCGGCACCCGGCTGACCGCCGCGCGCTATGCCGCGCTTCAGAAGCGCTTCGCCCATACCATCGACGCGCCGGTGCGCATCCGCAACGTGCGGGTGTTCGATCCTGCCAGCGGCACGCTGGGCGATCCGGTCTCGGTGGTCTTCGCGCACGGCCGCATCACCGGCATCCAGCCGCTCGACGAGCCCGCTACGCCGGGCGAGGCGTTGATCGACGGCAAGGGCGGCACGCTGCTGGCGGGTCTGCACGACATGCACGCGCATATCGGGCTGGAATCGGCGATGCTCTACATCGCCGCCGGGGTCACCTCGGTGCGCGACATGGGCAACCACAACGACTTCCTGCCCGGCCTGATCGACCGCATCGGCAAGGGCGAGGTGGCCGGGCCGCGCATCACCGCCAACGGCTTCCTTGAAGGCCGCAGCCCGTATTCGGCGCGCCACGGTATCGTCGTGGACAGCGAGGCGGCGGCGCTCGATGCGGTGCGCTGGTACGCCGCGCGCGGCTACTGGCAGATCAAGATCTACAACAGCATGAACCCGGCATGGGTGCCCGCCATCGCACGCGAGGCCAAGCGGCTGGGCATGGGGCTGACCGGGCACATTCCCGCCTTCACCAATGCCGATGCGATGATCGCGGCGGGCTATGACGAGATCACCCACGTCAACCAACTGATGCTGGGTTGGGTGCTCGACATCAAGGAGGACACCCGCACCCCGCTGCGCCTCACCGCAATGCGGCGCACGGCGGGGCTGGACCTCGATGCCCCGCGCGTGAAGACGACGCTGGATACGATGGTCGCGAAGCACATCGCGCTTGATCCGACGGCGGTGACGCTGGAACTGCTGATGCTCAGCCGCGACGGCAAGCCGTCTCCGGCGGTAGCGAGCTATATCGACCACCTGCCGATCGGCCTCCAGCGCCGCCGTCGCCAGGCCATCGCGCCGCTGAGCGAGCCGGGCGACGATGCCGCCTATCTGGGCGCCTTCGATGCGGTGAAGCGCGTGGTAAAGCGCCTGCACGACCGGGGCGTCACGCTGCTGCCCGGCACCGACGACGGCACCGGCCTGTCGGTGCACCGCGAACTGGAGATCTACGGCGAGGCGGGCATACCCGCCGCCGACGTGCTGCGCATCGGCACGCTTGGGCCGGAGCGCTACATGGGCAACGATCAGGAACTCGGCTCGATCGCGCGGGGCAAGCGGGCGGATTTCCTGCTGCTGCCCGGCAATCCGCTGGCGGACCTGCGCGAACTGCACCGGATCGCCATGGTGGTGAAGGACGGGACGATCTATTTCCCGTCCGAGATCTACCCCGCGTTCGGCGTGAAGCCTTTCGCAGAAGCGCCCGCAATCGCGCTTCCCAGCGGCAAGCCGGCGCCCGCCACGACCAGCGGCGGCGACAGCCACGACGCCGCCGACGAGTTTCTCTAGAGCCGGATGACGTTGCCTTGGATCGTCATCGCGAGGGGAGAGGGGACTAAGGGCGGGTCAATCCGATCTCATCCCACTCCAAAGTGCGCAATGAAATCGCGGTCTTTACTACGCAACCTCGCTTTTCATTGCGCGTAGCCCGTGCGATCTGCGGTCGGGATGAATGATTCACGACTCACCCTGATGGAAGCGATCGCGACGCGACGGTTCGTCACTGCGCGCTACAACGGCAATACGATCACGCTTGCGCCGCACTTGCTGTTCGAGCGGCATGGCGACCTTGTCGTCAGCGCCATGAATCCCGGCAAGGCGCGCCGCAGTGACGAGGAGCCCGGCCTCGGCCAGTTCAAGCTGGCGGGCCTCTCCGCGCTGGAACTGATGGACGAGCATTTCGAGCCGCTGGCGTCCTACGACGGCTCGCCCCCGCGCAGCGACGATGTGCTGATCCTGTCGGTCTGACGGCGGCCGCTGCGGCCCTCAGACCCGCTCGACCGCTAGCGCCAGCCCCATGCCGACACCGATGCACAGCGTGGCGAGGCCACGCCTGCCGCCGGTCTTCTCCAGCTGGTGCACGAGGCTCATGGCGATGCGCGCGCCCGACATGCCGAGCGGATGGCCCAGCGCGATGGCGCCGCCGTTGGGGTTCACATGCGGCGCATCGTCCGGCAGGCCGAGGCCGCGCATGACGGCAAGGCCCTGACTGGCGAAGGCTTCGTTCAGCTCGATCGCGTCGAAGTCGCTGATGGTCAGGCCAAGCCGCTCCATCAGCTTGAGCGTCGCGGGCAGGGGGCCGATCCCCATGACGCGCGGCTCGACGCCGACCGACGCCATGCCAAGGATGCGCGCGCGCGGCGTCAGCCCATGTGCCTTGGCCGCCGCCTCGCTTGCGACGAACATCGCCGCCGCGCCGTCGTTGATGCCGGACGCATTGCCCGCCGTGACGGTGCCTTCGGGACCGAACAAGGGCTTCAGCTTGGTCAGCGTCTCGATCGTGGTGTCGGCGCGGGGGTGTTCGTCGATCGACACCTCCAGCGTCTCGCCGCGCTTCTTCCCCGGCACGGTGACGGGGACGATTTCCTCCGCGAAGAAGCCGGCGCCTTGTGCAGCGGCGGCGCGCTGCTGGCTGCGCAGGGCGAAGGCGTCTTGATCGGCGCGGCTGATGCCGAAGTCCTCGGCAACGTTCTCGCCGGTGCGCGGCATCGTCTCGGTGCCGTAAAGCGCATCGAGCGCCGGGTTGACGAAGCGCCAGCCCATCGTCGTGTCCTCCAGCTTCTGCGCGCGGCCGAAGGCGCTGTCGGACTTGCCCATGACGAAGGGCGCGCGCGTCATGCTCTCGACGCCGCCCGCGATGGCGAGCGCCATCTCGTCATTACGGATCGCCCGCGCCGCAGTGCCGACCGCTTCGAGGCCCGAAGCGCACAGGCGATTGAGGGTGACGCCGGGGACGGTGTGCGGCAGGCCCGCCAGCAGCAGGCTCATGCGCGCGACGTTGCGGTTGTCTTCACCGGACTGGTTGGCGCAACCGTAGAAGACCTCCTCAATGGCGGCCGGGTCGAGCGAGGGGTTGCGCGCGATCAGCGCGCGCATCGGCACGGCGCCGAGGTCGTCGGCGCGGATCTTCGAGAGGCCGCCCGCGTAGCGGCCGATGGGTGTGCGTATGGTATCGCAGATGAAGGCTTCGGTCATCGTGTGGTCGTCCTTTGCACCCTTGTGGGCGTCTTAAGTGCCGCTTGGTCAGACGGGCTCGGCGGCTTTCGTGAAGGCCAGGTCGAGGCCGGTGATGCGGCGCAATTCCTCTATGTCGAGGCCCTCGACCATCTCCACCACGCGCGCGCCGGAGGGGCCGAGGTCGAACACCGCAAGGTCGGTGTAGACCCGCGACACGCAGCCGAGGCCGGTCAGGGGGTAGGTGCAGTTTTCGACCAGCTTGCTCTCGCCCTGCTTGGTCAGAAGTTCCATCATCACAAAGGTTTGCTTGGCACCGATGGCAAGGTCCATCGCACCGCCGACCGCGGGAATCGCGTCAGGCTCGCCGGTGTGCCAGTTGGCGAGGTCGCCGTGCACCGAAACCTGGAAAGCGCCGAGCACGCAGATGTCCAGATGGCCGCCGCGCATCATCGCGAAGCTGTCGGCATGGTGGAAGAAGCAGCCGCCGGTCAGCAGGGTAACTGCCTGTTTTCCAGCATTAATCAGCTCCCAGTCTTCCTCCCCCGGAGCGGGCGCAGGCCCCATTCCGAGCAGGCCGTTCTCGCTCTGCATGAAAATCTCGCGCTCCGCAGGAAGGTAGTTGGCGACCTTGGTGGGCAGGCCGATGCCGAGGTTGACGTAGGCACCTTCGGGAATGTCGCGGGCGACGCGGGCGGCCATCTGGTCGCGGTTGAGGCGGTTCATGGTATCCTCTCCTTTCAGGCCGCTACGGCGATTTGCGCGGGCGCGATCGCGACGACGCGCTGGACGAAGATGCCCGGCGTCACCACCACTTCGGGATCGATCTCGCCCAGCGGCACGATCGCACTGACCTGCGCGATGGTGGTCTTCGCCGCCATCGCCATGATCGGCCCGAAATTGCGCGCGGTCTTGCGGAACACGAGGTTCCCCCAGCGGTCGCCCTTGTGCGCCTTGATCAGCGCGAAGTCGGCCTGGATCGGGTATTCGAGCACGTAGTATTTGCCGTCGATCTCGCGCACTTCCTTGCCTTCGGCCAGCAGCGTGCCGTAGCCGGTGGGCGTGAAGATCGCGCCGAGGCCGGAGCCCGCAGCCTGGATACGCGCGGCCAGATTGCCTTGCGGAACCAGCTCCAGCTCGATCTTTCCGGCGCGGTAGGCGGCGTCGAAATGGTGCGAATCCGACTGGCGCGGGAACGAGCAGACGATCTTGTGCACCCGCCCTTCGCGGATCAGCGCGGCGACACCGTGCTCGCCGTTGCCGGCATTGTTGTTGATGATGGTGAGGTCGCCCACCCCGCGTGCGATCAGCGCGTCGATCAGTTCGTCGGGCATGCCGGCGGTGCCGAAACCGCCGATCATCACCGATGCGCCGTCATGAATATCCGCGACGGCCGCAGCGGCGCCGTCGATGGCCTTGTCGATCATCCGACTCTCCAAAGGCTTTATGTTGAATGCTGACCTCGCGTGTCTGCCTCTGGGTAGGTTGCGTCAATCGGTAAACGTGATATTGTCCGGTAATCGGTTGTTTAGGTGTGCGCATGCAGGATTTCGGGCAATTGGACGCGAAAGGCGATCCCGAATTCATGACCTCGCTGGCACGGGGACTGGCGGTTCTGCGCTGTTTTGCGGACAGCGAACGGCCGATGACGATCGCACAGGCGGCCCGCTTGACGGGGCTGAGTCGTCCGGCGGTGAAGCGCTGCCTGCATACGCTCGTCAGGCTCGGCTACGCGGTGCAGGACGGCACGCTCTATGCGCTGCGCCCCAAGGTTCTGGCGCTCGGTTTCGCGTATCTTTCGTCAAGCAGCCTGGCGATGCGGGCGCAGCCCCTGCTCGACCAGTTGCGCGACGATCTGCACGAATCCTGCTCCCTCGGCGTGATCGAGGAGGATGAGGTCTATTACGTAGCGCGCGCGGAAGTGTCGCGGATCATGTCGATCGCGCTGCGGGTGGGTAGCCGCCTGCCGCTTTACTGCACCTCGATGGGGCGGGTGATGCTGGCCGGTCTCGACCGGGCCGCACAGCAGGCGTACCTGCGGCGTACCGAACTGACCGCGCGCACCGACCGGACGGTGACGGAACCCCTGGCATTGCTGGAGATCCTCGATCACGTCGCGCAGGAAGGCTACGCGATCATGGATCAGGAACTGGAGCGCGGGCTGCGCTCGGTGGCGGTTCCGGTGATCGTCGATGGCCGCGTGATCGCCGCCGTCAACATCGGCACCCAGGCGGACCGGGTGTCGATGGCCGACCTGCACTCACGCTACTTGCCTGCGCTCAGGCGAGTGGCGCGCGATCTGGCGGCCTTGCGGCCGGTCTGACGGGTCAGTGCGTGGTCGCGATGGTTTCCGCCGAACTGCGCAGACGATCGAGATAGCGGTCGATCGCCACGGTCTCCTTCATGGCCGAGGCGAAATAGGTCATCGTCAGGACGTTCTCGACCCCGCCATCGCGCATGATCGGGATCGCGAGCGAAGCGGTCTTGCCGTTCTTTTCGTAGACAGATGGGCGCCACGCGTAGCCCCTGCTGCGCACTTGTTCCAGCGAACGTAGCAGTTCCTCCACGTCGAACATGTCGTTGCGGGTGTCGGGGTCCATCTCGCCGCGCAGCAGGTCGTGGGCGCAGTTTTCGGACTGATAGGCCAGCCACGCCATGCCGGTGACGCTGCCGAGCACCGGAAACGTGCTGCCGGGCTTCCAGTTGAAGAAGGTCAGCGTGGTTTCATGGTGGGTCGATGCACGGATCACGAAACGGCGGCCGACGCGCTCGGACAGGAACACCGGCCAGCCGATTTCGCGCGTCAGGTCGCTCATCAGCGGCTGCGCGGCGGTGCGCAGCTTCTGACCCTCGTAGCCGCTGGCGAGCGACTGGACGAGCGCGGTCGGACGGTAGCGCTTGCTGCGGTCCTCACGCTCGATCATGCCTTCGTGAAGCAGCGTCTGCATGATGCGGAACGCCGTGGGATAGGGCAGATTCTCGTGCCGCGCGATCTCCGACATAGAGACGCTGCCGAACTCGTTGATCGTTCGAAGTACACCCAAAGTCCGGCTTACGGAGCGAATGGGAACGCCGCTTTCCATCATCTGCCTTGCCCCTTTATCAGGCTCATCCGACCGGCTATAACCCTCATGCCGGCGGTATGGCGTGACTGTCTGCGGGCGATGACACGACAGTTTTTTGAAATCACTGACGACGAATTCAAATCTATCCGCCTGTCGGAGATTTAAGGGCCGATCCCGGCATGGGGCGGTTGGCCATGACGATTGCCGACCATGATAACCCTTTTCATGCAGATACTTGCTCTGAAGTTTTCGGCTAACGAATAACTCGTTCGGTTCTTCGTGACCGGCGCTGACCCTGCGTCAATCATCTCCGGCGAAGACAAATGGGCGACTGCCGGTCACTCGGCGCCGCGCCCGTCAGGAGTTTACGCGATGATCGATGCTGCGGACGTATGCGAAGGAACGCTGGCGAAGTGGCTGGCGCCCGAACTGATCGAGCATACCCGGCAAGGCGAGATGCTGGTGCATCGGGACCGGGCGGACCGGATCATGGACAAGTACGGGCTGGACGGGCTCGTCGCCGCGCTGCCCAGCAATATCTACTACCTCTCCAGCCATCTCGGCATTTCGGCGATGATGGGCCGCCATTATTCGAGCTTCGCCGTGCTGCCGCGCAATCGGGAGGCTCCGGCCTCGCTGATCGTCAACGGGTCGATGGTCTATCATCTCGACTACCGCCCGACGTGGATGCCCAGCGTGGAGGTCTTCAGCTACCCGATCGGCACCGACGCGGCAGGGCGGGCCATTCCCGAACCGTTGCCGAGCCCGTGGGCCAGGGCCATCCGCGAGGACAGCATGACCGATCGCGACCGGCTGCTGATGGCGCTTTACGCCGAGTATGAAGGCAAGACCGGCGCCTCGGCAGGCGGATCGCTGGCGAATGCGCTGGCGAAGGCCGGGTTGACGCGTGGAACGCTCGGGTTCGACGATATGCGCGTACCCGGCGTTCTGGGCGCGGACTTCCATGGCAAGGCGGTCGATGCGCTCAACATCTTCCGCGAGATCCGCATGGTGAAGTCCGAGCCCGAGATCGCCATTCTGCGTCAGGCGGCGATCCGCAACGAAGCCGCGCTGGATGCGGCGATCGCGACCATGCATATCGGCCAGCCGCTGCAGGACATCGACATCGGCCACCAGCGCAAGTGGGGCGAGCTTGGCGGCAAGTCGCTGTGGCTCATCGTCAACCAGCGCGGTCTCAATTCGGGCATGGTGGAGAAGGACGAGCCGACCAAGATCGACAGCGTCGGCGAATATCTGGGCTACAAGGGCGACGTCGGCCGGACCATCGTGGTCGGTACGCCGCCTGACGAAGTCGCGCGCCGGGCGGAGGCGAACAGCGCCGCGCTTGCGGTGTTCTATGCGGAAGTGCGGCCGGGGATGACCTATGCGCGCGGCTCGGAGATCATCCGCGACGTACTGCGGCAGCACGGCTTCGAACGCGGGCTGGGCGGGGCGCACCCGGTCGGTCTGGAGCACACCGACCAGCCCTGGCCGGTCGGCGGCGAGCCCGATCCGGCGTACTTCGAGGACGTCATGGTGTTCGAGGAAGGCACCGTGTTCACCATGGACATGCCTTATCACGAGATCGGCTACGGCACTTCGCATGTCGAGGACATGATGGTCGTGCGCGCTGACGGCGCGGAAGCGCTGTCGTCCGGTGACACCTCGCTGCGCATCCTCCCGGCATGAGTATCGACGCTGCCGAAGAAGCCTATCCGAGCCGGTTCAGGGCTTGGTGGGTCGTCGCGGCGATGTTCGCGGCGTCGATCGTCTCGGTGATCGACCGGGGTATCCTGACCTTGGTGGTCGATCCGGTGCGGCGCGACCTTGGCATCTCGGACGTGCAGATCAGCCTGCTGCTCGGGCTGGCTTTCGGGCTGTTCTATGCCGTGGCCGGCATTCCGCTAGGGCTGATGGCGGACAGGTTTTCGCGGCGGCGGCTGCTGATCGTGGGCATCGCGGTGTGGAGTGCGGCGACGTTCCTCGGCGGTCTGGCGGGCTCGTTCGGGGAACTGTTCACGGCGCGCCTGCTCGTCGGACTAGGCGAGGCGGCGCTGGCCCCTTGCGCGGTCTCGATGATCGGCGACATGTTTCCGCCGGATCAGCGCGGCAAGCCGATCAGCATCTATCTGCTCGGGCAATCCTTCGCTGGGGGGCTGTCGATCATGCTGACCGGCGCGATCGTCAGCGCGGTTCCGGCGGGCCGCTTCGCGTGGATCGGGCTGCTCGACGGGATGAGTGCGTGGCGCGTCGCCTTCGTGTTCTCCGGGCTGCTGGGTATTCCGGTGATCCTGCTGCTGCTCACCTTTCGTGAGCCGGTGCGCCGGGGGACAGCCAGCGCCGTCGCGCGCGTGCCGTTTCCCGAAGTGCTGGCCTATCTCGGGCGCAACTGGACGGTATTCGTGCCGTTCTACGGCGGGTTCGCGATGCTGGTGATGATGACCTACAGCATCAACGCATGGGGCGCGACGTACCTTATGCGCCGCTTCGCGATGATCCCGGCCGAGGTCGGGCAGTGGCAGGGCTCGGTCGGCATGGTGCTGGGCACGCTCGGCGCGCTGCTGGCGGGGGTGATCGTGGACGGGGTTTCGCGCCACGGACACCCGGGCGGCAAGTTCCTCTACCTCTTCGCGGTTTCGGCGATGCTGTTCCCGGCAACGCTGATGGTGTTCATGCCGACGCCCGCGACCGCGATCATGACGCTGGGGCTGGTCAGCTTCTTCATGCCGATGATCGGCACCGGCATGGTGACCGGCGTGCAGGAACTGGTGCCGGGCAACATGCGCGGCATCTGCGTCTCGCTGTTCGGGCTGTTCAACACCATCACCGGGCAGACGCTCGGGCCTTATCTCGTCGCGGCGGTACGGGGGGGCGGTGCGGAGGACGGCCATGCGCTGGGCCTCGCTCTGACGCAGATCTGCCTGCCCGCGCTGACCTGCGCGGCCTTGCTCTACCTCGTGGGCTACTTCGCCTATCGTGCGCGGCTGCCCGACATCCAATCTCGACAGGGGATCGACCATGCGTTTCCATCGTAAACTGGCGCTCGCGATCGGTGCGCTGGCGGCGTCGGGCGGGCTGTTCGCCGCTCACGGCTACAGCAAGGCCAGTGAGGCCGCCGAAGTCCAGCGTATCATCTGGGCCAAGGAAATGGCCATTTACCAGGGGCGCAGCAAAGGCATGGTGGACTTCTACGTTGACAATGCCTCGCCCAATTTCCTCGCCTGGACGGCCGGTACGCCCGCGCCGTTCCGCATCGACAAGTTGCGCGCGGGCAAGCAGGCGATGCGCGGGCGCGACAAGGAAGTAATCGAGACGACCTTCCGCGATTTCAGCCTCTCGGGCGACACCGCGGTGATCTATTACCAGAACCACCGCACGCGGATGCCCGATGGCACCGTGGTCGACCAGACGTACGACAACATCCACGTCTGGCAGAAGACCGACGGCGAGTGGAAAGTGCTGGCGAGCATGTCCCGCCCGATGCACAGCTGCCCGCTGAGCTGATCCTTTCAATCCCGAACAACCTTCGTCATTGCGAGCGTAGCGAAGCAATGCAGGGCCGCGTAAACCGCCCTGCATTGCTTCGCTGCGCTCGCAATGACGATTGAGGGTAAAGTCATCGCGCTGCGGCTCGGCGCCTTGTCATATTCGGCATTCGCGGGCTGCGGACGCAGATATGCGCGGCAAGTATCCACGATAAGAATATCTCGATGCGAACGAGTTGGCGGTTCGCGCCCCTCGGGTGAACTTCTCTCCCGTATCCCGCAGCAGGCGCCGTCGCCCTGGCCGGGGACGACCGACACGTCGGTCCATAACAATCATATCTACAAGGGGGCTGAATCCATGAAGAAGTACGCCATCATGCGCGCGGCGAGCGTCATCGCCCTCGCCCATGCCTATACGGGAACCGCATTCGCAGAGGACGGCGGTTCCGCGCCGAGAGCCGAGGAGGGCGGCCAGCTGACCGAGATCACCGTCACCGCACGCCGCCGCGAGGAGACGCTGCAGTCGGTGCCGCTGACGGTGCAGGCGTTCGGCGCCGATGCGATCGAGAACAAGGGCATCCGCGACATGGCCGACGTCGTGAAGCAGACGCCCGGCATCTTCATGGACAAGGGTTTCGTCCAGCAGGACGTGCGCCCGAACATCCGCGGCCTTCCCGCCACGCGCGGTCGTCCGCCGGTGGGAATCCTGCTCGACGGGATCGACATTTCCTCGGAGTCCATCGCCTCGGCCGGTGGCGGCAACCTCGCGAACATGAAGCTGGTCGATCTGGAGCGGATCGAGGTGGTGAAGGGGCCGCAGTCGGCGCTCTATGGCCGCGTGGCTTTCGGCGGCGCGATCAACTACATCAGCAAGGAGCCGACCAGCGACCGGGTCGAAGGCTACGTGAGCGGCGAAGTCGCGACCTACAGTCAGGCCGAGTTGCGCGGCGCGATCAACCTGCCCGCCACGGGTACACTGTCGTTCCGCTTCAACGGGGCCTATTCCTACTTCGACGGGTTCTACGACAACGACGTCACCGGCAAGCGCATCGGCGGCTACGAGTCCAAGGGCGGCGCGGTGGCCGCGAAGTTTCAGCCGTCCAGCGACGTGAAGCTCGTCGCCCGCGCGAGCTATTCGGACGACACCTACGAAGTGCGCCCGCAATACTATATCGGCGGTGCGCCCGAGGTGAATATGCGTGAGGCTATCGCGCTGCCCTCGGACGTGGCCGGGCAGCAGGTCGGCATCATCGGTGCGCCGCAGACGACGATCGGCTCCACCGCCTATGTCGCGCAGCGCGGCAAGATCGGCAAGGGCATCGGGCGGGTGATGCTGTCCGCCGATCCGGCGACCGGGGAGGATTTCCCAGGCACGCACGTCAAGACGTTCCTCTCCAGCCTGCGCGGCGAATTCGCCGTAAGCGACAACATCACGGTCTCTACCTGGACCGGTTTCACCCGCTCGCGGTCGCGTCAGCGGCAGGATGCGGACTTCTTCGGCCGTCCCTTGACGTCCTATACGCAGGCCGGCGTGACGCAGCTTGCCGAAGTGCCCGAAGGCGGCATCGCGACCGGCTTCTTCTTCTTCGACGCCGCGACACTGACCAAGCAGTTCAGCCAGGAAGTGCGCATCGGCGACCAGACCAGCAGCGGCTTCCGCTGGGCCGTAGGCGGCCTCTACTGGTGGGAGGACGTGAAGCAGAAGCTGGGCAGCATCTCCAACGCCGGGTTCAGTGCGGGCGGGCAGCCGGTCAACATCTATTCCAACCTCGCGCTGCTGGGAGGCTATGGCCCGGCGCAGGATCAGGGCCGCACGACCGAGCACTATTCCGCCTACGCCCTCGCCGAATACGACCTGACCGACCAGTTGACGGTCTCCGCCGAAGGCCGTTACGGCAAGGAGAAGTACGACTATCTCTTCGCGCGCAGCATCGCCATCTCGACGACGGCGGTGAACGGGGTCTATCCCTTCGCGCTGACCGGCAGCGTGTTCGAGGCGAGCACTTCGACCAACTACTTCGCGCCCAAGGTGGGACTGACCTACAAGGTCAATCCAGACCTCATGTTCTACGGTTCGTTCTCGCGCGGGATCAAGCCGGCGGGCATGTCGCAGGTGCAGACGCCGAACCCGGACGATGCGGCGTTCGGCACCGAAAAGCTCAACAACTACGAGATCGGCTTCAAGTCGAGCCTGTTCAACCGGCGGCTGCGTTTCAACGCCTCGATCTTCCGGATGGACTACAAGGACAAGCAGGAATCGACGCTGGTGCCGGTGGATTTCAGCGTCAACCCGCAGGGCAACGTCAGCCTCGTGCAGAACGTCGGCGGCGCGCGGATCGACGGCGCCGAAGTGGAACTGGCGGGCGTCATCGCGCCGGGCCTGACGTTCTCTGTCGGGTATACGTATCTCGATGCGCGCTACACCGATTACGACCTGCCCTCGACCAGCCCGATCACGATCGCGCTGGCGGGCGGCTGCACCATCCGCACCGAGGGCAATCTGAAAGGTTGCTTCGTCAACCTCGACGGCAAGCGGCTGGAAGCATCGGCGCGTCACTCGGCCGTGGGCAGCCTGAACTATCGCGCGCCGCTGACGGGCGATCTCGACCTGCTGCTGGAGAGCGACATCCAGTATCGCAGCCGTCGTTACCAGGACAATACCAATAGCTACTGGTACGCGCCTTATGCCAATGTCGATCTGCGGGCGGGCGTGGAGAACGATCGGTACTCGGTCATCTTCTTCGTGACCAACCTGTTCGACAATCGCTCCATCCAGTCGGCGCAGTCGGGCGGCGATACGCAGGCGCTGCCGTCGGGTGGCCTGTCGATGGCGGCATTCGCTGCCGACAAGCGCCAGTTCGGCCTGCGCGGCCGGTTCAACTTCTGAGTATCGGCGACACCGGCCCGGAATTGCCTCGGGCCGGTGTCGCACTTGAACGAGACAGATCATGGCGCTTTCCAGCACTCACGTCACCATCGGCGGCCGGCCGGTCGACCCCGGCTTCCTTGCGACCGCGAGTTGGGACCATGTCATCGTTGGAGGCGGCTCGGCCGGTTGCGTTCTGGCCCGGCGGCTGTCCGAGGATGGCGACCGGCGGGTACTATTGCTGGAGGCAGGGAATGAGGCGGAGGATCCCGCGATCTGGTCCCCGCCTGCCTGGCCCGGCCTTGCGGGTGGGGCCAACGACTGGAACTACGCCTCGACACCGCAGCCCGGTCTTCTGGGCAGAAGCGTCGCGCAGCCGCGCGGCAAAGGGCTTGGCGGCTCGACGCTGATCAATGCGCTGGGTTTCCAGCGCGGGCCTTTGCGCGCCTACGACCGATGGGCGCAAGCGACCGGCGATCCGGGGTGGGGGGGAGACGGTCTGTTGCCCTACTTCCGCCGATTGGAAGCGGCGTCCTCGGGCGATCCTGAATACCGCGGGCAGGACGGCCCGCTGAGCGTGCTTCGCATAAGCGACGTGGCGGAGCGCAACCCCCTCTCGACTGCGATCCATGAGGCGGGCGTCTCGGCCGGTCATGGTGCCAATCCCGATTGGAACGCGGAGCGGTGCGACGGCACGGTCTGGACCCAGCTTACTGTCCGCGATGGTCGCCGTGATACCGCAGTGAGTGCCTTTGTGGACCCGGTAAGGCACCGCCCCAATCTGTGCATCGCGACCGGAATTGCCGTGCGGCGGATCGTGTTCGATGGCAGGGTCTGTACGGGAATAGAGGCGCTGACTTCGGCCGGACCCGTTATGATCGGCAAGGTCGCCGAAGTGATCCTGAGTGCAGGGGCGATCGACACGCCGCGCCTGCTGATGCTTTCGGGCCTGGGTGATCCCTCGATGCTGGCGGCACAGGACATTCCGGTGGTGCTGGACAGCCCCGAAGTCGGCCGTAACCTGCAGGATCATCCGCTGGTGCCCGGGCTGCTCTTGCGCGCGCGCCACCCCGTTCCGGCATCCCGCTTCAACCACTGTGAGTCGCTGATCATCGCAGGCAGTCGCTTCATGGACGAAGTGCCCGACCTGCAGATCATGGGGCTGACGGTGCCGTTCCTCAGCCCTGAGCTGGGCGCACCGCCACCGGACAGCTTTTCCTTCGTGCCCGCGCTGATGGCGCCGATTTCGGTCGGGTCGTTGACGCTGGGAGACGGAAAGGCGCTGCGGATCGACCCAAACTATCTGGCCGAGGCGCAGGACGTCGAGGCTCTGGTCGATGCCTTCGAAATCAGCCGCGAGATCCTGTCGCAACCGGCGCTGCGCGAATGGGTCGCGGCGGAAGTCCATCCCGGCCCCGGCATACGGGATCGCAAGGCGCTGGCGGAGCACATTCGCCGCACCGCGTCGCCGTTCTTCCATCCCGTCTCGACCTGCCGCATGGGTCGCGACGACCTTGCGGTTACCGATCCGCAATGCCGGGTACGTGGCATGGAGGGGCTGCGGATCGTCGATGCCTCGATCATGCCCTCGATCCCGCAGGCCATGACCAATGCGGCGGTGCTGGCTCTGGCCGAGCGGGCCTCAGATAGTATTCGTGGCCTCAGGGGGCAGCCGACCCCGGCGTGATCCGCGCCATTCCGGCGAAGACGTGCCACTTGCCGTCCTCGCGCAGCCAGGTGTGCGTCGTGTCGAAGTGTTCGTCGCACGGCGTGCCGTCCGCGCGGCGCGTACGGTGGGTGTTGTAGTAGATGACCGCCGTGTTCCCATTCATCGAGAAGTCTACGAATGTCATTTCCAGCTTCTCCTGCGATGTGTGGGTCGCCGCTGCGCTGGCCTTCAGTGTCGTCGTGCCCAGCGGCTTCGCGGAGACCGGCGGCCATGCGAGGTAGCCCTTCGCCAGATTGTCGGCATAGCTGCTGAGGTCGCCCTTTGCGCGACCGGCATAGATCGAGCGTTCCAATGCCCAGATCTCATCCTTGGCCTTAGCGATCTCGGCGACGCTCTGGGCGTGCAGGGCGCAGGGAGCAAAAGCGGCCGCAAAAGTGAGTGCGATCATCATACGCTTCATGGACGGTGGACCTCGTTCTGATGGGAATGGGCCAGTCGGCCTTGCCATGAACATGGTGCACGGCCCGCCCCGGAGAAACGCCGTATTGGCGGCCTTTTCACCAGCCGAAAGAGCGGCGAGACTGCAGAGGTGGACTTTCGCCTGACGAAAACCGGACACGGTCGCAAGCGACGGGTTTGGAGCGGGGGGATAGTATCGGCCGATCCTGTTTCACCAATGACGGAGCCGGGGCGATGAATACGCCGACGAACACCGCGTCGAACCTGAATTCCAGCACCATCACACAGCGCAGCCGTGCGGGTCTCGACGCTCTGGCGGCTATGCTGAAGTATTCCTCCACCAGCCTGCGCTCGGTCGCCCGGGAGGACTTTCTCGCAACCGAGCAGGGCGCGCAGCTGGCCCGCGAGCACGAAGATGGAGCCACCGGGGCCGAAGAGGTCGCCGCCCGCGTCGACAGCGCGATCAAGGTGGCGTCAGCCCTCCCGGTGCATCGCATGGAGCGCTTCGTCCAGCGCTACGTCGCCGAGGAGATGATGAGTCGCAACGTCGTCTCGGTCGAGGAGATGCGCGATTTTCACGTGATGCAGGATGCCGCTCCGGTCCAGGGCGCGGGCGGTACGCTCGAACTCGACGGGGATGCGCCGCTGCCCGCTTACTACGAAGGCGTTCACTACCACCTCTCGCCGCATGGGGCGGAGGACTACGATCTCGGTGCTAAGGGCGGCGGGATCGGCCGGGTGTTCCGCTACGGCGGTTTCGCGGCGGTGCCTCCGAGTTCCAACATCGGCTCGCAGCGCATCGATGTGGTGCGCCAGTTCCGGCAGTCCGACCTGAGGCGTATCCTCGAGATTGGCTGCGGCGGGGTCTTCACGCTCATGGCGATCCACCGCGTCTTTCCGGAGGCCGAATTGATCGGCTGCGATCTCAATGGCCAGACTTTGGCGGAGGGGTTCAGGATCGCCGAGCGCATGGGGATGAAAGTGACGCTGCGGCAGCGCGACGCGCGCGATACGGGCGAGGCGGCCGGCAGCATCGACGGCGTCTTCAGCTATGCGCTGCATCACGAGGCACCCGTGGAGGTCAACCGCGAGATGTTCCGCGAGGTGTTCCGCGTGCTGCGCTCCGGCGGCGAGATCGTGATCTCCGATCCCCCGCCGTTCCGCGGGGTCGATATCTTCGACGCGGTTTTGCTGGAGTGGGACAACGACCACCGCGAAGAGCCCTATTTCCGCGAAACCTGCCTTGCCAACTGGGAGGACGAACTGCGCGCGATCGGCTTCGTGGATGTCGAAGGTTACGCACTGGGGGATCACGGCTATCCGTGGGTGACGCGGGCCGTGAAACCCTGAGGCTTATCGCGTACGAAAAAGGGGCGGGCCGGAGAACGGTCCGCCCCTTTTTGATTCAGGCAGGGCGGGAGTATCCTGCGCGGGCGAGCATCTGGTCAACGTGGCGCTCGCGCGCACCCAGCGGCGCGCCCAGGACGGAGCCGACCATCTGGTCGCGCAGCGTCTCGACACGATCGGCCTGTTCCGCCGGCCAGTCGAAGGCGTCGATCGTCGCGCTGTCGAGGATGCCTTGCCGGGACAACAGTTCCTCCATCACCAGCATGCGGTCGCGCATGATCCACATCTCGGACAGCAGGGTCGTGACCATGCGGCCGAGATCATCGACGTTGGTTTCATCAAGATAGACGTTCGCCATCGGGCGGATTCCTCCGTTTCGAAAAGATGGGTTCAGCGCGCGGCGCGCTGGAGAAGGCGGCGTTCGATGATCGCATGGCGGCGCCGGTCGATCGGGAAGTTCCAGATGATCAGCCCGCCGCCGATCTTGAGGATCGCGGGCAACACCGCGACGGTGAAGAGGATGCCGAAAGCGGCGGTCCCCGTGTTCACCGCACCGGCCGAGGCGTCGTAGCCGAATGCGCTCAACAGCAGGAAAGCCATCCCTGCGCCGATGGCCGTCGCGATCTTGCTGGTCAGCATGTAGAACGCATAGTAGCTGCCGGTGCGTTGTTCGCGCGTGCGCAGGCGGCCATAGTCCACCACGTCGGCCAGGATCGCGGGCGACAGGACCATGACCGCGCTCGCCCCCATGCCGATGAAGAACACGATCACCATGCTGACCGAAACGATGAACTCCTGCGTCAGCGTGTCGGGATCGAGGAACCAGTAGCCTTGCGTCGCAAGGCTGACGATCACGACGGACACCACGTAGGCGCGGTGCTTGCCGATGCGGCGGGCCATCCATGACCATAGCGGCGTCGTGCCCGCCATTGTGATCGCGAAGACCGTCATGAGGTAGGGGTACCAGGAGCCCAGTCGCAGGTAGCCGTCGTAGAACGTGAACATGATCTGCAGCGTACCGAGCCCCATTCCGCCGAGACAGAACGCCGCAAGGTACAGCCAGAGCGGCCGGTTGCCGCGCACGCTGCGCACGAAGGTCCAGAACGGAGGGCGCTCAAGCGGCGGCGCGGTGCCCTGCGGCGCGCGGGCGAGGCTGATCGCGGTGGTCAGCGGAATGACGATCACCGCGACGACGAAGAAATATCCCAGTACCGGGATCGAATAGGCGGACGTCGCCACCAGCCCGGCCCATGCCAGGATGATCGGCAGGGCATCGTTGCACAAGTTGCCGATCTGGCTGATCAGCCCCCGCATGCCGGTGATCCGGGAGCGGGTATCGTAGTTGCTGGAAAGCTCGGCGCCCCATGACGTGTAGTTGATGTCGCCGAGGGTATAGGCGAAATCGTAGAGTATCTTCCACCCGACCAGATAGGCGAGGCTTGCCATCGGCGGTGGGCGCAGCAGGAAGAACGCCGCGACGAGGACCAGCGCGGCGCCGATCGCTATGGCGGGCTTGCGGGCGCCCCAGCGGGTGCGGGTCCGGTCGGAGACGTATCCGATCACCTGGTCGGTAAAGGCATTGACGATGCGCAGGACCACCAGCGCCGATCCCAGCGCGGCAAGGCTGATGCCGAACTCCTTGGCGTAGATCTGCGGAACATAGAGCGTCATCGGATTGAGAAGCAGGCCGGGGCCGAAAGCGGCCAGCCCGTAGGCGACGAGGTCGGCGCGGCTGAGCTGGACCGGCCCTGTGTCGTCGCGCCGGTGCACCGGGGCATCGGCAACTGCGGGCGGGGGCGTCGCTTCCAGTACGAGTTCGGCCGCGTCGCTCATTCGCTTCTCCATCGGTCAGGCGCGGATCAGGCGCTCGATCGCAGCTCAAGTCGAATGGCGTTTGGCAGGCTTTTCACCTGCCGAAATTGCTGCGGAGATTTACCGCAGGGTGCTCTGCGGGGCGACGACCGGAAACAGGCATGCCGCAACGAGAGTACCGGCGAACATCGCCGCGCCCCACAGGAGCGGGGCTGGCGGTCCCAGCAGATCGTAGAGCGGTCCGGCCATCAACGGTCCGAACACGCGCCCCAGCGAATTGGCCGCCTGCATGAGGCCGAGGCCCATGCCTTGCGCACTAGGGGGTGTGGCAAGTGAAGTCAGGCCGGAGAGCGCGGGATTGAGCAGCCCGAAGCCGAGCGAGGTGAAGGTCAGCCCGATTCCCGCGACCAACACGTCATGCGCACAGCCGAGCACCAGCATTCCGATGCCGATGGTGGCCAGTGCCGCCTGCATCGTCCCGCGATCCCCGAGCCGCCGCGATGTCGGTCCGGTGAGCGTCAGCTGGGTTATGGTGGTGACCACGCCCATCCCTCCGAACATGAGCCCGATGCGCAAGGGATCGAGCCCCAGCACGTCATCGGCGAAAAGCCCGAGGATCGCCTCCAGCTTCGAGAACGCCGCCGAGGCAAGGAAGGAAATGAACGTCAGCGTGGCGAAGGCGGGCAGGCGCAGCAGCGCGACACTGCCGATTGCAGGCGCCGCGCTCACCGGGTCGTGCATCGTTGCGGTCTCGGGCAGGAGGAACCACGTCACTGCGGCCGCCAGCAGGCCCATCGCGGCGCCGACCAGCGATACGAGCGTGAAGGCATGGTCCTGCCCGGTAATGCTGGACGCGAACCCGCCGATGGCGGGGCCGAAGATGAAACCCAGAGAGAAACCCGAACTGACGATGCCCATGTCCCGCGTGCGCGTCTCGCGCGTCGAAATGTCGGAGGCGACGGCGAACGTGATCGAAAAGCAGCCGTTGGTCAGCCCGCTGATGAAGCGCACGACCAGCAGCGACGCAGGCGTCGTCGCGTAGATATGCAGGACGTAGACCAGCGCTCCGATGGCCAGCCCCGCGAACATCACGTTCCGGCGCCCGTAGCGGTCGGAGAGGCGGCCCCAGATCGGGCTGGACAGGAAGCCGCCAAAGGAGAATGCGGCGACCGTACCGGCGATCTCGATCCCGCTCGCGCCGATCTGCCGTCCGTAGACGGCGAAGACCGGGAACATCAAGCCAAACCCTGCCAGCGAGACGAAGTTGACCAGCGTGATCGTGAAGAGGGCTCGGCCGCGCGAGGCGGCGGTCAGGGGGCTGTCGGTCATGGAGTCCGGGTCTCAGTCGGCGCCGATGCCGCCTACGGCATTCACCACTTGCGCGACGAGGCGCTGGCCCATTGCGTTGAGCCTCGCCTGGAACTCCGCATCGGGCTGGAAGGCGTCGATTTCGGCGCGAATGTCGATGCCGCGACGAGCGAGCACTTCCTCGGTCACGGCCATGCGGTCGGCCAGCACCCAGACCTCGCGCGTCAGGGCGATCAGCCCGGCGGCGAGATGCCCGCTGTCCGCCTCGGTCAGCGTGTGGCGTTCGGGGTGGTTATAGCTCTTGGGGTCGGCGTCGATCATAGCGGCCTGCGGCCCTGGACAACGTGAGGATAGGCGCGCGGACCGAGGCCCACGGCGTTGACATCGACGAAGCCCGCCTGACGGGCGACTTCGGCAAGGTCGAGGCTGGCGGCTTCGCGCCAGTGAGGTTCACCGCCGTAACGGGCGCCGCTGTCAGCTCGCCAGACGCCGAGCTTGTCCATGTCGGCGTAGCGGGTAACGTCGCTCATGATCATGTCGCCGCCCGGCTCCAGCACCCGGAAGGCTTCGGCGAACACGGCGCGGATCGCTTCGGCTGGGAGTTCGTGAAGCAGGATGTAGGACGCGACGAGGTCGAACGAAGCCTCGGCAAAGCCGGTGCGCTCGGCCGGACGCTGATAGAGGCGCCATCCCCAGCCATGCGCATTGGCGACCCGCTGCGCGTGCTCTAGTGCGCGCAGGGACAGGTCCACTCCGGTGATTTGCGCCGAAGGGTAGGTTTCCTGCAGTGCGGCGGTGAAGTGGCCTGTCGATGCGCCCATGTCGAGGATGCGCGCATAGTCGTCACGCGGAGGCATCCCGGCGATCGCGCGGCGCTGGAGGAAAATGCCGCCGGGGAACATCGCCTCGACCAGTCGGCGATGGACGATTTCGCCGTGGATGTATCCCTGCAGGGGGTGATCGTCCCACCCGCCAGCAGTGCGGTGGAAGTTTACGCCTTGCCAATAGAACGGCGCGGCCTCGTCCGGAGCAGCAGGTTCGAGCGTGGCCGGGCCATTTGTCTGGAAGTGGGTAATCACGGGTTGGAGGTCGGGCAGGATTTCCTCGAAAGCCTCGCGTGCGATCAGCCCGTGCATCGTGGAATGCCATTCGCCCACCGCCTGAGATACGCGCCAGGGGCGGCTCGCGGCCATGGCGTCTTCCATCCACCGGCCGCGCTCGTCGAGGTCGTCAGGGAGCGAGGAGGGGTCTGGAACGGCGGCGGCAATTTCGCGATCGCCTTGCGCGCGCACGGCCTGCGATCCGCGCCCGAAATGCACGAGGAAATCGACCGAGGCACGGCCCCGCTGTTTCAGAACGGGGGTGAGCGAAGTGTTCATGCCTTCTGGCTGTCGTGTCATCTGGCCTCCAGGCCGCAGGATTGACGCCAAGCCGGTAAAATGGCGCGCGTTATGATCGTGTCTGTTCAGCAGATGAATAGTGATGGGAGCAGGCATTCGCCGGAGCCCTCCGTCGCGGCAGTGTGCAGCCTTCGCCTTGGGGAAATCCGCGATGAGACTTGCGTTGCCTGCCACTCTGCTGTCCAGCATGGCGGCTTTATGCCTGACGGGGTGCGCCTTGACTTCTCGCCCGTCTCCCAAGACGGCTGCGGAGATGTCCCCTCGGGACGCGGAGGCGCTCTACATGCGGCGTTATCAGCAGTACGTGACCGGAGAAACGGGGATAGCGGCCTACGATACGCTGGGGCCGCTGGACGGTGTCCGCAAATGGCGCCCGCTACCAGCGGGGCACTCCATTGCACCTGCCGCACTGGCGAAGGCGAGGGATTATGCTGCATCGGGCAACAGTTCGGCGTTCATGGTCTGGCACAAGGGCGCTCTGGTCGAGCAGGACTATTTCGGCGATACGCATGAAGATACGCCGATCATCTCCAAGTCGCTGTCCAAGCCTCTGGCGGTCATCGCCGTTGGGCGGGCCATCGTGGCCGGCAAGATCGCGTCGCTCGACCAGCCGATGGCGGACTTCATTACCGAATGGCAGGGGACACCGCGCGCGGCGATCACCATCCGGCAAGTGCTCGGGATGCGATCGGGCCTGCTTCCGCAAGGTGCCGCGCCCAATCCCGGCGACATCCTCAACCGTGCCTACCTTCACCCCTATCACGATCGCATCATCATCGACGAGTACCCGCTCGTCGATGTGCCGGGGAACCGCTACGAATACTCCAACGCCAACGGCGAACTCGTCGCTCCCCTGATCGAGCGGGCTACCGGCATTCCGTTCGAGCAATGGATCGCGCGCGAAGTGCTGGCACCGATCGGCGCGCGGGGCGGACGGATCTGGATGAACCGCCCGGACGGCACGCCGCATTCTGGCTGCTGCGCCTTGCTGCCTGCCGAGAGCTATCTGCGGCTGGGTATCCTGCTCGTCCGCGACGGGGTTTGGGAAGGCAGGCGGCTTTTGCCGGAGGGTTTCGTCAAGGCCATGGTCACGCCGACGGAGCAGAACCCGCACGCGGGGCTCGGCGGCTATATCGGCAGTCCTTATGTCGAATGGCGAGGGCCGGCCAACCCGCAAGTCCCTTTCGGTCGGTCCTATCACTCCGCGCCTTATGCGGCTGCGGACCTGTTCCTGTTCGACGGCAATGGCAATCAGGTGGTCTACATTGTACCATCGCACCAGCTGGTGATCCTGCGCACTGGCGAACGTCCGCCCGCAAAGCCGGTCTGGGACAATGCGATGCTGCCCAATATCGTGCTTGAGGCGATCGATGGAGGTGGTCAGGAAGGCTCCACCGGGAAATAACGCGCAAGCACGTCGCGCGGCTTGCCCTTGCGGCGGTCACGGATCTTGCGCGGCGTCAGCCACGTGAAGATCCGGCCGTTGCGGGTGTTCGTATCGACAATGCGGGCGGCCCACCGGCCGATCGTCTCCGGGTGGTCGGCAATGAGATTTACCCAGTCACGACGGGCGCGCGCGCCCTCGGCATCCAGCTTTGCGTGTTCGCGCAGGAAGCCCTCCGTGATGACGAGGCCGGGGCTGATTGCGCCGACGACGATGGGGTGGGCGAGGCTTGGGCTATGCTTCATCTCCTCGGCCAGAGAGCGGGTAAGGTAGGTAACGGCGGCCTTGGTGGTGGCATAGCCGTTCATGAAGGGCATCAGCGTGCCGTCCGCCCCTGCCCCCAGCATGTTGTAGAGCGCCCCCTGCCTGCCGGCTGCGCGCCATCCGCGGATCGCCGTCTGGCAGCCATGCACCAGTCCCATGACGTTGATGTCGAGCATTCGGCTCACTTCGGTTTCGGGCATGTCGACCAGCCCGCCGCCGAGCGCCAGCCCGGCATTGTTGATCCAGATATCGATACCGCCGAACCGTTCGCAGGCATCGTCCCATGCCGCGCGTACCGCATCGGCACTCGTGACATCGCAGGCGCCGCCTTCGGCGCGGGCGCGATCCTGGTGCAGGTGCCGGGCCGTGTGGCGGGCATCCTCGCCATCGGAAGAGGATACGTAGACGTTGATACCCCGGTCGAGCAGCGCTTGCGCCAGCGCCTTCCCGATCCCTCTCGAACTGCCGGTGACGAACGCGGTCCGAAGGGCAGTGGTATCGTGAGCGGGCATGGTCTTTACGTCCCCATCGCGGCAGGCCTTTGCTTCGAGGCTAGCGCCCGGCCGCGCATGCTTGACCCGCTTCGTTCGTGAATGTTCGCGCAGTGAATTTTCCGGGCAGGCGGCGATGTTCGTCTGTTGAAAAGGCGCGAAGAGGGGGCAGGACAGGGAGCGCCTTGCTTCTCCATTCGTGATCGGGCCGCTTGCACATCCTCATGGGCAAGCCCTTCTCGCGGACAGGTTTCGATCATGAGCGACGCAATGCACTTTCCCATCGTCATCGCCGGCGCCGGCGGCACCGGCCTGACCGCCGCGCTCGCTGCGCACGACGCCGGGAGCGAGGTCCTCGTGCTGGAGCGCGACGCCTCGCCTTCGGGCTCCACCGCGATGTCGACGGGCCTGATCCCGGCCAGCGGCACGCCCGAGCAGGAAACCGCAGGGATCGTCGATACGCCCGAAATCTTCGCCGCCGACATGGTGGCCAAGACCAAGGGACGCGTGGATGGCGAACTCGCGCTGCACGTCGCAAGGGAATCGGTCGAGACGATCGCGTGGCTGCGCGATTGTCATGGAGTGCCGCTCGATCTCGTCGACGGGTTTCTCTACCCCGGGCATAGCGTGCGCCGCATGTACGGCACGCCGAACCGGACGGGGGGCGAGTTGATGGCGGCGCTCGAAGCGGCTTGTGGGGAGGCGCAGATACCCATCCTCACCGAAGCGACCGTGGAAGAATTGCTGCATGACGGCGACCGCGTCACCGCGGTGCGCTACACACGCCCCGACGGCAGCGCGGAAATCGTCACCTGCGATGCACTTATCCTCGCCTGTTCGGGCTTCGCGGGCAATGCGGAGATGGTCGCGCGGTTCATCCCCGACATGGCGGAGGCGACGTTCCACGGCCATCCCGGCAACAAGGGCGATGCCATCCGCTGGGGGCTGGAGATGGGCGCCGCGGTAGCCGACATGACCGCGTACCAAGGCCATGGCGGACTGGCAGTGGGCCATGCTGTGCCGATCCTGTGGCCGCTGATCATGGAAGGTGGCTTTCAGGTCAACGTCGAGGGGCGCCGCTTCTCCGACGAATCCGCCGGCTATTCCGAACAGGCGGCCAAACTCAATGCGCAGCCGGGGCGTGTCGGCTGGTCGATCTTCGACGAGCGGCTGCATGTATTGATGAGTGATTTCGACGATTACCGGGACGCTTTGCGCGCCGGTGCGGTGGTGAGCGCACCCACCCTGCCTGCGCTGGCCGAGGCGATCAGGGTGCCCGTCGCAGCACTGGAGGGCACTTGTGCCGAGGTCGCGGCGATCGCGCGGGGCGAGCGGGAGGACGCCTTCGGGCGATCGTTCGCCGCTTCGCAGGTTCTGGCGGGTCCATACTATGCTGCCAAAGTGACGGGCGCGCTGTTTCACACCCAGGGTGGGCTGGTGATCGACAGCCGGACGCGCGTGCTGCACGAGGACGGGACGGCGTTTCCCAACCTCTTCGCAGGCGGAGGCGCGGCGCGGGGCCTGTCCGGCGACGCGTCCTATGGCTACCTTGCCGGTAACGGTCTGCTTGCGGCCACGACGCTTGGCAAGATGGCGGGCCGTGCTGCCGCAGCCTTATCCGTTCAGACGCTTTCTTTCACGGCAGCCCCTGACTCCAACCTGTAATAATATCGCTTCCCACTTCGCGTCGAAGCGCCTAAGGCGCGCTCCATCCCCGGGGGGCCGCTCATGCGCGGCTGAGAGGTGGTCAGCAGACCACGACCCGCTGAACCTGATCCGGTTGACACCGGCGTAGGGAGGGTTGGCGGCAAGTCCGTTATCCCTCCGAGTGGAGTGGACGCGAGACTATGACGGGCAATTTTTCGTATCTCTGTGGCGCGGCGCTGGCATTCCCGGCCCTGTTCGCGGCGGCTCCGGCGCTGGCTGACGAGGCCGATGCCTCGCCGATCCAGGTCATCGGTCATGCCGACCCCGAGGGCCTGCTGCCCGACCAGACCGAACCCAAGGCGGTCAGCGCGATCTCGTCCGAGTTCATCGTCAAGCAGGCACCGACATTCAACGCCTTCCAGTTGGTGAACCTGCTACCCGGCGCCAATGTATCGATGAGCGACCCTTACGGGCTCTCGGCCAGTTCCAGCCTGACACTGCGCGGGCTGGGGCAGGACCAGATCGGCGTGCTGATGGAAGGGGCGCCGCAGAACGACATCGGCTATTACAACGCCTATCCTTCGCAGTTCGCCGATGCCGAGAACGTGCGTCAGGTCAGGCTCGTGCAGGGCGGGGCGGACATCGATGCGCCGGTCGTCGCGGCGGCAGGCGGCCTGTTGTCGCTGACGCTGGATGACCCGAAGGAGCGCATGGGCGGACTGGTCAACCTGTCGATCGGCTCGTTCGACGAGCGGCGCGCTTTCGTGCGCTTCGATACCGGCGAGATCGGCAATACCGGGCTCAAGGCCTTCGTGTCGTACTCCAACAACCGCGCCGACAACTGGCGGGGGCCAGGCTTCGACAAGCGCCAGCACATCGACGCCAAGCTGCTCGCCGAATGGGGCGAGGGCAACCGCGCCAGTCTGGCCCTGTCGTTCAACGAGGCCGAGACTTCGGGCTATCCGGCGCCGACGCTGGCCGATTGGCGCGCTTACGGTCGCGGTTTCAATTACAGCACGAAGTATACCGAAGGCGATACCGGGTACTGGCGCCTTTACCGCGCGCCGTTCCGTAACCTCTACGCCTCCGCGCCGGTGCATCTGAACTTCGGCAGCGGTCTGACGCTCGACAGCACCACGTATCTCCAGTTCGGCTACGGCAACGCGCCTTACGGGACGCAGTTGACCACGACCGGCAATTACCTCGGCACCGAGGAACTGACGCAGCCGGTGGAACTGCCGGGAGCGGTGGACGGCCTCGCCACGGTGATGGGGAACTGGACCGGCAAGCAGATGCGCACTGGCAACGTCAGCAAGCTGACGCTGGAGGCCGGCGCGCACACGATCACGGCGGGGCTCTGGTTCGACTACGGCACCGACCGGGTACAGCAGACCTACACCTCGATCGGCGCGGAGGGGCAGCCCTTCGACAAGTGGGGCTATCCGAGCAAGGCGATCCGCACTGCGGACGGCCGCCTGCTCGCTTACGAGAACGCGCGTACGGTCACGGTGACCAAGGGCTTCTTCGTCGCCGACAGCGTGACCGTCACGCCGCGCCTGACCGTCGATGTGGGCTTCAAGGGCGTGGATTTGCTGCGCAATGGCCGCAACCATCTGCCGGGGCCGCAGGACAAGGTGCATACCGACAGCTTCGCGGCGCTCCCGCGCGCGTCGGTGCACTACAAGCTGGACGAGCGGCAGCAGCTGTTCGCCAACGTGACCACGAACTTCCGCACGCCTAACGAGTTCGCGCTCTACAACAGCTACTACGGCGGCGAGGTGGTGCAGCAGGGGACTTCGAACCTCAAGAACGAGTACTCGGTTTCCGAGGAACTGGGCTATCGCTATATCGGGCCGAGCCTGTCGTTCTCGCTGACCGCGTTCCATTATCACTTCCGCAACCGGCAGGTGGCGACGGTGATCAATAGCGGCGGGGCGCTGGTCAATTCTACGGTCAATGGCGGCAGTCAGACCAGCTACGGCCTCGATGCCGAGATCGACTATCGCCCGGCCAAGGGCGTCAGCATCTACGCCTCGGGCGAATATCTGCACACGCGGCAGGACGACGACCTGGCCATCGGCGGCGACTATCTGCCGACGAAGGGCAAGCGCGCGGTTTCGAGCCCCGAGTTCCAGTTTGCCGTGGGCAGCACCTATGACGACGGGCGCCTGTTCGGCAGCACCGCGCTCAAGTACGTTGGGCGGCAATATTCGTCGTTCATGAACGACGAGAGCATCAAGGGCTATGCGACGCTCGACCTAGCGATCGGTGTGCATCTGGCCGGGCTGATCGATGCGCAGCGCATGGACTTGCGGGTCAACGCGATAAACGTGACCAATCCGCGCGTGCTTTCGGGCGTGTACTCGGTCAGCAGCAACACGCAGGACACGGTGGGTCGGGGCGGCACGGTGATCTCCGGCTCTGCACCCGCCTATTACATCGGCGGCGGCCGGGCGGTGGTGGCGACGCTGTCGCGCGCGTTCTGACATGAGCGGCGCGGTGTCTCGGGCGGACCATCTCGTGCACGGGATGGGTACGGAGCTTGAGGCGGCCGTCTGGCCCGCGATAACGGAGGCCGAGGCGGAAGGCGTTCTCGCGCACTTCCCGAAAGTCGGGCGACTGGAAGCGCTGCGCTGGCATTCCCCTCGTCCGTTCTCGGCCGCGACGCTGGTGGAAGCGGGCGGGGAAACGCTGTTCCTCAAGCGCCACCACCGCGCGGTGCGCTCCCCCGCCGCGCTGGGCGAGGAGCACGCCTTCATGGCACATCTGCGGGCGAAAGGGCTGAGCGTGCCCGAGGTCATGGTGACGTCGGACGGCGGCGGAGCGGTGGCGCAGGGGGAATGGACGTACGAACTCCATCGCCGGGTGCCGGGCATCGATCTCTACCGCGAGCGGCAGTCGTGGACGCCCTTCCTCTCGCATGATCATGCTTTCGAGGCTGGCGTCGCGCTGGCCCGGCTGCATGCGGCTTCGCGTGATTTCGCAGCCGAGGCGCGAGAGGATCGTCCGCTGGTCGCCAGCTTCACCATCGTGCCTTCGTCCGACCCGCTCGCGGCGGCCGAGGCTTATGTGGCAGCACGGCCGGCTCTCGACGCCTACCTCGATGGCAAGTCATGGCGCCGTGAACTGGCTCGACTGTTCGATGCGCTGGGCGAGGGAATTGTGGACCGGATCAAGGGTCGGCCTACCCTATGGACGCACAACGACTGGCACCCTTCCAACCTCTTATGGTCCGTTAGGGGCACTGTGAGTGCCGTTATCGATTTCGGTCTCGCGACCCGGACTTGCGCTATCCACGACCTCGCCACGGCGATCGAGCGAACGGCCATTCCCTGGCTGGAAATCGGCGGAAATGCGGGCGATCCGCAGGCGGCTCGGGCAGTGATCGCGGGCTACCGGACGGTCCTCCCGCTGACCGGCGCGGATGTTCGGACGATCGCCTGTCTGCTGCCGCTGGTGCATGTCGAATTCGCTTTGTCGGAAGTTGATTATTTCGCAGGAATCCTCGCTGATCGCGGTCAGGCCGACCTCGCGTGGCAGGGCTATCTCATCGGGCACGCCGAGTGGTTCCTGTCCCCGCCGGGACGCGATTTCCTGAGCCGGTTGGAGGCCGCAGCCTGATGTCGATACTGGAGATTGTCGCCGTCGTCGTCAGCTTCCTCGGCATCTGGTTCACTGCCCGCCGCTGGATGCTGTGCTGGCCGGTCAACCTGTTGGCCTGCGCCTTGTATTTCAAGGTTTTCCTCGACGTGCGCCTCTATTCCGACATGGTGCTGCAGGCGCTGTTCGGCGTCGCGATCCTCTACGGCTGGGCGTCCTGGGGGCGCGGGAAGGCCGATAGCGGCGACATCGTCGTCAAGCCGCTATCGCTGCTCGGCGCTGCGGTGGGCCTCGGCGCCGGGGCGATCGGTGCGGCCGCGATAGGCTGGCTCGCCAGCCGTTACACCGACGCCGCCTTGCCGTGGATGGACGCGGGGCTGAGCAGCTTCAGCCTCGTCGCCCAGTACTGGACGGCGCGGCGGCAGTCGGCCAACTGGCTGCTGTGGATCGCGGTGGACGTGCTCTACGTCGGCATGTTCGCGTTCAAGGACTTGTGGCTGACGGCGGGGCTCTACGCCGCGATGGTCGCTCTTGCCGTGCTCGGCTACCGGCGCTGGCGGGCAGCGGCGGCACGGCAAGGGCAGACCGCCGCCTTATAGGCGCGCCGTCACCGCCTTGGTCTCGAGATAGCCGTCGAGGCCCTCCTGACCGAACTCGCGGCCCCAGCCGGACTGGCCGTAGCCGCCGAACGGAATATTCGTACCCACCGCGCCGTGGCAGTTGATCGAGACATGCCCCGAACGCACCCGCTTCACCAGCCGGTGCGCCGCCGCCATGTCCCGCGTCCAGACGCTGCCCGACAGGCCGTAAGGCGTGTCGTTGGCAAGCCGCGCCAGTTCGTCGAGGTCGGTCGTCGCGACCTTCTGCACTGCCATGACGGGGCCGAAAATCTCCTCGCGCATGACCGCCATGTCGGGCGTGCAGTCGGTGAAGATCGTGGGCTGGACGAAGTCGCCCGGCCGCGCCAGCTTTTCGCCGCCGGTGACGAGCCGGGCTCCGGCTGCTTTGGCGGCCTCGATATGCGCCATGACCTTGGCGCAGTGCGCCTCGGAAATCAGCGGCCCCTGCATCGTCGCGGGATCGAGCCCGTGGCCCAGCGTCATGCCCGAGGCGAACTGCACCAGCCCCTCGATCAGCGCGTCATGGATGTCCTCATGCGCGAAGATGCGGGTTCCGGCCATGCAGTTCTGGCCCTGCAGGAAGAACGTCGCCATCGCGACGCCAGGCACGGCGAGGGCGAGGTCGGCGTCGGGCATGACGATGACCGGGCTCTTGCCGCCGAGTTCGAGGCTGACCTTCTTGAGGTTCCCCATCGCCGCCATGACGATGCGCCGCCCGGTCGCGGTCGATCCGGTGAACGAGACCTTGTCCACGTCCGGGTGCTCCGCCAGCGCTTGTCCGGCAGTCGCGCCGAAGCCGTTGACGATGTTCACCACGCCCGCCGGGAAGCCCGCCTCGCCGATCATGTCGGCCAGTGCCAGCAAGGAAAGCGGGGTTTCCTCCGATGGCTTGACGACGACCGTGCAGCCCGCCGCCAGCGCCGGGGCGAGCTTGAGGATCGCGGTTGACAGCGGCACGTTCCACGGCACGATCTGGCCGACGACGCCGACCGGTTCGCGCAAGGTGTAAGTCAGCGCTTCGGCCTCGGCGGAGACATGGCGCGGCGGGGTGGTGGTGGTGCCCTCGATACGCAGGATCGCGCCTGCATAGTAGTCCACCATCTCGACGCAGTTGGCGGTGGTGAGCCCGGCGATGAAGCGCGGCATGCCGTTGTCGATCACGTCGAGTTCGGTCAGCAGCGTCGCGTTCGCCTCCATGATCCGCGCGAGGCGCTGCAGGATCGCGGTGCGCTCGGCGGCGGCCATGCGGCCCCACGGACCTTCGAAAGCACGACGCGCGGCGTCGACGGCGCTGCCGATCTGCGTCTTGCCGCCGACATGGAAGCGGGCGAGCACAAGGCCGGTCGCCGGATCGCGGGTTTCGTGGAAGGCCTCGCCCTCGACCCGCTCACCATTGATGAGAAGGCGCATGTCGTTATCGAGGAAAGCGAGGGTTTCAGGAGAGAGTGTGTGTCCGTCAAAGGGCTGGGTCATCGTCATACTTCCACCGTGCGGCAATCGTACTGGAACAGGCCGAGCGATTCCTCGTCCTTCATCTCGCCAAGACCGAAGAGGGCGGCATCCTGCCCCTGCATGCGGTCGGCATTGGCGTTGGATTCCGCCTGGATGAAACTCGCGCGTTCATGGCGTGCGGCCTGATAGCGGGCAAGCCCCCCACCGATCGTGTTCGAGGCCCGGAGTGCGCGGGCGAGCACCACGCCATCCTCGATCCCGCAGGCGGCGCCGTGGCCGAGGAATGGGGTCATGGCGTGCGCGGCGTCGCCGATCAGCGTCACGTTGTCGTCGATGATCCAGTTGGGCAGGGCGCTGCGGGCATTGATCGCCCACTTGAACAGGGGCTGGGCGCAAGCCGCATCGACCAGCTTCTGTGTATCGTCGCACCAGCCAGCGTAGATGCCGTGCAGTTCGGCGGGGTCGGCGGGGAGCATCCAGCCTTCCTCGTTCCACCCGGCCTGCCTGGCGAAGAACACGAGGTTCATCACTTTCGATCCGCGCACGTTGTAGCGGTTGAGCATTGCGCCGGGGCCGATGAAGATGCCGGGGAAGTCCGAAAGTTCCTGCAATTCCGGCGTCACCGGCACCAGCGCGCGCCATGCGACGTGGCCTGTGAAGTGCGCGGCCGTCGTTTCGAAGCGCTGGCGGATGACGGACTTCACGCCGTCCGCGCCGACCAGCAGGTCGCCGCCGATGCGCTCTCCGCCCGCAAGGATCGCCTCGGGGCCTTCGCTGCCGACCACGGCTGCGCCGCAGCGGACCTCGACGCCTGCATCGAGGGCTGCGGCAGTCAGGACTTCATGCAGGTCGGCGCGGTGGATGGTGACGTAAGGCGCGCCGTACTTGGCGCGCTGTGTGGAACGGTCCATCTGCACCAGCGTGCGGCCGTCCTGCCAGTGCTGGATGCGCTGGCGGGTAGGCTCGACGCCGACCGCTGCCGCCTTCTCGCAGACGCCGAGGAAATCGAGGCCCTTCATGGCGTTGGGCGACAGGGTCACACCCGCGCCGATCTCTCCGAGTTGCGGCGCGGATTCGAGCAGCGTGACGCGGAAGTCCTGCTGTGCCAGCGCGGCAGCTGCGGTCATTCCGGCGATGCCGCCGCCGACGATTACGATGTGCTTGCTCATGGCATTCTACTCCAATCAGGCCGCATCGTTCAGCGAGACGATGACCTTGCCGAACGCGCCCGATGCGGTGCGGGTGTAGGCGGCTTCCGCTTCCTCGAAGGGGAACACCCGGTCGATGACGGGACGCAGGCTGTTGTCTTCCATGAAGGCCACCAGCGCTTCCTGATCGGCGCGCGAGCCGACCAGTACCGCACTGACGCGCAATGCCGCGAAGATCATCGGCATCGCGGGAATGTCGCCTCCGAAACCGTCGAGCGCGCCAATCAGGGCAAGGTGGCCATCGAGGCCGAGGCTGGCGATCGACTTGCCTATGGTGCCGCTGCCGCCCAGTTCGACCACCTGATTGACGCCCGCGCCGCCGGTGATGGCGCGCACCGCGTCGGCCCACTCGGGCGTGGTGACGTAGTTGACGCCGGAGTGGGCGCCCATCGCCTTGACCGTCTCGATCTTCTCGTCGCTGGAGGAGAGCACGATCGCCTTCGCGCCTGCTGCAACCGCGATCTGCAAAGCGAACAACGCCACGCCGCCGGTGCCGATGATCAGGACCCAGTCATCCTTCTCCAGCTTGCCGAGCGTCATCAAGGCGCGCCATGCGGTGACGCCGGCGCAGGGCAGGGCGGCTGCTTCCTCCCAACTCCAGCCCTCGGGAATGCGGGTGATGCCGGAGGCCGAAAGCACGACATAGTCCGCGAAGACGCCCGGCCCACCGCCACCGAGGGACGAGACCGCAGCGGGCAGGGTCAGGCGGCCATCCGCCCAGTTTTGACAGAACGTCGAGGCGACCCGGTCGCCCACCTGCCAGCGTTCGACGCCCGCGCCAAGCGCGACGATTTCGCCTGCTGCATCGGACAACGGCGTGAAGTTGTCGGCACCGTTCACCGGGTAGCTGAGGTCGCGGATGCTGACGTCGCGGCGGTTGATCGAAACCGCGTGGACCCGCACGACCACTTCGCCCTGCGCGGGCGAAGGAACCTGCGTGTCGGCGCGTACGAGGTCATACCCGGTGTCGCCCTGCTTCAGTGCGTAGCGCTTGTTTGCCATGGTCTTGTCCGTTGCGTGAGGAGGCTGGATGAAGTCGAGAACTGCGCGAGCGAACTGGCCCGCCTGGCGTTCCGGCGTGGCGAGGAAGGCCGGGCCGGTCGGATGGAAGGGCACGGCGGGGAAGTCTTCGCGGAACCGCGCCAGCATTCCCCCGAGGGTGAGTGGATCGTCGGCTGCCTGCACGATCTGCACCGGGCAGCGGACCTCGCGGAACACCGCGCCGAAATCCTGCGCGAAGATCGCGTCGAAGGCTTGGTCACGCGCCTCCATGGCGGTGAGCGCGCCGAGCGTCTCCGCATGAACGAGCGGGCCGTCGTAGTCGAGGAACAGGCTTTTCATCAGGTCCCAGCAATCGGAGACGTGCGAGCCGTCACGCGCGATCGGCGCGGCGTTGCCGATGTCGGCGCGCATCTTGGCGCGATCTTCCTCGGGCGCATAAAGAACGCCGGAAAGGGTTAGCGACTGCGCCCGCTCCGGCGCGAGCCGGGCCATTTCCGCGGCGAAATGCGTGCCGGTGTGATGCGCGGCGAGGTGGAATGTCCCGATGCCGAGAGCGTCGAGCGCCTCCAGCAGCCAGCGGCCATAGTCCTCGGTCGAGGGGCTCCCGTCGGGCCGGAAGGATTGCCCGAAGCCGGGGGTGTCGAGCGCCACGGCGGCATGGTGGCCGTCGAGATAATCCAGTATCGCGTCGAAGCTGGAAGACGACACCGGCGTGCGGTGCAGGAGGATCAGCGGGATACCCGGTCCGTCGACCGAACGGAAATGGATTTGCCCCGCACGCGTGTGTGCGTAGCCCTTGGTCTGACCGGCCATGCGAATTCCCTTGCCGCTTGCGGCCGCAGCACGGCCTCATCGCTTCCCGCGGCAAAGTCTACGGCCGGCGAAATGGCGCGACCAGCAACTCGGGAGAATTTACGACAACTGTTGGTTGTCGTCCTCATGCATTCCGAGATAGGCCTTCACGATGTCGCAATAGGCGGTGACGACCGGAGTAGGCCGGGCGTGGCGCCGGGTCGCCATGACAAGCTCCCATCCCGCGTCCTCCGGCTCGACTGGAAGCACGGCGAGCAGGCCATCGCGCATGTGGGGGCGGGCCTGCCGAAGAGGCGCGATCCACCAGAAGTCGCTGCGACGCAGCCACGCCATTGCGAAGTCGATCGAGGCTGCCTTCAGCATCGGTCGCGGTGCCGGCGACCCGGCGAAGATCCGTTCTAGATAGCTCTCGCCGCGCGGGTAATTGTGGATCGCCAGCATGGGATAGTGCGCAAGCATTGCCGTGGAGACGGTGTCCGCCTGTGCGAGAGGATGATCCTTGCGCACAACCACCACGTTGCGGTCGCGGGCGATGACGCTGGTGGTAACGAGATGCCGGGGGATCTGCTCGGGGCTGGAGCAGAGGATCAGGTCGAGATCACCCTGCAGCATCGTGTCGCGCAGCAGCGGGAAGTCGCCGCGATCCACGGAGAGGCGCGCTTCTGGATAGCGCTCGTGGAAAATCCGGAGCGTGTCGGGAATGGCCTCGCTCAGAAGGTTCGGCGTCGCGCCGATGCGCAGGTGGCCGTGCTTGCGGCCCATGGTATCGGCAAGGGCGTCGTCGAAGCGGCGCACGTCGGCAAGGATGTCGCGCGCGTAGGCCAGCAGTTGCCGCCCTTCCTCGGTCAGCAGCACCGCCTGTCGCCCGCGTTCGAACAGGCTGATGGACAGGCTGCGCTCCAGTTGAAGGATGCTCTTGCTGACGGCTTGCTGGGACAGGTTGACGCGCTCGGCGGCGAGCCGGAAGTTGCGCGCCTCGGCGACCGCGAGGAAGTGTCTCAGCTGGCGGATTTCCATCGAGGGCTGCGTACTTCATCGCGAGGGGGTCCGCCAGCCTGATCAGGCTGCGACAGCTTTTTCAGGAGCGCTCACGGCAGAGATGACGGTGGCGCATACGAGGTCGCCGATGACGTTGAGGGTCGTGCGGCACATGTCGAGGAAGCGATCGACGCCGATGATGAGGCCGATGCCCTCGGGCGGGACGCCGACGCTGCCGAGTATCAAGGCCACCACCGGCAGCGACCCCGCCGGGACGCCCGCCGTGCCGATCCCGGCGAGGATGCAGATCACCATCACGTAGAGCTGCTGGCCCAGGCTCAGCTCCACGCCGAAGAACTGCGCGAGGAACAGCACCGTCACGCCCTCGAACATGGCGGTGCCGTTCTGGTTGGCGGTAGCGCCGATCGTGAGCACGAAGCGGGCTACCTTGTTGGGCAGGTGGAGTTCCTCGTCGGCGACGCGCAGCGAGGTGGGCAGGGTGGCGTTGGAACTCGCGGTCGAGAACGCCAGCAGGCTGACTTCGCGGGTCGAGCGGAAGAAGGCGATCGGATTCCTGCGCGCAACGAAAGCCAGGAGCAGGGGATAGACGCCGAACATCTGCAGGCCCAGCGCCAGCAGCACGACCCCCGCGAAGGCCGCGAGCTTGCCCAGCAGGTCCCATCCGAACTGCGCCGAGAGATTGAACATGAAGCAGAAGATCGCGATCGGCGCGAGTTGGATGACGATGCCGATCAGTTTCATCGCAACCTCGAAGACGCCTTCGATGGCATCCTTGAGCGTCTCCGTGCGCGGGCTCTGCACCAGCAGCAGCCCGATGCCGAAGAACAGTGCGAAGAACATGACGGCGAGGATATCGTTCTCGCTCATCGCGGTGATCACGTTGGAGGGCACCAGCGCCAGCACGGCATCGACGCCGGTGGTCGATTTTGCCGAAGTCTGCAGGATGCTGCCGGCCGAATCCGCACCCTTGGCGAGCAGTTCCTGCGCTGCCTGCCGGTCCACGCCGTCCCCCGGCCTCAGGACATTGACGAGGGCGAGGCTGATGGCAACCGCGATCCCCGAGACGATCAGGGTATAGACCAGCGTGGCTAACCCGACGTTCCGCAAGGCGCGGATCTCGCCCATCTCCGCAATGCCGATGACGAGCGCGGAGAACAGCAGCGGCAGCACCAGCATGAACAGCAGCCGCAGGAAAATCTGCCCGATGGGCATCGTGACATATTCGACGAGGGGCGCGATCCATGGCGCGTCGGGGGCGAGCGTGTACGTCAGCAGTCCTGCACCGAGACCAAGCACGAAGCCTGCAAGAATGCGAAGCTGCAGCCGCTTGTGCCTTGCACGGCCGGGCGCGCTGTCGGAGGTTTCGCTAGCCTGATCCATGCCTACGGTCGGTTCCCTGACTTCGCGTGCCTGTGGAAGACAAAGTCCGAGCGGGGCAAACGTTGCCTCAGTGCGGGAACATCACCGTCGGGGTTTCAGGCGCCCACGGCGGCACGCGCACCATCGCGGCGTCGAACAGCGGTGATGAGAGGTGCCGGGAGAGCCAGTCTTGCACGTGGGACGGTGCATGCGCAGCGAACCATTCGCTGTCCACGGCCGCGAACTGACGCACGAAGGGCATGACTGCGGCGTCCGACAGTCCCCGCGCTTCGCCCGAGAGGTTGGCGGTTCGTGTCAGTCGCGCGTCCAGTTCGCGCACGAAATCGAGACCGCTCGAACGGTGCAGCAATGGGTCTCCATCGTGACGCTCGGGATACTTGTAGCGGTCGAGGTCGTGCTTGAAAGATCCGTCGTTGACGGCGATGAGCGCGGGATCGTCACGATCGAGCCAGCCTTCGGGATCATTTGCGGCGAGCACCCGGCGCATGATGTCGATGCTCTGGTCGATCACCTCGCCGTCCGGCATGACCATCACCGGAACAGTGCCTTTGGGAGACACCGCCAGCATGGCCCGGGGCTTGGCGGAGAGTTTGACCTCCCGCAGTTCGCAGCGCATTTCGCTTACGATCACTGCCAGCCTTGCCCGCATCGCGTAAGGGCAGCGGCGAAAGCTGTAGAGGATCGGCGCAGTCAAGTCTTCAGTCGCCGGACAGAAGGCGATAGGCGGCGGTCATCAGTCGATCGACATCCTCGCTGCTCAGCACGTATTGCGGCTCGTACTCCAGCCCTACGCGGCGCGCTCGGCGCCACTGGTCGGCGTAGAGGCCCTTGTCCTGGCCGAAGACTGAATGAACGTGCCGCGCGAGTTCCGGGTGGCAATCGGCCGAACGGGCAAGCCCGAAGATGGCGACGTCGACGACGTGGGCGCCGACCATGATCCAAACATGCCCATTCCATGTAGGCTTGTCCTCGCCGAATACCTGCGCCCCGTCGAATGGCTCGCAGTCGCCGCGTACAGGCGTGCCGTCGATGCTCAGCGTACCGGCCACCAGATGCACGGGGGCATTGAGATGGCGTTCCAGTTGCACGGCAAGCGCAGCGCTGAGCAGCATTCCGGTTCCGGGCTGCTGCGGGAACACTTTCAGAAGATCGGCGGCGCAGGCGGCGATGCGCGCCTGGTCGGCCTCGGTCCATGCGTAAGCCTTGAATGCCTTGGCGGCGGCCCAGCCATGGGTGGCGGCGACGCGCTGGCCAAGTTGGACGAGGTCTTTCACGGGAGGCATGGCATTCTCGGCAGGAGAGGACGGGGCTTGGCCCATAGGCCAGTCAAGCCGCCCGGCTCAAGCCCGTCCGGCGTAGATCATCCGTCCCTTGCCGAGAAACCGGAAGACATCGTCGAGCTTGTTCTCACCCACCGCGAAACAACCCTGGCTGCGCCCGAGCTTGCCGTGCGCGCGGATCATGTCGTCATTCGCATACCACGCGCTATGGATCACGACCGCGCGATCCAGCGCATTGTTGTTGGTCGTATCGAGCCCGATCAGGCGCTGCGAACGGCCATGCTTGCCGACGTAATAGTCGTCGGTGAGAAAGGCGCCCTCGCTCGACGCATTGGACCCGAAGGCGTTCGAAAACCGCTCGGCAAAGCCGGTATGGTGCGGGTCGGAACCCGAGCCGTGAGCGACCAGCAGCTTCGAGGCCTTGCCATCGATAACGTCGAGAAAATGCATGCGCATCTCGGAAGATGGCGCGTCGAAATCGACTATCGCGATGCGATCATGGGCCTTGATCAGCTTCGAATGCCGATCGAGCCAGGCGAGCGCCTTGCGCAGCAGCTTGGGATCGACGGTGGAGAATGTCGAACGCGGAGCGGCGGGACGCGCTTCGACCAGCTTCGGCGGTGCCGGAATACGCACGGGCGCTGGCGGCGCCAACGGCCCGAGCGATCTCGAGGTAGACTGCGCCAGCGCGCCGATTCCAACGGCCGCGCTTCCGGCCATGAACATGCGCCTGCTCAATCGGGAGGATTCTTCCGTCATGAGCCCGATATGGGGATTCTCGAGGAAACTTCAAATCGGACCATATCCGTTACGGATATGCCTTGGGGCATTTTCGCAAGGGCTTTTCAGATCGAGCGGCGCGGATCGGAGCCGTCCCAGGCCGCCGCCGCGCCCTTGATCATGGCGAACAGCTCGACCATCGGCGGCAGCGGTGCGATGACCTCGATCAGAGGGCTGAGGCCGTCGCGAGCCGTGTCCAGATAGGCGAAGCGCGACAGCGGCAGGCGGCCTTCCAGCAGCACGGGCACGCCGTCCGCCCGTGCCTGTGCCAGCGTGGCCTCGTAGTCGTCGATCCAGGTGCCGTAGTGATGCACGCCGCTTTTGCCGCTTTCCAGGAAATCGCGGTAGGTGGACGGCGCCGCGCCGGGCTGGATCAGTTCGATCATCGTGTCGCCGCTGTAGCTGATCGAGACGCCTCCGAAGATCGGTTCGTCCAGCGGCGCCGGGCTGTCGGCGACGGAAAGTTCCTCGAAGGGAAGGGGAATCGGGAAGTCGTAGAAGGGTCCGACTCCCATCGATTTCGTCCAGTGCTCGACCGCTTCGTCAAGGTCGGGGACGACGTAGGCGATCTGGAAAATCCTGCCATAGATGCGGCTCATCTCGGTCACTCTCCCGCTATGCCGCGTTCCCGCGTCCGGTCGGCACGGGTGGTCGCGATCCTTCTTGAAAAACATTCATGACTGTTTTCTACTGAATGTCCACCCCGAGGGTGAGTCGGACATGAGAGACGGCCGCCCGGTGGATCCCAGAGGAGAGGGATGACCATGATGAAGCTCGATTTCGACGACTGGAACATCCACGTCGGCACGCCGCATCCGTTCAACGCGCGGGTGTCGCCCGCGATCGACAACGGCACCGGGCGGCCCGACCCGTGCCGCTACCACGACCGCGCCTTCATGCGCGAGGAGTGGGAGAAGGTCTTCGCGAAGAGCTGGCTGCTCGCCGGACCTGCTTCCGACATTCCGGAGTCGGGGGACTTCTTCACTTTCGATGTCGGTCCCGAGAGCTTCATCGTCGTGCGCGGCGACGACGGCGCGATCCATGCGCACTACAACGTCTGTCCGCATCGGGGCAGCCGTCTGGTGACTGCAGACTTCGGCTCGCTCGACCGCTTCACCTGCCCGTTCCATTCGTGGAAGTTCGACCTCGAGGGCCGTAACGTCGCGGTCACCGATCCGGAGACGTTCCGGCCCGAAGTGCTTTGCCACGACCGCAATCTCACTTCGGTACGCTGCGAGGTGGCGGTGGGGCTGGTGTTCATCTGCATGGACCCGCAGATCGAGCCGCTGAAGCAATGGCTGGCGCCGATCCTGCCGCATCTGGAACTCTACGACATCGATCGGATGTACGTGGTGCAGCACCGCCGCTCGGACTGGGGCGCGAACTGGAAGGGCGGGGTGGATGCCTTCGCCGAGATCTACCACCTCCATGCCGTCCACCCGCAGACGCAGTGCCTGATGGACGACCGCACCCAGATCGACCTCTGGCCTGGCGGTCTCTCGAGGCAGTTCGTGCCTTTCGCGCAGCCTGCCGCGCGCTACGGCGATCAGGAGACGGTTAACCCCGGCATCCAGTCGATGCTGCGCGATGCAGGTATCGATCCCGAGACTTACAACGGCACCGCCGCAGAGACGCGCCGCGCGGTGCAGGTGGCCAAGCGCCGCCGTTCCGCAGACCTCGGGCTCGGCTATGAGCGGTTCAGCGACAGCCAGCTCAGCGATTCCGTGGTCTATGGCCTGTTTCCCAATGCCCAGATCGGCTGCCACCCGGAGGCGATCTTCCTTCACCGCTTCCTCCCGCACGCGAGCGATCCGAACCAGTTCACGTACGACACCTGCATCCTCTACCGCCACGTCGATGCGCCCGGTTACAGCGCTCCGGCATGGATGGGGCTGGGCGAGGACACCGACCTTTCCGGCGCCACCCGGCCCGAGATCGTCCACACGGGCCTCGGCGAGCCGCCGGGGCTTGGCGAAGTGCTGGACCAGGACTCTGATCTGCTGCCCATCGTGCAGGCGGGCGCCCGCTCGCGTGGTTTCCGGGGGCCGCTGTGGAGCGAGCAGGAAGGCCGCCTGCGCCACTTCCACGCCGAACTCGACCGCCGGATGGAGGCAGGCGTATGAACTACGATCCGCGCAGCTGGACTGTCCACAAGGGCTCCGATCACCCCTTCGACCAGCCCGCCCCGGCGATCGACAACGGCACCGCGCGCCCTGATCCCGCGCGCTACACCTCGCCCGAATTCTTCGCCCGCGAATGGGATGAGGTCTTCGCCCGCACCTGGCTGCTCGCCGCGCCGTCCAGCGACATTCCCGAGCCCGGCGACTGGGTGAAGTTCGATACCGGCCCGGAGAGCTTCATTGTCGTTCGGCAGACGGACGGCTCGGTCGCGGCGCACTACAACGTGTGCCCGCACCGGGGCAGCCGCCTCGTCACCGGAGAGATGGGAAGCCAGGACAGCTTCACCTGTCCGTTTCACTCGTGGCGTTACGGGATCGACGGGCACAACCAGAAGGTGACCGACGCCGAGACCTTCCGCCCCGAAGTGCTTTGCCATGGCACCGACCTGACCTCGGTTCGCGCGGAGGAAGCGGCGGGCCTCGTCTTCATCAACATGGACGAGGGCGCGCGGCCGCTGGCCGAGTTTCTCGCACCGATCCTGCCGATGCTGGAGACTTACGGCATGGACCGGATGCACGTCGTCCAGCATCGCCGGTCGGACTGGGCGGCGAACTGGAAGGGCGGGATCGACGCTTTCTACGAGAGCTATCACCTCCACGCGATCCATCCGCAGACGATGGGAGTGATCGACGACCGCACGCATATCGACCTCTTCCCGCACGGCCTCTCGCGCCAGTTCGTGCCGATGGCCCAGCCCAACTCGCACTTCCCGGATCAGGAGAGGATCAATCCCGGCATCGCCATGCTGCTGGCCGACGCGGGCGTCGATCCGGACAGCTTCACCGGCACCGCCATGGAAAGCCGCGCCGCGGTGGCCCATGCCAAGCGGGAGCGGGCGGCGCGGATCGGGCTGGACTATTCGCACTTCTCCGATGCGCAACTGACCGATGCGACGATCTTCGGGATATTTCCCAATACCCAGATCGGCTGCCACCCCGAAGCGGTGTTCCTCCATCGCTTCAAGCCGCACGCCGGCGATCCGGAGCAGTTCACCTACGAAACCACCATCCTTTACCGCCACGTCGATGCCCCCGGCTATGGCGCGCCGGGCTGGATGGGGCTGGGCGCGGAGGTCGACGTGACGGGCGCGACGCGGCCCGAAGTGGTCCATACCGGGCTCGGCGAACCGCCGGGTATGGGCGAGGTTCTGGATCAGGACTCCGACCTGCTGCCGATCGTTCAGGCGGGCGCGCGTTCGCGGGGGTTCCGTGGTCCTTTATGGGGTGAGCAGGAAGCTAGGCTGAGGCACTTCCACGTCGAACTGGACCGTTGGCTGGAAGGTTAGATGGCACAAATGTTCCGGTTATGATCCTCTGACGGATTGACACCCGGCGCGGCGGCGGCAAGGAGGCGCGGATGGAACAGCCTCTCTATCGCCGCACGATGCCGTCGCCGGTGGGCGAACTCACGCTGGTGGGCGGCGACGCCGGGCTGGTCGCGGTGTTGTGGGAGAATGATCGGCCGGACCGGGTTCCCCTCGGCCCGCTGATCGATGAGGAGCATCCGGTTCTAGCGGCCACGCAGACACAGCTGCGCGAATACTTCGCGGACGGGCGACGCGTGTTCGACCTGCCGCTGGATTTCCGGGGCACGGAATTCCAGCGCAAAGTCTGGGCCGCGCTGCTGGAAATTCCCTTCGGCGAAACGCGAAGCTACGGCGAGATCGCGCGCGGGTTCGGCACTCCGGGTGCAAGCCGCGCGGTCGGCGCGGCGAACGGGCGCAACCCCATCTCGATCATCGCGCCGTGCCACCGGGTGATCGGCAAGAGCGGCAACCTCACCGGTTTCGCCGGCGGCATCGAGGCGAAAGCCTGGCTGCTGGCGATGGAGGAAGGGCAGCCGCTCCTGCTCTGACCGGTCAGAACGGCCTGATCGTCACGCCGTTGTCGATGACAAGCTCCGCGCCGGTGATGAAGCGGGATTCGTCCGAGGCGAGAAACAGCACCAGCGCCGCGACGTCCTTGGGATGGCCCGGCGTGCCCGGAGGCAGGACGCCGTCCGGGATTTCCTTGGGCTTGTCGAGGCGGCCTTCGGCGGTTTGCACCATCGGCGTCTCGATCGCACCGGGGTGCACCGAGTTGCAGCGGATCTTGTAGCCCTTTTCCTGGCACATCACCGCGACCGACTTGGTCATCGCCCGCACCGCGCCCTTGGCGGCGGAATAGGCGAAGAAGATCGGATAGCCGAGCAGGGCGCCGGTCGAACTCATGTTGACGATGGAGCCGCCGCTCCCCTTGTTCATCAGCGGAATCGCATGTTTGCAGCCCAGGAACACGCCGTCGGTCATGATCGCGCTGACCCAGCGGAACTGTTCGAGCGTGGTATCCTCGACATCGGCGTTGAGCACCACGCCCGCATTGTTCACCAGCACGTCGAGCCTGCCGAAGCGCGCCTCGATCTCCTGCATGACGGCGATCCACTGCCCTTCGTCCGCCACGTCGAGCGCCATCGCCAGTGCGCCGCCACCGATGCGGTCGGCTACGGCGAGCGCGGTCTCCAGCTTCACGTCGGTGACGACCACGGTGGCGCCTTCACGGGCGAGCGCCTCGCAGTCCGCCGCTCCCAGCCCCGAGCCGCCGCCGGTGACCAGCGCAACCTTGCCTTCAACCCGGCCCATGTCTCTCTCCATCCGTTGTTTTCTAAAAACAGAGCAGTCATTCCCGCGAAGGCGGGAACCCATCTCCTGACGATGCCTGTTGCACGCTCATCAGTTGGGTCCCCGCCTTCGCGGGGATGACGGGAAGAGGGAGCAGGGCTACGCCGCCCCGTCCTCGCTGAAATATTCCGGCATTCCGGCAGGCCAGATCACGCCCCACTGGGCCTGCCCGCCGTCCATGATGATGAGGTCGCCATTGATGAACCGCGCCGCCGGGGAGGCCAGGTAGGCGATCGCCTCGGCCACGTCCCAGGCGTTGCCGCGCATCCGCATCGGGTTGGCCTTGTGGAAGCGCTTGAGCGCTTCTTCCGGGTACATGCGGAAGCCCTCGGTCTCGATTACGCCGGGGCCGATGCAGTTGACGCGGATGTTCCACTGCGACCACTCGGTGGCAAGCGTCTTGGAGAGGTAGATCACCCCCGCGCGCGCCGCGCAGGTGTGCGCCGCCTGCGGCATGCCGCGCTCGACGTTGGCGACGATGTTGACGATGTTGCCCGGCTTGCCGTCCTCGCGCCAGCGCTTGGCGGCTTCCTGCATCATCCACCAGGTCCCGTTGAGGTTGGTGTCGATCACCGCCAGCCAGCCCTTGCGGGTGAAGTCTATGGCGTCCTGTGGGAACTGCCCGCCCGCGTTGTTGACCAGCGTATCGAGCCCGCCGAAGTGGTCATGGACCGTGCCGATCAGCGCCTCGACGCCTTCGGGATCGCGGATGTTGGTCGATACGGCGAGGACTTCGCTGCCGACCTCCTCGCGCACGAGGTCCACGGTGGTCTGCAGCTTGTCCATATCGCGCCCGCAGATCGCGACGTTGGCGCCCAGCCTGGCCGCCAGGAACGCCGCCGCCTTGCCCATGCCGCTGCCCGCGCCCGTAATCAGTACCGTCTGCCCGGCGAGCATGTCGTCACGGTAGATCGTGGACTGCTGGCGCAGCGCCTCTTCGTCGAGGCCGCGCGCCGGACGGTCCGGGCCATCGTCTTCGGGGCGGAACACTTTCGCGGTGTAGTTGCTGGGCGCGTTCAAATCTCTTGTCCTCACGAATCGGGACAGAGGCCGACTTGCGCCGCGTTGATCCTCTGCCCGCCACCACGGTAGCGGCGGGCGATCAAAAAGACAAACAAGATTGTTTTTACGAGACGGCGGCACCCTTGTGCCACGGCATCAGCGCGCGGATCTGGTTCTCAAGATGGGTCAGCATGGCCGGCACCTTGGCCTTGTCCATGGCGCCGGTCTGCACCGCGATGGCCATGCCTTCGAGGATCGTCTGGGACAGGTTCATGGCCATGTCGAACTGGGCCGGAGCATCACGCCATTCGGGGAAGAGGGCATCGGCCTGCGCGTTGAAGCGTTCGCGAAATTCCTCCTGTAGCGGGAAGAGGATCGCGCCGAGGTCCTTGTCGGTGCGCGCCGCCACGGCAAGTTCGTGGAAGGCGATGAACGCGGGTTTCTGGACCTGTGCCCAGTAGACTTCCACCAGCGTGTCGACGTCGTGCTCCTCCGGCTTCTCGGCGGCGCGGCGGAAAGCGCGCAGGCGCTTTTCGTGCAGTTCGATGATCGTCGCCTTGATGAGCGCGGCGCCGTTCTCGAAGTGATGCATCATCGCCCCGCGAGACAGGCCCGCCTCCTCGGCCACGCGCGGCGTCGTGGTGTTGGCGTAGCCGTGCTTGACGAGGCAGCGCACCGTCGCCTCGATCAGCCGCGCGCGCGTCTGTGCCGCCTTGGTCGCCTGCAGGGTCGTGCCGCCATTCTTTGCGGGAGACGCCTTGGGAGCGGCAGGCTTTGCAGTGCGGGTGGTGCGCGTGCGCGAAAGGGCCATGTGATTCGCCTGGAAAATGCTGTCGGCAGTGATTGCGGATTCAATCCGCTTACGCTCTGGACCGCCCGTTAGGCAAGCACCCGAAGGCCCCGGATCGCGGCCATTCCTGCGGATATCGCCCCGCTGGCATCACCTTGCCACGCCTGTAAACAAAACAGACATGACTGATTGTCTTTTTCCCGCCGCTTGATAAGCTGGCGTCAAACACAATTCGCATGATCGGGTGCTTTGCCGCGCGATCTGATAAGAGCACAGGGCATGGGAGAGCGGGAATGGGCGATAGGCCGATCCTGACTATGGGCGAGATGGTGCGATCCTCGGCAGGCAAGTTCGGGGACCGCGATGCGATCGTGCTGCCGGACCGGCGGCGGACGTATACCGAACTGAACGAGGCGGCGCGCAGCTGGGCGCGGGCGTTCGTGGCGATGGGCGTGAAGCCCGGCGACAACGTCGGTCTGCTGCTGCCGACTTGCGTGGACTTCATCACCGCGTTCTACGGCATCACCATGACGGGCGCCGTCGCGGTGCCGGTCAACGCGCGGTATCAGGCTAGCGAACTGGGCTTCGTCGCCGCCGACGCCGATCTCGTGACGATCATCACCATCGGCAAAGTCGCCGACGGTCTCGATTTCAGCGCACGTCTCGAAGCGGCGCTGCCCTCGCTGACGCAGGCGGAGGACCCTTGGGCGCTTGCCTTGCCCGAGGCGCCCCGCCTGCGCAGCATCGTGTGCCTGGACGATCGGTGCGCGCCTTATCTCGTCTCCGCCCGCGCGGCGTTGGGGGCGGGGCTTGAGACGCCCGAGGCCGAAGTGGATGCGCGGATCGACGCCGTCTCGCCGCAGGACACGGCGATGATCCTCTATACTTCGGGCACGACGGCCAATCCCAAGGGCGCGATGATCAGCCACCGCGCGCAAGTGGCGAACAGCCGCAATCTCGGTGTACGCTACGAATGCACCGGCGAGGACAAGGTCTGGTCGCCGCTGCCGATCTTCCACATCGCCGGCATCCTGCCGATGACGATGATCCTCGACCTCGGCGGCGTCTACATGACGATCCCGCGCTTCGATGCCGGGGTAGGGCTGGCGATGCTGGGCAAGGAGGGCGCGACGATCGCCTATCCCAGCTTCGTCACGATCATGCAGGACCTCATCACCCACCCGACCTTCAAGGATACCGACCTGTCGAAGCTGCGGGTGATGAACTCCAACTTCGCGGTCCAGCCCGAATGGATCAAACTGGCGGTGGCCGAGGCCATGCCGCACACCATCCAGGTCGGCACGTACGGGCTGACGGAAGGCGCGGGCACCGTCTCCACCAGCCGTCTTTCCGACAGCTATGACGTGCGCACCGGCCGCTGCGGGGTGCCGCTCGACGAGTGGAAGGTCCGCATCGTCGATCCCGAAACCGGCGAGGATTGCGGGCCGGGCGAGCAGGGCGAGATCGTGCTGGGCGGCCCGAACATCCTCAAGGGCTACTACAACGCCCCCGAAAAGACCGCCGAGGCCATCCGGGGCGGCTGGTTCTTCTCCGGCGACATCGGCTCGATCGACGCGGACGGCAACGTCATGTTCCATGGCCGCACCAAGGACATGCTCAAGGTCGGCGGCGAGAACGTCGCGGCGGCGGAGATCGAGGCCATGCTGCAGACTCATCCGGCGGTGAAGCTGGCGCAGGTCGTCAGCCTGCCGGACGACCGCTACTCCGAAGTCCCTGCCGCCTTCGTCGAACTCGCCGAGGGCGAGAGCGCCAGCGAGCAGCAGTTGATCGACCACTGCAAGGGCCGCATCGCCAGCTTCAAGATTCCGCGTCATGTGCGCTTCGTCGCGGAGTGGCCGATGTCGACCTCCAAGATCCAGAAGTTCCGCCTGCGCGAAGGGCTGATCGCGGAGTTGCAGGCGGTTTGAAACCGAAAATAAAAAAGGCAGTCGTGACTGTCTTTTTTATTGCATCGTCCGGGGCGAGGGGCTTACAGTCCTCTCAAGACTTCAGGGCCGCACTCCGACTCCGCGGCCATACGGAACAAGGAAGAAGCGAATGGATCTGGGACTGGCGGGCAAGAAGGCGATCCTCGTCGGCGCGGCGCGCGGCATCGGCTACTCGGTGGCCGAAGTCCTGGCGCGCGAGGGCTGCGACATCGCGCTCACCGCGCGCAGCGAGGACAGCGTCAAGGACGCCGTCGCCAACCTCTCGAAGTACGGCACCAAAGTCGTCGGCAAGGCCGTCAACGCCAAGCAGCCCGAGGAATACAAGGCCTGGATCGACTGGGCGATCGAAGCGCTCGACGGCGTCGATATCCTCGTGCCGTTCACCTCGGCCGGCGGCGGTATGGGCAGCGAGAAGTACTGGTACAACGCCTTCGAGACCGACGTGATGGGCGTGGTCCGCGCGGTCGAGGGCGTGATCGAAAAGATGACCGAGCAGCAGCGCGGCGCGATCGTCCTGCTCGGCTCGACCTCGGTGGGCGAGGCGATGGGTGGCCCGCAGGCCTATAACGCGATGAAGGCCAGCCTCATCACCTGGGGCAAGCAGCTGGCGCTGTGGCACGGCAAGAACGGCATCCGCGTCAACGTCGTCTCCCCTGGTCCGATCGAGTTCGAGGGCGGCAACTGGGACATGATCAAGGGCACGATGGAGAAGTTCTACGCTTCCCAGCTTCGCCAGCAGCCTTCGGGCCGCCTCGGCCGACCGGAGGAAGTGGCCAAGGCCATCGCCTTCCTCGCCAGCGACGCGGCCAGCTGGTGCAACGGGTCGCACCTCGTCGTCGACGGGGGCTTCACCAACAGGACGCACTTCTGATGAAACCGCATGTCATGGGCTGGGACCGGGCGTCGATGGACGTCAAGCGCGTCGTCGACGTGTTTCGCGTCGATCCCGAGTCCGTGGGCAACGGCACCCCGACGGAGCGTGCGCCCGATCCGGAGTTGGGCACCGACATAATCCCGGCCGCGCGCTATTACTCGCCCGAATTCATGAAGCTGGAGTGGGAGCGCGTCTGGACCAAGGTGTGGCTGCTGGGCGGCCGCTCCGACGATCTTAAGGAACCGGGCGACTACATCTGCACCGATATCGGCAAGGAATCCGTGCTGATCGTCCGGCAGGCGGATGGCTCGATCCGCACCTTCCCGAACCTGTGCCTCCATCGCGGCAACCGCCTGCGTCCCGAGGGGCGCGGCAATGCCGAGAAGTTCCAGTGCATGTACCATCACTGGACTTACGGCCTCGACGGCAAGCTCGAGCATATCCCGGACTTGTGCACCTTCGTGCAAGGCGGCCCGGACGGCATGAAGCTGACGCCGCTGCCCTGCATCGAGTGGAACAGCTTCGTATGGTTCTCGCTCGATCCGAACGTCGAGCCGTTCGACGACTTCATCGATCCGCTGAAGCGCCACCTCGAACCGTATCATCCCGAGCGGATGGCATGGACGCGCGACATCACCGTCGAGTGGGACTGCAACTGGAAAACCTCGGTCGACGCCTTCAGCGAGACTTATCACGTCCAGGGCATCCACCCGCAGCTCAAGTGGTATCTCGACGACGTCAACGTCCAGATCGACTGCTACGGCAAGCACAACCGCTACCTGATTCCCTTCGCGGCGATATCCCCGCGCGTGGCGATGCCGAGCCAGATTCCGCCCGCGATCCACGAGATCATGGTGCATGCGGGGATGGACCCGGCAGAATACGAAGGCCGCGTCTCCGACATCCGCCGCGACGTGCAACTGTTCAAGCGCGAGCACGGCGCGGCGCAGGGCAAGGACTATTCGGAACTCAATGACGAGCAACTGACCGACGACTACCACTACACGATCTTCCCGAACGTGTCGGTGAACGTCCACGCGGACGACGTCATGCTGTTCCGTCAGCGCCCGCACGCTACGGATCCGAACAAGATGTACTACGACATCTGGATGTTCGGCCTCGTCCCCGAGGGCGAGGAATGGCCGGAGCGGGTCCGCCATCAGCGCTTCAAACACGGCGACAAGACCATCGGTCAGGTGCTCGATCAGGATGCCTTCAACCTGCCGACGGTGCAGACGGGCATGCAGTCGGACTTCTTCCCCGGCCTGCACATCGGCGATCAGGAACTGCGCATCCGTCACTTCCACAAGGTGCTGGACGACTACATCTACACGCACGGGAAGGGGCCGGATGACTTGTGACAAGGACGTCGTCCCGGACTTGATCCGGGACCGCTGGCCGAGCGTCACCCAACCCTCGGCAGGGCGCGCCTAAAGACAGCCACCGGTCCCGGATCAAGTCCGGGACGACGATTTAAGAACACCAACGGGAGAAGCGGGCGATGCAACTGAACCGCGACGAACTGCTGGGCGCCTATCGCCGGATGAAGACCATCCGCGAATTCGAGGAACGCCTGCACGAAGAGATCAAGACCGGCGAGATCGGCGGCTTCACGCACCTCTACGCCGGGCAGGAAGCGGTTGCCGTGGGCATCTGCGATCAGCTGACCGTGGACGACAAGATCGTCTCCACCCATCGTGGCCATGGCCACTGCATCGCCAAGGGCTGCGACGTGAAGGGCATGATGAAGGAGATCTACGGCCGCGCCGGAGGTCTCTGCAAGGGCCGCGCGGGCTCGATGCACATCGCAGACCTCGAAGTGGGCATGCTCGGCGCGAACGGCATCGTCGGCGGCGGTGCACCGCAGGCGGTGGGCGCCGCGATCGCTGCGCGCATCGACGGCAAAGGCAGGGTGGGCGTGACTTTCTCCGGCGACGGCGCCTGCAATCAGGGCACCACCTTCGAGGCGATGAACCTCGCCGTCGTGACCAAGGTTCCGGCGATCTTCGTCTTCGAGAACAACCACTATTCCGAGCACACCGGCGATGCCTACGCCGTGGGCACCAGCAAGGACATCGCCAGCCGCGCCGAAGGCTTCGGGATGAAGGCGTGGCGCGCCAATGGCTGCGACTTCTTCGAGACGTATGCAGCCTTCACCGAGCTGCTCGAATATGTCCGTGCCGGCAATGGCCCGGCCGCGATCGAGCTGGATACCGAGCGTTACTACGGCCACTTCGAAGGCGATCCGCAGCGCTATCGCGGCAAGGGCGAACTCGATCGCATTCGCGCCGAGCGGGACTGCCTCAAGGCCTTCCGCGCCCGCGTCACCGGCGCCGCGCTGCTGACCGACGCCGATCTCGATGCGGTGGACGCCGAAGTGCTCGCCCTGATCGAGGAGGCCGTGGCCGAGGCGCGTGCCGACGAGCAGCCCGATCCCGCCACCGTCGCCGACGACGTCTACGTTGAATACTACTGAGGAACCGCAGATGGCCATCATGAACATCCGCGAGGCGATCGTCTCGACGCTGCACGCGGAAATGGAACGCGATTCCGACATCATCCTGCTGGGCGAGGACGTGGTCGGCGGCAATGGTACCGCCGGCGGCCCCGAGGCGATCGGCGGCATCTGGGGCACCAGCCCCGGACTGTGGAAGAAGTTCGGTCCCGAGCGCGTGATCGACACCCCCATCAGCGAAAGCGCCATCATCGGCGCGGCGGCGGGCGCGGCGCTTTCGGGCAAGCGGCCGGTGGCCGAACTGATGTTCGCGGACTTCGTGGGCGTCAGCCTCGACCAGATCTGGAACCAGATGGCCAAGTTCCGCTACATGTTCGGCGGCAAGACCAAGTGCCCCGCCGTGGTGCGGCTGGTCTACGGCGCGGGCATGCAGACGGCGGCGCAGCACAGCCAGTCGGTCTACGCGATGCTGACGGCGATGCCCGGCCTGAAAGTGGTGCTGCCCACCACCCCGGCCGACGCCAAGGGCCTGCTGACCGAGGCCCTGCGCGGGGACGACCCGGTGATGTTCTTCGAACATAAGACGCTTTACGGCGTGAAGGGCGAAGTGCCCGAGGGCGACCACCGCCAGCGCTTCGGCGAAGCGCGCGTGGTGCGCGAGGGCGGCGATGTCACCGTGGTCGCTTGCGGGCGCATGGTGAACTTTTCCGAAAAAGCGGCGGATGCAGTGGCGAAGGACGGCATCGGCATCGACCTGCTCGACTTGCGCACCACCAGTCCGCTCGACGAGGACGCCATCCTGGAATCGGTGGAGCAGACCGGCCGTCTGGTCGTAGTGGACGAAAGCCCGCCGCGCTGCAGCCTCGCCGCCGACATCGCCGCGATGGTGACCGAGCGCGCCTTCACCAGCCTCAAGGCCCCGCCCGCGATGGTGACCGCGCCGCACAGCCCGATCCCCTTCGCCCGCAATCTGGAGCGCGCCTGGGTGCCCTCGCCGCAGAAGATCGAGGAAGCGGTCCGCCGCGTCCTCGCCTTCCGCTGAGGGGAGGGCACATGGCCAAACTCACTCCCTTCACGATGCCCAAGTGGGGCATCGAAATGGCGGAAGGCACGATCGCCGACTGGATGGTGGCCGAAAACGCCCCGTTCGAGCGCGGCGCCGTGCTCACGCTTGTCGAGACCGACAAGATCACCAACGAGATCGAAGCGGAAAAGGACGGCCGCTTCGTGCGCATCCTCGCCGAAGCCGGGCAGACCTACCCGGTCGGCGCGCTGCTGGCGGTGCTGAGCGATGGCGGCGAAGCCAGCGCGGCCGAGATCGACGCGGTGATCGCGGCGTTCACGCCCTCCGAGAGCGGCTTCGGCCCGGACGGAGACGATGCGCCTGCTGCACCTGCCGTGCAACCGGAAAGGCCCGCTACGCCCGCCGCGCCGTCGGTGCCCGAGGGCCTTGCCATCAGCCCCGCTGCGCTGGCGGAGGCGCAGCGCCTTGGCGTCGATTTGGCCACCGTCACCGGCACGGGCAGGGGTGGTCGCATCTTCGCGCAGGACGTGCATCAAGCTGCGCGGCCCGAGGCGCAGCCGCAGCTTGTCGGCGTCTTCGCGGCGACGCCGGACAGCCCGGTGCTCTCCACTCCTGTCGCCCGCCGTCTCGGCGCGCTGCACGGGTTGGACCTCGCCACGATCAAGGGCTCCGGCGCGCGCGGCAAAGTGCGGCGTGACGACGTGCTGGCGATCGTCCAGCAGGCCGCCCCGACACCCGCGCCCCCTCCGGCGCCCCCTCCGGCGCCCCCTCCGGCGCCCGCCAGCGCGGCCCCGGCCCCCGTCGCGGCAGCGCCCGCACCGCGTCCGGCATCGGGCAATGTCGATGTCATGCCAATGTCCTCGATGCGCCGGACCATCGCGCGCAGGCTCACTGAGGCCAAGCAGCAGATCCCGCACTTCTACGTACGTCGCCGCGTCCGTGCGGACCGGCTGCTGGCGCTGCGAGCCTCGCTCGGCCCGGACAAGCCCAGCGTCAACGACTTCATCGTCAAGGCCTGCGCGCTGGCGCTGATGGAAGTGCCCGCCGTCAACGTGCAGGTCCACGGCAACGACATCCACCGCTTCGGCTCGGCCGATGTTGCGGTGGCGGTGGCGACCGACAAGGGCCTCGTCACCCCGATCGTCTTCGGGGCCGACGATCTCTCCGTGGCCGAGATCGGGAGTGTGATGAAGGGCCTCGCCCAGCGCGCCCGCAGCGGCAAGCTCAAGCCGGAGGAATTCACCGGCGGCAGTTTTTCGCTCTCCAACCTCGGCGGGTTCGGGGTCGAACAGTTCGACGCCATCATCAACCCGCCGCAGGGCGCGATCCTGGCGGTCGGCACTGCCCGGCCCGAGCCCATCGACGACGACGGCGCGATCCGCATCGTGCCGGTGCTCCACCTTTCGCTCTCGTGCGACCACCGCGCGATCGACGGGGCCGACGGTGGCCGCTTCATGGCCGCGCTCGCGAACCTCATCGAACAGCCCCATTTGCTCTGACGGAAAAGAAACGATGAACTTCAAGCTGACCGAAGACCAGCTCCAACTGCAGGAAGCTGCCCGCACCTTCGCCCGCGCCGAGCTGCCCGCCATCGCTGCCGAGCTGGAGCGCGACAACAAGCCGCCGAGCCGCGCGCTGGTCAAGCGCTATGCCGAGATGGGCTTCCTGGGCATCAACGTGTCGAGCGATCTCGGTGGCCTCGGCCTCGGCAACATCGAGGCGCTGATCGTGCTGGAGGAATTCGGCAAGATTTCCTCGGCGGTCGGCTTTCCGATCTTCGAAAGCTCGGTCGGACCGGTGCGCGCGATCGAGCACTTTGCGTCCGACACGCTGAAGAAGCGCGTGGTTCCCGCCGTCTGCTCGGGTGACATGGTGGTGGCGGTCTCCATGTCCGAACCGGACGCGGGCAGCGCGCTGACCGACCTCAAGACCAAGGGCGTGGTAAAGGGCGACAAGCTGATCATCAACGGCACCAAGCGCTGGTGCTCGGGCGGCGGGCATTCCGACGCCTATGTCGTCTACTGCCGTCTCTCGGACGATCCGGGCGCCAAGGGCATCGGCGCGGTGCTGGTGGAGAAGGACGCGCCCGGCATCTCCTTCGGTCCGAACGAGGAACTGATGGGCTTTCGCGGCGTGCCGTCGTCGGACATCAACTTCGACGACTGCGAAGTGCCGCTGGACAACGTGATCGTGCAGGCCGGCGGCGGCTTCAAGAAGCTGATGGAAGCCTTCGACCTCGAACGCTGCGGCAATGCCACGATGTCGCTGGCGCAGGCCTCGGGCGCGCTGGAGGACGTCAGCGTCTACGTTCAGGAGCGCAAGCAGTTCGGCAAGCCCATCGCCGAATTCCAGGCGGTGCAGATCAAGCTGGCCGAGATGCAGATGAAGATCGAGGCCGCCCGCCTGCTGATCTGGCGCGCCGCCTCTCTGGCCGAGGATGGCCTGCCGTCGGTGCTGCACAGTTCCACCGGCAAGTGCTTCGCCAACACCATCGCGCGCGAGGTGACGGGCGATGCGATGCAGCTGATGGGGGCTTACGGCTACTCCAAGGAGTTCCCGATGGAGCGCCGCCTGCGGGACTCGTGGGGTTGGGGCATCGCGGGCGGGGCGATCGATATCCAGAAGGTCAACATCGCCGGGGCCATGCTCGGGCGGCGGTTCGATCAGCGGCGGTAGGTGGCGGAGGGGGCTTCGACAAGCTCAGCCTGAGCGGGACCTGAAAAACTGCTCTCCACACCGCTCAGGCTGAGCTTGTCGAAGCCCCCTCGGTTACAGAGCCATGAGGGGGTGGCCCGGCACCCGCGCTTCTAGCGCGCGGTGCCGGCCATCCGCTCCCGTGCGCCGCGCGTGTAGACCAGGTTGATGCTCGTGAACGTCACCGCCTCGGTCCCGTCTTCCAGCACAACGGCATAGCGCGTCATCGCCGTGCCGCGATCGGTGCGGGTCTTCGAGGGTTCGAGGCTCACGATCTCGCTGGTGACGTGGATCGTGTCCCCGGCGCGGATCGCGCGTTTCAGGCGCAGTTCGTCCCAGCCCACGCCGCAGACCCAGTCGATGTCCCAGTTGATCTCATGATCCATCTGCCGCCACAGTGCTAGGACGTGGATGCCGCTCGCCACCACTTCGCCGAAGACAGACTGCGCGGCGCTTTCCGGGTCGGTGTGGAACCACTGCGGATCGTACTTGCGCGCGAACTCCAGGATTTCATCCTGCGTCACCGTGCGCGGCGAGGAGCGGCGGAACTCGCCGAGTTCCAGATCCTCGAACGTGCGGTACGGTTTTGCGGGAGTGAACGGCTCGGAAGTCACAGCTTTCCTTCGCGTTTCTGATCCAGCATCCGCGCGAGGCCCTGCTGGCTGACGGTGGCGACGAGGGTGCCGTCGCGGCGGAAGATGTTGCCCCGGCCGAGCGCCAGCGCATCGGTCGCGGCGGGACTGTCCATCGCGTAGAGCATCCATTCGTCCACGCGAAAATCGTCATGAAACCAGATCGCGTGGTCGAGGCTGCTGCTCTGCAGGAAGTCGTTGGCCCAGCCGATGCCCAGCGGGCCGAGTGCGGTGTGGAAGATATGCAGGTCCGTCGCATAGGCGAGCAGGCGCTGCTGCACATCCAGCGGACCGTCCACAGTGCCGTTGAAGCGGAACCAGAAGTCGCGCGCCGCCGGGCGCACCTCGCGCTCGTCGAAGGGGAACAGGCCGATCGGGCGCCAGTCCACCTGCTGGCGGCGGCGCCAGAACGGGCGGTGGCGTTCGGGGAGGCGATCGCCGTAGGCCGCCACCAGTTCGGCCAGGCTGGTGAGGCCCTCGGGCGGGGGCACGTCGGGCATCGGGAAGCCGTGGCGGCCCGAGGGTTCGGGCGCCTTGAACGAGGCCATCAGGTTGATGATCGGCGCGCCGTCCTGGGTCATGCGCACGGTGCGGTTGGAAAAGCTGCGTCCGTCGCTTTCGCGGGTGACGGCGAAGTCCACCGGCCGGTCGATGAGGCCGGGCTGGAGGAAGTAGGCGTGCAGGCTGTGCGCCGCCTTGTCCTGCGGCACCGTCAGCCGCGCGGCGGCGAGGCATTGCGACAGCGCCATGCCGCCGTAGAGCCGCAGCAGCCCGCTGGGGACCGGGGCGACACGGAAGCTGTCGGGGCCGGTTTCCTCGAAGGCGTAGGCGAGGCGGCGTTCGAGTTCGGGATCGTCGATATAGGGGTTGGTGTCAGGCAAGCAGTCCATCCAGTTTCGTCATCCCGGACTTGCTCCGGGACCGTGGGCCGTGTGACGCGGGGGGCTTCGACAAGCTCAGCCTGACCCTTCGACAAGCTGAGGGTGAGCGGGGTTAAGTGTAAACCTCCCAATTCCGCTCAGGCTGAGCTTGTCGAAGCCCCAGCCGTCAGCACTGACCTAAAGACCGCCTACGGCCCCGGAGCAAGTCCGGGATGACGCAGCGATCATGCCACGGCCAGCTTATCGAAGGCGAACCCGCAGTCCGGATCGACGATCTGAAGGAGTTCCACGACGTTTCCGTCGCAGTCCCGGCCATACGTCGCGCGCGTCGCCGCAGAGCCGCCGGGCGGGCAGTTGAACTTCATGCCCAGGCCGAGAAGACGTTCGTACTCGGCGAAGACATCGTCGCAATAGAGGCACAAGTGCGTGATGCCCCGGTCGCACATGCGGGGGTGGACTACTTCCGGGTCGTTGCTGGCATACTCGAAGACCTCGATATGCAGATTACCCAGCCGGATCATCTCGTAGCGGGCGCTGCTGTCTTTCAAGCCGACCATCGTGTCTATGCGGTCGTTGCCGGGCTGCCAGCCGCCTTCCTTGCCGGCGCGTTCGAAGCCGAACCAGCGCTGGTAGTGATCGACGAACCGTTCGAGGTCCGGCGTCGAGATGGCAAGATGATGGACGCCCCGGATCAAGCGGCTTGTCCCACTGCGGATTTGGCGGCTTTTACGGCGGAGACGATCTCGGCGTTGGTGGGATTACGACGCAGGGTGAGGCCGCCGTTCACTTGCAGGACCTGCCCGCTCATGAAGCAGGCATCCCCTGCGAGCCACGAAACGGCCTCGGCGATGTCCTCGCTCGTGCCGACGCGGCCGAGCGGATACTCTTTCGTAAATGTATCGATTATTGCATTGTTTTTCGATGCTTTCTCGGTCATCGGCGTGACCGTGAAGCCAGGCGCGATCGAGTTGGCGCGGATGCCGCGATGGCCGAATTCGTTGGCGATGCAGCGGATCACGTGGTCGGCGCCGGCCTTGGTGCCCATGTAGGCGGCGTGGTCCTCCAGCATGATCGATGCCGTGGCGGACGAAATCTGGATCAGCGATCCGCCGTCGCGCATGACCCGCAACATGGCCTGGTAGAACAGGATCGCGCCGGTGAACTGCAGCGCCGTCATCTGCTCGATCTCGGCCTTCGTGGTGTCGAGAAAGGGCTTGAGCAGGCCCCAGCCGGTGGCGTTCACGGCAATGTCGACCCCGCCGTAGGTGGCCTTGGCGGTGTCGCCCAGCCGGGCAAGGCTGGCCTCGTCGGTAAGGTCACATCCGGTAACTGCCAGCCCGCCGATCTCGGTAGCCAGGCGCTCCAGTTCCTCCGCCCTGCGGCCCGCGACGATGACTGTCGCGCCGTCGGCGGCAAGGCGGCGTGCGATGACCTGCGCCATGTTGTCCCGGTTCGCCGCGCCAACGACGACGGCAATCTTTCCGGCCAGATCTGCCATGTTCGTTCTCCCGCAATCTTGTTTTCTCGGCCCCCTGTGGGGCTCGGGGCAAAGTCAGTCCCTCTGTACCCAGTCGCCCAGCACCTGCTCGACGCGTGCGTGCTGCGGCACCTGGTTGAGGCCGATGCGGCGGTCCAGTTCCTCGTGCCAGTGATAGATGCGGCGCTCCTGATAGTTGAGCGGCATGCCCTTGAAACCCGGACTTTCAAGCGATTCCTGGATCTGGGGCGCGTACTGCAGGTCCTCGTAAAGAATGCGCTCCCAGTTGTTCAGGCGCGTGGGCCAGAGCGGGTGCGGATTCTCGGGATCGTGGTCGGGCGCGAGCCAACTGGAGACGACGCGGGTGCGCCTGGTCCCGATCGGCCAGAACTGCAGGATCGGGATGCCTGTGGGCGCGGGCGGCATTATGAAGTTGGGATAGATCTGGTAGCTGACGTTGTTCTTCGCCGGGAATTCCGTGATCGATGCGATCTCGGGCATGCCTATGGTGCCGGGATCTACCCAGTCCGGACGGCGGTTCGGCGTCGCCATGCGGCTGTGACCGCCCGGCCAGAGCGTGACGATCATCGCGCGGTGATCGAGGAAGCGGTCCACGGTGTTGATATGGATCGACTTGAGGTGATAAACCTCAAGAAAAGCGTCGAGCAAGACCTTGGCATTGCAGTCAACTTCGTAGCTGCGGCTGTCGACGAGGCGAAGCTTTTCAAGCTCGAACTGTTCGAGCTGTTCGGCCATCGGGCCGATGTGCTCCATCAACGGCTGTGCATCGGGATCGCGGTTGATGAAGATCAGCGACCCCAACAGCTCGCAACGTACCTGCACCAGCGAACGGCATGACATGTCGAGATCGACGAAGTCGCGCTTGTCGCGCACCGCCGTCAGCTTGCCGTCGAGCGTGTAGCTCCAGCCATGATAGCCGCACACAAAGCCGCGCCCTTCACCCGCTTCCTCGGTGACGAGGGGGGCACCGCGATGCTGGCAAGTGTTGTAGAACGCCTTGACCTCACCTGTCAGGTTGCGCGCGACGATTATCGGCACGCCCGAATTGCGGGTCAGGAACCAGGAGCCGGGATTGGGCACCTGATCAGTGTGGCCGGCGTAAAGCCACGCCCGGTCCCACATCATCTCCTTTTCGAGGCGGAGGAATTCGGCGTCGGTGTAGCGGGTGCCGGGAATGTCGGGGAGTTTGGGAAACCCCTCGGGCGGCCCCTTGCGATCCCGCTCGTAGTCCATGCGCGCGAAATCGTTCTCGGGTGTTTGATCTGTGACCAGATCGAGCATCGGCCTTCTCTCCCTTGCCTTGAACCGCGACGCCCTGAACTGTGACTGTCGCCGGGTCGGCCCAACCGAATCAAAAACAGACATGAATGTTTGATTCTGTCGATGTGATGCTTGCGATCCTACCTCCCGCACGATAAAACAGTCAACAGTGATTGTAATTTTGCCATCTCGACAATCGGGCGCTTCAGTCCTGACCGAATTCCGCGACGCGTTTCTGCGCGTAAGCGGCGATGCCTTCGTGGCTGTCGGCACTGGCGAGGGTCGCCTTGCCCCAGGCGTTACCGACTGCCAGCGCCTGCGCGATATCCATCCCGGTGGAGAGTTCGTAGAGTTCACGCCCGTTGTTGATCGCCTGCCAGCTGTTCGCCAGCATGGCCTGCGTAACTTCCAGCGCGCGGCTCAGCAGGCCGTCGCCGGGAACCACTTCGGTGACGACGCCCAGTTCGTAGAGCCGCCGCGCCGGCAGCAGTTCGCCGGTCATGATCATAGCCAGTGCCGTGGCGCGGGGGACCTGCGCGGCGAGACGCTGGATGCCGCCGGCGAAGGCGAAGAGGCCGCGCTTCACCTCGCTCACGCCCATCAGTGCGTGTTCGGCGGCGAAGACCATGTCGCAGGCCATCATGATCTCGAACCCGCCGGCCACCGCCGTGCCGTTGATCGCGGCGATGAGGGGCTTGGAACGGCGGCGTTCGGTGATGCCGCCGAAACCCCGGCCCGGGATCAGGCCATGCCCGGCGCCGATGCGCTCCGCTTCCTTCAGGTCCATGCCGGCGCAGAAGGCGCGGTTGCCGGCGCCCGTCACGATCATCGCCCCCACAGCCGGATCGGCTTCCGCGGCCGAGATTGCTTCGTCCATCGCGTGGGATGTGGCCGCGTCGAGCGCGTTACGCGCATCCTCGCGGTCGATCGTCAGCAGGCACACGGCGCCACGGCGTTCCACGATCAGGCCAGTCATTGTGCTATTCTCCCGAAGTTATCTGCCGTCTTCGGATGGCGAGAACCGTTTCTCGAATCACGACAGCGTATAAGCTGATCGATAATATGGGATGAGGATAAATTGAAAGCTTTTGAAAAGCTCCATCATCATGGATTGATAGTCGATGATATTCATCAATCCATGGATAAATTGAGAAATGGACTTGGTGTCGAATGGGCACCAATTCGAAAATTCGATCCTATTCGCGTATGGCTGCCTGATCTCGGTTGGTCCGAAGCACATCTAACCGTCACGTATTCGCGGCAGGGGCCGATCCACGTCGAACTGATCCAGATGGTCCCCGGCGGCGCTTACGAGGCGCTGCGTGCCGTTTCCGCCGCCCATGTCGGCGCCTGGGTGGACGACGTCGGCTCGGAAGTGGAAGCGTTGCTGGCCGAAGGCTGGCGGGTCATCGCAGCGGGCGCGTCTCCCAAGCATCGCTACGGCCAGATGGCCTACATGGCGCGTGGTGACGGTCCGGTGCTGGAACTGGTTGGCGAGCCGATCCGGCCGATGATCGAAGACTGGATCCGGTCATGAACGGGAGCGTGAGCGGGGCGGCTGTCGCTCTCGCCGAGCCGGAAGAGCAGGCTACGCCGCTTCCGGAAGATACCGAGCCTGCGCCCACTGCGGCGGCGTGGTACCTGATCTTCGTGCTGACCCTGACCTATACCGCCAGTTTCGTGGACCGCCAGGTGCTGAACCTGCTGGTGGCGCCGCTGAAGACAGACTTCGGACTGTCCGACACGCGCCTCAGTCTGTTGCAGGGAGTGGCGTTCACCGCCGCTTATATCCTGTTCAGCCCGCTGTTCGGCAGGCTGGCCGACACCGGCAGTCGCAAGCGCATCCTGATCGGCGGCTCGATATTATGGAGTCTGGGCACCAGCCTCTGTGGCCTCGCGCGCGGGTACTGGCAGTTGTTTTTCGCCCGTGCGGCAGTGGGCGGTGCGGAGGCGAGCGTCACGCCCGCCGCATGGTCGATCATCGCCGACAGCTTTCCCACGAGGATGATCCCGCGCGCATTCAGCATCTTCCTGATGGGACCCTACATCGGCGGCGGGCTGGCGCTGATCTTCGGTGGGCTGCTGCTGGAGGCGGCGCAGGGCTGGGATCTGAGCGCGGTGCCCTATCTGGGAGCGCTGCGCCCGTGGCAGGTCGTGTTCCTCGTCGCGGGCATCCCCGGCGTCCTGATCGCGCTGATGATGCTGCGCATTCGCGAGCCCGTGCGCAAGCTGGCGCCTCGGGATTCGGCGCAGATGCCGTTTGCGCAAGTTTGGCGCACCTTTACCGATCGCCGGGACTTCTACGGCAATTTCTATGCCGGCATGGCCTCGCTGGTGATCGTGCTGTACGCCTTCCCGGCGTGGATGCCCGCGATGCTGATGCGCCGTTTCGGGGCGAGTGCGGCCACGGTGGGCGTGCAGTACGGCGTGGCAGTGCTCGTCACCGGTTCGATCGGCGTGCTGGCAGGGCCGATGGTTGCCGACTGGCTGCGGCGGCGGGGCCACCATGACGCGCTGATGCGGGTGCCGTTCTTCGCCGCGCTGGCGCTGATCCCGATCTCGCTGGCGCTGGCGTTCGCGCCCAGTTACGAATTCGCGATGGTGGTGGCGACGCTCGCCAGCTTCACCTATTCGCTCCCGCAGGCGCTGGCGTCTTCGGGCCTGCAGATGGCGACGCCGAACCGGATGCGGGGGATTTCCTCGTCGGTCTACGTCTTCGTGGCGAGCGTCATGGGGCTTGGCGCCGCGCCGACGATCGTGGCGCTGCTGACCGACCATGTCTTCGCCGACGAGCGCAGTGTGGGGCTTTCGCTCTCGGTGACGTGCGCGGCGGCGGCGGGGGTTTCGGCGTTCTTCGTGGGCCGCGCGCTCAAGGGCTATCGGCGGGTGCTGGCGCTGCAGTGAAGACGCGTCGTCCCGGACTTGATCCGGGACCGCTGGCAATTCTTGAGGCGAATGCTGGCCGTGAGACGTCCTGACGCGAGGTGGGCTGTTCACGGCCAGCGGTCCCGGATCAAGTCCGGGACGACGGCGCATTCCGACTTACAAGGTAGCCACACTCCCCAGCACCACCGTCGCCTGGCTGGACAGGGTGCCGCCGTTGCCGTGCGCCAGCGCGACATCCACGCCGGACAGCTGGTTCGCCGCCTCGCCCCGGATCTGGCGCGCGGCCTCGATCACCGCGAAGAGGCCGTACATCCCCGGGTGGCAGCACGAGAGGCCGCCGCCGTTGGTGTTCACCGGCAGACTGCCGCCCGGTGCGATGGCGCCGCTGCTCACGAAGCGGCCGCCTTCGCCCTTGGCGCAGAAACCGAGGTCCTCGAGGAACAGGATCGTGTTGATCGTGAACGCGTCGTAGAGCTGCGCGGTGCGGATGTCGGAGGGAGAGACTCCCGCCATCGCCATCGCCCGCGCGCCGGACTCCCTGGCGGCGGTGACGGTCACGTCCTTGGCCTGCGCGATCGAATTCCACCACGTCGCAGCAGCCGCGCCCAGCAGCGGCACGGCGGGTTTCGCAAGGTCGCGGGCGCGGGGCGTGCGTGTCATCACGATCGCCGCCGCGCCGTCGGTGACGAGGCAGCAGTCGCGCACCGAGATCGGGGTGCTGATCATGCGGGCGGCAAGGCACTCCTCCAGCGACAGCGGGCCTTTGGCGAAAGCCTCGGGGTTGGTCTGCGCCCAGGCCCTTGCGGCCAGCGCCACGGCGGCGAGGTCTTCGCGGGTGGTGCCATATTCGTGCATGTGACGCGCAGCCGCCAGCGCATAGCCGGTCAGCGGGAATATGGGCGCGTAAGGCGCATCCCACTGATTATTGGTGATCTTCGTCGCCAGCTTGCCGCCGTTGCTGCGCTGGTTGGAGCCGTAGGCGATCAGCGCGCAGTCGATATAGCCCGCCTCCAGCATCATCGCCGCCACCGCCATGTGGCTCATGAAGGCCGAGCCGCCGGTGCGGTTGTTGTCGGTATAGCGCGGCTGCAGGCCGAGGTATTCGGCGAAGGAGAGCCCTGCGAAGAAGTCGTCCGGCTGGCAGATGAACAGGGCATCGACGTCAGCCAGCGTCAACCCGGCATCGGCGACGGCGAGGAGGGCGGCCTGCGCGGTCAGTTCCATCGAACTGTATCCGGGCGTCTCGCCGATGCCGAAGGTGGCGAGGCCCGCGATGGCGGTGCGGGCGCGAGGGAAGGTGTCGGTCATCGTCAGTCCTCCACCGGCCGAAACAGCAGCAGCGGTGCATCCCCGTCGTGATCGACGAACGCTTCCACACGCATCCCGATGGCCAGCGTTTCGGGCGTCACGCCCTCCACCCGGCTCATCAGCCGCGCGCCTTCGTCGAGGTCTATCAGCGCGACGTGATAGGGCTCGGCGGGCGGCTTCCGGTTGATCCACGAGAGCGTGTAGACCCGGCCGCGCCCGGATGCCTCGAACCATTCGAGCGGCCCGCCGCTGCCCGGTGCGGCGAGGCGCGGGGGGAACACCGCGCTGCCATCCTCCGCGCGCTGGAGCAGCAGGCGACCTTCCGCCAGCGCCGTGCGCCAATGGGTTTCGGGGCTCATGCCGCCGTCCTTACCGCGCCCCGCGCTTGGAGATCGGCGATCTCCTCGGCCGAGAAACCCGCTTCGCGCAGGACGTCGAGGCTTTCGCCGCCCAGCGCTGGGCCGGGATCGCCGATGGCGCCGGGGGTTTCGGAGAAAGTCGTCGGGATGCCGGGGAAGCGCAGGGTGCCCTCGGGCGTTTCGCGCTCCTGCCAGAAGCCGGTTTCGACCAGATGCGGATCGTCGAGCAGGTCGGTCAGGCTCTTGATCGCGGTGGCGGGGATGTGGGCCTGACGGAACAGCTCCACCCATTCCTCGGTCGTTCGCGTCTCGATCACTTCGGCCACCTTCGCCAGCACGGTGCCGATGTTCTGCGTGCGCGATCGCATCGAGGCGAACATGGCGTCCTGCGACCACTCCGGGTTGCCCAGCGCATCGAAGAAGGCGCGCCAGTGCTTATCGTTGTAGATCATCACGCCGATGTAGCCGTCCGCCGTGCGGTAGGGGCGCCGCGCTTCCGAGGTGGCGCGGGGGTATTCGGGCGGCCCCTGGGGCGGCACGAAGAGCGAGCCGCACAAATGCTCGACCATGGCGAAGGACACCAGCGTCTCGAACATCGGGACCTCGATCTCCTGCCCGATCCCGGTCTTCTCGCGCGCATAGAGCGCTGCGATCACCGAGTAGGCGCCGGTGAGGCCCGCCACCTTGTCGGCGATCACCGTCGCGGCATAAGTCGGCTCGCCGCCCGAGAGGCGCGCCTGCAGGTCGACGATGCCCGAGGCGGCCTGCACGATGTCGTCGTAGGCGGGATAGTCGCGGTACGGGCCGCTCCGCGCGAATCCGTAGAGGTTGGCGTAGATGATCTTCGGGTTCACGGCCTTCAGCGCCGCATAGTCCAGCCCGAGCCGCCCGATCGCGCTGGAACGCATCGAGTGGATGAACACGTCGGCGCTTTCCGCCATCTTCAGCAGCGCGGCGCGCGCCTCGCCCTGCTTGAGGTCGAGCACGATCGAGCGCTTGCCGCGATTGACGTTGAGGAACATCGCCCCGCGCGAGGCGTCCGGCCCCGGCGGGATGAAGCGTGTGGTGTCGCCCGAGGGGCTCTCCACCTTGATCACGTCCGCGCCCAGATCGGCGAAGATCTGCGTCGCATAAGGCCCCATCAGCACGCTGGTGAGATCGAGCACCCTGACACCTGCGAGGGGGCCTTTGCCCTTACCGCTCATTCGTATTCTCCGATGATGAAGCGACCGCGCTGCGGCCTGAATTTCGATGCTTGGACGCAGGCGTGGCGAGCCTTACGCTCGGGCGCATACACGCACACACGTGAGGGGAGTTTGCCGGAATGAAGGTCCACCTGATCGCCGCGGGGAAGTTCCACGACATCGATTATGCCCGCCTCGAATTGCTCAAACTGCTGGCGGAAACACCGCGCATCCGCGCCTCCGTGGCCTCCGATTACGCCGATCTGGCGAGCCTTGCGGCGGCGGACCTGCTGATCACTTACACCTGCGATCTGGTGCCGACGCGCGGCGAGGAAGTCGCCGCGCTGGAGGCGTTCCTGGCGCGCGGCGGGCGCTGGCTGGCGCTGCACGGGACCAACGCGGTGCTGCGCTTCGGCGCGGACGGCGTGGTCGATACCCCGGACGAGGTGCCCGCCTTCACCGGCCTGCTCGGCACGCGTTTCGCCGGCCATCCGCCGATCGCGCCGTTCAAGGTCTTCGTCACCCGGGGCGATCACGAGATGACGCAAGGGCTGCGCGACTTCCGGGTCGAGGACGAGCTTTACCTGACGCACCGCACCGCAGACATCGACGTGCTGCTGCACACCAGCTTCACCGGTCGCTGCGACGAGTTCCGCGATGCCGACTGGGACGAGGCGGAAGTGCCCGTGCTCTACGAGCGCAAGGTCGGCGAGGGTGCGATCCTCTACTTGACGCTCGGCCATTGCCGGGGTCACTACGACCTGCTGCCGGTAAGCCCGTTCTGGCCCCATCCGCAGCGCTGTGCGTGGAATTACCCGGTGTTCCACGAACTGCTGCGGCGGGGCATTCGCTGGGGTCTCGCTCATGCCGCCTGATCCTGCGGCCTGAGGGCGTGGAGCTGGGTTTCGAGCGCTTCGAGCACCGGCTCCACCAGCCCGGCGTCCATGGCGCCCGTCAGCAGGTTGATCGCCATGCCTTCCATCGTCGCTTGCGAGATCGCCATGGCCAGCGCGAACTTCTCCGGGCTTGCCTGCCATTCGGGATAGAGCTGGACGGCGAGTTGGTTGAACCGCTCGCGGAACTCCACCTGCAGCGGCATCAGCACGGCGGCGAGGTCGGGACTGGTACGTGCCGCCACCGCCAGTTCGTGGAAGGCGATGAAGGCGGGCTTCTGGATCTGCTTCCAGTACGTGCGCACCATCGCTCTGTGATCCAGCGCACTGCGCTCCGCGGCGCGGCGAAAGGCGCGCAGGCGGCGCTCGTGCAGGTGCATGATGGTCGCCTTGATGAGCGATACGCCGTTGTCGAAGTGGTGCAGCATCGCGCCGCGTGACAGCCCGGCCTCGATCGCCACCTGCGGCGTCGTGGTGCGCGAATAGCCGCTGCGGACGAGCACCCGGATCGTCGCGTCGATCAGCCGCGCGCGGGTCTGGGCGCTCTTGAGCGCCTGCATCGTCGGTTCGTCCGCGCCGGGTCGTCTCACTGGATCGCGCTCTCCCACGCCGTGCGGGCCGGTGGGTTCCGGCCTCGCCAACCTGATCGGTAGCGCAATCCGGTCGATAAAAAAAGACATTCATGAACGTCTTTTATAATTATGCTGCGGCGAATCGAACGGAGATCAAAGCGGATGTGCAGGCGCGATGGCCATTCTCCCCCGTTCGTCATTGCGAGCGTAGCGAAGCAATCCAGGGCGGCTTATCCTGCCCTGGATTGCTTCGCTACGCTCGCAATGACGAAGGGTGGGAGAATTAGCTGCCCGGCCTCCCTCGCAGCGCCGCTTCCATCCGGTCGATCAGCGCCGACAGCCGCTCCGTTTCCGACGGTCCGCGCGGTTCGCCCGGCTCGGACAGCACGCCGCAGAGCAGCACGTCGACATACCGCTTCGCCTCCGCGTCGATGTCGAGCGGGCGGCCGATGAAGCTGGTGCGCATGGCGACGTGCTCCAGCCCGCCGAACATCATGTCGCGGATCATCACCGGATCGACGTCGGCGCGGACTTTGCCCTCGTGCTGCGCCTGCTGCACCGCCTCGACCACGCTATGCGCGAAGACGTGGTTGAGCTTGTGCAGCGCCGACCCGCGATAGTCCGCCCAGCGCAGTTCCTGGTAGAACACGCGGTGGAAGCGCGGCGTCTCCTCGATCGAGCGCATGAAGCGCGCGGCGATCAGCGTCAGCTGCGAACGCAGGTCGGTGATGTGCCGCAGCTCTGCGATCAGGCGCTCGACGAAAGGCGTCGCCCAGTCGACCAGCACCTGGTTCACCAGTTCCTGCTTGCTGTCGTAGTATTTGTAGACCGTAGCCTCGGACACGCCCGCCAGCTTGGCGATCCGCGCCATCGAGGTGGCCGTGGTGCCTTCCTCCTCGATCAGCCGGCGCGCGGCGGCGAGGATTTCCTGCGGGCGATAGTCCTTGCGCCGCCGCCAGGCGAGGGGTTCGGCCTCCGTGGTCTTCACCGGGTTCGCCATGATAATTGAACCATCCTCATTACTGGCCTCGATTGCGGTTGACTCCGGCGAAGCCCGAGGTCAGCTTTACGCCCAATCGCGCGACATGCAACACGTGGGCGCGGACTTACCAAGCAGCCATTCCGGGAGAGGCATGGACCATTTCGCGATACCGCCGGGGCGCTTCCTGCTGTCTGCCGGGCTCGACGATGCGATCCGGCGGTCCTGCGCTGCGCCGCAGCGCCGGGCCAAGGAGGCGCACCCCGTCTTCGCCTTCGTCGCGGCGCTGGGCGGCATGGGTGCGCGGGTGGGCGACGTGTGCCGTGCGCTCGGCCTCGCGTTCGACGAGGGGGCGGTGCTGGGTCGCTGCCGGATCGACTACGACGCGCCGCTGACGGTCGATACCGGGTACGACGTGGCCGCCCGCGTGGTCTCGCTGGAGCGCAAGGCAAGCCGCAGGTTCGGCGCGGCCGACCACCTGACCCTGGGCATGACGGTCAGCGCCGCCGGGCGGCCGCACGCGCGGGTCAGCCTCACCACGATCATGCCCGCGCCCGGACCGGCCGTGCAGGCACCCGCATGAGCGCGTGGGAACTTGGCGCCGTGCCCGCCGAGGCGATGGCGCTGTGGTGCGAGGCGCTGGGCGACGACAATGCGATCCACGTCGACCCCGCCGCGGCCGAGGCGCTGGGCTTCGGCCCGCGCACGGTCAATCCGGGGCCGACGAACCTCGCCTATCTGCTCAACATGGTGATGGAAGCGCGGCCCGACCGGGAGATATGCTCGATCGAGGCGGCGTTGCTGGGCAACGTGCTGGCGGGCGACGGCGTGCTGGCGCGCGGGACCTGGGACCAGGACACCTGCGACGCGGAACTTGTGGTCGCACCGGACAACGTCGTGCTCAGGGCAAGAATAGAAACGGACGGGAGAGACAGCGATGATGGAGAAGGCTTTCGCAGCCAGCGTCTATGACCTTGTCGCCATGCGCGCGCGGGCGACCCCCCAGGCGCTGGCGATCGTGCAGGGCGGGATGCGCCTCGGCTATGCCGAGGTGCTTGCCTGCGTCGATGCGGTGGCCGCCGATTTCGCCGCACGCGGGCTCGTGCGCGGGCAGCGCGTGGCGATCCTGTCGGAAAACCGCTTCGAGTACACCGCCGTCCAGCTTGCCTGCGCGAAGCTGGGGCTGATCGCGGCCTGCCTCAACTGGCGGCTCTCCGATGCCGAGATGCGCCACTGCGTCGAACTGGTGGACCCCTCGCTGCTGGTCGCCTCGTCCCGCCATCAGGTCCTCGGGGAGAAAGTGGCGAACGGTCGTCCCTTCGCCGCCATCGATCGTCTCGGCGCGGCGGGAGAGACCGCCAGCGTGGCCGAACCGGAAGACGGCCTGCTCATCATCTACACCAGCGGCACGACGGGGCTGCCCAAGGCCGCCGTGATCAGCCACCGCGCCGAAGTCGCGCGGATGTGCGCCATGCGGCTCGACATGGGCGTGGCGATGACTGACGCCTACGTCTCGTGGGCGCCGATGTTCCACATGGGCGGGACCGAGCACCTGCTGGCGACGCTGATGTGCGGCGGCACCGGGATCATCATCGACGGTTTCGACGCCGATGCGCTGGTCGATGCGCTTGAGGAATTTCCGATAGGCTGGCTAATGCTGGTGCCCGCGACGATCGAGCCGCTGCTCGAACGGCTCGAGGCGCGGGATGCCAGGGTGCGCGGGGTCAAGGCGGCGGGCTGCATGGCGGACCTCGTCCCCTCCGCCACGATCGCGGCGATCACCCGGGCATTGGGCGCGCCTTACCTCAACTCATTCGGTGCGACCGAGACGGGAATGCCGCCGCTATCGGCCGATCTGATCCCCGTCGGCACGATGCCTTCGGCTTTCCCCAAGCGGCTGAGCCTGCTGTGCGACTTGCGCCTGCTGGGTGCGGACGGCAACGAGGTGCCCGACGGCGCGACCGGCGAGGCCTGCGTGCGCGGGCCGACGCTGTTCAGCGGCTACTGGAATGCCGAGGCCACCAATGCCGAGTGCTTCGCCGGAGGCTGGTTCCACATGGGCGACCTGTTCCGCCGGACGCCTTCGGGCTACGATTTCGTCGGCCGCTCCAAGTACCTGATCAAGTCGGGCGGCGAGAACATCTACCCGGCCGAGATCGAGCGCGTGCTGTTCGCCGATGCGCGGGTCAACGATGCCATCGTCGTGCGCCGCCCGGACCCGCAATGGGGCGAAGTGCCGGTGGCGGTGATCGCGCGCAACGATCCCTCGCTCGACGAGCAGGTGGTGATGCAGATGTGCCGCGACGCGCTGGCCGGATACAAGCGGCCCAAGGCGGTACGCTTCATCGCGATGGAGGCGTTCCCCCGCAGCGCCAGCGGCAAGATCATCCGCGAGGAAGTGGAAGCGATGATCGGATGAGGCAGGTTGACATTTATCGCCAAATGGGTTATAAGCCCCAGCATCCGATCCGGCGATGATCACGCTGGAAAGGTGTATCGGGTCGGCGTCGTGGGCCGGGATGCGGTTTCAAGCCGCGATCGTGCAACCCACGCGTCCGTTCGAAGACCCGGACTGTCCCTGAGTTCCCGGAAAGCGTCATCCGCCCGCTCCTGCGACTTGACGCAGGGCACCGGATGTCCCCGCCGGACAACCATCGGCCGATAACGCTGCGAGCCCTAACGACGGCTACATGGGACAAGTCCGATGGAATACAGGTCGAGCCGGGCTGCACCGTGAGTTACCCGGCCGCTCGCCAGAGCTTCACGGAAAACAAAACCCTGCGTCCCAGCTTGGACGCTCCCGACGCCGACCCGATGTTCTCGGACTTGCGTTGATTTCCCCGGCGTAATGGCCCGCACTCGCCAGCGGGTATTGTCGTATCTGCAAACCCCAAGTTCGTCATTGCGAGCGCAGCGAAGCAATCCAGGGCGGTCTTGCGCGGCCCTGGATTGCTTCGCTGCGCTCGCAATGACGAGGTGGGTGCAAATTCCTCCCCGGCACGGGGAGGGGGACCACCCGCAGGGTGGTGGAGGGGCACCCTCGCGCGGGGCGCTTCCCTTCGATCTCACGCAAACCGCCTGTGCCCCTCCACCATGCTGCGCATGGTCCCCCTCCCCTCGGGGGAGGATTCAGCCCCTCCCGCGCGATTTCTCGTAGGCGATCCAGGTCGGCAGGCGCTCGGGGAAATCCGCCGGCATGGGCTCGGGATAGGCGTGGTTGCGCAAGGGCGTGGAGAGGATGTTCGGATAGTCCTCGATCGGCACGTAGTAGAGGAAGCCGATCGTCCGCTCGGCGAACTTCCAGCCCGCGTCGGTGTTGCGATACTTGTCGTCGTAGCGGATGGCGGTGACCATCATCCTGCCGCCGCGCCACAATTCCGCATGGCCGATCACACGGCCCGTCGCTTCTAGCGAGCCATCGCCGACGAAGTCGATCTGGACGTCGTGCATGAAGTGGTGCCCCGGCCCGAGCACGTCGAAGCGCCCGTCGTACTGCGTCATGATCGCATCGACGCCGGTGGCGTTCATCACCCCGTCCGCCGATTTCAGCACCGCATCGGGCGCGAAGAGGGCGCGGATGCCGTCGATGTCGCGGTCGTCGATGGTGAAGCAGTAGCGGGCGACGAGCTGGCGGATCTGCGATTCCGCTTCCAGCCGGGCGATGCGCTGTTCCAGTGTCGGCATGTCTCTCTCCTCTTTTATCGGGCGTCTTCCAGGATCATGTCGGCGCACTTCTCGCCGATCATGATCGAGGGGGCGTTGGTGTTGCCGGACGGCAGGCTCGGCATGATCGAGGCGTCGGCGACGCGAAGCCCGGCGATGCCGTGGACGCGCAGGCGCGGATCGACCACCGCGTCGGCGCTGACACCCATCCGGCACGAACCGACCGGGTGCAGGTTGGCGATGGCGGCGGCGCGCACGTAAGCCTCGATCTCCGCGTCGCTGCGGGCATCCGCGCCGGGCGATATCTCGCCCGCATTGTAGGGCGCGAGCGCGGGCTGGGCGGCCACGCCGCGCACCACCTTCACCGCCGCGATCATCGCATCCACGTCGATGCGGTCGGTCAGGAAGTTCTGGCGGATCACCGGGTCGGCCAGCGGGTCCGGCCCGCGCAGCCGCACCGTGCCGCTGGCGCGCGGGTTGAGGTGGACCGGGCTCATCGTGAAGCCGGGGAAGGGGTGGGCCTTCATGCCCGCCGCCGTGCGGCTCTGGACGGTCCAGATGTTGGTGTTGACCTGCAGGTTGGGCCGGTCCTGCCGCTCGTCGGTGCGGGTGAAGATGCCCGCATAGATGCCGTTGCTGGCGAGCGGCCCCTTGTTGAACAGGACGTAGTCGATCCCCGCCTTCAGCTTGCGCAGCGGGCTGTTGGCCAGTTCGTTGATGGTGATCGGCCGGGTGCAGCGGAACATCAGCGAGATGTAGAAATGGTCCATCAGGTTGGCACCGACGCCCGGCAGGTCGAGCACCGGCGCGATGCCGCTTTCGCGCAAGTGCGCGGCGGGGCCGATGCCGGAAAGCTGCAGAAGCTGCGGCGACCCGAAGGCGCCGCCGCAGACCACCACTTCCCGCCGCGCCCTGGCGGTGACCAGGCCCGCTTTGGTGCGGTACTCGATCCCGGTGGCGCGGCCCCCTTCGACGAGCACCCGGGTAGCATGGGCGTCGGTCTCAATCTTCAGGTTGGCCCGCCCCCGCGCCGGGGTGAGGTACGCCTGCGAGGTATTCCAGCGCCGGTTGTTGCGGGTGGTCGTCTGGAAGAAGCCGGTGCCTTCCTGCTCCGCGCCGTTGAAGTCCGGGTTGTAGGGAATGCCCGCCTCCTGCGCCGCCTCGACGATGGCGACGGCGATCTCGGAGCGGCCCGGCTGGTCGGACACCGTCAGCGGTCCGCCGACGCCGTGATAGGCATTGGGTCCGCGCTGCTGGTCCTCGGCCTTGCGGAAGTAGGGCAGGACGTCGGCGAAGCTCCAACCCTCGCATCCGCGCTGGCGCCAGTCGTCGTAGTCGCGCGCGTTGCCCCGGATATAGAGCATGCCGTTGATCGAACTGGTCCCGCCCAGCACCTTGCCGCGAGGCTGGTACATGCGGCGGCCGCCGAGTTCGGCCTCGGGCTCGCTCTCGAACATCCAGTTGACCTTGGGGTCGGCGAACAGCATCGGGTAGCCCATCGGCGGCCTGATCCAGAACGCCTTGTCCTCCGGCCCGGCCTCCAGCAGCAGCACCGAGTAACGCCCGTTCTCGCTGAGCCGCGCCGCGACGACGCAGCCCGCCGAGCCCGCGCCGCTGACGATGAAGTCGAACTCCTCCATTTACGCCGCCTGCCCCGCAAGGTGTCTGCCCGCGATATAGGCGAAGGTCATGGCAGGGCCGATCGTCGCCCCCGCGCCCGGATAGGCCCCGGCGAAGACGTTGGCCTGGTCGTTGCCCACTGCGTAGAGGCCCTGCACCGGCGCTCCTTCGCCGTCGAGGACGCGGGCGTGGCGGTCGGTCCTGAGCCCCGCGAACGTGCCGATGATCCCCGCCTCCATGCGGATGGCGCAGTACGGACCCTTGGTCAGCGGGCCGAGGCAGGTGTTGGGCCGGTGCTCCGGGTCGCCCTGATAGACGTCGTAGACCCGCCCGCCGCGTCCGAACTCGGGGTCCACTCCGGCCTCGGCATTGGCGTTGAAGGTCGCGACCGTGCGTTCCAGCGCGGCGGGGTCGATGCCGCATTGGGCGGCGAGTTCCTGCAGCGTCGCGGCGCGCTTGAGGTAGCCGCTGCGCAAGTGCTGCCCATGGGGAATGGGGAAGGGGCGGACCATGCCGATGCCCCATTTCTTCACCGCCGCCGCGTCGCCGATCAGCCAGCACCATGCGCTGGCGTCACCCTCGCTGGCGCGGGTCATCTGGGGGACGAGGTCGTGGTAGGCGCTGGACTCGTCCCCGAAGCGGCGGCCGTCGGGGCGCACGGCGATGAAGCCCGGCTTCTGCCGGTCGATCAGGTGCGGCCAGACGCCGGTGAAGTCCGTCGATCCCGGCAGGACGGAGACCGGCATCCACGGTGCTGCATGGGCGACGTTGCCGTTGAAGACGCCGCCGACGCTCTCGGCCAGGCGGATGCCGTCGCCGGTGTTGCCGGGGTTGGTCGGGTTGCGCTGCTCGCGGTTGTTGGCGGGCGCCGGGAAGGTCGCGGCGCGGCGCTCCGGGTCGTTGGGATAGCCCCCGCAGGCGAGGACGACACCCCGGCGCGCGGTGATCCGCACCCGGCCTTGCGGGGTGTCGATCTCGGCCCCGGTGACGCGCCCATCCGCGCGGGTCAGCCCGGCGACGGGGGAGGACAGCCAGATCGGCACGTCGAGGTCGAACAGCGTGCGCGCCAGCCGCGCCACCAGCGCCCGCCCGCGCACCACCTGCTGCCCCTCGCCATAGCGCAGCACATCGGCGAAGTGCCTGGCCAGTTTCTTCGAGACGAAGCCCAGCGCCTTGACCGATCGGCCAGCCTTCATGAACTGGATCATCTCCACGCCCGAACCCACGGCAAAACCGAGGAACAGCGTCTGCGGCAACTGCTGCTTGAGGTTCTTCAGGTGCGGCCCGAGTTCGCGCGCCTCGTAATCGACGGTGCCGATCGAGCGGACGATGGAGCTATGCGCGCTCTCCGAGTGATAGTCGGGATAGTCCATCCCGTAGAACCGGACGTGGCTGTTTTCTTCCAGAAAGCGCACCATGCGCGGCGCGGTGTCGAGGTAGGCTTCGACCCGGTCGGGCTCGATGTAGTTGCCGGTTTCCTCGACCAGATAGGCGCGGGCGCTCTCGATGTCGTCGCTCTGGCCGGTGGCGCGCTGCATGGCCGGGGAGTGGTGGTTGCCGGGTACCCACAGCACGCCGCCGGAGGTCGCGGTGGTGCCGCCGAAGACGGCTTCCTTCTCCACCACCAGCACGTCCAGCCCGGCGCGCCGCGCGGTGACGGCGGCGGTGAGACCCGCCGCGCCGGTCCCGGCGATGAGGACGTCGACGGTCCTGTCTCCCATGGTCATGCGTTCACCTTCTCTTTCGCGGCGTTGGCGCCGGCGATGCGGCCGAAGACGACCGCGTTGCCGATCGAGGCGCCGCCCGCCGCGTAGCATTGGCCGAACATGCCGCCGGTCGTCTCCCCGGCGGCGTAGAGGCCCGGCACCGGGCGATCGTCGGCGCCGAGCACGCGGGCTTCGGTGTCGATACGGATGCCGGTGCCCGTCCAGCAGATCACGGCCGGGCGGATATGCGCGGCGTAGAACGGCCCTTGCGCGACCGGCCGCAGCATCGCCGAGGGCTTGAAGTAGTCCTCGTCGTTCCCTATCTGTACCAGCGAATTGTAGCGCTCTGCCGTCGTCGCAAGACGGGCGGCGGGCACGCCGAGTTTCCCGGCAAGGTCCTCCAGCGTCGGTGCGCTGATCAGCGTTCCGGCCTCCACATGGTCCAGCAGCCGGTCCGCCGTCCAGTTGGGGGCAGGCCGGTATTTGGTGGTCTTCGAGGCGAGGCGCGATGCCTCGTCGAACACCGCGAAGCAGTCCCGTCCCGGCTGTTCGTCGAGGACGGCGGCGAGGACCGAATATTCTATCGTTTCGTCGATGAACCGGCGCCCGTCGCGGTTCACCATCATCAGCCAGCCGGGGAGGTAGCTTTCGAGGTCCTTGACGAAGCCCGGAGTGATCAGGAGCAGGCCGCGATTGGCCTTGCTCAACTGCCCCTCCACTTGCGCGGCAAGGCCGAGGCCATCGCCCCGGCAGGTAGGGGCGCCGATATACCAGTGGAGGTCGCCGTAACGCGAGGCATCGGGATAGAGTTGCGCCAGCATCTCGGGATTGGCGCCGAAGCCGCCGGTGGCGATCACCGTTGCGGCGCTGCGCACCGGCGCGCCGTCGGCGACGATGCCGCAGACCCGGCCGTTCTCGACCAGCAGGGTCTCGACGCGGGTATCGAGGACGGTATCGATGTTCCTGCCGGACAGGAAGCCTTCGAGGCCTTCGACGATGCCCGCGCCGCCGTCCGTCGCACGGTGGCCGCGCCGGACCTTGTCGACGCCCGAGGCGTAGAGGTTTTCGACGGTGAACCCGACGCCGATTTCGCGCAGCCACTCGAACGCCTCGGCCGAGCGTTCGCAAAGCGTGCGCACGAGGGCGGGCTCCAGCTTGTACTGGTTGAGCGTCATGTAATAGTGGAACATCGCCTCGGCCGTGTCGTCCTCCAGCCCGGCCTCGCGCTGGAGCGATGTGCCCGCCGCGTAGAACACGCCGCCGGACAAGGCGCTCGACCCGCCGGTGCGGTCGGCTGCCTCGACCATCAGGACGCTGGCGCCGCCCTGTGCTGCAAGCGCTGCGGCGCTGAGCCCCGCCGCCCCGGTGCCGATGACGATGACGTCGTAATCGAGAGCCTCACTCATCGCCGCTTCACTCCCGCGACGGGCGACACAACGGAAATCCTCTCAGCCATGACCGGCATCGGGCGCCTCTCCATCCATGATTGTCGTTGGGCCGCAGCGCCTCCGCACGAAGGCGGTCACGCTCGCGGCCGATGACCCGAAGCATGGCGAGCGACGAGTAATAAGTCTAGCTCAATTGTTGCTATCTAGCCGCACTTTGAATGCGGCCTACCGCTGAAACCCGCAGGTTTGGCGGGGTTGCGGGCTTGCGTGCGCCATAAAAAAGCAATCATGATCGACTTTTTTATTGTCACGGCGGATCATCCTGCGCATAAAGCCGGGCAGAAAAGAGGTTGGATCACCACGGCGACGAATCGCCGGGTGCTCCAGGGAACGGGATGAAGACTGGCTCCACCGCGCACTCCGGCATGTCCGGGGGCTGTGGTCATGCCTTCGATTTTCTAAATAAGTCATCCTTCGCAGCGAAGAGATGAACGGGGAGAAGAGAATGAAGGACCTACCGAACTTTCATCGCGCCTGCCTGCTCGCCGGGCTCATGGCGTCGGCTTCCGCGATCGGCCTCGCCAGCCCCGCGATGGCTCAGGACGCCGCCCCTCAGGCGGCTGCGGGCGGCCTCGAGGAAATCGTCGTCACCGCGCGCAAGCGTTCGGAATCGCTGCAGGACATTCCCGTCGCGGTGACCGCCTATTCGCCCGCGCAGATCGCCCGGCAGGACATCTCCAACATCGAGCGCATCGCGGCGACGACGCCGAACCTCACCGTAGGCCGCGCGACGACGGGTTCGGGCGCGCAGATCTCGCTGCGCGGCATCGGCACCCCGGCGAGCGCGCTGGGCATCGAATCCTCCACCGCGATCATCGTCGACGGCATCTATTACGCCAGCGGCCGCATCCTCAACGAAGGCTTCTTCGACCTGTCGCGGATCGAGGTGCTGAAAGGCCCGCAGGCGCTGTTCTTCGGCAAGAACGCGACGGCGGGCGTGATTTCGATCACCACCGCAGATCCCGGCTCCAGCTTCGAGGGCTCGACCCGCGTGGGCTACGAGTTCCGGGCGAAGCGGCCCTATATCGAGCAGATGATCTCCACGCCGCTCACCGAAACGCTCGGGCTGCGCGTGGCGCTGCGGGCATCGAAGATGTACGGGGGCTATTCGCGCAATTACGCCACGGCGCAGCCCTTCACCGTCACCGACCAGGCCGGCGGCCCGGTACAGAACCTGGTTGCGCCTCCGGGCGACCGCCGCGGTCCGAAGGAGAAGGAACTGGTCGGGCGCCTCACGCTCAAGTGGGAGCCGACCGACACCATCACCAACACCTTCAAGGTGTCCGCCAACGAGACGACCACCAACGACGGCGCCTGGAACAACATCGTGTTCTCCTGCGCCACCGGGTTCAGCACGCTGCAACCCGGCGTGCCCTGCAAGCGGGACTGGAAATACTACCACAACCAGATGCCGACCGAGATCGCCGCGAACTTCCCCTTCGCGCGCGCCGACGGCGAACTCTACACGAAGTACCGCTCCTGGCAGGCGACCAACAATCTGGAATGGAACCTGGGCGATGTGACGCTGACGTCGGCCACGAACTACCAGAACCAGAACAACCGCTGGCTGACCGACAGCGACTACCAGCAGCGCGCCGTGCAGATCTACGTCGGCTCGCGTGAGAAGTGGTGGGCGTTCTCAGAGGAACTGCGCGCGCAGACCAACTACGACGGCCCGGTCAACATGATGCTGGGCGTACTGTACCAGAAGACCAAACTGCAGTCCGACCAGTACGTCTATTCGGGCAACACGCGCGTCAGCACCCAGCGGCCGGAATGGGAATACGTCGCCTTCGGCAAGGATTCCTACACCAAGGGTGAGACGATCTCTCCCTTCGCGCAAGTCACCTGGAAGGTCGTGCCCGAGGTCGAACTCTCGTCGGGTATCCGTTACACGCATGAGACCAAGGACAGCTTCTTCGTCCACCCGGTCAATCGCCCCGGCCAGATCAACCGGCTGAACGACCCGATCTACAAGAACCAGACCTTCACCAACTGGAGCCCGGAAATCACCGCGTCGTACAAGCCCGCGCCGGGCGTCAACATCTATGGCGGCTTCAAGACCGGCTACAAGTCGGGCGGCTTCTCAAACCAGAGTTCCTATACCAACGCGTCGATCCCCGCCGATCTCGACTTCGAGCCGGAGAAGGCCAAGGGCTTCGAGGGCGGCGTGAAGACCACGCTGTTTAACAACCAGTTGCGCTTCGATGTGGCGCTCTACACGTATGAATATACCAACCTGCAGGTCGATTTCTTCGAAGCGCAGACGTTCCGCTACATCACCACGAACGCGGGTTCGGCGCGCACCAAGGGCGTCGAGATCTCGACCGAGTGGGCGCCGCATGCGCTTCCGGGCCTGACGATGCGCGGCGCGCTGAACTACAACAAGGCGCGCTACGTGGACTTCATCGCACCGTGCGTCACTGGCCAGACCCCGGCGCAGGGCTGCAATCCCACCACGAGCAGCCCTTACGGCGGCCTCTTCGTGCAGGATCTGAGCGGCAAGCCGACCGCCAACGCACCGCGCTGGACGGCGGCGCTGGGCACCAGCTACGAGGCAGACCTCAGCCCCGACATGTCGCTGACGCTCTCGGCCGATGCCCGCTATTCCAGCAGCTACAATGCATCGCCGTTCAACAACCCGATCGCGACGCAGCCCAAGTACGTGAACCTCGACGCGTCGCTGACGCTCAGTTCGAAGGCGGGCTGGGATCTGGCGGTCATCGGCAAGAACCTGACCAACCAGTTCGTCATCTCCGGCGCGCTGGATGCGCCGGGCACCGGCCGGGGCACCGGGACCGACGGGGGCGTGCTGGGCGACCAGCGCGGCTATGCCAACATCCCGCGCACGGTGCAGGTGCAGGTCACCTACCACTACTGATCGGGGGGAATTTTCCCCTCACACCTTGGCCGGTGTGCGATCCTCCAATCGCGCACCGGCCACTCCATATCGATAATAGAGGGCAACGATGCGGCTTGAAGGCAAGGTCACTGTGATAACCGGCGCGGCGAGCGGACTTGGCGAAGCGACCGCGCGCAGGTTCGCGCGCGAGGGCGCCGTGCTCGTGCTCGGCGACTTCAGGCATGATGCAGGTAAGTCGCTGGCCGAGAAGCTTTCCGCCGCTTTCGTCCCCTGCGACGTCACCCGCGAGGAGGACGTCGCCGCCCTCGTGGACAGGGCGATCGCATTGCATGGCCGGCTCGACTGCATGATCAACAATGCCGGGCAACTCGGCGCCGTAGGCAGGGTCGAGGAGATCGGGGCGGCCGCATGGCGCGATACCCTGGCTGTGCTGCTCGACAGCGTGTTCTACGGCATGAAGCATGCCGCGCGCGTCATGCGGCCGCAGTGCTCGGGCGCGATCCTCTCGACCTCGAGCGCGGCCGGCCTCGCGCCGCTGGGGCCGCATGCCTATACGGCGGCCAAGCATGCGGTGGTCGGGTTGACCCGGTCCGTCGCGGCGGAACTGGCGGCAGACAGCATCCGGGTCAACGCAGTGGTGCCCGGCAACGTACCGACCCGCATGACAGAGCTTGCCTATGGCGATGCGGAGACGATGCGAAAGGCGGCGGAGGCCCGCAATCCCCTGCGCCGCGTGGTCGAGGCGGACGAAATCGCCGGAGCCTTCGCCTATCTCGCCAGCGACGACGGCCTCAACGTGACCGGGCAGGTGCTTGCGGTCGATGCCGGGCTGGTCGATTGCCGGCTGGGCGCGGACTATTATGCCCGCACGCCGACCTACTTCTCCGCCGAGGGCGATCGCGGCCTCGCCTGATCAGCCCTTGGGCCGCAGGGTGCGGATCTTGTCTTCCAGCATCTTGAGAAGCGCCGGCACCATCACTTCGTCCAGCGCGCCGGTCATGAGGCCGGTCGCCATGCCCTCGATCAGCGTCTGGGATAGGGCCATGGCCTGTGCGAACTGCTCGGGCGCGGACTGCCATTCGGGGAAGAGGGCGATCGCTTCGGAATTGAAGCGTTCACGATATTCGACCTGGAGAGGCCGCATGATCTGGGCGAGATCGGCATCGGTGCGCGCCGCCATCGCCAGTTCCTGAAAGGCGACGAAGGCGGGCTTCTGTACCTGTTTCCAATAGGCGGTCACCATCGTCGTCGGTTCGTGCTCGGTGATTTCCGAGGAGCGGCGGAAGGCGCGCAGGCGCCGTTCGTGCAGTTCGACGATGGTGGCGCGGATCAGCGTCGCGCTGTTCTCGAAATGGTGGAGCATCGCCCCGCGTGACAGTCCGGCTTCGACCGCGACCAGCGGGGTCGTAGTGCCGGAATAGCCGACCTTGACGAGGCACTGGATCGTCGCCTCGATCAGCCTTCCCCGCGTCTGCGCGCTCTTGAGCGACTGGCGGGTCGGAGTGCTTTCGCTCGTCTTGCCGTTGGGGGCGCGGGTGGAAGCGCGTTCGGGGCGCTTGCGGGCAGGACTGACGGCCAAACTGGGGGTTCCGTGTGCAATTGCGAAAAGGTTGCACTCCTCCTGCCTTGTCCGGGATGGATGGGGCAACAGGAAAGATGCACCATCGCATGCAATTTCCTGGCGGCCCGTTCCGACATGGTAGCGTAGCATGGCGGTCGTAAGCGCTTCGCCGATCCATCCCGGAGAACGCATACATGGTCCGACTACTGCCTGTCCTTCTCCTGCTCGCTTCCACGGCGTCGCTGGCGGATACCGTGCCGGAAGCGCCCCGGGCGGCCGCGCCCGTGGCGCTTCGGATGGCAGCACCGGAGGCGCATCAGGGCGCCGCATCGGACGGCGAATACGTCTATGCGATCGACAACGACCGCATCGGAAAATACCGTCTCTCCAATGCCGAGAAGGTCGACCAGTGGGAGGGCGAGCGCCGCCTGTTTCCCCACATGAACAGCTGCACGGTGGTCCAGACGAAGCTCTACTGCGCCGCCTCCAACTACCCGGCGGTGCCGCAGACCAGCGCCATCGAGATCTTCGACACCCGCCCGCTGCGCCATTCCGGCAGCGTCAGCCTCGGCTTCGGACCGGGATCGCTGACCGTGATCGACCGGCATGACGGCAAGTGGTGGGCGGTCTTCGCGAACTACGAAGGCAAGGGCGGCGAGCCGGGCCGCGACTATCGCTACACCGTGCTGGCGCGGATGGACGAGCAGTTCCGCATCGAGCAGACCTGGGCCTTCCCCGAGGAGGTTCTCGCCCGTATGGCCCCCAAGAGCTGCTCGGGGCTGAGCTGGGGCGCGGACGGGCTGATCTACGTAACCGGCCACGATCGCCCCGAACTCTACGCCCTGCGCCTGCCGGAAGCGGGCTCGCGCCTCGAACTGGTCGAGACCTTCGCCATCGCCACGCCGGGGCAGGCGATCGACTGGGACCCCAAGGCCAGGCGGCGCATCTGGTCGATCGCCCGCGACCGCAGGGAGATGGTCGCCAGCGACATTCCCGAGGTCGCTCCGAAGCGCTGAGGTTTCTTCGTCAGTCGGACACCGGCGCGCTGCTCGCGGGACAGCGGCGGCGGCTCACGAGCATCCTGTGGCATCATGATCATTCAGCCCATCCAGGAAGCCGTCGTCAGTACGTTCGACATCGACCGCCTTGCGGCGCCCTTGACGCAAGTATGCGGCTATGACCGCGTCGACTTGCCCGATGCTCCGCCTTCGCAGTTCGCGGCATGGCATGTTCCGCAGCAGTGCACGCGGATCGAACAGGCGCTGTTCGTGCCGCAGGACACCGTATCCGGGCGCGGCGCGCTCAGGCTGGTGCGCTTCCACGGGGTGGAGCAGAAGGTCATGCGTTCCAGCCAGCGGACCTGGGACACCGGCGGCATCTTCGACGTCGATATGTTCTCGGCCGACGTCGATAAGGTCTATCGCGGACTGCAGCGCCACGGCTGGACGGCGTTCGGTGAGCCGGTGGACTACAGCGAGGCGCACTTCTCGGTCCGGCAGGTCGTGGCGATCGGCCCGGACGGATTGAACCTTGCGGTGATCCAGCGCTACTCGCCCGAAGTGCCGGGGCTCGATCCTTCGGGCAGGCTTTCGCCGGTGTTCAATTCGACGCAGATGGTGGCGGATATCGAAGGTGCCATCGCGTTCTACGTGGACGTGCTGGGCTGGCACAAGGACCTAGACTTCATGGTCGAGGGCGTGGCCGAGCCGGGTGCCGATGTGCTCGGCCTGCCGCTGCCCGCCGCGATCGGGGCGCAGCGCCGGGTGGTGATCTTCAACCCGCCGGGGCCGTCGGTAGGCGGAGTCGAGTTGATCCACAACGCCGCGATGTACGGCCGCCGCTGCGACGCCGACTGCGCGGCGCCCAATGTCGGCATCCTGTGCCTGCGCTTTGAGGTGGACGATGCCCATGCCTATGCCGCCGCGATCGCCGGCCGGGGCGGGTCACTCCATATCGAACCGGCGGCGTTCGTGATCGCGCCTTACGGGACCGTCACGCTGTTCGCGGTCCGCTCGCCCGAAGGCGCGATCGTCGAGTTCTTCAGCCCCGGCGGATGAAACGAGGCCTGCACGGAAGCGATGCGCCGAAGCTCGCGTCAATTGATCTTATAAATATGAATTTCTATACGGTGATGCATCGATAAACTCCGATGGCCATGATTCGGGCCATGTCGCTGCGTCATGAGCAGTCGTCTCGATTGCCACTGCCAAGCGGCCGGGCGAAGATGCGATCTCGGCCGGGGACGTGGTTCAGGCGATGGCCACCGGGTTCGGTGCAGGAGCGGTTTCTGTGGTTTTGATGCCTTGCGTCCCTTACGCGGACTTCCGGTGAGCGGGCCTTTCATCGCTGTCGATTGGGGTACGACCAATCGTCGTGCCTACGTCATCGACAAGAGCGAGGTCGTCGCCTCGGAGCAGGATGACGGCGGAGTCCTCTCGGTTCCAGCTGGCGGCTTTCCGGCCTCCGTCGCGGACCTGCGCGCGCGGCACGGCGGGTTACCGATGCTGCTCGCGGGCATGGTCGGCTCCAACCGGGGTTGGCATGACGCGGGATACGTCGCCGCGCCTGCCGGGATTGCCGAGCTTGCGGGAAACCTCGTCTCGCCGGTCGAGGGCGTCGACATCGTCCCCGGCGTCTGCCGCGACAGCGGTGGCCGACAGGACGTGATGCGCGGCGAGGAAGTGCAGCTTCTCGGCGCCGTCGCGGCGGGGCTCGCGCCTGCCGATGCGTTGCTGTGCCAGCCCGGAACCCACGCCAAGTGGGCGGTCATGCGGGGCGGCGCGCTGGCCGACTTCACCACCGCCATGACCGGCGAGATGTTCGCCATGCTCAAGGCCCATTCGCTGATCGGCAGCGAGATGACCGGCGAAGTCGATGCCGACGCGGAATTCCGCAAGGGCGTCGAGGCCAGCGCCGACGGTGACCTGCTCGCTGCGCTGTTCGGCGTGCGCGCGGCCTCGGTACTGGGTGCGCGGGCTCCCGGCACGGCGGCGGCCTATGTCAGCGGCCTGCTGCTCGGCACCGACTGCCGTTCCCGCATAGTGCCGGGCCAGACCGTGCATCTCCTTGCCGACGGGCTGCTCGCGCGGCTCTATTCCGCCGCCATTTCAATCGCCGGGGGAGAGGCAGTCGTCGTCGACAGTCACGCTGCCTTCATCGCCGGCATCACCCGCATCCGGGATATGACTCCATGATCGACCTTGCCACCGCGCTTGCGCAGCTTCCCCTCGTCGCGATCCTGCGCGGCATTCGCTCCGACGAAATCGAGGCGGCCGCCGACGTACTGGTGGAGGCGGGCTTCCGCCTGATCGAAGTGCCGCTCAATTCGCCCGATCCGCTCGTCACCATCGAGAAGCTGGCGCGGCGCGTCGGCGACCGGGCGATCGTCGGCGCGGGCACGGTGCTGACGGTCGGGCAGGTCGCCGAGGTGCAGGACGCGGGCGGCGCGATGATCGTCTCGCCCAATACCGACGTCGCCGTGATCGCCGAGAGCGCCCGTCGCGGCCTCGTCTCGCTGCCGGGCTACTTCACGCCGAGCGAGGCGTTCGCGGCACTCGCGGCAGGAGCAAGCGGCCTCAAGCTGTTTCCGGCCGAGGCCGCCAGCCCCGCGGTGGTCAAGGCCCAGCGTGCCGTGCTCCCCAAGGACGTGCCGCTGCTGGCGGTGGGCGGCATCTCGCCGACCAATATGGAGCCCTGGCGCCAGGCGGGCGCCGACGGCTTCGGCCTTGGCTCGGCGCTCTACAAGGTGGGCATGAGCACCGCCGAGATCGCCGCAAACGCCCTGGCCTTCGCACGGGCGTGGGCGGAGATGGAGGGCCGCGCGTAATCCGGGGTCAGGCCGTCTCCAACAGCGGCGCGCGCCGGTAGAACGCGAGGTCCTGCATTTCGTAGGCCGCCGGGGTGTCCGCCGTGCGCGCGTCGTGGAGCCGTTTCCAGTGCGCGAAGAGGCCCATGATGTGCGGCGGGTCGCCGTGGATCTCGGTAAAGCCGCCGTTCAGCGCACGGGTATCGAAGTAGGCCGCGTTGACCTCGTCCGCCCATAGTTCGGTGGCCAGCGGATAGCCCATGTCGATCCAGCGCTGCCGCTCGCCCGCGAAGTCCGAGACTAGGTAGGCGATGTGGTGGAAGCCTTCCTCGCCTTTCGCGAACATGTCGCGGTAGATCGAGGGCTTGTCGTCGTGCTGCTCGATGAACTGGATCATCATGTCGCCGAGGTAGCCGAAGGCATAGGAAACGTCCGCTTCCTCGGTGGTGCCGCGATAGGTGAACTCGTCGCAGTGGTGGTGGCGGACCATGCAGAACGGCCCGGCGCCGAAGGCGTCGGACCACTTCTGCGCGGCCTCGTCGATGCTGTTCACGAACCAGGCCTGCTGGAACAATGCGCGCTTCATGACCTCTCCTCTTTCCCGTGGTGCCGTTGACCGGCAACCGCAGGGTCAAGGAGTCCCCGCCCGGCCGCAACCGGGCAAAAGGGGAGGTCGGGCCAGAACTAGAACAGACCCGGCACCTCGCGCTGCGGGGTGCTGGGCCGCGCCGGGGCGAGGATGTCGCGCTTTTCCGAGGTGTCGGCCGTCACCGCCATGCGCGCCATGCTCTGGCCGACGATCGGCGTGCAGCTCTGCCCGGACAGGAATTGCAGAGCCACGCGGGTCGAATCCTCGCGCGGATCGCCCATGTCGTAGCTGATGTCGTCGTTGCTGGTGCAGGTGCTTTTCATGCGGTCGGCCAGACCGTTGAAGTAGTCGCCTTCGCCCGCGCTGTTCTGCGTCTTGAGTGCCACGATGCGCAGGCGGTCGTCGCATGAGGGCCGGTCGATCGCGATCTGGCCCACCGGCTTGCCGTAGGTATTCGCGCCGATCAGCGCCACGTCGGCATTGAGGTAGGGCAGGAAGGCGTTGATCACCAGCTCGCTCGCCGAGGCGGTGCCGCCCGAGGTGATGAAGGCGATCTTCGTCGGCGCGACTGATTCGGCCTGCGCCGCGAAGTAGGCCGTGGTATTCTCGGCGGATTTTTCCGGCCGGAAGACGGTGTGGGCGAAGACGTCCGACGCGGTGCGGTTCGCGCGCATCAGGTTGCCCATCAGCTCGGCCACCGAGATCAGCCCGCCGCCGTTGTAGCGCAGGTCCACCACCAGCTGCGTCACGCCCGCCGCACGGAAGGCGGCGAAGGCGGTGCGCATCTGCGGCTCGGCGGTGGAGATGAAGGTGCGCAAGTTGAGATAGCCGACCTTGCGCCCGCCCTGGTCGATCACCTTGTAGCCGTAAGTGCTGGACACCGGCTGCAGCGCGAAGTCGCGCTTGGCGACCGTGATGTTGCGCGTTCCGCTGGCGTCGCTGATCTGGAGCACGCGGGTAACGCCCGCCTCGTCCGGGCCGAGCGCATCGGCGACCGCGTTGACGCCGCCTGCCACCCAAAGCGACTGCACGGTCTGCAGGTTGCCCGAACTGGTGCCGATGGCGAGGATTTCCGTGCCGCGCCGCATGCCTGCCGTCGCGCCCGGCCCGGTTTCGAACGCCTCGATCACGAACAGGCGGCGAGCGGCGGAATTGACGCCCAGGCGGACGCCGAGCCCGGCCGAGGAGCCCTGCTCGTAATAGGCGTTCTCTTCCGCGATCGAGGTGCGATAGGTGAAGAAGCGGTCCCAGTTCTGGGCGCGGGCATTGGCGGTCAGCGCATCGATGTAGTCGTCAAGCGTGGTGTAGGCTGCGGGATTGGCGTTCGCGGGCAGGGTCTCGGGGAAGAGATACCATTCGCGCAGCTGCGCTTCTGCCCAGTCCTGCCGTTCGCGCAGCGAGCACCCGGCCACCGGCGTGGGTGTCGAAGTGGGGGCAGGGGTTGGCGTTGGCGTCGGCGTGGAACCGCCTCCGCTCCCGCCGCTTCCGCCGCCGCCACATGAAGTCACCAGCAGAGCCAGCACGCACGCGCATGCCGTCCACGTCTTGTTCGATCGCACCAGTAGTCCCCCGTTTCAATGATGCGGCAGTCGCGGCCGCGTCCCGAAGCGGAATGAGCCGACACCAAACCAGCATCGTCATTGCGAGCGAAGCGAAGCAATCCAGGGCGGCGCAATGTTGCCCTGGATTGCTTCGCTTCGCTCGCAATGACGAACGATGTCGGTCATCACGCCTCTAAAGCATTGTAGAGGCGGTATTACACAAGTGCGTCTTTGGTCAGGTTAAATATTTGTCACGGGATTGTTTTTTGGAGAATTACGGCATGAAGAACCCGCCGTTGACGTCCAGCACCGTCCCCGAGACGAACGCGGCACGTTCGGAGATCAGGTACTCCACGCCCGCGACGATGTCGTCGGTCTCGCCGAGGCGGCCGACGGGGATGTCGTCGGTGTATGTGCCCTTGTCGCCGAAGCCTTCGCTTTGCGGGGTGACGATGCGGCCCGGCGCGATGCAGTTTGCGGTGATGCCGTGGGCGCCGACCTGCCCGGCGAGTACGCGGGTAAAGCCGATCACGCCTGCCTTGGTCGCGCCGTAGTGCGCGCCCGACAGGCGCGAGCGCATGCGGCCGCCTTGCGAGGAGAAGTTGACGATACGGCCCCATCCGCGCGGCTTCATCACCGGCAGCACGGCCCGGCACATCAGGAAAGTGCCGGTGAGATTGACCGCGATCACGCGGTGCCATTCGTCGATATCGGTCTCCTCGACAGGCAGCGAGCGGCCGCCGTGACTGGGACTGATCCCGGCATTGTTGACCAACACGTCGACATGGCCCCACTCGGCGGCGATGCGCCCCACGCAGTCCTCGACGCTGGCCGGGTCGGCCACGTCGCAGCGCAGGGCGAGGCTGCCGGGCAGGGCATCGGCGACGGCATCGAGGCCCTTGACGTCGAGCAGCGCCAGCCGGTGCCCCGTTTGCGCCAGCCTCTCGGCGACGGCGCGGCCTATGCCTTGCGCGGCGCCGGTGACAACGGCGACCCTGGCTTCATTCATGTCATGCTCTCCCGGGAAAATCGCGGGCCTGACCCGCGTGATAGTGGCGATGCTGCACTGCAAGGGCTTGCGCCGGGGGCAGCAAGATGGTCATGATCGGCGCGGCGGGCCATGGGGCCTTGCCGAAGCAGCGCGGCCGGGACAGGAGGGTAACGCCATGCACGACACCATCCGATCCGATCCCAATGACACCGCAGCCAGCGAGACCGGAACTGCGCCGGAGCGCGGGCGTCGCCGCCACGTCACTTCCGCCGCGACGCGGATCAAGATCATCGAGGCCGCCGAGAAGCTCTTCGCCGATCGCGGGATCGACGGCGTCGCCCTGCGCGAGATCGCGGCGGCGGCAGGGCAGGGCAACAATACCGCCGTCCAGTACCACTTCGGCACCAAGGAAGCGCTGGTCTACGCGATCTTCGACTACCGCACCGAGATGTTCGAGCCGCTGCGCGCCGCCATGCTCGACCGCGCCGAGGAAGCGGGGCTGCTCGGCGATGCGCGCACGCTGCTGGAGATCATGTGCCTGCCGCACCTGACGATCAGCGACGAGAACGGGCGGCATCCGTACTCCGCCTTCCTCGCCCAGTACCTCACCCGCACCCGTGCGGAAGGCATTCCGCACCCTTACGACGATCCCGAGGTTCCCGTGCCCGCGCTGCGCCGGGTGCGCCGGCTGATCGTCGAGCGCGTGAACTACGTGCCGCCGGTGGAGCTGCGTTTGCGCGTGGGGCTGTGCAAGCTGATGTTCCTCAACATGCTGATGCGGCGGGACAGCGGCTTTCCGCACTTCGATCAGGGCATCACGCTCGATGCGCTGGTGGACGATACCATGGTGCAGATGACCGTCGCGCTGACCGCGCCTTACAACCATCGTCATGCGCCGCTATTCGCCGACATGATCAAGGCCGACTGACCGGTCGAGCCTGCCTTCCCGATTTCGTCATTGCGAGCGTAGCGAAGCAATCCAGGGCAGTCTTGAGCCGCCCTGGATTGCTTCGCTACGCTCGCAATGACGAAGTGGGGGGAGACGACGAAGGGGGGGATGCGAGAGTGTCGGGGCTCATCCGGTCTTACGCCGCCTCGTCCAGCATCCGGCGATACGTGGGCAGGGCGCGGGCGATGAACACCGTCGATGCCGCCGCCGCGACGGCGCAGGTGATGGCGAGGGAGTCGCCCACGCGGCCCTCGTCGCCGAAGACATGGTCGGTGATGAGCGCGACGAACGTAGGTGCCAGCGCCAGCCCGGCCACGCTGACGACGAAGACGTAGATCGACGAGGCGATGCCGCGCATCCGGTTGGGCGTCACCAACTGCAGCGCGGAGGACGAAAGCGCCTGCGGCAGGCTGTAAAGCACGCTCGCCGCCGTCGCGATGGCAAAGGCGGTCCAGTAATCGGTGGCGGCCATGAGCGCGAGGCTGAGCGGCACCATCGCGACCGAGGCGCCCAGCGCGACCAGAAGCAGGTTGTCGCGCCGTCCCATGCGCTCCACCGCGCGGGCCACCCAGGGGCTGACCAGCACGCTGAGCGATCCGGTGATGAGCACGGCAATGCCGTACTGCACACCCACTTGCGCGGCGGAGACGCCGAACTTGCGGATCAGCACCGTCGGCATCCACGCGGGGAAGGCGTAGAGCGGGATGATGAACAGCGGCATGCCCAGGTAGAAATTGCCGTAGAACCCGCGCCAGCGCCGGAACGTTGCCCAGATTTCTGCCGACGACATCGTCTGTACCTCGGCACTTGCGGTAGAGGCGCGGCGGGCGGGTTCCTTCACGAAGACCAGCAGCAGCGCGATCAGCACGCCGGGCAGGCCCGCGCAGAAGAACACCAGCTGCCACGGCTTCATCGCGCCAAGCAGCGGCACCGCAGACAAGTCCCAGCCTTCCGCGCCCTGCAGCAGCAAGCCGCCGAAGATCAGCGCGAGTCCCCCGCCGAGGTAGGGCCCCATCATGTAGACGCTGAAGGCGCGCGGGATCAGGCGCGGCGGGAAGGCGTCGGCGATGATCGACCATGCGGCCGGGGTCAGGCAGGCTTCCGCCCCGCCGACGCCGAAGCGGGCGAGGAACAGCTGCCAGTAGCTGCGCGCAAGCCCGCAGGCGCTGGTGCCGATACTCCACAAGGCGATGCCGAACATCAGCACGCCCTTGCGACTGCCTACGTCGGCGATGCGTCCGAACACCGGGCTCATGACGACGTAGGCCAATGTGAACGCAAGGCCCTGCAGCAGGCTGAGGCGGGTATCGTCGAGCCCGAACTCGGCCTTGATCGGGCCGACCAGCAGGTTGAGCACCTGCCGGTCGATGAAACTGGCGGTGTAGGCCAGGGTGAGGACGAAGATCAGATACCAGCCCGCCCGCGATCCCCCCTGCGGTTCGGGGGCGGCCTCCGGGTAATCGGCGCCGGCTTCGCGGATGGGCGTCACGACCGTCACTTCGCGAGGCCGGCCGGGTCGATCTTGCGTTCCGGCGTGAAGCCGCGCAGCAGTTCGAATTTCTGGACCTTGGTGGCGCTCATCGGCCAGCTTTCGACGAACCGGACGTAGCGCGGGATCTTGTAGCTGGCGATCCGGCCTGCGCAGTGGCGCGCGACGTCCTCTTCGCTCAAGGCTTCGCCGGGGTTGAGTTCGATGAAGGCGGCGGCGACTTCCATCAAACGCTCGTCCGGCACGCCGACGACTTGCGCCATGCGGATGGCGGGGTGGGTGGCGAGGAAGCTCTCGAGTTCCACTGCCGCCACGTTCTCGCCGCCGATCTTGAGCATGTCCTTGAGGCGCCCTTCATAGACCACGCGCCCCATCGCGCCGATGCGGCCAAGGTCGCCTGTATGGAGCCAGCCCCCGGCGTCGACGGCGGCGGCGGTCGCCTCGGCATCGTCGAAGTAGCCCGCGAAGACGCCGAAGCCGCGCATGCGGATCTCTCCGGGCTCGCCGTCGGGGACGATCCGGTCGTCCGCGCCGAAGATCGCCAGTTCCATGCCTTCGCAGATCGGGCCGGAGGTTTCGAACAGGACGTCGTCGGGGTCGTCGATCTCGCTGTAGCAGGGGACGCCGGTGCCTTCGGTCAGGCCGTAGCTGTTGACGTACTTCGCCCCCGGAAACAGCGTTCCGTAGCGGCGCATCAGATCGACCGGGCCGACCACGTGGTTGATCCGCAGGTCGGACTGGTCGTAGCGGCCGAACTGCGGATGCGTCACCAGCGCCGAGATGATCGTCGGGAAGCCCGCGTACTGCACGGTCGGGCGGCGCTCGATCAGCAGGTCCATCGCCTCGTCGGCGGAGAAGTGCCCCATGCCGATGAAGCAGGCGCCCGTCGCGCGGCATCCGGCCATCGGCAGGATCGTCGACATGTGGAACAGCGGCAGCGGGTCCCAGACCCGGTCCTGCTCCGTCAGCCGGAAACGCCCCGCCATCGCGGCGCCCATCCGGCTGAGCGACCCGTGCGTGAGCATGCAGGCCTTGGGGCGCGAAGTGGTGCCCGAACTGAAGATGATGAGGCCCACGTCGTCAGGCCCGACCGCCGCCGCCCGCTCCATCACGGCGTCGGCGCCGACGCCCTCGGCGGCGGCTTCCAGCATGGCGAGGCCGGGCCAGTTGCCGGGGCGGTCGTCACCCAGTTCGATAACGCCGCGCAGCGCCGGTGCGGCTGCGACCGACAGTTCGCCCCCGCTCCATCCGGCAAGCTCGGGAAAGACCTCCCCCAGCATCGGCCGGTAGTCGCAGTGCCGCCAGGCATGGCCGCCCACGAACAGCAGGCTGATCTGCGACTTGGGGATGACGTAGGCGAGGTCGTCCGCCCGATACCGCGCATTGAGCAGAACCGCGCAGCCGCCCACCATCTCGATCGCATAGTACAGGACCACGTAGTCCCAGCAGTTGGGCGCCAGCACGCCGACGTGGTCCCCCGGCTTCACCCCCAGCCCGACCAGCGACCGCGCCCGCTCGACGACTTGCGCGAAGAGTTCGGCATAAGTCGCCTCCCGCCCGTCGTAGATGAGCGCGGGACGGTCGGCGAACCGGTCGGCGGCACGGGCAAGCGTGCCGCCGACCGTCAGCGCCTGCAGCGCCGAAGAACCGTGAAGATCGAGAAGGTCGGGTTGAGGCAAGGCTGTCTCCGTGAATATGATCGGCCGCCGCTCAGGGCATGCGCCAGGTCAGCTGCAGCGCGATCGTGCGCGGCATGGCGCCGAACCCGGCCTGGTCGGCGATGCGGTTGGCGTTGGTCCCGGTGCCGAGCCCCGAGCCGGAGGCGTCGGTGACGCCGGTGACGACGAAGCGGTTGGTCAGGTTCTTGCCCAGCAGCGCCAGTTCCCAACGCTCGTCGGCGGTGCGGATGTGGATCTGCGCGTCGAGGTTGATGTACGATCCCTGGCGCGACAGCGGCGAGCCGAAGGCCGAGGTCAGGTAGCTGGAACTGTAGCGGCTATCGACCCCGAACCCGGCGGTCAGCCCGTCGCTGATGTCGGTGTCGTACTTCATCCCCAGCGTCGCGGTCCAGCGCGGCGCGGCGAAAGTGGACACGCCGTCGAGGTTCTGGCCCGGCGTGCCCGGCCGCGCCGGAGTCGTGCCGGTCGCGGGCACCGGCGGCACCAGCAGGCCGGGCGTGCAGCCGTTCGCCAGCGACTGGCCGCCGTAGCACGGCGCGATGCCGTCCCCGTAATTCGCCTTGTTGTAGTTGATCGATCCGTTCAGCCCGAACCCGCGAAGACCGCGCGGCGCATAGTCGAACTCCACCTCGACGCCGCGCGTGCGTGCCGAACCGGCGTTGACCGAGTTGTAGCTGAGCGCCGCCGAGTCCAGGTACGTCACCTGAAGATCGGTGTACTTGAAGGTATAGAGGCTGACGTTGAAGCGCAGCTGGCGGTCGAACAGCATCGTCTTGATGCCCGCCTCGAAGCCCTTGCCCTTTTCCGGATCGAAAGTGAAGAAATCCGCCTGCGTCAGCGGCGTCAGGATCGAACTGTTGGAGAAACCGCCCGACTTGTAGGCCGTCTTGTAGGCGCCGTAGACGTTGATGTCCGGCGTCACCTTCCACGCCACCGTCGCTTCGGGCGACCAGTTGGTGAACGTCTGGTTGGCCGCGAGGCGCCGGGTCACGTCGTAGTTGACGCCCGCGAAGCGCGGATTGGCGTAAGGCTGGAAGAACGTGCTGTCCTTGGTCTCGTGGATGTAGCGCACGCCGCCGGTCACCTCGATCTCGGGGATGACCTTCCAGATCAGCTGGCCGTAGCCCGACAGGGTTTCGCCGTCGGTCGTCGATTCCTTGGCATACTGGACGTAGCGATAGCCTTCGGGCGCGGCGCTGTTCTCGGCATTGGCGTTGATGACGACCTGGTCGAAGGTGCGCTTCGTGTTCTGGTAATAGCCACCGACGAGGAAGTTGAGCGGGCCGTCGAACTGCGAAAGCACGCGCAATTCCTGGCTGAACGCCTTCCACCGGCTGACTTCGCCGCCCCAGATGTTGACCGTGGGCGACGACTGGTAATCGATGTCCGCGGTCCAGTGGTTGCGGTTGAAATTGTAGTTGGTGACCGAGGTTACCGCGAGGTCGCCTAGCTGGTAGTCGATGTTGCCGGTGACGCCCCACGAACGATAATCGTTGAAGTTGTGGTCCTTCACCAGCGCGGTCTGGTCCGCGATGTCCTTGGGCAGGTCGTTCATGCGGTTGTAGAAGCCGGGCGTGCAGGCGACGCCGGGCGTCGTCGTGCTGGTGCCGCCGTCGCATGCGAACACGTTGTAGTTCCAGGCGCCGCCGTAAGTCCTGTTCCAGCCGTAGTTGGCCTTGACCGTCGCGGTCAGGTCGTCGGTCGGTTCCCAGCGCAAGGTGCCGCGCACGAGCACGTCGCGTTCGCGCGGGCCGCTCTTGCTGGGCAGGGCGGTATGCGCGGTGTTGGGGGCCACCGTGGTCGCGGTCGGCGTGTCGCGGGTGTTGTAGGTGATCGGCCCGGCGCGGTTGTCGAACAGAGACCCGAAGTCCTTCGATCCGCGTACGGCAAGGCGGAAGCCCGCCGTATCGCCGATCGGGCCGGAGACGAAGCCTTCGGCGTAGACCTTCTGCGCGTTGAATTCGTAGCCGGTGCGCATCTGCGCGGTGAAGTGGTCTGTCGGGTTGGCGGTGGTGATCGAGATCACGCCCGCCGTCGCGTTCTTGCCGAAGAACAGCGATTGGGGGCCTTTGAGGATTTCCATCGAGGCAAGGTCGAAGAACCCCTCGTTGATGGTGCGGCCCTGGCCGTAATAGACGCCGTCGACGATGACCGCGACCGACTGCTCGACGCCGATCGACAGCGAGTTGGAGCCGATGCCGCGCAAGGTCAGCTGCGCGCCCGATCCGGAGACGTTACGGCCGATCACCAGCTGCGGCGTCGCGGCGGCGATGCGTTCCAGGCTGGTGAGGTCGCGGCGGGCGATGTCCTGCGCCGAGATGACGGTGACGGCGACCGGTACGTCCTGCGCCGATTCCGCACGGCGGCGGGCGGTGACGACGATATCGTTGGCGCTGAAAGCCGGAGCGTCGCTTTGCTGCGGCGGCGCTGCGTCCTGCGCGAGCGCGGTGGTCGCACCGGACGTGACGGACAGAAATGCGGTGCCCGCGAGCAGCAGGGCACGGCACGACCTATGGTTCGTTGCTTCGATCATTTCAGGTTCCCCTCGACCAGCTTGTTTTTGCGTTTGCGCTTGGTTCGAGCCGCGATTGTGTCGTTAAATTTGGTGCGGCGGACTTAACTTATTGCGGTTTAAAATTAAGGCAACTGCCTTTTTAAATCGGGCCGATTTTGCGGATGCAGAGGGTGTTTGCGGCCATGTCAGGTCGCCTGAAGGCGCGCCCTGGCGGTGGTGTGACGCGCTTGAGTGCTGCTGGGTGCCGTTGAGTGCCGTTGAGTGCCTCCTCCCAAACCGTCGTCATTGCGAGCATAGCGAAGCAATCCAGAGCCTTTCTGCGCCGCTCTGGATTGCTTCGCTACGCGCGCAATGACGAGGTGGTCTTTTCGATTCGAAGGTGATTCGGGACTACGACCGGCGCGCCCATTCACGGGCCTGATCGCTCGCTACCCACCGCACCGCATTGCCCACCAACTGCCGGTAATATGGGCACTCGTAAGTCTGCGTGCTGTCGCCCGGCTGGATGTAGACGAGCGGGCTGTTACCTGCCGGTTTCGCCCACGCCAGCAGTGGGTTGAGCCGGTCGGGGTGCCAGGGCTCACCTTCGCCAGCGCCAAGCCGCTGCACCGCGCGGCGGGCCGAATGGAACCGTTCGGGCGCCACTTCGTCATCAAGACAGAGCAGGGGATGGATGGCCGGATCGTCGAAGACCTGCTGAAGATACAGTTCGTCGACAAGGTCGATCCGCTCGGGGAGCCCGGCCGTGACCGGGTGCCCCGGATCGGCGATTTTCGCGGTGTAGGCCATGTCTCCAATGTAGCCGGAGTCGGGTCGCGGTGCCCCGTCGATCACGGCGTCGCGATAAAGGAACTGCCCGCCGATCGCCTCGGCATAGCGCGGCCATGCGGGCCATCCGGCGATGGCGTGATGGAGCATGACCATCCCTTTACCTTCGGCCATAAGTCCCTCGAAACCCTCTGTAAAATACGCAGGAGGTTCGATGAATCCCGGCCGCTCCGCCGCAGGGGCGCGAAAGTCCAGTCCCGGCATGTCGTAGAACAGCAGCGCGTCGTAGTGCCGCATCTGCGCGGGGTTGAGCAGGACAGCGGCGGCAGGCTGATCGACGAAAGTCGGCTCGCAGCCGATGGCGCGGAGCATGGCCTCCAGACCATCGCGCGAGAAGGCGTGGCCCTTCACGACGACGAACAGTTCGATGCGGTCCTGCTTGTCGGTCATGGGCGGACGCGGAAGCGGATCGGCAGTTCCCGCAGGGGCAGGGTCAGGAAGTTCGCCCGGTGGATCGGCTCGGTTAGCGGGCGGGCCAGTTCGATGTCGTCGAGCCGTTCGAGGATGGCGGTGACGCCGATGGCGATCTCCTGCCGCGCCAGCACGGCGCCGACGCAGAAGTGCGTGCCCGCGCCGAACGCCAGGTGGGTTCCGGCGTTGCTGCGCTCCATATCGAACATGTGCGGGCAGGCGAACTTGGCGGCATCGCGGTTGGCGGCGCCGTAGCGGACGATCACCACCGAGTCCTTCGGGATCACCGTGCCGCTCAGTTCCACGTCACGCGTGGTGCGGCGGCGCAGGCCCTGCGTGGGGCTCTCGAAGCGGATGACTTCCTCGACGAAGTTCTTGATCCGCTTGGGATCTTCGCGCAGCCGCGCCATCTGGTCGGGGTGGTTGAGCAATTGCATCATGGCGTGCCCGATGGCAGTCATCGTCGATTCGAAACCGCCGCCGATGAGCTGGCTCATCACGCTCTGCAGCTCCGCCATCGACAACGGCTCCTCGGTATCCGCATGGGCGGTGGCGAGCGCGGAAATCCAGTCCCCGGTTGGCCGCGCCCGGCGCTCCTCGAACAGCGCGGCAAGGTGGTGCTGCGCCTCCAGTTCGATGTCGGCGTTGCGCAGCAATTGCTCCTCGCTCATCACGTAGGATGCCGGGGCGAGCATGGCGTCGGCCCATGTCTTGAAGGTCGCAACCTGGTCCGACGGAAGGCCCATCTCCTCGGCAAGGATCGTGCCGGGCAGCAGCATCGCGTATTCGCTGATGAATTCGCACTCCCCCCGCGCAGTAAAAGTATCGATAAGGCGGTGGGCGACGTCCTCGATATGCGGCGTCATCTCCCGCACGCGCCCGACGGTGAACACGCGGTCCACCAGCTTGCGGTAGCGACCATGATCCGGCGCATCGGTGCGTTGCAGGGTGGAAATATGCGGCCAGCCCTTGCTCTCCATATAGGCGCGCAGCTTTTCGGCATTCTCCGGTCCTTGCAACGAAGCGCGGTCCACCTTGTTGGAAAACGTCACCGGATCGGTCAACACGGCCCGCAGATCGGCATAGCGCGAGACGATGTAGAACCCCGTCTCCGGCATCCGATAAATCCCGGGCGCGTCCTGCATCGCCTCGTACATCGCAAACGGATCGCTCTGCGTCATCGGATCAAGCAGGCTGAATCCCTCAAGCCGCTCCGCCGCGCCAAGATCGGCCATCAGAATCTCTCCAGTCATGGTTTTTCTAATGTTGGATCATATGACTTAAAAAATAAAGGACTAAAGATCGAGGAGAGATTCCGTGCATTGTCGGGCCAACGATGATGCCGATATTCCTCTCATAGCGTCCACATACAAAGGGCCGGCCATCCAAACGGAAGCCCGGCAAGAACCGCCGAGTGGGTCGAAAGATAGGCGTAGCTCTGCTCGATCGTCCAGTTGTCGGCGGCGCTGGTGTAGGCTTTGTTATTGAACAGATTCGTCAAAAATGCCTGGATCGAGGCAATGCCCAATCGAACCTACCGCGTACGTTGACCTTGTTGCATCGCTGGTCGTTGCGAGATTGGCTTGATTAGAATAGAAATCCGACTTGTAATTCCAGTCCGCTCGCGCGAACCAAGTCATGTCATCCTGACCCTTCACGTTGCCGCCAAATTGAACACCAAGATTCGCTGAGTATTTCGAGGTATTGGGCATTTCGTTCCCGCTGTATTCGGCGAATCCGGAAAGTGCAGTGATTGTTGAGCTGACGAAATCGCGAATGTTGGTGACGTTGATGGCAGCGCCACCGTCGATGCTGTCGATGCTTATGAGTTTTACCGGACGCCAAGCGAATTGCCCTCCCACACCGTAGAGGTTGACGGAGCCCAAGTTGGAATAGCCGCTCACGAAGGAAACGTACCCGATGCCGTTCGTGCAAGTGCCATTAGGCAGGGTCAGGAGGATCGAGTTGATCTGCTTGCGCCACTGCGCATAGTACGCGGCGATCGAGTAGGTCATGCTGCCGTCGAACAGCCGGCCCTTGGCTCCGACTTCGTAGTTTGCCATCTTCTCGGGATCGACGGTCAGCGTCATGCCCGCATCGGCCGCGGCTTGCTGGATGGCGGCCGACTGGCTAAGGATTCCGGGAGAACTGGGCCGGATTAATGCCCTTCGCCCACGATGCATAAAGCATCAGCTCCGGCGAGACCTGATAGTTCAGGATCATACGCGGGGTGAAGTTCCTGAACGTCTCGTTCGCCAACAGCATACCCGGAGCATAAGTGCCGGCCGGAACGAACACGTCGGCGGGAACGGTAAGGCCCGAAGAGGACACATAGGAAGCGAGTTCGTCGACCTGGTAACGGCCTTCCGCGCTCAGCGCGAGGCCGTCGGTGAAGTCGCAAAAGTAGGCGCCCGTGGTCTTGCTCTGTTCCTTGCCGCCCTTGGAATAGATCGATGCCAAAGCCGTGGAGAGGCCGCTGCCGAGCCCCGAGTAGGTACGCGCATAAAGATAACTGGTACCTATGACACCGCGCAGCTTGCCGAATCGAAGTTGAGGCGCCCTTTGGCGGACCAATCCCTGTTGTCACGTTCGATCACATAGGGAAAATCGAAGTAGCCCGATGGCGAGTAGGCGGAAGTTAGCATGGAAGTGTCGAAGCGGTCGAGATCGATCAGCGTGGAAAACTTTTCCCGGTTGAAGCCGCCGAGCACCGAAATCGAAAATCGGTCGTTCAACTCGCAGTCGAGCGTGCCGTGTGCGTGTCCGGTGTGCCGCAGTAAGCCATAGTGGTCGACCGTATTTTCCGGCGACACGACCCGATTGGTGTCCATTGCCAGTAGATTTCGGATATTCTCGGTCATTTCGGTATTGGCGGAGACGCCGTTACTGCAGCGGGGCAGCATGCCGCAGATGAACGGGTTGCCGTTGACGGTACAGTTGGCTTGGCTGGCGTAGACTACATTGCCGCTGGGATCGACAATGTTCTGGGCGCTGATGCGCGTCTGCGCGGAGGTGGGGCGTCCTCGCCCCGCGCGATCATGCCGAAGAGCTTGACGGTGAGCTTGTCGGAGGGCTTGGCGACCACCAGCAAGGTTCCGGTGGTGGAGGCTGATCCCCAGGGTCTCACCGGCGGCGTCGTTCTTCCACGACCCATTCTTGCTGAACTTTTCGACGGTAGCCCGGAAGGTCAGGGCATCGCCGATGATCGGGCCTGCCGCGCCTGGTCGAAGTTCCGATCGTTCCCCTGTCGTTGCGGCGCTATGACAGGCTGTAACTCGAAAAGGCGCAGGAGGAGCACCGTGAACTCGTTCAGGCGCTCGAGATCAGCGACGCAGCCTGGGCTCAGGCAATCATGACGACGCACATCCATCGGTCGCGCCGCGTCTTCTTCGATGGTTAGAGACGGTCGAAGACCGAACCCATGCGGGGGCTGAACAGCCGCTCGTAAGTCTTGAGCAGGTGCGTATCGGTCATCGCCGCGACTTGATCGCAGATCACGCGAAGATCGCCGTCCGACGCATTCAGGCGGTCGAGTGCATCACGCTGCAGCAGGCGGCGCGGGTCGGCGGCAAGCGCCTCGAACACGGCGACGACCATGGCTTGGCCTTTGAACTCGAGTTGCTGGACCTCGGGGCTGGTGATGACCTCGCGCACCACGAAGTCCTGCAGGGCGTCGAGGAATTCGCGGCGCGGCCCCTTGAGCGCGACGCGCCAGCGCAGGAGCGGCTCGCGAAACCCCTTGACCTCGACATATCGCGCGCCGGTCAGGAAATGGTGGACGAGGCGGCTGATGTAACGCTTGCGCGTGTTGGCGTCGCCAAACAGGTCGTCGACCATCCGCGAGAAGACGTCGTTCTCGCTCTCGCCGGGGTACTTTTCCTTCAGCGCATCGAGAAAGGAGGCGCACTTGCCGTTGATCGCGGCGGCAAATGCATCCTTGGACATCAGTCCGATCGAGATCGCGTCCTCAAGGTCATGGACGCCGTAGGCGATGTCGTCCGCCACGTCCATGATGGTGCAGTCCAGCGACTTGTGGAGCGTGCGCGCGTGCTTGCCCTCGGGGCGTTCCAGCGCCTGGAACCGGTCGCGATCGGAGGCGGAGACGGATGCGAGGATCCAGTCGACGACGTCCTGCTCGCTGTCGAAATGGCATTTGGGCGGCTTGCACGAACGCGCGTCGAGCACCCGGATCGTCGAGGTACCGGCATGGAGCGACGGCACGAGCGCCGGGTTGCGGGCAACCGACCAGGCCACCGGATACTTGAGCACGCCCAGCATCGTGCGACGGCAGAGATTGGCTCCGGCGCCGGCCGAAAAAGATTCGAGGCGAGCAAGGATGCGCAGCGTCTGTCCGTTGCCCTCGAACCCACCGGCATCGCGCATGCAATAGTTGAGGGCCACTTCGCCGCCATGGCCGAACGGGGGGTGTCCGAAGTCATGCGTGCAGCCGATCGCGTGGATCAGGCTGTGATCCGGCAGCAGCGCGGTGGCGGTGTGATCGGGGAACGACTTGGCCAGTTGCCGGGCAAGCCCTCCGGCGATCTGCGCGACTTCCAGCGAGTGAGTCAGGCGGGTGCGATAGAAATCGCTGTCCCCGAGGTTCAGAATCTGCGTCTTGCCCTGAAGGCGCCGGAAGGATGCGGAGTGGATGACCCGCGCATAATCGATGTCGCCATCCTCGCGGGCGTCCTCGGCCTGCGGGTTCCAGTTTTCGCGTCGGGCGTGCCAGCTCATGCGACCGGCTATTCCAGTTGCAGCCGGGCTCGGCAAGGGCGGGGCCATCGATGGAACGGGATAATCAGTCCGTCACGAAGCGGCTATTGGCATATACCGGGTCGCCGCTCCCCCATTCGCCGATGGGGCGCAGGTCGGCATGCATTCCTTCGTTGCGGATTTCGTTCGAGGGCCGGGAATCGTTCCAGTCCGTGACGACCTGCCGACGCAGGATGCGCCACTCTCCCTCGCGGCGTTCGAGGCGATCGAGATAGCGCCCGGCCATCACGAACATCTCGTTGCCCTGATCCAGCCCGCTTCCGGCCAGCTGCCCAAAGTAGCGGCTCCCGAGCAGGGCCTCGACTATCCCGGCCCGAACCCGGCAGGCGGAATAGAGGTAGCTTTCCGCGACAGCGAAATCGCCCGAAACCTCTATGTGGATGTTGAGCAGGCAATGCGTGCCCATGGCGAAGTATTGCGTGATCTCGCCGATGATGAAGGGCACGAATTCGCTGGCGCGGCCGACATAGATGCCGTGGATGTCCTCGCCATCGGGCCAGTACACGGTCTCCATTACGGCGAGGTCGGCGCGGTCGAGGGCGCGGCAATAGCGCGTCAGCACGGCTTCCACGTCGCGCACCGCGACCAGTTCGGCAAGCCGTTCGCGCGCGGAGAGGGCGGGGATCACGGCCGGTTGGCCCACACCGGATCGCCGAGGCCACGTTCGCCAAGCGGGCGCAGGGTGGCGAACATGCCCTGATCGAGAATCTCGTTCGAGGGGTGGTTGTCGTTCCAGTCCATCACGACCTTGCGGTGCAGGATGCGCCATTCTCCCGCGCGCCGCTCGAACTGGTCGAGATAGCGCCCACCGAAGTAGAAGGTGTGGTGCGCCGGATCGAGACCTTGCCCCGCGAACATTCGCATGTAGCGCGAACCGAAGATTTCCTGCGCCTTGCTTTCCCGTACCTTGTGATAGGCGAAGAGATAGGTTTCGGTCGCGGCGCGGTCACCCGCGATCTCCATGTGCACGTTCATGAGGCCGTGCATGGTGACCTCGAACCACTCCTGGATTTCGCGCACGATGAAGTCCGCGAAGTCGGCCGCATTGCCGTCGAAGACGCCGTGGCTGTCGGTGCCGTCGGGCCAATAGACGCTGCGCATGAGGTCCACGTCGCAGCGGTCCAGTGCGCGGGAATAGCGGGTGAGAACGGCATAAATGTCGCGTCGCGCGACAAGATTCTCGATCTCGGCATCGGTGACCATAGGGCCTCTCCTATAGCGGTCGGCAGCATGCTTTGGACGCCGATCCATGTGGTCGAGGATAGGGCTTCGATAAAATAAAACAATCGTGATTGGTTATATAATTGCATGGCCGGCAACCAAGGCCCGGCGGAATGTAAGCCCGATCTTAACCATAGATTATGGAATATCGCCTAGTCGCGCCTCTGGATGGGAGGCCGCTTGTGCGTGTCTCGGGACTCAGGGGGAAGATTTCTATGGTTCGTATGGTCAGTCACGTTGCGCTGGTCTGTGCGGCTGTCATGAGCACGCCGGTCATGGCGCAGGAGCAGGCTCCCGGTGCGGCGGATGCCGATGGCGACATCATCGTCACCGCCCGCAAGCGCGAGGAACGCGCGGTCGATGTGCCGATCGCGGTCACCGCGGTCAGCGGCGCGGCGCTGGAAAAGCGCGGTGCGGCGAACCTGGCGGATTTCTTGCAGGAAGCGCCCGGCGTGGGCATCTATGACGGCGGCTCGGCGCTCGGCACGAAGATCACCATCCGCGGCATCTCGACCTCGCTGGGTGCCAACGAGAACGGATACTACCTCGACGACCTGCCGTTCACCGGCGTCACCGTGCCGCTCAGCCCGGACGTGCGCGCCTGGGATCTCGACCGCGTCGAAATCCTGCGCGGGCCGCAGGGGACGCTGTTTGGCGAGGGTTCGATGGGCGGCACCGTGCGCATCCTGACGCGCGGCGCTGACCTCGACCAGTGGGAAGCCAAGGGTCTGGGTATGGTCTCGGACACGCGCGGAGGCGGCACCAACGGGGGGGCTAAGGGTGCCTTCAATGCACCTATCGTGCCCGGAGTGCTCGCCGTTCGCGTCGCAGGCACCCATGAACGCTACCAGGGCTGGGTGGACAACAGCAGCACCGGCGCAACCAACGTCAACGACCAGACTTACGACACCTTCCGTGCGAGGCTGCGCTTCGATCCCGTCGACCGCTTGTCGATCACCGGCAGCTACTGGTGGTCGAAGTCGGACTTCCCGGCGGGCGGATCTAGCGCGCGCGACGACGATCAGCAGACGCGCGGCACGGTGCCCTACAGCAAGAGCCGGATGGAGCTTTACGGCGCCACCGCCCGCTATGATCTCGGCGGGGCGGAGCTGTTCTACAGCTACACCCACAGCGATTTCGGGGTGCCGCAGAGCGGCATGTCCTCGATCGGCAGCATCGAGACGAACATCGACATCGCACTCGACGCTCACGAACTGCGCCTGGCTTCGACCGGCGACGGCCCGCTCAAGTGGACCGTGGGCGCCTATGCGCGCGATTCCCAGCGCAACGATACCGTCAAGTTCCCCGCGCGCGGCATCGACAACGATGCCCAGATCAACTCGCGCGCCCGCGCCCTCTTCGGCGAGGCGACTTATACGCTGCCCGGCATGCCCGTCGACCTGACCGCTGGCCTGCGCTACTTCGAGGACCGACTGCGCGGCTTCGAGGCGAATTCCGGCGTCGTTACCGACCAGCCGGGTGACACCTACAAGTCGTGGAACCCGCGCTTCTCCGTGGCATGGCACCCGGTGGAGAACACCACGATCTATGCCAGCGCCGCCAAGGGCTTCCGCTCGGGCCAGTTGCAGCCGACGGTGCCGCTGATCCTCGGTCCGATCTACGGCGTCGAACTGCCCGCGGCACTGAGCCAGGATTCGATCTGGACCTATGAAGTGGGCGCAAAGGCCGAGCTGTGGGAGCGCAAGCTCTCGATTGAGGCTGCGGTATTCTACAGCGACTGGAAGGACGTGGCGGTCCGCATCCCGATCCCGGGAACGTCCTTCAACGGACTGGTCAATTCCAACGGCACCCACACCAAGGGTGCCGAACTGAGCCTCGTCGCGCAGCCGGTGCAGGGCCTGACGCTCTCGGCGGGCGGTGCTTACGTCGATGCCGAGTACACCGATGCCGTCTCCGGCACCGCCATCGTCAAGGGCTCGGCCGTGGACGACGTCGCGAAGTTCACCGCCAACGCCTCGATTGACTACGCAGCCGCGATCACCGACACTGTGCAGGCGTTCGGCCGGGTGGGCTGGCAGCACAGCTCGCCGCGCCGCAATTCGTCCTACGCCGCGTTCCTGCCGGGCGACACCATCGACCGCGTGGATGCGCGGATCGGGGTCGAGTTCGCGCAGCTGACCATCGCCCTGTTCGCCGACAACCTCACCGACGAGAACGGCGCTACCAGTTTCCGCCAAGTGCAGCAGATCGGGCCCACGAGCTTCGACATCACCTCCAACCGCCTGCGTCCGCGCACGCTGGGCGTGGAAGCCAGCTTCCGCTTCGGCGGCCCGGCGCGCTGACCCCTACCCGCCCCGCCACGAGTCCATCGCGGCGGGGCACTCTTGCGATGCGCGAAGCCCGCTATATATGGTTCATATACGAATCATATATGGAACTTTCCAATGGGCATCGTGAACATCGATGACGACCTGCACGAACAGGTCCGCCGAGCGAGCAAGGTCTCCTGCCGCTCGATCAACGCGCAGGCCGCGTACTGGATCAAGGTCGGCATGCTGTGCGAGACCAACCCCGGCCTCAGCTTCGCCGAGATCATGGAACGCGAACTTAGTTCGGCCGGGGTGTCGCCGCCAACGCTGGGGGTAAGGGCCGCGTGACCAAGACGCCTGAAGAACTGGCGCTGATGGCGCAGGCCGGGCGTCTGCTGGCCTCGGTGTTCGAGATGCTGGACACCGTATCGCTGATCGGCCGATCGACGCTCGATATCGATACTCTGGTCGAGCGGTTCATCGTCGACGACCTGCAGTCCCGCCCTGCCAGCAAGGGGCAGTACGGTTATGGTTTCGTGCTCAACTCCTCGGTCAACGACGTGGTCTGTCACGGTGTGCCGTCCTCGTCGGACGTGCTGCGAGACGGGGATATCGTCAACTTCGACATCACGCTGGAGAAGGACGGTTTCATCGCCGATTCCAGCAAGACCTACATGGTCGGCAATGTCGATCCTGCGGCGCGGCGGCTTGTGCAGGTCACTTACGAGGCTCTGTGGATGGGCATTCGCACCGTCCGCCCCGGCGCGAGGCTGGGGGACATTGGCGCTGCGATCGAGAAGCACGCCAAGCGCCACGGCTATTCGATCGTGCGCGAATACTGCGGCCACGGCATCGGCCGCGAGATGCACGAAGACCCGCAGATCCTCCACTTCGGCAGGCCGAACACCGGCATGCTGCTGCGCGAGGGCATGGTCTTCACTATCGAGCCGATGCTCAATCGCGGCCGCCGCAGCGTTTGGACCGAAGGCGACGGCTGGACGGTGCGGACGAAGGACGGCTCGCTGTCCGCCCAGTTCGAGCACACCGTCGCCGTCACCGCTACCGGCGTATCGGTGCTGACGCTGCGCTCGGACGAGCGCGAGATGGTGCGGCGCAGGAAGGCCGCCTGAACTTTTCACCAACCTCGTCATTGGCAGCGTAGCGAAGCAATCCAGGGAGGTTTAGGCAGCTCTGGATTGCTTCGCTACGCTCGCAATGGCGGAGAATGGTCATTCCCGCGAAGGCGGGAACCCATCTCCTGACGGTGCCTGTTGAAAGAGCATCAGTTGGGTCCCCGCGTTCGCGAGGATGACGACGATGTGTTGCGAGCAGGCGCCCGACACCTCACTCCTCCGGCTTCACCTCGTGGCGTTCGAGGAAGCCGAAGATGCTGTTCCACAGGTGCACGCTGATGTGCGGGCCGCGCACGGCGTGGGTCTGCCCGGGATAGAGCATCATCTCGAACGGCGTCGCCTCGCCCTGCATCTTGGCGATGAGGGTGGTGCTGTTCTCGAACACCACGTTGTCGTCCGACATGCCGTGGATCAGCAGCAGCGGATCGGCGATCTTGCCTGCATCATCCAGCGTGTCGGCCTTGCGATAGGCATCGGCGACCTTGCGCGGATCGCCCATGTAGCGCTCGGTGTAATGGGTGTCGTAGAGTTCCCACTTCGTCACCGGCGCGCCGGAGATGCCCGCAGCGTAGAGGCCGGGGTCGGCCTCCAGCATCTTGAGCGTCATGTAGCCGCCGTAGGACCAGCCGTAAGTCGCGATCTTGGCCGGGTCCACGAAGTCCAGCGTCTTGAGGTATTCGGCCCCGGCGCGCTGGTCCTGCACCTCGACGGTGCCCATGGCCTGATGGATCTGCGATTCGAAAGCCACGCCGCGATTGGCGCTGCCGCGGTTGTCGATCTCGAAGTAGATGTAGCCCTTGTCGACGATGGCCTGTGCCAGCGCGCCCTTCCATCCGCGCGTCACCGTCTGCACATGCGGGCCGCCGTAGTGCTCGAAGAACACCGGGTAGCGCTTGCCGGGCCTCAGCGGCGGAGTGATCATCATCCAGTGGAGGTCGGAACCATCCGCTGCCTTGATCGTGCCGAACGTGGTTGGGCGGTGACTGGCCAGATAAGGGCCATAGGGATGCGTGGCATCCAGCTTGTTCTCCTCCACCCAGGCGAGCCGTTTGCCGTTCTCGTCCGCGATGTAGGTCTGCGAGGGCTGGGTGGTCGAAGAGCGGGTGACGAGCACCGTCGATCCGTCCCGGCTGCCCGATGCGGCATTGGCCCAGTCTGCCTCGGTCAGCTGCTTCGGCGTACCCGGCTTCGCCAAATCGATGGCGTAAAGCTGCGGCGCCAGCACATCGTCGCGGTTGCCGAGGAACAGCACGCGGCCTTTCGTTTCGTCCACGGAAACCAACTTGGTCACCATCCACTTGCCCGAGGTCAGCTGCTGCCACTTGCCGTTCCGGAAATGGTAGAGGTGCCCGTAGCCGTCGCGCTCGGACCACCAGACGAGGCTGCCGTCCTTCAGGAAGCGGTAGTTGTCGGTGAGGTTGACCCAGCTGCCCTTGGCCGCCTCTTCGGTGAACAGGACGCGGCTCTTGCCGGTCTGCGGATCGACCGCCAGCATATCGAGGCGGGTCTGCTCGCGGTTCTGGCGCTGGACGTAGAGCATGCGCCCGTCCCGCGCCCAGTTGACGCGGGTAAGGTAGATGTCGCGGTCGGGGCCGAGGTCCACCTCGACGCGGCCGCTGCCGTCCGGCTTCATGACATGGAGCGAGACGAGGGCGTTGGGCGTGCCCGCCGCCGGGTAGCGCTGCTGGTAAGTGTGCGTGCCCTCGGCGCCGATCGCGGTGCGGGTGACCACGCCGACCGGCGCCTCGTCATAGCGCTCGACGGCGATGAGCCTGTCGTCGGGCGACCACCAGTAGCCGTCCATGCGCGCCATTTCCTCCTGCGCGACGAACTCGGCCTCGCCCCAGTGGACGGTGCCAGCGTTTTCCTTCGGGGTGATCGGCTTGTGCTCGGTCCCGCCGAGCGGGCCGACGTAGAGCCGCCCGTCGCGCACGAACGAAACGTAGGCGCCCCTCGGACTCAGCGCGGCGTTCAGCTCGTCTTCGGGAGAGTCTGTCAGGCGGCGCACAGACCCGTCGATCCCGGCGAGGTAGAGGTCGCCGTCGAGCGGGACCAGCACGGCATCGCCGCCCTCGGTCCACTCGTAGGAGATGATGCCCTTGAGACTGCCGACGCGCTGGCGTTCGCGCTGCATCTTCTCCGCCTCGCTCAGCGCGCGGCCGGAGCCGAGCTTGAGGGAATCGACCAGCATGCGCCATTCGCCATTACGGCGGTCGTAGGCCCACAGGTCGTAGCGGTCCTTGTCCTCGGCGCGGCCGCGCAGCAGCGTGATGTAGCGTCCGTCCGGAGAGACCTTGACCGCGCGCGGCTGCGGTCCATCCAGCGAGGGGCTGGCGAAGACGCGGTCGAAGGTCAGGTCTTGTACGGTTTCGGGCATGGCGGAAGCGCTCCGTTCGGCGGGGGCGGCAAAGGCGGGAAGGGCGGCAGAAGGCAGCGCGGCGAGGATGCAGGCGCTCAGCAGACGGGCTCTGTTCATGTCCCATGTCCTAATGACAGGTCCGTGCGAGGAAAAGCCATTGGCGCTGCCCCTGGCATTTCTTATGTGGAGCGTCATGCGCTTACGGGTCGGCGGGGAGACCACAGTTTGAAGAAGACGTTGGCGGTGGGCCTGTCGATGGGGCTGCTTGCGCTGGCCTGTGCCGGAAGCGCGCGTGCGCAGGACGGTGCATGGGCACCGCGCGCCCGCGCGGCTGCGTCCTATCTCGACGGGCAGTGGGGCAAGCCGGACGGCTGGGCGCAGAGCGAGGCGTGGCAACGCTTCGTGATCGTCGATGCCCTGCTCGACCATGCGCGCCGCACCGGGGACGATCGCTGGAACGCGCGCGTTTCTGCAGCGGTGCGTAATCGCTCCGGGCTCTATCTCAACGACGACGACTTGTGGGCGGTGATCGCCAACGTTCACGCCTGGCAGGTCGATCGCGATCCCGAATTGCTCGACTATGCCAGCACGACCTATCGGCGCATCGTCACCAGCTATTGGGACGATCGCTGCGGCGGAGGTATCTGGTGGGACCGCAAGCGGACGTACAAGAACGCGATCACCAACGAACTCCTGCTCTACGCCTCGACGCAGCTTTACCTCGCGACCGGCGAGGCGAGCTATCGCGACTGGGCCCTGCGGACATGGGCGTGGTTCGAAGGATCGACGATGATCGACGGCGAAGGGCTGGTGAACGACGGCCTCGATGCCGCCTGCCACAACAATGGCCAGCCGCGCTTCACGTACAATCAGGGCGTGCTACTGGGCGGCCTGAGCGACCTCACCCGCATCACCGGCGATCCACGGTATCGCATGCTTGCGGTCAGGACGGCGCTCGCGGCTACCCGCAAGCTGTCCAACCCCGGGGGCATCCTGCGTGAGCCGGTGCCCTCGATCGGTGCGGACGGGCGCATGTTCAAGGGCGTGTTCGCTTTTCATCTCGGGCACTTGCTGGACGACCTGCTCGACGGGCCGGAGCGCGGAGAACTGGCTGCATGGGCCGGCCGCAATGCAAAGGCGGTCTGGACCCTCAGCGATTCCGGGGCGAAAGCCATCGCCGGTGACTGGTCCGAGGCGGCATCGCAGACGGATGCGGCAGCGCAGACTTCGGGCCTTGCCATGATGCTCGCTGCCGCGGGAGCAGGGCGGGAAAGTGCTTCAGGGCATTCCGGTGCTGATCGCTAGGTTCAGGACCCTGGGATTTGATCCCGAGGGGCGGTTTGTCATAAGACGTCCGCAATGGACGCAAACGATATCGCACAAGGCATCCGCCAGTTGACCCCCCGCCAGCGCGAGCGGCGCGAGCGGATACAGGCGGCGACGTTCGCCCTGCTTGCGCTTCACGGCGGTGAAGCGCTGTCGATGCGCATGATCGCGGAAACCGCAGGCGTCGCCGAGCGTACGCTGTTCAACATCTACGGGTCTAAGGATCGCCTCTTCGCCTTCAACGCGCGGGAGCGCAGCGAGGAAACCATCGCCCAAGCCCATGAAGAGGGCGGTGAGGGCTTCGGCTTCTTCGAGGTGCTACCGAGCCGATTGGCCGAAAAGACCTTCGAGGCGCCCGAACTCGCGCGGGCGTTCGGGTCCATCCTCGTCGAGCACGCGGACATGGTCGGCCTGCCGGACGTCTACGAGCGCTTCGCCGGGGGAGCGCTGAAAGTCATGCGGGCAGAGGGGCTCGTAGCCATCGACGACATCGCCACCGTGTCGCGCTTCGTGTGCATGAGGATGGTTGGCACCATCGTGCTCTGGGCCAAGCGCGAAATACCGGACGATGCGCTCGAAACGCACTTGCGGCTCGCGATCTGCCAGGTGCTGCTGCCTTACGCGGAAGCTCCACTGGCGGCGCAGTTGAGGGACCGGGCGCGGGCACTGACCCGCGCGCTGACCAGGGTAGTTACACCCGCCTAGCATTTATTGCAGTCCACTGCATTTTTTAATGAGGATACGTTCCGCCTGGTCTCGAATACGAGGCACCCGGGGGGCGACCAAGTCAGAACAGGCCCTTTCCGGTTCAAGGGGAAAGGAGCTTTCGATGTCTGGAGAGGCAGCACGAACCGTGCGTACCGCGCTCATGGCGAGCATTGCCATGTCGGCTTTCGCATTCACATCCGCAAATGCTCAGGAAGCGGTCGTAGCGCCGCTGCCAGCATCCGCTGCGCAGGAGCATACCGAAGGCGGTCTCGGCGACATTGTTGTCACCGCGCGCCGCCGGGCGGAGAGCCTGCAGGACGTGCCGGTCGCCGTCACCGCGCTGACCGCCGAAGTGCTTGAACGCTACGACATGACCAGCTTGGAGAAGATCTCCACGCAGACGCCGCAGTTCACGATCGGCCGCGCCTCGAACGGCTCGGGCGCGCAGCTGACCTTGCGCGGCATCGGGTCGTCCTCGACCTCCATCGGTATCGAGCAGTCGGTCGCGGTCGTCGTCGACGGCGTCTACTACGGCCAGGGCCGCGTCATCAATGAGGGCTTCCTCGACCTTGAGGGCGTGGAAGTGCTCAAGGGGCCGCAGTCGCTGTTCTTTGGCAAGAACGCCACCGCCGGCGTGATTTCGCTGCGTACCGCAGACCCCACATCCAGCCCCGAATTCAAGGCCAAGCTGGGCTATGAGTTTCGCGCCAAAGAGCTGGTCGGCGAGTTCGTCGGATCCGGCCCGATCACCGATACGCTGGGCGTGCGCGTCGCCGTGCGGGCATCGAACATGTGGGGCGGCTATTTCAAGAACGGCGGCATCGACAAGACCTACAATACCTTTGACGTCGCCACCGGCGTGACGACGCCGCACTTCGCACCGGCCTATGACGGCGACAACCCCGGCAACAAGGAACTGCTCGGCCGTGTGACGCTGGTATGGGATCCGGGGAACGACTTCAAGTTCACGCTGAAGGCGAACGGCTCGACCTCGAAGAACAACAACAATTCGTGGAATTACGTCCCCTTCGGATGCGCAACGGGGACGTATTCGCTGAACCCGGCGATCAAGTGCGGCAAGTCGTTCACCGTCTACCAGAACTATTTCCCGGAAGACCTTGCCGGTACAAACCCGTGGTCGCGTGACGACGGCGCGCTGTACAACACCTACAAGAGCTGGGCGGTCACCGGCACCGCCGAATACGCGATGGACAACGTTGATCTCACCTGGGTCAACAACTTCAACCGCAACGTCAACCAGTGGGCGTGCGACTGTACCTTCGTATCGAGCGATCTGGCCGCCGCGCCTTCGTCCGAGCGGTCCATCTACCACGCATTCTCGAGCGAGTTGCGCGCCCAGACCAGGTTCGACGGGCCGATCAACCTCCTCGTCGGCGCGTATTACCAGAAGACCCATCGCAACCACCGACAGAGCGGGTCGTTCGGCAACATCGAGGATTCGACCGCCCCGGCCGAATATCGCTACCTCGGCTATTTCAAGCATTCCGAAACCCATGGTGAGACGCTGTCCGCCTATGGGCAGACGACCTGGAAGATCCTGCCGACGCTCGAGGCTGCCGTCGGCGTTCGCTACATTCACGAAACCAAGGACAGCTATCTCATCCAGCCTTACGTGAATGCCGCGTTGCAAGGGATCTTCCTGCAGGATACGCCCATCAACGCGGACCAGACCTTCAACAACTGGTCGCCCGAAGCGACGCTGACGTGGAAGCCGACGGACGACGTCACCGTCTACGGTGCCTCCAAGACCGCGTACAAGTCCGGTGGGTTCTCCAACTCCGGCTTCGTCAGCGCCAGCACGGTTCCCAGCGACGTCGCGTTCGCCCCGGAGAAGGCGCGCGGCTTCGAAGTCGGCATCAAGTCCAAGCTGCTCGACAACCAGTTGCGCCTGAATTTCGACGTCTACAGCTACAAGTACGTCAACCTGCAGGTCGACTTCTTCAACTCGCAGACGTTCGCCTTCATCACCACCAACGCCGGTGCCGCCCGGACCAAGGGTGCGGAACTGGAGTTCGAATTCGCACCCTACGCCGCGCCGGGCCTCAACCTGCACGGATCGATCAACTACAACAAGGCGCGCTACCTCAACTACATCGCACCCTGTTATGGTGGTCAGTCGGTGGCGCAAGGCTGCGACACTACCTTCCAGGGCGCACCGGGTCAGGACCTGAGCGGGGCTCCCACCGCAGTCGCGCCCAAGTGGACGGGGTCGCTGGGCGTCGGCTATGAAACCGATATCGGCGAGGGCACCAAGCTGGGTGCCACGATCGACACGCGCTATTCCAGCACCTACCTTGCCTCCAGCTTCGCGCATCCGTTCTCGCGTCAGGCGAAGTACCTGACCGTGGACGGCACGATCCGCGTGAAGTTCAACGATGAACGCTTCGAACTGGCGCTGATCGGCAAGAACCTCACCAACCAGTTCATCGTCGGCGGTGCGATCGACGCGCCGAACACAGGTACGACCGGCGTTGCCGATCAGATCGGCTTCGTTAACCTGCCCCGCACGGTGCAGTTGCAGGCCAGCGTCAGGTTCTGACCCAGCGGGCCGACGCACGATGCGTCGGCCCTTCCCATCGAAAGGAAAGGTCATGAACGACCTTCAAAGACTTATCGCCAAGGATGCAATCCGCGACCTCGCCATGCGCTATATGCGTGGACAGGACCGCCTCGACCGTGCGCTGCAACTGGATACCTTCTGGCCGGATTCGACGACCGACTACGGCATCTTCAAGGGCTGCGGACCGGACTTCGTGGCCTTCGCGCAGGACCTGCTGACCGAGCATCTCGCCAACCAGCACATCATCGGCCAGCATCTGATCGAGTTCGACGAAACCGATGCCAACCGCGCCTATGGCGAAGTCTACTACTACGCCTTTCATCGCATCCTGGCCGAAGGCATGCCCACCGACATGATTATCAGCGGCCGCTATGTCGATCGCTACGAACGGCGGGGCTCGGAGTGGCGCTTCGCCCACCGCAGCGAATTCGTCGACTGGGCGCGCACGGAGCCTGCCGCAGACGGCATCCTGTCCGGCGACCTCGCCGCCTGCCTGCTTGGCCGCCACGACATGACCGACCGATCCTACGATCGCGAATGGCTCAGCAACGCATGACCGGAAAGAGATAACCCAATGACCCAGAAGAGCATCATCGTCACCGGCGCCGCGTCTGCGGGCGGCCTTGGCTTCGCCACCGCACGTCTGCTGGCCCGGGAGGGCCACGCCGTGACCCTGACCGACCTCGATGGCGATGCCGCCGCGGCCCGTGCCGAGGAATTGCGCGCTGAGGGCCTTGCCGCCACCGGATTTGCGCAGGACGTCACCGACGAGGCGGGCTGGGCCACGCTGATCGATACGGTGAAGGCGCAGACCGGCCGCATCGACGGTCTCGTTAACAACGCAGGGATCGCGGTACTCAAGTGGACCGCCGACCTCGATCCTGCCGCATGGGACCGGCAGATCAACGTCAATCTCAAGAGCGTCTACCTCGGCTGCCGGGCGGTCCTGCCGGTGATGGAGGCGCAAGGCGCAGGTTCCATCGTCAACTTGTCTTCCGTCGCCGGGCTCGTCGGCATTCCCGGGGCTTCGGCCTATGCCGCAAGCAAGGGGGGCGTGCGGCTCTACTCCAAGTCGCTGGCGCTGGAAGTCGCCGCCAAGGGCATCCGTGTGAACTCGGTTCACCCCGGCGTGATCTGGACCGACATGCAGAAGGTCGCGATCGAGGACAACCCGGACCAGTACGACGCCATCAACGCCATGATCCCGATGAAGCGCATGGGCGAGCCTGGCGACATCGGTAACATGATCGTCTTCCTCCTGTCCGACCGCGCCAGATACGTGACTGGCGGCGAGTTCGTAGTCGACGGCGGCCTCACCGCGCAGTGATTACATAGTGACTACATAAGGACCATGCCGGGTTCCGGACGTCAGACCAGCACTTCAGCGGTCTGGCGTCCGGCAGCGCCGAAGATGCGCAAGTAGCGCTCGATTTCCGCCGGGGCTCCAGTCGCCTTGGCGGGATTGTCGGAAAGCTTGACGGCCGGCCGGCCGTTCGTCTCCACCACCTTGCAAACGAGCGAAATCGGATCGAGCCCGTTCGTCGCGAAAGGTGCGCAGCCGCGGAAGTCGTTCGTCAGGTTGGTGCCCCAACCGAAGCTCATGCGCACGCGGCCGTGGAAGTGGCGATAGGTCGCCTCGATGCTGTCGATGTCCATGCCGTCGGAAAAGATCAGCAGCTTGGTGCGGGGATCGCGGCCCTTTTCCTCCCACCAGCGGATGATCTGTTCTCCTCCTTCGATCGGCGGGGCGCTGTCCGGGCGAAAGCCGGTCCAGTCGGCCAGCCAATCGGGCGCGTTGCGCAGGAACGAAGCTGTACCAAAGGCGTCGGGCAGCGCGACGAGCAGGTTGCCGCCGTAGTGCGCGCTCCAGTCTTCAAGCACGCGGTAGGGAGCGCTCGCCAGTTCCTCCTCGTCGTTCGCCAAGGCAGCGTAGACCATCGGCAGCTCATGCGCGTTGGTGCCGATCGCCTCAAGGTCCGCGTCCATCGACAGCAGCACGTTGGAGGAGCCGATGAACCGCTCGCCCAGTCCTTCCTTCAGCGCCTCGACGCACCAGCGCTGCCACAGGAAGCCGTGCCGCCGCCGTGTGCCGAAATCCGAGATGACGAGGTCGGGCAGCGCCGAGAGCCGCTCCACCTTCTCCCATAGCTTGGCCTTTGCGCGCGCATAGAGCACATCGAGTTCGAACCGTCCGCGCCCCTTCATCGCCGCGCGCGACCGCAGTTCGTTGATGATCGCGAGCGCCGGAATCTCCCACATCATGGTGTGGGTCCAAGGGCCGTGGAAGCGCAGTTCGTACTGGCCATCGTGCTGGCGCAACTCGTAATCCGGCAGGCGGAAGTCGGCGAGCCACGCGATGAATTCCGGGCTGAACATCTGCCTGCGGCCGTAGAAGCTGTTGCCGGCCAGCCAGATCAGCTCCTTCTTCCCGAACCGCAGCGAGCGGGCATGATCGAGCTGCGCGCGCAATTCCGCCTCGTCGATGACTTTGGCAAGGCGGACGCTGCGGGTACGGTTGATCAGTTCGAAGGTCGCCTGCACCTCGGGGTGAAGCTGCCGGATCATCTGCAGCATCAGCAGCTTGTAGAAGTCGGTGTCGAGGAGGCTGCGCACGATCGGATCGAGCCGCCAGTTATGGTTGTAGGTGCGCGTGGCGATATCGGTGAAGACCATGATGGACCTGCTCAGACTTTGGCGTTGATCGGGCGGAAACGGAAGAGTTCTGCGGGCCGGAACGATGCGCCGGTCTCGCGCTCGCCGGTTGCCTCGAGCCAGCCCCGGTCGAGCATGCGGCGACGGAACGCCGACTTGTTCAGGGATTGGCCGAGGATCGCCTCGTGAACGTCCTGCAGGGCACGCAGCGTGAACCGCTCCGGCAGCAGTGCGAAGGCGAGGGGGGAGTAGTCGATCTTGCCGCGCAGCCTCTGCATCGCGACGCCGAGGATGTCCGCGTGGTCGAAAGCCAGCGGCAGGGCGCCTTTCATGCCTGTGACCTCTGCCGGATTGCAGTTCGTTGCCGAGATACGCGCCAGGGTCAGTGCCGGGTCTGCCTCCAGAGCGGCGGAGAAACGATCGGCCGGAAGCAGGGCGAAATAGGCGACGCTGATGACCCGCATGCGCGGATCGCGACCGACACCGCCGAACGTATAGAGTTGCTCCACATAGGCACCGTCCATGTGGGCCTTGTAGGCGAGGATCCTGCGTGCCGCGGCGTCGAGATCCTCATCCACCGCGACGAAGCCGCCGGGAAGCGCCCACTTGCCGGCATGGGGCTGTTCGTCCCTTCGGGTCAGCAAGGCCGCGGGAGCGCCATCGACGACCGACATGAGCACAAGATCCACCGTGACCGAAGGGCCGTCATAGGCCCGGGCATCATAGCCCGCCAGGAATACCGCCTCGTCCTGAAGCACGTCTCTCGGACCCTTATGTGCAAGTCGCACTTTACTTATGTCCGTCATGGATATATGTCAAGCGCATCAGTAACAGCAGGAGGCTTCGGTGGCTGGCTTCGTCATCGTCGTGGATATGCAGCATGACTTCGTGCGAACTTCCGGCGCGCTTCCGGTCCCCGATGCGGAGGCGATCGTGGCGCCGATGCAAAATTGGCTGGAGTCACTCGATCCGCAGGACGTAGCGGGCGTGCTGATGTCCTTCGATACCCACATGTCTGCGGATTACGTCGGATCGCCGGAAGCAGAGCTGTTCCCCCTCCACTGCGAAAAGGGCACGCTGGGCTGGGAAAGCATGCTCGATTCTTCTGCAATAAACCCCGACATCCCACTCTATACACTTGAAAAAGGTGTTTTCGACATGTGGCAGGAGGAGGCCGTCGGCATCCGCTCCACTGACGGTGTGCAGATCGAGCGCGAGGCGTTCTTCCGCGACCTTGCCGCCCGGGGTGTCGATCGTGTGACCGTCGTGGGCGTGGCGGCCGACTACTGCGTGCGCTGGGCTGTCGAAGGGTTGCTCGTCCGTGGTTTCGACGTCGATATTCCGGCTTCGCTGACCCGGGGGATCGCCCGGGATGCTCATGCCGTTGCCCAGGAACTGGGCCGCAAGGACCGCCTGCATCTCGCGGCATAAGGAATTGTTCCACTGATAGATAATCCGGCAAGGTCGCCCGGTTTGTCGTCCAGTGGATAATCACGGTCGCTTTCGTGATCTCGCACTTCGATGGGGTAAGGGTCGTTACGCCCCATCCGAGGAAGGACCATGATGCGACTAGAGGAGCCCGATATGCGTCCCGATACGGGCCGGGCAATCGGACCCATGATAGCGTGGGTCACTGTCGCCACTCTGTTCCTGGCGCAGATCGTGTCCACCATCGATCGCGGGATGCTGGCTCTGGTGATCGATCCGGTTCGCCGCGATCTTTCGATCAGCGAGATGCAGATCGCGCTGCTGCAGGGGTTCGCCTTCTCCATCTTCTACGTAACCGTCGGCCTGCCGCTGGGCGCCGTGGCGGACGTGGTGAACCGGCGCCGCCTGCTTATCGGCGGGATCGTGATATGGAGCGCGGCGACGATCGCGGGCGGTTTTGCGCAGGGGTTCGGGTCGATGTTCGCCTCGCGTCTGTTCATCGGCGTCGGCGAGGCGGTGCTGGGGCCTTGCGCGGTGACGATGATCAGTGACCTGTTTCCGCCTCACCGGCGCGGACGGCCCATGGCGCTCTACGTCTTCGGCAGCATGATCGCCTACGGCCTCGGCTCGCTGGTCAGCGGGGTGATCCTGGACCTGGCGCCCAAGGGCGTATTCGCGGGCCTGCCGATCATCGGTGAACTCGCCCCGTGGCGCATCGCCTTCGCGCTTGTGGGAGCGGCCGGCCTGCTGATCGTGATCCTGCTGTTCCTGCTGCGCGAGCCTGCGCGCCGCAGCGATGCCGTCACCGGGTCGGAGCCGAAGCTCTCCTTCGCCGAGGGGCTCGGCCTGCTGGCGGCGCAGCGCGGGGTGTTCCTGCCGCTTTACGGATCGCTGGCGCTTTATGCGATGGGCGGTTCGGTTGCGACGGGATGGGGCGCCGTGTTCCTCACGCGCGCTTTCGGGTATCACGTCGGCGCGGCCGGAAAGGGCCTCGGCACCAGCCAGATCGCATGGTCGGTCGCCGGAGCGCTCGTCGCCAGCGTCGTCGTCGACCGTGTCGGCGCGCGCTCGGGAGCGCGTGGGCGGACGCGGCTTGCCGGAGCCCTGTCGCTGCTCGGCATTCCTTCGTGCCTGCCGCTGCTGTCCGGCAGCGCTCCGCTGGCCATGGTCATGCTGGGCGAGATCATGCTGGTCAGCGCCATTTACGGAACCACGATGCTGTCGGTGATCTCGGAGATCACGCCCACCAAGGTGCGCGGCTTCGCGGTGGCGCTCTATGCCTTCGTGATGACCATCATAGGTGCCTCGCTCGGCCCGCTGGCCGTGGCGTGGCTGACCGAGGCCGTGTTCGCCTCCCCGGCGGCGGTGGGTCGATCCATGGCGATCGTCGGGCTTTGTGCCTTCATCGCGGCGTCGCTGCTCGCTTTCCGCGCGGCTTCGCGCATCACCTCCGACCAACGGAACTGACCATGTCCAAAATCCTGCGCGGCTATGCGCCGAGCCGCTTCGGCCAACTCCACTATCGCATCGCAAAGTGCGACACCCCTGACGCCCTGCCGCCGCTGCTGTGCCTGCACCAGACGCCTAGCAACAGCGGCGACTGGCTACCGGTGATGGAGCCCCTGTCGGCCAAGCGCACCGTGATCGCCGTCGATACGCCGGGCTACGGCATGAGCGATTCCCCGCCCGAGCCGGTCACCATCGAGGATTTCGCCGAAATCATGGCGCAGTTCATGACCGACCTCGCGGGCGGGGGCGTGATCCCGGCCGGTCAGTTCGACGTCATGGGCTTTCACACCGGCTCGATCATCGCCACGCAGCTTGCCCGCAGTCTGCCGGAGCGGGTTCGCCGCGCGGTGGTCTTCGGCCTTGCCGCCTTTCCGGCCGAGCAGCGCGAAGCCAAGCTCGCCAACCTGCTCACGGCGTTCCCGCCCCCGGGTCCCGACTTGGCGCATGTCGAAAAGCTCTGGGCGATCATCGGCGAGCTGAGCGACCCGCGCATCTCCTACGAAGAGCGTCACATCAGCATGGCCGAGTGCCTGCGCCTCGGCGGGCGGATGCCATGGGGCTATATCTCGGTCTATCGCTTCGACTTCCTCGGCGCGATGGCCGAAGTGGCGCAGCCGGTGCTGGTGATGAACCCCGAGGATGACTTGTGGGAGCCCACGCTTGCCAACTCGCACCACTATCCCAACGCCCGCCGCGTCGATCTCCTCGGGGTGAAGCATGGCGTGCTCAAGCTGGAGAACGCGCGCGTCGTCGGCGAGATCGACGCCCACCTGAGCTGACCACTTGAGCCGGGTGGCGGACATGCCACATTGTCCGCCGATTAGGTCGCCAAGGAAAAGGAAAACCCGTGAACCTCGTGCAGCTCAAGCGAATGATCGCGATCTACGAGAGCGGGAGCCTGCGCAAGGCGTCGAAGATGGTCGGCATCACGCAGCCCGCGCTGACGCTCAGCATCCGCCAGCTGGAGGAGGAGTTCAACACCAGCCTCTTCGAGCGCGGCCCCAACGGCGTGCGCCCGACCGAGATGTGCGAGAAGCTGGTCCAGCGCGCGCGCCTCATGCTGATGGAGGAGCAGCGCATTCTCCACGACCTCGCCACCGCCAACCGCGTGCCCAAGGTGGCGGTGGGGGTGCATCCGATCATCATGAACGATACGATGAGCCGCGCCATGCGCCAGTTCGTCGAGCAGGCGGGCCACGTGGATATGTGGGTGCGCGAAGGCTACACGACGCAGCTGCTGGACCTGCTGTCATCAGGCGACCTCGACTTCGCATTCTGCGGATTGCCCGAGGGCTACGCCGATGATGCGCTGGAATTCGAGCCGCTGTTCAAGCGCGAATATGCCGTCGTCGCCGCGCCGGACCACCCGGTTTTCGCTCTGGCGGAGGACGATTTCGCCAGGGGCACCGACTTCGTCTGGGCACACGTCAGCGCCTACGAGACCGCCGATCCCATCGACAACGACGACGTCGTGAACATGCTGCGCCGGTTCGGCTATGGGCGCGAGAGCAAGTCGGTGAAGGCCTCGTCCACGACGTTCGTGAAGGCCATGATCCTGCACTCGGGCATGATCGGCATGGTCGCGTGCGAAGCAGTCGCCGACGAACTGGCGAACGGCTCGTTGAAGCGTCTGGCGGGCTCGGAAATTCCGGCGCCCGCCTTCGGCTTCATTACTCTCAAGGATCGCTACGAGACCCGCACCGTCCGGCTGCTCAAGGCGACCATCCGGCAATGGTGCGCTCGCAAGCCGAACTGAGCGCCGGTCACGCTTCGTCGAGGAAGGCCTTCAGCACGCGGGCCGTAGCAGGCGGATTGTCCTGCATCACGAAGGCGCCCGAGTTCTCGACCACCATGGTCTTGCCTCGCTTCAGTTCGGCCTCGGCGGCGCTGCGGAACTTGAGGTAGGCCTTGTCGAACTGGCCATAGACGAGCAGCGTCGGCGCCTCGATGCGGCTCATGGTTCCGGCGATCTCGGTGATCGCGACACCGCGTTCGGAGGGCTGGATCCACTTGCCTGCAGCCCTGCGGCTGAGGATGCCGTCCGCGTTGATCGGGCCGGTATTGATGATGCCGAAGGTCTTTGACAGCAGTTCCGGCGGCGTCGGGATCGGGTCGCCGTTCTTGTCGAACAGGGTGCCCTGCTTGTCGTCCACCGCAACCTTGATTTCGGCCAGCGAGCGGCGATGGCCGAGCGCGCAGGAAACGAGCGCGAGCTTGCCCACCCGCTCCGGCCAGAACGCGGCGAGCGGCACGGCAAGGCAGCCGCCGAGCGAGGTGCCGATCAGGTCCACCTTGTCGAAGCCGAGTTCGTCGAAAGCACCGACCAGCAGCGCGGCCGTCTCGCCAAGACTCTGGATGTAGGGTGCCGGGCCGTCCCAGCGCGAGCCGCCGTGACCGGGAAGGTCGAAGGCATAGACCTGCCGCCCCTCGGCCAGCATGGGCGCGACATGGCGCCAGTCGGACAGCCAGCCACCCAGCTTGTGCAGCAGCACCACCGGCGGCTTGCCTACAACCGGCTCTCCGATCACGGCATAGTGCAGCACGCCGCCCGCACGGCGCAGTTCGCCGAAGCGGGTCCACTGGCCTTTCGGGGGCGTCGGCAGGCTGGCAGCTTTCTGCGCGGCGAGGGCGGGAAACGCGCTGACTGCTCCGGCCAGACCTATACCCCGGGCAACATCACGACGGCTCAACATGGTCCTATTCCTCTTCGAGAGTGGCTGTATCGGTCAGGCCCACATGCGGGGTTCGCACCCCAGCGCGGGATTGGCGACGAAGGCATTTTCCGGGCGCGGCAGGCCGAGGTTCTCGCGCAGGGTATCGCCTTCGTACTCGTCGCGGAACAGACCGCGCTTCTGAAGGATGGGGATGACCTGGTCGACGAAGTCCTCCAGTACGCCGGGCTGGTAGTTGGGCGAGAGCGAGAAGCCGTCCGCAGCGCCCGCACGGAACCAGTTCTCGCACAAGTCCGCCAGCTGCTCGGGCGTGCCGGTATAGGAGAAGCTGGCGCGCGAGACGACGACGCGCCGGGCGAGCAGCCCGATCGGCAGGTCCTCTTCGCGGGCCATGCGGATGATCGACTGCTGTACCCACTTGCCGCCGTTGGTCTCGGGCAGGTCGGGCAGGCGATCATTGACCGAGAGGTGCGAGAGATTGACGCCGAGTTGCAGGCTGAGGGTGCGAAGGGCCAGAGCCTCGGGCACGAGGTCAAGCAGTTCCTCGTCGGCACGGCGGGCCTCGGCCTCGCTGGCGCGGACCATCAACTGGACCGAGGGGATGATCTTCACGTGATCCGGGTTGCGGCCGAAGGCGGCGGCGCGGGCGCGCATGTCGTCGCGGAATTCCTTCGCCACTTCCAGCGAGTTGGCGGCGGTGAAGATCATGTCCGCCGTGCGCGCGGCCAGCGCGCGGCCGGGGCCGGAGCCGCCCGCCTGCACGATGATCGGATGCCCCTGCGGCGGGCGGGCGACATTGAGCGGACCGGCGACGGTGAAGTGCTCGCCCTTGTGACCCAGTTCGTGGACTTTGGCGGGGTCGAAGTAGCGTGCCGCGTCGCGATCACGTAGGATCGCGCCGTCCTCCCAGCTGTCCCAGAGGTTCCTGGCTACGTCCACGAACTCTTCGGCGCGGGCGTAGCGGGCGTCGTGGTCCATGTTCAGGTCGCGCCCGAAGTTGCGCGCCTCGCCGTCGCTGGCGGAGGTGACGACATTCCAGCCCGCGCGGCCCTTCGAGATATGGTCGAGCGAGGCAAAGCGGCGGGCAATCGCGTAAGGCTCGTTGTACGTGGTCGAGGCCGTGGCGATCAGGCCGATGTGCTTCGTGACGACGGCCAGCGCGGCGAGCAGCGTGGTCGGCTCCAGCTTGCCCGCGTAATCGGTGGCGGCGAAGGCGTCCTTACCGGAAATGCTCGGGAAGCCCTGGGAATCGCCTGAGAAGTAGCAGTGCATCTTCCCGCGCTCGGCCGTCTGGGCGAGGTGGGCGAAGTGGGCGAAGTCGTGCTGGTCCACGGCAGGCGCGCCGGGCCAGCGCCATCCGCCGGGGTGCGCGCCGCTGTTGTGGATGAAGGTGGCCAAAATCATCTGGTTGGGGTCGGGCATGGTACGGGCTCCGGAGAGATCACAAGTGGCTGGCGCCGATGACGCGCGCCAGTTCGCCATCCGCCGGGGCGGAGCGATAGGCGCGCGCGGCGGCCGCGAAACAGGCTGCCGCCAGCACAAGGCAGGGCAGGACGACGAGGACGAACGAGGCGGCGATGCGCGACGGATCGCCGAGCACCTTCTCCGAGACGAAGGCGATGGCGAACGGCCCTCCGGCGCCTGCGGGCAAGGCCGCGACGACGCTGAGGAAGGCGTAGGAGAAGCCGCGCATGTCGTTGGGCACGATCTCCTGCACGGTCGCGTTCATCGCGACGTTGAGCATCGGCGTGGTCAGGCTGATCGTAGCGAGCGCGGCAATGGCAAGGCCAAGGCCCGGCGCATAGCCTGCGAAGGCGGTGGGCAGGGCGACCAGCGGCAGCACCGCCATCAGCCCGATGCGCCCGGCCTTGCGCGTGTCCGCCGCGAAGCCGCCGAGCAGATAACCCGAAACACCAGCGACGAGCATGCCGAGGCCGAGCAGGTTGGCGATCTGCGGCAGGGTCAGCCCATACGTGCGCATCAGCAGCGGCGCGGTCCACGAGGTGACGCCGACAAAGGCGAGGTAATAGAGGCAAAAGCCGGCGAACAGCGGCACGACCAGCTTTCGCTGGCGGCCGAGATAGGCCAGCTTCTCACCCACCCGCGCGGGCGCCTTCGCCTCTGCGGGCAGGCCGCGCCGGGCGGGTTCGCGGATGGTCAGGAAGGCGAGGCCCACGGCCGGGCCGACGATGCCGCAGAGCAGGAACGCGCTGCGCCACGGGACGACGAGGCCATAGCCCGGCAGCGCGATATGCACCTGCGCGGCAAGGATCGCGCCCGGGATCACCGAGGACAGCGCGGTGCCGATCGTCGCGCCGATGAGGTAGGCGCTGAGGGCCCGGCCGCGCCGGTCGGGCGGGAACATGTCGGCGATCAGCGACATGGCGGCAGGCGCGACCGCCGCTTCGCCAAGGCCGACGAGGGCGCGAAACACGAAGAACGTCTCGAAATTCGGCGCGAGGCCGCCGAGCGCTGTGGACAGGCTCCAGACGATGATCGCGCCGCCCAGCACGCGCTTGCGTACATGTCGGTCCACCAGCGAGCCCAGCCACAGCCCGCAGACCCCGCTCAGCAGCGAATAGGCGAGGCCCATGAGCAGGCCCATGCGGATGTCGTCGATGCCGAGGTCGGCCTTGATCGGCTCGGCCAGCACGCCGACGATGGCCTTGTCGATGCTGTAGAAATTGGCCGCGAGGAAGAGCAGCAGCATCGGCCAGAGCGTCTGGCGAACCGGAGGGAAGGGCGCGGCGGCCTCAGTCGACACGAACGGTGCGCCCGTCGATGCAGGCCATCAGGCGGCCGTCGGCGTCGTTCAGGATCTCGACCGTGTCACCGTCGAGGTAGATGATGTCCTCGAAGTGGAACTTGCCGATCTCCGGGCCGATCCAGGGCAGGTCGCAGCTCAGGACCATCTGGTCGACCAACTCGAAGCTGTGCATGCCGCCGCCCGGATGCGGGTGGTCGGTGTGCTCGAGCCCGACCGAGTGCAGGCCGCAGGCGAGGAACTCGGGGTTGCCGTGGGCCTGGATCGAGGCGACGACGGCCTTTTCCACGTCGGTGGAGAGGCGACCGGCGCGGAACTCCGGCAGCGCCGCCTGCCAGCCAAGGCGCGTGGCGTTATAGCGCTTGAGCTGTTCAGGAGAGGGCTCGCCGATCACGGCGGTGCGGCCGATGTCGCTGGTGTAGTGCGAGAATTCGGCGGTGGCGTCGAAAGTCACCATGTCGCCCTGCTGCAACTCCGCGTTCTTGGGCAGGCGCCCGAAGCCGGGGCGGTAGGGGGTGATGAGCAGGAACACCGGGCGCCCGCCCGCCAGCGCGGCGGCGGACCAGAACACGCGCTCGGCCTCGGCGCAGGTGGCTCCGGCGGCAAGCGCCTCGGCCGAGAGCTGGAGCGAGAGTTCAGTCTTGCGGGCGGCGGCGCGCATGTTGGCCATCTCGGCGGGCGTCTTGACCATGCGCATGTCGCGCAGGAGATCGCGCGCCGGGACGACGTCGATGGTGCCGCCGAGCAGTTCGTTGACGTCGAGGCCGAGGCCGCGATCCTCGAACGCCACGCGCGAGCGGTCGAGGCCGAGTTCGCGCAAGTATTGCGCTACCGCTTCCTGATGGTTCTGCGGCAGGCCCTCGGCGGTCAGCGCGGCCTGCACGCCGCCCGCGCCGATGCCGGGCTTGCGGGCGTAGCCGCGCACCGCCATCCACGTGCCCTGGCCCTGCTGGGGCTGGCCCATATCGACCTCGACGGTCAGCACGGCGGCATCGAGCGCATGGTCGCGCGGCAGGATCGCCAGCGCGAGATCACCGAAGCCCCAGCTGGCGTCGGTGGCCCAACTGGAGAGGTAGTAGGTATTGATCGGGGTCGAGGCGACGACGACCGCGATGTCCTCGCGGTCCATCAGGGTGTCGGCGCGGTCTCGATTGATGAGCATCAGGTCAGTTCCGTCTGGAGGTATCAGGCGACAGGCGCGGAGCGGCGGCCACGCACGAGGCGGCCGGGCAGGGCACCCGTGGGGGTATCGTCGCGGGCGGTGACGACGCCGGAGAGGATCGTCGCGGCGTAGCCGCTTGCCGCTTGCGTCAGGCGGCGGCCACCGGCGGGAAGGTCGAAGCTGGCGCGCGGCGGGGCGAGGCGCAGGCGGTCGTAGTCGATGACGTTGAGGTCCGCCTTGTAGCCCGGCGCGATGATCCCGCGATCGCCGAAACCGCCGACATGGGCGGTGTGGCCGGTCATCAGGCGCACCGCTTCGGGGATCGACAAGCGCTCGCCCACGCGGTCGCGGGTCCAGTAGGTGAGGAGGAACGTCTGCATGCTGCCGTCGCAGATCGCACCGACATGCGCACCGCCGTCGCCGAGGCCGAGCACGGTGTCCTCGCGCCGCAGCATGTGGTGGACGACGTCGAGGTTGTAATGCGTGTAGTTGCGCGCCGGGAAGTAGAGGATGGCCTGGCCATCCTCCTCCAGCAGCGCGTCGTAGGCGACTTCGTGGACGCTGCAGCCGCGCTGGGCGGCGATGATGTCGAAGCGGGCGCTTTCGGGCGGGGCATAGTCGGGGTTCTCGCCCATGGCATAACACTGGGCGACTTCGCGCATGAACGCCGGATACGTCTTCGGGTCGAGCGGCAGGCCCATTTCCGAGAGGATCGCGGCCTTCACCTCGGGCTTGCGCATTTCCCGCGCGCGGGCGGCGATGGGCAGGTGCTCGATGGCTTCGTAAGTCGGGCAGCCGCGGAAGGGGCTCAGCGACAACTGGTGGCCGAACAGAACGCCGACCGGGCGGCCGACTACCTGCCCATAGATGTCGATCCCCTGCGCACGACTCGCGGCGCAGGCATCCGCGATCTCGCGCCAGCGATCGGGCGCTTCGTTGTACTGCAGGAGCGGGAAGGTCACCGTCTGGCCCGAAGCCTCCGCCACGCGCGCGAGCATGCGGAATTCGGACGAGAAGCCGTTGCCGGTGTCGAATTCGGAAGCCGACATGAACAGGTGGCGGCCCAGCGGCTTCATGGCCATGGCGATGGTAAGGAGTTCGTCCTCGCTCGCGGTGGTGACCGGAAGCTGGTCGCCGCTGGCGGTGCGGTGGCCGATGACGCGGGTGGTGGAGAACCCGAAGGCGCCCGCCTCCAGCCCTTCGCGGACGATAGCGGCCATGGCCTGCATGTCGGCGCCGGTGGCGGGTTCACGCTCGATGGCGCGCTGGCCCATGACGTGGACGCGCACCGGAATGTGCGGGACGGCGACGGCGAAGTCGGCATCCATGGGGCGCTGCTCGATGGCGTCCATGTATTCCGGGAAGCTCTCCCAGTTCCACGGCAGGCCCTCGGCCATGACGATGCCGGGAATGTCCTCGACGCCTTCCATGACGTCGATCATCTGCTCGCGCATGTCGGGGCGGCAGGGCGCGAAGCCGACGCCGCAGTTACCCATGAGTACGCTCGTCACGCCGTGATTGGTCGATGGCGAGAACTGCGTGTCCCAGGTGACCTGGGCGTCGTAATGGGTGTGGATGTCGACGAATCCGGGCGTGACCAGCTTGCCGCGCGCGTCGATCTCCTCGCGCCCGGAGCCGGAGACGGCCCCCGTCGCGACGATCTTGCCGCCGCGCACCGCGACGTCGCCTTCGAAAAGATCGGCTCCGGTGCCGTCGGCGACAGTGCCGCCGCGAATGACCAGATCGTATTCGCTCATCGTCGTATCCATCTGCTCGAGTTGAAATACCGTGTGCGGCGGGGTGCAGGCTGCACCCCGCCGCACATCGGTACTCGTCAGAACTTCACGGTTGATCGCACACCGAACGTGCGCAGGTCGCGCAGCGCCACCGCGACGCCCGAGAACGGCGAAAGGTAGGAGTTGGTGCGCTCCAGCAGGGTGAAGTCGATGGCGGCCGGATAAGCCTTGTTGTTGAACAGGTTGGTCACGAAACCTTCGAACGTGAAGCGATCGTTCCCGAAGCCTGCGCGCAAGTTAACTTGCGTCATGTCCGGCGTCTTCGTCAGGTTGGAGGCATTGGTGTAGACCCCCGACTTGTAGGTGAAGTCGGCGCGGGCGAAGGCCTCCACGTCACCGCGCAGCGGCATCGTGTAGTTGGCCGAGACCGAGCCCGACCAGCGCGACGCCAGCGGATTGTGGTTGCCGCTGAAGTCGGTGATGCCGGTAAGGGCGGTCACCGTGGGCGCGCTCAGTTTGCGGATGTCGCTTTCGTTGTACGAACCGTTGGCCGAGAGGGTCAGGCGGTCGGTCGCCGCGAAGGAGAAGTCGCCTTCGAGGCCGTACATCTTGACCTTGCCGGTGTTGAGCTGGGCCTGGATGTTGTAAACCACGCTCGTCGCCGGATCGACCAGGGTGATGACATTGGCGTTCAGCTGGTCCTTCCAGATGCCGTAGTAGGCGGCAACGGCGTAGCGCACGCGGTTGTCGAACGCCTTGCCCTTGGCGCCGATCTCGAAATTGTCGAGCTTTTCCGGTTTCACCGCGATGCGCAGGCCCGCGTCCGCCGCCAGAACCTGGGCCGCCGGGCTCAGGTTGGAGAGGAACACGGTGTTGAATGCCGCCGGGTTCACGCCCTTCGAGTACGATGCATAGACCATCATATCCGGCGTCACGTCGTAGTTGACGATCACGCGCGGGGTGAAATTCTTGTAGGTCTGCTTGGCGAGAACCGAGCCTTCCTCGTAGAAGCCCGGCGTCGCGAAGGCGGCCGAGGCGATGGTCTGGCCGCCCGGGCGGGCATAGGCATACATCGTGTCGATCTGGTAGCGGCCGTCGAAGTTGATGCTCAGTTCCGGCGTGATCTTGTAGCCCAGGCCGAAGAAGCCGCCGAAGGTGCGGTTGCGGGTCTTGCCCGAGACGACGCTGAACTGGCTGGTGCCGAGCGCGCCGTTGTTGCCGCCGCCGCCGCCCTGGAACGTCGCGTTCAGATAGCTGCCGCCGAGCGTCGCGGTGAACGCCCCCCCATCATCATAACTTGCACGAAGTTCCTGCGAGAAGTCCTCGGATTTGGCTTCGACGAGGTAGGGATAGTCGAAGTAGCTCGGTGCTCCGGGCGCCGTGCCGACCGCGTTGGTCGAATTCGGCGCAGTGGTGTTGTAATAGAGGTCGAGGTCCGACAACTGGCTGCGGCGCTCGTTGTTGTAGCCGGTGAGCGAGGACAGAGTGATGCCGCTGCCGACCTCCCAGTCGACGTTGAAGTGCAGGTGATAGAAGCGGCTGCGCAGGCCATAGCCCTGCACGCCGTCCTCGGGGTTGATCAGGCGGCCCTTCGGGTTGGCGAGGAAGTCCTTGATGAAGGGCGTGTTCACCGTGTTCATCGAAGGCGCGCCGGTGGGCAGGCCGGGCAGGGTGCCACAGAAGTAGCGGTTGGCGCCAAAGGCGCAGTTCGAGGAATCCGGCACGATCACCGCGCCGTTCGAAGGGTTGGTGACGGCGTGCGCCGCCAGCAGGCCGGTCGCGTTGGGGCCGTCGTTGTTCTTCGAGATCATCGCGAAGGCCTTGGCCTTCAGGTTCGAGGCGGGCGTGAACTCCATCGCCAGCGTCGCGGCGCGGGTGCGCTGGTCGCCGAGCGTCTGGCCGGGCACGCCCTGGTTCTTCCACGAACCGCCCTTGGCCATTTCCTGCACGGTCGCGCGGAAGCCGACGAGGCCCTCGATCAACGGCGCGCCGATGGAGGCCTGGATGTCATGGTTGTCGCGCGTGCCGACCATGCCCGAGAAGCTGCCTTCGAGGCGGTCGGGCGTGGACTTGGTCACGACGTTGACGGCACCGGCGAAGGTCTGGCGGCCGAAGTAGGCGCTCTGGGGGCCTTTCAGTACCTCGATGCGCTGGGGATCGGAGATCGTCTGGATCGCGGTGGCGGTCGAGACCGGCACGCCGTCGATGAACATCGAGGCAGTCTGGACCGACGCGCTGGAGGGCGTGAAGCCGCGAATGATGACCTGCTGGAACGAGCGGTCGTTGCGACCCGACGAACTCGACACGATCTTCATGCTGGGCGTGAAGGAGGCAAGGTCGGTGACCGACTGCACGCCGCGCTTCTGCATGTCCTCGCCCGTCAGGGCGGTGACCGAGATCGGGGTCTTGAGAATGTCCTCGCCGCGCTTGCGGGCAGTCACGACGATGTCGCCGGGCGCACTCGCCGTCGTATCGGCGCCGGATGCCTGTGCATTGGCGTTGGTCGAAAGGCCCAACGCGATGATCATCGACGTGCAGGACAAAAGAACGGCGCGATTCAGCGCCGACGTGCTGGTCATGATTGCTTTCCCCATTTCGATCCCTGACCATTATTGGTCTGAGTTTTGAGATCGTTCTTCCTGCGTGAAACTTTTATCGTGTTTCTTTATTAAGCATTGCATCGAGCACTGGACGGCTTGCTGTCATCAAATCGCCGCTTGATGAGTGCAAGGTAACATCGGTTTTTTCCGCTTCGGAAATCAGAAGCCCTTATCACCTCCAAGGAATCCTGATTGGCGCGGGCGGCCAAGTCGTGCTCGTTATCCGGACATGTCAGGGGGCAAGGCTGGCTTCGGCCGCCGTTCCCGACGAGGGTGATCCTCGACAGGCTCAATTCTTCGACGCGAGGCGCCAAAGACGTCATGAAACTGCTTGCGTTCCTGATGCAGACCGGTGGCCATATCGCCGGTTGGCGCCACTCCCGCGCCGCCGACAATGCCTTGTGCGACGCCGGCTATTTTCGCGCACTTGGCCGCACTGCGGAGAAGGGGCTGTTCGACGGCGTCTTCCTGGCTGACTACCTCGGCTATCATCCGGTCCGGGGCGCCTCGGTCTTCGCCGGGCTGGAGACGCCCAAGCTGGACCCGCTCGTGGTGCTGGCGACGATCGCGGCGGAAACGCAGCACCTTGGCCTGATTGGCACCGCGTCTACCACGTACAATCATCCTTACGATCTGGCGCGCCGGTTCGCCTCGCTGGATCACATGAGCCGTGGCCGCGCGGGCTGGAACATCGTGACCTCCACCATGGAGAACGAGGCGCACAATTACGGTTTCGACAGCCACCTCGCACATGGCGATCGCTACGCCCGGGCAGAGGAGTTCGTGGCCGTTGCGCGCAAATTGTGGGACAGCTGGCAGGAAGGCGCCGTCGTCGCCGACAAGGCAAGCGGGCGCTACACCGACCCTTCGCGTATCAGCGCCGTCGATCACGAGGGCGCGAACTTCAGGGTCGCCGGGCCACTGACCGTACCGCGTCCGCCGCAGGGTCACCCGGTGCTGGTTCAGGCGGGGGCCTCGGCTACCGGGCAGCGCTTCGCCGCGGCGACCGCCGAAGTCATCTTCACGTCGCACCCGACGATCGAGACGGCGAAGGCCTTCCGCTCCGCAATGCACGCGCAACTGGCCGGGTTCGGCCGCACGCCGGACGGTCTCAAGATCATGCCTGCGGTCACCCCGGTCATAGGACGTACCCTTGCCGAAGCCGAAGATCTCAAGCGCGAACTGGACGACCTGATCCCGGCCGAGATCGCCATCTCCAAGCTCGAAGGGCTGCTCGGCAACATCGACCTGTCGCAGGCAGACCCCAACGGTCCGCTGCCGCCGCTGCCGGAAACGGCGCTGGCTGGCCAGAACTCGACACGCGACCGCGTGCTCGAACTGGCGGAGCGAGAGGGCCTGCCGGTGCGCGAACTGGCGCGCCGGGTCGCGGCCGGGCGCACCGGCCACACCATCGTCGGTACGGCCGAGGACGTAGCCGGGACGCTCATTGAATGGGAGACGCAGGGCGCCGCCGACGGCTTCGTCATCTCCGCGCCGTTCCTGCCGGGCGGGCTGGAGGACTTCGTCGAGCACGTCGTCCCGATCCTTCAGGATCGCGGCCATTTCCGCAAGGAATACGAAGGCACGACCCTGCGCGAGAACCTGGGGCTCACCGTTCCCGCCAATGCCTTCGACCTCGATCCCGGTCTGCGGTCCCGCCCCGAGATCTGGTGAGCCTCAAGGCCCCGTCCTTGCGCGGCACGTCAAGCGACGTCGCCGCGCCCTTAATCGCGTCAAAAGGAAACGTTTGCCCAATGCCCGCGCTCGCGCCTTTAATGAACCGTGCCGTCGCCGAAAGCGTGATGAGCGATCAGGGTGTATCGGCGCTGGTCCTCTCCGACCCGACGAACATCTATCACGCCACCGGCTTCTGGCCGCAGATGGTGCTGATGGGCCAGTCGGGTGCAGCTTTCGCCGTCGTGCCGACATCGGCCGATGAACCGGTGATACTGATCACCAGTCAGTTCATCCATTATCTCCACGACGTCGAGGATCCCGCTGAGGGCGGTCCGCTGGACATCTTCCTCTACACCGCGCCCGAAGGGTTGGAGGGAGCCGCGGCCGCGCCGGTCTTCCTCGATGAGCCACCGGGAGGACGCCCCGATCCGCTCGACATGTTGAGCCGGACGGCGACATTGCGTGTACTTTCGCGGAGACCGGCATTCCATAACGCTGCCGCTGCCCTACGGGCGGCGATCGCCCCATACAGTATGAACCTTGCCGTCGATACCCTGAACGCCGCTGCCGGAGTCGAACTGACGAGCGCGTATCTTCCGGCCGAGCCGTTGCTGCGCCGCATACGGATGGTCAAGTCACCCGCCGAGATTGCGCTGATGCGCCATGCCGCTGCCAGTAATGCGGAGGCGGCGCGCGCCGCCATCACGTCGATGCAGGCAGGATTTACATACGAGGACTTGCGCCATGCATTCTTTGGGGAAACCGGCAAGCGAGGAGGTGTGCCATTGTTCGTGTCAACCGACAGCATGGCCATGCGTCGCCGCGACGGCGTCATCCGCGACGGGCGCAGCTTCCAGATTGACGCTGTCAGCCACTATGCCGGTTACCACGGGGATTTCGGCCGCACCGTCTTCGTAGGCACACCCGATCCCATCGTCATGCGCATGGTTGAGGCAGCCGTCTGCGCCAACGACGCGATCGCGCGCGAACTGCGTCCGGGGCTGCTCTACTCCGACATCCGCCGTATCGGCCATGGCGCCGTCTCGCGCGCTGGCTACGATCTGTCGGTGGCCTGCGCCACGCATAGCGTTGGCCTGTTCCACACGGATGAGGCATTCAAAGGCGATGCGCTGAATTTCGACAAGGGTGACCATCGTATCGAGGCGGACATGGTGATCAGCGTGGACTGCCCGGTGCTGCACCTGGATGCTTCCGGGAACGTCCATCTCGAAGACCTTTGGTTGATCACCAAAGACGGCTGCGAACCCTTGAACGATCGCAGCCAGCCCTTTCTTCAAATATCGCCATAGGTTTATATTTTTCAGATAGATATAACCGTTACGTCAGCTTGCTTATGACATTTTTTCTAAAATTCAAACCAATCAGATGTTTTTTCAATAACAGCATGTTATAAATAAATATTTTCTGCAAGGCACGATGCGGTGGTCGCAAGGTCTGATTATCCTTGCAGATTGGCCGGAATAGCTCCGAATTCGATGGCGGTCACGCGGTCGCGCCCTTGCTGCTTACTGCGGTACAGTTGCTGGTCGGCTTCCTTGAGCCACATTTCCGGTGTCATGTCCGGCAGGCAGCGGGCGCTGGCCACGCCAATGCTGACGGTGATGAAAGGACTGACCTGCGAACGCTCGTGAGGGATGTTCAGCGACTGCACGTGAAGGCTGATCTCCTGCGCGACCAACGCCGCGCCTTCCGGATCCGCGCCGGGAAGGATGCAGGCGAACTCTTCGCCGCCGTAGCGGGCGGGGAGATCGGAGGCACGCTTGACGGCGCGCGTGAGGGCGGCGCTGACCATGACGATACAGCGGTCTCCTGCCGGATGGCCGTAAGTATCGTTGAACTGCTTGAAGAAATCGATGTCGATCATGATGACGGTCAGCCAGTCGCCGGTCCGCCCGAGACGGCCGACCTCGGCCTGCAACGCCTGCTCCATCTGCCGGCGGTTGCTGAGGCCGGTGAGCGCGTCGGTGACGGCCAGGTTCGCCAGCTGGTCGCGCAGGCGCTTGAGTTCGACATGGTTGCCGACCCGGGCTCGCAGGATCGCAGGCTGGATCGGCTTGGTCACATAGTCGATCGCCCCCAGCGACAAGCCGCGCATCTCGTGGTCGGTATCACCGAGGCCGGTAGTGAAGATCACCGGAATGTCGGCAAGCTCTGGATCGGCCTTGATCTGGCGGCAGACCTCGAAGCCGTCGATGCCGGGCATGAGGACGTCGAGCAGGATCAGGTCTGGCGGGCTCCTCCGTGCCGTATCCAGCGCCTGCTGGCCGGACGTGGAGAACAGGACTTCGTAGTCGTCCTCCAACACCGCGTTCATGATCTCAATGTTGGAAACCTCGTCGTCGACGATGAGGATCGTGCCCCTGCTCATGCCGCTGCTCCTGTCTTGTCGACCGGCTCGACGGCGGCGGCGTCCGCGTCGAGCAATTCGATTGCCGTGTCGTAGTCGAGCTTTTCCAGCGCGCGATAGACCGGATGCATGGTCTGCTCGTCGTCGTTGAGACCGATTGCTGCGGCGTAGCGACCGAAGCTGGCGCGCGCACCAAGGCTGCGACGGCGCAGGAGTGCGCGCAACTCGTCCCGCGCCACCGCTGCCGTGCTCATGTCGCGGTCTGACTCGGCGATCGGGGCCGCAGCCTTGCGGCTCGCGGTAAGGCTGCGGGCGGCCGCGATGGCGGGAGCCAGCAGTAGCTCCAGATCGACGATCGCCGCTTGCGCCTGCAGGGCCTCGCCGTCCGCGAGCAGCCGTTCCATCTCCGCCGCCGAGCGCTGTATTTCCGGCAGTTCGAGCGACCCGGCAACCCCCTTGAGGCTGTGCGCGAGGCGCCTGGCGTCGGCGAGCAGGCCACCGGCGATATGCGTGCGCAAGTCCTGCCCGACATTCGCATAAGTCTCACCGAAAGTGATGATCAGCTTGCGCAGTAGCGAGGCCTTGCCGTTCACGCGCAGCAGCGCTGCACGCAAGTCGAACGGGGGCAGGTGTTCCGGCAGGATCGCATCCTGCACCGGAGCGGCGGCGGCAACCTGAACCGGCGCAGTTACCGGCGCGCGTACCGATGTGCTGGCCGCAGGCACCTTCAGCCAACGTTCGAGCGTGCGCATCAGCGTCGCGGGATCGACCGGCTTGGAGATGTGATCGTTCATCCCTGCATTGAGGCAGCGCTGGCGCTCTTCTTCATGGGCGTGGGCGGTCATGGCGATGATCGGCAGGCGATCGGCCGACCAGGTCTCGCGGATCAGGCGGGTGGCCGCGATGCCGTCCATCTCCGGCATCTGCACATCCATGAGAACGGCCGCGTAGTTGCCGTCGGCTGCCTGCACCCGATCGCAACCGATGCGCCCGTTCTCAGCCTGATCGACGACGAGCCCGGCCTGTGACAGCAACTCGATGGCTATCTCGCGGTTGATCTCGTTGTCCTCGACCAGCAGGACGCGGGCGCCCTGGAACTGGGCAGCGACGGTCGGAGCGGCCGCCGGGGCAGCGTCTCCCGCCGGACCCGAATCTTGCGAGGCGACTTCGATGATCGTTTCCAGCAGAGCGCGGGGCGCGATCGGCTTGGTCAGGACCGCCGCAACGTGGGCAGGGGTGCCGCCGGGCAAGAGGCTGTCGGCGCCATAAGCGGTGACGATCAGGGTGCGCGGCAATGGCGCGGCATGGTCCATAGCCTGCATCGCCTCGACCGTCTGGAGGCCGTTCATGCCGGGCATTTTCCAGTCGAGCAGGACGAGGTCGTAGGCATGGCCCGCTTCGTCCGCGCCGCGAATGGCGCTCAGTGCCTCGTCACCCGAGGCTACGAGATCGAGCGGAATCTCCCAACCCGCGAAGATGTCCTGCAGCACCTGCCGCGAGGCCGCGTTGTCGTCGGCGGCCAACACGCGCAGGGCGCGGATGTGCGCGGGCACGGCCGGTTCGAGCGCTGCCGTCTCGTCCTCGCGCGCCATCTGCATGCGGGCGATGAAAGTGCTGCCGAGGCCGGGCGCGCTCTCGACCCGGATCGAGCCACCCATCTGCTCGACGATCTGGCGACAGATCGCGAGACCAAGACCGGTGCCTCCAAAGCGCCGCGTCGTCGAGCTGTCCGCCTGTGTGAAGGACTGGAACAGCGCTGCCTGCTGCTCGGCAGTCATGCCGATGCCGGTGTCGCGCACCTTCAATTCGATGATGAACTGGTCCCCGGTCTCCTCGATGATGTCGAGGCTGACGGTGACGCTGCCGTTCTCCGAGAACTTGACCGCGTTGCTGACGAGGTTGAGCAGCACTTGGTTGAAGCGCAGTTCGTCACCCATCAGGCGATGGGGCAGGGCGCCGGATACTTCGGAAGTGACGCGAACGCGCTTGGCCTCGGCGTCGCCCGCGACCAACTGCAACTGGTTGGCGATGGCATTGCGCACGTCGAAGGGGTTGGCCTCCAGCGTCAGCTTGCCCGCCTCGTTCTTCGAGAAGTCCAGAATGTCGTTGATCAGGCGCAGCAGCGACATGCCCGCCTGCCCGATCTTGGCAACGTAGTCCTTTTGCTTGGGGTCGAGGTCGGTGCGGCCGATCAGGTGGCAGAAGCCGAGGATGGCATTCATCGGCGTGCGGATTTCGTGGCTCATGTTCGCCAGGAACATGCTCTTCGCCCGGCTCGCTTCCTCGGCTTCGCGGGTACGCTCGCGCAGGGCGAAGGATTCCACGAGCTGGTCGCTCAGCAGTACGAGGACGCTGGCCTGGAAGATGACGATGACGGCGTGGAGCAGCACACGGCCGAGGTTGCCTCCGCCCGCGAACACGACCGAGGGAAGGAGGTAAAGCAGCAGAAGGTGATGCAGCGCCACAGTCGTCGCCGCAACCAGCACGGCACGTCGATCGCACCAGCCGATCGTCAGCGTCAGCATGGCGAAGAAGTACATGTGCATGTCCATCTGCCACGCATGGCCGCGTAGCAGGACCAGCAGGATCGCAGGTTCGGCCATCAGCGCCACGGCGGAGAGATAGCGCGTCGCCGGAGCGATGCCGTGTCGCAGCCACATGAGGTGATAGCTGCCCGCCACCAGAGTACCGGCAAGCGCCGCCGCGACCGGGCTATGTCCGGTAAGCAGCGCGACTACGGCGAAAAGGGGGACATGGGCCCAGAACAATGCCAGGAGCAGGCGGCCGGACTTGCGGCGCAACTGGTCGAGTTCAACGTTCAAGAGGTCTGCTCCTGCGAAGAGAAAGGTCCGCCGCAACCCGCGACGGCCGGAACGGAAACAGCAAGCCACGCGCCTGCCTGGCGCAGCGACGCGGCGAAGTGAGCCTGCGAGGACCCGGCGATCACGACGTTAGGCAGCGAGCTGGTGGCCGCAAGCCGCCCCCCGTTGCGCGTGACGAGGTTGACGCTGTCGACCAGCGATGAGGTCGGGGCCATCACTACGAGATACTGGCCCGACTGCGTGCCCGAAAGCAGCCAGCTTGCGGTCAGGCCGACAAGCCCGGCGGCGAGCAGCGCTGCAGCGGGCAGGAAATCTCGAAGGCCGACCTCGGAAGACGTGCTCTGCCTGCCGGTAAAAGCAGGGTGGCCAGCGCGCGACTCAAGACGACGAGATGTTGTCCAATAAAACATTGGCCACCGCTTACGAAACTATGGCTATTTTTTGGTTAAAACCTCGCCGAAATCTCGCCGGATTCCGCATATTTCACTATTGTAACCGTCCAGCCGTCAAGCTGATGTGCTTTTTACCGGACTTGGCGGTCATCAGCACTCCCGCAGCATCGCCCGGCACCGCGCGTGAGTAGAGGAATCCTTGCCCCAGCGTGCAACCAAGCGCCATGAGCTTTCTTGCCTGGCCTGCCGTTTCGATACCTTCGGCCACCACCTGGATGCCCAGCTTGGTAGCGATGTCGATGATGCCTTCGACGATGATCTGGCTGGGTGCATGCGAAACGATACAATCTATGAAGGACTTGTCGATCTTGATGTAGTCCACAGGCACGCTCATCAGGTGCGTGAGCGAGGCATAGCCGGTGCCGAAATCGTCGAGAGCGACCTTGAGCCCCTTGGCGCGCAGAGCCTCGACCGATCGGCGCACGACACCGGCGTCGTCCATGAAAACCGATTCGGTCACCTCCAGGCTGACATGGCCGAGGGGCACCCCTTCGCGCTCGAAGGTCTCGCTCAGCACACCGTAGATCGAAGCGCCGTGGAAGTCGGCGGACGAGACGTTGATGCTCACCTGCGGCACGGCGATGCCGCCGGCAATCCATTCTGCGATGTCGCGCGCTACGGACGCCATCATGCGCTGGGTCAGGGCGCTGGCGATCTGCGAGTCGATCGTGGCTTCGTGGAACGAGGCGGCAGGTACGACGCGATCACCGATCCGCATGCGGCAAAGGGCCTCAAGACCGATTACCTGGCCGCTGTGAATATCGACCACGGGTTGATAATGCGCCTCGATCCGGTTCTCGCGGAGTGCAGCGTTAACGTCGCGTATCGCGGTGAGCCGCTGCGTCATCCGGCTGCCGATACCCGGCCAGTAGCGCACGAATCCCCCCCGCGCGGTCTCCTTGGCGTGATAAAGCGCGAAGTCGGCGTTCTGGCGCACCTGTTCGGCCGTGGTGTCGGCAAGCGAGTATTCGGCAAGACCGATGGTGGCACCCGGCGAGACGACGTGACCAGCGCAATTGGCCGTCACGGAGATTTCGTCGATATAGAACTGTGCCGTGCGTTCGAGGTCGCGCAGCGCGGCCTCGCTTTCGATCACTATCGCGAATTCATCACCGCCGATGCGATATGCGCGGTCGGGATAGGCGGCGATGGTCAAGCGATCCGAAATCTGCTGAAGCAGAAGATCGCCCGCACGGTGCCCGAAGGTGTCGTTGACGAACTTTAGGTTGTCCACGTCGAGCAGAAACAGAGCCCAGCTGCCCGGATCGGCCCCGTCGAGCCGGTGCAGCGCGGCGTTGAAGGCGCCCCGGTTGGCAAGCCCGGTAAGGGCATCGGTATTGGCTCGCCGCTCATACTCGATCACCCGCCGCTGACGATCCAGCGCGATCGAGCACAAGTCGACGCACTGCGCGACGATATCGCGTTCAAGCTGCGACGGGCCGCGCATTTCGCGATAGTAGAAGGCGAATGTCGCAATGGCGTGGCGCTGCGCATCAAATATCGGATGGGACCAGCACGCTCTCAGGCCCAGTGGAAGGATGAAGTGTCTGAAGTCCGTCCAGCGCGGATCGTTGGCGATGTCGGCGGTCGTGATCTCCTGCCCATGATAGGCGGCGGTCCCGCATGTGCCGACTTCCGGACCGATGCTGATCCCTTCGATTGCAGCGCAGAAGGCGTGCGGGAGGCCGGGCGCGGCAAGTGTATGGATGCGCCCTAGCGTATCGACCGTCACCACCGAACAGATCACGCCGGGAACGAGGCGCTCGACTTCAAGGCACAGCCGCAAGGCCGTGTCGGCCAGCGTCTCTCCCCTGGCGATCATCTCGAGGATCGTATTCTGTAAAGCGGTCATCGCCTCCCAACCTGGTCAGCCGGGAGGCAGTCTGCTGCACGAAGGTTAATTTTTCATCCTCTACTGAATGACGCGCGGTGGTTTCGCCTTCGCTGCGGCGCTGGTTCGATGCGGTTCGTCCTGTACATCCCATCCTGCAAGGATATCGCGCCGGATCGCGTCGATGCCTGCGGTCTCGCGCCAGGTCATGCCGATATCGCGCGCTTTCGCGCCGGGGCCTTGGGAGCCGGTCTCCCAGAAGCGGGAGTCCTGCGGTCGGAACACCCCGGTCATGGTGCCGTCGCGGGCGGTGCCGTTCATCGTCGTCCAGTGGTCCGGGTGGATATGCCGGTCCATGAAGCAGTCGATGAAGATCGCCTGTCCGACGGCCGCAGGGTCGGCATAGCGTCCGTCGGCGAAGCGCGTCGTCGGATGCCATGGCCGCGCGAGCGCTACGGCGCCGTCGGGCACCCCGGCCTCGCGGGTCAGGCGCGAGCGGTAGATGACGATGCCGTGCGCCTGCGACAACTGGGTCGATGGCGCGGCGATGAAGGACTGGAACTCGCCCGGAACATAAGGCTCACTGCGCGGACGGGAGCGGATCTCGCTGTCCTCGATCAGCAGTTGCCCGTTGCCGAAGATGAAGTCGATGTTGCCCGCCACCAGGCTGCGGCGCACCAGCGCCCGGTCGCCGTTGGTGAACAGCGTATCCTGATAGCCGAGGATTGCCGTGCGATCGACGAGCACGCGGTCGCTGTGCACGTCGAGGAGCAGGGCGACGGCCTGCGGGTTGGCGATCCGCTCCGCGCTGCCTTGCGGGTGGCGGTCATTGGCAAGGTAATCGAAGGTGTTCTCGATGGTCAGGTCGCGGATCACGACGTCCTTTGCGTCCACCATCAGCGTCGCCGAGCCGGGCGTGCCCCAGCCGTCGCGGTGCCAGCCTTTCGCGGTTTGGGCTACGGCGCCGAAGTGAACCCGCGTGCGCTGCGCGCCGCTGCCGATCAGGCGCAGGCGATTGCGGGAGATCACCGGCTTCTCCGCATAGTCGCCCGGTGCCACGCGGATCGTGATCCAGTTTTCGGAACCGTCGCGCGCTGCCGCGTCGAGCGCACGTTGGATCGACGTGTAGCACGGCGCCGCGCCGTCCCCGCACGAGGGCCGCACGACGTACTCGGTCGGCGCCGCCATCGCGGTTCCGGTGGACAGCATCGCTGCCAATGTGAACGCAAGTCTGCGGATCATTCAGGTGCGCTCCCTCGCGTCGGTTGAAGGGTTTTGAGGAAGCCGTCGATCTGCTCCGCGACGCGGGGCAGCCACGGTTCGAACAGCCAGAAATCGTGCGGCGCATTCTCGAAGGCGAAGAAACGATGGGCGATGCCGTGATGTTCGAGGGAGGCGAGCACCGTGGCCTTGCCTTCGGTGAAGCGCGGGATGCCGCTGCTGACGATCAGCGTCGGCGGTGACTGTGCGCCGACATGGCTGGCGCCGCTCGCTTCCTTCCAGCGTGCGGCGGCGTGCTCGTAGGAACCGCCGAGCCAGCGCGCGGCGGGCGATGCCTCCCCGGCGGCATTCTCGAACTGCAGCGCCTGCGGGGTGGTGAAGTCCAGCACGCCGTCGAGGTCGATCAGCGCGGCGGCGGTGCGCTCCGTGCCCGAGCCGAACAGGCCCGAAGGTCCGGCATAGGCGAGCAGCGAGGCCATCTGCCCGCCGGACGACGCGCCGCCCACGGCGATGCGGGAGGGATCGACGTCGAATTCGGCTGCATGCGCGCGTGTCCATGCCAGTGCGTCGCCGATGTCGATCATCCCCGCCGGATAGGCCGCCTCGACCGATAGACGGAACTCCGGCAGGAACACGGTGTATCCGCGCTGGGCAAGGAGGTTCGCCAGCGCATAGAAATGCGTCTTCGCCCCCGCGCGCCAGCCTCCGCCGTGGACGAGCAGAATGCCCTGCCGGTTGGCTCCCGCCGAGGGGCGGAACACGTCGATGTGCAGGTCGCGGGTGCCGGTATTCTTGTAGGGCCGGTCGAACAGCACCGACTGGCCCGCTTTCCACGTCACGGCAGGCCATGCAATCCCGGGAAACTTGTCCCGGTACTTTGCGAAGCGCTGGCCGATCGTGTAGCTGTCATCCACCTCGCGTGCCGGGGCATGGCCCGGCAGGAGCATGGCGGCGAGGGCCAGCGCACATGCGAACTTGCTTGAACCCGGCACTCTATATCACTCCCGACAAACGAAAAAGAGGACCGCCACCCGAGGGGTATTGGGCAGCGGTCCTTCAAGGTATCAGAACTGGTAGCGGGCGCCCACGAACCACTGCGCGCCGGTCTTGGAGAATTCGCGCACCAGATACTGAGTTCCGTCGCCGGTGCCGTAGATGCGCTCCCGTTCGTTGGTGATGTTGATCCCCTGCAGGTTGACGCTGATCTGCTTGGTCAGGTTGTAGTAGGCCGAGAAGTCCACTTGCGTCGGCCCGTACTTGCGTTCCTGCACGTGGCCGTTGCCGCCCGGTTGGCTCAACAGATAGTCGTCGCGCTTGTTGATCGAGAGGCGAAGGCCAAGGTCACCGGTGTCATAATAGGCCGTGAAATTGTAGGAGTTGGGCGACAACCCCGTGGAATCGCGCGCCGAGACATGGGTGTAGTTCGATGCGATGCCGAAGTACGAAAGCGCGCCCGGCAGGAACGTGAACGGCACGTTGAGCGTCGCCTCCAGCCCCTTCACGCTGTTGCCGTCCGATGAGTTCACGGTGCTGTAGAAGGTGTACTGTGCGGTCGCCGGGTCCGCCTGGTACGAAGCGTCGTAGCGGGGATCGGCATAGATCGCGGCCCAGTATTCCTGCGGGACCGACTGTTGCACCACCGAGGTGGTCAGCGAGCTGATGATGTTCTTCTTGAACACGCCCACCGAGAACAGGCCGCCCTTGCTGAAGTACCACTCGAAGCCGAGGTCGAAGTCATTCGACAGGTAGGGCTTGAGCGCGGGATTGCCGAGGTTGCTCACCGTGCGCGTGGTGTATTCGAACACGGGCGCGGCGATGTTGAGCGAGGCGAGGCCCGGCCGCGTCATCGAACGGGCATAGGCGAAGCGCGCCACGAGGTCGGGCGTGATGTTCAGCGCCGCGTTGAACGAGGGCAGGAAGTTGTCGTAATGCCGCTTCACGTCGACCGGCGATCCGGAGATCACCGCGCTGGATTCCACGTCCGTACGCACCCAGCGCGCGCCGCCGTCGAGGCGCAGGGTCATCGAACCGATGTCGATCTCACCCGTCACTTCGCCGTAGCCGCCGGTGGTCTTTTCAACCACTTCCCAGCCCGCTGCGACGTTGGTGGTGTAGTTGCCTGAGAAAAGGCCCGACGATCCGATCGCGTCGAAGTCCATCACCGCGAACGTCGGCAGGCCCCCGGAAACCACGCCGCTGCCGAAGTGACTGTACGGGAAGGCGGTCATGTAGCTGGACGGATCGAAGGTGGGCAGCTCGCCCTGAGCCTCTGAATAGCGCACGAGGCGGCGGTTGTAGGCGAAGCCCGCCTGCGCGGTGAAGCGGCCCTTGGTGAAGGTGGCGTTGGTCTTGGCCGTGAAGTTGTCCTTCACGACGTTGTTCAGGCGATTGGCGGGCGTCGTCGCGTTGATGAAGTTGGTGGCATCGTTCGGGTCGTAATCACCGTAATCGACTTTGGCGACGTCCTTGCTGTCCGAATAGTCGTAGGCATAGTAGTGCGGCACCGAGCGGGCGTAGAAGCGCAGCTCGGTGCGATCGGCGGTGTCGCGCGCCTTGCCGACCATGGCGTCGATCTTGAGGTTGCTCGTCACCTCGTAGTCGCCCGAGAACACGAACTGGCGGAACTTGGAGGTCGAGGTCTGGTGGCGGCTTTCGTACCACGATGTCACGTCGTCGAAAGCGGCGGCGACCAGCTGCTTGCCGTCAGGCGCGACGGTGAACGACAGCGGGGTCTGGCCGACGAAGTTGCCCGGGGTGCCGTGGGTCAGCAGCCACTCCATCGAGTTGTAGCTGTAGCGGTCGTTGTCGAGCTGCGAATAGAGCGCGTCCAGACTGAGCGTCAGCCCGTCGATAGGCTTGGCCTGGATCGAGCCGGTCAGGCCGAGGCGCTTCTGGTCGTTGCCGAAGAAGTCCGCACGCGGCAGGCGCGGCGCCCACAGGCAGTCGAGGCGGTCGGCGGCGCCGCAATCCTCGGGCGTGCCGGTGACGGTCGGGTTGGTGTCCGCCCAGCTGTCGCCGTTCACGTAAGGCGAAGTCCAGCGCACGCTGGAGAAGCCTTCCTGGTAGACGGTGCGTTTGGAATAGGCAGCGGAAAGCAGGAAGCCGATGCGGTCGTCGGCGAAGGTGTCGGAAATCATCACGGTGGCGCGCGGATCGACCTTGCGCGTCATCGTGTTGTACCCGCCCTGCGCCGATCCGACGACATGGAAGCCCTTGAAGTCGAAGGGCTTGGCCGAATAGAGATCGACGGTGCCGGCGATGCCGCCTTCCTCGATCGAGGCGCGCTGGGTCTTCTGCACGTCGATGCGGTTGAACAGTTCGGACGCGAAGACGTGGAAGTCGAAAGCGCGGCCGGCATTGATGGTGAAGCCGCCGGAATCGAGGCCGTCGCTGCTGGCGGGCACTTCCATGCCATTCAGCGTCGTGCGGGTGAAGTCGGGCGAAAAGCCGCGCAGGGTGATGTTGCGGCCTTCGCCCCCTTCGCGGGAGATCGCGACGCCGGGCAGGCGCTGGATCGATTCCGAGAGGTTGAGGTCGGGCATCTTGGCCATGTCCTCGGCCATGATGCTTTCGGTGAGGTTCACCGCGCGGCGCTTCAGGTCCTGCGCCTTGGCGAGGCTGCCGCGAAAGCCGGTGACGAGGATTTCGGAGTTCGCAGCCGGTTCCTCATCCGCCGCCGCGGCCTCTGCCGCCGGGGACGCGGCCTGTGCGGCGGCGACGGGCGCCTGTACACTCGGGGCCGCGGTCAGGCTGGTCTGCGTCAGAGTGCGCGGCGACATCGGAGGCGTGGCGCGGGCGACGATGGCATAAGAACCCGGCCCGGTGCGGCGGGCGGTGAGACCGGTCCCCGCCAGCAGGCGGTTCAGCGCGTCGTCCACGCTCATCTCGCCGCGCACGGCATTGGTGCGTACGGCATGCGTCAGGCGGCGCGCTGCGATGATCTGGATGTCGCCCTGTCGGCCAAGCTGGCTGATCGCGGTTTCGGCAGGCTGCGCCTCGATCGCGAACTGCCGCGTCTGCGCTGCCGCCTGAACCGGCGAGGCTACCATGCACATGATCGCAGATGATGCGAACAAGGCACTCCGAATGTCCGAAGTATTCATTATCCCTCCCAATGTCCCGATCCGTCAGGTTTCTTTTCACCTGTGCCCTTTAAGAGTCTCCGGAGCGGATATTCCTTCTCGTCATCTCAAAAAAATTTATCATTCGATCCGAATGAGGTTCGGATTGCTGGTGTCGAGCGACACTCTGAGGCTGGCCTTCACCGCTTCGGCGAAGCCTTCGGGGTCGTTGACGCGGAACAGGCCGTCGAACTCCTCGCGGGCGACGCGCGGGTCGGCGATGATGATCTGGCGCTGGTTGTAGCGGTTGAACTCGTCCGCCGCGTCGTAGAGCGTGCGCCCGTTGAGGTCGATCATGCCGCCGCGCCATGCCAGCGCCCGGTCGACGGATGACGAGATGCCGGTTTCGTAGTCGATCACCGCATGGGCGCTAAGCATCGCGCGGTCCCCGGCCTCCAGCTTCATGCGCAGGCTCTGGTCGCCGTCCGCCCAGGTTTCCACGATGCCCTCGGTGACGAGGATCTCGACCCCGGTTTCACGCCGCCGCACCGAGAAGGCCGTTCCCACGGCGCGCACGCGGACGTTCCCGGCCGCGACGACGAAGGGGCGCTGCGCATCCTTGGCGACCTCGAACCATGCCTCGCCCTGCGCGAGTTGCACCTCGCGCAGCTTGGTCGCCATGCTGACGGTCAGTTCGCTGCCCGAATTCATCGTCATCACCGAGCCGTCCGGCAGCGGCAGGCGCCGGATTTCGCCGAGCTTCGTCGTATAAGCTGCCGGGCTCTGGCTCCAGCGCAGCCCGACGAAGGCGAGCGCAGCCGATGCCGCCAGCCCCGCCAGCACGCCGCGACGACCCCAGCCGGATTGTGCGGGTTCCTCTTCCTCCTCGACGGGGACAGCCGGTGCCTCGACCTCGGGGGTCAGCGCCAGCCACTGTGCCTGTACCTGCAGCAGCAGGCCCTGACGCAGCGGGTCTTCGGCCAGCCATGCCTGAAGTTCGCTCTCGTCGGCTTCGGTCCAGTCGTCGGCGTCCATGCGCGCCACGAACCGCGCCGCCTCGTCGCGGGCCTGATCGCCTGCGAGCGTCACCATGACCGCGCCTCCCGGCGATCGGCGCCGAGCATGCGGTTCTCGCTCAGTGCCTCGGCCTGCAGCCATGCATCGCGGATGGCGCGCACGCCGGTCCAGACCTGCTTCTCCACTGCCTTCTCGGTCATGCCGAGATGGGCGGCGATTTCCTTCTGGGACCAGCCCTCGATCTTGCGCAGTTCCACCACGCGGCGGCACCGTTCCGGCAGGCGGCCGATGATGGCCAGGACCCGCTCGTAGCTGATGCGGCTCGCGGCCTGTTCCTCGGGCGAGGGGGTTTCGTCCTGCCATGTCTCGATCTCGCTCACGGCCTCCAGCACCACGACCTGCTGGCGCCTGAGACGACGCAGCAACAGGTTGCGGGTGATCGAGAACATATAGGCCAGCGGCCGGTCGATGTGGTCGACCGAGGGCAGCATCGCGATCCGGCAGTAGGCTTCCTGCATCACCTCGTCCACGTCCTCCGGCGAGAGGCGCGACCGGGCCAGCCAGCGGCGGACCCGCGCCTCATGGGGCACGATCTCGCGCGCGACCCAGAGGGCCGTCCCGCGTCGCCGCGCAAGTTCCTTGTCTGCCTCCCCTGGCGTGGCACCCTCCCTCAGGCATTCGGATTTCCCGTTTGCCATGAAAGAGACACGGCGCGGAAAATTCCTTCCGTGCTGGCGTAAATTTTTTCAGGAGAGGAAGCGGACCAGCAACACTGGGCCTGCGGTGGTGACCGGAGCGTCGATCCGGGCACAGTCGAGATAGCCGAGATCGGTGTCGTCGAGTGTTTGCGCTTCGAGTGCAAGGAGGAACGTCGTGCCTGCGGGGGTGACCATTGTGCCGGGGGGCAGGCGCTGCATCTCGCAATTGTAAGTGCCGCGCCGGACCATGGCGTTGAGGTCGAGAACTGCCCCGCCCAGCGGGACGCCCTCGACGTTCGCCGCGCCGTCGAAAGGGAAGGGCGCGCTGACGGGGTCGAGTACTGCGTCGACGGCTCCGGATAAATGCAGGGTGCCTTCGAGCACTGCCAGCGTTCGGTCGATGCCATCGAATGACGAGAACGGTCCGGCCTGCTCGACGCGCGCCATGCTGAGCCGCCACAGGAAATCGCCCATCCCCGCGCCGGGCGGGCAGACGGCGATCTCGCGCGTGGTGCCGCCGCCGTTCTTCCACGGAACCTCCGGGCAGTCGGCGGCGCGGATGATGCGGGCGATGGTCATGGGCGGATACTCATGAAAATACATTCGTCATTGCGAGGAGGCGAAGCCGACGAAGCAATCCAGGGCGGTTTACGCGGCCCTGGATTGCTTCGCTGCGCTCGCAATGACGAGCATGGGGGAAGGATTACAGGATGCCCGGCAGGTCCAGCCCCTTTTCCACCGCGCAGTCCCGCGCGATCTCGTAGCCCGCGTCGGCATGGCGCATGACGCCGGTGGCCGGGTCGTTCCACAGCACGCGCTCAAGCCGTGCGGCTGCCTCGGGCGTGCCGTCGGCCACGATCACCATGCCCGAATGCTGCGAGAAGCCCATGCCCACGCCGCCGCCGTGGTGCAGCGACACCCATGTCGCGCCGCTGGCGGTGTTGAGCAGGGCGTTGAGCAGCGGCCAGTCCGACACCGCGTCCGACCCGTCCTGCATCGCCTCGGTCTCACGGTTGGGCGAGGCGACCGAGCCGCTGTCGAGGTGGTCGCGGCCGATCACGACCGGGGCCTTGAGTTCGCCCTTCGCGACCATCTCATTGAAGGCGAGGCCGAGGCGGTGGCGGTCGCCCAGACCTACCCAGCAGATGCGCGCTGGAAGGCCCTGGAAGTGGATCTTCTCGCGCGCCATGTCGAGCCAGTTGTGCAGGTGCGCGTTGTCGGGCAGCAGCTCCTTCACCTTGGCGTCGGTCTTGTAGATGTCCTCCGGATCGCCCGAAAGTGCGGCCCAGCGGAACGGTCCGACGCCCCGGCAGAACAGCGGGCGGATATAGGCGGGCACGAAGCCGGGGAAGTCGAAGGCGTTCGCCACGCCCTCGTCCAGCGCGACCTGGCGGATGTTGTTGCCGTAGTCGGTGGTGGGAACCCCGGCCGCCTGAAAGTCCAGCATCGCGCGCACATGCTGTGCCATCGATGCCTTGGCGGCCTTGGCGACTGCCTCGGGTTCGCGCTCGCGCCGTTCGATCCATTCGGCGACGGTCCAGCCTGCGGGGAGGTAGCCGTTGATCGGATCGTGGGCGCTGGTCTGGTCGGTCAGCAGGTCGGGGCGAATGCCGCGCGCGTAGATTTCGGGCAGCAGCTCGGCGGCATTGCCCAGAAGGCCGACCGAGACGGGCTTGCCGTCCGCCTTCGCCTGCTCGATGATGGCCATGGCCTCTTCGATGGTGGCGGCGGACTTGTCGAGATAGCCGGTGCGCAGGCGCATCTCGATCCGGCTGGGCTGGCACTCGATGGCAAGGCACGACGCGCCCGCCATGACCGCCGCCAGCGGCTGCGCGCCGCCCATGCCGCCAAGGCCCGCCGTCAGCAGCCACTTGCCCGAAAGGTCGCCGCCATGGTGCTGGCGGCCCATCTCCACGAACGTCTCGTACGTGCCCTGAACGATGCCCTGCGTGCCGATATAGATCCACGAACCGGCGGTCATCTGCCCGTACATGGCAAGGCCGCACTTATCGAGTTCGTTGAAGTGCTCCCAGTTCGCCCAGTGCGGAACGAGGTTGGAATTGGCGATCAGCACGCGCGGCGCATCGGCATGGGTGCGGAACACGCCGACCGGCTTGCCCGACTGCACCAGCAGCGTCTCGTTGTCTTCCAGCCGCTGGAGGGTCTCGACGATCCGGTCGTAGCTCTCCCAGTCCCGCGCGGCGCGGCCGATGCCGCCGTAGACCACCAGCTCCTCGGGCCGCTCGGCGACGTCGGGGTGGAGGTTGTTCATCAGCATGCGCAAAGGCGCTTCGGTTAGCCAGCTTTTCGCGGAAAGCTGCGTGCCGGTGGCGGGCTTGATGACGCGGGTATTGTCGATACGGGTCATGTCAGGCGTCCTGAGAAGGCGTGGGCTGAAGAGCGAAGGCGTGGGCTGAAGAGCGAAGGCGCGGGCAGCCTTCATGATCTGGGAAAGGGTTTCGGTGAGCGCGGCGGCGCGTGCCGGATCGAAGGCGGGCGGCCAGTTGGCCTCGGTGGGGATGTCGGGTTCATCCATGTAGCCGCGGATGGCGAGTTCCATCTGGATGGCGTGGACGCCGTTGTCGGGCTGACCGTAATGCCGGGTGGTCCAGCCGCCCCGGAAGCGGCCGTCGAGCACATGGCTCTCGCCTGAAGCCGCGCAGATCTGCTCCACGGCGGCGGCAAGGGTGGGATCGCAGGTCTTGCCGCCGTTGGTGCCGATGTTGAACTGCGGCAGTTCGCCGTCGAACAGGCGCGGTACATGGCTGCGGATCGAGTGGGCATCGTAGAGCACCACGCGGCCATGGACGGCGCGCAGTCGGTCGATCTGGGCCTGCAGCGCGGCATGGTATGGATCGAACCAGAGCGCGCGGCGGCGGGCGATCTCGGCCTCGTCCGGCGCTTGGCCTGCGTAGAGCGGCTCGCCGTCGAAGGTCGTGGTCGGGCACAGTTCGGTCGTCGCCTGCCCCGGATAGAGCGAGGCGCCCGAAGGATCGCGGTTGAGGTCGATCACGCTGCGCGAGATGCGCGTGCTGACCAGCGTGGCGCCAAGATCGGCGACGAAGGCGTAGAGGTCATCCACCCACCAGTCGGCATCGCGGCGGGCCAGCCACTCGGACCGGAACTGGTTCCCCACGTCGGCAAGCTGGGTGCCGACGTGGGGGAAGGCGACGATGAGGGGGGCGTCGCCTTCAGTGATCTTGAGCCAGTCGCTCACGCTACACCGGGGAGGGCGTCGCCCGCCGAGGCAAGCAGCGCGCCCGAGCGGACCAGCAGGTTGGCCGCCTCCATGTCGGGGTGGAAATGGCGGTCGTCCTCCAGCGTCGGCACCTTGTCACGCAGGGTTGCGCGGGCTGCCTCAAGCGCATCGCTGGACGCGAGCGGGGCATGAAAGTCGCACCCCTGCGCGGCGGCGAGCAGTTCGATGCCCAGCACGGCGGTCGCATTTTCCGCCATGTCGAGCAGGCGGCGCGCGCCGTGGGCGGCCATCGAGACGTGGTCTTCCTGATTGGCCGAAGTCGGGATCGAATCCACGCTGGCCGGATAGGCGCGCTGCTTGTTCTCGCTGACCAGCGCGGCGGCGGTCACCTGCGGGATCATGAACCCCGAATTGAGGCCGGGGCGCGGCGTCAGGAACGCGGGCAGGCCGGACAGCGCCGGGTCCACCAGCATGGCGATGCGGCGCTCGGCGATCGAGCCGATCTCGCAGATGGCCATGGCAATCATGTCGGCCGCGAAGGCGACCGGCTCGGCATGGAAGTTGCCGCCCGACAGCGCCTCGTCGGTCTCCGGGAAGATCAGCGGGTTGTCGGAGACGCCGTTGGCCTCGATCTCCAGCGTGGTCGCGGCCTGGCGCAGAATGTCGAGCGCGGCGCCCATGACCTGCGGCTGACAGCGCAGGCAGTAGGGATCCTGCACGCGCGCGTCGTTCTCCAGATGGCTGGCGCGGATGGCGCTGCCGGTCATCAGGCCGCGCAGGGCATCGGCGACCTCGATTTGACCCCGATGACGCCTTAGCGTGTGAATGCGCGGATCGAACGGCGTGTCGGAACCCTTGGCCGCCTCGGTCGAGAGCGCGCCGGTGACGAGCGCCGAGCGGAACAGCAGTTCGGCCTCGAACAGCCCGGCCAGCGCGTTGGCGGTGGAGAACTGGGTGCCGTTGAGCAGCGCCAGGCCCTCTTTAGGCCCCAGTTGAGTGCTGGTGAGTGCCGCTCTGTGCAGCGCCTCGGCGGCGGGCAGGCGTTCACCCTGATAGAAGATCTCGCCCACGCCGATCATCGTCGCGGCCATGTGGGAGAGCGGGGCAAGGTCGCCGCTCGCGCCGACCGAGCCCTGGCTGGGCACCACCGGGGTCAGCCCCTTGACCAGCATGGCCTCCAGCAGCGCCACCGTCTCGGGCCGCACGCCCGAGGCGCCCTGCGCCAGACTGGCCAGTTTCAGCGCCATCATCAGCCGGATCACCGGCACCGGCGAAGGCGCGCCCGTGCCCGCCGCGTGGCTCAGCACGATGTTGCGCTGGAGCGTCGCGAGGTCTTCGTCGCCGATCCGCACGCTGGCGAGCTTACCGAAACCGGTGTTGATGCCGTAGACCGGCGCGCCCTTCGCCAGAATGCGCGAGACGGCGGCAGCGCTTTCCGCCACGCGCGGCGCGCAGGCAGGGTCGAGCGTGACGGCGGCGCCGCGATAGACCGCGCGCCAGTCCGCCAGCGGGATGTCCCCGGGGGTGAGCAGGACAGGATTCATTGACCACTCCAGATGCGGGCATGGAGCGGATTGAACCCCATGCGATAGACCAGCTGCGCGGGACGCTCGACGTCCCAGATGGCGAGATCGCAGCGCTTGCCCGCCTCCAGCGTGCCGCGATCGGCAAGCCCGAGGGCGCGCGCGGCATTGCGGGTGACGCCGGCAAGGCATTCGGCGACGGTGAGGCGAAACAGCGTCGCGCCCATGTTCATCGTCAGCAGCAGCGAGGTGAGCGGCGACGTGCCGGGATTGCAGTCGGTCGCCAGTGCGATGGGCACCCCGGCCGCGCGCAAGGCTTCGATCGGCGGCAGCTTCGTCTCGCGCACGAAATAGTACGCGCCCGGCAGCAAGGTGGCGACGGTGCCCGATGCGGCCATGGCGGCGATCCCGGCCTCGTCGAGATGTTCGAGGTGATCGGCGGAAAGCGCCCCGTGCCGCGCCGCCAAGGCCGCGCCGTGGAGGTTGGAAAGCTGCTCGGCATGAAGCTTCACCGGCAGGCCATGGCGCGCGGCGGCGGCGAACATGCGCTCCGTCTGCGCCGGGGTGAAGCCGATGCCCTCGCAGAAGGCGTCGACCGCATCGGCAAGGCCGAGCGCGGCGACCTCGGGCAGCACTTCGTCGCAGAGCAGGGCGATGTAGACGTCCGCATCGCCCGCGAACTCAGGCGGCAGGGCGTGCGCGCCGAGGAAAGTGGTGGCGATGGACACCGCGCGTTCTTCACCCAGACGGCGGGCGGCGCGCAGCATGCGGATCTCGCTGTCGCGGTCGAGGCCGTAGCCGGACTTGACCTCCACCGTGGTCGCGCCTTCCGCGATCAGCGCATCGAGGCGGGGCAGGGCGGCGGCGACGAGTTCGTCCTCGCTCGCGGCGCGGGTGGAGCGCATGGTGGAGACGATGCCGCCCCCGGTCCGCGCGATCTCCTCGTAGGAGGCGCCGCCCAGGCGCATCTCGAACTCGGCCGCGCGGTCGCCGCCGTGGATCAGGTGGGTGTGGCAGTCGATCAGGCCCGGGGTGATCCAGCGGCCTTCGCAGTCGACGATCCGCTTCGCATTGAGGGTCGGTACATCGGCGGCAGGTCCGGCGTAAGCGATCATGCCGTCCTTTGCCGCGATCACGCCATGGTCCACCGCGCCGATGCCTTCACCACTCATCGTAGCGAGCCGGGCGCCTTTCCAGACGGTGTCGTACAGCATGATTCCGTGGCCCTCGTTTGCCTCGCCCATTGTGATTGCACCGTTCAAATTTAATGTATAGACAAAAAATCGAAGCAAGGAGCAGATTCATGTCGGCAAGGTCGGACGGCTCGCACAGGCCATTGTTTTTCGAGAATTGTCTGCTGCCCGAAGGCTGGGCGCGGAATGTCCGCGTCACGCTGGAGCAGGGGCGGATCGCTGCCCTCGAGGCGGATACGGAACGCTTGCCCGAGGACGAGCGCCACCCTTGCGCGCTGCCCGGAATGCCCAACCTGCACAGCCATGCCTTCCAGCGCGGCATGGCGGGCCTTGCCGAGCAGCGCGGCCCTGCGAACGACAGCTTCTGGACCTGGCGCGAGATCATGTACCGCTTCGTCCAGCGCATGACCCCGGACGACGTGCGCGCCATCGCGGCGATGGCCTATGTCGAGATGCTGGAAGGCGGCTTCACTCGCGTCGGCGAGTTCCATTACGTGCACCACGACCGCGAGGGCCGCGCCTTCGCCGACGTCGCGCAGATGAGCGCGGCGGTGCTGGCGGCGGCCGGGGACACCGGCATCGGCATGACGCTGCTGCCGGTCCTCTACAGCTACGCCGGGTTCGGCGCGCAGCCGCCCAGCGATGCGCAGGCGCGCTTCATCAGCGATCTGGACCAGTACGCGCGGTTGCTCGAAGGCGCCGAGGCCCATGCCCGCGCGCTGCCTGATGCCGTGGTCGGCGTGGCGCCGCATTCCCTGCGCGCCGTTTCGCCCGATCAACTGCGCGATCTCGAACCGCTGGCGAAAGCCCGACCGGTCCACATCCACATCGCCGAGCAGGTGAAGGAAGTGGACGACTGCCTCGCATGGAGCGGCCGGCGTCCGGTCGAATGGCTGCTGGACAACGCCGAAGTGGACGCGCGTTGGTGCCTCGTCCATGCCACGCACATGACGGAAAGCGAAACCGTTGCCGCCGCGCGCAGCGGCGCGGTGGCGGGGCTCTGCCCGATCACCGAAGCAAACCTCGGCGACGGGCTGTTTCCGGTGGAGGGGTTCCTGGAGGCAGACGGTCGCTACGGCATCGGCAGCGATTCCAACGTGCTGATCGACGCGGCCGAGGAACTGCGCCTGCTCGAATACGGCCAGCGCCTGACGCGCCGCGCACGCAACGTCATGGCCCGGGAGAGCGGGCGCTCCACCGGCGCGGACCTTTACGTGGGCGCGCTGACGGGCGGGGCGGCTGCATTGGGCGTCGAAGGCGGGATTGCGGTCGGCCTGCCTGCCGACATCATCAGCCTGAACCTCGACCATCCGGCCATGATGCACAGGGCGGGCGATGCGATAACCGACAGCTTCGTCTTCGCCGCCGGGCGCTCGGCCATTGACTGCGTGTGGCGCCATGGCGACAAGCTGGTGAGCGAAGGGCGTCATCATGCCCGCGACCGGGTGGTCCGCGACTATGCCAAGGTACTGGAGACACTGATCGCGTGAGAATGCCCCTTCACGAACGCATTCGATCGGATTTCGAGGGCCGCATCCTCGGCGGCGAACTGGCTCCCGGAGACCGCCTGCCCATCGAGCAGGAACTGATGCAGGAATACGGCTGCTCGCGCATGACCGTGAACAAGGCGCTCTCGGCGCTCGTCGCGGCGGGGCTGATCGACCGGCGCAAGCGGGCGGGGACGTTCGTGGCGCGGCCGAAGGTCCACTCGATGGTGCTCGACGTGCCCGACATCGCCGCGCAAGTGCGCGAGCGCGGGCAGGATTATGCCTTCCAGCCCATCCGCCGCCGGGTCCGTGCCGCCGGGGAGGACGAGGAGGAAGTGCTGCTGGCAGGCGGCGGGGAACTGGTCCACATTGATGGCTTGCATCTGGTGGACGGCGCGCCGCTGGGCGTGGAGTTCCGCCTGGTGAGCGCTCTGGCCGTACCGGGGATCGTCGGCGCCGACCTCGACGCGGTTCCTCCGGGGACGTGGCTCCTGCAGCACGTGCCCTGGACCGAGGCGGAGACGCGCATCTCGGCCGTCGGCGCGCAGGCCGAGGAAGCGGAATGGCTGGGCGTGGCGGTCGGAACGCCGTGTCTGTGCGTCGAGCGCCGGACGTGGCGCGGCTCGGAGCGGATTACTTACGTGCGCCAGCTGTTCCTCGGCGATGCCTACGACATGGTGGCGCGCTTCGGGCCGGGGGCTTCGGGGCGGTAACACTTCGAAGCTCGCTTACCGCGCCCGTCATTCCAGCGAAGGCTGGGACCGCCCTCGGCACGGCGCGCGCTGTCATGCCCAGCAATGCTTTGAAACAAATACTTTTCCCGACAGGCAATCAAAAGCACATGGCGCCTTCAGTAACTTCCGCGAAAGCCTGATTCTTGCGCACGATCTGATCCAGCGTGCGAGGCGAGATTGATTCGACGTCATCTTATTTTGTTCACCGGCTGCGCAGCATCGGCACTTGCGGGTTGCGTCATGACGCAGGAGCCATTGGGCAATGCCGACAATAGTGCCGTCTCCCATCTTTCGGTCGCGCAATTGCCTGTGGTCGGAACTGTCAGCGAGCGCTTCCTGTCCTACAACGTCGAAATGCTGGAACTGACGGGCGGACGCTTCTGGAAGCCTTACGGCAGCACGAACGGTTCGAAGACGGATCTGTACGAGGATCGTCCGCCGATCGACTTGCAGAATCCCCGGTTGCGCGTTCTCGCGCAAGCGCTCGGACCGGCTTACGTCCGGTATAGCGGGACATGGGCGAACGGAACGTTCTTTTCCGACACCGAGACGCCGCTGTCGGCCGTGCCCAAGGGATACGACGCGGTCCTCACCCGCCGCCAGTGGCGACAGGCCGTGGAGTTCGCGCGCGACAGCGATGCGCAGATCGTCACGTCGATGCCCACCAGTCCGGGATCGCGCGACGCTGACGGAAACTGGACGCACGAGGCTGCCGAACGGCTGTTCGCCTATACGCAGAGCATCGGCGGCAGGATCGCGGCGTCTGAATTCGCGAACGAGCCCAATCTCATCGGCGGCACCAAGCCCCCGGTCAATTACGACGCGACGCGCTATCGCCGGGATTTCGGGCGGTTTCACGACTGGCTGCGCAAGCGCTCGCCCGACACGCTGATCCTCGGGCCGGGAGCCTTCGAACTCGGCAAGGGGAGCGCGTTTCCTTCGTTCATCAAGATGCTGCCGACGGCGGACGTGGCGCCGCTGACAGTTCATCGTCCAGACGCGGTTTCGTTCCATTTCTACGGGGCACTGTCGCAGCGCTGCAACGGCCTGAAGGACATCGACCCGCAGTCGGACGCATGGTTGTCCAAGATCGATACGGCGATTGCGGACACGCGCACGCTGCGCGATCGGGTCAGTCCGGGCGCTCCCATGTGGCTGACCGAGACCGCCGACGCGGCCTGCGGCGGCAATCCGCAGGCGAAGACTTTCGCGGATACCTTTCGGTTCGTGGACCAGCTTGCCCGTTCCGCAAGGCAGGGTGTGCAGGTGGTCATGCACAACACGCTGGCGGCGAGCGACTATGCCCTGCTCGACGAGCACGATTTTGCGCCCCGGCCGAATTATTGGGCGGCCTGGCTCTGGCGCCGGACGATGGGGACGACCGTGCTCGACGGCGGCCGCATGGACGGAGCTGACGGACTGCGGATCTACGCGCATTGCCAGCGTGGACGACCGGGCGGGGTGACAGTACTTGCCATCAATCCGGAACGGACGAATGCACGTTCGCTGCGAGTGGATGGACGTGCGGAGGTCTTCACCCTGACGCAGCCGGATGGCCAGCCGGGCAGCGCGGCGCTGAACGGCGTGGTGCTTGAACTGGGGCCGGGTGATGCATTTCCACGCATGACGGCAAAGCGGCAGCGCGGCGTCGTCACGGCGCCTGCGTCGAGCATCAACTTCATTACGATACCGGATGCGGCCAATCCGGCGTGCACGGCGAAGGGCTGATCCGCGCTTTCCTACAAGGTGCGTGAGCCGGTACGTTGCGCGGCATGAACTCGCCGCTCGCTTCGTCCCGTCACAAGGTTACACATCGGGTCTGCAAGGTGACACTTCGCGCGCGCAAGGTGACACATTTTCCGCCGGATGTGTCACCTTGCGCCCCTAAGGTGACACTTTTCGGCCCAAGGTTACACCTTTCCCCTCTGGACCGTGTAAACCGTGTAAACCTGCGTCACCTTATGAAAAGGGGGCGCCGCCATCGCGACGCCCCCAAGGGTGGATCATTTGCCCGTGTTGTCGGGGTAGAGCGTGTTGAAGAACGCCTTGTAGGCCCCGTGCGACTGGCCGCGCCACTGCGGGCGGAAGCCGTAGAGGTAGACCTTGCCCTTGCCGTACTCGACCACGACGGCGGCCGCCTTGCCCTGGATCGCCTCGGGGTGGAGCAGGACGCCGCTGCGCAGCGGGTTGCCGGTGGGGGCGTAGGAGGCCAGCACCTTGCCCTTGAAGCCGGGCTTGGGCGCGAAGGCGGGGCCGCGCTCGAACATCACGATGGGGTCGAGCGGCATGCCCGCCGCGATCTTCGTGCCGGGCGCCAGCTGCACCTGCAACAGCGCGCCGGAGCAGAAGAAGAAGTCGGCCTTGGCGTCCTTGAGGATGTTGGTCACCGGCAGGTCGAACAGGTCGATCACCGCATCGGAGGCATTGTTCAGCGCCACCAGCGTACCGCCGTTCTTCACGAAGTCCTTGAGCTTCTTCGCACCGTCCTCGCCGATGCCGCCGGCATAGGGGGCGGGCATCTGGGCGGGGCTGAACCCGTCCATCAGCGAGGCAAGGGGGCCCTTGTACTTGGACTCGAAGTCGGCGGCAGGCGCGGTGTCGCCGGGGCGGGATTTGCCCGGAGCGGACATGTCGGGCAGGACGATGGTGTCGTACTTGCCTGCAAGGCCCGCCTTGACGTCGGCGTTGTAGACGCTCTTGGCGCCGAAGTCGTACTGCTCCAGCAGCCAGCGGGTCCATCCCTCGTCGATGTTGGAGCCCCACGGACGGTAGAGCGCGACGCGGCCCTTGCGCACCGCCTCGCCGGTGGGAGCATCGGTGCTGGCGGTGACGTTGACGCTGTACTGGCCGGCAAGCTTGCCCACGGCGTCGGACGAAAGGCCGGTGAGGGCGATGGTGTCCGCGCTCCAGCTAGCCTTGCCGCCCGCCGCCAGCGCCGCGTTCATCACCCGGTAGCTGTTGTTGACGCGGCGATCGAGCAGGTAGGTCGAACCCGACCCGGTGACCCCGCCTGTGGGCGGCGTCGCGGCCGCGACCTTGGTGAGCGAGGCGCGGGCAGAAGCGTCGAGCGGCTTGGCGATGCGCTCCACCTTGATGCCCATCTGCATAGGCAGGGTCCAGCCGGTGACGTCGTAGGGCAGATCGGCCGGGTTGCCGTCCCCGCCGAGGATGGCGTCGGGGTACTTCTGCGGATCGAACAGCTCGCGCGCCAGGCCCGCGAAGGGCTGGTCCATCGGCACGACCCAGCTGCCCGCCGCATAGGTCTGCCCGCCGATCGCGGTCGGCGCCGAGGTCTGCATCACGTCGAGACCGTGCGAAATCATCAGCTGTGCGAGCGAGGCGGCCTCCGGCACGTCGGTCTGGTCGGCCGGGATGACGTAGGCGCCCGGGCCGTCCTTCGCGGCGGCGGCGATCATGTCGCGGCCCGCCTGATAGCGGTTGAACAGCAGCGTCTCGCGGTATTTCTGCGCCGTCTCCAGCACCGACATCGAGGCGGTCAGCATGTAGTCGACCGAGTTCTTCAGATGCCACTCGCCGCCCTGCCAGGGATGCGGATACATGATCTGGGCCTTCAAGTCCTGCTGCGCCTTGGGGAAGTCGCTGACCTTCCAGGTCTTGGGCGTCGCGCTGTCGTGCGCGGTCTCGGTGAAGAACGAGATCGTGTTGCGGAAGACGTGGATGTAGTCGAGGAACCCGGCGTACCAGTTGTCGAACCGGGCCTGCGCGATGGCGCCGGGCTTGCCCTCGGTTTCCATGCGGGTCATGATGTTGGTGCCGATGGCGTTGGTCCAGATCCGCATGTACGGGCTGATGTTGGACGAGACCGGATCGGCGAAGGGCGGCACCCAGATGCGCGCGGGGAACGGCGCGACCTGATGCTGGCTGTACCAGATCACCGGCGCGTAGTCCTGCTCCGTCGCGTTGACGACCTGGCTCTCCTTCATGTTGAGCATGTAGCCGTCGCGGTTGTTGTCGTGGCCGACGTACTCCTGGTAGAGCCAGGGTGTGCGGCTCGTCTCCCACTTCGTGCCGCGCTGCTTGCGGTACCAGTCGACGACCATGTCCTGCCCGTCCGGGTTCAGCGTGGGCCACAGGACGAGGATGACGTTCTTGAGGATGCCGTCGACTTCGGCGTCGTTCTTCGCCGACAGCAGCTTGTGCGCCAGCGCCAGCGGCAGCTGGTGGTCGGACACTTCGCTGGCGTGCATGCCGCCGTCGATGTGGACGATGATCGGGCTTTCGGCGGCGAGCGTCTTCGCCTCCGCATCGCTCAGGCCGCGTGCGTCGCCGAGGCGCTTGGAGATCGCCTTGTACTTGTCGAAATTGGCGATGTTCTCCGGGCTGGAGATGACGGCGTAAACGAAAGTCTTGCCGTGCGTGGACTTGCCGCTCTGGAACAGCTTGATGCGGTCCGAGGCCTTGGCGAGCGCCTCGAAGTAGCGGACTGCATCCTCGTAGTTGGCGAGGTAGTAGTCCTCGCCGACTTCGTGGCCGAGCACGTCCTTGGTGCTCGGCACGCTCTGGGCAAGTGCCGGAGCACAGAGCCCCAGCGCCGAGGCGGCCATCAGGACGCGCGCGAGGCGCGCCGACTTGTGCGTTTTCATGTGCTGGGACTCCGTGAGCAGATTGGGATCAGAAGGTTTTCCACGCCCCGCTTCGTCATTGCGAGGCCCGCAGGGCCGCGGCAATCCAGAGCGGCGGGCACCGCCCTGGATTGCTTCGCTACGCTCGCAATGACGAAGTCGGGGTGAGCATCAGAAGCTGCGACGCACGTTCACGCCGATGGTGCGCGGCGCGGCCGAGGTGGCAGCGTAGCTGTTGGGCGTGGACGACATCGATGCGCGGTTGATCGCGACCGCGTCGAAGACGTTGTTCACGAACAGGTAGATGCCCGCATCGCTTTCCGGCAGCTCGAAGCCGACGCGCAAGTTGGCGAGGACATAGTCGTCCATCTTCACGCGGTAGACGTTGGTGGGACGGAACTCCGAATAGGACGAGCCGACGTAGTTGAGGTCTCCGCGAGCGAAGAACTCGACCGTATCGCTGACCGGCGTGCGGTATTCGGCACCCACCGATCCGGCGAAGTGCGGGATGTAGGGGATGCGGTCCCCGGCGCGGCCGGCGGCGACGACGGCGTCGTTCACCTGGTCCTCGGTCAGCTTGGCGTCGAGATAGTTGCCCGAGAAGTTCAGCTGCACGCCCTTGACCGGACGCACGAAGGCTTCGGCCTCGAGGCCACGGATGCGCGCGGCGCCGGCGTTGGACAGGAACGAGTAGGCGCCGTTGGTGGTGCGCCCGCTGACCTGCATGTTGTCCCAGTCGATCTGGAACGCGGCAAGGTTCAGGGTCAGCGCGCGGCCCAGCAGGCTGAGCTTGCTGCCGACTTCATAGTTCCACAGCTTGTCGGCCTGGTACGGGGTCAGGTCCGCCGAGAGGCCGATGACCTGGTTGGCGCCGCCCGGACGGTAGCCCTGCGATGCCGTCGCGTAGAACAGCATGTCGGGGTTGGCCTGCCACGAGGCGTTGAACTTGAGCAGCGTGCCGTCGGCCGAGGACTTGACGGTGCTGACCGGGCGTTCGGGCGCTCCGATCAGGGTCCAGGCGATGTCGGTATAGCCGGTGACGGTCTTGTCGTAGTCGTAATAGCGGATGCCGGCGGTGAGGCTCAGCGACGGGGTGACGTGGTACGTACCCTCGCCGAAGACGGCGACCTGCTTGAGCTTGTCGAAGATCTCGCGGCGATAGATCAGCTGGACCGGGAAGATGATCTCGCCGGTGGCGTCGTCGGCCAGGGCGTCTTCGGAGGTGACGTGGTTCTTGCGGTTCTGGAAGAACGCGCCGACGGTCCAGTCGATCGGGCCACCCTCGGTGGAGCTGAGGCGCACTTCCTGCGTGAAGTCCTTGGTCGATCCCGGATAGTAGATCGCCGCCGGGCTGATGCTGTCGAGATAATCGTAGTAGCTGGCCAGCGTGTCGGACGAGCAGGCGCTGCCGGTGTAGGACGCGCACTTGGCCTCGGTCCGGTAAGTGCCGATGTAGTAGCTGTCATCGGCGGCATAAGCCGACTTGCGGTGCTGGTAGCTGGTGATCGAGGTCAGGTTGGCGAAGCCCACGTCCCAGTTCGCGGTCAGGCTGTAGAGCTGCGACTTGTCGGTATAGGGCAGGTTGACCTGCGCCGCCGACTTGTACTTGCCGACCGAGGGGTTCCAGGTGGCGGAGACCGCATCGGTGTTCTCGAACGCGGCGGTGCCGTCGATCGTGAAGTTGGAAGTCGGCGTGAAGCGCAGCATCAGGCGGCCGCCCGTGGCGGTGTAGTCGTTGACGTTCTTGCGGTTCAGGTAGGTATTGTCGATGTAGCCGTCGCTGTCGCGGCGGTAGAGCACCGCGCGCGCGGCCAGCACGTCCTTGACCAGCGGCACGTTGACCATGCCGTTGACGAAGTAGCCGAAGCCGCCGCCCTTGGTGGTCATGGCCTGGCCTTCGACGGTGCCCTCGTATTCCTGCGTGGGCTTGTTGAAGATCACGCGGATCGCGCCGCCCATCGAGCTGGCGCCGTAGAGCGTGCCCTGCGGCCCGCGCAGCACTTCGATGCGGTTGACGTCGAACAGGGTGAAGTCGGCGGTACGGCCCGCCGCGTCGCTCGATACGCCGACCGAACCGGTGACGGGGGTGTCGTCGTAATAGACGCCCACGGTCGCCTCGCCCGATGCCTGCACGCCGCGAAGGCTCACGCGGCGCTGGCCGGGGCCGTTGTCTTGGATGCGCAGCGAGGGGACGAACTTGGCATAGTCGGCGATGTTGGTGACGCCGGCATTGGTCAGCGTCTCGCCGGTGAGGGCGGTGATCGCCATCGGCGTGGTCTGCACCGTGGTGTCGCGGCGCAGTGCGGTCACGACGATGTCGTTGCCATTCTGGGCGGCTTCGTCAGCAGCCTGGGCATGGGCAGCCGCAGGCACGACGTTGGCGAGAGTGAAAACGGCGGAAGCGACCCCGCAATTCAGAAAGGCGCGACGAAACTTGCTGTGAACGGTCATCGACTGTCTTTTCCCTCAATATGGCGAAGGCGGCTTCTGGCGGCCGGTCACCTTCATCCCTGTTGACGACTCGCATAGTGCCGAGTCGATAATGTATATACAAGAAATATTATTGCTCAAAAAATGGACATTTAATGTCGGAGGTTGCCCATTTTTTGCGCACAACCACGTGAATGGTAGCGGCGCCCGGAAAGCCGATGCGATGGGGAAGGTCAAGGCCGCATTGCGGCGAAACCCGAAATCAAGGGGATCTGCAGCGCTATTTTCTCGCGCGGCGCGGGCGCATCGCGTCCCGCATGGCGAAGCTGGAGTTGATGCGGGTGACGCCGGGCAGGCGAGAGAGCACCTCGCCGTGGATCGCCTCGTAGGCCGCGACGCTTTCCGTGCGCAGGCGCAACCAGTAGTCCACGTCACCTGTCATCAGGAAACACTCTCGCACTTCGGGGCATTGCCGCACCGCATGTTCGAAGCGCGACAGGTAGTCGTCGGTCTGACGGTCCAGCGTGACCTGGACGACGACGTCCACCCCGCGTTCGTCATCGTCGTCAGGCCCCGTGAGCACGGTGTAGCCGCGAATCACGCCGCGATCCTCGAGCAAGCGGATGCGACGCAGGCATGCCGATGGCGACAGGCCGACCTCTTCGGCGATCTCGGAATTCGGGCGTCGCCCGTCCAGACGCAGAAGGCGAAGAATCGCGCGATCGACGGCGTCGGCGGCCATAGGCATGATCTTGTGATTTCTCCGCATTATCGTGTGCAACATCGCATAATGTGGCATAATATTAGAGTATTCGGCAGCCCATTTGCGTGGTCATGCGATACGATGCAGGCATTGGATCGCCAAGGGGGCTTCGTGATAACCTCTGCACGCCTTACCATCGACCTGGAGGCTCTCGCAGCCAACTATCGCCTTGTCCGCGACCGGGTGGCGCCTGCGCAGGCCGGCGGAGTCGTCAAAGCGGATGGCTACGGCCTCGGTGCAGTTACGGCAGCGCAAACGCTCATGGCTCAGGGTTGCCGCCATCTTTTCGTGGCCCTCTTCAGCGAGGCGGAAGCCCTGCTGCCGAATCTGACGGGCGAGGCGCAAATCTATGTTCTCAACGGTCTGCTTCCGGGGCTGGATGCGCAGTGCGCCGAACTGGGTGCCATCCCGGTGCTCAATTCTCTGGACCAGATCGAGCGCTGGTCCGCTCAGGCGCTCCTGCGAAGCGAGACGCTGCCTGCAGTCCTTCAGGTCGATACCGGCATGTCGCGCATGGGGCTGCCCCCCGATGAGATCGCGCGCCTGGTCGTCACGCCGAGCCTGCTCGATGGGATCGAACTGCGCTTCATCATCAGCCATCTCGCTTGTGCCGATGATCCGAATGACCCGGCAAACGCGGCTCAGCAAGCAAGCTTCGAGGCGGTTGCTGCGCAGTTCCCCGATGTTCCCCGAGCACTCGACAACAGCGGGGGAACGTTCCACGCTCGCGGGCATTTCGACCTCGTGCGCGCAGGTATCGCCCTTTACGGCGGGAACCCCGGGACCGGGCCGAACCCGATGCAACCGGTCGTAGGCCTGGAGGCACCGATTGCGCAGCTGCGCACCATCCAACCGGGTACGGGCGTGGGTTATGGTCTGACATTCCATGCCTCGCGCGAGACGCGCATCGCGACGATACCGGTGGGCTATGCCGATGGCTGGCCACGCTGCCTCGGCAATCGCGGTGCGGCCTATATCGCGGGGGTTAGGGCGCCGATCGTCGGGCGGGTGTCGATGGACAGCATCACGCTCGACGTCACCGACGTTCCGACCGAGCACCTGTATCCCGGCGCCCCCGTCGAACTGATAGGCCCGAACCAGACTGTCGATCAGGTCGCATCCGACGCCGGCACGATCTCCTACGAAATCCTCACCCAGCTCAGCCACCGCTACGATCGGGACTATCGCCCCGTCCGAACGCGCGCGCTCGACCGGAGCAACATCGCATGAAGATCGTCATTCTCGGCAGCGGAGTCATCGGCGTCACTTCGGCATGGTATCTGGCCGAGGCGGGGCATGACGTGGTCGTGATCGACCGGCAGGAGGGGCCTGCGCTGGAAACCAGTTTTGCCAATGCCGGAGAGATCTCACCGGGCTATGCCTCGCCATGGGCCGCGCCCGGGATCCCGATGAAGGCGGTGAAATGGCTGATGATGAAGCACGCGCCGCTAATCCTGCGGCCGCACGCCGACATGGCCATGCTGCGCTGGCTTGTCGCCATGCTCGGCAATTGCAATGCGAGAGATTATGCGATCAACAAAAGCCGCATGGTGCGCCTCGCGGAATTCAGCCGTGATTGCCTGATCGCGCTGCGCCGGGAAACCGGTATCCGCTACGACGAGCGCAGCCAAGGCACCTTGCAATTGTTCCGCGAGCAAAAGCAACTCGACGGCATCGGCAAGGACATCGCCGTTCTGAAAGCGGACGGTGTTCCCTTCGAGGTGCTCGACCGCGCTGGCTGCATCGCTGCCGAGCCGGGACTTGCCGCCAGCACCGCGCCGATCGCGGGAGGGTTGCGGCTGCCTAATGACGAGACGGGTGACTGCTTCAAGTTCACCAATGCTCTGGCGGCAATGGCTGCAGCGAAGGGCGTCGAATTCCGCAATGGAATCAACGTTCAACGGCTGGTCGAAGAGAGTGGCCGGATCGTCCGGGTAGAGACGGACAAAGGCACGGTCTCCGCAGATGCCTTCCTTGTCGCGATGGGTAGTTTCTCACCGCAGTTGGTGGCGCCGCTCGGTGTTCGGCTGCCTGTCTACCCGGTCAAGGGGTACTCGTTGACAGTACCGATCATCGACGAGGCGCGGGCGCCCGTCTCGACTCTGCTGGACGAGAGCTTCAAGGTGGCAATCACTCGTCTGGGGGATCGCATCCGTGTAGGTGGAATGGCAGAAATATCAGGTTTTTCCCGTGACTTGCCACCTGAACGGCGCGCCACGCTGGAACATTCGGCGGGGTCGCTGTTCCCCGGCGGGGGCGATCTGGAAGCCGCAAGCTTCTGGTGCGGGCTGCGGCCGATGACGCCCGACAGTACCCCGGTGATCGGTCCGACGCGCATCCCGAACCTGTTCCTCAATACCGGACACGGCACGCTGGGATGGACCATGGCTTGCGGTTCGGCCCACGTCATCACCGACCTCATCGCTGGTCGCCGCCCTGCGATCGAGGCTTCCGATCTTGCGATCAACCGTTATTGAGCGGCACTCAACGGCACTCAAGAGGACCACACATGACGATAACCCGCATCGATCAGGGCGCGCGCATGAGCGAAGCGGTGATCCATGGTGACACCATCTACCTCGCTGGCCAGATCGGCAATCCGGGCGAGAGCGTCGCCGAGCAGACCCGCGTGGCGCTCGCCGAGATCGACGCGCTGCTGGCGCGCACCGGCAGCGATCGCGACCATTTGCTATCGGCCACGATCTGGCTCGCCGACATGGCGGACTTTGCGGAAATGAACGCGGCCTGGGACGCATGGATCGCCGGCCACCCCGCGCCTGCCCGCGCGACCGGCGAGGCGAAGCTGTTCGAACCCGGCTACAAGGTCGAGATCATCATGATCGCCGCCAAGGCGTAACCCAACCCGGCTGCGTCGGGGCGCCTGTCAGGGCAGGCGCTTCAGCGTGGCCAGATCGACCGCGTCGCCCATCGCCTTCAGCCCCGCGTCGTTGGGGTGGAGGTGATCGCCCGGATCGAATTCGGGCCTCAGGTCGGATGGCGCGGCGGGGTTGCGCACGGCCGCCTCGAAATCCACGATCCCGTCGAAGACCCTGCCGCTGCGGATCGCGGCGTTGACCGACTGGCGCACCCGCTCCTTGACCGGCGACATGTACCCGGCGCGCAGGGCCGGGGTCATGGTCCCGCCGATCACCTTGATCCCGAGAGCATGGGCGCGCTCCACGAACTGACGGTAGCCGTAGAGCAGTTGTTCCGCCGTCACCGCGTCGGGGCCGGTTTCCGTACCTGCGCCGATGTCGTTGATGCCTTCGAGGAAGATCACGTGGGTGACGTTCGGAACGCTGGCCACGTCGCGCCAGAAGCGGTCGAGCGCGGAGTTCGCCCGGCCCGCTTTCAACACCCGATTGCCGCTGATCCCCATGTTGACGACGCCGCAACGCTGGGCGGCGGGAAGGGAGGCGAGCCGCTCGGCCAGACGGCCGGGCCAACCGCGCGTCTGGGGCGAAAGGCCGAGGAAGCCGTCAGTGATCGAATCCCCGAAGGCCACCACGGTGCAAGGTGCCTGCGGCGAACGCACCGACACCAGCGAGAGATAGGGCCTGACCTTGATCGGCGTGAAGCTCGCCCCCGGCGTCGCGGGCGCGAAGGCCATCTCCATGCCGAGGTTGGTGCGACCGGGCCGCGTCGGGGTAGAGAAGGTCACGCTGACGATCACGTCCTGCGCATTGTGGAACGGCGCGAGGATCGGATCGCTGATCACCGTTCCACCCTTGGGCAGCGCCACCGCCTGCAATCCCGAGAAGCGGATCGGATGGACCGGGTTCGCCCCGGTCTCCGTCCCCACCGGCCCCGATGGACTCGCGATCGTCACCGCGCCGATCGCGATTGCCTTGTCTCCTTCCGCGTTACTGAAGGTGAGCTGCATTGCATCGCCTGCCTGCGTCAGCCGCACGCGGTAGCGGTAAGTTCCGGCGGGCTGTTCCGGTTCTCCCGTACCACTGTCGGCCGGGGCATAACCCCATGCGCCAGCCCATTTTACAGCTGCGTGGGCCGGAACGGAGATCAGGGCGGCTCCGCAGAGGGCGGCCAGAAACATCTTGGTCTTCATGCCGCCTCTCTTGTCGGAGCAGCCGGGCCACTGTCCAGCCCCTTTGGAGGGTTGTGATGCGGTGAGGGTAGGTGTGACGCCCTCCGTCTCCGCATCCCCTTGTTCATTGCGAAGCCCTAAGGGCCGAGGCAATCCAGGGCAATTGCCAGCCGGCCGCCGCTTACTTCTTCGCCGCCGGGACCACATCCTTGGGAGCCCTGAACCGTGAGCGGATCAGGTCGACCTCGACCGGAACGGCGGCCAAGGTCGCAATGCCTGCCAGCAGGGCAATTGCGGAAACATGCACCGGTATTCCCATTTCATATGGCGGCAAGCGCGTACAGGTCGCGACGTTTCGCGAAGTCTTCCAGATCGAATCTGACTGCCATGACGAGGAGCCGGATCAGGAGATCAGACGCGGAACGGACATCGTACGGATCGAGAAGCGCGCATCGGGATGCTCCACGCCGTCACGGTGAGCGTCTCGCTGCTGCACGACACCGTTCTTGCCGAAGCCCTCGACCACCGGGCGGTCGGTCTTGCTCGACAGCCAGAGGCGCAGGAGATGGCGCTTGCGCTGGGGTTCGGGCCAGTCGAAGAACTCGGTGCGCGAATGGAGCGCGGCGTAGTTCGACAGCCACTGGATGTCTCCGGGCCGGAAGTCCATGGCGATCGCCATGCCCGGCTCGTACGTGATCTCGTCGAAGAGGCGTAGCACTTCCAGCTGGTCCTCGGTCAGCTTCGGCACGCCGGGGTACTCTTGCGCCGTCACGATGTAGAGCGAGCCTGCGTACATCGAGAACACCCCGTCCTCGACGCTCACCACCGGGGAGGTATAGGTATCGGCCGGAGCCTCCTGGTCCTGTCGCCGCCAGTCCCAGTGGAACGGCTCCAGCAGTAGATGCGCAAGGTCCGGTCGGCGGCGCAGGATTTCGTTGTAGATCTCCGCGCCCGAGACCAGACACGACAGTCCGCCCTCGCGGGCGCCGCGCAGGCACATCAGCGCCACGATGTCCGAACTGTCGGAATGATAGACCAGCTTGTCGCGCACCTTGGAGGACTTCGCAGTGGGATCGTCCATCGTCTTGTCGCTGGTGGCGTAGACGTGGTCGAGCAGGTCGCCCATCTCGTTCTGGCGGATCGGATCGCCCATGTGCAGGCCGAGCACGTAGTAGATCGCGCAGGATAGTGCGTCCGAATAAAGGTCCGAGCGCAGCCCGCGCACCAACACGAAGCCGCGTCCGAAATCCACGTCGTCCCGCCATGCAGCCACCGCTTCTGCACAGGCGAGCAGCGGGTAGTCCTGTGCCTGTACGAAGCGAAGGTCCGGGTCGTCCTCGAGGAAGCGCTTTCCCAGCGTTTCCAGTTCGGCGAGCTGGGCCGCATCGAGTTCGTAGACCCACTCCTGCCCCTCCATGAGACGGTCCCCGCGCCACGCGGCGGCGGTCAGCACGGGGCCAAGAGCGGAAGAACGGACTTCGGCGACGGTCATGCGGCATGTCTCCTGTGACGAGTAGCGGCACTCTAGGCATGACAGCAAAGCGATGTCTTGATGCTGGACGCACGCGAACGTGCGCGAAAACACCCTGAGGACCAACGCCGTAACCCGTTTCTGTGCACTGATTTCGGTTCAAACCCTGCGCATCGGGCTGATTTACGTTGACTAAGTGATTTTTTGTATACTAAAAATGCAAAATGTAGCCGTGTTGATTCGACGGCTCACCGGGAGCTTATGCGATGGCGGCGAATGCTGCGCTGGAAGACAATTACGCCGGAGCATTCGGCGGCAAGGCCGGTTTCGGGCAGCGCCCGGCGTTGATCCTGATCGATTTCGTCGAAGCCTACTTCGCTCCCGACAGCCCCCTCTATGCCGGGGTCGAGACCGCGCTTGCATCGGCGCTGCGGATACGCAAGGCCGCTCGGGTGGCAGGCGTGCCGGTGATCCTGACCAACGTGATTTATCATCCCGGCGGCGTCGACGGCGGCCGCTTCTTCGAGAAAGTGCCCGCGCTCGAGGCTTTCGTAGCAGGCAACCCGATGGGGGCATGGCCCAAGGGGCTGGAGCCGCAGACGGACGAGATCGTGCTGTCCAAGCAGTACCCCAGCGCGTTCTTCGGAACTTCGCTGGCCGCGACGCTGACCGCGCGGGGCATCGACCAGGTGATCCTCGGCGGCCTGTCCACCAGCGGCTGCGTGCGCGCGACTTGCGTGGATGCCATGTCGCACGGCTTCCGCACCGCCGTCGTCGCCGACGCCTGCGGCGATCGCCATCCCGAGCCGCACAAGGCCAACCTCTTCGACATGAACGCGAAATATGCAGACGTCGTCTCGGAAGAGGCGATCATCACCTATCTGTCCGAACTGGAGACCATTCGATGACCGCGATCGAGATCGTCGAAGTTGCCCCGCGCGACGGCTTGCAGAACGAGAAAGTTCTCGTCTCGCTGGAAGACAAGGCCGAACTGATCCGCCGCCTGATCGACTGCGGCGCCCGCCGGATCGAGGTCGGCAGCTTCGTGAACCCCAAGAAGGTGCCGCAGATGGCGGGCACTGACGAACTCCTCGCCATGCTGCCGCGCCGGGGCGACCTGACGTACGTGGGCCTCGTCATGAACATGCGCGGGCTGGAGCGCGGTCTCGCCGCCGGTATCGACGAAGCGGGCGCGGTCTGCGTCTCGACCGACGGTTTCGCGATGCGCAACCAGGGCCAGACCAGCGACGAATCCATCGCCGTCGCCTCCGAAATCGTGCAGGCCGCCAAGGCAGCGGGCAAGAGCGGTCAGGTGACCATCGGCGCCGCGTTCGGCTGCCCGTTCGAAGGCGAAGTGCCCGCCGAACGCGTCGTCGCCATGGCCCGCAAGCTCGCCGAAGTGGCCCCGCGCGAGATCGCGCTAGCCGACACCATCGGCGTCGCCGTGCCCGCCCAGGTATCGCGCCTCGTAACCCAAGTGCGCGAGGCGATCGGCGGCATTCCGGTCCGCGTCCACCTCCACAACACGCGCAACACCGGCATCGCCAATGCCTGGGCCGCGATCGAGGCGGGGGCGACCACGCTCGACGCCGCGCTTGGCGGGATCGGCGGCTGTCCCTTCGCGCCCAACGCCACCGGCAACATCGCCACCGAAGACCTGCTCTACATGCTGGATCGCTCGGATGTCGCGACCGGCTACGACCTTGCTGCCGCGATCGGCCACGCCAAGTGGCTGGAAACGATCATGAACAAGCCCCTTCCCGCAATGGTGAGCCGCGCCGGCTCGTTCCCGCAGACCATCGAACAGAAAGCCTGACCGCCATGGACACCCCTAACACCGGAGCCTTGACCGACATCCGCGTGGTCGAACTCGGCCAGCTCATCGCAGGGCCGTTCTGCGGCCAGTTGCTGGGCGACATGGGCGCCGAAGTCATCAAGGTCGAACCGCCGCAGATCGACGGGAAAGGCGGCGGCGACCCCATGCGCAACTGGGGCCACGGCGACGCCAAGCTGTGGTGGGAAGTGGTCGCCCGCAACAAGAAGTCGGTCAGCGCCAACTTGCGCGTGCCCGAAGGTCAGGAGATCGTGCGCAAGCTCGTCGCCCACGCCGACATCCTGATCGAGAACTTCAAGCCCGGCACCATGGAAAAGTGGGGCCTCGGCCCGGACGTGCTGCATGAGATCAACCCGCGCCTGATCATCGTGCGCGTTTCGGGCTACGGCCAGACCGGGCCGTATTCCTCGCGCGCGGGCTTCGGCGGCATCGGCGAGGCCATGGGCGGATGGCGCTACATCGTCGGCGATCCCGACCGCGCGCCGAGCCGCATGGGCGTCTCCATCGGTGACAGCCTTGCCGCGACTTACGGCTGCATGGGCGCGCTGGCCGCGCTCCACGCCCGCGAGCGCACCGGCAAGGGCCAGGTGGTGGACAGCGCGCTCTACGAGGCGGTGCTGCAGGTCATGGAGAGCCTGGTGCCCGAGTACATGGTTTCCGACCATGTCCGCAAGCGTACCGGCTCGATCCTTGAAGGTATCGCGCCGTCGAACGTCTATCCCACCAGCGACGGCGAGTACCTGATCGGCGCTAATCAGGACGCGATCTTCAAGCGGCTGTGTCAGGCCATGGGCCGCCCCGAACTCGGCACCGACGAGCGCTATGCGACCCACGTGGCACGCGGCGAGCGCCAGACCGAGTTGGACGATCTCATCTCCGATTGGACCCGCACGCTGACGGTGGACGAACTGGAGGAGAAGATGATCGAATTCTCGATCCCCGCCGGCAAGATCTACCGGGCGCCGGAGATGCTGTCCGACCCGCACTTCGCCGCGCGCGAGGCGCTGATCGACGTCGAGCATCCGCAGTGGGGTTCGTTCAAGATGCAAAACGCCTTCCCCAAGCTCTCGGCGACGCCGTCTTCGGTTCGCCGCCGCGCGCCGCTGGAGATCGGGCAGGACAATGCCGAGATCTACGGCGACCTGCTGGGCATGAGCGAGGACGAAATCGCGGCCCTGAAGGCCGGCGCGGCGATCTGATCACTATCCTCCCCGTTCCGCAGGAATGGGGAGGGGGACCGCCCGCGAAGCGGGTAGTGGAGGGGGATAACCCCTCCGGCAGCCCTGCGGGTGCTACCTCCCCATCGCTGCGGGACAGGGAGGATAAGGGGGCAATCACCCCTCCGCAGGCTCCAGCCTGGCGTGAAGCGCGCGGCGAATGTGCGCCGTCATCAGCGCTTCGGCCCAGTCGGGATCGCGCTGGGCCAGGGCGGTCGTGATCTCGACGTGCTCGCGGTAGCTGCGCAGCAGTTGCTCGCGGCTGTAGGCGCGCACCGTCTGCTGTACCACCGGCTGCAACACCAGCTTGCCGAGCAGCGAGGCGAGGCGGTCGGAGGCCGCCGTCTCCAGGATCAGCGCGTGGAAGCGGGCATTGGCGGCAAGGTAGGCGGGCAGGTCGAAGTCTAGCGCCTCGATCACCGTACGCATCGCCTCGTTCGCGGCGTTCAAGCCGGAGATGACGCTCGCGTTGGCGCGGGTGGCGGCGCGGCGGACGGCGTAGGCTTCGAGCATGCCGCGCAGCACGAAGACTTCTTCCAGATCGTCGTTGTTCCACTCGGCGACGAAGGAGCGCTGGCTGTCGGTGCGGCGGACGAAAAGTTCGGCCTCAAGCTGGCGGATCGCGGCGCGAACCGGGGTGCGCGAGACACCGCACAAGGTCGCCAGTTCCTCTTCCTTCAGCTGCGTGCCGGGCGCGAGTTCGCCTGACAGGATGCGGCTGCGCAGCTCTTCGTAGGCCTGATCGCTGGCTTTCGACACTCAAAACCTTCCCGGCACACAACGGCACTCAACGGCACACAAGGGGGCCACAGCGTTACCTTAACCTCCGCGAACGACGGCTTCGATGCGCACGGCAACCCTCACGATGATATGCCAACGGAGGTCTTGGAGAAAGTGCTTTGTATACTAAATAGTCCTCCTCTCGTCATTGCGAGCATAGCGAAGCAATCCAGGCAGTTCTGTGTCGCCCTGGATTGCTTCGCTATGCTCGCAATGATGGAAGTGGGGTTCTACCACCGCCCTCCCAGCGCGCGGAACAGATCGACTTGCGCGAAGGCGACCTCGCGTTTCGCGGCTGCGGAATCCGCTTCGGCGCTCGCCAGCGTGCGCTGGGCGTCGAGGACGTTGAGCGCATCGATCTGGCCCCGGCTCTGGCGGGCGAGGCTGACGTTGGCCGCGCGGTTCGCCGCGTCGCGTGAGGCGGCGAGGCGTTCCTGCCGGAGCAGGGCGTTGCGGTAGGCGGACAGGGCCGTCTCGGTTTCGCCCAGCGCGGTCAGCACGGTGCCGTCGAAGGTGGCGAGGTCGGCCTTGGCGTCGGCCTTGCTTTCGTTGATGCGGGCGCGGATCGCTTCCTGGTTGGGGAAGGCCCACGAGATCAGCGGGCCGAGCAGCCAGCGCAGCGGGCCGCCGCCGAACACGTCGGTCGCGCCGACCGCCGTGGTGCCGATCGAGCCGCCCAGCGTGATGCGCGGGTAGAGGTCCGCCGTCGCCACGCCGATGCGCGCGGTGTCGGCGGCGAGGCGGCGCTCGGCGGCCTTCACGTCGGGGCGGCGGGCGAGCAGCGTGGCGCCGTCGCCGACCGGGATGGGGGTGGCGACGTTGGGGGTGGTGTCGCGGGCGATCACGCTGTCGGGCAAGTCTTGCGGGGTGCGGCCGGTCAGGACGGCGATGCGGAACAGGGCGGCGTCGCGGCGGGCCTGAAGCGTCGGGATGGCGGCAGCCTGCGCCTCGCGCAGTTGGGTGACGCGGATGACGTCCAGCTTCTGGTTGAGGCCGCGTTCGAAGCGGGCATTGGTGATACGCTCCGAGCGGGCGAGCAGGTCGACGGTGCGCTGGGCGACGTCGATCTGTTCGTTGGCGCTGGTGGCGTCGACATAGGCGCGCACGGTGTCGGCGACCACCGTGACACGCACCGCGTCGGCGTCCTCCTGCGCGGCGGCGAGGTCCGCGCGCGAGGCTTCGATACCGCGCTTGACGCGGCCGAACAGGTCCACCTCGTAGTTCACCGAGAGCCCGCCATCGACCCGGCGGCCCTCGCGGTCGAAGCCGGGCAGCACCTGGCTTTCCGACACGCGGCCGTACGTGCCGGTGGCGCTGAGGTCGGTGGAGGGCAGGCGGTCGGCGCGCGATCCGCGCAAGGTGGCGCGGGCCTTCTCGATGCGCGCCACGGCGACACGGATGTCGGTGTTGGCGGCCAGCGCGTCGGTGACGAGGGCGTTCAGCGCCGGGTCGTTGTAGAGCTTCCACCAGGTGTCGTCGGGGGCCGCCGTGGTGACGTCCGCGCTTTGCACGCCGACGAACGGGGCCTCGGCCGAAGCGGGCGGGGTCGGGGCCACATGGTCCGGCCCGACGGCGCAGGCGGAAAGGGCGGTGGCGGCGAGGAGGGCCGCTAAAGTCTGCTTCATCATCGGATATGTCCTGTGTCGATGAAATCGTGAGGTGGGCGGCCGTGCTTCGACAAGCTCAGCATGAGCGGAGGTTGGGGGATTTCGCGAAGCCTTGGGCGAGGGGGCGGGATAAATCCCAACCCCGCTCGCCCTGAGCTTGTCGAAGGGCCTCGGCGCCGCCCTTGCGTTACTCAGCCGGAACCGCGTGGAGGTCCGCGTGAGCCCCGCGCGGACGGCGGCGCAGCTTTTCCGCCAGACCCCGGCACACCACGTAGAACGTGGGCGTGAACAGCAGCCCGAAGCCGGTGACGCCGGTCATGCCGAAGAACACCGCCGTGCCCAGCGCCTGCCGCAGTTCCGCGCCGGCGCCTTGCGCGATCACCAGCGGGACTGCGCCCAGGATGAACGCGAAGCTGGTCATCAGGATCGGACGCAGGCGGGTCTGCGCGGCGTAGACGGCCGCCTCGACGATGCCCATGCCCTGTTCCTCCTCGGCCTGCTTGGCGAATTCGACCACGAGGATCGCGTTCTTGGCCGCCAGCGCGATCAGCACGACGAGGCCGATCTGGGTGAGGATGTTGTTGTCCATGCCCCGCAGGTTCACGCCCGCCATGGCCGCGAAGAGGCACATCGGCACGATCAGCACGATCGCCAGCGGCAAGGTCAGGCTTTCATACTGCGCGGCCAGCACGAGGAAGACGAAGACCACGGCCATGCCGAAGACGATCGCCGCCGTGTTGCCCGCCGTCACCTGCTGGTAGGCGATGCCGGTCCATTCGAAGCTGTAGCCCGAGGGGAGCGTCTCGTTCGCGACCTTCTCCATGGTGGAGAGGGCCTGTCCGGTCGAGAAGCCAGGCGCCACGCTGCCGTCGACTTCCACGGCGGGGTGCAGGTTGTAGCGCACCACGCGGTAGGGGCCGGTCTTGTCCTGGAAGGTGGCGACCGAACCGATCGGCACCATCGCGCCGGAGTTCGAGCGGGTCTTCAGGTTGGCAAGGTCGGCGATCGAGCCGCGGCTGCCCTGATCCGCCTGCGCGGTGACGCGGAAGGTGCGGCCGAGCAGGTTGAAGTCGTTCACGTAAGCCGAGCCGAGGTAGACCTGCAGCGTCTCGAACACGCGCTCGGGCGGGATGCCGAGCATGTCGGCCTTGCGGCGGTCGATGTCGGTGAACACGCGCGGGGTGTCCTGGTTGAACAGGGTGTAGACCTGCGCCAGATCCTTCTGCTGGTTGGCCTTGCCGATCACGCCGCCCGCCGCCTTGGCGAGTTCGGTGTAGCCGCGACCTTCGTTGTCCTCCACGATCATGCGGTAGCCGCCCGGGGGGACGATGCCGTTGATGGTCGGCGGCGGAATGACGAGGACCATGGCCTTGTCGTAGCCCTTCAGGGCCTCCTGTGCCTGCGCCATGATCTCTGCGCCGGTCACGCCCAGTTCCTTGCGCTCCTCGAAGCTCTTGAACGGGAAGTAGATCGCGGCCGAATCCGGCGATGCGGTGCGCGAGGGGCCGTGGAAGCCGGCGAACATCACCGCGCCGCGAATGCCCTTGATTGGCAGGAGACGCTTGGCGATGTCCTTGGTCACTTCATCCGTGCGCTCCAGCGAGGAGCCCGAGGGCAGGAACGCGGCGGCAAGGAAGTAGCCCTGGTCCTGCTGCGGGATGAAGCCGGTCGGCGTCGCCCAGAACAGGCCCACGGTTCCGGCGATGAGGGCGGCATAGGTCGCCATCATGCGCGTGGGGGCCTTGACCAGACGCAGGGTGAGGCGCGCGTAGCTGGCGCTCATGCGGTCGAAGCCGTGGTTGAACTTGTCCGCGCCCGACTGGAGCACGCGGCGCCAGCGGGGAGCTTCGGGTCCGACCCGCTCCTTGTGCTTGAGCAGCAGCGCGGCCATCGCGGGCGAGAGCGTCAGCGACAGCACCAGCGAGATCACCGTGGCGGTCGAGATCGTCACTGCGAACTGCTTGTAGAACTGGCCCGAGATGCCGGTGATGAACAGCGTCGGCACGAACACCGCGCAGAGGACCAGCACGATCGCCACCAGCGCGCCGGACACTTCGTCCATCGAGCGGCGGGCGGCTTCGAGCGGGGTCAGGCCCTCCTCGATGTAGCGCTCCACGTTCTCGACCACGACGATCGCGTCGTCGACGACGATGCCGATGGCGAGCACGAGGCCGAACAGCGAGAGGTTGTTGAGCGAATAGCCCACCGCCATCAGCATGATCGCGGTGCCGACCAGCGAGACCGGGATCGCGAGGATCGGGATGATCGCCGCGCGCCAGTTCTGCAGGAACACCAGGATCACGAGGACGACGAGGATCACCGCCTCGAACAGCGTGTGGTACACCGCGTCGATCGACTGGCCGATGAACTCGGTGGGGTTGTAGATGACCGAGTATTCAAGCCCCTTGGGGAACTTGGCCTGCATGGCGTCCATCTCGGAACGCACCAGCTTGGCGGTTTCGAGCGCGTTGGAGCCGGGGCGCTGCATCACCGCCATGACGACGGTAGGGTTGCCCGAAAGGTAGGTGTTGGTGGTGTAGTCCTGCGCGCCCAGTTCCACGCGGGCGACATCGCGCACGCGGACCTGATGGCCGTCCGCATCGGTGCGCACGATGATGTCGGCGAACTGCTGCGGCTCGGTCAGGCGGCCCTGCGCCTCGACGCCGATCTGGTAGGCGTTGCCCTTGTCGAACGGGGGCGCACCGATGGCACCCGCCGAAATCTGCACGTTCTGCGCGCGCAGGGCGGCGACGATCTCGCCGGCGGTCAGGTTGAGCTGCGCGGCGCGGCCCGGATCGATCCAGATGCGCATGCCGTAGTCGCGCGCGCCGAAAGTCTGGACGTCGCCCACGCCGTCGAGACGGGCGAGGCGGTCCTTCACTTGGGTCAGCGCATAATTGGAGATGTAGTCGCGGTCGTACGTGCCGTCGGGCGACTGCAGGTTGACCACCATCAGGAAGTCCGGGCTGGCCTTCTTGGTGACCACGCCCATCGAGCGCACTGCGTCGGGAAGGCGCGGTTCGGCGATGGCGACGCGGTTCTGCACCAGCACCTGCGCGGCGTCGAGGTCGGTGCCGATCTTGAAGGTGACGGTGATCGTCACCTTGCCGTCGCCGGTCGACTGCGAGTCCATGTAGAGCATGTTGTCGACGCCGTTGATCTCCTGCTCGATCGGAGCGGCGACGGTGTCGGCGACGGTCTCGGCCGAGGCGCCGGGATACTGCGCGTTGACCGTGACGGTGGGCGGAACGATGTCCGGGTACTGGCTCACCGGCAGGCCGATGAACGCGATGGCGCCGACGATGGTGATGATCACCGCGACGACGCCCGCGAAGATCGGACGGTCGATGAAGAAGCGGGAAAGTCGCATTGGGAGTGCCCCTGATGGGCGCGCGTCAGTCCGGGCTGCGGGCGGTGTGCCTGCAACTTGGGAAGCCGGGCGCGCCGGTTGGCGCGAAAGTCGGGTAAGCGGAGCCCCGGCGCCCTTTGCTGGGGACGCATGGGTTCCGCGCAAAAACTCCCGTCATCCCCGCGAAGGCGGGGACCCATCTGATGCCCGTTCGACAGGCACCGGCAGGAGATGGGTTCCCGCCTTCGCGGGAATGACGGGTCTGTTACTGTGCAGTCATCAGTTGAACGTCGCCTGCGCCGCCGCCGGCTCGGCCGGCGCCGGAGCGCTTTCGACCTTGCCGCGCTCGATCCGGCCCACCTTGGTAGTCACCTTGGTGCCCGGGATCGCCGCTTGGTAGTTCGAGACGATCACCGAATCGCCCGCATCCAGCCCGGAACGGATCACGCGCAGGTCGTCCACCAGCGGCCCGACCTCGACCGGCTTGGCGGCGACGGTGCCGTCCTTGCCGACGACCATCACCACCTTGCGGGTCTGGTCCGAACGCACGGCGGCGTCGGGAACCAGCGTCGCCTTGACGGTTCCGCCATTGGCGAGGCGCATGTTGCCGAACATGCCAGGCGTCAGGAAACCGTCCTTGTTGTCGAGGCTGGCGCGGATGCGGATGGTGCCGGAGCTGGGGTTCAACCCGTTGTCGGTGAAGTCCAGCTTGCCCTTCCAGCGATAGGCGGCTTCGTCCTGAAGACGCACCTCCACGTCGGAAGTGGCGCCCTTGGCCTTGTCGCGCTGCGCCTTGAGGAACAGCGATTCAGAGGCGTCGAAGGTGAAGTAGATCGGGCTGACGGCGTTGATCGTGGTCAGCAGCGTGGCGTTCGCCCCGGCATCGCCCGAGACGAGGTTGCCCGCGTCCACCCGGCGATCCGACACGCGGCCCGAGATCGGCGCGCGCACGGTGGCGAATTCCACATCGAGGCTGCGCGAACGCACCCGCGCCTGAGCCGCCGCAAGAGCAGCCTCGGCGGCACGGACGCGCGAGCGCAGGTTGTCGACTTCGCTGGCGGCCATCGCCTCGTCCCCGGTCAGACCGGCGACGCGAGCATAGTCCGAACGGGCGAGCGCGAGGGTGGCGCTGGCCGAAGCCGCATCCGCCCGCGCTTCGGCGAGCGAGGCGGCGTAAGGGCGCGGATCGACCACGAACAGCGCCTGTCCGGCCTGCACGTAGTCACCGTCCCTGAACAGCACCTGGGTAATGGCGCCCGAGACGCGCGGACGCACTTCGACCGTCTTGCTGGGGGCGAAGCGGCCGACATAGTCGTCCCACTCGGTGACGTCCTTCACCAGCGGATGGGCCACCTGCACCAGTGCGGGCGGGGGTAGGGCAGCGGCGGGTTCGGTGCCGCCGATGAACTTCCAGCCAAGCCCGGCGACCGCGACGAGCGCCAGCGCGCCGATGGCGATCTGGGCACGTCGTGATCCGGTGCGCTGCTCGGTGGTCTGTTCGCCGGAAGCGTATTCGGAGGGGATTTCGAGTTTGGTCGCGACTGTCACGCGGCGATGCTCCGGAAGGGGGCGCGGGTGCGCCCGATGGTGTCGATGACGGCGCCGATCTTGGCCTCGGACCAGCCTGCTGCGCGGGCTTCCTTCAGCGCCGAGACCGGCAGGGTGTAACCATGGTGCCAGGCGCGCACGGCCAGACGGCGCAGCGCTTCGAGGCGTTCGTTCGCCAGCGTGGGCGAGGGCGGCGTAGGGCCGAGGACGAACCGCAGGAACCAGCCGCGCTTGCGCGCCGGTTTCAGCGACTGCATCCCGTCGGTCCGCGCAAGAGCGAGGATGCGCCGCTCGGTAAGGGTCAGCGGCTCGCTGGCGGTGTTGGCCGATGGGGCCAGCGAAATGGGCAGCGCCTGCAGCGCTGCATCGGAAAAGTCGATGAAGGCCATATCCGTGCTCCTGCGTAAGTAGGGCGAGTTCGGGTGTGCCCCGGCGCGCACCCCGGGACAGGGGGGAAGGGTGCGCGCCGGGGCGGCTTCCGGCTTGGGGCAGCCGGAAGGATGCGGGTAAGGCTCTCCCGAGGCCGGACACGCGAATGTCCAGTCGTCGGCATGAGCCGGATGTGTGTCATCGAGCCGCTTCCCGGGTGGGAGTGCAACTGTCAGGCGGCCGGTCAGGACCGGTCGGTGATGGGAATACCCGAGGCCGGGGGGAGGCGATTCGGGCGGTTCGTTTCTATACCAAGCGGTATATATTCAGGTCCGGGTCACGTCAAGCGGCTTTCTGTACCGCCCGGTAGATTAGGACTCTGGAGAGCGTTTCAAGAGGCTGAACCCGCGTTGAACGAAATTTTTTCCGCAAGTGCGAAATAATGGACGATCTGCCCATTGGACAAATCGCCCAAGCTGTCGAACACGGATTTCCAGCGGAAAACCGGAGTGACGGAGATCGCCGTTAGCGCCCCGGCCACATCGCCAGGAACGTATCCGCAGTACCCTGCAGTTCTTCCGATCCCGCGCCGCCTTGTGCCTTGACCGAAAGGCCCTGCAGCACGGTGGTGAGGCAACCCGCGAGCTTGGTAGGGCAGACGCTGTCAGGCAGGTCGCCTTCGTCGCGCGCTTGCTCGAAGCGCTTGATGACGGCGGCTTCCGAAGAGGCGCGGCGCTTGATGACGTCGGCGCGGATCGAGTCCGCCTCGGGCGTGCAGGCCACGGTGCTGATCACGCCGAGGCAGCCGTGCGGATCTTTCTCGCCGCAGTGAGTCGCCAGCGCGCCGGTCAGCAGCCGTTCGGCCACGCCGCGCGCGGTGGGCGCTTCCAGCGCCTTGCCCATGTAGGCCAGCTTGTCGCGCTCGTAGAGGTCAAGCGTCTTCTTGAAGAGCGCTTCCTTGTTGCCGAAACAGGCATAAAGGCTGGGCTTGGTGATGCCCATCGCCTCGGTCAGTTCCGCCATCGACGCACCCTCGTAACCGCGAGTCCAGAACACCCGGAGCGCGGCCGCAAGGGCCTCGTCAGGGTCGAATTCGCGAGGGCGGCCCCGCGTTGTCACGGAGCCCGCAGAGGGAGCGGAACATTTCATACCGGGCGGTATATAGGTGCGGCCGCAAGCAGAGTCCAGTGTGACAAGTGTGTCATTGAGTTGCCTGCGGCCCCACGCCGTCCGGTTCAGTCGATGGTAAAGCTGGTGGTAGCGATACGGTGCAGCACGGCGACCTTGCCGAGCGTGGTATCCCCGCCGGCTTCGTCCTTCTGCGAGGCCGTCAGCAGGTAGCGGCCCTTGTCGCGGGTGGGCAGGGCGAAGCTACCCTGCGCATCGGTCTTGACCGACTTCGTCCACTTATCCGGCGAGATCACGGTGACTTCTGCATCGGCCACCGGCTTGCCGTCGCGGACGAGATGGAAGCGGTCGCCGCCCGCCGAGACCGGGGCGATTTCCAGCGGCATCACCGCGCGTGCCTCTGAGCGGCCGGCGCGGGCGTAATAGGCGACGCCTTCCTTCTTGCCCTCATCGCCCCAAGGCTCGAACACGGTGTCGTCGTGAGCGCGCACGTCGCCTGCGGGGACGGCGACTTCAAGGTAGCCCGCCTTGCGGGTCAGGGCGGCAGTGCTCGTCGGCAGCAGCTTGGGCGCCTTGAGGTGATGGAATTCGGGATCCCCGTTCTCGGGCAGTACTTCGGCTGGTTCGCCGAGGTAAATGCGGGCCGGGCCGGTGCCGTCGCGCTCGATCCACACTTCGTGCGCCTGAACGGCCGGGGCAGCGAAGGCCAACAGCAGCGGGGCAAGTTTCGTGATGGTCATTTCGATCTCCGTTACGTGCCGCCATGCGGCCCCTGTTGCAAAGGCGGTGTCGGTGATCGCGCATCTGTACGCAGCAAGCTCGGAATTCCAGCCTTCCGCGTGCCGCTGCGAGTGGCACGGCATCCTCCCTCTCGCTTGCCGTGATAACGATAATGAGAATTATACGCAATACATGGCGCATGCCGGGCTCGGCTGCGACATGCATGGAAAGGGGCCACCGTCACTGACGATGGCTCCTTCCGATCGTGATGCCTGCGCGATCAGCCTGGCAGCATCGTCCCGGTATCGATGTAGCGCTGGTGCCACGACAGTGCTTCGTTCGGCAATGAAGGCGCGTGGCGGCCGTAGCTGCCGTGGTATGCGCGGTCGTAGTAGTCGCGCAGCGCGTCGCGGTACATCGGGTGCGCGCAGTTCTCGATCACCAGCGCGGCGCGCTTGCGCGGGGTCAGGCCGCGCATGTCGGCAAGGCCCTGCTCGGTCACCAGCACCGCCACGTCCTGCATGATGTGATCGACATGCGCCGCCTGCGGCACGATGGCGGAGATCGCGCCGCCCTTTGCGGTCGAGGGTGTCATAAAGATCGAGACATAGGCATTGCGCGCGAAGTCGCCCGAGCCGCCGATGCCGTTCTGGATGCGGCTGCCCATCACGCAGGTCGAGTTGACGTTGCCGTAAATGTCCGCCTCGATCAGCCCGTTCATGGCGATGCAGCCGAGGCGCCGGATCAGTTCGGGGTGGTTGGAGATTTCCTGCGGGCGCAGGATCATCCGGCTGGCATAGCGCGCCATCTCGGCATTGATCCGCTCCGCCGCCTCCGGGGAGAGCGAGAACGCGGTGGCCGAGGCCATGCGCAGTTTCCCTGCATCGATCAGGTCGAGCATGCCGTCCTGGATCACCTCGGTATAGGCGGTCAGGTCGTCGAACGGGCCATTGACGAGGCCGGTCAGCACGGCGTTGGCGATGTTGCCGACACCCGACTGCAGCGGCAGCAGCGATGCGGGCAGGCGGCCCTTCGCCACCTCATGGCTGAGGAACTCGATGATGTGGTCGGCGATCTTCAGGGCGCTGGCATCGGGCGCGGTGAACGGCAGGTTGCGGTCGGGCGCGTCGGTCTCGACGATGGCGACGATCTTGGCCGGATCGCACTGCAGCGTCGCTTGGCCGATCCGGTCGTCCGGACGCACCAGAGGGATCGGCACGCGGGCAGGGGGCAGCGCGGTGCCGTAATAGATGTCGTGCATCCCCTCCAGCGCAGGGTTCTGCCACGCATTGACCTCGAGGATCACCTTGTCGGCACGGTCGAGCCAGGTCTTGTTGTTGCCCACCGAGGACGAGGGAACCAGCGAGCCGTCGGACCGGATCGCGGTCACTTCCACCACCGCGACGTCGAGGGGGCCAAGGAACCCCTGCCACGCCATCGGCGCCACTTGCGACAGGTGCATGTCGAGGTAGTCCATCTCGCCCTTGTTGATCCGTTCGCGCGCGATCGGGTCGGAGTTGTAGGGCAGGCGCAGTTCGATGCCATCGGCCTTGGCCAGCGCGCCGTCGAGTTCCGGGCCGGTCGAGGCGCCGGTCCAGACCTTCACCCGCATCGGGCGACCGGCGGCGTGCTCGCCCTCGATCCGCGCGGCCAGCGCCATCGGCACCGCCTTGGGATAGCCGGAGCCGGTGAAGCCGCTCATGCCCACGGTCTGGCCGTGATGGATAAGCGCGGCGGCGTCGGCTGCGGACATGACCTTGGAACGCAGGTCGGCGCGGGCGATACGATCTGTCATGGAATGCCTCTCAATCTCGGTGACCTTCTGGGGGCCGCCGCTCCCCATTCAATCCGTGCGTGTGCGAAGACAATATATCAAATATGCACACCACTTGTGCTATATACGTTCAGATGAGTGACCTGATCCGATCCTTGCGGCTATTCGTGCGCCTGAACGAAGAGGGCAGTTTCTCGGCGCTGGGTCGCCGCCAGAACCTCAGCCATACCACGATTGCGCGAGCGATCGGCGATCTGGAACAACACTTTGGTGTGCGCCTGTTTCAGCGCACCACGCGCAGCCAGGCCCTGACGGCGGATGGGGAGCGGCTGCTGGAGCATGCAGGGGCGATTCTCGACCAGATGGGGCTGGCCGAAGCGGACCTCGCAGGCGCCGTAGCAGCGCGCGGACTGGTCCGCGTCGGCGTGACCACGGCGCTCGGCTTCCATTACGCGCAACGGCTCGGAAGCGTTGCGGCGCAGCATCCTGACCTGATGATCGAACTGCTCATCGCCGACTGGCGCGATGCGGCGGATCATGGCGGGCTGGACCTGTGGCTATGGGTAGGGGATGGCAGAAGCGCCGCCGGAAGCACGCTGCTTGGCCAGTTGCCGCGCGTGCTGGTTGCCGCGCCCGAATACCTTGCGCATCACGGCATGCCGGCATCGGGCGATGACCTGATACAACATCAGTGCCTGACTTACGGCTATGCCGCAAGGGCGGCGCCATGGCCGATCGACGGGCGCGAGCTTGAAGTCTCGGGTTTCCTGCGCGCCAATTCCAGCGAGGCCGTGCTGCGCGCGATGAAGGGAGGCCTCGGCATCGGACTGTTGCCACGCATCCAGGTCGAGGAAGACCTCGCACGTGGTCTGGTCATGCAGGTCATGCCGGATGCGGAAATTCCCCCGATCCCGGTCATGCTCGCCACCGGTTTTCGCGGCATGCGCATGCCGATGCGCGCGCGCGTGGTCATGGACTTCCTGGAGGCGGGGTTCCCGGTGTGATATGCGCTTGTTCCTGCTATTTAAAAAAGACACCTATTCCCGTCAGTTAGAGATGTCACCCTTGGATGCAGCAGGGGCAGCGCGTAGCCCTGCGACCTTGCGCAGCGCTGACCCTGCTGGTGCGCAGGTCCAGCGTCGAGCCACCCGGACCCGCTGCTCTGCAGTGGGCCCCCTCAATGGCCGCTTTCGCACTTCAGGATTGTTCGGGGGTATGGTGATAAGGGTGGGAGGCGGACTAAGCCATCCGCTTTGAACGTGTCCGGTCCATTGAGAACCGCCCCAATCGGGCACCGGGAATGCCAAGATGAGCGTTAGCGAGGCCTGCTCGATAACAGTGGTCCACAAACCGCCGCACGCGGTCGGTTGTCAGAGTCGATGGAACTTCCACGTCGATATAAGTCACATGGCCGCGTGTCCGGCTATCGACGCGCAAGCCCATGGATCGGATGAAGAACATTGTGCGCCATCTGCGACGATTGCTGACGATCAAACATAGCGCTGGCGGGATCGGACCACCTTTCCGAGGGTAGTCCCAGATATCTCCATACAAAATCTTTTGCCGCCAACCGTCGCTTTGTCGGTAGCCATATTGCGGTCGCCAAGGCGAGAGGCGGGTTGTCTTGCTCGTCATGCCTCTACTTTGCGCCGAAATTGAACAACTGCAACGGGGGCGTGAACGGAAAGGCCGGTTTCGGCGCTGTCCCGCCTATCCCGTCCGTTCCTTCATGTAAGCCACGGTGGGATTGCGCCGGGCGAGAGGAGGGCGCCCGCGGCGGCGCTTTTCCGGCTCTGCTGCTCCTGATGATGCGGGAGCCGGGAAAAGGTGCGGTCCTTGCGAACTGCGGCACGGTTCGTTGTTGTTGCGTTTGCGCGCCGGCAACTGCTCCTGCAGCAGCTTCGCCATAGCCAGCGCTGCGTCCAGGTGCTTGTTATCGACGATCGCGGCCTGATTGACCTGACGGATCTTGTCGAACACGCGGTAGGGCAGGGAGTGATCCCCGTGCCGGATCTCCAGCGCGCCGTCAGGAAACTCGCAAACTTCCACTCGCTTGCCGGCGAGCGGGCGGCTGATCTCGGTCGGCTCAAGAATGAACATCGCCTTGTTGTAATGCAGCGTCAGCGACGACGTCACCGAACGCCATTCGCGCCAGACCATCTCGGTGCGTAGATTCTCGTGCAATGCCAGCGGACGATGAACATCGCGTTCGTCGAAAGCTGCCTTGGCGAACTTGGCATTATGCGCGGCCATGTAAACGGGCAGGAACGCGTTCGCTTCGACGATGGTCGAGATGCCTTCCAGCCTCATTGCCTTGACCAGTCGGTCCTGCAGCGTCGCATTGGCGCGCTCGACGCGGCCCTTCGCCTGGGGCGAGTGCGCGCAAATGATCTCGATGTTGAGTGCCTCCAGCGCACGCCCGAAATGCGTCATGCCATCGCCTTTGGCCGAGGCTGTATTGTTGCGAAACACAGAATGCTTGTCTGAATAGAAGGCCACTGGCTTGCCGTGCGTCTCGATGTATTCCCGCGTTGCATCCATGTAGGAGAAAGTACTCTCGCTCTCGACCATCTTGAGATGCATCAGTTCGCTGGTCGCATCATCGATATAAACGAGCAGGGTGCATTGCGGCCCGCGATCCTCGAACCACCAATGCTTCGAACCGTCGATCTGGATTAGCTCGCCCCGGCAGTCCCGGCGATAGCGAGGCTGGTAAGGACGCGGGCGCCGCGCTTCGCGATCCTTCCACAGACCCGCCTCGATCATCAACCGTCGCAGCGTCTCACAAGAGACTTTGATGCCATGGCGCTCGATCAGATACTCGCGCGCCAGCGTTGGTCCGAAATCCGCATAATGCTCACGAACGATGCCAAGAACACGCTCACGAAACGCATCGCTGTGTCGCCGATTGCTTGGCCGGCCGCGCTTGCGGGAAACGAGACCGGCAGCGCCTTCGGATCTTAACCGATCGAGCAACCGGAAAACCTGACGGCGCTTCAGGCCGAGTACCGTTGCCGCGTCATCAACTCGGAGCTCGCCGCGCTCCACGCGCATCAACGTATCAAATCGCGAAAGTTCACCATGGCTCATCGCCAGCACCGTCATAGCTGCGTTCTCCTGACCAGCAGGAAAACCATGCCACCGACATTCCGCAGACCACACCAGGGAGTGTCATTTCTATCTAGCGGGCCGGTGTCATTTCTATCTGGGGCTTACAGCGCTTTAAGCAGATAATGTATCTTATGTAAAATAGAATACTTCAGGTAAGAGGGGGAATTAGCCGTCTTACATAAACTGCATCCGTTATCGACTACAGGATGCCCCGCAACTTTTCCCTAAGTCTCAAAGGCATTCGGTTCCCAGCCAATTCCGTCGGAATCGGAGGGAAACGCAATTGGCGAATCTCGGCGCATCTATATTCGATGCGATGTACGGAGAGCCGATCCGCTCTTCGCGGGAGGTGCACAATGCCCATAGAGGTCAAGATTGCGTCGGACCTGTCCGGCATTCACTCCGCCCCCATGGAAACCATTCACGGTTCGGTTCCCGTTGCCCCAGGTAGCAACGTAGCGCTGAACATCGGGCCGGAGGCCGTTGCCGGCTATACGCGGGAAGGTGCGGACCTGCTCGTTCACCTGCGTACGGGCGAAATCGTGAGGATCACGAATTTCTACGTCGATCCTTCCAAGCTCTCGCAACTCATGCTGGTCCAAGATGACCATCTGGTGGTTGCCGACTTGGCGCAAGGGTCTACCGCTGCCCTCGCCTCACCGGCCTATGTACCGATGGATGCCATGGCCGGGTTTCCCGCTCCGGCTTCGGCCGGAACTGCGGAAGCGGCTGCTGCAGCCGGAGCAGCATCCGGAAGCGGTCTGGGCGCAGGCGTGATCATTCCCCTCGCGGCTATTGGCGTGGGCGGGCTCGTAGCAGCTACAGTCAGTGGAGGCGGCAATGGCAGCGGTGCCGGAAATCCGCAAACGCCTCCCGATACGACTGCACCGGGCGCTCCCACAGATCTGGTAGTTTCCCCCGCTGGGAACAGTCTCAGCGGCCGCGCAGAGGCTGGCGCGACGGTCTTGGTCGATACCGATGGCAACGGCACGGCCAACTATACGACGACGGTAGGTGCTGACGGCACGTTTACCGTTGTCCTGTCGCCAGCACTCGTAAACGCTGAAGCCATCACGGTCACCGTCCGCGACGCCGCTGGAAACCTCAGTCCGACCGCCAGCACGCTTGCTCCCGACCTTACGCCGCCAGACGCCGCCACCGAACTGAGTGTCGCTGCGGACGGCACCGGCATCACCGGCACCGGCGAACCCGGAGCGACCGTCTCCATTGACGTCGATGGTGACGGCAATACGGATTACACGGCAGTCATTGCGGCTGATGGTACATTCTCGATCCTTTTTGCCGGTCCTTTGGATGATGGCCAATCTATAACAGTCACTGTTACTGATGCGGCAGGCAACCAAAGCGCGGTGGCGATCACGCAGGCACCCGATCTGATCCCGCCGCCGGCCACTGCCCCTACTATTGCCCCCACGAATGGCAGCTTTCTGACCGGCGCAGCCCAAAGTGGCATCGCCGTTGCTTTGACGGACGGTGCCGGGAATGCCATCGGCCAGGCAGCGATAGGGGCGGATGGAACCTGGCTTTTCACCCTTCAAACCGCTTTGCCGGACGGCACTGTGGTCAACGCCGCAGCGGTCAACTCGCAAGGACAGGCCGGCCCGGCGGCGAGTATCACCGTCGATGCCGTCTCTCCCGACGCGCCGATCATAGCGCCGAGCAACGGCATGGAGATCAACGGTACGGCCGAGCCCGGAGCCATGATCCTAGTCACTTCCGACGATGGTATCGCAATCGGCCAAGCGTTGACGGATGCCAGCGGAGCTTGGTCGATCACCCCCGCCAGCCCGATTGCCGATGGCACGACACTCACCGCCATTGCAAGCGATGCCGCAGGCAACGCCAGCCTTCCGTCCGACATCACAATAGATGCAGCGCCACCTGCCGCCCCGAATTTTGCGGCGCCCAACGCGACAACCGTATCCGGCACGGCGGAACCCTATTCGACCGTGACCCTTTCCGATGGTGACGGCAATCCGATCGGTCAGGCCCTCGTCGATGCGGACGGCACCTGGACCTTCGCGGCATCGCCTCCACTAGTGGACGGAAGCATCGTCATCGCGGTTGCCAGTGATGCGGCGGGCAACATCGGTCCGTCTGCCAGCGCATCCGTCGATGCGGTCGCACCTGAGGCTCCCGACATGTCACCGTCCAGGGGCAACGTGCTCTCCGGCACGGGCGAGCCGCGCGCCACGGTGATCCTCACCGATGGTGACGGCAATGCGATCGGGCAGGTGGTCGTGGCCGGCAACGGTACATGGGTTTTCACGCCGACGTCTCCGTTGCCTGACGGAACTACCGTCTATGCCGTGGCGCGCGATGGGGCGGGAAACGTCAGCGCGCCCTATTCCATCGTCGTCGATGCCGAGCCCCCTGCACCACCTGAAATCGCACAGACCAACGGCTGGGTGATAACTGGAACCTCGGAACCGGAAAGTATTATTTCCCTTGTCGATGATAACGGCAATCCGATCGGGCTGGCCACCGCCGACACTGATGGCGCCTGGAGCTTCACGCCTACCACTACCCTTCCCGACGGTACGATTGTCAAAGCCACGGCGCAGGATGTTGCCGGTAATACGAGTGCACCTTCCACCACGACCGTCGATGGCGTGGCCCCCGCCGCGCCCAGCATCGACGCTACGAACGGGAGTGAACTCACTGGCTCTGCAGAGGCTGATTCTCTTCTTGTTCTGACCGATGGTGACGGTAATGCCGTCGGTGAAACCACGGCGGACGGCGACGGAAACTGGAGCTACACACCCCGCACTCCCCTGCCGGACGGCACCATTGTCATCGCGACGGCCCAGGATGCAGCGGGCAATGTCAGTCCACAGACGAGCACGACGGTAGACTCCTCACCGCCAGTTGACCCTACGATCGACCCCACCAACGGCTCGATCGTCACCGGCACGGCAGAGCCGAATTCGACGGTGGTGTTGATGGACGGGACCGGCAACACATTTGCCGCCTTCTCGCCACAAGCAAGCGCGCGGGGGCTGGTCACGGTCGCATCGACCGTTCCGGATTTCGGCTTGCCGCTTGGAGAGGTCACTACGGATCCGCAGGGCAACTGGGCCTTTACACCGCTGCTCCCCTTGCCAGACGGCACTGTAGTGATTGCTGTGTCCGTCGATGCCTCAGGCAACGTGAGTGGGCCTATCAGCACGACCGTGGATGGCATAGCTCCGGCTCCCCCCACCATCGACCCCACGACGGGTTTGTTACTGGAAGGCACAGCCGAGCCGGGGGTGACGCTTTTCCTGCGCGACCCGCTAGGCAACCCGATCGGGGAGACTACGGCAGACAACGAGGGCAACTGGGTTTTCATACCCGACCTCGCCCTGCCGAACGATGCCCTTGTCGACGTCGTCGCAGTCGATGCCGCAGGCAACGTCAGCCTTCCCGCCAGCATCACGGTCGATGCCATCTCGCCGAGCGCACCGACAATCGATCCGAGCAGCGGCGGCACCATAACAGGCACGGCAGAGGCTGGCGCAACGATCATCCTCACCGATGGCCTCGGCGTCCCTCTTGGCGAAGCCATCGTCGATGAAAACGGGCTGTGGATACTCACCCCGGCAGGTTCTCTACCCGATGCCACCGTGGTGGAAGCCATGGCGATCGATGCGGCCGGCAACTCAAGCCCGAGCACCAGCATCACGGTCGATGCCATTCCTCCGGCGGCTCCTATTCTTACGCTGGTTTCGGGCGGCGAGTTGCTGCTCATATCGGCGGAACCGAACAGTACGGTGCGGATCGTGATCGATGGCGACACCGCCAATCCGGTCGTGATCGCCATCGATGGCAATGGCGAGTTCAGCCTGCCCTTGTTCGCGCCCTTGATCGCCAACGAGACGGTGAGCGCGATCGCTATCGACGCTGCAGGCAATGAGAGCGGCCCGGCCGTCCTGATTGCACCGGACATAGCACCGTTGACGATAGCAGTGATTGAAGCGGACGACGGTTACATCAACGCCAATGAGGCTGCTGACGGAGTTCAGGTCGACGTCGCACTCAGGCCGACGATGCAGGCGGGGCAACAAGTCACGGCAACGCTGAACGGTCAGGGCGGATATCAGGCACAGACAACTCACGTTCTGTCGGTTGGCGACATATTGGCCGGCGTTGTCGTTCTCACCATTGCGCCCGGAGGCGGGTTGCCCGACGGTGCGTCAAGCGTGTCGGCCAATATCGGCGGAGGAGAAGAATCTTCACCCGTCGATTTTGTGATCGATACCTCTCCTCCTGCGACCCCGCTGCTGTCCCTGCTAGCCAGCGCGCTCACCATATCCGCCGAGCCCAACACACAATTGACGGTCTCAGCGAACGTGGGCGGCGTCACGACTGAAACCGTGGTTGCAGCGGACAATAGCGGTCTGACCTCGCTCAACCTGCTGACTGACCTTGGCGTTCGACTCGACTGGGCGCAATTGCTGGACGCTCAGGTCTCGGTTTCCAGCGAAGACACTGCCGGCAACGCCAGCAACGTTGCAACGATAGACGTCGCGACGAACATCGACGCGCCTCCGACGATTGGAGGGTTCGGCCTTGCGGTGAGCCTCAACCCGCTCAACCCGCAATTCGGTGTCAGTGGAACAACGGAACCGAATTCGACGGTTGTGATCCGGGTCGTAACACCTGCATTGAACGTCGAATTGCTGCCTCTTACTGCTGATAACAGCGGTCACTTCACACTCAATCTGCTCAGCCCGACCGTGCTGACGCAGTTGGGCCTGAACATTACCGACATCCTCAATCTCGGCTCCCAGATATCGCTTGGGATGGTTGCAACCGATCCTCAGGGCCATGAGAGCGCGATATACGGCCTCTCGCTAAGCCCCAATGGCCTGTCGCTCAACCTGGGGCAGATCGATGTGAACGGCTCGCTGGCCGATGACGTCATGTCAGGCACTACCGGAGCGGAGCACATCAACGGTAATGGTGGCAATGATCTGATCTTCGAGGTGGGCACGGGCGACCACGTGCTGGCCGGGCCGGGCAATGACACCGTCGAGGTTCTGGCCGCGAACTTCTCGACCATCAACGGTGGTGCAGGATTCGATACGGTGCTGCTCGGCAACGGCATCGATCTCGACTATGGCGCGCCCGGCGTGGGCACCCTAGCCAGTATCGAACGCATCGATCTCGGTTCAGGCGACAGCGGCAGCGTGCTGACGCTCACAGCGTCGGAAGTCAGCGCGATTACCGATGCAACGCATGTCCTGCAAATCACCGGTGAATCCAATGATGTGTTGAATATCACGGGCGCGGTCGGCACCGGATCGACGCAGACGCTCGATGGACTCGTATACGACGTCTACGCTTTCGGGACGAATACCATTCTGGTCGAGGACAATACCGTCCAGGTCGTCGTGTGAGGGCAGCGAGGGAAAGTCGCGCAGATGCTCTGTTCATTCTCGGCATGATCGCTTTCTCGGTCTTTGGCCCGAGCACGCAACACGCAAAGGCTATGACGGTGGAGGACGCTGTAGCCGCAGCGATCGCAAGGGATCCGACGCTGTCCGCCGCACGGTCGGAGGTCAAGGCCGCCCATACCGATGTCGACGTCGCGCGATCTGGGTACCTGCCTTCGATTTCTGCATCAGGCGGCCCGCAAGAGGTCTCGCCAGACCAATGGGCTTATGAGGTGACGGCCGCGCAGATGGTTCATGACTGGGGCCAGACCCGAAGCAAAGTCGGCAGCGCACGGGCGACCGAACGACAGCGCCGTGCTGATTGGTCGATCGCCCGCGACGAAGCTGCGCGCGACGTGATCGAAATCTACCTCGACGTTGTATTGGCGCGGCTCCAGCGTGAGGTCGATCTCGACCAGATCTCGGCGCTGACCGGCCTCTCGCACATGACGGAGATGCGGGCAGACAGCGGATACGCCGATCGCAGCGAGCCTGATCGCACGCAGCTCGAACTGGCGCGTGCGCGTCAAAAGCTCGCCAGCGATGATGGTCAGGCTGCCGCCGCGGCCGCACAATTCGAAACGCTTGTCGGCGCATTGCCTGAACATCTGGAACAGCCCACGCCGATCTCGATGATCCGATATCTGGAAACTCAGGACATCGATGCGTTGATCGACGAGGCACCGAGATATCTCAAGGCTCTGGAGGAAACGCATTATACCCGTGCACAGTTCGACGATACTCGCTCGGCGATGTTGCCCCGTATAAATCTCGAGGCAACCGCCCTCAATCGTGAAATCGGCGGAAGAATGGCCAGCGACGCAGTGGTCGCCCTGCGCCTGCGCATGACGCCGATGCAGGGGTTTTCGTCATTTGATCGCGCGAACGCGGCAAGGGAGCGAGTGAATGCTGCGCAGTTGAAGGAGACCGCCGTCCGGCGTGATATTTCACGCGAGCTCCGAAATCTCACGACGAGCGCGACCGCACTGGAACAGCAGGCACAGGCACTGCATGCGCAAGTGGCCGGCGCTGGCAGCTTGATCGGCCTTTACAGGGAGCAATTCCAGGTTGGGCGGCGGGATATCGTCGATCTGGTGACAATACAGCGCGAACATTTCGATGCGCTGCGGTCGCTTAATGAAGTGAAGCTGCAGACGATCAGAATTCAATATCGGATAGCCGCGCAGCTAGGGAAACTTTCCGACCTCGTCGCATTGCCGAGGGACCTCCCGTGATGAAAGCAATGTCGGACGACTTTGGGCCATCGGTGCGCAAGCGCGATCCCTTGCGTGAAGGCCTCGTGCTGCTCGCCGCGATGCTAGGGCGGCACACTAGCGCGAGCGAACTGGGCGACGGGATGCCTCTGGCCGATGGCGGACTGCCTCTGGACATGGTACCACGCGCCATGCGTCGGCTCGACATGTCCGCACAAGTACGGCGATGCGATCTTGACCTGCCGGATTATCTGCTACCGGCCCTGCTGCTTCTCGATGATGGCAACAGCGTAGTCTTGACTGCACTGGAGGGGGACCTGGCTGTACTGCGGCTGCCCGATGCCGATGGCGGCATCCAGCAAATGCCGGTCGCCAAGCTGGCGGATGTGTACGCTGGCGTTGCGGTTTTCGCCAAGCTCCGCTTCAAGTCCGAGGCTAGACCAGGCGCTTTCGCGACGACCGATGGCCGGCACTGGTTTTTCGACGCCTTGAGGAAATATCGCCGCGCCTACCTTGAGGTGGCGCTCGGAGCGATGATGGCCAACCTCCTTGCCATCGCAACGGCCCTTTTTGCCATGCAGGTCTATGACCGGGTCGTACCCAATTCGGCTTTTGACACCTTGTGGATACTGGCTAGCGGCGTCGTGATGGCCATCGTGTTCGAGGCTGTGCTGCGCTACATGCGCGGGCACCTTCTCGACGCGATGGGCAAGAACCTCGACCTCCGCCTATCGACACAGTTGTTTGCAAGAGTATTGCAGACACGGCTTTCGGCACGTCCTGCCTCGCTTGGTGCTTTCACCAGTCAAATCCGTGAGTTCGAGAGCGTTCGCGAGTTCTTCACCTCGTCAAGTGCCGCAATCGCAAGCGATCTTCCTTTCACGCTTATATTCTTGGCTATCATCGCGCTGATCGGCGGGCCGGTCGTGCTGGTGCCGATCGCTGCCATCATGCTGATGGTCTTTCCCAGTCTGATGATGCAGCGTCGCCTGGCCGACCTTTCTCGCCGGAACCTGCGCGAAGGCGCGATAAAGAACAGCCTCCTGATCGAAGCGGTGGAAAATCTGGAAGCTATCAAGGCGGGGCGCGGCGAAGGACGGGCCATGCAGCTTTGGGAAACGCTGACCGCAAAACTGGCAGAAACCGCCCGGCACAGCCATTCCCTGTCGAGTGCGCTCACTTACGGCGCAGGGATGGTGCAGCAGTTCTGTTACGTCGGCATCGTCGCCTTTGGCGTGTACCGCATTGGTGAAGGCGCGATGACCGTCGGCGCGCTGGTCGCATGTTCGCTCCTTGGGGCCAGAGCCGTTGCGCCGATGTCGCAGGCGGCGGGCATACTGGCACGGTGGCAGCATACTCGCGTCGCCCTCGAGGGGCTTGATCAGCTCATGGCCGCGCCGGTCGAGCGGCCGGAGCATCGCGCGTTCGTCCGCGTGGAACGATTACGCGGACAGTTCATGCTCGCTGATGCCGCGGTTAGGTACGACGACGGACCGCCGGTCGTCGACGTAAGCGCGCTCACGATCGCCGCCGGAGAGAAAGTCGCGATACTGGGAGGGAACGGCGCGGGGAAATCCACATTGCTGCGCCTGTTGTCCGGCCTCGGCGACCTCACCTCGGGCAATGTCATGCTGGACGGGATGAACCTCATGCAAATCGACCCGTCCGACCGACGGGCGGCCATCGGCTTCCTGCCGCAGGATGTCGCCCTCATGCAGGGAACCTTGCGAGAAAACCTCAATCTCGAAGGGGGGGCCATATCGGACGCCGAGATGTTCGCGGCGCTGGATGACGTAGGGCTCGGCCGTTTCGTGCGAGCCAATGCCATGGGGTTGGACATGCCCCTCCTAGGCAGTCGCAGCCTTTCGGGCGGCCAACGGCAAGCGGTGGGACTGGCCCGGGTGATCCTGCAGGACCCGCAAATCGTGCTGCTCGATGAGGCAACCGCATTTTTCGACCAGGCGGCGGAGGACCACGTTGTCGCTCGGCTGCAGACCTGGCTGGGCGATCGCACGCTGGTCCTGACGACGCACAAGCGCTCAATGCTGGCGCTGGTTGAACGCGTCATCGTTATGCGCGATGGCAGCGTGGTGATGGACGGGCCGGTTGGCAACGTCGTCTCCGGCAATCAGGTAAAGGCGCCCGAGCGCATGGCGGCGGGAGCGACACATGGCGGTTGAAGGCTTCTCGGCGTACGGATTGCATCGTGAACTCGGCGACCCCTTCCGAGCCGGCACGCATCCCCTATTTCGCCCACTGTTGTGGACGATGATCGCAAGCATCGTCATAGCCATCCTGTGGGCGGCCTTCGCGCGCATCGACGAAGTCACGCGCGGCGAAGGGCGAGTGGTTCCAGTCAGCCGCATGCAGAAGATCCAGAGCCTCGAGGGTGGCATCCTGGCGGATCTTCTGGTCAGCGAGGGCGACATCGTCGTGCACGGACAGCCTCTTGTCCGCCTCGACCCCACGCATTTCCGGACTTCCTACGAGGAATCCGCCAATCAGGCAGCCGTTCTGCAGGCCGCCATAGCCCGACTGCAGGCAGAGGTCCTGAACAGGAGTTCGATCAACTTTCCGCGCGAGATCGCCCCCGATAGCGCTCTGGCACGGTCAGAGCGCGAATTGTTCGTTTCCCGACGCGGCAAGCTGGAGGAAGGACGCCGAACCTTGCAACAGCAGATCGGCATAGCAAGAGGACAACTGGCCATCGTACAACCGCTGACCGCGCGAAAGGTCGTCAGCGAGATGGAAGCGCTCAAGCTGCGGCAGGACATTGCAACTTATACGGGCAAGCTGGTCGAACTTGAAAATACCTATGCCCAGGAGGCTTATACCGAACTGGCGAACAAGCAGGCCGAGCTGAGCGCCGTCACGCCCATCGTCCAGCAGCGTGACGACCAGTTACGACGCACCGAAATCCGCTCACCCGTGCGGGGCCGGATCAATACGGTGCTCGTCAATACGCGCGGAGGTGTCGTTCAGCCCGGAGAACCGATCATGGAGGTTACACCCATCGAAGATAGGCTGCTCATCGAAGCCCGTGTGCGTCCGCGCGATGTGGCGTTTCTCATCCCCGGCATGTCGGCAAAGGTCAAGATCACCGCTTATGACTATACCGTCTATGGCGACCTTAACGGGCGGGTCGAGCGGATCAGTGCCGATACGATCGAGGAGGAAACCGTACGTGGAAAGGAGGCCTATTATCAAGTGTTCGTCCGCACCGATGGCGCCCATCTCATGCGGGATGGCAAGGCCTTGCCCATCATCCCGGGGATGGTGGCCGAAGTCGATATCCTCAATGGAAAACGCAGTGTTCTCAATTATCTGCTGCGCCCTCTTCTGAAAGCGCGTTTGCATTGACCGTCAGGCGGCCGAACGCTGTTCCGGCGATGCCTCGGTCTCCTCGGCGTGGCCGCTGATCTCTGCGCCCGCGTCGCTGGCGAAACGCAGGTTCCAGAACGTAGCAGTAAGCGAGATCGCGGTAACAACCCAGAAAGCCACCGAAAAATCCCGCGAGGTCGGTGCCGAATTGCCATTGGCGAGCATGGCGAGGTGCAGCGCCATTGCCGCCACGCAGATACCCAAAGACAACATCAGTTGCTGGAACGTGGAATAGAACGCGGTGGCCCGGCTCATGTGCTGCTTGTCGACGCCATCATATGCAATCGTGTTGTATGCCGTGAACTGGAAGGACATGAAGAAGCCGCACAGGACCAGCACGGCGAACATCGCCCAGGTCGGCCAGGCAGGGCCGAACAGCCCGCAGACGGCATAGCCTCCAGTGGCGATGATGCCATTCCAGATCAGCGCGCGACGAAAGCCGAAACGGCGCAGAACCCGCTGCGCGAAGCTCTTCATGGCCAGCGAGCCGATCGCCGTCGCGACTGTGATCGTCCCGCTCTTGGCCGCCGTGAAGCCGAGCCCCACCTGCATCATCAGCGGCAGCAGGAAGGGCTGGGCGCCTTGCGTGATACGCGTGATCGACCCCGCGATAACGGACAGTCGAAACGTCGGATCCCGCAGCAGGCCGAGGTCGAGGATGGCGCCTTCACGGTTACGGGCGTGACGGACATAGAGGATGCCTGCGGTCAGCCCTATGCCGACGAGGATTGCCGCCATCGCGCCCTCGCCCGGACGGCTTACCATCTCGAAGCCGAACAACAGGCAGCCCAGAGACAGGCCGCTCAGAATGAAGCCGGGCGTATCGAAACGGCCGGGATCATCCTCACGGATGTTGGCGATGTAGCGGCCGACGAGCCAGAAGCCCAGGATGCCCATCGGCAGATTGATGTAGAATATCCAGCGCCAGTCCAGATAGGTCACGATGAAACCGCCCAATGGCGGCCCGAGTATCGGACCGATCAGGGCAGGCACCAGCAGCCAGGACATGGCATTGACCATATCACGCTTGGCGACCGACCGCAGGAGCACCAATCGCCCGACCGGAATCATCATTGCCCCGCCCATGCCCTGAACGAAACGCGACACGACGATCATCTCGAGCGAGCGCGATTGTCCGCAAGCGAGGCTCCCCAGGACGAACAGCAGGATGGCACTGCGAAAGATCGTCCGAGAGCCGAACCGGTCGGCCAGCGATCCCGATGCAGGAATGAAAATCGCGAGCGCGAGCAGATAGGACGTCAATGCGACGCTCATCTCCTGCGGACGCACGGAGAAGTCTTTCGCCATCGTCGGCAACGCCGTGGCGAGCACGGTCGCATCGACGAATTCCATGAACAATGCCGAAGCGATGATAAGCGCTATGAAACGGTAGTTTGCGCCCGATTCCGCAGGTCCTTCATCACGTGTCTTCGCGAGCGCGCCCGCGGCGGGAACGATCCCGTCGCGCACTTCGGCATTGACCGAGGCGATACCGCGCCGCCGCGGCCTCAGCATGGGACCAGGGGGCAGCGGGCGAGAAAATACATGTTCAGCTTTCCGGGTTACGGACGAATGGGGCTCTCCCGTCCAAGGGCCGTCCATCGTAACGCGGGCGTACCGGAACGCCCTATATAGGTGCGGTGCGGCATATTGGAACCCCCGGTGTTCCGGAATGAGCCGCAGGCACCCGGATCAGGCCATCGTCTGCGGTTTCAGGGCCAACTACTTCAGGAACGGGTCATCCGGCAGCGGAATGAACTCCTGATCGTCCGCGTCCGGAAGCTTCATGCGACCTGCCTTCCAGTCCTCCGCCGCTTGCCGGAGGCGGTCTTTGGAAGATGAAACGAAGTTCCAGTACAGGAAACGTTCGCCGACCGGTTCGCCGCCCAGCACCATTACCGTCGATCCGGTCACGGCGACGATGCTGGATACGTCGGCGCCCAGGATCAGCATCTGACCCGCCTCGTACCGCGTGCCGTCGACTTCGACGGCTCCGGTGGCGACATAGACCGCCCGCTCGGCATGATCCGAAGGCACTTCCGCCCTAGCACCCGCATCGAGGTCGAGATGCGCATAGAACAGCGGCGAATGCGTTCGAGCCCCTGCGGTCAGGCCATAGGCGCTGCCGGCAATGAGTTGGCCGCGAACTCCGGCTTCGCTCCATTGCGGAAGGTCGGCACCGGCGTGATGGGAGAACGAGGGCGCGACCTCCTCGTCGCCTTCCGGCAAGGCCACCCAGGCCTGGATGCCGTGGAGATGGTCACCGACAGCGCGCGCCTTTTCGAAGCGTTCGCTATGCGTGATCCCGCTGCCTGCGGTCATCCAGTTCACTTCCTGCGGGCGGATCGCCTGATGCGAACCGACGCTGTCGCGGTGAACGATCTCTCCGGAAAACAGGTACGTCACCGTCGACAGCCCAATGTGCGGGTGCGGTCGCACATCAAGGCTGCGGTCCGCGCCGGCCGCCACGTCAAGCGGCCCCATATGATCGAAGAACACGAACGGCCCGACCATGCGACGCTTGGCGAAAGGCAGCACCCGTCCTACGTCCAGACCGCCGCCAAGGCTACGCCGCCGTTGCTCGATCACCATCTCGATCATGTCGTCTCGCCCGTTTGTTTCCTTGCCCGGCCAGCTATGCGGGATTGCCCAAGGTCGTGCAACTTGCGAAGCGACGCGCTAGGCAGCCGTCATGACTGTCACGTCCATCGCCGAACGCATCGGCATCATCGGAACCGGGCGCGTCGCGCGCGCCTTTGCGCTGGGGCTGCGCGATCGTTCGCATCAGCCCTTGCTGATATGGGGGCGCACCCCTGCCCGCACCATCGATATGATGCGGGAAGTTGGGCCATGCGAGGCCGCCGAAGACCTGCAGGCTCTGGCCACGAGCTGCGATGCCATCGTCATCGCCGTTGCCGACGACGCGATCGCGCCGCTGGCCGCCGACCTGGCGCAATTGCCCCTGCCCGCAGTCCCTTTCGTCTGCCATCTCAGCGGCGGCAGCGGGACGGCTCCCCTGTCCTGCCTGGAGGCCATCGGCGCCCGGACCGCGGCGGTCCACCCGGCAATGACATTTACCGGCGACCCGCATACCGAGGTCGCGCGCATGGCACAGGCTCACTTCGCAGTGACGGGATCAAGTGCGGCCGCCACTGATGCAGGGATGGCGCTCGTCCGCGCGCTTGGCGGAACCGGCGTCGAGGTCGCCGAAGAGCACCGGCCGCTATACCATGCTGCCTTGTGCCATGCGGCCAATCATCTGGTCACCCTCATTGCCGGCTCAAGCGATGCCTTGCGGCGGGCGGGCATCGACCGGCCGGGTCACTTTCTTGCCCCGCTCGCCCGTGCCGCACTCGAGAACAGTCTGAGCAAGGGCATGGCAGCACTCTCCGGCCCGGTCCTGCGGGGCGACGCAGGAACCGTGGCCCGCCACTTTCGCGCCATCGCCACCGACGACCCCGCGTTGATGGCGCCCTACCGAGCCATGGCGCTTGCCACACTTGATGCCTTGGGCGAGCGACGCCAGCCAGCGGGCAAGGAACTGGAGAAGCTGCTCGCCCCCGACAGGCTTACGCCGCCCCGCTAGAAAAGCGGGCTTCGGACAAGTCGAGTTCGCGCGTGAGCTTGCGAGCCGTCTCGCTGCTGATGCTACGCCCACGCAGCATCTGCGACAGCGCCGCCCTTTCCGCGCGGACGCCGACGAGGCGGAAATCGCGCAGCAGCCTGTCGCCGGTCCGGGCCTCGGCCGACTGGCGCTCGCTCAGGCCCTCGATACGCTCGCGGTAGAGGGTCATCACCTGGCCGCCGGCATCGGCGAAGATGTCGGCCTCGCCATGAGTTTCGGCAAGGGCATGCTGATGCCGCTCTATGGCCTGGATCGCGGCTTCCGCAACGGCAATCCTGGTAGAATCCTCCTCCGCCTGACGGGCCGGTTCGGGTGGCATGGCAAGCCCCTTCAGCAGAAACGGCAAAGCGATACTTGCCAGGACCAGCGAAACCACGATCACACCGGCCGCCAGGAAGATCGCCAGATCGCGGGTCGGGAACGGCGTTCCATCGTTCAGCGTCAGCGGCAGGGTCAATACACCGGCGAGCGTAATGGCGCCGCGTACGCCCGCCACCGAGGTCGCGGCGATCAGGCGCCAGTCGGGCGTCTGCACGCCCACGGCCCGCTTGGCCTTGCGCAGGATCGTCAGCTTGAGCGATGCCCACACCCATACGAAGCGCAAGGTCGCAAGGCCTGCGACGATCGCAAGGGTATAGATCGCAAGCCACCACGCCTCGCTATGCCCGGTCACTGCAACGGTCTGGCGCGCACCGGCAAGGATGCCCGGCATCTGCTCGCCAAGCAGCACGAAGATGATGCCGTTCAGGGTGAACTGGATCATATCCCAAACCGAATTGCGACGCATGCGGGTGACCGCGAGCGCCTGCCGCGAAATCTCCGCATACGTCATCGTCACGCCCGCACTGACTGCCGCGAGAATGCCGGAAGCGTGGAAATGCTCAGCCAGCAGGTAGGAGCCGAAGGGGATCAGCAGGCTGACGAGAATCTGGGAGCCGGTGTCCTCACCCCAGCGCTTCGTCACCCAGGCCTTCACGCGGGTCACCGCCAGCGTCACCACGACGCCGATGGCAAGGCCGCCGCCCGCCACCCACAGAAAGTTGAGCGTCGCGCTGCCGGCCGAGAAGGTGCCGGTCAAAGCCGCGGCAACCGCGAAGCGCAGACAGACGAGGCCGGAGGCATCGTTGAGCAGCGATTCACCCTCGAGGATGTGCATCATGCGCTTCGGAACCGGCACGCGGGCGGCGATGGCCGAAACTGCGATCGGATCGGTCGGCGAGACGACTGCGGCGAGCGCAAAGGCCACCGCGAGCGGCATCGCCGGGATCATCCAGTGGATCAGGAAACCCATTCCGATCACGGTCATGAGCACGAGCCCAAGGGCAAGCTCCACCACGGTGGACGCATCCTTGAACAGTTCGTCCTTGGGGATGCGCCACCCGTCAAGGAACAACAGCGGTGGCAGGAACAGGAAAAGGAACAGTTCCGGATCGAGTTCGACCCGATGCGAAGTGGACATTCCGATCACGCCGCCCAGCACGATCTGGACCAGCGGCGTAGGTATCGAGAACGGCATCATCCTCGCAACGGCGCCACTGACGACGACCGCCAGCAGCAGAAAAAGTACGATCGAAACTGTCTCCAAAACCTCACTCCATATGACTACCCGTGCAGTCTAGGAGGCAGGTCGCCCGAGGGGCAACCCACTAATTGCAAAAAAAGCAATTAAATTCGGTTCTGCATGTATCGTCCGGACGCAGCAGCGCCCGCCCCCTGAAGGGAGCGGGCGCCTGCGACTTCACCGGATCGATCAGTACTTCAGCGACAGCGTCGCGAAGGCCGAACGGCCTGGTGCGATAGTCGCGAAGTGGGTCGAGTAGGTCTTGTCGTAATACTTCTTGTTGGTGAGGTTCTGGACGTTGGCCCGCAGCGAGATGTTGTCGGTGATGCGAGCCGACGCCATTGCGTCGAAGCGCCAGTAGCTGGGAATCGAGCGGGTAACGTCATAGGTCACGCTGTTGAGAATAACCGTGCCGTAGCCGCCGTACTGCTTCGAGTTGTAGATCGCGCCGCCGCCGATCTGATAGCCGCCGGGAATCTCGAAGGTATTCCATGCGGTGAAGCTGTGCTTAGGCGTATTCGGGAACGCCTTGCCGTTGTTGACATTGCCGGTGCCGGCAAAGCCGATCTCCGAGTCCATGTAGGTATAGCCGCCGAAGACGCTCCAGAATGACAGCGGCTTGCCGTTGAAGCCCACTTCGACGCCCTTGATGTTGCGCTTGCCCTGGAACACCACCACGCTGTTGTCGGTGATGCGGGCATTGTCCGTATCGGTCTTGAACAGCGCGAGGTTAAGGCCGAATGCGTCATCGAAGAACGACCACTTCGTGCCGATCTCATAGGACTTGGTCACTTCGGCCTTCAGATCGAGCCCCGCAGCGAGGGCGTTACCTTCCGACCCTTCGCCCAGCATGCTGCCGGCAGGCGTGGAGGACTTGGCGATCGAAACGTAGACGCTGCCATTCTCCTTGGGCTTGAGCACGAGGCCGGCCTGGTAGTTGAAGAAGTGCTCCTTGTTGCTCAGGGCAACGCCAGTGGTCAGCGTTGTCGCGGTCGTGTCGTACCAGTCGTAGCGCGCGCCCAGGTTGAGCAGCAGGAAGTCGGTGATGGTCACCGTATCGGCTGCGTAAAGCGCGTAAGTCGTCGCTTCCGTCTTGGCGCTGGCAGCGCTCTTCGCGATGGGCACGATCGTGGTCCCGTCGGAAGATATGTTCTGCCACGGATCGTAGGGGTTGGGGTTGGTCAGGCTGGTGCAGTTGTAAGCCGCCTGCTGTGCAGCGCTGCAGCGTCCGGTTCCCGTGTTGACCGCAGTGACGTTGGTGCTGACGTTGTAAGTGCCGCGCTTGGACTGCTCCCAGCTGCTCTCGAAGCCGGTCGAGAACGAGTGCTCGATGCCGCCGGTCGTGAACTTGCCCGACAGATCGAGCTGGCCGACCATCGAGTCCACGTCGCTCCAGCGCGTGTTGGCGCGGCGCCAGACGAGGCCGTTCTGGACGTTGCCCTGGCTGTCGTCGGGCTGGGTGATGATGTAGGACTGCTTGACGTTGGCATATTTGCCGGTCGCGCGCAGGCGGATCGTATCGGACAGATCGTGCTCGGCGCGCATCAGCAGTTCATCGGTGTTGGTCTTGCGGAAGTCGCGGTTGGCCAACCCGTAGAAGGTGCTGCGCTTGACGTCGGCAGGCTGGATATTCAACTGGCTGGTGGAGGTCACCTGCGCGGCAGTACGCTCGAACGGGATGCCCGGATCGGGGATGTCGTCGCTCTGCATGTGATAGTAGTTGATGAAGGCGCGGGTCGAGGTGCCCAGCCCGAGAGCTGCCGAAGGGGAGATGCCCCAGCGGTTGTAGGTCACCACGTCGCGCTTGGCGACGTCGGCATCGTGCCACATGCCGTTGATCCGCACCGCCGCCATGTCGCCGAGTTGGTAGTTCGCATCGATGGTTGCACGCTTGTAGTCGTCAGTGCCGTAGCTGAGATCGGCCTGTGCGGTGGTGCCGAGATGAGGCATCTTGCTGACGAGGTTCAGGCTGCCTCCGGCGCTGCCACGACCGCCCATGGTGGAATCGCTGCCCTTGACGACCTCGATCTGCTCGATGGCGAAGATTTCGCGCGACTGCCCGCCGACGCTGCGTACTCCATCGATATACGTGCTGCCCTGAGCATCGAAACCGCGGATCAGTGGACGATCGCCCTGTGGGTTGCCACCTTCGCCTGCACCGAAGGTGATACCCGGCACAGTGCGCAGCGCTTCCACGAACGTCGTCGAGCCGGTGTCCTGGATCACTTGCGACGGCACGACGATGACCGTTTTGGGCGTATCGAGCAGCGGCGCGGTGTACTTGGGCGAGTCTGCCTTGGGCGTGCGGTACGGAGTTTCTTCGATCGCGGTGTCGGAAACAGTCACGCCGCCAAGACTCCGCGCAGCGGGGTCGCCTTCGGCATCCTGTGCGAACGCCGGAGCGGCAGCGAACCCGACGCACGAAAGCGCAAGATAGGCAGGCGCAACGCGCGCCGATGATAGGCGAAGGCGAGACTTTGACACGTGAGAATCCCTCATGTTTTGTGCGCGCTGCTAATGCTAATGACTTGCGAGAAAAACAAGGGACAAAATTCAGCAACGTGGCAATTTATCGCAATCTTACAGCAAGATTTTGATTGAGGAGAATATCGCGGCAGCTTCAGTCCCTCTCATGCCTTATTATCTCCGCGAGATCGGTAAGGCGGCCGTCCGGATCAACATCGCAGGCGAGCGCCAAGCCCCGCAACACCTCGCCATGATCGGTCGCAATGCTCAGCGTCGCCGCGAGAGCCGGTATCCCGATGTCATGCGGAAATTCATGCGTTTCATAGGCCTGTCCCGTAAGACCAAGACCGGACAGCCAGCGATCCGCGTTATGGCGATGACAATCTGGCGACACAGCCGTCGCGGCCGGTCGATCTGCCTCCGCCATGCTGGCAAGTCGCGCCTCCGCCGGGTAAAAACTGCCTCCGTCGGTTACTTTTGCGGTCTTCAGCGGTTACCTCCTGTCTATGGAGCAACAAGCCCTCGTCTTCGCGCTGATCGGTATTCTCGGGATCGGCGCGCAGTGGATCGCCTGGCGTACTGGTTGGCCTGCCATCGCCCTCATGCTCGCCGCCGGTGTCCTTGCCGGGCCGGTGACCGGGCTGATCGTGCCGGAACGGACTTTCGGCGAACTTCTCGAACCCATGGTTTCGGTGGCGGTGGCGCTCATCCTGTTCGAAGGCGGCCTCAGCCTGAACTTCCGCGAACTGCGCAAGACCGAGGGCGCAGTCACCCGGCTCATGCTGATCGGCATCCCGCTGGGCTGGGTGCTCGGCACCCTCGCCTGCTACTACGTGGCCGGCCTTGTCTGGCCGGTCGCGATCCTATTCGCGGGGATTCTCGTGGTGACCGGGCCGACGGTGGTGATCCCGCTGCTGCGCCAGAGCAACGTCGCCCCGCGCCCGCGCGCGATCCTCAAGTGGGAAGCGATCGTCAACGATCCCTTCGGCGCGCTCTGCGCCGTCATCACTTACGAGTACCTGCGCCGCGTCGATGAAGGCGGCACCCTGCTCTCGGTCGTCGCCGCGCTGCTGGGCGCGGCGGTGGTCGCCGGGCTCATCGGCTATGCCACGGCGCGCGCGATCGCCTGGGCCTTCCCGCGCGGCCACGTGCCCGAATATCTCAAGGCCCCGGTCCTGCTGGTGGCGGTGATCGGGACATTCGTGCTTTCCAACCTGATCCAGCAGGAGACCGGCCTGCTCGCCGTGACGGTGATGGGCGTCGCGGTGGCCAACATGCGCCTCGATTCCCTGCGCGACATTCACCCGTTCAAGGAGAACGTCACCGTCCTCCTCATTTCGGGCGTCTTCGTGCTCCTGTCGGCGTCGCTCAACTTCGAGGTGCTGCGCCTGTTTGAGTGGCGCTTCATCGCCTTCCTCCTCGCGCTGCTGTTCCTCGTCCGCCCGGCAACGGTGCTGGTCGCGCTGGCCTTCAGCAAGATTCCGTGGAATGAGCGGTTGCTGGTCGCGTGGATCGCGCCGCGCGGTGTCGTTGCGGTCGCAGTCTCCGGCCTGTTCGCGTTGCGCCTCGATCAACTGGGATATGGCGATGGCAGCATCCTCGTCACGCTGTCGTTCTCCGTGGTGGTGGCGACGATCGTGGCGCACGGGTTCAGCATCCGGTACGTCGCGCGCTGGCTCGGCGTCATGGGCGCGCCGCAGAAGGGGCTGCTGATCGTCGGCAGCACGCCGTGGAGCCTGTCGCTTGCCCGCCAGCTCAAGTCGCTCGACCTGCCGGTGATGATTTCCGACGCCAGCTGGCAGCGCCTCGCCGCACCGCGACAGGCGGGCATTGCCACCTATCACGGCGAGATCCTGGCCGAGACGACCGAGGAACGGCTGGACCTCACGCAGTTCCAGGTGCTCGTCGCGACGACGGAGAACGAGGCCTACAATGCCCTCGTCTGTAACGAATTCGCGCCAGAGATTGGCCGCGATGCGGTGTACCAGCTCGGCGGCAGCGGCGATGACGAGGACCACCGCAGCCTCCCCGAAGCCCTGCGCGGACGCGCGATGTTCGCCGCCGGGCACGGCGTCGAGGAGATCATGGAGCGCGAGACGGCGGGCTGGACCTTCCGCAAGACGCGGATCAGCGAGCAGTTCGACTTCACCGATGCCCGCTCCTCGCTGCCGGACGAGGCGGATATGTTGTTCGTGCTCCGCAAGGACGGCCGTATCCGCTTCTTCACCCATGCGTCGAGGCCGACGCCGCAGGCGGGGGACATCGTGGTGTCCTACGGCCCCTCGCGCCATTCCGATCCCGACAACCCGGCCCAACCCCACAAAAAGGAGGCGACCGCATGAGAGGACTGAAACTTCCGGAAGGCGCAGCGCACTGGCTGTCCGCCGCCGCGATCGGGCTTGCTGTCAGCGCCTGCCAGCCCGGCAAGGCCCCGCAGGACGACCAGAGCGAAGCGGCGGCCGATGCCTCCGACGCGGTCGAGCCGGAGTTGGTAAAGAAGTCGATCATCCGCGCGGAGATTGATCCCGAACCTAGCGAAACACCGGTGCTGCAGCCGGAAACGATCGTCGTCCCCTTCCCCGCCACGGGTTCCGAGCCTGACGCGGCGGGCCTCGCGATGATCGACGATCTGATGACGCACCCTTCGTTCCGGGCTGGCGGCCCGATCACCATCTGGGGTCACAGCGATTCCAAGGGGTCCGATGAGCAGAACCTCGCCGCCTCGCGCCGCCGGGCCGAGGCCGTGCGCGGCTATCTGGTGAAGAACAACGTGCCGCGCGACCGCATCACCGTGATCGCCCTCGGCGAAGCGCGGCCGATCACGCCGAACCGGAACCTCGACGGCACCGACGATATGGAGGGCCGGGCGAAAAACCGGCGGGTGGAGATCAAGGTCGATCTTCCCGCACCGCCGCAGGTCGAGGAAACTCCGGCCGCGAAGAGGGAGTAAAGCGGGTCAGACCGGCGCGGTTTCGGCAACGGACTCCGCGTCGGCAAGGCTCTTGCGGAAGGCCGATCGGATCAGCCACGGCTCCAGAATCCGACCAACGACGTAGAGCACCGTGAAGATACCAGCGAAGACGAAGGCCGGATTGCGCGACTCCTTAAGCAGCCAGGCGATGCCTAGGAACAGGAACGGCAGGAAGAAGCAGAGCCGCAAGGTCGGGCTGTTCAGGTCGTAGCGCAGTTCGGCGCTTTGCCCGTCATCCTCCACCCACAACGCGCCGTGGTTGAAGATGGCCATCCGGTCCTGTGCGATCGGATCCTTCTTGCTGAAGGCCAGTGTATCGCCATCGATGCGGAAGGTCGTGCCGACCGCGCGAAACAAGTGGTCGAGGCGCGCGAAGGCGTCCCGAGGCGTGCGCCGCACTTCGAGCGCCAGCGATCCCCGAACGCGCCAGATCCGGTCTATTAAGGGAAGGTCCACGCGAAAGTCTCCCTATTCGGCCGGGACGGCGGTGGGCTGGAAGCGTACCTGGACGGCGGATTTCGTGGTCCTCCAGGCTTCGGTGAAGGGGTAGGTCATCTGCTCGCGGATCGACATGCGGCGGCCGCCTTCCATGCCGAGAAGTTCCGCCTCGCCATCGACACAAGTGCCGAACATGCGGTCGATGAAGATATAGGTGCCCGCGTAATTGCTGCGGCTCGCCTCGAAATCCTGCGAGTGGTGAACGCTGTGGTGCTCGGTGGTGTTGAACAGGAAGCGCCACAGGCGGGGCGTGTTGAAGCGCACGTTGATGTGCTGGTACGTGCCGACCGCCATGCCGATCGCTCCGGCCAGCAGCGCCGCGCGCGGCAGGAAATCGAAGAACCCGCCGATGCCCAGCCCGATCAGGAACAATTCGACCGGATTCCCGACCGCACCCTTGTTGATGTTGAGCTGCGTGATGTAGTGATGGACCGAATGGGTGAGCCATAGCGGATACCAGTTGTGCATCCCGCGATGCATCCAATACTGCCCGAAATCAAAGATGAAGGAGATCAGGAACGCCTGAACAAGCAGCGGCATCTCCTTGAACCATGAGAATTTCTCCCAGTCGAAGGCATGCTGGATGGCCCCGACCATGGCGTCGCTGCCGATGTGCTTGCCGGCATACTTGACCAGCGTATAGCTTATGCCGACGTAGAACAGGTCGGTGACCAGTTCCTTCCAGGTAAGCCGCCAGCTGTCGTGGCGCGGGTTCACCCATTCGAGGCAATAAAGCAGCGCCTTAAAACCGATCCCGATACCGATCGCGGTCGAGGCCTTGGCGATGGAATCGGGTGCGCAGAGCCAGAAGGTCACCAACGCGATCAGCACTGCAGGCTGAAACCAGGTGAAGACGAACTGTTTCACCGGGCCGCCCTCTACGCGCGGGATGTTTTCCCAGCCCACCGTGACCGGCGACTGCGTACCGATCAGCCTCTTGCCTACGCGAACTCCGTCCATATCACCCGCCCTCGTAATACCCGACCACCCACGCCGGTAATACTAAATTTTGATATGGTAATACCAAACCTTTGCGGCTGTCCATTCCCTCTTTGTGCACTGCAAAAATAATGTCACGAAATCCGGATTTCTGCCGTCTTCCGCTATACAAGTGGGCTCCGGCCCCGCGCATCGCCCATTGCGCTGGCCATCACTCGGGCGGGAGCGGCACCGCGCAAAGGCCCTTGTCGATCAGTTGCCGCGCCGCGCGGAAGAGCAATGGCTCATGTCCGGCCGCGCTGATCAACTGGATGCCCAGCGGCATCGCGAAGTCGCCCGCCAGCGGCAGCACCAGTGCGGGCAGCCCCATCAGGCTGATCGGCTGCGTGTAGATGCCGAGGTGGCTGCGAGCCGGGATCGTCTTGCCCTCGAACGTCATCACCGGATCGGCAATGGTCGGCGCGAAGCCCGGCGCGGCGGGGGTGAAGAGGACGTCGGCCAGCTCGAACTGGCGGCGCAGGCGCGCCTGAATCCAGCTCCGGAAACGCTGCGCGGCAAGGTAATCGTCGCTCGGCAATAGCAGACCTGCCAGCATGCGATCGCGCACCGGGGGCTCGAATTGCATCGGGTCGGCCTCCAGCGCGGGGCGGTGCAGGCTGGCACCCTCGGCCGCGATAATGACCGAGGCGGCGGCGCGGGCAATCTCGGAATGGGGCAGTTCGAAGCTGATGCGGCCGAGGCGGCTCCAGAACGCATCGAGCGGTCCGCGCATCTCTTCGGAAATGTTGTCGTCGAACCAACTCATCAAGCGGCCGAAGGAAATCTCGCCGCGCAGGGGCTCCTGCCGCTCGGGTGCGCCTTCGCGCAGGATCGTGCGGACCAGCGCCACGTCATCGAGATCGCGGCCGAGCACGCCCACGACATCGAGGCTCTCCACGAAAGGATACATGCCTTCGCGCGGTAGGTCGCCGTAAGTGGGCTTGAGGCCGATTACCCCGGTCAGCCCCGCAGGCACGCGCAGCGATCCATTGGTGTCGAAAGCAAGGCTGAGCGGGACCACGCCAGTAGCCACCGCCACTGCCGAACCGCCCGCCGCGCCGCCCGCGACGCGCGAAGGATCGTGGGGGTTGCGCGTCGTGCCGTACTCGGCATTCATGGTGACGAAGCCGTAGCCGAATTCGTCCATGTTCTGCGTGCCGACAAGCACTGCGCCCGCTGCTTCGAGCAGCGCGATCGCCTTGGAGTCACGGCTGGCGAACGCCGCATTGCGCCGTGTGCGCGACCCTGCGGTGGTGATCTCTCCGGCCACGTCGAACAGGTCCGCCACGCCGAAGGGCACGCCTGCCAGTGGGCCGGGATCGAGCCCAGCCTCGACCAGCTTGTCGACCGCCGCCGCCCGCGCCAGCGCACGCCGTCGCAGCAGCCGCGTAAAGCCGCTACACTCCCCGCCGAGTTGCTCGGCTTTTTCGAAGGCCAGCGTCGCCAATTGGACGGCGGAGATGTCGCCGCCGCGCACCTTGGCGGCCATGACGATAGCGGATAACGGCGCGAGGGACATGCTCAAGCCTCGAACCGCATGGCGCTGGCACTGCGTGGATCGAGCGCAAAGGCGCGCAAGGTGGCGACGTGGTCCTGCAGGACGATCAGGTTGGACAGGACGCCCGGCAAGCACTCCTCAGGAGCGGAAACGCCCGCCTCGGCCATGCGCGTGCGCAGGCTGCCCTCGCTCGGAGGTGCCGCTTTTCCGCTCGTTTCGGCCACCAGCATGATCTCCCTCGCTCGCCATCGATCGAAGGGCCACCCTTACAGTCTTGCGATCTAGCGGCAAGGGGGCCTTTACCCGAACCGATAGGCCGAGATGTCCGCCATCATGACGTTGTCACCGAACACCTTGCGTCCGGCCGAGACCCCACCCGCCCCGGCCGCTACCATCAGCGGCAGCAGATGCTCCTCGCGCGGGTGCGACTGGCGGCCCGCAGGCGCCTCGGCCCAATGCGAAAGCAACGTTTCACGCTCTTTGGGCGTGGCTTCGACCGCTCCCGTCAGCCATTGGTCGAACACCGCCGAGGGCCGGGTCGCAGCCGGCGTGCGGAAACCGCGCATGTTGTGGTAGCTCATGCCCGAGCCGACGATCAGCACGCCCTCCTCGCGCAGCGGCTCCAACGCCTTGCCTGCGGCGATATGCTCGGCGGGATCGAGGTCCGCCTTGAGCGAAAGCGGCACGACCGGGATCGTAGCGTCCGGATCGACCAGCAGGAAGGGTACGAATACACCGTGATCGAAGCCGCGGGCGGGATCGGTGCGGGCGGGCAGGCCCGCACCCTTCAGCAGTTCCACGACGCGCTCCGCCAGCGCGGGGGAGCCCGGCGCCGGGTATTTCAGCTCGTAAGTATGCGGCGGGAATCCGTAGTAATCGTAGATCATCCCCGGCTCTACCGCGGTAGATGCGGTGAATGCCGACTCCTCCCAATGCCCCGAGATCACGACGATACCCTTCGGCTTTTCCGGGAGTGTCGAGACGAGCGCGCGCAACCACGCCTCGGTCTTGTCCCACGTGTCGGCGGGGCCGCCCATCACCGACCAGTCGATGAAGAAGCACGGACCGCCTCCATGCGGAATGAAAAAGGTGGGCATCTGCGTCGAGGAAACCGTCATGTCGGCCGTCTGAGCATTCATCTTGGCGAATCGTCCCTGGTTGATCTCGCGGGCAATTTTCGACCCCACGGGTCGCTGGGTGCAAAGTCGGGTCGAGCGCGCTCTCGTGCAAGGACCCATAGTTGACGGCGCGCGAAGGAATTGTTGCGGCGCACCTATAAACACTTGGGATCGGCACGCGGCGCGCCTTTACTCCGGCAATCGGAACCGGAGACCTGCCCATGCCGAGCGCTTCTACCCGCCTTGCGATCGCTGCCACTACCGGCAACCTCGTCTGCCTCACTGCCGCGATCAGCGCGACCTTCGGGACGTTCCTGGTGCCGATCTCGCAGGACCTGGGCTGGTCGCGCGCGGCGGTGTCGGGCGTGCTGGGCCTAATCGCGATCATCGCGGCGGCAAGCTATCCGTTGATCGGGCGCACCATGGACCGTGTCGGAGCACGACCCATGATCATGGGAGGCAACGTGGCCCTCGCGCTGCTGGTGGCCAGCCTGTCGCAGACGAGCGGCAGCCTCTGGCTGTTCTACCTCCAGTACGGTCTCATCGGGCTGGCGGGCGCGACATGCGCCTCGCCGATGATCGCCAAGATCGTGTCGAACTGGTTCGACGCCCGGCGCGGGCTGATGCTGGGGGTGACTGCCGGGATCGGCAACGGCGTCGGCGCGACCTTGATGCCGGTAGTGGCAGGCATCCTGCTGCCGCTGATCGGGTGGCGCGCGACGTACGGCGCGATCGGCGCGATCGTTCTGCTGCTGGGCTTTCCGATCATGTGGTTCTGGCTGCACGACACGCCCGGCCACGTCTCCCGCAAGGACGATCAACCCGAGCGCGTGTTCGAGGGCATGACGTTGCGCGAGGCGGCATCGACCCGCCGCTTCTGGCTGCTGTTGCTCGCCGTTGCGAGCGGCGCGGGCGGCATGACGGCGGTGTTCACCCATGTTGTGCCGATGATGACCGATCGCGGCTTCGGCCTTGGCCAGGCGACCGGTGTTGTCGCGACTTTCGCGCTTGTCACGGCGGCGTGGCAGGTGGTGACCGGCGGAATGCTGGACAAGCTGCGTACGCCGCTGCTGATCGTGCCGATGTATGCCGCCGCCATGGCGGGACTTGGGCTTCTGCAGTTCGGACAGGGCGGTCTTGCCGCCACCGCCGCAGGCGTCCTGCTCGGTATCGGTATGGGCGCAGAATATGCGGCGTTACCCTACTTCTGCTCGCGCTACTTCGGCCTCAGGCATTTCGGATCGATCAACGCGGTGCTCTACGCCGCCGTCATCCTGGCACAGGGACTGACCCCGGCGGCGATGGATCTCAGTTACGGCGCCACCGGCTCCTATAACGAGGCTGCACTGGTGATCATCGTGGTGCTGGGAGCGGGAATGGCCCTGCTGTTCTTCCTCCCTGGCATCGGTGCCGACGGGCGCACCCGCGTACGTCCGGTCAAGCCCGTTGCCTCCGGAGATCTCGCAATGGCGACAGGTTGATGCTCAGGGGTGTCCGCTGAGCGTACGGACCCGATCGATCGACGATAGACTCTCCCCCACCCATCGGTCGAAAGCGTCGATGAGGGTCTGGGACAGTTCCACATAGTCCCCCGGCCGCTCGGACAGCGTGACGAAACCACGCTCCGCCGCACCCTTGAGCACGTTGCGGACATGGGTGCGGGAGACACCGCCCTGCCCGCCGGCCCGTGAATAGAAGCCCGGTGCCGTGCGATTGTCCGGATTGCCGCGTACGGACTGCATCAGGATCATCAGCACCCGAAAGCCCACCGCCTCCTGCACGAAATAGTCCATCGGCGGATTGGCGCTCATGATCTCATTGGCGATGTCGAGCGTACTGAGGCCGGCGATGCGAAAGGCTTTCTGGAAACTCGTCTGCCGCTCCAGCGCCGGCCGGTAATCGACGTCCGGGCGCAATAGCGCGAGCGGCGCATGGAAAACCGCCAGCCATTCGCAATCGGCCGCGACCCCGCGCTCGGTGGCGCGCAGCAGCCGGGCTCGGCGATCCCTGGGGTCAGGCACGACATCCAGCAGCAGGTCCCGGCGCAAGTTGGCAACGAGATCGGCGATCCGCCTGCCGGGTGCTATACCCATGTTGGGCAGCACTTCGTTCAGCACTTGCATCGATACACCGCCCGCCGGATCGTCGGGATCGCGCAGCGCGTCGAGCGAGGCGATCAGCATGAACGTAACCCCCTTCTCGTATTCGATAAGCGTGCGCAGCCGAGCGTCGTCAATGTAAAGGCCTGCCAGCCCGTCGATGAGCAGCGCCTTGGCATCCTCGAAGCGCGGATGCGCGCGTACTTGCGCGATCGAGATATGCGTATCGCCGGCACTACCGGCCCTCCAGTTCGTGTCCATCAGCCCCTCGTCGCCGCAACAGCCCCCGACGAAGCCGCGGCGAGGCTTCGTTAACGATAAGCTAGTGGATTTTACGGATTTTCGTAGCCGTTCAAGCAGCGATGGCAAAAAAATGACCCGGTGGCCGATAAGGCCCCGGGTCAGGCTGAAAGGCGGATAAGTTCCGTCCTTCGGGTCGCCTCGGTCGGATACCCCGATGGAGCCGAAAGGCAACGGAACAATTTCGTAGTATTTCAGAGTTCTTGGCCGCGCATCTTCAAGTCGGGTCGATCACCGTGCCCTTGCCCGGGAAGATGCGCCGCTCGATCCGCGCGTGGACGCCCAGCGTGCCGTCCACCACCTGCGTCACGCCGAAATCGGTCGCCACGCTCATCAGCGAATAGGCGTCCTCCTTGCTCAGCCCCTGCTGCTCGTGGAGCAGGTGCAGCATGTCCATCGAGCAGTTCTTCATCGCCTGATCGAGATCCTCGCCGAAGCCGTGGACGATCCAGTTCTCGGGCGTCTCCAGCAGCGGCGAGGGGAAGGAAAAGTCCTTGCGCAGGATGATCTGGAACAGGCAGTCGAGCGACGCCTCGATCGCGGTGCCGCTGATCTCGCCGTCGCCCTGGCTGACATGGGGGTCGCCGATCGAGAACAGCCCGCCCTTGACCTGGCACTTGTAGAACATCGTCGAGCCCGCGCCGATGCGCCAGTTGTCGATGTTGCCGCCGTGCCGCCCCGGCGGGATGGTCGAGACCGGCGCGTCCACCGCCGGCGCCACGCCCGCCGTGCCCAGATGCGGACGGGCGGGGATGGTGATGCCGGGCAGCGCCGGGTGCCGGTCGCACACCGGGCAGTTGGTGATGGTGCCGGGGACGAGGTACTCGCCCGGGAAATCGTAGGCATAAAGGGCGTGGGCGGTGTTGGCGCTGGGGTCCAGCTCGTAGATCGTCACCCGCTCCTTCCTGCCGAACTCCTCATACAGATGCCCCCAGTTCGCCGCGAGGTTGGAGCCGTAGTTGTTGCGCGGCGTCATCTGCAGATAGCGCACCTCGATCATGTCGCCCGGCTCGGCGTCCTCGATGTAGATCGGGCCTGTCATGATGTGGACGCCGGGCGCGCGGCTGGCGGGATCGACCTCGCGGAAGATGCGCTCCACGCCTTCGTCGAACATCAGTTCAGGCGCGTCGCCTGCGTGGTGGGTAATTGCTTCGGCCTGCACCAGATCGCCACTTTTGATCCTGAGCGCCGGCTTGATCTCGGGCGAGAAGTAGCCCCAGTGGATCGTCTCCGGCGTGGCCTTGAGATGCCAGATCGCCGAGGGCCGCGTGTCCGCCTTCGCCGATGTCAGAGTGGTGACCGAAGCCATGCAGTGTCCTTTGTAGAGTGGAGGATCGACCGCTTCACTCTCTCCCGAGGGACGAAAAGGGTCTTGGCCGTCAGCGCACTGGTAGTTGGCTCGAGGCGCGGCTCGTCGCCCTCGTCAACAAACCGGACGCCTGCCGCCAAGAGCCGCGCGCGCATCTGGCGCAGACCGTGAGGCACACGAGAAGGAAGCCAAGACCCATGCCCAACACGCTCATCTTCGTCGATCTGCCCGCCGACGATCCGGCCGCCGCGGCACGCTTCTACGCCGAAGTCTTCGGCTGGCGCGACGATCACAAGCCCGAGGGCGTCTATCACCGCATGGTGCCGGGCGGCATGGTCCCCAATCCCGACGGCACCGACAGTCAGATCGGCAACCTGCATGTCGGCATCTTCGACCCCGCCAACGCCCGCCCGCACCCCGACGCCGAAGGCATCGCTCCGCGCGAAATCGCCGCAGAGGGCCGGAAACCGCGCATCTGGGTGCTCATCAGCGACGACGACACCCCCGAACGCATCCTTTCCGCCGCCGAGGAGCGCGGCGCCACGGTGCTGTGGCGCAATCACTTCTGGAGCACCTTCAACGGCCTCAACCACTGTTTCCGCGACCCGTGGGGCAACGAGATCCTGCTCTGGGGCAAGGCCGGAGATCCTCCCAGGATTCCAGACAATTACACCCGCGAGTAAGCCTTTCTCGCAAATGCAATATTGCCTTCGCAGGTGCCGCATGCACAAATGCACCTGACGGCACTCAACGGCACCTAGCCTACCCATAACAGCACTCAGGATGGTCACATGCCCGCGCCAACCATGACGGACGACTTCATCGAATCCCTCTCCGCCTCGGCCGTGAACCTCGAGGACGCGGTGACGCTGCCGCCCGCGTGCTACACCTCTCAAGACTTCTACGAGTTCGAGAAGGACGCGCTCTATTACGCCGAGTGGCAGTGCGTCGGGCGCGAGGACTGGATTCCCAAGCCGGGCGATTACTTCACCACCCGCACCATCAACGAGCCGATCATCGTCTCGCGCACCCTCGAAGGGCAGGTGCGGGCGATGTCGGCGGTGTGCCAGCACCGCGCGATGCTGGTGGCCGAACGCAGCGGCAACGCACGCGGGTTCCTGTGCCCCTACCACCACTGGAGCTATTCGCTCGACGGCACGCTGGTCGCCGCACCGGCGATGAACAAGACCTGCAACTTCGACCGCAAGGCGAACAGCCTGCCGCGCTTCGCGGTCGAGATCTGGAACGGCTTCGTCTTCATCAACTTCGACGAGAACGCCGCACCGCTCGCCCCCCGCCTGACCGGCGTGGCCGAGGCGATCGCGGGCTACGACCTCGCCTCTGCCGAAGGCCCGAAGCCCGAGGAGGGCGCCAGGCTGCCGTGGAACTGGAAGGTGATGTTCGAGAACAACAACGACGGCTACCACGCCAGCCGCCTCCACGCCGGGCCGCTGCATGACTTCGTGCCGTCCGGCAAGGCCGAGTTCCCGCATTCCGAGCCCGAGGACGCCGGGTTCCTGCGCTTCAACGGCACGCTCCACCCCGACGCCAGCTTCAACGCCACCCAGCGCGCGGTGCTGCCGATCTTCCCGGGCCTTTCGGACGAAATGCGAAACCGGATGACCTTCGCCAACGTGCCGCCCTCGCTCAGCCTCATCATGATGAGCGACATGGTGATCTACCTGATCTTGCGGCCCGACGGCCCGGAATCGCTGGAGATGGACACCGGCCTGCTGTTCGCGCCGGGCGCGATGAAGGACCCGACGTTCGACCACAAGCTCGACATGAACATGCGCGCCACCGCACACATCATCGCGCAGGACTTCCACGTCGACGAACTGGTGCAGAAGGGCCTGCGCTCGCGCTTCGCCCCGCGCGGCCGCTATTCGTGGCAGGAAGGCGCGCAAGGCCAGTTCAACAAGTGGCTGGTCCACCGTTACCGCACTGCACACAAGCGTCTGGCGAAGCTCGAAAACGTTGGATAGGCTGCGGTCATGACCTCGCTCGTCATTGCGAGCGGAGCGAAGCAATCCAGGGCAGCGCGGTGCTGCCCTGGATTGCTTCGCTCCGCTCGCAATGACGGGAAATGGGGAAATGCCGACGGCGCGTCGCGTCGAACGGCAGGGACGCGAAGAAGGAATTTCCCGGCATGACCGGCGTGCGCTTGACCACCAATGCCTATCCCCACGACCAGCGATTGCAGGCGTGGCGCTTCGCATTGCAGCGCGTGTCGCTGGAACTCGAATCCGAGAACGAGGACATCTATGGAGACCTCGTCAGCTTCACCAGCGGGCAGAAGATCCAGTTCGTCCGCTGCACCGGCACCGCGCAGGCGATGACCCTCGATTTCCGGCAGGAGGCGCGCTGTTTCTGGCTCGTCCTCCTGCTCGAAGGCCGCATCGCCGCCAGCAGCGGAGACCGCGAGGTCGAGATCGGCGAGGGCGACATGGTCTACGGCGGCGGCGACACCCGCTGCCGCATCGCCATGGAAGGCGATTTCCGCCTGCTCATCGTCAAGGTGCCGCACAGCCTGCCCGCGCTCAAATCCCGCTCGCAGCTGCCGACCGAGATCAGCGACCTCATCGCCGACACCGCCGTCGGCCGCATGATGTCGAGCCTGCTGCGCACCGTCGCCGACACCATCCTCGATATCTCCGACGACCAGATCCGCCCGGTCGAACTGGCCCTGCCCGAGATGATCGCCGCCACCCTGCTCGACCGCGCCCCCGCCAAGCAACTGGGCGGCGCGGCGGGCGGACGCGCGGCGATCCTGGAGCGGGTGTTCCAGTCGATCGAGATGCGGCTCTCCGACCCCAACCTCAACACCCACCAGATCGCCGCCGAGCACAACATCTCGCCGCGCTACCTGCAGAAGCTGTTCGAGAGCCACGGCGAGAGCTTCGGCCATTACGTGAAGCTGCGCAGGCTGGAGCGCTGCCGCCTCGATCTCGGCAGCCCGCTCCATGCGCAGCGTTCGATCTCGGAAATCCTGTTCCAGTGGGGCTTCAACGACAGCGCGTCGTTCTCCCGCGCCTTCCGCGAGCAGTACGGGATGAGCCCGCGCGAGTACCGCAAGTCCCCCGAGATCGCGACGAGCGCGGCCGAAACTCCGCGCCGCGGACGGCCCGAAAAGGCGCGCGACGTGCGCATGGACAACCGCGAGCCGCCCAGCGTCCTCAGCGGCCTGCCCAGCCTCGACGATGCCGCACGATCGCGCCGCCATCACTTCCTGCCCGCACGGCCCGACACGATCCACTGGGGCTATTTCAGCCGTTCGCTGCAACCGGCGCTCGAAGTCCGCTCGGGCGACTACGTGACAATCGAGACGCTCACCCACCACGCCAACGACGATGCCGAACGCATGATCGAGGGCGACGCGGGCGCGGAAGCCGTGTTCCACTGGACCGCCGAGGGCAAGGCGGTGGAACGGCGCGGCGCCGGGCCGTTCGACGCCTCGGCCCTGGGTCGCGGCCCCGGCGAGGGTTTCGGCGTCCACATCTGCACCGGGCCGATCGCGGTCGAGGGCGCCCGCCCCGGCGACGTGATCGAGGTCCGCATCCTCGACATGGAGAACCGCCCCAGCCAGAACCCGCTGTTCGCCGGGCGCGCCTTCGGCTCCAACGTCGCGGCCTACTGGGGCTACCACTACAACGACCTGCTGACCGAGCCCAAGCAGCGCGAGGTCATCACGATCTACGAGATCGACAACGAACCCGGCCGCGCCACCGCGCAGGCGGTCTATTCCTATCGCTGGACCCCGCAGACCGACCCTTCGGGCGTGGTCCACGAGCGCTACGACTATCCCGGCGTGCCGGTCGATCCCGAGACCATCACCCGCAACTTCGACGTGCTGCGCGACGTGACGATCCCGGTGCGCCCGCACTTCGGGGTGATCGCGCTGGCGCCCGCGCATTCGGAACTGATCGATTCGGTGCCGCCCGCCAACTTCGGCGGCAATATCGACAACTGGCGGCTGGGGGCGGGATCAAGCTGCTTCCTGCCGGTGGGGGTGCCGGGCGGGCTGCTGTCGATGGGCGATCCCCATGCCAGCCAGGGCGACAGCGAACTGTGCGGAACGGCCATCGAGTGTTCGATGACAGCGGTGATCCAGGTCATCCTCCACCCCGCCAAGACCAGCCGCAAATACATCCGCGACATCGATTATCCGCTGATCGAAACCAAGGACGAATGGGTGATCCTGGGCTTCTCGCACCCGGAATACCTCAAGGAACTGGGCGCGAACGCACAAAGCGAGGTCTACAAGCAATCGTCGATCGATGCCGCGATGCGCGATGCGTTCCGTAAAGCGCGGCGGTTCCTGATGACCTTGCGCGATCTGACCGAGGACGAGGCGATCTCACTGCTCTCGGTGGGGGTGGATTTCGGGATCAGCCAAGTCGCCAACGGCAACTGGGGCGTGCATGCGGTGATCCGCAAGAGCCTGTTCGCCGCCTGAAGCAGCGACCGTGCGCCCGCATGGGCAGGCGCACGGTCGAGGCGGGGGCGCGCGGCGTCAGCCTTTCGGGGGGACGAGTTCGAGCATCGCCGTGGTCGCCCCGCTGCGGCCGACCCATGCATTGCTGCGGGCAGCATCCTCGCGCAGCCGGGTCATGTTCCTTTGCGCATAACCCTCCGAATTGGCGAAGAGAACGCGCACGATATACTGTTGGTCATGCCCCACCCCGCGCGGCAGCGGGTGAAGCGTGGCGATGCGCTCCACCGCGCGCACCGTTGCGCGGTCGAGGTCGCCGTGACCCGAAGTCTTGTAGAGTTGGACTTGTGAAGGCACGCCGTCTTCGCTGCAATTGAACTTGACGGCGACGATGCCTTCGCTGGCCGGCATCGTGCCCATCGGAGCCGGATACCTGACCTTACGCTCGAATTGTCGGAACACGTTCTCCGACCAGTTCTGGACGCTCGGCGGCGCAATGACGGAAAGCGTATCGGTCTCGGTTTCTGCCCGGCCGCCACTCGGCGCTACGCACAAAGCAAGACCCACGACAGCGGCTGCAACAAACTTCTGCCTGTTCATTGGAGTACCCTCCCAATGCGTCTCACATCGACCTCAGACAAGCAATATATGACGCGTAAGACGCAATTTTACATATTTTCAGGGAAAACGACTCGTTTATTGCGCGAACCCTGGGTGAATATTAAATCAAAATACGCACGCTGAGAGTCGACCAGATCACATAACGCGAATTAGTGTAGATTACTTTGCCTCGACATTGCCGCATATGCCGAGCGCCAGCATCAAAATCGTCATGGTTTCATGTGCATGCCAAGGGCTTGTCAGAAACGCCCTCATCCGAGATTATTTTGCAGCCACTGCCGTCGTCAGATGCATCCAGGTGTCGAATTGCCCTTGGAGCATCGCGAACTCCCCTTTGGCGTAGCCCAAGGCATCCTCTCCCAGCAGCAACACCAGCGGCGGCTCCGGCGCGGCGATGGCCGTCACGATCGCTTGCGCAATCATCACCGGATCGCTCGGTTCCTCGCCGTGATGGCCGGTCAGTACCTGCCGCGCGACGTGCGCAGTCCCGGCATAGTCGGCGATCGAGGGCTCGGCCCCCAGCAGCCGCGAGGCGGCGAACTCGGTACGCATGCCCCCTGGAGCCACGTTGGTCACCCTGATGCCGAGCGGCCCCACCTCCTGAGCCAGCGTCCTCCCGATGCAGTCGAGCGCGAACTTGCTGGCGCCGTAGATGCCGGTGCCGTTCCAGCAGGCCATGCCACTGATCGATCCGACATTGACGATGTGACCGGCCCTTCGCGCCCGCAAATGCGGCAGCGCAGCCTGGATCACTGCCAGCGCCCCCCAGACGTTGACGTCGAACAGCGCCTTCGCGTCGTCGATCGGCGTTTCCTCGATGGCCCCGGTATAGCCGAGGCCTGCGTTATTCACGACCACGTCGAGGCCGCCGGTGCGCTCCTCGGCCGCATCGAACACCGCCTTCACCGCGCCGAGGTCCGTCACGTCGAGGACCATGCCGATGGCCCTCTCCCCCATCGCCTCGAAGGCGGCGACGGCATCGGCGTTGCGCACGGTGCCGACGACGGTATGCCCGGCGTCCAGCGCGACTTGCGCGATGGCGCGTCCGAGCCCGGTGCTGACGCCGGTGATGAACCAGTTGCTCATGTCGAACTCCCTCACGAATACCCGGCGCACCTAGCGCGAGCACGCCGACGCATCTATGCCTCTCGCGCCCGATGCCTTGACCGGCGACAACAGCATGGGCGCAGGGTGACAAGAACCCCGCCGCGCCCCATTCTAGCCTTGGCCAAGATTTACGAGCAGGGGAGCCAGATGATCCAGAGCCAACCGCGTCCCGAGAGCTTCGGCCTCCCGTCCGACACCGGAGGGCGCGACCTCGGCATCTTCATGCCGATGGCGAACGGTGGCTGGATCTTGTCGAAGAACGCGCCCACGCTCGACGGGTCCTACGACTATAACCTCAAGGCCGCGCGGCTGGCCGAGGACATCGGCCTCGATTTCATCATGGCGATGGCCAAGTACCGCGGCTACGGCGGCGAGACGCAGCACTGGAACACATCGCTGGACTCGCCGATGCTGATGGCGGGCCTGGCGCAGGCGACGAGCCGGGTGAAAGTTTGGGCGACCGTCCACACGATCCTGCAGAACCCGGCCGTCACGGCCAAGATGATCGCCACGCTCGACCAGATCAGCCATGGCCGCGCCGGGCTGAACGTGGTGACGGGCTCCTACAAGGGCGAATTCTCGCAGATGGGCGCCTGGCCCGAGGGCGTGGACCACGACGAACGCTATGTCCTCGCCACCGAGTGGATCAGGGGCATCAAGGCGCTGTGGACGCAGGATTCAGTGACGATGGAGGGCAAGTACTTCACCCTCGACGACTGCATGTCGAACCCCAAGCCACAGGCTCCGCCGTTCCTCGTCTGTGCGGGAACCTCGAAAGTCGGCATCGAATTCACGGCCAACGAGATGGACGCGCTGTTCCTTTCGGGCGGCAACGTCGAGGAACTGGCGAAAGCCAGCGCCGACGCCAAGGCGGAGGCGGCCGGTCACGGCGCGAAGATCCGCACGTACTCCATGATGACCGTGGTGTTCGGCGACACTGACGAGGCCGCCGAAGAAACCGCCGCTCATTTCCGTGCCGGATTCGACGAGGAAGCTCTCCACGGTATGATGCGTGCCTACGGCTTCCTCGATAGCGAGATCGGCAAGGAGAACGCCTTCACGCAGAAGGCCCGCTCCACCTTCATGACCCCGCACGTACTGGGCACGCCGGAGACTGTGACGGCGCGCCTGTCGGAGATTTTCGAGATGACCTCGCTCGACGGTCTGATGCTGATCTTCCCGGACTATCACGCCGCGCTGCCCATCTTCGGCGAAAAAGTGCTGCCGACCTTGCGCGAGCGCTTCCCGAGCCGGATGGAACCCGCGCATGGCTGACTTGCCGCACATCGACCCCGCCGGGATGATCGCTCCGGCCCGCACTGCCCTGATCGTGGTGGACGTGCAGGTCGACTTCGCCGCGCCCGAGGGCCTGATCGGTCGCTTCGGCATCGACCTCGCTCCGGCCGAGGCCGCGATCGACCGGATCGAGACGCTCATCGCCGCCGCCCGCACGGCCGGAGCTACGGTAGCGTTCATGCGGGTGATGACGCGCCCCGAAACCGATTCCGAGGCGCTGAAAACGCTGATGGCCCGGCGCGGTACGCCCGGCGAGGAAGGCATCTGCCGGATCGGCAGCGGCGGCGAGGACTACTATCGCCTGTTCCCCCAGCCGGGTGACATCGAGGTGTCCAAGCTGGTCTATTCCAGCTTTCACGGCACCGATCTGGAACAGCAACTTCGCACGCGCGGGATCGACACGTTGGTGATGACCGGCCTCACCACCGAGTGCTGCGTCGATTCCACCACGCGCGATGCCTTCCATCGCGATTTCCATACCTTCGTGGTGTCCGACGCCTGCGCCGCCTATGAACCGGACCTTCACGCCCACGCGCTCAAGGCGCTGGCCGCGAATACCTCGCTGCTGGTGACCACCGACGCGGTCATGGCTGCGTGGAGCGCATGAACACCCTCTCGACGATGCGGGCCATGGATGCCATCTTGCTCCGCGTGGAGAGAAGTGTCGGCACCGCGCTTGTGTCGATACGCATGATTGTACTCAGCCGGTGGGCGGTGCCGAGAAACACCGCCCCCTCCACCCGCCCCGCCACAGGGATCATACCAAGATGAACACCCGTCTGCTCGTCATGATCGTGCTTCAGGCTTTGTGCCTGATGTACTTCCTGCTCTCGGCGGGGACGTTCAACTCGCTGGGCATGGTGCTGCCCTCGATGGTCGAGGCGTTCGGCATGACCTGGGCGCAGGCGGGCTTCGGCTTCACCCTGCTGGGCACAGCCTGCGGGATCGTCAGCCTCGCCCCCGCGCTGACGATCCGCAAGCTCGGCATCGGGCGCACGCTGGCGGCGGGGACGGTGATCCTGTTCGTGGCCTTCTGGCTGCTCTACACCTCGACCGGCGTGATGGGCTACTATCTGGGCACCACGCTGCTCGGCATCGGCTACTGCTTCTGCGGCACCGTGCCTGCCGTGCATATCCTGTCGAGCAGTTTCCGGCGCCGCTCGACGGTGCTGGGACTCTACTTCACGATCGGCAACCTCGGCGCCGTCGCCGGGCCGCTGCTGTGGTACGGATCGCAGAGCGCCGGGTTCGACTGGCGCTTCTACTGGCTGCTCTTCGCCGTGGCCTCGGTCGTCGTGGGGGGCTTTTGCACCCTCACCGCCGGACGCCTCCACATCGCCGCGCCCGAGGAGCACGTCGCGTCCCCGGGTGCACCGGCCGAGTGGACCGTGCGCCGCGCGCTCGGCACCGTGCAGTTCTGGGTGGTGGTCCTCGCCTATACTGCATGCCTTGCGATCAACACCACCACGCACGGTTTCGCCTACCAGCACTTGATGGAGCACGGCATCGCGCAGGACCGAGCCTCGCAGCTCATCAGCCTTGCGGCTCTGGTCTGCGCGATCGGATCGGCACTGGCGGGCATCGCGGGCGAGAAGACCAGCGCGCGGACGTTGACGATGGTTTCGCTGGGGTGCCTGGGAGTCTCCGCCGCCACGCTGGCGATGATCGACGGACCGATCTCGCTGATGCTGTGGATGGTGACGTTCGGCGGTGGGCTGGGCTTCAGCTACGTCAGCACGGTCATGCTGCTGCAGTCCTATTTCGGACAACGCGCTTCGCTGGAACTCTATTCGATCATGATGGCGGTATCGACCTCGGCCGCGATCGGTCCGGCGCTGGGCGGCGCGGTCAAGGACCAGACTGGCAGTTTCTCGGGCATCTTCCTCGGCCTCGCGGTGCTGAGTGCGGTACTGTTCTGCGCTGTCGCGATCCTGCGCAAGCCGGGGGAGCGCGGGGTGCAGGCTGTGCAGGTCGTGGCGGCGGAGTAAGGAACTTTAAATCGTCATTGCGAGCGTAGCGAAGCAATCCAGGGCAGTCTTGAGCCGCCTTGGATTGCTTCGCTGCGCTCGCAATGACGAAGTGCGAGGGTGCGGCAACCCGATGTCTTCGTACTCTACCCGATCTCCAACCTTAGCGGCATCGACGGCGCGGCACCCCTGCGCCCTACCGAGAGCGACGCCGCAGCGTTAGCCAGTCGCAGCGCTGCTTCCAGACCCACGCCCTGATCGATGCAGGCGGCGAGCACGCCGCAGAAGCAGTCCCCGGCGCCGCTGGTATCGACGACCCGCTCGGCCGGAACCGCAGGCACGAACGTCGCACTCTCCACCCCGATCGCCGCTGATCCCAGCGCGCCGAGCGTCACCACAACAGTCTGATCCGGCCGCGCCAGGAGGCGGCGTGCCACGAGCAGATCGTCGAGCGTCTCCGGCTCGCGATCCAGCGCAAGGTAGTCGGCGAACTCAGTCTGGTTGAAGATCATCATGTCCGCCATGCCGAACAGCCGCGCGCCCGCCGGGATGGCCGGAGCGGCGTTGACGATCCTGCGGACATGCGCGGCCGCATCGCTGGCGAACAGCGCGGCGATGGCGTCGATATCGGTTTCCAACTGGACGAGCAGCACCCGCGTCGCCGCGTCGATCGCACCGAGCGCGACCTCGGCGCGTGCCAGGAGGTTGGCCCCGGCCTCGACCGCGATCATGTTGTCGCCGCCGGGTTCGATCAGGATCGTGGCGCGACCGCTGCCCTGCCCTGCCAGCACCTCGACATGCGCGGTATCGACGCCGTCGCGGCCAAGCGCCTCCAGCAGCAGGCGCCCCGCCGCATTGTCGCCGACCGCTCCCGCCATGCGCGTTACCGATCCGAACCGCGCCGAGGCTATCGCCTGGTTGAGCCCCTTGCCGCCGACCGCCTGCGCGCTGTCCTCCACCAGCAGGGTCTGCCCCCAGGCGGCCTTCGCCGGCAGGCGCAGCGCTATGTCGAGATTGAGGGAACCGAAGACCGTGACGCTCATGCTGACTCCCGGATCGGCTCCCTCGCCCTATTTATCAGAACTTGTACCCGACCGAGAAGAGCGCCTGGCGTGGCGGGATGTACGTATCCGAAATCTGCCCGCTGCCGTAAGGGTCGGTGAAGCGCGAGTTGATGCCATTCTTGTCGAACAAGTTGGTCACCGTCGCCGAGACACTGATGCCGGTATCTGCGAAAGCATAGCTCGCGAACAGGTTCACCTGCGAGTAGTCGGGCGTATCGTCCTGTCCCGGCGTGTTGAACACGCGCGACTGGAACTTGCCGCGATAGATGTACTGCGCGCGGGCGGTGAACTCGCCCGGGCCGACTTCGCCCGTCCACGAGATCGCCGCCGATCCCTGCACCGAGGGCATCTTGGGGATCTTGTTGCCATTGATGTTCTCGCGCGCCGCTTCGCGCACCATCGTTGCCGCGTAGAAGTTGCCGAAGAACCCGCCGACGCCGCCATAGCCCGCCGCGACCTGTGCCGCGTCGGCAGCCGTGGCGTTGAGGGCCAGATAGTCCTCGGTGAACTTGCCGTGCAGCAGCGATAGCGAGCCCTCGAACCTCAGGTGCTGCGTGGCGTGCCAGTCCATCTCCAGTTCGGCGCCGTAGACTTCCGCCTTCGGGGCATTGCTGATGCCCTCGCCGAACAGCACCGCGTCCTCCTCGAGGAACTGCAGGTCCTTGTAGAAGTAGTAGAACGCCGAGGCATTGATCTGCAGCGTATCGCCAAAGAAGCGGTTCTTGGAACCGATCTCGATCGAGTCCAAAGTCTCGGGCTTGTAGGTCGGCTTCACGCCGGTTTCCATGCCGAAGATGGCGTAGGAACTGTTCCCGCTCGCCGCCGCGCTGTTGATGCCGCCCGGCTTGAAGCCGCGCGTGTAGCTGGCGTAGACCATGTTGCTGGGGGTCAACTGGTAGTCCAGCGCGAACTTGCCGGTCAGGCGTCCGGTGCTGGTGCCGAGGGTCGGCGCAGGCTGGAGATAGGCCCCCGACGTCTGCCCGCTGGTACCGCCGGACATGCTGTCGCTGACGCCGCTGTACTTGTCGTGGTTGTAGCGGATGCCCGCCGTTACCGTCAGCGCGTTCGTCAGTTCGAGACTGCCTTGTGCATACCCGGCATAGGCCTCGCGGGTGATCGCGGAGAGTTCGGCATAAGTGATCGCTTCGACCAGCGGATCGCTGAACAGAGTTCCCGTGGACAGCGGCGGGTTGAGGCCGTCGCCCTTGTTGTCGCGATATTCGTTGATGTAGTTCTTGTTCTTCGAGCGCAGGTAGACCCCGCCGACGATCCAGCGGAATGGCCCCTCGTTGTCCGAGGCGATGTTGTATTCCTGCGTCCAAGAGGCGGTGTTCTGCTGCCAGGTGGCGATGTGGTCGTAGTTGTAGAAGCCGCCGCTGGCCTGCAGGAACAGTGCCGGGTTCAGCCCGTCGCCGTCCCATGACAGGTCACTGTGCAGCTTCTGGTAGCCGGTTATCGAACTGAACGTCGCGCCGCCGAGATCGAACTTGACCACGCCGTAGTAGAGCTGCGTGCGGATATAGGTCTTGCCCGGGAAATCCTGCGTCAGTTCGCGCGGGTCAGGATTGGGGTCGAGGACGTTCTTCTGCGCGGTCGCGTTCTGGTCACCCTTGTACTGGATGGTCGAGAGCAGCACCGAGACGCGGTCGGTCGGGGTCCACTTGACGGCCAGCTTGCCGCCCCATTCATCGGCGTCGTCGAGTTCGTAACCGGGCTGGCCGGCGACGTCAGTGGCCTTGGCATAGCCGTCATGGCGCAGGCGCTGCCCGGCCGCACGGATCGCCAGCGTATCGGTGATCGGCACATTGATCGCGGCATCCGCCTTGAGCATGTTATAGTTGCCGTAACCGACATTCGCCGAGCCGGACAGCGCCGAGGCGTCGGGCTGCTTCGACACGACGTTGATGGTGCCGCCGGTCGAGCCCTGCCCGTACATCGTGCCCTGCGGGCCGCGCAGTACTTCCACCTGCGCAACGTCGATGAAGGCGGCGTTCGCGGCGATCGAGTTGAAGATGTAGACGCCGTCGACGTGGAACGAGACGCCTGGCTGGGTCGAGGGGTTCTCCGGCGTCTCCGAACCGATGCCGCGGATCGAGATCATCCGCTCGCCGCCGCCGCTCTTGGCGACGACGAGGCCCGGCACGCTGCCGTTGAGCCCGGTGACTTCGGTGATGTTCGCCTTGTTCAGCGTATCGTCGGTGACCGCCGTGACCGACAGCGATGCCTTCTGGAGCGTGACGTTGGTGCGCTCCGCCGAGACGACGATCTCGCCGATCGGACCGCCGCCGCCCTCAGCCGCCGCCGCTGCGGTATCGGCGGCCGCGTCCGCCGCTTCGGCCCGTGCCGAAGCCGGACAAGTCGCTGCCAGCAATGCGAGGACGGAGACGCCGGTAGCGCCCATGAATCGAGCAGTCGTGGTCACAATAACCCCCATCTGTGAAGGCGCACCGCATGGGTACGCGCGTTGGCACCGCCTTTCCGCTGCCGAAGATCCCCATTCCCGAAGGGCCATCGACCGGTGTTCCGGTTCACCCCTGCACTCGTCGCTTGCGCTTTTCCCTGAACCTTTTGTCTGACCCTGCTCCACCGTGAATTGTGGGGCGAGTGGGCCGCCCGTCGAAACTTCGGCGAATCACACGCCGACGCAAGCGACAACTGGCCGCGTGCGCTCGCGATCAAACGGCGGGGCATCATGCGCAAAGAACCGGCCCGCAAGGCGCCCGCGTGATGATGGCCGCGATGCGGATTGCCTCAATTCTCATGAAACCCTGTGCAGTCTGACCCGTTGCCTCTGCCAAGAGCACGGCCAGAGGGGAAGTCAATTGCCGGAATACGCTTCGTGAGCAGCAGGGTACGCCGCCTTTGCGCGGGCTTCGGCATATCATTCCTGGCCTTCGCCCTGACCGCCAACACCCAGCCCTCCCCCGCCGACCAGTTCGGGGACCTTTTCGCCGCGGTGCAGGAAGGCCACGTCTTCGAGGACGGCAAGACGTTCGCCGACGCCGTGCCCAGGCGAGCACCCGACGCGATCATGGCGGAGTACGCGGCGAAGCCGCCGACCTCTCCGACCGACTTGCGCTATTTCGTGCTCGACAACTTCACGGTCCCCGGTGTCAACGACAAGCCGCTGCCCCCCTTGCGCGAACACATAAGGGCATTGTGGCCGCAGCTTTCGCGCGACGCGGTCACGCCGCCGCCCGCAAGTTCGGCGATCGCGCTTCCGTCGCCTTACGTCGTGCCGGGCGGGCGGTTCCGCGAGATCTACTACTGGGATTCCTACTTCACGATGCTGGGCCTCGTCGCCGATGGCCGCGACGATCTGGTCGAGGGGATGATCGACGACTTCGCCAGCCTGATCGAGCGCTTCGGTCACATCCCTAACGGCACCCGCACTTACTACCTCAGCCGTTCGCAGCCGCCGTTCTTCGCTCTCATGCTGGACCTCTCGAAACAGACCGACGGCACCGTCCGCGCCCGGCGTCTCGCGGCCTTGCGCAAGGAGCATGCCTACTGGATGGCCGGCGAAAGCTGTGCCCGTGCGGCGAAAGCGTGCGAGCGGGTGGTGCGCATGCCCGACGGCAGCGTGCTCAACCGCTACTGGGATGACCGCGATACGCCGCGCGACGAATCCTTCGCAGAGGACCGCGCCACCGCTGCCAAGGTCTCCGCACGGCCTGCCGCCGAAGTCTACCGTGACCTGCGGGCGGGCGCGGAAAGCGGGTGGGACTTCAGTTCGCGCTGGCTCTCCGACCCGCAGGACCTGGCGACCATTCGCACCACGCGGGTGGTGCCGGTCGATCTCAACGCTCTGATGTGGGCGATGGAGAAGCGTATCGAGAAAGGCTGCAAACAGGCAGGCGATCAGCCCTGCACGCGCGAATTCTTCCAGCGGGCCGCAGCGCGCAAAGGCGCCATCGACAGATACATGTGGCAGAGCCGCCAGCGGCGGTTCGCCGACTGGCTTCTCGACGAGAGCACGCCAGGCAGCGTCCAGTCGTCCGCCACGCTGTTTCCGCTCTTCGTCGGCATGGCGTCCCCCGCGCAGACCACGGCCATCGCCGCAACCACGCGGCGCACGCTCTTGGGCGAAGGCGGCATCCGAACGACGATCCGACACACCGGCCAACAGTGGGATGCTCCCAACGGCTGGGCACCGCTGCAATGGGTCGCGCTGGAAGGACTCAATCGCAACGGGCAGGAGGCGCTCGCAAAGGACGTCGCCGCGCGCTGGCTTGGCACGGTGAACTGCACGTACCTCGAAACCGGAAAGATGCTGGAGAAATACGATGTAGAAGAGCGCCGCGCGGGCGGCGGCGGCGAGTACCCGTTGCAGGACGGGTTCGGCTGGACAAATGGTGTCACGGCGGCGATTCTCGAACGCTATCCGTCACTTGTACCCGGCACGACTTTGAGGACATGCGCCCCAAACTCCGCCGGTGAACGATAACAGTGGCAATTGCGCCGTTTCGGGACTCGCTGTTCTTTCGTACAGCTTGCAAATGTTATCGTTTACATCTACAAGGCGATTCATGCGTGGTCCTGAGGGGCCTTTTTGTAGCCAGGCGGTGATCTCCTCCCTCCGCCGCCTGTGCCGGACAAGCGCAAAGCCTTCTCGGGTCGCAACCGCAGACGGTAAAAGAGAAACCCCGGGAGCTTCCGCACTCCCGGGGTTTCCGATTCTCAGGCAGCCATATGTGTCAGGCCATTCCCATCCGGCGGAAATCCGGCAGCGCGCCATCGCCGCCAGCAAAGTCGTCGAAGGCATGTTCGGTAACGCGGATGATATGCTTTTCGATGAAGGGCGCGCCTTCCGCGGCCCCGACCTGCGGATGCTTGAGCGCGCATTCCCATTCGAGCACCGCCCAGCCGGCGAAGTCGTACTGCGCCATCTTCGCGAAGATGGCGCCGAAATCGACCTGCCCATCGCCGAGCGAGCGGAACCGGCCCGGACGCTCGACCCAGCCCTGATAGCCGCCATAGACGCCCGCCTTGGGTGAAGGACGGAACTCGGCATCCTTGACGTGGAAGCACTTCACACGCTCGTGATAGACGTCGAGGAAACCCAGGTAGTCCATCTGCTGCAGGACCATGTGGCTGGGGTCGTAGAGGATGTTGGCACGCGGGTGATTGCCGGTCGCCTCGAGGAAGCGCTCGAAGGTTACGCCATCGTGCAGGTCCTCGCCGGGGTGCAGTTCGAAGCCGATGTCCACGCCGCATTCGTCGAAGCGATCAAGGATCGGCTGCCACCGGCGCGCGAGTTCGGCGAAAGCCTCATCGACCAGCGCAGCCGGTCGCTGCGGCCATGCGTAGAAGTATGGCCATGCCAGCGCGCCCGAGAAACTCGCCTGTGTCGTCAGGCCAAGGCGCTCGCTGGCCTTTGCCGCCAGATGCATCTGGTTCACCGCCCATTCCTGCCGCGCGCCCGGATTGCCGCGCACCGCCTCGGGAGCGAAAGCGTCGAACGCCGCATCGTAGGCCGGGTGAACCGCAACGAGCTGGCCCTGGATGTGCGTGGACAGTTCGGTCAGGGCCAGACCATGCTGGCCGAGAATGCCCAGCACCTCGTCGCAGTAGTCCTGGCTCTCCGCCGCCTTCTCGAGGTCGAACAGCCGCGCGTCGTTGCTCGGCACCTGCACGCCCTTGTAACCGAGCGAGGCGGCCCAGGCAGCAATCGAATCGAGCGAATTGAACGGCTCGTCGTTACCGGCGAACTGGGCAAGGAAGATGCCCGGCCCCTTGATGGTCTTCATGTCCTGCGAACCTCTTTTCTCGTATCAGACCGTGAAATCGACCCAGCCCCGCTCGTCCCGGCTAGCGGCGACGGCAGCGGCAACGAGTGCCATTCCGCGCAAACCATCCTCGACGCCCGGAACGAGTGACCCCGCCTGCCCGCGCAACTGCATTGCAAAGTCCCGATAGAGATTGGCGAGCGATTCGAGGAGCCCTTCCGGGTGACCACCGGGCAGGCGCGTCCCGCGCCGGGCCACTTCGGACAGCGACGGGTCGCCTGCACGCACGATTTCCATGCCTCCGTCACCGCGCAGCCATTCGAGGCGGTTCGGGTTCTCCTGGCTCCAGCGACAGGCGCCCGTCTCGCCGTAGATGCGGATGGCGAGGTCGTTGCCTTCACCCGTCATGATCTGCGAGGCCATGAGCAAGCCCCGTGCCCCGCTCTCGAAGCGCAGGAACATCTGGCAATCGTCGTCGAGCAGACGGCCCGGCACTACGCTGCCAAGGTCCGCATTGATGCGGTTCACCCGCAGGCCGGTGACGAACTCGGCAAGGTGGAAGGCGTGGACGCCGATGTCGGCGATGCATCCGCCCTCACCTGAACGCGCCGGGTCGAGGCGCCATTCCGCCTGCTTGCCCTCGCCTTCTCCAGCGAGCCAGCCCTGGTTGTATTCGACCACGACCTTGCGCACCGCCCCGATTGCACCGGCAGCGATACGCTCGCGCATCTCACGCACCAGCGGATAACCCGAATAGGTATAAGTCAGCCCGTAAGGCACCGGGGTTGCAGCAAGCAGCGTCGCCAGTTCACGCGCTTCGGCCAGCGTCGCGGTCATCGGTTTGTCGCTCATCACCGCGACCCCTGCGGCAATCGCCGCGCGGGCAGCGGGCAGGTGATGGAAGTTCGGCGAGGCGATGGTGACGAACTGGATTCCATCCTCCCGCTGCGCCTCCGCCTCCAGCATCGCCTCGACCGAGGGATAGGCGCGTTCGGGCGCAATGCCGTAGCCGCATCCGGCTTCCGCGCTACGCTGCGCATCGCGGCTGAAGGCTCCGGCCACCAGCGCGATCTCTCCGTCGAGTTCCGCCGCGATTCGGTGGACCGGGCCGATGAAGGAGCCCGGACCACCGCCGATCAGGCCCATGCGAATGCGATCAGACACAACGTTCCTTTCCCGTATGCAGGCTCGGTTTGCCCGCTTAATGAAAACGATACCACAGATCGTTTACGCGGAAATCCGCCATTCACGCAAGCCCGGCTCACCCATCGCTTGACAACATGCGAGAATTGGGCCTTTTTAATGAAAGAAAAGGTTTACATTGAGGGTGCGCGGCAATGGCCGGTGCGCCGTCGCAGGCTGAGGTATCTATCTAAATGCTGTCGTTCGGCGTCGATCTCATCACGTTCTTCCATCCCGGTTTCTGGGGGATGGCGAATGAGCAGGAGGTCATCACCTTCGGCCGTGAACAACCGCGCGCGTTCTGGGACCGCATGCTCGATACGCTGCAGGAAAGCGGCGTCACCGGCATCGAACTGACCTTCGATCCCTTCGGTCCTTCCAGCCTGATTGCGGCCTATGGCTCGATCGAAGCAGCCAAGGATGAACTGGACCGTCGCGGCCTCACCATCGCCAGCGGCTTCTTCGCCGACGTCGCCATCGAGGGCGGCGTGGGCGATGCACAAACCGAGGCCCGCTGGCTGGACAGCGCCGCAGAATCGGCGAAGGCGCTTGCCGCCTGGGGCTCGGACATCATGGTCATGGGCCTGCCCATGCGCACCAGCTGGGACGCCGAGCCGCCTGTCTTCGTCGACATGGAATTCGCCCGCAAGGCGGCGGACTTCTGCAACCGTCTCGGCGCGCTGACGCTGCGGCACGGGGTGCGCCTCGCGCTCCATACCGAGGCCCACTCCACCTTCTGTCAGCCGCGCGATATCGACCTGCTGCTGATGCTGACCGATCCGGTCTACGTCGGCTTCTGCCCTGACAGCGCACACATCCTGCTTTCGGGCGGCGATCCGGTATCCGTCGTCGCGCGTCATATCGAGCGTGTCGTCACCGCGCACTGGAAGGACGCCAAGAGCGCGATGCCGATCAACATCCCGATCGATCACGGCATCCATCACGCCCACCGCGAATATTTCTGCGCGATCGGCGAAGGCACCGTGGATTTCGACGGCTGGGCCAAGCTCATGCTATCCAAGGCCGACCAGAAGTGGGCCATCCTGGAGATCGACGCCGTGCCGGATCCTCTGACTGAAACCCGCAAGTCGCTGGCTTTCGCCGGCGAAGTGCTGGACCGCCTTTCCAACGAGACCGCTGCGTGAACGCCGCGCTGACCTGGCGCGAGAAGCTCAGCTACGCGCTGGGCAATTTCGGCATCAACCTGCCGTTCGGCATGACCAATGCCTACCTGCTCTACTTCTACACCGACGTCTACGGCGTCAGCGCGGGCACCGTCGCCTCGCTGTTCCTGATCGCGCGCTGCGTGGATGCCGTGTTCGATCCGATGATGGGCCTGCTGATCGATCGCACCGAAACCCGCTGGGGCAAGCATCGACCGTTCCTCCTCTGGCTCGCCGTGCCCTTCGCGGTCTGCGGCGCCATCGTGTTCTGGGCACCGCCGCTGGAGGGCTGGCAGAAGATCGCCTTCATCTTCGCCACCTATACGCTGATGGGCATTCTCTATTCCGCCGTCAGCCTGCCGCTGAATTCCATGCTGCCGACGCTGACCCGCGATCCCAAGCAGCGCAACACCGTCAACGCCCTGCGCGAGTTCATCGGTTCCTCGGCCACGGTCGGCATCGGCTACGCCGCGCTGCCGCTGGTCAAGACTTTCAGTAATGGGGACGAGGCGCACGGATTTCTAGTCCTCGCCGCGATCACCGGCGCGATCACGCTGGTCTGCATGCTCAATGCCTTCGCCAACACGCGCGAGCGGGTCGAGGTGGACCATTCCGTCGCCAAACTCACCACCGCGCAGTCGCTGCAGGCGACGAAGGGCAACTGGCCCTGGATCGCGACGATGCTGGTGAACTTCTTCTTCTGGATCGGCTTTACCGGCCATATCCAGTCCTTCGTCTACTTCGCGCAGAGCGTGCTGGGCGAGGCGGAGTTCACCTCCACCCTTATGCTGACGATGCTGGCCGTTCTGGTCGGCACCGGCCTTGCGGGCGTATGCGCCAACGCCATCGGCAAACGCATGACCGGCGCGATCGGAGCCTCGGTCGCCACCGTCTTCACCGCGATCATGCCGCTGTCGAACGACCACACCTGGCTGATCGCGACCAACTGCGTGGCCTACATCGGACAGGGCCTGATCGGCGGACTGCTGTTCTCGCTCATGGCCGACGCGGTGGACTACGGCGCGTGGAAGTCGGGCTACCGCGCGCAGGGCTTCCTGTTCGCCGCTTCCAGTTTCGGCGTGAAGCTGGGCATGAGCGTTGGCGGTGCGGCAGGCGCGTGGTTCCTCAGCCTTGCCGCCTACGACGCCAAGGCGCCCGTCACGCCCGAGGTGGTCACCGCCGTCATGGCCGGGCACGTCTGGCTGCCTGCCGCCAGCTATGTGGCGATGGGCCTCTCGCTCATCCTGTTCCGCTTCCTTCCTGCCTACAAGAACGCTTGAGAGCCCCGAGCATGCGCACTGAGTTCGATTACATCATCGTCGGCGCGGGCAGCGCCGGTTGCGTCCTCGCCGAGCGCCTGAGCGCCGATGGCAAAAGCCAGGTGCTCCTCCTCGAAGCGGGTGGCCGTAACGAGGAACTGATGGTCCGCATGCCGCGCGGCATGATCAAGATCTGGACCAAGCCCAAGTGGTACTGGCCCTTCCCCGCCGAGCAGCAGGGGACACGCCCCGCCGGCGAAACCTGGTTCTACGGCAAGGGCCTCGGCGGTTCGAGCGCGGTCAACGGCACGTGGTACTTTCGCGGCCAGCCCCGCGACTACGACGCATGGGAAGCGCAGGGCAATCCCGGCTGGAACTGGGCCGAGATCGAGCGCTGCTACGAGGAACTCGAAGACTACCACGGCAAAAGCTACGGCCGCCGCGGCAAGCGTGGTCCGCTCGAAGTTACCGAAGTGCCGGAGGGCGACCCGGTCCTGACCGGCGCGATCCTGCAGGCGGCGCGCGCGGCAGGCATTCCCGTCCTAGACGACGTCAATACGCCCGGCACCGAAGTCGCGGGCCGCACGCAGCAGACCGTGGACCCGCGCGGCAACCGTGTTACCGCCTATACCGCCTTCCTCAAGACGGCGGCCAAGCGCCCCAACCTCACCATCCTGACCGGCGCGCTGGTCCGCCGCGTTACGTTCGCGGGCAAGCAGGCCACCGGCGTCCTCGCCGAAATCGAGGGTCAGGATGTTGCCTTCACCGCAGGCCGCACGATCCTGACGGCGGGCGTGCTGCAGACCCCCAAGTTGCTCCAGCTTTCCGGCATCGGCCCCGCCGACGTTCTCGCCCGCCACGGCATCGAGGTGGTGCACGAAAACCCGCACGTCGGCCGCAACATGAACGAGCACATGATGGTCGCCCTGTCATGGCGGCTGAACAAGGCGCGTGGCCTCAATCACGAGTTCCGGGGCTGGCGCGCCTACTGGCATGGCCTGCGCTACATCCTTACCGGCAAGGGTCTGATGGCCTCGCTGCTGCCGGAAGTCTCGGTCATGGCCTCGCTGGAGGCGGACAAGGACTGGCCCGACCTGCAACTCGGCATCTCGCCCTACTCGATGGCCGCCTCCGAGGACGACAAGCCCGAGGCCGGGCGCGGCCAGACCGAGGCGGTCCCCGGGATCACCGCCACCGCCTTCTGCCTGCGCCCCAATAGCCACGGCTACGTCGAACTCGCGAGCACCGACCCGGCCGCGCCGCCACGTCTGGTCCCCAACTGGTTCGCCGCGCCCGAGGACCGCGCCACGATCCTGCGCGCGATCCGCAAGGTGCGCGAGATCATGGCCCAGCCCGCCCTCGCCCCCTACATCGGCGCCGAAACCGTGCCCGGCCCCTCCGTCCAGACCGACGAGGAGATCCAGCAGGCTGCGAACTGGATGGTTTCGACCGGCCTCCACGGCACCGGCACCTGCCGCATGGGCTCGGCCGAAGAGGGTGTCGTCGATGCGGGCCTTCGGGTCCATGGCGTCTCCGGCCTTTACGTGGCCGACTGCTCGGCGATGCCGACCGGCATCTCGGGCAACACCAACGGCCCGGCGATGGCCTTTGCGTGGCGCGCGGCGGAGGTGATTGCGGCGGCGTGACGAAAGTTGCGCATCGCGCAACTTCGCTTGCTCCGCCCCTCGCGGCTATGTAACGTTTACATCCAATGGCGAACATCAAGGACATCGCCCGCGTCGCGGGAGTATCGGTAGCGACAGTGTCGCGCGCGCTCAGCACGCCCTCGCTGGTACGCCCGGCAACGATCGAACGGATAGAGGCGGCCATCGCCGACCTTAACTACGAGCCTAACCACCTGGCCGCAGGCCTGCGCCGCCAGCGCAGCGACAACGTGATCGTCGCGGTGCCCAGCATCTACAACCCGTTCACCTCAGCCTTCGTCGAGGGGATCGAGAACGTCGCGCGCGCCAACAAGATGCGCGTGCTGCTCGGCATCACCGAGGGTGACGTCGATGCGCTCAACAAGTTCACCTCGATGATCGCGGGCAAGCAGGCCGACGGGCTCATCCTGCTGGAAAAGAACCTCCCCGACATCGTCCTCAATCCCCCGGCCAAGAGCAAGCTGCCGCCGATGGTCGCGGCTTGCGAGTATCCGCCCGACCTCAACCTGCCGCGCGTGCGCACCGACAACCATGAGGCCAGCGCCCTCATCGTCGGCCATCTGGCGGAACTGGGGCACCAGCGCATTGCCGCGATCACCGGGCCGCTCGACCAGTTCATGTCGATGGACCGTCTTTCCGGCTACAAGCTGGGCCTTTTGCGCGCGCGGATCGAGTTCGACGAAGCGCTGGTGGCGCGCGGCGATTTCTCGCTCCAGTCGGGCTACGATGCGATGGTGCGCCTGCTCGACAGCGGCGCGGAGTTCACCGCCGTCGCCTGCGCCAACGACGAGATGGCCATGGGCGCGATGAGCGCGCTGCATCAGCGCGGCATTTCCGTGCCGGACGAGATGTCGGTGGCGGGTTTCGACGACTTGCGTTTCGGCGCCTTCGCCATCCCGCCGCTGACCACGGTGCACATCCCCACGGTGGAGATCGGCGAGGCGGCGATGCGGCTGATGCTGGATTCGCTCCTGCAGCAGGACCAGGGAGGCCCCGCGCGCGAGGTGGTGCTGCCGCACCGCCTGATCGTGCGCCAGTCGACGGCGGCGCCAAGGAAAAAACGCAAGAAGGCCTGAATCCTCCACGAGTCAAAGTCAGGGAGGAATTTGCACCCACCATTCGTCATTGCGAGCGCAGTGAAGCAATCCAGGGCCGCGCAAGACCGCCCTGGATTGCTTCACTGCGCTCGCAATGACGAGGATGTGCAGAAACGCCCGCTGGCGAGTGCGGGTCATTACGCCGGGGAAATCAACGCAACCGAGATGAACATCGGGTCGGCGTCGGGAGCGTCCAAGCAGGGACGCGGGGTTTTGTGTTCCGTGAAGCTCTGGCGAGCGGCCGGGTAACTCACGGTGCAGCCCGGCTCGACCTGTATTTCATCGGAAAGTCCCATGTGGCCGTCGTTAGGGCTCGCAGCGTTATCGGCCGATGGTTGTCCGGCGGGGACATCCGGTGTCCTGCGTCAAGTCGCAGGAGCGGGCGGATGACGCTTTCCGGGAACTCAGGGACAGTCCGGGTCTTCGAACGGACGCGTGGGTTGCGTAGCTACGGCTTGAAACCGCATCCCGGCCCACGACGCCGACCCGATACACCTCTCCGGCGTGATCATCGCCGGATCGGATGCTGGGGCTTATAACCTATTTGGATATATTTGTCAATCGTGACTCAACCTCCCGCGCAACCGCGATCAAGCGCCGATCGTCATAGCGCGGTGCCACCAGCGAGACGCCGATGGGCATTCCGCCCTCGCCTGTCGCCAGTGGAAGGTTGACGACAGGCGCATGCAGCAAAGTCCAGGGCTGGTTGAACCGGGGTTCCCCCGGCGAACGGCCGAGCGGAGCGATGCCCGGCGCGCTCGGCGCCAGCACGGCGTCGAGTCCGGCGATCGCCCGCTCGAACCCCACCCGTGCCGCCGCCGCACGGTCATGCGCCTCGCGCAGCCGGGCGTCGGGATATGTCGCCAGGGCATCGACCCGAAGATGGAAATCGGGATGCAGCAGGTCGGGCCGTGCGCGTGCAAGGCTCAGGAAAGCGGCCGCGCCCTCGCGGAACAGGATCGCGCGGTGATCGTCGTTGAGGTGCTTGAACTCGGGCAGCGTGGCGATCTCGACGACGTCGATCCCGGCCCCCGTCATGGCGGCGGCGATACCGTCGAAAGCGGCTTGGCCATCGGGCGTCATTTCATCCCACCAGGGGGTGCGGAACACGCCGATGCGCAAGGTCCGGCCTTCGACGTGCGTACTGGGCGCGAAGCCGTAGATTTCGCAGACCCGGTCGATCAGGTCGAGGTCCTGCGCGTACCAGCCCACGGTATCGAGGCTATTGGCATAGGTCTTCACGCCTTCCCGGCTGACGAGACCCCAACTCGGCTTGAAGCCATGGATGCCGCAGAAGCTGGCGGGGCGGATCGTCGAGCCGCCGGTCTGCGTCGCCAGCGCCAGCGGCACATGCCCGTCCGCCACCGCCGCCGCCGACCCGGCCGAGGAACCGCCCGGCGTGCGCGCACAATCATGCGGATTGGCGCTGGCGGCATTGCGCCCGGCGGCCGCGAACTCGGTGGTGTCGGTCTTGCCCAGGATCACCGCGCCTGCCGCCCGCAAGGTGGCGACGCAGGGGGCGTCCTCGGCAGGCACGAAGCCGGAGAACAACGGCGAATTGTGCGTGAGCGGCATCCCCGCCACCGCGATCACGTCCTTCACGCCCACGCAAATCCCGTGGAGCGGCCCCGGTTCGCCCGCATCCAGTGCCCTCGCCGCAGCCAGCGCCCCGGTATCGTCCACGTGCAGCCACGCCCGGGCCTGCGCATCGCGCGCGCCGATACGCTGCAATGCAGCATGGACATTGGCCACGGCAGGGGCGTAGGGGGTCTGGACCATGGAAATTCGGCTCCCGAGCAGGCGGCGCCATAGCGCCATATCTCACGATTGTGACTTCCCTCTTGGATCGTGTAAAGCATTACATTATGCAATGCAGCAATGACCTCCGCAGCCACGCATAGCCCGCCCGCAAAGGCGCCCTCGATCGCCTCGGTGCTGGCGACGACGACGACGATCCAGATCCTGTCGACGATGACGGCGCTGGCGCTGACCGGCATCGCCCCGCTCGTCGCGGACGAGTTCGGGCTGGCACCGCATTACGTGGGCTACCAGATCAGCGTGATCTACGCGGCGGGCACGTTCGCCTCTGCCATGGCGGGAACACTCATCCAGCATCGCGGGCCGGTGCAGGTGGAGCAGCTTGCCCTCGCCTGCTTCGGCACCGCGCTGCTCTTGCTGACGAGCGCGAGCCCGTGGCTGGCCCTGCTGGCCTCGATGGTGATCGGCGTGGGCTATGGGCTGCAGAACCCGGCCTCGGCGCAGATACTGGGCGCGGTGACGCCGCCGCACCGGCGCTCGCTGATCTTCTCGATCAAGCAGGCTGGCGTGCCGATCGGCGGCGTGGTGGCGGCGCTGCTGATCCCGGCGCTCGCAGGATGGCTGGGCTGGCGTACGACTTTCGTGCTCGGCGCGGTGCCCTGCTTCGCGATGATCGGGGTTCTGGCGCTCAAGGGCGGGCCGGAGCGACCAGCGGCGCCTGTCACGATCTCGGTCTGGCGCGGCTTCGTCTATGAGCAGCGCCTCGTCTGGGGCAAGGCACCGCTGCGGGTGCTGGCGATGCTGGGGATGCTCTATTCCTCGATCCAGCTCTCGCTGTCGGCCTTCGCGGTGATCATGCTGGTCGAGCATCACTGGTCGATGGTCGCGGCGGGCCTTGTCGCCGGGGGCGTGCAGGCCTGCGGAGCGCTGGGCCGCGTGTCGTGGGGCGGGCTGGGCGACCGCTTCGGCGGGTTCACGGTGCTGGCGGTGATCGGCGTGGTCTCGATGGCCTGCATGATCGCGCTGTGGCGGATCGACGCATTGCCTGCGGTGGTCGCGATCGGCGTGCTGTGCCTGTTCGGCTTCTGCATGAGCGGTTGGAACGGCGTCGTCATGGCCGAATGCACGCATCACTGCGCGCCCGAGGACGCAGGCCGGGTGATCGGCGGGTCGCTGGTCTATACTTTCATCGGCGTGATGATCGGCCCGGCGGCGATGGCGACGATCTACGGCTTTACCGGCGATTACGGGACGAGCTTCCTGCTGGTGAGCTGGGTTGCGGGTCTTGGCGCGCTGCTGGCGGGGCGGGCGGCGATGGCTTCCCGCGCCTGATGAAGCGCCTTGCTGCGGGGGCTTCGACAAGCTCAGCCTGAGCGGGCTTGAGAGGTTTACGCCCCCGCCTGCCCAACCCTTACGCTACATCCGCTCACCCTGAGCTTGTCGAAGGGTCGCAGCAGAACCTCACCGCGAAAAAAAGCCGGTCACGCGGGGTGCGTGACCGGCCGAGGGTATTGGACGACCCGATGGAGAGAGAGACCGGGCCGTCAGGGTAGCGTAGATCAGGCCGCGACGAGGCGATCCTGGCGGCAGGCCATCAGCGGCTGCACCTTCTCGCCGAAGTTCACGAGGCCCTGCTCGAAGTCGTCGAAGGTCAGCATGATGCCCTTGGTGCCGGGCACCGAAGCGGCTTCGTCGAGCAGCTTGGCGACGGTCTCGTAAGAACCGACGAAGGTGCCGATACCGAGGTTCACCGCGCCTTCGGGCAGGTTGATGTGACGCGCGGTCGAGCCCTCGCCTGCGGTCTTGTCGGCAGCGCCCTGATCGCTCATCCACGCCAGCGCATCGACGTCGGCGCCTTCGCGGTAGGACTGCCACTTGGCCATGGCCTTCTCGTCGGTCTCGTCGGCGATCACCATGCACAGGATGTAGGCGCCCACGTCACGGCCGGTCTTCGCGGCCGCTTCGACCAGCGCCTCGACGGTCGGCGCATGCTTGGTCGGCTTGTTGAGGCCGCCCGCCGTGACGAAGTTGTAGTCGCCGTAGTTGGAGACGAACTCCATCCCGCGCGCCGACTGGCCCGCGCCGACGATCTCGATCTTGCCGGTGCTGGGCCTGGGCTGCATGTGGCAGTCTTCCATCTGGAAGTGCTCACCCTTGAAGTCCGACTTGCCGTCGGCCCACAGGTCCTTCATCACCTGCACGTATTCGCTGGCGTAGTCGTAGCGGTGGCCGAAGTAGGCGTCGCCCGGCCACATGCCCATCTGCTCGTATTCACCCTTGGCCCAGCCGGTGACGACGTTGACGCCGAAGCGGCCCGGCGCGACGCTGTCGATCGTCACGGCCATGCGCGCGACCATCGCGGGCGGCAGGGTCAGAATAGCCGTCGAGGCGAACAGCTTGATCTTGCTGGTGACGGCCGCAAGCGCGCTCATCAGCGTGAAACTTTCCAGGTTGTAATCCCAGAACTCGGTCTTGCCGCCGAAGCCACGTAGCTTGATCATCGACAGCGCGAAGTCGAAGCCATAGCCTTCGGCCGTCTGGACCAGCTTCTTGTTCATTTCGAAGCTGGGTTTGTACTGCGGAGCGTTCTCGGAAATCAGCCAACCGTTGTTGCCGATGGGAATGAACAGACCAATATCCATTGCAGTGCTCCTGGGAGAGGGAAGTTTAAGGGAGAGGAGGCGGAGACGGTACGCGCGCGAGCCAGGAAGTCGCCTGTTCATAGGCAAACCCTCCACGCAGCAAGCATTGTTCGGAATTCGGAGCGCCGACGAGTTGCAGCGCCAGCGGCAGCCCGCGCGCATCGAAGCCCATCGGCGTGACGAGCGCCGGGAAGCCAAGCATCGAGATCGTGCGGGTCAGCGCGGATAGCTCCGCGACCATCGCCTGCATCGCATCGCCGCCGGTCGCGCCGACCTCTTCGGCCATGGGCACCGGGAAGCGCGCGGCGGGGGTGAGCAGCAGGTCGACCTTGGCGAACGGGCCGCGCAGCATGTCGGACTGCGCGGATTTACGGCGGCCGAGCGCGGCGAGATAGACATCCGGCGAGACCGCCGCGCCCGCCAGCAGGCGGTTGCGCACCTGATCGCCGAAGTCTTCCGCCCGCTCCGCCAGATGGCGCGCGTGGAAGGCGGCGGCTTCGGGAGCCCATATCTCGGCGGCGATCGCGGGATAGCCGGAGTGGTCGGGAATGGCGACATCGACGACTTTCGCGCCGAGGTCCGCGAAGACCTGCCGCGCGGCCGCGAAGGCAGCGGCGACTTCGGGGTGAAGGTCATCGGTGAAGTAGCTGGTCGGCACGCCGATCGTCAGACCCGAGCAGTCGGCGATGAGGCCAGCCTCGTATTCGCCGTCCACCAGAACGTCCATCAGGCGGGCGAGCGAGCGGCTGGAAGTGGAGAGCGGCCCCGCGGTGTCGAGCGTCTTAGACAGCGGCATCATCGCGGTGTCGGGCAGCAGGCCGTTGGTCGGCTTGAGCCCCGCAACGCCGCAGAACGCGGCCGGAAGCCGGACAGAACCGCCGGTATCCGATCCCAGCGCGCCGGTGACGATGCGCGCACCGACCGCCGCGCCCGAGCCTGACGACGAACCTCCCGAGATCGCCTCGCCGTTCCACGGGTTGCGGCAGCGGCCGAGATGCGCGTTGTGCCCTGTCGGCCCCATCGCGAATTCGGCCATGTGGAGGCGGCCGATGGTGATAGCGCCCGCCGCAGCCAACCGGGCCATCAGCGGTGATGTCTCGGCGGGGACGTGGCCGCGCCAGATCTTCGAGCCCGCCTCGGTGGGAATACCGGCACGGAAGAACATGTCCTTGTGCGCCAGCGGCACGCCGTGGAGCGGCCCGCGCAGCGATCCGCGCCTGCGCTGTTCATCGCAGGCCCGTGCCTGGTCGAGCGCGGCCTCGGCCTCGATCGCGACGAAGGCATTGAGCCCCCGCCAGTCCTCGGCGCGCTCCAGTGCGTCGGTGACCGCATCGACGGCGCTCAGGACTCCGCTGGCGATCGCTTCGGCAAGTTCGACGAGATCGTGAGGCATGGCTGTCCTGTCCGCGAGGATCGCGTGTTTCGAGGCGGATGGGAAAAAGGGGCCTCCCACCCTTCGCGCTTGCGCTCGCGCAGGGTGGGAGGGAGCGCGGGACAGTCCGGAGGAGAGAAGGACCATCCCGCAGTTCCGTTTAGAACGAGTAGCTCAGACGCGCGCCGTAAGTGCGCGGCGGAGCAAACTGCAGCAGGTATCCGCCCGCGTAGCCGGCCTCGGCATTGGCGGTGAGGATCGTCTTGTTCTCGATGTTGCGCACATATGCGGTGATCGAGAACGGGCCGTTGTCCGGCGTATAGGTGATCTGCGCGTCGCTCTTCCAGTACGCGCCCATCTGCTCGGCAGCGGTGTTGTAGAAGGTGAAGTAGGTCTTGGTCTGGTAACGCGTCTGGACGCGCGGGGTCAGCGTGCCGCCCAGCAGGTGGAAGTCGTGCTGGATGCCCGCCGAAAGCGTCCACTCGGGTGCCTGCACCAGACGGTTGCCCGACAAGTCGGACGCGGCCGGGCAGGTGTCCGCGGTCACTTCGCAGAAGTCGGTGTACTTGGCGTCGAGCCATGCGACGTTGGCGTCGATCTTGGTGTCGGGCGTGACCAGCCACATCGTCTCCAACTCCGCACCCTTCACGCGCGCCTTGCCGGCGTTGAGGGTGTAGACCAGCGCGGTTTCCGGATCTTCCTGCTGGGTCTGCAGATCCGAATAGTCGTACAGAAACGCGCTCAGGTTGACCTGAAGGGCATTGTTGAAGAAGCGGTTCTTGGTGCCGACTTCGTAGGCGATGATCGTCTCGGGGCCGAACGAGTTGTTGGTCGTGTAACCGCCCGCCTTGTAGCCCTTGTCGACCTTGGCGTATATCAGGTTGTCCGGCGTCGCCTGGTAGTTCAGGCCGAAGTGCCAGGTGATCTGGTCGCCCGAATAGTGGTTGTCCAGCGTCGAATACGTACCGGCAATGTCGTTGTAACCGACCTGGGACTTGTTGTCCTTGGTGTAGCGGATACCCGCTTCGGCCTTCAGTTGGTCGGTCAGGTCGTAGGCGACCTGCGCGAAGACCGCCTTGGACTTGCTGCCGACGTCGTAGTCGAAGGTGTAGAAGTTGAACGGCGTCGTACCCGCATCGCCATGCACCTGGAAGAAGGTGTCGAGCGCGTCGGTTTCCTTGAAGAAGTAGCCGCCGACCTGCCAGGTGAAGCCGGTCTTGTTGTTCGAGCTGAGGCGCAGTTCGTAGTTCTGGTCCTTGACGCCCTCGTTCTGCTGGAAACCGTAAGTGTACGTCGTGCCGCCGTCCTGGTCGTTGTCACGGTTCAGGGTGGACTTCTGGTAGCCGCCGAAGAAGCTGAGCGTCGCGAAGTCCATGTCGTAGGAGATCGCGGTGCGCACGGCCTTGGTGCGGATATGCGTATAGCCCTGGTTGTTCAGCTCGAACTTCTTCGAGGAACCGATGTCCAGCGAGCCGTCGTCGTTGACGTCGGCATAGGGGATGCCCTTGGACACCGCACCGACGCCGTCCACGCGGGTCATCTCGCCGGTCACGAGGATCGAGAGACGGCTGGTCGGGGTCCACAGCGCGTGGACGCGGCCGCCGGTCACGTTGCCGTCGTCGCCGTCCTTCAGGCCCGGATTGTCACGGTAGCCTTCGTGAGTCTTGCGCGTGCCGGCGAAGCGGAAGCTCAGGGTGTCGCTGACCGGGACGGTCGCGCCGACGTCGAAGTTGAGGGTGCCGTAGTTACCGATCTCGGCAGCGGCATCGAGCTTCCAGTCGTCGGTCGGCTTGATCGTAGCGATGTTGACTGCGCCCGCCGTGGCGTTGCGGCCGTAAAGCGTGCCCTGCGGGCCGCGCAGGACTTCGATGCGCTCGACGTCGAACATCGCCGCGTTGAGCGCGAAGCCGCGCTGCAGGTAGAAATTGTCGACCGAGACGGCGACTGCCGGATCACCCGTTTCCGAGTAGTCGCGGCTCGACACGCCGCGGATGGTGATCATGGTGTTGGCGTTGTTCTGGGCGATGTTGACGGTCGGCGCGATGTTGGAGATCGCGTTGACGTCGGCGACGCCCGCCTTGGAGAGTTCCTCGCCGGTTGCGACGGTCATCGCGATCGGGGTGCTCTGCGCGCTGGTCTCACGCTTGGTCGCGGTGACGACGATGTCGCCAAGCCCTTCCGAGGCGGTATCGGCTGCGGCCGCAGAATCCGGGCCGGCGTCCTGGGCGAATGCAGGCTGGACGAAAGCCGCTGCGATGGAAAGCGCGCTGGCAGTGAACGTTAGACGCTTGAGCAAGACTGGAACTCCCTGTGACCCGTTCTGGAATGATTGACGTTTTCATTACAATGACCGATTCGCTGATGAATGCAAGCCGGTCATTTTGCGGTCAGAACGGAAGTTTCATCAAATAATTGTTTTATAACGAGTTTTTATGATTTATCGGAAGGATAACGTTTTCATTTTTGATGCCGAACACTTGCATCATGGAAGGTTATCGGCCGGAAAAGCCTTGAGAAGACGTTGGTTCGGCCATCATCACCATCTTGCGATCCAACAGCCGCATCCTGCGCTATCGTAACCCGAAACGTACCCGGTGACCAAAGGTATGAGACTTGGTCTGAGACACCTCGAACCCGTACCAAACCGGCACATTCCGGCTATTCTTGAGCTTTAGCCGGAAAAATTGGAGCATCGGTGGGGTGGCCGGTTCACAGCCTGCGGGCGAGCGCTAGCTTCCAACACAATAATGTAAACGTTACCATTGTCATACATGCCTGCACATGGTTGATTGCCTCCGTGGACTCCATAAATGCCGAGGTCATGCAATTCGAAGGACCAGGCCATGAACATCCCCACCCGCCCCATTCGCGTCGGCCTGCTGGGTTACGGTTTTGCCGGTAAGACCTTCCATGCTCCGCTCATCGGCGCGTGCGAGGGACTATCGCTCCACGCCGTAGCGTCGCGGGATGCAGGCAAGGTCCACGCGGACTATCCCGGGGTGAGTATCCATCGCACGCCCGAAGCGTTGATCCAGGACGATGCGATCGACGTCGTCGTCATCGCAACGCCCAACGACACGCATGCTCCCCTTGCTCGCATGGCGCTGGAAGCCGGGCGCCACGTCGTGGTCGACAAACCGTTTGCCCTTGATCTCGCGGAGGCGCGCGGGCTGGTGGCTTTGGCGCGGGCTTCCGGCCGCCACCTTCAGGTTTTCCACAACCGGCGCTGGGACAGTGACTTTCTCACCGTGCACCATGCCATTGAAAGCGGCCTGCTCGGCCGTGTCACGCATTTCGAATCGCGCATCGATCGCTTTCGTCCGCAGGTCCGCGATCGCTGGCGCGAGCATGCAGTGCCAGGAGCCGGCATCTGGTTCGACCTCGGCCCGCACATGGTCGATCAGGCGCTGGTCCTGTTTGGGCTACCCGACCGTATCACTGCCAGCCTCGCCATCCATCGCGACGGTGCGCAAGTGGACGACTGGGCGCACGCGATCCTGGATTATGGCGAGCGGCGCGTCGTAATCCACGCAGCCATGCTAGTTGCGGGTGGATCGGCGCGCTTCATCGTTCATGGCACGGGCGGCAGCGCGGTCAAGCTCCGTGCGGATGGACAGGAGGCGCAGCTCCTCGCCGGAATGCGACCCGGGACGCCTGGCTGGGGTGAGGATACCGACGCCCTCGCTTTCTATGGCGGCTCCGGCGAGCCCCGCTCCATCCCCGCCATGCCCGGCGACCAGCGCGGGTTCTACACCGCCGTCGCTGCCGCACTGGCGGGCGATGCACCGCCGCCGGTGCGCCCGATCGAAGCACTCGCGGTGATGGCCGTGCTGGAAGCCGGTGCCGCCTCCGCACGGGAGGGGCGCTCGATGCCGCTACCGCTCACGCCAGAAGAACGCGCCGCCTGGTAAGCATCATCCTGCGGCAAGCTGGGCCGAGACGGAACCGGTACGCTCCAGCTTGCCCCAGCCCACGACCCACCCGGCCACCGCAGAGGCGATCGCGCGGATGACGACCCAGTACATGATCTGGCGGTATACCAGTCGCTGCGCCACCAGCAGGTGCGCCGGGTAGCGCGCCCGTCCGCCGTCGAGGCGATAGGCGATCCATCCGCAAAGCACGTCGATCGCGGTGAAGGCGATCCAGTAGGCGCCCATCATGCCGACGTCCCCGCTGGTCTGCGCCCAGCCATGGGCCGAGACCCGCAGCGCGGTGCCGATGATCGAGACCACCAGCGCCAGGTCGATCAGCGGCGAGATCGCGGCGAAGGCGATCTGGAACAGCCACGCCTGCGGCAGTCCGACAAGGCCGAGCCCGGCAGGCTTGCGAGTGCGGATCACCGCGCGGTGCTTCCACAGGCACTGCAGGGTGCCGAAAGCCCAGCGGAAGCGCTGCTTGGCCAGCGCGGTGAAGCTCTCGGGCGCCTCGGTCCAGGCGACGGCGCGCGGGTCGTAAGTGACGCGCCAGCCCGCCCGCTGGATGGCGATGGTGAGGTCCTGGTCCTCGGCGAGCGTGTCCTCCGGATAGCCGCCGACCGAGTCCAGCGCCGCGCGCCGCCATGCGCCGACCGCGCCCGGCACCACGGTCATCGCGTCGAACCCGGCCAGTGCACGGCGTTCGAGGTTCTGCGCGGTGATATACTCGACCGCCTGCCAGCGGGTGACGAGGTTCACCCGGTTGCCGACCCGCGCATCGCCCGCGACGGCGCCGAGCTGCGGGTCCGCGAACCAGCGGGCGAGGCGGCGGATCGTCTCGGGCTCGAACTGAGTGTCGGCGTCGAGGGCGATGACGATCTCGCCGGTCGCCTGCAGCAGTGCGCGGTTGAGGGCGCTGGCCTTGCCGCCGTTCTGCAGCGTCAAAAGCGTCACGCGCGGGTCGTCGCCGAAGACCGACCGCACGATCTCGCTCGTGCCGTCCTTCGATCCGTCGTCGGCGACGATGACCTGCAGCGCGGGGTAGTCGGAGGCGAGCACCCGCGCCACCGATGCGGCGATGACTCGCTCCTCGTTGTAGGCGGGGATGATAACCGAGACGGCAGGCTCGAAATGCGGCGGTTCGGCGCGCTTGCGGCGGCTCTGATACCAGGCGAGCGCGGCCATGATCACCGCGCGCGCGATGCCGAGCGATATCGCGAGGTAGAACACCCAGGCCAGCACCGCCGCGACCGTCATCAGTGCCACGAAGGCGGCAACGTCCACGCGCACGGCGGCAAGATCGGTGGTCGAGATGGCGGGCATCGCCCGCGCCTGCGGAATGCCGACGAGCTGCGATGCGGTGACGAAGGTATATCCCTCGGACTTCAGCGCGCTGATGATACGGGGCAGCGCGGCGACGGTCTGGGCGCGGTCGCCGCCGCCGTCATGCAGCAGGACGACGTTGGTGGCGTTCTGGGGCGTCGCGGAGTGCACTTGCTGGAGCACCTGGTCGACGATCTCGTCCTCGCCCGGGCGCTGCCAGTCGTTGGGATCGACGTGGAGGCCGACGACCGTATAGCCGGCCTCCTGCGCGGCCAGCGCGGGACCGAGTTCGTCAGGCGTCGTCGGCTCGGCGTCTCCGAAGTAGGGCGCGCGGAACAGCGTCATGCTGCGGCCGGTATAGGCTTCGACCAGTCGCTGCGTGGCGTTCAGCTCCAGCCGGGTCTGGCGCGGCCCGGCGTTGGCGAGGTTCGGGTGGGTATACGTGTGATTGCCCAGTTCGTCGCCGTCGGCAACGATGCGCTTGAGCAGGCCGGGGCTGCCCAGCGCGTTCTCGCCGATCACGAAGAACGTCGCGGGCACGTGCGCCGCCTCCAGTTCGCGCAGGATGCGGGGCGTCCACGTGGGGTCAGGGCCGTCGTCGAAGGTCAGTGCAATGCGCTTGGGGTCCGTGCCGCCAGAGCGCTGGACGACGTAGGGCGTCGGCAGCGCGGCGTAGGTTTCCTCGCGGATCATACCGTTGTGGTCGGCGCGTACGGCGCGCTGGCCGTCGCGCGGGGTGGCGGTGATACGCAGGATTTCACCTGAGCCCTCGATGTCGGCGCTGCTGAGCGCGCGCGGGGTCGAGAGGTCCGGAGTGCCACCCTTGCGGAAGGCGTCGAGGTCGTTCCAGAAGCCGGAATCCTCGGTGCCGAGCCGCCACAGCGCCATGTCGCCGATGCCGAGGCGCTTCAGCGCCGACAACTCGTTCCAGCTGGTAGCCGCGTCGAGCATCCAGATCGTGTGGTGGGTCTGTTCGTCGTCGTAGGCGAAGCCTGCATTGCCGCTGGCGGGATCGAAGGAAATCTTCGCGGCGCTGTCATGCGCGGCCAGCCAGGCGTCCTCGATGGCGAGCGCGTCGGTCTGGTCGCCGTGCCAGTCGTAGGCGTAGCTGCCCAGAGCGACGACGAGGTGGTCGGGGCCGATGCGCCTCAGAGCCCCCTGCACTTCGTGGACGAACCAGTCCTGCGCGGCGATCGGGCCGGGCGTGCCGCCCTCCCAGTGCTGGTCGTAGGCCATGAAGATGACCTTGTCGGTAGCCTTGGCGAGAGCCTCGAGCGGCCAGCCACCCTCGTCGTCGGCGGGAGTGGTGACGGCCAGCGAGGTGCCCTTGGGCAACGCTGCATGCAGGCTGCGCAGGAAGGCGAGGTAATCGGGCATGGCGCGCGTAGGCAGTGCCTCAAGATCCATCACCAGCCCGGCGTAGCGTCCTTGCGCGACTGCTCCGGCGAGGCGCTTGGCAAGTGCGAGGCGCTGGGCGGGGTCATGCAGCAGCGCGGCGGTTCCGGCACCATCCCAGCCGTCGGAGGCGACGTTCTGGACCATCGGCAGCACCTTGAAGTGGTGCGATTGGCCCGCGACCAGCCGGTCAAAGCGGGCGTCGGGCTCGACCGTCACCTGATGCTGCGGCCCGGCGATGTTGATCAGCGCGGGCACCACCCAGTCGAGGTCGTTGCCGTGATGGACCAGCGAAAGGAAGCTGGCGTCGTTGCCCGGCAGGTAGAAACCTATGCTGAGCGGCTTCTGCCCCGGCCCCTTGCGACCGCGCGGCAGCCAGGACTTCAGCGCATGCTTCAGCGGCGATCCGTGCAGGGTCGAGGGCTTGAGACGCGGCGTCGGCAGTTCCAGTTCCTGCTGGGCGGGCACCGCGACGAGCGTGGTCGCGAAAGCCGCCGCGCCCAGCAGCACGATGACCAGCAACGCGGCGAGGACACCGCGCGCCCAGCGGCTGCGGCGGCCGGTGGGGTCGTAGAAGATGGGCTTGCTCATGACGTCAGGTGTCCGGGGGTAAGGAATGTGAGCGGGCGATAGGCCCCGCGCAGTGTTCGGGACCTGATCGGCGCCTTAAATTTTCGTCATGTTCGACCGTCATTGCTTCGCTACGCTCGCAATGACGGTCGAGGGCTACCCCATCATCCCGGAGCGGAACCAGCGGCGCATGGCGGGAAGCCGCCTGAGGTCGCAGCCGCAGACCTTGCAGCGGCAGTTCTGCACCCCCGAGGAATCGACCGTGAACTTGCGCGAGGCGACGTGACGCTCGGCATGGCAATCGCTCAAAGTCCCGCTCATGGCTGCAACCCCGCTTCGGGCGCGACTTCATCGAGCGCACGAAAAGTCGTGGCGATCAGGCGCGGCGCATCGTGGCCGAGATAATGGTCGCCGCTCAGACCGATGACCCGCGCGCGGCCTGCGAGAGAGGGGCACAGGCTGCCCTTCTCTTCCAGCCCGTAGACGCAGACCACCGGCGCCCAGTCGACCCCGCGCATCGCCAGTAACGGGTGGGCGTCCGGCTTGCCGAGGTAGGCAAGGCCCACCGGATCGGCACGGAAGTAGACGTCGTGCGCAGGTACCGTGAGGTCGATGGCAAGGATCCGGGCACGCAGATTCGGCGGCAAGTCCGGCGCCGTGGTGGCAAGGATGTCCGCGCCGTAGGACTGGCCCATCAGCACCACCCGGCTTGCTCCCGTACGCGCCAGGGCGAGGCGCACCGCGCCTGCGACGACTGCGTCCGCCTCGGCCCGGGTGCGGCGCGTGGCGAAGACAACCGGGGACGCGACTCCGATCACCGGGACGCCCTTGGCGGCAACGGCGGCGGCGACTTTCTCGCCCATGCCGAAGTGGAAGCCCATGTCTCCGGACAGGAAGACCGCCGCCACGCGCGGATGTGGCTCGGCGGCCGGGAACATCACGATGGGCTCGGTGCCGAGCAGGCCAAGCATCGGAGCGGCCAGCGCAGTGAGACCCAACGCAGCCAGTGCAAACAGCCCAATGGCAAGGCGAGTGCGAACGCGGCTCATGCGATCAGCATCCTTGCCTCGGAGGTGATGGCGGGCACTGGTGCGATCGGGCGGACAAGTTCCCCCCCTCCCCCGCCGCCGATCAGGCGCGATACGTCGTGCAGCCCCTGGATCAGCCCGATGCCGTGCGGCCCGGCTACGTAGCGCGGTTCCCAGCGGGGGGCGAACTTCTCTTTGTAGCCGCGCAGGCCGCGAAAGCCGTAGAAGCGCTCGCCATGGCGGAACACCAGCGCCGCCGCCTTGGCCCATGCGGGCGCGAGCGGGCCACCCTCGATCCCCGACAGCGGCACCATGCCCAGCGTGAAGCGCTTGTATCCGCGCGCCTTTGACCAGAGCAGCAGGTTGGTGAACAGGAAATCCATCGTCCCGCGCGGCGCGTCCTCGCGCTGGCGCATGAGGTCGACCGAGGCTTCGGTGTGGTCCTGCGTGCACCACAGGTTGGCGAAGGCGACGATGCGGTCCTCCACCATGACCAGCGCCATGTCGAAGTTGCTCAGGTATTCGCGGTCGAAGGCGCCGAGACTGAAGCCCTTCTCGCGCTGGCCCTTGGCCGTCATCCATTCGTCGGAGATCGCCTCCAGTTCGTCGAGGATCACCGGCACCGCCGCTGCCGGAACCACCCGCAGCCGCGCGCCCGCGCGAGCGGCGGTGCGCTCCGACTTGCGTACCGAGCGCAGCTGGGGAGTTTCCAGTTCGAACGTGGTGAGATCGACCACCGCCTCCTCCCCATACTTCACGATCTGCAGGCCCATGCCGATGGCAAGGTCGAGCGTGGCGGGCGAAATCTCGTAGAGCACCAGCCGTCCCTGTCGCCGGTGCGACATGTCGCGCAGGGTCCAGAGGAGTTCACCCCACGATCCCTCGTTGCCGACCGGATCACCCATGACGACCCAGCTGCTGCCCTTGACCTGGTACATGACGAAGGCATCCCCCGCCTGGGAGACGAGGAACCGCTTGTCTCCGGTCAGCGCCAGCATCGCCTCGGTGCGCGGACTGGTGGCGAGGATCGCGCGGATCGCCGGGGCATCCTCCATCACCTGCGCGTCGCCGCGCGCGCTGCCGGGCGCGCAAAGCCTCCAGACCGCGAACCCCGCCAGCAACACCGACGAGGCCAGCGCCGCGCGCAAGTAACGCGGGGCATCGGCACGCAGAGCGAACTTCCACCACAGGTCGTCGTTGTAGGGTACATGGCGATAGGCGAAGAGGCCCGCCCAAAGCGCCAGTCCCGCCGCCATCACCACCGCCGCTATCCAGCCCGCGGTGAGCGGCGTCTCGGTCAGCGCGGTGCGGCGGTAGAAGGCCCGGCGCGTCATTTGCAGCAGCGCGGCCAGCGCAAGGCAGGCCAGCGCCTCCTCATAGTCGATGCCCTTGGCCAGCGAGAACACCGCGCCCGCCACCAGCAGCAGCCGCGCGGCAAGGCAGGCGCCGTCGAGCCGGCGGTAGAGTCCCGGCGCCAGCAGCAGCAGCGCGGTGCCGACGAGGCTGGCGGCGATATGGCTCGCCTCAATGACGGGCAGCGGCATGACGTCGGCCAGCAGTCCCATGCGTGCGTGGACGGCAGGCAGCGAGCCCGACAGCAACAGCATGCCGCCGCCAAGGAACGTCGCGCTTGCCAGCAGCAGCGGCGAAAGGCCGGTGGCGACGCTCTGCACCCCGCCGACAAGGCGCGCCACGCGGCGGCTGCGGGCACCCTCGCGCCAGGCCAGCAGCAACGCCGCCAGTGCCAGCGGGAGGAGATAATAGACGAGCCGATAGACGATCAGCCCCGCGAAAAGGTGCGCCCGGTCCCCCGGCGCCACGGCGAGGACCACCGCCTCGAACACGCCGAGGCCGCCCGGCACATGCGTCACCAGCGCCACGACGATGCCCAATGCATAGGCCAGGACGAAGACCGGCAGCTGCGCCGGGTCGGCGCCCGGCAGCAGTACGAAAAGCGCCGCGCCCGCGCAGGCGATGTCGGCGACACTGACGCCGACTTGCGCCGCGATCTCACGCGCGGAAGGCAGCGGCAGGCGGATTCCCGGCAACCTCAACTGCTTCGCCCGCGCAGCCGCGAAGCCCAGCGCGCCCAGCAGAGCCAGCATCGCCGCGCCGAGCGCATGCGCGGCCTGCGGCGTCAGTATCACCGCTCCGAAGTCAAGGCCGCCATCATGGACCAGCATCGCCGCGCCCGCGACGGCCAGCACGCCCGCCCAGAAGTTGCCGGCCGCCAGCATCACCACCTTGGCGACCTCCGGCCCGTCGAGCCCGGCACCAACGTAGATGCGATAGCGCGCCGACCCGCCCGTCAGCAGCGAAAGCCCGAGGTTGTGGCTGAGCGTATAGCTGGTGAACGACGCCAGCGCTGCGGTGCTCCACGGCAGCGGGTGCCCGATCGTCTTGAGCGCTAGGAAATCGTAGAATGTCAGCGCGAAATAGCTGGCAGCGGTCAGCATGAGACTCAGCGCGATCTGACCGGCGTCAAGCGCATGGACGGCCGCGCGCACCTGCGAGTAGCGGATTTCGTGCGTCAGCGTATTCAGCGCGACGAAGCCGAGGGCGATCACCGCCAGCACCGCGCCCGCCTCCACCAGCTTTCGATAGCGCGAGAGGAAAGCAAGCGGCGCGGTCATGCCGGCACCTGCGCGATGCGGGTCCATACCTGCGAGCGGCAGAAAAAGCCGCCAAGGATGCACCCGCTGATCTTCAGCCGGTCGGCCGAGAGAGGCTCGATCCGGGAATCGAAGCGGCGCCCCATGTCGGGAACGAAGACGGTGCCGCGCCAGATGCGGCCCTCGGGGCGGTAGTCCTGCAGCAGTTCGGTGCCGATCAGCGACGCGATCCCGCTGTCCTGCGCGTCGGCCTTCGCCTGGCCGCTGGCCCAGACCACGCGTCCGCACAGGCCTGGCCCGCAGGAACCGGTACGCACGGCGACGCTACCGGACGGGTTGAGCCAGACGCCCTCGACGGGCGTAGCCGCGCGCGCACCGAGCGGCACGGCGAGGAGCGAGAGAAAAAGGGCGGTTCTCAGCAACATGGTGCCGTTTGTGCGCTCGGCCGGATTGCCGGACGCTCGCCACAACATGAACAATCGGCAATCTGGGCGCTGCGCCACCCTCCCATCCCGCTCAGCCTGAGCTTGTCGAAGGCCCCGAGACGTGGCGCTGCGCCTCCCATGCTTCGGCAAGCTCAGCATGAGCGAAGTGGGTGAAATCAGGAAAAGCCTAGCCCCCGAGCGAATACGTGATCACGAAACACGCCACCGTCAGCAGCGACATCGCCAGGATGAACGCCGCATCCGCCACCCGCTCCAGTCCGTGCAGCCGTGTCGAGGACTGCACCCTCAGCGCGAAGTAAGAGGCCAGCGTCGCCAGCAGGAACAGCAGCGCATCGACCGAGAGCAGATCGTCGGCGATCGTCTCATGTCCTCGCACCGACACCGCCACGCGCAGCAGCCCGATGCCGGTCATGCAGACCCCCACCATGCCCGAGGCGATCGGGCAGATCAGGCGGCAGGTCCGCTCGTCGAGGATGGCAGTGTCGGTATCCATGTGGTCTCAACTCTTGTCGTGGCGCGCCCAAGGTGCATACGATGCGCGGAGCCTCCCCCGGCTGGAGGGAACATGAGCGAAAGTTAATCCGCTCCCCATCGCGCCGAAGGACCACACGGCTCACAACGGAAGGACCGCAAGTGTGAGGAAGGCGCGTTGAGCCAGAAGATCCTGCTCGTCGAGGACGATGCCGACACCGCCGACTTCATCGCCAAGGGCCTCGACGAGGCGGGCTTCACGGTAGACCGCGCCGCCAACGGGCGCGACGGCCTGTTTCTGGGCACGGACGGCGGATATGCGTGCATCGTGCTCGACCGGATGCTGCCGGGGCTGGACGGGATGGCGGTGCTGGCGGCCCTGCGCGGGGCGGGGCTGGATACGCCGGTGATCATCCTCTCCGCGCTCGGATCGCCCGAGGACCGCATCAAGGGCCTCACCAACGGTTGCGACGACTATCTGGTGAAGCCTTTCGCCTTCGCCGAACTGCTCGCCCGCATCCGGCTGCTGATCCGACGCGGCGCACCTGCCGCCGTGGCGGAAACGGTGCTGCGCTGCGACGATCTGGAAATGGACCTCCTTGCCCGCCGCGTGCGCCGGGGCGAGCGAGTCATCGAACTGCAGCCGCGCGAATTCCGACTGCTCGAATTCCTGCTGCGCCATGCCGATCAGGTGGTGACCCGCACGATGCTGCTCGAAGGCGTGTGGGATTACCACTTCGACCCCGGCACCAATGTCGTCGACGTCCACCTCAGCCGCCTGCGCAAGAAGATCGACGAGGGCGAGGCGCGCCGCCTGCTCCATACCGTGCGCGGCGCGGGCTATCGCATCGGCGCCGAACCGTGAAAATCTGGCACTCGACGACGTTCCGTTTCGCCGCGCTCGTCTTCCTGTTCCAGATCGTCGCGGCTGCGGTACTGCTGCTCGGCCCGGCGCTGCTGCTGCGATCGCAGAGCCATGCGGACGCCGTGGCCGTCGCCGTGACCCTGCGCGACGACCTGCTCGACGCCTATAACGAGGGCGGCGAACCGGCGATCTCCCGCGCCATCGACGCCAAAGTTTCGCGCCGGATCGAGCGGGCGAGTGTGCTCTTCCTCGCCAACCCGGACGGCACTCGCTTGACCGGCAATCTCGATAGCTTGCCGCCCGACCTCACACCCGGCACGCCTTATGCGCTGGAGAAGCTGCCGCGCTCCGGCCATACCGCGCCGGAGGCGATGCTGATCCAGTCGGTCCGCCTGCGGGACGGTTCGATCCTGGTCACCGGAACGGTGGTGGAGACGGAACGGCAGGTGCTGGCCCTGCTCGAACGCACCTCGATGATCGCGCTGGCGCTCTCCGTGGTTTTCGCGGCCTTCGCCGCCTACGTCTCGACGCGACTGATCCTCAACCGTCTGCGCGCGAGCGTCGCCACCTTGCGCGACGTGCGCGAAGGTCGCCTCTCCCGCCGTGTACCGGCAGACGACACCGGCGACGCCTTCGCACTGCTAGGCAGCGAGGTGAACCAGGCGCTCGACCGCATGGCCGCGCTCAATGACGAGCTGAAGCTGGCCACCGACGCCCTCGCCCACGACCTGAAATCGCCCCTGACGCGGATGCGCGCCGCGCTCGACCGGGCGGCGCAGCACGTCGAGGACCCCCTCGCCCAGCCCTTCGTCGATCAGGCCCTGACCGAAAGCGAACGCCTGATGGCGATCGTCGAGACCGCCCTGTCGATCACCCGCGCCGAAGCGGGCATGGGCCGCGAGAGCCTGGCCGACGCCGACTTGTCCGAACTGCTGGAGACGGTGGCGGAAATCTATGCGCCCATGGTCGAGGATCAGGGCCGCGCGATCGTGGTCGTCGCCCCGGCCGCGCTGCACATGCGGGTCCATCGCCAGTTGCTCGATCAGGCGCTGGGCAATCTCCTCGACAATACACTCAAGTACGGGGCTGGCACAATCACCCTGTCTCTGGTGCCAGAGGCGGACGGCGCGGCGGTCGTCGTGGCCGACGAAGGCCCCGGCATTGCGCCCGAGCGCCGCGAGCAGGCGCTGCGCCGGTTCACCCGGCTGGACGAAGCGCGCGGCGGCTGGGGCGCGGGCCTAGGCCTCTCGCTGGTGCAGGCGGTGGCGCACCTCCACGGCGGCACGGTGGACTTGCGCGACGCCGCGCCGGGGCTGGCGGTGCGGATCAGGCTGGTAGAGCCGCCCCCGCGCGCCTGAAGCACCATTATCCGCCATTCCATCGCCGTCATCCCCGCAAAAGCGGGGACCCATCTCCCGACATCGCAGGGTGCACCGGCATCAGATGGGTTCCCGCCTTCGCGGGAATGACGGGATCGGGTGCGGGGCCGTAGCATTCCTATGCCCGGTTCCGGTTGCGGCACCGCGCCAAGGCTGCAATAGCTACCGGCGGGTGCTCGCCGATCCCGGCAAGCAGGTTTCGCAGTGCCGGTCGGGCCGCCGGTGCACTTGCCCCCAAGCCCGGAGCCCCGCATGGTCCTCTCCCACCTCAAGACCCCCAGTGCCCTTCGCCAGTTTCTCGACGGCCAGTCATCCGCCGGCCTGTTCCTGATGGCGATGGCCGCGATCGCCCTGGTCCTCGCCAATTCGCCGCTGGCGCACGGGTATGAGGCGATGCTGCACGCCCATCTCGGCCCACTATCGCTGGCGCACTGGATCAACGACGGGCTGATGGCGATATTCTTTCTACTGGTCGGGCTGGAGATCAAGCGCGAGATGCTCGACGGCCAGCTCTCGTCGTGGTCGCGCCGGGTGCTGCCCGGCATCGCCGCGCTGGGCGGCATGGCGGCGCCCGCACTGCTGTTCTACGCCTTCAACACCGGCGACACGGCGAAGGGCTGGGCCATTGCCGCCGCCACCGACATCGCCTTCGCGCTGGGCGTGATCTCGCTGCTCGGCAAGCGGGTGCCCGCCTCGCTTCGGGTGTTCCTGGCCGCGCTGGCGATCATCGACGACCTTGGCGCGGTGATCATCATCGCGCTGTTCTACACCGCATCGATCTCGGTGACCGACCTTGCGGGGGCAGCGCTCGTGCTCGGCGTCCTGATCGCCCTGAACCGGATGAAGGTGCGCCATCTCCTGCCCTACCTGCTGCTGGGGGCCGTGCTGTGGGTGCTAACCTACCGTTCCGGCATCCATGCGACGCTGGCGGGTGTCGCGCTTGCCCTGACGATCCCGATGGACGTGACGCCGAGCCATCCGGACGGAGACGCGACCAGCCCGCTGCACCGGCTGGAGCATGCGCTTCATGTCCCTGCCGGCTTCCTCATCGTGCCGCTCTTCGCCCTCGCCAATGCGGGCGTGCCGGTGCTGGGCCTGCCTGCCGAAACACTGGTCGCGCCGGTGACGCTGGGTGTGACGGTCGGGCTGTTGATCGGCAAGCCCGTGGGCGTGTTCGGCCTCTCGATGATCGCCATGCGGCTCGGTCTCGCAGACGCGCCCGCCCATGCCAGCCGGCTGCAGATGCTGGGCGTCGCCATGTTGTGCGGGATCGGCTTCACCATGAGCCTGTTCATCGCGCTTCTGGCCTTCCCCGACGCGCCCGCGCTGCAGTCCGAGGCGAAGCTCGGCATCCTTGCGGGATCCCTACTGTCCGGTCTGCTGGGCTATGGCTTGTTGAGATTTGCGGACAGGGAATCCCCGGCCCGGTAATGGGCCTCAGGCGGCAGCCGACTGGTTGCGCCCGCTCCGCTTCGCGCGATATAACGCTATGTCGGCGGCCGCAACGATCCGCTCCGGATCGCTGTCGACCGACAATGGAGCGATGCCGACGCTCACGGTCGCGGCGATGACGCTTCCCGACGATGTTTCCACCCCCCCCCGCGCCAAGGCGCAGGCGAATGCGCTCGCACACCTGTTGCGCCCGCTCAACTGAAAGCCCGGCCAGCAACACCGCGAATTCCTCGCCGCCAAGCCGCGCGACGAGATCCCCCTCACGCACCGCGGCCCGGACGATGGCCACGAAACGAACCAGCACCGCGTCGCCGGCGGCATGGCCGTATTCGTCGTTGATCCGCTTGAAATGGTCGAGGTCGAAGACAGCGAGGCAGCCCGCTTCCGCCCCGATGGGTGGAGATGCGACCAGCGCGGCGAGCGCATCGTCGAATGCACGGCGATTGCAGGCGCCCGTCAGCGGATCGGTCATCGCCTTTTGCTTGAGAGCCTCGACGATATGGCGTCGCTCTGTGACCTCGCGGATGATACTGACGGTGCCCGAGACATTCCCGTCGGCATCGACCATCGCACGCACATGGCTCTCAACCCATATGATCGCGCCGCTCTTCTGGATGACGCGATACTCGACGATGGCACTTTCCTCCGGCGCGGCCAGCACCACCCGGCGCGTATCGAGCACCATTGGTAGATCGTCCGGCACGATGAGGTTGAACAGCGGCCGTCCCCCAAGTTCGATAGCCGGGTAGCCGGTGACACGCTCCACCGAAGGTGATGCGTAGCGCACCGTGCCGTCGATCCCGGCGCGCAGTACCACGTCGCTCATGCGGTCGAGGACAAGGCGGTGCAACGCTTCGGCGGCATGCAGGCGCTCGACGATCCGCCGCCGCGCGTAGAGTTCCGCTGCAAGCGGCAGGAGCAGCAGGACGATGGACGCAAAATAGATCTGCAGTACCTGCAGCTTGAGCGCCATTCCGCCAGCAAGCAGCGCCGTCGGCCCCAGCCCTGCCAGCGAACAGCCAAGGCCCACCAGGATCACGATCACGATGGAGGATACCGCGCCGAACCGGCCGAGCCTGAACGTCGCGGCGATCATCGGCAGGAACGGGACGACGACAAGGGGAATCCTGCTTTGTCCGAATGTCACCAACGAGGCGAGCAGGACCAGGCCAAGCAGTCCGAACGTCCGCTTGCGCACGCGCGTTCCCGCCGTGCGCGTCCAGTGCGCGACATCGCCACGCAAGAACAGCAGCAGCGGCGGCGCGAAGACGACGAAGCCCAGCGCATGCCCGGCATACCAGTCCCGCCAGGCCGACCAGAAGCCGATGTCACGCACCGCACTGGTCATGACCGCTGCGAGAAGCGCCGTAACGGCGGGCACCATGATCCCGCAGACGACGATGAACGCCGTCACTTCCGCTACCGACTGGAAGCGACCGAACCGGGGAAACACCCTCCGCATAAGCCACGCGGCGCCGACCGCCTCGATGATGCAGAGCAGCGGCAGGCCAACCCCGGTCAGTCCCTTGAACCCGAACAGTTGGGAGGCACAGATGGCCAGCGGCGTGCAGACGAACGCCAGTGGCGCCCAGCGCCTGTGCGGCGTGACCTGGAGCCGGGCGAACAGCACCGACCCCGCCAGCCAGACCACCGCGATGCCGCCGTCGAAACGGGTCAGCACGAGCGCTAGCGACGCACACGCGAAGTATGCGAGCGCGGTGCCAAGCACCTCACCCGGATACCACCTGTTGCGACGATACGACTCGTGACCCATCACCTTCGCCTAATGAAACATGGTTTATTCGCGGTAAATACGTAGGCATCACAGGCGTCAGCGCTCGCACGTGTAGCACGGTGTACCGCCTTTCGCCGAAGAGCGGTGAAAACCGCAGATGGCGCGGGAGCTTTGACGACAGGCAAGGCAGACAAGGACATCGGGCGCCGGGATCGTCTCGGGGTTGGGCCAGGAGATCTGCGTGGACGAGTTGCTGGGGCGTCGCCGGGCGATGCAATTGATGGGCACGGGCGCGGTGGCGGCCTCGATGGCTTCGCATCCTGCCATGGCAGCGGACGGGTCTCCGGTCGCCAGGGCCACTGTCGCGAACGATGTTAAGATGCGCCGGGCCTACGTGGATGGTCCCTACGGCCAGATCCATTATCTGGATGCCGGGAAGGGACGCCCGCTGGTCCTGCTGCACCAGGCGGTGATGACCGCCAACCAGTTCGACCGCGTCTTCGCACCGCTGGTTGCTCATGGCTTTCGCCCCATAGCGATCGATCTGCCCGGCTTCGGCCTTTCTGACCGACCGCCTTTCGAACCCAAGGTCAGCGACTATGCAGTGGTGGTTCCGGCCGTGCTCGACGCACTCGGCATCCGACGCGCGGCCATCGTCGGCCATCACACTGGGGCGCTGGTGACCAACGAGGTGGCGATCCAGTTCCCCGAGCGTGTCACCGCCAACGTCATCTGCGGTCCGCTCTTTATCCCCGACGAGCAGCGGGCCGCCCTAATCGCCGACATCGGCGGGCGCGAGCGGGCGTTCCGTGCGCTGCCTCATGCCGCGCACATGAACCAGTTGGCTGAAGCGCGCGAACGCTATGCGATGGGCACGATCGGGCCGGAGCGCATCAGCGATTACGTCGTTCAGGCGATGCTCGCGTTCCAGCGGGGTGCCTACTGGTACGGCCACAATGCGGGCCTGACCTATCGGCAGGAAGCGCCGCTGATGAAGATCCGCCAGCCCACACTGTTGCTGACCAACACCGGCGACATGCTCTACCAGTCGGCCCTGAAGGCCAAGGAGATGCGCCCCGACTTCAAGCTGGTGGAACTGCAGGGCGGCGGGATCGACATCGTCGACCAGCAGCCCGAGCAGTGGTCAGCCGCGATCGCCGATTTCCTCCGTTCGATCGCCTGAGTGGTCAGGCGGAGAGGATCGCCACGTCTTCTTCGCGCGGGACGCTGCCTTCGAACGAGGGCAGAAGCTCGAAGCTCTCCGAAGTCAACGTGGCATCGGCCAGTCCGGCCAGCTTGAACTGGCCGAGCTTCGGCTCCTCGTCGCTGCGAATAGCCTTTTCCGGATTGAGCGCGCAGATGAACAGGTCGCCCCTGCGCTCGAACATGAGATGGGGCGCGAGCCGGATCACGGCACCATTATAACGCGCTTCCACGAACCTGCGCGTCGTGATCGCTTCCATTATTGTCAAACGCGGATCACTCATTTCACTTTGCTCTTTGCACCGGCGACCATTTTTGCATCGCAGCATAATCGGGGATTTGGCCGCTCAACGCAAGCCGCTCATGGCCTGTATCCATTTCCCTTTTCATCGCAACGATCTGCAGATACCCTGCGCCCCTCTGGCGGGAATGGGCGATCCAATGTTCGGTTTTCTGAAGAAGCAGTTCGTCGATGTCATCGACTGGCTGGAGCAGCCCGGTGACCTCGCCTGGCGTGTCCCTTTCGAGGATCGCGAGATCCAGAACGGCGCGCAGCTGACCGTGCGCGAAGGCCAGACAGCGCTGTTCATCAATGAAGGCAACCTGGCGGACACTTTCGATGCCGGCCTGCACCATCTCGATACCGCCAACCTGCCGGTGCTGACCAGCCTGATGAACTGGGACAAGGGCTTCCGCTCTCCGTTCAAGTCGGACGTCGTGTTCCTGTCGTTTAAGGAGCAGCAGGGCCTCAAGTGGGGCACCGGGCAGCCGGTGACGGTGCGTGATGCGGAATTCGGCGCCTTGCGGCTGCGGGCTTTCGGCTCCTATTCGTTCCGCATATCCGCCATAGAGCCTTTCGTGGACCGTATCCTCGGCACTCTGAACAGCGTGACAGCTGCGTCGCTCGAACCGCAGTTGCGCGCCGCGATCCAGACCTCGATCGCTACCGCGCTCGGCAGCGGCGGCGTCCCCTTCCTCGACCTTGCGGCGAACCAGCAGGCGCTGTCAGAGCGCATCCGCGTCGAGGTCGACAAGGCCTTCTCGCAATGGGGCCTGACGTGCCTTTCGTTCTATGTCGAAAGCATTTCGCTTCCCGAAGAAGTGCAAGCCCATCTCGACAAGGGCTCTTCGATGCGGGTGCTGGGCGATCTGAGCAATTATACCCGCTTCCAGGCTGCTGAAGCTATCGAGGCCGCTGCCGGGCAGGAGGGCGGCTCGGTAGCCGGGATCGGCGCAGGCGTGGCAGCGGCGACAGCGCTTGGCGGCGCCATGGCGCAGGGCCTCGGTTCGCAGAGTGCAGCAGGCCCCTTCTCTCCGGCAACCGAAGAAGATCCGACCGCCACGATCGAAAAGCTTCACAAGCTGGTGACGCTGGGTGCACTCAGCCAGGAGGAGTTCGACGCCAAGAAGGCCGAGCTTCTCTCCCGCATCCGCTGACACGCCTTCGGGGGGAGACGTGAGCAACTGCCCTTCCTGCGGCGCGCTGCTGCCTATGCGTAGCGCTGCACTGCCCTATTCGACTTGCGCCTATTGCCAGTCGCTCCTCCTTCGTGACGGGCTGGAACTGCAGGACATCGGCAAGGTCGCGGTCCTGCCGCCCGACGTATCACCGATTCAGCTGGGCACGAGTCTGCGGGTCGAGGGACTGACGCTCACCGTCGTCGGCCGCGTGCGCTGGGGGTGGGACAACGGATCGTGGAACGAATGGCTGCTTGACGCCGGCGACGGCAGCGAACGCTGGCTGGGCGAGGCCATGGGCGCCTTCATGCTGACCGCCGCGCGCGCCGACCTCCGCGAACTTCCAATGATACAAGGCTTTGCGACAGGCGGAGAGATCGCGGTCGGCGCACGGCTGACGGTCGAGGGCATCACCCTCGTCGCAATCGACCGCAAGGAAGCCCGGTGCCTCGGCAGCGAGGGTGAACTCCCGTTTCCGACCCTGCCCGGGCGCTCGATGACGAACATCGATTTTCGCGGTCCCAATCGCGAGGCAGTCAGTCTGCAGCGCGACGCGCGCGGGGCTTCGGTCTGGCTTGGCTACTATAGCGACCTTGCCTCGCTCGCCCCGGCGAACCTGCGCACGATCGAGGGCTGGAGCATTCCCCGCGAGCTGACACGATGAACGCCGTGCGCAACATCGCCTGCCCCAACTGCGGCGGCGCGCTGGAAGTTCGCGCGGCGGGTTTCAGCGTGAACCTAGCCTGTGCCTACTGCGGCTCGCTGCTGGACGTCTCACGACCGGAAGTCGTTCTGATCGAGGCCCACGACAAGGCCGCCAAGGGCTTCCGTCTGGCTCCCGGCGCGCGGGGCACGCTGTTCGACGTCGAATGGGAGACCGTAGGTGCGCTCCGGCGGCGAGATTTGGGGTATTCCTGGGAGGAATACCTACTCTTCAACCCTTATGCGGGCTACCGCTGGCTGGTCCTGAGCGATCGTGAATGGCAGTTCGGGACCATGTTGCTGGACCTGCCCGAAGGGAACGATGACACCGTGTCCTGGCGGGGCGAGCGCTTCACCCGCGATGGTGATGCATCGACCAGCGAGACGACCGCCGTTCTCGGCGAGTTCTACTGGCGCGTCCGCGCAGGGGACACGGTCGAAGCGATGCTCTACGAACGCGGCGACACCGTGCTGTCACGCGAAGGGGGCGGCGGCGAGGTCAACTGGACCCAACTCGTGCCGGTGGAAGATGACGTCATCGCGCAGGCTTTCGGCCTCGGCCGTCTGAAAGCACACCGAGCGGTCCGTGAACCGTCTCCGTCTTCAGGCTCCTCGTCCAGCACGGCGAACGACCTGCCGACGATGTTCGGCCTCGCCTGTGCGGCCATCGTCGCACTGCTGCTGGCGATGGTGCTCATCTCCGGCCCGGTGGAGCGCGCCTCCGCCAGCATCGATGCCCCCTTCGCCGCCACGCGGGAGGGGGTCAGGATCGGAACCCTGACCGTGCGGCGCCCCTGGCAGTTCGTTACCGTCACCGCACGCGGGACCGACTTCGACAACCGTTGGGTGGACCTCGACTATAGCCTCGTCGACAGGGCCACAGGGCAGTCGATGGACGGCTACGGCATCGTCGAGCACTATTCTGGCCGCGACAGCGACGGATCCTGGACCGAGGGAAGCCGCAAGGGAACGACGCTGCTAGGCCGCGTTCCGCGCGGCACTTACGATCTCTACGTCGATGCCTCCGCCCATGGCTGGCCAAGCGACCCATCACCGCAGATCTCGGGCTGGTCATCGCTGCCGGAAACTGTCACCGTTTCCATCGAGGCCGAGACCGGCTCATTGCCCTGGGGCAACTGGTGGACGGCTGCCGTGCTGCTCTTCGCGTTCCCCTGCATCGCGGTATGGCGCCAATATCGCGAGGAGAACGGCAGATGACGCTGCGCCTCGTCCTGTTCCTGCTGTGGATCGCGATGGTCATGGCCGGGTGCCTCAGCGCCTCGTACTATGCCTGGTCGCCATTCTCGGACGAGGAGCGCCCGATGCGCGCCGGCGGCTCGTATGGCCCGACGCACAAGTAACCTTCAAGGAGACGGCCCATGCTGACACTCTCGGTCTTTCTCGCCACCCTGCTCTATGCGGGGCTTGGCATCGTGATATTCGTGTTCAGCTTCGTGCTGGTCGACAAGCTGACCCCCGGCGAGCTGTGGCGAGAGATCATCGAGCGGCGCAATATGGCGGTTGCCCTGCTGGCGGGCGCGGTCGCGCTCGGCATCTCCAACATCATCGCCGCCGCCATCCATGGCTGATACTTGTGGCTGAGGCCGAGCCCGCCATCACCGTCGACAGCGCAGAGCGCGCGCCCGCCTCACTCGCGGTGATCCTGCTCGTCTCGGTGCTGGTGGTCGCGACGTGTGGACTCATCTACGAATTGCTTGCCGGCACGCTCGCCAGTTATCTGCTGGGCGACAGCGTCACGCAGTTTTCGACAGTGATCGGCACGTATCTTTTCGCCATGGGCGTCGGCAGCTGGCTTTCCCGCCACGTCCGCCGCGACGAGATGGGCGTGTTCGTGCGGGTGGAGATACTGATCGCGGCGCTCGGAGGGTGGTCGGCTGCGGGCCTTTTCCTGCTCTTCCCGGTGGTTGGCGACTTTCGCATCGCGCTCTACGCGCTAGTGCTGGCGATTGGGGTGCTGGTCGGGTTGGAGATCCCCCTCCTCATCCGGATTCTGCGGCATCGCTTCGCCTTCCGTGAACTGGTCTCCAACGTCCTCACGTACGACTATGTCGGCGCGCTGATCGCCTCGTTGCTGTTCCCGCTGGTGCTGGTGCCTTGGCTGGGCATGATGCGCACCGGCTTCGTGTTCGGCCTCGCCAACGTCGCGGTCGCCCTTGCATTGCTGGTCGCGCTGCGCCGCCAGCGCCGGGTTGCGGTGGACGTGATCGCCGCGCTGGTCGTGGCCGCCAGTCTCATCGCCGGCCTTGTCGCGGCAGACCGCATGCAGCGCTGGTCCGAGGTCGCCTTCTATGGCGAGCCGGTCATCTACGCCCGTTCAACCCCTTATCAGCGTATGGTCCTGACCCGCCGGGGAGAAGACCTGCGCCTCTATCTCAACGGCAACCTGCAGTTCTCAACCCGTGATGAGTACCGCTATCATGAGGCGCTGGTCTGGCCGGTACTGGGCCGCGTCGCCCGCCCCGATACGGTGCTGATCCTTGGTGGTGGCGACGGCCTTGCCGCGCGCGAAGTCCTGCGCGACCCGCGCGTGCGTCAGGTCACTCTCGTCGATCTCGACCCCGAGATGACACGCCTGTTCCGCGACACGCCGCAACTGGCCGCCCTCAACGCCGACTCCTTGTCCTCCCCCCGAATGCGCATCCACAATACCGACGCATTCCGCTGGGTGCGCGAGGCGCGCGGCAGCTACGACGCGGTCATCGTCGACTTTCCCGACCCGACCGAGTTTTCACTGGGCAAGCTCTATACGGAGAGCTTCTACCGCGAAGTCGCCCGCCTTCTCGCGCCCGAGGGGGTGATGACAGTGCAGAGCACCTCGCCTCTGGTCGCGCCAGAATCCTACTGGACCGTCGCGACCACCCTGGAGTCCGCCGGATTGCATGCCAGGGGCTACCACGCCTACGTTCCCAGCTTCGGCGAGTGGGGTTTCACCCTTGCTGCGCATCGCCCCTTCGCCAAGGCGACAAGATTGCCGCAGAACTTACGATTCCTGACCCCCTCGAGCGAACGGGCAATGTTCGACTTTCCCCCCGACATGGCGCGCCGCCCAACTCCGGTGAACCGGCTCGATAACCAAGCGCTGGTACGCAGTTTCGCGCGCGAGTGGGGCAATTATGAAGGCTGAGACGAGCCGACGCACGATCCTCGCGGGCGGGTCGGCTGCGGCTGGCGCCTCGCTGTTGGGGGGCTGCGTTCAACCTACGATGGCCGGGATGCTCGATGGTGCCGACTGGCGACGCGGCCACCGGCTGCGCGACGGTTCTTTTCCCGCGCCCGACGGCCCCGTGCAGGACATCGACGTAGTGATCGCAGGCGGCGGCGTCGCGGGGCTGGCCACCGGCTGGCGACTTGCTGACGCCGGATTTGCGAACTTCACGCTGTTCGAACTGGAGGACCGCACAGGCGGGAATGCCCGCTCAGGCCGCAATGCAGTCAGTGCCTACCCACTGGGCGCGCATTACCTTCCCGTGCCCAACCGCGATGCCGCAGCATTGCGTTACATGTTGCGCAGCTTCGGGATGATCGTCGGCGATGCGCCCGATGGTCCGGTCTACGATCCTTACCAACTCTGTGCCGACCTTGAGGAGCGACTTCTGTGGCGGGGTGAGTGGCAGGAGGGTCTGTTCCCGCAGTCCGGGCTGCCCTCCGGCCAGCAGGCGCAGCGCCAACGCTTCGACCAAAGCATGGATTATTTTCGCCGAGCGGTCGGCCTGGATGGACGTCCCGCCTTCACTATCCCTTCCGTCCTGTCGAGTGTCGATCCGCGCTTCACTGCACTCGACCGCCTCAATTTCGCCGACTGGCTCGATTCCGAAGGATTCACGGCTCCCGCTCTTCGCGCATACTTGCGGTATTGTTGCCGCGACGATTACGGCGCAGAGCCCGAAGACGTATCGGCATGGGCGGGCATACACTATTTCGCCGCACGGCGTGGATGGGCTGCCAACGGCGATGGCGATCGCGAGCTCACCTGGCCAGAAGGCAATGATCGTCTCGCCAGCCTCATGGCAGCGCGCATCCATTCCAACCTGCGCCCGGCACACACCGTGTTCCGCTTGGCGGTGACGGCTGAAGGACGTGCCGAACTGGACGTCTTCGATCATACGGCAGGCCGCAGTCGCCGCCTGCGCGCGAAAGTCGCGATCCTGGCCATGCCGCATTTCGTCGCGGCTCGCGTTGCGCCAAGTGTATGCTCGCCCGGAGGTTTGTCCTACGCTCCGTGGGTCGTCGCCAACGTCACCGTTTCCCGCCCGCCCGAGGGCAAGGGCGTGCCGCTGGCCTGGGACAACGTGTCCACCGCCAGCGATGCGCTCGGTTATGTGGTCGCCACGCACCAGACCACCAGCGCGGCGCTCGGGCCAACAGTTCTGACATGGTACATGCCCCTATCGCGTGAGACGCCGCAGGTCGCCCGCAAGATCATGCTGACCCGCTCGCTGGAACGCTGGCAGGAGATCGTGCGCGCCGATATGCTCGCCATGAATCCCGACCTCGACGGAGCGATCGAGCGGATAGATGTCTGGCGCTGGGGTCATGCCATGATCCGGCCGACGCCGGGTTTCCTCACCGATCCGGCCCGGCTTGCCGCCCGCTCCGCGCATCCGCCGGTACTGTTCGCCCACTCGGACCTATCCGGCCTTTCACTGTTCGAGGAAGCCCACCACCACGGTGTCGCCGCCGCCGAGATGGCGCTGACACACCTCGGTCATGCGTTCGAAAGCATCGCCTGACATGGTCCACCGTGCCGGAACGAGCATCCATCTCATCGCCGATCTTGCCGCCGGTGAGGGCCTTGACGACCTTGCGCGGGTCGAAGCCGCTCTGCGCGACGCCGCAGTTGCAGCCCGATTGACCGTGCTGGACGTGAGGCTCCATCACTTCGGCGCCGGGATGGGCGTCACCGGAGTGGCGCTGCTCGCCGAATCCCATATCTCGATCCATACCTGGCCCGAGGATGGGCTGGCCGCCGTCGACCTCTTCGTGTGTGGGGCAGAGGCCGATCCCGAAGCCGCATTGCGCGTCATCTGCGCTTGCTTCCGGGCCGTGGTGCGGGAACGCCAACTCATTTCCCGCCTCCGCCCGAATACCCCGCTCAGTGAAGCTTGAGGCGGGGCCTTACTACGCGGTTGACGTGCCCTACGGCGATAAGCGCTGAACCCTTGATCCATCCGTGGATCGCGAGGAGATGCATGCGGTACAATGACAGGTAGATCATTCGGGCAAGGCGGCCTTCCACCGCCATTCGGCCGCCCACGAGATTGCCCATCAACGTACCCACGGTCGAAAATCGGCTCAATGACACCAGCGAGCCACGATCCTTGTAATCGAAATCCTTGAGGGGTCGGCCGTCCATCGACCGCCTGAGATTCTCGAACGCGGTCGCCGCCATCTGGTGCGCCGCCTGCGCGCGCGGCGGAATCGGGCGATCGCGACCCGGCAGCATGCAAAAGGCACAGTCGCCCAGCGCGAATATCTTCGGGTCGGTTACACTCTGAAGCGTGGGCGTCACCACGATCTGGCCGGAACGGGACATTTCGACGCCGTCGAGCCCTCCCGATATCGGCTTGGCCTTGACGCCCGCCGCCCATACCTGAAGATCGGCTTCGATCAGTTCGCCCTCGCCGGTGATCATCCCGCTGTCCGTGCTTTCTACGATGGGAGTGGCGGTGCGCACGCGTACGCCGAGGTTCTGCAATTCGTCCCGCGCCGATTCGGCGAGCCGCTCAGGCAATGCGGGCAGGATTCGCGGTCCGGCCTCGATCAACGTGACCTTCAGGCGGCCCCGGTCGAATACCTCCAGCCCGTAGTGACTCAGGGCGTCTGCCGCATTGAAGAGTTCCGCCGCCAGTTCAACACCAGTCGCACCGCCGCCGACAATCGATACCTTCACGCGCGCATCACTGGTTTCGTCCGCAGACATGGCACGCGAAACCCTGAGGCACTGGTCGAGCAAACGATCGCGAAAGCGGTCGGCATCGGCGCGGCGGTCGAGAAACATGCAGTTCTCGCGCACTCCGGGCGTTTCGAAATCATTGGTCACCGACCCATAGGCCAGCACTAGATAATCGTAGCGAAGTTCCTGCTCACCAACGACTTCCTGCCCCCGATCATCGAGTATCGGGGCGAGATGAATGCGCTGCGCGGTACGGTCGATTCCTGCCAGCGTGCCCTTGAAGTAACGATAACCCCACTTGTGGCAATGGCCGCGATAGCCGACTTCGTCGAGGTTCGCATCGAGCGAACCGGCGGCCACCTCATGCAGCAACGGCTTCCAGATGTGCGTGCGGTTCTCATCCACGAGAATGATATCGTGGTCCCGCCGACCGTATCGAGCCCCCAGTCGAGTGGCGAGTTCCAGCCCGGCGGCACCGCCACCGACGATCACGATCTGGGTCTTCTGAGATTGCACGTCTGGTCCTTGATCCGGGGCATCTTGCCGCGCGAGAGGTTATGTACTAATTGGTACACACGTTGGACGGCCGTGTCACCGCCCGATTTCCCGTTCGCTTCAGGGTAACCCGGCGTCAGTCGCGATTGCAGTGGGCAAACGGTCCTATCGATAAGAATTTCAAGGAGAAGCCGCATGTCCGGCTCAGACAAAAGGGGCGTCTTGGCCAGCCGGATCTGGCTGGCGGTGCTCGGTATAGTGATCTTGGCCGCCGGCCTTTTCTTCGTGGTTGGCGGCGCGCGACTCGTGAGCCTGGGGGGTAGCTTCTACTTCTTGTTCGCAGGACTTGCGCTCGTGGTGTCCGGCTTCCTCATAGCCCGTCGGCGTCCGACCGGCGGCCTGCTGTTCGGCGCGATCTTCCTGGCCACGATCCTGTGGTCGCTGTGGGAAGTCGGCTTTGCGTTCTGGCCGCTCATCTCGCGCCTTCTGGCGCTAGGCGTAGGCATGACGGTCGTGGCGCTCTCGCTGCCGTTGATGCGCCGCGCGCAGGGCATGACGCCGGCATGGCGCCCGGCACTGGGCACCGCCGCCATCGTCGGCATCGCCTCTGCAGCCGGTTTCGCCGCGATGTTTTCGCCGCACCCGACCGTGCCCTTCGCGGGCGTCGAAGCGGCGCTCACCCCGGTCGATGCCGCCAGCGAGCAGAAAAACTGGGCAGCTTACGGCAACACCGCCGGCGGCAGCCGCTTCGTCGCGCTGGACCAGATCACCCGCGACAACGTGAAGAACCTGCAGGTCGCCTGGACCTACCGTACCGGCGACGTCGCCGAGAGTGACGGCAACGGCGCCGAGGACCAGGACACCCCGCTGCAGGTGGGTGACACCATCTACATCTGCACCCCGCACAACAACGTCATTGCGCTCGACGCCGACACCGGCAAGCAGAAGTGGAAGGCCGAAGTCAACGCCCATGCCTCCGTCTGGATGCGCTGCCGCGGCCTCGCCTACTTCGATGCGAAGGCCCCGCTGCAACAGCCGAGCCTGCCCGGCTCCACCCCGGTGACGGCGGCGACGCTGCCCGAGGGCGCGCCGTGCGAACGCCGCATCCTGATGAACACCATCGACGGCAAGCTGATGGCCTTCGATGCCCAGACCGGCAAGGTCTGCACCGGCTTCGGCACCAATGGCCGCGTCGATCTGCTCGCGGGCCTCGGCAATGCGCCCGATCCGCAGTACCAACTGACCGCCGCACCGACGCTGGCGGGCACCACGATCGTCATCGGCGGCCGCGTGGCCGACAACGTCCAGATCGACATGCCCGGCGGGGTGATCCGCGGCTTCGACGTCATCACCGGCAAGCTGCGCTGGGCTTTCGACCCGGGCAATCCCGCCATCACCGGCATGCCCGCCAAGGGCCAGACCTATACCCGTTCGACACCCAACGTATGGTCGGCGATGTCGTATGACGCGGCGTCCAACACCGTGTTCATGCCGGTGGGCAGTTCCTCGGTCGACCTGTTCGGCGTGCCGCGCACACCGCTCGACCACAAGTACGGCGCCTCGGTGCTTGCCCTCGACGCGACCACCGGCAAGGAGAAGTGGCACTACCAGACGGTCCACAACGACTTGTGGGACTTCGACCTGCCGATGCAACCCAGCCTGATCAACTTCCCGGTCAAGGGTCGCGGCAAGGTTCCCGCCGTCGTCATCGGCACCAAGGCGGGCCAGCTCTACGTGCTCGACCGGCAGACCGGCAAGCCGCTCACCAAGGTCGTCGAGACCCCGGTGAAGGCCGCCAACATTCCCGGCGAGCCCTATTCGCCGACCCAGCCTAGGTCGGTCGGGATGCCGCAGATCGGCGCGCAGACGCTGACCGAGGCGGACATGTGGGGCGCCACTCCGTTCGACCAGCTGATGTGCCGCATCGCCTTCAAGGGCATGCGCTACGAAGGGCTCTACACCGCGCCGGGCACGGACAAGTCGCTGGCCTTCCCCGGCTCGCTGGGCGGCATGAACTGGGGCAGCCTGTCGATCGACCCCACCACCAACACCGTGTTCGCCAACGACATGCGCCTCGGCCTGTGGGTGCAGATGTTCCCGCAGACCAAGGCCCAGCAGGGCAAGGCCGGCGCCGCGGGCGAGGCCGTCAACACCGGCATGGGCTCGGTTCCGCTCAAGGGCACGCCCTACTCGGTGACCAAGGACCGCTTCCTCTCGGCACTGGGCATTCCGTGCCAGGCTCCGCCGTTCGGCACCCTGACCGCCATCGACATGAACACCCGCAAGGTGAAGTGGCAGGTCCCGGTCGGCACCGTGGAAGACACCGGCCCGATGGGCATCCGCATGGGCCTGCCGATCCCGATCGGCATGCCGACGCTGGGCGGCACGCTCGCCACGCAGGGCGGCCTCGTCTTCATCGCCGGCACCCAGGACTTCTACCTGCGCGCCTTCGATTCGGGCAGCGGCAAGGAGCTGTGGAAGGGCCGTCTGCCCGTCGGCAGCCAGGGCGGACCGATGAGCTACAAGTCGCCGAAGACCGGCAAGCAGTACATCGTCATCACCGCCAGTGGTGCCCGCCAGTCCAAGCAGCGCGGCGACTACGTGGTCGCTTACAGGCTGCCCTGACCTGATAGGGGGCAGGCCGGAGGCCTGCCCCCCAATTCCAACGACCAGACAGAGTTGCCCCGCCGCCGGAACTCGCCGCGCGCGGGAGCAGCAGCAGGAGGGGGCCATGGGCCGTCGCATCCATTCTCTCGCAGCGCTCGCCGCAGGCTGCGCATTCACTTTCCCGATGACCGCTCTGGCAGAAGACGCCGAGGCGGGCACCGCAACCAACGTCGTCGTGACCGGCGCCACCGCAACTGCAGGCACCGCGCAGGACCATCGGCCGACTTCCACGCAGGGCGCCTCCACCGCCAGACCTCTGCACGCGCCGCATCCGCGCGAGACGCTGACCGGCGACTGGGGCGGCGTGCGCACCGACCTGAAGGACGCAGGGGTCACCGTGCGCGCCGACTACGTCTCGGAAACCTTCTCCAACGTCGACGGCGGCCAGCGCCGGGGCACCGCCTATGTCCAGCAGATCCGCGCGGGCGTCGATCTCGACATGGACAAGATCGCCGGGATCGACGGCGGCGCCATTCACGTGACCATCAACGACCGGCGCGGCATCGGCATCTCGTCGGACTTCGTGGGCAACCGCCTGCCGATCCAGGAAGCGGCGGGCGGCTACTATGCACGCCTGAGCGAACTGACCTGGGAACAGAATTTCGATGGCGGCCGCCTGAACCTGCGCGCGGGCTTCTTTGCGATGGGCAATGACCTCGGCGGCCTGTCGATCGGCTGCAACCTCGTCAACGCGGCGTTCTGCGCGCATCCGCTGTCCGAAAGCGGCAGCACCGGCTGGTATAACTATCCCAACGCCCGCTGGGGGCTGGCGGTGCGCTACAAGCTGCGCCCCGACCTGATCGTGCGCACCGGCGTCTACCAGACCAACCCCGACCTCGGGCTGGAGAAGAACGCCTTCAAACCGTTCGCAGGCAAGACTACCGGTGTCGTCCTGCCGCTGGAACTGGAGTACGATCCCGGCGCCACGCCCGGTAGTCACGTGATGCCCGGCCACTACAAGGTGGGCTTCTACTACGACACCGCCAATGCCGACCGGCAGGGCACCCCGGGCCGCGTGACCGGTCGCTTCGGCGGCTATGTGCTGGGCGACCAGATGATCCTGCGCGATAAGGGCGGGAACGGAAAGCGTGGCCTGTCGATATTCGGCCACTTCACCGCCAACCCGGAGCAGTCGGCGCAGATCACCCGCTGGTATGCCGCCGGCTTCCTCAAGCTGGGCACCTTCAAGGGCCGCGACGCCGACACCCTCGCGCTGGGCGTGATCCACGCGCAGGTCAACGAGCGCCTGCGCGCGCTTCACGCCGAATTGCTCGGCTTCGCGGACGGCTACACCGCCCTACCCGAAGGCGAGACGGCGATCGAGATGAGCTACGGCCTGCAGCTGACGCCCTGGCTCAATATCCGTCCCGACGTGCAGTACATCGTCGATCCGGGCGCCTTCTCCTACCGAACCACGCACGATGCGCTGGCACTCGGCGTGCAGGTCAAGATGCAGATCTGATTGTTAAAAAGGGGCTGAGGGCATTGCGCCCCCGGCCCTCGAAAGGCCATAGGGCGCGCCATGCAGGATGACGGCTTCACCGAACGCAACCGGCGAGAGATCATCGCGATCGCCACAGCCCATTTCGCGGACAAGGGCTTCGCAGGCGCCCGCGTGGACGAGATCGCCGCCGCGACCGCCACGTCGAAGCGGATGATCTACTACCACTTCGGCAGCAAGGAGGCGCTTTACCGCGCGGTCCTCACTGAAGCCTATCGCGGCATACGCTCGGCCGAACTCGCCGCCGGGCTGGACGACATGCCCGCGATCGATGCCCTGGCGCGGCTGACGGAACTGACGTTCGACTACCACTACGAGCACCCGGAACTCGTGCGACTGGTGATGGACGAGAACATGCGACACGCCCCGCATGTCGGCGAAGTGGTCGAGACGTACAACGAAACGGTACTGCCCGGCACCCGCGCCCTTATCGAACGCGGCGTCGCCGAGGGCACGTTCCGCCCGGCGCTGGATCCGGTCGACCTGCATATGACGATTAGCGCGCTGTCGTTCTACTTCGTGTCCAACCGCTATACGTTTGCGACCATCTTCAAGGTCGATACCACCAGCCCGGCGGCTGCGGCGAAGCGTCGCGAGCAGGTGGTCGCCAACGTCATCGCCTACTGCCGGGCCAGCTAACGCCTGCCTCGCCGGAAGAACGGGCGGAAGACAAAGCCTCCGCCCGTCGATCAGACCGCGATCACGCGCTCGCCATCTGCCCGGCTTCCTCGAGCAGGGCGGCGACTTCCTCCGGGTCGCCGAGGACGACGCCGATGCGCTGGTGGAGGCCGGTCGGCTTGGCATCCATGATGCGCGCCTCGCCGTCGATGGCGGTGCCGCCGGCCTGTTCGATGAGGAAGCTCATCGGGTTGGCCTCGTAGAGCAGGCGCAGGCGGGCCTTGCCGGGCTTGCGGTGGTCTGACGGGTAGAGGAATACGCCACCACGCTTGAGAATGCGGTGGATGTCCGCCACCATCGAGCCCGTCCAGCGCATGTTGTACTCACCCGCCAGCGGGCCTTCCTCGCAGCCGACGCGGGCATCGACGTAGCGCCGGATGGCCGGTGACCACTGCGCGCGGCGGGCCATGTTGATGGCGACTTCCTTGTTGCCCGTGGCGATCCTGAGCGGACCGTCGGTCATGCGCCAGGCACCCATTTCGCGGTCGAGGGTGAATTCATAGACGCCCGCGCCCAGTGTCAGCACCAGCAGCGTCTGCGGGCCGTAGATCGCGTAGCCCGAGGCCACCTGCTCGCTGCCCGGCTGCAGGAAGTCCTCTTCCGTCACCTCGCGCCCGGCCGAATTCTCCGGCGCGCGCAGGACCGAGAAGATGGTGCCGACCGACAGATCGACATCGACGTTGCTCGACCCGTCGATCGGGTCGAACAGCAGCAGGTATTCGCCCTTGGGATAGCGGTTCGGGATGCGATGGATAGTCTCCATCTCCTCCGACGCCATGGCCGCGAGGTGGCCGCCCCACTCGTTCGCGTCGAGGAGGATTTCGTTGGCGATGACGTCGAGCTTCTTCTGCACTTCGCCCTGCACGTTCTCCGAGCCGAGCGTGCCCAGCACGTCGCCGAGCGCGCCCTTGGAGATCGCGAAAGTCACCGACTTGCAGGCCCGGGCGACCGTCTCGATGAGGAGGCGCAGTTCGGAAGGGCAGGCGCTGTCCTCGCGCCGCTGCTGTTCGATGAGGAAGCGGGTCAGTGTGATCGGTTGCATCTTGGCCTTTCGCATGGCGCTGCGCCGGGACGGCGTATCTGAAGGTGCATGAAGACCGGCAGGGATGCGCCGTCACGCCTCCCCCGTTTCTTCGCGACCGGGCGACCATGCGCGAAACTTGCGCAAAACGCTACTTCAACCGCACCCGGTCACGATCTCACGGACGTAATTCGCCGCAGCGACAACGTTGTCCCAGCCGGTTTTCCGGCGTTCGCCGATGCGCAAAAGAAAAGCGCGGCGGATCACCGCCGCGCGAAGATGTCTTCCGCGTATTCCCAAATCCGGCGCGCGCGCGAATCGCAGGCGCATCACCGGCCGGGCAACTTCGCTCAGCGGGCGCTGGCGAGTTGAACGCGCGAGGGGGTGGAAGCCGCTGCCATGCGTGCTTCGATGCGGGTGCGGATGTCCGCCTTCACCGCCGCACGGCAATCCTGCGCCTTGCGTTCGGCCGTGAGGTGGACGCGGGCCATACCCTCGCCGCAGACCGAGCGGGCGGCCTGATCCATCCGGATCGCAAGGCGCTGCTGGCCATCGGTGGTGGCAAGGTCGAGACCCTTGAGGTCAAGCATGACCTGATCGCGGGCAAAGGGGTTTTCGTCGGTCGCTGCCGAAGCCGAACCGGCAACGGTAAGGGCACAGGCGGCGAGCGCCATCAGGCCAATCTTCATCATCATCTCCTGCACACATGTCGAGGACCACTCTGACGGCGGCCGCATACGTCATAGCGCTCTGCAGGGGAACTGACAATCTACCGATATTGGCTGAATTCAGCGGCTGCTTACCACCAGTGCGAGTTCGGTGACGTGGCCCAGCAGTCCGATCGGCAACTCGGCCTGCTGAGTGCCGGAAGCACCTTCCTGCACCACCGTTACGGCGATGGTCCGCGCCATGGGGGCTGACCAGATACGCACCGTCTGCAAGGGCAATACGGCCTTCCACGCCTTCCCGCCCTCAACCGTTACCGGGTGGCCGTTGATCTGCACCACCGAAGCGGGGTCGGAACGACGGCCGGAAACCTGCAGGCAGTTGTTCTCGCCGCAGGAAACGAGCTTCGCTGCGGGACGGGGAGCAGCATCGGCATCCCCGGCGCAGATCGTGAACAGCGCGATGCCCAACGCCGCGAGGCCCACCCTGAGACGGTTTTCTGCGCAGAACACCTCCCTGCGCATCAGGAGTGCTGTTCCGGGCGCGATGCAGGGACCGCCCCCACTGCCTGCGCGCGCGCGGCGATGCCGTCCCGAAGCAGCCTGAGAACTGCCGTCCCCATGCTCGAAGGACGGATTTCCTTGGCCAGCAGCTGGAATTTCTTGGCTTTGCGCATTCTGGGCGGTCACCTTTTCCCCGGGGAAACAAAAGTGACGCGCCGCCGATCGTCACGGCAGACACAAATTTGCAATGAAGGGCATAGATTTCATCTATGCGCGCGGAATCGCGCGAATCCGACGGAAAACCTCGTCGATGAACAGCTGCGTGGCGGTATCCCGCTCCGGCTCCGCGCGGGCGAGAAGGAAGATTTCGTAGGACGGCTCGAAGTCGGCGTGAAGCAGCGGCCAGAGCAGCCCCCGCTCGATCTCCGAGCGCACCGCCGGGACTGGCAGGAAGCCGATGCCCACACCGCAGACGATCAGCCGCCGCGCCTCGTTGATGTCCTGCGCCAGTCCCGTCACGCGCACGCCAAGGCCATAGCGGCGGCGCAAGTGCGTGACGATCTCGATCTCGTCCTCGCCGCCGAGGACGAACGCCTCGTCCTTCAACTCGCGCGGCTGGCTGATGCGATAGCCGAACATCGGGTGGCTGCGGCCGCAGTAAAGCTGCTGGCGCTCGACGAACAGCGGCTCGTAGACCAGCCCGCCGCGCACGCTGTTATCATAGCCGATTCCGACCTCCACCTCGCCGCGTTCCAGCGCATCGAGCACCTGCCGCCAGGACGAGACGCGGATTTCGATGCGGATGCCGGGATGGCGGCGGTGGAAGCTGGCGATCGCCTCGTCGAATTCCGCCGAGACGATGGCCGAAACGATCTGGATGCGCACGATTCCTTCGACCCGCCGGATGGCCTGCGCGATCTGGTGCGGCACGAGGCGCGCGGATTCCAGCATGTCCTCGCACAGCGCCATCATCGCCTTGCCCGCCGCCGTCATCTCGACGCCATTGGCCGAGCGGACCAGCAAGGTGGTGCCAACGTGGTCCTCAAGCCGCTTGAGCGCGGCCGATATGCTCGGCTGCTGCTTGTTGAGTTCCCTTGCCGCCGCGCCGATCCCCCCGGCGCGCACGATGTCGACGAATGTGCGCATGAGGTTCCAGTCCACCCGGCTGGCGAATTTACGGTCTGTCAGCGGGGTGTCGTCGCTCATGGCAACAGGGGTAGCCGGTCCGAAAGCCGGGTCATAGATGCAATTTATGAAGCGCCCCTGATTGGATGGCACTCAACGGCACACAGCGGCACTCAAGAGCACCACAGCACTATTTCGCATGCAGCACCGCGTTCGACCACCACGTCAGCGTGTGCTCGTCATGCGCCGAAGTCCAGACGCCCTTGGGGGTCCAGCGCAGCGCCCCGCTGCCCGCCGCCTTGCCCTTGCGCGCGGCGACCGTCATCGCCTTCGGGTCGATCACCGCAAATACCTGGTCGTCGGTGGTCCGCAGCCAGACTTTGCCCGCGCCGGTATCGACGTCGCCCCACTTGAGGTTGTCGCCGACCTTGATGCGGCCTGCCAGCGCATTGGTCGCGGGGTCGATCCGCGCAAGGGTGCCGTCGCCTTGCTCCTGCACCCAGACACCGCCCTCGCCCGCCGCGAGGAAGCCGGGCTCCTTGCCGAGCGGGATCTTCGCGGTGACGGTGTTGGTGGCGGTGTCGATGCGCTGGAGCGACTGTTTGGTGGCGCTTACCGCCCAGACCGCGCCGAAGCCGTAAGTCAGATACCATGTCCCCGGATCGACCGGGACCGAAGCGATCACCGCGTTGGTCGCCGGATCGATGCGGGCGACGAGGCCCCCACGGTCGTCGGCGCCGTTATCGCTGGCCACCCAGACCGAGCCGTCGCCCGCGACCACGTTGAGTTCGCCGCTCGAGGCGATGCCGGTGGGGATGGTGGCCACGATCTTCGCGGTCTTCACGTCGATGCGCTTGACTGCCTTCTCCTCGCAGTCGGCGACCCACAAGGAGCCAGCCGTGATCGCCATCGCGCCGCAGGGGTGCGCCATCGCGACTTCGGCGAGCTTGCCTTTTCGCGACCACTGCTCGACGCGGCCCTTGTTGGTGGCCCAGACGGTCTTGCCGTCCACTGCGAGGAAATCCGCGAAGCCGGGGACCTGGATGACCTCCGGTTCTTTCGCCTGTGCGCCGGCGGGAAACGCCGCCGTGGCAGCCAGAAGCATCAGACCGAACTTGCGCATGGATTTTGCCCCTCTCAGTAAGAAAAAGTAGTGTCGGCCCCGATCAACGCCATCGTGCTTACGGCGGAAACATCAACCTCATCCCGTCATTCCGAGCGCAGCGAAGCAATCCAGGGCAGTCTCAAACCGCCCTGGATTGCTTCGCTGCGCTCGCAATGACGAAGTATGGGAGGTGTCACTTTGGCCTGCCCTCTCGCTCAGCCCTTGCTCGCGATGAAGGCGCGCCAACCACCCAGATGCGTGATGTCCTCAGCCCCGGTCAGCGCGCGCGGTTCGGAGACGAAGCCCTTGACGGTGGTGCCGTCCGCCAGCGTCACGTTGCCGATGGCGAGCGGCGCGGGGACATCGACGGTGAAGCTGCCGAACTCGGCGACGCCCAGTTCATAGACCTCGACCTTGATCGCGGCGCCCGCTTCGTCATGGACGAGCGCAGGCTTGGGCGGCACGCTGTCGGCAATGGCGTAGAGCTTGTAAGTGGGCGCGGTCTCGAAGGCGCCGACGAATTCGGCGTCGCGGCTGGTCAGCTGCCAGTGCAGCGGCATGTCCTTCAGATGGGCGCCGACGACGGCGAGCTTCACGGTTTGCATCTTTCCCTCCAGATCGAGTGGCGGCGGCGCGGGCAAGTCCGCGACCGCAAGGTAGGCGTCGGCCGCGTCCAGCAGGGCGCGGTCGGTGTCGGCCGGGCCGATCAGGGTGATCCCGAAGCCGGTGGCATTGGCGCGGATACCGGCGGGAACGGCCAGCGCGGCCATGTCCAGCAGGTTCACGAAATTCGTGTAGAGCCCCAGGTTGCTGTTGAGCGCGATGGGCGCGGCCAGCATCTCGGAGACACGGTAGGTGGTGCCGGTAGTGGGGAAGGCCATCATGTCGATGTCGGCCCACAGGAGGTCGGCGTGGCGCCTGAGGTCGGCCATGCGGTAGATGCCGTTGAACAGCTCGACCGCGCTCATCGCCTTGCCGGGCTCGACCACCGCACGCACGGTGGGATCGACCGCGAGCGGGTTGGCGGCGAGAATGCCCTCCATTGCGGCGGTCCGCTCGGCCACCCAAGGGCCGCCGTAGAGCAGCTGCGCGGCCTCCAGCAGCGGGGCGAGGTCGATCTCGACGAGTTCGCCCAAGGTCGCCAGCTTGGCGAGCGCCTTGTCGTAAAGGTATTCGGACTCGCCATCGCCGAAGAACACCCGCTGTTCGCGGCGCGGCACACCGATGCGCCTCACGGCGAGAGGCTGGTCCGCGAGCGGCTTGGAGTAGGGATCGGCCACATCGAAGGCCGCGACCACGCCGTCCACCAGCCGGGCATCGGCGGTGTCGTCGGTAAATACCGTGATGCAGTCGATCGTGCGGCAGGCCGGGACGAGGCCGCGCGTGGACCAGCGGCCCTTGGTGGGCTTCATGCCGATCAGGTGGTTGAACGCGGCAGGCACGCGGCCCGATCCGGCGGTGTCGGTGCCGAGCGAAAAGGCCACCAGCCCCGCCGCCACCGCGACCGAGGAGCCGGAGCTGGACCCGCCGCTGACGTAGTTCAGGTTGGAGGCATTGCGCGGTATCCCGTAAGGGCTGCGCGATCCGTTGAGGCCGGTGGCGAACTGGTCGAGGTTGGTCTTGCCCACGCAGACCGCGCCCGCCGCCAGCAGCCGCTCGATCACGCCGGCATCGTCCTCGGGCTCGTAAGCGAAGGCGGGACAGGCCGCCGTCGTCTCGAACCCGGCGACGTCGATATTGTCCTTTACCGCGAAGGGCACGCCCGCCAGCGGCAGGTCCTCGCCCGCCGCGATGCGCGCGTCCACCGCAGCGGCGGCGTCGAGCAGTTCGCTGCGGGTGGCGCGGCTGATCCAGATCTGCGGCTGGACGGCATTGTAGGCCTCGACGCGGGCGAAAGTGTCCTCGGCCACGGCGACGGCGGTGGTCTCACCGGCCCTGACGGCGGCGGCGATACGGGTGGCGCTCAAACGGGTCATGCATGTTTCCTCAGGGCGAGCATCGGGGCGCCGGGCTGCAGCGACTGGCCTTCGCGCATGTAGAGCGCCGAAACCGTGCCGCTGCCCGGGCTTTCCACCGCGCATTCCATCTTCATCGCTTCAAGGACCGCGATCTTGTCCCCCGCCGCGACGGTATCGCCCGGCTGCACCAGCAGGCGGGTGACGCTGCCGCCATAAGGCGCCTCGACCAAGTCGGAGCCCTCGGGCAGTTCGATCGCCTCCTCGGCGGGCAGGTCCGCATCGGCGAGATCGGCGGCGTGGTCGAATTCGCCGAGGCGCTCCCACTCGGCGCGTTCCTCGTCGAAGGCGGCCTTGCGGCGCTGTTCGAACTCGGCGATCCCGGCGGCGTTCTCGGCCAGATAGGCGCGGTAGTCGGCGAGGCGGAATTCGCTCGGCTCGATCCTGAGGGCGCGGCGACCGGCGGGGAATTCGCGGCGCCAGTCGGCCAGTTCCTCCGCGCTGACGGGATAGAATCGGATCTGGTCGAAGAAGCGCAGCAGCCAGGGCTTGCCTTCGGTAAAGGCTTCGGTCTGGCGATAGGTGTTCCAGACCTGCACGGTGCGCCCGAACAGCTGGTAACCGCCCGGCCCCTCCATGCCGTAGATGCACATGTAGGCGCCGCCGATGCCCACGACATTGGGCGGCGTCCAGGTGCGCGCGGGGTTGTACTTGGTGGTGACGAGGCGGTGGCGCGGGTCCACCGGCGTCGCGACCGGCGCGCCGAGATAGACGTCGCCAAGCCCCATGACGAGGTAGTTCGCCTCGAAGATCAGGTTCTCCACCGCAGCCTGATCGGGCAGACCGTTGATGCGGCGGATGAACTCGATGTTGTCCGGGCACCACGGCGCATCGTCGCGCACAGTGGCCATATACTTCTCGATCGTCTCGACGATCGCGGGGTCGCGCCAGCTGAGCGGCAGGTGGACCACGCGCGAGGGGATCGTGAAGTCCTCGAGGTCGCCAAGCCGCTCCTCGGCGGCGATCAGCATGGCGAGCGCCGCCTTCTGGTCCATCTCTGCGCCGTCAAAGTGCAGCTGGAGCGAGCGGATGCCGGGCACGATGTCGATGATGCCGGGCGCGGCGAGGCGTTCCAGCTCGGTCATCAGCGCGTGGACGCGGATGCGCAGTTCGATGTCGAGCACGATCGGGCCGTATTCGACGAGGATGTTGCGGTCGCCCTGCTGGCGGTAGACCGTGCGCGGACGGCCGGGGCCTTCGGGGATTTCCGACAGGATCGGGGTGAGCGTTTCCACACCGCGCGCCGGGGTGGATTCCGGCACTGCGCCGGTCGCCACGAAGGCGCGCTGGGCGGCGTCGGCGGCTGCGGCGTCCTCGATGGTGACAGGGGCGAAGCGCAGCTTATCGCCGGGAGCGAGCTGGCCGATCTTCCAGCGGTCCGCCGCGATCACCACGAAGGGGCACACGAACCCGCCGAGCGACGGCCCGTCGAGGCCGAGGATGATCGGCATGTCGCCTGTGAAGTCCACCGCACCGATGGCATAGGGGTTGTCGTGGATGTTGGAGGGGTGAAGTCCCGCCTCGCCGCCGTCGGTACGCGCCCACCGCGGCTTGGGTCCGATCAGGCGCACGCCGGTGCGGTTGGAGTTGTAGTGGATCTTCCACTCGGCATTGATGACCATTTCCACGTCCTCGGGCGTGAAGAAGTCCGGCGCGCCGTGCGGGCCGTAAAGGACGCGCAAGGTCCATTCGTTGCCGATTGCGGGCAGCGTGACGGCGGGCAACGCGGCGTCGGTGGGCTCCGAACCGAGGTGGATCGTGTCGCCCGCCAGCAGGCGGCGCGCGGCGTGGCCGCCGAACTGGCCCAGCTCAAAGGTGGCGCGGCTGTCGAGGTAGGGAGCGATGTCGAGCCCACCCGCGAACAAGATATAGCCCCGGAAACCGCCGGAGGAGGCGCGGCCCATCGCCAGCGTCTGGCCCGCTGCAATGTCGATGGGAACGCCGCGCTCCACCGGCACGCCGTCCAGCGTGGCGCCGAAGTCCGCACCCATAAGGCAGATGCGCGCGTCGGAAACGAAGGCCAGGGTCGGGCCGGTGACGGTGGCCTCAAGCCCCGCCGTGCCCTCGGGATTGCCGAGCAGCCGGTTGCCGAGGCGAAACGACTGGTCGTCCATCGGGCCCGAGGGCGGCACGCCCACGGCCCACAGGTGCTGGCGGCCGGGCCAGTCCTGCACGGTCGTCGCGGTGCCGCCGCTGACGACGCGGAAGGCGCGCGGGGTGAAGACCACGCCGTCGAGCACCCTGGTCGAGACTTCGCCGCTGGTGAAGGCCGGGGTGCGCACCACGTCGCGCAGCCAGCGCACGTTCGTCTCGATGCCGTCCACGCGGGTGGCGTCGATCGCGCGCCGGGCCGCTTCCACCGCTTCCTCGCGGGTGGGCGCGTGGACGATGAGCTTGGCCAGCATCGGATCGTACCACGCACTGACGGTGCTGCCCGCCGAGCACCACGTCTCGACGCGGATGTCCTCGGGGAATTCCAGCGCGGTCAGCGTGCCCGAAGTCGGGCGGTAATCGAGCGAAGGGTCTTCCGCGTAGAGACGCATCTGCACCGAATGGCCCTTCATCGTCGGCGCGGGCGCATCGAGGAAGGCGAAATCGCCCGAAGCGCCGCGTACCATCCATTCGACGAGGTCGATGCCCATCACCATCTCGGTGACGCCGTGCTCGACCTGCAGGCGGGTGTTCATTTCAAGAAAGAAGAACTCGGCGCGGTCGGCGTCGTAGAGGAACTCCACGGTGCCTGCCGAGCGGTACTTCGCGGCCTCGCCCAGACGCACGGCAGCGGCGTAGAGCGCGGTGCGCACGCTCTCGGGAAGAAGCGGCGCGGGGGCTTCCTCGACCACCTTCTGGTTGCGGCGCTGGAGCGAGCAGTCGCGCTCGCCCAGAGCCATGACGCGGCCCTCGCCATCGCCGAACAGCTGCACTTCGATGTGACGCGCGCGGCCGATGTAGCGTTCGAGGAAGACCCCGGCGTCGCCGAAGTTGCTCTGCCCCTGCCGCTTCACGGTGGCGAAACCGTCGCGCAGCTGCGCCTCGTCGGTGCAGACGCGCATGCCGATGCCGCCGCCGCCTGCGGTGGCCTTGAGCATGACCGGGTAGCCGATCGACGCGGCGGCGCTGACCGCCGCTTCCTCGTCGGTGAGCAGGTCGGTGCCCGGCGCCAGCGGCACCTCGTGCGCAGCGGCCAATGCGCGGGCGCTGTGCTTGAGGCCGAAGGTGCGGATGTTGTCGGTGGTCGGGCCGACGAAGACGATGCCTTGCGCCGCGCAGGCCTCGGCGAACTCGACGTTCTCGGCCAGGAAGCCGTAGCCGGGGTGGATCGCCCCTGCCCCGGTCTTCTTCGCCGCCGCGATGATGGCGGGAATGTTGAGGTAGCTTTCCGAAGCCTTGGCGCCGCCGATGAACACGGCCTCGTCGGCTTCGGATACGTGGTTGGAGTTCTCGTCCGCCTCGGAATAGACCGCGACGGATTTCAGGCCCATGCCGCGCAGCGTGCGGATGATGCGGGTGGCGATCGCGCCCCGGTTCGCGATCAGGACGGTGTCGAAGCTCATGCGGTGACGATCATCCGGACTGGAGTGGGGTTGAAGCCGTTGCAGGGGTTGTTGACCTGCGGGCAGTTGGAGACGACGACGATCACGTCCATCTCTGCCCGCAGGTCCACGGTCAGGCCCGGCGCGGATATTCCGTCGACGATGCCCAGCGACCCGTCGGGTTCGACAGGAACGTTCATGAAGAAGTTGATGTTGGAGACGATGTCCCGCTTGCCGCGCCCTTCGAGGAGGTTGGCCTCCAGGAAGTTCTCGACGCAGGCGTGTTCAGACTTTGTGTGATGGCCGTAGCGCAAGGTATTGGATTCGCACGAACAGGCACCGCCGATGGTGTCGTGATAATCTACCGAGGTGGCGGCGATGGTCATCAGCGCATTGCCCTCGTTCGAAAGCAGCTTCGTGCCTTCGCGCAGGAACAGGTTGCCCTGCGCCGCGACGGTGTCCTGCGCGGAGTAGCGCTCGGCATCGTCGGCGGCGGAATAGAGCAGGAAATCGACCGCCTGGTTGCCTTCGAGGTCGACGATGCGCAGCGTCTGCCCGGCCTTGACGTGATGCAGCCAGGGCGCGCGGGCGGGGACGACGATGTCGTGGATGACGGTGCCGGTGAGGCCGGACATGTGAGGATCGGTGCTCATGATCGCGTGTCCCTTGTTCAGCGGCGGAAGTAGTCTTCGACGTTCTCGAAGGCGCGCAGGCCTTCGGGCGTCGCGGAGCGGACGGGGTCGTCCTCGCCCGTCACCGGACCGCGCCATGCCGAGGCGCGCAGCGGCGTCACGGTGTATTCGGGGCGCGGATCGAGGACGTGGGGGACGTTGGCGATCACCACGATCACGTCCATCTCGGCACGCAGGATCACGGTGCGGCCGGGCTCGAACGGGCCTACCTCGGGCGTGATCGCGCCGTCCGCCTCGATCCGCGCGCCCTTGAACAGGGTGACGCAGGGATGCACGTCGCGGCGGCCGAGGCCGTGCTTAGCGGCGCCGAGAAGGAAGCGGTCGCGGCCGCTAGGGAAGGCACCGGAGTTGCGACCCTCGCCGTACTTGGCGAGGTTGATCGCGGGGTTGGAGGTGCCGCAGAAGGTATCGTGCGTGCCCGCGCTGTCCTCGACGATGCTCATCATCACCCGGCCCATGTCGGAGAGGAGCAGCTTGCCTTCGCCGAGATAGGCGTTCCACTGGACCTTAACCGTGTCCGCCACATTGAGGCGTTCTGTCGGCATCTCGGCGTTGAACAGCAGGATCGAGGCGCAGGCGTCGCCCTTCCCGTCGATCAGCCGCAACCGGGAGCCGCGTGTCAGGCGCCGCGTGGCGTAGCCGCCCGATGCGATGGTTTCCTCCCACACGAGGTCGGCGGCATCGACGCCCTCGGGCAGATCGCCCGCCACGGGAGGCAGCACCGGCATGCTCTCGACCACGGTGCCGCCCTGGGCACGCGCATGGTCTCGGGCTGCGAGCGGATCGGCCAATGTTTCGGTCATGAATGCGCTCCGATATTCTTGAAGTCGTCTCCGCTCTGGTCGTAGAGCGGCGGCAGGAGGGCGGTGGTGGTGACCAGCTCAAGCTGCTGCACCCCGCGCACCCGGCGGATGGCGTCGCACAGTTCCTTCAGCCGCACGGCCGGACCCTGCACGAGAAGAACTTCGAGGGACTGGTCGTCCTCCAGCACGACATGCTGCGAGGAGATCACTTCCTTCAGGTAACTGGCTTGCGTCTGGGAGAGCTGGTGCCGCACGCGGCCCCGCTCGCTGCGGTAGACGAGGGTGATGGTGCCCGCGAGCATCTCCTCGGGCCGCATCAGCGAACCGTGCTCGGCCAGAGCATGGCGGATCAGTTCGGCGATGAGCTGGGAGCGGGAAGGCAGGCCGCGTTCCGCCACCATCATGTCGAGCTGTCTGAAGAGGTCTGCCGGAAGGCTCATGCTGAGCCGAGCCAGGCTTGCGGAGTCTGTGCCCATGCCCATTCTCTTTTCAGGTATTACGATTTACGTCAATCGTAATATTTAAACTAATTGCATTCTTTCTTTTCCGTCATCCCCGCGAAGGCGGGGACCCATCTGATGACTGTGCGACAGGCACCTTCAGGAGATGGGTTCCCGCCTTCGCGGGAATGACGAAAGGGAGGTTGCTGGACGCGATCACTCGGCCTCCGTCTCTTCCGCCCGCTCGCGCATCGGCAGGTCGTAGACGACCGTGGCTCCAAAGCGGTGCGGCGCGTGCGGATCGTGCCGGCGCTTGTCGAGCGCAAGGACGCGCGTACCCAGCGAGAATGCCTCGCGAATGTCGTGCGTCACCATCACGATCGTCAGCGAATACTTGCGCCACAGATTGCGGATGAGCGCGTGCATGTCGGCACGAATACCGGGGTCGAGCGCGCCGAACGGCTCATCGAGCAGCAGGATGCGCGGCCGCTTGACCAGCGCCTGCGCGATCGCGAGGCGCTGCTGCATGCCGCCCGACATCTGCGCGGGGTAGAGGTCGAGGCTATGGCCGAGGCCCACCGCCGTCAGCATCTCGGTCGCCTCCTCGACGGCGGCGCGGCGGGCGCTGCCGAACAGGCGGCCGAGCACGGGGGCCTTCTCGCATTCGAGCCCGAGGATCGTGTTGCGCAGTGCGGTCAGGTGCGGGAACACCGAATAACGCTGGAACACGACGCCGCGATCCGGCCCGCATTCGGGTTTGAGCGGCGTGTCGTCGAGGGTGATGACGCCTCGGCTCGGCCCTTCCTGCCCCAATATCAGGCGCAGGAAACTGCTCTTGCCCGCGCCGGATGGGCCGACGATGGAAACGAAGGCGCCTTCCTCGATGTCGAGGTTCAGCTTTTCGATGATGATCCGGTCGCCATATTCGACCCAGACGTCGCGGAAGCTCAGGAGGGTGCTCAATGGCTTTCTCCATGTGCCCAGGGAAACAGCCGGTGGCTGAGGAAAGTGAGCGCCATGTCCATCGCGATGGCGAGGAGCGCGATCCAGGCGACATAAGGCAGGATCACGTCCATCGAGAGGTAGCGGCGCACGAGGAAGATGCGGTAGCCGAGCCCTACGTCGGACGCGATCGCCTCGGCCGAGATCAGGAACACCCAGGCCGGGCCGAGTGCGAGGCGGATGGCGTGAAGCAGGCGCGGCATGGCTTGCGGCAGGGCGACGCGGATCATCACCTGCCAACTGTTGGCACCCAGCGTCAGCGCCTTGATCACCTGCTCCCGAGGAAGCGCGGAGACGTGGGCGGCGATGTCGCGGATCATGACCGGCGCGATGCCGATGACGATCAGCGCGACCTTGGAGGTTTCGCCGAGGCCCAGCGCGATGAACAGGATCGGGAGTAGCGCGATCGGCGGGATCACCGCGATGCCGGTGACCAGCGGGCCGAACGTCGCGCGCACCGGCGGCAAGACGCCGAGCGCAAGGCCCACCACCAGCGCCATCAGCGTCGAGATACCAAGGCCGATGCCAAGGCGCTGCAGGCTCGCCATGGTATCCGCCCAGAACACCAGCTGGCCGGTGAGCTGGTCGGGCACGAAGAGCAGCGCCGACATGCTTTCGGCCATCGCGCCGGGCAGCGGCAGTATCTTGTCGGCCGGGTTCACCGCATGACGGCTGGCGGCCATGACGATGTAGACCAGCAGGAGCAGCAGGATCGGAACCGCGCCGAGAAGCACCCGCCCCCCTCGCCCGACCTGACGATTCACCCAGCGCATTGTCGTGATCCCGTTCTGTTATCGCATCTCGTCATTGCGAGCGAAGCGCGGCAATCCAGTGTTGCGGCAACCGCCCTGGGTTGCTTCGCTGCGCTCGCAATGACGAACGGTATTTAGCTAGAGCTTGCCGTCGGCGGCCATCTTCATGAAGCTATCGTCGAAACGCAGTGTCACGTGCTGCGCATCGCCCAGCGTCTTGCCGCCGGGGAAGGACATGCCCACCGCGTCGGCCGAACTGGCGCCCTTGAACAGCCCCTTGGAGAAGCTGAAGTCGCGCACGCGGGTCATCGTGGTGACCAGCGCGGGCGCGTCGGTCGCGGCGACGGCAGCCTTGGCGTCGGAATAGAGGAAGGTCGTGCTGAGCTGGCTGTCGAACGCTTCCGGCGTGGCGCCCGCGAGCTTGGCCATGGCCGCGCGGGCGGCCTTGCCCTCGGCGTCCTGGCGCGTCATCAGCGCGGTCGTCTCGTACCAGATGCCCGCCAGCGCCTTGCCGAGATTGGGGTTGGCCTTGAGGGTGGCGGTATCGACGCAGAGCAGGTCGAGAATCTCGCCCGGAATATCGGCCGAGCTGAACACCAGCTTCGCGCCCGGCTGCGCCTTCATCGCATTGAGCTGCGGGTTCCACGCCACCGCGACCTTGACGTCGGGGCTGGCGAAGGCGCCGACGATGTCGGCATCGCCGGTGTTGACCGTCTTCACGTCCCGCAGTTGCATGCCGACCGAGTTCAGCCCGCGCGCCAGCAGGTAGTGCGACACCGAAAGCTCAACCAAGTTGACCGACTGGCCCTTGATCGCCTTGAGGTCGCCGCCCTTCATCAGGATGCCGTCGTTGCCGTTGGAATAGTCACCGACGATGATCGCGCTGGTGTCCTTGCCGCCTGCTGCCGGAATCGTCAGCGCATCCATGTTGGCGACGGTGACGCCGTCCAGCTTGCCCGCCGTGTACTGATTGACCGACTCGACGTAGTCGTTGACCTGGACGATGTTGATCTTGAGCCCGTACTTGTCGGCCCACTTCTTCACGATCCCGGCCTGCTGGGCATAGGGCCAGGGCATCCAGCCCGCGTAGATCGACCATCCGATGTTGAATTCGGTACGCTTGGGCGCTTCGCTCGGCGCCTGCGAGCAGGCGGCGGTGAGAAGTACTGCCGGCATCGCGGTGGCCATCAACGCGGCCTTGGCAATGCTGCGGATCGATACGATCATGACTCGGTCCCCTTTCGCAGTGCAACATTGCTGCGATTCGGGTCCTTGTCCATCGAAAATTATTACGGTGCGCGATTTTTGTAATACTTGCGCGCAGAGTACGCTGCCCGCCGGCGAGCCACCCTCCACCTTAGTCATTGCGAGCGTAGCGAAGCAATCCAGGGAGGTTGGACGCCGCCCTGGATTGCTTCGCTACGCTCGCAATGACGAAGAAGGGCTACCGATACGAAGTCTTCAGGCCGCCACTTCGTCCTTCGGCTGCGGCCTGCGCGGGGTTTCGGCAACCTTCGCGGCGACTTCATCCTGCTCGTGCAGCGGCGGCAGCAGCGCGGTGGTGGTGACCAGCTGCAGCTGGTGGACGCCGCGAATGGCGCGCAGCGCGTCGCACAGTTCCTTCAGCCGCTCGGCCGGGCCCTGCACCAGCAGGACTTCCATCGACTGGTCGTCCTCAAGGAAGACGTGCTGCGAGGAGATCACTTCCTTCAGGTATTCCGCCTGGCTCTGCGCCAGCTGGTGGCGCACCCGCCCCTTGTCGCCCCGGTAGACCAGCGTGATCGTTCCCGCGAGCATCTCTTCCGGCCGGGTCAAAGCCTCATGCTCGGCAAGGGCGTGGCGGATCAGTTCGGCGATCAGCTGCGAGCGCGAGGGCAGCCCGCGCTCCTCCACCATGGCATCCAGCTGGCGGAACAGGTCTGCGGGAAGGCTCATGGAGAGCCGGGCAAGACTGGCGGGATCGGTGCTCAAGCGGCGCCCTTTCTGGAACAACAACAGCCCTCCCCTATACCAACCTTGCCGCCGATGACAGCAGCAGTTGGAGGCGCAGTCGGCGGTGGAGTGATACTCTCATCGCACAAAAATAATACCGTTGTCACGTTTTGTAATATCGATAAGCTGACCCGAGATCGAGCCGGTGTTCACCCGCTCGCAGCCAGTGTGGGGGCATTTCTTGGCACAGAGTCCTACCCGTAGCACGGGGTTTTCCGGCAGTTCGCAGGCCGCCACCGGGCGCGCCTATCCCAACGGCAACCCGGCGCTGGGGTACAACCCGCCGGGCGTGCGTAATACCGACAGCGCCTTGCCGCTGCACCGCACTAGACCGGTCACGCACGACTATGCCTGCGACGGACCGGCGGCAGGCAGCCTCTCGTTCCGCTGGACTTACGGCTCCAACGTCGCGGCAAAGAACCGCGATCCGCGCGTGCAGGTGGTGCAGTACAACGAGGATACTTTCGTGCTGCGCCAGAACGTGTGCGTCCACTGGGAGGCGCCGTTCACGTACCTGCTGTTCGGCAACAAGGGCGCGCTGCTGATCGACACCGGCGCCACCGCCAACGCCGCGCATTACCCCCTGCGTGAGACGGTGGATGCGATAATCGCGCGCTGGGTAAAGGCGCGCGGGCGCAGCAAAGTGCCGCTGACCGTCGCGCTCACCTCGGCCGAGGACATCGCGCAGAACCAGGGCCTCGTCCAGTTCGCCGACCGGCCGGACACCACGATCGTCCCCAAGCCGCTGGCGCTGATGCAGAAGACCTACGGCATCGCGAACTGGCCTTCGGGCACCGGCAGGATCGACCTCGGCGATCGCGTGATCACGGTCGTCCCGACCCCCGGCACGCACAAGGACGGGGTGAGCTTCTACGATCCCTACTGCGACCTGCTGTTCACCGGCGACCTGCTGTTCCCCGGCAAGATCAACATCGGCAACGACACCGATTTCGTCGCCTCGCTGGAAAGGCTCAAGGCTTTCGCCGCCGCCAATCCGGTGAAGTGGCTGCTGGGCGGACACATCGAGATGATGTTCGTGCCGGGCAAGTATTACCCGCGCTTCGCCACCTTCAAGCCCTACGAGCGAGTGCTCGAAATGACGCCGAACCTGATCGACGAAGCGCTTGAGGCCGCCCGCGCGGTGCAGGGCAAGGACATGATGCTGATCCGCCCCGACTTCGTGCTGTTCAACGGCGTCAGTCCGGACCAGCGCACCCCGATCTGGCCCGAGGGCGTGCCCAACATCCGCGCCCCGCACCCGTTCTGACGCCACTTTCCCATACAAGGAGCCCTGTCGTGGATCGACGCGCCTTCCTGACCTACAACGCCGCCATCGCCGCCGTGCCGCTGACCGGCGCCGCGCTGACCGGGCTGTCCGACGCCGCCTCCGCCGCGACACGCCCGCCGCCGATCGACTTCAAGGCCAACCTGCCCGCGACCGGCACTTTCCCGGACAAGTGGATCTGCGGCTCGTCGTCCTGCATCGACAACACCGACCCGCCGGTGCAGGTCCACTGGTACAATCCGCACACCGCGATCCTGCGCCAGAACAAGGCCTACAGTTACGAGGCTCCGTTCGCACCGCTCTATTTCGGCAACGACCGCGTGCTGCTGCTGGATGAAGGCTACGTGCAACTGCGCAACGACTACGATCTGCGAGCCGTGGTCGACCAGTGCATCGAGGACTGGTGCCGCCGCAACGGGCGCGATCCGGCCAGCCTCGAACTGCTGGTGGCGTTCAGCCATCTCCACGACGACCACTACGCCGCGACCAACCAGTTCGCCGACCGCCCCAACACCCGCTACATGGGCCTCACGCACGAGGAGATGGTCGGCTTCTGGGGCATGACCAATTTCCCCGAGGAGCGCGTGACCCTCGACCTCGGCGGGCGCGAGGTCCTGATCTGGGGCTCGCCGGGGCACGTCGTTTCCGAGTTCGCGTACTACGACAGCTACACGCAGATCCTCTATACCGGGGACATGTTCTATCGAGGCCGCTGCTACATCAGCTTCTGGGAACCGTGGTTCGACAGCATGAAGCGCCTGATCCAGTTCTGCGACACGCACCCCGTCACGCACGTCATGGGCTGCCACGTCGAGATCAGCAAGGACGGCGAGGACTACGCGTACGGCATGACCTATCAGCCCGACGAGGCGCCGGTGCAGATGACCGTGCAGCAGCTGCGCGAGGCCTGGGCCTATGCGCAGAAGATCACCGAGCCCGGCATCTACTTCACCGGCACCGTCTTCCTGTGCAACCAGACGCGCGGGACGACGACGATCGACAAGAATCCCTACCGCTACTGACGGTGCCCGAATCGGCGGCGCGCCGGATACGCGCCGCCGAGCGCATCTGCGGACGACAAGCGTGTTACGCAGATGCACAAAAACCACGCTCCAGCGCGATTTCCCGCGCCTCGTCACCAAAACGCACAGCCTTCAATTAATACGCTTGACGAGAAACGTAATATCCATAGCTTGTATCAAATCGCCGGTCAGAGCGAAGAAACGGGGAGAGAGAATCTTGTAACAGCAGGCCGGTCCACCGGTCTGGATGGGGGGTTTTCGATGGAACAACTGCCAGTCCGCAACACGGTTCTCTCGAACGATGCGGCTGCCTTCGCGAACGATGACGGCGTGAAGCAGAAGATCTTCAACCTCGTGCCTCCGGCGTTCGTCGCCGTGATCGTTGCGTTCTGGGCTTTCGCGCCCAAGGCGCTGACCGACAACGGCTGGACGATCATCGTCACTTCCGCGCTGATCACCGTCGTCGTGCTGGGCCTCGAGTTCGTGCATGAGCGGCACGCCGGATGGCGCATGAACTGGCGTGAGTTCTTCACCGACCTGTTCTACGTCGTGCTGAGCGCCACCGTCATTTCCTGGACCGCGACCGCGCTGGCCGAGGAACCGCTGCAGGCCGTCAAGAAATCGCTCGGCATCACCACGCAGTGGGCGATGCACATGCCCTGGCTGCTGCAAGTGGCGCTGGTGGTCTTCGTCATGGAGTTCGGCCAGTACTGGATGCATCGCCTGATGCACAATTCGACGCCGTTCTGGCTGACCCACGCGCCGCACCACCACATAACCCAGCTCAATGCCGCCAAAGGCGCAGTCGGCAATCCGATCGAGCTGTTCCTGATCAGCCTGAGCGTGCTGGCGCTGTTCGACCTCTCGCCGACCGCGCTGTTCTGCGGCTTCAACATCCTGAACGTCGTGTCGACGTTCGCGCATGCCAACGTGCGCTCCGATCCGCCGCTGTTCTATTCCTTCTTCTTCACCACGATCCGACATCACAGCCTGCATCACTCGACCGATTACCAGAGTACGCGCTGCAACTACGGCAATTCGCTGATCCTGCTCGATCGCATCTTCGGCACCTACAAGGAAGGTGAAGCCAGCGTCGTCGGGCAGGACGATCTCAGGCGCCTGTCCATCCGGGAGCAGTTCCTGTTCCCGTTCCAGCCCCTGATCGAACGGATCAGGGCAGCGCGCGGCGAAACCGCACAGCCTGCCAACTGAAAACGGCCAACCGAGCCGCAGTAATAATTCAACGCATCACGGGAGCGAACACCTCGGCGGCATTCAAGGCCGAGGGCAGTGCAAGCGCGTCGGCACGACATCCGCAAAGCGATGGCCGGCGTACGAATGAGGGTCCTCACATACACACCCACCGGGCGCGACCAAGGAGCGTGCCGGGACCGGGGCACGTCAACCGAAACTGGGGAAGCACATGACTTATCGCGCGAAACTGAGAGCAGGGCTTCTGTCCGCAACCATGATTACGAGCAGCGTGATCGCGATGCCCGCCGTGGCGCAGGAAGCGGCCGCTGCTTCCGATGAGGGCGATGCCATCATCGTCACCGGCACCCGCCGCGCCACAACGATCATGGACACGCCGATCAACATCTCGGCGATCGACGCCGACGAGATCGCGCGCCAGCGCATCGACGACGTGCGCGACCTCGCCGACTTCACGCCGGGCCTGACCATCTCCGACACCGGCCCGGGCGGCACCGGCTCTATCGTCCTGCGCGGCCTGAACGCCTCGGATACGGCCTCGAGCGGCGCCAACTACGACGACTCGCTGGGCGTCTATCTGGGCGAAGTTCCGCTCTATTATGACTTCAAGCTGCTCGACATCGAACGCGTCGAGACGCTGCTCGGCCCGCAGGGAACGCTTTACGGCCTCGGCACGCTGGCGGGCGCTATCCGCTACATCCCCAACCGCCCCAATACCGACGCCTTCGAGAGCGAGGCCCACGGCCGCCTCTTCACCAAGAGCCACGCGACCGACCTCGGTTACCAGCTCGACGGGATGATCAACATCCCGATCGTCAAGGACCACATCGCCTTCCGCAGCGCGACCGGGTACTACTACGATCCGGGCTTCATCGATTACCCGTTCCTGATCAACGAGCCCGGCGTCTCCGACCCGCAACCTAACGGCACCAGCCGTCCGACCGGCGACGCCTACAACGCCAACCTGCACAAGCGTGAAGACCTCAACTTCGAGAAGACCTTCACCACGCGCAACCAGTTGCTGCTGCAGACCAGCGAAGACCTCAAGGTCATCTTCACTTACGCCTTCCAGCGTACCAAGACCGACGGCGCCCAGTCGAACAGCGCGGGCGTGCTGGGCTCTGGCAAGTACGAGAACGCGAGCCGCTACGCCGAACCGGTGAACCGCCGCGCGCACCTCGCCAGCATGGAGATCAACGCCAACCTCGCGGACATCGCCGACCTCGTCTCGACGACCGCTTACACCAACGTCCACACCCGCTCGCAGAGCGATAACACCGACCTGCTGCTCGACCTCGACTACGACTACGAGGCGTTCCCGGCATTCTCCAGCTGGAATGAGAGCTATGGCCGCCGCAAGCAGATCAACCAGGAAATTCGCCTCGTCTCGCGTCACGGCGGGCCGTTCAACTGGGTTCTGGGCGGCTTTTACAACCAGCAGAAGTACCACAACGACTATGCCGAGCATACGCCGGGGCTGACCGCGTTCTACGGCGATGCGGATTGGTACGGGAACCCGCTCGTCAATCCCGACGATCTCGAATACGTCAGTTACACCAAGTCTAAGGTCACCGAGAAGGCGATCTTCGGCGAAGGCACGTTCCGCGTGACACCGGCATGGCAGGTCACGGCAGGTGCTCGCTACTTCAAGTATTCCTCGGAGGTTCAGGGCGCCCTGACGCTGCCGCTCGGCGGCGACGATCCCGATACGCCCGAATACGACAACCCGCTGAGCCCCTACGACCTCGATCCGTCGGGCGGCAAGGCGTCGCAGGACGGCTGGGTGTGGAAGTTCAACACCTCGTACAACTTTACGCCGGACCTGATGATCTACGGCACCTACAGCAAGGGCTATCGCATCGGCGGACCGAACCGCGTCGCTCCCTGCCCCGATCCGGTTCCTGCCAATCAGCAGAATGCCTGCGCGCTGCCGAACGAAGTCCAGTACGGCCCGGACAAGACCAAGAACGCCGAAATCGGCGTCCGCATGCAGCTGTTCGATCGCAAGCTGACCTTCAACTTCGACGTTTATGACATCAAGTGGCAGGGCATCCAGGTCGATTCCGCCACGTATTACGGCGTCACCGGCATCACCGTGAACGGCGGCTCGGCGAAGTCTCGTGGTTTCGAAACCTCGTTCCAGTTCAAGCCGGTGCCCGCCCTGACGATCCAGGGCATGTACTCGTACACGGATGCCAAGCTGACCGAGGACGTCGACGGCATCATCACCGTGCGCACAGTCGTCAACGACTACGACGTTCGGCCCAAGTTCACGCAACTCGACGCGCTGAAGGGTGATCGACTGCCCGGCTCGGCGAAGAACCAGGGCAGCCTGGGTGCGACATACACGGTGCCGATGGGCGAAGGCGTGTTCAGCGCCAACTGGACGGCGACCTACCGCGGCAACGTGGTATCGCGCCTCGGCTGGGATCGTGGCTACGGCACGAAGATCCCCGGCTACGTGCTGCACCGCGCAACGCTTTCGTACGAGACCGACAAGTACACCGTCAGCCTCTTCGCGAACAACATCTTCGACAAGTACGCTGTGGTCTCGGTCGGTCAGGACCGCTCGCGCATCGGTGTGAACGATGGTGTCGCGGTGCGCTACTATCGCCAGACCGTGCTCAATCCGCGCACCGTCGGCGTGGAAGCGCGCATCAAGTACTGAGTATCACCGGAGGCGCTTTCCCGAAACGGGCGAGCGCCTCCGGCACTGCCACGAACTCGTGATTGCTTCGCCAGGTCCGCAATGACGTCACGCGTCGATCCCCTGCCCTTCCAGCCACGTCCGCACCGGCGCCAATTCGGTCTCGTGCGCGCGCCAACGCTCAACGGCATCGGCATTGATCGGCCGACGGACTTGCGCCGCGCTTGGTGTGGCGACGGCGGCGCGGTTCTCGTGGAACGACAGGCAGGCCTCGTCCCACTCAAGACCGCAATGGGACAGCAAACGCCGCGTCTCGCCTTCCTGATCTGCGACAAGCGCTTCATAGGACAGCTGCAACACCCGATCCGGCCATAGCTTTTGCCATAGCGCCATCAACCGGTCGAACCGTGCATAGTAGCGCGCCGTATCCATGAGATCGTACGAATAGGCGTAATAGGCGGACTGGCTGGCAAACAGGTTCTTGTAGTTGCTCCAGATCGTATCCATCGGATTGCGGCGCAGGCACACGATCCGGGCATCGGGCAAAGCCCGCGCGATATGGCCAATATAGAGGAAGTTCGCGGGCAGCTTGTCAGTGAAACGTGGCTTGGCCCGCGCGATATGATGGGCCGCGCGCTCGAGATAGGTCGCGCCCAGTTTATCCGGGTCAATTCCCGCACTGGCTGCAACGGTCTCGGCATCGATGACCCGGCGCGACGGCGTGCCCGCCAGTTGCTTGACCGCCAGCGGCATCGCCTGCAGTTCCCCCGCCGCCTCCACATCCCGGTGCGAGGACAGGATGCGATCGACGAGCGTGGTCCCGGTGCGCGGCATGCCCACCACGAAGATCGGCGCGGCTCCGCCATGTCCCGCGCCGCCCGCCGGAGCACCGGAAGCGAATACCGCATCGATCGCGTCGAAGATCTCAGCGTCCTGCGTGAAGTCGTAGCCGACGCTGCGCTTGTGCGCACCGTTGGCAGCCGAGAGGTGACGAAACGCATCGGTGGCATTGCCGAGGTCCTCGTGCTCCTTGGCCAGCGCATAGCGGATGCGCAGCGCATCGCCCGGCTCGCGCGCTGCAACCAGCGCCGCGTCCAGCCGAGCTACGTGATTGGCCTCAGGCGTCTGCCGCGACAGGATGGCGAGCGCATAGTGCGCCCGCGCATTGCCCGGATCGGTCTCAAGGATCGTCTCGTAATGCGAGCGCGCCTGCTCGATCCGTGCGGTAAAGCCGCTCGCCGCCGCAAGGTTGTATCGGTATTCGAGATCGTCCGGATCGCCCGCTACCGCTGCAGTGAACGGGGCAAGCGAGGCCTCATGATCGCCCAGCCGCGCCAGCACGCAACCGATCGTGTCGAAAGTGCGAGGATCGTCGGGGCCCAGCGCCATGGCCTGCCGGGCGGCCTCGGCAGCCTCCCCGTCGCGCCGCAACAGGATCAGCAGCCTGGCAAGCTGCGCAACATGCTCCGCCCGCGGCCCCCGTGCGACCGCCGCTTCGAGCAGCGGGACCGCGCGCGCGATCTGGCCCGCCTCCGCAGTTGCCACACCGAGCAGAAAGAAACCTGTCGGCTCGTCCGGACGAGCCTTCGCCAGAGCGGCAGCGGCTGCTCCCGCGCCTTGCAGGTCCCCCTGCCGCAACGCCTCCCTGGCCTGCGATTCAAGCGTCATGCGGAAGGACGGCCGGGGAAAAGAATATACACGAAAGCGCCTTTGATGCGGGGCATTGAGACCAGCCTAACGGGCTCGCACGGTCGTGACAATCAGCCGGTTCAGCGCGCCTTTGCAGCGGGCATCCGGATCTCCGCGACCAGCCCGCCTTCGGGCGCGTTGCGTAGCGTTACGGCACCGCCGAACGTCGCCACTTGCGCCCGCGCGATGGTCAGGCCGATGCCGGTGCCGGTCCCGGTGCTGGTCGACAGTCGCCGGAAGGGCTGAAAAGCGCGCTCGATCTCGGCCTCGGGCAGTCCGGGGCCGCGGTCGATAACGTGAATGACGAGGTCGCCCTTCTCCATCATGCAGCGCAGCTCAGCCGTGCCGCCGTACTTGAGCGCATTGTCGACGAGGTTGGCAAGCGCGCGGCCGAGAGCATTCGGCTTGACCCTTGCCTCCACCCGGATCTGTTCGATGAAAGTGACGTCGCGGCCGACTTCGGCGTAATCCTCCGCCAGCGCCGAGAGCACGGAATCGACGTCGATCACCGCCCAAGGCTCACGCACTTCGCTGCTGCGCGCAAGGTCGAGGCCATCGCGCACCATCTGCTGCGTCACCGCAAGGTCGGCGACGAGCCGCCCGCGCAGCACTTCGTCCCCGACCTGCTCAAGCCTCAGGCGCAATCGGGTAAGCGGGGTTTGGAGGTCGTGCGTGACCGAGGCAAGTATCTGCGTACGCTCGCGCAGGCCGTCACGCACTCGCGACTGGGCGAGGTTGAACGTCTCCAGCGCCGCCCGCACTTCGCTCGGCCCCTTGACCGGGATGGGCTCCAGGTCGCCCGCCAGCGAAAACTGCCGCGCCGCCTTCTCCATCCGCCGCAGCGGTGCCGTCGCGATACGCGCGGTGAGCAGCCCGAGCAGTGCGCCCGCGATGACGATGAGTTCGAGATACGGCGGGCCCACCGGCGGCTGCCCACGGTCGGGATTGAGCAACAGGTCGATGACGAGCCGTCGTTCGCGCCCGGCGGCATCGGTATATCGCACCAGCCAGCAGTCGGGCAGCGGATCGGTGTTCATTCCCGCCGCCGGAGGATGATGCACGAACCGTGTGAAACATTGCTGCCGCGGCAGCACCCGCGCCTGTGCCGGACGCCCCAGCCGTTCACTGACGCTGCGCGACAGGCCGACATCCCAACCCAGCATCGCCAATCCGGGATCGGGCCTGTGCGCCCCGAAAATGAAGCCGGAAGACACCAGATAGTCGGTTCGCTCCGCATCCACTTCGTAGCGGTGCGCGATGTCGGCGGTGCTGAGGAGGGCCGCTTGCCTCTGCAGTTCGGTGAAGGCGTGCTGCTTCCATACTTGCGAGATATGCAGCGCGAACAACGCCGAAGCGGGCATGCCGATCATCAGTACCAACGCCAGCCGCCCCGCCAGCGAGCCCGGATAAGCGCGCAGTCTCCGGGCCAGATTGCGCCACCAGCCTGATGAGGACGCCGCGCCTGCCGTCACTCGAAGGCGACCGGGCCGGGCAGGACGTAGCCTTCGCTGCGCACGGTAAGGATCAGATCGGTCCCGCCTTGCGTCCCGGCGAGCTTCTGGCGCAAGCGGCTGATCTGGATATCGATGGTCCGGTCGAACGCCACCGTGGCGCTGCGCTCGGGCAGCAGTTCCTCGCGCGAGAGGACGCGGTTGGGGGCTTCCACGAACTGCCGCAGCAGGCGGTACTCGGCCGAGGAAAGCATCACCAGTCGCTCGTCGTCAGTCACCAGGCGGCGCTGGTGCAGATCGAGCCGCCACGGCCCGAAGCGCGCATAACGGGCGGCACGCGGGCGCGTCTGATCGACTACCCGGGCGCGGCGCAGGAGATTGCGCACCCGCGCCAGCAGTTCGCGCGGCTCGAAGGGCTTCGTCAGGTAATCGTCGGCGCCGAGTTCGAGCCCCAGCACGCGGTCGATGGCATCGTCACGCGCAGTCACCATCATGATCGCGCCCTGATGGCCCGACGCGCTCAGTTCGCGGCAGAGGTCCAGCCCGTCCCCATCGGGCAGGTTGAGGTCGAGGATCAGCAGGTCCACGTGCCGCTGCTTCAGGATCGCGCGCAGTTCGGCCACGGTACCCACGGCCTCCACTTCCTGCGGCTCGCGCGAGAGCTGGCCGATGATGAGTTCGCGAATGTCGGGGTCGTCTTCGAGGATGACGATGCGCCCATTGGCTACGGGGGCTGTTGCGGTCATGGGCTGACGTCTAATCCGCTTAGGTTTCCTTGTCTGCCCCAAGTTACATCACGCGACATTTGGTTGCACGACGCAACATGCCGAAACGCGCCGAGGCTTGCCCGCACAGCCCTTGCGGCAGGATACGGCCGCCAAACATGTTCCGTGTAAAGGAGCCTTCGGGTTGCAACCTTCCATTCGGCATCTTGCCCTCGCCTCCGCCCTCGCGCTCGCCACCGTGACCACCGCCGGGTGCGGCGGGCCGTCGGCGCCGCAGCAGCAGCAGGCCGTCGAGGTCGGGGTGGTCACGCTGAAAGCGCAGCCGGTCACCGTATCGACCTCGCTCTCGGGCCGCACCGCCGCGACCGCCGTCGCCGAAGTGCGTCCGCAGGTCGACGGGATCATCCAGACCCGCCTTTTCACCGAGGGTTCGGTGGTGAAGGCCGGGCAGCCACTCTACCAGATCGACGCGAGGCTCTACAAAGCCACGCTCGATACCTCGCGCGCGCAGCTCGAGAACGCGCAGGCGACGCTCTACAGCGCGCAGGCCAAGGCGCGCCGCTACGGCACGCTGGGCGAAACGGACGCGGTGAGCGCGCAGGACCGCGACGAGACCATCGCCTCCGCTCGCGCTGCCACCGCCTCGGTGCACCAGTACCAGGCGGCGATCCGCACGGCGCAGGTCAACCTCGGCTTCACAAAGGTTTATGCGCCGATCACCGGACGCATCGGCCGCTCCGCCTTCACGCAGGGCGCGCTGGTCACCTCCGGGCAGTCTGATGCGCTGGCGACGATCCAGCAACTCGACCCGATCTTCGTCGACATCACCCAGTCTTCCTCCGACCTGCTGAAACTGCGCAAGAGCCTGGCCAAAGGCACCATCATGCCCGGCAGCACCGCAGTCACGCTGACGCTGGAGGACGGGACGCAGTATCCGCAGCAGGGCACCGTAGAATTCAACGAGGTCAACGTCGATCCCGAGGCGGGCACCGTCACCCTGCGCGCGAAGTTCCCCAACCCTGACGGGCTCCTGATGCCGGGCATGTTCGTCAAGGTCGATACGCCGCAAGGCGTGGTGCGCAGCGCCATCCTCGCGCCGCAGCAGGGCATCACCCGCGATGCCAAGGGCAACGGCGTCGCCCTCGTCGTGAATGCGCAGGGCAAGGTGGAGCAGCGCTCGGTCGTGGTCGGACAGGCGATCGGCGACAAGTGGCTGATCTCCAGCGGCCTCAAGGCAGGCGACCGCCTGATCGTCGAAGGCACCGACAAGACGCGCGCCGGCGCGACGGTCAAGGCCGTGACCGCGAAGCTGGACCAGTAATCCCATGAGCATGAGCCGCTACTTCATCGACCGGCCGATCTTCGCCTGGGTCATCGCCATCGTCGTGATGATGGCCGGGATCGGCGGGATCATGAGCCTGCCCGTGTCCCAGTACCCGGACGTCGCCCCGCCTTCGGTCTCGATCAGCGCCACCTACCCCGGTGCATCCGCGCAGACGCTGGAGAACTCAGTCACGCAGGTGATCGAACAGCAGCTGACCGGCATCGACAACCTGCTCTACTTCTCGTCGAGTTCCGACAGTTCGGGCTCCGCCTCGGTCACTGCGACCTTCGAGAAGGGCACCGACCCCGACGTCGCGCAAGTGCAGGTGCAGAACAAGGTGCAGCAGGCCAACTCGCGTCTGCCCACGCAGGTTCAGCAGCAGGGCCTGACCGTCACCAAGTCCGGTTCGGACATGCTGATGGTCGTCGCACTCTATGACGAAAGCGACCGGACTTCGTCGAGCGACGTCGCCGACTATCTCGTTTCGAATTTCCAGGACGACCTTGCCCGCGTCAACGGCGTGGGCGGCGTGCGCGTGCTCGGCTCGCAATATGCCATGCGCATCTGGCTCGACCCCGCGAAGATGCAGGGACGCCAGCTGATCCCTTCCGACGTCGAGAGCGCCCTCACCGCACAGAACGTCGACCTTTCGGCGGGCCAGCTCGGCGCGCAGCCGCTGGCGAAGGGTCAGCAGCTCAACGCTGTCGTCAAGGCGAAGTCACGCCTGCAGACGCCCGATCAATTCCGCGCCATCGTCGTCAAGACGCTGACCGACGGTTCGGTCGTGCGCCTGTCGGACGTCGCCACGGTCGAAATGGGCCAGGAAAGCTACACCGTGAACGGCCGCATGAATGGCCATCCGGGCGCCGGTATCGGCATCGAACTGGCTTCCGGGGCTGACGCGCTCAAGACGGTCGCCGCCGTCAAGGCGCGGGTCGCAGAGCTGTCGCAAAGCCTGCCCGACGGCTACAAGATCGCCTTCCCGCGCGACACCAGCGACTTCGTCAAGCTGTCGATCAAGGAAGTGATCGAGACGCTGCTGATCGCGGTCGTCCTCGTCGTGCTGGTGATGTACGCCTTCCTGCAAAGCTGGCGCGCGACGCTGGTGCCTGCCATCGCGGTGCCGGTGGTGCTGCTCGGCACCTTTGGCATCCTCGCGGTGCTCGGCTATTCGATCAACACGTTGACTCTGTTCGCGATGGTGCTCGCCATCGGCCTGCTTGTCGATGACGCCATCGTCGTCGTCGAGAACGTCGAGCGCCTGATGCACGAACAGAAGCTGAGCCCCTACTACGCCACCGTGCAGTCGATGGAGGAGATCGGCTCCGCCCTTGTCGGCATCGCACTGGTGCTTTCCGCGGTGTTGTTGCCGATGGCGTTCTTCGGCGGCTCCACCGGCGTGATCTACCGCCAGTTCTCCATCACCATCGTCTCGGCCATGGGACTCTCGGTGCTCACCGCGCTGATCCTGTCTCCGGCGCTCTGCTCGATGATGCTCAAGCCCAAGGCCGAGGAAGAGCATGAGACCCGCGAGCCCGCGCCGGGCCTGCGGGGCCTGCCGTTGCGGACGAAGCGCGCGCTCGACCGTATGTTCGGCCGCTTCAACGACTGGTTCGAGCGCATGACCGGCCGCTACGTCGCGGTGACCGAGCGTGCGATCGCGCGGCGACGCTGGTGGCTCGTCGGCTATGGCGCGGTGATCCTTGCGATCATCGTACTGTTCGTGCGGCTGCCCTCCGGCTTCCTGCCGACCGAGGACCAGGGGCAAGTCATGGTCGCCTATCAGTTGCCGGCAGGCGCCACCGCCGAACGCACCGACAAGGTGCGCAAGGAGATCGAGCAGGCCTTCGCTTCCGAAGGCCATAACATCCGCGTGCTGTTCGCCATCGCCGGTTTCAGCTTCTCGGGCTCGGGCCAGAATGCAGGCATGGGCTTCGCCAGCCTTGCGCCGTTCGATGAACGCACGGCATCCAGCCAGAACGCATCCGCGATCAGCGGGCGCCTGATGGGCAAGCTGTCGAAGATCCGCGACGCGCAGGTCTTCGTCATGACCCCGCCCTCGATCCAGGGTCTCGGCCAGTCGAACGGCTTCACGTTCCAGCTGCTGAACTCCTCGAATATGGACCACGACAAGTTCGTCACCCTGCGCGACAAGCTGATCGTGGCCGCGAACCAGGACCCCAAGCTCTCGCAGGTCCGCGCCTCCAGCCTGCCGGACACCCCGCAGTTCGACATCACCTTCGACGATGCCAAGCTGTCGGTCCTCGGCCTCAGCGTGGACAATGCGACGGACACCCTCAGCACCGCCTGGGGCGGCACGTACGTCAACGACTTCATCGACCGGGGCCGCGTCAAGAAGGTCTACCTGCAGGGCCAGGCGGATTCCCGCATGCTGCCGAGCGACCTCGACAAGTGGTTCGTCCGCTCGACGTCCGCGACCAATGCCGACGGCACCAGCAAGATGGTCCCCTTCTCCGCCTTCACGACGATGAAGTGGGAGACCGGCCCGAACGGCCTGTCGCGCTTCAACGGCCGCTCCTCGTACCAGATCGAGGGCAGTGCCGGATCGGGCTACAGTTCGGGCGACGCGATGAAGGAAATGGTGGCGCTGCAGCAGAATCTGGCGCCGGGCACCAGCTATGCCTGGAGCGGCCTGTCGTATCAGCAGAATCAGTCGAGCGGGCAGGCTCTTTATCTCTACATCCTGTCGGTCGCGGTCGTGTTCCTGTGCCTCGCCGCGCTCTACGAAAGCTGGTCGGTGCCGCTGGCGGTGCTGCTGGTGATACCGCTCGGCGTTATCGGCGCGGTGATCTGCGTGGCGGCGCGTGGTCTGGAGAACGACATCTACTTCCAGGTCGGCCTGCTCACCACGATCGGCCTCGCCGCGAAGAATGCGATCCTGATCGTCGAGTTCGCCGAGACCGCGCGGCGCGAGGGACGCGACATGCTCCACGCCGCACTGGAAGCGGCACGGGTCCGCCTGCGGCCGATCATGATGACCTCGATCGCGTTCATGGCGGGCGTCGTGCCGCTCGCCATCGCCACCGGAGCGGGCGCGCAAGGGCGCATCGCCATCGGCACGGCCGTGTTCGGCGGCATGTTGACCGCGACCGCACTCGCCATCTTCTACGTGCCGATGTTCTTCATCATCGTCGCCCGGGTGTTCCACCGCAAGGACGCGACCACGACGCCCGCCCATACCAAGGACCACGCATGATGCGCCCCTTCCTGATCTCCACGATGGCGCTGGCCGTGGCCCTTTCCGGCTGCAACATGGCGCCCAAGTACGTCAGCCCCGAAGCCGCCGCGCCCGCGCAGTGGCCGCAGGGCGCAGCCTATGAGCCGCTACAGTCGGGCGAGGCCGGGATGCCATGGCGCACGCTCTTCGCCGATCCGCGCCTGCAGGCCGTGATCGAGCGTGCACTCGCCAACAACCAGGACTTGCAGGCGAGCCTCGCCAACGTCGCCTCGGCGCGGGCGCAATACCGTGTCGAGCGTTCGTACCAGTTGCCGACAGTGGCTCCGGGCGCTGACGCCAGCGCGACGCACGGGATGAACTCGACGCAGTTCACCAACCAGAGCTACAGCGCCGATGTCGGCTTCAGCGGGTTCGAACTGGACTTGTTCGGCCGCCTGAAGAACCAGAGCCGGGAGGCGATGGAGACTTACCTCGGCACCGAATCCGGCTATCGCTCGGCGCGGCTGACGCTGGTGGCCAACGTGGCGACCGCCTACGTCACTCTCGCCTCCGATCGCGACCTTCTGGCGCTCGCTGAGCAGACCCGCGACAGCGGACAGCGTTCGGTTGATCTCACCCGCGCACTGTTCAGGTCCGGGCTGACGAGCGCGAGCGATCTCGCTGCGGCCGAAACGACGCTGGAGCAGGCCAATTCCGACATCGCCGCGCAGACCACGCAAGTCGCGCAGGACCGCAATGCGCTGGAACTGCTGGTCGGCGGGTCGGTGCAGGACGCCGAACTGCCCGTATCGCTGGCGCAGCTCGATACGCGGATCGGCAAGGTGCCTGCGGGCCTTTCGTCCGAAATCCTGCTGCGCCGCCCCGACGTGGTCGAGGCCGAGCACAACCTCAAGGGTGCCTACGCCCAGATCGGCGCGGCGCGGGCCGCGTTCTTCCCGACGATTTTGCTGACCTCCACCATCGGTCTTGCCAGCACGGCGCTCAGCAGCCTGTTTACCGGCGATGCCTTCAACGTCAGCGGTTCGGGCAGTGCGAGCCTCCCGCTGCTGGGCGGCACCAACAAGGGCAACCTCGAATACGCCAAGGCGCAGCGCGAATACTATCTCGCGACCTATCGCTCCACGGTGCAGTCGGCGTTCAAGGACGTCGCCGATGCGCTCGCCCGGCGCGGGACGATCACGACGCAGCGCACCGCGCAGGACCGCCTCGTCGCCGCCGGGCAGAAGAGTTATGATCTCGCCGATGCGCAGTACCGGGCGGGGACCGACAGCTTCCTCAACGCGCTGGTCGCCCAGCGTTCGCTTTATGCTTACCAGCAGACGCGCATTTCCACGGTGCTGGCCGACCTGACCAACCGCATCACGGTGTACAGCGCGATCGGCGCGGATGAGAGCCTCGCCGCGCCGACTTCGTAAGGTATTGTCCTCCCTGTCGCGCAGCGATCGGGAGGATTCAGTTCACACCAGTTCCTTGAGCGGCACACCCGCGTCGGCAAGGCGCCCCATATCGGGCGTGGCGCCCGCCTCGACCAGCTTGCGCCCCTGCACGTAGTCCTTGACCATGTTCACGCAGTCCAGCGCCACGACCTTGCCCTGCTTGAGGTAAACCACCGAGAAGCTGCGCCCCTCGACGTCGCCGCGCGTCACCGTCTGGTCGAAG
>NZ_BSFC01000020.1 GCF_027922145.1 Novosphingobium resinovorum | reverse complement strand
TTCATATCCACCAAAACCCACGCCTCCCTGCGGGCTTCAGCGCTTTTCACAGACGACTAGCTGGGCATTCTCGAAGAAGATGGAAACGACCGAGGAATTAATGACATTCGTCAGCGGCCTGCTGAGACAGAACCATCACTACTTCAAACGGTATGGCCCTCGATCCGAAATTGCGGCCTCGGATCCCGGATCGTCAGCGCACGCGGTTTGGACAGCAAGACGGCTTGATACCCTGCTCCCAAACAATCGTGCCATTCTGCGAGCCTTGGAGGTGAATGCCGGACTTGTTCCACGCGAGATGGCCGAGGCGGTCCTACTGTTTACCGATCATGCCAAAGGCTACGAGCAAAATCAGTATGGGCGGCTAGACCATTACCAAATGTTCCCCGAAGAGTTCGCGCAGTTTGTAGAGAAGTGGGCGAAATATGAGTAACGGCGAAAATGCGTATGGCGTCAAATGGTCCTCAATCACATGGTTTCAGCGGCTTCTGAACGGCCATGAAAATGTTATTGCGACAGATCGACATCATGACATAGTATTTGACGTATCGCGCAAGCGAGGTCCGGCGATCCAAGCGATATGCCTTGATGAATATACATGTGGCATTGCTAAGGTTCTGCAAGTGCGAGCGGAATTCGCTGACGTAAATTTGATATATGTCGGCGGAATGTGGAACAGCTACACCATGGAGGCGAAAGAATATTGTCTTCAATCATATTTGGGTTTGTTCAACACAACCGAAATGGCGGGCGCTCTGCATAGAAATGACTACTGGGCTTACCACAAGAAAGATAAGGACGGAAATCCGGCCTATCCTTGAATCTCATGCAGAAGTTATTTCCGCATGGGGCTTCGGGTCATTCTTTCGAGGTGAGCGGCATAACGACATTGATGTTCTTGTGGTGGTTGATTGCCAATTGAGCGATCTTCTCGATTATTCGTCGCAGCTACGAGCGGCAATGCACAAGCTCCAAGGCGACTATCGAATGGAAATTGATGTTCTGATTCTCACGACGAAGGAGTTCGAGGAACGTCCGTTGCGTGATATGGATCAGTTGGTATCGCTCTATCGGGCCCCGAAGGGATTAAACCTGCACATTTAGGAATTTGATTGGGGTATTGTCGCTCTATAAGGCTGACCCTCAAAAAAAGGTGCGCCCCTCATAATCAGGGGTGTTTCAAGGTTTCTGCAGCTGGGCCAGACGCTTTCAGGGTATGGTCAATGATAGCTCGAAGTGGTCGGCAGCCGGCACCGCGTGAACGTCAGCTAACCAAAAGGTTCAGCTCAGAATCGGACATTCGCGTAACGGCCCAAGGCAGTCTGCCGCGAGTGCACGGAAAACAGGTGTTGCCGACGCCAGCGGTCGCTAGCGCATCTCCGTGCCCGTTCTATTTAACGCGCCCGGGCTGGGCAGTGAACTCGGAAGACGCATAGGCGCGCCAGAGATGGCCTTCGGCCTCGATCTGGTGTTCGAAGGTGCGGATCGAATTTCCGACGGTGACGATCAGGCCCTTCTCTTCATCCAGTTCGATGTGGCCGGGTTCGTAGAGACGGCCAGGCCGGATGCAGGGTTCGTTGGCGCCCATCTCGCAACCGGCGGCTGCGAGGTCGGGCACAGTGATGCCGGTGCAGCGCCACAGGTCGAAGCGTTCGCCTTCGGCGCTGGCGGTCATGTAGCGCTCCCTGGCGATCGTCCATGCCGCGTTGACGTGATCGAGGTCATCACCGATGTCCGTAATCGCGCCGCGGGCGATCAGCTGATCACCGCGATAGGTGAGCCACACGGCCAGCATGACCATGTTGGCATCGAGGTGGTCATGCGACGCGCAGCACCCTGGCGTGATCGTCTGGTTGGTGAGGCGCATGGTCTGCCATTCGTCAGGCGTCAGTTGGTGGGCCAGAGCCTTGGCGAAAGCGCATGCAAGGGTTTCGCGGTTCGCGTGCTCCATGGCCTCGGCGTGATCCTCGCCGGTGTAGATCGCCTCAAGCTCGTCATCGGCATTGCGGCGATAGAGCCCAAAACGGGGTTCGCCCGCGATTTCGCGGAGCGCGGGCTCGGGATAGTCGATCCACATTTCCACCGGCTCGCCCATCGGCCCGGTGCAGACTTCGAAGCTGGGCTTGGTGTCGTTGCGCCAGCTTTTGTCCGTCCAGTTTCCCGGAATGGGCGGCATGCAGGCAATGGGATAGTCGGGGAATTGCAAAGCCCACCGGGTTTCGACTTCCTGTGTGGTGTAGCCGAAGGCGAGCGACACAAAGCCACCCTCGGCCTTCAGCGCCTTGACTGATGCGATCAACTCGCGGTCGCCGTCGGCACTCGAAAGCAGTTCGGCGCGAACATGCGGCCAGGTATGTTCGGCCACGCTGATGTTGAGGAAGCCGTTCCATTCACGGTCATCGGTGTAGCCGGGGAAGATCGTGCCTTCGCCGAACGACCACGAGACTTCGCGGCGCCCGCCTGCGTCGCGCGCTTTTGCGCGGGGCGAGGACTTTGTCTCGGCCTTGTCGAGCATCAGCACGAGAATGGAGGGGCGATCCGCTTCATCCAGAGGGCGGGAATCGAGGATATGGCGGCCACCCCGCCCGATGCCGAATGCGTTGAAGGTGGGCGAATGTCCGCCATTGGCATTGGCGCACTTCGTCCCGGCATCATGGTACTGAATATCTACGAATCCTGCCGGGCTTCGTTCGCGATCGGGCAGGAAGCAGAAGGTCACACGGCGGCCGTCGCTCGTTCGGGCAGTGATGGTGTATTCGCCATCGGGAACGTCGATGGGCTTGTGCGGCACGTCGTTGAAGCCCGCAAAGCCGAGCGCGACGGCCTCGGCCTGGGACATGACGGGATGGTCCGTGGAAGCGGTCATGGCAGTCTCCTATTGCTGTCGGTCAGGCGGCGCGGCGCTGGGCGATGAGGTCGGCAAAGCGGTCCCGCACGGCGCGGGCAGTCGGAAAGCGGTTGGCAAGCTGGTGGCGCGCGAGGATCGGCGCGCGGGCCTCGGCAATGGCCGCGGCCTCGGGCAATGTCGGCAGGCGCGGCGGCCACCCCCTGACGTATCGCAGACCCTTGGGCATCGCGCCCTCGGCCTCGCGGCGCCGCTGCGCGTCGATCTTGGCGGCCGCGATGCGGATCTGCAGGTCGGGCGGCAAGAGATCAGGTGCGGTGTCCGCAAGCCAGCGCGCTGGCTGAAACGAGAACGTGGACGTCGCCTCGAGGTCGCACAGGTGGATCAGTGCATCGTGGTTGGCGGGAGCGTTGGCCGATGCGCGGGCGTCGGCGATCGACTGCAGCACGCAGAATCGGCAGGAAAGCCGCGAACTGGAGTAGCAGGTATAGGCTTCGTGAAGCGGGATGCCGAGATGGCGGTGTGCGGCGAAGACTTCGGCCGTCGTCCATTCGACGATGGGATGCCAGAGCATCATGCGCGTGCCATGGGCATTGCCGGCACCGGCGTAGCGCGTGTCAGCCTTCCATTCCGGGGCTTTGGACCGCGCGGTGCTTTCATCACGGCGGATGCCAAGGACGTTGATGATGGTCTCGCCGCGCAGTGTGCGCGCCAGGTGCGGGCCGATGACATGGGCCTTGGCCTCGGAGGTGCAGAAGCGCAGCGAAGCCGAGGACCATGGACCGATCAGGTTGTAGGTTTCGAGGGCCTCGTAGCGGCGCTTGCCGTTCTCGAAGCGCTGTGCCCAGCGGTCGAACAGGTCGCCGGCATTACGGCGCACGACGCACAGTGGTAGATCCGCAAGCGCTGCGAGCCTTTCGACCATGGCAGGGGTGCTGTCCCATTCGGCGCGGCCGAGGTCGGCATGGATGACCAGGCGACGGTTACGGGGATGGCCGAGCTGATCGAGCACGATCGAGACGGCAAACATCGCGGCGGAGGAATCCTTGCCGCCCGAGACGTTGAAGACGATCCAGGCCCCGGCCTCGATCGCGGCGCGGATCTCGGCAGGCAGGACGAGCGAAGGCAGTCCTGCCGGCGCGGTGCCGGCAGGCTGCAGATGCTGATGCAGCATGGGATCAGTGGGACGTCAGATGGGTGGTGATCGCAGCTTCCTCGACGACGGGAAGCCTGCTTGCGAGGTCGCGCGCGATCGCTTCGCGGTAGGCGACCGCCATCCACATTTCGCGGGGGTGGCCTCTGTATTCCTTGCCGACCAGCTCGATCTTGTCACCGTACTGTTCGATGCGCTGCCCGTTGTAGCAGACCAGGATCTCCCATTGGGTGACGCTGAAGCGCTTCTGTTCGATGGTGACAAGGGCGGGATCGAAAACCGGCTTGGGTGTCTCGGAAGGACCGGCGCCCGTTCCGAGCACGCGGCCGATGATGCCGGTGGTGCTGTGAAAATCGATCCCGGCTTCGGTGATGATGACGCAGCCGCCACCAAATTCGTCTGGCCGCAAGGCATCGCAGGTGTGCGCCCATGAGAAAGCGCAAGGGATTGCGGATTTGCAGGCGGTGAAGATCAGGTTTGCCACCTGATCGACGCCGAACTGGTTGCCGCTGAAGCTGACTTTGCAGTGTCCCTCGGCATCGACTTCGCTGATGACGATGCTGCAGTCGAACGACGGGAAATCGGGATCGTCGAAGAGGTCGAGAAAACTCCCGAAATCGTCCCCGTCCTTGGGCGGGAAGAGAGCGGCGAAGCGTGGGCCGAGCTTTTTGTACTCGATGTCTCGAGGGCTATCGCCAGCGTAAAACTCGAGAATGACACTGGCATCCTGCGCCAGCCTGACCATTTCGGCATCCTCGGCGGTCATCTCGAGGATGAAGGAACTGGAGAGGTAATTGTTTGCCATGATGGATCTCCTGCGCGGTCAGGCAGCATCGCCGGCGAGACGCGCGCGGGCGGTCTCGGCGAGCTTGGGGAATGCGGCCGAAAGGTTGGTGTGGATCGTCTCGAATGCGGGGATCGCGAAACGACCGTTGGCGCCGGGGCGCGTGGTCAGCAGCGCGCCGATCGCCACTTCGTCGATTTCGGGCCTCGGAATGGAGGCGACGTTGCCGTCATATTCGACAGGACAGGCAATCGCAGCCTCGATCCAGGAGCCAAGCCCGTCTTCTACGGCCTCGGCGTAGGCGGCGACGGCAGGATCGTCTTCATCGTCAATGTGCAGGACGAGGGTACGATAGGTGCCGAAATCATGCCGATTAGGCTTGCTGGTGAGGCGGCATCCCTGCGGAGGAAGGCCGTGGATGGCGATGATGCCGATCCGATAGGCGTCGATCTCGAAGCGATTGACGCGCTCGAAGTCGGGGGTCTGGCCAAGCTGGGCGCAGTCGGCGTTCGTGGGCGCTGCGCCAATGTCGATGGTGTAGGACAAGGGAACCTCCGTCGATCCTCCATGGATCGCCCGTCCCCTTCCCCCTCGTCTCTATGGGTTACGGATCGCCTGGGGGTCAGCGGTAAACGCCGCTTCGGTGGCCAACGGTCAGCACAAGTACGACAAGCCTGCCATCCTCGATTTCGCAGACAATCCGGTAGTCGCCAACGCGGCAGCGCCAACGTCCCGCCAATGGCCCGGTCAATGCCTTTCCAGATGCGCGGGGATCGTCACTGGATGCAACCCGCTCGCGCAGGAAGGTTATGATCCGCTTGGCGGTTTGGCGATCGAGCTTGGAGAGGGATTTTGCGGCGCTGGATGACAGTTCAATCTGCCAGGCCAAGGCGCTTCTCCACCTCGTCGAGGGAACTTGTGGTTTCGCGGCCAGCACGAATGTCCTCGAGCACCTTATCGGAGAGGTAGATGTCTTCCATGTCCTCAAGGCCGCGTTCGATAATTTCGCGAAGGTAATATGCCTTGGTGCGCCCGGTGGCGCTCGCGAGATGATCGAGGCGCTGCTCTACTTCAGGGGCGAGGCGTACTGACATCGCCATGGCACTGTCTCCGATTGAATACGTGTATTCACACTATCACATGATTGTTGCCACGTCACTCCGGCTCGATCGTGAAGTTCCAACCATGGATATGGAGCATTTCGTTCCCACCGCGGTCGAAGGCGAAGAAGATGGAGTCGAGGTCGGCTTCGGGTTCGATCAGCAATTCGAGGGTATGGTGCGTACTGTCCGCGACGACGGCGCGCGTGTAACCGGCCTCGCGGGCTTCGGCCTCGGTGTGGATCGGCGGAGGCGATGCCTGGATGAAGGGCTTCGCGGCCTCTTGGGCAGGCCCATTGAATGTGCCGAGAGTCTTCAGGCGATCAGTCTCCAGCGTCGCGCCAAGATCCTCGGGCAGATCGGCATATTCGGCGGCGATCGCAATGGCCGCTGCTGCAGTGGGAAGCTCGCCGGGGGCAGCGCCCTTCCAGATGTAGGTCGCCTCCTCGCCCTCGATGCGGGGATGGGGCTGCATCACCTGGACGAAGAATGTGGCCAAAGGCCGGTCCCATCCGATGGCCACGCTGCTCGCAACGCCCTTACCGGCGAAGTCGTATCTGCTCATGGTGGTGGATCTCCGTTTAGTTCGCCAGTGTCGCCCATTCCGGGTGCCAGGGCCGCGGATATGGGATGTAGCGGATGGATTCCGCGGCGAGTGGGAGGCCCATGGCAGCGAGGCTTTCCGCCATGGAAAGCCGCTGGAGGGCTTCGGCAAGGTCATCTTCCAGCATGAAGTCCAGCATGGCAGCTTCATGGACCTGTTCACAAGTGAGCATTGTCCAGTCCAGCGCATCGAGGAAAACCTCGCGGCGCTGGGTGAAGCGTTCGATCCGTGCGGCATCGCTGCGAACGAGATCGAGAACCTGATGTGTGGTGAGCATGGGATGTCTCCCTAAGCGGCGATGGGTTCGCGCGGCGCCTGCGTCTCGGGTTCGATGGGCGCGGCCGAGGGCATGATGGCATCAAGGCGCAGGTCGCGGCGGATGCGCTTGGCGAAGCGGGCAGGCCGGACGAAATCGCGCATTGTCGCGAAGCGTAGCTTCTGACCGGCTGCAGGACCGCGCTTGGCGAAGTATTGCACCTCGTTGCCTTCATGGAGCGGGCCGACGCTGAGCATGATCGAGAGGTCATTGCTCGATAGGGCGACATATCCCGCGATTGCCGGGTCGCTGGGTGTGGAGCTGATGGCGTAGCTGCCCGGTGCCAGGCCGATTTCCAGAGCGAGCGCCTTCATGACCTTGGCACCGTCCTTGTGGAATCGCTCTTTGGCTACGCGGTCATGGGCCACTCCACGCACGGCCAGGGTGAGAAGTGCGGGAAAGCGTTCGAGTTCGATGACGCGGCGGCCGCAGGCGAAACGCAGGCTGTCATCATCGGCGCGGTCGGCGGTGACGGCCGCGAAATGGCGCGCGAGCAGCGCGATTGCCGGGTCATGGTCGGGATCGACACCGGCGATACGGCAGTCTTCCATCGCCCTGTTGAGGGCATGAAGGGTCGCGGTAACGGTCGTGAGGCTGCTGGGGTCGATCGCCTGCATGTGACGGAACGGGACGTCGTAGGTCATGGTAGGGCTCCGGGTCAGACCGAGCGCATTCCCGCGCTCGATCCTCCCTTCCCCCTCTCCTCTGCGGCCTCGGACCCTTGGCGGCTTCAGGTCTCGGAGGGGAACCAGTCGACCTCGGTGGCCGTGCCGGTGGCCTCGAGCGCCTCGATGTCGTCGAGCTGCCAGCGCCTGCCGCCGGGTCCAAGATTGGCATAGCCCGCGTAGAAACGGCCGTTGTGCTCGATGAACTGCGTGTAGACGCGCTCAACGACGGCTTCACCGACAAACCAACCGGGGTTGAAGCGGCTATAGATCGGGGGGAGGACGCCCAGCATGTGGGTGTAAAAGCGCTCGGTGACGCGGGTCAGGGGGAATTTCGCGAGCGTGCGGGCCACTTCGGCCTTCCAGTAATCATCGCAGTCGAGAAGGAAGGCCGTGGGGTCAGTCCGCTGGTATGCGGCAAGCGCCTGGTTTTGGTCCGCGGCCTCGGCAATATAGGATTGAGGACGCGGGTTCTCGCCGGTCATGATGTAGCAGTCGGGCATGGAGGGACTCCTCTCGCGAAGAATTTCGCGCTGAGAACACTCCCTCTTTTCTTTTGGCCGCGATCCGGATTTCAGGTCGTTGCGCACTTCCTGGCCCGCCACAGACCGATCAATTCGCTCATAGCCTCTCGCTCACCGAAGGCGTCCGCATAAACGGCACCGGGATGATCCGCGAGATAACCGATGATGGTGGCAATATCGATGCCGATCGCACGATCGAGGCCGCATTCCCGTTTGAACATCCGGACAGGCAGCAAACGCCCCGTTGCAGACATTGCTGCGCAACGTCAATAAAGCCAATGGTAGCCCGATACAGAAACGTAGGCTATCGACGAGGAATGGGAATACCGCCGCTATCTTCGAATGAGGCCGTCCTCGGTCAGGGCGACTTCTATGTCGAACCCGACTGCTGCCTACTGTGCGGAGTGCCCGAGGACATAGCGCCGGAGATATTCCACACCGGTGAGCATTACTGTTCCATTGTCCGGCAACCCTGTTCGGGGAACGAGATCGATAGAACCATACGCGCTATGTGGTCGAGCGAAGTCGATTGTGTCCGCTACGGCGGTCGCGATGCAACCATGCTCGAACGGTTAGCGCGGGCAGGAATGACCGGCCAAGCAGACCACGGCAACGCGACGGGCGTGCCGTTTCGCCTGCGAGATCAAGCGACCTTTGAAATGCCGGACGGCACGAGGCTCGCAAACGCCGATCAGGTCGCCGCCGCCTTTCGCGACGATATGCGCGCCAAGGGCAACAAGGTTCTTCCTGCTCTGCTCGGAAAGCGATCCGTATGGGTGTCGTGGTTTCGGAACCGCTTTCACCTCGTGCGCTTCGCCGATGCGGGGCAAGGGAGGATTGTGGCCTACTTACGATGGACGATGGCCGCTCAGGGTCTCGCATGGCTGGTCGATGATTGGCTTCGCGGGCAGTCGGTCGAAAACATTCGCTGGGAAACATCGGGCGATCCTACATCGGCGAGCCCCGCCCCGATGTGATGCTGCGAACAGCCAAACGCTGATGCCCGCATTCCACCCTTCTTCGCCGTTGGATTCCAGAAGGCTGATGCTCCGAAGCGGACGGGCGGTCTTACGGAAATCTAGCCCGAAAGCTGTTAGTCGGCAGACGCCCCCTTGCGGACATTCGCGACACGGGGCGGATTCCCTGAAACCCGCCGTTCCCTCGCCCCCGGTTTATGACGGTGGCTGGCCGATTCCGGAAAGGCGGGTTTCCGCTGATCAGTGGGGGATAGCTGCCGGTCCTGTTTTTGGCTGGCGATCAATCGCCAGCAGGAAGAGCTGCCGGTTGGTAGCCGCCCCCACTAAGGCGTTCCAACGATCATTTGTGCTATCAGAAAGCAGACATGACAAATATGGATAGGCCTTCCCTTCGTGTAGTCCTCTCTGGCTGCTCCGGCGGCGGTAAATCGACCCTTCTCGCTAAACTTGCGGATGTGGGTTTTAGGACAATTCCCGAGCCCGGTCGCCGCATCGTGGACGAGGAATTGCGCGGTGATGGCACCGCATTGCCTTGGGTAGATCTCGCGGCTTTTGCAAGGCGTGCCATCAACGTGATCGCCGAGGATCTCCGAGTTGCCCGGGAAGAGAGGGGCTGCACATTCTTCGACCGTGGTCTGGTCGACGCGGCAGTGGCCCTTCAACACGCGACAGGTCGAGCGGCGTCGGTCACGCTCGCCGCGTTTCCACCTTATCATCGACGAGTCTTTCTGACCCCTCCGTGGCCCGAGATCTTCATTGAAGATCGGGAGCGTCAACAAGATATGGACGAAGCGATCGCTGAATACGAGCGCCTGCTGAACGCATACCGGCACCTAGGGTATGATCCAATCATTATTCCCAAGACCACGGTCAGCGAAAGAGCGCACTTTGTCTTGAGTCACTTGAAATAAAGGAGACGGCAGCTTGCGCCTGCTTACTAGCAAAAGGTGTCCGAGAGCTAGCACGCGGAGGCGGATATGCGCGATGTTTCGCTCGCGGCGAATCAGGGTTGCCACACAAACTTGTCGCGGCTCCGAAGCGGTAATTGCTCACGGGGTCAGCAATTGGGCTCTGATCAGGCGACCACGAACCTGCCGTCGACGAGTTCGCGGATAGCTACGAGGGCCGATTTGCCGCTGAGACGGGCGGTTCCGGTGACGGAGCGATATCCGGCGTGGATCTGGGCGCCCCAGTCGGAGGGGAAGCCGTTGGTGACCTTGCGGAACACGACCGAGGGGCGGATCTCGCGTTCTGATATGTTGTTGGTCGCAGGGACGTCGCGGTTGGTGAGGAAGACGAAGAACTTGCCCCGCCAGGCCTTGATTTGTTTGAGCAGAACACGTCCCGCCGGGTGCGCGACAGGCATCTGTACCAGGCGGGTCAGCAGATTGTCGGCCTTCGCGGCGTAGGCGGCCAGCGTCGTGTCCTTCAGGCTGCTTCGTCGCTTGCCGATCCGGATCGCCCAGCGCAGGTGGTCGCGGATTTTGGGGGCGAAAGCGGTATCCCCGCAGTCGATGGCATACTGAACATCGCGCAGGACATGGGCGAGGCAGACCTGATGCTCTTTGCCCAGTTCCTGCTGTCCGGCGTAGCGATCGGAGACCCACACGTCGGGTTGATGGCCACCCAGCACCTCGTCGACAACACTGCGCGCCCGGCGCGGGGCGATCTTGTGCAGGACCGCGTCTTTCGAGAGGAAGACCCATTGCCAATGGGCAATGCCGTTGGTGCGCGTGGACGTCTCATCGGATGCGATGATCCTTGCCGTCAGCAACTTGTCGGTGATCGCCTTCGTGGCTGCTGTCATTCCGGCCTGCATGCGCCTGAAGGCGTTGGCGATTGCCCCTTGGGAGATCGTGAGGCCAAACAGTTCCGCAGCAATGCGCGACAGTCGCTCGAAGCTGACATGGTGGCTGTGATGCAGATAGGCCAGCAGCGAGCGGATGCCAGGGCCAAACGGCGTGCCCGGCTCCATACCCGCCGGCGCCTCGGCGCGGTAGCGACGGCCACATCCCCCGCAGCGCGCACCGAACAATTCGATGCGGGTCACAATTGGGCGGATCGGCGGCAGGTCGATATGATCGTAGCGGTGACGGCAATGCTGGGTCTGCGAGGAAACATCGGTCCCGCAATGGCAGCAGCTTGCCGCCATGACGCGTTCGGTTTTGTCCGGCGTCTCGGCCAGTGGGCGGTGCTTGCCTTCGCGCGGCGGGCGCTTGCCAGTCCTGGGCTTACCGCCTTTGCCGCCCCGCTTGCCGAAGTCGTCCTTTGAAGGCGGAATATGCGAATTCTTCGAGGTCTTGCGCGGCTTGCCGACCAGTGATTCCAACTCGGAAATCCGTGCTGCCATCCGCTCGATCATATCGTGCTGAGCAAGCAGCAGCTCGTTCTTCTCGGCCTCGGTCAGAACATGAAGCGGCGGTGGCGGCATCCGTAGGGTGAATCAGCCAATCGACCTCCGCGCAACACTTTTCTGCCAACCCCGTGAGCAATTACCCGAAGCGACCGTCGATAAAGTTCATTCGGTATCAGCGGCCCATTGGGCTGTGACCACCGAACATAGCCATCATGGGTCCGCACCATCCTCAATTCGTCGCCCAATTCACCGTTTAGGCCTTTCCCATCGCATGGCCCGCCGACCAATTTTATCCGGCTCAAAATGAGTACTCCGCATCCGCGTTCGCTGAATAAAGGGTCAAGTGCTGCAGCGAGGCGAAGGTTGCAATGGGCGCCGTGGCATTTGCCGCCGGCGCCTTTCGGGTTCAATGCTTGCAAGGCTGCCACTCGGCTTCGGGGGTGTGCTCACCATCGCCAGCATGACCCGTGTGGGTGGAAACCGCATGTCTGCATAAGCGGTGGAAGGGTGCATGCGACCTGTGGTTCGGGGAATACTGTAGGCAGCGACGCGTCCCGCAATGCAGTCGTTCCGTCGCTGGCAGTGGTGTCAAACGACGCCGGGAATTGGGCTGGGGGCAACACGTAAAACTGGGCCCCCTTTTCATACTCAAACGTTAACGGAATCAAGCGGCGGAGTGGCCTTCTACAGAGGGCCACTCCGCCGCTTTTCGCGCAAACTATAGCTGTCGCCCCGGATGGTGATGACGTGGCTGTGGTGCAGCAGACGGTCGAGAATCGCGGTAGCGACGGCGGGGTCGCCAAAGACCGTTCCCCATTCTCCCACGCTGCGGTTGGACTTGATCAGCATGGCACTTCGCTCGTAGCGCGAGCTACCAGCTGGAAGAACAGGTAAGCAGCGTCGAAAGGCAGATAGCCAAGCTCATCAACGATCAGCAGCTTAGGTTTGGCAAGGAAGGGCAGTCGCTCTTGCAGGCGACCTTCGCCATGGGCCTTTACCAAGGCACAGACTAGCGCCTTGGCGGTTGTGTACAGACGGTGTAGTTCTGCCTGCTTCGGGAACGACATATAGGCCGTGATGTACGAGGTTTGAGGCGCTACACCGTATCCTAGCCCAGACTGCTGTCTTCTGAAATCAGAGCCCCGATCCGTTCGAGCGTGGCGAGGATCATTGCCTGTTCCCAGCGCGACAATCTGTCGAACCCCTGCCCAAAGCGCATCTGCAACGGAAACGGCAGGCTATTTAGCCGCTGAAGGCCGTCTTCGGTCGCCTGGACGAGGATCTGGCGCTTGTCGTTCTCGCTACGGGAGCGAGTGACGAGACCGGCTGCAACCAGCTTGTCGACGATGTTGGTTATCGTCGCCTGTCCGAACCGGAGCGCGGCTGCGACAGCGCTGGGCGTCACGATTTGTCCGGATCCGATCTGTCGCAAAACCAGAGCCTGCGACGGGGTTAATCCGGTTGCCGCAGCCATCCTCCTATTCTCCAGATCTGCGGCGTCGAGAATTTTTCTCAGGGCCGAAAGTGCTGCTGGAGTGAGATCGCTGTCCATGCCCTGACAGCTAGCTTTCCTGCGGCTTTGCGCCAAGCTGCAAGATACTTCCAAATTCGAAATATTGCATTCCGATGACGCGCACTAAGGGAACATATCTCGCGACACATGGTTGCAATGCACCGCACGATACGTATGTTATCGCGCAGCAGCAGTCATAATGAGGCAAATGCCAAGCACGCCAATGTGCTTCGGAGGGTGAAGTAATATTTGATGAAGTCATGAGTAAAGCCGCCTTCGGGACGAATCCCGAGGGCACAATTCCGATGTGTAAGACTACCTCGCCGGTCCTGCGCCGACCCACTGCCGAAGACGGGCCTGCCGTCACTGCGCTGATCGCGGCGTCCGAGCCGCTCGATCCCAACTCGGCCTATTGCAATCTGCTTCAGTGCAGCGACTTCGCCGACACCTGCGTGCTCGCGGAGCGCGACGGCGAGGTTCTCGGGTGGATTTCCGCCTACCGTCCGCCGTCGCATCCGGAGCGCATCTTCGTGTGGCAGGTCGCAGTCGCGGCTTGCGCGCGGGGCGAAGGGCTTGCAGGGCGCATGCTGGATGAGTTGGTCTCGCTGCCCGCCGTACAGGGCGCGACCACGCTGACCACCACGATCACCGAGGCCAATCCGGCCTCCTGGGCGCTGTTCGGCGCCTTCGCGCGCCGCCACGGCGCAAGCCTCTCGAAATCCAAGCGCTTCGAGCGCGCCGCGCACTTCGCGGGGGCACACGACACGGAATGGCACGCGACCATCGCGCCGCTGCCGTCCGTCCATACCTGAACAGGGGAACTCCCGAAATGACCAAGACTCCCATGCCGAGCGCCACCGCGCCGGATACGAAGATCTATGACCGCCGCGAATCCAGAGTGCGCAGCTATTCGCGTGCGATGCCTCGCCAATTCGGCAAGGCGCAAGGGCCCTGGCTCCACGACAACGAGGGCGGGCGTTATCTCGATTTCCTGTCGGGCTGCTCCTCGCTGAATTACGGTCACAACCATCCGGTGCTCAAGGCGGCGCTGATGGACTATATCGCCAATGACGGCGTGACCCATGCGCTCGACCTGCACACCGACGCCAAGGCCGCTTTCCTGCGCACGTTCGAGGACGTGATCCTGGAGCCGCGCGGGCTGGACTATCGCGCGATGTTCACCGGCCCGACCGGCACCAACGCGGTGGAAGCCGCGATCAAGCTGGCGCGCAAGGTCACGGGCCGCGAACTGGTGGTCGCCTTCACCAACGGCTTCCACGGCATGACGCTGGGCGCGCTCGCCTGCACCGGTAATGCGGGCAAGCGCGGCGGCGCGGGCGTGCCGCTTAGCCACGTCAGCCATGAGCCTTTCGATGGCTATTATGGGGACGAGGTGGATACGGCGGACCTGCTCGAACAGCGTCTTTCCGACCCCTCCAGCGGCCTCGATGTCCCGGCTGCCTTCCTCGTCGAGACTGTCCAGGGCGAAGGCGGGCTCAACGCTGCAAGCCCTGCGTGGCTGCGGCGCATCGCGGCGCTGGCGAAGAAGCACGGCGCGCTGATGATCGTCGATGACATCCAGGCCGGCTGCGGCCGCACCGGCGGGTTCTTCAGCTTCGAGAACATGGGCTTCACGCCCGATATCGTCACGCTGGCGAAGTCGCTTTCGGGCATGGGCCTGCCTTTTGCGCTGACGCTCATGCGCCCCGACCTCGATGTCTGGAGCCCCGGCGAACACAACGGCACGTTTCGCGGCAACAACCACGCCTTCGTCACCGCCACCGCGGCGCTGCGCGAGTTCTGGGCCGACCCGGCCTTCATCGATGCGGTGGCGCGGCGCGGCGGCATCCTCGAACGGCGGCTTGAACGCATGGCCGAGCGCCATGGCCTGACCACGCGCGGGCGCGGCATGATGCGCGGCATCAACGTCGGCGGCGGCGAGGTCGCATCGCAGATCACGTCGGCCTGCTTCGACGAGGGCCTGATCATCGAGACCAGCGGCGCGCATGACGAGATCGTCAAAGTGCTCGCCCCGCTGACCATCGAGGATGCGGTGCTCGAAGCCGGGCTCGACATTCTGGAAGAGGCGGTCGCAGCCGCGATCGCCCCGGTGAAGCGGGCGCTGCCGAAAATTGGCGTGGCCGCCTGAACACTCCCTCCAAATTCAAAGGAATACCCATATGATCGTTCGCAATCTCAACGACATCCGCAAGTCCGACCGTCACGTCGAATCCAATGGCTGGCACTCCGACCGCCTGCTGCTCAAGGACGACAAGATGGGCTTCTCGTTCCACGTCACCACGATGTTCGCGGGCGAGGAGCTACACATGCATTACCAGAACCATCTCGAAGCGGTGCTGGTGATGCAGGGTGAGGGCACGATCGAGGACCTCGGCACCGGCCTGACGCACGAGTTGAGGCCGGGGGTGATGTATGCGCTCAACGCCAACGACAAGCACATCGTGCGCCCGGTGCAGGACATCGTGTGCGCCTGCGTCTTCAACCCGCCCGTGACGGGCCGCGAGGTCCATGACGAGAACGGCGCTTACCCCGCCGATACCAGCGAACCTGCGCTCGCGGACTGAGGAAAAAGAGGGCACACGATGCACGACCACTATCCCACCCGCAGCGCGGCCGAACCCCAGCTGTTCCCGCGCAGCGAACCTGTCGCCCGCCGCGCCTGGCAGCCGGGCGCGCCGTTGACCGCAGAGCAGATCGCCCAGTTCGACCGCGACGGCTATCTTGTGCTGGAGGACGTGTTCTCCGAAGCGGAGATGACCGCGCTCCAGGCAGAAACCGGGCGCCTGCTCGGTGATCCCGAGGGCCTGAAGGACGAGACGGTGGTTGCCGAACCGGGCAGCCGCGAGATCCGCTCGATCTTCGAGATCCACGGTCAGAGCCACACGATGGCCCGCCTTGCCGCCGACGAACGGCTTGCGGGTGTCGCCTGTTATCTGCTGGACGACGAGGTCTACGTCCACCAGTCCCGCCTCAACTACAAGCCGGGGTTCAAGGGCAAGGCGTTCTACTGGCACTCCGACTTCGAGACCTGGCACGCCGAGGATGGCATGCCGCGCATGCGCGCGCTGTCGATGTCGGTGCTGCTGGCGGAAAACACGCCTAACAACGGCCCGCTGATGGTGATCCCCGGATCGCAGCACGTCTTCATCGCCTGCGTCGGCGAAACACCGGTCGATCATTACAGGGCGTCCTTGCGTAAGCAGGAATACGGCGTGCCCGACGAGGACACGTTGGCCGAACTGGCTCACCGGCAGGGCATCGTCGCGCCCACCGGCAAGCCGGGCACGGTGATCGTGTTCGACTGTAACACGATGCATGGTTCCAACGGCAACATCACCCCGTTCCCGCGCGCCAATGCCTTCCTCGTCTACAACGCGGTGAGCAACCGGCTGGAGGCACCGTTCGCCGCTGCCACCCCGCGCCCGGATTTCATCGCCGCGCGCGATGTGAAGCCGGTGACGCCCGTTTCGGGCAGCCTCGAAGGAGTACCTGCATGAACGGAGCGCATTCCGTAGAAAAGATCGGCGGCACTTCGATGGCTGCCACCTCGACCGTGTTCGACAACGTCCTGATCGCCGGGCGCGAGGGCGCGGACCTCTACAACCGCATCTTCGTCGTCTCGGCCTATGCCGGGATGACCGACCTGCTGCTGGAGCACAAGAAGTCGGGCCGGCCCGGCGTCCACGCCCACTTCATCCGCAACGAAGTGCCCGGCGCCTGGCGCTCGGCGCTGGCTGACGTGATGGGCGCGATGTGGGCGCGCAATGCCGAGATGTTTGCGCGCGCCGAAAGCCGCGAGGAGGCCGACGCCTTCGTTGCAAGGCGCGTCGCCGCGCTGGAAACCTGCCTCGACGATCTCGACCGGCTGCGCGCACACGGCCGCTTCTGCCTGAAGGAGCAGATGACCACCGTGCGCGAGATGCTGGCGGGTCTGGGCGAGGCGCATTCGGCGCACTCGACCGCGCTGATGCTGCGCGACCGGGGCGTGAACGCGGTCTTCGTCGACCTGACCTTGTGGAACCACGAGGACATGCGCAGCCTCGACGCGCGGATCGAGGAGGCGCTGGCGCCGATCGACCTTGCCACGAAGATGCCCATCGTCACCGGCTATGCCGGTTGCGAGGGCGGCATGGTGCGCCGCTATGCGCGCGGCTATTCGGAGATGACGTTCTCGCGCATCGCCGTGCTGACGCAGGCGCGCGAGGCGATCATCCACAAGGAGTTCCACCTTTCCAGCGCCGACCCGCGCCTTGTCGGCGAGACGGTGGCGCGCAAGATCGGGCGGACCAACTACGACGTGGCGGACCAGCTTGCCAATCTGGGCATGGAGGCAATCCATCCGCGTGCAGGGCGCGGCCTGCGCCAGTCGAAAATTCCGCTGCGCGTGCGCAACACCTTCGACCGGCACGACGGCGGCACGCTGATCTGTGGCGACTACGTTTCCGAAGCGCCGCGGGTGGAGATCGTTACCGGCCTGTCTTCGGTCCAGGCGTTGCAGGTGTTCGAGCAGGACATGGTGGGGGAGAAAGGCTACGACGCCGCGATCCTCGACACCCTGACCCGGCACGGCGCCTGGATCGTCAGCAAGAGTTCCAACGCCAACACCATCACCCACTACCTGTCGGGCACCGACACCGCGCAGATGGCTGCGATCGTGGCGGACATCGAGGCGAAGTGGCCGGGCGCGGCGGTGACGGTGCAGCCGGTGGCGATGGTCTCGGTGATCGGCAGCGATCTGGGCGAGCCGGGTCTCGTCCCGCGCGCGCTCATGGCGCTGGCGGAAGCGGGCATCGGCATGATCGCGATGCAGCACCAGATCCGCAACGTGGACGTGCAGTTCATCGTCGGCGTCGAGGACTTCGACCCGGCCGTGCGTGTGCTGCACAGGGTGCTCGTCGAAGGCGCGACGACGGCGCAGGAACGCGCGGCGGCCTGACGCCCGGTTCCACTTCGTCGATGCTGAACGCCATCCTTCCCGTGCGCAGCCTGCTGCTGGCCATCTTCATCCTGATGGCGGGCGGCGGGTTCATGAACACGCTCGTCAGCGTGCGTCTCGAGCGCGCGGGAAGTGGCACGCTGGCCATCGGGCTGGTCGGCACCGCCTATTTTGCAGGGCTGGTCGCCGGATCGCTGCGCGCACCCGCATTGCTGCGCCGGATCGGCCATATCCGCGCCTTCGCCGCTTTCGTCGCGGTTCTGAGCGCCAGTACGCTGGCCTACGCGATCCACCGCGATGTGCTGTTATGGGGCGCGCTGCGCTTTGCCGACGGCCTGTGCCTTGCAGGTATCTACGTCTGCCTCGAAAGCTGGCTGGGCGAGCGGGCCGAAGGAGCCGGACGAGGCAGCGTCCTCGCGGGTTACATGATTGCGCTCTACGGCGGGCAGGCGATCGGGCAGTTCACGCTGAACCTCGGCGGTGGCGGCTCGACCCTGCCGCTGCTGGCGGGCTCGATCCTGATCTCGCTTGCCGCCGTACCTGTTGTGCTGACCCGCATTGCCGCCCCCGCGCCGAGTGAAGGCGCGTCACTGCGTTTCCGCGAACTCTATGTGGTCTCTCCTCTTGGCATTGTCGGCGCGCTTCTGACGGGCGTGATGCTCGGAGCGTTCTACGCGATGGGCGCGGTCTATGCGCGGCGATCCGGGCTGGACCTGTCTGCGACGGCCCTGTTCATGAGCGTGGTCATCATGGGCGGCGTCGCGCTGCAGTGGCCTCTGGGTCGCCTGTCGGACCGCATGGACCGGCGCAAGGTGATCGTGATGGGTTTTGCCGGAACGCTCATTGCCAGCCTCGCGATCGCGCTGACCAGCGGCACCGCGCCGCTGATGGCGTTCGGTGCCTTGTTTGGCGGCTTGAGTTTCGCTTTGTACCCTTTGTGTGTCGCTCACACCAACGATCACTTGACCTCGGATCAGCGGATAGCGGCCAGTGGGGGGCTGGTGCTTCTCTACTCGCTCGGCGCCGCGATAGGGCCTTCGATGGCGGCTATCGCGATGACTTTTCTGGGAACTTCGGGACTGTTCCTGTTCGTCGCAGCCTGCGCAGGCACGGCGCTCGCCTTCGGCTTGTGGCGGCAGGCCCGTTCCGAGCCGGTGCCGACCCATCTTCAGGAAACCTACGTCGTTCTGCCACGAACCACGCCCCTTTCAATCGAAATGTCGGCCACGCCTGACGCTGCCGACGAAAGCACATCTTCATGACCGAACCTACCCCGCCCTCCGTCCTGCACCGCGCAATTGCCGCCTCAGCTATCGGCAACGCCACCGAATGGTTCGACTACGGCATCTACGCATATGGCGTGACGTATATCTCCGCAGCGCTTTTCCCCGGGGACACGGGGGAGGCGACGCTGTTCGCGCTGGCGACGTTCGCGATCTCGTTCCTGATCCGTCCGCTCGGAGGGTTCTTCTGGGGACCATTGGGAGATCGCTACGGGCGCAAGGCGGTGCTGGGGGTGACGATCGTAATGATGGCGGGCGCGACGGTTCTGGTCGGCCTCATCCCGTCATACGCGGCGATCGGCATATGGGCTCCCGCATTGCTGGTGATCCTGCGCATGGTGCAGGGATTTTCGACGGGCGGCGAGTACGGCGGCGCGGCGATCTTCATGGCTGAATATGCGCCCGATGCGAAGCGCGGCTTCTACGGCAGCTTTCTCGAAGTCGGCACGCTGGCAGGCTTCTGTGCAGGCGCAATGCTTATGCTCGGGTTCTCGCTGGTGTTGGGTGACACAGCGATGCGCGAGTGGGCTTGGCGTCTGCCGTTTCTGCTGGCCGGGCCGCTTGGTCTCGTGGGCGTCTACTTGCGTTCGCGCATGGAAGAGACCCCGCTTTTCCGGGAGGTGGAGCAACAGGCGCATCGCGGCGCCGGATCTCCCTTACGCGAACTGCTGACCCGCCACCGTCGCCCGCTGCCGGCCATGGGCGGTCTCGTCATCGCGCTCAACGTCGTGAACTATACGCTGCTGAGCTACATGCCGACGTACTTCGAGCGGCGGCTCGGCCTTTCTACCGACGCCGCGCTGGCAGTGCCGCTGGCGGGGATGCTGTTCATGATGGTACTCTTGCCTTTCACGGGGGCACTCTCCGACCGGATCGGCAGGAAGCCCATGTGGATGGCCTCGCTGATCGGGCTCATGCTGGCGGTGATCCCGCTTTATCATGTGATGGATGCAGGCCCGGTGAGTGCGGTCATCGGCTATGCTCTTCTGGGAATGCTCTACGTCCCGCAACTTGCGACGATCTCGGCAACGTTCCCAGCCTTCTTCCCGACGCCCGTGCGCTTTGCGGGCTTTGCAATAGCCTACAACCTGTCGACCTCGCTGTTCGGCGGGACTGCACCTGCGGTCAACGCCTGGCTGATAGACCGGACCGGCGATCCGCTGATGCCCGCCTACGTGATGATCGCCGCCTGCGTGGTGGGCCTCGCGGCATTGCGATTCACCGACGAAACCGCCCGACAGCCGCTGCGGGCCGCCTGACAACAACTTTGGGGGATTTTCTTTGCCGATCGATGCCAGTACCGCCCTTGCCCGATTTGCGGGGGCGTGGGCGCAAGAACCATGGGCGCGCACAGTGCTCGGGATTGTCGTGCTTGCGGGTTCAGCGTGGCTCGCCAACTGGATAGCCAGGCGGATCGTCCTGAACGCAATGATGCGGCTGATCAGGCGCACCCCGTTTGAGGTCGGCGCGGACCGCATCGGTGCGATCGTCTCGCGCCTTTCGAACATCCTGCCCGCCCTGATTGTACAGGGCGGTATCGGCACTGTGTCGGGGCTGCCGATGGCACTGCCCAGCCTCGTCCACAGTATTTGTGCAGCCATCATCATCGTCAGTCTCGCGCTGTCGCTGACGGGCGTTCTGACGCTGGCCAACGAGCAGTACCAGCGTCGCCCGGAAGCCGGCAACCGGCCGATCAAGGGCTATGTCCAGGTGGCCAAGCTGCTCGTCTATGGCGCAACCGCGATCCTGGTGATCGCGGCGCTCATGGATCAGTCTCCCTTGCTGCTGCTTTCGGGTCTGGGCGCGATGGCGGCGGTGCTCATGCTGGTGTTCAAGGATACGATCCTGTCGCTGGTGGCATCCGTCCAGATCACGTCGAACGACATGATACGGGTGGGGGACTGGATCGAGATGCCCAAACTCGATGCCAACGGTGACGTCATCGACATCGCCCTGCATACCGTGAAAGTGCAGAACTTCGACAAGACCATCACCACCATACCCACGCACCGCCTGATCACGGACAGCTTCCGCAACTGGCGCGGGATGTCGGAATCGGGCGGCAGGCGGATCATGCGTTCGTTGATGATCGACCAGAACAGCGTGCGTTTCCTTGGCGATGCGGATATCGGGCAACTGTCGCGTTTTGCGGTGTTTCGCGCCTATCTTGATGATCGGCAGGGCAGGATATCGGCGTGGAACCGTCGTCACGCCGGTAGTGACGGGCTCAATGCGCGCCGTCTGACCAACATCGGAACCTTTCGCGCTTATGTCCTCGCCTATCTGCGCAGTCTCCCCTCCATAGCCGAGGACAAGACCATGCTGGTCCGGCAGCTGGAACCCGGCGAGCATGGCTTGCCCCTGCAGATCTATGCGTTCGCATCCACGACCGTCTGGGCGAGGTACGAGGACATTCAGGCCGACATCTTCGACCATCTCATCGCGATCATGCCGGAATTCGGGCTACGCCTTTTCCAGAGGCCGACGGGTCTGGACCTTATGGGCCTCGTCACGCATGGCTCTGATGTGTGTTCATCGGGGCGGCCGGAAGCGGCAGTCCAGCAGAAAGATCCAGTCGGTGCCTGAATTCTCCGTCAAAGCCCTCCGCTTCAGATTACTTGCAGCGCTCGGAGTCGCAACCCTCATTTCGGTGGTGCCTGCCCATGCCCAAACTTCGGCGGCGCCGAGCTACCCGGACCTGGTAGAGTTGTCGAAGCGTGCCGGCATGGTCATCAAGGCCCGAGTTCAGACGGTATCGCGCCTCGACCCCGCTCAGGTCCGCAATCCGACGGCACTGCATGATCGTTTCTACGCGGAAGCGCAGACCGAAGCCTTGATCTACGGGCGGCAGGGCATTGGCGCTTCGCTACGTTACCTCGTCGATCTGCCGCCAGACCGTCCGGAGCTTTCCGGCCGCGACGTGCTGCTGTTTGCCTGGCGCGTGCCGGACGAGACCGGTGACATCAAGCTCGTCGATCCGACCGCGCAGGTCTTGTGGTCGCCGGTTCAGGAAGCCCGTGTGCGGTCCATCCTGACGGAACTTGTGGTGCCCGGCGCACCTTCACCGGTCACCCGGGTGCGGGAGCTGATGTTCGTACCGGGCAATCTTGCCGGGCAAGGGCAAACACAAATCTTCCTCGATACCAAAGGTGGGGGCAGCGCGGCGATCACCGTGCGCCATCAACCGGGATCGGCGCCGAGTTGGGGCGTGTCCTTCTCACAGGTGGCTGCCGGAACCAAAGCGCCGCCGCCGCAGGACAGCCTGGCATGGTATAGCCTGGCATGCTTCCTGCCCGCCTATCCGCCCGCAGCCTCGAACGTATCGCGCAGCAGCGCAAAGCAGGAACAGGCGCTGAACGATTATCGCATGGTCGTCTCGTCGCTGGGTACCTGCAACCGCACGCGATGACGGGGCTTATTCCACCAACATTTTGAAGGTTACGGGGACGGGGCAGGAATGACGGTTTTTCCATCGGCAGCGACGCCGCCTGATGGCGCCATTCATGACAGGCTGGAGCATGTCGCGCTCTACCGTTGGTGGCGTCGTGCGATCGTCGCGCGGGTCGATCACGAGGCGGTGATGGCGCGTATCGTCGAGGATGGCGGCTGGACACCTCGCTACGCGTTCATGGTGATGATGTCGGCTGGTATTGCGGTCCTCGGCCTGCTGCTGTCCTCCCCGGCGGTGGTGATCGGCGCGATGCTGATCTCTCCGCTCATGAGTCCGATCCTTGGGTTGGGGTTCAGTCTTGCCCTGTTCGATTTCAAGGAGATGCGGCGGGCGCTGACGGCGCTCGCGGTCGGTGCAGGCGCGTCGGTGCTGTTCACGGCGCTTATCGTTGCGCTATCACCGCTCCAGGCACCGACCAGCGAGATCATCGCGCGCACGCGGCCAAACCTCTTCGATCTCGCGGTCGCGCTCTTCGCAGCCCTTGCCGGGACTTTCGCGATCATTCGCGGGCGTGGCGACACGATCGTCGGCGTCGCCATCGCAACGGCCCTGATGCCCCCTCTCGCCGTCGTCGGCTTTGGCCTCGCGACCTGGAATATGCCGGTCCTTGGCGGCGCTTTCGCGCTGTTCGTCACCAACTTCGTGACGATCGCCTTGTCGGCGATGATCATGGCGCGGTTCTACGGGTTCGGGCATTACCTCTCCAGTCAGCAGACCTGGACGCAGACCTTTGTCCTGTTGTTCGTCTTCGTCGCAATGGCCATTCCGCTTGGCATCTCCCTCAAGCAGATCGCCGGGGAAGCTGTGACGCTCAACCAGACCCGCTCGTTCCTATCTGAACGCTTCGGCGCCGATGCACGTGTGACCCAGCTCGACATTGACTTCGATGCGCAGCCGGCAGTGGTTCGCGCTGTGGTCATCACCCCTCGCGACAAGATGAAGCGCACCGAGGCTTTGCAGGACGATCTCACCGCACGGCTCGGGCAGCCGATCAAGCTGCGGCTGGATCAGGTTCTGCTCGAAGCGGGTGCCGGTGCGATCGAGGCCCAGCGTGAGGAAATCCGGCAGGCAGGCGATGCCGCCGCCATCGAGACCCAGCGCATCGCGAGCCTTTCACAGATGCTCGCCCTGACCGCCGGCATATCGTCCGACAGCGTGACGATTGATCGCGATCACCATCGTGCAATGGCCAGCGCCGCGCCGCTTCCCGGCGCAACCCTTGCCACATACCGCACCCTGGAACGGCGGGCTGCTGCTCAGGCCGATGGGTGGGACGTGGTGCTCACTCCGCCGCAGATGGCATACCCGTCGATCAGCTTCACAGGGTCTCAGGATGCGCTCGACCTTCCCGCGCGGGAGGCCGTTCTGGTGACGGCATGGGCCGCCAGGCGCTGGAATGTGCGTGTCCTCGCCGTTCCGGGCCTTCCAGCCGATGCGCCGCAATCTCCCACGCTTGTCCAGCGGCGGGCTATCGGCATTGCCGCACTGCTACGTGAGAACGGCGTCGAAGCGGTGCCCGCTCCGGCCGCAGGAAGCCGTTTTGCCCTAAGAGAAGTTGAAGGAGGCGGGGAACAGCCTTGAGCCCGGCCCTTGTCAGCGCCGTGATCCTGCTGGGTACGCTAGTCCTGTTCGTATCCGAGCGCGTGCGGCATGATCTGGTCGCGTTCCTCGCGCTCATCGCCTGTCTGATGACGGGTCTTGTCGCGCCGGCTGACGCCTTTGCCGGATTTGCCGATCCTGCCGTGATGGCGGTCGCAGCGGTGCTTGTGGTCGGGCGTGCCATCGAGCTTAGCGGAGCGGCGGGTCTCGTCGCCAACCGCGTCATCCCGGTCGATGCGCCGTTCGCGATGCGCATGGCCGGACTTCTGGTCGTCGGTGCCATGTTGTCGGCCTTCATGAACAATATCGCCGCTCTGGTCATCACCATGCCGATCGCGGCCGAGATCGCGCGCACGGCCCGGCGATCGCCGGCCGCCACCTTGATGCCGCTCGCGTTTGCAACGATTCTGGGCGGAATGACGACGCTGATCGGCACGCCGGCCAACCTCATTCTGTCTTCCGTGCGGGAAGCGAGATTGGGTACGCCCTTCGGCTTCTTCACGATGACGCCCGTCGGGGTGGCGGTGACGGTCGTCGGTCTTGTCTACCTGTGCGTGGTGGGTTGGCGTTTGCTGCCGGTGCGGACGCGCAGTTCCAGCGATGGAAAGCCGCCGTGGCGGGTGTATGAGTTGTCGGTCCTGGATGAACGTCTGGACGCCGAGGAACTGCGTAGTCGCCTTCGGGCTGCCGGAGCGCGGATGCTCGCCTCGTTCCGGGACATCGCGCCGATAGCCGGGATCGAATATTTTCAGGCGGGGGACCGCCTTCTGGTCGTGTCGCGCAAGAACCAGTGGTCCGTTGCTGCCACGACCGGCCTTGCCAGCGATGTTCCCGCAGACCATGTGCCGGACGCCGTCACCGTCCGCGTCGCGGTGGCACACGGCTCTCCGCTCATCGGGCTTGGATACGACGAAGTGCGAACCCGCAGCCGGCAGCAGCTGCAGGTCGTCGCGGTAGGCCCCCGCGTGGCGAGGGAACGGCGGCAGTTGGTGGACATGCGCATACGGGCTGGCGACCAGCTCTATATCCGCGGTCCTCAGTCAGAGCTCGGTGCCTTCAGCGCCAGTGCCCGTGTCCTGGAAATCGACCGGCACGATCCCGTCCCGACGGCTCACGGCCGCGCAGCCGGTATTCTCGCGATTTTCGCAGCGGCGATTGCCTGCATTGTCGGGCTCGGGCTCTCCCCCGCGCTGGCCTTCACCGGTGCCGCCGTCCTGATCGCGGCGTTGCGGCTACTTCCGTCAGAGGAAATCTACCGCTCGATCGACTGGAGCGTGATCGTCCTGCTCGCAGCCATGATCCCGGTGGGGCAGAGCTTCGAGAACAGCGGCGCAGCCGCCATCGCGGCGCAGTGGCTGGGTGAGATGCTGACGGGTCTGCCGCTGGTCGTCGTTCTGGCCGCACTGTGCTCGGTCACCCTGGTGCTATCCATCTTCCTCAACAATGTGGCGACCGCGATCATCATGGGCCCGCTCGCTATCGACGCAGCCAACCTTCTCCACGTCAGTCCAGACGCCGCGTTGCTGGCAGTGCTCATCGGCGCGTCATCGGACTTTCTGACCCCGATCGGTCATCAGAACAATCTTCTGGTCATGGGGCCGGGCGGCTACCGATTCAGCGATTATGCCCGGATGGGCGCGCCTTTGGTCGTGGCTGTGGTAGCCTGTGCGGCAATTACGCTAACGCTGCTGTATGGCTGATCGGGACTTCACGGTTCGCGATGCGCAGCACCAAGAAGCCCAGAATGCCGGAAATCAATGAACCGACGAGAATGCCGACTTTGGCTTCGGACTGAAGGATTGGGTCGCCCGGGAACGCCAGGAGGGCGATGAAAAGGCTCATCGTGAAGCCGATCCCACAAAGCAGGGCTACCCCCAGCATCTGCATCCGGCTGGCATGCGCCGGAGCATCCGCCAATCCCAGCTTGGTGGCCATCAGCGACAAGCCAAACACGCCGATCGGCTTGCCGAGGACCAGACCTGCAGCGACTCCAAGCGTCACCGGCGCGAGCAAAGCATTCACCGGCAGGCTGAGAAAGGGCACCCCGGCATTGGCTAATGCAAAGAGGGGAACGATGAGAAAGCCTACCGGGATATGCAGGGCGTGTTCGAGGCGATGGAGAGGGCTGGTGGCATCGCCGTCCGAGCGGCTTGGCGTCACGTCCATGGGTATGGTCAACGCAAGCAGTACACCGGCCAGCGTTGCATGGATTCCAGAGCGGAACACGAAGATCCATAGCACCACGCCCAACAGCAAGTAGGGTGTCAGCCGGCGAACTCGCAGACGATTCATCGCCATGAGACCCGCGACGGCCAGCACCGCGACAAGCAAGTCGGGCCAGGAAACTTGGGCGGTGTAGAATACTGCGATGATGATCACCGCACCCAGATCGTCGATGATCGCCAAGGCAGCCAGAAACACGCGCAGAGACGCAGGCACGCGGTCGCCGAGCAATGATATTACGCCAAGAGCGAATGCGATGTCGGTCGCCGCTGGAATCGCCCAACCCCGGGCCGATTCTCCTGTATTGAATGCGAAAAACAGCAGTGCCGGAACCGCCATGCCGCCGAGGGCCGCGATGCCCGGGAGCATGCGGCGCGGCCATGTGGAAAGTTGGCCGTCGAGCATCTCACGTTTGATCTCAAGGCCAACGAGCAGGAAGAACGCCGCCATTAGTGCGTCATTTATCCAGTGCGCGATCGAGAGCGGCCCGAGATGACTGTGCAGCAGGGCTTCGTAGGTCGCCGCAGCGGGCGAGTTGGCGAGCACGAGCGCGATGGCGGCCATCGCCATCAGAAAAAGACCTGCAGAGGACTGCCCATGTAGGAAACGGCGAAGGGCGCTGGGGGACTTGAGGCGTGCGAGGACCATCGGGAGCTCCGGGCAAAGATCGTCAGGCACCGGCGGCCCGACCGATGCTGCGAAACCTGCCCACCACATGGCGAACACCCGCCCTATCCTTGGCAGCCCGCACCCGGGGCCGCAACCCCGGTCCGACTTGCCAGAGCCTTGATCTAGTCGGAATCTGCGATCACTCCGTTGGATTATCGTGAGCTATTTCGCGCTGGCTTTGTCCAGTCCTACATTCGGGAAGTCAGTCAAACTCGGCAGCTATGCTCATTTGCCTGACTGCCTGTGGGAGGCCTGCGCGATAGCTCGGCCTTGAGCCTGCTCAGCCTGCCGCCTTCAGGAAGCGCTGCGAAAGTCCATGGTAGAGTTTTTCCTTGCAGATGAACTGCGCGGCGAAATCCGCCACGAGGGCCGAGGCTACCAGCGGCATCATCAGTCCCCGGCTCGCTGTCGTCTCCGAGATGATGATGACCGCAGTGAGCGGAGCTCTCACCACGCCGGTGAAATAGGCCACCATGCCTAGCAGCACGATGGCACCGGGCGAGTAATCCGGGAAGACCGTGCGCAGAAGGTCGCCAATGCCCGCGCCGATCGACAGCGACGGCGCAAAGATGCCGCCCGGCAGACCCGAGACGGCCGTCGCTAGCGTCGTCATGAACTTCGCCACACCGAACCATGCCGGCACAGCGCGGCCTTCGATGATCCCGTGAGCGGTCTCATAGCCCGTGCCCCAGGTCAGCCCGGTGAAGGCCCCGATCACCGCTACGACCACGCCGCATCCAAGTGCGAACGTCACCGGCCGCGCCCGGAGCCAGGCCATGGGCGCGAAGGACGTCGCGCCTGCGGTCAGCATCAGCCTTGAGAAGATACCGCCCGCAATGCCCCCGACGATCCCGGCGACGGGAGCAGCGATGATCGCCTGCGTCACGCGAAGTGTCTGACGCATTTCCCCGAAGTAGATGTAATCCCCTGCCAGCCCAAGACTCACCATGCCTGCGATCAGGACAGCCGCCATCACCAGCAGCGTCATGCGCTGCTCATACGCCGCTGCCAGTTCCTCGATCGCGAAGGCCACGCCGGCCAGAGGCGTGTTGAACGCCGCCGCCACGCCGGCCGCACCGCCTGCGATATAGACCGACGAGCGGATGGGAATGCGCATCAGCCGGTGCATGCGCCCCATGATCGCCGCCGCGATCTGCACCGTCGGCCCCTCGCGGCCGACCGACGCGCCGAAGACGAGTGCCGCCGCCGTCAGAAAGAACTTGGCGATAGCCGCACGCGCCGACACGAAGGTCGACAGGGCGGCTTCGGGATTTCTGGTCGCGGCCATCACCTGCGGGATGCCCGAACCTCTCGCCAGCGGTGCCATGCGGTTGGTCACCCAGACGATGCCCGCGAAGCCCAACGGCGTCATAAAGAAAGGCAGCCACCAGCATCGGCGGTAGGCCGACTGGAAGAGCATATTGGCTCGATCCGCCATGTCGGCGAAAACCAGGGCCACCAGCCCGACCAGAACCGCGCCGCCCAGAATGGCCACACGCCGCCGCCAGATCAGCGCTTCCGGACCATGGCGACGCAGGAGGACGCGAAAGCGCCGGGGGAGGAGGCGGGTAAGCGGCTTCACGGAACGAAAACTCAAACTGCGGACTGGACAAGCTCGCCGAGCCTCATGGGTGTTTCATAAGCCTGAGTCCACCCTCGTTTATCAGGCAGGTGCTGAAGGAAGTACCGCTGGGCCGTACGTGAAATATTGCAAACTAACAGTCAAAGTGCCGTGATTTTCTTAATTATGGTGCAGTCATCGGCGGGACAGCCAGTGCCATGCTGTTTGCGGCCGCCATTGATATTTTCGGCAAGCGATGGGTAAACATGGCTGCTTGCTCCTTGTTTTTCGCCTGGTTCAAATTCCGAACGAAGTTGAAAGACCGCTTTCGGGATCCTCGGACAGCGCCTCGAACGGCAAGAATGGGCGCGTTGCTGCCTCGGCGGCATGCTCCACGGACGGCAGCTATACCCGCGCCTCGGACCAGAATGGGAACGGGAGCTAACCACCCCTTCTCGCCATACACCCGAACAATTGTGGATCGCGAAAGCGGCCATTGAGGGGGCCCACTGCGGGGCAGCGGGTCCGGGTGTCATATCGCCGGACCTGTGTGCCAGCAGGGTCAGCGCTGCGCAGGATCGCAGGGCTACGCACTGACCCTGCTGCATCCAAGGGTGACATCTCTATCTGGCGGAAATAGTGTCTTCTCTGAATGACTGACCGGCTGACGCCGGTAGGATCATGCGGCGGGGCTGAAGCCATCCTTGTGGGTATGCTTTTCGAGATACCGCATGATGATGTCATCGGTGATGTTGCCGGAGGTAGTCGAGAAGTAGCCGCGTTGCCAGAAGCGTTGCCCCCAATACCGCTTGCGGATGTGCTCGAACTCCTGCTGGATTTTCCGTGACGATCGCCCCTTGGCACGGCGGACGAAATCGCTGACGGAAACGTGCGGCGGGATTTCGACGAACATGTGCACGTGGTCCTTCGACAGTGCCCCATTGATGATCGTCACGCCCATCTCGGCGCAAACTTGCCTGATAATTTCCCGGACCCGCAGGCGCACGTCGCCATGGAGCACCTTGAAGCGATACTTGGGTGCCCAGACGAGATGATAGCGATGATGGAATGTCGTGTGACAACCGCTCTTGTAGCGCATAGCCTGTAACCTCGGGAAAAACGGAAGACTTACGCCCTTCAGGCGGTCTTCCGTTTTTCCCGAGGTTACAGGCTTGCACGCGAGTCTACGGCTGAAGCCAGTATCCGACTGGAAGTCGGAGGGGTTCCTCCCCGAAAGAGGACTCTAAATAGCAGGAACAAACCCTGCGGATCCGAAATGGGGGTGAAGCTCTCGAAATCCCGACCGCAACAGCCCCACGCTGATATCAGCGGAGCCGGCTAGGTCGGTTATTCCAGAAGTCCATTCGCACGGAATGAACCTGGGACTTGATCGGCAACCCGGATGGCCTCGATCGCATCGACGCCTAGTTCAGCAACATCCATCGGCACGTGATTGAATTGAGAAAGGCGCGCATATTCCGTCGCCGAAAGCATGACGACGGACACGGCTCCGTCGCGTTATGGACGCAGTCAAAACTCAATCAGGTTGTAACCTCGACTGCCAAGGAGCTTTTCCGCCCACTCCTTGGGGATCGGGTTACCTTCGGAGCTCAACGATATCGCGCCGTCAGCACGATCGAAGAGCGCTATGCAGAACTCGTCACTGTCGAACCGCGATCGATACTGAATGCCGTCCAGATCGGTGTCATGGAAGACTTGTGCCGCGATTTGCTGCGGCACGCCATAAGCGCCAGGATTGTCTACAGGATCGAAATCTGCAGACACCCCCGCCGACGTGGTCCTGAACCACGCCAGGCCTGGTCCGTGAACCTTGGCGAGACGCACCGGCCGCATCACCGTGAAACTGGCGGAACGCCTGCGCGCAATCTGTTCCCAAAGGATGTCTCTTTCAGCCGGCGCGCGCAAAAGCGTTTCGGCAAATGGACCGACAAGCGTCTTCCCGAGGTAGAGAACGCCAAATTTACGATCAGGGTCATCCCAGCGCCACGTCGCATCCTTGCGGCCATACCATCTGGCCGCGACTGCGGATCCGTGAATGCGATGAAGTACCCTGCCCGTGGCGATCGTCGCCACAGGCATCCTGCCTGTCCCAGCCATCCCAAATCAGTCTTCGAGTGTTTGGGCGAAACGCACCACGAGATCGATTTCAGCCGCGCTGCCGCGCAGCATATCGATAGGCTTCCTGCCATCGAGCCCCTCATCTCCCGCCACGAGGAATTGAAGGATGGCCCAACCACCGGTCTGCGGAACAGCACTCAGTACGCGGGCGACCCCTGGGAGGATCGTATTGCCGTCGAACTGAAAAACCGGGAACAGCTTGGTCCCGTTGTCCTCGACCATCAGCAGTCGGCGGTCCTTGACCGCCTTGTAAACGGCCTGGATCGTTTTATGCTCCAGCAGCTCTCGCACCTTCTCAGCGGTCAGCGCGCCGCCTGCAGCATCGATCATGCGCCGCTTGAAGGCAATGGCTTTCGTGAGCTTCTCTGCCGCCTCGGGATTATCGGTTTCGACAGCGGGGATACCGCGCGCGAGGTTGAATACCAGACTGGGTACATCGATGCTGCGGATGGCCGCCGCCTTGGCGGAAGCCGGCATCAACTTGATGATGCGCTCCGCGCTCGCCATGATACGGTCCCGGAGGAGCTGATCGGGGTCTACAAATCCAGAATTCGCCAGGCGTGTCATTGGATCATTCCTGTTCAATCAGTTTCATATACCGCAGACACGAAGCTTTTTCAACCACATGGCCATGAGCACGGTGATATCATGGTCACCGGCGTCGGCGTCCAAGGGATTAATGAGGATTGAGGACCACCGCTCATCGCCGGCCAAGGTCGGGAAGGCCCTGAACCGTCGAAGCAAAACGAGCATCACGGGCCAGTCATTCGGGATTGGCGGGATGTTCGATCAACGATCCTCGCGCACTATATAATGGTCATGACACGCCGCGCGGCGCTGATGTCCGCAGGATCGGGTGATAATGCTAATGGCGGCGACAGGTGCCGGGTAAACGCGACCGACCGGCACCGCCATCGTTTCCTTCGGCTTTGGGCAAGACACTTTCGATTAGGTCGACCAGAAGCGGCATCGTAGATGCTCGAGCACTCAAGAGGGCAGCGAAAGCAGAAGGTTTTTGTCGTTTCTGCAGGCCTTGCCGAGGTCGCCGCGCACGCAAAGCTGCTGACCCGGCGGTCCGGGAAACTGGACAGCTTCCCCGTGGCCGCATCGGGCGTTCGTGCGACCGGGCTAGGAACGAATCTCCAGGCCGAACATGCATTGCTGCTTGACCCCTGCCGTGACGATCATGCCCAGCATCTGGCCTTCAGTTTCGATCCCGGCCATCCACCGGGGCTATTAGTGCCAAGGGGTATTCACGCCGAGCGAGAGCGCGGTGCGGTCTCGATACAGGTTTACGGGCTGAGACGGGGCGCTGCGAGACAGCGTTGAAGCGTTCGATCGAGATGCGTATGCGCCTCCGCAAATTTAACATTTGTATGGATACAGTCCATGCAATATGGCGGCGCAATTACCCTACCTTCTCGAGATATCCCGCGCGCCGCTGCTTCATATTGATCCTGTCCGTGCCTACACGTCTAAATTGTATGCCTATATGCATGGTCATTGCATGGTTTAACTGCATGTCATATATAGGAGTGAGAATCAGTTAGACCTATCGAGGTGCTGTCCCATGTTGGACTCGAATGACGCATCTGCCAGCAAAGGACGCTGGATATTTCACTGCGGATTGAAGGGGCTCTGCCCCGAATGCGGAAAGGCATCCATGTTCCGCAAGTGGCTCAAGTTGCAAACGACGTGTCCAAATTGCGGGCTCAGCTACAATTTCGCCGCGCCGGACGACGGCCCGGCTTTCTTCTCGTTGTGTATTGTCGCGTTCCCGCTGACATTCTTCGTCGTCTGGCTGCAGGTCGCGTTTGAGCCGCCTTTCTGGGTGCATCTTTTCACGTCCGCGCCTTTGATGGCGCTCGGATGCGTCCTTCCCTTGCAATACATCAAAGGCTGGCTGGTCGCGTCGCAGTACGTGAACAAGGCGCAGGAAGCCGGCACCGAGAACCTTTGGGCGCAGTTGCATGCCCGGGCAGAAAGCGAGGAGAAGTGATATGGGGGACCCGCCTTCTTCAGCGGTCTCGAAAACGCATGGGAGTATCAATCTGGCGGCCCGGCTCGTCTCGTGCTTTTACGATGCCATCAATCGACCGGATCTTTCCAGCATGATCCGCAACGGCCAGGCCGAAGATTTTCCAGAGATCAAGACTGCCGCCGATCTGCTGAAAGCAGAGACCGTTCGACTTGAACGATACGAAGTCGCCCTTCGTCAGTATGCTGACCCTGGGTTCTGGGACGATATGGCCTCTGCCGGATCGCTTGCGCTGTACGATGGCGGGGAAATGGCAAGGAATGTCCTTGCCGGGCGTCCCGCATTCTATCACCGAGACTGACAGCTCAAGCAGCGTCAAAGGCGTTTAGAAGGTCATCATGCAAAGCTGGATTCCCGATATAGCCACGGTGAGCGGTCCCAAGTACCTCGCGATCGCCGAGGCGCTCGCTCGTGATATCGATACAGGGAAACTGCGCGAGGGTGACCGCCTGCCCCCTCAACGACTGCTGGCGGAAACTCTGGGGCTGGACCTCACGACCATTACCCGTGCCTACGGGGAAGCACAGCGCCTTGGCCTTGTGGAAGGGAGTGGTCGACGCGGAAGCTTCGTACGCTCCAAAGCATCAGTGGTGTCGGGCATTCGCGTTCCGGACGCCGGCGATACGGGAATGAATGCTCCCCCTGAAGACTTTGGCGGGTCCCTTGCAAGCGCCTTTCGGGATTGTGCTTCTGCCTTGCTGACACCCGAACACGGCGTACTTCCGTTTCAGTATCAGCGCAGTGGCGGCGCCGCATCGGCGCGCAAGGCAGGTGCCGATATGCTGGCAGGGCGCGGCATCCCGTGTTCTGAGGACAGCGTACTGGTAGCTGCTGGCGGTCAGAATGCGCTCCATGCGATTTTTAGCGCGGAACTCAGAGCCGGCGATAGACTGGCTGTAGCCCCTTACGTTTACCCTGGCCTGCTTGCGCTTTCCCGCAGATACGGCATCGAGTTGGTCGCGGTGGCGTCAGACGAAAACGGGCTGCTTCCGGAGGCACTGGACAGCGCATGTTCCGCAGCAGCCGTGCGGGGTGTGTACCTGGTCCCCACCAACGATAATCCCACTGCCGTCAGCATGCCGGCCGACCGCCGAGCGGCGATCGCACAGGTCATTACGCAGCATCAGCTTCTGTTGATCGAAGACGACGCTTACGGCTTGCTGCCTGCCCAGCCGCTGGTGCCGATCGCGGCCCTTGCGCCAACAAATGCCTGGTACATTGCGAGCGTCTCGAAAGTGCTTACCCCGGGCCTGCGTGTAGCCTGGTTGCGTGCTCCTGACGTCGCTGGCGCGTGGCGTCTTGCTGCCGATATGCACGAAACAGCCATCATGGCACCTCCCTTGAACGCTGCGATAGTCACGCAATGGCTGCACAGCGGTGCCTTTCACAGGCTGATCGAGGAAGTTCGCACCGAGGCATCTATCCGTCAGGCGCTCGCTCGCGAATATCTTCCGGCTGGTTCGTTTCGCGCGCCGGAATACGGATATCATCTCTGGTTAGAAGTCCCTGCGGACCTTGATACCCGGCATATTGCGGATGCTCTGCGTCAGCACGGCCTTTCGGCCATTGCGGGCGAAGCATTTGCGGTGGATCCCGCAATGCCTAGTGCGACTGCGCTACGCGTGTCGATTGGCGGAAGTATATCACGAGAGCGGTTGCAGCGCGGTCTTCAGCTACTCTCGGCTCTGATAAGCCCTCAAGCGCCCCGAAAGATTAGCCTAATCTAACAAACCAACTGGTTGCGACGCCTTACGATCCCGCTGGTACCAGCCCTTGTCCCAGGCAGCAGTCTTCGGGGCGCCGACATCGCAATGCCGGCGCCCCGGCAGGCCCTTCTCCACTGGGGCGCTGACCTGCGCGCCGCGCCTGCTGCAGCGAAGGATGCGCGGCGACAACTACGATGGCCGGCGTGTTGCCTCACGGAGGAATGTTCCCCAAGGTGTGATCGTTGCCTCATCAGAATGGTTCCCATAGCCGAGTGGGCCAGATCTTTCCATCCATTGCCTGTTCGCGGGTTGCGTAGGGTTGCGTAGGGTTGCGTAGCGTAGCGAAGCGGCACGCGAACAGGCAATGGATGGAGCGCTCTCCGCGCCGCTATTCAGCCGCCACTGCAGAGGCCCCGAGGATCAGTGCGTCGGCCTTTGCTGCTCGCCACCGTTTGCGCTGTCGTTCGAAAGTCCTCAATTGGCCCGGAAGGTACAGGCCGGGATGCTCCGCGCAGAGCATTTCGAACAAATCACGAGACGTTCGCCCCATGGCGTTTTCAAACAGGGCGGTCACCTCTCTTGCCGTCGCCGCGAAGGGATCCGCGCGCGTCCTCCAAGTACGCAGTGGACGCGCCGATTCCTTCACGGTGCCGAACTGCCAGGCATCTTTGAGGCTGGCCAGAAAGTCTCCAAGCCGCGCATCCGGCTGGATCACCCCCTCAACCTGATCTTCCTGTGAGAGATTGAGCAATTGCTGCTGACAATGACGCATGCGTGCGAGCAAGTCGATGGGATCCAGGCTCGCCTGTAACGTCGACAACTGTGTCTTGATAGCATTGCTGACCCGGGCATCCGCAAGGAGACGCTGACAGGGCGTGACCGGTTTATCGTAGTGCTTGATTACCTTGGCACCACGGCGTTCCTTTGAGATCAGTTTGAATGATGGTTGAAGCAGGTTCACAAACAGGCGCGATGCGGTGTAGAGCTTCTCAAGAATTTGGAGCGCTTCGAGCCCTTCATATCGCCGATAGCCAACCAGCTTTCTGACCACCGATCCGTTCTTCTGCTCTACCCATGCCTGGTCATTTTTGTGATACGGGCGAGAACGAGTGAACGTTATATGATGAATTGCACACCAGCCCTGAATACTTTCGTTCATGAAGACCGTGTCGTTGTCAGTATCCAGCCCAAGGATCGGCATCGGAAGTGAACGCTGCAGTTTGACCAGTGCCTGCACCAGAAGCCCTTGCTCGCGGAACGGAATCGGCACCGTCTCGGTCCACCCGCTGGCAATGTCCGTGAGAGTCAGGGTCTGGACAAATCTTCCATCTGCAGACGGACCCGAATGGGCCACCAAGTCGGCCTCAAAGAACCCAGGTAACGGGTCACCCCAATCGGCGAAGGTGCGGACCGGGACTGCCGCCTTCACTGCAGCCGAAGGTGGTGCCCGTCGCCGGCGCTTGGCCCCTTCGCGAAACGGCGCCAGACGGCGATCAATCGTCGCCGCACTCATGGTGAGGATCCCAGCCCGGATGGCTGGCAGCAGGGTCATGTGTCCATGGCGTTCCATGGCCTCGACAAGCAGCGGCAGCATTGCGTGTAACCGTTTCCCGCAGACCCGGTCAGAGGCCTCCCACAGCGTCACCAGCGCGCTATCCATCTCGTCGTTGTAGAGACGCAGTTCCGGTCTTGGCGCGCACCGATTACGCCGCGCTGTTGCGCGCAGGATGCGCGCCGCGTGCTTACGGTGAAAGCCGGTAATGGCCGTGAACACATCGAGGATCTTCCCCCGAGTCGCGCGATCAGCGTTTCGATACCGCTCGCCAGTTGCTGCAATAATGTCGTCGCGCGTCGTCATGCTGACCTTCCTCATTTTCTTGCTCCACTCTCAACATCCTCGGGAGCATTCTTGATGAGGCAACGATCACGCCTTGGGGAACGATTCTATTGAGGCAATGCGCCGGACTCCGTAATCGTCGCGCTACAGAAGGAGGACATTTCAGCTGGTCGTCTGTGAAAAGCGCTGAAGCCCGCAGGGAGGCGTGGGTTTTGGTGGATATGAA
>NZ_BSFC01000019.1:8578-477368 GCF_027922145.1 Novosphingobium resinovorum | reverse complement strand
CATCGGCTTGCTTTAAACTGGTACCCGTGGCCCAAAGACCCACGAGACCAGGCGCCGTCGCCCACATGTCCCTTCATCATAAACCTACAATGTCAAAGAACCACCAGGCAACAAACCCGGACAACCCGTCGTCCCCGGCTTTAACCTCGGAGAGCTTGGTGCCCGTCAGTGCTTGGCGACCGATGCAAAACCGTGTGGTCCGCTGCGGTGAACGGGCCTCTAAGGCCACCAGGTGAGTCGGTCAAACACTAATTTCAAAAAAAGTTCATCAAGCACCAGAAACCCCGGTTTCCTGCGCCTTTGCAATTACATAACCCCTCTTACCGCGCAGCATCACCCCGTTCAGCCTGCATAAAAGCGCGAATCTCCCGTCGCTCCCTGCCACCAGTCGGGCATTCCTGCGTTCGCTATCGCAGCATGATTGCTTCGCGGGGCTCAGGTGCTATCGGAATGCACGTGTCGAGAATGTTGAAACCACGCGCGCGACTGGGCGGCGCGGCGCTTATGGCGCTCGCGCTCGCTTGTGCAGGATGCGCCGAGACCACGAGGGACGTCGCCAGCGCCCCGGCCCCTGCCGCCGGCGCCGAGACTCCTGTCGTACCCGCGGCCCCCGCATGGTGGCGTGAGGCGGGAGACCCCGTTCTGGCGACACTGATACAGCAGGGCCTCGATACCAGCCCCGAAGTCATCTGCCGGATCGCTTCGCTGCGCCAGTACGATTACCAGACCGAGCACGACGCCAAACGCATCGGCGCCAAGCTGGGGCGGCTGTTCGGCGACAAGAGCGTGAACGCCGACCCGCAGATCAGGACTGAGAAGGTCGACCGGGTATCGGCGCGTCGGGAACGACTCGCCCGGCAGATCGCGCTTACCTATGTCGAAGTGCGGCGCCTGCAGAAAGACGTCGCGCTGCGCGGCAATCTGCGGGCTCAGTACAAGGATAATGCGGAAGTCGCCCAGTTCCGCCGTGAGGCCGGGCTCGTTCCGGCGATCGACGGATCGCTCGCCCGTTCGCAGGACGAGACCGCGCAGGGTGAACTGGGGTTCGCGCAAGGGCGGCTCGATCAGGCCATTGCCGAACTGGCCCGCCTTGTCGGGGATCAGCCCGATGCCCTTGCCGCGAAGCTCGGCACCCCGGGGACGCTTCCCGATCCTGCGGTAGACCCGCTTGCCTCGGCCGCACCGGAGAACCCGCAACGGGCCGTTCTGGCCGATGCCGTCCTCAGGGAAGCCCGACTGACTCAGGCGCTGGAGGAATCGCGCCGCTCCGTCCGTGACGCGCGTACCGCCTACCGCGAGGGAGCCGGGGCCTTCTCCACGCTTTACGTGACCGAAGCCGCCGCGCTCGCGGTCGAACTCGCGCTGGCTGATGCGCGCGCGGCCCGGGTGACGGCGACGCTCGATCTCTGGTCCGGGCAGGACGGGAGTTGGGCGCGCGAAGGTCTTGCACCGGTCGTTGCACCCGATCCTTCCGCGACAGGCCCCACGATAACGGTGACCGCCGGCTGTGACTGAACATGATACGCATACCCCGCTCGACGCCCTGCTCGGCGCCGCACCGCGCCGCGTGTTCCGCCACTGGCTGAGCCTGCTGATCCTGGCCATCGCCGCGCTGGGGGCGATGACGTTCTTCGTGCGCTTCGTGAGCGGGGACGACTCCCCGTATTATTCCACCCCGGTCGAGCGCGGAAACCTGACCCCGCTGATCTCCGAACGCGGGCAGATTCGCGGCGCCGGCGAAGTGACAGTGTTCTCGGCGCTTCCCGGCCGCGTGACCTGGGTATCCGGCAAGAGCGACGGCGCGGTCGAACAGGGCGAACTGCTCGCCATGATCGACGCGGGTGAGATCAAGGGCGCGGTGGAAGTCGGCCGCTCGCGCCTGACTGCAGCGCAGGCCGCCCTTGAAGCGGCGCAAGTCACCGCGCAGGATACCGGATCACGCCTTGCCCGGTTCGAGAGCGTATGGCGTCGCTCGGGCGGCCGCGCGCCCTCGCTCAACGAGATCGAGCTTGCCCGTGCCGATGCCCGCCGCGCGGACCTTGGCGTAGAGGCGGCGCGCGCCGAAGTGAAGGCCGCGCAGATCCAGTTCAAGGAAGACGAGACGCGCAAGTCCGGAGCCGAAGTGCGCGCTCCGTTCTCGGGCATACTGACCATGCGCCATGCGCAGCCGGGGCAGATGATCGGCGATCACCAGCCGCTGTTCACGATCGCGCAGGGCATCGCACCGCTGACCATCGAAGTCCCGCTCGACACCCACAGGGCAGAGCCGATCAAGGCGGGAACGCTTGCGAGTATCCGGCTCGATACCCTGCCCGACGCGCCGCAATCGGCCACGCTGACGCTGATGCGCGTATCTCCGCCGCCGCAGACCACACCGCCGCTTGCCGTCTTCACGATCGAAAAGCCCGGCCCGCAGGTCCGTCCCGGCATGAAGGCCACCGTCGAGATCGAACTGCCCGAGCGGCAGAACGTGCTGCTGGTCCCCAATGCCGCGCTGGAATTCGAGCCGGGCGCGCGTGGACCACAGCGGCGCGAGCGCATCTTCGTGCTCGACGGCGGCGAGCCGCGCCGGGTCTACGTCACCGTCGGCGCCAGCGACGGCAAGCGCACCGAAGTCTTCGCGAACGACCTCAAACCCGGCGATCGCGCGATCATCGGTTGGCGGGACGCGACGGCCGGAGGCGGCCAGTCAGGCGGATGAAAGGTTCCTCCTGCAACAATTGCCGCGTCCGTGCGTATGGGCATTCGACGGAAAATCCGAGGCAACAAGGGTAAGCAGCATTCTGAACGACGACGCGCAGATGTCGCGCCGCACGGCCATGGGGCTGATGGCGGCGCTCGCAGCGGCAAGCGCCCTGCCTGACGGGGTGAAGGCCGCGACGGGCGGTCGTCTCGGTACGCCCGAGCCGTTCTCGTGGGATCGCCTGGTGGCCCAGGCCCGCGATCTAGCCCGCAAGCCTTATGCGCCGATCGCCGAATCCACGCGCGCCGCCGCCGACTACGATGCGGCCGGGAAGCTGACTTACGGCGATGCGCCGATGGTCGCGGGCAACGTGCGGCTGTTCCCCGCCGTGCGCGGCACCGCGCCCAAGCCCGTCGTCATCTCGGTCGTCGAGGGCGGGCAGGCGCGCGCGATCGTCGATACCAGCGATCTGTTCGTCGGCGGCCACAACACCGACGCCGTAGGCTTCCGCGTCATGGACGCGACCGGCCGCAGCGACTGGCTGGCCTTTCAGGGCGCGAGCTATTTCCGCTCCTCCGGCGACCGCGACCAGTATGGCCTCTCGGCCCGCGCCATCGCCATCGACACCGGCCTTGCCACTGGCGAGGAGTTTCCCGACTTCACCCGCTTCTGGATCGAGCAGACCGGCGCCGACAGCGTACGCATCCATGCCCTGCTCGACGGGCCGAGCCTTGCCGGCGCCTATGCGTTCGATTGCCGCAAGACGGCGAATGGGGTGACGCAGGACGTCACTGCGGCGCTGTTCCTGCGCAAGGACGTCAAGCAACTGGGCCTCGGCGCTGCTTCGAGCATGTTCTGGTACGATCAGTCGAGCCCCGCCCGTACGCACGGCGACTGGCGGCCGGAAATCCACGATTCGGACGGCCTCGCGATCTGGTCGGGCAATGGCGAGCGGGTCTGGCGGCCGCTGGAAAATCCCGCGGTGGCGCGACTTCACGCGCTGCGTTCGGATTCGCCAAAGGGCTTCGGCCTGCTGCAGCGCGACCAGGCTTTCGATCACTATCAGGACGACGGCGTATTCTACGACCGTCGCCCCTCGCTCTGGGTCGAGCCCAAGGGAGACTGGGGCGCGGGCGCGGTCGGCCTCTATGAAATGCCGACGGGCAGCGAGACGCTCGACAACATCGCGCTGTTCTGGCGCCCCGACCGTCCCGCCAAGGCCGGGCAGCGCCGCGATTTCGCCTATCGGCTGACCTGGACGTCCAAGGACCCGACCATCGATGGCGGCTCACGCTGCGTCGATGTGTTCGAAGGCCCCGGCGGCAGTCCGGGTTCGCCGCCGCTGGAAGGCGTGCGCAAGTTCGTGTTCGATTTCTCCGGTCCCGCGCTGGCGGGCCTCGACCGGACCAGCGGCGTCACGCCCGATACCGACTTGCCCAAGGCTGCGGTGGTCTCCGCCGTCGCCTATCCGGTGGCGCGGTCTGACGGGCGCTGGCGAGCGATGATCGACGTGCGATCCGCCGCCCTGACCCAGCCCCAGTTCCGACTTTTTCTCAAGCGCGGCAACTCCGCGCTCAGTGAGACCGTTATCAAGGCTCTAGAATCGTGAGTGCGACGCCGATGAACCATTCGCCGATGCTTCCGGCCGAATCGCCCATGGCGATGCCGATCCAGAACCTGTGGGGCAATCCGCCCGGCGCGCGCGAGGTGAAGACCGCGCCGCACGGGATGCTGGTCAAGCGCCTGCTGCTGCTCGCGCTCACTGCCGCCATCGGCCTCGCCGCATCGAGCACGGTGCGCATGGAACTCTCGCGCGACGGGCTCGACTGGGTCGAAGCGCTGCTGCTGGTGTTCTTCGTGCCGCTGTTCTGCTGGATCTCGTTCGGCTTCGTTACCGCGACGATGGGCTTCCTCAAGCTCATCACCGGCGAGCATCCCGGCTTCACCGCGCTGCCAAGCCCGGCCTCCAGCCTGCGCCACAAGACCGCCGTGCTGATGCCGGTCTACAACGAGGGCGTCGAGGAAGTCTTCGCCCGCGTGCGTGCCATGGCCTACTCGATCGCCGAAGCCGGCGGCGCGCCGTGGATCGACTTCTTCGTCCTCAGCGATTCCAACCCCTTCCACGGCAAGCGCGAGGAAGCCGCCTGGCACGAACTGGCCGACCACGCGCCGATCAAGATCTATTACCGCCGCCGCGAGAAGAACATCGCCCGCAAGCCCGGCAACATCGCCGAATGGGTCAAGCGCTTCGGCGGCGCCTACGAGAACATGCTGGTGCTCGACGCCGATTCGATGATGAGCGGCGAGACGATCGTGGGCATGGCCTCGATCATGGAGGAGCGTCCCTCGATCGGCCTGCTCCAGACGGTGCCGATGATCACCAACGCGCGCACCCTGTTCCAACGCTGGATGCAGTTCGCGAGCGAGGCTTACGGCCCCATCGCAAGCGCCGGACTGCTGTGGTGGTCGGGCTCGGAAGCCAACTTCTGGGGCCATAACGCGATCGTGCGCACCCGCGCCTTCGCCGAAGCCTGCGGCCTTCCGGAGCTTCCCGGCAAGGCGCCGTTCGGCGGCCATATCCTCAGCCACGACATGCTTGAATCCGCCCTGCTGCGTCGGCGCGGCTGGGCGGTCCACATGGTCATGATCGGCGGTTCCTACGAGGAATTCCCGCCGACGATCATCGACATGGCGATCCGCGACCGCCGCTGGATGCAGGGCAACCTGCAGCACCTGCAGCTGCTCGGCGCCTCGGGCCTGCACTGGGCCAGCCGCCTGCACCTGCTGATCGGGGCTTCGGCCTACCTCACCTCGCCGGGCTGGCTGCTGCTGATCCTGACGATGATCGGCCAGGTCGCGACGCATGGCGATGGCGGCTTCGTCACCCTCGCCCCGCCAAGCGTGCTGGCATTGACAGTGATGCTGCTGTTCGGCCCGAAGATCATGGGGTTGATCTGGGTCCTGGCCGACGGCGAGCGGCGTCGCAGCTTCGGCGGCGGCTTCGCGGCCGTCCGCTCGGTCCTGCTGGAGACGGTACTGGCCATGCTGCTCGCACCAATCACCATGGTGACCCAGACCAAGGCACTGCTCGGCCTGCTGCTGGGCATCTCGGCGGGCTGGAACACCCAGACCCGCGATGCCCGCCGCATCACCGTGCGCGAGGTGCTGCCCGACTTGCGCGAGCACCTGCTGCTCGGCGCGGGCCTGACGGCGACCGCGTTCCTCGACATGACGACGGCGATCTGGCTCTCGCCGATCATCGTCGGCCTGTTCCTCTCGCCATGGCTCATCAGCCTGTCGTCTAGCGAGAACCTCGGCGACAAGGCGGACGCAGCCAAGGTTTTCCGCGTGCCCGAACCCGGCATCGTCGAGGCCAGCGAAGATCCGCGCAAGGAGGCCGCGATCCTCACCGAAGGTCAGTCGCTGGTCGAAGCCTGAACGAAAAACCGCGCCGCCGCTTCGGGAGCGGACGGGAAGTAGCCATGCATGTAGCTCGCCGTGAGCGAGCCGACGCGATAGAGCGCTTCCCCGTCCCGCCCGTCCGGCGTGCTGGCGCGAGCCTCCGGGACGAGCCCGGTTTCCAGCCGCGAATAATGAAACGTGTGCCCGCGCAAGGTCCCTCCCGGCAGCGCGATGTGCTGCATGCCGAGGGCGGCGAAACGCCGCTGCATCGCGGCGTGCCCCTCCAGCAATCCGAGCAGATCGGCCCGATACCCCTCTACGTCCGTCAGCGATGCACAGGCGTAGAGCATGCCCCCGCACTCGGCGAGAATCGGCCTGTCCGCCGCATGATGTGCCCGGATCGCTTCCAGCATCGGCGCATTGGCGGCAAGCGTCTGCAGATGCAGTTCCGGATAACCTCCGGGGAGCCAGATCGCCTCGCAATCGGGCAATCGCGCGTCATGAAGCGGTGAGAAGAAGGCGAGCTGCGCGCCTGCCCGTTCCAGCCATCGCAAGTTGGCGTGGTAGATGAAGGCGAAAGCCTCGTCCCGCGCGATGGCGATGCGCAGACCCCCCAGATTGGGGCTTTCCTCCGGGACCTCGGGCGCCGGGAAGCTCACCGGCGGCGGCAGGTCCAGCACGGCATCAGGCAGCAGGCTCGCCGCCCGATCCAGTCGCGCGTCGAGATCCGCGACCTCGGCTGCCTGCACCAGCCCGAGGTGCCGCTCGGGCAGCGTCACTCCGGCCTCGCGCGGGAAAGTGCCGAGCCACTTCACCGACGGAGGCACGCCCTGCTCCAGCAATTCCGCGTGCCGCGCGCTGCCGACGCGGTTGGCGATCACCGCATGGACCTCCAGCCCCGGCCGATACGTCGCAAGACCGTGGACCACCGCCCCGAAAGTCTGCGCCATCGCCGATCCATCGACCACCGCAAGCACCGGAAGGCCGAAGCGCCCGGCGAGGTCGGCGGCGCTGGGATCGCCGTCGAACAGGCCCATCGCGCCTTCGACGAGGATCAGCTCGGCCTCGTGCGCCGCTTCGTGGAGAAGGGCGCGACACTGCGCTTCTCCGCACATGAAAAGGTCGAGTTGATGGACCGGCGCGCCACTCGCGACTTCGAGCACCATGGGGTCGAGGAAGTCCGGCCCAACCTTGAAAACGCGCACTTTTCTGCCCGCTTTGAGGTGCCTTCGGGCCAATGCCGCGGTCACCAGCGTCTTGCCCTGACCCGAGGACGGAGCGCTTATCAGGTAGGCCGGGCAGGCCGGGGCATCGTCTTGGCGCGGAGTGTCCATCGCCTCCGCACCTATGGTTTCCCGCAGGTTGGCGCAAGCATTGGCCTCTTGCGCGGCAGCCCGGCGCACGATACTTGCCGCGCCGCGACAGGTTCCCCGCGAGGGGATTGAAAGGGAACGCGGGTGAAATACCCGGGCTGCCCCTGCAACTGTAAGCGGAGAGCCGTTCGGCCACATGCCATTGGGGATGCAAGTCCCTGAGAAGGCGGCCGAAATGGGCGAAGACCCGTGAGCCAGGAGACCTGCCCGTCGCCGTCGTTCTTCGACCGGACAGGGTGTGCCGGACGAACGGGGGAAGTCATTCCTCGCGCAACGACAGCCATCGTTCCGGCGGCCTGAGGGGGCTTGCGGGAGGTGTCGCGCTGTCTGTCCGCGCCCACTGCCCATGATCCTTCACCAGCCGGCGGAGCACCGCCGTTTGCATGAAGGAATACCAGTGAAACAGTACCTTGCCACGACCGCAGCCACCATCACGCTGCTCGTTTCGGCCTCTCCGGCGCTTGCGGACACAGCGGCACCCAACGATACCACAACGGCACCTGGCGACACCGAGAGTACACCAGGCGCGGCCGACAACATCCTCGTCAGCGCGCTTCGCACCCCCGTCGCGATCGAGCGCGTCTCCGCCACCGTGACCGTGCTGGGCGAGCCCGCGATCGTCGCCCTGCAGCCCATCGCCCTGACCGATGCCCTGCTGCGTACCCCCGGCGTCTCGATGTCGCGCAACGGCGGATACGGCACCACCACTTCTCTGCGCATCCGCGGCGCCGATGCGGGCGAGACCGTGATGGTGATCGACGGCATGCGCTTGTCCGATCCCTCGGCGACGGCGGGCGGCTACGGCTTCTCCAACCTGCTGCTCGACGACGTCGACCGCATCGAGATCCTGCGCGGGCCGCAGTCGATCCTGTGGGGCAGCGACGCGACCGGCGGTGTCGTCAACGTGCGCATCCGCCGCCCGACCGAGCCGCTCGAAGGCAGCTTCGCCGTTGAGGCGGGAACCCATGACACCGTCTCCGCCCGCGCGGGCGTGGGCGGCACCTCGGACCTCATCGACTGGCGCCTCTCCGCCTCGCGCTTCACCACCGACGGTATCTCCGCCCGCGCGAACGGGACCGAGGCCGACGGTTTCCAGCGCAGCGCCGCCAGCGGCACCGTCACGGTGCGCGTCGCCCCCGGCGTCAGCCTCGACCTGCGTGGCTACTGGGCCGACGGGAAGAACGATTTCGACGGCACTTCGGGCGACACCCTCGCTTATGGCACCACGAAGGAATGGTCGGGTTACGCCGGCCTCAACTTCGCGCTGCTGGACGGCAAGCTCGTCAACCGCGTCGCGGTGCTGCAGAACGTCACCGACCGGGAGAACTTCGACCCCACCCGCTCGATCCGCGCGATCACCTTCGACGCGCACGGCCGCCTGCGCCGCTACGAGTACCAGGGCACCTACACCTTCAGCGACGCGATCCAGGCCGTGTTCGGCGCCGAGCGCGAGGAGCAGCGGATGACCACCGCCTCGCCGACGAACTCCGCCACGCCCTATACGCTGACGCCCTACGCGGTGGACATGGACAGCCTCTACGCCGAACTGCGCGTGAGCCCGGTCAAGGGCCTCACCCTCGACGGCGGCGCGCGCTACGATCACCAGTCGCGCTTCGGCGGGCAGACCGTGTGGAGCGCGGGCGCGGCCTATACCCCCAACGAAGGCGCCACGGTGCTGCGCGCCAGCTATGACGAGGGTTTCAAGGCCCCCTCGCTCTACCAGATGTACAGCGCCTACGGCACCGCCGACCTCGCCCCGCAGAAGGCCAAGGGCTGGGAAGTGGGTGCCGAGCAGAACTTCGGCGAGGCGCTGCGCCTCACCGCCACGTGGTTCCAGCGCGACACCGACAACCTGATCGACTTCGCCTACTGCCCGACGGCTAGCGATTCAGGCGGCACGCTCCCCACCGCCTGCTACATCCCCGGCACCACGACCACGCGCTTCGGCTACTACGCCAACGTCAAGACGGCCAAGGCCAGCGGCCTGGAACTCGCCGCGTCTGCGAAGCTGGGCGTGCTGTTTGCCGAGGGCAACTACAGCTGGACCCGCGCCGAGGACCGCACCGAAGGCGCCTCGACTTATGGCCGCCAGCTGCAGCGCGTACCGCGCCACATGGCCAATGCCGAAGCGGGCATCGACCTGCCGCAAGGGCTTCGCGCCAGCGTCGCGGCGCGCTACTCGGGCGAGACCTTCAACGCCGCCACCGGCACCGCGAAGCTGGACGACTACTGGCTGATCGACTTTCGCGCGCAAGTGCGGATCAAGGAGAACCTGATGCTGCAAGGCCGCGTCGAGAACCTGACCGACAAGGACTACCAGACGGCGGCGGGTTACTCCGCGCTGGGACGGACGGTCTACGTCGGCGTGCGCAGCCGGTTCTGATGACAAGGAAGGCCCACCCCCGCCCCCTCCAGCAAGCGGGAGGGGAGACTTGCCCAAGACTTGGGAGCCCGCTGCCTGAAGCGGAACCGTCCTTGATAGTACCGTCGTCATTCCCGCGAAGGCGGGAACCCATCTCCCGACTTCGCCTGTTGCACCCGCATCAGTTGGGTCCCCGCCTTCGCGGGGATGACAAACTAGCTTTCAACCGCAGCAGGGCGGGCCTGCCCTCAAGAGAAACACCCCCATGCTGACCCCCGTACCTCCCGGCCCTTCGGTGGTCGTCTGCAACACCTGCCGCCACACCGCCGACGCCCGCGAGGACGAGACCGGCCAGCGGGGCGGCGCCCTGCTCGAAGCGGCGATGCGCAGCGTTCAGGCCACCGACCCGGACCTGCAGGGCGTCCAGATCCAGGCCATGCCCTGCCTCTTCGCCTGCAGCCGCCACTGCACCGTCCACGTCCGCGCACCGGGCAAGGTCGGCTACGTGCTGGGCGACTTCATGCCGGACGAAGACGCCGCCCGCGCCATCCTCGAATATGCGGCGCGCCATGCCGAAAGCGAGCACGGCCGCGTGCCCTTCAAGGAATGGCCGCAAGGCGTGAAGGGCCACTTCATCACCCGCACGCCCCCGGAAGGCTACGTCTGCACATGACCCGTTTCGCCGATCCCGCCTCCTTCGCCGCTGCCCTTGCCGCGCTGCCCGAACCCGACGAGGCCAGCCGCGCCGCCGCGCTGAACCGTCAGGCCCGCCTCACCAAGCCCACCGGCGCGCTCGGCCGACTGGAGGACATCGCGGTGTTCATGGCCGGCTGGCAAGGCTGCGAGCGGCCCGAGGCGGACCCGGTGCAGGCCGTCGTCTTCGCGGGCAATCACGGCGTCACCGCGCAGGGCGTCAGCGCCTATCCGCCGGAGGTCACCGTGCAGATGGTCGCCAACTTCGAGGCGGGCGGCGCGGCGATCAACGCGCTGACGGAGGCCTGCGGCGCGCGGCTTTCGGTGGTGGCGCTCGATCTCGACCGGCCGACCGGCGACATCACCCGCGAGGCGGCCATGAGCGCGGAGGAATGCCTCGACGCCCTGAACCGGGGCGCCGCCGCGCTGGGCGCCGATACCCGGCTGCTGCTGGTGGGCGAGATGGGCATCGGCAACACCACGCCCGCCGCCGCGCTCTGCGCCGCCGTACTGGGCGGCTCCGCGCAGGACTGGATCGGACGCGGCACCGGGATCGACGACCTCGGCCTGTCGCGCAAGGCGGTGGCGGTGGAGGCGGCCGTGGCGCTGCATTCCGGCGCCGCCATCGACGCCTTCGAGACGTTGCGCCTTCTCGGCGGGCGCGAGATCGCCGCGATGGCGGGCGCGATCCTCGCCGCGCGGCTGGCGCGAGTGCCGGTGCTGCTGGACGGGTTCATCGCCTCGGCCGCGATCCTGCCGCTGCTGCGGGACAACCCGCGTTTCACCGATCATTGCATCGCCGCACACTGCTCGGCCGAGGCGGGGCATGTGCGGCTGCTGGACAAGCTGGGGCTGGAGCCACTGCTTCACCTCGGCCTGCGGCTGGGCGAAGGCACCGGCGCTGCGCTGGCGGTGCCGATCGTGCGCGGGGCTCTGGCGACGCACAACCGGATGGCGACGTTCGACGAAGCGGCGGTGACCGATAAGGCATGAGCGGCATCGCGCTCCACCTGATGCGCCACGGCGCTCCGGCAAGGCCGGGCCTCCTGCTGGGCCACCGGGACGAGCCCGCGTTGCCGTCCGAGATCGCCCGCTGTGTCGCGCGCGCCGAGGGACTGGCGTTCGACCGCGTGGTGTCCTCGGACCTCAGCCGCACCCACGATCCCGCCGCACGCATCGCCGCCGCGCGCGGGCTGGAGCACCGCGTCGATCCCGACTGGCGCGAGCTGGATTTCGGCGACTGGACCGGCCTTGCCGCCGCGGAGGTCGACCCTGCCGCCTATGCCCGCTTCTGGCAGGACCCCGACGCCCACGCCCCGCCGGGCGGCGAGCGCTGGTCGGCCCTGCGCGCGCGGGTGGAGCGGGCGCTGGCGGGGATCACGGTGCCGAGCCTCGTGCTGACTCACGGCGGCGCGATGCGCGCGGCGCTGGCGGTACTGTTCCACATGGAGCAGCCGCAAGTCTGGGCCTTCGACCTGCCTTATGCGAGCGTGCTGAGCCTGCGCCTCTGGCCTGGCGAAGGCGCGCAGATCGTGGGGTTGAGTACATGACCCTCCCCTCCGCGCGCATGCCCCGCCCCGCCCGGCCTCCCCACCCCTCGTCATTGCGAGCGCAGCGAAGCAATCCAGGGCGGCGCAGCACTGCCCTGGATTGCTTCGCTGCGCTCGCAATGACGGTGAGGCCGGGGAAATCCTCATGAAGCACCTCGTCCTCGCCCTTCAGTTCCTCACCCGCCTGCCGCTCCCCGCCGTTCAGGCCGACGCGCAGGATTTCGCGAAGGCCATGCGCTGGTTCCCGGTCGCCGGGCTGCCGGTGGGCGCGGCGGCAGCGCTCCCATGGTGGCTGCTCCAGCCGCGCGATCCGTGGCTGGGCGCTCTGGCCGCGCTTGCCGCGTGGGTGGCGATCACCGGCGCACTGCATCTCGACGGCCTCGGCGACGTGGCGGACGGTGCGGGAGCCGCCCACGGCGACCGCGCGCGCCTCTCCGCCGTCATGGCCGACCCGCACGTAGGCAGCTTCGCCGTCGTCGCGATCGGCCTGCAACTGCTCGCCAAGCTGGTGCTGCTGCACGCGCTTACCCCCGTGCAATGGCCCGCGCTGGTCATGGTGCCGGTGCTGGCGCGCATCGCCCCGATCGGCTGGACGCTGTTCCTGCCGCCGCTCCACTCCGGCCTCGGCTCCCGCTTCCGCGAGGGCGTCGGCCGCCTGCACCTGATCGGCTGGAGCCTCGCCGCGATCCTCGCCGTCGTGCTGACCTCGCCCGCGCTGCTGGCGCTGTTCGTCGCCGTGCCGCTGTGGGGCTGGTGGCTGCGTGCGAAGCTCGGCGGCATCTCGGGCGATGGCCACGGTGCCGGGATCGAGCTGGTCGAGACCGCCCTGCTACTCGCGCTGGTGCTGCTGCCGTGACCCCCGACCTGCTCCACCACGGCGGCCGCCTGGCCGAAGCCGCGCGCCTTTACGGCGGCGATCCGGCGCAGTGGCTGGACCTCTCCACCGGCCTCAATCCCGTGCCTTGGAGCCCACCCGACAATCTGCGTATCGATTGGCACGCCCTGCCCGATCCCGAAGCGCTCGCCGCCCTCGAACGGACCGCTGCCCGCCACTTCGGCGCCGAGCCCCGCCACGTCTGCGCCGTCCCCGGCAGCGAGACCGCGCTGCGCCTCCTCGCCGGAATGCTGGACCTGCCCGGCCGCGCGCTGGCCCCCGCCTACCGCACCCATGCCGAGGCTTTCGCCCGCTCCCGCCCGATCGCCTTCGCCGCGCCAACCGAGGGTGCCGAGGCCGTCGTCCTCGCCAACCCCAACAACCCCGACGGCCTGCTGCGGGGAGCCGCCGCCGTGCTCGGCTGGCACGACGCCATCGCCGCGCAAGGCGGCTGGCTGATCGCCGACGAAGCCTTCGCCGACTGTCACCCGCAAGCCAGCGTCGCCCGCCACGTCACGGATCACCGCCGCCTCATCGTCCTGCGCTCGTTCGGCAAGTTCTTCGGCCTCGCAGGGCTACGCCTCGGTTTCGTGATCGCGCCGAGCGAAGTGCTGGACCGCCTGCGCGCCCTGATCGGCAGCTGGCCCCTCCACACCGCCGCGCTCGAACTCGGCCGCGCCGCTTATGCCGACGCCGCGTGGATAGAGCGCACCCACGCCGAACTCCCCGGCCGGGCCGCCGCGCTCGACGCGGTGCTGAAGCGCCACGGCCTGTCCCCGCAAGGCGCCTGCCCGCTGTTCCGCTACCTCTCGGGCGTGGACGCAGGCGCGCTGTTCGAGCGGCTGGCCAAGGCCCGCATCCTCACCCGTCCTTTCGCCGAGCGCCCCGACACCCTGCGCCTCGGCGTCCCTGCCGATCCCGCCGCGCTGGACCGCCTCGACCGGGCGCTCCGCCATGGCTGAACCCATCGCCGCCGCCGCACTCGCGATCGAGGCCGCGCTCGGCTGGCCCGCCCGGCTCCATGCCCTGGCCGGCCACCCCGTCGGCCTCTTCGCCCGGATCATCCGCGCTTGCGAGCGCCGCCTCAACCGCCGCGACGCCTCGCCCGCACGGCGCCGCCTCGCGGGCATGCTCGCCACCGCGCTGCTCGTCGCGCTCACCGGCGGTCTCACTCTCGCGATCGAGATCGCCGTCCGCGCCCTCGCAGGCGCATGGGCCTGGCCGATCCTCGCCGTGCTCGCCTGGCCCGCGATGGCCGCGCGCAGCCTCGACGACCACGTCCGCCCGATCCGCGACGCCCTGCTGCGCGGCGACTTGCCCGAGGCACGCCGCACCGTCGGCATGATCGTCGGCCGCGACACCCGCAATCTAGACGCGCCCGCCACCGCCCGCGCCGCCATCGAGAGCCTGGCCGAGAGCTTCTGCGACGGCGTCGTCGCGCCGCTGTTCTGGCTGCTCCTGCTGGGCCTGCCAGGCGCGTGGATGCTCAAGGCGATCAACACCGCCGACAGCATGATCGGCCACCGCGAGGAGCCTTACGGCTCCTACGGCTGGGCCGCCGCGCGCCTCGACGATCTCGTCATGCTCATCCCCGCGCGGCTTGCAGGCGTGCTGCTGTGCCTCGCAGGCCTGAAAGGCTGGCGCATCATGGCCCGCGACCACGCCCGCCACGCCTCGCCCAACGCGGGCTGGCCCGAGGCGGCGATGGCCGGCGCGCTGGGCATCCGCCTCGCCGGGCCGATCGCCTACGACGGCGTGCTTGCCGACAAGCCGTGGATCGGTGAAGGCGGCATCGCGACACCGCACCACCTCTCCCGCGCGCTGACGATCTACCGGCGCGCCTGCCTGATACTGGGCCTGATATTGGGGATCATCGCTATGGGAATCGCATGGCTGGCCTGATGCTGCAGGGAACCGGCTCCGACGTCGGCAAGTCGGTGCTGGTCGCAGGGCTCTGCCGCGCCGCCGCCAACCGGGGGCTCACCGTCCTGCCGTTCAAGCCGCAGAACATGTCGAACAACGCCGCCGTCACGCCCGAGGGCGGCGAGATCGGCCGCGCGCAGGCGCTGCAGGCCATCGCCGCGCGCGCGCCGCTCCATGTCGACATGAACCCGGTGCTCCTGAAACCCCAGGCCGACCGCACCTCGCAACTGATCGTCCACGGGAAGGTGCGCGGCACGCTGGGCGCCGCCAACTTCCGCGAGGCGCGCCGTCCCTTGCTGGGCGAAGTGCTCGAAAGCTACCGCCGGCTGGAGGCGCGCTGCGACCTCGTTCTCGTCGAAGGCGCGGGCTCTCCCGCCGAGATCAACTTGCGCAGCGGCGACATCGCCAACATGGGCTTCGCGCGCGCCGCCAACGTCCCGGTGGTGCTGGCGGGCGACATCGACCGGGGCGGCGTCATCGCCGCCGTGGTCGGCACCCGCGCGGTGATCGATCCCGAGGACGCGGCGATGATCCACGGCTTCATCATCAACAAGTTCCGCGGCGATCCCGCCCTCTTCACCGACGGCTACGAGGCGATCGAGCGCCTGTCCGGCTGGCGCGGCTTCGGCGTCCTGCCGTGGGAGCCCGCCGTCGCACGGTTGCCGAGCGAGGACGCCGTGATCCTCGAACGCGGGCTCGGCGCGAAGCCGGGCAAGCTGCTGGTCGCCTGCCCGATCCTGCCGCGCATCGCCAACTTCGACGACCTCGACCCGCTGCGGCAGGAGAGCGGCGTGGACGTCGCGATGATCCCGCCCGGCACCCCGATCCCGGCCGAGGCGGCGCTGATCGTCCTGCCCGGCTCCAAGGCGACGATCGCCGACATGGCCTTCCTTCGGACACAGGGCTGGGACATCGACGTCCTCGCCCATCACCGGCGCGGCGGGGCGGTACTGGGCATCTGCGGCGGCTACCAGATGCTCGGCCGGACCATCGCCGACCCCCTCGGCATCGAGGGGCCTCCGGGCGAAGTCGCCGGGCTCGGCCTGCTCGACGTGACGACGGTGCTGGCGGGCCGCAAGACGCTGCAGCAAGTCGAGGGCACGGCGATGGACGCCCCGTTCGCAGGCTACGAGATGCACATGGGCGTGACCGAGGGGCCCGACGCCGCGCGGCCTTTCGCGCGACTGGCGCAGGGCCGCGCGGACGGCGCCATCGGGCGAGACGGGCGGACTTTCGGCACCTACTGCCACGGCCTGCTCGCCAAGCCGGGCCTTCGCAGCGCCCTGCTCGCCCGCATCGGCGCGCAGTCGGACGGCTTCGACAACGACGCCCGCGTCGATGCCGCACTCGATGCGCTGGCCGAGGCGATGGAGCGCCATCTGGACATCGACGGGCTACTCGCCCTGGCGGGAGTTACCTTATGATGCGCAGCCTTCTGGTCTTGGGCGGCGCCCGTTCCGGCAAGAGCCGCCATGCGCAGGCGCGCATAGAAGCGCAGCCCGGCCGCCTTTCCTACATCGCAACCGGGCAGGCGTTCGACGGTGAAATGACCGAACGCATCGCCCGCCACCGCGAGGATCGCGGGCCGCGCTGGACCACGCTGGAGGAACCGCTCGATCTGGCAGGCGCCATCGACAGGGCCGCGCGGGAGGCGGATGCGGTGCTCGTCGACTGCCTGACACTGTGGTTATCGAACCTGATGCTGGCGGACCTGCCGCTGGACGGGCCGGTCGCGGCTTTGCAGGAGGCGATCCGCCGCTGCCCGGTCCCGCTGGCGCTGGTATCCAACGAGGTGGGCCTGAGCATCGTCCCCGAGAACGCCCTCGCCCGGCGCTTCCGCGACGAAGCGGGACGCCTGAACCAGACCATCGCCGCGACGGTCGATGAAGTCGAATTCGTCGCTGCGGGGCTGCCGCTCAAGCTGAAATAGAGAAATTCCGCCTCAATTGGGCAGTGAATGCCGCCGATCCTGCGCAAACGGATCGTGGCGATAGCCGGCTTCCCATGCGGCTCTCTGCTGGGGACTGGCGTAAGGATTGCTGGAAAGCGGAATGCCGGCCTGCGCGGCCTTGATGCCCCAGAAATGGGCACGTTGAACATTGGACAATGTGCGGCTCACGTCTTGCTGATACTGCCTGCTGCAACGCGGCAACGCACGTGCAAGCTGCAGGTCTTAACGCATGTTAACGGCAGACAGCGCCGCGGGCGCGATGAACTGCGCGGGGGCGATGAGACGTCAATGTGGGGATATGGTGCACCCGACAGGATCATAACTATTTGTTCGCGAATGTTCGGGGTTATCCTCGACTCGCCCGGTTTCCCTAGGTTGTGTCAATCCAAGGGTTCGCATATGTTCTCCTTTGTTCGCGGCAAACCACGATTTTATGTGGTAACGGATGAGGGAACTAGATGGGCAAGCTCAATGCCCTTGGCGTGAAGAATGCGAAGCCCGGGCGTCATGGCGATGGCGAAGGGCTCTATCTGGTCGTGAAGCCTACGGGCGCCAAGTCCTGGATCCTCAGGGTGCAGCGCGACAAGATGCGCCGGGACATTGGCCTTGGATCGCTGGCGGCTCTGACGTTGGCCGAGGCCCGTGAGAAGGCTGCTGAGCTGCGGAAACATACCCTTAACGGGCGTGACCCTATCGCCGAGCGCGATCGTGACCGGCGCCCCATCCCAACTTTCAAGGAAGCCGCCAAGAAGACGCACGCCGCTCTCAAGTCCGGATGGGTGGGTAAGAGCGCAGACGCCTTCCTGTCCTCCCTGGAAACCTACGCCTTTCCCTCGCTGGGCAATCGCCGGGTCGATACGATCGACGCCGCCAACATCCAAAAGATGCTGACGCCGATCTGGACCACGAAGCCCGAACTGGCTCGTAAGCTCCGCATGCGCGTGGGGCAGGTGCTGAACTTCGCCCATTCGAAGGGCTGGCGAACGACGGAAGCCCCAGGACGATCGGTGGGTGTGGGCCTGCCCAAGCAGCCGAAGGGCGGAAATTTCGCCGCGATGCCCTATCCTGATGTGCCCGCGTTCATGACCCGACTCGCAGGAGAAAGCCAAACCAGCGGGCGTCGCGCCCTGATGTTCCTGATCCTGACTGCCGCCCGCCCCGGCGAGGTCCGTTTCGCCACTTGGGGACAGATCGATTTCAGGAAGGCGGAATGGAACCGGCCGGCTGAGATCATGAAACTGCGCGAGCCGCACACCGTCACGCTCAGCAAGGCAGCCATGGCGCTGCTGTCCGAGATCAAAGGCAAAAGGGAGATCGACCCCAAAGCGCTGATCTTCCCCGGCCAGCGCCTTAAACCCCTGTCTGACATGGCACTCAGCAAGGTCATGCGGGACGCGGGGCTGATCTACAACGCGCACGCATTCCGCTCATCCTTCCGGGATTGGGCCGCCGAGAAGATGCCGGATGTGCCCGATGCGGTGGCGGAAGCTGCCTTGGCCCATACCGTGCCGGACAAGGTGGTGCGGGCCTACAAGCGGACCAAGTTCATGGAGATGCGGCGGACGCTCATGGATGGGTGGGGACAGTTTCTGGAACCTGCGAGGCTGGAACAGGAAACGCCAGAGGTGCATCCCTTGGATCCTGCCGATGCCTAAGGCCGAAACAGTCAACGTCAAAATCGCGCCAGTCGAAGCGAGAATGGTCGCGGAATGGTTGAGGTCTTTACCTTCGCCCCTATTCGACGGGCCTCGCCTGAACGTGCGAACTTTGCCCAACGGTGTGCGCGAATCATTAGTCGAGCAGCTTGAAGGCTTCTCTAAACGGAAGCGCCGATCGGGTGCGTTCCTTACGGCCGGGATAGAGCTGAGTCGCCTCGACGCCCAATTTTTGGCAGCGAAGGTTCAACCGGGGATGTTTGGAACCGCCCGCCAACGACAGATCCCGGCTGTGGTGCACGCTCTTTGCCACCAATGCTTGGCCGCTCTCAACAAGAAGAGGGGGGCGCCAAAGCAGCGCGCCGCCGCTTTAGAAAATGCCATTTCACGTCAGGGCAGGAACACGACCGACCCGGTCAGGCCGGTGGATCCTCGTTGGCTGAAGCGATTGAAGAAGCGCCAGCGTGAAGACACAGAAATGGCGGAATGGTTAGGAGAAGGGCGCGGGCTATGGGGCGTCCCGCCGCCTCGACAAAATTCTCCTTAATTTTCGCCACCCGCCTTGAGCGAAACTTGAGTCTAATTCCGTAGTCGCCCGCTGGCTTTCGCCAGCTTTCATCGGAGCGACAGATGGAACCCCTCACCCTCACTATCGACGACACGAAGAAGGCGATCGGCCTCGGCCGGACGAAGATCTATGACCTGATCGGACAGGGCAAGCTGGAAACCGTGAAGGTAGGCCGCCGCACCCTCGTGAAGACCGCAAGCATCCGCGCTCTCGTGGACCAGGCTGCGTGAGCCGCCGTGCGTACCGCTGTAAGGGCTGCGTCGCCCCGTAAGACGCGAAAGGCCCGCACCGTTGGCGCGGTGCAGGCCTCCACAAATTTCCTCTACAGCAGCAATGATGAGGATAATCTGATCGGCCAGCAGGCGCAACGGCTCGTTCGCCTCTTCGGTCTTCCTGACGGTCGCGCGCGCACCATCGCCGCCCTCGCATGGGGAGGCGCACATGGCTGATCCCTTCACCACCCCACGGTCCGCCGCGCTCGCGCTGCTCAACTCCGATCAGCATCTGACGCGCAAGGCAGGCTCGTTCCTCGGTCAGACCGCCGTTGATCCCAAGCCGCTTACCCCGGCGCAGATCGAATGGCTGGCGACACTGCTGGAGCGTGCTGGCTTGCCCATCCTCAAAGAGGGAGGTCGCTCGTGATCCACGAACCGATCTATCCTCATGCGCCCGGCCATCGCGGCGTGGACACCTCAATTGCAGCGGCGGAGGCTATCGAGATGTCGGTGGGGCATCTCCAGCGCGTGGCGCTGCGGGCTATTCGCACCGCCGGTAGCCGAGGCCTGACGACGAACGAACTGGTTGCTGCCGTCCGTATCAGTCGGGACTCGATCCAGCCTCGCACTTCCGAACTGCGCGAAATGGGCTTCATCCGGGACAGTGGTGCGCGCCGTCGCAATGCCAACGGCAAGAGCGCCATCGTCTGGGTCGCTGCCCCCGCTCGCGGGAGGGCCGCACGATGACAGACGCGAAAACCTATTTCGAAGGCCCGGCGATCCTTGTCGATCGCTCGCCGTTCGGCGGTTTCGAAGTCGAGCCCCGCATGTGCCCGGCGGCGTCTGGCAAGGGTAGCTGGTTTTCGAACTACGCAGACGCCCACGAATACGCCGACGCACTTGCGTTGGAAGCTGGAGCCAAAGCCATCGTCCTTTGCGACGCTCCCCAGGAGGGCGCGGAATGATCCATTCCACAATCTCTCGCGCCCACATCGATCGCAAGTTGGACGAAGCGGAACCTCACCTGATCCCGATCCTCGAAGCGGTGCGTGACCATAAGGTGGGCCTCATGTTCGTCGGTCAGAGCAGTGAGGCTTTCCGTCTGCCGGTTGATCGGAAGCGCTCGGCCATCACCATCATCGGCGATGACCTGCACGAGGCTCTCGGGCCTGCGGGTTTCCACATGCCGTCGGTCCGTCGGATCATCCGCGCCTCGCACACCTTCGCGGTCATCTCCTGCGCAGCGCTGGAGCCGGTCTACGACGCGATGGCGTTCGCCGTATCGACGGCGCGCAGGAACGCCTTGCTCGTCGAGACGCAACCCGAGTTCGAGGCTGAATGGGTCGAACTCATCCGCAAGCTGGTGCCTAGCCGTCCGTTGACCATCGCCACCGTGAAGGAAGGGCGCGCATGAACATGCTCGTCAATGTCGCGGCAGTGGCCGCAGCGAACCCGCTCCCGCAGATCATCGGCGCGGTGGTCCCATTGCAGGCCGCAGGCGACGAATGGAAATGCTGCTGCCCGTTCCACAATGACCGCTCGCCCAGCCTGTCGATCTACAGCGGCGGCAAGCGTTGGTACTGCTTCGGCTGCGGTAAGGGCGGCGACGTTATCGACTTCGTGCGGGAGTTGCACCAGATCGAGTTCCGCGCCGCCGCCGCCATGCTCGCCGCTGGTGACATGCCTGCTGTGGCCGTGACGCCGATCATTGATGCGCCAGAGCGGACGAAGGAAGAGCGCATCGAGGAAGCCCGCGCCATCTGGCGGGCGGCGTCTCCCGCTTCGGGCACCTTGGCCGAAGCCTATCTGCGGTTTCGCGGGCTGGATCTCGTGATTCCCGAAACCATCCGGTTCACATGGCTCACCTATGGCAGCCACGGCCCCCAGCATCCCTGCCTGGTTGCGGTCATCACCGGGCCGGACAACCGCCTGTGCGGTATCCAGCGGACCTATCTCGCAGCAGACGGGCGCGGAAAGGCCAACGTCCGCAAGCCAAAGCTCTCGCTCGGCCGGATCTCAGGCGGCGCCATCCGTCTTGCACCTGCGGCCTGCGACCTGATCGTCTGCGAAGGGCTCGAGGACGGCCTGACGCTGCAGCAGGAAATGGGCCGGGCAGTCTGGGTCGCAGCAGGTGCTGGGAACATGCCGAAGATGCGTTTCCCCTCGCTGGTGTCCCGCGTGACCGTCGGCGGGGATGCCGACGAGGCGGGCCGCACTGGGGCCAACGCTGCGATTGACGCTTACCGGATGCGCGGGATCAGCAGCCGCGCAATCTTTCCGGTAGGGGCCAAGGATTTCAATGCCGAGCTGATGGGGAGGCTCGGGAAATGAGCGCACGTCCGAATTCGAATATCGCCGTCGTATCGAACCCGCCACGCCCGCTCATCACCGTCCGGGCTGGCGAGTTGCACCTCATGGCATCGGAGGGAGAGCGTGCGCTGATCGGCGCTGGCTCCCCTCTATACGTTCGTGGTGGTCTGGTGCGTCCGATCGTCGATGAGTTGCCTGCTGCACATGGCCACAAGACGAAGGTCGCACGCTTGGCCGAGGTCACGGCAGACACTTTGGTCGATCACCTGTCACGCGAGGCCGACTGGGAAAGGTTCGACGCCCGCAAAAAGCGCATGGTCATCACCGACCCGCCCCGGCCCGTTGCTGCGACGATCCTTTCCCGTGACGGCGAATGGCAGTTCCCGAGGCTGGCCGGCGTCATCACGACGCCGACGCTACGCCCGGATGGCACGATCCTTTCGACGCCCGGCTACGATGCCCAGACGCAGCTTCTGCTCATGGACCCGCCGCGTCTTCCCGCGATCCCCGAGCAGCCGACCCGCGCAGATGCCCTGAAGGCCCTGGCTTTCCTCAATGCGCTGCTGGACGAGTTTCCATTCGTCGATGAAGCAAGCCGCTCGGTTGCCCTCTCGGGGCTTATCACGCCGGTTGTGCGTGGCGCGATGCAGGTTGCCCCCATGCACGTCACCAGCGCGCCAGTAGCAGGCTCAGGCAAGAGCTACATCATCGATTTGGCGGCCGCCATCAGCATCGGGCAACGCGCTCCCGTGATGGCGGCTGGACGTGATGAAGCCGAAACCGAAAAGCGCCTCGTCTCGGCTCTGCTCGGGGGGCAGGCCATCATCTCCATCGACAACGTGAATGGCGACCTTGGCGGGGACTTCCTGTGCCAAATGATCGAGCGCCCAATCGTCGAGCCGCGCGTGCTGGGATCTTCCAAGCTCATACGGATCGAAAGCCGGGCTACGACCTTCGCCACGGGCAACAATATCCATCTGGTCGGCGACATGACCCGCCGCGTGGTCCTGTGCTCGCTCGATCCGAACATGGAGCGCCCGGAACTGCGCCAGTTCAAGAAGAGCCCCATGGATCAGGTGCTCTCCGATCGCGGGAAGTATGTGGCTGCGGCGCTCACTGTGGCCCGTGCCTATGCGGCGGCTGGCTACCCCGATCAGCTTCCGGCGCTTGCGTCCTTCGAGGACTGGAGCCGCATAGTGCGCTCGGCGCTAGTCTGGCTGGGCAAGCCTGATCCGGTGAAGACGATGGAAGCGGCAAGGGCGGATGACCCTACGACCTCCAGCCTCAGGGCGGCTCTCATCTCCTGGCACGGCGCTGTAGGTTCTGCCCCACTGACCACGGGCAAGATCATCGACGCCGCGAAAAGGCTCGATCCGCTCGGAAACCGCATCAACGGCGATCTCTATCAGGCATTGGTGGACGTGGCTGAGGAGCGTGGGGGCGGGATCAATGCCCGCAAGCTTGGCCACTGGCTAGCCCGGCATCGTGGCCGGGTGGTCGATGGGCTGAAGTTCGTCGATGAGGAAGACAGCCATGCGAAGCAGAAGGCGTGGGCGGTGGTGAGGGTGGCTTAAAGCATTCACATACCGCCCAGCCGGTCACCGGTCGCGCCAATCTCATAGCAACCGCTACTGACGCTTTCCGAGATGCCAACCATAACGGGCCAAAGGATAAGAAGCCGGGCGCCGAGGCGTTCCGTAGGCCATTTCGAAACAGATGGCGCTAGGAAGAAGCCAATCAGGCCGGAACTCAAAAAGAGCTGCCTCGAAGGCCGCTTTTTCGCGATGTTGCGGTCGCCAGTTAGGACGCACCATCGCCCCTCTTTGCCAAGTAACTCAATCCACTCTTCGTCTTTCAGACTGCCTGTTCCGAACTTTTCGCGGATGTGCACAACGGTGTGCACACCCTCGAAAAAGGCTCCAAGACCTCTGGCAAGCCGAGGTGGGAGGTTATTGTCGACGAGGAGCTTCACGCCGCCTTGCGATTACCAATCCTGGCTTCGTAAGCCAGAGCATCGCGGATAAGCTTAGGACGGATCTCATATACCTTCGCGGCCGCCTCAATCGAGCCCTCAGCTTCCACGATTTCGACGACGCGAGCAGTCGTTATGCCGCTATCTGCCAGGATAGGCTGACCGAATGACCGAGCAGGATCCGCGACCACAGTCTTCTTCCCATGCAGCAGCCACCAGCGCTCCGCGCCCGAGGGGCCGAAATCGAGATCTTGGAGCGTAGGTTCAACGACGCGCTTGAAAACACCCTGACTTTTGCGAAGATCGATAAAGACCGGCTCGTCCAATCCCCGCGTAATTTCCAAGAAGATCGTCCTCCCGTCGGTCTTAAATTCCTGCGTCGAGAACGGGCGCTCGTCGCCGATGATCAAACGCGCGCGCTCGATGCAATTCCGAATTGTAGGCAGGCCGATCCGCCTTCCGCGAAGAGCATTCACAATTCGCGCCTCAACCAAGTCACGGAAACCAAGCAAAACGCCTTCGTCATCAGGGGTGTACTGGGGCTTCCACAGTGCCGCCTCTGCCTTGTCGTGGTGCTGATACCCCAGCAACCAACGACGCAGAGTGGCTGGACTCATCCCGACCATGCGGGCTGCTTCCAAAGGCGTATATGCGCCAATACCGAACTCTGCGTCTCTCATGGATGCTGTATAGGCACAGGACATCTCACCACGCCAAGGCTTTTGCGATGCCCAGCAGCATTAATAGCATTTGCGGGTAATGCGGGGTTTTGCGGGTATTATCCCAGCTCTTATATCTATTTTGTCACTGACAAATCCCCGCGTTAGGTAGGGAACATACCCGCAGATACCCGCATTACCCGCAAATCAGGGCCGGGCCATGAGCCTTCACAGTGTTGGGGATTCTTCCGGCCAACCTTGTTCGCTGGGACCGACTGTGCCCCAGTTCGTGCTGGTCACAGCCGTCTAGCGCCCGCCGGATTGACCGCTACGATACTCCCGATTCGGTTGGAGGAGGGGCGTGTTGATGCCAAATGGCGCATGGATGGTCAGGGTGAGGCACAACAAGGTCTCGGTGGGCATCTTCACCTGTGACCCAGACGACCTCGCCGACCTTGTGGATCAGGTCTGTGAACCGGGTGCCTGCGAATACAAGCCGATGCCGCCTGGTGGGTTTGTCTTTGGGGGCGAGGTCGTTCTGCATCAACTTGATGAAGCGTCCGAAGACACAGCCGTACATTTCAGTGACGCCTATCTCACTGAAGAATGGGTGCAACACGCCTATGAGGACGATGGCGACTGGTGGCCCATCCTCATTGCGGAGAACGACTGAGTATGTGGTGGCATGTGGCATGCGGGGCCCTCGCCGAAGGCAAACGCCTCGCGATCACCTACGACGGGTTAACTCGGGTCGTCGAGGTACATGCTGTCGGCACGACCGACGATGGCAATCCCATCATGCGGGCATGGCAGGTCCGAGGCGGCAGTCGGAGCGGAAGTCCTTCATCTTGGCGCCTATTCCGTCTTGACCGAACTTGGCAGTATGCCGTGCTCGACGAAAAGAGCGAGGCTCCTCGGGTCGGGTACAAGCGAGGTGACGCTGCGATAGCGCGCATACGCTGCCAGATTTAAACCGCCGCAGTTGCAAGGGCCTGCTGGATAGGCAGGCTCGCAGTTGACCGCGCAATCGGACCAGTGCCCCGTTTCGGGTGCCTCTTGGCTCATATGCTTTCACATGCCCACAATCCGCCGCAGCACGACCGCATCATTCGCCCCGAACGCGCCATGCTCAGACTCATAGGCAGCAATCGTGCCCTCACGGGTCTGACCGACATGCTGGACCACCCGGTGCCACGTGCGCCCGACCGGCGGGTTCATCGAAACTTCCAAGGCCTCGATACGGCGGATGTGGTTGTTCATTGGACAGTCCTTTCCTGAGGCAACCCCTTCGAGCGGCCATCGACTTGCTTGAGAATATGCCCCCACAGCCCTGACTTCTCTGTCGCGTTGCCTCCGGGCGCGAGTAGCCATGCCGTGGGATCGGCCTCGCGCGACAGGATGGCTTCGACCAACGCAGCGTCCGACATGCTGCCGCCCAAAGCTTCCAGTCTCTCTAGGCGAGCGCTCAGCCGAGGCATTGGTCGGTCTGGACAGCAAATGGGGGCCAGCGGCCATCGTCGAAGGTCGTCACGGCAATACGGCCTTCGCCGCCGCCAGGCACGACACCACGAAGCTGAATGCAGGTGATGGGTTCGGCCGACGAAGGTTGCGTCGCTTCCAGGCGTTCGACACGGCGGCGGATGGGGTTGGTCATGGTCGTTCTCCAGATTGGGTTCAGTGCAGTCGGGGAATCGGCTTATCGATCCAGACAGTGAGCGCGGCAGTGATGGGATCAGCCCCGCCGTCCGCCAGATGACGCTCTCGGGCTTGGTCCAAGGTCTCTCCGGCGTAGACGAGCACGGTAACGACGCCCGACGACGCAAGGGTCGTCTCCAGCTTCGAAATCCGACGTTCAAGGTTCATGCCCGCTTCTCCTCCAGTGCTGCGATGCGTGCCTCCAGATCCCCAGCCTCGACCAGCGACTTGTGAGCCGTCAGGAGAGCCATGACGCGCCCGGCCTCGTCAGGGGTTACCTCGCCCTCCGAAACCGCCTGCAGCAGCGCACAGGATGCCGAGACGGTATCTGCCGCCGTCTTGATGGGCGGGAGGTCAAACGTGATCGGGGCATCCTTGCGGGGAGGCGCAATGCGATCCAGGCAAAGGCGCATCGCGGTGGTGTCCCCAGCAAGGGCCATGTCGATAGCCTTCCTCGTCAGACCCTCGTGCTCGCCCTCCAGCAGCGTTTCGATCGCGCGCGTGGTCCTGTGCCGCGCGCCTTTCGGTTTGCCCCCGTGCTGGTTGCCTGCCGCGAAACGGCCATCGGAATTTCGCCCGGTATTTTCCGGGTTCTCCGTCGCGCTCATCGGCGAGAATCCAGATTGAACCCGGGCGGCGGGGGCGGCATCCCTTCCAGCGGATTGCGCAAGCCAGCGCCTTTGGCGCCGCCAAGGACGGGAGCACCGAAATAGCCGGGGAACGTGGTATGCAGATGGCCGTCATGGATCAGTTGGCGGGCCTGAGGGTACTTCTGCCTCACCTGTTCCCGGAGCCATTCCATGGACTTGCCGGGAGGGGGCAGCATGTCGAGCGCAGAGCCATCGAGATGCGCGCTGTTGTAGGCCGGACGATAGCCCCTGCGGCGAAGATCATCCTGATACTCGGGCGTCCGGTAGCCTGAGGTGAATTGAACACCGGGGATCGCTGATTGCAGATCCTGATAGACGTTCACCCCGCCGCTAGCCCCATCGATCGAGAAGCCGGGCGGAGGTGGAGGCGGTGCATCGACGGCACCCTTGGCAGCCGGGCCGCCGAACAGTTGCGCACGCGCTGCCTGCCGAGCGAGCTTCACGACCTTTGCGGCAGCATCCTCCTTTGCCTCGTCATCCATCTGGCCCCACTGCGGGGTCGAGACGAGCGCCGTCATCGCCTGGTGCGAGGACTGACCCGCCATCGCCACGTAGCGATCGTATTCCTGCGGCGTCAGTTCACGGTCGCCGATCTTCTTTGACGGATAGCCCGGCGCATAACTGAGCTGCAGCAGCGCCTTGTTGACGGGATCATTGAGCGCGGTGCTGACTGCCGAGGGCGAAAGGAAGTCCGGGCCAATGCCGCCCTCGCTCCTGATCTCCTTGCCCCAGATGTCGCGCCGGGGAAGCAGGGTTTCGCGCATGCCGGGGATGCGAGCCTTCAGGGCCTCGCCCATCGTCTCGACCTCACGCTGGGTCGGATCGAGGGTGCGGGCGGTGCCCGCAACGATGTTGGGCACCAGTAGGGAGCCAACGAGGCGCTGCATCATGTTGTCGGCGTTGCGCTCGGGGTCGCTCAGGGCTTCCACGAAGCCAGTCGCACCGGAGAGCCAGGTCTTGTTCGCAAGGTTCCCGAGGATGGAAGCTACAAGCAGTGTCGCCTTGTCCTCCTTCTGCCGGTCGCTCATGCCTTCGGGCAGGGTCGCCATATCGGCCGCCACGCCGATCGTGGAAGAGAAGGGATCGAGGCGGGCATAGCTGTAGTAGGTATCGCCGACCTTGACGCTGTAGGGCTTCCAGCCATCGGCATAGAGTAGCCGGCTCTTCTTCGGGTCCGAGGGCGCCGCGCCGGTAATCATGCCGCTCTGGGCCGCGTCGTACATCGCCGCGCCAAACCCGGTGCCGACGAGAGCCTTCGCCATTGCCAGATCGCGGCGCGCACCGCCGGCCACGTAATCCTTGCGCCATTCCGCCAGCAGCGGGGCGGCCGGGGAGCGCTCTGTCGCGAACTTGAGCAGATTCGTGGGCGTGCGGATGAACGGCAGGAAGAACTTCGTGACGATACTGCTGTTCGCCATGTTCGAGACGCCTTGGGCAAACGGCCCGAGCTTCGACTGGAAGGTGACGTAGCGCCCGTAATCCTCGGCGGAGTGCAGCATCTCATCAGTCGGGTTCGCCACGAGATCCGCAATCCGGTTGGCCGCCTCGTCGCCCTTCAGGCCCTCCTTGTGAGCCATCCGGGCTGCGATGCCGTTGAGTTCCATCCGACGCGCGATGCCTTTGAAGAACTCGTCCTCCGCCGTCAGCAAGCGGGTGGGCGTTCGGATCACTTCGCCCGCCATGCCTGGGATGGCCTTGTATTCCTGCCCTTCTACCTTGCTGACGAAGTCGGCAGGCTCGCCAGTACGCAGGGCACGCGAGAACAGACGGGCGCCTTCCTTTGCCCCCTGCACCAGCCCGAACATGCGCTGGCCGACCTCAGTGCCGGTGATGCGGTCCAGATCGGCGCTAGGGAGCACCTGACGGGCTTTGCCGATCGCCGACGCCGCTGCGTGTTCCGGCACCTGCGCGAGCGCCGTCAGCGTGTTGGAAGTGATGTTGACCGCGTGCGTCTGGGGAAAGGACAACAGGAAGTTGACGTACAGCTCAGTCAGCTTGTTCTTCCACGTCGGCTTGAGCGCCTTGTCGATGAGAGCGTTGAACTTGCCCGGCTCCAGTTCCTGCGCATCGAGGATGACGTTTGCCACGTCCTGAAGGGTGTCCTTGCCACCACCGCCACGCACCATCGCGGAAAGCACGTTGCCGCGCACGGCTCGGCTGTCGGCCATCATGCGGAACTGCGCCAGCGCCCGCCCGGCCTCAGCCGTCGCGCCCGCTACCTGTTCCTGAATGGCGACGTGCCGCACAAGCTTCTGGCGAAACGCAGCCAGCAGTTCATCGCCGGGGCTGTCCATGCCTTGGATGCGCTTCGCGGCGTTCACCAGTTCGTTGCCAGACTTCGCGAGGATCTGACGGGCGGCCAAGGCTTCCTCGGCGTTGAAGGCCTGCCCCTGGCGACGAGCCATCAGCGTCTCGGGCGTCATGTTCAGGTCAGCGGCGAGCCGCGCCGTCTCTTCCTGCGTCACCCGGCCGCGCGTGGCGGCATCAAAGCCAATCTCGCGCTCCACGGTCGTCAGCGCGCGGGAGATGTCCTGCGGGGTATCCAGCTTGCCGAGGTTGATGTTGCCCGCAAAGTCGGGAGCAGCAGGCCAGTCTTCGCTTGCAGCGATCGGCAGCACATCGCGCGGCTGAATGTCGCTGGCGCGCGCCTGCACCTGCGCCTCACTGAGCGGCTGACCCATCGGCTGCGGCCGTTCCATCGCGAGGTAGTCGGGCTGTCGCACTTCCTGCGAGATCGACGGCGACGGTTCCGCAGCCATGGGCATTGGAGCATCGTCCATCCTGAAACCAGGCGGGGGAGGAGGAGGCGCGTCCTGCATGGGAGCCGGAACGAGATCGTCGAGCGCGCCACTGGTCGGGGCGGCGTCATTGAAGCCTCGACCGAACATGCGGCCCACGAGCTTTCGCGCGCGGGGAGCACCATACTCCAGCAACTTGCCGCCCGCGACGCCGAGGGCAGCGCCCATCGGCACGCCGACCGCAGCCCCAAGCGCGCGTTCACTGACGGAGCCCTCAGTGCCGAGGAAACCCGTGGCGCCGCCATACGCAGCGCCGACGCGGGCCAGTTCGCCAACAGTCTTTGCTCGGGCACCGAACGGCACGAGGAGGCCGCCGGTCAACTCACCGCCCACGGTGGCGTAAGGGTGGGCGAAGTCGTCGAACCCAAGGATCGAGGCGTTCTGCTGCTGGTTGTTCGACCAGATGTCAGCGAGGCGACGATCACTGTTCCAGACGTTCTCGCGGCCTTCTGTGCCGCCCAGCATGTCTACGAAGGCCCCCGCCTCATCGAGGCCGCTGGCCAGCGCCCCAGAGCCTACACCGCGCGCATATGCACCGAGCGCGCCGTCGCCCTGATCGGTCAGAGGCCGAACGTAATCCTTGTAGCCTGCGGTGGCAGCGAGCCCGGTCTTCTCGATCTGCTCCCGCGCCCGCGTCACATCGGCGGGATCGGTGATGAACCCATTCTCCCTGGAGAATCGCACGACCTGCTCGACCGGAACCGTGGCATCGTTGACCATGCCAAGGAAAGCCTGCTCGACCTCGGGGCGCATCCCGGCGAGCGGCGTCGGCGTATCCCACCACTGCGCTACGGTTTCGTGTGATGGCGCAGGGAGAGGCGCTTTGCGATAGTCGGCGGGCATCTGGAATTTCGTGTCGTGGATGCCGAGGCCGTTGAGGCGGGCCAGGCGCTCCGCCTGCATGTATTCAAACCGGCGCTGGGGATCGGCAGCGAGGAAATCCGGGGCGGCAAGTGCGTTGCCACTCCTCGCCAGCGTAAGCCCGGCATCCTTCCCGCCGATGTCGATCGGCGCGACAGGACGGCGAAAGGACATGCCGACAGGGGAACCGATCGTCTGCGGCCCCTCGGTGAGCAAGCCCCCGAAGGCGTCACGTGACTGTTGTCCGATCGGAAAGGCGCGGCCCGATCGATCCCAGCCCTGCTGCGACAGTTCGGGCGCATCGACACCCCACAGCCTCAGGTTCTGCCCGGAGGACAGCTTTGCCGTGTCGCCGTCAACGGGGCGCACGACGATGTCGCCGGAAAGCGGCGGCAGGGTTGGCGCCTTGGGCAAAGGCTGATCGATCTGGAAACCCGGCGGCGGAGGCGGTGCGGCGGGTGCAGGCGCTGCCGACGACAGCGGGGGCGTGCCCTTGCCATCCAGACGAAAGCCGGGAGGGGGCGGCGGCAAGCTCACGTGGCGGGCACCCAGTCGCTGCCGTTCCATTCCACCTTCTGTCCGTTGGGCCCGGTCGCAGTCGGACGCCCCGACGAACGGCGCCCACCGCCAGACCCGGCGGTTGACAGACGGGGCGGAGGCGCATGCGTGTCGCGATAGGTCGGGCTGCCGCGCAGTTCCATCCGGTTGCCCTGGCGAACATCCTCCAGCTTGAGGCGGTTTCCTGATCGCAGGGCTTCCAGATCCCTATCGCCCTGAAGCGCGGTCGGACCGTTCGCCCGCAGCACGTAATCGACCATCGCCGTGTTGTAGCCAGGCGTGCCGGGCTGGAGACCCTGAAGGCGGGCGTATTCCTCGAAGTCCGGGGCGCCGTGGTAGATCGAAGCCGTCTCGCCCGTCGCGGGGTCGTAGGTGAGGCGATCCCGACCGATGGTGAAGGGCGCGGCAGCGTTGAGATCTGCCCCGTTCTGGCGCGACCAGTCCTCATGCTTCCACCGTTCGACCGCTTCCTGGGCACGGCGGCGGCTATCCTGCGATGAGTTACGGCGATCGGCCATGTTCTGGATCATGGCGTTGGCCCCAGCCTGGTTGCCACCTGCGGCCATCAACGCCGGGCCGACGATTGAAGCGATCGTCGCCCAGGTGGATTCCTTCTTTTCCGGCTGCACGAGGCGGGCAAGCGCGGCGTCGTAGTCGAAGGGCTGACGCATCGAGCCGCCCAGCGGGCTCGGCTGCTGAGCGCTATCGACGGGGACAGGACTCGCCTGAGAGCCAGCAGACTGCCCGCCAAATCCGCGACCGAACATGCCGGCTCGGGGGGGCGCATTTGGCGTGGGCATCGGGATGTTGGGCATGGGCGCGTGAGGTGTCGCCACGCTGCCATCCGCATTCCACGTGCCCCCGCCGTAGCCGCCGATAACTCCCGGTAGACCGATGTTATTGAGAAGATCCGGCGAGAGGCCGGGGATGTTCGTTTGGGTATTCCTCATCAGACAATCCCTCCCATCAAGGGCATGGCATCGGCGAGTTCGCGAGCGAGGAGAGCAGCGCGGGGGCTGGTGGCGGTGCTCAGACCGAGCAACACGTGCTCGGCATCTTTCGCGCCAGCATCAGCAAGACGCGAGGCAATGGCCAGCATCTCCGCGTCGGCATTGTCGGCCCAGAAGGCTTGATCGGGATGTTCGTGCGCGAGGTCGGAAACACACCCGAGCGCATTGAAGAGCAAACCGGCGTCGCTTTCATCGCCAATCGCCGCTGCAAGCCTTGCGAAGGTCAGACCCTCCATCAGGGCAAAGGGATCGTCGTTCGTCCTGAACAGCGTGATCCCGGACACCGCCAGTTGCCGCAGGGCATCAACATCGCCCCGCGCAGCACGCGGGAGAAGGGCGTAATCAGCCGAGGCCTCGATTTCGCCGGGCGCGGTCAATGGAGGTTGACCTTCTCGCGCACCATGGCGCGCAGGTATTCGGAAAGAGAGCACCCAGCGCTTCGGGCGCGTTCGCTTAGAGCAGCGACCACCGCCTCATTGGCACGGAATGTGACGTGCACGTTCTGCATTTTCGGCTCCACTGTCATCTCGACGTTGAGTGTTCCAACTGTAACACAAAGGGCCCGAAACTCAAGGAGTTCAGCCATTTCTCTATCCTTCGCCACCGTCCGCAAGCGTTCGGATCACGAATTTTTTTGCGGCGTGCGAATTGGCCGCTGTAGCTTTGGCCACGAAAGGTCGGGCATCTTCACAACGCCATCGGCATTATGTCGGCACCGACAGCTTAACGGGCTGCGCGACGCCCTGGCTCGCTTTGCTGCACCAACGGAGACGAGATGAGATTTTGCACCCAAGCGATCGCTTTATGCTGCGCCATCTCGGGAACGATGCCGGCTGCGGCAGCTGATCGGGAGGAGGACAGCACCGCCATTGCCCTGTCGCACTGCCTGGATGAACCGGCGAACAGTTCCACGGCTGGGCAAACTGGTTGCGTCACCACAGCGGAGCGTCGCTATGACGCCCGCATGAATGCTGCCTATCGAATCCTTATGGGCCGCTTGCCTGCAGCCTCGGCATCTCGCCTACGAGAATCGCAGCGTGCGTGGTTGTTGTTCCGCGATGCGGAGAGGAAGGCCCAAGCCGAGCTTTTCGGCCAGCGTCGCGGAACGATGTTCGTACCGATGGAGGCCGACGCCAGCGCGACTATGATCGGCGACCGGGCACGACTGCTCGAACGCTATGCCCGGATATTGGAGATCGACCCTTGAAGAGCCTGTTTCAAGCGATGTCGCCGCTCTTTCTGGCGCTGGCCGCAGGCCCGCTCCCGGCCGTAGCCAAAGCTGACGGATGGGCAGTCTGGGAGAGCGAACCTTTCCCCTTCTCGATCTGCTACCCGACCGATATTTTTCAGCAGCGTAGGGTGTCGGACACGGGTCACGCAATCGCGTTGGAATCGGGAGACAGCGCACAGCTGATCGCCGGGAGCATCGACTACACCCGCGAGACGCTGGCTGAGCCGCTCCGGATCGAGCAGGAAAGGCTGACCCATGTTGCCCTGATTGCACGGGGTAAGAACTGGTTTGTCGTTTCCGGGACGCGGGTTGACCAGGCCCTCTATACGAAGGCCGTCAGGGTCGGCGACCGGCTGATAGCGATGCGGTTTCGCTACCCCGAGAGCCTTTCAGCCAAGTATGCTCCGATCGTCGAGCGAGTCGCGGAATGCCTCAAATTTCCTGAGGATGCCTATTGAGGATTCCGGGGTGGTCGCGCCTACCAGCCCCGCAACGCTATGATGCGCGCTTTGATGGTCCTGCCATCGCGGCGCGTGCGGCCGGTGTGCTTGTGGTTCTTAAGGCTGATGCCGCCGCCGATGACGTCTTCGGAAGCTTCGGCTTTGCCGTCGATCGTCAGGTCGCAGGTAAGCTGTTCGTGATTTGCAGTTCGTGCCATGACGGGACCATGGCGCGAGGATCACCGTCTTTCGCGGGGCTGCATTTCGCTGAGTGATGAGCGAAATACAGCCCCGTGCAGATTATCAGAAGACATGGCGGCTTTTATGCGCGTGTGGCGCCAGGGCCGTTGTGCGCCCCTGAACGCAATCAGCAATCGGGTTTTAGATTAGACCGCCCGATACAACGTGCGCGATCATTTGAGCACGATTGCGTGCCCGGGTTTTCAGCCGGACGTTTTCGATATGTCGCTCTACTGTGCATGGCGCGATTCGCAGGTTCAGGGCTGCCTCCTTTGCCGAATATCCATCAGCGACGAGGCGGACGACCTCAACTTCTCGTCTGGTCAAAACCGGTCCATCATTAGCAAAGCGCATCATTATTACCCCCTTTTATTAACTGACTTATAAAGGAGGTAAGCAGTTTCATAATGCAATTGATATGGTGAAATCACCTATAGCAACGATTGCATTGCCTATTTCTGGCATAAATTTTTCAAACAGCAAGTTGAACTAGTGAACACTTTAGCGAGTTTCATAACTTAAGTTAAGTATTTTTTCGCACCCAGTCTCGCTGCCAAGTAGCTATAGCCGAAATCGAATCGTCCCAGACAGGAAGTGCTCAGTCAATGTTCAAGGCAAAGGACAGTGGGCATCTGTCAGTTCAGCGACTTTCCAACGTCACAAGGAGAGCTCTGGAGGCTCTCGATCGCTGCGTTCGTGAAAGCGAGCGCCAACTCAGCTATTTCCCGAGGCAAGGTGACGTTGCCCATTTCGCTACGTTCGAGTTGTTCGGCGATACAGCGTGCTACCGTCTGAGCAATTTCGAGCGTAGGTGCGTCCATGTCCAACATTTATAAGCTTTCTAGTGGTCAAGGTCTGACAGAAGAGTCCTGAAGTGGATTCCCGAAGCTTGCCGGTTGTGCGATGAGGGTGGATGCGCAGCGGTATCTCAATCAGCCTTTCCCCATGCGACCGAGACCGGCTCGATCGGATCATCAAGGACCGCAACTCGGCGCAGAAGCATTCATGGCGCGCCGAGATCGTGGTCCTGACGAGCGAGGGTGTCGGCACCAACGAGATCATGCGGCGAACTGGGACTTCGAAGACCTGCGTATGGCGATGGCAAGAGCGCTTCATGCAAGAAGGAGTCGAAGGACTGCTTCGCGACAAGACCCGTCCGTCGCGGATCCCGCCCTTGGCTCCCGAGGTGACCGACCGGGTCGTTGCTCGGACGCTCGAAGATCCGCCCGGCGAGACCACCCATTGGACGGCGCTGATGATGGCGAGCGAGGTTGGGATCAGCGTCAGTTCGGTGCAGCGGATCTGGCGATCTCATGGCCTGCAACCCCACCGCGTTCGCCAATTCAAGCTATCGAATGATCCGAAGTTTGTCGAAAAGCTTCGCGATGTCGTCGGGCTATATGTCTCGCCGCCCGCGCACGCGATCGTGCTGTCATTCGACGAAAAAAGCCAAATCCAAGCGCTCGATCGCTCGCAGCCTGGCCTCCCGCTCAAGAAGGGACGGGCCGGAACCATGACCCACGATTACAAGCGCAATGGCACAACCACGCTCTTTGCTGCGCTCAACGTGCTCGATGGCACCGTAATCGGCCGCAACATGCAGCGGCACCGTCATCAGGAATTCATCCGTTTTCTGAACCTGATCGAAGCACAGGTGCCCGCAGGAAAGGCGATCCACGTCATCCTCGATAACTACGCTGCCCACAAGCATCCCAAAGTGCGCGAGTGGCTCGGCCGCCACCCGCGCTTTACCTTCCACTTTACGCCAACCTCATGCTCATGGCTGAATGCCGTTGAGGGCTTCTTCGCCAAGCTGACCAACCGCCGTCTCAAACGCGGCGTCTTCCACTCGCTCATCGACCTCCAGGCGGCCATCAACCGCTTCCTTGCCGAGCACAATGAAAGCCCAAAGCCATTCGTCTGGACCGCAGACCCAGATAAGATCATCGCCGCCGTCAGGCGCGGGCATCAAGTGTTAGATTCCTCCCACTAGATGAGCAATCGATTTAACAACAACATATATGTCCGCTTGTTATCATATTTATTGAGAAAGATTATGTCCGTATCATACAGCAAATTTTGATGATCGGTAAAAAATAGCTCGATATTCTAATTACAGGTATTGCTCATTAAGAAACAGAAATGCGCATTATATTGTCAAATTTGGTGGCTGTGCTGAGCGATCAGGATTGACCAGCCCAGCTGGCACCAAGGAAAAGGACGCTTGCCTCAGTTTTCGTTCGCCGGCAGCGCATAATTGCTGATCAGGACCTCGCGCGCCGGGCGCGAGACCGCGCCCACGGTGTAGGTCGTGTCGATCGCGCCGACGGTGAAGCGACCGAAAGTCCCACGCACGCCCTCGTTGTCATTCAGCGACTTGAGGAACTAGCCCTTGATTGCCCCCGGTCGCTTCGCGAGCGTCACCGCCAACGCCCAGAAACACTTCTCATAGCCGATCACCAAGGGCTCCTGATCGACCATCACGACACTGATAACCCGCATCCCTTGGGTTCGGTCAATCGATCCCGAGAGCCCTCTTGACCAGGCGGCGGATGGCCTCCGGTCGGGAGGGCTGGTCGGGCTGCTTTTTTGCCCAAGCGTCTGCCGCCTCAAGCACCTCATCAGGAAGTCGCACCACGGAAGTAGGGGCCTTAGATGGCCTCCCCCTCTTTTTTGTAACAGAAATTCCTTGACCGGTCATCGAGAATTACTGTAACGAATAATCAGGCCGGATGGAAGCGCCAACTTCCGCCCGGCCCTAACCGAAACCGATCACTAGGAGATCGATATGGCTAAAGCCCGAGTACCGGCGGATTCCGCCGATAGCAATGTCGTGCCTTTCCGGCAGCGGACCGGAATTCCGGCCTACGCGGCTGGCGTCGCACCTTTCGACCCTTTCAATCCCGCCCATGTCGAAGCATGGAACGCTCTCTTCCAATTAGGCTGGAGTGAGGCCAAGTTCCGCGACAAGGAACGTCGTGAGCGCGCCAACCACACCGGAATGGAGGTGGTGCGATGAACCGGCGCAAGCTGCTAATCGCCGCGATGGTGGCACCCATAGCGACAGCCTTCCTTCCTTCCAGCGCACGAGCCCATGCTGACGATGCCCAAATTCTTGCGGCATGGTCCGATCGAAGCTCGGCATATGATCGCTACCACAGCCTTGACCGCACGGTTGCCGAAGGGCCCCAAGGTGATGCCATTTGGGCTGAAATCGACCGCGCGGAGCAGACCATCTGCGATGCTGTTGCGATGACTCCTGAAGGAGCGGAAATCCAGCTATGGGTTGCATTCCACCACACCGTGGGCGGGACCGTAGCCGACGATGATGCCATCCGGCGTCGAGATCTCAATCACTTCCAAGCGCAGTCCGAAGATCTGGATTGGAACGAGCGGATGGCCGTCGCCGCGCTAACGTCGATCCGCAACCTAAGCGCCGTTAGCGAGGAGGCTCGGGCATGACCTTCCAGTTCAAGCGCCATTCCAGCAGCGGTGACGTGGCCGAGGTCGCCTATGAACTGCCGGCATTGCCCGCCGGTGTCAGCGGCGATCTTTACCGCGCGATCCAGCGCTATGGCGAGGCGGTCAGAGAAGGGCCGGACGATGCTGATGAAGAGGCATTCCTGGCCGTAAAGGCATTCGACGCCAGGAACGTTCAGGACGTCATCGCAAAGCTGTTGTACCAGCTTCACTTCAACCATCGGGGCTTGGACGGGGAAACCAACACCCTCGTCATCATCGAAAACAACGAGACCGCAACGGCCGCGATCGAATTTGCCGCCGTCGCGCTGGATGAGCTTTATCGTCAAATCCCACAGTGTTGGGAATCGGCGCGCAAAGCCTACCACGCTGCGGTGCTCGCCGAAAAAGAGTACGATGACCGAGCCTGGTCCCCGGCCTACCACGTCTCAGAGGCGGGCGGCCCTCCAATCCCGGATGCAGTCAATTCCGAGTATGAGCGTCTGCAAGAAGTCCGCACGACCGCCGAAGACGTGCTGCTTACCGTCCCGGCGCCTTCCATCTCGGAATGGGCGATCAAATATCTGATCTGCTTCGACAACGGGCGCGAATGCACTGGGGCGGTGGACCTTCTATGCTCCGAGGCCAAACGCCTGCTCGGAATTCGTGAGCGGGAGCAGGACGCGGTAGATGACCTGGTGCTGCTTCAGGATGTCGCCGTCTGGCAAGCGAATGCGTCGGCCTCGGTTGGCGAGGAGGCGTGACATGGCGACCCAACTCGCATTCGACGCTCCGGCATGGATGGCCCGCTTCAAGGAAGCTGGTGGCGCCTACGTCCTCGCCGACGACCACCTCCACCTCTGGCCCTCACCCGGCACGCGCAGTCACGGCGAACGCGCGGAGACGTTTGCCATGGTTGTCGGTCTCTCGAACGCCGATCGTCAGCAACTCGCCGAGCACCTCCGCTCGGCTACGATGGTGGAGGGCTGAACATGGCGCTTCTGACCATCACCACGGCGGGTCTGCGCCCTCTGCCGCTTGGTTTGCTGTCGCAGTCGATCCCGCTGCTTTCGCGAGGGGAGCTGGAGGACGTGATCGAGCGACTGATCGACGAACTGGACCACCGGGACGGCGACCACGATCTGGAGCCTGAGGAGGATGTCTGCCTCGCTGGCGACGATGGCTGTGCTCCCGTTTATCGCCATGGGCGGATGCACTGGGGCGGCGATCAGGAGGAGGGGGTGTGAGTTTCCCTACTTCCTCCATCGGCGACCTACCCCAATCTCCAAGGATCAAATTGATGAACGTGAAACCCAATCAGTGCCGCTCCTCGGGCGATGCGACAACCAAAGCTGTCCGTGACTTCATTCGAGCCGGTGGCCGTATCCTCATCACCCCTGACGGCGAACTTACCGAAGGCGGCGGGCTACCCCGCGCTTTCACGCATGGCTCTGCGGCTGAAGCAGACGAACACCTTCGCGCGGGGCGGGCGTACCTTGTCGCACGGGCAACTCGCGGAGGTGACGCACGGATTATGAGGGCAGTTCGATGGCTAGGGCGGCGCACCGAAAACGGTTGGCTGAGCTTAGGGACATCGGGGGCCAGTACCCGAAAGCGAGGCTTCCACTGAACGAAACGCAGCATCTGCTGCCGATGGCGCCCTGGTCACTGCCGGATCAGGGCGTTTCGGCGCGCGTACCGCAGGTTCACGACTTCGCGGCCAGCCTCGCCATGTCCAACGAGCAGGCCGACGCTGGCTGGTGGGTCGAGCTATACCGCAAGGCGTTCCCGACTATGATCTCCGCTGTCTCGGTGCGCGATGATGGGTGGGCGCAGCGCGGCGGCATTGATCGCGTCATCACCCTGGCTTGCGGTCGAACCTACACCATAGACGAGAAGGTTCGCGCTGCCGATTGGCCCGACATTCTTCTGGAGCAGTGGAGCGACGAAGAGCGCCGCAAGCCCGGCTGGGTGCAGAAGCCATTAGCTTGCGATTTCATCGCCTATGGGTTCGCGCCGTCGCGGCGGTGCTATTTGCTGCCGGTTGTGCTTCTCCAGCGGGCTTGGCGCCACAATGGGCGCCAGTGGATCGAGCGGTTCGGACAGCGGAGGGCGCTGAATGTCGGATACGTCAGCATCAGCGTGCCGGTGCCGCTGCCGGAGATGGCGCAGGCGCTTTTGCAGGCGATGTTGGTTGAGTAGCCGTTCCGCACATTGGCGCGGGCCGGTTCACTCCAGGCTATGGCCAACCCGGGATGGGTGTACGCTTATGGGGCGGCGGCTCCAGCGGATCCGGTAAATAAAGTCTCTCCTCACCTCGGTAGTACCGAACCGTTTCTTCCTCATACATCTGATGGGCGACATCAGCGAAAAATGCAGACCAAGCATGAAGGCTTGGAAGGTCGATGGCCATCGCGGCTCGATCTGTTCTGAGGTTGATCGCGGCAGGCCCCCGCGCGGTCATTCCGATGTACCCGTGAGCCAAAGCATGCCGATCATCCTTATATTCAGGGATGCCGGCCTCCAACCGATGCAACTGGAGATCCCGTCGGCCTCCATCGCGCAAAACGAGTTTGCGTATGGCTTTGAGCTTGTCATCCAGTGTCGCCCGATAGGCGCGATCCCGGTCAATTTCCTGACCAGCCTCAAAAGCCAGATGCCACCAGAGCTTGGCCATGACGGTATCGATCGCGCCCCATGCGATTACAATCCGCCCCACTAGTTCGACGATTTCTCGCTCAGCCGCACTTTCACCATCTGGTCTGTGATACCACCGCTCCTGCCCTTTCAATGCAGCCCCTTCCTTGATGCTCCCTGCCGCAGCACGGAGAATTAAACGTCCTTCGGTATAGGCCGCCCGAGGTATGAGGTCTCACCCTGCCTGCGAGCTTCCCAGGCATTCGTGCGCTCGCGAGCATAGGCCTTCTGCACCCGGACCTTACTGATGCCGTACCGCTCGGCAAGCTGGCCGTAGGTCGCCCCGTCGATCACAGCGACGTAGATCGCGGCGTTCCGTTCGTGCTCAGGGCTTAAATTTTCGGCAGTCATCGATGTTCTCCAGTCGCTCAGGCCAATCAAACCCGCGCCCAACTCGGCTATCTAATCGACGCCGCTCCTCAATGAGACTCCGCTCTTGTCGCCCAACTTTCGCTAATCCCCCGCCACCGAAGCGATGCAGCGTCACTTCTACGAAATCGTCTCGACCGCACCGTTGCCGGTCGGACGTCAGGGACCGATGTGGGAGCCGGGCTGGGGCCGGCTCCCTGCAAGATTCAGGCTACGTCCGGCTCGGGATTGGCAGGCGCCGGAGTGGGTGCGGTGCCAGGCGCGGCAACGGCAGGGGCGAGCGCCGCTTCCGCTACGCCGCTGGCGGCCAACATGCCGTTCAGCGAACCGCCGTTCATGCCCAACTCGGTCATGAGGCTGTCGATCAGCGGGCCGCCCACGCGATAGCGCATGGCGGCGGAGACGGCCGCGTCGGCAAGGTTCTCGTTCGCAGCAGGGCCGCCGCGCTCGCCGGTGGCGGCATCGCCGTGCAAGCCCCGGGCATCGAGGATGCTGATCCTGTCGATGTTTTCCATCGGCTTGCTGGCCGCTGCGATGATCGCGGGCAGGGCTTCCAGCACGGCCTTGCGGACGAGCAGCGCGGTCTGCGCTTCATTGAGCAGGTTGGTCGCCTCGTTGATCGCAGCCTGGCCGGCGGCATCGACGGCGAAGGCGGCTTCGCGGCCCTGAGCACGGACCTTCTCGGCGTCGGCCTCGGCGGTAGCTTCGGTGCGCAAGGCGCTGGCGCGGGCTTCGGCAGCTTCCTTCTCGGCCGTGGCGGCGACGGTGATGCCCACTGCCTCTTCCTGCGCGCGCTGGGTGGCGGCGATGACCGCTACGTTCTTATTACGGTTGGCGATTTCGGTGGCCTTGGCCGTCGCCACGCTTTCCTCGGCCCGGACGGCGAGCGCGCGCGCCTCGTTGGCGGCGGCAGTCGCGGTCGATTCCTCCTCGGACTTCTGCGCGGTCTGCACCGCAGTAGTAATGCGGGCGATCTCGATGGTGCGGTCCCGCTCGATGGTGGCGGTCTGGATCGCGCCGTCGCGCGCGATCGTGGCGGTCTGGATGATCTTGTCCGCCTCGGTCTGGGCCACCGTCTGCGCCTGGCTGGCGGTGATCCGCGCGATCTCGGCAAGGCGCGTCTGCTCGGCTTCGGCGGTGGCAATCGCGGTCGCCTGCTCGGCACGGCGGGCGGAGAGCGTCTGCTCCTGCGTCAGCCGCGCCTGCTCGGCCGCCTGGGCGATCTCCAACGATTGGTTGTTCGCCTCCAGGTTGCGCTGCTCGATCTCGACACGGTTGGTGGCGACGATGTCGTTGCGGATCTTCTTACGTTCCTCGATCGTGCGGGTGAGCACGGTCAGGCCCTCAGCATCGAAGGCATTGTTTTCGTTGAAGTGTTCGAACGCAGTCTGGTCGAAATGCGTGATGCTGACCGATTCGAGCTGGAAGCCGTTCATGTCCAGGTCGGTCATCAGCGCTTCTTGCACCTTCTGGATGAAGTCGGCGCGGTTAGCGTGCAGGTGCTCCATGGTCATCGTAGCGGCGACCGAGCGGAGAGCGGAAACCAGCTTTCCATCAAGCAGGGACTTCACCGCATCGGGGCTGTTCACCGAATCGCCCAGCGTCTGCGCGGCGGCGGCTATCGACTGGGCATCGGGCTTCACCTTGATGTGGAACAGGCCGATCACATCGACGCGCAGCTTGTCGAGTGTGATGAGCGCGTCCTTGTTGAGACGGGAGACTTCCAGCTTCACCGTGGTCAGGCGCACCTGCATCAGTTCGTGCAGCACCGGGATCACCATGATGCCGCCGTTCAGCACCACCTTTTCCCCACCGAAACCGGTGCGGATCAGCGCAACGTCCTTGGTCGCGCGGCGATAGAGGCGTGTCAGGATGATGCCGATCACGATGAGCGCCAGCAGCACGATGCCGGCGTAAATCAGAACGTTGAGTAGCGAATCAGGCACGTTGGACCCTTCCCCAGTTTGCTGCGCGACCGCCGTGCATCAGGGCAGTCGCAAGGACGCAGGCCGATCGGGCACTGCGAAGAAAACTTGCCCCTCGCGCCGGACCAGCAGTGCGGTCTCGCCCGAGGGGATGGCATCAGCATCGTCGTGCGGCTCCACCATCACGAAGTGGGCTTGGCCGTGGCGGTCCACCACCTTGGCGCGAGCCGGGGCACCGCGACGGGCGGTGCCTTCGAGGATAGTGCCGCGCTGCCGCAGCAGATCGTCGGTGGAGATCACCGTCGTCTCGAAACCTGGCAGTATGCGCGCCAGGCCGTCAGCGGCGAAGGTGTTGAGCGCGGCACCTGCAACCAGAGCGCCACCCGAGGCCCCCAGCCAGGGCAGCGGGGCGCCGCCGATCGCGGTCATGCCCTGTTGCAGCGCGATGCCGGCCAGCGTGAAGCAGCCGAGCAGCGAGGTGAGCCAGATCAGGATCGGCAACTCGCCGCCCAGGCCCAGCCAGCTGAGCATCCCGCCATCGGCGTCCCCGCTGAAATCGCCGTCGAGATCGAACTGGCCGAGGCCCAGCCCAATGGCTTCGATCAGGCCGATACCGATCATGAGCACGAAGGAGAACGCGAAAGGGAGGTAGGCTGGCGTCAGCATCTGCGAGAACATCACGCGTAGGCTATCATGGGGAAATGCGCCTGTCATGTTGAACAGGCAGGGAAAAGTGCGATCATCAGGAGGTGGTGGCAGCCTATTTCCATGTCACGCCGATGAAATTATTGCGCAGAACATGGTTTACTGCGCGTTGAGCCTATTTCTTGCCAAACTAGTACGCGAAGACTTGGCGCTCGGCCGTTTAACGGCCCGCTCCGCTTGGGGACGGCGTGCGGCGGTTGTGCCAGCGCTGGGCGGGTTTCGAGGCCGTAGTAGAGCGCTACCGATGCCAGCAGCACCAGCGCAAGGAAGGCGCTCGGTGCAGCGATCATGCTTTCGGCATCGGCCCCTAGAGTAGCGATGGATGCGCTGGTTGTATGCCGTCCGCACATTTGGCCTTGCAAGCTTTTAACTGGCCCGGGATGCCTACGAGCGCATGGTCTTCGTCAGCATCAGGAGGACAGGCCAGATGAAGAACCAGTCGTTCCGGGAAATTACCGAAGACGACATCGCGGCAGCGCTTGACGGAGCCTCGTTCGAAGGCTGGCCCGCCGATGAGACAGAACTCCTGGAACTGGTCAATATCGTCATCGACACCGCGCAGGCGGCAGAGCTTGGCCAGTTAATCGGCGCTGCGGATGAACCATACCGCTTCCTCGCACGGGTCAGGTAGGCGCGGCGATCCCCTGCAAGTCGCCGCGCCGTGCGCGCTAATGGCCGATCTCATCCGAATGATTACGCACTTGTGCACATTGTGAGCCCGTTTGCGGCGAGCGGAGCCAGAGCACTCGATTGCGGGCCTGCTTAGGGCTTGTGGCGGTGGAAGCCCTTGCCGGTGTGCGACTGCATATGGTTCAATATCCCCGCGTCCGTTGCCGGGCGGAGGCAAGGTGAAAGGTAAAGCGACATGACAGGTGACTTGCCGAAGTTTCAGAAGCACTGACTGAGCCGGTCAGCCGACGATGATCGCCTATGAGAAGCGGTTCTGGGTGTTGGCGGCGATGCTCGCGGCCTTGGCTGGCTTCGTTGACGCAATCGGGTTCATCAGCCTCGGCGGCTTTTTCGTATCGTTCATGAGCGGCAATTCCACTCGCGTCGCGGTCGGGCTGGTTCGGGATATACCGGCAGCATTCATTGCTGGATTTTTGGTCTTGTCGTTCGTCTTCGGCGTGATCGCAGGAACGTGCGTCGCGTCCCGCGCCACCCGGCACCGAAAACCCGCAGTGCTGGCGCTCGTGACAGTGCTTCTCACCGCCGCCGCATCGTTAAGTGAAGTGGCTTCCCACCTGCCGGTCGCAATGGTTCTCGCGGCGGCTATGGGCGCGGAGAATGCCGTGTTCCAGCGCAACGGCGAAGTTTCGATTGGGGTGACCTACATGACCGGTGCCTTGGTCAAGCTGGGGCAGCATATCGCTGCGGCTCTCATGGGCGGCCCGAAGTGGAATTGGGCACCTTACTTGATCTTGTGGGCATCCTTGGTTTGCGGGGCTTGCTTGGGCGCCTCCACCTTCATCCGGGCCGGTAACGTCGCGATCTGGATGGCGGTGGTCGCAGCCGCATCAATGACCGCATATGCTGCTATGGCAGGCCCATCGAAGCGCGCACCATAGCGTTGCCGGGCTGGTGCGCGCGATAATCCCGGAATCCGCAGGCCCGGCCCACACCGAAGGCCCACTGACGCAGGATAACCCGATTTGCGATGAAGCGTTTTTTTCTAGAGATGGATCGAAAAAGGGGATGATGCGTTTCTCATGTGAAACCTATCGAGGTAACCATGAACGCAATCAGCAACATCCATGCTTTTCCGGACACTGCTGGCTATAGCCGCTCGCTCTGCGCGGAGATTGAAGCTCTCCATTCCTTAGTGCATGCGGCTTGCCCGCCATCAGCTGTAGTCAGCGTCTGCTTTGATGGGCACTTCAACCTGTTCGTGGATGTTCGCTCCCTCGAAGAAGCTGCCACGGTAGAGGCAATCCTGCCTGATCTGGCTGGCGGCGCCTTCCGTGACCTTCGCAGAGCCGGAACCCCGCACCAGCCTTTTCGCCACCGGGTGGCTGCGACCATCGTAGCCTGATTACTCGCCGCCAAGAATTCTCGGAACTTGTTCGACCATTCCCGAGTTCATTCGGCAAAACATAAAAGCATGCGATCCTGGGCCCGGCCGCGCTTCCACCACCGATTGCCGGTTGGGCCAACCTCTTCCAAACATCCTCATACATAATACGGGGCTGGCACCGACCGATGTCGTGACGGCCATCCCACTTGCCATTCCGGCGGGCGTGGCCGCTCCTGCAAGCCGTCCCGCCCGCTTTGAGGGCGGATAAAGTGATCGGCGAACAATAGCGTTCAGAGAATAGCTCCGCAGCCGCTTGAGTTCTGACCCATCGCTGGGCGACCGCCACTATTAAATTTTTGCAATCCAGACTTACCTATTTATTTTCGATCAACCGGTTCCGAAGTATTTCCGGCGCGCATGCGAATGATTCGCTGCAAACGGGGGAATACCATGAGGACTATCTACAAGCTCGCGCTGCCTTGCGCGGCGCTGATCACGCATCCTGTCGCCGCGCAGACCACTGCTGCTCCTGTCGCTCCAGTTCAGACCGCCGTCGTCGCATCCGCCGCGACCATCCTGCCCGCAGCACGGCCTGACATCATGCGCGCCGGCCTCGCCGTCGCTCTCGTCACGCGTGAGGAACTGACGACCAAGAAGAAGAAGCTGCGGGTGGGCCAGCGCTTCCAGATGGAGGTCGCCGAGAACATCACGCAGAACGGCGTCGTCGTGATCCCGTCCGGTACGCCCGCGATCGGCGAGATTACCGAAGTTCGCAACAAGGGTATGTGGGGCAAGTCCGGTTACATCGGCGCGCGTGTCGTCTCGCTCAATCTCAACGGTCGCAATGTGCGTCTGTCCGGCACCTTCGATGACAAGGGCGTCACCGGCACGGGCGGCGTCGTGGCAGCCATCGCACTCGTTCCGATCGCAGGCTTTCTCACCACCGGCACCAGCGCGTTCATCGCCAGCGGATCGGCTGTGAAGGGCTTCCTCGACGAGGATCTCGCGTTTCAGGCCGTGCAGCCGCAGGTCATCTCGGTGCCCGCAGCGGTTCCGGCCGTGGCGCCTGCCCCTGCGGTGCTGACTACGGCCTCGGTCACCAAGTAAGTCCGATGCTTTCCTACCCTCGCGGCTCACGGCTGCGGGGGTAGCCGACTACGCAGAGTTCTGGCGATATGGTCGCCTACCAAAATCCTTGGGAGAGATGATGAAGCCTGCGCCAGGACAAGGCCCGCTGTCTCACACCTTGCGCGCCCTCCTGATCTTGCCCGGCGTCGCATTGCTCGCCTCGTGCGGACAAGAGCCTTACACCTCCCCTGCCGGCTCCCTGAATAATCGTTCAGTGCTTACGGGTAGCCCATACGGGGTTATGCCGCCACTGCCGGAAGGCGAAAAGGTGGCCTATGAAGGCGCGCAGCTGCAACGCATCGCAGATAAACTCACGGGCGGTCGAGTGGCAGAGTTTGTCGCGTACCGGCGGACCTTCAGCGTCTTCCGTGACGAAGAAGCGCATCGCTTCTTTCCAGCACCCCGTGCCGGGACAAATCCGGGTATTTGCGAAGTCCGGCCATTTGATGTCGTCCAGGATCTGGCCAAAGGAGTTCCCAAGGTCATCCAACAAGGCTGGAGCGATACGCTTTATGGCGTCACGGGTAGTGTCTCGCCTTTCCCTGGCTCATGGCCAACGGGCTATGAGGGACGCTTGAATGCTGCTTGCGCCTCGCGCCGTGACGTTGGATGGTGGTTCTGGGCGGAGGACCGAAAGCAAGCCTACTTGGCTGCTCAACTTGCAGATCAGGCGGTGGCGTATGCCCGGCATGGTGGCAGGTTGCCCTTCTCGCTTCAGTGCATGCCCTATCCGCCGGATTGGCAAGGACCGGGCCCAAGGTGCGCATCGGACGCTCGAAAGACCCTCTCGAGCATTGACCCGAGGACCATCGTGGACGTGAGGAGTTGCGTCGATGAGAAGACCCCTCATTGCATGGAGATCTCGCTACCGAAGGATCCGGCAGGCTACAACATCGACACCGATCAATGGTCGCTGCGCATCAGCTACCAACCACAGGGTCGGTCACTCAAAATCTCCAAAATCGATCTCGTCGATAGCGTCCGCATAATTGAGTGAGTTGCCCCACCCAAGGCGTCTATCACGCTGAAGTGAGGGACATAATGTGGGAACGCATCCTGGGCCGTTCCAATAATTCCATTATATCTCAACACCTTAGTGGAGATTTAATGGTGCACCCGACAGGATTCGAACCTGTGGCCTCTGCCTTCGGAGGGCAGCGCTCTATCCAGCTGAGCTACGGGTGCAGTGCCAGCGCGGTTAGCAGACGCAAGCGGGGCTTGCCAGCGCCAAATGCGATGACTTGTCAGTTCTCGATATGTTCCTATGATGGCGATCATGGCCGAAGCTGATTCGCTCTCCCTCGCCCCTTCGCATGGGCATACCGCCGTGGACGTGGCTCGCGGGATCGCCCGGCTGTTCGCCCGCAACGGCATCTGGTGCATGCCGGAAATGCCGCTGCGCTGCGGACGGCGGGCCGATCTCATGGGGATCGACGCCAAGGGGCACGTCATCATCGTCGAGATCAAGGTGGCGCGCGCGGACCTGCTCGGCGACGGCAAGTGGACCGACTATCTCGACTACTGCGACCGGTTCTACTGGGGGCTCTCTCCTTTGCTGGACCGCAGCCCGCTGGAGAGCGAGGCGTTCCTGCCCGACAGTTGCGGGGTGATCGTGGCCGATGGCTACGACGCGGAAATCCTGCGCCCCGCTCCCCTGCGCCAGCTTGCCGCCGCCCGGCGCAAGGTGGAGACCGAGCGGCTGGCGCGTGCCTCGCTGCGGCGGCTGGTGACGCTGGGCGATCCACATACGCTGCAGTGGGGGAATGAAGGTGGTTGAGGCCGAAGCTAAGCTGGAACAAAACTTGCCCTTGGCACGTCATTGCGAGCGCAGCGAAGCAATCCAGGGCGGCTCTACACTGCCCTGGATTGCTTCGCTGCGCTCGCAATGACGAAGAGGGCTCAACTGCACCGCCTCGATTTTCGCAGCGAGTGGGCACTTCTGCAACTTATCCGCAATTTTCTTGCGCTTTGCCGTAATTCACACTAAGTGACCCGCCAGCAACCGGCGTGCGGGGTCCGCCCCGCCGCAATCCGAGAGCAGCGTGAGGTCGCGGCATCCAGCCAAGACCGGCCCGGACTGGCGGTTGCGACCAACTAGCTTCCTTCCTCACGCAGGGTCGCCGCAACGACACCTCGCTGTGCGCGCGCCTTTTTTTCAAAAGCCTTGCGCGCCCCGCACTTTTGAAAGTGACGCATGTCCTATTTCTCCGAACTTGGCCTCGCCGAGCCGATCCTCCGCGCGCTCGCCGTCAAGGGTTACACCGATCCCTCGCCTATCCAGCGCAAGGCGATCCCCTCGCTGCTCGAAGGCCGTGACCTCCTCGGCATAGCGCAGACCGGCACCGGCAAGACCGCCGCGTTCTCGCTGCCTTCGCTCCACCGCCTCGCGCAGGACCCCAAGCCGCGCCAGAACGCCGGCTGCCGCATGCTGGTGCTCTCGCCCACCCGCGAACTCGCCGCGCAGATCGCCGAGAACATGCGCGGCTACGCGAAGTTCCTGAACCTGACGGTCCAGTGCATCTTCGGCGGCGTGCCCGTGGGCAAGCAGGCCCGCGCGCTGGAGCGCGGCGTCGACATCCTCGTCGCCACCCCCGGCCGCCTACTCGACCTGATCGACCAGCGCGCGCTGACGCTGCGCCACGTCGAGATCTTCGTCCTCGACGAAGCCGACCAGATGATGGACCTGGGCTTCATCGTCCCGCTCAAGCGCGTCGCCGCGCTGCTGCCCAAGACGCGCCAGAGCCTGTTCTTCTCGGCCACCATGCCGCAGGCGATCGCCGACCTCGGCCGCCAGTTCATCAACGACCCGGTCAAGGTCGAAGTGGCGCCGCAGTCGACCACCGCCGAGCGCGTCGAACAGTTCGCCACCCACATCAACCAGGCCGAGAAGCAGGCGCTGCTGACCCTCTCGCTGCGCGCGGGCCTTGCGCCTGACGCCGAGGAGAAGGCATCGCACGGCGCCATCGACCGCGCTCTGGTGTTCACCCGCACCAAGCACGGCGCCGACCGCGTCGTGCGCCACCTCGTCGCCGCCGGCATCCCGGCCGCCGCGATCCACGGCAACAAGAGCCAGGCCCAGCGCACCGCCGCCCTCGGCGGCTTCCGCCAGGGCACCGTGCGCGTCCTCGTCGCCACCGACATCGCCGCGCGCGGCATCGACGTCTCGGGCGTTTCGCACGTCTATAACTTCGAGATCCCGAACGTCGCGGAACAGTATGTCCACCGCATCGGCCGCACCGCGCGCGCCGGCGCCACCGGCGTCGCGATCAGCTATGTCGCGCCGGACGAAAAGCCATACATCCGCGACATCGAGCGCCTGACCCGCGTGAAGCTCGACCCGCTGGCGCTGCCGGAAGACTTCCAGAACCAGGCCGCACGCCTGCCCGCACCCTCGCGCAAGGTGGAGCAGCCGCAGGGCGAGCGCCGCCAGGGCGGCGGCGGACAGCGCGGCGGCAACGGCGGCGGCCGTGGCGGCCAGCCGCGCCGCGATGGCCAGCGCAGTGACCGTCCGCAAGGCGAGCGTCGTGAAGGCGGCGAAGGCGAAGGCGAGCGCAAGCGTCGCTTCCGTCCGCGCGGCCCCAAGGGGCTGGGCGCGCACAAGGGTGCGGTGAAGCGCGCAGGGTAAGATGAAATAAAGGGAATCTGGGGCCATTGCCCCAGACCCCGTTACTGTCGTCGTTGTTCGCGCAGCTACCTAGCGCGCTCCCTGCAATGGGCAGCACCGCGAAGCTGCGCGCGTGACCACGGCAGTATGGGGGTCTGGGGCCTTTGGCCCCGGGTTTCCTCTTTTTATCTTCCCCTTCCCCTCCTGAGGGCATACTCCCCGCGCCCATGGCGCTCGACGCTCCCCTTGTTGCGGTGCTTGTTTCCGCCTTTGCCATGACGGCAATCGTGGGCGTCCGTTATCTCCTCACGTCCGGCCTGTTCGCCTGGATCACTGCGCGAGTGCGGCCCGGCCATTACAAGGGCTTGGACCGCCAGATCCGCGGCGAGATCGCATGGTCGCTCGCCTCGGCCGCGATCTACGGCATTCCCTCAGGCGTCGTCGCATGGGGCTGGCGCGAGCATGGCTGGACGCGCATCTATACCGATGTGCACGACCGGCCGCTCTGGTGGCTGCCGGTTTCGGTGCTCGTCTACCTTTTGCTCCACGACACGTGGTTCTATTGGACCCATCGCTGGATGCACCGGCCACGGGTATTCCGCATCGCCCATGCCGTCCATCACGCCAGCCGCCCGCCGACGGCATGGGCGGCGATGAGCTTCCATCCCGTCGAGGCATTGACCGGGGCCGTGGTGATCCCGGCACTGGTGCTGCTCGTGCCGATCCACGTCGGCGCGCTGGGCGTGGTGCTGACGATCATGACGGTGATGGGGATCACCAATCACATGGGCTGGGAGATGTTTCCCCGTGCCCTCGTTCATTCGCCGCTCGGGCGCTGGCTCATTACCGCCAGCCATCACCAACGGCACCATGAAAGCTATCGATGCAACTACGGCCTCTATTTCCGCCACTGGGACCATCTGTGCGGCACCGATGCCGGACTGTCACAGGCGTTCTCGCGGCCCTAAGCCTGGTCGTATTGCTGGCCGGGGCGACGGCGCCGCAGAACACGGACGTGTCGGTTTCGGTGACGGACATGCGCTCGGCAAAGGGGCAGGTGCTGGCCTGCCTGACGACGCGGCCCGATGCTTTTCCCGATTGCGAGAAGGACCCGCAGGCCCGCAAGCTGACGGTCCCGGCGGCAAGCGACCTCCATTTGGACTTCGGCGCGGTGCCGCAGGGCCGCTATGCAGTGTCGCTGATTCACGACGAGAACGGCAACGGCAAGCTCGACACCCGGCTGATGATCCCGCGCGAAGGCTACGGCTTTTCACGCGACGCGCCGGTGCGCATGGGACCGCCGAAGTTCGCGCAGGCCGCGTTCGATGTCGCGGGGGAACCTGTCCGCCTGGCGATCCGGATGCGATATCTGCTCTGACCGACTTGCCCCCGCCACCGCCGCGCCTTACGCCTGAAGTGTGAGACGGGAAGAGGACAGGATCGAGGAGGCCGTCGAAAAGACGGTCGAGGTGGCAACGGCGGACCTCGTGCCGCCTCCGCCGACGGGCGCGTTCTCGCCTTTTCGCTATCCGGTGTTCCGCGCGATCTGGACCGCCAACTTGTTCTCGAACCTCGGCGGCACGCTGCAGGGCGTTGCGGCCGCCTGGATGATGACCGAGCTGACCGCCTCGCACCAGCTCGTCGCGCTGGTGCAGGCATCGGCGACGGTTCCGATCATGCTGTTCGGCGTCTTCGCGGGCGCCATCGCCGACAACTATGACCGCCGCCTCGTCATGCTGACCGCGCAAGTGGGGATGCTGGTGGTCTCGGCCGCGCTGGCGGCGATGGCCTACGCGCACATGCTGACGCCGTTCCTGCTGCTGGCCTTCACGCTGAGCGTCGGCATCGGCACTGCGCTGAACTCCCCGGCATGGCAGGCCTCGGTGCGCCAGCAGGTGGAGCCGCGCGAGCTGCCGCAGGCGATCGCGCTCAACTCGATCTCCTTCAACATCGCCCGTTCGGTCGGCCCGGCGCTGGGCGGATTGCTGATTTCCATTTGGGACGTATCGTTCGCCTTCGCTTTCAATGCGATAAGCTACATCGGCCTGATCGGCGTGCTGCTGTGGTGGAAGCCGCCGCCGCGCCAGATCGAGCGCCGCCCGATCCTGCCCGCCGTGGGCGTCGGCATCCGTTACTGCGCCACCAACCCGCAGCTACGCCGCATTCTGGCGCGCTGCTTCGCGCTCGGGTTCAGCCTTGCCGCCTACCAGTCGCTGCTGCCGACCGTGGTGAACGGCCCGATCCATGGCGATGAGCTGGACTACGGGTTGATGCTCGGCCTGTTCGGCATCGGCTCGATCACCGCCGCCCCGCTGACCGGGCCGATCCGCCGCAGGATCGGGCTCGAGGGCATTCTCGCGATGGGCGCGGCGATGTTCGTGTTCTCGCTGTCGCTGATCGCCGAGGTGGACCGCATCGCCTACGCCCTGCCCGCCGCCTTCGTATCGGGCATGGCCTGGGTGATGATCCTCACCACGCTGAATACGGCAGTGCAGCTGCGTTCCCCGGACGCGATCCTCGGCCGCTGCCTGTCGATATACCAGGCGGTGACCTTCGGCGGCATGGCGCTGGGATCGTGGACCTGGGGCATGCTGGCCGACTGGAAGGACCTGCCCTTCGCCCTGCATGCCGGATCGATCTTCCTGATCGTCTCCTTCGTGGCCCTGCGCATCCTCGCCCCGCTGCCCAAGCCGGGCGAGGGAATCGTCAAGCAGGCCTGATGATTCCGGCAAGCTCCACGGGCGCAACTTAATCCTTATTACACCAAGTTGCGCCAGAACCGGCCCTCTACAGGGGCGAGTCGGGATTCGACATGGACAGTTTACACGGCGAGTTTTCGGGTGAAGGCGATTCCGAAGGGGACGACGTCACCGCCGCCGCCCCGGTCGCCAAGCCGGGCAACGACGAGCGCCGCATGCAGGTGCGGGCCTACAATTTCTGGGCGAGCCTGCTGGGGGAGAAGACCTTCCCCGACATCGCCGATCTCGATCCCGCCAACTTGCCCGATTTCGGCCCGCGCAGCGTCCTACTCGATTTCACGGACGGGATCGAAGATCCCGCCATCGCCTATGTCGGCGCGATGCTGGTGCAGGAGTGCGACGCGCAAGGGACGATCCGTCGCCTTGCCGATGTGCCCAGCGGCTCGCTGCTCTCCCGCATCACCGACCACTACATGCAGATCCTCGCCAATGAGGCGCCGATCGGGTTCGAGGCCGAGTACGTCAACCCGCAGGGCATGACGGTGCTCTATCGCGGCATCCTGATGCCCTTTTCGCGCGACGGGCGGCGGATCGACTACATCTACGGCGTCATCAACTGGAAGGAGAGCGCCGAGCCGCTGCCTCCCCGCCGCCAGTCGAGCGACGACGAAGAGGAAAGCCGCCCCGCCATGCTGCGTGCACCCGAACCGCTGACCGACTGGGCGGACGGGCCTGCGGATTTCGGCAGTGGCGACTTCTCACTCCCCGCGATCGATGCCTATACCCCGATGGAGCTGCCGAGCCCCGGCTTCTCCTTCGAGGTCGAGCCGACCTCCTTCGTCGATCACGAGATGGGCCTCGCCGACTGGCTCGCTTCCGCGCGCGAACTGGCGCTGCTGGCCCGGCGCAGCGAGGAACGCTCGCACCAGGCGCTCTACGACGCGATCGGCCGCGCCCACGACTTCGCGCTGGCGGCGCGGGATGCCCCGGAAGATCTCGCCGAACTGATCGAGGATGCGGGGCTGAAAGCGCAGGAACGCGCGCCGCTGTTGCCGCTGGTCAAGCTCGTGTTCGGCGCCGACTATGACAAGACCCGCCTGACCGAGTTCGCCACCGTCATCGCCCATGCCGGACGGATCGGCCTCGCGGTCGGCACGCTCTCCGCGCATCTCGCGGCGACGCCCGGCGGCGTGAAGGCGCTGGTCCGCGAGGAACGCCGCCTGCGCCGCGAGGAAGCGGGGAGCGTCCCCGCGAATGCCCGTGAACGCCTCGCCAGCGAACTGCGCGCGATCGAGGCACGCCCGCTGGCGGAACTCGATGGGAGCGGCGAGGAATTCACCGTGCTCGTTGCGCGGCGGCTGCCCGGCGGGGAGATCGTGCTGGTCGGCGAAGTCAGCGACGACGAAGCGCTGCTGCAACGTGCGGCGCGGCGGTTGCTGGGCTGAACCACCCTCGTCATTGCGAGCGTAGCGAAGCAATCCAGGGCAACACTACGCCGCCCTGGATTGCTTCGCTACGCTCGCAATGACGAAAGAGGCGTGGGCCTCGACACCTCCACCCCAACCGTGCATGCATGCGGCTTCATCGCCGGTTAAGCCCCCGGGGTCCCCAAGAGAACCGATGCCCAAGCTGCGACTACCTGCCCTGCTGTTCGCGATTCCCGCGCTGCTCGGGGCCTGCGCCGCTTCCGCCTCCGCCCAGTCGATCCTGCGCGATGCCGAAACCGAAGCGCTGCTGCGCGACATGGCCGCGCCGCTGGTCAAGGCCTCGGGCCTGAGGCCGGGCGACGTCGACATCGTCCTCGTCAACGATTCCTCGGTCAATGCCTTCGTCGCGGGCGGGCAGGCGGTCTACGTCAATTCCGGGCTCATCGACGAGGCGGACACCGCCGCCGAAGTGCAGGGCGTGGTCGCGCACGAACTCGGCCACGTGACCGGCGGCCATGCGGTGCTCAACATGGGCGGCAAGGGCGCGACCAATATCTCGCTGCTCTCGCTCCTGCTCGGCGCGGCGGCGGCGGCTGCGGGCGGCGGCGAGGCGGCGATGGGCGTCATCATGGCCGGCCAGCAGGCGGCGATGGGCAAGTACCTCGCCTATAACCGCTCGCAGGAAGCCTCGGCCGACGCGGCGGGCGCGCAGTATCTGTCGAAGGCCGGGATCAGCGGGCGCGGCTCGATCGCCTTCTTCGAGAAGCTCCAGAACATGGAGTTCCGCTACGGCTACCGCCCCAAGGACGGCGACGAGTTCTACTCCAGCCACCCCCTTACCGGCGACCGCATCGCCACGCTCAAGGATACCTACGAGAAGGACGCCGCCTGGGAAAAGCCGGACGACGCGGCGATCCAGAAACGCTTCCTGCGCGCCAAGGCCAAGCTCTTCGGTTTCCTCGCCGAGCCTTATCAGGTCCTGCGCAAGTACCCGATGACCGACAACTCGGTCCCCGCTCGTTACGCCCGCGCCTATGCCTTCCATCGCGAATCGAAGTTCGCCGAGGCCCGCGCCGAAACCGAGGCGCTGATCACCACCGATCCGAACGATCCCTATTTCCTGGAACTCGACGGCCAGATCCTGCTCGAGGCGGGCAAGCCGGCCGAAGCGCTGCCGATGCTGCGCAAGGCCAACACGATTTCCGGCAACACGCCGCTGATCGCCACCCTTTTCGGACACGCCCTGATGGCGACCGAGGACCGGGCGAACTACAAGGAAGCGCAGGAAGTCCTCAAGACCGCCGCCGCGCGCGACCGGGAAAACCCCTTTACCTGGTATCAGCTGGGCATGATCTACGCCGCCAACGGCGACATGCCCCGCGCCTACCTCGCCAGCGCCGAGCAGCAGGTGCTTTCCGACCGCATGGAGGAAGCGCTGCGCAGCGCCCAGGCGGCCGAAGCGGGCCTCCCGCAAGGCTCGCCCGACTGGATCCGCGCGCAGGACATCGAGATGCAGGCACGTGCCGAACTGGAACGCGACAAGAAGCGGCGCTAGATGGCTTCGAAATGCTCCCCTTTATCCCCCACCCTTTCGTCATTGCGAGCGCAGCGAAGCAATCCAGGGCGGTTTGCGCTGCCCTGGATTGCTTCGCTGCGCCCGCAATGACGAAGTGTTGTCAGAAACAGGCGTCGGCCGAGTTGGCTGCCCCCAAGCACTACGGAAACGTTCTGGAATCATGAGTACAGCCGGCAAGTTCGCAATGGGCATCGTGGGACTGGCCGTCGTCGGCGGCGCAGGCTGGTACGGCGGCCGCATCGCCGTGCAGCACGTGGTCCACGACTATATCCTCGAAAACCCCGAAATCCTGCCACAAGCCATGGACGAACTGCGCCGCCGCGAGGCCGCCAAGGCGCTCGGCGGAGTCCGTCAGGCGGTCGAGACGCCCTTCCCCGGCGCCGTGCTCGGCAATCCGAACGGCAAGGTCACGCTGGTCGAGTTCTCCGACTATGCCTGCGGTTACTGCCGCCAGAGCCTGCCCGACGTCGCCCAGCTGATCGCGAAGAACCCGGACCTGCGGATCGTCGTGCGCGAACTGCCGATCATCAGCCCGCACAGCCCCGATGCCGCGAAGATGGCCCTGGCCGCCGCCGAGCAAGGCAAGTACGCCCAGTTCCATGATGCCATGTACAAGGCCGGGCAGGTCGATGCGCCCACCATCGAGGCAGTCGCCAAGTCCATCGGCCTCGACATGGACCGCGCCCGCCGCATCGCCGCCAGCCCGACGGTGGAGGCCGAGCTTGGTCGCAGCATGGAAATGGCCCAGCGCCTCGGCTTCTCCGGCACCCCCAGCTGGATCGCGGGCGACAAGCTCATTCCCGGCGCGGTCGGCTTCGATCAGTTGTCGGAAGCCGTGAAGGCCGCACGTGGCGCATGATTTGAAACCTTTGCAAGATCGTCTAGGCTCTTCCGCATGAGCGTCCTGCCGATCCAGCCCATCCCCTTCTTCGCCAACAAGGACCGCGCGTTCTGGCGCCTGCAGCTGATCGGCTGGGGCGGCGCACTGATCCTGCGCTCGATGTCGTTGCTGGCCAACAACCTGCCGCTGACCGCGCTGGTACAGCCCGTCATCGCCACCATCACCGGCTTCTCCATCTCGCTGGTGCTCTCCGTGATCTACCGCACGCTCATCAGGAAGCGGGCGCTGGTCACGTGGGGCCTGACGGTACTGGCGCTGCCGGTAGCGGTGGCGCTGCATGCGTTCATCGACGGCTGGGTCATTTCTCTATGGCGGGTCGATGCCGACACCAGTTTCGCGCAGATCTTCGTGGGCGTGTTCTACCTCGACGCGACGCTGCTCGGCGCCTGGACTGCGCTCTATTACATGGTGAACTTCTACCTTCAGGTCGAAGAGCAGAACGACCAGCTGATCCGGCTGGAGAACCAGGCCACCAGCGCCCAGCTGGCGATGCTGCGCTACCAGCTGAACCCGCATTTCCTGTTCAACACGCTGAACTCGATCTCGACGCTGGTGCTGCTCAAGCAGACCGAGCCAGCCAACGCGATGCTGTCGCGCCTGTCGTCGTTCCTGCGCTATACGCTCATCAACAAGCCCTCCGCGCGCGTCACCGTGGAGCAGGAGGTCGAGACCCTCCAGCTCTACCTCGACATCGAGCGGATGCGCTTCGAGGAACGACTGCGCACCACCTTCAACATCGATGCTGCCACTACAGCCGGGCTGCTGCCCTCGCTGCTGCTCCAGCCGCTGGTCGAGAATGCGATCAAGTACGCCGTCAGCCAGCAGGAAGCCGGGGCCGAGATCACCGTCGACACGCAACTCATCGGGCCGATGCTTCGCATCACCGTCTCGGACACCGGGCCGGGCTTGCAAAGTCCCACGACCGACAACAGGCTATCGGGCATGACCTACGATGGAGGGGAGCCGGTTTCCACCGGCGTGGGATTGTCCAACATCCGCGACCGCCTGTCGCAGGCCTATGGCGAGAACCACCGTTTTGAAACGATCGAACCGCTGGAAGGCGGCTTCGCAGTCGTGATAGAACTCCCTTTCGAGCGCCGCGAAACCACCGAGGACATGTCCGAACCAGCGCGTCAGCCCGTTCAGATGGCGCGATGAAACAATCTGGCCCCGTGCGCGTTAGCCGCACCGGAGAAAAGCACCTATGACAATCCGCACGATTCTTGTCGACGACGAGAAACTCGCAATCCAGGGTCTGCAACTGCGGCTCGAGAAGTACCCCGACGTCGAGATCATCGACACTTGCGCGAACGGGCGCGAGGCGATCCGCAAGATCAAGACCGAGAAGCCAGACCTCGTCTTCCTCGACATCCAGATGCCCGGCTTCGACGGTTTCTCCGTCGTGAAGGGCGTGATGGAGATCGAACCGCCGCTGTTCGTCTTCGTCACCGCCTACCAGGAACACGCCGTCCGCGCCTTCGAGGCGAACGCGGTGAACTACCTGATGAAGCCGGTCGACGAGAGCAAGCTGGACGACACCCTCGCCCGTGTGCGCCAGCGCCTTTCCGAAAAGCGCAGTTCCGAGGAAGCGGAGAAGCTCAAGACCGTCCTCGCGGAAGTCGCCCCCGACGCGGTGGATCACATGCCCGAGGAAACCGACCCCAACGCCGACCGCTACGAAAAACTCATCAACATCAAGGATCGCGGCCAGATCTTCCGGATCGACGTGGACTCGATCGAGCACATCGAAGCCGCCGGCGACTACATGTGCATCCGCACCGCAGACAACTCGCTGATCCTGCGCGAGACGATGAAGGACCTCGAACGCCGCCTCGACCCGCGCGTGTTCCAGCGCGTGCATCGCTCGACGATCGTGAATCTCAATCAGGTGCGTCAGGTGAAGCCGCATACGAACGGCGAATGCTTCCTCGTGCTCGATTCGGGCGCGCAGGTGAAGGTTTCGCGTTCATATCGGGACGTGATCGCGCGGTTCGTTCACTGAGAATTGAAGGGTAGAAGCAGGGGAGCATAGCCCCCCTGCACCCCCAGTACCGTCGTCGTCGTGCACGCCGCTTCGTGGGGTGCTGACCTCAACCTTCGTCATTGCGAGCGTAGCGAAGCAATCCAGGGCGGCCTTCAACTGCTCTGGATTGCTTCGCTACGCTCGCAATGACGAAATGAGTTGGAGGCGCCGCAGGCTATGTGATCTCCCATCCATCACCCCAGACGCCGCTGCACGCGCGACGACGACAGTTCCGGGGTCTGGGGCAATGGCCCCAGGACTTCCCTTTTCTTCACTCGACAACCTGCAGATAAAGCGCAAATAACCCGGCCATGACCCAGTTCGCGCTTCCGGCTTTCGACCTTACCGCATTCGTCACCGCCACCCTGGCCGAAGACCTTGGCGAAGGTCTTCCCGGCGGCGGCCGTGACGTCACTTCGGAAAGCGTGATCGACGCCGACGCGAGGTTCTCCGGCGTGATGGATTCGCGCGATGCGATCACCGTCGCGGGCCTGCCAATCGCAGCGGCGTTCTTCCGCCAGCTCGACCCGGCGATGGAGATCGAGATTCTCATCGAGGAAGGCGCGCGGGTCGCTCCCGGAACGCAGTTGATGCGCCTGACCGGCAACGCCCGCGGCATGCTGACGGCTGAGCGCAGCGCGCTCAACACCGTGCAGCACCTGTCGGGCATCGCCACGATGACCCGCGAGTACGTGGACGCCATGGCCGGGCACGCGACCCTGCTCGACACCCGCAAGACGATCCCCGGCCTGCGCCATTTGGAGAAGTACGCAACCCGCATGGGCGGCGCGCAGAACCACCGCATGGGCCTGTGGGACGCGGCGATGATCAAGGACAATCACGTCCTTGTCGCCGGCGGTGTCGGCCCGGCGGTGGCCCGGGCGAAGGCGGCGGGCGTGGCGCAGATCATCTGCGAGGTCGACCACCTCGACCAGATCGAGCCGGCCATCGCGGCAGGCGCCCATCACCTGCTGCTCGACAACATGGGACCGGACGTGCTGCGCGAGGCCGTCGCGCTGGTGGCGGGCCGGGTGCCCACCGAGGCATCGGGCGGCGTCAACCTCAGGACCATCGGCGCGATTGCCGCCAGCGGCGTCAGGTACGTATCGGTGGGCCGCCTGACCCAGAGCGCCCCTGCCGCCGACATCGGGCTGGACTTCACGCCCCTGTGAGCCGGGTCGTAAAGCTGGCGGCCGCCTTCATAGCGGCGCTGACCGTGCTTCCGGCTCCGGCGCTGGCACAGGCCTACCAATGCTCCGTCCCGCGCCAGATTGCGCCGGTGAAGCCACTGACACCGGATGGCCCGATACGCCGCACGGCGATCGCGGGCTACACGCTGTCCGCCAGCTGGTCGCCCGACCACTGCAAGACCAGCGGCGATACCCGCTCGATGCAGTGCAACCGCGCCAGTGGCCGCTTCGGCTTCATTCTGCATGGCCTTTGGCCTGAAGCGGCGCGCGGTCCTTCCCCGCAATGGTGCGGGGCGCAGACCGTACCGTCGCCGCAGGTCCTGCGCGAGAACTTGTGCATGACGCCCTCGCCCGGCCTGCTCGTGCACGAGTAGGCGAAACACGGCAGTTGCATGGTCGCCAGCCCGCAGAAGTATTTCCGCGTCAGTGCGATCCTGTGGCGCTCGATCCACTGGCCCGACGCCGATCGACTCTCCCGCAGGCGCGACCTCACGGTGGGCGACCTGCGCGAGGAATTCGTCGCGGCGAATCGGGGCTGGCCGCGCGAGGCGGTGGGGGTCCAGATCAGTCGCACCGGATGGCTGCGCGAGGTTCAGCTTTGCTACGGCAAGGATTTCCGCCCAGCGCGGTGCGGGGCGCGGCAGTTTGGTCCGGCCGATTCAGCTCCGCTGAAGATCTGGCGCGGGTTATAAACGTCGTCCCGGACTTGATCCGGGACGACGTTTATCGTTTGGCCCGGAAGAACCCGCGCAGCATCTCCGCCGCCTGCGCCTCGCCGATCCCCGCATAGACCTCGGGCCGGTGCAGGCACTGCGGGTGCTCGAAGACCCGCGCGCCATGCTCCACCGCGCCGCCCTTGGGATCGGACGCACCGTAATAGACCCGCGCGATCCGGGCCTGAGCGATCGCCCCGGCGCACATCGCGCAGGGCTCCAGGGTTACCCACAGCTCGCACCCTTCCAGCCGTTCGTTACCGAGAAGCCGAGCAGCCGCGCGAATCGCCTCGATCTCGGCATGGCTGGTGGGGTCGTGGCGTTCGCGCGGGGCGTTGCGGCCGGTGGCGATCACACGGCCGTCCTTGACGATCACCGCGCCGATGGGCACTTCGCCGGAATCGGCAGCAGCCTGCGCCTCCTGCAGGGCAAGCGCCATGGGTTCGGGAAGAGGCCAGCGAGTCATTCGTCCGCGCTAGCCCTTCAAAAACCTGTGTGCAACTTGACCTTGGGTAGGGGAATCGGTAAGGGCGCGCCTTCCCGTACTTAACGGCAAGCAATTTTCGAGCGAGAAAGACTATGTCCCGCATCTGCGAACTGACTGGCAAGGGCCGCCAGGTTGGCTGCAACGTCAGCCACGCGAACAACAAGACCAAGCGCGTCTTCCTGCCCAACCTCCAGAACGTCACCCTGATGTCGGAAGGTCTGGACCGCAGCTTCAAGTTCCGCGTCTCGACGCACGGCCTGCGTTCGGTCGAGCACAACGGTGGCCTCGACAACTGGCTGCTGAAGACCTCGGACGCCAAGCTGTCGCCGCGCGCCGCCAAGGTGAAGCGCGACCTCAAGAAGACCCAGGCCGCCTGATTGCCTGCTCCTCCTGACGGGGGAGCGCATCGGGAATACGGGTTTTGAAAAAGCGTGCGAAGCTCTGCTTCGCGCGCTTTTTCGCGTTCTATTTGGATTCTTACTTCGGCCAGGGCAACTGCTTCGGATCGACCGAAAGCTTCCACAGCAGGGTGCGCTGAAGCACCCGCATCGCATTGTCGTCCGACATCAGCCACACGGTGATTCGTCCGTCAGGCCGGGGCACCGCCGCGATCGCCTCGAAATTGTCGACCGGCAGAACGGAAGCTAGCGAGGCAAGAGGCACCGAGTGCCAGACCTTGCCCGGCCGGATCAGGGCGGTGTCGGCAATGACGATCCGCCCGGCGAATCGCATCGGCAACGGCCAGATAAGCCGTCGCATCAGGATCAGTGCACGTCCGTCGGGTAGTAGAGTCATGTCGACGACCGAAAAGTTGTCTGGCCCATCGAAGAAAAACTTCCGGGGATTCGGATGCTCGATCGGATCGCCCGAGAACAGCACCGCTTCGTGGAGACGAGGTTCACCCAACGAAGGCGGTATCTCCCGGATCGCGACGAATCGCCCGTCCGGAAGGCGGGTCATGGCTTCGGCACCGGTATTGATGCCCCACAAAGCCATGGCGCGGGGAGCGACCTGGTCCGTTTCTTTCAGGATCGGGGAAAGCCGGACAATTCTATTGCTGCCCTCAAGCGCGGCCCAATAGCGACCGGTGGCAGGATCGGTCGCGACGGATTCGACGTCCCGACCCGCTTTTTCCTCTCCGGAAGAACTGAACATCAGCCACAAAGCTCGCGCTTTTACCGACCGTTCGCCAGGAGGGGCGAAGTAAAGAGCCCCGCCTGCATCGCTAAAGGCAAGAAGCCTCCCGCCCGGCTTCGCCACAAGGGCCGAATAGCCCGCTACCCTGGGATTCTTCGATCGATATTGCCAGGCTGATTCCATTCGGAATGGACCGAGGTAACGTGCAAGGATCTTATTTGACGGCAGGACCTGTCGCTCGACTTCCAGGCCCGCTATCGGGGTATGCCCGCCCGGCGGCACGGCCGTCCGCCCCCAGGTCACCCATAAAAGCGGAACGGCGAGGGCCAGGAGGGGAATGCTGCGGCGCACCAAGCGTGCTTAGGTCATCTTTGCGGAATGGCAACCGGCCGTTCGACGATCAAGTCATCGGCCCTGTGAACAACAGCGGATCCAGCCGCACGTCATTCCATTTGATCGACCAGTGCAGGTGCGGCCCAGTGGCGCGGCCGGTCATGCCGATGCGGCCGATTATCTGCCCTTGCTTCACATGCTCGCCTTCCTTCACGAGGATTTCGGAGCAGTGCAGGAACGCGCTGTTGAGGCCCATGCCATGGTCGAGCATCAGCAGGTTGCCTTCCAAGGTGAAGGGTTTCTCCGCCGCCAGAATCACGACGCCGTCCGCCGGAGCCACGAAGGTCGCCCCGCTGCCGCCCGGTGCGAGGTCCAGGCCGGAGTGATAAGCACCGGGCTCTCCGCGATAAATGCGCTGCGAGCCGAAGCGGCCGGAAATGCGCGCCTTGATCGGCCAGACGAAGCGCTGCCGCCAGCCTTGCGCGTCATTGACGAGGGCACGCGCCGCCTCGATCCGCGCAAGTTCGGGGCGACGCAGCGCCATGAACGCCTCGGATGGACCGCCGGGCTTGCGGGGGATGTTGACGTTCTCGATCTGCCACGCGCGCGGCGCCACGGAGAGACGCTGCTCGCCGAGCGTGCCGTTGGAATAGGATATGCGCAGTACCGCCTGAGGCCCGGCATCGCGGTCGAAGGCGACGAACCAGCCACCGTCAGGCGCCACCTTCACCGGATTGCCGTCCAGCGAGAGCGAGCGCACTCCGGCGGGCAAAGTCCCGCGCAGCCAGCCGCCTTGCGTCAATTCGCCAACGAACGGGAGGGTCACGGCGCGCGGCGGCGCGGCCGGGGCCACCGGCGCTACGGGCTGTGCGGCGCGCAGGGCCACAAGCGGCAGCGACACGGCCGCAGCGACCGCGATCACCGCCAGCGATACGAGCCCCTTCACGCGGCGCGTCATGGTGGCGGGCTCAGACCTGTCCGAGGAGACGTTTCGTCGCGATCTCGGCGGTCGCGTAGGCTTCCTGGCGCTCGACGCTCCAGTAACGGAGGGTTTCGAGCGAAATCTGCTCGCCGGTTACGGCGCACGTGACGTAGTGGCCCGGGCTGAGCACGCGAAAGCCGTTCGGGCCGTAAGCGAGCTTGGCGGGGCGGTCTGCGGAGGACATCAACATGGGCCTGATCCTAGCAGAGCCGCCGCCTCAGAACAAATCGCCCTGTCGTGGTGGGCTTGAAGACTGTCGCGCGGGCTTGGCCGGTGCTGGCCGCGGCGTGGCGGCCTCGGTGCCCTCTCGCGTGGTGACCGGCAGTTCGCCGTCGCGGAACTCTATCACCAGACTGCCCTCGCGCTCCGCCGCTTCGCGCGTGGTCAGCGCGGCGCCCGAAGAGGACTTCACCAGCGCGTAACCGCGCTGCAGCGGCAGGCGCGGGTCAAGCTGTGGCAGCACCCGGTTGACCGGGGCGAGGGCGTCGCGCGCCAGTGTCCAGCGCCGTTCGAGCAGGCGCGGCGTGAGGCCGATGCGCGCCAGCCGCTCGTCACAGACCTGCACGCGGTGGCGCAGCAGCGGCAGCGACAGACGGCCCGCGACCTGTTGCAGCGAACGCCCCTTGGCGGTGGCGCGGTCCTGCAGGCCCCGGCGCAGGCGTTCGGACAATTCGTCCAGCTTCTGGGCCTTGGCGGCGAGGATCGCCTCGGGTTTGGGCAGGCGCTGGACACGCGCCTCAAGCCGCTCGCGGCCGAGCACCACCGGGCGCAGCGCGCAGCGGCGCATCCGCAAGCCCATCTCGTCGATCTGGTTCACCAGTTCGGCACGCACCGGCACCGCCATTTCCGCAGCGGCGGTGGGCGTCGGCGCGCGGCGGTCGGCGGCATGGTCGCACAAGGTCGTGTCGGTCTCGTGCCCGACCGCCGAGATCACGGGGATCGTCGAATCGGCGACGGCGCGCACGACGATCTCTTCGTTGAAGCTCCACAAGTCCTCGATCGAACCGCCGCCGCGCGCGACGATCACGAGGTCGGGGCGGGGAACCGGCCCGCCGGGCTCGATGGCCGAGAAGCCGCGCACCGCGTTCGCCACTTGCGCCGCCGCGCCCTCGCCCTGCACCAGCACCGGCCAGACCAGCACCCGGCTGGGGAAGCGGTCGGCCAGACGGTGGAGGATGTCGCGGATCACCGCGCCGGTGGGCGAGGTGACGACGCCGATCACTTGCGGCAGATAGGGCAGCGGCCGCTTGCGTTCAGGCGCGAACAAGCCCTCGGCGGCGAGGCGGGCGCGCAGTTTTTCGAGCAGCGCCAGCAGCGCGCCTTCGCCCGCGATCTCCATCGTCTCGATGACGATCTGGTATTTCGAGCGGCCGGGATAGGTCGTCAGCTTGCCGGTGGCGATGACCTCGACGCCATCCTCGGGGCGGAAGGCGAGGCGCTGGGCGCCGCCTTTCCACATCACCCCGTCGATCACCGCCTTGTCGTCCTTGAGCGCGCAGTAGAGGTGCCCGGAGGCCGCGCGCTTCACGCCCGACAGTTCGCCGCGCAGGCGCACGAAGCCGAAGCGGTCCTCCACCGTGCGCTTGAGGAGATTCGAAATCTCGCTGATCGAGAGCGGCGCGGCGTTGTCCCCGGCCGACTCCTTCGCTACCAGCCCCCCCGAACGACCGTCGTTGTAATCATCGTCGTAGAATTGATCGGAAGGCACGGGAAATGAACATCCTGCTACTGGGCTCGGGCGGCCGCGAACATGCGCTGGCCTGGAAGCTGGCGCAATCCCCGCGCTGCGATACCCTGTGGGCCGCCCCCGGCAACCCCGGCATTTCGGGCCTCGCGACGTGCATCGACCTCGACGCGACCGACCACGCCGCCGTGCTGGCCTTCTGCGAGGTGAACGTCATCGGCCTCGTCGTCATCGGCCCCGAGGCGCCGCTGGTGGACGGCCTTGCCGACTCGCTGCGCGGCGAAGGCTTCGCGGTGTTCGGCCCCAGCAAGGCAGCGGCGCAGCTCGAAGGCTCCAAGGGCTTCACCAAGGACTTGTGCGCCCGCGCCAATATCCCGACCGGCGGCTACGAGCGCGTCTCCAGCGAAGCGGCCGCAATGGCCGCACTGGCCAGGTTCGGCGCCCCCGTCGTCATCAAGGCCGATGGCCTCGCGGCGGGCAAGGGCGTCACCGTGGCGATGACCATGGACGAGGCCGAAGCCGCCGTGCGCGACATCTTCGCCGGGCGCTTCGGTGAAGCGGGCGCGGAAGCGGTGATCGAGGAATTCCTCGAGGGCGAGGAAGCCAGCTTCTTCGCGCTGACCGACGGCTCCACCATCGTCCCCTTCGCCTCGGCGCAGGACCACAAGCGCGTCGGCGACGGCGATACCGGCCCCAACACCGGCGGCATGGGCGCCTACAGCCCGGCCAAGGTGCTCACCCCCGAACTGCAGGCCGAGGCGATGACGAAGATCATCGCGCCGACCGTGCGCACCCTCGCCAACGAGGGCATGCCCTATTCCGGCGTGCTGTTCCTCGGCCTGATGCTGACCGCCAAGGGGCCGCAGTTGATCGAGTACAACTGCCGTTTCGGTGACCCGGAATGCCAGGTCATCATGATGCGGCTCGAATCGGACCTCGTCGAACTGCTGCACGCCTGCGCCGAGAACCGTCTTGCCGCGATCGAGCCGCCGCGCTTCTCGGACGACGTCGCGCTGACGGTGGTGATGGCCGCCGACGGCTACCCCGGCACCCCGGCCAAGGGCGGCGCGATCCGCAACGTGGCCGAGGCCGAGGCGGAGGGCGCCAAAGTCTTCCACGCCGGCACCGCGCTGAAGGACGGCGAACTGGTCGCCAGCGGCGGGCGCGTGCTGGCAGTCACCGCCCGTGCGGGTAGCGTGACCGAAGCGCAGGCCAAGGCGTATGCTGCCGTCGATGCCATCGACTTCTCCACCGGCTTCACCCGCCGCGACATCGGCTGGCGCGAAGTGGCGCGCGAAAAGAGCCATGCTTAAGCACGCCGACCCGATCCTGAAGCTGTGCCTCGCGCTCGGCGCCCTGATGGGCGGGGCGGGCGTGGGGTACTACTACGGCATCTACCTGCCCGCGCAGGACATCCACCAGCAGACGCTGGCGATGGCGGAGAAGCAGTCGAAGGCCGCCGAGCAATCGCGCGCACTGGCCGAACGCGCGCGGCGGGAACAGGAGGCCCAGGCGGCCTACGACCAATGCACGGATCTGGCCGAAAGCGCTTATCGCCAGCGCTGGACGCAGGCCTGCCAGGCGATGCACGACGCCGACCAGGCCGCCTTCGACGACTGCGCCGACGACCTGTTCAGCACCCGCAGCGGCTGCCTCGCCAAGCACCCGATCCGCCCGGCGCAGGACTGCGCGCTGCCTTCGCAGGCGGCGCAGTCGCTGTCGGCGGCGCGGGATCAGAGGAAGGCGCAGTGCGCGGGCCAGTTGCAGGCAGCGCAGCGGAGTGGGCAGTAAAACGTCGTCCCGGACTTGATCCGGGACCGCTAGCCGTGAACAGCCTTGCCATCGACGGGGCGCCTCGGCGATGGCCCTAGCCTAAAGACAGCCACCGGTCCCGGATCAAGTCCGGGACGACGGTTCCACCTCGCCGTCCACCAGCAGCTTGACCACCATCGCCAGCCGCTTGGCATCCTCGCGTGCCAGATGTTCCTTGGGGAGCAGGCGCTTCGCCTCTTCCAGCGCGGCGACCACCTGTGGGCGCGAATAGCCGCCGTCCTTGAGGAATTCGCCGAGGTAGTACACCGGAAACGGCAACTTCGCGCCCACCGCCTGACACAGCACTTCGAGCCAGAATTCGTCGAGATCGGCGTCCGCATAGACCGGGCACCCGGCCACGAATTCGGCCATTTCCGCCAGAACCTGCGCGGGTGGCAGGCCCTCGTCGTCGAGCATCTGCCGGCTGATGCCGTGCAGCGCCTCGGCCTCGTCCGACCAGTCCCAGTAGCGCCAGGCCTCGGCGGGCTTGATGAGCCAGGCCCGGTTCGAGCCGTCGATCCGCGCCACCGCGACTTCGATGGGATAGGACTGCCCATATTCGGGCAGGCAGCTCGCTTCGAAGTCGATCAGCGCGGGACAGCTCAAACCGGGTATCTCCTTACATACGTGCAGCGACGAAGTCCGCGAGGTCACACTCAGGACGTGCGCCGTAGTGCGAGATGATCTCGCTCGCGCAGATTGCGCCCATCTTGAGGCTTTCCTCAAGCCCCTTGCCGCGCACGTGGCCGTAGAGGAAGCCCGCCGCGAACAGGTCGCCCGCGCCGGTGGTGTCGACCACGCGCTCGATCGGCTGCGCGGCAACTTCGGCACGCTCGCCGCCCGAGAGCGCCACGGCGCCCTCGGCGCCCTTGGTGACGACCAGCACCGCAACCTTGGCCGCCAGCATCGCGATGCCGTCCTCGAACGAAGACAGGCCGGTCAGCGTCGCCAGCTCGGTCTCGTTGCAGAAGAGGAGGTCGATCAGGCCATCGTCGATCAGCGACAGGAAATCGCCGCGGTGCATATCGATGATGAACGATTCCGACGGCGTGAAGGCGATCTTGCGGCCGGCGGCGCGCGCCGCCGCGATCGCCTTGCGCATCGCCGCGCGCGGCTCGACCGGGTCCCACAGGTAGCCTTCGAGGTAGAGCACGGCCGCCTCGGCGATCGTCGCGTCGGCCACCATGTCGGCGGACAGCAGGTGCGAGGCGCCGAGGAAGGTGTTCATCGTGCGCTGGCCATCGGCGGTGACAAAGATCAGGCAACGCGCGGTCGGCGTCTCGCCGGCGCGGGCGGGAACGTCGAACTCGATGCCACCGGCGCGGATGTCATGAGTGAAGACCTCGCCCAGCTGGTCGTCGGCGACCTGGCCGATGAAGCCGCACTTGGCGCCCAGCGCGGCGAGGCCCGCCAACGTGTTGGCGGCCGACCCGCCCGAGACTTCGCGGGCCGGGCCCATCGCGTCATAGAGGGTGCGGGCCTGATCGCCGTCGATCAGCTGCATGCCGCCGCGCACCAGGCCGAGTTCCTCGATCTGCGCGTCCGAGCAGTTGCCGATGACGTCGATGATGGCGTTGCCGATGGCGATGACGTCCAGACGGGGTTGCGTCATGGGGTGGGTAAGTCCTTCAGTGGAGGCCGGAAACAGGTCCGGGAATTTCGATTGCCCGAGCGACTAGCGCGCGGCCGGATGCGCTGCAAGGTGACGCAGGTTTACACGGTTGACACGGTCCAGAGGGAAAAGGTGTCACCTTGCGGCGATTTTGAGCCATTTCGGGCCCGAAAGTGTCACCTTGTAAGCCCCGATGTGTCACCTTGTGCCGCAAAGGTGTCACCTTGTGCAGGCGATGTGTCACCTTGCAGGCGCAAAGTGTAACCTTGCGCGCGGCGCAAGTTGACAGGTGTGGCATGGGGGAAATCCGAAACATGGCGTCAGGATACCCGGGCCCCGCACTTGTAGGAAAGCCGCCGTTCCCCGCAGGTGCAAGCGCTCCGGGCGCTGGCCCGTTGACTCGGCCGCGCCGCCGGGCGATGCCGCAGGCGATCATGAGCACGACGTCTTCCCCCCTGCAGCCCCGCTTCCTTCTTCCGCTCGGTGCGGCTGCGCTGGCGCTTGCCCTGTCGGCCTGTTCGTCGACCGGCGGCAGCGTGGCGAGCACGCCCGCGCCGCCACCCGGCAAACGGATCAAGGGCGTCCCCGTCACCCGCCAGCCGACCCGCGCCGCACCGCGCGACGCCGCCGTGCAGATGGCGCCGGGCCTCGAAGGCGTGATCGGCGCCAACCAGGGCCAGCTCACCCGCATGTTCGGGGAGCCCCGCCTCGACGTGTGGGAAGGTGACGCGCGCAAGCTGCAGTTCACCGGCACCGCCTGCGTGCTCGACGTGTTCCTCTATCCCAGCACGACGTCGAAAGAGCCGCACGCCACCTACGTGGAAACGCGGCGTTCCTCGGACGGGCAGAACGTGGACCGGGCGGCGTGCGTGGCGGCGCTGCGACAGAGGTGAGGATCGGTTCTGCCGATGCCCTTATTCGTGAAGTGTTTCAGGGCTACCCCGGGATTGGGTGGTGACTTGCGATCACCCCACCCTGACCGCTCAGGCTGATTTGGGTGGAAAGTGTACTTTTCCCGATAGGCTTCGTCATCCTGAACTTGTTTCAGGATCCATCGGGCGGTTGGTGCCGGTGATATTGAGTCGCAAACTGCTATCTCGGTTTGCTGATCGGGAACCTGAACTATCGGCTTGATGGACCCTGAAACAAGTTCAGGGTGACGGTGGGTTTGGGTGGATAGTTGCCGCTCCGCCGAAGCGTTACTGCTTCCTCGAGCGCTTGATTGCTGATGTGAACAGGCTGACCGAGACGATTGCGAGCGCAAGGCCGAGCATCGACCCAAATGCGCCCATGGTCGCTTGGGCAAATAAGGCCAGAACAAAAGCTAAGCAGCCCGCTGTGACCGAAACGCTAATTGGATAATTGTCTAAACCTCGCATGCCGCACACATGCCAGTGGCATCAAACGGCCGCAATGGGGCGTAAGCCGCCACAATTGCATCAACCCACCCGGATCGGCGGCAGCACGTCCAGCCCCGCATCCCCAGCCTCGTCCACAAGCCCTTCCGGGTCGGGATGGATCAGGATCTCGGTGCCGGGAAATTCCGCCTTCAGCCGCGCTTCCAGAGCATCCATCACCTTGTGCGCCTCGCGCACGGTCATGTTCGCGTCGACCCAGACGTGGAACTGCACGAAATCGCGGTTACCCGACGTGCGCGTGCGCAAGTCGTGGACGCCGGTGATGTCGGGGTTGCGGGCGAGCACCTCGAGGAAGCGCTCCTTCTTTTCCGCCGGCCACTCGTGGTCCATCAGCTGGTCGAGCACCTCCTCGGACGCCTTCCAGGCGCCCCAGGCCAGCCACAGCGCGATGCCGAGGCCAAACAGTGGGTCCGCGCCCGAAACGCCGAGGTACTGGTCGATCACCAGCGCCGCGATCACCGCGACGTTGAGCAGCAGGTCCGACTGATAATGCACGCTGTCGGTCGCGATCGCGAGGCTGCCGGTCCGGCGGATCACATGGCGCTGCCAGGCGATCAGCGCGAACGTCACCACGATCGCCGCCAGCGAGACGCCGATGCCGGTGCCCGCCGCCTCGACCCTTGCGCCCGCGAAGAAATCCTCCACCGCCCGCGCGGCGATGCCCAGCGCCGAGATCGAGATCAGCACGATCTGGAACAGCGCCGCGATCGCCTCGGCCTTGCCATGACCGAAGCGGTGCTTGTCGTCGGGCGGGTGTGCGGCGATCCACACGCCCAGCAAGGTCGCCACGCTGGCGACGAGGTCAAGCGCGGTGTCGGCCAGGCTCCCCAGCATCGCGGTGGAGCCGGTGGACCATGCCGCCCAGCCCTTGATCGCGATCAGCAACGTTGCCGCGCCGATGCTGGCGAAGGCTGCGCTGCGGTTCAGAGCGCCCCAAGAGGCCGAGGCGTCGCTCACGGGTAGAGGAGGCTGCTGGCCCAGCCGTCCGGGCCATGCTCGAAGCGGCGGCGCTCGTGGAGGCGATAGGGGCGGTCGTGCCAGAACTCCATCGCCTGCGGGCGCACGCGCCAGCCGCCCCAGTGCGCGGGACGCTCGACCTCGCCGCCCTCGAAGCGGGCACGCACGTCCTCATAGCGGGCGAGGAAGGTTTCACGCGAATCGAGCGGGGCGGACTGGTCGGACGCCACTGCGCCGAGCTGCGAGTCGCGGGCGCGCGAATGGAAATAGGCCTCGGCCTCGGCCTCGCTGACGGGCGAGAGCGTGCCTTCGATGCGGATCTGGCGGCGCAGGCTCTTCCAGTGGAACAGCAGCGCGACCTGCGGGTTGGCGGCGATCTCCTGCCCCTTGCGGCTGTGGCCATTGGTGTAGAACACGAAGCCTGAGGTGTCGTAGCCCTTCAGCAGCACCATGCGCACCGAGGGCTGGCCGTCCGGCGTCGCGGTGGCGAGCGCCATTGCGTTGGAATCGTTGGGTTCCGTCTCGCGCGCTTCATCGTACCACTGCGTGAACAGCGCGAAGGGATCGCCATGCGGGATAACCTCGCGGGCGTCGGTTTCGGAAGGATGCGCTATGGTCACTGTGCGAATTCCTGCGTTTCGAGATGGGAACCCTTGCGCGGATGCCCGGTTGCACGGGAGATGGCCTTGATCGCGGACAAGTCTCCTGTGCGAACTAGGGAACGCAAACGTTCCGCGCAACCTGCGAGAGCGCTTGTCCAAACCCGCCACGCAACCTAGCTAGGGGCATCATGGCAGCAGATCCCTATACCACCCTTGGCGTGCCCCGCGGTGCGAGCGAAAAGGACATCAAGTCCGCCTACCGCAAGCTGGCGAAGGAACTCCACCCCGACACCAACAAGGACAACCCGGCGGCGGCCGCGCGCTTCAACGACGTGACGCGCGCCTACGACCTGCTGTCCGACAAGACCAAGCGCGCCCAGTTCGACCGGGGCGAGATCGACGCCGAGGGCAACCCGGCCAGCCCCTTCGGCGGCGGCTTCGGCGGAGGCGGCTATGGCGGCGGTCCCGGCGGCCAGCGCGGCTTTGGCGGCGGCTTCGGAGCCGAGGAAGGGATCGACCTCGAAGACATCTTCGGCGGCATCTTCGGCGGCGGCGGTGCGCGCGGCGGTATGGGCGGCATGGGCGGCGGTCGCCGCGCCGCGCCCAAGGGCGCCAACGTGAACTACCGCCTTGCCGTGCCGCTGACCGACGCGGCGGAACTCAAGCCCCAGCGCATCACCCTGTCCGACGGCAAGACCATCGACCTCAAGCTGCCTGCGGGCGTCGAGGACGGCACCCAGATGCGCCTTGCGGGCAAGGGCGAGCCCGGCCCCGGCGGCAATGGCGATGCCACCGTCACCGTCCACATCCAGCCGCACGCCTTCTTCCGGCGCGACGGTGACGACTTGCGCCTCGACCTGCCGATCACGCTGGACGAAGCGCTGCTCGGCGCCAAGGTCAAGGCGCCGACGCCTTCGGGGGCGGTGATGCTTTCGGTTCCGGCGGGCTCCAGCTCGGGCAAGGCGCTGCGTCTCAAGGGACGCGGGATGACGCGCAAGGACGGCACGCGCGGCGACCAGTTGATCACCCTGCAGATCACGTTGCCCGAGGGGGACGCAGACCTCGCCGCCCGCCTCGAAGGCTGGCATGACAGCCGCGACGTGCGCGGGAAGTTTGGCGTCTGATCCTGACCATGAGGCGCTGAGCAAAAAGCTGCGGCGCAAGGCGGGACCGGGCACCCGGACCTTCCGCGTAATCGGCCGCGTCGTGTCGGGCACCTGGGACGACGGGTTCATCCATGCGGGCAACCTTGCCTACATGAGCCTGCTGTCGCTGTTCCCCTTCTTCATCGCGCTGGCCGCGATCCTCTCGGCGCTGGGCGAGCAGGACCAGATGGGCGCCTCGATCGACACCATCCTGCGCGCCCTGCCTCCGCGCGTGGGCGACGTGCTGCGCCCGGTGGCCCACGACGTCGCCGCCGCGCGCCATGGCTGGCTGCTGTGGATCGGCGGCTTCCTCGGCATGTGGACCTCTGGCAGCCTGATCGAGACCATCCGCGACATTCTCCACCGCGCCTACGACGCGAAGAAGCGCCACCGCTTCTGGCGATCCCGGCTGGTGTCGAGCGCGGTGATTTTCGGCTCGGTGCTGCTGCTGCTGATCTCACTGTCCTCGCAAGTGCTGCTCTCGACCGCCGAGACGGTGCTGGCGACGCTGTTCCCCAGGCTCGACAGCCTCTCCGAGCAAATGGCGCTCACTACGGCGATGAGCGGAGGCGGCATTTTCGTCTCGATCTATCTGCTGTTCTATCTGCTCACCCCTTCGGCATACCAGAAGCGGCGCTACCGCAAATGGCCCGGAGCGGCGTTCGTCACGCTATGGTGGCTGCTGGTCGCCTGGGCGCTGCCGAAAGTGTTGCAGAGTTTCCTCATGTACGATTTGACGTACGGAAGCCTCGCCGGAGTGATGATCGCGCTTTTCTTTTTCTGGCTTGTCGGCTTAGGGATGGTCATAGGCGCGGAGTTGAACGCGGCGCTCGCGCAGGCGAACGAGGGTACAGGTGTCCCCGTGGAATTCGGCGCGGGTTCCGGCCCGGCGAACGGGCCCAACGATTAAAGTGGTTACAGGAAGAAACGAATGACCGGTCTGATGCACGGCAAGAGGGGGCTCATCATGGGCCTCGCCAACGACAAGTCGCTGGCCTGGGGTATCGCGAAGAAGCTGCACGAACAGGGGGCCGAACTGGCCTTCGCCTATCAGGGCGAGGCGCTGGCCAAGCGGGTGAGGCCGCTGGCGGAAAGCCTCGGCTCCGATTTCCTCATCGACTGCGACGTGTCGAACATGGACGCGATCGACACCGCCTTCGCCACTCTGGCGGAGCGCTGGGAGACGATCGACTTCGTGGTCCACGCCATCGGCTTCTCGGACAAGAACGAGCTGCGCGGCAAGTATGTCGACACCAGCCTCGACAACTTCCTGATGACGATGAACATCTCGGCCTACTCGCTGGTCGCCGTGACCAAGCGCGCGATGGCGATGATGCCGAATGGCGGCTCGATCCTGACGCTGACGTACTACGGCGCCGAGAAGGTCGTGCCGCACTACAACGTCATGGGCGTGGCCAAGGCGGCGCTCGAGGCCTCGGTGAAGTACCTCGCCAACGACCTCGGCCCGCAAGGCATCCGCGTCAACGCGATCTCGGCCGGCCCGATCAAGACGCTGGCCGCCAGCGGCATCGGCGACTTCCGCTACATCCTCAAGTGGAACGAGCTGAACTCGCCGCTGCGCCGCAACACCACGATCGAGGACGTGGGCGGCTCGGGCCTGTACTTCCTGTCGGACTTGTCCTCGGGCGTGACCGGCGAGACGCATCATGTGGACTCGGGTTACCACCTCGTCGGCATGAAGCAGGAAGACGCACCGGATATCGCGCTGGCCTGAGGGCTGGACGATCCGTTGAAATTAAAAAGGCCGGGGCTGATGCTCCGGCCTTTTCCATTTTCGTCGTCCCGGACTTGATCCGGGACCGGTGGCTGTCTTTAGAAGTAAGCGATAGGCAAGGCACCCTGCCGTGGGCCGGGTCGGTCTCGGCCAGCGGTCCCGGATCAAGTCCGGGACGACGAAGTCTCAGCGAACCTCCGCCGCCTTGGCCGGAGCGATCACGTCCACCTTCACCTTCTCCGGCGTGCCGGCCTTCACGAACAGTTGCCATGACGAGACCGCCAGCACCGCCGCCAGCAGCGGCTGCAGCACTTTGTCCGGCGCGCGGGAGGACAGGTAGCTGCCCACCACCACGCCCGGAATCGAGCCGATCAGCAGGTTGGTCAGCAGCGTTCCGTTGACGTCACCCATGATCCAGTGCCCGGTGCCCGCGATCAGCGTCAGCGGCACGGCATGGGCAATGTCCGACCCGACGATGCGCGCCACCGGCAGGCGGGGATAGAGCACGAAGAGCACGGTGACCCCGATCGCTCCCGCCCCCACCGAGGACACCGAAACGGCCACACCGATCAGCGCACCCAGGGCGATCGTGCCGCCGAGTTCCACCATCGGCGAACGCTGTGCGGCGCCGTCATGGGCATGGCGGAACAGCCACTTGCGCCCGATGACCGCGAGCGAAGTCAGCGCCAGAAGGCAGGCCAGCGAGAGGAGAATGACGTGCTCCGTGGACTTGCCGACCGAACCCATCCGGGCCATCACCAGCAATGTCACCACGGCGGCGGGCACGCTGCCCATGGCCATGCGGCGCACGATCTTCCACTCCACGCTCTCGCGCGAGCCGTGAACCGCCGATCCGGCGATCTTGGTCACGGCGGCGAACAGCAGGTCGGTGCCCACCGCCGTCTTGGCGCTGACGCCGAACAGCAGCACCAGCAGCGGCGTCATCAGCGAGCCGCCGCCCACCCCGGTCAATCCGACCAGCAGACCGACGAGCAGCCCCGCGATGGCATGGAAAAAATCGATCGAACCCGTCACGCCCATCGCGAACCCGTATCCTTGCCTGGCTTATGTTGTCGGGCGCCGTTCCAGCCGGTTTGCCCGCCCAAGACAAGCGGAATTCGGGTTTCAGGGGGTGAAGAGGGGCTTGTGAGGCGTCTGCCCCAGCAAAACCGGAACCCTCCTCAACTCGTCATTGCGAGCGTAGCGAAGCAATCCAGGGGAGTATGAAACCGCTCTGGATTGCTTCGCTACGCTCGCAATGACGAAGGTCTGGCGCGTTACTTGACGCTTGGCGGCGGCGGGGTAGCGCCGGCAGCCGCATCCTGCTGCGCCTCCTGGCGCTGGCGCTGCTCGAAGTAGGCCTTCTCCGCTTCCTCGACCCGCGCCTGGTCGGCGGCTGCATCGGCATCGATGGTGGAGAGGCGCTTTTCACGTTCGGCCTGGATCAGTTCGCTGAAGCGGACCTCGGAACCGTTCGCCTTCTCCGCGTAGGCACTGTTGATGAGCTGCTGCGTGCAGCCCAGCCAGCCGCCCGAACCCGTCGGCGAACAGCTCTGCGTGCCGAATCGACCCACGGTTTCGTAAGCCTGAACCTTGTTCGCCCATGCCTCGGACTGGGGCTGGTCGATGCCGCGCAGCGGCTCGGGGATGCGGTAGCGTTCCTCCTCGGGCTTGCGCGCGCAGACGGTGATGTCGCCCGAGGCCGATTGCGGGCACGGATCGTCGCCGTAGATGATCAGCTGGTTGACCTTCTCCCCGCCCGGATCGGTAAGCCCGGCGTCCTGTGCGAATGCGGCGGGCGCGACGGCTAGCGAAAGAGCGGCAGCTGCAGCAGTGAGGAGAAGGCGGGTCATCGGTGGCTCCAGCAGGTATCGGCCCGGAGGCGTCATGATCGGGTCGCACCCGATATAGGCAGGCTACGGGTTGAATGACAGCTTAAGAGCGTTTTCTAATCGGGTGGAAACACCCGATGACTCGGAAAACGCGGCAAATACAACCAGACAACCCGCGAGAGGTCAGATCCGTTCCGACAGCTTGATGGCCACGCGGCAGCCCATGCGGATCGCGTGGAACAGCAGCGGATAGGCCGGGGCCTTCTCCGCGCCCGCCGCCAGCGCGGCATCGCGGTGCTCGCGCTCCTCGTCGCGGAACTTCAGGATTGCGGCGCCCAGTTCGGGGTCTTCGTCGCCCAGTTCCTCGAGCTGCTCGGTATAGTGGCGGTCGATCTCGGTCTCGATCGCGGCGGTGCAGGCCATCGCCGCCTCCGGCCCGATCAGTGCCGTCGCCGCGCCCAGCGCAAAGCCCGCGGCCGACCACACCGGCTGCAGCAGCGTCGGACGCACGCCGCGCTGCGCGATCATCGCGTCGAACTTCGCCTGATGCTCGGTCTCCTGCGCGGCCATGCCGGCGATCTCGGTCGAGTGCGGACCGCGCGTGCCCATCACCGCCAGTTGGCCCGCGTAGATTCGGTTGGCGCCGAATTCGCCCGCCTGATCGACCCGCAACATCCGTTCGCTGCGCTTGCTCATCGCGTTCATCTCAAGCCTTTCGGTCGCTGCGGGCGATGAGGGCGAAGACCGCCAGCGCGCCCAGCGTCGAGAACAGGAAGTTGAAGCCCGCCAGCGAAATGCCCAAGAGGCTCCACGGCGCCACGTCGCAGCGGATCACCGGCGCCTTCATGATCGCGTCGAGCGGATCGCCGCCTGCCGCGAAGGGGCTGGCGGTGCAGGCGGTCACGCCTTCCCACCACTTATATTCGACCCCGGCGTGGAAGCCGCCGATCAGCCCGGACACCAGCACCGCCAGCGCCGCGACGGCCACCAGCGGGCGCACCGGCCGCCAGAAGAACGCCAGCAGCGCGAAGACGATGGCCAGCATGTGCGGATAGCGCTGCCACCAGCACATCTCGCAAGGGTTGAGCCCGAACACGTACTGGCTCACCAGCGCCCCGCCGAGGGCGATAACGGGAATGCCAAGCGCCAGCATACGCGCGGCGCGCACGGACGGTGCGGCGGAAACGGCCATGCCCTTCGTGCCCCTGCCGTCAGTTCTTGGAAACGGCGGCAAGCGCGGGCTTGCCCGCCGTACGCTGCAGCGTGGAGATCGCGTAGTGCAGCTGGAAGTCCTTGATGCCCTGCTTTTCCAGTTCGGCGGCGGTCACCTTGAAGCGCGGATCATCCTGCTTGTCGGTTTCCAGATCCTTGTCCTTGAGCGCCGCCTCGTTGATGAGGTGGCCGCGCAAGTCGGACTCGCGCACCGCACGTTCGGCGCGGGCACGGGCGTCGGGATCGGACAGCTGCGGAACCTTGATGTCGGGGGCGATGCCGCCCTCCTGCACCGAGTGGCCGGAAGGCGTGTAGTAGCGCGCCGTCGTGATCTTGATCGCGCTGTTCTGGTCGAGCGGCAGGAACGACTGGACCGAGCCCTTGCCGAACGTGCGCTCGCCCATGATCACCGCGCGGTGCTGGTCCTGCAGTGCGCCAGCGACGATCTCCGAAGCCGAGGCCGAACCCGCGTCCACCAGCACGACGACCGGCAGGCCCTTGGCGACGTCGCCCTTGAACACCGATTCGGCGCGGTAGAACTGGTTCTCGTTCGCGTTGCGCCCGCGCTGCGAGACGATGTCGCCATGGTCGAGGAACAGGTCGGACAGCGCCACCGCCTCGTCCAGCGAACCGCCGGGGTTGGAACGCAGGTCGAGCACGAGGCCGGTCAGCTTGCCGCCCTTCACCGCCGCCTGCTTCTTGAGGTCGGAGATGGCGTTGTTCACGTCGTTACCGACATCGCGCGAGAACTCGTTGACCGAGATCACGCCGACGTTGTCCTTGAATTCCCAGGTCACCGGCTCAAGCTCGATCACGCCGCGCGTCACGGTGACGTCGAACGGCGCGTCGCGGCCCGGACGGAAGATCGTCAGGCGGATCGAGGAGCCAGCCTCGCCGCGCATCTTCGATACCGCCTCGTCCAGATCGCGCTCGTAATAGAGCACGCCATCGAGGTGGGTGATGTAGTCGCCCGCTTTCAGCCCCGCCTTCTCCGCCGGGCTGCCCTTGAACGGCGAGACGATCTTCACCGCGCCGTCATCCTCGACCACCGAGAGGCCGAGGCCGGTATACTTGCCGTCGATCATCGTCTCCAGCCGCTGCAGCGACTGGCCGTCGAGGTAGTTCGAATGCGGATCGAGGCTGGCCAGCATGCCGTCGATCGCGCCCTTGAGCAGCTTGTCGTCGCTCACCTGGTCGACATAATTGTCCTTCACGATCTGGTAGATCGTGAAAAGCTTGTCGAATTCATGGCTGGTGCGCGTGTCCACCGCCGACAGGCCAGAGGTCGCCACAGGCAGCACGGCCACGGCGGAAACCAGCAGGGTAGCGCGGATTAGCGGGGCAATCTTCATCGGGCGTGATGCCTCTTCAATGCGTCGGTCCGGCGCGGTGGCCGGCGGGGGTTCATGACCGTCATCCTATCGTCCGATGACCGTGAACGCCAGCGGAACGGCAGGATTTGCGTTCATATAGGAGGCATCAGGCTAATTGCCCGAAAAAGCGGCATCGTCGTCCTCCACCCTCTACTTTCGTCATTGCGAGCGAAGCGAAGCAATCCAGGGCAGTCTCGCGTCGCCCTGGATTGCTTCGCTTCGCTCGCAATGACGAATATCCTCCTGCGCACAAGGCTACGATCAGCCCTGATGCGGAACGACGCCTTACAATGCCCGGATATACTGAAGCGGATTGACCGGCGCCCCGCCCTGCCGCAGCTCGACCATCACGCGCGGATCGCCCGGCCCGGTCACGCCGATCGGAGACCCGGCGACCACTTGCGCACCCACTGCCACGTCCAGCCGCGCCAGGCCCGTGACAAGCGAGGTCCAGCCGCCGTCGTGCTCGATGATGACGATGCTCTGGAAGCCGCGATACGGCCCCGCGAAAGCCACTCGCCCCGGCGCCGGAGAGACCGCCTGCGCATACGCGCGCGGGGCCATGACCAGCCCGTTGGAGCGCGCCTGCCCCGGCGCATCCTCGCCGAATCCGGTTACCAGCCGCCCGGTCACCGGCAGCATGTAGCTGGACAATCCCTCGGGCAGCGGCGTGAACTGCCCGGCGCCGATGACTTGCGCATCCTCCGGCCGGGCGGGCCGCATGATCGGCCCCGGCAGCGCCGCGAGGCTCGCCCGCAGTTCCCCCTGCCGGCCGACCTGCACCACCAGATCGCCCAGATCGCGCGCCTTCTCCGCCAGCGCCAATGCCCGGTCGCTTTCCCGCGCGGCGATACCGCTGGCTTCGCGCCCGGCCAGCCGCTGGCGCGATTCGATGGCGGCGAGTTGCCCGCGCCGCTCGCGCATCTGCGCCTGCGCCTGCGAGAGCCCGGCCGCGGCGGCCTTGGCCTGCTGCTCCAGCGCCCGCCCACGCTCGATCGCTACCCGCAGGCCCGCCGTGCGCGCCTCCACCTCGGGCAGCATCGTGTCGAGCAATGCCCGCATGTAAACCGCATCGCGCACCGATCCCGGCCGCAACAGGGCCAGCAACGGAGGCCGCCGCGACAGCCGCTGCAATGACCCGGTGAGTCGCGCCAGAGGCCCCTGCTTCTGCGCTAACTGCGCCCTCAGGCCCTGCCGCTGCGAAGCGATCAGCCGGATCTGCGCGCGCTGCACGGCGATCTGCGCATCGGTTTCCTGAATCCGCGCGGCGATGGCGGCGGCCTCACGCGCAGTGGTCTCGGCCTGCTCGGTGACTTCGCGGGCACGCGCTTCCAGCTTTTCCGCCCGCTTGCGAGCCGCTGCACCTTCGCGCCGGGCGGCGATCATGTCCGCCTGCGCCTGCCGCGCATCGACCGCCGGGTCGAGCACCGCAAGCCCGCCCTGCTGCGTCAGCGCCTGCGTGGCAAACGCAACGGAGCCCAGCGCGGTGACGGTCAGGAGAATGCGGTGGGCTGGCTTCACGGCGTCGTGTTAGGACAGCCGGAGTCACGCGGGAAGAGACGAAATGCGCCTTTATCCTCCCTGTTCCGCAGGAATGGGGAGGGGGACCGCCGACGAAGTCGGTGGTGGAAGGGGAGAAGACCCCTCCGTCGGCGCTTCGCGCTGCCACCTCCCCATTCCTGCGGAACAGGGAGGATAAAATGCCTTCACCTTGGATGGCGCGCGGCCAGCGCAATTCCGGCAAGGTTCTGCTCACGCTTGATCCACCGTATGCGCGCAGGACGAACCTGAGCCGCCAGCGCAAGGAAGCGCGCCGCGTGCCGCCCCGGGCCATGCCCGTCGCGCAAGGCCCGGTTGGCCTGACGCACAACCTCCACCGCATCGCCGATCAGCTCGACCTGTTCCAGCCCCTGCTCCCGGCAGAGTTCCAGTGCATGGATCAGCGCCAGCCACTCGGCATCGCTGTTGGTGCCGCAGCCGCAATCCTCGAAGACATGCGCCACCCCGCGGATCACCACGGCGACCTCGATGGGGCCGGGATTCGGGCGGCAGCCGCCGTCGAAGAAGGCCTTCAGGCGCTTCATCCCATCTCCCCGGTTTCGTCATTGCGAGCGCAGCGAAGCAATCCAGGGCCGCGTAAACCGCCCTGGATTGCTTCGCTGCGCTCGCAATGACGGATGAGTCGGCGCTTCATCAGCCCGAGCGGTGGTAAGGATGCCCGGCAAGGATCGCGGTGGCGCGCCACAGCTGTTCGGCGAGCATCGCGCGGACCATCAGATGAGGCCAGGTCATGCGGCCGAAGCACAGAAGGTGGTCGGCCTGCGCCCGCGCCTCGTCGCCGTGGCCGTCGGCGGCGCCGATCAGGAAGCGGCATTCGCGCACGCCCTCGTCGCGCCAGCGGCCGAGCAGCGCGGCGAACTCTTCCGAGCTCATCAGCTTGCCCCGCTCGTCGAGCAGGACTTCACGGACCGGGGTATGGGCGGGAGGAGGCACCTTGCCGCCGACATCGGGCAGCTCGCTGTGCCTGAACGGCCAGGTGATGCGCTTCGCGTAGCGATCCAGCATCTCACCCTCAGGCGAGCGGGCGATCTTTCCGCGAGCAATGATGTGCAGCAGCATGGGTTCAGGGTGCAATCAGGCCGGAACGCGGGGACGGAGCAGGGCCCCCGCGTGATTTCCTTGCGATTTTCCGGTCACCGTCGCGACCGGAGGATCATCCTCTAGGCAGCGATCAGGCTGCCCCGGACGGGCCGTCGAAGCCCCACATCCGCTCGAGGTTGTAGAACGTGCGCACTTCGGGACGGAACAGGTGGACGACCACGCTGCCCGCATCGACGAGCACCCAGTCGGCCGCCGGAAGGCCCTCGATACGCGGATGGCCGAAGCCGTTCTGCTTCAGTCGCTCGCCGAGTTTCTGCGCCATGGACGCAACCTGGCGGGTCGAACGGCCCGAGGCGATCACCATGAAGTCGGCGATGCTCGATTTGCCGTCGAGGTCGATCGTCACCAGCTCCTGCGCCTGATCGTCGTCCAGCGACGAGAGCACGAGGTTCAGCAACGGATCATCGCTTTCGATCGTGACCGGAAGCGGGGTGGCGCCGGTTGATTCCGGCTGTAGTTCTGCCTGTGGCATCTTGGTTGGGTTCTGCTCCTTTCAAAACCGACCGGGCAGGATGAAGGCCATCCTGCCGCGTTCGATCGTTTGCCGTGTAAGCCGGGTATGCGGGAAGATGGCCTGAAAGCCGATCATTCCGCCGTTCCGGGGATCAAGTGGTACGTGACCGCGTCACGCGAAGGTCGATCTGAGAACCTTCGTGCCCAGTCCGGATCGGCCTGGCGTATCGCCGTTGCCGACCGCGTATCGGGGTCGAATCGCAATGTCACCAGCGCGGGTGCGCTCCACTCTTCCGGACCGCGAAGACTGGTCAGGGGTCTCCGGAATTTCCCCAGCCAGGCCATCGCGGGGCTCGCGAGGGCAGCGCCATCATACCCCGGACGCGCGATTACCGCAATCGGCATGAGTCGGCACAGCGTCCGCCAGTCCTTCCAGCGGTGCAACTGGGCGAGGTTGTCCGCCCCCATCAGCCATACGAAGCGCCGTTTCGGGTAGCGGTGAAGGAGCGCGCGGAGGGTGTCGACGGTGTATCGGGTGCCCAGTTCGCGCTCGATCGCGGTGGCCCGGATGCGGGCGCCCCGCGCCTGCCGCTGCGCCGAACGCATCCGCGCGGCCAGCGGGGCCATCCCGGCCTTGGGCTTGAGCGGATTGCCCGGCGAAACCAGCCACCACACTTCGTCGAGCGCAAGCGCCTCGACGGTGAACAGGGTGACGCGGCGGTGTCCACCGTGGGCCGGGTTGAAACTGCCGCCGAGCAGGCCCGTGACGGGGCCGGGGCGGGTTCGGGTCCGCCTCAGAACCAGATTCAGGGCCGGGCCTGCCCGGTTCCGCGCACCTGCCACTTGTAGGTCGTCAGGCCCTCCAGCGCGACGGGACCGCGCGCGTGCAGGCGGCCGGTGGCGATACCGATCTCGGCGCCGAGGCCGAACTCGCCGCCGTCGGCGAACTGGCTGGAGGCATTGACCATCACGATCGCGCTGTCGACTTCGGCAAGGAAGCGCTCGGCCGATTCCGCGTCTTCGGTAACGATCGCATCGGTATGGTGCGAGGAATGCGCGGCGATGTGCTCAAGTGCCGGTTCGATGCCGTCGACCACGGCGACGGCCAGCACGGCGTCGAGGTATTCGGTGTCCCAGTCCTCGTCGCTGGCGGGCAGCACGCGCGGGTCGAGCGCCTGCGCACGGGCATCGCCGCGCAGTTCGCAGCCCGCGTCGAGCAGGCCGGCAACGACCGATTCGCTCTCGGGGAACTGGGTGTCGAGCAGCAGCGTCTCCATCGCCCCGCAGATGCCGGTGCGGCGCATCTTGGCGTTGAGCGTCAGGTCGCGCGCCATCCCGGCATCGGCCGAGGCGTGGACATACGTGTGGCAGATGCCATCGAGGTGGGCGAGCACGGGCACCCGCGCATCGGCCTGCACCCGCGCGACGAGGCTCTTGCCCCCGCGCGGCACGATCATGTCGATGAGGCCCGCCGCCGTCAGCATCGCGCCGACCACCGCGCGGTCCTGCGTCGGGACCAGCTGGATCGCCGCCTCGGGCAGACCCACGGTGGCGAGACCCTTCGCGAAGGCGGCACGGATCGCGTGGTTGGAATGGATCGCCTCGCTGCCGCCGCGCAGCAGCACCGCGTTGCCCGAGCGCAGGCACAGCGCGGCAGCGTCGGCGGTGACGTTCGGGCGGCTTTCGTAGATGATGCCGATCAGGCCGATGGGAATGCGCACGCGCGACAGCTTGAGGCCGTTGGGGCGTTCGCTGGAAGCGATCACCTCGCCCACCGGGTCGGGCAGGCCCGCGACCTGATCGACCGCACCGGCAATGCCGGCCAGCCGCGCGGCATCGAGCCGCAGGCGGTCGAGCATCGCACCTGACAGTCCCTTAGCCTCGCCAGCCGCGATGTCCTTCGCGTTGGCTTCGAGAATTTCCCCTTCAGCCTCGCGCAGCGCCGTGGCGGCGGCGCGCAGGGCGGCGGCCTTATCGGCGTCCGTCAGCTTCGCCAGTACGCGCTGCGCGGCCCGGCCGTCGCGGGCCAGTTGCTCGACAAGCGCCTCGGGCGAGAGCGCTGCAGGTTCGGCGGTCAGGGTGCTCTGCAAAGTCATGGGCGCGGCCTATCATTCCAGCGTGCAGTTGTCACCGGAATGCAGCCGCCAAAATGCACGCATGCAATCGATTCGTATGTCGTCTCACGGTCGCGCCAAGGTAAGGTTCCTCGGCTCACCGCTATCTGTTTTCGACTCGCCCCGATTCCGCAGAGGTTCGGGCCAAGCCGATTCGCTTTGGTAACTACCGCCTGCTACCGGCGCGATCCGGGACTGAGACATAGATTTCAAGCGGGGTCGTTTTGCTTTCCAAGTCAACCGGGGCGTTCATCCAGCGCCTCAGGACGGCGTTCCCCGACCGCGAGTTCATCATGCGGTCGCAGGGACAGGTCCGTTTCATCCGCGTTTCCGCGCGGGCACAGAAGATCGCTGCGGGTGCAGCCGTCGGCGTGCTCGGCATGTGGGCCGCATCGGTCGGCGCTCTGGCGCTCTCGCAGGCATCCGTCGGCAGCGAAAGCGCTGCCCTCGCCGAGCGCGCGGCCAATGTCGCCAAGGCCGAGAAGAGCGTCGCGCAGTACCGCCGCAACGTCGATTCGGTAGTCGCTGACCTTCAGCGGCGCCAGGAATTCATCACCCAGGTGGTCGATGCCCATATCGACGATGTCCCTGAAGAGGCCGATGAGGGGCAACCTACGGCCCGAACCGTAGCGACCGCCAAGAAGGTCAGCGCCGCCGTTCCCGGCGTCGGCAACCTTGCCGACATCGAGGCGAAGCAACTGGCGCTCGTCGATCGCCTCACCCGCTACGCCGACCAGCGTTCGGACGCGGCGATGGCTTCGATTCGCAAGCTGGGGCTCAATCCCAATGCGATGATTTCGCGCGCGCACATGGCTGAGGGTGGTCCGTTGGTGAAGCTGGCGACCGGGGCCGACGGCAGCGTCGATCCGCGCTTCCTGACGATGGGCAAGAGCCTTGCCCGCATGGACGCGCTGGAGAACGGCCTCGCCTCGATCCCGCAGGTGAGCCCGGCGCACGTCGCCTACGTCTCGTCCAGCTACGGCTATCGTTCGGACCCCTTCACCGGCGGCGCCGCGTTCCACGCGGGCCTCGACTTCCCGGGGCCGATGGGCTCGCCGATCTACGCCGCCGCCAAGGGGCGCGTCACGTTCGTCGGGCAGAAGTCCGGTTACGGCAACTGCATCGAGGTGACGCACGGCAACGGGCTGATGACCCGCTACGGGCACCTTTCCGGCTTCCGCACCCGCGTGGGTCAGGACGTCGATGCCGGGGCGCTGATCGGTGCAATGGGCAGCACCGGGCGCTCGACCGGCCCGCATCTCCACTTCGAGGTTCGCGTGAACGACCGTCCGGTCAACCCGCGTCCGTTCCTCGAAGCGGCACGTCTTCAGGGGGCGAACAACAGCAGCAACAGGGGCCAGGAGGAGAACCACTGACATGGCCAAGGCCTTCATAAGCTCGCGTGCGAGCATCAACAGTTCGAGCTTCTCGATGCTGGGCGGCGACACCGTCATCAGCGGAGACATTTCGGCAAGCGCCGACCTGCACGTCGACGGCAGCGTCAACGGCGACATTTCCTGCAAGGCCCTGATCCAGGGCGAAGGCAGCGAGATCAACGGCGCGGTGCGGGCCGAATCGGTACGCGTCGCCGGGCTCGTGCGCGGATCGGTTTCGGCGCGCGAGGTCGTGATCCTCAAGACCGCGCGGATCGAGGGCGACGTGTCCTACGACACGCTGACCATCGAACAGGGCGCGCGCCTCGAAGGGCGCCTGTCGCCCAATGGCGGACAGATGCCGCCGTCAATCGCTCGCCTGCCCGCTTCGGCGCCGATCGAGGTCATCGCCGAGGAAGACGAAGAGGAGCTTTCCGCAGCGGCAGAGTGAGGGCTCAGCCGTGACCCTTCGACAAGCTCAGGGTGAGCGGAAGTAGTGTAAACCTCAAACCCCGCTCAGGCTGAGCTTGTCGAAGCCCCCCGAGAGCGGACACGAAAAAGGGGACATGGGATCAACTCCCATGTCCCCTTTTCGATTCAGCCGTCAGGCTGAAGCAAAGTTACTCGCCGCGGGCCTCGGCGGCTTCGGCAGCACGCTTGGCTTCGAGCCAGGCGGCGACTTCGGCTTCCTGCGCGGCTTCCGACGCGGCCTGAACCTGCGCCTGACGCTCTGCGCGCAGTTCGTCGATCAGGGCCTGACGGTCATCGACCAGACGCTCATCACCCTCGCCGGTGTCCTGGATGCCCGCCTTCTTCGCGGCCTTGGCGACGAGGGCGTCCAGCTCGCGCTGCGAGCACAGGCCCAGCGTGACAGGGTCCTTGGGGGTGATGTTGGCGATGTTCCAGTGCGAACGGTCGCGGATCGCCGCGATGGTGTTGCGCGTGGTGCCGATCAGCTTGCCGATCTGCGCGTCCGAAACCTCGGGGTGGTTGCGCAGGATCCAGGCGATGCCGTCAGGCTTGTCCTGGCGCTTCGACACCGGGGTGTAGCGCGGGCCCTTGGTACGGTTCTGCGCGAGCGGCACCTTGTGCATGCGCAGCTTGTACTCGGGGTTGGCCTGCCCCTTCTCGATCTCTTCCATCGTCAGCTCGCCCGAGCGAACGGGGTCGCGGCCGGTATACTTGCTGGACGCCAGATCGTCGGCCATCGCCTGCACTTCGAGCATGTGCAGGCCGCAGAATTCTGCGATCTGCTCGAAAGTCAGCGAGGTAACGTCGACCAGCCACGAGGCGGTCGCGTGCGGCATCAGCGGAGTGGGCTGGCTCATTCTCTATCTCCGGCGGAAACAATAAGGGCCGCCCCTTCGCGGAGCGGCCTCACGGTTTCGATTTAGGGAATTTTTGCCGAAGGAGCAAGCAAAAGGGGCCGAAAATTGCGTCATTCCGTCGATGCGTTTCACGTGGAACGCAATTTGGGGCATGATTTGACGGCACTCAAAGGCACTCAAGGGTACCATAAGTGCACCTTCACACCTCCAGCACGATCTTCCCGACGTGGTCTCCGGCCTCCATCCGCGCATGCGCGGCGGCGGCTTCGGCGAGCGGGAAGCGCGTGTCCATCACCGGGCGCAGCAGGCCTTCCTCGACCAGCGGCCAGGCGCATTCGAGGATCTCCTGCGCAACCGCTTCCTTGAACGCGTCCGTGCGCGGGCGCAGGGTCGAGCCGGTCAGCGTGTAGCGCCGGGTCATGACCACCGCCATGTTCACCTCCGCCTTCGCGCCGCCCTGCACCGCGATGGTGACGTGGCGGCCATCGGGCGCGAGGCACTTGAGGTTGCGCGCGACGTAGCTGCCCGCGACCATGTCGAGCACCACGTCGACGCCGCGCCCTCCGGTAATCCGCGCGACTTCCTCGACGAAATCGGTGGCCTTGTAGTCGATCGCGTGATGCGCGCCGATCTTCAGCGCCGCCGCGCACTTGTCGGGCGAGCCGCAGGTGACGATGACCGTCAGCCCGAAGTGCCGCCCCAGCATCGCCGCCATCGTGCCGATACCGCTGGTGCCGCCGTGGACGAGCAGCCACTCGCCCTCACGCGCCAGGCCGCGCTCGAAGACGTTGTGCCAAACGGTGAAAAGAGTTTCCGGCAGCGCCGCGGCTTCCGCAAGGGACAAGCCCTCGGGCACCGGCAGGCAGTGCCCGGCCTTGGCGATGCAGTATTGCGCATAGCCCCCGCCCGAAACGAGCGCGCAGACTTCCTGACCGGGGAGAAACTGACTCACACCTTCGCCCAATGCCGCGATGGTGCCGGAAACCTCCAGCCCCGGAATCGGCGAGGCGCCCGGCGGCGGCGGATAATTGCCAAGCCGCTGCACCACGTCGGGGCGATTGACGCCCGCGAAGGCGACCTTGACCAGCACTTCGCCGGGACCGGGCCGGGGCACCGGGACCGTTTCAGGACGCAGGACTTCGGGGCCGCCGGGTGCATCGTAACCCACGGCGGTCATGGTGACAGGAAGGTCAGCTAACATGAACCTCCCTGTGCCACAGGATGGAGGGGGTGGGGAACTCCCTTTCTTGGCCCTGCCTCCCGAAGTGGAACGGTGCATGCAGTCGCACTGACAAAGTCTCTCGATTTTATGATGATAGTGGTGTTCACTCCACTTCGGGTCGCAGCCGTACCGTGCGGATGGGTTCATCAGAGGAAGTACGGAAGTGGGCGTGTCGACTATAGCTCTGTCCGTCCTGTTGGCGGGCGGCGGAGCCAACCTTCAGGATCACCCGGCGATCGGGACGCCGGGCGCAGTGACGACTCCTGTGCAGGAAGTGGCGGCGCAGCCGTTGCCGAACGTCGCGGCACAGCCGTTGCCCGACCACGCGCCGATCATTCACGCTCCGGCCCCGCCTGCGGGAACGCCCCCGCCCGGCAGCGTGCCTGCGGCGGAGGACGAGAATGTCATCATCGTCAGTTCCAGCCCCCGCCAGATAGAGGCCGACCCGTTCTCGGGCGTCAATGCGGCCAGCTTCGCGGTGGTTGAGGCGGTGGACAAGGTGGTCGTCGCCCCGGTCGCGGGAACGTACGAGCGGGTCGTGCCCAAGCCGATCCGCAACGGCCTGCGCAACTTCCTCATCAACCTCGCGGAGCCGATCGTCTTCGTGAACTACCTGCTGCAGTTCAAGCCGGGCAAGGCGATGGAGACGGCAGGCCGCTTCGTCATCAACAGTACGGTCGGCGTCGCCGGGCTGTTCGACATGGCCAAACGCAAGCCGTTCCGCCTGCCTTACCGCGAGAACGGTTTCGCCAACACTTTCGCCTATCACGGCATCGGCAACGGGCCGTACCTGTTCGTGCCCGTGCTGGGTCCGACGACGGCGCGCGACCTCGTCGGGCGCGTGCTCGATCTGGCAGTGTTGCCCACGCTGGTCGGCAAGCCGTTCAACAAGCCGGTCTACGGGCTTTCCACCGGCATAGTGAAGTCGATGAACGACCGAGTCGCCTTCGACGAGCAGATCAAGGCCAACCGTGCCGCCGCCGACCCTTACGTGGCCACGCGCGATTTCTACCTCAAGCGTCGCCAGGCCGAAGTGGACGCACTGCACAGCCCGGAATACCGCGCGCGCAAGGGCATTGCGGAGCCGGTGGTGGGTGATGAAAAGCCCTTGCCCGAGCCGAGTGCCCAAAAGCCGTAACCTTCCCACCTTCGTCATTGCGAGCGCAGCGAAGCAATCCAGAGCGGCGTAGTGCTGCCCTGGATTGCTTCGCTGCGCTCGCAATGACGAAAACAGTTCCACCGTGGGTCATATCCCCCGCTCTTCCAGAGCCTGTCGAAGGACCCATTGACAGCCTCGCATTCCAGTCCGATGCTGCACCGCAATGGACGAAGAAGACCGACCTCTGCGGCGGTCATCCGAGGGCGACTTCGGAGCCGCCAGCCACCTCGCCGGTGAAAGCCTCGATCGCTATTCGCTGGACGAACTCGACGCGCGGGTTGCGCTTCTCGAAATCGAGATCGCCCGCATCCGCGCGCACCGGAACGCATCATCGGCTCACCGCCTCGCGGCGGACGCCCTGTTCAGGCCGCGATCATCTTGAGAATCGCAGCCTCCTCTGGCAGCCTTCGGGCGACCTCGGGCGCTTACCCCCATGGCCACCCTCGCAACCATCCTGAACGTCCCTATATCAACCTCGTAACCCTGACCCGCCAATCTCCCCTGCGGGCCGGGAACCTCCCGGGAGAGCCGTCCCTCACGATGAAGGTCGCCTAAATGCCAAGTTTCGCCCAAAGCCTTGAAAAGACCCTGCACTCGGCTCTGTCTCACGCGTCTGAGCGGAGCCACGAGTACGCGACGCTCGAGCACCTGCTGCTCGCGCTGATCGACGACACCGACGCGGCGCAGGTCATGCAGGCCTGCGGCGTGGACCTTGGCGACCTCGGCGACGTGGTGCGCCAGTATCTCGATCAGGAATACCAGTCGCTCAAGACCGAGGAAAAGGGCGATCCCGCCCCGACCGCCGGTTTCCAGCGGGTGATCCAGCGCGCGATCCTGCACGTGCAGTCGTCCGGCAAGGACACCGTGACCGGCGCCAACGTCCTCGTCGCGCTGTTCTCCGAGCGGGATTCCTACGCGGTCTACTTCCTGCAGCAGCAGGACATGAGCCGCCTCGACGCCGTCAGCTACATCAGCCACGGCATCGGCAAGGGCGGCAAGCGGATCGAGGATCGCACCGCCAAGGGCTCGTCCGACGAGACCCCGCCCACGCCCGAGGACAAGGCGGAGGCAAAGGCGTCCGCCAACAAGAAGGACTCCGCGCTCGACCAGTTCACCGTCAACCTCAACGAGAAGGCGCTGGCGGGCAAGGTCGATCCGCTGATCGGCCGCGGCCCCGAAGTGGACCGCACGATCCAGATCCTGTGCCGCCGCTCCAAGAACAACCCGCTCTACGTGGGCGATCCGGGCGTGGGCAAGACCGCCATCGCCGAAGGCCTGGCGCGCAAGATCGTAGAGGGCGAAGTGCCTGAAGTGCTGACCGAGGCGGTGATCTACTCGCTCGACATGGGCAGCCTGCTGGCCGGCACCCGCTATCGCGGCGATTTTGAAGAGCGTCTGAAGCAGGTCGTCTCCGAACTGGAGAAGATGCCGCACGCGGTCCTCTTCATCGACGAGATCCATACGGTGATCGGCGCGGGCGCCACCAGCGGCGGGGCGATGGACGCTTCGAACCTGCTCAAGCCGGCGCTGTCGGGCGGGACGATCCGCTGCATCGGCTCGACCACCTACAAGGAGTTCCGCAACCACTTCGAGAAGGACCGCGCCCTGCTGCGCCGGTTCCAGAAGATCGACGTGAACGAGCCCACGGTCGAGGATACCATCAAGATCCTCAAGGGCCTGCGCACCGCTTTCGAGGATCACCACCGCGTCAAGTATACGCCTGACGCGATCAAGACGGCGGTGGAGCTTTCGGCCCGCTACATCAACGACCGCAAGCTGCCCGACAAGGCGATCGACGTGATCGACGAAGTCGGCGCGATGCAGATGCTGCTGCCGCCCAGCCGCCGCAAGAAGACCATCACCGCGCGCGAGATCGAACAGGTCATCGCGACGATGGCCCGCATCCCGCCCAAGTCCGTCTCGTCCGACGACAAGAAGGCGCTGGAGAACCTCGAACGTGACCTGAAGCGCGTGGTGTTCGGCCAGGACAAGGCGATCGGCCTCCTCGCCACCGCGATGAAGCTGAGCCGCGCTGGCCTGCGCGATCCGGACAAGCCGATCGGCTCGTTCCTGTTCAGCGGTCCTACCGGCGTCGGCAAGACCGAAGTGGCCCGTCAGCTCGCCAGCATCATGGGCATCGAGCTGAAGCGCTTCGACATGTCCGAATACATGGAGCGTCACTCGGTCAGCCGCCTGATCGGTGCGCCTCCGGGCTATGTCGGCTTCGATCAGGGCGGGTTGTTGACCGACGCGATCGACCAGAACCCGCACTGCGTCCTCCTGCTCGACGAGATCGAGAAGGCACACCCCGACCTGTTCAACATCTTGTTGCAGGTGATGGACAACGGCCGCCTGACCGATCACCACGGCAAGACCGTCGATTTCCGCAACGTGGTGCTCATCATGACCACCAACGCGGGCGCCTCGGACATGGCCAAGCAGGGCATCGGCTTCGGCGACACCTCGAAGGAGGATGCCGGCGAGGAAGCGGTGAAGCAGATGTTCACCCCCGAATTCCGCAACCGCCTCGATGCGATCGTGCCCTTCGCGTACCTCGCCAAGGACACCATCAGCCGGGTCGTGGACAAGTTCATCCTCCAGCTGGAACTGCAGCTGGCCGACCAGAACGTCCACATCCAGTTCGACTCGGACGCACGCAGCTGGCTGGGCGACAAGGGCTATGACAAGCTCTACGGCGCGCGCCCGATGGGCCGCGTGATCCAGGAGAAGGTCAAGCAGCCGCTGGCGGAAGAACTGCTGTTCGGCAAGCTGGCCCACGGCGGCGAAGTGCACGTCTCGGTCAAGGAGAACGCGCTGAACTTCGAACTGACTCCCTCGGCGCCCAAGGTGTCCAAGACGAAGAAGAAGGTGCCGGTGAAGCGGGCGAAGAAGCCCGGTCCGCAGGCGGATACCAACGCGGACGATTGAGGGTCATTGCTCACTTCCCGACTCAGGGGGCTTCGACAAGCTCAGCCTGAGCGGGAGGAGGGGATAGCGGCCTTACACCAACACCGCTCACCCTGAGCTTGTCGAAGGGTCTGCGCCACATTGAGACATTGGGGCGGGAACCACGCGGTTCCCGCCCCATTTTCATGACATGCCCCGCGATTTCTCCTGGATCAGACCCGAACCCTGGGGCATCCACGTCGTCCCCGCCGACTGCTGGATCGACCCGGCCCGCCCGGTCGATCGCGCGCTGGTAACGCACGGCCATGCCGACCACGCACGCGGCGGCCACGGCGAGACCTTCGCCACCCCCGAAACCCTCGCCATCATGAAACTGCGCTACGCCACCGAGGAAGGCGCGGTGCCCGTCCCCTACGGCGAGCGCATCGCCCTGCCCGGAGATGTCCACGCCACGTGGATTCCCGCCGGACACGTCCTCGGCTCCGCACAGATCCTGCTGGAGCACGCGAGCGAGCGGATCATCGTCACCGGCGACTTCAAGCGCCGCGCCGATCCCACCTGCCCGCCCTTCGAGGTCACCCCTTGCGACGTGCTCGTCACCGAGGCGACCTTCGGCCTGCCTGTCTTCCGCCACCCACCGGTGGAGGAGGAGATCGCCAAGCTGCTCTCCGCCCTCGCCGCCAATCCGGAGCGCTGCGTGCTGGTCGGCGCCTACGCGCTGGGCAAGGCACAACGCCTGATCGCCGAACTGCGCCGCGCCGGGCACCAAGACACGATCTGGCTCCACGGCGCGATGGAGCGGATGTGCCGACTGTATGAAGAATGGGGCGTCGATCTGGGCGACCTGCGGCTGGTGTCGGACGCCAGCAAAGAGCAACTGGCCGGCGCGGTGATCGTCGCCCCGCCCTCGGCGCTCAACGACCGGTGGAGCCGCCGCCTGCCCGATCCGATCACGGCAATGGCCTCCGGCTGGATGCGGGTACGCCAGCGCGCGCGGCAGCGGATGGTGGAACTGCCGCTGGTGATCTCCGACCACGCCGACTGGGACGAACTGACGCAGACCGTGGTGGACGTGAACCCCGCCGAGACGTGGATCACGCACGGGCGCGAGGAAGCCATGCTGCGGTGGTGCGAGTTGAACCAGAGGAAGGCGCGGGCGCTGGCTCTGGTGGGGTATGAGGATGAAGATGATTGACCTTCCGTCATTCCCGCGAAGGCGGGAACCCATCTCCTGCGGCTCCGTATTACGCGGTCATCAGATGGGTCCCCGCCTTCGCGGGGATGACACGAAAAAGGAAGTGAGCGCGAAACGAGGCTGCGCGCACGACCTCGACGGTATGGGGGTCTGGGGCGATGGCCCCAGGACTTCTACTTTCTAAATGGAAGCGTTCGCCGCTCTTCTCGACGCGCTGGTCTATACCCGCAGCCGCAACGCCAAGCTCAAGCTGCTGGCCGACTACCTGCGCGACACGCCCGATCCGGATCGCGGCTGGGCGCTTGCCGCGCTGACCGATGGGCTCGATTTCCCGGCAGTGAAGAGTTCCACCATCCGCAACCTGCTGACCGAGCGGATCGACCCGGTGCTCTGGACGCTCAGCCGCGAATACGTGGGTGATTCCGCCGAGACCGCCAGCCTGCTCTGGCCCGAACCGGCGGAGGCACCCTCCCCGCCCACGGTGTCCGAGGCGGTGGATGCGCTTTCCCGCATGACGCGCGCCAATGTCATGGTGGAACTGCCGAAGCTGCTCGACCGGCTGGATGCGAACGGCCGCTATGCCCTGCTCAAGCTCGCCACCGGGGCGATGCGCATCGGCATTTCGGCGCGTCTCGCCAAGACGGCTTTCGCGCAGGCCTTCGACGTCGCGGTGGAGGATGTGGAGGAGCATTGGCACGGCCAGACGCCGCCTTATGCCCCGCTGTTCGACTGGGCCGCGCACGGCGCCGAGCCTCCCAATTCCGACGATCTGCCGCTGTTCCGCCCCTTCATGCTGGCGCACGGGCTGGAGGACACGGAGGTCGATCTGGCCGACTATGCCGCCGAATGGAAGTGGGACGGCATCCGCGTGCAGGTGGTTCGGGCGGGCGGAGAAACGCGCGTCTACTCCCGCTCCGGCGATGACATTTCCGCCACCTTTCCCGAGGTCGCCGAGGCGCTGCATATCGACGGCGTGCTGGACGGCGAACTGCTGGTGCGCGGTGCCCATCAGGGCGGCGAAGAGGGCGGCGCGGCCAGCTTCAACGCCTTGCAGCAGCGCCTCGGGCGCAAGACTGTCTCGAAGAAGATGCGCGAGGAATATCCCGCCTTCGTGCGCCTCTATGACGTGCTGATCCTGGAGGGGCAGGACTTGCGCCCCCTCCCCTGGAGTCAGCGCCGCGCCGCGCTGGAGGCGCTGTTGCCGCGCCTGCCCGCCGACCGGTTCGACATCTCCACCGTGATCCCCGCCGCCGACTTCGCCGACCTGTCCGCCATCCGCGAACGCGCGCGCGACGATGCGATAGAGGGGGTGATGCTCAAACGGCGGGACAGTCCCTATGTCGCGGGGCGCAAGACCGGGCTGTGGTACAAGTGGAAGCGCGACCCGCTGCTGATCGACTGCGTGCTGATGTATGCCCAGCGCGGCTCGGGCAAGCGAAGCTCGTTCTATTCGGACTATACCTTCGGCTGCTGGGACGGCGATCCCGATACCGGCGCGGAACTGCTGCCCGTGGGCAAGGCCTACTTCGGTTTCACCGACGAGGAACTGAAGTGGCTCGATCGCCACGTGCGCAACCACACCGTGGGCCGCTTCGGCCCGGTGCGCGAGACGGACAAGTCGCTGGTGTTCGAGGTGGCTTTCGATTCGGTCCACGCCAGCAAGCGCCACAAGTCCGGCGTAGCCATGCGTTTCCCCCGCATCAGCCGCATCCGCGCCGACAAGCCCGCGCACGAGGCCGACCGCATCGAGACTTTGCGCGCCCTGATCCGCGATTGACCGCGATCAATGCGTGCGTGCGGACGATACGCTAGAGGGGCAGCATGGAACAGCCCTCCCCCGTGCCGGACACCCCCTACCACCGCCTCGGCGGCGCTCCGGTGTTCGAGGCGATCGCCAACCGCTTCTACGATCTGATGGTAAGCGATCCGGCCTATGCCGAACTTCGCGCGATGCACGCGGCCGATCTGGCGCGATGCGGGCCTCGCTGCCGAAGTTCCTCGCCGGATGGGCAGGAGGCCCGCGCGACTGGTTCGAGGAGAACCCCGGCCGCTGCATGGTGAGCCTGCACGCGCCCTTCACCATCGAACCGCTGACGGCGGACCAGTGGGCCGAGGCGATGGAGCGCGCCATCGCCGAGGTGGCGCCCGAACCTACAGACATCGCCCGCTCGATGAGCGAAACGCTGGCGCGGATCGCACGCAGCATGGGGCGATAGCCCCTTCCACTGGCGGGAGAGGACCATCGCGGCTGTGAATTCAGAGCTTCGTGCCCGCCGTCGGGCCGGAGCGCAGGGTGTAGATGTCCTCGATGTGGATCAGCACCGCGAACTTGGGGGTCTTCATGCCCGCCGTCGCCGCGAAGGCCTCGGCGTTCTCGAAGGCCGCGCCTTCGGAAAATATCTCGGGCTTGCCGACGAAGCGGTAACCGTCGAGCGCTTCGCGATCGATCACGGCGATCGCCATCTTCGATCCGTCGCGAATGTTCTGCAGCGTCTGGCCGCCGGTGTTCTCGTTGTAGATCAGCGTGGCCTCGTCATAGACCCGCAGCGAGCGCTTGGGGCCGATGTCGGGCAGGCCGTCCTTGCTGACGGTGGCCTGGATCGGAAGCTGGACCGAGAGGATGCGCTTCATCTCTTCGTTGAGCATGTCGTCTTTCTGCTTTTGTCGGAAGGAAAGCGGGCACGGGCCCGCAAGCGTGGTGCGGCGCAGCATGGCATATTATATATTGATTCTCAATTGCAATAAACATGCAGAACAAAGGCGAAGCGGTTAGCCGGATACCCTGAACTGCTTCTCACGCGATGTTGCGCCGCGCAGCAGTTCCAGCCGCGAGGGCGCCACGCCCAGCGCGCGGGCGAGCAGGTCGCGCACGGCGGCGTTGGCCTTGCCGTCCTCCGGCTGAGCGCGGACTTTGGCAGTGAGGCGGCCCTCTACGATTTCCAGTGCCTCGACCTTTGCGCCCGGCGTTACCCGCAAGGCCAGCGCACCGTCGGCATCGACCATGGCCCGCAGCGCCTCGGCATCCGGCAGCATCGCCCTGGGCCGCGCCATCAGCCCTTCAGCCCGAGCGCCTCGGCATGCAGGCGGCCATTGAGGACATAGCCCTTCACGCCCGACTGGTTGGCGACGACGGCCTCGTCGGTCAGATCGCGCAAGTACTTTGCCGGGCGGCCCATCCAGAGCTGGCGAGCACCGATGCGCTTGCCGGTGAGCTGCGAGCCCGCCGCCAGCATGCCGTCGCTCTCGACATAGGAGCCGTCCATCACGATCGCGCCGAGGCCGATGAAGGCGCGGTCTTCCAGCGTGCAGCCGTGCAGCATGACCATGTGGCCGATCAGCACGTCCTCGCCGATGATCGTGGCGTAACCTTCGGGGCGGTGCGGCTTGGGGCTGTCGCAGTGGACGACGGTGCCGTCCTGGATGTTGGTGCGCGCACCGATGACCACGCGGTTGATGTCAGCGCGGATCACGCAGTTGTACCAGATGCTGGCGTCGGCGCCGATCTCGACGTCACCGATGATGCGGCAGCCGGGCGCGATGAAGGCGCTGGAATGGATGCGCGGCGCCTTGCCGTTGAAGGCGGCGATTGTGATGTCGTTACGGTCGGTCATGGATTCCCCGTCAGCCTGCTCCAGCGGACATACGGCAGGATGGAAGCGTGATCGTCCGTCCAGGGTTCCGGCGCCCGTTCTTCAAGCTTGCTCCATGGGGCATCGGGGCGCTGCCTTGCAAGCCTGTCGAGCACGCTCCGATCCGCCGAAAGCGCGATCCAGCGCGAGGGGGTGTAACGCACTTCGTCTTCGGGAAAGTCCAGCCGCGAAAGCGCCATGAGCCCGCTCGCTCGCGCATTGGCGCCGACCACCGGCGCAAGGTCGATGTAGCGGTTGGAGATGTGCAGGATCAGCAGGCCCCCCGGGGTCAGCGCGCGGCGGTAGACCGCCAGCGCCTCGGTCGTCAGCAGGTGCATGGGGATGGCATCGGAGGAGAAGGCATCGATCACCAGCACGTCGAAGCTGCGCGGCGCGACGTGTGCCAGTTCCAGCCGGGCATCGCCGATCACCACGCGGGCCTTCGGGGTGCAGTCCTTGAGGAAGGTGAACTGCCGCGTCGTGGAGAAGCGCAGCACGACCGGGTCGATCTCGAAGAAAGTCCAGTCCTGCCCCGGCTGCGAACGGCAGGCGAGCGAGCCGGTGCCGAGCCCGACAACGCCCACGCGCGCCTGCGGCCCCTCGATCGCGGGCACTGCCGCCAGCGCGAGGGCGACGCCCGAGCCGGGGCCGTAATAGGTCAGCGCATCGTGCGTGCGCGCGGGATCGAGCGCCTGCATGCCGTGTAGCGTCGTGCCGTGCGCCAGCGTGCGGAAGCGTCCCTCCGCGTCGTCGCGCAAGGTATAGATGCCGAAATAGCTGCGGGTGCGCTCGCCTTCCAGAGTGGCGCGCACGGTCCACAGGCCGCCCTGTCCGACCATGCCGATCAGCAGGACAAGCGCGAAGGCCCCGCGCCATGCCATGACCATCACCCCCACGCCGACGAGGAACACCGTCAGCATCAGGCTGAACAGCGCCTCCTCGGGGTCCAGCACGGTCTGCAGCAGTTCCCAGCCCAGGAAGCCCGCGAAGAGCAGCACCACGGTCAGCGCGATGCGCGCCATGCCGGGCTCCATATCGGTGCTGTCGCGCCAGTTCAGCAGCGGGCGCAGCGGCATCAGCAGCGCGGCGGCGAGGACCAGCAGCGGGTGCTCCCAGGCCCAGTCGAACACCAGCGGCGCGATCAGCGCGGTGAACACGCCGCCCAGCGCTCCGCCCGCCGACATGACGAGGTAGAAGCGGGTAAGCTGCGCCTCTCCCGGCCTCAGGTCGTAGAGCCGCGCGTGCAGCGTCGTCGCCACGCAGAGCAGCAGCAGGCAGGTGCCCGCCACGGCCCACAGGGTGCCCGAGCCATTCGACAGCATCGCGTAGCTGCCCATGAACAGCACCACCACCGGCGCGATGCGGCTGACGAAGGTAGCCGACCCGCGCCGGTCGGAGAACGCGATCACGAAGCTCAGCAGGTAGAGCCCCAGCGGGATCACCCAGAGCAGCGGCATCGCGAAGATGTCGGTGGTGAGATGCGTGGTGGTCGAGAGCATCAGCCCCGAAGGCACCGCCGACAGCGCCAGCCACAGGCCGATGGTGCGGGCGGGGATGCGCTCCGAAGCGTGGGCCTGTGCGATCGGCGCGGGGGTATTGCGGCGGCTGAATCCGGCCAGCGCGATCAGCAGCACCAGCACGGCGAAGCCGCCAGACCACGCGAGGCTCTGCAGACGGACGCTCAGCAGCGGCTCGGCCAGCAGCGGATAGGCGATGAGCCCCGCGAAGCTCCCGAGGTTGGAGGCGGCGTAGAGCGCCCAAGGTGCACCCGCTTCGGGCGCAGCGGCGAACCAGCGCTGCATGAGCGGCGCCTGCGCGGATACGACGAAGAATACCGGGCCGATGCTCGCGCCCAGTAGCAGCGGCACCCATGCGGCCTCCGGCAGCCCGGCGATGCGCGGCATGTCGATCAGGCCCACCGGCAAGGTCAGCGCGGCGACCAGCAGCAGCGCGAGGTGAATCATCGCCTGCCGCTTCAGCGCGAACCGGCCGAGCCAGTGCGCATAGGCGTACCCCGCCAGCAACAGCGCCTGATAGACCAGCATCGCGCTGTTCCACACGTTCGGCGCGCCGCCGAGCCGGGGCAGCGCCATGCGCGCCACCATCGGCTGGACGAGGAACAGCAGGAAACTGCCGACGAGGATGGTGGCGACGAAAAGCCCGCGGCGCGGCGGGGTTGTCCGGGCGGTTTGCAGCATGTGCTCGGCGGTGTCGGTCATTGCGGCAAGACAGGTACGTGGTGCCGGCAGGGAAGGATAGACCTTCACTCGTCATTGCGAGCGCAGCGAAGCAATCCAGGGCGGCTCAAGACTGCCCTGGATTGCTTCGCTACGCTCGCAATGACGAAATGTGGTGCCCTGTGGCTAGCGCCCCGCGCGCCCAATGCTCCGCCACGCCTCGGCGGTGATCGAATGGACGATCGTATCGCCCACCGGCGGCTCGAACCGCGCATCGACGAAGTCCAGTTCCGCGCGCCGCACCATGCCGAGGCGCAGCATCAGGCCCCAGCTGGCGGTGTTCTCGAGGTTGGTGATGGCGAAGATCTCCGCCGCCCCGAACCGCTCGAACCCGGCATCGAGCGAGGCGATGGCAGCTTCCTTGGCATAGCCCTGCCCCCAGGAATCCTCACGAAACCGCCAGCCGATCTCCATCTCGCCGGGGAACGTCGCCCCCGGCGCATCGATAACCTTAAGGCCGCAGAAGCCGAGCACTTCGCCGTCGTCCTTGCGCTGGGCGATCCAGAAGGTGTGGCCGAGACGGTTCTGGAAACCCAGCACCCGCTCCTCGAACAGCGCCACCTTGGCATCGTCCATCACGCCGCCGAGATGGCGCATGACGGCGGGCGTATTGGTGCCCTCTGCGAAACGCGCAATGTCGCCCTCACCCCAGTCGCGCAGGATCAGGCGGTCGGTCTCGATCCTAACCACGCAGCAGCCGCGCCGCATGGGCCGCATGGTATGTCAGCACGCCCGAGGCGCCGGCGCGCTTGAAGGCGGTCAGCGTCTCCAGCACCATGGCGTCGCGATCCGCCGCGCCCGCCGCGACCGCGTGCTCGATCATCGCGTATTCGCCGGAGACCTGATAAGCGAAGACGGGCACCTCGAACGTGTCCTTCACCCGGCGGATGATGTCGAGGTAAGGCAGACCCGGCTTCACCATCACCGTGTCGGCGCCCTCGGCGAGGTCCATCTCGACTTCGCGCAGCGCTTCCTCAGTGTTGCCGGGGTCCATCTGGTAGGTCTTCTTGTCGCCCTTGAGCAGCCCGCGCGAACCGACCGCGTCGCGGAACGGGCCGTAGAACGCCGAGGCGTACTTGGCGGCGTAGCTCATGATCTGGACGTTGATGTGGCCCGCGTCCTCCAGCGCGTCGCGGATCGCGGCGATGCGGCCGTCCATCATGTCTGAAGGCGCGATGATGTCCGCGCCCGCGTTGGCCTGGTTGAGCGACTGGCCGACCAGTGCCTCGACCGTCTCGTCGTTGAGGACGTAGCCCGCATCGTCGATCAGCCCGTCCTGTCCGTGGCTGGTATAGGGATCGAGCGCCACGTCGGTGAGCAGGCCGATTTTATCGCCCAGTTCCGCCCGGATCGCGCGGATCGCGCGGCACATCAGGTTGTCCGGGTTGAGCGCCTCGGCCCCGCCCTCGCTACGGCGATCGGGCTGGGTGTGCGGGAACAGCGCGAGCACCGGGATGCCGAGGTCCACCGCTTCCTTCGCCCGTTCGACGATGAGGTCCACCGACCAGCGCGACACGCCCGGCAGCGCGGCGATGGGCTGCTCCACGCCTTCGCCCTCGGTGATGAAGAGGGGCCAGATGAGGTCCGCCGGGGTCAGCACCGTCTCGCGATGGAGCGCGCGGCTCCAGGCGGTGGCGCGGGTACGGCGGAGGCGGGTGTGGGGATATGTGCCGGTCATGGCGGGGTGCTTGCCGGAAAACGAAGGCGGGGGCAATCGGGGGAGGGTTGCGATTTGCGCGGGTTGGGGTGCGCGGGACTGCCTTGATCCTCCCTGTCGCGAAGCGATGGGGAGGTGGCAGCCCGCAGGGCTGACGGAGGGGGCCGGCTCCCCCCTCCACCACCGACTTCGTCGGCGGTCCCCCTCCCCATTGCTGCGCAACGGGGAGGATAAGGCATCACCGCCCCAGCTTGTCGATCTCGCGCGTGGTCTCGACCGGATCGCTCGCCACCGGCTCGATCGATCCCAGCGCCGCACCCGGAGTCACGCCCAGCAGTGCATTGAGCCGCGCCTTGAAGGCATCGCGCTCGCGCCCGTCGATCTCGGGCCGCTGCATCACCGCGATTCCCGCCGGATTGATGGTGCGACCACCGCGATAGGCCTCGAAGTGGAGATGCGGTCCCGTCGAGAGCCCGGTGGAGCCCACATAGCCGATCACCTGCCCGGCTCGCACATGCGTACCATTGCTGACGGCGATGCGGCTCATGTGGCCGTAGCCGGTGCCGAGACCGCCGCCGTGCTGCAGCCGCACGTAGTTGCCGTGCCCGCCATGCCGCCCGGCGAAGGTCACCACGCCGTCCGCCACCGCATAGATCGGCGCTCCATAAGGCGCGCCGAAGTCGATACCGGCATGCATCCGCACATAACCGAGGATCGGATGGCGCCGCCCGCCATAGGGCGACGTGATCCGCGTGCTCGCCACCGGCTGGCCGATCGGCACGGCGCGGGGTTGGCCGATGGAACTGGCGGCGAACATCTGCCCGTCATTGCCCCAGCGCATCAGCTGCAGTTGCGGCTTCCCGCCCCGCGCGACGCCTGCATAGAGCATTTCCCCCACCTCGCGCTCGCCCTTGGCCGAGCGTTTGTAGGACAGGATCATGTCGAATTCGTCGCCCGAACGCAGATCGCTGTCGAGGCTGAGGTACTTGTCCACCGCGCGCAGGTACGACTGGATCGCCGCCACCGGCGCCCCGGCATTGCGCGCCGAGCGGTAGAGGCTGGAGCCCACGGTGCCGCGAATGCGCAGCGGGGTCTCGTCAACCCGGATCGGATGGCGCACCGCCATAAGACCACCGGCACCGCGCTCGATGGAAAGATCGAGGTCGAACCGCGCCCGGAACGACAGCGAATCGAGTGCCCGCGCCGCGCCCTCGGCGGGACGGCGGCCCAGCGTGATGTCGAACTGCGTGCCCGAACCGATCTCTCCGGCCGGCACGACCTGGCCGACAAGCTGCGTCACTTGCGCCACCTCGGCCGATCCCAGCCCGGCGCGCTGGAGCAGGCCGGGGAGGGTGTCGCCCTGTCCCAGCGTCGAGGTCAGCTGCACGGTAGGTCGCTCGGGCGCGCCGGTCAGCGGGCTGACCAGCGGCGTCGCACCCATGTGGCGGCCGGTGTCGGCCCCCAGCGCGAGCGGGGCGATCGACTGGCTGCGGAATTCGCCCTGCTGGCTGGCGTCGAGCGGCATCGTCGCCGCAGCCTCGACCGCGCTGAAACCGGGGAGCAGCGCCAGCGCAGCGCCGCTCAGGCCCAGCATCGTGGCGAGCCCGCGCAGCCACTTGCGGCTGCCGATGTCGGCGGCAAGGTCGGGGGCCAGTTCGATGCGGTGGCACCAGTTCTCGACCCGGGCGCGCAGGGAAGGGCGGGGTGAAGCTTCGTCGTCCCGGACCTGATCCGGGACCGCTGGCCGAGAACGGCCTTGCTCTGCGGGAAACACCAGAAGCACGGCATCGTCGCGCCGCGTGGCCGCAGGCGTCAGCCCGTCCGGGTTCTGAGTTTCAGCGCGATCGTCGCGATCGCGCTGCTGCGGCTTGAACACCTTCGCGCGGTTCCCTCGTTGCAACCCTTTGGTCCGCGGCGGCGGACCTCGCGCAATTTCCCTGCCCGAACAAGGTTACGAACATCCTAAGACTGTGGATTCAGGGGGGTCTGCGGGATACCCCGAGTCTTGCGAGCGGCGGGCTGCGGTGCCACATTCACCGGCATAATGGTTCAGCACCGGAACGGCTCGGCATTAAAGGACGCTCCCGGCGCGGTGAAGGCGGTGCTTGGCCCGACCAACACCGGCAAGACACACCTCGCGATCGAGCGGATGTGCGCCCACTCCAGCGGCATGATCGGCTTCCCGCTGCGCCTGCTGGCGCGCGAGGTCTACGACCGCGTAGTCAAGATCAAGGGCGAGGCCAGCGTCGCGCTCATCACTGGCGAGGAGCGGATCGAGCCGAAGAACGCCCGCTACCTGCTCTGCACGGCCGAGGCGATGCCCGTGTCCGAACGCTCGATGGCCTTCGTCGCCATCGACGAGGCGCAACTGGCGGCGGATCGCGAGCGCGGCCATGTCTTCACCGATCGCCTGCTGCACGCACGGGGCAGGGAGGAGACGATGATCCTCGGCTCCTCCACCGCCGAGCCGCTGGTGAAGGCACTGGTGCCCGGGGTGGAGGTCGTCACCCGCCCGCGCTTCTCCACCCTGACTCACGCGGGCGCGAAGAAGCTCAGCCGCGTGCCGCCCCGCAGCGCCATCGTCGCCTTCTCGACCGAGCAGGTCTATGCCATCGCCGAAATGCTGCGCCGGTTCCGGGGCGGCGCGGCGGTGGTGATGGGCGCGCTCAGCCCGCAGACGCGCAACGCCCAGGTGGCGCTCTACCAGTCGGGGGAGGTGGACTACCTCGTCGCCACCGACGCGATCGGCATGGGCCTCAACCTCGATGTCGAGCATGTCGCCTTCGCGGGCCTCTCCAAGTACGACGGCCGTCGCCACCGCCGCCTGACGCCGCCCGAGATGGCGCAGATCGCCGGGCGGGCAGGGCGCCACCAGAAGGACGGCAGCTTCGGCACGCTCACCGGCACCGGCGGCCACGATTCCGAATTCGACCCAGAAGAAATCTACGCGATCGAGGAACACCGCTTCGCGCCCCTGACCAAGCTGTTCTGGCGCGAGCCCGAGCCCCGCTTCGACAGCCTCGCCACCCTAATCGCCGACCTCGAAACGCCGCCGCTGCGCCCCGAACTCGCGCCTGCGCCCGAGGCGATCGACCTCGCCGTGCTCAAGCGCCTCGCGGACGAGGGGCCGGTGGCGGACACCGTGCGCGGGTTCGGGCAGGTGCGCCGCTTCTGGGACGTGTGCCGTCTGCCGGACTTTCGCCAGCAGGGGGTGGAAACGCATTCGCGCTTCGTCGCGCGGCTGTGGCAGGACCTCCGCAGCGGCGAACTCGGGGCCGATTTCGTCGCCGGGCAGATCGCGCAACTGGACCGCACCGGCGGCGACATCGACACGCTGCAGGGCCGCATCGCCGCGATCCGTTCGTGGGCCTACATCGCCCAGCGTCCCGATTGGGTACTCGCGCGCGATGAAATGGCCGCCCGCGCCCGTGCGGTTGAGGCTCGACTTTCGGACGCACTTCACGGAAAGCTGACGGAACGATTCATCAACCGCAGGACGGCCGTTCTGATGAAGAAGCTGGGACCGGATACCGGACTGCTCTCGGTCCGGCTGGAAGACGAGGAAGTGCTGGTCGAGGGCGAGCACATCGGCTCGCTGCGCGGCTTCACCTTCCAGGTCGATCCCGGCGCGCGCCTGTCTGATCGCAAGCTGCTGCTGGCGGCGGCGGAAAAGCACTTGTCCACGCTGCTCGGCACGCGTGCCGATGCGCTGGTCACGGGCATTCACGAAGGCACCGCCGCGATCACCTTGGCCGACGGCGCGCTTGTCTGGGACGGGCAGAAGCTGGCGAGCCTCGCGCCCGGCCGCTCGCTGCTGGCGCCGGTGATGGTGCCCGACCGTGCGCTCGATGCCGTGCCCGACGTGTCGCGCAAGGCGCTCGTCGCCGCGCTGGAAGTGTGGCTGGAGGCGGCACTGAAGCCACTCGCCCCGCTCGCCAAATTGGACGAGGCAAGCCGCGCGACCGACGCCGGGTCGGACTTGCGCGCGCTGCTCATCACCCTGGTCGAGCGCGGCGGCATGACCGCGCGCGAGGAATCGGGGCTGGACCGACTCGACAAGCAGCGCCGCACGATGCTGGCGCGGCTGGGCGTGCGGGTAGGGGCGCTCGACCTCTTCGTGCCCGCCATGCTGCGCACGCCGGTCATTGCGCTGTGGCGGCAGCTGGCGAAAGTATCGGGCAAGAAAGAGGGCGGAGCGCCCGCTCCCGACATGCCGCCGGTGCTGCCCGCCGGAAACCATCGCCCGCCGCCCGGCTACCGCGCGCTTGGCAAGCAATTGCTACGCCTCGACATGGCCGAGAAGCTGCTGCGCGAGGCGCATGAACTTCGTGCGGCGGAAAAGCGCGGCAGCTTCGCGCTCGATCCGGCGCGGGCGGTCTCGATGGGACTGACGACCTCCAGCTATGCCCGGCTGCTCCGGCTCGGCGGATTCCAGCCGCTGATGCCGCGCGCGCTGGCGGAAGGACAGCACGGGCCGCCCGCCCCGGTGCGCTGGCGCTGGCGTCCGCCCCGCCGCCAGGCCGAGCCCGAGCGCGCGGCCCCGGTGCGGCGCGACGGCGCCTTCGCGGCGCTTGCGGACATGGTGCGGTAGGCCGGGTGCGGTAGGGAGGACCGATGGCGACAGGGATGCGCGTCGACAAGCTGCTGTGGTTCCTGCGCCTCGCCAGGACCCGGCCGGTCGCGCAGACGCTGGCCGAAGAGGGCCACATGCGGCTCAACGGCCGTCGCATCGACCGCGCCCACCAGAAGATCGCGGCGGGCGACGTGCTGACGCTTCCGATAGCTGGAGGCGTGCGGGTGATAGAAGTCCTATCCTTGCCCGAACGGCGCGGACCCTATAGCGAAGCTGTCAGCTGCTACAGAGTGCTTGACGGCAGGCCCGTCGATCCCATAGCTGCGCCCGAATCGAATGACGCCTGAAGGAAGGATACCGCACTCATGACGTATGTCGTCACCGACGCCTGCATCAGGTGCAAGTACACGGACTGCGTGGAAGTCTGCCCCGTGGACTGCTTCTACGAAGGCGAGAACATGCTGGTCATCAACCCCAGCGAATGCATCGACTGCGGCGTGTGCGAGCCCGAATGCCCGGCGGAAGCGATCCTGCCCGACACCGAGAGCGGCCTTGAGCAGTGGATGGAGATCAACGCCAAGTATTCGGCGGAATGGCCCAACCTCACCACCCGCAAGGACGCGCCGGACGATGCCGACGCGATGAAGGGCGAGGAAGGCAAGTTCGAAAAGTATTTCTCGCCCGAGCCCGGCGAAGGCGACTGATCCTGCTGCGGCGGGCCTGAGGCTCGCCGACCAAAACCCGCAGATTCCCGTGGTTTGCGCTTTGTGCAACAGAGCCACGGAAGACCCATGAGGCGCGAAACGGAAACGTTTACGCGCCTCTGGATTTTTTGGCATATTGCTGCTATATAATCGTTCAACTGCCCGAGCCTTCTGCTCGTTCGGCAGGCATTTTCATTGCGAGGCAGGGTTCGAAAGCAGACGGTTGGGAGAGTGATCTGACCGGGCGCGGAGACGATTCGTCTCCCTGTCGCACCCCCGGTTATCTCCCGATTTGAACAAACTGGAACCCTGCAGGTGAAAGGACGATACATGGCAACCAGGATCGATGCATTCGATGTTGGAGATTACGTCGTTTACCCGAAGCACGGTGTTGGTCGGGTTATTGAGCTGCAGAAGCAGGAAATCGCCGGGATGCAGCTCGAGCTTTACGTGTTGCGGTTCGAGAAAGAGCGCATGACCCTGCGCGTTCCCGTCAACAAGGTCGAATCGATCGGCATGCGCAAGCTGTCTTCGGACAAGACCCTGCGCGAAGCGCTCGATACCCTCAAGGGCAAGCCCAAGGTGAAGCGTACCATGTGGTCGCGCCGTGCCCAGGAATACGAAGCGAAGATCAACTCGGGCGACCTCGTGTCGATCGCCGAAGTGACCCGCGACCTGTTCCGCGCCGACGACCAGCCCGAACAGAGCTATTCGGAGCGTCAGATCTTCGAAGCCGCTTCGTCGCGCCTGGCCCGCGAACTCGCGGCGATGGAAAAGACCGACGAGCAGGCCGCGCTCAAGAAGATCCTCGCGATCCTCAACGAGCACGCGCCCAAGTACTACGACACCGCCGAGACCGCCTGATCCTTTCAGGCGTTCCACGTGGAACCATGGGGCCGCTTCCGCAAGGGAGCGGCCCCTGTCGTTTGTAGTCCGGCGTTTTGGAGACGATTGTTCATTGCGCTGTCATCTGGTGCGTGTGAAGCTGGCGGTATGAAGCGTCTTGTCGTCCCCTTCGCCGTGTTGATGGCCCTGCCGATGCTCTCGGGCTGCGTTCGCACCGCCGCCAGCATCGTCACCGCTCCGGTACGCGTGGCGGGCAAGGCGGTCGACTGGACCACCACCAGCCAGTCCGAATCCGACGAAAAGCGCGGCCGCGCCCTGCGCAAGCGGGATGAGGAACTGGGCAAGCTCAACCGCAGCTACGAGAAGAACACCCGCGACTGCCAGCGCGGTTCCGAAGCCGCCTGCGACCGTGCGCGCAACGATTACGGCGCGATGCAGGACTTGCGCGAAAAGGCGATCTGATCGCGCTGGGAAGGGCGGTGGCTCTTCCGTCACTACATCAACAAACTTCGTCATTGCGAGCGTAGCGAAGCAATACAGGGCAGTATCAAACCGTCCTGGATTGCTTCGCTACGCTCGCAATGACGAGGGGGTGGGGATGCGCCGTATCGGAGCCCCGATTTAGTCGAGCCTCAATGCACCGGCGGATCGACCGGCGGCACCTTGCCGACCGGCGACACCGGCTCACCCGGTTCGCGCGGAGGTAGAGCGTTTTCCGGCACTTCGTCGATCTGCATCGCCGGGGTCGGCACCTTCTCCAGATTGCGCGCGGTCACCCGGATCTGGTCGCCGTCGATCACGATCTCGTTGAAGCTAGGCGGTGTGGAGCGAATGCGCTTCGACAGCGTGCCCGCACCGATCATCCGAAGCGGCCCGGCGGATGTCTGCTCGGTCAGGTCGAACGGGTCGTGGATATGACCCGAGAGCACCGCCATGACCTTGCGCCCGGCCAGCACTTTCATCGTGCGGGTGCCGTTGATGGTCAGCAGCTTACCGTCCGCGCGGCGCTCAGGCAGCGGGTGGTGGCAGGTGACGAGGACGCGCGTGCCTTCGGGCAGGGCGTCGATCTGCGCCAGCGTCTGCTTCAGGGCATGATCGGTCACCCAGCCATTCGACCAGGGGAAGCGCTGATACTGCGCGCGCGTGGTCGTGCGCAGCGGCACGATGGCGAGGTTGGGCAGGTCCAGCTGGGTCTCGACCATCCGCTCGATCGCCTTGAACCGGCGATAGGGGTCGAAGAAACGCTGGTAGAGGTTGAAGTAGGGAATGTCGTGATTGCCCACCTCGACCGTGACCGGCACGTCGAGGCCCTGAATCCACTCGCACGCGGCCTGGAATTCGGGGTGGCGGGCACGCATGGTCAGGTCGCCGGTGATCGCGACGGCATGCGGCATCTCACGATCGATGCAGGCCTTGGCCCAGTCGATGGCCTGCTGATCGACCAACCCGAAATGGATGTCGCTCAGATGGAACAACCGCAACGGACCGTTGTACATCGAGGCCGTCTTGCCGTGCATTATCCGTCGAACTCCTTCGTCGTCACCAGGTCGACCTCGCAGGTGCCCAGTTCGAAAATTTCCTCGGCGGCGCCGTCGAACGGCTCGCCGTCTATCAGCAGGCCCATCGGCTCGCCCGTGGGGCAGACCAGCCGCAGCCTGGGGTGACGGCCCAGTTCGTCGTGCGGGCCGTCGCGAAAGTTACGGTTGAGCAGGGCGATGCCTTGCCCGGCGTAGTCCCCCAGCGACTCGGCATAATAGCCGTTCGCTCGCAGGCCGTCGTCCTTGGGAACAACCGTGATCGCGGCATAGCCTTCCTCTCGTCCCCCGTCGACCTCCGTACTACCGACCTCGGCGCACATGACTTTCGGGCCGTTCGCGGACTGGGCGATCGCCTCGCGCGTCGAGGCGACGAAATCGATCACGTTCATCGCGCGCATCGCCTCGCGCACTTCGTTCCACACCGTCCCCGGCCCGGCGAGCGCGCCGGTGAGGCCGATGCCGTGGCGGGAGACGATCACCGGCGGACGCACCGTGCTCAGGGCCGCGCCGGAAAGTCGCGCGACGATCTCGGGCGCAGGTACGTCGCCGTGCATGCGCTTGGCGAGGAGGTTCATCGTCCCGCCCGGCAGCACCAGCACGGCACCGCCCCAGCCATAGGCCTCCATGACCACCGAGTGCGTCGTGCCATCACCGCCGAATACCGCCAGCATGTCCACGCCCGCCGCATCGAGATCGGCGGGCTGAGGGGCGGGATCGTCGGGAAAGCGCAGCACCCGGTCAGAGCCGAGGCCAGCCGCCTCGAAGGCGGCGAGCAGTTCCTCCACCGCCGCGTCGTTGTTGCTGCCGCTGGCCGCGTTGCAGACGAGCCAGACCTTTGCCGAAGATGTGCCGTTTGAAGTCATGCCCGCACAAGCGCCCGAGCCGGGGCAGGGTTCCCCGGCGAAGTTCCCTTCAAACGCGCCCGCTGAAGACCAGCCAGGCGGACACGCCATTGAGGGCAGTATAGAGCGCGTAGAGCAGCGCCCAGCCGGTCGATCCCGACGCCGCGACGATCATCACACCCACCAGCATCACGAACTCGACGATGAGGCTCAGCCGCCCGCCAAGCGCCTGGAAGAACCACGGCACATGCATCAGCATCGGGTGGTTGCTTTCGAGCAGCGCCTTGTGCGCGGCGAAATTGACGATTCCGAGGCAGAATACGAGGATCAGGGGGGTCATGTGCGGCCAGTCTATCGACTGCGCGGCGGCAGCGCCACCGCATTGCGCACGATTCGATCGCCCGTGGCGCACGACGCGTCATCATCTTGCATGTCGTTCGTCGACTACAAATGTCGTTGGTCCGTCCGCCTGCGCCTTCGTCGGATCACTTCTGCCCGCAATCGACCTTCGCGTGATCGTGTGCCGGATGTGAGGCACATCACACTCATCGAGCCGGACGGAACACAGTTCTTCCCCACGGCTCACACCGTGAGGAGGAAAATACCATGTTCAAGACCGCACCCAAGACCGCCATCTTCGCCGCCGCAGCCCTCTGCACCGTCGGCCTGTTCTCGGCCCCGGCCGCCTTCGCCAAGAGCGTCGAAGTCCGCTACGCCGACCTCGACCTCGGCACCGTCGAAGGGCAGGGCATGCTGCAGAAGCGTATCAACAAGGCCGCCCGCAGCGTCTGCCGCGTCAGCCGCCCGACGACGGGCACCCACATCGACAGCAACGTCGACACCGAGTGCTACCGTCAGGCCCGCCTGAACGTGCAGCAGCAGGTCGCCGCCGCGATCGACAAGGCCGACGACACCCGCCTCGGCGGCTAAGGCTTAAACCCCATCAATCCAGGTCCCAAAAGAAGAAAAGACCCGGAAAAATCCTGATGGCGGGCTTAGCGGCCCGCCATTTTCTTTACGCCGGGAAGATACGTTCGACCGATCCGCAAGGCCTCTCCGTCCGCCGTTTCCGCCGACCAGACGCCAAGCCCCTCGTGACGCAAGCCCGAAACGTGGCTGCGCTGCAGGATGCAACTGCGATGGATACGGATGAACCGCTCAGGGTCGAGGCGCTCCTCCAGACTCGTGATGGTCTGGAGCAGCAGGTAGCTTTGCGTCCCCACATGCAGGCGCACGTAATCGCGCTCGGCATCGATGCGCTGGACCTCGGCGGCGGGCACGCGCACCAGTTCGGATCGGTGCGGCACCCAGAATTCGTCGAGCCACTGGCTGAGCGCCGGAACCTGAGCCCGCTCGCCCCGGCGCGACACCACGCGGGTCACGGCGCGCTGCAGGCGATCAGGCGCCACCGGCTTGAGGACATAGTCCACCGCATCGAGATCGAACGCCTCGACCGCGAACTCATCGTGCGCGGTCACGAAGATCACCGCCGGAGCGTCCGGCCGGCCGCCCAGCGTGCGCGCCACGGTGAGCCCGTCGGTCTCCGGCATCGTCAGGTCGAGCAGCACCAGGTCGGGCGTCAGCGCATCGATCAGGCGCAACGCGGCCTGGCCGTCGCTCGCCGTGCCGATCACGGAAATCCCTTCGATCCGGGAGCAGATCACCTGCATGCGCTCGACAGCCAGCGGCTCGTCGTCGACGATCAGGGTGCGCAGGGGAGCGGCGGGCGCGGCGCCTTCGGGCTCAGACATTACCCGCCTCCAGCGGCATGCGCAGGATCGTCGCGAAACCGCCGTTCGGGCGCTTGCCGTAGGAGATCGTCGCAGCCTCCCCGTAACGCGCCCGCAGGCGGTCGCGCACGTTGTTGAGGCCGATGCCGCAGCCCTCGGTCTTGATCTTCAACTCGCCGCTCATCTCTCCGGGTCCATCGTCATGGACGGCGACGACGAGCTGGCCACCCTCGCGCCGCGCCTCGATGGCAATGGTCACCGGCCGCTGCGTCGCGGCGACGGCATACTTCACGGAATTCTCGACGAGCGGTTGCAATATCATGCCCGGAACTTTCGCATCGAGAACGGCCTCGTCAATATCGATATGCGTTAGCAATCGATTGGGGAAGCGGACTGCCTCGATCGCGAAGTAAAGGCGCTGCAGCTCTATCTCGTCAACCAGCGAAAGATCGTTGGTGGGATCACCTGACAAAGTGCGGCGGTAGAACGTCGACAGCGTCTGGATCATCTCTTCGGCATCGTCCTGCCGTCCGACCATGACCAGCGCCGACAGCGAATTGAGCGTGTTGAACAGGAAATGCGGATTCACCTGATAGCGCAGCGAACGCAGTTCGGCCTGTTCGGCGGCGCGGCGGTATTCGCCCTCGCGCCGTTCTGCCGCGCGGGCCTCCTCGGCCTTGGCGAGCGCGAAGTAGAGCGCCACCCACGCGAGCACGAGGAAGTAGCGTCCGAACGCCGTGTCGGCGATGTTCGCCCAGCGCCCGAAATTGGCGCCGAGGGCAGAGTTGGTCTTGATCGTGATCGCCGAGGAATGCTGCGGCCGGGCTGCGCCGCTTTCCTCGCTCGGCGCATCCGTCGGCTCGTCCGGAACCTCGCTGGAGCCAGGTGCTGGCGGGGCGGGGGGAGCGGGCGGCGGCAGGATCTTGGGCAGGTCCACCAGGATGTTGCCGGCCTCGTCCTGCGTGATGCGCACGTTGCCCGCAGCCACCGCTGCCGCATCTTCCTCGCTGCCGTAGGCTGCCGGGCGTTCAATGTCGGAGAAGATCACGTCGTTGACGATGCTGAGCACCAGCGACAGCGGGAACGCGCCGATCAGCACGATGGCGAAGCGGACCCGGCCCGATTTGCGATCCAGCAGCTGCAGCAGCGGCCAGACGGCGGCCATTACCAGCATCGAGACGATGCAGATCGTCAGGCGCCGCGACAGGAACGACCAGTCGAGGTCGAACCCCATGACCAGACCGCGCAAGCTGGCCACGATGAAGTAGCAGGCCCACAAGGCCGCCAGCGACAGGAGGACGAGCCGCGCCGGAACGCGGGGAGGGGGTGCTGCTTCGGACATTACCGCCCGGTCTAGCGCGAAAACGGTTCGTCGCACCACACCTTCCATCGGACGGAGATTGTCGTTGGTCGAAGGGGGCTGGCAGCTCACGCCCCCCGTTTTGTCATTGCGAGCGTAGCGAAGCAATCCAGGGCGGTTTACGCGGCCCTGGATTGCTTCGCTACGCTCGCAATGACGCAGGTGGGTGTGTGAGGGCAGTTCCGTGACCCCGACGGCGCGCGCCGGGGTCACGGGAAAGAAATCACACCAGCAGGTGTTCCTCGGCGATCTTCGTCTTCCACACCGGCGGGGCCAGCGTGTGGACGTTCTTGCCTTCGGAATCGACGGCCACGGTCACCGGCATGTCCTGCACGGTGAATTCGTAGATCGCCTCCATGCCGAGGTCCGCGAAGCCGACGACCTTGGCTTCCTTGATCGCGCGGGCGACGAGGTAGGCCGCGCCGCCAACCGCCATCAGATAGGCCGACTTGTGCTTGGCGATGGACTCGGTCGCCGCCGGGCCGCGCTCGGACTTGCCGATGCTGGCGAGCAGGCCGAGGTCGAGCATGGTGTCGGAGAACTTGTCCATGCGGGTGGCGGTGGTCGGGCCGGCCGGGCCGACGACTTCCTCGCGCACCGGATCGACCGGGCCGACGTAGTAGATCACGCGGCCCTTGAAATCGACCGGCAGTTCCTCGCCCTTGGCCAGCATGTCGGCGATGCGCTTGTGCGCGGCGTCGCGCCCGGTCAGCATCTTGCCGTTGAGCAACAGGCGATCGCCCTGCTTCCAGCTCTGGACTTCCTCAGCGGTCAGCGTGTCGAGGTTGACCTTGATCGCTTCCTTGCTCGGCTTCCACTCGACCTTGGGCCACTCGTCGAGGTTCGGCGTCTCGAGGAAGCTCGGGCCGGAACCGTCCAGCGTGAAGTGCGCGTGGCGGGTGGCGGCGCAGTTCGGGATCATCGCGACGGGCTTGCCCGCGGCATGGCACGGCCAGTCGAGGATCTTGACGTCGAGGATCGTGGCAAGGCCGCCGAGGCCCTGCGCGCCGATACCCAGCGCGTTGACCTTGTCGAAGATTTCGATGCGCAGCGCCTCGATGTCGTTCTGTGGGCCGCGCTGCTTCAGCTGCGCCATGTCGATCGGCTCCATCAGGCTCTGCTTGGCGAGCTTGACGCAATGCTCGGCGGTGCCGCCGATGCCGATGCCCAGCATGCCCGGCGGGCACCAGCCAGCCCCCATCTGCGGCAGCATCTCGATCACCCAGTCGACGATGGAATCGCTGGGATTCATCATCTTGAACTTGGACTTGTTCTCAGACCCGCCGCCCTTGGCCGCGACGTCGACCGAGATTTTCGAGCCCGGGACCATCTCCACCGACAGCACGCAAGGAGTGTTGTCCTTGGTGTTGCGGCGGGTGAAGGCGGGGTCGGCCAGCACCGAGGCGCGCAGCTTGTTCTCGGGGTGGTTGTAGGCGCGGCGCACGCCGTCATCGACGACGTCTTGCAAGCTGCGCTCGGACTCGAGGCGGCAATTCTGGCCCCACTCGATGAAGACGTTGACGATGCCGGTGTCCTGGCAGATCGGGCGGTGACCCTCGGCGCACATGCGGCTGTTGGTCAGGATCTGGGCGATGGCGTCCTTGGCCGCCGGGCCCTGCTCCGCTTCGTAGGCGTCGCCCAGCGCGCGGATGTAATCCATCGGGTGGTAGTAGCTGATATACTGCAATGCGTCGGCGACGGACTCGATGAGGTCCTCTTCGCGGATGGTCACCATTTCTGTCATGGAATTCTCCGGTCTTCTTGGCCCGATCTGGCGGATAACGTCGGATTTTTGCCGCTCCATAAGCCGCATGGGCGTGATCGTCAAAGTGCTTGATCGGATCGACGGGCGTTGTTTCATGGGGCTTGGCCTGAGAGGCCGGTTCGCATAGAAGCGGCCCCATAGTGTCGTCTTCGCGATTGCAGCGATCTGCCGCAAGCCCCGCGAGCGAGTGAGGGAATACACGAATGACCTTGACCGAGGACCGGTCGGCTCCTGCCACCGACTTTTCTGCCGCCCGTCGCGCCATGATCGTCAGCCAGCTGCGCACCAGCGGCGTGAACGAGCCCTGGGTGCTGGAAGCGATGGCCGGTGTTCCACGTGAAAACTTCGTGCCCGCCGAGCTGCGCGACGCCGCCTATATCGACCGCGCCGTGCCGCTGGGCGAAGGCAAGTTCCTCGGCGCCCCGCTGGTGCAGGGCAAGATGCTGCAGGAAGCCGCTCCGGCGAAGACCGACAAGGCGCTGATCGTCGGCGACGGCGAAGGCTACCTCGCCACGCTGCTGCGTCCGCTGGTCGGCTCGCTCGACGCGGTAGCACCTGCCGCTGCCGATGAAGCCGCTTCGGGCGCATACGACCTCATCGTCATCGACGGCGCCATCGAAGTGCTCCCCGATGCCCTCTCCGCACGTCTCGCCGAGGGTGGCCGCGTGGTCACCGGCGTGACCGATCGCGGCGTGACCCGCCTTGCGGCCGGCACCAAGGCAGGCGGCGTGACCTCGCTGCTGCCGCTGGCGGAGCTGGGGATTCCCGTGCTTCCCGAATTCGCCGCTCCCAAACGCTGGAGCTTCTGAGCATGGCCCGGATCGCGTGGCGTTCCGGGCTGCTCGCGGGGGGATGTCTGATACTGACGGCCGGCGCGCCTGCGCGGGCCGACACCCTGCGCGATGCGCTCGTTTCCGCCTATCAGACCAATCCCACGCTGGAATCGGCGCGCGCCCAGCAGCGCGCCACCGACGAAGGCGTGCCGATCGCCAAGGCTGCAGGGCTACCCAGCCTCAGCACGACCGAAACTTACACCAAGAACCTGAAGCAGAGCGAAAACTCGCTCACGGCTCCGTCGAAGATATTCACGGCGGATGCCCAACTGGGCGTGCCGATCTATTCGGGCGGCGCGGTCAAGAACCGCGTCAAGGCTGCCAAGCTGCGCGTCGGCGCCGGTCAGGCCGATCTGCGCGGCACGGAGGCTTCCGTCTTCTCGCAGGTCGTCGCGGCGTACATGGACGTGATCCGCACGGAAGCGATCGCCGGACTTAACCGCAAGAACGTGGCGGTTCTCCAGACCAATCTCGATGCGACCAACGACCGGTTCCAGATCGGCAACCTCACGCGCACCGACGTCGCCCAATCGCAGTCGCGCCTAGCGACTGCGAAGAGCGACCTGCTGACGGCGGAAGCCAACCTTGCCGCCGCGCGCGAAACCTACATCCGGTTCGTCGGTCATGCACCCGAAGCGCTCGACGCGCCGCCGCCGCTGCCGAACCTGCCCGCCAACGCCAGCGAAGCGGCGACGATCGCGCTCGATGCGAACCCGGACATCATCGCCGCACGCGAACGCAGCAAGGCCGCGGACAAGGACATCGACGTCGCGGGCGCCAGCCGCCTGCCGACGCTACGGCTCTTCGGCCAGGGCACGTACAACAACTACTTCAACACGCTGGCGCGCGGCGCGGTGAACGCGAGCGTGGCGCAAAGCGATTCGTCTGCGCAGGCCGGGGCGCAGCTGTCGATCCCGATCTTCCAGGGCGGCCTTCCCGCCGCGCAGCGTCGCCAGGCACAGGCGACGGCTTCGGCCACGCTGGAGCAGGAAATCGCCACCGAACGCGACGTGATCGCGCAAGTCCGCTCGGCCTTCACCTCCTACGTCGCGTCGAACGACCTGATCCGCTCCTCGCAAGTCGCAGTGGATGCGGCGACGCTGAGCCTCGAAGGCGTGAAGGCAGAGAATTCGGTGGGTCGGCGCACGATCCTCGACATCCTCAATGCCGAGCAGGAATTGCTGAACGCGCAGGTCACGCTGGTGACGGCGCGGCGCAATGCCTACGTCGCCGGGTTCTCCCTGCTCGCGGCGATGGGCAAGGCCGAGGCGCGCGATCTGGGCCTCGACGGCGGCACCCTCTACGATCCCGACGTCAATTACGAGCGCGTGCGCGGCAAGTTCTTCGACTGGGACGACGACGATGCGCCAGTGGCCCGGTCCACGCGCACCGTTGACACGCCGGTGCAGGACGGCAACATTCCCGCTTCGCAGGAGCCCTGATCCCGTTTGCGGATAAGGACTTGGATGCGCGGGACTACAGGGATTTAGGCAGATGCGTCAGAACGGTGAACCTTCGGTCGAGGAGATCCTCCAGTCGATCAAGCAGGTCATCGCGCGCGATTCCCGCCTCGAAACCCGTACCAGCCGCACCGAACGCCTGATGCGCGAGCCGGAACCGCTCTACGCCGACGAGGATGAGGACGATGTCCTCGAACTCCAGGAAGCCTCGCAGATTACCGCAGCGGGCGAGACCGACGAAGGCCCGTTGCTGCACGATCAGGCGCGCGATTCGATGCGCGAATCGCTCGCCGCGCTCGCCATGCTGTCCGAGCCCGGCGCGCAGCCGCAGATCGTCCGTTCGGGAGAAACCTCGCTGGAGGCGCTCGCCAAGGAGCTTCTCCGCCCGGCACTGACCGAATGGCTTGACCGCAACCTGCCGGCTATGGTCGAACGCCTCGTCGCTGCCGAAATCGCGCGGATCGTCGGCAAGAAGGGCTGATGGGGCTTCGACAAGCTCAGCCTGAGCGGCGTTGAGAGGTTTACAACTACACCCGCTCACACTGAGCTTGTCGACGGGTCACGGATGAGCCTGTCGAAGCCCCATCGCCCGGACGGGCTGGACCTCAAGGCCCACACTTCCTACCTTCACCGGGTATGCCGAAACCCGATCCCGCGCTGCTCGATCCCGCGCGCTACCCGTTTTCCTGCCGCATCGAGCCGCGCTTCGGCGATCTCGACGTCAACATGCACATCAACAACGTGGCGATGGCCGGATTCCTCGAGGATGGCCGCGTGCGCTTTCACCGTGCCAGTCGCTATCGCGAGGGACTTGTCGGTCTGTCCTCGATGATCGTCAGCATCGGCATCGAATATCTCGGCGAGGCGCACTATCCCGATGCCCTGACCGTCCATACCGCCATCGAGCAGGTCGGGCGTTCCAGCCACGGCCTCGTCCAGTTGGTGACGCAGGACGACCGGATCGTCGCGTTCTCCCGCTCCACGATGGTAACGGTCGGCGAGGACGGCCCTGCGCCGATGCCAGCCACTTTCGCCAGCCAGACCGAGGAATGGAAACTGCGGCCATGAGCCACCACGCCATCGCCAAGGCCGAGGAAGCCTTCGCCAAGACCGGCAGCGACATGATCCGCCGCCACATCTTCATATGCGCCGAACCGCAAAAGGGCGAATGCTGCTCGCCCGAGAAGGGGCAGGCCGCGTGGAAGTTCCTCAAGAAGCGGCTCAAGCAGCTCGGGCTGGACGGAAAGGGCGGCGTGGCCCGCACCAAGGCGGACTGCCTGCGCATCTGCCACGCCGGGCCGGTCGCGGTCGTGTGGCCGGACGGAGTCTGGTATCACTCGTGCGACGAGGACGTGCTGGAGCGGATCATCCAGCAGCACCTCATCGGCGGCGAGCCGGTCGAGGAATTTCGCCTGCACGCGCCGGGAGGTTGAGGCCCACCCCGTCCGGCTGGTTCGCTACGCTCTCGAGCCTCCCGACCCTCCCGCAAGCGGGAGGGCTGACGCACATCTCCCCTCCCGCTTGCGGGAGGGGCAGCGAGACTTGGGAGCTTGCTCCCTAGTCGCAGCGGGGTGGGGCTGACGGCGGGCCCTTACTTGTAAGGATCATCATCCTCGAGCGGATCGACGATCGCCTCGTCATGCCCGGTCCCGCTCGACAGGAACGCGAGGCCCATCAGCGCCGAGGCCAGCAGCATGGTGAAACCGATGCCCAGCGCGGTCGCGATGTAGAAGTGGATCGAGACCATCCCGTTGGAGCGGTACAGCAGGATTATCGACCCGATCACCAGCCCGACCGTGATCGTCATCATCCAGCGCATGATGCGCAGGTAGCGCGCCCAGGCATGGGCGGCCTTGCCGGGATCGTCGAGGGGCGAAGACGGTATCATCGCGCCCTATCTGGGCCTGACGGCGTCTCATCGCAAGCATGACGTGACGAGTCCGACGCGGCTGTGATACGCTCCGCCCCGGGGGCAAGCTGCGGGAACAGAGGCTCCTTTCAGGAACAGGGAGAGCTGACGATGACCATCGGTCGAATTATCGAAGGCCGCGATGCCGTAGTCACTTGCGACGTTGCCATGACCGTGCGCGAGGCCGCCGGAATCCTCGCCGAAAAGAGAATCGGCGCAGTGCCGGTGATGGAAAACGGCGAAATCGCCGGAATCTTCTCCGAACGCGACGTAATCTACAAACTGCGCGAACTGGGCGCCGACATGCTCGACATGCCGCTCGGCCACATCATGACCGCGCTGCCCGTGACCATCGAGCCCGAAACCTCGGTCATGGCGGCGCTGTCGCTGATGACCCGCCGCCGCATTCGCCACCTGCCCGTGGTGAAGAACGGGCGCATGGTCGGGTTCGTGTCGATCGGCGATCTGGTGAAATACCGGATCGACAAGATCGAGAACGAGGCTGCCGCGATGCGGGATTACATCCAGACGGCGTAAGGGCTTCGACAGGCTCAACCTGAGCGGAGTTGGAGGTGTGGCGCCACGTCCGCTCACCCTGAGCCTGTCGAAGGGTCACCCCGAGCTTGTCGAAGGGTCAGGCCGCGCCTACATCGGACGCATGGAACAGCAGACCGTGACTCTCAGCCCCTCGGCCGCCGCGCGCGTCGCCGCGATCGCGAGCAAGCAGGGCAAGCCCGCAATCCTGCGGCTTGCCGTCGAAGGCGGAGGCTGCTCGGGCTTCCAGTACAAGTTCGGCCTCGCCGACGCCCCCGACGCGGACGACAGCGTGGCCGAGACCGACGGGGTGAAGCTCCTCGTCGACTCGGTCAGCCTCGACCTCGTCCAGGGCTGCGTCGTCGATTTCGTGGAGTCGCTGGGCGGCGCGGCATTCCGGGTGGAGAATCCGAACGCGGCGGCAGGCTGCGGCTGCGGGTCCAGCTTCTCGGTATGAAGATCTCCACCTTCAACATCAACGGCGTGAAGGCACGCCTGCCCCGACTGCTCGAATGGCTGGAGGAAACCCGCCCCGCCGTCGCCTGCCTGCAGGAGATCAAGACGCAGGACGAAGGCTTCCCCATCGCCGAGTTCGAGAAGCTGGGCTACAAGGGCATCTGGCACGGCCAGAAGGGCTTCAACGGCGTCGCCATCCTCGCCGACGGGGAAATGCCCGTCGAAGTCCAGCGCGGCCTCGATGGCGAGCCCGAGGACGAACATTCGCGCTATCTCGAAGCGCAGGTCTTCGGCGTGCGGGTCGTGTGCATCTACCTGCCCAACGGCAATCCGCTGCCCGGCCCCAAGTTCGACTACAAGCTGCGCTGGATGGAACGCCTGCGCCGCCGCATGGACGTGATCAAGGCCGAGGAAGTGCCGGCCATCATCACCGGCGACTACAACGTCATCCCGACCGACCGCGACGTTTGGACGCCCTCTGCAATGGCCTCCGACGCGCTGATGCAGCCGGAATCGCGGGACGCCTACTTCCGCCTCCTAGGAGACGGCTGGACCGACGCGCTGGCCACCCACAATCCGCGCGGCGGGGTGTGGACCTACTGGGACTATCAGGCAGGCGCCTGGCAGCGCGACCACGGCTTCCGCATCGACCACTCGCTGCTCTCGCCCGAACTGGCGGACCGGCTGGCGGCGTGCGGTGTCGACAAGGTTCATCGCGGGCGGGAAAAGGCCAGCGACCATGCGCCTGTGTGGGTCGAACTGAAGGCCGCCTGAAACTCTTCGTCATTGCGAGCGAAGCGAAGCAACCCAGGGCGGCGTAAACCGCCCTGGGTTGCTTCGCTTCGCTCGCAATGACGAACGAGAATTACCGATAGAAGATGTGGTTATCCACCTGAGCCAGCTTCGTCAGCTTGCTCCAGCGCGGCGAGACGCGCTTGGCGTGGAAGAACAGCGCACCCTTGGCCTTGCTCTTCCAGGCGCCGTCCTCGGCGATCTGGGCGATCGCGACGGCTTCCTGCCAGCTCGGAGAATTCTCGCGCACGGCGGGCATCGAACGGCCGCGGATGAACGAGAACTGCGAGGGCTGGTAGACCACGCCGCAATAGCTCGTCGGGAAGCGGCCCGACTTGGTGCGGTTGACGATCACACGGCCAACGGCGAGCTGGCCTTCCAGCGATTCACCGCGTGCTTCGAAGTAGATCGCGCCGGCAAGGCAGCGCATGTCGCGCGACATGTCGTCCGGCGTCTCCTGCTGAGACACCAGTTGCTGAAGGGAATCCGCATCGGGGGCGTCTGCTTCCTCGGTCTCGGTCTCGGCGGCGGGAAGCGCCTGTACGACCGGTTCGGAAACGAACTGCGGGGCGGGCTTCGTTTCTACCAGCGTCGGAATGAAATCCGATGCGGCGGCGCCCGAGCCCGTGGCGCCTAGAAGAGCGGTGAGAACCGTCGCGGCCAGCGCAATCGCGCTCGCCCACTCAACTTTCTTTCGCATTCAAACTTGATCAAAGGCGGTGAACCGGTCCGACACAGGCTGGAACGGAATGCCACGAAGTGACGTTCTGTTTCCGTCGAGCCTGCCGACGATTCCCCGTCTGCGTGCTAGCCGGACAAGCCGAAGTGCTGTCCGAGCCGCTTTCGCGTCAGTGAAGGGGGCCTTTAGGCTGTGGGCCGGGCAAGTCAACCCGCACCGGGTCAGGCCCCGATGAAACGTTCGGCGTCTGCGCCATCGAGTTCGATGATCCACACGTCGGGGTCCTGACGCTTGCGCCGGTCGAGGTACTCCTGAAATTCGAACGGGTTTTCAGGATCCTGAGTCTTGGAGCAGCGCCAGCGCCGGGTGCCGTCGAGTTCGGGCATCCGTTCATGAAGGCGCACATTCGATCCATTGTGCGAAAGAACGACAAGGATCGTCCCGGCGTCCTGTTCGCCTTTAGCCAGCACCGTCGCGAATCCGCCCTCGCCATTGACGCGGCGAATCAGTGCGGAAACCTCGAGGTGAGCGGGGAGGCGGGAATCCATCAGGCTTGCGGAATCGAATAGCCGGGCAGGCTGGAGAGCGCGATGCGCGATCGCATGAACGTTCCGGTGCCGCGCCCGCATTCCTCGCCGTCCTCGTCGATCAGCCAGGACTCGGCCACCAGTACGCGGCGGCGACCGCTCACCCAGCGGCCCTCGCACACGATACGGCCGCCCTTGATGGGCTTGGACAAGTGCAGGTTGAACGAGGTCGTCAGCAGGAAGCGATCGGTGACGTGAGTGTTGGCGGCGTAAAAAGCCGCATCGTCGAGCATCTTGAAATAGATGGTCCCGTGCGCCGCACCGGCCGCATGGAAACAGTCGGGCTCGACCAGGAACGTGATGCGCGCATGCCCGTCGCCGACGATTTCCAGCTTTGAGCGGAACATCTGGTTGATGGGGGCGGAGGCATAGAGCCCCTCCAGCGCGCGCCAGTGGAGCCCGGCGCCGCCCTGACTCTGGCCTTCGGCAGTGTCTTCAGGCGGCATCGCGGTCGATGACGTTGCTCAGCAGGCTGTAGAGCGCTTCGGTGCCCGGAGCGGCCAGCAGAGCTTCGTGCATGCGCTCGTCACGCATCATGCGCGAGATCGCCGCCAGAGCATGAAGATGTGTCGCGCCCGCGCCTTCGGGGGAGAGCAGGCCGAACACGAGGTCGATCGGCACGCCGTCCGCGGCTTCGAATTCGACCGGGGAAGCGAGGCGCATGAACACGGCAACGGGACGTGTCAGCCCCGCCATGCGCGCATGGGGGATGGCGATGCGTCGCCCGAACCCGGTGCTGCCGAGCTGCTCACGCTCGGTGATGCGCGCCAGCACGGCCTGATGGTCGAGACCATAGACCGAAGCGAACCGAGCCGCGAGGCGGTCCAGGATGATGTCCTTGCTGTCCGCGTCGAGGGTGATGACAGCCTCGGGCGCCAGCGAAAAAAGCCCACTCATTGCGTTTCTGATACTTGACCGGTTGCCAACATTGCATGCTCCGAAACCCCCGGCGGAAAACCGGGGGTTCGTTTCTTCCTCTCGTTGCGATCAGAAGCTGTGCGCGAAAAGCGTCAGTGCGGTTCGACCCAGCCGATCGACCCATCACCGCGGCGGTAGACCATATTATGCCGCCCGGTGCCAGCATTTTTGAAGAAGAGAGCCGTAGTATTGCGCAAGTCGAGCATCATTACCGCGTCCGAAACGGTGGCTTCGGGAACGTCCACCCGGGTTTCGGCAATGACCACCGGGGCGTCGGCTTCGAGGTCGTCCGTGTCGTTGTCTGCGACGTTCTCCTCGAAGATCGTGTAGGCGGCGTCCTCGGCCGCATTGGCATGGGCCGTCTGTTCGGAGCGGTCCTTCAGGCGGCGCTTGTAGCGGCGCAGCTGCTTGTCGATCTTCTCGGCGGCCTGATCGCAGGCGACATGCGCGTCCTGCGCCATGCCGCTGCCCTTGAGCACGAGGTTCTGCATCACGTGCATGATGATGTCGCACTTGAACGCCCCGGCCGGCGCTCGGCCGAAAGTGACGTGAGACGACAGCGCCCGATTGAAATACTTCTCGATGATCGCCGTGAGCTTGTCGTTGGCGTGGACCTGCAGGGCCTCGCCGGTTTCGACCTGGTGACCAGAGACGCGGATATCCATGGGCGTTTCTCCTTAGACTTAGAGTTCAGGCACCCCAGAGCGGGGTATCGACCGACTTGAGAAACTCTGCGTGCGCAGAGAGTTCCGCCTCGGTAGCCGCGTGGGGACGCGGCTGACGGAAAATACGGTTCTTCGTGTTGAGAACCTTGATTTCCGTCACGATCTCAGTGGTTTCTGCAGAAAGTTCGAGGCCGATCTGACGACCTCCCCGCAGTTCCACGTAAACTTGGGCAAGCAGTTCGGAGTCGAGCAGCGCCCCGTGTTTGGTGCGGTGGCTGCGGTCTATCCCGTAGCGACTGCAAAGCGCGTCGAGCGAGAGCTTGGCGCCGGGATGGCGCACCTTGGCGAGCGCCACGGTATCGACCATGCGCTCACGCGAAACCTCGGGAAGCCCGCATAGCTTCAGCTCGGCGTTGATGAAGTTGAAGTCGAAGTTGGCGTTGTGCGCCACCATCGCGCTGTCCTCGATGAAGTCGAGGAATTCCTGCGCGCAGGCCGAGAACAGGGGCTTGTCGGCGAGGAAGGCGTCGGACAGGCCGTGCACCGCCTCGGCCTCCGCAGGCATGCCGCGCTCGGGGTTGAAATAGGCGTGGTAGGTACGGCCGGTCAGCACCCGGTTGACCATCTCGATGCAGCCGATTTCCACCATGCGGTCCCCGTTTTTCGGGTCGAAGCCGGTCGTTTCGGTGTCGAAGATGATCTCTCTCATCCCTCTCCATATCTGCCTGTGCGCCCCCATGCGCAAGGGGCTGGAGCGGATTATTCGGCTCGCCTCAGCGCCTGCACGATACCGGCCACCTGTTCGCGCGTCGCATCAAGGGTCAAGCCGGTGTCGATCACGTAGTCGGCACGCGCGCGTTTCTGCGCATCGGGCACCTGAAGTGCCAGAATCTGCTCGAATTTTTCCGCAGTCATACCCGGCCGCGCGAGCACCCGGCGACGCTGTTCCCCGGCCGGGGCGGACACTACCGCGACGGCATCGAGGCCCTTTTCGCTACCCTTTTCGTAGAGCAGCGGAATGTCGAAGACGACCAGCGGCGCCTCGGCATTGTCCCGCAGGAAGTCCCCCCGCATCGCCGCGACGGCGGGGTGGACGATTCGCTCCAGAGTCGCGAGCTTGTCCTTGTCCTGGAACACGACGGCACCCAGCAGGGGTCTAACGACACCTGACGCATCCGTAGTGCCGGGAAAGGCCGCCTCGATCAGCGGCACCAGCGCGCCGTTCGGACCCTGCAGTTCGTGCACCGCCGCATCGGCATCGAACACCGGCACGTCGAGGTCGCGCAGCATCTGCGCAACGGTCGACTTGCCCATGCCGATCGATCCGGTGAGGCCCAGAATTTTCATTTGAGAATCAACTCGCGCAGAGCGGCATCGCGGTCGCGGGGAGGGCGGGCGCCGAAGAAATGCGTGAAGGCCGAGTCCGCCTGGCCGATCAACATGGCGAGGCCGTCCACCGTCTCGAACCCGGCGCCGCGTGCATCCTGCAGGAACTGCGTGTCGAGCGGACTGGTGACGATATCGTAGACCACGCTGCGCGGCGGGGCGTGGCTGAAGTCGAAGGCCAGCGGCGGCTGCCCGGTCATGCCGAGCGGGCTGGCGTTGACGACGAGGTCGAAGCACTGCTCGCGGTCGTCAAAGGCGAAGTCGGTGGCATCGGCGAAGTGGTCGAGGCCGATGGCGTGGTGCTCGCCGCCCGGCGCAAGTTCGTCGAGCATGGCGCGCGCCTTGGCCGGATCGCGGCCCGCGAGGACGATGACGAAATGCTCGTTGGCCAGCGCCGCGATGATCGCCCGCGCCGCGCCGCCGGTCCCGAGGATGCGCGCCATGCGGAACAGGTGCGTCTTCGCCAGTTCATCGCGCACCGGCTCCAGGAATCCCGGCGCGTCGGTGTTGTAGCCGGTAAGGGTGCCGTCGGACTCGCGCACGACGGTGTTGACCGCGCCGATCTGCGCAGCGAGGGGGTCGAGCCGGTCCATCAGCGGCAGGATCGACAGCTTGTGCGGCATCGTCACGTTGCAGCCGCGCCAGTCGGGATCGGCGCGGCGCTTCGCGAGATAGTCGCCGAGGTCCTCCAGCTTGACGAGGCAGTGGTCGTAGCGGCCTTCGATCCCCAGTTCGGCAAGCCAGAAATTGTGGATCGCTGGCGACTTGGACTGCGCGATCGGATCGCCGATCACTTCGGCATAGCGTGTCATCGCGTCAGGACTCCCAATCCGCGCAGCGCCGCCTGGACCTTGAGCAGCGGCATGCCCAGAATCGTGAAGTAATCGCCGTCGATCTTCTCGAACAGCTGCACGCCGCGCCCCTCGATCCGGAAGACGCCGACGCAGGCACCGACTTCGGGCCATTCCGCGTCGAGGTAACTCTCGATGAAGGCATCGGACAAATCCGCGACATGCAACTGCGCCACCGCATTCTCCGCCCAGAGCACTTCGCCATCGCGCACGAGGGCAGCCGCGCTGTGCAGCTCCATCACCTTGCCCGAGAAGAAACGCAGATGCTCGGCCGCGTTCTCCCGGCTGGCGGGCTTGTCGAACCGCCGCCCACCGCAGGACACGAGGGAATCGCTACCGAGCACGACCGCACCCGATGTTTCACGTGAAACATTCAGGGCCTTTGCTTTCGCAAGTTCCAACGCGACTTCGGGCGCGGAGGCATCGCCGAGCGCCGCCTCGATCCCGCGTTCGTCGACATGGGCGGGCTGGGCGCGGTAGGCGATGCCCGCCGCTTCGAGCATGGCGCGGCGTGAGCCGCTCTGGGATGCAAGAACGATCATGGAAAACTCTGCTAGATGGGCTTCGGGCCGACCTGGCCGGTCTGGCCCGCTGCCTTGCGTTCGTTATAGAGGTTGATCACCGCCGCAGCGGTCTCCTCGATCGAGCGGCGGGTGACGTCGATCACCGGCCAGGAATTGTCCGCGAACATGCGCCGCGCATATTTCAGCTCGCTCTCCACCGCGTCGGTCGCGACATAGTCGGTGTCGGGCGACTGGCTGAGCGAGAGCAGGCGGTTGCGGCGGATCTGGATCAGCCGGTCGGGCGCGGTCGTCAGGCCGACCACCAGCGGATGGCGCAGTCCGAACAGCATCTGCGGCGGCGGGCTTTCGACGACGATCGGGATGTTCGCCACCTTGTACCCGCGATTGGCGAGATAGATCGAGGTCGGCGTCTTGCTGGTGCGCGACACCCCGGCGAGCAGGATATCGGCTTCCTCCCACTCTTCCCACAACACGCCGTCGTCATGGGCGATGGTGAACTGGATCGCATCGACGCGCGCGAAATAGGCGTCGTCGAGCCGGTGCTGGCGGCCCGGACGTCCCTTCGCCTCCTGCCCCAGCAGCGCCTCGAGCGCGTCGGTCACCCCGTCGAGCACCGCGATCGCAGGCAGGCCGAGTTGCTGGCACCTCTCTTCGAGGCGCCCGCGCGTCTCCTCGTTCACCAGGGTGAAGAAGACGAGGCCCGGGTTCGCGGAAATCTCGCCCATGATCCGATCGAGGTGCTGCTGCGAGCGGACCATCGGCCAGAAATGCCGCAGGACTTCGCCGTCGTCGTCGAACTGCGCGAGGGCCGCCTTGGCGATCATCTCCAGCGTTTCGCCGGTGGAATCTGACAGGAGGTGCAGGTGGAAACGCGCCATGCCGGCTCAGGGCCTCCGAAGGGCAAGGGGTGTGGATATGTGGCGGCATAAACCATGGGAGGAGCCCGGTGACAACTCGGTGAAAACTCCTCAGCGGCATTTCCTGCCCGCTATGGGGATTCACCGAGTCAGTTTCTGGACAGGCGGGCCGACTCTTCCCACACCCTGTGGACAAGGCGAACAACCTTTCGTTGACTCACTCTCGTCCAAGAGTCGCATCTGACTCTTCAATCTGTTCATCCGGGGGTAAATCGGGCAAGGCGAGCCAATCCCCGATATCCACAGGGCCAACAGACTCCATCATCCTTATATAAAATTTCTATTTTTTTTGTTGGGACGTGACGCGATGCCCGGAATCCTCCTCGAAACTCTGCGCGGAAACAACGCGCGCAGGCGGCCGCTGTGGCTCATGCGCCAGGCTGGCCGCTACCTCCCCGAATACCGCGAGTTGCGCGCCGAAAAGGGCGGTTTTCTCGCGCTCGTCTACGATACGGACGCCGCCGCCGAGATCACCCTGCAACCGATCCGCCGTTTCGGCTTCGATGGCGCCATCCTGTTTTCCGACATCCTGATCGTGCCTTACGCGATGGGGCAGGACCTCCAGTTCCTCGCCGGAGAGGGGCCGAAACTGACTCCGCGGCTTGTGGACAATGCGCTGGAGGGGCTGACTCGGGTGCCTGAGCGTCTTTCGCCGATCTACGAGACCGTGCGGAAGGTTCGCGCCCAGCTTGATGACGACAAGACGATGCTCGGTTTCGCCGGTTCGCCCTGGACCGTCGCGACCTACATGGTGGCAGGCGAGGGGAGTCGCGACCAGCACGACACCCGCGCCATGGCCTATCGCGATCCGGACGCCTTCGAAGCAATCATCGATGCGGTGACTCAGGTGACCGTGGAATACCTGTGCGGCCAGATCGAGGCCGGCGCCGAAGCGGTGCAGCTGTTCGATTCATGGGCAGGCAGTCTCTCGCCCGCGCAGTTCGAGCGCTGGGTGATCGCCCCCAATGCCGCAATCACCGCTGCCGTGAAGGCGCGTCACCCCGAGACTCCGATCATCGGCTTCCCGAAGGGCTCGGGCGAGAAACTTCCCGCCTATGCCCGCGAAACCGGAGTCGACGCGGTCGGAATCGACGAGACCATCGACCCGATCTGGGCTGCGCGCGAACTTCCCCAAGGGCTGCCGGTACAGGGCAATCTCGATCCGCTGCTCCTGCTGGCGGGCGGCGAGGACCTCGACCGGCAGGCCCGCGCGGTGCTTGACGCTTTCGCGGACCGTCCCCACGTGTTCAACCTCGGCCACGGCATCGGCCAGTTCACCCCGATCGCGAATGTCGAGCAGTTGCTGGCGATCGTTCGCAGCTGGGAGCGTTGAGCGCGACGGGATTGAATTGAACCACCCTTCGTCATTGCGAGCGGAGCGAAGCAATCCAAGGCGGTTTACGCGACTCTGGATTGCTTCGCTCCGCTCGCAATGACGATTCAAGGCTTTGGTTGAGACTGGCATGACGACGCGCTAAAGGGCTTCCACCATGGCAATTCTCGCAAGTCTCTATCCCTGGCTCAAGGCCGGGCACGTCATCTTCGTGATCTTCTGGATGGCGGGGCTGTTCATGCTGCCGCGCTATTTCGTCTATCACCAGGAGAGCGATCCCGGCTCGGCGGAAGAGGCGCGCTGGGTCGATCGCGAGGCGAAGCTGCGGTCGATCATCCTGACGCCCTCGATGGTGCTCACGTGGGTTCTGGGGGTGCTTACAGCGCTTTCGATCGGTGCGTTCGATCAAGGGTGGCTTCATGCCAAGTTGCTCTTCGTGGTGGCTCTCTCAGGCTATCACGGCTGGCTGGTCGGCTATGCGAAGAAGCTGGCGCGCGGCGAGCGGCCGCTGACCGGCAAGAAGCTGCGCCTGCTGAACGAGGTTCCGGGCCTGGCGGCGGTGGTGATCGTCATTCTGGTGGTCGTGAAGCCGTTCTGAACGGAGTGAGGTTATGATAGTTTCCCTGCTTGCCGCCGCGTTGTCTCTCTCCGCGCTGCCGCAGGCGGAGCAGGACGATCTTCACTGTCTGGCCTATCTCTCGGTTGCGGCCGGGAAGGTGCAGGGGGACTTGCGGACGAAAGTGGACGGCGGCGCGCTGTACTACTTCGGCCGGATTCAGGCGCGTTCCCCGCAACTGGACATCACTGCCGCGCTGGACGCGATCCTCGAGGCGCCGGGGTACGGGGCACAGACCTATCAGGCCGACAAGGCGCGCTGTCATGCTCAGCTGGACCCGCTCGCAGGGCAGTTCGAGGCGTGGAAGGACAAGTACGAGGGCGCTCGCTAGGCCCACCCCGCTGCGACTAGCTTCGCCTTCGGCTCAGCAAGTCTCGCTCCCCTCCTGCTTGCGGGAGGGGTTGGGGGTGGGCTTTCGCGCCTCGATTTCGATTCACCCCACCGGCCTGCCGCCCTGCGGATTGACTCGTTGACCGAGCCGCCGCGAATGCGTATCTGAGCGGCGTTCCGGCAACAGGGCGCGAGCCTTTGTCTCCTGCCTGGATCTGCTTTCCCCAAGCCCATCGATCCCGCCGGCCGACACTACAAATCCATCTGGAATTCACGAAAATGCATCTCAAAGAACTCAAGAAGAAGTCATCGGCCGAGCTGGTCGAAATGGCAGAGGAACTGGGCGTCGAAAGCGCCTCCACGCTGCGCCGTCAGGATCTGATCTTCGCCATCCTCAAGGAAGTGGCTGAAGACGGCGAGGAAATCATCGGACAGGGCACCATCGAAGTGCTGACCGACGGTTTCGGCTTCCTGCGCAACGCAGAGGCGAATTACCTCGCCGGGCCCGACGATATCTACGTCTCGCCGAACCAGGTCCGTAAATGGGGCCTGCGCACCGGCGACACCGTCGAAGGCGAAATCCGTGCCCCCAAGGAAGGCGAGCGCTACTTCGCCATCACCAAGCTGATGAGCGTCAACTTCGACGATCCCGACGCGGTGCGCCACCGCGTCAACTTCGACAACCTGACGCCGCTCTATCCGAACGAACGCCTGCGCCTCGACACCCTCGATCCCACGGTCAAGGACAAGTCGGCCCGCGTGATCGACCTCGTCTCGCCGCAGGGCAAAGGCCAGCGCGCGCTGATCGTGGCGCCGCCGCGTACGGGTAAGACCGTGCTGCTGCAGAACATGGCCAAGGCCATCACCGACAACCACCCCGAGGTGTTCCTCCTCGTCCTGCTCGTCGATGAGCGCCCCGAGGAAGTCACCGACATGCAGCGCAGCGTGAAGGGCGAGGTCATCTCCTCCACCTTCGACGAACCCGCGCAGCGCCACGTCCAGGTCGCCGAAATGGTGATCGAAAAGGCCAAGCGCCTTGTCGAGCACAAGCGCGACGTGGTCATCCTGCTGGACTCGATCACCCGCCTCGGCCGCGCCTACAACACCGTGGTGCCCAGCTCGGGCAAGGTGCTGACCGGCGGTGTCGATGCCAACGCCCTGCAGCGCCCCAAGCGCTTCTTCGGCGCCGCGCGCAACATCGAGGAGGGCGGCTCGCTCTCCATCATCGCGACGGCCCTGATCGACACCGGCAGCCGCATGGACGAAGTCATCTTCGAAGAGTTCAAGGGCACCGGTAACTCGGAAATCGTCCTCGACCGCAAGGTGGCCGACAAGCGCATCTTCCCGGCGCTCGACGTCGGCAAGTCCGGCACCCGCAAGGAAGAACTGCTCGTGGCGAAGGATCAGCTCACCAAGATGTGGGTGCTGCGCCGCATCCTCATGCAGATGGGCACCATCGACGCGATGGAATTCCTGCTCGACAAGATCAAGGATTCGAAGACCAACGAAGACTTCTTCTCGACGATGAACCAGTAAAAAGGGAAGGTCCTGGGCCGTTGCCCCAGACCCCGAAATTGGCGTCGCTGCGCGTGCAGCGGCGCCTTTTTCATTTTCGAGATCGACAAAGCCAGCGATGCAAAACCTCTACGAACCATCCCTTCGTCATTGCGAGCGAAGCGAAGCAATCCAGGGCGGTTCCGAACTGCTCTGGATTGCTTCGCTTCGCTCGCAATGACGAGGTGGGTAAAGCTATTGCGCACAACCCTGCTGCACGCTCAACGCCGACATTTCCGGGGTATGGGAGTCCTGTGAGCTTGTCGAAGGGGCCCCAGATTCCCTTATCTTCCAATATCTTCAAGGAATGAGAACGGTAGACCCCGTAGTCGCCCGGCTCTCCAGTGCCCGGTGGGCCTCCGCAGCATCCGCCAGAGCGAAAGTCTGCCCGATCTTCGGCGCCAGCACGCCCGAGGCGATCCGCCCGAACAGCTTTTCCGCATTCGTCGCCAGCATTTCGGGCGTAGCGATGTAGTCCGCCAGCGTCGGCCTTGTCGCGTAGAGCGATCCGCCCCGCATCAGGTCGAGCATCCCGATGGGCGGCACCGCGCCCGAGGCGTTGCCGTAGCTCACCATCAGGCCGCGCTTGCGCAGGGACGCGATCGAGGCATCCCAGCTTGCCGCGCCGACGCCGTCGTAGACGACATGGCACAGGGCGCCGTTGGTGATGTCTTGTACCGCCGCGGGCAGGTCGGCGAATCTGCAGGACAGGGAATGTTCTGCGGGCACCTGCGCGGCCTTATCGGGCGATCCCGAGTGGGCGATGACGGTGACGCCCTTGTCGAGCAGCCAGGGCACCAGGAGCGATCCGACACCGCCAGCGGCCGAGTGCACCAGCGCGACGTCGCCGGCCTTCGCCGGGAAGGTGTCTTCGGCAAGGTAGCAAGCGGTCAGCCCCTTGAGCATGACGGCGGCCGCCACCTCCGGGGCGATGCCTTCGGGGATGCGCATGGCCTTGGCTGCGGGGATCGCGCGATGCGTGGCGTAGGCTCCGCCGTTCTGCGTCGTGCCGACGCGCTCGCCTACCGCCAGGTCGGTCACGCCGTCACCTATGGCGACGATCCGGCCCACGCTCTCGGAGCCGAGGCTAAGCGGCAGGGCATCGGGGTAGAGGCCCTTGCGATAGTAGGTATCGATGAAATTGAGCCCGACCGCTTCGGTCTCGATTACCACTTCGCCGGGAGCAGGCGACGGGATCGCGAAGTCCTCCCGCTCGATGACTTCCGGGCCACCGTGGGCGCGCACGATCATGCGATAGCTGCTGGTCATGTCCCGTCCTCTCAGCCGATGTGCGCGGCGAAGAAGGCTTCGGTGCGACCGTCGGCAAGTTCGGCGCCTACCTCGTCGCGGCGCGCACCGATCTCGGCGGCGAAGCCATGGTCGAGCCCTTCGTAGTCATGCAGCGTGACCTTCGGGTGATCGTCCAGGCCTTCGTGCATCGCCTTCTGCGCTTCGGGGCTGACGAAGTGGTCGGCGGTGGGGATATGCAGCATGAGGGGGCGGGCGATCGCGTGCTTCTCGTTCAGCATCTGGTCGATCATCACGCCGTAGTAGCCGACCGAGGCGTCGATGTCGGTCCGCGCGGCGGCCATGTAAGCGATCTTGCCGCCCATGCAGAAGCCGACGAAGCCGACTTTCTCGACCTGCTTCTCGCGGCGGATCCAGTGGATCGCGGCTTCGATATCCCGCATGCCGAGGTCGAAGTCGTGGCTCATCATATGGCCCAGCGCGGCCTGCATTTCCGCCTCTACGTAAGGGCTCAGCTCGATGCCCGGCTTCTGCCGCCAGAACGTGTCAGGGGCGACTGCGAGATACCCTTTCGCGGCCCACTGGTCGGCCTTGCGGCGGATGCCTTCGTCCACGCCGAAGATTTCCTGCTGCACGATGATCGCGCCGCGCGGCGTGCCTTCGGGAGCGGCGACGTAAGCAGGGAAGGTGCCGTCACCGTCGAGGGTGGGAATCTCGGTGTTCGTGGCCATGTCTGTTCTCCTGTTCGCTTTGCGGCGAGTAAGGCACTTGGATTGGACTTTGCCAAGCGCATGTGTCAGTCATGCTGCGATAATTCAGCGGGAGCCGAGCGATGAAGGTCAATGTCGAGGTCGAATGCTCCCCTGAAGAGGCGCGCCGTTTCCTCGGCCTGCCCGACGTCACCCGTGCGAACGAGGCTTACGTCGATGCGCTGACCAACGCGATGCAGGGCACCACCAACTTCGACCAGATGAACGAACTGGCCAAGCAGGTCGCGCCGATGGGGCAGATGGGGCTGAAGCTGTTTCAGCAGTTCCTTGAAAACGGCGTGGCCATGGCGATGAGCGGCGCCAAGCCCAAGAAGGGCGAGTAGCGTCCGCTCCGCCTCCCTGCTAGGGGAGGGTGGGCATATGGACGATACGATCTTCGCGCTTTCCAGCGGCTCTCCGCCTGCCGCCATCGCCGTAATCCGGATAAGCGGGCCGAGGGCCGGGGAGGCGCTGTCGAGCCTTGCCGGGGCCATCCCCACACCGCGGCGCGCCAGCTATAAGCGCCTGAGTGTTTCACGTGGAACAGTGCTCGACCATGCGCTTGTTCTCTGGTTTCCCGGGCCGAACACGGCAACCGGCGAGGACCTGGCCGAACTGCATCTGCATGGTGGCAAGGCCGTCGTCGCTGCGGTCGAGGGGGCGCTGGCCGATCTTCCCGGTTTGCGCCGCGCCGTCCCGGGGGAGTTCACCCGCCGTGCCTTCGCCAATGGCCGCATCGATCTTGCCGAGGCCGAGGGGCTGGCCGACCTGCTCTCGGCCGAGACCGAACTGCAGCGGCGCAGCGCCATCGCCATGGCGGGCGGGGCCTTGTCCCGGCAGGTGGATGACTGGCGCATGCGGGTGCTCACCGCATCGGCATCGGTGGAGGCGGTTCTCGATTTCGGGGACGAAGACGATGTCGCGGACCTCCCTGCCGACTTCATCGCTCGCATCGACGCCCTGGCGACCGAAGTGTCCGACTGGCTCTCGCGTCCCCGCGCGGAGACTCTGCGCGAGGGCTTTCGCGTGGTGCTGGCCGGTCCGCCAAACGCAGGCAAGAGCACCCTGTTCAATGCGCTGGTAGAGGACGAGGCGGCGATCACCGCGCCACTCGCCGGAACCACCCGTGACGTCCTGACACGCGCCGTCGCCATCGGCGGCGTGCCGTTCGTCTTCGCCGACACCGCCGGTCTGCGCGACGAGACGGACGATGTGATCGAGGCGATCGGTATCGATCGCGCCCGTGCGGCGCTGGACCGGGCTGACCTCGTGCTCTGGCTTGGAGCGGCGGGGGAGGGGCCTGACGCGGCGTGGGAAGTGACCCCGCAGATCGACACACCCTCGGCTCGCCCGAACCCGGCGGCGCGCCATGCGATTTCAGCGGTGACCGGCGAGGGCCTCGATGCCCTGCGCGATGACCTTATCGAGACTGCGCGGCACGCGATGCCGCGACCCGGTGATGCGGCCCTCAATGCGCGGCAGCATGCGTTCCTGACCGATGCCGAACTGGCCTTGCGCGCGACACGTCATGAGACCGACCCGTTGCTGGTCGCGGAGTGCCTGCGCCGCGCGCGTGTGGCGTTCGACGGGCTCGTCGGCCGGGCGACGACCGAGGACATGCTCGACGCTCTGTTCGGCCGTTTCTGCATTGGAAAATGAGCGATGTTCCACGTGGAACATGCCGAGGTGCTTTGACGTGAAATCCGCGACGCGGTAAGGCGACGTCATGCACTCCTTCGATGTGATCGTGATCGGCGGCGGCCATGCCGGCTGTGAGGCGGCGGCAGTGGCCGCCCGCATGGGCGCGCGCGTGGCGCTCGTCAGCTTCGACCTCGACGCGGTCGGGGCGATGAGCTGCAACCCGGCGATCGGCGGATTGGGCAAGGGCCATCTCGTTCGCGAGGTCGATGCCTTCGATGGACTGATCGCGCGAGCGGCCGATGCGGCGGCGATTCACTATCGCATGCTCAACCGGTCGAAGGGAAGTGCGGTTCAGGGCCCGCGCGTGCAGGCGGATCGCGTACTGTTCAAGGCGGCGATCCAGCGGCTGCTCAAGGAGCAGGGCGATCTCACGCTCGTCGCTGGTGAAGCGTCTGCGCTGGTGCTCGAAGGCGGCAGCGCGGTCGGTGTCGATCTTGCTGACGGCACCCGGCTGAGCGCGCCCGCGACGATCCTGTGCACCGGCACGTTCCTCGGCGGCACGCTGTTCCGGGGTGAGGAGCGTCTGGTCGGGGGTCGCATCGGCGAGGCATCGGCGCAGCGACTCGCCGCGCAGATGCGCGATGCGGCGCTGCCGATGGCGCGGCTCAAGACTGGCACGCCGCCCCGGCTCGACGGGCGCACCATCGACTGGTCACGTCTGGGCGAGCAGCCTTCGGACGGCGAGGCCTGGACCATGTCGCCGATGGAGCAGCGGCGCGCGGTGCCGCAGGTGTTCTGCGCGATCACCCGGACCAACCCGCGCAGCCATGACGTGATCCGCGCGAACCTCCATCGGTCCCCTCTGTTCTCCGGCGCGATCGGGGCGCAGGGGCCGCGCTACTGTCCCTCGATCGAGGACAAGATCCACCGCTTCGCCGACCGCGACGGGCATCAGATATTCCTGGAGCCCGAGGGGCTGACGACGCACCTCGTCTATCCCAATGGCATCAGCACCTCTCTTCCTGCCGACGTTCAGCTGGAAATGCTGCGCACAATGGACGGGCTGGAGACGGTGGAGATGGTCGTGCCCGGCTATGCCGTCGAGTACGACCACATCGATCCGCGCGCCTTGCGGACCAGTCTGGAACTGCGCGAGATTCCCGGCCTCTATTGCGCGGGCCAGATCAACGGCACGACCGGATACGAGGAAGCGGCCGCGCAGGGTCTGGTCGCCGGGCTTCATGCTGCGGCTTCTGTGCTCGGCCGCGATGCGCCTGCGCTCGACCGGGCGAACAGCTACATGGCGGTGATGGTCGACGACCTTACGCTGCATGGCGTCAGCGAGCCTTACCGCATGTTGACCGCGCGCGCGGAGTATCGCCTGCGTCTGCGCGCCAACAATACGACGACCCGCCTGACGCCTCTGGCAATCGAAGCCGGGGCCGTGACCGCTGCGCGCCGGGACTGGTTCGCTCGCCGCGAGGAGGCGAGGGCGGCTCTGGGCCAGGCGTTAGATGCGCCCTTGGCCTCGACTGAACTTGCGGCGGCGGGACTGCCGGTTCGCTCCGATGCCGGGCGTCTGCCGCTGCGCGATTGGTTGCGCTTTGGCGGCGTCGATATTGCGGGACTGTCGCCGTGGATCGATCCCGCCCTTCGCGCCGACGCGGATCTCGTCGAGGAGATGGCCGAGGACGCGGCTTATGCGCCTTACCTCGAACGGCAGGAGCGCGAACTTCGGGACTTGCGCGCCAGCGAAGCGCTGAGCCTTGGCGACGATTTTCCTTATGACCGGATCGCCGGCCTCTCCCGCGAGATGGTTGAGCGGCTGACTAGGGCGCGTCCCGCGACCCTGGCGGCAGCAGGGCGGATTCCGGGAATCACTCCGGCGGCGCTGGCGGCGCTGCTTGTCCATGCCCGCAGGGAGGCCGCGTGATCACGACCGAAGATGGGGCGCGCGAATGGCTGCGTGCGCTGCCCGAATGCGATGCGATGGCAATGGAGCGACTGGAACTGCTCGTCGCCATGCTGGCGGAAGAGAACCAGCGCCAGAACCTCGTATCGGCCGCCAGTCTCGATCAGGTCTGGCTGAGGCATATTGTCGATAGCGCGCAGTTGCTGCCGCATGTTCCACGTGAAACATCGACGCCTTGGATGGACCTCGGCACCGGCGCAGGATTCCCCGGACTGGTGATCGCGGCGCTTCGACCCGAATGCGAAGTCGTGATGGTCGAATCGCGCGCGCGGCGAATCGAATGGCTCGACCGCGCGCGAATCGCGATGGGACTGACTCGCGCCTCGATTGCCGGACAACGCCTCGAACTGGTCGAAAGTCGTCAGGCAGCCGTCATCTCCGCCCGTGCTTTTGCGCCTCTCGACAAATTGCTGACGTTATCCGCGCGATTTTCCACAAGTGACACCGTGTTCCTGTTGCCCAAAGGGCGGTCTGCCGGTCAAGAATTGCAGGACCTTCGCAAGTGGCGGCATGTGTTCCACGTGGAACAGTCCCTGACGGACCCGCAGGCGGGCATCATTGTCGGCACCCTTGCCGACGGGAAGGGTAAGATCGGGTGATTCGCATTGCCATCGCCAACCAGAAAGGCGGCGTCGGAAAGACGACGACGGCAATCAATGTCGCGACCGCGCTTGCCGCTACCGGGTGGAAGACACTCCTGATCGACATCGACCCGCAGGGCAACGCATCCACGGGAATCGGGGTCGGGGCATCGGAACGCGGAGCGTCGTCCTACGACGTGCTCGTCGACAAGGTGCCGGTGTCGCAGTGCGTCATGCCGACGCGGATTCCGAATCTCGATCTGCTGCCTGCGACAGTGGACTTGTCCGGGGCCGAGGTCGAACTGGTCAGCGCCGACGACCGCGCGCATCGCCTGCAGCGCACGCTGACCCCGGACCTCGGCTACGACGTCTGCCTGATCGACTGCCCGCCCTCGCTGGGCCTGCTGACGCTCAACGCGCTCAATGCCGCCGATACCCTGCTGGTGCCGCTGCAGTGCGAGTTCTTCGCGCTCGAGGGGCTTAGCCAATTGTTGCAGACGGTGGAGCGGGTGCAGCAGCGCTTCAACCCCGATCTCGGCATCATCGGCATCGCGCTGACCATGTACGACCGCCGCAATCGCCTGACCGAGCAGGTTTCCGACGACGTGCGATCGGTGCTGGGCAAGCTGGTGTTCGAGACCGTCATTCCGCGCAACGTGCGCCTCTCCGAAGCGCCGAGCCATGGGGTTCCGGCGCTCATCTACGATCACGCCTGCGCCGGCAGCCGCGCCTACATGGCGCTCGCGCGCGAGCTGATCACCCGATTGCCCGAAAAGAGGAAAGCGGCATGAACGACGACTCCATCGTGCGCTTCAGCGTACCCCAGCCCAAGGCGGGCGGGCAGAAGCCCAAGGGTCTTGGCCGTGGCCTCGGCGCGCTGCTGGGCGAAAGCCGACGCGAGGAGCCGGTCCCGGCGACGGGCGAGGGCGGCACGGTCGCTCCGACGCGCGGTGGTCTGGCGGTGCTGTCGATCTCCGACATCAAGCCCGATCCGCATCAGCCGCGTCGCTATTTCGAGGAATCGGCGCTGGAGGAACTCGCTGCGTCGATCGCGCAGCGCGGTGTGATCCAGCCCATCATCGTGCGCCCGCTCGATAATGGCCGTTACCAGCTGGTTGCCGGTGAGCGTCGCTGGCGTGCGGCGCAGAAGGCGCAGCTTCACGAGATTCCGGCGCTGGTCCGCGAATTGTCCGACCGCGAGGTCATGGCGCTGGCGCTGATCGAGAACCTCCAGCGCGAGGACCTCAACCCGATCGAAGAGGCGCGGGCCTACAACCGCCTTGCCGAACTGGAGGGCATGACTCAGGCCGAGATCGCCCGCATGGTCGACAAGAGCCGTAGCCATGTCGCCAACTTCCAGCGCCTGCTTGCTCTGCCCGACGGCGTGATCCTGCTGGTCGAGAAGGGCGATTTGTCGATGGGCCATGCCCGCGCCCTGATCGGCTGCGACGACGCCGAGGACATAGCGGTGGCTGCCGTCTCCAAGCAGATGTCGGTGCGCGACGTGGAAAAGCTGGTGCGCAAGAAGCAGCGCGGCGATGTGGCGCCCCGCCGTTCCGCACGCGCGGCGCGCAGTGGTTCGGAGGATGCGGACATCGCGGCGGTGCAGAACCATCTCGAGGAATTCCTCGGCCTGCCGGTGAAGATCAGCGCCGATGCCGATCCTTCGACCGGCACCGTGACGATCCGCTACGCGACGCTCGATCAGCTCGACCTGATCTGCCAGCGGCTGACCGGCGGCGCGATCTGAACTTTCGTCATTGCGTAAAACGAAGGAACCCAGGGCAGCTTACGCCGTCCTGGGTTCCTTCGTTTCGGCACGGCCGATTTACTTGATCGGCACTCGCTTGTCGGGGACGATTTTCACGCGCTTGTCCGGGACCACCTTGCTGCGGCGGGGAATGACGCGGCGGGCAGGGCGGACCGGCACGTCCTCGTAGACGTATTCGACGGTCTCGGTGCAGTTCTGCTTGGGCTGGGCGAGCGGGACCATCATCATGGGCTGGGCCATGCAGCAACCCTGCGCCGGGTAGCCGTAGGCGGGGTAGTAGCCCTGCGGCGCGTAACCGGGGTAAGCGCCGCCACGCTCGTAGTGGGCATAATAGTCGTCGAGATAGGCTTCGCATTCGTCGCGGTTGCGGCCGCGATCCTCGGCCTTGTCGATGGCGGCTCCGGCGACGGCGCCTACGGCCGCGCCTGCTACGGTGCCGACGGTGCGATTGCCGCGCCCCGCGATGCGGTTGCCCGCAACGCTTCCGACCACGCCGCCGATGACCGCGCCACCGACGCCGGAATCGCGCGAGGACAGGCGCTGATGGCAATCCGCGAGCCAGGCTTCGCGCGGATCGTAGCCTTGTCGATCATATCCACGCCCGTCATAGCTCTGATCATAACCGTAGGGACGGGCTTCGGATTCGCCGTGCGGGCCATCATGGGCGAGCGCCGGAGATGCGGCGAGAGACAGCGTCGCAACGACGACGGCATGCAGGGGAAGACGCATCGAGGGCACCCTTTCGCGAGAAACGCGGGGCGATGAAAGTCAGCCCCGTCAGTTAACGCGAAATTTAGCATCGTGATCCGCGCAAAACCAAGCGTCTTGCGCGGATGTGCTGTCGGTGTCCCGTTTTGGTGCGGGCTCAGATGGCCAGCGAGGCGACCTGTGCGAGAAGCTGCATCCCGGCAGCGTCCTCGTCATCGAAGCGGCCCGGCGTGGGGCTGTCGAGGTCGATCACCGCAATGACCTTGCCGTCACGCAGTACCGGCACCACCAGTTCGGAACGGCTGTCGGCATCGCAGGCGATGTGGCCGGGAAACGCGTGGACGTCTGGCACGACCTGCGTGGTGCCCAGCGCTGCAGCCGTGCCGCACACGCCGCGGCCGAAGGGGATGCGGATGCAGGCGGGCTTGCCCATGAACGGGCCGAGCACCAGCTCGTCCTCCACCGTGCGATAGAAACCGGCCCAGTTGAGGTCGGGCACGAACTGCCAGATCACCGCAGCCAGATTGGCCATGTTGGCGATGGGATCGGGTTCTCCCTGCACCAGCGCATCGGCGGCGCGGGCGAGGGCGCTGTAGAGTTCGGGCTTGGGGAGATCGGCGTCTGCGGCAAAGTCGTACATGCCGCGCATTTAGCGCAAGTCTTTGTTGTCGGCCAGCCGGTGCGGCTCTATCTCTTGGCGCATGAATCCGATCGTCAAGAAGACCGCCATCGCCTCCGCCGTGATCGTCCTGGCTGCCGCCGGGTTCGTGTACTGGGGCCTGAACTCCAACACCTCGGAGCTGCCGAGCGATGCGACGGCAGGCAAGAACCCGCAGCTGGTCGAACCCAAGGCGCAGTGGATCCCCAGCATCAAGCTCGCCAAGCCGGTGGGCTGGGCTGCGGGCGAGGCGCCCAAGGCGGCTCAGGGACTGACGGTTGCCCGCTTCGCGGAAGGGCTCGATCATCCGCGCACCATGCTCACGCTGCCCAATGGTGACGTGCTGGTGTCGGAGACGAATGCTCCGGCCGGGAACAAGCCGGGTGGGATCACCGGCTTCGTCATGGGCCTGATGTTCAACCGCGTCGGCGCCGGGGAGGCTTCGCCCGATCGCATCGTGCTGCTGCGTGACGCCGACGGCGACGGCAAGGCCGAACTGAAGACGACGCTGCGCAGCGAGGACATGCACTCGCCCTCGGGCCTCGCTTACCGCGACGGCAAGCTCTACGTGGCGAACCACGACAAGGTGCTGGAATTCGCCTTCACGCCCGGCCAGACCAAGCTGGAAGGGCGGCCGCTGCGCACGATGATCGACCTGCCGCCCGCCGGCAACCACTGGATGCGCAACCTGCTTCTGAGCGAGGACGGCAAGCATCTCTACGTCGCGGTCGGCTCTGCCAGCAACGTTGCCGAGAACGGCATGGAGGAAGAGACCGGGCGTGCGATGATCTGGGAGGTCGACGTTCAAACCGCCCGCCGCCGCCAGTTTGCGGTCGGCATGCGCAATCCCAACGGTCTGGGCTGGAACCCCTCGACCGGCGAGATGTGGGCGACGGTGCAGGAGCGCGACATGCTTGGCCCGGATCTCGTGCCGGACTACCTCACCAATGTGCCGGTCGGCGCGCAGTACGGTTGGCCGTGGGTCTACTGGAAGGACACTTTCGACGAACGCGTCCAGTGGCCGATGCAGACTTACATGATCGAATATACCCGCAAGCCGGAATACGCGCTGGGCGCCCACGTCTCGGCGCTGGGGCTGACGTTCGCCAATGGCGGCAACCGCATGGGCAAGGGCTATGAGAACGGCGTCTTCATCGCCCGCCATGGGTCTTGGAATCGCCGTCCCTCGGCGGGCTACGACGTGGTGTTCATTCCTTTCGATGCCAACGGCAATCCGAAGGACGTGAAGCCGCAGCCGGTGCTCACCGGGTTCCTCAAGGACAACGGCGATACCCACGGCCGTCCCACCTGGGTCACGTGGGACAAGGGCGGCGCGCTGCTCGTCAGCGATGACACGGCGGGGATCGTCTGGCGCGTGGTGTCGCCGGGGGCGCAGCCCTCACCGGCGATCAAGCCCGTCGTTACCGAGCACATGAAGCCGCGTGAGGACATCAAGGACCCGACTTCTCCGGAAGAGGCGGCGAAGTTGATGGGTGGATTCCGGAAGGAAGACGATCGGCTGTTGCCGCAGTAAGTAGAAAGAGAAGTCCTGGGGCCATCGCCCCAGACCCCCACGTTGTCGCCGTGCGCTCAGCTAACGTGATGCGCGCACGACGACGACGGTAATGGGGTGCAGGGGTGTTGACCCCTGCGTTTATATCGTCTTCCCTGCTCTTCCAGCCAATTCATTGACGTACTGCCACGCCACGCGTCCAGACCGCGCGCCACGCCGCCGCGACCATTCCAGCGCGTCCGACGGCTCCCACTCCAGCCCGAATTCACCGGCATAGCCGCCGATGATGGCGAGGTAGGAATCTTGGTCGCAGTTGTGGAAGCCGATCGAGAGGCCGAAGCGATCGGCCAGGGCCAGCTTTTCGTCCACCGCGTCGCGGGCGTTGATGGGATCGTCCTGCTCCGACATCGAGCGGCCGACGATGGCGCGGCGGTTCGACGTGACGGCGAGGCGCACGTTCGCCGGGCGTGCCTCGACGCCGCCTTCCAGCCACGAGCGCAGGATGCGCGGCCCGGCCCCGTCGCCTTCCTCGAAACCGAGATCGTCGATGAAGACGAGGAAGCTGCGGTCGACCTTGCCGAGTGCGGCGAAGAGGTCGGTCACGCCGGAGAGCGCTTCCTGGGCCACCTGCACCAGCGCGATGCGTCCCGAATGCGCCGTGTCGGCGGAGCGTATGGCGGCGCGCAGCAGGGCCGACTTGCCCATCCCGCGCGAGCCCCAGAGCAGCATGTCATGCGCGGCGTGTCCGGCGGCAAGGCGCTCGACGTTGGTGACCACACGGTCCTTCTGCGTGTCGATGCCGCGCAGCAGGGTCAGGGCAGGGGCGTCGAGTTGCGCGACCGATCGCGCGGCGCTGCCCGTCCATACGTAGGCGGGATGCGCGAGCCAGTCGGTCGCGGTCGGGGCGGGTGGCACGAGGCGTTCCAGCGCTTCGGCGATGCGGGTGAGAACCTGGGTGTGCTCCGCGGGCTGGGTCGTCATCTTTTGCATGTCCTTGGCATTCGTCGCCGTGGGGCTATAGCGACGGGGTATGGAGCACGCCAGCCAGCCCGAGATGCTTGAAGCCGGTCCCGACGGGATCGAAGCCGCCGCGCGTCTGTTACGGGAAGGGCGCCTTGTCGCCGTTCCGACGGAGACGGTCTACGGCCTTTCGGCAAGAGCGGACCGGGACGAGTCCGTAGCAGCGATTTACCGGGCCAAGGGTCGGCCGAGTTTCAATCCGCTGATCGTCCACGTGGAACATCTCGCGTCGGCGCAGATGCTGGCGGAGTTCGACGAGCGCGCGCTGGCATTGGCTGAGGCGTTCTGGCCGGGCGCGCTGACCATGGTTCTGCCATTGCGAAAGGGCGCGCCGATTGCCGCTGCGGTCACCGCCGGGCTCCCTACGATCGCGCTGCGCTGTCCGGCGCACCCGGTGATGCGGGCGGTCATCGCGGCGACGGGCCTGCCGATCGCGGCGCCTTCGGCCAATCGCAGCGGCGGGGTCAGCCCGACCGAGGCAGGGCATGTCGTCGCCTCGCTCGGGGCGAATGTCGATGCGGTGGTCGATGGCGGCGCCTGTGAGGCAGGGCTGGAATCCACGATCGTCGCGTTGCGGGACGGGGGGCGCTGGCAGATCCTGCGTCCCGGCCCCATCGCCGAGGATCGCATTGCCGCTGTACTCGGCGGCGCGAGCGAGCCGGTGACTTCGCAGGCCATCGAGGCGCCGGGGCAACTTGCCAGCCATTACGCGCCGGGCAAGCCGGTGCGGCTCGATGCGATCGAGGCAGAGGCTGACGAATTTCACATCGGTTTCGGCGCAGTGGCGGGGGAGGTAACCCTGTCGGCGAGCGGAGATCTGATCGAGGCGGCCTCGCGGCTCTATGCGCTGCTTCATGCCGGAGCGGCCGCAGCGCAGCCGCGCATCGCCGTGGCGCCGATCCCGGAGGGCGATATAGGCGCTGCCATCAACGATCGCCTGCGCCGGGCGGCAGCCTGAGGCTTTTCGTCGGCTCCTCCAACTCCTCGTCATTGCGAGCGTAGCGAAGCAATCCAGAGCGGCTTGAGACTGCCCTGGATTGCTTCGCTACGCTCGCAATGACGAGGAGGCAGGGGCAGGCAGGCAGGCAAGGAAAAGGCCCGCACCGTCGCTGACGATGCGGGCCTCGTATGTTCCACGTGGAACGTTTCTCAGTAGTCGTGGTCGATATCGCCGATGCCGTTCATCCGGCTGCGCAGCGTCTCGGGCTTGCGTACGAGGGTGACGTTGCCCGCGCCGTTGATTTCCACGTCGACCACGCCGGTGGCGCCGATGGTGACGTCGCCCACGCCGTTGATGCGGATCGTAGCGTCGCGGCCCTGCACCTTGCCGAGGTCGATGTTGCCGGCACCGTCGGAGGTCACGAAGGTCCGGGCGACCTTGCCCGATGCGTCGAGGTCGATGGCGCCGCGAGCGTTGATGCGCAAGGATTCCTGGTCGAGACCGTGTAGATCCACGTCGCCCGGTGCATCGAGGTCCAGCCCGGCGATCTCGGGAGCGGTGATTCGCACCTTGAGGCCACGATGGATCCGGGCGCTGCCGTTAAGCGAGAGGCGGCCGTTTGCCCAGACCAGCCGGTCGACCACGCTGGCGGGCCCTTCGACGGTCATCTCGGCCTTGTCACCACGCGTGAACTCAAGGTCCACCGGCACTTCCATGGCGAGCTGGCTGCCCGACTGGATGGCGAACACGCGGGACTTGCGCGGACCCTGTTCGTGGTGATCGTCGCCGCCGTCGAAGTACCAACCCTTCGTCTCGAATTCCTGTTTCATTTTCTCGCCGCCGAAAGTCCAGGCGAGGGCGAAGGCGGCGATCGACAGGATCAGGCCGCTGGCGAATACGATGAGCAGTTTCCTGAGCATCACTTGGTCCTCCTTGTCGTCGTCAGTCTTCGGGATGGATGGCGGGTTCGAGCACACGGTAGTGCAGGCGGCCGAACCACATGAGGGCGTTGACCACGCCGATGCCCACGATGGTGAGCAGGGCGCCGATGCCGACCGCAGCACTCATGGTGCCGAGGCCCAGCAGGATCGCGATCAGCGGGCCGCCGGGGAAGCCGGAGAAAGGCCCGGCAATCAGCATGAAGCCGCCGCCGACGAAGGCCGCCAGCACCGCCACGAACAGGCCGAAGACCACGCCCAGAACCGGCAGCACGATCGGCAGCAGGATCAGGATGTCGATCGTGGCGAGGCCCATGAAGGCAAGGATCGCGCCCCAGGCGGACGACGGCGTGCGATCGCTCTTCCAGTTGCGGAAGCCGGTTTCGAAGCGCAGTTCGCGGGCAAGGCGGCTCGGGTTGCCGAGGGCCGTCGCAACCTCCTCTTCGCTGCGGCCCTCGGCAAGGCCGGCTTCGAAGTGCTCTTCGTAGTCGGCGACGATGTCGTCGATGGCGTCCTGCGGCATGCCCTTGAGGCCCGCCTTCAGGCGCTTGATGAATTCGTTACGCATCATGGCTGGGCTCTCCTTCCTGAATCGGGCCTTCCTGAACGGCAGTCGGCTCTGCGGCATCGTCGAGCAGCGTGTCCACGGCCTTGGTGAAGCCGCGCCATTCGGCGACCTGCTCGGCAAGACGCGAGCGGCCGGTGTCGGTGAGGCTATAGTACTTGCGGGGCGGGCCGGAGGGCGATTCCTCAAGGTAGGTCTTCACCAGACCTTCGGACTGCATGCGGCGCATCAGCGGGTAGATCGTGCCTTCGCCCATGTCGACCGCGTCGGCCATGCGGCTCGCGATCTCGTAGGCATAGCTGTCCCCCCGCGAGAGCAGCGCCAGGACACAGAGCCCCAGCACCCCTTTCTTCAATTGGATTTCGATTTCGGACATCGAATCATCTCCTGCGGATGTCCATCGTATATAACCAGCTACTGTGTGTTGCAAGATACCTTGTTTAGAAAAGTACAGGTCGAGGCAAGATACCTTGCTATCGATAGGTATCGATCAATGGACTTCGGCTGATTTCCGGGGTTCTCGGCGGGGCGGAGGGCAGCTAGGTTGCCGCGCGATGACCACGCCTTACCATCCTCCGGTCAAACGTTCGGTGGAGATCGCCGGGCACAAGACCTCGATCAGCCTCGAGCCGGTGTTCTGGGACCTGCTCAAGCGCGCCGCCGCGCATGAGGGGTTGCCGGTGAACGCGCTCGTCGCGCGGATCGATGCGGAGCGACTGGAGGCTGAAACGCCGCCGGGGCTGGCCGGGGCGGTCAGGGTGTGGCTGGCGACTTCGGCTCTGGGCTAGAGTGTTTCCCATTCGTCATTGCGAGCATAGCGAAGCAATCCAGGGCAGTCTTGGGTCGCCCTAGATTGCTTCGCTATGCTCGCAATGACGAATGGCGCCTTCAGGCGGCGCGGCTAAGCCTCGGTTCGGCGGGCTTGCGCATCAGCATGTCGAGGCTGACCGGCCCCCATCCCAGTCCGTGCGCGGCCACGCAGTTGTGACCGGGGCGGCTCCACGCGTACCGGGTATGGCCGTGGAGTACGAGCGCATCGCCTTCCAGCGCCTTCGCAGGGTCGTTGATGAGGGTCAGAGTTCCGTGGGCCGTATCGAGGCGCTGCATGTCGCAGACGCTGGCGTAGCGGCCCGTTGCGAGACAATTCCACGCTTGCGGGTCATTCGGTCCACGCACAAGGTGCTTGTTGCCGGGAAGGCTGCCGAGATGGACGGGGTTTCCGACATTGCCGAGAATCCAGACGGTGTCGTCGTCGGCCACGCGGGCACGCCAGACCTCGCAGATGCGGCGGGTCATCTCGGCGCTATCGGGAAAGCCGTAGGGAATCGCGTGAAGGGCGCTCTCGCCGTTGAAGTTCAGGTCCGCGACAAAGTGGATCGCCATCATCTTCTTCCCGTCCCGGAGGCGGCCATCCCGGCGCTCCGACAAGGGTTTCAACGGGTTAGGTAAACAATTCGTTCCAGCCAGGATGCGGGGAATCAGCCAGGCCGCGGGAATTTGCGACGGATGGCAAAAGGGCGGGAAAGCCTTTGCTTCTCCCGCCCTTTCTAGCGACCGCGACTGGTGATCAGTATGTCGATGGAGGATCGCTCGCCGGGAAGCTCTCGTCGATCGCTTCGTCGGTCTTGTCCCAGCTCTTGGGCGGCGAACTCATATGCTCCGGACCGGAATCGCGCACGCCGCCTGCGAACTCGGCTTCCTGCTTCTTCTCGGTCGCGTATTTGTAGAGGGCGTAGCCGACCGCTCCGGCGGCCGCCAACTTGATGAGGCCCATGTTCGTCTCTCCTCTCGGCAGTTCGAGAGGCAAACGCGCCATGGGCCTTCGGAGTTTCCTCAGTCGCCGCCGACGCGTTCGATCTGCGCGCCGACCAGTGCCAGCTTCTCCTCAAGGCGCTCGTAGCCGCGGTCGAGGTGGTAGAGGCGGTGCACCTGCGTCTGGCCCTTTGCGGCGAGACCGGCGATCACGAGGCTCATCGAGGCGCGGAGGTCGGTCGCCATGACGTCGGCGCCGGTGAGGCCCTGTACGCCGTGGACGATCGCGGTGCGACCCTTGGTCTCGATCCGCGCGCCCATGCGGTTGAGTTCGGGAACGTGCATGTAGCGGTTCTCGAAGATGGTCTCGGTGAGCACGCTGGAGCCTTCGGCCATGCACAGCAGGGCCATCAGCTGCGCTTGCATGTCGGTGGCGAAACCGGGGTAGGGGGCGGTGGAGATCGTGACGGGCCGCAGCTTGCCGTCCGAGGCGACATGGAGGCCGTCGGCCTTGGGCTCGACGTGGACGCCTGCATCGCGCAGCGCCTGCACGGTGGCTTCCATGTCCTCGATCTTCGCGCCCTTGAGCAGCACTTCACCGCCGGTGATGGCGGCGGCGCAGGCGTAGGAACCCGCCTCGATGCGGTCGGGCATGACCATGTAGGTCGCTCCGTGCAGGCGGTCGACGCCGTGGATGGTGAGGTCGCTTGTGCCGATACCCTCGATCTGCGCGCCCATCGCGACGAGCAGGTTGCACAGATCGACGATCTCCGGCTCGCGCGCGGCATTGTGCAGGGTGGACTTGCCCTTGCACAGCACGGCGGTCATCAGCGCGTTCTCGGTGGCGCCCACGGAGACGACCGGGAACGAGTAGCGCCCGCCCGGCAGGCCGCCGTCAGGGGCGATGGCGCGCACGTAACCGGCGGCCAGCTCGATCGTCGCGCCCAGTGCTTCCATGACCTTGAGGTGCAGGTCGATCGGGCGGTTGCCGATGGCGCAGCCGCCGGGCAGTGACACGGTCGCCTCGCCCATGCGCGCCAGCATCGGTCCAAGGACGAGGATCGAGGCGCGCATCTTGCGTACGAGGTCGTAAGGCGCGACCGAACTGGTGATACGCGTGCCCTGCAGCGTCATCACGCGGCCGAAGTCTTCCGGACGGCTGCCCGCGATCGCGGTGGAGACGCCGAACTGGTTCATCAGGTGCTGGAAACCGTCGATGTCCGCCAGACGCGGCAGATTGCGCAGCGTCAGCGGTTCTTCGGTCAGCAGCGCGCAGGGCAGCAGCGTGAGCGCGGCGTTCTTGGCGCCGGAAACGGGAATGGTGCCGGAAAGGCGCTTGCCGCCCTCGATGATGATCTTGTCCATCACCGTCCTTTAGCGCCAAACGCGCGTGCTTCAACGGGATCGGATGCAATTTCGCGGCGGATTAAGGGTTCGGTAAGATTAACATGGGGTTGTTGCGCTAAGACTATTTCCGGGCTTTAAACGCAACCGCAACATGAGCGAGGCATTATCCAGACCCATGAGTGACTCGAACTTTCGCAAGCCGGTCCGAAAAGCCGTCTTTCCCGTCGCCGGTCTCGGCACCCGTTTCCTGCCCGCCACCAAGGCGATTCCGAAGGAACTTCTTCCGGTCGTCGATCGGCCTCTGATCCAATACGCCGTCGACGAGGCGCGCGAAGCCGGAATCGAGGAATTCGTCTTTGTGACGGGCCGCGGCAAGACCGCGATCGTCGAGCATTTCGATACCGCTTACGAACTCGAAGCGACGATGACCGGGCGCGGCAAGTCGCTCGACCCGCTTGAGCCGACCCGCATCCAGCCCGGCAACCTCGTCACCGTGCGTCAGCAGGTGCCGCTGGGCCTCGGCCACGCGGTATGGTGCGCCCGCGCCGTCGTGGGGGATGAGCCTTTCGCGATCTTCCTGCCCGACGAACTGATGTACGGCACGCCCGGCTGCATGGCGCAGATGATCGAGGCCTACAACGAAGTGGGCGGCAACCTCGTCTCGGTGCTCGAAGTGCCGCATGAGGAAGTGTCGAGCTACGGCGTGATCGCGCCCGGCGAAAGCCGGGGCAATCTCACCGAGGTCAAGGGTCTGGTCGAGAAGCCCAAGGTGGACGAGGCGCCTTCGAACAAGATCGTCTCGGGCCGCTATATCCTCCAGCCTGAAGTGATGGGTCTGCTTGAAACGCAGGGGAAGGGCGCAGGTGGCGAGATTCAGCTGACCGATTCGATGGCCAAGCTGATCGGCCAGCAGCCGTTTCATGCGGTAACCTTCAACGGGCGCCGTTTCGACTGCGGCTCGAAGGTCGGCTTCGTGGAAGCGACGCTGGCTATCGCGCTCGACCGTCCCGATATGCGCGACGATGTACGCGCGATCGCGCAGAAGCTGCTGGGCTGATCCGCCACTTCGGACGGTAAAAAAACGCGCTGCCGGAAGGTGGCGCGTTTTTTGCGGACGCCACCATCAGAACAGTCGTCATTGCGAGCATAGCGAAGCAATCTAGGGCAGTTTACTCGGCCCTAGATTGCTTCGCTATGCTCGCAATGACGATGTGGGTGTTTACTGCCGAACCGGGTCCGTCAGCCGCGCCATGATCGAGGCGACGTAGGCCCGGGTCTCGCGGATATTGGGAATGCCCCCGGCCTTGAGCACGCGGGCGGGACCGGCGTTGTAGGCCGCCAGCGCCTTTTCCAGATCGCCGCCGAAGGCATCGAGCTGCATGCGCAAGTAGCGCGCGCCGCCCTCTAGGTTGGCCATGGGATCGGCGGGATCGACGCCCATCTGCGCGGCGGTGCCGGGCATCAGCTGGGCCAGCCCACGCGCGCCGACCGGCGAGAGCGCCAGTTCGTTCCAGCGGCTTTCCTGCCAGACCACCGCTTCCAGCAGCGTCGGGCTGATGTCGTACTTGGCGGCAAGCTGGGCGACGCGCTCACGCCAGCGGGTCGGGCCTGCCGCGTCGAGTGCTTCTGTAATCGACTGAGGGTGCAGCCCGGAATCGATCTCCATCGGGGTCGATTCGACCTGCTCGGTCGCCTTTGCAACAGTGCTGCCGATGAAGCCGACGCCCGACGACTGATCTACTTGCGCGAGGTCGGATGCGGCGGGGAGGGTTGCAGGGCCACCGGCGACCCATTCGGCGCCTGAGGTGCCGATCTGCAGAACATCTGCTTGGGCCACCGCGGGCAATGCCGCGCAGGAAACGATGACGAGCACAGCCAGTGCTTCGATCCGCCTCATCGATTCGTTTCCCTCACCATGGTCGCCGTTCTACCGCATCCGCGAGATCGAGTCACACGCGGATGCGGCAGAGTCGGGTTACCGGATGCCCAGCGCGGTGCGGATCGAGCGCCACGACAACAGCTTGAAGTTCTGCGCCTTGGGGGCGTTGTCGCCGTCCTGCGCCATGAACAGTCCTTCGGGATACTGCGGTCCGAAGTCGCCGAGCACGACTTCGATGCCGTCGGTGTCGCTGGTCCCGCCGATGGCGCCCCCGTTGATACGGAAGCGGCCTGCGGGCTTGCCGGTGGCGAGATCAAACAGCGCATAGGCGTTGTCGCCCTGGCTGGAGGCGACGAGCCAGGCGCGGCCTTCGGCGTTGCGGGCGATGGCAAGGCCCTCGATGTCGTCGACCAGACCGTCCGCTTCGCCGACGCGGGCGTAGGAGGATGCGGTCAGCGTCGCCGGTGAGAGCGGCACCTTCCAGATCGCCACGTCCTCCTCGGCGACGTAGAGCGTCTTCGTCACGTCATCGACGACGCAGCCCTCGGACTGGGTCGCGAACTTGACGTCGCGCAAGTGCTCGGCCGAAACCTTGCCGGCGTTCTCGACGATGCGGCTCTCGGCGACCGTACCGTCCTTGAGCACGACGTAGGCGCGGGCGAGTTCGCCCGCCGCGAGCGGAGCACCCATGCAGAAGCCGTAGGCCTCCGCCGGGGCATGGTCTGCGGGGAGGAACGTCCCGGAGCCGAGCACCGAGAGCTTGCCGGTCGCACCGTCGAGGCCGAACAGCGCGATGCGCGGCTCGGCGCGGTCGGTACGGTCGCTGGCGCCGACGAGGATGCGGGTGGAGCCGTCGGCCATGCGCACTTCGCGCAGGTCCGCGTTGTTGAGCGCACCGGCGGGCGAGAAGTCCTTCACCGTACCGTCGAGGGCGTAGACGTAGAGCCCGGCCTTCTTGTCGGTGCCCAGGACCAGGCTGGCGGCGGGATTCGCCGCATTGCGCCAGATCGCCGGATCGTCCGCCGCATCGGCATTGCCGGTGCCGACCGGCGTGGTCTCGCCCTCGGCGGGAATGTCGATGGCGGGATAGCGGGGACGGGGAGCTTCGGGTGCTCCGGTGGTGCCAATGGTTGAGGTCGTCGCGCAGGCGGAAAGCAGGAGGGCCGGGAGCAAAGCTCCCGACCCCAGCTTCACGACATCGGCGATGCGCGTGAGGTTGCGCTTCATCAGAACGACATCCTTGCGCCGAACTTCACCGTCGAGCCGTATTCCTCGTACTGCAGCACGCGCTTGGCGCCGCCGAGGTTCTGGTAGGCGAAGTACTTGGCGTTGTTGACGTTCACCCAGTCGGCGAACAGCTTGATGTTGTCGGTCAGCTTGTACTTGGCCGAGAGGTCCAGCTGGAAGTGCTGGTTGACGGTGCGGTCGGTCTCGGCATCGTCGCCCACTTCGTCGAGGTACTTGTCGCGGAAGGTGCCGGCAGCGCGCAGGCTGATCGGACCCTTTTCGTAGCCCAGCACGACGTTGAAGGTGTTCTTCGAGGCGTTGGGCAGGTTGATCCGGCGCGCCACGTCGTCACCGTCCAGCACCGTGCCGCGGGCGTACGTGTAGGTGTAGTTGATCTGCGTCAGCAGGCCGTCGAACGGCGAGGGCAGCATCGAGAACGACTGGCTGAAGCTGGCCTCGAGGCCCACGATCTCGGCGGTGTCACCGTTCACCGGCATCGTCAGCTCGCTATATTCGACGCCCTGATAGGTGCCGGCCTCACGGGTGCGCTGGGTGTAAGTGTAGTCCTTGATCGACTTGTAGAACCCGCCAACCGAGAATGCGCCATTGTTCGAGAAGTAGTATTCGAACCCGGCGTCGAGGTTCCAGGCCTGATAGGGCTTCAGCTCGGGGTTGCCGACTTCCAGTTCGAGGTCATCGTTGATGGTGTTGCGCGGAGCCATCTGCGAGAGCTTGGGACGCACGACGGTCTTGTAACCCGCCAGACGCGCCACGATGTTCTGCTGCGGGCTGTAGCGCACCGTCAGGCTGGGCAGCCAGTTGGTGTAGCTGCGGGTGAAGCTGACCGGGGTGACCACGACGTCGTCGCTGTCGGTCACGTACTGGCCGTTCAGCTCGTTGTACGTACGCTCCATGCGCACGCCGCCGATCACGCGCAGCGTCGAGCTGTCCCAGCGCGCCATCGCATAACCGGCCGCGATGTCCTCACGCACCGAGTAGTCGCTGGTCGCCGAGTTGAAGTCCGTCTCGTAATCGTTGACCACGAAGGAACCGGGGTTCGCGAGCAGGTAGTCGGCCGGGCCGCCCTTGCTGGCGACGGGGCCCATGTTGACCAGGCGGTAGGTCTGCGAACCCAGCACGTCGGCCAGCGTATAGTCCGGCGCATCGTCGGCCAGTTCGTAGTAGGTCATGTTGAAGTCGTAAGACTTCTTGCGCCAGCGGGCCTTGCCGCCGACCTGCACGGTGAAGTCGCCGTTCGAACCTGCGAAGGTGCGGGCGAGGTCTGCCTTGATCGCCCATTCCTGGTCACGGCTGTCGGACAGCGTGGTCAGCTCGGTACGGTTGAATTCATACTCGCTGGGATCGTTGAAGCTGTCCGCGCCCTGCGTCACCGAGTAGGTCGGATAGTACTTGTTGGCGTAATCCATGTCGACCACGGTACCTTCCGTGAAGCGCGCACGGAAACGGGTCGGGTCGATCGAGAAGTTCTCGCGCTCGGTGGACTTGGCGTAGCTGCCCATCCACTTGAACTTCCACACGCCGGTGTCGGTGTCGCTGCCGATCGAGACCGAGCGGATGCGCTGGCGCTCGAAGCGGTCCTTCAGGTCGCGGTTGACGGTGATGCGCTCGTCGTCGCCGTCGAAAGTCGCGCCGCTGTCGGTGCTGGAGGTCGGGCCGTCCTCGAAATCGCTGAAGTCGAGCGTGGTGCGGCGGCGGTATTCGTGGTCGTCGAACTGCGCCCAGTTGCCGCGGATATAGGCCTTGGTCGTGTCCGACACGCGCCAGTCGGCGGACAGCGCCGCGTTGATGCGGGTACGCTCCACGTCATAGTCGCGATATTCGACCGATTCGGCCCAGGCGTTGCCGGCGTCGTCGAGGCTCCAGCCGCCAGTCTCGACGTTGTCGGTCTCGAACTTGCGCTTGTAGTAGCTGACCGATCCGGCGATGCCGAAGTCGTCACCCAGCTTCTGGGTAAAGTCGAACGAGCCCTTGGGCATGACCTTGCCCGAATAGTCGTTCCAGCTGCCCTCGGCGCTGACCGAGTAGCGGTTCTTCTTGGAATCGAAGGCGCTGGTGGTGTTGATCTCGATCGAGGCGCCGATGAAGTCGCCATCCATGTCGGGGGTGAAGCTCTTCTTCACTTCGATCGATTCGATGGTGTCGGATGAGATGACGTCCAGCGCGACCGAACGCACATCCGATTCCGGGGCGGGCAGGCGCACGCCGTTGACCGAGGTGCCGTTGAGTTCGGGGTCGAGACCGCGGACCGAGACGTAGCGGCCTTCGCCCTGATCGTTGAGGATGTTGACGCCCGGCAGGCGGCGCAGCGATTCCGCCACGTTCTGGTCGGGGAACTGGCCGACCGCGTCGCGGGTCAGGACCGATTCCACGCCGTCCGCGGCCTTCTGGCGGGACAGGGCGCTGGTCATGTTCGCGGTCATGCCGGTGACGAGAATGTCGCCGCCGCCGATCGCCGCGAGGTCGAAGTTGCCCTCGATACGGCCGGTCGCAGCGACGTTGACGGTCTGGGTCGTCACTTCCGCACCGACGTAGCGCGCTTCGAGCGTGTAGGTGCCGGCGGGCACGTCACCGAAGACGTAGGAACCGGCGCGGTCGGTCTCGACCTGGCGGTTGAGTTCCACGATGCGCACGGTGGCCGACTGTAGCGCGCGGGTGCCGGTAGCGTCGTTGACGTGACCGGCAACTTCACCGGCGTGAGCGATAGTGGCGAAGGAGGCCGAGGCAAGCAGCCCGGCGACGAGCTGGAGCGAGCGATTCATAGCTGGAATGGTTCCCTGAAGCGACGTTGTGTGTCCTTGAGGGCGGCCCGTAGGCCTGTTCCATGACGCTCGCGTGATAGAGCGAAGACAGTTCGATGACAGTCGCCGCATTGCAGCAAAACACGCCAGAAGACGCGGTGGCTGAATGCCCCGGCAATGCGCTATCTTCGATGAGAGAAAGGGAAGGGAATGGTGCTGCTAGGGAGGATTGAACTCCCGACCTCGTCATTACCAATGACGCGCTCTACCACTGAGCTACAGCAGCACATATTCCAGGCCCGGGTAACCGGGGCGTCTGTCTGCCGGGCCAGAAGCCCCCGAGACAGGGGGGCGCTATTGTCCGCGCGGCGTTCGATTGTCAAGCGCCTCTTGTGCTTTCTTTTTCGGAGCGGCAATGCAGCGGGCGATGAACGCGCCGCAATCGCCTCGAAAACCCACGAAGGAAGAGCGTCTCGCCGCCAAGCTGCGCGAGAACCTGCGTCGCCGCAAGGCGCAGGCTCGTGCCGTATCCGCGCTCGGCGAAGCGGTCGAGGAGGGCGAATCGCCCGACAGCAAACCGCCACTGGCCAAATCGCCGCCGGAAAGCTAGGGGCCCATATCTCGAACAGCGGCAAGACCGCGTCGGTCCTTGACAGTATAGGGAGCCTACATTGCCTCGCCTGATCCTGCTTCGCCACGGCCAGAGCCAGTGGAACCTTGAAAACCGCTTCACCGGCTGGTGGGACGTCGACGTCACCGAAAAGGGCGAGGCCGAGGCCCGCGCTGCCGGTGCGCTGCTCAAGGACAAGGGCTTGCTGCCCGACGTCGCCTTCACCTCGCTGCAGACCCGCGCGATCAAGACGCTGCATTTCGCGCTCGAAGCCGCCGGCATCCTGTGGATCCCGGAAACCAAGGACTGGCGCCTGAACGAGCGTCACTACGGCGGCCTGACCGGCCTCGACAAGGCCGAGACCGCCGCCAAGCACGGCGACGAGCAGGTCAAGGTCTGGCGCCGCAGCTTCGACATTCCGCCCCCCGTCATGGACAAGGGCAGCGAGTTCGACCTCTCGGCCGAACCGCGCTACGCGGGCATCGACACGCCGATGACCGAGAGCCTCAAGGACACCATCGCCCGCGTCCTGCCGTATTACGAAGGCTCGATCGTGCCGCACCTCCATGCCGGTTCGACCGTGCTGGTCGCCGCGCACGGCAATTCGCTGCGCGCGCTGGAAAAGCACCTCTCGGGTATCTCCGACGAGGAGATCACCGGTCTGGAAATCCCGACCGGCCAGCCGATCGTCTACGAGCTCGACAACGATCTCAAGGTGCTCGACCGCTACTACCTCTCGGAGCGCTGATCCGTGACTGCACCAGTTGCAATCGTCATGGGCAGCCAGTCCGACTGGCCGACCATGATCAAGGCCGCCGAGATGCTCGACAAGCTGGGCGTCGCTTATGACGCTCGCATCGTCTCGGCGCACCGCACGCCCGAGCGGCTGGTGGACTTCGCGCATGGCGCGGACGGCGAAGGCTTCAAGGTGATCGTCGCCGGGGCAGGGGGCGCTGCCCACCTGCCCGGCATGATTGCCGCGATGACGCATCTTCCGGTGCTCGGCGTGCCGGTGCAGAGCAAGGCGCTGTCGGGACAGGACAGCCTGCTCTCGATCGTGCAGATGCCTGCGGGTATCCCCGTCGGCACGCTGGCGATCGGCGAGGCGGGCGCGGCCAATGCCGGTTTGCTGGCGGCGGCGATCCTGGCCACCTCGGACGAGGCGCTGGCGGGACGGCTCAAGGACTTCCGTGCGGCGCAGACCGCGGGTGTAGCGGAAAAGCCGGTCTGATGTTTCCCGCTTGGCTGAGGTGCTTCGACACGCTCAGCACGAGCGGGGTTGGGTTTTAGAATTTCAGCACTAAGTCCGCTCACCCTGAGCTTGTCGAAGGGCACCGGCACAAGGCAGGCGTAAAGGCGTAATGATCTCTCCCGGCGAAACCATCGGCATTCTTGGCGGCGGCCAGCTCGGGCGGATGATCGCCATGGCGGCGGCGCAGCTTGGCTACCGCTGCCACGTCTACGCGCCCGAGGCGGACTCGATCGCCGCCGACGTCTGCGCCCAGTTCACGTGCGCCGCCTGGGACGATGCCGAGGCCATGGCGAAGTTCGCCGCCGACTGCGCGGTGGTGACCTACGAGTTCGAGAACGTCCCCGTTGGCCCGCTCGCGGCGCTGGGCGACACGCCGTTGCTCGCCCACGCGCGTGCTCTCGAAACCGCGCAGGACCGCCTGAACGAAAAGCGCTTCGTCACTGGCCTCGGCGGCACCCCTGCCCCCTTCGCCCCGGTGGACAGTGCCGAAGACCTTGCGCGGGCCATCGCCGCGATCGGCGCGCCGGGCATCCTCAAGACCCGCCGCGACGGCTATGACGGCAAGGGCCAGTGGCGCATCATGACGCCCGGGGACGCCGCCGCGCTGGACCTTCCCGCGACGCCGCTGATCTACGAGGGCTTCGTCACCTTCTTTGCCGAATTCTCGGTGATCCTGTGCCGCGGCGCGGACGGCGGGGTGCGCTTCTTCGACAGCGCCCACAACGTCCACGAGGGCGGCATCCTGGCACTCAGCACCGTGCCCGCGCCCGCCGACCTACTGGAGCAGGTGCCTGCCGCGCGGGCCCTCGCCACCAAGGTTGCCGATGCACTGGACTATGTCGGCGTGCTGACGCTGGAATTCTTCGCGACGAAGGACGGCCCCGTCTTCAACGAAATGGCGCCGCGCGTCCACAACTCGGGCCACTGGACCATCGAGGGCTCGGTCACCAGCCAGTTCGAGAACCACGTCCGCGCGATCTGCGGGCTGCCGCTGGGCGACACCGGCCTTGCCGCCAAGGGCGTGGAGATGCGCAACCTTATCGGTGACGAGGCGCACGACTGGCCGACGATCCTCGCCGACCCGGCCAACCACCTGCACCTCTACGGCAAGGCCGCCGCCCGTCCGGGGCGCAAGATGGGCCATGTCACGCGGCTGATCCTCGACTGATGGCCCCAAAGATGATGCCGCAGGTTTTCCTCATCTACGCCCGCGCCGAAAACGGCGTGATCGGCCGCGACGGCGCGCTGCCCTGGCGGCTCCCGGCGGACCTCAAGCGGTTCAAGGCGCTGACCATGGGCAAGCCGATGGTGATGGGCCGCAAGACCTTCGACAGCTTTCCCGCGCCGCTGCCCGGCCGCCGTCACATCGTGCTGACCCGCGACACCGGCTGGAGCGCGGAAGGCGCCGAAGTCGCGCATTCGGTGGACGAGGCGTTGGCGCTTGCCGGAGAAGGCGAAGTCGCGGTGATCGGCGGGGCCGAGATCAATGCTCTCTTCCTCCCGCTCGCCGCCCGGATCGAACTGACCGAGATCGCGGGCGATTACGAGGGCGATACCGTAATGCCCGAAGTCGGCCCCGAGTGGGTTGAAATTGCGCGCGACGCCCATGCGGCGGACGGTGCCCGACCGGCACATGCTTTCGTGACTCTCACACGCGCCCTATAGCCGAGACGCCCATGATTCGCCTCGACAACCGCCAACCCGTTCCCGAATCCCTGCGCGGTGCCGTGCTGGCGCTGGGCAACTTCGACGGGTTCCACCAAGGCCATCAGGCCGTGGTGGGCGAGGCGATCGGCTGGGCGAAGGCGCAGGGCCGCCCGGCCATCGTCGCCACCTTCGACCCGCACCCCGTCCGCCACTTCAAGCCCGATGCCGAGCCCTTCCGCCTGACCACGCTGGAGCAGCGGCAGGAACTGTTCGCGGCCGCCGGCGCGGATGCGATGCTGGTGCTGCACTTCGATTCGGCGATGGCGGCGATGCCCGCCGTGCAGTGGATCGAGGAGATGCTGGTGCGTCACATGGGCGCGGTCGGCGTCGTCACCGGCGAGGATTTCACGTTCGGCCGCGCCAAGGGCGGCAATCCGCAATTGCTGCGGGAAGTCGGCGCGGCGCACGGGCTGGAGGGGCGCACCGTCGGTCCGGTCAGCGACGCGGGCGGCACCGTCTCGTCGAGCCGCATCCGCGAGGCGCTCAAGAGCGGCGACTGTCAACTGGCCGCACGCCTGCTGACGCGGCCGTTTGCGATCCGGGGCCGGGTGCAGCATGGCGACAAGCTGGGCCGCACCATCGGCTTTCCCACAGCCAACCTCGACATGGCGAACTACCTGCGCCCGCTCTACGGCATCTATGCGGTGACCGGCCGCATGCCCGATGGCCGCGTGGTCCACGGTGCGGCGAACATTGGCATCCGCCCGACCTTCGACCCGCCCAAGGAACTGCTGGAGCCGCACTTCTTCGACTTCGCAGGCGACCTCTACGGGCAGGAGATCGAGGTGGCGTTCCACCACTTCCTGCGGCCCGAGGCGAAGTTCGATTCGCTCGACGCGCTGATCGAGCAGATGGACCGGGACTGCGTGAAAGCGCGCGAACTGCTGGCGGGTCTCTGACGACGCGGCCAGGCACCCCGTCACCTTGAACTTGTTTCAGGGTCCATCGGGCGGTTGGTGCCGGACTGTCGCTCCACAAGGCCGCACTCGCAGTTTACCATTCCAGCTTCCGGGCTTGCGGCACAATGGACCCTGAAACGAGTTCAGGGTGACGCGGGCAGGGGACGGCGAGCCTCACCGAATCCTCGCACTTCCAACGATCGCGCATTTGTTCTAGTGCCCCGCGATCATGACCGAACAGCGCGACTATCGTAGCACCGTCTTCCTGCCGAAGACCGATTTCCCGATGAAGGCCGGACTCCCCCAGAAGGAGCCGGGCATTCTTGCGCGCTGGCAGTCGGAAAAGATTTACGAGAAGACCCGTGACGCCCGCCGCGGCCGCGACAAGTTCGTGCTGCATGACGGCCCGCCTTATGCCAACGGCGACATGCACATCGGCCACGCGCTGAACCACATCCTCAAGGACATGGTCGTCCGCACCCAGACCCTGCTGGGCAAGGACGCGCCTTACGTTCCCGGCTGGGACTGCCACGGCCTGCCGATCGAGTGGAAGGTCGAGGAAGAGTACCGCAAGAAAAAGAAGAACAAGGACGAGGTTCCGGCGGAGGAATTCCGCGCCGAATGCCGCGCCTATGCCCAGAACTGGGTGAACGTGCAGCGCGAGCAGCTCAAGCGCCTGGGCATCAACGGCGACTGGGACAACCCGTACCTGACGATGGACTTCCAGGCCGAGGCCACCATCGTCGGCGAACTGCTCAAGTTCGCCGAGAACGGCATGCTCTATCGCGGCGCCAAGCCGGTGATGTGGTCGCCGGTGGAGAAGACCGCCCTCGCCGAAGCCGAGGTTGAGTACGAGGACATCACCTCGACCCAGATCGACGTGGCGTTCGAGATCGTTGAGTCGGCCGTGCCCGAACTGGTCGGCGCCTATGCGGTGATCTGGACGACGACGCCCTGGACGATCCCGGTGAACCAGGCTTTGGCTTATGGGCCGGAGGTTGAGTATGTTGTTCTTCAGACGTCTTCACTAGGCGTAGTTGGGTGGGGGGAGCAGGAATCAGCTTCTCATGCCAACGTCGGCCGTGCATTGTTCGGCAGGAAATTCCTGATTGCTGCGGAACTGCAAAAGTCCTTCCAAGAGCGAATGTCCGCATATCTGACTGGCCTGCTGAAAGCGGCTGGTCATGACAGCAAGGTTATCTTCCAAGCCAATGCGGAACTATGGCGCGGCAAAGGCACCGACCTCGCCGGCACCATCGCTCGCCACCCGATGCACGCGCTCGGCGGCTTCTTCGCCGAGCCGCGTCCGCTGCTGGCGGGCGATTTCGTCACCACCGAGAGCGGCACCGGCCTCGTCCACATGGCGCCCGACCATGGCGAGGACGACTTCGATCTGTGCAAGGCCAACGGCATCAACCCCAAGTTCGTGGTCGAGGCCGACGGCAAGTACCGCGAGGACTGGCTGTGGCTGGCCGGACAGGGCTCGGTCATCAACCCGAAGTTCAACGCCCCCGACGGCCCGATCTGCTCCGACCTGCGCGAAGCGGGCGGCTTGCTGGCGGCTTCGGCGGACTACAAGCACTCGTACCCGCACTCGTGGCGTTCCAAGGCCAAGGTGATCTACCGCTGCACCCCGCAGTGGTTCGTGCCGATGGACAAGGCGATGACGCATATCTCGCCCAAGACCCCGGCCGACAAGCGCTGGGAGAACGAGGGCGGGGCGATCGATCCCGCCGAGGAAAACCTGATGGACGCGCCGACGCTTCGTCAGGCGGCGCTGCAGGCCATCGCCGAAACCCGCTTCGTTCCCGACAAGGGCCGCAACCGCATCGGCGCGATGGTCGAGGGGCGCCCCGACTGGGTGCTCTCGCGCCAGCGCGCATGGGGCGTGCCGATCACGCTGTTCGTGCACCGCAAGACCGGCGAATACCTCGTCGATCCCGCCGTCAACGAACGCATCCGCGCCGCGATCCTGGCGAAGGGCGTCGATGGCTGGTCGGACGAAGCCGCGCAGGACCTGCTCGGCAACGGCTACAACGCCGACGATTACGAGCGCGTCGCCGACATTCTCGACGTCTGGTTCGATTCCGGCTCCACGCACGCTTTCGTTCTGGAATCAGGCCGTTGGCCCGATCTGCTGCGCCCCGAAGGCTATACCGGCCCGAAGGCGGATCTCTATCTCGAAGGCTCCGACCAGCATCGCGGCTGGTTCCAGTCCTCGCTGCTGGAAAGCTGCGCCACGCGCGGCCATGCGCCGTACAAGGCGGTGCTGACCCACGGCTTCACGATGGACGCCAAGGGCATGAAGATGTCCAAGTCGCTGGGCAACACGATCAGCCCGCTCAAGGTCATGGAGACCAACGGCGCCGACATCATTCGTCTCTGGGCGCTCTCGGTGGATTTCACCGAGGACCACCGCATCGGCGACGAAATCCTGAAGGGCGTCGCCGACCAGTACCGCAAGCTGCGCAACACCCTGCGCTACCTGCTGGGCGCACTGGACGGCTTCGACGAGGCGGAGCGCCTTCCCGTGTCGGAGATGCCCGAACTGGAGCGCTACGTGCTTGCGCTGCTGGGCAAGCTCGACGCGACGCTGCGCGGGGCGATCGATGCCTTCGACTTCAACACCTACGTCCGGTCGCTGCTCGATTTCTGCAACGAGGACCTCTCCGCGTTCTTCTTCGATATCCGCAAGGACTGCCTCTACTGCGACGCGCCAACGGACCCCAAGCGCCGCGCCTACCGCACGGTGCTGGACACGCTGTTCCACGCGCTGATCCGCTACGCCGCGCCGGTGATCGTGTTCACCGCCGAGGAAACGTGGGGATCGCGCTATCCGGACGGCGACAGCGTTCACCTGCTCGAATGGCCGGAAGTTCCGGCGGTCGAGGCAGACGATGCGAAGTGGGCCCAACTGCGCACGCTGCGCGCGGCTGTGACCGAGGCGATCGAGCCGCTGCGGCGGGAGAAGATCATCGGCTCCAGCCTGGCCGCCGTCGTCACGGTGCCCGAAAGCGCACCTGAGGCCGATCTCGCCGAGCTGTTCATCACCGGGACAGTCACGCGCGGGCAGGGCGAGGAGGTGACCGTCACCCCCTCCACCGACCACAAGTGCGGCCGCTGCTGGCGCCATCTCCCGGAAGTGACCGAGGACGGCGCGCTGTGCGACCGCTGCGACGACGTCGTGGAGCCGGTGGAATGAACCCCTGGATGAAGCGTGTGATCGGCCTGCTGGTCGCCGTGGTCGTCTATGCGATCGACCAGGGCATCAAGGGCTGGATCACCGAAGGCATCGATCTCGACCGGATCGGGCAGGTCTACGTCCTGCCGTTCTTCAACCTGACGTGGACGCAGAACTTCGGCGTCTCGCTCGGCCTGTTCACTGCGGGTTCGCCCGAGGGACGCTGGGCGCTGGTCGCCATGACCGGCGCGATTGCCGCTTTCGTGTTCGTCTGGCTGCTGCGCGAGCGCAAGCTGCCGGAGATCGCGGCGCTCGGCATGGTGCTGGGCGGTGCGGCGGGAAACATCCGCGACCGTTTCGGCGTCGGCTATGTCATCGACTATGCCGACCTGCATTTCGGAGGCTGGCGGCCCTTCCTGATCTTCAATCTTGCGGACGCCGCCATCACCATCGGCGTCCTGATTATCCTTGCCCGTTCCCTGTTTTCGCGCGACAAGCCCGAGACAGAGGCGCAACCCGCCCCGATTGCAGATTAAACGCGAGTTGAATTTGATGCGCATGAAGAAAACCGCTGCCCTCCTCCTCGTCGCGACGGGCGCGGTCATGCTGTCCGCTTGCGGCAGCACCGGCCTGTTCAACCGTGCTCGCCCCGACGAGTTCGCCGTGCAGCGCCAGACCCCGCTGGTGGTGCCGCCCGACTTCTCGCTGAGCCCGCCGAAGCAGGGCCAGCCTCGCCCGGCCGATGATTCGATGCAGCAGCAGACGCTCGATGCGCTGTTTGGCGGCCCGCAGGCCCGCAGCGACATCGAGAAGTCGGCGCTGAGCATGGCAGGCACCGCCGATCCGTCAATCCGCTCGACGGTGGGCGATCCGCAGACCTACACGGTCGCCAAGGGCCAGCTGACACGCGCGATTCTCGCCGCGCCGGAAGGCGATGGGCGTGACGCGCAGACTGCCGTGGGCAGCTGATCTCTCGCTGAAACGATACGAAAAAGGCCGGGCGAAAGTCCGGCCTTTTTCGTATCGTGCAGGGCACAACCCATCATCCCAGCGAAGGCTGGGACCGCTGGCCTGTTACTGCCATAGCGATTGCCCCACCCTTCGTCATTGCGAGCGTAGCGAAGCAATCCAGGGCAGTTCGGCGCCGCTCTGGATTGCTTCGCTACGCTCGCAATGACGATCCAAGGTTTAGCTATCGTCAAAGCGTCCGGTCGAGGGTCGGGCTTTGCGCGGCGAGCGGCCCCAGCCTTCGCTGGGATGACGAGGTGTGTTCTGCGATGCCGGCCCTTAATTCTTTCTGGACATGAAAAAGGGCACGCGGGTCGCACCGCGTGCCCTCTCAATCATGTCTTAGCCGGCCAGCAGGCTTGTCAACCGTCACCGGTGACGCCGTCGTCCTCATCCTCGACGCTGCTGACGAGGAGCTTGTCGATCTTGAGCCCGTCCATGTCGATGACTTCGAAACGCCAGCCCTGATCGATGAAGTGCTCGCCCTCGCGCGGGACCTTGCGCAGTACGTGGAGTACGAGTCCCGCGAGGGTCGCGAAATCACGGTCCTCGGGCAGCGTGATGCCAAGGCGATCCGCCAGCGAATCGGCGGGCATGGCGCCCGAGACCAGCAGTGATCCGTCCTCGCGCTCGGTCACCATGGGCTCGTCGCCCTCGTCCTGATGCGAGACGAAGTTGCCTGCCAGCGCGGCCAGAACGTCGGAGGGGGTCACCACGCCTTCGAGGTGACCGTATTCGTCGTGGACCACAGCCATCGACACTTCGGCGGTCTGCAGCTTGCGCAGGGCGTCCATGGCGTCGAGCTGGTCGGGGATGACCTCGGCCTTGCGCATCATCGCGCGGACCTCGACCGTCCGGCCCTCGACCAGCGCGGCGAGCACTTCCTTGACCTTGAGGATGCCGACCACGTTGTCTGGTGCGCCTTCGCCCGCCACCACCGGCAGCAGCGAGTGCGGCGAGGCGGCGATCTTGGCGCGCAGCTGGGTCTCGTCGGCGTCGGCGTCGATCCAGTCGATCTGGTTGCGCGGGGTCATCAGTTCGCGCACGGGACGCTCGGCGAGACGCATCACGCCGGTCATCATCGCGCGCTCCTCCTCCTCGATCACGCCGGTGCGGGTGGCCTCGGCGAAAATCATGTGGAGTTCCTCGGCGGTGAGACGCTCGGTATCCCCGCTGCGGATCGAGAACAGGCGCAGGATCAGGCCCGAGGACTTGTCGAGCAGCCAGACGAACGGACCCATCGCCGTCGCCAGGATACTCATCGAGCGGGCCATGACCAGCGCAACCGGCTCGGCCATGCGCAGGGCCAGTTGCTTGGGCACCAGTTCGCCGACGACGACGCTGGCGTATGTCGTGGCAATGATCACCAGCGCGAAACCCAGCTCGCCTGCGAAACGGACCGGCACGCCGAGCGTGGCGAGGCGATCGCCGACCGGCTGGCCGAGACTCGCGCCCGAATAAGCGCCCGCGATGATGCCTATGAGCGTGATGCCGATCTGTACCGTCGAGAGGAAGCGGCCCGGGTCGGCTGCCAGTTCCATCGCGGTCAGGGCGGCCCGGCTGCCCTTGTCGGCGGACATCTTGAGGCGCGGCGTGCGCGCGGAGACGATGGCCAGTTCGGACATCGAGAACAGGCCGTTCAGCAGAATCAGCCCGATGATGATGAGGACGTCGGTCCAGGGAAAGGGTGTCACAGTGCTTTCACGGCTAGCAGAGATTGTGCGCCGCGCGAAGAACCCGTGTTGGCCAAACGCCGCATGGCAACGCTTTGCAATGTGTGAGGCAATCTGTTGCGGGCCTGGGAACCGTACGTAATGCTGTGTGTTGAAGGGCGCACAAGCCATTCGCCGTTCATGTTCACTACCGCACAGATGTCCGGTATAAGGGCACATCAAGAGGAAGGGACACCCAAGAGATGAAAAAGTCGCGCCTGATCACTTCGGCCGCCGCGGTCTTCGCGCTGGTTTCGGTTTCCGCCTGCGTCACTGATCCGAACACCGGTGAGCGCAAGGTTTCGCGCACGGCGATCGGCGGCGCAGGCGGCGCGGGCCTTGGCTATCTGCTGGGCAGCGTCATCGGCGGCAAGACCGCACGCATCGTCGGTGCCGGCATCGGCGGCGTCGCGGGCGGCGTCGTCGGCTACCAGATGGACAAGCAGATCAAGGAGCTGAAGGAACAGACCGCCGGTTCGGGCATCGACGTCACCCAGCAGGGCGACGGCATCTTGGTGAACCTGCCGGACGTGACGTTCGCGGTGAATTCCACCGTCGTCAGCCCTTCGTTCCAGACCTCGCTCGACAAGGTCGCGCAGTCGATGGTGCAGTATCCGAACAGCCTCGTCGACGTCTACGGCCACACCGATTCGACCGGCTCGGCCGCCTACAACATGGACCTGTCGAAGCGCCGTGCCGATTCGGTGGCGCGCTACCTGATCAGCCGAGGTGTCTCGTCCTCGCGCATTCAGACGCAGGGCATGGGCATGAACTACCCGGTCGCCGACAACAACACGCCGGAGGGCCGCGCGCTCAACCGCCGTGTCGAGATCAAGATCACGCCGGTCACCACCGACGACGCCAGCTCGGCGAAGTAAGACCTTCCGCAGGAAGCGGGATCGGGGAAGGGGCCGGCGCGGAAAACCGCACCGGCCCCTTCTTCGTAACCACGTGATTTCCATAGAGTAACTTGAAACGCCGCAATATCGGCGTAGTCTGGCCGCGAACAGGGTTCGGGGGGACTTGATGCGTTTCAGGATTGTGGCGGCGGCGCTGGCTGCGTGGTTCTCGGTTACGCCTGCGCAGGCGGCCTGGACCGAGGCGTCGAGCGAACACTTCGTCATCTACGCCAACGATTCCGACAAGGACATCACCCGCTTTGCGCAGCAGCTTGAGCGGTATCACGCGGGGATGGCCTATGTGCTGGGCTCCAAAGTCGCCAAGCCCAGCCCGTCGAACCGGGTCACCGTCTATGTCGTGAAGAACACCCGCGAAGTGCGCGAGCTTCATGGCGGCGACAACAAGTTCGTCGGTGGTTTCTACGTGCCACGGGCAGGGGGCTCGCTGGCGATCGTGCCCGCCGTGCAGAGCGGCAGCGGGCAAGTGACTTGGTCGATGATCGTGTTGCTGCACGAATATGCCCACCACTTCCTGATTTCCAGCAACGTCTCGGCCATGCCACGCTGGCTGAGCGAAGGGTCGGCGGAGTTTTTCGCCTCGGCCAAGTTCGAGGCGGACGGCGGGCTCTGGCTCGGCCGCCCCGCCAGTCACCGCGCGGGGGAACTGCTCTATGCGCAGGACGTCAAGGCGGCGGACCTGCTCGACCCAACCGATTACGACAAGCGCAAGCACACCAGCTACGACGCCTTCTACGGCAAGAGCTGGCTGCTCTATCATTACCTGACCTTTGGCGGCGATCGCAAAGGCCAGTTCACCCGCTACACCGAGCTGCTTGCCAATGGACGCGGCCAGCGCGCCGCAGCGCTGGAAGCTTTCGGCGATTTCGACAAGCTGGAAAAGGATCTCGACCATTACTTGCGGCAGCGGCGGATGACGGCGCTGACGCTCAAGCCGGAACTGCTGACGATCGGCCCGGTGTCGCTGCGCACGCTCTCGGCGGGGGAGGCGGAGATCATGCCGGTGCGCATCCGTTCGCGGCGCGGCGTGTCGAGCGAGGAAGCCGCGACGCTGCTGGTCGAGGCGCGGGCGATCGCGGCGAAGTATCCCGATGATGCAGCGGTGCTCGCCGCGCTGGCTGAGTGTGAATATGACGCCGGGCACGACAAGGAGGCCGTCGCCGCCGCCGATACCGCGATCAGGCGTGATCCCTCGCAAGTCAACGCCTACGTCCAGAAGGGCTATGCGCTGTTCCGCGAGGCTGAGGACAACAAGGGCGACGACAAGGAGCGCGCTGCCGCGTACAAGACGGCGCGGGCTCCCTTCATCGCGCTCAACCGGCTGGAGAACGACCACCCGCTGCCGCTGATCTACTTCTACCGCAGCTTCGTCGAGCAGGGAGAGCAACCTCCGAAACTTGCGGTCGACGGGCTGATCCGGGCAGTGGAACTGGCCCCCTTCGATCTGGGCCTTCGCATGACGCTCGGGACGACGCTGCTGCGGCTGGGGCGTTCCCCGGAAGCCCGCATCGTGCTGGGGCCGGTGGCGAACAACCCGCACGGCGGCGGCATGAGCACCTTCGCGCACAACCTGATCGAGCGGATGGCGAACGATCCCGCCTGGAAGGGTGAGGATATGGGCGAGGAAATGCCCAAGGACTCCGAGGGTGAGGGCGCCGAAGGGTCCTGAGAGGGTGCCGCAGCCGTTCGGTCAGACCGAATAGCGCCGCGCGCGATCTGCGAGTCGCTCGACCGCGGCAGCATGGATGCCATTCGAGGAAACCAGAACGCCGAATGCGCGGGGATCGCGCTTGTTGTAGTTGAGCGGCTGGCCGAAGGCGTCGGTCACCGAGGCGCCCGCCTCGCGTGCGATCAGTGCGGCAGCGGCGATGTCCCACTCGTAGCCCCAGCGCAGGGTCGCCAGAAGATCGGCGTCTCCGGCTGCGATCATGGCCATGCGCAGGGCGATCGAATTGGGCTGCTCGACAAGGGTGAGGTCGGCGTCCTCGGGAGCCAGCTTGAGGGCGGGTACGCGCGATCCGCCCAGCACCTCGCGTTCGCTTGCGGTGAGCCGGGCGCCGTTCAGCCATGCGCCCTTGCCCGCTTCGGCCGACCAGAACTCGCCGCCGTTGTCGCGGTTACGCACGGGGGCGAAGAGGTAGCCCAGCAATGGCCGCCGCGTGTTCACCAGCGCTACCGAAATCGCCCAGCCCTTGCGACCATGAATGTAGTCTCGGGTGCCGTCGATCGGATCGACCAGCCAGACCAGTTCATGGTCCTGCCGATCCTGCGTGTCGGCCGTCTCTTCCGAAAGCCATCCTGCCGCAGGCAGCAATGCGCGCAGTTCGCGCTTGAGGTAGGCATCGACCGCGAGATCGGCGGTGCAGACCGGGCTTCCCGGCGTCTTTTCCCACGATTCGAGCGCGTGCCCATCGCCCGGCCATCCGGCAAGGGCGATGCGTCCGGCCTCCCGGACGATGGCTTCGAGTCGCTTTCTGTCGATCATCGGGCGCGCTCCCGCATCAATTGCTATTAAGAACTGATATCAAATAAGGTCGATGAAATTCGACGTGGCTATGCATTTGCGCAGGCGCCGGGCCTTTTCAAGGGCGCCGGGATGTGCTTAGGCGGACGCCGAACATATGGCTACGGCGCCTTCCCCGGGAACCTCCAGCAGAAAGCGATTTGAGCGATGAACATTCACGAATATCAGGGCAAGGAACTCCTCGCGAAGTATGGCGTGGGCATTCCCGCCGGCATCGCCGCCCTCACCGTCGAAGAGGCAGTCGCTGCTGCCAAGCAGCTCCCCGGACCGCTCTACGTCGTCAAGGCGCAGATCCACGCCGGCGGCCGCGGCAAGGGCAAGTTCAAGGAACTCCCCGCCGACGCCAAGGGCGGCGTGCGTCTTGCCAAGTCGATCGAGGAAGTCGAGGCTTTCGCCAAGGAAATGCTCGGCAACACCCTCGTCACCATCCAGACCGGTGAAGCGGGCAAGCAGGTCAACCGTCTCTACGTGACCGACGGCGTCGACATCGACAAGGAATACTACCTGTCGATGCTGGTGGACCGCAAGACCGGCCGTGTCGCCATGATCGTGTCGACCGAAGGCGGCATGGACATCGAGGAAGTCGCGCACAACACGCCCGAGAAGATCACCACGATCACCATCGATCCGGCCGAAGGCTTCCAGGCGCACCATGGCCGCGCCGTCGCTTTCGCGCTGAACCTGTCGGGTGACCTCAACAAGCAGGCCCAGAAGCTCGCCAAGCAGCTCTACACCGCGTTCATCGCGATGGACTGCGACATGGTCGAGATCAACCCGCTGGTCGAATCGAAGGGCGGCGAGCTGCTCGTCCTCGACACCAAGATGAGCTTCGATTCGAACGCTCTCGCCCGTCACCCCGACATCTTCGCCCTGCGCGACGAGACCGAGGAAGACCCGGCCGAGATCGAAGCCTCGAAGTACGACCTCGCCTACATCAAGCTCGACGGTGACATCGGCTGCATGGTCAACGGCGCCGGCCTTGCCATGGCGACGATGGACATCATCAAGCTGAACGGCATGTTCCCGGCCAACTTCCTCGACGTCGGCGGCGGCGCCAACAAGGAGAAGGTGACCGCGGCGTTCAAGATCATTCTCGCGGACCCCGCAGTGAAGGGCATCCTCGTGAACATCTTCGGCGGCATCATGAAGTGCGACATCATCGCCGAGGGCATCGTTGCCGCGGCGAAGGAAGTGAACCTGCAGGTTCCGCTCGTCGTCCGCCTCGAAGGCACCAACGTCCAGCAGGGCAAGGACATCCTGGCCAACTCGGGCCTCGCGATCGTCCCCGCCAATGACCTGGGCGATGCCGCCAAGAAGATCGTCGCCGAAGTCCAGGCCGTCGCCTGATCCTTTCGGTGATGCGCATCATGCGCACGATCATATAGCGAATATTGAGACGGCGGGGGTTTCGCGACCCCCGCCGTTTCTGCATGTATGCGTTGCGCGAAGTTTCTCTTTTCCCGTCGCAAGCTCTTAGCGCTTTAGCGAGGCTTGACGTCGAGGCAGAGGAACGCGATAGCTCGCACCAGAATTTAATCGTGCGGTTAAATTTGCCGTCCCAGCAGTGAGAGGACAGATCGCAATGAAGATCATCGTGCCCGTTAAGCGGGTCATCGATTACAACGTGAAGCCGCGGGTCAAGGCCGACGGCACGGGCGTTGACCTTGCCAACGTCAAGATGAGCATGAACCCCTTCGACGAGATCGCCGTCGAGGAAGCCATCCGCCTCAAGGAAGCGGGCAAGGCCGAAGAGATCATCGCCGTCTCGGTCGGGCCGGCGAAGGCCCAGGAAACCCTGCGTACCGCGCTCGCCATGGGCGCCGACCGCGCGATCCTGATCGAGACCGACGCCGAAGTCGAACCGCTGGCCGTGGCCAAGATCCTCAAGGCCATCGTAGCCGAAGAGAACCCTGGCCTCGTGATCCTCGGCAAGCAGGCGATCGACGACGATTCGAACCAGACCGGCCAGATGCTCGCCGCGCTGACCGGCCGTCCGCAGGGCACCTTCGCCTCGAAGGTCGATGTTGCCGGCGACTCGGTCTCCGTGACCCGCGAAGTCGATGGCGGCCTCGAGACGGTGAAGCTGTCGCTCCCCGCCATCGTCACCACCGACCTGCGCCTCAACGAGCCGCGCTACGCTTCGCTGCCCAACATCATGAAGGCGAAGAAGAAGCAGCTCGATGTGAAGTCGCCCGCCGACTACGGCGTGGACATCGCGCCGCGTCTCAAGACCCTCAAGGTCTCCGAGCCGCCCGTCCGTTCGGCCGGTATCAAGGTTGCCGACGTCGACGGCCTCGTCGCCAAGCTCAAGGAACTGGGAGTCGCATAATGAAGACGCTCGTTTGGGTCGAACACGACAACGCCTCCGTCAAGGACGCTACCCTCTCCGCCGTCACCGCTGCTGCCAAGCTGGGTGAAGTCCACCTCCTCGTCGCCGGTTCCGGCGCGCGCGCCGTGGCTGACGCCGCCGCGCAGATCGCCGGCGTGGGCAAGGTCCACTTCGCCGACGACGCGGCTTACGAGCACGCGCTGGCCGAGAACATCGCGCCGCTGATCGTGGACCTGATGGGTCACCACGACGCCTTCATTGCGCCGGCCACCACCACCGGCAAGAACGTCGCCCCGCGCGTTGCCGCGCTGCTCGACGTCGCGCAGATCTCGGACATCCTCTCGGTCGAGGGCGAGAAGACCTTCACCCGTCCGATCTACGCTGGCAACGCCATCGCCACCGTCGAATCGAGCGATGCGAAGCTCGTCATCACCGTGCGCGGCACGGCCTTCGCCAAGGCTGAGGCCACTGGCGGTTCGGGCGTGGTCGAGGACGTGACGGGCGCCGGTGACGCGGGCCTCTCCAGCTTCGTGGGCGCGGAAATCGCCAAGTCGGAGCGTCCGGAGCTGACCAGCGCCAAGATCATTGTCTCGGGCGGCCGTGCGCTCAAGGACTCGGAAACCTTCGAGGCTACCATCATGCCGCTGGCGGACAAGCTGGGCGCCGCCGTCGGCGCCTCGCGCGCTGCGGTCGATGCGGGCTACGTGCCCAACGACTACCAGGTCGGCCAGACTGGCAAGATCGTGGCTCCGGAAGTCTACATCGCGGTCGGCATCTCGGGCGCGATCCAGCACCTTGCGGGCATGAAGGACTCCAAGACCATCATCGCCATCAACAAGGACGAGGATGCCCCGATCTTCCAGGTGGCCGACGTGGGCCTCGTGGCGGATCTCTTCACTGCCGTGCCGGAGCTTACCGGCAAGCTTTGAAATCTGAAAATTCCCGTCTGTCACAAATGCTTAACCCCCGGATGCAAATCCGGGGGTTATTTGCTGGGTATCGTGTGGATGTCAGTGCCTACACGATGTGCATGGTCGGGGGACGTTGCAATCATGAGGCATTGGAATTTTTGGGCTCTTCTTGCGATGCTCTGCGGGTTGACCGTCGGAACCTGCTGCCACGCCAAACCCAAAATCACGACGTTGCCCGCGATTTCGCAATGGTTGGTAGATTACCAGAAGACGAGTTGCGTCATGGTTCGACGCTTCGGTACCAGTAAAAGACCGGTTTTGCTGAGCATGAGGACATACGGCCCCGGTCGCGATTTCGAAGTTACCGTTGCAGGCGAGATCGCTGCACGGCTGCAGCAGGCGCCGCAATTCGGAATCGCCTATGGCCTCCACGAGCTTTCGTTTCCCAGTCTGCATCACAACGCACGCGCGGGCGCATACGGTCCAGCGGTTCTGTTTTCCAGTGCATTGGCTACCAGGAAGCACCGGCAGGTGGGGGGCCTCGCAGCCGAGCCGATGCCGGATTCTGATTTCGAGGCCACGGTCGATCGGATCAGTCTGGCGACATCGCATCAGACATTCGTTCTCGACACCGGCAGTGTTCTTCCGGTGCTTTCCGCGCTGCGGACTTGCACCGACGCGCTGGTGCGGAATTGGGGCCTTGACCCAGCCGAGCAGGCCGAGCTTACGCGCCTCCCTAAAGTGGCGGACAAAAAATGGATATCCGAGATACTCAAGGATTTCCCGTCTGAACTCGAATATCAGGGCAAGGATGGACGCCTGAACTTGCGCGTCATGGTGGACAAGGCCGGACAACCGACGCAGTGCGAAACGGTAAACGCCTTCAGGAATGCCAACTTCAATACGAAAGTTTGCGACATGGTAATCGGCATGGCCAGATTCGAGCCCGCGCTTGATAGCAACGGTCAGCCTGTCGCCTCGTTCTTTTCAGGCAGCATCGTATACGATAACTGACGCCGCACTCAGCGGCCCCCAGGCAAGCGCTCGAACAGCATGAGTTTCGCATCGTCGCTGACATGCGCGCCGTAGCGCGCGAAGCCGAGGGCCGCCGCTACGCGTTCCGATGCCGCATTGCCCTCCTCGATCATGCAGGCGATGCGTTTTGGACCATGTGCTGGATCGAACCAGCCGAGAACGGCCTCCATCACTTCACCCGCCACGCGCTTGCCCCACCAGTCGCGGCGGACGATCCAGCCCGCCTCGGGAACGTCGTCCATGCCGACATCGTGGCCGAAGCCACGCCACGAATGGAAGACACCGCATGCAGCGATGATGCTGTCTGCGCCATGCGGTCGCACCATGAAGGTGCCGTAGCCGTAGAGCGCCCAGGAGCCCGCGTTGCGCATCAGGCGGTCGAACTGCGGCTGCTTCTCGGCCGAGGCAGGGCCGAGATAGCGGCGGGTCTCCTCGTCATCGATGAGCGCGCACAGCTGGGGCAGATCGCTCGCCACCGGGCGCCACAAGTCGAAACGGTCGGTTGTCAGCAGTGGTCCATCGGTCATAGCAGCCGATCGATGGCATGGATGCAGACCCCGAACAAGCCGCCCACCAGCGTGCCGTTGATGCGGATGAACTGCAGGTCGCGGCCGACTGCGCCTTCCAAGCGGTTGCTTATCGTGCGGGCGTCCCAGCGCTTCACGGTGCCCGAGACGAGGCCGACGATCTCCTCGCCATAGCGCGCGGTGACGCCGACCAGCGTGCGACGGGCGAAACGGTTGATCTGGGCCTGCAGGCGCCGATCGCCCTGCAGCGCGGTGCCCAGTTCGCCGAGCATCGTCGTCAGTTGCCCCGCCAGCGCCGCGTCGGGGTTGCGGGCGGCGTCGATCAGCTTGCGGCGCAGGCGTTCCCAGACCGACTGCCACCACTGGCCGACGGCAGGATTGGCGATCAGTTCACGCTTGGCGTTTTCCACCCGCTCTCGCGTTTCCGGATCGTTGACGAGGCGGTCGGCGAGGCTTTCCAGCATCTGCTCGACCTTGAGCTTCAGCGGATGGTCGGGCTGTACGATCATCTCGGCGAGCAGCTTGTAAAGGCCGTCGAGCACCGAATTGGCGATGCGGGTGTCGAGGCCGGTCAGGCGCAGCAGGCTGTGGGCGCGCTCGCGGATCATGGCGCGTACCATCTCCTCGTTCGCCTCCAGAGCCTCTCCGACCCAGCGCACCGAGCCTTCGACGAGCGGCAGGTGGCGGCGGTCGGCGATCATCGCGCTCAGCATCTGGCCGAGCAGGGGGGCGACTTCCACCCGCTCCAGCTGGCGTGCGAGCCCCGACCGGACCTGGTTGCCGAGCCGTTCGGGATCGAGTGATTCGAGCACGTCGGCGATCAGGTTCGCCGCGCCCGCGCGGATGCGCGATTGGCCGCCGCGTCCCGGGTCAGCAAGGAAAGTGCCGGCGGCGGCCGCGAAGTTGAAGGCGTTCACGCGCCGCGCGACGACTTGCGGGGTGAGGAAGTTGTCGCGCAGGAACGTCGCCATCGAATCGGCGATGCGGTCCTTGTTCTCCGGAATGATCGCCGTGTGCGGGATCGGCAGGCCGAGTGGACGGCGGAACAGCGCGGTTACCGCGAACCAGTCCGCGAGGCCGCCGACCATCGCGGCCTCGGTGAAGGCGATGGCGTACCCCCATGCCGGGTGCGTGCCTGCAACCTTGTGGAGCACGACGAAGGCGACACCCATCGCCAGCAGCAGCCCGGTCGCGAACAGGCGCATCCGGCGGCCTCGATCGATGGCGATGCCCGTCAGCGGTATACCTGCATTCCGGCGGCCCAATGGCAGCAAGCTGGCCCCTTCCTTACTCGGCCGGGTGCGCGTGAGTGGGCGTCCCGGCGTGGTGCTGATCGGGGTCGTAGGTCAGCAGCGACTTGCGCAGCTTCGGCCCGACCCGCTTCTCGAAACCATCGGCGAGGCTGAAGGCTGCAGGCACGATCACCAGCGTGAGCAGGGTGGAGAGCAGAAGTCCGCCGATCACCGTCACGCCCATCGGCGCACGGAACGCGCCGTCGCCCGAGATCGACAGCGCGGTCGGCACCATGCCCGCGGTCATCGCCACGGTGGTCATGACGATCGGCTGGGCGCGCTTGTGCCCGGCGTCCATGATGGCGGTGAGCTTGTCGACGCCCTTGCTCATCTCCTCGATCGCGAAGTCGATCAGCAGGATGGAGTTCTTGGCGACGATGCCCAGCAGCATCAGAATGCCGATGTAGACCGGCATCGAGATCGGCTGTCCGGCGACGGTCAGCGCCAGCATGCCGCCCAGCGGCGCCAGCAGCAGCGAGGCCATGTTGACCAGCGGCGAGACGAAGCGCTTGTAGAGCAGCACCAGCACCGCGAAGACCAGGAAGATGCCCGAGATGACGGCGGTGACGAAGTTGGTGATCATCTCCGCCTGCCACTTGTCCTCGCCGACGGGGGCGTTTGAGACGCCCATCGGCAGGTTCTTCATGATCGGCAGGTTCTGGATCTGCGTCATGATCGGCCCCTTGACCTGCCCTTCGCCAAGGTCGGCGCCGACGAAGATACGGCGCGACTGGTTGTAGCGCTGGATCTGCGTGGGGCCGGCGCCGAAGCGGATTTCCGCCACGCGCTTCAGGGGCACGGTGCCGCCGCTGACGGTGGAGACCGGCAGGTTCTCGATCGTCGAGAAATCGCGGCGCGAGGTGCGGTCGAGGATCACGCGGATCGGTACCTGACGGTCGCTCAGCGAGAACTTGGCGGCGTTCTGGTCGATCTCGCCCAAGGTCGCGATGCGGATCGTCTGGCTGAGCGCGGACGTCGTCACGCCAAGCTGCGCGGCAAGGTCGGGGCGCGGCACGATCAGCAGTTCGGGGCGCTGCAGGTCGGCGGCGATGCGCGGGGCAACGACGCCGGGGATCGCGCGCATCTGCTCCACGAGGGTCTGCGCGGTCTTGTTGAGCAATTCGGAATCGCTGCCCGACAGCATGATCGACAAGTCGCGGCCCGAACCGAACCCGCCCGACTGCGAGGCGAAGCTGACGCGCGCATCGGCGACGTCCTGCAGTTGCGGGGCCATGCGGCGCTCGAACTCGATGCTGGTCGCCTCGCGTTCCTTGGCGGGCTTGAGGGCGATGTAGAGCGTGCCGGAACCTTCGCCCGCGAACTGCAGCACGCGCTCGACCTCGGGCTGCTTTTCGAGCAGGCGCGAGACGCGGCCGCCGATCAACTCGGACTGTTCGAGCGTGGTGCCGGGCACCAGTTCGATCTTGACCTCGCTGGTGTCATTGTTGGTGCTGGGCTGGAACTGCTGCGGCAGGCCCGCGAGCAGCGCGAAAGTGACGACGAGCGCGTAGACCGAGGCGCAGAAGGCGTAGAAGCGGTGGTCGTGCATGCGCGCGATCACGCGGTCGGTGTAATAGCGATACCAGCGGCCAAGCGCCCCCATCGCGCTCGCCAGCAGCCGGAACAGTTTGCCCAGCAGCCAGATCGCCACGGGAATGGCGAGCGGGGAGAGGATCGCGGCGATCACGAAGGCGGCGCCCTTGAGGCCGATCTTGGTAATTCCGGTCTGCAGGGCGGTAAACAGCAATCCGGATGCGGCAAGCCCGGCGGCGATCAGCAGGATGAACGCGATCGTGGCGACCAGGGCATAGGCGGGGTGGAACGGCTGGCGCACCAGCGCGGCCTTGCGGCGGTGCGCTTCGCGGCTGTCGAGCGTCCAGGCGAGGATCTTCATGTAGAGGTCCATGGCCTTGCCGCCGCCGTGCTCGGCATGGCCGTGCGCCTTGAGGAAGTAGGCCGCGACCATCGGCGTGATCACGCGCGCGACCGCAAGGCTCATCAGCACCGCGACCACGACGGTCAGGCCGAACGCCTTGAAGAACTGCCCCGGAATGCCGGGCATCAGGCCCACTGGCAGGAACACCGCGACGATCGAGAAGGTCGTCGCGACGACCGCGAGGCCGATCTCGTCGGCGGCGTCGATCGAGGCCTGGTAGGCGCTCTTGCCCATGCGCATGTGGCGCACGATGTTCTCGATCTCGACGATGGCGTCATCGACCAGCACGCCCGCGACGAGGCTGAGCGCGAGGAGCGAGAGGAAGTTCAGCGTGAAGCCCAGCAGGTCCATGAACCAGAAGGTCGGGATCGCCGAGAGCGGGATCGCCAGCGCCGAGATCATCGTCGCGCGCCAGTCGCGGAGGAACAGGAAGACGATGACGATGGCCAGCACCGCGCCTTCGACCAGGGCCTCCATCGAGGAGGTGTACTGGCCGCGCGTGTAGTCCACCTGCGAGAACAGGCGGGTGACGTGGATGTCGGGGTGGGACTTCTGGATTTCCTTCAGCTTCTCCATTGCCGCGTCGTAGACGGCGACGTCGGAGGCGCCGCGTGCGCGCTCGAACCCGAAAGTGACGACTTCGCGGCCGTTGACGCGGGCGATGTCGGTCTGCTCGGAGAAGCCGTCATGGACGCTGGCGACGTCGGTGAGCTTCACCGAACGACCGTTGCCGAGGTTGATGCGCTTCTGCGAGAGGTCGTAGGCGGTCTCGGCATTGCCCAGCACCCGCACCGACTGGCGCGAACCGGCGATTTCCGCCTGACCGCCTGCCGCATCGACGTTGACCTGGCGCAGCACGTTGTTCAGCGCCTCGGCGCTGACGCCCAGCGCCTGCATCCGCTGCGGATCGACGACGACGCGAATCTCGCGGTTGACGCCGCCGTCGCGGCTGACGGTGGCCATGCCCTCGACGCCGAGCAGGGTCTTGGCGATGGTGTCGTCCACGAACCAACTGAGCTGCTCGATGGTCATGTCGTCGGCGCGCACCGCGAAGTAGGCGAGCGAGCCGCCGCCGCCTGCCTCGATCTTCTGGACCTGCGGTTCGAGGATGCCGTCGGGCAACTGGCCGCGCACCTGGTCGACCGCGTTCTTCACCTGCTGGGTCGCGACGTCGACATTGGTGCCGACGGAGAAGAACACCAGCGTGGTGGAGCGGCCTTCCGAGGCGGTGGACTGGATTTCCTCGACGCCGGGGATGGAGCGGACCGAACCCTCGACGATCTGGGTGATCTGCGTCTCGATCTCGGTCGGGGCGGCGCCGGGCTGCGAGACGCCGATGTGGACGCCCGGAAACTCGACGTCCGGCATGTTGTTCACGTCCATTCGGTTGAACGAGACGATGCCGGCGATCATCAGGCCGATGAAGAAGACGATCGGGATGATCGGATTGCGGATCGACCAGGCCGAGATGTTGCGCATGGGTTCGGGTCGCCCGTTACTTGGCTGCAGTCGAGGGGCGCGGCTTGACCTTGTCCCCGTCGTTGAGGAAGCCGCCCGCGCGCATCACGATCTTCTCGTCGCCATTGAGGCCCGAGGTGACGGTGATGCCTGTCGCGGTGACTAGGCCGGTCTTCACCGCCTGCCGGTGGACGCGGTCGTCCTTGCCGACGACATAGACGAACGCGCCCTTGGCATCGTTCTGGATCGCGGATTCGGGCAGCATCGGTGCGACGACCGTGCCGCTTTCGATCACGGCGGTGGCGAAGCCGCCCGGACGCAGCGCCGGGTCGTACTTGAGCGCGATGCGCGCGGTGCCCTGGCGGGTGGTGTTGTCGATGGTGGGCGCGAGCTGCCAGACCTGCCCGGTGAAGCTCCTGCCCGAGCCGACCGGCGTGACGTTGGCGGCGACGCCGACGTGCAGCTTGGCGAGGTCGTCCTCGGAGAGGAGCGCGAGCAATTCCATCTCGCCGTCGCGGGCGAGGTTGAACAGCACGCCGCTGCCGCCGCTCACCACCTGGCCGACTTCGACGTTGCGTGCGAGGACTAGGCCCGAGGCGGGGGCGACGATGTTGAGCCGCGCATTCTGCGCCTGCAACTGGCCGAGCGTGGCGCGGGCCACGCCGACGCGGGCAGCCGCGGCATCGCGGGTCGCGGTCAGCTGGTCGATGTCGGCCTTGGAGATGAAGCCGCGATCGACGAGCTTGAGGCCGCGATCGAGGTTGGCCTGTGCGAGCCGGGCATCGGCCTCTGCCACGCGGACCTGCGCGGACTGGCTGGCGGCGGACTGTACCTGCACCGAACGGTCGATCACCGCGAGGACCTGGCCCTTTTCGACCCAGTCGCCCGCATCGACGCGCACTTCGCGTACTTCGCCGCCTTCGCCGACCGAACCCACCGGCATCGCGCGGCGTGCAGCGAGCGATCCGGTGCCGGTGATTTCGCCGGCAACGCTGGAGCGGCCCGGCACGACGACCGAGACGACGGGAACCTGCGTGGTATCGGCACCGGCGGCATCGGCCGCGTCGCCCTTGTGGAGCACGAACCACAGCGCGGCCGCCAGCAGCACGACGGTGACGATGACGAGCACGATCACCCGGCGCGAGCGACGGTCCAGGGCATCGTCCCTGTCGAGCGACGTTCCCGTCGCGTCGAAGACGTGAGGTTCGTCTGCCTGCCTGCCGACCTGAGAGGGGCCGGCTTCAATCTTGCCATCGTAGTTCATCTGTTCACCGCACGCATGCACGCGCCCCCGGGCGGCGTGCTCTCCCGCCGCATCGTCCGCCCTTGTGCCTGTATTCAGGCGGGGCTGCCGATATGGCTTAAACCGCTGGATTCATATACTCGCGGGAACAGGGTGGCAACGCGAACCGGGTTTCACGTCGACAGGCATCGACGAACGACTTCATTGCGCCAGTCTGGCCAGGTAAATGCGTTTTATTGCGTCGGAACGTGAAAAGGCGACCGTGAAGATGCTCCACGGCCGCCTTTGGACTTGGTTGACGAAGTTAGAGAGTGCTCAGAACTTCTGCTGGCGCTCGTAGAGATCGCGGTAGTGTTGGATTCGTGTCACACGCAGGCCCTGCATGCCCGAACGATCGACGGCGCGCTGCCACGAGGCGAATTCCTCGAGCGTGAGGCAATAGCGCTCGCAGACTTCGTCGATCGTCAGCAGGCCGCCGTTGACGGCGGCGACGACTTCGGCCTTGCGGCGCACGACCCAGCGCGTGGTGTTTGGGGGGGGGAGGTCGGCAACCGTCAGCGGCTCGCCGAGCGGGCCGATCACCTGTGCCGGACGGATTTTCTGGTTCTCGATCATCTTTACCCTCGTTCGCCGCTATCGTTCACATCGGCGACTGGAGAATCCTTGCCTCCAACGGGCTTGCCATTGCTTGAAGCATCAAGGTTAACGTTTCTTGAGCATTCTTCGTAAGCATTAAGAGCCGAGGCGGCGCACCCGTCGAAGCTGCCGCGCAGCCGAAGCCGCGTGGCTGCCGCGTCCTCTCCCAGCACACCGAGCCGGTCGTGCGTGGCGAAGAGGCGGGAGCGCAGCGCCTGCCAGTCGATCATTGCGGGATCGGCGGGGAGGTGCCCTTCGGAAAGCCCGTCGCAGCCCGGAACCGCAGGTATACCTGCGGTGCGACCCGGAGCGTCCCCTGTACTGGGCCCTGTATCGGGGGTCATGTGATGTGGTGCGACGTTCATGATGCAGGCCCTATAACCCGCAGGTGGTCAAGGGATCGTAAAAGCCCTTTTTACCCTTTCTTCACGATGGGAAAGGGAGCGAAAAAGGCGGAGGATAGGAATCCGGCGCGCTTGGCTGTATGTGCGCCCCCACCATGACCGCGTTTTCCGATCTTCTTTCCGAGCTCGACCCCGCCGAACTGTTCCAGCTTGCCGAGCCTCTGTCCGCCCGCCGCATTGTCGTGGCTATGTCCGGGGGCGTGGACAGTTCGGTCGTCGCCGCGCTTGCCGCAGCCAGCGGCGCGGAAGTCATCGGCGTGACGCTGCAGCTCTACGACTACGGCGCCGCGACCGGCCGCAAGGGCGCGTGCTGCGCCGGCGACGATATTCGCGATGCGCGCGCCGTCGCCGACCGCCTAGGCATCGCCCACTACGTCTTCGATCACGAGAGCGCCTTCCGCGAGGAAGTGGTCGAGCGCTTCGCCGACGACTACCTCGCCGGGCGCACGCCGATCCCCTGCATTCGCTGCAACATGGGGCCGAAGTTCACCGACCTCCTGACGATGGCGCGTGAACTGGGCGCGGATTGCCTTGCCACCGGGCACTACGTGCGCCGGGTGATGGGCGCAGCGGGTTCGGAACTGCACCGCGCCCTCGATCCGGCGCGCGATCAGAGCTACTTCCTTTACGGCACCACCGAGAAGCAGCTGGATTTCCTGCGCTTTCCTCTCGGCGGCCTGCCCAAGACCGAGACGCGCCGTCTGGCCGAAGCGGCGGGCCTGCGCGTCGCCGCCAAGCCCGACAGCCAGGACATCTGCTTCGTACCCGATGGCGACTACGCCAAGATCGTGCGCGCCGTCCGTCCCGAGGGCGAGGCACCGGGCGAGATCGTCCATGCCGAGACCGGCGCGGTGCTGGGCAGCCATCGCGGCGTCATCCACTACACCGTGGGCCAGCGCCGGGGCCTCGAGATCGGCGGCCAGCCCGAGCCGCTCTACGTCACCGGCATCGAGGCGGAAACCCGGCAGGTCCGTGTCGGCCCGCGCCGCCTGCTGGCGACCGCCTCGGCGCGGCTGGTGGAGACCAACCGCATCGGGCCGATTCCCGATGCACCGCTGACCGCCAAGGTCCGCTCGCTGGCCAAGCCGGTGCCGATCGTGCTCGACGGCCCGCTGGGCGAGGGCGCGGACACGACGATCCGCTTCGCCGCGCCCGAATACGGCGTCGCGCCGGGGCAGGCGGCGGTGATCTACGCCGGGGAGCGGGTGATCGGCGGCGGCTGGATCGATTCGACCGAAAGCGCGGCTTAACTTTCGTCATTGCGAGCGCAGCGAAGCAATCCAGAGCGGCTCAATGCTGCCCTGGATTGCTTCGCTGCGCTCGCAATGACGAAGTGTGCTTAATCCTGCCACGGCTCCAGCCGGCACCCGCGGGCGGGATCGAAATCCGCGCTCTGCTTCGCCAGCAGCGGCACCGAGGCCCTGACCGTGCGCGTATCGGCATCCTCCGACAGCGACACCCAGCGCCCGGCGCCCGCGAGTCCCGCCACCTTGAGATCGCCCTCGCACAAGTCCATCGGGCGCTGCGATACGAACCGGCAGACGCAGCCGATCCGTGCGCCATAGGCAGCGCCCACCAGCGCTTCCTCGCGCAGGCCGCGCCACATCCAGCCGAGCCCCAGTACGGCGGCCAGCAGCACGAGCAGAATCACGTTGCGTTTCCACCGCGAGGGCTGCCGCGTCGGGTAGGCCCCGCCTGCGGCCTTGTCCCCCGGTCCGGGTTGCCCGGATGTTGCCATTCTCAAACGCCTCGCACATGACCGGCGCGCCATGTCGGTGCGCCGTCCCCCCCTTATCGCCGCGATGCTGATGCTGCCAGCCCTGTGGGGCTGCGGCTCCGGCGCGCCCGAAGGACCGCCGCCGCCGAGCACCGAATCGCTCGCCGCGATCAAGGATGCTGGCGGCGCCCCGCGCGAATCGCTGGGTCGGACCATCGACCGCCTGTTCGACGACGAGGCGGTGGGCAAGACCGACGCCCTCGTCATCCTCAAGCGCGGCTCGGTCGTGGTCGAGCGCTACGGCGAGGGCGTGAAGCCCGATTCGCGCCTTCCCGGCTGGTCGGCGGGTCAGTGCGTGACCGCGCTGATGATCGGCCAACTGGTCAGCGACGGCCGCCTGCGCCTCAACGAATCGGCCCCTGTGCCCGAATGGCAGCGACCCGGCGACCCGCGCGGCGTCATCACCTTGCGCCAGCTCCTGCAGATGCGCTCGGGCCTGCGCCACGTCGAGACGACCAGCGCCGGAACCGGCCGAATCGAGGACGAATCGGACCGCATGCGCATGCTGTTCCTCGATGGCCGCGACGACATGGCCTCCTACGCCGAGGCGCAGCCGCTCGAGGCCCCGGCGGGCAAGATTTTCGTGCATTCCTCGGCCAGCGCGGTGATCCTTTCGGACCTTGCCGCGCGGGTGCTCTCGCCGGACCACGATGCGCTGCGGCGCCGGGCGGCGGTGAGCGACTACTTGCGCAACCGCGTGCTGCAGCCGATCGGACTGGGCTCGGCGATCGTTGGTTACGACCGGGCGGGGACGATGATCGGCTCGGGCATGATCGCCATGACCGCGCGCGACTGGGGCAATCTGGGCGAGTTCATCCGCCACACCGGCTCGGTCGGCGGCGCGCAGATCCTGCCGCGCCGCTGGATGCAGTTCATGCTGGAACCAAGCCCGCGCGAGCCGGGCTATGGTTCCGGCGTGTGGCTCAATCGCGGGGAGGCGAGCGACGGCGCCCGCCTTTGGCCCGGTGCGGCGGAGAAGGACGTCTTTGCGTGCCTGGGGGACTATGGGCAGTTCGTGATCGGTTCGCCCGGGCAACTGCTGACGGTCGTGCGCATCGGCCACAGCGACCCGGCGCAGGCGCGCGAGGTACATGACCGGCTGGGCGCGTTGCTGGCACTGTTTCCGAAGAATTGAGGGGCGCGTATCGCTCAGGGGGCTTCGACAAGCTCAGCCTGAGCGGAAACACCCATAGTCTGAAAATCCGCTCAGGCTGAGCTTGTCGAAGCCCCCCGAGGCAAGGCGTGACCTCAGACCGTGAAGCTTTCCCCACACCCACAGGCGCCCTTGGCATTGGGGTTGGCGAACACGAAACCGGCGGTGAAATCGTCCTCCACCCAGTCCATCGTGCTGCCCACGAGGTACAGCACCGAGGCCCCGTCGATATAGAACAGGCCGCCGGGGGTCTCGATCTTCTCGTCGAACTTGGCTTCCTCGGTCACGTAGTCGACCGAATAGGCGAGCCCCGAGCAGCCCCGACGCGGGGTGGACAGCTTCACGCCGATCGCGCCTTCGGGCGCCTCGCCCATCAGCTTCGCGATGCGGGTTTCCGCGTTCGGCGTCAGGATGACGGCGGCGGGGCGGGCAGGGCGGGTCTTGGTGGTGGTGGTTTCGGTCATGAGAGCCTCTTCTGCCAGAACAGCGCGTGTCCGGTTTCGGGGTCGAGCTGGTAGTCGCCGTAGCCCAGCGATGCGTAGAGTTCCTTGGCGCGCTGGTTCCCGCTCAGCACTTCGAGCGTGATCTTGCAGGCGCCGCGCGTACGGGCCTCGACCTCGATCGCGGCGAACAGGGCGCGGGCGATGCCCTTGCCGCGATGGCCGGGGGCGACGGCGATGTCGTGGATGTTGACCAAAGGGCGCGCCGCGAAGGTCGAGAAGCCGGTGAAGCAGTTGGCGATGCCCACCGCCTCGCCGTCGATTCGCGCGAGCAGGACAAAGGCGCCGGGCACCTGTGCCAGAGCCGGCACCAGCCGTTCGCGCACGTCGTCGGAGAGCGGCTCGCCACCGCCCATCGGATCGCGCGCATAGACGTCGAGCATCGCCACGATCGCCGCCGCGTCGGCAGGATCGGCGAAGTCGGCGCGCGCGATCGCAAGGTCAGGGGCGAGAGTATCGCTCACAGCATTCCCAGTTCCAGCTTGGCCTCGTCGGTCATCTTGGCCATGTCCCACGGCGGATCCCAGACGAGGTTCACTTCGCAGTCGCGCACGCCGGGCACCGCCGAGACGCGCAGTTCCACTTCGCCCGGCATCGATTCGGCGACCGGGCAATGCGGGGTGGTGAGCGTCATGATGACCGACACCGACGCCTCGGGCGAAACCTCGACGCCGTAGATCAGGCCGAGGTCATAGATGTTCACCGGGATCTCGGGGTCGAAGATCTCCTTCAGCGCGTCGATCACGCCGTCGTAGATCGCGCCGCCGGGGTCGGAAGGGTCGATCCCCTGCGGCTTCTCGGCGAGGAACCCGTCGAGATAGTCGCGCTTGCGTTCCTCCGGAGGGGGCACGGCATCGTCCACGCGCGCACGCGGAGCGGGGGGAGCCGCATCGACTTCCTCTACGCTGAATGCAGGCTTCTGGTCACTCATCCGAAAATTCTCCTGGTGCGCTCGATCCCTTTCAGGAGCGCCTCGATATCGCTTTCATCGTTGTAGAGACCGAAGCTGGCCCGCGCCGTCGCGGGGACGCCAAGGTGTTCCATCAGCGGCTGGGCACAGTGGTGCCCGGCGCGGATCGCCACGCCTTCTTCGTCCAATATGGTGCCGAGGTCGTGCGGATGCACCCCGTCGAGCGCAAAACTGACGATGCCGAGCGAATCGTCGGGTCCGAACAGCGTCACGTCGTTGCGCTTGCGTAGTTCGCTGCGCAGGAGGACAGCAAGATCACGCTCGTGCTTTTCGGCGCGGTTCAGGCCGATGGCGGCAAGCCAGTCCATCGCGGCGGCCATGCCGATGGCCTCGACGATGTTGGGCGTGCCGGCCTCGAAGCGCTGCGGCGCGGGGGCGTAAGTAGTCTTCTCGAAGGTGACCTTGTCGATCATCGAGCCGCCGCCGTGCCAGGGCTGCATCCCGTCGAGGATGTCCTTGCGCGCCCAGAGCACGCCGATCCCGGTCGGGCCGTAGAGCTTGTGCGCGGAGAAGGCATAGAAGTCGCAGTCGAACGCCTTCACGTCGAGCGCGAGGCGCGGGGCGGCCTGGCAACCGTCGATCAGCAGCTTCGCGCCGACCGCATGCGCCAGCTTCGCGGCGTGTTCCACGTGGAGCACCGAGCCGAGCACGTTGGATACATGGGCGAAGGCGACCAGCTTGTGCGCCGGGGTCAGGATGCGCGCGGCGGCTTCGAGGTCGATCCGGCCTTCGGCGTCGAGCGGGCAGACGTCGATCTCCACGCCGTTTCGCAGCAACTGCCATGGCACGATGTTGGAGTGGTGCTCCAGCGTCGAGAGCAGGATGCGGTCGCCGGGCTGAAGGTTCGCGGCAGCCCAGCTCTGCGCGACGAGGTTGATCGATTCGGTCGCCCCGCGCGTGAAGACGATCTCGTCTTCCTCTGCGTTCAGGAACGCGGCGGTGCGGCGGCGGGCCGCCTCGAACGCCAGCGTCATGTCGGCCGAGCGGGCATAGACGCCGCGATGGACGGTCGCATAGTCGCGGCCCATGGCAGCGACGGTGGCGTCGATCACCGCCTGCGGCTTTTGCGCGGTGGCGGCGGTGTCGAGGTAGTGCCAGTCACCCGCCAGACCCGGGAACTGGCTCTTGAGCGCGAGTTCTGCGGTGTCGAGACTCACAGGATCGCCTCCAGACGGGCGATCGCCGCCGCGCTCAGTTCCTCTTCGCCTGCCGCGCCGGTGAAGGCTTCGGCGATGAAGGCCTGCAGCATCAGGCGCTTTGCCTGCGGCGGGGTAAGGCCGCGGCTCATCAGGTAGAACAGGCCCTGTGCGTCGAGTTCGCCCACCGCGCAGCCATGCGCGGCCTTGACGTCGTCGGCGTAGATTTCGAGTTCGGGGCGCGCGTTGGCGGTCGCCGTACGCTCCAGCAGCATGGCGCGGACCGACTGCTCGGCATCGGTGCCGTCGGCGCCGCGCTCCACCGCGATGCGGCCGAGGTAAGTGCCGACCGACTTGCCCGCCAGCACCGTGCGCACGATCTGCTCGGAGGTGGCGTTGAGGCCCGCGTGGGTCACTTCGGTGACGATTTCCAGCGTCTCCTCAGCCGTAGCCAGCTGCGCCGCGCCCAGTGTGAAGTCGGCGCCTTCAGCCAGCCGTACGTCCACCGCGATGCGGCCATAGGCCGGCCCGGCGGTCAGCACGCGAAGATCGAACTTCGCGCCCTTGCCGAGCGTGATGGCGATGTGGCGGGCGACGGCTCCGGCACCGGTCTCGACGATCTGAAGCGTCTGCTCCGCGCCTTCGGCGACCACGATCTCCTCGGTCACGATCGGCCAGACAGTGCCCAGCGCCGCGATGTCGGAGTAGCGGAAATTCTCGTCCTTGCGGGTGGGGAGGGCGAGTTCGACGTTCATGCCGCCTCCTGCACCACCGCCTCGTAGCCCTCTTCCTCAAGACGCAGGGCAAGGTCGGGGCCACCCGACTTGACGATGCGGCCTGCGGCGAGGACGTGGACGAAGTCCGGTTTCACGTAGTCCAGCAGGCGCTGGTAGTGGGTGATCAGCAGCACCGCCTTGTCGGGTGCGCGCATGATCGCGTTGATGCCTTCGCCGCAGATGCGCAGCGCATCGATGTCGAGGCCGGAGTCGGTCTCGTCGAGGATCGCCAGCTTCGGGTTCAGGATGCCCATCTGCACCATCTCGGCGCGCTTCTTCTCACCGCCTGAGAAGCCGACGTTCACAGGGCGCTTGAGCATGTCCATGTCCATGCGCAGCAGGCCGGCCTTCTCCTTGGCCAGCTTGAGGAATTCGCCGCCCGACAGCGGTTCCTCGCCGCGGCCCTTGCGCTGGGCATTGGCCGCCTCGCGCAGGAACTGGACGAAGGAGACGCCGGGGATCTCGACCGGGTACTGGAAGCCCAGGAACAGGCCCGCAGCAGCGCGCTCGTGCGGTTCGAGTTCGAGCAGGTCCTGCCCGGCGAAGTCCACCGAACCACCGGTCACTTCATAGCCCGGACGGCCGCCCAGCGTGTAGCCCAGCGTCGACTTGCCCGCGCCGTTGGGGCCCATGATCGCGTGGATCTCGCCCGGATTGATGGTGAGCGACAGACCCTTGAGGATCGGCTTGTCGGCGACGTTTGCTGTCAGGTTATCGATCTTGAGCATGGCTTATCCTTCGTCGCTCACGAACGTCCCTGCCGGACGCGAGCCAGCCTTCTTGCGCGCGGAGCGCTTGTCGAAGGGCACGTTGAGTTCGGTGTTGATTTCGCGGACCACGGTATCGACCTGGCCGAGCACTTCCTCTTCCGAGAAGCGCAGCACGCGGATGCCGACTTCGGTGAGCTTGCGGTCCTGCAGTTCGTTGACGTCGGGGTTGGAATCCTCGGCGCTCAGCTGGATCACGATCCAGCGCGAAGGGCAGGCGAAATCGACGATCGCCGAGCCGACGATCGACTGCCGCGTGAACTTCACCCCGCCCAGCTGCGAGCCGGACAGCTTCGCCCACAGCGCCTTCTGCGCCTCGCTGGGGTTGCGGCGCTGGTCCTTGGCGCGCTCCTTCAGCGTTTCGAGGCGCGTGCCGGTGACGGCAAAGCTGGCCTTGGCGTCTGCCTTCGGCCCGTTGGAGGCGAGGCTGATGCCCAAAGTCTTGCGGGCGGCGGTCATGGTTTCTGGTCCTTCGTTATTCATGTCGGGGGAGGGGGTCAGCCCACGCTCCCCTCAAGGCTGATGCCCAGCAGCTTCTGCGCTTCCACCGCGAATTCCATCGGTAGCTGCTGCAGCACTTCCTTGGCGAAGCCGTTGACGATCAGCGCCACCGCCTGCTCGGTGTCGAGGCCGCGCTGCATGGCGTAGAACAGCTGGTCGTCGCTGATCTTGCTGGTGGTCGCCTCGTGCTCGATCTGGGCGCTGGGGTTGCGCACTTCGATGTAGGGCACCGTATGCGCGCCGCACTCCTTGCCGAGCAGCAGCGAATCGCACTGGGTGAAGTTGCGCACGCCATCGGCATTGGCGCCCACGCGCACGAGGCCGCGATAAGTGTTGTTGCTCTTGCCTGCCGAGATGCCCTTGGAGATGATCGTCGAGCGGCTGCCCTTGCCGTTGTGGATCATCTTGGTGCCGGTATCGGCCTGCTGGTAGTTGTTTGTGACGGCGACCGAGTAGAACTCGCCCACCGAATCCTCGCCGTTGAGGACACAGCTGGGATACTTCCACGTCACCGCAGAGCCGGTTTCCACCTGGGTCCAGCTGATCTTCGAACGCGCGCCCTGGCAAAGCCCGCGCTTGGTGACGAAGTTGTAGATGCCGCCCTTGCCGTTGGCATCGCCCGGATACCAGTTCTGGACGGTGGAGTACTTGATCTCCGCATCTTCCATCGCGACCAGTTCAACGACGGCGGCGTGAAGCTGGTTCTCGTCGCGCATCGGGGCGGTGCAGCCTTCGAGGTACGAGACGTAGCTGCCCTTTTCGGCGACGATCAGGGTGCGCTCGAACTGGCCGGTGTTCTCCGCGTTGATGCGGAAATAGGTGCTCAGCTCCATCGGGCAGCGCACGCCCTCGGGGATGTAGACGAAGGTGCCGTCCGAGAAGACCGCGCAGTTCAGCGTAGCGAAGTAGTTGTCATGGACGGGCACCACGCGGCCCAGCCACTTCTTCACCAGTTCGGGGAATTCGCGGATCGCCTCGGAGATCGAGCGGAAGATTACGCCCGCCTGTTCCAGCTCCTTGCGGAAAGTGGTGGCGACCGAGACCGAATCGAACACCGCGTCCACCGCGACCTTGCGCGCACCCTCGACGCCGGCGAGCACTTTCTGCTCCTCCAGCGGAATGCCCAGCTTCTCGTAGACGCGCAGGATCTCGGGATCGACTTCGTCGAGGCTGGCGAGCGCATCCTTCTTCTTGGGCGCAGCCCAATAGTAGGATTCCTGATAGTCGATCGGCGGAATATCGAGCTTCGCCCAGTCCGGCGGGGTCATCTCCAGCCACTTTGCGTAAGCCTTCAGGCGCCAGTCGAGCATCCACTCCGGCTCGTCCTTCTTGGCCGAGATGAAGCGGATGGTGTCTTCGGACAGGCCCTTGGGGCCGTATTCCTGCTCGATGTCCGAGGACCAGCCGTGCTCGTACTCGGCGACGCGGGCAGCAGCCTCGCGCGCGGCCTGATCGCGTTCTGGCGCGATGGGGAGGGTTTCTTCGGTCATCTCAAACTTCCTCGACGAGCTGGGTCAGCGCCACCTGGGCGAGCGCCCCGCGCACGGCCGCATTAACCTGCGGCCAGTGGCCTTTTACGTTGCAACAGGATTCCAGCGTGCAATCGCTTTTCGCGCGATCGATGCAGGCGGTGAGGGCGATCGGCCCTTCCACCGCCTCGACGATGTCCGCCAGCGAGATCGTGGCGGGAGGCCGTGCGAGTCGCAGACCCCCACCGACACCGCGCGACGAACGCATCAGTCCGGCTGCGGAGAGCTTACTCACCAGCTTCTGGACGGTAGGAGCAGGCAGGCCGGTTTCTTCCGCCAGCTGGGCGGCCGAAATGCGCGCACGCTTGCCGCCCGCCTGCTCGATGAGCGAGCAGGTGCCGCAATGCCGCGCCGCAGCGGACATTATGACGACGGCATAGTCTGTCATACTCGACAGGCGCATGAACGGGCTTTCCGGTTCCTGTGTTTAAATCGGATCAATTCTTTCCGATTTGCACCTAGTGCAGCGCGCGGCGGGTTTCAATGGCCGTTTCGCACCTGCGAGCGGTTCGCACGGTTGATCGCTGCCGCGCCATAGCTCGTCGCAAAAGATACGCAAGCCATGGAAAAAGGCTTGCTTAACGGTCGATCTGTGGGAGCTTGCCGTCAAGAAGCGCGAAAAAAGGCGGTTCCCGATCGAAATCGGAAACCGCCTTAAGTTATAAAGAACTCGAGCGCATCCCGCTACGAGCCCTTCGGGTCGCAGGACTCGTGTATGCTCCGGATGGGGCGATTTATTGTATAAACGCGACACGTTCGCAGGTCCGGATGGCTCGGGATGGCCTCTAACGGGCTTTTTCATCTCGCACCGCAGCAGAAGAAGCGTTTGAGCAACACTGCCGGGGGCGTTATGCGGCGCTCGTGCTCTATTCTCTCATCCGACCCGCCCTTTTCCGAATCGAGGCCGAGAAGGCCCATGGTCTTGCGCTCAAGGCCCTGAAGCTATCCGGCCCCGGCAGCGCGCCGCGCACCGATTCGGCTTTGGCCAGCACCGTGGCGGGGATCGCCTTCCCCGGTCCGGTCGGCATGGCTGCCGGGTTCGACAAGGATGGTGAAGTGCCGGACGCGCTGCTCGGCCTGGGCTTCGGGTTTGCGGAAGTCGGTTCGATCACCCCGCTACCGCAGGCCGGCAACCCGCAGCCGCGCCTGTTCCGGCTGGTCGAGGACCGCGCGGTCATCAACCGGATGGGCTTCAACAATGGCGGCGCGCAGGACGCGGTCTACCGGCTGGAGGCGCGTGTGCAGCGTCCGGGCGTCGTCGGCATCAACATCGGCGCGAACAAGGATTCGACCGACCGCGTCAACGATTATGCGATCATGGCGCGGCTGATGGCGCCGCTGGCGGGCTATCTTGCGGTCAATATCTCCAGTCCGAACACGCCGGGTCTGCGCGCTCTGCAGGACGAATCGGCGTTGACCGGGCTGCTCGAGGCGGTGATCGACTCGCGCGACGAGGCTTGCGGCGCAGGCCACCGGCCTCCGGTCTTCCTCAAGGTTGCACCCGATCTCTTGCCTGCCGACGTCGACGCCATCGCGCGAATCGCCATCGACAAGCAGTTGGGCGCGCTGATCGTGTCCAACACCACGATCTCGCGGCCACCGCTGGCCTCGCAGCACAAGGGAGAAACCGGCGGCCTCTCCGGCGCGCCGCTGCGTGATCTGGCGCAGCAGCGCCTGCGCGATTTCCGCAAGGCGACCGGCGGCGCGGTGCCGCTGGTCGGCGTGGGCGGAATCGCCAATGCGGCGGACGCCTGGGCGCGCATCCGGGCGGGGGCGAGCCTCGTCCAGCTTTACAGCGCCATGGTCTACGAAGGGCCGGGCATCGCCAAGGCCATCAACAAGGGCTTGCTCGAACTGATGCGCCGCGATGGCTTCGCATCGATTGCAGAGGCGGTTGGAACCGAATAAGCCTTTCTGCAATGTCCGGAAAGCTGATCCTGGGGCTGACTGCCTCGCTCGCCCTCTCTGGTTGTGCCGCGACGACGGCGACCATCCCTTCGCAACCCACTGCGAGCAGCCCTGCCGTAACCGGACCTGCCGTTTTCGACGCCGGTATGGTCAGCGCTGCCGATCCTCGTGCGGCGGAGGCGGGGGCCTCGATTCTCCGCCGCGGCGGCAGCGCCACCGACGCGGCGATCGCGACGATGCTGGCGCTAACCGTGGTCGAGCCGCAAAGCTCGGGCATCGGCGGCGGCGGCTTCCTGATGCTCGGCAACGAGAAAGGCGAGGTCGAATCGTGGGACGGGCGCGAGACTGCGCCGAAGACTGCGACGCCCGCGCGCTTCCTCGATGCCTCGGGCCAGCCGCTGCCGTTCCGCACCGCTGTCATTGGCGGACGCAGCGTCGGCGTGCCGGGTAACCTCGCGCTTGCCGCCAAGATTCACGCCGAGCACGGGCGCTTGCCGTGGGCGGAGCTGTTCCAGCCCGCGATCGACCTTGCGCGCGAGGGCTTCATGCTCTCGCCGCGTGGGTTCCAGTCGCTCTCGCGGCAGCCCGACACCGGCGCCCATGATGCGCAGGCGCGAGGCATCTACTACGGCGCGGATGGCAAGCCGCTTCCCGTCGGCACGACGATCCGCAACCCGGCGCTGGCGAGCACGCTGGAAATGCTCGCAGCCAAGGGGCCGGAAGGGTTCTACAAAGGGGACCTCGCGCGGGAGATCGCCGCCAAGGTCGCGGCCGAAACCCCTGCGGACGGCAGGATGACCGAGGCGGACATCGCCGCTTTCGCGGCGAAGGAGCGGCCGAGCACCTGCGCGAAGTACCGGGTCTACAAGATCTGCAGCATGGGGCCGCCGTCTTCGGGCGCGACCACGGTGCTGGCGACACTGATCCAGTTGGAGGGCTTCGACCTCGGCAAGCTCGGGCCGGACTCGCCGGTCGCCTGGCACCTCATCGCCGAATCCGAGCGGCTGGCTTATGCCGATCGCGACCTGTTCCTTGCCGATCCCGATTTCGTGAAGGTGCCGGTCGCGGCGCTGATCGATCCGGCTTACCTCAAGCGGCGCGGGGCGCTGATCTCCGCCGATCGGACGATGCCGACCGTGAGCGCCGGGTTGCCGGCGCCGAAGCTGGCTCTCGGCAAGCATTATGCCGAACACGGCACCTCGCACTTCGTCGTCGTCGACAGGCAGGGCGACGTCGTCTCGTGGACTTCGACGATCGAAAGCGCTTTCGGTTCGGGCATCATGGTTGGCGGGTTCTACCTGAACAACGAACTGACCGATTTCAGCTTCGCGCCCGAAAAGGACGGCGCGGTCGTCGCCAACCGGGTCGAGGGCGGCAAGCGTCCGCGCAGTTCGATGGCGCCCACCATCGTCTATGGCCCAGACGGCAAGCTGCTTTTCGTCGTCGGCGCCGCAGGCGGGGCGACGATCCCGGTACAGGTCATCCGCGCGCTGGTCGGCGTGCTCGACTGGAAGCTGCCGGTGGACAAGGCACTGGCGTTGCCCGTGCTTTTCGCGCCGACCGATACGATCAACGTCGAGAAGGGCTCGCCGCTGGAGGCGATGATACCGGCGCTGCAGGCGCTCGGCCATACATCGGTCCGGGCGATGGAGATGCCGCTCAAGACCAACGGGGTGCTGGTGGTGGACGGCAAGCTGATGGGATCGGGCGATCCGCGCACCGAAGGTGTCGCCGTTTCGCAGTAAGCTTGTGGCAACCCGCCAGCCCACCTAGACGTTCGCCTACGATAGAAGATTTGAGGATACACCGGGGGCCGCCATGGACATTGCCGATTTCGATAGCAGCGCCAACGTCGTGTCGCTTTTCCTCGCCCGCGCCGACGCGCTGGGCGAGGCGCCGATGCTTTGGGCCAAGCGTGATGGCCAGTGGCGCTCGATCAGTTGGGCCGATGCGGCGCGCCGGGTATGCCTGATCGCCGCATCGCTGCGCCGCATGGGCCTGCAGGATGGCGAGCGCGTGCTGATCGTCTCGGAAAACCGGCCCGAGTGGTGCCTTGCCGACCTTGCGATCATGGCGGCGGGCTGCGTGACGGTGCCGACTTACACCACCAACACGACGCGCGATCACATCCACATTCTGGAGAATTCCGGCGCCCGAGCGGCGATCGTCTCGACCGCGAAGCTGGGCAAGGCGCTGCTGCCGGCCGTGGTGCAGACCGACATGTGCCGGCAGGTCATCGGCATGGAGCCGCTCGTGCCGATGCAGGGCGGGGCCTATGAAACGCATATCTGGGACGAACTGCTCGAAGGTGATGCCACCTCGGCGCGCGCCGAGGTCGATCGGCGGATCGCGGACATCGGCCGTACCGACCTTGCCTGCATCATCTACACCAGCGGCACCGGCGGCGCGCCGCGCGGGGTGCGCCAGCATCACGGCATGCTGCTGTCCAACGTGGCGGGCGCCGCGCAAATCATCGAGCAGGACTTCGGCTGGGATCGGGGGCCGGACAAGCGCGAGATTTTCCTTTCGTTCCTGCCGCTCAGCCACGCTTACGAGCACACCGGCGGCCAGTGGCTGCCGATCGGGCTGGGCGGGCAGATCTATTATTCGGAAGGCCTCGACAAGCTCGCCGCCAATATCGAGGAAGTGCGCCCGACCGTGATGGTCGTGGTGCCGCGCCTGTTCGAGGTGCTGCGCACCCGCATCATGAAGCAGATCGAGAAGCAGGGCGCCGTCGCCAACCGCCTCATGGACTGGGCGATCGGCGGGGGCATGCGCCGTCTGAACGGCAAGCGCGGGCTGCTCGACTATCCGCTCGATCTGGTGATCGAGCGGACCCTCCGGCCCAAGATCCGCGCCCGCTTCGGCGGGCGAATGAAGGCGCTGGTCTCGGGCGGGGCGCCGCTCAACCCGGAGATCGGCGTCTTCTTCGACGCGATGGGGCTGACGCTGTTGCAGGGCTACGGCCAGACCGAGTCGGGGCCGATCATCAGTTGCAACCGCCCGTCGGCAGGCGTGAAGTTCGACACCGTCGGCCCGCCGATGCGCGGGGTCGAGGTCAGGATCGCCGCGGACGGCGAGATTCTCGTGCGCGGGGAACTCGTGATGTCGGGTTACTGGCAGAACGAGGCGGCGACGGCGAACGTGCTCAAGGACGGCTGGCTCCATACCGGCGACATCGGCCATATCGACGATCGCGGGCGCATTGCCATCACCGACCGCAAGAAGGACATGATCGTCAACGACAAGGGCGACAACGTCTCTCCGCAGAAGGTCGAATCGATGCTGACGCTCCAGCCGGAGATCGCGCAGGCGATGGTCTACGGTGACCGCAAGCCCTACATCGTCGGCCTGATCGTCCCCGACGCCGACTGGGCGCTGCAGTGGGCACGGGATAACGGCGAGACTTTCGATTTCCGCAAGCTGCAGGGGCTTCCGGCATTCCGCACCGCGCTGCGCAATGCGATCGACCGGGTCAACGCCGACCTCTCGGTGATCGAGAAGGTGCGTCAATACGCCTTCGCCGACGAGCCGTTCTCGATCGAGAACGAGGAGATGACCCCGAGTCTCAAGATCCGCCGGCACAAGCTCAAGGAACGGTACGGCACTCGGTTGGACGCGCTTTATCGCGCGTAAGGAAACGGTGGCGCGCTTCCTGCGTTGACGGGGCAAACGTCAATTACAGCGAGTGCGCCATGCGTGCCTTCCCCTGCCCGAACTGCCGCCGCCTGAATCATTTCGAAGTCCGGGTTTGCCCCGGCTGCCAGGCCACCCTTGGCTACGATCCCGAAATCGACGGCTTCCGCTTCCTGGCCGACGGCGCGACTGTCTGGCGCGATGCGCAAGGCGAGGTGGCGGATGTCGTCGTCTGCGCCAACAACAACGACTACCAGATCTGCAACTGGCTGGTGGCGAGCGACGACACCACGCCGATGTGCCGCGCCTGCCGCCACAACCGCACGATCCCGGACTTGTCCGAACCCTCGGTGCCGCCGCGCTGGGGCAGGATCGAGGCGGCCAAGCGGCGGCTGTTCCACACGCTGATGAGGCTGGGCCTCCCGCTGGAAACCAAGGCCGAGGAAGGTCCAGGAACACAGGGCCTCGCCTTCGATTTCCTCTACGATGCGGCGGCGGAGCAGGCGGGCAGTCCGCGAATCTTCACCGGTCACGACGGCGGCGTCATCACGCTCAACCTGATCGAGGCCGACGATGCCGAGCGTGAGCGGATGCGCCATGCGATGGGCGAGCCCTATCGCACCCTGCTCGGCCATTTTCGGCATGAAGTGGGCCACCACTACTGGTCGCGGCTGGTCGAGACCGATCCGGCCGAACTGGAGGCTTTCCGCACGATATTCGGTGATGAGCGGATCGACTATCAACAGGCGCTGCAGGCGCACTACAATGATGATGGGTCGAAAGTGTGGACCGACGCTTTCGTCAGCTTCTACGCGACCTCCCATCCGTGGGAGGATTTTGCAGAGACCTTCGCGCATTACCTGCACATCGTCGATGTTCTGGCGACGGCGGGCGGTTTCGACCTGTCGCTGGCTCCGCTGCCGGGCGACGAGGTCGGGCTGGAAGTGGAGCTGGATTTCAATCCCTACACGGCTGACACCCGTGCGCTGACCGAAGCGATGGGGCCGCTCTCCTTTGCGATGAACGCGATCAACCGCTCGATGGGGCAGCCGGATCTTTACCCCTTCCATCTGTCCGACGCGATCGTCGCCAAGCTGGACTACGTCCACAACCTGGCGGCGAAGGCACGGGCAGGGGGCTCTGTCGTCGAGCCGGTACCGGCTTAAGCGGCTTCCTTCTCGATGAACTCGGGATAGAAGCTCGGCTCGCGGTCGGACCAGCCGGGCGCGGTGGCGGCGGCTTCGCTGATCGAGTGGAGCAGGGTGCGGCGGCGGTCAGGGCGGATCTGCGGCAGTGCTGCGGCTCCGCAGAAGGCCCCCGGGAGCCACGGCCGTGCCCAGCCGCCTAGCAGGCGCTCGTAGAGGAAGCGGAAGGCGGAGAAGCTCGTCAGGCGTTCCTGCGCGAGGTCGAATGCGGCCATCCGCACCAGCTTGCCCATGAAGGCGTCGACGTCGTCGAAGCTGTAGTCGTCCGGCCGCATCGCGCGCAGGGCCTTGAGGTCCTGATAGGCGACGTACTGCTTTCGGATCGAGGCCAGTTCGTCCTCGTCGCGCGCCCAGAGCTTGAAGGCATCCTGGCGGCCGAGGCCGATATCGAGGCTGCGCCGGATATAGCGCTGCTCGCTGGGGGAGAAGCTGGCGAATTCGCGCAGCTCGTTGATCGTCAGACTAGCCGTACCTGTGTGGGCCATCGTGATTGTCCCTGATGTGTCGGGAAGATCCCCGTCACGAGTCGGATTTAACCACGATCATCCTTTCTGGACGGTTTACGATGCAAAGGTTTGTATGCGCAGTTTGCCGTCGGAAACGGGAAAGGTGGGAAGCCCGTCCCGTTTCGGTACGGAGGCACTCAGATGAGGCCGGCGAGGGGGCTCGACGGATCGGCGTAGCGGCGCTGGCCCATGCGACCGGCGAGGTAGGCGTGGCGACCGGCCTCGACTGCCAGCTTCATGGCGCGGGCCATGCGGACAGGCTCCTTCGCCTCGGCGATCGCGGTGTTCATCAGCACGCCATCGCAGCCCAGTTCCATCGCCACGGCGGCTTCCGAAGCGGTGCCGACGCCCGCGTCGACCAGCACCGGCACCTTGGCGCCCTCGACGATGAGGCGCACGGTCACCTTGTTCTGGATTCCGAGGCCCGAGCCGATCGGCGCGCCTAGCGGCATCACCGCGACGGCGCCCGCTTCTTCCAACTGCTTGGCGGCGATCGGATCGTCGACGCAGTAGACCATCGGCAGGAAGCCTTCGTTCGCGAGGATTTCGGTGGCCTTCAGCGTTTCGCGCATGTCGGGGTAAAGCGTGCGGGCCTCGCCCAGCACTTCGAGTTTCACCAGATCCCAGCCGCCGGCCTCGCGCGCCAGGCGCAGAGTGCGGATGGCGTCTTCGGCCGTAAAGCAGCCGGCGGTGTTGGGAAGGTAGGTAATCTTCTTCGGGTCGATGAAGTCGGTCAGCATCGGCGCCTTGGGGTCCGACACGTTGACACGGCGCACCGCGACGGTGACGATTTCCGCGCCCGAGGCTTCCACGGCGGCGGCGTTCTGCGCGAAGTCCTTGTACTTGCCCGTGCCCACGATCAGGCGCGAGGTGAAAGTACGACCGGCAACAGTCCAGGTATCGGCGGGGAAATCGGTCACGAAGCGCGTCCTTTCGGGGAAGCGTGAATCAGGAAAAGCGGGGGCAGGGCGGCCCGATCAGCCGCCGCCGACGAAGTGGACGATCTCCAGCACATCGCCTTCGGACAAGGTCACGTCGGCAAGCGTCGAGCGCGGCGCGATCTCGGCATTGTGCTCGACCGCGACCTTCTTCGGGTCGAGGCCGATCTGCGCGACGAGGTCGGCAATGCTGGAACCGGCGGCAATGCGGCGCGGTTCGCCATTCACGGTAAGCAGGATTTCGGCAGCCATGGCTTGCCGAATAGCGCTCAACAGGCGCCGTGCAAGTTCCGAATGTGCGCGAAGGCGACGAGGCTGACGCCTGCGATCGTCAGCACGGTCTCCTCGATCCCGTGATCGACGAGGAGGGCGATGCCCATCAACGTCAGGCCCGAAGCACCGATCGCCAGCGGCGCGACCCGCCCGTGGCGCAGCACGCCGAAGCCGAGCGAAATGATGCCCACGACCAGAGCCATCGCCAGTCCGATGCGGTGGATACTGGGCGAAAGAAGCGCTTCGCCGCCCAGTCCCAGCACGCCGACAAGCACGACGCCCAGGATGCAATGCACCGCACACAGCCCGCTCAGGATGATTCCGGCACGGTCGAGGCGGTTACGAATCGCAAGAAGGGCAGTACGCATGGGCAGCCATCTATGTAACGTTGTATCATTTCGCAAGGGCCGGACGCAAAATTTTCACGCAGGACTCGTCGAAAACACGTGCCGTCGAACGCCCTCTTGCGCAAATGCCCGCAAAATCGCAGGAATCGCCCGCATGACGGAAGAAGCAGACGCATGAGAGTGAACGACGGTCGCCCGATCATCGGGACAAGTGATGATATCGCCCCGATGGTGCGCTGGCTCCTGAGTGTTGCGGTGCTGGTGGTGCTGATCGTCGCGGTCGGCGGGATCACCCGGCTCACCGAGTCGGGCCTTTCCATCACGCAATGGAAGCCGCTGACCGGCGCCATCCCGCCGCTCACCGACGCTCAGTGGCAGGCCGAGTTCGCTCGCTACAAGCAGATCCCGCAGTATCTCGACGTCAATGGCCCGGCAGGCATGACGCTGGCGCAGTACAAGTTCATCTACTTCTGGGAATGGTTCCACCGTCTTCTGGCGCGCACGATCGGCCTCGTCTTCGCGGTTCCGCTGGCGTGGTTCTGGTACAAGCGCACGATTCCCGGCGGCTACAAGCCGCGCCTGCTGGCGCTGTTGGCGCTGGGCGGCCTGCAGGGCGTCGTCGGCTGGTGGATGGTCTCCTCCGGCCTCAGCGCCGAGGCGCTCGACCGGGTGAGTCACTTTCGCCTCGCCGCGCACTTGCTGGTGGCGCTTTTCACGCTGGGCGGGCTCGTCTGGACCGCGCTGGACCTCAAGGCGATGGAGCGGGGAGAGCAGCGCGCGCGGCTGACCCGCTTCGGCGCCCTGGCGCTGGGCATGCTGGCGCTGCAACTGTTCATGGGCGCGATGGTGGCGGGCCTGCGTGCCGGTTACATCGCCGGCGCCGGCTGGTGGAGTTGGGACGCCTGGCCGCTGATGCAGGGCAGCTTCTTCCCCGAAGGCGTCGATTGGGCGCGCGGGTTCTTCTCCTCGCTGGTCAACGATCCCTACCTCACGCACTTCATTCACCGCTGGTGGGCCTGGGCCATCGTCGTGGTGCTCGTCGTCATGGGCCGCAGGCTCAAGGCGAAGCACGAGCGGCTAGTCTCGGTCGCGGTGCACTGTGCGTTCGGGACGCAGGTGCTGCTGGGCATCTTCACGGTGTGGTCCGGCGTGACCTTGTGGATCGCCGTGGCGCACCAGCTTTGCGGTGCACTGCTGGTCGCCGCGACGGTGTGGGGCGCGCATGCCCTCGGTCGCCGGGGATGACAGGCGGTGCGCTCGTCTGGTGCCCGTTCCCCGACGAGGACGCGGCGCTGGAGGTGATCGACGCCATGCTCCACGAATCGCTGGCGGCCTGCGCGAACATCGTGCCCGGTATTGTCAGCGTCTTCGTCTGGAACGGCGAACGCGGGACGTCGCGCGAGGTCGGGGTGCTGTTCAAGACCCGGGCGGAACTGCTGGATGCTGCCGTCGCCCGGGTGGCGCAACGGCACCCTTACGAAGCGCCCGCCGTGCTCGGCTGGCGCTGCGATGCCGGAGCGCCGGGAACGCTGGCAGGGCTGGGCGGATTGCCGCTGCCTGCTTGAAGGTATTATTTTACCTCTCTGCAATCCCGCGCATTGCTTGACTTACGCAGCCATTTCGACGATTTGGCCGCCTTCCGCGCTATCAGGGGATTCGCTCCCGTGGCTGGCGCTCGAATTATAGGGAATGACCAGCCATGAAGGCGCTCACGAAGGTCACCCGGTCGATCAAGCCGGCCGAGGTGGAGAAGAAGTGGCATCTGATCGATGCCGAGAATCTGGTTGTAGGCCGTCTGGCCGTGATCATCGCCGACCTGCTGCGCGGCAAGCACAAGCCCAGCTTCACCCCTCACGTTGATTGCGGCGACCACGTCGTCATCATCAACGCGGAGAAGGTGCGCTTCACGGGCAACAAGCTCAAGCAGCAGACCTACTACAAGCACACCGGTTATGCCGGCGGCATCAAGGAAGTCACCGCGGACAAGGTCCTCGCCGGTCGCTTCCCCGAGCGCGTGCTTGAAAAGGCTGTCGAGCGCATGATTCCCCGTGGTCCGCTCGGCCGTGACCAGATGCGCGCCCTGCACGTCTACGCCGGCACCGAGCACCCGCACGGTGGCACCCAGCCCGAAGCGCTCGACGTCGCTTCGATGAACCGCAAGAACAAGGTGGGCGCATAATGTCCGACAACGAAACCGTGCAGAGCCTGTCCGACCTCGCGGACATCGCCGGCAACGTCACCGTCGGTGACGAGACCGTGGCAGCCGCTCCCGTCTCGAACGCTCCGCTGCGCGAGCAGCAGATCGACGCGCAGGGCCGCGCTTACGCCACCGGCCGCCGCAAGGACGCCGTTGCCCGCGTGTGGATCAAGCCCGGCTCGGGCAAGATCATCGTCAACGGCCGTGACCAGGAAGTCTACTTCGCACGTCCGACCCTGCGCCTCGTGATCAACCAGACCTTCCAGGTCGCTGGCCGCGAAGAGCAGTACGACGTCATCGCCACCGTCAAGGGTGGCGGTCTGTCGGGCCAGGCCGGCGCTGTGAAGCACGGCATCGCCCAGGCTCTCGCCAAGTACGAGCCGGCCCTGCGCTCGGCCGTCAAGGCAGCCGGCTTCCTCACCCGCGACAGCCGCGTGGTCGAGCGTAAGAAGTACGGCCGCGCCAAGGCACGCCGCAGCTTCCAGTTCTCGAAGCGTTAATCGCTTTCAGAGTTTCGGCTACAAAAAGGGGTCGCGGGAAACCGCGGCCCTTTTTCGTTATGCCCAATGTGGGATGCCGAGCGCAGACAAGGCGCCAAGACTTTGAATTTCCCGACTCGGCGTTGCGTTTTACGGCATCGGTCTGGTACGCATTTCAGCCTGCTCGGCTGGAGTTGACCTGAGATGGAAACAACGGTTCCCTCGGAACTACGCGACTTTCTGGCATCGCTGCCGATGGCGCTGGCTCTGGCATCTATCGAGGGGGATCATCCGCTTCTGTTCGTCAATGAGCGTTTCAGCGAACTGACCGGCTATTCCGGTGACGACGTGATCGGTCGCAACTGCCGCTTCCTGCAGGGCGATACGCGGGATGGGCAAGCCCATGCGAAGTTCCGCGCCTTCCTGCACAACGACGACACCATGTCGGCCAGGGCGCCGATCATCAATTTCCGGCGAGACGGTTCGGCCTTCGTGAACCTGCTCTACCTGACACGGTTGCGGGCGGAATCGGGCGAGACACTATCCTGGGCTCGCAGTTCGATGTGAGCCGAGTGGAGGTCGAGCGCTTGCAGGCGTACGACAGGGATCTGGCACGGGCGCTGACCGGCCTCGGCCCCCTGAGCGTGGGGTGCGGCATTGCCATCGATGATGCGCTTGCGGTCATCGGAGATTCGGTCAGCCTGATGACGCAGGCGCATTTACGGCTGCTCGACCCTTCGTTCAGCCTGAATTGACTGGGTCAGGCGACAAGGCGCCGGTCGTACTCCACCCGAGCTTTCTCCACGTCTTGCATGTTGACGATCGTCCAGCCGTACAGCGCCTTGAACGGAGTCTGCAACGAGCGGCCCAGCGGAGTGATCTCATACTCCACCCCGATGGGGGATGCGGCGATGACCCGTCGCTCGAGCAATCCGTTGCGCTCCAGCCGCCGCAGGCACTGGGTAAGCGCCTTTTGAGTCACGCCCTCCAGATGGCGCTTGATGCCGTTGAAGCGCATCGGTCCGGCATCGAGGACCGTCAGCACCATCATCGACCACTTGTCGGCGATCTGGTCGAACAGCAGGCGGCTCGGGCAATCGACGGAGAAATGCTCGCATTCCGGCATCAAGGTATCCCTGGATATACTTGCGCACCATAAGGTGCCTCATTGACGTCAGGTATCCAATATATACCTAAACGGCTCCCCCAGCAAACCGGAGTTCCTCCGCAATGACCGCAAGTGCCACCGACGTTCTGTTCAAGCCGTTCCGCATCGGCTCGCTGGACCTTCCCAACCGCATCGTCATGGCGCCGATGACCCGGGCCTTCGCCGCCGAGGGCATCCCCGGCGAGGCGCAGGCCGCTTATTACCGCCGCCGGGCCGAAGGTGGTGTCGGCCTGATCCTGTCCGAAGGCACGGTGATCGACCGCCCTGCCTCTCGCAACGATCCGGGGATCCCCTTCTTCCATGGTGAGCCTGCCCTGGGCGGCTGGAAGCAGGTAATCGATGCGGTGCACGGAGCAGGCGGCCGCATGGGGCCGCAATTGTGGCACACCGGCGCGACCAAGAGCTTCATGACCGAGTGGGTGCCCGATGCGCCCGTCGAGAGCCCGTCGGGCTACGATGCGCCCGATGTCCCGCGCGGCAAGGCGATGAGCGAGGAAGCCATCGCCGACAGCGTGGCCGCGTTCGCTCGTGCTGCGGCCGATGCAAAGCGGCTTGGCTTCGACGTGGTCGAACTGCACGGTGCGCATGGCTACCTCATCGACCAGTTCTTCTGGTCGGGCAGCAACCTGCGCACCGACCGCTACGGCGGCGCGACCATTCGCGAGCGTTCGCGCTTCGCGGCCGAAGTCGTGGCGGCGGTGCGCGAGGCGGTAGGGCCGGGCTATCCCCTGATCCTGCGCTTGAGCCAGTGGAAGCAGCAGGACTATGCCGCGCGCCTTGCCGAGACTCCGGACCTCATGGCGGACTGGCTACAGCCTCTGGTCGAGGCGGGCGTGGACGTCCTGCACTGTTCGCAGCGCCGTTTCTGGGAGCCCGAGTTCCCGGAGATCGACGGCGAGAACGGGTTGAACTTCGCCGGCTGGGCCAAGAAGCTCACCGGTGCCACCACCATCAGCGTCGGGTCAGTGGGACTTTCCGGCGATTTCATGGCTGCGTTCGGTGGCGAGGGCTCGTCGAGCGTCGGCCTCGATCGACTCGTGGAACGCATGGAACGCGATGAGTTCGACCTGATCGCCGTTGGCCGCGCGCTCATCACCGATCCCGACTGGGTCTCCAAGGTGCGTGATGGAAATGCGGGCGAATTGAAGGGCTTCGAGGCAGCGGCGCTTGCCGAACTCGTCTGACGTCCGAAGAGAACAAATGTGGAACACATAGGATTTTTCCTATAGGGTGCTCGGCGGCGGCGCTTCTGCCGTCGATCCCTTGGAGGAAAAGCCAGTGTCGTTTGCTGACTTGTGCCTCTTCCTTGGGGCCTTGTTCGCCTTTGCCACCCTCATCCTGAAGGTGGTGGAGGTTAAGGGCCGGAAGTAGGCGACGGGTGGGGGATGCGTTGCAGCGTGTCCCCCAGACGTTGAGCTCTACGCCCTGAAACGACTAAGCCCCCGCCGTTGCAGCGGCGAGGGCTTGATCCACATGGCCACAGGCCAGTGTCGTTTGCGGCGTTAACTCTACGCTTTTCGGGCGATGAGTTCAAGTTGCGCCTGTTGTTGCGCCAAATGCGAGTCCGCCAGGCTATTCGCCTGCCATCCTCAGTACATATGCTGGCCGCCGTTGATGCTCAGCGTCGAACCGGTAACGAACGCCGCGTTCTCCGAGCACAGGAAGGCACAGCCACGTGCGATCTCGTAGGCGCTGCCGAGGCGACCCACCGGAATCTTGGCGACGATCTTCTCCAGCACCGGCGGCGGCACGGCGGCGACCATGTCGGTATCGATATAGCCCGGCGCGATCGCATTGACGGTCACTCCGTACTTGGCACCTTCCTGCGCCAGCGCCTTGGTGAACCCGTGGATACCGCTCTTTGCAGCGGCATAGTTCACCTGGCCGTACTGGCCGGCCTGTCCGTTGATCGAACCGATGTTGACGATGCGGCCCCAGCCACGCTCGCGCATGCCCGAGAAGGTCGCCTTGGCGGTGTTGAAGCAGCCGCCGAGGTTGACGCGCATGACGTCGTTCCAGTCGTCGAAGCTCATCTTGTGGAGCACGCCGTCGCGGGTGATCCCTGCGTTGTTGATCACGATGTCGATCGGACCGATTTCAGACGCGATGCGCGCGCAGCTGTCCTGCGTCGCCTCGAAGTCACCCACGTCCCACTTGTAGGAGGGGATGCCGGTGCGCTCCGTGAAGGCGGCTGCCTTTTCTTCGTTGCCTGCGTAATTCGCGACGACGGTGTGACCGCGTTCCTTCAGTGCGAGCGAAACAGCTTCGCCAATACCCCGGGTTCCGCCGGTTACAATTGCAACGCGCGCCATATGCTTAGCCTTTCGTTGTGAGCATCCACCGACGACAAGGCTATGGAAGGATTATGACGGCCGCAAGGCCGACTATTGACCTAAACGCACCAATATTGATTGCAGATTTTGCAAGCAATATTGCTCGGATCAGAACTTGAACTGGGTGCCCACGTAAACGGCCTGGCTGTCCTGCTTGCCATCGGTCAGCGGGACCAGTCGTTCGCGTTCCTGCGAGTAGCGCACGCCCGCAGTCACATCGAGATTCTCCGTCACGCGATAGGCGCCGCCGAGATCGACCTCGCTGCCATCGACAGCGAAAGTACGTGGGGCACGGCCCGAGGCTTTCTTTTCGTCGAGAGAGATGCGGGGGCTGAAGCGTGATTCGTCGTGCTTGGTCGGGCCGGGCGACAGGCTGAATTTCTTGAGGTCAGGCAGTTCCGCCATCGGTCTGTTGGTGGCCTGCGGCACCAGATTCTGGGCGAAGTTCTGGTACCCGCGCGAGACGCCAAGGTTGAAGGCGGTGGGGGCGATACGCAGGCGTGCGGGATCCTGGTTGGCCTGTGCGAGCGGAGCGCGGCCGTGAACTATAATCGCCTGTGCCGCTTCCGGATCGACGCGCACCGCGACAGTCACGGCGCGATCCGAGCGATTGGGCGTGCCTGCGGGTGTAAAAGGGAACAGGTCGCCTTTGGCGAGCGAGCGCATCGCGATCGCCTGCGACAGGTTCTCCTGAGTGGTTTCCGGAGTAAGCGAATCGATCTGCCCGGAAGTTGCCGAGGCGTTGCTCTTGAAGTCCGTCGAGAATGCGAGAACTGCGCTCGGCAGCGCAAGCAGGGTAACGCAGCCTGCCAGAAGCAGGCTTCCCTTCATGCCTCCCCGGGTTGCGCCCTCACGCTCGGTACTCATCGAATGCCCCTGTCCGCTACTTGCCGATCGACCATCACGGAAACGCCGCAAAGGAAGTGCCATGATCGTCGGCGCAGATTAACACGGCCTGAGTGGCGGGGCAAAGGAGGAGCGCGCTCGTTCAGGACGCGCTCATCCAAGCCCTGCTTGGGACGGCGCATCGGAAAGGCGCTCTTGCCGCTGGCCCACTGGCGGTTATAGAGGCGTTTTGACGACAGGCTCGGCGCGCGCCGCGTCTGCAGCCTCTGACACCGGATTTGGGAACGAACATGAAAGCCAGCACCGACAACGGCCTCTTCACCGTGCGCACGCTGACGACCGTGGGCATCTGCGCCGCGGCGGCGCTGGCACTGGCCGGTTGCGGCGGTGGCAGGAAGAAGGAGCAGGCCAAGCTCGCGCCTTCGCAGGTTACCACGATCGGCGTGAACAGCTACTTGTGGCGCGCCAGCCTCGATTCGGTTTCGTTCATGCCGCTGCTCCAGTCGGACAGCGCCGGCGGCGTCATCATCACCGACTGGTACGTGAATCCCAAGACTCCGACCGAGCGCGTGAAGGTGTCGATCGCGATCCTCGACCAGGACCTGCGCGCCGATGCGCTGCGCGTCACCGCCGTGCGCGAAGTGGCGCAGGGCGGTGGCTGGGTCGCCGCGCCGGTACAGGCCGCGACGGTGCAGAAGCTCGAGGACATCATCCTCACCCGTGCCCGCGACCTGCGCCGCGATTCGATCGGCGGTTAAGAATTATCGGGCGGCCCTTGCGGCCGCCCCGTTCATTTGGCGGGCCGGTCCCGCAGGAGTTTAGACAAAGATGACCGAGCGGTTCGATCCCGCACAGGCGGACACGCGCTGGCAGGCTGCGTGGGACGAAGCGCAGAGCTTCCGCGCCGACGACACTTCCACGAAGCCGCGCAGCTACGTGCTGGAGATGTTCCCGTATCCCTCGGGCCGCATCCACATCGGCCACGTCCGCAACTACACGATGGGCGACGTGCTGGCGCGCTACAAGCGGATGAAGGGCTTCGAAGTCCTGCACCCGATGGGCTGGGACGCCTTCGGCATGCCGGCCGAGAACGCGGCGATGGAAAAGGGCGTCCACCCCGGCGGCTGGACGCGCGAGAACATCGCCAACATGAAGGCCCAGCTCAAGCGCCTGGGCTTCGCGCTCGACTGGAGCCGCGAGATCGCGACCTGCGAGCCGGAATATTACGGCCAGGAACAGGCGCTGTTCCTCGACCTGTACGAACACGGCCTGGTCTACCGCAAGGAATCCGCGGTGAACTGGGATCCGGTCGACCAGACCGTGCTGGCGAACGAGCAGGTGATCGACGGGCGCGGCTGGCGCTCGGGCGCACTGGTCGAGAAGCGCAAGCTCTCCCAGTGGTTCCTCAAGATCACCGACTTCGCCGACGAACTGCTCGACGGCCTCTCCACCCTCGACAAGTGGCCCGAGAAGGTCCGTACGATGCAGGAGAACTGGATCGGGAAGTCACAGGGCCTGCAGTTCAGCTTCGACCTTTCGACCGGTGGAAAGGTGGAGGTCTACTCGACCCGCCCGGACACGATCTTCGGCGCAAGCTTCGTTGCCGTTGCCGCCGATCACCCGATCGCGCAAGGCGCGGCCGAAGGGCGACCCGAAGTTCAGGACTTCATCGCGCTGTGCAAGCAGGGCGGCACCACCGCCGCAGAGCTTGAAACGGCCGAGAAGCTGGGCTTCGATACCGGCATCACCGCGAAGCACCCGTTCTCGGGCGCACAGCTGCCGGTCTACATCGCCAACTTCGTGCTGATGGACTACGGCACCGGCGCGGTCATGGCCGTGCCGGGCCACGACCAGCGCGACTTCGAATTCGCGACCAAGTACCAGCTTCCGATCGCGCGCGTCGTCGCGGCGAGCGCCGAGGAGGCTGACAAGCCCTTCGACGGCGAGTCCGAGGCGGGCGACGGCGTTCTGGTGAACTCCGACTTCCTGAACGGCCTGAGCGTCGCGGAGGCCAAGGCCGCCGTCATCGCCCGCGCTGAAGGCGAAGGCTGGGGCGAGGGCAAGACGGTGTGGCGCCTGCGCGACTGGGGCGTTTCGCGCCAGCGCTACTGGGGCACGCCGATCCCGTTCATCCACTGCGAGGTCTGCGGCGTGGTGCCGGTGCCCAAGAAGCACTTGCCCGTCGTGCTGCCCGAGGACGTCGATTTCCAGACGCCGGGCAACCCGCTGGTGCGCCACCCGACCTGGAAGCATGTCGACTGCCCGCAGTGCGGCCACCCGGCCCGCCGCGAGACCGACACGCTCGACACTTTCGTCGATAGCTCGTGGTACTTCCTGCGCTTTGCCAGCCAGCCTGACGACCGCCCGTTCGACCCGGCAAAAATTGCCGAGTGGCTTCCGGTGGAGCAGTACATCGGCGGCATCGAGCATGCGATCCTGCACTTGCTCTACGCCCGCTTCTGGACCCGCGCGCTGGCCCGCATCGGCAAGATCGAGGTCAAGGAACCGTTCGGCAGCCTGTTCACGCAGGGCATGGTCACGCATGAGACGTATAGCGTCTTCGACATTGCCCCTGAGAACACGACTCAGATTGGCGGCTCCCATGAGCATTGGGATAAGCCCGTTGGCCGAGAGTATTTTGTATCGCCAGCCGAGATCGAACGGCGGGACGGCAAGGTATATGAGATAGCGACTGGCCGCCCTGTTATCGTCGGCCGCGTCATCAAGATGTCGAAGTCGAAGAAGAACGTCGTCGATCCCGACGAGATCGTCGCGACGTACGGCGCTGACGCGATCCGCTGGTTCATGCTGTCCGACAGCCCGCCCGAGCGCGACCTGCCGTGGTCCGAAGCGGGCATCGAAGGCTGCGGCCGCTTCGTCCAGCGCTTGTGGCGTCTGTTCGCGCAGTACGATGCGGCGGCCACGGGTGAAGACAAGGCGCTGGACCGCAAGGTTCACCAGACCGTGGATGCTGCGGCGCGCGACATCGAATCGCTCGGCTTCAACAAGACCGTGGCGCGCATCTACGAACTGACCGGCGCGGTCGAGAAGGCCCAGCCCTCCGCCAGCCGTTCCGCCGCGATTCGCACGCTGCTGCTGCTGGTTTCGCCGATGATGCCGCACCTTGCCGAAGAGGCCTGGGCCTCGATCGGAGAGGGCCTGATCGCCGATGCCGCCTGGCCCGAGGTCGATCCGGCGCTGCTGGTGGATGACGAGGTCACCGTGGCCGTTCAGGTCAAGGGCAAGCTGCGCGATACCCTCACCGTCGCCAAGGGCACTTCGAAGGAAGACCTCGAGGCGCTTGCCCTTGCCAGCGAGAAGGTGCAGCGTGCGCTGGATGGTGCGGAAATTCGCAAGGTGATCGTGGTGCCCGACCGACTGGTAAATCTCGTCGCGTGAAGGCTTTAGTCGCCCTCACCGCCGCCATGCTGCTCGCCGGGTGCGGGTTGCAGCCGATGTACGCCGGCGGCGGCAATGCCGCCGTCGCGCAGGGGCTTGCCGCCGTCGAGGTCTCGGCGATCCAGGGCAGGGCAGGCTGGCTGGTGCGTAACGCGCTGGTCGACGAGCTTGGCGTCTCGGGTGCAAAGGGCGTGGCGCCGAAGTATCGGCTGGATGTGCGTCTCGACGACAAGCTGGAAAGCTTCGCGCTGCTCTCCGACGATACCGTCGGCCGCGAGCGCCGTACGTTGCGCGCACGCTATCAGCTTGTGGAGGTGGGCAGCGGCGAAGTCGTGCTCGACCAGACTGCAGGCTCCGATGCGGGAATCGATGTCGTTTCTTCGGACTACGCGACGATCGCCGCCGAGCAGACGGCCTTGGAGAACATGTCCAAGGATATCGCCACGCGCATCGTCACCAACATCGCGCTGCGTCTGCGCGGTGAAACTGCCCAGTAAAGGGCCGTGAAGGCTACCCAGAAGGAGTTCGCGGGCCTTGCCCAGCGTGCTGCCCGCGATGCCCGCGTTTTCTTCTTCTGCGGGCCTGACGAGTCGGGAGCTTCAGATGCAGCGGCGAAGATTCTCTCCCTGCTTCCCGAACCCGGCGAACGGATCGAAATGTCGGGTTCGGAACTGCGCCGCGACCCCGTCCGTCTCGGTGATGAGGCCCGTTCCACTTCCCTGTTCGGCGGCGCGCGCCACATATGGGTTCGCGCGCAGGGTGACGAGGCGCACGATGCCGTCCAGACCCTGCTGGAAAACGCTGTCGAGGGATGCCCGGTCCTGATCGTCGCGACCGGCGCCACGGACAAATCGCGGACCGCCAAGCTGCTTGCGGGACGGCCTGATGGCCTTGTTGCGATGTTCTATCCGCCGGACCTGGCTTCGGCGACCGCATCGGTACGGACGATGGCAAACGCTGCAGGCCTCAAGCTGGGCAGCGAGATCGCCGAACGCATCGCGCGCGGTGCAGGTCTCGATACGCGACTCGCCCGTTCGGAAGTGACTAAGCTGGCGCTTTATCTCGACGCATCGCCCGAAACTCCTCGGCCGGTCGCGGCAGGAGACCTCGACGCGATCGGCGCATCGACGGAGGATGACGATTTCGGCCCGCTCGTTGATGCGGTGCTCGGGGGAAAGCGTGACGCTATTGGTCCTGAACTGAGGCGGATGCGAGAGCAGGGTATGAACCCGGTCGGTCTTCTGCTTGCCTTCGAACGCAGAACGGCGCAACTCGCGGGCCTGAATGCCCGGTTGGGTGACGGCCGCGACGTTGCGGGATTCCTCAAGGCCGAAGCCGGCGCGCGGCGGATATTCTGGAAGGATCAGCCCGCACTGACGGCCCAGTTGCAGGTCTGGCGCGGGTATCGTCTCGAGCGCCTGGTCGCGCGCTTGGTAGCGCTTCACCAGACTTTGCTGGCTAACAGTCAGAACGCGGAACTGTTATTAGCTGACGGTCTTCTTACAATCGCAAGATCCGCGCGTCCTAATTCGAAACGACCGACAATTACCACGTCCTGACCGATTCCGCTTTTCGGGTTGCCTCTTCAGTACATACAGGCATATACCTATTGCGTCGCAGCATGACGTGCATGCTGCGCGCGCTGAGGTTCTGATGAGGGAGGCATTCAGCGTGAATTCGCAAGCCCGAGTGCTGCCAGCATGAATGCTCCGTTTGCAACAGGTGCGCTCGCCAAAGAGCGGATCGATATCGATGATCTGCTCGTCGCTCCGTCGCTCGAGCGGAGGCGCCTGCAGTGCTATCTTTCGCTGGTCGTGGGAGACATCGTATCGATTTTCATCGCTTTTGCGGCGACCGGCTATATACTTGCCGGTACGCAGGGGCTTGGTGAAAGCCTTGTCCATGCTCAACTGATCCTGCCGATCTTCCTGACACTGGCGCTTTACAACGGAGCCTATTCCACCGCCTCGCTGCAGGACGGATGGAAAGGGGTGTTTCGTGGGCTTGTGGCGATCGTCATCGCCGTGTTCGTCGTGGTCTTCGTGCAATTCCTGATCCGGCCCGATGCGGATGTTTCGCGTTCCGGCTTCAACGGGGGGGCATTGGCGGCGATGGCCGTCGTCGCGTGGATGCGACTGCAATTGCGCAGTTTCGTGCGCTGGCGTTGCGGCGACAACATCATCAACGAACTCATCATCGATGATGGTGGGCCTCAGGTGCAATTGCGTGGAGCGATCCGCATTTCAGCTGCCGGTATGGGGTTGAGGCCCAATCTCAACGACCCGAATGCTTTGGATCGTATCGGTCTCGTACTGCGCAACATTGATCGCGTGATAGTGAGCTGTCCTGCTGGACGTCGTGCGGAATGGGCCATGATGCTCAAGGGCGCTAACGTCGATGGCGAAGTGCTTGACGACGAGGTTGCGCGGCTTGGTGCTCAGGGCGCACGCGTTGTCGGCAAGCACGGCCTGCTGATGGTGTCAGCCGGGCCGCTCGGCTTGCGCGATCGCGCCGTCAAGCGCCTGTTCGATGTCGCGTTCGCGGGTGGCGCGATCCTTGCGCTCTCACCGCTTCTGATCGTTGTTGCTCTGGCAGTGAAGCTGCAGGATGGCGGCTCGGTATTCTTTACGCAGCGCCGCATGGGGCGCGGCAACCGCTTCTTCAACATGTACAAGTTCCGTTCGATGACGCAGTCGCTGGGTGATGCCACCGGTTCAGTTTCGGCTTCGAAGGACGACCAGCGGATCACGCGCGTGGGGCGCTTCATCCGGCGCACCAGTATCGACGAACTGCCGCAGTTGTTCAACGTGCTGCTCGGCGACATGAGCCTTGTCGGCCCGCGCCCGCATGCGACGGGATCGCTGGCCGGCGACAAGCTGTTCTGGGAAGTGGATCTGCGGTATTGGCAGCGCCATTCGCTGAAGCCCGGCTTGTCAGGTTTGGCGCAAGTGCGCGGTTTCCGAGGTGCGACCGACCACGAATCCGACCTCGTCAACCGCCTCCAGGCTGACCTGGAATACCTGGAGGGATGGACGATCATGCGCGATCTGCAGATCATCTTCCTGACCATGCGGGTCTTGGTGCACGACAGGGCGTTCTGATGCCGCTGCTTGCCGAGCTAGCCGAGCGGTACCCAAGTGGCACTACCGGCAGCATTACGCAGGCAAGTGTATATACTGTCGGCTATTCCGTTGGCTCTTACTATGGCTTGTCTGCCCAGCCAAAGGTTGCTGGGGGGAGGGAGCGACGCCAAGGTTTCAAGGGTCGAGGTTACCGGTTTGCGAACATGCAAGCCCCGCGCCAAGCCGATGTACGTGCAATTGAGTGCATCGCCTGTCGCGGAAGACAGGAAACCGATCTTAATGGACTGGTTCGGCGTTGCGTTCCAGAAGGGGAGGCGCCAGGTCACGTCTTCGCCGGCGGCATCAACCAGTACGGCATCGACGAACGTGGAGAAGCTGCCGCCGGTCTGCTGAGCGAACAGCCTCGGCAGCCCAGCGGTTCGGCGTCCTTCGAAGATCAGGGTATTCCAGCCCTGTGGTACGTTGACGGCCTTGACCATCTGGTATCCTGCGGCATTGAATGTCACCGAATGGCCGGTGAACGTGCTATAGCTGTCCGCTACCTCGGACAGGGTTGGAGGCGATCCGCCTCCTGATATCGCAGTGTCCGTCAGGCTCAGCGGCGTGGAGCCTGGCAGCAGATTTCCAGCGCTCGTTCGATCAATGACCGGATCTTCGATCTGGGCATCCTGGTACTGCATGGAGATTGCATGAAGTGATACTTCAGCTGTGAATGGCCAGGCCCCGCTCCATTTGAAACGCCCCCTGTTGACTATTGGCTTCCAATTGGCTGAGCCCATCATTGCCAACGCAAGTGTACAGTTGGTAAGCTTCACATTCTGAAGCCTCGGTAGCGACGCTTGACCGATGTATATGCTGCCTTTTCCCGTTCCGCCGGTCCCGCCGTGGTCTATGGTCTTACACTGATCGAAATGCACGCCAATTTCGATGAGATTTGCGATGTAATGACCATAGCCCTGCGCTGCTGCTGGCATTGCGCCGCCGGCGGCCGAATACCCGGGGGCACCTATTCCTTCGACATGTACCTATCGGCATTGAATGTTCTTGCAGGATCGGAGGTATGCTATGCCTGAGTCCACGGTCATTGCATCTACCTGCTCCAGGGTAAATTTATCGACACCCGAAATGGATCCGATCCCATTTACCTGTTGTATATAGAACTGGCGCATCGATAGCTGAGTGCTATCGCGACGTTCTGCTCCGCCGCCGATCTGGAATACTTGATCGACATTTATTATATCAATATTGGACATTTCAAGAAAGTCGATCTGGTCGGATATAATTAATCCTGTTCCTTGCCGCTGGTTTCCGTCGAGAGTATTGAAGTCAATGCAATTTGCTTTGATCTTCATCCCGGCACCCGGGTTGTTGGAAGAGTATCGAAAATCAAAGATCATGCAGTTTCCGCGGATCACAAGATCGCGAACGATGAGAGTGTGACTGACGTCCTTTTGCTTGTCGTTCTGGAAAACCGGGCGGGCGTAATCTGATCCGAAGTTGACGTTGAGCCGCGCGCCATTACCGATCACGACGCAGCGGTACGCCGGACACGTAAGGCTTCCGGTAATTTGGTAACTTGCTCCCTTGGCCAGTATCAAGCACCCGGTCGATAGAGCGGCCTGCAGGGCCACCGTATCGTCTCCCCCGCTCGGGAGAACAGGTGCGATACCAAGCGAAAGTTCGGAAACGGTCTGCAAGCTGTCGCCGCTTTCCGTGAAGATGAGTGCAGCACCTTTGCCCGGTTCGTTCGAGGCGAAGGAGCGCGCTTGCGCTACGGCCATTCCGCGCGCGATTACATCGATTGGCATGGATGTTCTCCAAACGAGAGCTGTGCGATGAATCTTTGGGTCGCTAGTCTATTGAGACAGGCGATATTGCAGGGAACCGGATGTCACATCGGCGATGAGGTAGAGCGCGGCTCCTGCTTCGTACTCCTCCCAGACGGCCTCGCAGGCGTTGGAAGTGAAACTGGCCCAAGGCTCGCCTGCCAGGGTAAGTGGCTGGAGCGTCGCGCCGCCATCGGTGGATCGCGCTATGATGACATTTCCCTGCCAGAGGCCCGCGAGCGTCAGGAAAACCGGCCGGGCTGCAGCAGGAATAAAGGGACCGGCAGTTGTCTGCGCCTGGACAGTTCCGGTAAGCGGCGAAGATGCGGGAGGCTGGACGGACGTGACCGGCAGCGGTCGGCTAGGTTCAACGATAGACAGGTCACCGCCGGACGACGCGGCAAAGCCTATGGCAAATGCGGGCGCATACCCGGCGGGCACGGAAATGGGACTGCTTGGCATCGGGACTCCTCGAAGTGAAGGATACCCGAAACCAATTACGCACATTATAGGCTGTAGGAAAATGTCTTTTGGTTAATTCATTAATCCGAACCAGGTCCGGAACTTACTTCCCGTTCTGCTTCGGCACCGAAAACGTACCCGAAACACGTCCGTTCGGTCCGGCAGACGCCGATGACACGCCGCTCTTGAGGTCCACTACCAGCCGTCCGCCGCGCAGGACGTCGCCGTTGCTGCGCTTGATGGTGGCATTGCCGGTCATCGTGATGATGCGCTGGTTGAAGTCGTAGACGCCGACATCACCCGTCGCAGTCTCGTCGGGACGGGATACGACAACGCCTCCGCTCGCGGTGATGCGCTGGATCTGCATTGAGCCCTGGTTGGTGAAGTTCACCACCGTGCGTGCCGCGCGCAGGCGCAGTTCCGCCTGCTTAACGTCAACGTTGCCGGAGAGGATCACCCGATCCTGCTTGTCCTGCAGTTCGATGCGGTCGGCGGCATAGTCCACCGGGGCGTTGGAGTTGTGACCGTTGAAGACCTGCGCGCCCAGTTGCTGCGACCCGGCAAGGGCGGCGAGGCCCAGCACCGGCAGGACCAGTGCGGTACGGTAGAGCATGCGGGGGGCGGCGATCATTGCGGTATCCTGAGTTTGCCCGGCGTCATGCGCAGGCGGGCGTTGCCTTCGAGGGTCACAGTGCGGTTCTCGAGGTCGGCTTTCATCGAGTCTGCACGGAAGGTGCCCGTCGGCACGGTGCCATCGACACCCCCTGTACCCACGGCCGTCTTCTGCTTCACGTCGATGGCCACGTTGCGCGTGGTCATCTTGTACCCGTCGGGCGCGGCGAAGTTGACCGGCCCATCGACGGCGATCTGCTCGCTGTCGTAGTTGTAGGCGCCGCGCGGGGCGACGATTTCAGCCGGGCCGTCGTTGAGGTTCATCAGGGCCTTGAGGCCCAGCATCTCGACGATCGGCGTGGTCGCGCTCTTCTGCACGGCGGTTCCGGCGTTGACGGTGAAGTCGCGGTTCTTGTTGTCCTTGCCGCGATAGGCGGCATTGTCGGCGCGCAGGCGTTCGCTGGTGATCGCAACCTTGTTGCGGTCGAGCAGGAAGCTGATCTCGCCGCGCGGAGACAGCGGCACCAGGATCATCACTGCAGCGACAAGGCCGATACCCGCCGGGAGCACCTTCGCCAGCATTCCGACGAGCCGATCATGCGAGCCGCCGGGCGCGGCGAAGTGCCTACGGCGGTTCTGGATCTTGATGGCTTCGACGGACATGGCTTTTCAGGTAACTCCCGTGGACGGGTCAGGCTGCTTCGTGGCTGAAGATGTCGTGGTCCGGCCAGCCTGCAAGGTCCAGTCGGGCGCGCGCCGGAAGGAAATCGAAACAGGCCTGGGCGAGATCGGTGCGGTTCTCCCGCGCCAGACGAACCACGAGGATTTCGTGCATCGCATGCAGGTAGCGCACGTCCGACGCGGCGTAGTCCTTCTGCGCCTCGGTGAGTTCGGGGGCGCCCCAGTCGCTCGACTGCTGCTGCTTGGACACTTCCTTGCCAAGCAGTTCGCGCACGAGGTCCTTCAGGCCGTGGCGGTCGGTATAGGTGCGCACCATCTTGCTGGCGATCTTGGTGCAGAACACCGGCGCGGCGGTGACGCCGAGGTAATGCTCGATCGCGGCAAGGTCGAAGCGGGCGAAGTGGTACAGCTTCAGGCGCGCCGGATCAGCCAGAACGGCCTTCAGGTTCGGGGCGGCGTAATCGCTGCCGGGCTTGAAGCGGACGAGATGCTCGTCGCCCTTGCCATCCGAAATCTGCACGACGCAGAGCCGGTCACGGGCGGTGATGAGGCCCATGGTCTCGGTGTCGATAGCGACGGGACCCGGCGCGAGCACGCCTTCGGGGAGATCTTCTTCGTGGAGATGGACAGCCATGATCCGAAAATGCTTAGGGACTGGCTGGCGGTTTCGCAATGGCGCGCGCACTGCCGCGCGGGTTTTTCGGAAAGGTTGAGGGCATGTCGGCAACACAGGACGTCCAGGCCGTTCCGGAGAGCTGGGCTTCCGCGCTGGGGCCGGTGCTGGCGACGCCCGAGGCGCGCAGGCTGGGCGGCTGGCTCAAGGCCGAGGAAGCGGCGGGCAAGGTGATCTATCCCCCGCGCGGCACCCGGCTGCGGGCTCTGGAACTTACCCCGCTCGATCAGGTGCGCGTGGTGATCCTGGGGCAGGACCCCTACCACGGGCCGGGGCAGGCACATGGCCTGTCGTTCTCGGTGCAGGAGGGGGTGAAAGTGCCGCCCTCGCTGGTCAACATCTACAAGGAATTGGCGACCGACTGCGGTGTTGCGGCGCCGGGACACGGCAATCTGGAGCACTGGGCGCGGCAGGGCGTGCTGCTGCTCAACAACGCGCTGACGGTGGAGGCCGGGCAGGCCGGTTCGCACCAGAAGCGCGGCTGGGAAGCGATCACCGACGCGGCCGTTGCGGCAGTGGCGGCGAAAGCGGAGCCCTGCGTATTCATGCTGTGGGGCAGCCATGCGAAGAAGAAGGCACTGAGCGTGCCGGGGCTGATGGAGAGCCATCATCTGGTGCTGACGGCGCCGCATCCGAGCCCGCTGTCGGCTTATCAGGGATTCTTCGGCTGCGGGCATTTCAGCCGGGCCAATGCGTTTCTCGCGGAGCATGGGCGCGGCACGATCGACTGGTGATTCCGAATTCGTCGTCCCGGACGACGAGTCAGGCCGAACGGCCCTCTACCGCCTCGTCCATCACGTAGTGGCTCATCGCGCCGCCGACCGAGAGATCACCGAAGCAGGCCCGGAACCTGCCGAATGCTTCAAGCGTGCGGGCGTTCTGGTGCGCTTCCATCGATGTCCACACGACGTTGAAGGTGAACTTCGAGGGGTTCTCCACCCCGCGTCCGAAGCGGGCGGAGACCACGCCCTCGCAGGTGGCGAGGTGGGCTATCCCGGCATCACGCATGGCGCTGGCGAACTGGTCTTCGGCTCCGGGACGTACTTCGATTTCCGCGATTTCGAGCAGCATGACGGGTCTCCCTTTAGGTGCGGAGAGAGCCGGGCGACGGGTTCGGGGTCAAGGCGGCGGGAGAAGTGATCGCGCGGGCGTGATGCGTGCGGCGAAGGCTTCGGCAAGCTCAGCCTGAGCGGGTTGGAGAGCAGTTCTTTAAATTCCGCTCAGGCTGAGCATGTCGAAGCCCCATAGGCAAGGCGCAACGAAAAAGGGGCGCGCCTTGCAGCACGCCCCCTCTCAATCCGACAACGCCGCAAATCAGCGCGGCAGCTGGCTCACGCCCATCAGCGCCTCGTCCACCGAACGCGCGCACTGGCGGCCTTCGCGAATCGCCCAAACGACCAGCGATTGACCGCGGCGCATGTCGCCGCAGGACCAGATCTTCTCGTCGCTGGTGCGGTATTCGAAGACGTTCGCCTTCACGTTGCCGCGCGCGTCCAGTTCGACGCCCGACTGGTCGAGCATGCCGGCCTTGCGCGGGCCGAGGAAGCCCATGGCGAGGAAGATCAGGTCGGCTTCGAGCGTGAACTCGCTGCCTTCGATCTCCTGCATCTTGCCGCCCTTCCACTCGACGCGGACGCATTCGAGGCCCTTGACGTCGTTGTCGCCGATGACGCGCTTGGTCAGCACGGCCCAGTCGCGGGTCGCACCTTCCTCGTGGCTGGAAGAGGTGCGCAGCTTGAGCGGCCAGAACGGCCACGACAGCGCCTTGTCTTCCATCGTCGGCGGCTTGGGCATGATCTCCAGCTGGGTCACCGAAGCGGCGCCCTGGCGGTTGGAGGTGCCGACGCAGTCCGAACCGGTATCGCCGCCGCCGATGACGATGACGTGCTTGCCGGTGGCCGACAGGGTGCCGCGCGGGGCGGCGCGCAGTTCGTCGTCGCCGGCGTTGCGCTTGTTCTGCTGGGTCAGGAACTCCATCGCGTAGCGCACGCCGGGAAGCTCGAAGCCGGGGATCGCGAGCGGGCGCGGGTCTTCCGCGCCGCCGGCGAAGACCACCGCGTCGAAGTTCTCCTTGAGCGAGGCGACCGAGACGGTAACGCCCACTTCAACCGACGTCTTGATCTCCACACCTTCCGCCATCATCTGCACGAGGCGGCGGTTGATGAGGTGCTTCTCCATCTTGAAGTCGGGGATGCCGTAACGCATCAGCCCGCCGACGCGGTCGTTCTTCTCGAACAGGGTGACCGAGTGACCGGCGCGGGCGAGCTGCTGGGCGCAGGCCATGCCCGCCGGGCCAGAGCCGACGACGGCGACCGACTTGCCGGTGCGCTTTTCGGGTACCTGCGGCGTGATCCACCCTTCCTGCCATCCCTTGTCGACGATCGCGCATTCCACCGACTTGATGGTCACGGGCTCGTCGATGATGTTGAGCGTGCAGGCCGCCTCGCACGGGGCGGGGCAGATGCGGCCGGTGAACTCGGGGAAGTTGTTGGTCGAGTGGAGGACTTCCAGCGCGTTCTTGAAGTCGTCCTCGTAGACCAGGTGATTCCAGTCGGGGATGATGTTGTTGACCGGGCAGCCGGTGTGGCAGTGCGGCACGCCGCAGTTCATGCAGCGCGACGCCTGTGCCTTCAGCGCCTCGGGCGAGAGGGGGACGACGAACTCGTTGTAGTTCTTGAGGCGATCCTCGACCGGACCGTACGTGCGGTCCTTGCGGTCGAGTTCGAGGAAGCCGGTTTCCTTGCCCATCTTGATACGTTCCTAAATCTTATTCTGCTGCGACCGAGGCGGCTTCGAGGCGTTCGGCCTCCTGCTGGCGCAGGGCCTTCGCGAAGTCGCGCGGCATCACCTTGACGAACTTGCCCAGCGTGGTTGCCCAATCGTCGAGCAATGCGCGGGCTCGCTTCGAGCCGGTGTGCAGGTGGTGGCGTTCGAGCAGGATGCGCAGGCGCTCCGCATCGTGGCGCAGCATGTCGCCCATGCCCAGGTCGCGGACCGAGACGGTGCGCTGCTGGGGACGACCCGTGCCTTCGTCCTCGTCGGCTTCGGCGGAGATCGGCTGCAGATCCACCATCGAGGGGTTGACCAGCTTCGCGAACTCGCCGTCCTCGTCGTAGACGTAGGCGATGCCGCCCGACATGCCCGCCGCGAAGTTGCGGCCGGTCTTGCCCAGCACCATCACGACGCCGCCGGTCATGTACTCGCAGCCATGGTCGCCGCAGCCTTCGACGACCGCGATCGCGCCCGAGTTGCGGACCGCGAAACGCTCGCCGCCGACGCCGTTGAAGAACGCCTCACCGGAAATCGCGCCGTAGAGCACGGTGTTGCCGACGATGATGTTCTTGAGCGGGTCACGGTTCACATGGCTCGGCTGGCGCACGATCACGCGGCCGCCCGAGAGGCCCTTGCCGACATAGTCGTTGGCATCGCCGGTCAGGTCGAGCGTGACGCCGTGGGCAAGCCAGGCGGCGAAGCTCTGGCCGGCGACGCCGGTGAGCTTCACGTTGATCGTGTTGTCGGGCAGGCCGTCATGGCCGTAGCGACGGGCGACTTCACCCGAAAGCATCGCGCCGACCGTGCGGTTGACGTTGATGACGGGCTTTTCGATGCGGACGGCTTCGCGCTTTTCCAGAGCATCGGCAGCGCCCTCGATCAGCGCGTTATCCAGCGCGTGTTCGAGGCCGTGGTCCTGCACTTCGCTCCAGCCCAGCGAGGGGCCGTCGCCCAGCGGTGCCTGGTAGAGCACCTTGGAGAGATCGACGCCCTTGGCCTTCCAGTGGCTGATGGCCTTCTTCATGTCGAGGCGATCGACGCGGCCGACCATCTCGGGGATGGTGCGGAAGCCGAGTTCGGCCATGATCGCGCGCAGTTCTTCCGCCACGAAGAAGAAGTAGTTGATGACGTGCTCGGGCTGGCCGGTGAAGCGCGCGCGCAGCACCGGGTTCTGCGTGGCGACACCCACCGGGCAGGTGTTGAGGTGGCACTTGCGCATCATGATGCAGCCCGCCGCGATCAGCGGCGCGGTGGCGAAGCCGAATTCCTCGGCGCCGAGCAGCGCGGCAACCGCGACGTCACGGCCGGTGCGCAGGCCGCCGTCGGCCTGGACCACCACGCGGCTGCGCAGGTTGTTGAGCAGCAGGGTCTGCTGGGTCTCGGCCAGGCCGATCTCCCAGGGCGAACCCGCGTGCGTCAGCGAGGTCAGCGGCGAAGCGCCGGTGCCGCCTTCGTAGCCCGAGATCGTGATGTGGTCCGCGCGCGCCTTGGAGACGCCAGCCGCAACCGTGCCCACGCCCACTTCGGACACCAGCTTGACCGAGACGCGGCTGGTCGGGTTCACGTTCTTGAGATCGTGAATGAGCTGCGCGATGTCTTCGATCGAGTAGATGTCGTGGTGCGGCGGCGGCGAGATCAGGCCGACGCCCGGGGTCGAGTGACGGGTCGCGCCGATGGTCTTGTCCACCTTGTCGCCCGGCAGCTGGCCACCTTCGCCGGGCTTCGCGCCCTGCGCCATCTTGATCTGGATGTCGTCGGCGTTGACCAGGTACTCGGTGGTGACGCCGAAGCGGCCCGAAGCAACCTGCTTGATCGACGAGCGCATGGTGTCGCCGTTGTCCAGCGGCTTGAAGCGCTTGGGGTCTTCGCCGCCTTCGCCGGTGTTCGACTTGCCGCCGATGCGGTTCATCGCCACGGCCAGCGTGGTGTGCGCTTCCCAGCTGATCGAGCCGTAGCTCATCGCGCCGGTGGCGAAGCGCTTCACGATCTCGCTCGCGGGCTCGACGTCGTCGATGTGGATCGACTGGCCGGGCACGAAGTCCATCAGGCCACGGATCGTGAGCATGCGCTCCGACTGGTCGTTGATGGTCTGCGCGAAGGCGCGGTACTTTTCAGGCACGTTGCCGCGGACGGCGTGCTGGAGCAGGCCGATGTTCTCGCTGGTCCAGGCATGTTCCTCGCCGCGCACGCGCGATCCGTAGATGCCGCCCACGTCGAGCATGTTCTTGAAGACCGGGTTGTCGCCGTAGGCCGCATCGTGGCGGCGCACGGTTTCTTCCGCGATCTCGGCAAGGCCCGCACCCTCGATGGTGGTGGCGGTTCCGGAGAAGTATTTGTCGACGAACGCGGTGGACAGGCCGACCGCGTCGAAGATCTGCGCGCCGCAGTACGACTGGTAGGTCGAGATGCCCATCTTGGACATGACCTTACGGATGCCCTTGCCGATGGCGTAGACGTAGTTCTTCGCCGCCTGCTCGGCCGAGACCGGCAGGTTCTTGCGCACCCGCATTTCCTCGATGGTCTCGAGCGCGAGGTAGGGATTGATCGCTTCGGCGCCGTAGCCTGCCAGAGCGCAGAAGTGATGCACTTCGCGCGCTTCGCCGGTTTCCACGACAAGGCCGGTCTGCATGCGCAGGCCCTGGCGGACGAGGTGGTGGTGGACGGCTGCCGTCGCCAGCAGAGCGGGCATGGCGATCCGGTCCGGGCCGACGCTGCGGTCGGACAGGATCAGGATGTTCTTGTCCGCCAGCACCGCTTCGGTCGCGGCCCAGCACATTTCCTTGATTGCCAGCTCAAGCCCTGCGGCGCCGGTCTTGGCGTCCCAGGTCATGTCGATGGTGCCGGTGCGGAACGCGCCGTCGAGCGCGGCCTCCACCGAGCGGATCTTGGCGAGGCCAAGGTCGGTCAGGATCGGCTGGCTGACTTCGAGGCGCTTGTGCGTCCCGGCGTCATGACCCAGCAGGTTCGGGCGCGGGCCGATCATGGTGACCAGGCTCATCACCAGTTCCTCGCGGATCGGGTCGATCGGCGGGTTGGTGACCTGCGCGAAGTTCTGCTTGAAGTAGTCGTAGAGCAGTCGCGACTTGTGCGACAGCACCGGGATCGGCGTGTCGGTGCCCATCGAGCCGAGCGGATCGTCGGCGTTGACGGCCATCGGTTCGAGGAAGCGGGTGGTGTCTTCCTGCGTGTAGCCGAACGCCTGCTGGCGATCGAGCAGCGTGCCGGTTGGCTTGGGCAGCTCGGCCAGTTCGGGTTCGATCACGTCGAGATCGGCCAGCTTGTACTGCGTGCGGTCGAGCCACTCTTCGTAGGGCTCGGCCTCGGCCAGCTTGGTCTTGATCTCCTCGTCCTCGATGATGCGGCCTTCCTCGAAGTCGATCAGCAGCATGCGGCCGGGCTGGAGACGCCACTTGCGCACGATGTTGTCTTCCTTGATCGGAAGGACGCCGCTCTCGGACGCCATGACGCACAGGTCGTCGTCGGTGACGAGGAAGCGCGCGGGGCGCAACCCGTTGCGGTCCAGCGTGGCGCCGATCTGGCGGCCATCGGTGAAGGCGACGGCGGCGGGGCCGTCCCACGGCTCCATCAGCGCGGCGTGATATTCGTAGAACGCGCGGCGTTCCGGGGTCATCAGCGGGTTGCCCGCCCACGCCTCGGGCACCAGGATCATCATGGCGTGAACCATGGAGTATCCGCCCGCGATCAGCAGTTCGAGCGCGTTGTCGAGGCACGCGGTGTCCGACTGGCCGTGCGGGATCAGCGGCCACATCTTGTCGAGATCGGCGCCGAGCAGCTCGGATTCCATGGTGCGGCGGCGCGCATTCATCCAGTTCACGTTGCCGCGAACGGTGTTGATCTCGCCGTTGTGCGCCATGAAGCGGAACGGGTGCGCCAGCTTCCAGCTCGGGAAGGTGTTGGTCGAGAAGCGCTGGTGCACGAGGCCGAGGGCCGAGACGAATTCCGGGTTGCGCAGGTCGTCGTAGAACGAGCCCACCTGGGTCGCCAGCAGCAGGCCCTTGTAGACGATCGTGCGGGTCGAGAAGCTGGGCATGTACAGCTCGGTGAGCCCCGGCATGTCATGCTTCTCGGCCAGCGCCGCCAGCGGGTTCTGGGTCTGCTTGCGGATCGCCAGGATCTTGCGCTCGAAGGCGTTCTGGTCGGCGCAGCTTTCACCGCGCCCGACGATGCACTGGCGGATCACCGGCATCGATTCGAGCACGGTCTTGCCGAGGCCGTCAGTGGTGACGGGCACGTCGCGCCAGCCGATCAGGTGCTGGCCTTCCTTCTTGATGAACTTCTCGAACACCGAGACGATCATCTCGCGCGAGGCGTCGTCCTGCGGCAGGAAGCACATGGCGACCGCGTAGTCGCCCGCCTGCGGCAGTTCGAGGCCCTCGGAAGTGGCCCAGGTGCGCAGCAGCTGGTCGGGAATCTGGGTCAGGATGCCCGCGCCGTCGCCCAGCAAGGGGTCGGCGCCCACCGCACCGCGGTGGTCGATGTTTTTCAGAATCTCCAGAGCCTGGGTAATGATCGCGTGGTTTTTCTGGCCCTTGATATGGGCGACGAAGCCCACACCGCAGGCGTCGTGTTCATTGCGCGCGTCATAGAGGCCCTGGGGCTTAGGAAATCCCATCGATATAAACCCATCCTGTGTTTTTTTGGCGGGCGTCACTTGGGCATGCCTGCGGATTCGCACCGAATCGTGCGAACGACCCCACGCGGCATAGTGACCCCACGGTCCCCATGACGATTCAGGGACCGTTTTGCAATGGCGAACACGGCTAGCTGCGCAGCAAGATGGCGTGGATGACGGATTTCCCGGCATTTTATTATCAAAAACCCCGCCCGGATTGCGCCGGACGGGGGTTTTCGAATCCGCTTGAGGTGGTCGAAGGGCGGTTTCAGGCCGCTCCGCTCATGCGCTGCAGCGTGGCGAGCGCCGCGCGCAGGGCGCGTTCGGTGGCCTCCGGATCGTTGCGCGGGGCGTCGAAGGGCCGCTCCTCATAGTCCGCCGGAGCTTCGCCGGTAGGGTCGGGGAGAAGGACCGGGCGGCCGAACGGCACGGATTCCTGGCTTTCCTCCTGGATTTCCTCGGCGGAGTCCACCGGGGTGGCATGGGCGAGCTCGTCGCCTGCCTCGTCGGGGTCGCCGAACTGGAGGAACGGCTTGCGGACGGCTGCGTGGCGCGAAAGGTTGAACAGCGAGGCATAGCCCTGCTGCAGGACCGAGTCCTCCTCCTCGTCTTCAGCGGCTTCCGGTTCCGCCTCGAAGGCGGTGTGCGGGAACGGGCTGCTGGGGAAGGGGATGGCCGCGTGCGGGTCGAAGCGCTCGTCAAAGCCCGGGCGCTCTTCGCTCGAGGTGAGGCCGATGTGGCGGGGCGGAACAAAGCCTTCCAGCGGCTCGACGGCATCGTCGATCGGATCGAGCGCGATCGGGCGCAGCGCGCTGGGTACGGCGGCGGGCCACGACGGGGCGGGTTCCGGCAGATGAGCTTCGACGTAACCGTCCTGCGCTTCGGGCTCAGCCTCGACGATCGGCGCGGCGAATGGCGCGACGATGGCCTGCGGGATCACGACGGCTACCTCGGCGGCGCGGCGCGCATCCTCGCGGCGGCGCTCCATGGCGAGCGCGAGGCGTTCGAGCAGTTCGACCTGCGACAGCGAGCCGAGGTCGGCATCGGCGATGCGGGCGCTCGAACGCGGTTCCTCCACGGTATCAACGAAAGTTTCGGCCGGAGCTTCCGGTTCCGCTTCGAAGGGAGCCGCGAACGGCGCGGGCTCTTCGTGGAAAGCAACGATCTCGATGCCGGAGGGCGCTTCGTCGGAAGGCGATTCTTCCGCAGCAGATGCCGCGAAGGCCGGTACGGACCACGCAGCTGCCTCTTCCGCTTCGAATTCGGCCTCGGGCGCGCCCCAGTCGCCTTGCGGCAGGCGCGGCAGCAGCTTGAAGCCGGGCGCGGCCCTTTCGAGGCTGGAAGTGGCGCCGGCCAAAGGCTCTTCGACCGTTTCCGGCACCGCATCGGCCTTTACGTCGCTGCGGGGCGAGAATTCACGTGAATAGGCTTCGAACAGACGGCTGCCGACGGGCGCTTCGACGTGTTCGCGAGCAGCCTCCTCGGCGGCGTCGAGTTCGGCCTTGAAGATCTGTGCGCCGGGAGGCGTCGTGAACACGCCGCGATCGGCGCCGAACGTCGATTCGGGCTCGCGCCAGGCGGTTTCGGCATCGAGCCATGCAGGCAGGTTGTCGTCCTCGTCGGCATCGTCGGCGGTGCTGTCGATGGCGGCGGCTTCCACCGGGCGACGGAACACGGGCTGGTCGTGGCCTTCGTCGAAGCTGTCGATGTCGAAATCGGCGACGTTGAGGATGCGAGGGTCGGTCGGTGCGCCGGGCAGCGGTGCGTGCTCTTCGGCGACGGGGGCCGCTTCGGGCTCGATGGCGAGGGCACGGCGGCGACGCGCGGTCGGCGCGGGTGCGGCGGCGGCCTGCTCGATCTCATCGCCTTCGGCGGCGTCGGTTGCGGGCAGGGCGGCGGGGCGGGCGATGCGCCGGGCGATCAGGCCGCCGATCGCAGCGCCGAGGCCGGTCATGCCGAGCGCCAGCAGGATGCGCATCGTCGTGCCGAGCGGCGGCGCGGCCATCGGGATCACCTTGTCGATGCCAAGCGCCAGCACCAGTCCCTCCATCGTCGAGGAGCTGACGATCACGCTGCCGAGCCCGGCGAGCGCGCCGAACCACAGTGCGACGATCGCCGGGAACAGCGGGTGGCGCGTGATCGGCTGTCCGCCGGTTCCCGCGTTGGCGCCCGCGCCCTCGGTGCCGCTCTCGATGGTGAGCTTGGTGTCGGCCACTGCATTACCCTTATGTCTTGAACCGGGACCTGTGCTCACGCGGCGGCTCCCAGCCCTGCTTGATCGGTCTTTGCTGCCAGCATTTGGTAAACGAGAGGATAACGACGGGCATTCTCGGCCCAATCGTGGCGGGTTTCCACGTGCTTGCGGCCCGCAATCCGGTAGGATTCCCACTCGTCACGGGCATTGAGCAGCCGTGCCAGCGACTCGGCGCAGGCGGATGCATCGTCGGGGGTGAACAGCACTCCGGTCAAGCCGTCGGTGACAAGCTCGCGGTGGCCGCCCACGTCGCTGGCAGCGACGAGCTTGCCCTGTGCCATCGCCTCGAGAGGTTTGAGCGGCGTGACGAGGTCGGTCAGGCGGCTCTTCTTGCGCGGGTAGGCCATGACGTCGCACAGCGCGTAGTAGCGATCGACCTCGTGGTGCGGAACGCGGCCGACGAAGTGGATGGCCCCGGCTGCGGGCGAGGCTGCCGCCTGCGCGCGCAGGGCCTCCTCGCGCGGGCCGCCGCCGACCATCAGCAGCTTGGCGCGCGGCTGGCGGGCAACGAGAGCGGGCATCGCGTCGATCAGGACGTCGAGTCCTTCGTAGTCATAGAAGCTGCCAATGAAACCGATGACCGGGCCGTCGAAGCCGAGCTGCGCGGCAAACGCCTCGTCACGCGGCAGCGGCGTGCCGAACAGGGCAAGGTCGACGCCATTGGGCATGACGGTGATCTTGTCCTCGGAAATCCCGCGCGTGGCGAGGTCGGCGCGCAGCCCCTCGCAGATCGTCACCACCGCGTCGGCCTTGCGCACCACATGCGTTTCGAGCGCATGGGTGAGGCGGTATTTGAGCGAACCCTCGCTGCCGGTGCCGTTGCCGACGGCGGCGTCCTCCCAGAAAGCGCGAATCTCGTAGACGAGGGGAATGCCGTACTTGCGGGCGACCTTGAGCGCGGCCTGTCCGCACAGGACCGGCGAATGGGCGTGGATAACGTCGGGACGCCACTGCTGCACCACCTTCTCGATTCCCGCCGCGAACAGGGCGATCTCACGCCACTCGCGCACGACCGGAGGGCCTGAAACCTTACTGCCGACGCGGTGGAACAGGAGGCCGTCGTGCTCCTCGACCACGCTGCCGCCTTCATTGTAGCGCGGGCCGGTCACGCCGCGCACGTCGAGGCCCAGCGCCTGCTGCGCTTTCAGGATCGCGCGCGTGCGGAAGGTATAGCCGCTGTGGATCGGCAGCGAATGGTCGAGCACGTGAAGGATGCGGGTCATAAGCTGCATTTCCTAGCGGGGAACGCTTAACGCGCCGTCAACTTGGCGCTGCTAACGCGGCTGTCGATGGTCGACATCCTTGCCCTTGCCATATCGCACGGACTGCTGCTGCTCGCCGCATGGCGCTTGCTGTGGCGGCCAGACCTCGATTCGGAAGGGACCGATTCGCAGGCCCGCCCAGGCCGCAAGCCCGGAACGCCGATGCGCGTCAATCGAGTGGCGGGTGAAGAGGAGGAGCACGGCGATGCTTAACCTCGCGCTGACCGGCTTTTTCGCGGCGATGATGTTGCTCGGCTTCAAGCGGCCGTTCCTCTGGGTGCTGTGCTACCTCTACGTCGACATTGTCGCGCCGCAGATCATCTCGTGGGGTTTCCTGACGCGCCTGCCGATCTCGCTGATCGCCTTTTCGGCGGCGTTCCTCGGCTGGCTGGTGTTCGACGACAAGCGCGATTCGCGATTCACCTGGCGGCAGGGCCTGATCGGGCTGCTACTGCTCTACTGCGCGATAACGACGTTCACCGCCGACTATCCCGAGGAAGCGCTGACAAAGTGGTCGTGGGTGTGGAAGGCGCTGGTCTTCGCGCTGTTCCTGCCGATGACCTTGCGCACGCGGCTGCGAATCGAGGCGGTGGCGCTGGCCATGGTGCTCTCGGCCAGTGCGCTGATCATCGATGGCGGGCTCAAGACGGCGATGGGCGGTGGCGGTTACGGCAGCCTCATCATCTTCGTGGAGAACAACACCGGGCTCTATGAGGGCTCGATCATCTCCTGCGTCGCCATCGCGCTGATTCCGGTGGCGGTGTGGCTGGCGCGATACGGCACGATTTTTCTGCCGGACTGGCGGGTCTGGCTGTTCACCGGCGCGCTGATCTTCGCCTGCTCGCTGATCCCGATCGGCACCCAGGCGCGCACCGGCCTTGTCTGCCTCGCTATCCTGTGCGGCCTCTATCTGCGCACGGCGAAGAACCGCGTGCTGATCTCCGCAGGCATGGCACTGGCGCTGGTAGTGGCCGTGCCGTTCCTGCCGCAATCCTATCTGCAGCGGATGAACACGATCGAGGATCACAAGTCCGACCAGTCCGCCAGCACCCGAATCGGCGTGTGGAAGTGGACGCTGGGCTACGTGAAGGACCACCCGATGGGCGGTGGCTTCGAAGTCTACCTGTCCAGCAAGGTTGCCTACGACACCGTCTCCAGCCAGACTACCGGCAGCAACGTGACGATCACCCGCACCCCCGTCATCGAAACCGGGCGCGCGTTCCACTCCAGCTACTTCGAGATGCTGGGCGAACAGGGCTATCCGGGCTTCGCGTTGTGGCTGTTGTTGCAGATTTCGGGCGTCGTGCAGATGGAGCTGATTCGCCGACGCTGGAAGGGCCGCAAGGAGCCCGACGAGGCTTGGGCCGCACCGCTCGCGGTGGCGCTGCAACTGGCGCAGGTGGTCTACATGATCGGCTCGCTGTTCGTCGGCATCGCCTTCCAGCCCTTCATCCTGATGCTGGTCGGGCTGCAGTGCGGGCTGTGGAGCTACCTCAAGCGCATCGACCGCCCGGCTGAGCGCGTGCGCCGTGGCCGGCAGCCGATGCGGGTGGCGAATGCCGCGGCGGGTTAAGAATCGGCTCGCCTCAAATCGTTTGCACTTTCTTCCCCGGCTTCCTTAACATTAACCAGTGTCCGCCGTTCTGGTGAGCAATGGCGCGGTTCGCGCGCCGTCACGCCGGAAACCAAGTTTGAAATACTTAAGGGAAAATCCGGCGTTTACGACGAATTAACCTTTAACCTTCATTGGTCATATGGTTAATACAACGCAATGTCCGCAAACGGCTGCGTCAGCCGCGGGCATCGGGGGCAAGAAGGAACCGACCCATGCGAGTGCTGCTGATCGAGGATGAACCGACCACGGCCCGGGCTATCGAGCTCATGCTGACGGCGGAAGGATTCAACGTCTACTCCACCGATCTGGGCGAGGAAGGCCTCGATCTGGGCAAGCTGTACGACTACGACATCATCCTTCTCGACCTCAACCTGCCCGACATGCACGGCTACGACGTGCTGAAGAAGCTGCGCGTCGCCAAGGTGCAGACGCCGGTGCTGATCCTGTCGGGTATCTCGGAGATGGACAGCAAGGTCCGCTCGTTCGGCTTCGGCGCGGACGACTACGTGACCAAGCCGTTCCACCGCGAGGAACTGATCGCCCGCATCCACGCCGTCGTGCGCCGCTCCAAGGGCCACTCGCAGTCGGTCATCCGCACCGGCAAGCTGGTCACCAACCTCGACGCCAAGACGGTCGAGGTCGATGGCGCCCGCGTGCACCTGACCGGCAAGGAATACGCGATGCTGGAACTGCTCTCGCTGCGCAAGGGCACCACGCTGACCAAGGAAATGTTCCTCAACCACCTCTATGGCGGCATGGACGAGCCTGAACTGAAGATCATCGACGTCTTCATCTGCAAGCTGCGCAAGAAGCTCGCGCATGCCTGCGGCGGCGCCAACTACATCGAGACGGTGTGGGGCCGCGGCTACGTCCTGCGCGATCCGGACGAGGCTGCCGAAGCGGCATAAGCCAGATTACCCTGCACCCCTTGCAGGAACCAAGGCGGCCTGCCCTCTCGAGGGGCGGGCCGTTGTTTTTTTGCCCATTCGTCGTCCCGGATCAAGTCCGGGACGACGATCATACCAGCAGCGCCACCACCGACAGCAGCGCCGCCGTCACCACGGCATTGAGCGCCATCGCGAGGCTCGCCATCGCACCAGCCGTCGCGTCCACCTGAAACGCCCGCGCAGTGCCGATCCCGTGTGCGGCAACGCCGAGGGCAAAGCCGCGCGCGCGGTAGTCACCCAGACCCAGCACATTGAGCAGCGGCGTCGCGACCATCGCGCCGAAGACGCCCGCGAACAGCACGATCACCGCCGCCAGCGCCGGGACGCCGCCAAGCTGTCCCGCCACGGCCATCGCGACGGGCGTGGTGGTCGCCCTCGGCGCGATCGACGCGAGGATCTCGCGCGGCGCGCCGAACAGCGCCAGCACGCCGACCGCGCTGACGATCGAGGTCACCGCGCCCGCACCCAGCGCCAGCACGATCGGTATGGCCAGTCGGCGAATGCGTGCCCGCTCGCGCCAGACCGGCACCGCCAGCCCGACGACCGCCGGGCCGAGCAGGAAGCTGACCGGGAAGGTCGCGGCCTTGTATGTCTCGTAGGATGTGCGGCTCGCCAGCAGCAAGGCGATCAGCACCGGCGTACTCCAGAGCACCGGATGTAGCAGCGGATGGCGGTCGCAGCGCTTCGATAGGGTGTCGAAGATCTCGAACACGCCCAGCGTGACCGTCAGCCAGAGCAGTGGCGTCGCCAGCAGTGCGGGATCGCTCACGCCTCGCCCTCCGGCGCGAACCGGGCGAAGGCCCAGCGGAATACCAGCGCCGTCACGATCAGCGTCAGCAGCGTGGAAGCCACCGTGGCCGTCACCAGCCCCACGCCGTACCGCGAAAGAACCGGGCCTTCCTCGATCAGCCCGACGGCGGCGGGGACGAACATGATGGACAGGTGCGCGGTGAGCCAGCCGGTCACCACGGTCAGCGTCGGCCGCTCGCGCGGGACCAGCGCCAGCCATCCGACCAGCAGGACCATGCCGATGACCGCGCCGGGCAGGGGCAGGCTCGTGATGCGATGGATCGCTTCGCCCGCAAGCTGGCAGGCGAGAAGGAGGAAGATGGCGCGCAGCATGACCGGGATAAAGCAGGGCGACACATGCTCGGCAATCCGCATTTCGGTCCGCCAAGTTGCGCCGCGCAACTATGCCCGATTGCGAGTCCCGCCCCCCTTGTGTATCGGCGCGCGCCATGACGGCTTACAAATCCGGCGATCCGACCACGCTCAACCGCCTCTACGGCCGCGCCAAGGGCAAACCCCTGCGCGCTGCGCAGCAGAGCCTCGTCGACGACCTGCTCCCGCGCATCTCCATGCCCGAAGACGGCCCGATCACCGCGCAGGTGCTGTTCGGCGACGATCGCCCGCTCCACTTCGAGATCGGTTTCGGCGGCGGCGAGCACATGGCGCAGCGTGCCGACATGCTACCCGACCACGGTTTCATCGGCGCTGAGCCCTTCCTCAACGGCGTGGCGCAGGCGCTTACCCACGTCAGCGGCGACAACGGCGCGCACCCGCCGATCGGCAACGTGCGCATCCATCACGGCGATGCGCTGGAAGCGCTGGCACGCATTCCGGACGGCTCGCTCTCGTTCCTCTACCTGCTGCACCCCGACCCCTGGCCCAAGGCGCGCCACGCCAAGCGCCGGATGATGAACGACGGTCCGGTCGACATGTTCGCCGCCAAGCTCAGGCCCGGCGGCGAGTTCCGCTTCGGCACCGACCACGCGATCTACTTGCGCCATGCGCTGATGGTGATGCAGCGGCATACCGAGCAGTTCGAGTGGCTATGCGAGAAGCCCGGCGACTTTCAGGTTCGCCCCGGCGGCTGGCCGCAGACGCGCTACGAGCACAAGGCGCGTACGGTTTACGGGCATGAGGTCTGGTACTTCCGGTACAGGCGGAAGTAGAAGTCCTGGGGCCATCGCCCCAGACCCGGGAACTGTCGTCGCTGCGTGTGCAGCGGCCTTGGGGGACTACGCAACCCCCTCCATTCGTCATTGCGAGCGCAGCGAAGCAACCCAGGGCAGTGTTACTCCGCGCTGGATTGCTTCGCTGCGCTCGCAATGACGAGGGTGGGGATATGCCAGCGGAATTGCGCCGCAGGCTTTATAAGTCTCCCGACGAAGCCTTGGTGGAACGACATCGCTTCGCGCACGGCCTCGACGGTATACGGGGTGCAGGGGTGGTAAACCCCTGCATTTCCCCCTTCAAACTCAGCCCGTAATCCCCGCAGCCGCCAATGCCGCCAACGTCAGCACATCCGGCGCGATCGCGGTCATCGGCACGATCTGCACCGGTTTTTCCATGCCCAGCAGCATCGGCCCGATCGAGGTCGTTCCGCCGATCTCCTTGAGCAGCTTGGCTGAGATGTTGGCCGACTGCAGGCCCGGCATGACCAGCACGTTCGCCGGAGCGGACAGGCGGCAGAACGGGTAGAGTTCCATGATCTTGGGGTTAAGCGCCGCGTCGGGGGCCATCTCGCCCTCGTACTCGAAGTCGACCTGCTGCTCGTCGAGCATGCGGATCGCCTCGCGGGTGGCGTCGAGCCACTTGCCCGCCGGATTGCCGAAGGTCGAGTAGCTGAGGAAGGCGACGCGCGGTTCGTGGCCCAGTTTGCGGGCGACGGCGGCGGTTTCCTTGGCGATGACCACCAGTTCCTCGGCGGTGGGGCGCTCGTTGATGGTGGTGTCGGCCATGAACACGGTGTGGTTCTTGCCGACCATCATGTGGATGCCGCAGGGCAGTTCGCCCTCGGCCGGGTCGAGCACGCGGCGCACTTCCTTCATCGACTGCGCGAAGGGCCGGGTCATGCCCGTCACCATCGCATCGCCGACGCCCAGCTTAAGCAGGCCGGAGGCGAAGATGTTGCGGTCGGTGTTGCACATGCGCTGCACGTCGCGCTTCAGGAAGCCGCGGCGCTGCAGGCGGTCGTAGAGCATCTCCACCATCGGCTGGACGTGCTCGGACACCATCGAGTTCTCGATGTGGAAGCTCTCGGGGTTGGGCACGCCGAGGTCCGCCATCCGGTCGAGGATGGTCTGGGTGCGGCCGACGAGGATCGGTTCGCCATAGCCGAAGTCGCGGTACTGGATCGCGGCGCGCAGGACGACTTCGTTGTCGGCCTCGGCGAAGATCACGCGCTTGGGGTTGGCCTTCAGCTGCTCGTAGACGCGGGTGAGCACCGAGGTGGTCGGGTTGAGGCGGGCTTTCAGCTGGTCGCGGTAGGCCTCGAAGTCCTCGATCGGCTTCTGGGCGACGCCCGAATCCATCGCCGCCTTGGCCACGGCCATCGGCACCACTTCCATCAGGCGCGGGTCGAAAGGCGCAGGGATGATGTAGTCGCGGCCGAACTGCTGCGTCTCGCCGCCGTAGGCCGCCGCGACGTCCTCGTGGACCTGCTCGCGCGCCAGTTCGGCGATGGCAGTGGCGGCGGCGATCTTCATCTCCTCGTTGATCGCGGTCGCCCGCACGTCGAGCGCGCCGCGGAAGATGAAGGGGAAGCCGAGCACGTTGTTGACCTGGTTCGGATAGTCCGAACGGCCGGTGGCGACGATCGCGTCGGGGCGCACTGCCTTGGCGTCGGGCGGGGTGATCTCCGGGTCCGGGTTGGCCATCGCGAAGATGATCGGCTCGGGCGCCATCGACTTGACCATCTCGGGCGTGATCGCGCCCTTGGCCGAGAGGCCGAGGACGACGTCGGCGCCTTCGAGCGCTTCGGTCAGGGTGCGCTTGTCGGTCATCACCGCGTGGGTGGACTTGAACTGGTCCACGCGCTCGCGGCCCGGATAGATGACGCCGCGCGTGTCGCACACCAGCACGTTCTCATGCTTCACGCCCATCGACTTGATGAGCGAGGTGCAGGCCAGCGCCGAGGCGCCCGCGCCGTTCACCACGACCTTGATCTCGTCCAGCTTGCGGCCGGTGATGAGGCAGGCGTTGATGAGGCCGGCCGCCGCGATGATCGCGGTGCCGTGCTGGTCGTCGTGCATGACCGGGATGTTCATGCGTTCGCGCAAGGTCTGCTCAATGATGAAGCATTCCGGCGCCTTGATGTCTTCAAGGTTGATGCCGCCGAAGCTGGGTTCCATCATCGCGATGGCCTCGATCAGCGCGTCGGTGTCCTCGCTGGCGAGCTCGATGTCGATCGAATCGACGTCGGCGAAGCGCTTGAACAGCACCGCCTTGCCTTCCATCACCGGCTTCGATGCCAGCGCGCCGAGGTTGCCCATGCCCAGGATCGCGGTGCCGTTCGAGATCACGGCCACGAGGTTGCCCTTGGCGGTGTAGTCGTAGGCGGTGGCGGGATCGTCGGCTATGGCCTGCACCGGCACGGCGACGCCCGGCGAATACGCGAGGCTGAGGTCGCGCTGGGTGGCCATCGGCTTGGAGGCGATGATCTCGATCTTACCCGGGCGCTGGGTCTGGTGGTAGAACAGCGCCTCGCGATCGGTGAACTGGACCTTGGACTTATCGGACAAAGCTTGATCTCCCCAGATTTGCCAGAGGCCCTAACGGATGAAATCGCGACGCGATAGGGGAAAGGATGTCCCACCCCGCTTCCCAAAATGACAGGTGCGCCGCTAACGCTGCTGGCATGACTTCCGGCGCGACTCCGATGATGGCGCAGTACCTTGCGCTGCGCGAAGAGGCAGGTGACTGCCTGCTGTTCTATCGCATGGGCGACTTCTTCGAACTGTTCTTCGAGGACGCGAAGACGGCGAGCCAGGTGCTCGACATCGCACTGACCACGCGCGGCGAGCATCTGGGCCAGCCGATTCCGATGTGCGGGGTGCCGGTGCACGCGGCCGAGGGCTACCTCGCGCGGCTCATCAAGGCAGGCTGCCGCGTCGCCATCGCCGAGCAGACCGAGACCCCCGCCGAAGCCAAGGAACGCGCCCGCAGGGAAGGTCGCGCCTCCAAGTCGCTGGTCGCGCGCGGCATCGTGCGCTTCGTCACGGCGGGCACGCTGACCGAGGAATCGCTGCTCGAGCCGCGCCGCGCCAATGTGCTGGCGGCCGCGTGCGAGGTTCGCGGGATCGTCGGCATCGCGGCCTGCGACATCTCCACCGGCCGCATGGAACTGGAAGAGTGCGCGCCCGAGCGGCTGGCGGCGGCGATGGCCCGGCTGGGCGCGAGCGAGCTGGTGGTGCCTGAGGGCTGGGATCAGGCTCCCGATGGTGCCATCGGGCGCGGCGGCCACGAATTCTCCTCCGACGGCGGCGAGGAGCGGCTGAAGCTGGTTCACGGCGTAGCCACGCTCGACGGCTTCGGGGCCTTCACGCGGGCGATGCTCGCGGCTGCGGGGGGGCTCATCGCCTATCTCGACCATGTCGGGCGGGGCAAGCTGCCGCTGCTGCTCCCGCCCGAGGCGCGCGCGAGTGACGCCGCGCTGGCGATGGACGAAGCCACGCGCGCCAGCCTCGAAATCCTCGAAGCCTCAAGCGGCGGACGCAAGGGCAGCCTGATCGACGCGATCGACCGCTGCGTCACCGGCGCGGGCGCGCGCCAGCTGGCCGACGACCTCTCGGCCCCGCTGACCGACCGCATGGCGATCGCCGAGCGGCTGGAACTGGTCGAATGGCTCCACGGCGATGCGCTGCTGCGCGAGGACATGCGCGCCGCGCTGCGGGCACTGCCCGACGTGGGCCGCGCGCTGGGCCGCGTGGTGGCGGGGCGCGGTTCTCCGCGCGATCTCGGCCAGCTGCGGGATGGCCTGAGCGGCGCGCGTCGGATCGCCGACCGGCTGGGGCAGATGGATGACGTGCCGGTGCTGCTGGACCGGGTGCTGCCCGATCTTGGCGGGCATGGCGCACTGGTCGATCACTTCTCGCGCGCGCTGGTGGAGACGCCTCCGACCGAACGCGGGCAGGGCGGCTACATCGCCAGCGGCTACGACGCCTCGCTCGATGAACTGCGCTTGATGTCGGGCAATGCCCGCCGTGCCATCGCTGCGCTGGAGGCGAAGTACCGCGAGGAAACCGGCGTCGCCTCGCTCAAGATCAAGCACAATAACGTGCTCGGCTACTTCATCGAGGTTGCACAGCGCCACGCCGACAAGCTGATGGAGCCGGACAGCGGCTTCTCGCACCGCCAGACGATGGCGGGCGCGATGCGCTTCAACGCGCTGGCGCTGCATGAGGAAGCCGCGCGCATCACCGAGGCAGGCGGCCATGCCCTCGTGGCGGAGGACGCACATTTCGAGACGCTGGTGGCCGAGGCCGTCGCCGCGCGGCGGGAGATCGCCCGCACCGCCGCCGCGCTGGCCCGCATCGATGTTGCCGCCGGTCAGGCCGAACGCGCCGCCGAGGGCAACTGGACGCGCCCGCAAGTGGTCGATGGCCTTGCGCTGGAGATCGAGGGCGGGCGGCATCCGGTGGTCGAGGCAGCTCTTAAGGCGCAGGGCGAGCGCTTCGTGGCGAACGACTGCCGCCTCGCCAGCCATGACCGGCTGTGGCTGATCGGCGGCCCGAACATGGGCGGTAAATCCACCTTCCTGCGCCAGAACGCGCTGATCGTGCTGCTCGCGCAGGCAGGCGGCTTCGTGCCCGCCAAGGCGGCGCGGATCGGCATGGTCGACCGCCTGTTCAGCCGCGTCGGCGCTTCGGACAACCTCGCGCGGGGGCGTTCGACCTTCATGGTCGAGATGGTGGAGACCGCCGCCATCCTCGCGCAGGCAAGCGAGCGCAGCTTCGTGATCCTCGACGAAGTCGGGCGCGGCACGTCAACCTATGACGGCCTCGCGCTGGCGTGGGCGGTCGCCGAGGCGGTGCACGAAACCAACCGCTGTCGCTGCCTATTCGCCACGCACTATCACGAGATGGCGCGGCTGGCGGAGACCTGCGAGGCGCTCTCACTCCACCACGTCCGCGCGCGCGAGTGGAAGGGCGATCTCGTCCTCCTCCACGAACTGGCCGAGGGTCCGGCGGACCGCAGCTACGGTCTTGCCGTAGCACGGCTGGCGGGCGTTCCGCCCAAGGTGATCAGCCGGGCGAAGTCGGTGCTGGAGAAGCTGGAAAAGGGCCGAGCCGAAACCGGCGGCCTTGCCGCGGGCCTCGGCGACCTGCCGCTGTTCGCTGCCGCCGAGGCGACCCGCGAGGAAGAGTGCGACACCTTGCGCGACAAGCTGCGTGACATGGACGTGGATGCGCTGTCTCCGCGCGATGCGCTAGAAATCCTCTACGACCTCAAGCGCGAGGCAGGCACCGAGGGCTGAGGCTCTCATTCGTCATTGCGAGCGCAGCGAAGCAATCCAGGGCGGTTCAAGACTGCCCTGGATTGCTTCGCTGCGCTCGCAATGACGGAGGTAGGGTATCTTAACCTGTAGACGCTAATGCAGGCTCATGTTCGGCACCAAGATCACGCATGTTTTCCGGAGTCGCTGGCACGCGTTGATGTGGTCGGCCGGGGTGCTGGCGACGGCCTATTGCTCGATCCCGACGCCTGACAATGGCAATACGAACACCGACCAGGCCCAGCAGGCGAAAGCCGATGCCGAGCAGGCGGCTCAGGCACACCAGATTGTCGCGGCGTGGTCGAACGCTACGGGCGGGAAATAGCCGCGCTCACGAATCGTCGTCGCTGAATTCCGGATCGGCCGCATTGTCCTTGCCGTAGCGGCTTTCGAGATCGTCCATCGTTTCCTCGCCGTCATAGGCGGACATGTCGATGGTGCCGCTGGTGTCCATCTGGTTCATGTGATCGACGATGTCTTGAACGTCGTCCTCACCCTGAATACCGCCCTTGGCCTTGTCGCTGTAGCCGAGGCCCTTGGCACCGCGCGCCTGCGCCTGTTCGGCGATGGTCTGTGCCTGCGCGGCTTCGTCTTCCTGCTCGTCGTTCACCGTTTCCGGGGCGAGGTCGTCGGGGCGGTCGGTCATTTTGGGATTCTCCTTCGTCTGGTGAAACGGGTAGGAGAACGGGGAGGTTCCAAAGAGGAATCTGGGGTCATCGCCCCAGACCCCCGAACTGTCGTCGTTGCGCGCGCGGCCGCGTCAGTGAGTGACGCAGCTACGCGCGTGATCTCGACAGTTTACGGGGTGCAGGGGTGGTAAACCCCTGCGTTATCCCTTTTGCAGATTACCGCGAAGGAACCGGCGTCTCACCGGAATAATCGTAGAACCCCTTACCCGACTTGCGGCCGTACCAGCCTGCTTCGACGTACTTCTGCAGCAGCGGCGCGGGGCGGTATTTCGGGTCGCCGGTGGTCGAGTGGAAGACCTTCATGATCTCGAGCAGGGTGTCGAGGCCGACGAAGTCCGCCAGCGTCAGCGGTCCCATCGGGTGATTGAGGCCGATCTTGCAGCCTGCGTCGATATCCTCGACCGAGCCGATGCCGGCGCCGAGCACGAAGATCGCTTCGTTCAGCATTGGGCACAGGATGCGGTTGACAACGAAGCCGGGTTCGTCGCCCGCGAGCACCACGGTCTTGCCGAGTTTTTCGCCGAACGCCTTCATGCGGTCGATGGTGTCCTGCGAGGTGGCGAGGCCGGGGATCACTTCGACCAGGCCCATCAGCGGGACCGGGTTGAAGAAGTGCAGGCCGCAGAAGCGCGCGGCGTCGGGCGAGCTGGCGGCCATGCGGGTGATCGGGATCGAGCTGGTGTTGGACGCCATGATGGCGCCCGCGCCGAGCACCTTGCCGGCGGCTTCGAAGATCTTGTGCTTGATGTCCTCGCGCTCGGTGGCGGCTTCGATGATGAGGTCGCAGCCCGACATTGCGGAGTAGTCGGCAGCGGGGGTGATGCGGGCGAGCAGCGCGTCGGCGTCAGCCTGGCTGATCTTTTCCTTGGCGACCAGCTTGGCCAGGCCCTTGGCGATGCCGGCCTTGCCCTTTTCGGCGTTCTCGAGGCTGACGTCCGTGAGGATCACGTCCATGCCCTTGCTCGCCACGGTCTGGGCGATGCCCGACCCCATGATGCCTGCGCCGATGATGCCGACTGACTGCACTGCCAAACTCCTCTGTCGTTTAACCGGGCGCTTAACACCTCGGGATCGCGGAGGGAACCTAGCGGTTTTGTCCCGGCACCCAAAGCACGTCATCGGCGCCGTCGCGATTGACCGCACGGGCGAGGACGAAGAGGTAGTCGCTCAGCCGGTTGAGATAGCCGAGCGCGGCGGGGTTGACGGCATCGGTCGCGGCGAGCGCGGTGGCGCGGCGTTCGGCGGCGCGGGCGGAGGCGCGGGCGACGTGCACGCGCGCGGCGGCCTCGCTCCCGCCGGGCAGGATGAAGCTGCGCAAGGGGGAAAGGTTTTCGTTGATCGCGTCGATGGCATTTTCGAGCCAGACGACTTGTGCGGGGACGATGCGCAGGGTCATCTCGCCGGGGGTGAAGTCCTCCCCCGGTGTGGCGAGGTCGGCGCCCAGATCGAACATGTCGTTCTGGATGTGCGTGAGCGTGTGGGCATGTTGAGTGCCGCTGAGTGCCGCTATGGCCACCCCTATCGCGCAGTTCGTCTCATCCACGGCACCGATCGCCTCCATGCGCGCGGCGTGCTTGGGCAGGCGCGAGCCATCGACGAGGCCGGTGGTGCCGTCGTCGCCGGTGCGGGTGTAGATCTTGTTGAGCCGGACCATGGATCAGCGCGCCATCGCCAAGAGCAGCGCACAGACCACCACGGCGGCGGCCTGATACTTGATGCGGTTGAACATCATCTTGTTCTGCAGCAACTGGTTAGCCGTCGGTCCGGTGCCGTTAGGGTCGCTGTTCAGATCATCGCGGGTGCTGTTCATGAAGGCCACGATGCCGCGCACGAGGCTGACGACGACCATGATCACCAGCACGATGATGACGGGGACGAGAATGTAGCTCATGGCGCCTGATGTACGCCCTGTGACAGCGAAAGGCCAGCGGGGAAGCGCCCTTCGCGCAGTGCCATGGCGATGGCGCGGCCGTCCTCTCCGGCGCGGCGGCGGTCGCCGAGCGAGGGGGAGCCGCGCCGTTTGGCGAGCTTGCGGCCATCGGGCTCGATCAGCAGCGGATGGTGGAGCCAGGTCGGCACGGGAAGGCCAAGCAGGGCCTGCAGCAGCCGGTGGACGTGGCTGGCCGGGAACAGGTCCATGCCGCGGGTAACGAGGGTTACGCCATCCGTCGCATCATCCAGCGTGGCGGCGAGATGGTAGCTGGCGGGAAGGTCCTTGCGCAGCAGTACGACATCGCCGAAAATCTGCGGGGTGGCGGCCTGCGATCCGGCGCCTTCGTCCCGCCATTCGAGCGGGCCGGTGAGTGTCATCGCCTTGGTTACGTCGAGGCGCCATGCGGCATTCTCGGGATCGACTTCCCGGCGTCGGCAGGTTCCCGGATACACCGGGCCGTCTGGTCCGACCTGCGTGGCGGCGGCGGCGATTTCGGCGCGGGTGCAGGTGCAGCGGTAGAGCAGGTCCATCGCCTTCAACTGCTCTCCGGCGGAGGCATGACTGGCCAGCCGGTGGGACTGGAACACCGCCTCGCCGTCCCATTCGAGGCCCAGCCATGCGAGATCGCGGAAGAATTCCTCCACGAACTCCGGGCGACTGCGTTCGCCATCGATGTCCTCGATGCGCAGGATGAATTCGCCGCCGCGCGCCTTTGCCGTGTCGTGCGCGACGATCGCGGCATAGGCATGGCCGAGGTGCAGCGGGCCGTTGGGGCTGGGGGCGAAGCGGGTGCGCATCGGCTTTGTCCTAGCGTTCGCCGTGCCATCCGCAAACATCCCTGTGGATTGCGGAAGGCCCTCGCGAATCCGCCATCTTGACGCGGACTCCGTCAAGTGCTGGAACTAACGCATGGACTGCCATCAAACCGCAATCCCGGCCTGCGACAGGAGGCCATGCTCAAGTCGGAGCTGATCGAGCGCGCGGCCCGGTTCCGCAGCGCGGAGGGTGATCCCTCCCGAAGTCTTTCCGACTGTCCTGCTCTCGTGCTGAATGCGGATTACACGCCGCTTTCCTACTATCCGCTCAGCCTCTGGCCCTGGCAGACCGCGATCAAGGCGGTGGTGCTGGAGCGGGTCGATATCGTCTCCAGCTACGAACGCGCGGTGCATTCGCCCAACTGGACGATGCAGATTCCCTCGGTCATCGCGCTGCGCCAGTATGTGAAACCGAGCGAATTTCCCGCTTTCACCCGCTTCAACCTGTTCCTGCGTGACCGGTTCTCCTGTCAGTACTGCGGCAGCCCGCATAATCTCACTTTCGACCATGTCGTTCCGCGTCGTCTGGGCGGGCGGACGAGCTGGGAGAACATCCTGACCGCTTGTGCCCCCTGCAATCTCAAGAAGGGTGGGCGCACGCCCAAGCAGGCGAACATGCCGCCGCTGGTGCCACCGATCCGCCCGACCAGCTGGCAGTTGCAGGAGCGCGGGCGCGGGTTCCCTCCCAACTATCTGCACGAAACCTGGCGCGACTGGCTCTACTGGGATATCGAACTGGAAGAATAAGGCTTCAGAAGCCGAGCATTTCCGGTCGGAACAGCCGCCGCCGCGATACGCGTTTGCCTGAAAGCATGAACACTCCGTCGCCGACGTAGTGCAGGTATTCCGGCTGTTTTGGCGCAGGACGCGCGCTGATGTGCGTTACTTCCAGAATGAACAGGTTGTAGCGCTCTATCGCGCGGTCGTCCCGCAACCGACATTCCAGCTGCGCGTGGCATTGCGGCAGTACCGGGGCATTGACGTCCTGCGCTTCAGCCTTTTCGAGGCCGAATGCGGCGAATTTGTCGATTTCCTCGCCGGAGGAATTGCCGACGCGCACTACGGCATCGAGCATGTCGCCGGTGGGAACGTTGAGAACGCACTGGCCTGAGGCGCAAAGCATGTCGAAGCTTCGGCATCCGCGTGAAACGATGCAGCTGATCATCGACGGCGTGCGTTCGAGGACCTGGTGCCAACCCACCGTCATGACATTGTCGTTCCCCGCGTGGCGGGTGGTCAGCAGGACCACCGGCCCGGGTTCGAGGAACTGGCGGGCACGAGAGGCGGGGATGCTTTCGAAGCGCTCTGCTGCAAGCAAGGGCGATGTGGCCAAGATCGGGGGCTCCTGTCGCTGGAGTGGCCCTTGCTCAGCGAATTACATCCATTTCGGTTTCTTTTTACTGCGATGAACCGTTCAGTGGATGGTTTCAGCTGTTGCAGGCTGCTCGTCGATCCCGGCATCGACGGCCGCGGCGACCGCCACGTCCATGGTGACATTGCCGATCGTCCGCATCAGGTCGGGCAGGACTTCCACTGCGACCAGGACGCCCAGCGGCCAGAGCGGCACGCCCATGGCTGCCGCGATCGGTCCGATCGATGACACGAAGCTGATCGTGCCAGGCAGCGAGACGGCGCCGAAGGTGGTCGCGAAGGCCACGAAGGCGCCGGCAGCGAGTGCTCCGGTCGTGAGTTCCAGTCCTGCTAGCTTTGCCGCATAGACCGCCACGGCCATATTCATCGCCGGGCCGGTGGCGCGAAAAAGCGTGACGGCGAGCGGCAGCACGAACTCCGCAGTCGTCGACGAGACACCCAGCTTACGGCTCGACGCCAGCATGGCTGGCACGGTCGCGATCGAGGACTGGGTGGAAATGGCGACGACCTGTGCAGGCAGCATCGCGGCCGCGAAGGCGGGCAGGCTGCGCTTGCCGCCGATCACCGCGATCACGTAGCCCGCGATCATCACGACCGTTCCCACCGCGACGACAAGCAGGATGTAGTGCGCCAGTGCGCCCAAGGCCGCGCCGCCGCTGCGTACGCCCAGTGTCAGGCCAAGCGCGAAGACGCCGATCGGGGCAAGCATCAGCACCCACCCGATCACGACCATCATCGCACCCGCCAGCGCCTCGAACAGCACGGCAAGCGCGCGTCGGGGCTCGTCGGCGAGGCGCGTGGAGGCCAGTGCGAAGAGGCCGACGAAGACGATTACCGGCAGCATGGCGCTTGCCGCTGCCGCCGAGATCACGTTGTCGGGCAGCAGGGATGCGAGGAATTCCGAGATTCCCGGCACTTTGCCCGGATCTGCGCCGTGCGGGAAGCTGACCCCGGCGGGCACCGGAAACAGTTCGAGCAGCAGCGGCATCGCCACCGCGCCCAGGATCGCGCTGAACGCCAGGAAGCCGACGATGATACCCAGCGTGCGGCGCGCCATGGCGCCTGCGCGGGCGGCGGCGACGGTCTCGACGATGCCGGAGAACAACAGCCCGGCGACCAGCGGCAGGATCGTCATCTGCAGGCCCTGCAGCCACAGTGAGCCGATCGGACCTGTCACTTTCAGCGCGGTATCCGCAATCGGCTTTCCTGCGATCAACAGCCCGATGACCAGTCCGGCCACGAGGCCGATCAGGGTCAGCGCGCCGGGCACGCGGATTTCGGGGATGCGCGAGGCGCCGGAGGGAGCGGGATCGGGGGACGTCATGCGGCTCGACAAATAGGCGGGGGCGATGCGGTTGGCAATTTGGCGTTGCTCAACTCCGCAGTGAGGGCAAGAATCGCCATTCGACGGAATTCTAAACTGGCTGTAAGGCAGCGTTCAGAGGGCGGTAACGCCTCCGGTTGCACAGCGCAGGCGAGAGATTCGAATCTTGCGCGCAAGAGGACAGGTAATGGGTAAGCAGTTCTTCGGCACCGACGGCATCCGCGGCCGCACTAATCAGGGGGCGATGACCGCTGCCATGGCCATGAAGGTCGGGCAGGCCGCCGGCGCGCGCTTCCTGCGCGGCACGCACCGCCACCGGGTGGTGATCGGCAAGGATACCCGTCTGTCGGGCTACATGCTGGAGAACGCGATGGTCGCGGGCTTCACCAGCGTCGGCATGGACGTCGTGCTGCTCGGCCCGATGCCGACCCCTGCCGTCGCCCTGCTGACTCGTGAACTGCGCGCGGACGTGGGCGTGATGATCTCGGCCAGCCATAATCCCTACGAGGACAACGGTATCAAGCTGTTCGGTCCCGACGGCTTCAAGCTCTCCGACGAGGACGAGCTGGCGATCGAGGCGATGCTGGTGGGCGAGGACCTTGCCCTTGCCGCCTCGCCCGAGATCGGCCGTGCCCGCCGCGTGGAGGACGCGCGTGGGCGTTATATCCACGCGGTGAAGGCCTCGCTGCCGAGCACTGTTCGGCTCGACGGGCTCAAGATCGCGGTCGATTGCGCCAATGGCGCGGCCTATCAGGTCGCTCCATCCGCCTTCTGGGAACTGGGCGCCGAGATCGTCGCGGTTGGCGTCACGCCCAACGGCAAGAACATCAACGAGCGCTGCGGCTCCACGCATGTGGAGCTGCTGCAGGAAACCGTGGTGTCTTCCGGCGCCGACATCGGCATTGCGCTGGACGGGGATGCGGATCGGTTGATCGTCGTGGACGAGAAGGGCCAGACGGTCGACGGCGACCAGATAATGGCGCTGATCGGCAGTCAGCTGGCCGCGCGCGGGGAACTGCGCGGCGGCGGCGTGGTGGCGACGGTCATGTCCAACCTCGGCCTCGAGCGTTACCTGAGCGGTCAGGGCCTTTCGCTGGAGCGTACCGCCGTCGGCGATCGCCATGTGCTGGAGCGTATGCGCTCGGGTGGTTTCAACGTGGGCGGTGAACAATCCGGCCACATGATCCTGCTCGACCATGCCACTACCGGCGATGGCACCGTCGCGGCGCTGCAGGTCCTTTCCGCGCTCGTCCAGTCGGGCAAGCGGGCGAGCGAACTGCTGCACCTCTTCGACCCTGTGCCCCAACTGTTGCGCAACGTGCGCTTCGGAGGCGGCAAGCCTCTGGAGGCCGCCAGCGTCAAGGCGGCGATCGCCGATGCCGAGGCCTCGCTCGATGGGCGCGGCCGCCTCGTGATCCGTCCGTCCGGCACCGAGCCGGTGATCCGCGTCATGGCCGAGGGCGATGATGCGGGCGAAGTGGAGGCCGCAGTCGCTTCGATCTGCCACGCCGTAGAGAAGGCTGCCGCCTGATGCCCCTGGAAATGCGCCCCGACTGCGAACGCTGCGGCACCGACCTCCCGGCCGAGGCGCCCGGCGCGTTCATCTGCTCGTTCGAGTGCACCTATTGCGCCGAATGTGCCGATGCGCTGGACGACATGTGCCCCAACTGCGGCGGGGAACTCGTGGACCGTCCGACGCGGGCGAAGCGACACCACGATTCCGCCCCGCCGTCGAAAGTGCGGCACTATCAGGGCTGATACTCGACTCGGGGTGCGTTGAGCGGGTAAGGAGCGCGGTCATGAACCAGGCTCCTCGCATTCTTTCCATCGCCGGGTCGGACAGTTCCGGCGGTGCCGGCATCCAGGCCGACATCAAGACGATCACCCTGCTCGGCGGTTATGCCATGACCGCGATCACCGCGATCACCGCGCAGAACACCAAGGGCGTCACCGATGTTACGACTCTGTCGGCGCAGATGGTCGCCGCGCAGATCGATGCCTGCGTCAGTGATATCGGCGTCGATGCGGTGAAGATCGGCATGCTTGGCAGCGCCGAGATCGCCGGTGTCGTCGCCGATCGGCTGGACGGGCTGGGCGTGCCGGTGATCTTCGATCCGGTCATGGTCTCGACCGCCGGTTCGGTGCTGGCGGATGCGGCGACGATCGCGGCGTTCGAGCGGCTCATGGGCCTAGCCTGCCTCACCACGCCCAACTTCGACGAACTCGCCGCGCTGGGCGGGGACGCGGCTCTGGCGGCCAAGGGCATCGCCTATATTGCCAAGGGCGGCGACGCGCCGGGCGAGGTGGTGGAGGATCGGCTGGTCCTGCCGGGCCAAAAGCCGGTGGTCTGGACGGCATCGCGTGTCGATACCCGCCATACCCACGGCACCGGCTGCACCCTGTCGAGCGCCATCGCGACGTTCCTGGGGCAGGGCGCTCCGCTGGTCGAGGCGATCGAGGATGCACGGGACTTCGTGCGCGCGGCGCTGCTGGCGGCGCCGGGCTTCGGCGAAGGGCATGGGCCGATGGGGCACCACGCGGTTCGGTGATCTTGGCTTGGGGGGGCAAGGCCCACCCCGTCCGGCTAGTTCGCTGCGCTCTCAAGCCTTCCGGCCCTCCCGCAAGCGGGAGGGCGATGGCATCTCCTTCTCCCCTCCCGCTTGCGCGGAGGGGGCGGGGGTGGGCTCTTCTTCTTCAATTCAGCCGCGAACGACGGCGCAGCGCGGTATCCGCCAGCAGGCCAACCGCCGCCATCGCACCGCCGGTAAGACCGGCGGTGCTGAGCGCCACGATCACGGGCTGGGCATAGTCCGCGAAAGCACGGGCGCGGTCGTTCAGGGGTTCGATGATCTGGCTCATGGCGGGTGTCCTGCGGGGGGCTCGGTGTGAACACGCAGATGCACCGAATCGCCCGTTCAAGGCACTCGGATAAGTTCGCTTATTGTGTTCGGATTTTTCGAACGACCATCATCCGCAGTCGAGATCGTAGAACTGCTGGACGTGGCCCCAGCCTTCCTCGGCGGTCTCGCACCAGCGGAACAGCGAGAGATCCTTGGCGTTGATGACGCCCTCCTCGGCCAGCGCCTCGAAGTTGACGACCCGTTCCCAGAACTCGCGGCCGTAGAGCAGGATCGGGATCGGCTTCATCTTGCCGGTCTGGATCAGCGTCAGCAGTTCGAAGAATTCGTCGAAAGTGCCGAAACCGCCGGGGAACACGGCCACCGCGCGGGCGCGCAGCAGGAAGTGCATCTTGCGCAGCGCGAAGTAGTGGAACTGGAACGAGAGGCGCGGCGTCACGTAGCGGTTGGGCGCCTGCTCGTGCGGCAGGACGATGTTGAGGCCCAGCGATTCCGCGCCGACTTCCGCGGCGCCGCGGTTGGCCGCTTCCATGATCGACGGACCGCCGCCCGAGCAGACCACGAACTGGCGCATGCCCTTCTCGACGATGGCGCACTGGCTGGCGAGGCGGGCGAGCTTGCGGGCTTCCTCGTAATACTTGGCCTTGTCGGCAAGGCGGTCGGCGACCTTCTTCTGCTCGTCGGTGACGGCAGCGGCGCGCACCGCATCGGCCTTGTCAGGCGAGGGGATGCGGGCGGAGCCGTACATCACCAGCGTCGAGCCGATGTTGGCTTCCTCAAGCAGCATCTCGGGCTTGAGCAGTTCGAGCTGGAAGCGCACCGGGCGCAGTTCGTCGCGCAAAAGGAAGTCGGTGTCGCGGAAGGCCAGCCGATATGCGGGGTGGCCGGTCTGGATGGTGTCGGCCTGCTGCTCAGCGAAACCGGCTTCCTGCTCGGCCTTGTAGAAACGGCGTTCGGTGAGGTCTTTGTCTTCTTTTTCAGTCATTGGCTCATCTTAGGCATGACGCGGGGCGCGCGTCGAGAACGGATATGTGTGCGCACTGTTGCACGCATTCGTACAGGAACTAGGCTGCGGGCATGATGAACGGATCGGCCTTCACGCGGCGCGCAGCCCTCATGGGAATCGGAGGCGGGGCTCTCGCTCTTCCTGCATTACGGGCGCTGGCGGCTCCCCCTGCTCAGGCCAGGGATATGGTGCGCCCGCCGTGCCTGCGCAACGGCGACGTGCTCGGGCTGGTCGCTCCGGCAGGGTTCGTGGCCGACCGCTTCGGCCTCGACGAGATCGGCGCGACTGTCCGGGCCATGGGGCTGGAGCCGCGCTTCGCCCCGCACCTGACCGCGCGCGAGGGCTATCTGGCGGGCTCCGACGCGGCGCGCGCGGGCGATCTCAAGGTGATGTTCGCGGACGAGGGTGTGCGCGCGATCATGGCGGTGCGGGGCGGTTGGGGCTCGGCGCGGCTGCTGCCGCTGCTGGACTTCGCGGCGATCCGCAAGAGCCCCAAGCTGTTCACCGGTTTCAGCGACAATACCGCGCTGTGCCTCGCTCTGGCGCGGGCCGGAGTGGTCTCGATCCATGGCCCCACCGCCGCGACTTCGTGGTCGCCCGCGTCGTGGGAGTCGTTCCGCCAGTTGGCTTTCGAGGGGGCGATGCCGACTTATGCGGTGCCAAGCTACGCCGGGCCGAACCTCGGCGGACGGGGACCGGCAGTGAGGACCTTCCGGGGCGGCAAGGCGCGGGGGAGGCTGATCGGCGGCAATCTCGCGGTACTCAGCGCTCTGGTGGGGACGCCCTACCTGCCCGACTTCGACGGCGCGATCCTGTTTCTGGAAGAGACCAACGAGGCAGAATATCGCATCGACCGGATGCTCACCCAACTCGCGCTGGCCGGGCTGCTGGAGCGGCTGGCGGGCGTGGTCTTCGGACAATGCACCCATTGCGAGAACCCTGACGGCGGGTTCTCCAACTTCACCGTATATGAGGTGCTCGACCAGCGATTCGCGTCGCTCGGCGTGCCCGCGTTCCAGGGGCTGATGATCGGTCACGTCGGCGGCCAGATCAGCGTGCCCGAAGGCGCCATGGCCGAGATCGACGCCGATGCGGGAACCCTGCGGCTGCTGGAGCCGGCGGTCAGCTGATCAGGCCCGCGCGGGGTCTTCGCTGGTGAGACCGTATTGCGAGACTAGTTCAGCGAAAAGATCGTCCGGCAGTGGGTGGACGAATTCCAGCCCTGCGCCATTGCCGTTGGCCCAGGCGACGAAGGCGATCATCGGCCGGCATTCGGGCAGGGTGAGGGTGATCACCTCGTCCATCTCCAGTGGCCCGACGCTCTCGATTCGCGCGCCGAGCGGGGTCAGGTCCTTGAGGACGATGGTATGGCTGGCAAGGTCGCGGCGGAAACGGGCAAGCATTTCGACCCGTTCGCGGGCGAAGCGCCGGTCGCCATCAGGCGAATCGGGAACGGGCAGGGCATCGACGCCCATGATCGCGGGCGCCGGGGCTTCGGTCGCGGGACTTGGCTCCGGCATCGTCGAGTGGTCCTTCCGGGATAGTTAACCGGAGCAATCGTCCGGCCGTGACGCTGCTGCTATAACCCTGAAATCCTTGCGGCAGTGCCCTCCAGAGCAATGCGTATTTTCCCCGAATCATGTGTTGGCGCGGGCAATTCAGCGGTTATAAGACATGGTTAATCTGCAAAGGATTGCACCACCTGAACCCCTCTCTCGCCTGTTTTGCGCAACACTGTTGCCGGAATGGCACCTTTCCCCGCCTTAGAGCCGGGGGAATCGATGATCCGTTAGCTGCGACATACGGTTTCTTAACCATTCTTTGTGCAGAATTTACGTGTTCATACAGGGGTTCTTATGCGCATCGATGCCAGAAATCTGCTCGACCGGCTTGGCAAGAACGACTTCGCCTACAAGGAATTCGAAGATCGTTTCAGCGAACTGGAACTGTGGCCGATCCTCGAAGCACTGCTGCGCGATCCGCGCCTGCAGGCGATCGATCAGTCCGAGGCGACGGTGGCGGCAAAGCCCGAACCCGCTCCCGCCGAAGTGGTCGAGACTTATTCCGGCGAAAGTCTGAGTTCCCTGTTCAGCCGCTATGGCAACGGCCCCGCCGCGAGCATCCCCGCCGATCGGCGCGGGGGTGCGCAGCAGCAGGACGTACGCGCCATGCTCCGCCACTTGTCCGATCTCGGCTCGCAGGGGAAGATCTGATGCCCGTCATCGTAACCCACGGCCTCAAGGGCGGTGCTGGAACCACCTTCATCGCCGCGCATATCGCGATGGCGCTGTCCGAGGCGGGCGCCGACGTCACCGTGCTGACGACCACCCAGCGTGACACCATGCCGCTGCACTTCGGCCTCCAGCCCGCGATGTCGTTGCCCTCGCTGTTCGCGCCGGCAGAGGATGCCGTGCTCGCCGCAGGTATCGACCTGCGCAGCCTGACCACCGCGCCCGAGGACAACGACTTTGTCCCCGCCCTGCGCGACCTCGGCTTCCTCGAAACCGGGCAGGACAAGGTGATGGTCATCGACGTGCCCGCCAGCGAGTTCGCTTTCGCGCGCCGCGTCGTGCCGCACGCCAGCGCCAACGTTTGCGTGATCAACGCCGCGCCCGATACCCTCGCGCTGATGCCGCAGGTGCTGGACGAGGCGAGCCCCGAGAACATCGCTTCGACCAGCTTCGTGATCAACGCTCTGGACGAGACGCGCCGCCTTTCGCGCCACTCTTCGGCGTTCATCCGCGAACTGGTGGGCGCGCGCCTGCTCGGCCGCGTCCGCCTCGACGAATCGGTGCCCGAGGCGATCGCGATGCTCCAGCCGCTCGGCAAGTATGCGCCCTCCAGCGCGGCGCTGGCCGACGTGAAGATGATCGGCACTGCGCTGGTTCCGGCGCTCGAGACTCCCGGGCGCCCGTGGGTGGCGCGTGGTTCCAATCCCGCCGCTTCGTCCCATTCCTCGTCATCTCCGAGCCGCGCCGCATGATCGAGAAACTGGCCGCCCGCGTGCTGGACAACCGGCTCGCCCGCTATGCCTCCGTCGCCGTGATCATCGGGATCGCCGCAGTCGTTATCGGCGTGCCGCTGGACGGCACTGCCCAGTGGGTCTGCGCCGGTGTCACGATGGCGGGCGCTCTGGTGATGCGCCGGATCAAGGGCCGCATGGGCGCGGTCGCGCTCGGCATCCTGGCGGTGCTGGTCTCGACCCGCTACCTGTTCTGGCGCACGACGCAGACGATCGCGTTCAACACCCCGCTCGAATTCCTGTTTGGCGGCGTGCTCTACCTCGCCGAGCTGTATGCCTGGGTCATCCTGCTGCTGGGCTTCCTGCAGACTACCTGGCCGCTCGACCGCCCGGTTATCGAACCCGAGGGCGAGCCCGACACCTGGCCGACCGTCGACATCTACATCCCGACCTATAACGAGAGCCTGGAGATCGTGCGCAATACGGTCTTCGCGGCAATGGACCTCGACTATCCGGTCGACCGCTACCGCGTCTTCATCCTCGACGACGGCAAGCGTCCCGAATTCCGCGCCTTCGCCAAGGAAGCGGGCTGCGGCTACATCACCCGCGACAACAACCTGCACGCCAAGGCGGGCAACCTGAACGCGGCGATGAAGAAGACCGACGGCGAACTGATCGCGATCTTCGACTGCGACCACGTCCCCACTCGCGCCTTCCTGCAGCTGACCGTGGGCTGGTTCCAGCAGGACCCGCGCCTGGCGCTGATCCAGACCCCGCACCACATGTATTCGCCCGATCCGGTCCAGCGCAACCTCGCGCAGACGATGGGCGACATGCCGGGCGAGGGCGACCTCTTCTACGGCCCGGTGCAGGGCGGCAACGACTTGTGGAACGCCACCTTCTTCTGCGGTTCGTGCGCGATCATCCGCCGCGAGGCGCTGATGGAGACCAACGGTTTCGCGGGCGAGACCGTGACCGAGGACGCGCACACCGCGCTCAAGCTGCAGCGCACCGGCTGGAACACCGCGTACATCTCGGCGCGTCTCTCGGCCGGTCTCGCCACCGAGCGCCTCGTCCTCCACGTCGGCCAGCGCATCCGCTGGGCGCGCGGCATGACGCAGATCCTGCGCATCGACAATCCGCTGCTCGGCCGCGGCCTCACCTGGCAGCAGCGCCTCTGCTACCTCAACGCGATGATGCACTTCCAGTATCCGGTACCGCGCATCGTGTTCCTGACCAGCCCGCTTGCCTACCTGATCTTCGGCCAGAACATCATCCAGGCGTCCGCCGGGCTGATCTTCGCCTATGCGCTGCCGCACCTGTTCTGCTCGTCGGTTGCCAACGAGAAGACGCAGGGCGGCTGGCGCCGTCCGTACTGGGGCGAAGTCTACGAGACGATCCTGGCCTTCCATCTCGTCAAGCCCACGGTCATGACCTGGTTCCAGCCGCGCAAGGGCAAGTTCAACGTGACCGACAAGGGCTCGCTGCTCGACCAGACGTACTTCGACTGGGCGATCGTCAAGCCGCACCTCATCTGCATCGGCTTCGTGATCCTGGGGATCACCATGGCTGTCGTGAAATGGGCGTTCTTCCCGTACATGTTCAACATCCAGACCGATACGCTGGTGCTGAACGTGGCCTGGGCGCTGTTCTCCCTCGCGATCTTGCTCGCTGCCGTCTCGGTGGCGCGCGAGACCCGGCAGGAGCGCGTGGACATCCGCATCCCGGTGCAGTTGCCGGTCACCGCCTACCTCGCCTCGGGTCACACGGTTCCGGCCGAAACCATCGACATCTCGATGGGCGGCGCGGCGCTGTGTCTGCCGGAAGAGCTGCCGACCAAGGATCGCACCGTCAGCCACATCACCATGGCCATGGGCGACGAGGTGCTCTCGATCCCGGTCACGACGATGCGTACGAACCAGCGCAATTCCTACGTGCGCTTCGAAAAGCTCGACATTCTCGCCGGCCGCCATCTGGTGCGCGCGGTGATGGGCCGCGCCGATGCGTGGCAGCCGTGGGGACCGCCGGCCATGGTCGGCACGGCCCGTTCGTTCGGCGACATTCTCAGGGTGGATATGGTAACGTTGAAGCGCATGCTGCGTCTGAATTTCGCCGAACGCCGCCAGATGAAGGCCGCCAACGGCGCCAAGCGCGCAGCGATGGCCAAGGCGGCGAAGGAAGCCGAGAAGAACGACCCCAAGAATAAGGGCCTGCCGCTCGCCAAGGCGGCGATGCTGGCCGGTGCCGTCGCCCTGGGGGCTGCCGGGCTGCTGTTCGGCACTTCCGAAGTCCACGCCCAGCCGACGGCCAAGGCGCCCGAGACGGCGGCTTCCGCCGCCACTCCGGCTGCCGCCACCAACACCGGCGGCATGAGCGAGCGCCTGACCCTCAAGGACCTGCGCGTCTCCCAGCCGATCCGCCTGCGCGGGACGCAGGGCGAAATGGGCATCCCCTTCGGCATGCGCCAGGACCGCATCGCCACCGGCGCCGTGCTGCGCCTGCAGATGGCCTGGTCGCCCTCGATGCTCGACGACCTCAGCCAGCTGGTGGTCATCGTCAACGGCGAAGTCGCGCAGACGGTGCCGCTGACCCGCGCCAATGCCGCCGGGCAGGTGCTGGAGGTCCCGGTAAACCCTGCGCTGCTGCTGCCGGGTGACAACCAGCTCAACCTGCGCCTGATCGGCCACTATGCGCGCGACTGCGAGGACCCGTTCCATTCCTCGCTGTGGGCGAACATCTCGAACACCCGTTCGTGGTTCGATTTCAGCTACCAGCCGCTGACCTTCGGCCCGGACCTGTCGCGCCTGCCGCTGCCGTTCTTCGACAAGGGCCAGAACGTGCCGCTGCGCATGCCCTTCGTCTTCGCCACGCAGCCGCGCGCCGGTGAACTGCAGGCCGCCGCTGCGACCGCCAGCTGGCTCGGCTCGCTCGCCAGCTATCGCGGCTTCAGCTTCCAGCCGGTCGTCGGCTCGATCCCGCGCGGCAATGCCATCGTGTTCCTCAAGGGCACGCAGGGCATCCCCGGCCTCGACATCGCGCCCGCAGGTGGCCCCGTCGCCGCCGCGTTACGCAACCCCAACGATCCCAACGGCACGCTGCTGGTCATCATGGGCCGCAACGACGAGGACCTGCGCCTCGCCGCCGCTGCCGTCGCGCTCGGTCGCGGCGTGTTCGGCGGCCAGCGCATGAGCTTCGACGGCGTGCGCATCCCGGCATGGCCGCGTTACGGCGCGGTGCGCTGGCTGACCACCGACAAGCCGGTCGAACTCGGCTCGATCATGGAGCCTTACGCGCTGCAGGGTATGGGCATCCCGCCCGGCCCGCTGACCACCCGCTTCCGCGTCGCGCCCGACCTGTTCTTCTGGCCGCGCGAAGGCGGCAAGCTGAACCTCGGCTACCGCTATCCGGTTGCGCAGTGGCTGGACAAGCGTGCCTCGCGCCTCGACGTCTCGATCAACGGCCAGTACCTCAAGACGCTGCCGCTCGGCGCCGCCTGGTGGAGCCAGCTGTTCGGCCCGGCCGGCGCCAAGAGCGCGGATTCCAACGCCACCGTCACGCTGCCGCGCTACAACCTGTTCGGCCAGAACGAGCTGACTTACGACTACAACCTGCTCATCGCCGACAAGAAGAAGTGCACCGGCACCCTGCCGGACAACGTGCGCGTCTCGGTCGACCCGAAGAGCACCATCGACCTCACCAGCGCCTATCACGCGATCATGATGCCTGACCTCGCGACGTTCGCGGGCGCCGGCTTCCCCTTCACCGCCAGCCCCGACCTGGCGCAGACCACCGTGGTCGTCGCGCCGAACCCGTCGATGGCCTCGGTGCAGGCGTTCCTTACCTTGATGGGCCGCTTCGGCGATTCGACGGGCGTTCCGGTGACGGCGGTGACGGTGACCTCCTCGATCGACGGTGACGCGCTGGCCAGCCAGGACGTGCTGGTCATCGGCGGCACCGCTCTGGCCGAGGCGGACATGTTCGCCGATGCGCCGGTGCGCTACGAGAACGGCCGCCTGCGCGTGTCCGAACGCTCCCCGCTGCAGTACGTGACGGCGCTGTTCGGCGGTTCGCAGGAGAACGACCCGATGGCCGCCGCCCCGGTGGTCTACAACGCGCAAGGGTTCTCCGGCATCGTCAGCTTCCAGTCGCCCTACGCCTCGGACCGCACCGTCGTCGCGCTGCTGTCGGACGATGGCGCCGCGCTGCCCGCACTGGTGGACGGCATGGCCGACGTGAAGATCAACGCCGCGATCCAGGGTGACCTTGCCGTCACGCGCGGTGACGGCATGACCAGCTTTGCGCTCTCGAACCGCTACTGGGTCGGCTCGCTGCCGATCTGGATGAAGCTTGCCTACTACGTCAGCCAACGCCCGATGATGCTGGGTGTGTTCACGCTGCTGCTGGCGCTGGCCCTTGCCGGACCTGCCTACATCTTCTTCCGCCGACAGGCCCAGAAGCGCCTCGCGCGCCAGGACGATCACGCATGACGATTTCGCGTACCTCCAAGTTCGGTGTCGCCCTGCTGCTCTCGACCGCGCCTTTGACTCTTGGGGCGCTGCCCGCAGTGGCCGAGGCGCAGAGCGCGGGCGTCGAGGCGCTGGTGAAGCAGGCCCAGTACTGGCGCTCGAAGGGGCGCGAGGATCTCGCCCAGCAGGCGCTGAAGCGCGCCCGCGCGCTTGATCCGAACAACCCGGCGCTCAAGGCTCCAGCACAGGCGCCCAAGCCGGCCGCTCCCAAGCCCGCGCCGAAACCTGTGGCCAAACCCGCTGCGGCGAAGCCTGCACCCGCGCCCAAGGCCGCCCCGGCTCCTGCGCGCGCCGCTGCGCCCAAGCCGACGCCTGCGCCGACCCCGACGCCCGCTCCCGTCTCGGCCGCCGACCGCGCCGGTCGTGCACGTGTCTCGGGCTTCGATGCGCTGAACGACGGCAACCTCGGCTCGGCGGCCTCGCAGTTCCAGCGCGCGCTTGGCGTCAACCGCCGCGATCCCGATGCGCTCGGCGGTCTCGGCCTCGTGCGGCTGCGTGAAGGGCAGTTCGCCGAAGCGGCCAGCCTGCTCGAACAGGCCTCCGCCAACGGCAAGGCCAGCCAGTGGGCTGAGGGCCTGTCCGCTGCGCGCTTCTTCGCCGGGGTGGACGAGACCAAGGGCCTCATCGCCCAGAACCGCCTCGCCGAAGCGCAGAGCCGCGCCGAACAGCTGGCGCGCTCGGGCTACAAGGAACCCGGCCCGGCGCTCGAACTGCTGGCCGACATCTACGAGCGTCAGGGCCGCTATGCCGACGCTGCCGACCTCTACCGTCAGGCCGCGCAGGGCGGCACCGCTGCCGACGACAAGCGCCTGCAATTGCGCGCCGCGCGTGGCCGTGCGCTCGCCGCTGCCGAGCGCGGTGACGACTTCGGCGCCGTGCGCGAATTCCAGCAGGGCCTCGTCATCGACCCCAGCGATCCGTGGATTCGCTACGAATTCGCCCAGTTCCAGATCGAGCGCGGCCGCGTGCCCGAAGCGGAATCGCTGATCCGTTCACTGGCGACCAGCGGCAATGCCGACTCGCTCTATGCCGCCGCGCTGCTCAACAACGACCTCGGCCGGGCGAGCGAGGCCGACCGCCTCATCACCATGATCCCCGAAACGCAGCGCACCGCGCCGATGCGCAACCTTGCGCTGAGCGTGAAGACCGACGCCGCCATCGCCCGCGCCAAGGCCATGGCGGCCAGCGGGCAGGGCGCGCAGGCGGTGGGCGGGCTGCGCCAGCTCGGCGCGATGGCCTCGATCCCCGCGGGCAAGCAGGCCGCCGTCGCCAACGCGCTGTTCGACCTCGGTGATACGCAGGGTGCGGCCGAAGTCGCCGCCAATGCCGCGACGGGACGCATCGACAACATCGCCGATTACGAGGGCCTGATCGGCGTCCTCACCCGCACCGGCCGCAGCGACCTTGCCCAGCAGGCGCTCCAGCGCGCCTCGCAGCTGGCGGGCTCCAGTGCCGAGGGGCAGAAGGCGTACGCTCGCATCAGTGCAGGCATGATGGTCGGGCAGGCCGACGAGGCCCGCATGGGCGGTCGCTATGCCGAGAGCTTCGACATTCTCCAGCAGGCCTATGCCGCCGCGCCGGACAATACCGAGATCATGTCCGGCCTCGCCCGGCTCTACCAGACCGGCGGGATGCCCGCGAAGGCGGCGCAGACCTACCAGCTGGTGCTGGCGCGCAAGCCCAACGACAAGGACGCGCTGCTCGGCCTTGCCGACACCGCACAGGGCGCGGGTGACCGCGACTTGTCGGAACAGGCCCAGAAGCAGGTGCTGCGGCTCTACGGGCAGGACTATCAGGTGCGCATGGGCCTTGCCAACGTCGAGCGCGCACGCGGCAATGATCGTGCTGCCGTGGCGCTGCTCAAGGACGCGCGTGCCCTCTACGCGCGCCAGAGCGGCGGCGTGGCGATGGGCGGCAATCCCTTCGCGGGCATAAGCACCGCAGGCGGCGCGAACCCGTTCCGGAACCAGATGCAGGCCGCACCGCAGCAGGTGAACCCGTTCGCGCTCGGCAGTGGCACGCGCCTTCCGGCCGCTTATCCGCAGCAGGCCCCGCAGAGCGGGTTCGGCTACGCGGCACCCCAGCAGGCAAGCGCTTTCGGCGCCGCGCCGGTCGGGCTTGGAACGGGGCAGAGCGGCTTCGGCGGGTTCGCCGGAGCACAAGCGCCGCAGGCCTACGCGGCGCCGCAGGCAAGCTACTCCGCCCCGGATCGCTACGCCTCGCCCAGCGGCAGCACCGCTCCGGCAGCGGCATGGGCCGCCCCGGCCAGCGCACCGGGCTATGACGGCCCGCAAGTCCCGGTCGCCTACGCCGGCGATCCGGTGATGACGCAGATCCAGTCGCAGATCGACCAGCTGGCGCAGGACACCGGCCCGCGCGTCGACGTCCAGACCGGCTATCGCGGCCGCTCGGGCGAGACGGGCCTCTCCAAGCTCGACGAGATCAAGGGCTCGGCCAAGTTCTCGACCGGCGCCGCCGGTGGCCGCGTCTTCGCCAAGGCCGAGGCCGTGGTGATCGACGCGGGCCGCCCGACCGGCTCGGGCCTCGCGCGTTTCGGTCGCAACGCCACGCCGGAGGCGCAGGGCATCGTTGCGGCGGAGCCGTCCGCACTCGTCAACGCGGATACCCAGAACGGTTCGGGCGTCGCGCTGTCGGCGGGCTATGAGAACGACTGGGTCCAGCTGGAGGGCGGCACCACGCCCATCGGCATGGGCAAGACCAAGTTCGCGGGCCGCGCCGCCGTCACTCCCAAGCTGGGCCAGAACGTGCGCGCCACCGCCTTTGTCGAGCAGAAGCCGGTCACCGACTCCATCGTCTCCTACGCGGGCACTCGTGATCCCGTCACCGGCGAGCGCTGGGGGCAGGTGATGCGCACGGCGGGCGGCCTAGGTTTGAGCTACGACGAGAACGGCTCGGGCGTCTATGCCGAGGCACGCTACTACCGCCTGCGCGGCGAGAACGTGGCGAACAACGATGGTATCGAGGCCAACGTCGGCGGCTATCTGGAAGCCTACAAGGGCCGCAATTCACGCGTCACCGTGGGCCTCAACGTGAACTATCAGGCCTACGACAAGAGCCAGAACTATTTCACGTTCGGCAACGGCGGCTACTTCAGCCCGCAGAACTTCATCTCGGTCGGCTTCCCGGTGAACTACACCATGCAGGACGCGCGCTGGGATGTGGCCGCCTCGTTTACCCCGGGCTTCCAGAGCTACAAGGAAGACCAGACGGCGATCTACCCGACTGACGATACCGCGCAGGCCGAACTCAACGCGCTCAAGGCCGAGAATTCGGACGTGCGTTCCTACTTCGACAGCCTGAGCAAGACCGGCTTCGCGCTTTCGGCGCAAGGGTCGCTCTATTACAAGATCACGCCCAATACCCGCATCGGCGGCGAACTGGGGTACAACACGTTCGGCAGTTATGACGAGTTCCGCTCCATCCTCGGGGTGCGGCAGAGCTTCGGGAGCACTGGTAAATGAAGATGCAGGCCTTTCCCCAGCCCCGCAGCGGGCCTTCGGACAATGCCGTCGGCGGCCTCGCGCTGCTGGCGATCGCCACCGCCTCGGAAGTGTCCGAGGGTATCCCCGAGGAACAGGCGCACGGCTTCTTCCTCGCCATCGGCCGCCGCATGGCCGCGCTGGAACCGCTTGACGGCGTGAACGACGCATCGGTGCTCTGCGCGCGGATCAACGCGTTCTGGCAGGCGCTGGACTGGGGCGAGATCGAACTGGCGGTCGGCCGCGAGGCCATCATCGTGCGCCACCGCGACCTGCCGACCGAGATCTCGCCCGACCGTGCGGGCCACTGGGCACGCATGCTGCTCGGCGTTCTGGAAGGGGCCTACGACAGCTGGTTCCGCGTCCTCGGCAGCGGACCGGCGCTGCGCACCACTGCGGAATGGAAGGGGGAGACGCTCGAGCTTCGTCATGGCCGCTGACTCCATTTTCCGGCCGAAGGTCGATCGTCGCACGTTTTCGCTGGGGGCGCTGATGGCCTTCACTGCCGCCTGCAATACCGCGCCCAGCCAGGGCCGGGCCCAGCAGGTCAACGACCCGCTATGGACCCAGTGGCGCGACCGCTTCGTCGCGCCCGAGGGCCGCGTGGTGGACACCGGAAACGGCCGCATCAGCCACTCCGAGGGCCAGAGCTACGGCATGATCCTGGCCCTGCGCGCCGGGGACCGCGAGGCTTTCGAACGCATCGCCAAGTGGACGCAGGACACCCTGGGGCGCGAGGACATGGCGCTCCATTCGTGGAAGTACGATCCCACGGCGGCGGTGCCCGTCTCCGATCCCAACAATGCGACGGATGGTGATCTCGTCATCGCCTGGGCTCTGGCGCTTGCCGGTCAGCGGTGGAAGCGCTCCGAGTGGAGCGACCGCGCGCGCGAGGTCCGCAAGGCGATCCGCGAGCACTGCGTGATCTCGCGTTTCGGGCGCGAACTGCTGCTGCCCGGCGTCGTCGGGTTCGCGGAAGGGGCGCAAGTCATGCTCAACCCCTCCTACTTCGTGTGGCCCGCGCTCGACCAGTTCGCCAAGGTGGACGGCGCTGCGACCTGGGGCGGTGTGGTCCGCGACTCCGAGGCGATCACGACGCTGGCGCGCTTCGGCATGCATTCCCTGCCGAGCGACTGGGTGGCGGTGAGCGGTTACAATGCCGTCGCCCCTGCGGTCGGCAAGCCGCCGCGCTTCGGCTACGACGCGATCCGTATTCCGCTTTACGCTGCGGTCGGGGGGCGTTCCACTCTGGTGCAGCCGGTGGCGGACTGGTGGCGCTCGCGGATCGCGCAGCACCGCTCGATCCCGGCGTGGGTCGATGTGGTGACCGGCGAGGAGGCGAACTATGCGCTCTCCAGCGGCGGCGCGGCAATCGCGGCGCGGCTGATCGGATCCACTCCACCGGTGGCGCTGGACAGCGATTACTTCAGCGCATCGCTGCAGATGCTGGCGCGGCTGTAATCCGAACGGTCGTCATTGCGAGCGAAGCGAAGCAATCCAGGGCAGCATAAACCGCCCTGGATTGCTTCGCTTCGCTCGCAATGACGAGGTGGGCTCAAACCCGCTCGGCCCGGACCGCCATCAGCCCGAACAGGCTCAGCAACGCTGCGCCGGAAATGTAGAGGCCCACGAACAGCACGCCGCCGCTGTCGGCCAGCCCCTGCGCCACGGCGGGCGCGAAGCCGCCGCCGACGATGCCGCCCACGTTGAACGCGATCGAGGCTCCGGTGTAGCGCACCCGCGCCTTGAACAGCCGGGGTAGCAGCTCGGCGATCGGGCCGTAGACGAGGCCCATGGTGAACAGCGCGACGCACAGGAACAGACCGATCACGAACAGCGATCCGGTCGAGAACATCAGGCCCATCACCGTGCCCAGCAGCACCGCGCAGAAGCACCCGAACATCAGCACCGACCGCGAGGAGCGCCTGTCGGCCGCATAGCCCGCAACGACGATACCGACCGCCATGAACAGGATCGCGAACAACTGTACGCCAAGGAATTGCTGACGGCCGAAGCCCAGCGTCGCAGTGCCGTAGCCCAGTGCGAAGGTGGTCGCGAGATAGTAGAGCGCGAAGCAGGCGATCACCGCGAAAGTGCCCGCCACTGTCTCGCGCATGTGGGTGCGGAACAGCTCGACCACGGGGATGGCGCGGTGGTGGTCGTCTTCCTTTGCGAAGACCGGGCTTTCGGAAAGGCGGAAGCGGATCCACAGGCCGAGGCCGACGAGGACCGCGCTCAGCAGAAAGGGGATGCGCCAGCCCCAGGCGGCGAACTCCGCATCGCTCAGCACCGAACTGATCACGAGGAACAGCCCGTTGGCCGCGAAGAAGCCGACCGGCGCGCCCAGCTGCGGGAACATGCCGAAGCGCGCTTCGTAGCCCTTGGGCGCGCTCTCCACCGCCAGCAGCGCCGCGCCGCCCCACTCGCCGCCAAGGCCCAGGCCCTGGCAGAAGCGCATCAGGCACAGCAGGGCAGGGGCGATCCAGCCCGCGCTTTCATACGTCGGCAGCACGCCGATCAGTACCGTCGCCCCGCCCATCAGCAGCAACGAGGCGACGAGCGTGGACTTGCGTCCCACGCGGTCGCCGAAATGGCCGAACAGCGTCGCCCCCACCGGCCGCGCGATGAAGGCGATGGCGAAGCTGGCATAAGCGGCAAGGTGCTGGACGGTCGCGGACTCGGCCGGGAAGAACAGCGGCCCGAAGACGAGCGCGGCGGCGGTCGCATAGATGTAGAAGTCGTAGAACTCGACGGCGGTGCCCACGAGGCTCGCGGTCAGGACGCGGGCGTTCTGGCGGTAGACGTTCATGCTTCGTGGTGCTCCCCTCGCTCGGCGGTCTCCTCTAGCGGGAGTGAGCGCCGATGACGAGAGGCTTGAACCGATGCCCGCGTGGGATGCGCTGGCGGGCGCAACCCACGCGAACAAGCTCAGAACCGGGCAGTCACGCCCATCCAGATGCGTGCCGGGTCGATCATGTAGCCGGCCTCGTCGTAGTTCAGGCGCTTGTCGAACAGGTTCTGCACGCCGGCATTGAAGATAAACCCGTACGAGAGCTTGTACGACCCGCCCAGATCGACCGTGGTGTAGGATTCGACCACGAGGTTGTTGCCGCTGATCTGCGCCTCGGTCACCGCTTCCTCGCCGCGATAGACGGCGCGGGCATAGAGCGAGAGGCGATTGTCGGGCTTCCAGTTGAGCGACGCGCTCGCCTGCTGCTTGGGTGTGTCGTTCAGGGCCATGCCCGCGCTGGTGCCGGTCAGCTGCTCGGAATCCGTGAGCGTGCCGGTCGCATTGAAACGCAGCGTGCGGGTGAGGTTAAGGTCGATGGTCGCCTCGACGCCGCGCACTTTCGCCTTGTCGATGTTCACGTATGTCGTCGGCGGGCGGCCGATCGAGCTGAGCGGCTCGTCGATGCACCATGCGCCTGCGGATTCGCAGGTGACGCGGGTGATCTTGTCGTTGAAGCGCGTGTCGTAGGCGGTCAGGCTGGCCTGGAAGCCCTTGCCTTCGTACATCGCCACCGCCTCGATCGTGCGTGAGGTTTCGGCTTCGAGGTCCGGGTTGCCGTAGATCGTGCCGCCACGGCTGGACTGGCCCCAGTCAGGCAGGGTCTGGCGCAGGTTCGGAGCGCGGAAGCCCTTGGAATAGCCGCCCTTGAGGGTCAGGCGATCGGTCGAGTTCCACACCAGGTAGGCGCGGGGCGTCCAGTGGACACCGTACTGCTCGTCGTTGTCCATGCGGATGCCGCCGGTCAGGCGCAGGGTGTCCAGGATCGACAGTTCGTTCTCGGCGAACAGCGCCCAGTTGGTGCGGCTGGCGCCGGTGCGGGTCGATCCGTTCAACAGGTTGCCGACCGTGTCGATGAGATCCTCGTTGCGGAAGAAGCCGCCGATGCTGAGCATGTTCGAGGGAAGCGGCACCGACCAGATCGACTGCGCGACGGTGTTCTTGATCCGCTTGGTCGTCTCGAGGTTCTTGGCGTCCTCGTACTGCACGTAGCTTTCCGAGTTCGCGAAGCCCCAGCGGCCGGAGTGCGTCAGGGCGACGACATAGCGCTCCTGGGTCTGCGTATCGAGGGTGCCTTCGGGGACGGTGGCGGTCACTTCCACGGTCTTGCCTGCGGTTGCGGTGACCTTCTGGCTGTAGAAGCCGCCCTCGACGATGAAGTCGTGGTCCGGTCCGGCGGAGAAGCCGATCTTGCCGGCCAGGCTCTCGTCCTTGCGCTCGGGGGTGCCGCCGACGACATGGTCCTCGTTGCGGCGGTTCAGCGATCCCTGAACCTGCAGGCCGATGCCCTTGGTGATCGGGCCGGAGAGGTAGAAGTTGGCGTCGTAGAAATTGCCGTAGTCGTCGCCCAGCTGCATCGTGCCGTTCATACGCACGCTGCCGCGCCAGCTGGTGGCGATGCGGCGGGTGATGACGTTGACGACGCCGCCCATCGCGTCAGAGCCGTAGAGCGAGGACATCGGGCCGCGCACCACCTCGATCCGCTCGATCGATTCCAGCGGAGGCAGCATGCCGCCTTCGGAGGTGTTGCCGCCGTTGGTGCGCGTCTCGCGGCTGCTCAGGCGTTTGCCGTCGACGAGGATCAGCGTGTATTGCGGCGACATGCCGCGGATCGAGATGTCGCGGCTGTTGCCCTCGCCGGGGGTCACGGTGACGCCGGGGATTTCCATCAGCGCGTCGGTGACTTCGCGGTAGGGCAGGCGCTCCAGGTCTTCGCGGGTGATGACGCTGATCGATGCGGGCGCGTCCTTCACTTCCTGCTCGCGGCTGGTCGCGGTAACGACGATGGTGGAGGCGGCAGTGGCGCCTTCCGCATCGTCGGCAGCGAGCGCCGGAACGGTGTAAAGTGCGGTGGCGAGCGTCAGCGCCGCCGCGCTGCCGCGCAGCCTGGATTTGTAGATCACGATACCCCCTAGATGTATGCTAATGCGAATTTATTGCATTAGTGCCATTGGCGGGGAGCACTCCTCGGGCCAACACTCAATATCGGATAGCGATTATTCCGCCGGGGCTGCCTCGCCCTCGCGGCATGCCTCGAGCAGCCGGTCGCGCAGCCATGCGGCGGCAGGGTCGCGGTGGCTGCGCTCGTGCCAGAGCAGCCAGTAGTTCAGGTCCCCGATTACAGCGGGAGCCGGTCTAGTGGCGAGATCGCGCGGGCAACTGCGCATCAGCCGCGAAGGCACGGCCATGACCAAGTCTCCGGCTGCGAGAAGATCGGGCGCGAGGCTGAAGTAGGGGACGCTTGCGACGACCTTGCGCGATCCGGTGCCCAGCAGTGTCGTTACCCGATCCAGCTCCGCATCGCTGACGGTCAGGCCGAGGTGGTCGTGATCGAGGAAATCGTTGATCGGCACCTCGCCTTCGCCTGCCAGCGGATGGTCGGGACGGGTCACGCAAAGGAAATGGTCGCTGAACAGGTGCAGGCGGTGGAGCTGGGAGGGATCGTGCTCCAGCCCGGAAATGGCAAGGTCGATGTCGCCCTGGGCCAGAGAACGGTGCGTGGCATGACCCAGCGGCAGCACGTCGATGGCGATGCCGGGCGCGATTTCGCGAAGCCGGGGTAGGGCTGGCAGAACGACCGCGAGTACGCCGAAATCGGTAGATGCGATACGGAAGCGGCGCTTCACTTGCGCCGGGTCGAAGCGCTTCTCTACCAGCAGGCTGGACGTTTCGGCTACCCAGTCTGCCAGCCTTCCGACGAGTTCGTCGCCGCGCCGGGTCCTGATCATCCCGGCGCCGGAGCGGACCAGCAGCGGATCGTTGAGCGCCCCGCGCAACTTGGACAGCGAACGGCTCACGCTCGGCTGGCTGATGCCGAGCATCAACGCCGTGCCGCTGACGCTCTTGGTCTTGAGCAGCATCGCCAGGACGAGCAGGAGGTTGGGTGACAGGGATGGGATCATATGCGAGGGCTTCGCATTAGCGAAAACCCCGCAATTGCGCCACGATCCTATTCTTACAAAACGTTGCCGCTCAGCTCTGCGCGGAGATCGCGTGGATCGGCAGCAGCGCCGCGCCCAGCGTGACCGGAGACCCGCGCAGCCCGGACACGCGCACGGGCGGGCCGCGCCCGTCCACCGTCGTTACCAGCGAGGCCGCGCGCAGGCGCGAGGCAAGACCCTCCAGCACGTCGCCGGGCACCGCACCCGCCAGCACGATGGCGCCGGGATCGAGCCAGGCGAAGGCGGTGTCGGCGACGACCTCCAACTGCCGCGCGGCGCGGTCCATCCATTGTTCTATCGCGGGGCGCTGGGCTTCGGAGGCAAGGTCGATCTCGCTCACCGAGGTGAGGTCGCAGCCGCTGGCGCGCAAGGTGGAGAGCAGGTCGAGCGGGCTCGGGCGCGGGCGGTCGCCGGGAAACAGGCAGCCGACTTCCCCGGCCACGCCGAACTGGCCGCGCACCAGCCGCCCATCGACGATGACCCCGGCGCCGATCCCGTAGCCGAGCAGCAACACCACCACGGTCGAGAATTCGCGCAGCAGGCCGCCCATGTAGAACTCGGCGATGGCGGCGACGTTGGCGTCGTTCTCCAGCCAGAGCGGCCAGCCCAGTTCGGCGCTCAGGATCTCGCGCAAGGGCGTGCCGCGCCAGCCGGGCATGTCCTCGACCACGCTCCACCGCTCGCCCTCCAGCGAGAGCGCCGGGCCGGGCACCGCCACGCCGATGCCGAGCATGCGCTGGCCGAGCAGGCCGTGCCGGTCGACAAGGTCGTGCGTCACGCGGCGGACGCGCTGCGCGAACTGGCGAGGGTCGATGGGATCGCTGTCTTCGCGGTGGGTGGCGATGGTCTGGCCCGCGAAGTCGACGATGGCGATGTCGAGCAGGCCCTTGTGCGCCGTCGCACCCACCGCATAGCCGCCCGTCGACGCCAGCCGCAGCGGGATCGCCGGGCGTCCGCGCCCCTGTGCGCCGCCCTCCGTCACTTCCTCGACGAGGCCGAGCGTCAGCAGTTCGCGCGAGATGCGGGTGAGGGCGGTGTGGCTGATCTCCAGCCGCTCCGCCAGCGCCGAGCGCGACAGCGCGCCCGCCTTGCGCAGTTCATGAATGATGCGCCGCTGGTCCTTGTCGAATGCGGGAGTGGCCATGGCCGGGCGCCGTATGGTGTTTTATTTATTTTCACAACAATAATTAAAAACGTCACACACCGCGTCCAGAGCGCCCCCGTCGCCGCCTCCCCGGCGACCCAGATTCATGAGGGGCCGTCATGCTCAAGTCCGTTCTCGCCACTGGCGCGGCGTTTGCCGCGCTCGCCACCGCCTTCACGCCCGCCTACGCCGACGAGGCGCCCGCTGGCGCGCCCACCGCTTCGAACGAATCGACCGGCGATGACATCATCGTCACCGGCTCGACCCGCGCCGAGCGCCGCTTCGACGTGTCCTATGCGGTCAACACGATCTCGCAGGAAGATTTCGAGAAGATCGCCCCGGTCAACTTCGCGGACCTGATCGGCCAGCTTCCCGGCTTCCAGACCGAGATCACCGGCGGCGAAGTGCAGAACATCTACCGCATCCGCGGCCTCCCCAACGACGGCGGCTTCGTGAGCTTCCAGCAGGACGGCCTGCCGCTGTTCCATGAGAACGACGGCGTGTTCTTCCGCGGCGACGCCATCCTCAAGCAGGACCTGATGACCGACCACGTCGAAGTCGTGCGCGGCGGTCCGGCCCCGGTCTACGCCAGCTACTCGGGCGCGATCATCAATGCGATTACCGTGACCGGCGGCGAGGAAGCGCGCGGCAAGGCGCAAGTGACGCTGGGCGATACCGGCCTCTACCGCCTTGATGCCTATCAGGCGGGCAAGCTGGCAAAGGACACCTACTACGCGGTCGGTGGCTTCATGCGCTACCACGACGGCTACCGCGACAACGGCTTCCCCAATGACAAGGGCGGCCAGATCCGCGCCAACATCAAGCATGTGACCGACAACGGGTTCATCAAGCTGAACTTCAACTACGTCAACGATCACAACACGTTCTATCTGCCGATCCCGACCAACAATCCGCTGACCGGCGCGTCGCTGAACCAGTACATCGACTACTTCGACGGCACGATGAACTCGCCCGCCTTCCGCAACGTCAACCTCAAGTACCGTGACGGCAACGGCGTGGTGCAGAGCCGCAATTCCGATCTTTCGGACGGTCGCCACATGCAGATGGTGAACTTCGGCGCGCATTACGAAGGCGACTTCGACGGGTGGCTTGTGACCGCCGCTGCCGGTTACACGCAGGGCAAGAACGACTTCACCGCATTTTACTCGACCACCAACCCGGCCGACGGCAACGCCTTCGCGGCAGGCTACCTCGCCCGCGCCACCACGGCTTTCGGTGCGATCGACCACTTCGGCTACACGCTGGCGGGGACCAACACCGTCTATGATCCCTATGCCGCGTCGGGCCTCGTCATGCAGGGCCAGTACCGCGACATCCACTCGAAGTTCTATTCGGGTCAGGCCAACCTCTCGGTCGCACGCAAGTTCGACACCGGCTTCGGCACCCACGACATCAAGCTGGGCGTCTACGGCAGCCTCTATGGCGAGGACAGCCGCACGCTCTACCAGAACTACCTGATCGAAGTGTCCGGCAAGCCGCGCACCCTCGACCTCGTCGCGTACAACGCCGCCGGCACCGAACTGGGCCGCGTCACCGACAACGGCGTGCTGAACTACGCCGCCACGCTCAACCAGGGCGACAGCGACGCCAAGATGTTCGCGCTCTACGCCAACGACACCTGGGAAATCGTGCCTGGCCTGCGCATCGACGGCGGCATCCGCCACGAACGCTACAGCTACAAGGGCTGGGCCGCGCTGACCGAAGCCGCTAACCTTGGCGACATGACCACGCTGGCCGACGACAGCACCCGCGCCTTCACCGGCGTGATCCTGAACCAGAAGCTCAAGCCCAACGTCACCAACTGGACGATCGGGGCGAACTACGACTTCTCCAGCCACATCGGCGTCTACGGCCGCGCCTCGCACCTCGAGACGCCGCCTAACGTCCAGACCGTGATGAGCATCAACCCGACGATCATCACCACCGTCGCCGACCAGTTCGAGGCGGGCCTCAAGCTGTCGATGGGCCGCTCGTACCTCTATGTGACGGGCTTCTACACCAACTTCGACCCGCTCAACGCCTCGTTCCTGGCCTACGATCCGACCACCGGCCGCAACGACGTGAACGTGCCCTTCATCGGCGAGGCGCAGGTCAAGGGCGTCGAGTTCGACGGCGCCTGGAGCGTGACCCCGTGGTTCACCCTCAACGGCGCGCTGACGGTCAGCGATCCCAAGTACAAGAACTTCCAGAGCAGCACCGGCGCCGACCCGGAGCAGGCCGAGGGCAACCAGATCGTCCGCCAGCCGAAGGTCTACGGCAACATCCGTCCGAGCTTCGACTTCACCACGGGCGACACCGACGTGTCGATCTATGGGCGCTACACCTACATGGGCAAGCGCTTCGTCGATCTCTACAACAACACTGCGTTGCCCGCTTACGGCACCGTGGGCGCGGGCGTGACGGTGAAGCACGGCACATGGCAGCTGCAGGTCGTCGGCGACAACCTGTTCAACGCCCACGGCCTGACCGAAGGCAATACCCGCACCGACTCGCTGGCAGGGCAAGGGAGCGCCGAGGCGATCTACGGGCGTCCGATCTTCGGCCGCAACTTCCGCCTCGTCATCGGCAAGTCCTGGTAAGGACGGCGGGAATGCGGAAAGGTCCGGCGCGCATGGCAGCGGTTGCCGTTGCTGCGGCACTCTCGCTCACGACGGTCTGCGCATCTGCACAAGGTGCTAGGGCGCAGGCCGTCAGGGACACGGTGACGGAGAGCCTGTCGCAGCGGTTGTTCCCGTTGTTCGACGCGCTGGGCCGCGATCCTGCGGCGCTCAATGCGCTGCAGGCTCGCCCCGAAGTCGCCGCCATGCTGCGCGCCCGGTTCGACCGGCGGGCGGCCTGCGGCACCGACCTCGGCTGCGTGGCGCAGGCGATGGTCTGGACTGACGGCGAGGCGCAAGTGCTCGCCGCTGCTGCCTCGGGGAAGGCCGCGGACGACGGCCCCGCCGCGCAGGCCGGGCGCGAGATCGCGGGCATCAACACGATCGTGCGCACGTATGGTCTGGGTCAGGTGCCGCCGTATCCCGGCATCGACGGTGCCGGCATGGTCGACCCGCAGGAGGCCCGCTCGCGTCTGCAGGCGGCGACATGGCTGTCGCAGACGGTGCGCGTGAATTCGCTGCAGGCGCTCGATCCCAGCCTGGACTATGCGCTGGCGCTGCTCGATGCCGCGGACCGCCGCGATGCCATCAGTTACGAGCCGCTCACCGGCGGCCTCAACGCCCCGGCCTTCAGGCGCGCAAAGGGCCTCGACTGGAAGCGCTACCGCTATAGCGCACTGATCGTCACCGGCGTCGGGCCTGAGGTCGCGGGCATGCCGCTCAGCCCTTACGGCAAGTACCACGTGCGCCTTGCCGCGCAGCGCTTCGCGGCAGGCGACGCGCCGTTCCTGATCCTCACCGGTGGCCATGCCCACCCGCGCGCCACCGCCTTCGCCGAAGCCGAGGAAATGCGCCGCGCCCTGATCGAGCGCTACGGCGTCCCCGCCGAGGCCATCGTCATCGAGCCGCATGCGCGCCACACCACCACCAACTTGCGCAATGCCTCGCGCCTGCTGATGGCCATGGGCGCCCCGCTGGACAAGGACACGCTGATCGTCTGCAACCCGGACCAGAGCGCGATGATCGAGAACCCCGAATTCGCGGCGCGCAATAACCGCGAACTGGGCTATCAGCCCGGCACCATCGGTGCGCGCGTCTCACCGACCGAGCTGGAATTTCGCCCATCCGCCCTTTCTGCGCGCGTGGACCCGCGCGATCCGCTGGATCCCTGATCGGAGCCGTTCCCCATGCGTAACATCCTCCTTGCCGCCATCGCCGCACTCGGCCTCAGTCCCACTGCCGCGCTGGCCTGGGGCGGCACTGCCCACACCGTCATCGACCGCGCCGCGATCGAGGCCATCCCCGAGGACGGCCCGGTGTTCCTGCGCAAGTACGAGGACTATATCGGCGCCTCCTCGCTGCTCCCCGACAGCTGGCGCGGCAACTCCGAGAACTTCTCCAAGATCGAGGAAGACCCCAACCACGGCTGGTTTCGGGAGCAGTTCACGTTCCTCAAGCCCATCCCCCGCTCGCGCTACGAGTTCGTGATCGCGCTCTACAAGCAGTACGAGAAGATCAAGGACAGCGATCCCGAAACCGCCGCGCGCACCAATGTGCGCTGGACCGGCACGCTGCCTTATGCCGCGATCGAGGCCTATGACCGCATCGTCGTGTGCATGCGCCGCATCCGCGCGGCGAACGCGGAAGGCAAGGACGCCTCCGTGGCCGAGCAGAACTGCGCTTTCGACGTCATCCGCCTCGGCCATTACATCGGCGACGGGGCCAACCCGATGCACGATTCGGTCAGCAGCGATGGCTGGCGTGGGCCGAACCCGCATGGCTACACCACCGACCGCACCGTCCACGGCCGCTTCGAGAGCCAGTTCGTCGACGGCATGAAGCTGACGGTGGCCGACATCGCCCCGCGTATCGGCAAGCCCGGCCGGACCTCGGGCGACATGTTCGACGCGGTGCTGGCCTATCTCGACCACTCGGGCGACAAGGTGGGCGAGGTCTTCGCGCTGGAAAAGCGCGCTCAGTTCGCCGACTTCACCGACCAGCGCGTGCGCGAGATGGTCTATGAACGCACGGCGGCGGGGGCGACGATGCTGCGCGACATGCTCTGCCGCGCCTGGGCCGAGAGCGCCGCGCCTCCGGCCAAGGTCGAGCCCTCGCCGATCGACTTCGCCAACCCGAAGTTCAACCCGGAGACCGGTTCGGCGCCCGATTGAGCTTTCCGGTCGAGCGCGGCGCGTACCCGGGCGTGCCGCGCGTGGCCGATGTCGAAGCGGCGTAGCAGGACGATGGCGGACAAGGCTCCCACCAGCGGCAGGCCCAGTCCCAGCGCCAGCATGCCGGTTTCGACCGAAGTGCCTTGGTGCTGTCCGGGCACGTAGCCCAGCCAACCCAGCGACCACCCGATCAGCGCCGTCGCCGCCGCGCCGCTGGCCTTCACCGCGACGAGGTAGAAGGCGAAGAGACCCGTCTCCAGTCGCCGGCCATGGCGCAGCGCCACGAAGTCCACCGCGTTGGCCAGCAGCCCCCAGGGCAGCATGAACACAGAGGCGAGGCCGAAGCCGATCACCGCCACACAGGCCAGCAGGGCGTCGGGGCGATCCAGGCACAGGGCGAACAGCACGAAGCCCACCGCGCTGACGCCGTGGCCCATGGCCAGCACCCGCGCCTGATCCATCCGCGCCGTCAAGGCGGTCCAGAACAGCACCCCGGCGAATTGCCCGCAGGTCATCGCCAGCAGCAGCGTGGCGACCAGATCGGGCCGCTCGGCCACGTATGTGCCGATGAAGAGGATCATCCGCCCGAAAGTCGGCATCGCGAAGCCGGTGATGAGCGCCATAAGGCCCATGCCCAGCACCAGCGGATCGCGCAGCGGCACTCGGATGGCGTCCTGTCCGGCGGCATCCGCTGACGTCCCGGCCTGGCGCCCCGAGGTCGCGACGCACAGAATCATGGTCAGCGCGAAAAGCCCTGCGGCGAATGCTCCGGTCACCGCCAGCGCATCGAAGGCGCGGCTGCGCGCGGCATGCTGGACGAGCGGGGTCAGTACCATCGCCACGCACAGTGAACTGGCGGTGCTGAACAGCAGTCGGTAGCCGGAGACTCGGCCGCGCGCGCGGCTGTCGCTGGTCATCTGCGCCATGAGCGCGTTGTGCGGCACGTCGATCACCGCGTAGGCGCTGCGAAACACCAGCATGGCCGCCGCCAGCAGCCAGCCCTGATGGAGACCGGAGGCGGGCATGGCGTAGAGCATCGCGAAGGCCATGCCGCAGGGCACCGTGCCCGTCGCGACCAGCCAGCGATAGCCGCGTCCCTTGCGCCGCAGCCGGATCACCAGCGCGGCGGCGACCAGATCGAACACGAGGTCGCCCGCCAGCGCGACCAGCATCAGCGACCCGGCCGCCGTCGCGCTCAGGCCGAGCAGGTCGGTCAGCAGGAACAGGATCGTCATGTCCGCCCCGGCAAAGACCAGCGCCTTGCCGAAATTCCCCGAGGAATAGGCGAACAGCCGGGCTTCGCGCGCGAATATGGCCAGAGTGCGGCCTTGATGGAGCATGGCCGGCCGCTAGCGGCGGATCATGACGTCTGTGCGACAAAGGCGCAGCTCACCCGCATGAAAGCGAAGAGGAACCATCAATGTGGGAGAGATGTCCGGTGATGATCCGAATGGCCTCAGCGTCAACGGATTTGCGTGGGCGGCATCCAAGTCCGTGGCACTTGGATGGCCTGACCTAACGATTTTCGTGCACTTGAATGGCCCTACAGAATGGCAAAGCCTAGAAAATCTGATTTCCGGCTACACTTCGTATGGGGTTTTGATCGACACTTGGCGATGCGGAACCATCAATCCGCATTCGCTTTGCAGATGCGGCACAAGGGATTCGAATCGCTCAAGCGCTAGCTCACCGGCGGCGGTCGATTCGGCTCAGCCGACTATCCGCAATCGATGCCTTAAAGAGCTTTAGTCGTGGCGTTGATTTCGTCGGCAATTTTGCTGCAGCTTTCCATGAGCTCTGCAAACGTCGGCGCATTCTCTTCATGCGGCAGACGGCCTCCACCATGGCTTGGTAGTCGCCTTCAAGTGTGGCTAGTACCTGATCGTCGGAAGGAACCAGTTTCAGCTCACCGGAGATTGCCTTCTGGTAATCGAGCGGCCCGTCCGGTGTGGAAACCTTGAAGAACAAGGCTTTATCATCAGCTACTTGGGGGGCGAGGCAGCTTCCTCTGCGGCCTTCACGCCGATGCCGGCAGCCATCATGTTGTGGATGTCGATTCAGTGTCGAGCAATTGCAGGAGCCGCCGGTCGGTTCGGCCGTCATCGCAGTGCTGCCTGCAAAGATAAGGGGGTTTCCCGCAAAGCCGCCGATTGTTTGCGGATCTCGACAGAGCGAAAAGCGCTAGATTCGACTCATCGCGAAGACGGGAAATTGCGTAACCTGCGGCAGACCCATACGTTCAAGCGCATTGACGACCGCCGCCGTGCCGGGGACCGAACCGGGCTCACCTACACCGGAGGGGCGATCGGCGCCTTCGATCAGGTGGGTTTCCATGACTCGGGGCATCTCGTTCAGGCGCAGCACACGGTACATGTCGAAGTTGCCGTCCTGCGCTGCTCCACCTTCCAGCGTGACGCGGCCGTATAGCCCGGCCGACAGGCCGAAGCCGGTTCCTCCCTCGACTTGCGCGCGCACGGTGTCAGGGTTGAGGGCAAGGCCGCAGTCGAGCGCGGTGACGATCCGTTCTATGCAAAAGTCGTCATGGGCACCGCTGAGTTCGGCGACTTGCGCGATGAAGCTGCCTTCCGAGCGGTGGACGGCCACGCCGCGGGTGATGCCCGGCCGTGGCGGCGTATTCCATCCGGCCTTTTCGGCGGCGAGGCGCAGGACGGCGACCTGTCTCGGTTCCTCCCCCAGCAAGGCGAGGCGGTAGGCAACCGGGTCGGCCCCGGCGGCGCGGGCGAGGCGATCGACGAAGATCTCCTTGGCGATCCCAGTGTGGTTGTTCGAGATCGAGCGGAAGGTCAAAACCGGCACGCGCGCCGGCGGGCCCCACCAGCGCAGGCGGGAATTGGAACAGGCGTAGAGTTCATGGAAAACGCCCTCCATCACCGTCCAGTCGCGCCAGTTGGGCTTTTCCGGGGCCTTGAGCGTCACCGACTGGCCCGACATGCGCTGGTCCAGCGCGATAAGGCGGCCCTCCCGGTCGAGCCCAGCGCGCATCGCGTGGATCATCAGCGGGCGGTAGTAGCCGCCGGTCACGTCGTCCTCTCGCGTACGGGTCAGCTTGATCGGCCAGCGCCAGCGGGTGGCCTTGAGGACGTGGGCGAACTCGGCCACCCAGTCGGAATCGAACGAGGCGCGCCGCCCGAAGCTGCCGCCCGCCGGGACGGTGTCGAGAGCCACGCGGTCCAGCGGCAGGCCGAGGATGTCGGCGATCGCCTGCTGGTTGCGGGTCTGCGACTGGAACCCGGCTCGCACCTCGCAGACGCCGCCGACCATGCGGCCAGAGATGCTGAGCGGCTCCATAGATGCATGGGCGAGGTAGGGAAAACGGAATTCGGCCTCGACCACGCGGTGCGCGCAGGCGAAGGCGGCCTCAGGGGCGCCGCGCGTATCGGTATAGGCGGGCGCCGTCTCGGCCATCGCGCGGGTGAAGTCGGCGGCAATTTCGGTGTCGCTGCGGGTTTCGGCCGCGTGCGTATCCCATTCGATGCGCAGGGCCTCGCGGGCGCGGATCGCATGCCAGGTGGTGCGGGCGATAACGGCGATGCCGCTGGGCACTTCGACCACCATGTCCACACCTGGCATGGCGCGGGCGGCGGAGGCGTCGTAGCTACGCACCTTCCCGCCGATCTGCGGGCAGCGGGCGATGATGGCGTGGCGCATGTCGGGCCACATGCCGTCGATGCCGTAGACGGTTGCACCGCGCGTCTTGGCGGCGGTGTCGGTGCGGGGCAGCGCGCCGCCAAGCAGGCGCCACTCGGCGCGGGATTTGAGCGTGACGTCTGCGGGCACGGGCAGGCGTGCCGCAGCGGCGGCGAAATCGCCGTATCCCGCCGTGTGGTTATCGGTGAAGAGTTCGCCCCGACGTGTGCCGACCGCTGCCTCGGGCACGTGCCACGCCTGCGCGGCGGCGCGCACCAGCATGGCGCGGGCGGTAGCTCCGGCGCGGCGCAACTCGTCCCAACTCTGCGCAGTCGAGGTGGAGCCGCCGGTGGTCTGTTCATGGAAGGCGTTGTGCGCGTAGTCGGGCAGGCGCGCCGGAGCGCCGACCACGCGCACGCGGCCCCAATCGGCGTCGAGTTCCTCGGCGACGATGGAGGCAAGGCCGCTCCAGATGCCCTGCCCCATGTCGAGGTGCTTGGCAAAGACGGTGACGGTGCCCTCCCAATCGATCGCGAGGAAGCGCTGAACTAGTCCGTCAGGCTCCGGCGCGGTCGAAAGCCCCTTGCCCGCCACCCCCAGCAAGAGGCCGGTTGAGGCGAGCACGAGGAAGCCGCGCCGGTCGAGGGTCACGCTGAGACGGTTTGGGCAAAGGTTTGGGCCGCGTCGCGCACGGCGGCCCGAATCCGCATGTAGGTGGCGCAGCGGCACAAGTTGCCGTTCATGGTCGCCTCCAGCGCGGCATCGTCCACGGGACCGGCAGCGATCAGGGCGATGGCGGCCATGACCTGCCCGGGCTGGCAATAGCCACACTGCGCGACCTGGTGCGCGTCCCAGGCAGCAAGGACGCGCTCGGCGACCGGGCCGGCGATGCCCTCTATGGTGGTGATCGCGCCTTTCACCTCGCTTACCGGCACCGAGCAGGAGCGCACCGCCGCGCCGTCGAGGTGGACGGTGCAGGCGCCGCATAAGCCTTTGCCGCAGCTGTACTTCGTGCCCGTGAGCCCCAGCAGGTCGCGCAGCCCCCAGAGCAGGGGCATGTCCGGCTCGCAGTCCAGCACCCGGGGCTGGCCGTTGATGAGGACGGTGAACGCCATGAGGCGGCGATCTTGTTGGGCCGCGCGCGGGCGGTCAACGCACGCGCGGGTCATAACAGCCATGTTTTGCATTCACCGGCTCACGGCATACCCTGCCGACCTGCAAGGCAGGGGAACGGGCATGACGGACATCATCATCGTCGGTGGCGGCATCGCGGGGCTGACCGCTGCGCTGGGGCTGCAGCGGCAGGGTCTGAAGGTCCGCCTGTTCGAACAGGCCGCGCAGTTCGGGGACGTCGGGGCCGGGATCACGCTGAGCCAGCCTGCCAGTCGCGGGCTGTTCTCGCTCGGCTTGCGCGACGCGATCGAGCGCGACGCCGACATTCCGGTACGCGCGGGCGGGGCGGACTACCGCACCGGCGAGCGAATCGGCGGGCCGGACCAGATCGCGCTGGCCCGCGAGGCAGGGGAAATCCCGTATTTCTACCAGCTCCACCGGGCCGACATGCATGCCATCCTTGCCGATGCGGTCTATGCGATGGACCCGGAGACAATCGCGCTGAACCGGCAAGTGGTGGCTCTGGCGCAGGACGCAGCGGGGGTCGCCGCGCGCTTTGCCGATGGGTCGGAGGAGCGCGCGCCGGTGCTCGTCGGGGCGGACGGTATCAACTCGCGCGTGCGCGCCATCCTGTTCGGGGAGGAGAGCCCGCGATTTACCGGGCAGTCGGCCTATCGCTTCCTGATCCCGGTAGAGCAGGTGCAGGCGCAAATGCACCTGGGGCCTTCGGTGAACTATCTCGGGCCGGACCGGCAGTTGCTGCGCTATCTTATCCGCCATGGCACGGTGGTGAACGGCGTCGCCTTCGTGAAGACCGACAACTGGACCGGCGAGGGCTGGTCCACGCCCGCCACCAATGCCGAGATGCTGGAGAAGTTCGCCGACTGGAACGAGGACGTGAAGGCGCTCCTGCGCGCCGCCCCGGCCGAGGGGACGCGCAAGTGGGCGCTGTTCGACCGCGATCCGCTGCCGCAGTGGACGGTCGACCGGGTGACGCTGATGGGCGATGCGGCGCATCCTATGCTGCCGTTTCTGGGCCTCGGCGCGGCGATGGGGATCGAGGACGCGGTGGTCTTCGCACGGGCCTTTGCCACTGCGGGCGATCCGGTGGCAGCGCTGCACCGCTACGAGGCGACCCGGCGCGAGCGGGCCAACCGGGTGCTGCTGCGCTCGCGGCGGCAGGGGGAGATCAACCAGTCGAGCGATCCGGAGATGCGCAAGCGCAATGGCGCGGACCCGGAGAACGAGAACCTGATGACTTATGATCCGGCCACCACGGAGATTGCGGCTTAGATGCTCGCAATGACGAAAGGTTTGGTGGCTCCCGATAGACGCCGCGCCCGCCCGTCATCCCAGCGAAGGCTGGGAGCTTTGTAGCCATGATGAGTGCTTGCGGCAGGACTTGCGCGATCTCGCCGGGAGCACTGCGAGACAGGTCGTGATCTGCCGATAGCGGTCCCAGCCTTCGCTGGGAGGAGGGGCGGGCTGGACGAGGGTTCGGTTTACGCGCTGGCCCCTCCCGCTTGCGGGAGGGGAGCGAGACTTACGAAGCCGCAGGCGGAGTCAGTCGCAGCGGGGCGGGCTCCCGCGCACCCCCCGCCAGAAACCCCGACACCGCATCCGCCCACGCTTCCGGCTGCTGATCGACGATGTCGACGCCGCCACCCTGCAGCGCCGCGAAGGCGAAGTCGGGGCGCAGGGCATGAGCCTTCACCGCATGGTCGTAGATCATGTCGCCGGTATTGGTGAGGATCAGCGTGGGGCAGACGAGCTTCGCGATCCCTGCGTCATGGCGGTACTGGAAGGCGGCGTAGTGACCGTGCCAGTAGGCGCCCTGCCCTTCGAAAGCCTGCACCACGAACTCGCAGACGCGCGCAGCCGGGACGGTGCCGGCGGCGAGGCGGGTGCGGGCGGCGTGGACATCGGCGAACTGGGTGCCGTCGGTGCGGGCGGTGATGTCCTGCTCGCGCAGCCAGCCGTTGGCGAGGAAGTTGTCGCGCTCCTCCAGGGTCAGCGGCATCGGGCCGTTGAGGATCACTGCGGAGACGCGGGTCGGGAACTGGATCGCCGCCTCGGTCGCCACCATCGAGCCGGTGTGGTGGCCGAGCACAGCCGCGCTCGGGTGCCCCAGCACATCGAGCACCGGGGGCACGCAGGCGGCCCAGTCCTCCACGCGGGGTACTCCGTCCACCGGATCGGACATACCGAAGCCGGGCATGTCGATGCCGATGGCGTGGAAGCCGCGCGCCGCTAGCGGTTCGTAGACATTGTCGAACTGCGCCGCCGTCATCGGCGCCTGATGGAGCAGGACCACCGGCGCGCCGCCTTCTCCGGCATGGCGGAAATGGACTTGCCCGTAAGGCCCCGCGGCATAACCGCGCCGTGCCCAGCGCGTTCTCATGCCGGCACCTTCGCGAGCACTTCGCGGCCCAGCTTGCGGCCGAAGGTGATCGCCGAGGAGACGATCGACCCGCTCAGGAACCCGTGGCCGAGGAAGCCGATGCCGATCACCTCACCCGCCGCGTAGAGCCCCTCGATCGGTGAGCCGTTGGCGCGCACGACGCGCAAGTCCTCGTCCACCTTGATGCCGGGGTAGCAACTGATCGAGCAGCCATAGTGCCGCACCGCGTAGAACGGTGCCTCGGCGATGGGGGCGGGCATGTGCTTGCGGCGAAATACGTCGCTGCCGACCGCCTGCCCGCGGTTGTAGAGTTCGATGGTGGTGCGCAAAGCGCGATCAGGCATGCCGGTGCGCTCCGCCAGTTCCTCGACGCTGCCCGCGACCACGAAGTCCTCGCCGCCCTCGCCCGCGAACAGGGCCTCGACGGTCTCGGCGGGCCAGCGGAACAGGGGCTTCGACGCTATGCGGATGGCCTCGTCCCAGACGATCCAAAAGGCCCAGCCGGGCTGGGCCATGACAGCGCGTTCGCGCGCGTCGATGCTCATCTCGTCCTCGGGCATGAAGCGCTCGCCGCGCTCGTTGACGTAAATCTCCCAGGGCGGGCGGCGGGTAGGTAGCACGTCGCTGTGAATCCACGCCGAAGCCTTGCTGTCGAGCGTTCGGGTGCCGCCGAAAGCGGGGAGGCAGTATTCAGTGAACCACACCGAGCCGCCCGCCGCGCGGACGGGATCGAGCGCGTCGCCGCGCACCGTCTCGACATGGTAGCGCAGCGGTACGTGGCCGTGCAGTTCCTGCCAGTGGCGCGCGCTGCCGCTGAAGCCGCCGGTGGTGAGGATGACGCTCTGGCCCGAAAGGGTCACCGGGCCGCCGGGGGTCTCGGCCTGGATGCCGGTCACGCGGCCGCTCTCCGTCACCAGGTCGGTGAAGCGGGTTTCCAGCATCACGGTGAGCAGGCCGGTCGGCTCCACCCGCGCCAGTTCGCGGCGGAAAGCATCCAGCACTTCGATTCCGGCATTGGTGCTGCGATAGGTGCGCTCGACATTGTAGAGGTCGTGTTCGGGGGCGAAGTGGGGGACGCCGTCCATGCAGGTCCACCCGATCGATTCCAGCCAATCGACCATCGGCCCGGCTTCCTCGGTCCACTTGCGCAGGAGCACGTGGTCGCCGGTTCCGTGGTTGATGCGCAATGCGTCGGCGAAGTGGTCCCCGGCCGAATCCGCGATGCCCGCCCGGCGCTGCAGGTCGGTGCCGCCCGCGCTGATCGATGCGCTCGACAAGTGCAACGTGCCGCCGATGTCGGCCGCCGCTTCCACCAGCGCCACCTTGAGGCCGCGCTCCACGGCGCCGAGGGCGGCGGGGATGCCCGCCGTGCCTGCACCGACCACGATCACGTCATATTCCGGATACACGCCGCATCTCCGCTGTTCTTGAAGACTGAAAATGGGCTGTCCGCACAAGGCGGACCGCCCTGCCGGGAGGTCAAAGGTCTTTCGAGGTGTCGAGCTGCCGCGAATTGGCGCCGCCCCGCCGTTCGAGGGCGCCGAAGGTGCGCTTGATGAAGATGTCGCGCTCCTCGGCCCAGGCCGCTTTCTCCTCGGCGCCGGGGAGGTACTTCTCGACGTCGTCGTTGGAGACGCCCGCCTTTTCGAGCACTTTCTCCAGCGTCATCATGCGGCGGCGCACGGTCCACAGTTCCGCCCCCAGCGCGATGACGACGTGCATGAGATTGTCCACCGTCTGCTCCGGGAAGGCGGAGATGTTGTCAGAATCCGCGAAGATGAAATCGTCGGCTGCGGACTTGTATGTCTGTTCGGCCTGGGTCGCCATGATCGCAATTGTCCTCTCTCAGAACTCGTAGCTGAAGCGCACGCCCATGCGCCGCTTTTCGGGCAGGGCAAGACGGATCTCGTTGGTGGTGAGGGTGACGAGGTCGGTGGCGCGGCCGCCCACCATCGTCTGTTCGTTGAACAGGTTGGTGACGAAGGCTTCCACCGCCAGCCCGCCATCCTGCCGCGCGCCGAGCCGCAGATCGACCTTGTCGTCGTTGCGGCTCCAGGCGGCATTATAGTTGTCCACGTACTGGCGGCCGCGATGGCGGTAATCGACGCGGGCAAAGCCGGACCATGCATCGGAAAGCTGGTGGTCGTACTGCACGCCCGCCGTCCAGGTCAGGCGCGGCACGCCCGAGAGCTTGTTGCCGGTGGCGTCGGTGGTGCCGCCGATGTTGAGGCATTCGGCGCAGATGAAGTTCTTAATCTTGCTGTCGGCCAGCCCGAACGATCCGTTGAGGCTGAGGCCCTCCATCGGAGTGACGTTGCCTTCCAGTTCCACGCCCCACAAGTTCACCGCGCCCAGGTTCTCGACCACGCTGAGCAGGTTTATGGTGGCCGAACCGTCGGGATAATACGTGTAGCTGTTGGACACCTGCCCGTCGCGGTACTTGTCCACGTAAATGGCGGCGCGAATCGAGGCCTTGCCGTTCAGGAAGGCGGTTTTGATGCCGGCCTCGTAGTTGTCCAGCTTCTCCTGCTTGTAGGTCGAGCCACCGGTGGTGGCGATCTGGGCCTTCTCGGTAGTGGTCAGGGCGTCATAGGCCCCGTTGAAGCCGCCGGGACGGTAGCCGCGCGAGAACAGGACGTAGGCGGTGCTGTCGGGCGCGAACTTATAGTCCAGGGTCAGGCGCGGCGAGAAGCTCTTGAAGGTCGCCTGCTGGACGATCGGGCTGGCGTAATAGACGCCCGAGGAGGAGGCGAGAACCGAGGACTTGATCTTGTCCCACTGGTAGCGGCCTTCGGCGCTGATCGTCAGCTGCGGGGTGACGTCGAAGTAGACCGCGCCGAAGATCGCCGGGGTCTTCGGCTTCTGGTTGGTCAGTGTCGCGCTGTTGCCGGTGCCGTAGGGATTGATGCCCCAGATCGCGCCGGAATCGTAGTCGGCGGTGAAGTAGCTGGCGCCGACCGTCCAGCGCAGGGGCTGGTCCTGCCCGGAAGTCAGGCGCAGTTCCTGGCTGAAGTCGGTGACGTAGGACTGGTAGTTCAGCAGCCACTTGATGTAGCTCGGCGCGCCCGGCAGCGCGGCGGTCGGGTTGGCGATGCCGGAGGTGTCGCGGAACGTCAGGTCGAGCCCGGTCTGGGTCTTGTCGCTGTGATAGGCGGTTAACGAGCTGAGCATCAGGCCGCCGCCCAGCTCCCAGTCCATCCGCAGGTCCGCCTGCAGCGTCTCGCGCTTGAGGCCGGTGGACTTGTTGAAGCGGGGGTCGAAGATCGTCGGGTAATTGGCGCTATTGGCGATCAGCACGTCATAGGCGCGCGTATCCAGCACGTAGTTGCCACCGATCAGTGAGGCGGGGAGCTTGCCCGGCAGCTTGCCGCAATAGTAGCCGCCCGAGGTGCCGCCCAGGTTGCAGTTGAACTCGCTCGATTTCAGCGCCGCCTGCGCGGGCGGGCCGTCCTTACTGATCGCGTAGGAGGCGAAGCCGGTGATTTTGAGGCTGGGCGTGGGCTGGAACAGCATCTGCGCGCTGACCGCGTCGGTCTTGCGATCGCCGAGGTGCTGGCTGCGGTCGGCCGAGTTGCGGTACTGGCCGCCCTCGAAATCGTGGCTGGCGCCGAGGCGGAAGGCCAGCATCTGGTCGATCACCGGGATGTTGATGCTGCCCGACACCGCGTTCGAGCCGTAGTTGCCCGCCATGCCCTTGACCCGGCCGGAGAAGTCGTACGTCGGGCTCTTGGTCACGAAGTTGACCGCGCCCGAGAAGGTCGATCGCCCGAAGTAGGCCGCCTGCGGGCCTTTCAGCACCTCGACCCGCGCCACGTCGTCGATCGCCGGGACCGAGGCGTTGATGACCGGCGCGCCGTCGATGAAGACAAGGCCGCCCTGCGAGATCGGCGAGACGTTGCCGAGCGCGAGGCCGCGGAAGGTCAGGTTGTTGATAGAGCGGTCGTTGCGGCCCGAACCGCCGCCCGCCTGGTTCTGGAACTGGAAGCCGGGGGTCGCCGCCGAAATGTCGTTGAGCGACTTGATGTCCTGCGTCTCCAGCGCCTCGGCCGAGAAGGCGGAGATCGCCAGCGGCACGGATTCGAGCCGTTCCTCGGTGCGGCGCGCAGTGACGACGATGGCGTTGTCGGGCTCGCTCGCCGACTGGGCCAGCGCCGGGCCGGGCGCGATGAACGTGCCTGCCAGAAGGCCCGCCAGCGCGGTTGAAGTGCTCAAATGGAACGTGGACGCGATGCTGTGATGACGCATGGTGACCCCCCCTTGGGTTCGTGTCTTTTTCTCCGATCCTCTCCATCGGCGCCCTCTGTTCCGGGGCTTCATCGCACTGTCGAAGACTGTCTGTAGCGGCCGGGCCGGACAAGGCGGCGGCGGGTTCTAGCTGTCATGACCCGGGTGATGGGTCTGCTCCCCGCCACCGCTGCGTTCGATCCGAACACACCTCGTCATCCCGGCGAAGGCGGGCGCTCATCTGATGCCCGTGCAAGAGGCAGCGTCAGAAGATGGGTTCCCGCCTTCGCGGGAATGACGGAGCTTAAAACCCTACTCCGGCTTGCGGGCGATGTAGCAGGCGATGCCCCAGTGGCGGTTCTCGCCCTTCTCCACTTCGAACCCGGCTTCGCGCAGGGTCTCCAGGAAGTCCTTGGCGGTGAACTGGTGCGACCAGCGCTCGGCGTTGTAGACGTGGTCGATCCAGCCCATGAACCGGCGATAGGGCTCGCTGGAACGTGCGCGGCCGGTGTGGAAGTCGGTCACGTCGAAGACGCCGCCCGGGCGCAGGATGCGGAAGGTCTCGGCGCAGATGTCCCTCGCGCCCTGCTCCGACACTTCGTGGAACAGGATATAGGCGGTGACGATATCGACGCTGTCATCCGCGAACTTGGTGTCCTCCGCCAGACGCTGCGCGAAGTGGACCGGCGTGCCCAGTTCCACCGCGCGGGCGTGGGCATAGCGCACCAGCGGCCCGCCGACGTCGAGGCCCCAGACTTCCGCCTCCGGGAACGTCTCGGCCAATGCGACGCTCAGGCGGCCGATGCCGCAGCCGATATCGACGATGCGCTCGATCCTGCCGTCCGCCGGTTTGGCGACGGTGCGGGCGATGCCGAACTGGAACTCGTCCTCGTTGTTCTGGCCCTTGTAGAAGGTGTTCGTGCCATAATGGTAGAGCGGCCCGGCGAAGTCGTTGCCGGTATAGCCGCCGGGCTGGATGTGGATTTCGTGCTTGGTGTAGTCGGGCATGTCCATGCCGGTGTTCAGTTCCAGCGAACCGGGACCGCTAACGTCCGCCTCTTCCATGCCGCCCATGTAGAAGTCGGCGTGCTGGCTGTAGTGGTCGAGCACGTTGCGCCACATCAGCTGCTGGCTCGACAGCCAGCACCGGATGCGCGCGGCGATCATCGGGTCTTTCTCGAACGGCCCCCGGAAAGCGTCGAGCGGCGCTTCCTCGGTATTGAGGCGCAGGTCCTCGAGGATTTCGTCGGCGCTGGCCCGCGCGGACTTGTCGAGATCACCGTAAGTCCAGTCGCGAAAGCCCAGCACGAAGTCCTGGTAGCTCTCCACGTCGAGGCTGCGCACGCGGCGGTTGCGCTCGGAAAATCCACGGTCGATCAGCATGGGGCGACTCCTGAAAAGGGATGCGGCAGGCCCGGCGCCAGTGCTCTCGGGCTGCTCGTGAGGGCAGCGTAAGTCGCAGCGGCGCGGCGAGGCAAGTGTGCGGGAAGGCATATCTGACCCGCCTTTTGAGCATGGCTTAATCGCTGGAATCGCGGCCGCCTTTTCGTATCCTGTCGCCTGACCGGACACGGCCGAGCGCCGTCGCGGTCGCTCCTCGACATGGAAGGACCGGCATGGACACTGCACCGGAGGGAGGCGTTCGCCAAAACACGGGGGATCAGGCGCGCATCGGCCCCATCACGCTGATGCCGGGCATCCCGCCCCGCGAGGTCTTCGTGTTCCTGCTGGTCACAGGGATCGCAGTGATGATGACCGCCTTCATCGCCCTGATGCAGCCTTACGTGTTCACCGAAATGGTCGGCGTGCCCCGAGCGGAGCAGGGCCGCCTCGCGGGGCAGCTGATGACGGTGCAGCAGGCGGTGGTGCTCGTCTGCGTCGGCTTCGCCGGCGCGCTGGCGGACCGGATCGGGCGCCGGGCAATGGTGATCTTCGCGCTCGTCGGGTACAGCATGGCCGCCTTCGCCTATCCGCTGGCGGGGGGCGTGGCGGCGCTGTTCGTCATCCGCTTCTGCTTCGGCATTGCCTCGAGCGCGCACACCGCAGGCGGGCCGCCCCGGTTCTTCGACTATGTCGACAACGCCTCGCGCGGGCGGTTCATGGCGCTTGTCATGGTGTTCTACGGCCTGATCAGCGTGCTGATGGTGGGCGTGATCGGTGCGGCGCTGCCGGGCTGGCTGCACTCGGCGGGCTACGACACCGCGCTGGCGGGAACATATGCGCTGTGGGCCTGCGGCATCCTCGGCCTCGGCGCGGCGCTGGTCGCGGCGATGTTCCTGATGCCCGATGCGCCCAAGGCCGACCGCCGGAAAGGCGCCGCGCCCGTCTCCCAAAGTATGCGTGAACTGCTCGGCGGCTTCCGGCGCGTGGTCGCCCATGCGCGGACCAACCGGCGCTTCGGGGTGCTGCTGCTGACTTCCTTCGTCGTGCGCACCGACGAGGCGGTGGTCGGATCCTTCCTCGCCTTGTGGATCACCCTTCGCGGCGCGCAGGAGGGGCTCGGCACGACCGGCACCGTCGCCATCGCCGGCACCGCGCTGGCGCTGATGCGCGCCTGTTCCTTCGTGATCCCGCCGATCCTGGGCGTCCTGCTCGACAAGTGGGACCGAACCGCGATCTACGTCGCCAGCCTCGTGCTGGTGGGCGTATCATTCCTCTGCGCACCGCTGGTGACGAGCGTGACGGGCTGGGAAATCCTCGCCCTCGCGCTGTTCATCGGCATTGCCGAGAGCACCCAGACGATCGCGCAGCAGGCGTTCTTCGGGCAGGAAGCCCCTGCCGACCTGCGGGGCACCGCCTATGGCCTGCTCGCCTTCTTCGGCACTGCCAGCGTCGTCCTCGTCTCGCTCGCCTCGGGCTATCTGTTCGACCTTGTCGGGCTGACCGCGCCGTTCGTGCTGATCGGGCTGCTGCACGTGATCTTTTCCGCCCTCGCCATCGGCTACCTCGCCCTTGGCCGGACGGCGGACAATCCCATTACCGATGCGACAGGAGTGACCGGGTGAATGCATATCGACGGCTTGCACGAGCCGCGACCGGAGAGGCGCCAGACATACAGGACGACGAAAAACCCCAGACGACCCGTGCCCGCTTCTGGCTCGCGCTGTCGGGCCTGCTGCTGACGGCGGCGCTGGCGGCGCTGGACAACTTCATCGTCAATCCTGCCCTGCCCCACATCGTCAGCGAGTTCGGCGCGCTCTCGCGACTGTCATGGGTGATGACCGCGTTCATGCTCGCCTCGACGGTGACGATGCCGCTTTACGGCAAGTTCAGCGACATCCACGGACGGCGGCCGCTGTTCACGCTGGCGATCCTCGTCTTCCTCGGCGGCTCGGCGCTCTGCGGGGCGGCGCAGTCGATGACCCAGCTGATCGTGTTCCGCGCGATCCAGGGCATGGGCGCAGGGGGCGCCTCGGTGCTGGCGCTGACGACGCTGGGCGACCTCGTCACGCCGCGCGAAAGGCCGCGCTATCAGGGCCTGTTCAATGCGACCTACACCCTCTCCAGCATTGCCGGGCCGGTCGTCGGCGGCGCGGTGACGGAGTGGCTGGGCTGGCGCTGGGTCTTCTACATCAACCTGCCGGTCGGCGCGGCGGCGCTGGCGATGGTCTGGCTGACCCTGCCCCCCAACCTGGCGCCGCGAAAGGGCCACGCGATCGACTTCGCAGGCGTCACGCTGCTGGTCTGCGGGACGGTGGCATTCCTGCTGTTCCTCGGCATGCTCGACGGCAGCGCGGCTTCTACCCCGCTGGCGATGGCCGGGACGGGGGTGCTCTGCGTCCTCGCCTTCGCCGCGCTCTACCGGCAGGAAAAGCGCGCGGCCGAGCCAGTTCTGGCGGTGCATCTGCTTGAAAACACCGTGTTCCGCCGCACCGTGGTGGCGAGCACGATGATCGGCCTCGCCTTCTTCGGCTCCTCGGTGTTCCTGCCGCTGTTCTTCCAGACCGTCGGCGGCCACTCGACCGCGAGTTCGGGGCTGATGATCCTGCCGCACCTGATCGCGGGCACGACGATGTCGCTGCTCGGCGGGCAAGTCGTGTCGCGGACGGGGCGCTACAAGGCGCCGATCGTGGGTGGTATGGTGCTGTTGGCGATCGGCTTCTTCGGCATCGCAACCGTCACGGCGATGGGCCTCGGCGATTCGGCGTGGATCTGCTGCCTGCTGCTGATGGGATCGGGCGGCGGGCTGTGCATGCCCAACCTGACGGTGGCGGTGCAGAACTGCGTGCCGCGCGCGGAGCTTGGCACCGGCACCTCGACCCTGCAGTTCTGCAACCAGTTGGCGGCCGTCGCAGCGGTCGCGGGCTCAGGCCTGCTGCTGACGCACCACTTGCGCGATTACGCCCGCACCGCCTTGCCCGCCCCGTTGGCCGAGCGCGTGCTGCGTGAGGGCGTGGCGCTGATTGAGGCCTTGCCCCCTGCCCTGCACGATGCGGTTGTGGCGATCTACGCCCATGCCTTCATCGTGACGTTTGTGACGAGCGGGATGCTGACATGCCTCGCGGTCGGCGTGGCGCTACGGATTCCGGAGATTCGCCTGGGCGATGGGGATTAACGCACCAGCCAGAGGATCACTGCCCAGAGGATCACTGCCCAGAGGATCACTGCCCAGAGGATCACTGCCCAGAGGGCAAGGCTCAGCGGCAGGGCGGTGGCCATGCCTTCCCAGATCGCCCATTCGCCTTGCGCAACCTCGGCGGCGAGGCCGACATCGAACCCGGCTTTCATCGAAAATCCCGAACTGGCGCTACGCGAATCGCGCCCTGTGCGCATCGCTCAACAATCGTTTGCACGATTACGCGACCACAGGTTAATGCGGGATCTATCGAGTTGTGCGAAGCACGCGGGATGACACGGTTTTGCCTGCGTAAACATTTATTGCGGCAGGTCGTCAGCAGCCCCTCTATCCACACCGCTTAGCCCGAGCGGTGTGGAGGAACACTCGCCTCAAGCCCGGATCACGTCCCAGGTCAGCGGCCCCGCAAGGCGCTGCAGCGTCTCCTTGACCACACCCGCCAGCTGCCGCGACGGAGCCGCGTCCGAGCGCTGTGGGCCGGTGCCGACGTAAAGCGTGCGATGGAAGATGTCGTCGGTGAAACTCGCCACGTCGAAGTGATCGCGCAAGCCATGGCGCACCAGCGCCGAGGGCGGCAGCACCGCATGGCCGAGGCCGACGTTGACCATCTGCAGGATCGAGGTCAGCGAATCGACCTCCACCGCGATGTTCAGCTCCACGCCCCGCGCCCGCGCCGCCTGCTCCAGATCGCGGCGGAGCTGCTGGTTCGGCCCCGTCGTTACCAGCGGCAGCTTGAGCAGATCGTCCATTCCTACCGGCGAGTCCGGCCCCTCTCCGGGCGCGCTGACGAGGACGAGGTGCTCCACCACCACCGGGTCCGACAGGATGCTCTGGTTGCGGATCGGGGTGTAGAGGATCGCCACGTCGAGCCGTCCCTGCTGGATCTGTTCGGCGATGTCGCTGCTCAGGCCCTCGACGATGTGCAGCTTCACGTCAGGGGTGTGCTGCGCAAAATGCTGCGCGAGATCAACGCTGACGGCGCGGCCGACACTGGTGGGCATGCCGATCGCCGCCGCGCCGACGAGCTGGCTCTTGAGTTGGTTGAGTTCGCTGTACGTCGTCTCGACCGCATCGCGCACGGTTCGCGCGTTCTTGAGCAGGCACCGCCCGGCCTGCGTCAGTGTCACCCCCCGCCCGTTGCGATAGAACAGCGGCAGGCCCAGTTCCTCCTCCAGAGTGCGGACCTGTCGGCTCAGTAGGGGCTGCGAGAGCCGCAGGCTAACCGCCGCGCGCGAGAAACTACCGAGTTCGGCGACCGACATGAAATACTCAAATTTCCGTATGTCCATGACTGACCCTCATGCTTGCTGCGCATAGCTGTTAGGCAGGTGCCGACCAACCGCGCTTCCCTATTCCTCCTGATTAACTTATCTTATTGTATTATTTATATTTATTTATATTTCCCGCGTTAAGATACACTCACCGTGGGTGCCATCGTCCGTCCGCAGCCCTGTAGTCTGAATCGCAAAACTGTGTTTTCCTGCCACCTGCAAACACAGCGCAATTCGGCAGCCGAACAGATCGCGGCGTGGAAGCTAGATTCCGCGTGCGGAGAGGCTTGGCCATCGCGCACGGCAGCAAGGGAATTCCATGGCGCGCAGCAGCGATCCATCCGCTCTCGATACCGGAAAAACCGTCATTCTCGCCTTCGCGATCGGGGCGGCGGCGATGAACGCGGCGGGCCAGATCGTCGCCGTGCTGGTGCTGCGCTTCCTGACCGACAACCTGGCGATCTCGGCCGGAATCGCCGCCGCCCTCTTCGCGGTGGTGAAGATCTATGACGGCTTCGTCGACCCCTTCGCGGGTTACCTCAGCGACAATACCAAGAGCCGCTGGGGCCGCCGCCTGCCCTACCTGCTGCTCGCCTCGGTGACGATGCCGGTGGCGATCGTCGGCATGTTCGCGGTGCCCGACATCGGCAACGGGGTGCTGCTGCTGATCTACGTCGGTTTCATGCTGGCGCTGCACGGGACGGCCTATTCGCTCTATTCCGTGCCCGCATCGGCGATGATCGTCGAGGTCTGCGACGGCTACCACGCCCGCTCGACCATCCTTGCCTACCGTACCTACGGCGGCTTCGTGGGTCAGGTGCTGGGCTCCTCGGTGCCGCCGTGGCTGCTGCAAGCGTGGGGCGCGGGGCGCGGCGGGCACGCGGCGATGGGCTGGGTCATGGGCGGCATCGTGTTCGCGCTGTGCATCGTCACCATCCCGATGCTGCGTTCGGCCCGCGCGACGGTGAACGAGGCCAGGCATCCCGGCCGCTTCGTAGACCAGTTGAAGGTCGCCTCGCGCAACCGGCCGTTCCGCATCATGGTCTTCGTTCACGTGATCTTCATGATCGGCGTGGCCACCGCCAGCGTCTCCAACGCCTACTTCACACGCTACGTCCTGCAGCGCACCGATGCGTGGCTGGGGCTGTTCTACGTGTTCCTGACTGCGGGCAACATTCTGGCCGTGCCGGTCTGGCTGCGCCTGTCCAAGCGCTTCGACAAGAAGAACACCTATGTCGCCGCGCTCGGCCTCTACGGCCTCGCCGTCCTGAGTTGGGTCTTCGCCGGACCGCACGAGACGCTCTGGGTTCTGGGTGCGCGGGTCACCGTGATCGGCGCGATGATGAGCGGCGTGGTCCTGCTCGCCGCCTCGATGCTGACCGACGCGGTGCGCTACGATTACGTGACCACCGGGCTGCGCCGCGAAGGCGCGTTCTCCGGGTTCATGAGCTTCGTCGACAAAGTCTCCAACGCGGCGGGGCTGATGATCATGGGCACGACGCTGTCGGTGATGGGCTACGCCGCCTCGACCGGCGGCGCCGCACAGCAACAGAGCACCGGCGCGGTCATGGCGATCCGCATCTGCTTCGCGATCATCCCCGCGCTCGCCCCGCTGCTGAGCATCCTGCTGCTGAAGGGCTACAACCTGACGGAAGCGGACCTCGAGGAGATGGCGGTGCCGGCGCTGTCGGAAGTAGTCGGGCCGGAAGCGGTGGCCGATGCCGTCCTCGCTTGCCAGCCTGCGCATCATGCCGCGCGCACGCCGAGAGAAGCGCGCGCCTGAACACCGCATAAGCATGGCCGAGCTTCGGTCATTCTCGGGTCTCCTTGCCGATCACCTGACGATATCACCCGTAGCCTATTGAGGCCCGAGGCAGGCGTCAGGTTCAATGTCCGGCGACGGGTGTGTTCGCCTGTCGGAGAGATTGCAGGCCACTCTCTATCATCATTGCGAGCGCAGCGAAGCAATCACGGTGAAAGGTGATGGGCGCCGCAGGCGTCGCTGCTGCCGGTGTCGATGATCAGGCTGTCGCGTGCCGCTGCGCCGTTGGAAGCGGGGTTGCCCTGGGCGATGGTCACGTCCTCGAATCTGATGCCTCCCGGCAGGCGCAGGTGGTCGAGGATCGTCTCGGGCACACGGTAGAGGCCGTGCGCGTCGGCGGTCACGCCGGTGATGCGGATCACCCCGTTCACAGGCTCGGCAATCCCACCGGCAGAAATCAGGGCCTGTTCCTTGAACCGGAGCTGGCCCTTCGGGTCGCACGGCAGCCATGGCCTATCTTGAATGGCAGGTCGATTCGGAAAACCCCGGTGTTTTCAATTTCCTGCCATTGCCAATGCCGCCGTCCAGCGCGCATCGAGGAGGCGCCTCCCCGCAGTCCCACGGGTGCGGGCCACCAGCGAGATGCCGCGCAAAGTGATGGTCTGACCGTCCAGCAAGCGACCGGCTATGCTGTAGCCGAGATCATAAAGTGCCACGTCCTCATGCACCTTGCCATTAACGAGAATCCGGGTTGTGACGAATATCGGCAGCGTTTCGTCACCCCGACTGTCGCCGAGCAACTTCGCTTCATCACGTACCTTCTTGAGAGCAGTTTCGAACCATCGGGCCTCGATCCGTGGCTCGCCGGTAGTCTCCGCGACAGCAAGACTCAAGCTGAGGGGGGAGCCAAGCACAGAGGGCTTCGTCCGGATAGCGGACGAACGTCGACCATCGACCTACCTTGTCGAAGGCGATCCGGTTTCAAGTGTGGTGTCTGGTGAGAGAACGCACACCCGTGCAAGCAAGGAAAGCTAAGCAATATCAAAGCTTTAAGGATGTGTATTTGGATGCCCCGCGAGGATTCGAACCTCGATAGACGGAATCAGAATCCGTAGTCTTACCATTAGACGACGGGGCATCGGAGGCGCCCCCCTAGCGGCGGTCGTGATTCGGGTCAAGCGCCTAGATGCACCAAAAAAAGCCCTGCCCTTGCCGGTTGGCGCGCGGGGCGTTAGCATCGGCGTCAGGTGCCCGCCCGATCGGTGGGAAGACATTAGAACGAGTATCGAATTTATGGCGGACCACGATCCGCCGGTTGCCAAAGTCGAAGTGCCGGGAACAGCCGAGGCGACGGGTCGTCCGTCGCGGCGGCGCAAGGGCAGAAGGGGCAAGGCGAAGGCGGGGGCTAAGGCGCCTCCAAAAGCCTCTGCCAGCCCTCAGCTCTCCAGCACAAAAGCCAAGGGGAAGGCGCGCCCGTCGGGCAGCGCCGTCAAGTCCGAGGCAGGCAAGGCGCCGCGCGTAGAAGACACAGCTGCATCGCCCGCCAAGGCGCCTACGCAACCGGCCAGTCCCGATCGGCAGATGGGCGCGGCGCGGGTGGGCACTGTCCCGTCGCTGCTGTCGGCGGGCGGGCGACAGGCTTATGCCGCGATCGACCTCGGCACCAACAATTGCCGCCTGCTCATCGCGCGGCCCTCGGGCGAGAACTTCACGGTGATCGACGCCTTCAGCCGCGTCGTCCGGCTGGGGGAGGGCATCGCGCAGTCCGCGCGCCTGTCCGACGCGGCGATGGAGCGTACTCTCGCGGCGCTGAGGGTCTGCGCGGACAAGCTGGTGCGCCGGAACGTCTATCTCGCGCGCTCGGTCGCCACGGAGGCGTGCCGGCGCGCCACCAACGGGCCGGAGTTCATCGAGCGCGTGCGGCAGGAAACCGGCATCCAGCTCGACATCATCTCCGCCCGGGAAGAGGCACGTCTGGCCGTGCTGGGCTGCCACGTCCTGCTGGAGGACGGCTTCGGCCCGGCGATGATCTTCGATATCGGCGGCGGCTCGACCGAACTGGTGCTGATCGAGAGTACCGGAACCGTGCCGCGCATCCTCGACTGGCAGAGCGTGCCGTGGGGCGTCGTCTCGCTCACCGAAAGCTGCGGGCCGGAAGGCACGACGCAGGCCGAACGCCTCGAGCGGTATCGCCACATGCATAGCCTGGTGGCGGAGAGCTTCTCCGCTTTTTCCAAGCGCGTCGGCCCGGCGCGGGAGAGCGCCAGCCAGGAAGGGCCGCTGCGCCTGCTTGGAACCAGCGGCACCGTCACCACGCTCGCCAGCCTGCATCTCGAACTGCCGCAATACGACCGGCGCATGGTCGATGGACTGATCGTGCCCGCCGAATCGATGCGCGGGATCAGCACGCGCCTGTCCTCCATGGCGATCGAGGAGCGGCGCGAACTCAACTGCATCGGACGCGAGCGGGCAGACCTCGTGGTTGCCGGCTGTGCCATCCTCGAAGCCATCCTCGACCTCTGGCCCGCCGCGCGGCTCGGGGTTGCCGACCGCGGCATCCGCGAAGGCATCCTGCGCAGCCTCATCGCCTCGCACTCGCCGGGTCCGGCATCTGGAATACGAAACATGACCGACACCATTCGCAACGCAGTCCACGCCCGATGAGCCGCTCCGGCCGCGATCCGGGCGAGCGACTCAAGACCGCCAAGAAGCGTTCGACCAGTTCGGCGCGCTGGCTGACGCGTCAGCTCAACGACCCTTACGTCAAGAAGGCCAAGGCCGACGGCTATCGCAGCCGCGCCGCTTATAAACTGCTCGAACTCGACGAGAAATTCGAGCTGTTCAAGGGCGTGGAGCGCGCCGTCGATCTCGGTATCGCACCGGGAGGGTGGAGCCAGGTGCTGCGCCTGAAGCGGCCCAAGGCGAAGATCGTCGGCATCGACCTCCTGCCCACCGACCCCATTGAGGGTGTCACCATCTTCGAGATGGATTTCATGGCGGATGCGGCCCCGGCGGCGCTCGATGCGGCGCTGGAGGGGGCGCCGGACCTCGTGTTGTCGGACATGGCGGCGAACACCGTGGGCCACAAGCAGACCGACCATCTGCGCACCATGGGCCTGGTCGAGACGGCGGCGGACTTCGCCATCCAGTACCTGGCACCCGGCGGGACTTTCCTCGCCAAGGTTTTGGCGGGAGGGACCGATACGCAGCTTCTGGCGCTGCTCAAGAAGCACTTCACCAGCGTCAAACACGCCAAGCCGCCTGCCAGCCGCAAGGATTCGTCCGAGTGGTATGTCATCGCCAAGGGCTTCAAGGGGCGCGGTGAAGTAACCGAGAATTAACCGTTATAACCGTTTGGGTTATATGGCCCAGCATCCGGGCGGCGATTTACAAGCCGCTTTCAGTGTATCGGGTCGTCGTCATGGCCGGGATGCGGTTTCAGCCGTGATCACGCAAACCACGTGTCCATCGAAGACCCGGACTGTCTCTGCGCTACCGGAAACGCCCATACGTTCCTGCGACACACGGCAGGACTTGGGACGGCCATCCCGGATAGCCTTCGGCCGATAACGATGCGAACCCTAACGACGGCCGCATGGAACTTTCCGATGGAATAGAGGTCGAGCCGGGCTGCACCGTGAGTTACCCGGCCGCCCGCCAGAGCTTCACGGAAAACAAAACCCCGCGTCCCGGTGAGGACGCTCCCGACGCCGACCCGATGTTCGCTTCGGATGCGTTGACTTTCCCCCGCCGTAACGGCCCGCACTCGCCAGCGGGAAAAGTCGTATGTGCTGCACGCGCAACCCCGTCACTTCCGCTTTCGCGGGAATGACGGTTTTTTGGTGGCGCAAAGGTCGGCGCTATGCTCATCGGGCTTCGACAGGCTCAGCCTGAGCAGCCTTAGGAGATTTGCGCCACCGCCGCTCCCCCTTGAGGTTGTCGAAGGGTCCCAGCCTGCGCTGGGATGACGGGCGTGGTTTGCAGGGTCGCGCCGAACGTGTCTCGTAAAGACGAAAACGGCCCGCTAGCGACTCGGCGGCGCTAGCGGACCGTTTTCAACCGGCGATCCCTTAAAGGCGCCGGATCGGGTTATTGCGCCGCCGCTTCGGAGGCTTCGGGCGCTGCCTCAGCCTCGGCGGGCGCGGCAGCAGCGTCAGCCGCAGGAGCCGCTTCGGCAGCGGGCAGCGGCAGGTTCGAGCCTTGCGAATTCAGATAGGCGATGACGTTGGCGCGGTCTTCCGGCTTGGACAGACCGGCGAAGGTCATCTTGGTGCCGGGCGCGAAGGCCTTGGGGCTCTTGAGCCAGTCGTTCAGGCTGTCGAACGACCAGTTGCCGCCCTTGCTCTTGAGCGCATCGGAGAACGCGAAGCCACCGACGCCCTGGCCGATCGCCTCACCCACCACGCCGTGGAGGTTCGGGCCAATGCCGTTGGCGCCGCCTGCATTGATCGTGTGGCACGAGGTGCACTTGGCGAAAGTCGCCTCGCCCTTGGCCACGTCGGCGGCGGCGAGGAGCGTCGCGATCGGCGGATCGCCGCCGCCCGCGCCTTCCTCGGCCACGCCTTCGACAGCATAACCCGCAGTCTCCGGCGCGTGATGCTTGTCAGCCTGAAAATACATCGAACTGGCGATCGTCAGTCCCAGGCCGACGATGCCCGAAAAAAGAGTCCAACCGGCGATAGTATTGAAACGATCGTCCATTCAGCATGCCCCGCGGTGATTATTCACTCATCCTGTTGGCTTCGGCCATTAATGTCCGCCTTGATCCAGCGCAAGTGCCGATACGGAATTCGGCCATTGCGCTTGTTCGCCGCGCCGCCTAATCGCGCGCACGTCATGCATGCTTATCCCCAGCCCGCCATCGCCCTCGTCGCCGAGATGGAAGCCGCCGCCCAGGTACAGCCGGTGCGCGCCGTCGCGTTTCAGGGCGCTCCCGGCTGTAACGGCCACCGTGCCGCGCTCGAATACGACGCCGATTGCCTGCCGCTGCCGTGCTTCTCGTTCGAGGATGCGCTGGACGCGGTGAAGGAGGGCCGGGCCGACCGCGCGATCATCCCGATCGAGAATTCGCAGCACGGCCGCGTAGCCGACATCCACTTCCTGCTGCCCGAAAGCGGGTTGTCGATCGTGGGCGAGCATTTCACCCCGATCAGCCACGCACTGATGGCGCTGCCCGGCGTGAAAGGCCCGTTTTCGGCGGCCTATAGCCATCCGCAGGCGCTCGGCCAGTCACGCCATTACTTGCGCGAGCGGGGCATCGTGCCGATGGCCTATGCCGACACCGCGGGCGCTGCGGCACTGGTGCGCGAGCAGGGCGACCCCGACGCCTGCGCCATCGCACCCCGGCTGGCGGCCGAACTCTACGGGCTCGACATCGTCGAGGACCGCGTGGAGGACGCCTCGGATAACACCACCCGCTTCGTGGTGCTGGCGCGCGAACCGCTCGACCCGTTCGACCTCAAGGGCACGCAGGCGATGACGACCTTCATCTTCGAGGTGAAGAACATCGCGGCGGCGCTCTACAAGGCGCTGGGCGGTTTCGCGACCAACGGCGTCAACATGACCAAACTGGAGAGCTACCAGATCGGCGCCAGCTTCGCGGCGACGACCTTCTACGCCGACATCGAAGGCGCCCCCGGCGAGGCGCGCATCGATTCGGCGCTGCAGGAGCTGGCGTTCCACTGCAAATACGTGCGCCCGCTGGGGACGTACGAGCAGGCGCGCAAGCGGGGCTGATTCTTTCGCCGTAACCGAGGACAGGTTCGGTGCCGATGACAATCAGTTCAATCGCTTGCGCCGCACTTCCTGCCATGCAATCGTGCCGGGCGTGACGATTGGCGGGGGCACTGAAGCGGGTTCGGCCGCAGACGCGGCGCGGGACTGGAAGGCCGTGCGTGACGCGGCTGACATCCAATTCACGCCGCTCCCAGATCCCAAGTCAGTTCCCCCCACCGACATTCCCGAATGGCTCAAGGCGCTCGGCCGGTTGCTGGAGGCGATCTTCGCGCCGATCGGCAAGCTGCTCGGCATGTCGTGGCCGGTGTTCCAGTGGATTCTCATCGCTGGAGCGGCGGCGCTGGCGCTGTTCATCCTTTGGCGCCTGCTGATCGAACCGAGCCTCGATGCCTGGCGCAGCCGCCGTCCGAAGCTGGAGGAGGTCCACTGGACTCCGACGCAGGCCGAGGCGGTGGCGCTGCTGGAGGACGCCGACAATCTTGCCGGGCAGGGCCGCTATGGAGAGGCTGCGCATCTGCTGCTCCGGCGTAGCGTGCGCCAAATTTCCGACGCGCGGCCCGACTGGCTCCATCCCGCCAGCACCGCGCGCGAGATCGCCGTGCTGCCGATGCTGCCCGAGAGCGGCCGCAGCGCCTTCGCCGTGATCGCCGGGCGGGTCGAGCGGGCGCTGTTCGCGCTCCGCGACCTCGACGCGCAGGACTGGACCGCCGCCCGCACCGCCTATGCGCAGTTCGCGCAAGTCGAGCTTCGGGCATGAACGTGAAGACGAAAGGCGTAGCAGTCGGCGCCAATCCGTTCTCGCTCTGGGCGGTGCTGGCGATGGTGGTGCTCGGCGCGCTGCTGTTCGTGGCGCTGCTGTGGATGATCGGCACCGGCATCGGCATGGGCACCGCCAACGACGGCAAGGCGCATGCGGAGGGCAAGGGCCTCAACGGCTATGCGGCGATGGCCGACTACCTCGAACGGCGCGGCTTCGCGGTCGAGGCGACGCGCAATCCCGCGGCACTCAAAAGGCCGGGACTTCTGGTGCTCACCCCGCCCGCGATCATCAAGGGCAAGGAGATCGACAAGATCGTCAGCGCTCGGCGCTCGATCGGGCCGACGCTGGTGATCGCGCCCAAGTGGCAGCCGATGCCGCCGATCCGCGAACAGCGCGACAAGGCGAAGAAAGGCTGGGTGCGCCTCGGCGGCGAAAGCACGCTGGACTGGCCGGGCTTCCTCGACGAACTGACGCTGAGCGACGAGACGGTGCCCAAAGCGCAGGCGGGCTGGCGGGCCGACGGGATTTCCGGGACACTGCCGACCGGCACCGTGCAGGCGGGCAAGGGCGAAGGGCTGGTGCCGCTGGTCCTCAGCCGCGATGGCAAGCTGGTACTGGCGGGCTTCATGGACGACGGTGGCCGCTACGACGGCCTCGACGCGGTGGCGCAGGACGGCCAGCACTATAACGAGGGCGAGGACTACGACGAAGGGCGTTACCCGTTGGTCATGGTCTTCGAGCCGGACTTGCTCGACAATTACGGGATGGCCCGGATCGAGAGCGCGCAGCTGGCCGAGGTGTTGGTGCGCGCCACCGGGATCGAGCCGGGCGGCGCTGTCGTGTTCGACATGACCCTGCCGGGCTACGGCCATGCGCAGAACCTGCTGACGCTCGCCTTCACACCACCGTTCCTTGCCGCGACACTGTGCCTGTTGCTGGCGGCGGTGGCGGTGGGCTGGCGCGCGTTCCTGCGCTTCGGGCCGCCGCTGGTGCCCGAGCGCGCCATCGCCTTCGGCAAGCGCGCGCTGGTGAGCAATGCCGCCGGGCTCGTGCGCCGTACGCGCCGCTTCCATCTCCTCGGCCCGCCTTACGCCGACCGCGCGCAGGAACGGCTGGTCACGGCGCTGGCCCTGCCGCGCGGCGGTGATGCCGAGCATACCGACGCCGCCATCGACCGGGCGCTTGCTGCGCGCGGGCATGATGCAGAACCCTTTTCCGTGATCGCTGCCCGCCTCCGCGCGGCTGCGCGTTCGTACGATCTCCTCAAGGCCGCGCGCGATCTCCACGCGCTCGAAAGGACGCTGACCCGATGACCGAGACTGCACCCGATATCGCACAAGTAGGCGCGCTCGCGCAGGCGATCCGCGCCGAAGTGGGCAAGGGCGTGATCGGGCAGGCCGAGACGATCGAGCACTTGCTGATCGCGCTGATGGCGCGCGGCCATGTGTTGCTGGAAGGACCTCCGGGCACGGCCAAGACCTTCCTTGCGCAGTGCTTCGCGGCGACGCTGGGGCTGGACTTCGGTCGCATCCAGTTCACACCGGACCTGATGCCGGGCGACATTCTCGGCTCCAACCTGTTCAACTTCCAGACCAGCCAGTTTACCCTGACGCACGGCCCGATCTTCTGCGACCTGCTGCTGGCGGACGAGATCAACCGCACCCCGCCCAAAACGCAGGCAGCGCTGCTCGAAGCGATGCAGGAGCGCCGCGTGACGCTGGACGGCACCGCGCACCCGCTGCCGCCGCACTTCACCGTGGTCGCCACGCAGAACCCGATCGAGAGCCAGGGCGTCTACCCGCTGCCCGAGGCGCAGCTCGACCGGTTCCTGTTCAAGGTGCTGGTCGATTATCCCAGCGTCGAGGAGGAGCGCCGCATCGTCGCGCGCTACGGCGAGAATCGCGGTGCGCCGACGCCTGCCGAGGTCGGCATCGCGACGGTGACCACCCCCGCACAGCTGGAAGCGGTGACGCGAGCGGTCGCCTCGGTGAAGCTGGCGGACAGCGTGACCGACTACATCGTGCGCCTCGTGCGCGCGACGCGCGAGTCCGCGGACTTGTCGAGCGGCGCCAGCCCCCGTGCCGCCGTGCTCCTGGCCGGTGCCGCCCGCGCCCGCGCCGCGCTCGACGGGCGCGACTACGTGGTGCCCGACGATGTGAAGGCGCTGGCGACTTCGGTGCTGCGCCATCGCCTGCTGCTCAGCCCGGCGGCCGAGATCGAGGGCAAGCAGGTCGAGGCGCTGGTCGCCCAGCTGGTCGAGCAGACCGAAGCGCCGCGCTGATCCGGTGAAGTTTGCCTTCGCCCCGATAGTCCCGACGGCCCGCGCGGCGGTAACGCTGGCGGCCATCGCCCCGATCGCGCTGGTGATCGCGGCGGCGAGCCCGGACTTGTGGGTGATCGCGCCGGTCGCGGGGCTCGCCGTGCTGGTGCTGGTGGTGATCGACGCGCTGCTCGGCGGCCGGGTCGCGGACGTGCGGGTGATGGTGCCCGGCGACGTCGAAGTCGGCACCGAGGGCCGGATGGAGGCCGATGTCGCGCTGCGCTCCGGCAGCCCCTCGCGCGCGGAACTGGCGCTGGAGTGCGACCCGCGCCTCGCACCCGGCGGGCGGCTGGTGTTTCCGCTGATCGCCGGTGAGGACGGCTGGCTTGGCTCCGGCACCTTCACGCCCTCGCGTCGCGGCACCGGCAAGGTCACCCGCGCATGGCTGCGCTGGACCGGGCCGCTCGGCCTCGGCGCGCGGCAGCTGGCGGGGACTCTGGATGAGACGGTGCGGGTCTGGCCCAACGTCGCCGCCGTGCGCTCCCCCACGCTGCAGACCTTCCTCAAGGATGCGCAATATGGCCTGCTCGCCCGCCGCATCCGGGGCGAGGGCACGCAGTTCGAATCGCTCGCCGAGTACCAGCCCGGCATGGATCGCCGCCGGATCGACTGGAAATCGTCGGCCCGTCACGTCCACCTCTACGCCAAGGAATACGAGGTCGAGCGCAACAACCAGATCGTCTTCGCCTTCGACTGCGGGCAGGCGATGTGCGAGCCGATTGCCGGGATGCCCCGCCTCGATCGCGCGGTCTCGGCGGCGCTGGCGACTGCTTTCGTGGCGCTCAAGGGCGGCGACCGGGTTTCGCTGTTCGGCTTCGCTTCGCGGCCCGAGGTGGCGACGCCTTTCGTCACCGCCAGCAGCGAGTTCCACCGCCTTCAGCGCGCGGCGGCGGGGCTGGAGTACCGCATGGAGGAGCCCAATTTCACCCTTGCGCTGGCGACGCTCGCGGGGAGGCTGCAGCGCCGTTCGCTGATCGTGATCTTCTCCGATTTCTCCGATCCCACCAGCGCCGAACTGATGATCGAAAGCATCGGGCGGCTGGTGTCGCGCCATGTCCTCCTGTTCGTGACGATGGCGGACGAGGAACTGGAGACGCTGTCCACCGCCGAGCCCGACGACATGGAAGTGCTGTCGATGGCGGTTGCCGCCGATGGCCTGCTGCGCCAGCGCGCGCTCGTCACCCGGCGGCTGCGGCAGATCGGCGTCGATGTGATCGAGGCGCCCTGGCGGCAGGTCGGCACCCGACTGATAGATGCCTATCTTGCCATCAAGCGTTCGGGAGCGATCGGATGAACGCGATATCTAATGCCGCCATCGAAAGCGCCGCGCTGCGCTCCGACCGCTTCCGGATGGAGCGCGAGGCGGACTGGCAGCGGCTCGAGAATATCGTCGTGCGCATGGAGAAGGGGCGCTTGCGCGGCATCTCGGACGAAGACCTGCTGGCGTTGCCCGGCCTATACCGCACGGTCGCCTCCAGCCTCTCCATCGCGCGCGAGACGTCGCTCGACGCGGCGACGCTGGGCTATCTGGAATCGCTGGTGCAGCGGGCGTGGTTCGTGGTCTACGGCCCGCGCTCGTCGTTGTGGGAGTGGCTGCGCGGGTTCCTCGGCGGCGGCTGGAGCCGGGCGGTGCGCGGCATCGGCTTCGAGATCGGAATCGCCCTGCTCGTCATGGTGGCGGGCGCGGTGGTCGGCTGGCTGCTCGTTTCGCACGATCCCGAATGGTACTTCGCGCTGATGGGCCGCGAGATGGCGGGCGAGCGCGTCCCCGGCGCCAGTGCCGAGGCGCTGCGCGGCACGATCTTCGGCAACACCGAGAAGACGGGCATGAGCATTTTCGCTGCCCAGCTGTTCAGCAACAATGCGCAAGTCTCGATCCTCGCCTTTGCGCTCGGTTTTGCGCTCGGAATTCCGTCGCTGCTGCTGCTGGTCCACAATCTGGCCGGGCTGGGGGCGATGGGCTGGGTCTACTGGAAGGCCGGGCTGCTGCTCGACTTCGCGGGCTGGATCAGCATCCACGGAACGACCGAACTGTTCGCAATCCTGCTCTCGGGCGCGGCGGGGCTGCATGTCGGGCGCGCGATTGCCTTTCCCGGCAACCGCCCGGTGCTGGCCGCGACCGCCGAGGCCGGGCGCCGTGCGGCGGTGGTCATGGTCGGGGTGGTGCTGATGCTGGTCGTGGCTGCGCTGCTTGAGGGCTTCGCGCGGCAGCTGGTCGACCAGACGCCCGCGCGGCTCGCTGTCGGCGGGTTCATGCTGCTGGCGTGGAGCGCCTACTTCTTCGCCTATCGCGGGAGGGCCGGGCGATGAAGCGCCGAGTTAATCAGGGGCGCTCCGGCAAGCAGCGCGTGCTCGTGACGCCCGAAGGCATCGCGCTGCCGGTCACCGTGGCGGGGCGCGGGGCGCGGGTGGGGGCGCTGATCCTCGACCTTCTCATCATCGTCATGCTGATAATCGGCACCTCGATCGCCCTGATGCAGATCGCGGGCGGCGCGGCGCAGATCGCGCAGGCTGTCGATGGCAAGGGGGCCGGGGCACAGGCTCTGCAGTTCCTCATCGTCGTGTGGATCGTGGCGATGTTCCTGTTCCGCAACGCCTACTTCCTCTATTTCGAGCTGGGGCCGAGGGGCGCGACGCCGGGCAAGCGCATGACCGGCATCCGTATCGCCGCGCGCGACGGCGGGCGCCTCACCGCCGAGATGGTGATCGCCCGCAACCTCCTGCGCGATATCGAGATGTTCCTGCCGATCCCGCTCATCGCCATGGCAGGGCCAGACAATGGCCTGGCCTGGCTGGCGGCGGCGGGGTGGCTGGCGATCTTCCTGCTGTTCCCGCTGTTCAACCGCGATGCCCTGCGCGCGGGCGACGTGATCGCGGGAAGCTGGGTGCTCGAACGCCCGAAGCAGAAGCTGGAGGCGGCGATGACGACCTCCGAGGCGCCGGTGGCCGAGGGCTTCCAGTTCCGCTTCGAGGATCATGAACTGGCGGTCTACGGCGAATTCGAGCTGCAGGCGCTAGAGCGCGTGCTGCGGGAGGACCGGACCGACGCGGTCGAGACGGTCTACCAGACCATCGCCGAAAAGATCGGCCGCAACGACGGCTGGGGCGCCGAGCGGCGCTTCCTGTCGGACTACTACACGCAGTTGCGGGCGCGGCTGGAAGCAGGCATGCGCATGGGACGCCGCAAGGCCGACAAGCATTCCAATTCCTAGAGCGTGCTTCTGCCGATATACGCTCGTCATTCCCGCGAAGGCGGAGACCCATCCGGTGTCCGTGCGGTACGAGGCTACGGGAGATGGGTTCCCGCCGTCGCGGGAATGACGAAAGCTGTTTCAATCTGACGTGCGTGCCCCAGTCATTTCAGCCGAGACCCTTATGAACCTGCGCATCGTCCCCGACGACCTCACCTCAGAAGCGGTGCTGGCGCTGCTCCAGTTCCACCTCGACGAGATGCACCGCTGGTCCCCGCCCGAGAGCGTCCACGCCATGCCCGCAGCGCGCCTGCGCCAGCCGGACGTCACGTTCTTCTGCGCATGGGACGGCGATGTGCTGGCGGGCTGCGGCGGGATCAAGGACCTTTCCGAGGGCCACGGTGAAATCAAGTCGATGCGCGCCGCGCCGCAGTATCGCGGCCGGGGCGTGGGCAAGGCGCTGCTGCTGAGGCTGCTGGAAGAGGCGCGCGCGCGCGGTTACGTCCGTATCAGCCTCGAGACCGGGCGGCCCGAGCCGTTCCACCCGGCCCACGGCCTCTACCGCGCGCACGGCTTCGTCGAGTGCGCGTCGTTCGGGGATTACGTCTCCGACGATTTTTCGATCTGCATGACCAAGGAACTGTAATGGAGCTTCGTACCGCCACCCCCGCCGATGCCGCCGCGCTGGCGCGTCTGGGCACCGAAAGCTTCGTTGCCAAGTTCGGCCACCTCTACGTGCCGGACGACCTGGCGAACTTCCTTGCCGGCTCGCACAGCGAGGCCAAGGTGGCGAAGGAGATCGCCGACCCCGCGATGCGGGTGATGCTGGCGGAGCGGGAAGGGCACCTGCTCGGCTACTGCAAGCTGGTGATGGCCTGTGGCTGGCCCGAGTATGCGCGGTCCAGGAACGTGATCGAACTCAAGCAACTCTACACTGCGCCCGAGGCGACCGGGCAGGGCATCGGCGCGGCGCTGATGGACTGGGCGCTAAAGGAAGCGGCGGCCTTCGCGGCGGACGAGGTCCAGCTCTCGGTCTATTCCGACAACCCCGGGGCGCAGAAATTCTACGCGCGCTACGGGTTCGAGAAAGTCGCCGACATCCATTTCATGGTCGGCGAGCAGCGGGACGAGGAGTTCCTGTTCGCGAAGGTTCTTTAAGGCTCCTCCCTGTCGCGAAGCGATGGGGAGGGGGACCGCCCGCGTAGCGGGTGGTGGAGGGGGCGAACCCCTCCGTCAGCGCTTCGCGCTGCCACCTCCCCATTCCTGCGGAACAGGGAGGATCAAAACCACTTCAACCGCCTGAGCAGCGCGATCTCCACGCCCAGGATCGCCGCGCAAACCCCGACGATGATCCAGAAGCCGTGCGATCCCTGCTCCGCCAGCGGAATGTCGCCGACGTTGATCCCCAGCAAGCCGGTGATGAAAGTCAGCGGCAGGAACACCCCCGCCACCACCGCTAGCACGTACTGCGTGCGCTGGCTGTTCGCCGCCGCGCGGGCGCGGATGTCGTCCTGCAGCACGACCGCCGATTCCTTGCTGATGTCGAGGTCGTCGAGATAGCGGCGCAGGCGGGCGATCGATTCGGCGATCTCGCGCCGGTCGTGGTCCTCGAACCAGCCGGGCGCGCCGTTGGCGATGGCGGTCAGCGCCTCGTGCTGCGGCGACATATGGCGCTTGAGGGCAAGGCTCTGGCGGCGGATCATGGCGATCTTGTCGAGGGTCTGGTCGGTATAAGTATCGGCCGTCTCGTCCTCGAGGTCATCGATCATGGCGTTCATGTCGACGATGGCGTGGCTCATGCGGTCGATCAGGTGCTCGGTGAGCGCGGTGACGAGCGCGCCCGCGTCATGCGGCCCGCTGCCCGCGTCGAGATCGTCGGCGACGAGGCGGGGTGTCTGCAGCGGCGCGCGGCGCAGCGTGACGACGCGGCTGCCGTCGCTCCACAACTGCAGCGAGAGCATGTCCTCGGGCGCGGCGCCGGGGTTGAAGTTGATCCCGCGCAGCGTCGCCACCAGCGTCTGTCCTTCGCGAAAGGCGCGGGGGCGGTTGGCGTCACTGGTGAGCAGTTCGGCCGTGGGCTCGGGGATCGCGCAGTGCGCCTCCAGCCACTCCTGCATGCCGGGATGGGTGCGCAGGAGATGAATCCACAGCACTTCGCCCTCTACGCCGGGCTTCCAGCGCTGTGCCTCTTTCCATCCGACCACGCGCGCACCGCCCCGGCCGTCGAGCACGCGCCCGAACAGCAGCGGAAGTTCGGAGGACTCGTCGTCGGTGAGGGGTTTGTCGGAAGCATGCACAGTCATGGACGCGTGAATGCCCGAAATCGCGCGAAGTCGCCAGCACACCGGAATGCGTCTTCAATCCGCAAGGCAGAGCGCCTATAGAGGCTTCATGTCCTCCATCCGACCCTGGCGCGATATCGAGCGCCGCAAGAGCCGCCAGATCATGGTCGGCAGCGTCCCCGTCGGCGGCGATGCGCCGATCACGGTCCAGACCATGACCAACACCCTGACATCCGACGCGAAGGCGACGATCGAGCAGATCCGCCGCTGCGAGGACGCAGGGGCCGACCTCATCCGCGTCTCCTGCCCCGACGTCGAGTCGACGGCGGCGTTCCGGGAGATCGTGCGCGGATCACGCGTGCCGCTGATCGCGGACATCCATTTCCATTACAAGCGCGCTCTGGAAGCCGCCGACGCGGGCGCGGCGTGCCTGCGCATCAACCCCGGCAACATCGGCTCGTCCGACCGCGTCGCGGAAGTGGTGCGCGCCGCCAAGGCCAACGGCTGCGCGATCCGCATCGGCGTGAACGCGGGCAGCCTCGAGAAGCACCTCCTCGAAAAGTACGGCGAGCCTTGCCCCGATGCCCTCGTCGAATCGGCGATGGACCACATCAAGCTGCTGCAGGATCACGACTTCCACGAGTACAAGGTGGCGGTGAAGGCCAGCGACGTGTTCCTCGCCGTCGCCGCCTATCAGGGGCTGGCGGACGCGGTGGACTGCCCGCTGCACCTCGGCATCACCGAGGCGGGCGGGCTGATCGGGGGCACCGTCAAGTCCTCGATCGGCATGGGCATGCTGCTGTGGTCGGGCATCGGCGACACCTTGCGCGTCTCGCTCTCGGCCGAGCCGGAAGAGGAAGTGCGCGTCGGTTTCGAGATGCTGAAGGCGCTCGGCCTGCGCACGCGCGGCGTTCGCGTCGTCTCGTGCCCCAGCTGCGCGCGGCAGGGCTTCGACGTGATCCGCACCGTGGAGGCGCTGGAAGAACGCCTGCAGCACATCAAGACGCCGCTCTCGCTCTCGGTGCTGGGCTGCGTCGTCAACGGCCCCGGCGAAGCGCGCGAGACCGACATCGGCCTGACCGGCGGTGGCAATGGCAAGCACATGGTCTACCTCTCCGGCGTGACCGACCACACCGTGCAGAGCGAATCCATGCTCGACCACATCGTCAGCCTGGTGGAAGCCAAGGCGGCGGAGATCGAGGCCGCCAACGCCGCGCAGGAAGCCGTCGCGGCGGAGTGATCCTCCTCTTCGTCATTGCGAGCGCAGCGAAGCAATCCAGGGCCGCGTAAACCGCTCTGGATTGCTTCGCTGCGCTCGCAATGACGATCAGGAAGACGCCAGTTCCGCCAGCAGCCACGTCTCGAACGCCCGGATGATCGGGCGGTCGGCGTGGATCAGCGGATAGACCAGGGAGTGCAGCGTCTCGCGGATCTCGCATCCCGGTAGCGGCGCGACCAGCCGCCCTTCCGCCAGTTCGCGCTGGGCGAGGCGGGTCGATTCGAGCGCTACGCCCAGCCCGTTGGCAGCGGTGGCGATCACCATAAACTGCGGTCGAAGCGCATCGCGTAAGCCTTCGGCGCCGGGACGCCCGCAAGCTGCGCCCAGCGCGCCCAGGTCACGCGGTTGCGGTCGCCGTTGATCAGCGGCAGCGCCATGACGTCCGCCGCGCAGGTGATCGAGGCGGCCATCTGCGGTGTGCAGAGCACCGTCACTTCCTCCTCCCCCAGCGGGATCGCCTTGACCGGGCCGGGCAGCGGCGGACCGTTGACGATGTCGGCATCGACCTCGTCGGCGGCGAAGCGCGAATAGTCGGTGCTGGTCGCGGGAACGGGCGTATTCGCCAACTTCTGACAGATCGCAAAGGCCCCGCCGGATCGCTCCGGCGGGGCCTTCTTCACGGTAAGGACGATGTCCTGTCCCGATGGATCAGAAGTGCGCGACGACACCGGCCATCGGGCGGATGCTGTCGAAGTCATACGTGTCGACTTCGAAGCGCAGGCGCAAACCGCTGTTGCCGGTCACGCCGCCCAGGCCGATGTCCTTGGGGCCGACTTCGACGCCGACGCCGTAGATCCAGTCCTTCTGGTCCGAATAGGCGCGCTTGCCGTTGACCCACTCGTGTCCGGCCGAGGCGTAGATCATGCCGCTGTCACCGGCGCGGGCACCGACGCGGCCCTTCACGCCGTATTCCCAGTCGATGTCGCCGAAGCCCTTGGCGACGTTGCCCTCAGCACCGACGAAGACCGGGCCGAGCGGCACGTTCACACCTGCGACGCCCTGGATCAGCGCGCCGTTCATCTTGCCGCCGCGCGGAGAGCCGAACTCGCTGCGCTTATCGTAGCTGTCGTAGCCGCCCATGATGCCGAAATAGGGCTCGATGCCGAAGGCGGGCGTGCCATCAGGCGCGGTGGCCTCAGTGGTCGGCGCCGTGTCGGCATCCTGCGCGAAGGCGGCGGCGGGGGCGACGGCGATCAGGGCGGCCGCGCAGAGTGCAATCTTCTTCATAACTCAAACTCCATCATGGCAGCCGGGGGGTAGGCGCCGCCAGTTTTGCGAGGGATCGAGGGGCGCGGCATCGCTGCCATGTCCGTGCAGGAACACGGCAAACGACACCGCCGTGCGGGGGTAACGAGGTCTGTTCGCGTGAGGGTGACGGGATGGACCGGCAGCTATTGCGCTGCGCCGCCGCCGTGGCGGGTAAGGTCCATGTACCTGATCAACAACAGTTCGTGTGTCTTAGCTACCTTCGATCATCTCAGGAGGGGAAACTCGAGGGTGCGGTGGGGGTTCCGCTCAACTCGTCGATGGCGACGGATGTGTGACATTCATGCAACGATAGCTCGATCGAACGCGATCGGAACTCATCCCCGTCATTTCCCCGCAGGCGGGAGCCCAACTCCTGACGGTGCCGTTTGCAAGGGCACCAGTCGGTTCCCCGCCTGCGCGGGGATAACGCGGTGTTAAGCCCGGGCGCCGGATGCAAAAAGCCCCGCCGGATCGCTCCGGCGGGGCTTTTCACTTTGCCCTGAGGCGGTGAGGCTTATTCGGCCCCGTTGTCCTGATCGTCACCCTTGATCAGGTAATCGCCAGCATCGGCGTCGGTGCCGTGGGTCTCGCCCTCGACTGCCGCGAGCGGGCTGTCGCCCAGGTCGTCCGCCGCGTTGCGCAGCAGTTCGGCCTTGTGCTCTTCCTCGGCGGTGTTGGCGAGGATCATGGCTTCCTGCACGCGGCGGGTGGCCGCGCGGAGCGCTGCGTCACGGCTGGAGGCCGCCACGCGAACGCGGTTCATGCCCGCACCCGTACCGGCCGGGATCAGACGGCCGACGATGACGTTCTCCTTGAGACCGATCAGCGAGTCCTTCTTGCCCTCGACCGCCGCCTGCGTCAGCACGCGGGTAGTTTCCTGGAACGACGCCGCCGAGATGAACGAGCGGGTCTGCAACGAGGCCTTGGTGATGCCCAGCAGCACCGGCTTGCCCACTGCAGGGCGCTTGCCCTCGGGAAGCTTGCTGTTGATCTCGGCCATTTCTTCGTAGTCGACCTGCTCGGCCGCCAGCAGCGTGGTGTCGCCCCCGTCGGTGATCTCGACCTTCTGCAGCATCTGGCGAACGATCACCTCGATGTGCTTGTCGTTGATCTTCACGCCCTGCAGTCGGTAGACTTCCTGGATTTCCGCAACCAGGTATTCCGCCAGCGCTTCCACGCCGAGGACTTCCAGGATGTCGTGCGGATCGGGCGAGCCCGAAACCAGGTTGTCGCCCTTCTTGACCCAGTCGCCTTCCTGAACGTCGACGACCTTCGACTTCGGGATCAGGTACTCCACCGGTTCACCCTCTTCCGGGATGATCGCGATCTTGCGCTTGGCCTTGTAGTCGCGGACGAACTCGATGCGGCCCGAGACCTTGGCGATAACCGCGTTGTCCTTCGGCTTACGGGCCTCGAACAGTTCGGCGACGCGCGGCAGACCACCGGTAATGTCGCGGGTCTTGGCGGCTTCGCGGCTGGCACGGGCGATGATGTCGCCCGCTTCGACCATCTGGCCGTCCTCGACCGAGAGCGTGGTGCCCGGCGCCATCATGTAGCGGGCCGATTCGCCGCTCGCGTCGTCGAGAAGGGTGATGCGCGGCCGCAGATCTTCCTTCTTCTTGGCGCGGGCCGTCGAACGGTCCTCGGTGACGACGCGGCTGGTCATGCCGGTGGCGTCATCGACGTGCTCAGTCAGCGTACGGGTATCGATCAGGTCCTGATATTTGATCACGCCCGAAGTCTCGGTGATGATCGGCAGGGTGAACGGATCCCACTCGGCCAGACGTTCGCCCTGCTCGACCTTGGCGCCGTTCTTGTGCAGCAGCACCGTACCGTAAGGCACGCGGTGCAGTGCGCGTTCACGGCCTTCGGTGTCGAACAGCACGATCTCGCCGTTACGGGCCAGCGACAGCATGCGGCCGCGCTTGTCCACGATCGTCGGGATGTCGCGATATTCGACATGGCCCGCGCTGATCGCTTCGAGGTGCGAAGTTTCGTTCAGCTGCGCCGCACCGCCGATGTGGAAGGTACGCATGGTCAGCTGCGTGCCCGGCTCACCGATCGACTGCGCCGCGATGACGCCGACGGCTTCACCGATGTTCACCGGCGTACCGCGAGCGAGGTCACGGCCGTAGCAGGTGCCGCAGACGCCCTGGGTCGCTTCGCAGATCAGCGGCGAGCGGATGCGCGCCGACTGCAGGCCGGTCACTTCGATCGCCGCCACGGCGGCTTCGTCGAGGAGCTGGCCCTTGGTCGCGATGACGTTGCCTTCCTTGTCGACGATGTCCTCGGCCAGGGTACGGCCCAGGATACGCTCGGCAAGCGAGGCGATCACCGAACCGCCCTGCACGATCGAACGCATTTCCAGCGCGCGCTCGGTGCCGCAGTCGTCGACGACGACGACGCAGTCCTGCGAAACGTCGACCAGACGGCGGGTCAGGTAACCCGAGTTCGCCGTCTTGAGCGCCGTGTCCGCGAGGCCCTTACGAGCACCGTGGGTCGAGTTGAAGTATTCAAGAACGGTCAGACCTTCCTTGAAGTTCGAGATGATCGGCGTTTCGATGATCTCGCCCGACGGCTTGGCCATGAGGCCGCGCATACCGGCAAGCTGCTTCATCTGCGCCGGGCTACCACGCGCACCCGAGTGGCTCATCATGTAGATCGAGTTGATCTGTGCCATGCGGCCGGTTTCCGGGTCGATCGGCTGGGCCTTGATCTCGTCCATCATGGCGTTCGCCACCTGGTCGCCGCAGCGGCTCCAGGCGTCGATCACCTTGTTGTACTTCTCCTGCTGGGTGATGAGACCGTCCTGGTACTGCTGCTCGTAGTCGGCAACCAGTTCCTTGGTCTCGGCCACCAGCGCCACCTTCGAGTCCGGAATGATCATGTCATCCTTGCCGAAGGAGATGCCCGCCTTGAACGCGTTGCGGAAGCCGAGCGACATGATCGCGTCGGCGAACAGCACCGTGTCCTTCTGGCCGGTGTGACGGTAGACCTGATCGATGACGTCCCCGATTTCCTTCTTGGTGAGAAGGCGGTTGACGACGTCGAAGGGCACCGTGTGCGACTTCGGCAGGCATTCGCCCAGCAGCATGCGGCCCGGGGTGGTCTGGAAGCGCTTCATGTACTGCTGACCGTTCTCGTCGGTCTGCGGCACGCGGGCCTCGATCTTCGAGTGCAGGGTCACGGCACCAATGTGCAGCGCCTGGTGCACTTCGGCCATGTCGGCAAACTTCATGCCTTCGCCCGGCTCGCCGTCGCGGTCGAGCGACAGGTAGTACAGGCCGAGAATCATGTCCTGCGAAGGCACGATGATCGGCTTGCCGTTGGCGGGCGAGAGGATGTTGTTGGTCGACATCATCAGCACGCGCGCTTCGAGCTGGGCTTCCAGCGAGAGCGGCACGTGGACGGCCATCTGGTCACCGTCGAAGTCGGCGTTGAAGGCCGAGCAGACGAGCGGGTGCAGCTGGATCGCCTTGCCTTCGATCAGGACCGGCTCGAACGCCTGGATGCCCAGACGGTGCAGCGTCGGCGCGCGGTTGAGCATGACCGGGTGCTCGCGAATGACTTCGTCGAGGATGTCCCAGACTTCCTTGCGCTCCTTCTCGACCCACTTCTTGGCCTGCTTCAGGGTCATCGACAGACCCTTGGCGTCCAGACGGGCGTAGATGAACGGCTTGAACAGTTCGAGCGCCATCTTCTTCGGAAGGCCGCACTGGTGCAGCTTGAGTTCCGGACCGGTCACGATGACCGAACGGCCGGAGTAATCGACGCGCTTGCCGAGCAGGTTCTGACGGAAGCGACCCTGCTTGCCCTTGAGCATGTCGGACAGCGACTTCAGCGGACGCTTGTTGGCGCCGGTGATGACGCGGCCACGGCGGCCGTTGTCGAACAGGGCGTCGACCGCTTCCTGCAGCATGCGCTTTTCGTTGCGCACGATGATGTCCGGGGCGCGCAGTTCGATCAGGCGCTTCAGACGGTTGTTGCGGTTGATGACGCGGCGGTACAGGTCGTTGAGGTCCGAGGTCGCGAAGCGGCCACCGTCCAGCGGCACCAGCGGGCGCAGTTCGGGCGGGATGACCGGCACGACATCGAGGATCATCCATTCGGGACGGTTGCCCGAATCGATGAACGATTCCACGACCTTGAGGCGCTTGATGATCTTCTTGGGCTTGAGTTCCGACTTGGTCGTCTCAAGCTCCTGCAGCAGATCCGCGCGCTCCTGCTCGAGGTCGAGGTTCATCAGCATGTGCTTGACGGCCTCGGCGCCGATGCCGGCCGAGAAGGCGTCTTCGCCATACTCGTCCTGGGCGTCGAGCATCTCGTCTTCGGTGAGCAGCTGGTACTTCTCGAGCGGGGTCAGGCCCGGCTCGATGACGATGTAGCTTTCGAAGTACAGGACGCGCTCAAGCAGCTTGAGCTGCATGTCGAGCAGCAGGCCGATGCGCGAAGGCAGCGACTTGAGGAACCAGATGTGCGCGACCGGGGCCGCCAGCTCGATGTGGCCCATGCGCTCGCGGCGCACCTTGGTGACGGTGACTTCGACGCCGCACTTTTCGCAGACGACGCCCTTGTACTTCATGCGCTTGTACTTGCCGCACAGGCACTCATAGTCCTTCACGGGACCGAAGATGCGGGCGCAGAACAGGCCGTCACGCTCGGGCTTGAACGTGCGGTAGTTGATGGTTTCCGGCTTCTTGATCTCGCCGAAAGACCAGGAGCGGATGCGCTCGGGGCTCGCCAGTCCGATCTGGATCTGGTCGAACGTCTCGGGCTTCGCCATCTGGTTCGTGAACTTGGTCAGGTCGTTCATAGTTTTATCCCTCTAGAGGGTGAAATCTTGTCTGGGCGGGAGAGGGTAGGGGCGAGGCCGAAGCCCCGCCCGATATCCCTTACTCCGCCGCCAGGGCGACGCCGTCGTCGTCTTCGGCATCGTCGTGGCTGGTCAGCTCGACGTTGAGACCCAGCGAGCGCATTTCCTTGACGAGAACGTTGAAGCTCTCGGGAATGCCGGCCTCGAAGGTGTCGTCGCCCTTGACGATCGCTTCGTAGACCTTGGTGCGGCCGACGACGTCGTCGGACTTCACCGTCAGCATTTCCTGCAGGGTATATGCGGCGCCGTAGGCCTGGAGAGCCCAGACCTCCATCTCACCGAAGCGCTGGCCACCGAACTGCGCCTTACCGCCCAGCGGCTGCTGGGTGACGAGCGAGTACGGACCGATCGAACGGGCGTGGATCTTGTCGTCGACAAGGTGGTGCAGCTTGAGCACGTACTTCATGCCCACCGTCACCTTGCGGTCGAACCGGTCGCCGGTGCGGCCGTCGAACAGGTCCACCTGGCCCGACTCGTCCAGCCCTGCGAGGCGGAGCATGTCGGTGACGTCCTTCTCGACCGCGCCGTCGAACACCGGCGAGCCCATCGGCACGCCCTTGCGGACGGAGTCGGCGAACTCGACGATCTGGTCGTCCGTGCGCTCGGCGATGTCTGCGGCGTAGTTGTCGCCGTAGATTTCGGTCAGCAGTTCACGAACGGCCTCGGGGGGCTGCCCTGCGACCGGGTTGGGGTTGGCCACGCGCCATGCGTCCAGAGCATCGCCGATGCGCTTGCCCAGACCGCGTGCGGCCCAGCCAAGGTGCGTCTCGAAGATCTGGCCCACGTTCATGCGCGAAGGCACGCCGAGCGGGTTCATGACGAAGTCGACGGGGGTGCCGTCTTCCAGGAAGGGCATGTCTTCCAACGGCAGGATGCGGCTGATGATACCCTTGTTGCCGTGACGGCCGGCCATCTTGTCGCCCGGCTGCAGCTTGCGCTTCACCGCGACGAAGACCTTGACCATCTTCAGGACGCCCGGAGCCAGCTCGTCGCCGCGCTCCAGCTTCTCCTTGCGGTCCTCGAACTTCTCCTGGATCGCCTTGACGGTCAGGTCGTACTGGGTCTTGACCGCTTCGAGCTGCGACTGGACGTGGTCGTCGGCAACGCCGAACTTCCACCACTCGTGACGTTCGACTTCGGCCAGCACCTCGTCGGTGATGTCCACGCCCTTCTTGAGGCCCTTGGGCGCCGAAGTGGCGACCTGGCCGAGGAGCATGTCCTTCAGGCGGTTGTAAGTGGCGCGGTTGAGGATCGCGCGCTCGTCCTCGCGGTCCTTGGCGAGGCGTTCGATTTCCTCGTTCTGGATTGCGCGGGTACGGTCATCGACCTCGATGCCGTGGCGGTTGAAGACGCGCACGTCGACGATGGTGCCCGAAACGCCCGGCGGCAGACGCAGCGAGGTGTCGCGGACGTCCGAAGCCTTTTCACCGAAGATGGCGCGCAGGAGCTTTTCTTCCGGCGTCATCGGGCTTTCGCCCTTCGGGGTGATCTTGCCGACGAGGATGTCACCGGGGTGAACCTCAGCGCCCACGTAGACGATGCCCGCTTCGTCGAGGTTGCGCAGGGCTTCCTCGCCGACGTTCGGGATATCGCGGGTGATGTCTTCCGGACCCAGCTTGGTGTCGCGGGCCATCACCTCGAACTCGTCGATGTGGATCGACGTGAACACGTCGTCCTTCACGATGCGCTCGGAGATGAGGATGGAGTCCTCGTAGTTGTAGCCGTTCCAGGGCATGAACGCGACGAGCACGTTGCGGCCCAGCGCCAGCTCGCCGAACTCGGTCGACGGGCCGTCGGCGATGATCGTGCGGGCTTCGACCATTTCACCGACCTTCACCAGCGGGCGCTGGTTGATGCAGGTGGACTGGTTGGAACGCTCGAACTTCTGCAGGCGGTAGATGTCGACGCCCGACTTGCCGGGTTCGATGTCGCCCGAGGCGCGGATGACGATACGGGTCGCATCGACCTGGTCGACGATGCCCGCACGCAGGGCCGAGATCGCGGCGCCCGAGTCACGAGCGACGGTCTCTTCCATGCCGGTGCCGACGTAAGGCGCATCGGCCTTGACGAGCGGCACGGCCTGACGCTGCATGTTCGAGCCCATGAGAGCGCGGTTGGCGTCGTCGTTTTCCAGGAACGGAATGAGCGATGCGGCGACCGAGACGAGCTGCTTGGGCGAAACGTCCATCAGCGTGATCTGGTCGCGCGGGCTCATCACGAATTCGCCGTTCTGGCGAGCCGAGACGAGTTCCTCGACGAACGAGCCGTCACCGGTCAGTTCGGCCGAAGCCTGCGCGACGGTGTGCTTCTGCTCTTCCATCGCCGAGAGGTAGACGACGTCCTTGGTCACCTTGCCGTCGAGCACCTTGCGGTATGGCGTCTCGATGAAGCCGTACTTGTTGACGCGCGCGAAAGTCGACAGCGAGTTGATCAGACCGATGTTCGGGCCTTCCGGCGTTTCGATCGGGCAGATGCGGCCGTAGTGAGTCGGGTGAACGTCGCGGACTTCGAAGCCGGCGCGTTCACGCGTCAGACCGCCCGGGCCCAAGGCCGAAACACGGCGCTTGTGGGTGACTTCCGAAAGCGGGTTGGTCTGGTCCATGAACTGCGAGAGCTGCGAGGAACCGAAGAACTCGCGCACCGCGGCCACGGCGGGCTTGGCGTTGATGAGGTCGTTCGGCATGACCGTCGATACGTCCACCGACGACATGCGCTCCTTCACGGCGCGCTCCATACGCAGCAGGCCGACGCGGTACTGGTTTTCCAGCAGCTCGCCCACCGAACGCACGCGGCGGTTGCCGAGGTTGTCGATGTCGTCGATCTCGCCCTTGCCGTCCTTGAGGCCGACCAGTTCCTTCACCACGGCGAGGATGTCCTCGACGCGCAGGGTGGTGACGGTGTCCTCGGCATCGAGGCCGAGGCGCATGTTCATCTTCACGCGGCCAACGGCCGAGAGGTCGTAGCGGTCGGCGTCGAAGAACAGGCCGTCGAACAGGGCTTCGGCGGTTTCCTTCGTCGGCGGCTCGCCCGGACGCATGACCTTGTAGATCGCTTCCAGACCCATATCGCGATTCTCGGCCTTGTCGGCCTTCATCGTGTTGCGGATCCAGGGACCGGTGTTGACTTCGTCGATGTCGAGCAGGTCGATCTGGTCGAAGCCCGCCGCGTCGAGCGCGTCGAGGTTTTCCGGCGTCACTTCGTCACCGGCTTCGATGTAGATGCGGCCGGTCGACTCGTCGATCAGGTCCTTGGCGGAATAGCGGCCGAAGATTTCCTCGGTCGGCAGCAGCAGTTCCTGCAGGCCGTCCTTGAGCGCCTTGTTGGCGGCGCGCGGGGAGATCTTGGTGTCGGCAGCGAACACGACTTCGCCCGAGTTCGCATCGACGATGTCGAAGGTCGGCTTCGCGCCGCGCCATGCCTCGGGGGTGTAGGGCAGCTGCCAGCCGCCCGAGCCGCGCTTCCACGACATGGTCGCGTAGAAGTGGTTCAGCACCTGCTCGCCGTCGAGACCCAGCGCGTAGAGCAGCGAGGTGACGGGCAGCTTGCGCTTGCGGTCGATGCGGACGTTGACGATGTCCTTGGCGTCGAACTCGAAGTCGAGCCACGAACCGCGGTACGGGATCACGCGGGCGGCGAAGAGGAACTTGCCTGAAGCGTGGGTCTTGCCGCGGTCATGGTCGAACAGGACGCCCGGCGAACGGTGCATCTGCGAGACGATGACGCGCTCGGTGCCGTTGATGAAGAAGGTGCCGTTCTCCGTCATCAGGGGCATGTCGCCCATGTAGACGTCCTGCTCCTTGATATCGAGGACCGAGCGAGTCTCGGTCTCGGCGTCGACCTCGAACACGATGAGGCGCAGCGTGACCTTCATCGGCGCGGCGTAGGTGATGCCGCGCTGGCGGCACTCGGTCACGTCGTACTTGGGGTCTTCCAGCTCGTAGTGGACGAAGTCCAGCTCGCTGGTGCCCGCGAAGTCGCGGATCGGGAACACCGAACGCAGGGTCTTCTCGAGGCCCGAGACGTAGCCGACCGACGGGTCCGAGCGCAGGAACTGCTCGTAGCTCTCGCGCTGGACTTCGATCAGGTTGGGCATCTGGACGACTTCGTGGATGTCGCCGAAGATCTTGCGGATGCGCTTCTTCGCAGTGCGCACCAGCGGCGTGGTGTCGATGGGCTTGGTGGCCATGAGCTGGTCTTTGCCTCTTCGTGTGAGGACCGAGTCGCAAGGGACACGGCCTTCGTAAAAATTCGTCGTCGCGAGTGACGTCGCCTGCCCGAAAGCAGACCATCCGGAACGCAAGAAAGGCCGCCTGGCACGCGGATTCCCGGGGTTCGGGTCTCCATGCGGCCTGCAGCCTTCCACGTCGGATGAAATCCCGATCGCCTCCTTCCCGGGCATGTCCCCGCGCATGGACATGCCTTGCTCGAAGCGATCGAGCGAGGCCGCCATATAGGAGCCGGGGTGCGGGGTGTCAAACGGCGAGAGCGGGCTAATGCCGTTAATCTGGCGTAAATCCGCCGAAAACCGTGTTCTTGCCGAAAGCATCAATTCGTCGCAGGTGACGGGTCGGCCCGTCCCGTATTCCGCACTTGCGAAAGGACTTTTGCACAGGGCGCGCATTGTTTCCGGTATGATACACTTTGCCGTCCCCCGCTCGCCCAGCGCACTGACCGCGATTGCCGCTGTCCTCGCGCTTTCCGCAATCCCGGCCGCTGCGCAGGAAGTGCAGGCTCCCGCGACGACGCCTTCGCTGTCACTGCCGCAGGAAACTACTGTCACGCCGCCAGCCAGCGCACCGGCGACGGAGCCCACCGTCACGCTGCCGCCTGAAGCGTCCGCGCCGCTCAATGTACCCACCTACACGGCGACCACGGCAGGCACGGCGCCGACTTCGGTGACGCCGACCCAGCAGCAGACTGTGGTTTTGCCTGACGTGCCGCCGCCCGCCACGCCGGATGAGGCTGCAGCCGAACCGTCGAGTACGGCCGCGCGGACGCGCAGCACGACCCGCGCTTCCGCCGCGCCGCGCGCCGAACGCGCCGCGCCGGTGCAGCCAACTGTCCCGACCGCTCAGGATAACGGCACTGCGGGCGATGGCACGCTGGCTCAAGGTTCCGTTCCGCCTGCAGCTCCGGCTCCCGCGCGCGCCGAAGCTCCGCCAGCTGCCGCCCAGCCAGCGCCGCCGACCACCGACGGCGATGGCTTCCCGGTGGCCGAAGTCGCCGGCATTCTTGCCGCGCTTGGCGTGGCGGGCGTGGGCATCGCCGCGATGCGCCGCCGTCGCTCCGATCCGGTCTACGAGGAGGCCGAGTATGCGCCCGAGCCGCTTGAGCCGGTGGGCACGCTCGAACCGGTTCCCGCCCCCGCGCCCGTGGTCGAGGCAGTGGAGCCTGCAGTCGCCGAGCCCATCGTCGCCGAACGCGCTCCGGTACAGCGTGATCGCGTGATCGCGGGCAATTCGGCCACGGCGATCCTTGCAGCCTCGCCGCTGCCGCAGACGGCAGAGGAGCGCTACGAACTGCTCGACGCCATGGCCGCCGCCGAGCCTGACGAGGGGAACCCGTTCACCTCGCGCAAGGGCCGCCTGCGCCGCGCGCGTCTTCAGTTGCAGCATCGCGAGAGCCTGGAAGCCGAGGGCAAGGCTGGAAACCGCTTCGACTTCCGCACCTACAGGCCGTCGATCAAGACTCCCGGGGCCTCCACCCCTGCAACCAACCGGGAGCTTACCGACGCCTGACCGGCCCGGCCCGCCGGTTGTCACGCCCGGCGACATGGTCGAGCCCCAACGGGGGCGGCTCCAGACCGGAGCCGCCCCTTTTTTGCGCGCCAACGGCAACATATCGTTTTTCGATATTATTGATTGACGATATGCAGAATTGGATTTATTGAATTTCGATATCAAGCATATCGGAGAACGAACAATGATCCGCCCTGACACGCACCGGATGGCACCGCCTCTGCTCTCGCTGCTCCTTGCCACGCTCTTCTTGGCCGGCTTCTGGCTCCCCACCGTCACGGCCCCCGCCGAGGCATCGGCCCACGGGCAAGTGATCGTCATCGGAGCGCGGGTCGTCCCCGCGCTCATGTGATCCGGACGGGAAGGAAACCAGACGATGAACACGATCACCCGTGACCCGCTCCTCGCCATTGCCAAGGGCGTTCTATGGTTTCTCATGGCGGTCCTGGCGCTCGGCATGGGCGCGAGCCTGCTGGCGGCGCCGCTGCTGGCGATCTTCCACGGACCCGCAAGCACCGCGCTGGCGGAGCATCTGGAGGGCGTGCCGACCGGACCTTTCCTCTGGGCGATCGCGGGCGTCCTGCTGCTGGCGGCACTGCTCTGCGCCTTGCTGCTGCGCCTTTTCCAGCTCCTCAAGCGCATCGTCGATACGGTTGGCGAAGGCGATCCCTTCGTGCCCGACAACGCCTCGCGCCTCACGCAGATGGCCTGGCTGACGCTCGCGGTGCAGCTGGTCGGCCTGCCGATGTCCGGCATGGGTGCGTGGATCAACGCGCTCACCAAGGGCCAGGGCCATACCGACCTGGAAGTGATCGGCGGCGTTGACGGCAACGGCCTGCTGCTCATGCTGATCCTGTTCATCCTCGCTCGCGTGTTCCGCAAGGGCGCCCAGATGCGCGCCGACCTCGAAGGGATGGTGTGATGGGCGACGAAACGGAAGGCACGAACATCGTGGTCAAGCTCGACGACCTGCTCCACGCCCGCCGCATGACGCTGACCGAACTGGCCGAGCGGATCGGCATCACCCTCGCCAACCTCTCGATCCTCAAGACCGGCAAGGCCAAGGCAATCCGTTTCTCCACGCTGGAGGCGATCTGCCGCGAACTGGGCTGCCAGCCGGGCGATCTGCTGGGCTACGAGGCGCCCTGATCCCGGGGCCACGGCGGGCCTTGCCGCCCCGGTGGTCTCGCCTCTAAGGTCATCGACCAAACAGCAGGGGCCCCGCCGCACAGATGACCAAGACCCGTAGCTGGCGACCGTTCGGCGCCCGCGATCCGCATGAACCGCACCGCGTCTCCACGCCGCTCGAACTGCTGTTCGACCTCGTCATCGTCATCGCCGTGGCCAGCGCCGCCGAAGGGCTGCACCATGCGGTCGCGGCAGGCCACGCGGTGATGGGATTGGCGACCTTTGCGATGGCCTTCTTCGCGACGTGGTGGGCCTGGATGAACTTCACCTGGTTCGCCTCGGCCTACGACAGCGACGGGCCGGTCTATCGTCTCATCACCTGTGTCATCATGGCGGGGGCGCTGGCGGTGGCGGCCGGAGTTCCGCGCGTCTTCGCGGGCGGCAGCCTGACGCTGGTGATCGTCGGCTACATCGTCATGCGCGCGGCGATGGTGGCGTTCTGGCTGATCGCCGCGCGCTCAGACCCGCGCCACCGGGCGACGGCGGTGAGCTATGCGGTCGGCATCGCGGTGACGCAGCTGTACTGGACGCTCGCGCTGCTGGTGTTGCGCCCGTCCGGGTTCGGCGCGGTGGCCGGGCTGTTCGTGCTGGGAGCGGTGATGGAGATGGCCGTTCCCGTCATAGCCGAAGCGCGCGGCAAGACGCCCTGGCACCACCACCACGTTGCCGAGCGGCACGGGCTGTTCGTCATCATCGTGCTGGGCGAAGTGCTGCTCTCCAGCGCCGCCGCATTTACCTATGCCGATGCGCCGGGCGGACACCCGGCCGAACTGATCGTCCTGGCCCTTTCCGCACTGGCGATCACCTTTGCGATGTGGTGGCTCTATTTCTCGCAAGAAGGCCCGCTCGATCAGGAGCGCTTTTCCAGCTCGTTCAACTGGAGCTACGCTCATGCGCTGATATACGCAGGCGGCGCCGCAACTGGGGCGGGCTTTGCGGTCGCCATCGACAATGCCGCAGGGCAGGGCCACCACGCCCCCATGCTGGCGAGCAACCTTGCCGTCGCGGTACCGTTGGCGGTCTACATGGTGGCGCTGTGGTTCGTGCGCGACCGGTTGGTGCTGACGGGACCGTGGCGTCACGGCCTGCTCGTCTTCGCGGTGGCTGTGATCGCGGCGGGGCACATCGGGCACTGGGCGCTGCCCGCGATGGCGCTCATCACCATCCTCGCCGTCGTCGCCCGCAGCCAGGTACAATGCCGCCAATCCTGACCGTCCGGCCTTGACTCAGAACCGGCAATCCGCCATTGGCCCGCTCCGACTGATGGGGTGATTCCCGTCTGTCATCCGTCCGAGACAGCTGCTGAGGGTTCCCCTCTTAATTCGCAGCCTAGACGGGGACAAGGAAATCACCCGGCCCCACTCCTTCGAGCGTGGTGCCAACATCGTGTTTCGACCAAAGGTCATGCACGAGAACTCCTTCCCCTTCGACGGACTCGCCCGAGGTGCTGCAAGCGCCCCGGACAATACGTAGCCGGCTACGGGGGGTTCGCCTTTCGTGGCCATTGTGAAGGAGTATGGCATGGATCGTTCGCAGAAAGCCGAATCGGTCGCCTCGCTCAACGCGGTTTTCGCAGAGGCCGGCGCGGTGGTAGTCACCCGCAACCTCGGCATGTCGGTGGCCCAGTCCACTGCCCTGCGCGGAAAGATGCGTGATGCGGGCGCGACCTACAAGGTTGCGAAGAACCGTCTTGCCAAGCTTGCCATCGCGGACACCGACTACGTCGGTATCGGCGACTTCCTGACCGGCCCCACGGGTATCTCCTCTTCGGTGGACCCCGTTGCAGCCGCCAAGGCCGTCGTTGAATTCGCCAAGACGACCGACAAGATCGAGATCGTCGGCGGCGCGATGGGTTCGCAGGTTCTGACCCCCGAAGGTGTCAAGGCTCTCGCCTCGATGCCCTCGCTCGACGAACTGCGCGCCAAGCTCATCGGCCTCGTTCAGGCTCCGGCGACGAAGATCGCCCAGCTGCAGACCGCTCCGGCGGCCAAGCTGGCTCGCGTTTTCGCTGCCTACGCCGACAAGGCTGCCTGAGCGCTCGCTTAAGCAGAACGTTTCTTACGATTTATTCCGCCGCCGGGCATGAGGCCCACGGTGGACCACAGATCAGGAGTTATAATCATGGCCGATATCGCCAAGCTTGTTGAAGAACTGTCGCAGCTCACCGTTCTGGAAGCCGCTGACCTCGCCAAGGCTCTCGAAGAAGCATGGGGCGTCAGCGCCGCTGCTGCTGTCGCAGTTGCCCCGGCCGCTGGTGGCGCCGCTGCCGAAGCCGTTGAAGAGAAGACCGAATTCGACGTGATCCTCACCGGCGACGGTGGCAAGAAGATCAACGTCATCAAGGAAGTCCGCGCCATCACCGGTCTGGGCCTCGCTGAAGCCAAGGCTCTCGTCGAAGGCGCTCCCAAGGCCGTCAAGGAAGGCGCGACCAAGGCTGAAGCCGAAGAAATCAAGAAGAAGATCGAAGAAGCCGGCGGCACCGTCGAGCTCAAGTAATCTTCTTCCCGGTTCTTCCGGGCAGATAACGGAAAGGGCGGTGTCGCAAGGCGCCGCCCTTTTTGCGTTCCGGTTCCGTAATCCTGCGTTCAGCTTCGGGGAGGCAGCTTCGCGTCCGCAAAGGGTCGAGTCACGAAGGAGAACATCGCCAATGCGAATGCCCCCCAGGAAGTACCTCGTCGGCGCTGCCGTGCTCGCCCTGCTTGGCGCCGGAGCGGCCGAGGCCGCCAGTGCCCGGTTGCACACGATGAAGGTCGATGCGCCCGACGGCACCGTCGTCCACGTCCAGTACACCGGCGACGTTGCGCCCAAGGTGCAGTTCGTGCCCGCCGATGTCATGCAGCAGGCGGACATGCCGGTCATGGCCGACCCCTTCGCGCATATGGACCGGATCTCCGCGATGATGGACGCGCAAATGAACGCCATGATGCAGCGCGCGGCACTCATGCAGCAGCAGGCGGCCCGTATGCAACAGCAAGTGACGGCGGCGAGCGCGGACGGTGCTGCGATGCCGGGTCTCACGATGGTCGGCGACATGCCCAAGGGCGCGCATGTGACGTATTATTCGTCGAGCACCGATGCCAGCGGCTGCACGCGCTCGGTTTCCTACAGCTCGGACGGATCGGGCACACAGCCGAAAATGACGCAGGCTGCGTCCGATGGCTGCGATGCGGCCAACGCACCCTCGCAGGCCATTCAAGCCAAGGCGGAGGCTCCGGCCGAGCAGGCCCCGCCGCCCGGACGCAAGGTCTGACCTGATCTCGCATCCCCGCGACGTTCCGGTCCCTGGACGTCGGCCGACAGCCCCTTGCGCGACTATACGCGCAAGGGCCTCTTCTTTGGCGATCGGTCGGTCAGCGCCGGTGGAGTACGCTCGCCGGGCTGATCCACAGCGTGCGCGGACGGCGACGGGCGATGCGCCAGCATCCGTCCTCTCGGCGCAGGTCATCGCGGTAGAAGCCGTTGTGGTCGAGCCCGGCGGCGCTCGTCACCAGCCAGTAGGTCCGCGCAGCCGCTTCTTTGGAGGTGGTGAATTCGACGTGGCAGGTCGTCAGATGGTGGCTGACGAAACCCGGCGTGCCGTCTGCCGGAGCGGGGATCACTGATGGTCCGCTCATCCACGCGCGAATCGCCTCGCGCCCGCAGATCGTCTCATGCGCCAGTTCCAGAACGCCGTCCGTCGTGAAGCAATCCGCGTAAGCGTCCGCTTTGCGCGCATCTCCGGCCTGCGTGCAGCGAGCCAGATGCTGCTGGATTTCCGCAAGGGCAAGGGCTTCGTCGGGCGTCATTTCAGCGTTTCGAGATAACCGATGATTGCCTTGCGCTTCTGCGCATCGGCGACGGGCAGCACCATCTTCGTGCCGGGGACCATTTTCATCGGCCCCTGCAGCCAGGTGTCGAGGCTCTGGCGATCCCAGGTGATCCCCGCGTTCTTCAGCGCCGGGCTGAAGGCATAGCCCTCCACCGCGCCTGCCTTCGATCCGACGATGCCATGCAGCGTCGGTCCGATCCCGTTTTGGCCGGGCTCGGTCGAATGGCACGAACGGCAGGTGGCAAAGGCCATCGGCGCCGGGTCGGTCACGGTGGACGACGCAGCGGTCGGTGATGCCGTGGCGGCCGGGGAGGCGCTGACGGAGGACTGTTCCGGGGCCTTGTCGCCGCACCCCGCGAGTGCGCCGACCAGCGCGAAGGCGCCGAGGATTGCGATCTGCTTCATAGGCCTGGGTCATACATCGGCGCCAGCCCGGAATGCTACCGAGGAAATCGCTTCCCCTTATCCCGACCAGCATCTATCGCCCGCCGCGATGCGGGAGAGAAGCGACAACCACCCCTTGCGCGAGGAATTGCGCGCGACCTTGCGGCTGGCCGGGCCGCTGGCGCTTGCCAATATGCTGCAAATGGCGGTCTTCGCCGTCGACGTGATCTTCGTAGCGCGGCTGGGGCAGGAGGCGCTGGCGGCATCGAGCCTCGCAGTCGCCATTGTCGCAGTGGTGATGATGGGTCTTAACGGCGTGACCGGCGCGGTAGCCCCGCTGATCGCCGCCGAGATCGGACGTCGCCGCAACTCGGTGCGCGAGGTGCGGCGGTCCGCCCGCATGGCATTGTGGCTGGCGCTCGGGCTCGGGCTGGTGGCGGTGGGGATCTGCTTCTTCGGTGAGCAGATTATGCTGCTGACCGGCCAGAATGTTCGTGTCTCGGCGATTTCCGGGCACTTCATCCGCGTGATCTCGCTGGCATTGGTCCCGATGGCGGTGGCCAACGTCTTGCGTACGTTCGTATCCGCCCTGGGGAGGCCGGTCTTCGCGACGGTGATCACCGCGCTGTCGATAGGGGTGAACGCTCTGGGCAACTATGCACTGGTGTTCGGCAACCTCGGCATGCCTGCGCTCGGCCTCACCGGCTCGGCGCTGGCCAGCACGATCACGGCCTGCGTCACCGTACTGGCGTACGTGGTCGCCATCCGTAGTGACCGTAATTTGCGCCGCTTCCATGTGTTCGGGCGTTTCTGGCGGCCGGAATGGCAGCGCCTGCGCCAGATGCTGCGGCTGGGCCTGCCGATCTCGGCGACCCTGATCGCGGAGGGCGGGCTGTTTTCCGGCGCCGCCTTCCTGATGGGACTGGTCGGCGAGGTCGAACTGGCCGCGCACACCGTCGCGCTGCAGATCGCCGCCTTCGCCTTCCAGGTGCCCTTCGGCATCGGCCAGGCCGCGACGATCCGCGTCGGCTATCACTACGGCGCCGGCGACCGTGACGCGATTGCGCGCGCGGGATGGGTGGCGATCGCGATCGGCCTCGGCTTCGTCGGGCTGTCCGCGCTGGCGATGCTGCTGATTCCGCGCACGATCATCTCCGCCTATGTCGACGTGTCCGCGCCTGCCAATGCGGCACTGGTCGCGCTGGCGGTGCAGTATCTCTTTATCGCCGCGATATTCCAGTTGACCGACGGCGTGCAGGCGATCGCCGCTGGCGTGCTGCGCGGTGTGCAGGACACACGGATTCCCGCGCTGATCGCCATCGTCGGCTACTGGCTGGCAGGCTTCGCGACCTCGGTTGTGCTGGGCCTCTTCACGCCGCTCAAGGGCGTGGGCGTGTGGATCGGCCTCGCGGTCGGCCTGACGGTCGCGGCGATCCTGCTGCTCGGTCGCTGGCACTGGCGCGATCGATTCGGCCTTGTGCCCGAACGGTCGATGCCTATCTCTGCGCCGACTGTCGCAGTGTCATAGAGCGATCATCTACCGGGCGCACCAGTTCGCCGCGAAGTTGAACGGCAGATAAATTTTTTCTGCGAAGTCCCCATTGACGGCCCCATGGCACCGGACCATATCTCCGCCGTTGGCACTCTCCTTCACTGAGTGCCAAGTCCAGTTTTATACTTCGTTGGATCTAGGGAGACACCCCAATGACTTTCCGCCCGCTGCACGACCGTGTTCTCGTGCGCCGCGTTGAAGCCGAGGAAAAGACCGCCGGCGGCATCATCATCCCCGACAGCGCCAAGGAAAAGCCCGCTGAAGGCGAAATCGTCTCGGTCGGTTCGGGCGCCCGCGCCGAGAACGGCACGATCACCCCGCTCGACGTCAAGGTCGGCGACCGCGTCCTGTTCGGCAAGTGGTCGGGCACCGAGGTCAAGGTCGCTGGTGAAGACCTGCTCATCATGAAGGAATCGGACATCCTCGGCGTCATCGCCTGAGCATCCGACCTACCATCTGTTTTTTGAAGGAATTCTAAAATGGCAGCCAAGGACGTAAAGTTCGGCCGTGACGCCCGCGAGCGCATTCTCGCCGGTGTCGACACCCTCGCCAACGCCGTCAAGGTGACCCTCGGCCCCAAGGGCCGCAACGTCGTCATCGAGAAGAGCTTCGGCGCGCCCCGCATCACCAAGGACGGTGTGTCGGTCGCCAAGGAGATCGAACTCAAGGACAAGTACGAGAACATGGGCGCGCAGATGCTGCGCGAAGTGGCCTCGAAGGCGAACGACAAGGCCGGTGACGGCACCACCACCGCGACCGTTCTCGCCCAGGCGATCGTGCGCGAAGGCATGAAGTCGGTTGCCGCCGGCACCAACCCGATGGACCTGAAGCGCGGCATCGACCTCGCCGTCCTCAAGGTCGTCGAAAACCTCAAGGCGCGTTCGACCCCGGTTGCCGGTTCGTCGGAAATCGCCCAGGTCGGCATCATCTCCGCCAACGGTGACGTGGAAGTCGGCGAGAAGATCGCCGAAGCCATGGAGCGCGTCGGCAAGGAAGGCGTGATCACCGTCGAGGAGGCCAAGGGTCTCGAATTCGAACTCGACGTCGTCGAAGGCATGCAGTTCGACCGTGGCTACCTCTCGCCCTACTTTGTCACCAACCCCGAGAAGATGACGGTCGAACTCGAGAACCCGTACATCCTCATCCACGAGAAGAAGCTGTCGTCGCTGCAGGCGCTGCTTCCGATCCTGGAAGCCGTGGTGCAGTCGGGCCGTCCGCTTCTCATCATCGCCGAAGACATCGAGGGTGAGGCTCTGGCCACGCTCGTCGTCAACAAGCTGCGTGGCGGCCTGAAGATCGCTGCCGTCAAGGCTCCGGGCTTCGGCGATCGCCGCAAGGCCATGCTGGGCGACATTGCCACGCTGACCGCCGGCGAGATGATCTCGGAAGACCTCGGCATCAAGCTCGAGACCGTCACCCTGGGCATGCTGGGCCAGGCCAAGAAGGTCACCATCGACAAGGACAACACCACGATCGTCGACGGCGCCGGTTCGGCCGACGAGATCAAGGGCCGCGTCGAGCAGATCCGCGCGCAGATCGAAGTCACCACTTCGGACTACGACCGCGAGAAGTTGCAGGAGCGCCTTGCGAAGCTGGCCGGCGGCGTTGCCGTCATCAAGGTCGGCGGCGCGACCGAAGTCGAGGTGAAGGAGCGCAAGGACCGCGTCGACGACGCTCTCCACGCGACCCGCGCTGCCGTTGAAGAAGGCATCGTCCCCGGCGGCGGCACCGCGCTGCTCTACGCGACCCGCGCTCTCGAAGGCCTCAAGGGCGCCAACGAAGACCAGACCCGCGGCGTCGACATCGTCCGCAAGGCGATCACCGCACCGGTCAAGCAGATCGCCGAGAACGCCGGCAGCGATGGCGCCGTCGTCGCAGGCAAGCTGCTCGACCAGGCGGACGAAGGCATCGGCTTCAACGCCGCCACCGACGTCTACGAGAACCTGAAGGCCGCCGGCGTCATCGACCCGACCAAGGTCGTGCGCACCGCGCTGCAGGACGCCTCGTCGGTTGCCGGTCTGCTCATCACGACCGAAGCCGGTATCGTCGAGCGCGCCGACGACAAGCCCGCAATGCCCGCCATGCCCGGCGGCATGGGCGGCATGGGTGACATGGGCTTCTGATGAAGCCCTGACCCAGCGTCAGCACATCGAAGGGGCCGGGAGAGCGATCTCCCGGCCCTTTTGTTTGCTCTGGCGAGGTTTCGCTGCGCCCGACCCTTTGACAAGCGGAGGGTGAGCGGAGGTAGTGCAGACATCCACCCCGCTCAGGCTGACTTGTCGAAGCCCCCAAAGGCCCGGGCTGCGTAAACTTCGTTCATCTGCGTGAAAGGAAAGTGCGCATTTGGGAAATCGCCGCACGTCCAATGCAACTCATCGCTGGACTCTGGCGTTTCGTCGCTGGAACGTTAACCGTTTGGGAATATGGACGAAGGTAGGGTGTGGGCTGCATGACCGGGGCAGACCGACTTTTCGCGCGGTGCCGTAAGGGCGCCGGACGCTTTTTCGCTGCTGCGACGATGCTCGCGGCCGTCACATCACCGCATGGCGCGCAGGCAGAGCAGATCGATCCGCTCTCCCGCCCGACCGAGCAGGTGGTGCAGGTCCAGAACAGCTTCGACGATATTTTCGGCACGGACCAGCGCGGGCCGCGTACCTACAATTCGCCGTTCGGCCAGCAGCTTGCAGCCGTCGCCAATGCCTCGCAGGGCCGCATCGGCGTCGCCGCGATGGACCTCGCCAGCGGCCGCATGGTCGACGTGCTGGGCGACCAGCGCTTCCCGATGGCCAGCACCAGCAAGATCGCCATCGCCGCGACTTTCCTGGAAGGCGTGGACAAGGGCAAGTGGAGCCTGTCGAGCGAGTTTCCGCTTATGGTTCCGGTCGGCTCGGCGCCGTTCTCCAGCGCGATCGCACCGGTGCGGCCGGGTGAGTACATGTCTGCCACGCGCCTGATCGAGCTGATGATCACGCGCTCCAATAACTACGCGACCGACGCACTGCTGAAGGTCATCGGCGGTCCCAAGGCAGTCAACGCCTGGATTCAGCGCGCCGGGATCGACGACTGGCACATCGACCGCGACATCGCGACGCTGGTGCGCGACGATGGCGCCATCGATCCCGCCCGCGTCGTCGACAAGCGCGACAGCGCCACGCCCAAGGCCATGGTGAACCTGCTCTCGGGCATTTACCAGGGCAAGTGGCTGAGCCCGTCGAGCCGCAATGTCCTGCTCGGCGCGATGAGCCGCTGCCTGACCGGCAAGCGCCGCATTCCGGCCGGACTGCCTGCGGGGGTGGAGGTGTCCCACAAGACCGGCTCGCTCAACAACACCTCCAGTGACGTCGGCATCATCCAGACGCCCGATGGCCGGGTCTTCGCGGTTGCGATCTACGTGACCGGGCAGGGCGGTCGCCCCGGGCGCGAGACGCGCATCGCCAACATCGCGCGCACGATCTACAACGGCTATCAGGCCGAAGGGCCGAACTACCCGCGCAGCGCCTCGGCGCGCTGAGCCTCCGGGCTACGGCGAAGGACACAAAAAAGGGGCCGTGAAGGCCCCTTTTCCGTTTCTTCGATCCGACAGATCAGTTGGTGTGCGGGTTGCCGTCGGTGTGATCGTCGAGTTCCTTGGCGACGTCGTTCGCGGCCTTCTCGGCGTCGGCGGCGATGTCATCGGTGGTCTTCTCGGCGCTCTTGGCAGCATCCTTGGCGGCATCGGCGGTGTCGTTGGCGGCCTGCGATGCGGTGGCGCCGGCATTACCCAGCGCATCACCCACGTCCGAGGCGGTGTCGGAGAGGTCGTCACCGGCCGACGAAGCGGCTTCGCTGGCGGCGTCCTGGGTCTTTTCCGAGCAGGCGGCCAGCGACATGGCGGCCACTGCTGCTACAGCAACGAAAACGATCTTGCGCATATTCAATCCCTCTTTCTGCGAGTTACCCCGTCGGCGAAAACGCCGCGTGAGCCTCTTCGACGGGCTCAGACCCGTGGTTACGAGGCACACTGCGGCGTTTCAAGCGCTCGGCGAAAACACCTGCGGACATGAACGGTTCCTGTGCGGAGAAGAAATGAGCGTTGCCGGATCATCATCCGATCAGGTTGACTCAGCTGATGGTCCATATGCTCTTGTTTGCCGCATTCTGCGAGCCGTCGGCTGTTCCAGCCGACTTCAGAATGCTCTAGGGGTTGCGGCATGGATTCCAAGCAGCACCTCTATCTCGTCGATGGCTCGGCGTACATCTTCCGCGCCTATCACCGCCTGCCGCCGCTCACTAACCCGGTGGGCACGCCTGTGGGCGCGGTCTACGGCTACACGACGATGCTGTGGAAGCTGGCCGAGGATCTTAACAAGGCCGATGGCCCGACGCATCTGGCGGTGATTCTCGACGCGGGCAGCCATTCGTTCCGCAACGACATCTACGTGGATTACAAGGCCAACCGCCCGCCGCCACCCGAAGATCTGGTCCCGCAGTTTCCGCTGATCCGCGACGCGACGCGCGCCTTCTCGCTGCCTTGCATCGAGGAGCCGGGCCTTGAGGCAGACGACCTCATCGCCTCCTACGCACGCGCCGCCACGGCGAAGGGCTGGGACGTGACGATCGTGTCCTCGGACAAGGATCTCATGCAGCTGGTCGGCAAATGCGGCATCGGCGGCGGCTGCGTCGACATGCTCGACACGATGAAGAACCAGCGCATCGACATTCCCGAAGTGATCGAGAAGTTCGGCGTTCCCCCCGAGAAGGTGGGCGACGTCCTCGCGCTGATGGGTGACGCGGTTGACAATGTCCCCGGCGTCTACGGCGTCGGCCCCAAGACCGCGACCAAGCTGATCCAAGACTACGGCGATCTCGAAAGCGCGCTCGCCGCCGCGCCGGAGATGAAGAAGTCCAAGCTTCAGGAACGCCTGATCGAGCAGGCCGAGCAGGCGCGCCTGTCCAAGGTGCTGGTGACGCTGAAGGAAGACTGCACCCTCCCGATGGCGCTTGACGACTTCAAGCTCGATGCGATCCCGCCCGAGCCGCTGGCGGCATTCCTCTCCACCCACGGCTTCACCAGCCTCCTGAAGCGCCTCGACACCGGCCACGGCAGCCCCGAGCGCGCGACGCAGCTGAACCCGGCGAAGGCGACGATCATAGCCGCCGCCCGCCCGACCGAAGGCGCTGCGCGCCAATCGCTGCCCCAGTGGCCCGCGATCGATCGCGATGCCTACGCGTGCGTGACGACGGAGGCGCAGCTCGACGAGTGGATCGCCAAGGCCTTCGCCGCGCGGCTTGTCGCGGTGGACACCGAGACCTCGATGCTGGACTCGATGCGGGCTGACCTGGCGGGCATCAGCCTCGCGGTCGGGCCGAACGAGGCGTGTTACATCCCGCTTGGCCACGGTGGCAGCGATATGTTCGCGGAGAAGCCCGTTCAGGTATCGCTAGGTGCCGCTGTGTCCCGCCTGAAGCCGCTGCTGGAGAGCGATGCGGTGCTCAAGGTCGGCCAGAACATCAAGTACGACCTCAACGTCTTGGCGCGCCACGGCATAGCGGTGGCGCCGATCGACGATACGATGATCGTCAGCTTCTGCCTCGATGCCGGCCGTCAGATCGAGGGTATCGGCGGCGGCCACGGCATGGACGAGCTTTCGCAGCGCCACCTTGGCCACACCACGATGACTTTCAAGGAAATCTGCGGTACCGGCAAGAAGGCGATCCCCTTCGGCGAAGTTCCGCTCGACCGCGCCACGCAGTACGCCGCCGAGGACGCCGACGTCACCTGGCGGCTGCACTCTGCGCTGAAACCGCGCCTGTCCTATGAAGGCGGAACCCGCATCTACGAGCGCGTCGACCGCCCGCTGATCCCGGTCGTGGCGCAAATGGAGCGCCACGGGGTCAAGGTCGACCGTGAGAAACTGTCCGGTCTTTCCAGCCAGTTCGCCGAGGCGATCGGCGCGCTGGAAAAGGAGATCTTCGAGAAGGTCGGCCAGGAATTCACCATCGGCAGCCCCAAGCAGCTCGGCGACATCCTGTTCGACAAGCTCGGCTACAGGGGCGGCAAGAAGGGCAAGAGCGGCCAGTATTCCACCGACCAGTCGGTGCTCGAAAAGCTGGCCGCCGAGGGCGAGATCGTCGCCACCAAGGTGCTGGAATGGCGCCAACTTTCCAAGCTGCGCTCGACTTACACCGAGGCGCTGCAGGCCGCGATCAACCCGGAGACGGGCCGCGTCCACACCAGCTACAGCCTCGTCGGCGCGCAGACCGGGCGCCTGTCCTCGACCGACCCGAACTTGCAGAACATCCCGATCCGCACCGAGATCGGCCGCCAGATCCGTCACTGCTTCGTCGCCGAGCCGGGCAATGTCCTGCTCGCCGCCGACTATTCGCAGATCGAGCTGCGCCTCGCCGCGCACATGGCCGACGTGCCCAGCCTCAAGGAAGCGTTCGCGGCGAACGAGGACATTCACTCGCGCACGGCGATGGAGATGTTCGGAACGGTCGATCGCGACACGCGCGGGCGGGCCAAGACAATCAACTTTGCGATCCTCTACGGTATCTCGCGCTGGGGCCTCGCGGGGCGTCTGGGCACGTCATCGGACGAGGCGCAGGCGATGATCGACCGTTATTTTGAGCGCTTCCCGGGCATCCAGCGCTACATTCACGAGACGCTGGAGAGCGTGCGCGCCAAGGGCTATTCCGAGACGCTGTTCGGTCGCAAGACGTGGTTCCCGCGCGTCAATTCCAAGAACCAGGCCGAGCGCCAGGGTTCCGAGCGCGCGGCGATCAACGCGCCGATCCAGGGCACCAGCGCCGACATCATCAAGCGGGCGATGGCGCGCATGACCCCGGCGCTGGTCGAGGCGGGCCTGCCGAACGTGCGCATGCTGCTGCAGGTGCACGACGAACTCGTCTTCGAACTGCCCGAGGGCGACGTCGCGGCGGCCTCGCCGGTGATCGAGCGGGTGATGGCGGATGCGGCGCTGCCCGCCGTGACGCTCGACGTGCCGCTGGGGATCGAGATCGGTCACGGCGAGAGCTGGGGCGCGGCGCACTGAGCCTTGCGCCCCGCCTCGGGACCTTCGATAGGCTCAGGCTGAGCGGGTTCAGGGGACGTCCCGTGTCTCGCTCACTCGGGGATAGCCCTTAAACCCCGCTCACCCTGAGCTTCTCGAAGGGCGGGTTCTCGGCGCAACGCCCGACTGATGCGACCGCCTGCGAAACTGCTGCACTGCAGCATCGTTTGCTCCCCATGATCGACTTCATCGAGAGCCACATCGCGGGCCTTCCGAACTGGGCCGAAAGACCCGTGGTCGCCATCCTCGCCGGGCTGATCGGCGTGGTGCTTGCACTGGTGATCCACGCCGTGCTGTTCCGCGTCCTCGTCCGGGTGGCTCGGGGGAGCACCAGCGATGCGGACGGCCTCGTCGTCAACCGGCTCGAACGGCCTACCCGCTGGGCCTTCGTCTCCATCGGCGTGGTCTTCGCCGCGCGTGAGGCCCCGGCGCTCGATGCGGTGTGGGAGCGCTTCGCCCCCTTCGTCATGCCGCTCCTCACCGGCTGGGTGGCCATCGCGATCTTCCGCGCCTTCATCGAGGCGATGATCCTGCGGGCCGACATCACCGTCGAGAACAACCGCAACGCCCGCCGCCGCCGCACGCGTCTTGGTATCATGAGCCGCCTCGGCACGTTCCTGATCGTGTTCCTGACGATCTCGGGCATGCTCGCCTCGATCCCCGGGGTGAAGGAGATCGGCGTTACCCTGATGGCCTCGGCCGGTCTTGCCGCGCTGGCCGTCGGCGCCGCTGCGCAGCCTGCGCTGAAGGCCCTCATCGCGGGCATCCAGATGGCGATGACCGAGCCGATCTCGATCGACGACGTCATCATCCTCGACGGCGAATGGGGCCGTATCGAGGACATCCGCACGACTTACGTCGTCGTGCGCCTTTGGGACGACCGCCGCCTTGTCGTCCCCTCCAATCGCTTCCTCGAGGATACCTTCCAGAACTGGACCAAGACCACCTCGCAGTTGCTCGGCACCGTGTTCCTGTACCTGGACCAGGGCGTGGACATCGGCCCGATCCGTGAGGAATACACCCGCCAGATCAAGGCCCACCGCCTGTGGGACCAGCGCGCACAGATCCTGCAGGTCACAGACTGCCGCGATGCCACCCTCGAGGTACGCCTGCTGATGAGCGCGCGTGACGGCCCCACCCTGTTTGACCTGCGCTGCGAGATCCGCGAGGGCATGATGGACTGGATCCGCCGTGAGCAGCCCGAGGCCATCGCCCGCCGCCGCCAATTGCACGTCGCGCCAATGGAACTCAGCCCGGCGCCCGCCATGGTCGAGGCGCTGACCGGTAGCATGGCGAACGGCAACGGTAGCGAGTCACGATCGCCCCATTGACCACACCAAAGCGATTCGAACCGAGGCGCTGGGCGGCACGGTGCTGCTTCGTTTGTCGCGCTGTGTAGGCCTTATCGATATATTTCAGCTGTACATCAGCACGCCTGCAACAAATGTGGCGAGCGCGCCACAGCGGTGCCCGCGCGATGCTTTCGCGCACCAGTGTGTCTTGAAACCGTCACATAGCTTTGATTATGCCGGTCCCGGCAGCGGATTACGGGCTGCCATCGAAGACAGCCGTTGGCGGACGATTGTGCTTCCTCAACCGGGATGATCCCGCGCCATTGACGCCCCGCGAGGGGCCAGCTTGAGGTCGTGTTTCACATGCAGAAGTATCGCCTGCTCGCCGCCACCGCGGCGAGCGCCGCCGTCGCTTGCGCGCTCGGCTCCGCCCCCGCGCGTGCACAGTCGACCGGCTCGCTCGACTTCGAGAATTCCGAGATCGTCGTCACCGGCAAGGTCGACAACTCCATCGCGGGCCTCAAGATTCCCGACACCCCCAAGGCCAAGCAGGTCATGACGCAGGAGCTGATCGCCCGCCAGACTCCCGGGCAGTCGGTGGACGACATCATCAACATGATGCCCGGCGTCAGCTTCCAGAACAACGACGGCTACGGCTCCTCGGGCGGCACGCTGATGATCCGCGGCTTCGACGACAGCCGCATCTCGCAGACCTTCGACGGCATCCCGCTCAACGACACCGGCAACTACGCGATCTACTCGAACCAGATGCTCGACCCCGAGCTGATCGAGCAGGTCAACGTCAACCTTGGCACCACCGACGTCGATTCGCCCACCGCTTCGGCCTCGGGATCGACGGTGAACTATCGCTCGATCGTGCCCGAACACGAATTCGGCGCGCGCATGGTCGGCACGCTGGGCGATTACAACAAGATGCGCATATTCGGGATGATCAACACCGGCGACCTCAACTCGTCCGGTACCCGCGCCTGGTTCGCGGCCTCGAAGGACACCTATGACGTCGCCTACGGCGGCATCGGCAAGATCGACAAGACCCAGCTCAACGCCAAGATCTACCAGCCGCTGGGCGACAATGGCGACTTCATCTCGATCGCCGGGCATTACAACGTCAACCACAACAACTACTATCCTTCGGTCCGCCTCGTCACCGACGATTACCCGAACAACACCGGCGTCAATTCCAGCAGCTCGGGCCGCTTCCCGACCAGCAAGGCCGAGCGTGACGACTACTCGCTCGACTCCTGCTCGGCGGCCGACGGCGTAACCGGCGTGGCCGATGCGGCGACCACCTGCGGCGCTTCGTGGGAGTGGCGCTACAACCCGTCGCGCACCTGGAACATCCGTATGAACTCCAAGTTCACGCTGAGCGACCGCCTGACCCTGACCGTCGATCCCTACCTCCAGTACACCTCGGCCAACGGCGGCGGCACCGCCTCGGCCAAGGAAGGTTCGTTCAATGCGGGCGGCACTGCCATCAGCGGCTACATCGGCGGCACCCCGTACTTCGGCGGCGTCGACCTCAACGGCGACGGCGACACGCTCGACACCGTGCTCCTCTCTGCCCCCAGCCAGACCGAGACCTGGCGCCTCGGCGTCCTCGCCTCGCTGATCTACGACCTCAGCGACACGCAGCGCTTCCGCGTCTCCTACGCCTGGGATCGCGGCCGCCACCACCAGACCGGCGAACTGGGCTACGTGAACAGCAACGGCTTCGCCTCTTCCTACTTCAATGACGACAACCCGCTCGTCGATGCCAGCGGCAACGTCCTGCAGAAGCGTGATCGCCTGTCCTATGCGATCCTGCACCAGATCTCGGGCGAGTACTCGGGCGAGTTCGGCGCGCTGCATATCAACGCGGGCCTTGCGCTCAAGAACCTGCGCCGCAACCTCACGCAGAACTGCCTGACCACCAGCGCCAGCGGCAGCGTCTCGTGCTTCAGCACCAATACCGAGGATCAGGCGACTTACGAGGCCTACCTGACCTCGCTCGGCACCAATTACGTTGGCGCCATGCAGAAGACCTTCTCGTATACCCGCGCCCTGCCGAACATCGGCGCTACCTTCGATATCGCCCCGGCCGTCACCGCCTTCGCCAACTATTCGAAGGGCATCCAGGTGCCGGGCACCGATAACCTCTATAACGCGTTCTACTCGGGCGGGGCATCGGCGGCGAAGCCCGAGACCACCGACAACTTCGACGTCGGCGTGCGCTACCAGAGCGGCATGTTGCAGGGATCGTTGGGCGGCTGGTACACGATCTTCAGCAACCGCCTGTCCTCGGCCTATGACCCGGACTCGCAGACCTCGATCTACACCAATCTCGGCAAGGTCGAGCGCTACGGCATCGACGCCAGCCTTGCGGTGCGGCCGGACAGCCACTTCTCGGCCTCGGTGTTCTATTCGTACCTGTGGTCGAAGATCAAGGAGGACGTCGCCGGCGGCACCTGCGGCAGCACCACCAATGCGGTGACCGGAACGCTCAACCCGATCGGCGCCTACGGCTGCTCGGCGGCGGGCGACACCTACTACTACGCCACCAAGGGCAACATGGAGGGCGCCGTCCCCCAGTACACCCTGGGCGGCCGCGTGCAGGGCGAGTTCGGCCCGCTGTCGGTCGGGCTCGAGGCCAAGCGCACCGGCGCGCGGTACTACAACGACTCCAATTCGGCGGTCTACACCACCGCCGGGGTCGAAGTGTACGGCGCCAAGGTTCCGGCCTACACCACCGTCAACCTCGATGCGCGCCTCAACGCCGGGTTTCTGGGGCTGGGCGAGAAGACCTACCTGCAGTTCAACGTCACCAACCTGTTCGACAAGTTCTACGTCGGCGGTTTCGATGATGCGGGCATCAATCCGACTTCGACCATCTACGCCTATATCGGCGCACCGCGCACAATCTCGGGCTCGATCAACATGCAGTTCTGATACCCGCTCTCATTGGCGCGGATCGGTGGAGAGGGGGCGTCCCGGTTTCGGCCGGGGCGCCCTTTTTCATGGCTGTGCCCGGACTTCGCGCCGGACTTCGCGGACGCGGCCGGCGATCTGGTCGAGGTGCTTGTCCCAGGTTCCGCAGCAGCCGCCGAAGATGTCCACCTGAGGATGGCGCCCGGCGAAAGCCGCGATGCGGTCGCCGAGATCGACGGGATCGCCTTCCTCCAGATGGCCGATCGAGCACAGTTCGATCTTGTCCCGGGCGCTGGCGTTGGGCCGCAGGCTGCGCACACGAGAAGCCCAGTTGCCGGCCTCGAAGGCAGGCTCGAACTCGATCGGGTGCGAGCAGTTGATGCCGTAATAGTCCGGCCGCGCACTCCCGGCCTCGGCATCTACCGTCTCGATCGCGTCCTTCAGGCTGACGCCCGACTTGAGTCGGTGATCGCCGTCCAGCATGAACGAGATGCCCAGCGGCAAGCCGATGCGGGCGGCGGCGCGGGCGACGCCGATGGCCTCGGGCACGCCGTTGAAGGTCGCGGCCCAGACGAAATTTACCCCGGCGCGCTTCAGGACCTCCAGCTGGAAGGCGTGGTAGTCCTCGGCTTCCTCGGCCGTGATCGTGCGGTTGAGGGCATAGGCATCGCCGCGCGGGCCGACCTGGCCGCCGATGAGCAGGCCGGGAAGCCGGTCCCGGTAAGGTTCGGCAACATCGCGCAGGAAGGCGATGGACCGTTCGAGCGCATTGGCGAGGCCATCGCGCGAGTATCCCAGTTTCTCGCCCCAGTCGGGGCTGCCGCGATAGTCGAGGCCGGAGAGCATCGCCACGAAGCCATGGCGCGCCGCGACCTCGAGCACGGCTTCGTACATCGCCTTCAGGTCCGCCATTGCCGCCGGATCGTCGAGCAGCGGGTACATGGCGAACTCGGGCAGGTCGTGCCCGTGACGGTACTGGATCTCGGTCTCCTGTCCGCCTTCGGTCAGGTAGAAGATACCCTGCTGCTGCGGAGCAAACCCGGCCATTCGGCGAACTCCCCCTCACTGGTGGTGTGAACATATCTGATCGCGGTGGGGACCAGAAGCGTAATCCGGTGGAGGCGCAAGGTGACAAGGCGGTGCCCCGCGCTGCAAGCTAATGCCTGTCTCGGGTCTTGATCGTCTGGTGATGCTGGATACGCGCGACTTCGGCGAAGGAGTGTTCGAAGCCTGGATCAGCGGCTCTCCAAACTCCACGGCTAGCGCCACGGCGCGAGGCTTTGTGGGCATGGCATTGCGGGCACAGGATGAAGAAAAGCTGGAGGCAATTTATCTACGTCCGACAAACGGACGGGCTGACGATCAGGTGCGCCGCAACCACGCTGTCCAGTACATTTCTCCCCCCGAACATCCATGGGAGAGATTGCGCGCCGAGACACCCGGTAAGTACGAGACATATGTAGATCTCGAAGCCGGTCGGTGGATGCACGTGCGGATTGTGATAGCGGGCGCTTCCGCCCGGTTACATGTCGATGGCGCCTTACAGCCGACACTGATCGTGAACGACCTCAAGCACGGCGCGGAAGCCAAACGGAGTGTAATGGGTCGGCGCCTTGTCTGAAGCGTTCTATCTATGGCCGTGTGGGCCACAGGAGATGTGTCGTGGGATTATCAGAGTTTGATCCCGCTGCTCGCGCCATACGATCGGGTATCGTGGAACATCGGACGCAAGGTTGGAGCGAAGCGGGCGCTCAAACCCCGCCAGATTTGAGCGATCCGTTTCTTTCTCGATCAGCATGGGAGGGGCCGCAGCCGGGCCCTCTTTGACCTCGCTATCGACAGCAAGCTTCGCGGATGCGATCTGGCAAAGGTCAGGGTCAGTGGTATCGTTTGCGATCGGAAAATTCGGACACGGGCTACGGTCGCACAGCAAAAGACCGGTAAACCGATTCAGTTTGAACTGATGACCGATGCTCGCGCCAGCCTACTCAAATCGCTCGAACTTCGAGGTGGCTCCTCGGAGGACTTCGCTTTCCCTACCCGCTCAGAGAACACACTCTGGATCCGATAACACCAGATCGTCCGCGAGACGTCTGGCGAGATCAGGCATCGACCAGCTTGGTCAGCTCCCGATATCCCTTACTTCTTTCGAGCTTTGCGCGCAGCGTATCGTGCGTCCCGTGCTGCTTTCATTTCGGCGGCGCCGGCGGGTGTCAGCCTGGCGGCTTTGAGCGCTGCGGCGGCTTCCTCAGCGGCTTTGCGTTCTGCTTTTTCCGCCTTGGCTAAAGCCAGCGCCTCAGCTTTGGCGGCTCGCTTCTTTGCATCTGCCTCATCCCGAACTTCCTGCGCCCGGCGTCGCTCCGCTATCAGTGCCGCGTCAACTGGCGGCTTAGCTCTGAGTGCATCCAGAGCCTTTTGTCTGGCCGATCCGGCTGCGGCAATACGGTCTTGAAAAGAGGGCGCTTTGTAGGAAGACAATGTTTATCCTTGGACGTTGAATTTAGATAGGGCGCCGCCAATCGAAGTGCAGCGCTTTACGTCGAGGTGAAGGTCGATAGCAGAAAGCCCCTTTGTTCTCAATGATGCCGAATTGCCGGGTACGGATACGCGTGGCAGTTTAACATCGGCGATCTCATGTGCAGGAATCCGGAATGGGATTGCTCTCAACTCGCATGGGCGCTCTCATCGACGATGCCGCGCAGATCGACCAGATACTCGCTACCGGAACCGAGCAGTATCCTCGCCCGTTTGCCAGCCAGTTGCGCTGTAGGATCGTAACCGGGGCAAATTTCCGGGCGTTCAGGCTGGAGCTGCTTTGACGAGGTCGGGGAGCCAGGGGATTTGGTGGGCGCCGGGAACAGCGAACCTTGGCGTACCCGTGATGGCTACGCTCCGTGGACTCTCCCCACGTCCCGCTAATAGCGAATGAGCTTTATCGACGCTCGCTTCGCAGCCGCGACCAGTTTGGGCGGCAACCCTGGTTGGGGTGTCAGTGAGCATTCGCGCGCTTGAAGCTGATTGTAACGCGCATGCCCTCGCCCGGCGCCGATTGAACGTTCAGATCCGCCTTCGCATTCTGGCGAAGAGACTGAACAATCAGGGAGCTAAGCTTCCCGCGTGGAGGCCAGTCCTCAGGAGACTGCAAACCAACGCCATCATCCGCAACAATCACATGGCAGCCTGTATCATCAATCAGGCTGTGTACCGTGATCGTCCCGGAATCTCGACCTACGAACGCGTGCTTGAGCGCATTCGTGAGCAGTTCGTTGACTACTAGGCCCGTGGGCATCGCGACGTCGATAGACACGGGCCAGGTGTCCACCTTCAGGTCTAACCTAACCCCTTCGTTCGCGTGCGCTGCAACCACTGAGCTGGTAATCTGCGAAAGAAAGATGCCGAGGTCGACCTCGTCGCCAACGTCTTGTCCCGACAGGGTGCGATACAGCAAAGCAAGGGTTTCAACCCTGCCCGCCAGCGTCTCAAACCGCTCGGTGGTTGCATCTTTGGGAACATTGCGCGCTTCGAGCCGGATTAGCGCTGTGACCATCTGCAGGTTATTTTTGATCCGGTGCTGCAACTCTTGAAGCAATACATCCTTCTCGGCCAGCTGCTCCTGAAGGGTGGTATCCGCGTAGGCGTCCCCCGTGGACGCGGGAGCGAGAGCCACTAGGCGGAATGCCGGTCCCGCATCACCCTCGATCACATTTGACCAGATGTTTACGCGCGCGCACTCGCCATTGCTAAACACAAAGGTTCCGAGATGGTCATGACCTGCGATCACTGCGATACCCAGAGGAACGCCATCTTCTACCGCTGATCCGACGTCATTTAAGACGTCCCAGCGATTGCCTGTGATACGCTCAGCGCTCACGCCAGCTATACGCTCGAACTCGAGATTTGCGTAGACCAGCCGTTCTTCCGGCTCCAGCTCCGCCACTGCTATCGCGATCGGCACCTGATCGAGAAACTGCTTGAATTGATCGCTTTCCAGCGCATCAGCTAGGTTTGGATTATCAATCAGATCATCAAGCTTATCTTCGACTTGCGATTGCTTGTCCTGATGTTCGCCCACGATGTATCGACCGCCGATCCGTAAAGAATTTACCTCTAAACGGTTGATGGTCGCTTTGCTAGCTCATTGAGTGGCATCGAGGGGGCGCAAAGTGTGGCATTTATCGCTTTTGGGTCCGGACGGTTGTTTCGAGACGTTCAGCATGCGGCGCAAGTTGACAGGCAGCTATCTGATCCTCTCGCCCGGTTAGCCGTCATTCCGAAATCGGCCAAAGTTGTCTGCGGGCGCAACGTCGCCGAGTCCCGGGAGCGCGGAGGCGATGGCCCTCGCATTTTCTCTTCGTCCTTCTCCCCTGCCTGAAACAGAAAAGCCCGGGCGCAATCGACCGGGCTTTTCCTATCGGCGCTTAGGCCGGGCCGGAAAGCGATGCTCTCCGCGATCCCACCTAGTGCCTGTTGGAAGGGCATCAGATGGGTCCCCGCCTTCGCGGGGATGAGGGTGGGGGGGCGGGGGCATCCGCGATCGGGCGGTGGCGCGCCACCGATGCCCCCGACCCTCAGTGCTTCCGTTCTCGCGTGCTTTCCAGCATACCCGGGGCGATGAAGCCGATCGGCGTCACTTCCATGGCGCGCTTTTTCAGTTCGCTTTTCATGCGCTGGTATTCGTCTTCCATGGCTTCGGTCACTGTGGCGCGGCTGTCTTCGAGGGCTTCCTCGAAGTCCTGCATCGTCACCTCTTCCACGCTCGCGCCGCGTTTGCGGATGGCGATGAGGCCGGCGCGGCGGACGACGTCCTCCAGGTCCGCGCCGGTGAAGCGTTCGGTGCGCTCGGCGATCTCGCCCAGGCGTACGTCTTCGGCCAGCGGCATCTTGCCGGTGTGGATGCCGAGGATGTGTTCGCGGCCCGGGGCGTCGGGGGTGCCGACGTAGACCAGTTCATCGAATCGGCCGGGGCGAAGGAGGGCGGGATCGACCAGTGCCGGGCGGTTGGTGGCGCCGACGAGGACGACCGATTGCAGTTCCTCCATCCCGTCCATCTCGGCGAGGATGGTGTTGACCACGCGGGCGGTGACTTGCGGTTCGCTGCCGCCGCCGCCCATGCCGCGGGCGGGGACGAGGCTGTCGATCTCGTCGATGAAGATCACGCAGGGGGCCACCTGACGGGCGCGGGCGAACAGCTTGGCGATCTGCTGTTCGCTTTCGCCGTACCACTTGCTGAGCAGGTCGGAGGACTTGATCGAGATGAAGTTCGCCTCGGCCTCTCTCGCCACGGCCTTGGCCAGAAGGGTCTTGCCGGTGCCGGGCGGGCCGTAGAGGAGGAAGCCCTTCGCCGGGCGGATGCCCAGCTTGTGGAACGCCTCCGGGTTCTTCAGCGGCAGTTCGATGCCTTCCTTCAGCTTGATCTGCGCCTCGTCCAGGCCGCCGATGTCGGCCCACCCGATGTTCGGCACCTGCACCATGACTTCGCGCATGGCGGAGGGCTGGACGCGCTTGAGGGCGGCGAGGAAGTCCTCGCGGTAGACCTGCAGGTTGTCGAGCACTTCGGCGGGGATGGTGCGCGCTTCGAGGTCGAGCTTGGGCATGATGCGGCGCACCGCCTCGATCGCGGCTTCGCGGGCGAGGGCGGCAAGGTCGGCACCGACGAAGCCGTGGGTGGTGCGGGCCAGCTCGTTCAGATCCACGCGCTCGCTCAGCGGCATGCCGCGCGTGTGGATGCCGAGGATCTCGCGGCGGCCCTTCTCGTCGGGCACGCCGATGACGATCTCGCGGTCGAAGCGGCCTGGGCGGCGCAGGGCCTCATCGATGGCGTCGGGGCGGTTGGTGGCGGCGATGACGACCACGTGGGCGCGGCTGTTGAGGCCGTCCATCAGCGTGAGCAGCTGGGCGACGAGGCGCTTTTCCGCTTCGCCGTGAACTTGGTCGCGCTTGGGGGCGATCGAGTCGATCTCGTCGATGAAGACGATCGCGGGGGCGGACTTGGTCGCCTCCTCGAAGATCTCGCGAAGGTGCTTCTCGCTTTCGCCGTAGCCGGAGCCCATGATCTCTGGGCCGTTGATCGAGAAGAAGCTGGCCTCGCTCTCGTTGGCGACGGCCTGTGCCAGGCGCGTCTTGCCGGTCCCCGGCGGGCCGTGGAGCAGCACGCCCTTGGGCGGTGCGACGCCCAGGCGGGTGAACAGTTCGGGGTAGCGCAGGGGCAGTTCCACCATCTCGCGCAGCTGGCGGATGGTGTCGCTCATGCCGCCGACGTCGTCGTAGTTGACGTCGCCGCGCGCGTCGTGGGCTTCCTCGAAGACCTCGCGCAGTTCGACTTCGGTGTTCTCGTCGATGTGGACGATGCCGCGCGGGGTCGTGGAGACGACGTTGAGGCGGATCTGCGTCAGCGCATAGGCGGGCGCGTTGAACATGCGGCGCAGCTGGGGCGGGATGTCCGCGACTTGCTGCTGGCCGGTGGTGGCGACGAGGTCTCCCTGCACCATGGGGCGCTGGAAGAAGTTGCGCTTGAGCGCGGCGGACGGGCCCTGCAGGCGCATGTCTTTCTGCGCGGGCGCGAAGACGACGCGCTGGGCCGAGCGCGATTCGGCCTTGCGGATGGTGACGTGGTCGCCGGAGCCGACTTCGGCATTGCCGCGCTGGAGGCCGTCGAGACGGATGACGCTGAGCCCCTCGTCCTCGTCGTAGGCGAGCACGGCGCGGGCCACGGTCACGGTCTTGCCGGTGATTTCGAGCACGTCGCCTTCCATGGCGCCGATCTCGCCCAATGCGGCGCGAGACAGGCGGGCGATGCCCTGGCCGCTCTCTTCCTGACGAGCGGCGGCGACCTGCAGCTTTATGGTGCGGTCTTCGGTCTTGGTTTCGGTATCCGCCATGTGCGGGGTGTTCCTTCCTCGATCCCGATCCCGGTCATCTGCTGATCGACCGGTCGGTGGAGGATAGCTGGGTATCGCCACCGGGGAATGCAATTCGAACCAACACGATGCGCGCGTGTTCCCTTTGCGAGTGGCGGGATTCGCCCATTACCTGGACAAGAAAAAAGGCCTGATCGTTTCCGACCAGGCCGTAGAAGTTTTGGGAGAGGATGCCTGAAAGGCACTGTCTGTATGTCGCCGAATCGGCTTTTGTGCAAGTGCGAAAAGGACGGGTTGCGTTGCAAAAATGTGAACCAAGGTTGCGTATTGCTGCACAACGGGCGCTTTCCTGAACGAAATGTCAGGGTTTTCGCAATGTATGATAATGAACCTACTTTCAGATTCACCTTTACGCTTAGGTGAGCGTGCAACGCTGGGGCGATGCGGTGCAATCCTTTGCCTGCTGCAATGCGTCAAGTGCTTGCCAAGGTCAGCATATCACTCGGCACCGCCATAAAACTGCGGCGCCGCACCCTTGCGGGGCGGCGCCGTACGGTATTATGTCGGGCGCTGATCAGTGCGCGAGGAGCAGGGCAGGCGCGGTTTCCTCCTTGAGGAAGAATTCGGTCACACCGCCGAACAGGAACTCGCGCACGCGATTCTTGCCGTAGGCGCCCATGACGAGGAGGTCCGCCCCTTGCGCAGCGGTCGCCAGCGTCTCCTGAGTCGAGTGGACGCGCTCATGCTCTTCCAGTTCGGCGTTGACGCCATGGCGCGAGAGGTAGCGCAGGGCGTCTGTGGCGGGGAAGCCGCCTTCCTTCTCGACCACGCAAATCAGCTTCACGCTGGAGCACTGCGCCAGCAGCGGCGCGGCGGCGCGCAGCGCTGCGGCGGCCTGTTCCCCGCCGTCCCAGCCGATGCAGGCGGTTCCGACCGGCACCTTGAGCGGCGTCTCGGCAAGCGCCAGCACCGGCGCGCGGGCACGCAGGGCAAGGTCTCCGGCAAGCCCGCCCGAACGCGAGACGATGATGAGGTCAGCGAGGCGGGCGGCATAGGCGAAGGCGGTCACGGGGTCGTCCTCGCAGCGGATCACCTCGAAGGGCACCCCCGCGTCCGCGAGGCGGGCCTCGGCGGCGGCGGCAACTTCGTCGTCTGCCTCCAGCGCCTTGTCGAGCGCTTCGGAGATCACGTAGCTGCCGCCCATCGGGTCCATCGCGATGTAGCGCGAAACGGGGGTGTCGACGAGCACGGTGACGTGGCCGTTCTCGCGTCGGGCAATGTCCACGGCGGTCTGGAGGCGGGCATCGCTGCCGGGCTTGCGGTCGGCGTTGACGAGTATCGAGCGCATGGTCGTTCTCCCTCTTAGGCATCCTCAGGCTAACCCGTGGCGGTGGGATTTCCATGACCGGGATCAAACATGGGGTTTTGGTAAAACGAATGGCGGGGCGCGGAGTTGCGGGAAAGGCGCGAGGGAAATGGTTTGAAACGAAGGTGTGTCAGGCGCCGGGCTCGATCTGCAGTTCGCTCGCCCGCGCGAAGAGGTCGAGGATCACCGGGTCGCGCTCGCGGGTGCGGATCGCGGCCTCGAAGTGCACATGATGGCGGGGGCGCGGGAGAATTTCATGCAAGTGTCCGGCGGTGAGGCGATCGCGCACCATGGTCTCGGGCAGCACGGCGGCGCCCTGGCCGCTGGCAACGATCTCGATGAGGGTGCGCACATTGTTGCAGGTGTGCAGCGCGCGCGGGACGATGCCGCGGGCCTCCAGCGTCTCGTGCGTCACCGCGTGGAGCGGCGAGTGATCGGGCAGCGACCAGACCGGCAGCGCCTTAGCGAAGCCACCGACTTGCGCCACTTCGGCGCCCGCGCACCATACCAGTTCCACCGAGCCAATCGAGGCCGTGCGCATCCCCGGGCTTGCGACCGGCCCGGCGAGGAACACGATGTCGCGGGTTCCCGCCAGCAATTGCTGGAGCAGCGGCGCGGTGAGGTCGATCTCGATCTCCATGGCGACGCCGGGACGGTCGCGCTCGATGGCCTGGATAAAGGCGGGCAAGCAACTGGCCGCGGCGATCTCGCCCGAGCCGATGCGCACGGCGGCGGTGGCGCCCGCGAAGTCGCTCGCCTCCAGCAGCACCTGTTCGAGGCCGTGGTACAGCGGCTCGCTCGCCTGCACCAGCCGCCGTCCGCGCGCGGAGAGCACCATGCGCCGTCCCTCGCGTTGGAATAGCGGCACTCCGAGTTGCTCCTCGATCTCGCGCACACGCGCGGAAATCGCGGGCTGCGTGGTGTTCAGCCGCTGCGCGGCCGCCGCGAATGTGCCGAGGCGATCGATCCACATCAGTGTTTCGAGATGGAACAGGGCAATGCGTTTCATAATAGTTACATATCAGAATTGATAAAAAACAATCGCTATTCGTGATGGGAGAAGGTGTCTAGCCTCCCGCCTGAAACGGAGAAGAGGATCTGCCTCAATGAACAAGATCTACCCCAGTGCGGAGGCCGCGCTGGAAGGCGTGCTCAAGGACGGCCTGCTGATCGCCAGTGGCGGTTTCGGGCTTTGCGGCATCCCTGAAAGGCTGCTCGATGCGATCCGCGATGCGGGCGTGAAGGACCTGACGTTCGCCTCGAACAATGCCGGCATTGACAACGAAGGCATCGGCAAGCTGCTGCGCACCAAGCAGGTGAAGAAGATGATCTCGTCCTACGTGGGCGAGAACAAGGAGTTCGAACGCCAGTTCCTCGCCGGTGAACTCGAGGTCGAGTTCTGCCCGCAAGGCACCCTGGCCGAGCGCATGCGCGCCGGTGGTGCAGGCATTCCGGGCTTCTACACCAAGACCGGTGTGGGCACCCAGGTCGCCGAGGGCAAGGAAGTGAAGCAGTTCCGCGGCGAGGACTATATCCTCGAGGAAGGCATCTTCGCCGACCTGTCGATCGTCAAGGCTTGGAAGGCGGACGCAACCGGCAACGTCGTGTTCCGCAAGACCGCGCGCAACTTCAACGTGCCTGCCGCCACGTGCGGCAAGGTCTGCGTGGTCGAGGTTGAGGAGATCGTCCCCACCGGCTCGCTCGATCCGGACGCGATTCACCTGCCGGGCGTCTTCGTCCAGCGCATCGTCGTGGGCGCACCTTACGACAAGAAGATCGAGTTCACGACGACGCGCGAGAGGGAGGCCTTCTGATGCCCTGGAATCGTAACGAAATGGCCGCGCGCGCGGCGAAGGAACTGCAGGACGGGTTCTACGTGAACCTCGGCATCGGCATTCCGACGCTAGTGGCGAACTACGTGCCCGAGGACATCACCGTCACCCTGCAGAGTGAGAACGGGATGCTCGGCATCGGGCCGTTCCCCTACCCGGACGAGGTCGATCCCGATCTCATCAATGCGGGCAAGCAGACCATCAGCGAACTGCCGCACTCGGCCTATTTCGACAGCGCCACCAGCTTCGGCATGATCCGTGGTGGGCACATCGACCTGACCGTGCTGGGCGCGATGGAAGTGGCCGAGAACGGCGACATCGCCAACTGGATGATCCCCGGCAAGATGATCAAGGGCATGGGCGGCGCCATGGACCTCGTCGCGGGTGTGAAGAAGATCATCGTCGTCATGGAGCACACCTCCAAGAACGGCGATCCCAAGCTCATCCCCGCCTGCACCCTGCCGCTGACGGGCGTGGGCGTGGTGGACATGGTGATCACCGACCTCGCGGTGTTCCAGCGCCCGGACCACGACAGTCCGTTCAAGTTGATCGAACTCGCGCCCGGCGTGACGGCCGAGGAAGTCGCCGCGAAGACGACCGCGCATTACGTGAGCTGACCTGGCCAGTTCCTCCCCGAGCTTGTCTTGGGGAGGAATTTCACCCCTCTCGCCACGCTGCCAACTTCACGCTATCCCTCGCGCACTCTTCGCAAGGGACCATCCATGACTTACACCCTCATCACCGCGAACCGGAACTATTCGAGCTGGTCGCTGCGCCCGTGGGTGCTGATGAAGGCGCTCGCCATCCCGTTCGAGGATGAGCTTGAGCCCTTCACCATGCCGGTGAACTACGACGCGTTCCGCAGCTTTTCCCCCACCGGCCAGGTGCCTGCGCTGATCGACGAGGAGCGTACCGTCTGGGATTCGCTCGGCATCACGCTCTATCTCGCCGACCGCCATCCCGCCGTCTGGCCCAAGGCCTCGGACGCCCGCGCCTTCGCCCAGAGCGCGGTATGCGAGATGCACGCGGGCTTCTCCGCCTTGCGCAATGTGTGCACGATGAACGTGGGCGTGCGCGTGAAGCTGCGGCCGATGAGCGGCGCGCTGGTCCGCGAGATCCACCGCCTGCGTGAGATGTTCGAGGAAGGGCTGGGTCGCTTCGGCGGACCCTGGCTGGCAGGCGCGGAGTTCACCGCCATTGATGCCTTCTACGCGCCGGTTGCCTTCCGCATCCGCACGTATGGCCTCGACGTCGGCGGCGGGCAGGCCTGGGTCGATGCGATGCTCGCCCACCCCGCCATGCGCCAGTGGGAGGAGGAAGCCCTCGCCGAGACCTGGCGCGAGGAGAGCCACGAGGCCGAACTTGCCGAAGCCGGCGCGATCATCGCCGACTACCGCGCCCCCGCCTGATGCCATGCGCCTCCTGCTGACGGGCTCGTCCGGCTGGCTGGGTCGGCATCTGGCACCGCTGCTGGTCTCGCGCGGGCACGAGGTGATCGGCCTCGACGTGGCGACGGGCGCGGCGACGACGGTGCTGGGTTCGGTGGCGGACCGCTCGCTGGTGTTCCGCACCGTCGCCGAGCATGGGATCGAGGCGGTGATCCACTCGGGCGCGCTGCACAAGCCGGACATCGCGCGCTTCGGGCGGCAGGCCTTCGTCGACGTCAATGTGACGGGCACGCTCAACCTGCTGGAAGCGGCGGTGGATGCGGGACACGCACGCTTCGTGTTCACTTCGACCACCTCGCTGATGGTTCGCGATGACGTCCGCGCCGGGGCGGGAGAGCACGGCGCGTGGTGGATGGACGAGGCGTTCGGCCCGCTAGCCCCGCGCAACGTTTACGGCGTGACCAAGCGCACGGCCGAGGACCTTTGCCGCCTTGTCGCGCGCGAAACCGGCATAGCGGCGGCGATCCTGCGCACCGGGCGCTTCTTCCCGGAGGACGACGATACGCACGTGGTCCCCTCCGGCCCCAACCTCAAGGCGAACGAATTCCTGAACCGCCGCCTGACCGTTGGCGACGCCGCGCTCGCTCACCTTGCCGCGCTGGAGCGGATCGAGGGGTGCGAGACTTTCGTGCTCTCCGCCCCGCCGCCTTTCGTGCGCGAGGATGCAGCGGAACTGGCCCGCGATGCGCGCGCCGTGATCGCCCGTTACCATCCGGATGCCGCCGACCTCTACGCCCGCGCGGGCTGGGTTCTGCCCGAGCGGATCGAGCGCGTCTACGATCCCGCCAAGGCCGCTCGCCTGCTCGGCTGGCGTGCCGAAACCGATTTCGCCGCGATCCTCACCGCCTTGCGCGGCGGCGCGCAGATGCCCTTCGCGCATGATCCGGGGTGGATTTCTCCGGTCCTCGGCGGTTTGCCTGCATAGTCTTGCGGCGGTCATCCAGTCGTGCGCATAACCCGCTCGAACTCTAATGGGAGAACATCCAATGGCCGACCTCGCCTCCATCCCGCTCACCCGCATCGACGGCAAGCCCGACACCCTCGGCGACCACGCCGGCAAGGTGCTGCTGGTGGTCAACGTAGCCTCCAAGTGCGGCCTCACCCCGCAATACGAGGGCCTTGAGGCGATCTACGGCGAATACAAGGACAAGGGCTTCGAGGTGCTGGGCTTTCCGGCCAACGACTTCGGCGCGCAGGAGCCCGGCACGCATGAGGAAATCGCCGAGTTCTGCTCGATCAACTACGGGGTCTCGTTCCCGCTCTTCGCCAAGGCCGATGTTACCGGCGAAGCCAAGCAGCCGCTTTACGCCGCGCTGACCGAGGCGGTGCCCACCAAGCAAGGCGACGTCGAGGGCATGAAGGAGAAGTTCAAGGGCTACGGCATGACCCCGAACGACGACCCCGAAGTGCTGTGGAACTTCGAGAAGTTCCTGATCGCGCGCGACGGTTCGGTCGCCGGTCGCTTCGCACCGGGCACCGCGCCGCAGGACCCGCTGCTGATCGGCGCGATCGAGGCTGAACTGGCGAAGTAAGCGGAAGGAAGCCCACCCCCGGCCCCTCCCGCAAGCGGGAGGGGCCGGAAGGCTTGCGAGCGAAGCGAATTAGCCGAACGGGGCGGGCCAAACGCCCGCCCTCATCTCTCACCGGCCCGACGATCGGCGCTCAGGTCGCGCGATGCGCACCGCCGGGCACGTCGCGTGTTTCCACCCCCTTGACTAGCGCGCGGAGTGAGGGTGGCGCGTCGCTGCCCGAGACGTTCAATCGGACCCCGTCGCCACCGGGCGCGCCGGATCGGCGATCCACTCGCTCCACGATCCGGGATAGAGCCGTCCGGCCGGCATTCCCGCCACGGCCATGGCCAGGGCGTTATGGCAGGCAGTGACGCCCGAGCCGCACTGGAGGATCGCCGCGGCCTCGCCCAGCAAGGCAGAGAAATCGGCGGCAAGGTCTTCGGCCGGGCGGAAACGGCCATCGGCGCCGAGATTGTCGCGAAAGAAGCGGTTGCGGGCGCCCGGGATATGTCCGGCGACCGGGTCGAGCGGGTTGCGCGTGCCCGCGAAGCGGGAGGGATCGCGCGCATCCAGCACTTGCGCGGCGCCGGTTTGAATATTGGTGAGCACTTGCGCGGCGGTCACCGGGGCAGGCACGAGTTGGGCGCCGGGCTCGAAATCCCCCGATGCGGCGGCCGGCGGAGTGCCGGTCTCCAGCGGTAGTCCGGCATCGACCCATGCGGGCTTACCACCGTCGAGGACGGCGACAGGGGCGTGGCCGAGCCAGCGCAGCAGCCACCACAGCCGCGCGGCCCAGGCGCCGCCGTTGCTGTCGTAGGCGACGACCTGCTGGTCCTTGCGCAGCCCCTGCGCACGCAGCCAGGCGGCCATCGCCACCGGCGCGGGCAGGGGGTGACGCCCGTTGCTGCCGTCGGACGGGGAGGCCAGGTCTTCGTCGAGATGGGCGTAGCGGGCGCCGGGGATGTGGCCCTTCGCGTAAATCTCCTGCCCCTTGTCGGGTGCGCCGAGTTCGAATTCGCAGTCGAAGATCAGTACGTCCGCGCCTGACGCGAGCATGTTCTTGAGCGCGTCGACGGCGATCAACGTTTCGTAAGTCATCGTTGTCCTTGCCCTGGGGGCTGATGGAAATGTGTTGTGGTGAACGCAAAGACAATAGCCAGGACAGGGACTATATGTCGATTGCTTAGGTGTTACTTCTCATGTCGTTCGTCGAAACACACCACGACCCGAACAGATGGATGCGTTCCCAAAACAGGGTGCGGGTTCCGGCCATGTTGTGAACGTGGCCCATGCGCGGACAGACGAACAGGTCGATGCTGCGGGCGCAGGGATAAGCGCGTGGTTCGGCGCGGGGATCGGGAACGAGGTCGCGCTCGCCCATCGCGGCGAGAACGGGAACGGTGATCGCGGCAGCTTCGGAGGCGACGATGCCCGGGGTCAGCGTCGAGCGCGCGGCGCGCTGCGGTGTGCGGTGAGCATACCATGGCGGGTACGGAGCCCCGACATCGTCGCCGCGCGCGATGCCTTCGTAATGGGCGAGGTCCTGCTCTACCACGCCGAGGGGGACATCGTCGTAATGGAAGCCCCAGGCAAGCGCCTCCCACGCAGCCTGCGCGGCGGCCCCTCCGGCCTGGGCCAGCAGGGCGGTGTTGAGTGGCTCACGGCATTCCTCGAGCCGGGCGTCGCGCGGATACCAGGCCACGGCGACCGGGATACCGCCGGGCGGGGTGGCCGGGTGCGCGTGGATGGCGCTGAAGCCGAGCACGGCGATGCCGTCGAAGCTGCGATGACGGGCCTGCTGATAGATCAGCAGCGCGGCACCCAGAGACTGGCCGATGCCGATCGTGCAGGCGGCGCTTACCGGCGGATAGTCGGGTGAAAGCACGCCATTGGCCAGGCGTGTCACGATCTCTCTCTGTGCGGCGTCGGCGGCGGCGGTAAGGGCCGCGTAGCCGAGATCCTCCGGGTCGATGCGGCTCTCGTCATCACAGCCCAGCCAATCGAGCGCAATCACGATCCATCCGCGCGCGGCGTGGAATGCGGCTTGTGATCCGGCCTCGTGCGACGGTCCGGGCAGTTCGCAGGTATAATAGCCGCGCGCGTAGCTGCTGCTCGGCAGCGCGAAGCAGATCACGGGACGATCGGGCAGTTCGGCGGGATCGGGCAGCACCACGGTGGCCGGGATCGACGCGGGGATGCCGAGACCTGCCGCATCGCTGACATCAATGGTGACTTCGACCTGCCGCACGCCTCTCGCCCTCTCGTTCAGCCCCGTTCTCGCCTCGATTGACGGGCGGGCGCAATCCCATATCCTTTCGGCGCATGACCGATCGTCCACGGGATCGGCGGGAGGATGCGATGCCTGCAACCGGAGAGAGGCGTGCCCGCGTCGCGAACTTGTCCGAACTTCTGGGGGAAGTGCGCCTTTCCGGGCGCACTTGGAGCTATGGGGACTTCGCCGAGCACGCGGGCTGCGCGGTGGCGGGTGGTGATGCTGTATTCGTGCATGCGGTGATCCATGGCACGGTGCGAATCGCCTGCGCCGGCGGGGCGATGGCCCGAGTGGGCGCGGGCGAAGTCATCATGGTGCTTTCCGGCGAGGCGCATGCGCTGCGCACCGATGCGGGAGCCATGACGGTCGCGCACGGCGCCTTGCGACGTGATGAGGGCGCCGACTTGCCGCTGGCCCGAAGCTTTGGGAAGGGGCGTACGGCCGCGCGGGTGCTGAGCGCACGGTTGCGGGCGGCCTGGCCCGACGGAGTCGAGCGGGCGGGGCTTCCGGCGCTGCTTTATGGTGGAGATGACCTTTTGCGTGCCGATGCACTGGCGCGGGTTGGCCTGGGAGCGGGCGCTACGGCACTGCTCACCCGGCTGGCCGAGATGCTGCTTGTCGCCGGGCTGCGCGCGGACCCGGCCTGCCGGCGCATCCTCTCGGGCGAGAAGCGGGATGCGGTCGAAGCGGCCATCCAGCGCATCGCCGCGAGCCCGGCACATCCCTGGACAGTCGAATCGCTGGCGCGGGCGGTGGGGATGGGACGCTCAAACTTCGCGGCGCAGTTCTCCTTGGCGGTGGGCAAGGCGCCTATGGAGGTCGTGGCGGAACATCGCATGGAACACGCCGCCGCGCTGCTGCGGCAGGGGCGGATGAAGATCGCCGAGATCGCCGAACTGGCGGGCTACGGCTCGGAAGCGGCGTTCAGTCGCCGGTTCAGCCGGTATTTCGGCACCACGCCCAGTCGGATGCGCGAGGCGGCGCGGCAGGCCAAGCTGGAGGCGGCGCCGACCCCCTCGTTCCGCGCCCTGCTGGCGGGCGCGCGGGAGAAAGCTGCGCGCGCCGCCTTGCCCGCTGCTTCTCCCATTGCCGGGCGAATCGCGCCAGGGCACGTGCTTGCGGGGCGGGTCCGGCCCGGCTGACTGTTCGGTCTCGAAGCGCGAGGAACTCCGGATGTGGGTGTGCCGCGTCGCCGGGGCGGATTCTGCCGCCGCCACCTCGCCCCGCCCTTCTGCCGGGCGCGTTTCGGGGTAAGCCTGCGCGCAAAGCTTCAGGAGAGAATGCATGACTTACCGAGTAGCCATCGTCACCGGGGCCGCAGCCGGGATCGGCGCAGCCTGTTCCAGGCGGCTGGCGCAGGACGGCATCGCGGTGGGCGTGCTCGATCTCGACGAGGCGCGCTGCGCGGATACCGTGAAGGCGATCAGGGATGCGGGCGGCACCGCCATCGCGCTGGGCGCCGACATCTCCAACCGCGAACAGGCTGCCGCTGCCGTGGAGAAGTGCCGCGATGCGCTGGGGCCGATCTCGATCCTCGTCAACAATGCGGGCGTGACCGATTTCACGCCGTTCGAGGAACTGACCGACGAGCGTTGGGACTTCGTCTACGCGATCAACGTGCGCGGGCCGATGGTGATGACGCAGCTGGTCATCAAGGACATGAAGCATGCCGGCTGGGGGCGGATCGTCAACGTCTCGTCCTCGTCGGCGCAGACGGGGGCACTCAACATGATCTGCTATTCCTCGTCGAAGGGCGCGGTGGTGACGATGACGCGCTCGATGGCGCAGGAATTCGGGCCTTACGGGATCACCGTGAACAACATCCCGCCCGGTTCGGTGATGGGCACGATCATGTCCGAGGCCAACCGCGAGCGCTTCCAGGTCCCGACCGAAGTGCTGCTCCAGTCCATCCCGGTACGCCGCATGGGCGAACCCGCCGATATCGCGAATGCCTGCGCATGGCTGTGCCACGAGGCTTCGGGCTACGTCACCGGCCAGACCATCGGCGTCAACGGCGGCCGCGTGGTGAGCTGAGTCCTCGTCATTGCGAGCGCAGCGACGCAATCCAGTGCGGTTTACGCGGCCCTGGATTGCTTCGCTGCCCTTGCAATGACGGAAAGTTTTTTCGCTCCGTTCGAGCGATTCGAGCCTCCCCATAAGCCAAGGGGCCGGACAGCTTGCGCTGCCGGCCCCCGTCCACATGGGAAGTGAACTCTATAGCGTTGTCTAATCAGGTGGGATCACCTTATGACTCGGAAAACGCGGTAAATCGTTCTGGCTCAGGCTTCGGTCTTCGAGGCCTCGTAGCGCTCGATCGCCTCTTCGACGATGCGGGCGGCATCGGCGGCGTTGCCCCAGGTGCCGACGCGAACCCACTTTTCCTTTTCTAGGTCCTTGTAGTGGGTGAAGAAGTGCTCGACCTGCTGGTAGACGATGTCGGGCAGATCTTCCTTCTCGTTTACGTGCGAATAGTAAGGGAAGGTCGAGTTGATCGGCACGCAGAGTAGCTTCTCGTCGCCGCCATGCTCGTCCTCGAGGTTGAGGACGGCGATCGGGCGCACCTTGACCACGCAGCCCGGGATAAACGGCGAGCGAGCGACGACCAGCGCGTCGAGCGGGTCACCATCGGGCGAGAGGGTGTGCGGCACGAAGCCGTAGTTCGCCGGGTAGCGCATCGGCGTGTGCAGGATGCGGTCGACGAAGAGCGCGCCGGAGGCCTTGTCGAACTCGTACTTGACCGGCTCGCCGCCGACGGGAACTTCGATGATGACGTTCAGGCTCTTCGGCGCGTTGTCGCCGACGGGGATCATGTCGATGCGCATAATGGTCCTTCTTTATTTTCGCACTGTTCGTCTGCGTGGCGGGCCACACGTTGGGCGCGGGCTTAGCGTCGCGTTTATTGCGTCGCAACAGCCATTTCGGACGATACTGCGATGATTGCGCGAATACGGATGTAATCGCCCCGGACGAGCCGGGGCGACAATCGTTTTAAGACAGGTTCGTTACTTGGCGCGCGCGGTGAGCAGCTTGTCGAAGCCGTTGACCTTGCCCGGTGTGGTGCTCTCCAGCCAGGGGTGGCGCAAGCCGCCGTGGTAGTCGATCGCCACCGTCTGATACCGCTCGCCGCGCTTGATCAGCAGGCTGATAGGCGCCTTCGCGGTCTTCGCGGCGGTGATCGCATCCTTCATCACGTCGGACGAATAGGCACGGCCGCCCACCGCGACGATCTTCGTCGAGTTGACGATGCCCGCATTGTAGGCCGGGCCGTCCCACAAGGTCGCGGTGACGTCGCCGTCCTTGTTCAGCGTCACGCCGAGCGAGTAGGTGAGGTCGAGCGTCTTGCGCTCCTCGGCGATTCCCTTTTCGTAGGCGTTGGGCTTGTCCTTCCACACCAGTTTGTAGCCGGCCATCTGCACGCCGTTCAGCGGTGCGGGCTGGTTGGTGTCGTAGAGGCGCGTGCGCAGGAAGCCGGCCCAGTCGTAGGCGTATACGCCGTTCAGCACCTTCACGACTTCGTCGAAGTCGTAAGTCACTTCGCCCCAGTCGCCGTCGCGCACGCCAAAGAAGGCCTTGGCAAAATCGTCGAGCCCCTTGGCGCCGCCCGTGCCCTTGCGGATGATCTGGTCGGCTTCAAGCCAAGTCAGCGCGCCCTCGACGTAGTAATCTTCCGAGCGGGTGAGCGAGGTGTAGGGCAGCGGGCGGCGGCGCATCAGCTGCGGCGCGTTGACGGTGTCCTCGACCGAGCGCCACGACCGGCCGGGAGTGCCTTCGGCATACTTGCCCGCAGCGGTAGCGAACATCGCCATGACCATATCGCGCGACTGCACGCCCGAGCGGGCGGCGAGGACATAGCCCCAGAACTGGGTCTGACCCTCGTAGACCCACAGCATCGTGTTCTGCATCGGCTGTTGGTAGTCCGGCGTCCAGGCATCGGCGCCGCGGCGGAACTTGCCGTTCCAGCTGTGCACGAATTCATGCGCGATGACGTTGCGGTCCCAGTCCATCCCGGCCCAGTCGGTCCACGACTTGGGCTCCTGCTGGTTCTCGCTGGACCGGTGGTGCTCGAGGCCGATACCGCCCATGCGGTCGGTGAGGGCGAGCAGGAAGTCGTAATGGTCGAAGTGCTTCGAGCCGAAGGTGGTCGTCGCCTCCTTCACGAGGTTGCGGTAGGTCTGCAGGTTCTCGGGCTTGATTGCGAGGAGGTCCGGTTCGTCGGCGACGACGTCCATGAAGACGTTCTGGCCCAGGTCCCAGCGCTGCGAATGGATGCCGGCGAAGATCGGCGAATCGACGAGGCGCTCGAAATCGATGGTGTTCCAGGTGACGGTGTCGCCGGTCCGCTGGAAGCCGTCGAGCGCGGTGAACACCTGCCAGCCCCGGGGGAAGGTGACCGTCGGCTTGTACGGGATGCCGCGCGTGTAGTAGCCCGCCGGGTAGAGGCTCATCTTCTCCCACTGCAGGTTGAGCATCTCCTGCGTCATCGTGATGCGCCCCTCGCTGGTCTGCAGCGGGGAGGTGTGGACGAACTTCGCGGTGACGGTCTTCGTCCCCTCCGGCAGCGCGAGGTGGAAGGCGTTGACCGCGACGGTGTCACGCACCCAGGCGATTTCCCGAGTGCCATTGGGGCCGTCCGCATAGAAGTGGATGTCGGCGAGGAGGCCGTAAGGTCCGGTTTCCGAGTGGTTGCCCGGCAGCCAGCCCGCCTGCAGCAGGATCAGGTCGCGCGCGCCGACCGCGACCGGGATCGTCTGGGTGACGCGGTAGACGCCGCGCGAAATGTCGGTCGCATCGATGTTCAGGCCGATCGTGCCGGCATAAGGCACGTCCTTCGCGGCGGGCATTTCCGGCGGAAGCGGCGGGGCCATCGGCGTGGAGCGGTTGGCATCCTGCGCGAAAACGGAAGTCGACAGCAGCAGGGAGGTGAGGAGGGTCGCGCCCTTGAGCAGATTCTTCATTGCGTAGGTCTTTGCGCTTGTTACCGCATTTGGCAACCATCCAATCCTTTCAAAATGGCAGGACCACTTCACGAAGTGCGCCATTGCGGCTAGACGCGCGCGTCATGAACACCACACCACAGGCCATTCGCGGAACCCAGGACATCTTCGGCGCCGATGCCGAGGCTTTCGCTCACGTCGTCGAGACCTTCGAGCGCGTGCGCAAGCTCTACCGCTTTCGCCGCGTGGAAATGCCGGTGTTCGAGAAGACCGCCGTGTTCTCGCGCTCGCTCGGCGAGACGACCGACGTGGTCTCCAAGGAGATGTACTCGTTCGAGGATCGCGGCGGCGAATCGCTGACGCTACGCCCCGAATTCACCGCCGGCGTCGCCCGCGCCTACCTGACCGACGGCTGGAAGCAGTTCGCTCCCCTGAAGGTCGCAACGCATGGGCCGCTGTTCCGCTACGAGCGCCCGCAGAAGGGCCGCTACCGCCAGTTCCACCAGATCGACGCCGAAGTGATCGGCGCGGCCGAGCCGATGGCCGACGTCGAACTCCTCGTCATGGCCGACCAGCTGCTCAAGGAACTGGGCATCGCGGACGGCGTGACTCTGCAGCTCAACACACTGGGCGACGGCGAGAGCCGCGAGGCATGGCGCGCGGCGCTGGTCGAATACTTCCGCGGCCACAAGGATGTATTGTCCGAGGATTCGCAAGACCGCCTCGAGCGCAACCCGCTGCGCATCCTCGATTCCAAGGACCCGCGCGACAAGCCCTTCACCGCCGATGCCCCCAAGATCGACGACTTCCTCTCGGCCGAGGCGCAGGACTTCTTCGGCGCGGTCACTTCGGGTCTCGATGCGGCGGGCGTCGCGTGGACCCGCGCCGAGGCGCTGGTGCGTGGGCTGGATTACTATCGCCACACCGCCTTCGAGTTCGTGACCGACCGGCTGGGCGCGCAGGGCACCGTACTGGGCGGCGGCCGCTACGATGGCCTGATGGCCGCGCTCGGCGGTCCCGAGACCCCGGCGGTCGGCTGGGCGGCGGGGATCGAGCGCCTTGCCATGCTGGTGGCCGACGCGGGCCAGACCACCGAAGCGCCGCTGACGGCGATGCTCGCGGTCGAGGACGATGCGGCGCTGCACTTCGCGCTCAAGACGCTGACCGCGCTGCGCCACCAGGGAATCGATGCCGAGATCATCGCCACCGGCAGCCCGCGCAAGCGTTTCGATAAGGCGGTGAAGTCGAACGCGAAGGCGATCGTCTCGTTCGTGGTCACGGACGGCGTGCCCACCGCCAACTTGCGTGCGGGTGAAACCACCCCGGCGCGGCTGGCCGTGGAGCAGGTGCTGGTGACCATCCAGCCGTGATGGAGGTATGGCCACAACTTCGCGGAGGGCTTCGACAGGCTCAGCCTGAGCGGGGTTGGTGCGAGGGTTCGATGACTTTCAGGCACGTTTCCCCTGGTTCCGCCCAGGCTGAGCTTGTCGAAGCCCCGGAAGGCGCGCGCTGATGGCGATCTCCGACATTCGCCTCGCCCAGCTCGGCGGCCGTCTGGCCGAACTGGAGGCGCGTCTCGCCTCCGGTACGCTGGAGGGCGAGGCCTTCGTCGCTGCAAGCCGCGACTACGCCGAGCTTGAGCCGGTAGCGCGCGCGGCGGCCGAGGTCGTCTCGATGCGCGGCGAACTCGAATCGTTGCTGAACCTCGAAGACCCCGACCCCGAGATGCGCGCCCTTGCAGCCGAAGAAGCCGCACGCCTCAAGGCCGAGCTGCCCGAGGCCGAGCGCCGCCTCGCCATCGCCATGCTCCCTCGGGACGCCGCCGACGTGCGGCCGGCGATGCTGGAAATCCGCGCCGGCACCGGCGGTGACGAGGCCGCGCTGTTCGCCGCCGACCTCTACCGCATGTACGAGAAATACGCGGTGGAGCAGGGCTGGCGGGTCGAGATGGTCAGCGCCAATGCCAGCGACGTGGGCGGCTTCAAGGAAGTCGTCGCCAACATCGCCGGCTCGGGCGTCTTCGCCAAGCTGAAGTTCGAAAGCGGCGTCCACCGCGTCCAGCGCGTGCCCGTCACCGAATCGGGCGGGCGCATCCATACTTCGGCGGCCACCGTCGCGGTCCTGCCCGAACCCACCGAGGTCGACGTGGCGATCGAGGACAAGGACCTCAAGATCGACATCTACCGCGCCTCGGGCGCGGGCGGGCAGCACGTCAACACCACCGACTCGGCGGTGCGCATCACGCACCTGCCATCGGGCATCGTCGTCACCTGCCAGGACGAGCGCAGTCAGCACAAGAACAAGGCCAAGGCGATGCAGGTCCTGCGCGCGCGCCTCTACGAGAAGATGCGCGACGAAGCGCAAGGCGCCGAGGCCGAGGCACGCAAGGCCATGGTCGGCTCGGGTGACCGCTCGGAGCGGATCCGCACCTACAACTTCCCGCAAGGGCGCGTCACCGACCACCGCATCAACCTGACGCTCCACCGCCTGCCCGAAGTGCTCGAAGGGCCGGGGCTGGCAGAACTGGTCGATGCCCTGATCGCCGAGGACGAGGCCAAGCGTCTGGCGGCGATGGATGGTTGACGGCACTACCGTAGTCGAAGCCATCCGCGACGCGGCTTCACGCCTTTCGGAAACCAGCGATACTGCCCGCCTCGACGCCGAAGTCCTGATGGCCCATGCGCTGGGCGTCACCCGTTCGCAGCTTTTGCTCGGCCGCATGCGCGATCCGGCGCCCGAGGGCTTCGCCGCGCTGGTCGAGCGGCGCGCCGCGCATGAACCGGTCGCCTACATTACCGGCACGGCCGAGTTCTACGGCCTTGAACTTGCGGTCACCCCGGCAACTCTGATCCCGCGCGGCGATACCGAGACACTGATCGAGGCCGCCCGCGAGGCTTTGGCCGCCCGCCCGCCCGCCCGCATCCTCGATCTCGGCACCGGGACCGGCGCGCTGCTGCTGGCGGCGCTGTCGCTCTGGCCCGAGGCGCAGGGAGTCGCCATCGACCGCTCGGCCGAGACGCTGGCGGTCGCGCAGACGAATGCCGATCGCCATGCTCCGGCCGCTCGGCTACTGGTGGCCGACTGGACAAAGCCAGGCTGGTCGGCCGATCTCGGCCGTTTCGATCTGATCCTCACCAACCCGCCTTACGTCGAGGATGCGGCTGAACTCGACACTTCGGTCCGTGCCTTCGAGCCCGCGGGCGCGCTGTTCTCGGGGCCGGAGGGGCTGGACGACTACCGCGTCCTCGTGCCCCAGCTTCCCGGCCTCATGGCCCCAGGCGGCGTGGCGATGGTCGAGATCGGCTGGCGACAGGCCGACGCCGTGGTGGCGATCGGCGCGGCTGCCGGGCTGTCGTCCCGGGTTCATCGCGATTTGGGCGGGCGCGACCGGGTCGTCGCGTTTTCGGGGACAAACGTACTTGGGGCGTAAGTTTCCGCTTGGAATCGTCCTCTACAATCCCTAATGATTACCGCGAACCGGCCGATGGACGATGATTTCCCATACCCGGTTCGCCTCCAGCATTTGCAAGCGGTCGGCGGCGTCAACGCAACCGACAGGGCAGATGGGGAAAATCGCGGCGGCCGGGGGGCCGGTCGGGATCATGTGACGTACGGCAGTCCGGTTGATCGGGACCGGAGCGTGCCAGGGTTTTAAAGCCCGGGGTTTTGAGGAAAGTCATCCCTTGAATAACAACAATCGTGGTAACAACCGTCGGCGCGGCCGCGGTAACAACCGTCAGCAGGGCGGCCAGCAGACCAACCGGATCGACAGCAGGGCACGTGGCAATGCGCCGCAGCTTTTGGAAAAGTATCGGAAGATGGCGCACGACGCCCATCTTAATGGCGACCGCGTGACGGAGGAATACTACCTCCAGTTCGCGGATCACTACTTCCGCGTCATCGCCGACCAGAAGCAGCGCCAGGAAGACGCTCGCCAGCCGAATCAGCCGCGCCGCGACGATCATCGCCAGAACGATTACGGCGACGATTACGGCTCGTACGACGATCCCTACGGCGAAGCGCCGCCAGCTCCCGTCGAACGCGCTCCCGTCGAACGCGCTCCGCGTCCTGAGCGTGAACAGCGTCAGTATGAGCCCCGGAACGAACAACGCAACGACCAGCGCCAGTACGAGCCGCGCAATGAGCCGCGCCACGAACAGCGCGCTCCCGAGCAGGCTGCGCCGCCCGCCGTCGAGGCTACCGACGAGGTGGCCGAAGTGGGGTCCAACCTCTACGAACCGCCCGAGAACCCCTTCGTGCGCGACAACCGCGCTTCGCGTGGCCTGAAGCAGCGCAAGCCGCGCGGCTCCCGTCGCGACGAAGGCGACGAGGCGCAGGGCGAGGCCGAGCAGGCTCCCGTCGAAGCTGCTTCCGCTCCGGTTGCTCAGGAAGAGCCCGCCGGTTTCGACGCAGCGGCCCTCCCGCCCGCGATCTCGGCCAAGCCGACCCGCAAGCGCGCGCCCAAGGCCGCCCCGGTCGAAGCTCCGGCCGCTGAGGCCGAACCTGCCGCCGAGGAAAAGCCCCGCCGTCGCCGCACCCGCAAGGCTGCTGCCGGAGACGAAGCTGCTCCCGAGGCCGTCGAAGGCTGATCCTCCTTCCCCGGCGCGCGTGCACGGGATCGTAACTGGTCCCTTGCGTCGCGCCGGTCCGGGCTTACAAGCCCATGGCGATGCAGTCCGACCGGTACGCTTCGCCTTTCCTCAGAACCCTCACCCTGGCCGTGCCCCCGCGGCCGGGTGCGCGCGCACTGGCGGCCATTGCCGCCGGTGCCCTCGCGGCCTGCGGCTTCCAGCCCCTCGCGCTCTGGCCGCTGACCCTGATCGCCGTCGCCTGGCTGCTCGAACTGGTGGTTCGGGCAAGGACGGGGCGGCAGGTCTTCCTGCTGGGCTGGTGTTTCGGGCTCGGGCACTTCACTCTCGGCAACAACTGGATCGCGACCGCCTTCACTTATCAGGCGAACATGCCCGCCTGGCTGGGCATGATCGCGGTGGTACTGCTGGCGCTCTACCTTGCGCTGTTCCCCGCAGCGGCGGCGTTGGCGGCCTGGCTGGTGGCCCGGCCCGACCGCCGCGAAGATTCGCGCGGTTTCGCCGCGCTCGCCCTCGCTTTCGCCGCGACCTGGATCGTCACAGAGTGGATCCGCGCGTGGCTGTTCTCCGGCTTCGCCTGGAATCCGCTGGGCATCGCCCTGCTGGGCGGGTTTGAAAGCCGGGGGCTTGGCATTCTGGCGCCGTGGATCGGGACGTATGGCCTCTCGGGCGTGCTGGTCCTGTTGTCCGGCGTGCCCGGCATCATGGCCCGGCTGCCCTCCGGGAAGGTGCTTGCGCCCATCGCCGTCGCGGTGCTGGCGGGCGGGCTTGGTTTCGCCATGCAAGCGCCCGCTCCGGCTGCGCAGCCCGGCCCGGTGCGCTACACGCTGGTCCAGCCCGACATCCGGCAGGAGTTCATCGACGACCCGCGCTATTTCGAGCGCAATTTCCAGCGCCTCGCGTCGCTGTCGCTGCCGCGCACGCCGGGGGACCGGCGCGCTGTGTTCTGGCCTGAATCGGGGCTCGGCGATTTCCTGCGCGACGGCTATCCGAGCTATCTCTACCGCATCTATACGTATGCCGGTGATCCGGAGATCGCCCGACGCCGCCTGGGCCGTGTGGTCGGGCCTTACGGACTGCTGATGACCGGCGCCGTCGACCTCGTCATGGAGGGCGAGGAGGAGAAGGCGGCGCGCAATTCGGTTACGGCAATCGATGGAAGCGGGGCGATCCTGGCAGGGTATTCCAAGGCCCACCTCGTGCCTTTTGGCGAGTATCTGCCGATGCGCTCTCTGCTCGGGCCGATCGGGCTCAGCCGTCTGGTCGCGGGGCAACTCGACTTCCTGCCGGGACCGGGGCCGCGCACCGTCGACTTCGGCGCCTATGGCAAGGCCGGAATCCAGATCTGCTACGAGATCGTCTTCAGCGGCGAGGTCGTCGATCCCGCCAACCGGCCCGACTATATCTTCAACCCCTCGAACGATGGCTGGTTCGGCGCCTGGGGGCCGCCCCAGCATCTTGCTCAGGCGCGGCTGCGCGCGATCGAGGAGGGCCTGCCGGTGCTGCGCTCGACAACTACGGGAATCAGTGCGGTGATCGATGCCGACGGGATCGTGCGGGCCTTCGTGCCGCGCCATCGCGCCGGTCGTCTCGATGGCCTGATCCCGCAGGCCCATGAGCCGACGCTCTTTGCCCTACTGGGCAATGCGCTGCCGCTCGCGCTTGCCGCACTGCTGATGGCGGTTGCGCTTTGCGTGGTTGCACTCGGTCGCCGTCGGGTCTAGACCGCACACTCACATAAAGCTTCCTTTATATCCCAAGGGATCACATGCGCAGCAACTACGTCTTCACGTCCGAAAGCGTCTCCGAAGGCCATCCGGACAAGGTTTCCGACCAGATTTCCGACGCCATCGTCGATCTGTTCCTGTCGAAGGACCCCGAAGCGCGCGTCGCGTGCGAGACGTTGACGACCACCCAACTCGTTGTCCTCGCAGGCGAAATCCGCTGCAAAGGCGTGTTCGAGAACGGCGAGTGGGCCGAAGGCGCGCTCGAGGAAATCGAGAAGACCGTTCGCGCCGTCGTCAAGAAGATCGGTTACGCGCAGGACGGCTTCCACTGGGAGACCTTCGAATTCATCAACCGCCTGCATGCCCAGTCCGCGCACATCGCGCAGGGCGTCGATGCAGCGGGCAACAAGGATGAAGGCGCGGGCGACCAGGGCATCATGTTCGGTTTCGCCTGCGACGAAACGCCCGACCTGATGCCCGCGACGCTCGATTACAGCCACAAGATCCTGCACAAGCTGGCCGAAGACCGCCATTCGGGCGCGGCCCCGTTCCTTGAGCCCGACGCCAAGAGCCAGGTGACCCTGCGCTTCGAGAACGGCGTGCCGGTGGAAGCCACCGCCGTCGTCGTCTCGACCCAGCACGCGCCAGGCTACGACAAGGGCGAGCAGGAAGCCGAACTCAAAGGCTACGTGAAGGCGGTCGTGACCGAGCTTCTCCCAGAGGGCTTCGTCACCGACAAGACGGTCTTCCACATCAACCCGACCGGCTCGTTCGAGATCGGCGGCCCTGATGGCGACGCGGGCCTCACCGGCCGCAAGATCATCGTCGACACGTACGGCGGTGCCTCGCCGCATGGCGGCGGCGCGTTCTCGGGCAAGGATCCGACCAAGGTGGACCGTTCCGCCGCCTACGTGACGCGCTATCTGGCGAAGAACGTGGTCGCCGCCGGCCTCGCCACGCGCTGCACCATCCAGGTGTCCTACGCGATCGGTGTCTCCGCCCCTCTCTCGCTTTACGTCGATACCCATGGCACCGGCAGCGTCGATGACGCCGTGCTGGAAGCCGCGATCGCCAAGGTCTCGGCCGAGAAGCTGGGCGGCCTGACCCCGCGCGGCATCCGTGTCGGCCTTGGCCTCAACAAGCCGATCTACGGCCCGACCGCCGCTTATGGCCACTTCGGCCGCAAGCCCGAGGGTGACCTGTTCCCCTGGGAGCGCACCGATCTCGCCGATGCGCTGAAGGCGGCGCTGGGCTGATCTGAAAGAGCACCGCATTCTTGTGCGGTGCCCCACATTCTTCCAGTCATTCCCGCGAAGGCGGGAACCCATCTCCTGAATTTTCGTGTCGCACGACCGTCAGATGGGCCCCGCCTTCGCGGGGATGACGGAGGAAGAAGGAGCGGTCATACGCACCCTTCGACCAACCGCCGACGCTGTTCGATCAGCGTCGGCGTTTCTCTTGCAACGATGGGCCAAGCCGATAGCTTCGGCCGATCGACCCCAGCGCTTTTCCGGGCGTGGGATGCAAGGGACACATCCATGATCGAAACCGACCGTCGCGGCGCACTGGGCATCGCCGCCGCGCTTCCTCTCGCTTCGGCGCTACCCTCTTTGCTCGCAGGTACGGCGCATGCGGCCGAAGCAGCAGCCGCGCAGTGGGACCTCACTGACCTTTATCCCGGCCTCGACGCCTGGGACGCCGCGCGCAAGCAGGTCGCCGCCGCGCTGCCTCGCCTCGCCGCCTACAAGGACAGCTTCGGCGCCGACGCGCCCTCCATGCTCAAGGCGCTGGAGGATATCTCCGAAGTCTCGAAGACCTTCGCACGCGTCTACGTCTATGCCTCGCTGAAGGCCGACGAGGACGTGCGCGTCTCCGCCAACCAGGAGCGCAACGCGCAGGTCATGGACCTCTACGCCGCCTTCGGCGAGGCGACCGCGTGGACCGCGCCGGAAACGCTGAAGCTGGGCAAGGACAAGGTCGAAAGCTTCATCGCCGCCGACAAGACGCTTTCCACTCGCTTCGCCTTCGGCCTGCGCAAGACCCTGCGCGAGGCCCAGCACACGCTCGACGCCAGGGGTGAGGCGCTGCTGGCGGCGGTGTCCTCGCCGCTGTCCGGCCCGCAGACGATCCGCGAGCAGTTGTTCTCCTCCGACATTCCCTGGCCCGAAGTGACGCTGTCGGACGGGCGCAAGACGACGCTCGATGCGCAAGGGTACACCCTGACCCGTGACGCGCCGAACCGCGACGACCGCAAGAACGTCATGGACGGCTTCTTCGGCGAGATGGGCAAGTTCGAAAGCTCGCTCGGCGCGGCGATGGCGGCCAAGCTCAAGGGCGACGTGTTCGAGGCCCGCGCCCGCAGCTACAAGAGCTGCCTTGCCATGGCGCTCGCCCCCGGTGCGGTGCCCGAGGGCGTCTACCGCACGCTGGTGGCCGAGACGAACGCCGGTCTGCCGCAGCTCCACCGCTCGTTCGAACTGCGCCGCAAGATGCTGAAGCTGCCGGACATGCACTATTACGACATCTATCCGCCGCTGGTCAGCATGGAGCGCAAGTTCACGCTGACTGACATGCGCAACATCACCCTCAAGGCCGTCGAGCCGCTGGGCCCCGACTACGTCAAGCGCCTCGGCGCGGCGACGGCGGCGAAGTGGATGGATCCCTGGCCGCGCCCCGGCAAGCGTCCGGGCGCCTACATGAACGGCTCGGCCTATGGCGTGCATCCCTACCTGCTACTGAACCTCGGCGAGAACTACGAGGGGTTGTCCACGTATGCGCATGAATGGGGCCACGCGATGCATTCGCTGCTGGCTGATTCGGTGCAGCCTTACGAGCTGTCCGACTACCCGATCTTCACCGCCGAGATCGCCTCGACCTGCAACGAGGTGCTGCTGACCGAGTACATGCTGAAGCAGGCGAAGACCAAGGAAGAGAAGATCTACTACCTTGGCATGCGGCTGGAGGGCATGCGCGGCACTTTCTTCCGTCAGGCCATGTTCGCCGAGTTTGAACTGAAGATACACGAGATGGCCGAAGCGGGAGAGGGCCTGTCGGGCGAGAGCCTGACGCGCGTCTACCTCGACCTGCTCAAGCGCTACCATGGCCCGAATTTCGTGATCGACGCGCCCTACGCGATCGAGTGGGCCTATATCCCGCACTTCTACAGCACGTTCTACGTCTACCAGTACGCCACCTCTATCTCGGCGGGGACGTGGTTCGCGCACTCGATCCTGAATGGCGGCAAGGCCGAGCGCGAACGCTACCTCGATGTGCTGCGGGCAGGCGGCTCGGCCGATCCGGTGGATATCCTCAAGAAGGCCGGGCTCGATATGACCAGCGCCGATCCGTATCGCGGGCTGGTGGCGGACTTCAAGGTGACGATCGACGAGATCGAAGCGCTGATGGCGTGACGCCGTTTCCTCTCCGGGCAAGCTCGGGGAGGAGGGTGTTTCGGCGAGGAGGGATGCCGGAGTGCGGGTTCAGCTCGAAATGTGGTGCGTGCATTCGGAAATGTGCCACATTTTTAATTCGCTCTGGCGCGACTAACGGCTTGTCAGTCTTGCCTGCTTTCCGACCCTCAGCTAGGTCGGCCTCATGAAAGCTCATCTCGCTGCCGGTGTGACAGCTGCGAAACCGGCGCCGTCCTTTACATCGCAAATTCTTTCATCGACCCAGAAGCCGCTTTTGCCGCGGAGCGGGTTCTTGAAAGGTGCGCTCGTGGGTGCACTCGCATTCGTCGGTCTGTCCGGCTGCGCGGGCAATGCTATCATGGGGGGCGATGGACCTTCGCTTGGTCAGATCAAGCGGGCGACCAGAGATGATGGTCGAACCGATGGCCGCGCTGCATTGTTGTTGGGTGTCGATGCCCCGCTTGCACGCAAGCTTGAGGGATTGGACGCACCTGAAACATTCGGGCCGACATTCGGGGCAGGCAGGCCTTACGGCTCGGTCATAGGTCCGGGTGACGCGCTGCAGATTACTCTCTACGAAGCACCTCCCGCCGTGCTATTCGCATCATCCGCACCGCTTACTTCGGCCGCTGCGACGGCCGGAGGACAGCGTGGCATGGCGCTGCCCGATATCGAGGTCGATGCGGAGGGACGCATCATGGTTCCGTTCGCGGGCCTCATCGACGTGTCAGGCAGCACGCCGCAGCAGGTCGCGGCGAAAATCGTCGCGCGATTGAGGGGCAAGGCGCATCAGCCGCAGGCTCTGGTCAGCCTGCGCGGTGCTGCGTCGGCGGTTACAGTGGTCGGCCAAGTGCGATCAAGCATCCGCATGCCGCTGACTTCACGGGGCGAACGTGTGCTCGACGCCATCGCCGCTGCGGGCGGCCCAAGTGAGCCGGTCGAAAAAGTCAGTCTGCAGATCACTCGTGACGGGCGGAGTGTCCAGATGCCGCTGGATCAGGTCATCGCCTCGCCCGGCGACAATATCTTCTTGCGCCCTGCCGACGTGCTCACGGTTAGTTATCAGCCTCGCAGCTTCACCGTGCTTGGTGCGACTGGTCGCAATGATGAGATCAAGTTCGAAGCGCGGGGCATCACTCTGGCGCAGGCCCTGGGCCGGATCGGCGGACTGCGCGACGATCGGGCCAATCCGGGTGGCATCTTCGTGTTTCGACTTGAGGATGCCGCAACGATGGTGACGGTACTGCCCGGCGCGGACCTTGCTGGTGTGACAGATGGTGATGGCAAGGTGCCGGTCATCTACCGTGCGGACCTGCGCGATCCGGCCACTTTCTTCGCGGCACAGCACTTTGCGATAAGGGATCGCGATATCGTCTACGTCACCAATGCACCGGTCGCCGATTTGCAGAAGTTCGTGAACATTATCGGCGCCGCCATTTATCCAGTCGTGACCGTCCAGGCCGCCGGGCTCTGAGCGTTACAGCCTTCGATTATTCCCCAGGCCTGAGGCGGCGGTCCGCCCGGCGATGTGAAAAGAATTGCGATGCAAAGCATGTTCAAGCGCCTTTTGAAGAAGTCCGCCGGAGTAGGTGTCCTTTTTCACGTGTGCGTATCGGTGCCGACGTTGCTCGCGATCCTTTATTTCGGACTGCTGGCCAGCGATGTCTATATTTCTGAGTCGCGCTTTGTCGTACGTAGCCCCAACAAGCCGGAAACAACCGGCTTCGGCGTATTGCTCAAGTCAGTAGGCTATTCCAGCGCAGGCGAAGAGATCTACGTTGCTAACGACTATCTGCAGTCTCGTGACGCACTGCGTGACATCAATCGGGGCGGTATTGTCGCCAGGGCGTACGGTTCGTCCGCTATCTCAGCGTTCAATCGTTTCAATACGCTGGGCCTGGATGGCTCCTTCGAAGCCCTGTATCAATATTTTTCGAACAAGGTAACCGTTCAGCACGAGACCGCAACTTCGATCACGACCCTCGAGGTGCGGGCTTACACGGCGGCGGAGGCCAAGGCATTCAACGAAGCATTGCTGCATCAGGCAGAGCAGTTGGTGAATCGGCTCAATTCGAGGGCGCAGAAGGATTTGGTCGCGTCCGCTACCGAGGAAGTCAAGCGGTCCCGCGGCCAGGTCGACGAGACTGCGCGTGCTCTAGCGGAATACCGGAACCGGGCCGGCCTGGTCGACCCCGAGAAGCAGGCAGGTCTCCAGCTTCAGATGGTATCGAAGCTGCAGGACGAACTGATTGCCGCGCGCATCCAGCGAGACCAGATCCGCGCGTTGGCTTCCAACAGTTCGGAACTGAGCGCTTTCGATGCTCGCATCGCAGGGCTCGAGAAATCAATCGCAGACGAAACGGCCAAGGCTGCGGGGGGGCGTGGAAAAGATGGTTCGCTGTCCAGCGCTGCGGTGGAATACCAACGCCTTCAACTCGACAGCCAATTCGCCGACAAGCAGCTGGCCGCAACCCTGTCGGCGCTGGAGGAAGCTCGGCTCGATGCCCAGCGCAAGCAGGCTTACGTAGAGCGCATCGTCCAGCCCGGTCTACCCGATGACGCCCTTGAGCCGCATCGCCTGCGCGGCATCTTTGCTACGCTCGTCATGGGACTGATGGCCTGGGGTATCTTCTCGATGCTGCTCGCCAGTGTGCGGGACCATATGGAATGAGCAGCCTGATCGGCTCCGCGCGCGTTCAGGGCAGGGTGATCCATGCCCTGCTGATGCGCGAGGTGCTGACCCGCTACGGCCGGCACAACATCGGTTTTCTGTGGCTGTTCGTGGAACCCATGATCTTCACCCTGGGCGTCGCAGCGCTGTGGTCGGCGTTTCATGCGGTGCACGGGTCATCGCTGCCGATCGTGGCCTTCGCCGTGACGGGGTACTCCAGCATCCTGTTGTGGCGCAACATGGGGTTCCGCACCATTGGCGCCATCGAGCCGAACCTGTCGTTGCTCTATCACCGCAACATCAAGCCAATCGACATCTACCTGTCGCGTCTGCTGCTGGAAGTTATCGGCGCGACGGCGTCCTTCGTGGTCGTGTCGTTCATCTTCGGCATGATGTCCGACGATATAACTTGGCCTGAAAATTTAGCGGAAGTTATTGCTGGCTGGACCCTGCTCGCCTGGTTTGGGGTCGGTCTGGCGATCCTGGCCGGCGCTGTGTCGGAAGAGCACGAATTCGTGGAGAAGCTGTGGCATCCGGCACAGTACCTCCTTGTGCCATTGTCGGGCGCCGCGTTCCAGGTCGATGCGCTGCCCACCGCATTGCAAAAGCTGGCCCTCTATCTTCCGATGGTGAACGGGGTCGAGATAGTGCGAGAGGGTTTCTTTGGCTCGAAGTTCCACGCCCATTACGACGTCGGTTATCTAGTGACCGTGAACACCGTTCTGACGGTACTCGGGCTGGCGCAATTGCGCAAGATCGCGCGGGAGATCACCCCGGAATGACCCCCGGCCCGATCACTCTTGAAAACATTACGAAGATCTACCGCACCCGGGCGGGACCACATCGTGTGCTCGACGATGTCTCGCTAACGATCCGGCCGGGGGACAAGATCGGCGTGCTCGGCCCTAATGGCGCGGGCAAATCGACCTTGGTGCGTATCGTGAGCGGTGCCGAGGAACCGACGCGCGGCAAGGTCACACGAGGAATGAGCATCTCGTGGCCGATGGGCTTCGTGGGCGGGTTTCAGTCGAGCCTGACGGGATACGACAACTTCAAGTTCATCTGCCGTGTCTATGGGCAGGATCCCAAGGCGCTGTATGGCTTCGTGCAGGATTTTTCCGAATTGGGGCATTTCCTGCGCGAACCCGTACGCACATATTCCTCAGGCATGCGTGCCAGACTTGCCTTCGCCATATCCATGGCGATCGATTTCGACTGCCTAATCATCGACGAGGTGATCGCGGTCGGAGACAAGCATTTCCAAGAAAAGAGCCGCACTGAACTGCTCGACAAGCGGCGGCACAAGACGATGGTGATCATCACTCACGAGATGCATTTCATCCGTGAGAACTGCAATCTTGTTTATGTCGTACGGGGAGGGGAACTCCACCGGTTTGAAGACATCGAGGAAGGAATTCACTTCCACGAGAGCTGGTTCGGATAACTATTCCGGCTGGCCGCCTCGCCCGGTCATCTGTCTGTTCAGCCATCAGGAGGCTGCTATGCCAAGGATCGCTCACTTCTGCACCGCCATCCTGATGATGGCAGCTCCTGCGACTCTAGCTGCCGCTCAGGACAATCCTGAGCGGACCGCGGAGGCCGATGGCAAAGGCCAGGCCGCGGACATTTCCGCCTATGGAGCTGATGGCAAGGGAGAGGCCGACAGTGCTCCTGCCCTCGCCCGAGCAATCGCGGCAGCGGGTGTCGGTGGAGAGGTCGTGATCCCGGCAGGTCGTTATCATTTATCCCGCAACCCTCTGCGAGGTGTGGCGGGGTCGATCACTATCCGCAGTTCGGCGCAGGCCATTTTTGCCGGTCCAGGGGCAGCGGGAGTGAATGGCTTCAATCATACCTTGACCAACGGCTACAACACCAGTGCTGGCTCCTGGCAGGTGTGGCGTGACTTGCCGGCGCCACAGGCGGGGGCGGATACCACTCAGGGCTGGGCGCAGGAATTGATCGGGCCGGCGCGCGGGGCGATGTCCCAAGTGCTGGGCTATATGGGGGCGGACAGCAACGGCAACACCGCAGATGGCAATGTCCAGGAGGTGCTCAACCTGGTGCAGAACGTTCATGCAGCAGATCGGATAGGGACAGGCATCTACAAGCCATTCGAAATCGATCTGAACGTGGATGTATCCGCTCCGGGCGCCGTGACATCCGCGAACGGCGCAGGTCTTATCGGTATGTTGCTGACGGGGGGAGGCGCGGGAGGTCCCCATCAGGGCTCGGGGATGCAGGGGGTGCTGTTGCAGCGGACCACGGGCGCCTGGGGCAAGGCTCTCGTCGTGCAAAACGCTGCCAAGGGCCTTGAAGTCAACGCATCGCGCATCCCGATCGATATCCAGACCACTTATTACGGGGCGGTGGGGGATCCCGCCTGTCCGCGCGACAGCAATCCGCAAGGCTGCACGGTCGGTGCGGGCATAGTCTTTTCCAACGCCCCTGCATTTGCGGGTACGGTGTTCGCGGCGGGACAACTTGCGAATGGGAACGATACGGTAACGCTACGCAGGGCCAGCGACAAGGCGCCTGCGGGAACTCTGCTGAGGCTGCGCAACGCGGCGGATGATGCGGACCTCGCGAGCATCGATGCGCAGGGCCATCTAACTTCGACACTAGTGCAGATCACTGGGACTGCCCTCGCGGCCCTGCCCCGATGCGGAGGCACCAGCGCAGGGTCCATAGCTTTTGTCACCGATCTTGCCGAGCCCGTCACACGCTGGCGGCAGGAAGTCACACGGGGTGGCGGCCACGAAAGCGCATTCGTGGCCTGTGACGGAACAGCGTGGCGGGCCCATTAGGCGGCAGGAGAGAGAGAGAGAGAGAGAGAGAGAGAGAGAGAGAGAGAGAGAGAGAGGAGGGCGGCTCGAGCCGCCCCGCCCTTCATTCAGTCGAAACTGGCAATCAACTGGGACCAGTATTCTCGAGAGGTGATGTCGTCGTAGGCACCGGCCCACTGGGCGCCTGCCTGCTCGCTTTCGCGGGCATATCGCTTGATCACCTTGTCGAAGTGCTTGCCGATCTCGGCATAGACGTCCGGAGCGAAGCCGAAGTAATGCAGGGCGCCATTGTCGGGATCGCTATAGGCGAAATCGGACTGCATGGGCATCGCCGTCCAGCTGATGTCCATACGCTGGGGAAACACCACGAGACGGCGGAACGGATTCGAGGCCAGCGTAGGTAGTTTGTGGCCATTGAAGCTGTGTCGCTGCAGGAAGCGATAGACCTTGCCCCTGGCGTTGCCCGGCCCGATTGCCATGCGCCCGACCGGCAGCCGGTCCAGCTTGCGATAATTGGCGTTGAAGCGCTTGTACTGCGCCATCACCCCCTGATGTACGGCATCGAAATCCTCGTCCCGGAACGCCGCGGGGCCATCGAGGAAGCGTTCCACCGCCATGCTTAGGAGGTAAGCCGAACCGTACTGATTCGTGCTGACGAAATTGCGGAAGCGTGCTCGCAGCTGCTTCTCCACGCGCTTAAGGCGCTTGGCGAGCATGCGTTGCGGCTTAGCCTGCAGCACGAAGCCGTCGTTCATCATGCGGTCAATCATGCGGGGCAGGTGGCCGCTGAGGCGGATCAGTTCGTTGCGGATATTGTAGAATGCGAACCAGCCTTCGACTTTGGCGTAATACGGTTCGTGCCACACCGCGATGCCGGGCACGGTCCATGTTCTGCGACCGGCAATGTCGGCGCGGACTCCGTAGTCCACGTCGTCGAGATGGACAAAGATCGGCAATGGCATGCCATTGCGGGAGAATGCGGCCTTGCTCCCGCCGAACAGCCACCAACCGTTGAAGTTCGTGTACATGTTGCGGGCGAGAGCGTTCTTGGCCTCCGGTGTGTCGAGACGTGACGGCGGCATACGCGCCTCCACGGTCTCGAAGCGGTCGGCTCGCCAGTAGGCGCTTGCATCAGCCAGCTTTACCGGGTCGTAGACGTCCATCTGCACGCCGCCTACAAAATCCTCGTCTTCGACCTGGAAGCGGAACAAATTCAGCATCCTCGCGATCGAAACCGCATCGATGTCGGCATCGTCATCAAGGAGGATGATGTGGCTTGACGAGGAATCGTCCAGCGCCACGTGAATCCCGCGTCCGAAACCGCCTGCCCCGCCGACGTTCTTCTGAGCGATCACCTGGATGCGCTCGGTCGAAAGGCCCGGTTGGACAGAAAATGTGCGGGCGTTATCGACGACGATCACCCGCCAGTTTGCAGTTTCGGCATCGAGAATGTGCTTCAGGGTTGCGAGGTTGTTCTGCAACTGAGAGACACGATTGAAGGTGCAGATGACGAAGGCCGGGGTGACTTCGCGCTGCGGCGTGGCGCCGATCTCCCAGTCGGCCGAGAGCACTTCCACTGCGCCAAACAGCGGCGTCACGGTGAAGCTCCAGCGCCCTGATACGCCATCGGCGGTGACGATCTCGAACGGCATCACGATCTCGTGCTCATGCCGGTAGGGGTCGACCGTCGTTTCGGAGATCAGATAGTTGCCGACATAGCGGTAGACGTCCTTGCCGCCGCCGCTGTGAGCGGTCGATGCAACGCGACGGTGACCATTCTGGTCGGTATGCAGCAAGCCGACTTCGGCCGCCCCCTTGAGGCGCAAGCGCAATCGGAAGCGTTCGACCCGCGTCGTGCCGAAAACCTCACGGTCATAGAGCGAACTCATAGCCCCATCGACCGTGAGGGAATGTCCTCCCAGGACCAGCGGGCAGCCGTTTGCGGTCGAGGGGGGCTCGCCTTCAAAGTACAACGGATAGCGTACTTCGAGCGGGCGCATGTTGATCGGGAAGAACGGCGCGTAGCTGGCTGCCTCGGCAGAGTGTGGCATCGGCGTTAGACCTCCACCGCTTGGCGGTCGGCGAGATAGGCCTCGGCCACGTCCATGGCCCGGTCAATCGTCACGTCCATGTCGAGGTACTGGTAGGTTCCCAGGCGCCCGACGAACGTGACGCCCTTTTCCTGCGCTGCGCGGGCTTCGTACTGCTCTAGCAGCTGTGTTTCGGCCACCATGCGGATCGGATAATAGGGGATGTCGTCAGGGCCGCACAGCCGGCTGTACTCGCGGAACACAATCGTCTTTTCGAAGTCCGCAGCTTCCCAGGGTGCAAAATGCTTGTGTTCGGAGATGCGTGTGAAGGGTACGGTTTCGTCCGGGTAGTTGATGACCGCGGTTCCCTGATAATCGCCCTCGGCGCGCTCGGGGACGAAGTCCAGGGTGCGATAGCCGAGGCGGCCCAGGTCGTAATTGAAATAGCGATCTAGCGGCCCGGAATAGAACGTGTGCGCGAAATCTTCCGTCAGGTCCTCATGGCGCGCGCCCAGACGGACCTCGATACCCGGATGGTCGAGGATGCTGGCCACGATCGCGGTGTAGCCGTCGCGCGGCATGCCCTGGTATGGGTGGTTGAAGTAGTTGTCGTCGTAGTTGAAGCGCAGCGGCAGGCGCTTGAGGATCGACGCAGGAAGCTCGCTCGGCTCACAGCCCCACTGCTTGCGGGTATAGCCCTTGAAGAATGCTTCGTAGAGGTCGTTCCCTACAAAGCGCAGCGCCTGCTCCTCGAAGGTCTGCGGATCGCTGATGTCCATGCGTGCCTTGGATTCGACGAAAGCGCGTGCCTCGGCGGGAGAGAATGCCTCGCCGAAGAACTGGTTGATCGTGTGTAGGTTGACCGGCAGCGAATAGACCTTGTTGGCGACGTTCGCCTTCACGCGGTTGACGTAGGGCATCATCACGCCGTGACGGTTGATGAATTCCCAGACGCGCTCGATTCCGGTGTGGAAGATATGCGGGCCGTACTTGTGAACCATCACCCCGGTTTCCGGATCACGTTCTGTGTGACAATTGCCGGCGAGATGATCCCGCTCGTCCAGGACTAGGCTGGTGATGCCCTTTTCGGCGAGCATCCGCGCGATCACCGCACCGGAGAATCCGGCACCTACAATACAAATTCGCATGATTCACAAGCCTCGTCAGAAAGTCGGTAGCGGTGTGGTCGGCAACAGAAGACGCACTGGATGACCGCAGGAAGAAAGGAGAGTCGATTGGCGGCGGTAATGGCGAATTTTCTCAAAGCAACAGAATAACTCGTCATAAAATCGACGGATGACAATCTGTTAATGTGCCGATGTGGCAGTCACGCCGAGCGTAGTTCCAAGCGCGGCCTGAGGGACGTCCTGATGAAAGCGCACCAGCATGCCTGTCATGGCCCTGAGGCAGCGCAGCATGGCACGGCGGCTCTCTGCCGGGTCGCGGCGATAAACCCGCGCAGTGCCGCCATTACCATCCTGTTCGATCACCAGCGACGGGCGCTGCGTATAGTCCGGTCGCCAGTGATCGCCATGCGGGAGCACGTAGGGTGTCGCTCTGCCGACTGGAAGGCCACACAGATCCAGCACCAGCCGTCCCACCATGCGAAGAGAGCGTGCGAAGCCGGAAAGCCGGATGGGGGGCAGGGTGAGTGCACTCGAGGCTTTTCCGCCGTCCGCCTCATCGCTTGCCAAAGCCATCGCCGAGGTCGCAGCTATGAGTTGGGCATGTTCCCGATGCGTCCAGCACGCCATCGCGGCAGGACCGGCATTGAAGGCGGCGATGCCGAACGTCATCGCTCGCACACGGTCGTAATCGTAGCGCAGCAGATGATGAGTAAAGCCGCCAACCAACTTGCCGACGGCTTTCAGCCTGCCGATCCGGCGATGGAGGGCATTGGCAAAGAGGCTGTTACGCCGATCGTAGAACATGTGCCACGGGGCGGATTTGCCAGCGAAGGGCATGTGCCATACCGCCAGGCCGGGCCATCCCAGGGTCGGCATTCCGGCACGCTTCAGGCGATAGCCGAATTCCACGTCGTCGCCGCGGATGAAGCAGGGCATCGGTAGCCCGACCTGTTCCAGCGCCTCGATCGGGAAAGCAAAGCACCACCAGCCGTTGAAGTCGGGGCGATGCACGCGGGCCAGGAAGTCCACTCCTGCCGCTGTCGCGATGTCACAGCCGTCGGGTGGTACGACATGGCCGATGCCGAAGCTGCCGGGAAGCAGCATGTCGCCGGCGCTGAACAACTGCGTACGCGCATGATAGTCGAACATGGCTCCGCCCAGACAGATTTCTGGGCGAGCGAAGGAGAGGATCGCGGCTGTCCGTTCGACGAGATCGTCAGGCATGTCGATGTCATCGTCCATCAGCAGGACGTGAGTGATGTCGCCTGCGGCGTGATGTTCGACCATTCCGCGCGTGAAGCCACCGGCACCGCCGCTGTTTTCCTGGTCGATCCAGCGGATCGCGGGATCGGTCGGAACTTGCCCGCGCAGCCGTTGTTCAAGCCCGGGTTCGCCGTGGTTGACCACCACCGCGCAGCCGCCGGCCATGTGCCGGTGCAGGCGAGCGAGGTTGGACACGAGGAACGGCTCGCGGTTGAAAGTGGTGATCACCACGCCGATGCGTGGCGTGCGTTCGGGCGCCTGCGCGCTTTCCCAGGCAGCAGAAATTACTGGATCAGTATGAGGGCCGGTCGGTATGATCTCCAGCAGCAGACAACTGTCCGGTCCGTCCGCCGGGGCCAACGATGCCGACAATTCCACCTCGTCCGTTTCGGTCCCCGGGCTCCAGGAGGTTTCAGCCAGTAGCGCTTCTCCTCCGACGTCATCCAGCCGACGGCGAAGCAGCCGCAGCCGGGCCGGTGCACGTAGATGACAGCGCAGCGAAACGCTTTCGAGCGCAGTGAAGCGCGCCCAGTAACTTTCCGGAAAGATGTCGAACAGGCCATCGTGCCGGATCACCGGCGTCGTGGCTCGATTCGGCTCCCGGGACAGGCGATGCAGAACAAAAGGGGGGCGGCCGTGCCGCTGGCGAATAGTCACACTCATCGCAGGGTTTGCGTCTTGGCGTCGCTGGTCTCGGTAGGGCTTGGGAGGATTCTCGACTCGTTATGCATTATAGGACGTCCGGGCAAGGTTGCGGGCAGGCAATCGCATCAATCCTCCAGTTCTTTGCGACGAATGCGACGATGACGGAGAGAAAGTACGAGAGCCTTTGCCCATCTTGTCCTTCACGATCGCAAGATTTCGACCCTAGCTCCCGTCATCGACGGGTGCACGCCTGCCTACCGGACGCCACGGTTGTCCCACGTACTTCTCAAATCTGTCGCGCACGCTCCAGAGCCAATTCACCCGCCGTTCCGCAATACCCGGGAGGCTGAGAACGTCTCCGCCCAGCCACGGCAGGAAAGGATTGCGGCGCGCATATGACCAGATTTCCACTCGTTCGCTCGGGCGAGCCGAGGCGCCGCGCGCGTGAAACCCCACCGTGTCGGCAACTATCAGCGTGTTGCCCGGGACGGCCAGTCCCTCGGGCAGGGGAAGGTTCATCGCGGTGCGTTCATGTTCCGGCACACGGGGGGACCCTCGCGCGGAGAGGCGGTCGGTCGTCTGCGGGCAGGCCAGGGAGCGCTGGTGTTCCCAGGCGAGGCGCTCCGGGGTGAAGCGATGCGATCCCCGAACGAACGTAAACGGTCCTTCGTCTTGGGCTACGGGATTCAGGAACAGCCAGGCCTTGAGCGAGGAGTGGAAGCTGTCGGCGTGAATTGTCTCTTGAGGATCGGTCTCGTTCGACCCGTCATGGCTCACGATGGTCTGGACGTAGTGAAGCGGGGTGGTCCGAAAACTGGCCACATAGTGAAACAGTGCCACCAGATCCTTGCGCTCCAGCATCGCGCGCAAGGCTGGAATCGCCGTGAGCATTGCAGGATCGATCGCCAGCCTGCGGGTTACGGCATCGCCCTGCCGCATTTCCCGGGCGGGGCCTTCGTAGGCAAGCACAGCGGCGCGAAGTTCGGCGAACTCTCCGGGAGGAACAATCTCCTGAATGACCACGAAACCGTCGCGATCAAACGCCGCGCGCCAGTCGGCACGCACCATGGGGGCAAGGCGGCGCCTGCGCCAGGCACACATCGCCGCCGCCAGCCTGACCCGCGCGACGTGAAGGCCAAGTGTGTTCAGTCTCCGCGACCCGATCAATGGATTGTCCAGAAAGCTCTTGGCACCCGTCAGCAGCTGCAGGGCCGAAAACGGCAAGAGCAGCAAAGTCCTGATCGTCGATTTTCTGTCAATAGCAGGCATACTTGGCCGATTGCGCCCGGCGAATGTCCGATGCAACCGGAAATACGGCAGCTTGGACGGAGGCCGGGGCGAATTGGCGCTATGCTTTCACCACCTCGTCGATGGCCATAAGCCGGGCGAGAAGAGGTTCGAAATGGGCGAGAGGCAGTGCATTCGGGCCGTCGGAAAGCGCGTTTTCCGGATCCGGATGCGTTTCCATGAACACGCCCGCGACCCCTGCCGCGACCGCGGCGCGTGCGAGAAGCGGGACATATTCGCGCTGGCCGCCGGATCGTTCGCCAAGGCCGCCGGGCTGCTGGACCGAATGTGTGGCGTCGAAGACGACGGGACAGCCGGTCTCGGCCATGATCGACAGCCCGCGCATGTCGGAAACCAGCGTATTGTAGCCGAATGACGTGCCGCGCTCGCACAGCAAGAAGGCGTCGGCCTCCTTTCCGGCGGCGGTGGCGGCGTTGCGGGCCTTGGCGACGACCTGTTTCATGTCGGCTGGCGCCATGAACTGGGCCTTCTTGATGTTGACCGGCTTGCCGGAGGTGGCCACCGAAGCGATGAAGTCGGTCTGCCGGGCGAGAAACGCGGGGGTCTGCAGCACGTCCACGACTCCGGCCACAGCGGAAACCTGCGCAATTTCGTGGACATCGGTAATCACCGGCAAACCGGTTTCGGCACGCACCTTCTCCAGGATGCGCAGGCCTTCTTCCATGCCTAATCCCCGAAAGGACTTGTCCGAACTCCGGTTGGCCTTGTCGAAGGAACTTTTGAAAATAAGGAAAATTCCCAGCCGCTGCGCCACTGCGGCAAGCGTTTCGGCGATGGAAAGCGTCAACTCCTCGCTTTCGATGACGCATGGCCCGGCAATTGCGAATAGAGGCGTTTTCGGAGCAATCAGATGTCCGCAAAGAATCATGGTGTGAGCCCTGGTCAGCCGATGGGTAGTTATGGGTAGCGCAAATCCGGCAAGTTAAAATTTTGAAGTCCCCAGGCTTGCCGGATGTTCCCGGTCAGACCGGCGATGACATCGGGCAAGGATCGCGATACGGCGTTTCCCTTGGCCCGGAAAAAACTGGCTGGCAATCCCCGCGCGCTACGATCGGATTGATTCACGGGAGCGTCATCAGTCGCCAATTAATGATTGCAAGCAACCAGTTATGACGAGAATCAAGGCGGTATGACAAAAGCACTTTTCCAGACACGGTCTTCCGCATCCGCGTTGAAAACACTGGACATCGAACTCGAAGCGCTCGAAGCGCTCAGGACCGCTCTGCAGTCGCCTGCCCTCGGCAACGAGGTTGATCGCGCTATCCAGACCCTCGCCGCGACGCGAGGGCGAGTTATTGTAACCGGCATGGGCAAAAGCGGGCACATCGCACGCAAGATTGCCGCGACGATGCGTTCCACTGGAACGTCCGCCCTCTATCTGCATCCCGGCGAGGCGAGTCATGGTGACCTCGGTGTCATCACTCCGCAGGACGTGGTCCTCGCGATCACGTGGTCGGGCGAGACGGCAGAGTTGGGTGACATCTTCCACTATTGCCGGATCTACGGCGTGACGCTGATCGTCGCCACTTCGCATGCGCACAGCACGGCGGGCCGGGCGGCTGACATTTGCCTTGCGATGCCCCCCGTTCGTGAGGCTTGCCCGAACGAACTGGCGCCCACGTCGTCCACCACGCTGCAGCTTGTGCTGGGCGATGCGCTAGCGGTGGCCCTCATAGAAGCCCGCGGCTTCACCTCCTCCGACTTCAGGGTCTTCCATCCGGGCGGCCAGCTTGGGGCGAAGCTCTGCACGGTGGGGGAAATTATGGGCGTCGGCGAAGCGGTCCCGCGTGTGGGTCGGGATGCCACGCTCATCAGTGCGACCCTGGAGATGAGCCGCAAGCGGTACGGCTGCACCGCCGTAGTTGATGCGGATGGGCGCCTGGTGGGAGCGTTTACGGACGGCGACCTGCGGCGCTGCATAGCGGTGCATTCGCTCGAAGATAACATCGGCCTGCACATGTCGGAAAATCCTCTCACCGTCGCTCCCGACATCCTGGCTTCCGAAGCGCTGCGCATACTCAACGAGAACGCCGTCTCCGTACTGTTCGTCGAGCAGCAGGGCACGCTTGCCGGCATCGTTCATATACATGACATCGTCAGGACTGGGGTTGCCTGAGGTTGCCTGATCTCATCGTTGTTCCGGCGCGCTATGGTTCCACGCGGATGCCGGGAAAGCCGCTGATGCAGATAGGGGGCCGCACCATGCTGGAGCGTGTGATTGCGGTCGCCCGGCAGGCGGCCGATCTCGTGGGCAACTGCGAAGTCGTTGCCGCTACCGACGACGATCGCATTGCCGCGCATGCGCAGGCGCTTGGCGTCGAAGCGGTCATGACTTCGCGGGAATGCGATTCGGGCTCGTCACGCGCCTTCGCGGCAGCGGCGGAACGGTCCGAACGACCGGAACTGGTGGTGAATCTTCAGGGTGACGCACCCTTTGTGCCGCCCGCCGTGTTGGCCGGGCTGGTTGCGGCCTTGCGTCGGGGCGGGGCGGACGTGGCTACACCCGTCTTCCAGCTCGACTGGGCAAGGCTCGACCGGCTGCGCGCGCACAAGCTGGCGGCACCTTTCAGCGGGACCACCTGCATCCGGGACGCACGCGGGCAGGCGGTGTGGTTTTCCAAGGCGATCCTGCCCGCCATACGCTCTGAAGAGGAGCTGCGCATGTCGTTTCCCAAATCGCCGGTCTGGCAGCACCTGGGCCTCTATGGATACCGCATGGCTGCGCTGGAGTGGTTTGCCGCCGCGCCGCAAGGTACGTACGAAGTCCTTGAGGGCCTTGAGCAACTGCGTTTCCTCGAGGCTGGCCGGACCATCGCAACCGTCGAAGTCGATCCTCCTTCGCACGCAATGTCCGGTATCGATACGCCAGCGGATCTCGCGATGGCGGAAGAAGCGATCGCGCGACTAGGCGATCCTTTCCCGGGCTGATAGCGCGCTCTGATGCCAGAGTCCGCATTCGTCATCGTTCGTCATGGGAATACCTTTGAGGCCGCAGAGGCGCCGCGCAGGATCGGTGCGGCCACCGACCTGCCGCTGACGGCGGCAGGGCACGAGCAAGGCGAGGCGCTCGGACGGCATTTTGCCGCTCTGGACTGGAATTTCGCGCAAGTGCTGGTGTCCCCGCTGGCTCGCACGCGACAGACGGCACAGGCGATCCTGCGGCATCTGCCCAAAGTTTCGCAACCGCAGCCCTGCGAATGGCTGCGCGAAATCGATCACGGCCCGGACGAGAACAGGCCGGAAGCCGATGTTCTGGCCCGTATCGGATACGATGCGCTGGCGGCATGGGATGAACACGCCGTGCCACCTCCGGATTGGCACGTCGATGCCCCGGCACGCATTGCTGCCTGGCGCGATCTCTTTTCTACAGCCCTGGGCGAAGTGCTGATTGTGACGAGCAATGGTGCTGCCCGTTTCGGGTTGGTCGCGGCAGGGCTGACGGAGACAGGACCGGCGGGGCTGAAACTGCGAACCGGTTCTTACGGCATAATCCGCAGGGAAAGGGACGGCGTATTGCGATTGGCGGACTGGGGGCGCCGGCCGTGACCGGCAATCTTCCCGTGCTGCGCGCGCCCCCGTTTCCCTGGGCCGACGCCACCGTATCGGTCTCGGGGGAGACGGGCGGGACGTCCGCCGATGCCGCGTCCTTGTTCGCGCTCGTCAGAGATGCGCGCGTAGGGGGCCGGTTCTGGGCCGCGCCCTCGGGGCTGGTACGTCCCGCCGGCGTCGTGCTCAAGCCCCGCGATCCTTCGGAAATCGATGCCATGCGTTGCCGGGATGCGGTGTGGATCCTGCCGTCTCGCAACAGGCGCTGGTCACGCAAGCTCATCGATGAAGAGTGGCGCGAAGATGTCGATCCCTGGACGGTCCTGCCGGGAGCGGGACGGCTCGTCGCGCATGGCGACGATGAATGGATAGTTCTTGCGCGGACCCTGGGAGTGCCGGTGGAAGTGCTGTCTTCCGGCCGGTTCGGCAGACCGCATGACGACGATGCCACGCTCGATCGACTGGCCGCGCTGGCCTTGTCCGGTGCAGGCTGGCGCGATCCCTTTACCGGCTTGGCCTCGAATGTTGAGGCGGTAGTCGGCCTGCTGGCAACATGGCGCCGGAGCCTCGATACTAATCGCGCCATCGTCGCGGCTTGCGGCATGGCGTGGTGGAAGCGGAAGGAAATTCGCCGGTTTCTCTGGCATCCCGGGCGCAGCCTCGCGATCGTATCCTCGGCGATGAAGGCCCTGCGGATCGCCCGCAAGGCCCGTCGCGGCGGGGACGGGGCGGTTGCGATCTGGCCTTCGCGCGTCTCGCCCGCGCTGTTGGCCGCGGCCGACAGAGACGCCGTGCCGCTGGTCCGGGTGGAAGACGGTTTCGTTCGATCGGTCGGGCTTGGTGTCGATCTCGTGCCGCCGTCATCGATCGTGGTGGATGTCTCGGGCATCCATTTCGACCCGCGCACGCCCAGCGATCTCGAAAGCATTCTTGATGATGCGGAGATTGCCCCCCCGCTGATCGAGCGCGCGGCGATCCTGCGCAAGGCCATCATTTCGGCCGGGATCAGCAAGTATTCCGCCGAAACCGGGCTTGTAATATTACCCGCCCGCCTTCCCGGAAAACGCCTCGTCCTGGTTCCCGGTCAGGTGGAGGATGATATGTCGGTGCTTGCGGGCGGGGGCGGGCTAACCTCTAACCTTGAACTGGTGCGCCGAGCGCGCACGCTGGAACCCGATGCCGAGATATGGTTTCGTCCGCATCCCGACGTGGACGCCGGCCATCGCCGGGGCGCTGTCCCCGATTCCGAAATCCTCAAGCATGCCGACCGCATCGCGCGCGGGGGCGGAATGGCGCCATTGCTCGATGCGGTCGATGCGGTGCACGTGTTGACCTCCCTCACCGGGTTCGAGGCCCTGATGCGGGGGCGGGAGGTCACCTGCCACGGCACTCCGTTCTATGCCGGCTGGGGCTTGACCCGCGATCTGGGCGAAGTGCCCGCCCGAAGGACCCGAAAACTGCCGCTCGATGCACTCGTAGCGGGGGTGCTGATCCTTTACCCGCGTTACCTCGACCCGGTGACAGGATTGCCCTGCCCGCCCGAGGTGCTGGTGGGGCGCATGGCTGCAAGAAAGGCGACCAACCGCCTGCGATGGATAATGCCGCTGCGCCGTTGGCAGGGCAAATTGATGGGTATTTTTCGATGAGCGTCATTCTCGATATCTCCCGTCTGATCTCGCGAATCCGCTATTCGACTCCCTCGGGAGTCGATCGGGTGGAGATGGCCTATGCGCGCGGGCTGCTGTCGCATTACGGGCAGGAAATGGCCTTTTCCGCCGTACACCCGCTGGGATGCTACGGCCGCGTGCCGCACCGGGCCGCGCTGGATTACCTGGACGAGCTCGAACGCCGGTGGTCCAGCCGGGAGGATGGTCCCCGGCAGCGTTCGCTGCATTCCGTGCTGCCGCAACTGGCGGCACTGCTGCCGATGGGAAAAGCGGCCGCTTCGCAAGGCGTGTATGTGCAGGCATCCCCGCATCACCTCACCAACATGGCCAAGGTGCGACGGATACTACAGCGGGAACAGGCCAGGTTCCTGTGCCTCGTGCACGATCTCATTCCCATCGAGTTTCCCGAATACGCACGCCCGTCCGGTGCAGCGCTTCACAAGCGCCGGATGGAGACCGTGGCCATGGCGACTGCGCAAGGCAGGGGGGCGGCCGTCGTCAATTCTGCCGCGACGGGGCGTGCCTTGCAACCCTGGCTGGAGCCCGGCACGCCGATCCACGTCGCGCTGTTGGGCACCGAGGCATTGCCGCCCGCAGTGCCGGATACCGGTGATGGTCGCCCATACTTCGTCTGTCTTGGCACGATAGAGCCGCGCAAGAACCATCTGCTATTGCTTCATCTTTGGCGACACCTGGCGGAGACCTTGCCTGTTCAGGAAGTCCCGCGTCTCATTGTCATCGGCCGGCGTGGCTGGGAGAACGAGCAGGTGATCGACATGCTCGAGCGCTGTCCGGCGCTTTCCGGTCATGTCGAGGAATTGGGCGGTTGTCCGGATATGCGTCTGTCTTCGTTGCTGCGCGGTGCCCGTGCGTTGCTCATGCCTTCGTTTGCGGAAGGGTACGGCATGCCGGTAGCCGAAGCGCTATCCGTCGGTACGCCGGTCATCTGCAGCGATCTGTCTGCATTGCGTGAAGTGGGTGGCGCAGTGCCCGATTATCTCGATCCCCTCGATGGACCGGGCTGGAAGGCGGCGATCCTCGACCATACCTTGCGAGGCGATCTGCACCAGGCGCAACTGGCTCGCCTGCCGGGGTGGCATAACCCGAGCTGGCCGGAGCATATGGCGGTCGTGACCCGGGCTATCGAACTGCTTCAGTCGGGCTGATTACCGTCGCCGGTCGCTTGCGAAGCGGATGCTTCATTCGATGCGTCGAGATCGCTGGGTTTCAGCATCAATTCGTGCCGTTCGCCCCGCGCTCGATGGCCTTGCGAATGTCCTTCACAAAGCGCGAGTGGCGCACGGCCTGGAGGAACAGGTTCTGAAGCAGATTGCCCCAGAAGCGACAGGGGCGCTTGATTTGGATAAGCAGGATGTAGCGATCGTCTTCGCTCTCGTTCCACACTTCATGGTTGTACATGTCATCGAAAAGGAACGAGTTTCCATCCTTCCAGTGCATGACGTGGAGGGTTTCACCCTCTTCGATATGCATGCGGCATTTCTCGCGCTCGCGCGGGGCCTTGAGCGCCAGATGGTAGGTGAGCATGCCCTTGGTCATGCCCCAGTGGCGCGGGATATGACCGCCCGCTTCCATGACCGAGAAGTTGGCGGTCACCAGCCCGGGCACCTTTTCGATCAGCGCCGCCGTCACCGGTGCGCGGGCGGCGTTTCCGGGCATGCGATAGCCATAGCCCTTGAGGAAGAAAGCCCGCCAGCGCCGGTCGGCCGCGATGCGACCGTGATCGAATGAGAGGTCGCCGAGCGAAGGAATGTCCTCGGCGCGAATGCGCACGGCTTCGTCGCGAATTGCTTGCCAGTTATGCTCCAGCTCCGCGATCCAGGGAAAGAATGCCTTGTCATGGATCGCGGCGTCGGGGATCCGCGAGTTTCGCATGATCACCGCATCGATCCTGGGGCGCAGATCCTTGCCGATCTGGAACAGCGATTTGTTGACGAATGGGACCTTCCAGCCTCGTGCGTTGACGGTCTGCTGCCAGTTCATCCGGTATTCTCACGCTTGAGCGAGCGGATGTGCGTTCCGAATATACGGTCCCAGAACAGCGCCGATATGGCGAAGTTCGCATCCTCGTCGACGTAGTGATGGCGCATGTGGTGGCGCTTGAACAAGCCGCCGATCCGGCCGCGCATGGGCCACTGGTGGCATGCGAAGTGCACGGCGTCGTACGTCACGTACCCCGTCATGAACCCAAGCAGCAGCCACGTGCCGCTTGCGCCCCGAACGGCCAGACATGCAAGCCAGACCAACCCTCCCACCGATACGCTGACCGGCAAGGGCATCAGGCCGCGCAGGGGATCGTTGGGGCTGGCATGGTGATTGCCGTGGATCAGATAGACGAACCACTTCACGACAGGCCGGTCGCTTTCCAAATGGAACAGGTAGCGGTGCATGACATACTCGAAAAGCGTCCATGCGATGACGCCGGCAGCGATCAGTCCGGCAAAGGCCGCAGTGTCCGGATGCCGACCGGCATTGATCCATCCGACCAAGGCGATCAGGGGTAGCATGAATCCCCAGCTCAGTGCGAAAGTTCTCGGCGAGATGAGTGTAAGCTTTTCCAGACGTTCACTTTTGAACAGTCGGATGCGAGGGGAGTTGGAAACCGGAGCGGGCATCGGCTTCGATGCTGGACAGTAGGAGGGTTTGCCTGTCAAGTCGAAACGCCTCCAGTCGAGATGAACATATGACAAGAATTGGACGAGTGTGCCGTGGAGTACTTCGGCGATGACGGAGTCGTTTGCCGATACCCTTGGCGATCGGACGAGTCGCATTCTCGTGACCGGCGCGTCGGGCGGCCTCGGGGGAGCGCTGGCGCGATTCTATGCCGCACCGGGTATTCTGCTGGACTTGTGGGGGCGGGATCACGCGCGGCTGGAGATGGTGGCGCGCGATTGCCGCGCGGCGGGCGCCAAGGTGGCGACGCGCAGCCTCGACATAACCGACGTTCCGGCCGCCATAGTCGCACTGGAGGGAGAGGACTCGGCCGCGTCGTTCGACATCGCGATATTCTGCTCAGGCAGAGGGGACATCCGCGTCCCGGGCGAGCGGATCGAGCGTGCGATGCAGGTAGCCCACCTGGGTGCCGTCAACTTCACGGCACCCGCAGCGATGGCGACCGCCATGGCCGAGCGCATGGTCTCGCGCGGCCGTGGTCGCATCGTGCTGATAGGTAGTGCGGCGGCTTTCCATGCGCTTCCATTCGCCACAGCCTATTCAGGGACGAAAGCAGGCCTCGCGCGTTTTGCCGATGCACTGCGGCTTGCCGTGAAGCCTTACGGGGTAAGCGTGACGCTGGTTTCTCCAGGGTTCATCGATACCGCGGCGGGCCGCAAGGTGCCTGGCCCCCGGCCGATGCTACTGGCGCCCGAAGTCGTGGCGGCTCGCATCGGCAAGGCGGCGGCTTCGGGCAAGGCGCATCTGGTGCTGCCATGGCCTTTCGTTGTCCTGCGCTGGGTAGACCGGCTGTTGCCCCGGCCATTGCGCGACCGGGTGCTGGCGGGGTTGTCTCCTCCCGACAAGGCCACCTGAAGCGCGACCCCAGAGTCAGGCAGATGGACCCAGTACCGTGTCGAGCACAGCATGGTGCAACTGGGCCGGGGTCAGGTCCGCGCGCCGATTCTCGCCGGTCAGGAGGTTGCCCGTGCCGTCCAATCGCACCATCACGTAAGGTGTATGCCTGGGGCCGCCGGGGACGGAGGCGCCCGGAATGCTCGGCCGATGGTCGCCGAAGAATACCAGCAGTGCCGGGCGGCCCAGCGTTGCAAGCTGCTCCGTCAGTGTCGTGAGCATGGCGTCACCGTGACGTACCAGACGCATATAGCCGTCCACAAGGTCCGGATTGCCGCCGCCGCGGGCATCGGGCGCCCAGGGGCCGTGGTTCTGGATGGTGACGGCGTAGATCAGGCTTGGTCCGGCCGCAGCTGCTGCCCTCGAAAGAATCACCTCGGTCATCGCCGCATCCGTGACGTAGCGCCCTTCGTCTGGTGTCGGTGGGGCGAAGGCGTCTTCGCCAACCAGTTCGGCAAAGCCGCCGGAGGGCATGATGGCGTCGCGTCCGTAGAAGCGCATGTCGTGCGGGTGGACGAACAGCGAGCGCCATCCGCCTAACCTTGAGGGGAGCGCGTAACTGCCCTCCATTCTCGCTGTCAGAAAAGGATCGTAGCGCCGAAACCCCAGTGCCTCCTCGTCCCGGCCGAACAGCACGCCGTATTCCGTGCGCATGGTATAGGCGCCGAAACCGCTGACGTTCAGGTTGCCCCATTGCATCGCTTGCTCGCGGGCCTTCGCCAGCCCGGGCAGGGCAAGGTGGCCATCGTCGAACAGTTCGACCGGGTCGGCGAAACTTTCACACTGGATGATGACGACGAGTTCGGTCGCATGTGTCGCAGGCCTGCGCGCCAGCTGCGTACATGGCGGCGGATCGGCGATGGCCTTCCAGCGCCGCCAGTAGAGGAGCACCGTCGGGAGAAGCCCTAGAGCGAGCGTATCCCCGGCAGCGTCAGGTATCGATGCCAGCTTGCGCCAGGCAGGCAGGCGCAAAGCGAGTGATAGCGCTCCCGATCCCGCGAAGAGCAGGATGAAGCCGGTCGCATGGGCGACCGGATCGGCATGTGAAAGTCGGATTACCGTGCCGCACAGTACGATGGCGACCAGTCCGGCCGCCGTGCGTTGCCACAGGCGCACCGCTGATAGATAAAACTGTGGATGGCGGAAGACCGCGCCGACCAACGCGAGGTCCGAGAACAGCAAAGGCTCGCCGAGCATCGCGTACTTGGCGTTGGAGGCGAGCACGAGCAGTGACTGCACCGCCAGCGTCAGCACCATCGCCACCGCGCCGTTGCCGCACAGCGCCAGGAACAGACCATAGAGCGTCGTTGCCATGCACGTCAGCAATGCTAGGCCGGACATGCGACGCAGCTTCGCGGGGCGCGGTCGTACCAGCGCGTCGATCAGAAGCGAGCCGATCAGTGCGCCCGCGAATGTCAGGATACCTGCCGTCACCTTCCTGCCGTGCCTTATCGCTTAGGGAACCGGTCCCGCATGCGTAGCGGCTGATAGCGGGCCATCGGGGCGGAGGAAAGAGCGGCCCGGGCGGCGAGGTGCAGCAAGACCGTTCAAGGTCGCGGGGTGAGGTCTCCGTCTGAAGGAGATAACCGGGGGCAGGGTTGCCGCGTCCCGCAGTGCACAGTAACGTATTGAGAACAGAGTGGACGTGCGAACGGGCGAGGCATCGTTCTCGTATTTGAACCACTTCGGAGCTTGTTTTTCGCGAATGTCGAAGATTTCTACCTTACTCCCTCCAATGCCTGTCGAGGGTCCGCGAACCGTACTGTTGCTGCAAGGCCTGATGGGGCCGCTGTTCCGTCGTCTTGGACAGGAACTGATCCGTGCCGGGCACCGCGTCCACAAGGTAAACTTCAATGGCGGCGACCGTGCGTTCTGGCGCCTTCCGAACGGTATCGAATATCGCGGAACGCTCGACGAATGGCCCGCGTTTTTCGCCCAACTTCTCCGGGACAAGGGTATTACAGACGTTACCCTGTTTGGTGACTGCCGGGACTATCACATGCCCGCGATCCGCCTCTGCCGCGAGATGGGCGTGCCGGTTCACGTCTTCGAGGAAGGGTATATCCGCCCCGACTGGGTGACGCTGGAACTGGGAGGGGTCAACGGCCATTCCTCGCTGCCGCGCGATCCGCAGTGGTATCGCGAGACTGCGGCCGCCTTGCCCCCGGTTCCGCCACACGCTCGGGTAACCGCCTCGTTCCGCCGCCGCGCGGTGGAAGGGTTGCTGTACAATGCCGCCGACGTGCTGACTCGCCGCTGGTATCCCGGTTGGAGCAACCATCGACCTTGGCATCCGGTGGTCGAGGGCATGGGCTGGTGGCGCAAGCTGCGTCGCCGCAAGGAACGCGAGGTTGACGCCGTCGAACTCCTGGCCAGACTGGAGGCTGCGGATGAACCCTATTTTCTCTTCCCGCTGCAACTTGATTCCGATGCGCAGATCCGGCTCCATTCTCCCTTCGCCGGAATAGCCGACGCGCTCAGGCTGGTGATCTGCTCGTTCGCCGCTCACGCCCCGGCGGGAACCCGGCTGGTCGTCAAGGAGCATCCACTCGACAACGGCGTGCGCGACTGGCGACAGGTCACCGCAGACATGGCGGCCTTGTTCGGGGTCAGCGAACGGGTCGATTATCTGGGCTGGGGCGACATCGTCGCGGTAACGCACGGTTCACGGGGTGTCGTTACAATCAACAGCACCAGCGGGACGTTCGCGCTGGCCGCCGGTGTTCCGGTGGTCGTGCTGGGCCATGCCGTCTACGACGTGCCCGACCTCACCTGCCAGAACGGGCTCGACGATTTCTGGTGCAGCCCAGTGGCGCCTGATGCGGGGACGTTCGCAGCCTTTCGCCGGGTACTGATCGAGCAGTGCCTGATTCCGGGTGGTTTCTTCTCGGAAGAAGCACTGGAAAAGGTCGTTCGTCACGCCGTTGCACGGCTTGAAGGCAGGCCGATCGCACCGGAGTGATCAACGGGGGGTATTATTCACCTCATCCCGTCCAGTGGCGTCTTGCGTCCCGGACCGCCGGTGACCGCGACGGTCATTTCGCCAAGTCCTTCCGCCCACGCATACATGGTGTCCCCGGGTACGACCGGCCCTATCGAACGTGGCGGCGTGCCTGAGAAGATCACGTCGCCCGGATGCAGCGTCATCACCGAGGCGGCATGCTCGACCAGATCGGCGATGCCGAGGACCAGACGACGGGTATTGTCGACCTGCCGGTCCTCGCCATTGACGGTGAGACGGAAGTCGAGGGTATCCGGATCGGCGATTTCGTCGCGCGTGGTGAGCCACGGACCCATCACGCCGTAGGTATCGAAGCTCTTGCCGAAGCTGGGAAACTCGCTGCCCTGCATCGTCATGTCGAGGCCGATGCAGTAGCCTGCGACATGGTCGAGTGCCTTGGAAGCCGGGATTTCGGTACCCGCCTTGCCGATGACGATTGCGATTTCCATCTCGTGGAATGTGGTGCGCTCGGGCCAGCGCAGGACCACGCCGTCGGATGGCCCGGCAGCGGCGCTGGTCATCTTGAAGAGCAGGCCGAGGCGGCGGGGATGGCCGCCGGCCGCCAGCACTTCCTCGAAGTTACCCGCGCCGCAGACGAACTTTCCCGGATTGGCGACGGGATTCCGCAAAAGGACATGGGCGATGGGGGTTCCCTCGACGCTGTCGGCCAGCGCTTTCATCTGCGGACGCAGCGCATCGAGATGGGCGATGATCTGATCGCCCGGCGGAAAGGGCCAGCGCAATGCGGGAAGGTCTTCGGTGACGGCGGTGACGTCATGGACCGCATCGCCGCGCACGACGCCGAGACGGACCGGCTCACCATCTCGCAGCTGATAGCGGCAGATCTTCATTGCTTCCCTTTCACGCCTTTCCCGTTGGTACGAGCTTTGGCAGGCGCCTTGGCACGCAGGGCGCAAGGGACAATTGCCGGGAGTCCGGGGAGCCATCGCGATCGTCCAGAAATGCCCTTGGGAGTATTCCGGATGACAGCCGTACGCCGCCGGGGAATGATGGCCGCAGGTTTTCGTGTCGTGAAGGGGATTCGTCGATGCTGCGCCGTTCGTCCGTCTTGGTCGCATTGCTGCTCGCCACGCCGGCGCTGAGCCAGTCGATGCCGGTTCCCAAGGACCTCTATGGCAGGTACGCGCGGGGCGGCGACTGTACCCGGCAGCCGCGCGTGATCGCGAGCCCGGCGGGGGTCTTCCTCGAAACGGCCGCGGGCAAGGCGGGGCCGCTCCCGGTCGATGTCTGCTACAGTTGCGCGGGCGGCGCGCGCTACGAAGGCATCCAGGTCTGGGTCATGGTAAAGTACGGCAAGGACAAGTGGGGCGGGGACAACATGCCCGTGACCATGATGTTCAATGACGGCGAGCGGCGCGGTTCTCTTCTGGTCGACCACGACAATACCCTGCGTACGCCGCTCGGCATGCCGATGACGCAAGTCGTCCAAGCGCGCTCTTTCCGGTTGTGCAAAGAGGCGAAGGCTGGAGCCTGACCCTTCGACAAGCTCAGGGTGAGCGAAAGTCGTGTAAACTTCCGATACCGCTCAGGCTGAGTTTGTCGAAGTCGTTCAGGTCGGCTTGGTACCGCCCGCTGGCCTCAGGCCGGCGTGATGCCCATGCAGAGGTACTTGACCTCCATGTAGTCATCGAGACCGTAGTGTGATCCCTCGCGGCCGAGTCCCGACTGCTTGACGCCGCCGAACGGCGCAACCTCGGTGGAGATGAGGCCGGTGTTGATGCCGACCATGCCAGCTTCCAGCGCCTCTGCGACGCGCCACACGCGCGACAGGTCGCGGGCATAGAAGTAGCTGGCGAGGCCGAATTCGGTGTCGTTGGCCATACGGATGGCGTCGGCCTCGTCGGTGAAGCGGATCACGCCTGCGAGCGGTCCGAAGGTCTCCTCGCGGGCGAGCTTCATGTCGGGCTTCACGCCTGCCACCACTGTCGGGTTGAAGAAGCTGCCGCCAAGCGCGTTGCGCTGGCCGCCCGCGAGTACCTTGGCGCCGCCGTCGACCGCGTCCTTGAGGTGTTCCTCGACCTTCTCAACGGCCTTCTCGTCGATCAGCGGACCGACTTCGGTGCCTGCGTCGAGGCCGTAGCCGACCTTCATGCCGCTGACACGCGCGGCCAGCTTAGTCACGAACTCGTCGTAGACGCCGTCCTGTACGTAGAAGCGGTTTGTGCACACGCAGGTCTGGCCGCCGTTGCGGAACTTGGAGATCATCGCGCCTTCGATCGCGGCATCCACGTCGGCATCGTCGAAGACCAGGAACGGGGCGTTGCCGCCAAGTTCCATCGAGCACTTCTTGATCGTCTCGGCGCATTCGCGCAGCAGGTCGCGGCCGATCTCGGTCGAGCCGGTGAAAGTGAGCTTGGCGACCTTGGGGCTGGCGGTCAGGGTCGAGCCGATCTGGCCCGCGCTGCCGGTCACGACGTTGACGACGCCCTTGGGGATGCCCGCCATCTCGCACAGCTGCGCGATCGCTAGCGCCGAGTACGGCGTTGCCGAGGCGGGCTTGATGACGATGGTGCAGCCTGCCGCCAGCGCGGGCCCGAGCTTGCGGGTGATCATCGCATTGGGGAAGTTCCAGGGCGTGATCGCGGCGACGACGCCGACGCCCTGCTTGATCACGACAATGCGGCGGTCGGCGGCATGGCCGGGGATCACGTCGCCGTAAGCGCGCTTGCCCTCTTCGGCGAACCACTCGATGAAGCTGGCGCCATAGGCGATCTCGCCCTTGCCTTCGGCCAGCGGCTTGCCCTGTTCGCGGCTGAGCAGTTCGCCGAGGTCGTCCTGGTGCTGGAGCATCAGTTCGAACAGCTTGCGCATCAGCTTGGCGCGCTCACCAGCCGTCTTGGCGCGCCAGGCGGGGAGAGCGGCCTCGGCGGCGTCGATCGCGCGGGCGGTTTCGTCGGTGCCCATCTTCGGCACCGTGCCCAGAACCTTGCCCGAACCGGGATCGGTGACCTCGAAAGATGCACCCGAATCCGCGTCGACCCACTCGCCGTCGATGTAGCACTGCTGCTTCAAGAAATCGGTGTAGGCCATTTCGCGCGGGTTCCTCAGTTGTTTGCCGGTGGAGCGTCTCGGATGGGCGCTCGCGGGTTCCGGCATGGTCTAGGGACGACCCCTAGCGGTTACAAGCCGCCCCCGCCTCCTGCGACAAGCGCGAGGGTGGCGCGATTGACGCCTCTCCACGTGTCGGCTAGTCTCTGATGCGAACAATAATTCGCTAATGCGAATAAGTTCGGGAGAGTGGGCTTGGAATACGCAGGGTATATCGGCGGCAGGTTCGTGCGCGGCGAAGGCGAGCGATTCGAGGTCCAGAACCCGTCCGACGAATCGGTGGTGGCCGAAGTGGTCGGCGTTTCGGCAGCGCAGGCCGACGCGGCGATCGGCGCCGCGCGGCAGGCCTTCGATTCCGGCGCATGGTCGGGCCTATCGATGAAGGAGCGCGCAAAAATCATGACGCGCTTCGGGGAGGCGATGCGCAAACGGGCGGATTTCCTAAAGAAATGCGCGATCGAGGAAGCAGGATGCCCGGTCTCGGCGACGGTCATGGGCGCGCAGGTCCACGTGCCGCTGCGCATGACCGACGAGATCATCGACCTGTTCCTGCGCCTTCCGCAGCAGGAGGAAAACCCTCTGCCGATCCACGAGCGGGTCAATCCGCACTTCGTCGTGCAGAGCCTCAAGCGCTGGTCGCCGCTCGGCGTGGTCTCGGCGATTTCGGCCTACAACGTGCCGTTCTATACCGCGTTCTGGAAAGTCGTTCCCGCCCTCATGGCGGGTGACACGGTGGTCCTGCGACCCAATCCGCTGACCCCCATCTCATCCATGATTTTCGCAGAAGCGGCCGAAGAAGCGGGCCTTCCGCCCGGGGTCATGAACGTGGTCGTCGAGCCGGGCCTCGCGGGCGGGCTTGCGATGACCACCGATCCGCGCGTCGATATGGTCTCTTTCACCGGCTCGTGCACCGTGGGGGCCAAGGTGGCCGAGCAGGCAGCGCCGACGCTCAAGCGGCTGGTGCTGGAACTGGGCGGCAAGTCGGCGCAGATCTACCTGCCCGACGCTGTGGGACGGGCGGCTTCGGCTGCATTTTCGGTCTGCACTTCGCACGCGGGACAGGGCTGTGTGCTGGGGACGCGGGTTTTCGTGCCGCAGGAGACCAAGGCCGAAGTCCTCGACGCCATGGCCAAATTGCTTGCTAACGTGAAGATCGGGCCGGCGAGCGATCCGGCAACCCAGCTCGGCCCGGTCATCAGCGCCGCCCAGCGCGACCGCTGCGCGCACTTCACCCAGGCTGCGGTGGAAGCGGGCGGCCGCGTGGTGTGCGGCGGCAAGCGGCCGGAGGGTATCGCCAGGGGCTTCTACTGGGAGCCAACGGTGCTCGACCTGCCGGACAATTCCAACCCCGCCGCGCAGGAGGAGATCTTCGGGCCGGTGGTCGGCGTGATCGGCTACCGTGATCTCGATCACGCGGTGGAGATGGCCAACGACAGCCGCTTCGGCCTCTCCGGCTGGGTCCACGGGACGGACAAGGTCAAGGCGCTGGAGGTCGGGCTGAAAATCCGTAGCGGGGCGGTCAACGTCAACGGCGCGGTGATGTCGAGCTACGCCAGCGGCGGCGGCATCAAGATGAGCGGCCTCGGCCGCGAACGCGGGGTCGAGGGCCTGCGCGAATTCCAGATGATGACCACCTTAAACATCGGTGGCTGAGGGAACGGGAGCAAGGACGATGGAAGGACTGGTCCAGGGCAAGGTCGCCCTCATCACCGGCGCGGGCTCGGGACTCGGTCGCGCGGCAGTGCTGCTGTTCTGCGAGCATGGCGCGAAGGTCGTCGCCGCCGACATCGACGGCGACAACGCCGAGGAAACCGCGGCGCTTGCGAAAGCGGCGGGCGGCGAGGCGCTGGCGGTCACCTGCAATGTCGCCGATCCGGCCAGCGTCGACGCCGCCGTGGCGCAGGCCGTGGAGCGCTTCGGGCGGCTCGACATCATCTACAACAACGCAGGCGTGACCATCAGCCCAATCCCCGGCAAGGGCCTGCGTTCACTCGTCGAATGCGAACCCGAGGAAATGAAGCGGGTCGAGGACGTCAACATCAACGGCGTCGTCTACGGCTGTCAGGCGGCTATCCGGCAGTTCGATAAGCAGCGGGAAGCGGGGTTGGGCGAGGGCGGCGTGATCGTTTCCACCGCATCCGTCGCCGGGCTGATGGGGTATGGCGGCGTGCTCTACGGGGCGACCAAGGGCGCGATCGTCCAGCTGACCCGGGCGCTCGCCATCGAGGTGGCGGACCAGGGTATTCGCGTCAACGCCGTGTGCCCGGCCGGGATGCTGACCCATTACGCCGGCATGGACCCCGACAGCCAGCATCGCGACCGCATCCTCGAAGGGATGGGCAGGGCGCACCCGCTGGGCAAGGCGATCGACCCGCGCGATACCGCCTCGGCCGCGCTGTTCCTTGCCTCCGACCTCGCCTCCAACATCACCGGCGTGAACCTTCCCGTCGACGGTGGGCTATCCGCCGGGCGCAAGGCGGGTGGTTGAGATGGCGGCCACGATGAAGCAGGTGGTGCTGGCCGCTTACGCGAGGGGCAATCCCCGGCCGTCCGACTTCCGTGTCGAGGAAGTGCCGGTGCCTCGGCCGGGCGAGCGGGAGATCCTGCTGAAGACGCTATACATCGCGGTGGACCCGCTGCTGCGCTTCTCGGTCGACGAGACGGTGCTGACGGGAGCGGGGCGCATGGAGCTGGGACAGCCCATGGTCGGACCGGTAGTGAGTGAGGTCGCCGCCTCGAACCATCCTGACTACGCGCCGGGCGATGTGGTGGAAGGCCGCTCGGGCTGGCAGGAATATGCGGTGCTGGCGCCGGACCGGAGTGACTATCGCGGGCCGCCGCGCAAGCTCGATCCCGCACTGGCGCCGGTATCGACCGCGCTCGGTGCACTCGGCGGGCCGGGGCAGACCGCTTACGAGGGGATCGTCAATGTCGGCCGGGTCAAAGCGGGCGAGACGGTGGTGATCTCGGCGGCGGCGGGCGCTGTGGGCTCGATAGCGGGGCAGATCGTCAAAGTGCTCGGCGGCCGGGCGGTGGGCATCGCGGGCGGCGCAGCGAAGTGCGCGGCGCTGCTCGACCTCGGCTTCGAAGCGGTAGCCGACTACAAGGCACCGGATTTTGCCCGGCAGCTTCAGGCGGCGATGCCGGAGGGGGCGGAGGTCTATCTCGACAATGTCGGCGGCGATGTGACGATGACGGTCCTGCCGCTCCTCAAGCGCGGCGCGCGCATGCCGATGTGCGGGTTCATCGCCTATTACGGGGTCGGCATGGAAGGACCCGGCCCCGATCGTCTGCCCGGCTTCTATCGCCTGATCATGAACAAGGGACTCGAGATCAGGGGCTTTGCCGGAATGCTGGCCGGACAGAAGGGTCTGGAGGATATCGCCCGGTGGATGAAGGAGGGGCGCATCCGCTTTGCGCAGGCCATCGAGGAAGGCATCGAGGCGGCGCCTGCGGCCTTTTCCAGCGTGTTTTCGGGGCATGACCATGTCGGCAAGCTGCTGGTGCGGGTGGCGCCGGAGCGTGCTCCCGGGGCTTGATCGCGGGCCCGGTAGGGTGCAGCGTTCCCTGTGATGGATACGATCACGCTTCCGCCGCCGCCGCGCCGCACGGCCAATCCCGCCCCGCTGCGCACGGCGGGCTCCGTCCGGCGCACTACTAGTATCGACGTCTCGTGGCCCGATGGTCTTGACGGCCAGCGCCGTTTCATCGGCGCCGCGCGCGACTTGTGGACGCCGCTTGCCGGAGAGGACGGGCTGACCTTTGCCGAGGGACGCTACGAAGCGCGCATGACCGAGGACAAGACGATCACCGCGATCACCGCGCAGCCCTCCAGCGATGCGATCGGGCAACTCGTCGGTGCGCGGGCGGGCGGGCATCTGCGCGGACTGCTGCGCGAGATTATGCCCGGGATGGTCGCGGCCGCGCATCCGCTCTACATCGTCCTCGACGATCTGTCGGGCACGGCGCTGGTCAGCGCCTTCGCGTGGTCGCAGTGGCATCCCGACTGGGCCGATCGCCTGCGCGACAAGCTGGGCGAGGAAAGGCACGCACAGATGATGGCGCAGCGTGTCAACGTGTGCTGGGGCTTGCAGGAGGGCAACAGCGGCATGACGGACGACGTCGATCCGGAAAAAGTCGCCAACGCCGATGCAGGCGACTTGCGCAATCCGGGCGACCCGCTGGGCTGGCACGATCTGGCCGAGGACGAAGGGCCGGGCTTTCGCCGCGCCCGGCGCATCGACGTGACGCGGGACGCCGATGCGGGCGTGATCGTCATCGATTCGGCTTTCCAGGACAGCGCCAGGCGGCGCGACGGCAGCCGCGTGGCGATTCACGAGTACCGCCTTACCGCTCGCGCCGATGCATCCACGCTGGAACTGCTCTCGCTCGAGCCGGAGGCGCGCATCCTGCCGTTCTCCGAGTGCCCCGGGGCGATCGCGAACACGCAGCGACTGGTCGGCCGCAACCTTGCACAAATCCGCGAGGAGGTGCTGGCCCAGCTAAGAGGGCCGCAAGGCTGCACGCACCTGAACGATGCTCTGCGTGCGCTTGCCGACGTGCCTGCGCTTGCGGCGCGGATCGAGGCCGGAGCCGGGGGCTGACGCGGCCCGCCTACCGCACGAGTGTTGCGGCTTCCTCGGTTCGAGCCGGCTGCGCATCGCTGACCACATGCTCGATCGCCTCGCGCATCGCGGTATAGAATGCACCGATGCGCGCAAAGCGTTCGGCGACCGGTGCGGCAATGTCGCGCTCGCGTTGATCGGCGAACAGGCGCACCTGCCGATCGAGCAACTGCGCCTTGGCGACGAAAGGCCCGCTGAACTCCGGCGGCATCGAGTAGTAGATGCGGCGACTCCCCGGCTCGCCCTGCCTTCGCGCGTTGCCGCAATGCTCGAGCGTGCGTGCGGCCACGCTGGCATTGCTCTTGCTCATACCGAGATCGGCGGCGATCTCGTCGAGCGTTGCGGGTTCCTCGCGCAGAAGCAGATAGGCGTAGATGCGCCCGACCGGCCGGGGCCAGCCCCAGGGGGCCATCAACATCGCCATGGCGTCAAGAAAGACTTCGTCCTGCTGTGACAGCTTGATGTTCGGCATATTCTGTATTTACTGAATTTGATTGTCGGGCGCCAGCGCAAATGCGCAGGCTGGCGCAAGGGAGACGATGGCATGGAGCAGGCGACGTTCACCGCGCGTTATGGTCCCTGGGCACTCATTGCCGGGGCATCGGAAGGGACCGGCGCGGCCTTTGCGCGCCAACTGGCGGACGAGGGGATGAACCTCATCCTCGTCGCCCGGCGCGCAGGGCCGCTGGAGGCGCTGGCGGATGAACTGCGCGCAAGGGTGGAATGCGTGACCGCCTCGATCGACTTGGCCGCCGTGGATGCGGCCGAGCAGTTGCAGGGGATCGCTGCCGGACGCGAGGTGGGCTTGCTGATCCTCAATGCGGGCGCCGATCCCAACGGCGCGATGTTCCTCGATGCCGAGGTCGCCAGCTGGGATGCCCTGGTCGCGCGCAATGTGGTGACGGTGACCCGCGCGCTCCACGCCTTCGCCGCTCCTATGCGCGCACGCGAACGGGGCGGGCTGATGGTGGTGGGCTCGGGCGCCTGCTACGGCGGGCTGCCCGGCATCGGCGTCTATGCGGCGACCAAGGCGTTCGACCTCGTGCTGTGCGAGGCGCTCTGGGCCGAACTGGAGCCGCACGGTGTCGATGTGCTCAGCTTCGTGCTTGGCCGGACGGATACCCCGGCGCATCGCGAACTCATGGCGGCACGCGGCATAGCTGTGCCCGACGGCCTTGCCGATGCCGACGAGGTGGCCCGGCTCGGCCTCGCGCGCCTGCCGTTCGGCCCCGTCTGCAACTGGGGCGAGGCGGACGACGTGGCGGGCATGTCAGCGTCATCGGCCGCTCAGCGGCGCGAGCGGATTCGCCGGATTTCCGCGACGTTTTCCACGGATGCGAAAGGGTGAGCGACGTGCGCCAACTGGCTGACAAGCAGGCCATCACCGAACAGCTCTACCGCTATTGTCGCAGCGTCGATCGCCTCGATACGGCGCTGGGCCATGCGGTGTTCCACGAGGATGCGACCGTGGATTACGGGGAGCGCGGCTTCAAGGGCAGCGGGCACGCGGCGATCGACTGGATTTGCGCTGCGCACGCCGGCCTGCTTGCGCATTCGCACCAGGTCACCAACGTGTTGATCGAGGTGGATGGTGACCGGGCCGGAAGCGAGGCCTACGTCACCGCGACGCTGCGCATGGAGCGCGACGGCAGGCTTGTGCAGATGGAAGTGTGGTCGCGCTATTGCGACCGCTGGTCGCGGCGCGACGGGGTCTGGCGCATCGACCGCCGCGATACCGTCACCGACTACGATTGCGTGCGCGACGTCACCGAGATGTACCACCATGACCGCGCGCGCCGGGACGGGTCCGACCCTTCCTACGCGGCGCTCGCCCATGGCCTGCAGGGAGAGGCGTGATGAAGGACTTCACGATTTCGGTGTCGTTCGACATGCGCTCGCCGCAATGGGCGAGCTCGACGCCGCAGCTTTACCGCGCCGCGATCGAGATGGCCGCCTTTGCCGACGAGATCGGCGCCGACCAGATCGGCCTGATGCAGCATCACGGCTCGCAGGACGGCTATCTGCCGCAGCCTTTCGTCCTCGCGGGCGGCATGGCGGCGGTGACCAGGCGCATCCGCTTTCTGCTCGGCGCGGTGATCCTGCCGCTGCACGATCCGCTCGAACTGGCCGAGCAGATCGCGGTGCTCGACAACATGTCGAACGGTCGGCTGGGGGTGATCTTCGGCGCGGGCTACGTGCCGCACGAATTCGCGATGTTCCGCCAGTCGCTCAAGGACCGGGCGAAGCGGATGGACGAGGGGCTGGAGATCATCCTGCGCGCGCTGAAGGGCGAGCGCTTCGAGCATGACGACGGCAACGGCGCGCGGCCGATCTTCGTGCGCCCGCTGCCGGTGCAGGAGCCGGAGGACATCATCCTCGTCGGTGGCGGCGTGCCGGCGTCGGCCAGGCGGGCGGCGAAGTTCGGGGTCGGGTTCGGGCCGATGAAGGGTGACCTCGTCGACATCTACCTCGCCGAGTGCGCGCGGCTCGGCCATGCCCCGCGCCGGTATTTCCGCCCGCGTCCCGGCATGCCGATGGCAATCCACTTGTGCGAGGACCCGGACCAGGGCTGGGACGCCATCGCGCCGCATGCCGTTCACGTGATCACCGAATACGCGAAGTGGGCCGAAGCCGAGGGCGACGGCTCCAACTCGCCCTTCAAGGGTCTCACCGATCCCGCCAAGCTGCGGCACGCCGGGCTCTTCGCGGCGTGGACGCCGCAGATGCTGCTCGACAAGGTGGGCGCGGCAGAAGGTGGCAACATCGGCTTCCAGCCCCTGCTTGGCGGCCTCGCGCCTGAGGAGGGGTGGAAGAACCTGAGGCTGCTTGCCGCGACGATGCCGGCGCTGCGCGAGGCGATGGCGGCATGAAGGCGGCCTGTATCGAGAACGGCGCGGTGCATGTGCGCGAATTGCCCGACCCGGAACCGGGCCGGGGGCAGGCGCTGGTACGCACGCATTCCTGCGGATTGTGCGCATCGGATGCCCACTTCCTGACCGGTGGTCGTCACGTCATCGAGCTGTCGCGCCGCATGGGCGGGCCCTATGCGGGGCTCGACGAGACGCGTCCCTTCGTGCCGGGTCACGAGTTCGTCGGCGAGGTCATCGACTACGGCGCCGGTAGCCGCCGCCCGGTCGCGCCTGGACGGCGGGTGACGTCGGTGCCGATCATGCGGCAGGGCGGAGCGCACGCCGTTGTCGGTTTCAGCCACGATTGTCCGGGCGGGTGCGGAGAACTGATGCTGCTCGACGAGGACTTCCTGCTCGAGGTGCCCGAGGGTCTGCCGGATGATCATGCCGCCTTGATCGAACCGCTTGCCGTGGGCCTCGAACATGCGCGGCGCGGCCGCCCCGGAAAGGACGACGTGGCGCTGGTGCTGGGCTGCGGGGCGATCGGGCTCGGCGTTGTCGCGGGTCTTGCTCTGGCGGGAGCGGCGCCGATCGTCGCGGCCGACTTCCACGCCGACCGGCGCGACCTGGCCCTGAAGGCGGGCGCGCACATCGCCATCGACCCGCGCGAAGTCGATCCCTACGGGCCGCTGCCCGATCTCGGCGGGCGGCGCGTCAATCTCGTCTACGAGAACGTCGGCGTGCCCGGCATGTTGCAGCGGATCATCGAGAGCATGCCGTTCGACGGCCGCCTCGTCATGGGCGGCTACTGCATGGAGCCCGAGCCGCTCTACGTCTTCGCCGCCCAGAACAAGCGGCTCAACATCCAGTTCGCCGGCGGCGAGGAGCCGCAGGACATGGACCTCGCGATGCGCGGAATAGCCGAGGGCCGGATCGACGTGGCACCGTGGCTTGGCGAGCGTATCGGGCTCGGCTCCGTGGCCGCAGCGATCGCCAATCTCTCCGGCCCTGGAACGTCGGTACGGACTGTCGTAGATCCGCGCCTACAGCTTTCGTAGAGGAGCCTAGCAGAGCTTTTTGGCAAGGTGGCGGTATCCGGCGGTACAGCCCAAAGGTGGTGGTCTGTGCCGTGCGGCAGACGGTCGATAGCTGGCGATCAGATTGACCTCCTCAGATCAGTTGTGCCGTAATGGGCTCTGACCATCGCAATGAGCGGGCTTGCTCTGCCTTGTTCCACGCATGCCGCTGCGGCGTGCAGCAGTCCGATCTCGCGGACAAGTTTGAAGTCGCGCACCGGCACGAAGCGCTCGGGACCCGCGGCGAAGCTTTCGGGCATCATGCCGATCCCGGCACCGCTACGCACAACGGCCAGCACTCGCTCGTCGCTTGTGGTCTTGAGGACGAAACGCGGTCTCACGCCGCGCTCCACGAAGAAGCGGTTGATCTCGGGCAGGGCCTCGCAGTGGCGTCGCAGGACCATGCGGTCGCGGGCGAGCTGTTCGGCCTGCACTTCACTCTCGTCCGCCAGCGGATGATCGGGCGGCAGGACCATCATGTAGCGTTCGCGGGAAAGCACTTCGGGTGCGAATCGGGGGTGGTGCGGGCGGATCACGCTTAGCGCCAGGTCGATGCGGCCGCGCTCTAGCCGCTCGGCGATGTCGCGCTCAGACCCGTCGAGTATCTCTAGCGTCTCGCCTGAACCTAGCGCGCGGTGCGCGGTGAGCCAGCCTTCAACGAGGCGCGTGGGAATCGTGTTGAGCACGCCAATGCGCAGCAAGGTGGGATCGGTGACTTCACTGAGTTCGACAAGAGCATGCTCGTACTCGGCGGCGATGCGGCGGGCGCGTACGAGAAAGCGGCTGCCGGCGGGGGTCAGGGCCACGCGCTGGCGGTCGCGGTCAAACAGCCTCGCGCCCAGTTCGCGTTCCAGCTTGGCGATCCCTACAGACAAGGTAGGCTGAGTCACGCTCACGCGCCTGGCCGCGCGGCTGAAGTTGCCGGTCTCTGCCACGGCCAGGAAGTAGCGCAGGAGATACTGATCAATCATAGATACTGTCTATGACGAGGTGCGGAAACTTTCAATTTCCGCTTTTCTTTACGGCTGTCTAGATAGATGCGGCAAATCGACAAGGCAGGCCCAAGGCAAACTGGCGCCGCCCGCACGGAAGGAAGAGGCATGAGCGCGCCGGTCCTGCAGACCACCCTGAATCTCGACAGCCCTGAGGCCCGGGCACGCGACGCGCACAATCGCGCGCTCGCCGCCGAGTTGCACGAACGGGTGGCGAAAGCGGCACTTGGGGGTGACGCAAGGGCACGTGAGCGGCACCTGAGCCGGGGCAAGCTGCTGCCGCGCGACCGTGTCGAGCGGCTCCTCGATCCCGGCTCGCCCTTTCTCGAAATCGGCCAGCTTGCCGCCAATGGTCTTTATGGGGACGAGGTGCCCGGCGCCGGGATCATTGCCGGAATCGGCCGTGTGTCGGGACGGCAATGCATGATCTTCGCCAACGACGCGACGGTGAAAGGCGGCACCTATTTTCCGCTGACCGTCAAGAAGCACATCCGCGCGCAGGAGATCGCGGCGACCAATCGTCTGCCCTGCATTTACCTCGTCGACAGCGGCGGCGCCAACTTGCCCAACCAGGCAGAGGTCTTCCCCGACCGCGACCACTTCGGGCGCTTCTTCTTCAACCAGGCGCAGATGAGCGCGCGGGGCATCCCGCAGATCGCCAGCGTCATGGGCAGTTGCACCGCAGGCGGTGCCTATGTCCCTGCGATGAGCGACGAGAGCGTGATTGTGAAGGATCAGGGAACGATCTTCCTCGCCGGACCGCCGCTGGTGCAGGCCGCGACGGGAGAGGTCATCACTGCCGAGGATTTGGGCGGCGGTGATCTCCATTCGCGCAAGTCGGGCGTCACCGATCATCTGGCGCAGGATGACGAGCATGCGCTGACCATCGTGCGAGACATCGCCAGCCACCTTGGACCCGCGCATCGCCATGGCCTTGCGGTGCAGGACCCCCGGCCGCCCAGATACGCGGCCGAGGAACTCTATTCGATCGTTCCCGAGGACGTGCGCGCGCCGTACGATGTCCACGAGGTTATCGCCCGCATCGTCGACGGCTCCGAGTTCCACGAGTTCAAGGCGCTCTACGGCTCTACGCTGGTTTGCGGTTTCGCGCACATCCACGGACTTCCCGTGGCGATCCTCGCCAACAACGGCGTGCTGTTCTCCGAGAGCGCGCAGAAGGGTGCACATTTCATTGAACTGGCCTGCCAGCGCGGCATCCCGCTGCTGTTCCTGCAGAACATCTCGGGCTTCATGGTCGGCGGCAAGTACGAGGCTGAGGGCATCGCCAAGCACGGCGCCAAGCTGGTCACCGCTGTCGCCACCGCGCAAGTGCCCAAGCTGACGGTCTTGATCGGCGGCTCGTTCGGAGCAGGCAATTACGGGATGTGCGGGCGCGCCTACGACCCGCGTTTCCTGTTTACCTGGCCCAATGCGCGCATCTCGGTGATGGGCGGCGAGCAGGCGGCGTCGGTACTGGCGACGGTCCATCGCGATGCCGCCAACTGGAGCCCCGAGGATGCCGAGGCCTTCAAGGCCCCGATCCGGCAGAAGTACGAGGACGAAGGCAACCCCTACTACGCCACGGCGCGGCTGTGGGACGACGGGGTGATCGACCCCGTGCAAACCCGTGACGTGCTGGGCCTGGCGCTGTCGGTCTGTCTCGAAGCCCCGATCGAGGAGGCGCCCCGCTTCGGGGTGTTCCGGATGTGAGCAGGGATACCCTGTTCGTGCTCGACTTCGACTGGCCGGATCCGGCCTACGAAGGGCGCCGCTTCTACTGCAAGGACAGCGTCACGGTGGAGGGCCTGCTTTCGCTGTTCCCTGATCGCGCCGCGAACATCGAGGTCGTGCGCGTCGGATGGGCGCGCCCCCGCAGCGAAGTCGTCGCGGTACTGGGCAAAGACAACCAAAACCTGCCTGCGCTGGCCTTTGCCGAAGGCGGCTTCGTCAACGCAATCGAGCCGCTGTTGGCAGCGCTCCATACCCGCCACGGCTTCCCGGAGCGTCACCCATGATCACTTCTCTGCTCATCGCCAATCGCGGCGAGATCGCCTGCCGCATCATCCGTACCGCGCGGGCCATGGGCATCCGCACCATCGCGGTTTATTCCGACGCCGATGCACAGGCGCTCCATGTTCGCGAGGCCGACGAGGCCGTCCACATCGGTCCCTCACCCACGCGCGAGAGCTATCTTGTGGGCGAGAAAATTCTCGCCGCCGCGAAGGCGACCGGGGCCGAGGCCATTCACCCGGGTTACGGCTTCCTGTCCGAGAACGCAGAGTTCGCGCAGGCCGTCATCGACGCTGGGCTGGTCTGGGTCGGGCCGAACCCGTCCTCGATCACGGCTATGGGCCTCAAGGACGCCGCCAAGACGCTCATGGCCGAGGCCGGAGTTCCGGTGACGCCGGGCTACATGGGCGCGAACCAGGAACCCGACTTGCTACGCCAGGAGGCCGACAAGGTTGGCTACCCGGTGCTCATCAAGGCGGTCGCTGGCGGCGGCGGCAAGGGCATGCGTCTCGTCGAGAGTGCCGACGCATTCGCCGATGCGCTCGCCTCTTGCAAGCGCGAGGCGGCCGCTTCGTTCGGCAATGACCGCGTGCTGATCGAGAAATACATCGCCTCGCCCCGCCACATCGAGGTGCAGGTCTTCGGCGACCGGCACGGCAACGTCGTCCACTTGTTCGAGCGCGACTGTTCGCTCCAGCGCCGCCACCAGAAGGTTATCGAGGAAGCCCCCGCTCCCGGAATGGACGCAGCCACGCGCGAGGCGCTGTGCGCCGCCGCCGTGCGCGCTGCAAAGGCGGTCGACTATGTCGGCGCCGGGACCATCGAGTTCATTGCCGACGGCTCTGGCGCACTCTCGGCCGACCGCATCTGGTTCATGGAGATGAACACCCGACTGCAGGTGGAGCACCCGGTCACCGAGGCGATCACCGGGGTCGATCTCGTCGAATGGCAGCTGCGCGTTGCAAGCGGCGAGCCGCTTCCTTTGACCCAGCACGATCTGACCATCGACGGCTGGGCGATGGAGGCGCGCCTTTATGCCGAAGACCCGGCGAAGGGCTTCCTTCCCAGCATCGGCCCCCTCGAACTGCTGCAGTTCGGCGAATCCGAAGGCGCCAAGGAAACAGGGCGCATCGACACCGGCGTCACGCAAGGCGCCGAAGTCTCGCCCTTCTACGATCCCATGATTGCCAAGATCATCGCCTGGGGCGACGACCGCGACGAGGCGCGGGAACGGCTCGGCGCGATGCTCGAGGACACCGCCGTCTGGCCGGTACGTACCAATGCCTCGTTCCTCGTCAAAGCGCTGCAGCACCCCGACTTCGCGGCGGGCAAAGTCGATACCGGTCTGATCGGGCGCGACGGCGAGGCTCTGGCGCAGCCGCCGGTGCCTTCGGCCGATACCCTTCGTGCGGCCGCTTCGTCACTCGTTCCCGCCGGCATCGCGCCGGGCCTGCGGCTGAACGCGCCGCCGCGGCGAACCGCGTGGTTCCTGCTCGATGGCGAGAAGATCGAGCTCGAGATTGACGATGGGAGCGACGAGCCTGCCAGCAGCGTCCTCGTCACCGAACAGGGGCAGGCCTGGCTGCTGGCGCCATGGCGACGCGACGGCGCGCATGGCGCGGCAGACAGTTCCGGCGCGATCGTTGCACCCATGCCGGGCAAGGTCATCGCCGTCGAGGTGAAACAGGGCCAGACGGTGACCAAGGGACAGAAACTCCTGACCCTCGAAGCCATGAAGATGGAGCACACCTTGACCGCGCCGTTCGATGGCACCGTCAGGGCGCTCGCGGCGACCCCCGGCCAGCAGGTGCAGGTCGATGCCCTACTCGTGCAGATCGAGGAGGCCGAGTAAGATGGCCGGACGTTTTTTCGATGAATGGCAGGTCGGTGACCGCCTGACGCATCAGCCGAGCCGTACCGTCACCGAGACCGACAACCTGCTGTTCTCGGCGATGACCCACAATATGCAGCCCCTGCACCTCGACGCTGAGGCCGCGAAAGCCAGCGAGTTCGGGCAGATCCTGGTCAATTCGACCTTCACCTTCAGCCTGGCGGTGGGCCTGTCGATCGCGGACACGACAGTCGGCACGCTCGTCGCCAACCTGGGCTTCGACAAAGTGGTTACGCCCAAGCCGACCTTCATCGGCGATACCCTGACCTGCGCGAGCGAAGTGGTCGAGATGCGCGAGAGCAGGTCGCGGCCCGGACAAGGGATCGTCGTGTTCCGGCACGAGTTGACCAACCAGCGCGGGGAAGTGGCTCTATCGATGCTCCGAACCGTGCTGCTGAAAAAAGGGGTGTGATTGCGAAGCAAACCTGAGGATGCGCGAGCCCTACGCCCGCGATCACGTCACGGACCCGGGCAAGCAGTTTACTGCTCAAGGTAGCCGAGGCAAGGTTTGCGCGCTTCATGAACGGCTCAAGCGTTGTTATCGTGCCGATCAGACAAGCACTTCACCGATAAAGAAAAGTCGTTGGCTATCCGGGGGCAGCGTCGTCGGGCAAGGCACCATCACCGATCAAGTGGGCGAGGCGCGTTCCGGAAGTGTCGTGTCCGAACCGGGACGACAGAATCATTGCCCCCGTAAAAGCTTGCCTGGTTGAACGTCGCTGGCACAGGTTCGGCAAAACCTGATGCAAAAATCGTGCGATGGCATGCGGCCTCGACACTACGGGAACGCGCCGGGGCACGGCAAACACGAACATTTCGCCAGTCTCGCCAAATATGCTTGCTGCAGTGCAGTGGAAGGAAGCCTTAACCTCTTTAACGAAGTCCGTGATAACCTCTTTAACCTTTGCTGATGCTCCGGTTTCTTGGTGAACCCGCAAGCCCCCTTTGCGCGCGACTCCGAGCCTGGTTGCCATGTTGCGTTGCAAAATTGCCGCGCCATTTTTCGCAACGCGCTGTGCGGTTCATTGCTGTTGAATGACAGCGCTGGTCAGCTTATCGGCCCCCCATCCCAAAACATGGCTACCTCAGGGGGTAATTTTGAATTCTGCTCGTTTGCGCCGTTTTACGGCGGCTTCGGTCCTCGCGATTTCGGCTTCGTTCGCCGCGCCTGCCCTTGCGCAGAGCGGCGCTCCGGTGGCCGAAGAAGGGGACAACGCGATCGTCGTGACCGCGCTGCGCCGCGAAGAGCGTGCGCTGGACGTGCCCGTCGCGGTTTCGACGCTTTCGGGCGAGAAGCTCGACGTGCTGAACTCCAGCGGCCAGGACATCCGTTTCCTTGCTGCGCGCGTGCCCAGCCTTCAGATCGAATCCTCGTTCGGTCGTACCTTCCCGCGCTTCTACATTCGCGGCCTGGGCAACACCGACTTCAGCGCTGACGCCGCGCAGCCGGTTTCGGTGGTGTACGACAACGTTGCGCTCGAAAGCCCGATGCTCAAGGCTTTCCCGGCCTTCGACCTTGAGAACGTCGAAGTCCTCAAGGGACCGCAGGGCACGCTGTTCGGCCGCAACACCCCGGCAGGCGTGGTCAAGCTGACCTCCAAGCGTCCGACCGAGGAAGTGGACGGTCACGTCAGCGCTTCGTGGGCAACCTACAACACCGTCAACCTGGAAGCCGCCGTCGGCGCGCCGCTGACCGACAAGCTGCGCTTCCGCGTCGCGGGACTCGTCCAGCGCCGTGACGATTGGGTCAAAAACGACAACGCCGCGACCATCAACGAGAAGAAGTTCGAGGGCTACCAGGACTACGCCGGTCGCTTCCAACTGGAGTACGAGGACGGTCCCCTCGACATCCTCGTCAACGCTCACGCCCGCTCGCTGAAGGGTACCGCGCGCCTGTTCCGCGCCAATGCGATCCAGAAGGGCACCAACGATCTCGTCGCCGGTTATGACATCGAGCATGCCAACCAGAACGGATCGAACCCGCAGGAGCTGGAGAGCTGGGGCGCCAACGTCCAGGCCAGCTACGAGTTCGACGGCGCCGGTTCGCTCTACTCGATCACTGCCTGGGAGCGCGCCAGCGTCTTCTCGCGCGGCGATATCGACGGCGGTACACCCGCGAACACCCCGTTCCAGGTCCAGACCGGCGGCGACACCACGCCGAAGGAATTCAGCCAGGAACTGCGCTTCGCCTCCAAGAAGTTCGGCGACGTCAGCTTCCAGGCGGGCGCCTACTACTTCAACCAGAACCTCGAGAGCGAGAGCGGTTCGTGGTCCAACACCAACGTCTACTCGCCGACCAGCATCTCGCACCTTGACAACGAGACCTACGCGTTCTTCGGCTCGGTCGAGTACACCCCGGTGGACGCGCTGATCCTGCGCGGCGGCCTGCGCTGGTCGCATGACAAGCGCTATGCCATCCTCGTGAACGGCGACGACATCGACGCCACCACCGGCCGTTCGACCGGCAGCACCAACGGCTCCAAGTGGTCGTGGGACGGCAGCGCAACGTTCAAGCTCTCCTCGTCGAGCAGCATCTACGCCCGCGTAGCCTCGGGCTACCTTGGCGCGGCGCTGAAGAACGACACCACCGCCGGTGTCGCGACGATGGCCCGCCCGCAGACGACGACCTCGTACGAAGTCGGCTTCAAGACCGAGCAGCCCGGCCTGTTCAACTTCTCGGTCGACGGCTACTACTTCGACACGAAGAACATCCAGCTGACGGCGGTGGGTGGCAACTCCAACGTCACGCAGCTGATGAACGCGAAGAAGGCGATCGGCTACGGCGTCGAGGCGGAATTCTCGGCGACCCCGATCGAGAACCTCATGCTGACGCTGGGCGGCAGCTACAACTACACCGAGCTGAAGGACAAGGACCTCTACGTCGCACCTTGCGGCGGCGGCTGCACCGTGACCGACCCGTTGGTGACCGTTAACGGCACCACCTTGGCCTCGATCGATGGCAACAGCCTGCCGCAGGCTCCGCGCTGGATCGGCAACGCGACGCTGCGCTACGCCGTGCCGCTGGGCAACGACAACGAGATCTTCGCCTACACCGACTGGTCTTACCGCTCGAAGATCAACCTGTTCCTGTACGACTCGATCGAGTTCACGGGTAAGGCCTACCTCGAGGGCGGCGCGCGCGTCGGCTACCGCGACAACAAGCGCGGCTACGAAGTTGCGGCATTCGCCCGCAACATCACCAACCAGATCCGCGTCGTCGGCGCGATCGACTTCAACAACCTGACGGCGATGCTCAACGAACCGCGCATCATCGGCGGCGAGTTCCGCTTCAACTTCTGATGAAGCGAAGGGCGCCGGGTCAAACCGGCGCCCTTTTTATTTGGCCCCCATGCCTGTTCATCCGCGAGAGGGCAGGGGGCCGCTCCCTTCGTTCGTCACCCGCGAGCGTAGCGAAGCAACCCAAGGCGGTTGCGCACTGCCCTGGATTGCTTCGTCGGCCCAAAGCGCACTTGGGCCTCCTCGCAATGACGAAGTGTGTTGTGTTCCAACAAGGACAACAGATGACCCCCCTGAATGCCGTGACCCGTCTCGTCTCCTCGCTGCTGACGGCGGCGGCGGTCTTCCTTGCCCTGCCTGCTCAGGCTGAGGATAAGCCCGCCCCGCAGAAAGTCCTCATCGATGACGAGGGTTTCTCGCTCATGCACATGATGCTGCTCAATTCGCCGCAGATCGACGTGGTGGGCGTGACCAGCGTGACCGGCAACTGGTGGGCGCCGCGCGGGGCGGCGATGCAGCTGCGCGGCCTTGAGATCATGGGCCGCACCGACGTTCCGGTGGCACAGGGCGCGATCGATCCGCTGATGAATACCGAGAAGGCGACCGAGCGCTGGGAAGCGCTCTACGGCAAGCTGACGTGGAAGGGCGCGTGGATGAAGCAGTGGGTTGAGCCCACGCAGCAGTCGACGCCGCCCTATTACACGCCCTACGACCTCTCGAACCTGCCCTGGGGCGCGCCCAGCACCAAGGTCGCCTCGAAGATGGCGGCGGTGTTCATGATCGAGATGGTCCACAAGTACCCCGGCCAGATCACTATCGTCGAGGGCGGACCGATGACTAACCTCGCGCTGGCGCAGCGCCTCGACCCCGAATTTGCCAGCCTTGCCAAAGGATTGATCTACATGGGCGGCAGCTTCAACCCGCACCGCGTCCTCGATGACCGCTCGGCCGTGGAGTTCGCGCGCGAGTTCGCCAATTCGCCGCGCCGCGAATTCAACATCCGCCTCGACCCCGAGGCCGCCAGCATCGTCAGCCGCGCGCCGTGGAAGCAGATCACCGTGATCCCGGTCGATCCCTCGACCGCGACGCAGCTGAGCCGCAAGCTGCTCGACCGCGCCGCGAAGGGCGCGAAGCCGGAACTGGGCAAGGCGATCGCCGGCTTCGAGCCGGGCTTCCCGCTGTGGGACGAGATCGTCGCCGCCGTGCTGCTCGATCCCTCGATCGTGACCGGGGCCGAAGACCTCTACGTCGATTACGACGCGGCGTTCGGCGCGACTTACGGCGATACGCTCAGCTGGCGCGAGCACTACCAGCCCGGCCTCGGCGAGCAGAAGGCCCGGGTGGTCATGTCGATCGATCCGCGCAAGCTGGACGAGATAATCGTGAAGTCCGTCGCGGCGAAGTGAGTATTTCTCCCCGAGCTTGCTCGGGGAGGAATTTGCTGACGATTCCCCCAAAAAGAAAGGCCGGGGCGGCGAACCGTCCCGGCCTTTCGAAATGGTCCCCTCCCGAAATCGGAAGGAGCCTGGCGCCGTCCTTAGCGGAACAGCGACAGGAGCGTCTGCGGCGACTGGTTGGCGATCGACAGAGCCTGCACACCCAGCTGCTGCTGGACCTGAAGGGCCTGAAGGTTCGCCGACTCCTTGGCGAGGTCTGCATCGACGAGGCTGCCGATGCCGGTCGTGATCACGTCGCTCAGATTGCTGTTGAAGCTGAGCTGACCTTCGATCTGACGCGAACCGGCGCCGAGGTCGGACAGGCTGGTCTTGACCGTGTCGAACATGGTGTCGAGCTTGGTCAAGAGCGCATCCGCCGCACCCGAACCGGTGCCGGCGACATCATCAGGATCATTGGCAAGGCCGATGTTGGTGATGTCGTCATCCGTGTCGGCATCGCCGAACGCGGTCTCGGCGGCTGCGCTCAGGCCCTGGTTATTGACCGAAAGCGTATCGCCATCGATCGATTGCAGGGCGCTAACCTTACCACCGGTAGCGTCCACGCCATCACCGGCGCCAGGTGTCGTTTCAGCAACGGCAGCCGTGCCCTTGAGCAGGTTCGTGCCGTTGAAGCTCGAACCTTCGATCACCGTATTGATCTGCTTCTTGAGGGTCAGCAGGTCGTTGGAGATCGCCTTGCGGCTTTCGTCGTCGAGACCGGCATCCGATGCTTCGAGAGCCTTCGACTTCATCTGGTTGACGAGGTCGGAGATCTGTTCGGCACCGGCGACGGCGACGTCCGTGACCGACTTGGCGTTGTTGAGCGAGGTGGTGACCGCGCCCAGCTTGCCAAGGTCGCCGCGGAGCGTCTGGGCGACCGTGTACTTCGCCGAGTCGTCCTTGGTCGAGGCAACATTCAGACCCGTGGTGATACGGCTCTGGGTGGTTTCCATCGACTTGTTGGTCGCGTTGAGGCTCTGGAGAGCTGCCATCGCGCCGCTGTTGGTGTTGACCGAAAACGCCATTTCTTGTTTCCCTTCTAGGTTACCGGCCGGTTCTGCGGCCTCTCGCAATCCCGAAAGATACGGGTGCGTCTTTATTCTAGGAGGAGTTGTTAAAGGACGGTTGCGGCCTGTGGAAAAACTATAGGAATGCTTCCCGGGCTCTCTGACAAAAGCCCGTCATTCCAGCGAAGGCTGGGACCGCTCGCTGTGAACAGCGCACTTCGCGTCAGGATGGCTGTCGGCGGACTCTCGCCTAAACACCGATAGCGGTCCCAGCCTTCGCTGGGATGACGGTGTTGGCATGTTAGCACCCCCTTGTGGCACCCCTGAGTGCCGTTGAGTGCCGCTATATGTACCGCTCAGAACGGGAACAGCGCGTCGTAGATCTGCTGGCCCCAGCGGGCCTGCTGCGCGTCGGTCAACTGGCCACGGCCGCCGTAACTGATGCGCGCCTCGGCGATCTGGCTGTGGCGGATGGAGTTGTCGCGGGCGATGTCCTCGGGCCGGATCACGCCGGAAACCACCAGTTCGCGCAGTTCGAAGTTCACCCGCACTTCCTGCTTGCCCCGAATGGCGAGGTTGCCGTTGGGCAGGACGCTGGTGACGGTGGCCGCCACCGTCATGTTGATCTGCTCCGACCGGGCGGTATTCCCCACGCCGACCGCACTCGACTTCGAATTGGTGCTGACCAGGTTGCCCGGGTCCGGGTTGCCGGGGAGGACTTTGCCGATCTGGCTTTCGAGGCCCAGAAGTGCCGCGATTCCGCCGCCTTCGCTGCCGTTGCGGGTGCGCGTGGTGCTGTTGGCGACCTGTGCATTATCGGCGATGTTGATGCGGATCGTGACGATGTCGCCCACGCGCGAGGCGCGCTGGTCGCGGAAGAACGCGCCGCCGCCGGTGCGGAAGAGGGAGGCGCCGCGATCGGCCTCGGCGACCTTGGGGTCGCTGCCGTCCGGCGCGCGATCGGCGCTGGCGTGGTTGCCCAGCGAGGGTTCGATGCGCGGGGCCACCGGGGCGCCGGGATCGCTCATCTTCGGCGCTTTTCCGACGTTCTTGAGGCGGCCGACCGAGCCACAGCCCGCTAGCAGGCTGGCCGAGAGAAGGGCGCAGGTGAGGGCAGCAAAACGCTTGTTCATGAGGGTTCCTACGGAAGCGCGATGCGCACTTCGCCCGTCGCGGCAGCAGTGCCTTCGAGCGTGCGGTTGGTGGCAAGGTTGAGCACGCGCACCGGCTCGCCGCGCGCCGCATCGGCGAGCGCACGGCCGGGCGAGGTGATGCGCAAGGCCCCGGAAACGAGCGCGATCGTCACGTTCTCCCCCCGCCGCACGAGGCGCGGCGCGGCGACGTCTCCGGCGCGCACGGCGGAGCCTGCCATGATGCGGCGGGTCGCTTCCTGCCCCGCGGCATCGGCCGGGGAGAGGGCGCCGCGCGCGACGGCGGCGGGGAGGCGCTGCGTCTCGAAATCGGCGCGCGCCAGCACCTCGCCGCGCTCCACCGTGCGGGCGAGCACGGCGGCGGGTTCCCCCGCAGGCGCGGCGGCGACGGCGAGGAGAACGGCTGCCAGCATCAGACGGTCTGCGTCGAGGTCTGGAGCATCTCGTCGGCGGTCTTGAGCACGCGGCTGTTCATCTCGTAGGCGCGCTGGGCGGTGATCAGCGCGGTGATCTCCGAGACCGGGTTGACGTTCGAGGCCTCGATGAAGCCCTGGCTCAGCGTGCCGTAGCCGGGCTGGCCGGGGGTCGAGACGATGGGCTGGCCCGAGGAGCCGGTTTCCTTGAACAGGTTGTCGCCGATGGCTTCGAGGCCCGCCTGGTTGATGAACGTGGCGAGTTCCAGCTGCCCCACGGTCTGCATTTCGACCTGTCCGTCCAGCTTTACCTGCACTTCGCCGGTCTTCGACACCGAAACGCTGACCGCCCCTTGCGGGATCGTGATGTCGGGCTGCACGCGGTAGCCGTCGGTGGTCACCAGCTCGCCCTGATCGGAGAGCTGGAACGAGCCCGCGCGGGTATAGGCGAGGTCGCCCGAGGGAAGCATGACCTGGAAATAGCCCTCGCCGTCGATGGCCATGTCGTACTGGTTGCCGGTGTTGGTCAGCGCGCCCTGTTCGGTGATGCGGTAGACGCCGCCGGTCTTCACGCCCGCGCCGATCTGGATGCCGGTGGGCACCTTGGTCCCGTCCGAACTGGTCGCGGCGCCGGGGCGGGCTTCCTGCTGGTAGAGCAGGTCCTGGAACTCCGCCCGCTGCCGCTTGAAGCCGGTGGTGTTCATGTTGGCGATGTTGTTCGAGATGACATCGACGTTGGTCTGCTGGGCTAGCATGCCGGTCGAGGCGATGGAGAGCGAACGCATGGGCGGTTTCCTAGTGGCTTTTAGGGGTTTCAGCCGATCTTGCTGAGGCGGTCGATCGCCTTGCGGCGCATGTCGGAAAGGTCGGCCGAAAGGCGCTGGCTGACCTGATAGGAGCGCAGCACCTCGACCATGCGGGTGGTCTCGGAAATCGGCTCGACGTTGGAGGCCTCGACGCCGCCGCTGCGCAGGCGGGTCTGGGCGGCGGTCATCACGGTGCCGCCGCTGCCGGTGAGGACGCCGTCGCCGCGCGCCTCCAGCATGTTCTCGTCGGCGAATCCGGTCACCGCGAGGCGGCCGACCGGGTCCTGCCCCGCCATGACGGTGCCGTCGGCGGTGATCGAGACTTGCGCCAGCTGGTCGGCGGGGATGGCGATCGGGCGGCCGTTCTCGTCGAGCAGGCGCTGGCCGCCGGAGGTCGCCAGCTCGCCGCTTTCCAGCACTTTCACGAAGCCCGCGCGGGTGTAGCCGGTGGAGCCGTCGGGCATCTCGACGTTGAGATAGCCCGGCCCCTCGATCATCACGTCGAGCGGGTTGCCGGTGGACTGGAACGCGCCTTGCGCGATGTCGTGAACCTGCCCGTAATCGAGCACGTAGGAGGTTTTCCGCGCGTCCTGCACCGGGGCTTCCTGCGCGTTCTCGACGTACTCGTGGAACACCGCCTGCTCGCGCTTGTAGCCCGCGGTCGAGACGTTCGCCATGTTGTTTGCGGCCACGTCCAGCTGGCGGCGCAGGGCCTGCTCGTGGCTGAGGAGGACGAAGGAAGAAACGTCCATCGGCGGACCTTTTCGCAAAAATCTTGGGCGAACCCGGAAAGGGCTCTTAATCCCCTATATAGGATTGAAACCGCGCGCGCGGACGCACATGGACGCGCTCGCGGGAATTTTCGAACGGGGTACGCGGAACGTGAGCGACGATAAGACCGACGATACGCCGGTCGATGAGGCCGGAGCGAAGAAGAAGGGCGGCAAGGTCCGCCTGATCGCGATCGCCGTCGTTGCGGTCGGCATGCTCGCGGGCGCGGGCGGCGTGTACTGGTACATGCAGAAGGGCGGCTCGGAGCACGCCGAGGAAAAGCAGGCTGAGGCGGCGCCGGAAGAAGGCAGCGAAGGCGGGGAGGGCCATGGAGCCGCCGACGCCGACCCGTCCGCCTCTTACATCGAAGTCGCGCCGATGATGGTGAACCTGCGCGGCGGAGGGGCGCAGGCCAAGTTCGTCAAGCTGCGCTTCGTCGTCGTCGCGGCCGAGGGCAAGACCGATGCGGTCAAGGCGCGCCTGCCGGTGATCCTCGACGCGCTGCAGCCCTTCCTGCGCGAACTGCGCCCCGACGACCTCAACGGTTCGGCCGCCGTGTTCCGCATCAAGGAGGAGATGATCCGCCGTTCCACCGAGGCGCTCGGTAAGGGCATGGTGCGCGACATCCTCATCCAGGACCTGATCCAGCAGTGAGCGACGACCCGATCCGTCTCGCCGCCGTCGATGGCGAGGCGGTGCCGCGCAAGGGCCTGAAGGCCGTCCTCGAATCCAACGTCATCAACCACGAGCGCCTGCCGATGCTCGAGGTGGTATGCGAGCGCATGGTGCGGATTTTCGCGACCTCGATGCGCAATCTCACCTCCGACGCGATCGAGGTGAACCTGGAGCGGATCACCTCGGTTCGCTTCGGCGACTTCATGGACAACATCGCGCTGCCCGCGATGTTCGGCGTGTTCCAGGTCAAGCCCTGGGAAAGCTACGGCGTCGTCACGGTGGACGCCGGGCTGATCTACGGCATCGTCGATGCGCTGCTCGGCGGGCGAGGCGGCACGCGCTCGCTGCCGCCGGAGGGGCGAACCTTCACGACCATCGAATCCAGCCTCGTCTCACGCGTGGTGCAGATGGCGCTGGACGACTTCGCCAGCGCCTTCGAGGAGATCGCGCCGGTCGCCATGGGCCTGGAGCGCATGGAATTGAGCCCGCGCTTCGCCGCCATCGCCGAGCCGAGCAACGTCGCCGCCGTCGCGACCTATTCGGTCAACATGGAAGGGCGCGGCGGGGTGTTCTCGGTCCTGCTGCCCTATGCCACGCTGGAGCCGGTGCGCGAAAAGCTGCTGCAGCGCTTCATGGGCGAGAAGGCGGGCCGCGACCGCATCTGGGCCGACCACATGGCGAGCGAACTCTACAATACGCAAGTCGTCGTCGATGTGGTGCTGGGCGAGAAGATGATGCCCTTGCGCGACGTGCGCGGGCTAAAGGTGGGCGATACCATCTCGCTCAGCAACAGCCCGGACGACGCGCTGCAGGTCCATTGCGGCGGGGTGCCGCTGGGCCGCGCGCATATCGGCCAGCGTTCCAGCAACATCGCCATCCGCATGGCCACCGACATCGCCAAGGGGTATCCGAAATGACGCTTGCTACCGGGATCAACCTCGCCCTCGTGCTGATGTGCCTTGTCGTCATGGTGCAGGCGATCCGCATGGACCGCCGCATCCGGGCGCTGCGTGACGGTCATCTCGACCAGGCGGTGGAGAAGCTCGACAACGCCACGCATCAGGCGCGTCTGGTGCTGGCGGAGCTGAAGCGGGTGCTTTCTACCGACGCGGCGGCGCAGGGCGAGATCCTGTATGCCGCGCGTGAATTGCGGGACGAGCTGTCGGTGATGGTTGGCGTCGGCAATTCGGTGGCCGAGCGTATCGTCGATGCCGCCGACAAGGCCCGCGCGGCCGAGGCGGGCGTGCGCCGCCGCTCCGCCCGTTGGCGCGACGAGGCCGATGCGGTGCTGCGCGCCGAGGCGGAGGCGCGGCCTGCCGCGCCTGCTCCGGTAGCGGATGAGGCGCGCGAACTCAGCCGCATCGTGTTCGACCTGACCTCGAAGCGCGGTAATCGGGTAGCATGACTGGGCGCGTGGCATGATAAGAGCGCTGACCAAGCCTACCCGGTTGATGCTGGGCGTCGCGGCGGCGGCGGCGGTGGCCAACGCCATCGCCTTTGCCGCTTCGGCAGACATTGCCGGGGGGGCGCCGACGAGCCGCCTCGGGGCCTCGCTGCAGGATTCGGCGGCGCGGCGTGACAGCACTTCGGCCGCCGAGAAGCGCAGGCTGGAAATGCGCGAGCAGGCGGTGAAGGCCAGCGAGGCGCGGCTTGCCGGGCAGGTGCGCCAGCAGCAGGAACAGCAGGCCGCCGCCGCGAAGGCCGGGGCCCAAGGCGGTGCGGGGGGTGGGGCAGGGGCGCCCTCGGTGCCTTACGACAACCTCGCGCGGATCTACCAGACGATGAAGCCGAACCGCGCCGGGCCGATCTTCGAGAAGCTCGACATCGAGGTCCAGCGCGAAGTCGCCACCCGCATGCGCGAGCGGGCGACGGCGCAGATCATGGCGAACATGTCGCCACAGGGCGCCGTGGCGCTGTCGATGGCGCTGGCCGGACGCAAGGTGGTGCCTGCGGTGGCGAAGGCGGGGAAGTAACCCCACCCCTCGTCATTGCGAGCGCAGCGAAGCAATCCACCCCGGTTTGCGCGGCCCTGGATTGCTTCGCTGCGCTCGCAATGACGAATGGGGCAGTAGCGGTTCCCGACCTCACCGCTCCGTCGCGGAAACCTTCACGATCAGGACCTTGTCGATGGCCGGGGCCACCCGCTTCACTGACGGCGCGATCATCCCCGCCAGACGTTCCACATCCACCGGGGAGAAGCGCGAGGCGCGCAGGCGGGCGAACTCGATCGCCGCGGGGAGCGCGGCGGCGCGCAGTTCCGGCATCCGCTTGCCGAGCGCGGCGGCATCGTCGGCGGTCTTCGCCTGCAGCGTGATCGCAACGTGGAGCACCCCGTCCACCCGTCCGCCATCGACGATCGGCGCGTCGATCTGCTCCATCGGCAGGAACGTGGGATCGGGCGGCGGCAGTTCCACCGCCTTGCGCGGTTCGGTGTTCGCGGCAAACGCCGGTGCCGCGCAGAGTAGCAGTGCCGGGACAAAGAAACGGAAGCGGGGCATGCGAACTCCGGTGGGCGGGCGACGCCTCTATAATAGGATGAAATTCGAGGAGTCCCGTTGAGATGAGCAGCGATCGGCGCCCAGCCAAGGTCCGCGTAGTATCTGCGAGCCAGGGCGAGGGTGCGTCCGCAATGGAAAATCCCGGCGTTAACCCGGGGCGCCGTCGCGGCGATCGGCCGGATGAGGACGCCGAGGCGGTGGCTGCCGCTGTGCTCGCGGCTCCGACCCGGCAGGGCGGGAGCCTCTTGTGGGTGTTCGGCGCGCTGGTGCTGTTCCTCGTCGGCTGTGCTATCGGCGGGGCCTTGCTGGTGATCTCGGGCATCGCATCGGCGGAATCGCTGTGAGGCGCATGCGGCTGCTCCCGGGCGCGGCGCTGGCGCTGGGCGCCTCGCTGTTGTGCGGTACGACCGTCGCGCCGCCGCTGCCCTACGGCACGCTCGACCCCGGCGTGGGCGCGCGGTTGCCGGGCTTCGCGGCCGAACTGGCGCAGCGCCCGCCGCTTACCGGTGTCGGTGCCTGGACGCCGCTGGCCGAGGCCGAGGCATGGCGCCGTCTCTCCACCGCGCCCAACCCGCAGCGACAGGCGGTGCGCTGGGACTATGCCCGCAGCCTGATCGCCGCCGAGCGCGGGCCGGAAGCGCTCGGTGTGCTCGAAGTCATGCGGCAGGACGACCCCGACCTCGGCATGGTCGATGCGTGGAGGCTGGCTCACGGCGCCGCGCTGACGCAACTCGGCCGGTCAGAGGATGCCATGGGCGAACTCGACATGCCGGGCCTGCGCGCCAATCCCGAGGCATGCCTCTGGCGCCTGCGCGCGCTGGCGCAGGAAGGTCTGGCCGAACAGGCGCTGGCGCAGCTGGAATGCGCCGGACCCGCACTCGCCAGCCCGCGCGGCGCGCCGTTCGTCCTCGCCGCTGCGCGCGCCGGAGTGGAGGGCGGTGCGCCGGACAAGGCGCTGCACTGGTTGTCATGGCTGCCCGACCGCGACCCCGCCGCCAACCTGCTGCGTGCCCGCGCTGGGCAGGCCTTGGGCCATCCCGACGAGGCCCGCCTGCGCTATGCCCGCGTGGTGCAGTCCGGAGACCCGGTCGAGCGCATGGACGCCCGGCTCAGCAAGCTGGAGGGCGACGTTGCCCGAGGTGCGATCCGGCCCGAGGCGGCGCTGAAGGAACTCGACGCCATCCGCTATTCGTGGCGCGGTGACGGTATCGAGGAACGCGCGCTGCGCTTGTCCTACCGCCTTGCCGACGCGCGCGGGGACTTGTCCGGGACGCTGTCCGCCGGAGCGGCTCTGGTGCGCTTCCACGATGTCGCCGACCTCGGGCCGGAGTTCCTGCCCGGCCTGCGCGCGAAGCTGACTGCGGCGCTCGACCCGGCGCGCAAGCTGGCGCTGGACAAGGCGGCCGGGCTCTACTGGGACTATCGCGACCTCGCCCCGAACGGCGCCGAGGGCGACCTCATGGCGAGCCAGCTTGCCGCGCGGCTGCAGCAGGCGGGCCTCTATGAGCGCGCGGCGGACCTCCTCTCCTATCAGCTGACGCAGCGTGCCGGCGACCTCGCGCGCGGACCGCTTTCGGCGCGGGTGGCGGGGCTCTACATCCTCGCCGGCAGGCCCGAGCGGGCCTTGCGCACCTTGCGTGAAACCGACGATCCCGGCCTCCCCGACGCGATGATCGCCGAACGCAAGCGCGTCGAGGCGGCCGCACTCACGCAAGTCGGCCGCGCCGAGGAGGCCATGGCGGTGCTGCAGGATTTGCCCGGAACCTCGGCGCTGCAGGCGGAAATCCTGTGGCAGCGGCGCGAGTGGGCGCGCTATGCGACGCTCTCGGCGGGCGCTCTACCGAAGGGGCGTGTCCTCGATCCGGTGGCCCAGGCGCAAGTGCTGCGCCACGCGATCTCTCAGGCGATGCTGGGGCGGGAAGACGCGCTCTCCGGGCTTCACGCGCGCTATGCGGGGGCGTTCAAGGGTCTGTCGTCGGCGCCGGTCTTCGAGATGCTGACCGGGACTGCCGGGGCGGTCGATCCGGGGAAGCTGGCGCAGGCCATGGCGGCTATTCCCTCGGCCAGTCCGGCAGGGGATTTTGCGGATTTGCTGGAAGCGGGGAAGAAGTGAAGTCCTGGGGCGCCAAAGAGCTTTGGCGCCCCAGCCCCCCATACTGTCGTCGTTTCCCGCGCAGCAGGTTCAATCCCGCATTGCGCGGCAGGCTTTCATCGTCATTCCCGCGAAGGCAGGGGCCCCTCTGATGACCTGGCAATAGGCACCGTCAGGAGATGGGTTCCCGCCTTCGCGGGGATGACGAAAAGTAAGAGATAATACGCAGCTACCTCGCCAAGTGCGCCTGACGAAGCTGCGCGCGTGCCCTCGACGGTATACCGGGTGCACGGGTGGTAAGCCCCTGCGAACCTTAATCGAGGAAGTTCACCAGCGACATCGAGTTCAACTGCGAGAACACCGAATAGCTCGCCTGCAAGATCGTCTGCCGCTGCGAGATGTCGATGGCGACCTGCCCCAGGTCCGCGTCCTCCACCGAACCGATGACGTTCGTCAGCAGCGTCACGCGGTCGTCGGCGCGGGTGCTCAGGGTTTCGACTTTGGCCTGCATCCGGCCGTTGCGGGCGTTGGCCGACTGGACTTGCGTGATCCCCTTGTCGAGCAGGCCGAGGGCGTCGTTGATCGCCTGCGTCTGTTCCTCGGTCAGCGTATCGCCGAAGGGACCGGCAGCGGCGAGGGCCTGGAACGCGGGGATGAGCGAACTGCCGATGTCGCTGGCGCCGATGCCGTAGTCCACGTCGAGCCCGTCGCCCGCGCGGGTGGAAAGGCGCACGGAATCGTTGGTGAAGGCCGTGGTGGAATCGTAGTTGGCAAGATCGTCGAGCGAAGCCGGGGCGAACGGCGTGCTGGAGGTCTGCGATCCGGCGAACAGCGGCACGCCCGCCACCTTGGCATTGAGCGCGTTGCGCAGATCGCCGAAGGCGTCCTCGATGATAGACTGCAGGCCCGGCGAGTTGCCGGTGCCGACGGCGCTGAACAGTTCGTCGCGCAGGCTGCCCATGGAACTATCCACCGCCTCGATGTTCGCCTGATAGAGCGAGAGCGTGGTGGAGACGCGGCTGATGTTGGTCTTGTAGCTCTCCTGCGTCGCAAGCATCGACTTGGCCGACAGCGTGCGCACCGCGTCGAGGCCGAGCCCGGCGTAGTCGTTGACCTTCTTCTCGGTCGCCAGTTGCAGCTGGCTGGTGGCGAGGCTCTGCTGCGAGCGCTGGATGGCGCTGGAGAGGGTCTGCTGGAGCGGGATTGTGGCTACACGGGTCATCTCGGGGCCGGTCCTCAGAGCATGTTCAGCAGGGTGTCGTACATCTGCGAGGCGGTGGTCATCACCCGCGCGGCGGCGGAGTAGCTGTTCTGCAGCACGACCATCTGCGCCAGTTCCTCGTCGATGTTGACGCCGGAGTAGGAATCGCGCCGCGTCGCCGCGTCGGTCAGGCGAGCGGAGGCATCCTCGTACGTCGTCTGCGCCAGCGAGGCCTGCGCGCCGATATTGCCGAGCAGGCGGTTGGCGAAGGCGCTGATGGTGGCCTTGCCGTCCCTGCCGAAGTCGGCCGTCCCCGAGAGCGCATCGACGAACGCGGTGGCGTTGCGGATATCGCCTGCGCCGATCGCCTTCTCGCCCACCGCTGCGCTTGCCTGCAACTGGGCGAGCGGCACGCGCGAGGTGTCGTTGAGCATGTCGGCGGAGACTTGCGCGGTCGCAAGCCCGCTTGCCGCGCCGGTGAGGCCCGAGAGAGCGGAGAAAGTCAGCCCGGTGCCGTAGCGGTTGGTGCTGTCCACCGGCACTTCGATCGTCGCGCCGGAGTTGCCGACCTTGGGCGTGAAGGCGACGCGGCCGGTATCGTCGAGCGCGAAGCTGCCGTATTTCGCCAGCTCTCCGCCGTTCAGCTGCGTTATGACGTCGCCCCAGGTGTCGCCGTCGGCAGCGGTCAGGGTCTGGCTGGTGAGGATCTTGCCCGAGGAATCACGCAGGACCAGCTTGGTCGTTTCGCCTGCGGTGAACCCGGTCGGGTCGCTCGCGGTGAAGCCCGAAGGCACGAGCCCGCTGGTGCCCGAGCGCACCAGATTGTTGAGCCCGAAGAACTGCGAGAACCCCGCGCCCGCGCGGTCGCTGGGTGCGTCTGCGTCCTGCGCGATGGCGATGCCGTTGGCGCTCGATGCGGCGCTGATCGACAGCACGCCGTCCGTAAAGCTGGCGGTGGCGACGGGGGAAAGCCCGGCGTTGATCGCCGCAACCGCGTCGTCCACGGTGACATTTGCGGGGAGCGCGTCGAAGTCCACGGTGGTCTTGGCCACCATGGTCCCGTCGCTCGACACGACCGCGAACGTGGCCTTGCCGGTGAAGCCGAGGCGGTCGCTGCCGATGAGGCCGTTGGCCTGCCCGGTCAGGGTTTGCGGCGCGGGGAGGGTGGTGCCCCCGTTCGACACCGCGTTCAGAGTCTGGGCAAGGCCGGTGAACAGCTGGCCCAGCTGCTCGGAAAAGCCCGGCAGCACGCGGTCGCGCATGTCGAGCAGGCCGCCGAGCTTGCCGCCGACGGCGGTGGAGGAAATCGTCTCCCCGGTCGAAGCCTGCATAGTGCCGTCGTCGCTGGCGAAGCGGATGTCGATGGCGGAATAGCTGGTCTGCGCCGCGCCAGCGCCCTGGTCGGCATAGCTCAGCTGGCGCAGGCGCTTGTCGAGCAGTACCTGGCCCGAGGCGGTGTCGATGGTGACGCGCCCGTCGGGCTGTTCGCGCACGCTGACTTCGACGAGGCCGCTCAGTTCCTCCAGCGCGCTCATCCGCTCGTCCGCCGGGCCGGAGGTGCTGAGGCCAAGGCCCTGCAGGCGCGAGACATCGGAGTTGAGGCCGTGAATCTTTTGCAGGAGCCCGTTCACCCGGTCGACGGTGTCGGAGACTTCGCTTTCCACGTCGGCGCGCAAGTTGGTGACGTCGGACTGCAGGCCCTGCAGGGTGTCGATCGTGTCGTCCACGTTGCCGGTGAACAGCGCGACGGACTCCGCCGAGCCTTGCAGGCCGGTGACCTGCGACACCGAACTGGAGATCGCCGAAAGCCGTGCGGTCAGGCCGCTGTCCGAACTCGGCGATCCCAGCAGCGCCTGCAGGCGGTCGAGGTAGCTCGCGGCCGCCTCGGCCCGTCCGGCAGTGCCCGCACGCTTGTAGACCGCGTTCTCGAGGAACTTGTCGGCCACGCGCGAAGGCTCGCCCACGACCACGCCGTTAACCGTGCCGCCCGCCACCGACGCGCTCTGCGACACCGTCTGGCGGGCATAGCCGACGGTGCCGACATTGGCGACGTTGGTCGAGACGACCTGCATCCCCGCCTGCGAGGCGGAAAGCCCCGAGATCGCGGAACTGAGGATCGAGTTGATGGACACGGGCTAGCCGGGCAGCTGCGTGATCAGCGCTTCAGGTTGCTCACTTCCTGCAGCATGTCATCGACCGTGGTGATGATCTTGGACGAGGCGCTGTAGGCGCGCTGGAACAGGATCATGTTGGAAAATTCCGACGCCAGATCGACGTTAGAGGCTTCCAGCATGCTCGCCGAGATCTTGCCGCCGCCCACGGTGCCGGGCTCGTTCAGCGCGAAGTTGCCCGAATCTTCCGAGACGATGTAGGCGTTGCCGCCGATGCGGGTCAGGCCGTCCGGGTTCTGGAAGGTGGCGATCGGCAGCTGATAAATCGCGCGTGAGGTGCCGTCGTCGAACACCGCGCTGACGACGCCAGTGTCGGAGATCTTCACCGAAGCTACCGTGCCCAGCATGCCGCCATCGACGGTTGAGGAGAGCAGCGCCGAGGTGCTGCCGAACTGGGTCAGCCCGTCGAGCCCGGCGTTGCCGCCGAGGTCGAGGCTGATCGGCATCGCGGCGGCGCCATTGTTGTATTCAAGCTGCAGGCTGCCGAACAGCGCCGTCGCGGGGGTGCCGAGGTCGAGGCTGCCGTCGGCGTTGAAGCTGACGGTGGTGCTGGCGATCATGCCGTTCGCACCCACGGGGTCGCCGTTGACGCTGGAGATGTCGGTGGGGTCGCCGGTGATCTCGGCTGCCCACTGGTTCGCGCCGGTCTTCACGAAGTTGAACGTCAGCGTATGCGCGGTGCCCTGCGAATCGTAGATTTCGACAGAGCGCGAGAACTGCGGATCGACGTCGCCGCTCGACATGTCGCCGGCGTCGTAGTCCGCCACCGCCTCAGAGGTGGAATCGAGGTTGGCGCGCAGTTCGATCGAGGTCGTGGGCGCTGCTGCCCCGGTCAGTGCGGTCGGGCGGATCGGTTCAAGCGAGGAGATCGCGCCGTTGTTCGCATAGTTGCCCTGCGTGTCGAGCGGCCAGCCCATCAGGTAATAGCCCGAGGTGTTGCGAAGGTAGCCCGAGCTGTCGGTGGTGAAAGATCCCGCGCGGGTAAAGGCGGTCGCGCCGCTGGCGTCGGCGCTTGAGCGCACGACGAAGAAGCCAGCGCCGTCGATGGCGATGTCGGTCAGGCTGGACGATGCCTGCAACAGGCCCTGCTTGGAGATCAGCGACTTTGCCGTCGCGGTCACGCCGCCCGCCGAATAGGTCGAGGAGACGCTGCCCCCGTTTACCAGTGATTCGAACTGCGCCGAGGTGCCCTTGTAGCCCACGGTGTTCACGTTGGTGATGTTGTCCGCGACGGTCGCCATGGCGCTCGACTGCGCACTGAGGCCCGAAACGCCGGCATAGAGAGCGGAATAGAGGCTCATTGCATGTCTCCTGTGCCGTCCATGCGGCAATATTGGCGTCGCGGGGCGGCGCACCCACGCACCGGACACAGGCATTGTAGGATGAATTGGGGAGGGTTGGTTGTCCGGTCGGAAAAATGCTCCTTGTTCCGCAGGAACGGGGGGGCGACGCCGCAGGCGTTGGTGGAGGGGGAGGCGCAGGAAAAACCCCTCTGTCACCGACATCGTCGGCGCCACCTCACCATTCCTGCGGAACAGGGAGGATAAGTCGGCCTGCTTGACCCCACCCTGGCAAAAATTGCCTGCCTTGACCGGATCGCAGCACTGCCATCCTATAATGTCAGTCTCAAAGGGACATTCTGGGACATGACGCTTCGTATTTCGCTTCGCAACGGCGAGCCGGTCATCGTGAACGGCGCGGTTCTGCGCGCGGTCGGTCGCACCGATCTGGTGCTGGAAAACGACGCTACGATCCTGCGCGGGCGCGACGTCATGAAGCCGCAGGACGCGACCTCGCCCGCCAAGCAGCTCTACTTCGCGTGCATGATGGCCTACATCGACCCGGCCGATCTCGAACGCCACCAGCAGACCCTGCTGGAGAAGCTGGAAATCCTGCTCGGCGCGCTCGAGGCGCCCGAGGCCAAGGCGGTCTGCGTCGCTTTCGCCAACAAGGTTTCTGTCGGCCAGTTCTACCAGGCCTTGGCCGACTGCCGCTGGCTGATCGCCTACGAAGCCGAGGCGCTGGCCCGCGTGGTTCCGGAGTAGCGCGTCGATGCTACCTTCCCCGTTCGACATTGCGAGCGCAGCGAAGCAATTCAGGACGGTTTGCGCTGCCCTGGATTGCTTCGCTGCGCTCGCAATGACGAGGGATGGGGCAGCCCCGTGCCCCTAGCTGCCGCCGCATCCGGCCTGCGCATGCTCGCGCCCGACCAGCGCTACGGCCGCGTCGTCGCGGTGCGCGGTGCGCTTATCGAGGTGGACGGGCTTGCCGGGGCGGCGCGGATCGGCTCGCGGATCACCTTGCGCTCGCCTGTAGGGGCGATCGAGGCGGAAGTGGTCGGCCTCGATCACGGCATCGCCCACTGCATGCCCTTCAACGAGCCGGAAGGCATCGCCTCCGGTTCGCGCGCGGATCTGTCGGCCGGGCAACTGGGCCTGCGCGTCTCCTCGGGCTGGCTGGGCCGGGTAGTGGATGGGCTCGGCCGTCCGGTCGACGGCAAGGGTCCGCTGCCGCAAGGACGCGAGCAGCGCCGCATCAAGTCCGCGCCTCCGCCCGCCTCCGCGCGCGCCCGCGTCGGTGCGCGGATCGAGACCGGGGTGCGCGCGCTGGACCTTTTCGCGCCGTTGTGCCGGGGCCAGCGCCTCGGCCTTTTCGCGGGATCGGGCGTGGGCAAGTCCACGCTCCTGTCGATGCTGGCGCGCTGGACCGAGTGCGACGTCGCCGTCATCGGCCTCATCGGCGAGCGTGGCCGCGAAGTGCAGGAATTCATCCAGGACGATCTCGGTGAGGAGGGCCTCGCGCGCAGTGTCGTCGTCGTCGCCACCTCGGACGAGCCCGCGCTGCTGCGCCGCCAGGCCGCCTGGACCACGCTGGCCGTCGCCGAACATTTTCGCGACGAGGGGCTGGACGTGCTGTGCCTGATGGACTCGGTCACCCGTTTCGCCATGGCCCAGCGCGAGATCGGCCTCGCCGCCGGAGAGCCGCCTGCGACCAAGGGCTATACCCCCACCGTCTTCGCCGAACTGCCGCGCCTGCTGGAGCGTGCCGGGCCGGGAACTGCGGGGCAGGGGGCGATAACCGGCCTGTTCACTGTCCTCGTAGACGGCGACGACCATAACGAGCCGGTGGCGGACGCAGTGCGCGGCATTCTCGACGGGCACGTCGTCATCACCCGCAAGATCGCCGAGCGCGGGCGCTATCCCGCCATCGACGTCCTGCGTTCGGTCTCGCGTACTTTGCCGCAGTGTCTCGAACCGCAGGACAACGCCACCCGCCTTGCCGCGCGCGCCGAACTGGCGACGTGGAAGGACATGGAGGAGATGGTGCGCCTTGGCGCCTATCGCGCTGGGGCCAATGCGGAAGTCGACCGCGCCGTCGCACTCGCCCCGCGCATCGAGGCGCTGCTCAGTCAGGACAAGCGCGTCCGCAGCTTCGCCGCCGAAGACTTCGCGGCGCTCTCGGGTATTCTGGAGGAAATTCATGAAAACGCCCTATGACGCCGCGTTGCGCGTGCGGCAGCGCGAACTGGACGAAGTGAGCAGCGCCATCCGCACCGAGGCGGGCGCCTTGGGCGCGGTCGAGCAGGAGCGGATGCGCGTCGCCGCCGCGCTGGTGCACGAGGCGGACCTTGCCGCCACCGACCTCACTCTCGTCTCGCCGGGCTGGCAGCGGCGCATGCGCGGCGAGCGGCAGGCGCTTTCGGCCCGTGAGACGCAGCTGCAGGCGCGGCTCGACGCCCTGCGCGAAGTCGCAGTGGACGCCTACGGCGTGCTGCGCGGGATCGAGAACGCCGCTGACGACTACCGCGCCGAAGCCCTGCGCGACGAAGCCGCCGCCGAGCAGTCCGCCACCGACGACATCAGTGCCGCCGCCTTCCTGCGGACCCTGCGCGCGCGATGATCGACAAGACCGCCTCTTCGGACCTGACGGCAGCGAATCTGTCGGCGTCGCAGAAGGCGCGGTTGATCTACGATACGGCGCGTTCGGAGATGTCCGGTCGCCTGTGGCGCGCGGCGCTGGGTTCGGCCGATGAGGCGAAAGGCGAGAGTAAGCCCTCGGTGACGGGCCTGCACCAGAGCGATCCGATCGGGCTCGACCGGCTGCTGGCGATCCTCGATCCGGCCTCGAAGGCGGCGCTGGACACGGCTGTGCCGCAGGTCGAGGTTCCGGCTAAGACGAGCGGCGATGCGGTGTCCGCCATGGGCGACGGCGCGAATGCGCGCTATGCCGGGATGCTCGGCGCGGCGGCGGAGCGGACCGGCCTCCCGGCCTCGGCGCTGGCCGCAATCGTCGATGCCGAGGCGGCGAAGGGCCCGGGCGGGACCTGGCAGCCCTATTCGCGCAACCCGCGTTCCAGCGCGGCGGGGCTCGGCCAGTTCCTCAACGGAACGTGGGAAGGCGAGGCGGTGCGCTCCGGCACCTGGCTCAACAGCACGGCAGAGGCCAACGGCTGGCTCGACGCACGCGGGCAGGTCAAGGCGGAGAGCCGGGGCGCCCTGCTGGCGCTGCGCTACGATCCGCGCGCCTCGATCGAGGCGGTGGCGGACTATGCCAGGGCCAATGTCGCGGCGCTGCGCCGCTCGGGCGCGACAATCGGCGCGGGCACCACCGAGGTCGCGCAGGCGGCGTACCTTGGCCATCACCTCGGCGTCGGCGATGCCAGGCGGTTTCTTGCGGGCGGCCTCTCACCCGACCGCGCGCGCAAGCTGCTGGGCGCGCAAGTCGGTTCGGCGGCGGCGGAACGGCGGATCGCACAGGCCGGAGGCGCGGTTGCGGCGCACCGGTCGTGGCTGATGGACTATGTCGGAAAGCACGTCCGGCCGGAAAGATTTGCCTGATCCTATATTGGCGGGGGCAGTGTGTGCCATCCTTCGGCAAGCTCAGGATGAGCGGAGGGATGGGATGAAAGTGAAATTTGGTCAGATTTCGTTAAATTACGCCCCAATCCCGCTCAGGCTGAGCTTGTCGAAGCCCGTGAGGCGTGGCGCAAAGTGCGAATAGGTAGGAAAATCACTCCACCGCTACGGCAAATTTTGCCGCATCAGTGGATAACTCTCGTATAGGATTGCTGGTTCCCGATTTATAGGAATAGATTCCGAGCCCATGGACGCGTCGCAAGGGGCTTCGCGTGCCATCGGGGTTCGCCATGTCGAAGATCACTGTCGCGCTCGAGGCTGCGGTTGCTGCGGTCAGCGCCAATATGCCGCCGGAAGGCACCGAGCAGACCCGGCGGCAGCGGGCCGAGGTTGACCGCGCTTTCGCCCGCATCCTCAAGTTGATCGCGCCGCGCATCCGCCATTTCATCCGGCAGTATGGCCTCGTCGGCCACTGGGACGATGCGGAGCAGTGCTGCGCCATCGCCGTCCACCGCGCGATCCTGGCTTACGAGCCGGAGAAGGCGCAGTTCACGACGTTCGTGAACTGGCAGATTCGCGGTGAACTGCAGAGCCTGCGCTTCCGCGTCATGACCGACCAGCGCCCCTCCGCCCGCAAGGTGGAAGCCACCACCGTCTCGCTCGACGCCATCACCGGCGGCGAGGACGGGGAGGGGCTGTCGATCCTGGCGGCCATCGCCGACGAGGATGCGCTCGGCCGCACCGAGGCCGGGGCCAGCGACTACCTCGCCCATTCGGCGATGAGCGCGCTGACCGACAGCTACGTCGAGCACATGCGCAATTCCGGCCTCGACCGCATCCGCCGCCGCGCCCAGCCCCGCAAGCTGACCCGCGCCGAGCGCGCTGCCGGGGCGGTGGCGCAGCGCCGTCCGGTGCTCGACACCGGGGAAGTCGGAGAGCTGGAACAGCGCCTCCAGCACAACCGCCAGGTCGTCGAGGGCCGCCTGTTCGAGACTTCGGCGCTCGATGGGGCCGAGGACGAAACCGTCCGCGAACGCATGCGCCAGATCGCCAAGCGCGCCGCCAAGACCATGGGCGATCTTGCCGTCGCCGATCCGCGCTTCGCGCTCATGGCCGAGTACCGCCAGGCGATGGTGGCGGCGCACTGAGTGATATTCTGTGTCGTCATTTTCCGCGACCCGGAGGGCAGCGCGAAGCGCTAATGCGCGAACCCATCTCCTGAGGGTGCCTGTTGCACCGGCGTCAGTTGGGTCCCCGCCTTCGCGGGGATGACTTCGCAGGGATGGGGGGATGTATTTCAATCGGGCGCATCGTGCTCACACGCTACGTCCTCACCCCACCGGCACCGCGCCGTTCTCGTTCGCCAGCCCGGCCATCACGGTGCGGTTGACGGTGATCAGTTCGTCCACGCTTTCGCGCCCGGTGATCACCTGCGAGGTGTACTTGTCCACCCACAGGCTGAGCGAGACGATCCCGGCGCGCAGTTCGTCAGGCAGGGCGTTGGCGGAATCGATGCACAGCGTGCGGAAGGCGCCCCAGACCTCGCGGTTGCGGTGAAGTGCGGGGGCCAGCTGTACGCCCGAAAACCCGGCATCGCGCGCGGCGATCATTTGGGCGGTGATCTCGGTCATCAGCCGGAATTCGGTGCTACGGGGCGTCTCGGCGACCTTGCGGGCGCGGACGTAGGCGTTAACGGACATCGGGGCTCCCGGACGGGGTGGGGCAAATAGCGTCGCCTGTCTCATATAGAGCGTCACGCCCCCGCCCGGTCGCGCCCGCGAAAAATGCGCGAGCCGCCACCGCGATGCAGCACGCCGTCCTATAATTCAGCAAAGGTCCCGTCTCTCGCGGGCAAAGCTTTCTCGGAAATTTCCATGCTCAATATCGTCGGCCTCGTCGTCATTCTGGTGTGCGTCTTCGGCAGCTTCCTGATGTCGGGCGGCAGCATGGGCGTCATTTTCCACGCCCTGCCGCACGAGATGATGGCGATCGGCGGTGCCGCTTTGGGTGCGTTCGCGCTGGGCAATTCAATGACGACCCTGAAGAAGGCGGGCAAGGGCATCGCCCGCGTGTTCAAGGGCGAGCGCTGGAAGGAGGCGGATTACCGTGACCTCCTCGCGCTGCTGTTCGCGCTGCTCGCCACCTTCCGCAAGGGCGGCGCCAACGCCATCGAGCCACACCTCGACCGGCCCGAGGAAAGCGCTCTGTTCGCCCGCTATCCGCGCCTGCTGGCGGACCACGAGCTGATCGAGTTCATCTGCGACTACCTGCGCATGATGACCGTCAACTTCGAGGACCCGCACCAGCTGGCCGAGGCGATGGAGGGCGATATGGAACGCCACCACCACGAGGAACTCGGCCCCCAGCACGCGATCCAGATGATGGCCGACGGCCTGCCCGCGATCGGCATCGTCGCGGCGGTTCTGGGCGTGATCAAGACCATGAGTTCGATTGACCAGCCCACCGAGATCCTCGGCGCGATGATCGGCGGCGCGCTGGTCGGCACGTTCCTCGGCGTTTTGCTGGCTTACTGCCTCGTCGGCCCGATCGCGCAGAAGCTGCAGCAGATCATCGACGCCGATTTCAAGCCCTACACGCTGGTCAAGACCGCCATCGTCGGCCACGCGCAGGAGCAGCCCACCGAGATCGCCATCGAGCTGGCGCGCCGCATGACGCCGTCGAACTACGCCCCCAGCTTCCAGGAGATGGAGACGGCGCTGGAGGCGGTGAAGGAACAGCTCAATGCCGCTCCGGCCTGAGGCGCGCTGACCCATGGCCACCAAGGGCAACGAAAAGCGCCCCATCGTCATCCGCAAGGTCAAGAAGGTGGTCGGCGGCGGCCACCATGGCGGCGCGTGGAAGGTCGCCTATGCCGACTTCGTGACCGCGATGATGGCCTTCTTCATGCTGCTGTGGCTGCTTGCCAATCCGGACGAAGTGCAGCTCAAGGGCCTTGCCGAGTACTTCTCCGCCGATTCCGAGAAGGCCAACCCGGCGACCACGCTGACCAAGGACCCCGGCATGCAGCCGGGATCGGGCGGCCACGGGCGCAACAATCAGGGCGACAAGGAAGAGCCCGAAGGCCAGCCCGCCTCGGAGGCCGGGACCGTGGGCACCGCGCGCGGGGGTACGGCGGAAGTGCCCGCGGCTTCGCTGCGCGTCATGGCGCAGGAGATGCAGGTGGCGCTGCAGCCGCCGATGGACAGCCAGGGACGCGCCAATGTCGACGTGCGGCCGAGCCGCGAGGGGATGCGCATCCACCTCGTCGACAATGCGCAGCGCTCGATGTTCAAGGGTAGCACCGCACAGCTCAACGACTTCGCGCGGGCGCTGCTGACGCGGGCGGCGAAGCAGCTTGCCGGGATCGACGCGCGCATCGCCATCGAGGGCCATACCGACGGCGCGGGCGGGAACAGCGATGCCAACTGGCAGCTTTCGGCCGATCGCGCCCTTGCCGCGCGGGCGGCGCTTGTGGCGGCAGGGCTGCCGGCGGACCGCTTCGCCGAGGTCGTCGGCAAGGCGGCCACCGAGCCGGTCTATCCCGACCAGCCCGATCGCCCCGAAAACCGCCGCATCACCATCGTCGTCATGGCCGAGGCAGGCGCGCTGCCGCATGACGCCAGCTTCAAGTTCTGAGCGGAGGGCACCATGATCAAGCGCATCGTGATGGGCCTGCTCGCCACCGTGGCGGGGCTCGGCGTCGGCGGGGCGGGGGCCTGGGGCGTGCTCCACTTCGCGCCGCAGCTGGTGACGGGGCATGCGAAGAAGCCGACCAAAGGCCCGACCGAGTTCGTGCCGCCGGTGGAAGTGCTGGCGCCGCTGGTCTTCGCCGACGGGCGGCTTTCGGGCTACGAGACGTTCGAGATCCAGCTCGAGGTGCCGCAGGGGACGACCGAGGAAGTGGGCGCGAAGCTGCCGCTATTGATGAACGCGGTGAACCTGCGGACGTATCGCACGCCGATGGCCAGCGGGCCGGACGGAATGCTGCCAGGGCTCGATGCCTTCCGCAAGGTGGTGATGGACGCCGCGCTGGAGGTCTACGGCAAGGACGCGGTACGCTCCGTGGCGGTGACGAAGGCGTCGCCGGGGTAGGGGCTGCGCTGGAACCCGATCCTTCGACAAGCTCAGGATGAGCGAAGTGTTGGGGGCGAGCGCAGCTTTCAAATAAAAAAGCCCGTCATCCCAGCGAAGGCTGGGACCGCTGGCCTGTTACTGCGGGCTTTCGTTCGAATGCCCTGCCGAGGGTTGGGCTTCATGCGGCCAGCGGTCCCAGCTTTCGCTGGGATGACGGGCGCGCGCAGGGAGACAAACGCCCTCAACCCGCTCAGGCTGAGCTAGTCGAAGCCCCCTGCGGCAAGGCGCTACCCGAAACTCTTCACTAGCGACCCCGCCACCAGCGCCCAGCCATCGACCAGCACGAAGAAGATGATCTTCATCGGCAGCGACACGGTCGCGGGCGGCAGCATCATCATGCCCATCGCCATCAGCACCGCCGCCACCGCAAGATCGATCACCAGGAACGGCAGCAGCAGCAGGAAGCCGATCTCGAACGCGCGGCGCAGTTCGGAGATCATGAAGGCGGGCATCAGCGTCGTCATCGGCAGTTCCGCCCTGCTCTTCGGCACTTTGCCCGAGAGGCTGACGAACAGCTTCACGTCATCGTCGCGCACTTGTTTCAGCATGAAGGCGTGGAACGGCTTGCTGGCGCGGGACAGCGCCTCGGTCTCGTTGATCTGCCCGGCGTTGTAGGGCTCCATGCCCTGCTTCCACGCCGCGTCGAACGTCGGCGCCATGACGAAGAAGCTGAGGAACAGCGCCAGCGAAATGACGATCGGGTTGGGCGGCACGCCCTGTACGCCCATTCCCGAGCGCAGCAGCGAGAGCGCCACGACGATGCGGGTGAACGAGGTGATCGTCATCAGGATGCCCGGCGCCAAGCTGAGCACCGTGAGCACCATCACCAGCTGCAGCACCCGGCCCGACATCGTGCCGCCGCCGGTCAGGGCGCTCGCTGCGCCTCCGGCGCCAGCACTCTGGGCCATCGCCGCGACGGGCAGGACGAGGACCACCAGAACCGCGAGAACGGCCAGAATGCGCCGAAGCACGGTTTCCCCGGGGAAACCGGCAGGGGTGGCAGGGGCGCTCATCAGTGCAGTTCCGTCTTCACGTCCTGCGTGAACCAGACGTCCGGGAGCACTGGAATGCGGTCCGCGAAGGAGGCTTTGTGTGCTTCCGGTTCCTTATCAAATATCTGATTTTCATCATTTTGTTTGACGATCTCGACCGCCTTCGGGGCCGCCGTGCTGTCCAGCACCGTCACCCCTTCCGGGCCGATCAGGACGCTGAATTCGGTATCGTCACGGCGCAGCAGCACCAGCGAGCGGCGTTGGTCCACGGCAAGCCGCTCGACTACCTGCAAGCGCTTGTCGTTCCCGGTATTACCCAGCTTTTCCAGCCACTTGCGCGGCATGGTCAGGTCGTAGCGCTTGACGGCCCACAACAGGCACACAAGGGCACCCAACACGACCATAAGGGCACCCAGCATGCGCACAAGCGAGAACAGGTCCACCTTTCAGCGCTCGGCCTGGACCACGCGGGTGATCTCCAGCGACATGGCCTCGCCGTTGACGAGGATGCGGCCCTCGGCGACGAGGCGGTCATTGACGTAGAGGCGCGTCGGATCGTCCTGCCCGCAGTCGAGCTGGATCATCGCGCCGCGGCTCATCTTGAGCACCTGGCGGACCGGGATGCTGGTGGAGCCCAGCACGATCTGCAGGTCGATGGGAATGCCTTCGAGGACGGACACCGCGCGTCTCCTTTCACTCGCAGCTTTATAGGGGAAAAATTTATAGGAGTAGTGCGTCACTAGGAAAAAGTTGCCTATAAGGTCGAGGTAAGGGCGTACAGGGGCATCTGGGGACCAAGCGTGGCGGAACTGGGCAATTCGATCGACGTCTCGGCATCGGGCCTGCGCGCGCAGGCGCTGCGGATGCGCGTCATCGCCGAGAATCTCGCCAACTCGGACTCCATCGCCACCACGGCCGAGGGCGATCCCTATCGCCGCCGCGTCGCCAGTTTCGCAAGCGAGGTCGATCGGAATACCGGCGCCACGCAAGTTACCGTGAAGTCCATCGAAGCGGACCAGAGTGCCTTCGGTCGGATCTACCAGCCCGGCAATCCCGTCGCCGACGCGCAAGGGTATGTCGAGCAGCCCAACGTCAATCCGCTGATCGAGGCCGCCGATATGAAGGCGGCGCAGCGCTCCTACGAAGCCAACCTCAACGCCATCGAGGCGGCGCGCGGCATGACCATGCGCACCGTCGATCTGCTGAAGTAAGGACGAGGCAATGTCGATCGGCTCCCTCGATGGGCTTTCCGCTTACGCCCGGGCGGCCCGGGCCACCAATCCGCTCTCGGATACCGGCCAGAGGAGTGGCGGCCTTGCGCCCTCCGGTGGTCTTGCTCCGAGCGGTGGCGGGTTCGGCTCGATGGTCGAGAGCATGGTCTCGCAGACCGGCGACGCCTTGCGCGGGGCCGAGGCGCAGAGCATCAAGCAGATCGGCGGCAAGGGCGACCTGATCGACGTCGTCACCGCCATTGGCGCGGCGGAAACCGCGCTCGATACGGTAGTGGCGGTGCGCGACCGGGTGGTCTCGGCCTACTCCGACATCATGAAGATGCAGATCTAGGGATGAGCGGGTGCGCTGAACGGGGACCAAATCCCCGTCATCCTGAACTTGATTCAGGATCCATCGGGCGGTCGTACCCGATGGCTTATGTCACCATCGGCGCTTGCGGTTTGCTGCGGCAAAGCACCGGGCTTGAGGCGCGATGGACCCTGAAACAAGTTCAGGGTGACGAAGCAAAGGGGCGGCATCGCGCCATCCCGTGACGCCGGACGCCGCCATCGAACTCGCCCGCGCCGCGCTGGTGCTGATGCTGACCATCTGCGGGCCGATGCTGATCGCCGCGCTGATCGTCGGCGTGCTCATCGGCCTGTTGCAATCCTTGACGCAAGTGCAGGAAATGACGCTGACTTTCGTGCCCAAGCTGCTGGTGCTGGGCGTGGTGATGCTGCTCAGCCTGCCGATGATCGGCCATGCCCTGAGCAATTTCATGGACCGCGTGGCCGACGCCATCGTCGCGCATTAGGCCGCCGATCGTGCTTGATCGAAGCTCGCATAGGCGAGAGCTGGGGTATCAAAACCCGATCCGTCATCCCCGCGATTGCGCGTGCGCGTCGATTTACCGCGCGGGCGCACCCGCATGAACGCCATCGACCTCGCGACCCTGCTGCGTCTGCCGATCGACACGGCGGCGTTCCTGCTGCTGTTCTGCCGCGTCGGCAGCGTCATCATGCTGCTGCCCGCCTTCTCCGACGACGGATTGCCGATGCAGATCCGCCTCGTCATGGCGCTGGCCTTCACCTTCGGCATGTATGGCATGCTGGAGCCGCACGTCACGCCTGCGTTGCAGTCCGGCCTGTCGATGCCGCTGCTGGTGATCGGCGAGGTCATGGTCGGCCTCGCGCTCGGCATGATCGTGCGCATCCTGTTCAGTGCCGCCGCCATTGCCGGGGCGCTGGCCTCGCAGCAGGTGGGCCTGTCCTCCGCGCTGGTGGTCGATGCGGCGATGGGCGGGCAGGTGCCGCTGCTCGCGCGGTTCGTCGGCGTCTCGGCGATCGTGGTGTGCCTTTCGACGGGCGTGCATCACTTGTGGATCGCCTCGATCTTCAAGTCCTACGCCAGCTTTCCGGTCGGCGGGATGCCGCCTGCCGCTGACTTTGCGCATCTCGCCGTCGCGGTCATGGGGCAGGCGACGGCGTTGGGGCTGAGCCTGTGCGCGCCGCTGATCCTCTACGGCATGCTGTTCAATCTGGGGCAGGGGCTGGCGGCGCGGGTGGCGCCCTCGATCCAGGTGTTCTTCATCATGCAGCCCGCGAACCTGCTGCTCGGTCTCTCGGTCCTGGCGATGACGATGGGGGCGATGCTCACTGCTTTCGCGAACGCCATGGCCACGTTCATGCAGAGCGGGTGGAACCTCTGACATGGCCGATGACGCCCCCGACAAGGACCAGCGCACACACGAGCCTACGCAGAAGAAGCTCGACGACGCCCGCAAGCGCGGCGAAGTCGCCATCGCGCCGGAAGTTCGCCACGCCACGATGATGGCGGGCGCTCTGGCGGTGACGGGGTGGCTGGGGCTCTCGGCGATGGAAAGCCTGGGCACCATGCTCAAGCGGCTCTGGGGCCATGCGGAGGATTTCAGCCTCGATCCGGACGGCGCGCAGGGCCTTGCCACCGGGGTCGCGTGGCACACGCTGGTGTCGCTGCTGCCGGTCTTCGCGGTGCTGATGGCCGCGGCGGTGAGCACGATATTCCTGCAGGGCCGCGCGGTGATGAGCTGGTCGCGTCTTTCGCCGAAATGGTCCAAGCTCTCGCCCGCGAGCGGGTTCTCGCGCCTGTTCGGCACCCGCGCGCTGGTGGAATTCGCCAAGACGCTGGCCAAGATGAGCGCAATCGGCCTCGTGGTGTGGATGGTGCTGGCGCCGCGCCTGCAGGGCGTGGACGGGCTGGTCGGCCGCTCTCCCGGCGCGATCGGTGCGGCGGCGGGGGGGCTCGCGTTCGAGGCCCTGCGCGCGGTGGCGATGCTGGTCGCGGGTCTCGCGCTGTTCGACTTCCTGTGGCAGCGCCGCAGCTTCCTGCAGCGCATGCGCATGACCCTTCAGGAAGTGAAGGACGAGCACAAGCAGAACGACGGCGATCCCAAGATCAAGGCCAAGATCCGCCAGATCCAGATGCAGCGCTCGCGAAAGCGGATGATGTCGGCAGTGTCGACCGCCAGCGTGATCGTGACCAACCCAACGCACTACGCCGTCGCGCTCAAATACGAGCATGGCGTGACCGCCGCGCCGACGGTGGTAGCGAAAGGCGTGGACGCGGTGGCCCTGCGCATCCGCGAGGTCGCAGCGGAGGCCGGGGTGCCGATCCTGGAGAACCCGCCGCTGGCCCGCGCGCTCTTCGCGGCGGTGGAGATCGACCACCCCATCCCGATCGAGCACTATCAGGCAGTGGCGGAGATCATCGGCTACGTGCTGAAGCTGGCGAAGAAGGCGGGGCGCTGATGTTCCTCACCGAGCTTGTCTTGGGGAGGTGGCGCCGACGAAGTCGGCGACGGAGGGAGAATCTGCACGCCTTCTCCTCCTCCACCACCCGCTTCGCGGGCGGTCCCCCTTCCCCGAGACAAGCTCGGGGAGGAATTGCGTCGGTCACACCCGACCCTCCCAACTCCATCCTATAAAGCACACGATGCCCCGGCTGCCGTTCCTCCTCGCGCTTCTCGCCCTGTTGTCGCCCTCGGTGGCACAGGCAGGCCCGCAGCCGCGCATCAAGGACATCGTCGACGTCGAGAACGTGCGCACCAACCAGCTGGTCGGCTACGGCCTGGTGGTCGGTCTCCAAGGCACCGGCGACCGCATCCGCAACGTCCCCTTCACCGAGGAGACCTTGCAGGCGATGCTGGAGCGCATGGGCGTCAACATCCGGGGCACCCAGATGCTTACCCAGAACGTCGCCGCCGTAACCGTCACCGCGACGATGCCGCCCTTCGCGCGCGCGGGATCGACGGTGGACGTGCAGGTTTCGGCGCTCGGCGACGCCAGCAGCCTGCAGGGCGGCATTCTCCTCGTCTCCTCGCTGCGGGCGCTGGACGGCGAGATCTACGCGGTGGCGCAAGGGCCCGTCGCCGTCTCCGGCTTCAAGGCGCAAGGGGCGGGCGCGAAGCTCAGCCGGGGCGTGATGACCACTGCGCGCATCGCCGGCGGCGCCATCATCGAGCGCGAGGTGCCTTATGACCTGCGCAATGCCCACTCGCTGAAACTGGCGCTGAAGAACCCCGATTTCACCACCGCGCGCCAGATCGCCCAGACCATCAACCGGCAGGCGCCCGGCTCGGCCGAAGTGCTCGATCCCGGCACGGTGGAGCTGCGCCCCTATGGCAGCGGCTCGTTGATCGACCTCGTCACCCAGGTCGAGAACCTGACCGTCGCGGTCGACCAGCCCGCGCGGATCGTCATCAACGAGGCGGCGGGCACCGTGGTCATGGGCGCGGACGTGCGCGTCAGTCCGGTGGCCATCGCGCAAGGGGGGCTGACGATCAGCGTCACCGAGACCCCGGTGGCCTCGCAGCCCGCGCCGTTCTCGGGCGGGCAGACGGCGGTATTGCCGCGCACCACCATCCAGGCCAACGACGGAAACGGCGCGGCGCTGGCGATGCTGACCAGCGGCACTTCGCTGCAGACGCTGGTGGGCGGCCTCAATGCGCTGGGCGTCAGCCCGCGCGATCTCATCACCATCCTGCAGGCGCTCAAGACGGCGGGCGCGCTGCAGGCCGAAATAGCGGTGCAGTAGGATGAGCGATCCGATCAATACCTATCCCACGCGGCCGCCGGTTCAGGCGCCGACGATCTCGCAGGATCGCAGCCCGGCGGCGGTGGCGCGCCAGTTCGAAGGCGTCTTCGCAGGCCAGATCACCAAGATCATGATGGAAACCGTGGAGCAGGACGAGCAGTTCTCCGGCGGCCACGGCGAGGAGATGTTCCGCGGCATCCTGGCCGAGCAGATCGGCAACTCCATCGCGTCCGGCAAGGGCCTCGGCATTGCCTCGGCGGTCGAGGCGCAGATCATCCGCCTGCAGGGCGCGACCAATGCCGAATGACAACGAGACCGCCGCCGCCATCGTCGGGGTCATGACCTCGCTCTCCTCGGTCATGCGCGAGGAGACGCGCGCGCTGGAGAGCGGCATCCGCGCGCTCGACCTGGCCGAACTGGCCTCGGCCAAGGCGCGGCTCGTGGGCACGCTGGAGGAACACCTCGCCCGCGTGACGCGGCAGGAGCCGGGCTGGACCGCGCAGCTGGACGCCCCCTTGCGCGAGAGCTTCACCGAAGCGCTGGGCGAGCTGCGCGCCGCCTCGATGGTCAACGCCGCGCTGCTGGAACGGCACATCGAGCTGTCCGCCGACCTGATGGGCGCGATTGCGTCCGAGGCCAAGCGCCTGACCGGCAACCGCGCCTACGCCTACGGGGCGCGCGGCACCCTTGCCCGCGCGGACCTGACGACGCCGATTTCGCTCAACGGGGAGTTCTGAGCGGGTAATTTTCGGGAGCCCCGCCGCCCTCCGGCGTGCTAAGGCCGCAGTCTGTTTCGGGAAGGAACGGCCTGATGGGCGGTATCTGCGGGAAACCGGTTCTGCTGCTGGCGGCGGCCATGGCATTCACCGCTTCGACGGCGCGGGCGCAGTCTGCGGGCACGCTGATCGCGGCCGATCCGGTCGCCACCGCGCCTGCCGGCATGAAGGCCTGGCGCATCCGCTACTGGACCCGTGACGAGAAAGACCGGCCCCTCGCGGTGACCGGCATGGTCGTCGCCCCCGCTGCCCCCGCTCCCGCTGCTCCCGCCCGGCCGGTCATCGCCTGGACGCACGGGCTGGTCGGCATCGCGCGCCGCTGCGCGCCGTCGCTGGGGGACGACAACTTCACCGTGATCCCCGGCCTGAAGGATGCCCTCGCCCGCGGTTATACCGTGGTCGCGCCCGACTATCCGGGGCTGGGGTCGGAAGGCGTGCATCCGGTGCTGATCGGCGTGAGCGAGGGCCGTTCCACCCTCGATGCGGTGCGCGCCGCGCGTCGCATCCCGGCGGCGGCGAGCGGCACCCGCTTCGCGCTCTGGGGGGAATCGCAAGGCGGCCACGCAGCCTTGTGGTCCGGCCAGATCCAGGCACGCTACGCGCCCGAGCTGCAGCTGTCGGGGATCGTCGCGGTGGTGCCGCCGACCGACCTTCCCCGCAACTTGACGGAAGGCAGCGACCCGCGCGTGCGCGCCCTGTTGATCGCCTATACGGCGACCAGCTGGTCGCGGCTCTACGGCGCGCCCATGGCGACGTTCGGGTCGCCCTCGGTCCAGCGCGTGATGATGCGGCTCGCCGACAACAACTGCGTGCGCTTCGACGCCCGGCCCAAGCTGGGCACCATCGCCGGCATCGCCATTGCCCAGCGGGCGATCGCCAGGCTCGATTTATCCCGGCAGCAGCCCTGGGGCCGCATGATGCGCGCAAACAATCCCTCCGCGGCGGCGATCCCGGTCCCCGCCCTGATCGCGACCGGAACGGCGGACACGACCGTCGCCCCGGCCGTGGTGCGCGACTTCGCCCGCCTCGCCTGCAGGCGGGGCAGGACCGTGCGCTTCATGTCGATACAGGGGGGCCGGCACGAGACCGTCGCGCGCAGCGAGGCGGCGGCGATGCTGGACTGGATCGACGCCCGCTTCGCCGGCCGCAAGGCACCGGGCAACTGCGGCACGTTCTGAAAGACGATTCCCGGTCAGCCCTTCCCGGCCTAAATTCCGAGCCATTGCTCGGTGTGTGTGCGCAAGTCGATCCCCGCGTTGTGGTCATATGCGATCCACGCGCTCGTCGCCAGCATCGTCCACAAGATGCTGAACAGCGATCCGACCAGGAAGTATTCGGCGAAATTGCGCTCGTCCATGTCCTTGAAGCGCGCGACGGTCTTGAGCGCGATCACAGCGGCAAGGATCTCCCAGCTATGGACGATGATCCCCGTGGCCAGGATCAGCCGTTCGAATACGCCGATCCAGCGGCCCGCGTTGTGCGCCGCAGTAGGAAGATGCGCGATGGAATCCTTCAGGCCGCTGAGGTGGAAGATCCCCCGGCAGATCAGGTTGCCCTCCCAGGTCAGCAGTATCAGGGCTACTGCGGTGTAAAGGAATGCGCACCCCATTTGTCGGCCCCCGGCAATCGGTATCGATGGTCGAGCTCGGCGAGCGCCTTGTGAATGGCGGCCCACTGGATGACATACAGCTCGAAGTCGCCTGCGCTTCGCACTTTGTAGACGTTGTGTACGCTGACATTGCGGGCGTTCGCCACTTCGGCGACCGAGGCCCCGGCCAGCAGCTTGACGATATCGCCGCGCTGGGCCTGCGACCACCCGCGCTCGATGGCGGTCAGGCTTGCGCCGCTTGCTTCCAGCAGGGTTTCGAGAAGCTCGTACTGCGGGAAGGAGAAGCGGTAACGGCTCGCAGAGCGCTTTTCCCCCAGACGTTCCCGCGCGTCGGCGAAGCCCGGCCCCATCATGTTCCAGGCGCGCCGGGAATTGACCGGTGTTCTAAGATCGATGCTGCCGATCACGAAACGGCAGTCGATGTCCTTGCCCAGCAACTCGAAGCGGATCTCGCGCGCGGCTTGCGCGGCAGCCACCAGCGAGGTGAACGGGCCCTGGAATTCGTCACCAAGCGTTATCGTCAATGGCGAGGCCATGTCGGCGGCAAGGGCCTTGTTCTGGCGGTCGATCGCGGCATTGAACCGGGCGTGCAGGTCCCGGGGATCCGCATGCCGCTCGCTCCCCACGAGATCGCCCATGAGGACGGCATGGAAGGAGGGAGAGGAAGCCATGAACGCGGTGACGGCATCAACCCAAAAAAGGGTCACTTCAATTTTTAACCCAAATTCGGTGTAATCGAAGAATTATCCCAAAAACGGGTTACAACTCCCGGGGGCGAGCGCCGCGAGTGGCGTCGCCCTTACTCGAACACCGCGGAGAGCACCGCCGCGACGTCGGCCGGGGCGAGGGTGTCGAGCATCACTTCCAGATCAGGGCTTTGCGAATAGCCGAGCATGCGGCCGTGCCGGTCGGCGGCGACGGAAAGGACGCGCAGCGCCTCACCCTCGCGCACGACGGCGAGACCGCCGGTGGCGGGGTAGCGGTCGGGGTCCACCACCAAGGTAGCGCGGCCGGGCAGTCCCGCGCCCAGCGTCGGGCGGCCGAGGCGCAGGCCATAGGCGCGCGGGCCCGCGCTGCGCGGCGCCTCGACCTCGGCGCCGGTCGGGGTTGGCGCGATCAGGCCGCCGGGCAGGGGGGTGCCGAGGACGGGAAGCAGGCGCAGGGTAGCGGCGTTGTCGGGAGCCATAGGCTCGGTCTTCGGCGCCGGAGCTGGAATCGTTGCCCGTGCTGCTACAGGAGCAGCAACCTCAGGCGCGCCGCCGCTCAGTTCGTCCTTCAGCGCTGCGATGCGCGTGCGCGACTTGGTGAGGCGGATCTCGGGGTTGGCGACCATCGGCAGCACCGCGTCGAGGTCCCCGGCGGCGTGGAGCGCCTCGACCTCGGCCATCAGCGCCTTGTCGTCGGGCGCGCCGAACAGGCGGCGCAGGGCGGCCCGCACGTCCTCGTTCCAGCGTTCCAGCGGCTTGAGCGCATTCTCGATCCGCGACAGTACCACCGGGGCAATGCCGTATTCGCTTTCGAGCACCGCGATCGTCAGCGCCGGATCGCCGCCGCGCCGCGCGCGCAGGGCGGCGGCGAGCAGCACCGCGCGCAGTTCGCCCTCAGGGTCGGCAGGGGCGGGGCCGTGGAGAGGTTCCGCCCATGCGGCGATGTCGAAACCTGGGGCATCGACGTCGATCAGCAGTTCCACGGGGTCCACGCCGAGCGCGCGGCCGAGATCACGCAGTTCGTCGGGCCGGGCGAAAATCTCTCCCCGCTCGATCTTGGAGAGGCGGATATAGGTTATTCCCGAAAGCCGCTCCGACAATTCTAGCAGGCTGCCGATATTGAGTTGCTTGCGAAACTTACGGATGCGGTTCGGGAATACGAGCATGCGATGGTAATCGATTGTCGTCATCGCCGCCTCCATTACTTGCCGGGGACCGGCCCGACCGCTTAATCCGGGCGACTTGTCGTTCATCGCAGATCTTGTTCCATTCTGGGGATGGCCGGGACTTTTCATGTCCGACCTTCCCGGTCAATGCGCCCATTCGGAGTGTTCTGCCGAATCGGGTCTTTTTCGCGACCGCCGCTTGATTGGCGGAACTTGGGAATTGGCGCTTACTGCCTTGCGATATCCTTAAAATTTCGCATTTCTTACGCAATCCGGCCAGTTGCCCTCCGCAAAACCGGAGTGTGGATGCGCGAAACGGCGGAATCTGTGGGTTTGCAGGATAACGCTGCAAGGTCCGAAATGGATGCGAAATTGGGGATGAAGGGGCGAATTTTCTGCTCGCCAAGGCTCATCCTTTAAGTGTCGGCTCAATCCGCCCTGTCGCGTAGCGATGGGGAGGTGGCAGTCGCGCAGCGACTGACGGAGGGGGCTTTGAGCGCGCTATCCCTCCACCACCGACTGCGTCGGCGGTCCCCCTCCCCATTGCTGCGCAACGGGGAGGATGCCGGTCACCCCTTGCCCACCGCCGTCTTCATCAGCGCCATCTGCTTGCGATAGAGGTTGGTCATCGCTGCATAGTCCTGCTGCACCTGGCCCAGCGACAGGAGCTGGTCTTCCAGCGTCACGTTGTTGCCGTCGGGCTTGGTCTCGCTGGTATTGCCGTCGAGGACGATGCGCCCGCCTGCCTGCGGGGCCCTGGCGCCCAGCGCGGTCATGCTGCTCGAGAGTTCGACGTGCGGGCGAGCCACGTGCGGCGTGCCGCTCGAGCCCAGCTGGCCGTCCACCAGTGCGGAGAAGTCCGGAGCCTCGACCGTCCGGGCCTTGTAACCCGGTGTCTCGGAGTTGGCGACGTTCTCGGCGATGACGCGCTGGCGCTCGGCCATGGACTTCATGGCGCGGCCCATGCCGTCGAACAGGGGGGGGAGGGTGGACATCGGGTGCCTCCTTAGGAACCGGTGAGGCGCGAAAGCGCGGCCTGATAGCTGGCGAGCTTGGCCTGCTGGTAGGCGCTGCCGCCGCTGCCGGAAATGGTGCCGTCGACGATCGCCGCCTTGCCCGAATCCCAGTAGAGCGAGCGATAGGCCGACTGGATCATCGACAGCGCGCTCTTGACCCGGGAAAGCGCAGTGCCTGCCGTGGTGGCGTCGGTCAGCGTCAGCGCGCTGGACAAGTTCAGGTTGAAGCGCCCTCCCGGCATCACCTTGGCGGCTTTCGGATCGAGCACCTTGGAGGGCACGAGGCGGATAGGATCGAGGCCCAGCTTGCCCAGGGCGTCCTTGCCGTCCGCGCCCGCGATCAGTTCCAGCGTGTGCCCGGACTTGACGTCGATCTTGAGGCTGGAGGCGCCGTCGGTGAAGGGCGTGGTGATGGTCGCGTCGGTGCCGGCGATCTTGCGGATCTTGGCGGCGAGGCTGGTCATCGTCTCGCCCTTCTCGATGGTGACGGTGCGCGCGGTCTCGCCGTCGACGCTGATCTTGAAGCTGTCGCCCAACCGCAGCGAGGTCTCGGCCACGAGGTCGCCGGTGCTCTGCTGGTTGAGCACGCCGCGGTGCAGGCCAAGCGCGCCGAGGCCGCTGGTCGCCCCGCCCGCGACGGCGGTAATGCGCACCGGCTCCACGGCGCTGCTGCGCTGGCCCCATTGCGAGACCGTCTGCACCGAGCCATCGGCGGGATCGATCCGCGCGACGAAGCCGTCCACGCTGCCCTTTTTCGCATCGCCCAGCGTCCCCGCCGTGCGTCCGCCGACGTAGAGTGCGCCGTTCAGATAGGCGACGCTGTCCGCCTGATCGGCGCTGTCGGTGCCGATGTAGCTGGTGAGGGTGGCGGAGAAATCCGGCTCGATCAGGGTGACGAAAGCGTCGGTCCCGCCGGAGAGGCCATTGACCTGCGCGCCGTTCAGCGCCGTGCTGGTGGCGCCGACGACGGCGATCTGGCCGCTGTCCGACACCGCGATCGCCTTGGCTGAGGCATTGCCCAGCGCCACCGAGCCGAGCTCCGTGCTCAGCGATCCGGCGGCGGTCTTGCGCAAGGTGGCGACGCCCTTCTCGTTGGTCAGCGCCAGCAGGTTGCCGTCCCCATCGATGGCGAGGGCCGAGATCGAGTCCGACCCGCCGCTGTCGATGGTGCGCCGCTCCTGCATTTTGCCCGCCGCGTCGAGCCGCACGATCACGGCGTCCCCGCCTCCGCCCCCTGCCCCGACTGCGGCGCGCCCGGCGACGTAGATCGAACCATCGTTGCCGACTGTCACCGCGCTTGCGGTCTCGTTGCCGACCTGGCGGATCGCGGTGCTCGAAAGCTCCTCGCCCTTGGCGTTGAAGCGGCTGACGAGGAGGTCGGTCTGGGTATCGTCGCTGCCGTTGAACGCGCCCGAGACGGTGCCCGCGACGACGATCTCTCCGTTGGGCGCGATCGTCACCGCCGCGCCCGAGGCGGTGCCTGCCGCGCCGAGATTGCGCTGCCAGACCACCGTGCCCTCGCTGTCGACTTTGGTGAGGAACAAGTCGTCGGTGCCGTCGCCGGTCTGCGTGCCCATGTCGCCTGCGGTGGTGCCGACGATGTAACTATAGCCGTCCGCGTCGGTGGCGATGGCATTGGCGGCGGTCGCCGAAACGACGGTGTACTCGGCGTTCTCGGCCAGCTCGGTCTTGGTGGATTTGGCGGTGGCGGCCGCGCTTGCGGCGGCGCGGGCGGTGGCGTCGGTATCCACGGCGTTGATCTTGCTCAGCCGCTCCCAGGTTAGCGATCCGGCAAGGTCCTCGATGCGGTAGACATTGGCCGAAGTGGGTGATTTGGTGCCGGAGATCGTCGCCGTCTCGCCGCTCGCCACCATCAACGCATCGCCCGCCGCGACCTGATCGATCGAGACTTTCTCTATGCCCGAGGGGTTGAAGGTGAGGCCCCACTTGCCGTCGGTCTTCTCGACGGTGAAGTGCGACTTCCACTGCGAGGTCGTATTGCCCTCGGCATCGAGGATCGGAGTGCCGCTGGCGTTCGTGGCGATCTTCGCGCCGATCGCGGCATTGAGCGCGGCGGCGACCGAATCAAGCGTCGGGGGCTGGGTGCTCGTCTGCGAAAGATCGACGCTGACGACCTCGCTGGTGGTGCCGCGGGTCAGGGTCACCTGAAAAATTTCACTGCCCGTCAGACCCTCGACCGGGGCCGCGCGGGTGGTCGAAACGCCGGTGCCGGCAACCGCGCCGGTGGCGTAGCGAGCCTCGACGCCCAGGGTACGGGTGCTGCTCGTCACCGATCCGAAACCAAGTTCGAGAAGGTCGGTATCGGCGCTCGAAAGGTAGCCCTGAAGGTCCGCCAGACCTAGCGCGAAACTCTTCTGCAAGGCCGCCCGCTCGGTCGCGGAAATCGTCTTGGAGGTGCCTGCCTGCGCCAGAATACGCAGGTTTTCCAGCGCCTTGTAAGCAGTAAAGGCGGTCTGGACGTCGGGCAGGTCCTCCAGCGAACTGTCGCCATTGGCATCGATGATCGAGGCGAGCCGCTTGACCGCCGCGACTTGCGCGCTGGTCGCGGTATCGGTGCCCAGAGCATCGAGCCACGGCGCCGCCGTGGTGGGCGTCGTGAACGCCTTCTTGGCCGCCGTCACCGCCACGCTGTCGGACGAGGCGAGGCTGCTTTGATAGGATGAATAGGCCGAGGTTCCTCCCAGAACCGACAGGCCGATCAACCCATTATTCAGACTTATCGTCAATTGTGCCTCGTGAGCCGGTTGCGTGGGCGTCCTTCCTATAAATAGAAGGAAGACCTTGCGATCGGATGAAATTGCGCATTTTTCAAGGAATCTCGCAGTGAACATGATGACCGCGGTGGGCGAGCCGCCGGAGCTCAAGAAATATTCGGGCACCCAGCGGGCGGCTGCGCTGCTGCTGGCGCTCGGTCAGGAGCACGGAATCCCCATCTGGCAGCAGCTGAACGACGACGAGATCAAGGAGCTGTCTTCCTCGATCGCGTCGCTCGGCCGCGTGCCTGCCGTCGTCGTCGAATACCTGCTCGGCCAGTTTTCGGGCGAGGTGTCCTCGATTACGACGCTGCACGGCTCCTACGAGACGACCGAACGGCTGCTCGAAGGCGTGCTCGCGCCCGAGCGCGTCAAAGACATTATGGAGGACATTCGTGGTCCCTCCGGCCGGACGATGTGGGACAAGCTCTCGAACGTCAGCGAAGGCGTGCTGGCGGGCTACCTCAAGAGCGAGCACCCGCAGACCGTCGCGGTGATCCTCCAGAAGCTCAAGCCCGACCACGCGGCGCGCGTGCTGGCGGCGCTGCCGCGCGATTTCGGCACCGAGGTCGTCATGCGCATGCTCAAGACCGAGACCGTCCAAAAGGACGTGATCGTGCAGGTCGAGCAGACGCTCAAGACGGAGTTCATGACCAACCTCTCGCGCGCGCAGCGCCGCGATCCGCACGAGACGATGGCCGAACTGTTCAACGCGCTCGACCGCTCGACCGAGGAGGCGATGCTCGGCGCGCTCGACGAGAAGGCGCCCGAGGAAGCCGAGCGCATCCGTGCGCTCATGTTCACCTTCGAGGATCTGTCGAACCTGCTGCCGAGCGCGATCCAGGTCATAGTGCGCAACTGCAACAAGCGCGAACTGGCGCTGGCGCTCAAGGGCGCGCCGGAAGAGATGCGCCGCCTGTTCTTCGGCGCCATGACTGAGCGCGCCGCCAAGCTGCTGCGCGACGACATGGCCGCGATGGGGCCGGTGCGCGCCCGCGAATGCGAGGCCGCGCAGGGCAACCTCGTCACGCTCGCCAAGGATCTGGGCGAGCGCGGCGAAATCGTCCTCGCCGACCCCAAGAGCGACGATGCGATGATCTATTGATGACGACTGATGGCAACTAACCCGAAGGCACCCGCCGACGGCGCGGGAACGATACAACCTTTCGGCTTCGACCGGGTGTTCTTCCACCCCGTCGATACGCCGTTTGTCCCCGTGCCCGGCGAGCCCGAGCCTGCGTCCGCCGCGGAAACCCTGCCCGAATCCTTGCGTGACCGGATCGAGGACCTTGAATCCCGCATCGAGCGCATGCAGGCCGAGCACCGCGCCGAACTCGCCCGCGCCCGCGCCGACGGCTTCGAGGCGGGCGCCGCGCAGGCCCGTTCGGAACGCGGCGAGGCGCTGCTGGCGGCGACGGACGCGCTTCACGCCGCGCTCGACGGTATCGAGGGACAGGTCGAAGCCGTCGCCCGCCGCATGATCGGCGAGGCGGGCGCGGTCGCCCTCCACGCGGCAGAAATGCTGGCCGGCCACGCCATCGAAACCTCTCCCGCGCGCGCCGTGGACGAGGCACTGGCCCGCGCGCTGGAGCAAGTGGCGCAAGGCACCGCGCTGGTGGTCCGCGTGAACCCGGAAATGCGCGACGAAGTGGACGTCCTCGTCGAGGCGCGCGAGGCGAAATGCGGCCGCCCGCTGGCGATCACCGTGATCGACGACGAGGCCGTGCCGCAGGGCGACGCGCGCATCGAATGGACTTCGGGCGGCCTCAACGTCGATGCCGAGGCGCGCCGCGCCGCGGTGATGGCGGAACTCGCGGGGGTTTTGCTCTGACGCCAAATCCTCCCCGACGCGTAGCGATGGGGAGGGGGACCGCCGACACAACAGGTGGTGGAGGGGGAGAAACCCCGCCGTCAGCGCTGCGGGCTGCCACCTCCCCATTCCTGCGGAACAGGGATGATAAAGAGACCAGACATTTTTGCGCATCCCGGCAAGTCTTGCCTAGTCTCATCCTATAATGCCCTCTGGGCGCGCGACAGGGGCGGCGCCGGGATCTCGGAAGGCCGGACTTGGAAGCGTTGCGCAATTTCATCGGGCAGATTGGAGTGCGCCGCGCCGCGATGATGGGCGGCGTCGCGCTGGCGCTGCTGCTCGGCCTCGGCTGGATGGCCACGCGTACGCCTGACAGCGCGATGGGCTATCTCTATACCGACCTCGATCCCTCGGCCGCATCGACCATCACCGAGAAGCTCAAGGGGCAGGGCGTGCCCTTCCAGCTGTCGGCCGACGGAACCGCTATCCTCGCGCCCGCCGACAAGCTGCCCGAACTGCGCATGGCGATGGCCTCCGAGCAGCTGGGCGGCAAGATCGGCTACGAAGTGCTCGACCAGGAGGAGCCCTTCGGCATCTCCTCCTCGCGCGCGAAGCTGAACGAGACGCGCGCGATCGAGGGTGAACTGACCCGTTCGATCGAAAGCCTGGACCGTGTCAGCCGCGCCCGCGTCCACGTCGTCATGCCCGAGCGCGCCATGTTCGAAACCGAGCCGCGCAAGGCCAGCGCCTCGGTCACGGTCAAGACCACCGGGCGGCTTCCGGCCGAGGCGGTTCAGGCGATCCGCTACCTGGTGTCCTCGGCGGTGCCCGACCTCTCGCCCGAGGCGGTGTCGGTGGTGGACCAGACCGGTGCGCTGCTGGCGCGGGCGGGCGAAGGGCAAGGCAGTTCCGGCGACATCGAGGAACGCCAGGCCGCCGTCGAAGCCCGCCTGCGCGACCAGATCGAGACCATGGTGGAGCCGATCGTCGGCCACGGCAAAGTCCGCGCCGAAGTGTCTGCCGTGCTCGAACGCGATCAGGTGCGTGAGGAATCCGAGACCTTCGACCCCGACAAGCAGGTTATCCAGCATCAGGTCAGCGTCGAATCCAGCAACCAGAGCACCGAGAAGACCCCCGGCGCGCAAGGCGCGACCGTCGCCACCCAGTTGCCCGAGAACGCGGCCGCCGCGCAGAACGGCGCGAACGGCGACAGCCGCAACGCAGCGCAGAACGAGACGTCCGAGGACACCACGTACCAGAACAGCCGCGTCCAGAAGGTCGCCGTGCGCACGCCGGGGCAGGTCAAGCGCCTGACCGTGGCGGTCATGGTGGACGGCGGCGAGAAGGGCCTGCCGCAGCCGCAGCTCGATCGCCTGCAGCGCCTCGTGGAGAACGCCGTCGGCTTCGACAGCGATCGCGGCGACAGCGTGGTGGTGGAGAACATGCCCTTCGCCGCGCAAGACGTGGACGGCATCGATGGCGGCCTGCCGTTCGGCCTGACCGTCGATCGCATCCTCGACGTGCTGAAGATCGTGCTGGTGGGCGGTATCGTCCTCTTCGCCATCCGCATGCTGCGCCGCCAGAACGCGCCCGCGCTGCTGCCGCCGCCCTCCGGTGATCTTCCCGAGGGCGAGGACCGCCGCCAGCCTGCGGGCAGCCTCTCAATGGCGCAGCTTGAACCGATGGGCGGGGCTGCGGACGATACCCCGCTGCTCGATCAGGAAGTGGCGCTTGCCCATGTCGATGGGCGGGTGAAGCTCTCCGCGATCAAGCGTATCGGCGACACCATCGCTTCCAACCCGGCGGAATCCGCCTCCGTCATCCGCCAGTGGATGAACACGTGAAAGGTATCCGATGAGCGACGAGCTCGACACCCGGCACCAGCTGACCCCGGCGCATCTGCCTGAGGAACCGGCCCCGGTCCTGAGCGGCGAAACCGCGCTGCCGCCGCGTCCCTCCACGCCGCCGACGCCCGACGACCTGCACGCCGTGTTCGACGTGCCGGTGAAAGTGCAGGCAGTGCTCGGCCGATCGAAGATGGACATCGGCGACCTGCTGCGGCTCAAGCCCGGCATGGTCGTGGAGCTGGACCGCCGCGTCGGCGAGCCGGTCGACATCTTCGTCAACAACCGCATCATCGCGCGCGGCGAAGTCGTGCTGATCGACGCCACGCTGGGCGTCACGCTGACCGAAATCGTCCGCAAGGAAGCATGATGGGTTCGCGTGATCATGATGCCACCCGGCTGATGCTGGTCGGCGAACTGGGCGACGCGGTGGGCCTTGCCAACGAGATGGTGCGCGGCTCGGCCACCCGTATCGGCGTGGAATCCGCGCCTGCGGCCTTTGAAGGCTGGACCGGATCCGAAGCCGACATGGTAGTGGTGGACCTTGCGGTGAACCTCAAGGACGTGCTCGCGCGGCTGCGCGGCGGGCGTTCGGAGGGGTCCGTCACGGCATCGGTCTCCGGCCTCGTCGGACAGAACATCGCCGATGTCGAGCGCGAACTGATTCTCCAGACCCTGCGCCACTGCGGCGGCAACCGCAGCGCGGCGGCAGCAATGCTGGGCATTTCGGTGCGGACCATGCGCAACAAGTTGCGCTCGTTCCAGGCGGACGGGATGGCGGTGCCCCCGGCTCTTGCGGGCGTGGTGCGGGCCGAGATGGCAGCCGGGGTGTGATGAACGGTGCGCCCAGCCTCGGGGGCTTCGACACGCTCAGCCTGAGCGGGATTGGAAAGTCTACTTTTCCCCCGCTCACGCTGAGCGTGTCGAAGGGTCAGGCGCAGCCTTTCGCAACCCTGCCGCAACCGGCGGCCTGACCCGATGGCCACCGCTCCCACCAAGTCCGCGCTCCCGCCGCAGGTCACGCAGTTCCTCGTCCGCCTCGGACCGGGGCGCGACCTGGCGTTGGCGCTGGGTGTGGGCGCGATCATCGCGATGCTCATCCTGCCGATGCCGGCGTGGATGCTCGACATGGGCCTCGCGCTCTCGATCACTGCTTCCGTCCTCATCCTGATGACGGCGCTGTTCATCGAGAAGCCGCTGCAGCTTTCCAGCTTTCCGACGATCCTGCTCATCACCACGATGCTGCGCCTTGGCCTGAACCTTGCCTCCACCCGCCTGATCCTCGGCCACGGGCATGAGGGGCATCAGGCGGCGGGCGGCGTGATCGCCGCCTTCGGCGAGTTCCTGATGGGCGGCGAGACCGTCATCGGCCTCACCATTTTCGCGATCCTGATCGTCATCAACTTCGTGGTAATCACCAAGGGCGCGGGCCGCATCGCCGAAGTGGCGGCGCGCTTCAGCCTCGACGCGATGCCGGGCAAGCAGATGGCGATCGACGCCGACCTCAACGCCGGGACCATTACCGAGGACGTCGCCCGCGAACGCCGTTCCGAGATCGAGCAGGAGAGCGGCTTTTACGGCGCCATGGACGGTGCCTCGAAGTTCGTGAAGGGCGATGCCGTCGCCGCGCTGCTGATCACCGCGATCAATATCATCGTCGGGCTGATCGTCGGCGTCGCGATCCACGGTGTGCCGTTCGGACAGGCGTTCACGACTTATACCATCCTCACCGTGGGCGACGGCCTCGTCAGCCAGATCCCGGCGCTGATCGTCTCGACGGCGGCGGGCCTGCTGGTGTCAAAGGGCGGCGTCGTCGGCAAGACCGGCGCGGCGCTGGGCGATCAGCTGGGCCGTTATCCCAAGGCGTTCGGCATCGCGGGCGCGCTGATGGGCATGCTGGCGCTGATGCCGGGCCTGCCGTTCTTGCCCTTCGCGATCCTCGGCGGGCTCTGCGGATGGCTCGCGTGGACGATGACGAAGAAGGCGGAAGGGGCGGTGGCCGCCGCCCGCGTCGAGGAGGCCGCCGCTCAGGCCCGCCAGAAGGCCGCGCAGGCCGAGGAGCCGATCGCCCGCACCCTCGCGATCGACGCGCTGCGCATCGAGTTGGGCTATGGCCTGCTCCCGCTGATCAACGACGCCAGCGCGGAGCCGCGCCTCGACGATCAGGTCCGCGCGCTGCGCCGCCAGATGGCGACCGACTACGGCTTCGTCCTGCCTTCGGTGCGCATCATCGACAACATGGCGCTGCAAGCGAACGAGTACGTCGTCTACGTCAAGGAAACCGAGACCGCGCGGGGTGAACTGCGCATCGGCAAGCTGCTGGTGATCAACGCCGGCGGGGGCGAGACCGGCCTCTCGGGCGAGGCCACGCAGGAGCCCGTGTTCAAGCTTCCGGCCCAGTGGATCGACCGCGAACTGCGCCAGGAAGCGGGCTTCCGCGGCCTGACAGTAGTGGACTGCGGCACTGTCGTTACCACCCACCTGACAGAGATCGTCAAGGACAACATCGCCGATCTTCTTTCCTATGCCGAGACGCAGAAGCTGCTTGACGAGGTCCACAAGGATTCGGCCAAGCTGATCGCCGACATCGTGCCCTCGCGCATCTCCGTCTCGGGAGTGCAACGGGTGCTGCAGAACCTGCTGGCCGAGGGCGTCTCGATCCGCGACCTACCGACGATCATGGAAGGCGTAGCCGAGGCGAGCCCGCTGACCTCCAACCTCACGCAAGTCACCGAGCACGTTCGTGCGCGGCTTGCGCGGCAGATCTCGGCGCAGCACACGCTGGACGGGACCATCCCCATCGTCGCGCTCGGTGCGGTGTGGGACGAGGCGTTCTCCGAGGCGATCATCGGGCAGGGCGACGACCGCCACCTCGCCATGGCGCCCTCGCAGTTGCAGGCTTTCATCGCCTCGGTGCGCGAGACGTACGACCGCCTCGCCGGGCAGGGAGAAATCCCGTGCCTGCTGACGAGCCCGAGCCTGCGGCCTTTCGTGCGCTCGATCATCGAGCGGGTGAGGCCCGCGACGGTGGTGCTCTCGCAGAACGAGATCCATCCGAGGGCGCGCCTGCGCAGTCTGGGCGCGATCGGGTAGGGGCTGACACGGATGGGGCAAATACACCCCGTCATTCCAGCGAAGGCTGGGACCCTTCGACAAGCTCAGGGTGAGCGGGAGTGGCGTAAACCTCACAATTCCGCTCAGGCTGAGCTTGTCGAAGCCCTTGCGCCGCGCGCCGCGAGGTGGGCTGTTCACGGCCAGCGGTCCCAGCTATCGCTGGGATGACGGGGCCATCTGCTATCACACCCCGCCGTCGCTGCTCGCAATCCGCGGATGATAGCGCGCATAGCGCCGCTCCCCCACCCGCTCCAGCGCGCCCAGTTCGACAAGCTCGGCCAGATCGCGCGTCGCGGTGGCGGCGTCGGTGATCGTGCGATAGTTGTGCGCGCTCAAGCCCCCCGCGAAGCCGTCCGACCCTTCGGCCATCATGCGGATCAGCGATAAGATACCTTTCTATCGATCACCATAGGGCGCGATCGTGATTTAGGGAAGGCAAGCCCATCGATCAGCCCTGCGCATAAGATCGCAGCCGCGACCGCCCGGTGCACGAGCATCCTATGATGAACCGATGCCCGTTCCCGTGACGACCCTCTTCCCGACCGTTACTGGCTCGGGCACTCCCACGCCGAGCGTCGGGGATGCGGAACCCGGCGCTTTCCTTGCCGCGCTGGCGAGCGTCGGCGCCAAAGTCGATGAGGCCGCGCAGGCGGGCGAAGCGCCGCCTGTCGCGGCTCAGGCTCTTCCGCTCTCCAGCCGGATCGCGCCGCAAGTGGCGGCGGCGAGCGTCACGGCGCCGCAGGCCCCGGCCGAGCCGGTCGGGGCGACTGCAGCTTTGTCTCTGACGTTGACGGATGCGACCGCTGTGTCGGTTCCGTCTCTCCCCGAACCCAAGGTGCCGGAAATCCCCGCAGCCGCGTCTGCTCCGACCCTTGCGGCTGCATCGCCAGCGGCAAACCCGACCGCCGGGGCAACCGTGGATGTCCCCGAGGTTCCGGCACTCGCGGCCACGTCCGCAGAGGTTATGGCTCCACCTGTCGAACCGGTCCGGGCACGCCCGGAAGCCCTCGAGACCGTGGTGCCCGGGGAAGACACGCCGCCACTCCCGAGGAAGGGGGAGGAGGTCGGGAACCTGCCGACCGCCGCGCCGGCGCAGCAGGAGCGACTCGTCGGAGCGGAGGTATCCATCGACGTTCCGCCGGTTACGCTCGCAGCGGCCGGGCTGGTCGAAGACGCGCTGCCATCCGAGACCCCCGCCGTCGAACCGAAGGCAGAAACGTCCGAGGCCGCCCGTCCGGTAAAGCGCAAGGCCGCGAAAACCCCCGCTCCTTCAGAGCCCCCCGCCGCCGCTCCGGCCACCTCCGAGGCCACTGGCGTGCCGATTGTGGCGGCCGCGCCTTCCGCTTCCCCGCCATCCGCCGCAGCCGAGACGCTTGAACCTGCGGCCGCCCGCACCGCCGCGCCCGTCGCCCACGCCGCGCCGCAGGCCGCCGAGGACACCGCCACCCCGGAGCCCGAGGCTCGCGTGTCCGCCCCGCTGTTCACCCAGACGCTGGAAGCGGCGACCACGCGACCCCCAGCACTTCCCTATGAAATCGCGCGCAATGCTCCCGCCCTCGCCCCGGCCGAGGCGAGCGTATCCATGCGCGAGGGGCACTTCGGCGCGGACGTCGGCATCGCCATCGCGCGGGCGTTGGACGGCGGGCCGGAGGGTCTGCGCGATGCCTTGCTGATCCGCCTCGACCCGCGCCACATGGGCCGGATCGACGTGCGCATGGGCTTCGACGACGACGGCACCCTGCGCGCCGTGGTCTCGGCCGACCAGCCCGCCGCGCTCGACCTGCTGCGGCGCGAAAGCATGTATCTCGACCGCGCGCTCAGCGATGCGGGCGTGCGCGCCGATGCCCAGTCGCTGCGGTTCGACAGTTCCGGCGGCAGCCTTGGCAGCGGCAACGGCAGCGCGGGTCAGCACCGTCCGTCCGCGCGGTCGCAGGGCGCAAGCAGCGAATTCACCGGCGCCCCGGAAGAGGCCGCCCCCCTTCTCCGCTCGCTGCGCGGCAGCGGCAATCTCGACCTCATGGCATAAGGCAGCACCAGCATGGCAACCGTTACCGACACTGCCTCGACGTCCAGCACCTCCAGCACCACGGCGGCATCCACGACCAGCCTGCTGGCCGACTACAACCTGTTTCTCAAGCTGCTGACCACGCAGATGACCAACCAGGACCCGCTCGACCCGATGGACACCTCGGAATACACCCAGCAGCTGGTGCAGTATTCGCAGGTGGAGCAGTCGATCCAGCAGACCGGCAAGCTTGACGACATCCTCGGCCAGCTCCTGTCGCAGCAGATGGCGCAGGCATCGAGCTACATCGGCCGTGAAGCGCGCTTCGACAGTGCCGTGGCGGGGCTGAGTGACAATCCGGCCAAGTGGACTTACTATGTCGATGGCACCCCCTCCACCGTCACCGCGACGATCAAGGACGCGCTGGGCGGCACCGTGGCGACCGTCAGCCTCGACCCCAGCGAGACCCAAGGCACCTATAAATGGGACGGCCTCCAGACCGACGGTACCAAAGCCGCCGCAGGCGCCTATACCCTCTCGATCAAGGCGCAGGCGTCGGACGGATCGAACCTCAACACGACGATCAACTCGGTAGGCGTGGTGGACGACGTGGTCACCGACGGGACCAGCATCATGCTTGGCGTCAACGGCATCCGCCTGTCCGCGACCGGGCTGGTGGCGCTGACTACACCGACGACCTCGACGAAGGAGTGAGCGCATCCTCGCTGTTCCGCAGGGAGGGGGAGGTCGCAGTCGGCAGGGCAGACGGAGGGGTTATCCCCCTCTTCACCACCGACTGTCTCGGCGGCCCCCTCCCAATCGCTGCGCGACAGGGAGGACTATCTCATTCCATCGCGTCGCTGCGTTCGCGTGCGGCTGCAGGCGCTCCCGCCGCGCTTTGCTGCAGGGTCGTATCGAGCCGGGTGCAGCCGGGAATCCGCTCGGGCAGGGCGAGCATCATCAGGCAGTCAGTGATCGAGGGATCCTCGATCGGGCCGATCAGGTCCTCGACTTCGTCCTGCGTCAGGTCGGACTGGCTGAGGCAGCGCAAAGCGGCCGCCTGCCATAGCTGCGCGGGTGCATCGACCCGGAGCCTGAGCGAAAACCAGTATTCCTGCTGCGCCCCTGAAGTCCGGGTGCTGCCGTCACCCAGGCCCCAACTTGAATTATCCGCCATCCGCGCTCTCAAAGTACCGCACCGAATTGCATCGGTGCGCTGCCCCTGACCCGAGAAATAAGGTCGACCCCCGCTTGCCGATGGTAAACGCAATATTCACCAGTGACCCGCAATTTCCGACACTATACTATGCAATCGATCTTAAAAGCCGCGCCCCGGCAATAAGGCGTTGATAAATCCTCCGTCCGGCTTGCTCCGCATGGCGGAGATTCACGCTCCCCGCTGCGGCGCGGGATCGATGTCGAGCGAGGCGGGCCGCGTCGTTGGCGCCTTGTGCGGCGTGAGGTGGACGGTGCTGGTCGGGAAGGCGATGCCGACTTCAGCCTGCTCCAGCGCAGCGAAGATTAGCAGCAGCAGGTCCTGCCGGATCACCAGGCTCTGGTCGAGATCCGCCGCCTCGATGTATGAGAACACCTCGATGTCGAGCGAACTGGCGCCGAAGTTCTTGAACCGCGCCCGGGCGCCTGGCTTGATGATCCGGTCGTGCGCGTCCAGCACGCTCTCGATCAGCTCCACTGCCTCCAGCAGCTTGGCCGAGCCGATGCCGTATTCCACCCCGATTGTGGGATTGAACAAGAAGCGGTCACGCTGCGCGTAATTCTCGATCTGGCGCGACGAGAAATCGCCGTTGGGGATGGTGACGACGGTGCGTTCAAGTGTGCGGATGCGGGTGGAGCGGATGCCGATGTCTTCCACCGTCCCGGTCACCTCCCCGACCTTGCAGAAATCGCCCACCTGTACCGGCTTGTCGGCGATCAGGGTGACGGAGCCGACAAGGTTCTCGACCGTCTTCTGCGCGCCCAGCGCCAGGGCGATACCGCCGATGCCGAGCGCTGCCACGCCCGTTGTCACGTCGATGCCGAAGGTATCGAGGACCGCGACCATGGCGATGAACAGCAGCAGGATCTTGGCCGCGCGTCTGATCAGCGTGACGACCGAGACCGCCTGCCGCCGCTCTTGCCCGGCCATGCGGCTGATCAGCAGGGCCGAAACGGAATCGACCATGCGGAACAGGAACCAGGCCAGCGCCACCCACGCGAATATCCCGATGTAGCGCAGCAACAGCTGCCGCGCGACGATCGAGACCGGCATCGATCCCGCCCAGAACATGAAAACTACGGTAGCGAAGAACAGGCTGAGCGGCGGCATCGCCGCCTGGGTCAGCCGGTAGACGCGGCTATTCTCCTTGTCGGCGATGATCCGCCCCATCGTGAAGAGCAACCCGGCGTTGATCAGCTGGAAGCCCAAGAACACCAGTGCGGCTATGCCCAGCAGGCGCACCCAGTCCTCCAGCGACGCGCCGGCGATCTCTGGGCCTTCGTCCTCGGCCTGCTTCGTCCTAGGCTGCAGGGTATGCGCGGCGGCACTCGTTTGGCGGGCGATGCGCCAAATCCGGGTGCCCGCGCGGTTGGTGCCGTGCGTCAGCAGGATCGGGGTCTTGCCGGCGTCGCCGAGGTCGCCCACGCGCTCCTGCGCGGGCTTGAGCCCGTCGTCGAGCACGCCCGCCGGATCGTTCGACAGCGCCCCGAACGGCAACAGCGATCCGCCCGCGTCGAGTACCGCCTGCATCTCCTTCGCGAGTTGCTCCCCGTTGGAGCGGGCCTCGAAATAGTTGGCGGCCAAAGGATAGTCCCGCTCTGCCAACGCCGCGAGCAGCCCTGACACGGCATCGCGCGGCGTCTCGCGCCCTAACGGATCGGTCGGGGGCGCGGCGGCGGGTGCCGGAGTGGCTGTGGCCGCGTCCGTCTCGGTCGTCTTGGATTCCTCGGCCTTGGGCGTCGGCAGCAGCTGCGCCTGGGCCTGCGAGGCGATCAGGACGAGAAGGAATAACGCCCAAAGCCGGGCCAGTTTGCGCAACATTGGGAAACGGTCTCCTGAAGCTCGGTGTGAGCGGGCGCTCCAGACGCGAAAGCGCCGCGCATTTCCAGCGAATATGCGCAGACGAGAGCCTCACGCGCGGCAACCCGTGCTTGTGTCCTCGCAATGCCGGTGGAATGCGACAGTCGCAAGACGGGAGGATTGGACTGCCAACGCGCGATGATTGGCAGCCTCATTACGCGAGCCGTCAGGCATGCATCAGAAACGGATATAGCGCCGCAGCGCAGCGCCGCAGGCACCTCCTGCGCTGGCAACGAGTGCAAGATCGGAAAAAATCCCTGTGTTTCAAGTTCCTGCTTGTGCCAAGACCGCTTTCCAGCGTGCATCGAGCAGGCTCTTTCCTGCAGACTTGCGGGTGCGGGCCACCAGTGAGACGCCGCGCAGCGTGATGCTGTGGCCGCCCAGCCAGCGACCCGCGATGCTGTAACCGATGTCGTAGATCGCCAACTCCTCGTGGAGTTTGCCGTCAGCCAGGAAACGGGTAGTGACGAGGATTGGCAGCTTCTCGTCACCGCGGCTGCTGTCAGGCAGTCTGGCTCGGCTGCGGGCCTTCTTGAGCGCGTTCTCAAACCATCGCGCCTCAATCCTAGGTTCTCCCGTGGTTTCCGCGGCAGCAAGAGCGAGTGCGCTGGGAAAGGCGATACTCTGGCTCTGAACCGATTGCTCGGGCGATGCGGGCTTCAGGACCAGTTCGTCATCATCCGTCCGGGCTGCCACAAGAATGAGCATCGCCGCCTTGGTGGAAGCACGCCGGGCATCGGCGTTCTTTCCGGCTTCAGTCTCGCTGCGCTGGCTCCAGCTATTCCACAAGGTCAAGCCGGAGATGGTGACCGCGATCACCGTAAGGACTTCGCCCAGCGTAATCCAGCGGCGGCGGATCGCCGCCGCTTCATCCGCGCGGGCCTCTGCCCTGGTTATTGGCGGAGGGGACTTGGCGGCGGAATTGGGGGAATCGTCAGTCACGAGCAGGTTCGAACATCTGTCGCTCCAAGCGTCAAGGTGCAGATGTCCCTTCGTGATGTCTTACATGAACCCTTTGTGATCGAGCGCGCCCTGTGCCTTCTCGCAAGTCGGAGGTAGCTGATATCTGTCGAGGGCCAAGGTCACCACCGATCCCCGCCGATCCCCGCCGATCCGCGACGTCAGCGGTGACAACACGCGGGCCGGCTCGCTCAATTGCTGACTAGGCTGCGATCTGCCCGCTGAGCGCGCTGGCCGCAGCCTTGAGGGCCTCCTTCAGCCGCGGCAGTTCGTTGCGTAAGGCTGCGCCAATCCCTATCGCCACAAGCGCATGGCTGGGCCTGCCCCCCTTCCATACAGGCGCGGCTACCACCGTGACCCCTGACAGGTAGTGCCCTGCATCCACCGCGACACCTGAAACGCGCGCGTCGTCTACCTGCGCAAGCCAGTCTTCCCAGCTTGGTGGCTCGTCCCAGCGCAGCTGATCAAATCGCGGTTTCAGTTCGCTTTGCGGGTACCCTCCGAAAGCGGCGATGCATCGTCCGGTTGCTGACACCAACGCCGGGAAACGGCTGCCGACTTGCGTCGAGAGCTGGAAGTTCTGGCCTGATTGCGACATCGCGGTGACGATGATGTGGTCCAGGCCGAAGACTTGGACCCCCATGGCTGTCGTTCCGAACTCGCGGGCAATTCGGTCCAGAGCCGGCTGGGCAAGGTCGTTGAACTGATCCTTGCGCAACCAGGCACGAGCCAGTGTCAGCACGCCGGCGTCGAGCGAATAGCGTTTGGTGTCGGCATCGAAGGCCACCAGATCCTCTGCCACCAGGGCGCGCAGCACATACAGACACGTGCTGGGTACGAGGCCGAGTTCACGGGCGATCGCCTGAACGCCGAGAGGCGCACCATGCTTGCCCAGCAGGCGCAGCACCGCTGCCGCCCGGGCGATGGCTGGGGCCTTGCTGGCCTTAGCTGTATCAACACCGCTTTTCATTCAATATATAGAATAACATTCAATATTTACAAAAACAAGGCCGTTGTGGCAGCAGTGCTGAACACAAGGACAACCTTCGTCGCGGCGATTCGACCCGGCGGAAATGAGCCAGGGGACAGGACGGTTGATGGCCAAAATGATTTCAGGGCTGACCGACTACACGCGCTATGCTGATGCACAGGCCCATGCTTCGTCGGCGGCGCTGTGGGAGTTGTTCGACGGCGACCGAGAGTACTTCAACATCGCGCATGAATGCGTGACCCGCCATGCCGACGGTTCGGAGCGCGACGCGGTGCGGATCGCCCATGCCGATGGCGCGCACGAAGTCCTGAGCTTCGACACGATCGCGAAGGGCGCGGCGCAGTTCGCGCACTGGCTCGATGCGCGAGGCGTGCGGTCCGGCGAGCGGATCGCCTTCATGCTCGAGCCCTCGCTCCCCTTCTACGTGTGCCTGTTCGGGGCGATGCAGACCGGGGCGATCTCGGTTCCGCTGTTCACTCTGTTCGGGCCCGACGCGCTGCGTTTGCGCATCGGCGACTGCGAGCCCGAGATCCTGGTCACGAATTCCGAAAAAGCGGAGCTTGCACGCTCGGTCGCGGTAGACGGCAAGCCGAAGGTGATCGTGGCGGACGAGGCTTTTCTCGCCTCGCTTGACGATCTTCCAACCAGCTACGAGCCCAGAACACGCGCCAATGACATGGCCGTGTTCCAGTACACCAGCGGTACGACGCGCGAATTGCCCGAGGCGGTGAAGCACTCGCACCGCACGCTGGTGACGCTGATGTTCGCCGCGCTCTACGGCACCGGCATCCGGCCCGGGGACGCATTCTTCTGTCCCTCGAGCCCGGCCTGGGGGCATGGCCTGTGGCACGGAACGCTCGCCCCGCTGGCGCTGGGGGTAACGACGGGGACGTTCGCCGGCCGCTTCGACCCGGTGCGGCTGATGCAGGCACTAGACGACTTTGGCATCACCAACATGTCGGCGGCCGCGACGCACTACCGCATGATGAAGAACAGCGGCCGGGCGGCGGACTTCACGTTCCGCTTCGACAAGCTGTCGTTCACGGGAGAGCCGATCGATCCGGCGACGCTGGAGTGGATCGACCAGTGGTTCAAGGTGCCGGCCTGTTCGATGTACGGCACCACCGAGATCGGCGTGGTGCTGGTGAACTACCCCGGTGCGGACGACTTCCCGGTCAAGCCCGGCGCGCTCGGCAAGGCGGTGCCGGGGCAGCGGCTGGAAGTCCAGCGCCCGGACGGCTCGGTCTGCGATCCCGGTGAGATCGGCGAGCTGATGCTGTTCCGCGGCGGCGGCTGGATGACCACCAAGGACCGCGCCAAGACCGACGCGGACGGCTATTTCTACCATTGCGGCCGCGCTGACGACGTCATCATCTCGGCCGGCTGGACGATGAGCGCGGTCGAGATCGAGAACACCATGCTGCGCCATGACAATGTCCTCGAATGCGGCGTGATCGGCGTGCCCGACGAGCAGCGCGGGCAGGTGGTGAAGGCCTTCGTCGTCTCGAACCGCGCCGCCGACGACGCCTTCGTGCGCGAGCTTCAGGACTTCACCCGCGAACGCCTCGCCCAGCATGAATTTCCGCGTCTCGTCGAATTCGTCGACGAGCTTCCCAAGAACCCCGCAGGCAAGGTCCACCGCAAGATGCTGCGCGACCGTGAAGCCGCGAAAGCCGCCGAAGCGGTCGGCTGAGACATCCAGGAGAGCAGAGAAATGGCCACCACAGCAGAACCGAAGAACAAGTTCCCCAAGATCACCGAGGAGGGGCTCGACGACTTGCGCCAGCGCATCGGCGTGAAGATCGAGAACACCGTAGAGCCATGGAACTACGAGGCCACCCGCGACGCCATCCGCCACTATGCCCACGGCATCGGCGACGACAATCCGCTGTGGTGCGATCCGGAATACGCCGCGAAGACCAAGTACGGCTCGCTCGTCGCGCTGCCTTCGTTTCTCTTCACCACCAGCCGTATCATCTCGGGCTATTGCGGTGGTCTCTCGGGCGTCCACGCGATGTGGGCGGGCGCCGACTGGACCTGGCACAAGCCGGTGCTGCGCAACGACACCATCAGGGTCGAGGCGTACCTGAAGGATCTGGTCGAGCACCAGACCAAGTTCGCGGGCCGCTCGTTCCAGCAGATCTATCACGTCGACTTCTACAACCAGCACGGTGACCACGTCGCGGGCGCGGACAGCTGGGTGTTCCGCACCGACCGTGACGAGGCGCGCGAACGCGGTACCAAGTACACCGAGGCGCGGGGCCGCGTGGAGCCCTTCACCCAGGAACAGCTCGACGAGTTCTACGAGATCTACGACCAGGAAGAGCAGCGCGGAGCGGTGCCCCGCTACTTCGAGGACGTGAACGTCGGCGACAAGCTGCCGCCGATGATGAAGGGCCCGATGACCGTTACCGGCTTCATCTGCTATGCGCAGGGCTGGGGCGGCCTTTACATCCGCGCCAACAAGCTCGCCTACAAGATGCAGAAGGCGCACCCGGGCCTCGGTATCCGCAACCGCTTCAACGTGCCCGACTGCCCCGAGCGCGTGCACTGGGACGAAGCCTTCGCGCTCGAGGTCGGCGCGCCGGGCGCCTACGACTACGGCCCGGAGCGCTGCTCCTGGCTGACCCACCACATGACCGACTGGATCGGCGACGACGGCTTCCTGCACAAGTCGAGCTGCCAGATCCGCCGTCACAACCCGGACGGCGACGCCATCGTCATTACCGGCGAGGTGACCCGCAAGTTCGAGGAGAACGGCAAGAAGTACGTCGAAGTGGCGCAGAAGGCGACCACACACCGCGGCGAACTGTCGGCCTTCGGTACCGCCGTGGCGGAATTGCCGAGCAAGGCGTGAAGCGGGGGTGATCTTGACCGTCGCCGAGCCTAGGCTCGGCGACGAATACCCGCGAAGGCGCGACGCCGGCGGATTGGGAGAGGCCATGGACACGATGACCCGCGCGATGCCGGCGTTTCTTCCCGACGGTAGCGTTCAGGTTCCGGCCTTTACCCTGCCGGTCTCCGGCCTGGTCAGCGAGGAAGCGGCGGCCTTGCAGCGGCTGCGCGCGGCGATGCCGGTGTTCGATGCGTCGGGCCAAGAGGATGACATCGCCGTCCGCCGCGCACAAATCAACGCTTACATGGCGCCGCAGATCGAGCGGCTGCGGGCGACGTTCCCGGTCATTGTCACGCGAGGCGAGATCGGCGGCGTCGAGGTGCTCGATGTCACGCCGGTCGAAGGTGGGCACGACCCGCAGCGCGTCCTCATCAATCTGCACGGCGGTGCGTTCTGCGTCGGCTGGGATGGGGTCGCCCTCGTCGAAGCCATCCCGATCGCCGCGCTCGGCCGCATCCGCGTCGTCAGCGTCAATTACCGCATGGCGCCCGAGCATCGCCATCCGGCGGGCGTGGAGGACGTCGCTGCAGTCTATCGCGCACTCCTTGCCGACTATGCGCCGGGACGCATCGGAATTTATGGCGGCTCTGCAGGCGGTGCCCTCACGGCGCAGGCGGCTGCCTGGCTGGCGAGCCATGACCTGCCCCAGGCGGGTGCCATCGGCGTGTTCGGAGCGGGGGCAGTGCCCTTCGGCACGGGCGAATCGGCTTACGTCACGGGTTACATCGATGCCTCGTTTCCCCCGCCCCCTGCCGATGGAAGCGCCCCTGTCGATATCACGCGCGGATACTTCGCAGGTTGCGATCTTCGCGATCCGAGCGCCTGGCCCGGCTGGCATCCGGAGATTCTGGCAGCCTTCCCTCCGGCGCTGATCGTGACCGGGACCCGGGCAATGGACCTCAGTCCGGCCATCTTCACGCATTCGCAGCTGCTCAAGGCGAGCATCCGCTCCAGCCTGATTGTCGCGGAAGGCATGGGGCATTGCTACCACTACCAGGTCGCGTTGCCCGAAGGGCGTGATGCGATCGAGGCGATCTTGCGCTTCTTCCGGGAGGCACTGGCGTGACCGTGCGAGGGACGGCCGGCTGGTCCGGTCCCCTGGCGGGCGTTCGCGTGATCGACTTCACGCGCGTCCTGGCCGGCCCCGCCGCGAGCCTGGCGCTGGCCGACCTCGGCGCCGAGGTGTTCAAGATCGAGCCGCCCGGCACCGGGGACGAAACCCGCAGCTTTCCTCCCATCCGGGATGGCGAGAGCCACTATTACCTCGCGGTCAACCGGGGCAAGAAGTCGATCGTCGTCGATCTCAAGACCCCCGAGGGGCTGGCACTCGTCAAGGACCTTGCCGCGCAGTGCGATGTGCTGGTCGAGAACTACCGTCCGGGCGTGATGGAGCGGCTGGGGCTCGGCTGGGAGGAACTGCACGCGGCCAATCCCCGACTGATCTACTGTTCGATCTCCGGCTACGGCCAGACCGGTCCGCTCAGGGACCGGCCGAGCTTCGACATCGTGCTCCAGGCGATGTCCGGCGCGCTGTCGATGAACGGCGAGGCGGGTGGGCTGCCGACCAAGCTGGGCATCCCGCTCGGTGATCTCGTCGGCGGCATCAACGGGCCGATCGGCGTGCTGTCGGCGCTCTACGAGCGGGAACGTACCGGAGAGGGGCGTCATATCGACATCAGCCTGATGGATGGCCTGATGGGCATGCTCGGCTACATTGCGCAGCTGGCCTTCTTCACCGGTTCGGACCCGCAGCGGGTCGGCTCGCAGCATCCCAACCTCGTGCCTTACGGAATTTTCCCGGCGCGCGAGGGATCCATCGTCATCGCCTGCCTGACACCCGGCTTCTGGGCACGCATCTGCCGCTCGATCGGACGCGAGGAACTCGCTGAGGACCCGCGCTACGACACTCTGGAAAAGCGCCGCGACGCCCGCGAGGAGGTCAACGCGATCATCGCGGATTTCACCGCGCGCCACTGCGTCGATGAACTGGCCGCAATCTTCACTGCCCACGAGGTGCCGCATGCGCCGATCCTGGGTGTGAGCGAGGCTCTGGCCCAACCCCAGGCGCAGGCGCGCGGCATGGTCGTCGAGACCGAGCACGCCGTCCTGGGCACCATCCCCATCGTCAATCGGTCGATCCGTTTCACCGACGCGGAGCAGCCGGTGCCCGAGGCGCCGCCGGTGCTGGGCCAGCATACCGATGCGATTCTGGCCGAAGTGCTCGATCTATCGCCCGAGCGGATCGCGATGCTGCGCAGCGCCGGGATCGTTGCCTGACGGCAGCGCGCCGGTAAGCTTGGCGCGATCGAGGAGAGGACAGGTCATGGCCGAATTGCGTTTCGACGATCGCGTCGCAGTGATTACCGGCGGCGGCCGGGGCCTCGGCCGCGCACATGCGCTGCTGCTGGCGAGGCGGGGATGCAAGGTCGTCGTCAACGATCCGGGTGTCTCGATGGCAGGTGATGCGACCGGGGAAGGACCCGCCGAGGCTCTTGTCGCCGAGATACGCGCTGCCGGCGGTCAAGCGGTCGCCAGTCTCGACAGTGTCGCGACGCCCGAAGGGGGCAAGGCGATCATCGATACCGCGCTGGATGCCTTCGGGCGGGTCGACATTCTGATCCATTCGGCAGGCAACGTGCGGCGCGGCTCGCTCTCGAACCTTGGCTACGAGGACTTCAGCGCGGTGCTCGATGTGCACTTGAAGGGCGCTTACCACGTCATGCGCGAGGCGTTTCCCCGTATGATGGCGCAAGGCTACGGCCGGATCGTCCTCACCAGTTCGATAAATGGACTTTACGGCAAGGCCGACAATGTCACGTATTCGTTGTGCAAGGCGGCTTTCATGGGCCTGTCGAACACGGCCGCGATCGAGGGGCAGCACAGCAATGTGCGCTCCAATCTCATCGTGCCGGCGGCAGTCACGCGCATGTCCCAAGGGATCGACACGAGCGGGTTCCCGCCGATGGAACCCGAGATGGTGGCGCCGATGGTCGCCTACCTTTGTCACGAGCAATGCGCGGTGAGCGGCGAGATGTACGTTGCCATGGGGGGCCGTCTGGCGCGTGCCTGGGTTGCGGAAAATGCGGGAGTATTTCGGCCGCAATGGAGCCTTGAGGAGGTGGCCGGGCAGATCGGGGCGATCCGGCAGGGCGGCGAGGAGCTGGCATTTGCGCCGGTGCCGGATGGCCAACTCGACCACCTGCTGCATGGCTTCGCGATGATCCGCGAAAGAACGGGAACCTGAACCGGCAATTAAATTTCAGGAACCTCGCGGGCAGGGCGCTGTTTCACTCCTGAGAGGTTGCCACATGCGACGCTGAACAACGGGTCTGTGATGATCAACACCTACAATACTTATATCGAAGTGCCGCCCTTTGATCTCGGCACGATAGTGAAATTCAACGCGATGCTTTGGGTGATGATTGCCATTGTTGCAGCGTTGATCTGGTGAGATTTCGGCTTTCGCCAGGATTCGCTGTCACACGCCGGTGTAACTCCGGAACCAATCAACGAAACGCGGCACGCCCGTTTCGATCGGCGTACTCGGCATATAGCCGGTATCGCGGGTCAGCGCGGTGATGTCGGCGTAAGTCGCGGTGACGTCCCCGGGCTGCATCGGCAGGAGGTTGCGCCTCGCCTTGCGGCCGCAGGCATCCTCCAGCACTTCGATGAGGCGCAGCAGGTGCTCGGACTTGTTGTTGCCGATGTTGTAAAGCGCGTGCGGCTTGACGCTGCCGCCTGCCTTTTGCGCGCCGTCGTCGGCCGGCGGGCAGTCGAGGCAGGCGAGGACGCCGCCGACGATGTCGTCGATGTAAGTGAAGTCGCGGCTCATCTCGCCTTGATTGTAGACATCGATCGGTCGGTCACTGAGAATCCGTTCGGCGAACTTCCACATCGCCATGTCGGGTCTGCCCCAAGGGCCGTAGACGGTGAAGAATCTCAGCCCGGTGAGAGGCAGGCGGAAGAGATGGGCGTAAGTCTCGCTCATCAGTTCATCGGCTTTCTTCGTCGCCGCGTACAGCGAGACGGGATGATCCGCGCGGTCTTCCACCGCGAAGGGGAGCTTCGCATTTCCGCCGTAGACTGAACTTGAACTGGCGTAGACCATGTGGGCGACCTGCCGGGCGCGGGCGACTTCCAACATGTTGACGTGCCCGGCAAGGTTGGAGGCGACGTAGGCCTGCGGATTCTCCAGAGAGTACCGTACGCCGGCCTGCGCCCCCAGGTGGACGATGGTTTCGAACGTGAAAGACCCCAACGCTGCGGTGAGCGCAGACATGTCGGCGAAGTCGAGTTCCCGAAACTGAAACAGGTTGCCATGACGCGTAGCGAGCCCATCGAGGCGCGCGCGCTTGAGCGAGACTGCATAATAGTCGTTGAGGTTATCGATTCCGATCACCGACTGACCGCGGGCCATCAGGGCCTCGGCAACGGCGGCACCGATGAATCCGGCTGCACCGGTCACGAGGACACTTGCTTCCGCCACCTTCGAAACTTTTCCTGTCATCATTTCGCGCGCTCTGCCGCCTGTCCGTTTCAATTCGATTGCGAACGCGGATGCTAAGGCAAAATGGTGGAGCAGAAGATAACCTGCCGCCGCTTTTTGAGTGGGCAGGTCAGAACGAGCGCCGCAAGGTGGCTCCTGCGGACGTTACATTCCCAGCTTTCACGCCGAAACTGCGCGTGGTGAACAAATCGAGGTACAGGCTGCGTCCCAGCTTCATATTGGTCGTAGCGCCTATTTCGAACCAACTGTCCGCATAGTGCTTGCTGTCGAGCCGGAATGGCAATTGTGCGTCGGGGTCCCGATTGGGCCGAATCTGCAATGCGGAAAGGCCGTTGCTGGTCCAGTTCCGCGACAAGGACAGTCCGGCATAGTGCTCCCGAGCACTGCCGAATGCATAATCGATGCGCATCGTAGCATTGGCCGACCAGGTCGGCTCGTCGGTTTCCTGATCGCGCAGGCCTGTGACTTCGGGCGCCGGGCGCAGCAGCTTTCCATCGGCAAACGATGCGGCCACCGTCGGAGTGAGAAAGAAGCGCGAGCCCAGTGGCAGTACACGGCCGAAATCGCCACCGACGGCGTAATAGTCGCTGCCCTTGGCGCCGGTACTGGCGCGGCTGCCCAGCGAGGTGCTGATCCGGCCGTAATCCTGCCTGCCGAAGCTGACCCAGCCGTCGATCACCCAGTTGTCGAAATTTCCCCCCGCTCCGAGTGTCCCGACGTAATAGTCCGAGGGCAGCGCGACGTCCGACTGTTGCAGCGTACCGTGGTAGCGCATCGCGCTGGCGCGCAAGTAGCCGCGGCCAACGGTGCGCGTCAGGCTGAGCGACTGCCAACTGCCGTCCGGACCATCGTCGCGTGCGCTGATGCCGCCGGACGCCGCCGCCGTCCATCGCAGGGGAGCGACTTGCGCGGCGCTCGTGTCACCGATCGTGCCAGTCTCGGCCTCGCGGGATGAAGTCGCGGCCGTCGTGGTTTCGGCGGCACCCTCGGTCTCTTGCGCGGCAGCAGGCTGAAGGGATAGCGAGAGCGCCAGTGACGCACCAAGGGCGTGCAAATGTCTGAGCATGGCTCTGCCGTTCGCTCAGGCGGCTTTGCGCAGGGTCGGGACGAACGCGGCAGGCACTGTCACGCGCGCCACGAAGCCATCCAGACCGTGTGCGAACGAGACGTCGCCGCCGTGCGCCCGCGCGATCGAGCGGCAGACGGCGAGGCCGAGCCCGCTGCCGTTGCGGCCCGACTTGCGCGCGGCTTCACTGCGGTAGAACGGCTCGAAGGCACGATCGAACTCGTCCTCGGGGATACCCGGGCCGGCATCGACGATCTCCGCGACGGCCTCGTTGCCGCTGAGGGAGACACGCACGCGGGCGCTGTCGCCATACTTGACCGCGTTTTCCAGCAGGTTGCCGAGCAGGCGGCGGATGCCGACCGGATCGACCTCGACCGGGATGTGGGCATTGCGCTCGATCTCGACATTGGCCCCGACAAGCTGCCAGTCGGCGACACTGCCGGCGATGAGTTCTGCGAAGTCGAGCCGCTGGCGCGGACCGGGTGTCGAGGCGTCGCGGATGAAGGCGATGACCTGGCTGATCATCGCTTCCATCTCGGTCACTTCCTTCAGCAGACCCTCGCGCTGGTCATCGGGCACGTCCTCGATGCGGAAGCGCAGCCGCGTCAGCGGCGTGCGCAAGTCGTGGCTGATTGCCCCGACCATGGCGGTACGATCGTCGACGAAAGCACGAAGGCGGTGGCGCATCTGGTTGAAGGCGTTCGCCGCGCGGCCGATCTCCGCCGGGCCGGAGAGCGGAAGGATGGTCGCCGAGGGATCGCGGCCGAGTTGCTCGGCGGCCCTGGCAAAATCGCGCAAGGGCACGACGATACGGCGTACGAACAGCCAGGCCAGCGGGCTGACGATCGCCAGAGACAGCGCGAACCACAGCATTACCCTGGTCTGCCAGGCATTGGGAAAAGGCTCGGCGCGGGGGGCCACCGCGAGCCAGCTGCCATCCGCCTGCCGCGCGGCGGCAACGAAATCCCCTTCGATGAACGGGGGCGAGGTGACATCGAACAGCGAACTCGTCACACGGCGGAACGGGATGGGCTGCGGAGAGGAAGCCGTCTGTGGGCGCACATCCGGTGCGCGTATGGCCGCGGCTGCTGAAACCGGGTGGGCAGAGGCGACGGGCTGCGGTTGAATGGCCGCAGTCGGGATGGCGGCTGTCGTGGTGGACCGGGCGGCCGGACGAGCGGGTGCTCGCTGGGTCTCGGCGATCGGCTCGGCCGCCGCGCTCGGCCGGGTGATCGGCGGTGCGATGGCGATGACGGGACTGGGCGGAGCCAAGCCGATCCCGGGCGTCAGCCCGGGCTGGGCGAAAGCGCCGGGGCCGCGGGCGGCGCCAGGGCTGCCGATCGGTCGCCCGCCCTCACCGGCTCCGATCCCCGCGGTATTGCCAGCGGCATTTCCGGGGCTGCTTGCGCTGCCTGCACCAGGGCGTCCGCCCCCGGCCTGGCCGGGGGTAGCGCCTCTCGTCCCGCCGCCGATTTGACCGCCTGGCAGGTTGGGACGGGGCATGGACGAACCGGGCTGTGCAGGTACGCGCGGGCCTCCGCTGCCCGGAAAGCCGCCGCCGGGAAAGTTCCCGCCCGGCATGCGGCCGCCGGGAAATCCGCCGCCCGGCATGCCGGTGGGACCGGCGGATCCGCTCGCAGGCGGTCCGCCGGGAATGGCCTGGGCCTGGGCCTCGTCGATCAGCAGCGAGGACAGGCTGCCCGAACCAGAGGATTTCACGGCGAGCGGCGATCGCCCGCTGCTCGGCACTGCGACGCCGCCGACGGGAAGCTGGGTGTAGGAGGCGAGGACCACCTCGTTCGCGGGCTGGCCGATGCGCCGGGCCAGCGCATCGCGCGAGGATTCCGAGACCAGCCAGCCTTGTCCGCTGACATCGGGCGGGCCGCGCATGGCTTTGCGTTCGAGGCGCTTGGGGGCGGGGCCGCCGCCGAGCGCGCTGGCGACTTCGTCCATGTTCCAGCGTTCGGCCGGGCGCGGCGGCAGGATGACGGTCAGTGCGAGCGTCACCGCCTGCGCTGCCAGCAGGGCGCACACGAGGATCGCGACCATCTGCATGGCCAGCGGCATGCCGAGTCGGCGTGGAATCTCGGGAAGGGTCATGGCTTGTGCTTTGCCATGGGCGGTTGGCAAATTCGAGACGGAGGATTGTCGCAGGCAAGCCGCCTGCGGGTGATATGCGAAGCGGGGACAGGAGAGAGGGACACGTCCCTCCTGTCCCCGCTCCGCGTTCCCGCCGCCCACCGAAGCGGGTGGCGGGAACGGTCACCACGGACCGGGCCGGACATCAATCGCCAAAAGAGGCGGGTCCGGCTGGAAACTTTCTGGCTGCAAGCGCGTTTAAGGCGCCCAATCAGCTGCTGGCGCGGCAAGTACCACGCACTTGTGTCGTTTTGCAGACTATCAATCAAGAAATTATCCGACGCGTGGAGAGCCTTTTGGGTAATTTCTTTTCGATTTGTTCCGGGGCCACCGGCGAACGGGACGGGTGCGACTACAGAACCCGCTCGGTCGATGGCCCCGGCACCGCGAGACCCCTTGGCGGAGGGATCCCGGACGGTGGCCTTGAACGCAGCGGAACCGCATGTCGCGGGAAAGGGCGCGGGGGGCGCACTAAGATCCGCGAACACGGCTGGCCGATACGTATCGCGGCAAGCTCGACTGTCCATGACCCAGCTTTTCGGGGGGCGAGGTTGCCTGTGGATTTCACTGCTTTGCAGCGACATTTCAGGGGTGTCGCAGGGTGTAACGACGGCTGAAATCCGCCCGGAACACGCACTATCCATCAGCGCACAATGATCCTAGAACCGCATGCAATGGACCTGCA
>NZ_BSFC01000019.1:0-8539 GCF_027922145.1 Novosphingobium resinovorum | reverse complement strand
CGCTGATCGGCGATTTCCTCGCCAAGCACGGCTACGACGCCACTACGGCGGCCGATCCGCTTGAGATGCGCAAGCTGCTGGCGAGCGAGAGTTTCGACCTGATCGTGCTCGACGTCATGATGCCGCGCGAGGATGGACTCACCGCCCTGCGCCAACTGGGGCCCGATGCGCCGCCGGTGATCATGCTTTCTGCGGTCGGCAGCGACGTAGACCGGATCGTCGGGCTGGAGATGGGCGCCGACGACTATCTCGCCAAGCCGTGCAATCCGCGCGAGCTTCTGGCCCGCATCCGCACCGTTCTGCGCCGCAGGGCCGGGGCCGCGCCCGCCGGAGCATTGGCCGAGGTGGCCACGCCCCGCACGATCGAGGCCGATTCGGGTGACTGTCTGCATTTCGCGGGATGGCGCATGGATCTGGGCCTGCGCCTGCTGTTCGATCCGACCAATGCGCTTATCTCGCTGTCGGATGGCGAATTCCGCCTGCTGCGGGCCTTCGCCGAGCATCCGCGCCGCGTGCTGACGCGCGACCAGCTGCTCGACTGGTCGCGCGGTGAAGATTCGGATCATTACGACCGGGCCATCGACGTCCAGCTTTCGCGTCTGAGGCGCAAGCTCTCCGACGGCGAGGGCGGCAGCGATATCATCCGCACCGTTCGTAACGAGGGTTACCTGTTCGTCCCGGCGGTAGCGGACGATCGCCCGGCCGGTTAGCGCGCTGCCTGTACTTCGTTGGCGCGATAGCAAACTGATCGCAATTCTCGTGCAATTCGCCTGAAATCCCCGGGCAAAGCCCGCAGCACAGTCCTCGCCGCTCAGGTCCAGCGATCACGCCGGACGCGAAGGAGGACGGTGATGGGAACTCGGGAGCGGGGCGCCTCTGGCGGGGAGCCGCACGGCCATGGGCTGGCCGAAGACCTTCAGGCGATAGGACGCGAGATGTTCGCCCGGCGCCGGGCACTGGCTTTCATGGCCAGCGCGGGCACGGCAGCGGCGCTGGCCGCGTGCGGCGGGGACGATTCCTCCAGTTCGTCGAGCTCGGGCGCCACCAGTTCCTCTTCGACCTCGTCGTCATCTACGTCTAGTTCGTCCTCCTCGACGTCGAGCACCTCCTCATCGTCCACTTCGGGGGGCACCTCGGATGCAAGCTGCATCGCCGATCCCACCGAGACCAATGGTCCTTACCCGGCCGACGGCACCAACACGGCCAGCGGTTCCACCTCGAACGTGCTCACCCAGAGCGGCGTGGTACGCTCCGATATCCGTTCCAGCTTCATCGGCTCGACCAATACCGCCGATGGCGTGCAACTCACGATCGAACTGCAGCTCGTCGACGTCAGCAATGGCTGCACGCCGATCGAGGGCGCTGCGATCTACGTGTGGCACTGCGATGCGGCGGGCCTCTATTCGCTTTACTCCAGCGGGGTCACGACCGAGAGCTATCTGCGCGGGGTGCAGGTGACCGACAGTGACGGCAAGGTCACCTTCACCACGATCTACCCGGCCTGCTATTCGGGCCGCTGGCCGCACATCCATTTCGAGGTGTTCACGGGCGGCCTGACTTCGGCCAGCACCGGGCGCACGGCGACGCTGATCTCGCAGCTCGCCATGCCGGCCGCCAACAACACGGCCGTGTTCACCGGCGACACCCGCTACACCGCCAGCATCGCCAACTACAACGCGATCTCGCTTTCGTCCGACAACGTGTTCGGCGACAACACGTCTGCCCAGATCGCCCAGCAGACGCCAAGCCTCAGTGGCAGCGTGAGCGGCGGATACACCGGTACGGCTCTCATCGGCATCGCGACCTGAGGCCGCCCGGCCTTCCACCAAGACCAGTTGAAATTCATCCTTTTCGGGACACCCTCGCCATGCGTTCGTTCAAGAATACCGCCAGCCTCGGAGCGCTCGCGCTCGCGCTCGTCTCCACGCCCTCGCTTGCCGATACCTCGGTGACCAAGGATACTACGAGCGCGCTCTCCACCTCGAGTGCCAGCAACGTGACGGTGGGCGAGAACGGCACGATCGCGCTGGCCAGCGGCAGCGGCATCACCATCGACAGCGATTCGACCGTGACCATGGGCGGCACCCTGGAAATGGGCGGCGCCAGCAACACCTCGGGCATCACCGTCAATTCCGGGACGACCTCGAGCCTCGACATCGGCGAAGACGGCGTGATCACCGTGCTGGAGGACTACGTCGTCGATGATGAGGATTCGGACGGCATCGTCACCGACAACATCGCCTCGGCCAGCAACCGCTATGGCGTCCATGTGACCGGCGATGCGGCAGGCACGATCCTCAATGAAGGTTCGATTACGGTAGAGGGCCAGAACTCGGGCGGCATCGTGCTCGACGGTGACTGGACCGGCTCGATCACCAATATCGGCACGATCAAGGTAATCGGTGACAACGCGGTGGGCATCTCGGCGCAAGGGATCGATGGCGATCTGACCGTTGAGGGCACCGTCTCGGTCGTCGGCTCAGGATCGAGCGGGATCAACGTGGCCGGCGACGTCAGCGGAACGGTGACGATCCAGGGCACGGTGACCAAGGGCTACTCCTACACCGACGATGATGGCACGACCGAAGTGCTCTCGCGCGCGGCGCTGCGTACGGGGACCGCGGCAGTTTCGATCACTGGCAACGTCGATGGCGGCATCTATGTGGCGGCCGCGCCGATCGACCGCGATGATGACAATGACGACGAGGATGGAGACGGCGTCGACGACAGCGACGAAGCCACCGGCGTCATCACCACATATGGCAATGGGCCCGCGATCCAAGTCGGTGGAACCAGCGACATCACCGTCGGTTCGGTCACCGGCAACATGGGCACCTACTCGATCGTCATCGACGGGTCGGTGACGGCCAACTCCTACTACAGCAATACCGATGCCTACGGCCTGGTGATCGGCGGCGAGGGCGGCAACGTCACCCTGACTGACGGCATCGGCGTCTCGGGCACGCTCAGCGCGATCTCCTACGATCAATCGGCGACGGCGCTGCTCATCAACGAAGGCAGCACGGTCACGAACCTTTACAACAGCGGGACGATCTCGGCTTCGCTCACCTCCAGCGGTGAAGGCTCGACGACCGCGATCCGCGACCTGTCCGGCACGCTGACCTCGATCGAGAACACCGGCTTCATCACCGCCGGCGGCTCGAGCACCGACACGCGCACCGCGATCGACCTGTCGGCGAACACCACCGGGGTCACCATCACCCAGTACCTCAACGACGATGATGCCGAGACGAGCGCCGAGTACGTCGAGGACAATGACGAGGAAGATCCCTCCATCTATGCCCAGATCAGCGGCAACATCCTGCTGGGGTCGGGCAACGATAGCCTTTCGGCTTCGACCGGTCAGATCATCGGCGACACGTATTTCGGGGCGGGTGACGATACTCTGGCCTTGTCCGAGGATGCTCTGTACTCGGGTGACATCTATTTCGGCAGCGGCACGGCGACCGCGACGCTCTCGGGCGAATCTAGCTATTCGGGCACGATGGACTTCGCCGGGGAGGCCGGCACCGTCACCATCAACGACACCGCCACGTACTCGGGCCAGTTCGCCAATGCGGACAACGTCGCGGTGACCGTCAACGGCGGCACGCTCATTCCCGATGAGGCGACGACAGTCAGCTTCGGCACTCTTACGGTCGGATCGAGCGGGACGATCGGCGTCTACGTCGACGGGGACGAGAGCTCGACGATCGTGGTCAAGAGCGCGACATTGGCCGATGGCGCCAGCGTAACGGCGACGGTCAACAGCCTCGCGACCGCCGAGGGCACCTATACCGTGCTCACCTCGGACAATCTCGCAATCGAGGGGTCGCTCGACGCGTCGGTCGACACGCCGTTCATCTACAACGGTGCGGTTACAAGCGACGAGGACAACGTCTACCTGACCCTTTCACGCAAGACGACCGGCGAACTCGGCCTTACCAAGTCGCAGGCTTCGGCCTGGGACGCGGTCTACGCGACCGCGCAGAACGATGACGACATCACCGACAGCCTGCTGCAGGTCGAGGATTCGGCAACGCTGCGCGACCAGGTCGGCGGCCTGCTGCCCGATCATGCCGGCGGCGTGTTCAAGGCCGTAACCACCGCCGATCGTCTCGCCGCCCGTCACATCAGCGATGATACGACCCTGTTCGATATTTCCGACATCGGCGGCTGGTTCGAGCCGATTTACTGGCGCGCGAGCATGGACGCCACCGGCACGGCCGGTTACAAGGCCAATGGCTGGGGTCTCTCGGGCGGCGTCGAGAGGCACACCGATCTCGGCAACTTCGGCGTCTCCTATGCCTGGATGCAGGGCACGGTGAAGAACAACGGTGGTACCGGCAAGCTCGATATCGGCCAGCATGACCTCGGCCTGTTCTGGCGCACTCAGGACGGCCCGCTGCTCGCGTGGGCACGCATCGGCGCCTCGCGGATCTCGATCGATTCGACTCGGACCTACACCGGCACGATCGACGATACCGACTTCTCATACTCGGCCGACGGCAGCTGGAAGGGCTGGCTGTTCTCGGGCCTGGCCGGCGCCTCGTATCGTTTCGACATGTCGCGCCGCTTCAGCCTCAAGCCCAAGCTGGAGCTGGAGCAGATGTGGCTGAGGGAAGACGGCTATGCCGAAACCGCCGACAGCGACGCGATGGCGCTCACCGTCGCGAGCCGCACCAGCAAGATGCTGACCGCCACTCCGACGGTCACGGCCTCCTACTCGCTGGGCACGATCTCGCCGGACTGGCGTCCGCTGACCTTCCAGCTCGAAGCCGGGCGGCGCGAGGTCCTGACCGGAAAGCTCGGCAGCACGACGGCCTACTTCAACGGCGGTGACAGCTACGATGCAGGCGATGCCTTCACGATCGCCGGCGACAGCCTCAAAGGCGCATGGATCGGCGAAGTGAGCATGCTGGCAGGCGGCTATGATTTCACCTGGAAAATCTCGGCACGAACCGAGCAGACCAGCACCGGCACGGACTTTTCGGCGCGCGCGGGGCTGAGCGTGGCGTTCTGAAATCTGCCGCCGCATGATGACCCCTCCCGACATGCACGCTTGGCGCGGGGACACTTCACGCGCCAAGCGTTGCCGCCTCGCCACGCGGGCGGACAGCCTTTTCATCCGGACTGGATCTATTTTCATGCGACAGGCATCGTAGCGCCAGTTACATCGCTGCGATGTCCCTCCTACTGGCGATCGCCGCAGCGTCTGCCTCCGCTTCCGGCATTTGCGTCTCGTCGATCCATGATGGCGATACCATCCGTCTCTGCAGCGGGGAGCGGGTGCGCCTGGCGGATATCGATGCCCCAGAACTTGATGGCTCTGCGCGCTGCGAGAAGGCGCAGCGCAAGAAGCTGGCGGCTTCCAAAAACCCGCCATGGTGCGACTTCCAGCTTGGGAACGAGAGCCGCGATGCCCTGAAGAACCTGATCGGTCAGGGGCATGTGACGATCGAACGCCTCGGCAAGGATGCCTATGGCCGCACGCTCGCCCACATCTATGTCAATGAGCGTGATGCGGGAAAATATCTGATCACATGGGGACTTGCCCGGCAGTGGGTCAAGTAGCCTGGACCGTCCCGTGGGTCGGCCGGCTGAACGTTTGACCTGCACCGGCTACACCGCGCCAGCAAGATGGCGGCCTGCTGGCAGTTCACCGATCGATCGTGAGAGGGCCCGAACACGGGGCGCTAGCGCCGCTGGCGGGCTTCTCGGGTTGGGGCATGATGAATGCGGCCCAGGCTTCCATCAGCGTTCGCCGCATGGCGGTGAGGTCGCTTCGCAGATAAGCTCTCTCGGTTTGCGAAAGCACGCTGTGCGAGAGTATCAATTCGGCGACCATTGCGGGTATGGCGGGCATCTCTTCTGCGGCCCAATCCCGAAAACTTGAACGAAGTCCGTGGACCGTCGCATGGCCCCATCCTTGTGCGAGCATTGAGTCGCGAAGGGCTCCGTTATTGAGCAAAGCACCGCTGCGCCCTGGGAATACCACGTGCGATTTGCCTCTCAGCACTGCGGCCCGGCGCAAGATGACGAGCGCTGCTTCACTTAGCGGTACGCTGCTTGCTCGACGCGATTTCATGATGTGCGCAGGCTTAGACCAAATTTTAGTGTCGAGGTCGATCTGGTCCCAGGTTGCCTGACGCACTTCCCCGCTGCGTGAAGCGGTCAGCGCTGCAAAGGCAAGTGCGAGCCGTCCGGAGCTTTCGGTTCCGCCAAGCAGGTCATGCATGAACAAGGGCACCTGTCGGAATGGGACAGCCGGATGGTGCTGACTTTGTGATTGGCGCGCGAGGCCCCGGCGAACGACCTGTTTTTGCGGGACGTCCTGCGTGCGCAAGCCGGTCGCATGGCAATAGGCCAGCACCTGATTGATGCGGGTGAACACCTTCTTTGCGGTAGACGGTTTGTCTGTCCACACCGGAGCCAGAGCGGCCCGGATCATGGCGTGGTCGATAATGTCGACGCTGTGGCTACCAAGTGTGGGTATGGCATAGCTGAGCATGGTCGATTTGAAATCGGCCGCATGCTTGGCGGTCCACCCCCTCGAGAGCTCTGCGTGCGCCAGATCGACGGCTTGTGCGAAAGTGGGACTACGCTGCACCTCGCGGTCGCGCTCGGCCACCGGATCGAGTCCAGCGAGCGTCAGCCGGCGCAGGATTGCGGCTTTGTCGCGAGCCTCGGCAAGGGTGAGCACCTTCCTGCGCAAGATTTCCACCGCATGGACCGGATCATCCTGGCGGCGGCGACCAAGATCGACTGACCCCAGGCCGATATCGCGCCGCCGTCCTTGATGCTGAATGCGCAGCACCCACGAGCGTGCGCGATTTCCATTGACCATAAGGTAGAGGCCGTCGCCATCGCAGTGACGCCCGTTCTTGGCGGCGCGGACGTGAAAAACCGTCAATTTTCCCATCTCGATGTTCCCTTCATTGTTCCCTCACAAAGCAGCCCTTGCTGAAGACTGCGGGCTGCAGCCGGAAAAGCCGCCGCCGGGAGGGCCTCGGACACTGCACTTCGCCTGGTGATGAACAGAGCAAGCAGCCGCTTGCCGGAGCCGAATGGTGCAAATCCTCGCGAACTTGCCGGCCCATCACGGTTCTCCCAGTAGAAGCCGGGGTATTGTCGCGCAGTGCGCAGAATTCAGCGAGATCCTGTTTGGTGACAGGAGGGGCCATCCCTCACGCGTTCCTGCGACAGGCAAGCGGCCGGCCATAGTAGCGGTTCCGTAAATCAGGCGTGGCGGCACCGCAAATGGAAGCACAATGGCTTTCGCAATTGTAACTTCAGATAGATATGCATTCGCCCCTACGCTGAAGGCCGATGATATCCGGAGGCGGTTTGCAAATGGACAATGACAGCGATTGCGTGGGAATCGCGCAGGTCAATCGTGCGCTAGACAATGCATTCTTCAGCGGCTGGCCGCAGGATGAATTCGAGCTGCTGGAGTTCTTCGTCCAGCTCAGAAAATTGACCATGGCAGACGCATTGGCGCACGAGCCGATCGAGCTCCCGTTGACCCGGCAGTAAGTCCCGTCCGTGTGAGCCCGCCTGCTTCGGGACAGGCAGTACACCGCGTCATCAGGCAAGAATGCCGATGCAGGTGCTTTCCTTCTCCCATCCGCAGCGCTGAAGCTTAGCAGGGGCGCCCCCGGCCCCAGGGCCGGGCCGGGCTCTGCTTTCGCTGACGCTCCAGTCGAGCCGCCTGGCGGCGTCTCGCCGGCAAGGCCGCAACGATCCCTGGCGCGAAAGTCTCGTCCCGCATCGCGGTTCGCTCGGGATGCCCTGGGCATCCCGGATGCGGGCGCCGCGCGGGCGCGCGGCGGCGCTGGGCCTTGTCGGCTCCAAAGTGGCGGGGGGCGTCGCTGCCCTGTAGCCCCGCCTCGCCGGGCCGCAACCCGTCCGCTTCGCGCCCGGCTCCTCCATTTCATTTCGGCCTTTGCAGGTGCGCCCCGCCTTAGGCCGGCGGGGCTGTCGAGCATGCTCCTGCCGCCCCCCGCCACCCTGGCGCCGGTCAATGGCGGTTGAGAAAGGAGCAGAGAAGATGAGCCATCACAGCCTCTATGGTGAGGTCACCGCGCGGATCATCGCCGAGCTGGAAGACGGGCGCCTGCCTTGGGTGAAGCCGTGGGATCCTTCGCGTTGTCCCTGCATGATGCCGAGAAATGCGGCGTCGGGCCGCTACTATTCCGGGATAAATGTGCTCATTTTATGGGCAGCGGGAGCGGGTAACGGGTTCTCCTCGCAGCGCTGGCTTACATACCGGCAGGCCGAGGCGGCTGGTGGCAACGTCCGGCGCGGCGAGAAGGGCACCACTGTGTGCTACGCTGACAGGTTCGTCCCCAGGGATGAGGCAGCACGGGCCCAGAGCGAGGGCGCACAGGCGAAGACGATTGCGTTTCTGAAAAGGTTTGTGGTTTTCAATCTGGACCAGTGCGAAGGTCTTTGCGATGATCTGACGGCGCCGGTTGAACTGGTCGTCTGTGAAAAGCGCTGAAGCCCGCAGGGAGGCGTGGGTTTTGGTGGATATGAA
>NZ_BSFC01000018.1:29643-60680 GCF_027922145.1 Novosphingobium resinovorum | reverse complement strand
GCGGGGCCGGGCTGAGCGCCGTCCCGAAAAATCGACTTCGGCAGCGGGCTGTTACATAGAACGGGCACAGATATACGGTAGCGCCCTAACCTGAAGGGAAACCTCCAAAATGAGGTTTTACTTCACTGCATCGATCCGACAGAGTTTGCCGTATGGTGCGGCAGGTGCCGACCAGGAACGCCCTTCCGATGCGGCGCTGGGAAGTCGGCCATACCAACACCTGTCGTTCTCCGCCCTTCGAGCAGGTCGTCGAAGCCGCTGACAACGGTGCCCTCCAAGGCTTCCTAAAGCCTCCCCCAATGGAAGCCAGTGATTGCCTGTAAAAACGCCTTTCCTAACGATCGAATATCGTGCAATTATGATCGATAGAAGGCGGGGTAATCAATCGTGCGGTGGAACTGGCAGCTAACAGACTGGCCGAATTTTGCCTATGATGCCGCACGCCTGCGGCCTTTGGAAGACCGCTTTCTCAAAGGTGCAGGCGTGGCCGTGGGCGCCATGACGCATCTGCCGGAAAGCGACCGCAACCGCCTTACCATCTCGCTTATCGCGCAAGAAGCAGTCGATAGCTCAGCCATCGAAGGCGAGATCCTCGACCGCGCCAGCGTGCAATCCTCGATCGCGAATTATCTGGGCATTGCCGCCGAACAGCGTCGTGCCAATGCCGCCGAAGCCGGCATCGCTGAGATGATGGCTGACCTTTATCGCGGCTATCGCGCCCCGCTCACCGATGACGCGCTATTTCAGTGGCATGCCATGCTAATGAACGGGCGGCGCGATCTGGTCGACATTGGCCGTTATCGTCGCCACGAAGATGCGATGCAGATCGTTTCGGGTGCGCTGCACGCGCCCAAAGTGCATTTCGAGGCACCGCCATCAGCGGTCGTGCCTGACCAAATGCGCGCCTTCGTTCGCTGGTTCAACACCAGCGGCCCCGATGGCGCGCAGCCGGTCAGCGTGTTGGCGCGGGCAGGTATCGCGCATCTCTGGTTTGAATCGATCCACCCGTTCGAGGATGGTAATGGCAGGATCGGTCGCGCTGTTGCCGAGAAGGCGCTAGCGCAATGGCTCGACGCCCCGGCGATTACCGCACTAGCCGAAATGATCCAGCGCGCGCGCAAAGCCTATTACCAGCAGCTCCAGCACGCAAGTCAATCGAACCAGATCGACGAATGGCTGACCTGGTTCGCCGAAATCGCATTGGCAGCCCAGCAGCGCACGATCGAGCGCGTCGAGTTCCTAATCGCCAAATCCCATTTGCTCGAACGCCTGCGCGGCAAGATCAACCCCCGCCAAGAAAAGGCGCTCCTGCGCATGTTCGCCGAAGGAGTAGATGGGTTCAAAGGAGGCCTCAGCGCCGCCAACTACCGCACGATCACGGACGCGCCTTCAGCCACTGCCACGCGCGACCTGACCGATCTGGTACAGATCGGTGCGCTAAGGAAACATGGCGAACTCAAGCACACCCGCTATTTTCTCGAGCTACCGACATGACCACGGTGCAAAGCTTCTTCATAGACATCGATTACGACCCGGAATGCCAGTGTCGGTATGTGGCCGAGACCAAATTGCCGGGCCTGATCTTGGAAAATATCAATCCTGGGCGCTTGGTAAGCCGATTACTTGATCGACAAATTTGGCCCGACCCCAAAAGGTTTGGATATTTCTGGACTGGCGTCAGTCGACCACATCGAACTATTAATCGCCGTAAGTAACATTTTCGGCAGGATGCGCAGGGGTAGTCGTGAATATTTTTGAACTCGATCGCGCATTAGTTGATCGCTACGCTTCGTTCGCCCGCTCTTTCTCCACTATCAAGGCGCCAGAAATCGATCAGCAGATCCGCGCTGTTTACGATGAAAAGAAATTCTGGCCCGACCCACTCGTAACGATCAATCCCCGTTACGAACCCGGCAAATCGATTGACGAGTTGGCATCAGAGGGCGTGATTGAGCCTGACCTCGTCTCGATATTCGCCGCTGGCCCCAACCGCATGCCAATCAGGTTACATCGGCATCAGCAACGTGCGGTTGCAAAAGCCCGCAATTCCGAGAGTTTTGTCGTCACGACTGGCACCGGCTCCGGCAAATCGCTCTGCTTTTTCGTACCCATCGTCGATGCCATAATCCGCGCAAAGAAGGCTGGCGAAGAGCCGCGCACAAGAGCGATCATCATCTACCCGATGAATGCCTTGGCAAATTCGCAACTCGGTGAGATCCGAAAATTCGTTGATGAGGCGGTGGCTGCCGGGTTGTCGGCCCATTTGAAACCAACGGTCGCCCGCTATACCGGTCAGGAGACTGACGAAGAACGTCAACAAATCTCGCGTGACAAGCCGGACATCTTGCTGACCAACTTCATGATGCTCGAGCTACTCATGACGCGGCAGGAACGGCTTGATCAGGCCGTGATTGCCAACGCCCAGGGTCTCGACTTCCTGGTCCTTGACGAGCTGCACACCTATCGCGGTCGTCAGGGTGCTGACGTTGCCATGCTGGTTCGCCGCGTGAAGCAACGCCTCACCCCGTCAAAGGATCTCATCTGCATCGGCACATCGGCCACGATGTCAAGCTCGGCCGATGAATTGGACAGAGCGAAGGCCGTAGCTGAAGTCGCGACGACGCTCTTCGGCCAACCGATCTCTCAATTCGGCGGGGTAATCGACGAAGATCTGGACCGCGCAACGTCCTATGCGATCAAGGCGGAGACCCTGATCGCACCACTGCGCCAAGCAGTGCTTCACCCTCTGCCGGCTGCCCTATCAAATGCCGAACTCGAAACCCATCCGCTCGCCTGCTGGATTGAGACGCAGGTCGGAATCGAAGAAGGGGAAAAGCGTCGACGGCGGTCGCCGATGACGATGCTCAAGGCCGCCGAGGGCCTCAGCGCCCAAATCGGATTGCCTGTCCCCGACTGTGAGCGAGCAATTGCCGCCATGCTTGCCATGATGGGTAAACGGGAAGACGAACGCGGCGGCACATCGGACCGTGCATTTCTGGCATTCAAATTGCACCGTTTCATTTCCGGTGCAGGCAAGGCCTATGCAACGCTTGAGCCTGCAGAGTGGCGACGGGTCAGCCTCGAAGGGCAAAAGTTTTTGCCCGAGGATGAGAACGCACGACTGTACCCTCTCTACTTCTGCCGGGAATGCGGCCAGGAACATCACAGCGTTTCGATTGCGAGCGTCGATGGCGAAAGGCGCGTCATTGCGCGCCCCATCGATGAGCCGACCAAGGATGAAGCCGAGCCTGATGGCACTGAAACCGGCTATCTGGTGCCTGCGGTCAACCTTGGCTTCAAATTCGGCGGTGCCACCGAAGATTACCCCGATGAATGGCAAGAGCAAACGGCATCTGGCGTGCTGCGGCTCAAATCCAACCATCGAAACAAGCACGAGGGGCGGCTTGTGCATGTCAGGCCTGACGGTAGCTTCGCCGACGACGGCGTTCCGGCCTGGTTCTTCTCGGGCCAGTACCGCTTTTGTCCTGAATGTGGGTATCAGCCTGCGCCACAGGCTCGAGAAATCAACAAGCTTGCTGGATTGTCGGCAGAGGGTCGCAGCTCGACGACAACACTGATCGTTGCGACCATTCTGGCCTGGATGGAGCAAGATAGCTCGCTCGCGCCATACACGCGCAAGCTGCTCGGTTTTACCGACAATCGCCAGGATGCCGCGCTTCAGGCTGGCCATTTCAACGACTTCATTTTCGTCACCTTGCTGCGTGCTGCCATCTTGCGCGCGGTCCGCGCCGCCGGGCCACAAGGGTTGAAGCCTGATCGCTTTGGTGAAGCTGTACGCCTTGCGCTCGGTTTCGATCTCGATGAGCCAAGCCGCCTCGCCGAATGGATGCTCGATCCCAAAGCGAAAGGGTATCAAAATCGCCAGGAGGCCCAGGAAACGCTGTCCGACATCCTTGCACACAGGCTTTGGGCCGACCTGCGTCGAGGCTGGAGGTATACCAATCCCAACCTTGAAGAGGTTGGCCTCATCGAGGCGCATTTCCCAGGCCTCGATGACCTGATTCATGACGACGAGGAATTCCGCTCATGCCCCCGGTTGGCGGAGGCGTCGCCAGATATCAGGCGGCAGTTGTTTGAGCGACTGTTCGACAATATGCGCCAAGGCCTTGCCGTTGCTACCGATGCGCTCGACCCGGGCAAGGTCCGCCAATCTGCCGAAGTCTCTCGCAATCGGCTCCGCTTGCCATGGGCCATTGACCGCGAAGAGGAGAAGAGTCTGAGGCAGGCCGGATTCCTGATGATCACGCCTCCTCGCAGCGGTACGATCAAGGCTACAGAGGCTGCGTTGATCCTGCGGGCAGGTCGTCAGAGCAAGCTTGGCAAGGAACTACGGCACACCCGCATCTGGAATGAGCAGGTTCCGGCCAGAGAATACGATGAGATGATCGAGACGCTGCTTCAAGCGGCTGAGGCTCATCAATTCGTTCGCCGGGTCAATGTCGGATATGAAGCGCCAGCCTGGCGGATGGCCCCGACCGCGATCCGCCTGCGCGAGGCAACTGCCCGGCGTGACGGCAAGCGCCAAAACCCATTTTTCCGCAGCCTCTATGAGCAAGTCGCGGAAATGCTGGGGCACAACGGTGATCTGCCCTACAGCTTTGAGGCGCGCGAACACACAGCGCAGGTCGATCAGGACGTCCGTTCGTGGCGCGAAGACCGCTTTCGTTACGAAGGTCCGGACCGCAAGCGCCTTGCCGACAATCATGAAGCAATGCGGCAAGAGGGCGAGCCCGACACCTTCCTGCCTGCGATGTTCTGCTCACCGACAATGGAACTCGGGGTAGATATCAGCGCGCTCAACGCGGTCTACCTTCGCAATGTGCCGCCAACGCCTGCCAACTATGCGCAGCGCGCTGGTCGTGCGGGCCGCAGTGGGCAAGCCGCGCTGGTGGTCATCTATTGCGCGTCGCAATCGCCGCATGATCAATATTACTTCAAGGATCAGCCCGCGCTCGTCGCGGGTGTGGTTCGGCCACCGGCGTTGGATCTTGCCAACCAGGATCTTTTGCGCAGCCATCTTCATGCTGAATGGCTGGCCGTAGCCACTGTCCCGCTCAAATCGTCGATCCCGGAAAACCTCGATATGGCCGGCGACGATAAGCCGGTTGCCCCGGAAATCGCGGCCGGACTGGCAGCAGTTGCCCAAAGCGGCGCTGCCCGCCCGATCATGCGCCGTTTGATTGGCTCGATGCTGTCGGCTGTCGACCTTAAGAACGCGCCCTGGCTCGCAGATGTCGATGCTTTCGTTGATCAGGTTGATCGGCAAGCGCTGTCCGAATTCAGTCATGCCTTCAAACGCTGGCGTGATCTGCATAGCAGCGCAAGGCGCGAACAGGATCTCGCTCACGCGATCCAGAACAAGGTCGGCCTGAAGGCTGGGGAACGCACCGCTGCGGCAACCCGCTACCGCAATGCTTCGCGCGAGCTCGAAATCCTTGAAACCGGGCGCGCCAGCAACGGCTCGGACTTCTACACCTATCGCTATCTCGCCACCGAAGGCTTCCTGCCGGGCTACAACTTCCCCCGCCTGCCGCTCTATGCCTTCATTCCGGCGACACGCAGCGCGGTTCTGCAGCGTCCCCGGTTCCTGGCCATCGCCGAGTTCGGCCCCAACAGCATGATCTACCACGAAGGCCGGGCCTTCCGTGTGACCAAGGCCAAGCTGCCCGCGCGCGATCGGCTCGACAACAATCAGCTGACCACATCGACGCTGATCCTCTGCCCGCAATGCGGTGCGGGCCATACCGACGAATTACAGGAACGCTGCCACGCCTGCGATACATCCCTGGGTGGCGCCGAGCGTTTGGATACGGTGCTGCGCATCGACAACGTAGAGACCGCGCCGGCAGAGCGCATCACCGCCAACGACGAAGACCGGCAGCGCCGCGGCTTTGAGATCCAGACGGTATTTCAATGGCCTATGCAGGCCGGCGAACCTGACATCCGCTCCTGCCTGCTCGTTGCCGATGGGCAGGAACTGCTGCGGCTTGACTATGGCGCGGCCACCAAACTGTCTCGGATCAACAAAGGTTTGCGCCGCCGCAAATCCAAATCGATCTTCGGCTTTTTCATCGATCCCAATACTGGCCGATGGTTGGCCGATCCATCAAATGGCGATGATGATGAAGGCATGGGCGATCCCACCCAGGCCAAGCCACAACGCATCGTGCCGATTGTAGAAGACCACAAGAACGCGATGCTCCTGCAACCCCGCGCCCCCTTGAATGTCGAGGATATGGCGACGCTCCAGCACGCGCTGATCCGGGGCATCCAGCTCGTTTTTGAACTGGAAGAGGGCGAAATCCTGGGCGAACCACTGCCTAATCGCGATTTGCGCAACGCCATTTTGCTATACGAAGCGACCGAGGGTGGCGCAGGCGTTCTCAACCGCCTGATTGCCGACCCTGCCAAGGTCGCCGAAGTGGCCGCCGAAGCCCTCAAGCTGATGCATTATCAGCCCCCGTTCGACGACGAAGAGCTGCATTCTACTGATGCCTGCGTGGCAGGCTGCTATCGCTGCATCCTCTCGTACTTCAACCAGCCCGACCACGAGATGATCGACCGTCGCCATCCTGGTATGCTCGGCTTCTTGCGCGCGCTTACCAATGCCACTGTCGGTGATATCGCTGCCGACAGTGGCGGCGATCCTTGGCTGCACGCCGTTCTGCGCTGGGGATTCCCAAAACCCACCACGCTGCGGCTGCCACAGGGCGAATTCTCGCTCTATTGGTCTGCTAAGGACGTTCTCGCCGTTCCCGGCGGTGCTTCAGACGAGATCAAGGCCGAAGCGGCATCGCTTGGAATTCTCGATGTGATCGATCTGCTCGCTTCGCCGGGAGATGAAGCCCCGGCCGCTTTGCGCACCGCCCTTGGAGTATCATAATGAACGCGGTTGTTTTTGCCCCCGGCGATATGGTGCGTGCGCGCGGGCGCGAATGGATTGTCCTGCCCTCGCCGGGTGAGGGAATGCTCAATGTGCGCCCCCTTTCGGGCAGCGACGACGATGCCCAGATCATCATTCCAGAGCTTGAATCGTCGCCCGTAGAGCCAGCCAGCTTCGCGGCCCCTACCGCAGACCGGCTCGATACGCAGGATGGTGCGAAATTGCTGGCAGACGCGCTGCGTTTGTCACTCCGGCGCGGCGCAGGCCCATTTCGCAGCGCCGCCCATCTGGGTGTCGAACCGCGCGCCTATCAGCTCGTCCCGTTGATGATGGCGCTCAAGCTGCATGTGGCGCGCCTGCTGATCGCGGACGACGTCGGTATCGGCAAGACCATCGAATCCGGCATGATTCTGCGCGAATGGCTCGATCGCGGGCTGGTCGATCGTTTTGCCGTGCTTTGCCCGCCGCATCTCGTCGATCAATGGGTCACCGAGCTGGCCGAAAAATTCGATATCGATGCCGTCGCAGTGACCGCGGCCAAGGCCCGAGGTCTGGAACGCGGCCTTCCCACGTCGCAAAGCCTGTTCGATGCCTATCCGTTTACGGTCGTGAGCCTCGATTACATAAAGGCCGACAGCCGTCGCGACGAATTCGCCCGAGCCTGCCCGCCATTTGTCATCGTCGATGAAGCCCATAGCTGTGTCGGCAACGAACGCGGCAAGCACCAGCGCTATGACTTGCTCGAGAGGATCGCCACCGATCCTGAACGCCATCTGCTGCTGCTGACGGCCACGCCGCACAGTGGCGACGTGGTCGCCTATGACCGCTTGCTTGGCTTGGTGCATAAAGAACTGGCGGGCGGCCCGAATGGTGGCGATGCCAATGCCCGGGAGCGTTATGCGCGCCGCCTAGCGCAGCATCTCATTCAGCGCCGCCGGCCAGATATTCAGGATGGCTGGGACGAGCAGCGCGCCTTTGCCAAACATGAAACCAAGGAATCGCCATTCACGCTCAACGGTGATTTCGCAGCATTTCAGGAAGAAGTGCTTGATTACTGCTTCACCGTCACCGAGCGAGCAGGCACGGATCAACGGCATCGCCGCCTGGCATTCTGGGGCACGTTGGCCCTGATGCGCTGTGTCGGGTCGTCTCCCGCTGCGGCTGTCAGCGCCCTGAGCAATCGATTGAGCGGCATGGCCGAAGAAGACGCCATTGAGCCGGTCGTTTTCGATGCCGAAGATGGCGTGCTTATCGAAAGCGATATCGAACCCGCTACCGCTATTGAAGACAGCGAAGAAACCGCCGCATTGCGCGCGCTGATCGAACGGGCACAATCGCTCGCATCGCGCACCGCACAGGACCCTAAGCTGAAACAACTTCTGGCCGAATTGCGGCCTTTGATGAAGGCCGGCGCCAAGCCGGTCATCTTCTGCCGCTTCATCGCTACGGCCGAGGCTTTGGGTGAAGTTCTGCGCGCAGAATTCTCCAAGGCGGCCCTGGCAGTGGTCACCGGCACCCTCGCCCCCGATGAGCGCCGCAATCGGGTCGAAGCGCTCGACGTTTCCGACAATCGCATCCTCGTAGCCACCGACTGCCTGTCTGAGGGCATCAACCTGCAAAGCTTGTTCGACACGGTCATTCATTACGATCTGAGCTGGAATCCAACCCGACATCAGCAACGTGAAGGTCGTGTCGATCGCTTTGGACAACAGGCGCCAATCGTTCGCTCCTTGATGATGTATGGCGAAAACAGCGCCATCGATGGTGCGGTGCTCGATGTAATCCTGCGCAAGGCCGACGAAATCCGCAAAGCCACAGGCGTGGCAGTGCCAATGCCCGAAGATCAGGAAAGCGTGACGTCCGCCTTGATGCAGGCCGTGATGCTGCGCCGGGGCGGTAATGCCAAAAGCCAGCTCACCTTCGATTTCGGCCCCGCTGCCCAGCGATTTGAACGGCAATGGCGCGACACCGCCGAAAACGCAAAGGCAAGCCGGTCGCGTTATGCCCAAGGCGCACTGAAGCCGGACGAAGTCCTGCCCGAATGGAACAAAATGCGCGCACTGAATGGCGGCCCCACCGAAGTCGCCCGGTTTACCGAGCGCGCCCTTCAGCGCCTCGGCGCGCCCCTGGAAAAGCTGGCCGATCATGCGCGCTTGCATATCGATTTCCTGCCCGATGCGATGCGCGACAGGTTGGGGCAGCGCGGTCTCAAAGGCACGCGCCGGATCAGCTTCCTCGATGATCCAAACCCCGGTGTCACCCATGTCGGCCGGGTTCATCCCGCGGTCGCGATTATGGCCGAAACGCTGGCCGAAGGCGCGCTCGACCCGCAAGCCGCCGAAGGCAAGGCCCTTGGCCGTGCGGGTGTCTGGCGCACCCGCGCTGTTGCCCAGATGACGACGCTACTTTTGCTGCGGCTGCGCTACCAGCTTGTGACCAGCGGACGCACCAACCGCCTGCTGCTGGCTGAAGAAGCGACCGCCGTTGCCTTTGCCGGACTGGGTACGGAGCCCGTAGCCTTCGCCGATCAAGCCCTGGCCTTGCTGGAACAAGCCGCATCCAGCGACATCGATACCGATGCAAGGCTGCGCCAGATCGACAATGCTCACAGCCGATTGCCCAGTTACACCAGTGCGATCGAAGCCTTTGCGCAAACCCGCGCCGAGGCTTTGTCCTACGATCATATCCGCCTGACCGAGGCGGCGGGCGGTGGTGCGACAGTAAAGGTCAACCCGGTCCTTCCGGCCGACATTATCGGCCTCTATGTCTTGCTTCCGGAGTTGAACTGATGTCTCGCGCCGCCAAACGCAGCGCCGATCTGGGCCTTGCCGCCATCACCATCGAAGGGGGCCTGATTTCCCCCGATCAGGTGCAGGCCATCGCCTCCGCTGCGCCCGACGTCAAAATGGCTGCCGACTATGGCTGCCCCAAGGGCACCAATCTGCGCGATGAAATCACGCGCTATTTCCGCATTGCTCAGGCGCATTGGCAGACGTTCAATCGCCTTGCTGATCCCACCACGACTCAGACCGCAACCTTCGCCAAAGGCTTGCTGGAGCAGGCTTTTGGCTTTGCCCTGACCGGCCCGCACGTTCACCATCGCGAGGATCGCCGCTTCACCATCGCCTGGGAAGCCAAGGGCGGTCGTGTGCCCATCGTGGTCGCGCCTCCCGCGCCGCTAGTCAAAGGTGTGCCGGGTGATGGCTTCGCCCGCGCGCTGCCGGAATTTGGCGATGGCGAAAGCGGGCGCATCCATCGCCGGTCACCCACCGTGCTTCTGCAAGACTGGCTCAATGCCAACGATGCTGCCCTGTGGGGCCTGGTATTCGCGGGCGACCGCTTGCGCCTGATGCGCGACAACGCCAGCCTGACCCGCCCGGCATGGATTGAGGTCGACCTTGCCGCGATCTTCCGCGACGACATGTTCGCCGACTTCACGGCGCTGTGGCTGCTGATCCACGCCTCACGCTTTGGCGCGGAAGGGGCAGACCAAAGCGACAGCTCGCTCGAACGCTGGCGCGAGGCCGGTATGCGTGCTGGCACAGCCGCGCGTGATCGCCTGCGTGTGAACGTGGAGGACGCCTTGCTAGCGCTGGGCCAAGGCCTTCTCAAAGCTAACCCAGCCATCCGCACACGGCTCGACAGCAACGAACTGCCCTTGCCACACCTGTTTGAGCAGATGCTGCGCGTCGTCTATCGGATGATCTTCCTCGCCGTGGCCGAAGACCGCGACTTGCTGCATCCGCCCGCCACGCCAAAGGCAACGCGCGACCTTTATGCTGCCAACTATGGCTTTGCCCATCTACGCGACCGCTCGATCAAGCGCCACGCCCACGACCACCATTACGATGCATGGGAAGGCGCCAAGGTCGTATTTCGCGCGATGGTCCAAGGCGAGCCGCGGTTGGGCTTGCCCGCATTGGGCGGGCTGTTCGATCAAGGCCTAACCCCCGATCTCGATACCGCGGAGATCCCCAACCGCGCCTTTCTCACCGCCGCCTACAAGCTTGCGTGGTTGATCGATGACAGCCGCCGTGTCCGCATCAACTGGCGCGACATGGCGACCGAGGAACTGGGCAGCGTCTACGAAGGCCTGCTCGAACTCGTGCCCATGCGCGAGGATGCCGGGCACACCTTCAGCTTCGCTGGCGGTGCGGAAGCGCGAGGCAATGCCCGCAAGACGTCTGGCAGCTACTACACACCCGATACTCTGGTGCAGTGTCTGCTCGACAGCGCGCTTGATCCTGTGCTCGACCGTGCCGAGGCCAAAGGCGGCGTTGATGCCATCCTTGATCTCAACATCATTGATCCGGCCTGCGGATCGGGTCACTTCCTGCTTGGCGCGGCGCGCCGGGTGGCGAACCGGTTGGCCCAACTGCGAAACCCTGATGCGCCGGATTACAACGCCGCCATGCGCGATGTGGTGCGGAACTGCATTCACGGCGTGGACCGCAACCCGATGGCGGTGGAACTCGCCAAGGTGGCGCTGTGGATCGAGACGGTGGAACCGGGCAAGCCTTTGGGCTTCCTCGATGCCAACTTGCAGTGCGGCGATAGCCTGCTGGGTGTGTTCGACCTTGCCGCGCTAGAAGAGGGCATTCCCGACGATGCCTACAAACCGCTGACCGGCGACGACAAAGAAACCGCCAAACACTTTGCCAAGCGCAACAAGGCCGAAAAAGCCGGACAAGGCATGTTCGATTTCGGCCTTGGCGGCGGTGGCCTGCCTCCGGCCAGACTGGCCGCGCAGATGGACGATTTGCGCCACCTGCCTGAAGATACCGTGGCACAAATCAAGGCCAAACGGGAGAAGTTCCTCGCATGGGCCAACGACCCGCGCCGCTATGCCACCAAGGTGGCCTGCGATCTTTATGTCGCGGCCTTCCTGCTGCCCAAGACTGGCGGCGTGCCCACCAGCAGCGGCAATGCGATGATCCCCACCACCGGCCATTTGCGCACGCGCATGGGCGGCGGCAACATCTATGACCCGCTGGAAGGCGCAGCGGTCAATGCGGCCGAATTGACCCGCGCGTTCCATTGGCCCCTGGCCTTTCCCGAGGTGATCATTGCACGCGGCGGGTTTGATGTGGTGCTGGGCAATCCGCCGTGGGAGCGGATCAAGCTTCAAGAGCAGGAGTTTTTTGCGAGCCGCGATCTCGAAATTGCCAGTGCGCCCAATGCGGCGGCGCGTGGAGCAATGATCAAGGCGCTGGCGACCGCCCAGCACGATACGCCCGCCTATGCTTTGCACAAAGCATTTGAGACCGCCAAGCGCGTTGCCGAGGCATCTTCGATATTCTGCACTTCGCCAAGAGATCAGGATCCGACTAAGATCGATCCAGCAAAGGTCGGCAAGGCGCGGCGCTTTCCATGGACTGGGCGTGGCGACGTAAATACTTACGCACTATTTACTGAGCATTTCCTGAACCTTACGCGAGCGAGCGGGCGGGCGGGGGTAATTGCACCCACCGGCATTGCAACCGACGCTACTACAGCGCCATTCTTCGGGCATCTTACAGCAAAGAAGAGAATTATTTCTCTATATAGCGCCTATGAAGTTCGCCAGTGGTTCAAGGGAACAGATGATCGCAAGTCGTTTTGCTTACTGACGATCGGATTTGCAGATGTAAGTCCAAATTTCGTATTTTCGTTCCGGGCACTCTCTGAAATCAACGTCCCTGAACGCCGATTTTCTCTGGACCCTGACCAGATCGCCCGAATAAATCCCAACACTAAGACGGCTCCCGTTTTCCGCTCGCAACAAGACGCAGCACTCACCGCTTCCATTTATGAACGCGTGCCGGTGCTGATAAACGATGCGATGGGCATGCAAGGCAATCCGTGGGAAGTGTCGTTTCTGACAATGTTCCACATGTCGAACGACAGTAGCCTTTTCCGTACTGCCGCGCAGCTTACCGCTGACGGGTGGGTGCGTGAAGGTATGGATTGGGTGAAGGCCACCGCCCGTATGGTGCCACTCTACGAAGCCAAAATGATCCATCACTTTGACCATCGTTGGGCAACATATGACGGCATCGAAGTCCGAGACACTAGCGTCGCCGAAAAGCGGCGTATCGAATACGAGGTAACGCCCAGATATTGGATTGACCGAGTTTCTGTCGCAGATCGGTATGAGGTCGACAAAGCATGCAGCAGCGCTTTGATGGGTTGGCGAGACATTAGCCTTTCATCTGTTGAAAGGACCGTGATAGCCACATGGATGCCTATTGTCGGCGCCAACCATAAATTGCCATTGCTCCGAACCAAGAAATCAGTTGAACTTCAATCAGCATTGCTCGCAAATTTAATTTGTATGGTTCATGATTTTGTTGCGCGCCAGAAACTTAGCGGGAGTTCGTTGACCTATTTTTACCTCAAACAATTCCCTATCCTCCCACCCAGCGCTTACAGTGAGACCGATATCGCCTACATCGTTCCGCGCGTGCTGGAACTGACCTACACCAGCCATTCCATGGCTCCCATCGCCCGCGATCTGGGCTATGAAGGGGCACCATTTGCATGGGACGAAGACCGCCGCGCCGAACTGCGCGCCGAACTCGATGCTTGGTACGCGCTGGCTTATGGCCTTACGCGCGACGAACTGCGCTATGTGCTCGATCCCAAGGACGTGATGGGCCCCGATTACCCCAGCGAAACCTTTCGCGTCTTGCGAAACAACGAGATCAGGAAGTACGGCGAATACCGCACCCAACGCCTCGTTCTCACTGCTTATGACCAATTGGCCGCTGCAGCCCCGGATGTCAGCACGGTGTCGGATGGTGCATGGGATCACCGTGTCGGCACCGCAATCGATGTCCGGCACATCTTCGCAGCAATTATGAAAAAGACGGTCGGCCCGGTCGCCCCGCTCGACGTTCGGCTTACCGCCTTGTTCGCAGCCAAGCCGCACCTGCTGATGCACTATCTGACTCCAGATATGCAGGCGCAGTGGCAGCGGCTTGTTGGAGATCAGGTAAACCTGCAAGCGACTCCCAACGTCGCAGTCTTCAGTGCTGCCTCGTCGCAGGCTTTCCGTGATGCTGTTGATCAACTCCGCGCCGAGCGCTCGATCCTCTACAACGCGCAAAGCCGCATGTGGGATCGGGGCGCCGAAATCTACCATTACGCCCCTCTGGCCTGGGCCGACGGGCGCGCCGCCTTCGCGCTTCATGCGATGCGCAATATCGTAACCCAGAACGCAATCGCCGCCTTGCCGCAGGAAGAAAGGGAATGGATTGCCGCAGCAGCCTGATCTCCTCGCCATCTCTATCGATGATGTCCAACCCGCCGCTGGAAAAGGCGGCCCGCGCCTATGGGTGCGGCGCCTGGTCATTTGGCGCGGCGTGGGTGATCCGATCCGCGCTGTAACGCTTAGGCCGGGGCTGAACATCATCTGGTCACCAGATTCGGGCACGGAAAACGAGGCGATGGGACATGGAGGCGGTAAAACCAGCTTTTGCCGCCTATTGCGTTACTGCCTCGGCGAAAACAGCTTTGGCTCGCACGCGCTGCGAGAGGTGGTCGCTCGCAAGATCCCCGATGGTTATGTCGGGGCTGAGGTCGTTCTTGATGGAGAGGCATGGGTCGTACTCCGCCCAATTGGTGTCGATAACCGTCACTACTGCGCCAAGGGTGAGGTGCTCGAAGCTGCATTCGGCAGGGAAATGCCCCATACTGGACTCGGTGCTCTGTGCGACGCGATCACTCAGGCGTTCATGCCAGAGGCTGCGAGCCGCATGCCCTTGGCGAACCCTGTCGAAGAGGCATGGGAAGTTGCGCTGGCGTGGCTGACCCGTGACCAGGAGTGTCGGCTGCTTTCGGCGCTCGAATGGCGATCGGCACAAACCGAGTCCCACTCTGCTTCACGTCAGCGGCAATTGTCGCAGGCGGATCGGCTTGTGATTGTCAGGTTGCTCGTCAATGCCTTGTCAGCGGGTGAAATGGAGGCCTCACGCTTAGCCGAAGAGTGCTCCGTCAAAATTGAACAGACAAGGCGGCAGCGCCGACGTTTGCAGCATCTCGTCGAGGATATGCAGGAGGACCTATCCCAGAAATTTGGCGCATCGGACGCACAGGCCGATTTTTGGAAAGCTCAAGCGGCCGAGGCCGTTGTGCAGGCAGAGGCAGCAGCAGATCCGCAACTCTATGAGAGGCTCACCAAAGCTCGGGAAGACAAGGATGGAGCTGAAAGGGCGCTGACCCAGCTCGGGAACCAGTTAGCTGGTTTAAACGCAGATCTCGCTACCAAGACGGAACTGCGGAAGACCATCGATAACAACTCTGCGAAAGCCCACACCCACGTCTACGATGCTCAAAACCCAGTCTGCAAGACGTGCGGCACGCGGATGGACCAGAAAGCCTTGGATTTTGTCCGGGAGCGGGAACAGGAACGAGATGACCTTATCGGCAAAATCGCCGAGATCGCAGGCGACATAGGGGCTTTGGAATCAAATATCTCAGCGGTGAAGTATCAGATTGCTGCCGCCCAACAGGCGGCTAAGCCGCTTGCTGAGGCTGTCATAGCGCTGGAGAGGGCGCTGGTCGACCAATCAAAGCGCCTGTCTGCGGCCAAGGGCGACATCACCATGAGCACGCGCTACGCTACCCATTTGGGCGAGCTGAAAACCAGCACTAATACCATTGAACAATTGGTCCAGCTCCAGAGCACACACCTCAATGCAGCATCAGAACATCGCGTGGCAGCGCTGCAGAATGTAGACCGCCTTTCGCTCCTGTTCGACGCGGTCCTAAAATTCCTGATCCCGGAAACGGCGAACGGTAAAATCGACCTTGAGCAGAACGAGTTGAATCTCCGCTTTCAAATGGGGGGAGATCGCTCAACAGCGGCTGTGGACTCTCTGAAGATCGTCGCGTTCGATCTTGCCACGCTGCTTCTCACAATCGAGGGGCGCACCCAGCTTCCGGCCTTCCTCATCCATGATAGCCCGCGCGAAGCGGACTTGGGCCTGTCGATCTACAACAGGCTGTTCACGATGAGCCAGAAACTGGAAGAGATCGGCGGAACTCCCCTCTTCCAATACATCGTCACCACCACGACCGCACCACCGGAGGCATTCCAGAAGGAACCCTGGCAACGCTTGGAGCTTCACGGCGCGCCTGCTGACAAGCGCGTGTTCGGGATGGATTTCTGATCTTTTAATCTCGTCTCGTACTTAAGATGGACAAGCAAATTTGGAAGCCGTCACGGAAGGGGCTGGGCAGTGCAAATCGCTACCATTCTGAATTACATCGACAACGGCCACATGGCCCTGCCTGAATTCCAGCGCGGCTATGTCTGGGGCGGTGATCAAGTGCGCGGCCTGTTCGGGTCGCTCTATCGGCGCCATCCGGTCGGCGGCCTGCTCGTCTGGGCCACCCAGTCCGAGGGGGCACAGCACCGCGGCGATCACGAGCTTGCACCGGGTGTGGTCAAGCTGCTGCTCGATGGCCAGCAGCGGATAACATCGCTCTATGGTGTAATCCGGGGGCGCCCGCCGCAGTTTTTCGACGGCAATGAAAAGGCCTTTGCCGGCCTGTATTTTCATATCGGTCGCGAAGAATTTCAATTTTACCAGCCCATCATGATGCGCGACGATCCCCTTTGGATTGATGTCACCGCGCTGTTGAATGCGGGTAACGATGGCTTGGGTTCCATAATCACCTCCCTCTCCACCAGCCCTGAACACGCGCCGCAACTAAGCGACTATGTCAGCCGCCTCAGCAAACTGCTCGGCATTCGCGACATCGATCTGCATATCGAGGAAATCACGGGCGGCGACATGACGCTCGACGTCGTGGTCGACATCTTCAACAAAGTGAACAGTGGCGGCACCAAACTTTCAAAAGGCGATCTGGCGCTGGCAAAAATCTGCGCCGACTGGCCGCAGGCTCGGACCGAGATGAAAGTGCAACTGGGTAAATGGCGCCAGGCGGGGTACGATTTTTCGCTCGACTGGCTGCTCCGTTCGGTGAACACCGTGCTGACCGGTGAGGCGAAATTCCTGCACTTGCACGGCAAGACTGCGCCCGAGGTGCAGGATGCCTTGAAACGCGCCAGTCGCCATATAGATACCGCGCTGAACCTGATTTCGGGTCGACTTGGACTGGATCATGATCGGGTGCTGTTCGGCCGCGGCGCGGTTTCGGTAATGGCGCGCTATCTCGATCAGCGAACCGGACCGATGGACCAGAAAGAGCGCGACAAGTTGCTGTTCTGGTATGTGCAGGCCGGCATGTGGGGGCGCTTTTCAGGTTCGACCGAAAGCTTCATCGATGCCGATCTTGAAGCACTGGATGCCGGTGGGCTCGATCGCATGCTGGACATTCTTCGCCTTTGGCATGGCGGCTTGCGGGTTGAGCCGGGGCACTTCACCGGGTGGAACCTGGGCGCGCGATTCTACCCTGTATTATATCTGCTGACGCGCATGGCGGAGGCAAAGGATTGGGGGAACGGTCTTCCCCTCAAGGCCGGGATGCTGGGGAAACTCAGTCAGTTGGAAGTCCACCACATTTTCCCTAAGGCTCGCCTCTACGAGGCTGGCTATGGCCGCGCTGAGGTCAACGCGATCGCAAACTTCTGCTTCCTGACCAAACGCGCCAATCTCGACATTCTGGATGATCGACCCGAAGCCTATTTTCCCGCCATCGAGGAAAGGCACCCCGGCGCCCTTTCTTCGCAATGGGTTCCGATGGATCCGCAACTGTGGCGGATTGAAAATTATGCCGATTTCCTAACCGCTCGCCGCGAACTGCTGGCCAAGGCGACAAACGACCTGTTGGCTGACCTGCTCCATGGGGAGACCGAACGGTGGCTCGCCACCGCAGCGCCCGTTCACGCGTCGGCGGCCATTGTTAGCGGGCCAGCAGACGCCAATGAAGAGGCGGCCCTGTCGGCGCTGCAACAATGGGTTGCCGATCAGGGGTTGCCGTCAGGGGTCATGGCTCATGAGATTGTGACGGCGGAATCTGGCGAGCAAGCCGCCGTTCTGGACTTGGCTTGGCCTAATGGCCTGCGGCAGGAACTGACAGAGGCGGTAGCCCTTGTCGTAGGCGCTGATCCGGCGGTGATTACATTGGCAAATGCAAACGGCTTCCGCTGCTTTGCTGATGCAGACGCGTTCAAAGCATACGTCACCAAGGAAATCGTTGGTGAGCCGGTGGCGGCATGATCAACACCGGCGACCGCCTGCGCACCTACCCATTCGCCTTGGAGTCCGAGCTCGAAGATGCCGCAAAGGGGCAAGGCTATCGCATTCCGATGGGCCAGGCCGCCGGGTGGCTTTTCTTCACCTCGTCCAGCGCTCCGGGCGAAATTGCCGTCGCAGCAACAGCGCGGGGCATGGAAGGGCCATTCTTTCTGTCAGTGGCCCATCCTGGTGCTGCGCGGGAACTCTCCGCGCCGGCTGCCACTCCGTGCGCCAAAGGGCACGCCGCCGCCTTCGCATTTCCCACGCGCGACGCACTGTTTGCTGCCGTCAGCGCAGTCTACCGCCTGTCCATCAGCCTACCGACTCTACCATTTGAAGAATTTTTGCGAGAAACCGCGCATCTGGGTGACACAGAAGCTGACCGGGTACAAAAAGTCCGCATCGGGCAAGATCGCTTCCGCTCAGCCGTACTCAACTACTGGAACAGCACATGCCCCCTGACCGGAATCACCGTCCCGGAATTGCTGCGCGCTTCGCATATTATCCCGTGGGCCAGATGCGAAAACGATCAGGAACGGCTGAACGTCCACAATGGCTTGCTGTTGTCATCCCTGTGGGACGCGGCATTCGATGCGGGCCTGATCACATTTGACGACAATGGCGTCGCTGTAGGATCGCCCCGATTAACCGCTGCAGAGATTTTGGCACTAAACTTGGATAATGCCGCGCCGCTGACATTGACCGACGACCACCGCAACCGTTTGGTGTGGCATCGAGAAGTCGTGTGGTGCGCAGATTAGGAACCGCTAGCCCTCGCACATTCACGTCCAAGTCGGCGATCTCGGATGCGTCAGTCAGCTCCACGCGGTTTCCCATGAAGTCTATCCTGGTGCATCCCCCCCTGCCTGACCATGGCGAACGCAGCGACGAAAACAGCATGGGCAGCCAGCGCCACATGACAATCTGATCAACGCGGGGTAGGGCACTCAGACATGCGTGCGCTGCTTAAGGAAGGTCATTCTGGCGAGTTATGGATGAAATTGAGGTAGAAGGCGTTCTCCGGGACTTAAGGCATCTGCGCAGCTTTGTAGTTACCGTCCCCGGCAAGGGGATTGATAATGGCGACTTGCGCGTCCGGATAACCCTTGGCCTTCATACCATCTCACAGAGCTGTGATCGCGGCGATCACCATCTAGAGGACGAGAATGGCAAACCGAGGCGGTTTTGCGAAGATCGGTATGCGTTTTCGCTTGGGCTTCCTGAATTAGCTAAGCGGATGATCGAGCAGAATTATTTCTGCTGGGAATCATTCGATCGAAACAGGGCCATGAACTATGCCATCATCGACATTGCACCAGGTCGCGCCCCCGCGCCGGTCGATGGCGAGCATCAGGTGGTCTTCTTCTACCTTTATCCGTGCAATCAGGAGCTGGCTGACGTCAATCTGGTCGTTACCAGTTGCCATTCGCGCGCAGTTTCCTTCAGCCACATCAAACGGCGCTTCAATATGCACACGGTTTTGCGAACCTGCTTGTATAAGCAAAAAAGGATGCCCTAACGGAAAAGGGCCTCCGCTTTAGGCGGAGGCCCTTTAAAGGTGCGGGTGTGCCTTACCGTGGTGTACCGGCCATTGAGGCGCACATGCTGCGGCGACCTTTTTACAGGAAGCCCCGCTGTCCGTAGCTGATTCTCTAATGCCCTAGAGTGGTAAAAGTTTCAATAAAAAGTTGAATCGCAGTTCCACCGTGCTGTTATCGCTCCCGGTCCTCGTCGCGACGTGACGGGGAAGAGCGAACCGTTTGGGACGGCAGCTATCTGGGTTTATACGCCCGTAACCGGACAGTCGCCTACCGGCCATCACAGGCTCTGAAGTCTGGTAAGCAGACGGTCAGCACCTGGGGATGGAAAATCGACCGCTGAACGGCCGATTTGGGTCGGGACCGGTCATCCAATAGGATGAGCAGTCACGAAGGCGGGGTTCACAATAAGGTCGAGAACCAATCCGGGGCGGCAGTATATCAATCGACCAGGCCCCAGAAACCGCTCTTGCGCCCGTGCATCTTGCGTAATCTCGCTTCATAATCGGTGTGAGATTCATGCACGCCAAAATCGGAAATTTGTCGCGAGAGACTGGCGCACTCGAGGAGATGACGAGCAGCGTGCTTGTAACGCGTTGACCGGGCATGGATCAGGGTGAAATCGATCATGGCGCGCAGCACAAGGCTTGCTGCCAACGGATATTTCGCCGAAAGCGCGTCAGCGGCAGGCGTTAGGATTTCGTAATGGTCGCCGTCGATCTTCTCGAAGCGACCGATTACAAGGTCGGCGGCACGGTCAAGCTTCGGCCATTCCACGAAGAACGACAGTGCACCAAGAACGCTGTTGCAGGTTTGCGCGTGGTCGAAGGCACGCGTCTCAGCATCGATGTCCTCGAAATCCGCCAGCTGCTTGAGGTATTCACGCAAGTGCCCGGACGACAGCGAACTTTCGAAGCAGGACCAGCGCATGTCCTGTGCCTCACGCCCCCTGCCCAATGCGTCCAGAACGGCGATCCTTGCATCAACCCATTTGAAGTCCGGCCAATTGAAGCTGGAGTGACTGGGATTGTTCTGCGTTGCCGCATCAAGGATTTGAAGGGCATCGTCAGCACGATCTGCGGCGACGAGGCGATTGGCGATTTCAGCTGCGATCCGGGGCATCTTGCGGGTGGGTTCGTCATACTGCGCGATGAACGCATCGACATCGCCTAATGCGTCAGCGATCTCCATGAGAGCGAGCTTCACCGTGCTATCTCGGCTACGCTCGTCAATCTCATCCTGGTAGATGGCACCGCTTGATGCCCAACCCACGGCTACTCGATCCTTGCCTGCCGGCCTTTTAACCGGCGTCTTCGCCAGCGCAGTCATACGACCGCGCAGATAGGTAAGCCCGCGCTCTCCCAGAACGGCAGCAAGGGTGCCGATCAGGTCGTCGTACTGGCCATACTCATTGGCGCTCAAAGCATCATAGACCGCGTCACCCAGCGCCTCCGGCCTGGGATTTGCCCGCACGGCAATCTCCGCCAGATCCGCGACAGCCTCGTGAAAAATGGCAATGACCATCCCGCTGCTGTCATCACAGCGCCCGAAGATGGAATTGGCCAGGCCAAGAAAACGCCACATCAACGCCAGACCCTCGGCAGGGTCCGATTGAGCGACCTGCTCGACAATGGCCGTCCTTTGCGTCTGAAGATCCGCGATCAGGGCTTTACGGTTCTGCCAGTCGACGAAGGATCGCGATCGCCGGATCGTGCTGAGCCTTTTGTCCACTTCACGCGCCACCTCCCCCGGGCTTTGTGCGCCAGCAAGCTCGAGACGCAGGCGACGCTTGGCGAGGGCATTTCCCGTGCTGATTTCGATCAGCAGTTGGGCGAGGCGACCCGCCCCCAACTCCTCAAGGTTCTTCGCGTTCAGGGTTTTCTTGGAAGCCAAATTCTCAACTCGATCCGGGCCGGTTGCACGGTTAGTGCATGACGGGTTTTGTGAGCGTAGATCCGTCGAGCATCTGATGTCGAGCCCGGGCGCAAGACAACACAGCCTCATGGATTTCGGTTTCCATGATTTTGGTGAGTTCGCGCACGTGTCTGAAGGTCGTCTCGAGCTGCGTTCGGCTTTCCGCCTGGATGTCGCGCGCGACCAGGTCCTCAATGCCGCCCATCATCGCGCGAAGTTCACCAAGGTGCCCCAGGGACATATGGGCTCGCTCCGGCAGGTCGAGGGTTTCATGACCACCGAACAGACCTTCAACAAAGCCTTCCAGCTCCTGTCGGCGCACTCGGGCGTACTTCGCAAGATTCTCAGCCGACGGCTCGAGATCAAGCCGGTAAAGCCTGAAGGGCGCTGTACGGCTATTGTGCTTCGTCAGGCTGTTCCAAAGCTGATTGATCAGCACATCGATCAGATGATTGAGATTACCCATGGAATCGAACGGCGGAAATTCGCCGCCCCACAGCGCCTTCACCACTGGCAGCGGCGAAGCCGCCATTAACGGTGAGGCGATTGCTCCGAGAAATCGCGTGCGCACTTCATGGTAAGGAACCGAACAAGCGTGCTTCTCCAGCACATCGCGAACGACTTTCTCCTTCGGCGTTCTGAATTTTGACGTCATGTCTTCACATATCCACCAAAGGCTGGCGATGCTATCAGTCGAGGAAAGCACGCATGATGCGCGACCGGCTAGGGTGCTTGAGCTTCCGCAGCGCCTTCGCCTCTATCTGGCGGATGCGTTCACGGGTTACCGAGAACTGCTGACCGACCTCCTCGAGAGTGTGATCGGTGTTCATGCCGATGCCGAAGCGCATGCGCAGAACGCGTTCCTCGCGCGGCGTGAGCGACGCCAAGGAACGCGTTATCATCTCCTTGAGGTTCGCCTCGATCGCCGCGTCCACCGGGATCACCGCGTTCTCGTCCCGGATGAAGTCACCCAGGGAGCTGTCTTCCTCGTCACCCACCGGGCTTTCCAGCGACACCGGCTCTTTCGCGATCTTAAGCACGCGCTTGACCTTCTCGAGTGGCATCGAGAGCTGCTCGGCCATCTCCTCGGGCGTGGGCTCGCGGCCATGTTCGTGGAGGAAGCGACGGTTGGCGCGGACCAGCTTGTTGATCGTCTCAATCATGTGGACCGGGATGCGGATCGTGCGGGCCTGATCCGCGATCGAGCGGGTGATAGCCTGCCGGATCCACCAGGTCGCATAAGTCGAGAACTTGTAGCCGCGGCGGTACTCAAACTTATCGACCGCCTTCATCAGGCCGATGTTGCCTTCCTGTATCAGGTCGAGGAACTGCAGCCCCCGGTTGAGGTACTTCTTGGCGATCGAGATCACCAGGCGCAGGTTCGCCTCGACCATCTCCTTCTTGGCGATACGCGCCTCTCGCTCGCCCTTCTGGACCATGTTGACGATGCGGCGGAATTCGGGGAGCGCCATGCCGATGGTCGCGGCGATTTCGGCGACCTCGTTACGGATCCGCTCGGCAGGGCCGGCTTCGGCGACGGCGAACGCGGCCCACTTCTTGTCCCGGCCCGCCATCTCGGCGACCCAGGTATCGTCCAGCTCACGGCCAACATAGGCTTCGAGGAAATCGGCGCGCTTCACCTTGTGGCGCTCGACCAGTCGAAGCATCTGGCCGCCCAGCGTCGTGAGACGGCGGTTCGACACGTAGAGGTTGTCGATCAACTGCTCGATCTTGGCCGCATGGAACTTGACCGATTCCACCTCGGCGGTCAGTTCGGCGCGCAGTTGCAGGTACTGTTCCTCGCGCGTTTCGGGGAAAACGATACCCAGCCCGGCCGCTTCCGTACGGTCGGCCTGAAGCCGCTCGAAGCTGTGGAACAGCCCGGCGATGAGCGCGAACTTCTCCAGCGCCTCGGGCATCAGCGTCGCTTCCATCTGCGCCAGGCTGATGCCGCCCTCCTCCGCATCCGCCTCTTCGCGGCGCGGGCTGGCGATCGGATTGCCATCCTCGTCCACCTCGGCGGCGTCCTTCTCCTCGGACTCCTCGTCATCGCTGAACGAGGGACCTGCGGTCTTCTCGCTGATTTCGCCGCCGTCTTCGCCGAACGTCTCGACCTGCGGCTCCTTCGCCAGCATCGCGTCGAGATCGAGAATTTCGCGCAGCTGCATGTGGCCGGCGTTGAGCGCCTCGGACCACTCGATGATCGCATGGAACGTCAGCGGGCTTTCGCACAAGCCCTGGATCATCATGTCGCGGCCGGCTTCGATCCGCTTGGCGATTGCGGCCTCGCCCTCGCGGGTGAGCATCTCGGCAGCGCCCATCTCGCGCAAGTACATGCGCACCGGATCGTCCGTGCTGCCGAGGTTCTCGGCCTTCTTCGGTCGCGGCTCACGGCTCTCGAAGACAGCGTCGCCGTCAACGCCATCTCTGCCATCATCGGCCCCTTCGTCGGCAGGCACCCGATCCTCGTCGCTGTCGTCCGACGAGGCGGCGCTGGCGGGAGCGTCATCGGCATCCGGATCGTCCTCGTTCTCGACGACCCTGATGCCCATCTCCGACATCGCCGCCATGACGTCCTCGATCTGGTCGGCGGTCATCTGGTCCTGCGGCAGCGCGAGGTTCAGCTCGTCGACGGTGATCGTGCCGCGACGCTTGGCATAGGCGATGAACTTGGCGACTGAACCTCGGCTCGCCTCAATGATTGGCTCTTCCATTTCTTTGCCGCGTTCGCTTCTGCTCATACTTGGGTCGTCAACTCGTCTTTGAAGTCCCGTTCACGAGACCATGCAAGGCATATGTAGCCGCCCCTTTGCCGGACAAGTCCGAGCAGTTCCAGCGTGCTTTCCACGATGCATGCGTATACCGGCACTGAGGTCGGCTCCGCTAACATGATCCTTGAGCAGTTTTTTGCACTCGCCGAGCATCGCTCAGCATTCGCTTAGGATTGAAGGGTTTGGTAACCCTGCTTTTCAGACTCCGCGCTAACCAGGCTTTCATGCTGATGGATCAATGACGGGCATCAGCATGAAATAACCGCATATCGCGCTACTGCATGGCCACACATGCAGTACTGTGAATTGCAGCGCGCCTACGCCGCACCATTGCAGGCTCAACCCACGGCTGACTGAGATTGATCTTCCCGTTCGGTAAGATGCCGTCGTTCCGCTTCAGCCAACGCTTATATTCTTACCGATCGGGAAGATATGACCTTGCCTCCAGATGATAAAGATGCCATCTTACCGAACGGGAAGATATGATACACACCGCTCAACAATTCGGCACAGCGATTGCGACCGCCCGCAAGGGCCTTGGCCTCACCCAGCGCGAGCTTGCGCTTGCGATCAACACTGGTGAGCGCTTCATCGTGGATCTTGAGGCAGGCAAAGCCACAGCCCAGCTCGGCAAGGCCCTGGCTGCTGCGCAGGCTGTCGGGTTGCGACTGACGGCTCTGGGCTCGTCCGACTGAAGCGGCGAATGGAACTTCCCATTACTTTCGAGGGTCGTCATCTCGCTACGCTCGTGGCGGCGAACGACGAGGTCCGGCTTTCCTACAGCGCCGCTTGGCAAGCCGCACCGGACCATTTCCCGATTTCGCTCAGGATGCCCGTCGATGGCAGCACCTATAAAGGAGATATCGTTCTTCCCTGGCTCATGAACCTGCTTCCAGAAGGCGATCCGCTGCGCGCAATGACCCGCGTTGTGGGAGCGACTGCGGACGATGTTCTCGGGCTGATCGCGCGTACCGGGACCGATCTTGCCGGCGCGCTCAGCATTGGCCTCGATACACCGGGCGGGACGCCCGACTATCGTGAGATCACGGGCAGCGATGCTCTGGAGCGGATCATAAGCGATCTGCCTGCCCGCCCCTTTCTCGTCGACGAGGAAGGCGTCTCGATGAGCCTCGCCGGCGCGCAGGACAAGCTTCCGGTGGCAAAGCTCGGCGATGCGATCGGGGTGCCGATGCATGGCGCCCCATCCACGCATATCCTGAAGCCCGACAACCCGCGCCTTCTCGGCAGCGTCCAGAACGAGGCGCTGTGCATGGTTCTGGCCCGGCGCGCCGGGCTACTCACTGCGCCAGTCACGACAGGCCTTGCCGGACAGCGATCCTATCTCCTGGTGACGCGCTACGATCGTGAAGGCGAGCCGGGCGCGGTGCGACGGATTCATCAGGAGGACTTCTGCCAGTCTCTGGGTCGCCCTCCCGTCGCCAAGTACGAGTACAACGGCACCGGCACGCGCGGCCCTTCGATCGCGGATTTCTTCGCGACCGTGCGCGCGCACATGACTGCGCGGGAAATCACGCAGCTGCTCGACGCGGTGATCTTCAATATCGCCATCGGCAATGTCGATTCGCACGCAAAGAACTATTCGGTCCTGCTCACACATCAGGCTAACCGCTTTGCTCCGCTCTACGATCTCATGTCGGGCCTGGGGTGGGCAAACATCACTCAGAACCATGCCCAGGCCATCGGCGGACAGCGACGGGGGCGGCACATCTACGCGAGGCATTGGCAGCGCATGGCTGAGGCTTCAGGTCTTTCCCCCAAGGCCACGGTCCGGCGCGTGGAGGCCGTGACGGCCCGCCTCTTACGCGAACTGCCGCAGGCCTGCGAGGAGGTCGCCGCCATGCCTGCGGGTCCCGGCCTGATGCTGAAGGTCTTTGAGCGCGAGATTGCGCAGCGCATTGGAGAAGTGCGCGCTCATGCGCAGGAGCCCGGCGATGAAGAGTACGGCGCTCCGGGAAATGATGACGCCGATCAGATCGACGCGACTACCTACCACGGCTAGCTTCGGAAATACCGTAATGCCCCGTTCGTGATGCGGCGAGATTTTCGGATAGAGCCACCGCCTCCCGAACCGCACCCTCGCGCCAACCTGCCTAACAGGCGAAGGGGCGCAAGATGGGCGAGCTCACCTTCGTCATTATCCATCTCTTTGCCGCAGAGCGCTGGCCGGCGGGTTGGCAATCGGATCTGGAGATCTTCACGAAGCAAAAATTTCGGTACCTCGAGGCAAACGGCTCGGGGATCACCGGTAGATGTCCCGCTTCTTAGCGGCTCGACGTCTTGGACAATGAGGAGATGAACACGGTTGTCACCCTTGCCGCTCAGTCTGAGATGGAATTGACTGACTACCACTTTTTTGGAATACGTGTCCGGGATTACCGATCAATTCGCTGCCTTTTTGCCGAACCAGGTTGATTCGGGGCTGCGGAAGGGGACACACACATGTTGTCGGGCCAGATTCTCGATGCAATGATCAGTTCGTGTGAGAACGCCAAGAGTGTACTGCGCCAAGCTGCCATCGACCCTGCCGATCGCAAGACGCTCAATATCTCAATGGGGGCCACTGTCGCTGCCGACATGCTCGGCAGGACGCCCGAAGCCCTTTCGAAAGCAGAAGCGCGTGGACGCCTGCCTGCGCCCAAGACTGCCAGCAATGGCCGCCGGTACTACACGGTCGAAGATCTGATCGCCATTCGCGAAGCGCTCGGCATCAAGATGGGCAAAGCCCCTGATGAGCGGGCCGTGGTCCTCGCGGTCCAGAACTTCAAAGGTGGCGTGAGCAAATCAACCACAGCCAAGCATCTGGCTGATTATCTTGGTCTGCGCGGCTATCGCGTTCTCGTGGTCGATTGCGATCCGCAGGCATCGATGAGCGTAATGTTCGACGTCAATCTCGAGGCCATGGTCGATGAGACCCATACGCTTTCGAATTTTCTGTCTCCTCGCATGGACGACGCCGACTCGTTTCGTAAGACGATCCAGAAAACCGCCTGGCCGAACATCGATATCTGCCCTGCCAATCTTGGGCTCCAGGACACCGAGTGGGAACTGACCGCCACCATTGAAGAGGGCCCCGACGCCATCGCCGGTGCATTCCGCATGCTGCGCATCGGTCTTGAGGAAGTGCGGTACGATTACGATGTCGTGATCCTCGATCCGCCGCCGGCGATGGGCTTTCTGGGGGTCAACACCCTGACTGCGGCCGATGGGCTCCTGATCCCGGTGCCGGCGCGCCAGCTGGATTATCTTTCGACGATCCATTTCATGCAGACCTGCCGCGAGGCCATGACCCTTGTTTCGCGCTTCGACACCTCGATCGACTACGGGTTCATCCGCGTAGTCTGCACGATGTTCCAGCCCAACCGGACAAACGAAGCGCAGATGCTGCAGGTCATGGAAAAGACCTATGCCGGTCAGTTGCTTTCAACCCCCATTCTCCTGTCGGAGGAAATCAAGAACGCCGGCCTTCAGATGTCCTCTATCTATGAGATCAACAAACCTTACGGTTCCCACCAGACCTACACGCGATGCCGTGACAACCTCAACATGGTTTTCCGCGAGGTAGAGAAGGACATCTGCAAGCAATGGCCCTCACGTATTGGCCAGTTGGGCACCGACAGGCTTACGGAGGCGGCATGAGCTCTGGAGGAAAACGGCGCAGCCTGCTCGCTAACGCGATCGAGAGCATTGGTGCCGCCCAGCCTGTATTAAATGACGAGGCCGCGGCTTCGGCGGCACCCGATGTCGTAGAGCGCCCGAGCGAACCCGTCCCGGCGCCCTCGTTTCTCGAACGCAGGGGCGCGGGCCTCGACGAACTCTCGAAGACGGTCAAGAAGCTCACGATCCGGATCAAGCCGAGTGAGTGCACGATCTGGCCGGGCAATGCGCGCGACTACGACCAGCTGTCTCACGAGCGTTGCGCGAGCCTCATCGATTCCATCCGCGAAGAAGGCACCAACAGGGAACCGGTCGTCATCCGGCGCACCAAGAACGGTCCAGCGTCTTATGAGCTGATCGTCGGCACCCGGCGCCATTTCTCGGTCTCGTGGCTCAACGCGAACAATCACTCGGAAATCGAGCTGATCGCCCGCATCGAAACCCTCGATGACGAAGCCGCTTTCAGGCTCGCGGATCTCGAGAACCGGGAACGCGAGGACGTCACCGACCTCGAGCGAGCGCGCAACTATCAGCATGCCGTCCAAGCGTACTATAACGGCGGCCGGGTTCAGATGGCCGAGCGTCTGGCGATCCCGCGCCAGAACCTGCACAACCTGCTGCAGCTTGCCGAACTGCCTGACGAGGTCATTGCTGCATTCGCTGAACCGAACGATCTCAAGGTCCATCATGGAATGCGCTTGTCCCCCATCCTCAAGGATGCGTCGCGCAGGGACGAGATCCTCGATGCAGCCCGGGTTGTTTCTGCCGAACAGCAGGAGCGCCGCGACGCTGGACTTGCAAAGATCGAGGGCGCCCGCGTGTTCGAGCGTCTCATGGCAGCGTCCGCTGAGCACAAGCCTAAGGCCGCGCCCCGCTCCAAGCCAGCGGTCATGAGCCAGGCAGGCGGCCGAATCGCGGAGGTTCTCTCAGATAGCAAGGCGAAGGGCCTCACTGTTAACATCAACCCGCAAAACACCAGCACGGTGGACGAAATTCTGGAAGCATTGCGTCCCGTTATCGAGAAGGCCAAATTCTCCCGATAGAAACACAGGTTTCGTATGAATTATCGATTTAAAACAGAAACTTACGCGCTGGTAAAATATCTTTTACGCGCCAGCTGGAATTAAACGATGCCAAAGGAACAGCGAGAAGACCGGCAAGTTGACCTCTTCCTCCCGCAACTGACGACCCTGCCCCTCAGGGATCAGCGCGAGACGATGGAACGGCCCTTTTTCTCGCTGTCGAAGCGCAAGCGCCTCAAGCCGATCGATTACGTGAGCCCGGATGGCAAGGTGACTGTGCATGTCTCGGCCAACTCCGAGTACGGCCTTGCGACCATCTATGACCTCGATATCCTGATCTACTGTGCCTCAGTTCTAATCGAGCACAAGCGGCGCGGCACAAACGACATCCCCCAGACCCTCCACATCGTTCCCCACGACATGCTCAAGACGTTGAAGCGTGATGTTGGCGGGCGCGCATATGACCTCCTTAGCAACACGCTCGACCGGCTTCAGTCGACGACCGTCAAAACCAACATACGCTCAGGCGATGCGGTCGAGACGACTTTTTCGTGGATCGATAGCCACAGCCAGATCCGCGATCGCAAGGGATCGATCCGCGGCATGCGGATCACCCTGGCCAAGTGGTTCTACGACGGCGTGCTCATGGAAGGCGGGGTTCTTGCTATCGACCCTGCGTACTTCTCCCTCACGGGAGGCAGGGAGCGCTGGCTCTATCGTGTAGCGCGCAAGCATGCTGGGGGAGCAGGCCCCGACGGGTTTGCGATCACGATGCCCACGCTATTCGAGAAGAGCGGCGCGGAGGGTGACTATCGCCGCTTCAAATTCGAGATCACGAAAATCGCCAAGGAAGACGCCCTGCCCGGCTTCTCCTTGAAGATCGAAGCAAGAAACGGTGCCGAACCGATGTTGCGAATGGTTAAGCGCAGCAAGGACGAGGAACTTCCGGTCAGCGGGACGACGGGGCGTTCGGGCACATCGCGGTCAACGGCTGAAGCGACGGGAGACGACCAAACTGCGGCTCCAGCCGTCCCCTCCCCTCCCCCGGCGTTTCCCGAAGGTCATATTGCCTACACCGCGTTCGGCTCGATCGCTCGTGCAAGCCTGCCTAGCCCTCAGCGAGACCATGGTCTTGTTGCTGATGATTTTCGTGCGTTCATGCGACAGCGTGACATCGCTAGAGACGCACCGAACATAGCCCAGATCTTTGCAACCTTCTGCTCGAAACAACGGGCGGCCAACTGATTGGTCCGGTAAGTGTCGGTTCCCTCGCAGACACCCTGACGATCCAAAGCATAGTCTGCCCACCGAGGTTACCGCCCTTCCCCAGTCGGTACTTCAGGAACAGCTTTCTTTCACCGACCCGCACCAGTCCCAAAAGCTGATCGAGCAAGGCCGCTGCCCGCAGCCTGATTGTTCGGCAACGCGTGCGCCCAAATTCATCATTGCGGTCCCCGTTCCTGAAGTACCGATCCGGTCGCTGTCTTCCACCAGGAGGCTCCGGGCCCCTGCCCCATGCGCTGAACCAGGCTGCCTTGCCCTCCCCTGCCCGCCCTGTTTGGATCCCAGCGGCGACACCTTGTCACGACAGCGCTGCACGCACATCGCAGCCACCAGAGGCGCTCCGACCTCAACCCCGTCCTGGCGGACACATCCTCCCTGACCCCGGATCGAAGTGGGCGATCTATTCAACCATCGGACCTTCAAACCAGCGATCCCATCGAAATCTCAGCGTTCCTGAAATACCGAAGTTTGCGCCTGCCTGCCCTCGCCCTCGCCCTCGCCCTCGCCCTCGCCCTCGCCCTCGCCCTCGCCCTCGCCCTCGCCCTCGCCCTCGCCCTCGCCCTCGCCCTCGCCCTCGCCCGAGAAATGCATCAAGGCTAGCCAGGTCAACCTAAACCGACCTGTTATTGACCTGCAGGGATTTCGACCGCTGACGGGGTAACGTCCAACCGCCAACGCGAACTTGCCATCGGGACTGTTGCTACCAAAACGCCGGACAACATCCCGCTGCGCCGTATCTGCGC
>NZ_BSFC01000018.1:0-29484 GCF_027922145.1 Novosphingobium resinovorum | reverse complement strand
GGGGGCAGGGGCGGTCAAGTGCCAGGCAGTACGGCCCTCACCGTTCGCCCTATAAGGGTTCATCGCACGGACCGCCGGGCCGACGGCAAGCCTCCCTTGCGAGGAAACGGCAGCACCGCAGCCCGTACAAATGGCACACCCGCGTTCCCGATATACCGTGCACAGCCAACCTTGGCCGTTCTATTGGTACGCAGAAGCCGTCGGTCTGCAGAGAACGGCGCTGGCCTGCGTTCTTAAAGTACCGAACAGGAGGACGAGATTTCGCATTTATCCCGGTTCGACGTCCTCTGCCGACATGCAAGACCATGTCCCTCCGCCTCCCTAGACGTCCTGACAGAGCAGCCGTGGCGGGGTCTTCAAGGTGCGTTCCTGAAGTCCCGAACCCTATGAAAGCGCTCGGCAGGCCAATGCCTAATCGCGATGTTCCTCGGAGCGGATGCATGCGACGAGGCCTTCCACCACCTCAGAGGGCGAAAAACACCCGAGATTGCGGGGTTAACTAGCTGGATTTCGGCTCGTAAAAGATATTTTACGAGCCTCTGGCGCTGCTCGAGAGATAGTCACACACGGTATAACGGGAACGGGAAATCAGGCTGGTCATTCGGCGAATCGCGGTACTTCAGGAACGCCAGCTCGGTACTTCAGGAACCGAAACACGGGAGATCGGGAACGCTCGATTGGGTACTTCAGGAACGATCCAACGGTATTTCAGGAACAGGGGCATCGCCGCGACTCAGGGCGAAATCGCGAGTCGCAGGCAGAGCGAGCGCCCGGTAACTTTCTATCCTTATTTCTAAAGGAACTAACGGTGCCTTCGGCACGATCCTCTCCTTTTGAATAGATGAGATATGGTAGCAGGACCGCAGCCCATCGGATGCCAATTCCCACTAACCGTCTCTCCCTTACCCTCAAGGCTAACCACTGCATTACCGCCAAACACGCTGCCCGCGAGATTACAGCTTTCCTTGCCAGTGACAGGGCCGAGGCCCTTTGTGTGATGGGTCCGTGGGGTGTCGGCAAGACGTTTGCGTGGAAGCAGTACCTTGCGGAGGCCGCGCGGAAATCACTCATCACGCGCAACTACGCCTGCGTCTCCCGCTTTGGGCTCAATTCCCTGGATGAGCTCAGGCACGCCATCTATGAGAACACGGTGCCTGCGAGCAACGCAGGTGGTGCAGCTACCTGGGATACGCGCGCGTCAGTGTGGGCGAATGCGAAAACTGGCGTGCGCAAGGTCCGGCGTGCATTGGGCGTTGCCTCTAGCATGCTGACGATCGGCTGCGTGAACTTCGGAGCAGTTGGCGGCCTCATTGCCCGATCATCGTTTCTGCTCGTTCGCGATCAGATAATCTGTCTTGATGATTTGGAGAGGGCAGGGAGGGCGCTTGCGGCGAAGGATGTCCTCGGGCTGATTTCCTTCCTCAAGGAGGAGCGAAACTCCAGTGTGGCTCTCCTCCAACGACGGGGCGCTGAAGCCTTGCCAGCGGGAGGATATGCAACGGCTCCTGGAAAGGTCATCGATGTCGCGCTGGCATTTGTCCCGACGCCGGCCGAGGCCGCCCGGATAGCCTTGGAGGACGGCGCCGATGGGGTTGCCCAGCTGCGCGATCACGTGGAAGCCCTCGAGATCACGAACATCTGCGTGGTCCGCAAGAACGGCGTACTGACCGGCAAGGTTTTCGAGATACTGGCCGGCAAGCCGAAGGCGATTGTCGACCGGGTCATCACCTCGGTCGCACTGGCGGGATGGGCCGTATTCGAACCCGATCGGGCGCCGTCGCCAGAATATCTAAAATCCTTCGACCCGCTTGTGGACGAGCTCGTACGCGAGCCAGACGATTGCGGCGCAGGTGCAGCGCAGAACATCACCTGGCGCCGGCAGTTGGCTCGCCTGGAGTTCTCCTACCCGGACGAACTGGACCGCATTATCTTTGATGGTGCCGCTCGGGGGTACTTTGATGAAGATGCTATCCTCACGCTTGCCGGTGACCTGGAAGTCGAGCTCAAGGACCTGTCGCGAGCCGAGAGCTATTCTCGGGCTTGGGACGATTACTGGGGGTCCATTGCTGGCGACGAGGCCGAGGTGGTCAAACGCATCCTTGAAGCAGCGCGGGAGACCCTCTACGCAATCGACCCGCCCAGTCTCAATGCAGCGGTGAGACTGCCGCGGGATGTAGGACCGGGCGAAGATGCTTCTATCCTTATCGCGGACTACGCAGCGAAAAGGCAGGGCAATCTTCTTGGTTTCACCGTCGGTCCGGCATCGGAATTCGCGAAGGGCAATGTGGACCCGAAGTTGGGAACTGCTCTCGAGCACGTATTCGCCAAGCTCGTCGATAAGCGGTCGGCTCGGGAGGTGTTTCAGACGATTGCGCGCGAGAACCGTTGGACGTCGACCGATATGACCCTGCTGTCTCGTCAGACGCCGATCGAACTCGAACAGATCATCGCGGTCCGGATTTGAAGAAGATCGTTCAGATTACCTTTAGCATGATGTCGTCAACCGACGATGAGCATGCCGAACTGAGAAGCAAGCTGCGAACAGCCCTTGAAACGATTTTTGCACGATCGACATTGCGGGCAAGGCGGCTGCCCGTCTGGGGCTTTACGCCAGCCAGTTCGAGTGCGCCAACTGACGAACGACACCTGCTGCTTTGATCGATGCGGGGCCTCCTGATGTTGGGGCAGTAGAACAAATAGAGAAAGAGCTCTATTTCGCCCTCAGGAGCACTCTGAGCGCCTCGCGGTGTAATGGGTCACTCGGGGCCATCAAGTCATCCAAATGGCCGCCAGGGGGCTCCGCAGGGAAGGTGCGGGTTAGGCAAAAAGGTGCCAAAATCGTGTCGGAACCCGGACAAGATCCCAAGATCACCCGGATACCAGAAATCCTTCGCGCGCGCCCTTCTAGCGGGAGAGCAAATGCATGCATTGCTCGGGCCTCCGCCATGGAGGATAACGGCCGACCGCAACAGTCACACTTCGGAACCAACGAATTGGCTCGGAGGCTCACGGGATCGACTGAAGTTCATCGGGGGTACCGACTTATCCCATTCGAACTGCGCTCCAGAGCCCGCACAGCGGCCTGCCGTCCCTTTCGGCATTCTAAGCCTGCAGCGGGCGCGACGCTCGAGCATCCTGCGCGACAGGTAAAACCGTTCCTTGGAGCACCAGCGGCTTCATGCGTGGGGCGGGCAATGGCCGAAACGATGCCTGCTGTCGCCGGCCAAAGAAGGCTGCAAGCAGCATAAATTACGTAAAAACAACCAGATACATCAAAGGTATCGCAGCATTCAATGACGCACGTGCGAATCTATTTGCGCACTGTGCCATAATAGATGACATTGAGCGTGAAATTTCTGGTGGAATTCAGCACCATGATTGCACGCAAGCCGCCGCCTTCGGCTCGTCGTTCAGAAGCTGCATTGGCAACAGGCACGGCGCTGTATCCAGCGTTTCGCCAGTACGTTCCGCTTGATGCGCCTTTGACGGCGCAGGCAGTCGTGGCAATTTCGACCGTAACCGGACTCAAGGAACGACGAATTCGCGAACTCGCCCGGCGATTCCGAGATCACCCCGTCGCAGAATCGTTGGCGTCGTTGCCCAAAGGACCCAAACCAGGAAGCCGACGTGGTGGCCCAACCGTGCTGGCTGCGATCGACACGCTCATCGGCGAGATTCACTTGCGCAAGGCCGGCGCGAGCATGAAGGAAACTGCTCGTCAGGTTCGCGGACTCCTAATCGCCGACAACGGCGATTATCGTTTTGAAGCCAGTGAAGTGCCAAGCGAACGCAGCATTGAGCGGGCGATTGCGGCGATATCGGACCCGGTGCGGGCACGCACCATGATGGGCTCGAAGACGCGCAGTGCACATGAGCCGCATGCGGGTGAGTATTTAAGCCGGGGCTTCCTGGACCTCGTTCAGATGGATCATACGCGGGCCGATGTAATCCTTGTCGACAGCGTGCAGCGCAAAGAGCTGGGGCGCCCTTGGGTGACCTTGCTAATCGAAGTGCGGACCCGATGTATCCTTGGCTTCTATGTGAGCTTTGGGGATCCCTCGATATTTCGATGCGGGCGTGCGATCGCCAATGCGATCCTGCCAAAGCATAGCCTTTTGCAGGCGTTACAGCTTGATGTCGACTACCCAATGCATGGGCTATTCAAGCGGCTACACGCTGACCATGCGGCAGCACATCGTGCACAATCCTTCCGGTCCGCGTGCCTTTCCCACGGCATCGATCCGGATGTCAGGCCACGTGGCCCCGCGCATTTCGGTGGCCATATCGAGCGCCTGATTGGAACGATGATGGCCAAGATGCGCTTGTTGCCCGGTGCGACGGGAGCAAACGCCACCAAGCGCGACGGTTATGACGCTGGTGCGGCCGCTGCGATGACCATCGATGAGTTTGAACGCTGGTTTGTTCGGGCAATTTGTCTCTATCACGCCGAGCCGCACGCCGGCTTGGGCGGCTGTGCGCCGGCGCAGGCTTGGGCCGAGGAGGCGAGGAGCCAAGGGCCTTTGGTTCCGCTCGGCCTCGACGAAACGGCTCTCGTCCGCCGTTTCCTGCCATGGGTTGAGCGAACGGTGAAGGCCTACGGAATCCAGATTGGCTATCGTCGGTACTGGCACACCAGCCTTGCATCGCGGATCGGCCAGAAAGTCATGGTTCACTTCGACGAGCGCACCATCCAGGAGGTCTATCCGGAAGTGGAGGGTGGCTTCGTCTCAGCAGCGGTTGTCGGGCATTATCCCGATGTCAGCCTGGCGGAATGGGAAGCGGCGCGGAACGAACGGTTCCGGGCCGGCAGGGCCTATCAGGATAACGGCGCGCGCGCCGAAGCCGCGCGCCTGATCCATGCCAATCGCAGCGATGTTCTCTCTGCAACTGCGAAGACCCGGCGCGCCCGTGAGGCCCGAAAACGAGCGGAGCGCGAGGGAACATCCCATACACGGGCACCGGCGCGAGCCACGGCAGAACCCGCGTCGAATTGGCTTCCCGTGGCGGAGTTGGGGGAAGATACATGGCTGAAACGGATCGAATGACTGCCCCTATGTCTGGCGGCTCGGCGCTGTCGCAGGCCTTCTGGATCGATTTCGATGAAGCCCGCCAGCATGTCGAAACTCTGGTCGAACTTGCCCATGACGAACCCGACGAACGGCCGACCTGTGTGGTATTGGTCGGGCAGTCGGGCATGGGCAAAACCTCGATTCTGCGCGAGGCCCAGCGCCGGATTGCCCACGATTTTCCCGAGCCGCTCAGCATTGATGATGCCCGCTATCAACCGATGCTGCGAACCGTCATCCCTTCGGGTTCGACCGCCCTCAAGATCAACCTGACCCTGCTGTGGAAGCAAGGCTGGCCGATCACCGGAAAGACCCACCGCATTGCAGACCTTAAGGTCGTCGAACTCTTGCGGCGTCAACACACCCGGCTCATCGGGATCGACAATGTTCATGCGATCCTCACCGCCAGCGGGAGAGCGCGCCGCGATACGCTTGATGCGTTCCGCTTCCTAATGAGCGAGGGCAATGTACCGATGGTGGTCGCAGGACTCGACGTCGCCGCCGATATCTTTACCGAGGACGTCGAGCTTGCCTATCGCTCGATCATCTTGCGACTTAAGCCCTGGCCACAGGGAGCGCCGACGCAACGTCTCATTCGGGTACTCGGGCAGGGGATGGGACTGATCGAGCCGGATCGCCTTGCCGAGCCGGAGGTCGCCGGTTTTCTCTGGGAGCAAAGCCTTGGGGTGACCGGAAACTTCAAGCGCCTGCTGCACTGGGGCCAGAAAGTGGCGTATCAACATGGCAGAGCGCGCGTGGAATTCGCGGATATTCGCGAGGCGGCGGTGTTGCTGCCGAACTATGCGGCGCGATGACCGTACTGGCGTTGGAGCCGCAGCCGCTGGCGTTCCGGGTCCGCCCGCAGGCCGACGAGTGCTTTGATTCCTGGATCGATCGGGTTGCGGCCGCGCACGAAACCACGCGACCCGCGCTGTTTCGGCACCTTGGTCTTGAAGCGGCGATTGCCAGCCTGGATCTGGCCCGCGGCACATGCGGCTTGTCCAATGAGCAGTACTTCGCCGTGTATCAAGTGATTGGTCAGTTGGCCTGGGCGGTTGAGATTGAGGTCCAACAGATCGAAGGAACCTTCCTCAACGTCGAGGCTTCGGTGGTTCTGCCGCGCCGCCAGCGCCGATATGTCTGTCCGCTCTGCTGGCAGCAGGCCCTGCGGGATGGCCGGGCCCCAATCATCCGCAAGGAATGGATCTTGCGCATGAGCTGGCGGTGCCAAGTGCACGCTCTCCCGCTCTGTGCACTGCCGGTGGCGGATGGAGCGATGTCGGAGCAGGCTGTCGGTTCGTGGCTGAGCGGGGCGGTGGCCCGCGCAGAGAGTTTGCGCTGGAAGCTCGGGGCTCATCCGCGCTTGGTCGAATGGAACGCCGAGGGCGTCGACACACTCGTGCGGGCAAGCCGCAAGCGGTTCAAGGGGGAGAAGAAAGCCTATGTGGATCGCTTTCAGGCGAACCTGTTTCACTTCGCACACGATCGGATCGCGATGCTGGCACTGGCGCACAGCCGGGTGGGCAAGGCGACGTGGGGATTCGAGCGATTGGTGGCGCTGGAATTGCCCGGGCGTCCAGGGCGAGAGGTGATGACACTGCAGCCGCCGAAACTGCCACCGCGTCGCTGGCGCATCAGCAAGGGCAGTCTACGGCCGGGTAGTCATGACGCTGGCGTGCTCGACCTCGTGCTCGCGTATGCCCATCTGCGGGTGCGCCGCGATGCCCAGACTCAAGTTGAAGCCCAATTTGGCCGATTTCCCTCGTGAGGGTGCCAATCCGGGGCCGCCTTGGTGGACGAAGGGGCGATCATGTCGAAATCTGCCCTGAGAAGCTCGTGGAGCGCATTTACGGCATTTGCATACTCCGGGCAGCCCGAGGCCGGTTATCGCGCTGCAAGGGGCGTTTCCGGCGGCCTCATAATTGCCAAGCTATATCAATTGTTTATAGTCGAACCAGCGAGATCGGGCCCGCCAAGGCCCGCAATGCGAGTGTCGAACTCGGCCAATTCGGCATCAAACGCTGCAAGGACCGAATCCAGCGTTGGTGAGGGGGCAGGCACTAGACGGGGGCGTCCCCGCATCGGAGCGACCAAGCCGAGCGAGACGGCGATGTCGGGGGTGACATAGGAGCGCCAGGTTCCGCGCCCGGATATTTCGACCAGCAGGCCGAGGCTGGTCGCACGCTCGAGTAGCTTGCCTGCGCCCGACACGGTGAGGTCGAGCTCGGGAGCGAGTGAGCGAGCGGCCAGGCAGGGACGGGTGAGGGCGAGCCGGCCAAGGTCGGCAAGCTTGCCGGGACGATGCTGCGCGGCGATTGTCGCCGCGCCTCGCTGCACGGTATCTTCGAGCCGTTCTAGCCGGGTCAGACCGTCCTCGGCGCTGCGGCGTAGCTGCTTCAGCAGCCGCTTGAGCAGGGCAGGGCGGTCACCCTGCACAAAGCGCTGTCCGGGATCGCCCATGACGAGGCAGGGCAAGGTGCGCTGCGTTAACCCCATGCGCCGCAGAACCATCGGGAACGCCAGCCACGGCGTGATCGTGCGGTCGCGCCGTGCCCAGTCATCGAGCAGCGCGAGCGCGCGTGCGAGGGCAGGGGCTTCGTCCCACCCTGCGGGCAGATCGAAGCTGAACGGCAGATCCTCGCGCCAGTGCCTGCCCTCTTTCTCGGCGAGCCGGTTCCGCCAGGGTTCAAGCGCGGAAAATGGAGCCCCTGCCGTTTCAAGACGCGGCCTTCCGGCCAGCTGAAGGCCACATTGCCGCGAAATAATATCGATTTCCTCAATTTCGAGATGTTGCAGGCTGAGCGCTTTGGCGTAGCCGGTCCAGCTGGCGCGCAGGTGCCAGGCAGGAGCGAGCGCAGTGGCGGAAATCCTAGCATCAAGCCGCCCGATCGCGCTGCTGGCGTCGGCGAGTGCGCTCACAAGGTCAGGGGTCCAGGCGATCGCGCTGAGCGGCATGGGAGGGCGGTTCATGACGCGATACTAGACGGAAACCGTTCTTCAGTCCACGAGCCCTACGTCCTAGTGTTGATAATAGATGCTTATCGTGAGGCTATACATAAGCGAAACGCCCGGTTATCGTCGTCCCCATGCCGAAAAAGCACCCCAGACCCGCCGCAGGCAGCGCCCTCGTGCCGCTGAGCGTCGAGCCGGCCGATCTCGTTGCCGATGTCCGCGCCCTGATTGGGACGGGAACCCGTCCGGGTGGCGGTATCGACGAGGCCTTGCTCGACGCCGCGATGCGGGGCTGGTCGATCAATACCCGGCGCGCGTTCCGCTCGGACCTGACTTTGTGGGGACAGTGGTGCCACTCACGCCGGATTGTACCGGGTGCGGCCGAACCCGCCGACGTCGCCGCCTGGATCCGTGCGCTTGCCGGGATCGATCCATCGTCCGTAAAGACCCGCGCCATGGCCACGATCGAGCGCTACCTCGTCCATGTCGGGTGGGCCTACCGCATGGCAGGGTTGACGGATCCGACCGCCGCAGCGCTGGTCAAGTTCGAGCGCAAGGCGGCGCGCAATCATCTCGGCGTGCGCCAGAGGCAGGCGCGCGCCATCCGGTTCAAGGGCGACATCGCTGATCTCGACAGTCCCGCCTCTGGCGTGTGCCTGGCCCATGTGCTCAAGGCCTGCCGCCGCGATGAATTGGGGATGCGCGACGCGGCCATGTTGCGCATCGCTTACGATACAGCCGCGCGGCGCTCGGAACTGGTCGCGATCGATGTCGGGCATATCGAGGGGCCCGACAGCGACGGAGCCGGTTTGTTGCACATCCCTTCAAGCAAGACCGACCGAAAGCAAGCCGGAGCCGAGGCTTATCTTTCTCCCGCGACGATGGCGGCGATTGCCCGCTGGCGTGAAGCGGGCAGGGTGGACAAGGGTCCGCTGCTGCGCCGCGTGACGACGCACTTCGACGGCTCGATCGACAGCATCGGCACCGAGCGCCTGCACCCGAACAGCATCACACTCATTTACAGGCGGCTCATCCGTCGCGCCTGGGAGAAGGGCCTGCTCGGTGAAATGAGCGAAGCCGAACGCGACCGCTGGCTCAGCACGGTCTCGTCACATTCGATCCGGGTCGGGGTGGCCCAGGACAATTTTGCGGCAGGAGAAGGACTGCCAGCTATCATGCAGGCCTACCGGTGGCGCGATGCGCGTACCGTCTTGCGGTATGGCTCAAAGCTTGCCGCTAAAAGTGGGGCAAGCGCCAGATTGGCCAAGCGGTTCGCCGATCAGTAACCGGATCTGCCTGCCGCTGCTGCGCCCTTTGAATGCAGTCTATTGTGGCGCTCAATAACAGCGCATTGCACGCCATTGCGCTCTATTTTGGCGTCCGACAGACGCTCCGGCGCCGCCCAATTTCTGGATCCTGCGTTGAAAGAATACGGCTGGATTCAGGGAAGAATACCGCCGGACGCCTGGATGCTGCGTGGCTGATCTCCAGCGTTTTTCGGCGACACTTTCTTAGCGCATCCACAGGCTAGGACAGGCGGGGCAGGGGGCTTCTCTCAACGTCCGCACACTCGGTTCAAACGGGATGGGTGCCAGGCATCTGATCCGCCTCGGACGATGGTCAACCGGGGCTCAAGCAATTACCATACGGGGACAACCGGTCGGTTGTTCCCATTAGATGGATTGTGACAAATGCCCCTTATTGGTTACGCCCGCGTATCTACCGACGAACAGGATACCTTCGCGCAACTCACTGAGCTCCGGCGCGCCGGCTGCATGACCATATTCGAGGACCGGGCCAGCGGCGCTAGCCGGAGCCGACCAAAACTAGCCAACGCGCTCGCAGCGGTAGGGCAGGGGGACACCCTTGTGGTTGTGCGGATTGATCGCCTCGCACGATCGTTGTCGCATTTGCTGGAAATGGTCGAAGCGCTTCGTGAGAAGGGCGCGTATTTTCGCTCGATCAACGATCCGATCGACACCAGCAGCCCGCAAGGCATGCTGATGACACAGATGCTTGGCGCCTTTGCAGAGTTCGAACGGGCGCTTATTCGCGAGCGTACGCGCGCCGGCCTCAAGGCGGCTGTCGCGCGCGGCGCTAAGCCGGGAAATCCGAAAATGCGCGCACGGGATCCGTCAGCAATCGATAACTTGCGTCACAGCCTGAGGGAAAAGCATCTCCACGAACTGATTGATGGCCGGCGGGGTTGGCTGCCGCTCGTTGAGCGCTTGCGGCCGCAGTTGCCTTGGGCGTTGGTGTTGCGGCACATTCGGACGCTCAAGCCCCCGGTGCGCTCGTTTTCTGAACGCACGCTGGTGAAGGCGTGCCGAACGCTTGTTGATGCAGGGTACGCAGATCCTGTGATCCTTGAAACGGCGCCGCGCCTTTCGCGTGATAGCCGCGTTGCTCTACTTGTCGCCGACAAGCTCAGAACTGAGCCAAACGCCACGCTGCGCGGCATTGCGGCTTGGTTGAGTAAGGATTTGCGAGAGCCAACCCCGCGAGGGGGGATGCAATGGTCACCTGAGGGCGTGAGACGCATCATCGCCCAGGCCCAAGGTCTAGGCGTTCTTCCTAATAGGTCGCCGGCCCAGGAGATTGGCGAATGAGCGTAGAGGAGGAGCACGAAATAAGAATTCCGTTAGCGGTGCGCTGCCCGCCTCGGGCGAATCAAGCAGACCGATTCTAACGTGATCTGGGACAAAACCGACGTTCGCGAGCTGGGCCGGGAATGACGGGTCCCGATCCAACATCCGCCATTCCCGAAGCCCCAACGATCGTTTCAGGAACGGCCGGCGCTGGCCGATAGATAAATAGCCCGTCTCGGAGACGAATTTGCCTCGGCAATTTGTCGAATCAGGGCGGTATAACCGTTCAAATAGCCCCTAAATGGTCAGCGGTGGCAAGGGGGCCAATATCGCCTGGGTGCCCATCAGGATTGCGTCTTCGATCTGCAGATCGAAGGGTGGGCCGACGAGCTTTTGCTCGCTCGCCCGTATGAGGTTGTGGAGAAATATGACTACTGCGGTCATGGTTCGGTGCGAGACAATAGCGCGGTCCATGTAGTGTAGGCGGGCATCGATTAGCGACAGCGTCTGCACAAGGCAGGGCACCAGATTGGGCTGCGCGTCGAACGGGTGCGTCGAAGCCGATGGTCCGCGATACCGCAGCATGAAATCCAGCAGGAACTCACCGAAGGGGAAACGCCCGGCGTCATCGCGTAGGGCGATGTGAGGCATGCACAGGATACGCAGAAGAGTCTCGAGACTGCCGAGTTGGCCGTTACTCTCTGCGGTCGTCAGCATGGCGGCGCGAGCCGGTTCCATTTCGATGACCCGGTTCAGCATGATCTCGCGGACCAGGTTGTCCTTGTCGGCAAAGTGGTACTGGATGACGCTAGCGTTGCTTTGCCCGGCGGCGGTTGCGATCTGGCGGAGGGAGGGGCCGTTCATGCCCTCTGCGCCGAACAAACGCTCGGCGACGCGCATTATGCGCAGCCGGGTTCGGTCCGAGCGGGACGGGGGGGGGTCTGTGGCAAGCTCGTTTATGTCCATTTTTCAGATCTAACCGCTTGTCCCGATCTGGCCAAGCTGGCCGAGAAATTTATCTTTCGAATTATATTTTCGCGAAGTGGCGCTGAAACCCGCACCATCTGATCAAATAGATAGGTGTTTTAATGCGCGTTATAAATTTAACTGTTGTCAGAACCACCCGCTCCCGCAAACCAGACGGGAGGATGGCGAAGGGAGAGATCGATGACCAAGCGCTTGAAGGGCGCGGCGAGCATTCTTGCCGTTGCTGCCGGTCTTGTTGCCGTGACGGCACATGCACAAAGTTCCTATGGCGGCGATGCTACGGCGGCTGATGGCCAGCTCAGCGAGATCGTGGTGACCGCGCAGAAGCGCTCGGAGAACCTTCAGGACGTGCCGCTTTCGGTCTCGGCGTTTTCGGCCGCCGATCTGGCCAAGCAGAACCAGCGCGACATTCAGGATCTGGCCGGGCGGGTTCCGTCGCTGACGATCTCGCCTTCGCCTTCGGGGCCGGGCGCGGCCAACATCAGCCTGCGCGGCATCTCCTTCCAGGACATCGAAAAGAGCTTCGAGCCGGGCGTCGGCGTGGTGATGGACGGGGTGTACTTGTCCACTTCGACCGGCCAGCTATTGCAGTCGTTCGATTTTCAGCAGATTGAAGTGCTGCGCGGGCCGCAGGGCACGCTGTTCGGCAAGAACACGACCGGCGGCGCACTCAACGTCACGCGCACCCGGCCAGAGCCGTCCGAGCCGCTTTCCGGCCGTGCGCGGGTGGTCGTCGGCAGCTATGGCCGACATGACTTCGAAGGCTCGGTATCGATCCCGGTGGTGACTGATCTGCTGGCGGTGAAGGTGGCGGGCTTCTCGCTCAACGATCATGGCACCTTCTACAACCGGACGCTGGACCGCCGCGTAAGCCGCAAAAACTATCAGGCCATATCCGCCGCCGTGCGCCTGACGCCGGCCGATTTTGATTTTCAGGTCACTTATGACCACGTGACCGACAAGAGCGACCTTCCCGCACTTATCAGCACTTATTCCAGCACGTCCCGGCCCACCAATTCGCCCGGCCTACTGGACGGTTCTGACAGCATTTGCCGCAACGCCAACTTCACCGGCATCTGCAATCGTCCGATCGAGAATCAGGTCACGGCGCAAAACATCGTGCCCGAGGCATACTATAACCTCGATGCGGTGACGGTGAATGCCAAGGCGGACCTCGGCCCGCTGACGTTCGCTGCCGTCAGCGGTTATCGCACCAGCCGCGAATGGGCGCTCCAGGACCCGGACGCCACCGAATACGACCTGTGGCGCACCTACCGCCCTCAGAAGTTCCATCAGTTCTCGCAGGAAATGCGGCTGGAATCGAACTTCGACGGACCGATCAACTTCGTCGCTGGCGTCTACTATTTTACCTCCACCTACAGCATGCGCCAAAGCACGCAGATCGCGCGTGCGCTCAGCAATCCGGCCGTGGGTCTGGACGCGGGGTATCTGTTCCCCTCGTTCGGAGTGCACCAGCGCTACGATTCCACAGCTTTGTTCGCGCAGGCGGACTGGCAGGTGTTCGACGGGCTGACCCTGACCGTCGGCGGCCGCCAGACCTGGGACGACAAGAGCTTCCGCTTCGACCAATACGCCAACGGCACCAGCTTCCCGTCGACCGCCGCCATCATCGGCCGGACTTATGGCCGCGCCAAATTCAACGAGTTCACCCCGCGCGTGGCGCTGCGCTATGAAGTCACGCCCGATATCAGCGTTTTCGGCAGCTTCTCCAAGGGCTACAACACCGGCGGCTTCAACGGCCGCGCGGCGGTCCCGGCGCTGATCGGTCCCTACCAGCCAGAGACGCTCAAGGCCTATGAGGCCGGCTTCAAGGCTGAACTGTTCAACCGGAAGCTGCGCGTGAACGGCGCGGTTTTCCAGAACGACTTTGCCGACAAGCAGGAAGAAGTCATCACCGTGATCCCCTCCGCGCCTTTCACCGGCACGGCCGTGGAGAACGCTTCAAACGCACGGTTCCGGGGCGCGGAACTGGAATTGACGGCGCTACCCCTCACCGGGCTGACGCTGACCGGCTCGGTGGGCTATCTCGATGCCAAGTATCTCGACTTCAACGCTTCGTTACGTTCGGGCACACCGGTGGTCGACAACAGCGGGCTTATCCTGCGCCGCGCGCCCAAGTGGACGCTTTCGGGGGCGATAGACTACGAAGTGCCCGCTGGTCCCGGCGATCTCGGCTTCAACTTCTCGGCGCGCTATATCAGCCGGACCGAGCAGCACATCCTCAACGACCCGCTGGGCTCGGTGCCGGGGTATGAAAACCTCGACGCAGCGGTGCGCTATTCCATGCCGGTCCGCGGCGTGGACATGACTGCGACCGCCTTTGTCAAGAACCTGACCGACAAGAACATCCAGACTGCCTTCACCACCGGCGGGTTCAATTCGGTCGCCAGTTATATCGCCCAGGGCATTGGACGCACCTGGGGCGTGGAACTAAGCGCCCGCTTCTGACGGGCGGGGCGGGCCGCAGCATTCCAGACACCTCCCCAACCTTGCGGCCCGCCTTCTTTTTGTCATTTATCGAACAGGAAGAGCCATGACACGAACTTCTGCGATCATCGGCCTGGCGGCGCTTGTCGTGGCCGGGACGGCACAGGCCGAGCCGCGCAGTTACGATGCGGCGAAAGCCGATCAGTTCCTGGGCGCGCTGGCCGAGGATACGGTCCCGGAAGACCCCGAGACGCGCGTGCTCTATGCCCGCCATGCGGCTTACGATGCGGCGATCTTCGGCCAGTCGGCGGTGCTGACTTATGCGCAGATTCGCGATCAGGCGCTCGACCCGGCATCGCAGCATTACATCGGCTTCAACCGCTTTGCGCACGACCGCGACCTTGCCGGGCCGGGGTATGTACCTTTCAAGTCGCCCAATGCCGATACGCTCTATTCGAACGCCTACCTCGATCTTTCGGCAGGGCCGGTGCTCCTGACCCTGCCGCCGACCCAAGGGCGCTACTATACGGTCAACTTCCTCGACCTTTACGGCAATGCCACCAATATCAGCGCCAGGACGCACGGCATGGCCGGCGGGCGCTTCCTGATCGCCACCACCGACTGGGGCGGCGCGGTGCCCAAGGGTGTCACGGTATTCCGCGTGACCCAACCCTATATGTGGATTCTCATGCGGATCGAGGCGGAGAATGCCGAGGCTGTCCCCGCCGTGCGGGCCTTGCAGGACCGTTTCGTTCTGGAGCCCACTGCGTCCGCGCCGACAGGCCGCGAATTTCCCGCCGCCGCCACGCTGGACGATCCCGCCGGGTTCCTTAAGGTGCTGGACTGGGTGGTCGAGAACGCGGGCGTGCGTAATGAGGAACTGGGCCACATCCATGCCCTGCGCGGCATTGGCGTGGGCGGGCCGCTTTCCGTCGACAAGGCGCTGGCGGACTCTGCGGTGCGCGAGGGTGTGATCGCAGGCTTTGCCGATGCGAAGGCCGTCATCATGCGCAACCTTTCGCAGAACGGCACGCGCATCGACGGCTGGCGAGAGCCTTCCGACACGGGGCGCTACGGCTTCAACTACAATTACCGCGCGTCCGTGAACACGCTGGGGACAGGCGCCAACGTGCGGCTAGAAAATTTCGCCTTCACCACTTTCGAGGATGCCGATGGCGCGCGTCTGGACGGGGCGCAGCACGATTATGTAATCCGCCTGACCACGCCGCCACCTGCTGATTTCTTTTGGTCGCTCACCGTCTATGACGCGAGGACGCAGGAACTCGTGCCCAATCAGGCCCGAAAATACCTCGTGGGCAACAATACAAAAGGGCTGGTGATCGCGCGGGACGGTTCCGTGACGCTGAACCTGGCACGCCAGGCGAGCGGGCCCAATGCAGTCGCCTTGCCCGATGGTCCGTTCTATCTGGTGCTGCGCGCGCAGGGGCCGCGCCGTGAAATGCTGGACCAAAGCTGGCGGCCCGTGCCCGTGCGCAAGGCACGCGCAAAGTGAAGCCGGGCTGGCTCCTGAGCGCCGGGCTGCTGACGCTCGCCCTGCCGCAGGGAGCACCTGCTCGGGAACCGGGGCAAACGGAGGCTGCGCAAGAGGCCGCGAGCGATGCGATTGCCCGCCGTGCACGCGATCTTTACGTATGGGGGTATCCGCTGGTGCAGGCGGCGCGCATCCGTCTCGTCTCCACCCGGGGGACGCAGCCTGACCCGGTGCGCCTGACCGCGCCGATCCATCAGTTCGCGCATGGCCGCAAGCTGGCCGACCCCGATATGCGGATCGGCGTGGGGCCGAACAATGATACGCTCTACAGCCTGATCTGGATGGACCTTGCGCAGGGACCGTTCGTGTTCGAAGCGCCCGATTTCGGGGGCCGCTACTATACCTTTTCGCTCAATGCGGCGGATTCCTCGTCCAGCGATTCTCTGGGCCGCCGTACCCATGGGGGCAAACTGCCGCCGCTGTTCATCCACGGGGCCGGCTACAGGGGCGCGGTGCCGGAAGGCATGGTCGATGTCGCCTCGCCCACGCGGTACTTCGAACTAGCGGGGCGCACCCTGACGACCGGGACGTCGGCGGACTATGCTGTAGTCCACCGCCTGCAGGACGCCATGAAGCTGCGCCGCTATGCCGACTGGCGCAAAGGCCGCGATGTGGCCGCGCCCGTTACGGCGCAGCGCCCGCTGGATGACCCGGCGCGCGCCGTTGCCGATGATTTGCGCTTTCTGGAGGAACTGGGCCAGGTCCTGCGCGACTGGTGGCCGCGCCCCGGCGACGCTGCGTTGCTTGCGCAGGCAAAAGCACTGGGCATCGGCCCGGACGGCTTCGATCCCGCACGTCTCGGCTCGCGACTGCGCAAGAAAGCGGCAAAAGGGCTGGCCGATGGCGCGGCGCTGGTCGAACGTCAGTCGCGCCAGCTTGGGGTGCAGGCGAATGGCTGGACCACCAACTATTCCGGCGCGCGCTTCGGCACGGACTACCTGCTGCGCGCCGCCGTGGCGAAGGACCAGATCTATGTCGCAGTGCCCGAAGAGGCGATCTACCCCATCGGCCGCGTAGATGCCTCTGACGCACCGCTGGACGGACAGGGAACCTACCGGATCACAATGCCTGCCGCAGCGCTGCCGCCGGTCGATGCGTTCTGGTCCATCACGCTCTATGATGACAATGGCTTCATGGTCGCCAACCCGGCCCGCCGCTATTCCGTGGGAGACCGCACCCCGCAGTTGGTGCGGCGCGCCGACGGATCGGTAGTCATTGCGATTGGGGCGAGCGCGCCTGCCGACAAGGACGTCAACTGGCTGCCCGCTCCGGCGGAAGGCCCGTTCTACCTGATGATGCGCCTCTACCAGCCGCGCGCCGCCGTGCTCGACCGCCGCTGGAGCCCCCCGCCGATCGTGCGGACCGACAAGACAAAGGGAGAGTAACCTTGCCCCGCCTTCTGCCCCTCCTCACCGCCACGGCACTCACCGTTTTCAGCGCCGTCCCCTCAGATGCCAAGGCGCCCTCTCCCGCAGCCCGGCCAAATGTCATCGTCATCCTGGCCGACGATCTCGCCTACGCCGATCTCGGCACTTACGGCGGCGAGATCGCCACGCCCAACCTCGACGCGATGGCGAAGCGCGGGCTGGCCTTCACCCAGTTCCACACCACGCCGATGTGCTCCCCCTCGCGCGCGGAACTGCTGACGGGCGCGGACCAGCACCGCACCGGCTTCGGCACCATGGCGGAATTCCTGACCGACAACCAGCGCGGCCAGCCCGGTTACGAGCTGCACCTGAACAGCAGCGTCTCCACCATCCCGGAGAAGCTGCGGCCGCTGGGCTATAATACCTACATGTCGGGCAAGTGGCATCTGGGCCGGGGCGCCACGCCGCCGCAGCGCGGGTTCGACCGTTCGTTCTACCTGATTCAGGGCGCGGCCAACCACTTCGTCAACAAGGGCTATGCCAAGCACATGGCGACGGTGGAATACGAAGAGGACGGTAAGCCCTTCACGCTGCCCAAGGACTTTTATTCCAGCGATTTTTACACGCAGCACCTGATCGACTACATCGATGCGGGGCGGCCGTCGGGCAAACCGTTCTTCGGCTACCTTGCCTATACCGCGCCGCACTTTCCGCTGCAGGCTCCCAAGGCGCTGATCGGCAAGTACGAACCGATCTATGCCAAGGGCTGGGACGCGCTGCGAGCCGAGCGGTTCGCGCGCCAGAAGCAACTCGGCCTCGTCCCCGCCGATGCGGCGATGCCGAAGATGCGCGACAAGGTCCCGGCATGGTCCTCGCTCGCCCCGGACCAGCAGCGCTATCAGGCCAAGGTCATGGCGACGTATGCGGCGATGATCGAGGACCTCGATGCCAATGTCGGTAAGCTGATCGCCTATCTGAAGAAGACCGGGCAGTACGATAACACGCTGATCCTGTTCACCTCCGACAACGGCCCCGAAGCGCTCGACCTCAGCCACGACTACTTCCTGCCCAACGTCACCGATTGGATCGAGGAGAACTACGACAACGGCTATGCCAACATCGGCAGTGCCAGTTCCTTCGTGTTCCTCGGCGAAGGCTGGGCCAGCGCGGCAGCTACCTCGCACCGCCTGTTCAAGGACTACGTGACCGAGGGCGGCATTCGCGGTCCTCTGATCGCATCGTGGCCGGCAGCGCAGAAGCGTACCGGGTTCGCCGCCGACTTCTCGACCCTGATCGACATCATGCCCACCGTGGTGGACGCGGCGCAGGGTGGCACCTCGCGCCAGCACCCCGGTGCTCCGGCAAGGCCCGACGGGGAGGGCACCTCGCTACTGCCCTATCTGGAGGGCAAGAGCGACGTGTTGGCCAATGGCTTCGACGGCATGGGCTTCGAACTGTTCGGGAACGAGGCATTCATCTCCGGCGACTGGAAGATCCTCAAACTGCGTGCGCCCGAAGGCGACGATACGTGGAAGCTGTTTAATATAGCCTGGGATCCGGGCGAGAGCCGGGATTTGTCACAGGCCTACCCGGTACGCTTCGCTGCGCTGAAGGAAGCATATGCCGCATATGCAGCCCAGAACGGCGTCATTTCACCGCCCTCAGGTTTCAAGATCGTCCCCACTGGTGGCAAGCGGCCTGAAACCTCCAGGACGGGAGCACGCTGAATGAGCGGTTTCGAAGGTAAGGTTGCGGTGGTCACGGGAGCGGCATCGGGGCTGGGCGCGGCCAGCGCGCGTCTGCTGGCCGCGCGCGGTGCCACCGTCATGCTGTTCGACCGGGACGTGGACGGCCTGACCCGCATCCGCGAAGAACTTGCCACAAAAGGTCTGCGCGTCGATGCCATGGCGGGAGATGTCAGCAATAGCGCAAACTGCGACGCCGCAGTCGCCAAGGCCGTGGCCGGGTTGGGCGGCGTGGACATCCTCGTCAACAATGCCGGCTTCGGCAGACTGGGCCCGACCGAGGACATGACTGACGATTTCTGGCGGACCAGCGCCGCCGTCAACATCGACGGCTATTTCTACATGGCGCGCGCGGCGATCCGCACGATGCTGGCGGCGGGCAGCGGCGGCGCGATCGTCAACATGGCCTCGATCTACGGGCTGGTCGGGATCGGCAGCCATCTGGCCTATTGCGCTGCCAAAGGCGCGATCGTGAACATGACCCGCAGCCTGGCGCTGGAATACGCAGGATGCGGCATCCGCGTGAATGCGGTGTGTCCCGGCGTCATCCTGACCCCGCTGATCCAGTCGACGCTCGACGACGCGGGGCAGGCGCGGTTCGCGGACCTGCATCCGATGAAGCGGATGGGACAGCCAGAGGAAGTGGCGCGCGGCGTCGCGTTCCTCGCCGGGGACGAGGCAAGTTTCATAACTGGTGTCGTGCTGCCGGTGGATGGCGGATACACGGCACAGTGATGCGCTCCGAACCCCGACGTTCACCTATCGGCCGCCTTTTTCAATGCGTAGCCGCCACCCGTTGAACCCACCACCAAACGCCATCATTCGCTCGAATGGTCAAGAACGGGAGGAAAGTCCCATGACTTGCCTTCCCTGCCGGTCCGGGATGTCGGCAGCGAGCGTCCAGTTCTGGGTGCGCAGATCGAGCAGTTGAGTGCTGAGAAGGGCGCACTCCCACCGGGCCGCTCAACGAACCGAGGATTACCGGTTCTGGCGGGAGCGGTCATTCACGTCCGCGCTCAGGAACGCCTTAAGTTGGTCGCAATCCGCCGTCCAGTTTAAGTCTGGCTATAAAAATATATGTCGCAACTGGAAATCAACTTAGGCGGCGCCTCGAAAAAGAGATTTGTAGGTATTCGAGGCGTTTCGTAAAGAAGACATCCGGTCAAGTTGTTCGTTCCGATGGCGCGCTGCTTCCAACTTTGATTTCAGCATCGACGAGCAAACCAGACGATCTTGAATAAAATGCTGGAGCGCTATGCTACCCACAATCCGCGCCCATATGTCGACAACCAGCTCGCTTTGAGAGAGCCCCGTCGCGCCATAATCTGGATCGAGGATTGCGGCGCATATCGCAATCAGACAACGGCGTAGGGATGGGCTAGCAAGCGCGAGTGGCATTTCAGAGGATGGTTCGTCTGGGCATAAGTGTCCGATTGTGAGCGCGGGCGTGGCAAAGCGATCGAAAAGTCCATCACGTAGCCCTAAGCGACTGCGAGCCTTCGCGAGGAGAATGCAGATTGTGGACGTTTCTTCAAGCAGCTGAGAGGCTGAGGTGTCATTGAAGCGGAATTGGTCCGGCACCTTCCCTGTGAGCGCGCCGCGTAGCGCGGCTTCGAATGCCGCGATCATTATCCAAATTGGCTGCGCTGCAGGCTCGAGCTCAAGCGCCTTAGGGTGTGCCCGTTCGAGGCCACGACGACAGTGAGTGCAGCACATTCTCGGCGGCCCCTGCAGTGACCGTTTCATCGCCCAATGGGCATTTCCGCAAGTGATGCATCGGTCGATGAGTGGCCAGCGGTGTTGGGAACAAAAGCCTCCCGCAGCCATAGCCCAGTCGGCGCGGACATAGGCGGCGCGGCCAGCAGCATAGTCCTCGGCAAGGCAACGGCTGCACCAGGCTATCCGCAGGGTAAGAGCGGGCTCGCATGCCCGATCAGGCTGATTGGACGGAACGTATCGCCACGCCACAAAGTCTGGGTAGATCCTGGGGTACCTATAGCAGAGACCGAGTTCGGCGATCTGTATCGGCGCAATGCCGGTGTTTGCGGCAAGTTCAGCGATCATCGATTTGGTCGGGTGAACGTCCGGATGACGCCATTGCCCAGCGCTATTTCGATAGGCGCTATGCAAAGGCTCGTTCAGGGCATTCCGATTGGGTCGCGCGCGGGCCAACCACGAACTGAGAAGCTCATCCGGGAATGGCTCCACGAAAGTCATAGGATTGCTCGGCCAATTGTCTGTCGTTTGCCTGCAGGGGCATACATGGAGACGAGAGGAAGTGTTACATCCTTGGCGTCGAAGCTTGCTGCGTCGAGCATCTCGCGGCCATCGCGTATCGCCGCGACGGCAGCCGCCTCAATGAGCCTGAATATTCGACCGGTCACACCTTGGGTGAGGGCCAGTAAACGTTGCCGCGCTTCGACAGTATCGAGCTGCGAAGGGCGTCTGAGGGGCAGCAGTCCCGAAAAGCTCGCAAGGAGCTGGCGCAGGGCGTGATCGTTGCACCATGGCATCAACTCGAACGCTCCGAACCGGTCAGCAAGGTTCGGATCGGTCAGGACGGCCATGCGCGCGTCCTCGGTGCCTGCGCAAACAATCGGAATTTTGAGGTCATTCGTCAGAAAACGGATTGTATTGAGGAACACCCGCTGTTGGCGTGGCGTGCCTGCGAGCATCTTGTCGATTTCGTCCAGGACAAGCACCTTGGTTTCGACTTCAGCAAGCAACTGCCTTGCTTCCGCCCTCATCGATCGCACGGACAGGCCGCTAAGCTCAACGCAATTGAGCGCGGTCAGCAGCTCGTTGTAAAATTGGTCCTCCGTCGGCTCCGGCGGCATTTGCACCAGCAGCACTGACATTTTGCTAAGCCCGGTCCTTGTATCGAACTGGGGCGCATGAAGTTTGGAGAAGCGGCTGACGATCTCGGTCTTGCCCATCCCGGTAGAACCAAACAACAACAGGCAGGGCATTCGCCCTCGAGGTGGATAGATCACTAGGTCCGCGAGGTGGCAGAGGGCGGCTTCAGCCTGTGGCAAAGAAATCCAACGGTCGCGCCGAAGCCAGTCGATACGGGCCTCGTCAGTTAGTTCGGCATACTCGCGGTAAGCCGGGAAGAGATGACCGTAGAGCGTGCTCATGACCGTTCCTCAATGGCGAGCGGTATGACCGGTCCGTCGAGATTTGGTGCTGCGCGTTGTTCGTTAGCTTCTCGAGCCTCGAGATGAGGCGTAGGCGGCTCGCCGCAGATAAGCGCTTCGACGAGGCGCTGAGTCGTTCGTCGAGCTCCTCGGGTTTTCGTCATGGCAGCGAGCACGATCTTACGTTGTGTGCTCACCATCTCGAACAGCATCTGCTCGTCGACCGCGCCGCGCCCGCGCTCTCGAAGCGCTCTCAGGGCATAGTCGTGCTCGAACTTGGTGATCGCAGGGCGGCGCTTATCTCGGAGGGGAACGATGACATGCTCACCGCCGGGGAGTTCGAGATAGACCGCCGAGAGGTTGAGAGGATTGTATTTGATGGGGAATTTATGGACGCTGTTCGCCACCAATGCGGTCAAAGCGCCATGCCAGTAGACCAAATGGAAAAGCTTGATGCCGTCGCGCCGAACCCGGCGCATCTCGAATGGAAGGAAGTCGAGTAAAAAGCGGTCCTGGTCAGTCGGCAGCCTAAGTGGCGAAGTGCGCTTTCGCTGATCGTCGCCCCACGCGGTCAGCGGCGGAACGCCGAGAGAGCGGTGCAAAGTACCGTGGTAGATTCCCACCTGGATCGCGAACCATCGCTCGAACTCCTTGAGCGTCATGCACGCCTCGCCCTCTGCGTCGTAGTCTCCCTTGTTTTGAATGTTGGAGAAGGTAGTCCCGGGGAGAAGATGCACTTCTCCGATGGTAGTGCCTATCAGGCGCTCAATGTGCCCGCCAAAGTGCGGCGTGCGTGGAGGACGGTAATGAAGGTCTATTCCGAATTGCTGGCATCCGCGTGTAAGCGCGCGCGAATGAAATTCTGAGGCGTTATCGAGATGGAGGATGTCAGGCAGACCGAAGACGGGCCATGCGAACGCAAGTTCCCGATCGGCCAGCCAAGCATCTTTGGGTAGAACCGCATGGCGGATCGCCATGCCCACTGAGGTCGCCGATGGTTTCTCCAGAGAAAGGTAGAAGCCGGGAATTACCCGTGTGGCAACATCGATCTGCAGGGTCAGCGTTGGCCGCCCCAGTGGCTTCCGGAAGTGCTCATCGACGATGATGATATCGGCAAGCGTGTGGTCCATCTGCACGACCTGAAGCGGATACTCCGCCTCATAGGAGGCCATGACTGGACGAAAGCGATCTGCTGCAGCCTTGGCGCCGTCTCGGGCTTTGATCAGGTGTTCCCGCTCCCAGGCATCGACCCTAAGTAGAACCGTTTGCCGAGCCGGAGGTTGAAGGTTCTGCTCAAGGCACGAATAGCGTATCTGCCGAACCAACTGGGCGAGGGTCGGCTTTGGCCGGTTGAGATAGAATTTCGCTATCTCGGCGTCGATCAGGCGGTCGATCTCGGAAGGTAGGCGGGACCGGCCTTTGGGAAATCCGTCGTGCTGGTCGACCAATGAGCTGGTAACTGGATTTCCCCGGTATCTCGCCAGAAGCTCGTAGATGCGGGAACGGCTGAGGCCTAGTGTCGAGGAGGCCACTGCAATAGCCTTGCGGCCAAGCCGCGGCTCCGCTGCAAGAGCGCGAATTACCGGCTCGCGCTCGCAAGCTGTACGCCACTGTGAAGCATCAACCTTCGTGAGGGCAGTGCCGCTTTCGGCCATGACCTATCCCCGATTTTTGGCAGGGACTCGTGTTGCCGGGTCCAGTCGTTTTGTAGCAGAATCACGCCTTCAGGTCGAATGTCCGGAGGTATTCTTACAGATGACCCAAGCTATTCAGCGGTTTTTCCGTCCGCTCGTATTCTTCAACTGACATTTCCGGGTGAAAGCACGAATAGGCGGCAGGAGGGATGCGAGTGAACCAGCAGAGCGGCGAGGGGGCAGGGGGCTCAGGAATCTTCGGTCCGACGAGCGTGATGGTCCTCGCGGGCGACCTTTCTGCGGCTTCAGTCCCCGAACTCGTCGCTGAGGTCGAAGCGGCCCGGGCTTATCGCCTGCGCGCGCGCAGCGCCAACACCCTGCGCGCCTACGCCAGCGACTGGCGCCAGTTCCAGGACTGGTGCTGGGGCAGGGGGCTCGAACCGCTCCCCGCGTTCCCCGAGGTCGTTGCCACCTATCTGGCCTCGCTCGCCCGGGCGGGCCGCGCCGACAGCACCGTCACCCGCCATCTCGCGGCGATCACCTGGCAGCATCGCCACGATGGGCTGCCGCCCCCGAGTGCCCGCGACACCCACCAGCTGATTGCCGATACCCTCTCTGGCATCCGCCGCGAGCAGCGCGCACGGCCCACGCGCAAGAAGGCGGCGATCGGCGCGAAGGATCTCGCCGGCATGCTCGTCAAGGCGGACGGGCTGAGCACGCGTGCGGTGCGCGACCGGGCGATCCTGGTACTGGGGCTCGCCGCGGCGCTCCGCCGGTCCGAGCTCGTCGCTCTCCAGCTCGCCGACATCCAGCTGGTCGAGCAGGGGCTCACCGTATTCGTGCGCCATTCCAAGACCGATCAGGAAGGCGAGGGGGCTACCATCGCCGTGCCGGCAGGCAAGGTCCTGAGACCTGTCGCGCATCTCAACGCTTGGCTGGCCATTAGGGGTGGCGAGCCGGGACCGCTTTTCACGCGCATCGGGACGAAGGGGGAATACACGGCGGAGGCGATGTCCGATCGCTCGGTGGCGCGCCTGGTCAAGCGCTATGCCAGACTCCAGGGGCTCGATCCTGAGGTGATGGCGGGGCATTCGCTGCGCGCCGGTTTTCTCACCGAGGCGGCGCGCACCCGTGCCTCAATCGCGAAGATGCAGGAAGTGTCGCGGCACAAGTCGCTCAAGGTCCTGCTCGGGTATGTGCGGTCGGCCGAAAGGTTCGATGACCACGCCGGAGCGGGGTTTCTATGACGGGATTGTATCTCTGGCCTCTCCGTTTACCAAAAAAACCTTTGTTGCCGCGTAGATGATTGAGGTTAATGCGCTGCTTGGCAGGCACCGCATCCGGCCGTTAAAGGGGCGCGGAAGGGATCACATTGATGTTTACGGACGAAGAGCGGATCAAAGGGTCGGCGAAGCTGCCCGCCCATAGCCGGCACTCCCATGCGCCGCTCAAACTTCTCGCGGAGATGGCTGCCGAACATGGCCGTGAACTCGTCGCTTTGTTCTACGATACGCTGCTTCGTGACCAGGAGGCTGCCCAGTTCCTGAACCACGCTGTGGTGCAGGAGAGGCTCAGCTCTTCCCTCATTGAGTGGCTCACGCAGTTGTTTTCCGGACAGGACATTCGCGACTCCCCCGAAAAGCAGGCCCGCCAGAAGATCATTGGCGAAGTCCACGCTCGCATCAAGATTCCGGTCCATCTCGTAATGACAGGCGCGCTGGTGATCAAGACACGGCTCGCTGAATTGCTGCAGGGTCAGGCAGTCGATCCGTTGGTAGGCATTCGCGCGCTTCAACTTGCTGATGCGCGAATGGACACGGCCGTCATGCTCATCAGCCAGTCCTATGTAAAGGACACCACGGCAAGAGCGAGACTAGATGAAGCCTATCGGCTCTTCTCTCTGGATCAGGACGCTGCAGTCGACAAAGAGACGCAGCGCGCCAGCCTGATGGAGTGGAGCCAGAACACACTGTTCGCGCTTCTGCAAGCTGGCCCTGGTGGCGGGTTGCTCCGCTTGGGCGATTCCGCCTTCGGACTTTGGCTTCGGCATCGGGCACAGTTCATGTTTGAGCAATCGGCGCAGTTCAGCACTGTGGTCCGACTTGTCGAGCGCATCGATGAGATGCTCCTGCCAGAGCTGGATGCTCCCCGTAAGCGTCAGGATGGCTCATCCGCCTTGGCGGATTTGCGCGCCGCAGTTGACGAAATTTCCTTCCTGGTCGCTGATCTCTTCCAGACATTAAGCACCATGGAAGGAGGACGCGATCCGCTGACCCGTGCCCTTAACCGCCGTTTCCTGCCTGCCATACTTGGCCGCGAGGTCACATTCGCGAAGGAGAACGGGACAGCGCTCAGCGTCATGCTGGTCGATATCGACCACTTCAAGGCGATCAATGATCGGCACGGCCATCAGGTCGGTGATGAAGTCCTCCGGCAGGTGGCACAAGTGATCGTCGGGAATGTCCGGGCGACGGACTTCGTTTTCCGGTACGGGGGCGAGGAGTTCCTGATCGTCCTAGTCGAGACAGGCATCGAGGCTGCGGCCAACATAGCGGAGCGCATTCGGGCAGATATGGAGGGCCATATTTTCGAAACGGGAAGCTCGGGCGGCCTCAGTGTCACCGCGTCGATCGGCATTGCCCTGCATTCCGGCCATCCCGATCAGAAATTCCTGATCAAGGCCGCGGATGAGGCACTCTATCGGGCCAAGGCCGCAGGTCGCAACACGGTGGAACTCGCCCCGATTTATGGAGAAGGCGGGAAGGGGATTTGGCCGCTTGCCACATGACGTTCTTTACACCCAGATGTTTACGGGCATCAGGCTCCAAGTTTCCTGGATTTATCGGTGGCGGTATCGCTCGAGACCGCCACTTGCGTGGCTTGCATAACCAATCTCCCATGCTGCCCGAACATGGGAGGCACGGTAGGGATTGGCGTGACGCGGCAAGCCGGCCTGTGCGGCCTTCAGACCCCATCGATATGCATGGTCGAATTGCACTGATGGGCTCCTTCCCGATCAACCGATTGCCCGGCGACGGCGGCGGAGCATAATCGCGCCGACTGCCAGAACGAACAGGCCAAGCGCTCCTTTGCATTCCAGTTCCCTGTTTTCGCTGAAATCAGGAGACGACATTGCGACGCAAGCTCGTCAATGCGAGTGTGGCGAGCCTCTTTTCGCCTACGCCATTGCCGGAAAACTTGTCCATGGCCAAATCTATGGTGCGGACAAGCGCGTCGTCAGTGCGATCTGCCGCTGTCGATTTGCGCGCGTAGTGCTGCCTTACTCGCCCCAAAACAAGCGAAAGGAGACGGGCATCTTTAGAGCTCGCGATACGCCGTAGTCTTTGCAGTTCGTCGAGAGAAATTCCGACGCGTGTGTCGCGCAAAATCTCAAGCAAAGGAGTTGACGTATCGCCGCCGATCTCGATGAGCCTGGGTGTCAGCAGGCCGATACGATCCAGCATCGTGTTGATCCATTTGGCGGTGTCGGGCATGTGGCGCAAACCTGCTCGCCCGGCAAGATCGCGCCAACCGGCGCGCATCAAACGCAAGCTTGCCTTTTCAGCTCCAATCGTGCGGACGGCCTCCAGAACCAGCACCGCTAGCAGCGCACCGACCACTTGCGCGATTGCGGCGTTGGCGAAAAATGTAAAGCTTGACGAGTAAACAGCATCCAAGCCCATCAAGCCGGGCAGGGCCAGGATCATGCCGATTGCGATGGCTGCTGTGCGGCGATTGACCATCATGGTGCCTATCGTCAGAAAAGCCGGAGCCATGACGGCAATCAGGACGGCAAAATCGGTCACGCGTGGCAGGATCGCGAAGGCATAAACAGCGGCGACGACCACCGCGGCGCATGTACCTTGCCAGACCTTCCAGGCCGTTGGTGCCGGGTCATCCATATTGCTGAAAAGAGCGCAAATGATGCTGGCAATGACGACAGCGCCGGCGCCAGCAGGCCAAGCCGCAATGATCCAGAAGGCGCAGCCGATCAGAACCGTCATAGTTGTGGTCAAAGCCCCGCGAAAGGCCAGCCCGTGATCACGGTGCAGCATGCGCTTGCCCGCATTTTGAACCGCTGCCTGGGTCCGCTTTGACACAATGATGCCTTTCTGCGCCATGGCATCGCGTAACTCGCGGCAAACCGCATGAACGGCGATCAATTCGGCCAATCGGTCGAGCAGGCTGAGTTCGAGAGCCGCCTTCCAAGGGACAAATTTCGCACAATCGGGCTCACACGCCCGTGCACGTCGACGCAGAATGTCAACCTCCGACATGGTGCAGCCCTGTTCCGCTCCGGCCAGCCAAAGAACCGCATCCTCCAGCAGCTCTTTCACTGGACTGGGAAGGCCGCCATTGACCTGAAGCTGCTGAACACGGTCCTCCACCGCGCTCGCCAGCGGCAAAAGCAGGCATAATTGTGTTTCCAGGGCGCGTAGCATGCCGGCCTTGAGGCGATGCCTGCTGCTTTCGAAAGGAAGATGGGCGGAAAGTTGGTGCAGTTCGTGAATATCGGTTGCGAGCTGGCGCCGATCCCGGGCGACGAGAACATCGCTTTGCTGATGCGTCAATGAATCGCGCGTCCACCGCTCGGCATCGGCTAGGATCACGTCAATCCGCGCCATCATCCGGGCTGATACCGTCCTTGGGATGACGAGGCTATGGACCAGCGTCGCCGAGATAATCCCGATAGCAATCTCCTGGGTCCTCAGGCTCGCTACGGTGAAGATCGTCGCAGGAACGTCTACTGTCGGAAGGGCGATAATGCCGGCAGTGTACCCGGCCAGCAGGAAAGTATAGGCGCGCGGCGTTCGGTCGAGAAGAGCAACATAGGTGCATAGTCCCAACCAGGCGGCGAGCGCGAGACAGAGAAGTTCAGGGACATTGCCCAAGGTCGGCACTAAAACGATGGCCACAAGTGCTCCCACGACCGTACCGAACAGCCGGAAAATCGCTTTGGAGGAAACAGCGCCGGCCAAGGGCTGAGCGACGATATAGCTTGTTATGATGGCCCAGTAAGGACGCTCCAGTCCTATACGCAGGGCAATGTAGTACGCCATGATCGCAGAAAGGAACGCCTTGAGCGTGAACAGCGCATCATTACCGCCCAATTTAGTGAACGTCATGACCGAAACTGACTTAAGCGTTCTCACGCGAACAAACGGGTATCACCGCCCCCATGCAGCAAAGACCCAATTCTAACCGTTTTGATGTGCTCCGGTGGGAATAGCGCCGCTAGCGCCAACCGGGGACAGTAAGCGACAGCGGATCGGGCGCGCCAGTTCAGGCCGATCCGCGTGATTGCCGTATGCCTGGTCCCAATAGAGCTACTCGCGTCCATCCGCGCGCAGCACGTCGAGCTGGCGAGCGAGGTCCTGGTCGGCGGTGGACATGCGCGCATATCCGATCCGTCATGTGCCGGGCCGACCGGACAGTAGCAGCTATGTTCAACATTCATGATTGGGCAGGAATTGTCCGATCGCGCCTTCCAGCGCAGGGTGTCGACAGTCGAATGGTGCAAAGGGCCGACTTTTGGATTGCTGCTGGCGGCGTTTATCGGAAAGCATTTTATGACCCATGCTGTTACCGAGGGAGTCTCCGGTCGCGCGTGTCCAGAACTGAAAGCGCAAGTAGCCGCCGCTGATTCACGCGACTAGCCATCTCGATACGATGGTACTCGGACTGCCATTCGGCCGGTGGGCTGCTGCTCTTGGACGAGAGGCTACGCCCAAGGAAGGAAGCTACGACCTTTGCTATTGCGGGAGCATCTCAAGCGATCGAGTCAAGGGTGCTGCGCAACACCTCTGCGGACGCGAGCAGCGCCAAGCGCTCATCAGGCCGGAGATCGGGTTCCAGCACGCGCAGCACACCTTGTGCGCCGATAAGGCATGGTAGGCTCAGGTAGAGGTCGTTCAGACCGAACGCTCCGGTTAGTCGTGCGGAGATGGGACTGTCAGGAATTCCGTGTGTGGGCGGGCGGTTGAACATTACGCTGCCATGGCCTTGAT
>NZ_BSFC01000017.1 GCF_027922145.1 Novosphingobium resinovorum | reverse complement strand
GGGTCTCCTTCTTACCCATTATGCCCGCTCACACACGGAATTCCTGACAGTCCCCGACCGCTGCCTGAGCGGCACTCTTTCCAAGCTGCTTGGCAAACGATTCGGTGAAGACGCGAACGGCGGCCTTCATGGCATTTGCTCCATCGCACTCGCCCAAGAAATTCGTTGCTCGCACCATAGAACACCGAGCTTGGAGGCGGCTGGATTGCGAACCTTTGACCGAAGTGCCATGACAGCGACTGTCGCGATCGGGATTTTCGGCGCGTCCGTTTCAGCGGTGTAGGTTCCAACGAGGCATACGCACTGATGACGCCTCTGCATCTCTTTGAGGCAGAGGAAAAGATCATCATATAACTCGCGCATGCGGAAGTTACGATCCGGCTTTGGAGCAATCAGGCCCGAATTGCAGCATCGCATGAAACTGATGAGGTCGAGCCACTCCCGCAGTTCAGCCAAATCATCCGCCGCCTCCCCCTCAAGATCACTATCGAGGACAATCATGTCGGTCGAGGATAGGGCGCGCAGTTGCTTTTCCGTATCCAGCGGAGCGACGGACACTTCTACTTTGCCCTTCATCCAGGCCAGCGAATTTTCCAACGCTTTAATGGCCTCGTCTTCCGGGAGTTTGTGCCGGGGCACAGTCAGGTAGTCAGCGGCAAAGCCCAACGCTACGGCAACTTTTGAAAGGTTTTCCGCACTGACGGTATCGCCGCGCTCGATGCGTTGGACCGTGGTGAGCGAAACGCCTGCCATGGCGGCAAGAGTGGGTTGTTTCCAGCGCCAGAGGTCACGCTGCATTCGCACGAAGAAGGCGACGCTATCGGGCGGCGGCGGCTCAGGAACTTTGGCGTGGTCGGATAGTGTTTCCATACCGTCATTATGATGCCGCACGGTGCAAAAGACACAGCCAAAAAGCCTTCAGTGGAAACCGTAGATACCGCTGGCTGACCCGATGCTTTTGGTCAGTAATCCATATTGGCGTGCCGCTCCCATGCTCTGGACCAATGCTCGATAAAGGCATCAACGTGTTCGGGACCGCCAGCCACCGCTTCTGCATATTCCGAAAGCGATTTTGCGTCGAACACGGGGTCAACGCCCCAGCGCACCATTTCATGCGGACCACTCAGCTCCCGCTCCGAAAGAAGTACATCCAGCGCGTCAAAGACGGCGCAGCATTCTGCGTGATCGTCTGCCTCAACTGGAAGGAACGAGAAACGAACGCTGTTTGCGAATTTACTGAAATTCGCTGGAATTGCGCCTATCTTGGGTAGACGGAAGAACAGGGAACCTCTGTCATTTTCAACCCCGCCGTGAGCAAACGGATTGCGGATGCGCTCCTTGATGCGGCGCATTTGCCCCAGCGCGGTTGCAACGCTTTCAGGCAACGGAGAGGGAAAAAGAGTTTTCAGCTTTTCATCCCACTTGGCGGCGAGAAGGTCGAGCAGTTCTCCTTCCGCGAGAGGTCTTCCTGTGAATGCGCGCAGCAATATCAGGCGGTGTTCAAGGCAGCTAAAATAGCTATCGACCATAGCAGTGGAATAAAAAAATCCCTCTCGTTGGGCCGAAAGCATCCGGTTCATATCGCGCGTTGCGTCGCTGAGCGACACTCGCCCGCTATCGTCAGCGACTGTTTTTTCTTTCCTTCGAGGTGGTTGCTCACTTCTTTTATACGACCGATCCGCATGATCGCGAAAAAAATGATACCGATCATTGAATTCACTGTAACGGTTCGTAATGAGAACATGACCATTCGCGACTTGTTGTTCAGCTAAGGGGCGCAGAAACACCTCAACTTCCCGCAACGCTGAAGGTAGTTGGCCAAGAATGCGCGGGTCTAAATCGTCGCGCCCCTCAGGTCTGATTACGGTGAAGCCGAACTTCCGTAGTTCAAAAGCAACGGGTGCACCATCCAGCGCCCCACGCACAGTCCACCGAACCTTTTCTCCTTCGCCGTACCACTTCCACCCCAATACGTCTCGCAGCGCGAATAAGACCAACTCTGGCACTGGGAACACGGTTCGTTCGGGGCGATATGATACCATCTTGATGCCCCCCGACTCCGGCACATCGTCTGAGAAGCCGTTGAGCTTTTTCTGTAAGCGTCGTCGAAGGTCTGAGTATGGATTAATAGGGTGCGTTTCCTGCATTATAGCCGCGCTATCGAAAGGAAGAGATTTCTTGAATTTGGGGTGCCATTTTAATGGCAGATGGCCCCAATGTAGTAGAAGATTATTTAAATTTCTGTTGAATGATCTCGTTGGTCCAAGCCAGCAGCAGGTTCAGCCCGTTATTTTCTACGCCCCATTTCCGGCGCTCCGAACCCGCGTAGCCACCGTAAATGCTCTGCCATTCCTGCGAGATTTCATCTGCAACATGGGCACGATCGCCATCGTAGAAGCTAAGGTCCATTGAGAAATCCTGCTTCCGCAGCCACGGAAATACGGTTCTCGCCTCAATATGCTCCTGCGTCTTCTCCCAGTCAGCCTTGTGGCCCGCGTCAATCGCGGCGTTCAGTTCCAAGATGAGCAATGTCAGATCGATGATTTTCATGAACCGGCCCCGGTCTGTCAGCATGACAAGCTTCAACCGTAGCCAGACACGCTCAAGAATAAAAGGGGAACTGTCCGGCGCGCGTGGCGCGGCGTTGCGCCTCCTTCTTATTTCTTGCGCGGCGGCTTTGCCGGGATGCCTTCGCGCAGAGCGAGAGCACGTTTGCCATTGATAAACGTGCGCTGGATGAAATTTTCCAGCACGTCGAGCATAGAGTCCATCTCGGAACACGAGGGCGACCACCCACGGTGGGCGGCGGCGTTTCCGGCATTGGTGAGGGTGTCGAGCAAATCGTGCTCGGTGTCGCCGATCCAGCCTCCGGCCAGCAATTCCTTTAGCTTTTGCTCGAACCGCTTTCCTGTGTCGATGTCGACGATCTCGGTACTGCGATCAATAGCAGTGCGTATGCCGATGGCCGTCAGAATGAAACACTGGCTTTCATAGCCTTTGTGGATTTCGTCCATGAGGTGCGCGAGCGTGTTGTCAACGCGCCAGAGCTTTTCTACCCAATCAGGCTGAGGGCGGCTTGGCGGCTTCGGGTACGTTTCCTTGGTATGGATGGCCTCCGACTGTTCTTTGCCCTCCCTGTCATACCACTGATCGTAATCATTATCGTCCCACGAATCTTTCTCGTAGAACACCGTGTTGCAGCCCCGACATTCCAGCAGGGTATGGGTGGTGCCGCCGCATGATGAATTTCCCTGCCGGTCGGAATAGTCCCATGGCTTATAAACTTGCCCGTGCATGTCGCAGTTCTGGGTGCGATTGCATGTGGGGCAGTGGGCCTTCTCCGGTGCAGAAGGTGTTTGCGCAGTTTCGCTGGTGCGGTCGGTCATGTTCCCCTCCGGTCTAGGCTCATGCCAGCCTGATCGGCGATATTCAGATGATAGCACGTCGATCTTAGCGTACCAGTCTGGGTGAACCCAACCATTGCCACCAGTTCGCGCGGGTGGCGGTGGCGGTGGCGCGGCGTGATGGTGATGTAGTTCCTCGCGCTCAGGCCTCCCCTGACCCCACCCAGCGCTTCGCGGAACTGCAGGCGATGCCTTGGCCTGCCGCGTGTTCAGCCGGTCAGGGAACAGCATCCATTACAGCGTCTGATGTGACCGCGTGCGCAAGAATATTGCCATCGCATTCTCGGGGCTACAACAATGGCTATTATAGCGAGTGCCGCTCTCTGAAGCGGACCGTCGAGAATGTCCCATTCACGGCACAAGAATGAGCGGACAGCATCTGCGAGAATTCAAGGCTGTAACTGTTTGGCGCGGGGGCAAACTTACGTTGCCGCACGGAGTTCGCTTATCTTAACCTGACAGAGTTGCAGAACAATTTGTCCAAGTTCTTCAATCCGGGTTGCCAGCCAATCCAGGTCGCCCTTGGAAATCTGATAGTGCCTCGAATAGCGTGCTTTTACATATGCATCTTTAAGTTTCTCAAAGCGCATGCGGTCAATCTTGGAAGATCTCGGCCACGCATCGAAGAGTTCCGCTGAAATCTTTTCAGCTTGGCGGCGAAGAAAATTCAGATTATGAACATGTGGCGTGTAAAACGTGCATACAAGAAGAACGCAATGATATAGGCGTTCGCACGCTTGATGCAGATCAAAAGCTGCATCTTTATTAAATCCTTCATCAATGTCGAATTTGGCAATCCGAAATCGCTTCAAGGCGGCAGGAAACCATTCATCGAAATACTCCTCTGCCATTTCGAGCGCAGCTTGAGGTGTCTTGGGCAATGGTATGTGAAGATTGGTCTCATCGGACTGGTAGAGCGCTATGCCGTCGGTGGCGATGTCCATGAAGAAGTAACGGCCGTGCGCGAGCCCGTCGTTGACCTCCTGCAGTGAGTGAACGATGAAATTTACCGGCGTCTTCAGGTTTCCGGAGATCTCGCGTTCGCGGCTCAGACGTTCTTCAGCCATTTCCCAGTAATCGACGCGATCGGTCAGTTCCTTCTGGTTGACGATGATCAGCAGATCGAAATCAGACTGATAGCCCTTCGCCGTGTGTGGCTCGTCTACCCAACCACCTCGTGCGTACGATCCGAACAGCACGATCTTGAGAATGCGGCCCAACTTGCGCTGTCCGGTAGGCGTGCCGTGGGCATCCTGGAACTCCTCGAACAGGATCTGGACGACCCGCTCAAGTTCGCGGCGCTTGTTGGCTGGCAGGTGATCCAGATCGGTCTTCATCATCTCATCTCGGAGCGACCTCGAGGGGCGCTGATTGGGCGGTCGGAGCAAGTGTACATGGTCCGTTCTCATGGACAACCCCGCAGGGCTGGTTTTCTGCGGTTTTGTAAGCTGTCGAGACCGGCCGGAGCGGCATCGATTTCGTGACAAAAGGCGCTGGATCGCGTACAATTCCCGCGAAAGGAACGGCGATGGATGGGCGTGTTCAGGGAGGACCCGAAGGCGTAAGCACCATGCCCAGGATCTCGGACTGGCTTTGGCGGCCCTTGTACGCAAAGCTCTGGTGGTTTGCGATTCCGCTATGGTGGGCGGGTGTAACTTTGGCTCCTGCCCATGCGGCTTTCTCAGGCATTTTCCAAAGTCCGGTCGCGGCCTATCTCAACGTCCTGTTTTTTCCGTTCGCACCAATCCTCGTCCTCGGAGCAGGATTTGTTCCGGCTTGGCTTGATGGCTGGAAGTCCACTTGGCGAGGGAATGGGTACGATGACGAGGAGCACCGCCGTATCCTCCGCGAATGGGATGAACAGGATCGACGGTTCAAAAAAATGCGCGCGCTAACGGATCCGCTGGATCCACGGTCTGGCGCCATATGGGTGCACAATCCCAGTAATCCCTTCAATTCTCAGAACCCGGCAAACCAGCGCCATTAGCGCTCGCCCGAGTTGTTATGTCCGTCGTCCGGGGCTCCTTTTAGATCAGTCGAGAAGCGGCCGGAGCCGAGAACCGAAGCTTGCTCGAGAGAAGTCAGCGGACCGGTGATGTCGAATGTTCCGCGGCCTGCATCGGCGTCGTTCAGGTACCGCGACCTCAATCCATTGGTGCTGAGGACCCCTTGCGAGAGAGCTTTCGCAAATGACTCTTCCGGGCGGGGCGTTCGTGCCGCAGCACGGGTCGCCGCCGTGATCGCGCTGCGGACATCATAGTTGACGACGTCCAGAGTGCTTTGGGCATTTTCGTTGACGGTGCCCATATCGCTACTGCTAAAGCCAAGGTTACCGCCCACCTTACCGCTTGTATCATGACTTCTTTGCGATTTCTTCGACGCACCGGATTTACGGCCTCGACCATAGTCGACTTCGCGCTCGCTCACTCCCGCTGACCCGCCGATCTCCAGTCCTATGCTGGTTCCCATGGATATCTGGTCCTGCGCCGAGCGCGACAGCGTGCGTTGCCAGCCGGTCTGGGCCATGACTGCCTGCACGTCGCGCTGCAGGGTGTCGGCGACCTGCGGCTTGAGGCGCCATTCCCCTTTGCGGTCCATCTCGAAACCGCCGCGCAGCCAGTTGGCCAGCATTTCCTGCCCTTCCTTTCCGCCGCTCATGAAATGCTCGATCGTGTCCGGGCCCGCCTGCTTGCCTGCTTCGAAGCGGGTACTGGTATCGGACCTCGCCGATCGCGAATGGGTGGTCGCGCTCGAAACCAGCAGGTCATTGTGGGCGAAGCTGAAGCGGGCCGTCCCGCCATTGGCGACGGCGCCAAGCTGACTCTCGTTGAGGAGCCCGCCCTTCCACATCGCCGCTGCCGTCTGCGGAGTGAGGTTGAGGCTCATGTCGCCGTTTTGGTCCATCGCGATCTGACGCTTGCCGAGATCCACGCCATGCTCAGCGAGCAGGTGCTGCATACGCGTCAGCCGTTCCTTCTCGACGATGTTCGTGAGCCGGTCGTTGCGGGCGCGATCGGCGATGCCTTGCGTCCCACCCTCGGCCATATCAACCTGGCTTCCGGACGTGCGCGAGAGCGCCAGGATGAAGCTGTCGAGCCTTGCGGCTTCGCGGGTCGAGCGGCCGGCCGCCGCGGCACCTTGCGCGAAACCGAAGTTCTCCGATTGGCGGCGCTGTTCGCCGATCCTGGCGGCGGATCGCGTTCCCGCCGTACCAACCCCGCGCTGGGCGTCGAGCTTGCCCGAACGTTCGGCGAAGTCGTAGCCTGCCGCCTCCCGTGTACGGCCATAGATGCTGGCGCCTTCGCGGGCAGCTTCCGCGCCGGCACCATCGGCCGTCCCGACCTGACTTGCCGCGTTGTAGTTCTCCAGGGCGTGGAGGACTTGCGCTTCGCTGCGCCCGGTGGCGTGGGAAAGCTGGGTTATCGCCGTGCTTCGCGCCTCGCCGGACAAGGCGTTGACGAAGCCGATGCGCCTCGATGTCTCATCCAGCGATAGGCCGAGCATCGCCGCCGCCTGGCGCTGTCCGTGGTTGCTGCCGGTACGCCAGGCCTGTTCCGTGGCGACGTTGGCGCGCTCGGTCTCGGCGACCCGCTCGCCTGCATAGTCGCGGCGACCCTCCATGGCTCCGACCTGGACCTGCGCGGAGGTGAGATCGTTGGCGAGCAGCTGGTGCTGGTCATAGGCATTCGCGATCAGCCTGGCGAACGTCGGATCGGCCTGTGCCTCGCCTATCACCCCGGACGCCTTAAGGCTTGCATCCTCTGGCGAATAGCCGCTCCGCTCGAAATGGCGCGTCGCCGCCTGCATCATCATGCCGTAGGCGCGCTGGTCGCCGAAGGCGCGCCACTGGACGAGGTTCTGGCTGAAGGCGGCGAACGCCTTCTCTCCGGTTTCGCCGCTTCCGAAATAGCTGGTGGCGAGGCCGCGCAATGCATCCTTCTGCGCGAACTGGTGGATCGCGCCGGTGGCGGCGCTCGCCTGGACCGCACGGGCGACCTGAGGGTCGGCAAGATCGCGGTCCCCAAGGGCAGGGGCCAGGCTCCCGATCTGGCGGGCGCCCTCGATTCCCCCAAGCGCGAGGGCGGTATCGCCCGCGGTGCCGGGCCGTTCTCCCAGGATATGTGCCGCCTCTCCGAAGCCGCGATTGGCCTGGAAGCTCGCGCGTTCGCCAAAATCGCCGAAACTCGACGATGCTGCCGCGCGCGAGCGCGTGCCCATCGCGGATGCCTGGGCTTCCAGCGCCGAGGCCTTGCCCTCGGCTGTCGCCATCGGTGCCGCCGCTGCAGCGGCCTGTCCGGTTATCCCGAGCGAACCGGACGTGAACGCGCCAAAGACGTTCCCACTGAAGCGGAACACCGTGAATACGAAGGCACCGGCAAGCCCCGCCGCTGCGGTACGGAAGCTCCCGAAGATGGCCAGCGCCTTCATCGCGGCTGACGGCGCGAGGAGCCAGGCATTGGCACCAAGGGCATTGGCGCGCAGCTCCTCCAGAACGGCGCTGGCACGCCCGAGCGTCAGCTGGTGGATGCCGGCATCGATCACGCCCCACAACGCGACGAACACGAACATGCCGATGGCGAAGCTCGCAACGCGCAAGTTCATAGGGGTCAGGATGAAGAGAAGCGCGATCGGAACCATGAACAGCATGATCCCGAACACCACGGCGCGGATTGTCGGCATCCATTCGTTGGCAACGGACAGGGTGGCGAGACCGCCCGACAGGACGGCGCGGTTGGCCATGACCCGTGCCGCCGAGGCCGGGCTGTCCTCGAACAGGACGTCGCCGACGCTGCCTGCCAGCATCACGTGGGTGAAGAGGCTCTGGGCCGTCATCGGGCGGCCGAGCATCATCTGGCCCATCTCACCCAGTTGCTGCCGGCACCGGGCCAACTGCTGAGCGTTCGCGGCGTCGTATCCGGTGTGTACGCAGATCTGCCGCGAATAGTCCTCGAACAGCGCCGGATCGGAAAGTCGCCCGGAGATGTGGGCCCAGGCCTCGGTGCAGCTTACGGTGGTGCCGCCCTTGTCGGTTCCCGTGTAGACCGTCGAGAACGTGGCGGGGCCGGCCATTGCGGCAAAGGCGGAGGGCAGGTCGCTCGTGGTTCGGAACAACTGGTCGTCGTCGATCCCGTAGGCCGGCGACACCCGGGCAACGGGATAGCACTGGCGCACATAGTCCTTGATCGTCGCATCGAGGAACGTGTCGGTCATCGGACCGCGCGGTGACACGGCGTTGAGGAACAGGTCGAAGCTGTGGCCGCCCGCCCCGAACTCGATCTTCGCATTGGGGTCGAGAGTATTGTCGTCGATCGTCTCGACAAGCGCGCGTTCCATCATGTTGGTGGCGCCGGCCACCAGCACGAGGAGATTGGGAACCCCGCCAACCGGTTGATAGGCGTTGCGGACACGGTCGTAGACGTGGACCGTGCCGGTGCTGGCGACGAGGCCGACGAAGACGCCGACGCCGAACAGGATCTGGAAACCGAAGGCGACGAGACCCATGCCGGATCCGCGTACGCTGGCGAGAACGGCTCCCAGGCCAATACCCACCGTAGCCACGATCAGCACCAGCGTCTCGTAGCGGGGATCGCCGAAAATCATCGAAACCAGCCGGAATGCGTCCACGGTCTCGGCGAAGCCGCCATAGGTATGGAAGCTCGCGTCGACAGCGAGCGCGGGTTCTGCCGAGAGGCAGAGAAGGACAAAAGCGAGAATTGCGCGGCGCATGGCAGGCATGACCTATCGGCTGCGGGCGGCGGCGCCGGCGGTATCGCGCGCGTCGCGGTCGCGCTCGCGCAGGAGGCCGGCATAGTTCGCCGAAAGGTTCGCGGCCGAAAGCGCGGCCATGTAGCTCTGGCGCATCTGCGCACGCTGGCGGAGCACTTCGTCGCGCAGATCGCGCAGCTGTTCGATGCCTTTGGAGAGGATACGGGTCTGGCACACGCTGGCGTTGGCGCTGTCCGCCGCACCCGCGACAGTCGCACCGCGCTCCGCATTGCTCACCGTGAAATCGATGGTGCGGGTGAGATCGTTCAGCATCTGGTAGGCCAGCGTGAGCGCCACCAGTTCGTCCGTGTCGCCGATGACGGAATCGGTCACGCCCTGCCGCACGCCCCACTCGAGCATGCGATAGACCGGCAGTGTCCGCACATTGGCGACGAACTGGCGTTCCTCGCTCGTCAGCGCAGTGCGGGTGCGGATTTTGGTTGCGATCGACTGCATGCGCTCGCGCGCGAGCACCAGCGCGCCGCGGCCCGAACCATCCTGCGCGCAGTCGGCGATGCTGGGCGGCAGGTTGAGCGAGCGGCGCTGGACGCGGCCGGTCAGGAAGTCCTGGGCGCTTTCGGTATCCTGCGCCGGGCACTGCGGGATCGCGGTGAACAGCGGGACCTTGTCGTTCGCATCCCAGCGCATGTAGACGTCCCCGACCCGTGCCCGCATCACGCTGGCCCAGTCTCCGGCACCAACCCGCGCCGCGGCATGGCTGAGAAGCGATCCGGTGCGGAAGATGTCGGTGACCTCGGCCGGGCAATTCGCCAGCGCGTCCTTCAGGTCCTCGGTCGGATTGTTCGCATTGGCCTCGATCTTCTCGCGGCTGTTCTGATAGCTCTTCGCGAACCCCTGCTTCACCGAGCGGTAGCCGGTCATCTCTTCGATGATCCCGGACATGTTGTCGTCGCCCTTGGCGATCTGGACCATGCGGTTTGCCAGCCGACAGTCGTTGACCTGGATCGAGTTAAGGTAATTGGTCGCCGCCTCCATCTTCGAGATTATGTTCCCCATCTTCTCGTCGAGGGTTTCGAGCAGGTACTGGAACGCAACCGCCGGCGCTGCCTGCAGGATGCTCTCCAGCTTTTGCACGAGGTAATCCGGGTCGAGGAACGACATGCCGCCCAGGAACATGTCTATGCCGCCGCAACCGGCCCGCACCTTTGGCAGGCTGACGGACATCAGATAGTCGTTGTGGACATCGACCCGGCCCGACATCCCGCCCGCGGTGATGTAGCCCCGCGTCTGATCCTCGAAGCTCCCCGGCGCCGTGTACGTGACGTTGTCGAACCAGGTCTCGGCCCAGCTCTGCGCCCTGGCCGGAGATGCAGTGCAGCAGGTAAAGGCGAGGGCGGCGAATAGCGCCATCAGCCCCTTGCACGGGTAGGACATCGGCTGGGTTCCTTCACGGGAAAGGTTGCGGTGGCGGTGGCGGTGGCGGTGGCAGTGGCAATGGCGGGGGCGGGCGCGGACAGCGAAGCGGAGCAGCATCATGGCCGCCTCCCTTCGCGTGGACGAGGCGCCGCGCCGACGATGCCGGTGAATTTCGCCATTGCGCGCACCCCTACGGCCGGCCGTACCCCCGTGAGCATCTTCGCGGCGAGGTAGAGGTTGCGCGCCAGGTTTGGCGTATGGTCGGTACCGACCGCGATCGGTATGGCGCGCCATGGGTCGGTCACCGGTCTGACCCAGGCAACCGGATGCCCGGCCCATGGCAGCCCGAGCCTGCCGGAGCGGATCATGGCGTCCTCGCTGCCCATCGTGCGCAGACGCCATCCGTGCCGTGCCGCGAGCGACGACAACTTTGCCCAGAGGTCCCCGCAGGGAATGCAACCCGCGCTAGTCGTCATTTCGATAATGAACGCAGGGCCATGCCCGTCCAGCGTCGCGGCAAGATCGTTGGGGAACGAGCGTGTCACCGGAACGCGGGCCAGCCAGGCCTGCATGGCCGCCGCGTCCGCGACCGGATGGATCGCGGCGCGCCTGGCCGCATCCTGGGCCGCATCCCGTGCGATGGGCTGCTGCGCTGCCGCGGCTGGTGGCAGGGCGGCAAGCAGCGCAATGGTGGGCGCGATTGATAGCAGGGCGCGGTTGCAGGCCGGGTACCGGAGAAGCGCGTGCTGGTTTGGCATGTTGGAGTGAGCCTTGAAGGCAAGGAAGATTTTCCTTACATTCAGCGGCGAAGGGACTCGCGCCATGAACGCTCTGACGATCAGCACCAAGGGACAGATCACATTGCGCAAGGAATTGCTGCAGCACCTTGGCGTGCATCCGGGCGACCGGATCAGCTTCGAGAAAATGCCCGGCGGCGAAGTGCGCATTCGCGCGGTGCGGCCTTCAGGCAAGCTCGACGGCTTCTTCGGTTCGCTGCGGCGCGATGGCCAGGCACCGATTTCGGTCGAGGACATGAACGAGGCGATCGCGGAAGGCTGGGCCGGCCGGTCGTGAAGATCACGGTCGATACGAATATCCTGGTGCGCGCCGCGACCCAGGACGACCCGGTGCAGGGCGCTCTCGCGCAGCGGCTGATGCAGGAGGCCGACCTTGTCGCCATCGCGCTGCCGTCGCTGTGCGAGTTCTGCTGGGTCCTGCTTCGCCTCTACAAGTTTCCGGGGTCCCGTGTCGCCGACGCGCTGAGGGTCCTGATCGAGGCGGAGAACGTCAGGCTCGACCGCCAGGCCGTCGAGGCCGGTCTGGCGATACTCGATGCAGGCGGTGACTTCGCGGACGGCGTGATCGCACACGAAGGTCAGTGGCTCGGCGGCGAGACATTCATGAGCTTCGACCAGAAGGCTATCCGTCTCCTGCAAGCGCGCGGGGAAGCAGCCGAAATTCCCGCCTGAACTGGATGCTTGGGGCTTTCGCTGCGGAATGGGTGGGTGCCGATTGGTCATTCTCCCGGCCCCTGGGCAAGAGGAATCCCAAGCCCATCGCTCACCCGCGGATCGCTGGCGGAAACGGGACCGTTCGCCAACGCGTCGAAGAAGCCGTCATCCTCGCCCGGCCCGGTCATGAACTGCTCGGGCCGGATATCGCCGCGTAGCAGGCGGACCGCCTGGTACGCCATCTGCGCGAGCGCCGGATAGGCTTCGACGCCTGACGCGATGACCATGCGCTGGTTGCTGGCACGCCGGATCACCATCGTCGTCGGCGTGACTTCGACCCCGAAGCGCTCGCCGACGCCCGGTCGCCTGTCCAGATCGATCGCGGTGACCTGCCAGCCCATCTCCTCCTGGAAGCGCTGGACGATCGGCCACTGGACCCGGCAATATCCGCAGGTCGATCGCGAAAACATCACGATCGCGAACTCGCCCGCATGTGCGCGCAGGTACGCGCGGCGGATCGTGTCCTTCTGCGCGGTCAGCTGCGAACGGGCATCGCCGACCATCGGATTCGCCGATTTCGAGTTCAGTTCGGGATGCTGCAGCATGGCAAGCTGGGTAACGCCCGCGAACGCACGGGCCTTTCGCCTCGCGAAGTCCTGGAGCCGCCAGAAATCCGACACGGCTTCGACGGTGAGGACGGTCGCGGCATAATCGCGCTGCTCCTCGATCAGCTTGCGGATGCGTGGCGGGGTCCACGTGGCAAGCTCGGACATAGGCGGGATCTTCGGTCTTGCGGCCAGGTCGTGGTCCGCCGTTTCCTGCGGAGCAGGGGCCTCGTACCACCAGTATCCTTGTCGGCTGCCCGCCGATGAGACCGGCTCGCGGCCCGGGGCAGCCGCGGCGGTCATCGGCGCGAACGCTCCAGCCTCGCCCACGCTCCCGACTTCACCGGCGGCCTCCCGCGCGAGTGTGGCGGACGAAAGAATGGCGAGGCATGCCAGCCAGCATGCGGGGGCCTGCCGCGGGATCACAGGATCCGCTCCATCCGGGTCAGGCGATCAAGCGGAAGCAGCCCGAAATAGCGGCTGTCGAAACCGCGCGGATGGGAGGAGCCGACATAGACCATTCCGGCCGGGATCACGCCGCTCCAGCGCATATGCTCGAGCCGCATCCCGCTGCGCGCGGCGGGCAGGGAGAGTGCGAGGAACCGGTCGTTGCAGAAGTACCAGGCGTCCGATGTCCCGGACCGGTGCCTCGAGGGAAGCTCGATCGTCGTGAGGCGATCGCCGGGGAGGCACAGCGCATGCTTGGTGATCCTCGCGGGCTTGTCGCCGATGACGGGATGCTGGAACACGAAGAGCACATAATCTCCCCGCGCGATGGGGCCCGGCTTCTCGCGAAGGGCCCAGGCCTCGATCGATGGCGTCATCACCAGCGTGATCTGCGGCATCGTCCAGCCGACCACGAGGGCGATCGGCAGGACGACCAATATCGCGTAGGCCAGCTTCGCGGGCCGGGCAGGCGCGTCGAGAGAGGCTGCGCCCAGAGCAACGGCGGCTTGGCGCGGGAGGTTCTGGAGCCCTGTCCAGATGGCGAGGAAAACCCTAGCGAGCCCCCATAAGAGCCTGAGCATGGCGCACGTCCTCCTTTCCTCCAAGGCGGGCATATTCCTCCAGCAGGCCCGGCAGGGCGCTGTCGCCGTAGACGAGATGCGCGCCGCGCGGACTGTCGTCGCCGCGTTCACAGTAGGCCTGTGCGGGGTCGCCCGGGATCATCGCCAGCGCGGGCACCTTGGCAATCGCGTGTTGGCGAAAAACCAGCGGATCGACGATCACCTGAACGTCGCGCATCGCGCATCCGGGGCCCTCGCACCCGGGATCGCGCTGCAGGATGCCGGCCGTAAGCTCGGCCATCGGACCTGCTTTCCGCAGACCGCCGGGCATCCCCCTGAAGGCCAGCACGCCGTGCACGCGTTCGAGCTGTCCGGCATAGCTGCGCAGAACCGCGATGGGCATCGAGGAGGAGACGAATATGACCGGCACCCAGCGTGTTGCCGCATCGGCAGGGAGGTTCGGCCCGGCTTTTGCGATGGCCTGTTCCTCGGACGGCTCGAGGCCGAGCGCTTGCCGCAGCGTCCTTGCCTGGCGTTCGCGTTCGGCCGCGAGCGCTGCCTCGCTCTGCCGATGCGCGGCCCGTGCCCGCGCTTCCAGCTCCGCAGGCGCCGCGTGCCGCCGCAGGCCCTCGAAAGCGCGGCGCCGTTCGGCCGGGCTATCAAGGTCGGGAAGCACGGGATGAGCGATTTCAGGGGCGTCGGTTCTGCTCTTGGCGATAGCGTCCGCAAGCCGCTCAAGGGTCTGCGAACCTTGCGCGCCGATCGCCTCGCGGGCATTCTCCTGAGCCAGTATCGCGGTGCTGATGCCAGCCACGACGAGCGTCGCGGCGGCGAGCGCGAGACTACTGGCCGATGGCGTTGAGATAGGCATCGACGCGTTCCTCCATGTCGATCTGGATCTCGGACGGCGACCGGTTCTCGATGTCGGCATAGTATTCCGACAGGTCCATCCGGCTGAAATCGAGGGCCTGGAATTCTTCCGGCGTGAAACCGCGGCACATCGGGTTTCTGGCCGTGCCCCAGGGGTTCGCGTTGAAGGCCCGGAGCTGCGGGCGCCCCTGCTCCTGGATGATGCGGCCGAGCTTGGTACTGAAGCAGCAGTGTCCGCGTGCTCGCTGGAGGCAGACGCCGAGTACACTGGACGCGCAGTAGCTGCCGACCTCGTGGCACATGTCCGAGGCGCGCAGCATGGCGGTTTCCATATCCTGCTGGTCGCACCCCGAAAGCAGGAACTCCATCATGAAGTTGATCGCCAGGCTCACGGCGATCGATGTCGGATCGATGCCGACGATGAGGGCGTTGGCGCCCGCGCTTGCCGCCTGGCTGGCCGTCGCGCCGGCCCTGAAGGCGGCGTAGGCGGCCTTCATCCCGGTGAACACGCCCTTGGCGACCGCGATCTTGGTGCCGATCGACGAAATCGACGAGCCCATCCCGTCCTTCACCACCTTGCCCTTGTCCGCGCAGCAATTGGCGAACGTCGTGGAGAGCCCGGCTGGACGGCAGCGCATCCCGCGACCGGCGAATATCTCGACAGTGCCGACGCAGTTGCCATCGGCATCGGCGGTGCCGTCGGCGCTCGGCCCAGCGTCCTCGATCGGTGGCGCCTCCGTGATCGGATTGGCAGCGATGTCGATGCAGGCATTCGGCGAGCACGATGGCGCCGCGCCCGCGACCGGTGAAACGCACGCGAACTGGTCGCCGAGCGGGCAGGCATAGGCCCCGCTCTCGGGCGAAACCACGCACGCGGTCCGCTCTATCGGGCACAGATATCCACCCGCCGGAGCGGCGAGGCAGCTTGCCTGTTCGCCCGCGTCGGCGGCATCGCCGTTCCCGTCGAGATCGGCGGCGCACATATATTGCTGCGCCCGGGCCGCAGGCGCGGCCAGGGTGCAGGTAATGGCGCAGGCCATGGCGATGCAGGTCGCCAGCATCGACCGCGCGCGCATTGACGGCCTTCCCGGCAGGAGCGGCACCCGGCTCATGGCGCCACCGCGCTGCAGACCATGTCCGCACCTGCCATCCGCACTGTCTGCATCATCACGACCGCTTCCGGGAAATCATCGAGGCATCCGCAGGCAGACACGATTTCCTCGCCGGGCCCTGCGGGACAGGCGTTGTCGCTCGTGCAGGCATGATAGAACGTGTCGACGCCCGTCGGCTGGTTCTGCTTCGATCCGACGACGCCGTCGGGTGCCGCTTCGCTGTTGGCCTTGGGTGCCTGCGTCTTGCAGATGGGCTCGCACGCGGGGACCGAACCGCGATCCGGCAAGGCGAATGCCTGCGTGGACGAAGAGAAGCTGCCGTCAGCCTGGAGCGTCCGGTCGGCGAGCAGCGTCTCGGTCGAGCGATCGATGATGTAGGCGCCGCGGCTCGTGTCGGGATAGGCAAGGCTCGTCGCCGTGCAGCGGTACTTGCGATCCTTCGTGAAGTAATCGCGGGTGAGGTCGGTCGGGCAGGACGGCGCGCCCATCAGCCGGGTCTGCTCCAGGGGCCTCAGGCCCGTGGCCACGCCGTTCAACGAGGTCTGCACCCCATCGACAAGCTCGCTGTCGAGACGGCATTGCGGATCGGCGGCGATGAAGGAGCATCCATCGACGACCTGTTCCAGCACCTGGCAACTGTCATCGACGTCGACATGGATCTGGGCGAAGGCCTCGCCGCCCTTGGCGACGGCGACCCGTAGCCAGACCTCGTGGTCGCCATCGGTGAGGAAGGGTTTGAGATCGAGGCCTGGATAACGATGGAACGTGTCCTTGGTTTCGCACGTGCCGGGGGGCAGACCGGTCCCTGTCCAGTTCGAGGGGCCCGAACCGACAAGCTGGCCGTCGATGCGGACCTGCGCCCAGTCGTCGGCATAGTAATGTGCAAGTCGGGCATCCCGGATCCGGTCGGCGCCCGCGACACGAAGCATCATGCGGAAGTCGAAAAGGGTGCAGCTGTTCCCGGCGAGGCTGTTGTCCGCTGGCGAGCCCATCAGGAAATCGAATGCGGATCCGTTCTGCAGCGTAGAGTACCCGCCCGAGGTTCGGCTCACGATGCTGGCAGGCGCGGGCCTGACCACGCTCACCTGCCGCTTGATCGTGCAATGTCGGTACTGCTGCGACGTGCCTGTCCCGATCGACGAGCCTTCGAGTGCCTTGAAGACGGTACTGGCGCTGCTGGCGATGGCCGCATCCGACGCGATCGCCGCCGGAGCCGCGCGGTAGCGGCTTTGCGGAACCGCGGCATCGGCGCTGCACGCGCTCGAGAGTGCTCCTGCATAGCGGATCGAAGGACCGTCGATGACCGCTTCCGCGATCCCGTAGCGCGGGTCGGCGGTCGTCAGTGCGCCGACCATCCCCCCGCCGAGATCGCGCAGTAATGAAGGCATGTTCGCCCAGGCCAGGTTGCTGCCGCAGCTGGCATTGATGCAGTAGCACGCGGCGAGCTGGGGCATGTCCACCGCAGTCAGGTTCAGGGCCCCCGCGCTGTCGACGTTCCAGCGCAGGAAGCGGCATTTCTCCCAAGTCCCCGGGCTGCACGAGACGACCCCGTTGGAGCAGATCCCCGAAACCGGGACCGGAATCGTGGACGTGGAATCGATCGTACCGTCGAGATCCCGGTCGCGCGACACGGTGACCGAGGTGAGATCGCCCGTCCCCGACGGCTGTACCAGCACTTCCAGCATCGTCGCGGTCTTCCGGCAGGCGATGGAGGGCGTGAAGCTGCGGGAATCGTCGATCGTGGCGATCGCCTCCCCGGCGAGGCCCGGCGTCACATAGTTCGCGCGAAGCGCGTCGCTGTCGGATGACTTCGCCCGGGCGGCAGTGGCCGCGGCGCGGGCCCGGTCTTCCATCGTCTGCGCCTTCGTCGATGCTGGAAAGAGGAGGGCGACGGGAACAACGAGGGTGGTCAGCGCGGTCATGGTGACGGCGAAAGTGCGGGGAAGACACTTGCGCCGCCTTGGGAAGGCCATCACCGCGCTGACCGGGGTTGGAGCGGCGCCGCGGGGGAACGGCGCCGCTCCTGCCTGCGCGCCCGGCCGGCGGCCGCTCGGGCCTTGGCGGGATGACCTCCGGGACTTGCCGGTCCGGCACGCGGGGCATGGGGGAGGCGACCTGCTCACGGCGCGGGTATCCCGGCGCAGCAGATCACCTTTTCGAAAAGCATGAACTGGGCATTGTCCTTGCCGGGCGCGTGCTTGGCGCTTGACCACAGCGCGCCGGGGCGCCCGATGTTGACGCACTTGCCGCCCTTCACCGGTTCCATGATCTGGAGCTTGTACCGGCTCTTCGTCCAGATCGGCTGGGGCACGAACGAACAGCCGTCGGCGGAACTGACGGTCAGGGCGCCTAGCCTTCCCATCATGAAGGTGCCGCGGGCGGCAAGACCGGCCCATGCCTCGACGCTGTCGTCGAAATGGATGTCGCCCGCGATCGGATAGGTCGCCCCCCACGATCCCATGCACCAGAACAGCGGATCGACGACTTTGCCGGCTGCCGCTGCCGCGCTGTCCGCCATGCAGGCAAGGCCGGCCGCAGGGTTGCCGAACAGGATGCCTTCGGGCTGGATGATCGCGCCGAGCGTCGCCGATTGCCAGGTCGGCAGCACCTCGGTGATCATCGCGACGTCGAAGCCGTCGTTCTCCAGACAGGGCAGGTCGGTGAACATGTCGAGCATCGCCCACACCGGGGAGATGTAGTAATGCATCTGGGCGAACATCTTGCGGGTGTTCGTGCCGTCCGCGATCGACGACTGGCTGCCCTGCAGCTTGCCGCCGGTCGGCATCAGGTCCGCGCCAAGCGCCATCATGCAACCAGGCTCGGTGACGACGTCGATCATCCGGTTGGGGGACCAGTAGGACACCTTGACGCCGAACCAGAATTCGAGGCCCTTGCGGCAGGCACAGAGCGGCTTCGAGGCCGACTGCGCGTCGAGTTCCTTGTCGAGCTTGTCGTAGCTGCCGACCCTGACGCCGCCGATGGTGATCGGAAAAATGCAGGTCCAGCGGACTTTCGTGATGGGATTGAACGCGCTGCCCGCCTCGCATCTGGAGGCCTGCGCGGGGACAGGCGCCGTGAGCGACATGGCCGCAGCGAGCGGTGCTGCGAGTATATTGGCAAGGCGCGGCCGCATCATCGCGCGGCTGCCTTGCGGGCGCTGCGGACTTGCGGTCCGAATTCGGAGAGGATCAGGCGGGTGCCCGATTGGGCAACTACCACGGGCGCAACGGTGAGGCCCAGCCGTTCCTTCATCCTTTCCTCGAGAATGAAGATGGCGCGGCCGGACTTCTCGGATAGTTCGATCGCATCGCCGCTGTCGGTTCCCAGAGCGGTCAGCACGACGAAGTCCCCGGGCCGCGCGATCCGCAGGCCCCAGGCAAGATCGCGGGGATGGACGATCACCAGCCGCTGCGGAAGCCTCACGTATGTGAGCGGGTTGAACGTGAACCCCTTGGGATAGAGCACTTTGCCGTCCGGGAGTGCGATGTCGAAATCGAGGGTGTGGAAGGGCACGACGCTGCGGACCCGGTCCGCTGGTGCGACGCCAAGCGAAGCGGCCTTCAGTGCCGTCCAGTTGCCGCGCGGGCCATAGGCCGCGCGCATGTCACGGGGGAGACCGGCCACCTTCGCCTCGATCTCGGCGAGCGCATCGGGTTCCGCGATCGGCCACGTCCGGCCGATCGTGCTGCTTGAACCTGTGGCCTGTGCGACCGCGATGGCCGGGCCAGAGGCGAGGATTGCCGCCATGGCAATCGCGGTGCAGGGCAGGGCGGCAGTGTTTCGCGTTTCAGAGTTCATGGCGGCGGCTCCGTCGATGCGCCGCGGCGCGCGCGGTCCCGGCGAGCGAGACGGCCAGCAGGGTCAGCGCGAGCGGGGTGAGGGCCCAGATCAGCGTCCGGTCGCTGGCGTCGAGACGCGGCGACAGGAAGAGCAGGGTGGTCTGGACGAACTGCAGCAGCAAAGCGCTCAGCACCAGCCGGATCGATGGCTGCGAGGGAGCGGACGAGAGCAGCCCGTTCATATGACGCGCCCCTTGGCGAGACGGGAGAGAAGTCGGCCAGCGGCGGCGGACAGGCTGAGCAGCAGGACTCCCGTCGCAAAGCATGATCCGGCGACGATCAGGCTCGCCCTGACCACCATCATCGCGGGATGACCGAGCAGAAACCCGGCGGCCAGCATCAGCACGCCCAGCATGCAGGTCTCGATTGCCACGAGCCGCAGGCGCCAGTGGAACGCTTCCGCCTCGAAGCGCTGCGCCACGCGCTCGCTTACCAGTCGCTCGATCCGTTCCTCTTCTGCGCCGTCAGGATGTAACTGGTCGAACTGCAGCTGATCGGGATGGGTGGTCGGAGTACGCCGGTTCGTCATCGCGCTGCTCCTCCGGCGACTTCGGCCGGATCGACACCGGCAAGCTGGCAGACCGCTTCGAGCGGCGAATGGCCCCGACGGATCAGCGCGTCGAAGGCGGCGACCTCGTCCGGCGCCGACGTGTTGATCCAGTAGGAGAACGGATCGACCACCAGGCGCGCGATACCCAGCCCCAGCGGCGAGTCGATGAAGACCTCGGAGTAGTTGGGCTTGGAGTTGCGGACCGACTTGAGCAGGTCGAGGACGAATCCCGAGTAATCCAGAATCTTGTTCTCGACCGCGCGGTCGTAGGTCGAGCCCTGCAGCAGGAAGCGCGTCGCCGCGTTCTCGAGGATCACCTGACCGGTTCCCCCGAACAAAGTGAGGTCGTTCATGCTTTGCAGGACGATGCCAAACGACCCGCGGTATTTGCGCGCGCGGCGGTAACCCTGCCCGAACGCTTCGGCGAGCCGCGAGAGATCCTGTCCGTCCGTGCGGGTCATGAACTGCGCCGCTTCGTCGCACAGCACGAAGCGCGGGCGATCACGGGCGGACAGATAGAGCTCCTGGGTGAGCGCGTTCACCACGACCATGACGATGACATTGAACAGGTCGGGCATCGCCTTCAGGCGCTCGAGCTCGAGCACGACGAACTCGTCGCTGCGGATGTCCAGCGTCGACGCGCCGTTGAAATAGTGGCCGTAGGCACCGTTCGACCCGAAATCGCGCAAGTTGAACGCGAGTTCGCGCGCGGCGGGCACGAGGTGCTCGACACGGTCGAGATCGCTGCCGACCTGGCCGGGATACGTGCCCAGCCACTCGCGGACCGCATCGATGCCCTGTGCCGAACGGCCGCTGTCGATGGTCCACTGGACCGCCGATTTCAGCAGGTTCCATTCCGACGTGGTGACGCCCTTGCGCGTCGAGGCATTCGCCATCTCAGCGACGATCGCCACCGCCATCGTGATTGCTGACTGCCGGTCGTCCCCGTCGAGCGCGAGCCCCATGTCGAACGGGTTGAGGACAAGGTGTTCCTCGCCGATGTCGATGTAGCGGCCCGAGCACAGCGTGCACAGCTTGCGGTAGCTGCCTCCGATGTCGATGATGCGGATGAGCGCGCCGCAGGCATAGTACTGCTGGCACAGGTTGTTGAGCAGGAAGCTCTTGCCGGCACCGCTTTCGGCCGAGACGACGAAATTGTAGTTATTGATGCGCGGATCGAACAGGTCGAGCGTGATCAGCTGGCCCTTGCGCCCGGTGTAGAGAAGTGCGGGACGTCCGCCCCCGCGAAAGTCGGTCTGGATCGGTGCCATCAGCACCGCGGCCTTGACCGGCATGCGAAAATCGCGCTCGAGCATACGCAGCATTGTGCGGTCGGGATAAAGCCCGAAGGGCAGGCTCATGACCAGCAGGGTGGGATTGAGGTAGCTTTCCTCCTGCATCGCGAAGGGCAGCGGCTCGCTTTCCCACAAGCGTTTGGCGCGGGCTGCAAGATCGCGCGCATGGGCCCGGTCACGGCCGAACACCCAGAGGCAGGGGATCACCCGTACAAACCGGGAATTGCTTGCCTCGTCCAGGATCCAACCGATCTCCTCGATCTGCTTGCCGACTTCGATCGCGAAGCTGCCGGCCGCCTTCTGCGCCGAGAGGATCTGTGCACGCTTGTGGATCTCGAACTGCGAGTGATCGAACAGGACGTTGAGGGTGTAGAGGAACGGGCCGCCGATCTGGTCGCTGTCCTCCGACGATCCGCGCATGCCGCCCATCAAGCGGTTGGCTCTCTCGGCGGTGATCCTGCGTGCAGGCGCCTTGGGCGTCAGGCACCGCGCGACCTGATTGCCGAGGAACACTTCGGAGCCCTCGAACACGAGATCGGGTCCGGCATCGATGATCTGCTTGGCGATCGGCGGCGCGCCCACGGTCGATCCGTCGGCGAAGACACCTGGAGCCCGGTCCGCGACGCCGTTGAAAATACGCCGATAGAAGGCTACCATCGCTTCCGGCGGCAGACGGCGGATGCCGAGCTTGGAGAGCTGTTCCTCGACCTGCCGGCGAAGATCCTCGCCGAGCGGTCGCCGCGTCTTTATCGACAGCAGGGTGCGGAAGTCGCGGACGGGAATGTCATGCAGAGCCTTGAGGCCATGCCGTCCCTCGCTGAGGTATTGGTGGGTCCGCCGCGCCGAGGCCTGGATCAGGGGATCGTCCCTCGTCTTCAGGTCAAGGTAGGCGTCGAGCACGCCGTCGATCAGCGGATCCGCGAATGTGTGGAACTGCAGAACCGTTCCATCGGGGAACTGGATGTTCAGAAGGCCTTGCAGCGCCGCCTGGACATGCGCGAACATGTAGGCGCTGGGCACGATCTCCCACGCATGACCCCAACTGTCGTCGATGCACAGGAAAGCCTCGCTTTCCGGTTCCCAGGCGACGAGTGGGAGAAAGTCTGAGAAGCTGTCGCGGCGCACGTTCTCGCGCAGGCGCGAGAAACTGAGACCGGGGGCGGATGCGCTCATGGCTGAAGCTCCATCTCGCCGGACGCCGCCGCTGTGTCAGCGGCCGTCTCGCGCATGGGCGTGAGCAGGGGAGCCTGGCGCGGAGCGGATGCTTCAGGCGAAAGCATATTGCCGATCGTCCACACCGGCTGGCCCAGGACCGAATAGACATAGCGCGGCATGAAAAGGCGATCGGGTCGGGCCCGGTCGGAATAGGGCAGGATGAGCGTGCGGACCGTGCGCGGGGCTTTGAGCATCGGGGTGACGGGTGCCTCGATCAGGCCCTTCAGTTCGCGGTACACGCTCGCGCGGTAGTCTTCGTAGGCGCCGCCCTGAGCGCTTCTGCGTCCCTGCGATCTCCGGTCGCCGGCGGCGCCCGGGCGGCTGCGCAGCCTGGTCTTGTCGTTGGTGACGCGCGGATCGGACTTCGAGGAGACCCCGGCACGGGCATCCTCGTAGGCGCGTTCGGGATGGATGCACTGGCCGTGATCGTCGTTCTTGCAGGAGAATTTCTCCGGGTAAGGCGACAGCAGCGATCCCATCGTCGAGCAGGCCGGCAGAAGGCAAAGGCCTGTGACGGCGCCGGCAATGGCTAGCACGCGATCCGCGGCGAGCTGGGGCATGATGAGGTTCATGAAGCGCGTTCCTCTGCTTAATGTGATGGAAGGCATCACAGCTTGCTCCCGACCGAGGGTCTGATCTCGAGGGCAAGGCCCTCCTGGATGACTACGACGACGTCCTTGGCGGCACCGACCTCGACGACCGGGCCTGCCTGGCGCGCAAGGTCGAGGTAAAAGTCGGTCAGTTTGTCGGATGAGCGCGAGAACCCACCGGCGATCCCCGCTTTCGCCGCGTCGGCGGCATCGAGCGAGCGCACGTTGCCCAGCGCCGAGGTGGAGACGCTGCCAAACGTGCCTTCGACGCTTTGCGAGATGCCGGCGATGGTCCCGGCGATGAACGAGCGGGCAAGCGTCGCACCCGCCCGGGTGACGACTTTGCCGGAGAGACCTTTCTTCCCATCGGTATCGACGAAGAAACCCTTGATGGTCTGGTCAATCACCGCGTGTTCGTCGAAATCGACGCAGGAGATCGAAACCAGCTGCACTTCGACCCGCTCCTTGGCCAGGCTGCCGGTCGCATTGCCGACGACGAAGCATCCGGCGAGGTTGGCCTTCACGTCATTGGGAAGGACGGCGGGTGCCTGGACCCTCGCTATGATCGGCTCAGGGTTTGTCGTTGCGTCCCGGCTCGCCAGCGCGTCGATCCCCGTCAGCAGCCGGGCCTTCATGAAACCAGGTGGCAAATAGATCGTCCGATTGGCTTTTTTTGACCGTGCCCCGCCGGCCGCGCCTCCCTCTGCTGAAAGCGCCGGCGTCGCGGTTCCGATCGCGCCCACCTGACGTTCGGTCGGCGGCGCGGGCGGGGCGGCGGGGGCCGATGGCACCCCGGGAGGCGCGGGCAGGCTGCCCGCCTCGCCGCGCGCTTCCGCGGGCGCCGGGGGGTAGGCCGGGATCTGGCCGGGCAGCGCCGGAGGAAGACCGTCTTCCCCGGGAAGTGGCGGCAAGCCGTCGGCGCCGGGGGCGGCAGGACCGACCTTGCCTTCCTCGATCGCGGTGACACGATCTCCAAGCAGCGTCTGCCCGTCGAGGATCTTCTGTAGATCGCCGCGGAGCTTCACCTCGAGGCTGTCGCCGCGAAGTCCGGCCCCCATGTCGAGCTTCGACGCTTCCGGCCCCTTGGGAGCCGCCTCGTCGCTGCCCGAACTTGCCGCGTAGAGGCCAGCGCCGAGCAGGGCGATACCGCAGGCCACCGTCACCTGCTTCGCGCGAAGCCGCTGGTCTGAACTGAGCCGAGACCACTTCCTGCGCAGGGTCGCAGCGACGCCGCTCTCGACCTGCCGCGCTTCGCCAGCGGGGCGCTGGCGGCTGCGCCGCTGTCGGACGTCGGAGTGCGCGCCGTCTGTGGCTGCGTCGGTTGCCGGCAGGTCAGCGCGCGCCGCGCCGGGTTCACCCTGGCGGGTCATGGCCGCGCGCTCCGCCGTACGGCGATCAGCCGGGCGGTCTCGCCGGCGCCGGCATTCAGGCGATCGAAGGTGAGGGCGAACAGATCGTCACCCAGCGCGCTGTCGATGAAGTCGCGTTCGTCGAGCGCGGTCGGCGTCTCGGCTGTCACGAGATATTCGCTCATCGAGAGGCCGGAACCATCGATCTCGAGGCGCTGGCGCTCGGACAAGGTGATGCCTGGCACGGCGCTCAGCGCGATGCGGCGGCGTGTCGGTGCAACCGGCGAGAAGGAGGCAGGAACGCGGTCCTGCAGGACGGCAAGGGTGATGCCCACCGCGCGTTCCTCCTCGGCCATCGGGGCCAGCAAAGCCTCGTTCGCGCTGGCGCGCTGGGCCGCTCCCGGCATCAGCACGACCGTTTGTGCCGCTATGTCCGAGGGTTCGGCGTAAAGCGGGTAGATCGCGCCGTTGCAGGCGACGAAGAACTCCGAGGGCTCTGTTGCGTACGTGCGCGTCCTGGCACCGAGATCATCGGTCTCGTGGACGAGGAACTTGATCCACGCATCCGATCCGCCGCGTTCGACGGCGATGCCTTTCTCGGCCGAGAACCGCACATCCTCGATGTCCCCGCCCTGGCATACCACGTGGTTGACGTCGCGGTTCGAGAGACGGATGCGGCTCGTCTGGTCGGGCATCGCAGCGATGGTCTGTGCTTGAGCGGGCAGGGGTGTTCCCGCGAGCACGACAAGGACGGCGAGGGCGGGAACGCTACCGGGTTTCGGCATTGAAGTTCTCCTCCTGGAGGGCGGTGAGCCAGAAGCGACCGTTTTCGATCGCGTATCGGATCCGCAAATTTCCGCGGAATTTGCGGATCACGCCGCCGATCACCCGCACTTTCTCGACCGGAACGACGATCTCGCTGGCAGTGAAGGTCACGGGCTGGTCGCCCCGGATGTACGTGGCGATCGACAGGGTCGGATTGGTCGCGAGTTCTCCCACAAGCCGCGTGAGGCTGTCGCGCATGGCATTGTAGGCGCTGGGGTGGACCAGGCTCAGCAGCTCCTGGAACTGGCGATCGGCGGAATAGGCGGAATAGGTTCCGGCAAGGGCGACGACATTGAAGGTGATCGTGCGGAGATAAGCGGCCGAAGGCTTGTTGCCGGTGACGTAGAGGTCGCCGCCCGCGCCGAACGGCACGACGACCGTGCGCTGGTTCTGACCCGAGGTGTAGAGGACGGTGCCCAGGACCGCGGTAATGCCGAAGAGGCCCGCGATCGCGAATTTCAGCAGGCGGTTCTCCTCGAACAGGTTCGCCGAACCCTGGAGATAGCGATGGAGGTGCCAACTGGGCCGGACGTCGCCGATCAGGTCGGCGCGGGCATCCCGGCGGGGCTCGGTTCCTGGGAAGGGATTGACCATCGCACCTACTCGAAGAAGCGGGTCTGCGTGGGACCCGGATAATGGCGGAAGCGGGTGAGCCCCCAGCGCCAGGCGAGATGCGGGATGAAACCGCGCGGCTTGCTGCGCTTCCAGGGGATGAAGAGGAGAAGGACACCGATGAGGGCCCACCCGAGGATCCCGCCGATGATGACCGCGACGAACACCGCGGCGATCACGACGACGAATTCCTGGCTGTCGAACCAGAGGATCTGGACCGGACGATGCAGGTACTGGGGCAGGCGTTCTTCCAATGCCCTTCTCCCTTGCTTCATCACGCTGGGGAGCGCGATTTACGGAAAAGTGACCATCACTTCCCGTTTCGGACGACGCGGTTCGCGGCCCTGGGGCACGCGCGCCGGACGAAGTTCAGATGACCATGCCGAAGGTCTGGAGGATCGAATCCGCCTTGATGAGGGCGACCGCGGCGACGATCGTGGGGATGCCGATCATGATGTTGGAGAACAGGCGCGAGACGCCGAAGAGGAACGCGGCGACACCGCCAACGAAGCCCAGCGGTCCCTTGACGCCCTGGTTCACCACGATGTCGTAGATGTCGTAGCCGAGATCGCCAGTAGCGGGCGCCGCGAAGGCATGGGCCGCCCCTGCGGCAGCCATCGCGGCGATGAGGAAAAGCGTGGCCGCGTCGATCGTGCGACCCGTCCTTCCGGTGATGAGTTTCAGCATGAGAGGTTTCCTTTCTGTCGGGAGCCGTCCGCATGAGTGCTGCCGGTCGCGATGAAGTATCGTCTCCGGCCGGCGGCAGCGCTGGACGGCACCCGTCAGGTGCGTGCCACCGGCATTTCGGTCCTCGTCGTTGCCACCGCGCGTTCGGCAAAAGCCCGCGCGGACTAGCAGCCGTGGCCCGCCATCAATGGTGATTTTCAGCGGCGGTTCGGGGCGTCGGCGTAATGGCCGGTCACGAACGCTTCGAGTTCGGCCTGCTGAAACCCGGAGATGACACGGCCATTGATGATGATTGTCGGTGTCGCGGCTATGCCCACCCCGTGAACGGCGGCCATGTCACGCTTCACCTTCTCCGCACCGCTGCTGCATTTGCCCAGGGCATCCGGCCTGGAACCGGAATAGACCTGCATGAAGGCGGCTTGCTGGTCAGGAGAACATAGGATGTGCTCCGCGAGAGCGGCCGCCTTCGGGTGCATGCCCGACACGAAGTAGACCCGCCGGCGTACCGGGCGACCTTCGGCGGCCTTGGCTTCCCAGAACCGCTCGAGAGCCTGGCAGTAAGGGCAATCGGGGTCGGTGAATTCGATGACCTCGGGTGCTCCCGCCGGGCCGATCATCAGGCCATCCTGAAGCGGGATGGCGCCAAGGCGGCGGCGCGATGAAGCATCCTGCGCGAGCGCGGTGACGTTGACGCCGTTCTTGTCGTAGACGGCCGCGAAAAGCAGATGCTCGCTTTCCGGCGCAAAATAGATGATGCGCCCGCCCGCATTCGCCTGATATACGGGGCCCTTCACAGGCGCCGGTCCGAAGTCCTCGAACTGCAGGTTCGTGAAGGTCTGGCGCAGTTGCTCCTGAGCCTGGGCCGCGGCCGTGCCGAGCGTGGCGGCATCCGATCCGGCCGTCATTTCCTGAGCGATCGCCGGGGATGACAGAGCCACCGCCCACGATATCGCCAGACTAGCGCCGAGGTGCATGGCCATCTCCGTTGGAACCGGCGCCACCGGCCGGGAAGGGCGTCTGCGCGAGAAGCGCGTTGTCGAACAGGGTCGCTGCACCGACCGGGGTCGGTGAAGGGCTCGCATGACGCGCTGCAGTTGGCAAATGGGGCGGGGACTTGCACGTGATCACGAAGCCATTGTCGTTGCGAGCTTCGATGATGGCGGGTCCGTCCGGGCATCTTTGCGCAGCGGGACCGGGGGGCGATCTGTCGGCGGCCATCGCCGGTATGGCGGTCAAGCCGGTGAGCGTCATCACGAGCGGCGACAGGCGCCGGGGACATGCAGGCACGGCATGGCTCCTTTTCGTTGGTTTGCGGGCGGGCGACATCGCAGCGAAAGGCGGCAATGACGTTGCATACATTCGATCCGGGAGCCGTTCGGTGGGTTCCCCCGGGGAACGAGCAGAGAGATGACGCGATAGGGCCGGGCACGCAATCGGCAGGGCACTGAAGTGCCGGGCTTGTGCAGTTACGGCCACATTGAACGCTTAGTGGCTGCGATGGCCGGTATTCAGTCTTCCAGGTCTCAAATAGTAATGAAACGGCATCTCAGTGCCGCTCGCGGCAGAAACCGAACAATGAGGTGCCAGAGGTACGTTGTGAACAGACGGATCATTTTGAACGCTGTACCAAGGGAGGCTGGGTCCGACGATGACCAGACAATCGCGAACGTTCAAACTCAGGCTATCACCGGCGGGCATGGATCTCCTGATTGATGCCCACTGCCACCTGATCAGGGCGACCCGAGGCCTGATAGCCTGGGGAACGACATTGCAGATCGCGGTCGAATGTCTCGATACCGCGCCCGCTTCCATCGTCGAGGAACTTCTGGCCACCATCGCCGGAGCCGGTCTCGACGGCGATCAGGAGCACCATCTGGGAGCGCCCAAAGGTCTCAACATGACGGCCGCGCGGATCGCCGATGATGTTGCCCGCGCGTCGCCGGGCATCCCGTCGCCCCTGCTGGCCAATATCTACATCGCCGCGCTCATGTACCTTCTCCGGGTCGAGGCCGATCAACTTCGAGCGACTTATGAGCGCGTCAGATTGAACTGAACGGATGCACTGTCATACATGGCGCGTTGTAACGGAAGCGTCATTTTGTACGTAGATGGCGCAAGTATTGCCGCAGTTCCATTTGACGCAGGTGGTATGCACACCTAGCGTGCAATGCAGCAAGCCTTGGCTGGGCGCCTTCTTCTCGTCAGGAGGACACTCGGAAATGTCGCTAGATTGTGCGGCTTCCGTCGCCGGCGGCCCGCTTCCTTACATAAAGGAACAGTCGGGACGGCGAATTGAGGAAGCAAGGAAAAGAAATGGGCTGACCCAGCGCGAACTCGCGGATGCTCTGGGCATGGGCATTCGCTGGCTTCGAGAGATCGAGTCGGGAAATCCCAGGGCCAGGCTCGATGATCATTTGCTGTGCGCGTACCGTCTCGAAATCTCGACCGGTCATATCCTGATACCGCTGATGTTCTTCGCGCAGAAGATGAGTTTTCCGCATCAACTTGGCGGCGGCGATCTTCGCGAGATGGAGCGCTTGTGTATCGAGGTCGTCGCCGAGCGGCACCTCGAACAGATGACAAGCGCGCTGACGCCGCGCTGGAACGTATCCTATCTGAGGCCGAGACGTCTCGATGGCTCCTGATCCCGCTACGCAGGAGCGCATCTATCTGGCGATCAAACGGGATTTCCTCGCCGGCGAGTTCAGGCCATGGGAGCGCATCGACATCAAGGCGATCTCCGATCGTCATCTCACGAGCGCGACGCCGGTTCGCGAGGTCCTGGCGAGGCTGGTCGGCGAGCGCCTGTTCGAACATCGGCCTGAAGGCGGGTTTCGGCCCCTCCTTCCTGACGGAACCGGGCTTGCAGACATGTATGCCTACCATCAGCATCTGATAGTCACGGCCCTGACACTCGCCGACAACCAGAAGCTCAGGCAGGTCATCAAGGCCTACCGCCATGATGCTCCCGAGACTGACCCGAGGGATATCGCGCGATATACGGCTTCACTGTTCAATTCGATCGCCTGGACCTCGGCCAATACGGAGATCATGGCGCAAAGCCAGAGCCTGAATGAACGACTTCATCACGCACGCATCGCTGAAACGAGGGTTTTCAGACATGTGCTGGGAGAGCTTCGAACCATAACCCGCAATGGCCTGGTGGACATACGCGGGGTTCTGGCGAAGCGCATAGCAAAGTATCATGTGAGGCGAGTTGAACGCACGCGGGAAATACTGGATGAATATTGATGGCGCTCGGGTTTTACGGACAGGCAGAATAAGCTTCGATGAGACACTGAATATATAAGGCAACTTTTGCCTTATATATTCAGTGTCTCATCGGCTCGGGCCTGTTACTTCTGGGTTGCCGTCAATCCTGGCGGCTTACACAGGAGTGTACAATGGCTCGCAACGAACAGCACGACCGCGAAGGTCTGATCGACCTCGGCGCCATCGAGGTGGAGACCAAGGGCACCGGCGACGTCCCTTCGGACTCGCAGGGTGGTCTGCGCCAGAACATCGGCCTCTCCGAGGAGGACTGACACGGCGATGGGACGGCGGCTATGCTTGCCGTCCCATTGACATCTCGAGGGCATGGCCATGGGACAGTCTATAGCGCCGGGCGTCACTTACTGCCTGGCTGGAGGTCGGGTCATCTTCATGGACCTGCGCACAGGCCGCTTCAGCGGCTTGCCTCCTCGTCACGAGGAAGCGTTCATCGCATCCATAACCGGTCAGGCCACGGCGACACTCGCCCCGTCTACCGCGGCGTTTCTAACCGCGCGAAAGCTCTGCGTGGAAAGTGACGCAGCAGATTTGCGGGTTCCCGTCATTCCTTTGCCGCAGATCGATCTCCTCGATCTCACTGCGCCGACAACGAGCGCCTCACTCGGCCTGTCCCTTCTGGGCGCGATTGCGCAGGCACGGGCGGAAATGGCACTTCGCACGCTGAGTTTCCGGTCGCTTACGGAACGCCTGCGGCGGCGCAAGCGGATGGTCGCCGCGGCGCCGGAGGAGGGATGCGAACAGGAGGCCGATATGCAGTTTGCGCTGCTGGAAGCGGCGATACGGCGTACTGACCTTCTTCTTCCCCCGAGCAACCGCTGTCTTGGCCGGTCGATCGCATTCCTTTCGATGGCATTGTCGCAAAATCTCGCTCCCGATCTCGTCATCGGGGTTCGCTCCAATCCGTTTCGCGCGCATGCCTGGGTGCAATCGCGGGGCAGGGTGATACACGACGACCAGAGGCAAGCGCCGCTCTTCACACCGATCTTCATGTTATGACGGTGGCCCGGTACGCGATGATCGTTGGCGGCGAGCGGGGCGAACGCGAAATGCTCGCGGAGGTGCTTGGCAGCGGCCCATCCTGGTCCCCGCCGCTCGGCGGATCGATGTCCATCGGGCTCGCCGACCGGCGAACGACGTGCATCGATCTTGACGGCCGAGGGGTAGTGGTGGGCGACCTGTATCCACGCTACGGGCCTGCAAGCCCCGTGGCATCACTGGATTCCACCGAGGTCTCGGCGATCGTCGATTCCGCAGGGGGCCATCTCGTAGAGCGATACTGGGGCAACTACGTCGCCTTGCTGAGCGGCGAGAACAGATCCTGGGTTCTGCGGGATCCATCGGGCGCGGTTCAATGCGTCCACGCACGGATAGGCCATGCCCATGTCTTCGCATCGGATGCCGATGTGCTCGCAGGGTCGGCGATTTGGACACCGCGGGTGGCCTGGCAGGCCTTGGCGCGTCATCTTCATTCGGCGGGATTGCCGGCCGCCACGACGGCGATCGAAGGCCTGTGCGAACTGCTTCCCGGTTTTCGTGCAGAAATTCGTCAAGGCGAGGTGGTCACGGAGCCAGTCTGGTCCCCTTGGGACCATGTCGGTGACCAAGCCTCGTTCGATCGATGCGCTGCTGCCGATACCTTGCGACGGGCAGTAGGTCAGGCAGTGGCGGCCTCCGTCGCCGGCCATAGCCGGATGGCGATCGGTATCTCGGGCGGCCTCGATTCCTCGATAGTCGCGGCGATGGCCATGCGGCGAAAGGCCGACCTCGTAGCGATCACACTGCACACCGGGGAGCCCGATGGTGACGACTACGACTATGCCTGCCACCTCAGCGAGGTGCTCGATCTGCCGCTCTTGGTTGCTCAGTACAGCGTGGCGGACGTCGATTTCTCCAGGGCGGCATCGCCGGACCTACCACGGCCTACGTCGCGGGCCGAGGCGCAGGCTTACAACGCAGCGATCCGAAGGGTAGCGCACGCGCATCACGCCGACGGGTTCCTGAGCGGGAATGGCGGCGACAACGTGTTCGGCTATTCTCAGACGGCAACCGCTCTCACAGACAGACTGCTCGCCGAAGGCATTGGGCCCCGAGCCATGCGCACCCTCGTTGATATCTGCGCGCTCAACGGCTGTGGTCCGGTTGCCGCACTGCGCAATGCTGCGCGAAAGCTTCCCACCTCCGCGCGGCGATATGCATGGTCTCCCGATCCCATGCTGCTTTCGGCGGAATGCAGGGAGGAATGCGCGCAGGTCTCGCCGACGCATCCCTGGCTCGACGCGCCTCGAAAAATCCTGCCGGGCAAAGCCGCACACGTCGCCCAGCTGCTCCGGATTCAGAACCACCTCCAAGCCAATGAGGGGGCACTCGGGATCGACGTGGCGACACCGCTGATGACACAGCCGGTAATCGAAGCCTGCCTCGCGATCCCAAGCTGGGAGTGGTGCGCCGGCGGGCGGGACCGATCGGTGGCGCGCGAGGCGTTTCGAGAGGTCCTGCCGCCGGCGATCGTCGCACGCCGCACCAAGGGCGGGCCCGATGGCTTCTGTTCGCGCCTCATTCACACGCGCCGGCACGAGATCGCGGAGCGCCTTCTCGACGGACGCATCGCCGCTGCCGGAATCCTCGACAGGGAGGCGTTGGTGGGTATTCTCGCCAGCGGGCGCCAGATTGCAGGCACGGAATTCGTGCGCATCCTCACTCTCCTGGAGGCCGAAGCGTGGTGCGAGCGATGGGAAGGGATGGCGATGCAGGTGCGGCGGCGTGTCTGAGGGCGGCCCATCGTGCGACTTCGGCCGCGCGATCGGGACTGGCGCTCCATCCGTCGACCAGCCAATAGGAGAACCAGTCGATCGCCCTCTTGTAGATGGCGAGCCGGTGGGCAGGCTGCCATTTGACGTGAAATTCGTCCGGGAAAACGAACATGTCGACGGGTTTGCCCGCCGCAGCCAGTGCGGTGTATCCTTCGAGTGCTGAAGAAAACTCGGCGTCCGACACCTGCAGCAGGACTGGCGCATGGATTCGTGCGGCGTTGCGGCGCAGACTGTTGCGCATCCAGAAGGCATTCTGCGGGTCGAGGAATGACGGATACCCGAGGTCCACAAGGTCGCGCTCGGCGGAAGGGCCGACGGCGAGGGCGTAATTGGGTTCCCACGTACCGTGGCTGAGCGCCGCCACCGCAACCCAGTCGCGATTGATGAGCGCATACTGTGCGCTCGTGACACCGTCGCTGAACCCGGTCAGACCGATGCGGCGCTTGTCGACGATGCCCGACGCCACTGCGTTTTTCACGCCCTGATCGATGCAAGACAGTATGCTTCGCCTCTCGGCATCCCCGTCGATGTTGATCCGCTCGATTTCGCTGAAGCTCTTTCCGCCGCGTGCAATGCCCAGCATCGGTGGCGAGTTGTAGGTGAGCACGGCGAACCCGGCACCGGCAAATGCCTGCACCGGGTATTCATCACCCGTTCCTCCTCGCAGATATCCCCGATCCTCGTATCCGATCACGACAAGCGGATAGCTGCGGCCGGGACGGTAATCGACGGGACGAACGAGATGGCCGAAGCACTGGAACCCCAGATCGTTCGTAGCCCGCCATTCGCGCGCATCACCCGTTCGCAAGGCCGTGAGACCAGGGTTCGGGTCGAACACCACGCGCAGCTTTCGGGTAGCATAGTCGAGACGGACGATTTGTCGCGGTGTCGCTGCATCCTCCCGAAGGCAGATCGCCGACCCGCGCGCATCTCCGCAGGCCGCGAACACCGCTTGGGATGCCAGGATTGGCTGGATACGTCCGGTGCCGGGCGTCCAGGCGTAGATAGCCGCCGTCCGGTTCGCCCAGCCTTCCTGCCGCACGAAGTAGACGATCCGCCGGTCTTCCGACCACCAAGGCGCCGATACTCGGCCTTCGCATCTGGGATCGAGGCACTCCCGGCCGCCGTTCTCGCCCTCGACGCCGATGCGCCATAGACCCTTCATGGCATCGGTCGACACCCGCAATGCACGGTTTCCCGCGCCGTCACGTGCGCTTCCGGTGCTGTTGCGAGCCTGTGACACACCCGCTCTCTCCTCGGCGGACGCGGTCCGCAAGGATCCCGAACCCGGATCGAGCGCGAAGTACTCCGTTGCCACCCCGGCGGGGGAGAACGGTGTCTTCGCGGTCATGGGCGAGAAGCGGCCATCGAAATGATAGCCAGACCGGGATTCCATCGTGATGGCTTTGCGCATTTCGGCAAGGCCGGGTTGCCCCCAGATGATTATCCTGCCCGCGCTTTCGACGACGAACCCATCGATATCCCATTGCGTGCGCGAAACCTGACGCGGCGGCATGGCGGGGCCGGCGATCCACAACTGGACCCGTCCGTCATGTTTCTTGAGGTAGGCGAACCAGGTCGAGTCCGGGGACCACTGTATGGACGAAATCCGCAGAGGACCCATCGGAAAGCCGACCTTGCCTCGATATTCGACACTCCTGATGACAGGATCGCCACCGTCATCGACGACGCGTGCGCGACCGTCGCGAACGGTGACGACCACGACATCGGTGCAGGAGACGTTGGCCGCCACGTCGATGCCACGCATCATTGCCGCAGCGAAGGTGCCGGATGGCGAGGTTGCGAAACCCTCGCCATCCGGGCCGCCAAGGTCGCGGATTGCGACGACGTCCTCGGCTGATATCACCCGTCCCGGTGCGACCCGAGGGCTGGAGCTGGGTGCCGGGCATTCACCCGCGATCGCGGGTGCGTGGATCGCGAACGTCCAACCGATCGCGATCGCCGTCGCCCAAGAAATCCGGCCCGCCATTTCAGAACGCCTTGGATACGGAAATGCTGATCGCCCGTCCGACGGAGGAGTAATTGGTCGAATCCCACGTCGGGTCGAGCGAACTGAGCGGTGTCACCCGGTCCGGCTTCTCGTTGAACAGGTTCTGTACCGCCAGTGTGCTTTCGATACCCGCCAGGAAACCCTCGTCTGCCGGCGAGCGAAGCCGCAGGGTCAGATCTGCGGAAACAAATGACCCTATCCGGTACGGGGTGCTGGAACGGTCATCGACGACGCCGCCGATGTAGTTGACGGTCGCGTTGGCGTTGATCGGTCCGGACTGGTAGTCGAAGGCCATCTGGCCGCGCCAGTGCGGCGGATCGTAGATGGTTCCGGCCAGCGTCACATAGTCGGCACCCGCTTTCGTCTGTTTCCTGCTTTCCAGGTAACTGGCGCCGGCGTGGAGGTTGAAACGTGTGCCTGAGGACGTCTCGAACGTATAGTCCGCCGCGAGGTCGACACCCTTGACCGCCACCTTACTGGCGTTGCGAAGGCGGTTATCGACGATGAGCCCGACGTTGGCAGGGTCGTAGGGGCGGCCGGTATAGTTCCGCAAGCCGAAGACGGATGCGTCGATCAATGCGGCCTGCTGCTCCGGCGTTGGATCGAAGACGAGCAGGTCGGCATTGAGAGGGTTCGATAGCGCCGCGTAGACGCTTGTGAGCGGAAGGGCGACACGGTCGCGGAAACGGATGTCATAGTATGTGGCCTGAAGTTTCAGACCCTCCAGAAATGCAGGTTCGAACGCCACCGTTCCCGACCAGGTCGTCGCCTTTTCAGGTCTGAGATCGGTGCCGCCACCATAGAGATAGAGGAATGTCCGGGTTGCCGGGTAGCCAGCGATCGAGCCGCCGCCGAGCAAGGCGACATTCTTTTCCTGGAACTCCTGATTAAGGGTCTGGGCCTTGAACGACCTTCCCCAGGTTGCACTGAGCGTCACGCTCTTGAGCGGCACATAGGCGATTCCGATCTTGGGCGTCGCCACGTCCTGCCCGCCATCGTAGCGCTCATAGCGTGCGGCTGCATTCAAGGTCAGTGCCTGCAGGGCCGGCAGGGCATTGGCCTCCCCGAAGATCGGGACGCTGACCTCGCCGTAGGCGAACAGGACACCGCGATCGGCGTCGAATGCGCCGGACGTCGTCGTCACGCCCGATGCCGTCACCGCACTTCGCATCTTCAGGCCGTTTGAACGCCAACCCAGGCCCGATGCCAGCCGCACCGTGCCTGCGGGAAGTTCCACGATGCCGCCCTCGACGCCCAGCTCGGCGGATTTCGCCGCGTTGTCGTAGAGTAGCGCCGTCCGCTGCCGCTCATTGCTCCCGAAGAAGGCGCGATTGAGGATGTGGGTACTGCTCTCGCTGTACATTCCGGTGAATGTGGCGCTCCAGTCCGACCCCAGGCGGACGGCCACTGTCGGAGCCACGCTGAATGCTTCGAGCTTGCGGTTTATGGCCTGCCCGTCGCTGTAGAAGTCGAGGGGCGGCGTGTTCGAGTATCCGTTCGGCGAGCGCCGGTTGTTGTACTGTGCGTCGATCGAGAATTCCACGTCGTCGCTCAGGACCTGATGCCCTGCGAGTACCGCGCTGAACTGTCGCTGGGCGGGAAGGATGGGGTCGTTCGGCGAGAAGGACGTCGCGTAGTCGCGCTGACGAGCCTTGATCGCTGTCCATTTTGTGAAGTCCCCTGCGACGAATATGCCGCCGTTCTGCCAGCGCCGGCCCGCGATCGCGGAATATTGCTGCTGTTCGAACCCTCCGTCGGCCGTGAAGCCGTAGCGCGCGCCAACTTTGGCGCCGTCGTAATCGCGGCGCAGGATGATATTGGCGACGCCGCCCACGGCATCGGATCCATAGATCGCGGAAGCGCCGTCCGCGACGACCTCGATCCGCTCGATCGCCAACAGCGGGATCGCCGAGACATCGACGCCCTGCGAGACGCCATCATAGGCAACGCGGTGACCGTTGATCAGTGTCAGCGTCGCGTCCGGGCCAAGGCCGCGCAAGTTGAAGGCCGACGAATTGTTGACGTTTTCGCTGGTGTCGTTGCTCACGAAGACCGTCGGATTCTGGCCTCCTGTGAAATTCTGCGGGATCGAGCGGATGAAACCGCCCAGATCGGTCTGCCCCCTGTCGAGAATGCTTTCGCGGCTGGTGGTCGACAGCGGTGACGAACTGATGCTCGTGTGGATGCGGCTGCCTGTGACCACGATGTCCTGTCCCACCGGACGCGCGCCTATTTCGCCCGGCGCCTCTTTTCGCCCCCGCAGGACTATCCCGTCCGCCCTGAATTCGGCGACCAGATCGGTTCCCTTCAGCACGATGGCCATCGCCTCGCGCACGCTGTACCGGCCGTGGAGGGCTGCGGTTTGCCTGCCCTCCACGAGTTCGGCCGGGTAGATGATCTCAAGGCCCGACTGCCTCGATAGAAGCCGCAGCGCAGCCCCCAGGTCAGACTGCTCGAGATCGTATTGCTGCCGTGTCTGTCGTTCCTGCGCCATTGCCGACGTACTCAGGACCCCAATCGCGACAGCCGAAAGGATGATACCCCGTAGTTTTCGAATTCCCTGCATTTTTGCCCCCATGTGGCGATCCATTGTTCGGATCCGACAAGAGGGATGGACGGGGTGATTGGACTACTACGGGGTGGTGGTGCGAATTTTTTCGCAGAGCGCGGTCTATCGTTGGTGAAGCACGATCCTCGAAGGGTCGGAATGGTCCACGCGCAGGTCGAACATCAGGGCGATCCGCTCGGCGATGCTTCCTGAATCCGAAAAGCTGAAGCGACCTGAGATTCTTCGTTCGGCAATTCCCGCAGCTGCTAGGCTGATCGGCTTGCCGCCTGCCAGGTTGGCGCGGTCGATTATCGCTCCGACGCGGATGTTGTCGAAGTCCATGACAGGTCCGGTGTCACGAGGTTCTTCGCCAGTCGGGAAGGGACCGGCCGCAGCGGTGAACGATAGCGCAGGCGGGTCCGGCAGACCCGCGAATGAGGTCGTCTGCCCGGGTGCCAGACGTCGTATCGCGGGAGGGACTTTCGGGCTCGCGGGCAAGGCTACATCCACGCTCCCGCGCAGGAGCAGAACTTTGACTTCGTGTGCCTTGTCGATCGCGACGTCGAAGACCGTGCCGCGCGCGGTGACGCTGCCGCCAGCGGCCCGCACCACGAAAGGTCTGACTTCATGCGCGACGTCGAAACGCGCCTTTCCCGATTGGAGGGACAGGATCCGATTGCTTGAACCGAACGTCACCAGCAATCGGCTGCCCGCCTCAAGCGTAACCACCGAGCCGTCCGACAGCGACTGGATAAGCCGCTGCCCGCTCTCTGTCGCCAGGACAAGACTGCCCGGAGCAGGCCGCTGTGCCGCCAGTGGGAGATTGGCGCCGGAACCTGGAGCGTCGAAATGCTGCAGCACAAGCCACGCGGTGGCCGCCGCCAGCAACACGGTCATCACCGTGACCGCCCAGCGAGTTGTTCGGCGTTGCCGGATCGACTGACCGGGCTCCTCGGCAGGTTCGAGAGTTTGTGCGCTCGCATCGCGCGCATTCGCGGCAGAAAGGAACTTTCCTAGCGCGAAGATCTCGCCCGCGCGATTGTACGCTGCCCGGTGCAATGCGCCGCGCGCCAGCCAGTTCTCGAATTCGGCGGTATGCTGTTCGGCTTCGGGGCCGCGCATGCGCGAGAACCAGTAAGCAGCCTCTTCCTCCAGCGTTTCGCCGTTCTGGCCTTGCGATGAGGGATCCTGGGTCATTCGCGTTCCAATATCTCGCCGATCTTCATGATCGCCTGGGCCAGATGCCATTCGACGGTTCTGGAGCTGATCTCGAGCTGATCTGCAATTGCCTTGACGCTGATTTCCTCGACGCGGTGCATCAGGAACACCTCGCGGGTGCGCGGCGCGAGCGCCTCGACACCGGCCCGGTAGCGGTCCTGCAGTTGCATCACCTCGATCGCATGCGACTGGCTCGGAGGTACAGCGGGCTCGATCCCGTCCAGCGGCAGCATGGCCGGAGCCCGCCGTTCGCGCCGGTTCCTGTCGATGAGATAGTTGCGCAAGATGCGCCTGAGGTAGGCCTGAGGGTTTCGCAGCTCCTGTAGCGGACGCCCGGCGGCCAACCGGGCAAAGAGATCCTGGACCATGTCCTCCGGATCTTCCTGCCCCCGGAATCTCGCGCGGAAATATCGGGCGAGGCCGGGCGCCTGCAACCGATAGACGTCCTCGAGCTGCCGGTCGCTCGCGCAGTGTGCATCCTGTGCACCGTCGCCGGGATCGGGCACGGGATCAATGTCTGGAAAGGCGATCGGCTATAGCCGATCGCTCGAGAAGGGCGCAGAAAATCATGAGCGGACCATCCGAAGATGCCGGAGCTGGGCCGATGCTCTCGTCCGACCGTTATGGATGGACGCTCATAATGCGTAAGGCGGGCTATTCCGCGGTCTGGCTGCCGGCAATGCTCAGACCGTGGACATACTTTGCAGGACATAGCCGCCCGGCGCAACATCAAGTGAGTGGCAGGGCAGTCAATCCTTGCCGATGATCTTCAGGATCTGCGCGAGACAATCGTCCAGCATGCGATGCCCTGCTGTAGTCAGTTCGACGTTCGTGCGCCGGCCATCGCTGGCGTCGGGATGACGGGCAAGGATGCGATGCTCGACGAGGCGGTTGATGGTGAACAGGGCCGTTCGCGTGGGTGCGCTTGCCGCGCCGCAGAGAGTCTTGAGGGATATGGGGCGCTTCTCGTCGCGGGCGTAGAGATCCAGGATCATCTCCAGGGCGGGTGAAGAGAACAGTTCCCGGCCCAGATGGGCCTCTACCGTTCGATGGACCTCGCAAAGCAGCTTTGCCGCCGAGGTCTTCCCGAGCGCGCGCCTTGAGCATGGGCGCCCCGCTCGCGTCGTCATCGCACCATCCCGTCCGGCCGATCGGGCTTGAGCCGCCAATCGGGCCCGAGGGAGCAAACCGACCAGAGACACCGGAAGTTCGCGTGCGACCGTGGTCCCCGATTAAGCAGCGTTCGAATCGGCGTCCTCACATGCGCGCCGCGCGGGTTGGCACCGAGCCGCCACTGCGAGGTATGGACCAAGCGTACCCGGGCAAGCTGCTGTGTTGAGGCGGTGCCGGCTGCCGGCGGGTTCGAGTTTCCCATGTTCACTGCTCCTAAATGGCGCTGGAGGTTGCGGCGCGCATGCCGAAGCGCGATCGGCATTGGCCGTGCATCGTCTGATCACCGTGCGACACGGGCTTCTCGGCTTCATGTGTTGCGGAAAACAGTCGGCAGCCAACTGGCCGGTGTCACCGGCCTGCTTCGCCACCTTCGATGTGATGGCGGTGCCTGGTCCAGGCGAACTCCGGCAGCCCTTCACGCAGTCGCCGCTGGTGCCGCTCGATGCCGATGCACAGCAGCGCCATCATCGGATAGCAGGTCTTGCCCAGAAGCCACCAGTAGACCGATGGCAGGATATCGGGCGCATATCCTCGGGCCCCGTGCCCCGCGACCGTGACGAGTTGGAAGGCCGCTATCCACATCGGCCAAAATCGGTCGGCGGTCAGCGCGACGGCCAGAAGCACACACAACAGGCCAGCGTCGATCCAGAGAATGTCCCATCGTACCTGCGTGAAGGTCGAGGCAGTGTCACCGTTGGCGAACCAGGTCACGAGTGCCGCCGCTGCTAGGGAGGTAGCCGCGATCCGTTCGGGCGCGCCTCCCCGCAGTGCAGCTTGGACCGCCAAGGCGACCATCATCGCGGCGAAGACCACGATGCCTGTCAAGCCGGGCTCCCGTGCCTCGTCGTCATGCCGGCGATCATGCGGCGATACCTGCTAGACCTCGTGCAGCACCTTCGGATGGCGGCTTGAGGACGTCCCCGAAGGCGGTGACGTCGAGGCCCATCTTGCGGCCCAGCGTCTCGAGCTGCCGGTGACCGTCCGCCATGTGACCGAGCGCGGACGAAACCATCAACTGGGCGTTGCTGATAGACGCCAGGATCTGGTGCCCGGCAATCGGCGAGACGTTGTGACCCGCCTGCGCCGCAATGGCGGCGCAGGCGAGCTCGCCTCCCTTGGCGTACAGCGACTGCAGCAATCTCTCGTAGGCATGCAGCTCGCTGACCAGCACATCGACGAACGGAACCGTGCGCTCACTGCGGTCCGAGCAGTCGGGAGACGACCTCGAGGCCGACGACGAGCATGCCGAAGCCGATGGCGAGGGCGACACCCAGCTGGGCGCTCCAGAAGATACGGTGGTTTGCGTTGAGGTCATTGCCGTTGTTTCCCTTGTTGCGAAGGGGAAGCAGATCGAGCGATCCCAGGATCTGTGCTCCCCGCCCCTCTTGTGTCTCGAAAACAAGGGGTTCCACGACCCGCGAAGATTCGAGTTCGAATTTCCGGGGGGTCGTTTGACCGGCTTCATATTCATGGAACAGCGCTGCGGCGTGGCGTCGATTCCTCGCTCCGAGGATGGCGATCGCTTCCGTGAGATACGTATCCACGGTGTTGGAGCTGATGCCCAGCTTTTCGGCGATCTCCTTGGACACCAGGCGATCGTAGACCATCCTCAGGCATTCGCGTTGCCGCGGTGTCAGCCGTTCGAAATCGCGTTTCTTCCTATCGGGCATCGGGGCGCCCCTCGCCGGTGACGTGCTCGTCGAAGTGCACGCGGGCCCGTCGTGCGCTTCTCAATGGCTTGCGATTCCTGGTCACCAATGGCGCTTCCCTGCAATGACTGCGGATCGTACGTGGCCTTCAGCCATCCTCTGTCGAGCACCGGCGCGTCCTGACGGACTTATGGTCGTCCGGTACATTCCCCTATCGAGTCAGAGGATAGATGGCGTTCGACCGCATTGTCACGCCTTTGTCGCGATCGGGATCCCCGCAGGCATCTCAGGGAGGCGATGGTGGACGTCTATGGTGCCGCCGGAAGATATGGGTGGCATTGCCGCGCCAAGATAGCCGTCATTCGTGCACCGGCTCTGTCGCAGTCATGAGGTCCGCAAGCTCGTCGAGGCATGCGCGGCCGAAATTGAGAAGCCCCAGCACCTGGCGCTGCCTGGCGCGGTCGAACGGCAGGAGATCGCCGAAAATCCGATAGCCCCCGTTGAGCAGGGCGCTGCTGGTGCGAATGCTCAAAGGCAGTATCTCGATCGGGGTTTGCCGCGTGATCCGGTGGGCCGGGATCGTCCTGCTTGCCTGTTCGTCCAGTTCGACCGCCCGTTTGTGGATCTGGGCCGCCCGCGACTGGCTGATGTGCAGTTCGGCCGCTATGCGCTTGAAGGTCCATCCTTCGCTGCGCAACCGCGATATCCGGTCCCGGCGCTCGCTGCCTGCGGCGATCTGCGCCTGGTTATGGTTCCTGCTCTGCATCGCCATCGTACCTCGCTGTCTCGCGCTTTCGGCTGGCACGTCCTCTCCCGGTTCGATCCGAACCGACTTGTCTTTTGCCGCGCATTCGCCGCGGTTGCGGGCACCATGATGGCGAAGCGCGAGGCGATGCGCCAGACTGCTTTGCCCTGCATCGGGCCCCGGTAAATGTCTTGCGTGAGTGGGGCGCCTCGCGGCTTTGCCGCGACCGCGCTCTAGGCCTTGCGCGCGGCGGGCTGACCGCCCGTGTCGCCGCGCGCCGGCCCCGGATCCCGCTGCCGCGGTTTCCGGCCTGCCGGTGACGATCGCATGGCGCTGGTCGTGCGGGCCTTGCCCGCCCGGGAGCGGACGCGCGCTCATCGCGCGCGGCGTCGGTTGGCGGCCTCCCGGGCGGAGCGCGGGTGGGCGCGCTCCCTTCTAGGCCCGCCCGCGTCGCCGGCAAGCCGGCCCTCAGGGGCCGGCTCCTTCACTGCCGTTACGGTCCTGCGCCGCCCCGCCGCTGCGCTTGCGGGGGCGGCTGGGATGCGCGGCGCCGCTTGGCGGCGGGCCTCTTCCGGTCGCTGGTGCCGCCCACCCCCGCTCCGCCGGGGGAGGCCATGGTGGTTTGGGGCGGGGCAGGAGGTTAGCCATGTCCAATTGTCGAGAGGTTCCGGATGGGGCCCGGTCGTCGGCTCCATGTCGCAAGCGCCGTTCGGGCGGCGAGCGGGCCGATCTTTACGAGGAAGTCACGCGGCGCATCGTCGCGCAGATGGAGGAAGGGTGCCTTCCGTGGGTCCAGCCTTGGGCCAGTGTCCGGGGCGAAGCATCGACGACGCCGGCTCCCGGCCTTCCGCGCAACGCCGTCACCGGGAGAAACTACTCCGGTATCAACGTGCTGATCCTGTGGGGCGCGGTCATCGAGCACGGCTGGCCCTCGCAGGGCTGGCTGACCTTCCGGCAGGCGCAGCAGGCGGGCGGCGCGGTCCGCAAGGGCGAGCACGGCACCACGGTCGTCTATGCCGACCGCTTCACCCCGGAGGCCGAGAAGCAGCGCGCGCGCGACACCGGCGAGGACGCCCGCATGGTGCCCTTCCTCAAGCGCTTCACCGTCTTCAACATCGCACAGGTCGAGGGGCTGGCTAGCCTGCCCGGCAGCGATTCCGCCCCTCTGCCCGAACGCGAGATCATCCCGCTCGCCGAACGCGTCATCGCCGCTAGCGGGGTGGACTTGCGCATCGGCGGCGACAAGGCGTTCTACGCCCCCGGCGCGGACTATGTTCAGGTGCCGCCGCAGCCTGCCTTCCACGAGCAGGTCAACTATTACCGCACCTGCCTCCACGAGCTGACGCACGCCACCGGCCATGCTTCACGGCTGGGCCGCGACCTCACCAATCCATTCGGTTCGAAGGACTACGCGCGCGAGGAACTGGTCGCCGAAATGGGTTCGGCCTTCCTGTGCGCGGCGCTGGGCATCGTCCCCACCGTGCGGCATGCCGATTATCTCGGTGCGTGGATCGCGGTGCTGCGCGAGGACAGCCGGGCGATCTTCCGGGCGGCCAGCGCCGCCAGCAAGGCCGCCGACTGGCTGCTCGCCCGTCATGCCGAAGCCCAAGCCGATGCCGAAGCGCTGGCCCCGGTTCAGCCGCACGGCGCGCAGGGATTCGCCTTGCCCGCGAATGGTCCGGACCGGGCCGAAGCGGGGAGGGCGCTGGCATGATCATCCTGCCCGATCCGCTGCGCGCGCGGCTGCTCGCCAACGCCGAGCAGAGCGCCCGCGACACCTTCTTCGATCCCGCGCCCGTGGTGCGCCTTTTCAATCCGCTCGGCCCCGCGACATGGCTCGCCAGCGAACTCTATGCCGACGAGGACACCCTGTTCGGCCTTGCCGACCTCGGGTTCGGTTGCCCGGAACTGGGCTGTTTCAGCCTGCGCGAGATCGGCGCGGTGCGCCTGCCCTTCGGCATGGGCATCGAATGCGACCTTGCGTTTGTGAGCGTCCATCGTCTCTCGGTCTGGGCAGACACCGCCCGCGCGGCAGGATCGATCCTTCACGCCGACACACTCCTCAGCCGGTTGTCGCCCGATCCCGCCCCGGAACAGCCATTCGGCGACGACACGCTTCACGACCTTCCGCCTCCGTAACCCCGGTTCGGACGGATGACGCGGGGCGGCCGTTCGTCGCCCGATCCAAGGCCGGTCCGCCCTCTCAAGGCATTCGGGAGCGAACCGGCCGCTCACAAGGAGCAGACCCATGAAACTCGAATTCATCCCTCTCGACAACCTGTGCGTCAGCAAGGCGAATATGCGCCATGCCCGCAAGGCTCCCGACGTTTCCGATATCCTCCCCACCATCCGCGCACGCGGCGTCCTGCAACCGCTGATCGTGCGGCCCTGCCGAAACGGCGGCGAGGCTTCGCCCGGCTTCGAAATCGTGGCGGGTGCGCGCCGCTTCCACGCGGCGCAGATTGTCGCGGGCGAGCGCCGCATCGAGGCCGGTGGCGCGCTCGGCGCACAGAGTGGCGGCGACGCCAGTGGAGAAACCGGCGAAGAGGCCGCTATCGCTGCGGCCGCGACGGCAGTCGCCAACGACCCGCAGTCCTCGGCAGAAGCCTGCGATCCGGTCGCCGACGCCGCGCAGCTGCCCTGTGCGATCCTCGATGAGGGCGACGATGCTTCCGCCATCGAAGCTTCGCTGATCGAGAACATCGCGCGCCTCGATCCCGACGAGGTCAGCCGCTGGGAATGCTTCACCCGCCTGATCCGCGAGGGACGCAGGCCCGAGGATATCGCCGCGACCTTCGGTCTGCCCGACCTTGCGGTCCGGCGCGTGCTCGCGCTCGGAAACCTCCTTCCGCGCATCCGCGACCTCTATCGACGCGAGCAGATCGACGCGGCGACCGTGCGGCATCTCACGCTTGCCTCCAAGAGCCAGCAGAAGGCATGGCTGGCGCTGGCCGAAGACCCGGACGCCTATGCGCCGCGCGGCTATCAGCTCAAGGGCTGGCTGTTCGGCGGGCAGTCTGTCCCGGTGCGCCATGCCCTGTTCGACGTCGCCGCGAGCGGGCTTGCCACGATCGCCGACCTGTTCGGCGAGGACAGCTATTTCGCCGATACGCAGGCATTCTGGGCCGCGCAGAACGAGGCCGTCGAGGCGCGCCGCACCGATACGCTGGAGGCCGGATGGGCGGACGCCATCGTCGTCGGTCCCGACACCCATTTCCACGAATGGGAATACGAGAAGGCCGCGAAGCGAAAGGGCGGACGGGTCTATATCGACGTGCGCGGGAACGGCGAGGTCATCGTCCACGAGGGATATCTCGACCGCAGGGAAGCCGCGCGGCTGCAGCGCACCGCCGAACGGGGAGGCGAGGGTGGATCCTCGAAGGTCGCGCGGCCCGAACTGACCTCGGTCACGCAGGTCTATGTGGACCTGCATCGCCATGCCGCCGTACGCGCCGCGCTGCTCGACCACCCCGGCACGGCGCTGAGGCTGATGGTCGCCCATGCCATCTGCGGTTCGCATTTGTGGCGGGTCGGTGTCGAACCGCAGGCGGCGCGCAGCGATGCCTTGCGCGAAAGCCTCGACGAAAGCCGGGCCGAGGCGGTCTTCGACAAGGGTCGGCGTGCCTGCCTCACGATTGCCGGTTTCGGCGAAGAGGAGCCGACCATGACCGGTGGCGGTTCCTCGGGCCTGTGCGGTGCGTTCGCGCGGTTGCTGGCGCTCGGCGATGGCGAAGTGCTCGACATCCTCGCCGTGGTCATGGGCGAGACGCTCGCGGCGGGAAGCGCGGCAGTGGAAGCGGTGGGCACCCAGATCGGCGTCGATCCGGCGAACTGGTGGGAGGCCGACGAGGCGTTCCTCGACACCTTGCGCGACCGCGAAGTGCTGCTCGCGATGGTCGGGGAAGTCGCCGGGCCGCTCGTCGCCACGGCCAATGCCGGGGAGAAGACCAAGACCCTGAAAGCCATCATCCGCGATCACCTCGCGGGCGCGGGTGGGCGCGCGAAGCGCGAGGGCTGGGTGCCGCGCTGGATGGCGTTCCCGCCAACGGCCTATACGGCGCGCGGCGGGGTCGGGACCGTTGCCGCGCATGCCCGGGCGCTGGCGGAACGCAGCGCGGCGTTCGAGGAGCGACCTGTCGAGACGGCGGGCGACGATGCCGAACTCCTGAAGACCGCCGAAGGCGAAGATGCGCCGCAGGACGGGGACGATCGCCTCGCGGCATGAACGCAGGAACCGGGGCGGCACGGCGCCGTCCCGGTTCCCTTTCAGGTCATGCGGGTGGGGAAAATTCGCGCTCCGCGCCTGCGGGCAAGTGCCGGTATTCGGCCCCTGCCCGCAGGCGCGGAGCGGTTTGTCGTTGCACGCGCAGCGGGCAGGTGGCACGGCCCGCTCTGACGGGGGTCAGCGCCAGTGACGATACTTCAGGAAGTCGAGAAACTCGTGGTGCGCCTCGCGCCCGAGCCGGTCTGCGATGCCTGCCTGACGGATACCCTCGGGCTCAGCGTCCTGCACCATGCCGACCACGCGGTGCGCGAACTTGCCGGTTCCAACGGCTTCGAACTCAGCAAGGACGAATGCAGCCTGTGCGGCGAGACGCGGATGGTCATTCGCCGCCGCTGATCTGGCGCAGCCGATGCGCCCCGAACATCGCTGAAGACCGTGGAGAACTGAGCACGGATACTCGCCAGTCAGCGATCGACGCAGCATGATGGCAAACCTCGGTGCGGCTTTTTGCCGCATGAGTTCAGGCAGGCAAGAGCGCGATGGCAAGGGATCATTTCGTCTCCCAGGTGCATCTGAAGAACTTCTATGCCTCGTCGCTGGGCGGCCGCAAGATGTACGGGTTCAGCAAGTCCAGCGGAAAGCGTTTCCCCTGCGGCTCAGAGGACGTCTGCCGGATCGAAGAAGGCAGCACCAATGCCTTCCTGCCCGAACCCCGCCTCGTCGAGGAGTTCCTGAAATCGGTGGAGCCAGGCTACAACGCCGCCTGCACCGCCCTGCGAGCCGGGCCGATCCTTCCCGGACACGTCCGCGTGATCGCGGGGTTCCTCTCCTACGTCATGACCTGCTCGCCGGGTGGGATGCGGCTTGGCACCGAGCCGATGAACTCTCGGCTGAAGCTTGAGATGGCCCTCATGGAAGAGGCGGGACTGTTGTCCGCGCCGCCCCCGGAACTGCCGCCCGCGCTGCGCGAAATGTCGATCGCGCAGCTTGTCGAGGAGGGACATCTCCTGTGCGAAACAGATCCCAAGTATCCGCAGGCGATAGGCATCGCGAGTCTTCTCAGGTTGCTTGGCTTCTTCGGCAACTGCGCGTGGGATATCCTGCTCAACGGCCATGACGACACACCCTTCTTCACCAGCGACTTTCCAGTGGCGGTCGAGGCGACGCCCGATCCGATGGTCGCGAACCGGGTCGTGCCGCTGACGCCGCGACTCGCCATTCGCATCCACCCGCGCCGGGTATCGCCAGGTTCCCTGCCATCGCATCGCGATGGACGCTTTTCGGATTTTCGCTACCGCCGAAGAGAGATTTCCCGGCAGGAGGCGATGGCTGTGAACCGGCTGATTGTCGGCTGCGCCGAGGACCTTGTCTTCGCTTCGCTGGACCGGCCCTGGGTCGGTGATTTCCTCGAGAGGAACGCGCATTTTCGCCTCGAGGCCGAGACCAGCAACTTGCGATACGAGGGCGGCGGCCTCAGCATTGCCAGGGTCGTCCTGAGACAGCGGCGCGCGCGCCCCGGGATCTGATCCACCTGGATTGCGACCGGCGTCCCTGCGCAGTCCATTGGCCTATGGGCGTCGCCGGTCGGCGCGGTCCGAACCCGGGAGCGGCGGTGCATGGCTCGAGGTACCGTTTGCCGGCTCGCCGCCGCGAGCGCCTCGCCCCCACAGCAACGCCGGAGCGGCCCGTGCTTCGATCTGTCGCCGCCATCCTGCCCGGGGGCTTCGGACTCGTCCGCAGGTGGAACGAGAGGTGGCGGCCTTGTGGCCGCGACTGCTCGTGCGCGCGTCCGCTCGGCAACGGTGTTGCTCCGCAAGGAACGACGCCCCGACGCATTCCCGGCTGCAGGGGCATCGACCTGGGACGGTCGCGGTCCGGCCAAACCATCGCCCTTCGGCTTATTTCCCCGCCCGCAAGCGGGCTCCTCGCGGCGGCGCTGAGCGCCTCAAATAAGCCTTCGGGCTCCGGTCCTTCGCTGACGCTTCGGCCTGCCGGTTAGCCGGACCGCTGGTCCCGTCCCTCGCGGTCTGCCCATCGCCCGGAAATGGTTCGAGCGACATCATCCAAGGAGAAACACCATGCCCGCCATCGGTTTCGTCACACGTGAAGGTCGCGGCTTCAAGGGCCAGCTTCGCACCCTCTCGATCCGCGCCGACATCGAGATCGCCCCCAACTCGCGCAAGGCAGGCGATACCCAGCCCGACTACCTGGTCCGCTCCGGCGGCGCCGAAGTGGGGGCAGGGTGGCTGCGCCGCGCCGAGAGCTCGGGCAACGATTATGTCTCGCTCAGTCTCGCCGCTCCGGAGTTCGGACCGCGCCGCCTCTACGCCAACCTGGGCCGCGCCGCCGGACAGGACGACGACGACGCCTTCGCGATCATCTGGAACCCGGCCGACTGACCCTGCCGCTCCCCCCGCGTCGATCCCGGCGCGGGGGCCTTGCCGCAAAGGATGCGGGCGCCGCTGCCGTGTGGCCGGTCCGGCGATGAGCAGCCCAAGCGCATCCTCTTCCCGGTGCGCGGGCATCCGCTCCTTGGAGCGCGAAGCGGAAGACGCCCGGCCGATTGGGACAACACCGGACGTGCGATGCGGCAGCGTTGCGGGATCTGCTGCGCGAGGTGGGAGCCCTGCCGAGAGGGTGGGGCTCGGCTCGGCAAGTCCAAGTGTGACGGCCGGGTCAGCGGCTGTGCAAGGCCGGCGGCACCTCCAATTTTGCCGCAGGCAATGAGCGTGCTGCGCACGCGAGTCTGTTTGAGTGTCTGCGACAAAATCGGCTCCTCCGCCGCCGCTTCGCGGCGCCCCGGCTGACGCCGGTGCGGCCCTGACAGCCGCTTTCCCGGCCATCCGCAAGGACCTGTCCTCGGTTCGCGGGGACGCGAAACTTGTGGAGGCCATCATGACCATTTTTCATTCGGCGCAGCGCGGTTCGGCTGACAACCGCGTGTTCGGCGCGCTCGTGGCGGGGCTCGACGCCGAGTTCGGCGCGGGCGCGGGCGAAGCACTTGCGCAGCACTACCTGGATGCGGAGGAGCGCGACTTTCTGTGGGACGCACGGATCGACGAACGCTGGCTCGGGACATGCGAGGACGAGGAGGACGCGGATGCGCAGCACGACAGGGTGGCAGTCATCGGCAGGCTGCAGGGCACCTGGTACACGGCGGTGAGCATCGTCGATGGCGAGGGTCGGGCGCAGGACCTGATCGCGCGGTGGGACTGGGAAAGCGAATGCTCTGCCCGGGAGGCCTGGTCAGGGTTGGGCTAGGCTGCGGGACCTGGACCTGGGCTTGGACAGGAACGCGGCGGTGTCGGAACGAGGGCACCGCCGCGTTGATGCCGGAAGGTCGTCCGATGGCACTCAGGCCGCGGCATCGCCGGGGGCATGCGCCGTGTTGTCGACTGCGCCAGCACCGGTCCTGGCTGTTGTCGCCCCCTCCGTCAGGGCAGGTTTCCTGCTCGCTGCCGCACGCACCGAAGACGGAGCGGGCGATCCATCATCCCGTGATATGGCCTTCATCGCTGTGATTGCCTCTGCCCCTCCCACGCGGACTGCATGGGCAAGAACGTCGCGGAACTCGCGCTCGCTCAGGCGTTCCACCGGTAGGTCGCTCACCAGTGCAGCGTAGCTGGCGCGCACACTGAGGCGTACCGTCTCGGCTTCCCCGGCAAGTGTGCGCTGATCGGCCTCGATCTTCGCGAGCCGCTCACGGTCAGTCATCCTGGGCATCGTCATATCTCCTTCGCTTCGAAGGAGGTCATCCCGCCGGCACCACTATTCCAGACCGGTGGTGGGATGGCAATCGCCCGGATCGGGATTTGCCGCGCGCCTGGAAACGAAGACGAAGAAAGCGGCCTGAAGGAAGTGGCACCGTCACTTTGACCGATAGGCGCAGTCGCGAAGCGCACTGCGGGAGGGGGACGCACGCCGGAGGCGAAAAGTAATGCACCGTACGCACGGGTGCTGCGGGCGCGAATCGGCCGGAATGCGTGTGTTCACGGGGCGGCGCGCAGCGGCTGCCGCTCCGCAAACTACGCGTCATACCGGCTGCCGCGCGGCGATCCCGATCAACCAAGCCACTGATGCGGATTGGCACTTTTTGGCAGCCGGCGGCAGTTTTCATGAACGCTTGAGATCGATGCGTCATACCGGTAGTATGGTGAGGCTTCATCACCAAACTGGCGAGCCGGACCAAGGAGTCCGCCGCTTGGCACGTATCACCATTCGCATAGACGACGAGCTCTATGCGCACCTCGCAGGCCAGGCGCTCGTCGCCGGGCAGGGGACGGCAACGTACTGCCGCAGTGTCCTGGAGCGTTTCGAGGGGCGCGATCCTTCGGGCTACCATGCGCGCTTCGACGAAGTCCACGCGAGCGTGATCCAGACCCTGGCGATCCTCGCCACATCGGTCGGCGAGCGCTCGCCCGATCTCCTGCGCAAGGGGCAGGCCCAGGCGCGCCGGTTGCTTGACGACAGGGGGCTGCTCGATCCCGCGCAGGACCGTTCATGAGCATCTTCCGGCACGATACGCTCGGCTCGTGGACACGCGGTGGACAGGCTATCGTCCACAATGTGCGCATGACCACGCAGGTATTCTACCAGACCGTTCTGGCCTGCTTCGTCGTCTGGATCGGCGGGATCATCTGGTACGCCCTCGAGAAGTCGAGTGAGTACGAGCGCTTCGTTCTCGTCAAGCTCGGGCAGGCCATCCTCATGGGGGACGCGGTTCCGGGCAATGTGACGCCGGTCCTCTTCCGCACCCCCAGCGGGCTGCAGTACTGGACCTCTCCGCGCGATCTGCTGGAGTCGGACATCGCCCGCCGTACGCTCGCCGCGTTCGAGACCCATCTCCTGTACGGTGCGGGGTTCTCGGGCATCTTTGCCCTGGCAATGCTGGCTTGGGCCTGGTTCTACTTTACCCGGACGGGGCGGGGCCTGGGATCGAACCAGTTCCTGCGCGGCGCCCATTTCGGCACGGTCCGGCAGGTGCGCCGTGCCCTCTGGCGCCATGCGCGAGGCAGCTTCGCGATCGGCGGGGTCGACGTGCCCGACGCCTTCGAGCCCGAGCACATCCTGCTGTGCGGGGCGCCCGGGACCGGCAAGACCAACATCATCGTCAAGATGCTGGGCGGCATCCGCCAGCGCGGCCGCCGCGCGATCGTCTATGACACGGCCGGGACGTTTGTGGAGAAGTTCTATCGGCCCGGCATCGACGTTCTGCTGAACCCGCTCGACGCCCGCGCAGACGGCTGGTCGCCGTGGGTCGATGTGCCGCGCGAGTATCACTACGAGCAGATCGCGGAATCGACGATCCCCGACAAGTCCGGCGATCCCTTCTGGGCCAAGGCCGCTCGCGGCACGCTGGTCGCGGTCCTGCGCAAGCTCGCGGCGCAGGAGCGCATGCTGGTCTCGATCCTGCTCGACACGCTTGTGCGGTCCAAGCTGAAGGAGCTTGCCGCCTTCGCTGCCGGGACCGAGGCCTCGGCGTTCATCTCGACCGAAGGCGAACGCACCAGCGCCGGCATACAGGCCGAGCTTGCCTCGGTGATGCGCAGCTTCGCCTACCTCGACGACACCGCGGACGGCTTGTCCATCCGCGACTGGGTCTCCGACGAGGAGGGCGACAGCTGGCTGTTCATCACCGTCAAGGCCGACCAGCTTCCCTCGTTGCGCCCGCTAATCACGGTGTGGCTCGACATCGCCATAAGCGCGATCATGAGCCTCACGCCCGACCGCAACCGGCGCCTGTACTGCGTGATCGATGAACTGCCGACCCTGCAGAAGCTGCCGTCGCTGTCGGACTTCCTGGCCCGCGCGCGCAAGTACGGCGGCTGCGGCATTCTCGGCTTCCAGTCGTACCCCCAGCTCGAGGCGACTTACGGCCTACAGGATGCCGCCGCGATTACCGGGTACTGCTCGACGTGGGTGGCATTGCGGGCCAACGACACCCCGACTGCCAGGCACGTTTCCGAAAATCTGGGCCAGGTCGAGCAAGTCGAAGCCAACGAGGGCATGTCCTACGGGGTGAACGACATGCGCGACGGCGTGAACCTCTCACGCATGCAGGTCACGAGGCCCCTCGTCATGCCGACGGAAGTGACCAACCTGCCCAATCTCTCCGGTTATCTGCGCTTCGGGCGGAGCCTGCCGGTCGTACGGTTCGAGGACAGCTACAACACCGTGGCTTCGATCGCGGAGGCATTCGAGGAACGCGATACACCTCCAGTCCGCCTTGCGGTGGCGACACGCATGCTGTCGGCACCCCCGGATCACAAGGATCCGGTGCCGCTGGACGGCTCCGGCTGTGGCGGGTGGGTTGAGCCTAGCGCGGCCGCGCCGCTGTCACAGGAACCAGTTGAGGCCCCACGCGAGGAAGAACGCGGCGAACCCGCACCATCGATGCCTGGCGACCCATCGACCGAGGAGTTCTCCTCGCATCCAGCTGCGGTCGATGCCGAGAGCACAGTCGGCGATGGTGCGCGGCAGGGCGGGGATGGAGCCGCCGCTTCTTCGTCGATAGAGCTTCTGGGGCGGCCGGCTGGTTTCCGTCTGCACCAGCATGGCCGCCACGGCGGGGCGCGAAATGCCGCGAGGCCCGCATGATCCACCCGCGCCGCCTCAAGGGCTCGGCGAGCAATATCGCCCGCTACTACGCCATCGGCGACTATTATTCGAAGGGGGCGGGCGAACATTCCGAGTGGGGAGGCGCGATCGCCGCTGACCTTCACCTGGAAGGCAAGGTCGACCCGGGGGTCTTGCGCGACTTGCTCGCGGGCCGTGTTGCCGGCCAGCAGCTCGGACGGCTTCTGGCAGACGGATCGCGTCAGCACCACCCCGGCTGGGACTTCGCCGTGAACGCCCCGAAATCGGTGTCGATCATGGCTCTGGTTGCCGGCGACGGGGGGATAATAGAGGCCCATGAGCAAGCGGTGACGCGCGCCCTTGTCTATCTCGAGGAACACGCCGCGCTACGCCGCCGGATCGATGGCGAGGTCACCGAGAAGACGACCGGCCGGCTGCTCTTCGCGCGCTTCTCCGAGCACGCGAGCCGGGAGCTCGACCCGCATCTTCATACGCACGTGGTCGTGCTCAACGTGACCAGCGAGCGCAGCGGCGACAGGTTCGCCAGCCTCGAGACCAGGGCGATGTACGCCGAACAGATGGTGGCAGGTCAGGTGTACCGCAATGAGCTTGCGCACCTCCTTCGCGAGCGGGGATATGAAGTCGACTTCGATCCGCGCAAGGGCCTGTTCGAAATCCGCGGGGTTCCCAAGGACCTGATCGCGGACATGTCGCGCCGCTCCGCGCAGATCGATGCCCATGCCCGGGAGCATGGCCTTGAAGGGCAAGCAGCGCGGCGCAAGTCTTTCTACGAGACGCGCGGCGCCAAGGAGAAAGTCTCGCTTGAGGCCCTGCATGAGCGCTGGCGCGGCCGTCTTGGTCCACATGCCGAGCAGGTTCACCATACCAGGGCGGAGGCCGACAAGATTTCACCCCGCGAGGTTGCGGTCGAGCCCATGCTGGCGGCACGGGCAATGCTGTTCGGGCTGCGCCAGTCGGAAGGTAGCGAAGCGGTCAACAACCTGGGACGCCTTCTGAAAACAGCGCTCGCGTCGCACGTGGGGGAAGTGCGGCTGGACGACGTTCATCCACTGGCGCGGGAGCATGAGTGCAGGCACAAGGTTCTCGCGGTGCGTCACCCGACTGGCGACGAAGTTCATACCCGCGGGCGGACATCTCGCGCCACGGTGCGGCTTGAACTCGCGCTGGCGGACCATCTCGTCCTGGCGCTCGGCGACGCGAAACCCATCGCCGCGAGAGAGGCGCTCGGCGTTGCCGGGGCCAGGCATGGACTGACGCCGGAGCAGCGCCTTGCGCTAGACCATCTTGGTCTGTCTACGGACAGGGTCACCGGGCTACACGGTGTCGCCGGTTCGGGAAAATCCACCCTGGTCGCGGCGCTGCGCGAGGCTGCCGGTGCTCGCACTACCCTTGTTGCGCTGGCTCCGACATCGTCCGCTGCAGCGGAACTCGGAAATCGGGCTGGTATAGAATCGCGCACGGTGGCGAGCCTTCTGGCGACCGGAGGCAGGTCGCTCGGCGAGGATCATGCCCTTATCGTGGACGAAGCCGGACAGCTCGGGAACCGGCAGGCCGTTCGTCTTCTTGAGATTAGCCGCGCAACCGGCGCGCGACTGATGTTCCTTGGCGACACCCACCAGACCGGACCGATCGAACAGGGCAAGCCCTTCTGGCTCATGCTCCGGCTCGGACTATCCAGCGCGCATCTCAGATCGGCAGTGCGCCAGGAAAACGACAAAATTACCCGGGCGGTTACGCTTGCCCGCAGCCGCGATTACGCGGGCTCCCTCAACAATCTCGATGCCGTGAGGAGCGGCGGCACAAACGAGGAGCTTGCCAAGGCGATGGTAGGGGAATGGACGCGGCTGAGACCGGAGAACCGCGCTCGGACCAACATGCTCGTACTGGAGAACGCTACCCGTCTGATCGTCAATTCCAAGGTACGCGAGACGCTGAAGGTCGAGGGCGCTGTCGCTGCGGAAGAAACCCGGCTCGCGATACTTTCTCCGGCCGGCATGACCGCGCAAGAGAAGCACTTCGCACGCTTCTACACCCGCGGACAAGTCGTCGTATTCTCGCGCGACGACTTGGGTCTCGGCATCGCACGGGACGCCGAGTACCGCGTCCAGAGTGCCGGCCGGAACGGGCGGGGACGCCAAGTGGTCACTCTGGTGGACGAAAAGGGGCGCCGGATCGACTGGGACCCGCGCCTTGGCCGAGCGTCGCGGATCAACGTCTTCAAGGAAGATGTCCGTAATCTTGCCGGCGGAGACCGTATCCAGTGGCGCCTCGTGAACCACGAACTTGGTATCCGAAACGCGGAGCGCGGCACGGTCGAGCGGATCGATGGAACGATCGCGACGATCCGGTGGGATCGCGATGCGCGGGTGCAGGATCTCGATCTTTCCGTGCACAGGACCTGGGACCATGGCTATTGCGAGACGGTGTATTCTGCCCAGTCGAAGACCTACGACCGGGTCTTCGTGCTCGCGCCGGTCGCGTCCCCTCTCGTGACCGGACAGAACTTTTACACCGCGATCACGCGGGCGCGGTTCGGTGCGAAGCTGTGGACCGAGGACCGTGATCGTCTGGTCGATCGTCTGTTGCGCAGATCCGGCGAGAAGACCTCCGGGATCGAAGGGCTGGGCCGCATCGGCCGGGACAGCGCCGCGGCCCGGGCCGAGCGTCATCATGAACGTTTAGCCCGGATTCGCGAGAGCCAGATCGCGCAAAGGCGCGAGCGCGGCGCCGTCGTAAACCGAAGCGGCCCGGTGGCGGCCGGCTCACAGCGCAGCGACGTGCCGATCCGTCTCGCCGAAGACGCGCACTCGATTGTGCAGATCATCGACAGATGGCTGAGAGCCGCCGCCGATCGCCATCGCGGCCCCGACGATAAAAATCTTAATGCCGGAGAATCCGAGCGCCAGTCAGCTGGCGGCAAGCCGGACCGGTCGCTTGCCGCACCGCGTTCCGGAGGAGACAGCCATGAACGCTGATCGGATCGTGGTCGCAGCGCTGCTTATGGCAGCGATTGCCTTCGTGCGGACGTGCGACGTGCATGCGAGGCCCGTGCCACCTATCGAACACGAGGCCAGGATCGGGATATGTATCCGGGAAGCGGCAACCGGCAAGGTCTGGCTGGAAAGAACACTTTGGGGCCTGCGTGACCAGGAAGCAGGATGGCTCGGAGCGCGGATCGAAAATTCCAACGGCACCCAGGACCTTGGGCCGCTTCAGGTGAACAGCTCGTGGATACCGCGTCTTGCAAAGCTAACGAGACGGTCGCAGCACGAAGTCCGGACATGGCTGTCCAGCGATCCGTGCTTCAATGTCCAGGCGGCGCGCTGGATATTCCTGTCCGGACTTGCAGCGAGCGGGGACTACTGGAAGGCTGTCGGAATCTACCACAGTCCAACGCTCTGGCGGCAGCGGCGCTATGCCGGAAGCGTGGCGTTGCACCTGCGCCGCCGGTTTGGCGAGGCCGTCTTCGGACGGTAGTAGCAGGGAAACATATTGCCGAGCGCCCTGACTGGCGCTCGTCCGAGGCTCTGCGGTTTCGGGTCACCGGGGCATGCGTTCAGCGGCCGACAAGACGCGCTGCACCGCCGCCGTCGAGAACGGCTTGAAGCCAGGCCCCGAATGCACGGACTTTTGCAAGTTGCTGAGTTTCCCTGTGGGTCACGAGCCAGAAGGCGCGCTCGAGGCTGCATTCCGGAACGATGCGGGACAGTCCGGGCGCCACGTCGCCGATGAAACATGGCAAGATCCCTATTCCGGCACCGCCTGAAACCATCGCATACTGGGAGTTGATGCTGCTCGATCTCAGGGAGACCTTGAGCTGGGGATGGATCTCGTCCGCGTAGCGCAGCTCGGGCGCTGTGAGAAGATCCGGGATGTAGCCAACGAGGCGATGGGCCGTCAGTTCCCCGAGGTCGGCGGGCACACCATGCTCGGCAAGATATCTGTCGCTTGCATAGAGGCCAAGCCGGTACGGCGTGAGCTTGCGGGCGACAAGCGGTCCGGCCTGTGGACGCGAAAGATAGATCGCCATGTCTGCTTCACGCCTCGACAGGTTCAGATAGCTGCTGCTCGCGACGAGATCGACAATGATGTTAGGGTAGAGGTCCGCGAATGCCGACAGGCGCGGTGCCAGGAACCAAGATGCGAAGCCCTCGGACACGCTGATCCGCAAGGTGCCTGCGGGGCCGCCTCCGCTTGTTGCAAGGGACGCAATGCTTCCCGCCGCGAGGGCCATGGTTTCCACATGGGCGAGAAGTGCTTCGCCTGCCTCCGTAAGCACCTGACCCTCGCGCGTCTGTTCGAACAGGATCTGGCCCATACGGGCCTCGAGCCTTCGCAGGCGACGTCCGGCCGTGGTGGCATCGATACCCATGCTTCGCGCTGCACGTGCCATCTGACCCTCGCGGGCGATGGCGAGAAAGGTCTGATAGTCGTTCCAGTCTGATACCTGCATATATGCAGGTAGTGGTCGCACAAATGCAGTTTGCCTGCAACATCGCACGCTCGTTAGGGAGAGTTCAAACTATTGCTGTCGGCCGCTGCCACTATTGGCATTGGCGTGGCCAGCGCTGGGATGAAGGATATTGCCATGGCCACTGCCGAACTGATCGCCGAAACCCCCGTCGCCGCCGAAGTCGCCGAACTGGTCGCCCGTTCGCGCGCCGCGCAGGCGCAGATCGAGAACGCTACGCAGGAGCAGGTCGACACCTGGATCCGCGGCATGGTTTACGCCGTGTGCAAGCCCGGCATGGACGAGGAAATCGCCCGCGAGACCGTGGAAGAGACGCAGCTCGGCAACTACGAGGGCAAGTTCAAGAAGATTTCGGTCAAGACCCGCGCCACCCTCTACGACATCATCGACGACAAGTCGGTCGGCGTGATTGACGAGATCCCCGAGCGCAACATCGTCAAGCTGGCCAAGCCGGTCGGCGTGATCGGTGCGCTCTCGCCCTCGACCAACCCCGAGGCCACCCCGGTCATCAAGGCGATCAGCGCGGTCAAGGGCCGCAACTCGATCATCATCTGCCCGCACCCGCGCGCCAAGTTCATCAACGCCAAGATCTGCAACCTGATGCGCGATGCACTGGTCAAGATGGGCGCCCCCGCCGACCTCGTGATCCCGATCGAGCAGCCCTCGGTCGAAAAGACCAACGAAGTCATGAAGCAGTGCGACCGCATCCTCGCCACCGGCGGCACGCCGATGGTCAAGGCGGCCTATTCGTCGGGCACTCCGGCGCTGGGCGTGGGCGTGGGCAACGCGGTCATCACCGTCGACGACACCGCCGACCTCGATGACGCCGCCGCCAAGATCCTGCTGTCGAAGACGCTGGACTATGCCGCTTCGTGCTCGTCGGACAATGCGGTGATCCTGCTCGACGCGATCTACGACACCATGCTCGAAAAGCTGAAGGCCAAGGGCGGCTTCATCATCGAGGGTGAGAACAAGACCAAGCTGCAGAACGCGATCTGGGAAGACGGCGAGCACATCAACGCCAAGGTCGTCGCCCAGTCGGCCAAGTTCATCGCCGACTATGCCGGCTTCGCGATCCCTGAGGGCACTGCCTTCTTCATCGTGCCGGAAACCGGCTACGGCCCGGACTACAAGTTCTCCGGCGAGAAGATGACCGTCACCATGGCGCTCTACCGCGCCAAGGGCATCGACGAGGCGATCCGCCTGACCAACGCCATCCAGGGCTATCAGGGGCAGGGCCACTCCTGCGGCATTTATTCGCAGAGCGACGCCAACATCATGAAGCTGGCCGAAGGCACCAAGACCAGCCGCGTGATGGTCAACCAGCCGCAGTCGGCCTCCAACTCGGGCAACGTGTGGAACGGGATGCGCCAGACCTTCTCGCTGGGCTGCGGTTCGTGGGGCGGCAACGGCACCAACAACAACGTCACCTGGCGCGACCTCATCAACGAGACCTGGGTGTCGAAGCCGCTGGCGCAGCACAAGGTGATCCCATCGGACGAGCAGCTCTTCGGCAGGGACATCATCGCGCTGGTAGGTTAAACGAGAGGATCGGGCATACACTATGACCGCAAACATCATCCTGCTGGGCCCCCCGGGTGCGGGAAAGGGGACGCAGGCACAGCGTCTGGTCGAACGCTTTGCCATGCGTCAGTTGTCGACCGGCGACATGCTGCGCAAGGCGATCCGTGAGGGGACTCCTACCGGCATGGTTGCGCAATCGGTGATCGAGCGTGGAGAACTGGTGTCCGATTTGCTGGTTTCGGCACTGATCGGAGATGAACTCGACGCAATGGGGTCTGGCACGGGCGCGATCTTCGACGGCTACCCGCGGACCCAGGCCCAGACGGTCTCGCTGGATGAGCTGCTCGCGGCTCGTGGTCGCACTCTCGATCACGTCATCGAGTTGGGCGTGGACGAGGGCGTGCTCGTCGAACGTATCTCGGGGCGTTTCGCGTGTGCAGGTTGCGGCAGGGGCTATCACGACAGCTTCGCACGGCCGATACTGGAGGGATTTTGTGACGCCTGTTCGAGTGACGTGTTCGTTCGTCGACCGGATGACAACGAGACCGTCGTGCGCACGCGCTTGCTCGAGTACAGGACCAAGACGGCGCCAATCATCGAAATCTACCGTGCGCGCGGGTTGGTCCGCACGATCGACGGGATGCTGGGTGTAGGCGAAGTGGCGGCATCGCTTGATGCGATCCTCATCGACGACCGCACGGCGCGGCGATCTGATTGATCGAGGAAGACCCGCAGTCACGCGCACAAGACGGCACCGCCGCGAACACACTGGAATTGGCATGAAGATCGCATTCATCGGCCTGGGCAACATGGGCGCTGGTATGGCAGCCAACCTTGCCAAGGCCGGACACGACGTTCGGGCGTTCGACCTTTCGGCGGATGCGCGGGCCAAGGCGGAGGCTAACGGCTGCAGCACATTTTCCGCGATTGGCGATGCCGTCACGGCGGCAGATGCAGTCGTTACGATGTTGCCGAACGGCGCAATCGTGAAGGCGGTCTACACCTCGGATGTGATCGGTAGCGCGCCCGCTGGAGCCCTTTTTCTCGACTGCTCGACAATCGACCTGGCTACGACGCGCGAGGTTGCCGCACTGGCGAGCGGGGCGGGGTATGAAATGGTCGATTCACCGGTTTCCGGGGGCGTGGCGGCGGCCAATGGCGGGACGTTGACGTTCATGGTCGGTGGCTCGCTGGAGGCCTTCGATAGAGCCAGCGCTGTGCTGGGTCCGATGGCGAAGGCCATCATCCACGCCGGAGATATCGGCGCCGGGCAGATCGCTAAGATGTGCAACAACATGCTCCTCGGCATCCACATGATCGGGACGTGCGAGGCGCTCGCCCTCGCCGCCAAGGCAGGGCTCGATCCGCAGAAGTTCTTCGAGATCAGTTCCAAGTCGACCGGATACTGCTGGTCGCTCAATGACTACACCCCCGCGCCGGGCATCGGTGCGCCGAGCCCGGCCGACAACGGGTACGCGGGCGGCTTTTCCGCTGCGTTGATGCTGAAGGACTTGCGGCTCGCGATGGACGCGGCTCACGCTGTGCATGCGACTGTGCCGATGGGCGAGCAGGCTGAGGAAGTCTACGCGGCGCTGGTCGCTCAAGGCAATGCCAACAAGGACTTCGGGGTCGTGTTCGCAACGTTGTGATGGGAATGGCCGGTGCGGTGCTACGGCGCCGAAGGCGGTTATTCAGAATAGAACGATGTCGGGGCCGGACAGGCAATCGTTCGCCCGAGCGGTATCTGCCCCACTAAATGAACACTACTGTTGATTAACGGGTGGGGTGATTGCAATTCGCGGTGGTGGGCAGCGCACAACGAGCGCGGCGCCCCTCCATCAAGAGAGTGATCTGCGGATGCCCTGCCTCAAGACCGACGTGCCCGCGCCGGACGAACTCGATATCCCGGCGCTTAAGGCGAAGTACCTCGCCGAGCGCGACAAGCGCCTGCGCCGCGAGGGCGGCGAGCAGTACGTGCGCCCGACCGGGGACTTCTCGGACAACTATGCCCATGATCCCTTCACTCCGGTCGCCGAGCGCGCGCCGCTGGTCGAGGACATCGACGTGGCGATCCTGGGCGCCGGGTTCTCCGGCATCCTTGCGGGCTATCACTTGCGCAAGCAGGGCGTGACCAACGTGCGCAACATCGACCATGCGGGCGGTTTCGGCGGCGTATGGTACTGGAACCGCTACCCCGGCGTGCAGTGCGACAACGACGCCTACTGCTACCTGCCGTTGCTCGAAGAGACGGGCTACATGCCGTCGAAGAAGTTCTCCGACGGCTGGGAAA
>NZ_BSFC01000016.1 GCF_027922145.1 Novosphingobium resinovorum | reverse complement strand
ACGGTGGCCACCCTCTCAGGGAAACCTTCCTACACCACCCCGCGGGACACGACCCCCCTTTCAGCCATTTAGGAGGCTGAGGGCTGCGCTCCATATCGGCCTGTCCGGTAGTCACCACCCGCGAATAAAAGCGGTCTTACGGGAGACGCCCCTTTGCAGACATTGCGCTTAGCGCGGCGCACGATAGTTTTGGGCCGATATGAGTGACATCGATCGAGAGGAACGAAGTATCCTGACCCTCTTTTTGCGCGCAATGCTTTGGATTTCACTAATCCCATCCGGGTTATTTGCGATATTTATGTTAGTCGTCGGACTGACGTATGGGTTTACCTTGTGGGATGCGAAATATCCTGCGACTATGGTGATTTGGATAGGCACCTTAATCGCACCGCTCCTCATTGTAATGACGCTCAGGATGCGGAACTCCTCGCCTGCCATACTAATATCGGCTTTAGTTTCGGGGTTAGTTTTAGACGCGATGTGGTTCGCTCTTGCTTTTTGGCGCTGAGCCAAACTCGGTTTGAGGTGATAGAGGGCTGCCACATCCCAAGAGAAGCCCAAAAGACACCACTGCTGAAAAACCGCATACGGCATCTTGAGCACGAATGCTCATGTCCGCAATGGGGCGCTTGTCGCTGGACCGCTTTGCCGATCGATCACGAGGCATTGACACCCCCCTTGAAAGATAGCGCTATCATTCATATTCGGACGGCGATGAAATCCTGTGGCTGCAATGCAGCGTGGGGCTTTGGGCAGACCGGGAAAAGACATACGAAACGCACGGGCAAAGCCTTGACCTGAGGGGATGCAGCAATGATCACCGGCGCCATTCTCATCGGCCGCGAAGAAGCGCAGACGCAGGCGGGCTATGCCGCGATCAACCCCGCGACCGGGGCGACGCTGGAGCCTCGCTTCACCACGGCGGGTCTCGCCGAAGTGGAGCGCGCCTGCGCACTGGCCGACGCCGCTTCGATCGCCTTCGCCGAGGCCGAGCCGGAAACCCGCGCGGTGTTCCTCGAAACCATCGCTGACGAGATCGTCGGCATCGGCGAACCGCTGATCGAGCGCGCCATGGCCGAGACGGGCCTGCCCCGCGCCCGCCTCGAAGGCGAACGCGGCCGCACCACCGGCCAGCTGCGCCTGTTCGCGCAAGTGCTGCGCGAAGGCAGCTGGGCGGGCCTGACCATCGACCCTGCCCTGCCCGAGCGCGCGCCGCTGCCGCGCCCGGACCTGCGCGTGCGCAAGGTCGCGCTCGGCCCGGTCGTGGTGTTCGGGGCCAGCAACTTTCCCCTCGCCTTCTCGGTCGCGGGCGGCGACACCGCCTCGGCTTTTGCGGCGGGTTGCCCGGTGATCGTCAAGGGTCACTCCGCCCACCCCGGTACCGGCGAACTGGTCGCCCGCGCGATCCAGCGCGCGGTGGCGCTGTGCCATCTGCCCGAGGGCGTGTTCTCGTACCTGCCCGCCTCGCGTGAAGCGGGCACCGCGCTCGTCGCCGATCACCGCGTCAAGGCGGTCGGCTTCACCGGATCGCGCCCCGGCGGCATGGCGCTGATGCGCACCGCCGCCGCCCGGCCCGAGCCGATCCCGGTTTATGCCGAGATGAGCTCGATCAATCCGGTGTTGCTGTTTCCCGCCGCCCTTGCCGCGCGCGCCGAAGCGCTGGGCGCGGCCTTCGTCGGCTCGCTGACGATGGGTGCCGGACAGTTCTGCACCAATCCCGGCCTCGTCATCGCCATCGACGGGCCTGATCTCGATACCTTCCTCGCCTCGGCCTCGGCGGCGATGGGCGGCAGCGCGGCGCAGGACATGCTGACGCCGGGCATCCATTCGGCCTATGTGGAGGGCGTGAACGCGCTGGCAGGCCATGGCGCCGTCACCACCCTGGCGCGCGGCGTGGAGCCGACAGGCCCGCATCAGGCGCAGGGCGCCCTGTTCAAGACGACCGCCACCGATTTCCTTGCCGATCCGGCGCTGGGGGCGGAAGTCTTCGGCTCCTCCTCGCTGGTCATCACAGTGACCGACATGGGCGAAGCGCTCAAGGTCATCGCCGCCCTCGAAGGCCAGCTCACCGCCACCCTGATCCTCGATGCCGAGGACGAACCTGAGGTTGCCAAACTGCTGCCGGTGCTGGAGCGCAAGGTCGGACGCATCCTCGTCAACGGCTGGCCCACCGGCGTCGAAGTGTGCCACGCGATGGTCCACGGCGGCCCGTTCCCCTCGACCTCGGACGGACGGACAACCTCGGTCGGCGCCTCGGCGATCGAGCGCTTCCTGCGCCCGGTGTGCTACCAGAACATGCCCTCTGCCCTGCTCCCCGAGGGCCTGCGCGACGGCAACCCGTGGAACGCCCCGCGCCGCATCGACGGCGTGCTCAAGCTGGGTTGAGCCTGCCCCCGCTTCGTCATTGCGAGGCGCGCAGAGCCGCGGCAATCCAGCGCGGTGGACACCGCCCTGGATTGCTTCGCTCCGCTCGCAATGACGAAAGGGGATACGAAATGACGACCTCCTCATAAGGCACAGGACGATGACTGACGCCCCCACTCCCCGCCGTTTCCGTTCGCAGGACTGGTTCGCCGATCCCGCGCGCTCGGACATGGTGGCGCTCTATCTGGAGCGCTTCATGAACTACGGCATCACGCCTGCGGAACTGCGATCGGGGCGGCCGATCATCGGCATCGCGCAATCGGGCAGCGACCTGTCGCCCTGCAACCGCATCCACCTCGATCTGGCGAAGCGGGTGCGCGACGGCATCCGGGACGCAGGGGGGATCGCGATGGAGTTCCCGGTCCATCCGATCTTCGAGAACTGCCGTCGACCCACCGCCGCTCTCGATCGCAATCTTGCCTACATGGGGCTGGTCGAGATCCTCTACGGCTACCCCATTGATGCCGTCGTCCTGACCACCGGCTGCGACAAGACCACGCCCTCGCAGGTCATGGCCGCCTCCACCGTGGACATTCCCGCGATCGTCCTGTCCGGCGGGCCAATGCTCGACGGCTGGCATGAGGGCGACCTAGTCGGCTCGGGCACCGTGATCTGGCGCAGCCGCCGCAAGCTGGCGGCCGGTGAGATCGACGAGGAGGAATTCCTCCAGCGCGCCTGCGACAGCGCCCCCTCGGCCGGGCACTGCAACACCATGGGCACCGCATCGACCATGAACGCGGTGGCCGAGGCGCTGGGCCTCTCGCTCCCCGGCTGCGCGGCGATCCCGGCGCCTTACCGCGAGCGCGGACAATACGCCTACGAGACCGGTCGCCGCATCGTCGAGATGGCGCACGAAGACTTGCGCCCCTCGCATATCCTGACGCGCGACAGCTTCCTCAACGCGATCCGCGTCGTCAGCGCGATCGGCGGGTCGAGCAACGCGCAGCCGCACATCATGGCGATGGCGCGCCACGCGGGCGTGGAACTCACCGCCTCGGACTGGACCGAGCACGGCTACGACCTGCCTCTGATCCTCGACATGCAGCCCGCCGGGCGGTTCCTGGGCGAACGCTTCCACCGCGCGGGCGGCGTGCCCTCGATCATGTGGGAACTGCAGCAGGCGGGCGTGCTTGCCGAAAACTGCCTTACCGTCACCGGCGAGACGCTGGCCGCCAACATCGAGGGCCGCGAAACCCGCGACCGCGAGGTCATCCGTCCCTTCGCCGAGCCGCTGCGCGAGAAGGCGGGCTTCCTCGTCCTGTCGGGCAACCTGTTCGACTTCGGCATCATGAAGACCTCGGTGATCTCCGAGGAGTTCCAGAGCCGCTACCTCTCCCGCCCCGGCTCCGAAGGTGTGTTCGAGGGCCGCGCCGTGGTCTTCGAGGGCGGCGAGGACTACCACCACCGCATCAACGACCCCGCACTGGAGATCGACGCCGACTGCATCCTCGTCATGCGCGGCGCCGGGCCGATGGGCTGGCCGGGCTCCGCCGAAGTGGTGAACATGCAGCCGCCCGATGCGCTCATCAAGGCGGGCGTGCAGTGGCTGCCGACGCTCGGCGACGGGCGCCAGTCGGGCACGTCCGACAGCCCCTCGATCCTCAACTGCTCGCCCGAAAGCGCGGCGGGCGGCGGTCTTTCGTGGCTGCGCACCGGCGACACCATCCGCATCGATATCCGCACAGGCACCTGCAACGCGCTGATCGACGCGGCCGAGATCGCCCGCCGCAAGGCCGAAGACACCCCGCCGCCCGTTCCGCACAGCCATACCCCGTGGGAGGAACTCTTCCGCGAGAAGACCGGACAGATGGCCGAAGGCGCCGTCATGGAAATGGCTGTCAAGTATCGGGGCATCGCCGCGAAGACACCGCGCCACAATCACTGACGCACCCAACGGGGTCGGGTGGGCGGACGGCCCGTCCAGCCCTGCGTGATTGACAATGCATGGCAGTGTGATAGCGCTCCCATTATAGAACGAAAGCGGATGCCCGACATGACCGATATCCTCTCCCTCCTTCCCGTGGACATGCTGCCTTCCGATTGGCGCGAGGGCCTGTTCCTCGGCCGTCTCGACCTTGGCGAAGGCCCGACCCCCGTGCTGCTGCAGGGCGGCGTAACCTATGATATGAGCGGCGTTGCCGCTACTGTCGCCGACCTCGTTGACACCGGTATCTTCGACGCAAATCAGGGCCGCGCGCTGGGTCCGGCGGAAGAAGTTCTGGCCCGTGCCACACTGCTCAGCCCGATCGACCTGCAGTGCGTGAAGGCGGCGGGCGTGACGTTCGCAGTCTCCGCACTGGAGCGCGTGATCGAGGAACGCGCGCGCGGCGATGCCGACAAGGCGCAGGCGGTGCGCGGCGGGCTGGAGGAACGCATCGGCGGCTCGATCCGCTCAGTCGTGCCCGGCAGCCCGGAAGCAGCGGCGCTCAAGGCGGCACTGATCGAGGACGGCATGTGGTCGCAGTACCTCGAAGTCGCGATCGGGCCGGACGCGGAAGTGTTCACCAAGTCGCCGGTGCTCTCCACCGTGGCATCGGGCGCGACGATCGGCGTGCGTTCGGATTCGGACTGGAACAACCCCGAGCCGGAGATCGTGATCCTTGCCGACGCGCGCGGCAAGGCCGTTGGCGCGACGCTGGGCAACGACGTCAACCTGCGCGATTTCGAAGGCCGCTCGGCGCTGCTGCTAGGCAAGGCGAAGGACAACAACGCCAGCTGCTCAGTCGGTCCGTTCGTGCGCCTGTTCGATCAGGGCTACACCGTCGCCGATGTCGAGAACGCGCGGGTGCTGCTGCGCATCGAGGGCACCGAGGGCTTCCTGCTCGAAGGCGAGAGCCGCATGTCGGAAATCAGCCGTCCGCCGCTCGACCTGCTGCGCCAGTGCTTTTCCGAGCATCACTATCCCGACGGCGTCGTGCTGTTCCTCGGCACCCTGTTCGCGCCGACGCAGGACCGTGACGCGCCGGGACGCGGCTTCACGCACAAGGTCGGAGACGTCGTGACGATCTCCAGCGACCGCCTCGGCACGCTGGTCAACACCGTCGCCACCTCGCGCGATGCGCCTGCCTGG
>NZ_BSFC01000015.1 GCF_027922145.1 Novosphingobium resinovorum | reverse complement strand
CGAGCCTAACCATCAGCAAGCTCCCGGAATACGTGGGGTGGGTTCAGCGGTTACGATGGCAAGGCATGGACCCGCCACGGCGTGCGCAGCTACGTCTCGGGTTACAATGCCAACACTGTCGATAATCTGCTCAGTCTGAGGCCGGCGCTTTTCGCGGCAGGTCAGGGTCATGTGATTTTTCGTGCATTCCGGTATTGTGCTCTACGGTAGTCGATCACCCCCGCGCCGAACGGAAAGAGCACGGGCATGTCTGAAATTTGCAGGTAGCCGTCCGGCAGGTTCAAGTCTGTCGAACAGTGGAACCTAGAAATAAGACCAGCCTACATCTTCGCTTCTGAATGGCTTTAATTTGGTCGACACCCGCCGGAATAGTTACCGTTCCGTACCTGAGGACGGGCAATCGTCGGCTGAACGGAAGCAAGGGTCGGCTGTAGTTTTTAAGGCGTGAAGCAATCTTGTCATTTCCAGCTTCGCCCGGGGGTGCAGAATTAGATGGAAGCGTGCGCTCAACGATAAAATTTTCGAAAGGTCCAATTCGTACAAGCTCGCAGATTCGCACCGAGATGAGGTCTGCTTCGTGCAAATAATTGATTGAAAGTCCGAAAGATCAATGAATCGCCGGTTGATGGATGTACAGATTGGAGCGACCCAAAGATGAAAAAACCGGTCAATCCAAATCGTGCTCCAGTCTCCGCTAAAGGAGATGCCACTCGAAGCCAGATTCTGGATGCCTGCGAAATCCTGTTTGCTCGCAACGGCTATCTGGGCACATCATTGCGACATATCGCCTCGGAGGCCGGTGTACGAATAGGAGTGCTACATTATCATTACGGCAATAAGCATCTAATTCTCGAAGCAGCGCTCGACCGAAAGCTTGGGCTACTGCGGGAAACGATAGCTGCTGGTATCACCGATGCGGAAGAGGGGGCCGAATGTGTCGAACCGGAAGAGATCGTCTCTGCGTTCATCCTTCCATTTATGCAGGCTGCCGCTTCGGTAGATAGTCCGCTGCGCAATTACATAGTCATGACATCGCATTTGATGAGCGCATACCGCATGCCGGAATTGCGTCCGATTTTGGCTAAACTTGGCGTAATCTCAGAGATGCTCACGGATCGAATCCAACGTCAGCGGCCGGGTATTTCCGAGAGAAACCTCCTTGCCGGAGTTTATCTTATAGAGGCCGCTCTAATATTCATGGTGCAAGATCCTGGGTTTCTGGACGATTTGAGTGATAACCATCATTCTGTGGACCGCCTCGAGGAGATGGCGGCGCCTGCGCTTTGCTTCTTTACAGGTGGATTGGAGTATCTGGATAGGCTTGAGGTATGCGCCTGAAGCTGGACGACCCATCTCGATAATTTATCGCAATCGCGTTCAGATTTTTCCGATTTCCGGTGTTGCTGACATTCAAGTTGCGCAAAGTTGGCTACTGGCGAAGGCGGTCTACGGCTTAGACGGTGAGGGATAGGCTGTAGAAATTCCGCACTGACACGTTCCCATAGAGTCCGATGGCGGCGTCGGATGATGAGCCTGACAGATATACTAGGTTGGTCGAATGACCAGTTTTGATATTCTGCATCCAGATCATCAAAAATGATCCGCTAAAGACGGGCGATGGGCTTCGATGAAAGCGACCGACGAGACTTGTACCACCTGATAAAAAGGGTGAGCAGTTCAGGCGGTCATGCTTCTTCGAGAAGGATGGCAGATGGGAAAGCAAGACATTGACGCAATGATGATCGACGGACGCGATGCCGACAATCTTCGCGGCGACCCGATCACCGGCGAGCGCTACACCTCGGTCGAGTTCATGAAGCGCGAATGGGACCACATGTGGACCCGCATCTGGCATGTCGCTGGCCGCACGGCCGAACTGGAAGAGCCGGGCGACTACGTGGTGCACAACTTCATGAACGAGTCCGTCTTCTGCGTCCGCCAAGACGACGGCTCGATCAAGGCGTTCTACAACTCGTGCCGCCACCGCGGCATGCGGCTGGTGTGGGATGCCAGCTCGCAGGACTCGTTCCAGTGCCCGTACCATGGCTGGGTCTGGGGTAAGGACGGCGTGCTGAACTACGCGCAGGACCCGCAGGACTTCCCGCAGGGCAATCCTTGCGGCAAGCTAAAGCTCAAGGAACTGCGCTGCGCCACCTGGGGCGGCTTCGTGTGGTACACGATGGACGACGAGGCGCCGGAGCTTCTCGATTACCTCGCGCCGATGCCCGATCTCTACAAGAACTATCCGATGGACACTGCGGTGCGCGTGTTCTGGATGAAGATCGACCTCGAAACCAACTGGAAGTTCGCCACCGACAACTTCTCGGAAAGCTATCACACCCGCACCGCGCATCCGCAGGTGCCGCCATGGATCGACCAGGACGTCGATACCGCGCGGCACGAGATGTGGGCGAATGGGCATGGCCGTACGGTGCAGCCGATGCGTCCCTCGCTGTCGGACCGTCTCCCCGACGGCGTGCCGCATCCCTTCGACATGATCCTGCAGGCGTGGGATATCGATCCCGCCGCCTATCCGGATTACGAAACCAAGGCGATGCAGGGCTGGCTGGACCTCAAGGCCGCCAAGAAGCGACTGTGGAAGGAGCGCGGCTACGTCCACTACGAGCACATGGACGACGAGGAGATCACCGACAGCCCGCACACGGTGATGTTCCCCAACGTCACCATCAGCTTCCTGCCGGACAACCTGATTTTCTTCCGCACCGAGCCGCACCCCACCGACCCGAACAAGTGCACGTTCGATCTGTGGTGCATGGCCTTCCCGGTCGAGGGACAGACCATGGTGGAATCGGTCATGGCCGGCCCTCAGCCGCTGCGCGAGGCGGAGATGCAGCACCGCGCTTTCGACAACGGCCGCGGCGTGCCCGAGATCAAGGATCAGATCGTTTATCAGGACATGCTTCTGGCGGAAGGCCAGCAGAAGGGCATGTATTCTCGCGGGTACACCGACGCCTATCTGGCCGCGCAGGAGACGCGGGTGCGCTTCTTCCATGAAGTGCTGAACGATTACCTGGAGGGGCGGCGCTAGCGCCCTTCCACCCCGGGCCGCTCCCTTGCCGGGGCGGCCCCATTCTTTCGCACCGGAATGCCGGACGAAAGCCCCGCGCTCTTGCGCGCGCGGGATGCGCTGACGCGCACCACAAACACGAAGGGGAGAACGAAATGAACATCTGGCTCAACGCAAGCTCACGCCTCGCACTTGGCGCCGCCGCGCTTCTCGTGCCGCAGACGGTCTTTGCGCAGGACGCCGAAACGCAGTCCGGCGGCATCCAGGAGATCGTCGTCACCGCGCAGAAGAAGTCCGAGAACCTGCAGGACGTGCCGATCTCGATCACCGCCGTCGGCGGCGAGGCGCTGGCATCGACGCAGGGCACTTCGCTGCAGGCGCTGCAGGGCCAGATCCCCAACGTCCAGATCGACAACTTCGCCAATACCCCGCAGAGCGCGGTCTTCACCGTGCGCGGCATCGGCGTGATCGAGCCTGACCCTTATGCGGGCAACACCGTGTCGATCGTCGTCGACGGGGTGCCGCAGTTCTTCTCGATGGGCGCGCTACTCGACCTCTACGACGTCGACCGCATCGAGGTATTGCGCGGGCCGCAGGGCACGCTGTTCGGCGCCAACACCACGGGCGGTGTCATCAACGTCGTCACCAAGCAGCCGACCGGCGATTTCGGCGGCCACGTCAAGGCGGTCTACGGCAACTACAACCGCATGGACCTGACCGGCTCGATCGAGGCGCCGCTGGTGAAGGACGTGCTGTCGCTCAAGGTCGCGGGCATTCACACGCAGCGCAAGGGCTGGGTGACCAACGTCGTGGACGGCTCTGACATGGGCCGCAAGAACCTCGACGCGGTGCGCGCCTATCTGAAGTTCACGCCCGGTTCCAACTTCGACGCGACGCTGCAGGGCGAATACGTCAACGCCCGCAACGGCTCGCCCATCGTCATCAACGGCGCGCGGCCGGGCGAGGCGCTCTACACCGCACCGGGCACGGCAGGCCCCGGCACCGGCGGCATGTACGTCAGCCCCTGCGCCACCGCCGGAAGCTGCACCGCGCCCGACAAGTACTACGGCGCCAACAACTCGGTTCCCGATACCTCCAACATGGATACCTACAGCGGCACGTTTACCATGAACTGGCGCAACACCGGCCTGGGCGACTGGACCGCGATCACTGGTTACAAGCACTTCACGCTGCGCGAGTTCACCGATCAGGACGGCACCCCGCTGTTCCTCAACGACACCTACCGCCGCACCGAGGGCTGGCAGTTCAGCCAGGAACTGCGCACCAACCTTGAACTGACCGACACGCTGAACGTCCTCGTCGGCGGCTTCTACCTCAAGAACCACTACGACCATATCCAGGCCTATCGCCTGCAGTTCGCCGCGCCCGGCCTGCTGCAGATCAACCTGCAGGATCAGGACAACTATTCGGTCTCCGGCTTCGCGCAGGGCTACTGGCAGGCGACTGACAGGCTCAAGCTGCAGGCGGGCATCCGCTATTCGCACGAGCAGACGGAATCGACGCCCAGCCTCATCACCTCGATCGGCGATCCGGCGGGCTCGAACTATACCGGGATCGGCAACACCGTCATCGGTAGCTTCACCGTGGGCGGCAAGAAGAGCTGGAACAACGTCGGCTGGAAACTCGGCGCGGACTATGAAGTGGCCGACGACGCGCTGCTCTACGCCAGCTGGGCGCGGGGCTTCAAGTCGGGCGGCTTCACCGCGCGCGTCGGCGTCCCGGCGGACGGCGATACGCCCTACAATCCGGAAAAGGTCGATACTTTCGAAGCGGGCATCAAGGCCGACTTCCTCGACCGGCACCTGCGCGTGAACCTGGCGGCGTTCTACACCAATTACCGCGACATGCAGGTCGCGCAGATCTACTTCGACGATACGACCAACACGCAGGGCAACCGCATTCTCAATGCCGGCAAGTCCGAGATCAAGGGCTTCGAACTGGAAACCACGGCGGTGCCGGTGGAGGGCATGACGCTGCGCGCCTCGCTGGCTTACCTCGATGCCAAGTACAAGCAGTTCCTCTATGCCGACCCGCTCTCCGGGCAGGTGCTCGATCTGGAAGGCTACCGCCTGCAGAATGCGCCCAAGTGGAACGCCAGCTTCGGCGCTAACTTCGTGATCCCGCTGGGTAACGGCGCCGACCTCGTCAGCGACGTGAGCTACACCTACACCAGTTCCAAGTACTACACCGCGATCCTCGATACGCCGCGCTCGAAGATCCAGCCCACGCATCTCGTCGATGCCTCGCTGACCTACAAGCCGGACGGCGGTGCCTGGTCGGTGGGTCTGTGGGCGACCAACCTGCTGGATTCGCGCTACATGTCGACGGTGTTCGACAGCCCCGGCTACGCGGGCCTCGCAGGCTACGCACCGCCGCGCCAGTGGGGCGGTTCGGTCAGTTTCGAGTTCTGAGAATGCCGTCGTCCCGGGCTCGCCCCGGGACCGCTGGCCGGGAACAACCCACCTATCGGCGGGGCCCGGCCAGTCCGAGCCTGAAGACAGTCACCGGTCCCGGATCAAGTCCGGGACGACGAATTGGGAGATCCCATGAACCGCGTATCCGGCAAAGTCGCCCTTATCACCGGCGGAGCCTCCGGCCTCGGCGCCGCCGACGCCCGGCTGCTGGCGGCGGAAGGCGCGAAAGTCGTCATTACCGACCTGCAGGCCGACCTCGGCCGCGAGGTCGCCGCTTCGATCCCGGACGCCCTGTTCCTCGAACACGACGTGCGCGACGAGGCGCAGTGGCAGGGCGTGGTGGCCCAGACCGTCGCCCGCTTCGGCAGGCTCGACGTGCTGGTGAACAATGCAGGGCTGGTGCGCTTCGGCAATGTCGAGGAATGCGATCTCGACACCTTCCGCCTGCAGATGCAGGTCATGGTCGAGGGCTGCTTCCTTGGCTGCAAGAGCGCCATCCCGCACATGACCAAGGGCGCCAATGGTCCTTGGGGAGGCTCCATAATCAACGTCGCCTCGGTCGCCGCGCTCAAGGGGATCAGCGCGATCCCCGCCTACAGCGCGGCCAAGGCGGGCATCATCGCGCTCACCCGCAGCGTGGCCGTACATTGCCAGGAACAGGGCTACGCGATCCGCTGCAACGCCATCGCGCCGGGCGCCCATGATACGCCGATGACGCGGCAGGCGCTGGATCAATTGCCGCAGGACAATGCCGGGCTCGATCAGGTGCAGGCCCATGGTCAGGGCCGCCCGGAGGATGTGGCGAACCTCGTCTTGTTCCTCGCGTCCGAGGAATCGCGCCAGATCACCGGCACCCATATCGTTATCGACAACGGGGAGACGGTGGGATGAACATTGCGCAGATCGCGGACCGGCAGGCCATCGCCAACGTCCTCGCCCAGCACAGCCGGGGCGTGGACCGTGCCGATGCCGGGCTGCTGGCGGACTGCTACCACCCCGACGGAACCGTGGACTACCGCTTCTATGCAGGTCCGGCCTCGGAGTTTGTCACGATCCTGTGCGGGGCACAGAAGGCCGGGCCGGTCACCTTGCACCGCACCGCGCAGATGTGGACGGAAGTGGAGGGCGATCGGGCGTGGTCCGAAAGCTACATCATGGCTTACGCCTCCAGCGCGGGCGAAGATGGACCGGCCACGCAACACCTGATCTGCGGTCGCTATCTGGACCGGCATGAGCGGCGCGACGGGCAGTGGCGGATGAATGATCGGACATATGTGCTGGACACCAGCATCAACTGGACCGGAGGGCTGGCGATCCCCGGACTGGGGCCGCTTGAGAACCATGTCCCTTCAGGCGGCCACGGCAGCGCCGATCCCGGTATCGCCCTGCTTGCCCAAGCGACCGCTAAAATCACCACGAGAGGAGTGGGAACGATGACGTATGATGACAGCACTATCGACGCGGTGATCTCGCGTCAGCAGATCGCGGACCTGACGATGGCTTATTGTCGTGGCGTTGATCGCGCTGATGCCGCTTTGCTGGGCACGGTCTTCCATCCCGACAGCACTGTCGTCAGCGGCGCCTTCAACGGTGACGGGCCGACGTTCGCGACGGAAATCTGCGCTGTGGTAGAAGCGGATTACGAGCAAACATTTCACTCCATCGCCAACCAGTGGATCAAAGTGGAAGGCGATGGCGCGGTGGGTGAAACTTATGTCATCGCGGTGTCCACTTCGCGCGGGGAAGATAAGACCGATACGTTGACCGGCGGGCGATACATCGACCGGTTCGAGCGGCGCGACGGGCAATGGCGCATTGCCGAACGGACATTCGTGCTCGACTGGCTGCGCGCCGAACCCAGCACGCGGGATATGACCGGCGGCATGTACGCCGCACTGGACCTGCATGGAACGCGTGGCTCGGCCGACCCCGTCTACTCTTTCGCAAAGGCCTGATGATGGACAAGATTCGGCTGGACGGCGCCATCGCGCTGGTAACCGGCGCAAACGGCGATATCGGTTCCGCCGTATGCACGCTGCTGGAGGCGCGCGGCGCCACGGTACTACGGTCCGACCTGCGCGCGCCGGAAGGGGCTGCCGACGGCTTCCTGCCGCTGGATGTTACCAGCGAGGGCAGCTGGACGCAGACGCTTGCCGCCATCGAAAGCCGCCACGGCGCGCTGGACATCCTCGTCAACAACGCCGGGATCGCACCGATGGAGCGCATCGACGCGATGACGCTGGAGGACTGGCGCCGTTGCCAGCAAGTGAACGTGGAAGGCGTGTTCTTGGGCCTCAAATTGGCCTCTGCACTGCTGGCGCGCAGTGGCGGGCGCCGTGAGGGCGGCGCGGCGATCGTCAACTTGTGCTCGGGCGCGTCGGATCGCCCTTCGGCATTCAGCGCGGCCTATTGCGTCAGCAAGGCAGCGGCGCGGATGCTCACACGGGTCGCGGCGGTGGAATTCGCCGCGTTGAAGCACCCGATCCGAGTCAATTCCGTGCATCCGGGCGTCGTTGAATCCGCGATGATGGATGATATTCTTGCCACTTATTCGCGCATCACCGGCGGCACACCTGTCGAGACGCTGCGGGCCGGGGTGGCGGCCTCCAATCCGCTTGGCCGGTTCGTGGAACCTGTCGAAGTGGCAGAGGCCGTGGCCTTCCTTGCATCGCCAGCGGCCCGCTATATCCACGGCGATGCGATCCACGTCGATGGAGGATACGCCGCGGCGTGACACCAGGGTGGTTGTCGTTGGTTCAAAAGGCCTGGTTGGACGGACGGATAAGAATGTCTCTGATTGAATGGAGGAGGCAATCTATGGAGTCGAAACTCATTCGCGCAACGCCCGCCCTATCGCCGCGTGAGCATGACGTACTCATGCTATGTGCGAAGGGCAACACGGATGACGGTATCGCGGAAGCGTTGCATATCAGTCATTCCACGGTACGATTTCACATGCGCAATGCTTGCACCAAATTGGATGCGGTCAATCGGCGACATGCCATCTATAGGGCATGCAGTTTAGGATGTCTGGGACCTGAGAAGCACTGATGGTGGGATGACTGAGCAATCGGTATGCCGCGACATGAAAAGACGAGGACTTTGCGACGGCTATCTAGGCTCAGGACTGATTGATTGATCCAGAAGATGATGGTTGCGGCAATGCAGATGGCGGGCATGATGGTGCGCGCGCATTGGTCGTAGCGGGTATGGATGCGGCGCCAATCCGGGAGCCTGGCGAACATGTTCTCGATTCTGCGGCGTTGGCGATAGAGCACGGCATCGTGTGTTATCGGGACCTTTCGGTTCCTCTTTGACGGGACGCAGGCGGTGATGTCGCGCTCCGCGAGCGCCTTGCGGAACCAGTCGGCATCATAGCCTCAGTCGCCGAGCAGGGCTTTGGCCTGAGGCAAGGCGTCGAGCATCAGGGCAATGCCTCCTCACGCCACGATTGAATCAACCGATCCTCTGCTCTGCAGATATTTTAATAGCTCCTGAGCCTAGGAATGAGAAATCTTCGGCGGAACGGTCGGGGGGAAGGGGCGCTCATGCTTTACTCACAGTTTTCAGCGTGTGTTTGGCCTTCCCGCCTTCGTTGACTCGCGAATGGCGCTATGATGATCTCGCGATGAATTGGCGCTTGTTTTTGCGGAAAGCCCGGGGGTAGCATGCTGGCCGTATCACGAATGCCGCTCACAATCTTCGCAGCAGCGAGTCTTGCCGCATGCGCTACTCCCTCGCCATACCGGGAACTTTCCTGCTCATCGACAAGCGCGCCCGTCTTGCAGACAATTGATGATGACAGGAAGTCTACCACTCTGTCCGTCCTGACGTACAATATCGAGGGCTTGGGTTTTCCGGCCCGGTCTGGCCGAGCGATATACTTGCGTAAGATAGCCCAGCGGTTGGCCGAGTTGCGGACCGAAGGTCGAGCGCCTGACGTCGTCCTGTTCCAGGAAATGTTCAGCGGGGCGGCCAAGCGTGCGATTGCCGACAGCGGTTATCCTGCAATTGCCTCTGGTCCGCATCGCACCTCGGCTCCAGGCAATTCCAACAAGGAGCCTTTACCGGGTCGATCCCATATCAAGCGAGGGGAGATAGGCATCCATCTGTCCGGGAGCGGGCTCGCCGTGGCTTCACGATATCCGATCACCCAAGTGCGCAAGCAGGCGTATGGGCGTCGCTCGTGCGCGGGATTGGACTGCCTGGCGAACAAGGGGATCATGCTGGCGCAGATTTCGATCCCGGGCGTTCCGACCCCCATCGATATTTACGACACGCATATGAATTCACGCGGGGCCTCGGGGGCTCCTGCAGAGCGGAACCTTGAAGCCCATGATCGTCAGGCGCAGGAGGCTTCGCAATTCATCAACAATACACATGACGATGCCTTCCCGTTGATCTTTGGCGGCGACTTTAACATGCGTCATTCCGAGCCGCGCTGGGAAGGTTTCTCACGATATCAGGACTTAAGACTGGTCCATCGTGTCTGTGCGGATCCGCAATCTGGCTGCGATGTACGCATGTCATGGGACGGTGACGAACCATGGATGGATACGCAGGATTTGCAGTTTTTCTGGAATGGCGATGCAGTATCTATACGACCTGTTCGGGTCGAAGCGATGTTCGATGGAGGGCCAAGCGGACCGAGCCTATCTGACCATGACGGCTTCCTCGTCACGTATGAACTGTCATGGAAGGATGACATCAAGGATCTCGCGATTTCAAGTACATGCTTCGCCGGGAGCCAGCCTGATGCTTAAAAGCGGAGATGCTGAAATGAAGCGATCGGCGAACTGGAGGGAGATCCCCTCTGTGATGGCAGCATCGATCACGCATAGCGCTAAAAGTGCCGCCTGCAGTTACTGCATCATTTGGCTCGCGCGATAAGAGGCTGATCAGGACGGACACCGCTGGAATAATGGACGTTCTGCAGTCGGGTCACGAAGTTTGTGATCTGAAAGGCGGGATTTGTTCGACGACAGAATGAGAGCTGGGCGTCGCGAGTGACGCCATTCGAAGGGTTCAACTTTTACCCTCGAGATTTCGCCTCTTCTCCATATCCCGTTTCCACCGCTGGCGGAGCGTTCCAGGCCGACTGTCGTAGCGTTCGTCGACAAATCTGGCCGCCATTATGCGATCAGCGCGAAAGTGGCGGAAATCCTGACGCAGCTCGCACCAGGCTGCGAGCATGCGGGTGTCGTCAAGAAAGCCCAGGATGATTGGCCAGATCATGCGCACCGTGTTGGCGCCGTGCTGGTCGAGGTAGTCGATCTCGATCTTGCGACCGTCCCTGATCCATAAGCGGGTTTGCGCCAGATCGATGCGGTCCGGTGTCGGGGCTGCAATGGGCCGTGTTCCGATCGCGGGATGGGCGATGATCGGGCGAAGCCGCGCAGGCACGACGCTGGTAATCTTGGCGATCAGATCGCGCGCTGCGTTCGCCAGCGCCGGATCGCCCCGCCCAGCGACCCATTGTGCACCGAGCACGGCCGCTTCGATTTCGTCCGGCGTCAGCATCAGCGGCGGCATGTCGAAGCCGTCGTCGAGGATATAGCCGAAGCCTGCCTCACCCTGCACAGGCACCCGCTGGGCGATCAGGTCCGCAATGTCACGGTAGATCGTTCGCTGCGATACCTCCAGTTCGCAGGCGATCTCGCCCGACGTCACCGGACCGGACGAGCGGCGCAAAATCTGGATGATCTGGAACAATCTGTCTGCTCTGCGCATGCCCTGGCCTCCTGCTGACAGAATGCTGTCAGTAAGGAGGCCATACAAGGGGAAATGCCTCGTCGCACTCGGTGTCGGGGCGAAAGCTTGTCGAGGAGACATCTATGATTACCCTGTTCCACGCTCCGCAATCGCGGTCATCCCGGATCATCTGGCTGCTGGAGGAGTTGGGAGCTGCTTACGAAATCCGGCCGGTCTCGATCTTCCGCCCCATGACCGGCGAAGGGCTGCCCGACCCGGCGAACCCGCATCCCGACAAGCGCGTGCCAGCGATCGTCCATGACGGCGCGCTGATCACAGAGGCCGTGGCGATAGCGCTCTATCTGGCCGACGCGTTTGAACAGGCGGCACTCGCGCCGACGATCGGTGATCCGCGCCGCGGCGAATACCTTGGCTGGATCGCTTGGTATGCGACAGAGTTTGAGCAGGCGCTGTTCGCAGGCCTGTCGGGCACTCTCCAAGGAGCACCGCAGGCGCAGCGAAATCGTGACGCCGTGCGGGCGCGGTTGCGCACCGCACTGGCGCAAGGGCCCTATGTGATGGGTGTCGATTTCACTGTGGCTGACGTGCTCATCGGCAGCGCGCTATCCTTCGGTCGTCGCGCCTTTCCGGCCGACGATACGCTTGATACCTATGTCGAGCGTTGCCGAAACCGCCCGGCGGCCATGCGGGGCGCGAAACTGGACGATCAATCGGGGCTGCAGGCTGCAGCCTGATTAAGAACAGATGCCATCCGGCTCCCCCAGCGTGGCGGGGGCCGGAACCGGTTTACGTCTCCTACAGATCGGGCTTCGCGTTCATCAACCAGAAGAGGACGATCACTCGCGAGGTGCGCTAAACCCAAGCGAATGACGACGATCCGGAGTTAGCATCCGGGCATCCTCCGGTCCATTACGGCCACTTTTCGGCATCCAGAGTGGGAAAGCAGAACGGCAGAACGGCAGAACGGCTGAAAGGGTCGGGAGCGCAGGAGACAATGAAATTACCAATCAGCACCGAGAGAGTGTTTGGCCAAGATCGCCATTTGTATCCTAAAAATCTTGCGGATCAGGTTCCTTCGCAACGTCACGTGATCCAGCTTGAAATGGCCTCAAAGTGCCACTCATTGCCGTCAAGCCAGAACAAAATTGTGCCGCCGGTCCAACCGGTCGACCAAATCGCGTAGCCTCGCGACTTCTCCCGGTTCATGACCAGTGCGGGCAATTCGATTAGACGGAAGTCGGGCGAGCGCCGTTGCAGGGCCTCTTCGCCTTTCCCACCGTAGACCAGTACGGGCATCGGCAAGGGGGGCATGCAAGCCAAGTCAGCGGGACGCCCTTTGACGAACAGCGGCCATTTCTCGCCAGTGGAAACGCGCGTGATCCCGGAAAGCAACGGTGCATCGGGACTACGGTCGATTGGCTCGCGGATCGCCGCCTCATCGATGCCGGTGAGCATCAGGAGAACTTTTCGACGTACCGTTGCTACCGGATCAGTAGCGTCCTTTTTGCAGGAGGCCACATCCGAGCCTAACATGAAGGGAGCTTCATCTACGGGCCCGTCCACGCCCAAATGAGCGGAGACCAGATCGGAAATACCGTCGCCATTACTGTCTTTGCTCAGCATTCCGATTGGAATATCCAGCCATAGGTTCGCCTCTTTTCGCAAGGTGCGCAGCCCCACGGGGGGATAGGAAATGCTGGAGGTATCCAGCAATGCGTACGTGACTTCGATCTGAAGGTGATCGCCCGTCAGCAGTGGCAGCTTGGATGCCGGCGCTATCACGTAGGGGAAACGGACGGAAAGCCCGGTGTAGAGTGCCTCTCCCCATGTCTTGCCGGCATCGTTACTCAGGTGTACCCAGTACCCGCCGCCGCCAACTTCACCGCCGCGATCGAAAGCACCCGACTGGCTGATAGCAACGGCACGGGTTCTATCACTCTCCCAGCGCACGGGCTCGAATCCCCGGGGCAATGCCGCCCAACCTTTGGGCCACTTGCTTTTCCCTGCTTCGGCCACTCTTTCGTCGGAGCGGGCAGTGATCAGTTGTGACGGCAGTTTATGCTGAGCGAACGCCGGATAGATTGGCTCGATCGGTGGTCGCTCCATGTAGGCGACATTGGTGTCGCCAGTGTCGAAGGCTGCAAGGCTGGCGGTGCGTTCGTCTTCGATTAGTGTGGCTATAGAATCCCATTCGGGCAGATCGAGCGCCTTTAGCGCATTTCGAGCCGCGACTTCCTCATCGTCTCCATACGACGAGGGTTTCAGATCATAGGCGACCGAACGCTTCGCATCGGCACAGACGCTGCCGGCCACGTTGACGTCGAACAACCTGCAATAGAGGCTGGCAAGCGGCGCATTCGCATTGGAACCACTCGTGCTGAAACCGGTCTCCAGCATGGGATAAGGATCGCTTTGCTGTCCATTGATAGCCCATGACAAGATCAGATCGTCGATGTCCGGATCACGTCCGTGGACATTTCCACTTTCTCCGCAGCCCTCCGCGGCCTTACTTGCATCCTTTGCGGTCTGGGCCGCAAAAAGACAATCAACCAGCCTGCGTTGGACCGGTAGCTTGGGGTCGGCATCGATGAGCACGCGAGCCTCATCCTTGCGATCCGCCAAGTACAGCGCGGCAGCAAGGCTTGTGGTCAGGCTAACGTCGCTGGCAGGGACGAAGATTACGGGAATGCCATCGATCATGGCGGTGAATCCTGCTTGCGTGTCATCCTGCATCGCTCGGCGCCCTGCTGGATCAAGCGCGTCGTATAGCGCAAGCCCGCGTGCGTTGGAGCCTCGCGCAAACGCATCTGCAATCGCGTCGCGCGTAAGCGCCAGCGTGAACATGCGCTGATCGGGCTGTGCGAGGTGCTGTTTGATCTCAGGCCGCAGAAGCCATAATGTCAATGCGGTTTGCTTCTGAAGTAGGCTATCCAATAGGGCGAGATCGGCGACCCTGTGCATGGGATCAGTTCGGATCGTTTCCAGCAACGGCCCGCTGCAACCGGTTATGGCGGCAATCGAACGCAAGGTTTCGGGTCGGTCCGCGCCGGTGCCGGGCAGCGTGAGGAGGCTGTTGTCACAGACATTGGCTTCGTCGAGGGTAAAAGCTGCGAATTGCACCAAGAGGGGATCGTGGTCGGCCTGATCAAGCGCCTTATTGATCCCGGCGATCAGGCGCGCGCGGTTGCGAACGTCAGCGGGCTCATCTCCAAAGAATTCATACTTATGCGTCCACACCAGAGCCCAGCTACGCAGCAACTGGCGTACGGGGCCATCGGGCAGTCCGAAACGCTGCGCCATTTCATGGCTGGCGGCATCAAGATCATTTCGGCTAAGCGAAGCGAGCAGTGCACTCGTCCAATTGCGAAATGCATCCGGTGCAGTTGCTCGAATACCTCTGGCAATATCCTTCTTCGACGCCAGGAGTCCTTTGCGAAGCGTCTTATCATCGGTTGCGAAAAGATTCTTGGATGTGTCGAGACCGGCATACCCGGTCATCACTTCCTCAGAGACGACTTCCACGCTCGCATCGTCTTGCGCGATTCCAGATGAAGACAAGCCGATGGCAAACATCAAAGCGAGCAGGCTGAGACCTGATTTTGAATTTGATCTCTGCAATTTACCCTGCCCATCTTATCCCATGATTCAGTTCGTACAGACTAACGCGACACAATACGATGTCGAGATCACAGTTCGAAAGCTTCGATGTTGCCACGAGCGAACTGAACATCAGCATCACGTTTTGACAGTATTCTCCCGAGGGCTTGAACGCTGCGCGTCCGCGAGCGACCAGAGTTGGTGGGCGGAATCCGAATACCGGTGGGGCTGCATCTTAGAAATGGAACTCGGCACTTTTGCGGCCGAAGATCGGTGAACAACGCTTTCGGCAGCGGGCCACGGTCGCGATGGAATGTGGGCCTTGCGCCTATCGACAATCTCCAATAAATGGACGCCAGCCAGCACTGGCCTGTTTTTGAATGAGGAAAGGAGAAGACCATGCGCGCAGCATTTGACCGCGACGAAAACAACTTCTCATTTCCCTGTGTTCAGGAACAGATTGCATGGGCAACTGCCTCAAGGGCGACACCGCTCGCCTGATTGCTTTTCGCGGCCTTCGCGCCGCTGATTTTTCCAGAATTTCCGTCGTTGTCGCACCTCTCGTCGGGGAGGCTTTTTATGCGTGATGACATGTTCAAGGTGATCGTCGAGCGCTCCCGCTTGGGGGCGAGCCACGCCGCTTCTCCCATATTGAAAAGGATGGCTCACGCCGACGCACGCCATATCGGGCTCAAGCGCCATGCCCACATCGGTGCGCGCTACACCAAGTCATTGAACGAGAATCTCGCCCCCTTGGTACGTTACCTGCGGCGTCAGCGCGGGCGCCGGTGGGACGCGGTCTTCAGCGAGATCTGCGCCAAGCTCGACACGGGTAGCACGGTCAAGATGCACGTGCGCGAACATGTCGAGGATTTCGTGCTGACCCGCATTTCTATCCGGCGTTATGGTGAGTGGATGTTCGAGGGGCAGGTTCTCGGGGGGCGGGACGAGTGGTTCCCAGGTCGCGAGCTGTTCGTCGATCCGCGTGACGGGGTTCTCAAGGACATGGCCGCACTTGAGGCGATGTTCACCTCTGGAATGGTCGACGACCAGGGAGGCGCGCAATGACTCCGATCTCCCTGATCTCTAACGATCCGTCGCGGTTCGATCCGCTGTCACTCGACCAGCTCCAGGCAACGGCAGATTACGAGGGTATGGCCCGCGTTGTCGGCCTTCCCGATCTCCACGCAGGCAATGGCATTGCCGTGGGGGCGGCCTTCTGGTCACCGGATCGCATCTGGCCCCATCTCGTGGGCAGCGACATCGGCTGCGGCATGACCTTGTGGGAGACCACTTCGCCATTGCGTAAGTTCCGGCTCGGCAGCGCGGCGCGCAAACTGCAAGGGTTGGACGCTCCTTGGTCGGGCGATGGCGAAGAAGCCTTGAAGGAGGCTGGATTGCCGCCCGAACTGGCCAGTCCTGCGCTGGGCACCATTGGCGGGGGCAACCATTTCGTTGAATTCCAACGGATCGAGACGGTGGAGCACGAGACGCGCTTCGCGGTTCTTGGCTTGCGGCGCGACAGGGTCTGGATGATGGTGCACAGCGGTTCGCGGGGCCTTGGGCAAGCCGTCCTGCAAGCGCATCGACAGCCGGAAATCAGCCATGGAATACCTGCAGACAGCCCGGAGGCCGCGGCCTACCTTGCCGAGCATGACGCCGCGCTGGGATGGGCGATTGTGAACCGTCAGATCATCGCCCGGCGCTTTTGCGAAAGTCTTGGCATCGACGGCCGGTCAGTGCTGGACATTTGCCATAACAGTGTGACGCCGCATCAAGGCGGGTGGCTGCACCGTAAGGGGGCTGCGCCTGCTGATCGGGGGTTGGTCACCATCCCCGGCTCGCGAGGAGATTTCAGTTATCTGGTGGAACCCATAGTGGACGACGCCGACAAGGCTCTCCATTCGCTGGCCCATGGCGCGGGCCGCAAGTGGAGCCGCAAGGATGCCCACGCCCGCCTTTCGCGCCGTTTCAACGTCGCGGACATGCAGCGCACCGCCCTTGGCAGTCATGTGATCTGCGAGGATCGCAGGTTGATCTTCGAAGAGGCTCCCGATGCCTACAAGGATATCGGCATGGTCATTGCCGATCTGGAGGGAGCCGGCCTGATCCGTGTCATTGCCAAGCTTCGCCCTCTTCTCAGCTACAAGACGAGGGTGGAATGAGCGAGGTGATCTTGCACATCACGGCGGGCAAGGGCCCCAAGGAATGCCAATGGGTAGTGGCACAACTGGCGCGCGCTTTCGCAAAGGAGGCCAAGGGCATGGGCCTTGAATGCGAAGCGCTCGATGGTTTGGAGGATTTACCGGCCTCGACCCTCCTCCGCATTGAGGGCGAGGCAGCATCTGCCTTTGCCGCGAAGCGGATAGGTTCCAACCAGTGGATCGGGACCAGCCCCTTTCGTCCCCGGCACAAGCGGCGAAACTGGTTCGTTGGTGTAGCTCTGGCGCCCGAGCCTGACGCGATCATCGCCCTGAAGAATGAGGACATCGATTATCAGGCGATGCGTGCCAGCGGACCGGGCGGCCAGCATGTCAACAAGACGGACAGTGCGGTTCGGGCCACACACCGGCCGACCGGTTTGGTAGCCACGGCCCAGGAGCAACGCTCCCAACACGCCAACCGAAGGCTGGCGCGGATGAAGTTGGCGATCCTGTTGGAAGAGCGGCATGGACAAGCTAATGACGGCGCAAGAAGGTCACAATGGCAGGCCCATCAGAATCTTGAACGCGGGAATCCGATTAGGGTCTATTCTGGCGATAAATTCGTGCTGAAGGAATGAGACTTACTGAGCCGGGCGGCATTTCCGTCCGGCTCAGCACCTCAGCTTTGAGGTGGGCCGAGTGCTGCCTGAACTCGTATCGGGTTTCGTAATGGAGTGTCCAGGATGAAAGTCTGCTATTGGCAGGGACTGTCGGAATAACAGAACGTCTGCATCTGGGGATTAGAAATTGACAGCTGAATGGCTGGGAAGGGTCGACGTCGGTAAGCGGCCGCTACGTCCAAAACCGCTTGGCGTCGATCAGCGTGTCGTGGTGCTCTGCGGCCTGCTCCAGCAAGGCGGTCTTGGCCTTCTGGTCAGCCGCGCGCTCCTCCGCATCCGCGCTGGTCACGCCGAGCCGCCGCAGCGTTCGGGATGCAGCGGACAAATCGTTGAGGTCACCGAGGCTGTCCTGCAGGCCTTCGAGCGCTGACAGGAAGCGCTTGAACCGCCTGCGATCCCTTTTGCGGTCGTACAGCGCAGCGAAGAATTCCGCCGCGTAGCGCAGTTTCTTGGATGACTTGCGCAGTTCGTGACGGCTGTCGTCATCCATTGCCTCAAGGTCATTGCCCTGGCGCTTCACCTTTTTGCGCATCTTGCGCAAGGTTCTCGCCGCGAAGCCGAGCACCGGTGTCGTCCGGGCTTCGGCGTTGACATCGTCGAACAGCCACTCGCCCATGCTCATCCATTCGACGAGATCGATCATGAGACGGCGCGTCCGCACCGATTGCAGGGTGCTCCCCGCCCCCTCGTAGGCGTTCACCCGGGCCTCCAGCAATTGTGCCCTCACCTCCTCCTCCCCGGTCCGCTTGAGCAGCACGTCGATGTCGCGTGCCTTCCCGAGTTCGGCTGCCAGCAAGCGCAGTTCCGCATTGAGCCTCGGAACAGTGCGATCGGCGAACACGCTCTTGTGGATGGTGAGCGCGGATCGCAGCCGCCGGATCGCGATGCGCGCCTGATGGAGCGCTGCCGTGTCCCGGTGATCGAACACGAGCGGGACGTTGAGCCGGTAGTGTCTCAGGCAGTCGAAACCGATGGCCTGCAGCGCGCTGGCCGCCGTCATGCCGTCATCTAGCGCCACGCGGTGCGCCTTGGAGGCAGCAAGCGCGGGGCCGAGGAGGCGGTAGCCGCGCTCGGCCTTGCTCATCACGCCAAGCTGGACCGGGGCGACCGCGTCGATTGTCCGGGCAAGTGCGAAGATCGCGGCCGGGTCACCTTCCTTGTGCTCCAGTTCGACCTCGACGAACGGCGTCTCGCGATCTCCGGCAATCACCCGTCCTTCATCGAGCGAAATCTCGATGCCGCCGCTCATCCACTGGCGGCGTTCGTTCTCGACGGTGAAGACAGGCACGATCCCGTCGATGCCGTTACCGACCAGCGCGCAGACCGGGCTCGTATGATCGAGCACGGGCTGATCGTCGGTAACGTCGAACTCCCATTCGGGACGTACGAACAAGCCGGCGGTCGTGCCGGAGGCCTTGACCGTCTGGACCCGGCGCTCGCCTTCCCGGCGGATGCGCAGCGACAGCTCACCGCGACGCAGGGCCTGGTCGGGCGTGTCGAAATAGATCGCACGCTGTGAAACGGCGATCGGCGCGTCAGCCAGCAGCTCCGACGCACCGAGCGCTGCCATGCTCGCTGCATCCAGTTCCAGCTTGAGCTCCATTTCCATGCCTTCGGATGGCTTGGGGATCATCAGTTCGCCTCTCGTCCTGCCTTATCGGTGACTAAGGGGTGAGCAGGCAAATCGTGACAGCGCGCGCGCCCATCGATCGCTTTTCCAGCTCATGCGGGCACGATCTCTATATTGGGATGGTCCGCGAAGATCTGCATCACGATGTCGAAATAGGTGGTCCCGCCGCCGCTCTCCAGCGCGGCCAGTTGATCGACGATGGGGGAGCCGTTGAACATCGTTCTCGTCCCCAGCCGTTCGCGCAGGAAGGCGCAGGTCGCTTCCCGGCCCAGCGCGGCGCGAGCGGCGGCGATGTCCTTCCAGACCATGCGGACGGGCTCGCGGCCTTTGATGGCGCCGTAACCGCCGTAGAGCACGTCGTTCAGCGCATCGAGGCTTTCGGCCAGTTGCCAGGCTTCCCCTACCATGAGCAGCCGGTTCATTTGCGCATAGAACGACGCTATGCCGGTCATGGTGCTGCCATCGATCTCGAACTGCCTGGGCGCAATCGCGCGTCCGTCATCCCGGTTCTGCGATGCCGGCGTCGTTTCCGACTTCAACTCGCCCTCCTTTGCGACAGGAAGAAGCGCATCATTTCGCGCGAGGCGTCAGGCCCCAGAGGGTCGGTGTAGGACGCAAAGGCGCTGCCGCCCGACCATTCATGGCCGCTTCCGTGGATGGTCCAGTCCTCGAGCAGGATGTTGCCGCCTGACGAGCGGTAGACCTTCCGAGTGAAGTCCCGGCCCTTGCCGGATTTCCCGTAATACGTGCGCGAAACCAGCGGGCCGGGCTGCGATCGCTCCAGCGTGTTGAGGAAACCGGCGGCGTTGGAAGGGTGGACGACGCGGTCCTCGTCTCCGTGGAAGACGATGGTGGGCAGCGGCCGCGCCGCTCTGCCGGTCGATCTGGCCCGTCCTTCCCCACGCATGGCGGCGAGCGCTGAGGGCAAAGTCCGGATCGTCCCGCGCGCGACACCGGAATGGACGCCGACTGCCGTGAACACGTCCGGATAGGCGCTGCCGATGATCGCGGCGGCCGAACCACCTGCTGAGATGCCCGCGATGAAGACCCGTTTCGGGTTGCCCGCAGCGATCGCGAGGACATGGCGGACCAGCGCGGCGATCAGCGCCGGTTCTCCCTCGCCGCGCGCCTGGTTCCTCGGCCGGTGCCAGTTCCAGCACCGGGCCAGGTTCGCCCGCTGCGACTGCTGCGGATAGAGGACCACGCAACCCAGTTCGTCGGCCAGCGCATTCATGTCGGTGCCGGTCGCGAAGTCGGATGCCGTCTGCGAGCAGCCGTGCAGCATGACGACGAGGGGGAGGCCCCGCCGCTTCGGCCCCCGCGGCGTGTATAGCCGGAAGCTGATCTTGCCGTGCGCGCAATCGAACTCGTGGGTGCCGAAAGTCCCGGGCGCCGGGCGCACCTGCCGGGCCGCCGCAGGCTTTGCGCCGGGACGCCGGGGTGCCTTCGGGGATCTGGTCTTGGCGGGTGCCGGGGGCTGCAACCCGCCCTGCATGGCGATCAGCGCCGACATCGGGCGGCCCTTGCGGACGAGGCGCGCTGCTTTCGAAAGAGTCTTGAAAAGATCGGCCATCGCGCCTTGGTTAGGCTTCCTTGCTTGCATTGAAGCTACAGAAGAGGCGAGCATCGCAGACCCGGTGCCGGATGTCACCCTCCGGCCATAAACTCGCCATTCTCTGCATGGCCATTCTTGGGTATCCAGAAAGAGAAAGCCGACGGGCCGCACCTAGAAACGGAAAATCGGCAGTGGAGCGACCCGCAAGGGTCGACCTCAGCATTGCCCTTAAAACCCAACTCCCTCTGGAACACGGCCAGCTTCAAGAAAAGCCTTCAGGCGGCTGGCCGTTTCGGGGGTCGCCGGATTGTAGATCATCATAACCAGATCCTGCCGTCCCTCGACGGAGAAGGTGGAGAATTCCAACTCGACGGGTCCAATTTCAGGATGGTGCAGGCGCTTCGCGCCTTCGCCATGCCCGACCACCTCATTATCCCGCCACAGGGCTGAGAATTCGGGGCTCATGGCGGATAGCTCATCGACAAGCTGGCGGATTTCCGCGCCAGCGCCCGCTCTTGCGGCATCCGCGCGGAACGCTCCGACCACGAAGCGCGCCACGCTGTACCAATCCTCCTGCGCCGCCTTCACCCGGGAATCGGAGAACATCAGGCGCAGGATGTTGCGGTCCTGGCGTGAAAGGCGTGAATAATCGGTCAGGACCACCGCAGCAGCCCTGTTCCATGCCACGACATCCCAGGTCGCCGTCCGGATGATCGCGGGACTGGTCGCAATGGCGTCAAGCACGCGCTGCAACCGGGGCGATATGCCTGCCGGCTCGCTATAACGCACTTCCGGCGGATGGCCGAATGCAAGGATATGGAGATGTTCGCGCTCCGGCTCGGTCAGCATCATTCCGGCCGCGATGCGCTCGATCACATCCGCGGAAGGCGCGCCACCACGGCCCTGTTCGAGCCAAGTGTACCAGGTCGGGCTGATATTGGCGCGCTGCGCCACTTCTTCGCGGCGAAGTCCCGGCGTCCGACGGCGATCGGTCGAGAAGCCGAACGTCGCCGGGTCAAGCCGCATGCGGCGATCGCGCAGGAACTGGCCGAGGGCGTTGTCGATTTCCACCAGAAGTCCAGACTGTTGAGATCTATACCATGATAAGATCACTACTTTAACAGGAAGGTATGCAGGCGGATAGGTTCTCCGAACACTATCGGAGTATCGATGATGCGTATTTTTCTCACGGGTGCGACAGGCTTCATCGGGTCGCGCATTGTGCCCGAACTGCTGGCCGCAGGCCATGACGTGCTCGGCCTGACCCGATCCGAGGCCGGCGCAGCCTCCCTCGTTGCGGCGGGTGCGCAGGCGCATCGGGGTACGCTGGAGGATCTGGACAGCATCCGCGCCGGGGCGGTCAATGCCGATGCCGTGATCCACACCGCGTTCGATCACGATTTTTCCAACTTCGTCGCAAATTGCGAGAAGGATCGCCGTGTGATTGCGGCGCTGGGGGCCGTGCTGAAAGGAAGCGAGCGTCCACTTCTCATCACCTCAGGCACGGGCATCGGGGATCCGGGCGATGGCACGCCTGCCGTGGAAGATGTGCTGAACCTCCATCACCCCAACCCGCGCATCGCTTCGGAAATGGCTGGACAGGCACTGTTGGAGGACGGCGTGAATGTGGCGGTGATGCGCCTGCCGCAGGTGCATGACACGGTGAAGCAGGGCCTCATCACGCCCTATATCCAGATTGCGCGGGAGAAGGGGAGCGTGGCCTATGTCGGCGATGGCGGCAATCGCTGGCCTGCCGCGCATGTCCTCGACGTGGCCAAACTCTATGCGCTTGCGATCGAACGGGCACAGGCCGGCGCGCGGTACCATGCGGTGGCTGAGGAAGGCATATCCGCCCGTGCGATTGCGCAAGTCGTGGGTGTCGGCATCGGCCTGCCGGTCATATCACTGGCTCCGGAGGATGCGCCGGAGCACTTCGGATGGTTTGCCATGTTCGCTGGCCTCGACATGCCTGCGTCGAGCAGGAAGACGCGTGAACTGCTGGATTGGCATCCTGTCGGTCCCGACATGCTTACCGATCTGGAGGCGATGGATTACGCCGCGATTCCGGCCTGATGAATTTGGTGGGGGGCTAGCTGGACCAGCAGGCTCCCGCCCAGATCATAGCCCACCGTCACACCCCAGACGCGCTCGGCGAGATAGGTCGCGCCGTCCGGTGTCGCGATCAGGTCGCAGACGATGGCGCGGAGTGCGCGCGTGCTTTGACACGGCCGCATCAACGCAACTTGCGCGCGCGACCAGTCGAGGATCTGCTCGGCCAGCGGCCGGCGCTCATGCTGATAGCTGTCCAGAAGCCCGGGGGCAGCGTTGCCGCGGACCGTCGCGGCAAGTTTCCAGCCAAGGTTCATCGCATCGCCAAGACCGAGGTTGAGGTTGAGGCCTTGACCGCCGAGCGGCGAGTGGATGTGCGCGGCATCGCCTGCGAGCAGTACCCGTCCGCGCCGATATTCGGTCGCCAGATAGGCTCGATCCGTCCAGGTCGTGGCACGTCCGATCGCCGTCAATTCAACGTCGGCACCGGAGATGCGGCGCAGTACCGCCTGGAGATGATCGCCGGTAACCGGCTCTCTGCGGTGATGCGCGCCGCCATCGAACTCGACCATTCTGACCATGTCGGGAAGGTCGAAGATGTAAGCGCCGGCGGGCGTATCGTGGTGGCCAGGCTCCAGCATGGACGGGTCGGCGAACTGGACCTGGGCAAAGTAGCCCGTGAATTCGGGATCGGTGCCGGTGAAGCCGAAACCGGCCGCCTTGCGCACGGCGCTGCGACCACCATCACACCCGACGAGCCAGCCGCCCCGGAATGTCTCCGCACCGGCGCAGACGGTCACGTCGTGATCCGTCGCATCCACGCCCCAAACGCTCAGGCCATATTTGGTCGCAACCCCCAGTTCCTCCGCGCGGTCTGTCAGTACGGTGCCGATACTCTCCAGATCGGCGGGCATGGGCGTGGCCGAATGTGGCAGGCGATAGGGCCATCGCGTCTGGTCGATCTGGTCGAGAAGGAAGTCGATTCCGGCAAAATGTCCGCCAGGTCTGCGCTCCTCCTTCATCCAGGGCGCCGCGGCTGCGATCTCCCGCCCGGGAATCCGCGCTTTCAGGGACTCGAGCAGGCCTCTCCTGTCGAAACTGTCGATGGTCGGCACGGAGAGACCGCGCAGTCCGAAGGGCGCGCGCTTCAAGGGTGTGGGCAAGTCACTCGCCTGTTCGATCACCAGCACCGAACAGCCGGCCAGCCGTAGCTCGCAGGCCAGGAAGAGACCGACGGGGCCAGCGCCGGCACGCTCGACCTCGTCGTCCGGCTTCGCGGGAGAAAGGAGCGCGTCCGAGCTTGCGATCAGTGCCGACGGAACCATTCTCTACCTCACCGACCGGGGCGAGAACACGATCGTCGTTCACGCCATCGACCCGGAGACCGGCAAGCTGACCTTCCTTCAGCGGATCGCCTGCGGCGGCGAATTTCCCTGGCACTTCGCCATCGCCCCATCAGGTTCCTGGATGCTGGTCGCCAACGAGCGGTCCAACCGCATCGAGGTCTTCAGCATCGATGCCGCCACCGGCCATGTCGCTCCCACCCGCAACGGTCTGGACATGCCCCGGCCCGTTCATATCCTCTTCGCTGGAGAGATCGCATGACGAAGACATCGGGTATGACGCGCCTATGCGCGATCGCCCTGTCGCTGGCCGGCGCGGTGATGGCAGCCGCGGCGTCCGCCCCGGCGCAGGCCGCTTCGGCTTCGGACTGTGGCGGTGTTCTTCAAACGTTGAGCGCGCGGGCGGAAGGTGCGCAGGCGAAGCTGGTCGGGGCATCGGAGCTGCAGCTCAAGGGAACGGACTGGGAGCGCGCGCCCGGGATGAACATTGTCGGGCTTGCGACCCAGGCTCCCAACCCGTTCTTCTGCCGGGTCTCCTTCGTGCTCAAGCCGACCCCGGCATCGGCGATCCGCACAGAGGTCTGGCTGCCGGCGAACGGCTGGAACGGCAAGTTCTTGGGCCTCGGCAACTTCTTGGGCCTCGGCAACTTCTTGGGCCTCGGCAACTTCGGTTGGGGCGGCTCCATCCCGTTCGGGACGATGATGACTGGTCTCGCGCAAGGCTATGCGGTTGCTGCGAACGATACCGGTCACGACGAAACCACCGGCCATGGCGGACGTTTCGCGCTGGGACAGCCGGAAAAGCTTGAAGACTACGCGGGGCGCGCCAATCATCTGATGACTGTGCAGGCAAAGCGGCTCGTCGCGCGCTATTTCGGCCGGGCAGCAAGCCGATCATACTTCATCGGGTGTTCGCTTGGCGGCCTGCAGGCGCTCATCGAAGCGCAGCGCTATCCCGAAGACTACGACGGCATAGTCGCCGGGGCGCCGCCGAACCCGCTGGCCGCCTTCAACGCCGCACAGATCTGGCCGCAATGGCTTCTCGCCCAGGATCCCGGGCGGTTCATTCCGAAGGAAAATTATGCCTCGATCACGGCTGCAGCGATCGCCGCATGCGCTGGGCCAGTCGGCAAGGCGCAGGGCTTCATCGACAATCCCGCGACCTGCGCCTTCCGTCCAAGCCAGCTTCTCTGCAGGGACGGTGCCACCGCCGGGTGCCTCAACCCCAGGCAGATCGAGTTCCTCGACCTAATGTACCGCGGACCGGTCGATCCCAAGAGCGGGCACCTGATCTTCGCGGGCCCCGCACTCGGCTCCGAGGGGCAACTCGGTATGTTCGCCAGCGGCAAGGAATTTACCAACGCCGCCGATTTCTTCCGTTACGCTGCATTCCAGTCCGCCCAGTGGTCGCCGCTCACGATGGATTGGTCCAAAGACGTCATCGCAGCCGAAGTTAGCACCAAGGGAAAGTTCGCCGTCGCGCCCGATCTCGGTGCCGTCTTGCGGCGGGGTGGCAAGTTGCTCCTTTACGTCGGCTGGAACGATTACCACCACCCCGGTGACCTGATGGGTTGGCACGATGCCGTGATGGCTAGGGGCACAGCCGGTGGCATCGATGCCCGTAGCGGCCTGCGCCTGTTCGTTCTGCCAAGCATGGACCACTGCCAGGGCGGGCCCGGCTGCGACACGTTCGACAAGCTGGGTATCATGGATGCCTGGTCGAGCGGACGGAAGGCACCGGAATTCTTTGTCGCCAGCAAATTCGACAACGGCAAACTGGTCAGGCAGCGACTGACCTGTGCCTATCCGCTGGTCGCCCGGTATCGCGGGACCGGCTCCATGGACAAGGCGTCGAGCTTCTCGTGTGAACAGGCAGGCGACGCGAATTAAACTGCCGCGGCGGCATGCGATAAGGGACGAGCCGCGCCAGACCGTGTACCGATAGGTTCCGGTGTCGGGGTGATTGTATCTGATTGCCAAGGGGGCGTCGCCACGCGCAAAACGCCTACGCTGGGGCATGGAAGCGCGGAGAAGTGCAATGATACCCAAGACCTCGCTCGCCCTCGGCATCGCGGGTCTCACTTTGGCCGGCTGCCAGACGGTGTCTGGCGTAAGCTCGGACCGGACACTGGCGTTCATCGGTACGCAGGAGGCGGGACAGGGGCAGGGCATCGTCGCCGTCAGGCTCGACCGCAGAACCGGGGCGCTGACTTCGCTCGGCACGGCGGCGACGGTGGAGCGGCCGACATGGGTGCTGGCGGACCCCGCCCACCGGCGGCTGTTCGCGGTCAGCGAGGTGGGCAACGACGGCGCCTCGCAAGGCGCGGTGCTCGCCTTCGGATACGATCCCGCAAGCGGCGCGCTGACCGCCGAGGGGCGTGCGGCGTCGGGCGGCGGCGGGCCGACGCATCTGGCGCTCGGCGCTGCGGGCCGGCAGGTCTTCGTCGCCAATTACGGGAGCGGGCAGGTCGCGGCGATCCCGGTCGCGGCGGACGGTTCGCTGTCGCCCGGCTGGGTGGCGGCGCACGAAGGTTCCGGGCCGCACCGGCGGCAGAAGGGGCCGCATGCGCACGGCGTGACCGTCGATCCCTCGGGCCGCTGGGTGCTGTCACCCGACCTGGGGACGGACCGGGTCTATATTCATGCCGTGGCCGGCGGCGCGGCGACCTCCGCGACGCTCCCGCCGGGGTCCGGCCCGCGCCATATCGTCTTCGCGCCGGACGGGCGCCATGCCTTCCTGATGACCGAGATGGCGGGCACGATCTTCAGCTTCGCGTGGGATGCGGTGCACGGGCGGCTGACCGAATTGTCGCACCTCGCGCTCGACGGCCCGGATTTCGCAGGCGCGCCGAGCGGGTCGGAACTGGCGGTCTCGCGCGATGGACGGTTCCTATACGCCGGAAACCGCGCGGGGAACCGCATTCAGGTCTATGCGATCGGCGCGGGAGGCGTGCTGACGATGGTGCAGGGCGTGGACTGCGGCGGGCAGGTGCCATGGGGCTTCGCGCTGGACGGTAGCGGCAAGTGGCTGGTGGTGGCCAATCAGGGATCGGGCAACCTGGCGGTCTTCGCGGTCGATCCGAAGAGCGGGCGTCTTGACCTCAGGCCCGCACATCTCGACATCGCGAAGCCTACTTCGGTCGCGTTCGTCGGCCCCTGAACAGGACATAGCCCCCGATGACTAAGGATTTTCGCCCCGTCCTCTATCTCAAGGCGACGTGCCCGCATTGTCTGAAGCTGCGCGTGTTCCTGCTGGAAGCGGGCCTGCTGGACGGGTTCGAGCAGCGGATCTTCTCCGAAGGCGATGCGAACGAAGCCGCGATCCGCGCGGAACTGGCGCCGCACTTCGACAAGGTGACCTTCCCGACGGTGCAGCATGCGCCGGGCGCATACATGAAGGACTCTGACTCCATCATCGCGCATTATGCGCAGGAAGCCGGGATCGACCCGCAGGGCCTGCCGACCTTCCTTGCCTACGCGCACGGCGTCCTGCCGAAGTACATGGAAGTGCGGCGCGAGCTTGCCGCGTTGAAACGCAGCGCGTGACCAATCCTCCCCGAGCTTGTCTCGGGGAGGTGGCGCCGCCGAAGGCGGTGACGGAGGGGGGAATTGAGAGGCTCGCCCCCCTCCACCACCCGCTTCGCGGGCGGTCCCCCTCCCCAAGCTTGTCTCGGGGAGGAATGAGGTTCAGAAATCGAACCCTGCGGTCACGCCATAAGTGCGCGGCGCGGCGTAGGTGCCGTTGTCGCCGCTGTTGGTGGCGCCGATCTGGGTGCGGTAGAACTCGTTGGTGATGTTCTTGCCCCAGAACCGCACGAACAGGTTGTCGGCGCTCGACCGCCAGGTCAGCGACGCATCCAGGGTGTTGTAGGCCTTCTGCTTCACCCGCTCGTCCGGCGAGCCCACGAAGCCGGAGTTGTAGTAGTAGTTGCCCGCGAGGGTGAACTTGCCGATCCCGGTATGCAGGTCGTACGAACCGCCGACCGAGGCGGTGAACGTCGGCGTGTTCTGCAGCTTGTTGCCCGATGCGTCGCCGATCAGCAGGCAGTTGCCGCCGAGCTGCGTATAAGGGCTGCCATTGGTGCCGAGGCACGTCTGCCCGGTCGGGATCGTGAAGCCCGCCGGGAGCGGGTAGGGCGTCGAGATGATCGCGGTGTCGAAGTCGGTATAGCGCGCATGCATCCAGTTGAGGCCGCCGAACAGGCGCAGGTCGCTGGTCACGCGCCAGGTCAGGTCGGCGTCGATGCCGTAGATATGCGCGCCGTCGGCGTTGTAGACGGTCTGCGCGCCCGAGATCACCTGCATGACCTGGATGTTCTTCTCGTCGTAGTAGTACCCGGCGAGGTTGAAGCGCACCTTGCGGCCGAACAGGTCGGACTTGATGCCCACTTCGTAGGCGTCCACCAGTTCCGGCTGCAGCAGCACGATCGGGTCCGACTGGGTGATGAAGGTGCCCGAGCGGAAGCCCCGGTTGTAGCTGGCATAGGCGAGCAGTTCCGGCGAGAAGCGGTGGTCGATCGACAGGCGCCACGTCACCTTCTTGAAGGTCTTGCCCTCGTTGATGGTGTCGCTGACGGTCAGCAACCCGCTGGGCGGGACATTGCCGTTGAAGGATACGTCGTAGGCCGAAAGGCTGCGCTTGTCGCTGGTGTAGCGTATGCCGGCGATCACATGGGTGCTGTCGCCCAGCGAGTAGGTGCCCTCGGCGAAGCCTGCGAAGCTGTCGAGCTTGATCGAATTGTAGTCGTCCACGTAGCCGTTGTTGCCGTACGTGAACAAGCCGGTGGTGCGCGACCCGTCGTTGCCCGCGTTGCCGTGCATGTAGAACCCGCCGAGCACCCACTTGAACGGCCCGCCCGCCTCGGAGACGAGGTTCACTTCTTGCGTGAACTGCTTGTCGTAGAGGTGGTTGTCCACCACGATCCGGCGCACGGTGGTGCCGTCGGGGTCGAAGTTGTAGTCGAAGGTGGAGTGGCGGTAGGCGGTGATGCTCTTGAGCGAGACGCCGCCCAGATCCTGCTCCAAGGTCAGGCTGGTGCCCCAGGCGCGGGTGTGCATGACCGGGTCGACGTCGGCCATGATGTCGCGCTCCGGGTTGCCCCCGGCGGCGATGATCTGCTGCACCACGTCCTGCCCCAGCGCGTTGGTGCTGAAGTTGCGGAAGGCGGGTGCGGCGGCGTCGCGGCCGTTGAAATCGCCCGAGAGGGTGACCTTGGTAAGCTCGCTCGGCTTCCACAGCAGCTTGGCGCGGCCGGCCCACGACTTGCTGGTCTGGATGTCGTTGCCGGTGAGCAGGTTCTTGCCGAAGCCGTCCTGCTGGTTGTCGTACTGGCCCGAAAGGCTGATCGCGACCGTGTCGGTCAGCCCGCCCGAGACGTAGGCGGCGGAATGGACGGTATCGTAGTTGCCGTAGCCGATCTCCGCCTTGCCGTTCCAGTCGAAGTCCGGCCCCAGCGTCGACATCTGGATCAGGCCGCCGGTGGCGTTGCGGCCGAACAGGGTGCCCTGCGGCCCCTTCAGCACGGCGACCTGGTCGGTATCGAAGAAGTTCTGCAGGATGCCGAACGAGGCACCGTAGTAGACCCCGTCGACATAGACCGCGACCGGGTTCTCGATCCCCGGTCCCTGTCCGGTGGCGCCGATGCCGCGAATGCGCGGCAGGCCGATGCCGCCGGTGCCGGTGGTGATGTTGAGCGCGGGCACCGCCGCCTTGAGGTCGAGCGTGCTGGTGACGCCCGCGCTGGCGAGCTGGTCGGTGCCGAGCGCGGTGATGGCGATCGGCACGTCCTGCGCGGATTCGATGCGCTTCTGCGCAGTGACGATGATCTCCTCGACGCCGCTGCTGTCCGCCGTCTGCGATTGCCCAGCTTGCGCGGATGCGAACTGCGGCACCGCTGCCGTGAGCGCCGCCCCCGCCATCAGGGCATGACGCAAGGATATGGCGGCGGATGTACAGGTCTTCATCGTCGTCCTCCCAGACTCCAGCCCATCAGGGAGCTGGTAAATTTTACCGCTACGATATTTCGCCGGCTCCGCTTAAGGGCCCGGCCATGTGTGCAACACTGCAAAAGGGCAGCGGCGCGGCATCGATGTAATCCGGGAAAGGCAGGGAGCGGATATAGGCACTCGAACCTTGCTGATAACTTCGATGATGGCGCTGGTGCAAAGCCTCCCCCGCTGTCGTAGCAAGAGCATCTGCACCGAAAATGGGCGGACAGCTCGGGCCGGGATCGAGAGATTGCCTGGATTATAGCAGGGGAGAGCAAAGTGAAGCGTAGAGATTTCCTGGCAGTCGTCCCGACCTCGATACTGCTGAGCAAGGTCGGTATCGCCAAGCCGCTGCCAACGAAGAAGGGCGTGATGCTGATGAACCGCATCGCGCCTTCGGTTTCCGAACTCTACGTCGCCGCTCTCGACGGGACGGATGAGCGCAAGGTTCTGGCCGAGAGCGCCTACGACTACAATGCGTCCATCTCACGTGACGGATCACGTGTGGTCTTCACCTCGGAGCGGTCGGGCGACGGCAATTCCAGCCTGTTTACGGCACGTGGCGACGGCACCGGGGTAAGGGCCCTGGAAGGCGGTCCCAGCGTGGACGATGCCGCAGCGCTTTCGCCGGACGGTAAGCATCTGGCGTTTGTCTCGACCCGCAACGGCTACAAGGCAAACATCTGGGTCATGGAAATATCGAGCGGCAAGCTCCTCCAGCTTACCGGCGTCGGCGATCTCGTCGGCGAGGCGGACAGCCCGGACTGCTATTATCGCCCGGCATGGTCGCCCGATGGCCAATGGATCGCCTTTTCCAGTGACCGCAACACCAGTTGGCGTGGCCATGACGAAGGTCATGGCTGGGAGCATACGCAGGAACTGGCCATCTACCGAATTCGTCCCGACGGGACGGGTTTCGTCAAAGTCAGCGCTCGCAAGGACTGGTGCCAGGGTTCGCCGACATGGTCGCCGGACGGCAGGCGAATCGCCTTCTACGAACTGACGACGGAAGCCACCTGGGGCGCACGACGTCCCGAATGGATCGGGAGAGTCACCTCCCAGATTGTTTCGGTGGACGTTGAAAGCGGCGAACGAATCGAGCACACCAGCACACCGGGCCTCAAAGTTTCGCCCTGCTATGTCACGCAGGACGAGATCGGCTATGTGGTCAAAGGCGGTCCCGAGGAAGGGATCGCCTATACTTCGGGGCGTCCAGGCTTCAAGCGCGAGGGCCTTCGGTCGCCTTTCTGGACGGCTGATCGGGCCTCGGTAATGTACGAGATCCAGACGTTTCGGCCCGTCCGCAAGCTCGACAAGCCACTGTATAGCTGGGATCCCAACTACGACTATCGCTTCATGGACGTGTTTCCCACCCTCTCGCGGCAGGGGGTACTGGCCTTTACGGAAAAGCAGACCGGGTTCTCCTCCATCGTGACGTGCAGACCCAATGGCTCTGAGCGCAGGGTCGTCTTCGACAACACCAAGGCGGGCCTCGATCCCGTTCTGGTGAAGAAGGGCCTCGCCGGTGCATTCCAGCCCAGTTGGTCCCCTGATGGCGAGTGGATCGTGTTTGGCGTCGGCGCCTGGTTCGGCGAGCGCGACCATGCCAAGGCGACGGTGATGCGCATCCGCAAGGACGGGACCGGGCTCGAACCGCTTACCGACGGCTTGGTGCATTCCGGCTTCCCCAGCTATTCTGCGGACGGCAAGGAAGTGGTCTACCGGGTGTGGGGTCAGGATGGCGAACGGGGCCTGCGGATATTGAACCTGACGACACGAAAAGTGCGCGTCCTTACCAAGGAGCTCGACAATCTTCCGGGATGGTCGCCCGATGGGAAACGGATCGTTTTCACCCGTAAGGTCGATGGCACCACGTTCCAGATCGCGACGATCAGACCCGATGGGTCCGGGTATAAGGAACTCACAACCGGCAAGGAGAGCGATGGCCACGCGGTATGGGCGCCGGACGGTCGCATCATGTGGAGCGGGTCGGCGCATGGATTCCGCGATGAAGCGGCGCTCTACGACAATACCTTCCAGCAGTATGGCCAGATTTACGTTATGGACGCAGACGGGCGCAACAAGCGGATCCTCACGGACAGCAAGTGGGAGGATTCGATGCCGCTCTATATCGACAGGTCGCTGCTCTGAAATTGTGCCGGAGGAAGGGAGGAGCGTTGCCGTTACGCCCTCCTGCCACTGTTCAGGCCTCCGGTTTAAGCGCCGCGTCGAGGAACGGGACCAGCGTCTGCCAGTGGCGCACGGCTGTGAGCCGCGGTGTCGCGCGGACCCCAGCCGTGCCTGGCCGGGTAGGTCTCGACTTTGTGATCGACCCCGGCGGCTTCTAATGCCGCCACCAGCGTGGCCTTTTGCGCGTCGGTGAAATTGTCGTCCTCGATCGCGCTGCCGACATAGACACAGGCCTTGATCTGCGCAGCTAGACGGTGAGGGCTCTACGGCGCGTCGGATGCCAGGCCGCCGCAATCAGGGCAAGCCGTCCGCCCATGCAATAACCGACGACCCCGATCGCCCCATTGGCCGTTTCCGGAAGGCAATCGATCGCGGCGATCACAGCGGCAGTGTCGGCCATCACATTGCCCGGCGTGGCGGTGGTCATGTAGTTTTGGCGGTGGGCGGCGCGCAGGGCGGGGTCGGTGAATACGATCTTGGGATCGACCGGCGCATAAGGCCCTGCGCGGTAAAACAGATCAGGAAGCAGCACTGCATAGCCGGATGCCGCGAGGCGATCGGCCATTTCCCGGATGGCCGGCCGGATGCCCGGCCCGTCCATGAATAAAATCACGGCCGGAAAAGCCCCTGGCGTTTCGGGGTAATGCAGCGTCGCGGGGCAGGCGCCGTCGGTGGTGGGTATTGTCAGTTCGCGGGGTGAGGGTCGCGGGCATGATTGTGATCTCCTCGGTAAGCTGCTTCGCTTTGACCGAGCCGGCCGTGCATGGGTGATAAGTCTTGGCAGGGGTGCAATCGGAATACCGCGCAGGCAAGCGCGATGGGGCGACAAATGCCTCAGGTGCGCCTCGATCGCGATTTCAATGGTATTGGATAGCAAACAAACATGGACGGCACTTTCCTGGTCGGCGCCAGCGCGGTCGCGCGCGGCGAGAAGTTTCACGCGGTTGACCCCGCCCGTGCAGAGGCCATGGAACCCCCTTTTCAGCATCGCTACTTTGGACAATGTTGCCCGGGCCTGCGCGCTCGCCGACGCGGCTTTCGATGTCTTCCGCAAGATCGTGCCAGAGGCCCGCGCGCACTTTCTTGAAGAAGTCTCAGTGCGGGTCGAGGGCATCGGTGAGCCACTGATCGAGCGGGCCATGGCCGAATCCGGATTGCCACTCGCACGCCTGACCGGGGAGCGTGGCCGCACGACCGGGCAACTGCGTCTCTTGCCAAATTGCTGCGTGAAGGCGCGGGCCGGCGTCGTCATTGAGCGCGCTCTGCCCAACCGCAATCCTCCTCGTGCGAACCTGCGTCAGCGCCGCATCGCAATCGGTCCGGTGGCGGTGTTCGGTGCGGCGTCCATCATCGTGCGGTGCACGTCGCTCGGCGAAATGCGGACGGTTCTTGCCGCGATGGAGGGGCAACTCACCGCGACCTTGCAGATGGACGATGGCGATATTGAAGCCGCACGAACGATGCTGCCGCTCCTCGAACGAAAGGTCGGACGTATCCTCGCTAACGGCTGGCCGACCGGTGTCGAAGTAAGCCGCGCAATGGTGCACGGCGGACCATTTCCGGCGACTTCAGACACGCGCACGACTTCAGTGGGCACGGCAGCGATCAAGCGTTTCCTGCGGCCGGTGTGCTACCAGGATCCGCCGGATGCGCTGCTGCCGCAGATCATTCGTAGCGATAACCCACTGGGTGTGCCTCGGTTCGTCGATTGAACGCTGGACAAGGGTTGGGGGCTCGACGGCCTTGGCGTCTACCCCGCCTTCCGGAGCTTGGGCACCGGGGCATTCGCATGGGCGCGGATCACTTCGATGAAGTCCGACTGGACCGGCGTTGGAAGCCAGTCGGCGCGGGTGGTGATGCCGATTGCGGGGACGGGTTCGATCGGGCTGCAGTGCAGTGTGCGAAGACCTTCTTCATGGGTCAGCTCATAGGACGTCATCAGCGTCAGCCGGTCGCTGCCTTTTAGCAGATGGCGGATCACCGGCAGGGCGCAGGTAGCAACATGGGTCTGCGGGCCATGCGTGCCCTCGAAGATGCGGTCAAAGCATGCGCGGCGACTGGATCCGGGCGTGCCGGTGATCCAATCGTACGCCATCAGTTCCTCGATGGTCACTTTCCCGGCACGGGCCAAGGGGTGACCCTGGCGGGCGACGACGGCATAAGGCGTCGCGACTAGCGGTTCGCACACCAACTCGGCAGGTGTCTCTTCGGGCAGGAGCCCCACCACGAAATCCACGTCCCCGGCGCGCAGGCACTTGTACATTTCAACTGCGCCTTCGTTCGTGATCCGCACGTCGGCACAGGGGTGACGTTCGAGGAAACGGTCCAGCACCGAGGCCAGCAGCACGGTGCCGCCGAACGGCATCGCGCCGATCACCACCGGCGTCGTGCTGCCGTCGAGAGCAGAATCGACTTCCATCACGCCCAGTTCGATCTCTTGGAGCGCCAGCTTGACGAGCAGGCCCAGCTTCATGCCCTGCGGGCTGACCAGCATGCCGGCGGCGGTGCGATAGAACAGCGAGACGTGGAGGTTCCCCTGCAAATCCCGGGCGGCGCGTTGGAGCGAGGCGGCGGAGATGTCGAAGCTGTCGCTCGCCTGTTCGAACGAGCCATGCTCCATAACGCCAACCAGCGTGCGCAGCTGCGAGCGTGAGAGGCGGTTGGTCATGGCACGCGCTGCTTCGCCGTTTATCGCTGCCCCGATCTCGATGATCGCGCGCTCGGTCTGTTCGAAGAAGCGCTTCACGCGGGCATGGAACACGAGGCCGTATTCGTTAAGGTAGCTGCCGCTGGCGCGCCGGTCGACGAGAGTTGCGCCCAGCTGCACCTCCATCTTGGCGAGGGCCTGCGTGACCGCGGGCTGCGACAGGCTGCATGCCTCCGAGGCGCGGCGGACGCTCTTGAGGTCGCCGATGGCCTCGAACAGACGAAGCTGGCGGAAGCTGAGGCTCTGGGCCCGTTCCTGGCTCGATGACTTGGTCATTTGTATGATCCTCTCTCGACGTGCTCGGTAGCGCGAAATTTATCGGTTCGACAACCCAGGGCAGGGGGTCGAAAGGCTTTCGCGGCTGCATCATGACATCGAGGCAAGGTAGCGGCACAACGACGAAGAGAAGTAAAAAGATCTTTTAGATTGTGGATGTTATGATCTCTGTCTCGCCCGCGATACCCTGACTCCGCAGTGCACCATCAGCGGATTCCAGCACCGATGAACCTATTGCTGGATGCGCAAAAATTATATCCTGATCGGCGTGAATCCTATCGCCTGCGCGGTCCGGCGGAACCGGCGGGACTATAAATTGTGCGCCGGTGCCGCTTGGTTCCGGAGCGGTGCGCGTTGACTTAAGAGGGGTAGGCGATGCTTTTCGCGGACAAGCGTTTCGGACGTTGCACAAGCACGCCGTTGTCGTCCTTAAACTCATCCCAAGGAGAGCGACCTTGAGCCAGAAAGTCCGCCTTAAGCTGGCGATTGCCGAACATCCGCACACGTCCGCTATCCGCGACGGCAGCATCAAGATCGAAGGGGTCGAGCCCGAGTTCATCACCGTCAAGCCGCAGATCGGCGCCTTCCGTCGGATGGTGCGCGATGTCGAGTTCGACGTGTGCGAGCTGGCGCCGACCACTTACATCATTGCCCGCGCTTACGGGGCGCCGTTCGTCGGCCTGCCGATCTTCGTGGTGCGCCGCTTCCACCACGGCGGCATGCTGGTGAAGCCCGATTCCGGCATCAACTCTCCCAAGGACCTGGAAGGCCGGAAGGTCGGCGTGCGCGCCTACTCGGTGACGACCGGCGTATGGATCCGCCAGGTCTTCATCGACGAATACGGCATGGACAATTCCAAGGTCACCTGGATCGTCGACGACGAGGAGCACGTCACCCAACTCCAGCTACCGGCCAACGTCCAGCACGCGCCCGAAGGCCGCTCGCTGGCGGACATGATGGCAGCAGACGAGATCCAGGCCGGGGTCGAGGCGGCGGCAGGCATCGGCCGCACCGGCGCGCCGACCGGCGGCTGGCAGGAAGTCGATACCAGCGCCTACGTCGATCTCATCCCCAATGCCGCCGAGGCCGAAGCCGAATACTACGCACGCACTGGCGTCTACCCGATGCACGGCACGATCGTGATCAAAGATTCGATCCTGGCGGAGCACCCCTGGATCGCCCGCTCGCTCAACGACGCCTTTACCCGCGCCAAGGAGGAATGGCTGGCAAAGCTCGATTCCGGCGAGGCGACCGGCGGCGGTGCCGACAAGTACCGCGCGCTACAGAAGATCGTCGGTCCCGACCCGCTGCCCTACGGCATCGAGGAGAACCGCGCGACGATCGAGGCGCTGGAGCAGACTGCCTTCAAGCAGGGCCTGACCCCGCGCCGTATGTCGATGGAAGAACTCTTCGTCGATCCGCTCAAGGCGCCCGTTCGCGTCTGAGCCGGCGTCTTTCAGGAAACCCACGGAGAATCCCATGATCATCGATTGCCACGGTCATTTCACGACCGTGCCCAAGCACTTCCGCGATTGGCGCGCCGCGCAGGTCGCCGCCGCGGACGACGAGGCCAACGCGCCCGCCCTCGCCGACGCCCATGTCACCGACGAGCAGATCCGCGAGGGCATCGAAGGCGGCCAGCTCAAGCTACAGCAGGAGCGTGGCAGCGATTTCACGCTGTTCTCGCCGATCGCAGGCCTGATGAGCCATCACCTCGGCAACGAGCGCACCAGCCTGGAATGGGCGACCATCTCCAACGACCTGGTCTACCGCGTCACCGAGATGTACCCGGACAACTTCGTGCCCGTCGCGATGCTGCCGCAGAGCCCTGCCGCGCCGCCGAAGAACTCGATCCCGGAACTGCGCCGTGTGGTGGAGGAACTGGGCTTCGTGGGCGTCAACATCAACCCGGACCCGACCGGCGGTTACTGGACCGGCAAGCCCTTTACTGACCGCGAGTGGTATCCGCTGTTCGAGGCGCTGTGCGATCTCGACGTACCGGGCATGGTCCACGTCGCCGCCTCGTGCAATCCCAACTTCCACGGCACCGGCGCGCATTACCTGAACGCCGATACCTCGGTGTTCATGCAGATCCTGCAGAGCGATCTGTTCAAGGACTTTCCGACGCTGCGCCTGGTTATTCCACACGGCGGCGGCGCGGTGCCGTACCACTGGGGCCGCTATCGCGGCATGTCGCTGGAGATGATGGACCGCCCCCTCGAAGGGTTGCTCGACAACATCTACTTCGATACCTGCGTCTACCATCATCCCGGTGTGGAACTGCTGACCAAGGTAGTGCCGACGTCGAATGTGCTGTTCGGTTCCGAGATGATCGGCGCGGTGCGCGGGCGCGATCCGAATACGGGCGAATACTTCGACGACACCAAGCGCTACGTCGATGCTTGCGAGCTACTTTCCGACTCCGATCGCAAGGCGATCTATGAAGACAACGCCCGCCGTGTCTACCCGCGTCTCGACGCGCGTCTGAAGGCGAAAGGGCTTTAAAAGGTGGATCGGGGGGAGGGAAAGTGAACCTCCTCCCGGCACGCCGACCCCAGTGACGCAGAAACAAGCTCGGGGTGCTGGCGTGTTCCAATGTTTGGGATGCACGGCACTAGCCCACCCTCGAAGCCCACAAGTTATCCCTCGCGGCTGACTATCAACTCCCTGCCGGTCCGATGCCGGCCCCACAACACCGACGACAACAAAGGCACCCGAGGCGCGCGCAGCGCCCTTGGCAGGAGACAGGTGCATGACTTCCCCATTCGTCGATATCCATCCTCACGTCATTTCGGACGACGAGGCCGCCTATCCCCCCGCGCCGCTGTTCGGCCTGCGTTCGGACTGGTCGCAGGAGCGGCCAAGCACGGTCGAGACGCTGATAGCCTCGATGGACGAGGCCGGCGTCGCCAAGGCGGCGGTAGTCCACTCCTCGACCACCTACGGGTTCGACAACAGCTATGTCGTCGATGCCTGCAACCGCTATCCGGGCCGTCTGATCGCGGTGGGATCGGTGGACGTGCTTGCACCAGATGCCGTCGATACCATCCGTGGCTGGGTGGATAAGGGGCTGGCAGGCCTGCGCGTCTTCACCGGCGGCTCGACCAAGGACTTCGACCCCAGCGAACTCGACGATCCGCGCGCCTACCCGGCGTGGGAACTGCTGGCCGAACTGGGTCTGACCATGTGCATCCAGACCGGCCCGGTCGGCCTCGCCGCCGTGACCGCGCTGGCCCGGCGCTTCCCGAACGTGCCGATCATCCTCGATCACCTCGGCCGTCCGGACGTGAGCGACGGGCCGCCTTATGCCGCCGCGCAAAGCCTCTTCGACCTCGCGCCCGTGGAGAACATTTTCTTCAAGCTGACCCCGCGCATCATGGGCGACTCCGTCAAGGGGTCCGCCACAGCCGAGACGCTGTTTCCCAAGTTCGTCGATGCGTTTGGTGCGCAGCGCCTGGCCTGGGGCTCTAATTATCCGACTTCGCCCGGCACACTGGGCGAGATCAAGGCAACCGCCCAGGCGCGCCTCGCCTGCCTGTCTGACGAGGACCGCGAATGGATATTCGCGAAGACCGCGCAGAAGCTCTACCCGGCCCTGGCAGATTGACGATCGCCGGCGCGCAGTCGAAGTTGAAAAACGTGGAGAGGACCGAAATGGCCAAGGCAATCGAACAATCGAGGCCGCCTGCCGAGGCGCAGAGAGTGGCACTGCCCGCAGCTACGCCTTGGGCCGTGCTGTTCCTCCTTGCGCTCGGCGTGATGATCGCCTTCGTCGACCGCACGAGTATTTCCTCGGCGCTGGCGGATGCGCCGTTCGTGCAGCACTTCGGGATGACCAGCGTGGATCGCGGACTGGTCAATTCGGCCTTCTTCTGGTCCTACGGTCTGATCCAGATACCGGCGGGCTGGATCGTCGATCGCTACGGGGTGAAGACGCCCTATACAACCTGCTTCGTGCTGTGGTGCGCGGCGACGGCGCTGACCGGGTTCATCTCCACCCTGTTCGCGCTGGTGTTGATGCGGGTGATTGTCGGCGCCGCCGAGGCAGTGGTGATGCCCGCCAGCTATCGCTGGATTCGCAACAACTTCAAGGAAGGCCAGAACGGCACCGCCGTGGGGATCTTCGCGATGGGCAACAAGTTTGGCCCGGCTATAGGCGCGCCGATCGCGGCCTGGCTGATCACCGCCTACGACTGGCGGGTGATGTTCATCCTGACCGGCGCGGTCGGCCTCGTCTGGCTGTTGCCGTGGATGTTCCTGGTCAAGAGCGATCTGCCGCGCCGCGAGGACATGGCGGAAATCCGCCGCAAGGCTTCCTCGGTGACGTTCGCCAGCATCCTTGCCAGCCCGCTGATCTGGGGCACGATGATCGTGAACTTCTGCTACGGCTACTTCACGTTCTTCTGCATGACGTGGATGCCGGCCTACCTCGTGGAGCAGCGCGGCCTCTCGCTGGAACGTTCGGGGCTGTTCACCTTCTTCAGCTTTGCAGGGATAGCGATCGTCGCCGTCATCGCTGGCTGGATCGCCGACAGGCTGATCGCGCGCGGCGGTGACCCGGTCTTCGTGCGCAAGGCCTTCGTCATCGCTGGTTTCGTGGGGGCCTGCACGGTGCTGCTGGGCGCCCATGCGGATTCCCTGAACGCGGCGCTGTTCTGGAACGTCTTCTCGCTTTCATTCCTGGGCCTCGCCACCGCTAACAATTTGGCGCTGTGCCGCCTTACTCTGATCCCCAAGCCGGCGATCGGCCTGGCGACGGGCGTGCAGCAGGTCGCCACCAGCCTTGCCGGCGGTGTCGCCGCGGGCTTGTCGGGCTGGCTGCTCCATGTGAGCGGCAGCTACGACCTGCCGATGCTGGTGATCTTCGTGTTCCTGATCATCGGCGCCGCCGCGACATGGATTCTGTTGCGCCCGCAATGGGCGCCCAAGGTCGCGCTCGAAATCGGCGAGTAAGGCAAGCGATGCAATCACCCGGGGCACACATTGGATTGGCGGTGGCTCCCGCGCGCTTCTAGATCCTGGCGCAGGATCGCACGCTCTATTTTGATGGGATAAGGATGTAATGGCGCAGATCGTATTCGGCATGGCGGTTCCGCACAGCGGGATGCTGGGTCAGGCCCCGGAGGATTGGCTGACCAACGGGCAGCGGGATCGCAACAACCCCGAACTGTGGTATCAGGGTCGGACCTGGACCTATTCCGAGCTGGAGGCCGAGCGCCGCGCCGCCTTCGCGCCCTTCCTGACGCTGGAAGAACGCACGACCCGCGCCGCCCGCTGCCGTGCCGCGCTCGACGAGATGGCCGCCGCCTACCAGCGCGCGGAGATCGACGTGTGCATCGTGCTGGGCAAGGACCAGAAGGAAATCTGGCCCGACCAGTCGCCCTCGATCACCATCTACACCGGCGCGGAAGTCCACAATGGTCCGCCGCAGCGTGCCGTCTATGCGCCTGATCACCATGTCGTGCACAAGGCTTATCCTGAATTCGCGACTTATCTGATCAAGAAGTTCCAGGAAGAGAACTTCGACCTCAACGATCTGCAGGCCTGGCCGCAGAATACCTGGATGGAAAAGCGCCAGGGCTATGCGCCGGACTACCCGGTGGTCCCGCACGCCTACAGCTTCGTCTATCACCAGATCATGGGCGACGATGTGCCACCGCACGTGCCGGTGCTGTTCAACTTGTTCTACCCGCCGACCCAGCCTTCGATGGCGCGCTGCATCGAGTTCGGCCGCGTGTTGCGGGAGTCGATCGAAGCGTGGCCGGACGACATCCGCGTCGCAGTGATCGCGTCGGGCGGGCTTTCGCACTTCGTCAACGACGAGGCGTTCGACCGCGACGTGATGGAGAAGCTCGCCGCCTACGATTACGAGGGCCTCGCGGCGATCCCCGACGGCTATTACCAGTCAGGCACGTCGGAGGTGAAGATCTACTCGATCGTCATGATGGCGCTGCAGCAGACCGGCGCGCAGATGACGCTGGTGGATTACGTGCCGTGCTGGCGCACCGAGGCCGGCACCGGCGAGGGCATGGGCTTCATGTACTGGCAGCCCGAGGACTGATGCAACGACCCGGCCCGCCCGCAGGCGGCGGGCCGTCCTTCCCGAACGAAAGACCACATAATGACCGACCAGCGCCTCAACGGCATCATCCGCGCCTTCGAATCCGGCAAGCCGGCCTTCACCTGCTTCACCAAGGTGGACAAGCTGAGCGCGCAGGAAATGACCGACGCGCCGTATGACGGCGTGGTGTTCGAGATGGAGCACAACCCCTACGACGTGGCGGGGCTGGGCGATGCCTTGCAATACATGCTCAACCGCAAGAAGATCGCCGAGAGCGGGTCGGTGGCGCCTTCGGTCACTCCGATTGCGCGCATCCCGGCGAACGGGGCGGAGATGAACCAGTTCCAGGCCAAGCAGGTGCTGGACCGGGGCGTCTACGGCGTCATCACCCCGCACGTCTCGACGGTGGAGCAGGCCTACAACATGGTCGCCTCGGCCCGCTATGCCAAGCCGACCGGCGCCGCACTCTACGAGCCCAAGGGCATTCGCGGCGACGGCCCGGCAACCGCCGCGCGCTACTGGGGCGTCAGCCAGCCCGAATACTACGCCAGGGCCGATGTCTGGCCGCTGGCGCCGCACGGCGAACTGCTGGTCGGCATGATGTGCGAAAGCCCCGAGGCGATCGAGAACCTCGACGATATCCTCGGCAACGTGCCGGGCATCGGCTTCGTGCTGATCGGCGAGGGCGACCTGTCGCAGGCGCTGGGTTACGCGCGCCAGTACGAGCATCCAGAGGTGATGGGTGCGATGTCGAAGATCGTCGAGACCTGCCACAAGCACAATGTCGTCGTGGGCAACCCCCACACCAATGCCAAGAACGTCGAGCGCCTAATCGCGGAGGGCTACAAATTCCTGATGTCCGCCCCCAGCCGCAGTTACGGCGTGGTCGGCCAGGGCCGTGAACTGGCGGGGTATTGAACATGAGCGATACCAACCGAACCGGCGCGCAGTCGCTCGTCAACACGCTCGTGGACAATGGCGTAGACATCTGCTTCGCCAATCCCGGCACGTCCGAGATGCACTTTCTGGCGGCGCTCGACAATCCGCGGATGAAGAGCGTGCTGTGCCTCTACGAAGGCGTGTGCACCGGCGCGGCGGACGGCTGGTATCGCATGAAGGACACCCCGGCCTCGACGCTGCTGCATCTGGGCCCCGGCCTCGCCAACGGCCTGTCGAACATTCACAACGCCAAGCGCGCCAGTTCGGGCATGGTCAACATCGTCGGCGAACATTCCGCCTCGCACCTCAAGTACGACCCGCCGCTCACCTCGGACATCGAGGGGCTGGCTCGCCCGCTCAGCCACTGGGTGCGCCGCGCCGAAAGCTCCGCCACGATCGCCTGGGACACCGCCAGCGCCGTCGCGAAGGCAAGCGAGCACCCCGGCCAGATAGCCACGCTGATCCTGCCCGGCGACACGGCCTGGAAGGATGCGGGCGAGGGCCGCGTGCCGGTTCAGGGCGCGTCTCGCCGCTCCGCGCCCGATGCCGCGCGGGTCGAGCAGGTCGCCAAGGTGCTGCGCTCGGGCGAGCCGACGCTGCTGATCCTGGGCAACAAGGCGACGCGGGGCCGCGCGCTGGAACTGGCCGGCAAGATCGCCGCCGGGACCGGCTGCCGCCTCGGCTCGCAGTTCTTCACCGCCCGCATCGAGCGCGGCGCCGGTCGCACGCCCCTGGAGCGCATCCCTTATGCGGTGCCGCTGGGACAGGCGTTCCTCAAGGACTTCAAGCACATCGTCACGCTCGAAACGCGTGAGCCAGTGGCGTTCTTCGCTTATCCCGACCAGCCCAGCCTGCTCAAGGCGCCGGGCACCACGGTCCACCCGCTGGTCGATGTGGACGAGGACAGCGCGCTGGGCCTCGAAATGCTGGTGGAGGCTCTGGGCCTCAGGGACACGCCGGGCTTTGTGCAGGAGCGCATCGAAGCCTCGGCCCCGTCCGGGGCGCTGACGCCCGAGACGATCGCCCAGGCCCTTTCGGCGGCGCTGCCAGAGAACGCCATCCTCGTCGATGAATCGCTCACCACCGGCCGCCAGACCATGGGACTGACGATGGGCGCCCGCCCGCATGACCTGATCAACAACATGGGCGGTTCGATCGGCTATGGCACCCCCGTCGCCACCGGCGCGGCGCTTGCCTGCCCCGACCGGCGGACCTTCTGCATGGTCGGCGACGGCAGCGCGATGTACACGATCCAGTCGCTGTGGACCCAGGCGCGCGAGGGCCTGCCGGTCACCACGATCATCTTCGCCAACAACCAGTACGCCATCCTCAAGGCCGAATACACCAACATGGGGGCAGGGGTGACCCCCGGCCCGCAGGCCATGGCGATGATCGACATCGACCGCCCTACCATCGACTGGGTGGCGATGGCCAAGTCGATGGGCGTGCCCGGCGTACAGGTTTCCAGCGCCGAGGATTTCCACAAGGAGATGGTCCGTTCCGCGCAGACGGACGGCCCCTGCCTGATCGAAGTCAAGCTCTACTGATCCGGGAAGGATGCAAGGCCCCATGACCACTACAGACGTGCTCACCCTGCGCGCGAACGTGCAGGACTATCCGCAGACCGCGGCGCTCAAGGACGGGCGGGTGTCCTCGGACATCGTCAAGCTCGACTTCTGCGGGCCGCCGCTGGCGCAGAACGGCTTCAAGCCGATGCTGCGCGAGGACGCCTTCGACTGCGGGGAACTGGCGATCGTGACCTATCTTCAGGCGCGAACGTACGGTAAGCCTTACGTGATGCTGCCGGCGCCGGTCTCGGGCCGGTTCCAGCACCACTGCGCGGGCTTCAACCGTGACCTCGGGCACATCGACCCCAAGGACATCGAGGGCAAGCAGGTCGGCGTGCGCACTTATGCGCAAACCACGGGCCTGTGGGTGCGCGGCATCCTCCAGCATGAATACGGCGTCGATCTCGACAAGGTGACATGGATGACGGTGGGCGAGGGGCACCTGCTCGAATATGCTGACCCTGACAACTGCGTGCGCCTGCCCAAGGGCTCGGATATCGGCCAGATGATGCTGGACGGCGAACTGGCCGCGACGCTCCAGGGCGTGGACCTGCCCAAGGACCCGCGCGTCGAGAGGCTGGTTTCCGATCCCTTCAATGCCGCGAAGGACTGGTTTGCGCGCGAAGGCGTGGTGCCGATCAACCACGTGTTCGTGGTGCATGAGGACATCGCCCTTAACCGCCCCGACGTGGTCCGCGAACTCTATCGCATGATTGGCGAAAGCCGTGACCTTACCGAGGGTGGTCTGCCCGATCCGTTCCCGCCCATGGGGATGGAGGCAAATCGCAAGGGCCTGGAAATGGCGATCCAGTGGGCATGGGAACAAAAGATAATCCCCGAGCGGATGAGCGTGGATTCGCTCTTTGATGAGACCACCATCGCGCTGGGCTGATCCGCCCGTTCAGGTCTGACGAAGGCTGCACCGCCATCCCTTCTGGCGGTGCGGTCCTTTTTCCATTGAGCTAGGGCAAGCGGATAAGTTGCATAGTCTGTATTGGGTGGGGAATGGCCAACCGAGCACGCGTCGCACGATGTCTGTTCAGTGACCATTTTTTCCGTTCCTGGCCGCTTTCACAGATGCTGAGAGCGGCCGCTAGTTCATCTGTCCGGTAGCGGCTTGGTCGATCGCCCAATTCGGAGTTCTTTTTGGTCGATCAGCCGATCTTCATAGAGAGTTCGACGTCGTCGGCGAACGGGATCGAAAGATATCCGCTGCCGATAGCACGAACCCGTTCCAGATAATCGGGGCACATATCGGCATTGTCGCCGAGGAGGAGGGCGCCGGGGCGTAAACGGCTCTCCAGCAGGTCGAGGACGTCGTTGTAGAGACCCTTGGCGCCATCGAGCAGAACGAGATCAATGCTTTTAGGCAGATCGCGGCCAAGCGTCATCAAAGCGTCGCCCTCACGGATTTCGACAAGGTCGAGCAGGCCCCCGGCCTCGAGATTACTCCGGGCGCGCGCGATCTTCGACGGTTCGAACTCGGTGGTGATGACCCGACCGCCGCCATTGTCCCGGATTGCGGCTGCCAGATGCAGCGTGGAGATGCCGAATGAGGTGCCAAATTCAACGATTGAGCGGGCGTTGCCAAAGCGCGCTAGCATATAAAGTAGGGAGCCGGCTTCGCGGGATACAGGGAGGGGTAGATCCTTCATCCGCGTGTAGAGGTCGAGATACTCGGTCCGGCTTCCGAGCATGGCGTGGGCCTGATCATCGGTCATGCCGGCGAAGGCTGCGGGGATGTCGGCCCGGCTCGCATCGGCCTCGGTGAAGAGGCGGTCGAGCAGGGGCGCGACCGGCTCGGAATTCAGGGTGGTCATGTTGTTCTCCGTGAGGGTCTGGGCGATCTTGCGCCCACCCCGAAAATACGATTAATTCGTCGCATTAGTTATTCGCGTTTGGGAATGTACCCTTGGCAGGCCGTGAAAAACCCGGGATTTGTGCGCGCAAAGCGCCGCGTCAGGCCCGCTCCAACCAACTGGTCAAGGACATTCTGACAGCTGCCGCTCGCGTTCTGGCCGAGCAGGGCGCACACCGGTTCACCACGGCGCGAGTCGCGGAGCGGGCGGGGGTGAGCGTGGGCTCGCTCTACCAATATTTTCCGAACAAGGCGTCGATCCTCTTCCGCCTGCAGACCGACGAGTGGCGGCAGAATGTCGAGTTGCTTTGCGGCCTCCTTGAGGACCGATCGAAGCCACCGTTCGAGCGCATGCGCAATCTCGTCCGCGCCTTTGTCCGGTCCGAGCGCGAGGAGGCGCAGATGCGCGTCGCCCTTGCGGATGCCGCCCCTTACTATCGCGATGCCGAGCTCGCAGACGATCCCCGCGAAAGGGCGACCGGGGTCATGCGCGACTTCATAGCGGAGGTGCTCCCTGACTTGGCTGTGGATCGCCGTGAGGTCGCGATGGAGACCATTAAGATGACCATGTCGGAAACGGGTAAGCGCATATCGGAGGAGCGCCATCTGTTGGAGCGGAGCGAGGTGTATGCCGATGCGGTCGCGGATATGTTCTGCGCCTATCTCGATCGCCTCTCGGCCAACAGCTGAGCCGCTCGGGCGAAACTGTCCCGCTCGTCGCAGTCGCGCCTGACAACTACGCGCCCTTAGAGGCCATAGTCACTAATCCGGCAGCATCCTAAAAACAGACGGTCCGCCACCGGCACGACCTAGCCAAATCCCGGGATAACTCACTCCGTAATCAGCCCCCTTTTGGACAATTGCCACGAACCGCTTGCCATTGAACTGACGCCCGCGCGAAGCGGAGCGGATGCCAAAGGTCTGCGCGCAGTTGCAAACCTCGGAGGAATAATCAGCTCCGCAATTCGCGGCGCAGTATCTTGCCCGTGGCTGTCTTCGGCAGGCCGTCGCGAAACTCGATGATCCGAGGCACTTTGTAGGCTGCGAGCCGTTTTCGACAGAATTGCTCAAGATCGTCAGCACTCAAGGCAGCGCCAGCGCTAAGGACCACCACCGCCTTGACCGTCTCACCACGGTAGCTGTCCGGCACGCCGACGACGGCAGCTTCACGCACGGCGGGGTGCTGGTAGAGCGTGTCCTCCACCTCGCGCGGCCAGACCTTGAAGCCGGAGGCGACGATCATATCTTTCTTGCGGTCGATCAGGTAGATCCAGCCGTCAGCGTCGCGTACGCCTATGTCGCCGGTGCGAAAGCCCAGCGCGCCCATGGCCTCTTGCGTGGCCTGGGGGCTACGCCAGTAGGCGCTGACGACGCTGGGGCCAGTGACGACGATCTCACCCGCCTCGCCGACTGGGCAGACCGCGCCCTCCTCGCCGATCACCGCGACGGTGACGCCACGCACCGCTCTGCCCACCGCCAGCGCGCCCGTGGCCGGATCGACCGGCGCATCGGGCGCGGATGGGCAGGCGATGACCGGGGCGACCGTTTCGGTCAGGCCATAGACGTTGCGCAAGGTAAGGCCGGTCGCCATGCGGAAGCGATCGCGCATCGCTGGCGCAACAGGCGCACCGCCGGAGAACACGGTGCGCAGACTTGTGACGCGCGCCGGGTTGAAGGTAGGTGCATCGATCAGCGCGCCGAGCGCGGTTATGGCGGCGACGCAGAACACCGGACGCTCACGCTCGATAAGGTCGAGCATCTCATCGGCCTGGAAGCGGTAGGAGAGGATCAGCGGCGCCCCTGCGGCCAGTGCCGCGCCGATGTGGCCGCTGAGGCCTGTAACGTGAAACAGCGGCGCGGCTGCGAGGATCGGCTCGCCCGCCTGAAGGTCGGCCTGGCTGCGGTAGAACTCCGCACCCGCCAGCAGGTTGGCGTGGCTGATGACTGCCCCCTTGGGCCTGCCGGTGGTGCCCGAGGTGTAGACGAGCATCAGCGGATCGGCAGGGCCCTTCACGGGGCGCTCGGTGATCTCTGTCTGCGGGAAGCTGCCGCCGTCGCCTACGGTAAAGCGCACCGACGTGTCGAACGCATCGGCATGCGCAAGTTCGCAAACGACCGCCGCCGGTTCGCAATCGGCAACGATGCGCTCGATCTCGGGGCGGCGGTACATCGGATTGACCGGCACCGTCACCACCCCCGCTTTGGCTGCGCCGAGCAGTGCGACCAGGAACTCCGGCACGTTCTGGAGGCACAGCAGCATCCGCTCGCCCGGCACGAGGCCCGCGGCGACCAAGGCCGCCGCGAAGCCGTTGCTGCGTCGATCCAGCCAGCAGAAGCTGCGGTGCACGCCGCGATAGATGACCGCAGTCGCCTCTGCATCCGCGGCGAGCGCGGCATCGAGCAGGGCGAGGATAGAGGGTTCAGGCATCGGCGGGCGCCGTTCCCATAACCGCCTTGACCTCAAGAAATTCCCCGAAGGCATGCGCGCCCCATTCACGGCCGTTGCCCGACTGCTTGTAACCGCCGAACGGCGCGGTCAGGTCCAGTTCGGCGTAGTTCAGGGACACCTGCCCCGCCCGCAACCGCGCGGCGATAGCCTGCGCCTCCGCTTGCGGCCCCTGCACGTAAGCGGCAAGGCCGTATTCAGTGTCGTTGGCGATGGCGATCGCCTGTTCTTCGTCATCGTAGCCGAGGATGGTGAGAACAGGGCCGAAGATTTCCTCGCGAGCGATGGTCATGTCGTTGGTGACATCAGCGAACACGGTCGGCTTGACGTAGTAGCCGTTACCCAGCCCTTCGGGGCGGCCCGGACCGCCCGCCACCAGTGTCGCGCCTTCGGCGCTGCCCTGTTCGATCAGGCGCTGGATCTTGTTCCACTGCACTTCGCTGACCACGGGGCCGAGCTTAGCGTTGCTGTCAGGCGTGCCCACGGTCTGTTCGGAGGCGGCTTGCGCGGCGATCGCCTTGGCTTCCTCCATGCGCGCGTGCGGGACCAGCATGCGCGAGGGCGCGTTGCAGGACTGGCCGCTGTTGACCATCATCGCCGCCACGCCGCCCGCAACCGCCGCCTTCAGATCGGCCGAGGGCAGGACGATGTTGGCCGACTTTCCGCCCAGTTCCTGATGCACACGCTTGACGGTGGGGGCCGCCGCGCGGGCCACTTCCACCCCGGCGCGAGTGGAGCCGGTGAACGACATCATGTCCACCTGCGGATGCGCGGAAAGCGCCGCGCCCACGCCCGGCCCGTCACCGTGGATAAGGTTGAACACACCTGCCGGCACGCCCGCCTCGGCCATGATCTCGGCGAAGATATGGCCGGAAAACGGCGCGACTTCAGAAGGCTTGAGCACCATCGTACAGCCCACCGCCAGCGCCGGGGCGACCTTGCAGGCGATCTGGTTGAGCGGCCAGTTCCATGGCGTGATGAAGCCGCAGACGCCGACCGGCTCCTTAACCAGCAGCGTCGTGCCGGTGCTTTCCTGGAAGGCGTAGCCGTCCAGCATCTGCCGCGCGATCGTTAGGTGGCCGATACCGATCGGCACCTGCGCGGCGCTGGCCAGCCAGTTGGGCGCTCCCATTTCGGCGGTGATGGCTTTCGCCAGATCCTCGGCCCGGCGCTGGTAAGCGGCAATTACCGCGTCGAGCAGTTCGGCGCGCTCGCGCACACTGGTTCGGGAAAAGCTGTCGAACGCGCGGCGCGCGGCGCTGACGGCGGCATCGACATCGGCCGCGCCGCCCAGCGCCACCGTGCCCGAGACACCCGCGTCAGCGGGGTTCACCACGTCGATCACGGTATCGGTCGATGGGGCGACCCAGCGGCCATTGATATAGAATTGCAGGGCTTCGTACATGGTCCTCTCCTTCTGTTCCTTCAGGTTGCCTTGACCATCATCTTGATCTGGTCGCCGCCACCGGCAAGTGATGCAAATGCCAGTCCGGCCTGCGCCAACGTCGTCTCGCCGGTGACCAGCGGTGCCAGGGCGTCGGGCCGGGCGCAGATCATCGCAAATGCCTGGGCGAACTCAGCGGGGGTGTAGGCAAAGACGAAACGCAGCTGGATCGACTTCTGGATCAGCAGCGAGGGTTCGATGGCATCGGGCTCCATGCACACGCCCGCAACCACGATCGTCGCGGCAACGGGCGCATGTTCTGCAAGCGCGGCAAGCATGCCGGGCTTGCCCACGCACTCGAACAACACCGCGCGCTTGCCCCCCGACGCCGCCGCCATCGTATCGGACAGACCGATGTGCAAGTCGCTCTCCCGCCACCATGCCGCGCCCGCAGCGGGATTGGGAGCGATGACCTGATCGGCTCCCATACGCTCGGCCATGGCGCGGCGAGCGGGGTTGGGCTCCACCGCCAGCACCGGGCCAAGGCGCAGCGCCTTGAGCCGGGCGATGATGAACAGACCCACCGGCCCGCAGCCGTGGACGGCAAAGGCGCAAGTCCCGTCGGCGCCCGACTGGTTCACCGCATGGACCGCCACCGCCAGCGGCTCGGTCATCGCTGCTACATCCGTATCCACATTGTCCGGCACGGCCAGCAGCGCGTCGGCTTGCAACAGCATCCGTTCCGCGAAGGCGCCGTTGTAGCGGTTGGAATAGCCGATCAACGTCAGCCCGCCGTCATCGACCAGGAACGGCTGCGCCACTACCCGCGCGCCTGCCGGCAAGCCCGACGCTGATTCGAGCAGCTCTGCGCAGAACTCGTGCCCCATAACCACCGGCCGCGCAGGGTCCATGAAGCCGCGAAAGCCTGCCCGGTGAAGCAGTGCGCATAAGTGATCGGCATGATCGCGCGCATGCAGGTCGCTGCCGCAAACCCCGCAGGCAAGCGGAGCGACGAGGACTTGCCCCTTGGCCGGTTCGGGCTCGGGCACGTCCTCCAGCGTCATCGCCCCGCGATGGAGCACCATCGCCTTCACAGCTGGATGTTCTCGTAATACGGCACCATCACCTCGTCGTCACGCGCCTCGCCCAGCATCGCGGCGGTCATCGGCAGGACGACTTCGGCGGCAACCGTCACGTCGATGCACCCTGGCTTGCCCGAGGCGAAGGCGCGCGCGATGGCCGGGCCGATCTCCTCCAGCGTCGTCACCCGTTCGCCATAGCAGCCGAAGCCCTGCGCGATCTCATGGTAGCGGATATCGCCCAGCACCGAGATGCAGCTGTAGTTCTCGCCGTACAGGATCTGCTGGCCGTGAAGCGACTGGCCCCAGCACGAGTTGTTGAGGACCACGGTGACGATCGGCAGCTTCTGGCGCACCATCGTCTCGAATTCCTGAAGGTGGAAGCCGATCGCGCCGTCTCCCGATATCTGCACCACCGGCTTGCCGGGCCGCGCATAGGCCGCGCCGATGGCGAGCCCGAACCCAACGCCAAGCGCCCCCAGCTGGCCGAACGTCAGCACCCCGCCGGGGTGGGAAACCCGCGCGTGATAACCCGCCCACAACCCCGCCTCGCCGCCTTCGAGCACGTAAGTGGTGCCCTCGGGCGAACCTTCGACGGAGGCCTTCGCAGCGAAATAGGGATTGATCTGGCCCGAGTGCGTTTCGGGCGTGAACTCCTGTCCAACGGCGGCGGCGGCCTTGCACATGGTGCCCTGCCAGCTTTCGAAGCGGGAGGGGCCATCGGTCCAGGCCGCAGTCACGGCATCAAGCACGGCGCCGACCGATGCCGTGGTGGCGACGGCAGGCTGGTGGATGCGGCCGAACTCGGCGGCATCGGCATGGACCTGCACGATCGGCGCGTCCTCGGGGAAGAAAACGCGGGTCCGTCCGCCCAGGAACAACCCGAAGCGCGAGCCCATCATCAGGATCAGGTCCGCCGGTTCGCCCTGTGCGGTGGCCACGGCGATGGCGCTGGGATCATGGGCATAGCCGGGATGCGCGGGGTCCAGGAGGCCAAGCGCGCGGCTGCTGAACACGGCGGGAATACCCAGCGCATCGACGAAGCGGCGCACCTGCTCTCCGCTTGCCTGATAGCGCGCCAGGCTGCCGAAGATCGCGACCGGACGCTTCGCCTTGCGCAGCAGCGCGACGATCTCGTCCACTTGCGCAGGCAGCGGCGCGGTGCCGACCGGCTCGACCGGACGTGGTACCGGGGATGGCATGCGGCCGGGTCGCGCCATCACGTCGATCGGCAGTTCCACGAAGACAGGGCCGGGACGACCATTGCGGGCAATGGTGATCGCATTGGCCAGAAGATCGGGGATGCGATCGGGATCGGTGATACGAATCGCGTGCTTGACCACCGGGGTCGCCATCGCGATCTGGTCGACGCCGCCCTGCAGCACGTTGAGCGCCTCTTCGCGCAGCGGCGGCGCGCCTGCCATGAACAGCACCGGCGTCCCGTCCAGCCGCGCGTTGGCCATACAGGTCAGCGCGTTGGTGAAGCCCGGCCCGGCAGTTATCATGCACGCGCCAAGCTCCCCGGTCACCCGCGCCCAGCCTTCGGCCGCGTGGCCCGAGCAGGCCTCGTGGCGCGCATCGACCAGCTCGATGTCCTCGTCGAGAAAGCCCTTGAAGGCCGCGTCCAGGTGCCCGCCATGCAGCGCGAAGACCGTGGAGACGCCCGCCTCCTTCAGCGTTCGGGCCACCAGCGCTCCGCCGTCGACTTTGCTTGCCCGCACGTTCGCCATCCTCGAATCCTCATTTCATCGTTGTGTGGGAGGAGACTAGGCGGTGCGGCGCGCGGAGGGGATTGACGGAAACCCGTTATTTCATAACCCTGCCGTTCTCCCTATATGGAAGACACTGCCCAAGCTGCGCCGCCCAGGCCGCGCCGCAATGTGCAGACGGCATGCAGGTATCCGAACAACCGGAACCGAACTGGGAGAGCGACGTGGAGATGGAAGCCAGGCTTTCAGGCGATATTTGCGAATTCACGCAGCACGTGGTGAAGGCATGCGCGCTGGACAGCGCATCAATATTCCTGTGCGACCGGATGGGAGACAAGCCGCAGCTGTCCTACCTCTACCACACCGGCATCTCGGAAGAGGTGAAGCACATCTATCACAGCAATGCAGTGTTCCACGACGATCCCTTCACCGACCCGCGCCTTCAGGAACGCCCGGACCGGGTGGACGACGATGGCGTGCTGGCGGGATCGGACATGCGGGTCGGGAACATCGCGCAAGTATCCGGGCGGTACTGGCAGTTCATGTACCACTACGGCATCGACGTTGTCGGCGCCTCGACCCGGCGGCTGATGCCGGGGGTCTATTCGACGATCGGCTTCCACCGCAAGCGTGCGACCAAGCATCGCGGTTCGGTGCCGATGGCGCAGCTGGATCAGCTTGCCCCGCGCCTTCAGGACATGGTGGCGAGCCACATGTTGCGCGACCTGCTGGACCGCGCCAACGGCCTCAGCACCTTCCGCAGCAGCTATTTCCGCCGCACCGACGCGGCGAGCGCCACCCCGCTCTCCAAACGCGAGCAGGAAGTGACCGACCTCGTGTGCGAGGGCAAGCTGAACAAGGAAATCGCCTTCATCACCGGGCTTTCGGAGTATACCGTGGAGAACCACCTGCGGCGCATCTACGCCAAGCTGTCGATCCACAACCGTTCGTCGCTGGTGGCACTGATGCGGCGGTAGAGGATCCCGATCCTGCAATCAAAAAGGGCGGCTCGCCGGCCGCCCTTTCCGTATCAGAAGTTGACCGTCGCCGTCCCGCCGAACCAACGCGGCATTTGGTAGACCACCTCGCCGCCATTGCCGACCGTCGAGATGTCGAACAGGTTGATCGCCCTGCGCGTATTGAACACGTTATTCACGTAAAGGCTCAGCGACCAGCCGCCATCGCCGGATGTGTAACCCGCCTGCGCATCGGCGACGAACAGCCCCGGGATTTTGGTCGAGGGGTTGTTCAGGCTGTCGCGGAACATCCAGGTCCGCGCCCGCGCCGCGCCCTGCACGAACAGCTTGCCGTCAAACTGGTCCCACTCGTACCGCGCGCGGATGTTCCCGGTCAGGCGCGGGGCGAGCGGCAGGCGGTTGTCGGAAAGCACCGCCACGGCGCCGGTCGGGTTGTAGATCCCATCCACCTTCGTATGCACATAGCCGCCCGAGGCCGAAATGCTGAGGCCGCCCATCGGATTTACGGTCAGTTCGATCTCGCCGCCCCAGACTTTGGCGTCGTTGTTGGTGATGACGTTGGTGATGCCGATCAGGCTGGTGTTCTGCATATTCCGGTAGTCATAGTAGAACACCGCGCCGTTGACGCGCAGTTGGCGGCCCATCAGGTCCGCCTTCCAGCCCAGTTCGAAGGCGTTGTTCGTCTCTTCCTTAAACGGGCGCAGCTCTGGCGCGGTGCCCGCCACGTTGCCGGTGATGAAGCCGCCGCTCTTCTGCCCGCGCTTGTAGCTGGCATAGAGCAGCACATCGTCCACCAGCTTGTAGTTCAACTGCACGTTGGCGTTGACTAAACCCTTGCGGAAGTGCGCCAGATCGCCGTTGGCGGCCACCGAAAGCTCGGTGAAGCTGGCATCGGGTGATGCGAAGATTTGGCGCCGAAGCGCTTCATACGCCTCGATCGACATCGGCAGCGGCGTGTCCAGCGGCAGGCTGTTGGTCACCGCGTTGATGCTGTTTAGCACCTTGTCGTCATGCGTATAACGCACGCCCGCGATCACCGTCAGCTGACTGGTAAGGTCGTATTCCGCCTGCCCGAAAAGCGCCCAGCTTTTCAGCGTCTGCTGGTCACGGAAGGCCTGACCGTAAAGCGTGTCGCCGAAGGGAGTAACGCTTGCCCCGAAGAACAGCGGCGAGGCGGAGGTGGTTACGATGGAATGGCGCAGGTAGTTCGCCCCCACCGTCAGGCGTAGCGCGTCACGGTCCCAGTTGACGCGCCCTTCGGTCATCCAGTGGCGTGAACGCGCCTTGTTGGAAAAGTTGCAGATCGGCAGCGGCGTGTGGTCGCAGTCCTCGATGCTGTACTTTTTCGTCTGCAACCAGCCGCCCAGCGCGGTGAAGCTAAGCCCGTCGCCCTCATCGTAGTTCAGCGTGGCAAGATAGTGCTGCATCTTGCTTTGCAGTTCGTTGCCTCCGTCCGAATTGGTCACGTCGGTCGCGCCCGCGCCGATGTTCTGCTGGTTCTGCCCATAGGCGTCGGTCGCGATTGGATACGTACCCGGCAGTCCGGCGATCTGGCCGACCGGATAGGCCTTTTCATTGCCGCCCGCCACCGGCCCCATCCTGCCCAGTTCCGCCTTGAGCAACAGCGAGAGCCGATCATTGGGCTGGTACAGCGCCTGGAGACGCCCGGCGTAAAACTTGCCCGCCGCGCCCTTGCGCCAGTTCGAATTGGGATTGATGTTGCGCAAGTAGCCGTTGCTGGTGTCGGTGGAAAACGCGCCGCGCAGCGCCAGCGTGTTGCTGACTGGCAGGTTCAGATAGCCGTCGCTGCGGAAGGTGCCGTACTGCGCGATAGTGGCGGAAACCCGGCCCGAAGTGCCGTCGAAGTTGGGCCGGTTGGTGTAGTAGTTGATACTGCCCGCCGTGGCGTTGCGCCCCTGCACCGTGCCCTGTGGCCCACGCGCGACTTCGGTGCGGGCGATGTCGAAGCTCAGGAAGTCCGCCTGCCCGGCGCCGATCATGTAGAATTCGTCGACGTAGGCGGTTGCGGTCGCCTCGGTGGTGTCTTGGAAATCGGGCTGGCCGACGCCGCGGATGGTGATCTGGGTGTTGAAACCCGGCGAGGCATAGCTGCGGATGATTTCGATGTTGGGCGTGAAGTTCGCCACGTCGAGCGCGGTGTTGACGCCGAGCGACTTCAGTTCATCGCCCGAGATGGCGCTGATCGAGGCGCCGACGTCTTGCAACCGCTCGCTGCGGCGGTTGGCGGTAACGACGATATCGGCAATGCCGGCCTGCTCGGCTTCCGGCGCTGAAGCGGGCGTCGGAGAAGTCTGGGCATGCGCCAAGACCGGAACGACCAGCGCGAGCACGGCCGCAGAGCAACGATAGACTCGTTTCATAAATCCCCTCCTGAGTGTTTTTTGACTTGTTTAGCCTTGTGCCTCCGCCTTGCGGCGGAGGCGATGGACGGAAATCCGTCAGCGCTTCACGGCGCTTTCCGCCTCGACCAGATGGCTGTTTTCGCCAAGCAGCCTGGTGAAGTTGGGTTGCCCCGTGTGTGCGGTCATGCCTCCGTCGACGACGAGATTGTGGCCGTTGACATAGGACGCATCGGCCGAGGCGAGGAAGACAATTGCCGCAGCCACTTCGCCCGGATCGGCCGGGCGGCCCATCGCCAGCACCGGCTCGTAGGCGGCCATCATTTCGGCATTGCCGGTCAGTCCGGTGGCAAGCGGGGTCGCGGTGAGGCCGGGGCTGACGGCGTTGACGCGGATCGCGGGCGCATGGTCGATCGCCATCGCGCGCGTAAGATTGAGAACGGCGGCCTTGGCTGCATTATAGGCCGCGAACCCGTAATCCGCCGCCATGCCCGAGGCCGAGGCGACGTTGACGATCGATCCGCCGACTTTCTCCAGATGCGGGATCGCCAGGCGGCTGGCCCAGAACACCGATTCCACGTCCACCCGCTGCACTTGCCGCCAGTGGTCCATGTCGATCTCGGTCACGCGCCCGAACGAGCCCATCCCGGCGTTGTTTACCAGCACGTCGAGCCGCCTGAACCGCGTGAGCGTAACGGCGATCATGCGCTCGATCGCGGCCATGTCCTCCATGTCGACGACAAGGCCGAGGTGACGCTGCGGGCCGATCGCAGCAAGCACCCGCTCCATCGCCTCGGGCCGGATATCGGCGACCACCACCCGGGCACCTTCAGCCGCGAAACGGCGCACCGCCGCCTCGCCAATACCTGAGCCGCCACCCGTCACCACCACTGTCTTGTTCCGAAAACGCATCAAAAATCTCCCAGCGTCCTTAGTACTCATGGGAGATTGCGCGTTCGACGGCAGGTGGCGATTGACGGAATTCCGCTAAGACCTCCTCCGCATGCTGAGACAGCCCAAAGCAGCGCGAAGAGCAGAACATGACTTGTGTTGCGGATCAACGAGACGCTCACCGTTATAATCAGGCTCGAAGCGCTGTACGTAGCGGGCAACTTTAGCGTTTCGACACTTCCCGCACTCCTAAGCGAGAATGAAGCCCACCGGGAACTGGTCGGGGAATGGCAGTTGTCACCTGTCGATGGATCAAGACGGGTCGTTCCGCAGTCGGCCAAAATCAGAAATGGTCTGCGCCCCGCCTTAAAGGCGCGGCGCAGACCATTTCGTTACGTCGTAATTCCGTTGATACCCGATCAGAAGTGATAGCCGATCGTGGCTACCACCGTGCGACGATTGCCGTACCAGCACCAGCTATAGGCGGCATAGCAGCCCGTCAGGTACTTCTTGTCGAACAGGTTCTGTGCATTGACCGACAGCGTCATCCCGCCAAGGCGCGGGAAAAGCGTGCCAACGTCCAGCCGGGCCAGCGCATCGACCAGCGTATAGCTGGGGGTATTGAGCCCCACCACGCCGGTTGCGACCGGGCCGACATGACGCAGCGTGCCGCCGAGCGCGAAGCCCTGCAGCGCGCCATCCTTGGGCGCCCATTCGAGATCGCCGGTGATGCCGCCGCGACCGGCCATGACAACGCGAGCGCCGTCCTGATCACGCACCGACTGGCGGTTGAAGGCCACCTTGGCCTGGAAACCGTGCGGCAGCGGCGCCGTCGCCTCGACCTCGACGCCCCTTGAGCGCTGCGAACCATTGAGCTGGTAGCCGCCCAGATTCGCGACATAGACCAGCACATTGCTCTGCTTGATGTCGAACCACGCCCCGGTCACCAGGATCTGGGTGCCGGGCACCTGATACTTGGCGCCGATCTCCAGCTGCTTGCCCACGGACGGGTCGGCATAGCCATTGATGTTGCCGTTCTCGTCGACCACCGTGTTGCCTTGGGGCTGGAAGGACGTCGAGTAGGAAACATAGGGTGCAAGGCCGAAGGGCAGCTTGTAGAGCCCGCCAATGCGATAGGTGAACTTGTTCTTCTCGATCGCATCGGAACCGATCGGGTGAACGCGGGTCCAGTCCTGGCGACCGCTCAAGGTCACGCGCAGGCCACCCAATGCCATTTCGTCCTGCACATAAAGGCCGCGCTGGCGGTTGTTATACGGATAGGAGCTGGGCACACCGCCGACCACTTCGTCCACCGTCTTCGGCACGGCGGTCAGGCCGTAGACCGGGTTGTAGATATCGATCGAATCCGCGGTGCCGAACGCGGCTTCCTCGCGCGAATGCAGCACCTGGCTGTCGAAGCCGAACATTACGTGATGCTCGACAGGGCCGGTCTGGACCGTGCCGTTCAGCTGGTTGTCGAACGTCCAGCTTTTCATCGACTCGTCGGCGACGTAGGAGCCACGGCTTAGCTGGGTCTGGGTGTCATCCAGGGTGCCCGACGAATAGACCAGCGCAAAGTTCGAGCTGAGGTACTGATAACGGCCCGACGAGCGGAAATTCCAGCCGCTGCCGAAATCATGCGTGAAGATAAAGGTTCCGGCGGCCTGGTTGCGCTTGATGCGGTTGTCCTTCTCGCCCGCATCGAAATGCGTCGACACCTGACCGTTGGGATTGTCGTACAGCGTGCCGACGGCCGGGAAGCCGCCATACGTGCCATTATAAGGGTCATGCGAGTAGTTGCCGAGCAGGGTCAGACTTGTCGGACCGCCAAGACCCAGCGTCACCGCACCCGAAACGGTCTGGCGTTCACGCTTGCCCCAGGTCTGCTGCGTATGCGCGCCATTGGCGCTGGCGTAGAGGCGATAGCCGATATTTTCGCCTACTTTGCCGCCCATATCGGCATCGAGACGATAGAGATCGTAATTGCCAAGGCTGGCGCTGACAGCGCCATACAGGTCCTTGTCGAGCGGCAGCTTGCTGGTCATGGCGACAAGGCCGCCCGGGCCGCTGGCGCCGTAAAGTGCTGATGCCGGCCCCTTCACCACTTCGACACGTTCCAGACGCGACATATCGACTTGCGCCTGCGCGTAGCCGGTCGGGCTGGAGAACACGCGCAGGCCGTCAAGGTACTGATAGGCGTCGAAACCGCGCAGCGTGAACAGGTCGTAGACTTCGGCGCTAGAGCCGCGCAGTTCGCCGGTGACGCCCGGCACGAAACGCAGTGCCTGGCTGAGGTTCTGCAACCCCAGACGCGCAATCTGTTCCGAGTTTACCACGCTGATCGACTGCGGAATCTCGGCGATCGGCATCGCGCTCTTGGTGCCGGCGGACGAGATGGTGCGTTCACGTTCACCGGTCACGACGATGACGCTGGTGTCCTTGCTGCCCTCATCGTCAGCGAACGCTGTCGTTGCCGAGGTCAGCATGGTGCCCAACAACAGCCCACGAGATACAAGTCGGATCATGCGGTAAGCGTCCCTTTATACAATTTGGCAGGGCCGCTATTGCGATCGATCCGCAATTGCAACGGATTTCGCGGATTCCCCTTAGATTTCTACTTTGTTGCAATGATCCGCCACGCCGGCCGTGTGTTCGCCCCAGGCCTGATCCGCGCGATGGCCTTTACCAACGCCATGATGGACCTTTGCTGGCTTTACATATTCCACCATTGCCCAATAGCAGGATCATGCACCGGCGCTCGTGGTGCTGGGATTGCGGGTGTTGCCGCGCTAGTTGATCGGGCAGACAGACCTATTGCCACCCGGCCTGATGCTGGCGGAATTCGTGACCGCCATCTTCGAGATGTTCTTATCCGTTTTCTATGACGGGCCCACGCACCTGATGTCGTGCCCTATCCATCTGTATTTGCGCGCCATCGCGCTGGTTGGCTATCCTTGCCGAGGGGGTCAATGCCTCAGCTCATTTGGTTACTGGCGCCCGCAGCGCTCCTTGTTCTGGTGACTGTGATAGTGATTGGGGTTGGAGCGTTGACGCACGCCTCGACCTCGCGCTTTCCGACCGTTCGGGAGCCGCGAATTCAACTGAAGCGCCAAGTAGCAATATGGTGACCCTCCAGTGCTAACCTCGCGTAGCCAAAGCATCAGCTATACTGATGCTGCTCCCTGCAACCTGCCGTTCCGTTTACGGCCGGGATCCATCCCGGAGCGTGGCTGACCGGCGCTGGGGGGATATAGCCATTCCCAAATTTGTTCACGCCACCTAAGGAATTCGGCTACCGCGCTCTCCTGGCGCTGCAGCGGACACCACTTCCTCGATGTGGTGCTCGAAGCTGTCGGCCTTGCGCAGCGCCGGGAACCAGCGGGCCCATAGTACAACTACGGCAATGGTCCCGGCGCCGCCCAGCACCACTGCCAGAACCGGGCCTATGGCGGCGGCGAGGAAACCGCTCTCGGCTTCGCCCAGCTCGTTGGATGCGGAGACGAACAGCGAGGAGATCGCGCCGACCCGGCCGCGCATGGCATCGGGGGTGGCGATCTGCACCAGCGACTGGCGCACGTAGACAGAGATCATGTCCGCACCGCCCAGCACCGCCATGCACACCAGCGACAGCGGCAGCGAGCGTGACAGGCCAAAGACGATCGTGGCGATGCCGAAGATGACGACCGAGACAAGCATTTTGATGCCGACCCTGCCGTCCAGCGGTTTCCATGACAGCCATAGCCCCGAAGCCAACGCGCCGATCGCGGGCGCGGCACGCAAGTTGCCGAGGCCCGCCGGGCCGACGTGGAGGATGTCTCGCGCGTAGACCGGAAGCAGCGCGGTCGCCCCGCCCAGCAGCACAGCGACGAGGTCGAGGCTGATCGCGCCGAGCACCAGCTTGTGACGCAGCACGTACGTCAGCCCGTCGACCATCTGGCGCAGCGGATGGCGGTTACGGTCGAGTTCCTGCCGCTCGATCGCGCTGATCGCGAACAGCGCGCCCGAAGACAGCGCCAGCAGCGCCGCACTCAGCGCGAAGGCGAAGTAGGGCGCGATGGCATAGGCGTAGCCGCCCACCACCGGGCCGAGGATCGCACCGACCCGCCCGGCGACGGCGTTCGCAGCGACCGCGCGCGGGAGCAGCGGGCGCGGCACGGTGTTGGGTGCGAGGGCGTTGATCGGCGGACGGTAGACGGCACGGGTGATACCGGTCAGAGCCGCGATCAGGAAGTACGTGAGCAGGGATCCGCGCCCGTCATGGACCATCCAGGCCAGCACCACCGCGCCGGCCAGTTGCGCGATGCACGACCATCCGGCCATGTGGCGGCGGTCGTAGCGATCGGCCATCCAGCCCGTCAGCGGCGTCAGCACGAACATCGGCACGAACTGGACCAGACCGATGAGGCCGAGCTGGAGCGCGGCCTCGCGCACGTCCATCGTCCTGCGGGCGACATCGTAAACCAGCCAGCCCAGCGCAATTACCAGGCTGCTCTGGGATAGCATCGATGCCATCCGCGCTATCCAGAACAAGCGGAAGTCGCGATAGGCGAATGGTCCGCCGCGGAGTGGTACGCCGTCAGTCATGGTCATCCCATCCACTGGCTGACAGGCACGTTCGATTGTTCCAGCGGCTGCGAAATGACGTCGATCAGTGTGGGGCCATCGTGTGCGATCGCGGCGCGGACTACCGCATCGAGTTCGCCCGGGTCGCTCACTGTCCAAGCTTTGACGCCATAGGCCTCGGCGATACGGGTATGGTCAGTACGGTTGAAATCCACGGAGAAGTATCGCTCGCCGTAGCCGGTCTTCTGGCTGGCCTTGATCCAGCCGTAGGAAGAGTTGGAGAGGACGACCATCGTCAACGGCAGTTGCTTGCGCACCACTGTTTCCATCTCCCCCACGGCAAAGCCGAAGCTACCGTCCCCCATGACTGCCACTACCTTGGACGACGGAGCGGCGTAGCAGGCGCCGATCGCGGCAGGCAAGGCGAAGCCCAGCGCGCCCTGCGCGCGGTTGGTGATGATGCGGCTTCCTTCGTCCAGCGCGAAATGGCCGGAGAAGTAAGGGCAGGGTGTGCCGGGATCGGCAACGATTACGCTCTCGCGCGGAAGCGCCGCCTGAAGCGCAGCGACGACGCGCTCGGGGCGGATTGGCGCTTGTGTCGATGCGGCCAGGCGAGCGAAGGACTCGCGCTTGCGGATCTTGAGCAAGGCCAGCCGTTCGCTTGCACCGGTGCTGCGTTGCCGGCCCTTGAGGCGGCGGGCAATCGCGCTGCGCAATGCGTCGAGGCACAGACGCGCGTCGCCGAGCAGAATTGCGTCGGTCCGATAGTTGGTGCCAATCGCCATCGGATCGACGTCAATGTGCACGATGCGCACGTCCCTGCCAGGGACGGTGCGGTGTTCGGTCGTGGTCGATCCCGCGCGGCAGCCGACGAAGATCACCGTGTCCGCGTCGGCGATGGCCTCGCGGGTTTCCTGGGTGCCACCGTTGGTGCCGACGACCCCGACAGCGAGGGGATGGCGATCGGCCAGGGCGCCGTGCCCACTGACGGACATGGCGACGGGTGCCTCGAGCAGTTCGGCCAGCGCGCGCAGGGATGCTTCTGCCCCGGATATCGCGACACCGCCGCCCACGATGAATGCCGGCGCTCGGGCCGCGAGGATAACCTCGGCCGCTTGCTCCACCGCGTCGGGGTCGGGGCCACAGCGCAGGGCGGGGAAACGGGCGTTTTCGCTTTGGGCCCAGAGCAGATCCGCGTCGATCTCGTGCTTCTGGAGGTCGTAGGGCAATCCGATGTGCGCCGCGCCGGTGCGGCCCGTAGTCATCGCACGAAAAGCGGTACGCAGCAGATGCGGAATCTGATCGGCCCGGTCGACCACCGCATTCCACTTGGTCAGCGGAGCGTACAGCGCCTTCTGGTCGAGTTCGGTAAGGGCGAAATGGCCGCGGCCGGATACCGGTATGTCCGAGGTGATCGCGAGGAGGGCGATACCGCTTTCGTTCGCTTCCACTACCCCTGGCAGGATGTAGGTTGCCCCCCCTCCGCTTGGACCTTCGCAGACACCCGGGCGACCGGTGAGGCGGGCATAGGCATCGGCCATGTAGCCGGCGCTGCGCTCGTCGCGGGTCAGGACATGGTCGATGCCGTGGTCGAGCCGGGCGAGTGCGTCATAGAACGGAAGGCTGGTGTCACCGCACAGTCCGAAAATATGGCGGACTCCATAAAGTTGAAGCATTCGTACTGTTGCTTCGGCGCCGTTCAGCATTGGCATCTTCCGCTATCTCCTCGGTCCCGGACGCCCTTCCCTATGCCTGCTTGCTGACAACGATGTATCGAAGGCGATAGCGCAGAGATAGGTTCGCCGCGCTTCACCAGGCTGGCTGTGTGGCGTAGAAACGCTTCCAGAAATCGACTTTTTCCGAGCTCGCTGCCGGGATTGGGCCGAAGTTGTCGCCCAGTTCCATCACCTGCGGCACTTGGGCGGAGTAGGCCGGCCATTCGGGCAGGCCGGGCCCGTTCGGATTGCCGGTCTTGATAATGTTGGCCCAGTAGGACGACATCGTTTCCGCGATCGCGCGGTCCTGCGCCGTCCACGGTTGCGGCAGGGCGTCGAGGCTGTTGAAAGCGTAAGGAATCTCCGAGCCGTGAAACGCACCTCGGGTATCGTGGCTGGGTCCCGGGATGGCGTGGGTCCAGAAGTAGGTGTGCAGCGGCTGCGGGTTCGCCCTGGTCCACAGCGTGCCCCACAACCACGTCGATACGCGGGAATTGTCGCGGACCGAGGCGTTGTTCTGCAGGGCCGCTTCGTCGTCAGTGCGGGCCGGGTAGAGCTTGAGGAACTCGCTGGCCAGCTTGCCGAACTTGCGCCGGGCGGAGGCTTCGAACTGAGCAACGGTGACGCTGGTCTGCGGCATGCCCGCGCGGGGCGGGGTCTTGCTGGCGCGCAGCGCCGCGAAGGCGGTTTCGGGGACGGCGCCGGTCTCGTCCTTGTTGTTGCCCGCGACGTAGGCGATCCGGTTCTGGGTGCCCGACTGGTAGGTGTCCCAGTACGATTTAGGGATCACCCAGCCGTCCACCACCGGACGGAACAGCGGCGGTTTACCGTCGCTGCCGGTCTCGACCCCGGCGTCGATCGTGGCGCTGCCCTCGATCACCTGCTGCCACGGCATCGCGCGCAGCTCGGCCAGGGTTTTCGCGCCATGATCGGCGGCGTACTTCGCGCCCTGCTTCTCGGCCGATGCGAGCGGGCGCCACGAGACCGAAAGGTAGCGCAGTTCGGTATCACGCGGATAGCGCGCGTGGCTTTCGGCGATCCCGGCGCGGAACAGCCCCCTGGCGAGCGGGGACATCGACAGGAAACCGACCGAGCCGGCCCCGGCGGACTGCCCGCCGATTGTCACTTGCGCCGGGTCCCCGCCGAAGGCCTCGATGTTGCGCTGGACCCACTGGAGCGCCGCGATATCGTCGAGCAATCCGTAATTGCCCGAGGCACCGTGGCGGGACTCCTTGCTCAGTTCTGGCGTTGCAAGGAACCCGAGCGCCCCGACGCGGTAATTGAAGGTCACGACGACCACGCCCTTCTTCGCCAGGCCCTCGCCGTCGAACTCCGGGCTGGCGCCGGTGCCGCCGATGAACCCGCCGCCATAGATCCACACGTAGACCGGCCGCTTCTCGCCGCTGCCCGGTTTGGCGCCCGACCACACGTTGAGCGTAAGGCAGTCCTCGCTTTGCGCCATGCCGCGCGCCATCTCGCCGCCGGGCTGCGGGCACGCGTGGCCGAAGGTCTCGGTCTTGCGCGTGCCGGTCCAGGGCAGGGCCGGGGCAGGTGCGCGCCAGCGCAAATCGCCCACCGGCGGCGCGGCATAGGGGATGCCCTTGTAGACCGCGACCGACGTATCGCGGCCGGGACCGCCGGTGATCTGCCCGGTCTCGATCCTGACCGGCACGGATGCGGCGAGTTCGCCTGCGCCCAGCGCCGACGCGGGCTTCGCGGCGAAGCCCACCAGTTCGCCCGAGGCGAGGACATGGCCCGCCATCGCCGCCCTGAGCGCCGCAAAGCTGGCCCCGGCGCGGGCATCCAGAGCGGAGTCCAGCGCGAACACCTGCGCGTGATAGGGGTGACGGCTGGCGTCGTGGGTATGCGGCCCGGCATAGGCGGCGGCAGGGCCGTGAACGTTCGGGCCATAGGCGGCGCCTGCGGGCAGCGTGGTCATCCCTTGCGTTAGTGAGGTGGTCCCTGCCGGGATGTCGTAGGCGACGAAATGGATGCTGGTGCGGGCCTCCAGCGCGCCGTCCTTGCCGAGCATGCCCTGGATCACGACGACGTAGGAGCGCGTCCCCTTCGGACCACGGGTCCACGCAAGGCCGGGGAATTGGTTGTCGCCGTACTGCGTGCTCGCCAGCGGAATGTCGGCGCCGGCGGCGAAGGCCGGGCTCGTCACCGACAGCGCGGCCTTGCCTCGCGCGGGAACTGCGGTGATCAGCAATTGCGCGTCATGGCCGATGGTCGTCGGCATCGCCTGAGCCGCCGTCTGCGAATGGCCGGCACCGGCGAATGCCAGGGCGGCAAGGCCCGAGGCGACGAGAGCCGAGTGGCCCAGCTTGCTGCGCATCTTCATTCCTTTTTGTATTGTTACGACGCCTCTCGGGCCGGCAGCCTCAATGGGGACGATCGGTAAAGCGTCCCGGCTTGCTCAGCCAGCCGTCGATATGGTCGTAGGTTGTCGTCAGCGTATCGCCGAACTGCCCAGGCGTGTGTTCGCAGGCCTTGCAGGTGTCGTAGAGATGCGTCGCGCCTTCGACGAAGGCGATCGACTTGTCCCGGCTTTTCGCGAGTTCGTAGATCGTTTCGCTGGCGAGGTATTCCCAGTGCCCGGTCATACCCATCACCAGCAGCGGGGCGGTGATGCCCTGCACGTTGCCGGGAGGGCTGGCATACGTCGAGGTCCACTCCACGCCGTGCACTGAACTCGCGTCGTAGGCGAAGTTTGGGCCAGTGCGGATCGCGTAGGAACTGAGGTAATTGCGCACCGTCGTCTTGAGCGCGCCCTTCATCAGCGAGGGGGTCTGGCTATGCTGGTTCTCCGGCACGCGTACGGTGGGAATGATCCCGTTAGTCATGCTCCCATCGGCGTGGAGCAGCGGCCAGGGCTTGCGCGTGTGCGCCATTAGCGTGACGTCCTGCGAGAACAACTTGTTGTTGCTGCCGAGCAGGATCGCGCCGGGCACCACGAAGGGCGCATCGTCCGAGTAGGGGCCTTTGCCTGCCTCGATCGCGGCCAGCTGCGCTTCGGCGCTGGCGATCAGGGCGTTGCTGCGGGCGCCTTCGGCCTTGAGGAAGGCGCGGGTAAAGGCGGCCGGGTAATGCGAGCCACTTGCCCTGAAGCCGTTGGCGGGATTGTACATGTCCAGCGCCGGGTCAAGCGCGGTGCCGCTGTCCTCGGTCTTCACGGCTGGGTCGATGCTGAACAGCGTCATCGCGCCAAGGCCCCAGTTGGAATCAATCAGCATCACGCCATCGGCGGGGGGCAGATCCGCCAGGCTGCCGGGGCACTTCCAGATTTTTTCGGCCGAGCGGCAGGCGCCGAGGCCACCCTCCGCGATGAACTGGTAGGCGCTCATCACCGTACCGCCGCCGCTGTGGCCCAGCAGCACGACGTGCCGCACGCCCGGCTGCCGCCGCAGCCATGAGACCGCCGCCTTGGCCTCGACCAGCACCTGGTCGAGCATGCCGTCGTTGGCGGCGCCGGACTTGCTGGTGCTGTTGTTGGCGCACAGGACCCGGTAGCCGCGCTGCGCCAGTTCGGTGCAAGCGGAAAAGCTCAGGTAGTCCGCCGAGGAATGCATCGCGAACACGGCGGTCGCGGCCTTGGGCCCGGGCACTGTCGGTTCGTATAGCACCCCCGGCACCCCGCGCGCGAGCGGCACGAAAGTGGTCTTGACCGCCGGAGCGGCCTGAACTGGCGATTTAGCCGCCGTCTGCTGGCTGCCCAGCAGGAGGAGCGCCGCGCCCACGGTTGCCTTTATCGCTGCGGTTATCGGGAGCGCCTTGCTGTTCATCTCCCGCCTCAGCCCTTGACACGGAAGCCCACGAGGAAGGCGCGGCCGGTCGGATCGTCGGAGAACGAATAAGACTGCCCGGCCGAGCTCTGGCCCGAATAGTAGCCGCTGAGCGGGGGCTTGGCGTTGAACAGGTTGCTCACGCTGACGTAGAACGCGCCGTCCTGGAGCTTCCATGCCGAACCGGTATCGAAGGTGAGCGTCAGGTTGGTGGTCGCATAGCTGCTGACGTATTCGTCCGCGAACACCTGCGCCTCGACACCGCTGCGGCGGAACTTGTTGCGGAACTTCTCGAACAGGTCGAGCTTGATCGAATCCGTCAGCTGGTAGCCCAGGAACGCGGAAACCTGCACACTCGGGCTGGGCATCAGACCGTTCTGGCCCCAGCCCGCGCCGCCCTGGTCGATCGTCGCGATGCCCGGCTGCTCGTAGTAGATGTGCGGCTGGTAGTTCATCAGCACGCGCAGGCTGAGCGCCTTGTCGAACAGGCGGCCGGCGTAGGAGGCTTCGACGTCGATGCCCCAGGTCTTTACCTTGGCGATGTTTTCCGGCCGGATGTAGAATGCGGTCACGTCGCCGTCGGCGTTGCGTTCGATCAGGTTGCAGTACAGGCCGGTGTTGATGCAGGCCTGCTGTGTGGCGGCGTTGAAGCCCTGTACCGTGGTGATCGCGTCAGAAACGACGGTGTGGTAATAGTCCACGGTGAAGGTCGTGCTGGGCAGGAAGCTTGGCTTGTAGACGGCCCCTGCCGTGTAGGTACGGCCGACTTCCGCGGTCAGATCCGGGTTGCCGTTGTTGATCGACGGCACATAGACAGACTTGTTGCCTGCGACGTCGGTGTAGGTGCCCACGACGACGGTGGTCGGCTGGAACAGGTCGTAGAGCGTGGGCGCCCGGATGTCGCGCGACATGGTACCGCGCAGCTTGAGGTCGTTGTTGACCTCCCACACACCGCCAATCTTCCACGTCCAGTAGTCACCACTGGTGCTGTAGTCAGTATAGCGCGCCGCCGCGTTCAGTTTGAGCGAGCGGAAGAGGGGAACGTCCTTGAGCAGCGGCACCTCGACTTCGAGTGCGGCTTCCTTGACGCTCTGCGAGACGGTGTCGCTGTTGGGGAAGGTGGTGGGATAGAGTGCCGTCGCCGAAGTGGTCGCGGTGGTGACGCTGCAGTTGTAGGTGAGGTTGGTGCAGTCCGCATAGTCGGTGGCGGTCGCGGTGCTCGATGCGTCGAACGAGACCCGGCGCCATTCGGCCGAGACCGCGAGGTTGACCGGGCCGGCCCAGGTGTCGAACGGGGTGCCGCTGATCGCGGCATCGGCGGCGTCCATGTTGGTGTGCGTCAGGAAGCCGACGCTGCCCAGCACATAGTCCTGCGCGGCCTGGCTCGACGCGGTGGGGCCAAAGAGGTTCAGCGGGACGCAGTTGGCATAGGCCGAGTTGACCAGCGAGGCCGCGCACACGACATTGCCGGTCGCCGGATCGACCACGGCGTCCAGCGCGGCGGCAAGGCGCTGCTGGTTGGGGATGTTGCTGATAACTGTCTTCAGGCGCGAGGACCCGTGCGTGTACGTCGCGTCCCAGTTCCAGTCGCCCAGCTTGCCGTCTATCCCCGCATTCACGTAGATCTGGCGGGTCTTCGACATCGCCTCGATGCGCGGGGCGCCCGACCAGATTTCGTTCATCTTGAAGGTGGTCTGCCCGGCGGCGTCGAGCTGGTCCTGGATGTCCTGCGACAGGAAAGCGTTGTCGGCGCTGATGGTCAGGCCGTTGAGGACGTTCCAGCCGGTGTACGACTTATTCTTCTTGAGGTTGGCGGCGCCTTGCACATAGACGTGGACGTCGTCGGTCAGGTCATAGTCGAAGCGGGCGAACAGCTGCGTCGCGCGCGAGGGAGAGATCATCGAGGCGTCCTGGTAGGCGCCGTCGCCGCCGATCTGGCAGCACGAGGTGTTGGTCGAGGTGCCGGCGTCGAAGGCGCTGAGGACGCCGTTGGCGTTGAACGTCTTGTTGGCCAGCACGCCCGAGGCGATCTTGCCGCCGAAGCTGTAGGCAGCCAGTCGCACGTCCTGGTCCAGCACATAAGGATTGGTCGCCGAGCCCGTGCCCTGCAGCGCGGCCAGGTTGTCCCAGCTGCGCGAACCGACGCGGTGGAGGATGCCATCGGCCTCTCGGTGCTGCACGCTGGCCTCGAAGTGTCCGCGATCGCCGACGTCGAAGCCCGCTGCGCCGCCCATGTTGCGGGTCGCTGCATCTCCGTACTGCGAGAGGCCGGCCTCGGCATGGGCGCGGAAGCCGTTGAACTTCTTGTTCAGCACGTAGTTGACCACGCCCGAGACAGCGTCGGAGCCGTAGACTGCCGAAACGCCGCCGGTGACGACATCGACGCTCTGGATCAGTTCCTGCGGGATCAGATCGACGTCGACGGTCGAGTTGTAGAGCGTGGGCGGAATACGGTGCCCGTCGAACAGTACGAGGGTCCGGTATGTGCCCAGGTTGCGCAAGTTTAGGACGTTGGCGGCACCGTTGCCGCCCTGCACGCCGGTGGCGTTGGAACCAGGGTTGCTGAACGAATTACGCGAGCCCGAGAACACCGGAAGATTATTCAACGCATCCGAGATCGTGCCCGAAGGGGAGGCCGCCAGCAGCGCTTCGGTCGATACGGTTGTGAGCGGTGTCGGGCTGGCCGAGCCGTCCCTGATGACACGCGAACCCGTGACGATGATGTCTTGAGGCGTTGCGGCAACATCGTCTTCTGCGGCTGGTGCTTTCTCCGCTGGCACGTCCAGCCCCGTTGAACTTTGATCCTGTGCTAGCACGGGGCGTGTCAGTCCGAGAGTGCTCACGCCTAACATGAGGGTGCATACTAGAGCTCTGGAACTCATTGTCTTCCTTCCCAGGTGTCTCTCACGGCGTCAGGCGCAAGGCGCCCGGCTATTGCCCGTGAGTGTTCCCGGTGCTGATGGCACACGCCTTTCGAGGAAGGGGTATCAGTTCTGGACGGTTTCAAATAAGTTTGTCTCTTGGACGCGCTATATCTTGCAGATACGGCGGCGGGCGCTTGGTAAGGTTATCGTGCGAGACACGATGACTTACCTCATTGCAATGGGGACGTCAGGATTGGTGGCACCGATGCGCAGCGCACTGCGATCGAACACCTGCTAGACGATGTGCGACTTACTAACCATTCCTCTACCCGTCTGTGAACGACAGGGTCTGAAGAGTCGGTTTCCGGTTTCTCTTTGACGGGATGCAGGCGGTGATGCCGCGCTCCGCGAGCGCCTTGCGAAACCAGTCGGCATCGTAGCCTCGATTGCCGAGCAGTGCATCGGCTTTGGGCAAGGCGTCGAGCATCAGGGCAGCGCCTTCATAGTCGCTCATCTATCCTTCGCTCAGCAGCATGACCAGCGGTCTTCCCTGACCGTCGCAGACGGCATGGAGCTCCGAGTTCAGACTGCCTTTGGTGCCTCCGATACGTCGGGAACAGCCCCTTTTTGAGCACGCTGGCTGCCGCACGATGCGCCTTGAGATGGGTCGCGTCGATCACCAACTGGTCGGGCTTGCCGGCTTTGGCCGAAAGAGCCGCGAAGATCTTGTTGAATACGCTAAGCCTGCTCCACCGGATGAAGCGGTTATAGATCGTCTTGGGAGGTCCATAATCAGCGGGCACATCGCGCCATCCCGGGCTATTCCTGATCACGAAGATAATACCACTGATGATCCGACGATCATCGACCCGTGGCACGCTGTGCGACAGCGGGAAATACGGCTCGATCCGGCGCTTCTGCGCCTCCGACAGCCAGAGCAGATCACTCATGGCGACGTCTCTCACGCAACCATTGAACCAACCTATCCCATCCTCGCAACCAATTTAATAGGCCCTGAGCCTAGAGTGTTTCACCAGTATCACCCCGGATTCATGCCGCTTGCCGCACATAGTCTTCAGGACTTCGGTACCCGCTCAGATCCGCTCCGATACTGAGCTCTGTTCAAACATAGCCATCATTCTGCCTAATCGTTCCCGCGCAGAGGTATCTATGGATCGGTATCAAGCCTTAATTCTAAATCGAATACCGGAAAAGGCGGTCCTGTATGGACCATCTTCGCCCTTATGGTCATGCACAGATGCAGCACCGGCTCGATGCTAATCCGGACGCTATGCGCATCCGGTGCCAGACTGTCGGGCATCTCTTTGGCATCCTCAAGTCGCGAATGGCCCTCCACGTCCTCGCCTACAACCTCACTCGCGCTCTCAACGTCATGAGACCCGCAATTTGCTGAGACCAATCGCCAGCTAAGACAACGTCGCGTAAACTCGGCCTGGGACGACATCCATCGACCACGACAGCGAAGACGTTTCCGCACAGCCTGGGTCGGTTTCGGACAATCCTGACCTTCGCGAGCAACTTAGAGTGAGGAATGAACAGACTAAGATCGGTACCTGATAAGGCATCGCGTCAGTGATGAGTTTGCTGATTCAAGTTAGGCAAGGGCTGGTGGGCAACCCAAACGTATGCTTTTGGGGGGCGTAGAAGTAAGATATACAGCAAAAATATCACCCTAATGCATTGAAACAATAGCTAGATTTTCCCTTGCTTGATCTCGTCGACCGCATATGCGGCAGCCCGCGCGGTCATCGCCATGTAGGTGAGTGAAGGGTTCTGCCAGGCGCTTGACGCCATCGCCGATCCATCGGTCACGAATACATTTTCGACCGCATGCATCTGGTTGAAGCCGTTGAGCATCGAGGTGGCCGGATCGCGGCCCATGCGCACACCGCCCATCTCGTGGATGGCGCCCTTGATCGCATAACCCTCGCCGGGACGGGAGACGACCGTGGCGCCGAAGCCCTCGGCCATCTCGACGCTTTGCGCGATGGCGTCGTCCAGCAACTTGCGCTCGTTGGCGCCGAAGCGCAGGGCGACGCGGATTTGCGCGATACCGTCCTTGTCGCGAGCCGCGGGGTCCAGCGTCAGGCGGTTTTCGGCATCGGGCAAAGTCTCGGCGAACAGGTTGAAGCGCAGGCGCCAGTCGCCGCGCTGGCGGGCCTTGCGCTTGAGGTCGTCACCGATGCCCGCGCCGAAAGCCCCCGCTTCCCAGTTGGCACGCGCGGCGTCGAGCTGGATGCCGTAGCCGCGCAGGAACGCGGGCGAGGTGTCGCCCCCGACGTTGCGGAAACGCGGGATGAAATGGTTGGTCGGCCGGAAGCCCGTGTAGTTGCGGTCCTGATAGCCCGGCACATGCGCGACGACCTGCACGCCCGAGGCATGGTCCATGATGTAGCGGCCCAGCACGTCGCTGGTATTGCCAAGGCCGGTGGGGAACGCCTCGCTGGTGGATTGCAACAGCAGCGCGGTGCTGTTGAAGCTCGATGCGCACAGGAAGATCGTGCGCCCGGTCACCGTCGTGGTCGCGCCGGTAGTGGTATTGCGCATGCGCACGCCGCTGGCGCGCCGGGTTGCGGGATCGTGTTCGATCGACACGACGCGGCTGTCGGTCAGCACCGTCAGCAGCCCGGTCGCCTGCGCGGCGGGGAGCGTGGAACTCTGCGTGCTGAAATAGGCCCCGAAGGAACAGCCACGCGCGCACAGGTTACGGTACTGGCAGTTCGAGCGGCCTTCGTCCGGCTTTGCCTCGGTCATGTTGGCGAGGCGGCTGGGAATGAACTTGCGACCGGGATAGTGCGCCTCCATCCATTCCTTGAATTTCTGCTCGACGTGGTTGAGCGCCATCGGCGGCTGGAACTGGCCGTCGGGCAGATGGGCGATCCCCTCGGTGCTGCCCGAGACGCCGATGAAGCTTTCGACATGGTCGTACCACGGTGCAAGGTCGGCGTAGCGGATCGGCCAGTCGGTGCCATGGCCGTCCAGCTTGTTGGCGGTGAAGTCGAGGTCGCTCATGCGGAAGCACTTGCGGCCCCAAACCAGCGAGCGGCCACCCATCACATAGGCGCGGGTCCAGTTGAACGGTGCGTCCTGCGGCGTCTGGTAGGGATGATCCTCCGGTGCCACGAAGAAGCCCGGCGCCTGGGTCAGCGGGTAGAGCGAGGACGCACCGTTGAGGTTGGCGTTGCTCATGCCATAGCCGGCGAGGCCCTCATGAGTGGCGGCGGGATCGCGCTGGGCGCGGTAGTCGAACTCCCAGGGCGCCAGCGTTTCGGTTGCGTAATCGGTGCCGTGCTCGACCACGCGGCCGCGCTCGATCATCGCGACCTTGAGGCCGCGCTGGGTCAGTTCCTTGGCCGCCCAGCCACCGGTGATGCCCGAGCCGATCACGATCGCATCGAAGTCCTTCGAGATACTCATTGGCCAAGCACCGTTTCGTTGCAGTAGTTTCGCCAGTCGGCGGCAAGCTCGATATCGGGCGCATAGCCGCCGGGCACCAGTTCGAAGCGCAGGTCCTGCGAGCCACCGGCTTCGGATGTATAGAAGCCCCAGACCGTGATAGCCTTGAGCAGCCGGTAGGTTGCTCCATCGGCATCGTCCGCGCTGGTGGCGGGCACGCGGCAATCCTTGCGGCCCAGCATCGAGGCGGCGTCAACTTGTGCAAGGACGGTGTGCCGCACGGGCGCGGGGGCCGCCGCGAAGGGCCGACCCGCAGCCGTGTCGAGCACCCGCTCCAGCCCGTCGATAGAGGTGCGCAAGGCGGCGATCTGCGCTTCGTCGCTGGCGCGCACGGCAATACGGTCAATGAAGGCGGGCACGCCGGCGGCCAGGGCCCCGGGGGTATCCGTGGCCGGGATGATGGTGTCGCAAAAGGCGGACAGGAATCGCATCTGCGGCGCCGTCAGGGCGCTTGCCGCAGGCGCGGGTGCAGCCCATGCCGCCCGCGCACCGCTCAGCGAAAGCGAGGCGGCGAACAGGCCCGAGACGAGGAACAGCCGACGGTCCATGTTACTTCGCGTCCTTGGGCAGTTCGCGGATCGCGATGTTGCGCCAGCGCAGCACGTCGCCCGGCCGCCAGCGCTGCCAGCCGCCATGGACCTGCAGCGCGATCGGTCCCGCCACCATTCCCCCGACCGCATGGTTGGCGGTGTCGGTGGTGTCGCTCACTTGCGTGCCGTTGATCCACACCGTTACATGGGGGACATCTCCGGCCACGCGGATCCGGACGTGGTTCCATTGCTCCCGCTTCCAGAAGTCGGGAACCGGCTCGATCGGCGGATGCGCATAGTCGGGTTGCGGTTTCGCCGCCGCCTGCGCGGGATCGAGCTTGGGCGAGGTCGCCGGGACCTCACCCACCTGGACGCCGCCTTCACCGATGAAACTGCCCAGGTTCAACCCCGGCCCGGCCGTGTAGGCGCGGTCGCTCGAAACGTAGTCGAGCGTGACTTGATAGCCAGCGCCTTCTTCGGTGGTGCGGAAGAATACGCCGCTGTCAGCACTCCAGTCCGGCTTGAAGTCGAAAGAGAGTTCGAAATTGCGGTACTTGCGATCGGTGACCAACTGGCCGCCCTGGCCCGGGGCGCTCTGCATGCCCATGAGGATGCCCTGACGCACCTCGAAGACGGGTGCGGTGCCGTGGCGGGATGTCTTGCTGACGTGCCATCCGGCGAGGTCACGACCGTTGAAAATTGGCGTGAAGCCCTCGGGAATGGCGACCGGCAGCGGCGGTGCCTTGGCTTTGCCGTAGTCCGGCACCGGCGGCAATCCGGGCGCGAGCGCGCGGAACGGCAAGGTGAGACCCGGCGATATCTCGCGCATCTCGACCCCGTCCTTATCGGGAGCGGCGAGCGCCGGCATGGCTGCTAGGGTAGCATGGCCGACCAGCAGGGTGGCGATCCGGCGCACGGTCACTTGAGCCCCAGCAGGTAGTCCGCAAGCGCGGCGGCCGCCTTGGGGTCGGAGGTCCCGGCATAGGCCATCTTGGTCCCCGGCACGACGGTGCGCGGCTTGGCGAGGAAGGCCATCAGCGTCTTGCGATCCCACACCAGGTCCGACTGCTTCATCGCCGGCGAGTAGGCATAGCCCGGCAGCGTCCCGGCCTTGCGGCCGCCAACGCGCCAAAGGGTCGGGCCGATGGCGGAAGGAGCCTTGTCGGTGGTCTTGTGGCAGACCTTGCACATGGCGAACTGCGGCGGCGGGGCGCTTTGCGCCGATGCTGCGCTCGGCAGCAAGGTGGCGCCTGCGGCTACGACGGCCGCGCGAATGAGAGTTCTCGTATAAGTCATGGAAGCTCCGTTTCTGTTCTTGCGGCCCGTCCGGCAGGTCATGGCCCACCCGGTTCGAGGTCTATGGGTAGTCGCGTGCAAGGGCGACCCGGCTGCACTGCGCGGCCACTTTCAAGGCCCGTTGCACCGTCGCCTGGCCCGTCACGAAGGGAGAGGTTGCCCCTTTCCGCTCCGCGGCGATCTTCGCGAACGTATCGTCGAACACCGGATGGTTGGACAGCCAGACGTCCGCACCCCGCTGGCGCGCAAGCCCCGCGAACCGCTCGGCCGAGGCGGCCATGCCCGCGTACTGCTCGCGCGTCCGGGTATTGAACGCGGTGCCGCCCCACAGCGCGGCGACATGGCGCTCAGCCCCGTCGTGGACGGGGAACAGCAGCGACAGCGTGCCGGGCGTGTGGCCGGGCGTTTCGATCAGACTGATTACCGTCCTGCCCAGGGCCAGGTCCATCGCCCCATCGACAACGATGTCGCGGCGAGGTTTGGGATCGGTCCAGCGGGTGGTCTGCGCGATCACGTCCCAGTCCTTGCGGCTCGCCACAACCCGCGCGTCGTAAGTGTCCTGCAGGTAGCGCGCGCCGCCGTAGTGATCACCATGGCCATGAGTGACGACGACATAGCGGATCGTCGCCGGATCGAGGCCGAGCGCCTTGAGCCCGTCGACGATCTCGGGACCGACCGAGTAATCGAACAGAGCGTCGATCAGGATGAGGCCCTCGTCGGTCTTGAGCGCCCATGCGGAAACGCCCTGCTGACCGACGTAATAGAGATCGTCGAACGCCTTTGCCGGGGGCGAATACCAGCTCGCCCGATCGGCCACGTTCTCCGCCGGCGGGTGCACGACATCGACGGGGCAGAGCACATCGTAAAGTGCGCGGAGGTCTTTGCCCGCCACCGCTTCGGCGCTGCGCATCTTCGGGTCAGGAGCCGAGGCCGGTGCCGGCGCGGCGCCAATTGCCGTTGCCATCATCGCGGCGACCAGGGCCACGCCACCGATCAAGGCTTGCTTGCGCATCAGGCCGCTTCCACGGCCATGACATCTTCGCGCAAACCCATCTCGACCAGCAGCGGCAGGACGTTCTCGCAGAAGTAAGGCAACTCCTCGCGGTAGTTCACGAACGACAGCGCGATGGCGGAGAAGCCGGCCTGCGATATCTCGGCCATCTGCCGTGCGATCGTCTCGGGCGAGCCTACCAGCGGGAAACTGCCGGCCCCGCCGGCGAAACGCTGGCGGTAGAGGCGATAGCTTTCGTCATCGTGCGAGCCGGAGAATTTCTGCTTTGAACTCATATGCTGCTCGACCCCATCGTGGTCGGCGTTGGTGAGGGCATAGTCTTCGTAATAGGCCTCGGCCTCAGCGTCGGTGGGGCGGCACACCACGTGGCAAACGGTGCTCACGCCGACCTCGCGCCCGGCAGCGGCGGCGCGCGTGGCGATGTCGGCGATGTGGCGCTTGCCTTCCTCGATCGTGGTGAAGGTCGTGAACAGCTGGTCGCAGGCATTGGCGGCGAAGTCGCGGCCCGGCGGGCTGAAGGCGGCGTTCATCGTCACCGGGCGCGGCCTTTGCAGGGCGACGGGGCGAGTGATCGCCTGCTTCAGCTTGTAGAAGCGGCCTTCGAAGTCGATGGGACCATCGGCGGCGTAGAGCTTCTCGATCACATCCAGCCATTCGGCGGCGCGGGCATAGCCTTCGTCGTCCAGCGTCATGCCAAACATGCCGAACTCGCTCGGATTCCAGCCGCACACGATGTTGAGACCGGCGCGCCCGTGCGAGACGTGGTCGATCGTGGCCAGCGCCTTGGCCGCGAACAGCGGGTGGACGAGCGGCACGTGCACGGTGCTGAACAGCGCGATGCGTGAGAACGGCGGTGGAATAGTCGGCCACGGTAGCGGCGGGATAGGTCCGCTGC
>NZ_BSFC01000014.1 GCF_027922145.1 Novosphingobium resinovorum | reverse complement strand
CGAGCCTAACCATCAGCAAGCTCCCGGAATACGTGGGGTGGGTTCAGCGGTTACAGAAAACGCCCCATTGCTGACATCGCTGCAATGAGTATGTTTGAGGCATGAGCGCGAAAATCCCTCTTTTATCCACTCTTCTAGCGCTCTGTTTGGGGTTAATAGCTTGGTATCATTTTGATAGATCAAGCCTGCTGCAATCAGCCTGTGAGGTGGGATTTCCGAATTATTCCCGGTCTTCTGAGATTGCACCAGAAGCACTTCGATGCGCTACCCTTGGTGATAAGCAAATCTACTCAGGCATTCTCAAGACCGGCTTTGAGGCCTCAAATTTCACAAGCCCAGATTTCGCCGTTATACACAACACTTCTGGACGCGACGATCGTAGCGCGTGGTTCCATTGCCCAAAGGCCGGATGCGGGAAGGATTTGGACAACCAACTTAATCGGAAATATGAATGTATTGGCGATGTGACAGGCTTCGCGAGTATTACCGTTGAAGGACGGCCTTCGGTTTCCAAAGGAAAGTTTGGGCACCTCGGCATGTACTCCAGAGAATTCTTTGCCACCCGCATATTGAAAGTTTCGCCTGCGCCGGATGCTTTAGTCCAAGAATGGATCATTGCATTCCGCCAACGTGGGCTATGCCAATGACCGCTCCCCCACCCAAATCAGACCTCCCCACCCCGCTCAGCCTGAGCTTGTCGAAGGCCCCGAGGCGTGGCGCCAGGTTCCCATGCTTCGACAAGCTCAGCATGAGCGGAGTGGGTGGGGCAATGTCCGCTTCCCACCCGTTTCGCCATTCCGTGGGGGTGAACGCTGCGCTCTATAGCTGTCCGTCCGGTGCTCGCCGCGAGCGAAGAAAACCCGCCTGACCGAACACGCCCCAAGTCGGCCAATCACCATCCTTTGTTCGAATGCCCGCGACCGCTGCTTCACGGGTCGTCGGCTTGAAGATTGTGACGGAAATTGCTGCTTGCGGAGCGCTCTCTTTCGGACGACGGTAGCTTATGCTGGAGCGGAATGTCCTTCGTATTGCACTGTTAAGCCTTATGCTTTGCGGCTGCGCAGTTGAGGATGACAGAAGCGCCGAGGCGCGCAAAATAACACCTGTTCTCGACGACGTGCGGTTCTTTGAACGACCAAAGCTGCTCTCGAAGCTGCGGAAAGGCACAGAACCGCTGCCGGAGATTGTCTTCATTGAGAGTGACCCATGGAAAAGTGTCATTGGCTCGGACTCACCAAAGTTCGCACTCTATGAGAACGGTCATGTTATCTATCGCGATGGCGAAGAATTTCGCACGGCCCAACTTGGCGCTGCCGAGCTTCAGAGAATTCGGAAACAGTTAACTCCTGCGCATAAACCCGCACTAAAAGGTGGGTATCGGATAGCACAAGCTACTGACCAGCCTGACAACGTATTGTTGTTATATAAAGGCGATCCCGTTTTCCTCAATGTTTATGGTTCACTCGACGATGAGGATGTTGCCTCCTCTCTTCCAGATTCAATTCGGGAGGCCTTTGAAACGCTGCGTTCGTTTCACCATGCAAAGTCGAAAAGGTGGCTACCCCAATGGGTTGAAGTGATGGTCTGGCCCTACGAGCACGCAGTTGATCCGTCTATTAAATGGGATCGGGATTGGCCGGGCTTATCTGATCAGCGCACCATTCGAAGAGGAGACAGCTACAGCTTATTTTTGCCAGCAACTGAATTGGAGCCGCTGAGACAATTTCTGGCAAAGAGGAACCCGAAAGGTGCTGTCGAGATCGATGGCCGTAAATGGTCGGCCTCAATCCGCTTTCCTTTCCCGCAAGAGCAGCTTTGGATGGCCCCAAACCCTGAAGCTGAGAACCTGTCTAACTAATTCGTAACGGCACCTTGTCAGGCTCTCGTCCCACGAATGATCAAAGCACATACATCAAATTCAGAATAGCAAGCGGTCGTCGCGAACACACTTTGGGACTGTCCGCTATCCACCCTTCTTTGCCGTTGGATGCCCGAAGGGTAATGCTTCAAAGCCGACGGGCGGCCTTACGGAAATTTAATCCGAGACCCACCGGTCGGCAAACGCCCCATTGCGGTCATTGAGATTATAGCTAGCCTCCGCATATGGATGATATCGGACCCAAAGGCGGCCTTAGCACCGAGGGCAAATGGGGCTGCTTAGTAGCGATAATGCTCGGCTTCCCGATTTTCCTTTTCTTGGTTTTTATCGATGCTATCGGTGATTGCGAGCCTTACACCGACTGCAAGAAGGGCTTTCTCACGCAGGTCTTGCTTCCTTCGGTCGCGATTACCTTTGGCGTATTTCTGCTGACACGGTGGGCAATAAGGGCTGCACGGGACAGCAGCAGGTAACCCACTCTGACCCGCCGTTTTGCGCCTTTCCGTTCACGCCCCATTGCGGACAAGAAACAACCATGGGATGATTTCTTCGTGATTGATCTTCCTGCACCCCCTAGCAAGCCGCCTATCGAAGCGTTGGCGGACTGCGGCCTTGATACTCAAGGCTTGACGGTTTCCTACGACGAAAGCGCAGAGGGGTATTACATAAACATCTCAACACGTGCGGGCGCTCACAAAGCAAACCTTCAATGTGTGAGAACGGCGGTGGAATAGTCGGCCACGGTAGCGGCGGGATAGGTCCGCTGC
>NZ_BSFC01000013.1 GCF_027922145.1 Novosphingobium resinovorum | reverse complement strand
CGCAGCGGACCTATCCCGCCGCTACCGTGGCCGACTATTCCACCGCCGTTCTCATGCGGACCTGCATCCTCGATCCCATCGGCATGGCCGACACGCTGCTGCGTCCCCTCGACACCGACCTTCTGCCCAACAGCGCCACGCAGCACCTGCCGCGGTCCGACGGCGGCTGGAGCCGGGGCATCTTCGGTGCCTGGATCGGCGGGGAGGGCGGCATCGTCTCGACCGTCAACGACATGCTGGCGTGGCTGCGGCACATGAGCCACCCCATCGTCGGCAACGCCGAGACCTGGGCGCAGATGCGCACGCCCCGCATGACCCACGGCTATGGGCTGGGTCTCAACATGACGAAGCATCGTGGGCTGGACACCGTGCACCACGCGGGCGGGGTCGTCGGCGGGTCGAGCCAGATGCTCAAGGTGCTGGGGCATGAACTCGACATCATCCTCATGACCAACGGGCGCAGCGCGCTGGATCTCTACAGTCTCGTCGATGCGATCATCGACTGCTGCATCCAGGGTCTGCCGCCCGCGCCGCAGGACGCCGCGTGCAGGCTGGTCGAAGGCACGTTCCATTCCGCGCGCACCGGGCAGGTGCTTTCGCTCGTCGGGCATGCCGGGCAGCAGGCCGTCGTGATGGGCGGCATGAGCCTGCCCACGAAGCGGGATGCGGACGGCCGCATGACCGTGGCGATCCTTCCCACCGACTTGCGCATCCTGCCGGTCGAGACGGACGGCGTCACGGCGCTCGAAACCACCGAGTTCGGTGTGGCCGACCATCTTGCGCCGGTCACGGTGCCCGAGGGGACCACCGCTGCCCCGCTCATCGGCCGCTACGAAAGCCGCGCGGCGCGGCTTGCGGCGGATATTCGCATCGACGAGACGGGCACCGCGCGGATCGTGCTATCCGGGCCGCTGGGCGGCACCGACTATCTGCTTGAACCGCTCGGCCCCGACTTGTGGCGCGCGGTGTCGCCCACCTTCTCGCCGCCCGGCGGGACGCTTGAATTCGGCGCCAGCGGCTTCCTGTTCACAAGCGGCCGCACCGTGCGACTGGCGTTCGAGCGGAGCGCGCAGGCATGACCGGCATTCCCGGCCCAGGTTATCCCGAGGCCCGCCGTGCGCGGGCTGCCATGGCGGTACTGGCGCTCATGGGCTTCTTCCTGTCGATGGACATCACGCTCACGACGCTGCTCATCGAACCGATGAAGCGGGACATGGCGCTCAGCGACATCGAGATCGGGCTGCTGCAGGGCACGGCCTTCGGGCTCGCGTTCGGGCTCAGTTCGATCCCGCTCGGCCGCATGATCGACAGCCGCAACCGGATGCGCCTGCTGGTGGTGGGGCTGATCGTGTGGATGGCGGGCATGGCCGGCACCGCCTTCGCATCGAGCGTGACGCTGCTGGTGATCTGGCGGATCGCGCTCGGCGTGGTCTTCGCGCTGATCATCCCGGCGGCCCTGTCGGTCATCGCCGACCTCTTCCCGCCCGAGCGTCGTTCGGTCGCCACCAGCTTGTTCGCGGTGGGGCAGGCTTCGGGTCAGGCGTTCGGCATCCTCGCGGGCGGGCTGATGTTCGATGCGCTGACCCGGATGCTGACGTTCAGCCCGGGTTTGCTGGGCGGCCTCGCGCCCTGGCGTGCCCTCTATCTCGCGGCGGCGGTCCTCGCGATCGTGCTGCTGATCCCGCTGCTGCTGATCGTCGAGCCTGCGCGGCAGGAGCGCAAGGAGACGACCACCGCCACATCGGCCGCCTTGCGCGAACTGTGGGCCTATCGCGCCTTCCTCGTCCCGCTGCTCCTCGCGATGCTGTTTTGCCAGATCGCCCTGCAGGCAGCGGCGGTCTGGGCGACGCCGGTACTGATCCGCGACCATCATCTCTCGCCCGGTCAGTTCGCCGGGTGGCTGAGCGCGGTCACGTTCCTGGGCGGCATCGTCGGCGCGCTTGCCGGAGGGCAGGGCGCGGAACTCGGCCGTCGTCGCGGCGGTAGGGCCGGGGTGCTGATCCCGGCTTTCGTCGCCGCGCTGGCGACGGCGCCGCTGTCGTTCTTCGCGCTCTCGCCGGGGGTTCCGTTGTTTGCCGGGATGCTGGCCCTCAACCTGATGATGGGTGCGGTGACGGCGACGATCGGGGTGATCGCGATCACCCTCAACGTCCCCAACGAGATACGCGGGCTGGCGCTGGGCACGAACGTCTTCGTCTCGGCGGTGTTCGGCGTCGCGACCGCGCCGGCCGCCATCGCCCTGCTCAGCCAGGCGCTGGGCGGCGAGGCGATGCTGGGGCAGGCGATCGCGGGCGTCAGCTTTCCCAGTTCGCTGCTGGCGGCGTTCTTCTTTCTGCTTGCCATGCGCGGCGCGCGGCGGACCGGGATCGTGGGGGCGACGGCATGAGCAAGCTCACGCTGCACGTAGCTACCGACCCGATGACCTTCAGGCAGCCGCTGCGCATCGCCGGCCATGTCTTCACCGGCATCCCCGCCGTGCAGGTCAGGCTGGAAGGCGGCGGTATGGCCGGGCGCGGCGAGGCGAGCGGGGTCTACTACACCGGCGATACGCTCGATCACATGTTGTCCGAACTGGAAGCCTACCGCCCCTTGATCGAGGACGGCCCGGGCCGCGAGGAACTGCGCCGGGCGATGCCTGCGGGCGGCGCGCGCAATGCCATCGACGCAGCGCTATGGGAGCGGGAATCGCTGGAACAGGGCGTGCCGGTGTGGAAACTGGCTGGCCTGAAGCCGCCGGTGCCGCTGGTCACCACGTTCACCCTGTCCGCCGACCCGCCCGAGCAGATGCTGCGGCAACTGGAAAGCTATGTCGGCGCGCAGGCGATCAAGCTCAAGCTCGACGGTGATCTCGACGCCGATAGCGAGCGGATAAGGCTGGTGCGCAAGCACCGCCCCGATGTCTGGCTCATGGTCGATGCCAATCAGGGCTACCGCGTCGACAGCCTTGATGCGCTCCTGCCCGTTCTGGTGGAGGCCGGGGTCTCGCTCCTTGAGCAACCCGTCCCGCGCGGCGGCGAAGCCGGGCTCGAATACATCCGCTCGCGCATTCCCATCGCGGCGGACGAAAGCCTGCTGGGGCTGGAGGACATCGCAGGGCTCGTCGGCCGGTTCCAGGTCGTCAACATCAAGCTCGACAAGTGCGGCGGCCTGACCGAAGCGCTGGAAATGGAGGCGTTCGCGCGCAAGCTGGGGCTGGGCGTGATGGTCGGCAACATGGCGGGGTCCAGCCTTGCCGCGGCTCCGGCGTTTCTGCTGGGTCAGCTATGTGACTTCGTGGACCTCGACGGTTCGGCTTTCATCGCCGCGGATCTGCCCGACCCTGTGTCCTATCGTGACGGACGCATTCATTGCCCGCCGAACCTCTGGGGCGCGGCGTGGGGAAGCGTGACTGCCTGACGTCGATGGGGGCGGCTGCACGCCGCCCCCGAAACGCGCGGTTCAGCCTAGCTGCACGCCTGGACCCAGCCATGACGATCCGGCCGATCGCCGCGCTGCAGCGCGGTGAGTTCATCGCGGAGCGCCGTTGTGACCGGCCCCGTCTTTCCGTCTCCCACCGCGAACTGCCCGCCGGGAGAAAGCACCGACCCGATTCCAGCGATCACCGCAGCGGTCCCACAGGCGAACGCTTCCGTGAGGCTGCCGCTCGCGGCATCGGCCTGCCATTGATCGAACGACACCGGCGCCTCGGACACGGTCAGCCCCCGTTCCCGCGCGATGGTCATGATGGAATCGCGGGTGATGCCGGGAAGAATGGTGCCCCGCAAAGGCGGCGTGATCAGTCGGCCGTCGTCGAACACGAAGAAGATGTTCATGCCGCCAAGTTCCTCCACCCAGCGCCCTTCGACCGCGTCGAGGAACAGGACCTGGTCGCACTCGCGAGCGATTGCCTGACGCTGTGCGAGCAGGCTTCCTGCGTAGTTGCCGCCGCATTTGGCCGCACCCGTGCCTCCGGGCGCGGCGCGCGTGTAGTCCGGAGTGACCCAGAGGCGGATCGCATCGTCACCGTTCCTGAAATAGGCGCCGGCCGGGGATGCGATCACGCAGAAAACGTAGCTGGACGCAGGACGCACCCCCAGAAACGCCTCATCCGAGAACATGAAAGGCCGCAGATAAAGGCTGCCCCCGTTGCCCGGCACCCAGTCACGATCGACGTCCACGAGGCGCTTCACGGCTTCGAGGAAGATATCTTCGGGAAGCTGCGGCATCGCCATCCGCTCTGCCGACAGGTTGAAGCGCCGGGCGTTTTCCTCCGGCCTGAACAGAAGAGTTTGCCCATCGGCCCCGCGATAGGCCTTCATGCCCTCGAAGATTTCCTGCGCGTAATGCAGGACGGATGCCGAAGGATCGATCTCGAAGGGGCGACGCGGTCCGACACGGGCATCGTGCCATCCGGCTTCGCTGCTCCAGCGGATGGTGACCATATGGTCGGTGAAATGCTTTCCGAACCCCGGATTTTCGAGGGCGGCCGATCGCGAACCGGGGGCCAGCGGGCGGGGGTGGGGAATAGTCTGGAATACCAATGTCATTGCTTGACCCTTGAAGTTAGCGCGGTGCCTTGCGGATGGCGCCGTCGAGGCGGATTTTCCGCTGCGTGAAATCGCGCACCGTGTCGCGAATGGCGATCTGTGTTTCGTTAAGCATCAGGCGGCCTCGTTCATCGGCGTTGCGTTCGGGCCCGCGCGAAGTTCGCTGAGCCGCTCTTCGTATTCGGCCATAGCCGCCTCCTTGACCGGGCCGTAGCCGCGGATCATCTCGGGCAGATCGGCGAGCGCTGCGGCATGGTCGATGGTGGCATGACCAAGATCGCCGCACAGTTCGGCGATCATCTGCCGATAGTCCGCCGCCAGCGCCCGCTCCCTTCGCCGTTCTTGCGTGTATCCGAACGGATCGGCCCAGCTGCCGCGCAGCGATTTCAGGCGGGCGAGCATCGTGAATGCATGGAAGACCCAGGGGCCGAACTTGCGCTTCTTTGGGCGGCCGGTGGCCGGGTCCATCCGCGAGAGCAGGGGAGGGGCAAGCCAGACGCCGATCGCGCCGGTCTCGGAAAACTGCCCTTCCAGCGCCCTGCGAAAGTCCGGATCTGCGTAAAGGCGCGCGACCTCATATTCGTCCTTATACGCCATCAGGCGATAGCCCTGCGTGGCCACCGAACGTACGAATGCCTCGCCGCGCTTGCCCAGAGATGCGGCAGAGGCAGCCGCCTGATCGACCATTGCGCCGTAGACGCGCGCATAGGCCTGGTTCTGATACGCGATAAGGTCCGCAGTGCGGCGGGCGATCAATGCGTCGAGGGTTTCGGGAGTCGGCGCTGTGGGCGGCGCGATACCGGCGGCCTGCTCTACCGTGGCCATGTCGACCGCCGCCAGACGTCCCCATGCGAATGCGCGCCGGTTCAGTTCGACCGCTGCGCCATTGGCTTCGATCGCGGCTTCGAAAGCGCTGGCTTCCAGCGGGAGGAGGCCCTTCTGCCAAGCGTAGCCGACGATCAGGGTGTTGGCCGCGACATTGTTGCCGAACAGCCCTTCGGCAATGCGGGTGGCGCTGAGCAGGAAGCCGTTGGCTCCCGCGCGGCCAAGCAGCGTCTCGACGATTTTCGGCGTCGGCAATGCGAAGTCGCGATCCGAGACGACATCGGCAGTGGGGGTCTCGTCACCGTTGAGGACCACCGCGCCGCGTCCTCTGGCGAACTTGCGTAGCGAATCCGGGCTGGCGGCGACCAGTGCGTCGGTGCCCAGCAGCAGGTCGGTCTCTCCCGATCCGATCCGCACGGCGTGGATGTCGCTGCCCTGCGGGGCGATCCGCACCTGGCTCACCACCGCGCCATTCTTTTGCGCAAGGCCGGTGAAGTCCAGCACCGTGGCATTGCGGCCCGACAAGTGCGCGGCAGTGCCCAGCAGGGCGCCGGTGGTCAGGACGCCAAGCCCGCCGATCCCCGCGACATAGATGTTGTAGACGGTCTCGAGTGCGGGGATCGTCGGCTCGGGCAGTGCCCCGAAATGCTCCGCTTCCAGTGCGCGGATGCGGTCGGGGGCGGGCTTGCGCAGTTTGGCGCCGGCGATCTCGATGAAGCTCGGGCAGAAGCCTTTCGTGCAGGAGAAATCCTTGTTGCAGGCGGACTGGTTGATCCGGCGCTTCACGCCATAAGGTGTCTTGAGCGGCTCCACCGAAATGCAGTTGGACTGTACCGAACAATCTCCGCAGCCTTCGCAGACGCGCTCATTGATGAAGACCCGCCGGTCGGGATCGGGAAAGGCGCCGCGCTTGCGGCGACGGCGCTTCTCGGCGGCGCAAGTCTGTTCGTAAAGGATCGCGGTGACGCCGGGGACTTGGCGCAGGGTCTTTTGCAGGCTGTCCATCGCGTCGCGGTGGTGCAGGGTGACGCCGGCAGGCAGGCTCGATCGCGGCCAGTTCTCGGGCATGTCGCTGACGAGATGGACCGCACCGACGCCCTCAGCGACGAGTTGCGCAAGAATGCGGCGTGGTTCCAGCGCGCCTTCGGCGGGCTGGCCGCCGGTCATCGCCACGGCATCGTTGTAGAGGATCTTGAAGGTGATGTTGGTGCCCGCCGCCACGGCCGCGCGGATCGCCAGCAGCCCGCTGTGCTGGTAGGTGCCATCGCCCAGGTTCTGGAAGATGTGGCCCGTCTGCGAGAATGGTGCTGCGCCGACCCATTGCAGGCCCTCGCCGCCCATCTGGCTGAAGGTCGGGGTCTTCAGCTTCGGCTGCGAGAGCGCCATGACATGGCAACCGATGCCGCCGCCCGCCATCGAACCTTCCGGCGTCCGGGTTGAACTGTTGTGCGGGCAGCCCGAGCAGAAGAACGGCTTGCGGGCGGGGAATGCGATTACCTCGCCGCGCGACCCGGCGGCTTCCAGCGCCGACAGCCGGGTCGTCAGGTCGATCGCGCCGTCCGGGGCGATGCGCTGGACCAGGGCCCTGGCGACCATCAGCGGGTTGAATTCCGAAACGACCGGCAGCAGTTGCCTGCCGTCCGGGGCGGTCTTGCCCGAAACGCGCGGGCGCCTGCCGTCGTGATTGAACAAGGCGGACTTGATCTGGCTTTCGACCGTCGGCCCCTTTTCCTCGATGACGAGGATTTCCTCCGCTCCCTTCGCGAAGACCAGCAGCGGATCGGTGGCGAGCGGCCAGCTCATCGCGACCTTGTAGATCGAGAGGCCGAGTGCCTCGGCTTCGTCCTTGCCGATGCCGAGGTTGGACAGGGCCTGCATCAGGTCCTGATGCGCCTTGCCGACCGTCACGACGGCCAGGCGTGTGCGGCCAGCCTCGAACACCGGCGCGTCGATGCGATTGGCGGTGGCCCAGCCCACGGCGGCGGGAATGCGCTCCTCGATCATGCGCCGTTCGTATTCGGCGCGTTCGGCGGGCCAGTTGATCGACGGGTCCCAGTTCAGCCCGTGCGACGGCACCAGCCCCGCCGGTGAGGCATAAGCGGGATAGGGATCGGGAAGGTCGAAGGTCGCGGCGCTTTCGACGACCTCGGCGATCGTCTTCATCGCGACCCACACGCCCGAGAAGCGCGACATGGCGATGCCCGCCATGCCCAGCGTGAGGATTTCCGAGACGTTGGCCGGCTGCAACACCGGCATGTGAACCGACTGGAAGATGCCGTCGGTCTGGTGCGGGAACATCGATGACTGCGCGCTGTGGTCGTCGCCGCCGATCGCCAAGACGCCGCCCAGCGGCGAAGTGCCCAGCATGTTCGCATTGCGGAACACGTCGCCCGTCCGGTCGACGCCGTTGCCCTTGCCGTACCAGATGCCGAAGACACCATCGGCCTTGGACGGACCATAAGCCTTGTGCATCTGCGCGCCCCACAGGGCGGTGGCGGCTAGATCCTCGTTCAGCCCCGGCTGGAAGACGACTTCATGCGCGTCGAGGTACTTCTGCGCCTTCCACAGCTGCTGGTCGTAAGCCCCTACGGGAGAACCGCGATAGCCGGAGATCAGGCCCGCCGTCCGCAGGCCCCGATGCCTGTCGAGGCGCCGCTGCATCAGCGGCAGGCGCACGAGGGCCTGGATGCCGGTCATGAAGGCAGGGCCGGTCTCGGCCTGGTAGATGGCGTCCAGGCTGATGATCCGCTCGTGTCGCATTGTCGTTCTCCTTGCGGGTCCGAAAGTAGCCGGGAAACGCGAGGGAGAGTTGCCAAACATGGCGCGATCGAACTGCGGATTTGAACAATTTTACTATATAATGTAGATTGTGTGGAATATATTGCTAATGATCGATCTTATGGTGGGGAAGTGATGATCCGGGTGCTTGATTCCTACGACCGCAAGATTCTCCAGTGCATCAGCGAGGATGGCCGCATCACGTGGAGCGATCTTGCCGAGCGGATCGGCCTCAGCCTGACCCCCACGGCCCGGCGGGTTCGCGCGCTGGAGGAGGAGGGATATATCCTCGGATACTTCGCGCGGCTGGACGAGAAGAAGCTCGCCGGGCCGATATCCGTTTTCGTCTCGGTGACCCTCGACAAGCAGGTCCGCACCGCCCTCGAGGCGTTCGAAAGCCGGGCGGCGGACCTGCCCGAGATCATGAGCGGATTCCTTATGTCAGGCGGCGCGGATTACCTGCTGCGGGTCGTGGTGCGGGACCTGGATCACTACCGGGATCTCCTCGAGGTGCTGACGCAAATCCCCAACGTCGCGCATATCCAGAGCAGCTTTGCGCTGAAGTCCTTCATCAACCGGCCCGCGCCGCGCATCACCTCTGCTTGAAACAAAAAGACGGCCTGCAGCCGAAGAGGCGCAGGCCGTCAGGGTGGTTGGGACTTGTTGGCCGGTCAGAGGTCTTCGAGAATTTCGAGAATATTCCCGGACGGGTCGGTGAAGAACGCCTGCCCTTCCATGTAGGGGCTGAAGATCACGGTGACGCCGTTTTCCTCCAGACGGCGCGCGACCCGCTTCACGTCAGCGACGGAGAAGGCGAGATGCGGGGCCATCGGCGTTTCCTGAAGCACGCGCGGGGGCGGCAGTTCGTCGTCGTCCACCGGGCGGAGGAGGTGGATCTGCTTCGAGCCGATCTGGAGCCATAGCCCCGGCTGCGGCTGCGGAACGCGCCATACTTCGGTGAGGCCAAGAATCCCGACGTAGAAATCGCGCGAAGCCTGTTCGTCGCGGATCGCCAGATTGACGTGGGAGATGCGCTCCACGAGGCTCGTACCGATAGCTTCAGACATCATGCGCTCCGCGAATGGACATGCCCTGATTGGCATCGGCGCCTGCGAATTGCCATTAGCGATTGTTCATCGGGGCAATTCATCGGCGGCATGGCCGTGAGCCATGCCGCTCCCTCATGGCGATCATGAGAATACGGACTTTGCATCGCTCTCCTCTCGCGCACTACCCACCTGCGGATTGGCTTTGGCGGCAGGGAATGGAGAGCGCAGGACATGGACGTGATTTACGCCGAGATCGCCGAACTCGAGGACAGAAGGGCTGTGGGGATCGTCGAGGCCGACTACCAGACTTTGGCGAGCATGGTCGATGCCGACTACGTCCATGTCGATGCCGATGGCTCGATCCGCGACAAGGCGGGCTACCTCGCCGCCGTCTGCCAGCAGGGCGGTCGATATGTCGAGTATCGCGTCACCGAGAACCACATCAGTCATGTCGGCGACCTTGCCATCGTGCGCGGCTCGTTCGTGAATGTCTTCAGGGCGAGCGACGGCGCGGTTCGCCGGAAGGCCGCGCGCCATTTGCGGCTTTATCGTCTCCAGGCGGAGGGTTGGCGCAATATCTATCATCAGGGCACCTCGATCTCGGTAGCCGAGCCGGTCCTCGCCGATCTGCTGATCGGGGAGTGAGGCGATGAAGGGATACTTGCGCGCCGCCTTCGACCCTTTCCTGTTCGCGCTGGCCGGCACCGTCTGCCTGGCGAGTTTCCTGCCTGTGCGCGGCGCGGGAGCCTCGGTCGTCGACATGGCAGCGGACGCGGCCATCGTGCTGCTGTTCTTCCTGCAGGGGGCGAAGCTGTCGCGTGAGGCGCTGTTGTCCGGCGCGGGCGCATGGAAACTGCATCTGGCGGTTCTTGGATCGACCTTCGTGCTGTTTCCGCTTCTGGGCCTGGTGATCGAGCGGCTGGGCGTCCTCGATCCGGTGATGGCTTCGGGCCTGCTGTTCCTGACGCTGCTTCCCTCCACGGTGCAGTCGTCCATCGCGTTCACGTCGGTCGCCAGAGGCAATGTCGCGGCGGCGGTCTGCAGCGCGTCGTTCTCCAATCTTCTGGGTATCGCGCTGACGCCCATCCTCGCAAGCGTGCTGATGCGCGTCGAGGGGGGAGGCGGGTCGCTGGGAATGTCGTGGGGCGGGGTGCGCACGATTGCCCTGCAGCTTCTCCTGCCGTTCGTCGCCGGGCACCTGCTGCGTCCGTGGATCGGCCCATGGGTCGCGCGGCATCGTCCGTTGGTGATGGTGTCCGACCGGGGCTCGATCCTGCTGGTCGTCTACTCGGCTTTCAGCGCGGCCATCGTCGAAGGCTTGTGGCACCGCGTGGCGCCGGAAGCGCTGGCGCAGCTTGCGCTGTGGTGCGTCATCCTGCTTGCTCTCGTCCTGCTGTCGACGTGGGTTCTCGGCCGTCTGCTCGGCCTTGAGCGGGAGGATGCGATCGTCCTGCAGTTCTGCGGTTCGAAGAAGAGCCTGGTGTCCGGCGTGCCGCTGGCGGGCATTCTGTTCCCTGCCTCGCAGGTGGGGGCGGCGGTGCTGCCGCTCATGCTGTTCCATCAGATCCAGCTGTTCGCCTGCGCCATTCTGGCCCGGCATTACGCCGACCGCGAGGCGGAACCCTTGGCCCGGCGCGGGACGGTGGTTTGACCTCGATCTGGAAAGGTTATCTAACGGCCGCAGTCTGCCAATGGAGTCGCGCGGGGTCATGGAACTCAGGCAAATTCGATACTTCAAGGCGGTCGCGGATGCGTCCAGTTTCGTGCGCGGCGCCTATTACCTCAACGTCGCCCAGCCCGCCCTGAGCCGTTCGATCGCCAAGCTGGAGGACGAGGTCGGGCAGGCCCTGTTCGTGCGGCACAGCACAGGCGTATCGCTGACCGATGCAGGGGAGCGGTTCTATCGCAGGGCGACCGGCATTCTCGATTCGGTGAAGCAACTGGTCGATGAAATGGCGACGGAGGACAGCGACTTTACTGGGAGCATCGCGCTTGGCGCCCCGCAATCCATCCATGCCAAGCTGCTGCTGCCGGTCATGGCGGGGTTTCTGGCCCGCTATCCCGGCTGCCGCGTGGACCTGATCCAGGGCTCGAGTTCGTACTTGCGGGACAGGATCGCGGCCGGTGATCTCGACGTGGCGCTGATTTCCAATTCGGCCAGCACCAGCGGGGTGATGATGACCCCGCTGGTCAACGAGAACTTCTGCCTCGTCTGTCCGCGCGAGAGGCGAGGGGAGTTCGCGGACACGGTCAGCGTGCCGGATCTTGTCGGCCTTCCGCTGGTCCTTGTCGGCTATCCGCAGAGCACGCTCGCGTACCTGGAGGCCGCCTATCCGGAAGTGACGCGCAAGCTGGTCGTGCGCAGCGAGGTCAACAGTTCGGCCCTGGTCGGCGACCTCGTCGAACGGGGCGCGGGTTTCGGCATAGCGCCGAGCTGCGTTATCGGCCCGGAAAGGGCGGAGCGGCTGAGTTTCGTGCCGATCGAGGGTTTGCAGGCATCGTGGGCGATCGCGACGCAATGGAACCGGCAGGGCCTGCGCGCGATCCGCGAAATTCATGAAATGCTGCTCTCGCTGGTCGCCGATCAGGTGGCTGCGGGCGAATGGCCGACGGCGCGGCTCCCCGAAGCGGCCGATACCCATCGCGCATAGCTTTTGCGCCGGAGACATGCCGCCCGGGCATATGCGCGATGAGAATACAGTCTTGGACAGTATCTGTACGGGCATGACACAAAACTGAAACGGAGCGGCGGACAGGCGCCTCTCCCCGCACGACGGAGGTCATGTCATGGGGCAAGCCATCGCCGATACCGTACCGCTCTGCGCCGACAGGATTGGGCAGGGTGAGCCGCTTCTGCTTCTCCACGGTGGCAATGCCGATCGCAGCCAGTTCGCGGTGTTCACTCCGCATCTGGGAGGAGGCATTCAGGCCATCGCGCTCGATCAGCGCGATTCCCCGGATAGCCCGTGCGAACCTACCCCTTACGGTATGGCGGACCACGCACGGGACATTGCCGCTTTCCTCGACGGGAGCGGGCTGGAGCGGGTTCACCTTTTCGGATCGTCCTATGGAGGCGCAGTGGCGATGACGTTCGCCGTGCTGTTCCCTGAGCGCGTGAAAAGCGTAATCCTCGGGGCGACCGCCTCGGCGCGGAGCCGGTTTCATCTGCCGGACCTCGGCGCGCTGGGGCTCGTCGATCCGGCGGCGGTGCGGCGCTTCGTGCTGGAAACGGTGATCGCCCCCGAAGCGATCGACCTGCAGCCCGAACTGGTCGCGCAGACCAACGCGGTTCTGGTGACGCGGGAGCCCCAGGCCTTCGCCCGGCGCATGGCGGCCCTCGATAGGCATGACATCACCGGCAGGCTGGGCGAGATCACCGCACCCACGCTGGTGATCTGCGGCGACAGCGATCCGATCATCCGCGTGGATGAGGCGCGCGAACTCGCGGCGGCAATACCCGGTGGCTCGTTCGCGCTGCTTGCGGGCAGTCGGCACGGGATCACTCTCGAACACCGGCAGCGTACGGCGGATATCGTGCGCGCTTTCGTGCTCGCCCACGCCTGAGCGGTCTCGGGCGGCCATGACCATGAACTGTAACAGGGAGTAGTTTCGATGATCCGGCCCAGAGCCCGCAAAGTCCTGGTCTGCGGCGCCAGCATCGCCGGTCCGGCATTGGCATGGTGGCTGGAGCGCTACGGCTTCGACGTGACCGTCGTGGAGCGGGCAGGGACCATCCGCAGCGGCGGTTATGCGATCGACATTCGCGGCACCGCCGTCGACGTGTGCGAGCGCATGGGCCTGATGCCGGCGCTGCGCGAGGAACATATCAACGCGCAAAGCTGGACGTTTCTCAATTCCCGCCGCGTGATCTCCAGCATCCGGCAGGAAGACATTACCGGCGGCGTCGTCGGCCGTGACGTTGAGGTGCAGCGCGGCGTCATCTCGGGCCTGCTCCATGACATGACGAAGGGTACGATCCCCTATCGCTTCGATGACAGCGTGACCGCCATGGCCGACCACGACGGCGGGATCGACGTGACGTTCCGCAGCGGGCGGCAGGAAAGGTTCGATCTGGTTATCGCGGCGGACGGGCTGCATTCGACGACCCGTGCCCTTGCGTTCGGTCCCGCCGACCAGTTCTATCGCTACCTCGGTTGCTGCTTCGTCGGTTTCACGATGCCCAACAACCACGGCTTGTCACGCGAGGCGGTGATCTACAATGAGCCCGGCCTCATGGCGCTGGTCTACGAGACCGGGGCGGAGCGGATGAACGCGCTGCTCGCCTATCGCCGCGAGGCTCCGGCGCGCGAGGAGTACACCGACATGGATCGCCTGCACCGCGACCTGCAGACGCGGTATGCCGGCCAGGGATGGATCATGCCCGAAATGCTCTCGGAAGCGCGAAAGTCTGCGGACATCTACTTCGATTCGATGACGCAGATCCACATGCCGCAGTGGTCGAAGGGACGGGTGGGCGTCGTCGGGGATGCCGCCTACGGACCCTCGTTCTTCTCGGGGCAGGGCACGAGCCTTGCGTTTGTCGGCGCCTATGTCCTTGCGGGCGAACTGGCGACGCATGACGATCACCGCGAGGCGTTCGCCGCCTATGAGCGCAAGGCCCGCGCCTTCGTCGAGCAGAACCAGGCGACGGCGCACGGCGGCTCAGACATCATGGTCCCCGCCACGCGCGCCAAGATCTGGAAGCGCAACGTGATGATGGACCTGTCGCCGATCCTCACGCGCTTCGGGTTGATCGGGCGCAAATCGCGCCAACTCAACAGCGCGTTGACGATCACCGATTACCACGCGGCCGGGCTGGTGCCCACCGCAGCGTAGAATGCCCGCACCGGCAACGGTGCGGGAAAGCAGACCAAAAAACGAAAGCCGGGCAGGCCCGAGCGTCGAGGATGCGTCTTCGGCGAGCGGGAAAGCATGTCCGTCAGGGAGTCACACATGCCGCTGCGAAAGATCGCGCCGGCTTCAATCATGAGGGTTCAGTCTATGATCTATGTACGAGCCATTCTGCTTGCCGGCACCACGCTGGCACTCATGCCGCTTCCGTCCGCCAAGGCGCAGGGAATCCCGCAGGATACCGCTGAGCCTGCAGCCGGCGGCGAGATCGTCGTCCAGGCCCGCAAGCGCAACGAGCGCTTGCTAGACATTCCCGAGACGATCAGCGCGATCACCGCCGACACCATCCGCGATGCCGGCATTTCATCGCTCAACGACCTCGGACGGCAGACCCCGAACATCATCCTCAACCGGCGGCAGGACAACGAGCCCAACGTCGTGATCCGCGGCGTCGGCGCCTTCGGCAACACGCAGGGCGTTGGTTTCTACATCGACGACGTGCAGAACTTCACCGACCAGTCTGCCTCGGTCGAGGATGTCGAGCGCATCGAGATTCTCAAGGGGCCGCAAGGCACCCTTTACGGCGGCAGCAACATCGGCGGCGCCATCAAGTACGTCCTGAAGAAGCCCACCGATGTTTACGGCGGCGAGGCACGTGTCGAATACGGCGGCTTCGATACCGTGAACGCCTTCGCGGCGGTCAATGCCCCGCTTGCCGACGGCTTCGCGGTTCGCGCATCGGGTTACTACAACCGCACGGGTGGCTACATCGCCAATACCCTGCTGGGCGGAAATCCCGATAAGGGCACCGAATGGGGCACCCGCATCGCCATCGGCTGGCAGCCCACCGATGCGCTCGACGTCCAGTTCAGCTACCGGCACAACGAACTGAGCAACGGCGGCAACGTCTATGTCACCGCCCCCGAAACCGACGGCAGCGCCGCCTATCGCCGTACGGTCGACTACAACACCGACGTCATGAACAAGCGCCGGGTCGACGGCGGCATCCTCAGCGTTGCCTACGATCTGGGCACAGTCGAACTGACCAACGTGACGTCCTATACCCGCCGCAAGAACCAGTTGCGCTGGGATCTCGACTACAGCTCGGCCGACGGCATCACCGCCTTCAACGGGGATCGCGACAAGGCGAGCGTGTTCACGCAGGAACTGCGGCTCGCGTCGTCGGGTTCCGGGCCGTTCGACTGGCTGGTCGGCGCCTATTACGCGGCGGTCGACAATCGCGGGATGACCAACAATCTCGACCTGATGGTCGGCCCTGATGCGGGCGGCCCGCAGTTCATCGAGAACTACAACAACGGGGACACGATCGAGCGGCAATACGCCGCCTTCGCCACCGCCAACTACCGTATCGGCAGCCTCCACATCGGCGCGGGTCTGCGTGTCGCCCGCAGCGCCTTTACCGGCCGGGACTACAACGTGCCGCTGTCCGTGAACGTCAATGACACGACCGTACTGCCCAAGATCACGCTGTCCTACGACGTGGCCCCGGATGTCATGGTCTACGCCAACCTGGCGCAGGGCGTCGAGCCGGGCCGCGTCAACGTCACGACCGGAACCGGCGGCGCCTACAAGTCCGAACGCGCCACCAGCTATGAGGCGGGGATCAAGGGATCGGCGCTCGGGCGCAGCCTGACCTTCGAGCTTGCGGGCTACTACATCGACTACAAGCGCCGCCAGTTCGAGACCCAGTTCGTCAACGACGACGGTGCGATCAGCGAGGAAGTCACCAACATCGGCCGCTCGGTCAGCTACGGCGTCGAGGGTGGGGTGTCCTATCGCCCGGTCACCGGGCTGACCTTCTCCGCATCCGGCGGCTGGCTCCATTCGCGCTGGAAGGATGCCGATGCGCTCTACAGCTTCGTGCCGGTAGACGGGCTGACGGTGCCTAATGCGCCTTCGGTCACCGCGAACGGCAGCATCGACTACCGGATTCCGGTGTCCGACACCCTCGAACTCGGCCTGCGCGGCGATTACAGCCACATGGGCAAGTTCTACTGGAACATCCTGAACACATCGCGCCAGAAGGCTTACGACATCGTCAACCTGCGGGCCTCGCTCGGCGCGCCCGACGGCCGCTGGGAAGTCGCGGTGCGGGGCGAGAACATCTTCAACGCCAAGTACTACAACGAGTTCACCGCCGACGTGTTCACCGTGGGCGAGGGCTTGGGCGCACCGGGCATGCCCGCCCGCGTCATGGCCTCACTTTCGTTCAAGATGTGAACGGAGCGCTCGAGATGGCCCGGAACTGGCGGGATACCGCGTCCTTCACCCTGTTCCTCACCTGCCTGACGTCGCGCCCGGCAGCCTCCCATACCCCTTCGCCTCGAACGACTTGAACAGGAATACAACGATGTCGCATTTCACCGCACGGCCGGAACTTTGCGGGACTTTCGGCGCGGTCGCGTCCACCCACTGGATTGCCAGCGCGGTCGGCATGCGGATGCTGGAGGCAGGCGGAAATGCCTTCGATGCCGCTGCCGCCGCAGGCTTCACGCTGCAGGTCGTGGAGCCGCACCTCAACGGGCCGGGCGGTGACGTGCCGATCCTCGTCGCGCGGGCGGGCGATCCCGCGCCTACCGTAATCTGCGGGCAGGCGCCATCTCCGGCCGCAGCCGACATCGCGGCCTTCACCGCGCTCGGCCTCGACATGATCCCCGGCACGGGGTTGCTCGCGGCCTGCGTTCCGGGCGCTTTCGGCGCCTGGGTCACGATGCTGCGCGATCATGGGACGATGCGCCTGCGCGACGTGCTGGAGCCGGCGATCCATTATGCCCGCGCCGGTCACCCGATCCTCGCAGGTGCCGTTGCAGCCATCGCATCGGTCGCGCCGCTCTTCCGGAAGGAGTGGCAAAGCTCCGCGTCGCTGTTCCTTCCCGGTGGCGATGTGCCCACCGCGGGTACGCTGTTCGCCAATCCGGTGCTCGCGGATTTCTACGAGGGGCTGCTCGCCCATGCCGAAGCGGCGGGCGCCGACCGGGAAACTCAGATCGAGGCGGCGCTGGCCTACTGGTACGAAGGCCATGTGGCCGAGACGATCGACGCCTACTGCCGCAATGCCGAGGCGATGGACAGCAGCGGGCGTCGCCACGGCGGCCTGCTGCGCGGCGACGACATGGCCGGATGGCGCCCGCCGATCGAGGCGCCGTTGTCCATCGAACACGGCGACCACACCCTATTCAAGTGCGGCAGTTGGAGCCAGGGTCCGGCGATGCTGCAGGCGCTGCAGATACTCAAGGGCATGGACATCGCCGCGATGCCGCCGGAATCGCCTGAATACGTCCATACGGTGACCGAGGCCGTCAAGCTCGCCATGGCCGATCGCGATGCCTGGTACGGGGAAGGGCTGGGCGGCGATGTGCTGAGCGTCCTGCTGAGCGAGGGTTATGCCGCAGAACGCCGCGCACTGATCGGGCAGGAGGCGAGCGGGGAACTGCGCCCGGGCGCGCCCGGCGGGGTTCTTCCGCAACTGCCTCCGGTACGCCGCCGGGGCGAAGCGGGCACGTCGATCGGCGGCGGCGAACCGACGATGGCGGGGGAGCGCGGAACAGCGATCGATCGGCACCAGCGCGGCGATACTTGCCATGTCGACGTGGTGGACCGCTGGGGCAACATGGTCTCGGCGACACCGTCGGGCGGCTGGCTGCAATCGAGCCCGGCGATACCGGGCCTGGGTTTCGCGCTGGGAACGCGCATGCAGATGTTCTGGCTGGCCGAGGGACTGCCCAGTTCGCTCCGCCCGCGCACCCGTCCGCGCACGACGCTGACGCCGTCGATGGCCTATCGCGACGGACGCCCCTACCTTGCCTTCGGCACGCCGGGCGGCGACCAGCAGGAGCAATGGTCGCTGCTGCTCTGGCTGGCGCACGTGGTCCATGGCCGCCCGCTGCAAGCCGCGATCGAGACCCCCGCTTTCCACACCGACCATATGCTGGCGAGTTTCTGGCCGCGCGAGGCGGACCTAGGTACCCTGACCGTGGAGAGCCGCTTTTCCGAAGTCGCGCGCGCCGATCTTGTGCGGCGCGGTCACGCGCTTCAGGTCGGCGGTCCGTGGTCCGAAGGGCGGCTTTCGGCCTGTGCCTTCGATGCGAGAGCGGGGGGATTGCTTCGCGCAGCCGCCAACCCGCGCGGTATGCAGGGCTACGCAATCGCCCGCTGAAAGCAGGTTGACGCCGCGCTGCCGTCTAATTTATATCCATCCAGTCAGATAAAAATGGATGGCAGTGTGGGTCGCAAGAAATCTATCGATCGGGACCGGGTTCTCGATGCTGCCGAGGCGGTCGTCGCCGGTGTCGGCGCCGCGCGTCTGACGCTCGAGGGCGTGGCGCGGGAAGCGGGCATCAGCAAGGGCAGCGTCGTGTATGACTATGGGTCGAAGCAGGCGCTGCTCGAAGCTATGGTCCAGCGTGCCGTGGCGCGCGACAATGCCTTCAACGAGGCTGCGGCGGAATCCTGCGATGCTCCCGAGAACCGCACGCTTCACGGGCGCATCGCCGCGGCGGCGCAGCCGTTTCCCGATGCGTTCCGCGCGGCAGCGCTGAACATCTGCGCCGCGCTTGCGCAGGACCAGAACTTGCGCGCGGCGATCCAGGAGAACCAGAGCGTGGTCATCACCCGCATCCGCGCCGAGGCGGATGGCGCGCGCGGCCCGATGCTGGCCTATCTGGCGCTGGAGGGGCTCAAGCTCCTCGAATCCCTCGACTATCATCAATGGCCCGAAGCCGAGCGCGATGCGCTGCTTGGCGACATCCGATGGCTGGCTTCGACGCGGGCCGGCTGACGAATTTCCCTAACAAAAGAAAGCGACACCCCATCATGACCGACCGCATCGCGGAGGGAGGCAGCCGTGCCTTTCTTCCTTCTCCAGACGCGCCCGTTTTCCTGACGGGCGGCAGCGGTTATCTCGGCCGCAATCTCATCCGTCATTTCGTCTCGGCTGGTGCGCCGGTGGCCGCGCTGGTGCGCTCACCGGAGGCCGCGGACGTGGTTCGCAAACTGGGGGCAAGGCCGGTCGAAGGGCGCCTTGACGATCCGCATCTCCCACAAGCGATGGCTGGCTGCGCTGCTCTGGTCCACGCGGCTGCCCATACCGGGCACGGCCCGGAGACGCCGGACCATCAAGCGGTCAACGTCGAGGGCACGCGCGCCGTCTTTACAGCCGCCCGCAAGGCCGGCGTGAAGCGCGCTGTTCACATCAGCACCGAATCCGTCCTTCTCGACGGGAGACCGCTGGTGTGCGTCGATGAAAGCCATCCGTTCCCAAAGCGGTTTCCCGGCGCCTATTCGCGCACGAAAGCTGAAGCCGAGCGCATCGCACTCGCAGCGGCGGGCGAGGGGCTTGGGGTCGTGGCCGTGCGGCCCCGGTTCGTCTGGGGACGGGACGACACGACGGCGCTCCCGATCCTGACTGCGGCGGCGCGTTCCGGCCAGATGGCGTGGATCGACGGGGGGCACTACCTGACTTCGGCGACGCATGTGGCCAACGCCTGCCACGGGATTGACCTTGCCTTGCGCAAAGGCCGGAGCGGCGAGGCCTACTTCATCACCGACGGCGAGCCGATGATATTCCGCAGCCTCGTGACCCGCATTCTGGAGACCCAGGGCATCGCGGCTCCCACCAGGGAAGTACCGTCATGGCTGGTGCGCAGCATCGCCCGGATCGGAGAAGGGCTGGCTATGCTCTCGGGCGGGCGGATCAAACCGCCGGTCACGCGGCAGGATCTCGCGACGATGGCGGTGGAGGTCACGCTGGGCATTGCGAAGGCGCGGCGCGAACTGGGATATGCGCCGCAAGTCTCGGTGGCAGAAGGGCTTGCCGAATTAGCCGACGCTCAACAGTGGCAGATGCCCGGCTGAGGCGCCGCACCCGGCCGGCCTGCCTCCACCCACTCCACTTTCGCCTCCAGGAATGCCAGCGCGGCATCGAGTTCGGTGCGCCGTTCCTGGAGCCGGGCAATCTGGCTGCGCAGGATTTCGGCCGTGCGCTGCGCCGAGCCAGCGCCGCGGCGGTACTCGTCGCCCAGGGCGCGTATTTCCGCCAGCGAGTATCCGAGGGATTGCTGCAGGCGGATCATCTGCGCCGCAGTCACGTCATCCTGCGTGAATACTTGATAAGGATTGGCGCCGCCCTTGGCGCTTCGCTCGGGCTTCAGCAGGCCCTTGTTGACGTAGAAACGAACCGTATCGACCGACAGGCCGGTGGTTAGGGCGAACTGGGAAATCAGCATCAAAGGCTCTTGACCATGGACCATACTCCACACTTATAGGTCATGCCGGTCAACTTTTGGAGTAGATTCATGACAGGCGAAAATGTGCTTCCCCGGATCGTCCTTGGCGACGGCGGCCCCGCAATCGGCACCCAGGGCCTCGGTTGCATGGGCATGAGCGAGTTCTACGGCGAGACCAACGAGTCAGAGGCCTACGCGACCCTCGACCGCGCGCTCGAACTGGGCGTGACGATGTTCGATACCGCCGACGTCTACGGCATGGGCGAAAACGAGCGGTTTCTCGCGCCGTTCGTAAAGGCCAACCGCGACCGGGCCGTGGTCGCCACCAAATTCGGCTATGCCCGCACACCCGAAACGCCCGACGACTGGAGTCTCGATAACAGGCCCGAATTCATCCGCAAGGCGGCCGATGCCTCGCTCGGGCGGCTAGGGGTTGATGTGATCGACCTCTACTACATGCACCGCCGCAGCGCCGACGTGCCGCTGGCCGAATCCATCGGAGCGATGGCCCAGCTTGTCGAGGCCGGAAAAGTGCGGGCGATCGCGCTGTCGGCGGTCTCGGCAGAGGAACTGCGGGAGGCGCACGCGATCCATCCGATTGCCGCGCTGCAGTCGGAATGGTCGATCTTCACGCGCTCGATCGAGGCCGAGGTCGTGCCCGTTGCCGCCGAACTGGGCGTGACGGTGGTTCCCTATTCGCCGCTCGGGCGCGGCATGCTCACCGGGCAGGCATTTGCTGAGGCCATCGGCAGTGGGGATGCCCGCAACCACTTCCCGCGCTTCTCGCCTGAAAACCGGGACGCGAACATGCGCCTCGTCGCGACCATCGACGGTATCGCCACCGGTCTGGGCGTGACTTCGGCGCAAGTTGCGATCGCCTGGCTTTATGCCAAGGCGCGCGAACTGGGCGTGGCGATCTCGCCGATCCCCGGCACCCGCAACCGCACGCGCCTGGAACAGAACGTCGCCGCCGCATCGGTGGTGCTCGACACATCGGTGCTCGAGGCCCTGGAACCGCTGGCGCGCGAAGTCGCCGGCATCGCCGTCTGATATTTTAGAACCGTCGCGAGTCTGGCTATGCACCGACCCAAGATTACCACCGATCGCCTGATCTTGCGTGCCCATACGATCGACGATCTCGATGCCGTGTTCGAACTCGCGACCGATCCGGCGGTGCTCCAGTTCATTCGCGGTCTGCCCACATCGCGCGAGGAGGCATGGCATCGCCTTCTGCGCTATGCGGGACACTGGAGCCTGCTGGGGTTCGGCATGTTCGCGGTGTTCGAACGCGCCAGTGGGGCGTTCATGAGTGATGTCCCTGCGCTCCTGCCAAACGGCCAGAATGTCCGCTTCCCGCTCTTCCATCCGCCGCGAGCGCGTATCCCCGCCGCGGGGCTTTGGGGCAATGTCACCCGTCTCGCGCTACTGTGCTCGCCAGCGAACCGCCGTTGATGGTGCTACACCGAACCGGCCCGCCGCAGCACGGCAACTCGATCCACATTATCCACTATTCACCGCTATGTCTCAGCACTGCTCTGTCTTTGGTATCGCCCAGACCCCTATTTTGGACGGACATTGGCTGGCAGACGAGCGGTGAAGATAACGGACCAAGAACTGCGGGATCACTCAACGGATCGAACTTATTCTCCCCTTGACCGGACCGCTGCTTCCGCAAAAGCGCGGTAGACATGCCTGTCTTTCCGGATATAACCGTATGTATCTGAAAGGAATTATGGACCTCCTGCGGGTTTCTGCCCTGTTGCGATCGTTGGTCGATCTCGGCCCAACCGACGACTGGTGGTACATGGTCGACAGCACTATCATCCTCGCCTCTTGTCGGCTGCTGACGCTAAAGGGGGCTTTGCAAGGAGGCTTTTGGTCGATCACGCGGCATAGACGCCCGCTGCGACAATCATAGCTTCCCTCTCGACTCCACCTGATAAGCGGCGAGTAATCTTATTACGGCGGCATCGATGACCTGATGGCCGCCGCGGTTCCGAAGTCCAAAGCACTGCTCGCTGACAACGGTTACGATGGCAACCGTTTCCGTGAAGACCTGCTCCTGCCCGCCATTCCGCGGCGTTTGAACCGCAAGGCGCCAGAGCATCCCGACTATCGCCGCTACTGCAATCGCAACCGGATCGAGCGCATGTTCGGTTTTCTCGAACACCAGCGCCGCATCGCCACCCGCTTCGAGAAAACCCCGCTTTCCTACCTCGGCTCCTCAACCTTGTTCCAGCAAGGCGGCTGAAGCATTTTGTCAACGCGACCTATAAATACTGAACGGCAGGTCTGGGGGCGGCATCTGGCATGCTGTACGGCTTGCAGGGGCGCGTAAAAACCAATCGTCGCGTATGGTATCGCGCTAGCGGTAACCGGCCAAGACCGGCGACCCGCCTGCGTCTAGTCGAGGAACGCGCGCATGATGCGTGAACGGCTTGGATGCTTGAGCTTGCGTAGCGCTTTCGCTTCGATCTGGCGGATACGCTCGCGGGTCACCGAGAACTGCTGTCCAACCTCCTCCAGCGTGTGATCGGTCGGCATGCCGATGCCGAAGCGCATGCGCAGCACACGTTCCTCGCGAGGCGTCAGCGACGCCAGCGTGCGAGTGATCATTTCCTTCAGGTTGGCCTGGATCGCTGCGTCCACCGGGATGACGGCGTTCTCGTCCTGAATGAAGTTGCCGAGGCTGCTGTCTTCCTCGTCGCCGATCGGCGTTTCGAGGGAGATCGGCTCCTTGGCAATCTTGAGAACCCGCTTCACCTTTTCGAGCGGCATCGACAGTTTCTCGGCCATTTCCTCGGGCGTGGGCTCGCGGCCCTGGTCATGGAGGAACTGACGGCTGGTGCGTACCAGCTTGTTGATCGTCTCGATCATGTGGACCGGGATACGGATCGTGCGAGCCTGATCCGCGATCGAACGCGTGATTGCTTGTCTGATCCACCAAGTCGCATAAGTCGAGAACTTGTAGCCGCGGCGGTACTGAAACTTGTCGACCGCCTTCATCAGGCCGATGTTGCCTTCCTGGATGAGATCCAGGAACTGCAAGCCGCGGTTCGTGTACTTCTTGGCGATCGAGATCACCAGACGCAGGTTCGCCTCGACCATTTCCTTCTTGGCGATGCGCGCTTCACGCTCCGCCTTCTGCACCATGTTCACGATGCGGCGGAACTCGGGCAGCGCCATGCCGGTGGCGGTGGCGATGTCCGAGACTTCCAGACGGATGCGCTCGGCAGGCTCAGCCTCGTTTTCCGCGAAGGCAGCCCACTTCTTGTCCTTCCTGGCCACTTCGGCGACCCATGTGTCGTCCAATTCCCGGCCCGTGTAGGCTTCGAGGAAGTCGGCGCGCTTCACCTTGTGACGCTCGGCCAAACGCAACATCTGGCCACCCAGCGTCGTCAGGCGACGGTTGAAGGAGTAGAGGTTGTCGACCAGATACTCGATCTTGCTCGCGTGGAACTGCACTGCCTCCACCTGCGCGGTGAGATCCTCCCGCAGTTGCAGATACTGGTCTTCTTTCTCGCCCGGGAAATCAATGCCAAGCGCCAGCGCGTCGAGCCGGTCGCTTTGAAGACGTTCAAAGGTGCGGAACAGTTCGGTGATGAGCGCGAATTTCTCCAGCGCTTCCGGTGTGAGGGCCGCTTCCATCTGGCCGAGGGAGAGGGTGTTGTCCTCTTCATCGTCCTCGACCTTGCGCTTGGGGATCGGGTTGCCGTCCTCGTCGACTTCCTCCGAGTTGTCCTCGCCGGAATCGTCATCGTCCTTGAAAGAAGGACCGGCCGTGGCAGCGGAAATCTCGCCGTCGGCTTCACCGTCCTCACCCAGGTTTTCCGGTTGCGGCTCCTTGGAGAGCATGGCGTCGAGATCGAGAATCTCGCGAAGTTGCATGTCGCCATTGTTGAGCGCTTCGGACCAACCGATGATCGCATGGAAGGTCATGGGGCTTTCGCAAAGCCCCATGATCATCATGTCGCGGCCAGCTTCGATGCGCTTGGCGATGGCGGCCTCGCCCTCGCGGCTGAGCATCTCGGCGGCGCCCATTTCCTGCAGGTACATCCGTACCGGGTCATCGGAACGCCCGAGCGTGTCCGCCTTGCGGGTTTCGCCGGGGCGGCGCCGGGAATTGCCTTCGTCGAACTCGGAATCCGAACCCGAATCGTCATCGCGGCCATCGACGGCCTCCACGCCCTCTTCCTGCTCACCCTCTTCATCGTCATCATCATCGTTCTCGACGATCTTGACGCCCATTTCCGAGATCGCGGCCATGATGTCCTCGATCTGGTCGGTGGTCATCTGGTCTTGCGGCAGCGCGGCATTCAACTCCTTGACCGTGATGACGCCCTGGCTCTTGGCGCGCGCGATGAACCGCTGGACCGAACCTTTGTCCAGGTCGAGAAGAGGGGAGTCGTTGTCACCGCTGCGATCGTCGTTCGTCATGTAATCCGTTGTCGTTTTATTGGCCTTTGCGTGACGGTCGTGCCGCCAGGACAAGGTCAGGTTTGAGGCTGCTAAGGGGCAGCCTTTCAAGCAAGAATTGAACTACCGCTGGTCCGGGGCTCAAGTAATGTGTCCGGTCATCAGTTCCAGAAGAAAGCTGATCCCCCGCAGCAGGACGTGTTGTGCGTACGCCTGAAGGGTACTCATTCGTACCCTTGCAGGTATCTGGCCGAAGGCGGGCTGGATCAGCGCCTTCGGCATAAAGCGCGTGTCTTTCCGTTACCGATCGCAATGCGACAGAGGAAAGCCGGAGCAGAGGCCATGGCCACCTGTGGCAGCCATGGCCAAGTCCGTCAGCGCTGGACCAGATTCACGGCAGATGCCTTGCCGCGACGATCGATCTCGATCTCGAATTCGAGCTGATCGCCTTCCGAAAGACCATGCAAACCGGAACGCTCGACGGCGCTGATATGCACGAAAGCGTCAGGCTGGCCGTCATCGCGCACGATGAAGCCGAAGCCCTTGGAGCCGTTGAAGAACTTGACCGTGCCGGTGGCCTTTTCACCAGTCGATTGGCGCGGAGCGGGAGCGGCGGCACGTTCGCGACGTTCAGCAACGATGACCTCACCGACAATAGTCAGTTCGGATGCGGAAACCTTGCCATTGCGCTCGACCAGCTGGAATTCCAGCTGCTGGCCTTCGGCCAGCGTCTCGAGGCCGGCAGACTGCACGGCGCTGATGTGCACGAATGCGTCGTCGCCGCCACCTTCAAGCTGGATGAAGCCGAAACCCTTGTCGGGGTTGAAAAACTTGACCGTTCCACGACCCTGCCCGACGACCTGGCCCGGCCCGCCACGCGAACCACCGCCGCCGCCAAAACCACCACCGCGCGATCCGCCGAAGCCACCACGCTGGCCGCCGCCGAACCGATCACCGCCACCGCCGAAGCGATCACCGCCGCCGCCGCCGAACCGATCGTTGCCACCACCCCAACGATCATCACCACCGCCGAACCGATCACGACCATAGCCGCGATTTCCCTTGTCGAATGTCATCTTTTAAGTACCTTAAGCTACGTCTGACGAAACCTATCCTCGCGAGTCAACGTAGCACGCAAGGCCGCAGAATCCTTCTCAGGATGCAGGGATATAAGGCTATAGCAGCGCCGTAGCTTCTTGGCGACCAGAGTTCTGCATAAGGCCAGATCCCCGGGTCGCCGCATTCCATCGCTTCGTTCACGACATGATTCACGACGGTGTCGGCGCCAAGTCCGATCTTTCCTGCTTGCCGTTGCGCCTCGTTCGGATCTCTAACCTGCCAGTCCGCAATCAGACATTTTATGAATAGGGGGGTAAAAGTAGATGGTTTGTAAATTGGCAACAGAAATTTGCGGGCGATTAATCGTGATGGGTCGAGAAAGGCAGTAGAAAATTTATGTGATAATATTCTAGGAGAGAGCTAAAATGATGAATTCCATGCCGGGCGCGCATGTTTTAGTTGTGTGAATATGGCTGGCGAGCTGCCTCAAACCGCCGATTCAAAACGCTGGTTTGTCATCGCTTGGCCTGCCGGCAACAATCGGGAAGCGTTTTTTCGACGCGGGTCCTATTAGATGCAGCGATGTTAGGATCGACGGCCCGTCGCGAGAGTGGGTAAGACCTCCCGATAGCAGACGCCATGTGGCTTATCGATTCTGTCAGGAGCGCGGATCGAACATTGCGTATCAGATTCGACGTAGAACCGTCGCTGCTGGCGATTCCGCTGGGATCGTTCGAGCATTCCTACTTCGCCAAGCCCGTCGTGTCGTTCGACGAGGAGCGAAGGCATGAATGGGTTGTTTTGGAGGCATCTGAGCACCACAACCGAGCCAGGTTCGGTTTCTTGTCAGGAGCAGACCGTCTGCGCCTGAGAATGGAATATTGGCTACCGAACGGTAGTGACGGGGCGACCACAGAAACGGCAGCAACGCGCCGGCCCATCGCATCCGTGCACGGTTCACGCTGCTCGTCCAGGAAGCAACTTACCAAACGAGTGCCTCACGCCATTGACGGCTTCCGGGCGTGGAGCCGAACGAGGTCGATGAACGCACGCAATTTGGCAGGAACATGGCGACGGCCGGAATAGTATAGGCAAAGCGGCGCCTCCTGCGGCATCCAGTCCACCAGCATCTGGATCAGTTGCCCGTCCTTGATGAGCGGCGTAATGGTCTGCTCAGCCAGATAGCCCCACCCCATCCCGGCGAGCGTGGCATCGAGCATCAACCCACTATCGTCGAGGATCAATCGACTGGGCACGTCGAGTTCGAGGCGTTCGTAATCGCTCTACCTTGCCGCCATTGCTTTCTGGTGATGAATGGCGATTCAACCTAGATCGGGTGAGGCTCGCGAATATGGGCGATGCTTTCATACATCGGAATGTCAGCGGCGCTGATCTTAGAGAAGCAGAAGCTGGTTCTCGCTGTCCATTAGCGAATGAACGCTTTCGGTGGCCATCGCCGATGAGCCGCGGATCCCGGCTGCGACGAACTTTGCGATCGCGATTCGAAGGTTTGCTGCCAGCGCACCGTAAATCACGATTTTGTCTCGAAAGACACCGGATGTCTTGGCCATGGCGCTAATTCTTTTTGGTTGAACCATTGCCGACATCGTCACGCGGCTTGCCGTTGGAAGTGCGCTGGGCGCTTGCATTTGCTCCCGCAAGAACAGGGCCGCAAGCGGTTGACTTCGCATCACCGGGGTCGACGAATGCCAGCAATCCGGCAACTGGGGTGGCAAGCAAGGCAAGGCCAAGTCCGGCCCCGGCACGGCCGACAAGTTGCGGGCTGATCACCTGCAGTTTCGGTTCCGAGAAATGACCACCCAGGCCAACGGGAGACTGGCCGGAGAACAGGCTGAACTTCTTGCCGTCGGCACGGAAAGCCATGTCTACCGTCTCGGTCGCGAAACTGAAGCCCCCGCGGCCGATCACCACGTTCTTGCTGGTGTCGATCAGGATCGGGTCGGCCGCGGCGGTTCCACCTCGGACGGTGAAGGCCAGCAGGCCGCAATTGACCTCGATCGGTTTCTTCAGTTTGCCCTGAAACATCTTGGAGACGAAGGTTCCGAGGTCCAGTTCGGCGAGTTGCGCATTCTGCGTCCACAGCGTACCCTGCGGCATGACAAAGGCGATCCGGCCCGATGACGTCGCCAGCGAATCGTGGATCGTGTCACCTCTTCCGTCCAGTTCGATCCTGCCGCGAATAGTGCCGGTAGTACCGGAATCGGCGAGACCATAACCCGCCAGCAGGCGGCCCATCGGCGTCGAGGCCAGACGGATATCGTAACGGATCGCGGAGGGCCGCTGGCGGGTGTCGATCACGAAGTCCGAGGCCACGTCGCCGCGCGCCATGGAGAATGTCAGCGGCGACAGCGCCAGTCGCCCCCTGTCCAGCGACAGTTTCAGCGCGATGTTCGAGACGGGCACGTTCTTCGATCGGACCACGCCGATTTTCCAGTCGAGACCGGCATCGAAGCGTTGCATCATCGCAACCGGCAGTTCTGCGTCGGGAAGGATGCGGCGGGCTCCTGCTCCTGTCTGCGCAGCGGCAGCCATCGCGCCCTGCGAAGCTACGACATCGGGGTTGTAACCGATAAATGGGGCCGCATCGACAATGTCGAGGCGCCGGGTTTCCAGCGCGGCGTCCAGCCTCAGTCGCTGCGCATTGGTCACGGTGAAGCGGCCCGACAGGTCGGATTGGCCAAAAGTTCCCGTCATCCCTGTGAAACGATAGGTCTGCGCGTCCTTCACAAGCTGCGCCTCGAGCGCATAGCGGCGTGTCTGCGGAATGACGACATCAATCACCGCCATTAGGTCGGACAAGTCCCGCCCTTTGGCCGCGACTTTCAAGGGAACGTCCTCGAACTCTGTGAGGGCGGGCAGGGTGCCGGAAACGTCGATGACGCTATTGGCCGCCCATGCGCGCGCCTGTAGTCGGTTCTCTGCTCCGGAAAGACTGGCATCGGGGGACAGCAGTTCAGCCGTCAGGCGAAATGGCGTAGTGCGAAAAGTGCCGCTGCCTTTCAGCCCCACTGCCTTGCCGATCCGCGTATCCGTAGCCGCGATCGGATCAATGGTGAGGTTGGCGAGGAGCGGCATCTGCGGGTCGATGTAATGGATCTGCGTGCCGGTAATGTTGGCCCTGTCGATGCGTGGCATTTCGAAAGGCTTGCCTTCCCCGCTCGTTGCGAAAGTCCAGGTATTGCGCCTGTGGCCGGCATCCCATTCCAGATTGATGACGCCCCGATCGAGATCGAGTGCATAGACATGGCGATGCCCCAAAAGCAGCGAAAGCGGGGCGATCCTGGCTTCGATGCGCCGGGCGGCGAAAAGGGTGTTTTCCTTTGCCCATTGCGGGTTGGATACGGCCAACTCCTCGGCCACGAACTTGATCCGCAGCGGGGCGAAATAGAGCTGGAAGTTGCCGCCGACCTTGACCGTGCGATCGCTTAGCGAACTGGCGATGCTTTCGAAAGGGTGTCTGAGGAACCGGCCCTTGGTTATGAACAGAAGCAACCAGACAGCGAAGATCGCGGTGAGAATGGCAAGCAGGACATTCCGCGCGATGCTCCAGCGCCGCCGTCGTCTGGCGAAAGATATCGTCGCAGGCGGTTGAGATGCGGCTGGCGGTTCCATAAGGTCCACATCGCTTGAGCGTGGGTTTTGGTTTCAGGTGTTACCGTCGCCGGGACGGCTTCACGGCAGGGCTTAGGCGATTACCTGGTCTCCGATCGGCGTTTCCATGAAGTGATGCCCGCCCGGCGCAATGACCCAGCCGCCGACCGCGCATGGTGAATAGCGATAGCTGCGTAATGTTCCGGGGCTAGGCCTTGTTTTGGCGACCAAGATCGGGCGCACGGCATTGCTCGGTTCAGTCTGCGGCCTCTCGGTCAATGCTCATGTCGAGCGAATCCAGCCGCCAGTTTCCAGTTCGACCGTCCGCGTAATGCGAATTCGATCCAAAAATCGTCGATCGTGACTGACCACGATTAACGCGCCATCGTAGGCCATCAATCCGGCTTCGATCGCAGCGATCGATTCGAGGTCGAGATGGTTCGTCGGCTCGTCGAGGATAAGGAGCGGCGGCGGAGCAGGGTTGCCCAAGATGCAGGCAAGGCCGGCGCGCAGGATCTGCCCTCCGCTCAGGGCGTGGACGGCCTTGTCGGCTGCTGCTGCCCTGAAGCCGAAACGAGCCAGCGCCGCGCGACATGCATTATTGTCCACCCCCTCGTTTAGTCGCGAGAAGTTCTCAGCGATGGTCTGTTCCTTGTGCAGGATGGTGGCCTGCTGATCGAGTAGCCTACGGGGAACGTGGCATTCCGCTCGGCCTGACGACGGGGTAAGTTCGCCGATGATGACCCGCAGCAAAGTCGATTTGCCGCTGCCATTCGCTCCGGTTATCGCAACCCGTTCGGGTCCGACGATGCGCAGTGACATGTCGCGTAATATCGATGCCCCATCCTCGTATCCTGCGGAGACATGCTCGAGCGTAAGAACATCGCGAGACGGGTTAAGGCCTGTCGTCGCGATCTGAACCGAGATGGGCTGGAATATTTCGATCCGCGCCCTTGCCCGTTTCACAGCGAGTTCCGCCTCGCTGCGCTGCCGTTCGGCGAAGCGTCTGTTTTCTCCGCCGCTGTTTTCCGCCTGCTCGCGGCGGGCCCCGAGCAGGATACGCGGCATGCCGCCACGACCGGCCTGGCGATTTCCCGCTGCATCGCGCCGCTGCTGACGCTCTGCGGTTATTTGCGTCTTGCGGGTCACTTGCGCCCGATGGTGCTCGGCCGATGCGAGATCATGCTCGGCGGCAGCGAGTTCAACGGCCTTGCGTGCGCAGTAATCACTCCAGTTGCCACCATAACGCGCGGCCCCCAGCGAGGTAAGTTCGATGATCGAGTCCATGGCGTCGAGCAATTCGCGGTCATGGCTCACGACGATGGCGCCTGCACGCCAGTGCGCCAGCATATCGATGACGGCCGCTCTGCCCTCTGCGTCAAGGTTGTTCGTCGGCTCATCAAGCAGCAGAAAATCCGGCTGGGTGAAATGCAATCCCGCCAGCGCCGCGCGTGTCCTCTGTCCGCCCGACAGGCAGCCGAGCGGCGTATCGAGCGGTATCGGCAGCCCTAGGCAGGCCAGTGCGTCGGCTGCGCGGGTTTCCACGGTCCAGTCGGCCTCGACCAGTTCGTCCAACGTCGCGGTGCCGGCTTCGGCGCCGCGAAGAACCGCGAGTGCATCGGCGATTCCGAGCAGATGCGCCACGGTGCCGTCGGCCGATGCCTGTACAGCCTGCCGTAGCAATCCCACTGTGCCCTGAACGCGAACGGTTCCTCTGGACGGCGACAGGTCGCCGCAGATGAGGCTCAGCAGCGTCGATTTGCCAATGCCGTTGCGTCCGACAAGGCCGGCGCGTTCCTTGCTGAAATCGAGGGTCAGGTCATCAAGAACGCGGCGGCCGTCAGGCGCGGGCCAGGTGAGTTTGGAAATGGAAATGGAGGCAGGCATGAACACAGGTTTCCTTGGCGGCAAGGCGGGTAGGCGATGCGGTCAGGGACAAGTTCATGATTACACACTCCGTCAGGGGTGCAGTGGATATAGTCGCTGCGGGCACCGATCGCAATCGACTGATTCGATGACGATCAATCCTGGCGAACAGGAGTTTACCCTCCTGCAAAGTCGCTGTAAGGCGCAGCGCTCGAAGGGTGGGGAAACTCCGTTCTTCGAACATGATCGCGCCGGTGCCCCTGACGGGGCTTAATCGGGAATGCGGTGCGGGGGCTTGCTCCCAAATCCGCGGCTGTCCCTGCAACTGTAAGCGGGTAGCGCGATGCACTCGCCCTTTCGAGGGGCAGCCACTGGGCCTTAAAGGTCCGGGAAGGCGTGCATCAAGCTGTGACCCGCGAGCCAGGAGACCTGCCGGCGCACTGGTCGCTCTTGCCTTGGTCCAGGGGATGGTCACGGCACGGTTGTTCTTCCGTCTGGGCGACGAAGCGGTGCGGCTGGGGCTGCACGCGCGCGTGTCGCCGGGCGCCTGTTGCGCCCGCCCGTCGGCCCGCGTCGGTCGGCCGTGGCCGGTAAGCCCCATCCTCAGGTTCGGCCCGGCGCGCGGGGTGGGATGGCTGTGAGCCTGCAGGAAGAGGGCGTGATACGGGGCTGGTGCCCCGACGCCTGGCGTCCGATGATGGCCGGAGATGGACTGCTGGTGCGGGTCAAGCCGCACCTCGGCCGGATGAGCTCCGCCCAGGCGGTTGCCTTGGGCGAGGCCGCGCTGGCCTATGGCAATGGCCTGATCGACCTGACGCGGCGTGCCAACTTCCAGATTCGCGGGGTGGGCGAGCCGCACTGGCCGGTCCTGCTGGAGCATCTGTGCGCGCTCGGTCTCGTCGATGGTGACGGCGAGCGGGAGAGCCACCGCAACATCCTCGCTGCACCGGACTGGCGTGCGGGCGACGACACCGCGCGCATCGCCGACGAGCTGCGCGACCGGTTGGCGGGATTTCCGCAGCTGCCGGGCAAGGTCGGCTTTGTCATCGATGCGGGCGAGGTGCCGGTACTGGCGCGCGAACCGGGAGATTTCCGGATCGAACGCACGCTCGATGGCCCGCTGATGCTGCGCGCCGACGGGCGGGCCGAGGGCGTGAAGCTGACGGTCGGCGGCGAGGTCGATGCCTTGCTGGCGCTCGCGCGGTGGTTCGTCGAAAGCGGCGGCGCGAAGGCGCGGCGGATGGCCCGGCACCACGCTCCGCTGCCCGCCTGGGCCCGCGATGGTGCCCGGCCCGCCCCGCCTCAGCCGCCCATCGCGCCCGGCCGGTGGCGGGACGGGATCGCCTGTGGTTTGCCGTTCGGGCGCATCGAGGCGAAGACATTGCTGGACCTGATGCGAAGCCCCGGCGTCACCGGAGTGCGCCTGACGCCCTGGCGCGTGCTGCTCGTCGAAGGGGGCTGCTCGACCGATGTTCCCGGTCTCGTGACCGATCCCGCCGATCCGCTGCTGCGGGTGGATGCCTGCCCCGGTGCCCCCGCTTGCCCGCAGGCCAGCGTGGAAACCCGCGATCTGGCCCGGCGGCTTGCCCCCCTCGTGCCGGGCCGTCTGCATGTGTCCGGGTGCGCCAAGGGCTGCGCCTCTTCGCTGCCCGCCGACGTGACCGTGACCGGCCGCGGCGGACGCTACGACCTTGTCTTCGGGGCCCGCGCCGATGCGCAGCCGCTGTGCCGAGGGCTGGACAGCGCCGACATTCTCGCCCGCCTTGGAGCTTCCTGATGCCGCATGCCTACGAGAAGGACGGCGCCGCGATCTATCGCCAGTCCTTCGCTATCATCCGCGCCGAGGCCGATCTCGTGCGCTTCGGGGCCGAGGAGGAGCCGGTCGCGGTGCGCATGATCCATGCGGCGGGCATGGTGGGCCTCGAAGCGCATATCCGCTTCTCGCACGGTTTCGCGGCGGCAGCGCGCGATGCGCTGGTCGCCGGTGCGCCGATCCTGTGCGATGCGCGCATGGTGTCCGAGGGCGTGACCCGCGCGCGCCTGCCCGCAGACAACCGGGTGATCTGCACCCTCAACGACAGCCAGGTACCGGACCTCGCCCGTACCATGGGCAATACCCGCTCCGCCGCCGCGCTGGAGCTGTGGCGGCCGCATCTGGCAGGTGCGGTGGTGGCGATCGGCAACGCCCCCACGGCGCTGTTCCACCTCCTCGACATGCTGCAGGACCCGGCCTGCCCGCGCCCGGCGGCGATCATCGGCTGTCCGGTGGGCTTTGTGGGAGCGGCCGAGTCCAAGGACGCGCTGTGGGAGGCGGCGCCGGTCCCCTGCTGCATCGTCGAGGGGCGCCTCGGCGGCAGTGCCATCACGGTGGCGGCCATCAACGCCCTTGCGAGCCGCGCCGAATGAGCGCGCCGGATCATGGCACGATCCATGGCGTCGGCCTTGGCCCCGGCGCAGCCGACCTCATGAGCGTGCGTGCGGACCGGCTGGTGCGCGGCACGCGGCAGATCGCCTATTTCCGCAAGAAGGGCCGCGCCGGCCACGCCCGGCGCATCGCGCAGGACCTGCTGCGCGCCGATGCGGTCGAGATCGCGATGGAATATCCGGTGACCACCGAAATCCCGCTGTCCGATCCGGGCTACAACGCCTGCCTCTCCGAGTTCTACGCCGGATGCACCGAGCGGCTGCTGGACGCCACCCGCACCGGCGAGGATGTGGTGGTGCTGTGCGAGGGTGATCCGTTCTTCTACGGGTCGTTCATGCACCTCCACAGCCGCCTTGCGGGCCAAGCGCCTGTGGAGGTCGTGCCCGGCATCACCGGCATGGCGGGTGCATGGAACGCCACCGGCCTGCCGATCACGTGGGGGGATGACGTGCTGACGGTGGCGATGGCCACTCTGCCCGAAGCGGAGCTGGCGCGGCGCATCCGCGATACCGACGCGCTGGTGGTCATGAAGATCGGCCGCAACCTGCCCAAGCTGCGCCGCGCCGTGGCCGCAGCCGGGCGCGAGGATGCCGCATGGCTGGTCGAGCACGCCGCCATGCCGGGCCAGAAGGTGACCCGGCTGGTCGATGCCGAGCAGGTCGCGCCCTACTTCTCGATCCTGCTCATTCACGGACAGGGGCGTCGACCGTGAGCGGGGCCATGACCACAGGATGGGTTGCGGTTGCCGGGCTGGGGCCGGGCAGCGAGGCACTCGTCACGCCCGAAGTCACCGCTGCGCTGGCCGAGGCGACCGACGTGGTCGGCTACATTCCCTATGTTGCGCGCGTGGCGCCTCGGCCGGGGCTGACGCTGCATCCTTCCGACAACCGCGTGGAACTGGACCGGGCGGCCTTGGCGCTCGACCTTGCGGCGCAGGGGCGCAGGGTGGTCGTCGTGTCATCGGGCGATCCCGGAGTCTTCGCGATGGCCTCCGCGCTGTTCGAGACGCTGGAGGCAGGGCCGGTTTCATGGCGCGGTCTCGACATACGCGTGCTGCCGGGGATTACCGCCATGCTCGCCGCCGCGGCACGGGCAGGCGCGCCGCTCGGGCATGATTTCTGCGCGATCAACCTGTCCGACAACCTTAAGCCGTGGAACGTCATCGAGAAGCGCCTGCAGCTGGCGGCGGAGGCGGACTTCGCCATGGCGTTCTACAACCCGCGATCCAGGGCGCGGCCCGAAGGGTTCGCCAGAGTGCTGGAAGTGCTGCGCGATGCCTGCGGCGACGAGCGGCTGGTCCTGTTCGCCCGCGCGGTATCGACCCCGGAGGAAAGCCTGAGGATCGTGCCGCTCGGACAGGCGAGTGCGGAAATGGCTGACATGCGCACCGTGGTGATCGTCGGATCGAGCCGGACGCGGGTGATCGAGCGGCCGGGAGGACCGACCCTTTACACCCCGCGCTCGGTTTCCGGGGATGCGGCGTGAGCGATCCAGTCGAGTACGTCCTCGGGCCGATGGAACTCGGTGCGGGTCGGGAGCGCCGGGCGCTCGATCATCAGCACCGGCAGGCCGAGATCGCGCGCGGCGACAAGTTTCGCCTTGGCGCCGCTGCCGCCCGCGTTCTTGCAGACCACGAGGTCGATCGCATGGTCGCGCAGCAGCCGGGTGTCGTCTTCGACGCTGAAGGGGCCGCGATCGATGACCAGCGTGTGATGGGGCAAGGCGGACGGCTGGTCCGGCGCATCGACGAAGCGCAGCAGGTAGTGATGCTGCGGGCGGGCGGCGAAAGCCTCCACATGCATGCGGCCCAGTGCAAGCATGATCCGGCGCGGCGGGCCGCCAAGGGCATCGACGGCAGCGGCGATGTCGGGAGCAGGGCGCCAGTCGTCTCCGGCTACCGGTTCCCATGCCGGACGGGTGAGCGCGAAGAGAGTTACGCCTGCGATGCGGGCCGCTTCCACCGCGTTCGCGCTCATCGTTGCGGCGAAGGGATGGGTGGCGTCCACCAGATGAGTAACGCAGTTTGCGCGCAAGTAGGCGGCGAGCCCGGACACGCCGCCGAAGCCGCCGATGCGCGTGGGGATCGGCTGCGGGCGCGGGTTTTCGGTGCGTCCGGCATAGCTGAGCATTGCGGTCATGCCGGACGCCGCCAGCAGGCGGGCAAGCGCGCTCGCTTCGGTGGTTCCGCCCAGCAGCAGGATGTTCGGCATGGCTGACAGCATCGCTTCCCCCTGGTTGACGATCGTGGGCATCGGCGAGGATGCGGCGGACGGACTGAGCGCGGCAAACCGCGCGGCACTGGAACAGGCGCAACTGGTGATGGGCGCCGCCCGCCACCTCGCGCTGCTGCCGGGGCTTAGTGCGCCGAGCCGCGAATGGCCAGTTCCCTTCGCCGACGGCATCCCGCTGCTGCTGGCGGAGCGCGGGCGCAAGGTGGTAGTGCTGGTCTCCGGCGATCCGTTCTGGTTCGGCGCGGGGAGCAGTGTGACTCGCGATCTTGCTCCGGGCGAATGGATCGCGCACCCGGCGCCTTCCACGTTCGGGCTGGCGGCGGCGCGGCTGGGCTGGGCGCTGCAGGACTGCACCTGCCTTGGTCTTCACGCCGCGCCGGTGCAGCGCCTGCGGCCTCACCTTGCCAAAGGGCGGCACATACTGGTGCTCGTGCGTGATGGCGAAGCGGTGGCTGGGCTGGCCGCGTATCTGGTCGAGCGTGGTTTCGGCGCTTCTACGCTGCATGTGCTGGAAGCATTGGGCGGGCCGCGCGAACGGGTGCGCAGCGTCGAAGCACAGGCGCTGGGCTTCGACGATATCCGGCATCCGGTAGCGGTGGGGATCGAGGTCGCCGGCGTGGGTGACGCCTTGCCCGCGACCAGCGGCTTGCCTGACGATCTGTTCGATCACGACGGCCAGATCACCAAGAGCCCGCTGCGGGCCCTGACGCTCAGCGCCCTCGCGCCGCGTCCCGGCGAGCGCTTGTGGGACATCGGGGGCGGCTCGGGCTCGGTCTCGATCGAATGGTTGCTGGCGCATCCGGCCAACACCGCCTGCGCCGTCGAGGCCGATCCGAGCCGCGCCGGTCGGGCGAGGGCGAACGCGCTGGCGCTGGGCGTGGACCGGCTGGAACTCGTCCTCGGCCGCGCGCCTCAGGTCTTGCCTGACGGCCGCCCGCCGGATGCCGTGTTCATCGGTGGAGGACTATCTGACGGATTTCTCGACGCCTTGTGGCAGCGGCTTCCCACAGGCACCCGGCTGGTAGCCAATGCTGTGACGCTGGAGTCCGAAGCCTTGCTCGCCCGCTGGCAGGGCGAGCAAGGCGGCACGCTGATGCGCATCGAACTTGCGGATGCGGCACCGCTCGGCACCCGGCGCGGCTGGCGTTCGCGCTATCCGGTGGTGCAGTGGAGCGTAGTGCTGTGATCGTGGCGGGCTTCGGTTTTCGCAAGGACGCCAGCGTGTTTTCGCTGATTTCCGCGTATCAGCTGGCGCGCGAGGGGGCGCCGCCCGTCACGCATCTGGCCGCTCCGGCCGACAAGGCGGAACTGCTCGCCGAACTGGCGAACCTGCTGGACCTGCCCCTGATCGCCGTACCGCCCGGCCGGCTGGCGCAAGTGTCTACGTGCACCGCCTCCACCGCCGCGCAAGCTGCAAGAGGCGTCGGTAGCGTCGCCGAGGCCAGTGCACTTGCCGCTTTCGACGACGATGCCGCCACGCTCGCAGGCCCCCGCCACATTTCACGCGACCGCATGGCGACTTGCGCCATAGCCCTGGGAGTTTCCGCATGACCGTTCACTTCATCGGCGCCGGCCCCGGCGCGCCCGACCTTCTGACCCTGCGCGGCCGCGATCTGATCGCGGCGAGCCCGGTGTGCCTCTATGCCGGGTCGCTGGTGCCCGCAGAGGTGCTGGACCACTGCCCGCCCGGCGCGCGCATCGTCAACACCGCGCCGATGGACCTCGATGCCATCATCGCCGAGATCGCCGAGGCCCATGCCGCCGGGCAGGACGTCGCGCGGCTCCATTCGGGCGACGTGTCGGTCTGGTCGGCGATGGGTGAGCAACTGCGCCGCCTGCGCGCGCTGGACATTCCCTTCACCGTCACCCCGGGCGTTCCGGCCTTCGCGGCCGCTGCCGCCGCGCTGGAGGCCGAACTCACTCTGCCCGCGCTGGCGCAGTCGCTGGTGCTGACCCGCACGCCCGGCCGCGCGAGCACGATGCCGCCCGCCGAAAGCCTGACCAATTTTGCCGCGACGGGAGCGACGCTGGCGATCCACCTGTCGATCCACAACCTCGAAAGGGTCGTGGCCGACCTTGCCCCGGTCTACGGCGCCGATTGCCCGGTCGCGGTCGTATGGCGGGCGAGCTGGCCCGACCAGCGCATCGTGCGCGCCACGCTGGATACGATCGAAGACGCCGTTGCCGGGAGCATGGAGCGCACCGCGCTGATCCTCGTCGGCCGGGTGCTCGCTGCCGAGGACTTCGGGGAAAGCAGCCTCTACGCCCGCGGCTACGACCGCCGCTTCCGGCCGCAGACCGCAGACTCCCGCTACGCCGGATCTGCCAAGTGATCCATCTCGATCTCATCGGCATCGGCACGGGCAATCCCGATCACCTGACCGTCCAGGCGATGCGCGCGATGAACCAGGCCGACCTGATCCTGCTGCCGCGCAAGGGCAGCGCCAAGTCGGGGTTGCTCGACGTACGCCGGACCATCTGCGACGCCGTGCTGACGCAGCCGGTGCGCGTGGTCGAGTTCGACCTCCCGACCCGCGATGCCGGGGGCGACTACATCGATGGCGTGCAGTCCTGGCACGGCGCGATCGCCGCCGCATGGGCCGCGCAGATCGCCAAGCACCTGCCCGAAGGAGGCAGGCTTGCCCTGCTGGTCTGGGGCGACCCCTCGCTCTATGACAGCACCTTGCGGATCGCTGGGCAACTGATCGGAGGCGGGATGGCCATCGAGGTGCGCGTGGTGCCCGGCATCTCCAGCCTCCATGCGCTGACCGCCGCACATGCGATCCCGCTCAACCGGCTGGCGGACGCGGTGACGATCACGACCGGACGGCTGCTGCGCATGCATGGCTGGCCGCCCGGCGCGGGAACGGTGGTGGTCATGCTGGACGAGGGCGGTGCCTTCGAGGCGCTGGATGCGCAAGGCATCGACATCTGGTGGGGCGCCTACCTCGGCATGCCCGGCGAAGCACTCGTCGCCGGGCGCCTTGCCGAAGTGGCGGAGACGATCATCGATCTGCGTTCGGCGCTGCGACGGGAGCATGGCTGGATCATGGACGTCTACCTCATGCGCAAGTCGCACGGGACCGCCGACGATCGATCAGGGCTCAGCCAAGTGCGACGTTGACGATCCTGGGCTGGGTGAAGTCCTCCATGCCCTCGATGCCCTGCTGACGACCGATCCCGGACTGTTTTGCGCCGCCGAAGGGCACGTCGAAGGGCAGTTCCAGGTGCTTGTTGACCCACACCGTTCCGCTTTCGATGCGTGAAGCGACCGCGATGCCGCGATCGATGTTAGAGGTCCACACCGTCCCGCCGAGGCCGTACTCGCTGTCGTTAGCCCGCCCGATCGCATCTTCCAGGTCGTCATAACCCAGCACCGGGAGCACCGGGCCGAACTGCTCCTCGCGCACGAGGCGGGCATCGTCGGGCAGGTCGCGCACGATGGTCGGCGCGATGAAGTAGCCGTCGCCTGCAAGCGCTTTCCCACCGGCGACGATGGTGCCCTGCGCTCGTGCGTCCTCGATGAAGCCCAGCACCTTCTCGAACTGGGCACGGTTCTGGATCGGCCCGATCGTTGTGCCCTGTTCGAGCCCATCGCCGACGACGGCCTCTCCGGCGAGCCTGACAAGCTCGGCGCATAGCGCATCGATCATCGAATTGGGGACGTAGACCCGCTTCACGGCAAGGCAGATCTGCCCCGCATTGGTGGTCGCGCCGCCGAATATCCGAGGTGCGACCTTGGCGATGTCCGCATCGTCGAGAATGATCGCCGCGTCATTGCCGCCCAGTTCCAGTGTGAACCGCTTGAGCGTATCGGCTGCGCTGCCCAGCACTTTCCTGCCGGTGGGCGTGGAGCCGGTGAAGCTGATATGCGCAACGTCGGGATGCCGGCTGAGCAGGGCGCCAAGGTCGTTCTGGTCGACCAGCGTCTGGAAGACGCCGGGCGGAAGAATGCCGACGGCGACCTCGCCCAGCAGCAAGGTGGTGAGCGGCGTGGTCGGCGCCGGCTTGGCGATAACGGTATTGCCGGTGATGAGGGCCGGGGCGAGCTTCACCATCAGCAGCAGCAAGGGGTAGTTCCACGGCGTGATCGCGGCTACCACGCCCAGCGGATAACGCTGCTCGATGATGCGTTCCGTCGGCGTCTCGCGCAGGACACGCGGCTCGAGGGTGAGCGGCGCGTAGTACGTCAGCGCGGCGACGGCGCCGAGAACCTCCTGCCTTGCCTCCTTCAGCGGCTTTCCCTGTTCCTGGGTGAGCAGCCGCGCGAAGTCGTCGACCCGCAGCCTGATCGCATCGGCAAGTTCGTGGAGGCAGCGGCTTCTTTCGGCGAACCCCAGTGCGGCCCAGCCCGGAAACGCGCGCTTCGCGGCGGCGATCGCCTGCAACGCCTGTCCCTCGTCCGCGCGGGGGGCGGACGCGAAGGCGCGGCCGCTTGCCGGGTTCACGACCTCGATGCTGGATGCACCGTCGATCAGTGCGCCATCGATCAATAGTTCGTAAGGCATGGTTGCGCGCTTTCCTTCGGTGATGCGAGACATGGCTCAGACCGGATCGCTGATTACCCGCTATTCGGGATTTGGCTAGAGGTCGCCTTGTTGGGGGATGCACCAAAAAGTAACCACAATGGTCTAGCTTCCGTTCATGCGCATTGCGACGATCACCAACTGGGCCTATGGCGCGACCGTCTGCCTTACCATCGTGGCGGGCATCACGATGGTTCTGGCTTCCAGCGCCGACAAGGTCGAGCGCGCGGCGGTGCGTCAGCGCGACCTGTTCGACCAGTTGACCTTCGAGGTCGAGAACGACCTTGCCGAACTGACCGATCAGGCTCGCCTCGCGACGGTGACCGACGACCCCAGCCATGCCATCGCCTACGAGCGCACGCGGGCCTCGCTCGGCTCGGTTGAACAGCGCCTCGCGAGGCTGAAGGACGGCGGCGCCAGCGAACAGGAACTGCGCTCGTTGGCGGAGGGTCTCCGCTGGGCTACGACGCTGGAGGACGAGCAGCAGGCCGCGATCGCCGCCAGCCGTCGCGGCGAGAGCGCCACTGCGCGGGCGATCGTCTTCGGACCGGAGTACGAGCGCGAACTGGAGCGTGTGCGCTTCCTGATCGGCCGCTTCCGCTACATGCTCGACCAGCGATCGGACAATGCGATCGAACAGGCGAGCCAGGCCTCGCAGCGGCTGCGCTCGGTGTCCGAGGCCATGGTCGCGATCACGGCCGCTCTGTTCCTGCTGGTTTTGGGCTTCATCCTGAAGCGACGCATCCTGCGTCCGGTCATGACGCTGAGCGACGTGGTCAACCGCCTTGCCGACCAGGACTACACCGTGGAAACCCCGGCGTTCTCGCAAGTCGACGAGATCGGCGACATGGCGCAGGCGATCCGCATCTTCCGGGAGAACGGGCTGGAGCGCCAGCGGCTGGAGCGCGAGCGCGATGCCGACTGGGCCGTGCGGGACCTGCTGGCGCGCATGACACAGCGCTTGCAGGGGTGCGAGAGCGTTTCCGACCTCTTCGCCGTGGTGCGCCTGTTCGCCCCCAAGATCGCGCCGACGCTGGCGGGACGGCTCTATACGCTGGACAACCGCATGAAGCTGATGGTCTGTGCCGCCGAGTGGCGCGGGGCCAAAGATCAAGGAGTCAAAGATCAAGGGGTGGGGGAGCGCGGGCCGCAGGGCACCGACGCGGCGTTCGGCCCGGACGATTGCTGGGCGCTGCGGCGCGGTCAAATCCATGCGCCCGGCGGCGAGATGCTCGACGTGCCTTGCCGCCACGTTGTTCCGTCTGCGGCGCGGGCGACCATCTGCGTGCCGCTGACCGCGCAGGGCGAAACGATCGGCCTGCTGGTGCTGGAGAACCTGGCGGCCGACCATGGGCCGGACGATTCCACCGGCGTCTACATCGAACTGATGTCCGAGACCGTCGGGCTCGCGCTTGCCAACCTGAACCTTCGAGACGTGCTCCACCAAAAGGCGCTGTTCGACCCGCTGACGGGTTTGCGCAACCGGCATGAACTGGACGATGCCCTACGCCGGCTGGTCGCCACCGCCGATGCGGCAGGTACGCCGATCGCCTGCCTGATGATGGACATCGACCACTTCAAGGGCCTCAACGACCGCTTCGGTCACGATGCCGGGGACTTCGTCATCCGCACCGTCGCGGCTGTCTTCGCCGGTGGTGCGCGAGATGACGATCTGGCGCTTCGCTATGGCGGCGAGGAATTCCTCATGCTGATGCCGGGGGCTGACGAGGCACTGGCGCTGGAGCGGGCCGAGCGTATCCGCGAGCGGGTGGCGGGCCTCGATCTCACGCAGGAGGGGCAGCCTCTCGGACAGGTCACCGTCTCGCTGGGGCTGGCCGTCTATCCCCATCATGGACCGATCCAGGCATTGATCACCACTGCCGACGCAGCGCTTCTTCGTGCGAAGGAAGGCGGCCGCGACCGCGTCGTCGTAGCCACCCAGCGCAACCGTGTCGGCGGTATCTCGCCTGCTGTCGCAATCTGAAGCCCCTTTTTCGCATTAGCCTTCGTTCAGGACGAAGGCACGGCTTCGCATCATCCGGATTGTGCGGGGCGCCCGGCATCCTCATAGCCGTGCCATGACCGCAGATTTTCTCCTCATCGGATCGGGCCTGCTGGCGGGGGCGATGAACGCGCTGGCGGGCGGCGGTTCGTTCGTTTCCCTGCCGGCGTTGATGGCGGCGGGTGTGCCGCCCGTGACGGCGAATGCCTCCAGCAGCCTGGCGCTCTATCCGGGCGGGGCGGTCAGTGCCTGGGTCTATCGGGACGGGCTGGGGCCGATCGCGGGCGTCTCGCTGCGCTGGATGGCGGCGGTATCGGTCGTTGGCGGGCTGGCGGGAGGGGTGCTGCTGCTGGTGACGCCGCAGGCGCTGTTTCTCCAGGCACTGCCATGGCTTTTGCTCGCCGCGACCATGGCGCTGGCCTTCGGGCGGCGCATCATGTCCGCGATCCACGGCTGGAGCGGCGCGGGTCGCGGCCTGATCCTGACCGGGCAGTTCATCCTCGGCATCTACGGCGGCTATTTCGGCGGCGCCGTGGGCATCATGATGATGGCGTTCTGGAGCTTTGTGACGCCCGATGACCTCAAGCGCCTGCAAGGGCCGCGCACCGTGCTGGTCACGGCGGCGAACACATCTGCCGTCCTGCTGTTCGCAGCCATGGGCGTGGTTGGCTGGCGCGAGGTTCTGATCCTCGCCCCAGCCGCGGCGGCAGGCGGCTATCTGGGCGCGTTGCTGGGGGTTCGTCTGCCTTCCGGCGTCGTGCGGGCCTTGACGCTGATCCTGGCGGTCTGCGTGACTGCCGCGTTTTTCGTGAAAGCCTACGGCTAGAACCACGGAGGCTGGGCGCTATGCCGCCGTCAGTTCGAAAGTCGCGATGCGGATGGTGAAGCTGCCGTCCTCCCGGATGGCGAAGGCATCGCGCACCGCTTCCGATGCTTCGGTCTGCAGCGCCCGGATCGCGGTGACGAGGGGCGCCGGGGTCTTCATCCGCTCGACCCATGCGGCGAACTCCATCGGCAGGGAATGCGTGGAAACGCGGAGGGTATCGAACCCGGCGCGGCTCAGTGCGGCCGACCATTCCTCGATCCGGTAGTCGCGAACATGGCTGCGGTCGCGCAGCAGTTCCACCGCCTGCAGGTGCGTGTCGAGCATCGGATGGCCGGGGGAAACTACGTCGATGAAGATCGCGGGCGCCCCGGCTTTCAGAACGCGCCGCGCTTCGCGCAAACCGGCGTCGAGGTCCTGCCAGTGATGCGCGCTCATGCGGCAGGCCGCGGCGTCGAATTCGCCGTCGGCGAAAGGCAGCGATTCCGCTGCGGCCTGCCGGGTACTAATGTTGACGATACCGCGCCGCCGCGCTTCGCCAGTCACCGCATCGAGCATCGACGGGGAAAGGTCGCAGGCGATGACCTCGCCGACGTTTGGTGCAATCGTATAGGAGACGTGACCGCCCCCGCAGCCGAGATCAAGGACCTTTGCGGCCGACCAGGCTTGCGAGACATGCGCCAGTCGCTCAAGGTCAGGGCCGCTGGAGTGTGCGGTGCTGGAGACGTAGGCCTGCGCCTGTCCGCCGAACTGCCGGTCGACGATCGCGTTGTGCTCGCTTTGCATGGTGGTTCTCTTTCCTGTCCTGTGTGACGTTGCTGCCCGACCTGTGGTCCGTCCCGCAGCATGCGACAATGCGGGATATGCGATGCCAGCCTTCGCTGTTAACGAAGGCACATGCGTTTCGACCTTACCGACCTTCGCCTCTTCATCGCCGTAGTGGAGGCAGGCAGCATCTCCGGTGGCGCCAATCTTGCGCACATGGCGCTGGCTTCGGCGAGCGCGCGGATCAGCGGCATGGAGGCCGTGCTCGGAACCTCGCTGTTGGAGCGCGGCCGGCGTGGTGTGGTGCCCACACCTGCGGGACGCACTTTGTTGGCGCATGCCCGCATCGTGACGGCGCAGATCGAGCGCATGCGGGGTGATCTCGGCGTTTTCGCATCGGGCCTCAAGGGGCACATCCGCATGCTTTCGAATACGGCTGCGCTTGTCGAACTGCTTCCCGCCGCCGTGCGGGTGTTCCTGATTGCGCATCCCGACGTGGATGTCGACATCGAGGAGCGTACGAGTGCAGATATCGTTGCTGCCGTCGCGGAAGGGAGGGCCGAATTCGGGCTGATCGCGAACTCGGCCGATACGGCTGGGTTGGAGACGGTGACGGTCGCAGAGGACAGGCTGGTCGTCCTTTTTCCATCCCAGCATCCCCTTGCGAGCAGTTCGTCGATGCGTTTTGCCGAACTGCTAGACCAGCCTTTCGTTGGCCTGAGCGCCGGGGCGTTGCATTCGCATCTGGCGGATCAGGCCGCGAAACTTGGCCGCAGGATTGGCTACCGGGTGCGCTTGCGCAGCTTCGAGAGCGTGGCCCGGCTTGTGGAAGCCGGCGTCGGAATAGGCATTCTACCGCTCGCGGCAGCCGAACGTGTTCGTTCCGGCGGGTTGACGATCGTGCCGCTGGCGGATCGTTGGGCACGCCGCCATCTGGTGCTTTGTGCGGCCGACTTTACCGCGCTCAGCCGCCACGCGGCCGCGCTTGTCGATGAAATCGTCAGGCAGGGCGAAGCCGTGTCGCAGCACCCATGAAGCATTTGGCTCCGGGGCTTCTCAAAGCTCGTGGGCGTGTCCGAGCGAGGCGAGAATGTCCCGGCGCAAGGATTGCAGGGCTGGATTGTCGCGGCGACGGGGATAGGGCTCCTCGACCGCCACCTCGCGCACGATCCGGGCGGGGCGGGGGCTGAACACGACGATCCGCTGGGCCAGCAGCAGGGCTTCCTCGACATCGTGGGTGACCAGCAGCACGGTGAACCCGGCATCGCGCCACAGGCGCAGGATTTCGGTCTGCAGGGTCATGCGGGTCAGCGAATCCAGCTTGCCGAAAGGCTCGTCCAGCAGCAGCAGGCGCGGGTCGTTCACCAGCACGCGGGCGAGCGCCGCGCGCTGCGCCATGCCGCCGGAAAGCTCGCTCGGCAGGGCCTGCTCGAAGCCTCCGAGGCCGACGAGGCGCAAGGTCCGGTCGGTCCGCGCGGCGGCTTGCTGCGGGTCCACGCCCTGCGCCTCGAGGCCCAGCGCGACATTGCCGCGCACGCTGCGCCATGGATATAGCGTCGGGTCCTGGAACACGAGCAGCCGCGACGGATCGGGGCCGACGATGCGGACCTTGTCGGCGCCCAGCTTGCCCTCGGAGGGCGCCTCCAGCCCCGCCAGCAGGCGCAGAAGCGTGGATTTTCCGCAGCCGCTGGGGCCGAGCAGGGCGACGAATTCGCCCGGCTCAATGTCGAGGGTGACGTCGTCCAGCACCGGCAGCGGGCCGCCGGGCGTGTCGAAAGCGTGGTGAACGCCGCGCACCTGTACGGACAGGCCGGTGGTCGCGGGGGAATGGACCAGAGTTACCATCGAACGATTGCCTTCTGCCAGGCGAGCACGCGGTCGCGAACGGTGAAGAGGAGGGCGATGAGGCTGGAGAACAACAGCGCCATCACGATCAGCGCGCCGTAGAGGTTGGCATAGGCCGCCCACCCTTGCGCCCACTGCAGATACCAGCCGAGCCCGGCCTTGACGCCCATCATCTCGGCCACGATCAGCACTGCGAACGATGCGCCGAGGCCCATGAAAAGGCCAACGAAAACGTCCGGGAGCGCGGCCGGGATCGCCACTTTGAGGATCAGGAACCGCTCGCTCGCGCCCAGGGTCCGGGCGATGTCATAGTACGCCGCATTGACGCCCTTGACGCCTGAGGACGTCAGCACCGCGACCGGAAAGGCGGTCGCCAGCGCGATCAGGAAGGTGCTCGCGCTCTGCGATCCGGGGAACACGAAGAACGCCAGCGGCAGCCATGCGGTGGCGGGCAGCGGGCCGACGAAACGCAGGATCGGGTGGCCCCAGTAGCTCGCCTGTTTCCACCAGCCGATGGCGACGCCGTTGGCGAAACCGACCGCCCCGCCGATCGCATAGCCGGGCAGCAGCAGGAGCAGTGAACGGGCCGCGCTTTCGAGCAATCGGGCGCTGTCGTCGGTGTAGACTTCGAGGATCGACTGGGGCGGCGGGAAGAACGGAAGCGGCAGAATTGCGGTCTTTGCGGTCAGAATCTGCCACAGTGTAAGCAGCACCGCACCCGCGCCGAGCCAGCGATCCCACGGCCGGAGGGCCGCCAGTCGGCCGCGATTTCCGGCGAATGCTAGGAGGAACAGGGCGGCACCCAACGTGCACTCAACGGCACCCAGAAGCCCCGAACGGGACCATGGCGTGATATCCGGCCACGTCCAGGTGACCCCGGCGGCGGCGGCCCATGCCAGCGCCGCGACAATGCCGCCTCGCCACACCGGAGCGCGCGGGGAAGCCGGTTCGACGACCTCTTCACTGCGTCCGGCGAAGCGATCAGACGATAAGGCGAGGGCGCTGCTGCTCATGGCGTGTCCTTCATGCGAAAAGCTGTTCGACGGTGCGGCTGGCGAAACTTTGCGGATCGGTGGTCGGCTTCATCACTCCGACGTCGCGCAGCTCCCCGGCATAGAGCGCGACCTCGTTGTGCAGGTCGCGGCCGACAGGGTGGTGATCGTGGGTCTGCATCTTCAGCACCGCGACCAGATCCTCGACGCTGGCCTTGGCATAAGGCGCGAAGGCGCGCGCCACCGCCTCGGGCTGCTGCGAGCAGATCGAGGCCGCCGTCGTCAGCGCCTGCGCCAGCGCGACGCCGCTGGCGCGGTCGCGGCGCAGCAGGTCGCCGCTGGCGCCGAGCACGCAGCACACGCGGTCCTGCCAGGGAGCCGAGAGGTTGGAGAGCACCTCCACCAGATCGCCGCCCGAATTCTTCTGCAGCACGTAGGCGATCGGGTCGGAATCGACGAAAGCCTGGATCTCGCCCTTCTCGACGGCGGCGGCGAGGAGCGGCGCGGGGAATGCCTTCCATTCGACGTCGCGGTTCGGGTCGAGGCCGTTGGCCTTCAGCAGCACCGCCAGCGCATTGCGCCCGGCGCCGGTGATTTCCGAAAGGCCGATCGCCTTGCCGCGCAGGCTCTCCACCGCATCGGTGATCCCCGCCCTTCGCGAGCCGAGCACGCGAATGCAGCCGCCGTGGGTGCCCGCGATCAGCCGCACGTCGAAGCCCTGCTCCAGCGGCTTGATCCAGCGCAGGATCATGCCGACCCCGGCGTCGGCCTTGCCGGTGGAGATCGCCTCCAGCAGCTGGTCGGTGGACCCGGCGAAGTTCATCAGCTCCACGTCGAGGCCGAAGCGCTCGTAGATGCCCTGTTCCTTGGCCAGCAGTGCGGGGGCGAGGCAGATCGCATTGGCATTCCAGGCCAGCGTGATCTTGCGCTGCCCTTTCGCATTGCGCGGCAGTGGCGATGGACGCGCGGCGGCATAAAGCCCGGCCGCCCCGGCCGCTGCGACCACGCCGCCCGCCAGCACGCTGCGCCGGTTGATGAGCGGACGCGGCGGCGGGGCTTCGGGTTCGGCGATATCGTCGTCGGACGGCGTGAAAGTCATGCGGGCTCGCTTGCTTGGAAGGGAATGGAGACCCGTACGCCGGGGGCTTTCACGCGAAGTGCCCCGGCAAGGATCGATCCTGCTCACCAAGCCTAGCGCCGCGATCGTGCAAGACTATCCGGCAATGGCAATGTGACTATTGAGCTATCTCAACAGATGCCCGGGCGTCAGGCGCAGTCCACAAACTCTCAAGCCAGATCGCGCCGAACTCGTTTGTCGAACGCGGCGGCAGTGAACACAGGTTTCGCGAGACAACTTGTGCTTTCGGAGCTTCGACGATGGCGACCCGTATACTTGAACCCGCTTCGCTGCGCCTTCCCGATGCCGCCACCTTGCAGGAAATCACCCGCAAGCTGGCAGTCAGCGCGCAGGACCACGACCGCGCCGCCACGTTCCCGCGCGCCAACTTCGACATTCTGGCTGAGGCGGGCCTCATCGGACTGACGGTCGATCCAAAGCTGGGCGGCGCGGGCGCGGGCTATGCCGACACGCTGCGGGTGCTGGGCGCGGTAGCGCAGGGCGAGCCGTCCACCGCGCTCATCCTGTTCATGACCTACGCCTTCCACGCCGCCGAGAAGGCCGCCCGCTGGCCGCGTCCTCTCTACGAACGACTGGCGCGCGAGGCGGTGGCGGGGCGCGGGCTGATCGGCACGTTCCGCGTCGAGCCGGAACTCGGCACCCCGGTACGCGGCGGCCTGCCGAAGACCACCGCCACCCGCACCCCGCAAGGCTGGCGCATCAGCGGCGAGAAGATCTATTCCACCGGCTCCACCGGACTCGACTGGTTCGTCGTCTGGGCGCGCACCGACGAGGTAGTCCCGCGCGTCGGAAGCTTCCTTGTGGACCCGGCGACGCCCGGCATCACCATCGTGCCCGAGTGGGACCACCTCGGCATGCGCGCCACGGTCAGCCACAAGGTCGTCTTCGAGGACGTGGCGATCCCGGCCGAACACGCGGTCGACGTCAGGCTTCCGGCCGAGTGGGAACCTGCGGCAGGACCGGCGCTGTGGAACGCGCTGGCGATCGCCACGATCTACGACGGGGTCGCCCGCGCCGCACGGGACTGGCTGGTCGGCTATCTCGACGCGCGGGTGCCCGCGAACCTCGGGGCTGCGCTGGCGACCTTGCCGCGCGTGCAGGAGAAGCTGGGCGAGATCGAGGCGCTGCTCTACACCAACCGCGCCCTGATCGCAGGCGCGGCGCGGGCGGCCGACGAAGGCGCGCTGCCCTCCGCCACCGAGGCCAACCTGATCAAGCATGTCGCCAATGCGAACGCGATCCAGGCGGTGGCGCTGGGGCTGGAACTGACCGGCAACCCGGGCATCAGCCGTAACAACCCGCTCGAGAGGCATTACCGTGACGTATTGTGCAGCCGGATTCACTCGCCCCAGGCCGATACCGTGTTGGTAGCAGCAGGGCGCAGCGCGCTGTTCGCACAATGAGGTGAAGATGGCTCTGCCACACTATTCGCGGCGCTGTCCTGCAATTCAACGGCAATATTGACGCAACGAATATGCATCTAATTTCACAAGGTGTTGCTCGCAGGTCATATTTCATTTCCCGACCGGCGCCGTGACTGCCGTGCGATTGACACCCCGGCCAAATTTATCAACCGGCCCTGCTAATGCGAGTACGTCGCATTACCAGCAGGGGGTTCAGTCGTGTCCATCGTTTCCCGCAGTGCCAATAATCGTGCCAGTAATCGTTATCGTCAGCTTGCCGGGAGCAGCCTTGTCCTGCTTGCGTGTCTCGGGTCGCAGACCGCCCGTGCGGACGACGCGGCGGATGCCGAAACCGGATCGCCGATCGTGGTCACGGCGGCGGGCTATGCGCAGGACATCATCGAGGCGCCCGCCAGCATCACGGTGATCGACCGCGCCGATCTGCAGGACAAGCGCTTCGGCAGTCTGGCCGAGGCGCTGCAGGACGTCCCCGGCATCGACGTCGGCGGCGAGGCGGGCAAGACCGGCGGCCTCAACATCTCCATTCGCGGCATGCCCAGCGACTACACGCTGGTGCTGATCGACGGCCGCCGCCAGAACGCGCCGGGCGGCGTCACGCCCAACGGCTTCGGCGAGACTTCGACCAGCTTCATGCCGCCTTATTCCGCCATCGACCGGATCGAGGTGGTGCGCGGGCCGATGTCCACGCTTTACGGGTCGGACGCGATGGGCGGCGTCGTCAACATCATCACGCGCAAGGTCGGCAACCGCTGGGTCGGCACCGCAACGGCGGAAACCACGATCCAGGAGGATGAGCGCTTCGGCAACATCCAGTCGATCAACGGCTTCGCACAGGGGCCGGTGGTGAAGGACCTCGTCGGGCTGACGCTGCGCGGCAGCGTGTTCCACCGCGAAGGATCGAGCATCGCAATTCCCGGCGATCCGGCGCTGACGCTGGGGCGCAACCCGGTCCGCTCGGATGTCTACACCTATGGCGGGCGGCTCAGCATCACGCCGCATGCCGATCATGACCTGTGGGTGGAATTCGACCGGAACGAACAGACTTACGACAACACCGAGGGGCCGCTCGGCACGCTGGGGTCGGGCGGCTACTCGCCCGAGCAGAAGTTCAACCGCACCAACTACGTCGTCGCGCATAGCTGGCGGATGGGTGATTTCGGCCAGCTCGACACCACCCTGACCCGCAACGACACCGAGACCATCGGCCGCCTGATCCCCAACGGCACCCCCGGTGCGGTGCCCGGCAGCGCCCGTTCGCTGGAGGCGCGCAACGACATCATCGACAGCCGTTTCGCCGGCAAGGCAGGACCGCTCGCCTTCACCGTTGGCGGCCAGTACTGGAAAGCACGCATGATCGACGGCGTCGCGCCCGAGCCGTTCAAGTTCACCCAGTGGGCCGGTTTTGCGGAAGCCACGCTGACCGTGTTCGACGGCTTCAACGTCACCGGCGGCATACGCTACGACGATCACTCGACGTTCGGCAACAAGTGGTCGCCGCGCGCCTATGCGGTGTGGAACCTGACCGATGCACTGACCCTCAAGGGCGGTGTCAGCCGCGGCTTCAAGACCCCGCGCGTCGAACAGATCGCCAGCGGCATCATCGGCTTCGGCAGCCAGGGCCGCGTGCCGCTGATCGGCACGCCGGGCCTGACGCCGGAGACGAGCACCACCTACGAGGCGGGCATCTACTTCGATAACAAGGGCTTCTTCAGCGGCAACGTCACGCTGTTCAACAACGACTTCGACGACAAGATCGCCAGCGGCCCGGGCATCCCGAACTGTTCCTTCGCGGGCAATCCCAACCGTCCGGGCTGCCTCGACGTCGGCAACTTCCCGGCGGTGGACCTGTTCGGCCAGTCGATCAACATCGACAAGGCGCGCACGCGCGGGGCCGAAGTGGCGACGCGCTTCGCCTTCACACCCGCGCTCACGCTGGCGCTGAACTACACTTATACCGAGACCGAGCAGCTCAGCGGGTCGGAAAAGGGCCTCCCGCTGGTCGGCATGCCAAAGCACATGCTGAACGGCAACTTGCGCTGGAAGGTCAGCGACGTCGCCAGCCTCTGGGCGCGGGCCGAGGTGCGCTCCAGCCGCTATCGCGGCGCCAATGCGCAGCAGGTGGCGGTGGGCGACTTCCGCAGCTACGAAGTGTTCCACCTTGGCGGCTCGTACCAGATCGCCCCGGCCTTCCGCCTTGCCGCGACCGTCTACAACGTGCTCGACACCGACTATGCGGTCTACGTGCCGTACCAGAGCGGCGTGGCGACGGTCTACACGCCCGCCTACTCGATCAACCAGGAGGGGCGCCGTCTCTGGCTTTCGGCGACGGTCGACTTCTGACCGGCCCGCTGTCGCCTTCCATGTGCCGCACCGCCAGCGACAGGCTGGCGAATGCGGCCTGAAGATGCGGCAGCGCACCGGCTGCCGGCGGGGTGAGAGACAGCCCGCCGGGGCCGGTGCGCGGCCTTGCGAAAAGGTCCAGCCCCAAGTCTTTTTCAAGCCGCGCGACGAGCTGGCCGACGGCGGACGGCGTCACCCCGAGTTCGCGCGCGGCCAGCAGGAAGCTGCGATGGCGCGCGACCGCCTCGAATGCGCGCAGGGCATTGAGGGGTGCGTTCACGGGATGAGGACCCGGCATGGATGCGCTTGTCAGGTACGTACCGTCACTCTGCGGCCACCGCCAGCGACGGGGCGGCGTGGCGGTGCTCCGGGACCGGCAGGCCGAGGTGGCCGCGCAGGGTGTCATGCGCGTATTCGGTGCGGAACAGGCCCCGGCTCTGCAGGATCGGCACGACCCGCTCACGGAACAGCGCGAACTCGTCCGGGGTGCCGACGACGACGTTGAAGCCGTCCGCCGCGCGGCCGGTGAACCAGCGCTCGATCTCGTTCGCGATCGTCTCGGGCGAACCGACGAAGCCCTTGCCGCCCGGGCTCTGGCCGCGCTGGGCCGCCTGCCGCAAGGTCAGCTTCTCCTCGCGCGCGGTGCGGATGATCCGCTCGGCCGCGCCCTTGTAGCTGTTGAGCGTGACGCCGGTGAGATCGGGGAACGGCGCGTCCAGATCGTACTGGCTGAAATCGTGGTAGTTGAACGCGCGACCGAGCTGGACGAGCAGCTTGTCGATATCGAGGTTCTCCGCGCGCTCGCGCTCGATGCGGCGGGCTTCCTCGTCGGTTTCGGCGATCAGCGGGAACAGGCCGGGGAGCACCTTGATCGCGTCGGGATCGCGGCCGAGCGCGGCGGCGCGGGCCTTGAGGTCGGCGTAGTACTGCTGGCCCGAGGCAAAATCGGGGGAGGCGGCGAAGGTGGCTTCGGCGATGTGGGCGCCCAGGTTGCGGCCTTCGTCGCTGTCGCCGGCCTGGAAGATCACCGGCTGGCCCTGCCGCGAGCGGGTGAGCGCGAGCGGCCCGGCCACCGCGAAATGGCGTCCCTTGTGGTCGAGGCGGTGCTGCTTGTCCTTGTGCAGGAACACGCCCGACTGCTTGTCGCGCGGGAAGGCGTCGTCTTCGTAGCTGTCCCATAGGCCCTGCACGACCTCGACGAATTCCTGCGCGCGTTCGTAGCGCACGGCGTGGTCGAAATGCTCCTCGCGGCCGTAGTTGCGCGCGGCGCCTTCGAGGCCGGTGGTCACCACGTTCCAGCCCGCGCGGCCCCGGCTGATGTGGTCGAGCGAGCCGAACTGGCGCGCCACGTTGTAGGGCTCCCAGTAGCTCGTCGTCAGCGTGCCGACGAGGCCGATGCGCGAGGTGTGCCCGGCGACGGCGGAAAGCAGCGTCAGCGGCTCCAGTCGGTTGAGGAAGTGCGGCGAGGTGTCAGGGGTGATGAACGGGGAATCGACGATGAACACCAGGTCGAACTTGGCGTCCTCGGCGAGTTTCGCGTTGGTGATGTACCAGTCGATGTCGACGCTGGCATCGCCCGGCACGTCGGGATGGCGCCAGTTGTACTGGTCGTTGCCCACGCCGGTAAGTATCGCGCCAAGATGAAGCTGCCGTTCGCTCATGAGATTGTACCCGTTCGTCGATGATGATGGGCCGAGCGTAATCGACGCGGTCACTCGCGAATAACGAGGGTTTCCCATAGCGTTATTCGCGGCGCTAAACGGACGCGATCAGTATGACCAATTCTCAAGCGAGGCCCAAGACTTCCAATTTGTCTGATCGACGGGCCGCCCATACCCATCGCTCATCAGGTCAGGCCTCGGCGGCTATTTGACATCAAAACGCCGATATGAATGCCATGCTGGTGAGACACGCTGAAAAGGCCCTGCACGCTGCGACAGCGTGCGCGCCGGATGCACCCTGACGTCGGGGATATCCTTTTTCGAAAAACGACAGGTCGGGCCGGATTTCGCCGCTCCCGCAGCTTCCGTTCCGGGGGGCCGGAGCGGTGCGCCCGACGCATATACAGGGGTGAACAATGCGCAAATTGGCACGCCATAAGGGCCATGCCTTGGGATCGGGCAGCAGCAGGCAGGCTCTGGGCTTCATGCTCGCACTGGCGGTAGGGGGGACGGCGACGCCGGCCTTCGCGGCAGACGAAGCGGAAGGCGCGGACAGCAGCGATGCGGCGGCGGAAATCCTCGTCGAAGGGACGCGCTCGCGCGAAGTGGTGGAGGCCGGGCCGCTCGGCACGCGTACCATTCTGGAGACGCCGTTTTCGGTCTCCGCTGCCGATACCGACCAGATCAACCGCATCGCCGCGACGACGATCGACGCCGCGTTCAATTACGATCCTTCGGTGCGCTCCAACAATTCGGGGCTGGCTTCGGGCAATACCTTCAGCATTCGCGGGCAGGCGGTGGACCTCACCAACGGCTACAAGTACGATGGTCTGGCCTTTCCCTACTGGTTCCAGGACCACCCGATCGAGGCGGTCGAGCAGATCCAGGTGCTGAAGGGCGCGGGCGGCTTCGTCTATGGCTATGCCTCGCCTTCGGGCGTGGTGAACTTCATCTCGAAGAAGCCGACCGACGAACTGGTCGCCACCGCCGGGTTATCCTTGCGCAGTTCCAGCATCTGGCGCGCGCACGTCGATATCGGCGGGCCGCTGACCGAGACCGGTTCCACCGCTTTCCGCCTCAACGCGGTGGAGGAGCAGGGCACGCTCTACAACGGTGCCTACAATAAGAATACGTTCGCGCAGCTGTGGCTGCAGGGCGAGATCACCCCCGACCTGACGTGGAGCGTCGACGGTTATTACCAGCGCACATGGCAGGCGGGGCAGTCCAATACCGTCAGCTTCACCACCGGCGTCACCTCGCTGGCGACGATGAGCGGGGCGGACTTCAACCTCGCCTCGAAATCGACGCACAAGTTCAACGACATCAATCAGGTGACCGGCCGCCTGAACTACCAGATCGCGCCTGACTGGAAGATTTCCGCTGCGCTGCGCTATTCGGCGCTGGACGAGCGGTTCACCGGCAATACCGCGCAGATCACCAACAATGCGGGCGATTATCGCGTCGGCGTGCTGGGGATGAACCGCAAGTTCACGTATCATGTCGGGCAGTTGTCGATCGACGGCACTTTCCATACCGGCGCGATCGAGCATGCCGTGGTCGCCGGGTTCGATTACTTGGACGTCGATTACGACTACGACTACAACCCGTACACCGCTACGCGCGTGCCGACGGTGTCGTACGACTTCAACCTGACCGGCAACATCTACGCGAACAACGTGCCCGACTGGGCTTTCGCTTCCTACACCCGCGCCGACGGGCAGGTGGTGACGGGCCGCCAGTTCCAGCGCCCGCCCGACTGGTTCCGCTATCAAGAAATCCGCCAGCGCGGCCTGTTCCTCAGCGATACGCTGAAGCTGGGTAATGCCGAACTGATGCTGGGCGGCCGCTACACCTTCTATACCGAGCGCAATTACGAGCCGGTGCTGGCAGATACGAACTACCGCGAGAACAGCTTCACTCCCGTCGCCGCGCTCAGCTACGACGTAGCACATGGCGTCCGAGCTTATGTTTCCTACGTGCAGGCCCTGCAGCGCGGCACGCAGGCCCCCGCCAACGCGCTGAACTATGGCGAGAGCTTCGGCCCGATCAAGAGCACGCAGTACGAGGCGGGCATCAAGGTCGATCGCGGCACCTGGGGCGCGACGCTCGCGGCGTTCCGCACCAAGGTGCCGTCCGAGTTCCTCAACATCGAAAGCTACTGGGTGCGCGACGGCGAGCGGCGGTTCCAGGGCATCGAGTTCGATGCGCACTGGCAGGCGACGCCCGAAGTGCTGCTGAAGTTCGGCGCCGCCTATCTCGACGCGGTGCAGACCAAGGCATCGAGCGCGGCGCTGGTCGGCAAGAAGGTGCCGGGCGCCACCGCGTTCCAGACCTCGGGCTTCGTCGAATATTCGCCCGCGTTCCTGCCCGGCTTCTCGGCGTTCGGCGGCGTGCGCTATTCGGGCAAGGCTTACGGGCAGGTGACGAATACCTTCATCTACAAGCCGGTGACCATCGGCGATGCGGGCATCTCCTACGAACTGCCGATCGAGGGGCGCTCGGTGACGGTTTCCGGCAACGTCCAGAACATCACCAACGAGCAGTATTGGGTGCCGGGCTCGGGCGGTGTCTCCTTGTCGGCCGGTGCCCCGCGCACGTTCAGCCTGAACCTTACGGTCTCCACCGGCCCGATCGAGCGGCGCGATGCCGGGTGGAGTGAAGGCTCCGGAACGGGAGGCTTCTACATCGGCGCGGCGGCGGGCGGCACGAAGATCAACGACGGCAGCTTCGACATCCGCGCCCGCGTGAACCCCGCGCTGGGTGTGGATCGTGGTGGCCTGAAGACCTCGTACAAGACCGGATGGGAACTCGCCGGGAGGCTGGGCTACGATTTCGGCTTCCTGCGCACCGAACTCGAACTGGCGCGCCAGCAGTTCGATCTCGACCGGGTTGCGCTGAATTCGACGCGCATCGCGGTCGATCCGGTTTCCCGCACTGCCGGGATTTACGACGATCCTTCCGGCACTACGCGCATTCAGTCGATCCTGCTCAACGGTCTGGCCGATATCGCCACCGGCTCGCGCTGGTCGCTGGAGGCGGGCGGCGGCATTGGCGTGGCGCGGATCAACCAGTACCGCTGGAAGCTGGAGGCGGACGAGAGCAGCACCTTCGCCTACGAGAACAAGGTGCGCTTCGCCTGGCAGGCCGTGGTCGGCGCGCGCTATGCCTTGTCGGACCGGCTCGATGCGACGCTGCGCTATCGCTATCTCAACGTGTCGGATGTGTTCCTGCAGACGACCACCGCCAATGCGATCGAAGGGTCTTTTCGCACGCACAGTCTGCTTGTCGGATTGAACTATTCCCTGTGATCCCGTCAGGGCCGTCTGTCGACGCGAACCGGGTTACGGCTGCTTCCCTGAGGAAGCAGCCGTTTCGCAATCGATCAGGACTCCGAGGGGGAGTTACAGTGTGCCCCGCAGCGTCACGCTGAAGGCTCGGGGCGATCCGTAGCGCGCACTGCCGACATAGAGGCCCGAGTAGTAGGTCTTGTCGAGGACGTTATCGACATGGACGGCCAGCGAAAGTCTGGGCGAGAAGCGGTAGTTCGCCATGAGGTCGACGATCGCCAGACTGCCTTGGGTATAGTATTCGCCCGTAGGCCCGGCGTATTCCGTCCGGGCCTTGCCCTGCCAGCGGAGGTTGCCGCCCAGCGTCAGGCCTTCCAGTTTTCCGCTCAGGTTGTAGGCGGTGAACATCTTGAAGCTGTTCTTGGCGATCTGCGGCATCTGGCGTGCGCCGTCGCGATCCTCTGCGCGGGCATTGGCGAAGCCGCCCGCGACGCGCCAGCCCGGCAGGATTTCACCGTTCACCTCCACTTCGAAGCCGGAGGACCTCAGGCCCGACACGGCGTGATAGGCGGTGCTGCCGTCCGGCGCGAAGATGCCGGAACCATCGGCAAGGGCATAGTTGTCCTGCTGCATCTTGAACACCGCTGCGGTGGCGCTCAGCTTGCCGTTCAGGAAATCGGCCTTCAAGCCCGCTTCATAAGTATTGCCCTCCAGCGGGCCGAGCAGGTTCCCGTCCACGGTACGGTAGGTCTGCGGCTTGAACACGCTGGCGTAGCTGACATAGGCGGAAATGGTCCTGGTGATGTCCAGCACCGCGCCGGCGTAAGGGGTGAACACACCCTTCTCATTCGTGCCCGCGGTCCAGGTGCGTGCGCCCGCAGTGTCCTCGGCATAGCTTTCCTGCTTCCACCAGGTGAAGCGTCCGCCGACGACGATGGAGAGAGGCGCAATCGGCTTGAGCCGCGCTACGCCTGCCGCCGCGCTGGTTCGCACGCGGTTGCCGGACAAGGTGCCGCTGGGGCTGAGGTCCGGCTTGGGCACGTCGCCGGTAGCGAACAGATCGAAGGCGTTGACGGACGTATTCATATACTCGGGACCGTCCCACCAGCCGGGGTAGGGCGTCTGGTCGTCGTCGAACTGGGTGTGGTTGAGGGTGAGGGCGATATGCTGCTCCTGCCCCAGCGCCTCGAAGCTGCCGCGCAGGTTCGCGTAGACCGCGTTAAGCGTGAGGTCCGAAGCCCAGCGGGTGGAATAGAGCGTGCCGCCCAGGCCGGTGTCCTTGTTGATCGCGCTGCCGAAGAAATAGCCGATCGTCTCATCGTAGGAGCCGGACTTATGCTCGCCGTCGATCTGCAGTTCCCAGTGCTCGCCGAGATCCTGCTTGAGCGATGCGAAGATGTTGACGCTCTTGCGCCGGAAGTGCGACCACTTGGCGCCGCCGTTGGTCGATCGCGCGAAATCGGTCTCGGTGCCGTCGGTGAAGTAGAGCGGAATCCCCCCGCGCGAGGCTCCGGAGTTGGTGAAGTTCTGATACTCGACCCCGGCGGTGAGCAGCGTACCCGGCGTCAGGTCTGCTTCGACCACGCCGTAGAGCGCCTGGCGCTTGACGTGCTCGCGGTCGATGAAGGTATCGTTGTCCTGCCAGGCTCCCGCGACGCGGGCACGCACTCTGCCGTCCGAGGTGAGCGGCGTGCTGAGGTCCGCTTCGAGGCGATACATGTCCCAGGAGCCGACCGTGGCTGCCGCCGTGGCGCGCATTTCCGTGCGCGGGCGCTTGCGGATCATGTTGATCGCGGCCGAGGGCTCACCGGTGCCGGTCATCATGCCTGCCGAGCCACGGAGCACTTCGATCCGGTCATAGGCGATCATGTCGGCGGTATCTTCGCTGAAGCCATAGAGCCCCGTCGGCCGCGCGATGCCGTCGACGAGGTAGTTCTCCACCGCGAAGCCGCGCGCGGTGTAGTTGGTACCGTCGGTGCCGAGCGCGCTGGAGCGGTTCGACTGGATGCCGACGACCTGCTCCATCACCTCGGAAATGTCGTAAAGACCCTGTTCCTCCATCCGGACGCTGTCGAGCACGGTGACCGACTGCGGTGTCTCGCGCGATGAAAGGCTGAGGCCGGTGGTCTCGGTCTGTCCGGTCACGACGATAGCGTCGGGGTCGGGGTTTTCGGCCGATTCCTCGGCATGGGCGGTGGTCGTAGTCAGCATGCCGATGACGAGCAGCGAAGCCACGCGCTGACGGGCCGGGATCGGATTTTTGAAGGACATTATTATTCCCCTGATCGGCACCGGATGATGAGCCCCCCGACTCCCGATGCGCGGCGGGCCTCTAATGCGATTGCGTCGCAAGCGCAATATAATCGAAACATTTTATGTCCGATGCGAGAGCCTCGCTGACGAGTGGCGCATATTGCAACTCACTCGCATTAGTGTAGTGGCGAGGCCATGTCCGCCTCGTCCGTCCCGATGGCGCACGCATCGGTGTCGCTGGTGACATCGAGCGAAGCGCCGGTGCAGCAGCGGCTGCCGGGCGGCTATCGTTTGGGCGGCGGCCGGCCGCTGCGCATGCTCGGTGTCGGAGCAACCTTGCTGGTGCATCTGGCGGTTGGCGCGGTGATGATGCTGGGCTGGCCGGGGGCGCCGGACCGGACTGGCGGGACGCGCTTGATCAGTGTGACCATTCTTCCCCGTCCCGTAGACGAGCCGCGCCGCCGTCCCGATCCCGGTACGCGGGCATCCAAGCCGCGGCCGGAACCGGTTCCGGTGAAGAGCAGCCCGCCTCCCGCGATCATGCTGGCGCCGCCGACTCCAATCGCGATCGAAACCGTCGCCGAAATGCCAGCACCGGCGGAGGGCGGGCGCATCGACGCGCTGGCGTTGACCACGCAGGGTTACCGGCGCGCCGTGATGGCGCGGCTCGAGGCGCAGCGCGCCCGTGGACGGGACGGTGCTTCGGGTGCCGGTGTGGTGCTGTTCCGGATCGAACGCAGTGGGCGCCTGCTCGATGCATCGGTGGCACGCTCCGCCGGCTCGCGCACCCTCGATCGCGCCGCGCTGGACGTCGTTCGCCGCGCCGCTCCGTTTCCCGCGATTCCGGAAGGATTGCCGGACGAGTTGGAAATCACCCTCCCGGTCGAGTTCCTGGTGTCGGCACGGATGGCATCGCGATGAGCGCCCGCGACGCGGCGTTGGTGGCGCATCATCACGATCCGCTCAGCGCCTACGTGCGCTCGTTGGTCGGTTCCAACCCTCTGGCCGCTGATATCGTCCAGGAAACCTGGGCGCGGGCGATCCCCGCGTTGCGCGAGGGTAAAGTGAGCAACGTGCGCGCTTTCCTCTACCGGATCGCGCGCAATCTGGTGATCGATGGAGCGCGGGAAAGAGGTAAGTGGGCCGCCTGGACGGTCGAGGAGGATCTTGGCGACCTCATCGCCGATGACGCTCCTTCGGCCGAACGCACGGTGCTGGGGTGTGACCGGTTGCGATTGCTGCTCGAACTGGTGGAGAGCCTGCCACCCCGATGCCGCGAGGTCTTCGCGCTGCGCAAGATAGAGGGCTTGCACCAGGCCGAGATCGCCGAAAGACTCGGCATCACGCGCGGCGCGGTCGAGAAGCATTTGCGGCTCGCCCTCCTGGCCCTCGCGGCCCGGCTCGGCGAGATCGACGACGTCGAATGATGGGCCCGATGACAAACCAGGCAGAAAATTCCAGGTACGAGGTCGTGTTTTGGTGCCCCTTTGCGTCTTGGCCTTTGACGGCAGCCGCCTCGCGCGGTTCGCGGGCGATCCCGGTGGGGATGGAGCAGTGGCCATGACGATGAGACAGCCCATTCTACCCGAAATAGCCGAAGCGGCCGCCGCATGGATTGTCCGGCGTGACGGGGAGGCGATGAGCCCCGAGGAAGAGCGTGACTTCGCGCTCTGGCAGTCGGACCCCGATCACCGCGCAGCGCTGGCCCGGCTGGAGAAGATCTGGGGCCTGATGGACGAGCAGGAAGACGCGGTGGCTGGCCTGCAGGCCATTCCGGAATTACCCCGGACGCGGCCGGTCTCTACCACCACTCGCAGCCGTTCGAACTGTCATCCGAACCGCCGTCTCGGGCTGCTCCGCCGGGGCTGGGGCATGCGCGGGGCAATGGGTGGGATCGCTGCCGCATTGGCGATCGTCGTTCTGGGCGGTGTGCAGGACTGGCCGACACGGCTGCGCGCGGACCAGATCACCGGCATCGGTGAGCGGCGCAATGTCGCCCTTTCCGACGGATCGGTGGTGCAACTCGACAGCGGCTCGGCGATCGCGCTCGACTTCGCGAAAGGCCGTCGGGGTGTGCACCTGCTGGCGGGGGCGGCTTTGTTCGAGGTCGCGCCCGATCCCTCGCGCCCCTTTGTCGTCGAGGCGGAGGGCGGCAGCGTCACTGCTCTCGGCACCGCCTTTGCCGTGCGCGACGAGGGTGGGCGGGCCACGGTGACCGTGACGAAACACAGCGTCCGGGTCGAGGGCGGGGGACGTGCCGCCGTCGTCGGTGAAGGTCAGGGCGCCGACTTTACGCATTCGACATTGACCGGGCCGTTTCCCGCGCGGGGCGAAGCAATAGCCTGGACGCGTGGGCGACTGATGGTGGTTGATCGCCCGCTCGGGGAAGTGGTGGCCGAGATCGGGCGCTATCGGCACGGCTTCGTCACCGTCGCCGGTGCGGCGGCCGCCATGCGGGTGAGCGGAGTCTACGATCTCGATCATCCACTCGCGGCGATCGACAGCATCGAGAAAAGCCACGGGCTGCGCTCCGTGCGGCTGTCCGATCGCTTCATCATCCTGCGCCGATAAAAAATTCTCACCGCAAGGTCGTGTTTCGGGATCGGACTGCGTCTTGGTTTTGCGATTGCGTCGCAGCAGCAATGTCGGGCGCATGGAATTCCAGGTGGGGAAAGTTTCGATGACGATAAAGTTCGAGCGCGGCCGGGTCATGGCTTTTGCTTTGATGGCAGGGACGGTGATCGGCGGTTGCGCCGCGCTGCCCGGACTGGCGATGGCGCAGGACGAGGGCACTTTGCGCGCCTACGATATCCCCGCCGGTGCACTGTCAGACGCGCTTAACAGCTTTGCCGAACAGAGCGGCGTGCAACTGACTTACGAGGCATCGCTGACCCAGGGGTTGCGAACCGGTGGTCTGCGCGGAAGCTTCGCGCCCCGGGATGCCATTTCGCGCCTGCTTTCGGGCACGGGCCTTGCCGCACGTTCGTCAAGCGAAGGCGCGCTAACTATCGCGCGCGCGACACGAGGGGCGATGACCCTTGATCCGCTGAGGCTGGAGTTGACGCCCGCCGCCTATGGAGTCGGCAGCGTGGCCGCCGAAGAGGAGAGCGAGGCCGGACGTCGCGACGACACAATCCTCGTCACCGGCCACAACGAAAAGATCGATGCGATTTCCGGCTCCGGCCCCTGGGGCAACAAGCTGGTGATCGACACGCCTTACGCGATCAGCGTGGTGTCGCAGGACCTTATCGAGAGCGTCATCGCGGGCGATATGGACCAGATCTTCAAGATGAATCCGGTGGTCCAGAATTCGGCACCCTCGACCGTCTACGGAACGCCCTACGTGAATATCCGTGGCTTCTCGACCCAGAAGGGCGTCGTCGATGGTCTGCGCATCTCATCGACCCTTACCGGCATCTCGACGGAGGAACTGGCCAATGTCGAGATCATGAACGGCCTGTCGGGCTTCCTGTATGGTGTCGGAAATCCGGGCGGCGTGACCAACTACGTGCTCAAGCGGCCGACTTACGCGCCTCTGCTCGACGTGCGCGTCGGAAATTATGGCAACACCCAGTGGTTCGCGCATATCGACATGGGCGGCAAGATCGATGCCGGCGGCACCTTTGCCTATCGTCTCAACATGTCCATCCAGGACGGCGAGACGGCGAAGAAGAACCAGAACGTCGCGCGCACGATGGTCAGCGGCGCGCTCGACTGGAACGTCGCGCCGAATTTGCTGGTGCAGGCCGAGGCCGCACACACCTACTACCGCATCGACGGCATCGATTCCCGCTTTTACGCTTATGGCGATACCAGTCGCGCCTCGCTCGACCACTGGATCGAGCCGCTGGCCAACGACAAGACCTGGACCCCGTCCTGGACTTATCTGCAGACCAAGACCGATCGTCTGGGCGCCAACGTCAAGTGGAAGATCGACGATACCTTCAGCCTGCGCGCAGCCTATCTCTACAAGCGTGACGAGCAGGATTCGATCAACATCTATCCGCTCTACGTCGAGGACGGCGGAAACGGGGAGGCAGGCTGGCAACTGGGCTGGACCTCGCGCAGTGCGCCTTCGTATAACTACGCGCAGGGCGCTTATGCCTACCTGGACAGCGAGTTCGCGACGTTCGGGATCAGGCATCGCCTGACCGTCGGCGCCTCGGGCGATATCCTGAGCGTCAAGCGCCACGTCACCAACACCGTCAGCGGCGGTGACTCGCCCGTCTTCAGCGACCCTGATGGTCTCAACAACTGGGCCATGCCCTCGGCGCTGGACACGTATTCGTGGGGCGCTCTCTACAAGTCGAGCTGGGCGCGCAATACCAACATCGTCGTCGGCGACGATATCCAGTTCACCGATCATCTGGGCGCCATGGTCGGGGCCAATCACAGCACCGTGGAGGCCAAGGCATACGGAGCCACCGGCGCAACGACTTCCAGTTACGACGAAAGCGCATGGACACCCACGGTGTCGCTGATCTTCAAGCCGTCCGCGCGGGTGACGACTTACGCCACCTATATGGAAGGATTGGAGCAGGGCTCGACGGTCCCCGACGATTCCACGCTCTACAACAACCCGGGCGAGATCATGAAGCCCTACGTCTCCAAGCAGTATGAGATCGGCGCCAAGTACGCGCCGATCGATGCCCTGCTGATCACCGGCGCGCTCTATCGTATCGAGAAGGCCAATTCCTTCGACGAGCAGGTGGGCGGCAAGATCACCCGCACCCAGGACGGCGTCGAGGTGCACCAGGGTATCGAACTGAGCGCCACCGGACACGTGACGCACAACCTCAACGTCATGGTCGGCGGCACGCTGATGGACCTGAAGGTGACGAAGACCAGCACCGCATCGCTGCTGGGGAAATGGCCCACCGGCGTGAGCAGCACTCTCGCCAAGATGTACCTCGAATATAGCGTGCCCGCGCTGCCCGGCTTCTCTGTCAGCGGCGGCGTCTACCACGCCGGCAAGATGTACAAGGACAGCGCCAACCTGCAGAAGATGAACGGCTATACGATCTTCGACCTCGGCCTGCATTACAAGGCGGAGGTGGATGGCCACCCGGTGCGCTTCGACCTGAACGCGGCGAACATCACAGCCGAGAATTACTGGGCGACGTCCTATTCCCTAGGCATTCCGCGCAGCGTGGCCTTCGCCGTGAAGTACGGCTTTTAAGCCGGTCGTCGGGGGAGCAGCATCGTGAAGCAGGGTTTCCGCCAGTCGATGGCCTGGCTGCACACCTGGGTCGGGCTACTGCCCGGCTGGGTACTCTATGTCATCTTCGTGTTCGGGACGGCCGCATTCTTCCAGCATGAGATCGACGCCTGGATGCGCCCGGAGCTGCCCGCGCAGAGCCGCGTCACCGCGGGCGCCCTTGAGGCCGCCGACCGCGTCCTGCGCAAGCGCGGGGCCGGGGCGGACAGCTGGAGCGTATCGCTGCCGGCCGCCCGTGGCGGCAGCGGGCTGACGGTCTCGTGGCAGATGCCCGGAGAGGCGCGGCGAGGCCGTCGCGGGGGCGAGGAAGTCACCCTCGATCCTGCGAGCGGGCGCGAACTCGCCTTGCGTGATACGCGTGGCGGGTTCTTCCTCTACCGTTTCCACTTCGACTTGCACTACCTGCCGGTGATGTGGGCGCGAATGCTGGTCAGCGTGGCGGCGCTGGCGATGCTGGTGGCGATCCTTTCCGGTGTCGTCACGCACAAGAAGATCTTCACCGACTTCTTTCAGATGCGTTTCGGCAAGGGTCAGCGCAGTTGGCTCGACGCACACAACGCTACCGCCGTGCTGGCCCTGCCGTTCCATGTGATGATCACCTATACCGGCCTCGTCACGCTTCTGTTCACGCTGATGCCCTGGGCGATCACGGCCAGCTATCCGAGCCGCGAGGCTTTCTATGCGGAAGCCTTTCCCCGCGCCGAGGAAAGCGAGGCGAGCGGCAAACCTGCGCCGACCGTCCCGCTCGCACGGCTGGTCGAGCGCGCGCAGGCGAAGTGGCAGGGCGGACAGCCGAGCTACATCAGTATCGCCCATCCCGGTGATGCCGCTGCGACCGCGCAGGTCTATCCCCAGCGCACGGACTGGAGCGAGGGACGACGCGATCCGGTTCATCTCGGCGCGACGCAGGGCGGTGAACTGCCGGTCGCGGCGCGGCCTGCGGGCGGTGCGCGAAAGACGCAGGAGGTCATGGTCGACCTCCACACCGCTTGGTTCGCCGGATATGGTCTGCGCTGGCTCTACTTTCTCTCCGGCGTTGGTGGGACCGTGATGGTGGGGACGGGCCTTGCGCTCTGGTGCGTCAAACGGCGTGGCAAACTGCCCGACCCGGCGCGCCCGCATTTCGGGTTCCGGTTGGTCGAGCGGCTGAACATCGGCTTCATAGCAGGCGCACCGGCCGGCATCACCGTCTACTTTCTGGCCAATCGCCTGCTTCCGGTTGCACTTGCGGGGCGTGCCGAGTGGGAGGTGAACGGCCTGTTCATCGCCTGGGGCGCGATCTTCGTCTGGACGCTGGCGCGGCCCGCCAAGCGCGCCTGGGTCGAGGCGCTCGGCGCATGTGCCGTCGTCTTCGCGCTGGTTCCCTTGGTCAATGCACTGACGACCACACGCGGGCTGGGTGGCAGCTTGTGGCGGGGCGACTGGGCTTTCGTCGGGTTCGACCTGGCCATGTCGGCGCTCGCGGCAGGCTTTGGCTGGACCTCGTGGAAAGTCCTGCGTCACCGGCCCAAGGCGGCTCCGGCGCGCCGCCAGCGCATGCAGAAGGAAGCGACCGCATGACCCATCTCGTGATTGCCATGCCTGCGCTTGCGGGCTTCGCACTACTGCTCCTGGCGATGGCGCGCCACCAGCAGGACTGGCTGAAGCGCAAGTTGGCGCCGCGCACGTCCCGGGTGCTGCGCTGGAGCGGGTTCGCTGCGCTGGCGCTCGCTTTCGGGGCGGCGGGGCTGGGCCACGGCTGGGCATATGGCACCGTCGCCTGGTGCGGCTGGCTGAGCTTCGCCGCCATGCTGGTGCTTGCCGCGCAGACCAATCGCGAGCGCATTCTGCGCCTGTTCGCCTGAAAGGAACACCAATGCCCAGGAACACCGTCGCGGCGGGTCAGTCCGTCCCCCCGTCGCCCGTCGCGACCGGCGTCGCGCGTCGCCAGCGGCTTGCCGCGGCGACGCGCGCGCTTGCGCGCCTGCCTTTTCGCACACCTGTCCGTACTCTGGCCGGCACCCTGGGCGCCTATGGCCTCACGGCGCAAATCACCGTGGCCGCGTCATTGTTGCTGTCTCGCCTCGGCATGACGCGGGTGGAGGCAGTGACTGCGGCGACGCTTGCGAGCTTCGCGGTCTTCGCGGTCATCTCCATGGCCGTGTTCCATGCCCACAGCGTGCTGCGTGCGTGCTTGTGGCTGGCCGGAGCGTCCGTGCCGCTCGCGCTTCTGGGATGGGTGATGGCACCGGCATGATGAACGCCTTTTCGCTCATGCTTGCCGGAGTCGCGGCCGCCAGTTCTCCGACCGAGGAATCGGTCCCGACCGGGCGGCAGGGACAGGAAAAGCCGCCCGCCATCGTCCCCGCCGGACCCGACCCGGTCTACCCGGCCGACTTCTACAAGCCGTTCCAGCCACAGACCGCGCTCGACATGCTGGAGCGCACTCCCGGCTTCCTGCTGAGCGAGGGCACTTCGGTGCGCGGGTTCGGCAATGCGGCAGGCAATGTGCTCATCGACGGCCAGAGGCCGACCGTGAAGGGAGGCGGCATCACCGAAGTTCTGCGTCGCATCGCCGCATCGCGTGTCGAGCGGGTGGTACTGCTGCGTGGGTCCGACGCTGCCGAGGCGCAGGGCCAGACGTTGGTCGCCAACGTGATCCTGCGTACCGACGCGGGCGGATCGGGCAACGCCGCGCTGACGATGACCCACACCGCTGATGGTGTTGTCTCGCCCGCCGGCCGGGTCAGCTTCGCGCGGCGCGTCGCGGGTTGGCAGACCAGCATCGAATTGTCAGGCGAGGTCACTCGCTATCCCACCGACGGCGTGTATCTCGACCGCGACGCGACCGGGACGCTGACCTCCACCCGGCGTGAACACATCCGCGCCAAGGCCCCCGAGTACGGTCTGGCGCTCAGCACTTCGGGGGCGGTCGCGGGCGGAACGTTGACTGTGAACCTGCGGCTCAACAAGGACGGCTATTCGTCTGACCGGGGCATCGACATCTTCAAGGGTGCTGCGAACGGCTCGCCGGATGGCCGCCGCGACATCGCCTATGACGAGAACGGGCGCAGCGGTGAGCTTGGTCTCGACTGGACGCGGCGGCTGGGATCTGGCTGGACCGCGAAGTTGGTCGGTCTCGGCCGGGTAGAGCGCTACGTCACTGACGAAGACTATGTCGAGGCCGATTATCGCGGCCTTTCCTCCCAGCGGGAGACGCCGAGCGAGTTCGTCGCCCGCGTGACGGTGACGCGCGAAGGCGACCATTCGGTGCGGCCGGAGTTCGGCGGCGAGGTGGCCTACAATCGTCTGTCGAGCCTGCTCGACTACGCCGAGGATACCGGCTCCGGCCTTATGCCCGTGGCGCTCGCCAATGCCGATACCCGGGTTTCGGAACTGCGTGGCGAGGCGTTCGCCAACATCACCGTGAAGTTCGCCCCCAGGCTTGCGCTGGAGGCGGGCATGGCGGTGGAATTCTCGCGCATCCGCGTTTCGGGCGAGGCGGCGCAGGAGCAGAGCCTGTCCTACCTCAAGCCTTCGGCGGCACTGGTGTGGTCGCCGTCGGGGAGCACGCAGCTGCGGCTCGGGGTGCGCAGGACCGTCGACCAGCTCGATTTCGCCGACTTCGCGGCTTCGGTCAACCAGGCCGACGGGCGGCCGCTGGGCGGCAATTCGGGGCTGCGGCCCGCCCGTGTGACGCGCGCCCTGGCCCGCCTCGACCACCGCTGGGGCAAGGGCGGGGCGATCGCGGTGGAGGCCTACCACCAGTGGCACACCGGATTGCTCGGCTATCTTGTTCTCGATAGCGGAGACCAGGCACTTGGCACCATCGGCGATGCGCGGCAATGGGGTGTGAGCGTGCAGGGGACACTGCCTCTCGACACCGTGTTGCGCGGCGCGCGGCTGACTCTTGACGGCACCTGGCGTGGTTCGCGGCTGAGCGATCCGATAACCGGCAAGCACCGGGCGATGGACGACATTGCTGGGCAAAGCGTGACTGCCGAGTTCCGCCATGACGTGCCGGCCCTCAAGTCGTCATGGGGCGTCAACTGGACCGCGCCCGAAGAAGCCGACGTCTTCTACACCGGCGAAGTCCTGCGCGCGCGGAGCCATGCGCGCTGGGGTGGCTATATCGAGACCACGGTGCTGGCCGGGTTCAAGACGACGTTCACGGCCAAGGCGATCAACGGGCAGGATAGTTCCCGGTGGCGCCGCTTCTATTCACCGAGCCGTGCGGGTGCCTACACCGGAAGCGAGGAAAGGAACCAAAAGCAAGGGGTGATCGTGTCGATGGCTGTGGTTCGGGCTTTCTGAGTGTCTGTTCGAGAAACCGCTGAAGACGAGTTTCGAAGCACTGGCAATGTCTTGACGGGAATTTCTCAAGTGAAATCCGGAACGACGCATACGACCGCGAGCTTGCCAAGCGTCTCGTGACGGGTGCCCAAGGTCAGGGTGCGCCCCGCGCCCGCTGGTTCGCTGTGGGATCGCTTTTGCCTATGAGGACAAGATACTGCCTTTTTCCTGGAGGCGGCGTGTGCTGCGCATACTTGTGGGAGACTGGCCGAACCATCGTTGGCAGCGGCGGGAGAACACCGCTTGTTCGGCGAAGCCGAGCTTTTCGGAGATCCCCCGGAAATCGAGGTCGGTCTGTTGCAGGTAGTAGAGCGTCAGATCGCGGCGCACCCCGTCCTTGACGTCCTGAAAGCTGGTGCCCTCCTCCTTCAGCCGGCGGCGCAAGGTACGATGGTGGATGTTCAGTGCACGCGCGACTTCAACGCTGGCACAGTCCCCCTGCGCCAGCCTGCGAATGATAAGGCCGCGCACTTCCGCGTCAAAAGGTAGACTTCGTTTGGGAAAGTGCTTCTCAATGTAGGCGGCCAGGTCGCTATGGACTTGGGTGTTCTGGCTGAGGATCGGACTGGCGAGATCCCTGTCCGAGAACGTGATCCCGTCGGACGGCTCCCCGAAAAGCACCTCGCAGCCGAAATAGCGACGATAGTCGGCGAGCGGAGAGAGCGGCTCGTGTCGGAAATGCACGCAGCGAGCGCGGGCATAGCCGCCGGTCATCTCCATCGCCTCGACATGACCGATCAAAAGGATCTGCTCGATGGCCTGGATACGCTCGGCACTGTTTTCGAACAGCAGTTCATGGCCGGCGAATATGGTGCCCTCGGCAGCATGCGGCCGCAGCCATACGCGCGCTGCGCGGCTGTGTGCGCTGATGTGCTCGCTTGCAAAGCGCAGGGCATCGCCGAACGTCCTCGAACTGCGCATCGTATTGCCCAGCGGCCCGAAGATCGCTCCGCCGCGTTGCCGCAGAGCCAGCCGCATTCCGAAATCGCGGCAGTCCAGCCGGTGCGCCGCAACGGTCAGGAGCCGGATCGCCTCGGGATATGTGAGCGCAACGGCGTCGTCGCGAAAATCCTGGGCGGAAATCCCGGCGAACCGCAACAGTTCGCCGGGATTTCCGCCAAGCGAGCTGACCAGTTCCGGAAAATGCCGGAGAAGCGGGATGTTGAGCCGTGCAAATTCCACATCGGCAGGCAATGGCATCAGCAGGTCCTTGGCATCGCAAGGGAAGGCGCGGTTATCGGAGCTTACGGCCGCGCCGTCCATCTCCTGAACAATGGCTGCATCGCCTGTCCGCATCGGTCAAGTCGGTGTACGAGATCTTGCGGCAAGAGTGCCAAAGATCGCACGAGCGTAGCGCGACCTTGCAAGGACAAGGAAGGGCGGAAGCACGCGTCGTACGGCGATGCTTGCCAGCGCCACTTCCTTCGCGTAGGGCGGCTCCCGTCTCTCGAGGTTCGGGAGGCCATGATCGCGTTGGTGCTCCCGTAAGGGGGCTTAAAAGGGAACGCGGTGAGGGGGCTCGCGCCCCTGAATCCGAGGCTGTCCCTGCAACTGTGAGCGGTGAGCGCGATGCATATCGCGGCAGGCCAAAGTGCCCTGTCGCAGCCACTGGGCCGGACGCTAACTCCTGCGAGGCCTGGGAAGGCCGTGCATCGTGCGATGACCCGCAAGCCAGGAGACCTGCCAGCGTCCGGTCGCTCTTGCCCTTGGTCCAGGGGATGGCCGAGGCACGGTGAAATCCGTCTGAGCGACGCATGTGCGGCGGGGGCCGCATCGACCCAAGCGACGGCGCCGGGGGCGTCGTGTCGTCGCGTGGGCCGACCGTTCGCGCGGACGCCCTCGTCAGACGTCGATGACGCCGGACAGGGTTTGTTTCTCACATGACGATTTCCCAATATGCGCTGTGCGCCGCGACCGCTTTCGCAGCGCTTTCCTCATCCGTGTTTTCCTCGGCCGCGCGCGCAGACGAGGCCGATCCGGCAGACACCATCCTGGTAACGGGCCTGCGGGCCGAAACCAGCCTCGATACGAAGAGCAGCGGCAGCCGCCTCGGCCTCACGGTTTTTGAAACTCCGGCAAGTATCGAGGTGCTGGACGGTGATGCGATCCGGGCGCGTGGTGACCTTTCCATCCAGGAAGCGGTCAGCCGCGCTACCGGTCTGACTTTCCAGGGTTCTCCGGGCAACGGGAATACGGCGATGGCCGCGCGCGGTTTCTCGGGGCAGGGGTCGGTGCAGTTGCTGGTGGACGGCACGCGCCTGTTCGTGGCCTCGGGGACGCTGACCTTCCCGGTCGATCCCTGGACGGTGGAGCGCATCGACGTGCTGCGCGGCCCGAGTTCGGTCATATCAGGCGAGGGCGCGATCGGCGGCGCGGTCAATGTCATCATGAAGAAGCCGTCGACCGACCGCAGCATCATGCAGGCCCGCGTGGCCTACGGCTCGGACAACGCGATGCAGATCGCGGGTGATGCTGGCGGGCCCGTGGGAGGAGGTCTGTCCTATCGTGTCGCAGCCAGCTTCACACGCTCGGATGGCTGGCCCGACCGCAACAGCGACAACCGCAACCTCGCCATCTCCGGCGCGCTGCGCTGGGACGCCAGCCCGACGTTGAGCTTCACGCTGGCTTCCGACTACGGCGACGTCGAGATGTTGCCCTATTTCGGCAGTCCGCTGAACAACGGCAAGTTCGACAGGCGCTTCCGTTTCATCAACTTCAACATCACCGGCAGCGAGGATCATTTCCGGGACAACTGGACACGTCTGACGACCGAGTGGCAGGCATCGGATGCGATTTCGCTGCGCAACGTGGCTTATTACCTTAGTTCGGATCGCGACTGGCTCAACGCCGAAAGTTATCGCTATTCCGCAACGACCGGGCTGGTGACGCGCAGTGACTACCTGAACATCGTCCACCGTCAGGACCAGATCGGCGATCGCGGCGACCTCACCTTGCGTACTCCGCTGGGTGGGGGTGTGGAGAACAGCCTGCTCGTCGGCTTCGACGTCAACCGGGTCAAGTTCCGCCACATCAACAACTCGCCTTATGGCGGCAGTTCCGTGGTCGATCCGTTCGACTTCGAACCCGGCGGCTTCATCACGCCGGTGCCCACCACGCTCGGTTTCCGCACCCTGACCACGCAGTATTCGGTGTTCATGGAAGACCAACTCCAACTGCGTGACTGGGCCTCGCTGGTCGGAGGTTTCCGGCAGGACTGGTACGATCTGGAGCGCATCGACGCGCGTACGCCGGCGAACGGCTTCAAGCGGAAGTATCACAGTACTTCGGGCCGCTTTGGGCTGGTCCTGAACCCTGCGGTCGATACTGCGCTTTACGGCTCGTTCACAGTCGGCACCGACCCGATCAGCGCGCTTATCACGACTTCGAACGCGCAGAAGGACTTTGGCCTTTCGCCCGCACGCCAGTTCGAAGTCGGCGTCAAGCAGCGCTTCCTTGAAGGGCGCGGCTCCGCCTCCATTGCGCTGTTCGACATCGAGAAGCGGCGTCTTCTTACCCCGGACCCGGAGAACCGTCTTATTACCCAGCAGGTTGGCAAGCGGACTTCACGCGGTGTCGAGGCGACGTTGGCAGTGCAATTGACCGACGCCTTCGGGATCGAGGCCAATGGCACCATCCTCAAGGCCCGTTTCAAGGAATTCGGCGAGGTGGTGAACGGCGTCGTGATCGACCGCGCCGGGAACACGCCGCCCGGGATACCGACTAAGACTGCCAATATCTCGGCGAACTGGCGCTTCCTGGAGCCGCTGCAGGCCCGTGTCTCCGCCCGCTTCGTCGCGCCGCGATGGACAGATAACGCCAACACCTTGCGCGTGCCGGGCTACGAGGTGGTCGATCTCGGCTTGCGCTGGACGATCAGCGAAAAGCTGGCGATCGACGGGCGGATCAGCAATGTCTTCGACAAGATCTACCCGATCGGCAGCAATTCTTCGCAATGGCTGCTCGGTGCTCCCCGGCGCTTCGATGTCCGCCTGGATATGAGCCTGTAAGGGCGATGGCGCACGCCTTGGTAAAGAGGGGCCTCAAGGCCAGCCTGCGGTGGCTGTACTGGCTTCACCGCTGGCTGGGCATCGCGGTCTGCCTGATGTTTCTCCTGTGGTTCGTTTCGGGCGTGGTCATGATGTACGTGCCCTACCCGTCGCTGACCGAGGAGGAGCGGCTTGCAGGGCTGGCTCCGATCGACTGGAGCCGGGTGAGGATCAGTCCGACCGAGGCGCTTCGCCGCGCCGGACAGCAGGGGTTTCCCGCGGAACTTCGCCTCGATATGGCGGCGGGAGAGCCCGCTTGGCGTATCCGGGACAAGCAGCGGCGGATCGCCTTGTCGGCTTTGGACGGGCGGCGCCTTTCCGCACCGGATGCTGCCTCTGCGATAGCGGCGGCGCGGCGCTTCGCGGGCGCCGCGCCGATCACCCGTGTGGAGCGTATTCACGACGATCAATGGACCGTCGCACAAGGGTTCAAGTGGGCGAGACCGTTGTGGAAGGTCTCGCTGGGAGATGCTCGGGGTACCCAGATCTACGTCTCCTCCACCAGCGGAGAGCCGGTTCAGAACACGGACGCCCGTGAAAGGGCATGGAACTGGGTGGGCGCGGTGCCGCACTGGCTATACCTCACCGCCATCCGCCGCGACGGATCTTTGTGGCGACAGGTGGTGCTGTGGACGTCCGGTCCGGCCGTGGTCCTCGGTATTACCGGCATGTGGGTCGGTATCCTGCGTCTCAGGCTGCGCCGGCGCTACAGGAATGGGGCGATAACACTCTATCGAGGCTGGATGAAATGGCACCATCTGACCGGACTGGCCGGAGGGATCTTCGCCATTACCTGGATGTTCAGTGGATGGCTTTCGGTCAGCCCTTTCGACTGGTTCGCGCGCAATGGGCCGTCGGGGGGTGCCGCCCTCTATGCGGCGCACGCGAGTGCGGACTTTCCTGTGCTGGATGGCGGCAGGCTTGCCGCCCGCGCACCTCAGGCCCGGGAAGCGCGGCTGGCCTGGGTCGGCGGCCGCCCGGTGGTCACGCTGACGGTGAAGACCGGGCACTCGATGATCGCCACCCCGGATGGCCGGGCATTGCGTTTCACGCAAGCCGAACTGGTCGCCAATGCCCGGCGCCTGATGCCGGGTACGCCGGTCAGGAATGTTGTCGTCCTGCAGAAGCCGGACCTTTACTGGTACTCCCACCGGCACGAACGCACCCTGCCGGTTGTTCGCGTCATCTTCGGCGATGCGGAGCGGACATGGACGACCATTGACCCGCGTGGAGGGTCACTGTTGAGCCAGCAGAACGCGAGTGGACGCAGTTACCGATGGTTTTTCAACGCGCTGCATGATTTCGATCTACCATTCCTGCTCGCCAACCGTTTCCTGCGCGAGCCATTGATGTGGTTGCTCTCTGCACTTGGGATCATCATGTCGCTGTCGGGGATCGTTATCGGTTGGAACCATCTTGTGAGGCGCCGTCGCCGAAAAGCGGCGCGACAGGCGATAGCGTGATCCTGACCGTCGTGGTCTCTCGGAGAAGAAGCAGGCCTGCGTCCAGAGCCGGGGCGCAGGCGGTGTGCTTGAGAGGGTTACTTGTTCCACTTTTCCCTGCGCGCTGCTCGTTCCTGCGCGGCATCAAGCGGCTCGCCAATGGCCATGGTTTGCGCCGCAGCCATGAGTTCGCCTGCGGCGGATCCGGCCTGACGGTACGCACCGCGTTCGGGCGCTCCGTTCGCAACGGTGCGCTGCAGGATCCAGCCCTGGGCGTCCTTGCAGGCGATACCTGAACTGGCCCCGGCATCGTAGACGCGGCAATAGTTGCCGTCCTCGCGGCGGAAGCTGGTCAGGATGCGTAGCTTGCCGGGTTCGTTGGCGGAGGCCAGCTTTTCGTCGAGGCCCTTTGCCAGCATGCCCGAGGCAACGAGAGCACCGCCCGAGGTGACACTGGCGCCGTCGTCGGCAACGCGCATCCCGAAAAACAGGCCGAGCACGAGCGAGGCGGCGATGGCCGCTCCCGTACCCCACCAGCGGGGCAGGGTCAGGCGAGGAGGCCGGGCGGCGCGGACCTGATCGTCACGACGCGCGCGTGCGGCGGCGAAATCGAGGACGCGCGCCGGTTCATGCTGCTTCGTGTCGGTCATGTCGCGCTCGGCATCCTCCGCCGCAGCGGCTGCGATCATCTGTGTCAGGCTTTCCGGCACCGGCTCAACCGCGACGGGATCGAGGTGGCCGCGCAACAGTGCGCGAAGGCGCTGCTGCGCCTCCAGCCGCGACGCCAGTGCGGGGTCGCCGGCAATCGCGGCGGCCACCCGTTGCGCCTCTGCGCCGGTGAGTTCGCCATCGACATAGGCAGTGAATTCATCATCGCTCACGGTCATGCGATTTCTCCCAGTTCGCGCAACAGTGCTTCACGCCCTCGGCCGAGGCGCGAGGTGAGCGTACCCTGGGGCACGCCGATGATTTCCGCCGCTTCCTTGTAGGCGAAGCCCTCGACAAGTACGAGTATGACGGCCTCGCGCTGCTCTTCCGGGAGGCGTGCCAAGGCCCTGCCGACGTTCCCCAACTCGACCAGGTTCTCGGCCGCGAGATCGCCGGGGGCGCCGATGTTGGCCCCTTCTTCTTCATGGGTGAAAGTCTGCGAGCGCCGCGTCCTTGCCCGTACTTCGTCGATCCACTGGTTGCGCATGATCCTGTAAACCCAAGCGTCGAGGCGTGTGCCGTCCTGCCACGACTGGCGGGACTTGAGCGCGCGCTCGACCGTCTGCTGGCACAAGTCGTCGGCGTCGGCCGGATCACGGGCGAGCCCCCGCGCGAAGCGCCGCAGGCGCGGCAGCAGGGCGGTGAGTTCTTCGCAGAAACGGTCTTGGCTCGTCGATGCGTTCATCGAAATGTCTTGTCCGCAGGATGAAACGGACCGACTGCCGCGTTTCATCCCTGAAAGCCATGAAATTTTTGCTATCGGATGGACTGATGAGACACCGCACGCTGCTATCGACCGGCATCGCCGCCCTGTTCCTCGCTGCGCCGTCGGTGCCGGCGGAGGCGCAACTGGGCGGCGGGTTGCCGATCGATGTGCCCGGCACCGTGGGCCGCGTGCGCGACACGCTCGGTGATCTTGCGGGCCCGGTGGTAGAGCCCGTCGGGCGGATCGTGAGCGACGTCCGTGCGCTGGCAAACGAGCGGGTACGGCGGCTAACGCGACTGGTCGCGGATCACGGCGACCGGGTCGAGTGGGATGAGCAGCACCAGCCTGCCGTGCGGGGCGAAGTGCTGATGCTCGACCCTGACGAGGCGGCGCTCGATACCGCGCGGCGGCAGGGGTACAGCGTGCTCGAGCAGGGAACGCTCGAGGGGCTCGATGTCCGCTTTGCGCGCTTTCAGGTGCCGTCAGGTGCCTCTGTGGCCAAGTCGGTGGAGGATTTGCGCAAGGCCCTTCCCGGCCGGGAGATCAGCGCGGATCAGTTGCATTTTCCTTCGGGTGGCACCCCCACGAACGACGGCAAGGCGGCATCCGGAGCGCTTCCACGCGGCGGCACTGTCGGGGTCATCGACGGCGGCATCGGTGGTTCGGCGCGGCTTGCCTCGCAGCGCGGCTTTGCGGCGGGGGCGCCGAAAACCAGCGACCATGCCAGCGCGATCGCCTCGCTCCTGACGGGGGCGGGGACTGCACGTATCTATGGCGCCGATGTCTATGGCTCCGACCCGGCAGGCGGCAATGCGCTGGCGATCGCCAGGGCGCTGGGGTGGATGCAGGTGCAGGGCGTGCCGGTGGTGTCGATCAGCCTGGTCGGTCCGTCCAACCCGCTGCTGGCGCGGGCGGTGGCTTCGGCGCAGAGCAAGGGGATGACGGTGGTGGCCGCTGTCGGCAACGATGGCGCAGCGGCTCCGCCTGCCTTTCCGGCGTCCTATCCCGGCGTGATCGCGGTGACCGGCGTAGACGGATCGGGACGTGTGCTGATCGAGGCGGGGCGTGCCTTGCACCTCGATTATGCTGCGCCGGGAGCTGACATGTCGGCGCTTGTCCCGGGCAAGGGGCGTCAGTCGCTGCGCGGAACGTCCTATGCTGCGCCGCTGGTGGCGTCGCGTATCGCGGCGCGGCGGGCACTCGTCACAAGTGCCGCAGAGGCGATGAAAGCCGTGGATTCCGAAGCCATCAAGGGGCAGCGCCGAACCGGACGCGGCGTGTTGTGCAACATCTGCCGATCGGGCCTTTAGAAAAAAATCTGAAATAATTTCATCGGCCATGGATGAAAGCGAAATGGCCATCCGTTCCTTCCATCAGACACCCCGGACGGGGCCAACGACAACAAGGAAGGAGCAAATCCCATGAACAAGCTCTCACTCACGACCGCCATCGCAACTCTTGCCCTGATCGCCGCGCCAGGCGTGGCCAATGCCCAGCTGCTGGGCGGTGGCGGCCTTGGCGGATCGCTCGGCGGTGGCCTCGGCGGCTCGCTGGGCGGCACCATCGGCGGTGTCGGCAGCTCGATCGACGGGACCATGGGCGGTGCGGGCGACATCAGCGCCTCGCGCGCCAGCCGCAGCGTTTCGTCGCGGGCCTCGGGCAATGCCAGCGGCCACGCCAGGAAGTCCGTGACCAAGCCCTCGGTTTCGGCGCCGGATACCTCGGCGGTGACCGGTGCAGCCGATAGCGCCCGCTCGCAGGCCAGCGGCCTCGTCGACTCCGCCCGCTCGACGGCGGGTAGCGGTTCGGCAACCGGCACGGGCTCGGCCACGGGTTCGCTCGCCGGTTCACTGACGGGATCGGGCGCGAACGGCTCGGCTTCGGGCGCGGGCAACCTCGCCGGCTCGGGCAGCCTGCCTGATACCTCGGGCGTGACTTCGCAGGTTGCGGGCACCGCGACCGGGACGGCTCAGGCAGCCCGCTCGGCCGCGGCAGAGAAGGCGCAGGCGGTCGGCAGCCAGGCCCGCGATGCGGCGTCCAGCGCGGCGAACAGCTCAGCCTCGGGTTCGGGTAATGGTTCTGCCAACGCGCAGGCGGGCAAGCGCAGCGCCAACGTGACCGGCTCGGGCAGCGGTTCGGCTTCGAAGAGCGGTGCGAACGGTTCGGTCGGCCTCGGTGCCAGCACCAGCCGCGACCAGTAAGTTCCGCAGATAAGCCTTCGTCAGAAAGGCGTGCCTAACACCGCTGCGTCGCTTCCATCCCCCACCGATGACGCGGCGGCCTGCGCCCCCGGGAGAGACCACTCACTCTCGGGGGCGTTCTCATGCGTGCGATCAGGCGGCAGCGCGGATGGTGACCGGGATCGACTTGTAGGCCGGGGTGCCGCTCGCGGGGTCATAGTCGTCCAGCGGCACAAGGCAGTTGGCCTCCGGATAGTAAGCCGCCAGCGAGCCGCGCGCGATGGCATGGCGGACCAGCGTGAAGCCCTTCAAGGTGCGCCCGGCCGGGGTGGTGACGTCCACCTTGTCGCCTTCGGCCAGACCCAGCATGGCAAGGTCCACTTCGTTGGCGAAGATCACGTCGCGGCGGCCGGTGACGCCGCGATAGCGATCGTCGAGGCTGTAGATGGTGGTGTTGTACTGGTCATGGCTGCGGATCGTGGTAAGCAGCAGCGAGCGCTCGACCTGTTCCTCGGCGTGGGGGTGCGCGATGAACTGCGCCTTGCCGGTCGGTGTCTTCCACGTGCGGGTCGCAGGGCCGATGGTGAGGCGGAATCCACCCGGCTCACGCACGCGAATGTTGAAGTCGCGAAAGTCGGGATAGACGGCCTCGATGCCGTCGCGGATGCGGTCGTAGTCGGCGACGAGCGCGGCCCAGTCGATGCGGGTGTGCGGCATCGCCGCCTGCGCCAGTCCGGCAACGATCGCCGGCTCGGAGCGGACCTCGGGGCCGGGCGCCTTGAGCTTGCCGCGTGAGGCGTGGACCATCGACATGCTGTCCTCCACCGTCACCCATTGCGGGCCGGCGTCCTGCACGTCCAGTTCGGTGCGGCCGAGGCAGGGGAGCACCAGAGTCTCCTTCGCCGTCAGCAGGCAAGTGCGGTTGAACTTGGTGAGGATATTGACCGAAAGGTCCAGCCCGCGCACGGCAGCGAAGCAGGCCTCGGGATCGGGCATGGCGACGGCGAGGTTGCCGCCGAGCGAGATCAGCGCCTTCGAGTGCCCGGAGCGCATGGCGGCAAGGGCTTCGACTGCATTGTGGCCGTGATGGCGGGGCGCGGCGATGCCGAAAGCGGCGTCGAGACGTTGCAGCATGTCCTCGGTCGGCAGTTCGGTAATGCCGACGGTGCGGTCGCCCTGCACGTTGCTGTGGCCGCGCAAGGGGCAGATGCCTGCGCCCTGCTTGCCGAACTGCCCACGAAGCAGGAGCAGGTTGGCGATCGCCTGCACGTTCTGGGTGCCGTGCTTGTGCTGGGTGATCCCCATGCCGTAGCAGACGATCACCCGCTCCGCCTTCATGTAGACTTGCGCCATGCTTTCGATGGCATCGCGCGTCAGGCCCGAGGCGACCTCGATCCAGTTCCAACTGGTGGCATCGAGATCGGCCCTGAGCGCATCCAGCCCTTCGGTGTGATCGGCGATGAAAGCGTGGTCTAGGGCGTCAGCCTCCACCACCAGTTTCATCATGCCTTTGAGCATCGCCATGTCGCCGCCGATGCGGACCTGATGGTAGGCAGAGGCGAGCGGGGTGGAATGGGTCGAGAGCATTTCGGTGGGATGCTGCGGCGACTTGAAGCGTTCGAGTCCGCGCTCGCGCATCGGGTTGGCGACGACGATGGGCACGCCGCGCTTCGATGCGGCGGCCAGCGTGCCGAGCATGCGCGGGTGGTTGGTGCCGGGGTTGTGGCCGATGCAGAAGATCGCGTCGGCAAGGTCGAAGTCCTCCAGCGTCACCGTGCCCTTGCCGATGCCGATCGACTTGGGCAGGCCGGTGCTGGTCGCCTCGTGGCACATGTTGGAGCAGTCGGGGAAGTTGTTGGTCCCGAACTCGCGCGCTAAGAGCTGGTAGAGGAACGCGGCCTCGTTGGAGGCGCGGCCGGAGCAGTAGAACTCGGCCTGGTCGGCGTGGGCGAGGGCCTGCATCGATGCACCCGCGCGGGCGAAGGCTTCGTCCCATGTGATGGGTACATAGTGGTCGGTCTCGGCATCGTAGCGCAGCGGTTCGGTGAGGCGGCCCGCGTCCTCCAACTGGTGATCGCTCCAGGACCACAGTTCGGTGGCGGTGTGGCGCGCGAAGAAGTCGGGATCGACGCGCTTGACGGTGGCTTCCCAAGTGACGGCCTTGGCGCCGTTCTCGCAGAACTCGAACGATGACGTATGGCGTGGATCGGGCCAGGCGCAGCCGGGGCAGTCGAACCCGTCGGGCTGGTTCATTTGCAGGAGCGCGCGCGTGTCGGGGCTGGCCTTCATCTGCTCGCGCACTGTGCGCGCTACCGCTCGCAGCGCGCCCCAGCCGCCCGCCGGTCCTGTGTAGTCGCTGATGCCTTCGGGGCGGCTTTCGGGTTCGCGTGTCTCGCTCATGGCTCTCGTCTCGCAGCAGGGGGCGCGGGTGGGTTAGCACCCCGCGCCGCAAAATCCGACATCACATATGTATGCATTGTGAGCCAACTTGGTTGCATGCTCGCGGGCCGTCAGAGTTCTTCGGTCAAAGCTGTGGGAACGTCATAGCCCCACTCCGCATACTTGCGGGCGACCACGGCCGTCATGAGCGCCAGTTCGGGTGAGTGGTCGCCAGGGCGGTGGCTCATGATGATGGGCGAGGTCGCAGGCTCCACGAGTTCGCGGAAGGCGACGTCGTGGCTGCGGGCGCGGCGGACCGATTCCGGGACGATCGCGATGCCTTCCTCGGCTGCGACGAGGCCGATAGCGATCTGCAGTTCGCGCGCCTCGTGGACCACACGCGGTTCGATGGAATGATCGCGGAAGAGTGAGATCACCTGGTCGGCATAGCTGGGGCGCGGTGCGCGCGGATAGAGAATCTGGGGTTCATCGGCGAGTTCGCGCAGTGAGATCGGCTCATCGCTGGTCGCCAGCGGATGATCCATCGGGAAGGCGGCGATGAGCTTCTCGTTGCGCAGGATGATGCGACGGACGGCCGGATCCTCGAAGCGGATGCGGCCGAAACCGACGTCGATGCGTCCGTCCTTCAGGGCGGCGATCTGGTCGAGCGTCGTCGCTTCGACCATGACCAGTTCCACATTCTGGGCGACCTTGCGGAATTCGCGGATCAGTTCGGGCAGACGGGCATAGATGGTGGAGGCAACGAAGCCTATTATCAGGCGACGACGGCGACTGGTCGCAGCCGCCTTTACCATGGTTTCCACGTCTTCCATCCGTGCCAGCATCTGCAGCGCCTGCGCATGCAGCAGGCGGCCCACGGCAGTCAGGCGCAGCGGGCGGCTCGACCGGTCGAGCAGCGGGGCGCCGACGTGGGCTTCCAGTTGCTGGATCGCGCGTGACAACGGTGGCTGTGCGATGTGCAGCCGTTCGGCAGCCCGGTTGAAGTTGCCTTCTTCTGCCACAGCCACGAAGTAGCGCAGAAGGCGCATGTCCATCATGAGAGCTGAAACCTCCTCAAAACGCTGCACCGAGCATAGCATACCTATAAGGTATGAATTCTTGACCGCATTGATCTTTGAATGCCCGGCAAGGCAGGCATAATTCTCGCTCGAAAGCTAAGCATTCGGGAGAGTCGCTGCAATGGCTATGTTAGGCCGAGCTGATACCTTCATCGTCGATGTGCCGACGATCCGGCCGCACGTACTGGCCATGGCGACCATGCACGCCCAGTCGATGGTGATCGTTCGCCTGACCGACGCGGACGGCGTCGAGGGCATCGGCGAAGGCACCACGATCGGCGGCCTCAGCTACGGCGAGGAGAGCCCGGAGAGCATCAAGTCCGCGATCGACACCTACATCGTGCCGGTGCTCGAGACTTGCGACCTTGCCCTCGTCGGCGCGACCATGGGGAAGATTGCCAAGTGCGTGCGCGGCAACCATTTCGCCAAGTGCGCGGTGGAAACGGCGCTGCTCGACATGGCGGGCAAGCGGCTCGGCATTCCTGCTTCGGAACTGATCGGTGGTGGCCGGGTGCGTGACAGTCTGCCGGTTGCCTGGACCCTGGCCAGCGGCGACACTGCGCGCGACATCGCCGAGGGCGAAGCCATGCTGGAGGCGCGTCGCCACCGCATCTTCAAGCTGAAGATCGGCAAGCGCGACGTTCGTGACGACGTCGCTCACGTTGGCGCCATCTGCAAGGCGCTCGGCGATCGCGCCAGCGTGCGTGTTGACGTCAACCAGAACTGGAGCGAGGCGCAGGCCAAGCTGGGCATGGCGATGCTGCGGGAGGTCGGCTGCGACCTCGTCGAGCAGCCGATCGCCGGCGACGACGTGACGGCGATGGCGCGCCTGTCGCAGACCCAGGCGGTGCCGCTGATGGCGGACGAGGCGCTGCACGGCCCACGGTCCGCGCTGCGGATCGCGTCGGCCGGGGCGGCGGGCGTCTTCGCGCTCAAGATCGCGCAGTCGGGCGGCCTGTTCGCCACGGCCGAAGTCGCTGCGATCGGTACGGCTGCGGGTATCGGCCTCTATGGCGGCACCATGCTCGAAGGCGGGATCGGCACCGCCGCGTCGGCACACGTATTCGCCACAATTCCCGAACTCGCCTGGGGTACAGAGCTGTTCGGTCCGTTGCTCCAGACCGAGGAAATCCTTTCCGAACCGCTGCGTTACGCTGACTTTTCGCTGGCGGTCCCTCCCGGGCCGGGCCTTGGAGTGAACCTCGACGAGGACAAGCTCGCCTTCTTCCGGCGCGACCGGACCGCGCCCACCCTCCACGCCGTCACTGCAGGAGCCTGACACCGATGCTGTTCATGGTCGAAATGGACGTCAATATTCCCCTGGACTTCGACCCCGCCGAAGCGGCGCGGATCAAGGCCGAGGAAAAGGCGTACTTCCAGAAGCTCCAGACCGCAGGAATATGGCGCCACATCTGGCGCAAGGTCGGCTTGTACTCGAACGTCTCGATCTTCGATGTCGAGAGCAACGCGGCGCTGCACGAAACGCTGATGGCGCTGCCGCTGTACCCCTTCATGACAATGAAAATCACGCCGCTCGCGCGGCACCCTTCCTCCATCCATGACGACGATCGCTGATCGCCTCCGCCCCAGAATCGTGGGCTAAGAACAACGGGAGAGAATGAAATGGACACCAGCTTCGTAAAGACCCCCGAGATCCAGCAGTTGCTCGACCGCGCCGCCGGCGTGAACGAGAGCGGCGGCAGCCCGCGCCTAAAGGCGATCGTGCGCGACCTTACCGAAAGCGTGATGGAACTCATCGTCAGGCATGACGTCTCGGAGAGCGAGTTCTGGCTGGCGATGAAGTACCTGTCGGACAGCGCAGCCGAGATCGGCCTGATCGTCCCCGGCACCGGCCTCGAACACTTCCTCGACCTCTACATGGACGCCAAGGACGCCGAAGCGGGCCTGACCGGCGGCACTCCGCGCACCATCGAAGGTCCCCTCTATGTAGCCGGTGCACCGCTGGTGGAAGGCAACGTGAACCTCAGCGTCGACCCCGACGAGGGCACCACCGTGCTGCACATGACCGGCACCGTGACCGGACCCGAGGGCGAGGCGGTCAAAGACGCCATCGTCCACGTGTGGCATGCGAACTCGAAGGGCTGGTATTCGCACTTCGACCCGACTGGTGAACAGACCCCGTTCAACAACCGCCGCCGCATCAGGCTGGCCGACGACGGACGCTATGCGTTCCATTCGAACCAGCCGAGCGGTTACTCGGTGCCGCCCGGAGGCGCGACGGACAAGCTGATGCAGGCGCTCGGCCGCCACGGTAACCGTCCGGCACACGTCCACTTCTTCATCGAGGCGCCGGGCTACCGTACGCTGACGACGCAGATCAACTTCGGCGACGATCCCTTCGCGGCGGACGACTTCGCCTTCGGCACCCGCGCAGGGTTGCTGCCGGTGCCCAGCCGTCAGGGCGACAGCGCCTACATCCAGTTCGATTTCCAGATGCAGCGCGCCCACGACGCGGGCGACGAGGGCTTCTCCGCGCGCACCCGCGCCGAAGCGACGGCGCTTCCGGAAGCCGAAACCGTCTGACGACCAGAACACGGGAGACAGGATCATGCACGAACATCTGATGAGCCGCGTTGCGACCGCCGTGGTCGACGACCCCGAGACCGGCCTGTTCCGCTGCCGCCGCGACGTCTTCACCGATCCGGCGCTGTTCGAACTCGAGATGAAGTACATCTTCGAGAGCAACTGGGTCTACGTCGCTCATGAGAGCCAGGTCGAGAAGAAGAACGACTACTTCACGACCTGGATCGGGCGGACCCCGGTGATCCTGACCCGTGCCAAGGATGGCGGCCTCAACTGCGTCGTCAACGCCTGCGCCCATCGCGGCGCCAAGCTGTGCCGCCGCAAGCGGGGCAACCAGCCGCTCTTCGTGTGCCCCTTCCACGGCTGGAGCTTCAAGACCGACGGCTCGCTGATGCGTGCCAAGGATGCCAGCACCGGCGCCTATCCGGACAGCTTCAACCATGAAGGGTCGCACGACCTGACGCGCGCCCGCGTCGAAAGCTATCGCGGCTTCATCTTTGCCTCGCTGAACCATGACGTGCTGCCGCTCACGGAGCATCTCGGCGAGGCCAGGGTAATCATCGACCAGATGGTCGATCAGGCGCCCGAGGGTCTGGAACTGCTGACCGGCAATTCCACCTACACCTTCGACGGCAACTGGAAGATGCAGATGGAGAACGGCTGCGACGGTTACCACGTCAGCTCCGTTCACGAAAACTACCAGTCCACCATGGGCCGCCGTGCGGAGGGCGGGACCAAGGCGGTCGACGCCAATGGCTGGTCCAAGGCCCCGGCAAGCGGCGTCTACGGCTTCGAGCATGGCCATATCCTGCTCTGGACGCAGGTGCTGAACCCCGAAGTCCGCCCGATCTGGAGCCACAAGGCGGCGCTGGACGCACGGCTTGGCGAGGACAAGGCGAAGTTCATCCTCGAACAGACGCGCAATCTGGCGCTCTATCCCAACGTGTTCCTGATGGACCAGTTCTCCACCCAAATCCGTGTGGTGCGTCCGATCGACGTCCATACCACCGAGGTCACGATCTACTGCTATGCGCCCAAGGGCGAGAGTGCCGAAGATCGTGCCCACCGCATCCGCCAGTACGAGGATTTCTTCAACGTCACCGGCATGGGCACGCCCGACGACCTCGAGGAATTCCGCAGCTGCCAGTCCGCCTACGAAGGTGCGGGCGAACTGTGGAACGACCTCAGCCGCGGTGCCACGCGCTGGGTCCATGGTCCCGATGCCAATGCGAAGGCCATGGGCATGAACCCGCTGCTCTCCAGCGAGCGCAGCGAGGACGAGGGTCTCTTCGTGCGCCAGCACGAGTTCTGGGCGCAGATCATGCTCGACGGCATGGCGAAGGACGCCGAACCGATGCTGGAGGCTGCGGAATGACCCTCGTTCTGGAAAACACCGCCGCCGCGCTGTCCTATGCCGAGATCTGCGCGTTCCTCTACCGCGAGGCGCGCCTGCTCGACGACCGCGAGTTCGACGAATGGCTGGAATGCTATTCGCAGGACGCCGAGTACTGGATGCCCGCGTGGACCGACGACGATGCGCTGACCACGAACCCGCAGACCGAGATCTCGCTGATCTACTACGGCAACCGCAAGGGGCTCGAGGACCGGGTTTACCGCCTGAACACCGAGCGTTCGTCTGCCAGCACGCCTGAAGCGCGCACTTCGCACTTCATCGCCAATGTCGAGGTGCTGGAGACGCGCGAAGGTGCGATCGACCTGCGCTATAACTGGCACACGCTCAGCCACCGCTACCAGCAGACGCAGCAGTTTTTCGGAACCACCTTCCTGACGCTGGATGCGGCTGGAGACGCCCCGAAGATCCTGAAGAAGAAGATCGTCCTCAAGGACGACTATATTCATCAGGTCATCGACGTCTACCACGTCTGAGGAGGTTGCAGTGATCTTCGCAGGACGGTTCGCAGGCAAGGTCATGGTCGTGACAGGTGCCGCACAGGGTATCGGGGCGGGTGTGGCCACCCGCGCGGCGGCGGAGGGCGCAAGCGTCGTCCTCGTCGACCGGGCCGACTTCGTCACCGAAGTGGAGCAGGCCATCGTCGCGGACGGCGGCAAGGCCGTCTCGGTGCAATGCGACCTTGAAACCTACGAGGGCGCAGCCGAGGCGATGGCGGCGGCCGTAGCGGCGTTCGGGCGCATCGACATTCTCGTCAACAACGTCGGCGGCGCGATCCGCATGCGTCCTTATGCCGAGTTCGAGCCCGCGCAGATCGATGCGGAAATCCGCCGCTCGCTGATGCCGACGCTCTACTGTTGCCACGCGGTGCTGCCCATCATGCTGGGGCAGGGCGCGGGTACGATCGTCAACCTCTCGTCCAACGCCACGCGTGGTATTCGCCGGGTGCCCTATTCGGCGGCGAAGGGCGGGATCAACGGCATGACGCAGGCGCTCGCCATGGAATATGCCGAAGCCGGCATCCGCGTCGTCGCGACCGCGCCCGGCGGCACCAGCGCGCCCGCGCGCCGCGTCGCCCGCAATGCCGAGGGCGACAACGCGCAGGAGCAGGCCTGGATGGCCGAGGCGGTGGAGCAAGTCACATCGTCGGCGTTCATGAAACGCTACGGCACGCTGGAGGAACAGATCGCGCCGATCCTCTTCCTCGCCTCGGACGAGGCCAGCTACGTGACCGGATCGGTCCTGCCGGTGGCTGGTGGCGATATCGGCTGATGCCAGCTTCACAGGACATGGATAGGTGCCAAGACTGATCGCCGTCACCCGCTCGGGCGACGAAACCGCCATCGGTGCCTATCGCACCAACTTCTCGCGCTTGTCCTGCCTGATCGCCATGACCCCGGCGCTCGACGGCCTGCGTGTCACCATCGCACCTGAGGACTGATCTATGCCTTTCACTCAAGCTGCAGGCGCCAGCCTCTACTGGAAGCGCGACGGGCGTGACGACGCGCCTGCGCTGGTGCTGCTCAACTCCATCGGCACCGATATGGATTTGTGGGACGCGGTGCTGCCGTTCCTGCGCGACCGCTTCGCGCTGCTGCGGATCGACGCGCGCGGCCATGGTGCGTCAATTGCTGATCCGGGTGAATTTTCGATGGCGATGCTGGCCGCCGATGTGCTTGCAGTTGCGGACGCGGCAGGTTTTGCACGCTTCAGTGTCGCGGGCGTGTCGCTGGGAGGGATGATCGCGATGGAACTGGCCCTCGCCGCGCCCGAGCGGATTGAAAAGCTCATCCCCATCTGCACGTCCGCCACGATGGACAGCGCTTCGTGGAACGACCGTATCGCGAAAGTGCGCGGTGAGGGGATGGCCGCCATCGCCGACCTTGCGATGGGGCGTTTTCTGTCGGACACGGCCGAACCCGCGATCAATGAGGCCGTGCGCCGCCAGTTGGTCGGCATGAACGCGCAAGGCTACGCGGGCTGCGGGGCGGCGATCCGCGACATGGATCTGGCCGAGCGTATCTCCGGCATCGCCGCGCCCACTCTGGTGGTAACCGGCACGCGCGATACCTCGACGCCGTTCGAGGGGCATGGCGAATATTTGCTTGCCCGCATCCCCGGCGCTGCGCATCTGTCGCTCGAGGCTGCACACCTTGCACCGCTGGAGGCTCCCGCCGAACTCGCCTCAGGCATGATCGCCTTCCTGCAGGACTGATCCCATGGAAAAATCAGACGTCGTCATCGTGGGAGCGGGACATGGGGGAGCACAATGTGCGCTCGCCCTGCGCCAGAACGGGTTCACCGGAACCATCACCGTCATCGGCCGCGAGCCGGAGCATCCTTACGAGCGGCCGCCGCTTTCGAAGGAATACTTCGCGCGGGAGAAGACCTTCGATCGTCTCTACATTCGCCCGCCGACGTTCTGGGCCGAGAAGGAGGTGACCTTCAGGCTCTCCACCGAAGTCACCAAGGTGGACGCCGAAGCGAAGGAACTGACGCTCTCGAACGGCACGACCTTCGGTTACGGCAAGCTGGTCTGGGCGACCGGCGGCGATCCGCGGCGCCTGTCGTGCGGCGGTGCCGATCTGGCGGGCGTCCACGCGGTGCGCACCCGCGAGGACTGCGACACGCTGATGGCCGAGGTCGATGCGGGGACGAAGAACATCGTCGTCATCGGCGGCGGCTACATCGGGCTCGAGGCGGCGGCGGTGCTGTCGAAGATGGGGCTGAACGTGGTCCTGCTCGAAGCCCTGCCG
>NZ_BSFC01000012.1 GCF_027922145.1 Novosphingobium resinovorum | reverse complement strand
GCTGATGCTGCCCTTCATGCCCAACAACAAGCGATCATTCGGTCGACAAGGATCATACACGCCATCGAGATCGATCACGCGCGCTTCCACCAGGCCGCACAGTTCCAGGAGGTGATGCCAATCTCGACCATTACGGGAAAGGCGCGATGCGTCCAGGCACAGCACCGCGCCGACCATACCTGTGCACAGGCCGCTCACCAGTCGTTCGAAACCAGGGCGGTCGGCAGCGCCACTGGCGGTACGGCCGAGGTCATCGTCGATCACTTCGACATCACGGAACCCCCAGCGGCGCGCAACATCGACAAGTTCATATTGACGCCGCTGGCTCTCCAGGTTGTTCTGGACCTGGCCCGGGGTGGACTGCCGAACGTAGACGACAGCTTTGCGATTAAGCACCGTGGCCGGAATGAGATTATTGCCCGTCATCGCTCGGCTCCTTCGCCGCGGCGCCGGCCGCCGCCGTCAGGAGGGTCGCCAACTTGGCGACGACCGTGCTGCGTTCCGCGTCGGTCAGACCCCGAATCTGCGGCATATCGAGCGGCATGCTCAACTGACGGGCCAGCATCGGTAACGTCGAGGGTGGTGGTAATGCCTTCACAGGGCGCCTCCTGGATGGGGGTGAGACCATCCGACGAAGTCTGCCTGAAACCGCGATCGGTAAGCAGTCTATGAAGCTCAACGAGGCCAGTCACCGCAATCCGCGGTTCGCCCATCGCCATACCAGCGCAAAACGCCCTATCCAGCATCCACTCCGAAACCTGAATGATCTCGCCCGGCCTGATCTCTACCCGGACAATCGCACCACTGGCCCGATCCTCGCGGCCTTCATACCGAAAACGGCCGCCGTAATATGGATGCCAACGGTAATGAAACTCTACCATCTGCCCGACATGGGCAGAATGAACATGTGATAGCTCTGGGGCGTCGCAACTGGATGTTCGTCGGGTCCATCAAGGGCGGGGATGCCTCGGCGCTATTTTACTCGCTTGCCGAAACGTGCCGCCTGAACGGTGTTGAGCCCGAAGCCTGGTTCACCGACGTAATCGAGCGTATCGGCAACCATCCGATCAACCGGATCGACGAACTCCTGCCGTGGAACTGGCAGGCCGCAAAGGCGATCCAGAACCTGGAGCAAGCTGCTTGAGCAACGCCTTCGTCGTGCACATGACGATCACTCTGGATGACGTGACGCCCGCCGTAACCCGCATGATCGAAGTACCGCTCGGCATCCGGCTCGATCGTTTGCACACTACCTTCCAGGAAGCGTTGGGATGGACCGATAGCCATCTGTGGGAGCTGACCTTCGGGCGCACGGGCTTCGGCATCCCTGACCCGTCCTACGGCTTTGGCGGCCCACTTGATGCCCGAAAGACGACCCTCGCTGAGGCGTTGGAGGGAATGCGCGGCAAGACCTTCCAGTACCTCTACGACTTTGGCGACGGATGGGAGCACAGCGTCAGGATTCACGGCATCGCTCCGGCTGACCTGCAAGGCAGCTATCCGCGCCTGCTGGAAGCTAGCGGAATGCGCCCACCGGAGGACTCGGGAGGGCCTTGGGGCTATGCCGAGAAGCTGGAGGCTCTCACCGATCCGTCGCATGAATACCATGAAGAGGCGTTGGATGCTCTTGGCGACGACCATGACCCCCACACTCAACCCAACATCGAGGTGATCCACGCTCGCTTCGCGGCACTCGCCAAGAAATGGGCGCCGCGCCCGCGGAAACCCAAATAACCCTACGTTAACGCCGCCTTCCGTCGGCGCTTACCAATAGGTTGCGCAAGCTCATATCGTCGATCATACGACCGCACAGTGGGCTTACCGCTGCGGTGGCGTCTGTCATGGGATGGTCTCCTGAGTGAAGGTTGGTCCAACAACCAAACCATCTCATCAGGAAGCCATTCTGGTCAAAACCCGCCCTTCTCCGGCGTCAGCGGGTTAGTTCAAACCCAATGAGTCAGCATCAACGGGATTTGGTGTAATACCAAACCCCATTAATCAGAACCCATGTGCCCATTTGCGGATGCCGATGGACATGATGCGCCATGGCTGATCGACGAGCTTGTTCCAGGCGAAGCAGCAGTGATCGACGATATCGTCGTAAGATTTAAAGATGCGGTTCGAGAGCCAGTTGTCGCGCATGAACTGCCAGATGTTTTCGACCGGGTTGAGTTCAGGACATCGTGGCGGCAGCGGCATCAGGGTGATGTTTGGCGGAATGACCAGTTCGGCCGATCCATGCCATCCGGCCTGATCGAGAATGACCACGGCATGTGCGCCCGGCGCGACGTGAAAGGCGATTTCCTCGAGGTGCATCGTCATCGCCTCGCTGTTGCAGGCGGGCATGACGATGCCTGCCGCCTTGCCCTCCAACGGGCAGATCGCTCCGAAGATCCAGGCCGAGGATCGGCGCTGATCTCTTGGGGCGCAAGGCCGGGTGCCGCGCTTGGCCCAGCGCCGGGTCAATTTGGTCTGCTGGCCGATCCGCGCCTCGTCCTGCCACCACAATTCTACGGGCGTTCCTTGGGGCAGGCAAGCTTGCAGTGATGCTTGCAAGGCGGGTGGCGAAGTTTTTTTAAAATCGGCAATATCGTCAGTCTTTTGGCTGTTGTGACGCGGGCGGGCCGAGAGCTTGCGGTAGCCCAGGGCGCGCATCTCCCGGCTCAGCGATTGCGGGGAAATCGACAGGCCAAACTCGTCCCACACCCATTGCGCCAGATCGACAAGCCGCCAGCGAACCACACCATGCGCGGACGGGATCGGCGGTCGCGTCCGTCAATGTGGTGTAAAATCGGGTGTGGCCACTGGGCTGCATTT
>NZ_BSFC01000011.1 GCF_027922145.1 Novosphingobium resinovorum | reverse complement strand
ACTGGCCTGGTTTTACTCCGCCCCGTGGCCGACTTTTGCGCCGCCGTTGACATGCGCATGGGAGACCTCTCGACGCGGCCAAATACGCCCCAGCCTTGACCCAACCGCTCCTCAAGCTTGGAAAGCCCTTCCCGTGGGAAACCGCCGATGTCTGAGTGGAAGTGCCTTTAGGAAGGTGGTGCCGCTTACGTGACTCGAACACGTGACCCCATCATTACGAACACGAGCGATAGAACGGCAGAAATCTAGGGTTTCCGAGGCTTCTGATACCGGAATTTGCCCAGTCTTCCAGGTCGCCCAAGCGATACCCAGATTGTGCCGAAATCCTAACTGGGCATGTTCCTACTGAAAGCACTTTGGCTCGGTGAAAGTCCGAATTTCGACCCGGTCAATACCCGGTCGGCTGCAGCGATGCGCCCCCTAAATCCAGCGATCCATTCGTGACTGCAGGCCGATAGCCTCTGAACGAAAACGGCCCAATCGGGCTCAATTTTGCGGACACGTGACGAAGCATAAAGCCAAGCTAGCTATTTGCCTCGCGGAGAGAGGTAGAAGGTTGCGTCCCTCAAGTCCGTTTAGCGAAGCATGTTCTTCGCGGGGATAAGCTACGTTCAGTGGCGCACTGCGCCGTCTTTAACAAAATTTAATCAAGCAATCAGTTTCGCGTTGCTCTTGATTTAAGAGACTTTTCCTATCAAGCAATGGCCGATTAGCGAATAAGCGCACATTAAGAGGCAGTATGGCTCAAAAATCGCGTCCCTTTTCAATCTATCTGCTGAAGCAGGGATTTGATGCCACGAATGCCTTGAATGACGATCATGATCTCCTTCAAGCAGAAGCCGCCACTCATGCCCCAGAGGGCTCGACACTTTATATTCTGGACGCAAATCCAAAACGCCCGTGGTGGCGGGAATATTTTGGTGTGCAGGAAGATTTATGGCAGCAATTCAAAGGAGCTTTGCTTTTCCTGTCGGTGAACGATCGCTGCTTCGCGCTCACCTTTGGTCAGGTTTCCCATCACATCAACGAGGAAGCTTACGAATACGACTTTGGTCTTCGAGTAACCTTGAACAGCTTAGACCCGCAGGAATTGAAGAGCGCTGACATGATTGAGCCGGGCTTGGCTCGCCGCAAGCGTACTCAGGTGCCAATATCGACTGAACTGACCTACCTTGATTTTGATGGCAACAGCGAAATTATTAAGAGCCTGACCGGAAAGGTAAAGCAAGAGTATAAAGAGCTTTTTACTACTGCAACAGGTTCTGCCAGCCTGAAAATTAGTATGAAGATTGCACCCGCTAGCTTGGCTAGTCGCTGCGAAGCGTTGTTAGCTCTGTACGACAGTGAAGTCTATAAAACGACATTCCCAAATATTCAAAACATTGCTCCCGTAAATGATCCAGGCAATATCAAGGATCTCGATAACGAACTTATGGTATCTTTAAGGGGTCATGATGGAAGGACAACGCTAACCATTCCTGATATAGTTGACTATCGTGACAACACCTGTTGCATGTTTCATGGACCGGGTGGGTCAAGTGAAATTTATCCTGATATATCGATAGAATCTTTCTACGACTATTTGGGCGAAGAGTACGACTTAGATACGCTAACAATTGATCTGCTCAAATCGTACCGTATGGTGTTGACGGACGTGGAGGGTGTTCCTAGCCGGTCATATGGCGTCTACCGCAGTCTAATTTTCGATACTGAACCCGTTGGGGCGAGCGTCATATATCACCTCAATGAAGGAAAATGGTATAAAGCGGAAAAAAGCTTCGTCGAGCGCCTTAAAGTCTATCTCGATGCCAAATGTGAACCTACCGAACTTTGCCCTTACGACCACGACGGAATGAAGGATGGCAAAGCAGTATATAGCGAAGAAAATTACAATGCGGCTATTCCTCTTTGGAGCGGAAGATTTATTTGCCTAGATCAAACTGATATTAGCCCTTCGGGTAGCACAAACATCGAGCCGTGTGATATTTACAGTGTTCAGGCCGATGCCACCGCGCTTTGCGGCAGCAGGGCAGAATTATATCACCTTAAAATTTCCACACGTTCGTCTCATCTTAGCCACCTCTTTAACCAAGGTGTTAATTCTATTGAATTAATTGAACTAGAAGAGACCTCGCGCGAAAAACTAAAGGCTTTGATCGTAGCTGAAATCGGCGGAAACGACGAATCTGCGTACCTTAAGCCTTTTGATAATTTTGATTTTAAAGTTATTTTTGGAATAATTACGGCCAAAGATCCTGAATTTAAGTCAGATAACCTGCCATTATTCTCCAAAATCAGCTTAATGCGGAACATGCAGCGACTTGATCTAATGAGAGTCCCCAGTGCGTTAACCTTCATCATGGGCAGCAGTCCGGCAAAAGGTGCTCATTCTAAGCACCTTCAATTTCTTGTTGAAGTTCATGAGGGCGAGAAGGGGCACGAGGTCCGGGCGATCGACGGACAAGGTCTTAATTCTACAATCGCTATTAAGCGCTGCCCGAAGGCAGTGAAAGACAGTGCCCCTGGCACCCGCTACCGCTTGGCATTGCAGGTGGGAGATGATGGCAGTCTTTCATCTTACCACGGCTGGCCATTTGCTCTGGTCCCGTGAGCCCACATTTTGGATCAGGAGTTCGGCGCGACTCCAACGCTATGAAAGTCGCGTCCGACCTAACTTACAAGCCTGAGCTATGATGGCGATCAATCGAGTTTTCATAAACCGCCATTATCGGTTCAGCCGGAGCGACGCCGTATGACGTTTTGTCGGATTTGCTCGGGCCGAGATGCGGCAGTGTCCCAAAGGATTATGGACGAGGGATACCGTGGCTCTCTGCCATCGTCCATTCCGCATCAGTCTTAGGCGAATAGGAAATGTATTCCCCTCTACGACAAAACGGCAAGCCGAGCCCTTGAATTAGTTCGGGATGCTTCGTTCCGGTAAGAAGGAGAATACCTTGCCGAAGCAGAGTGTCGCGGCTGCCTCGGCCATTATCCGCGCGCGTTCGACGGGTGAAGTCCTTTTGCCGTGCCGTCGCATCGATTACATCGCGGGAAATGGGACGTCCTTGTACATTTTCAAAAAGTGCAACGACGCGTTCGTTGCCTGAGCGTGCAGACGTTATTCGCTCGACTACCGAACTCTCGACTGTCCGCCAGAAATTTGGCGGGTAGGGATGATCGCAGAGCAACCACAAGATATTCCCGAAGCCTTCGGTGCTAATGCCTCGCTTCGCGTCTCGATTGCCAGCACCAGCATGCATCACTTCTGGACGAATGATGATTAGGCCCATGTAACAAAGAGACCGTTCTTCATCCGCGGCAATGACAAGACAAGGGTGCCCGTACGCTTCCGGAGGAATTGTCCAGTTATCTCCCGTCGTGAATTTAATATCTACGTCGTGGCCGAGGATAACTGTATCCAAGATACCCTTCTCAAGACGCAGAAATTTACGAACTACAATTTCAACGTGGGTGCCGATGAAGGTCTTTTCGACTTTTTCTAGATCATTAAAATCTCGTCGACCTGTGCGCGGGGTATTGATGAGAGCATCGATACACTCACGAAGCATGATCGGCATCTCATCGGCCAACGGCGAGGCGCCACCAGCCCGACTTTCAATCTCATCGGCAAGGCTCTTGAGCAGCACGTAGTCAGGATGCGTCGGGACGATTACACTTAGCGGAATCTTTTTACGCAAAACACACCCCCAACAAAACTGCCGGGGGTGGCTATCACATCAAGAGAAACTGTTGAAGATCAGGCGCGTCGTTTGATCGCTGAAGAATTGGCGATGGCCGCTACGATCTTTTCACCTACAGCTTGAGCGACCGGCGGTGGGAACGCATTTCCGACTTGCCGATAAGCCGCTGTTTTGCGTCCTACGAACTTCCAGTCATCCGGGAAGCCTTGCAAACGTGCGGCCATAGGCACCGTGAGTCTCGGCATGCCGACAAAGTCGCGCTCAGGGGGTGCATCAGCAAGCGACATACCGTTAACGCCCAAGGTGGCCCAGGCAGCTTTGGCGCGCGTTGGCCCTAAGTCGGGTCCACCGTGCTTTTTGGAACCGCCCACCAACGTAGGTGCAATTTCATCAGCGCGATCCCGCCATTTCTTTGCGCCACGCCAACCATTCGCAGCCATCTGATCATACAGACGCTGGCCGACAGTTGGCGGGTTATGGCCATCACCTTCTGGCCATGCAAAGGCTTCGACGTATTCGGAACGCAAAGCGACAATAACGACGCGGGGCCTGAGTTGTGAGACGCCAAAGTCAGAAGCATTAAGCAGCCGCCAGTCGGTCTCGTAGCCTAGCTTTTTTAGCTGCTTTTTGAGACCCTCTCTATAGTCATGAAAAACTGCACTCAGAAAACCACGCACGTTTTCAATCATTACTGCCTTAGGTCGAGTTGCATCAATAATGTCCAAGGCATCTGGAAACAAATTGCGTTCGTCTTTTTCTCCAAGTTGCTTCCCCGCCAACGAAAACGGCGGACAAGGTACTCCTCCAGCGATAAGATCAACGCCTTTGAAATCTAACGCCCGTTCTTTGAAAACCCGCAGGTCATCTTCGATTACATTCCAATGGGAACGGTTTGCACGAAGCGTCTCACAACAGCTTGAGTCGATTTCGACCAAGCCTTCATGTTCGAAACCTGCTTTTTCGAGGCCGAGCGCCTGCCCTCCGGCTCCAGCGCACAATTCCAGCGAAGTGAGCATAACGTTCCTTGATTCATGATTTGTTCCGCCAATGTATTGCTTACTTGATTCACGGATGCAATACCGAAAGACAGGTGCTCAACAGGTACGATCGCACTCTGGCGACTCTGGCGGTCAACGGGAGGGATGCCGGGGAGCATCTGATTTCACGATCGCTAGCGCGGCCTCGATATTGAGGCCATAAAGCGCATCGCTGTCCGAGATACGGGTCCGGCGACATGGCAATCGGCGCTAAAGCATCGGGGAAATCGCAAAAAATAATGAGGAAAAGCCCCAGACCTGCGCATGGCAAGTCCGGGGCGATAGAAGGTCAGGTGCGGGTGGCGTTCCAGACGGGTTTTCGGATGCCGAGGAAAGCTGTCTTCAAGCGCTGGGCCGTCCAACCTGCTTTATGGTCCGTGCCGGTCACGATTACGTCCACTTCAAGGCGCTCGCGGTTCGCATAGGTCTTCTGGCCTGCGTAGTGCGTCCTCCCGCTGTCACCGGGCCGGGTGAAATCAGAAAGACGCTTCCTGAGGCCGCCTTTGGCATACTCTCGCGCACAGCCGATATAGACGACCTCGTCCTTTCGCCGGAATCGAAACACGCCGACTGTTTCGCGTAATTCGTCATGACGCTTCGAAAGGCCATGTTCGAGGGGCTGCCATTGCTGATTCCACTCGGCAAGGGTCCGGCCCGCAACAAGCTGCTGGGTCATATCAAATCCTTCGATGTAGGGGGTGGCCCTCCCCGTGAGGAGAGGGCGCGATGGTTCAGGTAAGTTGCATCTTGGCGGCCCCGGCCTCGACCGCAGACATCAACGTGTCGTTGGCAAGGTGGGCGTATCGCATCGTGCTCTGGTGATCAGAGTGGCCAAGAATCTTGCCAACCGCGTATAGGTCCACGCCGCTGTTGACCAAGAAGCTCGCGGCGGAATGGCGGCAATCGTGTAAGCGAAGGTCGGGAAGGCCCGCCTTATCACGGGCAGTATCCCATGGACGCTTGAGGTCCGTATATGGCTCACGGGTTTCGGGATTTGGGATCAGCCATGGGCAGTTGTCCCACCGTCGTAGACCTTCGATAACAGCGACTGCTGCTGACGAAAGAGGCACATATCGGGGCACGCCCGTTTTGGTCAAAGGGATGTGCCAAGCCCGACGTTCAAGATCAACGTCTGACCACTTCGCCCGAAGCAGCTCTGTCTTCCTCGCCCCGGTCAGGAGTAGGAGGCGGATGATCGAACCAAGCTGCTTGCACAGCGACGCATCGCATGCGGACAGCAAGCGCTTTGCCTCATCGGCAGTCAGGTATTTCTCGCGTTTGTTGTTGAACTTGAGACGTTTGACCGAGCGCACCGGGTTTGGGGAAGCGCCGGGAATGTTCCATTCGGCAGCAAGCTCGAACATGCGGTTCAGGGTTACCCTAAGTTTCTCGACCGACGCCGGAGCAAGCACCTTACGCTTCTCCGCAAGCCACGCGGCGATCGCCTGAGACTTGATTTCATCGAGCCGCATCGTTCCCCACTTCGGGACTAGATGGCAGCGGATGACCCGCTCTGCATTCGCCGGGTTACGCTGATACGTCGCGTTATGCTCGACGACCTGTACGGCAAGCTTTGCGAACGTGGGCACTGCCTTTTTCGCAGCCTTGGTCGCAGCAGGGTCACCGCCGAGCACGACCTCTGAGCGCCGCCGTAGGGCAACTCTGCGGGCCTGATCGTAGGTGATGTCGCCATAAGTGCCGATTTTGCTCTGGCACTGCTTACTATATTCGTTCGTATATCGAAATGTGAAGGTCTTCGTCCCGCTGGCATGGCACTCCAAGGTGAAGCCAGTGATCGAGATATCGTAATAATCCGTGCGCTTCTTCCCCGGAAGGCATTCGGCGTCTCGGCAAAATTTGGCGTTAAGGTCTGCTTTAGGCATGTGGATATCCTTGTGGAAATTCTGTTGATGAGGGAGCCGCTTGGCACCGCAGGACCGGCGCAAGGGGGCAGTCCTGGACAGTCACAGTTTGACTGCCTGCGGGGCCACAACGGCGAATTTGGAGGTATTGAGGAAGCGAGGGACGCCGGGAGTGAGCGCCCCTCTGGCCTACGATCGACTAGAACATGTCCTCGGACGCGACATTCTCAGGCGGTGCGTCAGCCGAAGCCGGTAAAGGGGGTGAAGCCGGTTCACCACCTTCCATCTTTACCACCTTCCAGGCGTTACGTTCGCTGTTCGCTGCCTTTTCGAGCATGAGCCCGCCTACGATGCGGTTGGCATGCTTTTTGAGGTAATGGCCGAATTTGCTGCGATTGATGCTCCCGCCATAATAGCAGGGCAGGTCCTCGATAGCGTCGCGAAGGTCGCCTGCATCAAGGACATCGAGCACTTTGCGGATGGGCATTGCCATATCGCCATATCGACCATGCCAAGCCGTAAGGAGGTTCCCGAGGATTTCGGCGTCAGGATCGTTGCGCATCTGCTCAAACAGCGAATGCGCCGGGTCTGGAAGTCCTAACCAGATAAGCGGATGGCGGCACATGTCAGACCATGAACCGTTGTAGCTGGCGATTGGGCGAACGTCACTTTTAGGACAGCCTGCGGCCTTCCAGGCTTCGATGATCGTGAACACAGCAGCAACGTACTTTTCGCGATGTCCCCGCACCTTCAATACGGGGTTGCCGGTATATCGGATCGCGCCGGGCATTTCGGATCGCGTGTCCAGGTTGATGGTGACGACACGCCGCGCAAGATCTCTTACGGGGCCAACGTTGTTCCCGGAGCCTAGAACCAGCGCCGCCGTCGAGACGGTTGCGGTCTTGCTTACGCCAAGGATGCGCCCGGTAATGCTGGTCGAGGTCAGCATGCTGTTGATTGCGCCGAAAGGTCGCCAGTCATCGTCCATATCGTCAAATTCGATGACTGCCGGAGCGTTGAGCAAGACGGCCAGCATAGCCTTCATGGCTTCGTCTGCGCTCTTGGGGAAGCTCAACCGAGCAGGCGTACCCGGCCCGGCGAAAAGGCCAATCAACTCAGCTAGGAACGATTTGCCGGTGCCCGATGCCGGTGCCCTGACGTGATACGCTGGAGCCAGCCCCAAGCCCGCTCTGACCGTTGCCGTCAGGATGGCTGAGATAGTCGCCGAGAGGTCATATTCCGATGCGAACGGAAACTCCCTGATGACTTCTTTCAACTCGTCGAGAGCGCGCCGAGCTTCTTCGAGAGACGAGCCGACCTTCGGGAATTTGCTGCCATCAAACACGCCTAGCCGCTGTGATGCCTCGTCGTAGCCAGCCTTCATGACAAGCGTGCCATCTGTTTCGCGGTAGTAAGGTTGACGAGCAAGGCCCTGCACGGCGCGAAGGCGAGAGAATTGCTCGCTGCGGTGCAGTGTGAAAATGGGGCGTGACGGTGGATCAATCCGTTCCATCTCTCCCGACTTGCAATTTCGTCGTTGCCAGTCAGCCTCCCTCGACAGGATCAACGTCAACTCCGCCTCGCTCAGGGGCTTTAGCGCTGTATCCTTGATACTCGGATCGTAGGCTGCCCGCACGATATGGCCGCCTGCTACGTAAATGTCGTCCTGCGTCGCCAGCACGGCCTCCGCTGCCGAAACGACGCCATGCAGTTCGCCGGGGACCAGATTGATCGTGGGCTTGTTGCGGGCGTTCTCGATCGTAAGCCCTAAATGCTCCAGCAAATGAGGCAGACGGTATCGGTCCCCGTGTGAATGTTGGCATTTGAACCCGCCGATGCTGTGCGCGTCGTTCGGCTCGAAATAGGCAGCACCGGTGTCGAGTGCATCGGTATGCTCACCCGCCCACGGGCAGCTAACGTCGTGCTTTCCATGCGATAACGGCTTCTTATAGAGCCCTAGCTCTTTCAAAGCGGAAACCACGGGGTTCTCCGGCTGAGCTGGTTGATAGACGTTCCAGTTGATGTCGGACACGCCATGATATTTCGGGGCCACCCCCGAGAGCGATGAGCGCGTTTTCACGGGAGCAGCCGGAAGAGCAAGGGCTTCGACCAGACCTTCGCCAGTGTAAGCAACCGTCGGGTTCCATACCACCAGACGACATTGGAATGGTCTGCCGTTCTGCCGATACTTATCCTTCCCGTTGATGCCGTTCGGCAAACGCATCCAGCGGACCATGCCTTTTGCACCGTTGTCCGTGAGTCCCGCTGCGGCAACCCTCGACAGAAGTGCATCTACGTCAGTTGACGATTGCAGAGGCGTTGATAGCTTGAAGCCGACCTGAAAATTGCCGGGGCTGGTTTCGATAACCCATGTCGGGTCTACATCACGCAGGAGGGCGCGATCTACCTTGGTGCCTACGTCGTCGAGAACGAGGACGTGGAAAGCGGCAGCGACTTCCTTTTGGGCCAGAACGGCGCTGTCGCCGGTAGGATAGACGCTCGCACAGTTGAAATAGGTGTTGTAATGTGGCGGGCAGACGAGGTCTACCTCGCTAGCGGGACGGGCAAACCAAGCTCCCGCTTGTGGGTCCCCTGACTTACCAGTCACGATGACGGTTGCACCCTCGGGAAGCTCCGAGAAGAGTTCTTTTAAGAACTCGCCGCTTGTCACCGCCATCGTTGAAGGTGCATCGATCCGAGCCGCTGGGGGCGTGACGATCGAGCTTGCCGAAATTTGGGGCTGCGACGTCGAGTATTCTATATCCTGTACCAAATCACGTGTACCTAATTCCACCGCCCGAAAGGGCTAAGTGGTTGAAAAAACACACGCTCGCCGGAGGGAAACACGTCTGGCACAACGCTAGACGCACCTCGCCTGTCAAAGCGAACGCAACGGTTTTTTCGGGTATGATTTGATGTGATGTAGTGGTCCGAGGACCGAGATGTGATGTGCTAACGTCATCCATGGTCAGACCATGAAAGACGCCCCGAAAGCGGGTGGGTGTTAAGCATAGATTGGAAACCGTGCCAAGCCGGTTTTTACATGGCAGTTTGATTTCTGGTTCCCGCCGGGGCCGTGTCAGAGGGGGTAAAGCGGGTAAGTAGGTAAGTCGCGGTCATCGCCTACCCCCTTACCCTCTCTACCGCCTTACGTTAGGCCGACGCCGACCATCTTTAGCGCAGTGGGGTTCTGCTTTCCGCTTTGGCCATGGCGGCTACGATGCATACGGCCAGTAGCAACAACGCCCCCGGCAGCGGATAACGCGACACAAGGCCAAGCACGACAATTGCCGTCAGCATGCCGATCGTCTCCCATGGTCGGGTAATGAGGCCGATAACGATTGAACCGATGATGAAGTAGGTCAGGACGGTAAGCGCCGCCTGGAAAGCCGCGAGTATGAGGAAGCCTGCGAACAGGAAGCCGGCAATCTTCATGGAATTTTCTCCATTCCAGAAATGACAAAAGCCCATGCCGCGAAGGCACAGGCGCAAAGAAATGACGGCTCTAAGGCCGCTATGCGTTAGGTGAGGTGCCCTGAGGCCGTTGACCGTCAGCGGTCTTGCGTTGCTTCTGCGAAGGCCGCTTCAGTTGCAGCCATCAGTTTTGCATCGGTGCCACGGTCGATCGGCACGAAGAGGACAAGCCCGAAACCGTCATCGGAAAGGATGAAGGCCACTTCGAACCAGTCGCTGTGCTTTTGAACTATTTCGGGGGGCTGGATGAAGGTTCCGGCGCTGTCGATGAGGGACCGGCCAAGCTCTGCCTCGATGCTGTCCAGGGTATCTCCCGGCATGATGATGGCGAACATGGCAAGATCGGTCAGGTCGAAGTCTGCGTATTCTGCCAACCGTTCAACGTGGGCTTCCAGCAGGGCGTGGACCTGATTACCTTCAAGCACTGCCGAGGCGTCGGACAGGGCCGCATAGGTGCGAATTACGATCATGTGCGTGATCCATAAAAAAAGGCCCCCGGAGTGATCCGAGAGCCTTGGTGAGCATGGTGATGGTGGGTGGTTAGAGCATCAGCGTGAATAGGCTGAGTGCCCTTGCAAGGATGGCTATGCCGGTGCCGCCGACATAGAGAAGCAACCCGCCAGCGATGAGTTGACCGATCATGCCGTCAACGGTTGTACGGATCAGGGCCATACTGGTTCTCCCCGTGCGTTCCGTCGATCAGCATGAACAGCAACACGATGAACGGACCGAAGTAGGGCACAAGGTTCAGCAGGGCGAACCAGCCGGACTTATCCTGATCGTGAAACCTTCGGACCTGCAAGGCGAGTTGCGGAACGAGGAAGACGAGCGAGGCAAGGGCGGCAACAAGTGCCGTCCCAACATTGGTTGTGCCGTCTTCGCCAAAGAGCGAGGTCCAGAGGATACAGGTGAGCACGACGGTTACGATCTGGAACATCCAGAATTCCCGGCGACCGGATCGACCGCTGAATACGGCATAGCGCCGCAAGGGCAGCACGAACCATGCGGCATGGTCATTGACCGCTGGCATTTCAGGGTGCTCGTAGTTTTCGGGCGTGAAGACCGTGGGCGCTGCGACCCTTGGTTTTTGCTTCGGCTTGCCCTGAAGGATGTCTTGCTTGGCCTTCTCAAAGTCGGCTTCGGAGATGATGCCGCCCTGTTTCATCTGATGCAGTTTCTCGATGCTCCGCAGAGCTTCTTCGTCAATCATGTGGCTGTCCCCTAATGTCGTGAAATGACGATCGCGCCGATGCAATTATCGGAACGTCGCCGTGATGCCAGTAAAAATGAGATTCATAGTCCGTGGTCGGATCGTCTTCATTCCGGCTGATGCTGGTGGATGGACGTCCGGCAAAGATTAGCGACCAACATGAAACGGTTGCGCAAGGAGCGCGGCTGGTCGCAAGAGGTGCTTGCCGATGAGGCTGGGCTTGATCGAACCTACATCAGCGGCATTGAGCGGCGGGTGAAGAACCCAACCATCACCGTGGTTGAGCGCGTCGCCAAAGCGCTGAAGTGTGCCTTGGGGGATCTACTAGACTGAAGCAGATTATCCGCAAATATTTTGGATATGATATATCATAACCATATAAGATACTCAAATTTGCGCGAAATAGAATGTTAAGTGGCTTTACCTTCCCACAGTCACTACTAAGATGCCGGAATGACACAAAGAATTCCGACGATCACGCGGCGAGTTCACTTTTTCCGATTGGCACACGCGGAAGAATATTTGCCGCTTTTGCCGGATTGTCTTCGTGTAATCGATGGGTTGCCCTGGGTTGGGCAGGGGCGTTACCAGCCCGATATGTCTGATGACTCCTTGCTGAGCGTGTTGCCCCACTCCTTTGACTACCCGCTAAAAATAGAGTTTGGTCGCACGAGACGTGACAACTTGCCAGCTATTGAACGTGGTGGCGTAAAGAAAACGCTATCTATAGCTGAAGATGCGGGCCTCATCGACGTCTGCCACATAGTTATCTTTTCAGACGGTTTCGTTGCAGCAGAATTTAATCGTGATGCTCCCCGTTTGCGAAAGCTCGGAGAGTACCTGCTGTTCAAAGGTAAGAATTTACCTCACACTCCACGCTTCCAAAGGCTATTTGAGCGAGATGTCGCTGAATTGATCGAGCAGATGGCGGACGTTCGATTTCTGGAAATTGAAATCCCTGTCGATAATGTCAGTCTCGTCAAGCGCGCTGATTCAAACCTCTATGCCGCCCTTCAAGCGCAAACAAAGGTGAATTCGTCAAAAACAGTTGGAGTCTATTTCAACTCTCGCAATCCAGAAGATGGTATTCTGAAGCGAATAGCCATCAATTTGATGGACCTCATAAAAAGGTCTGATCAAGATCGCGATTTCGAGAAACTAAAAATCAAGGGCAAAGATTCCACAACAGGAAAATCAAAATTCTTAGACTTGCTTGAAGATTATTTGATAGCTGACGTTGAATTTAAAAAACCGTCGTATAAAGCAAGAAGCATTGATAGCGCAGCAGCGTTCGAAGCTATAGAATTGGCATACCTTCAGCGAAAGGAGGCAATAGCAAATGCTGCGCGGGGGACAGGGCTTTGGAAAGATTAGGAACTATATATTGGTCAAAAAGACCGTACTGTAATTCCATCTTCGCCATAACTGCGGCCTATCTCTTGCCGAACGCGCACAAGTATGGGTTTCCGGCATTATTCAAATTCAGATATGAAGATTTCACGAAGGCGTCAGAGTTGATGGTGACGGTTGGGACATCGTTGCTGGGATTTATCATCGCAACTGTGACTCTTCTTTTCGCAATAACCGCTTCGGAGAAATTTCTGCTCTTGCGCGAATCGAAGTCTTATGCGGACCTATCTAAAGCCTCGAATGGCTCCATTTTCTGGCTAGTCGCGATGTCGGCGGTCGGGGCGACACTACTGTTCATCGACAACGCAACCTTCGGTCAGCACGCTGCAATGCTCTCCGGCATAATGATATTTATCGCCATCCAGGCATCGGCTGGCACTGCGGCGTTGACTTGGTTGATTGCAAAAGTTCTTTCTATCGCGTGATCCGATTCCAAACGTGTTTCAATTTATCGAGAGATGTGAGCGCTCCGGGAAATGCCGTCATATGCGAGGCTCTCGACATTGACGCCGAGCAGACTCAGCCCAGAAGCACGGCACGGCTTCGAAGTCGCGGGGTCGCGACACGCGCACAACCGTTAGCTTCGGAAAAGGGGTCCCATTTCAGCGCCTGCCGATGCGGAAACCGGTCCTCACTGATTCCTTATTCCGAAAGGTATATGCACGCACGGCGTGTTTTCGGCAGCAGGTTCAAGATGGCCGAGTTGATCATCGAAGAAGATTTGGGGCTTGAGGACGTCCAAGATGTTTTTCTTTTCGATACCTCCTGTCAGAAATAGCTCGTCGACCTCAATGCCTTCATGCAGCAGTGTGTTCATCATCCGCTCATGCGCAGGGGCATTGCGGGCGGTCACGATCGAGACACGAACGGCCTTGAGCGGGTCGTTTACCGACCGGGCCTTCTCAATCTTTTGAATGTTTGAAATCTTTTGCAACAAAGGCATCAAGGGGCCGCCCTTCAACGGGCGATCCTTATTCATGGTTTCGTAGTGGTGAAACAGAGGCAAGCCGCCGTCAGCGTACTGGCTTTCTGCTTCGTCATCGACAAGGACGCCATCGAAGTCGAACGCAATTCGTAGTTGGGTATCGAGGTCGTCGTTGGAAGTGGCGCACGGTAGGACAAATCCTGCCGGGTGCCCCTCCGCGACAGCAGATCGGACTTCTTCCTTGTTGGTGCTAAGGTAAAGGCAGGCGTTGACCGCCTTCATGTAGGGGTAGGGATCAGCGCCGGAGAGGAAAAACGCTCTGGTGATGTCGAGATCGTACTGGGGAACAGCATCCATCATACGAAGCCCGGCTTGGGGATCGTTGCGGGATAGGATGACAACTTCTACCGGAGATTCTTCCGGGAAAAGGCGGTTGAGATGGAGCAAGCGCTTGATGAACGGGAAAGCTGCTCCAGGCTCAGGCAGCTTTGCCCGATTGGCTTCTTGATAACGCTTGAAGGCTTCGATACCTTCTTGCTCGTAAATCTGATGCTCAAGAGAGAAATCGAACAGCGCGGTGGACGTGATTCCCACCACAAGTTTGTTTTCGATCGGGTACGCCATTCACACCTGCCGCGTCGGAACTGAAGCTAAGGTAGTGGCGGGGCATTATTGTTCAATAGCAATGGCTAAGAGTGATAGCAGATTAATGAAGGCCACGCTGCTTGAGCGCACAGACGAAGCGGGAGATTACGCCGAATTAGGCCTCCACCTCATCCCTCCCGGCAGCTAAAAGCTGGAATCGGCATAGCTGTAGAACCGTTAGCCTTCTGCGATGGCATCGGCGAAAGCAGCTTGCATCTTTTCCAACCCATTAAGGCACTGATCAGCATGAACGGCGTTGGGAGGTTCTTTGCCCAACAATCATTCCCTGTACGTTCTGAAAACGGGTGTGGCACGGGCAACGCGCAAAAAGCTTCTGAAAGCGTCCCAGTCTTGACCCAAGCGCTCCCCAAGGGGAAAGCCACTTTGCCTGGGAAACCGCCGATGTATGGGTGGAAGTGCCTTTAGGAAGGTGGTGCCGCTTACGTGACTCGAACACGTGACCCCATCATTACGAATGATGTGCTCTACCAACTGAGCTAAAGCGGCATGCCTTGCGGGCAGGCGCGGCGTTTACATGGGGAGGGCGAACTGTGCAATCGCCTTTGCCAGATTTTTTTCAGAGCAGCCAAAAGGCCTGATTTTTCTGGAAAATGAATGGATATGGTGGGCGGTGAGGGGCTCGAACCCCCGACCCTCTCGGTGTAAACGAGATGCTCTACCAACTGAGCTAACCGCCCGCGCCTTGCGCTGGGGGGCTATTGCCGCCTCTCGGCCGCCTCGTCAATGGTTCAACCGGGCACCGCAGACGTCCCTGTGCATTTCCTGCCTTGCGTCCCCTGTCGTCCCGAGGCCCGATGACCTTTCAGCAATGCCTGTCGATTGCTCTGCTCTGCGCCATGATGGCCCTTTTTATCTGGGGTCGCTTTCGTTACGATGTAACCGCGGTCATTGCGTTGCTCGCGGGGATGGCTCTGGGGCTGGTCAGTCCGGAAAAGGCTTTCCTCGGCTTTTCAGACGACATCGTCATTATCGTGGGCTCGGCCCTGGTGCTTTCGGCCGCCGTTCAGCGGTCCGGCTTGATCGAGAAGGCCGTCGCATGGGCAGGACGATGGCTCTCACGGACGGGGGCGCAATTGCTGGTGCTCACGGCATCGGTCGGGCTTGCCTCGGGGCTGATCAAGAACATTGGCGCACTCGCAATGCTGATGCCGGCTGCCGGACAACTCGGCCGCAAGAGCGGCACCAATCCTTCCCGCTTCCTCATGCCGATGTCGTTCGCGGCGCTGCTTGGCGGGCTTACCACGCTGGTCGGGACGTCGCCCAATATCATCGTCAGCCGCGTGCGCGAGCAGATGATCGGCGAGCCCTTCGAGATGTTCGACTATTTGCCGACCGGTCTGGGCCTGCTGGTCATCGGCCTCGTCTTTCTGCGGCTGTGCTATCGCCTGTTACCTGCCGACAGGCGCGCGGCGGCGACCATGGGAGAGGCGCTCGACATCGCGGACTATACGATCGAGGCGCGGGTTCGCGAGGAGGCTCCCGTCGTCGGCGGCACCGTCGCCGCATTTCTCAAGGAGCATGACGGAGAGGTCGAGGTTACGGCCGTGTTGCGCCGTGGCCTTGCCGGAGACGTGCGCCCCGACCTCGTACTGGTTGAAGACGATGTTCTGATCCTCGCGGGTGATCCGGATGCGCTAGAGCGTGCGGTAGCCGCGGGAGGGCTTGATCCCAGTGGCCATGATCTCGACGGCGACGAGGACGAGCACACCGCACGCGCGCGTGATCACGTGGGGGTGATCGAAGGGGTCGTCACCGCCCGCTCGGCATTGGCGGGGAGTTCGGCAAGTCGACTCATGCTGCGCGAGCGGATGGGCCTGAGACTCGTTGCCATTTCGCGCGAGGGTGAGAGCCTGCGCGCGAAACCCGCCAGCATCCTCATGCAGCCGGGCGATGTGATCGTGCTGCAAGGGGTGTTGTCGGCGATGCCGGGGAGGTTGCGGCAACTGGGCGTGCTCCCGCTGGCGCAGCGGCAGATCGCGCTGGGAGCGACGCGCAAAGGCTGGCTGGCGGTGGCGATCCTGGCCGCCGCGATGCTGGCGACGGCGACCGGATTGCTGCCGGTGGCACCGGCGTTTTTTGCCGGAGCAGGGCTCGTCGTGATTACCGGAGCGCTCCCGGTCGACGATGCCTACGAGGCGGTCGAATGGCCGATCCTGATCATGCTGGGGGCGCTGATCCCGGTCAGTGGGACGCTTCAATCGACCGGGGCATCCGACGTCATGGCGACGGAACTGGCGGCACTGGCACGAGATATGCCGCCATGGGGCGCGGTGGCGCTCGTCCTGGCGTCTTCGATGGCGGTGACACCATTCCTCAACAATGCCGCTACCGTGCTTGTCATGGCGCCGATCTCGGCGGTTTTCGCCGACGATCTCGGCTATCGACCGGACGCCTTCCTCATGGCCACAGCGATTGGTGCGGGGTGCGACTTCCTGACGCCGATCGGGCACCAGTGCAACACGCTGGTCATGGGGCCGGGAGGCTATCGTTTCGGCGACTACGCGCGATTGGGAGCGCCGCTGTCGCTGCTGGTGCTGGTGCTGGGCACGCCACTCATCATTCACTTCTGGCCGCTGCAGTGAGTGAGCAGCAGCGGCCAGCATGCCGAGCTTACCAGTCGAACCAGCGGCGGTTGCGCCAGCCCGCGCGGCGAACCTCTGGCACACCGTCATGGTTGACATCGGTGACAACGGTGCGCGGTTCGTGAGCCGAAGCGACCTGTCCCTGCGCGAGGGCATCGGCGCGGGCTTCGGCGCGCGCGGCGCGCAGTTCGGCGTCGCGCACCCGGGCATCGGCGTCGCGTGCGGCGATCTCGCCCCGGCGCTCGCGGGCGATGGCGTAGTAGTGGCTCCACATCTGGCTATGGGCAAAGGCCAGCGCGAGGCCGCCGATCATCGCAAGGTTCTTGAGCGCCATGACCCGCTGCATCGGGTCGCCGAACTGCGCGTGGAAGAACAGGATCGTCAGCGCGGTGAACCCGGCCAGCAGCACCGCCACCAGCCGCACCATGAACCCGGCGGCAAGGCACAGCCCCGCCAGCAGTTCGAACAGCCCGGTGGGAATGGCAAGGCCCGAGGGCAGACCGGCGGCGACGATCATCGTCTCGGTCGCGGATATGTCGGCGAGCTTGCCCGCCCCGGAAAATATGAAGATGAGGGCGATCAAAATCCGCCCGATTATCGCGGCAATCTTCGACACGGCTTTTCTCCCGGCCTGTTTTATGCCGGGAGAAGCGGGCGTGCGCGGGGTTTGTTCCCTCTCAGAGCCGGGGCAGCGTCACTCCGCGCTGGCCCATGTACTTGCCCGCGCGGTCGGCATAGCTCGTCTCACACGGTTCGTTGCCCTTGAGGAACAGGAACTGGCAGGCGCCCTCGTTGGCGTAGATCTTCGCGGGCAGGGGGGTGGTGTTCGAGAATTCGAGCGTCACGTGGCCTTCCCAGCCCGGTTCCAGCGGCGTGACGTTCACGATGATGCCGCAGCGCGCATAGGTGCTCTTGCCCAGGCAGATGACCAGAACGTCGCGTGGGACGCGGAAGTATTCGACCGTGCGGGCCAGCGCGAAGGAGTTGGGCGGGATCACGCAGACGTCGGTGGTACGGTCCACGAAGGAGTTCGCCGCAAAGTCCTTGGGGTCGACCACCGCCGAATCGACGTTGGTGAAGATCTTGAACTCCGGCGCGACGCGGGCGTCGTAGCCATAGGAAGACAGGCCGTAGGAAATGCACCCGTCGCGGCGCTGCGCCTCCACGAACGGCTCGATCATGCCGTGTTCCTGGGCCTGCTGGCGGATCCACTTGTCGCTGAGGATAGACATGGCGCGGGTGTTACCCAAGCCGCCGGGACGGGCAAGAGGCGCGTTCGGGGTTGTCCACGTGGAAAGGCGGAGATAGGCTCTGCCGCGTGACGATGCTCCCCCGCCGCTTCGCCCTGACGCTGGTTCCGCTGGCTGCTCCATTGCTCGCTTTGACCGCGTGCAATCCCGAATCGGATGCGAGCGCCGAGCCGCCGGCCGCCGCGAAGATCGACCCGAGCCCGCAGGCCAAAACCAAGGCAGCCGAACTGGCCAAGCGGGAGGACGCGCAACTCGCCTGGCTGAAGACAACACTCGACAAGCCCGAGCATGCGCAGGTCTATTCGGCCGCGATCGGCCAGGCACGCGGCCGCGCCGAACATTGCCAAGACCAGCACTGCATCAACCGCGCCCTGAAGCGCCGCGAAAGCCGTCTGAACTTTGCCGAGGGCAAGCACGCGCGTATCCCTTTCCTGCCGTTCCCGTCGGGGCAATTCGCGCGGGGAGAAGCGGGCTATTCCGGCCCCGTGCGGATCGTCCCGCTGATCGACGGCAAGGCGATGCTGGTCATCTCGCTTGCCTTCAAGGGCCGCCGGTCCTGCACGCTGGACGGCGTCATGAGCCGCGACGACGACAAGCAGACCTGGACCGTCGCCTCGCTGGAAGAAGGACTGCCGATGCTGGTCTTCACCCCCAGCGGCAAGGACGCCTTTCAGCTGTCCTATGCCGAAGCCGGGCACCAGCCGCACACGGATGATTATTGCACTGCGGGCACGAGTATCGACGGACGCTATACTCTGGCGAAATGAAACGGCTTTAGTCTCCATTTAACACACGGCTGCTAAGCCCCGCCGCATGACTGCACGCATCCTCGTCGTTTTCGGCACGCGCCCGGAAGCCATCAAGCTGTTCCCCGTCGTCCATGCGCTCAAGGCCGATCCTCGGTTCGAGTGCGTGGTCTGCGTCTCCGCGCAGCATCGCCAGATGCTCGATCAGGTGCTGGAGATCGCCGGGATCGTGCCCGATCACGACCTCGACGTGATGCAGCCCGACCAGACGCTCGATGCGCTGACGGCGAACCTGCTCACCGGGCTGGGCAAGGTGATGGACGCAGTGAAGCCAACCCGCGTGATCGTGCAGGGGGACACCGCCACCGCCATGTCGGGCGCTCTCGCGGCCTATTACCGCAAGCTGCCGGTCGATCACGTCGAGGCAGGGCTGCGCAGCTACAACATCTACCATCCGTGGCCCGAGGAGGTGAATCGCAAGATCATCGGCGCCATGGCGAGCCTGCACTTCGCGCCCACCACCACCAGCGAGGCGGCGCTGCTGCGCGAGAACGTGGCGGCCGACCGCGTCCACGTCACCGGCAATACCGTGATCGACGCGCTCCATTGGGTCACCGCCGAGATCGAGCGTAATCCCGCTCTCGCGTCGGGCCTCGCCGACCTCGAAACCCGCTTCGCGGGCAAGCGCATCATCGGTGTCACCAGCCACCGCCGCGAGAACTTCGGCGAGGGGATGGAGCAGATCGCGCAGGCCATCCGCGAAATCGCATCGCGTCCCGACACGGCGGTGATCTTCCCGGTCCACCTGAACCCCAACGTGCGCAAGGTGATGAACGAGCGTCTTTCCGGCCTCGACAACGTCGCGCTGATCGAGCCGCTCGACTACCCGCACTTCGCCCGGCTGCTGGCGATCAGCGAGATCATGCTCACCGATTCGGGCGGCGTGCAGGAGGAAGCCCCGGCCCTCGGCAAGCCGGTACTGGTAATGCGCGAGACCACCGAGCGGCCCGAAGGCGTCGAGGCGGGCACCGCGAAACTCGTCGGCACCGATGCGCGCCGGATCGTTACCGAATTATCAACCCTGCTCGACGATAAGACCGCCTACGAGGCCATGGCGCGCGCCCACAATCCGTTCGGAGACGGGCAGACCTCGCGCCGCATCCTGGAGCTGCTTGCGAATGAAATCTGACAAGAGAGCTTGTCCTGCTCATTACGATGCTCCGGGACGGAGTCGATTTTGGCCCAGCGCAAGGCGCGAGGAGGGCGCAATGCCGGTACATTGTGCCCGACGAGCAACGCAGCGATGGGCCAAAAGCGGCCCGCCCCTTCGGGGTTTTGCTGGGAAGCCTGCTGGCGTCGTCATGACGCTTGCACGGGGCAACCAGCCCGTGCTGCGCGCCATTCCTAGCCAGCAGGCTTCCCAGCAAAATCACGGAGCATCGTAATGAGCAGGACAAGCTCTTCACCTTCGGTCTGCGTCGTCGGCCTCGGCTACATCGGACTTCCCACCGCCGCCGTGATCGCCCGTTCGGGCAGCAAGGTGCTGGGCCTCGACGTGTCGCAGAAGGTGGTCGACACCATCAATCGCGGAGAGATCCACATCGAGGAAGTCGATCTCGACGGTCTCGTGCAAGGCGTGGTTTCGCGTGGGCTGCTCTCGGCCTCGCTGGAGGTGGCGCCCGCCGACGTCTTCGTGATCGCGGTGCCCACGCCCTTCGAAAAGGACGAGAAGGGCGATCACGCCCCTGACATCTCGTATGTCCTCGCGGCAGGCCGCAAGATCGCGCCGGTGCTCAAGGCGGGCGACGTGGTGATCCTGGAATCGACCTCGCCGGTCGGCACCACCGAGAAGATGCGCGACATGATCGCGCAGATGCGCCCGGACCTGAAGATTCCCGGCCTGACGCGCGAGACCCCGGACATCTCGATCGCCTATTGCCCCGAGCGCGTCCTGCCCGGCCGCATCCTCGAGGAACTGACCAACAACGACCGGTCGATCGGCGGCATCACCCCGCGCTGCGCGCGCAAGGCGCTGGCGTTCTACAAGCGCTTCGTACGCGGCGAATGCGTCACCACCGACGCCCGCGCGGCCGAGATGACCAAGCTGGTCGAGAACGCCTACCGCGACGTCAACATCGCCTTCGCCAACGAACTGTCGATCGTCTCGGATCGCATGGGGCTGGACGTGTGGGAGGTGATCCGCCTCGCCAACCGCCACCCGCGCGTCAACATCCTCTCGCCGGGCCCGGGCGTCGGTGGCCACTGCATCGCGGTGGACCCCTGGTTCATCGTCCACGGCGCGCCCGAGGAAACCCCGCTGATCCGGACCGCGCGCGGGGTCAACGACGGCAAGATGCACCACGTCATCGCCAAGGCCGAAGCCCTGATCGAAGCCCATCCGGACGCGCGCATCGCCTGCCTCGGCCTCGCCTTCAAGGCCAACATCGACGACTTCCGCGAGAGTCCGGCCCGCTTCGTCGCCAGCCGCATCGCGCGCAAGTTCGGGGAGCGCGTCTCGATCGTCGAGCCCTATGCCGCCGAATTGCCGATCGAGTTCACCGACACCGGCGTCACCCAGATCGACATCGACGAGGCGCTGGAGACTTGTGAGATCCTGATCGTGCTGGTGGACCACGACGTCTTCCGCGTCGTGCCGCTGGCCGAACGCGCGACCAAGCTGGTCTACGACACGCGCGGCATCTGGGCCGACCAGCCCCGCGTCGTGCGCGAGGAAGCGGCGAAGCTGGCTCTGGCGAGCTGAGCCTCACCGCATTCGTCATTGCGAGCGCAGCGAAGCAATCCAGGGCAGTCCACCGCCGCCCTGGATTGCTTCGCTGCGCTCGCAATGACGGAGTGGGGGCCATTGCCCCGTCACCTTGCTTGATCAAAAAAAACTGATGGTCATCCCCACGAAGGCGGGGGCCCAGCTGATGATGGTGCGGTCGGCCGCTTCACGAGATGGGTTCCCGCCTTCGCGGGAATGACGGTGCAGGGGAAGGGCGATTCGGTCCCAACCCGGCAAAATTTCCCTAGTTGTTCCAGAGTCTTGCGACCAAACACTTCATCGCATTTCGTCGCTTGTGGACAGTGCGACGAACCGTGCGAGAGGGACGGTGACCGCCCAACCCCTTCGCTATCGCAGCAAGAGTTGCGCGTTATAACTCCTGTCCATGAAATTCGTTCCCGCATTCGCTCTGGCCGCTGTTGCTCTGTTTACCCAGCCGGCCATGGCCCGTCCGCTCCAGTGCGCACCTTATGCGCGGGAACACTCGGCCATCGACCTGCATGGCAATGCGGCGACCTGGTGGGGTCAGGCCGAAGGCACTTATGCTCGCGGCAAGACCCCGCTCGCCGGCTCGGTGCTGGTGTTCAAGGCGACCGGCGCGATGCCGGTGGGTCACGTCGCCGTCGTCAGCAAGATCGTCGATGAACGCCATGTGGTGCTCAACCACGCCAACTGGTCGCGCCCCGGCATGATCGAGAAGTCGGCCATGGCCGAAGACGTCTCGGCCAACGGCGACTGGAGCAGCGTTCGCGTGTGGTACGCCCCGACTCAGTCGCTGGGCCTGCGCACCAGCCCGACCTTCGGCTTCATCTACGCGCCTGGCGCCGCTGCCGCCGATCAGAAGCCCGGCCTGCCCAGCGACACCTTCCAGGCCGCTTTCGCGCAGCTTCCCTCGCAGGGCTGATCTCTATTTATCGCCGCTGTTGCCGTCCCGGACTTGACCCGGGACCGTAGACGCGTGTGCGCCCGATCCTGGGTCAAGCCCGGGACGGTACAGGATGCGAAAGCGGACGCCTCCCCTGCCGAACGCAGGGGGTACTCGGTGGCGGCCCGCTTTCGCAGCCTGATTACTTGCAGACCCTGACCTTCTTGCCGCGCTTCACCTGATAGCGGCAGGTCACCTTCTTCGCGGGCTGCTTCTTGGTAACGCCAGTCTTGCGCACGGTGGTGGTCTTCTTCACCACCGGCCTGGCGGCGGTGTGCGTTTCATGCTGCGCCGTCTGCGCACCGGCCACGGACGGTGCGAAAGCGCCCAACGCAAGGGCGGCGAGGATGGTCATGCTGGTCTTGTTCACGGGTAGTCCCTGTTCTCGGAGCGGCCGAATGGGCCAAGGGCGTCGCACCCGCCTTGGGACGGTGAAGACACCTGCGCGCCTGAAGTTCAGGTGAACGGGAGCGGAATTTACAAGAACTTACGTAGCATTACAGGCCGTGCAGGTCGGTCATTTGGCCGGGTCTATAAGCGCCAGCCTGCGGACCGACCGCGCGGTCTGCACCACGAACACGCCGATCAGGATCACGCCCACGCCGCCGACGAACCAGTCGAAAACGGTCATCGCCTCCATGTCGCGCTGCTTGTCGCCGAGGATCAGCATCGCGAACGTCAGGGAGATGAGGATCAGGCGCAGTTCGGTCGGCCCGGCGTTGAGGTACGACAGCCGCAACTCGCCCAGCACCCGCACCGCCAGGAAGGCGTGAATGCACAGCAGCAGGTAGCCGACCATGGCGATCAGCGAGACTTCCAGCCGCACATAGGGGCTCACGCCGATGCCGAGCAGGATCAGGAAAGTCGCGATACCGTCGCAACTGTGGTCGAGGAAATAGCCGTAGCGGGGCCGCTCGATATGGCGAAAGCGGGCGAGGCTGCCGTCCATCGAATCGCCGAACCAGTGCAGCAGGTAACCCGGCATGCACAGCCACAGCCAGTCCTCGTCGAGCAGGCTGGTGGCGTATCCGGCGAAGATCAGGACCGCGCCGACCATGCCCAGCGCCGTCAGCAGGTCGGGCTTCACCCAGGCCGGCATGCGTGCGCAGAGCCAGTTGAGCAGCCGCCGCTCCCCGATGGCAAGGAAGTTGCCCTGAATACGGACGGGGGGCGCAATACGATTTTCCTGCATGGGCCCTTATTGTGACAAGCGGATGGCTTGGCAAGGTAAACCGCCGCCGTGATGGGCCATTCCGTCGCGTCTGACGGGGTTATTCCCCCATCAAATGCACCGCGATCTCCCGGCAATGCGGTCGGCGCCGGTGTTCGGCCAGATAGATGCCCTGCCAGGTGCCCAGCGCCATGCGTCCGTCGATCACCGGGATCTGCAGGTTCACGCCCGTCAGCGTCGCCTTGAGATGCGCAGGCATGTCGTCCGGTCCCTCGTCGTCATGGGCATAGTGCGCACCCTCGGGCGCCAGCCGGTCGAGCCAGGCGGCGATGTCCACCCGCACCTCGCGCGCGGCGTTCTCCTGGAGCAGCAGCGAGGCCGAGGTGTGGCGGCACAGCAGCGTCAACAGACCCTCCTCGATGCCGGTCTGCGCCAGCCACTCGGCCATCGCCCGTGTGATTTCGGTGAACCCGCGGCCCGGCGTATCGATGGAAAGGATGGTCGAGGCTTGTCGCATTGCGCCACGGTGCCTGCTTGCGACGCCGCTTTCAACTACGGCGCGAAAGGAAGAGGACATCCATGGACACGCAGTTCTGCAAGGTGGCGACGGAGGGCCGCGTCATGACCATTACCATCGACCGCCCCGAGATGCGCAACGCCCTCCACGCCGAGGCGCATTTTGAACTGGCCGAAGTGTTCGACCGATTCGAAGCCGACCCGGCGCTCTGGGTCGCGATCCTGACGGCTTCGGGCGACAAGGCGTTCTCGGCGGGCGCGGACTTGCGCACGCCCTCGAACAAGGACGATCCGCGTGCCTTCAGGGGCATGCCGGTGCCCGAGACCGGCTTTGCGGGCCTGACCTGGCGCTTCGCCCGGCGCAAGCCGGTTATCGCGGCGGTCAACGGCTTCGCGCTGGGCGGCGGGTTCGAGGCTGCGCTGGCCTGCGACGTCATCGTCGCTGCTAAAAGCGCCAGCTTCGGCCTGACAGAACCCAAGGTGGGCCTTGCCGCGCTGGGTGGGGGAATCCAGCGGATCGTGCAGGAACTCGGCCCCAAGCGCGCCCATGCCATGCTGCTCACCGCAAGGCGGATCAACGCGGCCCAGGCGCACGACTGGGGACTCGTGGCCGAAGTCGTACCCGACGCGCAACTCCTGGACTGTGCCCGCCGCTGGGCCGACGAGATCGCGGCCTGCTCGCCCGCTTCGATGATCGCCACCAGGGCCATCATCAAGTCTTATTACGACCTCGGCATGGATGCGTCGAACCGGGAGATGTTCGCCCTTTCCGAAGTCCGGGCGATGCTTGGCGGCCCCGACGCGCGCGAAGGCGGCAAGGCTCTTTTCGAAAAGCGGCCTCCGGTCTGGGCGGATTCCCAATAATACCGAAGTCAGGCTGCCCGGGAATTAACTTCGATTAAAGGTGCTTGTGGCAAGGATCATCGCGAGAGTGCCCCGCCCGAGGGAAAAAAATGCGGCACGGATCGAGGATCATCACTGCAGCGCTTCCCGTCCTGTTCCTGACGGGTCATGCCGGCTCGCTTGTGCTCACCGACAGCGCGGGCACGCCGGTATCGTTCGGCTGGCTGATCGCGGCCCCCATCCTGGCGGGCATGGCGTGTCTCTATCGCGGCTGGAAGGATGGTTTCGAAGGGTGGCTCCCCGCGGGCGCGGCGATGCTGTGCTGGGCAGGCGGCATGGCTTCGACTATGGTAGCGACGCTGTTTCTCGACATTGTCCATGAAGACCGGCTGAGCATGCTGCTATACGTGCTCTACGGAGTGCCGCTGATCTTTGCGCTGGCCAGTCCTGCCGACGAAAAATGGCAGGTACGCCTGGTCGACGCCGCGCTGGCTACGGCGCTGGGCTACCTTTATTACATCCACGTCGGCAGGCTGATCTCGCAGTCCCGGACGCCCGCGGAAACGGTCGATGCGCTGCAACTCATGTTCGACGTCGAGAACCTGTTCATCGCCTCGTTCGCCGTCATCCGGTTTCTCGTCCGCACCCGGCAGAGGGCGCCGTTCTTCCGGGCGATGACGGTCTACGCGGTGCTTTACCTGTTTTGCGCGGGCTACATCAATCATTACCAGTCGGCGACGCCTTATGGAGGCTGGTCTGACCTGCTTATCGACCTGCCGTTCATGGTGCTCGCCTGGCATGCCGTGGGCGAGCCTTACCAACGGGGCCTTGGCGCTGCGGGAGGTTCGCACGCGCCCAGAATGGTGCGCGCCGGCGGGCCGTTGCTGATCCCGGTGACGCTGCTCACGGTGTCGGTGCTGCTTGTCACTTACGATCCGATCATCGCAATCAGCGGCTGCGTGGGCGCATCGCTCGGCTATGGCCTGCGTACGATGCTGGTCCAGCTACGCAACTTCGAGGAACAGGACGAACTCGCCCGCCTCTCCCACGTCGATGCTTTGACCGGTATCGCCAATCGCCGCCGTTTCGACGAAGTTCTTGCCCGCGAATGGGCAAGACGGCGGGAAGGCCCGGAGCCGCTGGCGCTGCTGATGATCGACATTGACCACTTTAAGCAGCTCAACGACCAGTTCGGTCACGCGGTCGGCGACCAGCACTTGCGCACCGTGGCAGCCGTCCTCTCGGGTTGCGCCCGGCGTGACAGCGATCTGGTCGCACGATACGGCGGCGAAGAGTTTGCTGCGATCCTCACCGGCATCGATCCGCAGGATGCAGGCCTGATTGCAGAACGCATGCGCGCCTCGGTGGAGGCACTGGGCCTTCCGTCGGGGACCGGCGTGGGGGTCGTCACCATCAGCATCGGTCTCGCCTGCGCACAGGCTCTCGATACGGGGATGGACGTTTTCGTCTCTGCCGCCGACACCGCGCTCTACGACGCCAAGCGCAGCGGCCGTAACCGGGTTGCCCGCCGCAGCGTCATGCGCCTGCGCGCGGTGGAAACACCCTCGACTTCCACCGGCGGGCGTGCAGCATAAGCGTCAAGTCAGTCCAGGTTCGCCACCGTTTCCGCATCGCTTCGTCACTGCCCTGAAGAGAGGCGTTGACGTCGCTGCCGTCATCGTGCCACTAGGCCCCTGCTTGGCAGTTAATGCGCCGGAATGTGGTGTGCGGGTGTAGCTCAATGGTAGAGCAGCAGCTTCCCAAGCTGAATACGGGGGTTCGATTCCCCTCACCCGCTCCACCGGAAGTCTGAGTACCGCCTGCAAGGCGGCTTCCTGTCTCCGATAGATGAACCCCTCACCTGACCGCACGCGTCGCCTCTGCAGGCAGATCACGCGGCAGTGCGCCAGCCCATCCACACGCGTATGCGCGGGACCACCCGGCCGAGCGAGACCTCCAGCACCGTCGCCAGCCCCAGCGAGAGGCCGAATAGCGGCATAAACACCGCCAGCGTAATCACCAGGAGCACCAGCGCCCACGAATGGCGCAACGGCGCCAGGCTTCGCGGGGCGCCTAGCTCACCGTCGGGGCGCCGCCGCCACCATAGGACCATGCTCGATACGCACAGCAGGACGAGGCCGAACAGGATGGCAAGGTTGACCAACTGATTGGCGAGACCAGCCCAGGCGCCTTCGTGGATGGCAACGCCGTAGCCGACGGTGCGGTCGATCCAGTGGCGGTCGGCGAAGCGCTCCACGCCGATCAGGCCGCCATCCGAGGCGATCTCGGCGCTGTCGCGGCGAGGGCGGTTCTCGGCCTGGCTGCGGACCTGCCATGGCGCTTCGGGAGCGGTCGGGGGGCTGATCTCCACAGGAGCGGCGAAGTCCAGTCGCCGTGCCCGGCGCACCACGGCATCGAGCGCGGCGGGTGAGGGGGCCATGTGCGCCATTGCCATGCCGTGATGCTCGGCGTGGGCCGACATCATGGCGCGCATGCCCGCGTCGTCCCGGCGGCGCGAGACGGCATCGGCGTTCGCCCCGGAGGACCAGTCCTGCCGTCCCGCAGCAGTTCCGGTGACGGTGCGGACCTGTCGGAAGTAGTCGCCCCAGGCATTGGCCCAGGGCAGGCCGGAGGCGATGAGGAATGCCGCGCCCAGCGTGATCCAGAGCCCGGTGACGGCGTGGATGTCGCGCCAGAACAGAGCGCGGCCCCGGCGCAGGCGGGGGTAGAGCACGCCGGCCAGTCTCGCCCCGCCGCGCGGCCACCACAGGAACAGGCCGGTCAGCAGCATCACCAGCGTCCAGCACGCGGCCGTCTCGACCAGCGCGGAGCCCCAATCTCCCGCCAGCAGTTCGCCGTGGAGGCGGAAGACCACGCGCATGAGGCGGTCCTCTTCCGGCACCTTGTGGAGCACCGCGCCGGTCTGGGGGTGGACCCAGACGCGCACGTCCTCGGCCCCCTGGCCGACGAGCACCTCGACGGCATCGCGCCGATTTTCGGGCAGGACGTACTTGTGCAGGACCGAGCCCGGGACCGCCGCGACGGCCTTTGCGGCGATCGCTTCCGGAGCGAGATCGGAAGAGGGGCCGGTCGCGACGCCGCGATAAGGCGCGTAGAGGGCGGCCTCGATCTGCGGTTTGAACAGGTAGAGGCCGCCCGTCACCGACAGCCACAGCACGAAGGGCACGCAGAACAGCCCGGCGTAGAAGTGCCAGCGCCAGACGGCACGATACCACCGCTCGGTACGGGTCACGCTCACAGCTTCCACCCCGCTTCGACCAGGAAGCTGCGTTGGGGGTAGGGGTGGTAGACCCAGGCACGGTCGTTGGTGATGTTGTCGACGCCCGCGCTCAGGCGCAGCTGCGGCGTCACGTCCCAGCTGACCCGCATGTCGAGCGCGAAGAGTTCGGAAGTGTAGCCGTACGTATCGCCGCGCTGCAGGCCGAACAGGTCGGTGTTGGGGCGGCTGGCATAGCGCACGCCGATGGAGACGAGCACCGGCTCTGCCACCCGGTAGCGCACATTGCCGTTGAGCCGCCAACGCGGGATGCGGGGGAACTGCACGCCCTCGGCCGCCGGGGCGGCGTCGTTGCGGACGGTGACGGAATCGATCCACGCGGCGTTGGCGTCCAGGTCTAGGCCGGGGATGAGGACGTCGCGGGCTTCGGCGATCAGTTCGAAGCCGTACTGGCGGGTGACGTCGATGTTCTTGAAGTTCGAGGTGCTCACGCCGTTCTGGTTGAAGCCGTAGAACGAGAATATCGTGTCCTTCACCCGCTGCCAGAACGCCGAGCCGGTCAGCTTCACGCCACCGAAGTCGTGGGCGACCAAGAGGTTGGCGTCGGTGGAGCGCTCGGGCTTGAGGTTCGGATCGAAGCTGTCCTCGTTGAAGGCGCCGTCGCCGTCGAGGCTGCCCTGGAACAGCTCGCCCACAGTGGGGAAGCGCACCGCTTTCGCCAGGCTCAGCTGGACGCGGGTGTCGGGATCGACGGCCCATTCCAGCGATGCCTTGGGCTGGAAGCCGGTGGCATGGCGGCTGTCGTAGCGGTTGGTGACCACCGCGCCAGCCGTGCTTACGCGGGCGAGGCCGCCGTCGAAGGCGCGCCAGTCCTCGTAGCGGGCGCCCAGCGTCAGGGTTACCGGATCGAACGGCACGCGCACTTCGCCCCACGCGGCAAGGGTGCGGGTCTTGCCGAAGGTGCGGGTGGAGAACGCCTTGCCCGCATCGCTGCGCCAGTTCGCCAAAGTGTAGTTGGTGAGGTCGGTCTTGTAGAGATTCGCGCTGCCGCCGCCCGAGAGTTCGACGCCGCCGAGGCGGGCGGTCGCGGAAAGCTCGCCGGTCCACCAGTAAGTCGGTCCCTGCCGGGCGAGGCGGCCCGCGCCGCCGTTGGCGCCGTCGCTCCAGGTGCTTGAGGTGAAGCCGTCCGAGCGCAGGATCTGGTAGGTCGAGACGTTCGCCTGAATCTCCACCGCATCGGACAGCGGCGCGGCGAGCCTCAGGCCTGCCAGCACTTCGTCGCGCACGGTGCGCGACCAGTTGGCGCCGGTGGCGGTATAAGTCTTGCCGCCTGTCGAGACGAGGCCGTCGCATACCGCGTTGCCGCTGGCGTCGCGAAGGTAGCAGTCGGGCGCGGTCTGGCTGTCGAGGTTGTGCCAATAAGCCAGCAGGAACTCGCCGGTCACGCCCGATGCGCCGTCGTAGCCGAGGCGCAGCTTGGCCTGGTCCTGCGTGGTTTCGGCGGGGCTCTGCGCGGCGAAGATCGGGTTGGTGCTGGTGCCGGGGGAACCGGCGACCGCCTGCTTCGGATCGAGCATCGCGCCGGTCACTGCGGTCGCGGCGGCGGTGCTGGTGGAGGGCGTCAGGCCATAGAACATCTGCGGATGGCCGGTGTTGCGGAAGTGGCGGCCCGAGAGGCGCACCGACCATGGGCCGTCCTTCTGGCGAAAGCCGAACCCGGCCTCGGCGGAATAGCCGTAATAGGTATCGTGCGTGCCGTACTGGTCGTAGGGCTGGGCCATGGCCTGCACGGTGGCGAAGGCCTCGGTCTTTTCGGGCGAGCGGGTGGTGATGTTGACCACGCCGCCCATCGAATTGCCCGCATAGCGTGCCGAGTAAGGGCCGTAGACGACGTCGAACTGCTCCACCTCGCCGGGGCCGACGACGCCCCACTTGGGCGCATAGGCGAAGGAGTTGCCGAGGAAGTTGGACACCGTGAAGCCGTCCACCATCACCACCGTCCGGGCGCTCTGGGTGGAATGGGTGCCACGAAAGCCCGGCACGCCGTTTGAGTCTCCGGCATAGCGGGTGCGCACGAAGAAGTCGGGCGCGTACTTCATGAGGTCTTCGACGTTGCGGGCGTTGACGCCCTCGAACTGTTCGTCGCCGAGGCTGACGGACAACCCGCGCGCATCGAGGCTGATGTCGCGGTCACGCTGGCCGACGACGAGGATGGTGGAGGTGTCGTCCGCCTCTTCGGCGAAAGCATGGACGGGAAACAGGGCAAGCGGAGCCGCGCCGAGCGCGAGCAATCTACGGAGCATGGAAAATTCACCTGAACGGCCCGCACTGGAGGCGGGCGAGTAGCTGTAGGCCGCGAAACGGCCGGGCTTTTACGGGTTCAGATGAAGAGAGGCGGCGCCTGGCTGGGCGGCCTGATCCGGGCGCCGGTCGCGGGCAGTGCGAGGTCGCGGCGCAGGATCGCGGCGACGAAGACGAACGCCAGCGCCGCCAGCACCAGCGGCGCGAAGTCGGCCCCGGTCAGCGCTGCGCTCAGCGGGGCGAAGGCGCAAGGGTGGTCGGCGGTGGTGGCGCCGTTGTCCGGATGGGTGCCCTTGGCGGGAATCTCCACGGTCATCGTCGTGCCCGAACAGAGCATGACGACTGTGCCGGTCTCGGAAGCGGTGGGCATGTAGCCGGTGGGGACCAGCGCCTTGAGGCACAGCGCCGCCGCCAGCAGCAATGCCGCAAGCGCCGGACGATGCCGGAAGAAGTGCCTGATGGTGCCCACGGGCGGGTTCTTAGCGGGTCGGAAGGAGGAAGGGAAGAAGTCCTGGGGCCATCGCCCCAGACCCCTTTACCGTCGAGGTCACGCGTGCAGCTTCGTATCACGTCCACTTCGAGCATAGCCTGCGGCGCACCAACCCTTCGTCATTGCGAGCGCAGCGAAGCAACCCAGGGCAGTCTTGAGCCGCCCTGGGTTGCTTCGCTTCGCTCGCAATGACGAGGGAAGGGTCAGCCCGCAGACCAGCCAATCACCGACTTCACTTCCAGATATTCGTGGAAGCCGAACTCGCCCCACTCGCGCCCGTTGCCCGAGCGCTTGTAGCCGCCGAACGGAGCGTGGAAGTCGAAGCCGCCGTTGACCCAGATCGCCCCTGTGCGCATCCGGCGCGAGACGGTGCGGCAGGTGTCCAGATCCTCGCCCGAGACGTAGCCGCCGAGGCCGAAGCTGGAATCGTTGGCGATCCGCACCGCGTCGTCGATGTCGTCGTAGGGGATGATCACCAGCACCGGGCCGAAGATTTCCTCGCGGGCGATGACCATGTCGTTGGTGCCGACGAACACGGTCGGTTTTACGTACCAGCCCTTGTCCAGCCCCTCGGGTCGGCCGAGGCCACCGGCGATCAGCTCGGCGCCCTCTTCGAGGCCCTTCTCGATGTACTGCTGGATGATGTTGTACTGCGATTTGGACACGACCGGTCCCATCGCCACGTCGCTCTGCGGGTCGCCCACGGTGACGCCGCTTGCGGCTTCGGCGGCGGCCTGCTTCACGTCGGCGAGGCGGGAGGCGGGGACCAGCAGGCGCGAACCGGCCGAGCAGGTCTGGCCGGAATTGCCCATCATGCCCGCCGTCGCGCCCGCGACGTTCGCCGCGAGAGAGGCATCGTCGAGCACGATCCACGCGCTCTTGCCGCCGAGTTCGAGGCCGACGCGCTTGACGGTGTCGGCGGCGTCCTTCTGGATCTGCACGCCCACGGGTTCGGAGCCGGTGAAGGAGATCATATCGACGTCCTCGTGGCGGGAGAGCGCCGCGCCGATCACCGAGCCCTGGCCCTGGATCATGTTAAACACCCCTGCCGGGACGCCCGCCTTGTCGAGAATCTCGGCGAGGATCTGCGCGGAATAGGGCGCGAGTTGCGGGGGCTTGAGGATCATCGTGCAGCCTGCCGCGAGCGCCGGGAAGATTTTCACGCAGGTCTGGTTCATCGGCCAGTTCCACGGCGTGATCAGGCCGCAGACGCCGATCGGTTCCTTGCGGATCAGGGTGACGCCGCGCTGTTCCTCGAACTTGAACTCCTTCAGCACCTCGATCGCGGTGCCGAGGTGGCCCTTGCCGAGCAGGGTGTGGAAGCCGTTGGCGAGGCCCTTGGGCGCGCCCATCTCGACCATGATCGCCTCGCCGAGTTCGGCTTCGCGGCGCTCGTATTCGGCCTGGATGGCTTCGAGGAGGTCGAGGCGGTCCTTGACGCTGCTATCGCCATAGGTGGCGAAGGCGCGGCGGGCGGCGGCGACGGCGAGGTCCACGTCGGCGGGGGAGCCCAGCGAAATTTCGCCCGAGACTTCCTCGGTGGCGGGGTTGATGACTTCGGCGGTCTTCGGGGTGACGGGGCTGGTCCAGCGGCCGTCGATGTAGAACTGCGTGTAGCTGCGCATGATGCTCTCTCCCTGATTCCTCTCCGAGCTTTGTCCGGGGAGGGGGACCGCCCGCGCAGCGGGTGGTGGAGGGGGAAAAGCGGTTTACGCGAGGTTCCGCCTTGCCGCTTTCCCCCTCCACCATGCCGCGCATGGCCCCCCTCCCCGAGACAAGCTCGGGGAGGAATGGTTTTTTGTTACTGCGTGCCTTCGGCGTACCAGGTGCGGAATTCCGAATAGTTCGGCATTTCCTCCGAGTTCGCCGCCGGGTCGATCGGGACGTGGATCACGGTGCAGCCGCCGCGTGCATAGGCCCGCTCGATGGCGGGGCCGATGTCGGCGGCCTTCTCGACATACTCGCCCGCTGCGCCGAAGCCCTCGGCGATCTTGTCGAAGCGGACCTTGTCGGACCAGTGGACGCCGGTTTCCTTGGTGCCGTGGCCGAAGGTGCGCTTGTAGACGCCCACTTCGAGACCCCACTGGAAATCGACGCCGACGACGATCACCAGCGGCAGGTTCTTGCGCACCGCCACTTCCAGCTCACCGACGTGGAACAGGAACGAGCTGTCCGACGTCAGCAGCATGCCGGGGCGCACTTTGCCGGTGGCGGCCTGATCCGCCAGCATGGCGCCCGTCGCGTAAGGCAGGCCGGTGCCGATGTGGCCGTAGTTCTGGTTCCAGATCACGTCATGCGGCTTGGCCTGCGAGTAGGTCCACTGGAAGATCACCGTGGCGCCGCCGTCGCGGATCAGGATGCCGTCCTTGGGGAAGGCCTTGGTCGCTTCGGTGACGAACTGGCTGGTGTGCATCTTGGCGGTGGAGCCGTCGGACTTGGAGCCTGCGTCCTCGGCCAGTTCCTCCAGCTGCTGCGCGTCGCGCTGGATATATTCGGAGAGCGAGGGCGAAGCGCTGCGGCCGCCGAGCGCCTTCAGGGCGCGCGACAGCTGCGGCACCACGGCGCGCACGTCGCCGACCAGCGGCACGTCGATCGGGCGGTTGACGCCGATCGCGGTGGGGTCTTGCTGGACGTAGATCCACTTGCGGTTGGCCTCGTTATCGACCCAGTGGCGCCAGCGGCCGTAGTGGCTCGGCTCGCCCAGTTCGGTGGCGAGCGCTACGCAGCAGTCGCTTTCGACCACCGCGTCGATCGAGGCTTCGGAGAAACCATAAGGGAAAGTGCGGTCCTCAAGCCCTTCGATGAACGAGGTGCCGCCCGAGGTCTGGATCACCGGGCACTGCATCAGTTCGGCCAGTTCGCGCACCGCCGCGCCCGACTTCGAGGTGTGGACGCCGTGGCCGACGAGCAGCACCGGGTTCTTGGCGTTCCTGATGATCTCGGCCGCTTCGGCGATCCGGTCGCCGTCGGCGCCCTGGTCGGTCAGGCGATAGCGGTGCGGCGGCAGCACCGGCGGCAGGTCGAGTTCTTCCAGGATGATGTGCGCAGGGAACTCGATGTAGGCCGGCCCGGGGGTGCCCGATAGGGCGACGCGGATCGCCTCGCGGACGATCTCGTCGGTCTGGTCGGCATATTCGATGGAGCTGGAGAACTTCACCGAATCCTCGATCATCGGCTCCTGCCGCACGAACTGGATGCGGCCCCGGCGCACGCGGCGCTCGGTGATGCGGGCGCGCTGGCCGCCCATGATGATGATCGGGTCGTTCTCGACCTTGGCGCACTGGATCGCCGGCATCAGGTTGGCCATGCCCGGCCCGAGCGTGCCGATGCACAGCGCCGGCTTGCCGGTGATGCGCGCGGCGGCAGCGGCCATGTGGCCTGCGGACGCCTCGTGGTGCGGCGACACGACGGTCCAGCCGCGCGTTTCCGCTTCGAGGAAGAGGTGAACGAAGTTGGGATCGGGAATGCCGAACAGGGTGCGGATACCCTCGGCCTCGAACAGGTCGAGGATGCGCTTGAAGACGGGCGTGCCCTTCTTCTTCGCACCGGCCGGAGCCTCGGGGGCGAGCGTGTCAGCCGCAGGCTGGTCGTCGTACATCGTGAGTGCCTTTCTTCTCGATCCGCAGGTCGCGCTCTGAGGCGCTTTGAACAGGTGGTTAGCGTAAGGTTCCTAATGCTGTCAGTTGAAATCAACAGGGGTGTTCACTGCGACTCGCCTGCTATCGCCGGGGCGACGCTCGAAGCGACTTTTGTGAGCAGTTCGGCGTTGTCCTGACCGAGCATCGGGGCGGGACCGCGTACTTTGCCGGGGGTCTTCGAGAACCACGTCGGCACGCCGGGGAAGCGGACGGGGCCTTGCTCGGTCTCGACTTCCTCGAAGAAGCCGATGGCATTGAGGTGTTCGTTGTCGAACAGTTCGTCGGTCGATTGCAGCCGGGCGCAGGGGATGTGCAGCGCCTGCAGGGTATCGAGCCATTCCTGTGTGGTGCGCGTGAGGAACGTCTCGCCGAGCAGGCCGTAGACGCGGCCGATCTGCTTCGCGCGCTGGGCGAGGGTGGCGAATTCCTCGCTGGCCCAGGGCGGATTCACGGCTGCGACGAAGGCGTTCCAGTGCTTGTCGTTGTAGACCAGCGCGGCGACGTGACCGTCCTTGGTCTTGTAAGGCCGCCGGTTGGGCTCGACTGCGCGGTGGTAGTGGGCTGGCGTCGTCGGCGGGGCAAACATCGCGCCGTTGGCATGCTCGACCAGCATGAACGAGGACATCGCCTCGAACATCGTGACCTCGACTTCCTGACCTTCGCCGGTCCGCTCGCGGTGGAACAGCGCCATCATCGTCGCGTAGAGCGCGTGGAGGCCCGCGACCTTGTCGGCCATGATCGTGGCGACATAGCCGGGCTCGCCGTTCATCAGCCCCTGCACATGGGGGATGCCGCACTCGGCCTGGATGGTGTCGTCGTAGGCGGGCTTGTCGGCCTCCGGCCCCCGGCGCGAATAACCGTAGCAGTTGGTGTAGACGATGTCGGGCCGGATGGCGCGGAGCGACTCGTAATCGAACCCCAGCTTCGCGATCGCCTTGCCGCGCATCGAGTGGATGAAGACGTCGGCGGTGGCGATCAGGGCGCGCAGCGATTCGCGGTCTTCCTCCTGCCGCAGGTCGAGCATGACCCCGCGCTTGCCCCGGTTCACGTTGACATAGATGCCGCCCATGCCGGGTACGGGGCCGGTGGTGATCCAGCGGGTATTGTCGCCCTCGGGCGGCTCCACCTTGATCACTTCGGCGCCCATGTCGGCCATGATCTGCGTGGCGTAGGGTCCGAACACCACGCTGGTCAGGTCGATCACCCTGAGCCCCGCCAGAGGGCCGCTAGGTGCCGTTATGGTATCGTTGAGTGCCATTGTGTCGATCTCCCGCGAGACTTGTATATCCATACGCATTATCGTTCAACGTGCGCATATCGGAACAATCAGTTGTCTCGGCGGCGCGGCGCTGCTAGCCTTCTCGCAACGGTAAAATGGGCAAGAGGGCCGGAAAAGCGTGGATTTCTCCCTGAATCAGGACCAGCAGGACATTCGCGAAGCGGTCCTGAAGCACTGCTCGCAGTTCCCGGACGAGTACTGGCTCGAAAAGGATCGCTCTGGCGAATTCCCCTTCGAGTTCCACAAGTCGATGGCCGAGGCCGGCTGGCTCGGCGTCGCCATGCCCGAGGCGGTCGGCGGCGCGGGCCTCGGCATCACCGAGGCGGCGGTGATGATGCAGGCGGTGGCGGAAAGCGGTGGCGGGATGACGGCGGCCTCGGCGATTCACGGGCCGGTGTTCGGGCTTGAGCCGGTCACCCTGTTCGGCACCGAAGAACAGCAAAAGCGCATGATTCCGCCAATCCTGTCGGGCGAAGAGAAGATGTGCTTCGCGGTGACCGAGCCCAACACCGGCCTCGACACCACCAGCCTCATGACCCGCGCCGAGAAGGTGCCGGGCGGCTACCGGGTCAACGGCGAGAAGATCTGGATCACCAACGCCCACGTCGCCGACCGCATGCTCCTCATCGCCCGCACCACGCCGCTGGAAGAGGTCAAAAAGAAGACCGAGGGGCTGACGCTATTCTATTGCAAGATCGACAGAAAATCCGTCGAGCACCGCCTGATCCCGAAGATGGGGCGCCATGCGGTGGGCTCGAACATGCTGTTCATCACCGACCTCTTCATCCCCGAGGAAGACCGCATCGGCGAAGAAGGGCAAGGGTTCAAGATCCTCCTGCAGGGACTGAACCCCGAGCGCGTATTGCTGGGTGCGGAGGCCACCGGGCTGGGGCGCGTGGCGATCAGGAAGGCGTCGAAGTATGCGCAGGAACGCGTGGTTTTCGGCCGCCCGATCGGCCAGAACCAAGGCATCCAGCACCCGCTCGCCAAGGCCTGGATGCAGGTGGAAGCGGCCAGTCTCATGGTGTTCAAGGCCGCGACCCTGTTCGACAAGGGCCTCGAATGCGGGACCGAGGCGAACGCTGCCAAATACCTCGCCGCCGAGGCCGGGTTCGAGGCTTGCCAGACCGCGGTGATGTCGATGGGCGGCATGGGCTACGCGCAGGAATACCACGTCGAGCGCTACCTGCGCGAAGTGATGATCCCGCGCATCGCTCCGGTGAGCCCACACCAGATCATGAACTACATCGCCGAGAGGGTTTTGGAACTGCCGAGAAGCTATTGAGCGTTGCCCTCGTCGTCCCGGACTTGATCCGGGACCGGCGGCTGTCTTTAGATAAGGCCCCATCGGCAAGGCGCCCCGGCGCAAGCAAGGCTGGCCCCGGCCAGCAGTCCCGGCCTTCGCCGGGATGACGAATTTGGAGAGACGATGACCCCGGTTCACACCCCCGCCACCGCCCGTTCCTGGCTCTTCGCGCCGGGCGACAGCGAGCGCAAGATGACCAAGGCAATGGAAGGCGAGGCCGACATCGTCCTCATCGACCTGGAAGATGCCGTGGCCCCCGACGCCAAGGCGGCCGCGCGCCCGCTGGTGCATGACTTCATCAAGGCCCACCCCGAGCAGCGCGCGCGCCTGTGGGTGCGGATCAACCCCTTCGACGGGCCGCACACGCTGGCGGACCTCGCGGCGGTGATGCCCGCGCATCCCGGCGGCATCATGCTGCCCAAGGTCTACGGGCGGGCGGACGTGGAGAAGCTCGACCACTGCCTTTCCGCGCTGGAAGTGGCGAACGGGATCGAGGAAGGCTCCACCCCCGTCATCGTCCTCATCACCGAGACGGCCGAGGCGATGTTCCACACCGGCAGCTACAAGGGCGCCCCGCGCGTGGTGGCGCTGACCTGGGGCGCGGAGGACCTCGCGGACTCGATCGGCGCCTCGTCCAACCGCAACGATGATGGTTCCTATTCCTTCACCTACGAACTGGCGCGCAGCCTGACGGTGCTGGGCGCGGCGACGGCCGGGGTCACCGCGATCGAGACGATCAGCGCCGACTTCCGCGATCTCGAAGCCCTGAAGGCCCGCGCCGAGAAAGTTCGCCGCGACGGTTTCCGGGGGATGATGGCGATTCACCCGGCGCAAGTGCCCGTCATCAACGCGGCCTTCACCCCCACCGAGGCCGAGATCGCCGAGGCGCAGGAGATCGTCGATGTCTTCGCCGCCAACCCCGGCGTCGGCGCGATCGGTTGGAAGGGTGGCATGCTCGACCGGCCCTATCTCGCCCGCGCTGAGCGGCTGCTGCGACAGGCGGGGAAGGCGTGAGCATGTATCGTCGTCCTCCCGGACTTGCTCCGGGACCGCTGGCCACGAACAGCCCAGAGCCCAGCAGGGCGTCTTGCCGAGAAGGTCCGGCCAAAAATCGCCACCGGTCCCGGATCAAGTCCGGGACGACGGCATGATCGACCTCACCCCATACTTGCGCCCCGGCGACCACATCGTCTTCGGGCAGGCTTGCGGCGAGCCGACCACGTTGGTCGAGGCACTGGCCGAACAGGGCGCGCGCATCGGCGATCTCCACGCCTTCATTGCCACCAGCTTCTCCGGGCTGTTCACGCCCGAGACCGCTGCCGCCTTCCGCCTTTCGTCGATGGGCGCGATCGGGGCGTTGCGCGTGATGGCAAAAGCGAACGCGCTCGACGTCATCCCGGTCCACGTCAGCCAGGTCGCGCCGCTCATCACCGCAGGCGTGATGCGCTGCGACGTGGCGATGATCCAGGTCAGCCCTGCCAACGCGGCAGGCGAGCACTCCTGCGGCCTCATCTCCGACTACGCGCGCGCCGCCGTGGACAAGGCCCGCGTGGTCATCGCCGAGGTCAACGACCAGGTGCCCTTCGTCCCCGGTGAGACGATCCCGGCCAGCGCGATCGACGTGGCGGTGCCGGTCTCGCGCATGCCGGTCGAGGTCATGCCCGCAAAGATCAGTCCGACTGACGAGGCGATCGCGCGGCTCTGTGCGGAATTCATCGGCGACGGTTCGGTGATCCAGACCGGCGTGGGTGCGGTGCCCGACGCGATCCTGCGGCTGCTGCACGACCGGCGCGACCTCGGCGTCCATTCGGGGATGCTGGGTGACGGCCTCGTCGATCTGGCCGAGGCGGGGGTGCTGACCAATGCGCGCAAAGAGATCGACCGGGGCGTCTCGATCAACGGCGCGCTGATCGGCACGCGGCGGCTCTACGACTGGGCGCGTGAGAATCCGGCGATCCGCATGACGCCGACCAGCTATACGCATGACGCGGGCGTGCTGGGGCAGCTCTCTCGGCTCGTCACCATCAATTCGGCGCTGGAAGTCGATCTCACCGGGCAGGTCAATGCCGAGCAGTCCGGCGCGGCCTACATGGGAGGCACCGGCGGGCAGGTCGATTTCGTGCGCGCGGGTGCCCGCTCGCCGGGCGGGGCCTCGCTGATGGTGCTGGCGGCCACGGCAAAAGGCGGAACGATCAGCAAGATCGTGCCCGCGCTTTCCGGTCCCGTCACCAGTGCGCGCAGCGAGGTAGACGTAGTGGTCACCGAGTTCGGGGCCGCGCAGCTCAAGGGCCAGACCCTGGCCGAACGCGCTCGGCGGCTGGTTACGGTGGCGCATCCGGATTTTCGCGAAGGGCTGGAACGTGAGGCGTTCGAGATCGCCAGAAGGGGGTTCTGACATGCAGGAGGCCGTGCTTCTCGATGCGCGCAAGGATGGCATTGCCGTCATCACCATCAATCGCCCCGAGCAGCGCAACGCCCTCACCCGGGAGGTTCGCGAGGGCCTGCGGGCGGCATGGGCGCAGTTCGAGGCCGATGACGCCCTGCGCATCGCCATCCTCACCGGCAGCGGTGACAAGGCATTCTGTGCCGGGGGCGACCTCAAGGAGATGGTCGAGACCGGTATGGCCGTGCCTCCGCGTGACATGTACGCATTGCCTTACGACACCATCGAACTGTCGAAGCCGACCATCGCCGCGGTGAATGGCGTCGCGTTCGCGGGCGGTTGGATGATCGCGCAGGCCTGCGACTTGTGCGTGGCCTCCACCGCTGCGAAGTTCGCGATTACCGAGGTCAAGGTCGGGCGCGGCAGCCCATGGGCGGCCCCGCTGATCCACATGATTCCGCAGCGCATCTTCATGGAGATCGTGCTCACCGGAAAGCCGATCAGCGCCGAGCGCGCATACGAGATCGGCCTCGTCAATCGCCTCGCCGAACCCGGAGCGGTGCTGGATGCGGCTCTGGACCTGGCGCGAGAGGTGCTGGAAGGCGCGCCGCTCTCGGTGAAGGCTGCGCGTGAGACGGTGATGCTCTCGACCGAGATGGGTCGCAGCGCGGCACTGGCGGCTGCGCGGGCGGCGCATGAGCATGCCTACAACTCGCACGACGCGCAGGAAGGGCCGCGGGCCTTTGCGGAAAAGCGCAAGCCCGTGTGGCAGGGGCGCTAGGTCAGGCCGTCTATCGCGGCCCAGCGGGCGATCCGCGCGGTTCGGGCGCGGTGCCGCGTCATTCCGCCCAGTGCGATGACGGGAACCCGCGCCCGTGCGGAGAGCAGTTTCAGCCCCACCGCGCCGAGTGTTTGTGCACCGGGATGCGAAGCGGTTGGAAAGACCGGGGAAACCAGCAGCGCGTCTGCTCCGGTCCGATGCGCGATGGCCAGCTCACGCAGCGAATGGACGGTGGCCAAGCGTAACATGCCTTGCTTGCGGCCCAGCCTTTCGGGCGAGGCATAAACCCCATCCGCCCGCCAGCGACGGGCCAGCGCAATATCTCCCGCCAGCACCGTGCGATGCCCGTACCGGCGCGCCAGCCTGAGCAGTGCGTCGAACCGCGTCTGCCGCGCCTCGGGCGAAAGATGATAGTGCCGGAACACCAGCCCGGACCCGCGCGGGAGCCGCGCCAGTGCATGCTCCAGCCGCGCATCGTTGCGGGCATCGCTGATAAGCCAGAGCTTGGGAAGGGACGGCTGGCGGTTCTTCACGAGGACGCTATAGCAGCGCGCCATGGATCAGCTACAAGACATCCGCGCCCGCATCGCCAGGTCCGCCGAGATCGCCGGACGCAAGCCCGAGGCGGTCGAACTCATCGCCATCTCCAAGACCCACGACGCCGAGGCGATCGAGCCGTTGCTCGCCGCAGGCCAGCGCGTCTTCGGGGAAAACCGCGTGCAGGAAGCCGAGGCGAAGTGGCCCGCCCTGCGCACGGCCTATCCCGAGGTTAAGCTGCACCTTGTCGGCCAGCTTCAGTCGAACAAGGCGGAGGATGCCGTCGCGCTGTTCGACTGCATCCATTCCGTCGATCGCCCCTCGCTGGTCGCGGCGCTGGGCAAGGCGATGGAAAAGGCGGCCCGCAAGGTCCCGTGCTTCATCCAGGTCAACATCGGTGCGGAGGACCAGAAGGGCGGTTGCGCCATCGCCGATGTCCCCGCGCTCCTCGCTTCGGCGCGGGAAGCGGGCATTCCCGTCGTCGGCCTGATGTGCGTGCCCCCCGCCGGGATCGAGGCGGCGCCGTTCTTCACGCTGCTGGCAAAGATCGCGGCCGACAATAACGCCGATGGGGGGCTCGACCAGCTCTCGATGGGCATGAGCGATGATTTCGAGACCGCCGTGCTGCTCGGCGCCACACAAGTGCGCGTCGGCAGCGCACTGTTCGGCAAGCGCGCGTGACAATGGAGCGCACCGAAAAGCAGAAGATGCTGGCGGGCGAGCCCTACCGCGCATCCTGCCCGGAAATCGTTGCCGACCAGCGCGCGGCAGCCGAATGGATGGCCGCGTACAACCGCACCATCGACCTTGCCGACCGCGATGCACTGCTGCGCGAACGCTTCGCCGCGGTGGGCGAAGGGGCGACCATCCGGCCGCCGTTCCATTGCGACTATGGCTACAATATCAGCCTGGGGCGCGGGGTGTTCCTGAACTTCAATTGCGTCATCCTCGACGTGGTGGAGGTGACCATCGGCGACGGAACGCAGATCGGCTCGGGCGTGCAAATCCTGACGGCGGACCACCCACGCGATCCGGTCGAACGGGCGAGCGGCCTCGAATGGGGCGTGCCCATCCGCATCGGACGCAATGTCTGGATCGGCGCCGGGGCGCTCATCATGCCGGGCGTTACGATCGGAGATGACGCGATTGTTGGTGCAGGGAGCGTGGTGACGCGTGACGTAGCCGCCGGGGTTACCGTCGTGGGAAGTCCGGCCAAGGCCAGAAGGTGAGGGAGACGCAGGGGTTTACCACCCCTTCACCCCGTATACCGTCGAGGTCACGCGCGTAGCTTCGTCAAGCACTTAGGATGCGTCGGAAGACCAAATAGCCTGCGGCGCAATACGTGCTTGACGCCGCTGCACGCATGGCGACGACAGTAACGGGGTCTGGGGCGATGGCCCCAGATTCCCCCTCTTTCTTCTTACTTCGGCGTATCCAGCTCGTTGCCTGTCAGCGTCACGATATGCAGCAGGTTGGTCGAGCCCGGCACGCCGAACGGCACGCCAGCCAGCGCCACGAGTCGCGATCCGGCCGCGCCGAAGCCGTGGCGCAGGGCCATGCGCTTGCCCTTGGCGATCATCTCCTCGAAGCTGCCGATGTCGCGGGTGACGACGGCGTGTGCGCCCCACAGCAGTGCGATGCGGCGTGCGGTGGGCTGCGAGGGCGTGAGCACCAGCATCGGCGCGGCGGGGCGTTCGCGGGCCACGCGGCGGGCGGAGCCGCCCGAGCCGGTGAACACCACGATGCCTTCGATCGTCAGGGTATCGGCTATCTGCGCGCAGGCTTCCGACAGTGCGTCGGCGCTGGTCGCGTCGGGCGGGGTACGGGTGAGGTGGATGCGTTCGCGATAGGTCGTGTCGCTTTCGACCTTGGCGGCGATGCGGTCCATGATGGTCACCGCCTCGACAGGCCACTGGCCCGCTGCCGTTTCGGCCGAGAGCATGACCGCGTCGGCGCCGTCGTAGACCGCGTTCGCGACGTCGGAGACTTCGGCGCGGGTGGGCGAGGGGCTGGTGATCATCGATTCCAGCATCTGCGTGGCGACGACGACCGGCTTGCCCAGCGCGCGGGTCTTTTCGATGATGTGCTTCTGAATCGGCGGCACTTCCTCGGGCAGCAGTTCCACGCCGAGGTCGCCGCGTGCGACCATGATGCCGTCCGACAGCTCGATGATCTCGTCGAGGCTTTCGACGGCTGCGGGCTTTTCGATCTTGGCCATGATCGCGCCCTGGCCGCCCGACAGGCGGCGCGCTTCAGCGACGTCCTCGGGGCGCTGGACGAAGGAGAGACCGATCCAGTCCGCCTTCTGCTCGACCGCGAAAGCGAGGTCGCGGCGGTCCTTCTCGGTCAGGGCCGGGATCGGGATCAGGGCATCGGGAATATTGACGCCCTTGCGATCGGAGATCGGGCCGCCGACTTCGGCGCTGCACAGGATCGCGTCCGGTTCGGCGCGGATGACGACGAGGCGCAGCTTGCCGTCGTCGATCAGCAGGCGCTGGCCCTTCTGGAGGATGCCGAAGAGTTCGGGATGCGGCAGGCAAACGCGTTCGTTGTTGCCCGGGGTCGGGTCACGGTCGAGCGTGAAGTGGGCGCCGTGGCGCAGGAAGGCCTTGCCGCCCTCGAACTGGCCGACGCGCAGCTTGGGGCCTTGCAGGTCGCACAGGATCGCGACGGGGCGCTCTAGGTCCTTCTCGACCGCGCGGATATTGGCGATCGTCTCGCGGTGGGTGTCGTGGTCGCCGTGGCTCATGTTGACGCGGAAGGCGTCGGCGCCGGCCTTGAGCAGCTTGGCGATCGTCTCCTTGTCGCGGCTTGCCGGGCCCAGCGTTGCGAGGATCTTTACCTTGCGCTGGCGCTTGATGCCGCGATGGTGGGGAGAACGACGATAGGGCCCATTTGCGTTCAGGGCGCCCGAAGGAATGGTGCTGACCAAGTTTACTGCCTCTTCCGGAAACTGGGCCCCATATGGCAAAGGCGTGATGACAAACCAAGGACGATCGGTGCGATTATGAACGGCAAGGATAACATTGATACGATAGATGACGCCGTGGCCGCTGCCGCGTTCCGTCGCCTTGTGCGCCACCTCCAGCAGCGCCGCGATGCCGAGAACATCGACCTGATGGGGCTGGCGGGGTTTTGCCGCAATTGCCTGGCCGACTGGATTCGCGATGCGGGGTACGAAGGCGACAAGGCTGCCGCCCGCGCGGTGATCCACGGAATGCCGTTCGACGAATGGAAGGCAAAGCACCAGAGCGAAGCCACGCCGGAACAGATCGCGCGGATGGAAGAGAGCGTGAAGAAGAACGGCGGGACGCATTGACCTTTACGTCGTCCCGGACCTGATCCGGGACCGCTGGCCGTGAACGGCCCACTTGGCTGCGCGCGCTGCGATCTCTTACCTAAAGACAGCCACCGGTCCCGGATCAGGTCCGGGACGACGAGCCTGCCTGTCAGGGCGTCGCCACCTTCATCAGCACGATCCCGCTGAGGATCAGTCCGGCGGCAAGCAGGCGCATCGCGCTTGCCGATTCGCCCATGAACACGATCCCCGCCGCGAAAGCGCCCACCGCGCCGATGCCGGTCCACACGGCATAAGCCGTGCCCAGTGGCAGGGACCGCATCGCGGCGGCGAGCAGGCCGAAGCTCGCCAGCATCGCGGCCAGAGTCACGACGCTGGGCCACAGGCGCGTGAAGCCCTCCGACTGTTTCATGGAAAACGCCCAGACCACTTCGAGCAGGCCGGCGATGGCGAGAAGAACCCAGGGCATTCGGCAATCTCCTATGAGGCGATTCCCGGGCCGTCCCGGACTTGAAGCTCCGTCGAAGGAGACGCACGAACGTGGTCGGCGCCCCGGTCAGATAGGAAAGTGCGGCTTTGGGGGCAACCCTTTGCGCGTCCTCCACATGATTTCCACAGGGGGGCGCTTTGCCCGAATCCTGTTGTCTCGCTATCAGCGCCGCCAACCGATTCACCAGCATTTACCGGAGCACGTACCCCCATGGCCGAAACCACCGACGATCGCCTGCGCCTGCTGATCGAGCGCGTCGAGCGCCTGGAAGAGGAAAAGAAGGGCATCTCGGACGACATCCGCGACGTCTACAACGAAGCCAAGGCCGTCGGCTACGACGTCAAAATCATGCGTGCCATCGTGCGCCTGCGCAAGATGAAGCCCGACGACCGCCGCGAAATGGACATGCTGCTCGACACCTACAAGTCGGCCCTTGGCATCGACTGATCCTCATTCCTCCCCGAGCCTGCTCGGGGAGGGGGACCGCCCGCGCAGCGGGTGGTGGAGGGGGCGTCAGCTCCCCAGTTGCACCAGCACCATGGCCGCCGCATTGGCGCAGCCGTGCTGGAGCATCGAGGCCGGAAGGCCGATGCGCTGGCGCGTGAAGCCCAGCAGCACGCCTGCCCACAATTGCGGCAACACCATCGGCAGCGCGAGCGCGGAGATGGCGGGGTAGTTCATCAGATGGACCGCCGCAAACAGCAGCGCCGCCAGCCAGAACACCGCCGGATAAGCCGCCGCATAAATGGCAGGCGTCGGACGCTTGCGCAGCCACAGCCAACCTCCAACAGCGGCGACCACGAGCGCCAGCAGTGATCCTGCCAGGACCAGCGGCTGCAGTGATTTCGCCATGGCGGCCAACCCAGCGAACAGGCCGAAGCACGCCAGCAGCCATAGCGCGCGGGGGCGTCCGGTCTGCCAGCCGCGGAAGATCATCTCCTCCAGCACCGGTGCGATCACGATGGTGATCGGCAGCAGCCAGCCTGCGGGCAGCTTGTCGAAGGCGTCGGGCAGCGGCTGGCCCATTGTCTTCTGGTAGAGCCCGAGCAGCGGCAGGATCACCAGCAGAAGCCCGCCGATGTGCAGCACCGTCAGCAGCGCCAGCCGGGGCCATGCCTCACGCGAACGCAGGCCGATGGGCGCAAGTATGCGCGGCCGGGCGACGAAGCTCGCCAGTTCGCGCAGCAGGGCAGAGGGTACTGAGGAGCTTGTTTCGATCCGGGTCGCCATGCTTCGTTCTATCCCCGATTTCCTTGCCAATTCGTTGTCTTGCCAGCACCGTGAGACGGTGCAACCTTGGCGGTCCAGCGAAGGAGAGCGCGCCGATGATCGTCACCACCACTCCCACCGTCGAAGGCCAGCCAGTCCGTGACTATCTGGGTATCGTCACTGGCGAAGTCATCGTCGGCGCCAACCTCGTGCGCGATCTCTTCGCCGCCGTCACCGACATCGTCGGAGGTCGCTCCGGCAAGTACGAGGAAGTCCTCCAGCGCGCCCGCCGCGAGGCGTTGAAGGAAATGGAAGCGGAGGCGGAGAAGCTGGGCGGCAACGCCGTGGTCGGCGTGGACATAGACTACGAGGTGATCGGATCGCACGGTTCGATGCTGATGGTAAGCTGTTCCGGAACTGCCGTCGTCCTGTAGCAGACCGACTCCGGTTGCCCTTTGGGGTGCCCCTGTTGTAAGGCCCGCGCCACTTCATTCATCGCAAAGACCCGTGGACTCATGGGCAGGCAACGAGCGGACCGATGGCAGGCCATTCCAAATTCAAGAACATCATGCATCGCAAGGGTGCGCAGGACAAGAAGCGCTCGGCGCAGTTCTCCAAGCTCAGCCGCGAAATCACCGTCGCGGCGAAGATGGGCATGCCCGACCCGGACATGAACCCGCGCCTGCGCGCCGCCGTCAACGCGGCCAAGGCGCAGTCGATGCCCAAGGACAACATTCAGCGCGCCATCGACAAGGCGAGCAAGGGCGACGCCGAGAACTACGAGGAAGTGCGCTATGAGGGCTACGGCCCCAGCGGCATCGCCATCATCGTCGAGGCACTGACCGACAACCGCAACCGCACTGCTACCAACGTGCGCACCGCCTTCGCCAAGAACGGCGGCAACCTCGGCGCCTCGGGCGCGGTTTCGCACGGCTTCGAACGCCTCGGCCTGATCGAGTACCCCGGCAGCGTGGGTGACGAGGACAAGGTCCTCGAAGCCGCGATCGAGGCGGGCGCCGAAGACGTGCAGAGCGACATGGGCGACGGCGACGAGAACCCCGGCAGCCACCAGATCTGGGTTTCGGTCGATGCGCTCCACGAAGTCGCGCGCGAGCTGGAAAAGACCCTGGGCGAAGCCGAAGGCGTCAAGCTGGCATGGAAGCCCAACCTCACCGTCGAGGTCGACGCGGACACCGTCAGCACGCTGATGAAGCTGGTCGACACTCTCGAAGACGACGACGACGTCCAGACCGTCTGGGGCAACTACGAGATCTCGGACGAGGTCATGGAAACGCTCGGCTGATATGCTGGCACTGATCGCCCGCGCCCTGCTTTCGGGCGTTCTCATCGTGGCGATCGCGGAAATCGGCAAGCGCCTGCCCGCTCTGGGCGCGCTTGTCGCCTCGCTGCCGCTGGTCTCGGTACTGGGCATGATCCTGCTGTGGCAGGCCCGCCCGGATGCCGAGAACATGGCGGTCCATGCCGGGGCGACGTTCTGGTACGTGCTGCCCTCGCTGCCGATGTTCCTGCTGATGCCGGTCCTGCTGCGCAATGGCCTTGGTTTCTGGGCCTCGCTGCTGGCCGGATGCGTGCTGACCATCGTGCTCTATTCGCTGATGATGCATTTCGGGCCGCGGCTCGGGCTGAAGGTCTGACACCATGATTATCCTCGGCATCGACCCCGGCCTGACCTGCACGGGCTGGGGCGTCGTCGCCAAGAGCGGCAGCCGCCTCAGCCACGTCGCCAACGGCCAGATCCGCACCAACGCCAAGGCCGGGATGGCCGAGCGGCTGGTCGAACTCGACGCCGCGCTGACCGATGTGATCCTCCAGCACCGGCCCGATACCGGCGCGGTGGAGGAAGTCTTCGTCAACGTGAACCCGCAGTCCACCCTCAAGCTAGGGCAAGCGCGCGGTGTCGCGATGCTGTCCGTGGCGCGCGCCGGGATTCCGGTGGCGGAATATTCGACCAAGCTGGTGAAGAAGGCGATCGTTGGCACTGGCGGGGCGGCGAAGGCGCAGGTCCAGGCGATGCTGATGGTGCTGCTGCCGGGCGTGAAGCTGGCAGGTGAAGATGCCGCCGATGCTCTGGCGGTGGCGATTACTCATGCGAATATGCTGGGCAGTCACAGGTGAAAGGGAAGTCCTGGGGCCATCGCCCCAGACCCCCAAACTGTCGTTGTCGCGCGCGCAGCAGCGGCCGCCTCACATTGCGCCGCAGGCTTTCAATGTCTCCCGGCTCACCGTCTGACATGACGAAGCGGCGCGCGTGGCCTCGACGCTATACGGGGTGCAGGGGTGGTAAACCCCTGCCTGCCTCTCTTTTCCTCTGGCGCCCCGAATCCCTTCCTGCCATAGGAACAAACCATGATCGCCAAGCTGACAGGATTGCTCGACGACACCGGCGCCGACTGGGCCATCATCGACGTCAACGGAGTGGGCTACCTCGTCCATTGTTCGGCGCGGACGCTGGACCATCTCGGTATCCGGGGTGATCGCGTCGTCGTCCATACCGAGATGCAGGTTTCGGAAACCGACCAGCGCCTGATCGGTTTCACGTCCGGGGCGGAGCGCAACTGGTTCCGTCTGCTGACGGCGGTGCAGGGTGTCGGCTCCAAGGTAGCGCTGGCGATCCTCTCCGCTCTGACGACCGAGGAACTCCAACGCGCCTGTGCGGGCGGCGACAGCGCCATGGTGGCGCGCGCGAACGGCGTCGGGCCGAAGCTGGCCAGCCGGATCGTCAACGAACTCAAGGACAAGGCCGGCGGCATGCCGACCGCGCCAGGAGCGCCCGGCATCGCGGCGGTTGCGCCTGCGGGCTCGGCCAGCGCCGATGCCCTGTCGGCACTGCAGAACCTTGGCTTCAAGCCTGCGGTTGCGGCGACGGCGGTTGGCAAGGCGGTCGATCAGCTTGGCGAGGATGCCGCATTGGGCGACCTCATGCGCGTGGCGCTGAAGCTGGCGACGGGATAGAGCTTTTCAGTAAATGACCGACAACCCAATCCTCTCCCCCAATCGCCAGGTCGAGGACGCCGATGCCGCGCTTCGGCCCAAGACGCTCGCCGAGTTCGTCGGGCAGGCGGCGGCCAAGGACAACCTGCACGTCTTCATCGAAAGTGCCAAGTCGCGGCGCGAGGCGATGGACCATGTGCTGTTCTTCGGGCCTCCGGGGCTTGGCAAGACGACCTTGGCGCAGATCGTCGCGCGCGAACTGGGCGTGGGTTTCCGCGCCACTTCCGGTCCGGTCATCGCCAAGGCGGGCGACCTCGCCGCGCTGCTGACCAATCTGGAGCAGGGCGACGTCCTGTTCATCGACGAGATCCATCGCCTCAATCCTGTGGTCGAGGAAGTGCTCTATCCGGCGATGGAGGACCGCGCGCTGGACCTCATCATCGGCGAAGGTCCGTCGGCGCGCTCGGTGCGGATCGATCTGCCACCTTTCACGCTGATCGGCGCGACGACCCGACAGGGCCTACTGCAGACGCCGCTGCGGGACCGTTTCGGCATCCCGGTGCGCCTGCAGTTCTACACCGTCGAGGAACTGGAGAAGGTCGTCAGCCGCGGCGCGGGTCTGCTCGGCATCGGCATCGACAAGGGCGGGGCGACCGAGATCGCCCGCCGTGCGCGTGGTACGCCGCGCGTTGCAGGACGCCTTATGCGGCGGGTGCGCGATTTCGCGCATGTGGCGGGATCGGACACCATTACCCGTGCGATCGCCGACGATTCGCTCACCCGGCTGGAAGTGGACGCCATTGGCCTCGATGCGCAGGATCGCCGGTATCTGCGGATGATCGCAGACATCTACAAGGGCGGTCCGGTGGGCGTGGAGACGCTGGCGGCGGGACTGTCCGAACCGCGCGACACGATCGAGGAAGTGATTGAGCCGTACCTCATCCAGTTGGGCCTCGTCGCCCGCACGGCACGGGGGCGCTGCCTCAACGATCGGGGTTGGAGCCACCTTGGCATGACTCCTCCGGCCGGTCCTCAGGGCGGGTTGTTCGATTCGGAAGGGTGAGTGCGCCAGGCGGCACATTCGCCCCAAAAGCGTCGGTCTGCTTTACAACCCGCCGAAGCAACAGTCCCGTTTCGGTACACCCTCTGAGTTAGAATGATAAATTAACCGAGTTTCCCGCATCGGGACGGTGAATTGCGGGTGAATGACATTGCCGCATTAACGTGTCTCTGCGTTGTTTCTGGCAGATGGATGCACGGTAGCCCCAGAGGGCCTTCGGGCCTCCGGTGCGAAACAAAGAGAGCAACGCGTTATGTCGGTTCGGATGGCCCTTGCTAAACTGTCTGCCTGTGCGGCGGGCTGTGCCGTGATCGGCGGCGGCGCCGTTCACGTCGCCGAGACGCAGTCGGCGAAGACCGAGTACCGCAAGGTAAAGATGGCCAAGGCCGCTCCGGTAAAGAAACGCCCGGCCCAGCGCATCGTCCGCAAGGACCAGCCGCGCACCACCAAGCGCGTGCGCAAGATCATCAAGCGGACCTGCTGCGACCAGCCGCAGATGGCGATGGTGCCGATGCCCGCGCCGTACATGCCGCCCGCTCCGGGGCCGTCCTACTCGGGCGGCAGCGGCGGCGCGCCTGTGGTGATCGGCGGCGGGGGGGGCGGCTTCGGCGGCTTTGGCGGTGGTTTCTTCGGCGGCTTCTTCGGAGGCAGCGGCGGCGGTGGCGGCGGCAACGTGGTGATCACCTCGACCAGCAGCGGCGGCGTGACTTCCACGACCGGCGGCGTCACTTCGACTTCGGGCGGCGTGACCTCCACCACGGGCGGTGTGACCTCGACCAGTGGCGGCGTCACTTCCACGTCCAGTTCGAGCACCGGCGGCCTGACTTCGACCACGACCACGGGCGGTCTGACGTCCACGACGACCACCGGCGGGATCACCTCGACCACGTCGACCAGCTCGGGCAACGTGACCAGCACGAGCAGCTCCAGCTCGTCCTCGTCGTCTTCCAGTTCCTCGTCCAGCTCATCCTCCAGTTCATCGAGCGGCGGTAACGACCATTCCTCCGGCGGAGCGACCTCTACGGGTTCGTCGAGCGGATCGTCGTCCAGCTCCTCGTCTTCGTCGGGGTCTTCCTCGACCTCGGGCGGCTCGAACGGTTCGACCTCGTCGAGCAGCTCCAGTTCCTCGTCTTCTTCGTCGTCGTCCAGTTCGTCCTCGGGCGGTTCGACCACCACCACTTCGGGCGGCACCGACGTGCCGGCTCCGCCGATGCTGATCCTGTTCGGCGCCGCAGCCGCAGCGATCGTCGGACGGCGCCGACTGGCCCGCGGCAGGACGGCCTGACATCCGAACACGGGGAGGGCGACGCCAAAGGCGGTGCCCTATGTGGAAGGGCGAGGTTCGCGGACCTCGCCCTTTTCGTATGCCCACGGCAAATCAGCGTCTTTTACGGCCGGTTAACCAGAAGTGGTCGATACGGCTTCCTCGAAGCACAGCCGAGTTTCGCGGGGCCGACTCATGAAGATGGAACCTATCCTGCCGTTCGCCGAACGGACCTGCCCGCGCCTCTCGGTCGTGGTGCCGTGCTACAACGAGGAGGCGGTCCTCCTCATGCTGGAAGCACGGCTCGCGGCCGCCTGTCGGGATCAGGTGGGCGAGGATTACGAGATCGTCCTCGTCAACGATGGTTCCACTGACCGCACCTGGCCGCTGATCTGTGTTCTGGCCGAGCGCAATCCGCGCGTGCTGGGCGTCGATCTTTCGCGCAACCATGGCCACCAGCTGGCGGTGACGGCGGGGTTGCAGGTTTGCCGCGGCGACCTCGTCATGATGATCGACGCCGACCTTCAGGACCCGCCCGAACTGCTGGGCGCGATGATCGCCAGGATCGAGGCGGGTGCGGATGTAGTCTACGGCCAGCGGATCGCGCGCCATGGCGAGAGTACTTTCAAGCGCGGCACCGCATCGGTCTTCTACAAGCTCCTCAATCGCCTCGCCGAGCAGGACATTCCTGTCGATACCGGGGATTTCAGGCTGATGACCCGGCGCGTCGTCGACCAGCTCAACGCCATGCCCGAGCGCTATCGCTTCATTCGCGGCATGGTGAGCTGGATCGGGTTCGAGCAGGTCGCGCTGCCTTACGAGCGTGCGCCGCGCGCGGCTGGCGAGACGCATTATCCGCTGCGCCGCATGATACGCCTCGCGTTCGATGCGATCACCAGCTTCTCGACGGTGCCGCTGCGGATTGCCTCGCATCTGGGCATGCTGACGGGGGTTGCGGGCTTCGCGATGCTGTCCTGGGCGATCTGGCGCTGGTTCGAGGAGGGGACGATCGTCGGCTGGACCAGTATCATTGCGGTGATGCTCATCATGGGCAGCATCCAGCTGATCATCCTCGGCGTCTTCGGCGACTACCTCGGACGGCTCTATATCGAGAGCAAGGGGCGGCCCCTGTTCATCGTGCGCGAGGTTCGCAGCCAGTCGCGGGCGAGCGAGCGCGGGGTCATACAGGTGCCGTTGACGGTCGCCGCCTTCGATCCGCGCGGCTGACGCGCTGGACATGACGACAATGATGGCCGCCTTGCGCTTCGGGCTGGTGGGCGTGCTCAATACGCTGGCGGGGCTGGCGGTCATCTGGGCGCTGCTGCGATTGGGGGTAGGCGACTATCCGGCCAATGCCTGTAGCTATGCGGTTGGCGTGTGCCTGTCCTTTGTGCTCAACCGGGTCTGGTCTTTCTCGGTACGCGGGCCGGTCGCGGCCGGGGAAGTGGCGCGCTTCCTGACCGTGTTCGCGCTGTCCTATGCAGCCAATCTCGGCGTGCTGACACTCATGCGCGGGCTCGGGTTTGCGCAGAGCCTGATCGGGCAGGGCGCGGCGATGGCGGCTTATTCGCTGTGCTTCTTCCTGCTCTCCCGCCACTTCGTGTTCACCCCCGGACGGGCTGCCCGGTGACTACACAAGCCGGGGCGATCCCGCTGCGCTGGTGCGCTGCGCTGGTGCTGTTGGCCGTGGTCCCGCTACTCTGGCCGGTGGTGCCGCCGCTGACCGACCTGCCCGCGCACATGTCGCGCTACATGGTGCAGATGGACGGCGGGCACAGTGCCGATCTGGCGCAGTGGTACAGCTTTCGATGGAACCTGCTGCCCAACCTCGGCGCGGACCTGCTGGCATGGGTGTTCGAGCCGATAGTGGGCCTCAGGCTGGCGGTGAAGGGCATTGTGATCCTGATCGTTGCGCTGCAGGTGGCGGGCTACCTTTGCCTTTCCCGCGCCGCGCATGGGCGCGTGGCGATGACGGTGCTGTTCGCGGCGCCGCTGGCGCTGGGCAACCCGTTCCAGTTCGGCTTCCTCAACTTCACGCTGGGCATGGCGCTTGTCACGCTGGCGCTGGCCTGGTGGATCAGCCCGTCGATGGCGGAGCATCCGCGTCGGCGCTGGCTGGTGTTCTGTCTTGTCGTCTGCGTCATATGGGTGTGTCACCTTGCAGCCTGGGCGACGCTGTGCGTGCTCGTTGGATGCTGCGAGTTGGTGGCGCGTTTCGAGCGGTCCGGGCGATTGCTGCCCTCGCTGTGCGGCGGCTTCCTCGCCAGCACCTGCCTGCTGGTGCCGCAGCTAGCCAGCATGGCATGGCCGCACCCGACCGGGCACCTGCCGAACGAGAACTGGTTCCGGATGGGGATCAAGCTCTATCACCTGATCAACGTCTTCGCCGACCGGTGGGAAGGGTGGGACTATGCCTGCGCGGCCCTGCTGGCGGGGCTGATTGTCGTGGTCTGGCGCTCGCCGCGTTTCGCGCTTCACAAGGGGTTGGCGCTGGGGACGCTTGTGCTGCTGGGGCTGTTTATGCTGATGCCGGGCACGATCTACGGCTCGGCCTACGCGGACATGCGCTTGACGCCGACGATTTATGCCCTCGCGCTGATCTGCGCGTGTCCGATCGACCTCGGCGCGGGTAGGCAAAGGCTGCTGCTGGTCGCGGGGATCGTCTTCACCGCCCTGCGCCTCGTCGGTAATACGGTGAGCATGGCCGCCTGGGACGAGCAGATCCGCGAGGAGCAGGCGGTGATCGAGCAGATCCCGCGCGGCTCGCAACTGCTGACCTTCATCGCGCTGCCCTGCGTCAACTTCATCCAGCAGCAGGCGCGCGTGCGTGACGTCCATCTCGCCAGCTATGCGATGATGCGCCGCCATGCTTTCGCCAACGACCAGTGGGCGATGCCGGGCGGCCAGCTCATGAGCATCGACAACCCCGCCGCCGGCCCTTTCTTCGATGCGGCGACTGGAGCGCTGGTCGGCGAGAGTTGTCAGGGGTTCAACCAGCTTCTGGCAGCGGTCGACCGGGTTCCGGCGGGTATCCCCCGGCTCTGGGTAGTCTGGCATGCGCCCGAACTGCCGCTGCGCGGATGGCAGCCGGTAGTGCGTGCGGGCGATTCGGTACTCTATCGCCGTTCCTCCGAAACCAGGTGATCGGATACATCTTCTCCGTCGCGCCTGAGCGATTATAACAGGGTTCAGCATTTTCCGTTGACTGTGCGGCGGCTCGGGGGCAGCCAATGCATACGAAAACGAACGGGAGATTGCCGCCGATGACCAAACCCCTTGCAGGAAAAGTCGCGCTCGTGACCGGGGCCTCGTCGGGCATCGGCGAGGCGGCGGCGCTGTGCCTGGCGGAAGCCGGTGCGGCCGTCGTCCTGTCGGCGCGCCGGGCGGAGCGATTGTCGGGCCTCGTCGCCCGGATCGAGGCAGAGGGTGGAACGGCGCTGGCCATTCCGGGTGACATGACCGTGGAGGACGACGCCCGCCGCGCGGTGGGAGAGACGGTCGAGAAGCTGGGGCGCATCGACATCCTGATCAACTCGGCAGGAATCATGGAGGCGGGGGGCATCGAGAACTGCGACACCGCGATCTACCGGCGAGTCATCGACATCAACCTGATGGGCACCGTCTATACCTGTGCTGCCGCCGTCCCGCACATGCTGGAGCAGGGAGAGGGCGACATCATCACCATCTCCTCGCTCGCCGGTCGCAAGGGTGGGCCGATGACCAGCGCCTATTCCGCCAGCAAGCACGCGGTCAACATGATGACCGATGGCATGCGGCAGGAACTGGGCGGCCGCAATGTCCGCGTCACGACGCTGATGCCGGGCGCGACCGAGACCGAAGTGGGCGACAACATCTCCGATCCCAACTGGCGCGCCGCGATCCAGGCGCATGTGGCGAAGGAAGGTGCGGTGAAGCCCCGCGACATCGGAGAGGCCATCGTCTTCATCCTCGCCATGCCGCGCCGCGCGAACATCTCGGAAATATCGATCCGGCCGACGATCGACACATCGGCTTGAAGGGAGAAGGAAAATGGCCGGAAGGCTTCAGGACAAGGTCTGCATAATCACAGGTGCAGGTTCCGGGATGGGGCGCGCGATGGCGCAGCTGTTCCATGCGGAAGGGGCCAGGCTGCTGCTGGCCGACATTTCGGGCAATGAAGACGAGGTTGCGGCCGATCTCGGTGGCGATGCCGTCTCGATCCATTGCGACGTCTCCAGCGAGGCGCAAGTCCAGGCCATGATCGCCAGGGCCGAGGAGCGTTTCGGTCGGCTCGACGTGCTGTGCAACAATGCCGGTTTCGGCGGCGGGATGGGCCCCCTGCATGCCCAGACGACCGAGTTGTGGGACAAGGTTCACGCCACCAACATTCGCGGCGTCTTCCTGGGCATGAAGTACGGTATCGAATCCATGCTGAAGACGGGCGGCGGTGCGATCGTCAACACCAGTTCGGCTTCGGCGGTGGTGGGGTGGAAGCACCACGGCGTCTACAGTTCGGCCAAGGCGGGCGTGCACCAGCTCACCAAGGTCGCGGCACTCGACTATTCGGACCGGAACATCCGTGTGAACGCCGTGGCCCCGGGCACCATGTGGACCGGACTGGTCGAGGCATCGAAATCGCACGACTCGCCGCCGGAGGGCTTTCCCACGCTGGCCGGGATACCGATGGGCCGCTGGGGCCGCGCCGAGGATATCGCCTCCGCCGCCCTGTTCCTCGCCAGCGACGAGGCCGCCTACATCACCGGGGTGATTCTGCCGGTGGACGGTGGTTATTCGATCGGCTTCTCGGGCATGGGCGCGGAGCGTCCCGGCATCGTCAGCGCCAATAGCGACGGCACCTAGAGCCAGGGCGCGACCGTTATTCCCGCCAGCGAAGGGTCGGCCCACAGGTATTCCGTGAAGTGGCCGATCCTCTCGCGTGTATCGACGTAGCAGAAGCAAATCCCGGCTTGGGCGGACGGTTCGGCGGGGAACTGCAGGGCCAGCGCGTCCCCGCTCGCGCGCACGTCGTGGAGGAGGGCCTCCCATTCTGTATAAGGTCCCGGCACGGCGATACCGATGTGGTGAAAGGCGAGGACCTGCGCCGAAAGGTCCACCGCGTCGGTGTAGATACCCGTCACGCCAGACACCGGCTCGATGATCTCGAACTGGCGCAGGCCGCGGGGGCCTGCGACGTTGGCGATCGCGGATTTCACGCCCAGTCTGCGGCGTTCTCCGTAGGACAGCACCTCAATCTCGGATTCGCTGCGGCGCAGGCCGGTGATGTCCAGCTGCGTCTCGGCATGGGCGAGGGCCGCGTCCATGTCGCGCGTGGCATAGCTCATCTGGACGAGCTGGCCGTAGCGCTTGCCGAGATGCGTCATGCGCCCTGTTTCACGGGGATACGGTAGCGCTCGATATAGTCGGCGAATGCGGCATGAACCCCCTCGCGCGTGAGGCCGTAGCGTTCCAGCGAGTAGTCGTGCTTGCCGTGCTTGCCCTTGGGATTGGCTGCCATGTAGGCTTCCATCCCGGCCGCTGCCTCTTGCGTGAAGGGCTCGCCGAAGTGGTCGTAGATGCTGCGGCAGGTGCCGATGGGGTCCTTCATCACATCGATGTACTGGACGTCGAGAATGGCATCCGCACCATGGGCGGCGCGGAATGCGTCCTGCCGCTCGATCATCAGCGCGAAGGTCTCCATAAAGGTCCGGCCGATGCCTTCCAGGTCGATCTCGTCCGAATAGATCCGCCGCACGTTCTCGATCAGACTGCCGATGGATCCCAGTACGTCGGCGGGATCGCGGTGGGTCATGACCAACTGCGCGTCGGGGTAGACCTCGTACAGCGCATCCAGAAACAACGGGTGCCACGGGTTCTTGAGCGTCCATCGCCCTCCCGTCTCGGCCTGCAGGAGCTGCAGCAGCCGCTTGTGGAAGCGGAACGCCGGACGATAGTCGGCCTCGTGCAGCAGCCAGTGGCGATAGCTCGGAATGTCGGCCTGCGATTCGAACACCTGCGCACAGAACGAGTAGGTCATCGAGAACTGGCACTCGGTCGGGCTATGCGCGTCCTCATAATGGATAGCGGCGATCTGCGGCATATATTGCAGCGAGGCCTGCGTCTGGTCCTGCATCGCCTTCCAGCGAGGACCGGCAGCCAGTTCGTGGAAATGCGGCGGCGGCACCGGATCATGCGATTCCCAGCGCAGGAACGAGCGGCGCTTGGGGTCGGCGGCGAGCAGGTTGATGACCAGAGTGGTCCCGGTGCGCGGCAGGCCGAAGACGAACATCGGCTTTTCGACGGGGCGCTCGAGGAGTTCGGGATGACGGGCCAGCCAGTCTTCGATCCGCATGCGGCCCGCCATGTACTTCACCAGATCGCGCTGCGCGAGCTGCGTGCCGCGCTCGGTGAAGCGTGCCTCTTCGGCATAGGCATCGATCAGCCTCTGTAGTCCTTCCAGTGCGGCCGGGTCGCCGATTTCGGTCAGTCCGGTCTGGCTGCGTGCAGCCGCGATCACATCGTCCACAGTCATGGCGGCGCATCTCCCTGTTCTTATCGTCCCGGCGGTGATGAACAGCGGTGTTGCCGATTGCAAGGCGGTGCCCGCTTCTTCAAAATTCCCTCAAAGCGGCGAGGTCGCGATCAGGAGAGGTGAAAACCATGGATTTGAGCGAGGCACGGCACGCCTTCGTCACCGGCGGGGCGAGCGGCATCGGCCTAGGTATCGTCGATGCGATGGTCCGCAGGGGCATCCGGGTGACCATCGCCGACATCGATGCAGAACGCCTCGACGCGGTGCTGGGCGATCGGGGCGAGGCGGTGCACGGCGTCATGCTCGATACCCGCGACCGGGACGGTTGGGCACGGGCCAAGGCCGAGGCGCAGGGCGCTTTCGGGCCGGTCGACGTACTGGTCAACAATGCCGGCATCGCTCCCAACGGTCGCGAGTTCGCGGATATGGACCCTGCCAGCTTCGATCGCATCGTGGCGATCAATCTCACCGGCATCGCCAATGGCGTCTTCGCTTTCGCCTCCGACATGCGGGCGAGAGGCAGGGGGCATATCGTGAATACGTCCTCCCAGGCCGGTCTCACCGCGAGCGTGCCCGGCGTGGGGGCCTATGCCGTCGCCAAGTTCGGCGTGACCGCGCTTACCGAGGCTCTGCGGCAGGAGATGGCGCCGCATGGCGTCGGCGTGTCGCTCCTTTGCCCCGGCTATGTCGCCACGAACCTCGCCGAGAACACCCGCAAGGTTGGGGGCGAGATCCGTCAGTATGCGGGGGCGATGCCGCTCTCCAGCGTGACGCCCGACCATGTCGGCGCGATGGTACTGGCGGGCATCGAAGCCGACGAACCCTGCATCGTCACTCACACCCGCGTCTGGCGCAGCGTCGAGCCTCGCTTCGCGGCGATCCGCGCCGCCTGCGAGCGGCGGGATGCGAGTGAAGGGGCAGCCGCATGACCGAAGACCGCCTGGCCCGGATTGAGGCACAAAGCGCCATCGCCGATCTCGTTCACGGCTATGCCCGCGCCGTGCGGCGAGAGGCCTATGAGGACATTTCAAAGCTTTTCGCTTCAACGGGCACTTTCGAGGTCCGCTCCGGTGCGCCGGACCGTGCCGAACACGTCGTGCGCCAGCGGTTTGACACTCCGCAGGCACTGGTTGCGTTTCTGCTCGAAGGAAAGGGAAGGCCGCATCCGGTGCCGCTGATCCATAACCTGATGATCGAGGTCACGGGCGATACTGCGCGGGCCAATGCGATGATGGTGGCGCGGATCACTGGCACTGACAAGGAGGTCACCGGCGAATATCACGACCGATTCGTGCGGCTGGACGGCCGGTGGCTGTTCGACGCGCGGATCTACACCGTCTTCGCATCCTGAGCGCGCATCGCACCGATCCCGCAAGGCGCCCGCATTGCATCGCGCCCTTGCTGCGCGTAGCAGGCGGGCATGATCGCGCACGTCGAACCCTTCCACGCCACCACCATCGGCCGTCTCGCCTACGAACTCGCCGCCGAGGGGCGCGACGTGATCCACATGGAATACGGCCAGCCCTCGACGGGGGCTCCAGCTGCCGCCATCGCCGCCGCCCACGCGGTGCTGGATGCAGAGGCGGGCGGATACTGGGAAAGCCCGGCACTGCGCGAGCGGATCGCGCGTCACTATGCCGAAGCTTATGGCGTCATGGTTTCGCCCGAGCAGGTGTTCCTGACCTGCGGCGCATCGCCGGCCTTCGTGCTGGCGCTGTCGTGCCTGTTCCGTCCCGGCGCGCGGGTGGCGCTCGCTCGCCCGGGCTACGTCGCGTACCGCAATGCCATGCGCACGCTCTACATCGAGCCGGTCGAACTGCCCTGCGGGCCGGCCGAGCGCTATCAGGTCACTGCCGCCGCGCTCGACGCGCTCGACCCGGCGCCGGAAGGACTGATCCTCGCCAGCCCGGCGAACCCCACCGGGACCGTCATCGCGCCCGAGGAGCTTGCGGCCATCGCCGAGGTTTGTGCGCGCAAAGGCATCACCGTCATCTCCGACGAGATCTATCACGGACTGACCTACGGCATGACGGCGGACTCCGTGCTGCAGCACGTGCCGGAGGCCTTGGTGGTGAACAGCTTTTCCAAGTGGTTCTCGATGGCCGGCTGGCGACTGGGCTGGCTGGTCGTCCCGCCCCACCTGATTGACGCGGCGCGGGCGCGGATCGCCAACCTGTTCCTGACCCCGCCGGTGCTGGCGCAGCATGCCGGGCTGGTAGCCTTCGACTGCGTCGAGGAACTGGAAGGACACCACGCGAGCTACGCCCGTAACCGCGAGCTTTTGCTGGCGGCGCTGCCTCGCCTGGGCCTGCAACGGATCGCGCCGCCGGACGGTGCCTTTTATATCTGGGCCGACATCCGCCACCTGACCAACGATAGCTTCGCCTTCTGCCGCCAACTGCTTGCCGACACCGGCGTCGCCACGGCGCCCGGCATCGACTTCGATCCGGTCGACGGCCATCGTTTCATCCGCCTGAGCTTCGCGGTCTCCACACCCGAGATCGAGGACGCGATCGACCGCATGATCGCATGGTTTGCGGCACGCCAGGAGATTGTCGGCGCCTGACACAAGCGCACTGATGTGATCCTTTGTGGATCATAATCAGGGGGCGGCGTGTCGACTTTCGTTCGGGTCCATGGCGGCGGGCACGGCGGCTGGGGCTACAAGCCGGTAGCGCAGCGGTTGCGGGCGCTCGGGCACGATGTGCACGCACCGTCGCTGAGCGGCCTTGCCGACCGCGCGCACCTGTTAAGCGCCACGATCGATCTCGACACTCACATTGCCGACATCGCCGGGCTTCTGGATTTCGAGGATCTCACTGACGCGATCCTCGTCGGCCACAGTTATGGCGACATGGTCATCACCGGCGCGGCGGACCGCAAACCCGAACGTGTCGGCCACCGCGTCTATCTCGACGCGGCCTATCCGCGCGACGGCGAATCACTTTGCGAGCACGCTTACGAAGCCATCCATGGCGCCAGGCAAGGGTTGAATGAGATCGACGGCGTGCGAGTCGTTATGGCGGCGATGCCCGGCATGGCCGCATTTTTCGGAGTGACCGATTCGGTGCTGGGACCATGGATCGATGCCCGGTTGACCGTCCAGCCATGGCGATGCTTCGAGCAGAACCTCGTGCTCACCCGGGAAGCCGCGATGCGCGCCATTCCGGAGAGCCATATCGTCTGCACCTCGACAATATCGGGGCGTGACATGAAGTTACTGACCGAGAGATCTCACGGTAGGGTCTGGGATATAGAGACTGGACATGACCTGATGCTTACCGAGCCGGACTGGGTGGCTGATAGACTTGACGCGATAGCGCGGCTCTAGAGGCGGTTTCCCTAAGGGGATTTCCGCAAGGAGTCTGCGCAGCCCTGAATACACGGGTGTTTCACCTAGCCTCTATAAGATGTAACAAGGTGGGACAGCGAATCCGGGCTATATGGAACTGCGTATTGACGCCGGGCCACGTCTGGGGACTGTGGCGCACCCTTCGGACGCGAAAGAAAACGATAAGGCAATGGCAAGTACTTCGAACAATGTCGGCGGCGATCGCGCTCATGCGAGGCGTCTGCGTGACTTCCTCCACGATTGCGCGGGCAGTGCCGCGTGCGAGGAGATCGACCGTATTCGCGAAGCGCTGGCCTTGTTGGACGGCGTCGGCATCGACGGTGCCATACCGCTCGACCGTGTGCGTATCGATGCGATGCTCGAATGCGGCGCGGCGATGAGCGCCGTGCTTGAGATCATCGGCCCGGACATGCCCTTCATGCTGTCGCGCGGCAGTCACGACACCTGCCTTGCGACCGTGGTGCCGCCGGGCGGCTCCGAGGAGGCCATTGCTGAGGGCTCGACGCTTGCGCTGGCGATGCTGGCCGGGCACGTCGCTGCGGTGCTGGCGAAGGGCGAGCGCGCGCCGCATGCCGCTGATGTCCAGTTGGCCTCGACTTCCATCCGCCTTCACTGACAGCCTGAACCGGCAGCCGGGCTGACAGGTTTCCCCGAACTGTCCCGTCAGAAGCCCGGCCGGGAGGGGATGACGACGGGTGCGCCGTCCACTTTGGTGGTGACATAGGCATTGACGACCGAAGGGCCACACCGCGATGCTCGCACGGGCCAACCAGAGCCAGTAGAGCGTCCTCTCGCTGCTGCACTAATAACGCAATGTTATGTAGAGCCTTCCTGTCCCGGAAGATTCGAAAAGGCCGTGGTTCCTCATGGTCCGGGCTTTCTTGCGTTGAAAAAGATCCACTCTCGGTCCCTCCCGCTTGCGGGAGGGACCGAGGGTTGGTCGTTTGCGACCTAGTCGCAGCGGGGTGGGTTGGCCGTTGCCCGCATCTCTACCGAGTCCAGCCCGCCCCAGCGGAACACGGCCCAGCTCAGTAACCAGCACACCACGAACAGGCCGATGATCAGGAATCCCAGCGTGTTGAACTGCTCCGAAAGCGAGGCCGCCCCGGACCATACGCCGCCCTCCAGCCCGAATTTCTCTGACAGCAGCGCGGCGGTCTGGATCGAGCCGATCACCAGCGCCACCATGGCGGAGATGGCCGTGATGACGATGTTGTAGTAGAGCTTGCGGATCGGCTTGACGAAGGCCCACTCGTAGGCCCCCAGCATGATGACGCCGTCGGCGGTATCGACCAGCGCCATGCCAACTGCGAACAGCGCCGGGAATACAAGTACCGAGCCCAACGAAATCCCGTCTGCCGCATGGGCGCCGGACAGACCGAGGATGGCGACTTCGGTGGCGGTGTCGAAACCGAGGCCGAACAGGAAACCGAGCGGCGCCATGTGCCAGGCATGGCGCACCAGCCGGAACACGGGGCGCAGGATTCGCGCGATCAGCCCGCGCCCGGCGAGCAGCATGTCAAGGTCTTCCTCGGCATAGGTCCCGCCGCGCCGTACTTCGACGAAGCGCTGCCAGACCCCGCGCAGGATCGCGAGGTTCATGATCGCGATCAGGAACAGGAAGGTCGCCGAAATGATCGTGGCGATCACCCCGCCCGAGCGGCCGAACGCCTCGAAATCATCGAGAGTGCCTGCTGCCAGCGCGATGGTAGTCGCGGCGATCAGGACAATGGCGGAATGGCCGAGCGCGAACCACAGGCCCACGGTGATCGGGCGCTGGCCCTCCTGCATCAGCTTGCGAGTGACGTTGTCGATGGCGGCGATGTGGTCGGCGTCGACGGCGTGGCGCAGGCCGAGGCTCCAGGCGAGGAGGGCGGTGCCCAGCATCACCGGGCTGGCGTGGAACAGGCTGAAGGCCCAGCCCCAAACGAGGAGGTTGGCGGCGACAAGTACGGAAAAGAGCACAGTTATCCGGCTCTTTAGAGGGGTTTTCGCAGGCGACATCGGCGTCATGATCCGTCTTCGCGTCGGCGACCTGACGGGGGACTGCCGCGCCGTCGGCGCGGTCGGCACGGGAGGCCCCGGACGGACGCGGCAGCGCCCGGCGTCCCTCGCGCCGATGCGGCCCCCGCCGCACGTTGCGTCGCTCAGACGGACAGTTCCGTGCCGCGGCCATCCCCTGGACCAAGGCAAGAGCGACCGGACGCAGGCAGGTCTCCTGGCTCGCGGGTCATCGCTTGATGCATGGCCTTCCCGTGGCCTCGCATGTCGCAGCGTCCGGCCCAGTGGCTGCCGGTGTCCACCTTCGGGGCACCGGCCTATGCATCGCGCTCGCCACTTACAGTTGCAGGGACAGCCCCGGATTTGGATGAGAACATCCTCACCGCGTTCCCTTTTAAGCCCCTTGCGGGGCACCGGCGCGATCTTTGTCGAAAGGCTCGGGATGAGCGCTTCGACGCGGCTTTCCTAATCGCGCGGCCGTCCCGCCGCAAGAGGCGCGCGCTATTCGGCGATGTTCATGGCGTAAATGCGCCGGGCGAAGCGCCAGCGCGCGCCATGGCGGACGAGTTCGTCGTCGTAGCGGGCGGCGAATTTCATCACCTTGCCTTCGATCCGGGCGATTTCGCGCACGTGGCAGCGGCCCTTGGCAGTGTCGCCCGAAACCTGGATCGCGCCGGGCATGGCGAAAAAGACCATCGCCTCCATCGTGGCGAACAGATCGTCCCAGGTGCGGGAGAGGGCCTCGTGGCCCCGGACTTCGGCGTGGCTGGTGATCCACTCGGCATCGGGCGCCCAGCAATCGAGCCACTGCGCCTTGTCGATCCGCGATGCGGCGTCGGCGTACGTCTCCATCAGTTCGCGGATGGCGGCGCGGTCCTCGGCGGGGCCGGTGAATTGCATGAGGCTCTCCCTTTTGCGGGGAGGGTGTGGTGATGCGGGAGGCGAAGCAAGGGGAGGGGCATCGCGGTGGCAATGGATGCGTTTGGGCTCGGGGCTTCGACAAGCTCAGCCTGAGCGGGTTTGGAGGTTTGCGCTACTGCCGCTCACCCTGAGCTTGTCGAAGCCCCAGCAGTCAGTCGCACCTCCTCAATCCATCACCGACACCGAAATCCACCGGTTCCTCGGGTCATGCGGGTCGGTGGGGATTAGCGCTTCGTGGTCGGCCGCGCCCTCGATGCGGTGGAAGCGGTCTTCGGCGATGCCGTCGTGCATTCCCTGCCGCTGGCACTAGTGGTGGAGCCCAGCACTTCGCGCGCTCGCCGCGCTGCTGTGCCTGGTCCCCTCGATCTCCGAATGCCTGCGGCGCAGCCGATCGAAGTGATCGACGAGATCGGCTGCGCCGGCCGGCCCCATGATGCGATGGGCCTTTCCGCCCCCGTTGAAGAAAGCGCCTCCGAAGAAAGTTGGGTCGCATGAATATCGACCAGATGTCCTTTTCCGCCCGCAGCGCTAACGAGGGCAACGTGGCCGACCGGGTTCGCCGCCTCCTGCCGATGGTTAAGCGGTAAGCCTGGTACGTCCACGGCATCGGGCCGCCCGGAGAGGATCTAGCGCAGTTGGGCCTGGCGGCCCTCACCGAATGCGTGCAGATGCGCGACCTTCAGACTGAGGACGGCTTCGCCGCCTACGCCAAGATGCGGGTGAGGGGGGCGATGTTGGACCTCGTGCGCCGCGCCGGGCACGCGCGGGACGTCCGAGCGACGCCGCATGCTGGCCGACAAAGAGACGCAGCTCCGGGGCTGGCTCGGCCGCGATCCGAGGCCCGACGAACTGGCACAGGCGATGGGCATTGGCGAGTGCGAATTGGTTTCGCTGCAGGACGCCGCCCGCCCGATGCGCTTCGAGCCGATTGACAAGGTCTATTCCGATCAGTCGATGACCTGCGCCACGGAAACGCCTGACAGCTTCGCGATGCTGGTCGATGTCGAGATGTGCGGCGCGGTCATCGCGGCGATCACCGACCTGCCGGATCGGCTCAAGCTGATCGTGCAGCTCTACTTCGTCGAGGAACTGAACCTCGCTGAGATCGCCGAGGTCTTGCAAGTTTCGATCCCGCGTGTGCACCAGCTGAAAGCGCAGGCGATCGACAAGCTGGGAGAGAGCCTGAAAGGCGTCGCCGAAGTCCTCTGACCGGCACAATCCGGGGATTCATGCGAGGGCGGCGAAATTAATCACACCCACAACCCCTTGGGGCTGCACTTTTTCCTTGCCCCCACATATTCCTGTGGGAAGATGATTCACGCACTCGATTTGCGCGCGATCTTGCCTATCTCTGGCCTTTCCGCCCAAGCGTGAAAGCGTTGTGGGTGAACGCAATTTCAGACGATCCACCGGAGCCGCCCATGTCCCTTCTCGAAGCCCGCAAGACCTACAAGCCCTTCGAATATCCCTGGGCTTACGACTACTGGAAGATCCAGCAGCAGGTCCACTGGCTGCCCGAGGAAGTGCCTCTGGGCGAGGACTGCCGCGACTGGGTGCAGAACATCTCGGAGCATGAGCGCAACCTGCTCACCCAGATCTTCCGCTTCTTCACGCAGGCCGACGTGGAAGTGCAGGACTGCTACCACGAGAAGTACGCGCGCGTCTTCAAGCCGACCGAGATCAAGATGATGCTCACCGCCTTCTCCAACATGGAGACGGTGCACATCGCCGCCTATTCGCACCTGCTCGACACCATCGGCATGCCCGAGAGCGAGTACGGCGCGTTCCTTGAGTATTCGGAACTCAAGGACAAGCACGACTACCTGCAGAAGTTCGGCGTCGACAACGACGAGGACATCGCCCGCACCCTGGCGATGTTCGGCGGCTTCACCGAGGGCGTGCAGCTGTTCGCCAGCTTCGCGATGCTGATGAACTTCCCGCGTTTCAACAAGATGAAGGGCATGGGCCAGATCGTCTCGTGGTCGGTGCGCGACGAATCGCTGCACTGCGAAGGCATCATCAAGCTGTTTCACGCCTTCTGCGAAGAGCGTGGCTGCCTCACCAAGGCGGTGAAGGACGATATCGCCGACCAGTGCCAGACCACGATCCGTCTCGAGGACAACTTCATCGACCTCGCCTTCGAGCTGGGTCCGGTGCCGGGCATGACGCCCAAGGATATCAAGAAGTACATCCGCTATATCGCCGATTGGCGCCTCGGCCAGCTGGGCATGAAGCCGATCTACCTGATCGAGGACCACCCGCTGCCCTGGCTGCAGCCGCTGCTCAACGGCGTCGAGCATGCCAACTTCTTCGAGACGCGCTCCACGGAATATTCGAAGGGCGCGACGCGCGGCGACTGGAACACCGTGTGGGCCAACTTCGACTCGCGCAAGAAGGTGCGCGCGAACGACGAGCCGCTGGTGGACGACGGTTCCGAGCCCGGCCTGTTCGGCGAAGTGGCGGCGGAGTAAGTCGTATCGGATCGGGAATGGGGGCAATTTTTCCTCCATTCCCGCCGTCCGGCCGTTCAATTTCCTACTCTGCCGGATGTTTCCGGCCGCCCGCAGCGGGTAGCTCTTGGCAACCGGCGTGCTTCATGCGCATTTCTCCTGAGAATTCTGTCCGGAGAAACGGTCTTGCCCCGTACCATGCTGCTGCTGAGCGCGCTTGCGCTCGCTCCTGCAATCACCGCCTCGCCGGCGCTCGCCCAGACGCCGGCCCCCGTCTCCGCTGACAGCAAGGCGGGCAAGCGCGCCCTGCTTGACGAGAACGCGGTCACCGTGCGCAATGTGTCCCGCGAGGAACTCGTCCATGGCCTTCCGCTCGTCGATGACGACGGCTTCGCCATCGGCACCGTCGAACGCCTCGCCGGTAACGAAGTGATCGTCTCGGACGGGACGGCCGAGTACCGTGTGCCGTTCACCCAGGTCTATGCCTTCAGCAAGGACGGCGGCGACCATTACGCCATCCGCACCCCGAAATCCCGGCTCAAGCCCGAACCGATCGTCGCCGCCGCTCCGCCTCCGCCGCCGACCGACGCCGACGAGGCCTGGGAGAAGCTGGGGCCCGAGGGTGGTCCGCTCCCGGACGAACAGGACGAACCGGAGGCCGCTGCGCCTGCGGACGTGGCGCCGGATACGGCTGCAACGCCCGGCAACTGACCGGGCGATACCCGCTCGCTTACGCGGAACCATCAATGAAGGAGGCCGCCGCATGTCCCATAACCCGACCCTGATCTTCCTGCCGATGCTGGTGGTGGTCGCGCTGACGTTCGTGGCTTTCGTGCGCATGGCGGTCGCCCGCACCGGTATCATCAAGTCGATGGATCCCGACTACTACCGTGCGCACATCGGCCCGCCCGAGCCCGAAAGCGCCCGCGCGGCGGTGCGGCACTATGATAACCTGTTCGAACTGCCGACGCTGTTCTATGCCGCCTGCCTCACCGCTTTCGTGGTGGCGGTCGTGGGACGCTGGACACTGATCTTCGCCTGGGGCTACGTCGCCGCGCGGGTGGTGCAGAGCCTGATCCACATGACCTACAATAACCCGGCGCACCGGGGCGGGGCCTTCGTTCTGGGCATTCTGTTCACGCTCGCCTTGTGGATCAACCTTGCGGTGTCGATCTTCGCCCGCCTGTGACCGGCCTGAATTTGACGGACGTTCTGTGGGTGCTGGCGGCGGGGCTCAACCTCGTCGCCTTCGCTGCTTTCGGTATCGACAAGGCCCGCGCGCGGGGGGGAGAACGGCGTATCCCGGAAGCACGCCTGCTGTTTCTGGCGCTCGCGGGCGGGACGCCCGGCGCTTATGCCGGGCGCCGGGCCTTCCGGCACAAGACGCGCAAGCAACCCTTCGTCGCCCAGCTCCACACCATCGCCGCGGTGCAGGCGGCGGGTCTGGCGTACCTCGCGTATCGTGCCTTTTGAGAAGGCGCCGCCCGCAACCGCCTCATAAAATCGTCATTGCGAGCGTAGCGAAGCAATCCAGGGCGGAGTTCAACAGCCTTGGATTGCTTCGCTACGCTCGCAACGACGGATGGGTCTGAATTCTAGACCAGCCAGCTGCCCGGATTGGGCATCGGCACCTGCTTCTGCGCGTTGAGGATGCTCATCACGCAGCGCACGATCACCAGAACCGACACCGCGATCAGGATCGGGATGCCGATCAGCACGAGCGTCAGGATCGTGCCTACCGCCATGCCGAGGAAGAACAGCCAGAACGTGCGGATCGCATATTCGTAGTGCGACACCTCCCATGCGGCCTTCGCGTCCCCGCGCCAGGCATAGGCGAGCACGACGCCGACGATGCCCGTCACTCCGGTCACGTAGGATGCGAGATAGAGCAGGTTTATGATCGTCGGCTGGTTGAAGTCGAAACCCGACTTAGGCGCCGAACTCGCGGGTCTTGGGTCGAAGTCGGTCATTGGTTCTTCCTCCTGTTTTCCCCTGAAGGGAGGGTGCTTTCATTGGGCCGGGCTGGCAAGTTCACTGCGCCTTCTTCCGTTCGCGAGCCTTGATGCGGCGGATCTTGGCGAGGTCGCCTTCGAGGATCGTCAATGCGTCGCGCTCCGCCTCGGAGAGCCGGGCCGTGTCGAAATGGGCGATCAGCACTTCCAGGGCATCGCCGATCCGGCCCAGCTGACGGCCGTAACTGCCGACTTCATCGAGGATCGCGCGCTCGGTCTCGGGGTACTTGGTCTCGCCGATGTTGACGTTGACCAGCCCGACCTGCGAGCCCTCGAACGTCCAGGTCCAGGGATTGATCGCCTGCCACAGCTTCTCGGGCGCGAGGCTGAAGGTGGGCTGGAGGGACATTTCGGCCATCGCGTTTCTCCGGGAATGGGGACGCGGACAAGAATGCCGCAGGCGGCGGCGCCTGTGCATGACGAATCCCGTCACATCCTTGCGGTAAAAGCGGTGGCGCAGGCGCGCCCGGCCGTTTAGAGGACTGCGCCATGAGCAGCGAAATCAGTGGCCAGGCCGGCCCCGAAACCGGCAGCGAAACCGGCAGCGAAACCGTTTCCTTCGGCTATGAAGACGTCGCGGCCGAGGACAAGGAAAGCCGCGTCGGCGCCGTCTTCTCCTCCGTCGCGCGCAAGTACGACGTGATGAACGATGCCATGTCGGTGGGCATGCACCGCTTGTGGAAGGACAAGTTCGTGCGCCGCGTGCGTCCGCGGCCCGATGAGCAGATCCTCGACATGGCGGGCGGTACGGGCGACATCGCCTTTCGCATGGAAGCCGAGGGCGCGGTGGTCACCGTCTCGGATATAAACCAGGACATGCTCGACGTCGGTATCGAGCGCGCGATGGAGCGCGGCATCGACACGCTGGTGTGGTCGCGCCAGAACGCCGAGGAACTGAGCTTCCCGGCCCATTTCTTCGACGCCTACACGATCGCCTTCGGCATCCGGAACGTCACCCACATCGACAAGGCGCTGGCCGAGGCGCACCGCGTGCTCAAGTTCGGCGGCCGCTTCTTCTGCCTCGAATTCTCGACCACCGAATGGCCGGGCTTCAAGGAAGTCTACGACGCCTATTCGCACAAGCTGGTCCCGAAGATCGGCTCGATGATCGCCGGGGACGCGGATTCGTACCGCTACCTGATCGAATCGATCCGCCGTTTCCCGCCGATGCCGGAATTCGAAGGGATGATCCGCAAGGCCGGGTTCAAGCATACCAAGGTCGAGCCGATTCTCGGCGGCCTCGTCGCGATCCATTCGGGCTGGAAGGTCTGACGATCCGGTGACTTCCACCCCCGTCCACATCGCGCGTCTCCTCAAGTGGGGCCGCGTCCTCGCGCGCCATGGGGCGCTGCGCGGGATCGAGAACGACCGCAATGCCCCGGCGCCGGTCAAGCGCCTGTGCCGGATCGCGCGCTTCGGCACGCGCCAGCCGGCCGAGCCCGACTATGCCGGCGCCTTCCAGGAGATCGGCCCCGCCGCGATCAAGCTGGGGCAGGCGCTCGCCACCCGGCCCGACCTCGTCGGCGAAGGTCCTGCGCACAACCTGCTGACCTTGCAGGACAGCTTGCCGCCCGTGCCCTTCGCGGCGATCCGCGCGCAGATCGAGAGCACCTTCGGCCGCCCGCTCGAGCGCATCTTCGCCTCGATCGAGGAAACTCCGGTAGGCGCCGCCTCGATCGCGCAGGTCCACCGCGCGGTTACGCCGGACGGGCGCGACGTCGCCGTCAAGGTGCTGCGTCCCGGCATCCGCGAGCAGTTCGCGCACGACGTCGAGACGTACGAATGGGCCGCAGCGCATCTCGAGGCGCTTGGCAACGAAGCGGCGCGGTTGCGTCCGCGTGCCGTGATCGCCAACCTCAAGCGCTGGACCCAGCGCGAATTCGATCTTCGCCGCGAAGCCGCCTCGGCCTCCGAACTCGCCGATGCGATGAAGGGGATCGAGGATTACCGCGTTCCCGATATCGACTGGGACCGCACCAACGGCTCGGTGCTGACGGTCGAATGGATCGACGGCATCAAGATGAGCAACCTCGCGGCGCTGCGCGAGGCCGGGCACGACATGCCCAAGCTCGCGCGCAGGCTGGTGCTGACTTTTCTTACGCAGGCGATTGCCTGCGGGTTTTTCCATGCCGACATGCACCAGGGCAACCTGTTCGTGCAGGGGGCGCCGGAACATACCACGATCGTCGCGATCGACTTCGGCATCATGGGCCGGATCAACCGTCAGGCGCGGCTGTGGCTGGCGGAAATCCTCTACGGCCTGACCACCGGCAATTACCGCCGCGTCGCCGAAATCCACTTCGAGGCGCAGTACGTCCCCAGCTATCACACGGTCGAGGAATTCGCGACCGCGCTGCGTGCCGTGGGCGAACCGATGCGCGGCAAGCCGGTGTCGGAGCTGTCGGTCGGACAGATGCTCGATGGGCTCTTCGCGATCACCCGCGATTTCGACATGGCGGTGCAGCCGCACCTGCTGCTGCTGCAGAAGACCATGGTGATGGTCGAGGGGCTGGCCACCGCCCTCGATCCCGAGATCAACATGTGGGACGTCGCGGCGCCTTTCGTGAAGGACTGGATCCGCGACGAACTCGGCCCCGAGGCGATGATCGTCGACCGGGTGCGCGAGGATATCGAGACGCTGATGCGCCTGCCCGCGCTGGTTCGCCGGATCGAGGACCGCTTCCCGCCCAAGGGCGGCGCGCCGGAACAGGCTCCGCTGCCCGAGGTGGAGCTGATCTGGGAGCGCCGTAAACGCGAAAGTAACCACTGGGGTGGCTATGCTCTAGCCGCAATCCTTGGGGGCGCGGCAGCGTGGGCACTGACGTACTGGACTCTTCTGAACTGACGGACAGGGGCCGCTTCGCGCGGCTCTCGCCCGGACTTGCCCGGCTGGCGCTTGCGCTGCTGGCGCTGGTGCTGATCGCCTCGATGATCGCGCCGACCAACAAGCCGGGCAATCGCTCGCCGTGGGAGGGTGCGGTCGAAGGGCCGGTGGACGCGGGGGGCCAGGCCGTCATCACCCCGGACAAGCCCTATGACGAGGACCTCGCGCTGTACGAGGTCGCCATCGCCCGCATCCAGAAGGGCGAGAACTACTACGACTTCATCGTGCCCGAGCAGAGGGCGCGCAACTATCCGGTGAACCCCGGCATCGCGGTGCGCCTGCCGACGCTGGCCTATATCAACGCGATGCTCGGCGAGCGCGGCCAGATGGCCGCGGCGATGGCGCTCATGCTGGGAATCGTCGCGGTATGGTGGCGCCGTCTGGGCGTGGACACGGACGATGGCGGCCGTGTGCAGCGTCTGGGTGCCGCTATGGTATTCGTGGGTGCCTCTCTGCAGCTCAACCGGCACTATTTTCCGTTGCATGAACTCTGGGCCGGTGGCCTGATCGCGCTGTCCTTCGGCCTGCACCGGATCGGCCGGGACGGACAGGGTGGGCGCTGGATCGCGGCCTTCCTCTGCGCCGCGCTGGCGCTGGCGATTCGTGAACTGACGCTGCCTTACGTGCTGCTCATGGCCGCTTTCGCGCTGTGGAACCGCAACTGGCGCGAGAGCGCGGCGTGGGCCCTGCTGATCGCGGTGTTTTTCGCGGGCCTCGCCTGGCACCTCTCGATCATCGCGAGGGACGTGCTGCCGAGCGACCCGCACGGCCCGGCATGGCTGGTCATGCGTGGCATGGCGGGCTGGCTGGTCAATGTGGTGCAGTCGAGCAACTTGCGCTGGCTTCCGCACTTTCTCGCAGGTCCTGCGGTGGTGCTGATGACTTTCGGCTGGCTCGGCTGGCGCAGTCGCTCGGGGCTGGCGGGGTTCCTGCTTTGCGCGGGATACGGGCTTGCGTTCATGCTCGTCGGGCGGTGGGACAATTTCTACTGGGGGGCGATGATCGCGCCGGTCATGTTCGCCGGGCTGGTCTTTGCTCCGCGCGCGGTGATGCAACTGGTAGCGGCGGCCCAAGGGCCTGTGCCAAACTGATTGCGCCCATGCTCACGCTGTTGCAGAAGCCCCAGTCATGAACGGACCGCGCATTCTGCTGATCGTGGGCGGCGGCATCGCTGCCTACAAGGCCTGCGAACTCGTGCGCATCATCCGCCGCGAAGGCGGCTCGGTGACTTGCGTGCTGACCGAGGGGGGCGCGAAGTTTGTCACCCCGATGACGCTTGCGGCGCTATCGGAAAACCCCGTCCACACGACGCTCTGGGACCTCAAGAACGAGGCCGAGATGGGCCATATCCAGCTCAGCCGCCAGGCCGACCTCGTGGTCGTCTGCCCGGCGACGGCGGACCTGCTCGCGCAGATGGCGGCGGGCCTGGCGGGGGATCTGGCCACCACACTGCTGCTGGCGACCGACAAGCCGGTGCTCGCGGTTCCCGCGATGAACGTGCGCATGTGGCTCCACGCCGCGACACAGCGCAACGTCCAGACCTTGCGCGATTCCGGCGTCGAGGTGATGGAGCCCGACGAGGGCGCGATGGCCTGCGGCGAATACGGCCCAGGCCGCCTGCCCGAACCGGCGGAAATCTGGGAGCACATCGCCCGCTGCCTCGGCCATGGCCCCGAAGGTATCGTCGGTGACGAGCCGGGCGGCCTTTCCGCCACGATGATCCCGCGCGGGCCGCGTGCCATACCCGCCAGCACTTCGCCGCTGGCGGTCAAGGGCAGTGCCCGGGCGGCGCCCGCCACTGATCCCGGCGCGCTCGAACTGATCCCGCTCTCCGACGAGCCGCTGCGGCTTTTCGGCAAGCACGTCCTCGTCACCGCCGGGCCTACGCACGAGCCGATCGACCCGGTGCGCTACATCGCCAACCGTTCCTCGGGCAAACAGGGCTTCGCCATCGCCGCCGCCGCCGCCGAGGCGGGCGCGCGGGTGACGCTGGTGGCAGGGCCGGTCCACCTGCCGACCCCGCCGGGTGTCGACCGCGTCGATGTCGAGAGCGCGCTGGAGATGGCCGAGGCCGTCGACGCCGCGCTTCCGGCTGACGTTGCGGTGATGGTCGCCGCCGTTGCCGACTGGCGGGTGGTGCGCTCGGCCGACCAGAAGCTCAAGAAGGACGGCGGCGCCATCGCGCCGCTCGAACTGACCGAAAACCCCGATATTCTCGCCGGCCTTGCCCATGGCCTGCGCCGCCCGCCGCTGGTCGTCGGCTTCGCGGCGGAGACGCAGGACGTCATCCGCTATGCCCAGGCCAAGCGTGTGCGCAAGGGGGCCGACTGGATCGTCGCCAACGACGTCTCCGGCGACGTCATGGGCGGCGATGCCAATACCGTCCACATCGTCATGGCCGACGAGGTGGTTTCCCTTCCCGAAATGCCCAAGGGGGACGTCGCGCGCGCCCTCGTCGAAAGGATTGCCGATGCACTCGCCGAATGAAGTCCCCGTCATGGTCAAGGTCCTGCCGCACGGGCAGGGGCTGGACCTGCCCGTCTACGCCACCGAAGGCGCGGCGGGCATGGACGTGGTCTCGGCCGAGGACGTGACGATCCCGTCCGGTGGGCGTCATGCGGTGGCCACCGGCCTCTCGGTGGCGATCCCGGTGGGTTACGAAATTCAGGTACGCCCGCGTTCGGGCCTTGCGCTCAAGCACGGCATTTCGGTGCCCAATTCGCCGGGGACGGTGGATTCGGACTACCGGGGCGAGGTCAAGGTCATCCTCATCAACCACGGCGCCGAAGGCTTCGACATTCGCCGCGGCGACCGCGTCGCGCAACTGGTTCTGGCGCCCGTGACGCGCGCCTCGTGGGTGGCCGTCGAGGAACTTGACGAGACGGCGCGGGGTGAGGGCGGTTTCGGCTCGACCGGCGGCGTGGTCGCGCTGGGGAGCTGATTCAGGCGGCGGAGCTGAACACTCCGCCCCACCACAGCAAGGCCCCGATCACCGCGACGAGCGACAGGATCAGCGAGGCGCATCCACCCCAGCCATAACGGTGGTGGATCGCTTCGGCGGTTGCTTCGATAAGACCTTCGAAGATCCATTCAACGAGCCAGGACAAAAGCGTCAGTCCTTGCCCTTGCCGTCCCGCTCACGCCGGGCCTTGCGCCACTTCAGGCCATACCAGCCCGCACCGCCGAGGCCGCCCAGCATCATCGCGCCCTTGGCCAGCGTCTCGAACGCAGCACTCAAGGCGCCGATGGTGACGCCCCAGAACAGCTGCGAGAGGATGGCCATGAAATTATGCATCAATAAATCCTATGGGGCGCCAGATAGCGCCTGACGCCCCATAGCAAAAGGACGGGCCCGCAATATTTCAGCGGACCCGTCCCTCGGTGTCTCCCACTCTTCGCAGGGGGGAGCCTGTCTGATTTCGTGCTTATTTCTTCTCGGGCGCGACTGTAATGCGCACGGTCTCTCCGGAGTTCCCGGGGAAATTCGTGAACATTGCTTCCACCAGATTGGGCACGACATACTGCAGGCGATTGGAGGTCGAGACGGCTTCCGCCTTGCCTTCGAAGAGGCGCTGGCCGTCTGCGGCGCGGTCGATCTTCAGGTCGATGCCGCTGGTGTAGATGGTGTAGGACTGAATGCCGTTGTCGAAGAACGGGTCGTACCAGCCATAGCGCCACGGGCCGCCCCAGCCGAAGCCGCGACCGTAGAACCCGCGGCCGTAGAAGCCGCCGCCATAGGGACCCCAGCCGCCCCACGGGCCGAACGCGCCTGCGCCCACGCCAGTGCTGCGCACGCGCTCACGGCCATTGTCGACGCCGTAGTCGAAGCGCACGATCAGCGTGGCCTTGGCCGGGTCTTCCACCGGGGTGTAGCCCAGCTTGGCCATGCGATCGCCGACCATCGAGGCATACTGGCTGAATTCAAGCCCGCCGGCGAGCTTGGGATTGTCCGCGACGATCGCGAAGCTCTGGCCCTGCGGGGCGGGGAGCTGGGTCGCGAAACGCGAAACGTCGGCCTTGAACGGCGTCGCGCACGCGGCGAGCGCCATGAGCAGCACGGCGGCAGCGGCCATTTTCAGCCTGCCGAGCTGCGATCCGGAATGGTGTGTCATCATCTTTGCTCCACGAACCCGAAGAGATCCAGACGCCCCACTCCGGCGCGGCCTTCGATTCTTTTACGATACTGTCGTGAAATCAACGCCCTGAATAGAGGTTGAATGGACTTGGACGAGCGACGGACCGTTCCGCCGGTTCATCCCGCATCCACCGCCCTCGGGCCGGCTTCACGACTTGATCGCGTATCGTTCATGTAGGAATAAAGCCCGGTCATGACGAGTCCGTTCCCCATTCTTTCCGTACTTTGCGGCAAGGTCGCTCCGTTCCGCGCGGCCGACGAGCCGAGCGCCATCGCCAAGACGGCGGTGCAAGGTCGGGTGAAGGTCCACCGACTGGGCCTCGAAGGGGACAGCCAGGCCGATCTTTCGGTCCATGGCGGGCCGGACAAGGCCATCCACCACTACCCCCACGACCACTATGACTGGTGGCGCGAAGCGATCGGCGACCATCCGCTGCTGGCCGATTACGGCGCCTTCGGGGAGAATATCGCGACCGATGGGCTGACCGAGGAAGACATCTTCATCGGCGATCGCTGGCGGATGGGCAGCGCGCTCGTCGAGGTGAGCCAGGGGCGCCAGCCGTGCTGGAAGCTCGATCATCGTTTCGACGGGGCGAAGGTCAACGCCGGATGCGTGAAATCGCGCCGGGCGGGCTGGTACTACCGGGTGATCGAGGATGGCGAGGTCGGTGCGGGCGATGCGCTTGAACTGATCGACCGGCCGTTCCCCGACTGGAGCGTACGCCGCGTCTTCGGCTTGCTCATCGCCGGAGAGCACAAGGGCGACCCGGAAGGCTTGGAAGCGTTGGGCGTAGTCTCCGCGCTCGCCGAACCGTGGGTCCGGCGACGCGCGAAGCTGCTGGGGCTTTAACGCCTGTCTGCAAATCCGCCGCAGGCGGATTTGGCGGCACCGGCCCACTCCCCCACCCGACCACCCAACGATAGTACCCTATGGGTGGTCGGGTGGGGGAGTGGGCCCGGTGCCGCTACGAAAATGCCCACCGGGCATTTTCCAGACGAATTTTAACCCCGCACGAGGCCGAGGGCGTTGTAGGTCTTTTCCAGCGTCGGGATCGCCAGTTCGCGGGCCTTGGACGCACCCTTGCACAGGATCGCGTCGAGGCGCTCGCGGTCCTCGCGCAGTTCGAGGAAGCGGGCGTTGATCGGCGCCAGCTTCTCGACCAGCAGTTCGCCGAGCGCGGGCTTGAACTTGCCGAAGCCTTCGCCGCCGAACTCGGCCAGCACCGCCTCGACCGTGGTGCCCGCCATGACCGCGTAGATCGCAACGAGGTTCTTCGCCTCGGCGCGGCCTTCGAGGCCGCCCTTTTCCGAGGGCAGCGGCTCCGGGTCGGTCTTGGCCTTCTTCACCTTTTGCATGATGGCATCGGCGGTGTCGGTCATGTTGATGCGGCTCATGTCCGAGGGGTCGGACTTGCTCATCTTGGCGGTGCCGTCGCGCAGGGACATGATGCGCGCAGCCTCGGGCGGGATGAACGGTGCGGGCAGGGTGAACAGCGGCGCGTCTTCGGCGCAGAAGTCGTTGTTGAACTTCTGCGCGATGTCGCGGGCGAGTTCGAGGTGTTGCTTCTGGTCCTCGCCCACCGGCACGTGCGTGGCCTGGTAGAGCAGCACGTCGGCGGCCTGCAGCACCGGGTAGGTGAACAGCGCGACGCTGGCGCCTTCGCGGTTCTTGCCCGCCTTGTCCTTCCACTGCGTCATGCGGTTCAGCCAGCCCATGCGCGCGGTGCCGTTGAGCAGCCACTGCATCTCGGAGTGCTGGGGCACCTGCGCCTGGTTGAACAGGATCGAGCGGTCGGGATCGAGCCCGCAGGCCACCAGCGCCGCGACCATCTCGCGCGTGTTGGCGGCGAGGTCGGCGGGGGTGTGCGGCATCGAGATCGCGTGGAGGTCGGCCAGGAAGTAGAGGCACTGGCCACCCTCGGCGGTGACCTCGTCCTGCATCTTCACCCAGTTGCGGATCGCACCGAGGTAATTGCCGAGGTGCAGGTTGCCGGTGGGCTGGATACCGGAGACGATACGCATGGTCGCGTCCTTAAGTCAGTTGTCGATGGATGTGAGGGTTGCGCCCGTACAGGGCACGAATGCAGGTACGGTCAGCGGGTGACCGAACGCCATCGCCATGAACGCGGCGCAAAGGGGCGCAGCGTGGGTGGGAAAAAGATCGCACGATCCTGCATGGCCGGGGCTCATAGCACGTTCGCGCATCGATGGAACCCTTCAGGCGGCGCGCTTGCGGCGGCGCAGGAGAGCGAGGTCGGCGCGGGTGAAGGCGCCGGTCGCCAAAGCGGCAATGCCGTAGACCGCGCAGCCCGCCGAAACGAGCACGGCCAGCGCCAGCCCGCGTACCAGCCAGGTGCCGTGCACATAAGGCATCATCAGGTCCTGCCCGAACCACAGCGCCGCGCCCATCGCCACGGCGGCGAGCGCCAGCCTCGGCCCGCGCCGCTTCAGCCGTGCATCGACGGTGAAATGTCCGCGCTTCACCAGCGTGCGGTACAGCATCGCCACGTTGAGGGTGGAAGCCAGCGCCGTCGCCAGCGGCGGCCCCATGTGCTGCAACGGCACGATCAGCACCAGATTGCCGACGAGGTTCGCGACCATCGAGATCGTCGCGTAGCGCACCGGCGTCCTCGTATCCTGCCGCGCATAGTAGCCGGGCGTCAGAACTTTCACGAGGATGTAGCTCGGCAGGCCGATCGAGAAGGCCGCGAGCGCCTCGGCCGTGCGGGCGACGTCGCCCGCGTCGAACTTGCCGTAGCCGAACAGGGCAGCGGCGATCGGCTCTCCGCAGACGATCAGCGCGACGGCGGCGGGCAGGGTGAGCAGCAGCGCCAGTTCGAGGCCGCGGTTCTGCGTCTCCATCGCCTCGGCTTCCTGCCCCGCGCCGAGCTGGCGCGAGATCGTCGGCAGCAGGACGGTGCCGAGCCCGATGCCGATGAGGCCGAGCGGCAGCTGGTTCAGCCGGTCCGCCATATAGATGTAGGTCACCGAGCCGTGCGCCAGCAGATAGGCGGCGAGCGCGGTGGAGATGACGAGGTTGATCTGCACCGCTCCGGCCCCGGCAGCCGCAGGCAGGATCAGGTTGAGCAACTGCTTCACGTCGACGTTCCACACCGGCATGCGCAGCCGCATCGACACCCCGTTGGCGCGGCAGGCGAGCACCAGCCAGAGCAGCTGGAGCGCGCCGGAAACGGAAACACCGATCGCCTGGTTGCGCGCGGTGATCAGCGGGTCGTCCGAATGGAAGCCGAGGAGCGCCACGATCAGCGTCAGGTTCAGCAGGATCGGCGCGGCGGCGTTGACCCAGAACTTGTTCAGCGAATTGAGGATGCCGCCCAGCAGCGAGACGAGGCTGATCAGCGCGAGATAGGGAATCGTCAGGCGGCTGAGCATGACCGCGAAGGCGAACTGGTCGTGGGTGACGTCGTTGAAGCCGCCCGAAAGCAGCAGCGTCACCGGCCAGGCCAGCACTTCGAGCAGCACGGTCATGACGATCAGGACGGGCAGCAGCACCGACAACGCCTCTTCGGCGAAAGTGATGCCAGCCGGGAGGCCGGGGCCGTCCTTGTCCGTGACCTTCTGGTTGAACATCGGGATGAAGGCCGAGGCGAAGGCCCCTTCCGCGAAGAGAGCCCGGAACATGTTGGGCAGGCGAAAGGCGATCAGGAAGGCGTCGGAAGCGAAGCCTGCGCCGACGAAGCGGGCGAACAGGCTGTCGCGGGCAAGCCCGAGCACCCGGCTGGCGAGCGTCAGTCCGCCGACGCTGGCGAGGGCTTTTGCGAGGTTCATGCAGTGAAGCTCATGGCGCAAGCCCCTGCTCGTCGTCCCGGACTTGATACGGGACCGGTGGCTGTCTTCAGGCGAGGCGCTTCCGATGAAGCGTCTTGCCGAGAGGTGGGCGGGGCCCGGCCAGCGATCCCGGATCAAGTCCGGGACGACGACTGACCCTAACCCCGCCCGCTATCGGTTCAGGCGTTGCCGACCGGCTCGCCCATGCCGGTCTCGGCCTGCTGCTGCTGCGCCTGCAACTGCTGCACGTAGAGGCCGTTGAAGTCGATCGGCTCGAGCATGAGCGGCGCGAAACCGGCGTCGCGCACGGCGTCCGACACGATGCGGCGAGCGTAAGGGAACAGGATGCGCGGCGCCTCGGCGAAGAGGAACGCGTGCGACTGGGCCTCTTCGAGGTTGCGCATGCCGATGAGCGCGCAGTAGCTCAGCTCGACCGCGAAGGCGACGCCCAGGCTGGTGCGCGACGAGCAGGTGATCTTCAGCTCGACTTCGTGGACTTCGCCTTCGATCGCGCGCGCGCCGATGTTGAACTGCACGTCGATCTGCGGCTGTTCCTGCCACGAGAACGCTTCGGGGGCGTTCGGATTCTCGACCGAGAGATCCTTGATGTACTGCGAAATGATGCCTGCGGCGGGGGCGGTGTCTTCGCCGTTGCCGAGGTCGAGGTCGGAAATGATGTTGCCTTCGTCGGCCATCTGATCTGTGTCCCGCAATGGAATCTGAAACGTTCAGCGGGGGCGGGTAAAACATTTTGCGGGCGCGGGGAACACCCGAGCGTCGGGAAAATTGTAGAGGTTGTGTCCCGAAGTTGCGCGCACATCGCTTCGAGGGGCTCGATCCGCCGGGAAAATGCCCCGAACGAGCCACTCACGCGTTGTTCATTTGTAATGCGTACCTATCTGGGGCTATGTTCGAGTGCTAAGCCGAAGGCACGTTCGAGTCTTCGGAACTGCGCCGGAGTGCGATGGGGCTTCAGGCCGGTCTTTGATCGGTTGCGGCCACGGTGCCACAGACGGGGCGCCTCAGAAGGATGGAATTAGGGACGTGACACCGGAAATAGTGATCCTGGCCATGATCGCAGCCTTCCTTGGCTTGCGGCTTTACTCCGTGCTCGGCCGCCGCGCCGAGCATGAAGAGGAGCCCATCCAGGGACGCTTCGAAGGTCGCCAGGGCCAGAAGCCGGGCGCTCCGCGCGTTTCCGCGCCGCCGCGTCCCGATCAGCGCAGCGATGACCGCGCCCGCGCCGAACAGCCCCGCCAGCGTGCGATCCCGCTCGCGCCGCCTTCGGTCGAGCGTGGCCTGGCGGAGATTTCGCAGGCTGATCGCCGTTTCGACGCCGCCGCCTTCCTCGACGGCGCGCGCAGTGCTTATCGCATGATCCTCGAAGCCTTCTGGAAGGGCGACAAGGCCGAACTTCGCCAGCTTTGCGACGATGACGTCTATGCCGGTTTCGCCGCCGCCATCGACGCCCGTATCGAGGCCGGCGAGACGCTCGACAACCGCTTGATCCGCATCGAGGAAACCGGCTTCACCGCTGCCGGCGTGGAAAACGGCTATGCTCGTATCACCCTGCGCTTCCGCGCCGACATTGCCGCCGTCACTCGCAACGCCGCGGGTCAGGTGGTCGCCGGTTCGCTCGACGACGCGATCGAGACAATCGACGTCTGGACGTTCGGTCGCGCCGTGAACTCGCCTGATCCCGACTGGGTCCTCGAAGAGACCGACGAAGGTTGATCCGGGGTTGATCCCCCCTTCTTTGGACTGCTAGCCGACAAAGCCTGATCCGCCCCGTGCCACCCCCGGCGCGGGGCGTCTGCTTTGCGGGGAGGGTTTGTTTTGGCGCTGGAGACTATGGCACCTGCGGTGGTGTCCGGGCGGTCGATCCGGGACGCCTGGCGCGCTCTTCTGATCAGTGGTCTGCTGGCCACGCTCGCGGCTTGCGGCGGTGTAATCCCGAAGACCGGCGGCCCGCGCCCCACGCTTCCGCCGACCGGGCCGACGACCCAGCCTTCATCTCTCCAGAACGCGCTGGCTGCCGGTGTGCGCCGTGGTCCTGCGCTGTCGGCGCTGCGGATGGGCGCGGCCGATGCGGCGGGCGCTCTCGCCTCGTTCCGTGAAAGCTGCCCGAAGCTCATCGTCCGCAAGGACGGCAGTGGCCTGACCCGGCCCGAGGACTGGCGGCAGGCTTGCACCGCCGCCGTGAACTGGGGCGCGGGATCGCCCGCGCTGTTCTTCTCCAGCTTTTTCGAGACCGCCCGCATCGGCGAAGGCTCCTCTTACGCCACCGGCTACTACGAACCGGAGATCGCCGGCGGGCGCACGCCGCAGCCCGGTTATACGGTGCCGGTCTACGCCTTCCCGCCCGATCTCGTGCGCGCGAAGCCGGGGGATGCGCCGCCGCTCAGCAGCGGGCGCATGCCGCTTGGCCGCTATGCGCCGGACGGCACCTTCACCAGCTATTTCGACCGCGCACAGATCGATGCGGGGGCACTGGCGGGCAAAGGGCTGGAGATCGCCTGGGCCGCCGATCCCGTCGAGTTCTTCTTCCTGCAGGTGCAGGGCTCCGGCCGCCTCGTCGCGCCGGACGGCACGGTGACGCGCATCGGCTATGCGGGCCAGAACGGCTTGCCCTATACCGGCATCGGCGGGGTCATGCGCGATCAGGGGCTGGTCGGCTCCGGACCGGGTCAGTATTCCGGCTCCATGCAGGGCATCATGCAATATGTCCGCGAGCATCCGGTCGAGGGGCGCGCGCTGATGGAGCGCAATCGCTCGTGGGTGTTCTTCAAGGTGCTGAATGGTGATGGACCGCTCGGTGCGCTCAATGTGCCCGTGCGAGCGGGCAATTCTGTGGCCGTAGATCCCCGTTATGTGCCGTTGGGTGCCCCTGTGTACCTCGATATGGACCGCCGCGAGGCCAACGGGCTGTGGATCGCACAGGATACCGGCGGCGCGATCAAGGGCGCGAACCGCTTCGACACCTTCTGGGGGGCAGGGGCAAAGGCCCGCGTGACCGCAGGCGGCATGAGTGGTCGCGGCAGTGCCCTGATCCTCCTGCCCAAGGGCGTCCTGACCCGCCTCGGCGCCCGATGAAGCGGCCGGGGCGCAGGCTTACGGAAGAGGAGAAGGCGGTCTGGGCGCAAGTCGCCCGCACCGTCAAGCCGCTCGTCGCGCCCCGAAAACGGGTTGAGCCTGAGGCGCCCGCGATGCCGGTCCCGATAGCCCCACCGCTGCCCGTGAAGAAGGTCAAGGGCCGCATTCCGCCGCCGCTCCCACCGAAAGTCGCCGCGCCCAAGCCGCGTGTCGAAGTGCCGGTCAATCTCGATGGCTCGTGGGAAAAGCGGATATCCAAGGGCACGCTGCTGCCGGACTTCAGCCTCGACCTGCACGGTTCGAACCTCGACCAGGCCTACATGCGTCTGATGCACGGGCTGGTGCAGGCCAAGGCAATGGGGGCGCGCGTGGTGCTGATCGTTACCGGCAAGGCGCGGCCGGTGGACGCTGCGGATCGAGGCAGCGCGCGGGGTGCGATCCGCGCCAAGATCGCCGACTGGCTCGCGGCCAGCGACCATGCGTCGGACATCGTCGCTATTCGCGGCGCGCACCGCCGTCATGGTGGGCAGGGTGCGATCTACGTAGTGCTGAAGAAGCGGCGATAGCTACAGCCTGTTCCGGCGGATGGGCAGGCAATGGCATGGACGAGGGACAGTCCCCGCCCATGCCGGTCCTTGACGTTCGCTGTTCAGCTCAGGCGAAGCGGACGCGCTTGCCATCGCGGCGGAAGTCGTCCTTGCGGATCACGTTCGTCGTATAGTCTCGCGAGAGGACGGTACTGACCGCCACGAAGCTCGCCGTGCCGGTCTCGCGGCCGAACTGCATGCGGACGTAGCCCTGGTGCATGTTGTCGGTCCACACGACCTCGGGCATGTGATCGGCATAGGCCTTGTCCAGCTTGCGCGACATGTCCTCGCCGAAGCCGCTGTCCATGAAGTCGCCGGGCGAGGAAATACCCGCGGTGCCGAACTCGATGCCGGCCGGGCGGCCTTGCGCATCGGCGAGGTCGTTGGTCCAGAAACTGTGGCTGTCGCCGGAGAGGAAGACGAGATCGCCCGCCCCTGCGCGGCGCGACAAGGCGTAGAACTGCTCTCGCGCCCAGGGGTAGCCGCCCCAGGCGTCGGTATAGTCGGGCAGGTTCCAGCGGCCGCGCCATGCCAGCGAAACATGCGGATCGGCGGCGAGTTTCGCCAGTTCGTCCTTCGACTTCGCGGCGGCGAGTTTGGGGAACGGGTCGGGCAGCACGCCGAGCTTGGCGAGATCGGGCACGTCGAGGCGGCCGATCACCATCGGGCAGCCGATCACGCGCCAGGGCTGGCCGTCCTTCACCGACCGCGCCAGTGCGGCTTCGAGGTCGGCCTCCAGTTCGGGTGCGATCAGCGGGCGGTTCGCGGCGCCAAGGACGTCGCGCCTGAACTTTTCGGCCGAGGCGTCATCGACGATGCCTTGGGCATAGTCGATATATTCGATCTGCTTCGCGCGGGCGGTGTGGCGCGTTTCCAGGGTGTGCAGCAGGGCGAGGTCGCCGAAGCGGTAGGCGCGCCAGAACTGCATGCGGGTGCGACCCTTGACGTCCGGCCACTCGGGCAGCCATTCCGGTTCGCGCACCGGCATCCACTCGTAGTAGGCGCGGATCGAGGCGGCGCGGCGCGTGGCCCAGTCGCCCTCGGTTTCGGGCTGGTGGTTCTGCGCGCCGCCGGTCCAGGGGTTGTTGGCGCTCTCGTGGTCGTCCCAGCAGGCGAGCAGGGTGTGCTGTGCGTGCATCGCCAGCGACCCGGCATCGGTCTTGTACTGCGCGTGGCGGGTGCGGTAGTCGGAAAGGGTGACGATCTCATGCGCGGGGGCGTGCTCGCGGCCGATGGTGCGGGCGATGTTTTCGCCCCAGCCGTCCTTGCCGCCGTATTCGTAGATGTAGTCGCCGGTGTGGAGTACGAAGTCCACGGCCGGGTCCTTCGCGATCGCGTCGTAGGCGTTGAAGAAGCCGAAGGCGTAGTTGGAGCACGAGGCGAGCGCGATGCCGAGCGTATTCACCCGGCCTTCGGACAGGGTGCGGGCGCGGCCGATCGGTGAAATCGCCTTGCCCATACGGAAACGGTAGAAGAACGTGCCGCCCGCCGGAAGGCCGGTGGCGAGCACCTTGACGGTGAAGTCGCGGTCCGCATCCGTACGCACGGAGCCCGACTTCAGGATCCTCGCGAAGGCGGGGCTGTCCGACAGTTCCCACTGGACGTCGGTGGCGGCGGGCGCGGTCACGCGGGTCCAGAGCACCACGCTCGAAGCGTCGGGATCACCCGCGGCGACGCCGTGGCGGAACACCGGGTTCGCGGCTGCGGCGGCGAGGGCGGAGATCGGGGCGGAGATGGAGAGGGCCATGATCGCGGCTCCCCCGGCCATGCCGGCGAGGAGGGCGCGGCGGGATACCTGTTGGGTGCGAAGCGTGGTCATGGCGGGTAATCCTGTGCCTGGTGTTCTTGGAAAAAAAGAAAAGGACGGGCCGGCGTCCCCCCGAACGCCGACCCGTCCTCTCGCGCCGCCGTCAGAAGTCGGCAGTGGCGCTGAAGACCATCGTGCGCGGCGCGCCGAGGAAGGCGTAGTTGCCCGAGATGCCGCCGATGTACTTCTCGTTGGTCAGGTTGGTGATGTTGAGCGCGAACTGCAGCGCCTTGAGGCTGTCGGTCAGCGCATCGCCCTTCACGGCCACTGACAGGTCGGTCATGAAGTAGTTCTTCGCGACCCATGCGTTGTCCGCATCGACGAAGCGGTTGCCGGTGTACTTGCCGGTGAGGCCCAGCGTGACGGGCCCGTAGTTGTACGTGCCCGAGAGCACCCACATGTCCTTCGGAATGCCCGCGACGCGGTTGCCCGCCGTCACGCCCTGCTCCTCGTCCAGTTCGGCATTGCCGGTGCCGCGATACTTGGCATCGATGTGGGTATACGAACCGTAGAGGCTGAGGCCGGTGACGGGGCGGACGCTGGCGAGCAGTTCGAAGCCCTCGGAATCGATGCCGCCCGCGTTGAAGAAGCTTCCGTCGCCTTCGCTCAGGTAGTCCGGCCCGGCCGAGGAATTGCTCGGCACGAAGATCACCTGGTTGGAGAACTTGCTCTTGAACCAGGTGGCCGAGGCGCGAAGGATGCCGCTCTCGTAGCGCGCACCGGCCTCCCAGTTCTCGGCCGTCTCGGGCTTGATGCTGGAGAATGCGTCCTCGCTGTATTCGAGCAGGGTGTCGGAGAGCGCCTTGAAGTTCTCCGAGTAGCCGCCGAACAGGTCGAGGCCGGTCATCGGTTCGACCTGGATGCCGCCCGAGAGCAGCACCTTCGACTTCGACTTGACGCTGACGTCGGCGCTTTCGCCGAACAGGTCGGTGCGGTCGAGGTGGTTGATGAACTGCTTGACGCCGAAGTTCGCGGTGACCGGGCCGAACTGGACCTGATCCTCGGCATACCACTTGAAGGTGGTCTGCGGGTACTTGCGGTCGTACTGGGTCCAGTAGGGCGTCGCGTCATAGGCCGGGCCGACGCTGGTGTCGGTCACGTGGTGCCAGTCGCGCCATTCGCGGCGATGGGTGTCCTCGTACCAGACGCCGCCGCGCAGGGTGTTCTCGATCTCGCCGAACTGCATGGTCCAGGCGCCGTCGAGAGTGCCGCCGAGACGGTCCTTGCGGTAGTGCGTGTGGCGGTACGACTGCTGCTGGATCGCGCCTGCTGCGGTCGGGGCGACGATCTGGCCGGCGGCGTTGATCGCGAAATAGGTCGGCGTGCCCGAGCCTGCGGGCAGCGTAGCCCACCATGCAGGCGTGCCCCGGACGGTGGTGGTGCCGTCGATCTCGGTCTGGACGCCTGAGGTGTCCTGGCCGACGTTGACGATGTAGGGGGGCGCCCAATCGCCGCGTCCGGCCATGTCGTGGTAGTAAACCGAGGCCTTGAGATCGATGGCGTTGGCGATCTTCGTCTCGGCCTTCAGGTAGGCGAAGAAGTTCTTGCGCTTGGTGTTCCAGACCTGGCGGTACTGCTGGTCGGCCACCGGCACGCCGGTCCACACGCCGACGAGGCCGTCGGTGTAGGCGCCGCTGTCGTACTGCGCCTGCGAATAGACCTGGTCGTAGTTGCTTTCGAAGGCGTCGTCGTAGCTTGCATAGCCGGTGAACTTGACCGGGGTATCGACGATGAACTTCATCGCGAAGTTGTCGCGGTGGTTCTTGGCTGAACCTTCCATCCAGTCGGTCGCCTGCTGGTGGCCGTAGGAGAACCAGGCCTTGGCGACGCCGCCGATCAGGCCGGTGTCGAAGCGGCCGTAGTAGCGGCTGGCGTCATAGTCGCCGACCGAGCCGGACAGGCGCACGCGCATGTCGTCGATCGGGTCTGCGGTGACGAAATTGATGGTCCCGCCCAGCGCCTCGTTCGAGCGCGAGGCGATGTCGGCGGTGCCCTGGAACACCTCGACGGTGCCGATATTGGCGGTGTCGATGAAGCGGTTGGCCTTGGAGCCGCCACCGTAGCCCGAGCCGCCGTTGGGCAACCCGTCGATGGTCAGGCCGACCTGCTGGGTGTCGAGGTTGGTCTGGTAGCCGCGGATCGAGTAGGTCGTCGACCAGTCGTCGAAGCCGAAGGCGTCGCCTTCGTTGACCTGCACACCGGGCAGGGTGCCGATCAGGTCGATGGCCGAGGCGATCGGCGACTTGTCGTCGATCAGCGTCTCGTCGAGCGCGGCGTTGTTGTAGGTGGTGCGCTGGCCGGTGACGACGATGGCGTCAGCGGCGTCCGCGCTTTCGTAGGCGGCGGCATCGGCTACGTCTTCGGCAAAGGCCGGAGCGCTCGCGGCGATCGCCACGAGGCTGGTGCCGAGGACGCAGATACGGCGGATCGAAATGGCGCGCATGGCTTGGTGAAACCCCTGTTGAGCTGCCCGTGATCGCGGGCTTGTGCGGCGCAGCATCTGCGCGCCTATTCTGACGCCCTGCAGTCAATTCGGAGACGTTTCGAAGTCGCTGGCGTGTCCGCCGCATGACGGGCGGACTGACCGTCACAAACCCGAAATGACCTGCTCATAGAGGCCCTGCGGAACCAGACGGCTGGCGGCGTCGGAAGGACATGCAGGAACCATTGCGCATAGCGATCCCCATTCACAGCTTTGAGCCGGGCGGCGTCGAACGTGTCGCCCTCGGTCTGGCCGCGCAATGGCGAGAAGCGGGGCACGAGGTGACCGTGGTGCTCGGCCGACCCGGCGGGGCGGGCCTGTGCAGCGCCCCCGCGCTCGATTACTGGAGCCTGCCCACGCGCCTTCCTACGGCATCGTGGCGCACGCCGTGGATGGTCCACACGCTCTACAGTTTCCTGATCGAGCGTCGCGCCGACGTGCTGTTCTGTCCGGGCAATACCTACGCGGTGATCGGCGCGGGGATGAAGCTGCTCATGGGCCATCACGCGCCGCCGATGCTGCTCAAGATCAGCAATGCGCTGCAGCGTCCCGACATGTCCGCACCGATGCGTCGGGGCTATGGCGTCTGGCTGCGGGCGCAGGGCGGGCTGTTCGATTCGCTGGTCGCGCTGTCCGAGCCTATGCGCCGCGAAGTGCGCGAATGCATGCTGGCCGAGCCGCGCCGGGTCGAGGTGATCGCCAACCCGATCCTGAACCGCCGCCGCCTGATCCAGCTCGGCCGCATCGAGCGGCGCACGCCCTCGGCATGGGGCACGCGCTACCTGGCAGCGGGACGCCTTGCCCCGCAGAAGAACTTCGCGCTGATGCTGCGCGCCTTCGCCGCCGGAGCCCGCGCCGAGGATCGCCTGACCATTGCCGGGGAAGGCCCCGAACGCGGTCCTCTCGAAGCGCTCGCCGGATCGCTCGGCATCGCCGGGCAGGTCACGTTTCTCGGCCATGTGGCGACGATCGACCCGCTGTTGGCCGAACACGACGCGCTGCTGCTCAGCTCCGACTACGAGGGCCTGCCCGGCGTCGTGGTCGAGGCGCTGGCGGCGGGCATGCCGATCCTCGCCACCGACTGCTGCGTCAGCATGGGGAGCCTGCTCGACCACGGTCGCACCGGCCTGATGGTCCCGGTGCGCTGCCAGCATGGCTTCGCGCAAGGGATTGCGGCCTTGCGCGACTTGCGCGGCGATCCGACGCGCGCCCGCGCCGTCGCCGCGCACTACGAACTCGAAGGCGCCGCGCGCCGCTACCTCGACCTGATGCGCGCGGTCGTCTCGCGCCGCGAGGCCGAGCGCCGCCGCGACCTTGCCCTCAGCACGCTGGCGCCCTGCCGGTCGCTGCGGCGCTCCCAGTGACTGTCACCCCGGAGATCACCTTGTCTCAATCTGCAACCGTGGCTGCCACCGTAGACGGCGTCGATCTGGCGGCCATCGCACTGACCCCTCAGGATCGGACCGCGAAGCGCGGCCGCAATGCGGTGTTCTCCATCCTGCTGTCGCTGGCGGTGATCGCCGCCGTGCTGCACGAGACGAACAGCGTCGAGCTGCGCCGCCTGTCGCAGATGATCCCGACATCGCCGGGGTTCTGGCTGATCTTCGCCGGCTACTACCTCATCACCCCCGCCAGCGAGTGGCTGATCTACTGGAAGCTGTGGCGCATTCCGGGCAGCGGCGTGCTCGCGCTGCTGCGCAAGAAAATCTACAATGAACTGCTGCTCGGCTATCTCGGCGAGGCGTACTTCTATACGTGGGCGCGCAGCCGCGTCACGCTGACCGCCGCGCCGTTCGGCACGGTCAAGGACGTGTCGATCCTCTCGGCCGTCACCGGCAACGTGGTGACGATGGCGCTGCTGGTCTTCGCGGTGCCTTCGCTCGGCTTCGACAAGCTGGGCATCGACGGGCGCCTGCTGACCGGGTCGCTGGGCGTCATTCTTGCGATTTCGCTGGGCGCCATGGCCTTTCGCCGCAAGGTCTTCAGCCTCTCGCGCGATGACCTCTGGATGATCACCCGCGTCCATCTGGCGCGCATCGTCGTCTCGACCGTGTTCCTCGCGCTGCTGTGGCACATCGTCCTGCCCGATGTCGCGCTGAGCTGGTGGCTCTACCTTTCGACCCTGCGCCTGCTCGTCTCGCGCCTGCCGCTGGTGCCGAACAAGGACCTGCTGTTCGCAGGGATAACCGTCGTGGTGCTGGGCGAGGAGCGGGATATCGGCACGCTCATGGCGCTGATGGCCGGGCTGATCACCGCCGCGCACCTCGTGCTGGGCGCGCTCATCGCCTTCAACGACCTCGCCAATCCGGAGAAACGCCCGTGATCCTGTCCCTGCTGATGCTGGCGAATGCTGCGATCATTCCCTCCACGCCCGATCTCGGCAAGGCCGAGGGCCGCTGTCGGCCGGACGAGGCAGGCTCCTCCTTCGAAGTGCAGGTGAAGGGCCTGAAGGACCGTATCGGCACCCTCAAGCTGGAGGTCTACCCGGCCAACAACACGGACTTCCTCGCCGACGACAACGTGCTGGTGAGCGCGGGCAAGACCTTCCGCCGCGTCGAGGTGCCGGTCCCCGCCAGCGGCCCGGTGCGCCTGTGCGTGCGCGTGCCCGGCCCCGGCGACTACGCGGTGAGCCTGCTCCACGACCGGGACGGCAACCGCAAGTTCGGCTGGCGTATCGACGGCATCGGTTTTGCGGGCAATCCCCGGCTCGGCTTCAGCAAGCCGAGCGCCGAGAAGGCCAGCGCGTCGGTCGGCAGCGGGCCGAAGACGATCTCCATCGTGATGAACTACCGTCGCGGGCTGGGCGTGGCCCCGCTGGCGTCAAAGTAAGGGACCAAAGCATGAGGATCGTGGACGTCTGCGCCTTCTACACGCCCAAGGGCGGCGGCGTGCGCACTTATGTGGAGCAGAAGCTGCGCGTCGGCGCGGCGCTGGGCCACGAGATCATCATCCTCGCACCGGGGGACGAGGACGCGGTGATCGAGCGCGGCCCCAATGCCCGCATCATCACCCTGAAGAACCCGCGCTTCCCGCTCGATCGCAAGTACTGGTACTTCGCCTCGGCGCCGCAGCTTCACGCCGCGCTCGACGAACTGCAGCCGGACTTCGTCGAGGCCGCCTCGCCCTGGCGCAGCGCGCGTCTCGTCGCCGACTGGGCGGGCGATGCGCCGCGCAGCATGATCATGCATGCCGATCCGCTTTCCGCCTATGCCTACCGCTGGTTCGGGCAGGTCTTCGCGCGGCGAACGATCGACTGGCAGTTCTCGGTCTATTGGGACCACCTGCGCCGCCACAGCCGCAGCTTCGACCATGTCGTCTGCGCCAATTCCAGCCTGACGCGGCGGCTGGCGGACGGGGGCGTCGCCAATACGGTGACGGTGCCGATGGGCGTGCAGCCCGGCCGTTTCTCCCCGCAGAACCGCGATGCGGCCCTGCGCGCGCAGTTGCTGGCCGCCTGCGACCTGCCTGAAGACGCACGCCTGCTGCTGGGCGTCGGCCGACTGGCGGCGGAAAAGCGCTGGCCGCTGGTGCTGGACGCGGTGGCCTCGGTCTCGCGCGACCGGCCGGTCGGCTTCGTGCTGTTCGGCGAGGGGCGCGAGCAGCGCACCGTGCTCAAGCACATAGCCGGCAATCCGCACGTCCGCCTGTTCGAGCCCGAGCGCAACCCGGACACTTTCGCGCGGGTCATCGCCAGCGCCGACGCGCTCGTCCACGGCAGCGAGGCGGAGACTTTCTGCATGGTCGCCGCCGAAGCCCGCGCCAGTGGCGTGCCGATCGTGGTCCCGGACGAGGGCGGTGCGGTCGACCATGCCGCGAACGGCGGCGGCCTCACTTACACCGCCTGCGACCCGGCGGCAGCGGCGCGCGCGATCATAGAGGTGCTGTTCGAGCGCGAGCATCACCCGCAAGTCGCCCGCACCAGCGACGATCACTTCGCCGACCTCTTCGCCCTCTACGAGACGAGCGTGCGGCGCGAGCGCCGCGCGGCGTAAACCAAAGCCTCGTCATTGCGAGCGAAGCGAAGCAATCCAGAGCAGTATTGAGCCGCCCTGTATTGCTTCGCTACGCTCGTAATGACGAAGTGGGAGGGAGAATGGGGAGGGTTACTTCTCGTCCCCGCACTGGGTCATCGGCACCGAGACGTAGTCCAGCTTGACGTCCGACACGCTGAGGTCCGCCGCGGCGGTGGATTTCAGCACCAGCGGCGCGGTGACGCTCGCCATGTCCGCGCCGCGCGCGGCGAAGCACTTGAGCGGGATGGCGAGGCGGCCCCACTGGCCCGGCGCGGTGGCCGAGAGGGCGCCGGTGACCGGCACGCTCGCCAGCTTGCCGCCGCTGAGGAACCCGGCCGTCAGCGCGCCCGAGGGCTTGCCCTCCAGCCGGTACTCGAAGACGAGGCTGATCTCGCCGTTGCTTTCGCGCGAGAGGTCGAAGGGGCGCGGGGCGGTGAAGGCTACGCTGCCGGGGCCATTGAAGGTCAGGCGCCTGGCGTCCTCCTGCGCGCGGTGGTCGACGCCCGACTGGCGCACTCCCTCGGCGGCGATCTCCCAGCCCGGCGGGGTCTGGCCGCGTTCGAAGAAGACGGTGGGGGCGGCCTGCTCCAGCCCGGCGGGGCGCGTTTCGTCGAGCTGGCCGACCTTTCCGGGCGCGGCATACGTCAGGCCGTAGCCGAAGGGGAACAGCGGATCGTAGTTCGGATCGCGGCGGTTGAGGACGTACTGGTCCGGGCGCTTGGGCCAGGAGAAGCTGAGCTTGCCATGGAAATCGTATTTCGGCTTGCCGTCCTTGCCCGCGAACAGCACGTCGGCGACGCCGCCGCCCTCGCTGCCGGGCAGGAACGCCGCGACGAAGGCGTCGGAGGCGTTCAATTCGGCATTCACCCAGAGCGGACGGCCCGAGAGGAACACCGCCACCACCGGAATGCCCGCCGCCTTGAACCCCCGCAGCATTTCGAGGTCGTGCTTGTCGCCGGGGCTGTATTCGAGGTTGGGGATGTCGCCCTTGAACTCGGCATAGGGCTTCTCGCCGAAGACCATGATGGCGACGTCGGGCTTCTTCGCGAACTGGCCGTCCGGCGCATATGTCGCGGTGCCGCCGGCTGCCTTCACGGTTTCCTCGATGCCCTTCCAGATCGACTGGGCATTGGGGAAGGCGGAGTTGGGCACGTCGATGCCCTGCCAGGTGATCGACCAGCCGCCCGCCTGCTGGCTGATGCTGTCCGCCGCCGCGCCCGCGACGAGGACATTGGCGGTGGGCTTGAGCGGCAGCACGCCCTCGTTCTTGAGCAGCACCATGGACTCGCGCACCGCCTTACGTGCGACGGCACGGTTCTCGGGGGAGGCGATGTTGGCGAACTTCGCGGCATAGGCGCGGCTGGAGGGGCGGCCCCGGTCGAACGTGCCCGCGCGCAGCTTCACGCGCAGGATGCGGCGCACCGCATCGTCGAGGCGGGCGGCCGGGATGGTGCCGTCCTTCGCCTCGCGCAGGGTGTTGGCGTAGAGCGTCTTCCACGCCGGGCCGGAATACATGAACATGTCGAGGCCCGCATTGATCGCCTGCGGACAGTCCTCGTTCGAACAGCCCCGGACCTGCCCGTGGCTGTTCCAGTCGCCCACCACGAAGCCGTCGAAGCCCATACGGTCCTTCAGCACGTCGGTCAGCAGGGACTTGTTGCCGCTCATCTTCTCGCCGTTCCAGCTGGAGAAGCTGGCCATGACCGACTGCGTGCCCGCCTCGATCGCGGCCGGATAGCCGCCGAGGTGCACGTCGCGCAGCACCTGTTCGGAGACGCGCGTGTCGCCTTGGTCGCGGCCGCCGGTGCCGCCGTCGCCGAGGAAGTGCTTGGTCGTGGCGATCAGGCGGTCGGGGGCGAGGAAGCCCCTGGTGCCGACTTTGCCCTGCACGCCCTCGATCATCGCGCCGGCGAAGTCGGCGGCGACTTCGGGCTCCTCGGAATAGCTTTCGTAGGTACGGCCCCAGCGGTCGTCCTGCACCACCGCGAGGGTGGGGGCGAACGTCCAGTCGAGGCCCGCCGCCGCCGTCTCCAGCGCGGTGACCTTGCCGATCTCGCGGATCAGGTCGCGGTCGCGCGCGGCACCGAGGCCGATGTTGTGGGGGAAGAGGGTGGCGCCGACGATGTTGTTGTTGCCGTGGACGGAATCGGTGCCCCAGATGATCGGGATCTTGGGTCCGGGTGCCGCCATCGAGGCGTCGTAGTATTCGTCGGCCAGCTTCAGCCACTTGGCGGGCGGGGCATATTCGTCGTCGTAAGGGCCGGAGTTGCCGCCGTTCAGCACCGAGCCGATCCGCGTCTCGCGCACTTGCGCGGGCGTGATCGAGCCGATGTCCACCTGGATCAGCTGGCCGACCTTGTCCTCGACCGACATGGTCCCCAGCAGCGCCTCGACGCGCTTCTCCACCGCCTGATCGCGCTGCGGCTCGGCCTTGACCTGCGGCCAGAGGTCCGGATGCGCGATCGAGGCAGGGGGCTGCTGGTTCTGCTGCTGGCTTTGGGCCGCCAGCGGCGCGGCGAGCAGGCCCACGGCAAGGGCGGCGAGGGAGATGCTTGCCAGAGAGACATGGGATACGGCGGTCATAGGGCGTCCTTACCTGATGATTGGGTCGCGATCATGGCCGAACGTGGCCGGGGAGGGGCGGCGACGGGCATATTTGCCGCGCCGCCGCGCGGGGTGACCGCGCGCACTCGCGGAGGAGGTGCGGTGCGCGGGGGTCACCGGGGGGCCTTCCTTCCGACCTCTCCCCATTACCACCGCTCATCCTGAGCCTGTCGAAGGATGGGAGCACAGCGCCCAGCCTCGGGGGCTTCGACAAGCTCAGCCTGAGCGGGTGGAGAGGAGGAAGAAGGGGGGGGGGGGGGGAGAGGGTAACAAGGATCAGAAGCTGGCCTTCGCCCGCACGCCCCACGTCCGCGGTGCCTGCAGGTTGGACAGGAACACCGGGTCGTAACGCGGCGTGCCGAAGGCGCTGGCGTTGGTGCGGATCTTCTTGTCCTCGATGTTCATGACGAACACCTCGACCGAGTACTTCTGGTCCGCAGACGTGAACCGCAGCGAAGCGTCCGAGCGGAAGTAGGCCTTCTGGCGATCCCAGTCGGTGCCGTTGGTGCCCCGGTTCGGCATGTTGTCGGCCGGATCGTTGGCGTTGACGAAGGGGTTGGCGTCGCCGTTGAAGTAGCTCAGCCAGCTGGCGGTTTCGTAATGCGTGGTCAGGCGCGGGGTGATCGTCGCGCCGCTGGCCATCACGAAGTCGTGCTCGTAGCTGGCAGTCGCCGAGAAGCGCGGCGCGTGGGCCAGTTCGTTGCCCTTGAGCTGTACGATCGAGGAGGCCTTGCCGCCATCATAGAGCCGCCCGTCGACGCTTTCCAGATCGTCCATCTTGGTCTTCTGCAGGGTGCCGGAGAACTGCAGGCGATCATTGGGCGTGAAGTTGGCGGTCAGTTCCGCTTCCAGACCATATGCCTTCGCGCCCTTGGCGTTCTGGGTGATCATCTGGCTGCTGGTGACGTTGCCCTCGTCGTCGCGGAAGGTGACGGCCTGGTTGACCTGATAGCCCTTGAAGTCACTGTAGTAGGCGGCAAGGTTCAGGGTGATCATGCGATCGAGGAAGCGGCTCTTGAGGCCGACTTCGTAGTTGGTCAGCGTCTCGGGATCGGTCAGCCCCGCGTTGTCTTGGATGTTGCCCGACTTGAAGCCGGTGCTCACGCTGGCATAGCCCAGCACGTCCTCGGCCAGATCGGCGTCGACGCGGGCGAGGTAGGTCAGCTTGTCCCACTTGCCCTTCACGTCGTTGCTGGAGATCGAGAAGCCCGGCAGCAGGTTCACCAGTTCCTCGGCGGTGGCGCCCGGATAGGCGCCGAAGATGCCCGCCTGGCAGGCGCCGCCGGGTGCGAGGTCCGCCGGGGCGCAGCCATCGCCCGAATAGGTCACGTTGCGGCCGCCGATGTCCTCCTTCTTGTCGGAGGTGTAGCGCAGGCCGCCGGTGACGCGGATCGCGTCGGTGGCGTGCCAGACGACTTGTCCGAAGGCCGCGCGCGAATCGATCTGGCGGTTGGCCTGGATGAAGCTGCCCGCCCAGCTGAACGTACCGTCGCGGTAGCCGTTGCGCTGGTCGATGTCGAAGCGGATGCGGTTCTTCTCGTGGCTGTAGTAGGCGCCGAGGATCCAGTCGAAGGTCTGCTCGCCCGAGGATTTCAGCTGCACTTCGTGGCTCTGGAAATCATAGCGCGAGGACAGCGTGCGGTTCTCGCCGAAGGCGCCGAGCGGCAGGTCGTTGCCGCTGGCGTCGACTTCGCCGGTCGGGGGCAGGGCGCCCGCGTCGGCGTCTGTCTGGGTCGAGCCACCGATGCGCGACCAGCCGGCGATGTAGCTCAGCTGGATGCCGTCGGTGATATCGTAGTTCATCGTGCTGCGCACCGCGGCCGAATAGCGGTCGGTGTCGGGCGCGGTGTCGGACAGGGTGGACCAGCGCTTGGTGCGCGCGCGCGGGGTCTGCAACAGGCCGATGACCGGGGCGCCGGTGTCCCAGAAGCCCTCGGCCGACAGGTTCCAGCTGAACCTGTCGCTCGGCTGCCACAGCAGCGAGCCGCGCAGGGACTTCTGGTCGGCGGCGTAGTACTTCTTGCCGCTGGTGACGAAGGCCGACTTGTTGATGCCCGCGATATCGGGCGCGGGCTGGTAGTCGGCGTAACCGTCGTGGCGGTCGGAGACGAAGGCGACGCGAGCGGCCAGCGTGTCGGTGATGGGGATGTTGATGGCGCCGCGAATGCCGAGGCGGTCGTAGTTGCCGCCGGTCACTTCCACGTTGCCTTCGAACACGCCCAGCTTCGGCTTGGCCGAGATCAGGCTGAGCGCGCCGACGGTGGCATTGCGGCCGAACAGCGTGCCCTGCGGCCCGCGCAGCACTTCGACGCGCTCCATGTCGTACATCAGCACCGATGCGCCCTGCGAGCGCGGCGAATAGATGCCGTCGACGTAGATCGCCACTTCGGGGTCGGCGACTTCGGTATAGGCGCTGTCGTTGCCGATGCCGCGCAGGGTAAGGAGCACCGCCGACTGGTCGCCCTGCTGGTTGAACTGCAGCGAGGGGACGAAGCGGGCGAGGTCGGTCACGTCCTTGACCTGCTGCTTGTCGAGCTGCGCCTGGCCGAAGGCGGAAACTGCGATCGGGGTGGACTGCAGCGTCGTCTCGCGGCGGGTGGCGGTGACGATGATGTCACCGTCGGACGCCTGCGGAGCGGCTGACTGCGGGGCGCCCTGGGGCGCGGCGTCCTGGGCTTCGGCGGTGGTGGTCATGCAGAGTGCAGCCGCGAGCGCAGTGCTCGCGATAAGCGCGTTGCGTGTCATCTCTCTCTCCCTGAAGCAGACCTTCGCTGCTTTCCGGCGCCTCGTAGACCAAAGCTTGACAACGTTGTCAACATTGTTTCTGACATCGATGTCAAATCGTGATATGGACGGCTGCAGCTTTCCCGGCAGAGGCAAGCGCGTTAAGGATGCCCCGCATATATGACAGCCCTGATGGCGAAGGCCCCGACTTCCTTGGAAAAAACCGATGCGCCTACGCTGCTGTTCCGGCTGTCGGTGGGGGTGTTCTTCATCGGCGGGTTCCTGACCTCGTCGGTGAGCCTGCTGGTACCGCAACTGAAGCTGATGCTGGCGCTCGACTACACGCAGGCGTTCCTCGTCCAGCTGGCTTTCCATGCGAGCTACCTGCTGTTCGCGCTGCCGATCACCGCCTTCATCGTCGCGGCTGGCTACATCCGCGCGATCGCGGCGGGGCTGGCGGTGATGGCGGCGGGCTGCGCCGCGCTGGCGGTGGCGCAGGGGAGCCTGTCCTTCGCGCTGGTGCTCGGCGCGCTGCTGCTGCTCTCGGGCGGGCAGACCTTCCTGCAGATCGCATCGAACACCGTGGTCACCGTCATCGGTCCTTCGCGCGGCGCGGCGCGGCGGCTGACCTTGCTGCAAGGGTTCAACTCGCTGGGTACTGTCGCCGGACCGCTGGTGAGCGCCCCGTTGCTGCTGGCGCAAGTCGAGCGCGGCCACGAATGGCGACCGGCGGCGACGCTGCCGTTCGTCCTGACCGCACTGGTCACCGCCGTGCTGGCGCTCGCCTATGCCCGCCACCGCAAGGCGCTGGAGACGAAGCACACCGGCGAGGGCTTCGTGCCGACGCACCGGCTGTTCAGCGTGCTCTCCGAATCGCGGCGGCTGCGCTGGGGAACGGCGGCGATCTTCGTCTACGTCGGCGCCGAAGTGACCATCGGCGGGCTGCTTCCCAGTATCCTGATGCGGCCTGACCGCCTCGGCGTGAGTGCGGTGACGGCGGGGCAACTCGTGGCGCTCTACTGGGGCGGGGCGATGGTCGGCCGGTTTGCCGGTGCATGGGGCATGCGGCGCGTTTCGGAGGCGCGGATGCTGCTCTGTGTGTCGCTTGGTGCCGTTGTGTGCACGTTGGGTGCCGTTGGGTGCCCGGGCATCGCGGGGGCGGCGATGCTGGTTTCGGTGGGGCTGTGCAACGCGATCATGTACCCGACGATCTACGCCATGGCGCTGCCGGAGGACGCCCGCGCGGCTCCCGTCGCCTCGATGTGGCTGTGCATGGCGGTGGTCGGCGGGGCGCTGGTGCCGGTGCTGACGGGGATCGTCGCCGACAGGGCGGGACTGCTCGCATCGCTGGTCGTTCCCGCCGCCTGCTACCTTCTGATCGCCGGATTCGCGGCAGTTTTCCGGGCGAAACGGGCATGAAGACGGTCACCATCAAGGACGTCGCCGCCCGCGCCGGAGTCTCTCCCAAGACCGTTTCGCGCGTCATCAACGGCGAGGACCACGTCCGCCCCGAAATCCGCGAGGCGGTGCAGCGCGTCGTCGCCGAACTGAACTACCGCCCTAACGCCTTCGCCCGCAGCCTGTCGAGTTCGCGATCCTACCTGCTCGGCCTGTTCATCGACGACCCGGTCTCCGGCTACGCGGCCGAAGTCCAGCACGGCGCGCTGCTGCAATGCCGGGAACGCAGCTACCACCTCGTCGTCGAGCCGGTCGATCTCGGCCGCTCAGGCTGGCAGGAGCAGGTGCGGGGCAGCCTGTCGAGCCTGCGACTCGATGGTGCCATCGTCGTTCCGCCGATCTGCGACGATGGCGAACTTCTTAGTATATTTGACGAAGCGGGTGTGCCTCACGTGCTGATCGCCCCCTCCCACCCGCCGGAGGGCTCGGGAGCGGTCTGGATGGACGATCGGGCGGCGGCGCGGGAGATGGCCGAATACCTGCTGTCGCTGGGGCATCGACGCATCGCCTTCATCCAGGGGCCGGAGAGCCACAGCGCCTCGGCCAGACGCGAGGAGGGATTCCGGGCGGCGCTGCATCATGCTGGTCTGGAGGTCGACGACCGGGCGGTTCTGAGAGGTGATTTCAGCTTCCGCTCGGGCCTGGAACTCGGCGAGGTGCTGCTCGATCTGCCCGAAGCGCCCAGCGCGATCTTCGCCTGCAATGACGACATGGCGCTCGGCGCGATGATCACGGCGATGAAGCGGGGAATTGCGGTCCCGGACGCCTTGTCGATCTGCGGTTTCGACGATGTGGCCTCATCACGGGCGGCCTGGCCCCAGATCACGACGATTCGCCAGCCCAACGCGGAAATGGCGGCGGCGGCGGTCGATATTCTCGTCGATCCGGTTTTCCGCAAGGACAGCGCGCACCCGGCGTTCCGGTTGATGCTGGCGCATGCGATGATCGTTCGCGGCAGCACGGGGCCGGCCTGATTGGCGGTCTTCCCATGCTGCCGTGCGATGAGCGGCGCTCAGTTCACCCGGCGACGGTGCTTTCCGCCATAGGTCTTGCCGCAATAATTATCGAGTTCGCGCATCTCGGTCGCCGCCGCTGCGGCAAGGGCAGCGGTGCACGGCAGGTTCTTTTCGGTTTCGGCGATTCGGGCCTCTACGCGGTCGCGCAGTTCCTCGATGTCAGCACGCGACAGTACGTTCTTTTCACGCAGATAGCAGATCAGGCTCTGAAGCAGGATCATCGCCTTTTCGCCGGAATCAACTTCACTGTTCTCGATCATCATGTAGTCCTCTCGAGCAGCCATTTCGGCCAGCGTTGAGAGCAGGATGATACAACTGCGAAACAATGTCCAGCGCATCAAAATAGCAGTATTCTACCGTCACAATCGATTGTGCGGCGCAACATTCGTAAAGTGTGGGAGGTCACTCCTCCAGCGCATTGACTTCCTGTCGCAGCAACTGCGCGAGGCGGGCATGCAGCGTCTCGTGATCGCTCCCGGGAGAAAGTTCGCGCAGCGCCACCATACCCCACGACATGGCGATTATGAAGTCGGCCACGGTCGATTGACGCTCGGCTGGCGCTGATGGCGCTAACGATCCCAGCGCCGCGCCGAGGCTGTCGCGAAGGCGGCTGTCGACCTTGGTGTGCATCTGGTTGATCGCCGGATTGCGACCCGCTTCCGCAAGCAGTTCGCACATCAGTCGGCGGTCCTCGCAATCCGGTTCCTCAAACCCGACGCGCTCGATCCAGGCGAGAATGGCATTACGGTCGTCGGCGGCAACCGCCGCGCTCAGAGTTTCCTCGTCCAGCCAGGCGGTGATCTCGGATTCGCAGATGGCGGCGATGATCGCCTCCTTGTTCGCGAAGTCACGATAGATCTGCCCCACGGCGATCCCGGAAGCCGCAGCAATCTGCGCCATTCCGGTCTGATGGAACCCTCGCTCGACAAAAAGGTTACGCGCGGTGTCGAGAAGGTGTTTTCGACGTGCGGCCGATTTGGCGGCTCGGGGGCGATCCAGTGCAATCTCGTTGGTCATTTCCCTGTCCGACTTGCTTTTTATGTTGCGACGCAATACCTGTCGCGCGAATCATGAGTGAACGATCACTCACGCTTTAACCCTCTTGGCGGATTAACTCCATGAAAAAGATCGCTCCGGCCCTAGTGCTGATTCTCTCCGCCTGTGGAGGAGGACAGGAGCAGCCTCCGGCAGGACCGCCCGAGGTCGGCGTGGTCACCGTGCGCGAGCAGTCCGTCACGCTCAGCAACGAGCTGCCGGCGCGCACCAGCGCTTACGAGAGTTCGGATGTGCGCCCGCAGGTCAACGGCCTGATCGTCGCGCGGCTGTTCACCGAGGGCGATCAGGTGAGGGCCGGGCAGCCGCTCTACCGCATCGACGGTGCGCCTTACGAAGCGGCGGCGGCGAATGCCCGTGCGGCGCTGGCCCGTTCGCGCGCCGCGATCGCATCGAGCGATGCGCTGGCCCGCCGCTACGGTGAACTGGTGAAGATCAATGCGATCTCGCGGCAGGACTACGAAAACGCGGTGACCACCGCGCAGCAGGCGCGCGCGGACGTTGCGGCGCAGCAGGCGCTGCTACGTTCGGCCGAGATCGACCTTGCGCGCACGACCATCCGTGCGCCGATTTCCGGACGCATCGGTCGCTCGACTTACACCACTGGTGCGCTCGTATCGGCCTCACAGACCGACGCGCTGACCACGATCCAGCGGCTCGACCCGATCTTCGTCGATATCCAGCAGTCCAGCGCCGATGTCCTGCGGCTGCGCCAGCAGCTTCTTGCCGGAGACCTGACGAGTGCCAGCGGCAATGTCGCGGTGAAGCTGAAGCTGGAAGACGGCAGCACCTACCCGCAGGAAGGCGTGCTCAAGTTCACCGACGTGACCGTCGATCCGACGACCGGCAGCCAGATCATCCGCGCGCAGTTCCCCAACCCCAAGGGCCTGCTGCTCCCCGGCATGTACGTGCGGGCCGAGTTCGCGCAGGCGACCAAGGCGAATGGCCTGCTGGTCCCGCAGGTCGCCGTGTCGCGTGACGAGAAGGGCAATCCCACCGTCCTCGTCATCGGTGCGCAGAACAAGCTGGAGATGCGTCCGATCACCGCCCCGCGTACGGTCGGGGACAGCTGGCTGGTTACTTCCGGCCTCAAGGCGGGTGACAAGGTCGTCGTCGACGGTGCGCAGATGCTGCGTCCGGGCGTGCCGGTGAAGCCGGTGGCGCCGCAGGGTCAGGCACAGGGGCAGAAGCCAGCTGCAGGCCAGCCCGCCGCTCCTGCCGACAAGGGGCAGTAAGCCGCCATGTCACGCTATTTCATCGACAGGCCCATCTTCGCATGGGTCATCGCCATCGTCCTGATGATGGCGGGCATCATCGCCATCCGCAGCCTTCCGATCGCCCAGTTCCCCGAGATCGCGCCGCCCACGGTGTCGATCGCGGCGACGTATCCGGGCGCCGATGCGGAGACGCTTGAGCGCACGACGACGCAGATCATCGAGCAGCAGCTCAAGGGCATCGACAACCTGCGCTACTTCTCGGCCTCGTCCTCCTCGGCGGGCACGGTGACCATCACCCTGACCTTCGAGCAGGGCACCGACCCCGACATCGCGCAGGTGCAGGTCCAGAACAAGCTGCAGGCCGCCACCCCGCTGCTGCCGCAGGAAGTGCAGCGCCAGGGCGTTCAGGTGCAGAAGTCGGCGGCGAGCTTCCTGCTCGTCACCGCGATCTATTCCGAGGACGGCAGCCATTCGGCCAACGACCTTTCTGACTATATCGTCAGCCAGTTGCAGGACCCGGTCAGCCGCATCAACGGCGTGGGCGAACTGCAGATCTTCGGCACCCAGTACGCCATGCGCATCTGGGTCGATCCGCTGAAGCTGCGCAGCTACGACATGACCATCGCCGACGTCACGACGGCGATTACCGCGCAGAACGCACAGGTTTCGGCGGGCCAGATCGGCGCGCTGCCGGCTCCCAAGGAGCAGATGCTCAACGCCACCGTCTCGGTCCAGTCGCGCCTGCAGACGCCCGAGGAGTTCGGCAACATCCGCCTGCGCTCCACTTCGGGCGGCGCCATCGTGCGCCTTCGCGACGTGGCGCGGGTCGAGCTTGGCGCGGAACTGTACGGTTTCGACACCCAGTTCAACGGCAAGCCCGCATCCGGCTTCGGCGTGCGTCTCGCCTCTGGCGCCAACGCGCTCGACACCGTCGACGCGGTGAAGGCCGAAGTTCAGAAGATCTCCAAGAACTTCCCGTCCGACGTCAAGGTCTCGTTCCCTTACGACTCCACGCCCTTCGTGCGCCTCTCGATCGAGCAGGTGGTCCACACGCTGGTCGAGGCGGTCGTGCTCGTCTTCCTCGTCATGTTCCTGTTCCTGCAGAACTGGCGCGCGACGCTGATCCCGACGATCGCGGTGCCGGTCGTGCTGCTCGGCACCTTCGGCGTGATGTCGGTGCTCGGGTACTCGATCAACACGCTGACCTTGTTCGGCATGGTGCTGGCGATCGGCCTGCTGGTCGATGACGCCATCGTGGTCGTCGAGAACGTTGAACGTCTGATCCAGGACGAGCACCTCTCGCCCAAGCAGGCGGCGCGAAAGTCGATGGACGAGATCAGCGGCGCGCTGGTCGGCATCGGTCTCGTGCTCTCGGCGGTGTTCCTGCCGATGGCGTTCTTCGGCGGTTCCACCGGCGTGATCTATCGCCAGTTCTCGATCACCATCGTCTCCTCGATGGCGCTCTCGGTGATGGTCGCATTGATCCTGACGCCCGCGCTCTGCGCCACGATCCTGAAACCCCACAAGGAAGGCGGCCCCGAAGGCAACGGCCTGCTCGCCCGCTTCTTCCGCTGGTTCAACGACAAGTTCGATCGTGGCACCGAGAAGTACCGGGGCGGCGTGCGCCGCACGGCCAACGGCTGGAAGCGTTCGGGCCTCGTCTACCTGCTGATCGTGGGCTGCATGGTCTTCCTGTTCACGCGCCTGCCCGGCGGCTTCCTGCCGGACGAGGATCAGGGCGTCGTCTTCGCGCTGGTGCAGGGGCCTTCGGGCGCCACCCTGCCGCGCACCCAGAAGGGCCTTGATGTGGTGCGCAAGCACTTCCTCGAGGACGAGAAGGCCAACGTCGATTCGATCTTCACCATCAATGGCTTCTCCTTCTCCGGTCAGGGCCAGAACGCAGGCATGGCGTTCATCAGGCTCAAGGACTGGGAGGAGCGCGGCGGCGCCGATAACCGGGCTCCGGCCATCATCGGTCGCGCTATGGGGGCGTTCTCCAAGTACCGCGACGCGATGATCTTCGCGCTGACCCCGCCTGCAGTGCAGGAACTGGGCAACGCCACCGGCTTCGACATGTGGCTGGTGGATGATACCAACCTGGGTCACGACAAGCTGCTGGCGGCCCGCAACCAGCTTATGGGAATGGCGGCGCAGGACCAGCGCGTGGCGCAGGTCCGTCCGGTCAGTCTTGACGATTCGGCGCAGCTCGACGTGAAGATCGATCAGGACAAGGCCGCCGCGCTCGGTCTCGACCTTGCCGCGATCAACTCCGAGATCGGCACGGCCTGGGGTGGTTCCTACGTCAACGACTTCCTCGACCGTGGCCGTACCAAGCGCGTCTATATACAGGCGGACCAGCAGTACCGCTCCTCGCCCGAGGCCCTTTCGGACCTCTACGTGCGCGGCACCGGTGGTCAGATGGCGCCCTTCAGCGCTTTCTCCGAACTGTCGTGGAAGAAGGCGCCGGTCATCCTCAACCGCTACAACGGTCGCCCGGCGATGGAGCTTCAGGGCGCCCCCGGCGCGGGCATGAGCACCGGGCAGGCGATGGCGGCGATGGAGGAGATGCACAGCAAGCTCGCCCCCGGAACCTCGATCGAATGGACCGGCCTGTCGTACGAGGAACGCCTCTCCGGAGGTCAGGCGCCCGCGCTCTATGCGCTGTCGCTGGCGATCGTGTTCCTGTGCCTCGCGGCTCTGTACGAGAGCTGGTCGGTGCCGATCGCGGTCATGCTGGTGGTGCCGCTGGGCGTCGTCGGCGCGCTGTTCGCCGCCTGGCTCACCGGCCTCGGCAACGACATCTACCTGCAGGTCGGCCTGATCACCACGATCGGCGTCTCGGCCAAGAACGCGATCCTCATCGTCGAATTCGCGGAGGAGCGCGTACAGTCCGGGATGAACGCCTTCGACGCGGCGATGGAAGCGGCAAGGCTGCGCCTTCGTCCGATCCTGATGACCTCGCTGGCCTTCGTCTTCGGCGTGCTGCCGCTGGCAGTCTCGACCGGCGCGGGCGCGGGCGGCCAGAACGCCATCGGCCGTGCGGTGGTGGGCGGCATGCTCTCCGCCACGATCTTCGCGATCTTCTTCGTGCCGATGTTCTTCGTGGTCGTCGCTCGCCTGTTCAAGCACGGGCAGACCGACCGCAAGCCGACGAACACCGACGATGAGCCTCACGCTGACGGCGCCCACGGCGCGGCACCGCAGGAAAGCTGAACATGAAAAAGTCGATCCTCATCCTGCTCGCCGGCACCACGCTGCTCGCCGGGTGTAACCTTGCCCCCAAGTATGAGCGACCGGCGGGCGCCGTCCCGGTGGCGCTGCCGCAGGGCGGCGTCTACCCGGCCGCCCCGACCGATGCGCAGGACGTCTCGCGCATCGGCTGGCGGGACTTCTTCCTCGACGACAGGCTGCGGCAGGTCATCGAGGCGGGCCTTGCCAACAACCGAGATCTGCGGATCGCGGCGGGCAACGTCCAGCAGGCGCGGGCGCAGTACCGCGTCCAGCGCGCCGACCGGTTGCCCACGGTCAATGCCACCGGCACCGCGACTTACACCAACAACCTGATGGGCGCGGGCGCGGCCGGTGGTACGGGTGGGAGTTCGGACATCGAGATCTATCAGGCGACCGTGGGCCTTTCGGCCTTCGAACTCGACCTGTTCGGCCGTGTCCGCAACCTGTCGCGCGCCGCGCAGGAACAATACTTCGCCAGCGAGGAGGCCCAGCGTTCGGCGCGGATCAGCCTCATCGCCGAGATCGCTAATGCCTGGCTGACGATGGCCTCGGACAGCGAACAGCTGCGCCTCTCGCGCGAGACGGCGAAGGCGTTTGAGAAGACGCTGGACCTCACCCGCGCGCAGTTCCGCATCGGCACCGGCTCGGAACTGGAAGTGCGGCAGGCGGAAACCAGCTATCAGGGCGCGCTCAACGACATCGCCGCGCTGGAAACCAGCGTGGCGCGGGATCAGAACGCGCTCAACCTGCTGGTCGGCACCACCGTCGCGGCGGAGCAACTGCCCACCGGCTTCGGCACCGAGCCGATGACCCGTGACGCGCTGCCGGGTGACGTGTCCTCCGAAGTCCTGCTGCGCCGCCCCGACGTGCTGCAGGCCGAACACCAGTTGATCGCCGAGAACGCCAACATCGGCGCGGCGCGCGCGGCGTTCTTCCCGACGATCTCGCTGACCGGCACGCTCGGCACGCTGAGCACCGCGCTGGGCGGCCTGTTCAAGGACGGCAGCTATACCTACACCGGCTCGCCCAGCGCCTCGCTGCCGCTGTTCGACTTCGGGCGCCGCTCGGGCAATCTCGAATACGCCAAGGCGTCGCAGAAGGTGGCCGTCGCGACTTACGAGAAGGCGGTCCAGACCGCGTTCAAGGAAGTCTCCGACGCACTTGCCCAGCGCGGCCGCATCGGCGACCAGATCCGTGCGCAGACCACGCGCGCCGAGGCTGCGGGCGTGGCGGCGAAGCTGTCCGACGCGCGGTTCCGTTCGGGCGTGGATTCGTTCCTGACCACGCTCGACGCCCAGCGCACCGCCTACGGGGCCGAGCAGGCGCTGGTTACCACGCGGCTGACGCAGGCCAGCAATCTGGTGGAGCTATATCGCTCGCTGGGCGGCGGCCTGGAGGAAACCACTCCGGTCGGAGGCGAACAGCCCGCCCGTTAACCCCTTGGTCCCGGTGAGAGCCGGGATCGCGGACGGTCCTTGCGCACCACCCCACCGAGCCGGTGTGCGATGGCCGTCCGTGCCCGCTGGGCATGACGAAGTGTGTCGATCGTCCCGATTTTGCGCCTAAGGCACTCGACAGGCGCGCCCGAACCGTGTTGTGGGAGCAGCGAATCCTATCGCCTCGACGATGGGATCGCACGCTGACTTTGGCCACTGACCACGGGACGAACACATGGACGAGACGCTGCGCCGCGCCGCACTTGATTACCACCGCCTGCCTCGGCCCGGCAAGCTGACCATCGAACCGACCAAGCGCATGGTGAACCAGCGCGACCTCGCGCTGGCCTATTCGCCCGGCGTCGCGGTGCCCTGCATGGAAATCGCTGAAGATCCCGCCAAGGCGCTGGACTATACCGCGCGCGGCAACCTCGTCGCGGTGATCTCGAACGGCACCGCCGTGCTCGGCCTCGGCGCGATCGGCGCGCTGGCCTCGAAGCCGGTGATGGAAGGCAAGGCCGTCCTGTTCAAGAAGTTCGCCGACATCGACGTGTTCGACATCGAGGTCGACACCACCGACGCCGACAAATTCATCGAAGCGGTCGCGCTGCTGGAGCCGACCTTCGGCGGCATCAACCTTGAGGACATCAAGGCGCCCGAGTGCTTCTACATCGAAGCCGAGCTGAAGAAGCGCATGAACATCCCGGTGTTCCATGACGACCAGCACGGCACCGCGATCGTCGTCGCCGCCGCCGTGCGCAATGCGCTGGTGCTGCAGGGCCGCACGCTGGCCGACGCCAAGCTGGTCACTTCGGGCGCGGGCGCTGCGGCGCTTGCCTGCGTCGACCTGCTCGTCTCGATGGGCCTGCCGATCGAGAACGTGACGCTGACCGACAAGGACGGCGTGATCCATTCCGGCCGCGAGGGCATGTTGCCCAACATGGCGCGCTATGCCCGCGATACCAACGCGCGTTCGCTGCCTGACGTGCTGCCGGGCGCCACCGTGTTCCTCGGCCTTTCGGCGCCGGGCGTGCTCAAGCCGGAGTGGCTGCCGCTGCTGGGCGACAAGCCGCTGATCTTCGCGCTCGCCAACCCCGAGCCGGAAATCCGCCCCGAGGCCGCCCGCGAAGTGCGCCCCGATGCGATCATCGCCACGGGCCGTTCGGACTATCCGAATCAGGTCAACAACGTCCTGTGCTTCCCCTACATCTTCCGCGGCGCGCTCGATGCGGGCGCGACGCAGATCAACGAGGCGATGAAGGCCGCCGCCGCCGAGGCCATCGCCGGTCTGGCGCGCATGCCCGCGCATGACAGCGTCGCGCAGGCATACGGCGGCCGCAAGCTGGTGTTCGGCCCCGAGTACATCATCCCCACCCCGTTCGACCCGCGCCTGATCGTCGAGATCGCCGGCGCCGTCGCCAGGGCGGCGATGGATTCGGGCGTCGCGACCAAGACGCTCGACATCGCCGAGTACAAGCGGTCGCTGGCGAACATGAACACCCGCTCGGGCCAGCTCATGCTGCCGGTCTACCAGGCCGCGCGCGGGGCGATGAAGCGCGTCGCTTACGGCGAGGGCGAGGACGAACGCGTGCTGCGCGCGGTGCAGGATGCGCTCGACGAAGGCATGGTGCGCCCGACGCTGGTGGGCCGCCGCCGGATTCTGGAGCAGAAGCTGCCCGAACTCGGCCTGTCGTTCCGCCTTGGCGAGCACGTCGATCTCGTCGATCCCGAGACCGACCACGAACTGATGGGCGAACTCGTCGCGGCCTACGGTGCCATCGCCAGCCGCAAGGGCGTGCCGACTGCCGAAGTGCTGCGCCACACCTACCGCCGCCCGACCGTCACCGCCGCGATGCTGCTGCGCACCGGCAAGGTCGATGCGGCGCTGGTCGGCGGCAACTCGGAGTACTGGGGCCAGATCGAGCACGTGTTGCGCATCATCGACCGCGCGCCCGACGTGAAGCGCGTCTATGCGCTGTCGGGCCTGATCCTCGATGCCGGCGTGCTGTTCCTGACCGACACCCACATGGTGCCCGATCCGACGCCTGAACAGATCGCCGAGATGACGGTGCTGGCGGCGGATGCGGTGCGCCGTTTCGGCCTCGATCCGAAGGTGGCACTGCTGTCGCACTCGAACTTCGGTTCGTCGAACAGCCCCAGCGCGCGCAAGATGCGCTCGGCGGCGCAGCTGGTGCGCAAGGTCGCGCCGGAACTGCGCGTGGACGGCGAAATGCACGCCGACGCCGCGCTCAGCCAGGCGCTGCGCGAGAAGCTGGTGCCGGATTCGGGCTTCGAGGGCGCGGCGAACCTGTTGGTCATGCCGAACCTCGATGCGGCGAACATCACGCTGACGGCGCTGTCGGCCTCGTCCAGTTCGCCGACCGTCGGCCCGATGCTGCTGGGCCTGTCGCAGCCGATCCACGTGCTGACCCCGGGTGTCACCGCGCGCGGCATCCTGAACCTGACCAGCATCGCGGTCTGCGCTGCCGACGGGCATTGAGCCGAGGGGGGAGGGTGCCTTGGCGCCCTCCCTCGTGGCTGGCGAAATCAGGAAGGCGGCGCCTTCCACTCCCCCGTCGTCACCCCCGCGAAGGCGGGGGCCCATCTGATGTTCGTGCAATAGGCACCGTCAGGAGTTGGGTTCCCGCCTCCTCGGGAATGACGAATTGAAGAGAGCAGGGTCTACCCCATCGTCCCGGACTTGATCCGGGACCGCTGACCGTGAGCGGGGCCCACCCATCGGCGGGGCGCCCAGCGGCCAGCACTCACCTAAAGACAGCCACCGGTCCCGGATCAGGTCCGGGACGACGATGGTATCAAAGCGCCAGCGGCGCGTGGTTGATCTGCGGCAGGACATGCCGCGAGAACAGATCCGCCTCCGCCGCATGCGGATAGCCCGACAGGATGAAGGCATCGATGCCCTCGGCCTGATAGGCGCGGATCTTCGCCAGCACCTGATCCGGATCGCCGACGATGGCAGCCCCGCAGCCCGAACGTGCGCGGCCGATGCCGGTCCACAGGTTCTCTTCCACGAAGCCGTCGCCGCCCGCAGCACCGCGCAGTTCCGCCTGACGGGTCACACCAACGCTCGCGGTGTCCAGCGACTTCTGGCGGATCGCCTCACCGGCTGCATCGTCCAGCTTGGACAGCAGGCGGTCGGCATAGACGCGCGCCTCGTCCTCGGTCTCGCGCACGATGACGTGGGCGCGGTAGCCGAACTTGAGCGTGCGGCCGTATTTCGCCGCGCGCGCGGTCATGTCTGCGATCGTCTCGCGCACCTTATCCATCGTGTCGGGCCACATCAGGTAGACGTCGCAGCCCTTGGCCGCCGCCTCGCGCGCGTCTTCGGACAGGCCGCCGAAATAGAGTGGCGGGCACTTGCCCGATACCGTGGTGATGCGCGCCGGGGGCAGGTCGAGGTTGTAGAACTCGCCCTCGTACTTCAGGTGCTCGCCGTTCAGCATGATCTTGAGGATCTGCATCACCTCGAGCGTGCGCTGGTAGCGGGCGCGGCTGTCCAGCTTCTCGCCCGGCAGGTCGGACGAGATGATGTTCACCGTCAGCCGCCCGCCCAGGATGCGGTCGAGCGTGGCGATGCGGCGCGCCAGCTGCGGCGGCCAGTCCTCGCCCATGCGCACGGCCCAGAGCAGGCGGATCTTCTCCACCAGCGGGGCGATGGCGCCCGCGAACATGGTGGTGTCGATGCCCAGCGCATAGCCGGAGGGGAGCAGGATGTTGTCGAACCCGCCCTTTTCGGCCTGCAGCACGATGTTGCGGCAATGCTCCCAGCTGGAGGCCAGCGCGGGATCGGGCTGGCCGAGGAACTCGTAGTCATCGTCGCACAGCGCCGAAAACCAGCTTACCTCACAGGTCTTGTCTGTTGCACTCACGGCAGGGGCTCTCCTTTCGATGCGACCAGTACCGCGTACCAGCTGGCGCGGGTCCAGCGGACCTTGAGTGCGTCAGCGCTTTCCGCGATCCGGTCTGCCTTTTGTGATCCGACGATGGGGATGACGCGCGCGGGGTGCGCCATGATCCAGCTGTAGGCGGCCGCGGTGCGCGACACGCCGAACTCTTCCGCCGCCTGATCCAGCAACGCGGCGACTTCCTTGGTGCGCGCGTCCTCGGGGTTGGCGATGCGGCCACCGCCCAGCGGCGACCAGGCCAGCACGGCCATGTCCATGGCGATCGCCTGATCCAGCTCGCCGTTCTCGATCGTCTCGAGGCGCAGGGCCGAGATTTCCGGCTGGGTGGAGACGATCGGCAGGCTCACGAACTGCTGCAGCGTGGCGATCTGGCTGGTGGTGAAGTTGGAAACGCCGAAGCTGCGGATCTTGCCCGCCTTATGTGCCGCTTCGACGGCCTTTGCGATTTCCGAAGGGTGCGTGAGGATGTCGGGGCGATGGATCTGCCACAGCTCGACGCTGTCGGTGCCGAGGCGGGTGAGCGAGGCGTCGATGGCGCTGGTGAGGTATTCGGCGCTCGAATCGTAAGGCAGGGGGGGCATGATGCCGCCCTTGGTGGCGATCACCAGCTTGTCGCGCAGGCCCGGTTCGCTGGCGAGCGCCTTGCCCAGCAGCGCTTCCGCATCGCCGAAGCCGCCCTTGCCGTCGAAGCCGTAGATGTCGGCGGTGTCGATGAAGTCGATCCCGGCATCGAGCGCGGCATGCAGCAGGCGCACGGCATCGGCGGCCTCGCCTTCCATGCGCCAGTTGCCCCAGGCGAGGGCAGAGACTTCGATACCGCTCTTGCCAAGCGGGCGGCGGGCGGCCGGGGAGGGGAGGTAGGTCATGGGTGTTCCTGTCAGGAGAGAAGATCGGGATTGATGCGGGAGACCGAGGCACGCTCGATCAGGTCGTGGGGAAGGCGCCGGTGCGTGGCCTGCGCGCCCTCGAGAAGAAGCTGCGTGGCGGCATGCGCCAGTTCGCGAGTGGGCTGGCGGATCGTGGTCAGCTGCGGCCAGACCATCCGCGCGACCATGGTGTCATCGAAGCCGACCACCGAGAGGTCGTCGGGCACGTTCAGCCCCATGTCGTGCGCGACGGAGAGCACGCCCGCCGCCATGTCGTCGTTGCTGGCGAAGATCGCGGTGGGGCGGCGCTTGCCCTTGAGGAACCGCTGCGCCGCGGCGACGCCGCTGTCGAAATCGAACTCGCCCGGAGCGATCAGCGCGGGCTCGAACGGCAGCCCCGCGCGGTCTAGCGCGCGGCGGTAGCCGAACAGGCGCTCCTCCGAGGCCATGTGGTTGGAGTGCCCCTTCACGAAGCCGATGTGGCGATGGCCGTGCGCGATGAGGTAGCTGGTCATGTCGTCCGCCGCCTGGGCATCGTCCATGAAGACCGAGGAGGTCATCGCATGGTTGGTGCCCGGCGATATGCGCACGAAGGGGATGTCCATGCCCTCCAGCGCCTTGAGCACCGGCACGCAGTCGGTGACGGGGGAGGAGAGGACGATCCCATCGACATGCGTTTCGGTGACGAGACCGCGCACCTGTTCGCCCACCAGCGGGCCCGCCACGTCCACCGGCTGCGCGAGGAGGCGCGAGCCGTTCTGCTGGCAGGCTTCCCAGCAGCCCATCTGGATCTGGTTCATGTAGTAGGGGCTGTGGTTGTCGTAGATCAGCGCGATCTGGCCCGACTTGGTCCCGGCCAGAATGCGCGCGGCGACGCTCGGCCGGAAGCCGAGTTCCTGCATCGCCTTCTCGACGCGCTCCTTGGTGTCGGTGCTGACGTAGCGGTGCCCGTTCAGCACGCGGCTGACCGTCTTGATCGATACGCCCGCCAGCGCCGAGACGTCCTTGATGTTGGACCGTTCGCTCATGTGCTCTCCCCCAGGCCCCACCGTTCGTCATTGCGAGGCCGCATGCCGAAGCAATCCAGGGCGTTTTTCGCGGCCCTGGATTGCTGCGCTGCGCTCGCAATGACGAGAAGGGGGAGCATTTTCGTCATGCCTTCAACGACGCGAAGAGAGGCGCGAACTTGCTGTTGGGCAAGTAGAAAACGGGCGGCTGGCCATAAGGCGCGGCCACGGTATGCGTGCCGGGGGCGAAGTCCTCGCCGGTCCAGAGGTGACGCCACGGTGTGTCGCCGGGCAGGATGACTTCGCGCTGCGTCGCCTCGGCCTCGATGATCGGCGCCACCAGCATGTCGGCACCGTAGAGGTACTGGTCCTGCACGCTGAACAGCGTGTCCTCGAAGTAGTGCAGGAACAGCGGGCGCTGCACCGGCAGGCCGGTCGCCACCGCTTCGTCGCTGAGGTGGCGCACGTAAGGCGCCAGTGCCTTGTGGACGTGCGACATCGCGGCGAACTGGCCGAGCAGTTCGGGGCTCGAATCGATCTGCAGGTTGTCGTCCGGGCGGTTGCCCTCGTGGCTGCGCATCACCGGCGAGAATGCGCCCAGCTCGCACCAGCGCATCATCAGGTCGGCGGTGCGGACATTGCCGTGCAGGCTGGTGTAGCCGCCCACGTCGCTGTGCGAATAGGCATTGCCGACCAGCCCCGCCGAGAGCGCGGCCGTCAGCACGGTGTTGATGCCGTCGTGCCTTGTGAAGTCCACCGACTGGTCGCCCGCCCACAGCAGCGGGCAATGCGCCTGCACGCCCGAGAAGCCGGCGCGCATGAAGAACACTGCCTCGCCGGTCTTGCCGCGCGACGCCACGGCGCGCGCATTCGCTTCGGCCCAGAGCACGGGCCAGCGGTTGTGCATGAGCATCGGGTCGCTGCCATCGTGGAGGCGCAGATCGACCGGCAGGTACTCGCCGAAGTCCGCCATCCAGCCCGAAAGGCCGAAGTCCAGCATCTCGCGCCCGATCACGCGGTCGGCGAACCAGTCGAGCGCGGCGGGGTTGGTGAAGTCCACCACGCCGCAGTCGAACTCGCCGAAATCGACGAGATAGACCGCGTCCGAGTCCTGCCGCAGCGCGAGGTAGCCCAGCGCCTCGGCCTCGGCGTACTGCTTGCCGTCATTGGCAAGGTAGGGGTTCACGTAGCCGAGGAAGCGCACGCCTTTCTCCGCCAACGTGGCGATGCGGGCGGGCAGTTCGGGATAGCGCGCCTCGTTCCACGACCAGTCCCAGAACAGGCGGCGGCCGAAGCTGGTCTGGCGGATGCCGATCCAGTCCTCGCACCACAGGCCGGAAACTTCGGCGCCCGCGTCCATGATCTTCTCGAGACGCGCGAAGCTGACGTCGCCTTCCTTGAGGCCGACGATGGCGCCGCCGATCGCCCAGTCGGGCAGGGCGGGCTGGCGGCCGAAGCGGCTGGAGAGTGCGCCGACCAGCGCAGGAAGATCGCCGGCGGCGAAGAATTCGAGCGTAAAGGCGCCTTCCCACACTTCGATCCGGTGGCGCGCGCCGTCGGTGAAATCGAGCACCGAATAGGCGCTGCTGCCCAAATGGCAGGCCCAAAGGCTGGAAGTCAGGAACGTGGGCTGCGGATAGTTGGTCCACCAGTAATCGCCGCCGGCCATGCCGTTCTGGTCCATCAGGCGGGTCAGTTCGGTGGACTTGTCGCGTCCGACGCCGGGTTCGCTGGTCCAGATCGGGAAGCGGCGGCCAGACAGGTCGAGGTAGCTCATCTGCTCCCCGCCGCCCCAGACATGCTCGCCCGGCAGCGCGGCCAGATCGACCCAGACGCGGTCGTACGCGGGATCGAGCACCGCGATGTCCAGCGAATCGCCCTTCACCGAAACGCGCAGCATCGGCGCGGCCCCGGCACTGGCCGAAAGGACCAGATCGCCACCGTCGATCGCAGCGAAGCCCAGCTCCACGCGGCCCGTCGGCGCATCGCTGATGGCGAAGTTGCCGCGCACCATTTCCACTTCGGCCGCGCCGCGCGCCACCGCGAATGCTGGGCTGCGCGGCGATCCGCGCAGAACCGCGCAGCCAGCCAGCAGGCAGGTGAATCCGTCTTCCCGAACGTCGAAAGTCAGCGACACGTTTCCAGTCCCATGAGCCATGTTGTTGTTATTCTGCAGCACGCTCGTCGCCGTCGCGCTGTCCCGATATGACAACGCTTGACAGAAATGTTCGACCCAATCAAGAGGGGTGCAATCGACAGGACGACCTGAGGCGCAAACGCTCAGGCTCCGCATAAGCAGGAGGGGAACCATATGATTTCGCACGCCATCACCACGCCCGGAGCGATTCTGGCGCGCACCGCGCTGGCGCTTTCGGCGTCGGCCGTCGCGCTTGTTGCCGCGACCCCGGCCAGCGCGCAGGTCGACGAGATTATCGTTACCGCGCAGAAGGTTCGTCAGAACGTCCAGGACGTGCCGATCGCCATCAGCGCGGTCACCGGAGAGGCCATGGCCCGCGCCGGCGCCAAGAGCCTGGAAGACATCACCTCGATCGTTCCTTCGGTCACCTTCCGCAAGGGTACCACCAACGCCAACAGCGCGATCGTCATGCGCGGCGTCGGCACGATCAGCTTCTCGGTCGCGGCCGAACCCAGTGTGTCCACCGTTGTCGACGGCATCGTGCTGAGCCGTTCGGGCCAGTCGTTCCTCGACCTCGTCGACTTCGATCGCCTCGAAGTGCTGCGCGGGCCGCAGGGCACGCTGTTCGGCAAGAACGCCTCGGCGGGTCTGGTCAACATCGTGTCGAAGGGCGGCACCAGGGACTTCGAAGCCGAGGCCAACGTTTCGGGCACCACCGACGACGAATACCGCGCCAAGATGACCATTTCCGGCCCGATCTCGGAGAACCTGACCGGCCGCCTCACCGGCTTCTACGGAAACTTCGACGGCAACATCAAGAACACCTACTACGACAAGACGGTCAACGGCTACGAGCACTACGGCGCGCGCGGCCTGATCGACTATGACGGCGAGGGCGGCCGTTTCCGCCTGATCGCGGACTACTTCAAGGCCAACGACGATTGCTGCGCCGAAGTGACCGGCGTGTCGCGCGGCACCGTGATCGACAACGAACTGGGCATCGTCCCGCAGGGTGAAGACACCCGCGACGTCAACCAGAACCTCATCACCCGCTCGCTCGACCGCCAGTACAGCCTGACGATGAGCGCGGACATCGATACCTTCGCCGATCACACGCTTTCGATCGTCACCGGCTATCGCAACTGGAAGAACACCGAAATCCGCGACGGCGACTTCTTGCCCCGCGCGATCGTCGGCACGCCGCAGCTCCATGACCGCGGTACCGTCGAGACCGACCAGATCTCCGCCGAGGTCCGCCTTGCCTCGCCGCAGAACCAGGCGCTGACCTATCAGGTCGGCGGCTTCATGTGGTATTCCAAGAACACGCAGGACTTCACCCGCAGCGACGTGACCTGCACCACCTCGACCTCGCCGATCGATGCGGCGACGGGCGCGCGGCCATGCAACCTGTCGGACACCGTCAACACGCACTATGTCTCGGCGACCTCGCGCAGCGACGTCTCGTTCCGCAACTGGGCGCTGTTCGGTCAGGCGACTTACGCCTTCCTGCCGGAACTGCGCCTGACGCTGGGCGGCCGCTACACGCATGACAGCGTGAGCTTCACCCACGTGCGCGGCGCTGCGATCGATGCTGCCACCGGCCTGCCGATGGCGGCTTCGGGCCTGCTGCCCTACGGCGCGGGCGGCACCTTCGCCACCGGCGGTAACGGCACGGACACGTCGCGTGGGGAAACCAGCGCCAACAACTTCTCCGGCAAGGCGGTGCTGCAGTACGACGTCATGGACGACGTGATGGTCTACGGCAGCTATACGCGCGGCTACAAGGGACCGGCGTTCAACGTCTTCTTCAACCACACCGCGCCCAACAACGCCGAACCCATCGATCCCGAGAAGTCGAACAGCTTCGAGGTCGGCTTCAAGAGCCAGTGGTTCGACCGCATAGTGCAGTTGAATGCGGCCGCGTTCCTGGTCGACTATAAGGGCTTCCAGGCGAACAACTTCGTGCTCATCAACGGCGCGACGACCACCAGCCTGACCAACGCCGGTTCGGTGCGCTCGAAGGGCTTCGAGGCCGACCTCACCGTCGCCCCGACCGAGGGTCTGACATTCCGCGCCAGCGCCGCCTATGCGGATGCCAAGGTGCGCAAGTTCAACCCGAACCCGCTGACCAATGCGCCCGACGCGCGTGACGGCACCCGCCTGCCGCTGGCGCCCAAGTTCAGCTACACCATCGGCGCGGACTACGACGTCCCCGTCGGCCCGGTGAAGCTGTACCTGTCGAGCGACTGGCACCATGTCTCGAAGCAGTTCTCGGACCTCGGCGAGAGCGGGCCGATCGACCCATACGGCATCTGGAACGCCAGCATCGGCGTGTCGGACGCCGAGGACAAGTATCGCCTGACCTTCATGGTGAGGAACATCCTCGACGACAGCTACGTGCTGCTCAACACCACGAACGGCCAGCGCCTGATGATCCCGCGCGACGCGGATCGCTATGCAGGCCTGAACTTGCGGGCGAAGTTCAACTGAGGACGGGCGCAAACGTCCTTCGCTGAATGCTCGCACAAAGAACCCCCGGCGGATCTCCTCCCCGCCGGGGGTTTTTGTTTGCCCTTCGCGAGACAAGCTTGAGGAGGAACCGAGCCCCCAACCGTTCGTCATTGCGAGCGCAGCGAAGCAATCCAGGCGGCTTGAGACTGCCCTGGATTGCTTCGCTGCGCTCGCAATGACGAACTTGGGGTTTGCAGATACGACAATACCCGCTGGCGAGTGCGGGCCGTTACGCCGGGGAAATCAACGCAAGTCCGAGAACATCGGGTCGGCGTCGGGAGCGTCCTCACCGGGACGCGGGGTTTTGTTTTCCACCTGCTCGGGCGAGCGGCCGGGTAGCGGTGGTCAGCCCGGCTCGACCTGGGTATTCCATCGGAGCCGTCCCGTATGACCGACGTTAGGGTTCGCGTCGTTGGCGGTCATGGGTCATCCGGGATAGCCTTCGCGTTGTCTGTCCGAAGGCAGAACGGTTCGAAGGACGTTTCCAGAGCCGAGAGGACAGTCCGGGTCTTCGATGGGCGCGTGGTTTGCGTAGCTACGGCTTGAAACCGCACCCCGGCCCACGACGCCGACCCGATACACCGAAGCGATGTGATCTGCACTGCTGCGGATGCTGGGCCACATAACCCATGTGGTTATAAATGTCAAGGCCGATGGCAAGCGCCCGTCATCCCAGCGCAGGCTGGGACCGCTGGTCTATTACGACCGACCCTCGTCAAAAGTGCCCCGACGCCAGCCATCGCCTCAAGCACTGCCAGCGATCCCGGCCTTCGCCGGGATGACCTCAATCCGCCGCCGCCAGCTTCGGCTGCATGAGGTGGATGAACGCCGTCGCCACCAGATAGGCCGCGCCGCACACCACGAACAGCGGGCCGTAGCCGAGGCCCGACTTCAGCGACCAGCCCGCGAACTCGATGATCCCGGTCCCGGTGAGGTTTCCCGCCACCGCGCCCAGCGCGATCACCGTGGCCATGCGGCGTGCCGGGATGATCTCGGTCGCCATGCCGAAGATGTTGGTGGAGAAGCCCTGATGCGCGAACAGGCCCAGCCCGATGCACACCGCCGCCACCCACGGATTGCTCGCCAGCAGCGCCAGCGGCATCACCAGCACGACGAGGGCATAAGCCAGCATCGAGCCCTTGCGCGCGAGGTTCATCGAAACCCCGCGCAGCAGCAGTGCCGGGTAAAGCGCGCCCGAGGATACCGCGCCCAGCGCCGCGAGGATGAAGATCACCGCGATCGGCCAGCCCAGCTCGCCTTGGCTGAGATTGAACTGGCGCGCGAAGAAATCGGGCGTCCAGAACAGGACGAACCACCAGACGAGATCGGTGAAGGCCTTGGCCCCGATCACCGTCCAGCTGCGACGGTCGGACAGGATCGCGCCCCATTCGACCTTGCCGCGTGTCGTCGCGGCCTGTCCGGCGATGGGCGTCAGCTTCGCGGTGTTGAGCTTCCACAAGGCCAGCCACACAAGGCCCAGCCCGCCGGTGACGAGGAACGCGGCCTTCCATCCGAACGCCATCGCGAAAGGCGGGATGATGAGCGGGGTGAGGATCGCGCCGATGTTGGGCGCGGTGTTGATGATGCCGATGCCGACCGAGCGGCGCGCGGCGGGCAGGTAGATCGCGGCGGTCTTCATCGCGGCGGGGGTGTTGACCGATTCTGCGGTCGCCAGCACGGCACGGGCGATCACGAATTGCTGCACGCTGGCGGCCAGCGCATGGGCCATCCCCGCAAGGCTCCACAAGGCCACGGCGAAACCGTAGGCGAAGCGCACGCCGAAACGATCGACGAACCAGCCCACGCCGAGCAGCGAAGCCGCCGCCGCCAGCTGGAAGATTGAGCCGAGATGCGCGAACTGCTGGTCGTCCCAGTGGAACTCCGCTTCCAGCATCGGCTTGAGCAGCGCCAGCACCTGCCGGTCGACGTAGTTCAGCGCCGTCGCGAAAAAGATCAGCGCGATCAGTATGTTCTGCGCGCGGATGGCGGCGCGGCCGGAGTCGGGCGCCGGGGGAGGGGCGTGCTCGGGCACGGCCGTCTGTTGGTGAATGGTCATTCTCGCTCTCCCCTATCCCGCCGCTTCGTCGGCGGCAATTCTTCCTGCCCCCTCGCGCAAAGCTCTTGCTCCGCTGCGTGGGTGGTCATAAAGACGGATATGACAACGTAGGACATACGGCAAGCATCTTCGACAGAGAGATGCGGCGAAAGGACGGGGACCAGTGAGCGCAGAACACGCAGGCGACCTTTACGGCGAGATGTTCCTCGCCCAGCTCGACGGCCCCGCCGCGAAGCCGAGCCGTATAGAGATATGGAAGACGCTCTGGCCGGGCCTCGCCATCTGCGGCATCGCCAGCATCGCCGCCGCCTGGCTTTCCGAGCACTACGGCGCGCCGATCATCCTGATGGGCCTGCTGATCGGCCTCGCCTTGAACTTCGTGACCAGCGAGAAGCGCACGCATCCGGGGCTCGATTTCGCCTCCAAGGCCTGTCTGCGCTGGGGTATCGTCGTGCTCGGCACGCAAGTGACCTTGGCGCAGATCGTGGCGCTCGGCCCGGTGCCGTTCCTGGCGCTGCTGATGGTCATGGCCGCCGCGATGGGCGCCGCGCTGCTGGTGGCGCGGGCGACCGGTGCCTCGACCGCGATCGGCATCCTTGCGGGCGGCGCGACGGCGATCTGCGGGGCCTCCGCCGCACTGGCGCTGTTCGGCGTGCTGGGGGCGAAGCGGATCAGCCAGGCGCAGTTCGCGCTGACCCTCGTGGTTATCTCGATGGCGAGCGCGATCGCCATGTCGTTCTATCCGCCGCTCGCAGGGCTGATGCACCTCGACGACCGGCAGGCGGGGTTCCTGATCGGCGCCTCGATTCACGACGTCGCGCAGGCGATCGGCGGCGGCTATGCCTATTCGGACATTGCCGGAAGCTACGCCACCATCGTCAAGCTGAGCCGCGTGGCGCTGCTAGCGCCGATCGTCGCGGTCGTCTCGCTGATGTACACGGACGAGGATGCCGGGGAGCGGCACTGGATCCGGAAACTTGCGATGCCCTGGTTCATTACCCTGTTTCTGGCGGTGGTGGTGCTCAATTCGCTGGTGACGATCCCGGCCTTCGTGGTCCACCTGAACCTGACGCTGTCGAAGACGCTGCTGCTGCTGGCGGTGACCGCCACCGCGATGCGCTCGCGCCTCGATCTGGTGATGCAGATGGGCTGGCGCGCGGCGATGCCGGTGGTGGCGGCGACTTTGGCCTCGCTGGTGGTCGCCACGGCCTTCAGCATGATGATCTTGTGAGTGTGTGAATGACTGAAATCTACGACATCGCGATCATCGGCGGCGGCGTGAACGGCTGCGGCATCGCGCGCGATGCCGCCGGGCGCGGGGCGAAGGTGCTGGTGCTGGAGCAGGGCGACCTGGCCGGCGGCACCTCGTCCGCCTCGACCAAGCTGATCCACGGGGGCCTGCGCTATCTGGAGCACTACGAGTTCGCCCTCGTGCGCGAGGCGCTGACCGAGCGGGAGCGGTTGTGGCGGATCGCCCCACACATCATCCACCCGATGCGCTTCGTGTTGCCGCATGTGAAAGGCCTGCGCCCGCGCTGGCTGCTGCGCCTCGGCCTGTTCCTCTACGACTACATCGGCGGCCGCAAGGCGCTGCCCGCGACCGAGTCCATAGACCTGCACCGGCACCCGGCGGGCAAGCCGCTCAAGCCGGGGTTCGGCAAGGCTTTCGTCTATTCCGACGGCTGGGTGGACGATGCGCGACTGGTGGTGCTCAATGCCCGCGACGCGGCGGACCGGGGCGCGACGATCCTGACCCGCACCGGCGTAGAGAAGCTGGAGCGCGACGGCGGCGTCTGGACCATCTCCACGTCCGGCGGCACGTTCCGCGCGAAGGCGGTGGTGAACGCGGCCGGGCCATCGGCGCTCGACCTCGTCGGCCGCGCCGGTGAGCGCACCAAGCGCGCGATGCGGCTGGTACGCGGCTCGCACATCGTCGTGCCGCGCCTGTTCGAGCATCCTTACGCCTACTTCTTCCAGATCCCCGACGGGCGCATCTTCTTCGCGATCCCCTACCAGCACGACTTCACCCTGATCGGCACCACCGACCGCGACCACACCGGCCCGCTGAGCGAGGTGAAGGCGAGCGAGGAGGAGATCGCTTACTTGTGCGAGGCGGCCAACGCCTACTTCGCCAAGTCGATCACCCCGGCCGATGTGGTGTGGACTTATTCCGGCGTGCGCCCACTGGTGGACGACGGTTCCGGCAAGCCCGAGGCGGCGACGCGCGGCTACGACTTCGACCTCGATCTGGACGGGGAGGGCGGCGCGCCGTTCCTCTCGGTGTTCGGCGGCAAGATCACGACCTATCGCCATCTCGCCAAGGATGCGGTGGAGAAGCTGCAGCCGCTGGTCCCGGCGCTGTCCGGCAAGGACTGGACCGCCACCGCGCCGCTCCCCGGCGGCGATTTCGCGATGGGCGCGATCGATGCGCTGAAGGCCGACCTCGCGCGCGAATACCCGCGCCTCGATGCGGCGACGGTGGACCGCGTGGCGCAGGCCTATGGCACCAGGGCGCGCGATTGGCTGGCGATGGACCCCGGCGAGGACTTCGGCCACGGCCTGACCGGCGCGGAAGTCGATTACCTCAAGGCCAACGAGTGGGCGCTGACGGCCGAGGACGTGCTGTGGCGCCGCACGAAGCTGGGCCTCAGGCTCGACGCGGCACAAGCCGCGCGACTGCAAACATACATGGGTGAGTGAGCACGTGAACGGCGAACACATTCTGGTCCTCGACGAAGGGACCACCTCGACGCGGGCGATCGTCTACGGCGCGGACGGCAGGGTCCTGCACGTCGCGCAGAAGGAACTGACGCAGCATTATCCCGCCCCCGGCCGCGTCGAGCACGATGCCGCCGAGATGTGGGACAAGACCCTCGCCTGCGCGCGCGAGGTCATCGGCAAGGTGGGCGGCGCGGACCGCATCGCCGCGCTCGGCATCACCAACCAGCGCGAGACCGTGGTGGCCTGGGATCGCCAGACCGGCGAGCCGATCACCCGCGCCATCGTCTGGCAGGACCGCCGCACGGCCGAGATGTGCGCCACGCTGCGGGATGGCGGGCATGAGACCATGCTGCAGGAGCGGACGGGCCTCGTCGTCGATCCGTACTTCTCCGGGACCAAGATGCGCTGGGTGCTCGACAACGTGCCCGAGGCGCGCGAACTGGGCGAGCGGCTGGCGCTGGGCACGGTGGAGAGCTGGCTGGTCTGGAAGCTGACCGGGGGCTTGCATGTCACCGATGCCAGCAACGCCAGCCGTACGCAGCTGATGGCGCTGGACGGCGCGGATTGGGACGACGACCTGCTCGGCCTGTTCGGGGTGCCGCGCAGTGCGCTGGGCCGGATCGTCGATACGGCGGGGACGGTGGGCACTTGCGATCCCGAACTACTCGGCGCGCCGATCCCGATCAGCGGGCTTGCGGGCGACCAGCAAGCGGCGACGATCGGCCAGCACTGCCTCAAGGCGGGTGAGACCAAGGCCACTTTCGGCACCGGCGCCTTCATCCTCACCAACATGGGCGAGACCTTGCCGCGTTCCTCGCATCGGCTGCTCGGCACCGTGCTGTGCCAGCAGGACGGGCGGCGGACATATGCGCTGGAAGGCTCGATCTTCGTGGCGGGGAGCCTCATCAAGTGGCTGCGCGACGAACTCGGCGTGATCCGGACGGCGGGGGAGAGCGAGACGCTCGCCCGCGCGGTGGCGGACAATGGCGGGGTGTTGTTCCTGCCCGCGCTGGCCGGGCTGGGCGCGCCGCACTGGCAGCCGGATGCCAAGGGCGTCGTCACCGGGCTCACGCAAGGGACCAGCCGGGCGCATATCGTGCGCGCGGCGATGGAATCGATGGCGCACCAGTGCCACGACCTGCAGGCCGCCTTCGCCGCCGACGGCGCGGCCTGGACCTCGCTGCGCATCGACGGCGGGATGAGCGCCAACGACTGGATGGCGCAGGATCTGGCCGACGTGCTCGCGCTGCCGGTTGAGCGGCCTGCGGATATCGAGACGACCGCTCTGGGCGCGGCGATGCTGGCGGGGGTCGGGGTTGGACTCCATGCTTCGCTGGAGGATGCGGTGGCGATGGGCAGCGCTTCGAAGCGGTTCGCGCCGGATATGGACGGGGCGGTTCGCTCGGGGCGTATCGCGATGTGGGAGGCGGGGCTGAGGCGGCATATCGACGGGGTTTGAGCGCTCGCTTTTATCCCTCCAGTCATTCCCGCGAAGGCGGGAACCCAGCTGATGCCGGTGCAACAGGAACCGTCACGAGATGGGTCCCCGCCTTCGCGGGGATGACGAAGTTTTTAGTGGGTACGTCGTCCCGGACTTGCTCCGGGACCGCTGGCCGTGAACGGCCCACGTTGCAGCGCGCGCCTGCGAGCTATCGCCTCAAGATATGCCAGCGGTCCCGGATCAAGTCCGGGACGACGACGAGTACTGCGGGGGCTTCGACAAGCTCAGCCTGAGCGGAATGGAGAGAACACCTCTAAAACCGCTCAGGCTGAGCTTGTCGAAGCCCCATCCGTACACGAAAAACGGGCGGGAATCCTACGATCCCCGCCCGCCTCTCGTTGGAACTTTTAAGCTCAGGCCGCCTGCTGAGCCGCCTGCGCGATCTCCTCGGGAGCCTCGTTCCGGATCAGGTAATCGAATGCGGAAAGCGCCGCCTTCGATCCCTCGCCCATGGCGATGATGATCTGCTTGTAAGGCACCGTGGTCACGTCGCCTGCCGCGAACACGCCGGGCAGGTTGGTGGCGGCCTTCTCGTCGATGACGATCTCGCCGCGCGCCGTCAGTTCGACGCCGGAGTCCTTCAGCCATTCGGTGTTGGGCACCAGCCCGATCTGGACGAACACGCCTTCCAACTCGACCTTGTGCTCCTGACCCGAATTGCGATCCTTGTAGACCAGCGCGTTGACCTTCTCGCCGTCGCCTTCGACCTCGGTGGTCTGGGCGCTGGTGAAGATGTCGACGTTCTTCATCGACTTGAGCTTGTCGACCAGGACCTGGTCGGCGCGCAGCTTGGCGTCGAATTCGATCAGCGTCACGTGGCCGACGATGTTGGCAAGGTCGATCGCCGCCTCGACGCCCGAGTTGCCGCCGCCGATCACCGCCACGCGCTTGCCCTTGAACAGCGGGCCGTCGCAGTGCGGGCAATAGGCCACGCCCTTGTTCTTGTACTCGGCCTCGCCGGGCACGCCGAGGTTCCTCCAGCGTGCGCCGGTGGTCAGCACCACCGAGCGGGCTTTCAGCGAAGCGCCGTTGGCGAACACGACTTCGTGATAGCCGCCCACTTCGCTGGCCGGGATCAGCTTTTCGGCGCGCTGCAGGTTCATCACGTCGATGTCGTATTCAGCGACGTGCGATTCCAGCGCGGCGGCGAGCTTGGGGCCTTCGGTGTAGGGAACCGAGATGAAGTTCTCGATGCCCATGGTGTCCTGCACCTGGCCGCCGAAACGCTCGGCCGCGATGCCGGTGCTGAAGCCCTTGCGCGCGGTGTAGACCGACGCGGCGGCACCAGCGGGACCACCGCCGACGACGAGCACCTCGAAAGGCTTCTTCTCGGCCAGCTTGGCGGCGGCCTTGGCGTCGGCGCCGCTGTCGAGCTTGCCGAGGATTTCCTCGATGCTCATCTTGCCCGAACCCCACATCTGCCCATTCAGGAAGACGGCGGGGACGGCCATCACGCCGCGCTCCTCGACTTCGGCCTGGAACGTGCCGCCTTCGATCAGGGTCACGTCGGCGTGCGGGTTGTTGAGCGCGATCAGCGTCAGCGCCTGCACCACGTCGGGGCAGTTGTGGCACGAGAGCGAGAAATACATCTCGAACGTCAGCGAGCCTTCGAGCGCCTTGGCCTGCTCCAGAACTTCGTCCGAGACCTTGGGCGGATGGCCGCCGGTCCACAGCAGGGCGAGGACGAGCGAGGTGAATTCGTGGCCGAGCGGCAGGCCGGCGAAGCGCACCCAGGCGCTGGCGTCGCTGGCGCGGCGGATGATGAAGCTGGGGCGGCGCGCATCGTCGCCGTCGAAAGTGGCGGTGACCTTGTCCGAGAGCGAGGCGATGGTGGTCAGCAGCTCGCGGGTCTCGGTGGACTTTGCGTCATCGCCAAGGGAGGCGACGAGCTCGATCGGCTCGCGCAGCATGCCGAGGTATTGCGAGAGCTGTTGCTTCAGGTTGGCGTCGAGCATGAGTCAGGTTTCCTTTGTTGGGAATCCTCCCTGCGAAGCGGGGAGGGGGACCATCCGAAGGATGGTGGAGGGGGGCGGGGCGGTCCCGTCTGCAATGCGACGTCTGCGGCCCTGCGGCCCGCCCCCTCCGTCAGCCCCTTGCGGGGCTGCCACCTCCCCATGGCCTGCGGCCACGGGGAGGATTTGCAGGGGTCTTAGATCTTGCCGACGAGGTCGAGCGAGGGAGCCAGCGTGGCTTCGCCTTCTTCCCACTTGGCCGGGCAGACCTGGCCGGGGTGCTCGCGCCAGTACTTGGCGGCCTTGATCTTGCGGACCAGTTCCTTGGCGTTGCGGCCCACGCCCTCGGGGGTGATTTCGACCAGCTGGATCACGCCGTCCGGATCGACCACGAAGGTGGCGCGGTCAGCCAGGCCGACGCCTTCGCGCAGCACGCCGAAGTTGTTGGCAAGGTTGTGGTTCTGGTCGCCGAGGAAGGCGTAGGTGCACTTGCCGATGGCGTCCGAGGTGTCGTGCCATGCCTTGTGGCTGAAGTGCGTGTCGGTCGAAACGCCGAACACTTCGACGCCGAGGCCCTGAAGCGTGGCGTATTCGCCGGCGAGGTCTTCCAGCTCGGTCGGGCACACGAAGGTGAAGTCCGCCGGGTAGAAGAAGAACACGGCCCACTTGCCCGCGATGTCGCCTTCGGTGACGTCGAAGAAGTCCTTACCGGCCTGGAAGGCGGTGTTCTTGAACGGCTTGATGGTGCTGCCGACGATACCCATGGATGTAGTTCCCTCAGTTGGGTGGTTGAAACTGGTGAAGTTCAGATAGGCCGGGGGTGTGACGATTGTAAGCACGATGATCCGATTGGGCTCATCGGTTCAGGCGATCAATCGGAGATGGATTGTGCAGCTCTGTCGATGAGATGTGGAAAGCATCGTACCGGTCTGGCCAACTCTCCCTTCATCCTCATTGCGAGCGAAGCGAAGCAATCCAGGGCGGTGTAGGGCCGCCCTGGATTGCTTCGCTTCGCTCGCAATGACGAACTGGGGTTGAAGGCGTCAGCGGTCCCGGATCAAGTCCGGGACGACGACCTCAGCAACCGTACCAGCACTTCGTCCAGCGCCGAGAGGAACCGCGAGCGGTCCTGCTTCGCGAACGGCGGCGGCCCGCCGATGATGTCTCCGCCCGCGCGCAAGTCCGCCATGATCGCGCGGGTGGCGATGGCGCTGCCGATCGAACTGGTGGTGAAAGGCTTGCCGTTGGGAGCAACCACGCTGGCGCCCAGCTTGAGGCAGCGGTCGGCCAGGAGGATATCGGCGGTGATCACCACCGTTGCGGCGTCAGTATTCTCCACGATCCAGTCGTCCGCCGCGTCGAAGGCGTCGCTGACCACCTTGCGGGAAATCAGCGCACTTTGCGGGACGCGGATCGCGCTGTTGCTGACGACGACGACGGGCACCTTGTGGCGGGCGGCGACCTTGTAGGTCTCCTCCTTCACCGGGCAGGCGTCGGCGTCGATCAGGATGCGCATGCAAATCCTCCCTGAGCTTGCTCGGGGAGGGGGACCGCCCACGTAGCGGGTGGTGGAGGGGGAGACGACCCCTCCGTCAGCCCTGCGGGCTGCCACCTCCCCATTGCTTCGCAACAGGGAGGATTCGGCCCACTCAACCGCACTGCCCGCGGTGGAGCAACTTGTGATCGGCCAGCACCAGCGCCATCATCGCCTCGACCACCGGCACGCCGCGGATGCCGACGCAGGGGTCGTGGCGGCCCTTGGTGAACATCTCGGTCGCCTCGCCGGAGCGGTTGATGGTCGCTTGCGGGGTGAGGATCGAACTGGTCGGCTTGAACGCCACGCGGCAGGTCACCGGCTGGCCGGTGGAGATGCCGCCCGCGATGCCGCCCGCGTGGTTCGCCAGAAACTCCGGCGCGCCGTCCGGCCCTTCGGCATTCGGGCGCATCGGGTCGGCGTTCTGCTCGCCGGAGAGGCGTGCGGCCGCAAAGCCGTCGCCGATCTCGACGCCCTTGACCGCGTTGATGCCCATCATCGCCGCCGCGAGGTCGGCGTCGAGCTTGGCGTAGAGCGGGGCGCCCCAGCCTGCGGGCACGCCGCTGGCATAGCATTCCACCACCGCGCCGACCGACGAACCGCTCTTGCGCGCGTCATCGACGATCTTCTCCCAGCGCGCCGCAGCGGCCGCGTCGGGGCAGAAGAACGGGTTGTTGGCGATCTCGGCTTCGTCGAACTTGCCCGGATCGATCATGTCGCCGCCGATCTCGGAGACGTAGGCGAGGATCTTCACTTCGGGGATCACCAGCCGCGCCACCGCGCCCGCCGCCACGCGGCTGGCGGTCTCGCGCGCCGAGGAGCGCCCGCCGCCGCGATAGTCGCGGAAGCCGTACTTGGCGTCGTAGGCGTAGTCGGCATGGCCGGGGCGATAGGCGACGGCGACCTCGGAATAGTCCTTGGAGCGCTGGTCGACGTTCTCGATCATCAGGCTGATCGGGGTGCCTGTCGTCCTGCCTTCGAAAACGCCCGAGAGGATGCGGACCTGGTCCGGCTCCTGCCGCTGCGTGGTGAACTTCGACTGGCCGGGACGGCGCGCGTCGAGGAAGGGCTGGATCACGCCCTCGTCGATGGCGAGGCCCGGCGGGCACCCGTCGACGACGGCGCCGATGGCGGGTCCGTGGCTCTCACCCCAGGTGGTGAAGCGGAAGAGGCGGCCGAAGCTGTTCATGCTCATGGTGCCTCGCGCCTTGTCGGGAATCGCGCGATTTGTCCAGTGGAGCGCTGATTGTGGTCGAAGCGGCTGCGATCTTCCCGAAGCGGGACAAATCGCAAGTCACAATGGCGCTTTTGATCACTTGTACAACCGATTGCGGCGATGCAGGGAGCGCAAATGTTCCTTGTCCTTTTCCGCAACCGCAAGCGCGCCGACATCGACGTTGACGCTTATATCCACGACGCCGTCGCCATGGAGGCGATGGCCGCCGAGCAGCCGGGATTCCTGTTGTTCCGCAGCTATACGGCGGACGACGGCGAAGTGCTGTCGATGTCGGAATGGGAGAGCGCGGAGCACGCCGCCGCCTGGGCGCGCAATGCCGAGCATCTCATGGTCCAGCGTCGCGGCATGAAGGAATATTACGAGAGCTACACGCTCTACACGTGCGACATGCCCAAGGTGCAGCGCTTCGACATGAAGGCAAGGCTGCCGGGCTGATCGGCCCCATGTTCTTGCCGGTATGCATCGCGCGCGGCTTGGTGTATCGCCGCGCGTGAAGCAGGCTCCTTACCGTAACTTGTGCCTGCGTTTCAGGGCGATAGGTACGGCATGGCGATCGAGTTCTACGGCATCCCCAACTGCGACACGGTGAAGAAGGCGCGTGTCTGGCTTGACGCGAAGGGGATCGCGTACACGTTCCACGACTACAAGAAGGAAGGCGCGGACCCGGAAAAGCTCGCGGCGTGGATCGACGCCGCCGGGCTCGACAAGGTGCTGAACCGCGCCGGGACCACCTTCCGCAAGCTGCCCGATGCCGACAAGGCCGACCTCGACGCCGAGAAGGCGACTGCGCTGATGGCCGCCAATCCCAGCATGATCAAGCGGCCTGTGGTGGAATATCCCGGCGGCATCCTCGTCGGCTTCAAGGAGCCGGAATGGGCGGCGGCGTTCGTCTGAGCGGGGGCCTGATTCGGGGACTGTTTCGGGGGCCGGGGCAATGAACACCGTCGAATGGATCGCGGCCGCGCTCGGTCTTGCCAACATTGCGCTGCTGGTGCGGCGCAGCGTGTGGAACTATCCGTTCGGCATGGCCATGGTGGCGCTCTATGTCGCCGTGTTCTTCGAGGCGAAGCTCTACGGAGAGGCGGGGCTGCAGGTCTTCTTCTTCGTGGCGCAGGGGTGGAGCTGGGTGCTCTGGCTGCGCGCGGCGAAGACCGGCGGCGAGGGCGACGACCGCGTGCCCGTTCGCCTGCTGAGCAACCTCAGCCGCGTCGTCTGGCTGACGGCGACGGCGGCGCTGGCGCTCAACCTCGGCTGGGTGATGCACCGCTTTACCGACGCCTCGCTGCCTTACGCCGACACCGCGATTGCCGGGGCCAGCATCGCCGCGCAGATCCTGCTCGCGTTTCGCCGCATCGAGAACTGGGTCTTGTGGATCGCCGTCGATATCGCGTCCATCGCAGTCTACGTTCACAAGGACTTGTGGGCGACGGCGGGGCTTTACGTCGTATTTCTCCTGATGTCGGTGCTGGCCTTGCGGGAATGGATCGTCGCCTACAGGACGCAGGCATGAAGACCGTCTGCCTCCACGGCGCCGAGAGCACCGGCAAGTCGGTGCTGTGCGAGCGCCTGCTCGTCACGCGCGGCTGGCCTTTTGTGCCGGAGTATGGCCGCACCTATTGCGAAGAGAACGGCATCGACCTGACGATGACGGACCTTCTCGTCATCGCCGAGGGGCAGGCCCGGCACAATCGCCGGGCGCTGTCTGACGATGACGGTGCGCCGGTCCTGTTGTTCGACACCGACCAGCTGATGACCGCCGCCTGGGCGCAGATGCTGTTCGGCGAAGTGCCCGAAGCCCTGCTGGCCTATCCCAAGGCCGACCTCTACCTGCTGTTCGAGCCCGATGTGCCCTGGCAGGAGGACGGCACCCGCTTTTTCGGGACCGATGACACCCGCGCCCGCTTCGCCGCGCTGGCCGAGGACATGCTGGTGCGTGCCGGGGTGACCTTCGTGCGCATCGCCGGAACCTGGGCCGAGCGTGAGGCGAAGGCCGTGGCGGCGATCGAGGGGGTGCTGGGGTAAGGTCCCCAAATCCTCCCTGTCGCGAAGCGATGGGGAGGGGGACCGCTCGCGTAGCGAGTGGTGGAGGGGGAGAAGCCCCTCCGTCAGCCCTGCGGGCTGCCACCTCCCCATTCCTTCGGAACAGGGAGGATGCTTACTTCTTCCGCGCCGTCGCGATGAAGTTCAGCGCCAGATCGTCTGACAGGTGCAGCCCCTTGAGCGGCGACCATGCGATCCCGCGCGGCGTACCCAGTTCCAGCCCGGCGCCATCCGCAAGCTCGCGCAGTTCCTCAGGCGTCACGAACTGGCTCCATTCGTGCGTTCCCTTCGGCACATGGCCGAGCCGCTCCGCCGCCTCCACCAGCAGCACGCGCGAGCGGGCGGTGCGGTTAGGGCACGATAGGATCATCAACCCGTCGTCCGCCAACGCAGCGGACAGGTCACCGATGAAGGTGGCCTTGTCGGTGACATGCTCGATCACTTCCAGCGAGCAGACGAGGTCGTAGCCCGTCAGGCCCAGCGATCCCAGTTCGCCCGCGCGGTAGTCGATCGCCAGCCCGCCCGCCTCGGCATGGGCGCGCGCGGCGGCGGCGTTTTCGGGTGCGGCGTCCACGCCCGTCACCGCCGCGCCCATGCGCGCCAGCGGCTCGCACAGCAGCCCCGCGCCGCATCCGGCGTCGAGCGCGCGCTTGCCCGCCAGCGGCCTGAGCCCGCGCGAATCGGTGCCGAAATGTCCGTCGATCGCCTCGCGGATGAAGCCCAGGCGCACCGGGTTCAGCTTGTGCAGCATCGCCGAAGTGCCCTTCGGATCCCACCACTCGGCGGCGAGGGCGCCGAAGTGCGCGGCCTCCTTCGGATCGATTGTTGCGCGCGAAGCGGGAAGAGAGGCAGTTGCATTGTCCATGATCCCCCCCTAACAGCGCCGCCGACTCTTATCCACACTCGCGCACTCCGCGCGGGTCTTTTACGCAGGGGAGCAACGGCGCCTTGGCACGTATCGTGATGAAATTCGGCGGCACTTCCATGGCCGGGTCCGAGCGCATCCGGCGCGTGGCGGGTATCGTCAAACGCCAGCAGGAAGCCGGGCACGAAGTGGCCGTGGTCGTCTCCGCGATGGCGGGCGAGACCGACCGCCTCGTCAACTTCTGCCGTGAAGCCGATGCGCTCTACGATCCGGCCGAATACGACGTCGTGGTCGCCTCGGGCGAGCAGGTCACGTCCGGCCTGCTGGCGCTGACGCTGCAGTCGATGGGCTGCAAGGCGCGCTCGTGGCTGGGCTGGCAGGTGCCGATCAAGACCGACGACGCCCACGCCAAGGCCCGCATCGAGGATATCGACGCCGAGGCGCTGATCGCCTCGATGGCATCGGGCCAGATCGCGGTGATCCCGGGCTTTCAGGGTGTCTCGCCGGAAAATCGCGTGACCACGCTGGGGCGCGGCGGCTCGGATACTTCGGCGGTGGCCGTGGCGGCGGCGGTGAAGGCCGACCGCTGCGACATCTACACCGACGTCGACGGCGTCTACACCACCGACCCGCGCATCGTCGCCAAGGCGCGCAAGCTGCCACTGGTGACTTATGAGGAAATGCTGGAACTGGCCTCGGTCGGCTCCAAGGTGCTGCAGACCCGCTCGGTCTCCCTCGCCATGAAGGAGAACGTGCGCGTGCAGGTGCTGTCCTCGTTCATCGACGAGAACGCGCCCGCCGCCGATACCATCCCCGGAACCCTGATCGTCAGTGACGAAGAGCTTGAAGGAAGCGACATGGAACGCCAGCTGATCACCGGCATCGCCGCCGACAAGAACGAAGCCAAGATCACCCTGACCCGCATCGCCGACCGTCCGGGCGCGGTGGCGTCGATCTTCGCGCCGCTCGCGGATTCGAACATCAACGTCGACATGATCATCCAGAACGTCGCCAAGGACAAAGGCGAGACCGACGTGACCTTCACGGTCCCGCAGGCCGATCTCGCCCGCGCGCAGGCGCTGCTGGAAGAGCGCAAGGAGGCCATCGGCTACTACCGCATGATCGCCGAGGGCAATGTGGCGAAGATCAGCGTCGTAGGCGTGGGCATGCGCAGCCACGCGGGCGTCGCGGCGACAATGTTCAAGACGCTGGCCGATCGCGGCATCAACATCATCGCCATCTCGACCAGCGAGATCAAGGTCTCGGTCCTGATCGACACCGATGAGACCGAACTGGCCGTGCGCGTGCTGCACACCGCTTACGGGCTCGACGCGGCCGCCTGATCGCGGCGCTCTCGCGTACCGGCGAAGGATTAGAGAAAGGCGGCGCGGCAAGCGCCGCCTCTTTTCGTTTCCGCTATCCGCGCGTCGGATACAGCGCTGTCAAATACGCGAAACCGCGATAGTGCGCGTGCACAAGTATGCTGATCAGCATTCCAATGGAGTAATCGACCTTGCGCCTTTCCCGAATGGTACTCGCTTTGGCCCTGACGTCGTCGCTCGTTCCGCTGGCGGCCACGCCGGTCGTGGCCAAGCAGGCGAAAGTCGTGACAGAGGCGGAAGCACGCGAGCGCGCGGAGGCGATGCTGCAGCGGATGACGCTGGAGGAGAAGGCGGGCCAGCTCGTCCAGTACTTCGACTTCGGCGGCGCTACCGTGGCGAATCCGAAGGCGACGGCGGTGAACATCGACGCCGCGATCGCGAAGGGCGAGGTCGGCTCGATGCTGTTCGTCACCGATCCGGTCCGCATCAACGCGCTGCAGGAACTGGCGGTGAAGAAGACCCGCCTCGGCATTCCGCTGCTGATCGGCTACGACGTGATCCACGGGTTGCACACGATCATGCCGGTGCCGATCGCGATGGCCGCGTCGTGGGACCCGGCGACGGCCGAGCGCGGCCAGGCCGTCGCGGCATCGGAAGCGCGCGCGGTGGGCATCAACTGGACCTTCGCGCCGATGGTCGACATCACCATGGACCCGCGCTGGGGCCGCATGGTCGAGGGCGCGGGCGAGGACCCGGTGCTCGGCGCGGCGATGGCGGCGGCACAGGTGCGCGGCTTCCAGGGCGGGGCCATCGGCACGCCGGGCCACGTGCTGTCCGGCCCCAAGCATTTCGTCGGCTACGGCGCCTCGTTCGGCGGGCGTGACTACGACGAGGTGGACTTGTCGGAAAACCAGCTGCGCAACACTTACCTGCCGCCGTTCAAGGCCGCGCTCGATGCGGGCGCGGGCAATATCATGAGCGCCTACATGGGCCTCAACGGCGTTCCGGCGGCGGCGAACAAGTGGCTGCTGACCGACGTGCTGCGCAAGGAATGGGGCTTCAAGGGCTTCGTCGTCAGCGATGCCAACGGCGTCGATTCGCTGGAGAAGCAGGGCATGGCGGGCAGCCCGAAGCAGGCCGCCGTGCGCGCGCTGGAGGCGGGCATGGACCTTGCGATGACGGTGCCGAGCAACCCCTCGCCGATGCTGTCGCTGATCGACGCGGTGAAGAACGGCGAAGTGGCCGAAAGCGCGCTCGACGGCCCGGTGCTGCGTCTGCTCGAGGCCAAGTATCGCCTTGGCCTGTTCGACAAGCCTTATGTCGATCCCAAGGCGGTGCCCAGGACCTTCGACGATCCCGCGCACCGCGAAGTCGCGCGGATCGCGGCCGAGCGGTCGGCGGTGCTGCTGGCCAATGCGGGCGGGCTGCTGCCGCTGGACCGCAGCAAGCTCAAGTCGGTGGCGGTGATCGGGCCGCTCGGCGATGCGGGCCACGACATGCTCGGCCCCTGGGTGTTCTCCTCCAACAAGCCGGAGGGCGTCAGCGTCCTTGTAGGCCTGCGCGCCAAGCTGGGTGCGGGCGTGAAGGTCGAATATGCGACCGGAACGGCATGGCCGACCCGCAAGAACCCCTCCTTCTTCGACGCGATGAACAAGCCCGGCGAGCATCCCGCGATCGACGAGAAGGCGGAACTGGCCAGGGCGATCGCGCTTGCGAAGCAGTCGGACGTCGCGGTCATGGTGCTGGGCGAGGCGCAGAACATGGCGGGCGAATTCGCCTCGCGATCGGACCTGAAGTTGCCGGGCCGTCAGCAGGAACTGCTCGACGCGGTGATCGCCACCGGAAAGCCGGTCGTCGTGGTGCTGGTCAACGGCCGTCCGCTCAGCCTCGGCGATGCGAAGCCCGGCGCGGTGCTGGAGGCGTGGTATCCCGGCTCCGAGGGCGGCAATGCCGTCGCCAACCTGCTGCTCGGTGATGCGAACCCCGGCGGCAAGCTGCCCTTCAGCTGGATCCGCAGCGCGGCACAGGCGCCTTACACTTACGCCTACCTGCCCTCGCACCAGCCCGGAAGCGCCGACAAGCGCTACTGGAACGAGGACAATTCGCCGACCTGGCCCTTCGGTCACGGCCTGAGCTATACCACGTTCGCTTACGGCAAGCTGGCGGTGGACCGCGCCTCGGTGAAGCTGGGCGAGCCGGTCACGGTGTCGTTCGACCTCACCAACACCGGCAAGCGTGCGGGCGACGAGGTGGCGCAGCTCTACATTCACCAGCGCGTGGGCACGTCCTCGCGTCCGGTGCGCCAGCTCAAGAAGTTCGCCCGCGTCGCCCTCGCGCCGGGCGAGACGAAGCACATGCAGTTCACGCTGACGGCCGACGACCTGCGCTACTGGAGCGCGGCGACCAAGGGCTGGGTGCAGGACGACAGCGCCTTCGACGTGTGGGTCGGCGGCGATTCGAAGGCTGACATGGCGACGACCTTCACGGTGGCGAAGTAGAACACCGACCCTTTGACAGTCATTCCCGCGAAGGCGGGAACCCATCTCCGGTTCTCTCGTGTTGCACGGTCATCAGATGGGTCCCCGCCTTCGCGGGGATGACTGTTAAAGGGTGACGGAACAATCACGAAAAAGGCCCCGTGCGCGGACATCCGCACACGGGGCCTTTTCATTCGGCCGTCAGGTCAATCCGCCAGTTCGGGCACCGGCGAGAGTTCCGCGCTCACGCTCATCCCCAGCGCAGCCGCCACGCCTGTACCGTAAGCCGGATCGCAGCGGGTGGCGTTGTCGATGTGGCGCTGCTTGATGAAGTCCGGCGCGTCGCCCATGGCGCGGGCGGTGTTGCCGAACAGGCGCTCCTTCTGCGCATCGTCCATCAGCTGGAACAGCGCGCGCGGCTGGCTGTAGTAGTCGTCGTCATCCTCGCGGAAGTTCCAGAAGTCGGCAGCGCCCGAGAGGCGCAGCGGCGGTTCGCGGAATTCGGGCTGGCCCTGCCACTGGTCGAACGAGTTCGGGTGGTAGTGCAGCAGTCCGCCGTAGTTCCCGTCGACCCGGCCCTGGCCGTCGCGGTGGTTGTTGAACACCGGGCAGCGCGCCGCGTTCACCGGGATCTGGTGGTGGTTGACCCCCAGACGATACCGCTGCGCGTCCGAATAGGCGAACAGGCGTGCCTGCAGCATCTTGTCGGGCGAGACGCCGATGCCGGGGACGAGGTTGGACGGGCTGAAGGCGCTCTGCTCCACGTCCGCGAAGAAGTTCTCCGGGTTGCGGTTCAGTTCCATCATGCCGACCTCGATCAGCGGATAGACCTTCTGCGACCAGACCTTGGTGAGATCGAAGGGGTGGAAACCGCAGGTCTCGGCCTCGGCCTCGTCCATGATCTGGACCATGACCTTCCACTTCGGGAACTCGCCGCGCTCGATCGCCTCGTAGAGATCGCGCTGGTTGCTCTCGCGGTCGCCGGCGACGACTTCGGCGGCTTCGGCGTCGGTCAGGTGCGCGTGGCCCTGCTGGGTCTTGAAGTGCCACTTCACCCAGAACCGCTCGCCCGCCTCGTTGTAGAACGAATAGGTGTGGCTGGAGAAGCCGTCCATGTGGCGGTACGACTTGGGGATGCCGCGATCGCCCATCACGTAGGTGACCTGATGGAAGGCTTCGGGCAGCAGGGTCCAGAAGTCCCAGTTGTTCTGCGCGCTGCGCATGTTGGTGCGCGGATCGCGCTTCACCGCCTTGTTGAGATCGGCGAAGTGGCGGGGATCACGCACGAAGAAGACCGGCGTGTTGTTGCCGACCATGTCCCAGTTGCCTTCCTCGGTGTAGAACTTCACCGCGAAGCCGCGAATGTCGCGCTCGGCATCGGCCGCGCCGCGCTCTCCGGCCACGGTGGTGAAGCGGGCGAACAGCTCGGTCTGCTTGCCCTTTTCGGCGAGGAACTTCGCGCGGGTGTACTTCGAGACGTCACCGGTGACGGTGAAGGTGCCGAATGCGCCCGAACCCTTGGCGTGCATGCGACGCTCGGGGATCACTTCGCGGTTGAGGTTGGCCAGCTTCTCGATCAGCCAGACGTCCTGCATCAGCAGCGGGCCGCGCGGCCCGGCGGTGTAGGAGTTGGAGTTGTCGACGACCGGCGCGCCGAACTGCGTGGTCAGCGGGGTAGCGGCGCCGTGGCCGTAAGGGCACTTGGGCTCGTCTGAGTTGGATCCGTGCATGTCGGCTCTCCTTTGGTCATGGGCCTGTGGTCATGGATTGGCGTGTGCTGCCCTTTGGCGGCTCTGCTTTAGACCTAACGAAGCCCGCCAAGGCGGAGAAGCTATACGAACATGTAAGAGTAATCGGGAAACTCGATGAAACTTGATCTATTCTTCGGATTTTACGGCCCAGCACGTCGTGCGCAGCGAAACCAGTGTGTCGATGACGCGCAGATGGCACTCGCGGACCCGCGCCAGATCACCGGCCTGCGTGGCCTTGCGCACTTCATCGGCAAGGACCTGCATCTTCGCGGCTGAAGGTTCGCGCAACTTGCGGCCGAGCATCACGATTTCCGTGGCGCGCGGGGCGCCGAGACCGGCGGTGGCCTGCGTACTCAACCGCAACGCGCCTTCGAGATCCAGAATGTCCTCGAACAGATGTTCGTCGATCGTTACGCCCTGCGCGGCGACCGCTTCCGGGCCCGACGGTGTCGTGGCTGCGGCATTCAGCGGTTCGTCGTCGTGTTGCATGTTGGAAATGACCCCCTGATTTCCATGTAACTGTGCCTCACCTGAACGAACTTGTCGCCATTTGGTTCCGTCGCTCGCCGCTTGTCTGGTGCGGCTCGTCACCCTATGGCGCACGGCTGAACAAGAATCCGGGCTATGGGAATTTCATGACCGCCTACACCAAGACTTCCGCGCTGATGGCGCGCGGCTGCGAATTCCTCGGCACCGAGACCGCCATCCTGTGCGGCGCCATGTCCTGGGTTTCCGAGCGCAACCTCGTCTCCGCGATCAGCAACGCAGGCGGCTTCGGCGTGATCGCCTGCGGAGCGATGACCCCGGAACTGCTCGACACCGAGATCGCCGCCACCAAGGCGCTGACGTCCAAGCCCTTCGGCGTGAACCTCATCACCATGCACCCGATGCTGTTCGACCTGATCGACGTCTGCGCGAAGCATGGCGTGACGCATGTGGTGCTTGCGGGCGGAATTCCGCCCAAGGGCAGCGTCGAGGCGATCAAGGCCAATGGCGCCAAGGTCATCTGCTTCGCGCCCACGCTGGCGCTGGGCAAGAAACTGCTGCGCTCGGGCGCGGACGCGCTGGTGATCGAGGGTTCGGAAGCGGGCGGCCACATCGGCCCCGTCTCCACCTCGGTGCTGGCGCAGGAAATCCTGCCGAGCCTAGCCGCGGACAACCTCGTGTTCGTCGCGGGCGGCATCGGCCGGGGCGAGGCGATCGCCGGATACCTCGAAATGGGCGCGGCCGGCGTGCAGCTCGGCACCCGCTTCGCCTGCGCGAGCGAATCGATCGCCCATGAAGCGTTCAAGAAGGCGTTCTTCCGAGCCTCGGCCCGCGATGCGGTGGCATCGGTGCAGGTCGATCCGCGCCTGCCGGTAATCCCCGTGCGCGCGCTCAAGAACAAGGGCACCGAGGAATTCACCGCCAAGCAGATCGAAGTCGCGCGCCTGCTGGACGCGGGCGAGGTCGACATGGGCGAGGCGCAGCTCAAGATCGAGCACTTCTGGGCAGGCGCGCTGCGCCGCGCGGTCATCGACGGCGACGTCGAGAGCGGCTCGATCATGGCGGGCCAGTCGGTCGGCATGGTCGGCAAGGAGGAGCCGGTGGCCGAGATCATCGCCGCGCTCATGGCCGAGAGCGAGGCCGCGCTGACCAATCGCGGCGCCGTCGCGGCGTAAGGGGCAAGGGTATGGCCGAGCCGCTGATCCTCGCCTTTTCGTGTGCCGACCGTCCGGGCATCGTCGCCCGGGTGACGGGCTATCTCGCGCAGATGGGCGCCAACATCACCGAGGCGCAGCAGTTCGACGATCTCGAGCAGGGCCGGTTCTTCATGCGCGTGGCCTTCGATCCGGGCGCCACGGACCGCGAGGATATCCGCGAAGGCTTCGGTCCGATCGCGCACGAATACGGCATGGCCTGGTCGATGCAGCGCCGCGACCGGCCGCGCCGCGTCCTGCTGCTGGTCAGCAAGTTCGACCATTGCCTGGCGGACCTGCTCTATCGCCACCGCATCGGCGAGATCGCGATGGAGATCGTCGGCGTCGTCTCCAACCACCCGCGCGAGGCGATCAACACGCTGATGCTGGGGGACATTCCCTTCCATCACCTGCCGATGGCCAAGGGCGAGAAGGCCGCGCAGGAAGCGCAGATCCGCGCCATCGTCGACGAGACGCGGGCGGAACTGGTGGTGCTGGCGCGCTACATGCAGATCCTCTCGGACGAGATGGCGGCATTCCTGTCGGGGCGCTGCATCAACATCCACCACTCCTTCCTGCCCGGCTTCAAGGGCGCCAAGCCCTATCACCAGGCGCACGCGCGCGGGGTGAAGATGATCGGGGCGACCGCGCATTACGTGACCGCCGACCTCGACGAAGGGCCGATCATCCATCAGGACGTGGAGCCGGTGACGCACTCCGACACGCCCGAGGACATGGTCCGCAAGGGTCGCGACATCGAACGCCGCGTGCTGGCCGAGGCGGTGCGGCTGCATCTGGAGGACCGGGTGCTGCTGAACGGAGCGCGGACGGTGGTGTTCCGGAGCTGAGGCCCACCCCGTCCGGCTAGTTCGCTTCGCTCTCAAGCCTCCCGGCCCTCCCGCGAGCGGGAGGGCTATGCGCAGGTTTCGCATTCCCCTCCCGCTTGCGGGAGGGGGCAGGGGTGGGTTAATCCCTGCCCAACAATGGGAGAGCACCATGCAGGTCAGCGGCATCGATCACGTCAACATCCTGACCGACGACCTCGAAGGCACCGCCACGTTCTACGAACGCGTACTGGGCCTGATCCGCAGCGAAAACCCCTCGATCCGCGCGGGCACGGCGGGCTACTGGATGCGCGACGCAGGGGGGCTGCCGATCATTCACCTCGTCGATCGCACCACCGCTCCGGGGCGCTACGACGATTACCTGCCGGGCGAATCAACCAACGGTTTCCATCACGTCGCCTTGCGCTGCAGCGGCTTCGAGGAGACCCGCGCGAAGCTGGACGAACTCGGCCTCGACTACCGGTTCAACGATCTGACGCACATCGGCCTCAGGCAACTGTTCCTCGCCGATCCCAATGCCGTGAACCTGGAACTCAACTTCAACGGCGATTGAGGTCGCGCGAAGCTCTGCTAGGCTGCCGGGAAAGCAGCGAAAGGCCAGCCCATGTGTGACGACTATACCGCCGACGACTTCAGCCGCTTGGACCGCCGCGCGTTCTCGGTGCTGGGTGCCGGACTTGCGCTGACCGGGTGCGGAGCGGTGGCGGCGGAGAGCGGCGGCGAACTGACCGAGCGCATGGTTTCGATCACCACGGCGGACGGCGTGTGCGATGCGTTCTTCGTCCATCCGGGCCATAAAGCGGGTGGGGGCAAGCATCCCGGCATCGTGATGTGGCCCGACATTGCGGGCCTGCGTGATGCCAAGAAGATCATGGCCCGCAATCTCGCCGCGCAGGGCTATGCGGTCCTGGTGGTGAACCCCTACTACCGCTCGGGCCCGGCGCCGGTGATGAAGAGCTTCGCCGAGTACCGCACGCCTGAAGGTCAGGCGAAAGTCGGCCCGATGCGCGCGATGCTCACGTCCGAGGCTGTCACGCGCGATGCGACGGCCTATGTGGCGTTCCTCGACACGCAGGACGCGGTGGATACGAAGCGCGGGATCGGCAGCAACGGCTACTGCATGGGCGGGCCGTTCACCGTGCGCACGGCGGCGGCGGTGCCGGGGCGGGTGAAGGCGGCGGTGTCGCTCCACGGTGCGGGGCTGGTGACCGAGGCGCCCGACAGTCCGCACAGGGTTCTGGGCAAGACGCAGGCGAGCTACATCCTCGCCATTGCCCGCAACGACGACGCCAAGCAGCCCGAGGTGAAGACCGAACTGCGCAAGGCCGCCGATGCGGCGAAGCGTCCGGCTGAGGTGGAGGTCTACGCCGCCGACCACGGCTGGTGCGTGCCGGATTCGCCTGCCTACGATCCGGGCGAGGCGGACCGGGCGTGGAAGGCGATGGTGGCGGTTTTCGCGAAGTTGTAATGTTCCACGTCGTCCCGGACTTGATCCGGGACCGCTGGCTGTCTTTAGGCGGGCGTTATCGGCCAGGGCTTCGACAAGCTCAGGCTGAGCGGTTTTGAGAGCAGGTCTTTAAATTCCGCTCAGGCTGAGCTTGTCGAAGCCCCGGCGGCGCGCGCCGACAGATGGGCTGTTCACGGCCAGCGGTCCCGGATCAAGTCCGGGACGACGGACCGCCTCAATCCCCGCCCCAGCGCCACTTCCAGCCGCCGCGCGTGTGGCGCGCGGCGATCACCATGAACACGCCCGTCACCAGCAGCACGCCGACGAAGGACGCGGTCCGGGCGCCCAGCGTGCCGCCGGTCCCCGGCAGCGCGATCCCGACGATAATGGCGAGGTAGGCCGCCAGCAGCGCCCACCCCTGCCACGCGATCGGCAGCCCCGCGCCGTAGCCGTAGCGCTTGGGGGCGAACCACGGATCATTCTCGAACAGCTTGTGCAGCATGATCAGTCTCCATCCTTCGGCGGACGTCCGCGCCTTGCCGGTTCGCCCGCCTCGACCTTGACGCCGCGCCGGGCGAGGGCCTCGCGCAGCAGCACTTCGACTTCGGCGTTCACCGAGCGCAAGTCCGCCGCCGCCGTCCGCTCCAGCGCCGCGTAGAGCGCCGGATCGAGACGGAGCGCGAACGCCTTCTTGCCGGGAGACGCCATGGGGTCGTTACGAGTAGAGCGTGCCGGTGTTGACGACGGGCTGGGTATCCCGCTCGCCGCAGAGCACGACCATCAGGTTCGAAACCATCGCCGCGCGGCGCTCGTCGTCGAGTTCGACCACGTTCTTTTCCGAGAGCTGCGCCAGCGCCATCTCGACCATCGACACCGCGCCCTCCACCAGCTTGCGCCGCGCGCCGATGACGGCCTCGGCCTGCTGGCGGCGCAGCATGGCCCCGGCGATCTCTGGCGCGTAGGCGAGGTGAGTGAGGCCGCACTCGTCCACCGTGATGCCCGCCACCTGCAGGCGGGCGATCAGTTCGGTGCGCAGTTCGGCATTCACCTGCTCGTGGCTGCCACGCAGGGTGATCTCGGCATCCTCGACGTCGTCATAGGCGTAGCGCGATCCGATCGAGCGCACGGCGGCCTCGATCTGGACGTTCACGAAGGCCTTGTAGTCGTCCACGTCGTAGAGCGCCTGGGCGGTGTCGGCGACGCGCCAGACGACGTTGGTGGCGATCTCGATCGGGTTGCCGCGAAGGTCGTTCACCTTGAGCTTTTCCGAGACGACGTTGTTGGCGCGGGCCGAGATTTTCGTCTTGCCCATCCACGGCCAGACCCAGCGCAGGCCGGGGGTGCGATCGGTGCCCTTGTAGCTGCCGAACAGGGTGACGGCAGCGGCCTGGTTGGGCTGGATCATGTAAAAGCCGCTGAGGATCAGAACGTTCATGATCACCGCCGGGAGGATGAAGGCGAGGAAGCCCAGCACCGTGCCCGGTCCCGGATCACCGCTGGCAAGCGTGACGACGCAGAACACGATCGCCACGAGCAGCGCCAGGAACACTATGAGCATCAGGTAGCCGCTCCGGGTCGAGGCGATGCTCTCCCGGCTGGCGTTGATGGGCAGATGCGAATCGGACATCGGTGGCACCCCTCTAAAAGTGATATCACATTAATATCGGATTTTGAGGCAGAGGCAATCCTCCCTGTCGCGCAGCGATGGGGAGGGGGACCGCCGCCGTAGGCGGTGGTGGAGGGGGAGGGGCGTGCGGGTTCCCCCCTCCGTCAGTCGCTTCGCGACTGCCACCTCCCCATCGCTGCGCGACACGGAGGATCGATGGGTTGAACTCGGAGCGATTCGGTCGTATTAGAGCCTTTGCGGGCCGGGCCCCTCTGGCGCGGCGTGATCGGGAATTTCCCTCACGCCTCGTGATGTCGGACCGCATCGGGTGATACCGGTGCAGGTTCAGCATTGTTTTCTTACGCAACCCCAGCGCCGCTCATCCGATCGAACTTCAACCCGTTCGATAGGGATACGATAATGACCGAACGCATGTTCCGCCTGCTAGAGCTGCACCAGAAGCTCGACGCCGCGATCCGCCGCATGAAGACAGGCCGCCACAGGGACCCGTTGGAGGTCGCCCGGCTGATGAAACGGAAAACCAGGCTCAGGGACAGGATGGCGCGGCTGCTGCCGCCCGCGCGCGCACTCGCCAGCCTGTAACCCGCGCGCCGGCGCGCTTTCCTCCCCCGATCCTGCGCGCCGGCGCCTCCGTTTCCCCCTGAACAGGGCACGTCATCATGGAATTTCTCTTCGCCGACTGGCTGGGCACGCCCGCCTGGTTCTGGCTTTCGTTCGCGGCCGTCGTGCTGCTGCTCACCGCCTTCGACCTCGGCGTCCTGCATAAGGACGACAAGGAGATGGGCATCGCCGAATCGCTGAAACTGTCGGTGTTCTACATCGGCATCGCCATGATCTTCGGCGCGTGGATCTGGTGGGCCAAGGGCTCCGCGCCCGCGATCGACTACTACACGGGCTACTTCATCGAGAAGGCGCTCTCGATCGACAACGTCTTCGTCATATCGATGATCTTCGGCTACTTCGCGATCCACCCCAAGTACCAGTACCGCGCGCTCCTGTGGGGCATCCTTGCCGTCATCGTGCTGCGAGGGGCTATGATCGCGGGCGGCGCGGCGCTGGTCGCCCATGCCCACTGGGTCATGTACCTGTTCGCCGCCTTCCTGATCTTCACCGGGATCAAGATGCTGTTCACCAGCGACCATGACCCGGACATCGGCAACAACGCCGCGATCCGCTGGATCTCGCGCCACATGCGCGTGACCAAGCAGCACCACGCCGAGCACTTCTTCGTGAAGGAGGCCAACGCGAAGGGCCACCTCGTCTGGGCAGCGACGCCGCTGTTCCTGGCGCTGGTGGTGATCAACCTGGCCGACCTGGTCTTCGCGATCGATTCGGTGCCGGCGATCTTCTCGATCACGACCGACACCTTCATCGTCTACACCTCGAACATCATGGCGATCCTGGGCCTGCGCGCGCTCTACTTCGCGCTGGCGGCGATGGTGCATCGCTTCCACTACCTGAAGTATGCGCTCGCGCTGGTGCTGGTGTTCATCGGCGGCAAGATCCTGATCGCCGACTTTGCGCTGGGCGGCGCCAAATTCCCGCCGCTCGCCAGCCTTGGCATCACGCTGGCGCTGATCGCGGGCGGCGTGGGCTGGTCGCTGTGGAAGACGCGGGGGGAAGAGACGGCGCAGTTGCCGAATTGATCCTGCTTTGTTGACGATCCGGGCGGCGCGCCAATAAGCAGGTGCGCCGCCCGCGCCATGCCGCTAGGACGCGGGCCATGAGCACTGCTCCCGCCCTGTCCGTCCCCGAAGTCCGACCCGGCCATGACTGGACCGCGCGCCATCTCCTCGCGCTGCTGGCCGCCAACGTCGCGCTGGCGCTGGGGGCATGGCTGGTGCGGCTTGCCGATACCGGGCCGGTCGCCGCCGGATTCTGGCGCCTGACCCTCGCGCTGCCGGTGCTCGTGCTGCTCGCCGGACGTGAGCCTGCGGTGCAGCGCAGGATGTCGCCGGGGGTGATCGCGCTGGTCATGGCGGCGGGGGTGTTCTTTGCCCTGGACCTGGCCGCCTGGCATTTCGGCATCGTGCGGACAAAGGTGGGCAATGCCTCGCTGTTCGGCAATTCGGGCAGTCTGATCGTGATGGTCTGGGGTCTTGCCACCGCCCGGCGCGCGCCGCGCGTGCTGGAAGTCAGCGCCATCCTCGCCGCGCTGGCGGGAGCGGGCCTGCTGATGGGCGGATCGCTGGAGATCAGCCGCACGAACCTCGTCGGAGACTTGTTCTGCCTGCTCGGCGGAGCCTTCTACGCGGTCTATCTCATCATGCTGAACGGCGTGCGGCAGGGCAGGGGGCAATATTCGCTGCTCGCCGTCTCGACCGCCGCGAGCGTGCCGGTGATGCTGCTCGCCGCGGTGCTGCTGGGCGAAGTCATCATGCCGCGCGACTGGACGCCGCTGGTCGCGCTCGCGCTGTCGAGCCAGCTGATCGGGCAGGGTTTCCTGATCTACTCGCTGCGCCATTTCACACCGCTGGTGATCGGCCTCGCGCTGATGGCGCAGCCGGCGCTGGCGGCCACTGTTGGCTGGCTCGCTTTCGGAGAGACGCTGGGCACGATCGACGTGGTCGGCATGGTGTTGCTCGCCGTGGCGCTGGCGATGGCGCGCGCCGCAGACAAGCCCGCGAAGGACTGATCGCATGACCCGCCTGATCCTGCTCAACAAGCCGTTCGACGTGCTGCCGCAGTTCACCGACCTCAAGTCTCCCAGCCCGCGCGCGACGCTGTCGGACTTCGTGAAGGTGCCCGGCGTCTACCCCGCCGGGCGGCTCGACCGCGACAGTGAGGGGCTGTTGCTGCTGACCGACGACGGCCGCCTGCAGGCGCGTATCTCGAACCCGCGCTACAAGACGCCCAAGACCTATCTCGTGCAAGTCGAGGGAGAGCCGGACGAGGCCGCGATCCAAACGCTGTGCAAGGGTGTCACGCTGAACGACGGCCCGACGCTGCCCGCTGATGCCCGCCGCATCGACACGCCCGACCTGTGGCCGCGCAATCCGCCGGTGCGCTTCCGCAAGACGGTGCCGGACTGCTGGATCGAACTGACCTTGCGCGAAGGCCGTAACCGGCAGGTCCGCCGCATGACCGCCGCCGTGGGCCACCCGACCTTGCGCCTCGTACGCTGGCGCATCGGGGACTGGACTCTCGATGGCATCGCGCCGGGCGAGTGGCGCGAAGTGGCGGTCTGAGTCGCGCGCTCCTACATCGATGGTGAGGAGACGTGTCCATGTCCGATAACAGAATCGTCGTTTGCCCCAGCTGCACGACGTCGAACCGGGTGCCGGTCGAACGGCTGGGCGCCGGCGGGACATGCGGCAAGTGCAGGGCGGCCCTCTTCGCCGGGGCGCCGGTCACCCTGACCACAGCGAATTTCGATGCTCATGCGATCCGCAGCGACCTGCCGCTGCTGGTCGACTTCTGGGCCGCGTGGTGCGGTCCCTGCCGCCAGATGGCTCCGGCCTTCGCGGCGGCGGCGGCGCAGCTGGAGCCCGAGATGCGCCTCGGCAAGCTCGACACCGAGGCGGAAGGGGCGATTGCCGGGCACTACGGCATCCAGTCCATCCCGACCCTCGTTCTGATGCACAAGGGCCGGGAGATCGCGCGCAAGTCCGGTGCGATGCCGCCCGGCGCGATCGTCGCGTGGGCACGGGCCGCGGCGGCTGGGTAAGTCGCCGGATGGACGGGGTTTAATTTCCCGTGTTATATGCGGTGCCCATAGTCACGGGCGATGGAGTTCGCGTTCGACCCCGCCAAGGACGAGGCCAATCTGGTCAAGCACGGCTTGCGGCTGGCGTTCGGGATGCGGATTTTCGAGGATACGCGGCATGAGGTTTTACCTTCGTTTCGCTTGGTCGATGGCGAAGATCGCTACAAGGCGGTGGGATTGGTGGACGGTAAGTTGTTCACGGTCGTGTACGTCTTGAGAGACGATCGGGTCAGGCTGATATCTGTTCGACGGAGCAATGCTGGTGAACAAAGAGACTACGATCGCAATTCCGGCTGATCCCAACGATCCCGAGGATTTTGACGTCAGTGTAGCCGGGCTGGAACGCGCCCATATCGGACGGCGGTTTCGCATTCTGCGGCATCGCCTTGGCTTGGACCAGGCGCAGTTCTCGGCGGCTTATGGCATTCCGCTCGCCAACTTGCGCCAGTACGAACTGGCTCGCCACATGCCGCCACCCGCCGTGCGCGCCTATCTCACGGTTATCGAGGCCGAACCGGAGATGGTGCGCAAGGTCATGGCGCAGGCAGCCGGAGTGCTCGCCTAGACTACGACTGCCTTTGATGACGGCGAGAACGTCGACCCAAACCTGTCTCGTTTCAGTGCGGCAATGACGGGAAGGCGCCGTAGCCCGGCACCTCCCCGTGGTTCATCACGCAGGCGGTGGGGACGGCGACGGCCAGCACGATCCCGCCCCAGACCGCCCACTTGAACCAGCCGGGCGGTTTTCTCCTCGCCCTCATGCCGACTTCACGTCCGGTACGGCGGCGATGCGGCTGGCGCTGGCGCCGATCAGTTCGAGCATCTGCCGTGCGATCTCCCGCTCGCCCAGCACCACCTTGTCGCAGCCGTGCTCCACGAGATGCGCGAACTGCGCGTCCGAGTGGGCGCGGGCGATCACCGAGAGGTCGGGGCGCAGCTTGCGGGCGGCCTCGCAGATCGCGCCCGCCTCGAAGCCTTCGGGGATGGCGATGAGCATGCGGTTGGCGCGCTCGATGCCGGCTTCCCTCAGGACATCGGGCTCCACCGCGTTGCCGGTGACGACCTCGAAGCCCTCGGCGCGGGCCTCGCGGGCGAGATCGCTCTGCGCTTCGATCAGCAGCACGGCGGTCGGGGTGGCGCGCAGGCCGTGCGCCACCAGCTTGCCGACGCGGCCGTAGCCGACGAGGATGACGTGCTCCTCGCGCTTTTTCTCGTGCTCGATCTCCGCCTGTTCGGCCTGCTCCTCCATCTGTTTCTTCACCGAACCGGTGCTGCCCACCGCGAAGTTGAAGATGAAGGGGTTGAGGAAGATCGAGATGATCGCGCCTGCCAGGATGAGGTCGCGCCCGGCCTCGGGCAGCAGCCCCAGCCCGGCGCCCAGCCCGGCGAGGATGAACGAGAACTCGCCGATCTGCGCAAGGCTGGCGGAGATCGTCAGCGCCTTGTCGTTCTCGTAGCCGAAGGCGCGCACGATCAGCCAGGCCGCCAGCGACTTGCCGACCACGATCGTCAGCACCGTGACCAGCAGCGGAATCGGCTGCTCGGTCACCACCGAGGGGTCGAACAGCATGCCCACCGAGACGAAGAACAGCACCGCGAAAGCGTCGCGCAAGGGCAGCGTTTCCTCGGCGGCGCGGCGGGACAGCTGGGTTTCGCCCAGGATCATGCCTGCGAAGAAGGCACCCAGCGCAAAGCTGACGTCGAAGGCATAGGCCGCCCCGAACGCCACGCCGAGAGCCACCGCAAGGACGGCAAGGCGGAACAGCTCGCGCGATCCGGTGTGGACCACCCAGTGCAGCGCCCAGGGCAGCACGCGGCGCCCGACGATCAGCATCAGCGCCACGAAGCCCGCGACTTTCAGCAACGTCGTCGAGATCACCCATGGCAGGCTTGCCGCGCCGTCGCCTCCCGAGAGGCCCGAGGCCAGCGCAGGCAGCAGCACCAGCGCGAGGACCATGACGAGATCCTCGACGATCAGCCAGCCGACGGCGATGCGGCCGCGCTCGGTCTCGACGAGGTTGCGGCTCTGCAGCGCGCGCAGCAGGACCACGGTACTCGCCACCGAGAGCGCGAGGCCGAAGACGAAGCCGGCGGCAAGGTCCCAGCCCATCATGTAGCCGATGCCGATGCCCAGCAGGGTGGCGACGGCGATCTGCACCAGTGCGCCGGGGATGGCGATGTTCTTCACCGCCAGCAGGTCTCGCAGCGAGAAATGCAGGCCGACGCCGAACATGAGGAGAATCACGCCGATCTCGGCGAGTTCCTGTGCGAGCCCGGCATCGGCGACGAAGCCGGGCGTGAAGGGGCCGACCATGACGCCGGCGAGAAGGTAGCCTGCGATGGGGGAAACCCGCAGGCGGTGGGCGAGCGCCCCCATGAAGAAGGCGATCACCAGACCGGCGACGATGGTGCCGATCAGGGGAGTGTGATGAGGCATTGGATGTCCCGTGCTTCGCTGCCGGGACGCGCTGGAATGCGCCGCTCCGGCCTTGCTGAAACTGTCGGATCGGTATTGCGATCCGGCGGCGTGTCAGGCGAAGGGCGGGGCTCTGGGCTGCGACAGCGCGCAGCGCCAGCCGGGCGGGCCGGAGGCTCCGGCCGGGGCAGGGCAGGCGCGGGCGTCCCGTGCTTCCCGGTCCTGGGAAGAGGAGGCGAGCAACATCCCCCTGCCGAGCGGGTCACGCTGGGGGGCGAGCTTGCGCACGGCAGCCACACGCAGGGAGTGGCCGGTCGATACCTCGACCGTGGAAGGGCTGAATGCCGAGCCGGAGGCGCGGGCCTCGATCGGGATCAGCGCGTGCGCGAAGACGGCGGCCAGCAGCAGCAGGCACCAGACCTTCAGTTTCCTCAGGATGAGGACATCACGCAAGTTTCAGGGCTCCCCGGTTCGTTCCCATACAACATAGGAAGCGCGAAGAGGTTTCGCCAGTCGTCGTCCCGGACTTGATCTGGGACCGGTGGCTTGTCTTTAGAGTGATGCCTTACCTTGAATCGTCATTGCGAGCGCAGCGAAGCAATCCAGAGCAGTCTTACACCGCCCTGGATTGCTTCGCTGCGCTCGCAATGACGAAGGGTTGGGTCATCGCGCTTCAGGCGGGACGACGAAGCCCTCAACGCGCGCCCAGGTCGCCCTTGCCGATCGTCCCGCTGGCCATCTCCAGCATGCGGTCGAGGCTCTTCTTCGCCGCCAGACGCAGCGGCTCCTCGATCTCGACGCGCGGGGACAGGTCACGCAGCGCGATGTACAGCTTCTCGAGGTTGTTGAGCGCCATGTAGGGGCAGATGTTGCAGTTGCAGTTGCCGTCCGCACCGGGCGCGCCGATGAAGGTCTTGTTCGGGATCGAGAGCTGCATCTGGTGGATGATGTGCGGCTCGGTCGCCACGATCAGCGTGTCGCCGGGCATGGTCTTCGCATACTGCAGGATGCCACTGGTCGAGCCGACGTAGTCCGCATGATCGACGATGTGCGGCGGGCATTCAGGGTGCGCGGCGATCGGCGCATTGGGATGCTCGGCGCGCAGTTTCAGCAGTTCGGTCTCGCTGAACGCCTCGTGCACGATGCACACGCCCGGCCACAGCAGCATCTCGCGGTTGAATTTGCGCGCGAGGTAGCCGCCGAGGTGACGGTCGGGGCCGAAGATGATCTTCTGGTCGAGCGGGATCTGCTGCAGGATCGTCTCGGCGCTGGAGCTGGTGACGATGACGTCGGACAGCGCCTTAACCTCGGTCGAGCAGTTGATGTAGGTCAGCGCGATGTGATCGGGGTGCGCCTCGCGGAACGCCTTGAACTTCTCCGGCGGGCAGGAATCTTCCAGGCTGCACCCGGCGTTGAGATCGGGCAGCACGACGATCTTGTTCGGGGAGAGGATCTTGGCGGTGTCGGCCATGAACTTCACGCCGCAAAAGGCGATGACGTCGGCATCGGTTTCCGCCGCCTTGCGGCTCAGTTCGAGGCTGTCGCCCACGAAGTCGGCAAGGTCCTGAAGCTCGGGCTTCTGGTAGTAATGGGCGAGGATGACCGCATTGCGCTCCTTGCGCAGGCGCTCGATTTCGGCGCGCACGTCGATGCCTGAGAGGTCGGCGGGCATTACGGTCATGGTCGTTCCTGTACATCCTCGCCCGAACCTTGCTGCGGGCGGGGTCTATCTAGGGACGGGAAGGCGCGGACCCAAGCGGAATTTTCGCAGATCGCGGCCGTCGTCTTCCTCCCTGTTCCGCAGGAATGGGGAGGTGGCAGCCCGCAGGGCTGACGGAGGGGGCTCCCCCTCCACCACCCGCTATGCGGGCGGTCCCCCTCCCCATCGCTGCGCGACAGGGAGGACAGCTGGACATCTATCCCGCGAATTGCGCCGCGAACGCGACCCACGGCGGCGTGATCGCCAGCAGCTCGACAAGGACATGCGCCAGCACCACCGCCAGCGCGACGGTCACGGTGGCAGGATGGACCCGGCCTATCGTGCGCCGGTCGTGCCGCACGATCAGCGCGACCATGCCAAGCTGGATCGCCATCGACAGCCACTCGCCCCAGGGCATGATGAAAGGCATCGGCAGGACCCGGCCGAGCGCAGGGTCCATGATGAGGATGGTGGAGCCCAGGATCAGCCGCTTGTGCCAGTCCGCACGGCCGCGCAGCGCAACGGCGCCGCCGACCATCATCACGAAGATCAGCATCGAGACATGGATCAGCGCGAGAAAATAGGCCGGCGGGAAGAACGGAGGGAACATGCCGGTGCGAAGTCCGGCGAAGCAGGTCAGGCTGGTCAGCACGGCGATGGTGGGCAGCATGACTGCACTCGCCCAGCCAAGTCGTCGGTGCAGTTCCAGCCCGCTGCCGTTGCCCAGCAGCGCCTGCGTCGTCACGAGGGCGAGCCAGCCGAGCATGACCACGCCATGGACATGAAAGATTACCGGCACTTGCGTAACGGGCACGAAGCCGCGCAGACCGAATTGTGCAAAGGCGAAGACGATGAACAGGCTGAGCCCGATCGTCATCTTCGCCCAGAACGAGACGCGCGAAACCTGCGCTGCGGTTGCCATGAATTACCCTCCACCTTTCGATGGCGGTGGATAATACCGTGTTAAGTGTTATTGCGACAATACTTGTCGATGAACGCCTAATTCGCGGCGATCAGCGTCCATTGGTCTTCGCGGCGCGTTGTAATGCCGCGTTTTTCCAGATCGAGGAGGTGGGCCAGGACCGAACGCCCAGCGGCGGGCCAGAGCCTTTCGTCGACGCCCTTGTACATCAGCGGAACCATCGCGGCGATGGTGGTCACGCCCGATTCGATCTGGCGCAGGATCTGCCGCTCGCGCTGGCGGCGGTGGCCGATCATCCCGCGCACGAGCTGGCGCGGCTTTGTCACTTCCGGGCCGTGGGCGGGGTAGTAGACCACGTCCTGTTCGCGCTCGTAGAGGCGGGCGAGGCTTTCCATGTAGGCGGTCATGTCGCCGTCGGGCGGGGAGACGACGCTGGTGGACCATCCCATGACATGATCGCCGGTGAACAGCGCGCCGGTTTCCTCCAGCGCGAAGCACAAGTGGTTGGAAGTGTGCCCCGGCGTCGTGACCGCGCGCAGGGTCCAGCCTTTGCCCGTAACCACCTCGCCGTCGGCGAGCACGCGGTCGGGCGCGTAGTTCGCATCGAACGAGGCGTCGGCGCGCGGGCCGTCGTCGCTCAGCACCAGCGGCGCGCAGCCGACGATCGGCGCGCCGGTCAGCGCGGCGAGGGGGGCCGCGGCGGGCGAGTGGTCGCGGTGGGTATGAGTGCAGCAGATCGCCACCACCTTGTCACCGCCGATCGCCGCCATCAGCGCGCCCAGATGCTCGGCCTCGTCCGGGCCGGGATCGATGACGGCCACTTCGCCATCGGTGCCTACCAGATACGTCTGGGTACCGGTGAAAGTGAAGGGCGAGGGGTTGCGCGCCAGCACTCGGCGGACCAGCGGGCCGATGGTTTCGGCCACCGTGTAGGGCCGGTCGATCTCTGCAGCAGCGTTCATGGGCGCGATATGGGGTGGATGAAGCGCCGTGTCGACCTTGAGGGCGGTTATGGCACCGTTGAGTGCCGTTAGGTGCCGGTCGCAACCTCCGTCTCGATCCGTTCACGCAAGTGCTCGATCGCGCCGAAAGCCGCGGGTGTGGTCAGCCGCCAGAACTGGTCGAGGCGCAGCAGGCGGTCGTAGAACACCCGCGTCGCCTCGACGAGTCGGGCGGTGGCGGGCTCCAGCAGAAGGGCATGCGCAGGGTCCGACTGGCGCATCGCGGGCGACAGGCGGCCATGGCGGCGTAGCTGCAAGTCACTGATCTCGCCGATGAAATAAGCGCGGTGGTTAAGTAGCCAGGCGATCGCGTGCATCATCCGCGTGGTGGTGCGCAGCCCTTCGCTGGAGAGGGCGACACGGCCGGGATCTCCGTCGATCCGCCCGGACAACGTGAACGCCGCGCGCACTTCGTCGGACAGGACGAGCGCCTCGCAGTAGAGCGCCTCGACGATGCGCGGATTGATGGTCGCCGGTTTCGACATGGCCCTTCGTATTTCTTACCGTCGAATCGGCGGCAAGCGGGGCGAGTCGATAATCCCGGGCAAATATCGCGCTGTCCCTGAACGGCACGGCGGGAGGGTGAATGAAAGTTAATCCCGATCGTTAGGAAACGGGGTAAATCCTCCCTGTCGCGCAGCGATGGGGAGGGGGACCGCCGCGAAGCGGTGGTGGAGGGGAAGAAAACCCCTCCGTCAGTCGCTTTGCGACTGCCACCTCCCCATTCCTACGGAACAGGGAGGATTGAGCGATCATGCGATCATGCGATGATGTCGGGGATCAGGTAGTCCTCGATCTGCGCGATCTGGTCCTTGAGGCGCAGCTTGCGCTTCTTGAGTCGCGCGATCTGCAGCATGTCGCCGCCGCCACCCGCGTTCATCAAAGCATCGATCGCCGCGTCCAGGTCGCGATGTTCGACTTTCAGGATTTCGAGGCGCTTGCGCATTTCCTCTTCGGTCACGCCGGAATTCCTTAAGTATCAAGCCTGTGCACTGGCGGGACCGAATCCTGCCGAACGCATGATTCACGCACTTCACCGATATGAAGCAAGAGAGGTCTTCGCAAGGTGCTCCAGATGTGGTTCCTTGGTTTTTGCGCCGGCCCACCAGTGTCGAGTCGCCCGATCAGGTCGCTCGTCATGGCTCTTACGAGAGCACCGTTCGCAGTTTGCCGTAAGGCAAGGGTCCGGCCCCTATAAGGAGGAACGTCCAATGGATAATTCGCACGTCAGCGCTCTGCAGCTCAAGCATGCCGGTATCGAACGGCAGATCCACGAGGAATTGAGCCGCCCGATCCCTGATGCCGCGGTCGTCCAGTCTCTCAAGAAGCGCAAGCTTCGCATCAAGGAGGAGATCGGGCGGTTCTGATCGCCGATCTTCAGTCTTGTAGAGGGTCCTGAGCGCGGAGAATTCCACCGGACAACCGGGTAATTCCCGATATCACCCGCATAAGCTGAATCGACGGCATCCGCTGCGTTCCCAAAGCCATGACTTTGCGTTACGCCAGAAGAATGACCAGCGGAGCCGTCGAAGCAGCCCGAACCATTCTCACGAGCCTTCACGAGGTGATGGCCTCGCGCAGCAATGCGCAGACCAAGCTCAACAACGTGGTGGAAGTGATAGGCGAGTGCCTCGATAGCGAGGTCTGCTCGATCTATCTGCTGCGTGAGGGAATGCTCGAACTCTTCGCCACGCGCGGTCTTGCGCAGGAGGCGGTCCACGTCACCCGCATGGCGGTGGGCGAAGGTCTGGTGGGCTCCATCGCCGACCGGATCGAGACGCTGAACCTCGCCGAAGCCGCCGCGCATCCCGACTTCATGTATCGCCCGGAAACGGGCGAGGACAAGTTCCACTCCTTCGCCGGCGTCCCCATCGTCCGCCGCGAACGCGCGGTCGGCGCGCTCTGCGTCCAGCACGTCGAGCCGCGCCGCTACGAAGAGGTCGAGATCGAGGCGCTGCAGACGGTGGCGATGGTTCTGTCCGAACTCATTGTCAATGCCGACCTCATCGACGAGGAAGATGCGCGCGCGCTCACTGCCGCCCAGACCGGGCCGGAGCAGATGCGCGGCCTGACGCTGGTGAAGGGCCTCGCATCGGGCGTCGCCGTCTACCACCAGCCGCGTGTCACCATCGAGCACATCGTTGCCGAGGATACCGAGGCCGAGCGCCAGCGCGTCATCCTCGCCTTCGACCGCATGCGCGAACAGATCGACCGGATGGCCAATCAGGCCGAGTTCGGCATGGGCGGCGAGCATGACGAGGTGCTCGAGACCTACCGCATGTTCGCCTACGACGAAGGCTGGACGCGCCGCATCAACGAGGCGATCGACAGTGGCCTGACGGCGGAAGCGGCGATCGAGCGCGTGCAGCAGCGCACTCGCATGCGCATGCGCCAGATCGACGACCCGCTCCTGGCGGACCGCATGCACGACCTCGAGGACCTGGCGAACCGCCTGCTGCGGATCGTCTCGGGCCAGATCGGTACGGCGGCTTCGATGGGGCTGCGAAACGATGCGATCCTGATCGCGCGCAACCTTGGTCCGGCGGAACTGCTGGAATACGACAAGCGGCGGCTCAAGGGCGTGATCCTCGAGGAAGGCTCGCTCACCAGCCACGTCGTCATCGTCGCGCGGGCGATGGGCATCCCGGTGCTCGGCCGCGTGCGGGGCCTGCGCGGCATCGTGCGCGAAGGCGATCCGCTGCTGCTCGACGCCGATCAGGGCACGACGATGGTGCGCCCCTCGCCCGGCGTGGTCGAGGCGTTCGAGGCGCGCTTTGCGAAGAACCGCGAACGTCAGGCCGTCTATGCGGGCATGCGCGACGTGGCTGCGACCACGCTCGACGGCACGCGCATCAAGGTGATGATCAACGCGGGGCTGCGTGACGACGTCGCCAACCTCAACCTGACCGGCGCGGACGGCATCGGCCTTTTCCGCACCGAGTTCCAGTTCCTCGTTTCCGCCACGCTGCCACAGCGTGAGAAGCAGACGCGCCTCTACCGCGACGTCATGGATGCCGCCGGCGATCGCCCGGTCGTGTTCCGCACGGTCGACATCGGCGGCGACAAGACGCTCCCCTACTTGCGCCACGACGACGGCGAGGGAGAGGAGAACCCCGCGATGGGCTGGCGCGCGCTGCGCGTGGCGCTGGAGCGCGACGCGCTGCTCAAGGCGCAGGCCCGCGCGCTGCTGGAAGCGGCGGCCGGGCGGCCGCTCAACGTGATGTTCCCGATGGTTGCAGAACCCTGGGAATTCGACGCCGCAAAGGCCGTGTTCGACGGTCAGCTCGCCTATCTGCGCCGCCAGAAGAAGGTGCTGCCCGAGGCCATCCGCTACGGCGTGATGCTGGAAGTGCCCTCGCTGGCTGAACAGCTGGACCTGCTGGCGCCGAAGATCGCGTTCCTGTCGATCGGCACGAACGACCTCACGCAGTTCCTCTTCGCGGCCGACCGCTCGAACCCCAAGCTGGCCGAGCGCTACGACTGGCTGAGCCCGGCGATCCTGCGCTTCCTGCGCCGTGTCGTGCGCACTCTGGAGGGCACGTCGGTCGATATCAGCGTCTGCGGCGAAATGGGCGGGCGGCGGCTTGAGGCGCTGGCGCTGCTGGGCCTCGGCGTCCGGCGCCTGTCGATCACCCCGGCAGCGGTAGGCCCGATCAAGGAGCTTGTCGGCAAGGTCGATCTGCCCGCGATCACGGCGGCCATGGAGGGCTGGCTTGCGGCACCTCCGGCCGATTTACGCGCTGTGATGACCGCGTGGGCGGCGGAGCGGGACATTGCGATCGACTGATCTGAAGCCCTGCTTTGGGCTCGGCCGGGGCGGGATGATGATTTTGCCCTATAATTTTGACCGGAACAGGTAGGGCCTGATTGACATTATCCGGTCAGACGGTTTGGTTAGGCGCCGATCAGGTCGCATTTACCACGCCGAACGGAGCGGAATTGGAAAACGTCGAAACCCAGGGTCTTGCGCGTGGACCGCAGAGCGTCGGAAGTCAGCTTCGTGCGGGCCGTGAAGCGCTGGGCAAGAGCCGCGCGGACATCGCGTCGCAGACCAAGATCGCCGAACGCCACCTGATCGCGCTGGAGGAGGACCGTCTCGGCGATCTGGCCGCACGTACTTATGCGGTGGGTTTCGCACGTACTTACGCGCGCGCCATCGGGCTCGACGAGCGGATGATCGCTGCCAAAGTGCGCGAACAGCTCGATCACGATGCAGGTGAGCGCGTCGAATATGCGCCGAGTTTCGAGCCGGGCGACCCTGCGCGTGTTCCGACGCGGGGCCTCGCATGGGCGGCGGCGGTAGGTATCGTGGTCGTGGTCGGTGCACTCCTGTTGTTCTGGAGCAATTTCCTCTCGCCGGAAGGCCAGCTTCCCGATCTGGTCGCGGAGCAGGCTGCGGTTCCGGCTGCGCCCAAGGCAGCGCCACCCGCCGTGCCGCCCCCGGTTCCCGCCGCCGGTCCGGTTGTGCTGACCGCGACAGGAGACAGGGTCTGGGTCAAGGTGACGGATGCCGAGGGCGACCAGGTGTTGCAGAAGGAACTCGCAAAGGGCGAGAATTGGGCTGTGCCGGCTGGCGTTACCGGGCTGCAGTTGCGCACCGGGCGCCCCGATGCCTTGCAGATCACCGTTGGTGGAAAGGCGATCCCGCCGCTTTCGGCCGAGCCGCGCCTCGTTTCCGGCGTCTCGCTGGCGCCTGCCGACCTTCTCGCCCGGGGTGCCGGTTCGGCGGTTCCGGGCGGCGCGGGCGTCTCGCCCGCTGCTGGCCCTGCCGCGGCCATTTCCCCGGCTCCGGTCGCGACGCGCGCGCCTGCCATAGTGCCCACCCGCCGCCCGGTTCCGCGTCCTGCGGCTAATGCCGCCCAGCGCGAACCCGCCGAAGTGCCGACACCGGAATCGCTGCTACCTCCGACTGCGCAGTAAACGTCCAGGGTAGTAAGCGCCTGGAGAGGCCGCTTTCCACGACTTTCCGACCGCCCGCGCCTCGACAGGCGGGGGCGGCTCGGGCAACACCGTACTCGGTCCATTGGTTAATCCCCGGTTTCACCCACCGCTGCCATGGCGCGGCCATGGTTCGGGTAATGATGGTCCCGGCATGGAGATGATTTGGCGATGAAACGTACCCTTGGCGCAATCGGCGGCACCGCCCGCGCGCAATGGCTGGCCACGGCGGCGCTGGCATCGGTCCTGTTCGGCGCGGCTCCGGCCATTGCGCAGGATGCCAACACCAACTTGCGGCTCAACAAGGTAGAGGCCGAAGTGCGCGCCCTGCAGCGCAAGGTCTTCCCCGGAGCCGACGGCAAGTTCTTCGAGCCCCAGATCAACGCCGCTCCCACGCCGACCCCGACGCCCGGCGCGCCCTCGACCACGCCGCTTTCCGACGTTCTCACGCGGATGGACGCCGTCGAGGCGCGGATGGCGCAGCTGACCGCGCAAGTCGAACAGAACACCAACCGCATCGGCCAGCTCGAAGCCAAGCTGGCGGCGGCGGCTCCGGTCCAGTCCGATTTCGTGCCCGGCCCCGGGGCGACTGCTCCTGTAGCGTCCGGGCCTGCTGTTTCCGGACCTTCAATCTCCGGGCCGGCGCCGCTGCCGACGCCCGTGGCAGCCACGCCGCGTCCGACGACTGCACCCGTAGCGACCGCTCCCAAGCCGACGGCGCCTTCGAACTCGCGGATCGATGGGGTCAAGGCCATCGTCAAGCCACAGAGCGGCGATCCGGGCGAAGACGAATACAGCTATGGCTTCCGTCTTTGGGAAGCCAAGTATTATCCCGAGGCGCAGCAGCAGCTGAAGCTCTACCTCGAGAAGTATCCCAAGCATGCGCGCGCCAGCTTCGGCCGCAACCTGCTGGGCCGCGCTTACCTGGACGACGGCAACCCGGGCGAGGCGGCAAAATGGTTCCTGCAGAATTTCCAGACCGACAAGCGTGGCGATCGCGCCTCGGACAGCCTGTTGTATCTCGCCGTCTCGATGAAGCAGCTCAAGGACACCAAGCGCGCCTGTATCGCGCTGGCCGAATTCAGCGAAACGTATGCCGCCGAGGCGGCTGGACGACTGGCGGGCATCTACAGCACCACGCGCAATGGACTTGCCTGCAACTGAGATAGACCGCTTTCGCGTCGGCTTGTCCGCGATCTGGGCTGACCGGATCGAGGACGGGGCGGCACGTCTGGGCGTCGCCGTGTCCGGTGGGCCGGACAGCCTTGGCCTGTTGCTGCTTGCCCATGCGGCGCTGCCGGGGCGGGTGGAAGCGGCGACCGTTGACCATGGCCTGCGTCCCGAAAGTGCCAGCGAGGCGGAGGAAGTCGCTCGCATCTGTGCTGGTCTGGCAATACCTCACGCAACGCTGGCGGTGAACGTCGCGCCCGGCAACGTGCAGGCCGAGGCGCGGCTTGCGCGCTATGAAGCCATGGCGGGATGGGCGGCGGAGCGGGGCCTGGCCGCTCTGGCAACCGCGCATCATGCCGACGATCAGGCCGAGACGCTGCTGATGCGGCTTAACCGGGCCAGCGGGGTTGCGGGGCTTGCCGGTGCGCGCGGGCGGAGCAGGGTGCCTGACGCGGACTTGCTGCTGTTGCGCCCGGTGCTCAACTGGCGGCGCGCCGAACTGGGTGTGGTCGTGGAAGCGGCGGGGCTCGTGGCCGCGCAGGACCCGAGCAACGCCAACGATCGCTTCGATCGGGTGCGTATCCGCAAGGCGCTGGCAGAGGCCGACTGGCTCGATGTTGCCGCCATCGCTCAGAGTGCCGCCCATATCGCCGAAGCCGATGCTGCGCTCGACTGGATGGCGGCTCTCGAATGGCGATCCTGCGTGACGAAGGAGCCGATGGGCCTCAAGTACCGCCCGCAGGCGCCGCGCGCGGTGGCCTTGCGGGTGGTCGCGCGGATCGTGCGCGAACTCGACGGCGAGGATGCGCGGGGCGGGGCGATCGCGCGATTGGTCGATGGCCTTTCGCAGGGCCAGCCGGCCTCTATCGGCAAGCTGGTGGCGCGGCCCAACGCGGGCGGGTGGAGCTTTGCCAGGGCGCCGGTGCGCGCGCCGAAGCGGACGGGTTAACCCCCGACCAGGCTGTCGCCCATGCCGACCTGCTTGCCCTTGGTGATATAGACCTTGTCGCCGATCTTCGTGGTGTCGAACAGCTTCGCGGCGAAGGCGTCGGGCATGCCCACGCAGCCGTGGCTGGCATAGCCCAGCGCCACGTCGGAGCCGTGCAGGGTGATGCCGTCGTTGGTCAGGCGCTGCATGTAGGGCATCGGCGCGCCGGTGTAGATGTTGGAGACGTGGTCCTTGTCCTTCTGGGTGATCGGGAAGATCCCCAGGGGGGTCGGCTTGTCCGCGGTGCCCAGCAGTACCGCCGCCGCGCCGATCTCGTAGCCGCCGCGGAAGACCGAGATCACGCGGGCATCGAGGTCCACGGTGACGACGATCGGGCCGGGGGGCACGTCATGCTCGTTCCAGTGCCATTCGCCATATTTGATCGCGCCCTTGATCGGCAGGATGCGCTTGATGACGAAGGGCTCGTCCTTCGCGGGGACCGGCGGTTTTGCTGCAGGCTTTGGCGCGGGCTGCGCCAGCTTTGCTTCGGCCAGCGAGGCGGGGGCGGGCTTGTCGGGCTCGGACGCGACGATCAGCACGCCGGCGATGGCGGCAAGGGCGACGAAGCCCGAAGCGAGGAAGATGCGCGCGTCCACTTGGTAATGTTCCGATTCTTTTGGCGAATCCGCTTCTGGCAGGGCTGCCTTAGCATCGCGTAAATGGCTGTTAGGCGCCAGTATAAGTGGACAGAGAAGGAGGGAGGGCCGGGAGACTTGAGAGCGTAGCGAACTAGCCGGACGGGGCGGGCGCGCCGTAAGCTAACGTTTCACGATCCCGTCGCGCAGGATCGAGTTCGCCAGTTCCGCGATCTCCTCCGCCTCCGCATCACCCCACACCGCGTAGCGCAGGCCGAGGAACACGTTCATTCCCATGATCGCCCAGGCATGCGCCTCGCCCAGCCCTTCGCGTAATTCGCCCTTGCGGATGCCTTCGGAGAGGCGTTCGCGGATGCGGGTGGCGGTGGACTGGTAATGCTGGCGGAAGCTGGCCGGATCGACGAACTCGCACTCGTCGATGATACGGTAGATTTCCTTGTGCTCGGCGGCGAAGCGCAGGAATCCGGTCAGCGAGGCCCGTTCGGTCTCCAGTGCGGGCAGATCCTGCTGCCGGGCGCTCCGCGCAGCTTCGCGGACCTTGCCCGAGAGGTCGTCCACCAGCGCGCGGAAGATTTCGTCCTTGGAATTGAAGTAGGTGTAAAAACTGCCCAGCGCCGTTCCCGCCCGGCGGGTGATGCCGGTGATCGAGGCTTCGTGAAAGCCGTGCTCGCCGAACTCGACGGCGGCGGCGTCCAGCAGCTTGCGCAAGGTGCGCCGCCCGCGCTCGGTTCGCGGGGCCTTGGCGGCCGAACCTTCGGCAGGAGGCTTTTCTGTGCTCACGATGACACAGTTAGACCGGACCGTGCGCCATGGCAAACATTCAAAGTTGAAACTCGGTTCAACTATCAATATGAGGGGCGCCAACAAGAAGCGTGAATGGGAGTGACTGTGATGCGAAGGGTGCGATTCCTCGCGATTTCCTCAAGTGTGCTGGCTCTGTCGGGCGGCTTCATGACACCGGCGATGGCGCAGGACAGCGCCCCCGCAGCGCAAGCCGCTGCCGAAGGCGGCGACATCATCGTCACCGCGCGGCGCCGCGAGGAGCGGCTGGTGGACGTGCCGATCGCCGTCTCCAGCTTCAGCGGAGACCAGTTGGCCAAGTCCGGCGCGGTGGACATCACCGAAATCGCCAACGTCTCGCCCAACGTCACGCTGGAGCCCTCGCGCGGGACCAACTCGACGCTGTCGGCCTTCATTCGCGGCGTCGGTCAGCAGGACCCGGTCTCGGGCTTCGAGCAGGGCGTGGGCATCTACCTCGACGACGTCTACCTCAACCGCCCTCAGGCCGCCGTACTCGATATCTACGATGTCGAGCGGATCGAAGTGCTGCGCGGGCCGCAAGGCACGCTCTACGGGCGCAACACCATCGGCGGCGCGGTCAAGTACGTGACCAAGCAGTTGCCGCAGGAGTTCTCCTTCAAGGTGAAGGGCACTTACGGCAGCTACGACCAGGCGGACCTGATCGCCACCGCCTCTGCCCCGGTCAGCGACCTCATCCGCGTCGGCGGGTCGGTGGCGCGGCTGTCGCGCGGGGGCTTCGGCAAGAACCTGACGACGGGGCAGGACAACTACAACAAGGACATCTGGGCGGGCCGGGCCAGCGTCGACATCGGCGGTTATGGCGAGCCGGTGCTGATCCGCATCTCGGGCGACTACACCAAGGACAAGTCCAACGCGCGCGGCGGCCATCGCCTGATCCCTGGCTACGTCTCGGGCGCGCCGGTGCTGGACGACGTCTACGACACGCGCGGCGGCCTCAATGATCCGCGCCAGGTGGTGGAAGCCTACGGGCTGGCGATCAACGCCACTGCCGAACTGACTGACGCGCTGACGTTCCGCTCGATCAGCTCGTGGCGCAAGGACAACTCTGCCTCGCCGATCGACTTCGACGCGCTGCCCGCCGTCGACGTGGACGTGCCCGCCTACTACCGCAACGAGCAGATGAGCCAGGAAGTCCAGCTGCTGTGGGACGATGGCGGCATGGTGCAGGGCCTGCTGGGCGCCTATTACCTGACCGCCAAGGCCGACACCGACTTCGACGTGCGCCTGTTCACCGCGCTCAACGGGTTGACCGCGTTCACCCGCGCCAACGTCGATACCAATACTTTCGCGATCTTCGGCGACTTCACCTTCGATTTCACCGAGCAACTGAGCCTCGCGGTCGGTGGGCGCTATACCTGGGACGAGCGCAAGGCGCAGATCCTGCGGCAGAACTACCTCGGCGGCGGCTCGCCGGTATTCGGCGGGGCGGGAGTGCCGCTTGGCGCGCCGAACACCAACTTCTCTGGCAAGGCGAAGTTCGACAAGTTCACGCCGCGCGCCTCGCTCAGCTTCAAGCCAACGCCGGATCACAACATCTATGCAAGCTACAGCCAGGGCTTCAAGGGTGGCGGCTTCGACCCGCGCGGCGTCGGCGTCAACGCGCCCGCCGCGACGCCGGGAGCGCCCACCGATACCGAGATCGCCGATTACCTGAGCTTCCAGCCGGAGACGGTGGACAGCTACGAGGTCGGCTACAAGGGCAACTTCTTCGGCGGCGGGCTCTACATCGCGGCGGCCGGGTTCTACATGGATTACAAGGATGTGCAGATCCCGGGTTCGGCGGGCTGCACCGTGGGCGGGCTGCCGACGTTCTGCGGCGTGATCACCAATGCCGGCAAGGCGCGCTTCAAGGGCTTCGAACTGGAAGCCAATGCGCGGCTGGGGCGTGACCTGATGGCCTCGGGCGACCGGCTGAGCCTGTCGGGCGCGCTCGGCTACATTGATGCGCAATACAAGGAGTACATCACCAACATCGCCTCCACCCCGACCGACGTGGCGCAGTACCGCAAGGTGCAGAATACACCCAAGTGGACCGCCAGCGGCACGCTTGCCTACTCGACCCCGGTGGGCGGCGGCGATCTGGATGTCAGCGCGACATATTCGTACCGCTCCAAGGTCTATCAGTTCGAGATTCCCAACCCCTATCTCGATCAGAAGGGCTTCGGGTTGCTCGATGCCAGCCTCGTCTACACCGCCCCGGGCAGCCGCTGGAGCTTCGGCGTCCACGGCAAGAACATCCTCGACACGCGGTACAAGACCTCGGGCTACACGTTCTTGGCGACCAATCCGGTGACGGGCGAATTGCTGACGGCACCAAGCGGGAGGTTCATCCCTTCGCTGGGGACCGAGGGCACGCTGACCGCCTATTACGGCAACCCGCGGCAGGTCTTCGCGACCGCGACGCTGGCGTTCTGAGGGCGAGCACCGCATTTTCCGTCATTCCCGCGAAGGCGGGAACCCATCTCCTGACGGTGTCTGTTGCACTTCCGTCAGATGGGTCCCCGCCTTCGCGGGGATGACGGGATAGAAGAGGTCGGGCAGCCGCCCATTGAAAGGACATTTCATGGACTACCGCGTCCATCATTATCGTAGCGCCGACGGCCGGCTCGACCTCGTCGCTCGGGACTACCCGGCACATGAGGGCGCGCCTGTGCTGCTGATGATGCACGGCCTCACACGCAACAGCGCCGATTTCGAACCGCTGGTGGGCAAGCTCGCCGGGCACTACCGCATGATCGTGCCCGACCAGCGCGGGCGAGGGGCCTCGCAGTGGGATCCGGACCCCGCACAGTACCGGCCGGACGTCTACGCGCAGGACATGCTGGCGCTGATGGATGACCTTGGCATCAGCCGCGCCGGGCTGGTCGGCACCTCCATGGGCGGGCTCATGGCGATGGTGATGCAGGCGCTGCGGCCTGACCTCGCGCAGGCGGCGATATTCAACGACATCGGCCCGGTGCTCGACCCGGCGGGCCTCGCGCGGATACAGGGCTACGTCGGACCCGGCGGCAAGATGGCCGGCTGGACCGAGGCCGCCGCCCGCACCCGCGCCATCAACGCCCCGGCCTTTCCCGACTATGGCGCAGTGCAGTGGGATGCTTTCGCTCGCCGCATCGCGCGGGAGAACGCCGACGGCACCGTCTCCTTCGCATACGACCCGGCGATTTCCGAAAGCATCGCAGGCGATGCCCCGCAGACCGTGCCGCCGGACTTGTGGCCCTTGTGGGAACTGCTGGGTGCGGTGCCGGTACTGGTGGTGCGCGGTGCACTCTCGGACTTGCTGAGCCCCGCCACGGTGGAAGAGATGGCGCGCCGTCATTCGGGGCCTTATGCGGCGGTGGAAGTGCCACGCGTCGGCCACGCCCCGATCCTCGACGAGCCGGCGGTGCTGGCCGCTATCGAGGCGTTTCTGAAGGCGCATCTCCCGTCGTCCCGGACTTGATCCGGGACCGGTGGCTGTCTTTAGCTGGGAGCGTGCTGCGCGCAGAAAGGTGGGCCGTTCTCGGCCAGCGATCCCGGATCAAGTCCGGGATGACGAAAAGGGTGCAAACGCGATGACCGAGCATAAGAGCACATCCCCCCGCCTCGTGCTGGCGATGCTGCTGCTGGTCTATGTATTCAACTTCATCGACCGGCAGATTCTCTCGATCCTCGCCGCGCCGATCCAGGCGGACCTCAAGCTCGACGACGCGCAGATGGGAATGCTGGGCGGCCTTGCCTTCGCGATCCTCTATTCCACGCTGGGCGTGCCGCTGGCCTGGGTGGCCGACCGCACGAGCCGGTCCTGGGTCATCACCGGCTCGCTGGTGGTATGGAGCGTGTTCACCTCTGCCTGCGCGCTGGCGACGGGGTTCTGGCACATCTTCCTCGCCCGCCTCGGCGTCGGTGTCGGCGAGGCGGGCGGCGTGGCCCCCAGCTATGCGGTGATCGGCGACCATTTCCCCAGCGAGCGCCGCGCTTTCGCGCTCTCGGTCTATTCGCTGGGTATTCCGCTCGGCTCTGCGGCGGGGGTGATGGCGGGCGGCTACGTGGCGCAGGCGGTGGACTGGCGCACGGCGTTCCTCATCGTCGGCCTGTGCGGCATCCTGATCGCGCCGCTGTTCAAGCTGGTGGTGAAGGACAAGCCGCGCCCTGTCTCCGCGCCGACCGTGCGTTTCGCAGAGGTCTTCGCCACGCTGGCGCGCAAGCGGGCGTTCTGGTTCCTCAGCTTCGGCGCGGCGTCCAGTTCGATGCTCGGCTACGGCGTCGCGTTCTGGCTGCCGAGCCTGCTTCAGCGCAGCTTCCACCTCACCCTCGTCGAGACGTCATGGTTCTTCGGCGCGGTATTGCTGCTGGGTGGGACGGTCGGTGTGCTGACCGGCGGCGCGCTGGCGGACCGGCTGGGGAAGGGCGACCGCGCCTGGTACGGCCGCGTCCCCGCGATCGGCTTCGTGCTGGCGGTGCCGCTCTATGCGGGCGGAATCTGGACGACCAGCGTGCCGGTGGCCTTCGTGCTGTTCCTGATCCCGCAGGTGCTGGCCTACTTCTGGCTCGGCCCGGTGACCGGCGCGATCCAGCACCTCGTCGACCCGCCCGCCCGCGCGACGGCCTCGGCGTTGTTCCTGCTGATCAACAACCTGATCGGCCTTGGCGGCGGCATCTATGCGCTGGGCGCGCTGTCGAAGGCGCTGGCGCCGGTGTGGGGTGCCGAATCGCTGCGCTATTCGATGCTGTTCGCGCTGGTGCTCTACCTGCTGGCGGCGCTGCTGATGACGCTGGCGGGGCCGGGCCTGCGCAGGGAGTGGGTGGCGGAAAAGTAGGCGAAAGGTGGTGCCGGCTACAGGATTCGAACCCGTGGCCCCCTGATTACAAATCAGGTGCTCTACCAACTGAGCTAAGCCGGCGCTTGCTTCATCAAGCAAGTCCGGCGCCCTTACCGCGAGCGGGGGGCGCCGGTAAAGCCCATAATCAGAATACCGCGTGCGGCGCGGCCTCCTGCATCATCGTCTGGCGCAGTAGCGGGATGGCCGGGCCGCCGTGGCTCAGGAATTCGTCGTGGAACGCCTTCCAGGCCGAACGCCCGTCGCGCGTCGCGGTCCAGTCGGTGCGCAGCTTGCGGATCATCAGCTTGCCCAGCGTGTAGTTGAGGTAGGCCGGATCATACGTCCCGCGCGCGGCCTGCTGTTCGGCGGTGCCGGCGTCCTGGTAGCACTGCTCCATGAACATCGTCTTCGACTGCGCCTGCGTCATCCCCCGCGCATGCAGGCCGATCGCCGAGAGATAGCGGCAGTTGCGCAGCAGGGCGTTGGAGATCTGGCCCACCTGCACGCCCGGATCGCCGTCGCCGAGGCCTGCCTCCAGCATCATCTCCTCGGCATAGTGCGCCCAGCCTTCGGCGAAGGCGTAGCCGACGAACAGCTTGCCGACGATCGAGGGCGCCGCGTTCGAATGGAGGAACTGCAGGTAGTGGCCCGGCATCACCTCGTGGACGGTGGTGAACAGCAGGTCCGCATTGCCGGGGATGTAGTCCATCTGCATCTGCTTCGACCACGCCGGGTCTGGCGGCGAGATGTAGTAGATCGACGAGCCGCCGTTCTCCAGCGGCCCCGGCGGGTCAATGTAGGCCGAGTTGGCGCGATTGTAGGGCGGGCTTTCCTCGACCATCGCCATTTTCGTGCCGGGGATCGTCGCGATGTCGTGGCTGCGGACGAATTCGGCGAGCTGCGGAATCTCGCGCCGCGCCTCGGCGACCGGGCCGTCCTTGGGCTTGTCGGCGCGCATCCTGTCGAAGCACTGCTGGATGGTCTTGCCCGGCGTGTATTTCGCGCAGGCCAGTTTCAGCGCCTGCTGGTTGCGCAGGAGGTCGGCCTTGCCAGCCACCTCCAGCGTATCGAGCGTGGCATCGACGCCTTCGGTCGCAAGCACCATGCGCGCAAACTTGTCGGCGCCGAGCGCGAAATCCTGCGTCGGGATGGCCTTGGCGACCTGGTCGGCGATGCCCTTCATGGCGACGGCGGCGGCTTCGGACGCGGCCTTGAACTCGGCCTGCAGCGCCGGGTCGGCGACGTCGGCGAAGGCGGCGCGGGCATCGCCGCGGTAGTAGTCGGCAAATCCGCCGAAGCCGTCGGTGCCCAGCTTGATGAAGCTGGCGGGCATCGCGGCGGGCAGGTTGGCGCGGATATTGGGGGCCTGCGCTGCCACCGCCTTGAAGAACGCGATCATCGCCTTCATCCGCGTCGGCTTGTCGGCATAGTCGCGGCTGACGTAGACGTTCGGGTCGAGGCCGCCGTTGATGTAGTAGGCGGGGTTGGTGTGCGGCTGGTCGGCGTCCTCCAGCCAGAACAGCTGGCCCTTGGCGACCTGAACCAGATAGTCGCGTTCGAAGCGGTCGGCGTCGGAAAGGGCGGTGAACTGGCCCGCCTTGTCGATGACGGAGTGCAGGAAGGCGGCGCGGGCCTTGAGCCCGACGTCGCTCCAGTCGGGCAGGCGGCCGTCGTACTTGTGCGCGCCTTCGTAGATCGCGAAGGCGGGGTCGGTCTTGAACCAGCCTTCGATGGTGCCATCGACGAAGCTCTTCCACGTCGGCGCAGGAGCGGTTCGCTCCGCCACTTGCGCGGCATCCATGGCGGCGTCGGCGCGGCGATCGTCGGCCATCGTCGTGGCGCAGGCGGAAAGGGTAAGGCAGGCGATGCCCGCCAGCAGGATGGACTTCATTGGGGGGAGGCTCCCTGTGCTTATGGGAGCGGTTGTGCGTCAGCGCGCGCCGAAGGTCCAGCCCTCGGTGCGAGCGAGTTCGGGCGTGAGTTCAGCGGGTTGCCACAGGTCCGCGCGCGGGGCGGCGACGCGCAGCCAGGCGGCGGTGAGGAGGGCGTCGGCGCTGTGGTCGTCGATTGGGCCCTGTCCGCGCGTCGGCCGTGACCCCAGGGTTTCGAGCGCCGCATCGAGCGCGGCGTGGTCGGTCATCTTAGCGCGGCCTGCGCTGCGCCCGGCCTCCACGGCGGCGAGGGTGGTGTAGATTTCCGTCACCACCGAGCCGCTCGCAGGCAGCGGGTCGATCGGCCAGACCGGCACGCGGCCCTGCAGGCGGTGGAGCAGGCGCATGCCTGTCAGGCTCGACTTGCCGACCTGTGCCGCGCCGACGAGGTTGAAGTTGGAGTAGGGGCGACATCCGGCGCGGGCCTGCGCCTCCTCGGTCACGCGCATGCGGCCGCGCTTGTGGAGCGCGCCGGGGAGGTGGAAATGCGCCCCCTCGCGCCCGCCGTGGCGGCGGAAGTAGGCGCTGAGATCGATGTGATCGACGAAGCTGGCGGCCGAGAGGTGCAGGTCTTCGGCGCAGATGGCGTCGATCAGCGCCCAGAGCGCGCGGGCATCGGGCGGGCTGTGGGCCCAGCCGGGGAAGAACGCGCCCGCGTCGGCGAAAGGCAGCGATAGGCCGAGGTCGAGGCCGACGAGGGTGTCGGGCGGCAGGCGGCCCAGCAACAGGTCGAGCACTTGCGTGCGGGACCATGCGGCGTGGGTGGCGGGGCGCAGCAGGCGGGGCGCGGCGTCGCCGCTTTCGCACAGGGCGACGGCGATGCCCTTCTGGCGCTCGCCCAGCGCGCCTGACCAGTCGATGGCGATGAAGTGGCGGAAGTGCATGGGGTTTCCTGATCGGGCATGCGATGCGATGGCATGACATCCACCATGTCGTCACCCTGAACTTGTTTCAGGGTCCATCGGGCAGCCGCGGTTGCCAGTGCAGGTCACCAGCGGCACTGGCGGTTTACGGAATCACGGCGCTGTATCGGCGGCGAAATGGACCCTGAAACAAGTTCAGGGTGACGAGGTATTGGTCGCGAGGTCACTCCGCCCGCCGCTCGGCGCGCTTCTTGTCCCACCATTCGAGGCGCTTCTTCACCTCGCGCTCGAAGCCGCGTTCCACCGGCTCGTAATAGACCTGCGGCCCCATTTCCTCGGGCCAGTAGTCGTCGCCGGAGAAGGCGTCGGGCGCATCGTGGTCGTAGGCGTAGTCTTTGCCGTAGCCGATGTCCTTCATCAGCTTGGTCGGCGCGTTGAGGATGTTCTGCGGCGGGCTGACCGAACCCGTCTCGCGCGCGGCCTTGAACGAGGACTTGAACGCCAGGTAGGCCGCGTTCGATTTCGGCGCGGTGGCGACGTAGATGCACGCCTGCACGATCGCCAGCTCACCCTCGGGAGAGCCGAGGAACTCGTAAGCCTGCTTGGCCGCGAGGCATTGCACCAGCGCCTGCGGGTCGGCCATGCCGATGTCCTCGCTGGCCATGCGGACGAGGCGGCGCAGCACGAACAGCGGTTCCTCGCCCGCCGTCAGCATCCGCGCCATGTAGTAGAGCGCGGCTTGCGGGTCCGATCCGCGCACCGATTTGTGCAGCGCGGAGATGAGGTTGTAGTGCCCGTCGCGGTCCTTGTCGTAGACCGCCATGCGCCGCTGCAGGAACTGGCCGAGCCCTGCCGGATCGAGCGCCTGCGGAATCTTCGCCGCATAGAGCGTCTCGGCCTGATTGAGCAGGAACCGCCCGTCGCCGTCGGCCGAGGCGACCAGCGCCTCGCGCGCTTCCGTCGTGACGGGGAGCGGGCCTTCCAACTCCTCGCCCTTGGCCAGCAGCGCATTCAGCGCGGCGGCGTCGAGGCGGTGGAGGATCAGCACTTGCGCGCGGCTGAGCAGCGCGGCGTTGAGGGCGAAGCTGGGGTTCTCGGTCGTCGCGCCCACCAGCGTCACCGTGCCGCGCTCGACGAAGGGCAGGAAGCCGTCCTGCTGGGCGCGGTTGAAGCGGTGGATCTCGTCCACGAACAGCAGCGTGCGCTGGCCCGCCTTCGCCGCGACGTCGGCCTCGGCGAAGGCTTTCTTGAGGTCCGCCACGCCCGAGAACACGGCGGAGACGGCGGCGAAGCGCATGCCCACGGCGGCGGCGAGCAGGCGGGCGATGCTGGTCTTGCCGGTCCCCGGCGGCCCCCACAGTATCATCGAGGACAGCCGCCCCGCCGCCACCATGCGCCCGATCGCGCCTTCGGGGCCAGTCAGGTGCTCCTGCCCCACAACCTCGGTCAGGTCGCGCGGGCGCAGGCGGTCGGCGAGGGGGGCGTCCTCGCGCAGGTCGTCAGGGGGCGACGGCGGCAGGTCATCGGCAAAAAGGTCGGCCATGAAAGGGTACTTAGCCATTCGCGGCGCGAATTGCATCGGCCTCGTCGCGGGAGTATCCTTGGGTCCGGCAGGGAGAGGCGCGATGGCTACGACGGACAGATACGTGACGAGGCCGGGGTGGACCTTCTGGCTCATCGCGGTGCTGGCGGTGCTGTGGAATGCCTTCGGCTGCCTCGACTTCACGATGACGGCTTCGCGCAATCCGACTTATCTTGCGCAAGTCCCGCCCGAGATCATCGACTGGCTCGATTCCGCGCCGAGCTGGACGCTGGTGCCCTGGGCTCTGGGCGTGTGGGGCGGGCTGGCGGCAAGCCTGCTGCTGCTCGCGCGGTCGGGCTGGGCGGTGCCTGCCTTCGCGGTGTCGCTGGTCGGGCTGGCGGTGTCGCAGGCCTGGCAGTTCTCCGCCGGGATGCCGGAAAGCATGACCACGCCGGGGATGCTGGCGATGACTGCCTGCATCTGGGTCATCGCACTCGGGCTATTGTGGTTCGCCTGGGACAAGCGGCGCGCAGGCGTACTCCACTGAATTGAGTGACCGACACGGGAATGACGTTCCTTGCCCGCCGTCCACGCGGTATGGCAGCGGCGACGGGAGAGGGAATCACGACCATGCCACATCCGCTGGGTATCGAACTTTTGACGGTGCTCGGGCTCGGCCCGGTCGAGCACGTCACTCTGGCCGCCGACCTCGGCTGCAAGGCAGTGTCGATGGGCCTGAGCCAGTTGCCCGAACGCTTCAACCCGCATGGCTATGCCCCCTGGTCGTTGCGCGAGGATCCGGCCTTGCGGCGTGAACTGAAGGCGGTGCTCGCCGATCGCGGGATCGCCATCAGCATCGCCGAGGGCCTCGGCGTGTCCGCTGAACTGGACGCTGCCGAGCGGGCGGGCGACATGGACATCTTCGCCGATCTCGGCGCGCTGCGGGTCAATGCGGTGGACATGGGCGTGGAGCGCGCGCGGGCCTTCGACCAGCTGGCCGCGCTGGCGACGATGGCGGCCGAGCGCGGCATGGAGTTCTCGATCGAGTTCACGCCGGTCTTCACCATCCGCTCGCTGCCGGAGGCGCTGGAGGCGGTGGAGTACATCGGCGCGGGAAAGGCGACGGTGCTGATCGACACGATGCACTTCTTCCGCTCGGGCGGGACGGTGCGGCAGGTGGCGCAGCTCGACCCGGCGCTGATCGGGCATGTCCAGCTGAGCGACGTGCCGCGCAAGGGCGATGACGATTACATGACCGAGGCGATGAGCGGTCGCATGATCCCGGGGCAGGGGGAACTGCCCTTGCGCGAATTCGTCGAGGCCCTGCCGCGCGGGCAGGTGCTGGGGCTGGAAGTGCCGCTGATGGCGGCCGCCGCCAGCGGGCGCGACGTGCGCGACTACGTGGGAGAGATCGTGAAGCGCACGCTGGAATTTCTGGTGTGACGCATTCCTCCCCGAGCTTGTCTCGGGGAGGTGGCGCCGCTGCAGGCGGTGACGGAGGGGGGAATGTTTGAACTCCGCCCCCTCCACCACTCGCTGTGCGAGCGGTCCCCCTCCCCGAGCAAGCTCGGGGAGGAACTAGGTTCGATCCAGCAGCATTTCGGCGCCTTTTTCGGCGATCATCATCGTCGGCGCATTGGTGTTGCCCGACGTGATCTTCGGCATCACCGAGGCATCGATGACGCGCAGACCGTCCAGTCCGATCACCCGCAGCCGGCTGTCGACTACCGTGCCCATCGCCGCCGTGCCGACGGGGTGGAAGATGGTCGTGCCGATCTCCGCCGCTGCGCGCTGCAGGTCTTCCTCGCTCTCGAAGGCAGGGCCGGGGCGCACTTCCTCGGGCCGGTAACGGGCCAGAGCGGGCTGCGAGACGATGCCGCGCGTGATGCGGATCGCCTCGGCGGCGACGCGGCGGTCTTCCTCGGCGGAGAGGTAGTTGGGCCGGATCGACGGCGCGGCTGTGGGATCGGCGGCGGTGATGCGGGTGCTGCCCCGGCTTTCCGGCCTGAGGTTGCAGACGCTGGCGGTGAAGGCCGGAAACGGATCGAGCGCTCCCCCGAAGGCGGCAAGGCTCAGCGGCTGGACGTGGTATTCGAGGTTCGGCGTCGCATAGCGCGCATGGCTGCGCGTAAAGACGCCGAGCTGGCTGGGCGCCATCGCCATCGGTCCTGTCCGGCGCAGCGCATATTCCATGCCGATCAGCGCCTTGCCGAAGAGGTTGCTCGCCCGCGCATTGAGCGTCGCCACGCCCGAGACGCGGTAGGCGCAGCGCAGTTGCAGGTGGTCCTGCAGGTTGGCGCCGACCTCGGGCCGGTCGAGCACCGGCGCGATGCCGAGGTCCGCCAGCCGCGCCGCGTCGCCGATGCCGCTGCGCTCGAGGATCGCCGGCGAGCCGATCGCGCCCGCCGCCAGTACGACTTCGCCGGGGGTGAGCGCCACGCGCTGCTGGTTGCCGACAGAGTAGGCGACGCCGACCGCGCGGCCCGCCTCGACGATCACCCGGTCCACCACCGCGCCGGTCTCGACCTTCAGATTGCTGCGCGAGCGGACCGGCTTGAGGAAGGCGTCGGCCGCGCTCCAGCGCCAGCCGCCCCGCTGGGTCACCTGGAAGAAGCCCGCGCCCTCGTTGTCGCCGGTGTTGAAGTCGGTGGAATGCGGGATGCCGTGTTGTCCGCAAGCGTCGCGGAAGGCTTCGAGGATGTCCCAGCGCAGGCGCTGCTTCTCGACCCGGATCTCGCCGCCGTCGCCGTGGAACGCGCTGGCGCCCTCGTAATGGTCTTCGGCGCGGGTGAAGTAGGGCAGCACGTCGTCCCAGCCCCAGCCGAGGTTGCCTGCCTGCTGCCAGCCGTCGTAGTCGGCCGCCTGTCCGCGCATGTAGATCATGCCGTTGATCGACGAGCAGCCGCCCAGCACGCGCCCGCGCGGATACTTGAGCGCACGGCCGCCGAGCCCTTCCTCTGCCTCGGTGGACAGGCACCAGTCGGTGCGCGGGTTGCCGATGCAGTAGAGGTAGCCCACCGGCACCCGGATCCAGATGTAGTCGTCCTTGCCGCCCGCCTCCAGCAGCAGCACGCGTGTCTCCGGGTTGGCACTCAGCCGGTTGGCGAGGACGCAGCCCGCGCTGCCCCCGCCGACGATGATATAGTCGAACTCTCCCATCCTGCAGGGCTATGCCGTGATTTGGGCGCGATCAAGCACGCGCTTTGGACAGGTGAATGCCGTGGATCATTGCACGCCGGGGCGATGCCGGCTTGGATTCCGGCCAAGAATCTTGCCGGAGAGGGCAGGCGAACCCACCATGACCGCAGGAGACGAGGAGAAAAGTACCATGGCGACACCCGCGATCGGCAGGCTGGGCATATGGTCGATGGAGATGCGCTTCGGCGACAAGCCGCAGTCGAACGCGGCGGCGGCGCAGCTCGATGCGCTGGGTTATGGTGCGCTGTGGATTCCCGGCGGTATCGACGACGGTGCCCCGGCCGAGGTCGAGCGGCTGCTGGCAGTGACCTCGCGGATGACCATCGCCACCGGCATCCTCAACATCTGGAAGCACGATCCGGAGGAACTGGCAGCCTGGTTCCTCGCGCTGCCGCAGGAGTGGCGGGCGCGTACGCTGATCGGACTCGGCATCAGCCATGGCCCGCTCATCGGCGATTCCTGGGGCAAGCCTCTGGAGGTGACGGCGGCCTTCCTCGACCGGCTCGCCGCCGCCGGGATGCCGCGCGACAACCTGTGTCTCGCCGCACTCGGGCCGAAGATGGTGGCGCTTTCGGGCGAGCGGACCGCCGGGGCGCATCCCTATCTGGCGACGCCCGAGCACTCGCGCCGCGCCCGCTCGATACTCGGCCCGGAACCTCTGCTGGCGCCCGAACAGGGCGTGGTGCTGGAAGCCGATCCGGCCAAGGCCCGCGAATTGGCGGTGGCGGCGCTGGAGCACTATCGACGGCTTCCCAACTATCGCAACAACTGGGTGCGACTGGGCTTCAGCGAAGGGGAGATCGAGGCGCTGGACGACCGCCTGCTCGATGCCCTTTTCGCGATCGGCGGGGTGGAGGCGGCGGCGCGGCGGGTCGCGGCGCACCTCGATGCGGGAGCCGACCACGTCTGTCTTCAGGTCATCGCCGGGCCGAGGGGCGGCAGCTTCGACCAGCTGCTGCCGCAATGGCGCGAGCTGGCAGAGGCGCTGGCTTGAATTTCGCCCGCAAGGTAAGCGCGCTGTTAACGAGTTGGCAACGGATTGTGCCTAATCCCTGTCGGCACAGGAGACGGTGGTTTCGGCCACCGGATTGACAGGAGCCGCCGGCGAGCCGGATGGACCGATCGTCGGGGGGCGAATGGTCCGAATCCGGGGTGGGAACGCAGCTTTCGGGCACGTTCGATTACCGCCTTCGACGACGGCTCCTGGCATTTCCCGTCACTCTTCCCAAGCCTGTCGTCAGCTTCCCAGCGCGTGCTGTTCCGCAGTCACCGGCGTACTGCTTGGCCGGTCGGACAAGGCACGGGCGATCCAAATGGTCGACATCGCCAGTACCACCAGCACCAGGCTGACGATCAGCACATAGCGAACGATATGCGGCGTAGAGCCCCCGCGTGCTTCGTCATCGTCGAGATGAACTTCGTCACCGGAACGATACATGACTGCTCTCCCGTCGACCCGACGGTGCCTTTATGGCCGCATTATCGATTCGGGCCGTGTGATGGAACGAGGATGGGCGCGGGAAAGTTCCCCGGCGTTCAACTTGCGTGATGGGATGTGAGGTGCAGCAGTTGCAGAGTGCGTTCGTCCCTTCGTCCCTGGCAGAAGGCATCGAGGGCGTGGGCGAATTGTCCGGCGCCATCGGTGCCCATGGCGGCAAGCTCGAACAGGGTCATCGAACTGGCGAACTTCATCGCATCGACCGCGCCGAGGATACCCGTGGCGCTGCGCCTTCCCGCCCAGCCCAGCATGAGACGAGTCGTTTCGTCGAGCCTCTGGCGAAGTACAGGGTGGCTCAAATAACGCCGCGCTTCGTCGAGCGTCTCCACGGCGTAGCGGCGTGCCATCGGGCTCGAGCCCAGCCCGGCGACTTGCGGGAACACGAACCACATCCAGTGCGTGCGCTTCTCGCCATGGGCGAGTTCGGCGCGGACTTCGCCGAAGATGGCGTCCTGCGCGGTAACGAAGCGCTCAAGGTCCATCATGCTTGGTGCAGTTCCGACCCGCGTTTGAGGGCGCGGCCGCCGTCAGGCTGCTCGACAAGGTATGCGGGGTTTTCAGGCGTTCCGACTCGCACGATGCGCTTGCCTTCGATCGTGCGGCTGACGCGGCGTTCGAAACGCTCGGCGATGTGGCCAGTAGCGGTGCCGGTGCCCCAATTCCAGGTGACCTGCGCTCCCTTGCGGAAGGTGGCGGTCACTGCGGCTGGTCTTGCTGCTGCGCCGCCGCCTTTTCGGTATCGGCGTGGCCGCCGGTCTCTGGCGTGGTCAGCGCGCCGGTGATCCAGATGGCAGAAAGCGCGATGATGACGAGGGCGAGGCTGATGAGCAGGACGTAGCGCACGACGCCGGACGTCTCGCCACCACGGGCTTCCTCTTTGTCGAGATGGACTTCCTGTCCTCGGGTTTCCATGGCGTGCTCCGAAGGCGGCCGGTTGCGGCCCGTTTCCTTCGTCAACACGCCGGGACGGGCGAATGTTCCGCCGCCCGTCCCGCGTCTGCGCGGCTTAGTCGCGCAGGAGTTCGTTGATGCCGGTCTTCGAGCGGGTCTGCGCGTCCACGGTCTTGACGATCACGGCGCAGTACAGCGACGGGCCGGGGGTGCCGTCGGGCAGCGGCTTGCCGGGCATCGCGCCGGGGACGACGACGGCGTAAGGCGGCACGCGGCCGATGTGGACTTCGCCGGTCGCACGGTCGACGATCTTGGTCGAGGCGCCGATGAACACACCCATCGACAGCACCGCGCCTTCGCCCACGATCACGCCCTCGGCCACTTCCGAACGGGCGCCGATGAACGCGCCGTCCTCGATGATGACCGGGCCGGCCTGCAGCGGCTCAAGCACACCGCCGATGCCCGCGCCGCCCGAGATGTGGACGTTCTTGCCGATCTGCGCGCAAGAACCGACGGTCGCCCAGGTGTCGATCATGGTGCCTTCGCCGACGTAGGCGCCGAGATTCACGAACGACGGCATGAGGACCACGCCCCTGGAGATGTGGGCGCTGCGGCGCACCACGGCGCCGGGGACCACGCGCACGCCTGCCGCCTTGAAGCGGGCATCGTCCCAGCCTGTGAACTTGAGCGGCACCTTGTCGTAGGCCGGGGCGCCCGCCGCGCCGTATTCGACCACCGCGTTGTCATTCAGGCGGAACGAGAGCAGCACCGCCTTCTTGAGCCACTGGTTGACGACCCATTCGCCATCGATCTTCTCGGCGACGCGGGCCTGGCCCGAATCGAGCAGTTCCAGCGCCTCGTCGACGATCTTGCGAACGTCCGCGCTCGCGGGGGTGACGGTGTCGCGTGCGTCGAACGCGGCTTCGATCTGGGCGGCGAGGCCAGAATTGAGGTTGGACATTGGCTGGTCTCCGGAAAGGATGAAACTGTCGCGGCGCGGCCTAGAGGGAGTTGGGGCGCGGGGCAAGGTTATCGTCGTCCCGGACTTGATCCGGGACCGCTGGCCATGAACAGCCCACCTTGCTGAACGCGCCTGCAACCTATCGCCTAAAGACAGCCAGCGGTCCCGGATCAAGTCCGGGACGACGACTGTTGTTTCCTCAATCGTCCGGCTGCATCAGTTCCCGTACGAACCCGATCAGCCCCGTCTGCCTTGCGCGGCGGAGGCGTTCGGCGTGGAGGATCTTCTTCACTTCCTCGAAGCAGCTGGCGATGTCATCGTTGACCACGACATAGTCGTAGCCGTCCCAGTGGCTGATCTCCGAGCGGGCGCGTTCCATGCGGCCGTGGATCACTTCGGCGCTGTCGGTGCCCCGGCCGGTCAGGCGGCGGCGCAGTTCCTCGATGCTGGGGGGGAGCAGGAACACGCGGACGACGTCGCGCTCCAGCTTCTGGTAAAGCTGCTGGGTGCCCTGCCAGTCGATGTCGAACATGTAGTCGACGCCGTCCTTGAGGCCTGCCTTCACTTGCGCCTTGGGGGTGCCGTAGCTCTGGCCGAAGACGGTGGCCCACTCCAGAAACTCGCCCGCCTCGACCATGGCGTCGAACTGCTCGTGCGTGATGAAGTGGTAGTGCTCGCCGTCGATCTCGCCGGGGCGGGGCTGGCGGGTGGTGCAGGACACCGAGTTGCGCAGTTGCGGATCGTGCTCCAGCAGCATGCGCGCGATCGTCGTCTTGCCCGCGCCCGAGGGGGAGGACAGGATGAACATAAGACCGCGACGCGCGAGCGTGCCGGTGGTGTCGGGAGAAGGAGTGGACTGGACCATGGCCCCCGATGCCGATGGTTGGCGCGGGAATCAAGGCGGAACCTGATCCAATCCTTCGTCATTGCGAGCGCAGCGAAGCAATCCAGGGCGGTTTATGCGGCCCTGGATTGCTTCGCTGCGCTCGCAATGACGATGCGGTTTATTCTTCCGCCCCGCCCTCGGCCATGTCCTGCAACTGCGCGGCGCCCTCGGCGCGCGCCTGCCGGGCGCGGCTGCGATCGTAGAGCGTCTTGGCCACCAGCACTCCGCCGATGACCACGGCCCCCGGCACCGATCCCAGCGCGACTCGGGCCAGCGCGCCGTGCAGCAGCGTTTCGGCCACCGTGCGGCCCTTGAGGATCGACTTGGCCTTTTTCGGCGAGTAGCTGGCGCCCAGCACGCCGCGTTCCACGCTGCGGCGCATGATGGTGGTCGCGGTGCGCAGGGCGATGTCGGCGATGATGAGGTTGGTGGCGGGGTTCGGGCTCGGCCCGTGGAGTTCCCCGCCATTGTCGGCCAGCGTCTTCAGCCCCTTGGCGGGGGCCGCGACGACGCTGGCGGCCTTCCTGGCGCTATCTTTCAGAACCGTTGCCATTTTTCGCCCTGCTCTTACCGGGCGAGCCCGGTTACTTCTTCTTGCCGAAATCCACCGAGACGACGTTCGAGCCGTCTTCGCTGGGAGTAATGCGCGACGCCACATCGCGTTCCGCATCGTTCTCGGCCGCTGCGGGCTCGTCTGCCTCGTCCTCGACCATGGCCTGGAACTGCAGGCCGAAGTCAACCGCCGGATCGACGAAGGCGGTGATCGCCGAGAAGGGAATGTCCAGCTTGGCGGGCATGGCGTTGAACGAGAGGCTGACGGTGAAGCCGTTCTCCGAGACGCCCAGATCCCAGAACTTGTTCTGGAGCACGATCGTCATCTCGTCCGGGAACCGCGCGCGCAGGTCGGCGGGAATGCTGACCCCGGGCGCGCCGGTCTTGAAGGTGATGTAGAAGTGGTGGCCGCCCGGAAGCATGCCGCCGGAGCTTTCGACCTGGCCGAGAACACGGCCGACGACGGCGCGCAGGGCCTCCTGCACGATCTCGTCGTAAGGGATCAGGCTGTCTGTGGTATCGTTCATCGCGCCCTACGTGCTCATGGTTCTCCGGCCGGTCAAGCGTGTTCGAGCGTAAAATAACATGTCGGGCCGGGTTTTCCCTAGCTCGAAGCACTTGCGACCGAAGATTGCTATATAAACGCCCGACGCGCATTCTTGTGCCGCGACCGAATTGATTCCGGCGCGTACAGGTATATAGGCACGGGCCATGCGTACCGCCTCGATCATCCGCAAGACCCATGAGACCGACATCGCCGTGGAGGTGAACCTCGACGGCACCGGGGCCTATGACGTGTCCACCGGCATCGGCTTCCTCGACCACATGATCGAGCAGTTCAGCCGCCACTCGCTGATCGATATCAAGTGCCACATCAAGGGCGACCTCCATGTGGACCAGCACCACACGACCGAGGACAGCGCCATCGCCATCGGCCAGGCCATCACCCAGGCGCTGGGCGACAAGGCGGGCATCGGCCGCTACGGCGACGTGAACTCGCCGATGGACGAGGCGCTGAGCCGCGTGTCGCTCGACATTTCGGGTCGTCCCTACCTCGTGTGGAAGGCCGCTTTCACCCAGGACAAGCTGGGCGAGTTCGACACCGAGATGGTCGAGCACTGGTTCCACTCGATCGCGCAGGCGGTGGGCATCACCCTGCACATCGAACTGCTTTACGGCACCAACAACCACCACATCTGCGAAGGCATCTTCAAGGGCTTCGCCCGCGCCATGCGCAGCGCGGTGGAACTGGACCCGCGCAAGGGCGGGGCGATCCCCTCGACCAAGGGCATTCTCGGGCAGGCGAGCCTCTGATGGCGATCTTCATCCTCAACCTCACGTATGTCACCACCGACATCGCGCAGGTCGATGCGCTGCTGGCGGACCACCTTGCATGGCTGGAAGCCGGGCGCGGCGAGGGGCATTTCCTCGCCTGGGGCCGCAAGGTCCCGCGCGAAGGCGGCGCGATCATCACGAAGGGCGATAGCCGTGAAGCCGTCGAGGCACTGGCGGCCACCGATCCGTTCATCGCGGGCGGCGTCGCGAAAGTCGACGTGATCGAATGGGTGCCGACTTTCCTCGGCGAAGGGCTGGAGGCTCTGGCCCAATGACCCTCGCGCTGATCGACTACGGCGCGGGCAACCTGCACTCGGTCGCCAATGCGCTGCGAGCGGCGGGGGCCGAGGACGTGGCGATCACCGCGAACCCCGACGTCGTGCGCGCGGCCGACCGCATCGTCCTGCCGGGTGTGGGCTCGTTTCGCGCCTGCGCGGAGGGCTTGTGGGGCATTCACGGCATGGTCGAGGCGATGACCGAGCGTGTCCATGTCGGCGGGGCGCCGTTCCTCGGCATTTGCGTGGGCATGCAGCTTCTCGCCACGCGCGGGCTTGAGCATGGCGTGACGCGCGGCCTCGACTGGATCGAGGGGCAGGTGCAGCGCATCGAGCGCACCGATCCCGAGATCAAGATCCCGCACATGGGCTGGAACGACGTGAACCTCGGCCGCAAGGACCCGGCGCAGGGCCTGATCGATCCGGGCGAGGCGTACTTCCTGCACTCCTATCACTTCCAGCCCGACGACGGCGCCTGCGTGGCGGCGATGACCGACCACGGCGGCGGCCTTGTCGCGGCGGTGGCCAAGGACAATGTCGTCGGCGTGCAGTTCCACCCGGAAAAGAGCCAGGGCTACGGGCTGTCGCTGCTGGCGCGGTTCCTGGAATGGAAGCCGTGACGCACCTCTATCGGGGGGCGGTCGGGAATGCGCTTTCATGCAAGATATCACGCCACCCCGTTCGTCTTCATGCGAGATATCACGCACCCCCCGTTCGTTATTGCGAGCGCAGCGAAGCAATCCAGGGCCGGGCAAACCGCCCTGGATTGCTTCGCTGCGCTCGCAATGACGGGGGTGGTATAACAACCGTGCCAACCCCGCTCAGGCTGAGCTTGTCGAAGCCCGCGCGCTGCCCTCAGACCCTCAGGATCGCATCATGATCGTCTTCCCCGCCATCGACCTCAAGCAAGGGCAGGTCGTGCGCCTCGCCGAAGGCGACATGGACCGCGCCACCGTCTACGGTGACAACCCCGCCGCGCAGGCGATGCTGTTCGCCGAGGCCGGATCGCAGTTCCTCCACGTCGTCGATCTCGACGGCTCCTTCGCGGGCCGGGCAGAGAACCGCGAGGCGGTGGAAGCCATCCTCGAAGTGTTCCCCGGCCACGTCCAGCTCGGCGGCGGCATTCGCACGCCCGAGGCGGTCGCGGGCTGGTTCGACTTGGGCGTTTCGCGCGTGGTCATGGGCACCGCTGCACTCAAGGACCCGCAGTTCGTCAAGGACATGGCGAAGGAGTTCCCCGGCGGCATCGTCGTCGCGGTGGACGCGCGCGACGGCATGGTCGCGACCGAGGGCTGGGCCGAAGTCTCCGACGTCTCGATCGTCGACATGGCGCGCCGGTTCGAGGACGCGGGCGTTGCCAGCCTGCTGTTCACCGACATCGGTCGCGACGGTCTGCTCAAGGGCGTCAACATCGATGCCACCGTCGATCTCGCCCGCCGCACCGACCTGCCGGTGATCGCATCGGGCGGCGTCAAGGGCCTTGACGACATCCGCCTGCTGGCGCTTCACGCCAAGGACGGGATCGAGGGCGTCATCACCGGCCGCGCCCTCTACGACGGTCGCCTCGACCTTGCCGCCGCGATCCAGTTCGCGGAGCGCGAGGGGTGAACGAAAATCGCCTCATGGCGGTACTGGCGTTCGTCATCTTCGTGCCGGCTGCGATCTTCGCGTTTCGCGACTGGCGCGAGGGCAAGGCGCGGTTGATGCTGTTCAGCCGTGCGCGTAATCCGATTTTGACGACAAAAGCCGCCGATCCGCGCAAGTTTGCGCTCTACACGGCGTTCAATGTCGCTTTGTGTGGCATTGTGGCGGTTTTCGCCGTGCTGCTGTTCTTCAAGCCGGAGTAAGCCGAATGACCGTGCGAATCCGCGTAATTCCGTGCCTCGACGTCCGTGACGGACGGGTGGTGAAGGGCGTCAACTTCGTCGACCTCAAGGACGCCGGAGACCCCGTCGAACAGGCCCGCGCCTACGACGCGGCCGGCGCTGATGAGCTATGTTTCCTTGACATCTCAGCCAGCCATGAAGGCCGCGGAACCCTGCTCGACGTGGTCCAGCGCACCGCCGAAGTCTGCTTCATGCCCCTCACCGTCGGCGGCGGCGTCCGCACCGCAGAGGACGCCCGCGCGCTGCTTCTGGCGGGCGCGGACAAGGTTGCAGTGAACTCCGCGGCCGTCTCCCGCCCCGAAGTGGTGGCCGATATCGCCGAGAAGTTCGGCTCGCAGTGCATCGTCGCATCGGTCGATGCGCGGCAGGTTTCGCCCGGAAAGTGGGAGATCTTCACCCACGGCGGCCGCAAGGCGACCGGCATCGACGCGCTGGAACATGCGATCAAGCTGGCCGACTACGGCGCGGGTGAACTGCTCGTCACCTCGATGGATGGCGACGGCACCCAGAACGGCTACGACCTCGCCCTGACCCGCATGATCGCGGAGGCCGTCTCGGTCCCGGTGGTGGCGAGTGGCGGCGTCGGCAATCTCGATCACCTCGTGGCCGGTGTGACCGAGGGCAAGGCGAGCGCGGTGCTGGCCGCCTCGATCTTCCACTTCGGCAAGCACACCATCGCCGAGGCGCACTCGGCGCTGCGAGCGGCAGGGATCCCTGCGCGCGGGTGAAGGCACGCCAAGGTTAACGGCTCATTGTTAGTCGAATGCGACTAACGGAGTGAACCACATCGGGACAACCCCGAATCGGCGCTTGCTGCAGCGCACCCGGTGGTCGATGGCAAAATCTAGGCCATCGGATCAACAGGAGGATTCGCGGTGCCCGTTTTGAAATTCATTCCGGCGTTCGTCGCGACTTTCGTTGCGCCGGTTCCCGCCTATGCCGCAGGGGGCATCCCGCTTCCCGAACCCAGCAGCATGCTGCTTCTTGGCCTTGGCGTCGTCGGCGTCGCCGTGGGCCGCAAGCTGTCGTCCAAGCGCGGCGAGGACTGACGCGCTCTTGACCGCGCGGCCCCTGCACCGCATGGGCAGGGCATGAGCAGCCTCGACACTCTCGCACGCCTCGAAGCCACGATTGCCGAGCGCCGCGCGGCCGATCCCGATTCCAGCTATGTCGCCAAGCTCAACGCCAGGGGCCTGCGCAAGATCGCGCAGAAGCTGGGCGAGGAGGCGACCGAAACCGTGATCGCGGCGCTGACCGAGGATCACAAGGCGCTGGTCGGAGAGGCGGCGGACCTCATCTTCCACCTCATGGTCCTGCTCGGCGCCAAGGACGTGCCGCTGGCCGACGTGCTGGCCGAACTGGACCGCCGCGAAGGTGTCTCGGGGATTGCCGAGAAAGCTGCACGCAAGTCCTGATCCGTCCCAAATCCGTCATTGCGAGCGTAGCGAAGCAACCCAAGGCACAGTTGCGCTTCGCTGGATTGCTTCGCTACGCTCGCAAGACGAAGTGTTCGAGTGGAGAACCCGATGCCCATCGATCCGAAGCTGCCTTACGACGACAACAACGTCTTCGCGAAGATCCTGCGCGGCGAACTGCCGTGCTCGAAGGTCTACGAGGACGACCATGCGCTCGCCTTCAACGACATCCGCCCGCAGGCGCCGGTCCATGTGCTGGTAATCCCCAAGGGCGCTTACGTTTCGTGGGACGACTTCACCGGGCAGGCCGACGATGCTCAGATCGCCGGGTTCATGCGCGCGGTGGGCACCGTGACGCGGCAGCTTGAGCTGGACGGGCCGGGGTATCGCCTCATGGTGAACATGGGCACCAACGGCCATCAGGAAGTGCCGCATCTGCATGTGCACATCTTCGGCGGGCGCCAGTTCTTCCAGATGATCGGGGAATAAGGCCTTTTGCCCACACCGTCCGGCTAATTCACTTCGCTCATAAGCCTCCCGGCTCTCCCGCGAGCGGGAGGGCGAAGTGCAGGTCTCTCATTCCCCTCCCGCAAGCGGGAGGGGGCAGGGGTGGGCACTTCCACCGCTGTCCACCGAAAATTTACCCCGCAATACAGCCTCCAAGGTCGGTTCCTGCGCTCCCGGGGTTGAAGTCGCCCTGCTCCCCGTTACACAACCGCCCGGAATGACGGACGCACCATCCTCCCCCCTCATGCCTCAATCGGGCGTGATCGACGGCAAAGTCCACCGCTACCCCTTGCGCGTGTTCTACGAGGACACCGACGCGGGCGGAGTGGTCTATCACGCCAACTACCTGCGCTGGTTCGAGCGTGCCCGCTCCGACCTGCTCGACGTGCTCGGCATCGACCAGCGCGCCTCGCTGGAGGCGGGCACCGGACTCTACACCGTGGCCGAGGCGAACTTGCGCTACCTCTCGCCCGCGCGCCTTGGCGACACGATCATCATCGAGACCTGGGCCGAAAGCACCGGCCGCGTCGCCAGTGTGCTGCGACAGGTCGCATTGCGGGGTGATGTCAGGCTATGCGAGGCGGCCGTAAAGGTCGCGTTCATCAGCCCTGAAGGACGACCGCGCCGACAGCCCGAGGCCTGGCAACAGGCTTTCGCCACACTTGAACCCATCGCCGCTCCGGCCCCGGAAGGACCAGAATGACGCTCGACCTGCTTGCCTCGACCATCAGCTTCGCCGGTGACGACAACCATCTCAACCCGGTGAAACTGTTCCTCGATGCCGACATCGTGGTGCAGGCGATCATGGCCGGGCTGGTCCTCGCCAGCGTGTGGGTATGGATGATCATCGTCACCTTCATCGTGCGCATGGGGGCGATCAGCCGTCGCTGCGACGAGTACGAGGAAGGCTTCTGGGAGGCCCAGAACTTCGACACCTACCAGAAGGAGCGCAAGCGCGGCGACGTGCCGATGGGCAAGGTCGCAGGCGCGGGCCTCGGTGAATTCAAGCGCAACGTCGGCCCCGGCATCGATGCCGAGGGTGCCCGCCAGCGCATCGCCACGATCCTCAATTCCTCGGTGGGCGAGGAGGCGGACAAGCTCTCCGACCGTCTGAACTTCCTGGCAACCGTCGGTTCGGTGGCGCCCTTCGTCGGCCTGTTCGGCACGGTGTGGGGCATCATGAAGAGCTTCTTCGATATCGGCCAGCAGCAGAATTCCTCGCTCGCGGTCGTCGCCCCCGGCATCTCGGAGGCGCTGTTCGCCACTGCGATCGGCCTGTTCGCGGCGATCCCGGCGGTCATCGCCTACAACCGTTTCTCGCATAAGGTGAACGGCTTCGAGGCCCGGCTGCAGCGCTTCGCCGACCATCTTCACGCAGCCCTCACGCGCCAGCTGGAGCAGCGCTGATGGCGATGGGGATGTCCGGAGGCGGCGGACGTCGGCGTCGCGGACGCGGCGGTCGCGGCCCCATGGCCGAGATCAACGTCACGCCGCTCGTCGATGTAATGCTGGTGCTGCTGATCATCTTCATGGTCACCGCGCCGCTGCTGAAGGCGGCGGTGCCGATCGAACTGCCCGAAAGCCGCGCCAAGGCGATGAGCGAGGAGCAGGGCCAGATCACCATCACCCTGCGCCGCGACGGCGCGGTATTCTACGAGCAGGACGAACTCGCGTCCGGCGAACTGCCCGAGCGTCTGGCCTCCACGCCCGCCGGTCCCGACGGCAAGCCGCCGCTGGTGACGCTGCGCGCCGACAAGGCGCTCGACTATGGCCGGGTGATGGAAGTCATGGGCGAACTCAACCGCGCAGGCTTCACCTCGATCTCGCTGGTTACCGATGTCAGCGGCGGTTAAGGCGCGCCGGGTAGGGTCGGTCTGATGGCGGTACTGGGTGTGCGCAAGGATGAGAGGATCGGCCTCGTCGTCGCCGTGCTGTTGCACGGCGCGGTGCTGGCTGCGATCCTGTACAGCCCGCGCTCGAACAACGTGGTCAAGCCGCCCGAGCGTATCGAGGTGACGATCAGCGACGAGGTCGCGGCGACTTCGACTGCCCCGAATCCCGGCGAGGCGTCTCCGGACAAGAGCCCGGAACTGGGCCAGCCCGCGCCGGCGGCGGCACCGCCGCCACCCGAACCCGCGCCTGCGGCGGAGCCCGAACCGGCTCCCGCTCCCGAACCCGCGCCGCGCGTGGTGGAAAAGCCCAAGCCTGAGCCGAAACCCGAGCCGAAACCGGTTCCGAAACCGGTTCCGAAACCCAAGCCGGTCGAGAAGCCCAAGCCCAAGCCCGCGCCCCCCAAGCCGACTCCGCCCAAAGCGAAGCCGACGCCGCCCAAGCCTGCGGCAAAGCCCGCGCCCAAGGCGCCGCCGCGCAAGTCCAGCGCGATCGACGACATCGTTCGCAAGCCTTCGCCCCAACCCGCGGCGAAGCCTGCGACAAGGCCCGCGACCAAGCCGGCCACCACAGGGCAGTCTTCGGGATCGAGCAATTCGGCGACGCCGCCGAAGAAGGCAGGCACCAGTGCTTTCGACGATGCGTTCAAGCCAGGCACGCCGGGCGCCACTTCCAGCGCGCCCAAGCCGACCGGCACGCCTGCGTCCGAGATCGGTCCTTCGGCCCGCTCGGCGCTGGGCGCTGCGATCAACCGGCAGCTCAAGCCGCACTGGCAGGCGCCGCAGGGCGCCGACGTCGAACTGCTGACTACCAAGGTGCGTTTCCGCCTCAACCGCGACGGCAGCCTTGCCGGCGCGCCCGAGGTGATCGGCACCAGCGGCGTCAACGCCTCCAACCGCGCGCAGGTGGAACGCCATCAGGAACAGGCCGTGCGTGCGGTAAGGCTTGCGGCGCCATTCAACTTGCCCGACGATCTCTACGAGGGCTGGAAGGTCGTCACGACCACGTTTGACAGAAGGCTATCGCAATGAAGATAACCCGTGTTCTCGCCTTGGGATTGATGCTGACGGTTTCGGGTACGGCCTTCGCCCAGACGGCACCGGTCATCACGCCCCCCGCGCCGCAGGACGGTGGCCTCGAAGTCACCGTTTCCGACGACAGCGCGTGGAACGACCTCGGCATCGCCATCACCACCTTCGCCACCGATCAGGACGTGCCGACGCGCACCAATGCGGGCACCACCGGCCAGCTGGGCCGGGCGCTGGCGCAAGTCGTGGCGGGCGATCTCAAGAACAACGGCCTGTTCAAGCCCTCCGGCCCCGATGGCCTGCCGCAGCCCGCTTATGGCCAGATCCAGGCGCCCGACTACACGCCATGGGCCGCGCGCAGCGCCGACATGCTGGTACAGGGCTTCGTGCGCGCAGGCGGCGACGGCAACCTGACAATCGGCTGCTATCTCTACGACGTGCAGCTCAAGCAGCAGCTGGTGAAGGGCGGCTGGCAGGTTCCCCCGTCCGACTGGCGCCGCGCCGCGCACAAGTGCGCCGACATGGTCTATTCGCGCCTCTCGGGCGAAAGCCCGTTCTTCGATTCCAAGATCGCCTACATCGCCGAGACCGGTCCCAAGGACCATCGCATGAAGCGCCTTGCGATCATGGATTCGGACGGGGCCAACCACCGCTTCCTGACCAGCGGCCAGTCGATGGCGCTCACCCCGCGCTATTCGCCGGACTACAGCAAGATCATGTACCTGTCCTACCTCAACGGACAGCCGAGCATCTACGCCTACGACCTTGCGACCGACCGCCAGACGCTGATCGCCCGCACCGGTGCGCCGACGCTGGCGCCGCGCTGGTCGCCGGACGGCAAGTGGGTGCTCTATTCGATGGCCAAGGGCGGCACGACCGACATCTACCGCATCTCCTCGGCAGGCGGCGGCACCCCGCAGCGCCTGACCAACGGCCCGGGCATCAACATCGGCGGCAGCTATTCGCCCGACGGCTCGCAGATTGTGTTCGAGAGCGACCGCTCGGGCAGCCAGCAGGTCTATGTGATGAATTCGGACGGGTCGAACCAGCGCCGGATCAGCTTCTTCGGCGGCCGCGCGGCGACGCCCGAATGGAGCCCGCGCGGCGACCAGATCGCCTTCACGCACATCGCGGGCAACTTGCGCGTCGCCGTGATGAACCCGAACGGCGGCGGCATGCGCCACCTCACCGATTCGTGGCAGGACGAGGCGCCGACGTGGTCGCCTAACGGCCGCATCGTGCAGTTCTTCCGCACGACCAAGAGCACCGGCCTCGCCTCGATCTGGCAGGTCGACCTCACCGGCCGCAACGAGCGCAAGCTGCCGACCCCGGTGGGCGCCTCGGATCCGGCCTGGGGTCCGATCCGCCCCTGATTTGCAGGCGAATGCAGCAAGTTGGCGTCCCCGGCGAAATCCGGGGCCGTTTTCTCGCATTCAGGTTGCCCGACGTTCATCTTGACTGTGTAGAGAATTGAACGGAACCATCACACCATGCCGCCCATTCAACAGGCCAGTCGTATCATGGCGGCGACATAGGAGATTGCCGATGCCTTCTTCCCTCTCATCCATGCGCATCACCCGCGTCGGCGCGACGGCGCTGGTCGTGGCCGGCGCTCTTGCCATCTCGGCTTGCGGCAAGAAGGCTCCGGCCCAGCTTCCGCCCGATCCCGGCCCGGCGACCAGCACCGACACCGGCCAGTCGAGCGGCGGCTACGGCATGGCCCAGCCCGGCAGCCAGGCGGACTTCGTCGCCAAGATGATGGGCGCGGACACGATCTACTTCGCCCTCGACGAATCGACCGTCGATGCGCAGGATCAGGCGTCTCTCGCCAAGCAGGCGCAGTGGTTGCAGCAGTACCCCAACAAGCGCGCCACGATCGAGGGCCACTGTGACGAGCGCGGCACCCGCGAATACAACATCGCGCTGGGTGAACGCCGCGCCAACGCCGCCAAGAACTATCTGGCGAGCCTGGGCATCGACCCCTCGCGCATCACCACCGTCAGCTACGGCAAGGAGCGCCCGATCGCGCTCGGTTCGGACGAGGCTTCGTGGGCGCAGAACCGCCGCGCGGTGACCGTCACCATCGATTGATGCCGTTTCCAGCGCGCGGGCGTGCCCAGCGCGCTGGATTGATATTTTTGCGTCAGACGGGGGTTGCGTCCCCGTCGAGTCGCAGCGTATCGCCGATCTGATGAGCCGCGCACGTCGATCCGCAGACTGGGGTTTTCCGCGCTGGCGCGGCTATGGCAGCGCGCGCGAGGCCGTGGAAGTTCGTCTGTGCGATCGCCACGGCTGCAACGATCGCGGCGAGTGCCCCGCTCCCAAGAGCCCCAACAGCCCCGATCGCTGGATGTTCTGCCAGAAGCACGCGGCGGAATACAATTCGGGCTGGGACTACTTCGCCGGGCTGGACGCCGAGGAAGCCGCCGCGCGCGAAGCGAGCGAGCAGGCCGAGACCTCCGGCTACAAGGAAGCGCAGCATTACGGCTGGGGCGGCTCGGGCGACGGGTCGCGCAGCCGGGATGAACTGCGGGCGCTGGAAGCGCTGGGCCTCGATCCCGACGCGGACTTCGATGCGGTGCGCAAGGCGTGGCGCACCAGGGCCAAGGAAGTCCACCCGGACGTGAAGCCCAATGATGCCGAGGCGGCGAAGGCGTTCCAGACGTACCAACTTGCCTACGAAGTCCTGCGCGCGGCGGAAGAACGCCGCGAGTGGAAGGGCTGAGCGGCGGCTTTTCGCTCACGGGGCTTTGACAAGCTCAGCCTGAGCGGGGTTGAGATGGTATCGGATTAAGCCACCCTTCGTCATTGCGAGCGAAGCGAAGCAATCCAGGGCAGCATAAACCGCCCTGGATTGCTTCGCTTCGCTCGCAATGACGATTGGAGGTATGATCATGGCGCTCTGCCGTCTCGAAGCCCCATCCTCAAACGACAAAAGGCGCGGCCATCGGCCACGCCCCTCGTTTGCGTCGAAACCGACAGCTATCGCTTACTTCGGCGACAGCACCATCAGCATCTGGCGGCCTTCCATGCGCGGATAGGCTTCGATCTTGGCGATCTCTTCCACATCCTGCTGCACACGGCGCAGGAGGTCCATGCCAAGCTGCTGGTGCGAAAGCTCGCGACCACGGAAGCGTAGCGTCACCTTGACCTTGTCGCCGTCCTCGATGAAGCGCACGACATTGCGCATCTTCGTGTCGTAGTCATGGTCGTCGATGTTCGGACGCATCTTGATCTCTTTGATCTCCTGCGTCTTCTGCGTCTTTCGAGCGGCGTTTGCCTTCTTCTGCGCCTCGTAACGGTACTTGCCCACGTCGAGGAACTTGCACACCGGCGGATCGGCGTTCGGGGAGACCTCAACGAGGTCGAGACCGACCTCAGCTGCCTGCTCGATCGCCTGGCGCGTGTACATGACGCCCAGGTTCTCGCCCTCATGGTCGATGACGCGGACCTTGTCCGACTGGATCATGTTATTGTAGCGCGGTCCACTCTTGACCGGTGGCGTCATCATGCGCCGGGGTGGGGGTGCTATATGCGTTCTCCTGAGTCGTTACAGTCGACGTGGCTGGATTCGGCGGTCATTAATGCGATTCGTCCTCGCGCGCAAAGCGCGATTTCACGAGATTGCAGATGGAACGCCCCGACCGGAAAACCGGCCTTGCGCGCCATATAGGTATTCAGGCCGCTTTGCGCCAGAGCGGATAGCGTATCAACTGCCCGCGAGCAGGCACCAGCGCCTCGATCGCATCGGCCGGCTGAAGCGCGGACAGGATCGCCGGATCGGCCGCATTCATACCGCCGGTCAACGCTCCAAAGGCCGGCAGGATCAGCCGTTTCTCGCTGCGCACCGCACAAGGGCGCGCAATCCGCCGTCCGCGCGCCTCGATCATCAGGCGCGGATGGAAGTGGCCCGAGACTTCCGCTTCGCATGTGCCCGGCAAAGCCTGGTGGCGCAGGGCAAGGCCTGCCAGCATCAGTTCCTCGACTCGGGTGCCACCTGCCTCGGCGCCCAGATGCGGGTCGTGATTGCCGGCGATCCACACCCAGTCGAGCGCGCGGGTCAGCGCGGCGAGCATCCCGGCGGCGTGCGGCTCCAGCCGGTCCGGTCCGGCGCTGTCGTGGAAATTGTCCCCCAGTGCGAAGACCCGCCGCGCGCCCGTGGTCCGCACTGCCGAGGCAAGCCGTTCCAGCGTCTCGCGGCTGTCGTAGGGGGGCAGCATCTGGCCGGTGCGGGCGAAGAAGCTGGCCTTCTCCAGATGGAGGTCTGCGACCAGCAGCGCCTGTTCGCGCGGCCAGTAGAGCGCGCAGGCACCCCGCATGGCGCCGTCCACCAGAACCATCTCCTGACCGCAGAACGAAAAGGGAACCATGGCTTTTCCTTGCCGCAGCTTGTCCAATTTGGCAAGCGCCGTGCAAAGCGAAGGGTGCCACGTTACGGCAACCTGCCATGAGGACACGGATGACGGACTGGACCCCCTACACGACGCGCGCCAGCGACTGGTTCCGCACCTTGCGCGATCGCATTTGCGCTGAATTCGAGGCGATCGAGCGCGAGGCGGGCTCCGATGCGGTGTTCGGCTACACGCCCTGGCAGCGCGCCGCCGTGGAGGGTGCCGAAGACAAACAGGGCGGCGAAACCGGAGGCGGCACACGCGGGCTCATGAAAGGGCGTGTGTTCGAGAAGGTCGGCGTCAACATCTCGACCGTCTCGGGCGGATTGGCCAAGGACTTCGCCGCGACCATCAACGGGGCCTCGGCCGAGAACAACGGCTTCACCGCCACCGGCATCAGCCTCGTCGCGCACATGGCGAACCCGCATGTCCCGGCGGTTCACATGAACACGCGCTTCCTGACGACGACCAAGGCGTGGTTCGGCGGCGGCGCCGATCTCAACCCACCATTGCCCTATGAGGAGGACACGGCCGAGTTCCATGCGGAATTCAAGGCCGCCTGCGATGTCCACGGCGGGGATTACTACGACCGCTTCAGGGCCTGGGCGGACGAGTATTTCTACATCCCCCACCGCAAGGTCCATCGCGGCGTCGGCGGCATCTTCTACGACCACCTCGAATGCGGCGACGAAGCCGCGTGGGAGGCGAACTTCGCCTTCACCAAGGCGGTGGGCGAGGCATTCCTTGCGGTATTCCCCCGGCTGGTGCGCCGCCGCATGGGCATGGACTTCACCCCCGCCGACAAGGCGCAGCAGCTGGAATGGCGCGGGCGCTATGCCGAATTCAACCTCGTCTATGACCGGGGCACGCTGTTCGGCCTGAAGACCGGCGGCAATATCGACGCGATCCTGATGAGTCTGCCGCCCGAAGCGACCTGGAGCTGAGGTATTAGAGTGCATCGCCGGCAGCCCTGACTCAATCCCGTCATCCCCGCGAAGGCGGGGACCCAACTGATTCCAGTGATGCAGGCACCGTCAGGAGATGGGTTCCCGCCTTCGCGGGAATGACGATGAAGGGGAACGCGGCAGGTCGATTTCGACACTGCGATGGCGTCCCTCGGCCTCGCCGTTTTCTGCAACGCCGCGCCCGGTTTTCTCGGTTGGACAAGCCCTGCGCCGGCCTCGATGATCCGCCTCGTTAACTCAGGGGTGGGCCATCAACATGAATCTGGATCGACGTTCCCTCATCGGCGGCGCGCTGTGCGCTGCCGCCATGCCGCTGCTGCCGATGCGTGCCCTCGCCGCGCCGGATGACATGGCCACCTTCATCGCCGCCATGCCCAAGGCCGAGTACCACGTGCACCTCGAAGGCACGCTGGAAGCCGAGATGAAGTTCGCCCTCGCCAGGCGCAACGGCGTGAAGCTGCCTTATGCCGACGTCGCGGCGATGAAGCGCAGCTACGTGTTCCACGACCTGCCCACCTTCCTGAAGGTCTACTACGAGGGCATGAACGTGCTGCTGACCGAGCAGGACTTCTACGATCTGTGCTACGCCTATCTCGCCAAGGCCCATTCGCAGAACGTGCTCTATGCCGAGATGTTCTTCGACCCCCAGCAGCACATCGACCGGGGCGTGCCGATCGCGGCGGTGATCGGCGGCATCACCCGCGCCCGCGCCGATGCCGAGGCGAAGCTGGGCATCGGCTCACAGCTGATCCTGTGTTTCATGCGCGACCTGACGGCGGACAACGCGATGGCCGCGCTCGACGCGGCGCTGCCCTACAAGGACAAGCTGGTCGGCGTCGGCCTCGATTCGGACGAGAAGGACAACCCGCCCGCCAAGTTCGCCGCCCACTTCGCCAAGGCCCGCGCGGCCGGGCTGAAGGTGACGGCGCATTGCGACGTCAACCAGAAGGATACGCTGGAACACTTGCGCGAGGCGCTGGTCGACATCGCCGTCGATCGCATCGACCACGGCGGCAACATCCTGCAGTCGCCCGAACTGATCGCCATCGCCAAGGCGAAGGACATGGCCTTCACCGTCTGCCCCTCGTTCTCGGGCAAGGTCGTGGTGGACGGGCAGCCGGTGGAGGTGGTGCGCGGGATGCTGGATCAGGGACTGAAGGTCTCGATCAACTCGGACGACCCGGCCTACATGGGCAGCAATTACATCACCCAGGCCATGATCGAGGCGCAGACGCGCTCATCGCTGACGAAGGCGGAACTGGTGCGGATTTCGCGCAATGCCTTCGACACGGCGTGGATCACGCCCGAGCGCAAGGCGAACTATCAGGCGAAGCTGGCGGCCTTCGCGAAGGCGCGCGGGGTGGCGGTGTGAGGGATCAGACCGCCGCGTAGATCGCGGGCCGATACCGGGGCTCGGGAATGGCCAAGCCCTTTTCGGCCGCCACGTCCAGCCAGCCTGCGATGGCATCGTCGATGTTGGCGAGCGCTTCGGCGCGCGTATCGCCGTGCGCGGAACAGGGCTTGAGGTCGGGAACGTCCGCGATCCAGCTCGCGTCCTCGTCCGACCAAAACAGGTTGATGTGGTAATGTGGCTCGTTCACAGGACGATATATAGCCCGTGTTGCTCAACCAGTTCAAGGAACTCGCGAACCTGATAGGGCTTCGCGTCCTTGTCGCTGGGCTGGACGGGGAAGGGCCGTTGCAGGGACGGATGCGTCCAGATCTGGTGACTGCCCTTCGTGCGGACATGCTCGAAGCCGAAGGCTTTCAGCAACCGCTCGAAATCCCGGAAGGCGACGGTTCGGTTTCGGGATTCGAGGAGTTGAGTGTAAAGTCTTGTCGGTTTTATCATGGCTGCCCTCAGTAATGCGCAGCACTTTTAATACTGGCCACTAAGTGATTCGCAACAAGCCCCCTTATGGAAAAGCCGGCTACTTCCCGAACTTCCGCTGCGTCTTCCCGTACCGCATCTTGCGTGTGCCCGGCTTGCCCTCGTTGCTACGCCCCACCCTCGGCGCCTTGTGCTCCGCCTCGGGCAAACCAAGCTCATTCTGCTCAAGCCGCCTGATCTCGTCGCGCAGGCGTCCGGCCTCTTCGAACTCCAGGTCCGCGGCGGCCGCGCGCATGCGCTTCTCCAGGTCCTCGATGTACGAGCGCAGGTTGTGGCCGACGAGGTTGCTGGTGCTGTCATCCTCGAGGTCCACCACCACGCCGTCGCGGCTGGCGGTATCCGCCACGATGTCGGCGATGCGGCGCTTGATCGTTTGCGGGGTGATGCCGTTTTCGAGGTTGAACTGCTCCTGCCGGGCGCGGCGGCGGTCGGTTTCGGCGATCGCGCGCTCCATCGATCCGGTCATGCGGTCGGCGTAGAGGATCACCCGCCCGTCCACGTTGCGCGCGGCGCGGCCGATCGTCTGGATCAGCGAAGTCTCGCTGCGCAGGAAGCCTTCCTTATCCGCGTCTAGGATGCACACGAGGCCGCATTCGGGAATGTCGAGCCCCTCGCGCAGCAGGTTGATGCCGATCAGCACGTCGTAGACGCCCATGCGCAAGTCCCGGATCAGTTCGATGCGCTCCAGCGTCTCCACGTCGGAGTGCATGTAGCGCACCCGCACGCCCTGCTCGTGCATGAACTCGGTCAGGTCCTCGGCCATGCGCTTGGTGAGGGTGGTGACGAGAGTGCGGTAGCCCTTGGCCGCCACGTCCTTGCACTGGGCGATGCAGTCCTGCACCTGATCCTCGACCGGGCGGATTTCCACCGGCGGGTCGATCAGGCCGGTCGGACGGATGACCTGCTCGGCGAAGACGCCTCCGGTCTGGTCCATCTCCCAGTGGCCGGGGGTGGCCGAGACGGCGAAAGTCTGCGGACGCATCGCGTCCCACTCGTTGAAGCGGAGAGGGCGGTTGTCGATGCAACTGGGCAGGCGGAAGCCGTATTCGGCCAGCGTGATCTTGCGGCGGTGGTCGCCCTTGGACATGGCGCCGATCTGCGGCACCGTCTGGTGGCTTTCGTCGACGAAGAGCAGGGCGTTGTCAGGCAGGTACTCGAACAGGGTCGGCGGCGGCTCGCCGGGGATGCGCCCGGTCAGGAAGCGGCTGTAGTTCTCGATGCCATTGCACGATCCGGTGGCGGCGATCATCTCCAGGTCGAAGTTGGTGCGCTGCTCAAGCCGCTGGGCCTCCAGCAGTTTGCCCTCGGCCTCCAGTTCCTTGAGCCGCTCGGTCAGCTCGAAGCGGATCGCCTCGCTTGCCTGCCGCATCGTCGGGCCGGGCGTGACGTAGTGCGAGTTCGCATAGACGCGCACCTTTTCCAGCACCGCGCCCTTCTTGCCGGTGAGGGGATCGAATTCGGCGATCTCCTCGATATCGTCGCCGAAGAAGCTGATGCGCCAGGCCACGTCTTCCAGATGGCTGGGGAACAGCTCCAGATTGTCGCCGCGGACGCGGAAGTTGCCGCGCGCAAACGCCACGTCGTTGCGCTTGTACTGCAGGGCGACGAGCTTGCGGATGATCTCGGTCTGGTCCTGCGCCTTGCCGGTGACGAGGTCGAAGATCATCGCCGAATAGGTCTCGACCGAACCGATGCCGTAGAGGCACGACACCGAGGCGACGATGATGACGTCGTCGCGCTCCAGCAGCGCGCGGGTGGCCGAGTGGCGCATCCGGTCGATCGCCTCGTTCACCGAGCTTTCCTTCTCGATGTAGGTGTCCGACCGGGGCACGTAGGCCTCGGGCTGGTAATAATCGTAGTACGAGACGAAATATTCGACCGCGTTGTCCGGGAAGAAGTCCTTGAACTCGCCGTAGAGCTGCGCGGCCAGGATCTTGTTCGGCGCCAGGATCAGCGCGGGGCGCTGCAGTTCCTCGATCACCTTGGCCATCGTGAAGGTCTTGCCCGAGCCGGTGACCCCCAGCAGCACCTGAGTCTTCTCGCCATCGGCCGCGCTGGCGACGAGTTCGGCGATGGCGGTCGGCTGGTCGCCCGCCGGGGCATAGTCCGAGACGATCTTGAACGGCTTGCCCGGCATCGATTTCTCGGGCCGCTGCGGTTTGTGGGGGACGAAGTTCTCCGAAGTATCGGGTTCTTCGAGGCCGCGCCGGATGATGATCTCTGCCATGGCGGAACATATGGGGTATATCCGTTCCCGCGGCAACAGGGCGTTGGCGTTGGGGCAGGGCGGTGATAGCCCTCGGTGCATCTCAGGGAGAGGAGAAGGCCATGAAGGGCAGGATCATGATCGCGGCGCTGAGCATGATGACGGGCGCGCTGGTTCTGGGCGGCTGCGGATCGAAGGACGACGGCGAGCAAGCCGGGAGCGGCGGTGCACCGAAGTCGGCGGAGGAGGTGAAGCACGAGGCGGCCAAGCTCGATACTCCGCAGCCGGGCCAGTATCGGCAGACGGTGGAGATCACCCGTCTCGAAGTGCCGGGCATGCCGAAGGAAGCCGCCGAACAGATGAAGTCGATGATGGCGGCGAAGCAGGAAAGCACCATCTGCCTGACCAGGGCGGACGCCGAAAAAGGCTATCGCGACATGTTCAGGGGTGTGGGCAAGGGGAACGAGTGCTCCTATTCGAAGTTCGACGTTGATGGCGGCAGGCTTGATGCCCAGATGGATTGCCAGTCCGCCGGTGATGGCAAATCGACGATGACGCTTAATGGCACGGTCAGGCGCGATGGTTCAGATGTCACGGTCGACATGGATACCACCGGCGGACCTGCGCCCACGGGTTCAATGAAGATGACGATGCACCTGACCACCACTCGCCTCGGCGACTGCAAGACATGATGGGGTAACGCGAAGAGAGCGATGGATCCGCTGAACGAGGAACAGGAACGCTTCGCGGGATCCCTGCGCGCCGCGATCGCGCGGCGCGCCGCCTTCGCGCGCGAGCAGCACCCCGAGGGGGTCGGCAAGCCGCCGCTCGAGCTGCTGTGGGCGGAACTGCGCTCGCTCTATCGGGGCGGCCACAAGGTGCGGTTCACGGGGCAGCGGGTGCAGCCGGCAGTCAGCCCGATGCCGGTCATGCTGCTGCCCGGCTTCGGCGCGCATCCCAAGCGGATGAAGCCGATGGCCGACGCGCTCTCCGCCGCCGGGCACCATGTCCACCAGTGGGGCCTGGGCCTCAACCTCGGGCCGAACGAGCGCAATTTCTCCTACCTCATGCGCCGGGTGGCGATCATCGCGCGGGAGAACTGGCACCCGGTCGCATTGGTCGGCTGGTCGCTCGGCGGCCTCTTCGCGCGCGAGATCGCCCGGCGCGAGCCGCATCTGGTGGCCAAGGTCATTACCATGGGCACGCCCTTTTCGGGCGATCCGCGGGCCAACAATGCGTGGAAGGCCTATCAGGTGGTGACCGGCCATTCGGTGGACAGCCCGCCGATCGACTGCGATTTCTCGGAGAAACCCGCCGTACCGACGATCGCCCTATGGAGCCCGCGCGACGGCATCATCCAGCCCCGCGCCGCTGCGGGCTGGCCGCACGAGCGCGATCGTGCGGTGGCGATACGCTGCAGCCACCTCGACTTTTCGAGTTCGCCCAAGGTAGTGGCGGAGGTCCTGCGGCAACTGGATGTGCGGGAGTAAGGGCTATCTGCCGTCTCAGAACCAGACCGTCATCCCGGCAAAGGCCGGGACCGCTCTCGTTCTGTCGCGACATCTCGGCTAGGCTGGGAAAAAGCTGCCGCAACTCTGCCGAGATTGCATATCATGGTCATAGCGGTCCCAGCCTTCGCTGGGATGACGACGGTGTTCGAATAACGGATTTGAGTGGTTATCTGCCGTTTTAACGGCTCTAAACCAACCCCGTCATTTCCGCGAAAGCGGGGACCCAACTGATGCCCGTGCAACACGAAGCGTCAGAAGATGGGTTCCCGCCTTCGCGGGAATGACGGCAAAGTGTGGATGGCCGACAGACTGTATTGGATGCTTCAGCGAGCGTGACCAACAATCCGTAAGCCAGTCGAGGTATCCTCCAAAGGAAGTTTCCTGCCGAGCGCCAAAAGCGCAGAACGGACGGCCGCAATATCTTGCGGGTAGTGCTCGGCGGGCACATTATTTTTTCGTGGAAAAATAGCTACCGCTGGAACCTCCATCCATTCGATCCCGACAAGAGGAAATGGGCCGAAATCGATACTGTCCACGAAAGCATGGGGCGCATTGAGCCATGGTAGACTGATAGCTTTTTCGTTCTCGGCCTCGATGAACTTGATGACAAGCTGTCGTATGCCAAGGCCATCGTTCTCTAAGGCAGTGAAGACAGACCGCCACTTAGTATTCGACATGAAAGATGCCGAATACAATCGCAGGACAGCGCGGCGCTCGCGGCGTAGATCGGCAGATAAATCATGCTTCATGCCACCTTGTGTGCCTTCGGTTAACAGCGGCTGCAATACGCGCATAGGCAATGGGCATCAACGACCGCAACGGGGCGCTTGCCGAAGGTCGGCTTTCCTACACAACGGGCACTCCGATACACTGCGCTCATGACCGTCCGTCGCTCAACTCCCATCACAAGGTTACACCGCAAGGTGACACCTCACTCGCACAAGGTGACACATCGCACGCAAAATGTGTCACCTTGCGGCTCTAAGGTGACACTTTCCGGCTCTAAGGTGACACCTTTTCTCTCTGGACCGTGTCAACCGTGTAAACCCTGTCACCTTGCGCGGGCTCTCACCCCACCGGAGCACGGCGGCGATAGCTCAGCGCCTCGGCGACATGGATGCGGGTGACCTGACCCGCCCCCGCCAGATCGGCGATCGTCCGGCTGGTGCGCAGGATGCGGGTGTAGCCGCGCGCGGAGAGGCGCATCGTTTCGGCGGCCTGTATCAGCAGGCGGCGTCCGGCCTCGTCCGGAGTGGCGTGGGCTTCCAGCAGGTCGCCGTCGAGTTCGGCATTGGTGCGCGCCTTGGTGCCGTTCAGTCGCTCCGCCTGAATCTCGCGCGCCTGAGCCACCCGGGCGGCGACCTGCACGCTGCCTTCGCTTGGTGGCGGGAGGGCGAGATCGACGGCGCGGACGGGATCTACCTCGACGTGAAGATCGATCCGGTCGAGCAGCGGCCCGGAAACCTTGCTCTGGTAATCCGCCCCGCAGCGCGGCGCGCGGCTGCAGGCAAGGGCGGGGTCGCCCATGTAGCCGCACCGGCATGGGTTCATCGCCGCGATCAACTGGACTCGTGCGGGATACGTGAGATGGGCATTGGCGCGGGCGACGGTGACTTCGCCGCATTCCAGCGGCTGGCGCAGCGAATCGAGGGCCTGCCGCTGGAATTCAGGCAGTTCGTCGAGGAACAGGACGCCGAGGTGCGCCATCGAAACTTCACCCGGCCGCACCTTGATCCCGCCACCGGTCAGAGCGGCGATCGAGGCGGAGTGATGCGGCGCGCGGAACGGCCGGGCACGGCTGATCCGCCCGCCCTCCAGCGTGCCCGCTACCGAGGCGACCATCGATACCTCCAGCGCTTCGGCCGGGGTGAGTTCGGGCAAGACGCCGGGCAGGCACGATGCGAGCAGCGACTTGCCCGCGCCCGGTGGCCCGACCATCAACAGGTTGTGCGCGCCCGCAGCCGCGATCTCTAGTGCGCGGCGGGCGGTTTCCTGTCCCTTGACCTGCCGGAGATCGGGGCCGCCTGCCCGCGTTTCGACCTCGCCCAGCGGTGGCGTCTGCAGCACTCGGATGCCGCGCAAGTGGTTGAGCAGGCTGATGAGATTGGGCGCCGCGACCACTGGCACCCCGCTGGCCCAGCGCGCTTCCGAGCCTTGCGAGGCCGGGCAGATCAGACCCTTCTCGTGCTCGCTGGCGTGGATCGCCGCCAGCAATACGCCGGGAGAGGGGATCACCCGGCCATCGAGCGCGAGTTCGCCCACCGCCACGAAATCGCCCAGTTGCTCGGCATCGACCACGCCCATCGCCGCCAGCAACGCCAGCGCTACCGGCAGGTCGAAGTGCGAGCCTTCCTTGGGCAGGTCGGCGGGGGAGAGGTTGACGATGATTCGCTTGGGCGGCAACGCCAACCCCATCGCGGTGAGCGCCGCGCTCACCCGCTGGGTGCTTTCGCGCACCGCCTTGTCGGGCAGGCCGACGAGCGTGAAGCCGGGCATTCCCGGTGCGATTTGGCACTGCACCTCGACGGCACGCGCCTCGAGCCCGAGGTACGCGACGGTCGAGACGATGGCGACCAAGGGAAGGGCCTTTCTGCAAGAATTGCGAAGAAGACCTCGTCTAGTAAGGCCCGCTCGCGGCGGCGCCATGTTCAAAAATATACCTTACAGCACTTTAACCGGACCCGTGAGGAAGAGGGTAAGGGTGTTCCCGGCATAGACTTGTGATGCGCTCGCTTTCCGCAAGTCTTGCTCTGGTCGCCCTTTTCGCCGTGTCCCCCCTGTCGGCGCAGGTGATCGAGTACGAGACTGTCGACGAGGTCACCGATTCCGTCGTTACCGGGGGCGAGCGCACCCTCTTCACTACCGCGATCGAAGCGCCTGCGATGCCGCAAGGTCCGGCCTACGGTCCGTTCCGCGTGCTGGACGAGGGCCGGGCGGCGCTGGTCGATGTCACCGACGCGCGCACGCCCGGGCAGTTCACCGCGATGCTGCGCGACCATCCCGGAATTGCCACGATCGAGATGATCGACTGCCCCGGCACCGAGGACGACCTCGCCAACCTGCAGGTCGGCCAGATGATTCGCCGCAGCGGCATCGTCACCCATGTTCCGGCGGGAGGGTCGGTGCGTTCGGGCGGGGTAGAACTGTTCCTGGCGGGCGCGCGGCGCTACGCCGATCCGGGCTCCGAGTTCGCGGTGCATTCCTGGCAGGACGACACCGGGCTCGAGCCCTCGGACTATGCCGCCAATGCGCCCGAGAATCGTCGCTACATCGACTACTACCGCGCCATGGGCATGAATGCGGCCGAGGCGCAGGCGTTCTATGCCATGACTAATTCCGTGCCCTTCGCTTCGGCGCGCTGGCTCGACGCGGGGGAGATGAGTGCGTGGGTGCAACTGGACGAGGTGAAAGTGGATGTGAGTCCGCGTTTTCAGTTCCTCCAGCTTGCGGCTGTTGTTGACTCAATCCCGTCGTTCCAGTAACGGCGGCCAACGATTTCCATGGTCGTCCGGTTTGGGCGGCCCTTTTTGTTAGATTTTCGAGGACTGACATGAAGCGCACTTTCCAGCCGAGCAACCTTGTTCGCGCCCGTCGTCACGGCTTCCGTGCCCGCACCGCGACCGTCGGTGGCCGCAAGGTTCTGCGCGCGCGTCGCGCTCGCGGCCGCGCCAAGCTCTCGGCCTAATCCGCCGGGATCGGCAGGGGCGCAAAGCTCCTGCCATAAGCGGCGCCAGCCCACGCTCTCGCCTTGCGCGAGGGCATGGGCTGGCGCCGTTTTGCTTTGGCGCGAATCGCCATGTCCCGACGTTCGAGCTGTCATGAAGCAGGCTGACGCCTACACGGTCCTGAGCCGTCGTTCGGACTTTCTCGCTGCCAATCGCGGCCTGCGAGTCGCGCGCCCCGGTTTCGTGCTGCTGGCCAACCGCAATGACGGGCTGGGGCGGCGCGCCGGGATCACGGTGACCAAGAAGATCGGCAATGCCGTCGTGCGCAACCGCATGAAACGGCGTTTCCGCGCGCTGCTTCGCGAATTGCTGCCCGAGCATGGCCTTGCCGACACCGACCATGTGCTGATCGGCCGTGAAGGCGGGGTCGAGCGCGACTTCGACAAGCTGCGCGGCGAACTCGTCGCCGCTCTGGGGCGGGCGCGGGACGGGAAGGGTGATGCGCCCCGCCAGCCGAATCGCAGGCGTGGCCCTCGCAAATGACCAAGGTTCTCGCCTTCCTCGTCTCGCTTCCGGGGCTGGCGATCATCGGTGTCGCGCGATTGTGGCAACTCGGTCCTTCGGCGATCATGCCGCCCACCTGCCGCTACTCCCCCTCCTGTTCGCAGTACGCGATTATCGCGGTTCGCAAGCATGGTGCGATCAAGGGTGGATTGCTGGCGCTGTGGCGTCTATTGCGCTGCAATCCTTGGGGTGGGCACGGGCACGATCCCGTGCCGGACTGAACCTTAGATACTGGCGAAGTGATGCCGGCGGCCCCACATGGCCGCCGCCGAGACGAAGATACGGGCAGGAAACAGGCTTTCGTGGAAAACCAGCGTAACATCATCCTTGCGGTCGTACTGACCGCGCTCGTGCTCTTCGGCTGGGAGGCCGGGGTCGGCTATTTCTATCCGCAGGCCAAGACCCCGACGCAGATCGTCGAGTCCGGCGGCGCCAAGAACGCCTCCAGTCCCACCAAGCCGACGCGCGAAGGTGGCCTGATGGATGCCGCCGACCGCACGCTGGAAGCTACCGACCTCAAGACCGAGCTGGCTGCTCCGGGCCGCGTGAAGATTTCCGCGCCCGGCCTCTCGGGCTCGATCAACCTGACCGGTGCGATCGTCGACGACCTCGTGATCAATCGCCACCGCGAGACGGTCGAGAAGAATTCCGGCCCGGTCCGAATCTTCTCGCCCGCGGGCACCCCCGCGCAGCAATTCGCGCAAGTCGGCTGGCTGGGTGAGGGCGGCGTCGCCGCGCCGACCGCCTCGACCGTCTGGACCGCGCCCGCGAACGCCACGCTGACCCCGACCACCCCGGTGACCCTGACCTGGGCGAACCCCACCGGCCAGCGCTTCGCGATCACGTACTCGATCGACCAGAACTACATGATCACCGCGCAGCAGACCGTCGAGAACGCGGGCGGCGGCGCGGTTTCGGTCAAGCCCTTCGCGCTCGTCAACCGTACCGAGAAGACTGCAAGCCTCGATACCTGGAACGTCCATTCGGGGCCGATCGGCGCCTTCGACGGTTCGGTGACCTTCGGCACCAACTACAAGGACGTGGCCGAAGCCGGCACCGTCAACGAAGCGGGCCGCACCGACTGGATCGGCTTCACCGACATCTACTGGATGTCGGCCCTCATTCCCGTGGGCGCGAAGGCGGAGAGCACGTTCCGTTCGCTCGGCAACCAGATCTTCCGCGCCGACGTGGTATACGATCAGGCCGTGATCCAGCCGCGCACGCGCCAGAGCGTGACGACCAAGATCTTCGCGGGCGCCAAGGAGCACAAGGTGCTCGACGCCTACGAGGCGCAGGGCATCGCCAACTTCGGCCTCGCGATAGACTGGGGCTGGTTCCGCTGGTTCGAGAAGCCGATCTTCTGGCTGCTCACCAAGCTGTTCAGCCTTGTCGGCAACTTCGGCGTCGCCATCATCCTGCTGACCCTCATCGTGCGCGGCATGATGTTCCCGGTCGCCCAGCGCCAGTTCGCCTCGATGGCGGCGATGCGCGCGATCCAGCCGAAGATGAAGGCGATCCAGGAGCGCTACAAGGACGACAAGCAGAAGCAGCAGCAGGAGATCATGGCCCTCTACAAGCAGGAGAAGGTCAATCCCCTCGCAGGCTGTCTGCCGATGTTTCTGCAGATCCCGGTGTTCTTCGCGCTCTATAAGACGCTGATCCTGGCCATCGAGATGCGCCACCAGCCCTTCGTGCTGTGGATCAAGGACTTGTCCGCGCCCGATCCGCTGCACATCCTGAACCTGTTCGGCCTGCTGCCCTTCGATCCGCCCAGCTTCCTGGCGATCGGCCTGCTCGCCCTGCTGCTCGGCGCGACGATGTACCTGCAGTTCCAGCTCAACCCGGCCCAGATGGACCCGGCGCAGCAGCAGGTGTTCAAGCTGATGCCGTGGTTCATGATGTTCGTGATGGCGCCTTTCGCCTCGGGCCTGCTGGTCTACTGGATCACCTCCAACATCCTGACCATCGCGCAGCAGAAGTTCCTCTACAGCCGCCATCCGCAGCTCAAGGCGCAAGCCGAGAAGGATACGGCCGACAAGGCACGCGCGGCGGCCCGTACAAAGTGAGTGATGATCGCGTGAATGAAGAAATGGCAGAACTGACGGAGCGCGCGCGCAAGCTGTTCTCGGGACCGGTGACGTTCCTGAAGTCGGCACCGTCGCTGCAGTTCCTGCCCGATCCCGATGCGCCGGAGATCGCCTTTGCGGGCCGGTCGAACGTGGGCAAGTCCTCGCTGCTGAACGCACTGGTCGGCCGCAAGGCGATCGCGCGTACTTCGGTGACGCCGGGCCGCACGCAGGAGTTGAACTTCTTCGACGTGGCCGAGCCGCTCAAGTTCCGTCTCGTCGACATGCCGGGCTACGGCTTCGCCAAGGCGCCGCCCAAGGTCGTCGAGACCTGGCGCCGTCTGGTGCGCGACTACCTGCGTGGCCGTGTGGAACTCAAGCGCACGCTGGTGCTGATCGATTCGCGCCACGGCGTGAAGCAGGTCGATCTCGACATGATGGAGATGCTGGATCAGGCGGCGGTGGGCTACCGCCTCGTCCTGACCAAGGCGGACAAGATCAAGGCCAGCGAACTGGAGGCGGTCCACGCCGCCACCATCGCCGAAGCCCGCAAGCATCCCGCCGCGTTCCCCGTGGTCCACGTCACCAGCTCTGAAAAGGGCATGGGGATCGAGGAACTGCGCGCCGCCGTGCTGGGCGATTCGGAACTCTGATTTCACACTTTCGTCATTGCGAGCGAAGCGAAGCAACCCAGGGCAGCACTACGCCGCCCTGGGTTGCTTCGCTTCGCTCGCAATGACGGACGGGACGGCCTTCGGTAAATTGCCCAGCCCTTGGAAATCATCCTTTCATCATTCGAGTCCACAATCGAGACCGCGTCTCTATTTGTGACATTTGCATGACGGCGCGCCGTCCCCTATGGGGCGCAGCTTCACGCGTCGAGGGATGAAAGGAATCTCGCCCATATGCGCCAGATTGCCGTTCTTCCTTACCGCACCGTCGGTCCCGCCGTCGACGCGCCCATCCAGATACTGCTCATCACTTCGCGCAGCACTCGTCGCTGGGTGATTCCCAAGGGCGGGCTGATGAAGGGCCTGCAACCGCATGCCGCCGCCTCGAAGGAAGCGGAAGAGGAAGCAGGCGTGCTGGGCGCGACCTGCCCGGTGCCGCTGGGCTCTTACCGCTACCGTAAGCAGCGCAATTCGGGCGCTTCGGTATGGGCGGACGTCGATGTCTATCCCTTCGCGGTCACCGACGAGCTTTCCACATGGGACGAGCAGCACCAGCGCGAACGACGCTGGTTCTCGCTGGAGGAAGCGGCTAGGGCGGTCGACGAAGAGGACCTTCGCGCCCTCATACGTTCCTTCGGCGCACGTGAATTCCGCGCCGCCGCCAGTCCCGCGCGCTTCCTGGGCGCAGCCGTGGACACGGTGGCAAGCAAGACAGGGGTCAATGCCATGTTCGCCTGGTTCCAGAAGCTGCTGCCCGAGCAGGGCAACTTCTTCGACCTGTTCGAGAAGCAGGCCGCCACGCTGGTGGCCGGCGCCGACGCGCTCGCCCGCCTCGCGCAGGGTGGTCCGGGCCGCGCCCAGCACATCCGCGAGATCGCCGAGCGCGAGCACGACGCCGACGACATCACCCGCGAAGTGCTGCAGACGGTGCGCCGCAGCTTCCTGACGCCGTTTGATCGCTCGGCCATCACCAGCCTCATCAACACGATGGACGATGCCATCGACGAGATGCAGCAGACGGCCAACGCCTGCGATCTCTACGAGGTGAGCGAGTTCGAGCCGGAGATGATCGACATGGCCGCGATCATCGTCGATGCCGCACGCCTGACCGCCGAAGCGATCCCGCTGCTGCGCAAGATCGGCGACAACGGCCACCGCCTCCACGAACTGACCGAGCGTCTGGTCCGCATGGAAGGCCATGCCGACGAAATCCACGCGGCCGGGCTCAAGCGCCTGTTCAAGGCGGACCTGACCAACCCGATGCACTTCTTCGTGCGGCAGGAGATGTTCAAGCGCCTCGAGCGCGTGGTCGATCGTTTCGAAGACCTCGCGAACGAGATCGACGGGCTGGTCATCGACCACTCGTAAGCGCGAAGCCGGATCGATGTTCATCACCATTCCTCGTCATTGCGAGCGTAGCGAAGCAACCCAGGGCGGTTTGCGCAGGCCTGGATTGCTTCGTCGGTTTCACCTCCTCGCAATGACGAAGCCAGGGGCTTAACTTCGTGGACCACAGCCTTGCCCTGCCGCTGCTGATCGGCCTCGTCGCGCTCGCGCTGGCGTTCGATTTCCTCAACGGCCTGCACGATGCGGCCAATGCCATCGCGACGGTGGTGGCGACGCGTCTGCTCTCGCCGGTCTTCGCGGTGCTGTTCGCCGCTGCCGGCAACTTCCTCGCCTATTTCTTCGTCGGCCTCCACGTCGCCGAGACGGTGGGGAAGGGCATCATCGACGTCGATGCCGTCACCCCGGCCGTGGTGTTCGGCGCCTTGGTCGGTGCGATGTTCTGGAACGTGCTGACTTGGATCAAGGGCATTCCTTCCAGCTCCAGCCACGCGCTGATCGGCGGGTTGCTGGGCGCCGGGATCGCGCATGGCGGCTTCGCGGTGGTCGAAAGCTCGGGCACGGTGAAGACCATCGCGGCGATCTTCGTCTCGCCGGTGCTGGGCTTTGCCATCGCCATGTTGCTGATGCTGGTGACGAGTTGGCTGTTCAAGGGCACGTCCCCGCGCCAGTCGAACGGCATCTTCAAGAGCCTCCACCTGCTCTCCAGCGCCGCCTATTCGATCAGCCACGGCGGCAACGATGCGCAGAAGACGATGGGGATCATCGCGGTGCTGCTCTACTCGACCGGGCACATGTCGGGGGGCTTCCATGTGCCGCACTGGGTTGTGCTGTCGTGCTATCTGGCGATTTCGCTGGGGACGCTGTCGGGCGGGTGGAAGATCATCAAGACGATGGGTTCCAAGCTGACCAAGCTCAATCACCACTCGGGCTTCTGCGCTTCGACCGCCGGTTCGATCGTGGTGTTCGGGGCTTCGGCGCTGGGCATTCCGGTTTCGACCACGCATGCCATCACCGGGTCGATCGTCGGCACCGGCGCGGCGCGGCGGTCGAGCGCGGTGCGCTGGTCGGTGGCGAGCCGGGTGATCGTGGCATGGTTCGTGACGATCCCCGCCAGCGCGGCGGTGGGCGCGCTGTTCTATCTGATAACGCGGGCGTTCTGAGGGCGGCGGGGCTTCGGTGCTTCGACAGGCTCGGCACTCAGCCTGAGCGGATTTGAGGGGGCATCAGCCAACGTCCGCTCACCCTGAGCTTGTCGAAGGGTCAGGCTCGACACATCGCGCCCCAGCCTCTAGGCCGCTCGTTCAGCAATCCCGAGGAACGCCGCCCCGTGAAGCTCATCATCGGCAACAAGAACTACTCCAGCTGGTCGCTGCGCGGCTGGCTCGCCTGCAAACAGTCGGGCCTGCATTTCGACGAGATCACCGTCCCCCTGTTCGGCGAGGAATGGGAAGCCTTCAAGAAGTCCTCCGACGACCTCGCCCCCAGCCACGGCAAAGTGCCGATCCTGTGGGATGGCGAGGCGGTGGTGTGGGATTCGCTCGCCATCGTCGACTATCTTGCCGACAAGGTCGGCCGCGATCGCTTCTGGCCCAAGGACGACGCGGCGCGCGCCATGGCGCGATCGATGGTGGCGGAGATGCACTCCGGCTATCTGTCGCTGCGCCGCAATTGCCCGATGAACATCCGCTCGCGCGTCGAACTGCCGGGGCTGGAGGACGAGACCCGCACCGACATCGTGCGCATCCTCACCCTCTGGGCCGAGGCGCGGGCGCGGTTCGGCAAAGGCGGGCCGTTCCTGTTCGGCACCTTCGGCGCGGCGGACGTGTTCTACGCCCCCGTCGTCAGCCGCTTCCTGACGTACGGCATCGGCGTGCCCGGCTTCGCGCAGGCCTACATGCAGGCGGTGTGGGAGCACGAATGGATGCAGGCCTGGATCGCCGCGGCCGAGGCGGAGGACTGGGTCATCGAACAGTACGAGCACCCGGTGGTCTGATGATGCGCAAAGTTCTCCTTCTCCTAGCCGCTCTTGCGACGATCGTATCCAGCCCGGCCTTCGCCTGGGGTGCGATGGGGCACCGAACCGTGGCGGGCATCGCCATGGCCAACGTTCGCCCTGCCACCCGCGTCGCCATCCGCAAGCTGCTCGCCCATGAGCGCGAGATGGACACGCCCAAGTGCTCGATGCGCACGATCGAGGACGCCGCGACCTGGCCCGACTGCATCAAGGGCGAGCGCTGGCGCTGGGCCTACCAGAATTCCTGGCACTACCACGACCAGCCGGTCTGCGGGACGTTCGACCTCAAGCAACTGTGCCGCGACGGCATGTGCGCCACCGCGCAGATCGAGCGCGACGAGAAGCTGCTGGCCAACCACAAGCTGGCGCCGGTGCTGCGGCTTGAGGCGCTGGTCTTCCTCGTCCACTTCGTCGGCGACATCCACCAGCCGCTGCATATCGGCGAGAACGAGGACCAGGGCGGCAACGCGGTGAAGGCCGATTACGGCGACGCGCCGGGTCGCAACCTGCACTCGATCTGGGACACGACCTTGGCCGAGCGCGCGATCACCTCCGCCCGCCCGCCGCTGGTGCGCGTCTACAGCGCGGCCGAAAAGGCGCGGCTGGCGACCGGCACGCTGGAAGACTGGACCCGCGAGAGCTACGAGATCAGCCGCGACGTGCTCTATCCGCTGGCGTTCGGCGGCAAGCTGCCCTGTCACGTGGGGGGCGACGTCAAGGAGCCGCAGAAGATCGTCTGGACCAACGCAGCGATCGAACAGACGATTCCGATCGTCGATGAACGCATCGAGCGGGCGGGGCTGCGTCTGGCGCAGATGCTCGACAAGGCGCTGGCATAATGGCGTCGTCCCGGACTTGATCCGGGACCGCTGGCCGTGAACAGCCCATCCTGCGGCGTCGGCAGCGAGGTTGTGCCTAAAGATAGCCAACGGTCCCGGATCAAGTCCGGGACGACGAATGGAGCAGCCGTGCCCAAGTCTCCCTCTCACACCCGCGCGTTTCTGCTGCTCGGCCTTGTGATGCTGTTCTGGGCTGGCAATTCGATCACCGGCCGCGCGGTGCGGGACGACATTCCGCCGTTCACGCTCGCGTTCGGGCGCTGGCTCATCGCGGTGCTGATCCTGCTGCCGTTCGCGGCGCGGCAGGCCTGGGCGGAGCGCGCGGCGATAGTCGCGGGATGGCGCTGGATCGCGGCGCTGGGGTTCCTCGGCATCGTCTGCTTCAATTCGTTCGTCTACTCCGGGCTACATCATACGAGCGCGGCCAATGCCCTGCTGCTGCAGGCGTCGATTCCGGCTCTGGTACTGGTGCTCGATCGCATGATCTTCGGAACGCGGGCGGGGGTGCTGCACCAGGCGGGCGTCGCACTGTCCACCGTCGGGGTCGTCGCCATCGTGTTCCGGGGGGACGTATCCGCGCTGGCGACATTGCGGCTTGGCATCGGCGATGCGCTGGTGCTGTGCGGCGTCGTGGTATGGGGGCTCTACACTGTGCTCCTGCGCAAGCGGCCGCCGATCGCGCCGGCGAGCTTCTTGCTTATGGTGTTCCTGATCGGCGCGGTGTTCATGGCGCCTTTGGCAGCTTGGGAAGCGGCGCAGGGGCTTGCAGTCGCCTGGAGCCCGAAGGTGCTCTCGGCCTTCCTCTACGTCGGCATTTTTCCGTCGGTGTTGGCCTACTTCATCTACAACGCCGCTACAGTGCAACTCGGCGCGGCGCGGGCCGGGCAGGCGATCACGCTGATGCCGCTGTTCGGTGCACTGCTCTCCGCGCTGCTGCTGGGCGAGCGGCTGGAAGGCTACCACTTCCTCGGCATGGCGTTGATCCTCGCGGGGATCGTGCTGTCGCCCGCGGAACTGATGCGCAGGCGTTCCGTCTGAGGCGGCTCAGCCGAGGCGTTGGCGCATCCCTTCCGCCATGCCCGCCAGTGCCTCGCGGCGGGGACGGGCGCGGAGCGCATCGAACATGGCGCGGTAATGCGCGTGTGGTACGAAGGTCGGTCCCTCGCGCACGTTGTCGAGGGCTAGGCGCGCGACTTCGGCCGGGCTTTGCAGGTTGGCGATGCCCTCCATCCCGGCGGTCGCCTCTGTCTCGGTAGCGCCGGGGCAGAGCGTCAGCACGTCCACGCCGCTGCCCTGCATCTCGCCCCAGAGCGCCTCGCCCAGCGCCACGACCAGTGCCTTGGTGGCGGAGTATGCGGCTGAGTACGGGCAGCCGATCAGGCCCTCGACCGAGGCGGTGAAGATCAGACCTCCGCTCGCCCGTGCCTTGAGGCGGGGGATCAGACCGTGGGCCAGCTGCATCGGCGCGTGGCAGTTGACGGTGAGCATCCGCGCCATCGCGGCCGGGTCCTGCGCCTCGAACGCGCCCTTGATGTTGAAGCCGGCATTGCTGACGACGAGGCCGATGTCGGTGCCCTCGGTCGCCTCGAGTATCCGCGCGGGAGTCGCCGGGTCACCGAGGTCCGCACCGAGCACGGTGGTCCGGGTGCCGTGCGAGGACGCCAGCCGCTCCGCCAGCGCATCGAGCGGGTCGGTCCGGCGCGCGGTGAGGACGAGGTGGAAGCCCCGGTCGGCCAGTTCCTCGGCGAAGGCGAGGCCGATCCCTGAAGAAGCGCCCGTCACCAGCGCGGTGGGGCCGTAAGTCTCGCGGAATCGGTCGGTCATGCTCTGGTCCTCTCAAGGGGAGAGAAGACCCAAGCCTCAGGCCGGTGTCCAGTTTCCCCGGGGCAACATCGCCGGGACGGACCGCTCTAAGTCAATTGTTTATCGCATTTTCCGAGTCATCAGGTGTTTCCACCTGATTAGAAAATGCTTCAGGCGACGGTGAGGAACAGCCCCGCCAGCGCCGCGCTCATCAGGTTCGACAGGCTGCCCGCCGCCAGCGCGCGGATGCCCAGCTTCGCGATGATCGGGCGCTGGTTGGGGGCAAGTCCGCCGGTCACGGCCATCTGGATCGCGATCGAGGAGAAGTTGGCGAAGCCGCACAGCGCGAACGTCACCACCGCCACGGTGCGGGGCGAAAGCAGGCCGTCCTTGCCCAGTTCGATGAACGAGACGAATTCGTTGAGCACGATCTTGGTGCCGAACAGGCCGCCTGCGTGCAGCGCCTCGGTCCAGTCGGGGGTCGCCAGCAGGTAGAAGATCGGCGCGAAGATGTAGCCCAGCAGCGACTGGAACGTCACCCCCTGGAAGCCGAAGAGCCCCGCCGCCCAGCCGACGAAGCCGTTGGCGAGCGCGATCAGCGCCACGAATGCGAGAACCATCGCGCCCACCGCGACCGCCAGCTTCACGCCGGTCTGCGCGCCCTGCGATGCGGCCATGATGATGTTGGCGGGCTTTTCCTCCTCGTGCTCGACGGCTTCGGGCTCGTCGACGTGGACGCCGGGGAGATGGGTGACGTCGGCGCGGTTCATCGCGGCGGCGGCGGCGCCTGCGGGGGGCAGGGTGCTCTCATGGACCTCGGCGTTCGAAGCCACGCCGGGCCGCGGATCGGGCATGATCATCTTGGCCATGAAGATGCCGCCCGGTGCCGACATGAAGGCGGCGGCGACGAGGTAGTCGATGCGGATGCCCATCGAGGCATAGGCGGCCAGGATCGTGCCCGCCACGCCTGCCAGGCCCACCGTCATCACGCAGAACAGCTGCGAGGGGTTCAGCGAGGCGAGGTAGGGGCGGATCACCAGCGGCGCCTCGCTCTGGCCCACGAAGATGTTGGAGGCCGCGCAAAGGCTTTCGACCTTGCTGATCCCGGTCACCTTCTCCAGCGCACCGCCCAGCCAGCGCACCACCAGCGGCATGATCTTCAGGTAGTAGAGGATGGAGATCAGCGAGGCGAAGAAGATGATCACCGGCAGCGCCGCGATGGCGAAGCTGGTGCCGCCGATTTCCGGCGAGGCGAGCGGGCCGAACAGGAAGGTCACGCCTTCATGCGCGTAGCTCAGCAGCCCCTCGACGCCCGAGGCGGCGCCGCGCAGCATGCGGTTGCCGAACGGCACGTAGAGCACCAGCGCGGCAAGGCCCGCCTGCAGCGCGAAGGCCGCGCAGACGACGCGCGGGCGGATCGCCTTGCGGTCGGTCGAGAGCAGGAAGGCTGCCGCCATGATGAGAACGATGCCGATCAGGCTGTAGGCGACATGCATCGAGGCGCTTGGCTCCGGGAGAGGAAGGGGGGAAACAGCCGCCGACCCTAGAGGCGCGACGGACGCAGGGCTAGAGGGTTTTGCGGCGGGTGCCCCGCAAGGTGACAGGTTTACACGGTTTACACTGTCCAGGGCGAAGAAGGTGTCACCTTGCGACGGGGTAGGGGCGTGATTGGCGCAAATGCGTGAGTGCGGGTGTCACCTTGTGCGTGAAAAGTGTAACCTGGGGACAGCGATGTGTCACCTTGCGGGGCATCGGGTGTAACCTTGTGGCCGGGGGACGGGCGACGGGAATAGTACGCGGCGGCGCCCTTGTAGGAAACCATGGCTTACCGGACAGGGTATCGCGTCCGCCTACCCTCTTTCGTCATTGCGAGCGTAGCGAAGCAATCCAGGGCGGTGTCAGGCTGCCCTGGATTGCTTCGCTACGCTCGCAATGACGACGTCGGGATTACCCCGCCTGCCGCTTCATCTCCAGATAGGCTGCCTCGCGCGCTTCGGCGTCAAGCGACAGGAGGTAGCGACTGGCCTCCTTGTAAGTCAGGAAAGGCTTGTCATCCGCGACGACAGGCTCGGTGCGGCCGTTGTAGAGGCGGCGCAGCAGGCGGCGCTGGGGGCGGGTGAGGGCATTGTCTTCGTCTTCGGTCATGGCGAGGCGGCTAGCACGGCGGCTAGACGATAGCGATGACCCCGCCGCATCCTCCCCGTTGCGCAGCAATGGGGAGGGGGACCGCCGACGCAGTCGGTGGTGGAGGGGTCGGAAAGCCCCTCCGTCAGTCGCTGCGCGCCTGCCACCTCCCCATCGCTTCGCGACAGGGAGGATGCGACGGGGCTCGCATTTTCTCCACCGAACCCTAGTCCAACGCCGCTTTGCCCGTTACAGGGAGGCGATGGATCGATCCGTCACTGCGCCCGCGCCCATCATCACCCGCTCGCTTTTCGTCTTCTCGCTGCTCTACGGCGGCCTCGTCGTGCTGGCGGGAGTGCTCGGGACCAAGCTGGCTTCGCTCGGCCACTGGCCGGTGCTGGGCGACCTCGCGGTCGAATCGGGGATCTTCGCGTTCCTGTTGCTGGTTGTGCTTTCCAGCGCCATCGCCGAACTCCACGGCCCGGACACCGCCAACAAGCTGGTGCGCTTCGGGTTCATCCCGCTGATCGTCTCGATGCTGCTGCTGACCTTCGTGATCCACGTGGTCCCGCCGGCTGCGTTCTGGGGCGACCAGGAGGCCTATGCCCGCCTGCTCGGGCAGGGCGCACGGATGCAGTTCGCCGGGCTGATCTCCTACGGCGTGTCGCAGACGCTGAACGTCCTGATCTTCTCCAAGCTGTCGCAGGCTGGCGGCAAGCTGCTGCTGGTGCGCGCGTGGATCGCCTCGATGCTGTCGCAGGTGATCGACACGGTGCTGTTCATCACCATTTCCTTCGTCGGAACCGGGTTGCCGATCGTGCAGATCATGGAGGGCCAGATCATCTCGAAGCTGGTGCTCTCGACGATCATGGTGCCGCCGTTCATCTGGTTCTTCGTGAAGCTGGGCAGGAAACTGGATTCCTGAGCCGATTAACGGCACGATTACGCCGAAAAAATCACGTTAAGCGGGTTCAAAATTGCGCGTGGGGGCGTATTAGCGCCCTCATGTCGAATCCGCACCACCCCGCCCTGCTGGCCAAGGCCGAAACCCTCGTCGATGCGCTGCCCTACATGCAGCGATATGCGGGGCGCACGTTCGTGGTCAAATACGGCGGCCACGCCATGGGCGATCCCGAAAAGGCGGTGGACTTCGCCGAGGACGTGGTGCTGCTGAAGGCGGTGGGCATCAACGTCGTCGTCGTGCACGGCGGCGGGCCGCAGATCGGCGCGATGCTCAAGAAGGTCGGCGTCGAGAGCCAGTTCGTCGATGGCCTGCGCATTACCGACAAGGCGACCGCCGAAGTGGCCGAGATGGTGCTGTCGGGCGCGATCAACAAGGAAATCGTCGGCTGGATCGCCAAGGCCGGCGGCAAGGCGATGGGCGTGTCGGGCAAGGACGGCGGGATGGTCACCGCGCGCAAGGTCTCGCGCACCCGCAAGGACCCCGACAGCCTGATCGAGCAGGTGGTCGATCTCGGCTTCGTGGGCGAGCCCGAACACATCGACACCCGGGTGATCGAGACGATCTCGGGCGCGGGGATGATCCCGGTCATCGCCCCGATCGCGGCCGGGCCGGACGGCGGCACCTACAACGTCAACGCCGACACGATGGCGGGCGCCATCGCCGCGGCGCTGGGTGCATCGCGCCTGTTCCTGCTGACCGACGTGCCCGGCGTGCTCGACAAGCAGGGCGAGCTGCTGACCGACCTGACCCCCGCCGCGATCGCGGGCCTGAAGGAAGACGGCACCATCTCGGGCGGCATGATCCCCAAGCTGGAGACCTGCATTCACGCGGTCGAGGCGGGCTGCGAGGCGGCCGTCGTCCTTGACGGACGGGTTTCGCATGCCATGTTGCTGGAAATATTCACGCAGGAAGGTGCAGGTACGCTCATCCGGGCGGGCTGAACTACCCTTGCGAGGGGGATCAAGGAACTGAAAGGCGTCTCGAAGCACATGCGCACCAAAGCTGCACTCGCCGTCCTGCTCTCCGGCTCGTTGCTGGCCCTTGCCGCCTGCGGTAAGGCGGGAGAGGACCCGGCCGTGCTCGACAGCGCAAGTGCGGCGGCGGATGCCGGCGATGCGGTGGTCGATGTCGGGCCGGTGGACGGCGCGACGTCCGTGGCAGCGCCTGCCGCAAGCACGCTCGACACCCCCGCCCTGACCGAGCGCCGCGATCCCGAACGACTGCTGCGCTACTACGTCAGTGCCGTGCGCATCGGCGACTGGAACGCCGCGGCTCAGGCCTGGAGCCTCGATGCCGAGATGACGGCGCAAAAGCTGCAGGGCGAATTCGGCGGTTCCAAGCCCCGCCTCGCGGTCGGCAAGGGCGACATGGAGGGCGCGGCGGGCTCGCTCTATTACGAGGCGCCGATCGTCGTGGACTTCGGCGACGGGCGCACCTCGAAGCGCGGAACCATCGTTCTGCGCCGCGTGAACGACGTGCCGGGCGCCAGCGGCAGCCAGCTCAACTGGCGGATCGAGCGGACTTCGACGCTTACGCAGTAATACCTCGTTTCGTCATTGCGAGCGAAGCGAAGCAATCCAGAGCGGCTTACTCGGCCCTGGATTGCTTCGCTTCGCTCGCAATGACGAGGTAGGCTGGTTGGCGGTGGTCGATCCCGATCCAACTCCTGCAGACGCGCCCTTGCCCACCGACCACCCGCTCGGCTATCAGCGCGCGCAGAACCATGCCGCATGTGCGAACGTGCTGTCCCAACGTCATTCTAGGAGCCGGCCTTGCTGTTCCTCACCATTTTCCAGATCGTCAGCTACCTGATCGACATCATCGTCTTCGTGGTGATCGTGCAGTTCGTGCTCGGGCTGCTGATCGCGTTCAACGTAGTCAACATGCACAACCAGTTCGTGTCGGCGGTCTATACCGCGCTGAACGCGATCCTCGAGCCGCTCCTGCGGCCGATCCGCAAGATCATGCCCAACACCGGCGCGATCGACTTCTCGCCGATGGTGCTGATCATCGGTCTCAAGATCCTGCAGATCATCTTCGGCAACCTTGCCATGGCGGGCTACTGATGAGCCAGGTCATCGACGGAAAGGCTTTCGCCGAGGGCCTGCGCGCCCGCGTCGGCACCGCTGCGGTGGGCTTCGAGGCGAAGAGCGGCCGCAAGGCGGGTCTCGCCGTGGTGCTGGTGGGCGAGGACCCGGCCAGCCAGGTCTACGTGCGCAACAAGGGCAAGCAGACGCTCGCGGCGGGCATGAACAGCTTCGAGCACAAGCTGCCCGCAGACACGTCCGAAGCGGATCTGCTGGCCGTGGTCGAGCAGCTCAACAATGACCCGGCTGTGGACGGCATCCTCGTCCAGCTGCCGCTGCCCGCGCACATGAACGAGCAGAAGGTCATCGCCACGATCAACCCGGACAAGGACGTCGACGGCTTCCATGTCGTCAACGTCGGCCGTCTGGCGACCGGCCTGCCGGGCTTCGTGCCCTGCACGCCGCTGGGCTGCGTGATGCTGCTGAAGGACCGGCTGGGTTCGCTCTCGGGCCTCGACGCGGTGGTGATCGGCCGCTCCAACATCGTCGGCAAGCCGATGGCGCAGTTGCTGATCGCGGAAAGCTGCACCGTCACTGTCGCGCACAGCCGCACCAAGGATCTGCCCGAGGTGGTGCGCCGCGCCGACATCGTGGTGGCGGCGGTCGGCCGTCCCGAGATGGTCAAGGGCGACTGGCTCAAGCCCGGCGCGACCGTGATCGACGTGGGCATCAACCGCGTTCCCGGTGCCGAGGAAGGCAAGACGAAGCTCGTCGGCGACGTCGATTTCGCCTCGGCCGCCGAAGTCGCGGGTGCGATCACGCCGGTTCCGGGCGGGGTCGGGCCGATGACTATCGCGGTACTTCTGCGTAACACCATCGTCGCCGCGCACCGCAATGCGGGCCTCGCCTTCGACGAGACTGGCCTTTGAAGCGGATCGCGCTCGGTCTAGCGCTGGTAGCGGTTTTCGCTGCGTCAGCCCAGACCGATGCGCGGCCCAGGCGCCGCCTCCCGCCCGGTACGGGAACGGCCAACCCCAGCGCCCTCGTTGCCGAGGAGATCGCCTTCGCCCGGCTCGCGCGCGAGAAGGGTCAGTGGAAGGCGTTCCGCGAATTCGCGGACGATACCGCAATCATGTTCGTGCCGCAGGAAGTGCAGGCGCAGGACTGGCTGAAGAAGCAGGCCGATCCCGCCGCTCCTGTGCAGTGGGAGCCGCATCAGGTCTGGATGAGCTGCGACGGCACGCTGGGCGTCACCAAGGGCGCCTGGCAGCGCCCGGACGGTTCGGTCGGCTGGTACACCACGATCTGGCAGCGGCAGAAGAAGGGCGAGTATCGCTGGGTGCTCGACCACGGCGACACCCTGCCGAGCGCTTTGCCGGAGCCCGACATGCTCACCGCGCGGGTCGCGAAATGCGGCCGGCGCCCGGACGCGCCGCCTCCGGGTACGCCGCCTGCGGACGCGCGCACTTTCACCGGCGGCAACTCGCTCGACGGCACCTTGCGCTGGCACGTCACGGTCATGAGCGCCAACGATGCGCGCACGGTCAGTGTACAACTGTGGAATGGCACCGGGTTCGACACGATCGTAGAGGACAAGGTGACGCCGCAAGGTTAGGGTAGGGCGGATGTACGAACTTTTCCTCAGCGCCTTCGTCACGCTCTTCGTCGTCATCGATCCGCCGGGCTGCGCGCCCATCTATGCCGGGCTCTCCGCCGGGGCGAGCCGTGCGCAGGCGATCTCCATGGCAACCCGCGCCTGCGTGATCGCGGCGATCATCCTCGTGGTCTTCGCGTTGTTCGGCAAGACGCTGCTGAACGCCCTGCACATCGAACTCGACGCCTTCCGCATCGCTGGGGGCATCATGCTGTTCATGATCGCCATCGACATGGTCTTCGAGAAGCGCACCCAGCGGCGCGAGGAGCGGGCCGAGAAGATCATCGCCCACAACGCCGCCACGCCCGAGATCGAGGACGTGTCCGTCTTCCCGATGGCGATGCCGATGCTGGCGGGGCCGGGCTCGATCGCGACGATGATGCTGCTGACCAGCCGCGCGCACGGCACCGAGCAGACGCTGACGATCCTGGGCGCGATGATCGCGGTCATGCTGCTGGCCTTCGCCGCGCTTGCCGCTGCCGGGCCGCTGATGAAGGTGCTGGGCGACAAGGTCGAGGCGGTGATCACCCGCCTGCTTGGCGTGCTGCTGGCGGCGCTGGCGGCGCAGTATGTGATCGACGGGGTCAAGGCGACGCTGCTTTCTGCATGACCGGGGGCGTGATCCAGACCGCCGCCGTCTACCTCCTCGCCGCGCTGGCCGAGATCGGCGGCTGCTTCGCGTTCTGGGGCTGGTTGCGGATGGGCAAGCCGGTCTGGTGGCTGGTGCCGGGCTGCGTCTCGCTGGTGGTCTTCGCCTGGCTGCTGACGCTGGTGGACACCTCGCAGGCGGGCCGGGCCTATGCGGCTTACGGCGGCATCTACATCACTTCGGCGCTCTTGTGGCTATGGCTGGTCGAGGGCGTGCGGCCGGACCGCTGGGACATGGGCGGCGCGCTGCTCTGCCTGGCCGGGGTGGGGGTGATCCTGCTGGGGCCGCATAAGGGCTGAGGCCCATTCATCGCCCCCGCGCCTTGCCGCTTGGGTGGCGGCCTCTACTCTCGCGTCAAATCACAAGACGACGGAGAAGGCTGCATGACCGGCAGGCTGGAGTTCAGCTACCTCTACGATTTCCGCAATCCGGCCCCGTGGCGCCGCCCGCCCGAAGCGCTCTACGCCGAAATCCTCGACGTGGTTGCGGAAACCGAAGCGCTGGGCTTCGACGGCGCTTTCGTGCCCGAGCACCATCTCGCCGAGGACGGCTACATGTCCTCGCCGCTGGTGGCGCTCGCCGCGATGGCTGCACGCACGCGGCGGATGCGGCTGGGCACCGGCATCGCGCTTGCCCCTCTCTACGAGCCGCTGCGGTTCGCACAGGACTGCGCGGTGCTCGACAGTCTGTCCGGCGGACGGCTGCAACTGGGGCTCGCGATCGGCTATCGTGCGCGGGAGTACGCGGCGCACGGGCTGGATTTCACCAAGCGCGGCGCCCGGTTCGACGAATTCCTGGAGATCGTGCGCCGCCTTTGGTCCGGCGAGACGGTAGACTTCGAAGGCGGCTTCTTCACCCTCCACGGCGCCAAAGCCTCACCGCTCTCAACCCGGGGGCATATCCCGCTCTACATCGGCGGCTTCGCGCCCAAGGCGATGGAGCGGGTTGCGCGGCACGGCGATGGCTACTTCGGCAATCCCGAGATCTGGCCGCTCTACCGCGAGAAACTGGAAGCGGCGGGCAAGAGCCAGGCCGATGCACGCATCTGGATACAGGGCCTGATGCTGGTCGTTGCCGAGGACAAGACGGCGGCGCTGGAGGAACTGGCGCCCCATTTCCACCACGTCAACAACAGTTACGGCGCCTGGATGAACGAAGACAAGGCCATCGGCCTCGACGGTCCGACGATCCAGCCGATGAGCCTCGATGCCTTCAAGGCCAGCGGCATCCTGCAGATCCTGACCCCGTCCGAGGCGGTCGCCTACTTCCACCGCCTGCTGGAAAAGGCCCCGGTCGAGCAATTCACGATGATGATGCCGCCCGGCCTTCCGGCGGAGCGCTTCCTCGCTTATGCCGGGCTCTTCGCGCGGGAGGTTCTCCCGCATTTCCAGTGAGGGCGTGCGTGATCGAGGATGCGGAGAAGGACGGCGAGCGCCGGGGCGGGTCGCCGCAGTCGGTCACCCGGGTCATCCGCCTGCTCGAAGCGCTCTGCGTCAGCACCGAGCCGGTGTCGCTGGCCGATCTCAGCCGGCGCCTGAGCACCCCCAAGAGCAGCCTTGCGGCACTGCTGCGCGGGTTGGCGGACGAAGACCTCGTCGTCGCGACCGAAGGGGCGTGGCGGCTTGGTCCGGGCGCTTTCGGCCTTGGCAGCGCGCTGACCGAGGCGCGGCGGCGGCTGCAAAGCTCCGACCTCGTGCGCGACGGGATGCGGCGGCTGGCCGCACGCAGCGGGGAGACGGTGCTGCTGGCGGTGGGCGACCAGGATCACGGGATGATCACCTATGTGGACCTTGTCGAGAGCAGCAATGTGGTGCGCTATACGGTGTCGATCGGTGACCGACGGCCGTTCTATGCGACGGCGGCGGGTCGGGTGCTGCTGTCCACGTGCTCACCTGCAGCGGTCGAGACGTACCTGAAGCGGGTGGCGCCGGCGCGGCTGGCTCCGGGGACTGAGATCGACCCCGCCGTGCTTGCGGATGTGGTCGAGCAGGCCCGTGCGGCAGGTTATGCGCAGACCGTCGATCAGGCCGCCGAGGGTGTCACCGGCACGGCGGCGGTGGTGCGTGATGCGGCGGGTGGTGTGGTGGGCGCTCTGGTGATCGCCGCGCCCAGTACGCGTGCGGCCGGGCGGCTGGAAGACCTCGCCCGGCTGGTGCGGGACGAGGCCGCCGCGATCTCGCGCAGTCTCGGGTTCAGGTAGGCCCCACTACCTTCGTCATTGCGAGCGCAGCGAAGCAATCCAGGGCAGTTTCACACCGCTCTGGATTGCTTCGCTACGCTCGCAATGACGGCGCAAGGGATGTCAGGCCGCCGACCTCAACCTGCGTTCGGCGTTCTCCAGTGCGCCCTCGATCGCGGCGAGAAACTGGTCCGTCGCGCGTTCCCACGAATAGAGCGAGCCCAGCGCGGCGGCGTCGGTCCGCTCCACCGTCAGTGCGCCCTCGACCGCGCGGGCGAGCGAGGTATCGACTGCGCCCGCCGCCCAGCCGACACGGTGGTCCACGCCCCGTCCGTCAGGGCCGAGGATGTCGATCGGCCCGGTCACCGGGTACGCTGCCACCGGAGTGCCGCAGGCCAGCGCCTCAATGACGACGAGGCCGAAGGTGTCGGTCAGGCTGGGGAACACGAAGCAGTCGGCGCTGCGATAGGCAGAGGCCAGCGCCTCGCCCGACAGTGCGCCGAGGAACAGCACGTGCGGATAGCGGCGGCGCAGGTTGTCGAGCGCAGGGCCGTCTCCGACCACCACTTTGCTGCCGGGCACGTCGAGGTCGAGGAAGGCCTCGAGGTTCTTCTCCGGCGCGACGCGGCCAACATTGAGCAGGACAGGACCGGGCCGCATCGCCTTCAGCGCGGTCATCTCTTCAAGGCGCGGGCCGTCGGGGCGGAACATGGCGTGGTCGATGCCCCGGCTCCACGCGCGGGTCGGGCCGATGCCGCGTTCTTCCAGTTCGGCGGCGAGGCTGCGGGTGGAGACCATGACCGCCTGGCTTTGCGCATGGAAACGCTGCAGGATCGGCCAGAAGTACTCGGCCGAGAGCCCGGTGCGCACCGCGCAGTATTCGGGAAAACGCGTGTGGAAGGCGGAAGTGAAGGGCACCCCGCGCGCCAGGCACCAGCCGCGCGCGGCCCAGCCGATCGGGCCTTCGGTGGCGATGTGGACGATGTCCGGCGCCGCCTTGTCGAGCATCCGGCGTACGCCGAAGCGCGGCGCCATCGCCAGCCGGATCGAGGCATAGCCCGGCATCGGCATCGTCAGGAAGCGGTCGGGCGTGATCGTCTCGACCTCGTGCCCGCGGGCAGTGAGGTGTTCGACGGTCGAGGTGAGCGAGCGGACGACGCCGTTGACCTGCGGCAACCAGGCGTCGGTTGCCAGGGCCAGCTTCACGATACGGCCTCCGGGGTGGCTTCCTTGTCTGCGGCGTGCTCCTCGGCGGCCGTTTCGGCGATCGTGTGGCCGCCGGTTTCCTTGACCCAGTCGATCAGGGACATGTGGCCGGTGAAGTCTTCCGCCAGTGCGGTGCAGCTTTCGACCCAATCGCCGTCGTTGTAATACGTGATGCCGCCGAATTCGCGGATTTCGGCGCAGTGGATGTGGCCGCAGACGACGCCGTCGAACCCGCGGGAGGTGGCCTCGTTGGCGACGGCTTCCTCGTAGCTGCCGATGAACTGGACGGCGTTCTTGACCTTCTTCTTCATGTAGGCCGAGAGGGACCAGTACGGCATGTGAAAGCGGCGGCGCACGGCGTTGAACACGATGTTGGCGCGCAGCAGCATCGAGTAGGCCTGGTCGCCCAGGAACGCGAGCCACTTGTGGTAGAGCACCACGCCGTCGAAGGCATCCCCGTGCGTCACCAGCAGGCGGCGGCCGTCGACGGTGGTGTGGACGTATTCCAGCGCCAGCTCGACGCCGCCGAAGCTGAGGCCCGCATAGTCGCGCAGCATCTCGTCGTGGTTGCCGGCGATGAAGATCACGCGGGTGCCGCGGTGCGCCATCTTGAGGATGCGGCGCACGACTTCGTTGTGGGCGTCCGGCCAGTACCAGCCCTTGCGCAGCCGCCAGCCGTCGACGATGTCGCCGACGAGGTAGAGCGTCTCGCACTCGTGCGCCCGCAGGAAGTCGACCAGCATGTTCGCGTTGCAGCCGCGCGTGCCGAGGTGGATGTCCGAGATCCAGATCGTGCGGTACTTGCGCTTGGGCCGGAAGCCCTTGGGATCGGGAAGGTCAAGCCAGGCGGGAATCCCGCTGTTGTTGCCACGTCCGATGAAGTCTTCGATCTGCTCGCGCATGGTCGTTCGTCCCCAAATTCCCTGCGATTTCGGGGCCTATGACAGCAGGCGGTTGCGGCGGCGTGACGGTTGCGGGTCAATTCGATGACAAGTGCCAAGCGGCTTGTTGATAAGCGATATTTCCCGATTGTTTCCGGCGTCGGGGCCGGTTTTGCGAATTCACTGCCATGTCACCGATATGTCACCGGGTCGTCACACTCGGGAGGCAAAAGCCGCGCGTACGAAGGGTCCTGACCCTGGGGGCAGACTATCTCGAAAAGGCGGACAACGGGGCGATGCGGCGGATCGACATATTGCTGGCGAGCGAACTTTCGGGTGGGCTCGCGCCGTTTCGGCATGACCAGTTCGACGTCATGCTGCATCGCTGGACCGACTTTGCCGAACTACCGCTGATCGAGGGGGCCTTGTGGGTCTTCATCGACTGGGTGCTGCCCGAGATGTCCGGCCTCGAACTGTGCCGCCGCCTGCGCGCGGACAGCCTGACCGTCCATGCCCACGTGACCATGGTGCTGGAGGAGGACAACCAGGAGGATCGCAAGCGTGCCTTGCGCATGGGCGCGGACGACTACATGGTCGGCCCGCTGACGCGCAATGCCCTGCTCGACCGGGTGCTCGGCGCCAACCTCGGCGAGCAGGACAGCGCGGGCATCCGCGTCGTCACGCAGGGCGAGCTGATGGTGGACGTCGCTGCGTTCCAGGCGCGTTTCCAGGGCACGCCGATCTCGCTCATGCCCAACGAACTGCGCCTGCTGCGCTACTTCATCGAGCACCCCGGCCGGGTATTCAGCCGCACGCAGCTGATCTCGGCGCTCGGCAAGCAGGAGCCGCCGGTGGACGAACGCACGGTGGACGTGTGGATCGGCCGCCTGCGCCGGGCGCTCAAGGGCGTGGGTGCGGGCAACCCGCTGCGCACAGTGCGTTCGCTGGGGTATGTGTTCGATACGGTTTGATGCGTTTTTTCGTCATTGCGAGCGAAGCGAAGCAACCCAGGGCGGCGTAACACTGCCCTGGGTTGCTTCGCTTCGCTCGCAATGACGAGGTAGAAGCTACTGCAACGTCGCCCCATCCTCGTCACCATCGCCCGCGCGGCCGAAGAACTGCATCAGCTGCACCAGCAACTCGCACCGCGCCGAGAGCCCCGAGGCTTCCAGCAGCGCCTGCTTGGCGGCCGGATCGAACGGCGCGATCTGCGAGACGCCGTTGATCAGCGACATGTCGTCGAGCCGCCCGACCTGCTCCCAGTCGACCACATAGCCCTGCGCCTGCGCGAACCGCTTCGCCTCGCGCTCGAAGCTGGCGCGCTCGATCGGGGCGAGCACTTCCTCGGGCTCCTCCAGCAGTTCCGCCTCGACCTGACGGAACGGCGTGGTCACGTCGAGTTCGCGCAGCACGCGGAAGCGCTTCTCGCCGTCGAGGATGATGTTGAAGCGGCCGTCTTCCAGCGCCTCGACATCGCCGATGCGGCCCAGGCACCCCACCGCGAAGAGCGGGGCGCCCTCGAAGCCCTTCTGCGGCTGGATCATGCCGATCAGCCGGTCGCGTGCGAGGGCGTCGCTCACCATCGCGCGGTAGCGCGGCTCGAAGATGTGGAGCGGCAGTTGCAGTCCCGGGTAGAGCACCGCGCCGGTCAGCGGGAAGATGGTGATCCGCGCCAACCGCGTCAGCCGAACAGGACGGTCGAGAGCTTGCGGCGCGTGGCCGAAACCCACGGGTCTTCGAGGCCGATCGCTTCGAAGATTTGCAGCAGCTTGGCCTTGGCCGCGCCCTCGTTCCATTCGCGGTCGGCCGTGATCATGCGCAGCAGCGTTTCGGCGGCGCCGTCGCGCTCACCGGCGGCGAAGGCGGCACCGGCGAAGGCGAACTGCGCTTCCATGTCGGCGGGGCGCTCGGCTGCGGCGGCGCGCAGGGCGGCCAGTTCGCTGTCCTCGGGCTTGTCCTTGGCGAGTGCCAGCACGCCGCGCGCGCGCTCCACATGCGGGTCGGTGGAGAGCGGTTCGCCCAGCGAATCGAGAACCTGCTCGCCTTCCTCGATCCGCCCGGCGGCGACGAAAGCGCGGACCAGACCGCCAAGCACTTCGCCGTTGTCGGGCGCCATCTCGAGGATCTGCATGAAGATGCTCGCGGCGCGTTCGCCGTCACCCTCGGCCAGCGCTTCCTCGCCCATGGCGATCAGCGGGGCGAGGTCGGGCGCGGGTTCGGCGCCGCCCGGCTGTACCGGCAGCTTGGCGAGCAACTGATCGAGCATGCCCTTGAGCTGCGATTCGGTGCGGGCGCTGGTGAGGTCCGCCACCGGCTGGCCCTGGAAGATCGCGTAGACGGTCGGGATCGACTGCACGCGGAACTGCGCGGCGATGAACTGCTCCTCATCGACGTTGACCTTGGCGAGCAGCACGCCCTTGTCCGCGTATTCCGCGGCGACCTTTTCCAGCACCGGGGTCAGCGCCTTGCAGGGGCCGCACCACTCGGCCCAGAAGTCCAGGATCACGAGCTGGGTCATCGAAGGTTCGGCGACCGCCTTGCGGAACCGGTCCACGGCCTTCTGCTCGTCGAGGTTGAGACCCATGCTGGCCAAGATTCGTGCTCCAATTACGAAAAATCAGTTCCCTAGATTGGCCTTTCGCGCGCGTTTGTGAAGGGAGAATGCGCCAATTCGGCCCGTTTCCGAGGCTGTCGCAAAAACTTTGTCTTTTATGCTTGCCGACCTTTCGAACCGCTGCTAGTGGGCCGCCTCCACACCGGACGGGCCGCTTTCCAGCAGGCCTTTTCGAAACGCCAGAGCGGGCGTAGCTCAGTGGTAGAGCACAACCTTGCCAAGGTTGGGGTCGAGGGTTCGAATCCCTTCGCCCGCTCCAGTTTTCCCACATCGCAAAACTACCTCCTGCAAAGGACCGGCCTCAAGGGACCGACGGTGTTCTGCGCGTCCGGGATCGGGCAAGTTCAGTTTGAATTTGCTGCGCCGCACCACGATAGTGGTGCCATGCAGAACCTCTTCCGAATCCTTTTCTGGCTGGCGCTGGTCTTTGCGGTGACGATGGCCGTGCTGCCGCATCCACCGCACTTTCCCGGTGAGCCCAGCGACAAGTTCCAGCATATGATGGCTTTCGCAACGCTCGCGGTGCTGGGCGTGCTCGGCTATCCGCGCGTGCCCAAGCTGGCAATCGCGGCAGGACTGGTGCTGCTCGGCGCGGGGATCGAGGTGGTGCAGATGATCCCCGCGCTCCACCGCGATGCGGAACTGATGGACCTCGTCGCCGACACTTTCGCGATCCTCGTCATGCTCGGCGCGATCAGCCTTGTGTTGGGGCTGCGCAAGGCTCGGTAAAATTTGTGACGCATTTTTTGTGACGTGGGGCTCTTGCAGAGGTCGCGAACCGCTGCTAGTGGCCCCTCCACCCGGACGGAAGCGGTCTTCATCGCACTGTCCGTCAAACGCCAGAGCGGGCGTAGCTCAGTGGTAGAGCACAACCTTGCCAAGGTTGGGGTCGAGGGTTCGAATCCCTTCGCCCGCTCCAGTTTGACCTTCCAGCCATCGCTATCCCGCCGGATCCGAAATCGCGCGTGCCCGGCTGTTTTCGGCCAGACTTCGTCATTGCGAGCGCAGCGAAGCACTCCAGGGCGGCTTGCGCGACTCTGGATTGCTTCGCTGCGCTCGCAATGACGAAGTGCAAGGCGAGGGAATCAATCCCCCGCCACGGTCATCCCGTCCACGCGCAGCGTCGGCACGTTGATCGCGCGGTGCCATTCGAGGTCGTTCGCCGCCGTCAGCTGAGCGAACATGCGCAGGAGGTTGCCCGCCACGGTGAACTCCGCCACCGGCCCGGCCAACTCGCCATCGACGATGCGGAAGCCCGCGGCGCCGCGGCTGTAGTCGCCGGTGACGCCGTTGACGCCCTGGCCGATCAGTTCGGTCACGTAGACCCCGTCCTTCACGTCCGCCATCAGTTCTTTGGGCGACAGCGTCCCCGCCGCGAGGTGGACGTTGCCGGTCGATACGCCCGGGGCGCCGCCGCCGTTGCGCGCGGCGTGGCCGGTCGGCGCAAGGTTCAACTGCCGCGCTGAGGCCGAATCGAGCAGCCAGCCGGTCAGGCGCCCGTCCTCGACAATATTGCGCGCCGAGGTGGCGAGGCCCTCGCCATCGAACGGGCGCGAGCGCAGGCCGCGCGGGGTGTGCGGATCGTCGGCGATCAGGATGCCGGGGGCGAAGATTTGTTCGCCCAGCTTTTCCAGCAGGAAGCTGGAGCGGCGCGTGATGGCGCTGCCTGTGATCGCGCCGAGCAGGTGGCCGACCAGCGAACTGGACACGCGCGGGTCGAAGATCACCGGCATGGCGCCGCTCTTGAGCTTTCCGGAGCCGAGCTTGGCGACGGTGCGCTCCCCGGCAAGGCGGCCGATTTCGGCGGGGGAGGGCAAGTCTGCATGGTGGTGCGTGCTGCGCCAGGCATTGTCGCGCTGCTTGTCCGAGCCGTCGCCGCCGACGACCGAAGCGCTCAGCGAATGGCTGGTCGAGCCGTAGGCGCCGGAAAAGCCGTGGCTGGTGGCGAGCGCGAAGACGCCGTGCCCGAAGCTGGCGGTGCCGCCGTCGGAATTGGTGATGCCGGATACCGCGCGCGCGGCGTCCTCGGCCTCCAGTGCGGCTTCGCGCAGGGCCTCGGGGCTGGGTTCGTGCGCGTCGATCAGGTCGAGCTCGGGCCAGGGGCCGCGCGTCAGCAGTTCATCGGGGGCTAGGCCGGCATAGGCGTCCTCGGGCGCGGCGCGGGCCATGTCGATGGCGCGGGCGGCCAGTTCGTCGAGCGCGGCGGGGGAGAGGTCGGACGAGCCGATGCTGGCCGAGCGCTTGCCCACGAAGACGCGCAGCGCGATGTGCTCGCTTTCGGAGCGTTCAACTTCCTCCAGCTTGCCGAGGCGGACCTGTATGCCTTCGGAGGAACTGGCGCCATAGACCGCGTCGGCGGTCTCGGCCCCGGCGCGGCGGGCGCGCTCCACGAGGTCAAGCGCGCGGTCCCTTGCCTGATCCGGACTGAGCATGACCTGTGAAACTCCCGATAAAAAGCCGAACTTGCGGCCTTGCCCTAGTCGCGGTGCAGGCGAAGGGCAAACGGGAGTTATCCGCGCTCTCGTCATTGCGAGCGCAGCGAAGCAAGCCAGAGCGGCTCAAGACTGCCCGGGATTGCTTCGCTGCGCTCGCAATGACGAAGAGGTGGGGCAGGGGGGAGGTCAGGAATTCAGGCGAAGAGCAGAGCCAGTCCCTTGAACAGCGCGGTGAGGGCGAAAGGCAGGCCGATCGCCAGAAGCCACAGCGCCAGCCGGTCCCGCCGGTAATAAGGTGCGAGGGCCGGGTCGTGCGCCTGTTCGTCGGTCAGCCCGTTCCAGCGCGCTTCGAAGCGGCGGCATGCCGGGATGATGGCGACGACGAGGATCACCAGCGCGAAGTACGGCAACAGCGAGCCGCCATGCGCCTTGAGCGCGCCGATGGTAACGAAGATCTGCAGCGCCGTGTAGACCAGCAGCGCATAAGCGATGTGGTCGCTCATCTTGCGGCGCCAGTCGCTGACCTGAGCGCCTGCAATTGGCGAATCCGTCACGGGTCCGCCGTATGATCCCGAGTGCGACTGCTCGGGGTGGGAACTGGAACCTCGCACCGGCTGGTGCGCTGCATGGTCCGTCATCCTGTCCATAAGGGCGATTCTCCTCGACCTCTTGATGCTGAGTACATCACCGAAAGGCGTTCATGACAAGTTCAGTTCCAGATTCCGCAAGTGCGAAGGGCTCCGCAGTCCGATTTCCCCCGAGTCATGCACGAATCCTGCCAGTCGCGTCGCCTAAGCGGAAATGCCGTCTTGCGGGGGCGTGCCTGCCTGCGGTAAGTGCCCGGCGATGACGGCAGAATTTCAGCAGGATCACGGCCCCGCAGCCACCGACTCCGCACTTCTGGCGGAGCGTGGCGGGCTGGAGGTCATCTCGATCGCCAAGAGCTACGACAAGCGCGCGGTGCTCACCGACATTTCGCTTTCGGTCGCGAAGGGCGAAGTGCTGGGCCTGCTCGGGCCGAACGGCGCGGGCAAGACGACGTGCTTCTACTCGATCATGGGGCTGGTCCGGCCCGACTCCGGGCGTATCCTGATGGACGGCGTCGATGTGACCCGCCTGCCGATGTACCGCCGTGCGATCCTGGGTCTGGGCTATCTGCCCCAGGAAACCTCGATCTTCCGAGGCATGACGGTGGAGCAGAACATCGGCGCGGTGCTTGAACTCAACGAGCCCGACCGCGACGTGCGTCAGGCCGAACTTGACCGCCTGCTCGACGAATTCGGCCTGACCCGCCTGCGCACCAGCCCGGCGATGGCGCTCTCGGGCGGTGAACGCCGCCGCTGCGAAATTGCCCGCGCGCTGGCCGCCAAGCCCTCGATCATGCTGCTCGACGAGCCGTTCGCGGGCATCGACCCGCTTTCGATCTCGGACATCCGCGACCTCGTGCGCGATCTCAAGACGCGCGGCATCGGCGTGCTGATCACCGACCACAACGTGCGCGAGACCCTCGACATCGTCGACCGCGCCTGCATCATCTACGGCGGCCAGGTGCTCTTCGCCGGCAGCCCGGAAGCGCTGGTGGCGGACGAGAACGTGCGGCGCCTTTATCTGGGCGAAGGCTTCACGTTGTGATTCTTCGGCGTGCCGGGGCCAATCGTGGTGCAGGTGCTTCGACAAGCTCAGCACGAGCGGGGGTGGGGGTGGATTTCCTTTTCCCGCTCATCCTGAGCTTGTCGAAGGATCACAGCACGGACCTCTGATCGATGGCGCTGGGGCCGCGCCTCGATCTCAGGCAGAGCCAGTCGCTGGTCATGACGCCGCAGCTTCAGCAGGCGATCAAGCTGCTGGCGCTGTCCAACCTCGAGATCGAGACTTTCATCGGAGAGGCGCTCGACGCCAACCCGCTCCTCGATGTGGGCGCGCAGGCGCCTGCCGCCGAGACGGTGGAGGCACCCGCCGAGGCGCGCGTAACGGCGCTGGAGACGTCCGGCGTGGATCGCCTGATCGGCGAGGGCCGCGCTGCCGACGATCGCCCGCTCGACATCGATACCGGCGCTCTCGACCGTGACCGCGACACCGGCGACGGCGCCGTCCGCGACGAGACATGGGGCGCGGACCTGCGGCTCAGCGGAGCATCGGGCGGCGAGGAAGGCCCCGGCATCGACGAACGCGCGGCCCTCGGCGGCACGCTGGCCGAACACCTCGAAGCGCAAGTCGGCGCGGTCGCGCGCGATCCCTTCACCGAGGGCGTCGCGCGCTACATCATCGGCCAGCTCGACGAGGCGGGCTACCTGCCGGTGAGCCTGTCCGAACTTGCGGGCGACCTCGGCGTCGATCCCGGCGAGATGGAGGAAGGGCTGGCGCTGGTCCAGGCGCTCGACCCCACCGGCGTCGGTGCGCGCAGCCTGTCCGAATGCATTGCCCTGCAGGCGCGCGAGGCGGATCGCTACGACCCGCTCATGGCCAAGATGATCGACAATCTCGACCTTCTGGCCAAGGGCGAATTGCCCCGCCTCAAGCGCATCTGCGGCGTGGACGACGAGGATTTCGCCGACATGCTCGCCGAACTGCGCGGCTACGACCCCAAGCCAGGCCTGCGCTTCGGCGGCGAGCCGAGCGGCGCGGTGACGCCCGATATTCTGGTGACGGCGCGCAGCGATGGCGGCTGGGACATCGCGCTCAACCAGGCGACGCTGCCGCGGCTGATCGTCAATCGCGGCTATTACGTGGAAATGAAAGGCGAGTGCGACGACAAGGCGTCGCGCGCGTGGCTGTCGGACAAGCTGGCGGATGCGAACTGGCTGATCAAGGCGCTCGACCAGCGGCAGAAGACCATCCTCAAGGTTGCGGCCGAACTTGTGAAGCAGCAGGACGGCTTCTTCCGCAAGGGTGTCGCGCACCTTCGGCCGCTGACCCTGCGCGCGGTGGCGGAAGCGATCGGCATGCACGAATCGACCGTCAGCCGCGTGACCTCGAACAAGTTCCTCAACTGCCCGCGCGGGACTTACGAGCTGAAGTACTTCTTCAGTTCGGGCGTCGCCTCGGCGGACGGCGAGGGCGGGGCCTCGGCCGAGGCGGTCAAGGCGGCGATCCGTCAGCTCATCGATGCCGAGGATGCGAAGGCGATCCTGTCCGACGACGCGCTGGTGGACCTGCTGAAGGGCAAGGGCTTCGAACTCGCCCGGCGTACCGTCGCCAAGTACCGCGAGGCGATCGGGCTCGGCAGTTCGGTGCAGCGTCGCCGCCAGAAGGCACTCGCAGGCGCGCGTTGATTTCGCACGCTATTGCAATGCAGCGCATGCTAACCACGCTGATCATGTGGGCGCCCTGTTAAATACTTGGCATGTTTAGTAAAAAGTAATTTGCAAGAATTATGACTGTGTTATCTTCTCGCTGACCGGTGCCGTACCTGCGGTGAACGGCAGGATACGGGCCGCTGTTGAGGAGAAGCCCATGTCTTATGTCGACGGGAATTCCGGAAGTACACGCAAGGCCCTGACTGGTGGTGTCGTCGTCCTGATCCAGGGCGGTCTGGCACTGGCGCTGATCAACGGTTTCGCGGTGACCTTCTTCGAGAAGGAGAAGCCGCCGCACCTTGCCAGCGAGTTCTTCCCCACCAAGCCCGTCACCCCGGACCTGCCGCCACCTCCGACCGCAGAGCCGGACCAGAAGCTGGTGCGCGACATGCCGATCAGCGCGCCGCTGCCGCGCTTGGACATCACGCCCAAGGCCGCGATCACCGGCGTCACCGTCGATCCGATGCCGGTAAGCGGCGCAACCGAGTTCAGCAGCGACTTCGTGCTGCCCTCCACCGCGCCGAGCGAACCGGCGGCCCGTTTCACGCCCAAGGTCGCCCGGCCGCGTGGAAATGTCGCGGGCTGGGTCACCACTGCCGACTACCCGACCGCCGACATTCGTGCAGGGAATACCGGGACGGTGCGCTTCCGCCTCGCCATCGATGCCGATGGCCGCGTGTCGGGCTGCACGGTCACGCAGTCGAGCGGCTTTCCCGGCCTCGATGCGGCGACCTGCCGCAACGTGACCCGGCGCGCCCGCTTCGATGCGGCGAGCGATGCCACCGGCGGCAGGGCTGCAGGGACTTACGACGGGACCATCCGCTGGGTGATCCCGAACGACTGAAGCGCCCTTGGCGGCCTTCGGGTCGCCCGGCCGGGGTGTGGCTCGTTCCGCCAACCAGAGCCCGCTCCGGCCGTCAATTATGGCGGGAACTTGTGGGGCGGACGCGGGTTTAGTGATTGTGTCCCCGGTCAAGGGCGGTCCTCAGGGGCCGCCCTTCCATTTTTTGGGGCCGCTTATCCTCCCTGTCGCGCAGCGATGGGGAGGTGGCAGCCCGCAGGGCTGACGGAGGGGTTCTCCCCCTCCACCACTCGCTACGCGAGCGGTCCCCCTCCCCATTCCTTCGGGACAGGGAGGATTCCTACAACAGCGATAACTGCCCGTCCTTCGCGGGCCGCGCGTCTTCCTCGCGCTGCTCCAGCGCCGAAAGCGTCAGGCCCATCAGGCGGATCGGCTGGGGCAGGGGCAAGTGGTCCTCCAGCAAGGCATGGCCGATCGTCGAGAACTCCGCCTTGTCCGCCACGAAATGATGCAGCGAGCGGGCGCGGGTGAGGGTCTGGAAGTCGGCGTAGCGCAGTTTCATCGTCACCGTCCGCCCGCGCGCGCCGGAGCGTTCGATGCGCTCCCACACCGTATCGACGATGTGGTCCATGGTTTCGCGCAGGGCCCCCGGGTCCTCGATGTTCTCGAAGAAGGTGCGCTCGCCGCCTACCGACTTGCGCGGGCGATCGGCACGTACCTGGCGCAAGTCGACGCCCCGTGCGGCGCGGAACAGGTACTCGGCGAAGCTGCCGAAGTTGGCGCGCAGGAAGGCGAGGTCCTTGCCCGCAAGGTCGGCGCCGGTCTCGATGCCGAGGCGCGCCATCTTCTCCGCCCCGCGCGGGCCGACGCCGTGGAAGCGGCGCACCGGTAGCCCGGCGACGAACTGCGCGCCCTCGCCGGGGCGGATGACGCAGAGGCCATCGGGCTTGTTCTGGTCGCTGGCGAGCTTGGCGAGAAACTTGTTGTAGGACACCCCGGCGCTGGCGGTCAGCTGGGTATCGGCCCTGATCCGGCGACGGATCTCCTGCGCGATGCGGGTGGCCGAGCCGATGCCCTTGAGGTCGGCGGTGACGTCGAGATAGGCCTCGTCGAGCGAGAGCGGTTCGACATGGGGGGTATAGTCGAGGAAGATCGCGCGGATCTGCTGGCTGACCTCGCGGTAGACCTCGAAGCGCGGCTTGCGGAACACGAGGTCCGGGCAAAGGCGAACGGCGCGGGCCGAGGGCATTGCCGAGCGGACGCCGAACTTGCGCGCCTCATAGCTCGCCGCCGCCACCACGCCGCGCCCGGACGAGCCGCCGACCGCTACGGGAAGCCCCCGGATCGAGGGATCGTCCCGCTGCTCGACGCTGGCGTAGAAGGCGTCCATGTCGACGTGAATGATCTTGCGCAGGCCGTCGGCCTCGTCCTCTCCCGATCCGGGGCGATGATCGTCCTGCGAAAACATGTGATATCATATAGCGCTGTTCGGGCCGAATGCGCCATCCGGAGCGGGATTTCACTGGCCATCCAATGCCAAGTGCGGCATGCGCCAGCGCATGACCTCCCCCGCACCACGCTCCGAGAAGTTCCCGATGGGGGAGCTGGAATTCGTCGTCATGATGGCCTCTTTCCAGGCCCTGCAAGCGCTGGCGATCGACGTCATGCTGCCCGCGCTCGGCGCGATCAGCACCGACCTGCATCTTGCCGATCCCAACCAGCGGCAGTTGATCGTCGGCGTGTTCCTGATCTGCTCGGGGCTGGGCTCGCTGTTTCCCGGGGCGCTGGCCGACCGCTTCGGGCGGCGCCCGGTGGTGCTGACGGCGATCACGACTTACGTGCTGCTCTCCATGGTCTGCGCGGTTTCGGCCAGTTTCGAGCTGCTGCTGATCGCGCGCGGGGTGATGGGCTTCGTGACCTCGGCGATGATCGTCATGCCGATGACCATCCTGCGCGACCGGTTCGAGGGCGACCGCATGGCGCGCAGCCAGTCGCTGATCGCGATGACCTTCATGGTGGTGCCGATGATCGCGCCGATGCTGGGGCAGACGGTGCTGCTGTTCGCGGGATGGCGCTGGATATTCGGGATCATGGGCGTTCTGGCGGCCTGCGTCTTCACCTGGGCGTGGATGCGCCTGCCCGAGACACTGCACCCCGATTTCCGCCAGCCGGTAAGGCTCAGCGTGATCGCGGGCAACATGGGGCTGGCGCTGAAGGAGCGGGCGGCCTTCGGCTATTTCCTCGGCGCGGCCTTCGTGCAGGGGGCGCTGTTCGGCTATATCAACAGCGCGCAGCAGCTGGTGGGCGAGCACTTCGGAGCGGGGACGATGTTCCCGGTGATCTTCGGCTGCATGGCGCTGGTCATGGCCTGCACCAACTTCGCCAACGCGCGCATCGTCGAACGCTTCGGCGCGCGGCGCGTGTCGCACGCGGCGCTGCTGGGGTATATCGTGCTGGGGAGCATCCACCTCGTGCTGGCGATGCGGGGCGAGGGGCTGTGGACCTTCCTGCCGCTGATGACGCTGTCGATGTGCATGCTCAGCTTCATCGGCTCGAACTTCCAGGCGATCTCGCTGCAGCCCTTCGCGCGGATCGCGGGGGCGGCGGCCTCGGTCATGGCGTTCGTGCGGATGGTGCTGGGGGCGACGCTGGGGTCGCTGATCGGACAGGCTTACGACGGCACCGCGCGGCCGATCATGGCGGCCATGGTGATCTGCGGGCTCATCGCGCTGGTGCTGGTGCTCTATTCGGAGGGCGGACGGCTGTTCCGCCGTCTCAACCCGCCGGAGTATTACCGCAATGCGCCTCCGCCAGTCGGTCACTGACGGGGCGCACGCGCTTTTTTATACCCTGCGGCCGCGGAACAGCTGCACGAGACCCACGACGATGGCGATCACCAGCAGCACGTGGATCAGCGCGCTGGAAACATGGAACACGACGAAGCCGAGCAGCCAGAGCACGATGAGGATGGCGGCGATGGTGAATAGCATGGACGTAGCTCCCAACAGTTGTGTGCGTGGGTAACGCCGGGTCCTACGGATTTGTTTCCGGTCTATTGCTTAGAGGGTTTCACGTCGTCCGGGACGACGAAAGGCGTGCCAGTTCGCGGCGCGATGGCCGGGGTATCGGCGCGGGTACGGGCTCACGCTTGGCCTCGAAGAAGGCGCCTGCGATCAGCCGCAGCTTCTGGAGCATGCTCACCCTTGCGCGGTGGTCCCATGCATGGGCGCCGAGGCGTTCGACCTCCCGCGCGATGCCGCCGTAGATGCCCGCTGCCGAGAGCACGGCCCAGCGCTGCCGGAACGCCAGCTTCGCCGCGCCGACGCGGGCGGACGCCTCGTATTCGCGTGCCATCGCGCAGGCGCGCGCGACTTGCGGGACGAGGGCGTGGCGATAGTGCGGCTTGGTGATCTCGCCGGGGGGGATGTCGGCCTCCACCAGCCATTCGACCGGCAGGTAACAGCGGCCGTTGGCGTCGTCTTCCCACACGTCGCGCACGATGTTGGCGAGCTGAAAGGCGATGCCGAGGTCGCAGGCGCGGTCGAGCGTGTTCTCGTCGTCGGCGGGCACGCCCATGACGGCGGCCATCATCACCCCCACCGCGCCCGCTACGTGGTAGCAGTAGCGCAGCATGTCGGTTTCGGAGCGCGGGCGCCATTCGGCGGCGTCGAGCGCGAAGCCGGCGAGCACGTCCTCGACCATGGCGGGGGTGATCGGCGTCTCGCGCATGAGCTGGCCGAGTGCGTCGAAGGCGGGCGAGCCGGTCGCTTCCCCGGCCATCGCCAGTTCGGTGAGGGTGCGGATCGTGGCGAGGCGCGATTCGGGGTCGAGCTTGCCGGGGGTGGAGGCGCCTCCGTGATCCTGCTCGTCGGCGATGTCGTCGCAGGCGCGGCACCAGGCGTAGAGCAGCCAGACCCGCTCGCGCGTTTCGCGGTCGAACAGGCGGCTGGCGGCGGCGAAGCTCTTCGACCCGAGGCGGATGGATTCGCGCGCCTCGGCGACGAGGGCGGCGCGGTTAAACGGCATTGCCGCTGGTCTTCCGTTCACCCCACCCGTCGTCATTGCGAGCGTAGCGAAGCAATCCAGGGCAGTGCCACGCCGCCCTGGATTGCTTCGCTACGCTCGCAATGACGAACGAGGGGGGGACAAGCCCTCCCTCGCCCGAACGGCAGGCCACGCGCATCACAGCGTGTTCGGGTCCATGTTCACGATCGGCACGATCGGCTGGTGCGCGTGCATCCGGTCGAGCAGCGGCGCCAGTTCGGTATCGGCCAGCAGGATACCCTGGTGCGCCGGGCGTACGAAGCCGACTTCGGCCATGTGGCGGTTGAACGCCAGCAGCCCGTCGTAGAACCCGAAGGCATTGAGCACGCCGACCGGCTTGTTGTGATAGCCCAGCTGCGCCCAGCTCACCGCTTCCCACAGCTCGTCCATGGTGCCGACGCCGCCGGGCAGGACCAGGAAGCCGTCGGACAGTTCGGTGAACTTGGCCTTGCGTTCGTGCATGGTCTTCACGATCGTGAGTTCGCAATCGTAGTTGGCCACTTCGCCGCCCTTGCCGTCCTTGCCGGTGAGCGCTTCGGGGATGACGCCGATGCACTCGCCGCCTGCTGCCAGCGCGGCACCGGCGACGGCGCCCATGAGGCCGAGGCGACCGCCGCCGTAGACGACGCCGATGCCTTGCGTGGCAAGCGCGGTGCCGACGTCCGCGGCAAGCTGGACGTAGCGGGGATCGGCGGGAGTGGCGGAGCCGCAATAGACGGCGAGACGCTTCATGTCAGTCAACTACCTTGATATTAACCAGCGCGCCCTCCGGAAGATCGCGCGTCTGCCGGGCGAGGTCACCCGTGATTTGGATGAGGCGGACGAAATCGATCCGCACCAGATGTTCGTGGGCATAGTCCCCGGCGACGAGCGCCTGCGGGGTGAGGCTGTAGACCTCGCCCGATGCGGGAGGCCCTAGCCGCTTTACCGCCGCATCGACAAGGGCGTCCGCGCGCCAGATCGCCTTCGTCTCGTCCAGGGCCATGTGCGCCCTGGCCTCCGCCTCGGTGCCGAGCGGGGTGACTTCGCCGAGATCGGGATCGACGTAATGGAACGCGCCCGCATCGTCGGTGACGAGCATGTGCCCCATCAGGCTGTGCGCGACGACCTCGGCGAAGTGCACGCCGGTCCAGCCCCATGCGGCATTGAGCGCGTGGACTTCCCGGCTCACCTGAGGTCTTCCAGCATAAGCTTGGCGGTGGCCTTGGCGCTGCCGACGACGCCGGGAATTCCCGCGCCCGGATGCGTGCCCGCGCCGACGAGGTAAAGGTTCTTCAGCTTGTCGTCGCGGTTATGGCCGCGGAAGAAGGCGCTCTGCGTCAGGATCGGCGAGAGGCTGAAGGCATTGCCCTTCCACGCGCCGAGGTCCGCCTCGAAATCGGGCGGGGCGTAGTGGAAGCGGGTGACGATGCGGTCCTCGATGTCGGGGATCAGGCGGCGGCCGACTTCGCGGATCACGCGCTGTTCCAGCACCGGGCCGACTTCCGCCCAGTCGATCGGCAGCTTGCCCATGTGGGCGACGGGGACGAGCGCGTAGAAGGTGCTCTTGCCCGGCGGCGCCATCGAGGGATCGGTGACGGTCGGGTGATGGAGATAGATCGAGAAATCGCGCGGCAGCACGCCATGCTCGAAGATGTCGTCGAGCAGGCCCTTGTAGCGGGGGCCGAACAGGATCGTATGGTGCGGGATGCCGGGCCAGGTGCCCTCCAGCCCGAAGTGCACGACGAACAGGCTGGGCGAGAAGCTCTTCTTGGTCAGGCTCCTGGCCATCTCCTTGCCGCGCACCGTGTCGCCGAGGAGGCTGGCGTACGTATGCATGAGGTCGCCGTTGGAGGCGACCGCGTCGAAGCGTTCGCGCCAGCCGCTCTCGCATTCGACTTCGGTGACCTGATCGCCGATGGTGTGGACCTGCCGGACCTTGTCGCCGACGCGCAGCGTGCCCCCGAGCCGCTCGAACAGGTTCGCCATGCCCTGCGCCAGCTTGTTGGTGCCGCCCTTGGTCCACCACACGCCGCCGTCCTTTTCCAACTTGTGGATCAGGGCGTAGATCGCGCTGGTGCTCATCGGGTTGCCGCCGACCAGCAGGGTGTGGAACGACAGCGCCTGGCGCAGATGCTCGTCCTTCACGTAGTGCGAGACCATCGAATAAACCGAGCGCCACGCCTGATAGCGCATCATCGCCGGTGCGGCCTTGATCATGCTGGAGAAGTCGAGGAACGCCTCGTGCCCCAGCTTGACGTAGCCTTCCTGCCAGACCCCGGCGGCGTAGCGTTCGAACTCCTCGTACCCGGCAAGGTCGCCGGGGGCGACGCGGGCGATCTCGCGGCGCAGGGAACCTTCGTCGTTCGAGTAGTCGAAAGTGACACCATCGGTCCAGTTGAGGCGATAGAACGGCATGACCGGCATCAGCGTCACGTCGTCGGCGATGTCGTGGCCGGAGAGCTTCCACAACTCGCGCAGGCATTCCGGATCGGTGACGACGGTGGGGCCGGCATCGAAAGTGAAGCCCTCGCGCTGCCAGGAGTAGGCGCGGCCGCCGACCTTGTCGCGCGCTTCGATCAGGGTGGTGGCGATGCCGCTGCTCTGGAGCCGGATCGCGAGGGCAAGGCCGCCGAAACCGGCGCCGATGACGCAGGCCTTCTTCACGATACGGCTCCCAGATCAGCCAGCGGACGCCCGCGTCCGGTCAGGCTGGCGAGCGCCGCGCCCACCGGCACCGGCGGCTTTCCGGCCAGCACCCGCGCCATGTCGAGCGGGGTCGAGCGGCCTGCGTAGAATCTCTCGATCAGCCCTTCGGGCAGCGTGTAGAAGCGCGCCAGCATGCGCCAGCGGTCCGGGCCGTGTGCGGCGCCAAAGAGCATCTTGCTCAACATTCGATAGAAGCGCCCTTGGCGCCAGTGCTGTGCGGCCCTGTCATGACTGGTCCTCAATAGGGCGGACCCGGAGAGATTGTCGAGGCTGGTCAGGTAAAGCGCGAATCTTGTCGCATCGGGAATCGAGTAGGATGTCAGCGGATGGCACAAGGCGGCGCGGGTTCCGGCACGCGGCAGGGGGCTTCCGGCGCGCCAGAACGCCTCGAAATCCCCCTCGGCGATGACGGGAAGGACGCCGGTTTCCTCGTAGGCAACGCTCTCGACCTGCCAGCCTTGCGCGCGGGCATAGTCGGCGATGCGGGTGCGCAGGGCCGGGAGGTCGAGGTCGGAGGTATCGGAATAGTACGTATCCTCGACGAAGACCTCGGTATCGGAGAAGGGCAGGCAGTAGACGAAGCGGTAGCCGTCGATCTGCGCGACGGTGGCATCCATCACCACCGGCCGCGCCAGCCCATGCGGCGCGGCGAGGCGCAGGGACTGGCCGACGAACTTCTGCCAGCCGCCTGTCATGTGCGGCAGGCCCCGGCTCCCCCGCGCGTCGATCACCGCCCCGGCGGCGAAGCGGCGACCATCGGACAGGGTGACGCTGGTGGCGTCGGCGTGCTCGACTTCGAAGCCGGTGACGATGGCGTCGGCGGGCAGCGCCGCGCGCACCGCCGCGTCGAGCTTTGTGCCCGTTGCGCTCCGGTAGGGTGTCGTTAGGTGCCGCCTGGTGCCGGGAAAACGCACCTCGTAATCGTCCCAACGGGCAACGACGATGGGGTCCAGCAGCGCCTCGCCGCCTTCGGGCAGGTCGCTGGCGAAGAAGGACCAGACGTGGTCCCCGCCAAGTCGCTGATCACGCTCGAATATCGCCACACGAAGGTCCGGTCGCCGCGCCGCGAAGGCAAGCGCGATCAGCCCGCCGGCAAGGCCGCCGCCTAGTATCGCGAGGTCACAGAACGCCGGATCGGCCGATTTTTGCTGCATCGCGGCGTTGTTTAGGCACTGCGAACGATTGCTGCAACTTGGCAGACCCCTCGCTTTACTGCATGTTCGTGACGATGACAGGGCAACTCACAGGCCAACTGGCCGTTTGCGACGCCGCATCGGGGGATGCGGCCGCAATAGCCGAGATTTACGCGCACTACGTGCTGGAAAGCACCGCGACGTTCGAGACCGAACCACCTGACGAGGCGGAATCGGAACGGCGGATGCGCGAACTGATCAAGGGCGGCTATCCCTTCCTCGTCATGCGCGACGACGACGACCGCGTGCTCGGCTTCGGCTTCGCCCAGCGCTACGGCCCGCGCATCGGCTATCGCTACAGCGTCGAGACGACGATATACGTGTGCCAGGACAGCCTGAACCGCGGGATCGGCAGCGCGCTGCTTCAGGAACTGCTCACCGAGTGCGAGAAGCGCGGTTTCCGGCAGGCTTTCGCGGTGATCGCAGCCTCGGAACCGGCTTCGGTCGTGCTCCACGCGCGGGCGGGGTTCCTGCCGGTCGGTACGCTGACGGCGGCGGGCTGGAAGCACGGTCAGTGGATCGACGTGTTCCTCATGCAGCGCCGCCTCGGCGACGGCAATGAGACGCTGCCCGAAGGCGCCGCCGCATCCTGAACCTCGCGGGACGCTCGCCCCTGCTGCCGCATCGTCCGGCGGCGTGGCTGGCGCTTTGTCTTGGCCTTGCGCTGCTTCTGGTTGAGCTTTCGATGGGCCGCCCGGGCATCTGCCCTTGCGGCGTCGTGCGATTCTGGGCTGGGGACGTACAGTCCGACCAGAATAGCCAGCAGATCGCTGACTGGTACAGTTTCAGCCACGTCATCCACGGGCTCATCTTCTACGGAATCGCGCGTGCGCTCTGGCGGTGGACTGCGCTGGGCCGCGTCCTGTCGCCGCGCTGGGCCTTGCCGCTGGCGGTGGCTTTCGAGGGAGGCTGGGAATTGCTGGAGAACTCGCCCCTGATCATCGATCGCTACCGTTCAGTCACTATCAGCTACGGTTACAGCGGCGACAGCGTGCTCAACTCGCTGAGCGACGTGGGGTGGATGGCGCTGGGTTTCATTGTCGCCGCGCGCCTCCCGCCCCGAGCCAGCGTAGCTCTGGCGCTGGTGTTCGAGGCGTTCACGCTGTTCATGATCCGGGACAACCTGACCCTCAACGTCCTGATGCTGGTGCACCCGATCGAGGCGGTGCGTGACTGGCAGTCGTCGGCCTGAAAGCCAAGCGAGGCAACTGTTAGGTCCCGCAAAGCGTTGGTCTCTCAAGATCTTCAGGGGACCGTCATGAATTCACGCCTTGTCTTACGGATTTGCACGGCATCTGCCGCCCTTCTTTCGATGCCCGCCATCGCGCAGGAGGCGCCGCAGCAACAGCCGACCGAGAACGTCCTCGACGGCGATTACCTGACGGTCGGCGTCGGTGCGGTCTATGTTCCCAGCTATCGCGGCTCGGATGACTACATCCTCTCGCCGGTGCCGCTGGTGCGCGGCCATTTCAAGGGCGTGGACATCAATCCGCGCGTTGCGGGCGTGGCGCTGGACTTCATTCCCGACGACAAGGATTCGGGCATCGGCTTTTCGCTGGGGCCGGTGGTCACGGCCTCGTTCAATCGCAACCGGCGCGTGCGGGACGAGGTCGTGCGGGCGGCAGGCAAGCTCGATCCGGTTATCGAGGTCGGCGTCAGCGCGGGCGTGACCAAGTACCGCGTGCTGCACGACTACGATACGCTCACGCTGTCGAGCGACGTGAAGTGGGATGTGAACGGCGCCTACAAGGGCATGGTCTGGTCCCCCGCGATCAGCTACACGACGCCCCTGAGCCCGGCGGTCGTCACGGTGCTGGCGGTCAGCGCCCGCCGTGTCGATGACAAGTTCGCGCGCTACTATTACTCGGTGAATCCGGGGCAAAGCCTTGCGAGCGGGCTGCCGGTCTACAATGCCAAGGGCGGCTGGGACAGCGTCAACACCTCGCTGCTGATGGCCTATGATCTCTCCGGCGACGTGCGCGACGGTGGGCTTTCGGTGTTCGGGGTGGCGAACTATTCGCGCATGCTGAACGACGGCAAGGACACGCCGTTCACCTCGCTGCGGGGCAGCGCGAACCAGTGGGTCCTGGGCGCGGGCGTGGCCTATACGTTCTGATGCGGGGAGCCTTCGACGGCTTCGATCACCTTTCGGCGCAAGTCAGGCAGCACTTCCGCTTCGAACCACGGGTGCTTCGCCATCCACAGCCGGCTGCGCCACGCCGGATGAGGGAGCGGGAACAGCCCATCCGGCGCCTCGCGCCACCGTCGCACCGTTTCGGTGAGGTTGGGCGCGAAGCCGCGCGGCAGGTAGCGTTTCTGGGCGTACTGCCCCACCAGCAGGGTCAGGCGCCGCTGCGGCAGTTCGGCCAGCAGCGGCGCGTGCCAGCGCGGGGCGCATTCGGGGCGAGGGGGCTTGTCGCCGCCGCTCGCCTTGCCCGGATAGCAGAAGCCGGAGGGCATCTGCGCGACTTTCGCGGTGTCGTAGAACATGGCCTTGTCGAGCCCCAGCCAGCCGCGCAGCCGGTCGCCGCTGTCGTCGTCCCAGCCTATGCCGCTGGCATGGACCTTGCTGCCCGGCGCCTGCCCGATAATGAGCAGGCGCGCGGACGGGCTGGCCGCGACGAACGGGCGCGGCTCGAAGCCCAGCGCCGTCTCGCACAGGCGGCAGGCGCGGATTTCGCCGAGCAGGGTGTCGAGGGTCGCGGAGGCCATCTACCGCAGATGGCCACCTTCCTTGCCTGAGACAAGGCGTGCCCTGTTACCCCGCCTTGTCGAGAGCGGCGATGGGGTCCTTGGCGATCTGCGGATAATACGTCTCGAGCATGGCGTGCCAGTCCGCCGGAAGGTCTTCGAAGCGCTTCACCTTGCCGCCGTTGCCGAACAGATTGAGCGTACCGGGGCGATCGCCCATCCGCAGCCATTCCGGCCAGCTGCGCACGTCGTTGGACTGCACCCGCGTGTCGACGTTGGTGACCGCCGGGTCCAGCACCAGCGCGCTCGGCGCGGACAGGGTGCTCACTTCGTTCAGATAGGACACCGAGCCGTCGGGAGCGGTCACTCTGGCGTGCGAGCGGTCGCGCACCGCGATCTCGCCGGTGCGCAAGGTGAAGGGCACGGCGGGGGTGTGGACGTGCTCGAAGCGGGGCGTACCCGGGACGTCGGGAATGTCGATCTCGTTGGTCGCCGAAACCCGCACGCGCGTGGGGATCGGGCCGCGACCGCCGACTTTCACGGTCTCTCCCGTGATCGGGTTGCGGAGGTCGGTGAGGCGACGGCCGGTGTCGATATCGACGCGGAAGCTGATCTCCAGGTCGATCAGCTCGAAACTGCCGTCGGCGTTGTGCGTGATGCGCTGGATCGATCCGAGATTGATCGCATAGACCGGGATCAGGTCGCCGCCCGTCGCGGCCATGTACGGACCCTTGATCCACGAGAAGACGAGGCCGTCGTCCGTGCGATAGCGCAGCTTGCGATAGATCAGCGAGGCATCGGCCGCATTGGCGGGATCGAGCAGGCGCTTCTTCGGCGTTGCGGCCGCCGCCGGAAGCGAGGCTGCGGCAAGCGCGGTGGCGCCCAGTCCCAAGGCGGTTCGTCGGTTCAGTTTTGCCGCGTCGTTCTGGTCGATCATTTTACACTCCCCTTACTGCGATCGAGAAAGTTGATCGTTATCGGAGGAGCAACAAGCATGCGGCATGGGATTGATCGCGTCTCGGATAGCGATGGGCTCAGCCCGCCACGCGCATCTCCATGAGGGACGAGGAGTAAGGCACGATGAGGCTCTTCGCGCGGTCCCAGGCGCCGCGCAGCCAGGTGTCCTGCACGGCCGGATCGGGTGGGAGGATCACCGGCATCGTCTCTCGCCCCTCTGCTCTCAGTGCCGCGTTCGCTTCGCAGGCGAGGAGGGCGAAGGAGGGAATCTCGCTGTCCTTCCATACCGCCGCCATGGCGAAGACCGGTAGGTCGGCGCAGGCGAACCAGCACTGGCGGCGCTTGCCATCCGTGGGCGAGGGGCGGCCCCACTCCATGAAGGCGGTGGCGGGCACCAGGCAGCGGAACTCGCTGTTGCGCAAGTTGCCGATCCAGAACGGGCTGTCGAGGTTGCGCACCGTCAGGATGCCGCGCTGCTCGTGCACCGAGGGCGGCGGCGGTACGCCCCAGAGGCGCGGGATCATCCGGCGCGGGGTGCGATAGTGCGGCCTCGGCCCGGCGATCGCCTCTCGCCCAGCCGTGATGACCGGCGCGAACTGCCCGGGCGCGACGTGGCCGCCGTCCCACGGGTCATTGCCGGATTCGGCCCCGAAGGAGCGTGCGACATGCGGCGCGGGCGCGTCGAGGCGATAGAGCATCGGCATGGGCTCAAGCCTCTAGACCCCGCCGATACGCGCGTCTATCACTGCGCCGTCCCCGGGGAGCCAGCAAGTGGCTGAGAGTTGTGGGTATGCTCCACAAGACCCGTCGAACCTGAACCCGTTAGTACGGGCGGAGGAAGTGGAGCGTCGGGTTTGAGCATGTTTCAACGCCCGCAATGCGTCTCTTTTTTCGTCCCATGGAGAAAAAGAGAGGCAATCCATGGCAGACATCAATTCCAAGCTCGAGATCGGCGTGACCACCGGCCCCATCCGTGGATCGAGGAAGATCCACGTCGGCCCGCTGGGCGTGGCGATGCGCGAAATCCACCTCGAACCCGGCAGCGGCGAGGCACCGGTGCGGGTCTACGACACCTCCGGCCCTTATACCGATCCCGATGTCACGATCGACATTTCGGCGGGCCTCGCCCCCAAGCGCCGCGAATGGATCACGGCGCGCGGCGACGTGGAGGATTACGCCGCGCGCGAGGTGAAGCCCGAGGACAACGGCCTCAAGGGGCCTGACCGTTCGGCAGGGGTTCCGGCCTTCCCCAACGTCGTCAGGCGGCCCTTGCGCGCGAAGGCGGGCATGAACGTCAGCCAGATGCACTACGCCCGGCGCGGGATCATCACGCCGGAGATGGAATATGTGGCCGAGCGCGAGAACCTCGGCCGCGCCATGCTCAGGGAATACGTGCGCGACGGGCAGGACTGGGGCGCATCGATCCCGGACTACGTGACGCCCGAGTTCGTGCGCGAGGAAGTCGCGCGCGGCCGCGCCATCATCCCCTCCAACATCAATCACCCCGAAAGCGAGCCGATGGCGATCGGGCGCAATTTCCTTGTCAAGATCAACGCCAACATCGGCAACTCTGCCGTCGCGTCGGACGTGGCGAACGAGGTCGACAAGATGGTCTGGTCGATCCGCTGGGGCGCCGACACCGTCATGGACCTTTCGACCGGGCGCAACATCCACGACACGCGCGAATGGATCATCCGAAACTCGCCCGTGCCGATCGGCACCGTGCCGATCTATCAGGCGCTGGAGAAAGTCGGCGGCATTGCCGAGGACCTGACCTGGGAAGTCTTCCGCGACACCCTGATCGAACAGGCCGAGCAGGGCGTCGATTACTTCACCATCCACGCCGGGGTTCGCCTGCCCTTCGTGCCGCTGGCGGCGAAGCGCGTCACCGGCATCGTCAGCCGCGGCGGCTCGATCATGGCCAAGTGGTGCCTGGCGCATCACAAGGAATCGTTCCTCTACGAACGCTTCGACGAAATCACCGAGATCATGAAGGCCTACGACGTCGCCTACTCGCTGGGCGATGGCCTGCGCCCCGGCTCGATCGCGGATGCCAACGACGAGGCGCAGTTCGCCGAACTCTACACGCTGGGGGAACTGACGAAGCGCGCCTGGGAGCAGGACGTGCAGGTCATGATCGAGGGGCCGGGCCATGTGCCGATGCACAAAGTCAAGGAGAACATGGAAAAGCAGCTGGCCGCCTGCGGCGAGGCGCCGTTCTATACCCTCGGTCCGCTCGTCACCGACATCGCTCCAGGCTACGATCACATCACCAGCGGCATCGGTGCCGCGATGATCGGCTGGTACGGCACGGCGATGCTCTGCTACGTGACGCCCAAGGAGCACCTCGGCCTGCCCGACCGCGATGACGTGAAAGTCGGCGTGGTTACTTACAAGCTGGCCGCCCATGCCGCCGATCTGGCGAAGGGCCACCCGGCGGCCAAGGTCCGCGACGATGCATTGTCCCGCGCCCGTTTCGAGTTCCGCTGGCGCGACCAGTTCAACCTGTCTCTCGATCCCGACACGGCGGAGCAGTACCACGACCAGACGCTGCCTGCGGAGGGCGCGAAGTCGGCGCATTTCTGCTCGATGTGCGGGCCGAAGTTCTGCTCGATGAAGATCAGCCAGGAAGTGCGCGAGTTCGCCGCGAAGCAGAACCAGCCGGTTGAAACCTTCGTCGCCGCCGAAGAGGCGGAGGCCGGCATGGCCGAGATGAGCAAGGTGTTCCGCGAAACCGGCAGCGAACTCTACATGGGGGCAGGCGGGCGCGAGCACGACTGACTCTGCGAACGAGTTGGATCTAAACCTTCTTTGTCATCCCCGCGAAGGCGGGGACCCATCTGACGGGCGTGCAACATGAAACGTCAGGAGATGGGTTCCCGCCTTCGCGGGAATGACGGAGGAGTGGGGAGGCACGGCTCACCGCTTGCGCACGAACTCCGCGCGCAGGACGAGGCCTTTGATGCCGGGGTAGCGGCAATCGATTTCCTGCGCGTCACCGGTCAGGCGGATCGCGGGGATCACCGTCCCGCGCTTCAGCGTCTGGCCTGCGCCCTTGACGTCGAGGTCCTTGATCAGCGTCACCGAATCGCCGTCGGCGAGCACATTGCCGACCGCGTCGCGGACTTCCACGGCATCGGCCGCCGCGCGCTTCGCCGTCAGTTCCGAGGCGGGCAGCCATTCACCGCTGTCCTCGTCGTAGACATAATCCTCGTCGTCGTCTGCCATGACCTATTTCTCCTGATGCCTCGCGCCCTTGGCAGCGCGACGCGCGTTTGACCAGCAGCATGCCGCCTTCGCAGCATCGAGCGCCGGTGCTACGCTGCCTCTTCCCAAGGAGGGCCACGCATGCGCAACCCGACCACCGACTGGATGAAACTCGCCCACGACAGCTACTGGCTCTGGGCGGAATCGCTCATGGTCATGGGCATGCGCACCAGCGACATGATGACCGGCAAGGGCAGCGACCGCGAGAACGCGCTGATGGTCTCGGAAAAGGTCAGGGCCGCCGCCGAAGTGGGCATGATGCTGGCGACGTCGAGTGCATCTCCGAAGACCGCCGGAAAGGCCGTGCGCCATTACCGCCGCAAGGTCACCGCAAACCGTAAACGCCTCGCCCGGAAGAAATCATGAGTGTTCACATCGGCATTGGCGGCTGGACTTATGAACCATGGCGCGGGCTGTTCTATCCCAAGGGCCTCACCCAGTCGCGCGAACTGGCCTACGTCGGCGAACACCTGACCGGCACCGAGATCAACGCCACCTTCTATCGCGGCCAAAGTGCCGCCAGCTTTGCCAAGTGGCGCGACGCGGTGCCCGGCGGCTTCCGCTTCGCGCTCAAGGGCAGCCGGTACTGCACCAACCGCAAGGACTTGTCCGAGGCGGGCGAGAGCGTGGCGCGGTTCATGGCGCAGGGGCTGGTCGAACTGGGCGACAAGCTCGGCCCGATCAACTGGCAGCTTGCCGCCACCAAGAAGTTCGATGCGGCCGAGATCGCCGCCTTCCTCGCCCTGCTGCCCGCCAGCCACGAGGGCCTGACGGTGCGCCACGCGATCGAGGCAAGGCACGAGAGTTTCGACGATTCGGCCTTCTTCGACTTGTGCCGCAAGGCCGGGGTAGCGGTGGTGCTGGCCGATTCGCCCAAATATGCAGTGCTGGATGCGACGGACTGCGCTCCGTTCGTCTACGCCCGCCTGCAGAACGCGCAAAGCGAACTGGAACAGGGCTATCCGGACGAAGACCTCGACACATGGGCAAAGCGTGTCGGCGACTGGACCGGACAAGGCCGCGAAGCATTTGTCTTTTTCATCAATGGCGCGAAGGAGCGGGCGCCTGCTGCGGCAATGAAGCTGATCGAGAAAGTCGGGCGCTGAGGATGCTGCAGGGTGCGACGCCGACAGTCCCGGGAGCGCGAGGGTAATAACCCTCGCATTTTCTTACCCTTGGCATCTTTGTCGATCGCCCCGGCAACCTGAGCGATTGCGATCCGTTTCGGCTATCATGAAACGGATTGCCGCGCTCGCCGCTCTCGTCCTGCTGCCCCTCGCCGCCTGCTCGTCCGGGCCGGAGGAGCCGAGTGTCACCGCTTCCGCGAGCGAGGAGGCTCTGGCCGGCGAGGCCGCGCCTTCGGAGGCTGCGCCCGCCGTCACTCCCGCGAGCGACCCTAAAGTGCTTGGCCTGGAGGGGCTGGGTGACCTGAAGATCGGTCAGCCGGTACCCAAGGGCAGTTCCTGGGCGTCACGCGGCGCACAGGAAAGCGACAGTTGCACAGCGATCAGCTCGCCTGACTACCCCGGTGTCTATGCCATCGTCACCGAGGGCAAGGTGCGCCGCATCACGCTGGGCGCGAATTCCACCGTCAAGCTGGCCGAGGGTATCGGCGTCGGCGCGACCGAGGGCGACGTGAAGAAGTGGTTCGCCGGTTTCCGCGAGGAACCGCACAAGTACGAGGCGGCGCCCGCCAAGTACCTGACCGCTCCCAATGCCCGCCCCGGAGAATCGGCGCTGCGCTTCGAGATCAAGTCTGACGGCAAGGTCGGCCTGATCCATGTCGGCGAGATGCCGGTGCTGGCCTATGTGGAAGGCTGTGGCTGAGGGGTTTCCCCGGGTCGTGCCGCCGGGCATGGTCGGGCGATGAACCACTACCTGCTTATCTATCATCTCGCGCCCGGTTACCTCGAGCGCCGGGCCGAATTTCGCGCCGCGCATCTGGACCTCGCATGGCAGGCGGCCGAGCGCGGCGAACTGTTGCTTGGCGGCGCGGTCGAGGATCCGCTCGATACGGCGATGCTGCTGTTCGCCGGCGAGGGGCCGGAAGCTGCGGAGGCTTTCGCCGAGGTCGACCCTTATGTGACCGAGGGCTTGGTCGAGCGCTGGAACGTCCGGCGCTGGGTGACCGTCGTGGGCAAAGAGCCTTCGGCTCCGGTGAGGCCGTGAGCGAACTGGCGATCCGCAGCCGCCGAGCCGCCTTCAACAGGGCCATTGCGGACGGTGATGCGGCGGCGATCGGGCCACTGCTGGCGCGCGACTGCGTCATGGTTACCGGCACCGACAGCGCCGTGATCGCGGGCCGGATGGCGCAAGTGAAAGTCTGGCGGCGTGAGTTCGGCCATTCCGGGCGGATGGTCTATGTTCGCACGTCCGAAAGCGTGGCCATTTCTTCCGCCGAGCCGATCGCCATGGAGCACGGACGCTGGTACGGAACGCAAGGTGGTTTGGAAATTCCCGGAGCCTCTGGCACTTACGCCGCCAAGTGGCGCGAAGTGGCGGGAGAATGGGTAATCGAAGCCGAAATCTTCGTGACGTTTTCGTGACGGGGTGTGACGCATGGCATGAAATCGTTTCCTAAGGCGGGTGAGTTCGATTAAGGAGCCGCCCGCAACCCGGCGCGCCGGTCGAGCGCTCCGGGCAATTCCCGAGGATGTTCGATGCCTGGCAGCCGGCTCTCCGGACCGTGCGCAATCCTTGCGTGCGGGCGGGGGCATAAGGACGTGTCGATGAAGCAGGATGTCGCCGGAGAAGCTCTGCTGCGTGATACCGGCAAGCTCTGGGTCGAGGCCGGATCGGTGATCGCGCTGCGCACTGCCCGCATCGGCTGGGGCGATCCTCTGGCGGGCGACGAGATGGTCCGCATGGTCACCGAAAAGGTCTGGGCGGGCTGGGAAGTCGGCATGGCGCTGGCGACCGGGCAGTTCGGGCACGATCCCGAGACGGTGTGCCGCCGCACGGTGAACCACTATCGCCGCGCCGTACGCAAGAACCTGCGCCGCCTTTCGGCGAACGATCAGGCCTGATCCAAATCCTTCCGTCGGCCTCTGTCCCTCAGGGCGTGTTCTCGGCCGACAGTACGTCCTGAGCTGCATCGGCGGCGCGCGCTGCTGCGTCGGCAGCGGCGTCTGCACGAGGGGCTGCCGGTGATGGGGCCGGTGACCGGTCGGGTGCCGGCTGGCTACCCTCCGCAGCGTAGCCCTCGCCTTGATAGGGAGCATGGCTGCCGTATTGGCGACGTTCCCAGGCACCATCGTCATAGTCGTCCGGCGGGCCGTAACCGTAAGGCGCGTAGTCCTGCTGCGGTTCGGGCGGCATCGGCGGTCCGGCGTCGTCGGAGCCCCGACCGAAGGGCCAGGCAGGAGAATTGAGGGCGGACAGGCCCTCGTCCAGCCACGAGCGCCCGGCAGGCGAGTTGTCTTCCAAAGTGGCGGAGCGATGCGATTGGGGCTGGGAGAATCGCGGCATCGCGCCGGTCGTTATGACGGCGAAGGCCGCGCCGGCGATACCGCCGACCACCAGCAACAGGGCGAACTTGGCTCCACTCATCGGTTCGGGCCGCGGCTGTCTTGCATGATGGCGGGGTATCCCGTCGCAGCTGTCGGCCTGCTGAACGCAAAGAAAAAGGCGCCGTCCCGCACGGAGGGGGACGGCGCCTGGTTCGGCGCTCAGCGGCTACCCGGGCGTTGGGAGAGGAGGACTGCCCGGAAGAAGCGCGAGCGCGCGATCAGTATGCCCGATCGGTAGCTCGATTACTCGCCGAGGTGCAGCTTGGCGGCTTCGGCGGTCGTGAACGAGACGTAACGGCTGTTGTAGGTGCCGGTCACGCGGCCGCCCTTGACGTAAAGGCGGAAGGGGATGCCCGCCGAGGTCGCGCCGTCGATCACGGTCACCTTGCCCTTCTGGGCAGTGGTGTAGTTGTAGTTGACGCCTTCGTGCGAGAACTCGCGGCTGTCGTCGGCCTGGGCGACGGCGGGAACGGCGAGGAGAGCAACGGCGGCAGAGGCGAGAACAGTCTTGAACATGGCAAAATCCTTAGATTCTGGATGAGGCTGGATCGCCTCGGGCGACGTTTATCTTGTGCGCTGCAGCAAAAGCGGATGTTGAACGGGAGTGCAATTTCAATACCCGAACCGGGTGTTGCAAGTTTTGCAACCATCAAACAATGTGCCTGATTTTTAAGCAAATCGGCGTTTCCAGGCGCGAAGAAAAAACAAGCATGACCGCAAATTTATCATCGTCGGGTCAGGGAATCAGCCGAATCACACCGGCGGCCTATCGAATCGCATGCGAAAGTTTGCCCGCCGGCCGGGAGAGGCGTACCGTGCAACTCATGTCGAGCATCAGACCGTACCGGGCGAGCGCACTGCTGGCCATTTTCGCAGTTGCAGCATGTCATTCCGCTTCGGACGGGTTGCCCGGTGATCCTGCCGATCATCGGCCGTGGAACGGCATTGCCGTCACGGAGACCGTGCACTTCGTCGGTACGGAGCCGTTCTGGGGCGGGCAGGTCGAGTCTTCGCGCCTGACGTATACAACCCCGGATAATGCCGAAGGCGAAACAGTCCCGGTCACCCGCTTCGCCGGTCGCGGCGGGGTTTCGTTCAGCGGAAAGCTGTCGGGCGGTGCGGCGACGCTGGCGGTCACGCCGTCGGCCTGCAGCGACGGCATGTCGGATACGCGCTATCCCTTTACTATCACATTGCAGATCGGCGAGGAAACGCGGCAGGGCTGCGGCTGGACCGACCGCAGCCCGCGCACGGGCAGTAATTAGTCGCCGAGCGACTTTTCGAGCGTGATCTCGCAATTCAGCAGCTTGGAGATCGGGCAGCCGGCCTTTGCTTCGTCGGCGATGCTGGCGAAGTCCTCGGGCGTGATGCCGGGGATGGACGCGGTGAGAGTCAGGGCCGACTTGGTGACGGAGAAGCCGTCGCCGTCCTTGTCGAGCGTGACCGTGCACTGGGTGTCGAGGGTGCCTTCGGCGTGCCCTGCGCGGGCGAGCGCGAAGCTGGTCGCCATGGTGAAGCAGGCGGCGTGCGCGGCGGCGATCAGTTCCTCGGGGTTGGTGCCGGGCTGGCCTTCGAAGCGGGTGCCGAAGCCGTAGGGCTGGTCTGACAACACGCCGGAGCGCGTGGTGATCGAGCCCTTGCCGTCCTTGCCGAGACCGACATAACGGGCGGAAGCGGTATTGGTGGTCATGTCGAGGTTCCCCTGGTGCTGATGCTACTGCTGGCGGGCCGAAGTGGCGCTGGCTGCAACGCCGGGGCTCTGTACAGGTTCCGAAAGTCTGCCGCGTGACGATGCCGCAACGGGTTTGGCGAGCCTCGCGTTGCAGCACGAGGCTACGCCCGGGCGATGCTTCCTGGAAGAGCCTTTTACGCCTTGGCACCGGGCAGGGGGCGCGGCGCCCTCACATCCCGCCGAAAGCAGGGCTGATGCCCGTGATACCATGCGGTACACCAATCGTTGCGCACCGCAAAAAGCGCAGAAATCCTAAGCTTCTTGAGGATTGTTCGCTTTGTCGCGGTGGGTGCGCATGGTACCTCTCGGCTTGTGAGATGACGGCCCGCGACGACGGTGCCGCACCGGAAGAGGATAGTTGTCATGAAGCGATTCCTGACAGCATTGCAGGTAGGGTTTGCCCTGTCGGCAATGGCTTTCCCGTCAGCAATGGCGATGACCGGAACCGGTCACGCTGCTGAAGTGTCCGTCGAGGCGGATGCGATGACCGGTGCGTACTACATGCGCGACAGCCTGGTTCCCCGAGCGGACGATCTCGCCCTGCTACAGCGCAAGCCCGCGCTCTACCTTGCCAGTTTCAACGACGGCATGGCGACGGTGGCCTATTCGCTGGAGAACGGGCGGATCGTCTACCGGGTGGTCACCGGCGAGATCGGGGATGGTGCCCGGGCCGAGATCGACCGCGCGCTGGTCCGTCTGCAGCGCAAGGTCGCATGACGGTATAAAAAGAGAAGACGCAGGGAGAACGCGCGCGAAGGTCGGCTGGGCCTTCGCGCAGAGCCGAGGGAAGGGGAGAAGCGCAAGGCGCGGCGGGTAGCCACCACCGCCGCGTCTTGTTGCTATGTGCTCAGGCGCGCGCCTTCTGGCGGATCAGGCGCACGTAGGTATCGGCGACGGCCTGGTTTATGCGGTCCCAGCTGAACTCGCCGGCACGCGCGACACCGGCGGCGCCATGGGTGCGCCGCAGTTCGGTATCCTCGATATAGCCTTTCAGCGCTTCGGCGAACTGGTGCACGGCGCCGGGCGGGATCAGGCGGCCCGAGACGCGGTCGTCGACGAGGCTCTGGCTGCCGGTGGCGGCCGCTGCGACGACGGGCAGCCCGCAGGCCATCGCCTCGAGCGTGACGTTGCCGAAAGTCTCGGTGACCGAGGGGTTGAACAGCACGTCCATCGAGGCGACTGCCCGGCCGAGGTCGGCGCCGCCCTGGAAGCCGACGAATGCGGCCCCGGGAAGACGTTCCTCGAACCAGTCGCGCGCAGGCCCCTGGCCGATCACCAGAACCTTGTGGGCGATGCCCTTGCGGCGCAGTTCGTCGAGCGTGTCCGAGAATACGTCGAGCCCCTTTTCCATCACCAGTCGGCCGAGGAAGCCGATGGCGACTTCATGGTCGGCGATGCCGTGGCTGCGGCGCCATTCGAGGTCGCGGCGGCCGGGGTTGAAGATCTCGTGATCGACGCCGCGCGACCAGATCGAGACGTCGTAGTTCATGCGCTGCTCGCGCAGGAGCTGAGCCATGCTTTCCGAAGGCGCGACAAGGGCGTTGCAGCGGCGATAGAAGCGGCGCAGGATCGCCTCGACCACCGGCTCGCCCCAGGCCATGTTGTAGTAGCGCAGGTAGGTTTCGAACCGGGTATGGACCGAGGACAGCACCGGAATGGTCCGGTTGCGTGCCCAGGTCACCGCCTGGTGGCCGACCGGGTCGGGCGAAGAGACGTGCACCACATTCGGCGCGAACTTCGCGAGGTCGCGGCGGGCCTTGCCCGAGATCGAGAACGGAACGCGGTATTCCGGACGTCCGGGAATCGCGAAGGAACGCACGCTGACGAGGTCGCCGGTCGGCTCGAACGCGGGCTCGGCCACCGTGGGCGCATAGACGCGCACTTGCGCGCCCTGGCGCAGGAGATAGCCGACGAGACGATTGAGCGCCTGGTTGGCGCCGTCGCGGACGTAGTTGTAGTTGCCCGAGAACAGGGCGATGCGCAGGTCAGCGGTGTCCATGATGGAGCGCCCCATAGCCGCCCCGGCCGCGCTTGGCGAGGGTGGATGACAGGGCGCTCCCCGATGGATTTCATGCCGGGATGCATCGGGGACAAAGGGATTGCCATCGACCGGGCAGCCTTCCCCGAAATGCATCGCGGCTATGTTTTAGCGACGATAATCGCGGTTACGCCAGCGGCGATCGTCTCGGCGGTCATCGCGGCGATCCCAACGGCCGTCACGGCGGTCCCAGCGGCGATCGTCACGACGGCCCCAATGGTCGCGGCGATCGTAGTGCCGATCCCGGCGCCAGTCGCGTCCGCGATCCCAGCGGTTGCCGCCGTCGCGCCAGCGATCACGCGACCACGGCGAATAGTACCGGTCGTAATAGCGATCGCGATAGTAGCGATTGGGGGAGCCATCGTAGTAGTAGTAATACCCGGGGCGATCGCGCACGGTGACGTAACGACGCGAGCCCCAGTAGCCGCGATCGTAGTAGTTCCGATCACCGCGGTCGGCGATTGCTGCGCCGAGGGCAAGGCCGATCACGCCGGCACCGATGGCGATGGCGGCGGTGTCGTCACCGCGCCCGTAGTAGCGGTCTCGCGCCTGGGCTGGCGATGTGGTCACCAGCACCGAGGCGGCGAGTGCGGCCCCCAGCGCGAGTTTTTTCCCGAAGGATTTCAACTTTATATTCATGACGTGACGTCTCCCTTTCCGGGCCGACCGGGTAACGGCGGTAGCGGTGGGCACGCTGGAAACATGGGCCGGATGGACTGAACCGGAAGTGAATTTGTCGCGAGGTGTATCGGGCGTGCGGCGAGCCGTGCGCCAGGGCGTGATCGTGTTCGACTAAAACACCGTTCGTGATCCCCGCGAAGGCGGGAACCCATCTGACGCTCATACAGCAGGCGCCGTCAGGAGATGGGTTCCCGCCTTCGCGGGAATGACAATGATACGGTTAAAGTCGATCTCGCTCTAACGGCACATGCGAAGACGCCCGGCCGAGGAGGAGGGGCCGGGCGTCTCGCGAAGTCGGGGAGGGGCCGAAAGGGGCGTCACCCGGCTTCGCTGGTATTCGATCGATCAGTAACCGCGGCGCCAGTCACCCCGGTCGCCGTAGTAGCCGCGGCGCTGATCGTCGCGGTGATCCCGGTTGTAGCGATCGTAGTCGCCGCGCGAGTAGCGGTTGCCGTCGCCATTCCAGTAGTAGCCGTCGCGATAGGACCAGCTCGAACCGTAGTAGCGGTCGTCGTAGCGGGCATTGTCGTAACGGTCGTGGTCGCGGCTGGACGAGGCGGCGATGGCGCCGACGGCAAGGCCCAGAATGCCCGCGCCGATGGCGACGGCGGCGGTGTTGTCGCCGCCCCGGTGCCAGTCGCGCGCCATCGCCGGCGTCGTAGTGGCAAGAGCGGTGGCGGCGAGGCCGACGGCCAGCGCGGTCTTCTTGAAAATGGTCATGGCTTCAACTCCTTGTTCGGGGTGGCGGATCAAGGAAGCCGTTGTCCCCGTGTGAAGTTTGGTATAAGCCCCGGCTCCTGAACCGGATCGAAGCGGATCTGGCAGAATCCATTCACGATTTTACGCAATTGTATGCGTAGCGGTACATGGGGCGATGCGGGGCTGCAGATGAAGCGGTTCCAGACATGTTTCGTCACGCGTCCGCCCGAAACGTGACACGCGGGCTCCCCAATCTGGCGTCATTGCATTGCCAGATTGGAGAATACCAATGATTTCCGCCGCTCTTCTTGCCCTTGTTTCGCTTTCCACGCCCGCTTCGGCATCGCTCGCTACTGCCTATGCCGGTGACAGCGTCGCCGCCTCGAAGGGCAATCCGACCATCGTGGCGCGCGCGCAGGGCAAGGCTTCGGCTCCGACCGTCTGCCATCCTGACCCGTCCAAGGGCCGCGCCTGCCGTCACGCCGTCGTCCAGGCCGAGCAGGCAGAGCGTCCGGTTCTGGCAGTCGCCGATGCGGCCGTAACCAAGGACTGACGCATCCGCCGCCTTGGCCTTTTGTGCAGATTTGCTGCGCGAAAGAGCGCGGCAGGACAATTTCCGACCGGCGCGGTTTGCCTGACCGCGCCGGTTGCCTATAGACAGCAGAGACAACCAGCACGATGACGGTCGCCCCCCGCTACAGACACCCGCACGAGACTATGACAACCCCTTCCACCATTCTGCTCGTCGAGGACGATGGCGCGTTGCGCACCCTGACCGCGCGAGCGTTGCGCCAGAGCGGTTTCAACGTGCTCACCGCCGCCACCGGCGCGGAGATGTGGGTGACCCTGCGCGAGGCGACGGTCAGCCTGGTCGTGCTCGACATCATGCTGCCGGGCACCAGCGGCTTCGACCTGTTCCGCCGCCTGCGCCGCGAAAGCGACGTGCCGATCATCTTCGTCAGCGCGCGCGGCAGCGAGGAAGACCGCGTGCTCGGCCTTGAGCTGGGCGCCGACGATTACCTCGCCAAGCCGTTCAGCACCCGCGAACTGGCTGCGCGCGTCAGCGCCGTCCTGCGTCGCGGTGGCGGGCTCGATTCGACCAGCGAGCCGGTGCCAGAGATGCGGTCCGCCGATTCGATCCGGTTCGACGGCTGGGAAGTCTCGATGGCGCGGCGCGAACTGCGCTCACCCAGCGGTGCGATCGTCGATCTGACCGGTGCCGAGTTCGATCTGCTCTCCACTTTTCTGGGATACCCGCAGCGAGTGCTCGGGCGTGAACGCCTGATGGAGCTTTCGCGCTCGCGCATCGGCGACAGTTCGGATCGCTCGATCGACGTGCTCGTCAGCCGCCTGCGCCGCAAGCTGCAGGCCGAGGGCTCCGAATCTCCGATCGTCACCGTTCGCGGCGTCGGCTACATGTTCAAGGCGGAAGTGATCCGCACCTGATGGCAGGCAGGTTCGTCGCCCTGTTCAGGCGGATGGGCCTGCCCGAGCGGCTGCTCGCGGTGCTGCTGGTCGTCGTCATTATCGACTTCGTGGCGAACTCCTTCCTGTTCGAGCGTGTCGATTCCTTCATGCTGCGGCGCGACGATGCCGAGCGCATCGCCGAGAACCTCGTCCTCGCGCGCCGGACGATGGAACATGCCGAGGCGGGCGAGCGCGACCAGATCGCCCACGTCCTCAGTACCGACCGCTTCCAGCTGCACTGGTTCGCGCCCGGCACCCGCCGCCGCGGTAGCCTAGGGCTGACCAACCTGCGCGCGCAGGTCGTCGCCCTTCAGCCCGAACTCGCCATGGCCGATCTCGAGCTTCACCTCGAGGAACTGCCGGGCAAGGGGAACATCGGCGGTTCGATCCGGCTTTCCGACAACAGCCTCGTGAAGTTCCATACGCATGCGAAGTCGGCGTGGAAGCTGACGCTGGGCCGGATCGCCGGGCTGGTGCTGCCCACGCTGCTGCTCTTCGCGCTTGCCTGGGTGCTGGTACGCACCACGCTCAAGCCCCTGCGCACCCTGATCGGCGCGACCCGCCATCTCGGCTCCGGTCCGCCGCGTCCGGTGCCCGAACGCGGACCGGACGAGCTGCGCGAACTGATCCGCGCACTGAACGAGATGCAGGAACGCATCCACCAGTCGCTGGTGGATCGCACCCAGACGATGCTGGCGATCGGACATGATCTCAAGACCCCGCTCGCGCGCATGAGGCTGCGGCTCGACGACGAGAGCGTCGATCCCGAAGTGCGCGACGGCCTGAACCACGACATCGACGAGATGCGCATGCTGCTCGATTCGATCCAGGCTTATGTCGACAGCGACGGCCGCTCGATCCCGGCGGAGCGCATCGACATCGCGGTCATGGCCGAAACACTGGTCGATACCGCTGCCGATCATGGCGCCGACGCGACCTATTCCGGCGTGTCCAGCCTCGAAGTCAAAGTGCGCCCCGTCCCGATCCGCCGCGCCTTGTCGAACCTCATCGAGAACGCGCTGCATTACGGCGGCAATGTTCGCGTCAGCGTGCGCCGGGACGGAGGAGCGGTGGAGATCACCGTCGACGATGACGGGCCCGGCATCCCCGACGATCGCATCACCGACGCGCTCCAGCCTTTCGTCCGCCTCGACACGGCGCGGGCGCGGGACACCGCCGGAATGGGCCTCGGCCTGCCGATCGTGCGCAAGGCCGTGCGCACGGAAAACGGCACGCTGGACTTGCGCAACCGGCCCGAAGGCGGACTGCGGGCGACCATCCGCCTGCCCATGGGTGCGGACTGACCCGGAGTTCACACACGCTGCATCGCAGCAAACTTTCGTAACGTTCGCGCACGCTCAGCGACAAGCGCGGCACCTAGCTTTCCACAGTGAGCCGCAGTGCGTGCGCTGACGGCAGTGGATAAAAGAAAGGTGTTCCAGTGAACGAACTGATCGGTCGCGTCTTCAACTTCGAGAAGACCCTCTTCCCCGCCAGCAGCGAGCTGTTCGGCAAGCTGACCACGCACGGCCAGTCGCCCAAGGCGCTGATGATCTCGTGCGCCGATTCGCGCATCGTGCCCGAGCAGATCATGCAGGCCGAGCCCGGCGATCTGTTTGTCTGCCGCAACGCCGGAAACATCGTGCCGCCTTACGCGACGCTCAACGGCGGCGTTACCTCGACCGTCGAATATGCGGTCATGGCGCTCGGCGTGCGCGACATCATCGTCTGCGGCCACTCGGACTGCGGCGCGATGAAGGCGCTTTCCGATCCCACCGGCCTCGAGGCGATGCCGAACGTCGCCGCCTGGCTCAAGCACGGCGCCGCGGCCGAGAATATCGTCAGCGCCTGCCATTCCGACCTTCAGGGCAAGGACCGCGTCCGCGCGATCACGCTGGAGAACATCATCGCCCAGATCAGCCACTTGCGCACGCATCCGGCCGTTGCTGCGGGCATCGCGCGCGGCGAGATCACGCTGCATGGCTGGATGGTCGATATTCACGCCGGTCAGGTCCTTGGCCTCAACGGCGACACCGGCGAGTTCGTGCCGCTGCGCGAAGACCGTGACCTGCCGGTTGCTCTCGCCGCCCGCAGCCGTTTTGCCACCGAATACGCAGAAGCGGCAGAATGACCTCGGTTTCCTCTGGCGTGGGAGACGGCCGCCAAGGCCTCTTCTCCCACTTCGGCCGCGATTTCACGGCGTCGATCGTCGTGTTCCTGGTCGCCATGCCGCTGTGCATGGGCATCGCCATCGCTTCGGGCGTGCCGCCTGAAAGGGGCCTCGTCACCGGCATCATCGGCGGCGTGGTCGTCGGCCTGCTGGCGGGTTCGCCGCTGCAGGTCAGCGGCCCGGCGGCCGGCCTTGCGGTCATCGTCTTCGAGTTCGTTCGCGAGAACGGACTCGAGGCGCTTGGCCCGGTCCTGCTTCTGGCAGGCGTGCTCCAGCTGATTGCCGGTGCGCTCAGGCTCGGCGGGCTGTTCCGCGCGATCAGCCCGGCTGTCGTTCACGGGATGCTGGCGGGTATCGGCGCGCTGATCGTCATCGGCCAGTTCCACATCCTGTTCGACGCCAAGCCGCTGTCGAGCGGCCTCCAGAACCTCGCGGCGATGCCCGCGCGCGTCTTTGGCCTCGATTTCACCAATGCGGCTGCAACCGAAATGGCGCTGCTGATCGGCGTGCTGACGATCACCGTCATGCTTGCGTGGGAAAAGCTGCGTCCCAAGTCGATGGGTCTGGTTCCCGGCGCGCTGCTCGGCGTGGTTTCCGCCACGGCGGTTGCCTGGGGCATGGGCTTGGACGTCGCCCGCATCGAGGTGCCTGCCTCGATCGCCTCGGCTTTCAGTCTGCCGACCAGCGCCGCCTGGTTCGCGCCGCTGAGCCAGCCCGCGCTGCTCGTCGCAGCCGTCGCCATCGCCTTCATCGCCAGCGCCGAAACGCTGCTCTCGGCGGCTGCCGTCGATCGCATGCATGACGGCGTGCGTACCCACTACGACAAGGAACTGCGCGCGCAGGGCATCGGCAACTTCCTGTGCGGCGTCTTCGGCGCATTGCCGATGACGGGCGTGATCGTGCGCTCCTCGGCGAACGTGCAGGCAGGTGCAAAGACCCGCCTTTCGACGATCTTCCATGGCGTGTGGATCCTCGGTTTCGTCGCGCTGCTGCCCTGGCTGCTGCGCGAAGTGCCGATGGCCGCGCTCGGCGGCGTTCTGGTCGTCACCGGCTGGAAGCTCGTCAGCCTCAAGCACGTCACGCACCTGTTCAAGGCGCATGGCCCGCTGCCCGCAGCGATCTGGGCCGCGACCTTCGTGCTGGTAGTGACCACCGACCTGCTGACCGGCGTGCTCGTCGGCCTGGCGCTCTCGGTCGTCGAGCTGCTGCCGCATTACAAGCACCTGCGGCTCAAGGTTGCGGAGCATGACGAGGGTGAAGCGACCCGCGTGGAACTGAACGGTGCGGCCACCTTCGTCGGGCTCACCCGCCTAAACGCGGTGCTGGAGAAGCAGCCGGCGAACCGTCCGGTCCACCTCGACCTCGGCTTGGTCAAGGCGATGGACCACACCACGGCGGAAACGCTGTCGGAATGGATCAGCCGCCGCCGCCAGGGTGGCCAGCGTGACCGGATCACCGGTCCCGATGCCATCCTGCGCCCGCTGCCGCTGGCCAGCTGACGATCTGATCGAACACCTGGCGGGCCGGGAACCCTCACACCCGGCCCTCTAACCTACGGGCGGAGCGCGTAAGCGTTTCCGCCCGCTTTCTTTTGGACGGTGCCGTTTTCTGATCGCAGAGCGAATTGGCCTGCATAGATACTCGGCAATATCGTGACGGCGTGCTTGTGTTGCTACGCAACCACACTTGTTGCGCTGCAGAATTCAGCAACAGTTCGTTACGATAACGCAAGAATAGAGACAGGTCGGCGCCATATCCATGAACCTGCCGGCATGAAACGGGCTCGCCACGCAGCGGAGCCCGGCTTGCAGGCCGCAGGACGGAACATGCTACAACAGTAACATGAGGGTGTTCCGACTATGAAGTTTCGTCTCTTTGCCGGCGTCGCCGGCCTCGCAGCCGCGTTTGCTGCGACTCCCGCGATGGCGCAGGAGGAAGCCCCCAGCGAATTCACCATCGCGGGCAGCGTCGGGCTCGTCACCGACTACCGTTTTCGCGGTGTGTCGCAGTCCGACAAGGAACTCGCGGTGCAGGGCGGCGTCTCGGTTACGCATGAAAGCGGGCTCTACGTCGGCACCTGGGGTTCGAACCTTTCGGGCTGGGGCACTTTCGGCGGCTCGAACACCGAACTCGACATCTACGGCGGTTTCGCGGCCGAAGTGACGCCGGGCGTGAAGGTGGACGTCGGCGTGACCTGGTACATGTACCCGGGCGGCTCGGACATCACCGATTTTGCTGAACCCTACGTCAAGGTTTCGGGCTCGGTCGGCCCGGCGAACCTGCTCGTCGGCGCGGCCTATGCGCCCAAGCAGGAAGCGCTCGGTCGCTGGTATCTGGACGCCGATTCCTACGCGACCGGCATTCCCGATGCACCCGGCGCCAAGTCGGACAACTTCTACCTCTGGGGCGATGCCAGCACCGGCATTCCCAACACGCCGCTGACCCTGAAGGCACACCTGGGCTATTCGAACGGCAACTCCGGCCTTGGCCCCAACGGCACCAGCGTGGCGCCGACGGGCAGCTATCTCGACTGGATGCTCGGCGCGGACCTCGCGGTCGGCCCGGTCGTGCTGGGCGTGGCTTACATCGATACCGACATCTCGAAGGCGGAATCGGCTTACCTGAAGCCGAACTTCTCCTCCTCCAAGAACGGTTCGCAGATCTCCGGCTCGACCGTGGTGTTCTCGCTGTCCGCGGCGTTCTGATCACTCGGCCTTGTGGGGCAAACGGGGGGAGGGCCGGCCGGGCAGGGCCGGCCCTCTTTCAGTATCCGGTATAGCGGCCCGGGCGGTGCCAGGCCCAGAGGATGCCCGCCGTCGCCGCGACGCCCAGCAGCGACCAGGCCATGCGCACCGCATCGAGCCGTGAGGCGGCGAACAGCAGCACCGTACCGTCGATGATGAGCTGGGTGCGGCCGGCATTCCATCCACGCGTGCGATAAAGCCATAGCACCAGCGCTCCCGAGCCGCCCGTTGCGGCCCCATGGCGGGCGAGGGCGAGCGCGCCCATGCCGATGACGCTGCCGCCGACGACCGCTGCAACCGGGTCGCTCACCCGGGCGATGTCGATGCCCATCGGGGCCAGGGCGGTCATCGCGAACAGGCCGAGCGTCACCACGGCGGTCTTTATCAGGAACCGCCAGCTCATCGAGCGCAAGGTGATCGCCATCAGCGGCGCCGAGATCAGCGCATAGAGCAGGCCCACCGGCCATCCCGTTGCATAACTCAGCACCAGCGCGACACCCGCCACACCGCCTGTCGCGAGCCCTGCCGCGCGCAGCAGCACGAGCCCGACCGCCAGATGGATCGTGCCCACGAACATCGCGTAGATATCCTCGCCGTGCCCGTGCGGGGTGGGCGAGGGTGCGTTGGAACTCGTCATTGCAGTCATGCCCCCTGCTTCAAAAACACGAAAGGCCGGAAAGCGCCCTTCGGCGCCCCGACCTTTCATTCAACCGGTAATGCATCCCCCCGCGATCGCTCTTTTCAAAGCCCGACCACAGGGGAGGGCAAAATCAGGCGTTTTCCTTCTTGCGGCTCTGCTTCTTGCGCTCGTTCGGGTCCAAGTGGACCTTGCGCAGGCGGATCGACTGCGGGGTGACTTCGACCATCTCGTCGTCGTCGATGTAGGCGATCGCCTGCTCCAGCGTCATCACGCGCGGCGGGGTGAGGCGGATGGCGTCGTCCTTGCCGGTCGAACGGAAGTTCGTCAGCTGCTTCGACTTCATCGGGTTCACTTCGAGGTCGTCGGTCTTGGCGTTCTCGCCGATCAGCATGCCCTCGTAGATCTTTTCCTGGGGCTTGATGAACAGCACGCCGCGATCTTCGAGCGAGTTCAGCGCGTAGCCGACCGCTTCACCGGTGCAGTTCGAGATCAGCACGCCGTTCTGGCGGCCCTCGATCGGACCCTTGTGGGCGTCGTACTTCTCGAACAGGCGGTTCATGATGCCGGTGCCGCGCGTGTCCGAAAGGAACTCGCCGTGGTAGCCGATCAGGCCGCGCGAAGGGGCCGAGAAGGTGATGCGGGTCTTGCCCGAGCCCGACGGACGCATGTCGGTCAGCTCTGCCTTGCGGCGCTGCATCTTCTCGACGACCGTGCCCGAGTGCTCGTCGTCCACGTCGATCACGACGGTTTCGTAAGGCTCGGTGCGGCCGCCCTTTTCGTCGGTGCCGAACAGCACGCGCGGACGGCTGATGCCCAGTTCGAAGCCTTCGCGGCGCATGGTTTCGATCACGACGCCCAGCTGGAGTTCGCCGCGACCGGCGACTTCGAAGCTGTCCTTGTCGGCCGACTCGGTGACGCGGATGGCGACGTTGGTTTCCGCTTCACGCATCAGGCGGTCGCGGATCATGCGGCTGGTGACCTTGTCGCCTTCACGGCCCGCGAGCGGCGAGTCGTTGACGGCGAAGCGCATCGCCAGGGTCGGCGGATCGATCGGCTGCGCCTGGATCGCCTCGGTGACCGAAGGATCGGCGATGGTGTTCGACACGGTCGCCTTTTCGAGACCGGCGAGCGCGATGATGTCACCGGCGCGGGCTTCTTCCACGGGCACGCGGTCGAGGCCACGGAACGAGAGCACCTTGGTGGCGCGGCCCACTTCGACGACCTTGCCGTCCATGTCGATGGCGCGGATCGGGTCGTTGACCTTCAGCGTGCCCGACTGGACGCGGCCGGTCAGGACGCGGCCCATGAAGTTGTCGCGGTCAAGCAGGGTGGCGAGGAACGAGAACGGCGCGTCGACGTCGAGGTTCGGCGCGGGGACGTGCTCGACGATCTTCTCGAACAGCGGGGTCAGGTCGCCTTCGCGGCGGTCCGCATCGTAGCTGGCGTAGCCGTTGCGGCCCGAAGCGTAGAGGGTCGGGAAGTCCAGCTGCTCGTCGTTGGCGTCGAGGCTGACGAAGAGGTCGAACACTTCGTCCAGCACTTCGGCGTGGCGGCCGTCGGGACGGTCGATCTTGTTGACGACGACGATCGGCTTCAGGCCGAGGCCCAGCGCCTTGCCGGTGACGAACTTGGTCTGCGGCATCGCGCCTTCCGACGAGTCCACCAGCAGGACGACGCCGTCCACCATCGAGAGGATGCGCTCCACTTCGGCGCCGAAGTCGGCGTGTCCGGGCGTGTCGACGATGTTGATGCGATAGCCGTTCCACTCGATCGAGGTCGGCTTCGCCAGAATGGTGATGCCGCGCTCCTTTTCGAGGTCGTTGCTGTCCATCGCGCGCTCTTCGATGCGCTGGTTGTCACGGAACGTGCCGGACTGGCGAAACAGCTGGTCGACAAGGGTGGTCTTGCCATGGTCGACGTGCGCAATGATCGCGATATTGCGCAAGGGAAGCGGGGCGGACATTGTTGTTCTCTCTGTACGAGGGCCGGAGGCGGGCAGCCATCGTGTGCTGCACCGCAAAATTGCCGCGCCCTTAGCCGATGGCGGGCATTTCGGCAAGCGCAGTGAGATGAGGCAGACTGCTGGGGGTAATGGCGCCCGACATACTTCGTCACATCCTGTGTCGATAGTACAACAATGGTGCAGAATGTCCGCAGCTATGCACAGGTCCCGATTGTGAGCGCTCGTAGAACGACATAAGCTGCCCCTCTTACCAATTGCGACCAGCTTTGCGCACCACGACGCGGGCAGTCGTGCAGGAAGGGACAGGGGATCCGATGAAGGGTGTTTTGGCGGGCATCTGCGCGCGGGGTACGCGCATCTTCAACGAACGCAGGATCATGGCGCACAAGTCCGCGCTGCTGGCGGGGGCTTCCGCGGTACTGTGGGCGCCGGCGGCTCTGGCGCAGGATGCGGCGCCTCAGGCGGCCGACGAGCAGTACACCGATACCATCATCGTCACCGCGACCAAGCGCGAGCAGACGCTGCAGGACGTGCCAGTCGCCGTCTCGGTGACCAGCGGAGCGACGCTGGAACGCGCGCAGATGCGCGATCTCAAGGACTTGCAGACTTTGGTGCCGTCGCTGCGCGTCAACCAGTTGCAGTCGAGCGCCAATACCAACTTCTATATCCGCGGCTTCGGTAACGGCGCCAACAACGCGGGTATCGAGCCTTCGGTGGGCCTGTTCATCGACGGCGTCTACCGCTCGCGCTCGGCCTCGATGATCGCGGACTTCCCCGATGTGGAGCGCATCGAGGTGCTGCGTGGGCCGCAGTCCACGCTGTTCGGCAAGAATGCCTCGGCGGGCGTGATCTCGATTGTTACCAAGAAGCCGCAGTTCCAGTTCGGCGGCAATGTCGAGGCCAGCTACGGCAACTACGACGCCGTAGTCGTCAAGGGCACGGTAACCGGGCCGCTAAGCGAGAACGTCGCATTCAGCCTCGCGGGCGGGCTCAACAAGCGCGACGGCATCGTCAGGGACCTTGCCACCGGCGAGCGCACCAACGAGCGTGATCGCTGGTTCGGGCGCGGGCAGCTGCTGTTCGACAACCATGACGGCCTCGAACTGCGGCTGATCGGCGATTACGGCAAGATCGACGAGAACTGCTGCGCGGTGGTCAACCTGCGCCAGGCGACCCCCACGGCGGCGATCTTCGCGCTGGGCGGGGCGGTCAACCAGCCGGGCGAGAAGTACGACAACTTCGTCTACAACAACTTCGAATCGTCCAATAGAATCGAGAACTGGGGCGTTTCGGGCCAGCTGGACTATGATCTGGGCGCCACCAAGCTGACCTCGATCACCTCGTACCGCCGCACCAATGCGCTCACCAACCAGGATTCGGACTTCTCCAGCGCCGACCTGCTGGGCCGCAACTGGCAGGACCTGCGGATCAAGACCTTCACGCAGGAACTGCGCGCCAACTTCGAGGTGGGCGAGAAGATCACCGGCCTCATCGGCGGCTACTATTTCAACGAGAAGATCGACCAGAACAACGAGGTGTTCTGGGGCGACGATGCGCGGCCTTACGCCAACCTCCTCGTCCAGAGCCTGTCGGGCGGGGCGCTCAGCGTGCCTGCGCTGGAGACGGCCTTCGGCGCCTACGAAGGCAATCCGGCCAAGTACGCCGGGCAGTTCTTCGCTTCCGGCACCGGCCTGACCGAGGCCTACAAGCTGAAGAACGAGGCGTGGTCCATCTTCGGCCAGCTCGACTTCGAGGTGGCGCCGGGACTGACGGTGACCGGCGGTCTCAACTACACGCACGACAAGAAGCGCTTCGCCACCAACACGACGTCGGATGACGTGTTCTCGTCGATCAATTTCGACGATCCGCGCTATTCGGCGTTCCGCCAGCAACTGCTGCTTGGCGGGGCGCTGCGTTCGGTGGGTGTGGACCCGACCAACCCGGCGGCGATCTTCGCCTTCGCGACGAACCCGCAGACCGCGCCGATCTATCAGCAGCTGGTCGGCTTCGCGAACGGCAATGCCAACAATCCGGCGGCAAACCCGCTCAATCCGCTGCGCGCGCTGCAGTATTTCCCGCAGTTCATGAACGTGCCCAACGCGGTCGAGCCGGGCAGGGTGAGCGACGGCGACTTCAGCTACACCGCGCGCGTGGCCTGGGACGTGACGCCCACGGTCAACCTCTATGCGGCCTGGGCGACCGGCTACAAGGCGGCGTCGATCAACCTGTCGCGTGATAGCCGCCCGACGCCTGCCGACCTCGTCGAACTGCGCGCGCAGGGCCTGGCGGTGACCAATCTGACCTCCGGCAGCCGCTTCGCCAATGCGGAGAATTCGACGGTCTACGAGGCCGGGATCAAGGGCAACTGGGGGATCGTCTCGGCCAACGTCGCGGTGTTCAAGCAGGAGATCAAGAACTTCCAGTCGAACATCTTCACCGGCTCGGGCTTCTTTCTGGCGAACGCGGGCAAGCAGTCGGCGTTCGGCATCGAGTTCGAGGGTTCGGCCAAGCCGATCGACCAGCTGACCCTGACGATGGCCTGGACGTACCTGAACCCGAAGTACGACACTTTTCAGCTTTCGGCCTTCGGCGACCTTTCGGGGACGACCCCGGCGGGCGTCCCGCCGCTCTCGGCGACGTTCTCGGCCGAGTTCGTGCAGCCCGTGGGAACGCGCGGGGACCGGATCATCCTGCGCGGTGACTATCACTACGAATCGCAGTTCCGTCTGGTCGAGGGCCTGCCGGGCCTCGTCGTGCGCGACAGCGCGGGCAACGTCACCGACGTATCCGCAGCGCTCGCCGCCGCGCGGGAGTTCAAGCAGGACATCAACGACATGAACGCCTCGCTGACTTACGTGATGGCGAACGGGCTGGAACTGACGGTCTGGGGCCGCAACCTGCTGAACGACCGCACCATTCTGCAGATATTCGACAGCCCGGCACAGCCCGGCTCGATCTCGGGCTATCCGAACCAGCCACGCACTTACGGCGTGGCGGCGCGCTACCGGTTTTGAAGCATTTTCAAGCCGGCCGTGCGCGGTCGGCGGCTCGGAAAATGCGGCATGATAAAGCCCGGAGCGTGTGAAGCGCGTACCCGCCGTGTCGTCTCTGGGAGGAGGTACGGCAAGAGAAGCGGGACGCGGACCTGAAAAGGGGCGCGGGAGGCTCGGCCTCCTGCGCCCCTCTTTCTTTACGGCTTCGGAAGGCGGAACAGAAAGTCTTTGTAATTTCCCGATTTAAATGTGAACTTGCGTCGCATTGTCAGGCTGGGCAGGCCGCAAAAATAAGGGGGAATGCATGATTCCGTATGGTGGCTTCTGGTGGCGCGTGCTCGCCTACATCCTTGACGCGATCATCCTGCAGATCGCGACTTCGATCATCGGCGGCATCTTCGGCGTCGGCCTCGCGCTGCCGCTGACGGGGCTGGGCGCGGGCGAGAACGCGGCGTTCGGGATGATGATGTTCGGCATGATCGGCGCGTCGCTGGTGATCAACTGGCTCTACTTCGCGATCATGGAAAGCTCGAAGCTGCAGGCGACCGTCGGCAAGCTGGCCGTCGGCGTGGTCGTTACCGACCTGCGGGGCGAACGGCTGACTTTCGCGCGTGCGACCGGGCGCTACTTCGCCAAGATCCTGTCGAGCCTGATCCTGTGCATCGGCTACATCATGGTCGCCTTCACCGAGCGCAAGCAGGGCTTGCACGACATCGTCGCCAGCACGCTCGTCTACAAGACGCGCGATCCCAGCGTGCTGTTCGACAACCGCGAGGTCTTCGCCTGATTTCCAATCCCGTCATCCCCGCGAAGGCGGGGACCCATCTGATGATCGCGAACAGGAAGCGTCAGCAGATGGGTTCCCGCCTTCGCGGGAATGACCAATGAGTGGTGAGGGTAGAGATCGGCTTCTAAAGTTCGCGCAGCGCCCTTGCCGGTTTCGCCCGCAGCAGCGGCAGCGTTCCGGCTAGGGCGAAGCCGAGGATCAGCAGCAGCCCGGCGGCCAGAACCGCCAGCACGCGCGGCCAGTCGGGCAGCCAGGCGAACTCGAACAGCTTGACGATCACCGCCCAAGCCATCGCGCTGCCCGCGCCCAACGCGACGAGGGCGAGCACCACGGCGAGCAGCCCGTATTCCGCCATCTGCGCCGCGAGCAGCTGCCCGCGACTGGCGCCCAGCACGCGCAGGATCACGGTGTCGTACGTCCGGCTCGCCCGCGCCGCCGCGATAGCGCCCAGCAGCACCGCGAGCCCCGCCAGCACTGCAACCGAGGATGCCGCGAGGATCGCCGCCGACATCTGGTCGAGCAGCGCGCGGGCATCGCGCAGCAGGCTCCCCGTCTCGATCACCGAGGTCGAGGGGAAGGCGCGCACCAGCCGGGGCAGCAGGCCCGCCGTGGACGCGCCCTTGGGCACCTCGATCGTCGCGGCGAGGTTGTGCGGGGCGTCGGCCAGCGCATTGGGCGAGAACACCAGCACGTAGTTGAAGCCCAGACTGTCCCAGTCGATCCGGCGCAGCGCCGCGATGCGCGCGGTCTTCTCGACGCCCAGCACGCCCACGGTCACGTAGTCGCCGACCTTCAGGCCGATCGCCTCGGCCAGCCTCTCATCGACCGAGACAAGCGGCTCGCCCCGGTAGAACTCGGGCCACCACTGGCCGGAGGTGACGCTGCTGCCCTCGGGCACGCCGACCGAGTAGGTCAGACCGCGCTCCCCGCGCAGCGCCCAGGCGCCATCGGGCAGGTCCTTGCCGAGGCTGGCCACGCGGGTCATCCGGTCCTTCGGCCCATAGGCAAGGATGCGGCCGCGCATGTTCGGCACCAGCTTGAGGGTGGAACCGGGGATCGTCCGCTCGACCGCGTCGGCGAAGGCATCGGCCTTGTCCTTCGGCACGTCGAGCACGAAGAAGTCGGGCGCGCGCTCGGGCACGGTGCGGCGGATGTTGGCGTCGAGGCTCGTCTGCACAGCCGCGATCAGCACGAAGGCGGAAAGTCCGAAGCCGAGCGCCGTGACCAGCGCCCCGGTCTGCGCGCCCGGGCGGTGGAGGTTCGCCAGTCCCGCGCGCAGCATCGGCCCGCGCGGTCTCGGCAGGCGGGCGGCGAGCTTGCGGATGCCGAGGCCGACGAGCGCCAGCAGGCCGAGCATCGCGGCCGAGGCCCCGAGGAAGCCCAGCGTCACCAGCGGCTGCGCGGCGTTGAGCAGCGCCAGCGCGACGATGGCGGCAAGGCCGAGGCCGACCGGCAGGGCGAGCGCCTTGCGGTCGGCCGTGAGCGGCGCCACGCGGGCGCGCATCAGCGCCATCGCGGGCCAGCTGCGCGCCCGCACCAGCGGCGGCGCGGAGAATATCAGCGCGACCAGCAGGCCATAGGCCGCCGCCGTCGCGAGCGCCGCGGGGGAGACGGTGAACCCGGGCTCGACCGGCAGCAGGCTCTGCAGCGCCGAGGCGAGGAGCGGGGTCACGAGCACGCCTGCGGCAAGCCCTGCCAGGCTGCCGACCAGGGCGGCCGCGCCGACCTGCAGGAGATAGATGCGCGCGATGTCGCCGCTGGTGGCGCCGAGCACCTTCAGGGTTGCGATCGAACTGCGCCGTGCCTCCAAATAGGACGAGACGCCGCCGCCGATGCCGATCCCGGCGATCACCAGCGCGGCAAGCCCGACCAGCACGAGAAACTCGCCCATGCGGGTGACGAAGCGCTCGGTCGAAGGCGAGGCTGCCAGCCGGGTGCGGGTGTCGAAGCCGTCGCCGAAGCGGGACTTGAGGGCGTCGATCACCGCTTCGGGATCGCGCGCGGGGTCGGCGAAGCGCACCCGTACGACGCTGCGGTACATGGCGCCCGGCGCGGTCAGCCCGGCGCTCGCGGGAAGGTCGAGCGGCACCACGGCGGTGTCGCCCAGCGCGAAGCCCTCGCTCATCTGCTCGGGGTCGGTCGCGATGATGCCGCCCACGATCACTGGCACGCCGCCGATGGCGATGCGCTGGCCCTTCCCGGCACCGAGGCGGGCGGCGGTGCCCTTGGCGATCCATGCCGTGCCGGGGGCTGGGGCGCCGACGCGGCGGCCGTCGGTCAGTTCGAGGCGGCCGTAGAGCGGCCAGTTCCCGTCCACCGCCTTGAGCGCGACGGGCGCGGTGGCATCTCCCTTCGTGGCGATGGCCTGCATGCGTTGCCCGCGCGAAACCCGGCCGAGGCGGGAGAGCGCCGCATCCTCGTCCTTGCCGAAGGCGCGCTGCCAGACCCTCAGTTCGATGTCGCCGCCAAGGATTTCGCGCCCCCGCGTTCCCAGTTCGCGCTCGATCGAGCCGGTCAGCGTCCCGATCGCGGCGATCGCGCCGACGCCGAGGAACAGGCACACGAGCAGCAGCCGCAGCCCCTTGAACCGGGCCGAGAGGTCACGGCGGGCGAGTGTCCAGGCGGTCCGCCACGGGAGGGCGTCAGCCAAGGTGTTCGCCTGCCCGTATGTCGCTGGCGATCTGGCCGTCGCCGATGGTCACTACGCGCTCGCAGCAGTGGGCGAGGCTTTCGTCGTGAGTGATGATGAGCAGGGTCGCGCCGGTCTCGGCCCGGCGGGCGAAAAGCAGGTCGATTATTGCCGCGCCGGTGGCGGCGTCGAGGTTGCCGGTCGGCTCGTCGGCGAAGACCAGCGCCGGGCGGGGAGCGAGGGCGCGGGCGATGGCGACGCGCTGCTGCTCGCCGCCGGAAAGCTGCGCGGGATAGTGCGACAGGCGATGGCCCAGCCCGACCGCCGTGAGTTCCGCTTCGGCCCGCGCGCGGGCATCGGGCATTCCCGCGAGTTCCAGCGGCGTGGCGACGTTTTCCAGCGCGGTCATCGTCGGCAGCAGGTGGAACGCCTGGAGGACGATGCCGATCCTGCCGCGCCGCGCCCGGGCAAGGGCGTCCTCGTCCATCCCCACGAAGTCCTGTCCGGCGACCTCCAGCGTGCCCGAACTGGCGCGCTCCAGCCCGCAGAGCACCGCCATCAGCGACGACTTGCCCGATCCCGAAGGACCGAGCAGCGCCAGCGTCTGGCCCCGGGGCACGGAAAGGTCGATCCCCTTGAGGATTTCGACCGCACTGTCCCCGGAACCCAGCGTCAGGCGCAGGTCGCGGGCCAGAATAGTGTCGTCGGAAGCGGGGGAAGGAGTGCCGGAAAGGGCGGAGCGGGCTTGGGCAGGGCTTGTCACCATCCCCATATGGGATAGCACCAGTGCATCCGACAAGTCGGTCCCTTCAGGAGAATGCCTTGCGCCTCGTTTCCCTCGCTCTCCTTGCCGCCTCCACCCTGGCGCTTTCCGCCTGCGACAAGGCCCCGGCGCCGCCCGTGCAGGAGAGCCGGTCGGCCGTCGATGCGCCGCCGCAGATACCGGTCATGGGGCCGGAGCGCAGGATACTCGCCTTCGGGGATTCGCTGCTGGCGGGCTACGGACTGGAGGATGGCGAAAGCTACCCCGACCGGCTCGAACAGGCCCTGCGCGCGCGGGGTGTCAACGCGCGCATCGCCAATGCCGGGGTCTCGGGCGACACCACGGCGGCGGGGCTGCAGCGGCTCGACTTCACGCTGAAAAGCCAGCCGGCCAAGCCCGAACTGGTGATCATCAGCCTCGGCGGCAACGACATGCTGCGCTCATTGCCCCCGGCCGAGACGCGCGCGAACCTGGAGAAGATCCTCCAGCGGTTGCGGCAGGAGAAGATCGGCGTGGTGCTGCTCGGAATGCTGGCGGCGCCGAACCTGGGCAGGGACTATGCCTCGGGTTTCAACCCGATCTATCCGCAGCTGGCGGAGAAGTACGGCGCGGTGCTGGTGCCGTTCTTCCTCCAGCCGGTGATCGACAAGCCGGATCTTATGCAGGGCGATCACGTGCATCCTACGGCTATCGGCATAGACGCGATCGTGGCGGCGACGGTGGACGATGTGGCGGATGCTTTGCCGAAGAGGTGAGGTCCCCTCTTCACTTCGTCATTGCGAGCGTAGCGAAGCAATCCAAGGCGGCTCAAGACTGCCCTGGATTGCTTCGCTACGCTCGCAATGACAACCGAGTGGTCAGACCCGCCGCACCGTCCCCGCGCTGACCTCCCATACCGCCGCTTCCGCCGCGATTGCCTCGAACGGGGCGATCTCGGTCCCCGTCAGCCAGACTTGCGCGGAGCCTGCCCGCAGCCGGTCGAACAGCGCCTCGCGCCGCAGCGGGTCGAGATGCGCGGCGACCTCGTCCAGCAGCAGCAGGCGCGGGCGGTTCTCCCCATCTGCCTCCAGCAGCTGCGAATGCGCGAGAGTGATGGCGATGAGCATCGCCTTCTGCTCGCCGGTCGAGCATTCCGCTGCCGCTTGCCCTTTGCCCGCCATCGTCACCCCCAGTTCGTCGCGGTGGGGGCCGGTAAGGGTGCGCTGGGCCGCCCGCTCGCGCGGCCGCCCGTCGCGCAGGGCGATGGCAAGCGCACCGGCCTCGACCGGGCCGCCGGGCTGGTAGGTCAGCGAAGGGCGCGCGAAAGGCGTGTCGGGAAGCCGAGCCAGCGCCGCCTCCAGCCGGGTGACGAGGCGCGCGCGGGCCGTCGCCACCAGCGCCCCGGCCTCGGCGATCTGCACCTCGATGGCGTCGAGCCAGTGCGGATCGGGCGAACGTTCGTCGGACAGCAGGCGGTTGCGCTCGCGCAGTGCCGTCTCCAGGCGCGCCGCATGGCCGGCATGGGCGGGCTCGATCGCCAGCACCAGCCGGTCGAGGAACCGCCGCCGCGCGCCCGCGCTCTCGACGAAAAGGCGGTCCATCGCCGGGGTCAGCCAGCCGATCGAGAGCCACTCGGCCAGGCTCAGGGCGGATGCCTGCGCGCCGTTCACCTGCACAAGCCGCCGCCCGGGACGCTCCGCCGCGACGCCGGTGCCGAGGCGGACGGGCTCGCTCCCTTCCCCTTGGCCGGGCATGCGCAGTGCAGCGTTCACCGCGAACCCGCCGTCGCCGTCCTGCGCGGGCACGTCCACCAGCTGCGCCCGGCGGAGGCCGCGTCCGGGCGCGAGCAGGCTGATCGCCTCCAGCACGTTGGTTTTACCGGCGCCGTTCTCGCCGACCAGCAGGTTGAACTGCGCCGTGCCTTCCACCGCGGTCTCGTGGTGGTTGCGGAAACGGGACAGGAGGATGCGGTCGAGCATGGTCGGCGCGGCCTAGAGCATTTTCAAGTCAGGTGGAAACAGCTGACGACTCGGAAAATGCGGCAGCCCTGTAAAAAGCGCGGCTCAGCGCCCTGCTCACAACGTTCAGACCGATTTTGCCTTGGCGAAAGGCGAGAAATCGAGATTGTCGTCGAACACCTCGACGCCCTCGCGCTTCTTTAGCCAGCCGACGACGACGTAAGTTACCGGCGTCAGCACCGCTTCCCACAGCACCTTCATGCCCCAGTTGGTGACCATGACGGTCAGCACCTGCTCGTGCGTCCAGGTGCCGAGGAAGGCGATGGGATAGAACAGGGCGCTGTCGGCGGCCTGTCCCACCACCGTCGAGCCGATGGTACGCATCCACAAGTGCTTGCCGCCGGTCATCAGCTTCATCTTGGCGAGGACGAAGGAATTGACGAACTCACCCGCCCAGAACGCGGTCAGCGAGGCGAGGACGATGCGCCAGGTCGAGCCGAATACCGCTTCGTAGGCGGCCTGTCCGGTCCAGCCGGAATCCGGCGGCATGGCGACGACGACGAAGCTCATGAAGGCCATGAAGATCATCGCGAAGAAGCCCGCCCAGACGCAGCGGCGGGCATTGGCATAGCCGTACACTTCGGTCAGCACGTCGCCGATGACGTAGCTGACGGGGAAGAACAGGATGCCCGCGCCGAACGTCACGCCGCCGATATTCGCCAGCTTGGACGCACCGATCAGGTTCGACAGCAGCAGGATCGCGACGAAGGCCGCCATCACGTAGTCGAAATAGCGGAAGTGCCGACGGGCGCCGGTAAGGCCGTCGATGCGTGACAAGGGGCGGGACAGAGGCGATGGAGCGTCGGTAGCGGCGGTCATTGCCTGTGCGTAACGTGGCTTTGCTGCAGCGCAAAGCACAAGTTTGCGCTGCCAGCGGTTTGCGCCGCGCGGTAACCACGCTATGGGAAATCCGGCGCGCGCCCGTAGCTCAGCTGGATAGAGCACGAGCCTTCTAAGCTTGGGGTCACAGGTTCGAACCCTGTCGGGCGCGCCATTGTCTTCGGAAATGGTCGCCCTGCTTCCCGGATTGAGTTCGAACCGTGTTCGAACGGGCGCGCGATGAAGTTTAAGCGATCATAAACCGATCGGTTGTATTCTCCCGCTCATGACCCGCACCGTTCTTCCCCGGCGATCGCAGCGACGCTCCGTCGCGCTGGCCGTTCAGTGCCGCACGCAGAGCGGTCTGCGGGATGACGGCGAGATTTCCGACATCTCGGTGGAGGGCTGCTGCCTGCGCATGCGCGGCATCTATTTCCGCGTCGGCGCGCGCCTGATCGTGCGGCCCAAGGGGATGGAAGGCATGTCGGGCGTGGTGCGCTGGGTCAGCAGCGACCTTGCCGGGGTCGAGTTTGACCGTCCGCTCTACGGCCCGGTGCTCGAGCACATCGCCGCAACGCACGGATCGCACGCCAGCGTCTGAGCGATAACGTCGCCCCGGCGAATTCTCGTTCATCCGGCCGGAAAGTTCTGGCCAAGCCGAGCGGCAGCCCCGCACTCTCTTGCGAACAGACCGGCATGCAATCGCCGGCACGCCAGGAACATTGGGTTCAGGCATCGGGAGAGAGCGCTTGGCAGCACCTGTCGGAACGGGGAGCGATGCTCCCAACCATCCGCTTGCGGTACGCATGGGCGTGATCGCGGGCGTGTCGCACAACATGGTGATCGGCACCGTCATGGGCTCGTTCGGGCTGATGCTGGCCTCGGTCGAGCAACGCCTCGGCGTCAGTGCGGAAGAGGCGGCGGCGGGCATCCCGCTGGTGCTGGTGGGCTCGTCGGTGCTCGCGCCTTTCGTGGGCGTGCTGATCGCGAAGGTTTCGCTCCGCCTGTTGTTGCTCGTCGGTGCGCTGCTGACGGTGGCGGGCTATCTCACGCTGGCATGGACGCAGAGTTATGCGCTTTACCTGCTGGCTTACGGGCTTTGCTTCGGCCCTGCGCTGAGCCTCGCCGGATCGATCGGCCCGGCGACGCTGGTGGGACGCTGGTTCAACCGCAATCGCGGGTTGGCGCTGGGTATCGTCCACTTGCCGGTGGTGATCGCGGTGGTGCCGTGGACACTGGAGCGGGCGCTTTCCGTCGTCTCGCCCAGCGTGATCTACCTGTCCATCGGCCTGATCGCGGCGGCGCTGCTGCTGCCGCTGGCGCTGCTGGCGATCGATCACCCGCCGGGGCATACCGAGACGCTGGCGCCCGAACCCGATGCGAAGCGCACCGCCGACGGATCGTTCAGCGTCGCGCAACTGCTCGCGCGGCCGCGCTTCTGGGCGATCTCGCTGGCGGCGGTGGCCAGCATGACGAGTTCGGTGCTGCTGGGCTCGCTGCTGGTGCCTATGGGGCTTTCCTGGGGCTTCACCCGGCCCGAGGCGGCGCTGCTGCAGTCGATCATGTCGCTGGTCGGGATTGCCGGCTCGATACTGTTCGGCTGGATCGCCGACCGCATCGGCGGGGCGAGGGCGCTGGCGCTCATCGGTTTCGACTGTGCAGTGCTGTGGACTCTGCTGTTGCAGCACCCGCCGTTCTGGATGGCGGCCCTGTTGATCGGCCTCATCGGCATGCACGGCGCGGGCGCGATCCCGACGCTGGGCAAGGGGCTGACCGATTCGTTCGGACAGGCGAGCTACAGCCGGGGCTTTGGGCTCAACACGCTGATCGGGCTGCCGTTCATCGCGGTCGCCGTCGTGGGAGCGGCGCGGGTCCATTCGGTCACCGGCAGTTACGACGGTGCGATCGTGGCGATAGCCGTGTTCTTTGCGGCAGCGGTCGCGCTCGGTCTTTACGCCGCGGGTGGTGCGAAAGGGCAGGAGCCGACCGCCGTACCGGCCTGACCTAACCGCGCCGCACCGTCGCCTTGAGCTGGCCCAGCACCGGATAACCGAGCCCGGCAGGGATGACGAGCCATTCGCCGTCCTCGCGCATTTCCAACTCGGGGTGGATGCGGACGACGGGGTGGGCGGCGATGTCGGCCAGCGCTTCGGTATGATCGGCGTACTGCGCAAGGCGGTCGAGATTGCGGCGGGTCGGAAAGATCACCGAAATCTCGCCCCGATCGGCCATCGCCAGAGCATCGGCGGCGCTCGCCCAGAACAGGCGCGAGTTCTCGGTGGCATCGACCGTGACGTCCACCGCGCCGGTGCCGATGTCGGCGACGAAGAAGCGCGTGTCGAAGGCCTTCTCCCACAAGGGGCACCAGTGCGCGAAGAAGGTCAGCGCCTGCGGGTCCAGTTCCCAGCCGAAGCGCTCCAGCACGGTGTCGAGCCGGCCGACCTCCAGCAGCATCGCCCGCGCTTCTGCGGCTTCGCGGGCGGTGACGGGGGCGCGGGTGGCGATCATGAGGCCCGCTTCCTCCAGCGTCTCGCGGATCGCGGCGATGCGGGCGGAGGCGATCTCCTCCGATTCGCCGGGCAGCAGGCGGCGGGCGAGTTCGCGGTCTGCGGGATCGACGCGGCCGCCGGGAAACACCGCCGCTCCGCCCGCGAAGCGCATGCCGTCCGAGCGCTGGAGCATCAGCAGTTCGGGCGGTCCGCCGTCGGCGGCGTGGCGGAACACCACCACGGTGGCGGCAGGGACGACGGCGGGGCCGTCTGTCGGCATCGGCTGGTCGGAGGGAGCGGTCTGGATCATTGCCGCCGATCTTGCCGCTGGGGAAGGGGCACGCAAGCGGAAAAGCGCCAGGCGACTCAGGTGGCAGTGTCGGCAGAATTTACAAGGCATGACGCACGCGCTGACACGTGAACCGAAGAAATGGCTGATTTTCGGGAAAAATCAGAACTGGCACAGGCCATGCTTATGAAGTATCGTACCCCGAGAGAAGCAGTCTCGATAGAGGCGGGGCCGGACAGTCTCCCGGCCCCGCCTCCCCGGGGTTCCCCATACATCCAGGCATTCGTCGTCCCAGCTTTGTCCGGTACCGGTGGCTGTCTTTAGCCCGGTGCAGGCCGCGAGGCGCCTTGACGCAGGCGCCGCTGTTCACGGCCAGCGATCCCGGATCAGGTCCGCGATGACGGGCGATGAAAAGGCCCGGGAATCGCTTCCCGAGCCTTCGTAATCCGGTGCTGTCGGCAGATCAGCCCTGCGCAGCGATCCCGCTGTCGGTCATGAGCTGGTGCAGTTCGCCGGCCTCGTACATCTCCATCATGATGTCGCTGCCGCCGAGGAACTCGCCCTTGACGTAGAGCTGGGGGATCGTCGGCCAGTCCGAGTAGGACTTGATGCCCTGGCGGATTTCCATGTCCTGTAGCACATCGACGGTCTCGTAAGGCACGCCGAGGTGTTCGAGGATGGCGATCGCGCGGCTGGAGAAGCCGCACTGCGGGAACAGCGGGGTGCCCTTCATGAAGAGGACCACGTCGTTGCTCTTTACGATATCGCCGATACGGGCATTGACGTCGGACATTTCAGTAAAACCCTTGAGTAGTATGCTTGCGTCAGTTGGGGACGGCGGTGGTGAGTTGCAAGGCGTGAAGGACGCCGCCCATGCGGCCGCCCAGCGCTTCGTAGACCATCTTGTGCTGCGCGACGCGGGGGCGGCCCGTGAAGGCGGCCGAGACGACGTGCGCGGCGTAGTGGTCGTTGTCCCCGGCGAGGTCGGTGATCGTGACTTCCGCGTCCGGCAGCGCGGCGCGGATCATGGTCTCGATTTCGGTAGCGGTCATGCCCATCGGATAGTCCTCAGCCCAGGAAAGCGCGGCGCGCTTCGACCTGCTTGGCGGCCAGTGCGGCGCGCACTTCCGCTTCGGTGGTATCGACGCCGGCGGCGGTCAGGTCGCCCAGCAGCTTGCGGATGACGTCCTCGTCGCCCGCTTCCTCGAAGTCGGCCTGGACGACGGCCTTGGCATAGGCATCGGTTTCGGCCTGCGACAAGTCCATGCGTTCGGCCGCCCATTCACCGACGAGGCGGTTGCGGCGGGCCTGGATGCGGAACAGCGTGTCGGCGTCGTGAGCGAACTTCGCTTCTTCGGCGCGCTCGCGGTCCTGGAAACTCGTCATCGGACAACCTCGGGTTAAAGCGTTGTCCATGCCGATAGGGAACGCGGGGCTGCGGGGCAATCCTTGATTCGCAATAGCGACCGATGGATCGAGAGGCGAAGAATCCTCCCTGTCGCGAAGCGATGGGGAGGGGGACCGCCGCCGCAGGCGGGGGTGGAGGGGAAGAAGACCCCTCCGTCAGCCCTGCGGGCTGCCACCTCCCCATTCCTTCGGAACAGGGAGGATTTTGCGGTCAGGCCGCCAGCACCGGGCTGGCAAGGAACGACAGCGTTTCGCGTGCCTTGCCTTCGTAGGTCGAGATCGTTTCGCCCTGCGCCATCGTCAGGCCCACTTCGTCTAGGCCGTTCAGCAGGCAGTGCTTGCGGAACGGATCGATCTCGAACGTGAAGCGATCCTGGAACGGCGTGGTCACCGACTGCGTGTCGAGGTCGATGTCGATCGTCTCGTCCTGCGCCACTTCCATCAGGCGGTCGATCGCCTCCTGCGGCAGCGCCACGGTGAGGATGCCGTTCTTGAAGGCGTTGCCCGAGAAGATGTCCGAGAAGCTCGGCGCGATCACGCAAGTCACGCCCATGTCGAGCAGCGCCCAGGCGGCGTGCTCACGGCTGGAGCCGCAGCCGAAGTTGTCACCCGCGATGAGAATCGGCGCGCCGGCCCAGCGCTCGTCGGTGAAGACGTTGCCGTCTTCCAGCTTGATCGATTCGAACGCGCCCTTGCCGAGACCTGTGCGGGTGATCGTCTTGAGCCAGTGCGCCGGGATGATGACGTCGGTGTCGACGTTCTTACGGCCGAACGGAATCGCCTTGCCGGCGACGTGGTTGATCGCCTGCATCAGTCCGTCTCGCTCGGGAAGTGTGGAGCCGTGTTGGTCTTCGGCGGCTGCGCGTCGGCCTTCTTGCGGTCGCTGCGGCGCTTCACGAAGAGCAGGGCAGCGGCGATGGCGGCCGAACCGATGGCGGCACCGGCGGCGATGGCGGCGCGGCCTGCGAGCGAGTTGTCGGAATCGTTGGACATGGGGGAGATCCTATCAGCTTAGGCCGGTTCAGTCATTGGCGCGAGGTCGCGCACGTCGGTCAGCTTGCCGGTGACGGCGGCGGCGGCGGCCATGGCGGGGCTCATCAGGTGGGTGCGCGCACCCGGACCCTGGCGGCCGGTGAAGTTGCGGTTGCTGGTGGAGGCGCAGCGCTCTCCGGCAGGCACCTTGTCGGGGTTCATGGCAAGGCAGGCCGAACAGCCCGGCTCGCGCCATTCCAGACCCGCATCGATGATGATCCTGTCCAGACCCTCGGCCTCGGCCTGCGCCTTGACCAGACCCGATCCGGGGACGACGATCGCCCACTTCACGTTGTCGGCCTTGTGGCGCCCCTTGAGCACTTCGGCGGCGGCGCGGATGTCCTCGATGCGGCTGTTGGTGCAGCTCCCGATGAAGACGTTCTGCACTTCCACGTCGGTCAGCTTCGTGCCGGGCGTCAGGCCCATGTAGTCGAGGCTGTGCTTGACCGCGTCGCGCTTGGAGGCGTCGGCGAAGTCCTCAGGCGCGGGGACGACGCCGCCGATGCCGGAGGTGTCCTCAGGGCTGGTGCCCCAGGTCACGGTGGGCTGGATGTCCTCGGCGCGGATGAACACGGACTTGTCGTACGTCGCGCCTTCGTCGGTCGCCAGGCTCTTCCACCAGGCGACGGCCTTGTCCCAGTCCGCGCCCTTGGGCGCATAGGGGCGGCCCTTGACGTAGGCGAAAGTCGTCTCGTCCGGTGCGACCAGACCGGCGCGGGCGCCGCCCTCGATCGACATGTTCGATACCGTCAGGCGGCCTTCGACCGACATCTCGCGGAAGACGTTGCCGGTGTACTCGATCACGTAGCCGGTGCCGCCGGCAGTGCCGATGACGCCGATGACGTGCAGGATCACGTCCTTCGGGGTGACCCCGGCGCCGAGCGTGCCCTCGACCCGGACCTCGAAGGTCTTCGACTGCTTGAGCAGCAGCGTCTGGGTGGCCAGCACGTGCTCGACCTCGGACGTGCCGATGCCGAAGGCCAGCGCGCCCAGGCCGCCGTTGCAGGCTGTGTGGCTGTCGCCGCAGACGATGGTGGCGCCGGGCAGCGAGAAGCCCTGCTCGGGGCCGACGACGTGGACGATGCCTTGTTCCGGATCGGCGTCGCCGATGTAGCGGATGCCGAACGAAGGCGCATTCTTCTCCAGCATGTCGAGCTGCTGGGCGCTCTGCGGATCGGCGATCGGCACGCGGTTGCCGTTCGCGTCGCGGCGCGCGGTGGTGGGCAGGTTATGGTCAGGCACCGCGAGCGTAAGATCGGGGCGACGCACCGGGCGACCGGCGGCGCGAAGGCTCTCGAAAGCCTGCGGGCTCGTCACTTCATGGACGATGTGCCGGTCGATATAGATGAGGCAGGTGCCGTCGTCCCGTTGGTCGACGACGTGGGCGTCCCAGATCTTCTGGTAGAGGGTGCGCGGTGCGGTTGTCATGATCAGGCGCGATTAGGCCCCGCCCTTGCGAAATTCAAGGGGCAGGGCGATTCGCTGCGCCCCTCGAATGAAATTTTCATTCAATCCGAATTGACCTGACGATCGATCGTTGCTGTTGCGAGGCGCTCGCACCGCCATGTAAAACGCGCCCGGTCCTTGCGGCCGGGCGCGTTAGGGAGTGTGCGGGCCGGAATTCAGGGTTACCGGCCCGGTCGATCAGTGGTGGCGACGATCGTAACGGTCATGGCGATCGTAGCGCGAACGATAGCGGCGGTCGTCGTGGTGGCGGCGGTCATTGCGCCAGTAGTGCTTCGAAGCGCGGTGATGCTTCACGTAGCGCGGCGGGGCGTGGTGGCCACGGCGCGCATGGTCGCGCTGGTCGTGGTGGTAGGGTGCGGCCTCGGCGACGGCAGGGGCCAGCGAGGCGCCGCCGAGCAGCGCGACGAGGGCGGGGGCGATGATCTTGGTCAGCTTGTTCATGGGGGGATTCCTGTGTGGGGGGATTGTTCTGCCGGGAGGGAAACTGCGGGCTACGGCAAAGGCTGCCGGATTATTCCGCGACTTGGGGTTCCCGGTCGCCGATCAGCCGCGGCGGCGGTCGTAATCGTGGCGCTCCATCCGCAGCGAGGCGTAGACCTTGTTCACGCGGTTGCCGAGGATGCGGGTCTCCTGCGCGGAGAGGCCGCCGCGCGAGTACTGGCCGTAGAGACGCTGGATATCGACGACATCGCGGCGCAGGCCCGAGGCTTCGCGCTGCGAGATCGTCCGGCGGGCGGCGGCGCGGTCGATGTTGGCGCGCAGGCCCTGGATGTCGGAGCGAATGTCGTAGTGGCGGGCGGCCTGGACGTGGCGGTTCGGCGCGGCCTCGGCGATGCCGGGGGCGATGGCGCCGAGGCCGGTGACGGCGATCAGGGCGGGGGCGATGAACTTGGTGAACTGGCGCATGGGTCGCACTCCTTGCTGGAAACTGTTTTCGGAAGGTCGCTTCCGATGCATTCAGGATTAGGCTTGTGAAACTGAACGTCAGCTAGACGGCCCGTCGCAAGGGTGTGTGCAATTGTAAGAGAGTGTCGCAGCTTCAGTCGCGTCATCTCCGCCTGCGCGGGGATGACGGGATTTTGTGTGTGAAGAGAGGCGTTGGCAGTATAAGGGCAAGGCCATGTCCGCCCTTGCCGCCGTCCTGATCGTCCTTGCCTCCGCCGCCGCGATGGAGTTCGTCGCGTGGTCGAGCCACAAGTACATCATGCATGGCTTCGGCTGGGCCTGGCACCGCGACCACCACGAGCCGCATGACAAAATGCTGGAGAAGAACGACCTCTACGCCGTGTTCGGGGCGGCGATCAGCATTTCCATGTTCGCGCTGGGCTCGCCGCTGGTGATGGGGGAGCGAGCGTGGTGGCCGGGGACGTGGATCGGTCTCGGCGTGCTGGTCTACGGCGTGATCTACACGCTGATCCACGACGGCCTCGTCCACCAGCGCTATTTCCGGTGGGTGCCCAAGCGCGGCTATGCCAAGTGGCTGGTGCAGGCCCACAAGCTGCACCATGCGACCATCGGCAAGGAAGGCGGCGTCAGCTTCGGCTTCGTCGTCGCGCGCGATCCGGCGGTGCTCAAGCGGGAACTGCGGGCGCAGCGCGAACAGGGCATCGCCGTGCTGCGCGAGGCGGTGGACTAGGTCTATCCTCCCTGTTCCGAAGGAATGGGGAGGTGGCAGCCCGCAGGGCTGACGGAGGGGTCTTCTCCCCCTCCACCACCGACTGCGTCGGCGGTCCCCCTCCCCGAGCAAGCGCAGGGAGGATTTATTCCGCCCGCGTCCAGATCCACGTCCCGATCGTCGCCAGCACCGCTAGAGGGATCAGCGCCCACATTTCGCCTGCGGTGAACCATACGATCGCGACGCTCAGGCCCATGGTGGAGATCGCCGCGATCTTGCCCTTGCGGCTGATCGCCCGCCGGTCGCGCCATTCGCGCAAGTGGCGGCCGTACTTCGGGTGTCGATAGAGCCGCTCAGCCCATTCCGGGTGGCTCTTCGAGAAACACCCGGCGGCGAGAATCCAGAAGATCGTCGTCGGCAGCAGCGGCAGGAAGATGCCCAGCGTGCCGATCCCGACGAGGATTACCCCCGCCGTGATCCAGAGATATTTCCTAGCCCTGGGCATATCGCGCGGCAGTTTCCCGGATCAGCGCGATCATGTTGGGCACGCCCTGCGTCCGGTTGGACGAGAGCTGGTTGCGCAAGTCGAACGGTTCGAGCGCCGCCGCAATGTCGGTCGCGGCCACCGTCGCGGCAGGCTTGTCCTGCACCGCCGAGATCACCAGCGAGACGATGCCCTTGGTGATCGCCGCGTTGCTGTCCGCCAGGAAGTGCAGGGTGCCGTCCTCGCGCGCCATGGGATAGACCCAGACGCTGGCGGAGCAGCCGCGCACTTTGGTGGCGTCGGTCTTGAGCGCCTCGGGCATATCGTCCAGCTCGCGCCCCAGTTCGATCAGGAGGCGATAGCGTTCGTCGCCATCGAGGAATTCATACTCTTCGCGGATATCGTCCAGGTCACGCATAGACCCGGCATTTAGAGGCGGGGGCGGCGAGGGCAAGAGGATATTGCGAACATTTCGCAAAGGCCAACCGTCGTCCCGGACTTGATCCGGGACCGCTGGCGGTCTTTAGGTGAGCTTCATCGTGCAGGGCGCCCTGCCGAGAGGACGGCTGTTCACGGCCAGCGGTCCCGGATCAAGTCCGGGACGACGAATTCGAGGAATGCCGATGACCGACACCAGCCACCCGTTCTTCTCCATGCACGAGCATGGCTTCGTCCGCGTCGCCACCTCGACCCCGCGCGTGAAGACCGCCGACGTCGCCGCCAACCGCGATGCGATCCTTGCCGAAGCGCGCCGGGCCCATGCGGCGCATGTCGACCTGCTGGTCTTCCCCGAACTCAGCCTGTCCTCCTACGCCATCGACGACTTGCACCTGCAGGGCGCGATGATCGAGGCGGTCGAGGCCGCGGTGGCCGATATCGTCAAGGCCAGCGCCGACCTTTCGCCGGTGCTGCTGGTCGGCGCCGCGCTGGAGCGCAAGGGGCGGCTCTACAACTGTGCGCTGGTCATCGCGCAGGGCCGCCTGCTCGGCGTGGTGCCCAAGTCCTACCTGCCCAACTACCGCGAGTTCTACGAGAAGCGCTGGTTCGCCAGCGGCAAGACCGTCCGGGGCTCCACCATCACCGTGAACGGGCAGGAGGTGCCGTTCGGCGTCGATCTCGTCTTCGCGTCCGAGGTGCTGAAAAACTTCCGCTTCTTCGTCGAGATTTGCGAGGACTTCTGGGCGCCGACGCCGCCGTCCTCGCTGGGCGCGATCGCGGGGGCGACGATCCTCGCCAACCTGTCCGCCTCCAACATCGTCATCGGCAAGTCGGACGAGCGCCACATGCTGTGCCGGGCCCAATCGGCGCGCGCGATGGCGGCCTATATCTACTGCGCGGCGGGACACGGCGAAAGCACGACCGATCTCGCATGGGACGGGCAGGGCATCGTCTACGAACTCGGCGACCTGCTGGCGGAATCGGAGCGTTTCTCGCTGGAAGCGGAACTGTGCGTGGCCGACGTGGACTGCGACCGCATCGTCATGGACCGCCTGCGCTCGCCCACGTTCAATGACGCGGCGGACGTCGCGGGCAAGCCGGAGGAAACATTCCGCACCGTCCCCTTCCGCCACGCCCCGGCCGGCGGCGACATCGGCCTCGTGCGCCCGGTCAGCCGCTTCCCGTTCGTCCCCTCGCGCGCCGACAGGCTGGACGCCGACTGCTACGAGGCGTTCAACATCCAGGTCGACGGCCTGATGCGGCGGATCGAATCGACCCATGCGAAGTCGCTGGTGATCGGCATCTCGGGCGGCCTCGATTCGACCCACGCGCTGATCGTCGCCGCGCGCGCCTGCGACCGGCTCGGCCTGCCGCGTGAGTTCATCCGCGGTTACACGATGCCCGGCTTCGGGACGAGCGACGGCACGAAGTCCAACGCGTGGAAGCTGATGGACGCCGTCGGCATCACCGCGCAGGAGATCGACATCCGGCCCGCCGCGACGACGATGCTCCATGACATCGGCCATGCCTTCGCCAATGGTGAGCCGGTCTACGACGTGACGTTCGAGAACGTCCAGGCGGGGCTGCGCACCGACTATCTGTTCCGCCTCGCCAGCCAGCACGGCGGCTTCGTGGTGGGCACCGGCGACTTGTCGGAACTGGCGCTGGGCTGGTGTACTTACGGCGTCGGCGACCAGATGAGCCACTACGCGGTCAACGCGGGCGTGCCCAAGACGCTGATCCAGTACCTGATCCGCTGGTGCGCCACGACCGACCAGTTCAGCGCCTCGACCGAGGAGATCCTGCTGGCGATCCTCGCGACGGAGATTTCGCCCGAACTGGTGCCCGCCGGGGCCGACGGCGCGATCCAGAGCACCGAGGCGAAGATCGGGCCTTACGAACTCAACGACTTCTTCCTCCACCACGTCATGCGCTTCGGGCAGAAGCCGTCGAAGGTCGCGTTCCTCGCCTGGCACGCCTGGCGCGACACGGCGGCGGGGGCATGGCCGCACGCCTTCCCGGAAGCCAAGAAGAACGCCTACGAACTGCCGGTCATCCGTTCATGGCTGGAGAAGTTCGTGACGCGCTTCTTCGCGTTCAGCCAGTTCAAGCGCTCGGCCATTCCCAATGGCCCGAAAGTGTCCACCGCCGGAGCCCTCAGCCCCCGGGGCGACTGGCGCGCACCGTCCGACGCCAGCGCAGCGGTATGGCTGGCGGAACTGGAGAAACGGGTGCCGTAACTTCCTCCCCGGAACGGGGAGGACGCGCGCCTAACCCCGTCATCCCAGCGAAGGCTGGGACCGCTGGCCTGTTACGGCGAGCCAACGTTCAAACGCCCTGCCGAGGGTTGGGCTTTGCGCGGCCAGCGGTCCCAGCCTTCGCTGGGATGACGACGCCGTGCGTGCAGTCAGCGCACGCGGAAACGCCCGCTGGCGAGTGCGGGCCGTTACGCCAGGGGAAATCAACGCGAATACCGAGAACATCGGGTCGGCGTCGGGAGCGTCCTCACCGGGACGCGGTGTTTTGTTTTCCGTGAAGCTCTGGCGAGCGGCCGGGTAATCACGGTGCAGCCCGGCTCGACCTGTATTCCATCGGAAAGTCCCATGTGGCCGTCGTTAGGGTTCGCATCGTTATCGGCCGAAGGCTATCCGGGGATGGCCGTCCCAAGTCCTGCCGTGTGTCGCAGAAACGTATGGACGGCGTTTCCGGTAGCGCAGAGACAGTCCGGGTCTTCGATGGACGCGTGGTTTGCGCGATCGCGGCTAAAACCGCATCCCGGCCCACGACGCCGACCCGATACACCTCTCCGGCGTGATCATCGCCGGATCGGATGCTGGGCTATATAACCTATTTGGCGATAAATGTCAATCCCGCAGGGCGTCGATCTCGCGGGCAAGGTCCTTGCCGCGCCGTTCGTCGGTGGCGATGCGTTCCAGCACAGCGATGCGCTTGCGCATGGTCTCGACCTCGCGCTCCAGTTCGTGTTCGCGGGCGGTGTGATCGTAGCCGCCGGCCTCGCGGTCCCGCTTGTCGCCCAGCGCGCGGTAGCGCTGGGACTTGAGCCAGGTCACGCAGCCGATGGCGAAAAGAACGACTACGGCAGTCCAGAAACTCATTGCTTGGTCACCTTCACCCTATCGCCGTCGTGCGCGTCCTCGACTCGAAGCGCTTCGATCTGGAGCGCGATGTCGTGGCCGCTGCCGCCGTCGGTGATGATTCTTTCCAGCACCCGCACGCGATTTTCAAGCGTGCTGTTTTGCGCTGCGTACTGTGCGGCCTTTTCGGCGGTCGCGCCGACGGTGATCTCCAGCTTGCGCTCGAGGAAGGCCAGGCGGCGCTTGTAGGCGCCCATCAGGATCGCGAAGACAGAGATGATGGTGATGAGGACGGCGCAAAGGCCGAGGAAATCGCCGGGGCTCATTGCGATGCTGCCTTCTGAAGCGGCGCGCGCAGGCTCTCTATCTGCGCGGCGGTCGTGTATCCGGTATCGGTGACGATGGTTTCGAGGCTGGCGGTGCGGCTCTCCAGCGCTTCCAGCCGGGCGCGCAGCTGCGCGTTTTCCTCAGCCAGTCGCGCCCCAGCAGCGTGATCCGCACGCTCGGTCTTGCCGCCCCATTCGTCCTCCAGCGCATAGCCGTGGCGCGCGCGGATCCAGTTGTTGAGCACCCAGCCGCCGGTACAGATGCCGACGATGACGAGGACGAAGTCCGGTCCACCCCATTGCATGGCGGTCTCCTCAGTTGATCTTGGGCTCGGCCGTGCGGGCGCTTTCGACCTCGCGCCGGTCCCGCAGCGCCTCGATCTGGAGGGCGGTGTCATAGCCGCCGTCGGTGATGATCCGCTCCAGCACCCGCACGCGCTCTTCGAGTTCGCGGCTGTGCGAGGCGTATTGCGCGGCCTTTTCGGCGGTCGCCTCGATCTGCAGTTCGGCGAGCTTGCGCTGGTGCTTGGTCCAGATCGCGAAGCCGCCCATGATGAACGGTGCGAGCGGGATCAGCACCCAGATTGCGTCTTCCATGTCGTCGTGTCCCTGTTGCCCGGATGGCGTTGCCCGGATGGCTGCGTGTCAGCGCAGCGAGTCGATCTCGGCCGCAAGGCGCGAGTTGCTGTTGGAATAGTGTGCCTCCATGTCCGCGATCCGGCGGTCCATGTCGGACAAGTCGGTGCGCAGGCGGCTGGAGGTGGACGGCTGGCTGAAATTCAGCCCCCCGCTCGTCAGCCCCTTGCGGGCGCGGCGGCGTTCCATGCGGCGCAGCAGGCGCATTTCCTCGTCCTCGGAATAGAGGCCCATCGGGCGGCTGTCTGCCAGCCAGGCCACGCCGAAGTAGATGGCGATCACGATCGGAAACCCGGCGAACAGCAGCAGCACGGCGCCCAGCCGGATCCACAGCGCATCGACGCCGGTGTAATCCGCGATCCCTGAGCACACGCCCGAAATCTTGGCGTTCGACTTGTCGAGATAGAATTGTCCGCGAGACATTGCCTGTTTTCCCTTCCCTCGAATGTCTTACTGTTGCTTGTCGGCCATCTGGCGCTTCATCTCCGCGAGTTCCTCGTCGATCGAGTCGCCATCGGCCAAGGCCGCGATTTCCTCGGCGAGCGTCGGCTGGCGGCGATCGGAGAGGCTCATGGCCTCGGCGCGGCCTTCCGCGTAGTCGACGCGGCGCTCCAGCTGGTCGAACCGGGCCATGGCTTCGTCCACGCGCTCGTTCGCCAGCAGCGTGCGCAGCTTGACCCTGTTTTCCGCGCTCTGCAAGCGGGCCGCGATGGACGACTGGCGGCTGCGGGCCTCGCGCAGGCGGGTCTGCAGCTTCTCGATGTCGGCCTCGTAGGCGCGCAGCGCGTCGTCGAGCACCAGGATCTCGGCCGAGAGCTGCTCGGCCATGTCGGCGGCCTTCTTGCGCTCCATCAGCGCGGCGCGGGCAAGGTCCTCGCGGTCCTTGGACAGCGCCAGCTGCGCCTTGTCGTTCCAGTCGGCCTGCAGCTTGTCCAGCTTGCCCACGTGGCGGCGCAGTTCCTTCTGGTCCGCGATCGTGCGGGCCGAACTTGTGCGCACTTCCACCAGCGTCTCCTCCATCTCGAGGATGATCAGGCGGATCATCTTGGCCGGGTCTTCGGCCTTGTCGAGCAGGTCGTTGAAGTTGGCGGCGATGATGTCGCGGGTGCGGGAGAAGATGCCCATGGCGGTGGTTCCTGTGGTGAAGCTGCGGCCCGAGGTGAAAGTACCCGTCGTGGCCCGGATGTCATCGGCGTCGAAGCGGTAGGCGCGCCCCGGATTGAAGTGTGCGTTCGGGGCGGGATTCTGGAGCACTTCGATCTCCGCGTCGAGCCTGCTCATGCGAGCGGCGCTCCGCACGAATGCACCGAGGAGGCATGCGCCTCGGGCACCGCGACCTTGTCGGCCAGCGCCACGAGATTGAGTGCGCCCATCGCCAGCATGCTGACGATGATCGCCCAGTCGAGCTTGGTGCGGGCCAGTGTCGAACGCGGGGTGGTGGAGCGTCCCTGGCCGGTGCTGTTCGCAGTGATCGGGAGCATGTCGAAGTTTCCTCTAGTCCTGAACTTGGTCTTGCCGAGGTAATAGCAACCCCCGTGCCAAACTGCGCGAATGGCGGATTTGCGGGATTTCGGTTTCTCCGTGCGAAAGTGCGCGTAAAATGAATTGCCAATGAATGGGAAATTTCGCTAACTTTCAGGAATGGAGCGCGACACCCACTTCATCGGCCAGTCCTCTGCCTTCCTCGATGCGGTCGAGCGGGCCAGCCGCGCCGCCGCCGTGCGCCGTCCGGTCCTCGTCATCGGCGAGCGCGGGACCGGCAAGGAACTGATCGCCCAGCGCCTGCACCATCTCTCGCCGCGCTGGGGCGAGCCCCTGGTGACCCTCAACTGCGCGGCGCTGCCCGAGACGCTGATAGAGGCCGAACTGTTCGGCCACGAGGCGGGCGCGTTCACCGGGGCCACACGGGCCAGGGCAGGGCGGTTCGAGGAGGCGGATCGCGGCACCCTGTTTCTCGACGAACTGGGCAACCTGTCGATGGCGGCGCAGGAGCGTCTGCTGCGCGCGATCGAATATGGCGAGGTCGTGCGCATCGGTTCCTCGCGCGCGGTGACGGTGGACGTGCGCATCGTCGCCGCCACCAACGCCGACCTGCCGCGCATGGCCGCCGAGGGCACCTTTCGCGCCGACCTGCTCGACCGACTGAGCTTCGAGGTCATCACCCTGCCGCCGCTGCGCGCGCGGGAAGGGGACGTCGCGGAACTGGCCGACTACTACGGCCGCCGCATGGCCAGCGAACTGGAGTGGGGTCGCTTCCCCGGCTTCTCGGGCGCCGCGATGGAGGCGCTGGAGGCGCACGAATGGCCCGGCAACGTGCGCGAACTGCGCAATGTGGTCGAGCGCGCGGTCTACCGCTGGGGGGATGAGGCTGCGCCGATCGCGGAAGTGGTGTTCGATCCCTTCGTCAGTGCATGGGGGCTGCGCGCGATGGCGGAGGTGGTGCCTGCTAAAAAAGCGCCCGAACAGGTGCTGGTGCCTGTAGTGACTACCCTTCCCGCTGAGATCGCCTCGTTGCGCGAATCCGTCGAAGCGCATGAGCGTGCGCTGATCCTGTCCGCGCTTGAAAGGCTTCGCTGGAATCAGCGCAAAGTTGCTGCCGCTTTGGGGTTGACGTACGATCAGTTGCGACATTGTCTGAAAAAGCATGGGCTTCGGGCAAGTGGGGGATAGACGTGATAAAGCGCATTCTGGGTATAGTGGCCGGTCTTATGCTTGGTCTGGCGCCCGGAGCAGCATGTCATGCAGCGCCGCCCAAGGCAGGCGAACTGGCTGCGGCGCAAAAGGCGCAGGAGCGTGGCTTGCAGATGTACCTCTACGATCAGGCAGCATGGCACGCGACCGATCGCTTTCAGGCGGACCTGCGTGGGATCGGAAAATCGCCTGCTGACCCGGCACTGAGGCTGTCCGGATATATCGTCGAGCCGACCAGCGGCGATGCGCTGCTGGTTTCGTTCTATGGTGGCGAGGGCGCTGCTGCAGTGGCGCGGGCGCGGTACACGGTTGATAGTGCCGGGCATATCGAGGGTGGCATTGTCGCTGATGGCGGTGATTCGGCGATGTCGCCGCTTGCGCTCCGGATGATTGCCGCGCGGGAGATTGCCTGGCATCGGGCATCGCGGCCGGGTCACGAGCTATGTTCCGCTTCGCAGGCCAATGCGCTGGTTCTGCCTCCCGGTCCCGATGGCTCGGTCGCCGTCTACGTGCTCACGTCCAGCGCCGATGCAGAGGTTTATCCTGCCGGCGGCCACTACCGGTTCGATGTGGCGCAGGACGGAAAGTTGATGGCCGAGCGCCGTTTCATGGCGACGTGTTTCCCGGTGGAAGTCGGCAAGATGCGGCGGGAGAAGGCGGAAGTGATGTTCCTGACGCATCACCTCGACAGACAGCCGACGGAAATCCATTCTTTTGTGAGCCTCAACATCGGCTTTCCACTGGTCATTGCCACAACCGACAACAAGCTTCTGTGGGGTGTCGTCGATGGGCGCATCACGTACCTTCGTGAGCTGGAAAAGAAGTAGTAGCTCCGGTTTTGAGCCTTTCGATCCCGATGATGGTCCGCCGCCCCTTGCATTTTTCCAGAATCGCGACTATCTGGCCGTCATCCCGTAATTGGTGAAACAACGAACGGGCTGGCGCCGGTAGGGGCCGGCGCGAAACCGCGTTGCTCATCGCACGGCAAGCACAAACGAAACGGAAGCCAGATTGGTCGATATCGCACGCCTTACCGAAGTCATCGAGCCGGAGGTCGCCGCCCTGGGCTTCGATCTCGTGCGCGTGCGCATTTTCGGCAAGAGCGAAGTCGGTGACGACGAGATTGCGCTCCAGATCATGGCCGAGGACCCGAAGACCGGCCAGCTTGTGCTCGACGACTGCGCGGCGCTGTCGCACCGCATCTCCGATCGCATGGATGCGCTCGAGGAAGCGGGCGAGACGCTGATCGAGGAGGCCTATCGCCTCGAAGTCAGCTCGCCGGGCATCGACCGTCCGCTCACCCGCATCAAGGACTACGCCAACTGGGCGGGCCATGAGGCGAAGATCAACCTGATCAATCCCGTCGAAGGCAACCGCAAGGGCCTGCACGGCGACCTCGTCGGCATCGAGGGTGAGGCAGGAAGCGAAGTGGTCACGCTGGAGGACAAGAAGTCCGGCCGCGTGTCCTTCCCGCTCGCAGACGTTCAGTCGGCAAGGCTGATCCTTACCGACAGGCTCATCGCAGCAAGCCGCCCGCAGGATACCAGCGGCGCGGACGACATTCTTGAGGAACAGGAAGACTAAGCCATGGCCAGTGCGATTTCCGCCAACCGCGCCGAGCTGATCGCGATTGCGAACTCCGTTGCTTCGGAAAAGATGATCGACAAGTCGATCGTCATCGAGGCGATGGAAGAAGCCATCCAGAAGTCGGCCCGCAACCGCTACGGCGCCGAGAACGACATCCGCGCGAAGCTCGATCCGCGTACCGGCGACTTGCGCCTGTGGCGCGTCGTCGAAGTCGTGGAAGAGGTTGAGGACTACTTCAAGCAGGTCGACCTCAAGCAGGCCGAGAAGCTCCAGAAGGGCGCTGCGCTGGGCGACTTCATCGTCGACCCGCTACCCCCGGTGGACCTCGGCCGCATCGACGCGCAGTCGGCCAAGCAGGTGATCTTCCAGAAGGTCCGCGACGCCGAGCGTGACCGTCAGTACGAAGAGTTCAAGGACCGCGCCGGCGAAGTCATCACCGGCGTCATCAAGTCGGTCGAGTTCGGCCACGTGATCGTCAACCTTGGCCGCGCCGAGGGCGTGATCCGCCGCGACCAGCAGATCCCCCGCGAAGCCGCCCGTGTCGGCGAGCGCGTGCGGGCGCTGGTCCTGCGCGTCGAGCGCCAGAACCGCGGCCCGCAGATCTTCCTCAGCCGCGCGCACCCGGACTTCATGAAGCGCCTGTTCGCGCAGGAAGTGCCCGAGATCTACGACGGCGTCATCGAGATCAAGGCAGCCGCCCGCGATCCGGGTTCGCGCGCCAAGATCGGTGTGATCAGCAACGACAGCTCGATCGATCCGGTCGGCGCCTGCGTCGGCATGAAGGGTAGCCGTGTGCAGGCGGTCGTGCAGGAAATGCAGGGCGAGAAGATCGACATCATCCCCTGGAGCGAGGACACCGCGACGTTCGTGGTCAACGCGCTGCAGCCCGCGACCGTCAGCCGCGTCGTCATCGACGAGGAAGAAAGCCGCATCGAAGTCGTGGTGCCTGACGATCAGCTCAGCCTCGCGATCGGCCGTCGCGGCCAGAACGTGCGTCTGGCCTCGCAGCTGACCGGCTCGCAGATCGACATCATGACCGAGGCGGAATCCTCGGAGAAGCGCCAGAAGGAATTCGTCGAGCGCTCGAAGATGTTCGAGGAGGAGCTGGACGTCGACGAGACGCTCTCGCAGCTGCTGGTCGCCGAAGGCTTCAGCGAGCTGGAAGAAGTCGCCTATATCGATGCCGCCGAACTGGCGAACATCGAAGGCTTCGACGAAGAGCTGGCCGAAGAACTGCAGAACCGTGCGCAGGAAGCGCTCGATCGCCGCGAGGAAGCCAACCGCGAAGCCCGCCGTGCGCTGGGCGTCGAGGATGCGCTGGCCGAACTGCCGCACCTCACCGAAGCGATGCTGGTCGTGCTCGGCAAGGGCGGCATCAAGACGCTCGACGACCTCGCCGACCTTGCGACTGACGAACTCATCGCCAAGAAGCGCACCGAACAGCGTCGCCGCGACGGTTCGGTGAACAAGCGCGCTGGTCGCGACGAGGATAAGGGCGGCGTGCTCGGCGAGTACGGCCTGACCGAAGAGCAGGGCAACGAAATCATCATGGCCGCGCGCGCCCACTGGTTCGAAGACGAACCGCAAGCTGAGGAGGCCGCCGATGCGGAATCCTCGCAATGAGCGCGTAAGCTCCGACATTGACGGCAATTCGCCGGAGAGGACCTGCATCCTCTCCGGCGAGAAGGCTGTGCGCGGGGAGTTCATCCGTCTGGCGATCTCGCCGGACGGTCTGGTGCTCCCCGACGTCCACGCGCGTGCCCCCGGGCGCGGCGCGTGGATCGGCGTTTCTCGCGCAGACCTTGAAATTGCGGTGTCGAAGAACAAACTTAAGGGAGCACTGGCACGGGCCTACAAGGGCGCGGCCATTACCATCCCCGACGACCTAGCGGATCGGATCGAGGCTGCGCTGTGCCGCGCGCTGACCGACCGGCTGGGCCTTGAACTGAAATCGGGCAGGCTGCTCATGGGCTCGGACCGCATCGCGCAGAACGCGCGTGAGGGGCGGGTCGAATGGCTTGCCCATGCCGCCGATGCGCGTGAAGACGGATCGCGCAAGCTGGACCAGGCCTGGCGGGTCGGGTCCGAGGCGGAAGGAACTGGTCTGCGAGGCGTCACCTTGCCTCTGGACCGGGACACGTTGTCTGTGGCATTGGGCCGCGACAACGTCGTTCACCTGGCGCTGAACGATCGCGGAGCGGCTGACCGAGTCGAAACGCTGCTAAAGCGCCTCCTGCATTTCCAAGGGCAGGTCATCAGCCGGGAGGCCTCGAACGGGGACGACGGCCAAAGTGACTTACACAGGCCCAGCATGGATGACACTGACGGAGCGGCCCAGGCCGACTCCGTGACGACGAATTGAGCGAAGGGCGAAGACGAGAAATATGAGCGAGACCGACAACAAACCGACCCTGGGCCGCAAGCCGCTTGGGCTTAAGCGCTCAGTGGAAGCGGGTGAGGTCAAGCAGACCTTCAGCCACGGCCGCACCAACAAGGTGGTGGTCGAGGTGAAGCGCCGCAAACTGATGCCCGGCGGCAAGCCCGAAGGCGAGGTGACTCCGGCGCCTGCCGCTGCCGCACCTGCTCCGCAGGCTGCGGCACCGCGTCCTGCGGCTCCGCCCCCGCCGCCCGTCCGTCGCCCTGCGCCCTCGAACGAAACCCCGCAGGAGCGCGTCGCCCGCATGCAGCGTGAGGCTGAAGAAGCCCGCATGCAGATGCTCGAGGAGGCGACCCGCCGCGAGCAGGAACAGCGCCAGCGTGCGATCGACGAAGAGAAGCAGCGCGTCGAAGCCAATCGCCGCGCCGAAGAGGAAGCGGCTGCTGCCGCCGCTGCCCCGGCCGAACCCGTCAAGGCTCCCGAGCCTGTCGCTGCGCCCGAACCCGCACCAGCGCCCGAGGTTGCCCCTGTGGCCGCTGAGGCACCGGCGGTCGTGGAAACTCCGGCTGTTGCCGAGACTCCTGCACCTGCGGCGGCTCCGGTCGCCAAGGCTGCTGCACCTGCCCCGGCTCCCGCACCTGTAGCGACGCCGGTTCCGGCCGCACGCCGCTTCACTCCGGTGCAGCGCCCCGAGCCGCGCCGTCCCGAGCCGACCGCACCTGCGGCGGCCCCGACTGCGGGTGGTGGCAATGCCGGTAACGGGAGTAGCGCCGGTGCCACCGCACCCCGCGCTCCGCTCGGCGCCAAGAAGGGGCCGGCGACCCCGGCCCGTCCCGCGCCGAGCCAGCAGACCGACCGGAACGCCAAGGGCGGCGATCGTCGCCAGGCCGGCAAGCTGACCGTCAACCGCGCGCTCAACGACGACGAGGGGGCCCGCGCCCGCTCGCTCGCCGCGCTCAAGCGTGCGCGTGAGAAGGAGCGTCGTTCCAGCTACAGCGGCCGTTCGCAGCCACGTGAAAAGCAGGTTCGCGATGTCATCGTGCCGGAGGCGATCACCGTCGCCGAACTGGCGAACCGCATGGCCGAAAAGGCGGCGGACCTTGTCAAGTCGATGTTCAAGATGGGCATGATGGTCACCGTCAACCAGACGATCGACCAGGACACCGCGGAGCTGCTGGTCGAGGAATTCGGCCACAACGTCCAGCGCGTGTCGGAAAGCGACATCGACATCGACCACACCGTGGACGTCGATCCCGAGGACACGCTGAAGGCGCGTCCGCCGGTCGTCACGATCATGGGCCACGTCGATCACGGCAAGACCTCGCTGCTCGACGCGCTGCGCGGCACCGACGTCGTGCGCGGCGAGGCGGGCGGCATCACCCAGCATATGGGCGCCTACCAGATCAAGACCAAGGGCGGCGACTTCGTCACCTTCCTCGACACCCCGGGTCACGCCGCCTTCACGCAGATGCGTATGCGCGGTGCCAACGTCACGGACATCGTGGTGCTGGTGGTCGCGGCCGACGATGGCATCATGCCGCAGACGGTCGAAGCCATCAATCACACCAAGGCCGCCGGCGTGCCGATGATCGTCGCGATCAACAAGTGCGACAAGCCCGAAGCCAATCCGCAGAAGGTGCGCGAGCGTCTGCTCGAACACTCGATCGTGGTCGAGGACATGTCGGGTGACGTGCAGGACGTCGAAGTCTCGGCCAAGACCGGTAAGGGTCTGGACGAGCTGATCGAGAAGATCCTGCTCCAGGCCGAACTGATGGAACTGAAGGCCAACCCGGACCGCATGGCCGAAGCCACCGTGATCGAAGCCAAGCTCGACAAGGGCAAGGGGCCGCTCGCGACGGTGCTGGTCAACCGTGGTACGCTCAAGGTCGGCGACATCCTCGTTGTCGGCACCGAGAGCGGCCGCGTGCGCGCCATGCTCGACGACAAGGGCCGCCAGATCAAGGTCGCCCCGCCGGCAATGCCGGTCGAAGTGCTGGGCATTGGCGGCGTTCCGATGGCCGGTGACATGCTCACCGTGGTTGAGAGCGAGCAGCGCGCCCGCGAGGTTTCGTCCTGGCGTCAGGAGCAGGCGACTGCCAAGCGCACCGCGATGGCGCCCGCCAGCCTCGACACGATGTTCTCGGCGCTCGCCGACAAGCAGAAGGTCATCGAGTACCCGGTGGTCATCAAGGCGGACGTGCAGGGTTCGGTCGAGGCGATCAACGCCGCGCTCCACGCCCTTTCGAACGACGAGATCAAGGTTCGCGTCCTGAACTCGGGCGTCGGTGCGATCACTGAGACCGACGTGACGCTTGCCGCAGCTTCGGGCGCGCCGATCGTCGGCTTCAACGTCCGTCCGAACGCCAAGGCCCGCGAACTGGTCGAGCGTACCAAGACGCCGATGATGTACTACGACGTCATCTACGAACTGACCGCAGAGGTCGCCAAGCAGATGGCGGGCATCTGGGGTCCGGAGCGCATCGAAACCGTCGTCGGCCGCGCCGAGGTCAAGCAGGTCTTCCCGGCCGGCAAGCGCGACAAGGCAGCGGGTCTGCTGGTGGTCGAGGGCTACATCCGCAAGGGTCTCAGCGCGCGTCTCACCCGCAACGACGTCATCGTTTCGGCGACGACGATCTCCTCGCTGCGCCGTTTCAAGGACGACGTTGACGAAGTGCGCGCCGGCCTGGAATGCGGCGTCGTGCTGGCCGATACGAACGACATCAAGGCGGGCGACCACCTCGAAGTCTTCGAAGTCAGCCACCGCGAGCGTACCGTCGGCTAAGGCTCGATCTTACACCAACGCTGATGAATGCGGCCATCGTCGGGGAGACCCGGCGGTGGCCGCTTTCGTTTGCCGGGATTTAATCGGGAACGGATGCGCATCGCGCCTATACCTCGCCGGTCGCAACTGGCGGCGGAAAGGCAGGTGATGTGGATGGACACACAAGTCGTGGTGATGCTGGTGCTTGGCGTGGCGAGCTTGATCGTCGCGCTGGTAACCCTGACGATCAAGCTGATCGAACTGGGCCGCAAGTAGCCGGTAGAGGAGGTCGGCGCTGGAACGCCGACCTCCGATATGGTCAGGCGTTCTTATGGAAAGAGCCCGGATGCTGGAACATCCGGGCTCGGCAGGTTGAATGAACATTCAAACCGTGGTGATGGGCACAAATTACATCGCTCCACGCGCCCTTGCAAGGGCGCGCCTTCCGGGCCTTGCGGAACTTTAACCGGGTGCATCAATCGTGGTAGGCGAGGTCGGCCTTCATCAATCTTCGGAAACATTCAAGATGACCCGCTACTGCGCCTTCTTCGCCTCGATCAACGTGGGCGGTAACCGCCTGACCATGGCGGACTTGCGCTATGCCTTCGAGCGCGAGGAGTTCGAGAACGTCGAAACCGTCGTCGCCAGCGGCAACGTCCTGTTCGATTTCGACGAGCGGCCCACCGATGGCCTGGAAGACCTGTTCGCGCACATGATGCTCGACCGCTTCGACATGAACACCTTCGCCGCCGTGCGCAACGCCGGGGAAGTACGCTCGGCGGTGGAGGACAATCCGTTCACCGGAATCGGACAGGACCATTACGTCCACACCCTGTTCCTGGAACGCGACGCCGATCAGTCGGCATTCGAAAAGCTGGTGGCCGACCATGCCGGGCGCGGGCCGGAGAAGATCGCGATGGGGCCGCGCTGCCTCTACATCGATTACGTGGACGGCGCGGGCCAGTCCAAGCTCACCAATGCCTTCATCGAGCGGCGTCTCGGCTGCCGGGGCACCGCGCGCAACGTGCGCTCGCTCGCGCGGATCGCCGCGAAGATGGCATGAAAATGGCGGGCCGCGCGAGCGGCCCGCCCTCTGATCCCGCCAGTCGGCCTTAGCGGAACTGGCCCGCCAGCACCGAGGCGACGATACCGCTTGTGATGCCCACGAGCAGCATGTCGTTGCCCGAGCGTACGTAGTGGTAGCCGCGCGGCGGCGCCTTTACGTTGCGGTACTTGCGATAGTCGATGACCTGATAGTTGCGCGCATAGCGCCGATCGAACTTCTGGCCCTTGCGGAAGGACTTGTAGGTCGTCTTCTGCGTCACGACGGTCTTGTGCGGGCCGCGATCGTCGCGATTTCCACGATCGTCGTGGTGGGCGGGCTGCGCCATGGCAGGCGCTGCGGCGATGCTGGGGACCAGCAGCGCGGCGCTGAGCAGGGCGGCGGTGAACTTTTTCATGGTGCGACTCCTTTGACGGCACGTTTCATCCGGGATAACGCCAGGAACCGGGCAAGGAGGCGTAACAGTTTGTTGCAAATTGTCGCGCCCGGCCCACATGGACGCATCAAGATGGCAAAAAACCAGACAACTCCCGAACAGCACTCCGTCCGCCTCCTCAAGGTGGGTGAGCAGGTGCGGCACGTCATTTCCGAGATCCTCGCCCGTCAGCAGGTCCACGACGAAACGCTGAGCGCGCATACCGTCTCCGTCACCGAAGTGCGCATGACGCCCGATCTGCGGCAGGCCAGCGTCTTCGTGAAGCCCTTGCTGGGCGAGCACGAGGAGGAAGTGCTCAAGGCGCTGCGAACCAACACCGCCTATTTCCAGCGCGAGGTCGCTCAGCGGCTCAAGCTGAAGTTCGCGGCCAAGATCCAGTTCCGCTCCGACCAGACGTTCGACGAGGCGCGCCGCATCGACGCACTGCTCAACGACCCGCGCGTGAAGCGCGACCTCGAGGGCTGATAGTCCGCACCGCCGGGACGATCACCCGGCGCTGCCTCTTCCTACGCTCACCCGGCCCGCTACCCTGATCGCAATTCGATGATCGGGAGAGCAGGTATGCGCGACATGGTGTTCCTCCATGGCGGCGGACAGGGCGGCTGGGTCTGGGAGGAGACGATCGCGGCGGTCGGGCGTCAGTCTGGCGGGGCAGTGCGCTGCCTTGCGCTGGATGCACCCGGTTGCGGCGCGAAGCGCGGCGTGGATAACGCCGCCTATGCCTTCGCCGACACAACGCGCGAACTGATCGGCGACATCCTCGCCTCCGGGCTGCGCGGGGTCATGCTGGTGGGCCATTCACAGGCAGGCATGACGATCCCGCACATGGCTGACCTTGCGCCCGGCGGCCTCATCGGCAAGCTGGCCTACGTCACCTGTTCGGCGCCCCTGCCGGGCCTGACGACGCTCGATCAGATGGGGCGCGGGCCGCGCGGGTCGAGTGTCGAGGAAGTCGGCTATCCATCCGGGTCCGAAGCCGAGCGCTACGCAACCATGTTCTGCAACGACATGGAGGAGGGCGAGGCGGCAGCCTTCCTCGGAAAGCTCGGCCACGACGGATGGCCGGCGAGCGCCTATGCCTACAGCGAATGGCGCTACGACCACTTGCGCGCGATCCCGGCCTGCTACGTCGTCGCCTTGCGCGACATGGCCTTGCCGGCTTCGTGGCAGGAGCGCTTCGCCGACCGGCTTCATGCGCGCCGACTGCACCGCATCGATGCCGGGCATCAGGTCATGAATACCCGTCCCGAAGCGCTCGCCGAAGTGCTGCTGGCCGAGGCGCGGTCCTGACCGGCCGGCCTGTCAGTCCGTCTCGAACGCCAGCGTCGCTGCCTGCCAGTCTCTGGTAAGCAGGGCCTGGGCGCCGATGCGGAAACGCCAGGCGCCGGTTTCCTCCCATGCCCACTCCATCAGGTCGTCGTAGCCGAGTTGCAGCAGCAGGACTTCGCTGCCGTCGGTTTCGGCGTCGAGCATCCGGTGGTGATGGACGGGCGGCATGCGGTATTCGCGGTTGATCCGTGAGAGCACGGCGTCCGGCACGGCGGCGAGGGTTTCGGGTGGGCCGGACACCATCGTGCGCAGCGAGATCGTCGCGAGGTCGGCAAGCGTGCCGGGCAGGTGCGCCTGCACCACTTCGCCGTACCTCTCGTGCAGCTCGGCGAGGATGTCGCCGACCACCGCGAGTTCGTCTGTGGTCAGGCGCTTCATCGGCTCGCGCCCGGCGATGAACTGGTCGAGCGCGGCGACCATAGCGGGCAGCGCGGCGCATTGGTCCTGAAGCAGCGCGTATTCGCCCTCGATCTGCTCGGCGATCTCCTGCGCATCTTCCAGTGCGTAGGGGATCGCGGCCGCATCGGTGCGCAGGCGGGCGATTTCCGCGTTCTGGCGCGCCATCTCGTCACGGCGGCGGGAAAGCAGGCGCGGCGCCTCGTCGAGCGCCTCGTGCAGGCGGTCGGACAAATGGATCACCGCATGCCACCACAGGGCCTCGACCGGAGCGCCGACGCCCGCCGCGTAGAAGGTATGATCACGCAAGGCCGCGCCGAGGCGGACGGCGAGCGCCGCGTCGCTCTGCGGGCCGGTCGGGTCGAGCGCCACCGGGCTCACCGGCCAGAACGGGAAGAACCAGCGGGTCAGGCGGGTATGGCGGGTGGGGAAGGGCAGCCCTCCCTCGTCATAGGCGGGCGGCAGGTCGGCGGGCGGGTCTGTGAAGTCGTGGATGCCCTCCGGCACGGCGACGACTGCACCCGCGCCGAGGAAGAACGCCAGCGATCCACTGCGCGGCAGCGGCATGTCCGGGCGGGCGGCGGCGAGTTCGGACAAGTCGATCTGCGCCGCGAAGGGCAGCGGCGTCCCCGCTTCGTCGCGCGGCCATTCGGCATTGCCGAGGCGCGGCAGGCCGCCGAGCCAGCTGGCATCGCCGAACCAGTCGCGCCGCCGCTCCCGCTGCTTGCGCACGAGCACGACGGGCGCGGCCGCGACGGTCGGCTGCGGGGGGAGGGCGGGGGCTTCCGGGTCGTCCGCAGGCTCTTCGGTGACAGGCTCCTCGAACGGGAGGGCGTCTTCTTCGGGGCTTTCTTCGTCAACCGGCTCCGGTTCGGCGGTGAGCTTGCGGCGGCGGCGGCCGAATTGCTGCGGTGCGACTTGCGGTTGATACGTCAGTCGTTCCGCAGGTTTGCCGCGCACCGCCAGCGCGGCCAGCACGGCAAGGCCGATCCCGGCCATCAGCAGCGCGAAGACGGCCGCATTGCGCCCCTGCATGCCGATCACGCGCTCGGCGAGCGGATCGAGCGAGGCATACTGCCCGCCCAGCGGCGCGAGCGCCAGCCAGGCAGCAAGGAGCGCGGGCAGCGCAAAGGCCGCCAGCGCGGCGATCAGTTTCTTCATGCGCCCGGCTTCTTCATGACCACGGCCTCATCCGGCACTCCCTTGGACTTCGATCTTGATTGTTAAGGGCAATTGACCCGGGGAGAAGCCCGGGAAAGACCGTGCGCCGCATTCGGGGCGGTGTTATCCCCAGCAACCGATGGCCAAGCTCTATTTCTACTACGCCAGCATGAACGCGGGCAAATCGACGACGCTGTTGCAGGCGGCCTTCAACTACCGTGAGCGTGGTATGAAGACGATGCTGTGGACCGCCGCGATAGACGATCGCAGTGCCGATATGGGCGCCGATCACGCGATCGAAAGCCGCATCGGCCTGCATGCCTCGGCGCACCGGTTCGGCCCGTTGACCGACTTGTGCGAACAAGTGCGCGCCGCCCACGCGGTGGAGCCGCTGTCCTGCGTGCTGGTGGACGAAGCGCAGTTCCTCACCGCTGCGCAGGCGTGGCAATGCGCGGACATCGCCGACAAGGTGGGCATTCCGGTCCTCTGCTACGGCCTGCGCACCGATTTTCGCGGCGATCTGTTCCCCGGAGCGGCGATCCTGCTGGGGATCGCGGATTCGCTCATCGAGCTCAAGGCGGTGTGCCACTGTGGGCGCAAGGCGTCGATGAACTTGCGCGTGGATGATGGCGGCCGGGCCGTCAGCGAGGGCGCGCAGACTGAGATCGGCGGCAACGACCGCTACGTGGCGCTGTGTCGCCGCCATTTCAGCGAGGCGCTGGGGCGGTAGGGCTATTCGGACTGCCCATTGCGGACATTGCCTGATCCTCCCTGTCGCGCAGCGATGGGGAGGGGGGACGCCGACGCAGTCGGTGGTGGAGGGGGCAAACCCCTCCGTCAGCCCTGCGGGCTGCCACCTCCCCATTCCTTCGGAACAGGGAGGATAACACGGCCGCTTCCCGTCAAAAGCGTGCCTAGATCAATTTTAATCCGGGTATATTGACAATTTCATCCGGGTTAATGTAGCGGCGCTGTCCGAAAGGAAGTGCCCATGGCCGTCACCGTATTCTACAAGGACGACGTGATCGCGCGCGGACAGCCGGGGGATTTCACCCAGGCGCTACGCGATCTCGGTCCGCTCGCCCGCAGCAGCGATCTGCTCGCCTTCGACGACGATACCGGGCGGCAGGTCGATCTCGACCTGACCGAACCCGCCGCACCGCGTCCGCGCGGGCGGCCTTCGCTCGGCGTGGAGGCGCGCGAGGTCACGTTGCTGCCGCGCCATTGGGAATGGCTGGCCGGCCAGCCCGGCGGCGCCTCGGTCACCTTGCGCAAGCTGGTGGAGGCGGCGATGCGGGCCGGGCGCAGCGAGCGCGAGTGTCTCGACGCCGCCTGCCGCTTCCTCACCGTCATGGCGGGCGACCGTCCGGGCTACGAAGAGGCGATCCGCGCGCTCTATTCGGGGGACCGGGAGAATTTCGACGCCTTGTGCGTGCTCTGGCCCACCCCGATCGCCGATCATGCGCGGTTGCTCGCATGGCCCAAGGAAGCATGATGCCGCACGGATGGATCATTCTCGACAAGCCGCTGGGCCTCGGTTCGACGCAAGCCGTGGCGGCGGTGAAGCGCAATTTGCGCGAGGCCGGGTACGGCAAGAAGGTGAAGGTGGGCCACGGCGGCACGCTCGACCCGCTGGCGACGGGGATTCTCCCGGTGGCGCTGGGCGAGGCGACCAAGCTGGCGGGCCGGATGCTCGATGCCACCAAGGCTTATGAGTTCACCGTGAAGTTCGGCGAGGAAACCGACACGCTCGACCTCGAAGGCGCGGTGATCGCGACCAGCGACGTGCGCCCCTCGCGCGGGGATGTGGAGGCGGTGCTGCCGCGCTTTACCGGGCCGATCGAGCAGGTGCCGCCTGCCTACTCGGCGCTCAAGGTCGATGGCGAACGCGCCTATGACCTTGCCCGGGCCGGGGTGGATGTGCAGCTTAAGACGCGCAGCGTGACCGTGTTCGACCTGCAACTGCTGAATTTCGATCCCGAAGCGGGCGCGACACTGCTGGCCACGGTTTCCAAGGGCACGTATATCCGCAGCCTCGCGCGGGACATTGCGCAGGCGCTGGGAAGTTGCGGCACGGTCACGATGCTGCGCCGGACCAAGGCGGGGCCGTTCGACCTGTCCCACGCGATTTCGCTGGACAAATTGAACGAATTCGGTAAGGGCGCGCCTCTTGAGCAGATACTCTTGCCGCTGGAGGCGGGGCTGGACGACATCCCGGCCATCGACCTCGACCCGGAGCAGGCAAGGGCGGTCCGTCAGGGCCGCGTTCTTACCGGAATGCCCCATGAAGACGGGCTATACTGCGCGTACGAGGGCACCGTCCCCGTCGCTTTGGTACAGCTTACGGACCGCGAGGTCCGCGTCGTTCGGGGGTTCAATCTATCCGATGTCGCGGAGTAAATGAAATGTCGGTTACCGCTGAAAAGAAGCAGGACATCATCACGGACAACGCTCGCGTCGCTGGCGACACGGGCAGCCCGGAAGTCCAGGTCGCGATCCTTACGGAGCGCATCCGCAACCTGACCGAGCACTTCAAGGCTCACCACAAGGATAACCACTCGCGTCGCGGTCTGCTGGCCATGGTCAACAAGCGCCGCTCGCTGCTGGACTATCTGAAGAAGAAGGATGTGGCGCGTTACAACTCGCTCATCCAGAAGCTCGGTCTGCGTAAGTAAGATCAAGCTACGGCCCGCTTCGGCGGGCCGTTTTGCATTTGAAGCATGAGGCGTGGTAAAGCGCGCCAGCAAAATTTCCGGGCAACCTCGCAATTCGGCGCAGGCAGCCCAGGGGCGACGAAAAAGCCCCGCACCGGACCGGGACGGTATCCCCGGCAGTAAGCCCCGCATGGCAATAGGGCCGCGCGGGTCAAGGAAATCGAAAATGTTCGACGTAAAGACCGTAAGCATGGAGTGGGGCGGCAAGACCCTCACCCTCGAAACCGGCCGCATCGCCCGTCAGGCCGACGGCGCCGTCCTCGCAACCTACGGCGAGACCGTGGTGCTCTGCGCCGTGACCGCCGCCAAGTCGGTGAAGGAAGGCCAGGACTTCTTCCCGCTGACCGTCCACTACCAGGAAAAGTATTCGGCCGCAGGCCGCATCCCCGGTGGCTTCTTCAAGCGTGAGCGCGGCGCGACCGAAAAGGAAACGCTGACCAGCCGCCTGATCGACCGTCCGGTCCGCCCGCTGTTCCCCGAGGGCTTCTATAACGAAATCAACGTCATCGCCCAGGTCCTGAGCTATGACGGCGAGACCGAGGCCGACATCGTCGCGATGATCGCCGCTTCGGCCGCGCTGACCATCTCGGGCGTGCCCTTCATGGGCCCGATCGGCGCCGCGCGCGTCGGCTTCGTCGACGGCGAATACACGCTGAACCCGAAGCAGACCGCTGCTCTCACCGACGGCCGCCTCGATCTCGTCGTCGCCGCCACCGGCGACGCCGTGATGATGGTGGAATCGGAAGCCAAGGAGCTGACCGAGGAAGAGATGCTGGGTGCCGTCGTGTTCGCGCATGACGAGATCAAGAAGGTCGTCAACCTCATCATCGACCTGGCGGAAAAGGCCGCCAAGGAGCCCTGGGACATCGACCTGTCGGACAACACTGCCGACATCAAGGCGAAGCTCAAGAAGGCCGTCGGCAAGGACGTCACCGCAGCCTACAAGCTGACCGACAAGTCGGCCCGCTCCAACGCCCTCAACGCCGCGCGCGCCAAGGCCAAGGAAGCGTTCTCGGGTGAAACCCCGCAGCTCCAGATGGTCGCGATCAAGACCATGAAGAAGCTGGAAGCGGACATCGTTCGCGGCGCCATCCTCAAGGACGGCAAGCGCATCGACGGTCGTACGCTGGAGCAGGTCCGCCCGATCGAGGCGATCGTCGGCTTCCTGCCGCGTACCCACGGTTCGGCGCTGTTCACCCGCGGTGAAACGCAGTCGATCTGCACCACCACGCTGGGCACCAAGGACGCCGAGCAGATGATCGACGGCCTCGAAGGCCTGTCGTACTCGTCGTTCATGCTGCACTACAACTTCCCGCCCTACTCGGTCGGTGAAGTGGGCCGCTTCGGCGCGCCGGGCCGCCGCGAAGTCGGCCACGGCAAGCTGGCATGGCGCGCGCTGCACCCGGTGCTGCCCGCCAAGGAAGACTTCCCCTACACGATCCGCGTTCTCTCGGACATCACCGAGTCGAACGGTTCGTCCTCGATGGCCACCGTATGCGGCGGTTCGCTGTCGATGATGGACGCCGGCGTGCCGCTGGTCCGCCCGGTCTCGGGCATTGCCATGGGCCTGATCCTGGAAGGCAAGGATTTCGCGGTCCTGTCCGACATCCTGGGTGACGAAGATCACCTCGGCGACATGGACTTCAAGGTCGCGGGCACCGAAATCGGCATCACCACGATGCAGATGGACATCAAGATCGCGGGCATCACGCGCGAGATCATGGCCAAGGCTCTGGAGCAGGCCAAGGCTGGCCGCGCCCACATCCTGGGCGAGATGACCAAGGCCCTCGGCTCGTCGCGCACCGAACTGTCGGCGCACGCCCCGCGCATCGAGACGATCCAGATCGACAAGTCGAAGATCCGTGACGTCATCGGCACCGGCGGCAAGGTCATCCGCGAGATCGTCGCCGAGACCGGCGCCAAGGTCGACATCGACGACGAAGGCGTCATCAAGATCTCGTCCTCGGACACCGCGCAGATCGAGGCCGCCAAGAAGTGGATCCTCGGCATCGTCGAGGAAGCGGAAGTCGGCAAGGTCTACCAGGGCAAGGTCGTCAACATCGTCGACTTCGGCGCCTTCGTGAACTTCATGGGCGGCAAGGACGGTCTCGTCCACGTTTCCGAAATGAAGAACGAGCGCGTGGAAAAGCCCACCGACGTCGTCAAGGAAGGCCAGGAGGTCTACGTCAAGGTCCTCGAGATCGACCAGCGCGGCAAGGTCCGCCTGTCGATGCGCGTCGTCGATCAGGAAACCGGCGCCGAGCTGGAAGACACCCGTCCGCCCCGCGAACCGCGTGAAGGCGGCGACCGTGGCCCGCGTGGTGGCGGCGATCGCGGCGGTGACCGTCGTGGCCCGCGCCGTGACGGCGGTGGTCGCGGTGGCGATCGCGGTCCCCGTGGTCCGCGCCGTGACGGTGGCGGCGAGGGTGGCAATCCGAACCACATGCCGGCCTTCCTCAAGGAAGACTGATCGGCACACTCCGCTTAGGACGCAAAAAAAGGGTCGCGCGAAAGCGCGGCCCTTTTTGCTTTGTGACCAGCACGAAAGCTGCTTGCGAGCACCGGACCATTCGATAAGCTGATGAACAGGCTATCGAATTTTGCACGGAGACGGGGAATGCGGGTTCTTGCACTAGCGATACTGGCAGCCGCACCGGGTTCCGTGGCCATGGCGCAAGCACAGCAGGCGCCGCAGATCCTCGTCTCGGCCAGCGGCACAGCGAAGACGGCGCCCGACATGGCGACGATCAACTTCACGCTGCGGGGGGAGGGTACGACCTCCGATGAGGCGGCCACCAAGCTGAAGGATCAGGCTGCGGCGATGAGCGCGGCGATCAATGGCCTGCTGCCCAAGGCGGCGGATTTCCGTTCATCCAATTTCTCGCTCGCACAAGTGCGCTCCAAGGAGTGCGATGCCAGCCCCTATGGGCAACAGCGGCTCTCGACCGGGGCCTGCGCGATCATCGGCTACATCGCGACGTTGCCGGTGTCGGTCGATACCTCGCGGCCGAAGGATGCGGGCACGCTGGTGAGCCTGATCGGCCACATGGGCGGCCTAGATGCCTCGCTGCAGCGCTTCTGGCTGCGCGACGACGCCGCTGCCCGCGATCAGGCGATGCAGGCCGCTCTGGCGAACGCACAAGGCAAGGCAAAGCTCATAGCCGAAGGTTCCGGCACCCGTTTGGGGCCAATCCTGCGCGTGCAGGATTCGGACTATCGTGAAATCGCGATGGAGCCGGAAATCGTGCAGGCAGCAGGTTCCCGCGCATCTGCGCCGCCGCCGCCCGCTCCGCCACCGCCGCCCGTGCAGGTCGAACTGGCGCCCCGGCCGATCGAGACCACGGTGCGCCTGATGGTCGCCTATTCGATCGGAAACTGAAGGGCGACCGGAAGGGTCAATTGCCTGCGGGTGGAGCCTTGGTCCGGCGGGCGGTGATGATCTTCACGTCCTGCGCAAGGATCTGCCCTTTCATCACGCCTTCGCCCTTGGTGGCGGAGCGGGGGAGGTTCCAGAGCGCCTTCACTACGTCCATACCCGCCGCGACATGGCCGAAGGCGGCGAAGCCCGCGCCGGGGTCCTTGCCGTCATTGCCGGGGTCGGCGTCGAGCGAGGGCATGTCGGAGAGCAGGATCAGGAAGTCGGCCTGGGCCGAGCCCGGCGCGAAGCGAGCCATCGAGATGGCGCCGGCGACATGCTTGATCCCGGTCTTGCTATTGGGCTCGTGCGCGACCGGGGGCAGCAGGTTGGCGCCGTTGCGCACGCCGCCTTGCAGCAGGCCCTGTTCAGGGTCGTGATCGAGATGCATGGCGCGGTAGAACACGGCGCCATCCATCTTCTTCGTATCGACGTATTTGAGGAAGTTGGCGGTCGTCAGCGGCGCATGGGTCTTGTCGAGCGCGAGGGTGATGACACCCTGCGGCACCGTCAGCGCGACGTAGACGTACTCGGCCGGGACTGGAGCAGGTGCCGCAGCCGGTGCAACCGGCACGGCGTCCTGCGCGAGGGCCGGGGACAGCGCCAGCGGCGCCGCGAGAAGAGCGAGCGCCGCCCGGAGCTTCATCCCCGAACCCATCCGATCAGCGGACCCGATCAGCGAACACGGGGGCCACCGAACGGCAGCGGCGGGGGCGCACGGCGCGCACCGCGCGGCAGCTGGGCCTGATAGGCGCGGCCGCAATGCTCGACGCAGTAGGGGAACCCGGGGTTCACCTTGTCGCCGCAAAAGTGGAAGTCCGGCTCACCGGGGTGGCCCATCGGCCAGCGGCAAATGCGGTCGCTGAGGTCGAGCAGGCTGGTCTTGCCGGCGATTTCCGGGCTCGGCTTCGCGGGTACGAGACGGCGCGGGGGCGCGGGCGGGATCGGCTGCTGCTGATCACCGGGCCCCTGGCGCAGGAAGCCGCCGGGACCGACCGAGACGATGCGCGGCTGCGGCGGCGCGGCCGGAGCATCGACAGCGGGCGCCGACGAGGGCTCTGCACGCTGCACGGGCGGCTGCGGCGCGGGGGCGGCGGCGCGGGCGACCGGTGCTTCGACTCGCGGCGCGGGGGCGGGAGCCGGTTCGGGCGCGGCGGTGACTTCGGGCTTGGGCTTCTTCGGAGCGGGCGCGGGGCGCGCGGGCTTCTCGTTCGCCTTCACCGGGGAAGGGCGCGCCTTGAGGCCGAGGCGATGCGCCTTGCCGATCACCGCATTGCGGCTGACGCCGCCGAGTTCGTCCGCGATCTGGCTGGCGGTGGAACCGCCCTCCCACATCTTGGTCAGCTTCTCGATCCGCTCGTCAGTCCAGCTCATTCCAGTTCCATCACTTCATGCGGGACGAGAGAATCGCCCCTGATTTCCAGGCGCCGCTTGCCTCGGAAGGCATCAGCCGATAGTCGCCGGTGCATGGCCGATCAACCCCATTCGACTGAGCTGCCCGGCACCTCCGGGATCCTGAACCCCGACGGCACCAACGGCAACGCGACTCGCCGTTTTCCGGCAAAGGGAGAACCCCTGATCCACCAGGTGAACTGGGAGGGGCTCAAGACGCTCTATATGAAGGAGGTCAGGCGCTTCTTCAAGGTCCAGACCCAGACGATCTGGGCGCCCGCGATCACCACCATGCTGTTCCTGGTGATATTCACCGTGGCATTGGGGCGCGGCGACCGTCAGGTGCTGGGCGTCAACTTCGCGACCTTCGTGGCGCCGGGGCTGATCGTCATGGGCATGATGCAGAACGCCTTCGCCAATTCCAGCTTCTCGTTCCTGGCGGGCAAGGTGCAGGGCACGATCGTCGATTACCTCATGCCGCCGCTGACCGAGGCGGAGTTGATGGTCGCCATGATCGGCGCGGCCGTCACCCGCGCGGTGCTGGTGGGCCTCGCCCTGACGCTGGCGATGCTGCTGTGGCCGGGCGTGAGCCTGTCGATGGCGCATCCGTGGGCGGTCGTATGGTTCGGCCTTGCGGGATCGGCCTTCCTGGCGCTGTTGGGCCTGCTCTCCTCGGTGTGGGCAGAGAAGTTCGACCATAACGCGGCCGTCACCAACTTCGTCATCGCGCCGCTCTCGCTGCTGTCGGGCACCTTCTACGTGATCGACAACCTGGCGCCCGCTTTCCAGGCGATCAGCCGCGTGAATCCGTTCTTCTACGTGATCTCGGGCTTCCGCTTCGGCTTCCTTGGTCAGAGCGACATCGGCGACACCAACATGGCCGTGCTGCACAGTGCACTGGGCGTCGGTGTGCTGGATGCGGCGCTGGCGACGGTGCTGTTCTTCGTCCTGCGGTCAGGTTGGAAGCTTAAGGGCTGAAAAGGCCCGTTATCCGTAAATATTCACATCGGACGACAGGCTTTCGTTAAGGAAAAGTTATTCGCTCTGGTGCAGGCAGTCGTGTGTGACATCACGATTGGCCTTGGGCGAAAATCGCAAGCGGATGGTCGGTCGGTTTACGGCTCCGATCGTGGCGGCGGCGTTGTGCCTGCTCGCCCTCATGCTCGGCCTGCTGGAATGGTCGGGTCACGAAGTCGATCGCATCGCCCGCAACCGCGATCACGCCATCGTCTCGCTGGTGCTGGCGCAGAGCATGGAGCGCGTCGCCCATGCGCAGGAGTCCTCGACCGTATGGGACGAGGCCGTCCGTGAGGCGCGCAAGCGCCCGCTGGACGAGCGCTGGCTCGACCTGAACCTCGGCGTCTGGTTCGAGGACTATGCCGGGATCGACGAGGTCTATCTGCTCGACCCGCAGGGCGCGCCGATCTACGCGATGCGGGCAGGCAAGCGCGCGCGTCCGGAAAGCTACATCGCGGTGGAAGACGCGACGCGGCCGCTGCTGTCAGGCCTGCGCCGCGCGCCCACCATCCGTAAGCGCACGGAAGCCGACGTGGCGATGCTCTCGCCCGGACAAGCCGACATCGCCATCGTCCGCGGGCGCCCGGCGATCATCAGCATCAAGCCGATCGTCACCGACAGCGGAACGCTCCGGCAAAAGCCGGGAGCGGAAGCCCTGCATGTCGCAGTGGTCTATCTCGACAACCAGTTCTTCGGCGGCGTGGCCGAGCAGTACGGCCTTGCGGGAGCGCATTTCGCCCTCGCACCGCCCGCTAATAACGGGCAGCGCTCGGTAGCGCTCCACGACCGCGCCTCGCGCGTCGTGGGCTACCTCGTGTGGCAACCTTTCGCGCCCGGCAGCCAGGTCATCGCGGCACTGGCTCCGGCGCTGGCGATCGTCCTGCTGCTGATCACCGTAGTCCTCTTTATGCTGGCGAGCCGTCTGGCCCGCCGGACGCACGACCTCGAGGAAAGCCGCCTTCACGCGCAGCACCGCGCCATGCACGACGACCTGACGGGGCTCGGCAACCGGGCGATGTTCGAGCAGCGGCTCGACGAGGCGCTTGCCCGCTCGCGCCGCCACCGCACGCTGCTGGCATTGCTCTACATCGACCTCGATCGTTTCAAGCAGGTCAACGACACGCTGGGCCATCCGGCGGGCGATGCGCTGATCCGGCAGGTGGCGCGGCGGCTGGTCGCCGAAGTGCGCGGCTACGACATCGTCGCCAGGCTGGGCGGCGACGAATTCGCCATTCTCATCGGCGAGCCGGAGGGGCGGGCCTCGATCGAAGGCATCTGCGCACGCATCGTCGCGGAACTGGAGCGCCCCTTCGACCTGGCCGGCTCGCAGGCGTTCATCGGCGCCAGCATCGGCGTGGCGGTCTCCCCGGTGGATGGCCTCGACCGTACCGAACTGACCCGCAAGGCCGACATCGCTCTCTACAAGGCGAAGACCGACGGCCGCAGCCGCTACGTCTTCTTCACGCAGGACATGGACCACGACGTCCGCTCGCGCGAGGAGACCTACCGGGAGCTGCGACTGGCGCTGGCGGACTGCGACCGTCAACTGGAACTGCACTACCAGCCCATCTGGTCGCTGGAAGACCGCCGCATGGTCGGCGTGGAGGCGCTGCTGCGCTGGCAGCATCCCGAGCAGGGCCTCGTCGCCCCAGGCGCTTTCATCCGCTCGGCCGAGGAGAGCGGTCTCATCACGGTGCTGGGTGAATGGGTGCTGCGCCGCGCCGTGCAGGATGCGCGCGCCTGGCCGGGTCTGCGCGTTGCCGTCAACGTCTCGCCGATCCAGCTGCGCAGCCGCAAGTTCGTCGAGATCGTGCGCGAGGTGCTAGGGCAGGGCGGCGTGACCGCCGAGCGGCTGGAACTGGAACTGACGGAGACGGCGCTCATGGCGGCTTCCGGCGAAGTCGCCCGCTCGCTTGCGGACCTGCGCGGGCTTGGCGTGCACTGCGCGCTGGATGATTTCGGGACCGGCTACTCCTCGCTCAGCCATATCCGTGACATCGCGGTGGACCGGATCAAGATCGACCGTTCGTTCGTCAATGCAGTCGATACGGTGCCCGGGGCGGCATTGGTGGAAGCGATCGTCGGTCTGGCGCGCGCCAACGGCCTGCGCCTTACCGCGGAGGGCGTGGAAACCCCCGAACAGCTCGAGTTCCTGGAGCGGGTCGGCTGCCACGAAGTGCAGGGCTACCTGTTCTCGCGGCCTGTCCCCGCCTCGGCGATCGCCCGGCTGCTGACGAAGCGGGCGGGCGAGGGCGACCGGTCCTCCGCAGCGCTCTGAGCCGTATCGACGGGAGAAATCAGTGCGCCAGGCCGGGGCGCAGCTGGTAGCGGCCGTTGTCGTAATCGTCGAACATCTGCGACAGCGAGGGATGATCGACCGGCCCGCCATCGGCGTCCCCGGTCAGGTTCTGCTGGCTGACGTAGGCGACGTAGCTGGAATCGTCACTCTCTGCGAGGAGGTGGTAGAAGGGCTGGTCGCGCTTGGGGCGCACTTCGGCAGGGATTGCCTGGTACCATTCCTCGCTGTTGGCGAAGACGGGGTCGATGTCGAAGACGACGCCGCGAAAGTCGTGGAGTCTGTGGCGCACGACATCGCCGATGGCGAATCGTGCCCGCGTCCGCAGCGGTGCGTCGATGACACGCCCGGCCTGGGGCGAGAAGAATGACGCTCTGTTCATGGCCGAGATATAGGTTTCATGCGCATTTCAAACAAGCGAGCATGCGGGGCTGTTCCCGAAAATTTGAAATGAGGGCTTGGCAAGCGCGATCAGGTCCGCTAACGGCGCGCTTCCCGACCCGGTGGAACTTGGTTTCACCGCCTAAATCTTCTAGCGGAGAGGTGGCAGAGTGGTCGAATGCGCTGCACTCGAAATGCAGTGTACGGGAAACCGTACCGTGGGTTCGAATCCCACCCTCTCCGCCACTTACATCCTCATATGTGTGCTCGTTACGACGGGGCATATCGCTTACTAATCCCTTTGGGGCGCATGTTTCAGCGTCCATGGCGGAGACGTAATCGCTTAACAACCAATGTCAGTGGTGGCAGAGTGTGCAGAATAGTACGCTGTGGTTGGCGCATTTTGTTCGCTGTGTTGATTGTGATCAGGCAGGTCGGATTAAGGCGAATATCAGAATATTGCCGCCAGTTTAATCAAATGTATAAGTCATTATATTGTATTGATTTCTGATGCGCACAGACCTGGCAGGCCGATTTGGGAGGATCGCCATGGGACAGTCGGTATCGCAGTGGCTCAAGATGGACCAGGCGGCGCTCGATGCGCTGTTTTCCGCGCATGAGGCGGGGCCGATTCCCGATGGCGAGGCCAAGGGGACGGCGATCATCGCGCCGGGCACCTCGGTTTCGGACGAGATCGCCAAGCTCATCAATATCTTCGCCTGGCAGGGCAAGGTCTTCGACGGCGAGCATGGTTTCCTGCGCAACACCATCCTGCCGTTCGGGCTCAAGGCGATCGTCGCCAAAGTCTACAAGGAGCCGAGCTGGCTGGACGGCAAGGAGTGCATCGTGCTCGACTATTCCGACACTTCGCTGCTGGCATCGCACGTGCGCGACGAGATCCGGATGATCGAGCCGGGGCTCTATCTGGGCAAGGTCTACTGGGACAAGACGCGGCTGATCGACTTCGCGCTCGAGTTCGGCGGCTGATCGGGCCGCCGTGATCCGGCAGGGACACATCTTCATCGCCTCGCCCCTCCGCTTCGGCGTACGCGTCGAACTGGAGCGGACGCTGGCGTCGATGACCTCGTCTCCCGGCCAGGCAGAGCCCGAGAATTGGCTGGTGCCGTTCGGGCGGCTCAAGCGCATCCATGTCGCGCGGTTCGTCGTGCTCGACGATCCCTCGCTGCGGGACCGCATCGCGCTGGCCGAGAGCCTGCCGGTGACCGAGCCGGTGCGATTGGCGTTCATCGCCGACTACGATGGCGGGGATGCGGAGTTCCTCGAGGCGCTGGCGGTGGTGGCGGGGCCGGGGCTGCGCAAGATATTCGGGTTCTGCATCGACTTCGAGCCGCGCACCGACCTGATCGCGTGGATGCGCGCGCATCGCTGCCGGACGGCGGCCAATTACATCAACTGGCGCGGGCGGGGCACCCGGCAGATTGCCGAGGAGGCGGCGCTGCATCGCGCGCTGCGCGTGGCGCGGCTGGCGCACCGGACGGAAGATCCGGAAACGCTCTGGCCGATCCTGGCGCAAGCGGGGCAGGCAGTGCCGCTGACGCCTTTGCAGAAGATGCCGATCCTGCACCGGCTCGGAGAACTGGCGCACTTCCTGCTGCTGCCGGTGCTGGGGTTGCTCCTGCTGCCGCTGATCGTGCTGGGTCTGCTGCCGTTCGTGCTGCTGCTGCGCCGCCGGGAGAAGACCGACCCGGTGCTCGCCCCGGTGCCTGACCGGGAGCGCAACCGCATGCTCTCGGCGCAGGAGGACCACGACATCACCAACCAGTACAGCGCCATCGGCTCGCTCAAGCCGGGGCGCTTCCGGCGGTGGCTGGCGGTGGTGATCCTGTGGGTAATCGGCTGGGGCGCGCGGCACATCTATCGCAAGGGGCGGCTCGCGCGGGTGAACACGATCCACTTCGCGAGCTGGACGTTCCTCGACGACAGGCGCCGCGTCTATTTCGCCAGCAATTACGACGGCAGCCGCGAGGCGTACAACGACGACTTCATCAACAAGGTGGCCTTCGGGCTGAACCTGTCGTTCTCCAACGGCCTCGGCTATCCGCGCACCGACTGGCTGATCCGCGGCGGGGCGCGGCGGGAGGAGGACTTCAAGCGCTACCTGTTCCATCACCAGATCCCGACGCAGGTATGGTTCAAGGCGTTTCCGGGGCTGTCCAACTACGACATGGCGCGCAATGCCCGCATCCGCGCGGGGTTCGAGGCGAGGCCGCGCGGGCGTGCGCTGCGCCGCTGGATCGCCGAGATATGAACGGGCGCCGAGAGATGAAAGGGCTGGGCACCGACGTGCAGGCGCTCGTCGGGCGCGGGTTCGGGTCGCTCGGCGGCGCGCGCTATGTGCTGCTGCAGGTTGCGCAGCCGGGCGCGGCGCGGGCGTGGCTGCGCTCGCTGGCGGTGACGACGCTGGCCGAGGCGGAGGCGCGGCGGCTGGAGCGGGTCTGCCAGCTGGCCTTCACGGCGGCGGGGCTGCGGGCATTGGGCCTGCCGGTGGACGATGTGCCCGGCTTCGCGCCCGAGTTCCTCGACGGGATGGCGGGCGATCCCTCGCGCTCGCGGCGGCTGGGGGACGTGGAGGAAAGTGCGCCCGAATACTGGCGCTGGGGCAGCGGCGAGGCGGAGCCGCATGTGCTGCTGATGCTGTTGGCGGGGGAGGGGGACATTGCCGCGTGGCAGGATGCGATACTCGGCGCGATGCCGCCGGACGCCTGCACGCTTCTGCGTATCAACGACGCGAGTGGACCGGTCGGGCGCGAGCCGTTCGGCTTCGTGGACGGTGTCTCGCAACCGGAGGTCGACTGGGAGGGCACGCTGAGACCCGGCGGGGCGAAGGACCGCGACTATCGCGATCGGATCGCGCTCGGCGAATTCCTGCTGGGGCATGGCAACGAGTACGGGTTCGTGGCGGATCATCCGGTGCAGCGGGGGATCGGGCGTAACGGGACGTACCTCGTCTATCGCCAGTTGATGCAGGACGTGGGCGGCTTCTGGGACTGGACCGCGCGGATCGCCGGCAGGGACGGGGCAGTCGCGCTGGCCGAGCGGATGGTGGGGCGGGGCATCGAGGGGCAGCCGCTGCCGGAACTGGCCGCGCACGGGCTCAACGGCTTTACTTTCGCGGGCGACCCGGACGGGATTGCATGCCCGGTGGGCGCACACGTCCGCCGCGCCAATCCGCGCAGCGGCGACGATCCGCAAGGACGGCGCGGGTTCCTGCGGGATGTGGTGTCCTCGCTCGGGTTCAAGGGCACGGCCATCCATGACGCGGTGGCCTCGGCGCGGTTTCACCGGCTCCTGCGGCGGGGGCGGCCCTATGGCGCGGCGCCGGAGCCGCTTGCGGTGATCGCCGGAGAGGCGGTGGCGCAAGAGTGCGGGCTGCACTTCATCTGCCTCAACGCCAGCCTCGCGCGGCAGTTCGAATTCGTGCAGGGTAGCTGGATCGCCAGCCCCTACTTCGGCGGGCTTTCGGGCGAGCAGGACCCGCTGCTGGGCAACCGCTGTCCGGTCCGCAGCGGGCAGGCGACGGACGCCTTCGCGTGGCACGACGGGGATGGCAATCCGCGCCTCGTCGCCGGACTGCCGCGCTTCGTGACGGTGGTTGGCGGGGCGTACTTCTTCCTGCCGGGGATCGGCGGGCTGGCGCGGATACTCGAGGACGCGCCCTAATTCGTCATTGCTTCGCTGTGCTTGCGGGTGGCGAAAAGCTGGCGTGTGACCGACTTCAATTCAATCATCGTCATTCCCGCGAAGGCGGGAACCCAACTCCTGAAGTGGCAAATTGCACCGTCATCAGATGGGTCCCCGCCTTCGCGGGGATGACGGACGGTGTTTCAGTCAAACACGATCAGGCCCTAGTCGAACTGTTCGTGCCCGGTCGGCTCGGCGTGGCTTTCGCCGTTCTTGCCCTGCCGGTAGCGCGACATTTCGAAGTAGAGCCGCCGCCGTGCGCGGTTCTGGTTGCCGAGGGGGCGGTGCTCGGGAACGCAGTGCCAGGGGTTCCACGTCAGTTGCCGGGCGAAGGCGAACTGTGCAGGCGAGCGGAATTCCTGGGCCGGGATCGTGATCCGCGCCCCCGGAATATAGGGCGTGCGCGCCGGGTCCCACAGCACCGCGCCTTGCTCGATCGGCTGAAGGAACGGGTCGCGCTGCAGCCTCAGGCGCATCTCGAAACAGGCCTCGCCTTCCCGCAGCGAGGCGGCGAGGTTGTCGCGCAGGTAGTCGTCGCCGGGACGCAGCGGCAGGCGGGGAATGCGCGTCGTGACGGGGGTGAGGGGGTGGAAACTGTACTGCATCGCCTGCCCCTCTCCCAGCAGGTAGGGCGTGCAGGAGAAGTACGTGTTGGCCAGCGGATTGGCGAGCGTACGGTTCCACAGCGCCTGCATGATGAAGTCGCGCACGTGCGGGCGCCTGAGGTTCAGGAAGTACCAGACCCCCATCTCGCGGCGGCTCCAGTATTGCAGGTGCGCGTTGGTGCGCGTGTCGGGCGTGGGGAAGGTGATGACGGTGACCGAGGTGAAGTCCTGCGTGGAATGCTCGTCGTCCATCAGCTTGGGGCCGGGCACGTCGCATAGCTTCACGCTCATCGAGCCGAAGCCGACGTCGTCGATGTCGGGCTCGACATGGGGGCCGGGGTTGGAGAAGCGGACCCATGCGGGAAAGCTGCGCTCCGCCGCGAAGACGCCCCGGCGCACGTGCTCGGGCAGGCCCGGCAATACCGTGAAAGTCGCCCGGACGAGGCCGTGGGTCTTGGTGTTGCCCGCGCGTTCGTAAGTGCCGGGGGTGAAGTCGAGGTCGAGGTGATGCTGCATCTCGGCGATGATGGTGTCGAGGCTGATGTCCTCGTCGGGATCGATGCGCCCCTGCGCCAGCGGCGGCACGTCGCGGCTGCGGGTGACGTTGATGGTCCAGTTGAAGAACCGCGTCAGCGGCATGCGCACCACCGCGTCGAGTGCGGGGCGGAAGAAGGGATCGAAGCGCCGCTCGAAGTGGAGGCCCGCTTCGAGCAGGCGGTGCAGAAAGCGCAGCATCGGTCAGCTCTCCCTATTCAGGCGCAGGATGTCGGCGGCCAGCTTCTCGGCCGCGAGGTAAATCGGCGCGGCGATGAACAGGCCGGGGATGCGCGGGAAGATCGAGGCATCGACCACGCGCAGCCGCTCGATCCCGTGGACCCGGCCCGAGGGATCGAGCACCGGCCCGATCGCCGCGCTGCCGCAGGCGTGGTGTCCCCATGCGTTGGCGCGAACCCAGTCGCGCAAGGGCGCGCCGGTGAGGTGAGGGCCGGGCAGTTCCTCCTCGGCGATCACCCCGCGCGCGATCAGCGGGCGGGCGAGGGCGCGGGCCATCTCCAGTCCTTCGACGAGGCCGGTGAGGTCGGCCTCCCCGTTCTGTGTGAAGTGGGCGAAGTCGATACGCGGCGGATCGCGCGGGTCGGCGGAGGCAAGGCGCACGGTGCCCGCGCGGTTGCCGGTCTGGCCCTTGAGCACGGTCCAGCTGAACCCGTCGAGCCCCGGCCAAAGCTCGGCGGAATAGCCGGGATAGTACCCTTTAAAGCGCGCCATGAGCCCCATCAGGAACAGGTCGGGCGCGTGGTCCCGCGCGGTGCTGGAGCGACGCAGCGCGGCGAGCGCCGCGCCGTTCGAGATGTACATGCCCCGCCGCCGCTTCCGCCACATGTGGTGCAGCGGATCGCCGGGGCTGAAGGTCGCGCCCTGCAGCGAGCGCCAGGGCTTCGCCATGCGGTGGACCAGACCGATCTCGTAGCGGTCCTGCAGGTTGCATCCGACTTGCGGCAGATGCTTGCGGCAGGCGATGCCGTGTTCGGCGAGATGGCTGGCGTCGCCGATGCCCGATAGCATCAGCAGTTGCGGCGTGGCGAAGGCGCCGCCTGCGAGGATGACCTCGCGCCGGGCGAAGCTGGCGCCTTCCTCGCCTCCTGCACGGGGCTGCGGGCTGGCGCGGTGGAGGTGGCGGCCTTTCAGCCAGGCGACGCCGTTTGCGACCCCGCTCCTGTCGAACAGGACGCGGGTAGCGAGGCAGTCCGTCAGGATGGTGATGCGGTCGGGGTGAGCCTCGCGCACGGCCTCCAGCCGCTCGCGCGCGCCGCTGCGGGCGTGGCCGCGCGTGGTGAGCGGGGTGTAGCAGACCTGTTCGCGGTCCTGCCGCCTGTCGTCGTTGGGATCGCCCCAGTCGCGCAGGAACACGCCGATGCGCGAGAGCCAGTTTCGGCCCCGTGCCACGTCCACCAGCGTCGCCAGCAGCAGCGAGCGGATCAGTGCCGCATCGCGAAAGGCGCGCATCGGCGCCGCTTTTCCGACCGGCAGCCAGCCGTCCCAGCCATGTCCGGTCGGGTCGATGCCGAGGCGGGCGAGCAGGCGCCAGAGCGGGCGGTGGCGGCAGTCCTCGACCACCTTGCGGTGCCCTCGCATCGCTTCGGGCGACCAGCCCGGATCGCCGGTCAGGGTGGCCAGATGCGCCCAGTCGCTGTCTGGCGGGACCAGGAAGATCATCGCATTGTGCGCCGTGCAGCCCCCGAGCGCCCCGGCGCGGGGGTAGCTGACGAGGTCGCCTGCAGGAGCGGCGAAATGCCGCACGCGGTAATCCCACGCGAATTCGGGGTTCTCCGAGGCGAAGGGATGGAAGGCGGGCACCGCGTAGTCCGCCTGTGTCCTCGCGTCCCCGGCGCAGGGGTCCGGCCCCGCCTCGATGACCAGCACCCGCATTCCCGCCTCGGCAAGCCGCGCCGCGACGGTGCCTCCGGCCGCGCCCGACCCCACCACGATGTAGTCGTGTTCGCCCTGCGGCACCGCCTGCTCAGAGCGTCTTGAGGTATTCGACCAGTGCCCGCTTGTCCTCGTCGGACAGGACAGGCTCGCGGCCGAAATCGCGCTCGTCGCGGGTGCGCTGATAGCGGTTGAACTCCTCGGTGCCGAAGTAGTGGCCGCGATTGACCACGAAGTCGGGGCACTTGTTGAGCGCCATCAACGGTCCCCGCAGCGAGGCGAAGTGGGCGCGCACCGCCGCGTCGTCGGCCCCGCGCGGCAGGGTCAGCAGGCCCTTCTTGAGCTGTGCCAGCAGCACGATGAGGTCGCGGTAATGGCGCGCGATGGTGGCCGGATCGCGGCTTTCCGCCAGCGGCTGGAGCGAGGCGAGCAGGTTCACGGGCATTCCCTTGGGGATCGGCCCCAGTTCGATGTCGCCGTCCGCGTTCTCCAGCGAGCGCAGGGCCTTGCGCGCCTGATCGTCCAGCGGTCCCGGGGCGTCGGGGATGAACGAGGAGGGCACGTAGAGTTTGCTGCGCGTCGTCGTGCGGTCGATCATGCCCCAGGCGCCGGGCAGCATCGCGTCGCGTTCCCGAAGGTTCGGCCAGAGCATCTTGGCGATGCCGTCGTCGAACGCCGCCATGCGTCCCGCCACGGACGGATCGCCGTTGAACGTGCCGACCGTGTTGGCCAGCAGGAACGGCGCGGTCGACCACAGCGAGACCAGCGAGGGCACGCGCGTATAGCCGCGTCCTCCGGCGGGCATGCGATAGGCGCGGGCCTCTCCGGTGAAGGGGTCCTGATAGGCGACGGTGCCGACCGAGGGCAGGACCTTGTAGCTTTCGGACGAGAAGTTGTCCCAGATGTTCCCGCGCAGGGCATTGGTCGCCAGCGGGCTGCACAAGTTGGTGCGCAGCAGCGTCACCGGGATGCGCGCGTCGGTGCTGAAGTAGTTGCCCTGCCGGAAGTCCGGCCGCGCGACGAGGGCGCGCATCCTGCTCTTGAAGTCCTCGGTCTGGGTCCAGCGCCACCATGCCTTGAAGCGCGTCAGGTAGTCGGGGCCGATGGCATCGACCAGCGAAGCGCCTGCGGGCGCGTCGGGCTGCTTGCTGGAGTGGCAGCGCGCGCAGGTATTGGCGAAAGCCATCGCGCCGCGCTGGAGCACTTGCGGGCTCGCCTTGAGGTAGCCCGCACCGCCCGGCGCATTGGCCAGAGGATCGGGCCGCGCGGCCTTGAGGAAGAACAGCGCGGTGAGCGGCGTCCCCGCCTCCGTCGCGCGCCAGTAGGCGGAGTTGCGGCGGGCGGTGGCGATCTCGATCGGGCTGATGATCTTGCCGCCGACGACCGGGTTGAAGTGCGTCAGCCACTCTTCCGAGAACAGCCCGATGTTGAGATAGACGCGGTTCAGAGCCCCCAGCGCGCCCACCGCGTCGGCGCCGTCCTTGAGCACGTGCGGTGTCCAGACGGTCGCAGGCTTCTCGAAATACTGCGTGAGCGGGCCGGAATCGAGGATGTCGTTGAACTGCACGTTCTTGCGGCTGCCGCCCGCCAGCGTCTCGCGCCCGAACTTGCGCGCGGCGCCGAGCCGGTCGCCGAGCAGGTAGACCGCGTTCATCGTGCGCGGGTTATTGATGTTGTCGGTGGAGACCAGCGAAGTGTCCATCGCGCCCGGCCGGTATGTCGAGACGAGCTGGTACATGTAGTTCGACGGGTCGGCCTTCCACATGAACAGCCGGTCCACCCACATGTACTGCGCGCCGACCGTGGAGTTGAGGTTGGCGAAGGCGGGTTTCTCGGGATCGGCGGGCGGGCGCGTCGGGCTGGGGCCGAGGTGGCAGAACCCGCAGCTCATGCCCACGCGGTAGGGGCGCACCAGCCTGGGATCGTTGTAGTAGCGCGCGTCGCTGTAATAGCGCTTCGCGTCCCAGCGGGCCTTCGCCTTCTCGTCGAAGTCCGGATTGGGGAACAGGCGCAGGCCGAGGATGCCCGAGGGCTCGCCGAAGTAGGAGCCGACCGGCACCGTCGTCCCGCGCGCGCCGATGCGGATGCCGGGGTACTTCTTTTCATTCGCGAAGGGATCGGGTGCGCAGCCCGGATCGCGCGTGTCTCGCCAGAGGCCGTAGCCGTCCGGATTCGTCGGCGCGGAAAAGCAGGGTTCGTTGACAAGGCCCATGACTTTCCAGCGCGTCGGCCGGGCATTGGGGCTGCCGGGCGGCGGGGCGACGATCTTGAGCAGGTCGAAGCCGCCCAGCGTCGGCTTGCTCATGGTGTCCCAGAAGCGGTCGTTGCCGCCGCTCCACACCAGCCACATGTTGCGGCCCTTCACTTCGTCGGGGGTGAGGGCGACGCCGTCGTCCATTTCGTGGAAGTAGTCTTCGTCCGCCTGGACGAGCGTGTCGTCGCGCACGCCGACTTTCTGCGCCTCGTCCTTCGGCCCGCCGTGACAGGCGGCCAGCGCCGCGAGCGATCCGCTCAGGAGTATTCCTCTGGCGATCACCATGCTCCCCCCTCTCGACAGCACCTTGCCTGACTATGCCCTTCAAGGAGGCTCCCGTTTCGCAGGGCGGTCAAGTGACGATATTTGTAATGGAAGAAGACGATGGTTTCCGGATTGCTGAAGTTGACCAATAGTCGTCATGATATTCAACGGCTTGTAGAGTGAACGGCGTTCGGTGAAGTTAAGCGGTCCTGTTTGATGGCATGTATCGTCATGATTTGGGGGCTTGCGGCGTCCGGTAAATAGTGTTCGTGAAAAGCGCCGGTAAATACGGCGGATTTGGGACAATGTTGCGCCCCTGAGGTAAATGCTTAAGGGCGTCTTCGGATAGGGGCATGCCGGTGGCCGGATGGTTTCGCCTTGCAGGTTCGTCGCGGTGCGGGATCGGCTGACGTGGCCGGCGTCGCATCCCTGCCGGGCATCCGCTCGCTCGCTGTGCTGTTGTCGACCACGATCGCGGTGGTGCTGTTCTTCGGACTGCTGCTGATCCAGGCGCGCTCGGACCTCGTGCTGCGGCGGCAACAGGCGGACTTCGGCGAAGTGGCGCGCATGGCCAGCCTGTTCCGGGACCTTGGCGACATGGTGACCCGGCGCGCCTCGCAGGATGGACAGCGCGACGGTTCAAATCTCGACAGTTCAAGCGACCGCTTCCAGGTGCGTTACGCGGCGCAGGACCGGTGCCGCGCGATGCCGACCGCGCCGACGAAGCTGCGCCTGACCCTCGACGGTTTCCAGGCGCGTGACCGCAAGCCGGTGATGTCGGCCTTCGCGACCGAGGACGGCGAGCCTTTCTGTGCGCAGAGTTCTGCGCAGTCGGTGATCCAGGCCCCGGTAATTCCGGGGCGTAGCGAGCAGACGCGGGCGCGCGAACTGGCGATCACCGGGCCGGACGGCGAAGTCCTGCTCGTGCTGCGCGGGGACTGGCCCCAACGCATCGAGCCGCCCGCAGCGAAGGACAAGGCCGCGCTCGAAGGCGGCGCGGTGCCCGCGTCCGACACTTCGGGCAAGACCCCGAAGATCGAGATCGGCGGGCGGGAGCGGCTGGTCTACCAGTGGCCGCTCGACCTTGGACGGCCGGTGACGATCCAGCGCGAGGAAGGCCCCTATGTCTGCGCGCCGCGCCGGTGCCTGCTCAGCGCTCTGGGCGATCCGCCGAGCGCAGGGGCGGTGCTCAACAATCTGAGCCCCTTCACCAAGGCGGCGTTCGGATTCTCGGTGGTCGTGCTGCTGCTGCTGATCCCGCTGATCAAGCTGGCCTCGATCGACCACAATGCCTCGCTCGGCTGGATGGACGTGGTCGGCATCATCGCCGCGGTGCCGCTGATGGTGGCGACGCTGGTGACCGCCTGCGCGGTGATCGCGTTCTGGGGCGACCTCAGGCGTGACAACGACACGATGGCGCAGGGCCTCGCCGCCGCCATCGCGCAGGACGTCGATCGCGAAGTGGGCTTCAGTCTCGGCGCGATCGAGCGGGATACCAGGGCCGTATGGGGGGATGGCTGGGCCTCGTCGCAGCAATCGGGCGCAGGGGCGGCGTCGTCGCCGTGGCAGACTTACCCGGCGCCATTGCCGCTGGCCGCGCTGCAGTTGCGCAGCATGGTCGGCAGCACGATCATCGACCAGTTGCCGACGAAGGACCGCCCGCTCGCCGACATTCGCGAGCGCCGCTACTTCGGCCGCCTGCGCGCCGGGGAGGTGATCCCCTGCACCGGACGCCAAGGGGAGACGCGCGCTGACGGCGGCTTCGGCTGCGGGAAGGGGCAGGTCTACACGATCGACCAGGTGCCTGCGGCGGCCAACGGCGACGCGCGCATGGTGGTGCTGCTGACCCGCGCGGGAGCCGCGAACCTCGTGATGTCGGGAAAGCCGCCCGCCGCGACGCTCGCGGTGCCGGTGCCCGAGGGCTTCGGCTATGCGGTGATCGATCCCGCCAGCCTCGAAGTGCTGCAGCATTCCGATCCGGCGCGCGCGCACAACGAGACGTTCGGCAGCCAGCTCGACGCCGTCGATACGCTGTCGCGCATCGCGGGATCGGTCGACGAGCGCTGCGGGCTTGCCGATGCTGCGCAGCATGGGCGCGCGGCGGAGCCCACGGCAGGCGCTCCGTTCGATGCGCGCTACGGCGGCAAGCGGGTGCGCATGTCGATCGGCGTCGCCTGCTCGGCGCACTGGCTGGTGGCGACGTGGTACGACCGCTCGAAGCTGCAGAGGGCGGCGCTCGATCCGGCCTTCGTCGCGGGGGTGACGATGCTCTGCGTCGGGCTGGTGCTGGCGGCGGGGCTGGGCGTGATGGCCTCGACCGACCCGCGCTCGCTGCTGCGCAAGCTCTGGCCCGATCCCGAGCCGTTCCACAGCGCCGAGGCCGACCAGTGGTATCTGCGCGGCATGTCGGCGCAGCTGGCGGTGGTGGTGCTGATGGCGGCCGGGCTGCTGCTGGCGCGGGGCGACGCGGCGTTCCTGCATGCGGCGCTGGGGCTGTTCCTGCTGCTGATTCTGCTGGCGCGCAAGGATGCCGACCATAGCTGGGGCACTCTGCCGGTCGGCTGGGGCAAGGTCGCGACTGTGTTCTACGCCGCGCTCGGCATCTATGCGAGCGTGGTGCTGGCCTGCCGCCTTGGCGCGAACTGGCGGGCCTTCGCCTATCCGGTGCTGCTGGTGGCGATGTGGATAGTCGCGGCGCTGGACTGGTTTTCGCTGCGCAAAATCGACGTCAGATTGCCGGCGTGGATGGAGCGGATGCGCGCGGCGCCTGCCGGGTTCGTGCCGCCTTCCGTCATGCGCCGCGTCAACCGCGTGCTGCGCCATCAGTTGGTGACGATCTACTTGCTGGCGGTCATCCCCGCACTCGCTGCGTGCTGCGCGGGGGCTGGGCAGTTGCGCGCCGACCGCTCGCTGTCCGATGCCTGGGTGCTGCAGCAATCGCGCACGCAAATCGCCGACGACATCGCGCAGATGCGGCCCTTCTACGACGGCGCGCCCAAGGCGAAGACGCCCGCGCCCGCCGATCTGTCCGCCCGCAAGCTCGTCGCCGACCATGCCGTCGCCGAGCCCGGTGCGCCTTCGCAGATGGCCTCCGCGATCATGCAGCTGTGGACCGACGATCCGGTCCGTTTCGACCATCCGATCGACCTTCGCCTCGGCGTCCTGGCCGACTACGCGCGCTGGGCGCAGGCGCGCACCGGCATCTCGCTCGTCACCATGCCGCGCAGCCCGGGGCTGGTGGTGCTGCGCGACTGGCTGCTGGCGGTCGGCGCCATGGGCGTGGCGACGTTCCTGACCTGGCGCCTGCTGGTGCTGGCGGCGCAGAACCTGTTCGGCCTGCAGCATTTCGGCTTCCGTGCGCTCCATCCGCGCCACACGCCCGAGCAGATCCGCACCAAGTCCACCCGCCCGATCAAGGCCGTCTTCATCAACTATCCCACGCGGGAATTCCGCAAGCTGCAGAACTCGCTCGACACGCGCGACCGGCTGGAGATGTTCGACCTTGCGCTCGAACGCGGCAAGCTGGGCGAGAAGAGCATGGCGCTGCTCACCGCCAAGTCGTGGATCGTCACCGGCTTCGAAAGCATCGTCGCCAACCGCGATCTGCGCGTGAAGACGCTGGCACTGCTGGAGCAGTTGACCGCCCGGCCCGAGGTCAACGTCTATTTCTTCGTTCAGACAATGCCGCTGGTCCGGCTGCGGCAGGCGCGCGACCGCGAGAAGCGCGAGGCCGAGGTGGCGGGCAGCGCCGGGATCATGAACGAGAGCGAGTCCTACCGCTGGGCCGAGCTGTTCTCCGAATTCATCACCTACACCTGGACCGAGACGCTGGCCGAGCCCGCGCCGCTCGACGCTGAGCCAGACCCGCCGCGCGGCGGCGCCAATCTGGAGCGGCTGCTGGAACTGATCGACGACCCGGTCAACCGTGCCTCGGTGCGGCGCTGGGCGGCGCGCAATCCGGCGGTGGCGGAGGCGATCGCCAGCGAGATGATACAGGTGCCGTCCGACCGCATCCAGGACCAGATTCGCTCGTTCGGCATATCGATCGACGACATGACCGCGCCTGTGCCTCCGGGAGAACTGGGCGTGCTCAACGATCTCAACGACGTCTACCGCGAGCAGATCCACGAATACATGGCGAACTTCCTGGGCGACTACTACCAGGGCGAATGGGTGCGCTCCAGCAAGGAGGAGCATCTGACGCTGCACCATCTGGCGCACGGCAAGTTCATCAACACCAGCAACTTCCCGGTGCTCAACAGCCTGCTGACGCGGCGGCTGGTCAAGACCGATCCCAACTTCCGGCTGATGAACGAGAGCTTCGGGCACTGGATCCGCACGCTGGAGCAGCCCGAGTGGTTCCACCAGTTCCGGCAGGACGCGCAGCGCGGCGGGGCGTGGAACGTGCTGCGCGTGCCGCTGCTGCTGCTGGTCGCGGCGGGGTCGGTGCTCATCACCTTCCTCGATCACGAGGGCTCCGGCTCGCTGCTGACCCTGCTTCCCGGCGTCGTCGCGACGATGCCGATGCTGCTGTCCCGTTTCACCCGGCCGCTACAGGCCAATGCCTAGGAGGATGCTCATGGCCGCTGCGCAGAAGGACTGGCTCGCGATCGAATGGGTCGGCAATGTCCCGGTCAAGGAACTGACCGAGCAGTTGAAGGCTTCGGCCGCGCTCAGCCAGCGCTTCCACTACCTGCTGTTCCCCGACGGATCGATCCGCGCCAACCGCAGGCTGGAGCCCGGCCAGCCGGTCGAACTGCTGGTGGTGCGCGAGGGCGCTGAGCCGGGCGCGGAGCAGCTGGAGCGGATCGCGGCCTTGCGGGATTACTTCGCGGCTTGGAATGCGGCCGGGGATAAGGCCAGTGTCGTGGCACCCGACTGGCTGCCCTCGGCCGGGGAAGCGCCCGAGGCCAGGACGCGCGGTGGCGACACCGTGGCGGTGTCGCCCTGGCCGGTCTTCGTCGATCCCGGCCCGTTCACCGGCGCGCCCGAGCAGCTGCGCGAACTGGCGCTCCATGTCGTCAATTTGCGCAAGGGCGTGCTTTCCGACGACGGGATCATGGCGACGCACGAGACGGATCTCGACCGGCTCGTCAGCGCCATCGTCGACAAGGCCAAGCAGGGCTACCGGCTGATGCTCTACGCCCACGGCGGGCTGACCGACGAGCGCAGCGGCCTCGCGGCGGCATGGGCCTATCACCGCTGGTGGATGGCGCACGGCATCTACCCTGTCTTCTTCATCTGGGAGACCGGCGGGCTGGAGACCTTCTGGCAGATCGTCGAGGGTGACCGGCGCAAGGGCCGCGCCCTCTCGCGCGACATCTACGATTACACCACCGACCCGGCGGTGGAGCTGATCGGCGGCAAGGTCGGCGCCCTGCTATGGGACGCGATGAAGGACAGCGCCCGCCGGTCGAGCGACACCGGCGGCGGCGCGCGCCTGTTCGCAGAAAAGCTGGCGGCGGCGTGGAAGGAGCCGAGTGCGATCTTCGCGCTGGGGCACAGTGCGGGCTCGATCTTCCATGCGTACTTCCTGCCGGTGCTCTGCGCCGACAAGCTGCGCGTGAAGCAGATGCACCTGCTGGCCCCGGCGATCACCAACGACCTGTTCGCGCAGACGCTCGGCAGCCTGATCGGCAAGAAGAAGATCGAGGAGGCGAGCCTCTTCGCGATGACGCGCGAGGCGGAGCGGGCGGACAACTGCGCCAACATCTACCGCAAGTCGCTGCTCTACCTCGTCAGCCGCGCGTTCGAGCCGAAGAAGGGGACGCCGATCCTGGGGATGGAGGACTTCATCCGCACCGACCCGGAGGTGAAGCGCGCGTTCCGGGACGCGGTGATCCTGTCTCCCACCGCGCCTGCCGCGAAGCCGACGATGGCCTCGGGCTCGCGCTCGCACGGCGGGTTCGACAATGACGTGGCGACCCTCGAGAACGTGCTGCGGCGGATGCTGGGGCTGGGCGATGCGGGCGTGGTCAAGCCGCGCTTTCTGGCGGGCGAGCCGCGCGTCGGCCGGGCGATCGTGGCGGCGAACTACTACGGCATGCCGGCGGGGCTGTTCGAGCAGCCTGCCGAGTTCGTGCCCGCCGCGCCGCCGCCTCAGACCGCGACGCCGGTGCAGCCCGGTGGCCAGAAGATCGCGCTGTGCATCGGCAACGACGCTTTTCCTGAAGGCATGCGCCTCTACGGCTGCGTCAACGATGCGAACACCTGGGCGGATACGTTCCGCCAGCAGGGCTACGCCGCCACCGTGCTTTCCGATGCCGGGGCAGGACAGATCCGCGAGGCATTGCGCGGGGTTCTCGGCAAGGCGCGCGCCGGGGACAGCGTGATGATCCATATCTCCTCCCACGGCACCCGCGTCCTCGACGTCGACGGGGACGAGTTGCAGGACAAGCAGTTCGCCGACGACAAGGACGAGGCGCTGGTGGCGCTCGACTGGCGTGACGGCGGGCTGATCATCGACGACGAATGGCCCGATCTGATGAGAGTGGCGGACGGCGTGAAGGTCATCCGCTTCCATGACTTCTGCCATTCCGGCCGGTCGAGCCGGATGATGCTCGGCGGGCGCACTGACCGTCGCCCACGCAGCGTCAGCCTGCCCGATGCGATCGCGCTCAAGGCTTACGAGGCGCGCAAAGCCGCGCGCGGAAGCCGGGCAGCGGCGGCCAGCCCTTCCGAGATCTACGGCGCGGACTTGTCCTATGTCACCTTCTGCGCCTGCCTGCCCGAGCAGTCGGCGATGGAGGAGGCGGGCTCGGGCGTATTCACCCGCGCGGCGACGAAGATCCTGCGCGGGCAGGGCGCCGGGATGACCGCGCAGGACGTCTTCGCCGCCATTGCCCGCGAGATGGCGGGCGAGGACCAGAAGCCGCTGCTCGAAGGCTCGGCGCTCTACAGCGCGCAGGCGCTGTTCGGTCTGCCCGCATGACTGACGGCGTGGTCATAACCGTCTCCCCCCGCGTCCTGCGCGAAGTGCGCAGCGCCGAGGACGAGGCGGACGAGCGCAAGCGGGCGAGGGACCGCTGCCCGGCCGCCGATACTGCCCCCGGTATTGGCGCCGAGACCGACATGCCGATGGTGCGCCGGATGCGGATATTCGCCATCGACCCCACCGCCCGCTCCGATCGCGGTGGGGTCGTCACCGTGTCCGAGCCTTACGAGCCGCTGAAGTTCTCAGGCGACGGCAAGAACCTGCGCGGCCGCCGCTTCGCCGTCACGTTGCCGGTCTGGTCGGAGGACAAGCCGCAGTGGCGCTCGGTGCGGACGATCATCGACGCGATGAAGCCCAACAGCATCGTCACGATCGCCGATGCGGGCTATCCGCCTTCGCTGAGCGATCCGCGTTTCATCGCGCAGATGGTCTATGCCACCGCCTCGCAGCTTTACGGCACCTTCCGCAAGGCGCTGGGGCGCGAGATCGTGCTCGGCCTCATGCACGATCCGGCGACCGGCGAATGGTCGCGCGCGGATCGCTTCCACCTCGCGCCGTGGGAGGTCGAGGAGGCGCAGGCGTGGTTCGACCCGGCGCGCGCCTGCGTGGTCTTCGGCTACTACAAGGCGCGCAGCGACACGGTGGGCTATCCCCCCGGCAGCCGGGTGTTCACCGCGCTGTCGCACGACGTTATCGTCCACGAGATGACGCACGCCCTGCTGGACGCGGTGAAGCCCGAGTTCATGACCGCCACCCACCGCGACGTGCTCGCCTTCCACGAGGCTTTCGCCGACCTCGCGGCGATCTTCCAGCGCTACTCCTACGGCGAACTCGTCGCCGCCCAGATCACCGAGGCGCGCGGCGACATAGAGCGGCTGGGCGTGCTCGGATCGCTGGCGCGCACGTTCTCCGAGACAGCGGGCGGCGGCGCGACGCTGCGCCCGCTGATCGGCGACCTGCTCTACGACAGCCCGGAGATCGGCGACGAGCCGCACCAGCTCGGCAACGTGCTGGTGCAGGCAGTCTACCGCGCCTTCCAGAAAGTCGCGAGCGCGCGGATCGAGGGGCTGATCGCCATCGCCACCAACGGCAGCGGCATCCTCCCGCGCGGCGCCCTGTCGCCCGCGCTGGCGCAGGAGATCGCCGCGCGGCTGGGCAAGACGGCGCAGATGTTCCAGTCGATGCTGATCCGCGCGCTGGACTATGCGCCGCCGTTCGGCATCACCTTCTTCACCTTCCTGCGCGCGGTGATCTCGGCCGACATGCGCCTCGTGCCGGTGGACGACGAGAACATCCGCGTTGCGTGGATGGAAGCGTTCCGGCACCACCGCATCTTCCCGAGCGACGGGCTGCATTATGCCGAGGAGCAGCTGGCCTGGCCCTTGCCGGAGGATGTGGCGGCCTTCGATCTCGCCATGCTGAGCTTCGCGCAGACCGCGTTCCAGGGCAATCCGGGCGACCTGCTGTCGCTCGACATCGCCGCGATTCAGGCGGCGCGCGTCGCCGCGCATATGAACGGCGAGGAAGCGGCGGCGTGGCAGGCGCTGCTGGGCCTCGAAGGCGCGGGCAGCGAGACCCGCGCCGACATCGTCGGCTTGCGCAGCTTCGCAAGGCCCGGCCCCGGCGGCATGACCGAGTTCGGCACCGTACTCGAAGTCGTCTGCCGCAGCTTCACCGATCGGGACGCCAGCGGTTTCATGGGCGCCACCGGGGCCAGCTTGGTCTACGACAGCGCCGGGCGGCTCATGTCCTGCGCGATCGAGCCGCAGCAGGCGGGCGCCGTCACAGGCGGGGGAGGTCGCCGCGAGGACATCGAGGGTTACGCCGTCAGCAAGGAAGGCGCGCGCAGCTGGCTGCTCAAGCAGGGCCGCTGGCAACTGCGCCCCGACGTCGCGCGGGGGCTGTGCATGCGCTGAGCGACCGCGCGTTGACGCGGCGCTCCTGCTGGGCGATGGCAGCGAAATGACGTCGGGGCGGGTTACATGAGAATCGTCATCATCGATGACAGCGGCCTTCGCGCGACCGTGCTCGAGGAGGGCCTGCGCGACGCGGGCTACGACGACATCCACATCGTCCCCCCGCGCGGCGCGTTCGTGGCGCGGCTGGAGCGCATGGCGCCCGACGTCGTGCTCATGGACCTCGGCAGCCCCAGCCGCGATACGCTGGAGGAAATGCTCACCGTCAGCCGGGCGCTGGCGCGGCCGATCGCGATGTTCGTCGACCAGTCGGACGAGGCGATGATCGGCGCCGCCATCGACGCGGGCGTCTCCGCCTATGTCGTCGATGGCTTGCGCAAGGAGCGGGTGAAGCCGGTGCTGGAACTGGCGGTGCGCCGTTTCAACGCCTTCTCGCGCATGCAGACCGAGCTTGAGGAGGCGCGCACCGCGCTTGCCGACCGCAAGGTGATCGACCGCGCCAAGTCGATCCTGATGAACCAGCGCGCCTTGTCCGAACAGGACGCCTATGCGCTCCTGCGCTCCACCGCGATGAACCAGGGCAAGAAGATCGCCGAGGTCGCGCAGGCGCTGATTACCGCCAGCGACCTGCTGGGAGGGGTATAATGACGACCAATCTTCGCATCGCCTTCCTGCCGCTCAACGACGTCGCGGTGCTCGCCGCCGCCCGCGAACGCGGCTTTGCCGAGGAGGAGGGCCTCGCCCTCGACCTCGTGCGCACGACGAGCTGGGCGACCTTGCGCGACCGGCTGGTCTACGGACAAGTGCAGGCCGCGCACATGCTGGCGCCGCTGGCGGTCGCGGTGACGCTGGGCCTGAGCCAGCAGCCCGCCGCACTGGCGGCGCCGTTCAAGCTGGGCGTCAACGGCAACATGCTGGTCATGGCGAAGGACTTCGCCGCCGCCCTCGCACCCGATCCCGCCGCGCGGCTGGCCGACCCGCTGGGCACCGCGCATGACTTTGCCGCCGCCATCGGGCTGTGGCGCCGCAAGCCGATCATCGGCGTCGTCCACCGCTTTTCCAGCCATGCGCTGATGCTGCGGTACTGGCTGGCCAGCGCGGGCATCGATCCCGACCGCGACGTGGTGCTGCGCGTGCTGCCGCCCTCGCTGACGGTCGAGGCGATCCATGCCGGCGAGATCGACGGTTTCATCGCGGGCGAGCCCTGGGGCAGCGCCGCGATCGAGTCCGGACGCGCGGAGGCGGTGGCGATCGGCCAGCGCATCTGGCAGCGCGGGGTGGAGAAAGTGCTGGCCTTCCGCGAGCCATGGCTTGAGGAGAACCCCGAGACCACCGACCGCCTGCTGCGCGCGCTCGCCCGCGCCGCCGTCTGGTGCGACGAGCCGGACAACCGCGAGATACTGGCCGATATTCTCGCCGACCCGCGCTATGTCGGGCAGCCTTCCGACCTGATCCTGCGCACGCTGAGCGGCACGATCGTCCCCAGGGCGGGCGATGCGGCGGTGTCCTGCCCCGACTTCGTGCTGTTCTCCCGCGAGGCGACGCCGTTTCCGTGGCGCAGCCAGGCGCTGTGGATCTATTCGCAGCTGGTGCGCTGGAACATGGTGGAGCCTTCCGCCGAAACAGAGGCGCGAGCGGCGGCGGTGTTCCGGCCTGACGTCTACCGCCGCGCGCTTGCGGGCAGCGACCTGCCGATGCCAGGGGCGAGCATGAAGCTGGAAGGGGCGGTGGGTGCGCCGCTGGGCGTGGGTTCGCGCAAGGGCGACCTGCTGCTGGGGCCTGACCGGTTCTTCGACGGCCGCGTGTTCGACCCGGAGCGGATCGAGGACTACCTTGCCGGTTTTGCCCGCTAGAATGCGGTGTCAATGGGTTGACCCACCCCTCGTCATTGCGAGCGCAGCGAAGCAATCCAGGGCAGTGTTACGCACCCTGGATTGCTTCGCTGCGCTCGCAATGACGATCGAGGGTAGGGCTGGCCTTTCCGGGATTTTGCAGCATTGAAAATACCAGTGCGCTGAAAACGCGCATAATTTTACGTCTTGCCAGATCTGCGGAATCGCGTGACTATATAGGGGTCTCGCGATGAAGCGCGACCACACCGGATAGGCTGTCCCAAAGGCGGGACGCCATCCTCACCGAAATTCGCAGCAAAGCCGCTGACCGGGCTCACCGCAAGGGTGACGTCCGGCCTGCGGCTTTTTTCGTGTCCGCTTTCATGATTTATGGGGGACGTACCATGGCAACCGCATTCTTCCGACCTGACGAAGACAATGACGTGCTTGCGCCCGCGCAGAAGCCCGCCGTCGGCTTCTGGAAGGCCGGCCACACGCCGACTCTGATCGCAGCTTTCCTCTATTTCGACCTCGCCTTCATGGTCTGGGTCCTGCTCGGCCCGCTGGCGCCGGAGATTTCGAAGACTCTCGGGCTCACGCCCGCGCAGAAGGGCCTGATGGTGGCGCTTCCCACGCTGGCGGGCGCTCTCCTGCGCGTCGTCAACGGGCTGCTGGTCGATCGTATCGGGCCGAAGCGCTCGGGCGCGATCAATCAGGTCATCGTCATCACCGGGCTGTTCTTCGCCTGGTCGATGGGCGTCACCAGCTTTGGCGGCACGCTGGCGCTGGGCGTGATCCTGGGCTTTGCGGGGGCGAGCTTCGCGATCGCACTGCCGCTCGCCAGCCGCTGGTATCCGGCCGAGCATCAGGGCAAGGCGATGGGCCTGGCGGGCATGGGCAATTCGGGCACCGTCTTCGCCGCGCTCTTCGCGCCGACGCTGGCGAAGATGTTCGGCTGGAACGCGGTGCTGGGCCTTGCCTGCATCCCGCTGACCGTGGTGCTGTGCATCTATCTCGCGCTCGCCAAGGACGCACCGAACCAGCCCGCGCCGCGCAAGCTGGTGGACTATGCGGCGCTGCTCAAGCAGGCGGACGCATGGTGGCTGATGGCCTTCTACGCCGTGACTTTCGGCGGTTTCGTGGGGCTCGCCGCGTCGCTGCCGATCTACTTCACCGACCAGTTCGGTCTCAGCACCGTCGTCGCCGGATATTGCACGGCGGGCTGCGTCTTCGCCGGATCGCTGGTCCGTCCGATGGGCGGCGCGCTGGCCGACAAGATCGGCGGCGTGAAGGCGCTGATGATGGTCTATGCGGTTGCCGCCATCGCGCTTGTCGGCGTGTCGCAGGCGCCGAGCCTGATCGCGGCGCTCGGGCTTTTCGTGGTGGCGATGCTGGCGCTCGGCACCGGCAACGGGTCGGTGTTCCAGCTGGTCCCGCAGCGTTTCCAGGCCGAGATCGGCGTGATGACCGGCCTCGTCGGCATGGCGGGCGGTGTCGGCGGGTTCTACCTCGCCAGCTCGCTCGGCCTTGCCAAGCAGTTCACCGGCAGCTTCGCGCCGGGCTTCCTGATCTTTGCCGGCCTTGCGGTCGTGGCTCTCGCCTCGGTGGCGAGCGTCAAGGGCCGCTGGCGCGCGACCTGGAAAACCGGCGCGCGCATCTGAGCCGACAACCGGGGCGGCGGCACCCCAGCGCCGCCGCCCCACTTCCTTTCGTCCTGAGGGGGACGCTTTCACCATGAAAAACATAACAAAAGCGGCGGCCGTGCTGGTCGTCGGCGGGGTCGCTTGCGCGGGATCGGCGCAGGCCCAGGACATCACCGTCAAGCCGGTCGCCGAGGCGCGGGTGCGCTACGAGCATGTCGATCAGGACGGCATCGCCGCCAAGGCCGATGCGCTGACCTTGCGGGTACGCGGCGGCGCGCAGGCCACCAGCGGGGCGCTGAGCGCCACCGTGGTCGCGCAGGGCAACCTCGCCGTGGTCGACGACTACTACGATGGCGTGAACGGCGCGGCCACGCGGCCGCTTGTGGCCGATCCGCAGAACATCGCGCTCTACATCGCGCAGTTGCAGTACAAGGCGAAAGGCGTGACGCTGACCGCCGGGCGCCAGAAGATCGCTCTGGACGACGAGCGCTTCGTCGGCAACGTCGCCTTCCGCGACAATGCGCAGACCTTCGACGCGGTGCGGGCCGAGGTCACCCCGGTCAAGGGCCTGAAACTGGACCTCGCTTATGCCTGGAGCGTGCGCACGATCTGGGGCATCGACGGCAACGCCGCGCGCCAGCAGGCGGTGGGCGGGGACAATCTGCTCGCCAACCTCTCGTGGGAGACACCGCTTGGGGTGCTGACGGGGTTCGCCTACCTCGTCGATCAGGATGAGGCGGCGGTGCAGGCGTTTCGCCTCTCCAGCCAGACATATGGTGCCCGTTTCGCGGGGACTCATGCGTTCGGCAAGGCGGTGAAACTGGCGTATCAGGCGAGTTACGCGCGCCAGTCGGACTGGCACCGCAATCCCAGCGACTACAGCGCCGAATACTGGCTGGCCGACGCGACGCTCGACGTGAAGGGTTGGAAGGCCAATGCCGGTTACGAAGTGCTTGGCTCCGACAAGGGCGCGGCGCTGACCAGCTTCCAGACGCCGCTGGGCACCAACTTCAAGTTCCAGGGCTGGGCGGACAAGTTCCTGACCACCCCCGCGAACGGCGTGCGCGATCTCTATGTCGGCGGCGGGTATGGCACGAAGCAGATCGGTGCATTGTCCGCCGTCACCCTGCAGGCGACTTGGCATCGCTTCGACAGCGACCGGCTGGACCAGCACTACGGCAACGAAATCAATCTCCTGGCCTCGGCAAAACTGCGCAAGACGACGATCGCGCTGCGCTATGCCCACTATGACGCGAAGACCTTCGCGACCGATACCGACAAGGTCTGGGTCCAGTTCGACTGGGCGATTTGACAGGTTCGTTACGGAATCGCTTGAGCCTTCGGGCGATCCCATTTATGTTGCAGTGCAAAGGGCAGCGTTGTCCTTCCTACATCGCCGAAATGTCCCACTGACGGGGCACGTAGGCACCGAATGATGGCAAGGCCGCCATCCTGACTTCCGGTTTCGAACCGGGGGTCTGGATGGCGGCCTTTTCTCGTTTTCAACTCCCTTTCCCATGACATTGCCGGAGTTTCGAACATGGACTTTCAGGACGGGATCGAACCCAATTCCGACTACGACGACGCGCTGAACGTCCCGTCGGACGATGTGCGCGAGCATCTGGTCGTCGTCGGCAACGGCATGGCGGGCTGCCGCGCGGTCGAGGAACTGCTGGCGCGCGATGCGGACCGCTACCGTGTGACGATCTTCGGCGCAGAGCCGCATGTGAACTACAACCGCATCATGCTTTCGCCGGTGCTGGCGGGTGAGAAGACCTTCGACCAGATCGTCATCAATACCCGCGAGTGGTACGACGAGAACGGCATCGACCTCATCACCGCCGACCCCGTCACCGCGATCGACCGCGCGGCGAAAACCGTCACCTCGCGCTCGGGCCGCACGGTGCATTACGACCGCCTACTGATCGCGACCGGCTCCGATCCGTTCATCATTCCGGTGCCCGGCAAGGATCTGCCCGGCGTGATCTCGTTCCGCGACATGAACGACGTCGATACGATGCTGGCGGCTGCCGAAGCCGGAAAAGCGCAAGGCGGCGGCTCGGCCGTGGTCATCGGCGGCGGCCTGCTGGGCCTCGAGGCGGCGCATGGTCTGACCCTGCGCGGCATGAAGGTCACCGTCATCCACCTCATGTCCACGCTGATGGAGCGCCAGCTGGACGAGGCCGCGGGCTGGCTGCTCAAGTCCGCGCTGGAAGGTCGCGGCCAGACCATCCTGACGGGCGCCGACACCGCCGAAATCTATGGCGAGGGCAAAGTCGAGGGCGTGCGCCTCAAGGACGGGCGCGAGATTCCGGCCAGCCTCGTCGTCATGGCCGTGGGCATCCGTCCCGCCACCGCGCTGGCGCGCGAGGCGGGGCTGGACGTCGGGCGCGGCATCAAGGTCGACGACCACATGGTCACCAGCGACCCCTCGGTGCTCGCGGTCGGCGAATGCGTGGAGCATGACGGCAACGTCTACGGCCTCGTCGCGCCGCTGTGGGACATGTGCCGCAGCCTCGCCGACGGGCTGACCGACCGCCACACCGGCTATCGCGGCTCAGTCACCTCGACCAAGCTGAAAGTCGCCGGGCTCGACGTGTTCTCGGCCGGCGACTTCTCGGGCGGCGAGGGATGCGAGGACATCGTGCTGCGCGATGCCGCGCGCGGGGTCTACAAGCGCGTCGTGGTGAAGGAAGACAAGGTCGTCGGCGCCGTACTCTACGGCGATACGGCGGACGGTGGTTGGTACTTCGACCTGCTGAAGAAGGGCGAGGACGTCTCCGAGGTCCGCGACCTGCTGATTTTCGGCCAGGCCTTCGCCTCGGGAGGAGGCGCGCTGGACCCTAAGGCGGCCGTTGCGGCGCTCTCGGACGATGCCGAGATCTGCGGCTGCAACGGCGTCTCCAAGGGCCAGGTCGTCGGTTGCATCGAGGCGGGTGCCTGCAGCCTCGATGCGGTGCGCGCTACCTGCAAGGCCTCGGCCAGCTGCGGGCAGTGCACCGGCCTTGTCGAGAGCCTGCTGGCGCTGACGCTGGGCGAAGAGGTCGAGGCAGGGCCGAAGACATTGTGCAAGTGCACCAGCTTCACTCACGACGACGTGCGCCGCGAGATCGTGGCGCAGGACATGCGCTCGATCCCCGAAGTGATGCAGAAGCTGCACTGGGCGACGCCGGATGGTTGTTCTTCCTGCCGCCCGGCGCTCAACTATTACCTGCTCTGCGCGCTGCCCGGCGAATACGTGGACGACCAGCAGAGCCGCTTCGTCAACGAGCGTATGCACGCCAACATCCAGAAGGACGGCACCTATTCGGTGGTCCCGCGCATGTGGGGCGGCCTCACCAACCCGCGCGAGTTGCGGGCCATCGCCGACGTGGTCGAGAAGTACGATGCGCCGATGGTGAAGGTGACCGGCGGTCAGCGCCTCGACATCTTCGGCATCAAGAAGGAGGATTTGCCCGCCGTCTGGGCCGATCTCAACGCCGCCGGGATGGTCTCGGGCCATGCCTACGGCAAGTCCCTGCGCACGGTGAAGACTTGCGTGGGTTCGGAATGGTGCCGCTTCGGCACGCAGGATTCGACCGGCCTCGGCGTCAAGACCGAGCGGATGACCTGGGGTAGTTGGATGCCGCACAAGTTCAAGATCGCGGTTTCCGGGTGCCCGCGCAACTGCGCCGAGGCGACGATCAAGGACTTCGGGATCGTCTGCGTGGATTCCGGCTACGAACTGAGCGTGGGCGGAAACGGCGGCATCAAGGTGCGCGCCACCGACTTCCTGTGCAAGGTCGCGACCGAGGAGGAGGCGCTCGAATATTGCGCCGCCTTCATCCAGGTCTACCGTGAGGAGGCGCGCTATCTGGAACGCACCGCACCGTGGATCGAGCGCGTCGGCGTCGACTACGTGAAGTCCCGCGTGGTCGAGGACGAGGCGGGCCGCAAGGCGCTCGCCGCGCGGTTCCTCTATTCGCAGAGCTTCAGCCAGGACGATCCGTGGGCCGAACGCGCCTCGGGCGATCGCACCGACCTGCACCAGCACCTCGAACCCCAAGCCCTCGAAGCGGCGGAGTGACACCCATGACCGACTGGATCGATATCGGAACACTGAGCGACATCCCCCAGCGCGGCGCGCGCACCGTGCGGTTCGAGGGGGAGCCGGAGATCGCCGTGTTCCGCACCGGCGACGACAAGGTCTTCGCGCTCGTCAACGAATGCCCGCACAAGAAGGGGCCGCTCAGCCAGGGCATCGTCCATGGCCACGCGGTCGCCTGTCCGCTGCACAACTGGAACATCGCGCTGGCGAGCGGCGAGGCGCAAGGGGCGGACAGCGGCTGCACCCCGACCATCGCCGTGCGTGAGGAGAACGGGCGCATCCTGCTGGCCCGACCCGAAACCCAGAGCCCCGAAGTGATGAGGGACGCGGCCTGATGCGCGAGGCGGTCCGCACGACCTGCGCCTATTGCGGCGTCGGCTGCGGCATCTCGGCCTCCCCCACGGGTGCGCGCGAGGTGACGATCCGGGGGGATGAGGCACACCCGGCGAATGCGGGGCGCCTCTGCTCCAAGGGCACGCATCTGGGCGAGACGGTCGGACTGACCGGCCGCCTGCTCCACCCGATGATCGGCGACAGGCGCGTACGCTGGGACAAGGCGCTGGACCTCGTCGCCAAGCGCTTTCGCGACACCATCGCGCGTCATGGCCCGGACAGCGTGGCGTTCTATGTCTCCGGCCAGCTGCTGACCGAGGACTACTACGTCGCCAACAAGCTGATGAAGGGCTTCATCGGTTCGGCCAACATCGACACCAATTCGCGCCTGTGCATGTCGAGCGCGGTGGCCGGCCACACCCGCGCTTTCGGCGAGGACGTGGTGCCCGCCGGCTACGAGGATCTGGACAAGGCCGACCTCGTCGTGCTGGTCGGCTCGAACACGGCATGGTGCCATCCGATCGTCTATCAGCGCATCCAGGCGGCTCGTGCAGAGCGGGGCACGAAGCTGATCGTCATCGACCCGCGCCGTACCGAGACGTGCGAGGGCGCCGACCTCCACCTGCCGCTGCGCCCCGGCAGCGACGTTGCGCTGATGAACGGGCTGCTGGCATGGCTCGCCGAGCAGGGCATGGTCGACAAGGCGTTCATGACTGCCCACGTCGATGTGCCCGAGGGTTTCTGGGAGCACCTCGCCACTGGCCATGACGTGTGGACCACCGCGAAGACCTGCGACCTCGACCCCGCGCTGCTGTTGCGGTTCTACGAGATGTTCGCCGCGAACCCGCGCACGGTCACGATGTTCAGCCAGGGAATCAACCAGTCGATCCGCGGCACCGATCAGGTCAACGCGATCATCAACGTCCACCTCGCGACGGGGCGGATCGGCCAGCCGGGCGCGGCGCCGTTTTCGATCACCGGCCAGCCCAATGCGATGGGCGGGCGCGAGGTCGGCGGGCTCGCCTCGACGCTGGCTGCGCACATGGACTTCGCGGCCGAGAACGTCGCGCGCGTCGGCCGCTTCTGGGCCGCACCGACGATGGCGACGAAGCCGGGTCTCAAGGCGGTGGACCTGTTTCGCGCCATCGGCGAGGGGCGCATCAAGGCGCTGTGGGTCATGGCGACCAACCCCTCCGTCTCGCTGCCCGACGCGGGCAACGTGCGCGCCGCGCTGGAGAAGTGCCCCTTCGTCGTCGTCTCCGACGTTATCGCCAACACCGACACCACCGCCTATGCCGACGTTCGCCTCCCCGCCGCCGCATGGGGCGAGAAGGACGGCACCGTCACCAATTCGGAGCGCACCGTCAGCCGCCAGCGTCCGTTCATGGACCTGCCCGGAGAGGCCAAGCCGGACTGGTGGATCGTCAAGGAAGTGGGCCGCCGAATGGGCTGGGGGAGCGCCTTCGCCTATGACACCCCCGCCGACATCTGGCGTGAACATGCGCGCCTCACGGCCTATCAGAATGATGGCGCGCGCGTCCTGAACCTTGCCGCCCACGCCGCGATCGGCAACCTTGCCTATGACGCGATGGAGCCGTTCCGCTGGGGCGACATACCGTTCGCCGACGGCCGCTTCCCGACGCCGAGCGGACGCGCGCGGATGGTCAAGGTCGGGCAGATGGACCTTCAGGCCCCGCTCGCCGACTGGCCGCTGACGCTCAACACCGGACGCTACCGCGACCAGTGGCACACGATGACGCGCACCGGGCTCGCCCCCAAGCTGGCGCGCCACCGCGAGGAGCCGCTGGTCGAGGTCCACCCCGCCGATGCCGCCGCGCAGGACCTGAAGGACGGCGATCTCGCCCGCGTTTCGACCCCGCAGGGCAACAGCACTTTTCGCGTGCTGCTCAGCGACGGCCAGCGTCCGGGCGAGATCTTCACGCCGATCCACTGGACCGACCAGATCTCCACCGGCGGCCGCACCGGCCTGCTGCCGCGCCCGCTGGTCGATCCACACTCCGGCCAGCCCGGTTTCAAGTCCACCCCCGCCGCGCTCGCCAAAGTCGAGACCGAATGGAAGGGCTTCCTCATCCTGCGCGGCGATGAACCCGCCCGCGTGCCCTGCCTGTGGGCGACGCGCGTGGCGGTGCCCGGCGGCGCGCTCTACGAGATCGCGGGCAATGGCGATGCCGCGCGCATCGAAGCCTGCCTGCCCAAGGGCGAGCGCATCGAGGCCATCGACCATACCCGGGGCTCGCGCCGCATCGCGGTGATCGTCGAGGGCAGGCTGGCAGGCGTGCTTTTCGTCACCCGCACCGGCCTGCTGCCTTCGCGCGACTGGCTGATCGGGCAGCTCGCGGCGGGCGACGTGGGCGCCACCGTGCTCGCCGCGCGCGGCCCCGGCAGCCAGCCGGACAAGGGCGCGACCGTCTGCGTCTGCTTCGACATCGGCCTCAACCAGATCGTCGCCGCCATCCGCGAACAGGCGCTGGTGGACGTTCCCGCCATCGGCAAGGCGCTGGGCGCGGGCACCAATTGCGGATCGTGCCGCCCCGCGCTCGCCAAGATTCTCACCCAGACCCACGAGGAGGTTCTCGATGCAGCCGAATGAACTGATCGCCGCCGGTGAAGTCTGGCTGGTCGGCGCCGGACCGGGCGACCCGGACCTGCTGACGCGCAAGGCGGAACGTCTGATCCGGGCCGCCGATGTGGTGTTCTACGATGCTCTCGTCGGCCCCGGCGTGCTGGAGCTGATCCCGGCCGGGACTGAAGCGATCAGCGTCGGCAAGCGCTCTGGCCGCCACAGCAAGGTGCAGGGTTCGATCAACGACCTGCTGCTGGACGCGGCACTGCAGGGCAGGCGCGTGGTGCGCCTCAAGGGCGGCGATCCATCCGTTTTCGGCCGTTCTGCCGAGGAGATGGACCACCTTGCCGCGGCGGGAGTGCCGGTACGCGTGTGCCCCGGCGTCACCACCGCCAGCGCGGCGGCGGCGAGCGCCAATGCCTCGCTGACGCTGCGTGGGCGGGCGCGCGGGATCACGCTGGTCACGGCGCATCTCAAGGCCGGGGAGCCGCTGCGGCTCGACTGGACGGCGCTGGCGCAGGCAGGCGGGACGGTCGGTGTCTACATGGGCCGCGCGGCGGCGGGAGAAATCGCTCGCTCGCTCATCGCGGCGGGGCGCGATCCCGATACGCCGGTGATGGTCGCGGTAAACGTTTCGTTGCCCGACGAGCGGCTGATCCGGGGCAAGCTCTCGGCGCTGTCCTTCCTCGTCGCGACGATCAGCGACGACGATCCGACGCTGCTGCTGATCGGAGAGGCGGTTGGCGCGCGCAACCTTCAGGCCGATGCGCGGACGCTGCTGCCCGAGGAAACCCCTGAAGCAGCGCCCGCAGCGGCCTAAGCCACCTGCATCTGCTGGTCCCGCGACACGGCCGTGGCGACGGCGAGGTCGCCGACCACGTTGACCATCGTGCGGAACATGTCGAGCAGCCGGTCCACGCCGACGACGAGGCCGATGCCCTCGGGCGGCAAGCCGGTCAGCGCGAGCACGGCCGCCACCGTGGGCAGGGAGCCGGCAGGCACGCCGATCGTGCCCATTCCCGCCACGGCGGCCACTGCCAGCACGATGCCCTGCCGGCCGAGCGAGAGGTCCATGCCGAAGAACTGGGCGATGAACAGCACGGTGACGGCGGTGTAGATCGCGGTGCCGCCCTGATTGGCGATGGTGCCGACGCCCAGCACCAACCGGGCCACGCGCGGCGGCAGGCGCAGGTCCAGTTCGGCCGAACGCAGCGCGCTGGGCAACGTGGCGTTGGAGGAGGAGGTGCAGAAGGCGATGACGGCGGGCTCCTGCACGCCGCGCAGGAACGCCGCCGGGGTCACGCCGCCGCGCATCCACACGACCGCGAAGAAGGTCAGCACCACCTGCAGCATCAGCGCCGCGACCACCACGCCGACATAGGCGCTGAGGTAGAGCAGCAAGTGCCAGCCGAACACCAGCGTCAGGTCGAACATGAAGGCGGCGACCGCGACCGGCGCCAGCCGTGCGACATAACCGAGCACATGCATCCCGGCATCGAACACCCGCTCGCTGGTGGCGAGCACGTGGCCGCTGCGGCGCGTGCGCAGGAAAGTCAGGGTCATGCCGACGAGCACCGAGGCGATGATGACGATCATGATCGGCCGTTCCACGGCGGCGTAGGAGAACAGCGCGCCGAAGCCTCTCGGCGGTGCGGAAGAGTGACCCGACGCGAGGAGTTGCTGGCCGATCTCGGCGGGCACCACGTCGCCGGGGCGGAACAGGTTGACCATGGCCAGCCCGATCAGGGCCGCCGCGACCGAGGCCGCCAGCATGTGCGCCAGCGTGGAGAGCAGCAGTCGCCGCATTCCCGCCATGTTGCGCACCCGCGCGATGCCGCTGACGATGGCCGACACCAGCAGCGGCACGATCAGCAGGAACAGCGCGAAGAGGAACGCCTGCTCCACCGGCTTCACTACCCAGCGCATCAGCAACGTGGTGGCGGGCGAATCGCTGGCGAACAGCCCGGCCAGGGTTCCACCGCCCATGCCGAGCAGGAAACCCGCCAGCAGCCTCACCTGCAGGTGAGGGCGCAGGCGCCTGCGCGCATGGTCGGCGGAAGGGGGAAGAGGTGGGGGGACAGTCTCGATCATCGCAGTGACCGAACGAAAGGATTTGCGGACATCGGTGATCCTGTTGCCGTGCCCGAAGGCACCTGGCTCATGATGAGGGTTCTGCCGCGAGAACCCTGTCAGCAAGCTGTCGCGAGCGCGAATTGTTGCGCCTCCGATTGGGTTTCGATGATGTGCTCGTCGCTCCGGTCATCAGGGCTCGGCGGCGCGGCGAAGTCGATGCTGGCGAGCACGCCACGACCATCCGTGCCGGGCTCCAGCCGGACCTCGGCGGCCATGCGTTCGGCCAGCGCGCGGACGATCGACAAACCCAGGCCGCTGCCGCCAGCACCGCTTTCGCTGCGGGCGCGGTAGAACCGCTCGAACACCCGCTCGCGGTCCTGCGGGGCGATGCCGGGGCCGTCGTCCTCCACTTCGATGCGCGCACGTCCGGCGCGGTGCAGCACGCGCACGGTGACGGCGCCGCCGGGGCGGTTGTAGCGCACCGCGTTGTCGAACAGGTTGCCGATCATCTCGGCAGCCAGGATCGGGTGGCCGCTGGCGAGGAGAGCGCCGTGATCCGGGGCCTCGAAGCCGATGTCGAGGCCGTCCGATCCCGGCTGGTCGATGCGCGAGGCGACGAGGTCGGCGGCGACGGCGGCAAGGTCGAAGGTGGCGTCCTCGGCTATGCCCTGCTCCTCGGTCCGGGCGAGTGCGATCAGTTGCAGCAGCAGCCGTTCGAGCGAGAGCACCGCGTTGCCGATGTCTTCCAGCGCCGCCGTGCCGCGCGGGGAGGCGGGGCCGTAGCGCTCCAGCACGTCGAGATGGACGCGCACCACGGCGAGCGGCGTGCGCATCTGGTGCGAGGCATTGGCGGTGAACTGCTTGAGCGAATCCACCGCACGCTCGGTGCGGGCGAGCAGGGCATTGAACGATCCGGCCAGCAGCCGCGCCTCGCGCGGGGCGTCCTCCTCCAGCGCGAGGCGGAACTGCGGCGGCGGTTCGCGGCGGGCAGTCTCGATCTGGCCGGTGAGCGAGGCAAAGGGCCTGAGGCCCCAGGTGATCGCCCAGTAGAACAGCAGCACCGCCGTCATCGCGATCAGCACGCCCGCGCCCAGCACGCGCAGGAAGTAGGTCTGCTGGTAGGCCCAGCGATCATCCACGAAGTCGGCCACCTGCACAACCACCGCGTGGCCGTTGCGGTGGAGACGGCGGATCTCGGTGGCGATGCGCACCGGCTTGCCGCCCAGCGTGCCGTCGCGCAAGTACCCGGGCTGGATCACGCCGTCGGCATCGCGCGGGTCGACGTAGCCGCCGGTCAGCGGAGTATTGCGGTAGGTGCGCGGGAAGCTGGCGGCGGGCAGGCGCTGCGTGGCGCGGCCGGTGCGCGTGTCGTACAGCGGCGGCGGGACGAGGCCGCGCTCGCCCGCGATCAGCTCCGTGCCGTCCCAGATGCTGTAGTGCGTGACGGGCGCGGAACGGCGCTGGAGCAGATGGACGGCCAGCGGCAGCACCTTGTCGCGCACGGCGTCCTCGGTATCGGCGGCGCGGCTGAGCAGGCGCACCGAACCGACGAGGATGCGGTCGGAGGTCGCCGCGCCGGAGCGCTGGATCATCCAGCAGGTGATGCCGCCGAAGGTCACCGCCAGCGCCAGCAGCGGCACCATCACCGCAGCGGTCAGGCGCGATCGCAGAGAGGCCATCAGGTCTCCAGCATGTAGCCGAGGCCCCGGATGGTGCGGATCGTCGGCCCGTCCGGCATCAGCTTGCGGCGCAGGCGACCGACGTAGACTTCCAGCGCATTGGGGGCGACGGCGTCGGCGAAGTTGAACACCTCGGAATTGAGGCGCTGCTTGGTCACGACTTTGCCGGGGCGGCCCATCAGCGTCTCCAGCACCGCCATTTCCCGGCGCCGCAAGTCGAGGACCGAGCGCTTGAGTTCGACGACGCGGGTGGAGCGGTCGAGGCTGAGGTCGCCGACGCGCAGCACCGGATCGGCAGTGCCCTGGCTGCGCCGGATCAGCGCGCGCAGCCGCGATTCCAGCTCGCGCGGGTGGAAGGGCTTGGAGAGGTAGTCGTCGCCCCCCCGGTCGAGCCCGGCGATACGGTCGGACACCGCATCGCGCGCGGTCAGGATCAGCACCGGCGTCGAGTCGCCGCCCCTGCGCAGCGTTTGGAGAACTTCCAGCCCGTCGATGTCCGGCAGCCCGAGATCGAGGATCACGGCATTGTAGGTTTCGGCCGCGAGAACGTCGAGCGCCTCCTCGCCGGTCCCGACGACGTCGACGACGAAGCCGCCCGCGCTCATCGAGGCTTCCATGCCGCGCGCCAGGCGCTCGTCGTCTTCCACGATCAGTATCCGCAACAACTCACTCCCTCACACGAGTTGCGGCATCCTCTTTCCCTGTCCGGGCACTCGTCAGGCGCCCTGAGGTGCCTTTGAGTGCCTTTGTGTGTCGTTGAGTGCCGGCCCTGTCCCGGCGCAATTTCATGCCGTTTGATTCGGCAGTCTGTGAATGGAACCTGTCATCAACCTGTCGCGCCGGGCAAGATTCTTTTTGGAAAAGGGCGTGGCAGTGACAGCTTCGTGACAGGTGAAGGCCCGCAGCTTTCGTGTGTCGGGAGGGGAAACCTCGACAACGAACCGGGTCCAATCCGCAGCGCGCAGGAGATCGCCAAGGCATCGGCGGCATCGCGGGCGGAGCATGGGCCGGCTGCAACAGGGGGCAATCATGGCCACTCACTACGGTCGCGCTGCATTCTTGATTTCCGTATCCTTGTTCGCTCTGCCGCTGGGGGCGCAGGCACAGGAAACGGTTCCGCAACAGGCGGTTAGCGAGGGCGTAGGCGACATCGTCGTCACCGCCCTGCGCCGCGCCACCCGCGTCCAGGACACCCCTGTCGCGATCACCGCGCTGTCGGAGAAGTCCCTCCAGAACCTCGGCGCCACGGGTATCGCCGACGTCGTGCGGCAGGTGCCGGGGCTCAACCTGATCGCCGGTGAATCGGGCCGCACCCGCATCTCCATCCGCGGCATCCAGACTGCGGGCGAAAGCACCGTGGGCCTGTACTACGGCGAGACGCCGCTGACGGGTCCGTCGGGCACCAGCTCCGATCCTTCGGGCGTGACGCCCAACCTCAACCTCTTCGATGTCGAGCGGGTGGAAGTTCTGCGCGGGCCGCAGGGCACGCTTTACGGCTCGGGCTCGATGGGCGGCACCCTGCGCGTGATCTTCAAGAAGCCGGACCTCACCAAGTACGAGGGCGCGACCGAATTCGGCGGCGAGGCGGTGGAGCACGGCGAGTTCGGCTATTCGCTGAAGGGCGCGGTCAACGTGCCGATCATTTCCGACATGCTGGCCGCGCGCCTCGTGCTCTATCGCCAGCAGAACCCCGGCTATGTGGACGATCCGACGATCGGCAAGGAGAATCTCAACCGCTCGACCCTCGAAGGCGCGCGTTTCCAGCTGGGGTTCCAGCCGACCGATACGCTCAGCATGAACTTCATGACGATCGTGCAGACCCAGAAGTTCGACGGCACCTCGCAGTGGGCGCCTTCGGTGGGCGAGTTCGTGTCCGAGCAGAAAGTCGCCTCGCCGGCCTACGACAAGCTGCAGCTCTATGCGCTGGAGACGAAGTGGGAGACCGACATCGGCACGCTGGCGCTGAACAATTCGTACTACCGCTGGGACGTGCGGCAGACCAACGACAACTCGGACAACTACGCCAGCATCGCGGCGTCCAATCGCTATTGCGGGCTATTCCAGAATACCTACGGCGGCTCGCTGCTGCAGGGCACGAGCGCCGGAGCGACGACCAGTTCGAGCACCTGCGCGACCGGCGCGGGGGGGCTGACCTCCGCGCAGTTGCGGGCGGATTACCAGAACTGGGCCGCAGGGCAGCAGCCGATCGGCAACTACCAGCCGCGCTTCGTGCGCAACTACGTCAACGAACTTCGCCTCAGCTCGAACGGCAAGGGGCCGCTGACCTACACCTTCGGCCTGTTCCGCGAGGACCGCGACGACCGCGTCGATACGCTCGTCTTCGCGGGCATTCCCGCCACTGGCGAGCCGCAGCAGCCGACCGTCGATCTCGGCTCGCGCTATGTCACCGACGTGGTCAAGCAGACCGCGGTATACGGCGAGATCAGCTATCATCTCTTCGAGCCGCTGACGCTGACGGCGGGCCTGCGCTACTACGACTACAAGAAGACCGTGGGCGGCGAGAACCTGGGCTACAACTACTTCAACGGGCAGGTTCCCAGCGCCTATGCCGAGGTGTCCGCCAATGCGAACGGGCTGATCCAGAAGTACAATCTGGACCTCAAGATCACCCCGGACGTGATGTTCTACGCCACTGCATCGCAGGGCTTCCGCCCCGGCGGCGCGAACCTGACGCCGGGTATTCCGGAATCGGCGCAGACTTACGCGGCGGACTCGCTGTGGAACTACGAGGCGGGCTTCAAGACGCAGTGGTTCGACCGCAAGCTGACCTTCAACATCGACGCCTATCGCATCGACTGGAACAACCTGCAGACCTCGGTTCGCGCGACGTACGGCAACTTCTCGTATATCGGCAACGTCGGCTCGGCGCGGATCGAGGGCGTCGAGGTCGAGGCCAGCGCGGCGCCGGTTTCGGGGCTCAACCTCAACGCGAGCTTCCATTACGTGAAGCCGCGCCTGACCGCCGATCAGGTCAGCGCCGAGGTCACGGCATCGGGCCTCAAGGGCGACATCCTGCCGCTGATCCCGCGCACCACCGCGAGCGCCGGGGCCGAATACACCTTCCCGGCCTTCAACGACTTCGAGGGGCTTCTGCGCGCGGACTGGACCTACACCGGCAAGATGACCTCGCAGATCCGGCCGACCAACAGCCTCTACCGCGAGTTTGGCAAATACTCGATGGTGAACCTGCGCGCCGGTGTGCAGAACGACCGGATGGGTGTGTTCCTCTACGTGCGCAACCTGTTCAACAAGATCGGCGTGAACTCGATCTCGAGCGCTGCGGGCGTGCCGGACTACTGGGCGACGACTGCCCCGCGCACGCTGGGCGCAACGATCTACAGCAATTTCTAAATCAGGGGATTTGACGATGCGTATCACACTGCTGGCCGCAACCGCCGCGATGGCGCTGGCCGCTCCGGGCGCGCAGGCCGCTACCGCCGAAGACAAGGCCGCCGCCACGCTGCTGGGCGGGGCGAAGTTCGCCAAGGCCAAGGCGTCGCTCAAGGGCGATTACGACAAGATCATCCAGGACATCATCACCCTGACCGAGATCGAGGCCCCGCCGTTCAAGGAAGACGCCCGCGGCGCCGCCTACATGGCGATGCTCAAGGCCGAAGGGCTCACCGACGTCGAGCGTGACGAAGTCGGCAACGTCATGGGGCTACGCAAGGGCACCGGAGGCGGTCCCCTGATCGTCGTCACCGCGCACCTCGACACGGTGTTTCCCGGCGGCACCAACGTGAAGGTGCGGCGCGAGGGCAATGGGCTCTACGCGCCGGGTATCGGCGACGATACCTCCAGCCTGCCGGTGCTGCTCGCCTTCATCCGCGCGATGAACCGGGCGGGCTACACCACCAAGGCCGACATCCTGTTCATGGGCAATGTTGGCGAGGAAGGCCCCGGCGACCTGCGCGGTTCGCGCTACCTGTTCCAGAAGGGCAAGTACAAGGACGCGATCAAGTACTTCATCTCGTTCGAGCCGGGCGAGTCGGGCCGCGTGACCAATGCCGGCACCGGATCGCGCCGCTACAAGGTGACGTTCAACGGCCCCGGCGGTCACTCGATGGGTGACTTCGGCATCGTCAGCCCCGCCTTCGCCATGGCCAATGCCATGGTCGAGTTCGGCAAGATCAAGGCGCCCGTAACGCCCAAGACGGTCTACAACGTCGGCATCCTGGAGGGCGGTACTTCGGTGAACTCGATCCCGTTCTCCACCGCGATGACCATCGACATGCGTTCCAACGGCAAGCCGGAACTGGACGCGGAAGAGAAGCAGTTCCTCGCCCTGCTGCAGCCTGCGGTGGATGCGGAGAACGCCGCGCGCTCGACCGCCAAGGGCAAGATCTCCTACGACGCCAAGCTGATCGGCGACCGTCCGGTCGGCACCACCCCGCTCGATGCGCGCATCGTCAGGGTCGCCACCGCCGTCGCCAAGGGATCGGGCGTGGAGCCGAAGTACGGCGCCGGGTCCACCGACAGCAACATCCCGATGAGCATGGGCGTCGAGGCCGTCACCCTAGGCTCCGGGTTCGACACTTTCCGCGCGCACTCGCTGGAAGAGGGTATGAAGATGAACCCGCCCGAGGACCTCAAGAACATGGCGGTCGGCCTGGCAACGGTCCTGACCCTCGCCGAAGCACGCTGACCCATCCTGACGGGGCGGGCCTCTCCAGCGGTCCGCCCCGGCTTTTTACCGTCTCTCATCCCCCGCCCGTCCGTTCCGCGCCGCGAAGGAGTAACGCCATGTCCCGTCGCAATCTTCTGCTTGCCGCCACGTGTCTTTCGTTCCCGCTCAGCATGCCGGTTCTGGCCCAGGACGCGCTCGCGACCAGCGCTGCGATCACCGCGCCCGAGAAGATCGTCGGCGGCAAGGTCGGCGCCGACTACTTCCTCGCCGACTACACGAAGATTTCCGCGTGGCTGATGCAGGTCGCCAAGGAGAGCGACCGCATCAAGGTCGTCTCCATCGGCAAGACCGCCGAGGGGCGCGAGCAGTACATGGCGATCGTCTCCTCGCCCGATAACATCCGCAATCTGGAGAAATACCGCCGGATTTCGCAGCAACTGGCGCTGGCCAAGGGCCTCGACGACGATGCCGCCAAGGCGCTCGCCGCCGAGGGCAAGGCGATGGTGTGGATGGACGCCGGGCTCCACGCCAGCGAGATCGTCAACGCGCAGAGCCACGTCCAGATCATCCATGAGATGCTGACGCGCAATGATCCCGAGACCCTGCGCCTGCTGGGTGACGACATCATGCTGTTCGTCTTCGCCAATCCGGACGGGCTGGAACTCGTCGCCAACTGGTACATGGCCGATCCGCACAAGCTGACGACGGACTCGATCCCGGTGCTCTACCAGAAGTACATCGGCCACGATAACAACCGCGACAGCTTCGCCTCGACCCAGCCCGAGACGACCAACATGAACCGCGCCGGATACCGCGAGTGGTTCCCGCAGATCCTCTACAACCAGCACCAGACAGGGCCGCTGGGCGCGGTGGTGTTCATTCCGCCCTTCCGCGACCCCTACAACTTCAACAACGAGCCTCTGGTCATCAATCAGACCGACGTGGTCGGCCAGATGATGCATGCGCGGCTGGTGGCGAAGGGCATGGGCGGCTCGGCGATGCGCTCGGCTGCGCCTTATTCGACGTGGTTCAACGGCGGCATCCGCACGATCGGGTACTTCCACAACCAGATCGGCATTCTGACCGAGATCATCGGCAATCCCACCCCGCTCAAGATCCCGTTCGTGCCGGAAAACCAGCTCCCCCGGCAGGACGAGGTACTGCCGATCGCGCCGCAGGAATGGCACTTCCAGCAGTCGCTCGACTACGTGAAGGAGATGGACCGGGCGATCCTCGACTACGCCTCGCGCTACCGCGAGACGATCCAGTACAACCGCTATGTCATGGGCCGCAACCAGATCGCCAAGGGCAGCACCGACAGCTGGGTGGTGACGCCCAAGCGGATCGAGGCGGCGAAGGACGCGGCGAAGACCATGCCCAAGCCGGGGCCGGAGGAAACCGCAGGCACGTTCGGATGGGGCAACGAGAAGATCCTGCCCGCCAGCCTCTACAAGACCGTGCTCAACGCGCCCGAGAAGCGCGCGCCGCGTGCCTACATCATCCCGGCCGACCGCCAGCAGGACATGCCGACGACGGTGCGCTTCCTCAACGCCCTCATCAAGACCGGGATCGAGGTGCAGCAGGCGCCGTCGGCCTTCACTTTCGAGGGCAAAAGCTACCCGGCGGGCAGCTACGTCGTGCGCAGCGACCAGGCGTTCCGCCCCCACGTGCTCGACATGTTCGAGCCGCAGGATCACCCGCAGGACTTCGCCTATGAGGGCGGGCCGCCGATCAAGCCCTACGACGTCACCGGCTACACGCTGGCGCTGCAGATGAACGTCGCCTTCGACCGCGTGCTCGACGCGCCGCCTCCCGCGTTCCCGCTGGTCGCCGACGAGATCGCCGCGCCGCCGCCGGGCCGCGTGCTGGGTTCGGGCGGGGCAGGCTGGATCGTCGATCACGGCGTCAACAACAGCTACACGCTGACCAACCGCTTGCTGAAGGCCGGACTGCCGGTGTTCTGGATGAAGCAGGGCCTGACCGTGGACGGCAAGGCGCTCGCCCCCGGCGCAGTGTGGATACCCGCCTCGGCCAAGGCGAAGGCGATCGTCGATGCCGCCGTCGCGCCGCTCGGCCTCGATGCCCATGCCGTCGCGGCGAAGCCTGCGGGCGAGACGGTCGCGGTCAAGCCGGTGAAGATCGGCCTCGTCGATGTCTACGGCGGCTCGATGGCCTCGGGCTGGACGCGCTGGATCTTCGAGCAGTACGAGTTCCCCTACGAGCTGGTCTACCCGCAGGCGCTCGACAAGGGCGGGCTCAAGGCCAAGTACGACGTCCTCGTCTTCCAGAGCGACGTGCTCGGCCGGGAGGAGGGCATGTCCCGCCCGCAGCCCGCTGCCGCCGACATTCCGGTCGCCTACCGCAAGATGCTCGGCAAGATCACGCCCGAGACGACCTTCCCGCAAGTCGCCGCCTTCGCCAAGGCGGGCGGCACGGTCGTCGCCGTGGGCAACTCCACCCGCATCGGCGAGGCGCTGGGCCTGCCGGTCACCAACCTGCTCGCGCCCAAGGGGCCGGACGGCACCGTGAAGCGGGTTTCCTCCAACAGTTTCTACGTCCCCGGATCGATCCTGAGCGCGCAAGTCGACAGCAGCGATCCCCTGGCCTTCGGCGTCGCACCCACGGTCAACCTGTTCTACAACAACAACCCGGTCTTCCGCGCCGACGGGCCATCGGTGCGCAAGGTCAGCTGGTTCGACAAGGAGGACCCGCTCGTCTCCGGCTGGGGCTGGGGGCAGAAGCTGCTGAACGGCGGCGTGGGCATCGTCGAGGGCGGGCTCGGCAAGGGCCGCGTGTTCCTGATGGGGCCGGAAGTGACCCAGCGCGGACAGCCTTTCGCGACCTTCAAGTTCCTGTTCAACGGCGTGCTGCTTTCCGGCAGCGACGCGAAGCCCGCGGCCCCGGCGGACTGAGGCCGCGGGCCTTATTGCGCTGGTGGCAGATCGGCTTGGGCGTCCCCCAGCAGGACCGATCCGACCGAGGCCGCGACCACCAGCGCCACCGCCAGCCATTGCACCGGCACCAGATGCTCTCCCAGCAAGACGACGCCGGCGAGAGCTCCGGCAGCGGGCTCGAGGCTCATCAGCACGCCGAAGCGGTTGGCCGGGATTTGCTTGAGCGCGATCATCTCCAGCGAATAGGGCAGGGCGCTCGACAGCACCGCCATGGCAAGCCCGACGAGCATCAGTGACGGGTTCAGCAGGGTCGTTCCCGCCTCGACGATGCCGATGGGCACCACCACCAGCGCGCCGGTGGCCATGCCCAGCGCCACGGCCTGTCCGCCGGGAAGGTGCGTCGTCTTCTTGCCGAACACGATGTAGAGACCCCAGCACAGCCCCGCCATCAGCGCAAAACCGACGCCGACCGGGTCCAGCGCATGCGGTGATGCATGGAGCGGAAGCAGCAGCACCAGCCCCGCCGCCGCCATGGCAACCATCGCGAACTGGCCCGGACGGCGCGAATAGAGCAGCGAGACCGTCAGCGGGCCAAGGAACTCGATGGCGATGGCCAGGCCGAGCGGGATCGTGCGGATGGCAAGGTAGAAGCTGAGGTTCATCAGCCCCAGCACCGCGCCGTAACGCATCGTGGCGAAGAGGTCCGCGCGGGTCAGTGGTGCGCGCCACGGGCGGAAGATCAGCAGGAGCAGCAGCGCGGAAAAGCCGACGCGATAGGCGATTGCACCAGTCGCACCGACTATCGGGAATAGCTGCTTGCCGTAGGATGTACCGACGCAGAAGGCGGTCATCGAGCAGATGAGCGCCGCATATGGCGCGGCGCGCAGCAGCGACGAAGCGGCGGGGGCGGACAGGGTGCTCATGGGCTCGATATATCCTCCGCACTCTGGCGAAGGTTGGCGAATTTCGGCATAAGGTGATGAAAAAAGTCATCCATAAGGCGTCGTATGGCGGAAACAGTCGACATCGATCAGTTCGACCGGCGAATCATCGAGATCGTGCGTCGCAACAATCTTGAGCCCGCGCGCTCAATCGCGGCGCAGGTCGGCCTGTCCGAGAGTGCGGTATTGCGCCGGTTGCGAAGGCTGCGGGCAGGCGGGGTAATCGTCGCCGACGTTGCGCTGATCGATCCGGCGCGACTGGCTCCGGCGATCACGATCCACGTGCTCGTCGAACTCGTCCGCTCGGGTCTGCGCATGGAGCAGGCCTTCGCGGCGCGGCTTGCCCGCTGCCCGGAAGTGATCGGGGCGTGGAACGTCACTGGTCGCACCGATTTTCTGCTGATGGTCAGCGTACCCTCGATCGAGGCGTACCAGCGCTTTTCCGACGACGTGCTCGCCTCCGACGAGAACGTGCAGGATTTCGAGACGCTGGTGAGCCTGCGCGAGATCGTCCACTTCGATCCGCTGCGGGCGAGCCTGCCGCTTTGAGCTACCGTCCGATCAGGCCGAGGGCGTGGCGGATGAACTTGCTGCGGTCCAGAACCCATTCCGACCCGGCGGGGAGATCGGGGTCCGAATAGGTCCAGCCCTCGGGCGAATAGACCCGCTGCAGGTTGCCGCCGGTGCCGAAGGCCAGCGAGACGTAGCGCTGCTGCGCGCGGGGCGCCTCGCTGCCCTCGACATGATAGCCGTCGGTGCCGGGCGTGGTGCCGGTGGGCCTGAGCGCGAAGACATAGGGCTCGGTGCGGAAGCTCTTCACCGAGGTATTGAGGAAGACCGAGAGATAGACCTGATCCAGCGCATCGAGCGGCGAGGGCGGCATCCGCCATGCGGGAGAGCCGAGCACCGGCCAGGGATAATTGCCCGGCTCGCCGTAGCGGATGTCGGTGCGCAGGTCGACGAGGGCATCGCGCGAAGACTGCAGAGGCGCGACGCGCTCGATGCGAAGGCCGTCGGACCAGGTGAAGCCGAAGGCGGACGCGTCGATCAGCGGCATCGCCGATGGCGGCCAGTTCGTCGGTGGCCCCTGCGGCACGTTGGAGACGGTGACGTTCTCGTAGACGCGCAAGTACGCCTTGTCCTTCAGCTGATGGCCGCTTGCAGTGTTCTCCCACGCGCGCTGGCCGTGGAACCTCGTGTCCCGGAAATGCGAAACGAGGGTGCCGTTGATGTAGGTGGTGTGCTCCTGGTCGGTATTGGTGCCGACATTGCCGGCAATGTCGCTGTCCTCGATGTAGAGCATGGTCTGGCCGTTGGGCACGAACAGCGCGTTCTTGCCGCCGTAGATCTTCGCGCGGCGCAGGACGGCGGTGAACAGGCCGGGCGCCTGCGTGCCGGTGACTTCCAGATGGAGCGCCCCCTTGGCCTGGATCGCGCCGGGGAAGTCCAGTTCGACGTCGCGCATCTCGAAATGGACGCGCTGGGCGGCGATGTTGAACAGGCGCAGGTCCACTGTCGCCCATTCGTCGCCGGTGCGGAAGGCCACGCGCCTGCCGGGGATCGCGCTGCGCAGGATATACTGGGTGCCCTGGACCCGCTCGCCGATCTGAGGCAGCGATGGTGCGAAGGGGTAGACGCATGGGTTGCCTCGCGCATCCTGCGCTTCGTAGATCAGTTCGTAACCGCCCTCGACCGGTCCGTCGGGACTGTGGCCCTGATAGACTTCGCGTCCCGCCGCGCGCGAGGCATCGCACTTCACGCGATACGTGACGGCAGGCGCGCGCAGTCCGCTCATCGGCAGGTAGAAGGGGTAGAGCCGGTCGCGCTCTTCCGGAGCGGCAGGTTCGGTCGCGGCGGCGGTCCTGGCGGCCAGCGGCACGGCGGCTGCGGCGACGAAGACCGGCAGGCGGGAGACGGGGACCGTCACGTCCAGCAGCAGGGGCATGGCCAGAGCGAGCATGGATTTGGGACGGGTAAGAGGGGGCACTGGTATCTCCGCGCGGCGTGTCGGTACGAGGCGCCTAGCGCAAAAAGGAAAGCAAGAAGTGAACGCGCCTCATGATCGCGCGCCTTATCCGGCGAGCGAGGTCAGGAACGGCGACACCCTTTGGCCGTTGGCGGCTGCCCGGAAGGCAAGAAACTCGGTGGCCGGAAGCGCTTTCGCATAGAGCCAGCCCTGTGCGAAGCCGACCCCGGCGGCGCGCAGGTAGGCTTCCTGCTCGCGGGTTTCGACCCCTTCGGCGACGATTAGCAGGTTGAGGCCGTGGGCGATTTCGATCACGTGCGGGACCACCACACTGGTCGCCGCTTCCCGGCCGATGGCATCGACGAAGGACTTGTCGATCTTGAGTGCGTCCAGCGGCAGCGCGGCAAGCTGCGCGAGGCTGGAATAGCCGGTGCCGAAGTCGTCGATCGCCACCATGTGACCCTGCGCGCGCGCCTTCTCCAGCGTTTCGCGCGCGGCGGCGGCATCCATGAAGCCGCGCTCGGTCGCCTCCAGCCATATCTGCCGGGGCGCGACCCCGGCTTCGGCCAGCGCGCTGGTCAGGATGGGGAGGAAGCGCCCGCTCTGCATGTCGGCGGCGGAGATGTTGATGGCGACGTGGACGCTGCGCTCGCGCCGCAGCATGTCGGCAAGATCGGCGACGACGCAGCCGATCATCATGTCGGTCAGCGGCTCGATCAGGCGGTGCTGCTCGGCGAGCGGGATGAAGACCTCGGGCGAAACGCTGGTGCCGTCGCTGCGCTGCCAGCGCAGCAGCGCCTCGGCGCCGACGCACAGGCCGGTCGTGATCTCCATGATCGGCTGATAGAGCACATGCAGTTCGCGGCGGCGGATGGCGGCCTCCAGTTCGCGCTCGGGTGTCAGGCGGCGGCGGGACGTCCACACGATCAGCGCGATCAGCAGCGCCGAGGTCAGCAGGGCCAGTGGCACGACAGCCCACAGTTCGCGCTCCATGCGCTGCTGGATATAGGCCCTGTCGGTGATCGCGAAGGCGCGGAAATGCCCGTCATGGACGGAGGCGAAGACGCGCGTGCCGATACGCGCGAAGCCGTCGCCCGCCGCGGCTTTGGCAACGGCATCGGATGGTGCGTCGCCGTTGAAGGCAACCACGCGGCCGTCCAGCGTGGCGATGCCGATGGTCATCGGCGTGTCGGTCAGGACATCGACGAAGCGTTCGTGATTGACCAGCGTGTTGTAGTCGCCATGATCCACCGCGATCACCACGCCGCCACGGCTGACTTTGGGTCGAACGTTCAGGTACAGCCCGTAGCCGCCTTCGACCCAGGTATCCGGCGTGCCGCGCCCGACGTTCTGCCGGACCACGCCCCAACTCGTGCAGGCGAGCTTGCCGCCCGCGAAGTAGCCGACTTCTTCGATCGACTGGTTGTCCACCGCGAGTTGGCGCATCCGGGCAATGTGCGCCTCATTGCAAGGCTGCCAGCGTGTCGTCTGCAGTTCCCGGAACACGTCGCGTATCCGGTCGAAATTGCGTTCGGCGCGCCGGAGCGTCCAGTCGCTGTATTCGACGAGATGCGCGCGCTCGGCTTCCACGGCGCGGTGCCGGGCATAAATCACGGCGGCTGCAAGCGGCAGGATCTTCGCGAACACGGCAAGAATGCCGGCGATTAAGACGATCCGATGCCGTTGCATGGGCACACTATGTCACAAAAACTACGTAGTTCTACCCGGAATTACCGGGATTTCAATGATTGTGGCGCGGTGTCTTCGCTGCGATGCCCCGATACTTGACAGCCATTTCCATCACGGCGCCTTCGGCCATCTGTCCGGTCTTCTCGCGGAAGAGTTCTTCCCACGGGGTATGGCTCTGCGGCACGGGCGGCGGGGTGTCTTCGGCCTTTCGGCGGGCGATCTCGGCCGGGTCCACCAGTGCGTTGCAGGTGCCTGTGCGGATATCGATGCGGATGGTGTCGCCGGTGCGCAGCCACGAGAGGCCGCCGCCCGCCGCGCTTTCGGGCGAGCAGTTGAGGATCGAGGGGCTGTCGGACGTGCCCGACTGGCGCCCGTCGCCGAGCGTCGGCAGCCACTGCACGCCCGCCCTGATGAGCGCATCGGGCGGCTGCATGTTCACCACTTCGGCGGAGCCCGGCCAGCCCATCGGCCCGGCGCCGCGCATGACGAGGATGCAGTCGGCGTCGATCTCCAGCGCGGGATCGTTGATGCGGTGGTGGTAGTCGTCGCCGCCTTCGAACAGCACGGCGCGGCCCTCGAACACGCCTTCGGAGCCGGGGCGGGAGAGGTAGCGGCTCTGGAACTCCTCGGAGATCACCGAGGTCTTCATGATGCCGAAGTCGAACAGGTTGCCCGACAGGACGAGGAAGCCCGCCTTCTCGCGCAGCGGCTCGGCGAAGGGACGGATGACCTCGCGGTCGCGGGTTTCGCGGCCCTTGAGGTTGGCGGCCAGCGTCTCGCCGGTGACGGTGAGGCAGTCCTGTGCCAGCACGCCCGCCTGCTGCAGTTCCCACATGATCGAGGGCACGCCGCCCGCGCGGTGGAAACGTTCGCCCAGGAACCGCCCGGCCGGCTGCATGTCGAGGATCAGCGGCAGGCCGTAGCCGTGCTCGGTCCAGTCCGAGGCGGTGAGTTCGACGCCAGCATGGCGCGCCATCGCCATGATGTGCGGCTGCGCGTTGCTCGACCCGCCGATCGCGCTGACGACGCGGATGGCGTTGAGGAAGCTGTCGCGCGTCAGGATCTTCGAGGGGCGCAAGTCTTCGTGCGCCATCTCGACGATGCGGCGGCCGGTCTCGTAGGCATACTGCCCGCGCTCGCGATAGGGCGCCGGGATCGCGGCGCAGCCCGGTAGCGAGAGGCCGAGCGTCTCGGCCACCGCGTTCATGGTCGATGCGGTGCCCATGGTGTTGCAATGCCCGGCCGAGGGGGCGCTGTCGCAGGCACGCTGGAGGAATTCCTCCTCGTCGATCTCTCCGGCCGCCAGCTTGCGGCGGCTGCGCCAGATCACGGTGCCCGAGCCGACTAGGTCGCCCTCATGCCAGCCGTCGAGCATCGGCCCGCCCGACAGGACGATCGCGGGGATGTCCACGGTGGATGCGGCCATGACCTGCGAGGGCGTGGTCTTGTCGCAGCCGGTGGTCAGCACGACGGCATCGATCGGATAGCCGTAGAGTATCTCGACCAGCCCCATGTAGGCAAGATTGCGATCGAGCGCGGCGGTCGGGCGACGGCAGTTCTCGAAGATCGGATGGACCGGGAACTCCATCGCGATCCCCCCTGCGTCCCGGATGCCGTCGCGCACCCGCTTGGCGAGGTCGAGGTGAATCCGGTTGCAGGGCGACAGGTCGCTGCCCGATTGGGCGATGCCGATGATCGGCCGCCCCGAGCGCAATTCCGCCGGCGTGATGCCGTAGTTCATGAAGCGCTCCAGATAGAGCGCGACCATGTCCGAGCGCGCGGGATCGGCGAACCAGTCCTGCGAGCGGAAGCGGCGAGGAGTGGGGGCGTCAGTCATCGTCCTGTGCCTTGTAAGAAGGTCGTCATTTCGTATCCACTTTCGTCATTGCGAGCGGAGCGAAGCAATCCAGGGCGGTGTCCACCGCGCTGGATTGCCGCGGCTCTGCGGGCCTCGCAATGACGAAGCGGGGGCAGGCTCAACCCAGCTTCAGCACGCCGTCGATGCGGCGCGGGGCGTTCCACGGGTTGCCGTCGCGCAGGCCCTCGGGGAGCAGCGCGGAGGGCATGTTCTGGTAGCAGACCGGGCGCAGGAACCGCTCGATCGCCGAGGCTCCGACCGAAGTGGTGCGCCCGTCCGAAGTCGAGGGGAACGGCCCGCCGTGGACCATTGCGTGGCAGACTTCCACGCCCGTCGGCCAGCCGTTGACGAGGATGCGGCCGACCTTGCGCTCCAGCACCGGCAGCAGCTTGGCGACCTCCGGCTCGTCCTCGGCGTCGAGGATCAGGGTAGCGGTCAGCTGGCCTTCCAGCGCGGCGATGACCTTGAGCGCCTCGGCCATGTCGGACACGGTAATGACGAGCGAGGAGGAGCCGAAGACTTCCGCGCCCAGCGCCGGATCGGCAAGGAAATCGGCCGCCGTGGTACGGAACAGCGCGCCCTGCGCCTGGTACGGCCCGGTCGGCTCCACGCCGCGGGCGAGGGTGGTGACGGCGCCGTGGCCCGCCAGCGCGCTTACGCCCTCGACATAGGCCGAGTGGATGCCCGGCGTCAGCATGTCCTGCGCCACACTGCCGCCCATCGCCGCCGAGGCCGAGGCGAGGAAGGTATCGAGGTCCGGTCCGTCGATGGCGATGACAAGGCCCGGGTTGGTGCAGAACTGGCCGGCGCCCATCGTCAGCGAGCCGACGAAGGCCGCGCCCAGCGCCTCTGCCCGCGCGGCAAGGGCGGCGGGGAACAGCACGACGGGGTTGATCGAGCTCATCTCGGCATAGACCGGGATCGGCTCGGGCCGGGCGGCGGCGGTGCGCATCAGCGCCATGCCGCCGGGGCGCGATCCGGTGAAGCCGACCGCTTTGACGCGGTGGTCGGCGACGAGCGCGGTGCCCGCCTCACGCGAGGCGGGGAGGTAGGAGAACACGCCCTCGGGCAGATGGCACAGCGCCACCGCGCGCTGGATCGCGCGGGCGACCAGTTCGCCGGTCCCGGGATGGGCCGAGTGACCCTTGACGATCACCGGGCAGCCCGCCGCGAAAGCCGAAGCGGTGTCGCCGCCCGCGACCGAGAAGGCGAGCGGGAAGTTGCTCGCCCCGAACACCACCACCGGGCCGAGCGCGACCTTGCGCACGCGCAGGTCCGGGCGCGGCAGCGGCGCGCGTTCGGGCAGGGCGGGGTCGATGGTCAGGCCGGCCCAGCTGCCTTCGCGCAGCACTTGCGCGAACAGGCGCAGCTGGCCGGTGGTGCGGCCGCGTTCGCCTTCGAGGCGGGCGCGGGGCAGGCCGGTCTCGGCCATGGCGCGCTCGATCAGCGGTTCGCCGATGCCGACGATCTCGTCAGCGATGGTTTCGAGGAACACCGCGCGGGTTTCCGGCTCGGCCTCGGCGAAGGCGATCGAAGCGGCGTCGGCCAGTGCGCAGGCGCGCTCCACTTCGGCGAGACCCGCCGTGGTGAAGCGAGGCTCCAGCGTCGCCCCGGTCGCGGGGTTGATCGCGGCATAGCCCGCCTGCGTCTGCGCTTCGTCGCGGCCGATGAGAATGGCGCCGGTAATCATGATCGGTGTCCTCTTGAACATGGGAATGGTGATGGCCGTCAAAGCGCAAGCGGGGCGCGGCGCATAATGCGCATGGCGGATCGGATTTCGCCCGGATCGCAATGATCGCCCATCGTCCTGCTCCCTTATCGTTGATAGCGCTATCAAACATCGGCACCGGAAGGTCAAGAGGTTCCGACATGCACCTTGCACATCGCAAATTATAGCGCTAACATTTTGCGTGAGCACTCCGCCCAAGGCGCGCCGACAGGGGGAGATGCGCCAGTGAGCCTTCAGGGTTTTGCCGTTTCCCGCCGTGAACTGGTTGCGGGTGGCTCCCCCCTCGCGGCGCTGTCTCTGCTTGGTGCGCCGGGTGTCGAAGCTGCGGCCGCGCAGGTTTCGAGGGGCGATGACCTGCTGTGGTACCGCCGACCCGCGAAGGAGTGGATCGAGGCTCTGCCGCTGGGCAACGGCCGGATCGGCGCGATGGTCTTCGGCGGCGTGGCCGAGGAGCGGCTGCAGCTCAACGAGGATACGCTGTGGGGCGGCGGCCCTTACGACCCGGCCAATCCGCAGGCGCGTGATGCGCTGCCGCAAGTGCGCAGGCTGATCTTCGAGGGCCGCTACGACGAAGCGCAGGCGCTCGCCAAGGACAAGGTCATGGGCGTGCCGATGCGGCAGATGTCCTATCAGGGCCTCGGCGACCTCCGGCTCACTTTCCCGGGTCTCGGCGAGCCGGAGGCGGGAAGCTATCGCCGCGAACTCGACATCGATGCCGCGCGTCACACCACGCGCTTTCGGATCGGCGGGGTGGCGCATGAGCGCACGGTGGTCGCTTCTCCGGCCGATCAGGTCGTCGCGGTCCACCTGAAGGCCGGGAAGCGGGGCGCGGTGTCGCTCGACCTGAAGATGACCTCGCCGCAAAGGGCATGGTCGGTGCAGGCGCTGCCGGGCGACGAACTGCTGCTGTCGGGCACCAACAACGAGGGGTTCGGCATCGCCGGTGCGCTGAAGTTCCAGAGCCGGGTGAAGGTGATCGCCAGCGGCGGCAAGGTCTCTGCCGGTGCCGACGTGCTCTCGGTGCGCGGCGCCGATGAAGTCACGATCCTGATCGCCATGGCTACGAGCTATCGCGCTTACGCCGACGTTTCAACGGGCGGCGCATCAAGCTCTACTCGGCGATCTCGTGGGGCTATTGGGGTTTCAACGGGCTCTGGCCGCGCCCTGACCTTGCGACCAAGGAAGTCGAGGCGGCCAAGGCGCTCGGCCTCAACTGCCTGCACTTTCACCGCAACGTCGGCAAGCGCGAGGTGCTCGACCGGCAGGACGAGATGGGCCTGCTGCGCGTGATGGAGCCGGGCGGCGGCCGCTTCGCCATCGCGGGCTACGGCAAGAACGGCGAACTCTCCGACGCCGACCGCTTTGCCCGCGACTATCAGGTGGAGAAGTGCGTGGCGATGGTGCGGGCGTTCCGCTCGCACCCCTCGCTGGTGCAGTACACGCTGCAGAACGAATTGGGCGCGGACCTCGCCAACCCCGACGTCCAGGCGGTGCTGCTGGCGATGCACCGCGCCGATCCGAGCCGCACGGTGATCCTCAACGACGGCTTCGTCCAGCGCGGCGCCTCCCAGGCGATGTACGTGCCTTATAGCGACCGTTACTACCGCTCGGACGAGGTCGAGTGGGGTGGCTGGTGGGACAACCACCAGGGCGCGGGCGACCAGTGGTACGACGCCTTCTACAAGAGCCCGGACGACTACATCCACCGCCAGACCGGCAAGCCCTTCATCGTCGAGTTCGGTGAGATGGAAGGCTGCGCCGTCGCCGACGATCACGCCGCCATGGTCGAGACGATCCGCAAGGGCGGCGGCCGCTCCTACGACCTTGCCGACCATGCGGTGATCCTCGCCAATACCGAGGCGTTCCTGGAGCGCTGGGGGTTCCGCAAGGCATTCCCCAGCGCGCAGGACCTGTTCCTGTCGGTCGGCGCCAAGAGCTACGATGCCTGGGCCAACTACATGGAGAACATCCGCATCGGCGACGAGGTGGACGTGGCGGCGATCAGCGGGTGGGAGACCACCGCGATCGAGAACCACTCCGGCATCGTCGACAACCTGCGCGGTTTCAAGGCCGATCCGGCGCTGGTGCGCGCCAGCCTGCTGCCGGTGCGCCCCGTCGCCAAGCAGCGCAGGCTGGCCTACGCGGCGGGGGAAAGCGCGGTGCTCGCCCTGTTCCTGTTCAACGATACCGGCAAGGCCGTGAGCGGCGAACTGGCGCTGTCCCTGCGCGATCCGCAAGGCGCGGTGATGGAACTGGGGCGCTATCCGGTGGGGGCCACGGCACCGGACCGGTTCAGCCAGCTGGTCGCACGCGAAGTCACGACGCCTGCTCTGGCGCGAGAGGGGGAGTGGCAGGTGCACCTGTCCTTTTCCGGCGCTCCGGGCGCGAGCTTCACGCGCAGTCTGTGGGTGGCGGGGCTGCCCGCTCAGGTGGCATCCGGGCGCCGTATCGCCGTCTCCGGGATCGCGCGTAGTCTTCGGGCGCAACTGGAGGCGTTGCCCGGCCTCCGGCTGGAGGAGTTCCGGCCGGGGCAGCGGTACGATCTGGTTATCGCCTCGGGTCTCAAGGCGGACGAGATCGCCCGCCGCCAGATCGGCGAACAGACCGGCCTCGAAGCGCAGCCGAAGAAGGGCGAGAAGCCGAAGCTGGTGCTCGGCGAACTGTCGGCGCAGGTGCTCGCCGCCGTGCGCTTGGGCACACCGCTGCTGGCGCTGGTGCCGGAGGACGGCTTGTCCGAAGGCGTCGCGCGGCAACTCGCGGACCTCGGCCTGCTGGAGTTCAATGGCACCGTGGGCGACATCCGCGCGCCCTGGATGGGCAACTGGAACTACCTGCGCGCGCACCCGCTGTTCGTCGGGATTCCGGCGGACCGGGCGGCGGGGATCTTCCATCAGATCGACGGTCGCCTTTCCAACGGGCTGCTGGTGGACGGGCCGGGCGTCGAGATCGTCGCGGGCTACAGCCGCGATCACGATCGCCACAATGGTGCCGCGACGCTGGTGGCCGCGAACAAGGGGATGCGCGCGGTGATGCACCGCATGCCGGACATGGTGGCGCCGCTGCAGCGCCGTTTCCTCGCCAATGCCATCGAATGGCTGGCAGGACAGGGGAGGACTTCGTGAACCACAAACTGATCTGCGCGGCGCTCGTCGCACCCGCCATGCTGAGCGCGCCTGCCATGGCCCGCACCGTCCACGTCGATCCGGCGAAGGCAGGCGCATTCCACACCGTCCAGTCCGCCATCGACGCGGTGGCGGTCGAGGGCGGCAAAGTGCTCATCGCGCCGGGAACCTACCGCGAGAAGCTGACCGTCAGCGCCGCCGACGTCACGCTGGCGGGCACCGGCAGGCGGCCGGACGACGTCGTCCTCGTCTACGGCGATTCCGCCATGACGGCAGGCGGCACCTTCAAGTCCGCGACCCTGAGCGTGACCGGCGCGTCCTTCACCTTGCGCAACCTGACGGTGGCCAACGACTGGTGGCTCGATCCCGCGCATGCGCCCTCGCAGGCGGTGGCTGTCTCGCTGACGGGCGATGCGGCGGTGGTGGCGAACGTGCGGATGCTCGGCCATCAGGACACGCTGTTCGTCAATGACGGGCAGGGCGGGAAGGAAACCCGCGCCTACTTCGAGAACTGCTACATCGCCGGTCACGTCGACTTCGTGTTCGGCAATGCCAAGGCGTTCTTCCGCAAGTGCCAATTGCACGGCGAGGCGCACGAATCCGTCATGTACACCGCCCAGAGCCGCAACGCGCCGGACGAGGACAGCGCCTTCGTGTTCGAGGACTGCCGCCTCACCGCAGACCCTGCCGCCCGCAACGTCTCGCTGGGGCGGCCATGGCGCGATTATGCCTCGGTCGTATTCCTCGCGCCGGTGCTCGATACGTCGCTCGCGCCGGGCGCGTTCACCGAATGGACGCCGGGCAAGACCAACAAGCTGCCGACGACCCGCTACGCCCTCTACGCACCGAGTGGGACCGGAACGCAGGGGCTGACGCTGGCGAAGGAGGCCACGTGGCTCGATGCCGATGGTGCGGCGGGCTGGAGGCTCGAGCGTTTCTTCGGCAACGAAAGCGGCTGGATCGCGCGCGGCCTGAAACGGTAGCACATGACGACCCTGCTTCGTCATTGCTTCGCTACGCTAGCAATGACGAACGGTGAGGCGCCTCAACTCGATCATGTCCTAGGCCGCGCAGGCCGATGCACCGGCCGGTGCGAAAGTCTCGATCGGGGCAGGGCGGGCGAAGAGGTAGCCCTGGCCGAGCTTGCAGCCCATCTCCGCCAGCTTGCGGCGTTGCTCTTCGGTCTCGACGCCCTCGGCCACGACCTGTTTGCCGAGGCCCTGGCCAAGCCCGATGATGGCGCGGATGATCGCCTCGCTCTGGCCGTCGTCCTCGAACAGGCCGAGAGTGAACGAGCGGTCGATCTTGAGCACGTCGAAGGGCAGGTGCTTGAGGTGGATCAGCGAGGCATAGCCGGTGCCGAAGTCGTCGAGCGCCACTGTCACGCCCGCCTCATGCAGCAGATCGAGCGCCTTGGCGGTCTCGTCCACCGAGCGGCCCAGCACGAAGTCCTCGGTCACTTCGATGCACAGGCGTTCGGGCGCGATGCCGTAGTCGCGTATCCGCGCCAGCAGGCGGGCGGCGGCGTAGGGGCTGTCCAGCTGCGCGGTGATGAGGTTGACCGAGAGCTTCGGGATCCGCTCGGGGTGGTCGCGCAAGGCTGCGAGGCCCATGTCCAGCACGTGCTGCTGGATCGCCAGGCCCAGCTTGCGCTCGTTCAGCATGTCGCCGAAGACCGCCGGGGTCATCAGCCCGTGGACCGGGTGCTGCCAGCGCAGGAGCGCTTCGTAGGAGCCGATCGTGCCGGTCTCGATATCGACGATCGGCTGGTAATGGAGCGAGAACTCGGCGCGCTCGATGCCCTGGCGCGCTTCCAGCCCGAACAGTTCGCGGCTGTCGAGCTGCTCGCGCAAGTGCGGGGCGTAGTCGAGCAGGCGTCGGCGGCCTTCTTGCTTGGCCTGATAGAGCGCGAGGTCGGCGTTCTTGGCGAGCACGTCGGGTTCGGCGGCATCCTGCGGGAAGCAGGCAAGGCCGATGCTGAGCGACAAGGCCCAGCTGCGGCCGCCGTGCGTCAGCGTCGCACCCTGCAGTTCGTCCAGCGCGCGGCGGATGCGCAGTTCCGCCACGGGGTCCCACGGCAGCAGGATCGCGAACTCGTCACCGCCTATGCGCGAGACGTGCGCGGCCGGACCACCTGCGGCCACGAGGCCCCGTCCGACCTTGCCGAGCAGCAGGTCGCCGCCGTCATGGCCGAGGCGGTCGTTGATGTGCTTGAGATGATCGACGTCGATCAGCAGCAACATGAAGGGGGAGCGTGCGGCATCCTCGCACATCGTGCGCAGCGCGGACTGGAAGGCGGCGCGGTTGCCGAGGCCGGTCAGGTAGTCGGTCTGGGCGGCGCGGCGGAAGGTCTCGCTCTCGACCTGGGCGACCTTGCGGGCCTGCTCGGCGGTGTCGCGCTCCTTGCCGAGCAGGCGGAAGCGGTCGGCGATGGCGAGCGACAGGGCGATCGATTCGAACGCGAGCGCGGCGAAAGTGGCCATATCGACCACGTCGTCCTGCACCGTGATCCCGAAATTGCGGCTTACGCGCAGCGCGAAGACCGAGAGCACCGGGGTCCACCCGGCAAGGTAGAACCACACGACACGGCTGCGTGCCCGCAGGGCGATGCCTATGCCGACGCCGACGCTGGCGGCGCTGAGGACGAAGACCACGTTGAGCCAGCGGTCCAGCACGACCGGCGCAGCGACGGGGACGAAGGCGGCGAGAACGCCGACCACCATGTTGAGGCAGGCGCAGATCTTCCCCCACCGCACCAGCCAGCGCGGCAGCACGCCTTCCTCGATGACGGCCAGGAAGAACATGTTCCCCGCCGCGATCAGTCCGGCGACGAGCAGATAGTCGGTCGTCACCGCGAACGGGCCGACATATTCGGGGAAGGCGAAGGCCAGCACGTTGGTCCAGGTCAAGCCGTAGGCGAGGACCAGCAGCGACCACACGAGATACCAGCGCTGGAAGACCAGTCGCTGGCCGGTGTAGATCAGCAGGTTGTAAGCGAACGCGGAGAAGATGGCGCCCGCGAACACACCCATCAGCGCCAGCCAGATGCCCTCGAGCCGCAGCAGGCTCTGCGGGCTCATCGCCGAAAGTTTGCGCATCAGCGAAAGGTCGTCGAGGTTGCGGTAGCCGATGTAGACATCGCGGACGCGGGCGCCCGGCGGATCGACGGCGAAGCGTAACATGCCCCCCAGCGCCCAGTGGTCGCCGACGGCGCCGGGCGCGATAGTGGCGGTGCGGGTGCGGCCTTGGGTATCGACCACCAGCATGGTCATGCGCTCGAACCGGCTCTGGTCGGTCATCAGGAGCCAGCCCGAAGGCAGGCCGGACAGCATGCGCGGATCGCGCAGCTTCAGCCATGCCCAGCCCTTGGCGTAGGCGGGATGGTCAGGCACGCGGGCGCAGTCGAAGTTCAGCCGCGCGACCGAGGCGGCAGTGGCCGGATAGTCCGCCGGCGCGGTGGCATAGCAGACGTCGGAGCGCATCCGGACGATCTCCGCTCGCGCGGAAGACGTCCAGAACAGCGCCGCCAGAAGCAGCCAAACGAAGACGAGATGCGACCTAACCGGCATGCCCCAACCTTGATCAGGGCCATACGTATAAACCGAAGGTCACTAGAAATGGTTAACGGCAGCGACCGACCGAAGCGATTCGGCGCAATCTATGAGGACAAAAAATACCCCGCGGCGGGCATTTCCTGTTAGCCAGCCTCATCAGCTTGCCGGGAACCTATCTTTTCATGATCAGTCACAATGCCGCCCGCGACCTGCCCATCGCGATCGTGGGAGGAGGGTTCAGCGGGACGCTGCTGGCGATCAACCTGCTGCGCTACGGCGTCAAGGTCGCCCTGATCGAGCGTAATTCCGCCCAGCTTGCCAAGGGCGTGGCGTTCGGTACGCGGCGGCCGGAGCATCTGCTCAACGTGCGCGCCTCCAACATGAGCGCGTTCCCCGACGATGCGAAGCACTTCGCCCGCTGGATGGATTTCGCCGACGCCGACGAGGCGAACCGCTTCGTGCCGCGCCTGACTTACGGGACCTACTTGCGTGAACTGCTGGTCGAGGCGCTGGCGAAGGCCGGTCCCGACGCGCAGGTCATCGACGGCGAGGCATGCTCGGTCGATTTCGGCGACGGCGCGGCACACGTGCGGCTGGCCGACGGCGACGTCGTCGATTGCCGCGCGGTGGTGCTGGCCCTGGGCAACTTCCCGCCCGCGCCGCATGGCGTGCTGGAGGGGCTGCCGGGGCACCTCTACAGTCCCGATCCATGGGATCGCTCGGCGATCGAGGGCCTCGCCGCGCTCGACCACGTCCTCGTGGTGGGCAGCGGGTTGACGGCAGCCGACGTGGTGCTGTCGCTGGAAAGCTCGGGGTTCGGCGGCAAGGTCACGGTGCTTTCGCGCCGGGGGCTCAAGCCGCTCGCCCACGCCGAGAGCGGGCCGGTGGTGGTTCCCATTTCCGACCCCGATCTGCGCGGCGCGGACCTCGTCCGGGCCGTCCGGCGCCGGGCGGAGGAGATCGGCTGGCGCGGCGCGGTGGATGCTCTGCGACCCCACACCCAGAACATCTGGCGCCGCCATTCGACCGCCGCGCAGGCCCGCTTTCTGCGGCATCTGCGGCCATATTGGGACATTCACCGCCACCGCCTCGCCCCCTCGGTCGCGCAGCGGCTGGAAGCGATGGAGAGCGCCGGGCGGCTGCAGTACGTGGCTGGCAAACTGTGCGGAGCCGACGAAGCCGGCGGGCAGGCGGTGGTGCACTATCGCCCGCGTGGTCAGGACGGCATCGAGGCGATCGCGGTGGACCGCGTGTTCAACTGCGCCGGGCCGGACGGCGACTTGCGCCGGGTGGAGGCGCCGGTCCTGACGCATCTGCTCGAGGCGGGACATATTCGCGGCGACGCCCACGGCCTTGGGGTGGACGTCGACCATCTCGGCCGGGTGCGCGATGCCGCTGGCATTGCGCAGGACCGCCTGCTCGCGGTCGGGCCGATCACCAAGGGGGAGGCCTGGGAGATCGTCGCCGTGCCCGATATCCGGCGTCAGGTGTGGGGCCTTGCCCGGTTCCTCGCCGACGAGCACTGGGTCGGCGGCGAGGGACTTTGAAGCAAGGTCAGGCGCCGGTGGTGACGGTCTGGCGAGCGGGCAGGGCGGCGAGGATCGTCTCGCTCTCGGTGCGGCTCAGCCAGTCGGGGCTGGCCTCGAAGAACAGCACCGTCGCGTCGGGCGCGAGGGCAAGGATGGCGGGCTGGTCGATCTCGTAGCTGCCTGTTCCCAGTGTCGCGCCGATCCAGGGCTGGCCGTGCGGGACGGCGGGTTGCTCGTCAGGCAGGAAGGTAATGCCAAGTTGGCGGCCGAGCGCATAACCGGGGTCCGAAGCCACGGTGAAGCCCAGGCCATGGCGCGCGATCAGGTCCCGGTCGACCGGGATCTGCGCGCTGACCGCGATCAGGCGAATGCCGCGGGCGCGCAGTTCGGGCAGCAGCGTCTCGTTGTACCACGGCAGCGCGATGTTGCAGGCGGGGCACCCACCGAAGCGGAAGAACACGAGCACCGCCGGGCCATCCGCAAGGATCGTGTCGCGCGTCAGTTCGCGCCCGTCCTGATCGATCAGCGTGAAGGGTTCGACGGTGTCGCCAGCCTTCGGTTGCGCGGACGGATCGTGCCGCTCGACGAGCACCCGGCGCTGCGCTGCATTGCGTTCCAGCTGCTCGGCGCTCCAGGTGCGCTCGCGTTCGGCCTGCAGCGCGGCGAAGCGGTCGTTCAGGGTTTCGGTCATCGGTAAGCCTCATCGTTGATCGCATCCAAAGCTATGGAAAGCCCGGCACCGCGACCAACGAGAAGCCTTGAGAGCCGCTTGAGATTATCGAATAAGCAGCGCCATCAGTTAGGAAGCCCGGCGACCACCTCGCGCGCCAGTGTGGCAAGCTGGTGGGTTGGCCCGTCGAGCCCCGGCGCGGTATGCAGCACACAGGAGACATGCGGCAGCGAGGGCAGGCCGACGTCTCCCAGCGGCGCGTCGCGCAGGAACATCCCGGTGCGGCAGGTAAGGCCGAGCCCCGCATCCACCGCCGCGCGCAAGGTGGTGAGATTGGGCGTCTCCACGGTTATGCGGAACGGGCGCCCGGCATCCTCCAGCGCGCGGATCGCCGCTTCCCGGAAGCGGCAGGGCGTCTCCAGAACGGCGAGGGGGATCGTCTCGTGCGCGGCCAGTTCCTCCTTGCCGAACCACGACATGGGCGCGGTGGTCACCGCATTGCCGTCATTCGGCGCGGCAAATCCCAGCACGATGTCGAGTTGCCGCCGCTCCAGCAGGTCGAGGAGTTCCGCCGTGCCCGCAACCCGCGAGTAAAGTTCGGCCTCCGGGTGCAAGTCCGCGAACTGGGCGAGGAGGCCGGTCAGGAGCAGTTCCGCGAAATCCTGTACCATACCGATCCGCGCCGGCCCGGCGAAATGCCCGGCGGTGACCGCCGCGACCGCTTCGTCATGCAGGGCGAGCACCTTGCGTGCATAGTCGAGCATCAGGTCGCCGTGCGCCGTCAGCGCAAGGCGGCGTCCCTCACGGTGAAACAGCGACTGTTGCAGCAGCTCTTCGAGTCGCTTGATCTGGAGGCTGAGCGCCGACTGGCTTACGAAAACCCGCTCCGAAGCATGAAGCATCGAGCCGGTATCGACGATCGCAACGAAGCTGCGCAGAAGGTTTGTCGGGAGATTCACGGGCATCGGCGGGCTTTCAAGATTCGTGTGATGGCCAGGATTCGTACGATGGCCTGCATGCATCCATGCGTTATGACTTATTCTCAATCAAAATAGTAGAGATTTAGGTAAGGCAAGCAATTCTGTCCCCATGCCCTTTTTCTGCTTTCGGCCCGGTTTTCCGCACGTCCGGGCGTCGGATGAGCGTTTCGAGGCGCCATTATGAGCGTTGCTGATAGGTCGGCACAACATTCTCCATTGAATTGGTAGACATTCAGGTGCCAGTTTCGGTTCATGACCACACGAGGCACTTCGTCCATGTCCCCATTCACCCGATTGGCCCGCTCGCTGGGTACTGCCCGCTGGCTCTCGCCGCTGTTGCTGCTGGCGGTGCTTGAGGCCGGTTCCCGGTCCGGCCTTATTCCCGAGCGGACCCTCGCGGCGCCTTCGCAGGTGCTGGCGACGCTCTGGGCGATGACGGCGTCGGGCGAACTGACCGACAACCTCGCCGTTTCCTTCCTGCGGATCATCGCGGGCCTGGCGATCGGCGTGACCACCGGGATTGTGCTGGCGCTCGTCGCCGGGCTGTCGCGGCAGGGCGAGGTCGCGGTCGATCCGCTCATGCAGATCAAGCGTACGATCCCGACGCTGGCGCTGACGCCGCTGTTCATCGTCTGGTTCGGTATCGGCGAGACGCCCAAGATTGCGCTGATCGCCTTCGCCTCGATCTTCCCGGTCTACCTCAACCTTTACGGCGGTATCCGCGGGATCGACGTGCGCCTGCTCGAAGGCGCGCGCAGCCTGGGCCTCAGCCGCGCAGCGCAGGTCTGGCATGTGATCCTGCCCGGCGCGCTGCCTGCGCTGCTGGTGGGCCTGCGTTATTCGCTCTCGGTCTCGGTGCTGGTGCTGGTCGTGGCGGAGCAGATCAACGCCACTGCGGGCCTCGGCTACCTCATCAACAACGCGCGTGACTTCATGCGCACGGACATCATCCTGGTGTGCCTGATGGTCTACGCCGTGCTGGGCCTTGCCGCCGACGGACTGGTCCGCGCGGTCGAGAGCCGCGCGCTCGTCTGGCGCCCCTCCATCGTTTCCCAATGAACCTGTTGCGTGAACCCGCTCCCCGAAAGGACCCTGCCGTGGATGCTCGCCTGAACCACTTTACCTCGCCCGCCGCGCCCGCCGTGACGTCCGAACCCGTCGTCAGTCTGCGCGATTTCACCCGCCGCTTTGGCGACAACACCATCATCTCGGGTCTGAACCTGCAGATCGCGGCGGGCGAGTTCGTCATCCTCCTCGGTCGTTCCGGCTCGGGCAAGACCACCCTGCTGCGCACGCTGGCCGGCCTCGATCCGGTAGAAGGGCAGGACGTGACCATCCCCGGTTCGCGCGCCGTGGTGTTCCAGGACGCCCGCCTGCTGCCGTGGAAGAAAGTGTGGCGCAACGTCGCCCTCGGCCTCAAGCGCGGTAATGCGCGCCAACTGGCGGAAGAGGCGCTGCAGGAAGTCGGCCTCGGCCACCGTCTCGAAGCCTGGCCGCTGACGCTTTCGGGCGGCGAAGCGCAGCGCGTTGCCCTTGCCCGTGCGCTGGTGCGTGAGCCGCAATTGCTGCTGCTCGACGAACCCTTCGCCGCACTCGACGCCCTGACCCGGCTCAGGATGCACGAACTGGTGTTGTCGCTGTGGCGTCGTCATCGCCCGGCGGTGCTGATGGTGACGCATGACGTCGACGAAGCCATCGCGCTCGCTGACCGCATTGTCCTGCTCGACGGCGGAAAAATCGTTGCACAGGAGCGAATTACCGCCGCGCGCGGCCCCGAGCGTGCGACCGTGGCGGCGCCGTTGCGCAAGCGCCTGCTCGATGCCTTGGGCGGTGTGGTCGAGGAACGGCCTGCCGGGGAGATCGTCGCGCTGCATGCCGGAGCGCGCCCGTGAACGCGTTCTCTCCGATTGCAACCGCCACGGACCTGTCGCCGCTGCGCCGGTTCGTGACGGACTTCGCCGCATTGCTTGAAGGCACAGACGACCTCGACCTGATTCTGAACGATGGCGGCGCCTTGCTGGCCCGGCTGGTCGAGCAGGGCGGCTGGCTGCCGGACGAATATGCCGAGCCGCATCCCGAACGTTACCAGCAATATCTCCTCCACTGTGACAGCGCCGAGCGTTTCAGCGTCGTGTCCTTCGTCTGGGGGCCTGGGCAGGCGACACCGATCCACGACCACCGCGTCTGGGGCCTCGTAGGGGTACTTAACGGTACCGAGAGGGTACAGAGCTTCCTTCACCGCGACTTCGACGGCGCCTTGGTGCAGCACGGCGCGACCCGCACGCTCCATCCCGGCGAAGTCGAGGCGATCGACCCGCGCGAGGGGGATATCCACCGCGTCGAGAACGGCCATGCCGATCGCACCTCGATCTCGATCCACGTCTACGGCGCCAACATCGGCGCGGTCGAACGCGCCACCTACCGCGCCAGCGGCGAGGAGCGACCGTTCATCTCCGGCTACGCCAACACCACGCTTCCCAATCTCTGGGATCTTTCGAGGAAAGCATGACCGTCACCCCCTATCAGGTCCGCAACGCGCTTCTGGCCCGCAGCGAAATCGCGCTGATCGACGTGCGCGACGAGCATCCCTTCGCCGCTGGCCACCCGCTGTTCGCCGCCCAGATTCCGGCCGCGCGCATCGCCGCCGAAGCGGCATGGCGCATTCCGCGCAAGGACGCGCCGGTCGTCGTCTACGATGACGGCGAGGGCCTTGCCGCCGCTGCGGCCGGGGAACTGCGCGGGCTCGGGTTCACGAACGTCGATCTGCTCGACGGTGGCCTGCAGGGCTGGCGCGACGCGGGCTACGAGCTGTTCGAGGACGTCAATTCCTACTCCAAGGCCTTCGGCGAACTTGTCGAGCACCGGCGCGGCACGCCCTCGCTTCCGGCCGAGGACGTGCAGGCGCTGATCGACGAGAAGGCCGACATCGCCATCCTCGACGCGCGCCGTTTCGACGAATACGCGACGATGAGCATCCCCGGCGGCCGCAGCGTGCCGGGCGCCGAACTCGTGCTGCGCGCTCCCGTCGCCGCGCCCGATCCGGACACCACGATCATCGTCAACTGCGCGGGCCGCACCCGCAGCCTGATCGGCGCGCAGTCGCTCATCAATGCGGGGCTGCCCAATCGCGTCTTCGCGCTGCGCAACGGCACCATCGGCTGGACCCTCGCAGGGCAGCAGCTGGAGCACGGACGACAGGAGAGTGTCGAAGTCGGCGGCGACGTGGATGAAGCCCGCGCCCGCGCCCGCGAAGTCGCCTACCGTGCCGGTGTGCGCCGGATCGACGCCGCGCAGCTTGCCGCGATCGAGGCCGAGACGCACCGCACCCTCTACCGCTTCGACGTGCGCCAGCCGGACGTCTACGCCGCCGGGCACCTTCCGGGCTTCCGCAATGCCCCCGGCGGCCAGCTGGTGCAGGAGACCGACCACTTCGCCCCCGTGCGCGGCGCGCGCATCGTCCTTGCCGACGACCTTGGCCCGCGCGCGGACATGACCGCGTCGTGGCTCGCGCAGCTGGGCTGGGAAGTGCTGGTGCTGGAAGCGGACTTCGCCGGTGAACTCGAAACCGGTCCCGATGGCGCGCCTGCGCCGCGCGGACCCGAGGGCCGCTACAAGCGCCCTTACGAGGGCACCGACAATCCCAAGGCGGCCATGCAGGCTTACCTCGATTGGGAATATGGCCTTGTCGCGCAGCTTCAGCGCGACGGCACCCACGGCTTCTTCGTCATCTGAAATCATACCGGAGTTCACGGCAATGACCGTCAAGTTCATCGGCTACATCGGCTTCAACGACACGTCCGAGATCCACGGCGCGGTGCGCACCCGCGTTCTCGATCGCGAATACGTGGACGCCGCCGCGCGCGAGCAGGAGAAGGGTGGTTTCGACCGCGTGTTGATCCCGTTCGGCTCGGCCTCGCCCGAAAGCCAGATCGTCGCGGCCCATGCGGCGGCGATCACCAGCAAGCTCGGCTTCCTTGTCGCGCACCGTCCGGGCTTCACGCAGCCGACGCTGGCGGCGCGCCAGCTGGCGACGCTCGATCAGCTTTCCGGCGGGCGCGTCGCGGTGCACATCATCACCGGCGGCGCCGATGAGGAAATGGCGCGCGACGGCGATGTCGGCACCACCAAGGCCGAACGCTACGCCCGCACCGACGAATACCTCGATATCCTGCAACGCGAATGGAATTCGGCGCAGCCGTTCGACCATTCGGGCCGCTTCTACCAGGCGCGCGGCGCCTTCGCGGCGATCAAGCCGGACAACCTGCCGGTGTTCTTCGGCGGCTCCTCGCCCGAGGCGATCGAAGTCGCGGGCCGTCATGCCGACGTCTACGCCCTCTGGGGCGAGACACTGGAGCAGGTCGGCGAGGCGGTGCGCACCGTGCGCCACGCTGCCGCGCAGCATAACCGCAATCCAGGCTTCTCGCTCTCGCTGCGCCCGGTGATCGCCGATACCGAGGAAGCCGCCTGGAAGAAGGCCGACGCCATCGCCGAGCAGGTGCGCGCCAACCGCGAGGCGGCGGGTCTGCCGACGTCTGGCCACCGTCCGCCCAATGCAGGTTCACTGCGCCTGCTGGAAACCGCCGCTTCGGGGCGCCGCGACTCGCGCCTGTGGACGGGCGTTGCCGCGCTGACCGGCGCTGCGGGCAATTCCACCGGCCTCGTCGGCACGCCCGAGCAGGTCGCCGAGGCGCTGCTGGAATACTACGACATCGGCATCGACCACTTCCTGATCCGCGGCTTCGAGCCGCTGGCAGACGCGATCGACTATGGCCGCGAACTGATCCCGCTGGTGCGCGAGAAGGTGGCAGAGCGCGATGAGCGCAAGGTCGCGCTGGCGGGGTGATCGGCAACTGACCTCCCGCCCCGTTCCCGTCACCCTGAACTTGTTTCAGGGTCCATCGGGCAGCCGGTGCCGGAGGGTCGGTTCGCCAACGGCGCCCTCGGTTCAATGAGCCACAGCACCGGGCCGGCGGCGAAATGGACCCTGAAACAAGTTCAGGGTGACGACTAGTATTGGGCAAAATGAGCCTCCCGAACCCATTGGCACAACTCACTTTCACATCAGCCAATCGCGTTGGTCCGTCCCGCTCCCGCCGCATAGCCTGACCTCACGACATAGGAGGAATTGACATGGCAGACAGACAGCTCAAGCTCGGCTTCATCCTGCACGGCGTCGGCCCCGGCTGGGACGACTGGCGCCACCCCGACGCGCAAGTGGACGCCAGCACCAGCCTGCCGTTCTACGTGCGGCAGGCGCAGGCGGCGGAGCGCGGCAAGTTCGACTACCTGTTCGTGGCGGACAGCGTCTCGATCAACGCGCGCTCCTCGCCGCACTACCTCAACCGCTTCGAGCCGCTGACGATCCTCTCCGCCGTCGCGGCGGTGACCGACAGGATCGGCCTCGTCGCCACCTCCACCGTCAGCTACAACGAGCCGTTCAATCTGGCGCGCCAGTTTGCCTCGCTCGATCACCTGAGCGGCGGGCGAGCGGGGTGGAACGTCGTCACATCGTGGCTGGCCGGCAGCGCCGACAACTACGGCAAGGCCGAGCACCTCGGCCATGCCGAGCGCTACCGGCTCGCCGACGAATACCTCGATGTCGTCAAGGGCCTGTGGGACAGCTGGGAAGACGACGCGCTGGTGCGCGACAAGGCCAGCGGCCAGTTCCTCGACGCCGACAAGCTGCACGAACTGGGCCACAAGGGCGAGTTCCTGTCGGTGAAGGGGCCGCTCAACATCTCGCGCTCGCCGCAGGGTCAGCCGGTGATCTTCCAGGCGGGCTCGTCCGAGGACGGCCGCACGTTCGCCGCGCGCCATGCCGAGGCGATCTTCACCCATCAGGAGGACCTTGCCGAAGGTCAGGCGTTCTACGCGGACCTCAAAGCGCGGGCGCGCGGTTTCGGGCGCGATCCGGAAAAGCTGTTCATCCTGCCCGGCGCGCGTCCGGTGGTCGGCTCGACCGAGGAAGAGGCCGAGCGCCTGCACGGCGAACTGGCGGGCCTCGTCAGTCTGGAGAACGCGCTGCGGGCACTGGGCCGCTCGTTCAACGACCACAACTTCAGCCAGTACGATCCCGATGGCGCTTTCCCCGCGCATGTCGCCGAGGAAGGCCGCAAGAGTAACCAGAGCGCCTCTGAAAAGGTGCTTGCCGCCGCCGCGCAGGGCCTGACGCTCGGCCAGATCGCGCTTCGGGTGGCAACGCCCAAGGGCGGCTTCGTGGGCACCCCCGAGCAACTCGCCGACCGCTTCCAGCTGTGGCTGGAGAAGCGAGGCTCGGACGGGTTCAACTTGTTCGAATCGCTGCCCGGCCAGCTGGAGGTCTTCGTCGATCAGGTCGTGCCGATCCTGCAGAAGCGCGGGATCTACAAGCAGGACTATGCCGGCAAGACCTTCCGCGAGAACCTGGGCCTCGACGTGCCCGTCAACCGCAATACCGCCGCGCGCCTGACCCGCTCGGCCGCCTGAAACGAGAAGAGAGGAGACAAGACAATGGCTACTTCCGCTTCCACGTTCGATACCGCCAACGCGGGCCTCGTCATCCGTCCCGTGCAGCCGACGATCGGCGCCGAGATCGAGGGCATCGACTTGTCCAAACCCCTGACCGACGAATTGCGCGCGGCGATCCGCGCTGCGGTGCTCAAGTGGAAGGTCGTGTTCTTCCGCGACCAGTCCATCGATGACGCGCAGCAGGCGGCCTTCGCGGCGAACTTCGGCCCGCTCTACACGCATCCGACCACCCGGCACGACGCGGCGAACAAGGAAGTCCACGCGATCGCCGCGAAGCATGACCGCGAGTACGAGAAGAAGCTGGGTTACAAGGTCAAGCCGGGCGAGGCCTATCACTCCGACACAAGCTGGCGTCTGGTCCCGACCTGGGGCGCGGTGCTGCGCGACGTGAACCTGCCCGAAGTGGGCGGCGACACGATCTGGGTGGACGCCGCGCTTGCCTATGAGACGCTGCCCGAGGAGCTGAAGCAGCGCCTCGAAGGCAAGCATGTGACGCACAACTTCGTGCCCGCGCTGGAACTTTCAGGCCACGAATACCCGATCGTCGCGCACAAGATCGTGCGCATCCACCGCGAGACGGGGCAGAAGATCTTGTGGGTCAACTTCTCGCAGCAGCCGCAGATCCTGGGCATCGAACTGTCCGAGAGCCGCGAATTGCTGGAAGAAGTGCTGCGCCAGTACAAGCGGCCCGACGCGCAGGCGCGTTTCTCGTGGCGGCCCGGCACCGTGGCGTTCTGGGACAACCGTGCCAGCGTGCACTTCGCGGTGCGCAACTACGGCGACTTCCCGCGCGAACTGCACCGTATCCTGATCGCCGACGAACCTTTGTGGACGGATCTCTGATTGATGCTCGACAGACGTAACCTGCTTGCAGGACTGACCACCAGCCTCGCTCTGGCCGCATGCGGCCGGGGCGGGGCTTCCGACACCGGACTGCTGCGCGTGGGCAGCCAGAAGGGCGGCACCAAAGCGCTGATGCTGGCGTCGGGCGCGCTCGACGGGGCGCCTTACAAGATCGAGTGGTCGGAATTCCCGGCCGCGCAGAACCTGCTCGAAGCGCTCGGCAGCGGGGCGGTGGACGTGGGGCTGGTGGGCGATGCGCCGTTCCAGTTCGCCTATCAGGCGGGCAGTCCGATCAAGGCGATCGGCGCACAGACCACGCAGGAACGCACCGAGGGCGCGCTGGCGCTGATCGTGCCCAAGGCCTCGACCATCCACGGCCCCAAGGACCTCAAGGGCAAGCGCATCGCCACCGGGCGCGGCAGTGTCGGGCATTATCTGGTGCTGCGGGCTATGGCGGCGGCGGGCCTTGGCGCGAAGGACGTGACGATCACCTTCCTCTCCCCCAGCGACGCGCGCGCCGCGCTGCAGACCGGCGCGGTGGACGGTTGGTCGACCTGGCAGCCCTACGTCGCGGCGGCTCTCGCGGAGGGCAACCGCATCGCCGTCGACGGGCGCGGCTTCTCGCAAGGGTACGGCTTCGACATCGCGCCCGAAAGCGCGATCAAGACCAAGCGCCCGCTGCTCGACGACTTCCTCAAGCGCGAGGGCAAGGCGCTGCAGTGGGCCAGCACCCACATCGATGAATTCGCCAAGGTCCTCGCCGCCGAGACGGGTTTGCCCCTGCCGATCGCGAAGGAATTCGCGGGGCGCGGTGCCCGTCTGCCGGTGCCGATCGATCAGGGCGTGATCGACAAGCAGCAGCTGGTGCTCGATACCTTCCGCCAGTTCGGAGAGGTCAAGGGCGAGCGTTCGCTGGCGGCTGCCTTCGCGCCGGTGGGCTGAACACTTTCGTCATTGCGAGCGCAGCGAAGCAATCCAGGGCAGCGCTACGCCGCCCTGGATTGCTTCGCTGGGCTCGCAATGACGAAGGGTAGGCGGCTTGGGCATTTCGGAACGCGGGCTCTGCTGTATCAAGAAAAACTTGAGAACGGATAAGAGATCGCAATTTCTACTAAATCAGTAGACATGTCATGAAGCTCCGGACAGACCACAAGTTCAGGGGCCATTCCAGGTGAAAATTCTCAAGTCCGCCGCGCTTGCCGCCAGCGTATCGTTCGTTCCTTTCGGCGTGGCGCATGCTGACGAGGCGCCCTCCGTGGCGATCCCGGTGGCGACTGCGGATGCCGCCGCGGAAGCTGCCGACGCCGCCGAGGGCAGCGCCATCATCGTTACCGGCGCGCGCGGGCATAGTCAGCGCTCGGTCGCCGACAGCCCGGTTCCCGTCGATGTCATCGGCCCGGCGGAGTTGAAGTCCACCGGCCGCACCGGCCTCAAGGAAATCCTCGGCAATATCATCCCCTCGCTGACGATGCCGGCGCTCGGTGGTGGCGGTACGTCCGCGAGCGTCCGTCCGATCGCGATCCGGGGGCTCTCGGGCGACTATGTGCTCGTCCTCGTCAACGGCAAGCGGCGTCACACGACCTCGCTGATCAACAACCTTTCGCGCGTGTCGGGCGGCTCCACGCCGGTGGACATCGACCTCATCCCGACCAGCGCCGTCGGCCGTATCGAGGTCCTGCGTGACGGCGCTGCGGCGCAGTACGGCTCGGACGCGATTTCCGGCGTCATCAACATCATTCTAGACAATACGAAGCAGGGCGGCGACCTCTCGCTCACCGGCGGGCAGCAGTACGAGGGCGGCGGCGATCTCTACCAGGTCGCGGGTTCCTACGGCGCAGGGATCGGCGACGGTGGCTTCGTGCGGATCGCGGCGGAGGCCAAGTATCACGACCGTGCCAAGTCCGTCGCCGAGGCAATCCCCTACGTCTACCCGCTCGTGAACGGCCAGCCCGACCCGCGCGAGGCCGATGCCGATCACGTCATCGCCGGCGGTTACGGGCGTTCGAACCGGGACAAGATCGTCAACACCAGCTACAACGCCGAACTGCCGCTGGGTGATGACACGACGCTCTATTCGTTCTCGACGCTGAGCTATCGCAACATCAAGGACGCGCGCGGCGCATACGTGGCGTCGCCGACGGGCTACGGCGGGCAGGCGAATGCGCAGGGCTCGTCAGTGCTGCCGGACCTTTATCCGGCGGGCTTCCAGGCCTATCGGCGCATCTGGGAGTGGGACTGGCAGGCGGCTCTCGGCCTGCGCACGCAGCTGGCGGGCTGGGCGGTCGACCTGTCCACCAGCTACGGCCGTGATGCGGTGAAGCTGGGGGCGGAGAACACGCTTAACCCCTCGCTCGGGCCGGACAGCAAGGCCGACTTCTTCATGGGCCGCCAGAAGCAGGACCTGTGGGTCAACAACATCGACGTCAGCCGCGAGTTCGAGGTCGGTTTCGCCAAGCCGCTCAACGTCGCCTTCGGCGTCGAGCACCGCTGGGAGCGCTTCCAGAACGTCGCGGGCGAGCCCGACAGCTACCGCGACGGCGGCTACGTGATCCCCGACGATGGCTCCGCGTTCGGAGACCTCTATGCGGGCCGCTCGCCGTCGCCGGGCCTCGTCTCGTTTACCGGAACCTCGCCCGCCGACGCGACGAGCCTTTCGCGCAACAATCTCGCCGCCTATCTCGATCTTGCGACTGACGTGACGCCGGGCTGGTTCGTGGGTCTCGCCGGGCGGTTCGAGCACTATTCGGACAGTGCGGGCAACACCTTCAGCGCCAAGGCCAGCACCCGTATCGAACTGGCGCCGGGGCTGGCGGTGCGCGGCGGCGTCAACACCGGCTTCCGCGCGCCGTCGCTGGCGCAGACCGGGTTCTCGACCACGCAGAACACCGTGACCGTGATCGGCGATGAGCGTGTCTCGACCACCTCCAAGTTCCTTCCGGTCAACTCCGTCGCGGCACAGGCGCTGGGTGCCAAGCCGCTCAAGCCGGAGAAGTCGCTGAACTTCACCGCCGGCCTGACTTACGAGAACGGCCCGCTGCGCCTGACGGTGGACGCCTACCAGATCCGCATCGACGACCGCATCGTGAAGACCGAGTTCCTTGGGACCGCCTCCAACGGCGGCTCGGCGGTGAAGGCGATTCTCGAGGCGAACGGCGTGGACGATGTCGACAGCGCACAGTTCTTCACCAATGCGATCGATACGCGCACGCGCGGCATCGACGTGGTGGGCGAGTATACGCTGGACACGGCCGCGCTCGGCACGTTTCGCCTGAGTGCCGCCTACAGCTACAATCGCACGAAGATCCTGCACGTCATCGACAATCCGGCTGAGCTGAGCAGCCTCAACGTCACGCTGTTCGGGCGGCAGGCGCAGCGCGACCTTGTCGTGGCACTGCCGCGCAGCAAGGTGGTGCTGACGAGCAACTGGTCGTCCGGCCCGGTCAAGGCGCTGCTGCGCGCGACGCGCTTCGGGCAGTACACCGAGTCCAGCAACGTCGCCGCATCGGACCGGACATTTGGGGCGAAGTGGGTGACCGATGCGGAGGTCGGCTACCAGTTCACCGAGGCGCTCGACCTGGCGGTAGGCGCGAACAACCTGTTCAACGTGCGCCCCGACAAGAACGGCGCGATCGCCTGGGATGGTTCGGGGCAATACGGCGGCTTTGCGCCCTTTGGCCTCAACGGCGGGTTCTGGTATGCGCGGATCGGCCTGAAATTCTGACTATCAACCCAACGCACGATACAGCCGGTCCGGACCCGAAGGGGTGCGGGCCGGCTCGCCGCGCAGGGAAAGCAGGGCCTCGGCTGCGGCGTGGGTGTGATCGTCATCCACGTCGAGCGCCTGCGAGCCGTCGAGCATCACCACCGGCTTCAGGCGCTGCCCGATGCGGCGCGAAACGCGCTCGGTCGCATCGCTCAGGCTGCTGGCGCGCAGGCGCAGCATGATCAGGTTGACGAAGCCGAACGCCCGCAGCACGCCGAGCGCATTGCCCGCGAAACGCCCGCCGCCGCGGAACACTTCCACCGCTCGCAACGCTTCGGGATCGGCGGCGGCGTAGAGGTTGCAGCTGGCATAGGCGCCGTCCGCGAACTCGAGGAACGGGTGCGCATGCTGCGGATGAGCGGCGAGAACCGCGTCACGCGGTGCCATGGCGAAGGCGGCTTCGGAAGAATCGAGCGCCGCGATCATCGCATCGATGGAAGCAGGCGTCAGAAGAGCATGGTCGGCCGTCGTCACCAGCAGCGGACCGTCCCAGCCCTGCGCCGCCGCCAGCACGCTGTCGACGAGGTTCTCCCGCGCCTCGACCAGCTTGGCGATGCCCCGGCCGGGTAGCTGGGAGAGAACGTCGAACAGTCCCTCGAACGCCTCGCGCTCGACGGATATGGCCAGGCTTTCGACTGCCGGGTGGATGGCGGCAGTCTGCAGCACGTGCGCGACCAGGGGGCGACCATCCAGCGGCACGAGGCACTTGTGGCTCATCCCGAAGCGACGGGCCAGAGCGTCCGTCTCGCGCGGGTGTCGACCGGCGAGCACGATCATGCGCACCGGCGGTCCGGCGTATTTCTGCCCTGCCACATGAGCGGCGGACGCGGCGTGCGTCAGAGTATCCATGGCCGGCCCTTATCGATGAGCGATGTGACGTCTCGGTGAACTTCGCCGTTGAAAGCCCGTGAATTTGCCGCCGGATTTCGCCGGCATGATTTGCACTGTCTTCCATCCGACCACCGTGCCAAGAAGCGTGGCTTGAAAATGCAGGCAGACAGGGACGCAATGGCGAACGACACGATGGACGCGCAGCAGGTGGCGGCAAGGGCTTCGGCCAAGGAACTGACGCTGCGCGGCATCCTGCTGGGCGGGGCGATCACGCTGCTGTTCACGGCCGCGAACGTCTACCTCGGCCTGAAGGTCGGGCTGACTTTCGCCACGTCGATCCCGGCGGCGGTCATTTCCATGGCAATCCTGCGCGGGTTCAAGGACTCGACGATCTGGGAGAACAACATCGTCCAGACCGTGGCGAGCGCGGCGGGCACGCTGGCGGCGATCATCTTCGTGCTGCCCGGCCTCGTCATGATCGGCTGGTGGCAGGGCTTCCCGTACTGGACGACGGCCGCGATCACCGGCACCGGCGGTATCCTCGGCGTGCTGTTCTCCGTCCCGCTGCGCCGTGCGCTGGTGGTCGATACCCCGCTGCCTTATCCCGAAGGCCATGCCGCCGCCGAAGTGCTACGCGTGGGTTCGGGCTCTCGTGAAGGTGCGGAGGAAAGCGCGAAGGGCCTCTCCGTGCTGGTCTGGAACGCGCTCGCGTCCGTGGGTTTCGCGGTGCTGACGCAGACCCGGCTGATCGTTGGTGAGGCCGCCGTGTGGTTTCGCACCGGCTCTGGCGCGACGGGGATTTCCGGCGGCCTGTCGTTCGCGTTGCTTGGCGTGGGGCACCTCGTCGGCCTGTCGGTCGGCATGGCGATGTTCCTGGGCCTCGTCATCGGCTGGTGGGTGCTGCTGCCGATCCTGACCGCGCAGAGCCCGATTGCAGGCGACGTCGGCGCCTGGGCGGGCGCGATCTTCTCGCGCGATGTGCGCTTCTTCGGCGCGGGCGTGATCGGCGTGGCGGCGGTGTGGACGCTGCTGCGGATCGCCGGGCCGGTGATCGGCGGCGTGCGCTCCGCCATGGCCGCAAGCCGTGCGCGCCATGCCGGCGAGGCGCTGGCGATCGAGGAGCAGGATCTGCCCATTACCGCCGTGGCGCTCGGCGCGCTGGCGATGATGGTGCCGATCGCGGTGCTGCTGTGGAGCGTCATCGCCGGTGGTCCGCTGGCGGGCAGCGAACTGGTGCTGATCGCGGGCGCGGTCGTCTTCGTCGTCGTCTTCGGCCTGCTGATCGCGGCGGTCTGCGGCTACATGGCGGGCCTGATCGGTGCGTCGAACTCGCCGGTGTCGGGTATCGGTATTCTCTCCGTCGTCGCTGCATCGCTGATGCTGGTCGGGTTGTTCGGGCGCGATTCCGGCGCAGAGACGTCGTCGGCGCTGGTCGCCTATGCGCTGATCGTCACCGGCATCGTCTTCGGCGTCGCGACCATCTCCAACGACAACCTGCAGGACCTCAAGACCGGCCAGCTGGTCGGTGCGACGCCGTGGAAGCAGCAGGTCGCGCTGGTGATCGGCGTGGTGTTCGGATCGCTGGTGATCCCGCCGGTGCTCGATCTGCTCAACACCGCGTTCGGGTTCGCCGGGATGCCGGGCGCGGGGGCGAACGCCTTGCCCGCGCCGCAGGCGGCGCTGATCTCGGCGCTGGCCAAGGGCGTGCTGGGCGGCAACCTCAACTGGACCATGATCGGCTGGGGCGCCGCTGCGGGCGTGGCGTTCATCGTGCTCGACGAAGTGCTCGGCAAGGCCGGACGTCTGCGCTTGCCGCCGCTCGCGGTGGGAATCGGCATCTACCTGCCTATGAGCGCGATCCTGCCGGTCGTGATCGGATCGGTCATCGGCAAGGTCTACGACGGCTGGGCGGAGAAGCGCGCCGATCCCGAATTCGCGCTGCGCATGGGTGTGCTGACCGCCACTGGCATGATCGTGGGCGAGAGCCTGTGGGGCGTCGCCTTCGCTGGCATCGTCGCCGCATCGGGCAGCGATGCGCCGCTGGCGCTTGTCGGCGACGGCTTCGAGGTTCCCGCTTTGGTTGGCGGCACCGCGCTGTTCTTCGCGCTGGTGGCGTTCCTCTACGGCCGCACGCGCAAGCTGGTGGGGTGATCGTCGTCCCGGGCTTGACCCGGGACCGCCGGGTGTCTTTAGCTATGCGCCATGGCGCAGGGGGCTTCGACAAGCTCAGCCTGAGCGGGATCAAGAACAGGTCTTCAAATCCCGCTCAGGCTGAGCTTGTCGAAGCCCCATCGGTTCAAACCGCCAGCGGTCGAACGGAGAGGCAGACTTGAAGCACATCCCCTGGATCATCCTCGCGATTGTCGGCGCGGTCTGCCTTGCGGTGCTGGCCGTATCGCGCGGGGAGGCGGTCAATGCGCTGTGGATCGTGGTCGCGGCGGTGAGCTGCTTCCTCGTCGCCTATCGCTACTATGCGCTGTATATTGCGCGGCATGTGATGCGGCTGGACCCCACTCGCGCGACGCCCGCGATCTACCGCGCCGACGGTCTGGACTATGTCGCCACCGACCGGCGCGTGCTGTTCGGCCACCACTTCGCGGCGATCGCAGGCGCGGGGCCGCTGGTGGGGCCGGTTCTGGCGGCGCAGATGGGCTATCTGCCGGGCACCTTGTGGATCATCTTCGGCGTCGTGCTGGCAGGCGCCGTGCAGGACTTCATGGTCCTGTTCATCTCGATGCGGCGCGACGGCAAGTCGCTGGGCGAACTCGTGCGCATGGAGATGGGCGCGGTTGCAGGCACCATCGCGCTGGCGGGCGCCTTCCTCATCATGGTCATCATCCTCGCGGTGCTCGCGCTGATCGTCGTGCGCGCGCTGGCGGAGAGCCCGTGGGGCATGTTCACCGTCGCCGCGACGATCCCGCTGGCGCTGGCGATGGGCATCTACACCCGCTGGATCCGGCCGGGGCGCATCGGCGAAGTCTCGGTGCTGGGCTTCGTCGGCCTGATCGCGGCGATCGTGTTCGGGCAGAACGTCGCGGCTTCCGGGGTATGGGGGCCGCTGTTCACCTTCACCCCGCAGACCTTGTGCTGGATTCTGATCGGCTACGGCGCGCTGGCCTCGCTGCTGCCGGTGTGGCTGCTGCTGGCGCCGCGCGACTACCTCTCCACTTTCCTTAAGATCGGCGCGATCACGGCGCTGGCGGTGGGTATCGTCGTCATGGCGCCGCCGCTGCGGATGCCAGCGCTGACCCAGTTCGTCGGCGGAGGCGGTCCTGCTTGGTCCGGCGCGCTGTTCCCATTCCTGTTCATCACCATCGCCTGCGGAGCGGTGTCGGGCTTCCACGCGCTGATCGCCAGCGGCACCACGCCCAAGCTGATCGGCAGCGAGACCGACGCGCCGTTCATCGGTTACGGCGCGATGCTGATGGAGGCGTTCGTGGCGATCATGGCCCTCGTCGGCGCCTCGATCCTCGATCCGGGCATCTACTTCGCGATGAACAGCCCTGCCGCCGTGCTGGGCACCGACCCTGCCAGTGCCGCCCATGCGGTGACCGCGATGGGCTTCCCGGTCTCGGCCGACCTCCTGGTCCAGACCGCGCGCGACGTGGGCGAGCACACCATCGTATCACGCACCGGCGGCGCGCCGACGTTGGCGGTGGCGATGGCGGAGATCTTCAGCCACGTCGCGGGCGGCACGGCGATGAAGGCGTTCTGGTATCACTTCGCCATCCTCTTCGAGGCGCTGTTCATTCTCACCGCCGTCGATGCGGGTACGCGCGCCGGGCGCTTCATGCTGCAGGATCTGATCGGCCTTGCGGTGCCCTCGTTCCGCGCGGGAACCTCGTGGCTGCCGGGCGTGGTGGCGACGGCGCTGTGCGTGCTGAGCTGGGGCTTCTTCCTTTATCAGGGCGTCACCGATCCGCTGGGCGGGGTGAACACGCTGTGGCCGGTGTTCGGCATCTCCAACCAGATGCTGGCGGCGGTGGCGCTGATGCTGGCAACCACGGTGCTGTTCCGCATGAAGCAGCAGCGTTATGCGTGGGTGACGGTGATCCCGACCGTCTGGCTGCTCATCTGCACACTGAGCGCCGGTTCGCTCAAGCTGCTGTCGAGTGATCCGACAGTCGGTTTCCTCGCCCACGCGGCGAAGTTCGGCGCGGCTGTCGAGGCTGGCACGGTGCTCGCGCCGGCCAAGTCGTTGGAGCAGATGCGGGCCATCGTATTCAACGACCGCGTCGATGCCGGGCTCTGCGTGATCTTCCTCGCGGTGGTGATCTCGCTGCTGTTCTTCACCGTGCGCACCTGCATGGCGGCGCTGCGTGAAGACCGCCCGACCGTCAACGAGAGCCCCGTGCAGTTGGTCCCGGCCGAATGAGAATGTTGCGCCAGATGCTGCGGCTCATGGTTGGACAGCCGCCGTATGAAGTCTACCTTGCCCACATGGCGCGCGTGCACCCGGACGCTACGCCGATGACCCGCGTGGAGTTCTTTCGCAACCGCGAGCAGGCACGCTTTGGCGGCGCGGGCGGGGGCAAGTGCTGCTAGCCAGGTTCGTCATTGCTTCGCCTCGCTCGCAATGACGGGGGTGCTTACGGCCTCAGCACCCAGCCTCCATCGACGTGGATGGTCTGCCCGGTGATCCAACGTCCGGCTTCCGAACACAGCAGCATTGCCGTGCCGACCAGTTCGTCCGGTTCCCCGCGCGAACGCAGGGCGCAGGTCATGTCGAGAAACTGGATGAAAGGGGAATCGTCGGGCACCAGCAGCTTGCCTGCGTCCGACTTGACGTTGCCCGGAGCAATGGCGTTGCAGGTTATGCCGTCCTTGCCGAATTGCTTCGCCATAGTCGTCGTTAGACCCACCAGCGCCAGCTTGGAGATGCCGTAGAGCCCCGTCGCCGGGAACGCCCCTCCGCTGGTCTGGTTGACGATCCGACCGCCACCACGTGCCCGCATCGAGGGGATCACTGCCCGGGCACAGAGCAGCGCGCCGTTGAGGTTCACCGCGAAGGCCCGGTTCCACGCCTCCAGACTGACGGTTTCGCAATTGTCGTAGCTGACGTCCACCATCAGCGCGGCGTTGTTGATCAGGATGTCGACGCCCCCGAAGGCCGCGGTCGCCGCCGCGCCCATCGCCAGCGTCGAGGTTTCGTCCGCCACGTCCACCTGCACGCCGAGGGCCTTGCCGCCGCTCGCGATGATTTCCTCGGCTACGGCCTGAGCGCCTGCACCGTTGAGGTCGGCCACGACCACGGCCGCGCCCGCTTCGGCCAGCCCGAGCGCATAGGCGCGCCCGATGGAATTGCCGCGCCCGCCCGCGCCGGTGACTACCGCCACCTTGCCGTCGAGCCGGAACTGATCGAGGGAAAATGTCATGCGTTGGGTCCTTCAGCCTGCAGTGATGCCCGCGTCGATCGAGAGGCACGCGCCATGGAAGCCGCGCCCGGCGTCCGAAGCGAGGAGGACGATCATGTCCGCCACGTCCTGCACCTCGACCAGTCCGCGCATTCCCGAGAAGCGTTTGAGCAGGTCGATGTCGCAGCCCTCCGGGGGGACGTAGTTCGCCGCGATGTTCGTCATCATGCCGCCCGGTGCGACGGCGTTGATGCGGATGGCCTTCTTCTGGAATTCCATCGCCAGTGCCTTGGTCATGCCGACGAGGCCCCACTTGCTCGCGCAATAGGCGGCGGCATAGGCCTCGCCGATGTAGGAGGCGCAGGATGCCACGTTGACGATCGCGCCATGGGTTTCCAGCAGGTGCGGGATCGCCGCCTGCGACAGGAAGAACGGCGCGTTGAGGTTGACGTCGATGGTGCGCTCATAGCGCTCGCGCGGCATCTCGGGCGTGTTGGCGAGATAGATCAGTCCGGCGACGTTGCAGAGGGCATCAAGCCGCCCGAAAGCCTCGACAGCCCCGGCGACGGCGGCCTGGCAGGCCGCCGGGTCGGAAAGGTCGGCGGCTTCGCTGCGCACCTCGGCCGAGCCGAGCAGCCCGACCGTTTCGGCAAGGCCGGCGGCGTCGAGGTCGACCAGCCATAATCTCGCGCCTTCCGCAGCCAGCTTCAGCGCCGTGGCACGGCCAAGGCCCGATGCGGCGCCAGTGACCAGGGCGACCTTGCCGGTGAGATTGAGGTTCTCGAAGATCATGGTTTCTCCGTGGTGACGCCGGTGGCGTCGAGAAATGGCATTGCGGCGGCGGCGAGGGCGTTGCCGGGCTGCGCGATCGCGCCGAGCAGGTTGACGTCCTTGAACAGCAGGCCCGCGCCGTGCGCGAAGGCGGGCGGGGAGGGCAGGCGGGCATAGACCTCGAAGCCGAAGCTGCGTCCGCTCGAATGGTTGATGAGGTCGGCCAGTGCAGCGCGGTCCACGCCGATGCCTTCGGCGATCTCCAGCGCGGCGTGGGCAAGGCCCATGTTGGCGGCGAGCAGGGCGTTGTTTACGATCTTGGCCCGCTGTCCGGCGCCGGGCGGGCCGAGCAGCACGATTTTGGCGCCGAAGGTCTGCAACACGGGGAGCGCCTTGGCGAAGGCTTCCTCGCTGCCGCCGCACATGACGGTGAGCGTTCCGGCCTCGGCTGCCGGACTGCCGCCGCTGACCGGGGCATCGAGCAGCAGCACGCCGCGCTCGGCCGCTTTCACGGCAAGCGCCTCGCAGGTCTGCGGAAGGATCGTCGAATGGATCGCCAGTAGCGTCCCGGGCCGCATGGTGGGCAGCAGGCGGTCGCAGACTTCAACCACGTCGGCATCGTTGACCACGCAGACGCCGACATGATCGCAGGCCGCCCCGAGTTCCGCCACCGAAGTCGCCGCCTTCGCGCCCTTTGCGGCGAACGGGGCGAGCGCCTCGGGTCGCCGGGCCCAGACGGTCAGCGCATTGCCCGCCATCATCCGCATGGCGATCGGCGCGCCTTGCGAGCCGAGGCCGATGAAACCCACCTTAGCCATTCCAGGGGAGTCCTTTCTCCACTTTGGCGATCATTTCGATCACGACGGCGTTGATGCGCGAGGCCTTGGGCCAGCCTGCGTGGGTGCCGTACTGGAGGACGAATTCCAGCATTTCCTCGGGCTGGCAGTTGCCGCTCGCCATCGCGGCGTGGATGTGGCTACGGATCGGGATGTCGGCGCCGGATTCGCAGACGCCGACGAGCGTGATCCACCGCCGCGAGGGTTCGTCGAGGCCGCGTCGCCGCCACATCTCGCCGAAGACGAAGTTGTTGATGCCGACCAGATAGGGCGAGTTCGGCGGGCCGGGCGGGAAGGTCATGACTTGCGCGAATTCGGCATGGCCCTGGTCGTTGCGCTCTTGCGCGTCCCAGGGTTCGGCGCGGATCGGCGGCACTTCGGCGGGCGGCAGGCCCAGCGCTTCGGCCACGCGGGTGACGGCCCGGTCGAGCCTGCCGCCGTTGCCCCAGCCCGAATAGACCGCGAGGTGCAGCGCCGCCTCGCGCAGTTCGGCGAGGGTCAGCGCGCCGGTGGCGAGGGCGCCGCGCACGAAGTCCTCGACCTGCCCGTCGGCCAGCCCGCAGGTCGCGGCCGAGGCCATGGCGACGAGGAAGCGGGCGCGACGCGGCAGGCCGGGCCGCGTCCAGACCTCGGCGAAGACGAAGTCGCGCCAGGATTCCTCCAGCAGCGTGGTCGGGGCGTGGGCTTCGCGCCCGGTCACCTCGGCTTGCGTGGCGAGGCCGGCGGCGCTGCGCGCGGCGGGATCGAGCAGGCTCATTGCAGGTTGATCCACACGTTGCGGACCTGCTGGAATTCGCGCAGCCCCTCGATCCCGCCGAGGCGGCCATGGCCCGAGTGTTTCATGCCGCCGAACGGCACGCAGGGCGTCATCGCCTCTCCGGAGCCGTTGACCTGCACTTGGCCCGCCATCATCTGCCCAGCTACGCGGTGTGCGCGGGTGAGGTCGGTGGTGTGGATATAGGCACCGAGGCCGTAGTCGCTGTCGTTGGCCAACATGACCGCCTCCTCCTCGCTGTCGAAGGGCGTGACGACGAGGACCGGGCCGAACACTTCGTTGCGGGCGATCTCGCTGCCGTGGCCGACGTCGGCGAGCACGGTGATCGGATAGAACGCACCGCCCGCGTGATCGCCGCCCATGCGCTCGCCCCCGCACACGATACGCCCGCCCTCTGCTGCCCCGCGCGTGACCATGCCGTGGATGCGATCGAGCGCGGTCTCGGAGATGATCGGGCCCATGATCGTGTCCATGGCGAAGGGATCGCCGACTTTCACATGCGCCGCCATGGCCTTGAGCATCTCGACGTAGGGCTCGTAGATCGCGCGTTCGACCAGCAGGCGGGTGCCGTTGACGCAGCCCTGTCCATTGGCGCTGACGGCGCCGGATAGTCCGCGCTTGGCGGCTTGTTGTAGATTTGTGTCGGCGAAAACCAGCACCGCCGACTTGCCGCCCAGTTCGAGCCCCACGGGTTTCAGCGACTGCGCCGCGCTGGCAAGGATCCTCTTGGCGGTGGCGCCGCTGCCGATGAACTCGATCTTGTCGATGCCGGGATGCTCGACCATCGCCGCGCCGACATCCGGGCCGCCGGTGACGAGGTTGACGACCCCCGGCGGAAAGCCCGCCAGCCGTATCAGTTCGAGCAGCTTCATGATCGACCACGGCGCATTTTCGGGGGCCTTCAGCACCACGCAGTTCCCGGCCGCAAGCGCCGGCGCCATTACCATGGTGGCCGCGAAGAACGGACCGTTCCACGGGACGATGATGCCGATGGTTCCGAACGGTTCATAGCTCACGTAGTCGTGCGCAGGGCCGCCCCAGGTCGGCACGGTACGGCCTTCCAGCTTGTCCGCCCAGCCGCCGAAATAGCGGAATTTCTGCGCCGCATCCGCGCTCATGTGCGGCCCGGCAAGGAGGATGGAGCCGTTCTCCGCGCTCAGCAGAGGGGACATTTCGGCGGCGCGCTCCTCGATCACCGAGGCGAGGCGCAGCATCAGGTCACGGCGCTTGTCGCCGGGCATGGCGCGCCACGCAGGGTGTGCGGCGCGGGCGGCGGCGACGGCGCGGTCGACGTCGTCGGCGCCTGCCAGCCTGATCTCGCGGGTCACTTCGCCGCTGGCGGGATAGACGTGCGCGAAAGTCTCGCCAGTGCCGGCGGTTTCGGCGCTTTCACCGATGACATGCGCGAATTCGGGCAGGGAAACGGCGGGCATGCGGAAGCCCATGGCACTGCTCTCCTCTCTTGCGGCAACTGCTGCGCCGCTTCGATGGGAGAAAGGCTATCGACCTATAAATAGGTGGTCAATTGACTTGAATTACGTATTATGGCGCCGATAATCGATGTGAAATTGACATAATAGGCACATTATTGGGAATGCCATGAGCGAAAAGAAGGCCAGTCTGATCGTCCGCACCACCGAAGTCCTGCGCGAGCGGATCTACGCGGCGCCCGAGGGGGAGCGGATCGGATCTCTGCACGAACTGGCGCGCTCGCTGGAGGTGGGGATCGTCACGCTGCAGCAGGTTGCTCGGGTTCTGGAGCACGAAGGGCTGCTGGAAGTGCGTCGCGGTCCCGGCGGCGGCTACTACGGAGTGCGGCCCGACGCCGCGGCGCTGGAGCGCGGTCTCCACGCTTACATGCGCATGAACCCGGCGTCCTACGAAGAGGCGCTCGACATGACCTCGCTGCTGTTCAACGAACTGGCGACGGCGGCAGCGCGGTGTACCGACGCGGGGTTGCGCGCGAAGCTGGCGGCATTGGCGGAGCGGCTGCCCGCCTGCGTCACCATGATGGATTGTGGCCGCTTCGAGATGGAGTTCCAGGAACTGTTGTTCCGCATGGTCCGCCGCCCGCTTTTCGAGATGCTGACTCGGGTGACGCTCCATTACTCCACCGCGCATACTGCTCCGGACCTCAAGGTCTTCGATGACGACGGTGCGGCATGGCGCGAGGGGCGGGCGAGGATCATCGCCGCGATCCTCGCTAACGATGCAGACCTGACGCGGTTCGAGGCCGATCGGCAGAACCGCGCGGTGGTCCTTGCCTACCTGGAAGCGCGGGACTGAATCAGAACCGGTAGCTCAGCCAGCCGGCGAGGAAGTCGGAACTCTTGTAACCCGCGTCGGTCAGCGCCGGTCCGGCATCGAGATGCTCGTAGCGGCCGGTAAAGGACAGGCGCGGCGTGATCGTCCATACCAGTTGTAGCCGCGCCAGTTCGGCCACCTTGCGCGCCGTGCCGTTCTGGGTTCCAGCGAACGGCTGTCCATTGGCGCGGTAGACCGCGTCTTGGATGTTATCGCGCCAGGCGAACTCGTATTCCGCCAGCACGCGCACGTCCTTGACCGGCGAGAAGCTGAAGTTCGGCGTGACTGCCCGCAGGTTCGAGGGCGTCAGGTAGAGCTGGTAGCTGAAGTAGATGTTGTTTCCGAAAGGTGAGTAGGCATTACGCAGCTTGCCGTTGCCATATCCGCCCCCGCCGCTGGCGTAGTCGAAATGGACGCCGACACGCGGGGCGGTCTTGCTCTTGCCCAGCCTGTAGGTCTGGGCGATGAAGGCCTGCCAGGCGGAAATATCCTGGTCCATGTAGTAGCCCCACTGCCGGTTGACCGACCAGTCGAGGTTTATCGCCCCCACTTCGCCGCGCAGCCAGCCGCCGAGATAGTAGCGCGTAGCCGGGCCTATGCGGCCGCCCCATGCACCGACGTCATTATGCCGCCGCCACAGGAATGCGTCGAAGGCGAGGTTCGCCTTGTTGCCAAGGATCGTCTTGGGCAGCATCACGCCTACCGAGGCGCCGGAGAAGCGGCGTGCCGGATCGTTGACGTCGTCGCCGGTGCCGAGGTCGCCATAGGCGGTGGGGCGAAAGTCGAAGGCGTCGATGCGCAGCTTCGATCCGCGCGCGTAGAAACGCCAGCCGTTCATCGTGTAGCGGATGGTGTTGTTGTCGCGCTGTGATGCCAGCAGATTGGGGCCGTCGACGAACTCTTGCCGGCCGTAGCGTACGCCGACATCGACATCGCCGATGTCGGTGCGTGCCTCGACGAAGGACTGCTGGATGACAACGTCGTTGCGCAGGGTGGCAGCAGGAGCGCCGAGGTTGCGGCCGGAAATGCCGCCATGGGCGACCTCGCCATAGAACCGCAAGTGCTCGCCGATGTGGAGATCCGCGCCGCCGACGATGCGGTTGATGTCCTGTCGTTGGGCCTCGGCTTCGCGCAGGTTCGGGTTGGTGGTCTGGTTGACGCGCAGGCGAAGCTCCCCCGAGAGGGTCAGATAGATATCGCCGTCACTGTCGAGCGGGATGTACTTGAGCCGGTCGAGCGGATCGTCGCGCTTTGCCGGATCGGCCATGGAGGTCCAGTCCTCGGCCCAGCGCGAGAGCGAATAACCGCCGGTTACTGCACCGTCGCCGTTGAAGGCCTGCGGGTAGGCGGCATCTTTGGCTTGGGCCGCTGAAGGGGCCAGCGAGGCGGCCGTCGCCAGGGCGAGCGGCAGGGTGGCGGCGCGAAGCCGCGAAGTAACGGTAGTCATGGGGTGCGACCCTTGTGGCTCTGTAGTCGTTTTTGGTTTTATTCGGCGGGCGCGAGAATCGCTGCGGGGAGCGCGTGGCCGGACAGTGCCGCGTCGAGCTGCGCGTGGTCGAGCTTGCCCTCCCAGCGGGAGACGACGACGGTGGCCACCGCATTGCCGACGAAGTTGGTCAGGCTGCGGCATTCCGACATGAAGCGGTCCACGCCGAGGATCAGCGCCATGCCCGCGACCGGCACGTCCGGCACGATCGAGAGCGTTGCGGCCAGCGTGATGAAGCCCGCGCCGGTGACACCCGCTGCACCCTTGGACGACAGCATCGCCACGCCAAGAAGCAGCAGTTGCTGGCCCAGCGTCAGGTCCACGTTGCAGGCTTGAGCGATGAACAGCGCCGCCAGCGTCATGTAGATGTTGGTGCCGTCGAGGTTGAAAGAGTAGCCGGTGGGAACGACGAGGCCGACGACGGCCTTGGGGCAGCCGGCGCGCTCCATCTTTTCGATGAGGGCGGGCAGGGCGCTTTCCGAGGAGGAGGTGCCCAGAACCAGCAGCAGCTCGGCCTTGAGGTAGGCGATCAGCTTGAAGATCGAGAACCCGCACAGCTTCGCCACCGCGCCAAGCACGAAGACCACGAACAGGATCGAGGTCAGGTAGAACGTTGCCACCAGCTGCGCGAGGTTGGCGAGGCTGCCGACGCCGTACTTGCCGATGGTGAAGGCCATCGCGCCGAAGGCGCCGATCGGGGCGAGCTTCATCACGATCGAGACGAGCTTGAAGACGACGATGGAAATGTCCTCGAGCAGCGACAGCACCTTGTCGCCGCGTTCCCCAATCGCGGCCAGCGAGCAGCCGAACAGGATCGCCACGACGAGCACCTGCAGGATGTTCTCCTGCGCCAGCGCTGAGACCAGCGTGTCCGGGATCATCGCGTTGAGGAAACCGAGCAGCGAGGTCTCGTGCGCCTTTTCGGCGTACTGCGCGACCTTGCCCGCATCGAGCGTGGCGGGATCGATATTGAAGCCCGCGCCCGGCCGTACGACGTTCGCGACGGTCATGCCGACGATCAGCGCGAGCGTCGAGAAGAACAGGAAGTAGGCGAAGGCCTTCGCCGCCACGCGCCCGACAGAGCCGAGATCGCGCATTCCGGCGATACCGGTGACGATGGTGAGGAAGATGACCGGAGCGATCACCATCTTCACCAGTTTGATGAACATGTCGCCGACCGGCTTCAGCGATTCGCCGACCGCCGGGTAGAAATGGCCGAGCAGCACGCCTGCGGTGATCGCGGCGAGAACCTGGACATAGAGGTGGGTATACCAACGCTTCGCAGCGACCGGCTGAATGTGCGACGGATCATAATGCATACGGAATAAGCCTTCGTCATCCTCGTGGCACCGACGACACCCTTGGGGTGATGCTCGTGCCTAGGGTCAGACTGCAATCCGTTTCATTGCGTGCAAAGAAGAATTGCACGTTTGTAAAAATATCATAATTTCAATTATGTAATGAAAGTCTTTGAGACATCATGTCCTAAAATTGGCCCTCGCCCACGCCCTGTAGTGCAGAAACTTGCACATCGCTTCATCCTGGCCTAGGCGGATTCGCGTGGTTCGATCACGCTATCTCTGGTGGCTTACGGCGGCGCTGGTCTGCGCCGTGGCGGTGGCATTCCTGACCGGACTGGCGGTACGGCAGGCCGGCACCACGCGGTTCGCTGCGCAGGCGGCTGTCGACGCCCGGTTGCGTCAGGCTCTGCTGGCCAGCGAGATCGCCCGCTTCCGGCTTCTCCCGCTGGCGCTGGCAGACGATCAGGACCTCGTCGCGCTCGTCGCCGGTCGTCCGGGAGCCGAAGCCGTGATGAATGCCAAGCTCGAACGGCTGTCGCGCGATCTTGGCTCGCCCATCATCTACGTGATCCGCAAGGACGGGCTGACCCTCGCAGCCAGCAACTGGCGCGATCCGCGAAGCTTTCTCGGCAAGGACTACAGCTTCCGGCCCTACTTCCGGGCGGCCCTGCGCAGCGGGATCGGCGAGCAATTCGCGCTCGGAACCGTCAGTCACCGTCCCGGCCTGTTCTTCGCGCGGCGCGCGGCGGGCGGTAGCGTCGTGGTCATGAAGATGGAATTCGACCGCGTCGAAGAGCAGTGGCGCGAGGCGAACGGAGTCACTTTCGTCACCGACCGCGACGGTGTGATCCTCGTCACCAGCCGTCGAGACTGGCGCTATGCCGCTACGCTTCCGCTGTCTTCGGAACGCAGCAGGCGCGAGCGTGAGTTGATCGGGGTCGGCGACCTCGGGCCTGTACCGTTTCGCGAGCACGGCGGCGGCCGAGTCACCATGCGCGGCGAAAAAGGCGACCATCTTCTGACCACCACCGCCGCCGATGGCTTGGGCTGGCGGGTCAGTCTGGCGCTGCCGCTGCAGGGAGCGGTGGATGCCGTGGTGCGGGCTGCGCAGATCGCGGCGGCGCTGCTTACCCTCGCCGTGTTCGCGCTGGTCGCGTTCGTGCGGGAACGGGGGCGTCGCCGCCGTGAGCATACCGCACAACTGGAGGCGGCCGTGGCCGAGCGCACCATCGACCTGCGCCGGGAGATCGAGGAGCGCGCCGCCGCCGAGGCGCACGCAGCGCAGCTTCGCGAGGGTCTGCGGCAAGCCAATCGCCTTGCCACGCTCGGGCAGGTGACGGCGAGCGTCGCGCACGAGACCGCGCAGCCGGTCGCCGCGATCCGCAATTATGCCGCAACCTCGCGGCAACTGCTGGACATGGGCGCCGAGGATGCCGTGCGTGACAATCTCTCGGCGATCGACCGTCTGGCCGAACGGATCGGCGCAGTGACCGCGGAACTGCGCGGTTTCGCGCGCAAGGGCAGCCGTGCGGGCGGACCGATCCCGCTTGTCGAGGTGATCGAGGGCGCCTGCTTGCTCCTGAAGGAGCGCTTGTCGCACGTCATCTTCGTGGTGCCGGAGGTGCCGCCGGGCCTGCTCGTGTTCGGGGGGCACGTCCGGCTGGAGCAAGTGCTCGTCAACATCCTGCAGAACGCGCTCGAGGCACTGGAGGGACAGGCGGATGCCCGGATCGAACTGGTTGTGGAAGCGGGCACGGAAACAGTGCGGATGACGCTGCGCGACAATGGCCCGGGCATCGCGCAGGACGTCGCCGACCGTCTGTTCACGCCTTTCGCCACCAGCCGGCCGACCGGACTGGGGCTTGGCCTCGTCATTTCCAAGGACATCGTCGAGGACTTCGGCGGCACCCTTCAACTCGAGCCCTCCGAGCGCGGAGCCTGCTTCGCCATCGTATTGAGACGAGCATCATGAACGAGCAGGCATCATGAACGATCATGCCCCCGGACAGGCCAGGCGCGTCGCGCTCGTGGAGGACGATGCGGACTTGCGCATTTCCACGGCGCAAGTGCTGACACTTGCGGGCTTCGTCGTGGAGAGCTTTACCGCTGCCCGGCCCGCGCTCGACGCCATCGATGCCGAGTGGCCGGGAATTGTCGTGTCGGACGTGCGGATGCCGCACATGTCGGGGACCGAATTGTTCCGGGCTCTGTATGAGCGTGATCCCGAACTGCCGGTGATCCTCGTGACCGGCCATGGCGACGTGGCGATGGCGGTCGATGCGCTGAAGGCCGGGGCCTGGGATTTCCTGACCAAGCCGTTCGATCCACAGGCTCTGGTCGCGGCTGCCGACCGGGCCGCGATGGCGCGAGGGCTGGCGCTCGACAACCGGCGGCTGAGAGCGGCGGCGCAAGGCGATGCCGCCTCGGGGCTCATCGGCGAATCTCCCGCGATCCGCCGCCTGCGCGAAATGATCCCAACCCTGGGCAATGCTGACATCGACCTGTTCATCGAAGGGGAAACCGGCACCGGCAAGGAACTGCTCGCCCGGCTCATCCATCGTGCGGGCAAACGATCGCGCCAGCGGTTCATGGCGGTTTCCTGTGGCGCCTTGCCGGAGGCGCTGGAGGACGAACTTTTTGCGCCGATGGGCGAGGCGAGCATTGCTTCGGTCGCGCGCGGCACACTGTTCCTCGACGACATAGACCACGCCTCGCGGCGGCTGCAAGCGCGTCTGACCCCGCTGGTGGAGGAGCGCGTGCTCCGCAGCCCCGGCGCGCGCGAGCCGCTGCCGCTGGACTTGCGCGTGATCGCTACGGGCGGGACGGACGAGGGGGACTTGTCCGAGAAGATCACGCCCGGCCTGTTCTATCGCCTTGCGGCGCTACGCCTGCGGATGCCGCCTCTGCGTGAGCGGAGGGAAGACGTGCCGGCGCTCTTCGCGCACCTTGCCGGAGCCGCCGCGACCCGGCTACGACTGCCGCTGCCGATGATGACCGGCACCGTGCGGCATCATCTGTCGAGCCACGACTGGCCGGGCAACGTGCGCGAACTGGCGCATTTTGCAGAGCGTTTCGTGCTCGGGCTGGAAGATGCCGTGCCTGAGGCTCCAGGCGAGCCTTCCGGCGATACCCTGCCGCAGCGTCTAGACGCGTTCGAGCGTGATACGATCGTGGCGGCAGTGCTGGGCACGAAGGGGGAGATCGGCGCGGCGATCAAGCGGCTCGGCATCCCTCGCAAAACCTTCTACTACAAGGTGCACAAGCACGGCATCGACCTGACGACGCTGCGCAAGGGTGGGCGCTGAGAGCGGTCGATGCCGCACTGAAATACCCGGCATGGGCATTTTGAACGGAACTACGTCTCCACCGGCAGGCCGGTCCATGGGGCGCTCCGCCGCGCGATTGTTGCAAGACCGCGACCGCGCTGCGACCTTCTGAAATGCGTTGGCAAACCGATGGGGCCAAGGATCGGATAGCCGAAGCCTGAAATGGAGGAAGCCATGCTCCAAGGAGCGATCGAGCGGCTCGCCGACCCCGCGGCACCGCAGAAACTCTGCTTTTTCTTCAACGCTCAATTGCACCACGTTTTGCACGCGATGCCGCTGGCGATCGAACTCGCTCGCGATCCGCGCTTTGCCGTGGACGTCATGGCGATGACGGCGGAGCATATTGCCATGGCCCGCGACATTGCTCGGCGGCATGGCGTTTCAACGATCCGCTTCGTGCAGGTCGAGGGGGGCATGCTCTCCGCTTTCACACGACTGGTGGGTGTCGTTACTCCGCCCAAGCTCGTTGCTCTTGCGGCGGCGCGCAGTCGGCTTGCGGCATATGACGCCATCGTCGTGCCGGAGCGCACGTCGCTGCTGCTGCGCCATGTCGGTTTGCGGCGTACTTGCTTCATCCACACCTGCCATGGTGCGGGCGACCGGGCAGTGGGCTACGACCGTCGCATCCGCCAGTTCGACTTCGTCCTTCTGGCGGGCGAGAAGCAGCGCTGCCGGATGCTCGACAAGGGCCTGATCCGCGAGGGCCACTATGCGATCGTCGGCTACGGCAAGTTCGACCTCACCGCGGATCGTGCCCCGGCCCGGCTGTTCCCGCAGGATCGGCCGGTGGTGCTGTACAACCCTCATTTCTCGCGCAAGCTGTCCTCGTGGCCGCAGATGGGCCTCGACGTGGTTCGCCAGTTCGCCGAGGATGACCGCTTCAACCTCATCGTGGCGCCGCACATCCGCATGTACGACGGTTGCCGTCGCCGCGAACGCATGGAACGCCAACTCGAGGAATTTGCCCGCCTCCCGCACGTTCACGTCGATCTCGGCAGCGCGTCGAGCGTGGATATGAGCTATACGCGCATGGCCTCGGTCTATCTCGGCGATGTCAGCAGCCAGATCTACGAGTTCGTCGTACGCCCGCGTCCCTGCCTTTTCCTCAATGCGCATGGAGCCAACTGGCAGGGCAATCCGAGCTACCGACACTGGCAATACGGCCCGGTTCACGAGGACTGCGAAGACATTGCCGACAAGGTTGCCCATGCGATCGCCTCGCATGGCATTTACGCTCCGGTCCAGTTGCAGGGCCTTCAGGACACTTTCGACACAGATGGACCTCGTGCATCCGAGCGTGCCGGGCGGGCCGTTGCAGATTTCCTGACCTCGCGCGCAAGGTGGGCCACCAAGGCACGGGCGGTAACATCGTACGGTTTCGGCCGCAGGAGCGCTCTCATCCATGAATGAGGCCGCGAGCATATGGGTGGTCGCGCGCGTCCATGCGCCGGACGAGGGTGGTGTACAGACTTACGTGAGCCAGGTCGCGCGTGCCTATGCGCGTAGCGGCCGGACGGTTACCGTCTTTGCCAAGTCATCAGCCGGGCCGCGTCGCCTTTGTGAAGACGGCATCACCCTGATCGACGTGGGGCCAGCGGCGCACTTGGTGGTCTATGCCCGGCTAGCGATGGCAATGCTGCGGGCATGGCTGGGCGGCGCGCGGCCATCCGCCATCCACGCCTGCACATGGCGCGCGGCGATCCCGGCGCTGCTGTTCCCGCGTTCCTTGCTCGTAACCGTACATGGGCGCGAGGTGGGTCGTCCGTCGAGGGGCGCGTTCAGGCTCATGAACGCGGTGCTGTCCCGGACCACTCGGATACTTGCGGTGAGCGATGCCACGCGCCGCCTGCTGCTCGATCGCGCGCCTGATCTCGCCGGTCGCTGCGTCACGGTCTGGAATGGCGTCGTCCTGCCCGCCGATGAACGGTGCGAGCCCGCAAACGCCCTGCTGCGCGTGATTACGGTTTGCCGCCTCGTCCCGCGCAAGAACGTGCCCGCAGCATTGCGTGCGGTTGCTGCCTGCCGGGGCGAGAGCATTGCGCTCGACTACGCAGTCATCGGCCGTGGTCCCGACGAAGAGGCCATCCGCGCGGCTCTGGAGCCGACCGCAGGTGGACTGGGCTCCACCGTAATGACCGGCTACGTCGATGATGCGGAACTGGCGGAGCGCCACCGGACTGCCGACATCTTCCTCCATCCTCAGATCGCGCTCGAAGATGGCGCGGAGATGGAGGGCTTCGGCATCAGTGTCGCCGATGCGATGGCGCATGGCATCGCCTGCATCGTCGGGCAGGACGGAGGCCCGGGCGAACTGGTGCGCGACGGGGTGACCGGCCTGGTCGTAGATGGCCGCGATCCGGCAGCCATTCGCGCTGCCCTGGCGTTGCTGGCGCGCGATCCGGCCTATCGGCGCCGTCTCGCCGAGAACGGGCGGCGGTTCGCGCGTGAGAACTTCTGCTGGGACCGTCACTGTCGACTTGCCCTCGAAGGTCTGGTGGCCGAAGTGGCCCACGTCGACGGCCATGGACAGGAACAACTCGCGATCTCGTTGAATTAGCATCGACGGGCGCGATTGCGGCTCGTTTCGGACCGTGCAGGCTTGAATGCCGGTATGTGGAGCGGCTAAGGCTTGCCCGGGGCGCCCTTGGTCTGAAACAACGACAGGATTTCGGCTTTTTGCGCAAGAGACCTTCAGAGCGCTGCCTTTCGCGCATTTCTCGCTTCACCGGACTGCTGGTCTTGCCGCTGCTGATCGCTGCTCCGGCGCTGGGCGATCCCGCTCCTTTCGAGCTGGCTGGACCGGACTTGCGCATCGAAGTCACGCGCGAGGGGCAGACCCTGCCGATCGGCCGCGTGCCGAGCCTCGCGCCCGGCGACAAGGTCGTCGTCCATGGCGCCTTGCCGGAGAACCAGAGCGCCCGGTTCGTGCTCATGTCCGCCTTCCTGCGCGGGGCGACCAATCCTCCGCCCAAGGACTGGGTCGATCTCGCCCGAACCTGGAAGGAGAAGGAAAAGGACAGCGCCCTGACCGTCACCGTGCCGCGCGATGCCCGGCAGATGGTGCTGCTCATGGTGCCCGAGACCGGCGGCGCGGAAGGTGTGCTGATGGATGCGGTGCGCGGGAAGCCGGGCGAATTCGTGCGCGCCAGCCAGGACCTCAACCAGGCCTCGCTCGATCATTCGCGCCTCAATGCCTTCATGGCCGCGATCCGCGCGCAGGATGACAACGGGCCGGAATACCTGCGCACGGTCGCACCGGTGCTCGCCCGCAGCCTCTCGATCAAGCTGCAGGAGGACTGCCTCAACAAGGTGATCCAGTCGCAGGCATCGTGCCTCGTGGAGAACCGCGAATCGCTGGTGCTGAACGATGTTCACACCAGTTCGCTGGCGGAGACGATCACCGGTACGCCGACCGATCTGGCGCTGCAGCTCAGCAACACGCGCGAAGCCGGGGCAGGGTATTACAGCGCTTATATCGCGGTGGCGCGGGACGTGGCGAAGATCTTCGGCGCGTTCAACAATCCGACGTTCAATTATCTGCCGACCCTGACCGTCCGCGATGCGGATCGCATGTCGCTGCTGCTCAACGCGGCCCCCTCGTTCCAGAAGCCCAAGTCGGTGATGATCGCGGCCATGCCTGCGGTTGAAGCGGACATTCCCCCGCAACTGCGCAGCTCCGCAAAGGGGCCGATCTGCATGGCGCCCGGCACCGTGCTGCCGGTCGAAGGGGCGCCGCTGGTATTCTCGACCGACTTCGCCCACGACATGAAGGTGCGCCTCACTTCCGCATCCGGACAGACGCTGGAAGTGCCGGTTAAGGCCCGCGCGGACAAAGGCGGGTACGTGCTGGCGGCCGATACGCTGCCTGTCGCCTTTGCGGGAGACGTCCGTGGCCACCTTCATGGTCTATGGGGGTTCGCGCCTTTCGATGGTCCGGATTTCCTGCTCCAGCGCCCGGGCGGCGAACCGTGGAAGGCCACTGGCGATGCCGATGGCCTGATCGTGGGGCGCGACAACGAGGTGGCGCTGGAAGGCGCCGCTCCCGGCTGCGTCGAGGACGTGACGTTGCGGCAGGGCAATGGTGCCGCCCGGCCGCTCGTGTTCAAGGCGCTGGAAGGGCGGCGCCTGAGCGTCACGGTGCCGTTGACCGATGCGGCGGCGGGCGAAGTGCGGCTGGAAATCCGGCAGCGCGGTGCTGCTGCAACGCAGACCGTCGCATTGCGCGCGCGGGTGCAGGCGAGCCGTCTGGAAGCGCTAGAACTCCATGCCGGCGACACGCAGGGTTTCCTGACCGGACAGCGGCTGGACCAGGTTCGCTCGGTCGTGCTCGGCGATGCCGAATTCCGTCCCGACGGGCTGACGCGCGAAGGCGGGACGGACCGGCTGCGCCTGCTCGCGCAGGGAGCGGGCAAGGTCCCCGTCGATACCGCTAAAGCGCCCGACAAGGCGACTGTGCGGCTGGAGGACGGCCGCAACCTGACGCTTCCGGTGCGAATCGGTGGCCCGCGTCCTCAGGCGGCGCTGTTGCAGCGCACGGTTTATCCCGCTCCGGCGGCGCAGGGCGCGAAGACGCTGGACATGGGTTCGGGCGATCTCCTGCCTGACAATGGCGAAATGGTGTTCTCTCTCAAGGCTTCGGGCGAAACGCGGTTCGGTGCCGGTTCCGCGATCGAAATCGCACCCCCATCTGGCGAGCCCGTCACCCGGCTCACGATCGGCAAGGGGCTCAATCTCGAAAGCCTCGAGGTGCTTGTCGCGACCCTGAAGGCCGACGACCTGCCTCCCGGCACCTTCGGGGCCATCCGCCTGCGCCTCGTGAGCAAGGGGCAGGGTGGACGCGAGGACCGCGGGGACTGGATGCCGCTCACCACGGTCGTCCGCCTGCCGCGGATAGAGGGCGCTACTTGCGAAGGGCAGGACGGACCTTGCACGATCACGGGACGGAACTTGTTCCTGATCGATGCGGCTGCGGTCGAGGACGGGTTCGCCAGACCTTCCGCCGTACAGCCGGGCTATACTGGCCGGACCTTGCAGGTCAGCGGCCGGCCGACCGATGGAATGTTGCGCATACGGCTGCGGGACGCCCCGACCGGCGTGGTGAAGCTGCCGCTCGACAAATAGCGCTCAGCGGCCGAGCGCGACCAGTCGGTCAGGGCTGAGCATCGCGCAATTCGGGCATCCGAGTTGTGCCATCGCCGCTTCCAGTTCGGTGCGCAGCAGGTGAATGGCATGCGCTACGCCGGGCATTCCCGCTACGGCCAGTGCATGCATCTGCGGGCGACCGACGAGCACGGCGCGGGCACCCAGCGCGAGCGCCTTGACCACGTCCGTCCCCATCCGCACCCCACCGTCGAGCAACAGCGGCACACGGCCTTGCGTCGCTTCGGCCACGCTCTGGATCAGGTCGACCGGGCTCGGCAGCCCATCGAGGACGCGCCCGCCATGGTTGGAGACGATGAGTGCGTCGGCCCCTTCGTCGACTGCGCGCGCGGCATCGTCGCCCAGCAAGAGGCCCTTGACGAGGATCGGCAGGCTCGTCGTCTTGCGCAGCCACACGAGGTCGTCCCACCCCGGAGCAGCGTTCGCGAGCGGAGTGCCGAGCAGGATCCGGCCGCCGGGCACGGAAGTCTGTGTCGGACGCGGCATTCCGGCCAGATTGACCGCACCGACGCCTTGCGGAAGCGTGATTCCGGCTGGTTTGAGCGCCGCATCGACGGTCAGCACGATGGCTTCGTAGCCCGCCGTTTCCGCGCGGCGGACGAGTTGCAGGCTGTGCTCGCGTTCCGGCTGGAGGTAGAGCTGGAACCACAATGGCGGGGCAATCTTGCCCAGATCATGCGCGAGGGCATGGGCGGCGGCGGCGATGTCCTCCAGAGGCATGCTCGACAGCGTGCTCACGACCATGCCGGTGTCGAGCGCGGTGGAGGCGCGGACGCAGGCGAGTTCGCCCTCGGGGTGGGCAAGGCGTTGGTAGGCCAGCGGGGCCAGCAGGATCGGGGAGGCATGGCGGCGGCCGAACAGCTCGATTTCCGTGCTGCCGTCGAGCCTCGCCATGGCGCGGGGGAGCAAGCCGATGCGGTCGAAGGCGGCGCGGTTCTCGGACAGCGTAATCTCGCGGCCCGCGCCTTCCTGGATGTGCCGCCAGACCTCGGGCATCAGGTGGGCTTCGGCGCGTCGCTCGTAATCGGCAAGGGTGCGCAAGTCCGCGGGAATGGCGGAAAACGGCGGCTGCGGGCTCACGTTGCCGACCACTGGCGCAGCAGGTTGTGGTAGACTTGGGTGAGGGTATCGATCGAGGCATGCTCGGGATGGTCCGTCGCGACAGACTGGATCGCGCCGTCCAGTTCGAACATCAGCCGCCGCTTCTCGGGCGAGGCGACGAAGCTCTGGGTCCAGAAAAACGAGACGAAGCGCACGCCGCGCGTCACCGGCATGACCCGGTGGAGGCTGGAACCGGGATATACGATCAGGCTTCCGGCGGGCAATTTGGCCGTGTGCGTACCGAACATGTCCTCGATGACGAGTTCGCCGCCGTCGTATTCTTCGGGGTCGGAGAGGAACAGGGTGCTCGAAACGTCGGAGCGCAGGTGCTCGCCGGTTCCGGGGATCGGGAAGATCGCGTTGTCGACGTGATTGCCGTAGTGGCCGCGCCCGTCGTAGCGGCTGAAACGGGGCTGCAGGACGCGGGCGGGCAGGGCGGCGGCGATGAACAGCGGGGTCTGTGCCAGGCGGGCGAGGACGCGGTCGGCTAGCTGCTTGGCCAAGGGGTGGTCGAGCGGTAACTGCTCGTTTTCCTTGACTCTTGCAGCGCGGTGACCGGCGGTGGCGCGGCCGTCCGCCCAGTCGGCGGCTTCCAGCGCACTGCGGATTTCGCGCACCTCGGCAGCGTCGAACAGATCGGGTATTTCGATGACCATGGTGCCTCTATTCGCGCAGTCCGGTGATGCTGACAATGACCTGCATCAAGCTGGAACTTCGTCCTCGGCCTCGATCATGGCGGCAAGGGCGGGACTGATCCACTCGGTCAGAGCGGTGCCACAACGGTACACAACGCGCACACAAAGGTACTCACGGGCACCCAAAGCGCTCACAGCGGCAGGCGAAAGCACGCTGAACGCGGTTGCCCAGGCATCTGCGAGCATGGCCGAGGAGTGGATCACGCTGACCGCCATGGCATGCTCGACGGGCATCCCGCTGCGCGGGTCGATACTGTGGAAACCGCGTACGTAATCGCCCGAGGTCGCCACCGCCAACTGGTGCAGCGCAACCCGCAGCGGAGCTACGCCCTGTGTCGGCGTTTCGAGGTCCACCCACCACGGATCGCCATCGGGACGCAGGCCGCGTCCGACCAGTTCGCCGCCGATCTCGACGAGCGCATGGTGACAGTCCATCCCGGCGAGCAACGCGGTCAGCGCATCGACGGCGTAGCCCTTGGCGATGCCCGACAAGTCGAGCCTGAGCCCGCCGGGCTGGCGAAGCCGCCGCGTATCCGGTTCGTAGGCGAGGCGCATGAAGCCGGAGACCGCGCGGGCCCGCTCGATCTCTTCGGTGGTGGGCGCGCGGTCGATCGTTACCGGACCATGACCCCACGCATCGACGAGCGCGCCGATCGCGGGATCGAAGGCACCGGCTGACTGCTCGGCGACGGTAAGGGCGGTTTCGATCACCGTGGCGAAATCCGCAGGTAGGGCGCACCATTCGCCCGCACCTGCCCGGTTGAACCGGCCCAGCACCGAATCCGCACGCCAGTGGCTCATCTGCGCGAGGATGTCCTCGAGCCGAGCCTCGATCGCGCGGCTCGCCGCGTCCCGGTCGAAGCCGGGGGGCGGGGCGAGCCGGATGCGCCATGTCGTGCCCATGGCCTCGCCGCCCAGCGCGATCACCGGCACGCCCTGCCGCCATGTGGCGAGCGAGGCTGCGTCGATTTCAAGCGGAACGGCGAGGCGCATGGGTGGCAGGCTCAGGACGTCGTCAGGGTGCGACGACTTCGAGCGTGGTGGTGAAGGACATGCGGCGGGCGCTGGCCTTCTTGTCGGCGGGCTTGGTGTCTTCTACGCTGGCGTTCAGCCAGTACCAGCCAGCGACCGACCACTTGACCTTGACGACGCCGTCGGGGCCGGTGGTCAGTTCCTGCGCATCTTCGGCCGCGCGGTACTTCTTGCCGCCGGGGACGACTTCGACCTTGATGCCGGCGGCGGGCTTGCCGTCGATCAGGAAGCGGAAGCTGCCTTCCTCGTCCGAGACGAGTTCGTCAGGGTGCGTGACCGGATCGAATTCTAGTCCCTTGCCGGTGAGGGCGACCTTGCTCGGCTCGCCCGCAGTGACGTAGACGAAGTTGCGCGAGGTCACTTCGGTCAGCTTGATGTCGGTGGCGTTGGCGGGGATGTCGGCTACGGTCGGCACCATGCGCGGCGGCTGGCCACCCGGACCTCCGGGGCCGCCGGGACCACCGGCCGGTGCGCCAGCGCCCGGAGCACCCGGACCGCCCGGTGCGCCCTGCGGACGGCCACGACCGCCCACGCGCCATTCCTCGGTACCGACCTTGAAGGTGCCCATCACCGAGGCGCGCTCCATGCCGATCTTCCAGGTGCCCGCCTTGTTCAGCGCGACGTCGAAAGTGCCGCGATGGCGGCCCTTGGACGCGTTCTCGACTTTGCCGTCGGTGCCGTCGGGCGCCCAGACCGAGACTTGCGCCGGGTCCATGGCGACATGGTCGGGGTAGAACAGGTCGTTCGACACGGCGGCATCGACGGTGACGTATTCGTTGGTGCTGGCGAGCGTGCTGGTCGAGGGCAGCAGCCACATGCGGTGGGCAAGCGCAGGCGTCGCCAGCATGGAGGATGCCGCAGCGGCGATCAGGATGGAGCGGAAGCGCATTCGTATTCCCCTGTTATGTAAAGCGAAAGTGATTGGATCAGCGGACGGTGACGGTGCCCAGCTCGGTCTTGCCCGAGACGGAACCACCCTTGCCGCCGACGGTGAACGGCACGGAAACCAGTTCGCGCCCGCCGGTTTCGCGCGCGGCCTCGACCTTCAGGACGTAGTCGCCCTTGGGCAGGTTCGCGGGAATGGCGACGGTGTAGCTGCCGGGCGCGCGGGTCGCGCCGCTGATGCCGTCGGCGGGCAGCTTCAGCGAGCGGCCGCCCTTGCGCCACCAGGTGCGTAAGTCCGCCAGCCACTTGGTGCCCGGTTCCGCGCCGCGCTTCTTGCCGTCGAACCACACGAAGAGGGTGCGGGCATCGCCGCCGGCGACGGGCTCGACCCAGCCTGCGACGTAGGGGCGGTGGTATTCGGCCACCTTGATCTGCGGGACGGTGACGGTGACCGACGCGGCGAGCGCGGGCGTGGCGGCAAGAGCGGTTGCGGTGCCGGCGGCCAGCAGCGGCAGCGCGGGCAGGATCTTGGATCGGGTCATCACGGGCTTTCTCGTCAGTGGATGAAAAGGAGGGCCAGCAGCAGCGGGATCAGCAGGCTCAGGCCGACCATCGGCCAGGTCATCGGCCGGTGCTTCGCATGAAGCTGGAGCAGGAACAGGCCGGTGATCGTGAACACGAGACAGGCCACGGCGAAGAGGTCGATGAACAGGGACCACGCGGCACCGCTGTTGCGACCCTTGTGCAGGTCGTTGAGGTAGGAGATCCAGCCCCGGTCGGTGACTTCGGCCTGCACTTCGCCGGACGCGCGATCGATGCTGACCCAGGCGTCGCGGCCGGGGCCGGGCATGGCGACGTAGACTTCGTCCTCGGCGGTCCAGTCCGCCGCGCGGCCCGAAGGATCGAGCGGAACCGCCGCCGCGATCGCCTTCGCCACTTCTGCGGGCAGGGGATCGGTGCGGTCTCCGGGGGCAGGCAGTTTCGCCAGCAGTGCCACCGGCAGCTTGCCCTGGCTCTGCGTCACCGAAGGCTCCGCGCCGATCGAGGCGGCGTGGTTGAGCGTGATGCCGGTCGCCGCGAACAGCAGCATGCCGACCAGCGAAATCGCCGCGCTTACCCAATGCCAGGTGTGCAGTTGCTTGAGCCAGAAGGCGCGGGCCTTCTTGTTCTTCTTCTTTTTCGCTGCGGCCTTTGGCCTGGCGGGCGGCGTGATGCGGCTCGGAGCGGCTGACGCGGCGTCACGCGCGGTGTCGGCGTGGCGGTCTGGGGCGTCGGCAACTTCCAAGATGTCGCATCCTTAACTCGGGCTTCAAAAATCCGGCGTGATCACCGGGACGGCCCCCTTAGACGGAAACGTGCCGCCACACGTCGTTGCGATGTCGGGTGCCCTCTGGACGACGAGCTGCTTAGTGTATATGAAAATCACTCGCAATAGTGGTTGGCAGGAGATTACAATTGGCGACAGTTGCCGCGCTCGCGCCGGACGAACTCGCGTTCGCACCGGCTTCGGCCGTCGTGCACGAGCCGCTCGTCCTGCCGTATCCGGTCGACGAATCGCCTTCAGGGCAAGGCCCGGGGCGTTCGGTCTACAGTCCCGCCAAGGCGAACCCGGTTGCACTGCTGGCCTCGGCCGGGATGATCCTGGGCATGGCGGCCTGCCTCGCCACGCTTAATATCGTCGCGGCGCACAAGGAGCGGGCGCACCTTACCACGGTCGACGTGCAGGAACTGGACGTCACACCGCCTCCGCCGCCGCCCGAGCCTACGAAGCTGGAGACGCCGCAGGCTGCGATTACGCAGACGGTCGTGCCCAAGCCGATGATCGAGCTGCCCAGCCCTGGCCCGCAGCAGGTCATGGTGGATGCACCGCCGCCGCCTGCTCCGCCCAGCATGACCAGCGAAGGGGTCAAGGTCAGCGCGCCGCCCTCCGTCGCACCGCCCGCCGCGACTACGCTGGAAGGCGGCGATCTTTCGAGCAAGGTGCTGTTCGCCAAGCCGCCGACATATCCGGTGGATGCCCGCCGCGCGCACGAGCAGGGCACGGTGAAGCTGCTTCTGCTGGTCGGTAGCGACGGGACCGTCAAGGACATCCAGGTGGCATCGAGCAGCGGCAGTTCACGCCTTGACGGCGCGGCGCTGCGGGCGGTGAAGCACTGGCGCTGGTCGCCGCTGATGAGCAACGGCGTGGCGACTGCGGTGCGCGGCTACGTCACGATCCCGTTCGTGCTCAAGGCGGCGTAAACCCCGTCGTCATTGCTTCGCTACGTTCGCAATGACGGGTTGGTTCAGTCGCGGTCCTGCAGTGCAGCGTGCAGGGTCGTCATCGCCTGCTCCAGTTGAGTCGCGCTGTAGGGCTTGTCGAGCCGCACCGTCGGGCGATGTTCGAGGTCGGGCTCGAAGCCGCCGCTGGCGATCGCCAGAGGTACGTCGCGGGCGGCGAGTTCGGCGATGATCGGGTCGGCCTTCTCGCCCGCAAGGTTGAGGTCGATCACGGCGACGTCGTATTCGCCCGCGCAGGCTGTCGCGAGCGCGGTCGAGAGCGTCGCGAAAGGTCCGACGACCTCGCAGCCAAGATCGGTCAGCATCTCTTCGAGCAGCATGGAGACGAGGAACTCGTCCTCCGCCACCAGCACCCGCAATCCATCGAATCGAGGGGTTTCCTCAGGCATCGTGCCACCCTGAAATTGCGTTCGCGACAACGCCTTGCGCGGCAAAGTTATTGGCAGCGGTTCGCGGCGCGAGCAAGGGGGGATTCAGCCCTCGATGATCTCTCGGATTCGTCCGGCGAGGAGGTCCATGGCGAAGGGCTTGGTGATCATTTGCATGCCCGGTTCGAGGAAGCCGGAGGCGAGCGCCGCGTTTTCCGCATAGCCGGTCATGAACAGCACTTTCAGGCCGGGGCGGCAGGCGCGCCCGCCGTCGGCGACCTGTCGGCCGTTGAGCCCGGGCAGGCCGATGTCGGTGACGAGCAGGTCGATGCGCTCGTCCGACTGCAGGATGGCGAGGCCGGAGGGGCCGTCCGTAGCTTCGATCGCCCGGTAGCCGAGGCCGTCGAGCACTTCGAGGATGAGCGCGCGTACGACCGGCTCGTCCTCGACCACCAGCACCACTTCACCCTCGCGTGCGGTGGGCAGCAGCAGCGGTTCGTGCGCGTCCTCGGTCGCGGTGTCGGTGCCGAGATGCCGGGGGAGGAACAGCTTGATCGTGGTTCCGACGCCTTCCTCGGAATAGATTCGCGCGTAGCCTTCGGACTGGCGCGCGAAGCCGTAGATCATGGACAGGCCGAGGCCGGTGCCCTGGCCCATCGGCTTCGTGGTGAAGAACGGCTCGAAGGCGCGCACAGCGGTGTCGCGGCTCATGCCGACGCCGGTGTCACTGATCGCGATGCACACGTATTCGCCCGGCTTCACGTCCCGCTCGCGCGCGGCGTAGCGGTCGTCGAGGTGGGCGTTGCAGGTCTCGATGGTCAGCTTGCCGCCCTGCGGCATGGCGTCGCGCGCGTTGATGACGAGGTTGAGGATGGCGCTTTCCAGCTGGTTGGGATCGCAGCGCGTTAGCCACAGCCCGCCCGCCAGAACGAAGCCCAGCTCGATGTGTTCGCCGAGCGTGCGGCGCAGCATGTCCTCCATCGAGGCGATCAGCGGATTGCTGCGCACCGGTCGCGGGTCGAGCGGCTGGCGGCGGGAGAAGGCGAGCAGGCGATGGGTCAGCGCCGCCGCCCGCTCGGCCGAAGTGCGCGCGCCGCCGAGCCAGCGCTCGAGGTCCTGCGTGCGGCCCTGCGTCAACCGGGCGTGCATCATGTCGAGGCTGCCGGTGATGCCTTGCAGCAGGTTGTTGAAGTCGTGCGCGATGCCGCCGGTCAGCTGGCCCACGGCCTCCATCTTCTGGCTCTGGCGAAGGGCCTCCTCGATGGCGCGCTGCTCGGTGATGTCGCGGCCGATCGCGTGGATGCGGCGGTCGTCAGGCACAGCGGTCCAGGCGATCAGGCGGAAGTCGCCGTCCTTGGTGCGGTAGCGGTTCTCGAACGCGATCGTGCGGCGCCCGCTCGCGAGCTTGGCGACTTCGGCGGCGGTCGCCTCGACGTCGTCGGGGTGGACGAAGGAGGCGATGCGCTGTCCGAGCATTTCACCCTCATGCCAGCCCAGCAACCGCTCGCCAGAGGGGTTCACCGCCGTGATCGCGCCCTGGAAATCGCAGACCAGCATGAGGTCGCGGCTGATCGTCCAGAGCCGGTCGCGGTCCTGCGCGTAAGCGGCCTCTGCCTGCTTCTGCGCTTCGATCTCGGTATTTGTGCCGATCCAGGCAGAGATGGCACCATGGGCGTCCTTGAGCGGCATGGCCCGCGAGAGATGCCAGCGATAGAGCCCCTCGCAGTCACGCAGGCGGAGTTCGGTGTCGTAGACCTCTCCGCTCGCGACGGCCTGCGCCCAGCGCTCGACGGCGGTTTGCCGGTCTTCCGGATGGACGAGGCGAGCCCAGCCATCGCCGTCGAGGCTGCCATGCGGCTCGCCCGAATAGGCGTAAGTGCGCTCGTTGAACCAGTCCATCGCGCCGTCGGCCCGCGCGGTCCAGACTTGCGTGGGCATGTTCTGGGCGAGGGCGCTGAACTGCGCCTCGCTCTTTTCGAGGGCCAACTGGGTGCGCGTGCGGTCGGTCACGTCGCGCACCGCGCCGATCATCCGTACCGCGTTGCCAGCGGCATCGAATTCGAATTCGGACTTGCGCGCGATCACGCGCTCCTCGCCGGTATCGGGGCGACGGATGTGATATTCGACGTCGAGTGCCGCGTTCGCCGAATGGCGCCGGGCATGGTTGGATGAAAGATGCCGGTCTTCGGGAATGATGATTTCCTCGAAGACACGCACGTTTGTCTCCCCGCGCTGCGGCACTCCGAAAAGGCGGCAGAATTCGTCGGTCCCGGTAATGGTATTGGCGACGATGTCGACGGAGAACAGGCCCACGCCGCCCGCGACCTGGGCGCGGCTCAGCTGTTCGGCGCTCAGGCGCAGGGCTTCCTGCGCGTCATGCTCGAAGGTGCGATCGCGCATCAGCTTGACGAAGCCGGTCGGGCGGCCCTCGGCATCGCGCAGCGGGGTCATCTCGCTGAGGCCCCAGAAGCGCTCGCCGGTCTTGCGCAAATGCCAGCGTGCGTCATGGGCGCGGCCGCTGTCGAGCGCTTCGCGGCGCTTGGCGGCGGGCCGGCCGGTCGCCCGGTCCTCGGGCGTGAAGAACACGTCTATCGGACGGCCGAGCATTTCCGGCTCGCTCCAGCCGAGCATCGCGGCGGCTCCGGCATTCCACAAGGTGATCCGACCGTCGAGATCGGTGGCGACGATGCCGTAGTCGACCGCACCGTCGAGGATCTGGCGGTTGTAGGCTTCGCGCTCGTGCAGCAGCCCTTCGGCGCCAACGCGCTGGACATGCGCCCAGGACCGCTCGGTCACTTCGCGGATTATATCGAGTTCATAGGGTGTCCAGCGACGGGGTCTGCTGTCATGGATCGCCATCAGTGCGATGAGGCGGCCTTCCTTGACGAGCGGCATGCAGATCGTTGCCGCGATGCCGATGTCCTGGAAGGTCCGGGCCTCTTTCGGCGCGATCTCCGTCGCATTGTCGTTGATGATCAGCGGGCGCCCGGCACGGAGTTCCTTCACTGCAAGTTGCCCGAAGTCGGCGAGGCGATAGTGTCCGACGATCGAGGGGGAGCCGTCGGCGTGCCAGTTGCCCCGGATCGTGAAGCCGTCCTCGTCGCCGTCCATGTCCGCATAAGCGCAGTTGGAGAGGCCGAGGTGTTGCGCGGTCATGCGCGTGGTGATCGCGAGGATTTCCTCGGCCCCGCGGCAATCCGTGATCGCCTGCGCAATGTCGTCGAGGAACCGCAGCTTCGTTTCGCTCTCTTCGAGGGCTTCACGGGCGTGGTGCGCCTCGGTGATCTCGAAGACTACGGCGATGACGCCCGCAGGCCTGCCGTCGTCACCGGGGACCGGCGAATAGTCGAGGTTCAGCCAGATCTGCTCGGGCTTTCCGTGGCGGTGCAGCGTGAGCATGTGGTCGCGATAGCTCAGTGTGCCTCCCGCAAGACCGACCTTCATGACGTTGGCATTGAATTCCGCGACTTCCTGCCAACCGTCGAGCACGTTCGAGCCAAGTAGCCGGCTGTCGCGCCCACCGGCAAACTCGGCATAGGCGTCGTTGTAGAGCATGACGCCCATCGGCCCCCACAACAGCACCAGCGGCACGCGGGAGGGAAGCATCATCGCGACGGTGTGGCGCAAGCTGACCGGCCAGCCTTCGATGGGACCGATCGGGGTGGAGGCCCAGTCGTGCGTGGCGATACGGCGCGCGAGTTCGCCTTCGAGTCCCATGAACCCGTGGCCGTTCCCTACGCTGCGCGTCATGCCCCTAACCGATCCCTTCGCGCCGGGCCGATTTTCCCGTCGATTCACCCCGTCTGTGCACGCGACAACACATCGCGCGTGCAACGGTTCCCCGTCAATGATCGGTAAGTGATTATCCTGCGGCGGCGATGGGATAGGGCAGGATTTCCGCCTGTGTCCCCGTGGCGGAGAGACGGGGCGCCGACGACGCGCGATTGCGGCCTTTGCTCTTCGCATCGTAGAGGCCCCGGTCGGCCTGCAGCATGGCGGGCGAAAGGTCCTGTATACCCGGAGTCACGGGCGCGCAGCCGATGCTGAGCGTGCCGCAGTTGCCTCCTCCCTGCCGCATAGCAAAGCCCGAACAGAGGTCTTCGGCAAGGCCGAGGCTGCGGCCTTCGTCCATTCCGGGCAGCAGCACCACGAACTCGTCGCCGCCGAGGCGGGCGCTGATCGCCGAACCCGGCAGGCGCAGCCTCAGGAATGCGGCGAGATCGACGAGCAGGCGGTCGCCGCCCTGATGGCCGAAGCAGTCGTTGATCGTCTTGAAGTTGTCGATGTCGATGAGGAGCAGCGATCCGCCCGACTGCTGCACGTCGCGCGTACGGGCTTCGAAGCCGCGACGGTTGAGCAGGCCGGTCAGCGGATCGCTTTCGGCGAGGCGGGTGGCGCGTTCCTCGCGGCGGCGTCGCAATGCCCCTGCTACCGACATGGCGAGTGCGACTTCTACGAGAATGCCTTCGAACAGGGAGATGGGGATCAACACGCCGGAATAGGAAGACAAGTCGACGAAGGCGCCCGGTACGAAGGCGCAGCCGGCCTTTACGGCATAGAACGAGCCATGGACCACGAACGTCGCGACGAGGGTGCGGGTTTCCGAACCGGTGGTGCGGCGCGCTTCCAGCAGCACGCCTGCAGCCCTGAGGCAGAACACCGCCACGAACCCGGCATTGAACAGCGACATGACCTGATCACGGTCGCCGAGGCCAGGGGCCGCCATGAGGGCAGAGCATGCCAGCGGCGCGAGGAACCAGACGCGGCTCAGCCTGCGCTGCGCGAAGGATGCGGCACCGTGGAGGAACATGAAGTGCGCGAGAGGGACCATCGAGTTCGACAGCCAGACGCCGAGGAGGAAATCCCCGCTCTGGCGCAGGGGCGCAAGGGTGCAACCCACGACGATGCAGAGGAACCCGAGCGCGAAGCTCAGGAGGAACCGCTCGCGCAGGGACCGCCATTCGATAAGAAGAAACGTCGCGGCCACGAACGCAATTGCGTTCGAAAGCAGCAACATGGTTTGCGCATCGACCGACATGAAGAACCCGGAACCCCCTTGCGCGAGGAAGTTACGCCAATCTCCTAAACAAAAGGTGGATGGGCCGTAAACCATTCGTACGGTTGCTGTTTTTCGGTCATGCCGGAAGCGGGTTGGAGCGTGACGACTTGTCCCTGAATCGTCATTGCGAGCGGAGCGAAGCAATCCAGGGCGGGCTCAAGACTGCCCTGGATTGCTTCGCTGCGCTCGCAATGACGAAGGGTGATGCACCCCAATGTCCTCGCGTTCCGTGCGCGGCGCTGCCATGGATTTGCAACCAAGACGGCCCAATGCCATTCTGTGACCTGACACCCGGCCGAACGCACGCGCGAAGGCCATCTGCAACTTTCGCATTACCGCCAAAACCGGGGAGCATATCGCATTGCGCGGCTGGATTCTCTTTCAGCATCAACTCGATCCGTCGATTCCCGAGGTGCCCGAAGTCTTCCGTTTCCAGGAGGCTGCAGGCGCGCTCGGCATCGAACTGCACGTCCTCCAGCCCCACAGCTTCGAACTGGTGGTCGGCACCGTCGGCGACTGGGCGATCAAGTATCAGGGGCGCGAGATCGAGAAGCCCGACTTCGTCATCTGCCGGACGGGCGCGGAAACGGACTACTTCACGTTGGCCCTGCTGCGCCACTTCGAGCGGCGCGGGGTGCGGCTGGTCAACGGCCCGGCAACGATCGAGACGGTGTCCGACAAGCTGCACACCCTGCAGACGCTGAACCGCGCGGGGTTGCCGATCCCGCGCACGATGCTGGGCACGTTCCCCATCGATGTCGATCTGGTCGAGCGGGAACTGGGCTTTCCAGTCATCGTCAAGACGCTCAAGGGCACGCGCGGCGCAGGCGTCCTCAAGTGCGAGGACCGCAGCCAGTTCGAGGATCTGGCGGGCCTGCTCGAAAGCGCCGAGGCCAAGGCGGATTTCATCCTCCAGCACTACGTACGCGCCAGCCATGGCCGTGACGTGCGCGTGCTGGTGGTCGGCGGGCGAGTGATCGCGGCGATGGAGCGGCGCTCGCTGACCGGCGGGTTCAAGTCCAACGTCTCGCTCGGCGGCGTCGGTGTCGCCTACAACCCGCCGCAGGAGATGGCGGAACTGGCGGTGCAGGCGGCCGACGTTCTGGAACTCGACATCACCGGCATCGACATCCTGTTCGACGAGGACGGCTACCGCATCTGCGAGGCCAATTCCGCCCCCGGCTTCCAGGGGCTGGAGCGGGCGACCGGGCTCGACGTGCCGACGGCGATCCTCGAATGGGTGATCTCCACGCAGGCCGCCGTGCAGGAAAGCAAGCCAGCCCCGGCCGAGAGCACTGCGCTGGCCGACATGGTCTTCGGCGGCCGCACCGGCCTGCGCGCGCTCAGCGACCGCAATGCCGAATTCCGGCCTTTCGCCAATGCGGTGGGCCTGCGCATGGTGGCGGCGGGGATCGGCTGTCTCGTGCAGGGCTCGTTCCCGCAACCGCTGGTGGATCGCCGCAGTCCCACCGGGATCGGCCTTCGCTCCCTCTTCGAAGGGCGCGCCAAGGTGGACCTGACGGGGCTCAACGACCGGGCGCACGAGCGCACGCTGATGGTGGTTCTGGCCGTCGCGATCTGGGCGGCGGTCATGCCGTGGCTCGCCGGGGCCGAGGCGGTGGTGAGCGGGGTGCTCTCCGTCCTCGCGCTCATCTTCCCGGTGCTGTTCCTGCTGACTTCCCCGGCCGGACGGTTCGGAGCCGGTTCCGCGCGCCGACGCAGGAGCAACGGATGATCGACTTTTCCGCGATTCCCTGGGCGGCGCTGGCGCCGTTCATCGTCGCCGGGTTCCTGGCGCAGCTGGTGGACAGCGCGGTCGGCATGGGCTTCGGGGTGATCGGCAACTCGCTGCTGATCCTGCTCGGCCTGCCGCCCGCCGCGGCGTCCTCGGTGACGCATGCGGTCGAGAGCTTCACCAGCGGCGTGTCCGGCGCGGCCCATGCCCTGCAGCGCAACGTCGACTGGATGCTCTTTGCGCGCCTCGTCATTCCGGGCATCGCTGGGGGGCTGACAGGCGTGTGGGCGCTCTCGCACCTCAGCCTCTCGATCCTGCGGCCGGTCCTGCTCGTCTATCTGGCGGCGGTCGGCATTTACCTGATCTGGCGCGGAGCGCGGCGGGCGCAGGCTTATCGCCGGATGCGCGCGGTGGGGCCGCTGGGCTTCGTCGCCGGGTTCCTCGATTCCTTCGGCGGTGCCTGGGGGCCGGTCACGACGGGCAGCCTGATCGCGCAGGGGATGACCCCGCGCGTGGCGGTGGGCACCGTCAACGCCGCCGAGTTCTTCGTGACGGTGACGGTGCTGTCGGCCTTCATCGGCACGCTTGGCCTGCAGTCGTTCTCGATCGCGGCGTCGGGCCTGCTGATCGGCGGGATCGTCGCCGCGCCGATCGGGGCGCTGGTGACGCGGCGTGCCTCATCGCGCGATCTGACGCAGTGGATCGGCGGGGTGATGATCGCGCTCAGCCTGTGGGGTCTGATCTCGCTCGTCTTCGCGCCGATCCCGCTGTTCTCGCGGATGTGAGGGTCAGGCGCTTTTCAGTCGTCCCCCGCTGAGCGTCTCCGCCAGACCCGGCGCCACTATGAGCAACCCCTTGGCGATGGCCACCACCGCGCCGAGGATCAGGAACGGCTGGCCGATAAGATAGACCGGATAGAGCGGCGAGCCGAGCTTTCCGGTCAGCTTGCCGACGACCGGCCCCAGCAGCCAGATCAGGATCAGGTGCGCGCAGAAATAGAAGAACATGTAAGGCTCGATCCGGCGTAGCAGCGGCGCGGCGCGAGTGGCGACGAGGCGCCATGCCAGCCACCACACCGCCAGCGATGCGGCAACGCGCGCGGCTAGGTCCACCGCCGCCGTCGAGGCATCGTCGAACGGCCGGGCATCGCCGATCGAGACGTAGAGATGCAGCGGCATCAGCACCACGAAGGGTGCTAGCGCGACGATGGCGGGCCATGCGGCCACGCGCTCGGCGAGGTTGGCACGGCGGGCGATGATGCCGATGGTGAAGAACATCAGGATCGAGGCGCGCAGGATCACCGGCGGGCCGATGCCCAGTACGTGGCAGGTTCCCGCCGCCAGCGCGAGCAGAGCCAGCGCCTTCGACGGCAACCGCACCAGCAGCGGGGCCAGCACCATGCACAGGAACAGGTCGCGCAGGAATGGCATCTGCACGTTGATGTCGGGCGGGCGGGTGACGATGAACAGTTCCTCGACCAGCCAGCGCACCGATTGCGGCATGGGCGCGGCGAGCCCGAACTGCCATGCCGCGCCCGATACCAGCAGTACCGCCAGCGCGTTCCACAGCACCATCGGCAGCAGGATCGTGCGCGCCTTGCGGGCGACGTGCGGTCCCCAGTGACGGGTGCGCGAGGAGCCCGCGACCAGCCAGCCGGAGATCAGTCCCAGCAGCGGCACCGCGCTGCGGCCGAACCCTTCCATCAGGACCCAGCGCAAGGTCTCCTGCGGCGTCCCGCGCGCCAGATCGAGTTCGTAGCCGGAGAGTCCCGTCCAGGCGTGGACGTAGACGATGCCCGCGATGCAGATGACGCGCGCGATGCGGATCGCATCGGAGCGCCAGCTTTGCATGTCGCTCTTCGGTTCAGCCAAGCCGTGTCCCGCCCATTATCATCCATGCTCCGTATGTGCTTTTGTCATCATAAAGCCTGCGAGGCGCAGTGGTTGCCTCGCGCAGACGATGCCAAGCCTATGCGTCACGCCGCGCGGGCGGCGGGACGAGCGGAGAGGGGCGGGGAAAAGGCTTTCAGAACAGCGCTTCGTCGAGCGCCATGACCGTGGCGGGACCGGCTGCGATGCGGGCCGCGTGCAGACCTGCGCGGGGCAGCACGTAGCTCGCGTAGTAGGCGGCGATGGCGGCGTAGGTGTCGCGGCTGCGCGCATCCTCCAGCGCCGGGGCGGCGGCGAGGATGCGGACCCACATCCAGCCCAGCGACACCAGCGCGAAGAGGTTGAGGTACTCCGTGGCCGCCGCGCCGAGGGCATCGGCATCACCCGATGCGGCCGCGATGGTGGCGCTGGCTTCCTCCAGCATGGCGAGGGCGGCGCGCATCTGCACGGCGAGGTCGCTCGCGTCGCTTTTGTCGATGTCGGCCGCGATTCCGTCGAGGTAGGCGCGCAAGGGGGCGCCGCCGTTCAGCGTGACCTTGCGCGAGACGAGGTCCATGGCCTGTACGCCGTTGGTGCCCTCGTAGATCTGGGTGATGCGTGCGTCGCGGACGAACTGCTCCATCCCGGCTTCGTGGATGTAGCCGTGGCCGCCGAACACCTGCTGCGCCAGCACCGTCGTCTCGAAGCCGAAGTCGGTGAAGGCCGCCTTCACCACCGGCGTCAGCAGGGCGACGTCGGCGGAGGCCGCATCGCGCGTCGCGGCGTCCGGGTGGCGGTCGGCGATGTCCATGCGAATCGCGGTCCATGCGGCGAGGGCACGCGCGGGCTCCACGAAGGCGCGGCAGGCGAGCAGCATCTTTCGCACGTCGGCATGGGCGATGATCGGCACGGGGCCGGGGCGTCCGTCCGAGGCGCGGCCTTGCAGGCGTTCGCGGGCATAGGCCACCGCGTTCTGCGTCGCCGCATCGGCAAGGCCGAGCCCCTGGATGCCGACGAACAGGCGCTCGGCATTCATCATCGTGAACATCGCGTTGAGCCCGCGCCCGGCCTCGCCTACCAGCCAGCCGGTGGCGCCGTCGTAGTTCATGACGCAAGTGGGCTGGGCATGGATGCCCATCTTGTGCTCGAGCGCACCGACCGACATGGCGTTGCGCTCGTCGAAGGCGCCGCTGGCTCCGGGCAGGAACTTGGGGACGAGCAGCAGGCTGATGCCCTTCACCCCGGCCGGAGCATCGGGCAGGCGGGCGAGGACGAGGTGGACGATGTTGTTGCCGAAATCCTGGTCGCCCGAGGATATGAAGATCTTGGTTCCGGTCACCGCGTAGCTGCCGTCGCCGCGCGGCTCGGCGCGGGTGCGCAGCAGGCCGAGGTCGGTGCCCGCCGAAGCCTCGGTCAGCGCCATCGCGCCGCACCACTCGCCGGTGACGAGCTTGCCGAGGTACGTCGCCTTGAGTTCTTCCGAGCCGTGTGCGGCAAGCGCTTCCGCCGCGCCCCGGGTAAGGCCGGGGAACAGGCCGAACGACAGGTTGGCGGCGGACACCATCTCGTCGAGCATGATCTGCACGGTGCGCGGCAGGCCCTGTCCGCCGAACTCGGGATCGCCTGCGAGGCCGGGCCAGCCCGCCTCGACGAATTCCGCATAAGCCTCCGCGAAGCCCGGTGCGGTCACGACATTGCCGTCGACCAGCTTCGTGCCTGCGGCGTCGCCCGGCAGGTTCAGCGGGGCGAGGCGTTCGGCGCACATGCGGCCTGCCATCGTCAGCACTTCGCCTGCCAGTTCGCTCGTCACTTCCTCCAGCCCCGGCAGCGCGGCCATCTGCACGTCGAAATCGAGCACGTGCTCCAACAGGAAGCGCATCGTCGCGACGGGGGGCTGGTAGGTCGAGGGCATGATCGTCTCCACGGTGGTCCTTGCGCGCTTGCGCGGCTTTGGGTGTCAATGTACCAAACGATCGTTACAATCAAGGTGGTGACGTTAGAGACCGTGAATTCCCTTGCCGATCGGCCGTCCGCGCGCCAACGCAGGGCCGATGAACGTACGCCATCCCGACAAGTCGAACCCGTCGCGCGAGGACGAGGTCGTGGCTGCCGCCGCCGCCCTCTTCGCCGAGCGGGGCTATGCCGCGACCAGCATTCGCGACATCGGCGAGCGGGTGGGCCTGCTGGGCGGCTCGCTCTACCACTACATCAAGAGCAAGGACGCGCTTTTCGTGCGCATCCACGATGCGGCGCTGCAGGCGGCGGAAGACCGCATCCGCGTGGCGATCGAGGGGGTGGAGGAGCCCGCCGCCCGGCTGGCCACGGCGTGCCGGGTACTGCTGGCGATCCAGCTCGACCCGGCCTCGCTGACGATGCCGCTGATGAACGACTTTCGCGCGGTGCCCGAAGCCGTGCGCGTGCAACTGGTCGCACGGCGCGATGCGTTCGAGCGGCTGTTCGCGGACCTGATTGATGCGCTGCCATCGCAGCCGGGCCGCGATCCTGTGATCTATCGCATCCTGCTGCTCGCCACGCTCAATTCGGCGAGCGAGTGGTATCGGCCGGGGCGCCTCACCCTCGATGAAGTCGCCGACCAGATCCTCGGGGTCTACGCGGTCGGTTCCTGAGTAGGGACGGCGCGGCAGAGTCCTTCCTGCGCTACGCTGGCGACCAGCGTTCCCGCCCGGTCGTAAAGCGCGCCGCGCGCAAAGCCCCTCGCGTGGCCGGCCCAGGGGCTGTCCATCGCATAGAGCAGCCAGTCGTCCACCGGCGGAGTGGAATGGAACCACACCGCATGGTCGAGGCTGGCGACCTGCATGCCGGGCGAGAAAATGGCCTTCGAATGGGGCAGGATCGCCGTGGAAACGAGTGCGAAGTCGCTCGCATAAGTTAGCACGACGCGCCTGAGCACTTCGTCGCTGTCGATCGGCGCGGCCAGCCTGAACCACAGGAACTGGTGAGGGGTATCCGAGCCCTGCACGGCAGGCGGGCCGGGCCGGATCTCGAACGCGGCGAGGCGGTCGAGCATGGCCTGCGGGAATTTCTGGCCCGTCGCCGCGAGTGCCGTGACGAGGTCCGGGCACTGCTCGGGCGAGGGCACTTGCGTCATGGCGGCGGCGTGGGCGAAGCCGTCCTCGCGCCGATGGAACGAGGCCGCCAGGTTGAGGATCGGCTTGCCGCCCTGCATCGCCACGACGCGCCGGTTGGCGAAGCTGCCGCCGTCGAAGTCGCGCAGCACGCGGTAGATGATCGGCCGCGTCGTGTCCCCGGCACGCAGGAAATAGGCGTGGAGCGAATGGGCCTGCCGATCGCTGCCCGCCAGATCGCGTGCGGCGGCCGCCAGCGCCTGCGCCACCACGAGGCCGCCGAACACGCGGCCGGGCCGTTCCTCCGAGGCGCCGCCGCGGAACAGGTCGGTGTCGATCTCCTCGACTTCGAGGAGGGCGCGCAGTTCGGCGACGGCAGCAGCAGGGTCAGTCATCGACGGGCCTTAGCGGGGAGCCTTCGAGCCACGCAAGGGCCTGCCGCTCGATCGAGAGCAGTTCCTCCAGTGTCTGGTCGATCGCCCGCTTCTGCTTGCGCAAGTCGGCGATACGCTCGCCGACCTTGGATTTGAGGGCGCGGACCTGTTCGTGATGCTCGGGATCGACGTCGTAGAGATCGAGGAACTCCTTGATCTCGCGGATCGAGAAGCCGAGCCGCTTGCCGCGCAGGATCAACTGCATTCGCCCGACCTCGCGCCGCGAATAGATGCGGGTGGTGCCGACCCTCTGCGGCGCGATCAGGCCCTTGTCCTCATAGAAGCGCAAGGTGCGCATCGTCACGCCGAGCAGGGTTGCGGCCTCCTGGATGCCCAGAAGTTGCGGCGGTTCGGGAGCGGGCGCGGCGCTCAAGCTGCGGTTCCGCCCGAGCCTTGGCCAGAGTTTTGGCCCTCACGCTTGGCAGCTTCTTCCGCGACGAGGTCTTTTTTGGACAGCTTGCCTACCATGGTCTTGGGGAGCGAATCCCGGAACTCGATCGAGGCGGGCATCTCGATCTTGTTCAGCCGTTCGCGCAGGAAGTCCAGCAATGTCTCCTGATCCAGGATGTCCCCCCCGTGCAGCACCACGAAGGCCTTGGGAGCCTGCCCGCGATAGGCATCGGGGATGCCGATCACGACCGCCTCGGCGACCATCGGATGCTCGTAGAGCGCTTCCTCGATGATGCGCGGATAGACATTATAGCCCCCGCAGAGGATCACGTCCTTGATCCGGTCGACGAGGAACAGATAGCCGTCCTCATCCAGATAGCCGATGTCGCCGGTGCGCAGGGCACCGTAGATGAAGGTCTTCTCGGTGTCCTCGGGACGGCCCCAGTAGCCCTGCATGATCTGCGGGCCGCGCGCGCAGACTTCGCCCTTTTCGCCGGGCGCGCAGAGGCGGGTGGGGTCGGAGGGATCGCGGATTTCCAGCGCGGTGCCGGGGAAGGCGGGGCCGCAGGCGTTGTCCTTGACCAGTCCTTCGAGCGGGTTGCAGGCGATGATTGGGCTGGCTTCGGAGAGGCCATAGCCCTCGACGACGTTCACCCCGGTCTTCTCCTCGAACTCGCGGCGTATTTCGAGCGGCAGGGGCGCGCCGCCGGAGATGCAGACGCGCACATTGTCGAACTCGCCGTGAAGCTGCTGGTGGTTGAGCGCGGTGTAGAGCGTCGGCACCCCGAAGAACTGCGTCGGCTTCGTGCGCTTGGCGGTGGCGAGGAAGGACTTCATCTCGAAGCGCGGGAGCAGGATCATCTCCGCCGCCGTGTCGACCGAGTAGTTCAGCACCGTCGTCAGCGCGAAGACGTGGAACAGCGGGAGCACACCCAGCGTGCGCTCCTGATGCTCGGGCATGTGGCCGACATGCGCGATCATCTGCGCCGAGTTGGCGGCCAGGTTCGCGTGGCTGAGCATCGCGCCCTTGGGCACGCCGGTGGTGCCGCCAGTGTACTGCAGCACCGCGAGGTCGTTGGGATGGCGTTCGACCGGGTCCGGCTCTGCATCGCGGGCGATCAGGTTGGCCCAGCGCGCATAGCGCAAGTCGTGCGGCTCATGCGCGATGTCGTGGCGCTTGAAGAGCAGGAAGGCGCGGCGCTTGATCGCGGGCAGGGCGTCGGCGAAGGGGCAGACGACCACGCGCTTGAGACAGGTCTTGCCGACCAGCGGCTCCAGCTTGGGCAGGCAGAGCGCGAGATCGGTGGCGATCATCACCTCGCAGCCGGAGTCGGTGACCTGATGCGCCATCTCGCGCTCGGTGTAGAGCGGGTTGAAGTTCACCACGACAGCGCCAATCCGCAGAACCGCGAAATAGGCGACCACGTAGTAGGGCGTATTGGGCAGGCACAGGCCGACACGGGTGCCCTTGGTGACACCAAGGTCCTGCAGGCCGCGGGCGGCACGCTTCGCAAGCGCGCCGATTTCCGAATATGTCCACTTGCGGCCCATGAAGTCGACCGCCGACCATGCTCCATGCGCTTCTACTGCATGGTCGAGCAGGTCGGTCAGAAGACGCGGCGCGATCGGCGGCATCTCGTCCGTCGTTGAGGAGGCAGTGGCGGGAGCGACCCCGCCGATCGTCGCCGCGTCGATCATTAGAAGTGCATCCTTGCGCCGAGGGAGAAGACAAGAGCGGAAGCGTCCTTCAGCTCGCCGTTGGTGATCACCGGCGTCTGCACCGCCGTGCCCGCATAGGCAGCGGTGATGCGGTCGATCGGCGCGTCCTTGAAGGTGATGTACGAAGCCGCCGCGTCGATGGTGAAGGCCGGGCTCGGCGAATAGCTGGTGCCTGCCGAGAAGTTCCAGCGGTTGCTGTCAGGCACGCGCGCGTCGCGATTGCCGTCCTGAGTTGGGGTGATGCCGCGCTGGAAGCCGGTGCGCAGGACCCACTGCGGATTGACCTGATAATCGGCGCCGATCGCCCAGGTCCAGCTGTTGCGGTAGTTCTCGGGGATCGACTGGTTGATCGGCGCGCCGATGTCGATGGTGTCGAACTCGCTCCAGCCCATGCGCACGACCTGCGCGTTGAGGGTCAGGCTCTTGCTCATCTGCGCGCGGGCGCTGCCGATGATCATCCACGGCGTGCTGAACGAAGCCTTGGCGTCGATCGTGCCGTTCTGCGTGGCGAGAGGACCGGCCAGACCTTCGAGCGTCACCGTGCCGTCCAGCTTGTGCTTGATCGAGGACTTGTACGCGAAGCCCAGCGAGACCGGGCCGTCATGGTACTGCACGCCTGCCGACCAGCCCACATCCCAGCCATTGCCCTTGAGCGTCTGGTGCCCATCCGCCAGCAGCGGCGACAGGTTGGGAAGGTAGTTGCCCAGCGTCGCATCGACATATTCGATGTTCGCCGCGCCGCCGATGTATAGGCCCTTGGCCAGTTCCACCGCGATCGAGGGCTGGATGTCGTACGTGCGCAGCTTGGTCTTGTCGGCGCTGTAGCGCGCCCAGCTGTCGGCGTCGTAGTCGGTGGTGAACGAATAGGGTGCCGTCAGCGACAGGCCCACCGCCACGCGGCCGAACCCATAGGCGATCGCTCCCGAAGGCAGGTAGCCGTTATCGATCGGGTTCTTCGCCACCGGATTGCCGCCGACCGAGGCCGGGGCCTGCAGCGGGCGCACGATCACGGTCCCGTTGTCCACGACCTTGCCGCGCGGCAGGATGGCGCTGGCGCGCACGGATGCCTCGCCGCCCTGCATGCCCGCGATCGAAGCCGGGTTCCACCAGAGAGAATCGACGCCGGTATCAGCCGCCTCGCCCGAGAAGGCGCGGCCCTGTCCGCGGACGGACTGCTCCTGAAGGTAGAACGCCTGCGCGCTCGCCGATCCGCTCCACGCGAAGGCGACGACGCTGGCCGCGCTCGCAAGGAAGATGCGGTTGTACTTGGTATGCATTCGGTACTCTCCCTAGGTAATTGCTTTTTGGCAGCTACTTAACTGCCGCGCGGCCTACTTGATCCGCGTCCATGTCTGGGTTTTGCATAGCGGCCAGACGATGCAGCCCTTGAGCTTGAGGGTGTCCGCGCCCGCCGGGGTGATCGTGGCCTTGTAGGTGCCGCCGTCTTCCGGGTTGTAGATCGTCCCGCCCGACCAGGCGTTGCCGTCCTGCTTGAAGCCGCCGAGGATCTGAAGTCCCTTGAGGCGGCGGTCGCGCTTGGATGCGTCCTTGTTGTTGATGTCCTTGAGTTCCGGGTTCTTCAGGATGTTCTCGGAAGACACCAGCTTGCCGCAGATCGAGCCGCCGCAGCGTTCGATCTCGACCACGCCGTGCTTGGCAGGCGTGCGCCACGAGCCTGCCAGCGCGCCCGCATCCGCCGCCAGCACCGGCGATGCGGCGACGATCGCAGCGCTGGAACCCAACGCCAGCGTTGTAAGTTTAAGGAAGTGCATTTGCGACCTCTCCATCTCTCTCGCCCGGATTTCTAAGCTGGAACCGTGCCCCTGACTTCGCAGGTGACGACCGATCCCGACCGGATGGACTCAGCATATCCCAAAATTTGCTTGACGTATAGGGAAAGATTCGCACCTTAAGGGAAGACGTTCGGGAGAACGAGGATCGCTATGGATTCGGCACTCAAGCCGGCCGGGTCCGCCCATGGAGAGGAATGCATGCAAAGCGTCGTGATCGCGGGCTACGCCCGTTCGCCGTTTCACTTGGCCAACAAGGGCGCACTGGCCCGCGTCCGCCCCGACGACCTCGCCGCGCAGGTGATCCGGGGGCTGATTTCCAAGACCGGCGTGGAGCCCGCCGATATCGAGGACATCATCGTGGGCTGCGCTTTTCCCGAGGGAGAGCAGGGGCTTAATGTCGCGCGCCTGATCGGCCAGATTGCGGGACTGCCGCAGTCGGTCGGCGGGATGACGGTGAACCGTTTCTGCGGCTCCTCGATGAGCGCGATTCACATCGCCATGGGTCAGATCGCCGTAGGGGCTGGCGAGGTGTTCATCTGCGCCGGTATCGAATCGATGAGCCGGGTGCCGATGAGCGGCTTCAATCCGCTGCCGAACCCGGCGCTGGCCAGGTCGACCGCCGCTTACATCGGCATGGGCGAGACGGCCGAAAACGTCGCCACCCAGTATCAGATTTCGCGCGGCGAACAGGAAGCGCTCGCCGTCGAGAGCCAGAAGAAGGCCGCCGCCGCGCGCGAAGCAGGCAAGCTGGCCGACGAGATCGTGCCCATCGAAACCAAGGGCGGCACCGTCAGCGAAGATGGTACGATCCGTCCCGAAACCACCGCTGAAGCCCTTGCTGGCCTCAAGCCCGCGTTCGATGCCAACGGTTCGGTGACGGCGGGCACGTCTTCGCCGCTGACCGACGGCGCCAGCGCGGTGCTGGTGACCACCGAGGAATACGCGCGCGCCCACGGCTTGCCGATCCTCGCCCGCATCAAGTCGGTGGCGATTTCCGGCTGCGCGCCCGAGACGATGGGCCTTGGCCCGATCCTCTCCAGCCAGAAGGCGCTGGAGCGCGCGGGGATTTCCGCCGGTGACCTCGACGTCGTGGAACTCAACGAAGCCTTTGCATCTCAGGCACTTGCCTGCATCAAGGATCTGGGCCTCGACACCGCCAAGGTGAACATCGACGGCGGCGCGATCGCCATCGGCCACCCGCTCGGCGCGACCGGCGCGCGCATCGTCGGCAAGGCGGCCTCGCTGCTCAAGCGCGAGGGCGGCAAGTACGCGCTCGCCAGCCAGTGCATCGGCGGCGGTCAGGGTATCGCCACCGTTCTGGAGGCCGTGGAATGAGCGGCTCCATCAAGAAAGTCTGCGTCATCGGCGCGGGCACCATGGGTGCCGGGATCGCCGCACAAGTCGCCAATGCGGGCGTGCCGGTGCTGCTGCTCGACATCGTCCCGAAGGACGGCGCGAACCGCAATGCCGTGGCCGAAGGCGCGGTGGCGAAGATGCTCAAGACCGAGCCCGCGCCGTTCATGAGCAAGGCCGCCGCCAAGCTCGTCGAGACCGGAAACATCGAGGATCACCTTGAAAAGATTACCGAATGCGACTGGGTGATCGAGGCCGTCATCGAACGCCTCGACATCAAGCAGGGCCTTTACGCCAGGCTTGAGGCGGTGAAGCGCGAGGGGACGGCGGTGTCGTCCAACACCTCGACGATCCCGCTGGCGCAGCTGGTCGATGGCCGGTCTGACGCCTTCAAGCGCGACTTCCTCATCACCCACTTCTTCAACCCGCCGCGCTACATGCGGCTGCTGGAGATCGTGACCGGGCCGGATACCGACGCCGGTGTCGCCGCCAAGGTCGAGCAGTTCGCCGACGTGGCGATGGGCAAGACGGTGGTGAAAGCCAAGGACACGCCGGGATTTATTGCCAATCGCATAGGCACTTACTGGATCCAGCTGGGCCTCAACGCGGCCTTCGACCAAGGCTTGAGCGTCGAACTGGCCGATGCCGTCGCGGGCAAGCCCATGGGCGTGCCCAAGACCGGAATTTTCGGTCTCGTCGATCTCGTCGGCATCGATCTGATGCCGCATCTGCAGGCCAGCCTTACTTCGACGCTGCCCAAGGACGACCCCTACCACGCCATCGCGCGCAGCCATCCGCTTATCGAAAAGATGATCGCCGACGGCTATACCGGACGCAAGGGCAAGGGTGGATTCTACCGACTTAACAAGGAGATGGGCCGCCGTAAGGAGACCATCGACCTTGCTACCGGCGAGTACCGCGAGACCATCCGCGCTGCCGGTCCCTCGGGCAAGGCATCGCGCGGCGACCTGCGTGCGCTCGTCGAGACCAAGGGGCCGATCGGCGACTATGCCTGGGCGGTTCTGGGCGGGACGCTGGCTTATGCGGCTTCGCTGATTCCGTCGGCGGCGGACGATGTGGTGGCGATCGACGATGCGATGAAGCTCGGCTACAACTGGAAGGCCGGGCCGTTCGAGATGATCGACAAGCTGGGCGCCGCCTGGCTGGCGCAGCGCCTTGAATCCGAAGGAAAACCCGTCCCTGAAATCTTGAAGGTCGCGGGCGACAGGCCGTTCTATCGCGTCGAAAACGGCGTGCGGCAGGCACTGGCACTCAACGGCACCTACAGTGACATTAAGCGCCCACAAGGCGTCCTCAGCCTCGCCGACGTGAAGCTGGCAGGCAAACCACTGCTCCGTAACGCCTCCGCCGCGTTGTGGGACATCGGCGACGGCGTCACCGCGCTCGAATTCACCGGCAAGATGAACGCGCTCGACGGCGAGGTGATGAAGCTGATCGTCGAGGCGATCCCGCTGGTGGCAGCGAAGTACAAGGCTCTGGTCGTCTACACCGACGCCGACAACTTCTCGGCCGGGGCCAACCTCGGCCTCGCGATCTTCGCGGTGAACATCGCCGCGTGGAGCGAGATCGAGAAGCTCGTCGCCGGTGGACAGATGGCGTACAAGGGCCTCAAGTACGCGCCGTTCCCGGTGGTCGGCGCGCCGGCGGGCATGGCGCTGGGCGGCGGGTGCGAGATCCTGCTCCACTGCGACGCGATCCAGGCCCATGCCGAGCTGTACATGGGCCTCGTCGAGTGCGGCGTCGGCCTTGTCCCGGGCTGGGGCGGCAATGGCGAATTGCTCGACCGCTGGCAGAGCAATCCGATGATGCCCAGGGGGCCGATGCCTGCGGTGGCCAAGGTGTTCGAGACGGTGTCCACCGCCTCGGTATCGAAGTCGGCCGCGCAGGCGAAGGAGATGCTGTTCCTACGCGCCGACGATGCGATCACCATGAACCGCGATCGCCTGCTCTACGATGCAAAGCAGAAGGCGTTGTCGCTGGTCGATGGCTACAAGCCGCGCGAGGCCCCGCACTTCCGCCTGCCCGGCGAGAGTGGCCGCACCGCGCTGTCGATGGCGGCCGAGGGCTTTCGCAAGCAGGGCAAGGCCACTGACTACGACATGGTCGTCTCCGACGCGCTGGCGACGGTGCTGACCGGCGGCGAGGCCGATCTGGTCGATGTGGTGAGCGAACAGGAACTGCTCAAGCTGGAGCGCGAGGCTTTCATGCGGCTGGTCCGCAGTCCGCGCTCGATCGCCCGGGTGGAGCACATGCTCGAAACCGGCAAGCCGCTGCGCAATTGAAACAAGAGAACAACGGGACGCATTGGTGACTGATTACCCCACACTCGTCATTGCGAGGCCGAAGGCCGAAGCAATCCAGGGCGGTTTGCGCCGCCCTGGATTGCCGCGCGGCCCCAAGTGCTTTTGGGCCGCTCGCAATGACGAAGAGTGGGGTGTGAAGACGCAGCGTAACCCGCGAGGAGAGTGACACATGCAAGTCTATGAGGCGCCCCTGCGCGACATGCGGTTCGTGATCCACGAACTCCATCAGGACGACGGCTTCGGCAATCTGGAGGCGCTGGAGGAATTCAGCCCCGACCTCGTCGACGCCGTGCTCGAAGAGGCGGCGAAGGTGGCGCAGGAAGTCCTGCTGCCGCTCAACCGCTCCGGCGACATCGAGGGCTGCGTGCTGGAAAACGGCGTGGTCCGCACCCCCAAGGGCTTCAAGGAAGCCTACGAGATGTTCCGCGACGGCGGCTGGTGCGCGCTGGCGTCCGATCCCGAATGGGGCGGGCAGGGCCTGCCCGAGGCGGTGAACAAGATGACCGAGGAGATGATCTGCTCGGCCAACCTCTCGTTCAGCCTCTACCCCGGCCTGACGCACGGCGGCACCACCGCGATCGAGGCTTACGCCAGCGACGATCTGAAGCAGTTCTACCTGCCCAAGATGGTCTCGGGCGAATGGTCGGGCACGATGTGCCTCACCGAGCCGCACTGCGGCACCGACCTGGGCATGCTGCGCACCAAGGCTGTGCCGCAGGAGGATGGCTCCTACAAGCTGACCGGCGCCAAGATCTTCATCTCGGCGGGCGAGCATGACCTGACGCCCAACATCGTCCACCTCGTTCTCGCGCGGCTTCCCGATGCGCCCGAGGGTGTGAAGGGGATCAGCCTGTTCCTCGTGCCCAAGTACCTGCCCAAGGACGACGGCACGCCGGGACCGTCGAACGGCGTTTCAGTGGCGGCGATCGAGCACAAGATGGGGCTCAAGGCCTCGGCCACCTGCCAGCTCAACTTCGACGATTCCACCGGCTGGATCGTCGGCAAGCCGGGCAAGGGCATGGAGGCCATGTTCAAGATGATGAACACCGAGCGTGTCTCGGTGGGCGTGCAGGGGCTTGGCGTGGGCGAGGCGGCCTATCAGTCGGCCGTCTACTACGCGAAGGACCGCCTGCAGGGCCGCTCGCTGTCGGGCGTCAAGAACCCGAACGGCCCGGCCGACCCGATCATCGTCCACCCCGATGTGCGCCGCATGCTGATGACGATGCGCGCCTACAACGAAGGCTGCCGCGCGCTGGGCGGCTGGGTCAGCCGCGCGCTCGATGCCGAGAAGCACGCCACCGACCCGGCGGTGAAGCAGAACGCCGAGGATTTCATCGCGCTGATGACCCCGGTGGTGAAGGCGCTGTTCACTGACCTCGGCCACGAAAGCGCCAATCTGGCGGTGCAGGTCTACGGCGGCCACGGCTACATCGCCGAGAGCGGCGTGGAGCAGTACGCCCGCGATGCGCGCATCGCGATGATCTACGAGGGCACCAACGGCATCCAGGCGCTCGATCTGGTCGGGCGCAAGATGCCCGCGCACATGGGGCGCTACTTGCGCAGCTTCTTCCATCCGGTGTCGGCCTTCGTCGAGGCGAACAAGGCGGACGCGCAGTTCGGTCCGATGATCGCCGCGCTGGAGAAGGCGTTCGGTGCGCTGCAGCTTTCCACCGGCACCATCGCGCAGAAGGGCATGAAGGATCCCGAGGAAGCAGGCGCTGCGGCGACTGATTACCTGCGGCTGATGGGGCTGGTGGCGATGGCCTACTGCTTCGCGAAGTCGGCGCTGATCGCGTGGGACAGGCTGGGCGAAGGCAGCGAGGACGCGGGCTTCTACAAGGCGAAGCTGGCGACGGCGCAGTTCTACTTCGACCGCATCCTGCCGCAGGCGACGGCAGCGTTCCTGGCGATCAAGGCGGGCAAGGCCTCGATGATGGCGCTGGAAGACGCGGCGTTCTGATGGGGGAGGGGTGGGGGTTGCCCACCCCCTCGTTCTAAAATCCGTCATCCCCGCGAAGGCAGGGACCCATCTGATGCCGGTGCAACAGGCTCTGTCATCAGTTGGGTTCCCGCCTTCGCGGGAATGACGACGTGTAAACGAGAGTGACCTCTCATTCCCCTCCCGCTTGGGGGAGGGGGCAGGGGTGGGCCTCTATTAAGCCGCTACCGTCTCCGGCCGCATCAGTTCCTCGGCCATGCGATCGGCCACGACCGGCGGCGGCAGACCGTCGCTGGCGGCGGTGTCCAGCAGTTCGCGCATGCGCGGACCAATCGCCATGACCCGGCCGCGCACTTCGCTTTCGCTCTCGCCGAGGTATTCGGCCGCGACGTTGATGATGCCGCCCGCGTTGGCGACATAGTCCGGCGCATACGCGATGCCGCGCTCCATCAGCAGGTCCGCGACATGCGGCGCGGCAAGCTGGTTGTTGGCCGCACCGCACACGACCTTTGCGTGCAATGCCTCGACCGTCGCGTCATCGAGCGCACCGCCCAGCGCGCAGGGCGCGAAGACTTCGGCCTCCACGGCGGCGATGCCCGCGATCCCCATGATCCGCGCGCCGGTTTCCTCGGCGAGACGCGCGCAGCGCAGCGGGTCGATGTCGGCAACCACCAGCTTCGCGCCCGCGCCGTGGAGCAGCCGCGCCAGCCCCGCGCCGACATTGCCGACGCCGGAGATCGCCACCGTCACGCCCGCAAGGCCGCTTCCGTAGCGGAACTCGACCGCCGCCTTCATCGCCTCGAACACGCCGAGCGCGGTCCAGGGCGAGGGATCGCCGCCGGCAAGGCCCGGCAGCGCGGTGCGGCCCGCGACATGGCGGGTATGGCGCGCCACGCACTCCATGTCGGAGACGCCGGTGCCGACGTCCTCGGCGGTGACGTAGCGGCCATCGAGCTTCTCGACCGCCTCGCCGAACGCTTCGAACAGCGCGCGGCGGTCGAAGTCACCCGCCGGGCGGCGCAGCACGGCCTTGCCGCCGCCGAGCGGCAGGTGGGCCATGGCGTTCTTGTAGCTCATGCCTTCGGCCAGCCGGAAGGCGTCGCGCATGGCGGCTTCGGGGTCGTCGTAAGTCCACAGGCGGCAGCCGCCCGCCGCAGGCCCGCGCGCGGTCGAGTGGATGGCGATGATGCCGTCAAGACCGGCGGCTTCGTCGGACAGGCGGACATATTCGATCGGCGGCATCATGCGCCGGGTCTGGGCAACCATCGTCAAGGCTCCATGCGGGAGTGGTGTTAGCACCCGCATTATGCCGGGAGAGGCGAGGGCGTTCTGACCTCATTTCGACGCTGGCGGGGAAAATCCGACGCGACGAAGGTGTTCCGCTTGTGATATGCGGTGAAAATGACCGGACTTGATCCTTATGAGCGAAAAATTCTCCGCGAACTGCAGCGCGACGCGAATCAGACAACGGCGCAGATCGCCGAGCGGGTGGGGCTGTCCCCCTCGCCCTGCTGGCGGCGCATCGACCGGCTGGAGCGCGAGGGCTTCATCCAGCGCCGCGTGGCGATCGTCGATCGGCACAAGGTGGGCCTCAACGCGCATGTCTTCGTGCAGGTGAAGCTGAACGCCCACGGCCGCGCGAACCTCGATGAATTCGCCGCCAAGATCCGCGAATATCCCGAGGTTCTGGACTGCTACGTGCTGCTGGGCTCAGTCGATTTCATGATCCGGGTGGTCGCCGAGGACATCAGCGCCTATGAGCGCTTCTTCTTCGAGAAGCTGTCCCAGCTTCCCGGCGTTCAGGAAATCACCTCGACGGTCGCGCTGTCGGAGATCAAGGCGACGACCGCGTTGCCGATCTGATGGGGCCGATTTGAACGAACGAAAGGTATTGGATGTCGCACCCCCTCACGATCGAGCCCACCCCCGAGGCCCCGCAACTGACGGACAGGATGCGCCTCAAGGCCATCGTCGCGGGCTCTGCGGGCAATCTGATCGAGTGGTACGACTTCTACGTCTACGCCTTCACCGCGCTCTATTTCTCCTCCGAGTTCTTCCCCAAGAGCGACGCGCTGGTGCAGGTCATGGCGACCAGCGGCATCTTCGCGGTGGGCTTCCTGATGCGGCCGATCGGCGGGTGGTTCTTCGGGCGCTATGCCGACCGGCACGGGCGGCAGAAGGCGATGGTCGTCTCGGTGCTGATGATGGGTGCGGGGGCGCTGCTGATCGCCGCGCTGCCGACATACGCGACGATCGGCGTCGCGGCTCCGGCGCTGCTGCTGGTCGGACGCATGTTGCAGGGCTTCTCGACCGGCGGGCAGTACGGCACGGCGGCGACGTACCTCTCCGAGATCGCCGGGCCGAAACGGCGGGGGTTCTGGTCCTCGTTCCAGTACGTCACCCTGATCGGCGGGCAGCTGACCGCGACTTTGGTGATCCTGGTGCTGCAGCAGCTGCTGGGCGATGCCGGGATGAAGGCGTGGGGCTGGCGCATCGGCTTCCTGATCGGCGCCGTCGCCGCCGGGTGCATCGTGCTGTTGCGCGATCACATGCACGAGACCGCAGACGCCAAGGACCGTGAAGGCGCCGAGGCTGGAAGCCTTGCGGAACTGTTCCGCCACTCGACCCGCGCCTTCCTGATCGTCGCGGCGCTCACGGCAGGCGGCAGCCTGATGTTCTATTCGTTCACCACCTATATGCAGAAGTTCCTCGTCCTCACCGTCGGCATGGCCAAGGAGACGGCGACGCTGATGATGACGGCGGTGCTGATCGTGTTCATGATCCAGCAGCCGCTGATGGGCCTGCTCTCCGACCGGATCGGGCGGCGTAACAACATCGTCGCCTTCGCCGCGCTGGGCGTGGTGTTCACGGTGCCGCTGTTCAGCGCGCTGGCGGTGACGAAAAGCCCGGTCACCGCGTTCCTGCTGATCGCGGCGGGGCTGACGATCTGCAGTTTCTACACCTCCGTCAGCGGGCTGTTCAAGGCGGAGCTGTTCCCCGTCCATGTCCGCGCGCTGGGCGTGGGCCTCGCCTACGGCGTCGCCAACGCGCTGTTCGGCGGCACGGCGGAGAACGTGGCCTTCGCCTTCAAGCAGATCGGCATGGAACACGGCTTCTACTGGTACGTCACTGCGTTCTGCGTGGTGTCGCTCGTGGCGGCGCTTATGCTGCCGGATACCCGCCGCGAAAATCCGCTGGACCGCGTGGCTGCGGCCTAGAGCCTGCATCGTCATTGCGAGCGCAGCGAAGCAATCCAGGGCAGTCTTGCGCCACTCTGGATTGCTTCGCTTCGCTCGCAACGACGAGAAGAAGTGCAATCCAATATCGACATGCGGGGCGGTACTATATTCTGCCGTGTATAGTTATGCTGTGCACAGTGATGAACATTACTCAACATCGCATGCAATCGTGACGCCGTAGCGCAGGGCAACTTATCCGGGCAGAGTGGGTTGATGGTCACATAGGGCGCGCCTTGGGCAAGGAAGGCGTGAACCGGCTGCGGTTTTGCCGTGGTCGTCCCTTAAAAGAAAGCATCACCCATGACGGAAGGATACGGAGCGATCTCTCGGCGCGACGTTCTCAAGACCAGTGCGACGGGCGCGGCGATCGCCGGTTCGCTCGGCCCGGGCAACGTGGCGATGGCGCAGGCCCAGACCGCCGCGCCGCCGCATGCCGCCGTCAGCCTCAAGATCAACGGCAAGGCGACCCGGCTGGAGCTGGACACCCGCACCACGCTGCTCGACGCCCTGCGCGAGCATGTGAAGCTGACCGGCACCAAGAAGGGCTGCGACCACGGCCAGTGCGGCGCGTGCACGGTCATCGTCAACGGCCGCCGCATCAACTCGTGCCTGACCCTGGCGGTGATGCACGAAGGCGACGAGGTGACGACGATCGAGGGCCTCGGCAGCCCGGACAACCTGCACCCGATGCAGGCCGCCTTCGTCGAGCATGACGGCTACCAGTGCGGCTACTGCACGCCGGGTCAGATCTGCTCGGCCGTTGCGGTGCTGGAGGAAATCCGCGCCGGCGTGCCCAGCCACGTCACGGCCGACGTCTCCAAGCCCTCGCCGATGACGACAACCGAGATGCGCGAACGCATGAGCGGCAACATCTGCCGCTGCGGCGCCTACTCCAATATCGCCGAGGCCATGGCTCAGGTCGCAGGAGTAAAGGCATGAGGCCGTTCACCTATGAGCGCGCCACGAGCGCGCAGGATGCGGCTGCGAAAGTCGCCGCGACGCCGGGCGCGCGCTTCATCGCGGGTGGCACCAACCTGCTCGACCTGATGAAGCTGGAGATCGAGACGCCGACGCACCTGATCGACGTCAACGGCCTCGGTATGGATAAAATCGAAGCCATAGACGGCGGCGGCCTGCGCATCGGTGCGCTGGTGCGCAACACCGACCTCGCCGCCGATGCGCGCGTGCGCAAGGATTACGGCGTGCTCACCCGCGCGCTCGTCGCGGGGGCGTCGGGCCAGCTGCGCAACAAGGCGACGACGGCGGGCAACCTGCTCCAGCGCACCCGCTGCCCGTATTTCTACGACGTCAACATGCCCTGCAACAAGCGCAAGCCCGGCTCGGGCTGCGCGGCGATCGGCGGTTTCAGCCGTCCGCTCGGCGTGATCGGCACCAGCGACGCCTGTATCGCCACGCATCCCAGCGACATGGCGGTGGCGATGCGCGTGCTCGATGCCTCGGTCGAGACGATCCGCCCCGACGGCACCACCCGCGCCATCCCCATCGCCGACTTCCACACGCTGCCGGGCCAGACCCCGCACGTCGAAACCGCGCTGGAGAAGGGCGAGATGATCATCTCCGTCGCCGTTCCCAAGCCCAAGGGCGGCACGCATATCTATCGCAAGGTCCGCGACCGAGCCTCTTACGCCTTCGCGCTCGTCTCCGTCGCGGCGGTGATCGGCAAGGACGGGAAGGGCGCCGTCGCCCTCGGCGGCGTCGCGCCGAAGCCGTGGCGTGTCGAGGAAGCCGACGCGCTGCTGCCCAAGGGCTCGAAGGTCGTCGCCGACTGCCTCTTCGCCGGGGCCACCCCGCGCGAGGACAATGCATTCAAGCTGACCCTCGCCCAGCGCACCATCGCGGCGGTTCTTGCGGAGGCAAAAGCATGAAGTTCGACCAACCCGCAGGGACCAACCCGATCGACCGCATGAAGGTCGTCGGCAAGCCCACCACGCGCATCGACGGCCCGCTCAAGGTCACCGGCCACGCGCCTTACGCCTACGAGCATCAGGAACTGCCGGGGAAACCGGCTTACGGCTACGTCGTCGGCTCGGCGGTGGCGAAGGGCACGATCCGCTCGATGGACACCTCCCGCGCCGAACGCGCGCCGGGCGTGGTCGCCGTAGTCACGCACCGCAACGCGGGCAAGATCGCCAAGGGCAACTTCAACACCGCGATGCTGCTCGGCGGCCCGAAGATCCAGCACTACCACCAGGCCATCGCCGTGGTCGTCGCCGAAACCTTCGAGCAGGCCCGCTCCGCCGCCGCGCTGATCGACGTCGATTATGCGCGCGACGGGGGCGCCTTCGACCTCGCCGCCGCCAAGGTGGATGCGCCGGACGCCACCGGCTCCGACGCGCCGACCGCCGTGGGCGACTTCGCGGGAGCCTTCGCCGCCGCGCCGGTGCAGCTCGACCAGATGTACACCACGCCCGACCAGAGCCACGCGATGATGGAGCCGCATGCCACCATTGCCGCGTGGGAGGGCGACAAGCTCACGGTCTGGAGCGCCAACCAAATGGTCGCGTGGGGTGCGGGCGACCTTGCCCGCACGCTCCAGATTCCCCCTGAGAACGTGCGCCTGATCGCGCCCTACATCGGCGGCGGCTTCGGCGGTAAGCTGTTCCTGCGCTCGGACGTGCTCATGGCCTCGCTCGGCGCGAAGGCGGCAAAGCGTCCGGTCAAGGTCGCGCTGACGCGTCCGTTCATGGGCAACAACACCACGCACCGGCCCGCGACGATCCAGCGCATCCGCCTCGGCGCGACGAAGGACGGCAAGCTGACCGCCATCGGTCACGAAAGCTGGTCGGGCGATCTCGAAGGCGGCGGCCCGGAAAGCGCCACGCAGCAGACCAAGCTGCTCTACGCGGGCGCCAACCGCATGACCGCGCTGCGTCTCGCCGTGCTCGACCTGCCCGAAGGCAACGCCATGCGCGCGCCGGGCGAGGCGCCCGGCCTGATGGCGCTGGAAATCGCCGTCGACGAACTGGCCGAGAAGCTGGGCATGGACCCGGTTAAACTGCGCGTCATCAACGATACCCAGGTCGATCCGGAGAAGCCCGAACGCCCGTTCTCGCAGCGCAACCTCGTGCGCTGTCTGGAGGAGGGCGCCGAGCGCTTCGGCTGGGCGCGCCGCAAGGCTCCGGGCCAGGTGCAGGACGGCCGCTGGCTGATCGGCATGGGCGTGGCGGCGGCGTTCCGCAACAACCTCAACATGAAGTCCGGCGCGCGCGTCCGCCTCAGCCCCTCGGGACAGGTCACGGTCGAGACCGACATGACCGACATCGGCACCGGCACCTACACCATCATGGCGCAGACCGCGGCCGAGATGATGGGCGTGCCGCTCGCCAAGGTGACGGTGAAGCTGGGCGATTCCTCGTTCCCGGTCTCGGCCGGATCGGGCGGGCAGTGGGGGGCGAACTCCTCGACGGCGGGGCTCTATGCCGCCTGCGTCAAGCTGCGCGAGGCGATCGTCAGCAAGCTGGGCCTCGGGCCGGGCGAGGCGGTGTTCGAGAACGGACAGGTCCATGTCGGCAACCGCGTCGCGGACATTGCCGCTGCGGCCAAGGGCGGCGAGATCGTGGTCGAGGACTCGATCGAGTTCGGCGATCTCGGCAAGAAGTTCCAGCAGTCCACCTTCGGCGCGCACTTCGTCGAGGTGGCGGTGGACCGCTACACCGGCGAGACGCGCGTGCGGCGCATGCTGGCGGTCTGCGCGGCGGGCCGCATCCTCAACCCCACGGCGGCGCGCAGCCAGGTGATCGGCGCGATGACCATGGGCGTGGGCGGCGCGCTGATGGAGGAACTGGCGGTCGACAAGCGCTTCGGCTTCTTCGTCAACCACGACCTTGCGGGTTACGAAGTGCCGGTCCATGCCGACATTCCGCATCAGGAGGTCGTGTTCCTCGACGAGGCGGACGACAAGGTCTCTCCCATGAAGGCCAAGGGCGTGGGCGAACTGGGCCTGTGCGGCGTCGGCGCGGCGGTGGCGAACGCGATCTACAACGCCACCGGCGTGCGCGTACGCGACTATCCGATCACGCTGGACAAGCACCTCGACAAGCTGGGCGAAGTGGTCTGAGCCTTTAGCCACTCTTCGTCATTGCGAGCGAAGCGAAGCAACCCAGGGCGGCGTAGTGCTGCCCTGGGTTGCTTCGCTTCGCTCGCAATGACGGGAAAGATGAGAAAATTTGGCAGCGGGCGACTTCCGGTCCTAGAATGCCACCCTCCTCGTATTCGGGATTACCGCATAAATGCCCTTCCGGCGTTCCGATCTTGCCGACCTTTCGTATTTCCTTGCCATCGCGCGGCACCGCAACTTCCGCAAGGCAGCGACCGAACTGGGCGTCAGCGCCTCGGCGCTCAGCCACTCGCTGCGCGGGCTGGAGGAGCGGCTCAAGGTCCGGCTCGTCAACCGCACCAACCGCTCGGTCACGCTGACGGCCGCGGGCGAAGACCTGCAGGCCGCGATCCGCGACCCCTTCGCCGCGATCCACGAAGCCGAGGACCTGCTCAACCTCCACCGCGACGCTCCCACCGGCCGCGTGCGCCTCAACGTCCCGGACGAGGCGGCGATGCGGATGCTGGCGCCGGTGCTGCCCGAATTCGTCACGCGCTACCCCGACGTGGAACTCGATATCAGCGTGGACAACACGATGGTGGACGTGATCGAGGCGGGCTTCGACGCAGGGATACGCTTCGGCGGCACCGTGCCCGAGGACATGATCGCCCAGCGCCTGTCACCGGATTTCCGCTGGGTGGTGGCCGGCGCGCCCGCCTACTTCGCAAAGCACGGCGAGCCGCAGCATCCCGACGACCTCATGCAGCACCAGTGCATCCGCCTGCGGCTCGGCAACGGGCGGATGTACAACTGGGATTTCGACCGGGGCGAGGAGTCCCTCGCGCTGGCGGTGCCCGGCGGCATCATCGTCGACAACGGCAGCGTCAGCCGCGCATTGGCGCTGAGCGGCATGGGCCTGATGTACGCGGCGGAACCGGCCATCGCCCCGCTGCTGGCCGACGGCTCATTGCGCGCGGTGCTGCAGGAGTGGGCCTCGCCGGGGCCGGGCTACTTCATCTATTATTCCAGCCGCCGCCAGGTGCCGAGGGGCCTTCGCCTGCTGATCGACCTGATCCGCGAGATGAAGCCCCTCGGCTGACGCCTCAATAATCCTCGGTGTCGATCGTGGCCTGCATCATCGGCGAGTAGCGGTGACCGCTGACCGTCTGCTGGTTGATGATCTCTCCGGCGCGCGCGATCACCTCCGGTGCGATGTCCAGCGTCATCGTCCCGTGGTTCTGGTCGAAGTGCGCGATCGAGCGGGTGCCGGGGATCGCATGCAGGTGCTCGCCCTGCGCCAGTACCCAGGCCAGCGACAGCTGCGCGGGCGTCGCCCCGGCTTCTGCGGCGAGGGCGGCAAGCTGCTCGATCAGCGCGAGGTTGGCCGGCCAGTGCTCTGCCGAGAAGCGCGGCATGCTCAGGCGGATGTCCTTGCCGCCCAGCTGCTCGGGCGCGGTGATCTCGCCGCACAGCGCGCCGCGTCCGACCGGGGAGAACGCGACCAGCGCGATGCCGAGTTCGCGCGTGGTGTCGAGCACGCCCAGCTCGACGTTGCGGGTCCAGAGCGAATATTCGGTCTGCACCGCCGCCATCGGGTGCACTGCATGGGCCTCGCGGATATGCGCGCTCGACCATTCGGAGACGCCGTAGGACCCGATCTTGCCTGCCTCGATCAGCCGGGCCATCGCGCCGACCGAATCCGCGATCGGCGTGTCGCGGTCGAGCCGGTGCATGTAGAACAGGTCGACATGGTCGGTGCCCAGCCGCTTGAGGCTGGCGTCGATCGACGCGGCGATGCTCTCCGGGCGGCAGTCGGTGCCGCGACGCTCGCCTTCCAGCACAATGCCGGTCTTGGTGGCGAGGAAGAATTCGTCGCGCCGGTCCATGATCGCCTCGCGCAGAGTCTCCTCGCTGACGCCCATGCCGTAGATGTTGGCGGTATCGAAATGGTCGCACCCGGCGTCGAGCGCGTGGCGGAACAGCGAAACAGCATCCGCGCGGCTGGGGGCCTCACCGTAGGCCCAGGCGATGTTCATGCAGCCGAGGCCGATGGCGGCGACTTCGCGGCCGGCGAGAAGGCGTTTGGTCATGGGGTATCCTGTATTCCGGGGAACCGCAGAGGTCGGCCAAATCACCTGGCCAGTCAAGCGCGTGGGACGCAGCAAGCTTGCAGAGATTGCATGTAAATATATGCAACTAAGTCGCAATAGCGATGGACATGATGAACTTGTGCCTTATCTAACCCGCTGACGACATTGCATGAGCGAAGGAGGTCTCGAAGCCATGGAAACCCGCCGCGAATCCGACAGCATCGGTGAAATCGACGTACCCGCCAGTGCCTACTGGGGGGCGCAGACCCAGCGCTCGATCGAGAACTTCCCCTTCGGCGAGACCGAACGCATGCCGATCGCCATCGTCCATGCCCTGGCGCTGGTGAAGCAGGCGGCGGCGCGGGTGAATCGCAAGCACGGGCTCGACGCGAAAGTGGCCGACGCCATCGAGACGGCGGCGCAGGAAGTCGTCTCGGGCAAGCTCGACGACCAGTTCCCGCTGGTGATCTGGCAGACCGGATCGGGCACGCAGTCCAACATGAACGTCAACGAGGTCATCGCGGGCCGCGCCAACGAGATCCTGACCGGCACGCGCGGCGGCAAGTCGCCGGTCCATCCCAACGACCATGTGAACATGGGCCAGTCCTCGAACGACAGCTTCCCCACCGCGCTGCATGTGGCGGCGGCGCGCGCGGCGAACGACAAGCTCTACCCCGCGCTGGCGCAGCTCCATGCCTCGCTTCAGGCCAAGTCCGAGGCGTGGAAGGACATCGTCAAGATCGGCCGCACGCACCTGCAGGACGCGACGCCGGTGACGCTGGGGCAGGAATTCTCCGGCTACGTCCAGCAGTTGCACCTCGCGCGTGGGCGGATCGAACCGGCCGTCTCGGGCGAAGTGAGCGCGCTGGCGCAGGGCGGCACGGCGGTCGGCACCGGGCTGAACGCGGTGCCGGGCTTCGACGTCGATGTCGCGGCCGAACTGGCCAGCCTCACCGGCCTTCCGTTCCGCACTGCCGAGAACAAGTTCGAGGCGCTCGCCTCCAACGATCCGCTGGTGCACCTCTCCTCCACGCTGGCGACGCTGGCGGTAGCGCTGACCAAGATCGCCAACGACGTGCGCTGGCTGGGCTCCGGCCCGCGTTCGGGCCTTGGCGAACTGGACCTGCCCGCGAACGAGCCGGGCAGCTCGATCATGCCGGGCAAGGTCAACCCGACCCAGTGCGAGATGCTGACGATGGTGTCCGCGCAGGTGATCGGCAACCATCAGGCCGCGACCATCGGTGGCCTGCAGGGCGCGTTCGAGCTGAACGTGTTCAAGCCGCTGATCGGCGCGGCGGTGATCCGCTCGATCGACCTGCTTTCGGTCGGCATGGTCAGCTTCGCCGAGCGCTGCGTCGATGGCATCGAGCCCAACCGCGCGCGGATTGCCGAACTGCTCGACCGCTCGCTGATGCTGGTGACCGCGCTGGCGCCCGAAATCGGCTACGACAACGCCGCCAAGATCGCCAAGCACGCGCATGCCGAGGGCCAGACGCTCAAGCAGGCGGCGCTGGAACTGGGGCTGGTGGACGAAGCGACCTTCGACCGCGTGGTGCGGCCCGAAACGATGGTGTGAGTGGCGAAGGGGGGAGGGCGCTTCCCCCCTTTTTTCGTCATTGCGAGCGAAGCGAAGCAATCCAGCGTGGCTTAGTACTGCCCTGGATTGCTTCGCTTCGCTCGCAATGACGAGACTGGAATGGGGTTGGTGCTCTCATTTTTGCAACGATCTGTTCCGATCATTGCGTTTGATCGCGCAGGTCTGGCAAGGCAGTTAGGACCCGGGTGCGGGGCGTGGACTTTGACGGTCGCGCGGCGCACCTTCCTGACCCTTCCGACCGCGCGAGACCATGGCCGAACACCCCGCTAATTCCCCCCGTCCTGAAGTCCCGCAGGGCGAAGCGGAGATCGCCGCCGCGGCTGCCGCGCGCGCCTTGCCGATACTGCCCGAGTGCGCCCCGGGTGTCGCCGCCAATCTTGCGCTGCTGGCGCGCCATGCCCGCACGATGCGCGACGAACCGGCATGAGGTCGATCGCGCAAACCGCCGCTGCCGTGCGCGCCGGGACGCTTAGCGCCCGCGCCATGGTGGAAGATGCGCTGATCGCCCTGGTCGCCGACGAGCATGTAGCCGTCACCCGCGTCCTGCACGACCGTGCCCGTGCCGAGGCCGACGCGATCGATGCGATGGTGGCTGCCGGGCGCGATCCGGGGCCGTTGGCGGGCGTGCTCTATGGTGTGAAGGACCTGTTCGACCTCGCAGGGCTGCCGACCACGGCAGGCTCCACGATCTACGTCGATGCCGCCCCCGCCACGTCCGACGCCGAGGCAGTGGCCAGGCTCAAGGCGGCGGGCGCGATCTGCCTCGCCACCCTCAACATGGACGAGTTCGCCTACGGCTTCGCGACGATCAACGCGGCTTACGGCACGACCCGCAATCCTCACGATCCCTCCCGCCTCGCAGGCGGTTCCTCGGGCGGCTCGGCTGCGGTCGTCGCGGCCGGGCTGCTCGCTTTCGCGCTGGGATCGGACACCAACGGTTCGATCCGCGTGCCCGCCAGCTTGTGCGGGCTCTATGGCCTGAAACCCACGCACGAGGGCCTGCCGCTGGGCGGCGTGTTTCCCTTCGCCGAGAGCTTCGACGACATCGGCCCCTTCACCCGCTCGGTGGAGGATATGGCGCTGGTCTGGCAGGTACTCGCAGGGCGCGAGCCCGCAAGCCGCAGCGAGTTTCGCATCGCCCGCCTCGGCGGCCGTTTCCGCGAGAACGCGCAAGGCGAGCAGCTTGCCGCCATCGATGCCATCGCGCCCGATGCGCCGCTGATCGAACTGCCCGAGATCGCGCGCGCGCGCTCCGCCGCCTTCATCATCACCGCGCACGAGGGCGGCATGCTCCACCGCGAGGCGCTGGCGGCGAACGCAATGGGCTTCGACCCGCAGGTCCGCGACCGCCTGCTCGCCGGTGCCCTGCTGCCCGATGCGCTTTACGAGGAGGCGCAGGCTTTCCGAGCCGAATATCGCGCCCGGATCGAGGCGCTGGTGGCTGACTACGACGTGCTGCTCGCCCCGGCGACGCCGACTTTCGCGCCGCCGATCGCCGATCCGCGCATCCTGATCGATGGCGCGCTGTCTCCGGCGCGAGCGGATCTGGGCATTCATACCCAGCCGATCACCTTCACGGCATTGCCGTCGCTGGCGGTTCCGCTCTACCGGCCGGGCATGCTGCCGATCGGCCTGCAACTGATCGGCGGACCAGGGCGAGAGCCCGACCTGTTCGCCTTCGCCGCCATGCTCGAAGCGAACGGGACGATCGGATTTTCCATGCCGCTGGGGGCGGCGCGTATTATTGCGCCGCCTGTGGCGGCGAGGGGGTAACAGGCGTGACGCAGACCGCAACCACCATCGATGCATCGGAGGTCGTGCCTTCGGGCAAACTGGACCGCTACTTTGCGCTGACCGCGCGTGGCACCACCGCGCGCACGGAAGTGCTGGCGGGCATGACCACGTTCCTGACGATGGCCTACATCGTGCTGGTCAACCCGGCGATCCTGGGCAGCGCGGGCATGCCGGTCGCCTCGGTGGCGGCGGCGACGTGCTTTGCGGCGGCCTTCGCCTCGATCCTGATGGGCTTCGTGGCCAACACCCCGCTGGCGCTGGCGCCGGGCATGGGGCTGAATGCCTACTTCAGCTTCACCGTCGTGCAGCAGATGGGCGTGCCCTGGCCGGTGGCGCTGGGCTGCGTATTCATTTCGGGCGTCGCTTTCCTGCTGCTGACGCTGACGGGCATCCGCCAGCTGATCGTCACCTCGATCCCGCAGTACCTCTTCGCGGCGGTGGCGGGCGGCATCGGTCTGTTCATCGGCTTCATCGGCCTCAAGGATTCCGGCATCGTGGTCGCCAACCCGGCGACGTTCGTGGCGCTTGGCGACCTGAAGGCGCCCGGAGCGGCGCTGGCGCTGTTCGGCCTGCTGGTCATCGGCGCGCTGTCGGTGTGGAACGTGCGCGGAGCGATGCTGGTGGGCATCCTCGCCACCACCGTGGTTGGTTGGATCGCGGGTATGGTCTCGATCAGCCCCGAACCGTACTCGCTCTCGGCGCTGACCGGCACCGCGTTCCAGCTCGATCTTGCGGGCGTCTTCGGGCTTTCGGGCAAGCATGGCCTCGGCCTGCTGGAAATCCTGTTCGTCTTCCTCTTCGTCGACCTGTTCGACAATATCGGCACCCTCGTCGCCGTCACCAAGCGCGCCGGGCTGATGGACGCGGCAGGCCGCATTCCGGGTCTCAACCGCATCCTGGTGACCGACGCTGTCGCCACGATGGTCGGCTCGATGGCGGGCACCAGCACCGTCACCAGCTATGTCGAGAGCGCCGCGGGCGTGCAAGTGGGCGGGCGCACCGGCCTGACCTCGGTGGTGACCGGCGTCTTGTTCCTGGCAATGATGTTCGTCGCGCCTTACGCGCAGGTGATCCCGCTGGCCGCGACCGCGCCCGCGCTCATCATCGTCGGCGGCCTGATGCTGCTGCCGCTGACCGAAGTGGAATGGGAAGACCCGCTCGCGGCGATCCCCGCGTTCCTGACGGTAGCGATGATCCCGCTGACGTTTTCGATCGCCAACGGCCTTGCCTTCGGCATCACCGCCCACGCCGTGCTCAAGATCGTGCGCGGGACCATCACGAAGAAGGACGGCTTCCTGCTGGTCCTGGCGCTGCTGTTCGTCGCCCGTTTCGTGTGGATGGGCGGCGCCTGATGCGCGCCGTCATCGCCTCGGCTCTTGCACTCGTCGCCCCGTGCCTCGCTGGGCCTGCGCAGGCGGACGAGCGGCTGGACCTCATCCCCCGTACCCTGGTAATGACGGCCTATCAGCCCGAATGGAACGCGCTGGTCCATGCCGTGAGCGAGCGGAAGGAATATAGCCTCAACGGCTCGACTTACCTGACCGGTACGCTGGAGGGCAAACCGGTGCTGCTGATGCAGAGCGGCGTGTCGATGGTGAACGCGGCGATGAACACGCAGCTGGTGATCGACCGCTTCTCCGTGAAGCGCATCGTCTTTTCCGGCATCGCGGGCGGCGTCGATCCCTCGCTGACGATCGGCGACGTCATCGTGGCGGAGGACTGGGGCCAGTATCTGGAAGTCAACTTCGCGCGCAAGAACGGGCGCAAGGGCTGGAAATCGCCGGAGGCCGTCCTGCCCGAAGCGCCCGGCAACTGGAACTTCATCTTCCCGCGCGGGGTGACGGTTCCCAACGCGGCGACCCCGCCCAGGCGGTTCTTCACCTTCGCGATGGACCCGGCGCTGCTCGACCTCGCGCGCAAGGTAGCGCCGACGATCGCGATGGAACGCTGCGTCCCGCCTTCGGAGCACCAGCTTCCCGGCAGCGAACTGTGCCTCGCCAAGCCGCCCAAGGTCGTCGTCGGCGGCACCGGGGTCAGCGCCGGGGTCTATGCCGACAATGCCGAGTTCCGAGAGTATCTCTACAAGGCCTGGCACGCCCGCGTGCTCGACATGGAGAGCGGCGCGGTGGCGCAGGTCGCCTATGCCAACCAGGTGCCGACGATCGTGTTCCGATCCTTGTCGGACCTTGCCGGCGGCGACAAACATAAGAACATGGAGGACACGTACGAGCGCCTTGCCTCGGTGAACTCCGCCCACGTGGTGCGCGCCTTCGTGGCGGCGCTTCCGGACTGAGAGGTTCCATGCAGACCGTAACTGCCCAAAACGGCATCGCCACTGCGCCGCACTTCCTTGCCGCGCAGGCGGGCCGCGACGTGCTTGCCGACGGCGGCAATGCGGTGGAGGCGTGCGTCGCCATCGCCGCGACGCTGGCCGTCGTCTATCCGCACATGACCGCGATCGGCGGCGACGGCTTCTGGGTCATCCGCGAGCCGGACGGCACCGTGCACTCGATCCACGGCTGCGGCGGCGCGGCGGCGACGGCCGACCTGTCGCTCTATGCCGGGCTGGAGGCGGTGCCGACGCGCGGGCCTCTGGCGGCGAATACGGTGGCGGGCACGATCTCCGGCTGGGCGGCGGCGCTGGAGGCGGAGTACTGCACGCTGCCGCTGGAGCGCCTGCTGCGCGATGCGATTGCCCATGCCGAGAACGGCGTGGCCGTGACCAAGGGCGGCGCGGCCATCGCGGCAGGGAAGGGCGACGAACTGCGCGGCCAGCCCGGCGCCTACGCCGCGACCTTCGAGCCGGAAGGCCGCCCGCTGGACGAGGGCGATACGCTGCGCCTGCCCGCGCTGGCGCAGACCCTGCGTAAACTGGCCGCGAACGGGCTACAGGATTTCTACACCGGCGAACTGGCCGCTTTGATCGCGGCCGATCTGGAAGCGCTCGGCAGTCCCGTCTCCGCCGCGGACCTCGCCGCGCACACGGCGACCCGGCCGGACCCGCTGCATACGCGCGTCGGTGGTGCGACGCTCTACAACGCGACGCCGCCGACGCAGGGCTTCGCCTCGCTGCTGATCCTGGCGCTGTTCGACCGGCTCAAGGCCGATGCCCCCGAAGGCTTCGACCACGTCCACGGCCTTGTCGAGGCGACCAAGCAGGCGTTCCTGCTGCGCGACGTGCATGTCGGCGATCCGGCGCACACGGACTTCGACTTTCAGGCGCTGCTCTCCGACCCCGCCGCGCTGCACGAACTCGCGGCGCGGATCGATCCGGCCAAGGCGCTGGAATGGCCGCAGCCGCCGCAGTGGGGCGATACCTGCTGGTTCGGCGCCGCCGATGCCGAGGGGCGGGTGGTGTCGTGCATCCAGTCCACCTATTTCGAGTTCGGCTCGGGCCTCGTGCTGCCGCAGACCGGCATCACCTGGCAGAACCGGGGCAGCTCGTTCCGTTTGGCCGAGTCCGGCTGGAATGCCCTGAAGCCCGGACGCAAGCCGTTCCATACGCTCAACCCGGCACTGGCGGTGTTCGAGGACGGGCGCGTCATGGCCTATGGCACGATGGGCGGCGAGGGCCAGCCGCAGACGCAGGCGGCGCTGTTCACGCGCTATGCCCGCTTCGGCATGGACCTGCAGGACGCCATCAGCGCCCCGCGCTGGCTGCTGGGCCGGACCTGGGGGGACGTCACGACCTCGCTCAAGCTGGAGGACGGTTTCGACGAGGGGCTTTACGCGCAGCTCACCGATGCTGGCCACGACGTCGAGCGCGTCGGTGGCCTGACTGCGACGATGGGGCATGCGGGCGCTGTGGTGCGGCTTGCTGAAGGGGCGTTCGAAGGCGCGAGCGATCCGCGTAGCGATGGCGAGGCGGCGGGATGGTGAGCGACATCCCTAGCGGCGCTCGTGCCGTCGCGCGGTGCGACGAACTGCGCGTCGCGCCCTACAGCGACATGGAGGGCGGCCTGTTCCGCGCCTACCTTACCCCGGCTTATGCCGCCGCGCAGGAGCAAGTGGCCGGGTGGATGGAGGCCGCAGGCATGCGCGTCCATATCGACGCCGCCGCCAATCTGGTGGGTCGCTATGACGGCCACCTCGGCCATGCCCCGGCGCTGGTGATCGGCAGCCACCTCGATTCCGTGCGTGACGCAGGGCCTTACGACGGGCCGCTGGGCATCATGCTCGGTATCGAGGCGGTCGCCGCGCTCCATGCCGAAGGGCGTAGACTGCCGTTCCCGATCGAGGTCTATGCCTTCGGGGACGAGGAAGGATCGCGCTTTCCCGCCGCGATGCTGACGAGCCGGGCGGTGGCCGGGACGCTCGATGCCGCCGCGCTCGATATCACGGATACGGCGGGCGTGACGCTGGCCGAAGCGCTCGCCACCACGCCAGACTATCTCACTGCCGCCCGCGCGGCCGATACCACGCTGGCCTACCTCGAGGCGCATATCGAGCAGGGGCCGGTGCTGGAGGCGGACGACCTCGCGGTGGGCACCGTCACCGGCATCGCCGCGCAGCTGCGCTACCGCGTCACCGTCAAGGGCATGGCCGGGCACGCGGGCACCGCGACGATGCGCCTGCGCCGCGATGCGCTGGCGGGTGCGGCGGCGATGGTGCTGGCGGTGGAGCAGATCGCCCGCGCGGACAACTCCGACGTCGTCGCCACCGTCGGCGTGCTGGAGGCGCTGCCTGGCGCCCCCAACGTCATCCCCGGCGAGGTCCGCTTCACTATCGACGTCCGCTCGGGCGCGGAAGAACGGCGCGACGCGGTGGCTGAGGCGATCCTCGCGCGGATCGAGGAAATCGCCGAGGCGCGCGCGCTGGAATTGGCCGTCAGCCTGATCCACGACCTTGCCGCCAGCCCCAGCGACCCTGCGCTGATGGACATGATGGACGATGCGCTCGCAGCCACCGGGCAGCCGGTGCGTCGTCTGGTGTCGGGCGCCGGGCACGATGCCATGAACATGGCCGCGCTGTGCCCCACTGTCATGCTGTTCATCCGGTGCCGCGAAGGCATCAGCCACAATCCGGCCGAGCATGTCGAGCCTGCGGACGCGGAGATCGCGTTGCGGGTAATGCTCGGCTTCATCGATCGTCTTGGAGAATCCTTTGTCGCTTGATTCGCAGCTCTTTGGAGAGATCGACCCGCCCCAGCGCCTGCTGATGGGTCCGGGGCCGATCAATGCCCACCCGCGCGTGCTGCGGGCGATGAGCGCCGACCTGCTCGGCCAGTTCGATCCCGAGATGACCGGTTTCATGAACCAGGTCATGGCGCTCTACCGCCCGATCTTCGGGACGCAGAACCAGTGGACGATGCTGGTCGACGGCACCGCCCGCGCCGGGATCGAGGCGGCGCTGGTCAGCCTCGTCGCGCCGGGCGACGTGGTGCTGGTGGTCAACTTCGGCCGTTTCGGCCTGCTGCTGACGGAAATCCTCCAGCGCATCGGCGCGGTGATCGAGACGGTCGAGGCGCCCTGGGGCGAAGTCGTGCCGATGGATCGCATCGCCGAGGCCATCGCCCGCTGTCACCCCAAGATCGTGGCGACCATCCACGGCGACACCTCGACGACGATGGCGCAGCCGCTCGAAGGCTTCGGCGAACTGTGCCGCCGGGCGGGCGCGCTATCCTACGTCGATGCCACCGCGACGATCGGCGGCATGGAACTGGCGGCGGATCGCTGGGATGTCGATGTGGTCACCGGCGGCCTGCAGAAGTGCCTCGGCGGCCCCTCCGGCTCGGCCCCGATCACGATTTCGGACCGCGCCGCCGAGCACATCGGCAAGCGCCGTCATGTGGAGCAGGGCATCCGCGTCGCCGGAACGGTCGATGGTGCCGGCCCGCGCATCGGCTCCAACTACTTCGACCTCGCGATGATCATGGATTACTGGTCCGAAAAGCGCCTGAACCACCACACCGAGGCGACCTCGATGCTCTATGCCGCCCGAGAATGCGCGCGCATCGTGCTGGGCGAGGGGCTTGAGGCGCGCTATGCCCGCCATGCCTCGGCGGGCCGGGCAATGACGGCGGGCCTGCGCGCGATGGGGCTGACGGTGTTCGGCGACGACCGCTATCGCATGACCAACGTGACCGGCGTGTACATCCCCGAGAGCGTCGATGGCGAGGCCGTGCGCGGGGCCATGCGCGAGCTGTTCGAGATCGAGATCGGCACCGCTTTCGGCCCGCTTCAAGGCAAGATCTGGCGCATCGGCGCGATGGGTTACAACGCGATGAAGCACAAGGTGCTGCTGACGCTGGCAGCGCTGGAATCATGTCTGGTGATGCAGGGATTCGCGTTGCCGATGGGCGAGGCGGTTCCGGCGGCCATCGCGGCGTGGCCCGAAGGCGAAGGCGCATGAGGATGCGTCATCTGGCGTCGTCCCGGCGCAGGCCGGGACCGGTGGCGGTCTTTAGGCACGCTCTTTCGGCGGGGCCGCAGGCGTCCGCAGCGCGCTGGGCTGTTCACGGCCAGCGGTCCCGGATCAAGTCCGGGATGACGACGGTATGACCCGCGACCTCATCGGCTACGGCCAGACCCCGCCCGACCCGCAGTGGCCGAACGGTGCCCGCGTGGCGGTGCAGTTCGTCGTCAACTACGAGGAAGGCGCCGAGAACTCGGTGCTGAACGGCGACAAGGGCTCCGAGGCGTTCCTGTCCGAAATGGTCGGCGCGGGCAGTCACCCGGACCGGGCGATGGCGATGGAGAGCCTCTACGAATACGGCAGCCGCGCCGGGTTCTGGCGCCTGCATCGCCTGTTCACCGAGCGCGGCCTGCCCATCACCGTCTTCGGCGTGGCCAAGGCCATGGAGATGAACCCCGAGGCGGTCGCGGCGATGCTCGCGGCGGACTGGGAGATCGCCAGCCATGGCCTGCGCTGGATCGATTACCAGTACCAGCCCGAGGAAGTCGAACGCGCGCACATCGCCGAGGCCATCGCGCTCCACGAAAAGCTCACCGGCCAGCGCCCGCTCGGCTGGTATCAGGGCCGCACCTCGCCCAATACCGCGCGGCTGGTGGCCGAGGAGGGCGGCTTCACCTACGACGCGGACAGCTACGCCGACGACCTGCCTTACTGGGACACCCGGTACGACAAAGCTCAGCTGATCGTGCCCTATACCCTCGACGTCAACGACATGAAGATTGTCGCGCTCAACGGCTTCACCGAGGGCGAGCAGTTCTTCCGCCACATGCGCGACACCTTCGACCAGCTGCGCGAGGAGGGCGGGCGGATGATGTCGATCGGCCTCCACGCCCGCATCGCCGGCAAGCCCGGCCGCGCGCGGTGGCTGGCGCGGTTCCTCGATCATGTCACCGCCAGCGGCGACGCCTGGGTGGCGCGGCGCATCGACATCGCGCGGCACTGGATGGAGGTGCATCCTTATGCGGATTAATGACCCTGTCCTCCTCGCCGAAGTCACCCACGCCTTCCACGCCTACGAGACGGCGCTGATGGCGGACGATATCCCGGCGATGGACGCGCTGTTCCACGATGCCCCCACCACCAACCGCTACGGCGTGGGCGAAGTGCTCTATGGCATCGAGGAAATCCGCGCGTTCCGAAAGGGACGCGGCGGGTCTCCGCAGCGCAAGCTGGGCCGCGTGGCGATCACCGTCTACGGCGATACCTTCGCCACCGCCGATGCCGAATTCTTCCGCGAAGGCTCCGATCACCGAGGGCGCCAGACTCAATCATGGGTGCGCTTCGCAGACGGCTGGAAGGTCGTTTCCGCTCACGTCAGCCTTGAGGGGAGCACATCGTGACCGCCTTGTTCGAACATAGCCCTTGGGTGGAGGAGCGCGCCGACGCGCGGCCGTCTTCCGGCGATCGTCATGCCGATCTGATGGCGGTGCTGCACGCCGCCAGCCCTGACGAGCAGCTTGCCCTGATCCGCGCGCACCCCGAACTCGCGGGCAAGGCCGCGATCGACCGCACCCTCACCGAGGCCAGCACCGCCGAGCAGGCCAGCGCCGGGCTCGACCGCCTGACCCCTGAGGAATACGCCGAGTTCCACCGCCTGAACGCCGCTTACCGCGCAGCGTTCGACTTTCCCTTCATCATCTGCGTGCGCCTGACCGACAAGGCGGGTATCCTCGCCGCGATGGACCGCCGCCTCGCCAACGACCGCGAGACCGAAGTGGCCACCGCGCTGGAGCAGATCGGCGAGATCGTCCGCCTGCGCCTGAAAGACATGACATGAACGATGCAATCGGCCTTCCCGCCCTCGAGGCGCAGCTTGCCCGCGAGCTGGAGCTGATCGGCTTCGCTCGCCCCGAATGGGTGCGACCGCGCGCGGTAGAGGGCGCGCCGGTGCTCGATGTCGCGGTCATCGGTGGGGGGCAATGCGGCCTCTCCGCCGCGCTGGGCCTGAGGCGCGAGGGCGTGACCAACGTGCGCGTGTTCGACGAGAACGAGGCCGGGTTCGAAGGGCCCTGGGAAACGTATGCGCGCATGGTCACGCTGCGTACGCCCAAGCATCTCAACCCGATCGATTTCGGCGTGCCCTCGCTGACCTACCGCGCCTGGTGGGAAGCGCAGCACGGGCTCGCCGGCTGGCAGGCGGTCGACAAGATCGCGCGCGGCGACTGGATGGAATATCTGCGCTGGTATCGCCGCGTGCTTGACCTGCCGGTGGAGAACGGCGCGAAGCTGCAGCGGATCGAGCCGGTCACGGCGCATGGCGTGCATTGCCTGCACTTCGCTGACGGCAGCGTGGCGCTGGCGCGCAAGGTGGTGCTGGCCACCGGCATCCAGGGCGGCGGCGAATGGCACACCCCGGCGATGGTGCGCGACAACCTGCCCCGGCACTTGTGGGCGCACACCAGCGAGCCGATCGACTTCGCGGCACTGCACGGCAAACGCATCGGCGTGCTGGGCGGCGGCGCCTCGGCCTTCGACAACGCCAACTTCGCCCTGACGCAGGGCGTGGCGGCGGCGGAAGTGTTCATGCGCCGCAAGGAACTGCCCCGCATCAACCCGATCCGCTTCATGGAGCGCGTCGGCTTCACCGCTCGCTACCCGGCGCTGGACGATCAGACCAAATACGCGGCAATGGACGCTTTCCTCGGTCACAACCAGCCGCCGACGAACGACACCTTCGAGCGCGCGGCGGCATGGCCCGGCTTTGCCCTGCACCTCGGCGCGCCTTGGCTGGACGTGAAGGAACATGACGGGTTGGTCCGTGTCACGACGCCGCACGGGCATCACGACTTCGACTTCGTCGTCGTCTCCACCGGTCTCCTCAGCGATCCCGGCCTGCGTCCCGAACTGGCGGACGTGGCCGACCTCATCGCCCGCTGGTCCGATCGCGTGACGCCTCCGGGCAAGCCCAATGCGCTCATCGATGCTCACCCTTATCTCGGCAACGCTTTCGAGTTCCTGCCGCGCGATGGAGTGGACGGCGCGCCGCTGCACGGATTGTTCGCGTTCAACTATTCGGCGCTGGTGAGCCTGGGGCTCTCGGCCTCGGCACTGTCGGGCCTGCACAATGCGCTGCCCCGGCTGGTCAAGGGCGTGGCCGACCAACTCTTCCTCGACGACCGGGAGGCTCTGGTGGCCGACTTTCTCGACTATGACGAGCATGAATTTCTCGGCCAGTGGCCGCGCGAGGAGGAGACGGTCGCATGAGCAGTCTGTCCACGCACGTCCTCGATACGACTCACGGCGCTCCCGCGACGGGGATTTCCCTGTGTCTCGAAACCGGGTCGGGCACGATCCTGTTCACCGGCGAGACCAATGCCGACGGCCGCTGCCCGGGTCTCCCGGCGCTGCCGACCGGCACGTATCGCCTGACTTTCGCGGTGGCCGCCTATTTCCGGGGCAAGGGGATCAAGCTGCCCGAGCCGCCGTTCCTCGATCATGTCTCGATCGATTTTGGCATTGCCGACCCCGATGCGCATTACCACGTACCGCTGCTGGTCTCGCCTTTCGGCTACTCGACCTACCGGGGCAGCTGACGTGCCGGTGCGCTTCCTTCTTGATGGCGAAGTGGTCGAACTGGACACGGTCGATCCGACCGCGACGGTGCTCGATCATCTGCGCTACACGATGCGGCGCACCGGAACCAAGGAAGGTTGCGCCGAGGGAGACTGCGGTGCCTGCACGGTGCTGGTCGGCGCGCTGGAAGGCGAGGGCGTGGCATGGCGCGCGGTCAATTCCTGCATCCAGTTCCTGCCGATGCTGGACGGCAAGGCGGTTATGACCGTCGAAAGCCTCAAGGACGATACCGGCACGCTCAATGCCTTGCAGGAGACGATGGCCTGCAACGGGAGTTCGCAGTGCGGCTTCTGCACGCCGGGATTCGTCATGTCGCTGCACGGCCGCACCATCGGCGCGCGCGGCTGCGATCTGCCGGTAGAGGATGTGATCGCGGGCAACTTGTGCCGCTGCACCGGCTATGGTCCGATCATCGAGGCCGGGGAAGGTGCCGGATCTTGCGAGCAGGACGATACGAGGGTGATCGCCGCGCTCAAGGCGCTGGAGGGCAGCGCTTCGGGCGAGTGGCGGGGCCGCCGCTGGTTCGCGCCGCGCACCTGCGATGAACTCGCTGCATTGCTGGCCGAACATCCCAACGCGCGTTTGGTGGCCGGAGCTACCGACGTGGGCCTGTGGGTCACCAAGGGCCTGCGCGATCTGGGCACCGTGATCTTCCTGGGCGGCATCGCCGAACTCGCGGCGATCGAGGAAAGCGCCGATGCGCTGACCCTCGGTGCGGGCGTGCGTTACGCCGATGCACATGCGGCGATGGCTCGATTGCATCCGGACCTCGGCGAACTCGTGCGCCGCATCGGGGGGCTTCAGGTACGCAACGCCGGGACCGTGGGGGGCAATATCGCCAACGGTTCGCCGATCGGCGATGGCCCTCCGGCGCTCATTGCACTCGGTGCCGAACTTACGCTGCGCAGCATGGCGGGGCGGCGGACGATGGCGCTGGAGGACTACTTCCTCGCTTACGGCAAGCAGGATCGGCAGCCTGGCGAGTTCGTCGAATCCGTGCGTATCCCGCGCCCTCCGGCGGATACGGTGATCCTGATTTCCAAGCTCTCGCGCCGGTTCGACAGCGACATCTCGGCGGTCTGCGGCGCCTTCGCGCTGCGTGTAGAGGACGGCGTGATCGAAGAGGCGCGCGCCGCGTTCGGCGGCATGGCGGCGACTCCAAAGCGGGCCGGCACGTGCGAGGCCGCGCTGATCGGCCAGCCTTTTGCCGAAGCCACGTTCACCGCCGCTGCCGAAGCGCTGAAAGCGGACTTCGAACCCCTGACCGACGTGCGCGGCTCCTCCGCCTACCGCGTCGAGGCCGCTGCGAATCTCCTACGTCGTCTCTGGCTGCGCTCGCAGGGCGTCGCGACTTCCGTGCTGGAGGCTGTCGATGGCTGAGCGCGATCCCGCCTGGAAGGTGCTGCCCAAGCCCTCGCATCCGCACGACAGCGCGCGGCTCCATGTCGCGGGCGAGGCGCGCTATGCGGACGACCTGACCGAACCTGCGGACATGCTGCACCTCGCCTTCGGCCAGTCGAGCGAGGCGCGCGCGCGGATCGTCTCGATGGACTTGTCCGAGGTGCGTGCGTCTCCCGGCGTCGTCGCAGTCTATACTGCCGCCGACATTCCCGGCGCGAACGACGTCAGTCCGGTAGCGGGCGACGACCGGCTGCTCGCCGATGGGGAAGTCATCACCCACGGGCAGGCGGTGTTCCTCGTCGCCGCGACCAGCCAGCGCGCGGCCCGCATCGCCGCGCGTCTCGGCCGCATCGCGTACGAACCGCTCCCAGCCGCGCTCACGGTCGCCGAGGCGCAGGCTGCCGGATCGCACATCGAGCCCGCGCAGCGCATGGCCCGGGGCGATGCTCCTGCCGCGCTGGACGCCGCGCCTCACCGCCTCTCGGGCCGCTTCGCCATGGGCGGACAGGACCATTTCTACCTTGAGGGCCAAGTCTCCGTCGCGACACCGGGCGAGGACGGGCAGGTCCACGTCCTGTGCTCCACCCAGCACCCGAGCGAGGTCCAGCACCTCGTCGCGCACATGTTGCACGTATCGTCCGCCGACGTGACGGTGGAGGTGCGGCGCATGGGCGGCGCGTTCGGCGGCAAGGAGACGCAGGCCGCGCTGTTCGCCGCCGCCGCCGCGCTCGTTGCCAGCAAGACCGGTCGCCCCGCCAAGTTCCGCGTCGATCGCGACGACGACATGGTCATGACCGGCAAGCGCCATCCCTTCGATGTCGCCTACGAGGTCGGCTTCGACGACGCGGGCCGTCTGCTGGCGCTGTCGCTGCACCTTGCCTCGGCGTGCGGGGCGACGGTGGACTTGTCCCCGGCGATTAACGACCGCGCGATGTTCCATTCGGACAACTGCTACTTCCTGCCCGACGTCGAAGTCGTGTCCGAGCGTTTGAAGACCAACACCGTCTCGGCCACCGCCTTCCGCGGCTTCGGTGGGCCGCAGGGCATGCTGGCTATCGAGCGCGTGATCGACGACGTGGCGATGGCGCTGGGCCGCGACCCGCTCGATGTGCGGGTGCTGAACCTCTACGGTCCGGGGCGCGAGACGACGCCATACGCGATGACCGTCGCCGACAACGTCGCCCCGCAACTCATTGCCCGGCTGCGGCAGACGTCGCGCTACGATGAGCGGGTGAAGGCCGTGAAAGCGTTTAACGCCGCCAATCCCGTTCTCAAGAAGGGCATCGCGCTGACGCCGGTGAAGTTTGGGATCAGCTTCACCACCACCCATCTCAACCAGGCGGGCGCGCTCGTCCACGTTTACGCCGACGGTTCGATCCAGGTGAACCACGGCGGCACCGAGATGGGGCAGGGCCTCTACACCAAGGTAGCGCGCGTGGTGGCCGACGTCTTCGCGGTGCCGATGGAGACCATCCGCATCACCGCGACGCGCACTGACAAGGTGCCCAATACCTCCGCTACGGCGGCCAGTTCCGGCGCGGACCTCAACGGCATGGCGGCGCACAATGCGGCGATGACGATCCGCGACCGGCTGACGGATTTCCTCGCCCGCACTTACAGCTTGGAGGAAGGCGAGGTGCACTTCACCCCCGGCGGCGTGATCGTCGGCGCGGAGACGCTGGATTTCGCGCAAGTCGCGCGCAAGGCGCATATCGGGCGCGTGTCGCTGTCCTCGACCGGCTATTATGCGACGCCGGGGATCGAATACGATCGCTCGGTCTTCAAGGGCCGTCCGTTCTACTATTTCGCTTATGGCGCGGCGGTGAGCGAGGTCGTGATCGATACCCTGACCGGCGAGCATAAAGTCCTGGCCGTCGACATCATTCACGACGTCGGCCGATCGCTGAACGCGGTGATCGACAAGGGCCAGATCGAGGGCGGGTTCATCCAGGGGCAGGGCTGGCTGACGACCGAGGAACTGGTCTGGGACGCCAAGGGGCGCTTGCTGACGCACAGCCCCGCGACGTACAAGATCCCCACCGCCTCCGACCGGCCCAGGCATTTCACCGTGACCTTGTGGGACGGCGAGAACGTCGAGCCGACCATCAACCGTTCCAAGGCGGTGGGCGAGCCGCCGTTCATGCTGGCGATCTCGGTTTTCTCGGCGCTGAACCGCGCCGTTGCCGCGACCGTGCCCGGCAAGCGCGCGTTGCCGCAGCTCGACGCGCCCTGTACGCCTGAGCGCATCCTCAAGGCGATCGCGGCGTTTTCGGCATGACGCAGTGGATCGGTTGGCTGCGGCGGCTGGACCGGACGGTCCCGACCGCGATGGTGTCCGTGCTCGCCAGCGAGGGCTCGGCCCCGCGCGGGGCGGGCACGCGGATGCTCGTTACTGCGCAGGGACAGGAAGGGACCATCGGCGGCGGCCAGTTGGAATACCGCGCGGTCGAGCAGGCGCGCGCAATCCTGGGTCATGCGCCGGGCACGTGGAGGGTGCAGGACTATCCGCTTGGCCCGCTGCTGGGGCAATGCTGCGGCGGCCGGGTGCGGGTGCTGGTGGAGCATCTCGACACCGGGGCGCTCGACTGGCTGCATGACGCCGAGCCCGGCCGGATGCTGGTGACCAGCTTTGCCGAAGACGCCGTGGAACGCCGCGTGTTCGAGCGTGAAACGGTCACCCGCCAGTCCGCGCGCGGCGACAGGCCCGAAGTTGGCGCCCGCATCGTCGAGCCAGTGGGCGAGCGGCCGCGCCCGGTCTACCTGTTCGGTGCGGGCCATGTCGGGCAGGCCATCGCGCGGCACATGATCGGGTTGCCGCTGCAACTCGCATGGTTCGACACCCGGCCCGAGCAGGCGCATATCGACGGTGTGACCTTGGTCGCCGAGGAGGACATCGCGCACTGCGTCGCCGAGGCTCCGGCCGATGCCGCCGTGCTGATCCTGACGCACGATCATCCGCTGGACTATCATCTGACGCTGGCGGCGCTGAGGCGTGCCGAGTTGCCGGCTTTCGTCGGCCTCATAGGCTCATCCACCAAGATCGCCCGTTTCCGGTCGCGACTGGCGGCGGACGGAATTTCACCGGAGGCGCTGGAGCGCCTCACCGCGCCGATCGGCGTGCCCGGCGTCTCCGGCAAGGAGCCGGACGTGATCGCCATCGCGGTCTGCGCGCAGCTGCTGCAATTGAGAGGAAAATGATGAGTACCGCCAAGTTCCTCCCCCAATGGGGGAGGGGGACCATGCGAAGCATGGTGGAGGGGCACGCGCCAGACCGGCTGTCCTTGAAGGTCAGTGCGACCCCGCCGGTGCCCCTCCACCACCCTGCGGGTGGTCCCCCTCCCCGTACCGGGGAGGAACGATGATCCGCGCCTATCGCGCCGAACTGCTCTCGGTCCCGCATGACGCGCCCGATGCCGTGCGCCATGAACCCGACGGCCTGCTCGTCGTCGAGGATGGCGTGGTCATCGCGCGCGGCGCTTACCCGGACCTCGCGGACAAGTATCCCGATGTCGAAATGCTGCCCGGCCTCGTCGTGCCCGGCTTCATCGACGCGCACGTCCATTACCCCCAGACCGACCGCATCGCCTCCTACGGGGAACAGCTTCTCGACTGGCTCGACAAGCACATCTTCCCGGCGGAAAAGGCGTTCGCGGACAAGGCCCACGCCGATGCCGTGGCGGCGTTCTTCCTCGACGAACTGCTGCGCAACGGAACCACCAGCGCGCTGGTCTATCCCACCGTCCACGAACAGTCGGTCGATGCCCTGTTCGAGGCCGCGCTGGAGCGGCGAATGCGCATCGTTTCCGGCAAGGTGCTGATGGACCTCGGCCCCGAAGGCCTGCAGGATACCGTCGCTTCGGGACGGGCCGAAACCGAGGCGCTGATCCGGCGCTGGCGCGGGCGGGGCAGACTGGGCTACGCGGTGACCCCGCGTTTCGCGCTCGCCTCCAGCGATGCGCAGCTGGCCGACGCAGGCGCGCTTCTGGCCAAGCATCCCGACGTGCTGATGCACACGCACTTGTCGGAGAACGTCCACGAAGTCGCCGCTGTCGCCGCGCGGTTCCCGGACAGCGCCGACTACCTCGATGCTTACGACCGCTTCGGACTGGTAACGCCGCGCTCGGTCTTCGCGCACGGCATCCACTTGTCCGACCGGGCCTGCTCGCGCCTGCACGAGAGCGGCGCGGGCGTGGCGGTCTGTCCTTCGTCCAACCTGTTCCTTGGGTCCGGACACTTCAACTTCGGACAGGCGGACCGGCACGCGCTGCGGCTGGGCCTGGGCACCGACGTCGGGGCGGGCACGTCGTTCTCGATGCTGCGCACAGCGGGCCTCGCCTACCAGGCCGCGCTGGCCCGCGAGGACCGGCTCGATCCGTTCCGCGCGCTCTATCTCGCCACGGCGGGAAGCGCCTCGCTGCTGCACATCGCCGACCGCGTGGGCGCGCTGGAAGTGGGGCAGGAGGCCGACTTCGTCGTGCTCGACAGCGCCGCCACGCCGCTGATGGAGCGACGGACAGAAGACGCGGACCTTGCCACGCGGCTCTTCGCACTCCAGATCCTCGGCGACGAGCGCGCCATTTCCCGTACTTACCTGCTGGGCGAATGCGCGTACAAAAGGACACCATGACCGATCTTGCCCAGTTTATCGCCGGCCTCCCCAAGGCCGAATTGCACCTCCACATCGAAGGCAGCCTCGAGCCCGAACTGATGTTCGCGCTGGCGCAGCGCAACAACGTCGCCATTCCTTACGCCTCGGTGGAGGAGGTGCGCGCCGCCTACGACTTCTCGAACCTGCAGGATTTCCTCGACATCTATTACGCGGGCGCCGACGTGTTGCGCACCCGCGCGGATTTCCATGACCTCGCGATGGCGTACTTCACGCGCGCCGCGGCGGACGGCGTTGTCCATGCGGAGATCATGTTCGATCCGCAGACCCACACCGATCGCGGCATTCCCTTTGCCGAAGTGATCGAGGGCCTGTTGTCGGCAATGGCGGCGGCCGAGACCGAATTCGGCCTGACGTCGCAGCTTATTCTCTCGTTCCTGCGCCATTTGCCGGAAGAGGCCGCCTTCGCCACGCTGGAGATGGCCGAGCCCTGGCTGGGCAGGATCGCGGCGGTGGGGCTCGACAGTTCGGAAGTCGGCCACCCGCCCGCCAAGTTTGCCCGCGTCTTCGCGGCGGCGCGCGAGAAGGGCCTCAAGATCACCGCCCATGCCGGAGAGGAAGGCCCGCCCGCCTACGTCCACGAGGCGCTGGACCTGCTCGGCGTCGACCGCATCGACCACGGCAACCGCGCGCTGGAAGACGAGGCGCTGGTTGCGCGCCTCGCGGCCGAGGGGATCACGCTGACGGTCTGCCCGCTGTCCAACCTCAAGCTCTGCGTGGTGAAGGACCTTGCTGATCATCCGCTAGACCGGATGCTGGCGGAGGGCTTGAAAGCTACGGTGAATTCCGACGATCCGGCCTATTTCGGCGGATACGTGGCGGACAACTACCGCGCTGTGGCTGAGGCGAGGGGGCTTTCGCGCGATGACCTAGTGACGCTGGCGCGCAACAGCTTCACCGGCTCTTTCCTGCCGCAGGAGATGGTCGCACGGCATGTCGAGCGGCTGGAGGCTTACGCCGCAGGGTGAGCGCGAAATGGCGCGAGGCGGTCGAGCACAGTGGAATACTGTCGGTTCTTGTCGCCTTCGATGCGCGGGTCGCGGGGACGTTTCCGCTCGGCATCGCCGTGCCCGGCAGTGACGTCGATGTCCTCTGCCATGCGCCTGACGCCGGGGAGTTTTCCCGCGTGGTATGGGGTGCTTTCGCGGGCGCTGCGGACTTCGCGATGCATCAGTGGCTGCGTGACGAGCGGGCGGTGGTCGCGGTCTTCACGATCGACGGGGTGCCGTTCGAGCTGTTCGGCTCGCCGGTGCCGGTCGATGCGCAAGTCGGGTGGCGGCATTTCGAGATCGAGCGCCGGCTTCTCGATGAGCGCGGGCCGGAGTTTCGCGCTTCCGTAATGGCGGCGCGGGCGGCCGGGATGAAGACCGAGCCCGCCTTCGCGCACGTGCTTGGGCTGGCGGGTGATCCTTACGCGGCGGTGTTGAATATTACCGAAACCTGAGCCCTTGTCGTCATTGCGAGCGAAGCGAAGCAATCCAGGGCAGTGCTACTCCGCCCTGGATTGCTTCGCTTCGCTCGCAATGACGAAGTAGCGTTTCGTTCAAACGTCCTGCGCGCCGAGCCAGTGCTCGTTTTCGGGCGGGACGAAGTTGACGATCCGATCGATCATCGCCTCGGGGTCCTTCTCGACGATCAGCATCGCGCGGTGGCGCGGCTGGAGGAAGCCTTCCTCCACCACGTTGTCGATGAACTGGCCCAGCCCCGAGTAGAACCCGTTCACGTCAAGCAGGCCCACCGGCTTGTTGTGATAGCCGAGCTGCGTCCAGCACCACGCCTCGAACATTTCCTCGAACGTGCCGATGCCGCCGGGCAGGGTGACGAAACCGTCCGAGAGATTGGCCATCATCGCCTTGCGCTCGTGCATGGTCTTGACGACGTGAAGCTCGGTGATGCCCTGGTGGTCGTGCTCGCGCGCGCGCAGGGCCTCGGGGATGACGCCGATGACTTCGCCGCCCGCCGCGCAGGCCGCGTCCGCGACCACGCCCATCAGGCCGACCATGCCGCCGCCGTAGACGAGGCCGATGCCGCGCTTGGCCAGCAGCGTGCCGAACTGGTGCGCAGCTTCGCGATACAGGGGATTAACGCCCGCAGAGGAGCCGAGATAGACGCAGATCCGCATGATCAGCCAAGCCTCTCGGGGACCGAGCGCGCTTCCTCGACGATGGCGTCCTTGGTGCCGACCGATTCCCACGGGAACACGAACCAGCGCTTGTCCTCGTCACGGTCGATGGCGTCGACGTAGAGTTCGGCGACCGCCTTGGAACGGGTGTTATTGATCAGCACCGCGAAGCGCAGGTTTTCGGCGTCGCAGCCGTTGTCGCCCAGCAGATTGCGGATGTACTCGATGGTGCCGCCGCTGTCGTTGATGTCGTCGACGAAGAGCAGGCGCTTGCCCTCGGCGGTCATCCCTGCGACCTTGCCGAGCAGTTCGTCGGCAAAGCCGGGAACCTTGGCCGAGTGGTCGATCGACAGCATCGGCACTTCGAGCTGGTGCGAGATGTAGACCGCCGGCACGAGGCCGCCGCGGCCGACGCCTATGATGAATTCGGGCTGCCATTCGCCTTCGCGGATCTTGCGCGAGAGCACGCGGACTTTGGCGAGGAAGTCCTCGTAGTATTCGAGGTAATGCAGTTGCGGTTCTTCGGTCTGGCTCATGCGGAGCGAATCCTGTCCGGCGATGTCGGGAAAGGTGTGCCGATAGGGACACTATGGCGCAAGGGCAACCGGGTGAGCAGCATCATGCGTCGTTCTCTTCCGTCGAGAGCATCGATTCCACATAGCTGAGGCCCGCGAACCCGTTCTCGATCTCCGACAGAACGAGACTGGCCGCATAGGAAGGGGTGCGTGCGGAGTTGGTACAGAGCGCCAGCGTCATCGGCCGCAGCAGCGCGTCGGAGATGCGGGTGAAGGATACCTGGCCCGCTTGCACTTCGGTGATCACGTCGAGTGAGGACAGGATACCCACGCCCGCTCCGGCCTGCACCAGCGAGGCGATCATCTGGATGTTGTCGGAGGTCGCGATCCGGCTCATGTCCATGCCTGTCGTGCCTTCGAGGACGGCGATCTGCTGGCTGATCGCCAGAACTTCGGCCGGGACGATCAGCGGCTCGCCGATGGCGGCGGAGAAGCGGGCCTCGGACAGTTCGCCCAGCGGGTGCCCCGGCGGCGTGATGAAGCCGAGAACCACTTCCACGAAGGCGCGTACCGTCAGGTCGCGGTAGCTGTGCGGTTCGAACAGGATGCCGAAATCGACTTCGCCGCTGGCGACGGCTTTGCGGACTTCGTCGTTGGCCTGGACCTTCACGCCGACGGTAATGCCCGGATACCGTTCCTGCACCGAGCGGACGACCGAGGGAATGTAGCCCTTGGCCAGCGCGTCGATGATGGCGAAGTCCACGTGACCGCGTTTGAGCCCGCGCAAGTCCTCTATCTGCGCGCGGATGTCCTGCATGTTCTTCTGCCAGCGGTTGCCCGCCGCCATCATGATCTCTCCCGCCGCCGTCAGGCGCAGGCCGGTGGGCAGGCGCTCGAACAGAGGTGTGCCGATCTCCGCCTCGACGTTGAGGATCTGGCGGGCGATGGCCGAGGCCGAGACATTGAGCTCGTCGGCGGCCTTGCGGATCGAACCGTGGCGGCCGACGACCATGAAATAGCGCAGAAAACGGGAAAAGGCGGGCATGGCGACTTTAGACCTGCTCTAATTTTTGCAACGGACCGTGGGATTCATTGCGTTTGCTAGCACTATCTCCTGTGCCGTACCACCGCTAGCAATACCGGAAGGTGCGATCCGACGAACGCGATTTCCCGATCCTCTCCCTACAGGGGGATCGTCGGTCGCCGGAGCCGCACTTTTGGTAAGGGGGCGCGCCGGTGCCGGGTGAATCCACCGAACCTGCGCGGGTGCGCCCCCCGTTCTCGGGGTTCTAGTTACAATGATTGCTTATCGATCCGGCCGCCCCTTGAGGGCTTCCTTGCGTGCGCTGGCGCTTGCTGCAGCAGCGGGCCTGCTTGCGCCCGTCGCTGCGGCAGCGGCCGAGCCTGCGCTGCCGGAAATTCCCAAGGTCACGCCGATTCCGGTGAAGGTCATCGTCGTCGCCACGTTCGAACCGGGTGAGGACAAGGGCGATGCCCCCGGCGAATTCCAGGCCTGGGCCGAGCGCGAGCATCTCGACGAGGTGATCCCGGTCAAGGGCACGCTCCACCCGCTGCGCCGCAATGCGGACGGGCTCTACGGCATGGTCTGGGGCAGCCCGGACACGATGATCGGCAGCGTGTCCGACCAGCTGACCGCGCTGCTGATGGACCCGCGCTTCGATTTCACGAAGACGTACTGGCTGTTCACCGGCATCTCCGGCGTCGATCCGCAGTTGGCCTCGGTCGGCAGCGCGGCGTGGTCGCGCTGGGTGGTCGACGGCGACAAGCTGCGCGAGTTCGACGACCGCGAAGTGCCGAAGGACTGGCCTTATGGCTTGTTCGCGATCGGCGCCGACAAGCCGAACACTCTGCCCGGAGCCACTCAGGACTTCGCCGGCTTCACGGACACCCGCAAGCTGTCGATGTCGGCCGAGCTGAATCAGGGGCTCGCTTACTGGGCCTATGGTCTCAGCAAGGACATGAAGATCCCGGACTCGCCGGAGCTTCAGGCCGACCGCGCGCGCTGGAAGGGCTGGCCCAATGCGCAGAAGCCGCCGTTCGTGCTGATGGGCGAGACCTTGGGCGGCCTGCGCTACTGGCATGGTCCGAGCCGCACGCAGTGGGCGCGCGACTGGGTCAAGCTGTGGACCGGCGGCAAGGGTCGCTTCGCCATGACCAACATGGAAAGCCAGATCCAGCAGGGCTCGATCCTGATCGCGGCCAAGAACGGTCTGGTCGATGCGAACCGTGTCATGGTGCTGCGCACGGGCTCCAACCCTTCGATGCCGCCTCCGGGCGTCTCGGCGGTCGAGAGCGTCGCCAACGAAGGCGCGGGCCAGAAGGCCGCGTTCGAGGCGAACTATCTCGTCGGCGCGCCGGTCGTGCACGAACTGCTCAAGCACTGGGACAAGTACGAGAACGCGGTGCCGGAGGCCCCCGTACCGTGAGGCGCCTCGTTTCCACCTTGCTGACGACGCTGGCCTTGCCTCTCGCGGCTCCGGCCGCGCATGCGGACGAGGCGGCGGCGTCTGCCATGCTCGACGAAATGGCGGGCAATGCCGGGCGGCTGCGCGTGTTCCTGCAGGCGATGCCCAAGGGCGGCGATCTGCACAACCACCTCGGCGGTTCGGTCTATGCGGAGGACTTCCTCAAGGTCGCCGCCGCCAAGGGCATGTGCGCGGACGAGGGGATTACCCGCATCGTGCCGGGGCCGTGTCCCGCCGAACTCCAGATCGGTCCGATGGCCGAGAAGGACCCGTTCACTTACGCGAAGCTGATCGACGCGATCTCTACGCGGGGCTTCCAGAAGGGCATCGGCCCGGCTCTGGTCTCCGGCCACAACCAGTTCTTCTCCAGCTTCCGCAAGTTCGGTCCTGCGGCGGACGGCGAAGACGCGCGCTGGCTGGCCGACGCCTTCGCCAGCGCGGGCCGCAACAACCTCGTCTACGTCGAACTGATGCACAATCCGGACAGCACGACGCCGTTCATGCTGTCCGCCCCGAATGCACCGCTCGACGTCGACGGCATCGCCGCCGCCTACAAGCGCGACCTTCCGGCGGCTCAGGCGTTGGTCGCGCCGGCTATCGCGGAAGTGGACGAGGAGGAAGCCTTCGCGAAGAAGCGCCTCGGCTGCAGCACGAAGGCGGCCGATCCGGGCTGCGGCGTCGCGATGCACTACATCTACTCGGCCATGCGCGGATTGCCGCGGCAGGTCGTGTGGCGCTCGATGCTCGCGGGCTTCGTGCTGGCGGACAAGGACCCGCGCTTCGTCGGCGTCAACATCGTCATGCCCGAGGACGATCCGGTCGCCTTGCGCGACTACGACCTGCACATGGCGATGTTCCGCTTCCTCGGAGCGAAGTATCCCAAGGTCAACGTCACCATGCATGCAGGCGAACTCGCGCTCGGGCTGGTGCCGCCCAAGGATCTCGAGGACCATATCGGCAAGGCCATCGCCTCGGGTGCCAAGCGCATCGGCCACGGCGTCGACATTGCCTATGAAGTCAACGCCCCGGAAACCCTCGCCCGCATGGCGCGGGACGGGATCGGGGTGGAGATCAATCTCACCAGCAACGCCGTGATCCTGGGCGTGGAGGGCGGCGTCCATCCGCTGCACCTCTACCGCTCGATGGGCGTGCCGGTGATGCTCTCCACCGACGACGAGGGCGTGCTGCGTTCCGACATGACCAACGAGCATGTCCGCGCGGTGCAGCAACAGGGGCTGCACTACGCCGACCTCAAGGAACTGGCGCGCAACAGCCTGGAATATTCCTTCGCGCCGGGCGCGAGCCTGTGGGCGGACCGCCGCTATGGGGCAGTGGTGGCGCCGTGCGCGACGGATTTCGCGGCCGGGTCCTGCAAGACATTTCTCGCAAAGAACGAGAAGGCCACGCTGCAGGCACGGCTGGAGATGAACTTCGACCGGTTCGAGCGCTCGCTCGACCGGTTCAAGGCCAGACAGGGAGCGGCGGGGGACTGAGTTTCCTTGCCGCGATCGCGGATGCTTGCCGTCAAAGCAACGGCACACCGTAAACAGGGACTGCACAGGGAAGTGCGGGAGAGGAGGGACACAACAGCACGCGGCGGGCGGCAAGGACCGTTCCCGCCGTATCAAGGGGGCATACCATGAGGGATATGATCCGTTTCACTGCGCGCAAGACGGTATTGGCCGCGGGCGCGCTGCTTTGTTGCACTGCACTGACGACACCGGCTTTCGCGCAGGCGGCCGCCGATGAAACGACCGAGGACGGCAAGGACATCGTCGTCACCGGTTCGCTCGGCGCTCTGCCGATCGAGGGTGTCGGCACCGTCTTCGGCTTCGACAAGACCGTGACCGAGACGCCGCGTTCGGTCTCCACCATCAGCGCCGAGCAGATGGAACGCTTCGGCATTACCGACATCTACGACCTCGTCGCGCAGTCGCCGGGCACGTTCACCAACTCGTTCTTCGGCGTCGGCGGCGCGCTCGACATTCGCGGTACTCCGGGCGAAATCTACTTCCGCGGCATGCGCCGCCTCGACAACCCCGGCAACTACCCGACCCCGATCGGCGCCTCCGAGCGCATCGACATCGTGCGCGGCCCGGCCTCGCCGATCTACGGTCCGTCGAAGACCGGCGGCTACATGAACTTCGTGCCGAAGTCGGCGCGCGTTCAGGGCGGCTCCTACCTCGCCAGCCCCGAGGGTGAGGTCACCATGACCGGCGGCAGCTGGCGCAAGGCCGATATCAAGGCCGAAATGCGCGGCCCCGGCAAGATCGGCACGCAGGAATTCGGCTACAGCCTGTTCGCGGAAGTCGAGGATTCGGGCAGCTACTACGACAACATGTCGACCCGTCAGACGATCCTGCAGGGTTCGTTCGACACCGACCTGACGCCCAACCTGCGCCTCGAATTCGGCGGCATGTACCAGAACTACAAGGGCCAGCAGAACGGCGGCTGGAACCGCCTGACGCAGGACCTCGTCGACAACGGCACGTACATTACCGGCTCGGCAAAGCCGCTCGACACCAATGGCGACGGCCAGATTTCGCAGGGCGAGATCAACGCGGCGGTTCCCGGCGGCATGTCGATCTTCGGCGGCTTCGCCTGCGGTGGCGGGGTGTTTGCATCGTCGATCACGGACGCATGCTTTACCAACAGCCCCGACGGTACGCCCAACCCCAATACCGCGCTCAACCTGACCAACGTGGGCACCGCCAAGCTCAGCCGCCGCAAGACGCTGACCGGGAAGAACGATCGCCTCGATAACAAGGGCAGTACGCTTTACGCTGACCTGATCTGGAAAGGTGCCGGCGATCTCGAGATCAAGAACCAGTTCTTCTTCGACTCGTACGACAACATCAACGAGAATTCCTACGGCTTCTCGCAGTTCCACGATTCCTATGCGATCGAGAACAAGGTCGTCATCTCGGACAAGTTCGAGAACGATATCGGCAAGTTCGCATTCCAGGTATCGCCGTCGATCCGCTACACCAATTTCAAGCACGGTGACGATTTCAACTACGAATACTTCCATCGCGTCGACCTGACCGTCGGCTACACCCCGGCGTCGGATCGCCTGCTCTCGACCGAGTGCGACTGCGATTACACCAACTATGTCACCGGCCACTACACCGATTACTCAATCGCCGCGCTGGCGGACTTCGACTTCAGTTTCGGTCTCGATGTGACGGTGGGTGCCCGTTACGACTACCTCAAGGCGAAGTCGGCCTACAACATCGGCAAGATGGAAGCGGCGCAGGTCGCATCCAATCGGGCGGACGGCATTCCCGACAGCGCCAGCGGTAACAAGGGCGCATGGTCGTGGTCGGCCAGCGCCAACTACAAGCTGCCCTACGGCCTGATCCCCTATGCCACGATCGCGCGCCAATCGACCGTGATCGCCGGGCAGGGTGCTGAACTCTATCCGGGCGACATCGCCGGACAGACCTTTGTCTCGGCCTCCAAGCTCTACGAAGGCGGCCTGAAGGGAAGCTGGCTCGATGATCGCCTCTATGCGGCGGTGTCGATCTACAAGCAGAAGCGCACCGACTACAACATCCAGTCGGTCACGGTGAACCAGTCGGTCGAGACCAAGGGCCTGGAAGCCGAGTTCCGCTGGTCGGTGGACAAGCACCTGCTGATCACCGGTGGCTACACGCGCACCAAGGTCTACAACCTGACCGCGCTGACCAATGGCACGCTGTTCAGCTTCTTCGGCATCGAGGATCTGGTCAACGTCAGCGATCCGTCGCTCTACCTCGGCGGCCAGCCGATCGGCCTCGTGCCGATCACCAGCAAGAGCGACTCGCGCCGTGCCGGTATCCCGACCAACCTCTACTCGCTGACAGCGACGTATGCCTTCGACAACGGCCTCGCGCTGAGCGCCAGCGGAGTGAAGGTGGACTCGGTCTACTCGGGCCAGTCGCAGGCGGTGAAGCTGCCCGCTTACACCAAGATCGACGCGGCCATCTCGTACGAGACCGGCCCGTGGCTCGCCCGTCTGGTCGTGAAGAACGTCACCGACAAGAAGTACTTCCGTGCCAACTTTACCGAACTGTTCGGTTCCACGATCGTCCTGCCGGAGCTGCCGCGCAGCTTCCAGGCCTCGTTGACGTACAAGTTCTGATGCCCCGAGAGGGAGCGTCGGCGATCGCCGGCGCTCCCTTCTTGCGGTTTGAATAGAAAGGTTACCCATGCGCTCCCAGACGCTCGCGACTCTCATGGCGGGCGCCATGCTCGCTGCGGCCACCCCGGCGTTCGCCGCCGATGCCACGGCATCGCCCCCCACGACTTCCGCCGTCGCCGACTGCGATCCCGGCGCGCCTTGCGACCATCCGCTGCCGGTCAAGGTGGTGATCGTCTCGCTCTTCGAGATCGGCAAAGACGAGGGCGACGTCGCGGGCGAGTTCCAGCTGTGGAAGGCGCGCCGCGGCCTGACCCAGCGTATTCCCTTCCCGCAGTCGTTCCACGACCTCTACTACAATCCCGAGACGCAGGTGCTCGGCATGGTGACCGGGATCGGCACCGCGCGCTCGACGGCGGCGACGATGGCTCTCGGCCTCGACCCGCGCTTCGATCTGAGCCAGGCCTACTGGCTCGTCGCGGGCATCGCGGGCATCGACCCCGAGGATGCTTCGATCGGCTCGGTCGCCTGGGCGCGCTACGTCGTCGATGGCGACCTCGCGCACGAGATCGACGCGCGCGAAATCCCGGCCGACTGGAAGACCGGCTACTTTGCCCGTCACACCAAGGGGCCGAACGACAAGACCACGAAGCCCGATCCCTCGGGCGGCGAGATGTTCCAGGTCAATCCCAGCCTCGAGAAGTGGGCTTATGAGCTGACGAAGAACATCGAGCTTCCCGACTCTCCGGCGATCGCCGTGGAGCGCGCGAAGTTCGTCGATTACCCGCACGCGCAGGAAGCGCCCTTCGTCCTTGAGGGCGATACGCTCTCCGCCATGACCTTCTGGCACGGTGAGAAGCTGACCGACTGGGCCAACGACTGGGTTCGCTACTGGAGCGGCGGGCAGGGCGAGTTCGTGACTTCGGTGATGGAGGACACCGGCGTCATGCAGGCGATGACTTACCTCGACGCCGTGGGCCGCGCCGACCGTGACCGCGTGCTGGTGGTGCGCGCCGGTTCCAACTTCACGATGCCGCCGCCGGGCGTCGATGCGGCGACCTACCTGCTGCGCGAAAACGAAGGCTATGCTGGGCTCGAGGCGGCGGTGGAGAACCTCTACACCGTGGGCTCGAAGGTGGTCGACGAACTGCTCGGCAACTGGGACCGCTACAAGGACGCGACGCCCTGAGGCGCGATCAATCCTGTATTGAAACTTTCGTCGTCATTCCCGCGAAGGCGGGAACCCATCTCCTGACGGTGCCCGTTGCCAGGACATCAGATGGGTCCCCGCCTTCGCGGGGATGACGACGATGTAATTCATTGGGGTGGGAGTTCTCAATAAGCGGGCGCGTTGCCGAACTGGAAGCCGGTCGAGACTACCCATGCGAAGGCCACGGCGATGACGATGCCGATCAGCGCCTTGACCGGCGACCAGCGCAGGTCCGCCACGTCTTCTCCCGCAGCAACCGGGCGCTTGCCGGTCACCATCGGCCGCACGAGGTTCTGGCGCTTCCACGCAAGGTAGAACACCACCGCCACCACGTGAAGCACCACCAGCGCAAGGATCACGTTGAAGATCGTCGAATGCAGGTCCGAAGCGGCCGAGGACTGGTCGAACGACACGTAAGTCGCCAGCGGCCCGTCGTAGAGCATGTCGATGTCGCTGGCGAACAGCCCCGCCGTCACCATCGCGCCGACGGCCAGCAGCATGGCGACCACGCTCCACCCGCCAAGCGGATTGTGCCCGTCGGCATGGCTCGCGGTCCGGTGGCCAAGGCCCTTGAAATAGGCCGCGACCGCACCCGGCCCGCGTACGAAGCTGGAGAACCGCGCGGTACGGGGGCCGAAGAAGCCCCAGTAGACGCGGAACACCAGCAGCGCGAGGATACCATAGCCCGACAGGCGATGGCGTTCGAGATCATGCTGTTCCCCGCTCCACCACGAAAAGGCGATGAGCGCGACCAGCAGCCAGTGGAACAGGCGGATGGTCGGGTCCCAGACGGGTGTAGTGGAGCGAGTCATGCGTATCCTCAGTCGTCGGCGCGGAACTGCTTGTGGCACGAGCCGCAGGCGCCGCCGACGGCCTTGAACTGCGCGCCGATGGCCGCGGCATTGCCGGTCCCCGCGACGGCGACCAGCTTGTCGGCCTGGGCGATATAGGTCTTCATGGCGCCGTCGAAGGCGGCGCGGTTGGTCCAGATCGCGGGCAGGGCTTCGGTCTTCACCCCGGAAGACGGACCCGAGCCGTTAGGGAACAGGCCAACCTGCGCGCGGCCGGTGGCAGCCAGCGTCTTGGCGGCGGCGACGGCCTGGGCCTTGTCGATCGAGCCGCTGGCGAGCTGGTCCTTGAGGACCTTCATGGCGCCGCCCATCTTCTTGAAGTTGGCGTGGCGGGTGGCGATGGCGGTTTCGGCGGGCGAGGCGGCGATGGCGACGGTCGCGCTCACCGTCAGAACGGCGGCGGACACGCCGAGTACGGCAAGCGAGAGCTTGTTGGAAAGCGTCATGGTTTTTCGATCCTGATCGGTTTGTTGGGATTCAAGGACGATTGGTGGCTAACACAGGCGCGGCCGTTTGGCCAAAGACTTGATCGTAGACCGCTTTTACCGTCGCAAGTCCGCCTTCGGCCATCTGCGCGGGCGTTGTGCCGCGCGCATTGGCGAGGGTAGGTTTCGCGCCGTGCGCGGCCAGCACCTTGAGCATCGCGCCGAGTTGGTCGTGCATGCCGCCGCCGATCACCAGGTGCAGCGGCGTGGTGCCTTTCGCGTCGGCGACATTGGCATTGGGGGCCAATGCCAGCGCCTCCTCCAGCGCTGCCGCACTGTGGCCCGAAGCGGCGGCGAGGACGACGTTGACGCCGTTCTCGGCGACGAAAGTGCGGTTCGCTCCGCCTGCGACAAGACGCTTCATCGCTTTGACCCGCCCGGCCTGCGCGGCCAGCAGCAGGGGCGGTGTGGGCGGTACGGGGGCGGGCGGCATGCCGAAGTTCGCCTCCGTCACCCACGTGATCCGCGAAGGGCCGGTGAGGCCGTTCACATCCGCGCCTTTCGCCAGCAGCAGGTCGATCAGCGCCGTGTCGCCGCCCTTCGCCGCGACGTGGAGCGGCTGTTCGCCGTTGCGGTCGCGCTCGGCGAGGTCGAAGTCCAGCGGCGCCAGCATTTCGGCGGCCCGCCAGTTCTTCTGGTAGAGCGCCAGTTGCAGGGCGCTGGTGTTCTCCGGCCCGCGATGGGTTGTATCGGCTCCGGCATCGAGCAGGGCGCGGGTCGCCTCGCCCGAGCCGCTGGTGATGGCGAAGAACAACGGAGTGAAGCCTTCCCCGGTGGCCCGGTTCACCTTCGCTCCCGCCTTGAGAAGCGCGGCGATCGCGCCAAGGTTCCCGGCGGAGGCGGCCCACATCAGCGGCGTCTGTCCGCGCGCATCGAGGCTGTCGGCCTTCGCGCCCTTCGCCAGCATCTGCGTGACGGTCTCTGCGCCCGAGTAGCGCGCGCAGACCGCGAGCGGGGTGACGCCGTCAGGCCCGGGCTTGCGTACATCGGCGCGAGCGTCGAGCAGTTGCACGACAATGGCCGTGCTGCCGCGCTCACAGGCGAGGGAGAGGGGAGTGAGGCCTTCGGCATCGATGACATTCGGCTTCGCGCCATGCTTCAGCAGGACGGCGACGAGCGCGGGATCCTGCGTCTCGATGGCGCGGGCAAGCGGGCTCTCGCCATAGAGCAACGGCGCGTTCGCATCCGCACCCGCCTTCAGCGCGCCCTCGACGGTGATCGGATCGGCGGTGGCGAGGGCATCGGCCAAGGTATCGGCCGGCGCGGGCGTGGCGATAAGGCAAGCCAGGGCGGTCAATGCTCGTCGTCCCGGACTTGCTCCGGGACCGGTGGCGATCTTTAGGCGCGGCGTCGCGTGATGCGCCTTGCCGGGGCGTAGGCCGTTCACGGCCGGCGGTCCCGGAGCAAGTTCGGGACGACGAGGAGGCTCACGCATCGGTCAGTTCCCGCAAGGGCGCCGTACTGTCGCCGAACCTCGCGGCGGGCACGCCCAGCGTCTGCAGGCCCGCCAGCATCAGGTTGGACATGGTGGTGCCCTTCTCGACCCGGCTGTGGCGCCCGCCCTTCACCAGCCCGCCCGCGACGATCACCGGCAGGTCCATGTAGTCGTGCTCGTTGGAATCGCCGAACGCGGAGCCCCGGATCACCAGCGTCCGGTCCAGCAGCGAGGCGTCGCCGTCGCGCGTGTCCTTCATCTTCTGGAGGTAGTAGGCGAAGAATTCCATGTGATAGCGGTTGATCTTCGCCAACTGCGCCATCTTGTCCGGGTTGTTGCCGTGGTGGCTGAGCATGTGGTGCGAATCCGGCACGCCGATCTCCGGATAGGTACGGTTCGACAGTTCGCGCCCGATCATGAACGTGCCGACGCGGGTGATGTCGGCCTGCATGGCCAGCACCTGCAGGTCGATCATCAGCTTCACGTGCTCGGCGAAGTCGTCGGGGATACCTGCGGGTTGCTGCAGATTGGCCGCCTGCGTGGTGGCGGGCGAAGCGGCGCTGCGCTGGATGCGCTTCTCGATGGCGCGGGTGGCGTCGAGGTATTCGTCGAGCTTGCGCTTGTCCTCCATGCCCAGCTGGCCCGAGAGGCGGCGGGTGTCGTCCATCACGAAGTCGAGGATCGAGGACTGGCGCCGCAACTGGGCGAGGCGGCCTGCCTCGTCGGTGTCGCCATCGCCGAACAGCCGCTCGAACACGGCGCGGGGGTTCGCCTCCACCGGCAGCGGCACCGTGGGGGTGAGCCACGAGATGCCGTTGGTATAGGCGCACGAATAGTTGATGTCGCACGATCCGAGCAGGCTGGCGGTGTCGATCCCCAGTTCCAGCGAGGCGAGCGGGGTGGCGTCACCCAGGTGCTGCGCGAAGACCTGATCCATCGATATCCCTGCGCGGATATCCGGCCCTTCGGTCTGCTTGGCGTGCGCCCCGGTGAGGAAAGCGGGGCACGAGCGTCCGTGGCCGGCCGGTCGGTCGCCCATGGCAGCGGCCTGCGGATGGCCGAGGCCGCTGATGACGGCGATCTGCTCGCGGTGAGGGGCGAGGGGTTGGAGCGAGGAGGGCAGGACATAATCCGCGCCGGTCGCGGTGGGCAGGAAGTCCGGCATCGTCATGCCGTTGGGTGAGTAGAATACCTGAAGCCGCTTGGGCCGCGAGGACAGGTCGGCGGCCTTGGCGCTTGGCATCATGGCTTCGAGGAAGGGCAGCGCCATGGCGGCACCGGCACCGCGCAGCACGGTGCGGCGCGAGAGGGCGGGGCGGATCACTCTCATTTCAGGGCCTTCCGGGGAGTGGCGATCAGAGACAGGGCGGCGGGCGTTGCCGACGGGGCTTCGACAAGCGCAGCCCGAGCGGAATTGAGAGCGTTTTTGCCAGAGACATAACCCCAACCCCGCTCACCCTGAGCTTGTCGAAGGGGCAGGCGCGGGGCCTGGCCATAGGCCGCCTTGAACGGCTGCGGCACGCGGCGCAGGGTGAAGGCCGGACTTTGCGCGATCCCGCGTACGATGGTCTGGATGCGGTACTGGTCCGCTGCCGCCGCAGAGGCGATCGCGCGCACCGTGGGCATGTCGTTGGCCGAAAGGCCGCGCGCCACCGCATAGGTCATCAGCCGCTCGGTGAAGGCGCGGGTGAACTCGTCCTTGCGGTCCATTAGCACTTGCTGGAGCCCGGTGAGGCCCTCGAACTTGAAGCCGTCGGGCATCGTCGCGAGGGTGTCGATCGGCTGGCCTGCATCCACTGTGCGCCAGGCGCCGACGGCATCGAAGTTTTCCAGGGAGAAGCCCATCGGGTCCATCTTCACGTGGCAGGCTGCGCACGTCGGGTTGGCGCGGTGCAGTTCGAGTTGCTGGCGCGCGGTGAGCAGGCGGCCGTCGTGGCTGGTTTTGAGCGCGGGCACGTCCGGGGGCGGCGGGGGCGGCGCGGCGGCGAGCATGTTGTCGAGGATCCATTTGCCGCGCTTCACCACGCTGGTGTGGTTGCCATAGGAGGTGACCGTCAGCACGCTGGCCTGCCCCAGCAGCCCGCCGCGATGCCATTCGGGACGCAGCGCCACGCGGCGGAAGGCGGGGCCGGAGACGCCGGGAATCCCGTAGTGCTCGGCAAGGCGCTGGTTGAGGAAGGTGTAGTCGGCACTGATGAAGTCCAGCACCGGGCGGTCGCCGCGCAGCACGTCGGCGAAGAACATCTCCGTCTCGGTCGCCATCGCCGACTTGAGGCGCGCGTCGAACTTCGGGAACACCTCGGTGTCGGGGCGCTGCTGGTCGAGGTTGCGCAAGTAGAGCCATTGCCCGGCGAAGTTCGTCGTCAACGCCTTCGCGCGCGGATCGGCGAGCATGCGGGCGATCTCGGCGTTCAGTACGGTGGGCTGGCCCAGTTTGCCCTGCTCGGCGAGGGTCAGCAGGCGGTCGTCGGGGATCGAACTCCACAGGAACAGCGACAGGCGCGTCGCCAGTTCGAGATCGGAGACACGGTTGACGCTGCCCGGCATCGCGCCTTGCGGATCGCGCTCCACCACGAAGAGGAATTCAGGCGAGACGAGCACGGCCTCCAGCGCCGCCTCGATGCCATGCTCGAAGTCGGATGCCTTGCGTTCCTCGGCGTAGATGCGCAGCAGCGGGGCGACGTCGAAGCCGCCGACCGGGCGGCGCCAGGCGCGGCGGGCGAGGGTGGTGATGATCTTCGTCGCGCAGGCATCTTCCTCGCTGGCCTTCTTCGGGCGGCAGAGGAACACGGCGCGGCGGCTTGCGGTGTCCGGCACGCCTGCCGCATCGAACGGCCCGGCGACATCGACCTGCAGCACGTCGCGCGGGAAGTTCTGCTGCGAATAGCGCTGGTGCATGCGGTAGCTGGGGACGCTCAGCGTCTTCGCGAGCTTGCCGTCGATCCAGACATCGAGGGGGAGCATCTTCGGCTTTTCGAGGGGCAGCGGTACCTTGTCCGTATCGTTGCGCAGCACCTGCACCGCCTCGGACGGGGCGATGGTGCGGCGGAACGACAGCGCCACGAGGTGCGAGCCCGCCTTCATCGGCACGCGGGCGGTGACTTTGTCCTCGGCCAGACGGTCGGTTTCGTTGTTGGTGTTGGCGTTGAGCCAGGCCGAAACGTCGTACTGGCCGTCGTAACGCGCGTAATAGCGCTGCGCATAGCCGCCGCGCGAGGCCAGCGGCAGCATCGCGCCCGCCCGCTCGTTATACGCCGGCACGCCCGAGTTCTGGACCGAGCCGTCCTTGGGCACCTGCCATGTCGTCACCACCTCGCGTCTTGAGGTGAGGCCGGTGGCCATGCGGCCGACCTTGCCTGCCACCGCGACGTAGCGTTCCATCAGCGTGGGCGAGACGGAGAGCACATCGGCGATGTTGTCGAAGCCGAAGCCGGAGTTGTCGGCAGGCAGTTCGCGGCTGAAATCGACATCGAGCGCAAGCAGGTCGCGCACCGCGTTGGCGTATTCCATGCGGTTGAGGCGGCGCAGCGCCGGGCGGCCGGGGTCGGGATTGGCGGCGAGGTAGCCCGCGCGAGAGGTGTCGAGCCAGTTCACGAAGGCGGCGCGCATCTGCGCCGAGGGCTGGGTCTTGCCGTGGGGCGGCATTTCTCCGGCGGCGACGCGGCGCAGGATTTTCTCCCATTCGTCGGCGTGTTTGCCGGTGCGGATGTCGTCGGCGCGCAGGTCTTCCACTGAGAGGTCGGCGATGTTGTCGATGTCGTTGTGGCAGCGTGAGCAGTATTCGCCCAGCATCGGCTCGACGAAGTTCGCGGCCTGCTGCGGGGTCATCGCGGCGAAATCGGGCGTCTGGTCTGGCGCGGCATCCTGAACTGCGGCGTAGACGGTGGCGGCGCTGACGAGTGCGCTGAGCGCGAGCGTCGTCCTGCCGAGGTTGTGTCGCCCGAGAAGGCTCATCGATGTTTCCGACCCCATGGCCGGGCCCGCGTTTTCGCGGGTTTCCGGCACGCCCTGTCCCGCCGAAACGGGTCCTGTTGGGCGGACGGGTTATCGGTTGGGGGTGTTGCGGTCCAACAGCATTAATCGGACATGGCGTGCGAGAAATTGGAGCGGGGTGGGCGTTCGGAGCCATTACGCGCAGGCGGGATAGCATACAACCAACCCATCGTCATTGCGAGCGAAGCGAAGCAATCCAGGACAGTGTAGTGCCGCCCTAGATTGCTTCGCTTCGCTCGCAATGACGATGGAAACTGTCATCATCATCGGTTCACGGCCAGCGGTCCCGGATCAAGTCCGGGACGACGGATGATCAGAGCGAGCCGATCGCCAGGAAGCGGTCTTCGCGCTGGCGGACCAGCTCAGCGCTCGAACGGCGGCTCAGCGCATCGAGTTCGCGGCCCACGGCATCTGCCAGCGCGCGTGCCGTGGCGGCGGGGTCGCGGTGGGCGCCGCCGGTGGGTTCGGGGACGATGCCGTCGATGACCTTGAGACCCAGCAAGTCCTGCGCCGTCACCTTCATCGCGGTGGCCGCGTCGGCGGCCTTGTCGGGCGTGCGCCACAGGATCGAGGACGCACCCTCGGGCGAGATCACCGAGTAGACCGAGTGCTCCAGCATCAGCACGGTGTTGGCGGCGGCGATCGCCACCGCGCCGCCCGAGCCGCCTTCGCCCACGATCACCGCCACCATCGGCACGCCGAGGGCAAGGCAAGCCTCGGTCGAGCGGGCGATGGCTTCGGCCTGGCCGCGTTCCTCGGCCTCGACGCCGGGGAAGGCACCTGCGGTGTCGACCAGCGTGACGACCGGCAGGCCGAACTTGCTGGCCATCTCCATCAGGCGGATCGCCTTGCGGTAGCCTTCTGGCTTGGCCATGCCGAAGTTGTGCTTGATGCGGGTGGTCGTGTCGTGGCCCTTTTCGTGGCCGATGACCATGACCTTGCGGCCGTCCAGCGTTGCGAGGCCGCCGATGATCGCTGCGTCCTCACCGTAGAGGCGGTCACCGCCCAGCGCGACGAAATCGGTGAAGATCAGGCGCAGGTAATCGACGAAGTGCGGGCGCTGCGGGTGGCGCGCCACTTGCGTCTTCTGCCACGGGGTCAGCTTGGCGTAGGTCGCCTCCAGCATGCCGGAGCTTTTCTTGGCGAGCTTGTCGATCTCGCTCTCGATGTCGAGGTCGCTGCCGTCGGCGGTGGCGCGCAGTTCGGCGATGCGCGCTTCCAGCTCGGCGATCGGCTTTTCAAAATCGAGGAACGAAATCATGTCAGTCTCTCAAATACGCTCGGCTTGGTCTTGAAGCCGGCCATTACCCTACATTCGTCATTGCGAGGAGCGATAGCCCCGCGGCAATCCAGAGCCGCCCAAGCCGCCCTGGATTGCTTCGCTTCGCTCGCAATGACGAGCGAAGGGTTCAGTCGGCGGCGCGCTTCGCCAGCCAGTCTTCCAGCCACTTGATCGTGTAGTCGCCCGAGTTGAACTCGGGGTCTTCCAGCAATGCCTGATGCAAGGGAATCGAGGTCTTCACGCCGTCGATCACCATCTCGCCCAGCGCGCGCTTGAGGCGCATGATCGCGCCGTTGCGGCTGCGGCCCGAGACGATCAGCTTGCCGATCATCGAATCGTAGTACGGCGGGATGCGATACCCGGCGTAGAGGCCGCTATCGACGCGCACGTTCATGCCGCCGGCCGCGTGGTAGCCCGTGACCTGACCCGGCGAGGGGGTGAAGTTCCACGGGTCTTCCGCGTTGATGCGGCATTCGATGGCGTGGCCCTTGAACTCGATCTCGTCCTGCTTGAACGAAAGCGGCTGGCCGTCGGCGATGCGGATCTGTTCGCGCACCAGATCGACGCCGGTGATGGCCTCGGTCACCGGATGCTCCACCTGCAGGCGGGTGTTCATCTCGATGAAGTAGAACTCGCCGTTTTCCCAGAGGAACTCGATCGTGCCCGCGCCGCGATAGGCCATGTCGGCCATCGCCTTCGAGACGATGCCGCCCATGCGGTCGCGCTCTTCCGGCGTGATGACGGGCGAGGGGGCCTCTTCCAGCACCTTCTGGTGGCGGCGCTGCAAGGAGCAGTCGCGCTCGCCGAGGTGCACCGCTTCGCCGTTGCCGTCGCCGAATACCTGGAATTCGATATGGCGCGGGTTGCCGAGGTACTTTTCCATGTAGACCGTGGCGTCGCCGAAGGCCGCCTTGGCCTCCGAACGGGCCTGGCCCATCTGGCTTTCCAGTTCCTCAGGGCTGTTCACGACCTTCATGCCGCGACCACCGCCGCCCGAAGCGGCCTTGATGATGACCGGGTAGCCGATCGTCTCGGCCAGTGCGCGCGCCTCGTCGAAGTCCTCGATCGCCCCGTCCGAACCCGGGACCAGCGGAAGGCCGAGGGCACCGGCGGTGCGCTTGGCTTCGACCTTGTCGCCCATCGTGCGGATGTGCTCGGGCTTGGGGCCGACCCACTTCAGGCCGTGCGCCTCGACGATCTCGGCGAAGCGGGCGTTCTCGGAGAGGAAGCCGTAGCCGGGATGCACCGCGTCGGCCTGCGTGATCTCGGCGGCCGAGATGATGGCGGCAACGTTGAGGTAGCTGTCCTTCGCGGCGGGCGGACCGATGCAGACCGCGTGGTCTGCCAGGCGCACGTGCATCGCGTCGGCGTCGGCGGTGGAGTGCACCGCGACGGTCTCGATGCCCATCTCGTGCGCGGCACGATGGATGCGCAGCGCGATTTCGCCGCGGTTGGCAATCAGGAGGCGCTTGATGGCCATGTCAGTCCCGCTCTCAGCCGATCACGACGAGCGGCTGGTCGTATTCGACCGGCTGCTGGTTGTCGACGAGGATCGCGGTGACGGTGCCCGCCTTGGGCGCGACGATCTGGTTCATGACCTTCATGGCCTCGACGATGAGGAGCACGTCGCCCTGCTTCACGGTCTTGCCGACCGAGATGAAGTCGGGCGCGCCCGGCTCTGCGGCGAGGTAGACGGTGCCGACCATCGGCGACTTCACGGCATCGACCGGCGCGGCGGCAGCGACGGGCGCGGCCTCTGCGGCGGCGGCAACCGGAGCAGCAGCAGCGACGGGCGCGGGCGCATAGCCCATCGGCGGCAGGCTGGCGGCCATCTGCTGGACCATCTGGCGCGAGACGCGGATCTTGCGATCGCCGTCCTCGACCTCGATCTCGGTCAGGCCGGTGTCGGCCAGCAGCTCTGCGAGCTCGCGTACCAGGGCGCTATCGATATTCACGCGACTTCCTTTCGTGCAAGATAACCGAGCAGCGTTGCCAGTGTGTCTTTCAGGTCCTTGCGGTGGACCACCATGTCGACCATGCCGTGGGCATGGAGGTACTCGGCGCGCTGGAAGCCGTCGGGGAGTTTTTCTCGGATCGTGTCCTGGATCACGCGCTGGCCGGCAAAGCCGATGAGCGCGCCGGGTTCCGCGATCTGCACATCGCCGAGCATGGCGTAGCTGGCGGTGACGCCGCCGGTGGTGGGATCGGTCAGGACGACGATATAGGGCAGGCCCGCTGCGGCAAGGCGGCGGGTGGCCACGGTGGTCTTGGGCATCTGCATGAGGGACAGGATGCCCTCCTGCATGCGCGCGCCGCCCGCTGCGGTGACGATGACGTAGGCGCAGTTCTCGGCGATTGCCTTCTCGGCACCGGCGACGAAGGCTTCGCCCACGGCCATGCCCATCGAGCCGCCCATGAACTTAAAGTCCTGCACACCCAGCACGGCCCTGGCGCCGTTCATGGCGCCGAAGGCGTTGGTCAGCGCATCGGGGTAGGGGTTGGCGGCGCGGGCGGCCTTGAGGCGGTCGGGATACTTCTTGGTATCGCGGAAATTCAGAGGGTTCTCGGGAACCTTGGGGGTCGGCAGGACGGTGTAGCCGGTGTCGAGCAGCAGGTCGAAGCGGGCCTTGGCGCCGATGCGGCCATGGTGCTCGCACTTCGGGCAGACCGAAAGATTGGCCTCGAATTCCTTGATGAAGAGCATCTCGCCGCAGCTGGCGCACTTCATCCAGAGTTCGTCGGGCGTATCGCGCTTGGCGAGGCTCGATATGGAATTTCGGACTTTGTCGAGCCAACTCATTCGATTTCGTACCAATCCTGCGGAAAAAGGGCCTTCGAGACTGGCCTTCTTCCCCCCTGTGTTTCGGCGCGTCTCGTGCGCGTACGGCGGCGACCCGGGAAACGCGCCGGAGCCGTACGAGGCGCGCCCATTAGAGGAATCCGCGTGATGGTCGCAAGCCAATTCGCCCGGGCCTGTGGGCAACTGCGCGGCGCGGGCATCGCCGGGGCGTAGCGGGGTGGCGATATGACAGCGCAGATTGGATACGAAAACCGGGCGTTATCGGCGTTGATGCCACTCCCGCCCTGCAATCGTATTCATACGCTTTCCCTAAGCGGAAAGGAGCGGTTTTCGTCATCCCGGACTTGATCCTGGACCGTGGGCGGTCTTTAGATGGGGGCCATCGACGGCGCTCTGGCGCAAAGCCGCGCATAAATGCCGCTCTACGCCGGGATGACGAGGAACTGCGATTGACCACCCCCGGCTCCATTCCCGTCGCTGCCCATCGCAATGCCTATGGCGACGAGCCGGGCGAGCCTTTCGAGCTTTCCGTCCCCATCGAGGCGCCCGTCGCGATCGAGACCAATGGCGTGGCTTATGCCGTGATGATGGCGACTCCGCTGGCGCTGGAGGACTTCGTCACCGGCTTCCTGATGGCCGAGGGGCTGGCAGAGGCGCACGAAGTCGGCGAAGTTGCGGTCCATCGAACCGAGGACGCGCAGTGGGGCACGGGCTACGTCGCGCGTGTCAACCTGCCGGTCGAGCGCCTTGGCCCGATCCTGGAGCGCGCCCGGCGGCGGGTGGGCGACAGTTCCTGCGGAATCTGCGGGATCGAGGGCGTGGAAGCGGCGTTGCGCCCGCTGCCATCGGTGCCTCGGGCATCGCAGGCGAGTCCGCAGGCGATCCGCCGGGCGCTCGACGCGCTGGCGGCAGGGCAGGAACTCGGCCGCCACACCCGTGCCACCCACGCCGCCGCGTTCTGCGACGAGGAAGGGCGGCTCGTCGCCCTGCGCGAGGACGTCGGGCGGCATAACGCGCTCGACAAGCTGGTCGGCGCGCTGGCGCGGGCCAATGGCGGACAGGGCGTCGATCTGTCGCTGGGGTTCATCGTCATGACCTCGCGCTGTTCCTACGAACTGGTCGAGAAGACCGTGCGCGCCGGGTGCCCGCTACTGGTGACGATCTCGGCGCCAAGCGACCTCGCGGTGCGCCGCGCACTGGCGGCGGGGCTCAGGCTGGCGGTGGTGGCGCGCGGGGATTCCATGCTCATGGTCGATCCCGGTCAGCGGTTCGTCGAAGGCGAGGGGCCGGTTATCCTTGCAGACGGGGCGGAGCGAACATAGGTTCGCGGACAACCGGGTTTTTCACGAGGATTACTGCATGGCCACGGCCACCGAAACTGCTGGCGAACTCAAGCTGACCCCGCCCGACCCCGTGCCGGTCGTCCAGCCCGAGCGGGCCGCCGGCCTTGTCCCCGTGGGCGACGAGGCGAAGAGCAAGCTGCAGGTGCGCGTCGCCGAGTTCGTCGACGATCTCGTCGCGCAGGATGCCGCCTCGCCCGAATTCGGCCGCCGGGTGGACCAGCTGACCAGCATGGGCCGCAAGGAGATCGCCGAGGCTTCGGGCCATTCCAACCGCTTCCTCGACCGCCCGGTGCGGGCGATGGACAAGGATGCGGGCGTGGGCGCGGACCTTGCCGAACTGCGCCGCACGGTGGAAGACCTCGACCCCAGCCGCAAGGGCAACCTCATGGCGCCGCGCAAGCTGTTCGGGGTGATCCCGTTCGGCTCCAAGCTGCGCAACTATTTCGACGGCTATACCAGCGCGCAAGGGCACATCAGCGCGATCCTCGCGCGGCTTCAGGGCGGCAAGGACGAGCTGCTGATGGACAATGCCGCCATCGACGTGGAGCGGCAGAACCTCTGGGCCGCGATGGGCAAGCTGGAGCAGATGATCTACATGTCCCGCGCGCTCGACCAGGCGCTGGAGGACAAGGCCAACGACCTCGACCACACCGATCCCGCCAAGGCCAAGGCAGTGCGGGAGAGCGCGCTGTTCTACGTGCGCCAGCGCACGCAGGATTTGCTGACGCAGATGGCGGTGTCGGTGCAGGGCTACCTCGCGCTCGATCTGGTCAAGAAGAACAACGTCGAGCTGGTGAAGGGCGTTGATCGCGCCTCGACCACCACGGTCGGCGCGCTGCGCACGGCGGTGACGGTGGCGCAGGCGATGGCGAACCAGAAGCTGGTGCTCGAACAGATCACCGCGCTCAACACGACGACCGCCAACATCATCGACGCCACCGGCCAGATGCTCAAGGACAACACCGCGCGCATCCACGAGCAGGCTGCGAACTCGACGATCCCGCTGGAGACGCTGAGCCGCGCGTTCCAGAACATCTACGACACGATGGATTCGATCGACACCTTCAAGGTCAAGGCGCTCGATTCGATGAAGCAGACGATCACCTCGCTCGAAGGGGAGATCGGCAAGTCCAAGGCCTACGTCGCCCGCGCACAGGGCCAGTCCGAGGGGCTGGCAGTAAGCGACGGGACCGGCGCGAAGTCGCTGCTGGAGGCGCTGGACTAAGCGACGATGGCCCAGGTTCCAGCCAAGAGCGCACAGCGCGTATCGCAGGACATCGTGCGGGCAGCCCGGCGACAGCGGGCCGCACGCATCTACAACGCGCGCAAGGAGCAGTGGCGCTTTCGCATGCGCCGGTTGCGCCGGGCATTCCTGGCGATGGCGGGCATCTACATTGCGGGTCTGGTCGCAGCGCTGGTGTTGGGCGGGGTTTCGTTCACCGCCAGCCTGCTCACTTTCCTGTTGGGGCTGGCGGTCTTCACGGTGCTCTCGATCTTTCCTGCGACCCCGCGCACGCACATCGAGGATCTGAACGCCGCCAGCCTTCCCGAACTCGCCGGATCGACCGAACTGTGGCTGGAAGGCAAGCGAAAGGCCCTGCCCAACGCTGCCGTCGATGCGGTGGACATGATCGGGGTGCGCCTCGAACAGCTTGCGCCGCAACTGGCGGTTCTCGACGAGCGCGGCCCCGCCGCGCGTGAGGTCCGCAAGCTGTTGACGGAGCATCTGCCCGAGATGGTGAACAGCTACACCCGCATTCCGGCGCAGTTGCGTGGCCGTGCGGGCGCGGGCGGCACGTCTCCCTCCGAGCAGCTGGTCGACGGCCTTTGCGTCATCGCCGACCAGATCGAAGCGATGAGCGAGGATTTGTCGCAGGGCGACGTCGATGCACTGGCGACGCGCGGGCGTTTTCTCGAAGTGAAGTACCTCGACGGGGAGTGAGCGTGGCGGAGTGATCGCCCCGGCGGCGCGCTTGCTCTCCATGGGCGGGGCATGGCCATGCTATCGCTGCCGGATGCACAAGATCCTGCTGTTCATGAGGCGGCGTCCTGACATTTCGGTCGAGGCTTTCCGCGACTATTACGAGACGCACCATGCGCCGCTGGCCGCGAAGTATTCTCGCGGAGTGACGCGATATATCCGCCGCTACGTCGATCCTCAGCCACATCCGGAGACCGGAACGTACATCGATGGCCCCGACGTCATCACGGAGCTGTGGTTCGCGGACGAAAAGGTCTACCGCGCAACGCTGGCCTACATCACTACCAGTTCGATGCCGGATGACATCATCGAGGACGAGAACAACCTGTTCGACCGGACATCCTTCCGCATTGCGACCGTAACGGAGCGGGAGACGGATTTCGGGTGAGGGCGCGTGGCCGGCCGCACCGCTGCCGGCCTGGTGCTACCACCGCACGCCTTGTTCCTTCGGCTTCCACGTGATCGGCCGCTCGTAGGAGGGATCTTCCCGGCTCCACTGGTGCTTCAGGAAGCCCTTCACCGCGTCCGAGAATACCCAGCTTGGGTCGGCATCGGCAGTCATCTCGATGGTACAGCGGCGCACCATGATGCGCCATTCACCGCCGCGTTTCTCCAGCCTGTCGAGATAGCGCCCGAAAGCGATCGAGGTCTTCTGCGAATCCTTCCAGAACAGCCCTCCGACTACGTAGCTCTCGCAATTGGCGGTATCGCCGTCGATGTCGCATATGTGGTTGGTGATGTTGTGACTGGTCGCCTGGAAGCCCCAGCGATGGCCTGCGTTGGCCCGTTCCGGGTAATCAGGGGCGAAAGTTACCACCGCCCCATGCTCATCGACACCGTCCTCCCACCAGCAGGAGGCGATCTGCTCGACATCCTGCCGGTCGCGGGCCCGGCATTCCCGGATGATGCAGTCGAGGATGTCCTGCCGGTCCTTCAGATACGTGATGGTCGCGGCAAGGTCGCTCGCGATTTCACTCATTGGCCGCTGCCCTTCGTGTTGAGCAGGCCGATGATCCCGCCATCGACACGAATATCGACGCCGCTGACGTAGGAGGCCGCCGGAGAGCACAGGAATTCCGCGACCGAGGCGATCTCGTCGCCCTGGCCCATTCGCCCCTGCGGCACGATGTCGATCATCTTGCGCAGCTGCTCGTTGGCCTCTGCCTCCGCATTGCCCATGGGGGTCGCGATGAAGCCGGGTGCGATCGAGGCGATGCGCAGGCCCCTTGCACCGAAGGCCGGGGCGTCGCGTTCGACTATGCCGATCACCGCGCGTTTGGAAATCGCATAGGCCATGCCCGGATGATCCATGTAGCCGGCGATGCCGTCGCGTTTGCCGGTGGTGACGAATTCCCGGATCGCGGCAAGCAGTGCTGGATCGCCCAGCATGTATGCCGAGACCGAGGAGATCAGGACCGCGCATCCCCCTTCGGCGAAGTGGGGCAGCAGGCCTGCCACCAGCCTTTCGGTGGCGTCGTAGTTCACCGAGAAGATGCGTGACCCGTCACTCATCGTCGGCGAGAGCCCGGCGGTGTGGAGCAGTGCCGAGATCGGAGCGTCCTCCAGCGTGGCGACGATCCGCGCGGGAAAGTCCTCGGCCGCGATGTCGGCGGCGAGGATGTCCACTTTTCCGGCTGCGGGGCGCAGTTCCTCGGCCAGCGCCTCCAGCCTCACGGGGTCGAGGTCGCACAGCAGGAGCGGGCGGCCCTGCGCGGCGAAGCGCTGCGCAGCGGGACGGCCCATGCCGCCTGCGGCTCCGGTAATGACGACGGTTCCGGTGGTCATGCTCTCTCCCTTCGTGTCCCGGCGCGCGGGTTCGGCAAGCTCAACCTGAGCGGGATCGGAAGTGCTCCATCAAATCCGCCCGGCCAGAGCGTCTCGAAGCCCTCACCCGACCGCACGTACCTAAAGACACCCGCCGCGCCCGGATCAAGTCCGCGGCGAGGTCATCGCCCCCGCGTCAGATGAGGTCGAAGCGCGTCGTTCCCACTTTGACGCCAGGCACCGCAGAGCGCCCGCGCTGCAGGGTGGACGTGCCTGAGAGCGGTCGCCCGGTCCTCAGGCACTCGCCGGCGTCGGCAGGGACAAGGGTGATGTAGACGTCGCGGCCGTCCGCGCCGCCGAAACGCACTTGCGTCGTCGCGCCGGGCGGGGTGGGTACCGGCTCGCGTTCCTCGCCCGAGGGAGATATGCGCCGGATGATGCCGGGTGAATAGACGCCGGGAATCCAGACGGTGTCCTCGATGTCGAGGGCCAATCCGTCGCAGTCGTTGCGGTCGAGCAGGACGCGGCGGTTGGCGAGGCGCAGGTCTGGCGTCACGTCCCACGCCAATCCCTGCCCGAAAGTCTCGGAGCAATAGAATTGCGCCAATTTGGGGTTGTGCGCGATGCCGTTGGTGAACTGTAGTCCGTCCGCGAGCAATTCCGTGTGGCCTTCGCGCGTCAGCCGCCAGAGTTGCGTGGTGCGCGCCGGCCTTGCGGCGATGACGCTCTCGATGTCGAGCGTGCCGAAGAACATGCCGCCCTCGCCATCGGGCCACATCTCGTTGATGCCGTTGACCGGAACTCCGCCGAGCGTGTCGATCAGCCAGCCCGAACGGCCTGTGGCGGGATCGTTCCAGCGCACGCCGCCCTGTCCGCTCGACAGCACTGCGCCGTCCGCGTTGACGAGGATGCCACCGGTCCACAGGCGATCCGGGTCGAGCACGGCGACCTTGCCGCCATCGGGCGTCACGCCGTGGATGCCGCCGCCCACCACGTCGCTGTACCAGATCACGTCGCGCTCGTGATCGACGGCCAGGCCTTCGAGATAAACACCCTGCGCCAGCGCGGCGAATTCCCCCGTCAAAAGCTGGGCCATCGGCTGTCTCTCCCCCGACCGCGCATCTCTTGTGCGCCACGAGATGCTACCAGCCTTGCGCTGGCCGACGAGCCGGGAGGGTAACGCCGGGGCGGTATCGGAAGGCCGGAACCCTGCGTGCAGGTGGGAAATGAGATACACACTCGCTCATAACCTCTTGCATCCGATGCGCTCCGGGCGTTCAATCCAGGGCAACGACGAGACTTGCAACGACAGACTGGGAGAGACCGGGATGCAGATGACGGGCGAGCAGCGGATCGCCGCACCCCGGCGGCAGGTGTGGGAGGCGCTCAACGATCCGGCCGTGCTGGCCCAGTGTATTCCGGGCTGCCAGAGCCTTGAACGGGACGGCGAAAGCGGCTTCCTCGCCGTGGCTGAAGTGAAGATCGGCCCCATAGGTGCGCGGTTCAAGGGCAACGTGACGCTGTCCGACCTCGACGCGCCCAATGGCTACTCGATCACTGGATCGGGCAATGGCGGCATCGCGGGCTCGGCCAGGGGAGGGGCCAAAGTTCGGCTCTCCGACATGGAGGGCGGCGGCACGCTGATTGCTTACGACGTGGAGGCCGAAGTCGGCGGGCGCATGGCGCAGCTCGGCGGGCCGATCATCGATGCGACGGCGAAGAGCCTCGCGGGCAAGTTCTTCGGCCGGTTCGGTGAGGTGGTGGGCGCAGGGGCACCGGTTTCGGCGGCACGAGATGCCGCTGCGCCGCCGGAGGTCGCCGTGGGGGCGATCCCGGCGGTTTCGCATGAGCGCGGCACCGACGCATCGGGCGCATTGTGGGGCTGGGTGGTCGCGATCGTGCTGGCGCTGGTCGCCGGGTACATGCTGGCGGCCACGGGATCGGCAACGATGGTAGTCGTGGCGGTCCTGCTGGTAGTGACGGCCACCGCGGCCTATGAAGCCGGGCGCCGGGGGTGGGGCTCATGAAGCCCGCGCCGTTCGACTACGTCCGCCCTTCCAGCGTAGAGGAAGCCTGCCGCGTGCTCGCCGAGGCGGGCGGGGGGGCTACGGTGATCGCGGGCGGGCAGACGCTGATGCCGCTGCTGGCCCTGCGCATGAGCCAGCCGTTCGTGCTCGTGGACATCAACGGTATCGCCGCGCTGAAAGGCGTGACGCGGGTGGAGGGCGGCATCCGGGTCGGCCCGGCGACGCGGCAGGCCGACGCCTTGCGTGACGCGACGCTGGCGCGGCATCTTCCGGTCTTCGTCACCGCGCTCGGCCATGTCGGGCATTACCAGACACGCAATCGCGGGACGGTTGGGGGCTCGATTGCACTTGGGGAGCCGGCGGCGGAAATGCCCGCGACGGCGGTGGCGCTGGGCGCCCGGGTCGAGATCGCCTCGGTGCGCGGCACCCGCACGGTCCCGGCGGACGAATTCTACCTCGGCCCCTACATGACCGTGCTGGAGCCGGACGAACTGGTGACCGGCGTGGTTTATCCCGACTGGCCGGACGGGCATCTGGTGCTGTTCCGCGAAGTGGCGCAGCGGCCGGGGGACTTCGCGCTCGTCGGCCTCGTCGGGGCGCTGGTGCTGGAAGGTGGTACGGTCTCGCGCGCCGGGATCGGCTGGTTCGGCATGGGGCCGACGCCGATCCGGGCGAGGCAGGTGGAAGCGGCGCTGGTGGGGACCGCGCTCGACCGGATCGACCCGCAAACGATGGCGCGCCTCGCCATCGCCGATACCGCGCCGTTCGACGACCATCACGCCAGCGCCGAATATCGCCGCACGGTCGGTGCACGCATCTTCGCGCGGGCACTTGCCGAAACGCTGGACCTCAGGAGCGCCGCATGAGCGAGCATCGCATCGACCTCACCGTCAACGGCCACCGCCACTCCGCCCGCGTCGAGGCGCGCACCGGCCTTGGCGAATTCCTGCGCGATACGCTCGGCTATACCGGCACGCACCTCGCCTGCGAGCATGGGGTCTGCGGGGCCTGCACGGTTCTGGTGGACGGCGTGGCCATGCGATCGTGCCTGATGCTGGCGGTGCAGGCGGACGGAGCGGAGCTTACCACCGTCGAGGGCCTCGCCGCGCCGGACGGCACGCTGCATCCGGTGCAACAGGCGCTGAAGGACAATTTCGGCCTGCAATGCGGCTTCTGCACGCCGGGCGTGGCGATGACACTGGCGGCCGTCACGCGCGATCATGAGGGGCCGGGACTGGAGGAAGCGCTGACCAAAGCCATGTCCGGGCACTTGTGTCGCTGCACCGGCTATCAGGGCATTCGCCGTGCGATCCGCCAGCTTGCGGGGGCATCGGCATGAACATCGAGGCGAAAATGGATGTGGGGGGCATCGGCGCCGCGCGCTACGTCGGCACGCGCCAGCCGCGCAAGGAGGATGGGCGGCTGCTCACCGGGCGCGGCCAGTTCACCGACGACGTGCGGGTGCCGGGGATGCTCCACGTCGCCTATGTGCGCTCGGCGGTGGCACGGGGGCGGATCGTCTCGATCGACCTCGACGCCGCGCGCGAGATGCCGGGCGTCCAAGCGATCTACACGCAGGCGGACCTCGCCGCCGTGCCGGTGAGCTTCCAGACCTTCTTCTTCACGCCCGTCGAGGCGCCGGTGACCCTGCTCGCCGACGGGCGCGTCGCCTGCGTCGGCGATCCGATCGCGATGGTCGTCGCCGACAGCCGGGCGCTGGCGGAAGACGCCGCCTCTCTGGTCGAAGTGACGATCGAGGAGGAAGCGCCGGTCGTCACCATTGCGGATGCGCGGACCGGTGCGCTGGTTCACCCCGAACGCGACGACAACATCGCCGCCGAGATGGGCGACGAGGACACGCGGCTGGCGATCCAGCCCTTGCTCGATGCCTCGGCCCATGTCGTTACGACCCGCGTGCGTCACCAGCGCATCGCTCAGTCGCCGATGGAGGGGCGCGCCTGCCTCGCCTCTCCCGAGGGTACGAACGAGATGACGGTCTGGCTCGGCTGCCAGAGCCCGCACCTTGCGGCCCGCTGGATCGCGCTGGTGCTGGGGATGCCGACCGAGGCCATCCGCGTCATCGCAAAGGACGTGGGCGGCGGCTTCGGCCTCAAGAACATCCCGTGGAAGGAGGAGATGGCGGTCATCGCGGCGGCAAAGCTGATGCGCTGCCCTCTCAAATGGATCGAGGACCGCTTCGAGGCGCTGACCGCGTCCAGCCATGCGCGCGACCAGGACGTGACGCTCAGCGTCGGCTTCGACGCTGACGCCCGCCTGACCGCCGCGTGGTGCGACTATGCCTGCAACAACGGCGCCTGGCCCATGGGCGAGGACGCCAACATCGCCGTCCACATGTTCATGTGGCCTTGCTACAAGCTGCCCGCCTACGGCTTCGTCACGCGCGGGTGGTACACCAATACCATGGGGCTGGGCGCCTATCGCGGGCCGTGGGCGATGGAATCGCTGGTGCGCGAGACGCTGCTGGACAAGGCGGCGCGGCGCATCGGCGTCGATCCGGTGGAGCTGCGCCGCCGCAACCTGATCTACCTTCCCGACCAGCCGCACACCTCGACGCTGGGCATTCCGGTGGAGGACATCACGCCGGGCGAATGCCTCGAAAAGCTGGTCGCCAACGTGGATTTCCCCGCGTTCCGGCGCGAGCAGGCCGAGGCGCGCAAGGAGGGACGCTACCTCGGCATCGGCGTCGCGACCTATATCGAGCCCACCGGCGCGGCCGGTTCCATGGCGCCGATGACGGGCGAGACGGTCCACTTGCGGATCGAGCCGACCGGCAAGGTCGTCGCCATGCTCTCCACCCATTCGCAAGGCCACGGCACCGCGACGACGATGGCGCAGGTCATCGCCGAACAACTGGGCGTGCCTTACGAGGACGTCGCGGTCTACGAAGGCGACAGCGCCATTGGTGCCTTCTCCCCGGGCGCGGCGGGGAGCCGACAGGGTGTCATCGCGGGCGGCGCCACGTGGAAGGCGGCGCAACTGCTGGCAGAGAAAATCAAGGTCGTCGCCGCGCACTTGTCCAACGCCAGCGTCGAGACGATCACCATCGACGGGGGCATGGTCCACGTCGCCGGGGCGCCCGAGATGTCCCGCCCGCTGCGCGAAATCGCCGAGATCGCCTATGGCGAACCCGGCCGTCTGCCGCCCGGCCTCGCCACCGGGCTGGAGGCGCAGTACCGCTACCAGCCGCCACCGATGACCATGACCAGCGCCGCGCACTGCTGCATGGTCGAGGTCGATGCCGAGACCGGCTTCGTCAGGATACTGCGCTGGATAAGTTCGAAGGACTGCGGCACCGTCATCAATCCCGGCGTGGTCGAGGGGCAGATCGCGGGCGGGCTGGCACAGGCGATCGGGCAGGTGCTGCTGGAGGACATGCCCTACGACGCGCGCGGCAATCCGCTGGCGGCGACGTTCAAGGACTACATGCTGCCGACGATCTTCGACGTGCCGGACTTCGAGTACCTCCACGCCAGCACGCCGTCGCAGACCATCGGCGGCATGCGCGGGGTGGGCGAGGGCGGTTGCATCATCGGCCCGCCGACTTTGGTGAACGCCATCGCCGATGCGCTCAGCCCGTTCGGTGAGATCGACGAACTCGTGCTGCCGCTGACGCCCGCGCGGATACTCGACGTGATCGAGCAGCGCGACGTCTCGGGCACGCGGGCGTCGGAGGTCGTGCCCGTAGCCGAGGTGACCGCGCCGGTCGAGGCCGCGCCCGTGGCTCAGGTTTCCGGGATCGACGGCGACTGGAACATGGTGCTCAAGACGCCGATGGGGCCGCAGGCGATGGTGGCGCACTTCGATTGCGATGGCGACGCGGTCTCCGGCTGGCTCGAAGCGCCGGAGGGCAGGCAGGCCTTTGCGGGCGGGGTGCTGTCGGGCAATCAGCTGAAGTTCGAGATGAAAGTCGAGAAGCCGATGAAGATCACCCTGAAATACGACCTGACGTTCGATGGGCAGACGGTTTCGGGGAAGTGCAAGATGGGCATGTTCGGCTCCGCCAAAGTGACCGGGGAGCGTGGCTAGGAAAGGCCCATCCCCGGCCCCTCCCGCAAGCGGGAGGGGAGCAGGACGTGATTGCCCTCCCGCAAGCGGGAGGGCCGCGAGACCTAGCGATTTATCGCTTGGTCGCAGCGGGGTGGGCCTGCCTCACTTCACCTTGTACCCCGCGTAGACCGGAGGTGCGGCGCCGGTGCCGTCACGCGAAGACGGCGGAAACCGGTCCGCGATATCCGTGATCCCATACTCCCGCCCAAGCTCCGCGCCGATCACGGTGCGCCCGTTGTGCCGCATCATCTCAGGGTCATTCCAGAGCGCCCAGGCGAGGTGCCCGGTATAGCCCGCCGACTCCAGCGTGCCCTCCAGATGCGCGAACCGCTCCGGCATCTGCTCCATCATCTGCATCAGCCGCTCGGTGGTGAGCGAGCCCATCCACACCGACACCGCCGCCACGTTCGCCCCGGCATCGGCGAAGTCCACGCCCATGTCGAAGGCCATCTTGTCCAGCCCCGCCTTGTGCGCCCCGTAGGCCGGGCCGAAGCAGTAGTGCATGGACCCCGGCGAGGACGTGAACAGCACCAGCCCCTTGTCCTGCGCGGCCATATGCCGCGCCGCATGCCATGTGGTGACGAAGCCGCTGCGCACGCCGATCGTGATCATGTTGCCGATCTCGACCGGCTTCTCCCAGAACTGGCCGGGGGCGGAGAGACTGTCGAGCACCGCGCAGGCATTGTTGACGAGGATGTCGATGCGCCCCTGTTCGGCGATGACCTGCTCGATCAGGGCCGCGACTTGCGCATCGTCTCCGCTGTCGCAGGCGACGGCGATGCCCCTGCCGCCCGCCTCGGTCACCTCGCGCGCGGTGGCGTGGATGGTGCCGGGCATGGAGGCGTCGCCCTCTTTCTGCGAGCGACCGGTGACGTAGACCGTGCAGCCGTGCGAGCCGAGCGCCACGGCAATGCCGCGCCCGGCGCCGCGACTGGCGCCGGTGACGATGGCGGTCACGGGGGCGATGGGAGGAGCGGCGGGTGGTTGGTCAGGCACGGCTTCTCTCCAACCCCTTTTGTGTCGTCATTCCCGCGAAGGCGGGAACCCATCTCCCGCGCCGTCGTGTTGCAACGGCGTCAGATGGGTCCCCGCCTTCGCGGGGATGACGAAGATGGGGAGGATGCGGCGCAGCCTATGCGGCGGGGGAAAGCGGTCAATGCGGCCCCGTTCATCACCGCCGCAGCGATCAACTGCTGGCGTCCTTCACCGTCTCCATCGCCACGAACGTGGACGTGCTGGCGACATGCGGCAGGCTGGAAATCTTTTCCCCCAGCACCACCCGGTAGCGGCGGATGTCGGCCGTGCGCACCTTGAGCAGGTAGTCGAAGCTGCTGGCGATCATGTGGCATTCCTCCACTTCGGGAATGCGGCGCACGGCGCGGTTGAACTCGGTCAACGCGCTTTCGCGGGTGTCGGACAGTTTCACTTCGGCGAAGGCGACGTGATCGAGCCCGAGGCTGGCGGGATCGACCACCGCGCGAAACCCCCGGATCACGCCGCTTTCCGTCAGCCGCCGCAAGCGTACCTGGCAGGGAGTTTTCGACATGCCGACCGCCTTGGCAAGGTCGGTCACGGTGATCCGGCCATCGGAGCGCAGGACCGCGATGATCTTGCGGTCCAGTTCGTCCAGTTCGACCGGTTGAGCGCTCTTTGCCATGCGATATGCCTTCAATGGGGAGTCAAAAAAGTCGAACCGGATATTTCCGTGCCGTTTAAAAGGCAGAACGACAAGCGCGAATCGGCTAGCATCGCTTGCATGACCACGCCCGCCCTCTCGCCTTTTGGCCAGTTCGCCCCTGCTGTTCGCCCGATGACCCCGCTGCGCCGCGCCATCGCCGATGCGCGCCGCCGGGATGAGGCCGAGTGCCTTGCCCCGCTGCTGGGCGCGGCGACGCTGGATGCGGACCTGAAGGCCAAGGTACGCGAGACGGCCACCGCGCTCGTCACCACGCTGCGTGCCAATCACAAGGGCACCGGGGTCGAGGGACTGGTGCAGGAATATGCGCTCTCCAGCCAGGAGGGCGTGGCGCTGATGTGCCTTGCCGAAGCGCTGCTGCGCATTCCCGACCACGCCACCCGCGACGCGCTCATCCGCGACAAGATCGCCGACGGCGACTGGAGCGGGCACCTCGGCGGCGGCAAGTCGCTGTTCGTCAACGCGGCCACATGGGGACTGGTGGTGACCGGCAAGCTGGTCGGCTCGGTGGACGACAAGGGCCTCGGCGCGGCGCTGACCCGCCTCGTCGCGCGCGCGGGCGAGCCGGTGATCCGGCGCGGCGTGGACCTCGCCATGCGCATGATGGGCGAGCAGTTCGTCACCGGCGAAACGATCGACGAAGCGGTCAAGCGCGCGAGGGAACTGGAAGCGAAGGGCTTCCGCTACAGCTACGACATGCTGGGCGAGGCGGCCACGACCGCCGCCGATGCACGTCGCTACTATGCCGACTACGAGAACGCGATCCATGCCATCGGCAAGGCGTCTGCGGGCAAGGGCATCTACGAGGGCCCCGGCATCTCGATCAAGCTCTCGGCGCTGCATCCGCGCTATGCCCGCGCGCAGGCGGCACGCGTGATGGGCGAACTGCTGCCCGACGTGAAGGCGCTGGCGCTGATGGCCAAGAGCTACGACATCGGCTTCAACATCGATGCCGAGGAAGCCGACCGCCTCGAACTCTCGCTCGACCTGCTGGAAAGCCTTGCGCTCGATCCGGAGCTGGCGGGCTGGGACGGCCTCGGCTTCGTGATCCAGGCTTATGGCAAGCGCTGCCCCTTCGTGATCGACTGGATCGTCGATCTTGCCCGCCGCGCCGGGCGGCGGATCATGGTGCGGCTGGTCAAGGGCGCCTACTGGGACGCCGAGATCAAGCGCGCGCAAGTGGACGGCCTTGCCGATTTCCCGGTCTATACCCGCAAGGTCCACACCGACGTTTCCTACGTCGCCTGCGCCCGCAAGCTGCTCGCGGCGCCCGACGCGGTGTTCCCGCAGTTCGCCACGCACAACGCGCAGTCGCTGGCGACGATTTATCGGCTCGCAGGCCCGGACTTCGCTGTCGGCCAGTACGAATTCCAGTGCCTCCACGGCATGGGCGAGCCGCTCTATTCGCAGGTTGTCGGGGCCGACAAGCTGAACCGCCCCTGCCGCATCTACGCGCCGGTCGGCACGCATGAGACGCTGCTCGCCTACCTTGTGCGGCGCCTGCTGGAGAACGGCGCGAACTCCTCGTTCGTCAACCGCATCGCTGACCCGGCGGTGCCGGTGGAATCGATGGTCGCGGATCCGGTGGAAGTGGTGCGCGCCATGCCTCGCCCCGGTGCGCGCCATGATCTGATTGCCGCGCCTTGCGGCCTCTATCCGGACCGCCGCAACTCCGACGGCATCGACCTGACCGATGAGATCGCCCTCGAAGCTCTGGCGACGGCGCTGGCAGCTTCGGCAACGGCGCAATGGACCGCGGCACCGAAAGGCGCGAAGGGAGAGGGCCGTCCGGTCCGCAACCCGGCCGACCATCGCGACGTGGTCGGCACCGTGATCGAACTCGCGGCCAGCGAGGCGGCCGCTGCGGTCGCCCGCGCTGCCGCCTCGAACTGGAGCATGGTCCCGGTCGATCAGCGCGCCGCCATGCTCGAACGCGCGGCAGATGCGATGCAGGATCGCATGCCCGTGCTCATGGGGCTGGCCATGCGCGAGGCGGGAAAATCCGCACCCAATGCGATTGCCGAAGTGCGCGAGGCGATCGACTTCCTGCGGTACTACGCCAAAGCGGCCAGGGATACTTTAGGTGCCGTTAAGGCACCTTTGGGTGCCGCCGTGTGCATCTCGCCGTGGAACTTTCCGCTGGCCATTTTCACCGGCCAGATCGCGGCGGCACTGGTCGCGGGCAACCCGGTTCTCGCCAAGCCGGCCGAGGAAACCCCGCTGATCGCCGCGGAATCCGTACGCATCCTCCACGAAGCGGGCGTTCCCGCCGACGCGCTGCAGTTCATGCCGGGCGGCGGAGATCTCGGCGCCGCGCTGGTCGCCGCACCCGGGACGGCGGCGGTGATGTTCACCGGCTCCACCGAAGTCGCGCGCCTGATCCAGCGCCAGTTGGCGAGCCGACTTTCGCCGGAAAACCGCCCGATTCCGCTGATTGCCGAGACCGGCGGCCAGAACGCGATGATCGTCGACAGCTCCGCGCTGGCCGAGCAGGTGGTGGCCGACGTTATCGCCTCGGCCTTCGACAGCGCGGGCCAGCGCTGCTCCGCACTGCGGGTGCTGTGTCTGCAGGAAGATGTTGCCGACCGGACACTGACGATGCTGCGGGGCGCGCTGGCCGAACTGAAGGTGGGCAACCCGGACCGCCTCGCCATCGACATCGGCCCGGTCATCACCGCCGAGGCCCAGGCCAACATCGAGCATCACGTGGAAAAGATGCGCGCCAAGGGCTGCCGCGTCGAACAGGTTGCATTGGGTAAGGGCGCGGAAAACGGCACTTTCGTCGCTCCCACCATCATCGAGATCGCCGGCATCGATCAGTTGGAACGCGAGGTCTTCGGCCCGGTCCTGCACGTCGTGCGCTTCCGCCGCGACGACCTCGGCAAGCTGCTCGAAAGCATCAACGCGACCGGCTACGGCCTGACGTTCGGCCTCCACACCCGCCTCGACGAGACGGTGGCGCGCGTGACCGGCGCGATCCGCGCGGGCAACCTCTACGTCAACCGCAACACCATCGGCGCCATCGTCGGCGTGCAGCCCTTCGGCGGGCGTGGGCTTTCCGGGACCGGACCAAAGGCAGGCGGGCCGCTATACCTCGGCAGGCTCACCCAGCAGGCTCCGCAGGTCCTGACGCCACCCGAAGAAGCGCCCATGTTGCTGACGGTCTTTGCCGACTGGCTGGACAAGCATGGCGAGCCCGCTGCCGCCGGTCGCGCGCGTGACCTCGGCCGCTCTTCGGCGCTGGGTTTCGAGGCCGTGCTTCCCGGCCCGGTCGGCGAGCGTAACCTCTATGCCCTCCACCCGCGCGGCCGCATTCTCCTGCGACCGGCCACCCGTGAAGGTCTGCTGGGCCAGATGGCGGCGGTTCTGGCGACAGGCAACACTGCGACGGTGGAAGGCATGGACTTGCCTGAAGGTCTGCCCGCGAAGATCGCCGCGCGCTTCCATGCCAATCCGGGCGAGTTCTTCGCTGCGTGCCTCGTCGAAGGGGACGTTCAGGCGGTGCGCGGGGCGTGCGACTCGGCGGCGAAACTGCCGGGGCCGATCGTGCCGGTCCACGTCTGGACCGGGCATGACACTGGACCAAACGGGGCGTGGCTGCTGGAGGAAGTATCCACTTCCATCAACACCACGGCTGCCGGAGGCAACGCCAGCCTCATGATGATTGGCTGATTCGGTCGGCAAACTATTGTGAAAACACGTAATGCCCCGCCGCATTTCGGCGGTGGGGCTCGTGCTGTCGTAAACGGGCAACAATCCGCCGGAATCCGCGAAACCTGTACCAAAGACTGAGATTAGTCTCGTTGCGACCACACCGCGTTGGATTACAATGCAGGCGGGAGTAGGACATATGGGCAGACTGATCGTCGATGCCGCCTCGAGCCTTGATGGCTTCTGGGCTGATGCTCGCGGACGGAGCGTGTTTTGCACCTCCGAACTGCATGGTTCGGGCCTGTCCGGCAAACTGGACAAAGTCTGCGGCGCGGTGGTCATGAGCCGCCGGTCCTTCGAACTGTCCGAGGATACCGGATGGATCGCGGATGCCTATTCAGGAAAAACCCCAGTCTTCGTCGTGACCGATGCGCCTCTGGCAATTCCGCTGCTCGGGGAGTTCCACTTCGTCCCCACTTATGCCGAGGCTTTCGCCGCCGCGCAGGATGCAGCCGGGGACAGCGCGGTTCTTGTCGTTGGAGAGGCCGGTGCGGTCAATGCCGCTCTACGTTCCGGCCATGCAGATGAAATCTGGCTGCGGATGATGTCGCGCACGCTGGGTAACGGCGCCGCGCTGTTCGAGGACGACATCCCGGTCGAAAACTACTTCGTGTCCGAACTCGATACCACGGCGGATGCCGTCCACATGCATCTTGAGCGCAAGCTGGAGGCCTGACCTTTAAGCGGGGCAGGGCTGCAGCGTCTCGCGCTTGTGCAGCGAGATGGTGACCAGGAATACCGCAAGACCGCCCAGCGCCAGGCAGGCGCCGATCCAGCCGGTCGAGGTCAGCCCAAGACCGGCCGAGATGGCCATGCCGCCCAGCCACGGACCGATGGCGTTAGCCGTATTGAAAGCACTGTGGTGCGCGGCGGCGGCGAGCGCCTGCGCGTCTCCGGCCACGTCCATCAGGCGCGTCTGCAGGATCGTGCCGAGCCCGCCGCTGAAGCCGATCAGCAGCACTACGATGCACAGGGTCCAGATATTGCCCGCCATCAGCGAGAACAGTGCAAGCGACACAGCGCTGAACAGCAGGGCGCAGATGGCAGCCTTGGTCTGCGCCCGGTCGGCGACCCAGGCCCAGAACAGGTTGCCCACTGTCATGCCGACGCCGAAGATCGCCAGTACGGCGGGGACGAGCTTTTCCGAAACGTGCGTGACCTCGATCATGGTCGAGGCGACGTAAGTGTAGACGCAGAACAGTCCGCCGAAGCCGATCGCACCGGTCAGCAGGGTCAGCAACACTTGCGGGCGGCGAAGCGCGCCGAGTTCGCGCAAGGGGCTCGCGCTCTCGTCGGCGGGCTGGTGCGGGGCGTAGAGCGCGACGAGCGCCATCGTCAGGATCGCGAGGCCGGAAACGACTGCGAAGCCGCTGCGCCAGCCGATTGCCTGCCCCAGCCAGTTGGCGGCGGGCACGCCGATGATCGTCGCGACCGTCAGGCCCGACATGACCATGGCGACCGACTGTGCGCGCTTGTTCGCGGGCACCATCGATGCGGCGACGAGGGCGGCGATGCCGAAGTACGCACCGTGCGGCAGGCCGCTGACGAAGCGGCACAGCAGCAGCAGGTCATACGTCTTGGCCAGCGCGGAGATGCCGTTGCCGATGGCGAACAGTGCCATCAGGCCGATGAGCAGGCGGCGGCGCTCGATCTTGGCGGCAAGCACGGCGATGACCGGCGCACCGACCACCACGCCCAGCGCATAGGCACTGATCGCGTGACCCGCCTGCGGCTCGGTCAGGCCGAGATCGCGGGCGAAGAAGGGCACGAGGCTCATCGCCGCGAACTCGGTGGTACCGATGGCGAATGCACCCATCGCAAGCGCAAGGATGACGAGCGCGGGGTGGGTCGCGCGGGTGGAGGCGGAAGGGGGCTGAGTCATGTTGCGTTGCAACATAGAAATAAAGGCGCGGTCAGGCTAGCTACCTGGCGGTGCAAATTCCGCAACATCGCGGTGAATAAGCTGCATCGCAGGTTGCAGGGGCCGCATTCGGACGTTTGCCGGGACCGCTCCGGCACTGTAGTGGCCTTCGCGATTTCAGGCAATTCAGGCAGACCCATGGCCCGCAAATATTCCAAGCACGGACCCTACGAAGACCTGCATCGGGAGGAGGAGGAAGCTCCGGCCGAGGCCGTGCCGTGCTGGCTTTGCGGCCGCCCCACGGGCGAGACGATCGTGTGGCATCACCCGGTGCCCAAGAGCCGGGGCGGGCGCGACGTCGTGCCGATGCATCCGATCTGCCAGCAAACTGTGATCGCGAACTTCACGAACTCCGAACTCCAGCGTTTCGGTACGGACGTGGACGCGCTGTTGATTTACCCGAATATCCGCAAGTTCGTGGATTGGGTGGCCAAGAAAGATCCCGATTTCAACGCGGCGATTACGAAGAAGCAGCGGTGAGACGGCTGGTGGGGCGTTGCCCACCCCGCTGCGACTAAGGCCTTCGGCCCAAGTCTCGCTGTCCCTCCCGCAAGCGGGAGGGGAAAGGCGCGTCAGCCCTCCCGTGTGCGGGAGGGCTGGGAGGCTTGAACTAGCCGGACGGGGTGGGCTTCGACGGCAACCCCGGCCGCCTCAGAACACCGGATCGAAGCCCGGGGGAAGTTCGCTGGCCGGGCCGCCCTTGTCCTCGCTGCCGGGGACGTGGATGCCGCATTCGGTCTTGTCCCAGCCCTTCCAGCGGCCCGAGCGCGGGTCTTCGCCCGGCGCGACCTTGCTGGTGCAGGGCATGCAGCCGATCGAGGGATAGCCTTCCGCTACCAGCGGATGCGCGGGTAGTTCGTGCTCGGCGATGTAGGCGGCGAGACGCTCGGCCGACCAGTCGATCAGCGGGTTGATCTTCAGGCGGCCCTGCGCGTCCGTCGTGTCGATCTCGAAGCGCGGCAAATGCGAGCGGGTCGAGTTCTGGAACGACTTGCGGCCGGTGAAAGACGCATCGTAGTGCGCCAGCGCCTTGGCTAGCGGCTTGACCTTGCGGATCTCGCAGCAGCCGTCGGGGTCCCACGACCAGCGCAACCCGTTCTCGTCCTTCTTGGCGATTTCCGCCTCATCGGGGACGAGGTTGATCAGGTTGGTCAGGCCGAGGCGCGTGATCAGGGTGTCGCGATAGGCCAGCGTTTCCGGGAAGTGCTTGCCCGTTTCGAGGAACAGCACCGGCACGCTGGGGTCCACGCTCGCGACGAGGTGGAGCAGTACCGCGCTTTCCGCGCCGAAGCTGGAAACGATTCCCACATCGCCCGCCATTCGCTCCTTCAGCAGCGTCTCGAGCATCTCGCTCGTGTCGGTGCCGCGGAACAGGCGGTTGAGACGCACCGCATCCGCCTCGGTGAACCGGGCGGAAGTGTCGATGCGGTCTCGGATACGGTCTTCGTTTTCAGCTTCGGTACGGAACATAGGGATATCCCTTCTGGCCCTTCGGGGCTTACGCCGGGTGGCGCTTGGCCCAGATGGCCTGCCTGCCGTCGATCGCGGTGGCCTGGTATACGTTGTCCCACCGCTCGAAGGCGTTCTTCGCATCGGTGGTATTGAGCGCCTTGTCGGGCGCGAAGGCATCGAAGCCGCAGCGGCGCATGTGATGCAGCATGTCGATCACCAGATCGCCCACGCCGCGCAGCTCGCCGGCATAACCGGCTTCACGCAGGATGCGGGCGGCGGAGTAGCCGCGCCCGTCGGTCCACGCCGGGAAGTTGACTTCCACCAGCGCGATCCGGTCGAGGTAGGGCAGCAGCGCGCGGGCGTCCTCGCCCGGCTCGATGCGCACGGCGGTGGCGTTTGACTGTTCGGAGAACGCATCCACGGTGACGGCGGGGTCATTGACGGCCTCGTCGTCACGGAAGCGGAACTGGACGTCAACCATAGATGGCCTCCTTGAACGGATCCATGCCGATACGGCGATAGGTGTCGAGGAAGCGCTCCTCGCCCTGCTTGTTGGCGAGATAGACTTGCGTAGCCTTTTCGATCGCGTCGACCACGCCGTCCTCGGTGAAGCCGGGGCCGATGATCTTGGCGAGCGAGGTGTCCGCGCCCTCGCTGCCGCCGAACAGGAGCTGGTAGTTTTCCAGGCCCTTCTTGTCGACGCCGAGGATGCCGATGTGGCCCGCGTGATGGTGGCCGCAGGCGTTGATGCAGCCCGAAATCTTGAGCTTCAGCTCCCCGATCTCGGCCTGCTTCTGCGCCGAACCGAAGCGCTCGGAAATCTTCTGCGCGACCGGGATCGAGCGGGCGTTCGCAAGGCTGCAATAGTCGAGGCCGGGGCAGGCGATGATGTCGCCCACGGTGTCGAGGTTGGCAGTGGCGAGGCCCGCTTCGTCGAGCGCCTGCCAGACGGTGTAGAGGTCGGCCTTCTTCACGTGCGGAAGCACGATGTTCTGGGCGTGGGTGACGCGCAGTTCATCGAACGAATACTCGGTGCCGAGCTTCGCCATCAGGCGGATCTGGTCGGCCGAGGCGTCGCCGGGGATACCGCCCACGGGCTTGAGGCTGATCGTCGCGATGACGTAGCCCGGAACCTTGTGTGCGGTGGTGTTACGCTCCACCCAGAGGCGGAAGTCGGGATCGGTGAGGTCCAGATCGTTGGACAGGCCGGTCTCGAAGGCGGGGTCGACGAAGTGTGCCTTGATCCGCTCCAGCTCAGCGAGCGGCGGCTCGATCGGCTGGGTCAGCAGGTGCGCGAACTCCTCCTCGACCTGGCGGACATATTCGTCGCGGCCCAGTTCGTGGACGAGGATCTTGATGCGCGCCTTGTACTTGTTGTCGCGGCGACCGTAGCGGTTGTAGACGCGCAGGCACGCTTCGGAGAAAGTGATAAGCTGGTCCAGCGGCACGAACTCGCGGATCAGCGGCGCGATCATCGGGGTGCGGCCCATGCCGCCACCGGCGTAGAACTGCGCGCCGATCTCTCCGGCGTCGTTACGCACCATCTTGATGCCGATGTCATGCAGGCGCATCGCCGCGCGGTCGGTCTCGGAGGCGATCACGCAGATCTTGAACTTGCGCGGCAGTACCAGGAATTCCGGGTGGAAGCTGGACCACTGGCGCAGCAGTTCCGCATAAGGGCGCGGATCGATGATCTCGTCGGCGGCGGCACCGGCGAACTGGTCCGAGCTGATGTTGCGGATGCAGTTGCCGCTGGTCTGGATCGCGTGCATTTCCACCTTCGCCAGTTCGGCGAGGATGTCGGGCGTCTCTTCCAGCTTGATCCAGTTGTACTGGATGTTCTGGCGGGTGGTGAAATGGCCGTAGCCGCGGTCGTACTTGTCCGCGATGTCACCCAGAAGGTGCATCTGAGCGCCGCTCAGCGTACCGTAAGGCACCGCCACGCGCAGCATATAGGCATGGAGCTGGAGGTACAGGCCGTTCTGCAGGCGCAGCGGCTTGAACTGGTCCTCGGTCAGTTCCCCAGAGACGCGGCGGCGCACCTGGTCGCGGAATTCCTCGACCCGCACATCGACCATCTGCTGGTCGTATTCGTCGTACTTGTACATCAGATCACCCAGTTCAGAGCGGCGGGGTCGGACGGCTTCAGCGTCAGGTCGAGGCGTACGGTCGGCCCGAAGGCGCGGATGCGCTCCTTGATGTGCGCGGGGCGCACGCCTTCATCGGTCTTCTCGCCATCGACGACATAGGCTGCGAAAACGTTCTGCACGCCCTCTTCCCGTGCGATGATCGCAGCCCCGTTGTCGCCGACATCGGCGCTGTCGTTCACGTCGAGCGACCAGCCATGGCCGGTCCACCAGACCACGGCCCCGCTCTTCAGGTCGTTGCCCGTCAGGATTTTCACTGCATTGCCTCCAGCGCCAGGGCGCGAATGGTGTTGTCCGCCGAGTCATGGTCGGCGGCGACCGAGCCGATAACGATAAGCGCGGGGCTTTGCACCTTCTGACTTTCGACAAGATGCGCAAGACCGGCCAGCGGAGAGTGCAGGACACGCATATCGGAGCGGGTGGCCTTCTCGATAATTGCCACGGGCACGTCGGGCGCGAGGCCATCGGCGATGAGCTTTTCGGAGATCTGCGCGGCCGTGGCGATGCCCATGAAGATCACCAGCGTGCGGCCCTTGCCGGCAAGGCCGGACCAGTCCTGCTCGGACAGGCCCTTGCACTGGCCCGCCACGAAGCTGACGATCGAGGCATGGTCGCGGTGAGTGAGGGGGATCTGCGCCGCCGCCGAAGCGCCCAGCGCCGAGGAGATGCCGGGCACGACCTCGACCGGGACGCCCGCCGCGTGGCAGGCCTCGGCTTCTTCGCCGCCGCGTCCGAACACGAAGGGATCGCCGCCCTTGAGGCGCACGACATCGTTGCCGGCCAGCGCCTCGCGCACCAGCAGGGCGTTGATATCCTCCTGCTTCATGGTGTGGCGCGAGCGGGCCTTGGCGACCGAGACGAGCTTCGCCGTAGGCCGGGCCATCGCCAGGATCGCGGGATCGACGAGACCGTCGTGGACTACCAGCGATGCGCTCATCAGCAGGCGCGCGGCGCGCAGGGTCAGCAGGTCCGGATCGCCGGGGCCTGCACCCACAAGGTACACCTTGCCCACGCGGGGCATCTTGGAGGGATTCGCGGTCATGGTGTGGCGCAAATGGGCGCGATGGTCGCCGGATGCCAGCCATAATGGCTTTGAGGGGGCTAAGGGGAGCTTTACGCTGGCCGGATTGCCGCGTTTCCAAGGGAATTCACAGAAAATTACGCATGGCTTCGGTGCTTCATTAGTCCCGGCTCTAACCGAATCTTAACCTAACTTGTGGACGTTCGCCTCACACATGGAGGTGGACTGATGCCCATTGCGGCCCATTTTGAAGCGCCTGAAGCAAATGGTCGCCCGCGTGCGGAGCGTCGACGCCTGTTGCTGGAGACGCAAGGGGCGCTGGAATCGGGCGAGCACATGAAGGTTGTGCTGCACAATTTCTCCGAAACCGGTGTGCTGCTTGAAAGCAAGGTCGAACTCGAGATCGGCGAAGTGCTGGACCTCGACCTGCCGGAAGCGCCGCATGCGCGCGCGCGGGTAATTTGGGCGAGTGGTTCGCTTTACGGCTGTGCCTTCGATGCGCCTATCCCCAGCGCGACCTTGCGGGCGGCGCAGCTTCGCAGCGCTGTGCAGACCGAACTCGGGCTGGGCGCTGCGCCTGCGCCGATGGGCCCGGGTGCGATCGGCGGGGAGAGCCTGGGTGAGCGGCTTCATCGCCTGCGCAAGCTGCGGGGGCTGACACAAGGCGAACTGGCCAGTCGCCTTGGCGTGTCCAAGCCGACCGTGTGGGCCTGGGAGCAGGGGCGTGCCCGTCCGATCGAGGAGCGTCTGGACGCGATCGCCGAGGCGCTCGGGGTCGAGCCCGCGGAATTGCGGCCGAGTCGCACGGTGCCCGGCCTGACCGACCTTATCTCCCGCTGCCGGGACCAGATCGCGGCGGCCGTGGAAACGACGCCGGACAAGGTCCGCATCATGATCGAACTGTAAAGCGGCGTTCTGCCGCTTCATTTCTGCCCGCTGTTGGGCCGCCCAATTCGACGGGTAATACAGCCAACCTACATCGGCAGAATTTCGTATTTCCTATGATACCCTTAAGTGGTAAATAGAATTTTATGAATTTCATGGCGTAAGTTATATTAACTAATAAAACTAACATCCGTTTATAGTTAATAAAATATCTATGGTTAATGATATTAATTTTATCTGCGGAGTGTTTTACTCAAATCTTCAGGCGCAGATTCTAGGTGGCCCAAAGGGTCGCTGAAGGTCAGGTCGAGGCAGGCACCGGGACGTAGTCGGCATGGGCATGAACTTCACATTTCAGGAAAGCTCGGTCCTTTACGGGATGCTCGCCGAGAGTTCGACCGACGTGATCCTCAAGACTGATCCCAAGGGTTTCATCGTCCACGCCACCCCGGGAATCGTCGAACTGGGCCACCGCGAGCCGGCGCGTTCCGATGGAGGAGCACTGGTCGGCCCGCACCTCCTCGACCTCGTCGCGCCTGAGGCCAAGCAGCAGATTTCCAAGGCCCATGCCCGTGCGATGGCAGGTGAGGATATTGACTGGATAGAGTTTCCGGCTCTGACCCGGGACGACCGCAAACGCTGGTTCGAGCTGCGCTTGCGCGCTCTGCTGCGGCATGACGGAGCGCCTTACGGCGTGCTAGGCGTCATGCGCAACGTCGATGAAATGCGCTCGCTCAGCGAACGGCTGTTCACCGCGACCTATACAGATCCGCTGACGGGGCTTACCAACCGCACGGCGTTCATCTCGATGCTGGAGCATATGCTCGATACCCGCATGGAGGGGTGCCTTGCGCTCTTCAGCATCGATTTTTTCCGCACGATCAACATGCAACACGGCCAGAGCGTCGGTGACGAGGTTCTGACGGTGTTCGCCGATCTCCTGCGTGAACTGCTTCGAACTGAGGACATCATCTCGCGTATCGGCTCGGAACGCTTCGCCGTGATCCTGCCGCGGGTAACCGCTGTCGAGGCGGAAGGGATCTGCCGCCGTGTGGTCACGACGCTTTCTGAACTCAAGCAGACGATCGGTGACGGCAGTTTCGCGATGACGGCCAGCGCCAGCGTCGCTCGTGTCGGAACCAGCCTCGATTCTACGATAGAGCGAGCCGAGATGGCGCTGTTCGTCGCCAAGGCCAAAGGTCGCAATCGGCTGGAAATGGAAAAGCCCGTCCGTCTTGCGGTAGGCTGAGAATAACCGGAAAAAAGAGGGGCAGCATCGTTGCCGGTGCCGCCCCTTTCGTCAGGTTGTGGTTACGGTCAGTTCAGCAGCCCGGCATAGCGATCAAGCGCGGCCAACGGCCCTTCCGGCCAGCGCGACAGCACCAGCAGGCGCTTGTGCCCGCCGCCGATGGCGAGCTCGTCGGTCACGCCCATGCCGCCATGGAACTGGATCATCTCGTGCCCCAGCGTCACCGAGGCTTCGGCGATGTAGGCTCGCGCGCCGTGGACGGCGTTTGCGAACTCGTCGCTGCCCCAGGATACGAGCGCAAGGTTGAGCAGCGCGCGGCTCTGCTCGATCACGGCATACTGGGCGACCATGCGGTGCTGGATCGCCTGGAAGGAGCCCAGTGCAGAGCCGAACTGGTCGCGCGTACGCAGGTAATCGATGGTTTCCGCGAAGATCCGTTCCATGATCCCCAGCGCTTCGGCACTGCGGGCAAGGGCGGCGAGATCGCTGGCTGCGGCAATGGCGGCAAGTCCGTCGTCGCTGAGCTTGTTGCCGGAGGGCACGATCACGTCGCCGAGTTCCAGCGAGCAGGCCACGCTGCCGTCCGCCATGTGCCAGTCATGGGCAGAGATGCCGGGGCTGGCCGCGGGCACGAGGAACAGGGCGACACCTGCATTATCGCCGGGCTCGCCGGATATGCGCGCCGAAACGATGTAGCCGTCGGCACCGCCCCCGGCGACGCAATAGGGCTTGGAGCCGGTCAGCTTCCAGCCGTCTCCCGTAGTGGTCGCCGTGGTTTCCACCCAGTCGAGCCCGCCGCGTGCGCTGGCCTCGGCATGGGCGAGTGCCAGGCGCTTGCTGCCGGTCAGCAGATCATCCAGCCAATCGCCCTGAAGCGATGCCGGGGCCGTGGCCGCGAAGAGGCGGCCGGCCATGACCACTGATTCCGCGAGCGGTTCGACCACCAGCCCCCGACCCAGTGCCTCGAAAACGGTGGCAATTCCGGTCGCATCGAGACCCAATCCGCCCATTTCTTCGGGGAAGGGGGCTGCGATCAGGCCGAGTTCGCCGAGCAGTTCCCAGTTGGCGCTCGAAAAGCCGTTGGGCTCCGCCAGAAAGGCGCGGCGGCTGTCATGATCGTAATGGTCGGTGACGAAGCGCTCGGTCAGGGCCTTGAGCATTTCCTCGTCTTCGCTGAGGTCGAAATTCACAGTCCACTCCCGCAGGGATGTTCCCCCTTTGAGTGGCGGTTCTATCACCAGCAGGCCGCCTGTTACCGCTGGGCAAAAGGCTAGTCATAAAAACGCGGTAATTCCGCGCTTCAAGCGATTGTGCCCCCGGAGTCAGGGGGCTAAGGAAGAGCCTCGAGAGGACATCAATGCAACTTCTGTCACAGGAAAACATCGACGCCGTCCGCGTGACGTCGCCGGAAGGCATCCGCCCCGCAGCCGAGGCCCTGCATCGCATCGCCATGGAATGCGGCATGCGGGCCGCGCCCGCGCACGACATTGCCGATAAGCGCACGCCGGTCGATGCCGATGGCAACCTGCTCGCCACGGAAGTCTTCGGGTGGGAAGACGGCGACCGCGTCTGGTGGCGCAATTCTCGCATTGCCCTCGACAGTCCGCTGACCACCGCGTGCCGGTTTGAAAGCCAGCCGTTCTGGGCCAATGCGGAAGGTTTCCGCACGCTGGAGCGCAACGCCTATCTGTCCTCCATCGACATCGCCAATTTCGAGACGCGCTCGCTTACCCGCGCGGCGATTGGCGTGCCGGTCCACCTGCCGTTCGGTCAGATCGGGGCTGTCAGCTTCAACCCGCTCGATCGCGACAAGACCGATCTTTCGGAAGACTTCGCGCGTTATTCGGATGCGCTGGGACTTTATGCGCGCACGTTCATCGCGACCTATGTGCAGGTAATGGGTTCGACGCAGGCGCTGCCGCCCGAATCCCGCCTCTCCAAGCGCGAGGTCGAGTGTCTGCGCTGGGCTGCGATCGGCAAGACCGATCTGGAAATCAGCATGATCATGTCGCGTAGCCGCGCGACGGTGCGCTTCCACATTCACAATGCCGCGACCAAGCTGAACGCGGTCAACCGTAGCCAGACTGTCTTCAAGGCGGCGCAGCTGGGCTACATTTCTCTCCAGAACTGACGTAGCGTTTTGAAATAACGATGATTTATGAATGTCGGCGAGGCATCGCCGGCACGCTTTGCGTTACCCTCTTTCCCAAGCCGAATTTCTTGTTACACTCGGCTTACAACATAACGAGAGAGGGATGCCCGTGGAACGCAAGATGCATACGGCCTTGCTATTCAAGCTTCTGGTGATTTTTGCCGCCTTTGCGGCGCTTTTTGCTCCGCTACGTTCGTGGATACTGAATTCGGTGGGGTTTTAGGCCGTAAAGGGGCGGGCGACGCATCGCGCTGAGCGATGGTCGCCACCTTTGATCCTCTGAAGGATCAGCGTTCTTCCAGCATCAGCTTCGCCCCGCGCAGGCCCACGGCCATGGCCGGCGCGTTCGTATTGCCGGTGACATGCCACGGCATCACCGAGCAATCGGCCACACGCACGCCCTGAACCCCGTTTACCCGCAGGCGCGGATCGACCACGGCCTCCGGGTCCGAGCCCATGCGGCATGAGCGGATGGCATGGAGTCCGCAACTCGACAGGCGGCGGAACATGGCGAGCACATCCTCGTCACTCTCTACTTGCGCACCGGGCACGAGTTCCTCGCCGACCATGTTGGCCAGCGGTCCCGCTCGGACATAGTCGCGCATGGACCGGACGAGGGCGATCGCGGATTTGCGATCATGCTCGGTCGTCAGGAAGTTGTGCAGGATCTCGGGGGCATCGCTGGCTTTGGGACCGGTCGCGCGTACGCTGCTCTCGCTGGTCAGGCGCAGCAGCTGGCCGTAGATGGTGACGCCGGGTTTCGGGTCGATCTTGTCGAGCGGGACCGGGTCTTTGTCGTCGCCGACCTTGAAGGTGTAGCCGCCGAGATAGAACTGCGCATCGGTGCGACCGTCCGGATGGGCGACGTTGCGGAAGGCGCCGACCTCAAAAGGCCCGGTCGCAAGCACGCCGTCGCCGCGCAGCAGGTAACGCAGCATGGCGAAGGCCGCGCCGATGCCGAAGAAGCTCTTGTTGGTGCCCTTGCCATGGTCGAGCCGGAAGGGGATCGAGAGCGAGAGGTGCTCGATCATTTTCTCGCCCACGTCCGGCGAATGCGCGACCAGCGGGATGCCCGCTGCCGCAAGCCTCGCAGCATCGCCTATCCCTGAACGCTGCAGGAGGAGGGGGCTTTCCATGGCTCCGGCGCTTACGACGACCTCGCCCTTTGCCGCCAGCGCAAAGCGTTCGGGCTTGCCGTTGACGGAGGCTTCCAGTGCAATCGCACGGGTGCCGTCGAAGACGATCCGATCGGCCATGGCGCCGGTGACGACGGTGACGTTGGGCCGCTTGCGTGCCACTGCCAGATATGTACGCGCAGAGGAATCGCGCTTACCCTTGCGGATGTTGTGGCTGTAGTAGCCGACGCGCGGGCCGGGGGTGCCATTGAGGTCATCCACCCGGCGCAGGCCTTGCGCTTCGCCGGCCTCGATCATGCTTTCGGCCAACGGATACGTGTAGCAGGCCGGGTCCACCCGGACGAGGCCGCCGCTGCCGCGCATGGGGCTGGCGCCGGCCTTGTGATCCTCCAGTTCCTTGAAAGCCTCGGTCATGCTGGCGCCGTTCCAGCCGGTCGCGCCCGCCTCGGTTTCCCAGGCATCGTAGTCGGCCGGTTCGCCCCGACTCCATATCATGCCGTTGATGGAGGACGAGCCGCCAAGGCCCTTGCCGCGAATCCAGACTTCGCCCGCGCCCTTGTCATTGGCGCCGGGGTCGCGGGGCTGGGCGACGTGGTAGGCCCACATGTGCTCGGGCTTCTTGACCAGCTTGGCGACGCCTTTGGGCAGCGTGACCCAGAAGCTGTCGTTCTCACCGCCCGCCTCCAGCACCAGCACTTGCGAGCGGCCGTCGGCGCTCAGCCGCTCCGCCATGACGCAGCCCGCACTGCCCGCGCCGACGATGATGTAGTCCCACTGCTTGGCCATAATTCGTCTCTCCCGGCGCAGGGTTGTCCCAGTTGCCCTCGAAGTCGCACGAACTAGCGCAATGGCTATCCTATCGTTTTGGTGAGTCACAAATGCTGCGGGGACCGGCTTAAACCGAATCCATGGCCGGACTTTCGATACCGGCCCAAGGTTTCAAGGATCGGGAGCGAGATGAAAGCGATAGCCGAAGGCCTGTTCACCGACGAGACGCCTGCGCGTCTGATCGGCGGCAAGGACCGGGAAACCGGCCGGATCGTCTTCCCGTGCCCGACGGCATCGACTTACGAGCCGGTGCCGCTGGCGAGCGAGGGCACCTTGTGGTCCTACACCGTCCAGCGCTTCCGCCCCAAGTCGCCGCCTTACGCCGGACCGGAGGCGTTCGCGCCGTGGGTGGTCGCCTATGTCGAACTGCCCGGGCAGGTGATCGTCGAGGCGCGGCTGAACGATGTCGCGTTCGAGGACGTGAAGGTCGGCATGCCGGTGCGTTTCGCGCCGTCGCCGCTGAACCCGGACCTCTCGGACAGCCCCTATATCCCCGCCTACGTACCCGCAGGAGGCGCAGCATGAGCGGCGACGTGTGCATCGTCGGCATCGGCATCCACCGCTTCGGGCGCACCGATGGTTTGTCCGGCGTCGATCAGGGCGTCTACGCCGTGCGCGAGGCGCTGGCCGACGCGGGCGTGGAGTGGCCGCAGGTCCAGTTCGCCTATGGCAGTTCGGACGCGGCCGGAAACCCGGACTCGATGGTCGATCGCCTCGGCCTGACCGGGGTTCAGTTCATCAACGTGCGCAACGGCTGCGCGGCGGGTGGATCGGCGCTGTTCTCGGCGCAGATGGCGATCAAGTCGGGCGAGTTCGACCTCGGCCTCGCGGTCGGTTTCGACAAGCATCCGCGCGGAGCCTTCAACGCGCTGCCGAGCGAATACAACCTGCCGGACTGGTACGGCGAAGTCGGCCAGATGGTCACCACGCAGTTCTTCGCCGCTAAGATCATGCGCTACATGAGCCTGTTCGGCATCTCGCAGAAGACGCTGGGCATGGTGTCGGAAAAGGCCTTCCGCAACGCCGTCCACGCGCCGCATGCCTGGCGCCGCCAGCCGGTGTCGCTGGAGGAAATCCTCGAAGCGCCGCTGGTGAGCGATCCCTATACCAAGTACATGTTCTGCTCTCCGGCAGAGGGCGGCGTGGCGCTGATCCTCGCCAGCGAGAAGAAGGCGCGCGAACTGGGCAAGCCGCTGATCCGGCTCAAGGCCGCGACCATGCGCACCCGTCCGCCCGCCAGCTTCGAGGTCTTCGCGCCTTCGGTGGATGTGGTGGCCGATGACACCCGCCCGCGCGGCACCGCCTCGCGCATCGCCTCCGCCGACGCCTATCGCCTCGCCGGGATCGGCCCAGGCGACATCGACGTCGCCCAGCTTCAGGACACCGAAGCGGGCGCCGAGCTGATGCACATGGCCGAGAACGGCTTCTGCGCCGATGGCGAGCAGGAGCAGTGGCTGGCCGAGGGGCGCACCGAAATCAACGGCGCGCTGCCGGTCAACACGGACGGCGGCTGCCTCGCCTGTGGCGAGCCGATCGGCGCATCGGGTCTGCGCCAGGTCTACGAAAACGTCGTGCAACTGCGGGGAGACGGCGGCGGCCGTCAGGTGCCGAATTCGCCCAAGACGGCATACAGCCATGTCTACGGCGCCCCGGGCGTCTCTGCAGTCACCATTCTGGAACGCTGATGGATATCGAACTTTCCCCTCAAGATGCTGCCTTCCGCGACGATGTCCGCGCCTTTCTGCGCGACAATCTGCCTGCCGAGGTGAAGGCAGGCGCGGCGGCTACCCCGTCCGTCTTCGTCGAGCCGGAGATCGGCCAAGCCTGGAACGCGGTGCTGAACAGGCAGGGCTGGCTGGGCTACCAGTGGCCCGCGGAGCATGGCGGCACGGGCTGGACCCCGCTGCAGCGCTACCTGTTCGAGAAGGAATGTGCCGCCGCCGGCGCGCCCAATCTCACGGTGCTGGGCCTCAAGCTGCTCGCCCCGGTGATCTACAATTTCGGTACCGATGCCCAGAAGGCGCAGGTTCTTCCGCGCATCCTCTCGGGCGAGGACTACTGGTGCCAGGGCTTCTCCGAGCCGGGCGCGGGTTCCGACCTCGCCAGCCTCAAGACCCGCGCCATTCGTGAGGGCGACCACTACCGCGTCAACGGCTCTAAGATCTGGACCACCCACGCGCACCACGCCAACCGCATGTTCACGCTGGTGCGCACCAACACCGAGGTGAAGAAGCAGGCGGGCATCTCGTTCCTGCTGATCGACCTCGACACCCCCGGCGTCTCGGTGCGCCCGATCCTGACCAACGCGGGCGACCACGAGGTCAATCAGGTGTTCCTCGAAGACGTCATGGTCCCGGCCGAGAACCTCGTCGGTGGTGAGGGCGATGGCTGGACGATCGCGAAGTTTCTGCTTGAAAATGAACGCGGTGGTTCTTGCCACGCGCCCAAGCTCGGCTACGATCTCGACCAGATCGAAGCCGCCGCGAAGGACGAGAGCGATGGGAAGGGCGGTATCCTCGCCGACCAGACCGACTGGCGCCGTCGCGTGGCGAAGGCCCGTCTCTCGGTCAACGCGCTCGAGATGATCGAACTCAAGATCATTTCGGAGATCGCCAAGGGCCGCAAGGCGGGCCCGCAGACCTCGCTGACCAAGCTGCTGGCGTCCAATCTGCGGCAGGAGATCGACCTGCTGGCGGTGGACCTCTACGGCCCCGCCGGCCTCCAGTTGGAAACCGCGCGCCCGCTCTATGGCGACAACGCGCCCGCCGCCGTCCATTCCAAGGCCGCGCAGGTCGCCTCGGCCCGCTATCTCAACAGCCGCGCGTGGACCATCTTCGGCGGCACTAACGAAGTGCAGAGCACCATCATCGCCAAGTCGGTGCTGGGCCTTTGACCATTCTGCCTCACCCTTTCTCGTCATTGCGAGGCTCGCGGGGCCGCGGCAATCCAGAGCAGCATCGCTCCGCCCTGGATTGCTTCGCTGCGCTCGCAATGACGAACGGGTGTTGTCCCGAAATCCACACCATAACTGAGAGGAATCCCTGATGCAGCTGAACCGCGAGGCGCTGACCCGCGCCTATCGGCAGATGAAGCTGATCCGCGAATTCGAGGAACGGCTCCACGAGGAGATCCAGACCGGCGAGATCGCGGGCTTCACCCACCTCTACTGCGGCCAGGAAGCCGTCGCCGTCGGTGTGTGCGAGCACCTGACCGAGCGTGACAAGATCGTCTCGACCCACCGCGGCCATGGCCACTGTCTGGCCAAGGGTTGCGACCTTGACGGCATGATGAAGGAAATCTGGGGCAGCCAGGACGGCCTTTGCAACGGCAAGGGCGGATCGATGCACATCGCCGACATCGACAAGGGCATGCTGGGCGCCAACGGCATCGTCGGCGCGGGCGCTCCGATCGCGGTGGGCGCGGCGATCTCCAACAAGATCGACGGTCCGGACGAGAACGGCAAGCTGGCCGTCTCGATCGCCTTCTCGGGCGACGGCGCCTGCAACCAGGGCACCACGTTCGAGGCGATGAACCTCGCGGTCGTCACCCAGGCCCCGGCGATCTTCGTCTTCGAGAACAATCACTATTCCGAGCACACCGGCGTCGATTACGCGGTCGGTACCACCAGGGACATCGCCAGCCGCGCCGAAGCGTTCGGCATGAAGGTGTGGCGCGGCGACGGCACGGACTTCTTCGCCGTCTACGACACCTTCCGCGAAGTGCTGGAATATGTCCGCACCCCCGGTAATGGCCCGGCCGCCGTGGAATTCGATACCGAGCGTTTCTTCGGCCACTTCGAAGGCGATCCGCAGCGCTATCGCGGCGATGGCGAACTCGATCGCCTGCGCGCCGAACGGGACTGCCTCAAGATCTTCCGCGCCAGCGTCACCGGCGCCAAGCTGCTGGAAGACGTGGATCTCGACACGATCGACACCGAATCCCTCAAGGCCATCGAGGATGCCGTCCAGGCTTCGCGCGCCGCACCGCGCCCGCAGCCCGAGAACGTCCTTGAAAACGTCTACATCAGCTACTGACGGCAGGAGCGAGACCCATGGCAAAAATGATGTATCGCGATGCCATCCGCAACACGATCTTCCAGGAAATGCAGCGTGACGAGCGCGTCGTCGTGCTGGGCGAGGACGTCGTCGGTGGCAACGGCACGGCCGGCGGCCCCGAGGCGATCGGCGGCATCTGGTCCACCTCGACCGGCTTCTACGACGCCTTCGGTCCCAACCGCGTGATCGACACCCCGATCAGCGAAAGCGCCATCATGGGCGCGGCGGGCGGTCTGGCCCTCGCCGGCAAGCGCCCGGTGGCAGAGATCATGTTCGCCGACTTCATCGGCGTGTGCATGGACCAGCTCTGGAACCAGATCGCCAAGTTCCGCTACATGTTCGGCGGCAAGTCGGTCTGCCCGGCGGTGATCCGCATGCCGGTGGGCGCGGGCTACAACGCCGCCGCGCAGCACAGCCAGATGATCAGCCAGTTCGTCACCAACATGCCCGGCATCAAGGTGGTCATGCCGACCACCCCGGAAGACGCCTGCGGCCTGCTGCGTCAGGCGATCCGCGATGACGATCCGGTCGTGTTCCTCGAACACAAGTTCCTCTACGCGATGAGCGGCGAAGTGAACGAGGATCCGGATTTCTGCATCCCCTTCGGCCACGCCCGCCTTGCCCGTGCTGGGCAGGACGTGACCATCGTCGCCAGCGGCATGATGGTGCGCTACGCCGAGACGGCTGCGGACGATCTGGCGCAGGACGGCATCGGCTGCGACGTGATCGACCTTCGCACCACCTCGCCGCTGGACGAGGAAGCGATCCTCGATTCGGTCGAAGTGACCGGTCGTTTGGTCGTGGTGGACGAGGCCCCGCCGCGCTGCTCGCTGGCCACCGACATCTCCGCGCTCGTCGCCCAGAAGGCTTTCGCCAGCCTCAAGGCGCCGATCGAGATGGTGACCCCGCCGCACACGCCGGTCCCGTTCGCCCGCGAACTGGAAAGCGCCTACCTGCCGAGCCCGGCCAAGGTCGCCGCTGCCGTGCGCAAGACGCTCGAATACCGTTGAGGGGAGCGCTGACATGAGTCGCATCCGCGCATTCACGATGCCCAAGTGGGGCATCGAAATGACCGAAGGCACGATCGCCGAATGGATGGTGAAGGAGGGTGAAACCTTCAAGCGCGGCCAGACGCTGTGCCTGATCGAAACCGCCAAGATCACCAACGAGGTCGAGGCCGAATACGAAGCCACCGTCCGCCGCATCATCGTGGGCGGCGGCGCGGGCGAGGAACCCGTCGGCGCGCTGCTGGCGGTGTTCGACGAGGGTTCGCACTCGGACGCCGAGATCGATGCCTTCGTGGCCGATTTCAAGCCGGCCGAGGGCGGCATCGCCCAAGGTGCAGGTAAGGGGGGCGCCGAGAAGACCAAGACCCAGGAGTCCGCTCCGGCTGCCGCTGCTGCGCCGGCTCCTGAAAAGCAGCGCATCAAGATCGACACCAACCGCCCGATCAGCCCCGAGGCCCTGCGCCTCGCGGAAGAAGAGGGCGTCGATATCGCCGGTATCGAGGGTTCGGGCCGTGGCGGTCGCATCACCCATCAGGACGTGGTGAAGGCGCTGCGCGGCGAGGGTGCTCCCTCGCTCAAGGGCACGGTTCCCGTCGAGGCGGACGACCTCAAGGTCCTCGCCTCGCCGCTCGCCCGCCGTATCGCCGCGCTGCACGGCCTCTCGCTGCAGGGCCTGACCGGCACCGGACCGCGCGGCCGTATCTCCAAGGCCGATGTGCTGGCGCTCGTGCCTGCGCCGAAGGCGTCGGCCGGCGGCATCGGCACGCCTGAATTCGTGGCCGGTGAGAACCGCCCCGAAGTCGTGCCTTTCGACCGCGTCCGCAAGGTCGTCGCTCAGCGGCTCACCCAGGCGAAGCAGGAGCTTCCGCACTTCTATCTGCGCATGTCGGCCAGCGCCGATGCGCTGATCGCGATGCGCAAGACCGCGAACGTCGTGCTGGGCAGCAAGGCTTCGGTGAACGACTGGATCGTCAAGGCTTCGGCCATGGCGCTGGCGAAGCACCCGGACGTCAACCTGCAGGTGCACGGTCAAGAAATTCACCGCTTCCCGCACGCCGACGTTTCGATCGCGGTCGCCAGCCCCAAGGGCCTCGTCACCCCGGTGGTGCGTCAGGCCAATCTGATGCGGATCGACCAGATCGCGGTGGAAACCCGCCGCCTGATCGACAAGGCGCAGGCCGGCAAGCTCAGCATGGACGATATGGACGGCGGCACCTTCTCCGTCTCCAACCTCGGCATGTTCGGGATCGAGAACTTCGATGCGATCATCAACCCGCCGCAGGGCGCGATCCTCGCCGTCGGCGCGGCGCTGCGCCAGCCGGTGGAGACGGATGACGGCGACGTGGCGTTCGAAACGCGCATTTCCTTCACTCTCTCGGTCGACCACCGGGCCATCGATGGCGCTGCGGGCGCGCAGTTCCTGCAGACGCTCAAGGGTCTGATCGAGGCGCCCGAGGGCCTGTTCGGCGCGTGATTGCACACTTCCCCGTCATTCCCGCGAAGGCGGGAACCCATCTCCTGAGGGTGCAGGTTGCACCGTCATCAGTTGGGTCCCCGCCTTCGCGGGGATGACGAAGTTTTGAAGGGACAGAAAATGACCGGAGAGGCCACCCAAACCGTCGTGAAGCCCGGCCCGCTCAAGCGGCTGGGCGACGTGATCCAACTCGCCTATTTCCCGACCGATTTCGATGCGACCATGAAATACTGGATCGAAACGGTCGGCGTCGGCCCGTTCTTCGTCCTCAACGACGTGCGGCTCGACGACATGAAGTACAAGGGCCAGCCCACCGACGCCACGTTCACCATGGCCATCGGCTACTGGGGGGACATCCAGATCGAGCTTATCAAGACCGATTCCGATGCCCCCTCGCTCTATTCGGGCGAGTATGCGGTGCGCGATAGCCTGCACCACGTCTGCGTCTTCGTTGAATCGATCGCCGAAGCCCGCAAGGCCTGCGCCGAAGCCGGCGCCGAGGTGATCGTGGAGGGCAAGGTCGGCGCCGATGGCGAGGTGATCTATGTCGATCCCGGTCAGGGCCCCGGCCACGTAATCGAATACCTTCAGCCGCTTACCGGCACCGAAGGTCTGTTTCAGATGATGAAGGATGCCGCCCGCGACTGGGATGGCTCCGATCCGATCCGGGTGCTGCAATAATGAGCGAGATTTCCCAATACGCCCTCGACATGGCCGACAAGGTCGAGGCTTTCGTCCGCGAAAAGGTCGCGCCCTACGAGAAGGACCCGCGCCGCGATCACCACGGCGCGCCGACCGACGAACTGCTGATGGAACTGCGCGGTCTGGCCCGCGAGGCCGGCGTGCTCACCCCGCACATCCGCGCCGACGGATCGCACCTCAACCAGCGCGAGACGGCGGTTGTGCTCATCAAGTCGGGCCTGTCGCCGCTGGGCCCGCTGGCCTGCAACACCATGGCGCCCGACGAGGGCAACATGTACCTCATCGGCCACGTTGGCTCGCCCGAACTGAAGGAGCGCTTCCTCAAGCCGCTGGTCGAGGGCAAGGGCCGCTCCGCCTTCTTCATGACCGAGCCGGCCGAATGGGGCGGCGCCGGTTCCGATCCGTCGATGATGAAGACCACCTGCCACAAGGATGGCAACCACTGGGTCATCAACGGCCGCAAGACCTTCATCACCGGCGCGCAGGGCGCGATGGTGGGCATCGTCATGGCGGCTTCGGCGGAGGAAGACACCAAGGGCGGCGCCTGCATGTTCCTGGTGGACCTGCCCGACGATGCCATCCGCATCGACGAGGTGCCGAACACCATTGACAGCTCGATGCCGGGTGGCCACGCCACCCTGACGATCGACAACCTGCGCGTGCCGGCCGAACACATGCTGGGCGACCCGGGCGAGGGCTTCAAGTATGCCCAGATCCGCCTGTCCCCGGCGCGCCTCTCGCATTGCATGCGCTGGCTGGGCTGCTGCATCCGCGCGCACGAGATCGCCAGCGACTATGCCTGCCGCCGTATGGCGTTCGGCAAGCAGCTGATCGAGCACGAAGGCGTCGGCTTCATGCTGGCGGAGAACGAAATCCTCATCAAGCAGTCCGAACTGATGATCGACTGGTGCGCCTCGGTGCTCGACACCGGCTCGCTCGGCACAGTGGAGAGCTCGATGGCGAAGGTTTCGGTGTCCGAAGCACTGATGAAGATCGCCGACAACTGCGTGCAGGTGATGGGCGGCACGGGCGTTACCGAACGCACCATCGTCGAGCAGGTGTTCCGCGAAGTTCGTGCGTTCCGCATCTATGACGGCCCCACCGAAGTCCACAAGTGGAGCCTCGCCAAGAAGATCCGTCGCGACTGGCGCAAGGCGCAGGAAGCGCAGCCCGCATGAGCGAGAATGCCTCCGACATTACGGGCGCGAATTCCGGCACCACCGCCGTGCGCGAAGGCTATGCCTTCGACGAGGCGGCGCTGACCGCATGGCTGGAAGCCAATGTCGAGGGCTTCGCCGGTCCGCTGAGCGTCGAGCAGTTCAAGGGCGGGCAGTCCAACCCCACCTACAAGCTGGTGACGCCTTCGCGCAGCTACGTCCTGCGGCGCAAGCCGCCGGGGCAACTGCTCAAGGGCGCCCACGCGGTGGAGCGCGAGGCCAAGGTGCTTTCCGCGCTCCACGGTGCGGGCTTCCCGGTGGCAAAGGTCTATGGCCTGTGCGAAGACGATGGCGTCATCGGCACCTGGTTCTACGTCATGGAAATGGTGGAAGGCCGCATCTTCTGGGATGCGACCGTCCCCGGCGTTTCGAACGCGGAGCGCGCCGCGCTTTTCGATGCGATGAACGCGACGATGGCGCAACTCCATTCCTACGATCCGGACGCCATTGGACTGGGCGATTACGGCAGGCCGGGCAATTACTTCGCCCGTCAGGTCGGCCGCTGGTCGAAGCAGTATTTCGAGGACGAGGCCGCCGGCCGCGACGCGGACATGGACGCGGTGATCGCCTGGCTGGAAGCGAACATGCCGGCGGACGATGGCGCCTCCAGCGTGATCCACGGCGACTTCCGCATCGACAATATGATCTTCCACTCCACCGAGCCGCGCGTTTTGGCGGTGCTGGACTGGGAACTGTCTACGCTGGGGCATCCGCTGGCGGATTTCGCCTACAACGCGATGATGTACCACATGCCGCCGCACATCGTGGCGGGACTGGGCGGTGCGGACATCGCCGCATTGGGCATCCCGAGCGAGGAAGACTACGTCGCCGCCTATTGCCGCCGCACCGGGCGCGAGGGGCTGCCGGACTATCGCTACTACATGGCGTTCAACTTCTTCCGCCTCGCCGCGATCTTCCACGGCATCAAAGGCCGGGTAATCCGCGGCACGGCCTCCAACGCGCAGGCGAAAGAGCGGGCCGAGGCCTTCCCCGAACTGGCGAGGCTGGCGCTGAGCTTCACGCGGGCGTAGCGTCTGGCGATGGGGCTTCGACAGGCTCAGCCTGAGCGGAATTTGAAGACCTGCTTTCAACCCCGCTCACCCTGAGCTAGTCGAAGGGTCAGGCTGAGCCTGTCGAAGCCCCTGCCGATGACACTCACCTCAAGGTAGCCTGCCGGTCGCGGATGAGGCGCCCCATTTCCTTGACTTTCCCCGCCTCTGGCCCTAACTGCCAGCCTTTCCGATCCCACAGATTCTTTACCGGGAGTGCCCATGGCGCGCGTTACTGTCGAAGATTGCGTCGACAAGATCCCCAACCGCTTCGACCTCGTCCTTCTCGCCGCGCAGCGTGCGCGTGAGATTTCGGGCGGCGCGGAACTGACCATCGATCGCGATCGCGACAAGAACCCGGTCGTCGCACTGCGCGAAATCGCCGAGGAAACCGTGGTTCCCAAGAACCTCAAGGAAACGCTGGTCACCTCGATGCAGCGCGTCCTGCCCGACGACGACGACGAGATGGACGATGTGGGCTCGCTCAGCCAGTCGGCCGAGGCCCTGCGCATCACCGCGTCGGCCCCGACCCGCAACACTTCGCTGGGCGGCGATTACGACGGCTGATCGTAACCGTTGACTGCAGCCCTGCTGCAGGCAACGATACGGGCGTGCCCGGAAAATCGAAACTGCCTCGTATTATCGGATTGACCGGGGGACCGCCCAAGAGGGCCGGTCCCCTCGTTGCGTCCGAGCTCCCCTCGGGATCAGCTGTCGAGTGCAGGGGCGCTACGATAGCCATTTACAGCGTCAAGGGCGGGGTAGGGAAGACGACCTTCTCGGCCAATCTCGCATGGTCTTCGGCGGTGCAGAGCTGCCACCGTACTTTGCTGTGGGACCTCGACGCGGCAGGCGGCTCGGCGTTTCTCTATGGTCTTGAACCGCAGGAAACGCGGCTTGCTGAAGAGGTTTTTGCGCGAGAAAGACCCGCAACCCGGCTGATCCAGCCGACAGCGTTCGAGCGGCTGGACGTGCTTCCCGCCGATGAATCGATCCGTGCGCTCGATGCGCAACTGGTGAAGATCGGCAAGCGCAAACGGCTGGCAAAACTGACAGAAGAGCTTTCGGCCGACTACCCCCGAATCATTCTCGACTGTCCGCCTGTCATGAACGAGTTGTCGGCGCAGGTCGTGCGCGCTGCGGATCTCGTAATCGTGCCGCTGCCACCATCTCCACTTTCGTCGCGTGCGTTCGATCTCGTCGTGCGCGAGATTGCTGGGAACACCAAGCGGCACCCGCCTATCCTGCCGGTGCTCTCCATGCTCGACATGCGCCGGGCGCTGCACAAGCAGGCGCATGAGACGAACCCGAACTGGCCGGCAATTCCTTACGCCAGCGTTGTCGAACAATGCGCCGTTCAGCGCCAGCCGGTCGGAGTACTGGCTCCGCAAAGTACTGCGGCTCAGGCATTCGGGAGGCTCTGGGCGGCGATTGAGAAAAAGCTGGGTCAGAGGTGCTGAGCCACGTGCGCGGCCGCATTGCGCGAATTGCGATCCCGGCATAGGTTTCGTTTCCGTTGAACGGGGGCGAACATGAGCGGGATCAGCGAAGGACTGGCGGAGCTTGGGCAGGGTGCCGCCCTGGCGGGGGCGATCGAGCCGGAATATCACGCAGGGCGCGCCGAAAGGCATGATGGGCATACCCACGAGGCGGATTGCCTTAACTGCGGGACGCATCTCGCCGGGTCGCATTGCCATGCTTGCGGGCAGGCGGCGCACGTTCACCGTAGTCTCGGCGCTTTCTTCCACGACCTGCTGCACGGCGTGTTCCATTTCGAGGGCAAGATCTGGCGTACCGTGCCACTATTGGCGTGGCGACCGGGACGCCTGACGCGCGAATACGTCGATGGTCGCCGCGCCAGCTACGTGTCACCGATCGCGCTGTTCCTGTTCTGCGTCTTTCTGATGTTCGCGGTGTTCCACGCGACCGAGGGCCACGAGGAACCTGCCACGCAAACCGGGAATTCGCAGGGCCTCGAAGCCAACATAAAGCGGCTCGAAGGCGAGATCGCCGGGATCGAGGGCACGCGCAAGGCGGCGATCGCGAAAGGCCAGCCGATCGAGAGCTTCGAATCGCAACTGGAAGGAAGACACGCGGCGCTCGACACTTTACGCGATTTGAAAGCCGAGAATGTGGACCTGAAAGTGGATCCCGCCCGCAAGGTCAGTGACATTCCGGCGCTCGATAAAGCGATAAAGAAGTTCCGCTCCAACCCCGATCTGGCGAGCTACAAGCTTCAGACTTACGCCTATAAGTACAGTTGGGCGCTGATTCCGATCTCGGTGCCGTTCCTGTGGCTGCTGTTTCCGTTCAGCCGGCGCTTCCATCTTTACGACCACACGGTTTTCGTGACGTATTCGTTGTGCTTCATGACGCTTCTGGCGATCGTGGGGATGATCGCCAGCACCGTGGGAGCAGGTGGTCTGATTGCCCTGCTGATTCTGACCCCGCCGCTGCACATGTATCGCCAGCTGCGCGGGGCTTACGGTGTCGGGCGGTTCGGCGGCCTGTGGCGAACGGCTGTGCTGTTGGTCTTTGCCGCCATGGCGCTCGGCGTGTTTTTTACGCTGATCATGGCACAGACCAGTATGTAAGCCACTCGGCGGCGGGGATCAGTCGACGATCTTGACCGCCAGGCATGCCTGGAACCTGCCGGCTTCGGGGTCTTCACGGTGCCACACGTCGATGACTTCATAGTAATGGAAGTAATCGTCGGTATTCCTGGCGATCGATTCACCGGCGCGGGGGAGGAAATCGAACTGGCCGGTGAAGAGCAACTCGTCGCCTTCGCCATCATATATCTCGACTTGGGCCATAGCGTCCTCGCATTTCGTGAATGTCCGGCATTGCGATACTATACTTGCGGTGGCGGCGAGGCAGCAAAAAGATCAGATGCAAACTCCGCAATAGGTGCAAACGCAAAGGGGCGTCAGACCTGAGTCTGACGCCCCCTCCTGCATTCTCCTTTTGGGAGAACCTTGTTCTTTCCCGCTCAGGCGCCCTGCGGCGCCGTGCCGGTGAAGCGGCGGCCTGCCTTGGGGATGGCCGAACCGGACAACGGCCGTGCCGCCGAAGGACCGCGCGGCTCCGACGGGCGGTCGATCTGACCGCCTTCGAGAAGCTGCTTGATCTCGTCACCTGAGAGCGTTTCGTATTCGAGCATAGCCTGCGCCAAGGTTTCCAGCGCCACGTTCTGATCCTTGAGAATCTGCGTCGCGCGAGCGTGGGCGTTATCGACCAGAGCGCGGATTTCGCTGTCGATCAACTGGTTGGTCTCACTGGAGCCCATGGTGCGCTGCGTGCCGCCCATACCGAGGTAGCCTTCCTGGCTGTCCTCGTACTGGATCGGGCCGAGCTTGTCCGACATGCCCCACTTGGTGACCATCGAGCGCGCCAGGCTGGTGGCGTACTGGATGTCCGAAGAGGCGCCCGACGAGACCTTGTCGTAGCCGAAGATCAGTTCTTCCGCCACGCGGCCACCCATCGCCACCGAGAGGTTCGCGAGCATCTTGTCGCGGTGGTAGGAATAGCTGTCGCGCTCCGGCAGACGCATGACCATGCCCAGCGCACGGCCGCGCGGGATGATCGTCGCCTTGTGGATCGGGTCGGAAGCCGCCTCGTTCAGCGAGACAATGGCATGGCCCGCCTCATGGTAGGCGGTCATCTTCTTCTCGTCCTCGGTCATGACCATGGAGCGACGTTCCGCGCCCATCATGACCTTGTCTTTGGCGTCCTCGAACTCCTGCATGGCAACGAGGCGCTTGTTACGGCGCGCTGCGAGCAGGGCAGCCTCGTTGACGAGGTTGGCGAGATCGGCGCCGGAGAAGCCCGGAGTGCCGCGCGCGATTACGCGGGGGTTCACGTCGGGAGCCAGCGGTACCTTCTTCATGTGCACGGCGAGAATCTTCTCGCGGCCCTCGATGTCGGGCACCGGCACCACGACCTGGCGGTCGAAGCGGCCCGGACGCAGCAGCGCGGGGTCGAGCACGTCGGGGCGGTTGGTCGCCGCGATGATGATGATGCCCTCGTTCGCCTCGAAGCCGTCCATCTCGACAAGGAGCTGGTTCAGCGTCTGCTCGCGCTCGTCGTTCGAGTTGCCGAGGCCGTGGCCACGGTGGCGGCCGACGGCGTCGATTTCGTCGATGAAGACGATGCACGGCGCGTTCTTCTTGGCCTGCTCGAACATGTCGCGCACGCGGCTGGCGCCGACGCCCACAAACATCTCGACGAAGTCGGAGCCCGAGATCGTGAAGAACGGCACGCCTGCCTCGCCGGCGATGGCGCGGGCGAGCAGGGTCTTGCCGGTGCCGGGCGAACCGACCAGCAATGCGCCCTTGGGGATCTGGCCGCCGAGCTTGGAGAAGCGGGTGGGATCGCGCAGGAACTCGACGATTTCCTCCAGTTCTTCACGCGCTTCGTCGATACCGGCGACATCGTCGAAGGTCACACGGCCCGAACGCTCGGTAAGCATCTTGGCCTTGGACTTGCCGAAGCCCATCGCGCCCGAGCCGCCGCCCTTCTGGACCTGGCGCAGCGCGAAGAAGGCGATGCCGACGATCAGCAGGAACGGCAGGGTCTGCGCAAGGATGTAGAGCAGCAGGCTGCCCTGTTCGGCTTCCTTGCCCGAATACTTGACGTCGTTGCGCTGGAGCAGGTCAGTCAGGGTCTGGTCGTTGGGAACGGGGACGGTCGAGAAACTGTCTCCATTCTTGAGCTTTCCGTCGATGCGGTCTTCGGAAATCTCGACCGAGGCGACGCTGCCTTCGGCCACCTTGCTGCGGAAGTCGGAGTACGGAATCGCCGGGCCGGTGGTGGCGCGCGATCCGAACATCGAGACCACCATCAGGAGCGCGAGGAAGATGCCGCCCCATACGAGCAGGCTCTTGACCCATGGGTTGCCGTTGGGCTGGTCGTCGTTCATTTTGCGGGAATCCGTCCTTTCGCGCTCCAATGTAGGCGCATGGCGCTGAATCACAAGCTAGCGAGGGCAGGAGTAGCGTCGTTTCGGCGCGATATCCGCGATGCCGGGCGTGCCGAGGCGCATCAGGCCGTCTCTGCAAGGCGGGAAAGCGGCAGTTCCAGCGTCATCCGGGTGCCGCGAGCGCCGTTCTCCAGCACAATCTGCCCCTCCAACTGCTGACTGAGAATACGGGATATACGCAGGCCGATCGACTGCGCCGAAGCGGGATCGAAGCCGGGCGGCAGGCCGCGCCCGTCGTCCTCGACCCGTAGCAGCACGCCGTCACCGAAGCGTGCGAGGCGCACGGTGATCGCGCCGCTCTCCTGCTGGGGGAAGCCGTGCTCGAGGGCGTTCGCGATCGCTTCCGTCACGATCAGCGCGACGGGAACCGCGCTGTCGGGGCGCAGGGTAATGCCTTCCTGGGCCTCGACCGCGCAGGTGATCCCGGTGCGGGCGCTGGAGGCCATGGTCTTGGCGCAGACTTCGCCGAGGAAGCGATCGAGCGGAACGAGGCGGCCGTCCTGGTGATAGAGCTGGCGCTGGATATTGCCGATGACCTGGAGCCGGCCCGCCGCGTCCGACAGCGCGCGGCGGGCGACGGGCTCGGTTAGGGTGCGCATCTGGAGCGAGAGAACGGCGCCTACCATCTGAAGGTTGTTGCCGACCCGGTGTTGCATCTCCTGGAACAGGAGTTCGGCACGCTCGGCCAGTTGCCGGCGTTCCTCAGCTAGCGCGCGTACTTCCTCTCGGGCGCGATGGAGGCGGGCGTTGGCGGCCTGCATGAAGTGGACCAACGCGATGTCGACCACCACGACGCCCGTGTAGAACGCCATCGCGGTAAGCGTGCCGCCGTCGAACGCGAAGGCCATGCGCGGCGGGATGAAGACATACCACGCAAAGAGGCTGCACAGGACGGAGGCGACGACGCCCGGCCGCGGTCCGAAAAGAAACGAACTGAGGATCACCGCCGGGAAGAAGGTCAGAAACGGGTAGCCGGGCGGGAAAGCGGCATCGAGGAACCAGCGCAGCCACAGAGCAAACAGGCAGAGTGCGACGGTCACCGTGTAACGGACCAGCGGCCGGTCGGGCAGGAATGGCAGGCGCTCGGTGAATCGGCTCAGGCTGTTCAACGCGGACCTCAATCACCTTTTCACGCGATCCATGCATGGGTTTGGTATCGCATGTGGAAGGCGCGCGAAAGGGAACGTTCATTGGATGCTGGGGATAGCGGCGCTGGGTCCACGGCCCCCTCTTGTCGCTTTTGGCGCGAGCATCGTGCATTTTGCGCAAGATGACGGTATCGGCCGAGCTTGCGCAGCCTATCGGAGCACAGAGCCGGCGATGAAGACCAGACCCCGCATCCATTCCGTCTACGCCGACATGGGCACGACGGTGTTCGAGCGGATGTCGGCGCTTGCCCGTGAGACCCGCGCGATCAATCTCGGGCAGGGTTTTCCCGATAGTCCGCCGCCTGCGCCCCTGCTCGAAGCGGCGGCGCGCGCGCTGCGCGAACAATCGAACCAGTACCCGCCGAGCGTCGGGCTTCCCGCGCTGCGCGAGGCGGTCTGCGCCCACTATGCGCGCACGCAGGGGTTAACCCTTGCGCCGTCCGAGGTCGTTGTCACATCCGGTGCCACCGAGGCCATAGCCGCCGCCGTGCTGGCGCTGGTCTCCGAGGGTGACGAGGTGATCCTGTTTCAGCCTGCCTACGACGCCTATGCGCCGATGGTGCGGCGGGCTGGAGGCGTACCCGTCTCGGTCCTGCTGCAACCGCCGCATTTCCGTTACGATGCGGCGGCGCTGGAGGCGGCGGTGACGCCCCGGACACGCGCGATCATGCTCAATGATCCGCTCAATCCCGCCGGCACCGTGGCGAGCGCCGATGAGCTTGCGATGATCGCGCGGTTCTGCACCAGGCACGATCTTGTCGCCATCTGCGACGAGGTGTGGGAGCAGGTGCGCTTCGACGGCGCGGCGCATCGCTCGCTGATGGCCTGCGAAGGCATGGCGGAGCGGGTCGTGAAGATCGGCTCGGCGGGCAAGATCTTCGGCCTTACCGGCTGGAAGATCGGCTGGATGGCTGCGAAGGGAGACCTCGGTTCTGCGCTCGCGCGGGTGCACCAGTTCCTCACGTTCACGACGGCGGTTCCACTGCAATGGGCCGTCGCCGAAGGGCTGGAGCGGGTGGACATTCTCGATGGATTGCACGCCGACTGGGCGGCTTCCCGTGCCCGGCTCAAGGCGGGGTTGGAGGCGGTGGGGCTAGCCGTCCTGCCTAACGCTGCTACGTGGTTCCTGTGCATCGACCTCGCCGCATCCGGCATCGCTCTGACCGACCGCGAATTCAGCGAGCGGGCGCTGCGCGAGGCGGGCGTGGCGACGGTTCCGGTCAGCGCCTTGTATGAGAGCGGCCAGAATGGGCAGGGCGCCCCCGAGTCATATCGTGCGCCTGTGCTTCACCAAGCCCGACGACGTGCTCGACGAGGCGCTGGAGCGGATCTCCGCATGGGTGCGCGGCCTGTGAGCGTCCTGCGCTGGCGTCCGATGCGCGCCGAAGACATCGACGGCGTCGTGGACGTGGCGCGCACGGCGTTCCCCGACCATTTCGAGGCGCGGGCGTGTTTCGCGGAGCGGTTCGCGCTGTTCGCGCCGGGCTGCTTCGTGCTGGCGGATCCGGTGACGGCAGGCGTGAAAGGTTACCTCGTCGCTTATCCGTGGCCGCTTGGGGCCATACCTCCGCTCGACAGTCTGCTCGGCACGTTGCCGGAGGAGCGGGAGGCGTTCTACCTTCATGATCTTGCCCTGCATGCGGACGCGCGCGGACTGGGACATGCAGGTCCCGCAGTGCGCCGGCTTTTCAAAGACCTGCGCGCGCTTGGCGGGCAGGAGGTTGCGCTGGTTTCGGTCAACGACACCCTGGCGTTCTGGCAGGGTCAGGGCTTTGCGGCGGTCGCTGCGGACGAAGCCTTAGGGCGCAAGCTCGCCAGCTACGGGCCGGACGCGCGTTACATGCGCCGCGCGATCTGAAAGCCCGTCTCCGTCTGCCGGAGAGCGATGAAATCAGGGGCTTGACGCCATGCTGCGCTGCGGCATTCTTCGTCCTTTCCAGACACCGGTGGGGGCCAGATGGATCACGCACAGACGCAGGCGGCCGGGGGCACGGGACGGGATGATACCCTCTGGAACGCGGACCTTGCGCCCACTGACGCAACGCAGCGAAACTGGCGCTGGTGGCACTTCGCGGCGCTGTGGGTGGGCATGGTGGTCGCCGTTCCGACGTGGATGCTTGCCGCCGGTCTGATCGAGCAGGGCATGTCGGCGACGCAGGCGGCGCTTACGGTGGTGCTGGGAAACGTCGTGATCCTTGTGCCGATGCTGCTGATCGGGCATTCCGGAACGCGCTACGGCGTGCCTTTCGCGGTACTGGTGCGGGCCTCCTTCGGCACCGTGGGGGCGCGGCTTCCCGCACTCGCTCGCGCGCTCGTCGCTTGCGGCTGGTACGGCATCCAGACCTGGATCGGGGGCGAGGCGCTGCTGACGCTGCTGGGCATTTTCCTCGGCGCCGACCTGCGGGGGACGCCGCTGCCGTTCTTCGGGATCGGGCTGGGCCAGTTGCTGGCCTTCATGGCCTTCTGGCTGGTGCAGCTGCTGTTCGTGCGCAAGGGGCTGCTGACGATCCGGCGGCTGGAAACCTGGACCGCGCCGCTCAAGATCGTGGCGTGCGTGGCGCTACTGTGGTGGGCGATCGATGCGGCCGGCGGGATTGGCCCGATCTTCTCAGCGCCGTCCGCCTTCGGGCCGGGCGGGGCGAAGGAAGGGCAGTTCTGGGCGGTCTGGCTGCCTGCGATGACCGCCATGGTCGGGTTCTGGGGCACGCTGGCGCTCAATATCCCGGACTTCACCCGTTTCGCCAAGACCCAGCGCGACCAGATGATCGGCCAGACCCTGGGCCTGCCGCCGACGATGGGGCTGATCGCGCTGATCAGCGTCATGACCACATCGGCGACCGTGGTGATCTACGGCCATGCGATCTGGGACCCGGTGGCACTCGCGGGCACGCTGTCGGGACCGTTCGTGCTGCTGGGCCTGATCGTCATCGCGGTCGATACGGTGTCGTGCAACATCGCGGCGAATCTCGTGTGCTCGGCCTACGACTTCGCTTCGCTGAGCCCTTCGCGCATTTCCTACCGCACCGGCGCGTTGATCACGGCGGTGATCGGCCTCGTCATCATGCCGTGGAAGCTGATGGCCAGTACCGATGGCTACATCTTCACGTGGCTGACCGGCTACGGCGCGCTGCTCGGGCCGATCACCGGCATCCTGATCGCCGACTACTGGCTGGTGCGCGAGACAAAGCTGGACGTCGAGGGCCTCTACAGCGAGACCGGCCCTTACGTGTACGGCAATGGCTGGAACCCGCGCGCGCTGATCGCGCTGGCGCTGGGCATCGCGCCGAATGTGCCGGGCTTCCTCAAGGTTTCGGCGCCGGGCCTGTTCGGCGGATTCGGAGAGGTGTGGTCGGTGATCTATACATATGCGTGGTTCGTCGGCGTGGGTGTTGCGCTGGCGTCCTATGCGCTGATGATGCGCGGACGCGTCGCGCCTTCGATGCTGGAGCCGCAGACGGCCTGATATTTCAGGCGTTCAGGCCGCCGTTCACGCTCAGAACCTGCCCGGTCATCCGCCGCGCCCCGTCACCGCACAGGAACAGCGCCAGAGGAGCGATGTCCTCGGCGGTCGGGAGGCCGAGGCCCGCTCGCTGCGCTGCCCTGGCCATGCGTTCGGAACCCATGCGCCGCGCGCTCTCGCTGCCTTCGACATAGCTCGGCGAGATGACGTGAGCGCGGATGCCGTCGCGCGCGGCCTCGACGGCGAAGTTGCGGATGAAGCCTATGGTCCCGGCCCGTGCTGCGCCGATCAGTGTCTGGCGCGGCGCCGCATAGATACCCGCATCCGAAACGAAGGCGATCAGCGTCCCGCCCTGCTGCGCCAGCATATCGTAGGCAGCATGGGCAAGCCGTTCGATCCAGCCGATCGAGACCTTGAGGAAATCGCCGAAGACTTCCGGCGAGGTGCCCGGGAACAGGCCGGTAATACCTTGCGGGCCGGTCGCGGTGCAGTCGATCACGGCATCGATGCGGCCGTATTGCTCGGCCACTTCGGCAACGAGGACTTCGGCGGCGTCTTCCTCCCATATGTCGGCAGCGAAGCCGTCTATCGTGCCAAAATCGGAAAGATCGACCACCATGTCCTGCAGCTTCTCGGGACTGCGGCCGTGAAGCGCGACTTTCCAGCCCTGATCCAGAGCCAGGCGGGCAATGGCGCTGCCGATGGAGCCGGAGCCACCGGCGATGAGGAGAACGCGGGTCTCGGTCATGCGCTCTCGTTCTGGCATCCTCCCCGTTGCATCGCAATGGGGAGGGGGACCGCCGCGAAGCGGGGGTGGAGGGGGAAAGCACTACCCCCTCCGTCAGCGCTTCGCGCTGCCACCTCCCCATCGCTGCGCGGGAGGGAGGATTTGCGCGGTCAGTCGCTTTCGAATGCGGCGCGCATGTCGTCGGGGGCGAGGTCGGAGAACTTGGTGATGCGTGCTTCGAAGCGCAGGCGGACCTTGCCGGTGGCGCCGTGGCGCTGCTTGGCGATGATCAGTTCGGAGAGGCCGGTGACCTCCTCCATCTTGGCGCGCCAGGTTTCCCACTTGTCCTTGACGTCGATGCCGTCGGTGTCGCTGGGGAACTTGGGCTCGGTCGCCTTCACGTAGTAGTCTTCGCGGTAGACGAACCAGACCATGTCGGCGTCCTGCTCGATCGAGCCCGATTCGCGAAGGTCGGACAGCATCGGGCGCTTGTCGTCGCGCTGTTCCACTGCACGGCTGAGCTGCGAGAGCGCGATCACCGGAACGCCCAGTTCCTTGGCCAGCGTCTTGAGCCCGCGCGAAATCTCGGAGATTTCGTTCACGCGGTTGTCGTTGGCGCGGCCCGACCCGGACAGCAGCTGCAGGTAGTCGATGATCACGAGGCCGATGTTGTGGCGGCGCTTGAGGCGGCGGGCGCGGGTGCGCAGGCCGGCGATCGTCAGGCCCGGGCTGTCGTCGATGTAGAGCGGCAGTTCGGCAAGCCGCTGGCTGGCGAAAGACAGCGACTGGAAGTCCTCGCGGCTGATCTTGCCCATGCGCAGCGCTTCGGAGCTGATGTTGGACTGCTCGGCCAGAATACGTGTCGCCAGCTGGTCGGCGCTCATTTCGAGGCTGAAGAAAGCCACCGGCGCGCCCACCGACTTCTCGTGTGGCATGCCGTCGCGCACGGTGTCGTCGACGTAGCGCTGCGCGGTGTTGAAGGCGATGTTGGTGACCAGCGAGGTCTTGCCCATGCCGGGACGCCCGGCAAGGATGATAAGGTCGGAATCGTGAAGGCCACCGATCTTCTGGTTGACCGAGGTGAGGCCGGTGGTCTTGCCCGAGATGTGGCCGCCCGAATTGAACGCCTTTTCGATCGCCTGGATCGCGACGCGGGTGGCGGAGCCGAAGCTCTTGGCCTCGTTCTGCGTCGCGGCGCCTTCGGCCACTTTGTAGAGCGCGGCTTCGGCGTGCTCGATCTGCTCCATCGGTTCGACCGATTCGGAGGTATCCATCGCGCTCTCGACCAGATTGCGACCGACCGAGATCAGTTCGCGCAGCAGGGCGAGATCGTAGATCTGCTCGGCCAGCTCACGCGGGGCGAGCAGGCCTTGGCCGTCCGCCGTCAGCCGGGCGAGATAGGCGACGCCGCCCAGCGCCTTCAGCGATTCGTCGGCCTCGAAATAAGGGCGCAGGGTGACCGGCGTGACCACCGCCTTGCGGTCTAGCAGCTGCAGGATGCGTTCGTAGAGGCGGCCGTGGACGGGCTCGAAGAAATGGAGCGGGGTGAGCGGGGTCTGCAGTTCCTCGATCACGCGGTTGTCGATGAGGACCGCGCCCAGGAAGGCGGCTTCCGCCTCGACGTTCGCGGGCAGGGTTCGGACTTCCGCACCATCGGTACGGGCAAGGGCAACAGGCTGGACCATAAGCGCCGGACAATGCTCCGGCAGCGCTGCGCGAACAAGTCAGGCGGGGAGGGATATTAATCCACAAGCTGTGGATGTGTGTGGGCTGTGTGCGGCGCTGCCCACCCCGCTGCGACTAGGGCCTGCGGCCCAAGTCTCGCTCCCTTCCCGCAAGCGGGAGGGGTTGGGGGTGGGTTTTCTTGGAACTAAGCCCACTTGCCCGCCCATGCCGCAACCGCGTAAAGGGCGTGCCGTAATGGCCGACCCGCGTATCTCCCACATCGAACTCGACGATGCGACCATCCTGTGGCGCAATGCCGATATCGAGCAGGAACGGCGCATCGCCATCTTCGATCTCATAGAAGACAATGTCTTCAAGCCCTTGCGCTCGTCGGAGGCGGGGCACGAGGGTCCTTACCGGTTGCGGCTTTCGGTACAGGACGGGCGCTTGTCGCTGGAAATCACCGCCGATAACGGAGCGGCGCTGGAGACGCTCGTGCTTGGCCTCGCCCGATTCCGGCGGCCGATCCGCGAGTATTTCGCGATCTGCGAGAGCTATTACCAGGCGATTCGCAAGGCGACCGCGCAGGAGATCGAAACCATCGACATGGCCCGCCGCGCGATCCACAACGAGGCATCGGAACTGCTGCTCGAACGCCTGCAGGGCAAGGTCGAGACCGACCACCCCACGGCACGGCGGTTGTTCACGCTGATCTGCGTCCTGCATATCCGCGGCTGAAGGGGACATCGTGGCACGCAAGACAAGGACCGCTTCGGGCGGCAGGGGGCTGTTGCGGCGCGCGCTGGGCGCCCTCGCGCTCGTGGCGATCGTCGCCGGGGCATGGGGCTGGTGGCACTTGCGTCACTGGACGCCGGAGCGCGCCGTCTACCCGCTACAAGGCGTCGAGATCGGCGTCGATGACGGCGAGGTCAGTTGGAAGTCGCTAAAGGCCATCGGCGCCGACTTCGCCTATATCGACGCGAGCGCCAGCGCCTTCGCCCGTGATCCCGCCTTCGTCGACAACTTCGAGGCGGCCAAGGCGGCAGGCATGCAGGTGGGGGCACTCCACCGCTACGATCCATGCCAGCCGGCCGGCACGCAGGCGGCCAACTTCGTCACCACCGTGCCGCGCGACCCCAAGCTGCTGCCGCCCGCGGTCGAACTCGACATGCTGGCCGACAACTGCCCGGTGAAAGTCTCCGACGCCCGGGTCGAGAGCGAACTGATGACCTTCCTCAACCAGGTCGAGACTCACGCGGGCAAGCCGGTGATCCTGAAGGTCACGCCGGCCTTTCAGTCGCGCTACACCATCGCGCACAAGCTCGACCGCAACTTGTGGCTGGTGCAGGATCGCTTCGAGCCGGGCTATGCCGGGAGGCCCTGGACGATGTGGACGGCGAACCATTCGCTCGCCAACGAGGTTGCGCAAGGGGGGCTGCGCTGGGTAGTCGTGCTGCCATGACCACCGGCATGAACGACGACACCCGCGACACCCTGATGGCGGCCGCCCGTAAGGCCGCTGCCGGAGCTTATGCGCCTTATTCCAACTTTCATGTCGGGGCAGCGCTGCTGCTGGCCGATGGTACCGTGGTGACTGGCGCCAACGTGGAGAACGCGAGCTATGGCCTGTCGCTCTGCGCGGAGACGGTCGCGATCGCCGGAATTCTGGCGAAGGGCGACCGGCCGCAGTTGCAGGCCCTTGCGGTCACCGGCGGCGCGCCGGGCGCGGCCGGGCAGGGACCTCAGGTGACACCGTGCGGGCGCTGCCGCCAGATCATCAACGAGATCGCGCAGCTTGGCGGCACTGACCCGGTGGTCTGGTGCGACGGTGCGGAAGGCGTGCTGGAAACCCGGCTCTCCGAACTGCTGCCTTACGCCTTCGGACCTGCGAACCTGGGCTGAACACCCGTTCCCGTATGGCGACGGGCAGGCACCATCCGTCGCATCTCCTATTGTCTATCTTTCAAGTTGAGATAACCTTCAGGCCAGTCGGGACACATAGAGTCGACCGGCGGAAGCTCGATCAACTGGAGATTCCCATGGCAACGCTTCGCAATTTCCCTGAACGCGAGACGCCGCTTATCCTGCTGGTGCCCGGTACGCCGCTGACTGCGAAACACTGGATGAGCCGCTGGGCCCAATGGAGCGAGCACTGCCGCGTGGTGGAACTCGGCCTTTGGGATGAGCCGCACCGCAATACCTGGGTGAACAAGCTGAACCTTGCGATCCGCCGCGCCGATCGGCCGGTAGTGATTGTGACCGACGACATCGCCGCGCTGGCACTTGCCTGGTGGGTGGAGTTCGAGGTGTCCGGGGCAGAAAGCCCGGTAATCGGCGCGCTGATCGTCGATGCGCCCAACGTGGACCTTCCGGGCGCCGACCCGCGCCTGGCAGCCTTTGGTGCCTGCCCGCGCCAGCCGCTGCCGTTCACCTCGTTCCTCGTCGCCGATCTCGACGGTTCTGCCCAGCGCTCGATGCTGCGGCTGGCGAATGACTGGGGGGCTTGCCCGATCGCCGACGAGCCGCGCGGCGACTGGGGCGAGGGCTGGGTACTGCTCCAGTCCATCGTCGGCGCGCTGGGCGTGGAACTCGCCGAGCCGCACTGGGCACGCCGCACCGTGCGCGAGGAGCGTCGCCGAGCGGCGTTCTAGGATGCCTTCGTGCCGGATTTGCTCCGGGACCAGTGGCTGTCTTTAGTACCTGCCATCGGCGGGGGCTTCGACAAGCTCAGCCTGAGCGGCATCGAGATATTCTCTCAAATCCGCTCAGGCTGAGCTTGTCGAAGCCCCCGCTTTATACGCCGTCAGTTCGGCAGTTCACGGCGGGCGGTCCCGGAGCAAGTCCGGGACAATGAAATGACACTCAGGCCGTTTCGCGCTCCACCAGCCATTCCAGCAGCGCGGCCATGCAGTCGCGCCCCAGCTGTGCCGACCGTTCCGGGCTCCAGCCCTGCGCCTTGTCGGCGGCGGGGTTGTGGTCCTTGAATGGCATTTCCAACGTCATCGACACGGCGCCGTAGCGCTCGGCCAACTGGTTGGTGGACATTGTCAGGTTGCCCTTGCCCGGCCGGGTGAGGGGATAGCCCACCTTGGTCTGGAAATCGGGCGTGCGGCGCTCCAGTAAATCCGCGTAAAGGGTGTAGCCTGCCTGCTGCTCCTGCTTGAGCGAGGGGATGCCCTCGAACCCTGCAAGGAATACCGCCGGGATCGCTTCGTCGCCGTGGACGTCCATGGCGAAGTCGACGCCTGTTGCGTCCATCGCATCACGGATCGCCAGCACTTCGGGGGACTTCCCGGCCGTGGGTTCGGCCCACTCGCGGTTGAGGTTCACGCCTACGGCATTGGTCCGCAGGTGCCCCCGGCGCGAGCCATCGGGGTTGGCGTTGGGAACGACGTGCAGGGTGCAGCGCTTGCGCAGTTCCCGGCCTACCGAGCTGGCGGGATCGGCGAGCAGGTCTAGCGCGCCTTCCATCCACCACTCCGCCATCGATTCGCCGGGGTGCTGGCGGGCGTAGAGCCAGACTTGCAGCGGCCCGTCGCCCATGTCGAGGCAGTCGATCGCCTGCCCGTCGAGGGTCAGGCCCAGCGAGCGATGCGACACGCCGTCAGCACCGGCAATCGCGGCGACGAGGTCGTGGTGACGCTCCATCGAATAGGGCGCGAAGTAGGCGAACCATGCGAGGTCGCCGACCGGCTCGTAGCGGATAGTAAGGGTGCCGCCGTCGCGGCTTTCGTCGAACGTGCTTTCCGCGCGGCTCCAGTATTCGCGGTCCTCGGAGACGACGGCGTCATAGTTCGGCCAGCCCATCGGATAGGCCGAGCCGTTGAGGCCGTTGATGCGCAGCACCAGTTCGCGGCCCGCCGCGCCGGAGACGCGGAAGTGGAACCACTGGAAGAAGTCCGATTCGTGATCCTTGCGGATCGCGAGGCTCGCCTCGGGGCCGGAGACGGAGAGGACTTCGATGTTGCCGGAATCGAACGAAGCGGTGATCTGGATGTCGGTCATTTTACCTGAATAGTTTCGCCCGACTGTCCCGGAAACCCCTTGAACAGCGCTTCGGCAACTTTCGCCGAGCCGAGCGGGGCCTGTGCCAGTGGCGAATCGCCGCGTACCACAAAGCCGGCGCGGCCTTCCCACAAGGCGGTGGCAGTGGGCGCGGCGGCGCGATCGCGGATGGAGACGAACACGCGTGTCTCGACCTGCTCCTTGGGCTTGCCGGAAAGATCGAAGCCGATACCGAGGCCCACGCCCGAGCCATAACCGCCGGTCCCGCCGCCGACGCCGACCGACACCGGGCTGTTCGAGCGCTGCGGCTGGTAGGTGTTGCGCTCCAGCGTCAGCAACGCGATTTGCGCGCTGGCTGCCTGTCCGGGAAGCGGTTCGGTATAGCCGATGCGCGTCAGTTCACGCGCCACGGCGGCGGCATAAGTGCGGAATTCGAGGTTGTCGGCCTGCCCGGTTGCGGGCTCGACGCGGATTGTGCCGCGGCCGAGGCGCGACATGTCGGGCGCGTGGAAGCGGGTGACTTCGACCGGGCCGACCGGCGCGACGCAGGCGTTGAGGGCCAGCGCGGCGGTGAGGGCAAGCAGTGCGGGCAGGGTGCGCATGATTTCGAAGTCCTCTTCGCGGGGCCTTATGGTCCAGCCTCAGTGCCCTGCCGAGGGGGCTTCGACAAGCTCGGCCTGAGCGGACATTATGTAACCCGCCTCGGGGTGTTGCAGTTCCGCTTTATCCCGCGCGGCCGACCCCGTCGGGACCGATCGCGTCGGCCTTGGGGAAGTTGTCGAAGAGGGCGCCCGCCAGCTTGGTGGCGATCATGCCGTCGGGCCACTTGTCGTCGCCTTCGCGGGTGGCGATCGTGGCGTAGCCTTCCCACAGCACCTTGCCGCTGGCGCGATCGACGATCTGCGCGTCGAGGCGGGTGGAGACGAGGGCCGAGCGCGGCTTGGTCATGTCGATGTTGATGCCCAGGCCATAGGCCTGCCCGTAAGTGCCCACTTCCATAGCGGCGGTGCCGCTGACCGGGCTGCGCTTTTCCTCGGCCGGGGTGAGCACCTGACGGGAGATACGCAGCTTGGTAATCTGCGGCTGCGGCGTGTCGGGATGGAGCGTGTCGTACCCGGCGCCGACCAGAGCATCGACGATCGCGGCCTCGTAGGCGCGCCGCGCGCCGGCCTCGACCCAGGCACCGTCACCCGATTCCGATTCGACCGAGACAGGACCATGGCCCAGTTCGGCCACCGCAGCGGCGTCGGGCGAGACGAAGCGGCTTACTTCGACATGACCTTCGCGCGAATCTTTGGACCGGGTCTGCATGCGCGGCGAATCGAGCATCGAGCCGCCCCAGCCGGGCCGGTCCCAGCCGCCACCCATTCCGCCGCCCCAGCCGGGGCCGTACTGGGCTTGCGCCGAGGAAGCGAGCAACGAGGCTGCGATCCCTGCGGCGATTCCTGCGCCTTTGAGCATTTTCCCCGAGGCTTCTAGAAATTTCATCGTGTTCCGGTCCGAATTCGGTGGCGTCGCGCCCGAGTTTTATCTTATGCGGGCCACAACTTGCCCGCGCCTGAACGAAGATAGGCGTTGGCACCGGTGCCCGCAACGGCCCGCAACACTTGACTTTGTCGCGGGCTACCACTAACGGCGCCACTTCGAATTTCCGGCGGTCGGTAACCGCCACGATGACACGGACGAGATAGACCATGAAGATTCGCAACAGCCTGAAGTCGCTCAAGGACCGTCACCGGGACAACCGCGTGATCCGTCGTCGCGGCCGTACTTACGTCATCAACAAGACCAACCGTCGCTTCAAGGCCCGCCAGGGCTGATCCTGTCCGCCCGCTTCGGCGGGCGATAACAGGCGGACGGTTTCGTCGCGTGCATGAGGCCCCCGCCGATCGCGGGGGTCTTGTCATGTCTGCTGTCCGTGGAATTGATGCTGTCGTCTTCGACGTCGGCAAGGTGCTGATCGAGTGGGACATGCGCCTGCTGTTCGGCAAGCTGATCGTCGAGCCCGACCGGCTCGACTGGTTCATGGCCAACGTCGTCACGCAGGACTGGCACGTCGAGCACGACGGCGGCCGCGACCTCGCCGAGATGGTCGCCGCCCGCAAGGCCGAATTTCCCGGGCACGACGACCTGCTCGACGCCTACGCCACGCGCTTCGGCGAGACGATCCCCGGCAACGTCCCCGGCAGCCACGAGATCGTGCGCGAACTGGCTGCGGGCGGCGTCCCGCTCTTCGCCATCACCAACTTCGCTAGCGCGTTCTGGCATGAATACCGCGCCGGAGAGCCGCTGTTCGACCTGTTCGGAGACATCGTCGTCTCGGGCGACGAGAAACTGCTCAAGCCCGATGCGCGCATCTTCGACCTTGCCGCGCAGCGCTTCGGCCATGATCCGCGGGCAATGCTGTTCATCGATGACAACGCCGCCAACATCGCCTCGGCACGGGAGCTGGGTTGGCAGGTTCATCAGTTTGACAGCGCCGAGGCGCTGCGGGCAGATCTAACGGCGCGGGGCTTGTTGGCGATGCAAGACACCGCTGCACATTAACGATCGAATCGCTCTGATTTCACCGCTTTCACCGTCGTCTTAAATTTATTTCGCACTTGCAGCGAGAGCGCTTGGCAAGTCCTGATTCCTGTTGCATCAATTGGTCAACAGGGAGTCACAATGGCGACTGCGGGCAGCAAGAACTTCGACGAGATGCTCAACGCGGACGGCTCAGTACGTCCCGCATACGAAGAATTCCGCCAATGGTTCGACGGTCAGGACACCACCTGGCTCAGGCGGCAGGATGCAGAGGCGGAGCGCTTCTTCCGCCGCATCGGCATCACCTTCAACGTCTACGGGGATGACGCGGGCGAGGAACGCCTGATCCCCTTCGACATGATCCCCCGCATCATCACCGCGCGCGAATGGCGCAAGCTGACGCGCGGGATCGAGCAGCGGGTGCGGGCGATCAACGCCTTCCTGCAGGATCTCTACCACCGTCAGGAGATCATCCGTTCCGGCCGCCTGCCGATCGAGGCGCTGCGCAACAACGAGGCGTTCCTCAGCCAGATGATCGGCTTCACGCCGCCGGGCGGGGTCTACACGCATATCGTCGGCATCGACCTCGTCCGCACCGGGCCGGACGACTTCATGGTGCTCGAAGACAACGCCCGCACGCCCTCCGGCGTCTCCTATATGCTGGAGAACCGCGAGACGATGATGGCGATGTTCCCGGAACTGTTCACTAAAGTTCCGGTACGCCCCGTCTCCGACTATCCGCGCCGCCTCGCCCGTTCGCTGCGGGCCTGCGCCCCGGCGGCCTACAAGGGCGGCAAGCGGCCGGTCGTGGCGGTGCTGACGCCGGGCATCTACAATTCCGCCTATTTCGAGCACGCGTTCCTCGCCGACCAGATGGGCGCGGAACTGGTCGAGGGCAGCGACCTGCGCGTCATGGACGGGCGTGTATGCATGCGCACGACCACCGGTTACAAGGCGATCGACGTGATCTACCGCCGGGTGGACGACGATTACCTCGACCCGCTGACCTTCAATCCGAACTCGGTGCTGGGCGTCGCGGGCATCTTCGACGTCTACCGTTCGGGCGGCGTCACCATCGCCAATGCTCCGGGCACCGGCATCGCCGACGACAAGGCGATCTACAGCTACATGCCCGAGATCGTCGAATTCTACACCGGCGAGAAGCCGATCCTCCAGAACGTGCCGACCTGGCGCTGTTCGGAGGCGGATTCGCTAGGCTACGTGCTCGACAACCTTGCGGACCTCGTCGTCAAAGAAGTGCACGGTTCGGGCGGCTACGGAATGCTGATCGGCCCGACTTCCTCGAAAAAGGAGATCGCGGAGTTCGAGCAGAAACTGCGCGCCAAGCCGGGCAATTATATCGCCCAGCCGACGCTCTCGCTCTCGACCGTGCCGATCTTCACCAAGGAGGGCCTCGCGCCCCGGCACGTGGACTTACGGCCTTTCGTGCTCGTATCGCCCGACGGAATCGACATCACGCCGGGGGGGCTGACGCGCGTGGCGCTCAAGAAGGGATCGCTGGTGGTCAATTCCTCGCAAGGGGGCGGCACCAAGGACAGCTGGGTGCTGGACGAATGAGCGCGGTGGATATGAGCAGGGGCAAGAACTGATGCTGGGCCGAGGCGCGAACGGCGTCTACTGGATGAGCCGTTATCTCGAACGCGCGGAGAATACCGCACGGCTGATCGACGTGGGCTTTCACCTCGCGCTGACGCGGGGCAGTCGCCAGTCGCAGGACGAGGAGTGGAAGTCGGTCCTCACCACGACCGGCCAGCTTGAGGCCTATTGTGAAACCCACAGCGAGTTCACCGGCCCACAGGTGTTCAATTTTCTGCTGCGCGAAAAGGACAATCCCGGTTCAGTACTGGCGATGGTCGAGAACGCACGGACCAATGCGCGCGTGGTGCGTACCAGCCTGACCAACGCGGTGTGGGAGACCACCAACGAAGGCTGGATGAACTTGCGCGAACTGCTCGCGCGGCCGGTCCGCGAGACGAGTCTGGGTGAAGTGCTGCGCGAGATCCGCCGCACCGGGACGTTGGTGCGCGGCGCGCTCGAGGGCACGATGCTGCGCAACGAGGTGTTCAACTTCTCGCGCATCGGCACTTTCATCGAGCGGGCGGACAATACCGCGCGCATCCTCGACGTGAAGTACTACGTGCTGCTGCCGAGTGCGGCGTGGGTGGGCTCCAGCCTCGACAACGTGCAGTGGGACACGCTGCTGCGCTCGGTGGCCGGAAACAGAGCCTATTCGTGGCTCAACGCCGGTTCGATGGACCCGCGCGGCATCGCGAAGTTCCTGATCCTCGATGGGCAGTTCCCGCGCAGCCTTGTGTTCTGCTATGACAAGATCCGCAGCAACATGGCGGGGCTCGCCAAGGAATACGGTGTGGAGGTTCCGGCGCACGAACTGCTGCGCGATGCGGGGGCCAGGCTGCATCAGACCTCGATCGAGGAGATTTTCGAGACCGGCCTGCACGAATTCCTGCAGGATTTCATCGGCAAGACCATCGAGATCAGCAGCGCTATCGCCGCCGATTATCGGTTCAGCGAGTAGGAGGGCACAAGGGTGCTCCTGACCGTCAAGCACACCACGCGCTATGCCTTCGCCGGTAAGGTGACTCACGGGCTGCAGCGCCTGCGTCTCAAGCCCAAGTCGACACACGGGCAGGAAGTGCTCGACTGGCGCATGACGCTGGAGGGCGCGGCCACTCAGGCGTCCTACGAGGACCAGCATTACAATCATGTCGATCTCGTCTCGATCGAGCCGGGCGTGCCGGAGGTGGTGGTGACTTGCGAGGGCACCGTCCGGACGGTCGACAACAACGGCGTCGTCGGCCAGAACTTCGGGCTTATGCCGCTGTGGTGCTTCCTGCGGCCGACGAAGTTGACGAAGCCCGGTCCCAAGGTGCGGCAGCTCCTCGCCGGAATCGAGGCCGATCGCTCCGACCTCCTGGGTTATCTCCACACCCTGTCGAGCGTGATCGGCGAGCAAGTGGAGTACGTGACGGGCACCACCGATTCGCAAACGACTGCCGAACAGGCGCTAGCGGCGGGGAAGGGCGTGTGTCAGGATCACGCGCATATCTTCATCGCCGCCGGACGCATGCTCGACGTGCCGATGCGTTACGTCGGCGGTTACCTGCGGATCGACGACCGCGTCGAGCAGGAGGCCGGCCACGGCTGGGCCGAGGCGCATGTGCCCGGGCTCGGCTGGGTGGGCTTCGACGTTTCCAACGCGATCTGCCCGGACGAGCGCTATATCCGCGTGGCGACGGGCTGCGACTATTCAGAAGCCGCGCCCGTCACCGGTATTGCCATGGGGGCGGGAGAAACCCGACTCGACGTTCATCTATCGGTAGATGAGAATCGGGTAGGAATGCAGCAGCAGCAGTCCGCACAAGGCGGGCAGCAGCAGACGCAAGGCAGCTAGACCCTCACTGCACGGTGGGGTACGGGCGGCACGGGTTTGCACGGGGTTTGACGTAGTACCATGACTTATTGTGTCGGCATGATGCTGGATCGCGGGCTCGTCCTGATGAGCGACACGCGCACCAATTCGGGCGTCGACAACATCTCGACCTTCCGCAAGATGGTGCATTGGGAGATCCCCGGCGAGCGGATCATCTCGGTCATGACGGCGGGCAACCTCGCCACCACGCAGGCGGTCATCAGTCAACTGGAAGAGCGCACCAAGGCCCCTTCCGAGCGGCACAATTCGCTGCTCGAGGCACCGACGATGTTCAAGGTCGCCTCGATCGTGGGCAACCTGCTGCAGGACATCATCGAGGAACGCGCCACCGACAACGGCCAGAAGGCGGCCGCCGGCACCTTCAGCGCCTCGATGATCGTCGCGGGCCAGATCAAGGGCATGGAGCCGCGCCTGTTCCTCATCTACCCCGAGGGCAATTTCATAGAGGCCAGCTTCGACACCCCGTTCTTCCAGATCGGCGAGACCAAGTACGGTCGCCCGATCCTGATCCGCGGCTACGACCGCGACATGAGCTTCGAGAGTGCGGTGAAGCTGATGACGGTGTCGTTCGATTCCACCCTCAAGGCGAACCTCTCGGTCGGCCTGCCGCTCGACCTGCTGGTGATCGAGCGGGACAACTTCACGCCCCGTCACGAGCGGCGGATCGATGCTTCCGATCCATATTTCCAGTCCGTCTCGACGAGCTGGAGCGAGGCGCTGCGCAATGCGCTCGACGGGCTGCCCGATTACAGGATGGAGCCGTCGCTGAAGGAAGTGCAGGGCTGACGTTGCGGGACCGTCAGGGGCGGCCGGCTGTGGATGCCTCCAGAGTTCCATCCTTTACCCGTCATCCCCGCGAAGGCGGGGACCTAACTGATGGGCAGGCAACAGGCACTGTCAAGAAATGGGTGCCTGCCTTCGCCGGTATGACGAAGAGCGTCACCGTCAGAGCAGGGGCCTGCTGAAGACCGCCAGCGATCCGGGATCAAGTGCGGGACGACCATGCACCCGCATCCCACACCAGCGGCAGGTTGCGGATTGAGAGCAGCCCCGGAAACACCGTCGTATCCGCCCCCGGTTTCGCCCGGAATTCGGGAATACGGTTGAACCATTCCTCCAGCAGTACCCGCAGTTCGCGCCGCGCCAAGTGCGCGCCGAGGCAGATGTGGACGCCGCCGACGAATGTGAAATGCCGGTTGGCCTTGCGCTCGGGGTCGAACTTTCGCGGATCGTCGAAGCGGGCCGGGTCGAAATTCCCCGCCGGGTTCAGGCACTGGAACGAATCGCCCTTCCGCACCTGAACCCCGTGCCATTCGAAGTCCTTCGTCGCCGTCCGCGTGGACGAGAGGATCGGCTGCGTACGAAGGAATTCCTCCACCGCGCCGTTGATCAGTTCCGGCCGTTCGCGGATCGCGCGCTGGATTTCCGGCTGCAGCGCCATGCGCCGGAACATCTGCGCGATCGTCGCGGCCACGGTATCGAGACCGCCGAGCCACAGGAACCACACCATGCCGATCTTCTCGTCCTCGGTCGGGGCGCGGTCGCCGATCCTGCCATGAACGATCGCGGAGACGAGATGGTCGTCCGGCTCGCGCTCCTTCTCGGCAATGAAAGCGCGCAGAAAATCCAGTACCCCGCGCAGCGCCGCCTGCATCCTGGCAAGGTCGCCCGAGTGCAGGATTTCCCACTCCCAATCGAGGAACTGCTCAAACATCTCTTCGGGAAAGCCCATCAGGCCCATGAAGATGCGCACCGGGTAGACCCGGCCGAAGTCCCAGGCCATGTCCACTTCGCCTTTGCCGGCGACGGCATCGATCATCTCGACGACGACCTTGCGGATGCGCGGTTCCAGTTCGCGGGTGATCCGCGCGGGGCTGAAATACGGCATCAGATAGAGCCGGTACTTCTGGTGGTCCGGCGGGTCGATGGCGAGAGGGATCGACTTGAAGGTCTCGCCGATCAGGCGCTGGAACTCGGCCGTCCCGGCGTTCGAGAAGTGGTCGTTGTCGGTATAGACCCGCTCGATGTCGGCATAGTGCGAGACCACCCAGTTGCCGCGCTGGTTGCCCGAAATCGCGCCGAGGCCATGCCGCATCGGCGGATTGTAGAGCAGACGGGGAATATCCTCGCCGTTGAGCCACGCAAAGGGCTCGTAGGGATCGACGAGGTCGTTAGGCTCGCTGCCGTTCGCGAAGGACAGATCAACGATGCGGTCCTTCGGTACGTTGTCCGGCGCTTCGTAGTCCACGCGGATGTCGTCAAGCGTTCGCGATTGTGGCATGTTCGTCTCCCGGATGAATAGATGCCGGGATGGCCGCTCCGCAACAAGAGGGCCGCAAGCGAGACAAGCGACGCAATCCCGCCGTCTCGCGCCTCGCAATGCCAGTCATCGTCCCGGCGTTGCCCTGCGCGATTGTGCGAACCCGGCCCGGTTGCGAAATGAGAGGCAATTGTTTTTCGGGAGATTGAGTGATGGCCGAGTCTGACGCGCAGGAGATGGCGGCAAACGCCCGCAAGTACTGGTCGGCGGAAGGATATACCGAAGGCGGCGTGATTCGCGAGGTGGACTATGCCTCGCAGTCGGGCGGTCTCGATCCGATGTTCGAAGGTATTAAGATCGTCGATACCGACACCCACATCACCGAGGCGCCGGACCTCTTCACCAGCCGCGCACCGGCGGGCTGGAAGGACAAGATGCCGCGCGTGGAGCGGGTCAATGGCACCGACCGCTGGTTCGTGGGCGACCGTGACTTCGGCACGCTGGGCGGCAACGTCATCCGCGCCGACAATAACAAGCTGCTCGGGCGGCTGGCCTTCCCGAAGCTGGAACAGGCGCACCCCGGCGGCCACGAACTCAAGGCGCGCCTGCAGGCGATGGACGACATGGGCGTCCATGCGCAGATCTGCTTCCAGAATTCGGGCGTGACGCAGGCCGGTTCGCTGATGAGCCTGGGCGACCTCGACCTCGCGCTCAAGGTCATCCAGATCTACAACGACGCCTCGGCCGAGTTCCAGGAGACTTCCGGCCAGCGTATCTTCAACATGGCGCACCTGCCGTTCTGGGACCAGAAGGCGCTGGAAACCGAGGCGAAGCGCTGCCACGACATCGGCCTCAAGGGCTTCGTGCTGCCCGACACGCCCGAGCGCGTCGGCGTGCCCAGCTTCAATTACGATTACTGGACGCCGTTCCTCGAGATGTGCGAGGCGACCGGCATGCCGCTGAACTTCCACCTCAATGCGGCGATCGATCCCAACACCCTGACCTGGGAAGGCTTCCAGTTCGAGCAGACGCTGTCGGTGGTGGCGACGATGTTCTCGATCGGCAACGCGGCAACGCTGGGCAACTGGATGGTTTCGGGTCGTCTCGACCGGCATCCCAAGCTCAAGATCGGCCTGATCGAAAGCGGCGCGGGCTGGGTGCCCTTCGCGGTCGAGGCGCTGGAGCACCAGTTCCGCGAAATGCTGCCGATCAAGCGCGACGTGCTCAAGAAGCAGCCCTGGGACTACTTCCGCGATCACTTCTTCTGCACCTTCTGGTTCGAGAAGATCGCGCCCAAGTATCTGCTGGAGATCATCGGCGTCGACAACGTCATGTTCGAGACCGATTTCCCGCACCCGACCTCGCTCTATCCGGGCGTGCAGGAGCACCTGAAGGACGTCCTGGGCGGTTATGACCACGCCACGCGCAAGAAGGTGCTGCAGGACAACGCGGTGCGTTTGTACAACCTGCCGTTCTGAAGCCGGTGAATCCTCCTCGTTCCGCAGGAATGGGGAGGGGGCCCGCCCGCGTAGCGGGTGGTGGAGGGGGGAAACCCCTCCGTCAGCCCGTGACGGGCTGCCACCTCCCCATCGCTTCGCGACAAGGAGGATTTAGTGCCGGTAGAACAGCGTCACGGACGCCACGTGGTTCATTCGTGTGCGTCCGCGGGTCTGATCGATGGTCTGATTCAGATAGCCCAGTTCCAGCGTCGAGGCGCCGGGAAGGCCCACTTCCGCACCGACGAAGCTGCGCAGCTGGTCGAAGCCGCTGCGTGCGCCCCAGTCGGTGTCGTTGAACGCCACGAAACCTTCGGCATAGACCAGCGCGTTCACCGCATCGCTGCCCGACTTGAGCGGATGTTCATAGCGAATCATCTCGCGCAGTCGCCAGCCCACGTCGCTGCCGTCAGAGCGCCAGCGCTGCTCCAGCCGCGTGCGTGACGACAGTTCGCCGCCGAAGGGCTTGCCGAGCGCGAGGTTCAACTGCTGAAAACTGCGCTCCTCGTTGATGTCGCGGCCGCCGTCGACAGGGGTGATGACATGCGCATAGCCCTGGTAGAGCGTCGCCGACCGGGACAGCTTCACGCCCACCGCTCCGCGCAGCAGCAGCGCGTCGAGGCGCGAGATGCCGTCGCCCATGCGCGGCTGGAACTCGGCGAAATAGACCACGTCGCCGGAGATCGGCCCCATCGCCGTCAGGTTGATCCAGGCCTGCTCGTCCTGCGTCGTCTCTGCATGCGCGAGAGGTGCGCAAAGCGCGGCGGCTGCGATCAGGGCGAGGCGGGCGAGGCACGAATTCATGGCGCGGCGATATGGCTGGAACGTGTCGCATTCGTTGCTGGTGCGTCAGGTCTTATGTCGGAGGCGGCGTCGCGAAGCCCTCTTTCGCGATGAGCGATCCCGCACTAGTCTGACCCTCCAATAATAAGCAGGAGAGGTGTCATATGTTCGTGAAGCTAACCGGGGCAGACCGTACCGCGACCGCCATCAACGCCTCGCAGGTGACATTCGTGTCCCAGGTGACCGAAGGCACCCGCATCCGTTTCGGCGAAGGGCGTTCGGTCACCGTGGTGGAGCCGCTCGACGAAGTGATCGAGCGGCTGAACAAGACACTGTCCTTCCCGGAGACCTGAAGGGCTATTCCGGTTTCCAGCGCTTCAACCGGGCGCGGACTTCGGAGACGAGGTCCTCGAAGGCCGCGACCCGGGTGATGCCGTAACGCTCGGCGGTGATGTCGATGTTGCCCTTGCGCCAGAAGCCGTCGGGGCACAGCAGCACGATCCTGCCGCTGCGTCCGTGAAGGCCCAGTTCGAGCAGGCTGATCGGGCTCTGCGTGCCGGGCGCAAGGTACATGACGATCACGTCGGCACTGTCGAGCGCGGACAGTTCCCATTCGACCTGCTGGCGAAAGTGCGGCTCCTCGGCCACGGGCTTCCAAGCCGGGTCCCAGTCCGGGCGGCGCGGGTTGAGGAGGATCGCGGGCTGGTCGGCGAGCGCGGCGATCAGGTCCGCCTGCCAGTCCCGCGCGACGCCCATCTCGATGCTGCCGCCGAGGAATACGCGCGGCCGGTCATGCGAGGGCGGTAGCGGCGTGGGCGATACGATGACTTCGGCGGCGAGAGCAGGCGAGGAAGCGAGCGGCAGGGCCATGAGCGCGGCGGCGACGCTTTTCAGCACGGTCAGAACGAATCCTTCGCACTGCGCAGCGCTGCGAACGTCGCCACCGCGTCGCCGGAATGTTCCCAGCGCTTCTGGAGGGCGGGGTCGTCGGCGCGCAGGAAGGGATTGGTGCGCAGTTCCCGCTCCAGCTTGGTCGGCACCGTCGGCAGGCCCTTGTCGCGGCGGCGGGTGATTTCCTCGGCGTAGGCCTGGAGGTCGGCGTTGTCGGGATCGGCATGGAGCGCGAAGCGGGCGTTCGACGCCGTATATTCGTGCGCGCAGTAGATCATCGTCTCGCCGGGCAGGGCCTTGAGGCGCTTGAGCGACGCCCAGAACTGCTCGGGGTTGCCTTCGAACATCCGGCCGCAGCCGAGCGCGAACAGGGCGTCGCCGACGAAGGCGATGCACGATCCGGGCAAGTGGTAGGCGATGTGGCCATTGGTATGCCCGCCGACGTCGATCACGAAAGCCTGCCGGTCGCCGATGGTGACGATGTCGCCCTGACCGACAGTGCGATCGACCGCCTCGATCTTGTCCGCGTCCCCGGCCGGAGCGGTTACGCGGCAGCCGGTGACCGCCTTGATCGCGGCATTGCCGCCTGCGTGATCCGGGTGCCAGTGGGTGTTCCAGATCTGGGTGATCTGCCAGCCCTTCCGGCCCGCCTGCCGCAGATATTCATCGGCGTCAGGGGTGTCGATGCAGACGGTTTCCCGGCTCACGGGATCGTGCAGCAGGTAGCCGTAGTTGTCGGACAGGCACGGGAACTGGTGGACTTCGAGCATGTCACTCTCCTTGCGGGAGCGATGTAGGTCCTCAGTCGGGCTCTGGAAAGGGCAGGGAGAGCTGCCAACTGACGCCATGCACATCGCTGAGCCACGTGAACAGAGCCGCGAACTCGTAGCCGTCCAGCGGCATCATCACCTTGCCGCCTTCGCCCAGGACTTTCGCGGCGTGGCGAAGCTGCGCCTCGTCCTCGCAGTCAACGAAGATCGACGTCGCGGGGGTGAAGGTGAAGGCGTGCGGGATCGGGCTGTCGAACACCCGCCACTCGGTGCTGCCGAGCGTGAAGCGCGCGGAGGAGAGCTTGCCCTGCGCCTCGCCGCCGGAGTGGCGCTCCAGTTCCGCAACCTCGATGTGATCGGGAAACGCACGCTTCCACAGGATCAGCGCTTCCTGCGCATCGCCCTGGAACATGAGGAAGGGAGTGGCTTGCATGGTTTTCGATCCTTGCCCGGCTCGCAGGAACAAAGCGGGCGGGGCATCGCGGTTCCCCAAAAGCAAAAGCCCGTCCGGATCGCTCCGGACGGGCCTTCACTGTTTCAGCTTCGATGAAGCCGAAGACCGTTCTTACGAACGCGCCTTCAGAGCCTCGCCGAGGATGTCGCCGAGCGAAGCGCCCGAGTCCGACGAACCGTACTGCTCGACTGCTTCCTTCTCTTCGGCCAGCTGGCGGGCCTTGACCGAGAAGTTCGGCTTCTTGGAACGGTCGAAACCGGTGACCATGGCGTCGAGCTTCTGGCCGACCTGGAAGCGGTCGGGGCGCTGCTCGTCGCGGTCGCGGCCGAGGTCCGAACGCTTGATGAAGCCGGTGGCGCCATCGTCGCCAGCCTGGACTTCCAGGCCGCCGTCGCGAACTTCGAGAACGGTGACGGTGACGACCTGGCCGCGGCGCAGGTTGCCTTCGGCAGCCGAGGAGGCGCCGCCGGCGGCCGGAGCGCCACGCTCAAGCTGCTTCATACCGAGCGAGATGCGCTCCTTCTCGACGTCGACATCGAGAACCACGGCCGAAACCTGCTCGCCCTTACGGTGCAGAGCCAGCGCGTCTTCGCCCGAGATGCCCCATGCGATGTCCGACATGTGAACCATGCCGTCCACGTCGCCGTCGAGGCCGATGAACAGACCGAATTCGGTCGCGTTCTTGACTTCGCCTTCGACCTGCGAGCCGACCGGGTGACGCTCTGCGAACGCTTCCCAGGGGTTCTGCTGGGCCTGCTTCAGGCCGAGCGAGATGCGGCGCTTGTCCGAATCGACTTCGAGAACGACCACTTCGACTTCCTGCGAGGTCGAAACGATCTTGCCCGGGTGGACGTTCTTCTTGGTCCAGGACATTTCCGAAACGTGGACGAGGCCCTCGATCCCGGCTTCCAGCTCCACGAAGGCGCCGTATTCGGTGATGTTGGTGACCGTGCCCTGCAGCTTCGCGCCGACCGGGTACTTGACGCCAGCGCCTTCCCACGGATCGCTTTCCAGCTGCTTCATGCCGAGGCTGATGCGCTGGGTTTCGCTGTTGATGCGGATGATCTGGACCTTCACGGTGTCGCCGATGGCGATCACTTCGCTCGGGTGGTTGACGCGCTTGTAGCTCATGTCGGTGACATGGAGCAGGCCGTCGATGCCGCCGAGGTCAACGAACGCACCGTAGTCGGTGATGTTCTTGACGACGCCGTCGATGACCTGGCCTTCGCTCAGCTTGTCGATCAGCTCGCTGCGCTGTTCGGCGCGGGTCTCTTCGAGCACGGCGCGGCGCGACACGACGATGTTGCCACGGCGACGGTCCATCTTGAGGATCTGGAAGGGCTGCGGCACATCCATCAGCGGGGTGACGTCGCGCACGGGGCGGATGTCGACCTGCGAGCCGGGGAGGAATGCAACGGCACCGTCGAGGTCGACGGTGAAGCCGCCCTTGACGCGGCCGAAGATCACGCCTTCGACGCGCTTGCCTTCGCCGAACTCGCTTTCCAGCTTGTCCCAGGCGGCTTCGCGGCGTGCACGGTCGCGCGACAGCATCGCTTCGCCGTCGGCGTTCTCGACGCGGTCGACGTAGACTTCGACTTCGTCACCGACCTTCAGGCCGTGGTCGTCTTCGCCACGAGCGAATTCGCGCAGCGACACGCGGCCTTCGCTCTTGAGGCCCACGTCGATGACGGCCTTGTCGTTCTCGATCGCGGTGACGGTACCCTTGACGACGCGGCCTTCGAAGCCGTCGTCAGCGACGCCGCCGAGCTGCTCGTCGAGCATCTTCGCGAAATCGTCGCGGGTCGGATTGGCAACAGATGCCATCAACACATTTCCTTCGTTCGATTTTTCCGGCCTGGCGGTTGTGTCCGCCGGTCTTTTCTCCGCTACCTGCACCATGCAGGAAAACGGGCCAAAGGGGCCGAACTGCCGCGGCGGCCGGATGCCGTTCGCGGCGCCCCTGAGGCAGATGCCTTTCGGGACCCGGGGCCATTACGCGCGAGGGGGCGGAAATGCAAGGGATTTGGCATTTTCCGTGACATCGGCGGCCCCGCAACGACCACGGTGCGCAAGCGGCGGCGTCACCCCTATCCGTGACTGATGCGCTGGCCGTCACTGTCCCCGCCTGCCTCGAGCGCGAACTGCCGGGCGATGGCAGTATCGAGCTTGTCGAGCGGGGTCAGTTTGGCGTCGCGCTTTTCGGCCGAGATGGCCTCCGCCTCCCACGCTTTCGCTGCAGCCATCGCGATACCCCGGCGGTTTTCGAGCGGCTCGCTGAGGGCTTTGGCGCGCTGCAGCGCTTCTTGCTCTCTGCAGAAAGTTGCTGACATGCGCATTTTGCTGCTCCCTTAGCGCTTCATGTTTTGAAGACCGGCGACCACGCCCGGCTTTTCGGTCGGCTTCGACGCGTTGGTCTTCGGCTTTGCCGCCTTGGGCTTGCGGACTTCGCGGTTCGATTTCTTCTGCGACTTGGCCATATTCGTTCTTCCTGTGCTGGTTCGATGGAGCGCGCCGTCAGGCGGCGACGGCGTCCGGCAGGCGCGAAAATGCGGCCGCCGGACGGTAGATATTCGCCGCTTCCGAGCACAGATGGCGTTCGAGCAGCGAGAGAATCGTGGTGTCGGTCTCTGCGTCGAACTTGCGCGCGAACAGGTCTGGACTTGCCCGCAAGCGGTCGATGTCGCGTTCGTCGTAATTGCGCGGGCGCAGCTTGATGTCGCCATCGGGGACCCAGTCTATCATCCGCAGATCGTCGTTCATGACGATGCCGTGGCCGCCGCCGTTCATCATCACGGTCTGGAAGAAGGCTTCGTCCGCGATAAAACTGTTGCGATAGAATGTCTTGAACGAGTCGGCTCGCCGATCATGGCAGACATATGCGCAGAAGCTCCGGGTCACGGCCTTCCACTGAGTGCCGATGAAGGGGGTGCTGCCCGCGGGGTAGGGGCGGGCAGCACCCGGCGTCAGCTTGCCATGCTCTTCGGTGAACCGATGACTGATGCGATTCAGGGTGTCAGGCCGTTCCTTGCGCTGATCGAGCGCGCGGATGAACTGCTTGCCCGGATTGGCTGCAAAGAATTGACGGATGTAGTTCTGGCTTTTGAGAGGAAAGTCCTGGCCGGACAGATTTATGTAATGTGTCCAGCGACCGTCCATTTCGAGGAGACGAGCCATTCCGCGCAGTTCCGCATCGACGAGGCTGTAGCCACCCCACAGCGCATTTTGGGGGTCGAGGATTGCGACCCCCTGATAGGGCTGCAGAAAGGACGCAATGTCATTCGCAAGGGCCTCGCCTGAGCTTTTGTCGACATGAATTACGTATTGATTTCCCGCTTGATAGATGGCCTCGAAGAGCCGCTTGAACTGTGCCGGATAGCGGTGAACGAGCAGGAAATAAGCAATCATGCGGTTGTCCATTTCGAGCCGCGCGTGACTGGCTGTCAAAATCCAGGCAATGGCGGCAACGTTTCCTGTCTCAGGAAAGCCGATCGAAAAGTATTTTTGATCGTGAAGAGACACCGCTGGACAGGGTTGCGACGAAATAAATTGCAACAGCGTGGCGAATACATGGCTATTCGCTGGAGATATTACAAGGTTTCCCAAAGGCGATGCTTTCGCTCGATCAGGAGCGGCGCTCGCGGGCAGGGCGGGAAATTCCGTTTCTCGCGCAATCGGGCCGCCAACATCGCTGGCTGAATTTTCTCATGCCGCTATCATGCCGTTCGGGAGAAAAGAGATGTCCGAACGGCTCGTGTGCCATCTGGCGCAATATGCGGCGTATCACCGCGACCGGCGCAACGTCATGACGCACATGATCGGCATTCCGATGATCGTGCTGGCGGTCGAGGTGCTGCTGGCGCGGCCCCGGATCGAGATCGCCGGAATCGGCCTTGCAGCCGTCGACTTCGCCATCGTCGCGGTGTGCTGCTTCTACTTCACACTCGACCGCAGGCTGGCCTGTGGCATGGCCGCGGTGCTTGCGGTGGGCAAGGTGATCGGCGGCAAGCTGGCCGAGCAGGATACCGCGACCTGGCTGGGCTGGGGACTAAGCCTGTTCGTAGTGGGCTGGCTATTCCAGCTGCTCGGTCACAAGTGGGAAGGGCGCAAGCCCGCTTTCCTCGACGACGTGCGCGGTCTGCTGATCGGCCCGCTGTTCGTGCTGGCCGAGGCGGTGTTCCACTTCGGCAGGCGGCCCGAACTGCGCGGGGCAATTGAAAGGCGGCTCTCTCAGGCCGACTGAACGAGCGCGTCCACGGCGGCGATGGCGGCGGCGATCGCTTCCTCCCGCTTGAGGGTGGAGGTGTCGATCACCAGCGCATCGGCGGCGGCGACCAGCGGGGCGTCCTTGCGGCCCTTGTCGCGGGCGTCGCGGGCGGCGAGGTCGGCGGTGATCTCTTCCAGCGAAGCGTCGCGGCCATGCGCCTGCATCTCGAGGAAGCGCCGCTGCGCGCGGGCCTCCACCGAGGCGACGACGAACAGCTTGGCCTCGGCCTCCGGCGCGATGACGGTGCCGATGTCGCGCCCGTCGAGCACGGCGCCGCCGGGCTGGGTGGCGAAGCTGCGCTGGCGCTCGAACAGGGCCTGGCGCACGGCGGGGTGGATCGAGACGCGGCTGGCGAGGCCGCCGGTCGCCTCGGAGCGCAGTTCGGGATCGGAGAGCAATTCGGGCGCGAACGTGCAGGCGGCCAGCGCGTCTGCCGGATCGTCCGGATTGCCGCCGCTCAACGCGCACTGGTGGCCCACCGCGCGGTAGAGCAGCCCGGTGTCGAGATGCGGCAAGTGGAAGTGCGCGGCCAGTGCCTTGGCGATCGTGCCCTTGCCCGAGGCGGTCGGTCCGTCGACGGCGATGATCATGCGGTCAGGCCCCCGTTCCGAGCTTGGCCAGCATCGCCTCGAACACGGGGAAGCTGGTGGCGATCGGGCGCACGTCGTCTACTTCGACGCCCGCACGGCTGGCGAGGCCGGCGACCGCCATCGACATGGCGATGCGGTGGTCGAGGTGGGTGGCGATGGCGCCGTTGGTGCCGACCAGCGGCTCGCCGCCGGAGCCGGTGATGACCAGGCCTTCCTCGGTCTCGCGCACGGTGACACCGGCGGCGGCGAGGGCGGTCGCCATCACGGAGATACGGTCCGATTCCTTGACGCGCAGTTCCTCAAGGCCGGTGGTGGTGGTCACGCCCTCGGCCAGCGCGGCGGCGACGAAGAGGACCGGGAATTCATCCACCATGGCGGGCACGATCGCGGGATCGACTTCGATGCCCTTGAGCGCGGAGTGCCTGACCAGCAGGTCGGCGACCGGTTCGCCGCCGACCTCGCGCGGATTCACTTCCTCGATGAAGCCGCCCATCTGGCGCAGCACTTCGACGATCCCGGCGCGAGTGGGGTTGAGGCCGACGTTCTCGATCAGCACTTCGCTGCCCGGGATCACGAGAGCGGCGACGATGAAGAAGGCGGCGGACGAAGGATCGCCCGGAACCTCAATGGTCTGCGGCTTCAGTTCGGCCTCGCCCCGGATCGAGATAACCCGCGCGCTGTCGGCATCGGTCTCGACGGTGAGGTCGGCGCCGAATCCGCGCAGCATCCGCTCGGAGTGGTCGCGGGTGGGCACCGGCTCGATGACGGTGGTGATGCCGGGCGTGTTGAGGCCGGCCAGCAGGATCGCGCTCTTTACCTGTGCCGAGGCCATCGGCAGGCGGTAGCGGATCGGCACCGCCGGGCTGGCGCCCTTGAGGATGAGGGGCAGGCGGCCGCCTTCCGATGCCTCGAAGCTGGCGCCCATCTCGGAAAGCGGATCGATGACGCGGCCCATCGGGCGCTTGGAGAGCGAGCCGTCGCCGATGAAGGTCGCGGTGATCGGGTGGCTGGCGACGAGGCCCATCAAGAGGCGCGTCGACGTGCCCGAATTGCCCATGTCGAGCGGCGCTTCGGGCTGGAGCAGCGCACCCACGCCGACGCCGTTGACAGTCCAGGCCCCTTCGTCCGTGCGCGTCACGGTGGCGCCCATCGCGCGCATGGCGGCGGCGGTGGAAAGCACGTCCTCGCCTTCGAGCAGGCCGGTCACTTTCGTCTCGCCCACCGCCAGCGCGCCCAGCATGATCGAGCGATGGCTGATCGACTTGTCGCCCGGAACCCGGATTCGCCCTTTGAGCGGCCCGGTCGGCAGGAAGCGGCGGGGGCGCATGTTCAGGGTGTCGTGGCTCACGGGGTTGGACTTTCGGGGCTGGAATGCTGTAAAAACGGGGCGGCTTTTGACAGCGCCTGTCCGCTATGGCAAGGCGCGCGCCCTGATGCGGCCTTGCGCGCCTAATCTCGCGAGACTTGATTAAGTGCGCAGGCTTTCCCATCAAGACACGCAATTTACTTTGCCCGCGCCATCCGGAACGGGCCAGACGAGGACTTTCCATGGCCAAGGCTGAATGGGGCGCCAAGCATGGCTGCCCGAAATGCGGCACCCGCTTCTACGACCTGGGCAAGGATGACCCGGTCACCTGCATCGAATGCGGCAACGAATGGACCCCCGAGCCGGTGCTCAAGTCCAAGCAGCCGATTCCCTACGAGGAAATCCAGAAGAAGAAGGAAGTCGTCGAGACCGAGGACGAGGATCTGGCCGAAGAGGATCTCGACATCGATGACGACGGCGATTCGCCGGACAACGATGTGGACCTCGGCGGTGACGACGATCTCGGCATCGGTGCCGGCGGCGACGACGAAGACCACGACAACTGATCTGACACGGGGCCGGTCCGCTTTATAGCGAACCGGCCCCGGCTGGTTCTGGGGTGCTTGTTCGGTGGCGCGCGCTGCCGCGCTTTCGCTTCTCGCCTAGGCTCCGCCTTCCTCGTCATTCCCGCGAAGGCGGGAACCCATCTCCTGAAGGCGCCTGCCCGCACTGGCATCAGTTGGGTCTCCGCCTTCGCGGGGATGACAAAAGTGTGGAGCAGGACAGTGGTGTGGGGCGGCGAACCGGTCTGCGATAGCGCCTCAAAACTCGCCGCCGAAAAAAATCGACATCACGCAAATTTTCCTCTTGCCAAGTTTTCAGACCGCCCGTAGATGGCGGCCTCCCAAGCGGAGGCGCTTCTTCGAAACGCCGAAAACGAGGGAAACGGGTTGGTCCTCCCAGGGTTAACTTGCTGAAATGATTGGGGCCTTAGCTCAGCTGGGAGAGCGCCTGCATGGCATGCAGGAGGTCAGCGGTTCGATCCCGCTAGGCTCCACCATTTCGCTACATTGAAGTTTCGCATGATTGCGACACGCTGGTTGACGAGGTTTCGTCCACTGGCGTTTTTTGCTATCAGGTCATGCATCCGCCGGTCAGCGAGGTTTCGCCCACCGGCGTTTTTGGCGTGTTTCGCGCCGGATTTGAAGGAGTGAACGGCCTATGTTCGACAGTCTGTCAGATCGCCTTGGTGGCGTCTTCGACAAGCTGCGCGGCCGTGGTGCGCTCAAGGAGCAGGACGTTCTCGATGCCATGCGCGAAGTGCGCATCGCGCTGCTCGAGGCCGACGTCGCGCTCCCGGTGGTGCGCCGCTTCATCGATACCGTCACGGAAAAGGCCGTCGGCCAGAACGTCCTGCGCTCGGTCACGCCGGGCCAGCAGGTCGTCAAGATCGTCAACGACGCGCTGATCGAGACGCTGGGCGGCGAAGAGACCCCCGGCCTTGACCTTGAGGCCGTGCCGCCGATCGTCATCATGATGGTCGGCCTTCAGGGCTCGGGCAAGACCACCAGCACCGCCAAGATCGCCAAGCTTCTCAAGGAGAAGCAGGGCAAGAAGGTGATGATGGCCTCGCTCGACGTGAACCGTCCGGCGGCGCAGGAACAGCTCAAGGTGCTGGGCGAGCAGGTGAGCGTCGCCACGCTCCCGATCATCGCCGGCCAGCAGCCCACCGAGATCGCCACCCGTGCGATGCAGGCCGCGCGCCTGCAGGCCGTGGACGTGCTGCTGCTCGACACCGCGGGCCGCCTCCACGTCGACCAGCAGTTGATGGACGAGATGAAGGCGGTCGCCGCCATCTCGACCCCGCGCGAAACGCTGCTCGTGGTCGATTCGCTGACGGGTCAGGACGCGGTCAACGTCGCGCAGTCGTTCGCGGGGCAGGTGGACCTCACCGGCGTTGTGCTGACCCGCATGGACGGCGATGCGCGCGGCGGTGCGGCGCTGTCGATGCGTGCCGTCACCGGCAAGCCGATCAAGTTCGCAGGCACCGGCGAGAAGATGGATGCGCTGGAGGTCTTCCACCCCAGCCGCGTCGCCAACCGCATCCTGGGCATGGGCGATATCGTCTCCATGGTCGAGAAGGCCGCAGAAGCGGTCAAGATCGAAGATGCCGAGGCGCTCGCCAAGCGCATGGAGCAGGGCAAGTTCGACATGAACGACCTGCGCATGCAGCTCAAGCAGATGCAGAACATGGGCGGTCTCGGCGCGCTGGCGGGCATGATGCCGGGCATGAAGAAGGCCAAGGCGGCGATGCAGCAGTCGGGCATGGACGACCGCGTCCTCCTGCGCATGGACGCGATCATCGGCTCGATGACGCCGAAGGAGCGCAGCAATCCTGCACTGCTCAACGCCAAGCGCAAGATCCGCGTCGCCAACGGCTCGGGCACCCAGGTCCAGGACGTCAACAAGCTGCTCAAGATGCACCTGGAGATGTCCAAGGCCATGAAGCAGATCAAGAAGATGGGCGGCCTCAAGGGGCTGGCCGCGATGTTCGGCAAGGGCGGCCTCGATGCCGCGATGCCGGGCCTCGGCGGTGCCGGTCTCGGTCCCTCGGCCGGGGGCTTCCCCGGGCTTGGTGGCGGCGGTGCCGATCTCAGCAAATTCCTGAAACGATAATCTCAAATATTCCCAGAATTATAGAAAGGTAAGTCTCATGTCCGTTTCGATCCGTCTCTCGCGTGGTGGTGCCAAGAAGCGCCCGTACTACAAGATCGTCGTCGCCAACGCGACCGCGCCGCGCGACGGCAAGTACCTGGAGCAGGTCGGCACCTACAACCCGATCCTCGCCAAGGACGACGAGAACCGCGTGCGTCTGGTCGAGGACCGCGTGCGTTACTGGCTCGGCGTTGGCGCCCAGCCGACCGACCGCGTTGCCCGGCTGCTCGACAAGGCCGGTGTGAAGGAGCGCGCCGCTACCAACAACCCGAAGCAGGCAGAGCCCGGCAAGAAGGCCAAGGAGCGCGCTGAAGACCGCGCCACCAAGCTGCGCGAAGCCGAAGAAGCCGCTGCCGAGGCTGCTGCCGCCGCCGCTGCTCCGGCCGAGGAAGCTGCTCCCGAAGCAGCCGCCGAGGAATCGACCGAGGCCTAAGCCTTGGTTGACGGCAAGAAGGATCGCCCCGTCACGCTTGCCGCCGTTTCCGGCGCGCACGGCGTGATGGGCGAGGTTCGCCTCAAGCTGTTCGGTGAAGGCGTGGCGGCGCTCAAGCGCTACCGCGCCTTCAACGATTCCAGCCTCACCGTGGTGAAGCTGAAGGACGACGGCAAGGGCGGCGCGATCGCCCGCTTTGACGAGGTGAAGGACCGCAACGCGGCGGAAAAGCTACGCGGCACCGTGCTCACCGTCCCGCGCTCGGCGATGCCGGCGCTGGCGGAGGGGGAGTATTACCACGCGGACCTGCTCGGCCTGCCCGTCGTCTCGGAAGAGGGCGAGGCGCTGGGTACGTGCGTGGCGGTCGAGAACTTCGGCGCGGGCGACGTGCTGGAGATCGAGCGCCCCGTGAGCGAGGACGGCAAGCGCCGCCGCTTCATGGTGCCGATGACGCCCGCCGCCGTGCCCGAATGGAACGACGAGCGTATCGTCCTCAACGCGGCGTTCGCGGAAGAATAGCTCGCCAGCGGGCGCGCGCCGGGTCTTGGCGTGACACCTCTTTTCGTCGTCCCGGCATGGGCCGGGACGACCTCGCGCTCAATCTGGACCTCTCTGTCCTACACGGGGCGAGATCGGTATCATTGCGCCGCATGACGCCAATGCCGCGCTTTTCCAATCTGTCACCTTGCGGTTCCGCCAAAGGTCACAGCCATGTCGATGAAAAGATAATCGTATCAAACGCTAACTTGGAAAATCGGCGGTGTTTCACACAGGCTTTCGTGTCAATTAGGCAGGGCCGATGAGCGGGCCTGAGCCCGTTGCCGGCGTCGCCGGCACCTTGATTGCCGCGCCGTGCCGGGCCAAGGGCGAGCGATGACTTTCTCCGCCACCGTGCTCACCCTCTACCCAGAGATGTTCCCCGGCCCTCTCGGCGTGTCACTGGCGGGCAGGGCGATGTCGGACGGCAAGTGGTCTATCGATCCGGTCCACATCCGCGACTTCGCCACTGACAGGCACCGCACCGTCGACGATACGCCCGCGGGCGGCGGCGCGGGGATGGTGCTCAAGGTCGATATCCTCGCCGCTGCCATCGACCATGCCCGTGCGACCAATCCGGACGCACCGGTGATCGCCATGACGCCGCGCGGAAAGCCGATCTCGCAGCAGCGCGTGCGCCAGCTTGCGCAGGGCTCCGGCGTTATCCTGCTTTGCGGCCGTTTCGAGGGCTTCGACGAGCGCATCTTCGAGGGCCGCGAGGTCGAGGAAGTCTCGGTCGGCGACATCGTGCTGTCCGGCGGAGAATGCGCCGCTTTGATGGTACTCGATGCTTGCATTCGGCTGCTTCCCGGCGTAATGGGCGCGCCTTCTAGCGGGACCGAGGAATCGTTCGAGGACGGTCTTCTCGAGTACCCGCACTATACCCGACCCCCTGAGTGGGAAGGGCGCACGATCCCTGAAGTGCTGCGATCGGGGGATCATGCGAAGATCGCCGCCTGGCGGAAACGACAGGCGGAGGACGACACACGGTCACGCAGGCCGGACCTCTGGGAGCGTCACAGGGACGCTCGGGTTCAGCCTGCCTCTGGCGCGCGGCGAAAAAACGAGGATTTGGGTTCATGAACCTGATTCAGCAGATCGAAGCCGAGGAAATCGCCAAGGCTGCGAAGGATATCCCTGAATTCCGTCCGGGCGACACCGTCCGCGTCGGCGTGAAGGTCGTCGAAGGCACCCGCACCCGCGTCCAGGCTTACGAGGGCGTGTGCATCGCGCGCTCGAACCGTGGCATGGGTTCGAACTTCACCGTGCGCAAGATGAGCTTCGGTGAAGGCGTGGAGCGCGTTTTCCCGCTCTACTCGCCGAACATCGATTCGATCACGGTCGTGCGCCGCGGCGTCGTGCGCCGCGCCAAGCTGTACTACCTGCGTGGTCGTACCGGTAAGCGCGCCCGCATCGCCGAGCGTCGTATCACCGACAACGCGTAAGCGAAAGTCAGCGGCCCGGTCTTACCGCCGGGTTGCACGAAGAGGCGGTTCGGATTCGGGCCGCCTTTTTTCGTGTCTCCGATCCATTGCTATCCATGATCAGCGGATCGCCAAGCATCAGTCCTGCAAGCGAGTCGCAATGCCGGGTTTCGTCCGATGCTGCGCCGCACAACGCTTTGTCTCTGAGAAAACGGCGGAAAAACGCGATTAACTGCGAGTTTTGGCTCTATTTGGGCCTTGCCACCCGCAGGAAAAACGGCTCAATTCCGTCCCTCTCGAGGCGAGTAGAATTTCTCAACCATCCGCTCCACTGAAAGGTAAGGGGGTTCCCATAATGAACAAGAACGATCTCATCAGCGCAGTCGCCGATTCCAGCGGACTGACCCGCAGCGACGCCACCAAGGCTGTCGAGTCCGTGTTCGACGCGGTCACCGGCGCGCTGAAGAAGGGCGACGAAGTGCGTCTCGTCGGCTTCGGCACCTTCTCGGTCGCCAAGCGCAAGGCATCGACCGGCCGTAACCCCCGCACCGGCGAGCCCATGGAAATCAAGGCTTCGGCCCAGCCGAAGTTCAAGGCCGGCAAGGGCCTCAAGGACGCCGTCAACTAAGACGGACGACGGCCTGCAACGCCTCGCAGGCCGACCAGAATAAACGCCGCGCCAGCCCGTCAGGGTCGGCGCGGCGTTTGTCGTTTGGGCCTGGGCTGCATGCTTCAGGCGGCACTCAACGGCACTCAAGGTGCCCCTAGCGAGACCAAGCGATACTCCAAGCTGCTGGAGCGCTCGCCTCAGCGCGTACGGCGTCATGACGCCGTACGCGCTGAGGTGGATTTATTCCGTCTCGCGGGTCGCTGCTGCGTAGAGCGCGATGGCAGCGGCGTTGCTGACGTTAAGACTCTCCATGGCCTCGCTGATCGGAAGCTTGGCGATCGCGTCGCAGTGCTGGGTGATGTTGTGGCGCATTCCGTCTCCCTCGGCGCCGAGCACGAGTGCGACCGGGCCGGTGGGAAGGGCCTCTCCGAGCGTCGATTCGGCCGATCCATCCAGGCCGATGCGCCAGTAGCCCGCTTCGGCGATTTCCTCGAGTGCGCGGGCGAGGTTCACCACGCGAATCCAGGGGAGCACTTCGAGCGCGCCCGATGCGGACTTTGCCAGCGTGCCCGATTCGGGCGGTGCGTGGCGGTCCTGCGTGACGATGCAGCAGGCGTCGAAGGCAGCGGCCGAGCGCATGATCGCGCCGACGTTGTGCGGATCGGTCACCTGATCGAGCACCACGACCGGGCGGGCGGGGTCGCCATCGAGCACGTCGGCAAGGAACATGTCGTCGAGGGGCGCGCATTCCAGCACGAGACCCTGGTGCGGCGCGTCCTTGGCGACGAGGCGGGCGAGGTCGGCGGGCTGTGCCCATTCCACCGGGAAGTCGCTGGGCAGTTCGCCGTCGAGCGATTCGACGCCTTCGCGAGTCGCCCAAAGCTTGCGGTGGCTGCGGTCCGGATTCTTGAGCGCGGCCTCGACGGCGTGCCGGCCCCATAGGCGCACCATGCCCGTGGAGGCCCGGCCGCTGCCGCGGCCGTTCTTCATCCGGCCCGCACGGCCGCGCAGCGCCTTACCCCGGCGGGCTTCGCCTTCGTCTCCGCCCTGGGGGCCGACGTGTCCGCCACGCTTGGTCATCTGTAGTCCTTTCGAAAAATCTAAGCGTAAATGCAAAAATCTTGCCCCCTCTGACAGGGAGGGCATTGACAGGCAAGGCTCGCTTCGGCAAAGGCGCGGCTCCTCGGCAACGGGGCACCTTCGGGGGCCTCGACCAACGCCGGATTTCCCGGGTTTTCCTTGGATTTCCAGCCGCCAGCAACTGGTGTGGACAGGTGGCCGAGTGGTTAAAGGCAGCAGACTGTAAATCTGCCCGTGCAAGCGTACGCTGGTTCGAATCCAGCCCTGTCCACCACCAGCTGACCCGGCGAATGAACGCCGGTCCCGTTCGGGTCTTCACATAGAAAATAGATGTCTCTCGGTGCGAGGCGCCGTTCCCGTCTGGCTGTGGTCTACGAAAGATCGTGGTTCGCGGCGAGCGGGTTCTACCCGCGCTTTCCCGTGGACAGGGAACAACGGGCGCGTGGTGGCATTGCGGTACACGTGCACACTGGCTAGACGAGAACGATGCCCGGAAACATTCTAGATAATCAAGGTCGCGGCGAAGCGTCGTGGCAATGGCCCGCCATTCACAAGGAAGGTCGCAAGTTCGGCGCCATCGCGGGCGTCGTCGCTGCGATTGTCTGGATACTGTGGGGGCCGTGGTTCGGCTGGCCGCTGGCGGTCCTGACGGTCTGCGTGCTGGCGTTCTTCCGTGATCCGATCCGCGTCACGCCGCAGGACGAGCGCGCGATCGTCGCGCCCGCGGATGGTCTGGTCACCCTGATCGGCAAGGTTTCGCCGCCGCGCGAACTGACCATGGACGACGGTAGCGGTAATGCACCGATGCCGACCGACCTGGTTACCCGCATTTCGATCTTCATGTCGGTGTTCGACGTCCACATCAATCGCTCGCCGATCAGCGGAACGATCAAGCGGGTGATCTACATTCCCGGCAAGTTCGTGAATGCAGACCTCGACAAGGCGAGCGAAGAGAACGAGCGCCAGCACATCCTCGTCGAACGCGGCGATGGCCTGCGCATCTGCTTCACGCAGATCGCCGGACTGGTCGCGCGCCGCATCGTGCCGTTCGTGAAGCCCGGCGACATCATCGCTTCCGGCCAGCGCATCGGCCTGATCCGCTTCGGCAGCCGGGTTGATGTCTACCTGCCGGTGGGTGTCGAGCCCAAGGTCCTGATGGGCCAGAAGATCATCGCCGGTGAAACCGTGCTCGCCGAACTCGGCAGTGCGCCGCTGATCGAGGGCATCGCCCAGTGATCGACGATCGGCCGGGCAGAGATCTGGACGAAGCTCCCGGCGACGTACCGCGCCGGCGTCTGGCTCCCGGCCTGTCGATGCGCGCGGTGGTGCCCAATGCGATCACGGCGGCGGCGCTCTGCTCCGGTTTGACCGGCATCCGGTTCGCCATTGCCGGAGATTTCGAGAAGGCCGTTCTGGCCGTAATTCTGGCTGGCCTGCTCGATGGTATCGACGGGCGCGCAGCGCGTCTGCTCAAGGCGCAGACGCGCTTCGGCGCCGAACTCGACAGTCTTGCCGATTCGATTTCCTTTGGCGTCGCGCCCGCGCTGATCGTCTATTTGTGGACGCTGCATCAGCTTCCCAGCATGGGCTGGATCGCTTCGCTGGCCTTTGCGATCTGCTGCGTATTGCGGCTTGCGCGTTTCAATGCCCGGCTCGACATGCTCGACCAGCCGCACAAGGCCGCCGGCTTCCTGACCGGTGTTCCCGCGCCGCTTGGCGCCGGCCTTACATTCCTGCCGCTTTACCTGTGGGTGGCGAGCGGGCGGCTGCCCGAATTCGCCAACCCCATCCTTGTAAGCGGGTGGATGGTTCTGGTGGCTTTCCTGATGATCTCAAGCATCCCGACGCTCGCCTGGTCCCGCATGCGTCCACCGCCGCATCTGCGGCTTGGTGTGCTCGCGGTGGTGGGGCTGACGGTGGCGGCTCTGTTGATCGAGCCCTGGTTCACGCTTGCGGCCGTGACGATTGTCTACCTGCTGTTGATTCCGGTCGGCCTTATCACTTACGGCAAGGTCAGGCGGCAAGATCAATCGACGACGTACCCGGCCACTCCAGCCGCGCCGGCGTACGACGGGCAGGACCCTTTCTAAGCGAAGCAAGCGCAGGCAGTTGCACGCGCTCGATTACCTTCCATGTCACGACCAGCGTACCGGGGCAGGCGGCGAGCTGTTCCCGAAAGGTGAGGGCGTTCGGGCCGTAGCGGCGGATCGTCATCAGGATCGAGAATGCCGAAGCCATCGCGGCGAGGGCAAAGAGACAGGCGGCGAATACAGTCATGACCGTTCCTTTCGAACCTTCGCCCGAGCCCGGCGCCTGAACTCTGCAGGGGGGCTGTGGACAGCTTGTGGAAAACCAGAATCTGTTCTAATAATGTTCCGATAGGGGTTAGTTCTCTTTTTGTTCCATTCGAGTCAAGCGCTTTTTGAAGCCCGCAGGCGTGACGTGCTTTCAGGCGACGTGCGTGCGGTGCGGATATTGATGAAGGCGGTGGGTGACCGGCTTGGGGCGCTGCGTGCGGCGGTGGCGCCGGGATGTCCGGGTCTGGCCCTCTGTTCGGGTCGGCAGAGTCCTTACGTGGATGACCGGCGGCGAAGCGTTATCCGATAGCATCGCGTGCAACGCGCGGATGCCCGGCAGGGCAGTCGTCAGGCTTTTCCAGATCGTGAGCACAGCCGCTGCGGCGGCGAGTGTGAACAGGATGGATGCAAGGGTAGTCATGTGCGAGCGACCTTCTTATTCCGGCTTCGCCCCAACCCATCCTGTCGACGCCCCCCTTTTGGCGCGAAACCTGAGCAATTTCCGATGTTTGCTGCGTTAGACAATTTATCACCAGCTTTGCCTTGAGAAAACCGTCAACTGCGGCGAGTTCCTGGGTAAGCCTTGAATAGGGCTGGAATCGGCCTTTTTGACGGTGAACTGACAAACCTTTGCGGCGAATTGGGGCTGGATTTTGATGGCCAAGGCGTCTAAGGGCCCCGCGTTCGCCAAGAGATTGTCCGGATTGTCCGGTTCGACTCGAGGTGAGCAATCCACATGGAAGGCGCACATACCGGTGCTGTTGCGGCCAGAGTCGAAAGACTTCCGCGCGGTTCCTGCCTTCCAGAGGTTCAACCGGAAAGGAATTCTACTATGGCGGCACCTGTCGTCACCATGTCGCAGCTCATTGAAGCCGGCGCACACTTCGGTCACCAGACCCACCGCTGGAACCCGCGCATGAAGCCGTACATCTTCGGCGCGCGCAACGGCATCCACATCATCGACCTGTCGCAGACCGTGCCGCTCTTCGCGCGCGCTCTCGAATTTGTGCAGTCGACCGTCCAGGCCGGCGGCAAGGTTCTCTTCGTCGGCACCAAGCGCCAGGCGCAGGAGCCGATCGCTCAGGCAGCACGCGCTTGCGGCCAGCACTACGTCAACCACCGCTGGCTGGGCGGCATGCTCACCAACTGGAAGACCATCTCAGGTTCGATCAAGCGCTTCAAGGCTCTTGAAGAGCAGCTGGCTGGCGACACCGCCGGTCTGACCAAGAAGGAAGTCCTTCAGCTGACCCGCGAGCGTGACAAGCTTGAGCTGTCGCTCGGCGGTATCCGCGACATGGGCGGCATCCCGGACGTGATGTTCGTGATCGACGCCAACAAGGAAGAGCTGGCGATCAAGGAAGCCAACGTTCTCGGCATCCCGGTCGTCGCCGTTCTCGACACCAACGTGAACCCCAACGGCATCTCGTTCCCGATCCCAGGTAACGACGACGCCAGCCGCGCCGTGCGCCTGTACTGCGAAGCGATCGCCCAGGCCGCGACCAAGGGCGGCCGCGCTGCCGTGGTCGACAGCGGTGCCGACAGCGGTTCGTTCGACGAGCCGGTCGCAGAAGAGGCTGTTGTCGAGGCGTAATAGCCCGGCACGACGACACTTTCGTCACGGAATTGTCGCGCGCCGGGTCCATGTGGCCCGGCGCGCACCTGTTTCAAGGAGCCCGAATAAGGCTCCCCACTCAATCAAGAGGAATTGAGCGATGGCTTACACCGCCGCTGACGTGAAGACCCTGCGCGAGCGCTCGGGCGCCGGCATGATGGACTGCAAGAAGGCTCTCGACGAGACGAACGGCGACATCGAAGCCGCGATCGATGCGCTGCGCGCCAAGGGCCTCGCCGCCGTTGCCAAGAAGTCCAGCCGCACTGCCGCTGAAGGCCTGGTCGGCATTGCCGTGACCGGCACCAAGGGCGTCGCCGTCGAAGTCAACTCGGAGACGGACTTCGTCGCCAAGAACGACCAGTTCCAGGACTTCGTGCGCAAGACCACCGAAGCCGCGCTCGGCGTTGCCGGTGACGACGTCGAAGCCCTCAAGGCCTCGGCCTACCCGGGCGGCGGCACCGTGACCGACGCGCTGACCAACAACGTCGCGACCATCGGTGAGAACCAGCAGGTTCGCCGCATGAAGACCGTCGAAGTCTCGGCCGGTCTCGTCGTTCCCTACATGCACAACGCCGCTGCGCCGAACCTCGGCAAGATCGGCGTGCTCGTTGCTCTGGAATCGGAAGCGCCTGCTGCCGTTCTCGAAGGTCTCGGCAAGCAGATCGCGATGCACATCGCCGCTGCCTTCCCGCTGGCCCTGAACGCCGAAGACCTCGACGCCGAGCTGATCGAGCGCGAGCGCAAGATCGCCCAGGAAAAGGCCGCCGAATCGGGCAAGCCCGAAGCCGTGCAGGCGAAGATGGTCGACGGCGCGATCGCCAAGTACGCCAAGGAAAACGCACTGCTTTCGCAGGTCTTCGTCATGGACAACAAGACCCCGATCCAGCAGGTCGTCGACCAGGCCGGCAAGGAAGCCGGCGCGAAGATCGTCCTCAAGGACTACGTGCGCTTCCAGCTGGGCGAAGGCATCGAGAAGGAAGTCACGGACTTCGCAGCCGAAGTGGCCGCAGCGGTCGCCGGCTGATCTCAAGCCTTCTTCGCTGAAGAAACGTGCGGGCCGCAGGAGCATATGCTTCTGCGGCCCGTCTCGTTTGCAGCCCATAAAAAACATGCACGATTGACTTATTAAAGGGTCGGCGTAGCCTCCCGCATTGACCCGGCCAGATCCGGGCGCAACCGGAGAGGCCCCATGCGCGTAGAACTCGCTCCCCAGCCGCAGAATCCGATTCCCGATCTATCCGTTGAGTATTCGCCCGAAATCGTCCGGGCTTCAGGCGCCTTTGCGATGGCGCCCTACCAGTATTCCAACCTGCCCCTGCGGCTGTTCGAGGCATGCCGCATCGCCACCGCCGTCATCAACGGCTGCACCGTCTGCATGAACTGGCGCGCGCAGAGGGACTTGCGGATTCTGGGCTATGACGGCGGCGTGATCGAGCAGGGCAACGCGCCTGACGAGGCCATGTACCAGGCCGTGCTCGGCGGTGACCTCGGCAGCCTGACCGAGAAGGAGCGTCTTGCCGTGCGGTACTCGCAGAAGATGGGCACCGACCCGCGCGGGCTGGCCGAGGACGACGCGTTCTGGGCGCAGCTCAAGAGCGTGATGACCGATGCTGAGATCGTCGATCTGACGCATTGCACTGCTGCCTGGATGGCTATGGGCAGGGTGGCGCATGTGCTGGGTGTCGATGGGGTTTGCTCGATCGGCGGGCCTTTGGCGGAAGCAGCCTAAGAGGGAGGAGGCAGGGGTTTACCACCCCTGCACCCCGTATACCGTCGAGGTCTGGCACGCGGCTTCGTCATGCGATGACGCTGTGCCGGGAGACCTTCAAAGCCTGCGGCGCGGCGTTGGGTTGAGGCGGCTGCGCGCGGGGCAACGACAGTTCCGGGGTCTGGGGCGATGGCCCCAGGACTCCCCTTTATCTCAATATGCTGCCGTAAACCGTTCCCTGGAATGCTTGTGCGCTTCCAGTTCATCGATCATCGCGATTGCGTAGTCGGCGAAGCTGATTTTGCTCTCGCCGGCATCGTCGGTGACCAGTTCGTCGCCGCCCGAGCGGTAGCTGCCTGTGCGTGGGCCTTCGAAGATCAGCGCGGCGGGGGAGAAGAACGTCCAGTCCACGTCGTCCACTTGTCGCAGTGCGTCGAGGAAGGTGATCCCGCCCATCGCGAAGGTCTTCCATTCCTCGGGAAAGTCCGGTGTGTCGATCAGGCGCTTGCCCGGGGCGACTTCGAGGCTGGCCGCGCCTCCGGTTACCAGCAGCCGGGGCACGCCGGCCTCGCGGATTGCCGAGAGCAAGATTTCGGCGGGGACGTCGAAGTGCAGGGCGCTGATGACGGCATCGCGTCCGGCGATCAGGGCGGCGAGAGATGCGGCGTCCGAGGCATCGCCCGTCACTGCCGTTATCCGCTCGCCGGTTGCGATCTTTTCCGGGTTGCGTGCGATGGCGAGGACTTCGTGGCCGCGCGCGGCGGCTTCCTTCGTGATTTCCGATCCGGCGCGGCCGCTGGCACCGAGGACTGCGATCTTCATTTCCATTCTCCACCAGGTATCCAATGGTGACCAGATGTGGTATTGGCGATGACCATGCAAGAAGGCACTATCACCGCACCGGGTTACCTTGAGGGAACCGCCCGCTTCGCGCCCAACGTCTATGCGGCGGACTGTCCTACGCGGCAGTTGCTCGATCGCATCGCCGACAAGTGGAGCGTGCTGATCCTTACGACGCTTGGGGCTGGTGGGATGCGCTTCAACGGGCTCAAGCGACGGATTGACGGCATTTCGCAGAAGATGCTCAGTCAGACCCTGCGCTCGCTGGAGCGCGACGGGCTGGTGCGCCGCGATGTGGTGCCGACGGTGCCGGTTTCGGTCAGTTATGCGGTAACGCCGCTGGGGCGGGAACTGCTTGATGCGCTGCAGGCGATGATCGACTGGGCGGAGAGGCGGATGGGATCGGTGGCCTCGGCACAAGTTGCTTACGATCGGCGTGAGGAAGAACTGTCCGTAATGGCGCGCTGAACCGGGTTCATCCACAGTCCAAGCCCCTTGGCAATTCGCGCTTGCCCTCCTAAAGCCGGGGCCGTTCCAGTATTCCCGGCCCCCACAGGAGACCCAGCGGCATGTCATCCCCCTACAAGCGCGTCCTGCTCAAACTTTCGGGCGAAGTGCTGATGGGGAGCCAGCAGTTCGGAATCGATCCCGATTTCGTGGCGGAACTTGCCAAGGAAGTGAAGGCGGCCAAGGAAACCGGGCTCGAGATCTGCCTCGTCATCGGCGGCGGCAACATCTTCCGCGGCATGGCGGGCGCTGCGCGCGGCATGGACCGGGCGCAGGCCGACTACATGGGCATGCTCGCGACCGTGATGAACGCGCTGGCGATGCAGAACGCGCTGGAGCAGATCGGCGTGGAAACGCGCGTGCAGAGCGCCGTGCAGATGGACCAAGTCTGCGAGCCGGTGATCCGCCGCCGGGCCGAGCGCCACCTTGAGAAGGGGCGCGTGGTGATCTTCGCCGCCGGTGTCGGCGCGCCGTACTTCACCACCGATTCCGGCGCCGCCCTGCGCGCTGCCGAGATGCGCTGCGATGCTCTTCTGAAGGGCACCAGCGTCGACGGCGTCTACGACAGCGATCCCAAGCGCAACCCCGACGCCAAGCGGTACGATTCCGTCGATTACGACACCGTCCTCGCCGACAACCTGCAGGTGATGGACGCCTCCGCCGTGGCCCTGTGCCGTGACAACAGCATTCCGATCGTCGTGTTCTCGATCCGCGAGCAGGGCAACCTGGCCACCGTCCTTGCGGGTGGCGGCACCAAGACGATCGTTCAGAAAGGAGCCTGAACCATGGCAAAGTACGACAAGGCGGATCTCGAGCGCCGCATGAAGGGCGCGATCGACGCGCTCAAGCACGACCTCTCGGGCCTGCGCACCGGCCGCGCGAACACCGCGCTGCTGGAGCCGATCACCGTGACCGTCTACGGCAGTTCGATGCCGATCACGTCGGTCGCCACGATCTCCGCGCCGGAGCCGCGCATGCTTTCGGTGCAGGTGTGGGACAAGACCAACATCGGTCCGGTCGAAAAGGCGATCCGTTCGGCGGGTCTGGGCCTGAATCCGATCAACGACGGCAACACCCTGCGCCTGCCGATCCCCGACCTGACCGAGGAACGCCGCAAGGAACTGGCCAAGCTCGCCAGCTCCTATGCCGAGAAGGCGCGCGTCGCCGTGCGTAACGTGCGCCGCGACGGCATCGAGAACCTGAAGGCCGACGAGAAGAAGAAGGAAATCTCGGAAGACGACCGCAAGCGCGGCGAAACCGAAGTCCAGAAGCTGACCGACGAGATGGTCAAGGCCCTCGACGAGGTCTTCGCGGCCAAGGAAAAGGAAATCCTCGGCAAGTGAGCCTGTTGCGCTTCGCCGAGAAGGGAGCCTGATGGCCAAGGACGAATCTCTGCGCGCCCGTCATGTCGCCATCATCATGGACGGCAACGGGCGCTGGGCGAAGAAGCGCCTGCTTCCGCGCGCGGTGGGCCACCAGCGCGGCGTGGAGGCGGTGCGCCGCGTCGTGCGCGGCGCGCGGGAAATGGGGCTGGAGGCACTGACCCTCTACGCCTTCTCGACCGAGAACTGGCGGCGGCCCGAGGATGAAGTCTCGGACCTGATGAGCCTGATGAAGCGCTTCATCCTCTCCGACCTCGACGAATTCGCGGCGGCGGGCGTCCGGCTCAAGATCATCGGCGACTATACCGCATTCAAGCCCGAACTGGTCGAACTGGTCGAAGGCGCGATGGCCAAGACCGCGCACAATACCGAGACGACGCTGGCGGTGGCGCTGAACTACGGCTCGCAGGACGAGATCGCCCGCGCGGCGACCAGGGCTGCGGCGAAGGGGCCGATCACGCCCGAGACGATCGCGGCTGAACTCGATACGGCGGACCTGCCGCCGCTCGACCTGCTGATCCGCACGTCCGGCGAGGTACGGCTGTCGAACTTCCTGCTGTGGCAGGCGGCTTACGCCGAAATGCTGTTCACCGACGTGCTCTGGCCGGATTTCACCGCCGATCACTTGCGCGATGCGCTCAGCGCCTTCACCACTCGCGAGCGTCGCTATGGCGGGCGCTGAGCCTCCGGCGAAAGGCACCTCCGATCTCAAGGTGCGGACGCTTTCGGCCATCGTCATGGTTGCGGTCGCCGGGACTGCCTTGTGGCTGGGCGGGCCGGTGTGGATCGCCTTCGTCTGCGCCGTCTCGGTCGGGGTGCTGTGGGAGTGGATCAGGCTTGCCCGTCGCATCACTCCGGGACCGGGTGCGCGGGCGGCGTGGAACTTCGTGGGGATGCTCTATGTCGGCATCGGCGCGGCCATGCTGTTGTTCCTGCATAACGACGCCTTCACCCTCGCGCCGATCCTGACCCTGCTGGGGACGGTGATCGCGGTGGACGTGGGCGCCTATTTCACCGGCCGCACATTGCGCGGGCCGAAGATCGCGCCGTCGATCAGTCCGTCCAAGACCTGGTCGGGCCTGATGGGCGCGGCGCTGGGCGCGACGCTCGCGCTCTTCACCGCCGCGCAGCTTTGGCAGGAAGGCGCGATCCGTCTTACGCCCGACGTCTCGGCGGCGAACGCGGTGTCGTGCTTCGGTACGCAGCCCTGCTGGTACGCGACGGCGGGCGCGGTTCCGCTCTTTGCGACCTGCCTTGCGGCCGGACTGCTGGTGGCGGTCTGTGCGCAGGCGGGCGACTTTTTCGAAAGCTGGATGAAGCGCCGCGCGGGGTTCAAGGACTCTGGCAACCTCATTCCGGGGCACGGCGGTTTCTTCGACCGGGTTGACGGATTGCTGGCAGTGCTGTTCCTGCTGGCGATGGCTATCGTGGTGTTGGCATGACCGGTTCTTTGCGCTCCCTGACGGTGCTTGGCGCGACCGGCTCGATCGGCGCCTCGACGCTCGATCTGATCCGCCGCAATCGCGACGAGTGGCGCGTGGTCGCGCTGACTGCGCATTCCAATGCGGCCGAACTGGCGAAGCTGGCGCGCGAATTCGGAGCCGAGGTCGCCGTCGTCGCCGATGAGGCGCACTTGCCTGCTCTGCGGGAGGCGCTTGCCGGTTCCGGGATCGAAGCTGCAGGCGGTCCCGTCGCGCTGATCGAGGCCGCTGCGCGCGGCGCCGACGTCACCGTCGCGGCGATCGTCGGCTGTGCCGGCCTTGCGCCGACGATGGCGGCGATCGAGCAGGGCGGGATCATCGCCCTTGCCAACAAGGAAGCTCTGGTTTCGGCGGGCGAAGTGATGATGGCCGCCGTCGCGCGGCATGGCGCCACGCTGCTGCCGATCGATTCCGAGCACAACGCGATCTTCCAGTGCCTCACCGGCAACGACCATGCCCATGTGCGCTGGATCACCCTGACGGCCAGCGGCGGCCCGTTCCGCGACTGGTCGTGGGAGCGTCTCAGCGCCGCCACTCCGGCCGAGGCGGTCCGCCATCCCAACTGGGATATGGGCGCGAAGATCAGCGTCGATTCGGCGACGATGTTCAACAAGGGCCTCGAACTGATCGAAGCCTACCACCTGTTCCCCGTCGGCCTCGATAAACTGCGGATCATCGTCCACCCGCAGTCGGTGGTCCATTCGATGGTCGAGTACCGGGACGGCTCGACCCTGGCGCAGCTTGGCCCCTCGGACATGCGTGTGCCGATCGCCTCGGCGCTGGCTTGGCCCGCGCGCATGGACACGCCCTGCGCCCCGCTCGACCTTGCCGAGATCGGCGAACTGACTTTCCGCAAGCCCGACGAAGTGCGCTTTCCCGCCACCCGCCTGGCGCGCGAGGCGGCGCAGGCGGGCGGGGCGATCCCCGCCGTGCTCAACGCCGCGAACGAAATCGCGGTTGCTGCGTTCCTTGGCGGTCAGATTTCGTTCACGCGTATCTCTGCACAAGTGGAAGACGTGCTAGGCTCGTATGCGCCGCCGCCGCCCGGCAGCCTCTCCGACGTCCTCGAAGTGGACACGGAGGCCCGGGCGAGGGCGCGCGTACTCGTGACCAGCACCTGAAGAGAGGCATAGCTTGACCGGTTCACCAGGAATTCTGACGACGATCTTCGCCTTCCTCCTGGTGCTGGGGCCACTGGTCCTGATCCATGAGCTGGGGCATTATCTCGTCGGCCGCCTGTTCGGCGTGAAGGCGGACGCCTTTTCCATCGGCTTCGGCAAGGAACTCGCGGGCTGGACCGACAAGCGCGGCACCCGCTGGAAGCTCTCGGCGTTGCCTCTCGGCGGCTACGTCCAGTTCGCAGGCGACATGAACCCGACGAGCGCGCCGAAGCCCGACGATGTGCGGCTGTCGGCGCAGGAGCGGGCGCAGACCTTCCATTCCAAGCCGCTGTGGCAGCGCGCGCTGATCGTCTTCGCCGGGCCGCTGACCAACCTGCTGCTGTGCGTCGCGATCTTCGCCGGGTTCTTCTCGATCTACGGCCGCGTCGTAAACGATGCGGAGATTAGCGGCTTTACCGCCAACTCGCCCGCGCAGGCTGCGGGTATGCGCGTCGGCGACCGCATCGTCGCGATTGACGGTGACAAGGTTGACGGAGCCACCGACGTGCCGGGCCGCGTCGCGTACTTCCCCGGCAAGACGCTGCCGATCGCGGTGGAGCGGGCAGGGCGCACGCTTGTCCTTCCGGTGAAGCTGGCGACGCAGGAGTTCAGCGACCAGTTCGGTAACAAGGCGAAGATCGGCGATATCGGCGTGCGGATGATGCCGCCCGTCGTCGGCGGCTTCTACGGCGATTCGCCGGCCGAGGACGCCGGGCTCGAGGTGGGCGACCGCATCGTCGCGGTGAACGGCGCCGCAATCACCAGCTTCGAGGACATCCCGGAACTCATCCGCCCGCAGGCGGGGCGCAGCGTCGATCTCTCGGTGCGGCGCGGGAATGAAGTCCGGACTTTCCCGGTCAAGGTGACCGAAGGCTCTATCCCTGACGCACAGGGCAAGCCGCAGAAGGTCGGTCAGATCGGCGTACGCGCGGGCCGCTTCGAGCAGGTCGGCCCGGTCGATGCCGTCGCCCTCGGATTCCAGCAGAGCTTCCGCGCCATGGGCAACATGGTGACCGGCATAACCCAGATCTTCACGGGCGACCGCTCCGTCCGCGAACTGGGTGGTCCGATCAAGATCGCGCAGTATTCCGGGCAGACTTTCACGCTGGGCTGGGAAGCCTTCGTGGAGTTCGCCGCTTTGATCTCGATTAACTTGGCATTCATCAACCTCCTGCCAATTCCTGGCCTCGACGGCGGACATCTGGCTTTCTACGCGGCTGAACTGGTCCGGCGCAGACCCCTGGGTGCACGCAGTCAGGAATGGGCGATAAAGACGGGTGTGGCGCTGGTGCTGGCGCTTATGGTCTTCGTCACGGTCAATGACCTGGCCTCTCTCCCTATTTTCGGGGGATAGCCTGGAGGGATTCACGAGCGATCACAATGTTGCCGGGTTTTGTCTGCTTGATTGGACCGGCTCCATCGGGCAGATGGCTGCGATTGCCTGCGGGTCTGGGTGCGCTCCCGCCGGTGGTCTGTTTTTCATCGCGAAAGCGAATACGGGATTTTGCGTAGAATGATCGGACGGGAAATGGTTCGCGGCACTGGAGCGCGCAGCGCCCGAGGCCTCTGGGGCTCGCAAGTTGCAGCAGTGCTCCTCGGGACCACTATCCTCGCGGGGATGCCCATGGAGGCTTCCGCGCAAGCGGCAAAGGCAGGCAAGCGCGCGCCGGTCCCTGCCGCACCCGCTGCTCCCGCTCCGGCTGTCGTTGCGCCGGTCGAGGAAGGCCAGCCGATTCAGACCATCGTGGTGAAAGGCGCCGAGCGCCTCGAAGCGCAGACGGTGCTGTCCTATATCAAGATGCGCGTCGGTCAGAACTACACCAAGGTTTCCGCCGACGCCGCGCTCAAGGACCTCTACGGCACCGAGCTGTTCAAGGACGCGCAGGTTGCGTTCGACAACGGCGTGGTGACGATCACGGTTCAGGAGAACCCGGTCGTCAACCGCATCATCCTTGAAGGCAACAAGCGCATCAAGGACGACAAGATCCTTCCCGAGATCAAGGTCGCGCCGCGCCAGATCTTCACCCGTTCCAAGATTCGCGCTGACGTCGCCCGCATCATCGAGCTGTACAAGCGCCAGGGTCGCTACGCCGCGACCGTCGAGCCGAAGATGGTCTCGCTCGACCAGAACCGTGTCGATATCGTCTTCGAAATCACCGAGGGCGACAAGTCCAAGGTCCGCCAGATCAACATCATCGGCAACGAGCACTTCTCGGCCGGCGAACTGCGCGGCCAGATGGTGACCAAGCAGGCGCGCTTCACCCGTCTGTTCAGCTCGGGCACCAGCTACGACCCCGACCGCATGGCCTTCGACCAGCAGAAGCTGCGCCAGTTCTATCTGACGCAGGGCTATGCCGACTTCCGCGTGGTCTCGGCCGTGGCCGAACTGACGCCGGACAAGAAGGACTTCATCATCACGTACGTGGTTGAGGAAGGTAAGCGCTACAAGTTCGGCGACGTGAAGGTCGAAAGCCAGCTGCGCGACTTCGACGGCGAGAAGATGGCCGGCAACCTGCCCATGCACAAGGGTGACTGGTACAACGCCAAGCAGGTCGAGGACACCATCGACAGTCTGAACGAGACTGCCGGTGCCTTCGGCTATGCTTTCGCCGACGTCCGCCCGCAGTACGATCGCGACAAGGAAAACCTCACCATGGGGCTGACCTTCGTGATCCAGGAGGCGCCGCGCGTCTATGTCGAGAAGATCGACATCAACGGCAACACGCTGACCCAGGACAAGGTGATCCGCCGCGAGTTCCGTCTGGCGGAAGGCGATGCCTTCAACTCGCTGCAGGTCAAGCGTTCGACTAACCGCATCAAGTCGCTCGGCTACTTCCAGGAGAAGTTCGAGGTCGAGCAGAAGCCCGGCAGCGCCGACGACCGCATTCTTCTGGAAGCCAACGTCGAGGAAAAGCCGACCGGCGAACTCCAGCTTTCGGCCGGTTTCTCCAGTCTCGAGAGCTTCATCTTCCAGGCCTCGATCCGGCAGCGCAACTTCCGCGGCCGTGGTCAGACGGTCGGCCTTTCGGGCAGCATCTCGCGCTATTCGAAGAGCGTGGAAGCCAGCTTCGTCGAGCCGTACCTGCTGGACAAGAACGTGTCGCTCGGCGTCAATATCTACCGCCGCGACTACAACAGCTTCAATTACTACAACTCCGACCGCAACACGACCTATGAGCAGTCGACCACGGGTATCCAGATCCGTGCAGGCGTGCCGCTGACCGAATATCTGACGGCCGTAGGCAGCTATACGCTGAACTACGATGACGTCAGCTTGGACAAGGACACGTATTACTCCACTCGCGTTAACGGCACGCTGCAGTGCGATCCGCTCTATGCCGGCCGCTATCTGTGCGACGCGATCGGTAAGCGCCTTAGTTCGATCGTCGGCGGCTCGCTGATCTACGATACGCTGGACAACCGCATGCGCCCGACGCGCGGAATTACCGCGTCGGTCAATGTCGATTTCGCGGGTCTGGGCGGCGATGTGAAGTATGCGCGCATCCGCGGCAATGCGTCCAAGTTCTTCAACATGGGGCATGGCTTCATCTTCTCGCTGTCCGCTGAAGGTGGCGCGATCAAGGGGCTGGCGGGGCAGGAAATTCGCCTGACCGACCGCTTCTATCTCGGTCAGCCGCAGTTCCGTGGCTTCGCCATTCGCGGCGTCGGTCCGCGCGTGCTGCGTAAGTATATCACTGATGGCGTGGAATCGACCAAGCGCAGCGATTGGTCGGACGACGCGCTGGGTGGTAACTACTACTACATGGGCCGTGCCGAGATGGAGATTCCGCTGGGCTCGGGTGCGCGTGAAATGGGCCTACGCCCGTCGATCTTCGCCGATGTCGGTGCCGTGTGGGGGACCAAGTTCAACAAGAGCGATCTGACCGATTGCAAGAACGGCTGTATCCCGACCTACTATACCAAGGACACGGACGGGAACGACACGACGACCACGACGACGTCCTCGACGGACTCCAGTGGACGTACGCTAACCGCGACCGGCAATTACGCGTACAACTTCAACGAGTATTTCGTTGGCGATACCTGGAAGCCGCGTGTCGCCATCGGCATCGGCGTGAACTGGAACTCGCCTTTCGGCCCGTTCCGCATCGACTTCTCGCGCGTGCTGCTCAAGCAGGACGGCGACGATCCCAAGGCATTCAACTTCAACGTGGGAACCCAGTTCTGATGACTACCAAGACCAAGTTCGTCGCGCTGGCCGCTGGCCTCGCGTTCGCCGCCGTCGCGGCGCAGCCCGCGCTTGCAGCCAAGCCTGCTCCGGCAGCCGCTGCTCCGGCAACCGGCGGTACGATCGTGCAGGGCCTCGGCGTTGCCAGCTTCGATGCGGTGATCGCCAACTCGAACGCGTTCAAGACCGCGGAAACGCAGCGCCAGACCACCTTCAAGGCGCAGTTCGACCAGGCGCAGACCCGGCAGAACGCGCTCAACGCCCAGATCAAGCCGCTGATCGACAAGTTCAACGCCGACCGTCAGGGCGGCAAGGTCACGCAGGCTGCACTTGAACAGCAGGCCGGTTCGATCCAGCAGATCCAGGAGAACGGCAAGGCCGAACTCCAGCGCATCCTGCAGCCGGTCGGCCTGTCGCAGGCTTACGTCAACGAGCAGATCGAAGACAAGCTGAACGATGCGGTCAAGGCAGCGATGACCAAGAAGGGCGTGTCGATCCTGATCTCGCCCGACGCGATTCTCGCGGTCAACGGCGGCGCCTACAACCTCAATCAGGACATCCTGAACGAGCTGAACACGTCGATCCCCTCGGCCCAGCTGGTTCCGCCCGCTGGTTGGGAACCGCGCCAGGTTCGCGAGCAGCGTGCACAGCAGGCTGCCGCTCAGGGCCAGGCTCCGGCCGGCGCCGCTCCGGCGACGCAGCCCTCGGGCCGCTGATCGGACGTCACGGGCATGAGCGATAACGCCGAAGTCGTGTACGACACCGCGAAGATCCTGGCGGCGCTTCCGCACCGCTACCCGATGCTGCTCGTCGACCGCGTGGTCTCGATCTCTGAGGAGGAGATCGAGGCGGTCAAGGCGGTGAGCTTCAACGAGGACTTCTTCCAGGGGCACTTCCCCGGCCGACCGATCATGCCCGGCGTCCTCCAGATCGAGGCGCTGGCGCAGGCTGCGGGCATCCTCGCGATCGAGACCCTCGGCCTTGCCGGGACCGGCAAGCTGGTGTACTTCATGGCGATCGAGGACGCGAAGTTCCGCGCCCCCGTGACCCCCGGGCACCTGCTGACACTGCGCACCGGCTTCGTCCAGAAGCGCTCGCGCGTGTGCAAGTTCTGGGGCAAGGCCTCCATCGACGACAAGGTGACCTGCGAGGTCAACTTCACGGCGATGATCGCGGACGCCTGAGGCGGAACCTCATCATTCCCCTCTCGCTTGCGGGAGGGGCAGGGGTGGGCTTCTTCACCCTTGCATTCCGGCCCGCTTCGCTGTAAGCGCGCCGCTTTCCAAGCCAGGCCGGTCGGAACCGGCCACATGCGAAAGAGATAGACCCATGAAGGCCGATACGCATCCCGACTACCACACCATCACGGTGCAGATGACCGACGGCAGCACCTTCCAGACCCGCTCGACCTGGGGCAAGGAAGGCGACACGCTGGTTCTGGACATCGACCCGACCTCGCACCCGGCATGGACCGGCGGCAAGGCCCAGCTTCAGGACGGTGGCCGCGTGGCCCAGTTCAACAAGCGTTTCGGCGGTCTCACGCTCAAGAAGAACTGATTGGGCGGGGCTTCGCGCTTCCGAACATCAGCTTCACGAAGAAGGCGGTCCCTGGGGCCGCCTTTTTTGTTGCCCGCATAGCGGGCAAAATTTCATTGCCAGTTGCGATTGCCTTTCATGTGCAGGGCTTTAGGGTCGTGAATGTCCACGCGGGGCGGGGGAACGTCCATGCGTGCGGCTGCGTTTCGCAGCCATCCAGCCCGAAAGACCGGAGATACGATATGAAGCGATCCTCCCGCATCCTCGCCGCCTCGGCGGTCCTGCTCTCGCTCGCCGGCGCTGCCGGTGCGGCTGATGACCATACCGGCCACTCCGCAACGACTGCGGCCGCAGCGCCGATGATCCATGCCGACCTGATCGGGCTGGACGGCAAGACCATCGGCATGGTCATGCTGCAGGAGACCCCGGCAGGCGTCCTCGTCAGCGCCGAGGCCAAGGGCATTCCGGCGGGTGAGCACGGCTTCCACTTCCACCAGAAGGGTGTGTGCGACACCGCGACCAAGTTCGACAGTTCGGGCGGCCACTTCACCGGCGGCGATCACCAGCACGGCTACATGGTCGCGACCGGCCCGCATGGCGGTGACATGCCGAATCAGAATGTCGGCGCCGACGGCCTGCTCAAGACGCAGGTGCTGAATTCCGGCGTGACGCTCTCGCCGGGGCCGAAGTCGCTGCTCGACGCGGACGGTTCGGCGCTGGTGATCCACGCAGGCTTGGACGACTACACCAGCCAGCCTTCGGGCAACGCCGGTGGCCGCATCGCCTGCGCGGTGATCGCTGCGGCCAAGTAAAAAGTCCGGGCGGCCTTGGGGATCAGCCCCAGGGCCGCTCGCGATACCATTGCGTGATGACGTACTTGCGGCCCTTGCGCACCTTCATCGCGTGATGAAGCGTCGCCGCGTTACAGCTGCCGTCAGCGCGGCGGTTGTTCCAGCCGATGAGCTTGCCGGTCTCGGGCTGGATCATCTTGTCGATGACCTTGAAGCGAGTCGCGCCCCCGGCCTCGACGTCGTTCAGGTAGATCATGAAGGTCCAGGTCCGCTGGCCGGGAACCTTGCAGTATTTCTCGAAATCGGCGCTGTCGGGCTCGAAATAATCGGTGTGCGCCTTGAACTCCTGCCCGACTTCATAGCGCTGTCCCTGCAGCGGTTCCGCATGGGCAAGGTCGATGCCGGAAAGTCGGGACAGCGCCTGCGCCAGTTCGTCGACCACCGGATAGTCGCGTGACAGGTCGCAGGTCGAACTGGTCCGGAACGCATCGTCTCCGTTGTAGTCGGCGATCGTCGAGGGGCGGTTGTTGGTCTCGATCAGATCGACCAACTGCGCGCAGCGCTCGGCGTCGAGGAACTCGCGCAGGATGAACAGGTCGAGCCGGGACGATGGGAAGCGCTGAACGCCGGGGTGGGATAGCAGTCTTGCAGCCGATGATTCGCCGGGTTCGTCCATGCGCCGACCTTAGCCACGGGCAGGGCGCAGGAAAATCGCGTGCGAGGTGCCGGGCAGGTAAATTTCGCCTCTCCGCATTTTTGCTTTGCAAGAATCCGCGCGCTGTGCAAAAGGCGCGCTCCGCACCGGATGCAGCAGCGTCCGATGCCGGACGCGGCGCCTCTCGAGTGCGCCTGTGGCGATCGTAGCTCAGTTGGTTAGAGCGCCGGTTTGTGGTACCGGAGGTCGTGGGTTCGAACCCCATCGATCGCCCCATTTTCTCCCTTTTACCACAGTGTGATGCTCATAGCGGCATCATGATACCAATGCCCGATTGGCGCATGAAAAGCGCTGTGCTTTGATCTGAGTCACTTGCTCCTTTCAACACGCACTATAGAAGCGCGCCTGTCATGCACGGCTTTGCCAATCCCGCCCGTTTTCTGCGCATCGCCCGCTGGCTGATGCCCCTGTGCATGGGCACGGGACTGGTCGTCGCCTTCGCGGCGCTGGGCTGGGGGCTGTTCGTCGCCCCTGCCGAGCGCCTGCAGGGAGAGACGGTGCGCATCGTCTATCTTCACGTGCCCGCCGCCTGGCTGGGCATGGCCGGGTGGATGGGGATCGCGGGCGCGAGCTTCACCGAACTCGTCTGGCGTCATCCGCTCGCGGCCATCGCGGCGAAGGCCTGCGCGGTGCCGGGCGCGGTTTTTACCGCCGTCTGCTTACTTACAGGTTCGCTGTGGGGGCGTCCTGCGTGGGGGACATGGTGGGTCTGGGACGGACGGCTGACCTCGATGCTGGTGCTGCTGTTCCTCTACTTCGGCTGGATGGCGCTGTCTCAGGCGAGCGAGGCTGCGGACGGCGGCCAGAATCGCGCGCCCGCCATCTTCGGGCTCGTCGGCGCGGTGAACGTGCCGATCATTCATTACTCGGTGATCTGGTGGAACAGCCAGCACCAGCCGCCGAGCATCACCGTGGGCAAGTCCGCGATGTCGGGCGATTTTCTGGTGCCGCTGCTTGCCGCGATGCTCGGTTTCACGCTGATCTTCGCAGGCGTCGTGCTCGCCCGGATGCGTGCGATCCTGGCCGAGCAGCAGGCCGAGGCGCGGCTGCGCAGGAAAGCGCGCGCGGAAGTGGAGGCGTTCTGATGCGTGAAGCGATGGACCCATGGGCCTTCGTGGTCGCGGCCTATGTGGTCGGCGTCGGCGCGACGCTGGCGATGGTCTCATGGGCGCTGCTTTCGATGCGCCGCGCAGAAAAGCGCCGTGATTCCGCGAGGAACCGCTGATGGCGACGGTCGCCAAGAGCCCGATCAAGGCCAAGCACCAGCGCCTCGTGCTGCTGATCGTCGCGCTGGTCGTGCTCATCGGGGCGGCGTTGCTCGCCGCATGGGCGCTGCGCAATCAGGCGAGCTACTTCTACGTGCCGAGCGAGATCGTCGCCAGGCCGCCCGAGCCCGGCCGCGCCGTGCGCCTTGGCGGCATGGTCGAGAAGGGCTCGCTCAAGACGGCGGCGGACGGAGTGACGATCAATTTCGCCGTGCAGGACGGCAAGGCGCGCGTGCCGGTGACCTTCAAGGGCATCGTGCCCTCGCTGTTCGTCGAGGGGTCCGGCGTCGTCGCCGAGGGTAAGATGGGCACGGACGGCACATTCGTCGCCGACAACCTCCTTGCCAAGCATGACGAGAACTACGTGCCTCGCGAGATGCAGGACATGTCCAGGGAACAGGCCCAGAAGGTCATGCAAGAAACCAAATGATCGCTGAACCCAAATGATCGCTGAACTAGGTCTTGCCGCCCTCTGGCTGGCGGCGGCGCTGGCGGCGCTGCAACTCGTTTCCGGTGCGCTGGGGCTGACAGAGCGCGGCGCCGTGCTCGGCGGTGCGGTGCGCCCCGTGGCGGTGGTGCAGGGCGGGCTGGCGCTGCTGGCCTTCGCCTGTCTCATCTACGTCTTTTCGGTCACCGATCTGTCGGTGAAGCTGGTCGCGCTCAATTCGCATTCGATGAAGCCGCTGGTGTTCAAGATCGCCGGCGCCTGGGGCAACCACGAGGGGTCGATGCTCCTGTGGGTGACGGTGATGGGGCTGGGCGGCGCCTTCGTGGCGCTCGTCGAAAAGCGCTTGCCGGAACGCACCATGCTGGCGACGCTGGCCGGGCAGGCTTTCGTGAGCCTTGGCTTCTATGCCTTCCTGCTGTTTGCCTCCAACCCGTTCGAGCGGCTTTCGCCGGTGCCGATGGAGGGTAACGGGCTCAACCCGCTGCTGCAGGACCTTGGCCTCGCGTTCCATCCGCCGACGCTCTACCTGGGCTATGTGGGGCTCTCGATCGCGTTCAGTTTCGCTATCGGTGCTCTGGTGACGCGCGAGGTCGGCCCGGCGTTCGCCAAGGCGATGCGCCCGTGGGTGCTGGGCGCGTGGATATTCCTCACCGTGGGCATCACCGCCGGTTCGTACTGGGCCTATTACGAACTGGGTTGGGGCGGCTGGTGGTTCTGGGACCCGGTCGAGAACGCCTCGCTGATGCCCTGGCTGGCGGCGACGGCACTGCTCCATTCGTGCGGCGTGCTGGCGGCGCGCAATGCACTGCGCGCCTGGACGATCATGCTGGGCGTGGTCGCGTTCTCGATGTCGATGATCGGCACGTTCCTGGTGCGCTCGGGCATCCTGACGAGCGTGCATGCCTTTGCCGTCGATCCGCAGCGCGGCACGTTCATCCTCGCGCTGCTGGCAATCTACATCGGCGGCGCGCTGGTGCTGTTCGGCCTGCGCGCCGCGACCGTGACCGAGGGCGAGCGCTTTGCCTTCGTCAGCCGCGAGGGCGCGTTGGTGGTCAACAACGTGATGCTCTCGGCGATCCTGGGCATCGTGCTGTTCGGCACGCTCTACCCGCTGTTCGCAGAGGCGATGGGAGCCAAGGTTTCGGTCGGGCCGCCGTACTTCAATCCGATGAGCGCGCTGTTCGCGGTGCCGATGCTGGTCGTGCTCATGGTCGGGCCGTTGCTGCGCTGGCGGCGGGACAAGTTCGGGCGCGTCGGCCGCGAGCTGGTGATCCCGGCGATGCTGATCGTCGCGGCGGGGATCTGCGTACTAGTGCTGGGCGGCGTCGCGCTGCTGCCCTGGATCGGTCTTGCGCTGTCGGTCGGGCTCGGATGGGCCAGCCTGCTGCCGCTCAAGGGCCGCAATTTGCGCCGCACGCCGCTGCCGATCTGGGGTATGGTGGTGGCGCACTTTGGCATTGCCGTCGCGCTGTTCGGCATGAGCAGCGAGAGCGCCTTCTCCGTCGAGAAGCTGGTCGCCGTGCGCATGGGCGAGGTCACGCAAGTCGGGCCATGGGGCGTCAAGCTCGACACCGTCGAGCCTGTCGCCGGTCCGAACTGGACGGCGATGGAGGCGCGCCTGCTGGTGCGCTACGGTATCGACGGTAAGGTGACCCGCATGCTCCCGCAGTCGCGCAGCTTCTGGGCGCCGCCGCAGCAGACTAGCGAATCGGCGCTGCTGACGCGCTGGAATGGCCAGCTTTACGCCGTGCTCGGCGGCGAGGCGCCCAAGGTCGATGGCGAGAAGCAATCGCGCTGGCAACTGCGCTTGTGGTGGAAGCCTTTCGCGCCGCTGATCTGGATCGGCGGTCTGCTGATCGCGCTGGGCGGCCTGCTGGCGCTGGTGGGCCGGGTGGCGGCCGACGTGCGGCGGATCGTGGCCAAGGACAAGATCGCCTATCGGCGCGAGAAGCAGGGACGATGAGCGATTTACCCGCAAAAGCGCCACGTTGGGCGATCTGGCTGCCGCTGGCGCTGTTCCTCGGCTTCGTGGCGCTGGTGATCGTGGGGCTCTATCGTCCGGCGGACCGCAATGTCGCCTCCGCGCTCGTCGGCAAGTCGATGCCGCAGTTCGATCTGCCTGCCGCCTTGCCGGGGCGGCCCGGCCTCGACAGCAAGGTGCTCGCCAACGGCAAGCCGCACCTCGTCAACGTGTTCGCCAGCTGGTGCATTCCCTGCCGCGTCGAGGCGCCGCAACTCGGAGCGCTGGCCAAGGCCGGGGTGCCGATCGAAGGCATCTCGGTGCGCGACACGACCGAGAACCTGCAGGGCTTCCTTCAAACGAACGGCGACCCGTTCCAGCGCATCGGCGCGGACGATGACGGGAAAGTGCAACTGGCGCTCGGCTCGTCCGGCGTTCCGGAGACTTACGTGGTCGATGGTAAGGGCACGATCGTTTACCAGCACATCGGCGAAATCCGGCCCGAGCACCTCGGGGTGCTGCTTGAGAAGCTGAAGGAGGCGGGTGAGTGAAGCGCCTGATCGCTCTCGTTGCGCTTGCTCTCGCGGCTCCCGTGTTCGCGCAGGAGGAGCAGTCCACTGCGCCTTACGCCTATCGTCAGCTCGATGATCCGGCGCAGGAAACCAAGGCGCAGGACCTCATGGAGACCCTGCGCTGCCTTCAGTGCCAGGGCCAGTCGATTGCGGATTCGGACGCGCCGATCGCGGGCTCGATGCGCTCGCTGGTTCGCGAGCGGATCAAGGCGGGCGAGACTCCCGAGCAGATCCGCGCCTGGCTGATCGAGCGCTACGGCGACTACGTCAGCTATGCGCCTCAGCTCACCGGCCTGACCTGGCCGCTGTTCGCGGTGCCGGGCGTGCTGCTGCTCATCGCCTTCCTGCTGCTGCGGCGCCGCTTTTCCGCAAAAGGAGCAGGGCAGTGACCTGGGTTTTCGTGATCGGCCTAGCCGTCCTCGTGCTGGCGGTGCTGCTTTTCGTATTCAAGGTGCCGCGCGGATGCCGCGAGGCGGTGGCTTCGGCGCTGCTGCTCGGCATCGCGGGATACGTGACGCAGGGCTCCCCGAGCTTGGCAGGAGCGCCGAAGGATTCGGCCGAGTCCGTGTCCGCCGACCCCGCCGCGCTTGTCGAAGGCCGCGCCAAGGTCACCAATAGCGGCATCCCGACCAGCAACCGCTGGGTGGTGATCGCCGATGGCCTCGCTCGCAACGGTCAGTATGCCGATGCCGCCGAAGTCCTTCGCGGGGCGATCGAGGATGACCCCAAGAACGCCGACGCCTGGCTGGCGCTGGCCAATTCGCTGGTCGCCCACGCAGACAACATGCTGACGCCGCCCGCGCTCTACGCCTACCAGCGTGCGATCGACGCGGAGCCGGATGCGCCGGGCGCACGATTCTTCCTCGGCCTCGCCTATGCGCGCGAGGGGAAACTCGCCGAGGCGCGTGCCTTGTGGGTGGATGTTGTGAAGACCGCACCCGAGGATGCGCCATGGCGCCTGCCGCTCGCCCAGCAACTGATGCGCCTCGACGCCGCGATCGCGGCGCAAAACGGTCAGGCCCCGACCGAATCGGCGCCCGTTCAGCCCGGCCCGGCCAATCCCTGAACGGAACATTGCCGCCGGGCGCGGGGATTGTAAGTATCGTTGCTTGGCCCCATTCATGCTGCTAACGGCGCAAGCCTGCCGCAGCCGCTCTAGCGTGTCTGCGAGTCCATTACAGGACGCATGAATGAGTGATTCTCCAGCAGACACACCTTACGTTCCTTCGACGGCGGGTGAGTCTCACAGTTCGGGCGGCCATCACGGCCAGGGCTCGGGCAATATCACCAAGCTCGCGCTTGGCGCGGTCGGCGTCGTCTTCGGCGACATCGGCACCAGCCCCCTCTATGCCTTCCGCGAAACCTTCGTCGGCCCGCATCCGCTGGCGATCGACGAACTGCACGTACTCGGCGTCGTCAGCCTGATCTTCTGGTCGATGACGCTGGTGGTGTCGGTGCAGTACGTCGGTGTGCTGATGCGTGCGGACAACAAGGGGCAGGGCGGCAGCCTCGCGCTTGTCGCGCTGATTTCCGGCGCGATCCGCAAGTCCGGCTACGGCCCGCTGGTGGTGCTGCTGGGCGTCTTCGCGACCTCGCTGTTCTACGGCGACTCGATGATTACCCCGGCGGTCTCGGTGCTCTCGGCGGTCGAGGGGCTCACCGTCGTCCAGTCCGACCTCGCGCCCTTCGTGCTGCCGATCGCGCTGGTGCTGCTGATCGCGCTGTTCGTCATCCAGAAGAGCGGCACCGCCAAGATCGGCGCGCTGTTCGCGCCGGTCATGGTGACCTACTTCACCGTGCTCGCGGTGCTGGGCATCTACCATCTGGTCCAGATGCCCGAGGTGCTGGTGGCGCTGAACCCGTGGTACGCGATCCAGTTCTTCCTGACCGACAAAATCCTCGGCTTCCTGGCGCTCGGCTCGGTCGTGCTGGCGGTGACAGGGGCGGAGGCGCTCTATGCCGACATGGGGCACTTCGGGCGCGGCCCGCTGCGCCTGTCGTGGTTCGCCTTCGTGATGCCCTGCCTGCTCATCAACTACTTCGGGCAGGCGGCGATGATCCTGGGTCTCGACGACGCGCAGGCGGCGGTCGCGATGGAGAACCCGTTCTTCAACCTCGCGCCCGAATCGCTGCGCCTGCCGCTGGTGATCCTGGCGACCTGCGCCACCTTCATCGCCAGCCAGGCGGTGATCTCGGGCGCGTTCTCGATCACCCATCAGGCGATGCAACTGGGCTTCATCCCGCGCCTCTCGACCCGCCACACCAGCGAGCACGAGGCGGGCCAGATCTACATCCCCTTCGTCAACTGGGCGCTGATGACCGGCGTGATCGTACTGGTCCTGGTGTTCCAGAACTCGTCGAACCTCGCCTCGGCCTACGGCATCGCGGTGACCGGGGCGATGCTGATCGACACCTGCCTGATGGCGGTGATGCTGCTGGTCGTGTGGAAATGGCACAAGGCCCTGGCGATCCCGGTGATCGTCACCTTCTTCGTGGTCGATGGCGCCTACTTCGCCGCCAACGCCACCAAGATCCCCGACGGCGGCTGGTTCCCGCTGATGATCGGCGGCATCGCCTTCACCCTGCTGACGACGTGGAACAAGGGCCGCCGCCTGATGCGCGACCGCATGACCGAGGCCGCGCTGCCGCTCAACGTCTTCGCCAAGAGCGCCCACGGCAGCGCCGCGCGGGTGCCGGGCACGGCGATCTTCATGGCCTCCAGCAACATGGGCGTGCCCTCGGCGCTGCTCCACAACATCAAGCACAACAAGGTGCTGCACGAGCGCGTCGTCGTGCTGACGGTGGAAGTGCAGGACGGCCCCTATGTGGAGCCGGAGGACCGCTTCACCGTCGTCGATCTGGGGCAGGGCTTCTACCGATTGACGCTGCGCTACGGCTTCATGGAGGAGACCGACATTCCCGCCGCGCTGGCCCATGCGCCGATGTGCGGCGGCCCGTTCGAGATGATGAAGACCAGCTTCTTCCTCTCGCGCCAGACATTGGTACCCTCGGAGAAGCCCGGCATGGCGATCTGGCGCGAAAAGCTGTTCGCGTGGATGATGCGCAATGCGGCGAGCGCAATGGAATTCTTCCGCCTCCCGACGAACCGCGTGGTGGAACTGGGCAGCCAGCTGGAGATTTGATGCGTCGACTTCGGCGCAGAACCGGATCGATTGTGGCGCCGATCTGTCCTTGTCCTGTCTTGACAACGTGTTAGCCTGAAATCTCCGGACAAGGAGATCAGGCATGGTGGCGGTTGCTCTGGCAGTTCTGATGGCGGCGGCGGCGCCTCCTGCGGTCCCTCCGCCGCCGGTCGTCGCCGATGAATTCCGCCGTTCCAGCGAACGCGGTCTTGCCGCCTGGACGCCCGGGGACGTGCGCTGCGATGGCAGCGCTCTCGTCTCCGGCGCGCCGCTGCGCCGTCCGCTGAACACCATCGGCTGGCGCGGGCCGAATGCGCAGCAGTCGGTGACGCTGCGTTTCGACATCGACGCCAGTGGCCGACCGGTCTCGATCACGCGCGGGGATGCCCGCTTCGCGCCCAACGACGACATCGCGCCCGCGCTCGCCGCCAGTCGGTTCCCGTCCAAGGCGCACAGCGCCTGCTCGGTGACCTATGCGGTCGCGGTGGAGCCTTTCGCGACTGCGTCGGTGCCCGATCTGGTGTCCTACACGGTGACGCCGCTGAACGGACGGCTGCCGATGCCGGGCTGGGAGCGCATCCGCGAAGGTAGCAACTGCGCCGACGCCCCGCGCCCGCAGCCGCTGGTGCGCGCGCTCCCGGATTTCGCGAAGCTGCCCGGCACCCCAGGCATGAAGGAATGGACGCTGGTGACGTACGACACCGATGCGGGCGGCAAGCCGGTGAACGTGCGGATCGGCACCGGCACCGGCAACAAGGCGCTCGATGCGGCGGCGGTCAAGGCGATGCGCGAATCGCGCTTCACCGGCGGTGCGCGCAAGGGGTGTTCCTATCCCTACTGGCGCCAGCCCGAAGTGCTCCCCGCGCCGCCGATGCCGGAAAAGAGCGCGTTTCCCGCAGGCGACAAGTGCCCGGCCGGGCAGGACTGGGCGAGCCAGCCGGTGCTTCGCTTCCCGCAGGCCTACAACCGCCGCCGGATCGAGGGCTGGGCGGTCGTCAGCTACGACATCGCGCCGTGGGGGGCGGTGGGCAATGCCAAGGTGCTGGCCGCGCAGCCTTCCGACGATTTCGGGCGGCAGGCGCTGCAGGTGATCCAGTCGGCCAAGGCGGCGCCCTCGCAGGAAGGCCGCAGCGGCTGCATCGAACGCATCCGTTTCGCGATCCATCCCGATGCGGGCGACAGCGACGACGCGCCCGATCCGATCATCCTGGGCGGCTGAGCCCCGTTCCTCCCGGGAGCCTCACCTTCCGTCATTGCGAGCGCAGCGAAGCAATCCAGCGCAGTCTTGCGCCGCCCTGGATTGCTTCGCTGCGCTCGCAATGACGAATGGGCGCGTCGTCAGCGGCAGAAATCCGCGCCGTCCGCCTCAAGATGGAAATGGTTCTCGTGCGCGGCGTTGTAACCGGGGCCCAGCGTCGTGCCGAAGCGCTTGCAGGCGCTGTCGTGGACCACGCGCAGGAAGCGGCGTTCTGCCGGGGTGCCGCCGTTCCAGCCGGCCAGCACGGTGATGCGCCGTCCGTCGCCGAGGACGAACCCCGAGACGTCGATGGCATTGGCACTGGCATGACCCGACCGGCGTGAAGTGCCCGCGACGTTGCGGCACGAATAACTGCCGAACGTCTCGATCTTCACCAGTCGGCTGCCGAGGATCTGCTGCGCCGCGCGGTCCACGCCGTAGCGTGCCCAGCCCGCAAAGGCTGTCGAGGTTGCGCAAGTCACGGGGCCGAGCCCGGAAACGGTCACCGTGGCGTCGTCTGTGTTGAGCGCGGCCAGCTTGACCGTCCCCACCGTGGAGCAGGCGCTGCCGTACCAGCGATCTTCGACTGGCGTGAACACGGCCTGCTGTGCGCTCAGCGTAGAGAGGCACTGCCGCAGTTCGGGGTGCGGCGGCGCGGGTCGGGGGCGACTCGCCGCGTGATTCGGCCGCCGGTTCGAAGGCGCCGGACGGTCGATGCACCCGCTGAGCACGGCAAGCAGGGGGAGGGCGAACAAAATTCTATGCATGGGTCCAAGCTCTTGGGGGGAGTGCCTTAACCTGTGCTTATCCGTGCCTTACACGGCGGCAGGGCGCCATATGCATGCGACCGTTTTGCACAGTGAACTGGCCTGCAAGACGATTGACATCCCCGTGGGTGCCACTAGGAGCGGCTCCGGGCCACGCGGTCCCAACGCCGCGCGTGCTCTCTGTAAGGAGAGTCAGAAATGACTGATTTGATTGCCGTTCCCGCGCGTAAACCTGCTCGTCCGCAGTTCTCTTCCGGACCTTGCGCCAAGCCGCCCGGCTATTCCCCCGAAAAGCTCGCCACCGAATCGCTGGGTCGTTCGCACCGTGCGAAGATCGGCAAGACGCGCCTCGCCTACTGCATCGAACTGATGCGCGAAGTGCTGCAGCTGCCCGATACGCACCGCATCGGCATCGTGCCCGGTTCGGACACCGGCGCCTTCGAAATGGCCATGTGGACCATGCTCGGCGCGCGCGGCGTGACGACGGTTGCGTGGGAAAGCTTCGGCGAAGGCTGGGTGACGGACGCCGCCAAGCAGCTCAAGCTCGATCCCACCGTGATCCGCGCCGACTACGGCCAGCTGCCCGACCTCACCCAGATCGATTTCAGCAGCGATGTGCTGTTCACCTGGAACGGCACCACCTCGGGCGTGCGCGTCCCCAACGCTGACTTCATCCCCGACGATCGTGAAGGCCTGACCTTCGCCGACTCGACCTCGGCGGTGTTCGCCTACGACATCGACTGGTCGAAGATCGACGTCGCCACCTTCTCCTGGCAGAAGGTTCTGGGCGGCGAGGGCGGTCACGGCGTCCTCATCCTCGGCCCCCGCGCGGTTGAGCGTCTGGAAACCTACACCCCGGCATGGCCGCTTCCCAAGGTGTTCCGCCTCGTTTCCAAGGGCAAGCTCGCAGAGGGCGTGTTCAAGGGCGAGACGATCAACACCCCCTCGATGCTCGCCGTCGAGGACGCGATCTTCGCGCTGGAATGGTCGAAGTCGCTGGGCGGTCTGGAAGGTCTGAAGGCCCGTTCGGATGCCAACGCCGCTGCCCTTGGCAAGATCGTCGCCGAGCGTGACTGGCTGGGCCACCTTGCGGTGGACGAGGCGACCCGTTCGAAGACCTCGGTCTGCCTGACCGTCGAAGGCGCCGACGCCGACTTCATCAAGAAGTTCGCCGCCCTGCTCGAAAAGCAGGACGCCGCCTACGACGTCGCCGGATACCGCGATGCCCCTGCGGGCCTGCGCATCTGGTGCGGCGCCACCGTCGACACCCAGGACATCGAGGATCTCGGTCCCTGGCTCGACTGGGCCTATGCCACCGTCAAGGCCGAGCAGGTCGCAGCGTAAGAACACCGTCGTCATTCCCGCGAAGGCGGGAACCCAGCTGATGACGGTGCAACCTGAAACAGCATCAGTTGGGTCCCCGCCTTCGCGGGGATGACGAGGATCTTGCTGCGCGATCGAGTTTCACTCAGCGATTTTTCACTCCGCCATGGCCCTTACGGCCAGCGTGAAGGAACCTATTCCATGACCAAGCCCAAAGTCCTCATTTCCGACAAGATGGACCCCAACGCCGCCCGCATCTTCGAGGAGATGGGCTGCGACGTAGACGTCATCACCGGCGAGAACCCGGAACAGCAGATCGCCCGCATCGGTGAATACGATGGCCTCGCCATCCGTTCGTCGACCAAGGTGACCAAGGAAATGCTGGCCGCCGCCAAGAACCTCAAGGTCATCGGCCGCGCCGGCATCGGCGTCGACAACGTCGATATCCCTGCCGCCTCGGCGCAGGGCGTCGTGGTGATGAACACCCCGTTCGGCAACTCGATCACCACTGCGGAGCACGCCATCGCCCTGATGTTCGCGCTCGCCCGCCAGCTGCCCGAGGCGAACGCCCAGACGCAGGCCGGTACGTGGCCGAAGAACGGCTTCATGGGCGTCGAAGTCACCGGCAAGACGCTGGGCCTCATCGGCGCCGGCAACATCGGTTCCATCGTCGCCAGCCGAGCGCTGGGCCTGCGCATGAAGGTCGTCGCCTTCGACCCGTTCCTGACGCCTGAGCGCGCCGTGGAAATGGGCGTCGAGAAGGCGGACCTCGAAACGCTGCTGGCCAAGGCGGACTTCATCACGCTGCACACGCCGCTGACCGACCAGACCCGCAACATCCTCTCGGCCGAGAACCTCGCCAAGACCAAGAAGGGCGTTCGCATCATCAACTGCGCACGCGGCGGTCTGGTGGACGAAGCCGCGCTGAAGGCGGGCCTCGATTCGGGCCACATCGCGGGCGCCGCTCTCGACGTGTTCCAGACCGAGCCGGCCAAGGAATCGCCGCTGTTCGGCACCCCGAACTTCATCTGCACCCCGCACCTGGGCGCATCGACCACCGAAGCGCAGGTCAACGTGGCGCTGCAGGTGGCCGAGCAGATGGCCGACTACCTCGTCAACGGCGGCGTCACCAACGCGCTCAACATGCCCTCGCTGAGCGCCGAGGAAGCCCCCAAGCTCAAGCCTTACATGAAGCTGGCCGAAGTGCTGGGTTCGATGGTCGGCCAGCTGACCGTGGACTCGGTTCCGCGCATCTCGATCCACGTCGAGGGCGCCGCTGCCGAACTGAACCAGAAGCCGATCACCGCCGCCGTCCTCGCCGGTTTCCTGCGCGTGCAGTCGGCCACGGTGAACATGGTCAACGCCCCGTTCCTCGCCAAGGAGCGCGGCCTCGAAGTGCGCGAAGTGAAGACCGAGCGCGAGGGCGACTACCACACCCTGATCCGCGTCTCGGTGAAGACCGAAGCGGGCGAGCGTTCGGTGGCTGGCACGCTGTTCAACAACGTCGAGCCGCGCCTCGTCGAGATGTTCGGCATCAAGGTCGAGGCGGAACTCGACGGTTCGATGCTCTACATCGTCAACGAGGACGCGCCGGGCTTCATCGGCCGCATCGGTACGCTGCTGGGCGAGAACGCGATCAACATCGGCACCTTCAACCTCGGCCGCCGTGCGGCTGGCGGCGAAGCGGTGCTGCTGCTCTCGGTGGACGGCGATCTCTCGGCCGGGCTGCTGGAGCAGGCACGCGCGCTGCCGGGCGTGAAGACCGTCAAGGCGCTGACGTTCTGAGCTGACGCTTTAACAGGCTCCCAACGGAAGAGGGGTCGGTGCCTTGTGGCGCCGGCCCCTTTTTCGTTCGGGAGGCGTCGTTCGCCTCGCGCTTCTCGATATTGTTGACTCAGTCAACATAATCGATCAAGGCTGGCGCATGAACCAGGCCATCGACGCGATCCGCACCTTCAACCGCTTCTTCACCCGGCACGTCGGCGCCATCGACGCGCGCTTTCTCGATACCGACGCGAACCTGCCGGAAGCGCGCCTCCTGTTCGAGATCGCGCGGCTCGGGCCGGTGCTGGCCAATGTCCTGCAGGCGGAGCTGGGCCTCGATCGCGGTTACCTCAGCCGGATGATCGCCCGGTTCGAGGATCGGGGCTGGGTCGCGCGGGACCGGCTCGACAGCGACGCGCGTGCCCGCCCGATCCGGCTGACGCAGGCGGGGCAGGCGGCTTTCGAGGAGATCGACGGGCGCCAGCGCGATGCCGTCGCGCACGATCTGGAACGCCTGAGCGCGACCGAGCGCGACGATCTGGTGCAGGCGCTGACAAGAGCGCGGCTGCTGCTGGATCGCCAGGCGCCCGATGCCTTCACGATCCGCGATGCGCGGGTCGGCGAAGTCAGTCAGGTGGCGGCGCGTCAATCCGTGCTTTACGCCGAAAGCCACAGTTGGGGGCACGGGCTCGAGGTGGTCGAGGCGGAAACCACTGCGGCTTTCCTGCGAAACTTCGATGCGGAGCGAGAGCGCTGCTGGGTCGCGGATCTGGGCGGTGTCATGGCCGGTGCAGTGTTCCTCACCGACGAGGGCGAAGGCACCGCTCGGCTGCGCCTGCTCCACGTAGAGCCTTTCGCGCGGCGGCGGGGCATCGGCGACGCGCTGGTCGCCGGCTGCCTCGATTTCGCGCGGGAGAAGGGCTACCGGCAGGTGGTGCTATGGACGCATACCGTGCTCGAAGCCGCGCGCCGCATCTACGCGCGCAACGGCTTCGAGTGCATCGACACTCAGGTTCACCATACGTTCGGCGAACCGGTTCAGGGCGAGACCTGGCGCGTGCTGCTCTGAAGCATCAGCGCGGCGGCGGGCCGCCCATCGGGCCATTCATGGCGCCGCCGGGGCCGCGCATGCGTTCGCCGTCCTTGCCCTTGGGGCGCAGTTCTTCCATCGACAGGTAGCCGTCGTGGTCGGTGTCCGCCGCGTCGAACAGCTTGCCTTCGTAGGCCAGCAGTTCCGCCAGCGAGACGCCTGCGTCGTAATTGGTGTTGGCGCGGGCGATGACGGTGCCGCTGAGGGGCTCGATCAACCGCGCGAGTGCGCGATCCTCGCCGACGTCGGGCATGACTGCCTCGACGATCGGGCCGCTTCGGTCACCGGTCGCGGCATCGTCGCTGGCGGCGGCCGAGCCCATCTTGCTCTGCCATGCGCTGAATTCCGCCATGGAGATAGTGCCGTTGCGGTCCGCATCGATCGCGGCGAAACGCTCCTTGATGATGACCGCGCGTCGCGCTTCGACGAGGGCGTGCAGTTCGTCTAGGGTCACGGTGCCATCGCGGTTGGTATCGGCGGCACGGAACATGTCGGTGACGATCTTGTCGAAGCGGGCGCGCTTGATGGGCTTGGGCGGCTGCGGCGGTCGGGCACCACCACCGGGGCCACCGGGAGGGCCTCCGCCGCCCATGTCGTCTCCGCCCATGCCCCCTCCCATTCCGCCGCTACCCATGCCGCCATCCATGCCTCCGGGCATGCCTTGGGCGAGGGCGGGCGGTGCGAGGGTCATCAGCAATGCGGCCAGAAGCGGGGTAATCGTGCGGGCAGGGCTCATGGTCGGGCCTTTGTTGGTTGAAAGCGAATGCGTCCCGCCAGACGCATGGCTTCGACTTAGCCGCTGGACCTTCCGGAGCCGACGGAAAATTCGTCGCCAATCGTCGCAGATTTGTACATTCGACAACCGCGCTTGGGCGGGCTAAGGGCGCGGCCATTATGCAGGAAAACGACCGCGATCTTCTGCCCGAGGGCTTGGGCGACCGTCTGCCGCAGCAGGCATGGGCATCACAGACGGTGCGCCGCGCCGCGCATGACGTTCTCGCGAGCCACGGCTACGCGCGCGTCGAGACCCCGGTGCTCGAATTCGAGAAGGCGCTGGCGCACCGCATGGCGGGCGTTCAGGTGCGCCGCATGTTCCGCTTCGTCGATCCGGTCTCGATGCGGATGCTGGCACTGCGGTCCGATATCACCGCGCAAGTCGCGCGCATCGCCGCGACCGGCCTTGCACAAGCGCCGCGTCCGCTGCGGCTGTCCTATTCGGGGCAGGTCGTGACCATCAAGGGCGACGGCCTCGATCCGGCGCGTGAGCGGCTGCAGTTGGGCGCGGAACTCGTCGGCACCGATTCGACCGAAGCCGTGGCCGAAATCGTCGAACTGGCGATCGAGACGCTGCGCGCGGCAGGCGCGACGGGCGTTTCGGTGGACTTCACGCTCCCCGATCTCGTCGATACGCTGAGCGCCGGCGCGCTGCCCTTGCCCTCGATGAACATCGAGGCGGTGCGCCAGATGCTCGACGCCAAGGACGCGGGCGGGCTCGTCGATGCGGGCGGCGAGGCCTATCTGCCGCTGCTCTATGCCGTCGGCCCGTTCGATAGCGCGATCGAGCGGCTGGCTGAATTCGACGTCGGTGGCGTGCTCGCCAGCCGTATCGCCGCGCTGCGGGCGATCGCCGCGCGGGTGAGCGGCAAGGCGCGGTTGACCCTCGATCCGTCCGAGCGTCATGGCTTCGAGTATCAGTCGTGGTTCGGCTTCACGATCTACGCTGACGGCGTGCCCGGCAGCCTCGGGCGCGGCGGTACATATTCGATTCTTGGTCAGACCGGCCGCAATCCGGAAGCCGCGACGGGCTTCTCGCTCTATCCCGATCCGCTGATCGAGAGCCTGTCCGCCGCTGCGGGCGAAGAGCGCCGCCTGTTCCTCCCGCTCGGCCATGACCGCGAGGTCGCCAGTCGTCAGCGGGCGATCGGCTGGGTGACCGTCGCCGCGCTTTCGGAAGCGGACGATGCGCTGGCGCTCGGCTGCTCGCACAAGCTGGAAGGCGGCGAGGCGGTCGCGCTTTAGCCGAACACCCGGGCAAGCCAGCGGTCGACTACGCCGGTCGCGGCATAGTCCGGATTGCCCAGTTCGCGGTTGATCTGCATGTGTCCCGGCAATCCGCGTCCGGGGAAGCCTTCGCGCTCGACCTGCGTGCCCGCCTTGCGCAGCGCGGTTTCCAGTTCCTGGGCTTGCCCCACGCCGTCGGCGCGCTGGACGTGGAGGAGCAGGAATTGCGGCGCGTTGGGCGCGGCGGCCTGCAAGGTGGGCGACAGGGCGCGCTGGCGGGATGCCTCGGTTCCGAAGGCTTGCCGATATGTAGCGCCCATCAGCCGCCCGGCATCCTGCATCTGTTCGGCCACGTCATAGGCGGCGCCGTCGATCGGGATCACGCCGCGAATGTCGGCGTAGGATAGTCCGGCCTTGCGCAGATACTGTGGATCTGTGCCGACCAGTGCCACCAGATGCGCGCCCGCGCTGTGCCCCATCAGCACGACCTTGCCGCGCGCGATACCTAGCGAATCCGCCTGTTTGAGCAGGGCCGCGAGTGCATCGGCGACATCCTGCGCCTGCTGCTCCACGGTCGCGTCCGGGACTAGCCGGTAGTTGACGCTGGCGAAGGCGTAGCCCTCGCCGGTGTAGTGCGCGACCTTGTAGCGGCCGGTGGCGCTGTCCTTGTCGCCGCGCTTCCAGCCACCGCCGTGAACGAAGACGACCAGTGGGGAAGGCTTTTTGCGCGCGGCCCCGTTCTGAGTTCCTGGCCAGAAATCGAGCGTCTGCAGCGCTCCGGTGCCGTAACTCAGCGTTTCCGTTCGCTGCTGCCCGAGGGCGGGCGTAGCTACCGCCAGCAGCAGGGCACCGATCGTGATCATTGGGGTTTTCTTCATGGTCGCATGCTCCCGTGGTATGTCTGCAGGGTCGCAGGCCGGAGCGGGCAGGGGCAAGTCGCCAAGTGTAATGAAGAGTAACCCGTTCGTGCCGGTGACCCTTGACTACCGCCCCCCCTTGCCCTTAGGGCGCCGACCGAAAAAGCCGGGGCCTCCTGCCCCACCGTAAATCCGTATCGTCGAGTCCTGTCGAAGGGCGATACCGGATCCACCGTGGCAGGGTGGAGGAGCATATCCATGGCAAATGTTACCGTGATCGGCGCCCAGTGGGGCGATGAGGGCAAAGGCAAGATCGTCGACTGGCTCGCCAGCCGTGCGGACGCAGTTGTGCGGTTCCAGGGCGGCCACAACGCGGGCCACACGCTCGTCGTCGGCGAGCAGGTCTACAAGCTGAGCCTGCTGCCTTCGGGCATCGTCACCGGCACCCTCTCGATCATCGGCAACGGCGTCGTGCTCGACCCGTGGCACCTCAAGTCCGAAGTCGAGAAGCTTCGCGGCCAGGGCGTCGAGATCAATCCCGAGAACTTCGCGATCGCCGACAACTGCCCGCTGATCCTGCCGGTTCACCGCGAGCTGGACGGCCTGCGCGAAGCGGCCGCCGGTGCGGGCAAGATCGGCACCACCGGTCGCGGCATCGGCCCGGCTTACGAGGACAAGGTCGGCCGCCGCGCGATCCGCGTCTGCGATCTGGCGCATCTCGATGCACTGGAGCCGCAGCTCGATCGCCTCTGCGCGCACCACGACGCGCTGCGCGCCGGTTTCGGCCAGCCCCCGATCGACCGCGAGGCGCTGCTCAACGAACTGCGCGAGATCGCGCCTTTCGTGCTGCAGTTCGCCCAGCCCGTGTGGAAGCGCCTCAACAAGGTCCGCAAGGCGGGCGCGCGCATCCTGTTCGAAGGCGCGCAGGGCGTGCTGCTCGACGTCGATCACGGCACCTATCCCTTCGTCACCAGCTCCAACACCGTGTCGGGCACTGCTGCCAGCGGTTCGGGCCTCGGCCCCTCGGCGACCGGCTTCGTGCTGGGCATCGTCAAGGCCTACACCACCCGCGTCGGCTCCGGCCCGTTCCCGACCGAGCTGGAGGACGAGACCGGCCAGCGCCTTGGCGAGCGTGGCCACGAATTCGGCACCGTCACCGGCCGCAAGCGCCGCTGCGGCTGGTTCGACGCGGTGTTGACGCGCCAGTCCTGCGCGATCTCGGGCGTCACCGGGATCGCGCTGACCAAGCTCGACGTGCTCGACGGGTTCGAGAAGGTGAAGATCTGCACCGGCTACCGCCTCAAGGGTAAGGTGCTGGATTACTACCCGAGCCACGCCGCCGATCAGGCCGCGGTCGAGCCGATCTACGAGGAAATGGACGGCTGGCAGGGCACCACCGCCGGTGCCCGTTCGTGGGCGGACCTCCCCGCGCAGGCGATCAAGTACATCCAGCGCGTCCAGGAACTGATCGAGACGCCGGTGGCGCTCGTCTCCACCAGCCCCGAGCGCGAGGACACCATCCTCGTGCGCGATCCCTTCGTGGATTGATGATGATGCGGGGCGTCCTGAGGTTCGCCCCGCTGCTTCTGCTGCTGGGCGCCACTGAAGCGCCCCGGCCTTTGAAACTGCCTGACATCGACATGATCCGCGTACGCAAGGCGGCGCGGATCATGGAACTCTGGTCCGGCGGCCGCCTCGTCGATGTGATCGAGCATATCCAGCTCGGCGACGAGCCCGTCGGCCCCAAGCGCTTCGAAGGCGACGAGCGGACCCCGGAGGGGCGTTACGTCATCGACTGGGGCAACCCGGCGAGCGCCTATCATCTCTCGCTTCATATCTCTTACCCCAACGCCGACGACCGCGCCTTTGCGGCGGGGCGTGGGCGCTCTGCGGGCGGGATGATCATGATCCACGGTCAGCCGAACGACTGGGCTGCGGGCCGTGTACCCGGCGACTGGACCGACGGCTGCATTGCGGTTTCCGACGAAGAGATTGAGGCTCTGTGGGAAGTCGTGGCCGACGGCACCCCCATCGAGATCGAACCCTGAGCCATCCTCCCCATCGCTCCGTGACAGGGAGGATCACGAGATACCAACGTCCCACTTGCGCGGATTGCAATTTCCGGCATTGCTGGTTTGTAAATCGCAAGGGTAACCCGGTTGCCCGATAATAGTTAGGAGCCTAAGTACCCGCCACCCCCGATCCCCCCAGGACCCATGACCGACCGATCGAGCCTTGCCCATGACCTCGCCACGCAACTCGCGCCTGTCGCGCGGGCGTGGCGACAGCTTGCCGACCGCATCCTTGCCTCGCTGGAGATTTCCAACTCGGCGGGATGGGCGCTGGTCCATCTCGAGCGGCTGGGCGCAGGGGCGAGGCAGGCGGATCTGGCGCGGGCGATCGGCATCACCGAAGCTTCGCTGACCACCACCGTGCGCCAGCTCGAATCGGCGGGCCTCGTCGAGCGGCTCGCCGATGCCGGTGACCGCCGGGCCAATCTCCTCCACCTGACCGGCGAGGGCGCGCGCATCGCCCGCAAGGCGGAAGCGCGGCTGGTGGCGCTGCGGGGGGAATTGCTGGGCGGCATTCCGGACGCCGACCTCGAAGCGGCCGTAAAGCTGATTACCACGGTCGGCAGCCGCGCCGCCGAGATGCGGGGGCGGGCATGAACGGGCCGGTCTTCGCGCGCTGGGGCGTCCCGGCGGCCATCTTTTCGATCAAGGCATTCCTCGCGGCGATCCTCGCGGCGTACATTTCGTTTTCGATCGGGCTGGAGCGACCGTACTGGGCCTTTCTCACCGCCTACATCGTCGCCGCGCCGCTGGCGGGTGCGGTGGTGTCCAAGGCGCTGTTCCGCGTCATCGGCACGTTCATCGGCGCGACCGCCTCGGTGCTCATGGTGCCGCCGCTCGCGCACTCGCCCGAACTGTTGACGCTGGCGCTCGCATCGTGGCTGGCGCTGTGCGTCTTCGTCTCGCTGCTCGACCGGACGCCGCGCGGCTACATCTTCGTGCTGGCGGGCTATACCGCCTGCCTGATCGTGCTGCCGACGGTGAGCACGCCCGACCTCATCTTCGAGGACGCGGCACTGCGCGTTCAGGAGATCACCATCGGTATCCTGTGCGGCAGCCTGATCCATGGCGTCGTCCTGCCGGGCTCGGTCTCGACGTTCCTGCTCGGCCGTGTGGCGATGATGCTGCGAGATGCCGAGCGCTGGAGCCGCGATTCGCTTGAGCTTGAGCCCGATCCCTCGATCGAGGCGGAAAAGCGTCGGCTGGCGCAGGACGTCACCGAACTGCACCAGCTTTCGATTCACCTGCCGTTCGAGACCAGCCGCCTCGCCCCGCGCGTGCGCACGGTGCGGGCGCTGCAGGACCAGCTCTCGCTGCTCATGCCGCTGGGGGCGGCGGTGTCCGATCGCATCGCAGCACTGCGCGAACGTGATGCGATGAGCGACGAGGCCGAGGCGCTGCTGGCGGATACCCGCGCCTGGCTTTCACATATCGAGAACGACCGTGAGGAACGCGAGCGCATAGGGACCGAACTCAAGGCCCGCTGCGTCGCACTGGAGCCGCAAGTGGACGGCGCCTCGGGCTGGAACGACATGCTTGTGCTCAGCCTGGGCTCGCGGCTGGCCAGCCTCATCGAAGCGCACCTCGATTGCCGCGATCTGGCCGACCAGATGGGTACGAGGAATCGCAAGCCGGTTTCCGCGCGCATTCCGCCGCTGCTGGAAGGGCGGCGCAACCGCGAGGTTCATCGCGACTATCGCGGCGCGGTGCGCGGTGCGGCCGGTGCGGCGCTGACGATCATCCTGGGCTGCACGCTCTGGATCGGCAGCGGCTGGAACGACGGTGCTACCGCCGTCATGCTGGCGGGCGTGTTCCTGGCGCTGTTCGCCGCATCCGACAATCCGCTGTTGCCGCTGTGGATGTTCTTCAACGGCACGCTCATCGCAACGATCCTGGGCATGATCTACGCTTTCGCGATCCTGCCACGCGTCGACGGGTTTCCGATGCTCGCGCTGACTCTGGCGCCCCCTTTGCTGGTGCTGGGTTCGCTGATGCATTCTCCCCGCTACGCCGGCGTTGCGCTGCCCTCGCTGCTCGGCATGGGCAGCCCCTTCATCATCGCCGAGAAGTATACCGACAACTTCGCCACTTTCGCCAACGGCTCGCTGGCGCAGCTGCTGGGCACGCTGTTCGCGATCATCATGGCACGTCTGCTGCAGACGGCCGGGCTGGAGAGCGCCATCCGCCGCACCCTGCGCGCGGGCTGGCGCGATATCGCCGAGCGAGCCAACCTCTACGGACCGCCCGACGTGCGTGGCTGGATCAACCGCATGCTCGACCGTATCGCGCTGCTCAATCCCCGCCTTGCGCTCTCCGGCAAGCAGCCGGGCGCGCCGCTCTATGACGTGCTGCGTGATCTTCGCACCGGCGTGGCAATCGGTGAACTGCGCGAACTGCGTCTCGACCTGCCGCCCGCCCGCAGCGCGCCGCTGACCAGCGTGCTGGCCGACGTCGCGGCTTACTATCGCCGTCTCGAGCCCGATCACCGCCCGCCCGCAGCGCCCGAACTGTTGGGTGATATTGACGCGGCGCTCCACGTCTTCATCCGCGACGAGGACCGTTCGGTGCGCCGCAAGGCCGCTCTGGCGCTGATCTCGCTGCGCCGTAACATCTTTCCAGAAGCCGCCGCGCTGAAAGGCCAGCCATGAACGGCGAAGTCTCCATCCTGGGCGTCTACATGCCCGCCCTCCTGCTGATCGCGGTGATCGCCTCGGTCCTGACCATGCTGCTGATGCGTGTGGCGGACTTCGTCGGCTTCTACCGCATCGTCGCCTATCGCGCGCTCGTCGACCTGTGCCTTTATGTCATGGTGTTCGGTGCGCTTTCCTTCCTCGCCACCTGGTCCGGTCTCCACCCATGAAGAACCTGCTTCCCGCCATCGGCCGCAGCGCCGCCACTATCGTCATCGTCCTGCTCGCGGCCTTCATCGCGTACTGGATGTGGATGCATTACGAGCGCAGCCCCTGGACCCGGGACGGCCGGGTGCGTGCCGACGTGGTGCGGGTGACGCCGGACATCGGCGGCCTCGTGACTTCGGTGGCGGTGCGCGACAACCAGGTGGTCAAGGCAGGCGACCTGCTGTTCGTGATCGACAAGCCGCGGTATTCGCTGGCGGTCGAGGAAGCGCAGGCGAGCCTTGCCAGCGCGAAGGCGACGCTGGGGCAGGCGCAGCGCGAGGCTTCGCGCGACCTTGCGCTCGGCGATCTCGTCGCCACCGAATCCCATGAGCAGAACGTCGCCAAGGTCGCCACTGCCCGCGCCGCCGTGCAGGAAGCGGTAAGCGCGGTCGATCGCGCGAAGCTCGACCTCCAGCGCACGCAAGTCCATGCCTCGGTCAATGGCACCGTGACCAACCTCGACCTGCATCCGGGCGACTACGTGGCCGCCGGAAGCCAGGCCATGGCGCTGGTCGATGGCGATTCGATCCGCGTCGAGGGCTACTTCGAGGAAACCAAGCTGCCGCTCATCCACATCGGCGCGCCGGTGAGCGTGAAGCTGATGGGCGAGGGGCAGGTACTCAAGGGTCGTGTCGAGAGCATCGCGGCGGGCATCAACGACGATACACGCAGCGACTCGGGCAACCTGCTGCCCAACGTCGCTGCAACGTTCTCATGGGTGCGCCTCGCCCAGCGGATCCCGGTGCGCGTGCGCCTGACGCATGTGCCGAAGAACGTGCGCCTGATCCTCGGCCGCACTGCGACGGTGACGATCGAGCAGCATGACGGCGAACCGAAGCGACAGGCACGTCCGGTTCCGGCCCCGGCGGCGGCTCCCGCTCCCGCCGCGACGCAGAGCGCGGGAGCCCGGTGATGCGTCCCGCCCGTCTTCTCTGCGCCGCCGCGATGGCGCTGGCGCTGTCCGCCTGCGCCACCGCCGGGCCGGACTATCATCCGCCCGAGAACGCGGTGTCCGGCACGCCTTCGGCGCAGGGGGACTTCGTCGCGGCGCGCGATCCCGCCTTCGCGCAGGCGCCGCTGCCCGACCGCTGGTGGAGCCTCTACGCCGATCCCCGCCTCGACGCGCTGGTGGAAGAGGCGCTCACCGCCAACGCCGACCTGCGCGCCGCCGAGGCGAACATCCGCAAGGCCGAAGCGGTGCTGCGCGAGACGACCGGCGCGCGGGCGCTGAGCACCACCGTCAGTTCCGATGCCGATCTCGAGCGCGACTATTCCACCCAGTCGGGCGGGACCAACATCCCCGGTGTCGTGACGTACGACCTTGGCCTCTCGCTGAGCTATCCGCTCGACCTCAACGGCAAGCTGCGGCGCGCGGTCGAGGGGGCGCAGGCGGACCGCGAGGTGGTCGAGGCGGCGCGCGATGCGGTGCGGATCAGCGTGGCGGCGGCGACCGCCAAGGCCTATGCCGACGTATGCGGCGCCAATTACCAGATGGCGACGGTCCAGAAGGTGATCGTGCTGCAGCAGCAGACGCTGGATGCCACCACCCGGCTGCAGCGCGGCGGGCGCGGCACCGCCTTCGACGTCAGCCGCGCGCGTACCGCGGTGGACACCAGCCGGGCCAGCCTGCCCGCCTTCGTGGCGAAGCGGCAGGGCGCGCTGTTCCTGCTGGCGACGCTGCTCGGCCGGGCGCCGGCGGACTATCCGCAGGACGTGGCGAGCTGCTCGGTCCTGCCGCGCCTCGCCCAGCCGATGCCGGTCGGCGACGGCGCCGCGCTGATCCGCCGCCGTCCCGACATCCGCCAGGCCGAGCGCACCATCGCCGGCGATACCGCGCGCATCGGCGTGGCGGTGGCGGACCTCTACCCGAGCGTCTCGATCGGCGCGGGCGTCGCCAGCAGCGGGCAGTTGCAGAACCTCGGCAAGTCCGACAGCTTCGGCTTCAGCCTTGGCCCGCTACTGAGCTGGAGCTTCCCCAATCGCCCGATCGTCAAGGCGAAGATCGATGCCGCCAAGGCGCAGGTCGATGTCGATCTCGCCAAGTTCGATGCGACCGTGCTCTCGGCCCTGCAGGGCACCGAGACGGCGCTGGAAACTTACGCCCGCGATCGGGACAAGGCCGCATCGCTGGGCCGCGCGAGCGACAGCGCCGGCATATCGGAAGGGCAGGCGGCCAAGCTGTTCCGCTTCGGGCGCAGCGACTTCCTCGACCTCCTGAGCGCGCAGGGCAGCCTCGCCTCGGCGCGGGTGAGCCATGCGGCGGCGGAAGCGGCGCTGGTGGACGACCAGATCGCCGTGTTCCTCGCGCTCGGCGGTGGCTGGGGGCAGGGGGAGGGGCAGGGGCAGGGCCAGTAGAGGCCATTCATCCACCATCGTCATTGCGCGCAAAGCGAAGCAACCCAGGGCGGTTTAATACTGCCCTGGGTTGCTTCGCTTTGCTCGCAATGACGGAAGGCGGTTTTCCAGCCTCCTCAGAAATCGATCGCGATGCCCTTCTGTACCCAGTCGCCGTAGCGGGTGGGTGAAAGGCCGTCGGGGTCCTGCTCGTCCTTGGCCTTCACGGGCGGGGGAGCGGGGTCGTTGTTCCAGTGAGCGGGCTTGGTGAAGGCCGCCGGACGTTCAGTGGCGCGCTTGGTCATGGACCCCATGTGGTGCGGGTGGCGGAAAAAGGCAATCCGGTATAGGGGCCGACGATGGACATACCCGGACTTCCTGCGCGCCGTGCCGCGCTCAACCTCATCGATGCCGTTCTGCGCAGGGGCGAGACGCTCGACCAGGCGGGCGGTTCCGCGCTCGCGCGCATCAAGGGCGATGCCGACCGCGCGCTCGCCCGCGCCATCGCCGGGGAGGTGCTGCGCTGGCGCGCCGACCTCGATGCGCTGATCGACTCCGCCACCCGCCTGCCGCTGGCGGACGACGCCAAGGCGCGCGCCGTGCTGCAGATCATGCTGGCGCAAGTGCTGCGGCTGGAGACGCCCGCGCACGCCGTCATCGCCACCGGCCTACCGCTGCTGATGGGCGGCCCGCGCCGTCTGGCGCACGGCGTGTTCTCGACCCTGACCAAGCGCGCCGTGACGCTGCCCGAAGTGCCGACCCTGCCCGAGCCGGTCATGGAGCGCTGGGGCATCCGGGCTGAGACGATCGCCGCGGGTCTCGCCGTGCCGCCGCCGCTGGACCTTGCGCTGCGCGATGCGGGGGCGACGGCGGAGTGGGCCGAGCGCCTCGGCGGCATCTCGCTGATGCCGGGTCATGTGCGCCTGCCGCGCGGGATCGCGGTGGAGCACCTCGAAGGTTTCCGCGAGGGTGCGTGGTGGGTGCAGGATCTCGCCGCCAGCCTGCCCGCGCGCATGCTCGGTGCGAGTGAGGGCCGGTCCGTGCTCGATCTTTGCGCCGCGCCCGGCGGCAAGACGATGCAGCTTGCGGCGGCGGGCTGGAAAGTGACCGCGCTCGACAACGCCAAGCGGCGGCTGGAACGCCTGCGCGAGAACCTTGAGCGCACCGCGCTGGAGGCGGAGGTGGTGCTCGCGGATGCCTTTACGTGGGAGCCGCAGGAGAAGTTCGACGCGATCCTGCTCGACGCGCCGTGCACGGCGACGGGCACCTCGCGCCGTCATCCGGACGTGCTCCACCGCATCGCGCCGCGCCAGATCGAGGAGATGGCCGAAATCCAGACGCGGATGCTGGCGCGGGCGGCCGAGTGGCTGAAGCCCGGCGGCACGCTGGTTTACGCCGTGTGCTCGCTGGAGCAGGAGGAAGGCGAGGACCGCGCGGCCGACGTCGAACTGACGCTTGCGCCGATCGCGGCAGCGGAACTGCCCGAGGGTCTTTCGCCGACCGGCGAGGGCTGGCTGCGCACCGATCCGGGAATGCTGGCCGAGGCGGGCGGCCTCGACGGCTTCTTCATCGCGCGTTGGGTGAAACCCTAAGTCGTCATTGCGAGCGCAGCGAAGCAACCCAGGGCAGTCTCCAGCCGCCCTGGATTGCTTCGCTGCGCTCGCAATGACGAGGTGTGCGGCTTCAGCGCCGGTTCGGATCGAGCGCCGACCGGCCACGCGTCGCGCTACTGCGCGGCACCGAAGCCATAGCCGGACGCGGGGGCGCCGCCCCGCCGTCCATCGCCATCAGCGCGGCGATGCGCTTCTCGGTCGCCGGGTGAGTCGAGAACAGGTCCGACACCGACGAGGGCACGATGTAGAGCTGCGCCGCCGCCGGGTTGCGCTCGACGGTGGGGTTGCGCAAGTGGGCGGCGGGCCCGGCGATCTTCTGCAGCGCCGAGGCCAGCGCGCGCGGGTTGCCGCTGATCTCGGCGCCCGCCTTGTCGGCGCCGTATTCGCGGGTGCGGCTGATCGCCATCTGCACGATCATCGCCGCGAACGGCGCCATGACCATCGCCGCGATCGCGGCCATCGGATTGGGGCGGTCCTCCGAATTGCCCATGTGGCCGAAGAACATGCCGAAGTTGGCGATCATCGAGATGGCGCCCGCGATCGTCGCCACCATCGTCATCACCAGCGTGTCGCGGTTCTTCACGTGGCCCAGTTCGTGCGCCATCACGCCCGCCACTTCATCGCGGCTGAGCATGTCGAGCAGGCCCGTGGTCGCGGCGACGGCGGCGTGCTCGGGGTCGCGGCCGGTGGCGAATGCGTTGGGCGCCTCGGTGTCGATCACGTAGACGCGGGGCATCGGCAGCCCGGCACGCTGCGCCAGTTCGGCGACGAGGCGGTGGAACTCGCTCTCCGGGCCGACCTCGCGGGCGTTGTGCATCTTCAGCACGATGCTGTCCGCGTTCCAGAAGGTGAACAGGTTCATGCCCGCCGCCACGAGCAGCGCGATGATGGCGCCGCCGGTTCCGCCCAGCATGTAGCCCAGCCCCATGAACAGCGCCGTCAGCGCCGCCAGCAGCATGGCCGTCTTCATTCCGTTCACTTTCAATTGTCTCCTTGAGCGTTTGTCCCGGCGAATCTAGGGTCGGGCGGGAGGGTTTCAATGGCGCCCGCCGTTCCCGACACATGCAGTCACGCAAGCGAAACCGGCAGGAAAGATTGACCGCTCCCGATCCGAAACCGAAACGCCGCCGCCGCTCCTCCGAGGAAGTGGCCGACCGCATCCTCGAAGCCGCCGCCGAGGAGTTCGAGGCCTCGGGTTATGCCGGGGCGACGACTGCCGCCATCGCCCGCCGCGCCGATGTGACCGAGGCGCAGATCTTCCGCTTCCACGACAGCAAGCAGGCGCTGTTCCGCGCGGCGATCTTCACGCCGCTGAACCGTCACTTCGCGGATTTCCAGGCGCGGACCGCCGGAGCGGGCGAGGGCAAGGACGTGGCGCGGGCCTACATCGGCGAACTGCTCGATTTCATGGGCAGCCATTCGAAGATGTTCCTCTCGCTGGCGGTCGCCAACGCCTATTCGCCTGAGGCTTTGGGCGGGATCGAGGCGCTCGACGGGTTGCAGGACTACTTCCGCAAGGGCGAGGCGATGAGCCAGGCGCGGGTCGGCGACGCACCCCGGATCGCGCCGGAACTGATGGTGCGCGTGTCGTTCGCGGCGGTGCTGGCGAACCTGATGTTTCGTGACTGGCTGTTCCCGCCCGGCATGGCGAGCGAGGCTGAGATCAGGGACGCCATCGCGGCTTTCGTGATCCAGGGGATCGAAGCGAACGGGCCGGTGTAGCGCCATTCCCCCCCCGAGCTTGCTCGGGGAGGAATTAGACGTCGAAGCCGAACACCCTTGCCGCGTTCTCCGACAGTGTCGTGCGGGTGTCCTGCGGCGTCAGGTCCGCCGTCATCTTCAGCGCCACGTCGCGAGAATGCGGCCAGATCGTCGCCGAGTGCGGGTAGTCGGACGAGAACATCGTCATCTTCGCCAGCCACGGCCAGAGCCCGGTCCGAATCATCTGGTAGCCGCAGTAGTCGTCCACGTTGGTGGTGAAGACGTTGCGGCCGATAAACTCGGTGGGCGAATGCCTGAGCTTCACCGGATGCCACGAGTTCTGGATTTCCCAGTGATGCTCCATGGTCTGCACCCAGAACGGCGCCCAGCCGCAGTCGACCTCGGCGCCGACCATCTTCAGGTTCGGGTACTGGTCGAAGATCCCTGCGAAGATCAGGTACGAGAACGGCTTGAGGCACGAGAAGTACCGCGTCACGATCCCGCCGATGGAGACCTTGTCCTCCTGCAGCCGGTCCCAGTCGGTGGCATCGGGCGGGCCGCCGTGGTTGCGGTGCATGCACAGCGTCAGCCCCAGTTCGTCCGCCGCCTGCCAGACGGGGTGGTAGTGCGTGGGGTGGTTGTAGGGGATCGTCGGATTTCCGGGAATGTACATCGCCCGCGCACCCTTCCTCGCGCAGCGGCGCATCTCGGCGACGGCGTGCTCGATGCCGAGTTCGGTCGGATTGATGGCGAGGCCGCAGAGGCGCTTGGGGTCGGCGGACTGGAAGTCGTCGAGGATCCAGTCGTTGTAGGCGACGAATCCGGCGGCAGCGACTTCCGGATCGGGATGGGTATAGAACGACGGGCTGAAACCCGGATAGGTCACCGAGGCCCATACCCCGTCGATGTCCATATCCGCGAGATGCGCGGCGCCATCGTAGTTGCCCCGCCTGAGGTCCGCGTGGCGCAGGCCGGACATGCGGTATTCGCTCTTGTCGTAGCCCGCCATGCATTCGAGGCCGTAGGTGCGCTTGGGCGGCGTGCCGTCCATGCTCCAGCCTTCGCCGCCGTCGCGGCCCTCGATCACGCGCGGTGCCTTGTCCTTCAGGTGGGAGGGGAAGCGGTCGATGAACAGGTTGCGGGGTTCGTTGATGTGGTTGTCGGCGCTGATGAGCTTGATGCCCAGTTCCTCGATCCGATCCTGAACAGGTTCCAGAGCGGCGGTTGCCATGGCGATTCTCCCTTCTCGTTTGCAGGGGATCATACGCTTCCGAAATTATGTAGCAAGCGCTTGGTTATTCGCTGGCGCGATGCCCGCTCGCTCCCGCACCCGCTGCTTGAAGCCCCGCGCCGCATGACATAGCCCCGCATGCAACCATCGATAGGGAGCAGCGAGAACCATGCCATTCAAGACCCGCGTGACCGAGATGCTCGGCATCGAACATCCGATCGTCCAGGGCGGCATGCAGGGTGTCGGCTATGCCGAACTGGCGAGCGCGGTGTCGAACGCCGGCGGCCTCGGCACCCTGACCGCGCTGACCCAGCCCAGCCCGGAGGCGCTGCGCGAGGAGATCGAGCGCTGCCGCTCGATGACCGACAAGCCCTTCGCGGTGAACATCACCGTCCTGCCCACGATCCTGCCGCCCGACTACAAGGCTTACGCGCAGGCCGTGATCGACGGCGGCGTCAAGATCGTCGAGACCGCGGGCACCCAGCAGGTGCGCGAGATCTGGGAGATGGTGAAGCCCCACGGCGTCACCGTGCTGCACAAATGCACCGCCGTGCGCCACGCGCTTTCGGCCGAGAAGCACGGCTGCGACATCATCTCGATCGACGGCTTCGAATGCGCCGGGCACCCCGGCGAGGATGACATTCCCGGCCTGATCCTGATCCCCTCGGCGGCGGACAAGGTGAAGATTCCGATGCTGGCGAGCGGCGGGATCGGCGACGGGCGCGGCCTCGTCGCGGCGCTGGCGCTGGGGGCGGAGGGCATCAACATGGGCACCCGCTTCTGCGCCACCAAGGAAGCGCCGATCCACGACAACGTGAAGGCCAGGTACGTCGAGAACGACGAGCGCGGCACCAACCTCATATTCCGCAAGTTCAAGAACTCGGCGCGCGTCGGCAAGAACGACGTGTCCGACGAAGTGGTCGCGATTTCCGAACGGCCCGACTCGACTTTCGAGGATATCCGCCACCTCGTCGCGGGCGCGGTGGGCCGCGAGCTACTGCAGAGCGGTGATCTTACCAAGGGCATCTTCTGGGCCGGGATGGTGCAGGGCTTGATCCATGACGTGCCCACCTGCAAGGAACTGATCGAAAGGATCGTTGGCGAGGCCGAGGCAATCGTGAAGGAACGCCTGGGCGCCATGCTCGCCTGATCGACGGAGAGGGAGATTCCATGAGTTACGAGCACATCCTCTATTCGCTGGAGGACGGCGTCGCGCGCATTTCCCTCAACGATCCCAAGACCATGAACGGCGTCACCGAGGCGATGGGGCTTGAGATGGTCCACGCCCTCGACGTGGCGGCGCGCGATGCCCGCGCGGTGCTGCTGACGGGGGAGGGCAAGGCGTTCTGCTCGGGCGCGAACCTTGCGGCGGCGCAGGATATGCTGGCCGATCCCATGCGCGATATCGGCGGCCAGCTCGACCGCGCGTTCAACCCGGTCATCATGCAGATCAAGACGATGGAGCAGCCGGTCGTCACCGCGATCCGCGGGCCGGCGGCGGGCTTCGGTGCGGGGCTGGCGGCGGCAGGCGACGTGGTGCTGATGGCGGAAGGGTCGTACTTCTTCTGCGCCTTCTGCCACGTCGGCCTCGTGCCCGATGGCGGCGCGACCTACCTGCTGGCGCAGGCGGTGGGCCGGGTGCGCGCCGTGCAGATGATGCTGCTGGGCGAGAAGGTCGATGCCAGGACCGCGCTCGACTGGGGCCTTGCGACCAGGGTGGTGCCCGAGGACGACCTCGACGCCGAGGCGATGAAGCTGGCGAAGCGGCTGGCCACCGGCCCGCGCTCGCTCGGCCTCATCAAGCGCATGGCGTGGGACGCGCTGGATTCCAGCCTTGAAACCGCGCTTCAGGCGGAACGGCGCGGCCAGCGTGAGGCGGGGCGGACCGAGGACTTCCTCGAAGGTGTCAATGCGTTCCTCGAAAAGCGCAAGCCCGCGTTCAAGGGACGCTGAGGCTATATCCTCCCTGTTGCGCAGCAATGGGGAGGGGGACCGCCGCCGAAGGCGGTGGTGGAGGGGTAGCAGCCCCCTCCGTCAGCCCTGCGGGCTGCCAACCTCCCCATTCCTTCGGAACAGGGAGGATTGGGCGTTCACACCACCTTCGCGTCCCGCAGCGCGGCGACTTGCGCCTCGTCGTAGCCCAGCTCCGAAAGGATGGTGTCGGTATGCTCGCCCAGCATCGGCGGGGCCATGCGGATCGTCGCCGGGCTCGCCGACATCTTCGCGAGCGGGCTGGCGATGAGATCGACCGAGCCGCTTTCCGCCCATGCATGCGGCGTCGTCGCCTTCAGGCCGCGATGTTGCACCTGCGGGTCTTCCCAGACGTCGGCCAGTTCATTGTAGCGCGCCGCCGGAATGCCCGCGCCGTCGAGCATGGCCTGAACCTCCAGGGTCGGGAAGCGGCCACTCCAGTCGTTGATGATGGCCATCAACTCGGCGCGATTGGTCTTGCCGCGCTTCAGGTTGGAATCGAAGCGCGGATCGTCGTTCAGTTCGGGCTGATCCATCAGCACCGTCAGGCGGCGCCAGTGCTCGTCGGTGCCGGCGGTGAGGTAGATGATGCCGTCCGCGCAATGGATCAGGTCCGCCGGGCCGCCGCCGTTGCCGCCGTTGCCGAGGCGCGGCGGGGCGTTGCCGCTTATCAGGTAGTCCTGCATGATGTGGCTGACCATCGCCACCGAACTGTCGAGCAGGGCGATGTCGATGTACTGCCCCTCGCCGGAGCGGGTGCGGTGCATCAGCGCGCCGAGGATCGCCAGCGCGGTGTTGTGGCCGGTCACGAAGTCGACGAGGCTGGGGCCGGTCTTGAGCGGGCCGGAGCCCGGCTGGCCCTCGGGAATGCCGGTCACCGCCATCATGCCGCCGGTCGCCTGGAACAGCCCGTCATAGCCCGGCAGCGCCGCCATCGGCCCGGTCTGGCCGAAGCCGGTGACCGAGCAGTAGATGAGGCCCGGGTTGATTGCGCGCAGGCTCTCGTAATCGAGGCCGAAGCGCTTGAGGTCGCCGACCTTGTAGTTCTCGATCAGCACGTCGGCGTTCTTCACCAGATCGCGCAGGATCGCCTGCCCCTCGGGCCGGGAATGGTTCAGCGTGATCGAGCGCTTGTTGCGGTTGGACACGGTGAAGAAGCTGGAGTGCCGCGTCTCGATCCCGTCCTTGCCGGGCACCCACGAGAAGCCGTAGCCGCGCCCGTCGTCGCCCACGCCCGGCCGCTCCACCTTGATGACGTCGGCGCCGAGGTCGCCGAGGATTTGCGCGCCGACGGGGGCGGCGAAGACGCGGCTCATGTCGATGACGCGGATGCCTTCGAGGGCGGCCTTGGGTGTGCTCATTGTGCCTGTTCGCTCGTTGTCTGAGCCTTCTGACTACCCCCGTGCGTCAGCGGGGCAAGGCGGGCTCAGGCAATACCGCCCGGGCGGTTCGACGCCTGCCGGAGCGGCGGCTAACACGGCCTTGCAACGGTGGAGGAAGTCGAAGTGAAGGTAGCGATCATCACGGGTGCGGGCAGCGGCATCGGCCTCGAAACCGCGAAGATCCTGCACGGCGTGGGCTTCGCGATCGTCGGTGTCGGCCGCTCTAAGGACAAGCTGGCGGCGCTCGAGGCGGCGATCGGCAATCCCGACCACGTCCTTGCCATCAGCGCCGACCTGACCGACCCGGCTGCGCCCGGAGCCGTCGTCGCGCAGGCGCTGGCCCGCTTCGGCCGCATCGACGCGCTGGTGAACAACGCGGGCGTCGGCAGCCCCAAGCCGCTCGACGAGACGGACGACGAGACGCTCGACGACTTCCTCGACATCATGCTCGTCGCCCCGTTCCGGCTCTGCCGCGACGTCATCCCGCATCTGGGGGAGGGCGCCAGCGTGGTCAACGTGACCAGCACGTTCGCGCATATCGGCGGACGGCGCGGCGGCGCCTATTCGGCCGCCAAGGGCGGCCTCAAGTCGATGACAGAGCACATGGCCTGCGAATACGGCCCGCGCGGCATCCGTTCCAACTGCGTGGCGCCGGGCGTGACGATGACCGACATGGTGCGCCACCGTTTCGAGGATGAGGGCTTCAAGCGCGCCAACGTCGAGACCACGCCCTATCCGCGCCTGGCGCAGCCGGAGGACATTGCCTCGGTCATCGCGTTCCTGTGCCTGCCGGGGAGCGAGATGATAAACGGCCAGTCGATCGTCGTGGACGGCGGCTGGACGGCAACGAAGTATCTCTCACCCCGCGTTACCCGCACGACATGGGTGGAGCCGGAGGGGGCTTAGGCCGCCACCCGCAGCACGTTGCGGCCGCTACGCTTGGCGGCATAGAGGGCGGCGTCGGCGGCTGCGAAGGTGGCCTCCGGCGACCCGCCGATGAAGGCCAGACCGGCACTGACTCCGATCGGGATCAGCGTGCCCTGCCACTCGACCCGGGTGACGAGGCGGTTGATGCGGCGGCGCACGGCGCTTTCCAGCGTTGCGGCGGGCATCGTGGCGGGCAGCAGCGCCGCGAATTCGTCTCCGCCGATGCGGGCGATCAGGCGGGCGCCGGGGAAGGCGGTGGCCAGCCGCTCGCCGAAGCGGGCGATGCAGGCGTCTCCGGCGGCGTGGCCCCAGCGGTCGTTGATGCCCTTGAAGTCGTTGAGGTCGAACATCGCCAGCGCACCGATGCGCGCGAGTCGCTCCGATCCGGCGGGAAGGTCGAGGAACTCCGACTGGAACCGCGCGCGGTTGCCGAGCCCGGTGAGCGGGTCGTTCTCGGCAAGGCGGCGGAGCTGTTCCCATTGCAGGCGCTCCTGCGTGATGTCCTGCTTCATGCCGTAAAGCTGCACCGCGCGGCCGTTCTCCACTCGCGTATTGGCGGCCAGCCGCAACCAGCGCGTCTCGCCGCCCGGCTGGACTATCTGCGCCTCCATCGAGAAGCCGGAGCACGCCTCGATCGCCTGCGCGCGCAGGCGGAGCATGATCTCGCGCGATTCCTCGTGATAGAGGGCGACGGTGTCGCGGCGTTCGAAGTGCATGTCGTGGCTCAGGCCGAAGATGTCGAACACGCCTTCGGTCCATTCGAGCTGTTCGGTCGCAAGGTCACAGCTCCATGCGCTCAGGCCGACCAGCGCAGCGGCCTGAGACACGAGGCGACCGTCGGTCAACGGGCGAATGGCGGTGCGATGCCGGTCAGTCTGCAGATACAAGATTGGCCCCCTTGCGCCATCCATCCGCCAAATGGATCCACAATGGTTTAATCTCTTATGGTAAAATGTTGCCTAACGGAACTGCCATTCATTCGAGCGCTTTGCCCGTTGGGGCAAAGTCGGGAATTTCATCCGATTGGGCCGAGCGAAGCACGCTCCATCAGGTGCGGTTCGAAAGGTTCGAGCGAGGCGGAACTTTCTGCCAGTATCCACTTCGCGGCCTCTTCGCCGATGCGGTTCCACGGCACGTGGACCGAGGCGAGCGGCGGGAGGAGGCGGTGGGCGAGGGAGGTATCGTCAAACCCGACAACGGACAGTGCTTGGGGAACCGGCACATCGTCCTGCGCCGCGGCGTGGAGGACGCCGGCGGCCATCTCGTCGTTGCAGGCGAGGATGGCGGTGGGGCGAGGGCTTATTTCCAAGAGCAGCCGTCCGGCCGCGATGCCGGATTCGAAACTGTTGTCGCCCGGTACGATCAGAGCGGGGCCACGATCGAGCCCGAGTTCGGCCATGGCGTCAAGATAGCCGAGCTCCCGCTGCCGGGCTCCGGCCGAGCTTTCCGGGCCGGCGACGAGACCGATCCGCGTATGGCCGAGCGTCACGAGGCGGCGCACGACAAGTGCTGCGCCGCCGCGCTCGTCGCAGGACAGGCCGGGCTGGGCGCCGACCCGAAGACAGCGCGCCTGTGCGCGGAGGCACAAGTCGGCCAGATCCTCGCGTGCGGAAAGGGGAGGCATCAACACCACGCCCGCGGGCCGGTGCCTTGCCAGTAGCCGTGCGAAAGCTGCGGGGATCCCGTCAGGCTTCATGGCATTCGCGCCCAGAACATGTGGGGCGAACAGATGCGTCCCGGCCTCCACGGCGTTTGCCATGGCTTTTGCCATCGCATCCTGCACGGCGTCCCGGATGGCGTGCTCGCTTCCGTCATGCACAAGCAGCACGAGGGCATGGTTCGCAGGCACCGGATCGGCGCATTCCGGCGAGCGTAATGGCCCGCGAAAGTCGGGAACGTAGGCAGCTCGTTCCATCCCGGCCCGTTCTGTCACGCACGGTTCGATAGCGGCGCGTTCGATCGAACTGGCGGGGCGCCTGCGGGTCGGCCGGGTGGCTACGGTCGTTTCGGGGGACGTCATGCCTGCGATGTTCGGCGTTTCGGCACGGCGTACCAACCACAGTTGCCTCCGGAACCGACGAAATGCGCGGCGGCATCCCGGATACCCTCTGTTACAAGCGCGCGATTGCAGAGCGGTGACAACGCGCCTAATGAGCCCCCGACAATTATACGCCGCTGCATGCGGGCACCCCTGACCCGCGTGGCGGGCCGAAGACTTGACGGATTGCGATGAACCCCGCCCCCAGCCAGCGCCACTACGGAATGGATTGGCTGCGCGTGGGCGCTTTCGTGATGCTGATCTTCTACCACGTCGGATTTTCATTCACGCCCTGGGGCTACCAGACGCCCTCGCGCGGGGTGGTGTGGTGGGCCGAAATCCCGCTGCTGGGACTGAGCGCCTGGCGGCTGGCGCTGCTCTTCGCGATTTCGGGATATGCCAGCGCGGCGCTGTTCGCGAAGGAGCGGGACGCCGGGGCCTTCCTCAAGAGCCGGTTGCTGCGGCTCGGCATACCGCTGCTGTTTGGCCTGACGGTGATCGTGCCGCCGCAGCCATACATGGGACTGCTCAACAGCGGTTACACGCATGGCTACGGCTACTTCCTGTTCCATGATGCCTTCAGCTTCCGCCGGGTCATTCACGAGAACCTGCCGGCGATCATGCACTTGTGGTTCGTGATCTACCTGCTCGCCTACACGGTGGTGCTCTGCGCGGCGCTGATGGTGCTTCCTGCACACTGGCGCGCGGGACTGGCGCGTGGGGCGGAGAAGGTCCTTTCCGGGCCGTGGCTGCTGCCGTTCGGGTGCCTTGCCGTCTACGCCGTGCGCGCGCCGGGTGATGGCTGGACCGACACCCACAGCGTGCTGACCGACTTCTGCGCGCATCTCCATTATGGCGGCATGTTCCTGTTCGGCTACCTCCTGCGCGGGTCCGAGACCTTGCGGCAGGCGATCGCCCGGAAGTGGAAGGCCGCGCTGGTCGTCGGGCTGGCCGGTTACGCCTTCGTGGCGCTGGAAGCGTGGTACTTCCCCGGCAACGTGCGGACGCCGCGCGCGTGGATGGAACCGCTGGATTTCGCCAAGTCGGTGCAGTGCTGGGGCACGGTGATCGCCCTGTTCGGGATCGCCGACCGCTTCTGGAACCGCGACGCGCGCTGGCGGGGCACTCTGGCGGAGGCGGTGTTCCCGGTGTTCATCGCGCACCAGACCGTCATGGTGCTCGTCAGCTACTGGCTGCGCGACAAGGGGCTGACGGCACTGCCGGAATTCCTGGTGCTGTGCGCGACGGTGGCGGGCGGTTCCTGGCTGTTCTACCTCGTCGGGCGGGAAGTCGGCCCGCTGCGCCCGCTGATCGGCCTCAAGCGCGCCAAATCGGTGAAGCGGCCGGGTGCGAAGACGCTGCCGTCGACGGTAGTGTGACGTCGCATTGTAACTTCAATCGTCATTGCGAGCGTAGCGAAGCAATCCAGGGCAGTTTTGAGCCGCTCTGGATTGCTTCGCTACGCTCGCAATGAAGAAGCGTGTCCACGAAAAATGGAAATGCCATCCCCGGCCCCGCAGGAGGAGAGCCCGCGAGGCCGGAGCCGTTCAGTCCTTTGCCAGCAGCAGCGCTGCCGCCAGCGGTCCACCGCCGGACGTAGCCACTGCCACCTTCGGGTCGCCCGGGATTTGCCGTTCGCCCGCATTGCCCCGCAGCTGCGTCACAGCTTCGTGCGCGAAACCGAAGCCATGCAGACGCCCGGCGCCCAACTGGCCGCCCGCCGTGTTGAGCGGCAGTTCGCCGTTTCGCGCGATACGCGTGCCGCCTTCGATGAAGCGGCCGCCTTCGCCCTTCTCGCAAAAGCCCAGGCCCTCCAGCCAGGTAATCGGCAGGTACGCGAAGCCGTCGTAGAACTGCACGGTGTCGACATCGTCGATGGTGTAGTCGGTATGCTGCCACAGGTCGCGGCCCGCATCGTAAGCGGCAGGCCACTCGACCTGGTCCCACGAATAGCGGTCCACCGAGCCTGACATCGCGGCGATGCGGATCGGCTCGCACTTGATCTCGTCGAGGGCGTCGCCCGCCGAGACGATCACCACCGTGGAGGCGTCGGAGAAGCGGTCGCAGTCGTAGAGGCACAGCGGGGTCGAGATCATCCGTGCCGACATGTAGGTGTCGAGTGTCAGTTCCGCCTTGGTGATCGCGCGCGCGCGCGGGTTGAGCATGGCGTTCTTCGAACCGTTGATGGCGATCTGGCCGAGTTGCTCGCGCGTCAGGCCATACTTGTGGACGTGGCGCGCGGCGTATTGCGCGGTCCAGCAGGCGGCCGACGTCGCCCAGAACGGGCTGGTCCACTGCGAGGCTCCCGAGACGGTGTCTGGTCGCGGCGGCATATAGGTGGCGGGGTCGGCCATGCCGCCCGCCTCGTAGACGGTGCGAAAGCACAGGACGTGGCGGCAGATGCCCTGCTTCACCGCCCAGGCCGCCATGCCGATGGCGGAAAGCTGCGCGGGCTGCTCCATGCCGCCCATCTGCCACTTCGACTTGATGCCCAGCGCCTCGATCACCTCGTCGGTGCCGACAGGCGAGAAAGCGAGGTAGCCGTTGACCTTGCCGGGGAAGGAGAACACGCCGTCGATCTGCCCGAAGGTGAGGCCCGCCTCGGCGATCGCCTCCTTCGCGGCGTCGAGCGTCAGCAGCAGCGGATGGCGCGTCAGGCGAACGCCGACCTCGGACTGGCCGACGCCGGTGATGTAGGCTTCGCGTGCCATCAGATCGCTCGCTCGAAGAGGGGATAGAATATGCCGTCCTGTTCCTCGAACAGGACGCGCACGGGGTCGCCGAACGCCACGGCATCGACCGGGCAGTTGACGATGTTGGTGGTGAGGTAGACTCCCGGCACCCCGTCGAGCGCGACGCGGGCGATGACGTAGGGGACGGGCAGATCCTTGGCCCAGGGCTGGTGGTTGATCGTGAAGGTATCGATCACGCCGGTGCCCGCCACGGCGCTGGCAGCGATGTTCTCCGACTGGCAGTGACGGCACAGGACGCGCGGAGGATGGGTGTACTGCCCGCAGTCGCCGCAGTGTACGATCCGCAGTTCGCCCTCGGCGCCGCCGGTCCAGAACGCAGTGTTCTCCTGATCCAGCTTGGGCCTTGGCCTTGGTGGGCTCATGATCATCTCTCCCCGGCCTTTGTGCCGTTGTGTGCCGTTAAGTGCCGCTGTGTGCCTGAGGTCAAGCATGCCCCGTCAGGCATCGCGGCGACGTTCGCTCAGCGGATGGCGGGCATGATCTCCTCGGCGATCCACTGGGTGTAGTCGTAGTAGGCCGCGATCGCGGGGAGGGCCGGAATGGGTACGGAACTCCATGTAATACCAAGGGATTTCAGCCATCCGAGCCGATCGATGATCTCTTGCTTGGTCTGTCCGGGGCGGGCCGTGGGATCATCGATCACCGCATGACCCTCGCCGACACGGCTGGTGGACATGCCGTAGTAGACGTCCGCCAACTGGCCATTGTAGTCGGGCCGCGATCGGATGAAGTCGATGCGCGCAGGAATGTCCTCGGGCTTGGTCAGGAACGGCCACCAGCCCTGCGCGTAGCGGGAGACGCGCTTGAGGACCGCATCGGCGTCGCCGCCGAACCACACGGGAAGATGGGGTTTCTGCACGGGCTTGGGTTCAAAAGCGACATCTCGGAAGGAAACATATTTTCCTTCGAATTCAGGATTTTCCTGAGTCCACAGGACGATGATCGCCTGGATGTACTCTTCCGCCATGGCACCGCGTTCGTGGAATGGAACGCCCAGCAGTGCAAACTCCTCCTCCAGCCAGCCGACCGCGAAGGTGATCGTCACCCGGCCGCTGGAAAGCCAGTCCATCGTCGACAGCGCCTTGGCCGTGACAATCGGATTCTGGGCGGGCAGAATCGCGATGCACGAATTGACCCGCACCCGCTCGGTCGCTCCGGCGATATAGGCCATCGCGGTGTAGGCGTTGAAGTAGAACGGGCCCGAAAGCTCGATGTGCTTCCGCGGGATGATGTGGTGCTCGGGCACCGCGATCATCTCGAAGCCCAGCTTTTCCGCCCATTTCGCAAGGCGGGTCTGGTCGGCGCCGGTCACTTCGGTTTCCCATGGCTGCATCGTCGCCTTGAGCCGCAGCATGTGTGGCATCGCGAAGCCCAGCTTCATGTCTTTTGCTCTCCTCTCCGCCCTTGTGCGCCGCCGGCCAGTTTGGCTCCGGTCGATCACAATTCGCGCGAGAAGAGTGTCCATTCCCAGCAAGGGCGGCAACGCGATGGCGTCTCCGATCGCATGGGCGATGCGATTGCCGCAGTTTCATTCGTCAAATGAGGAACCGCTCGATCTCCCTTGCAATGACTTCCGGGATTTCGAGGTTCAGCATGTGGCCAGCGCCTTCGTGGTCGATGCGGGTGACGTCCTGGCCCATGGCGGCGATCGCATCGCCGATCATGCGGAAGTCGGCGGTGTCGCGCGCACCGGTCAGCAGCAGGGTTGGGATGGAAAGCTCGCCCAGTCGCTCGCTGTCGGGGAGGGCAGGGTGCTGTTCGTCGAGAACCCACTGGCGACCGTGGAATGCCTCGATCGATGCGCGCATGACGGCTGCGGCAGAGGTGTCACGTAGCGCATCGAACAGCGGATGGCTCCACCACAGGTCTCTCGCCCGCTGCATATCGCCAGCGCGCGCGGCGCGGCCGATGGTCTTCCAGCGTTCGATCCACTCGCTCGTCCATGTCCAGCCGACCATCAGCGGGCTCACCAGCACCAGCCGCCTTATCCGCCTCGGGTGATCGAGCGCGAAGTTGAGGGCGGTCGCCCCGCCCAGCGACATGCCGCAAAGATCGGCCTCGGCGATATCAAGTGCGTCGATCAGGGCGAGCAGGTCGTCGGCGTGGGAGTAGGGACCGCCTTCTGCTTCGGAGGCACCAAAGCCGCGCTGGTCGTAGGTGATCAAAGGGCGGTCGGGGGCAAGCCCGGCAACCAGCTGGTCCCAGTCGCGCCGCGATCCGCCGAAGCCGTGGGCCAGCACCAGAGGCGGGCCTGGACCCTCGCGTCGCTCTCCTGAAAGTACGGCGCCATCTACGGCTATGCGAAACGGAATCGGCATCCCGGCACGCTAGCGCGCGGGGATGCCGTAGCAAGCCCCCTCAGGCCGAGCCCATGTATCGGCCGCCGTTGGTGCTGATCGTCTGCCCGGTCATGTAGCTGGCTTCCTCGGAGGCCAGGAACGCCGCCGCTGCGGCGATGTCCGCCACTTGCCCCAGCCGCCCGACCGGCAGCGAGGCGCCGTAGGCATCCGCGTCGATCGGTGCGCCGCGAAGCATTGGGGTGTCGATCGAGCCGGGCGGAATCATGTTGGCGGTGATGCCGGTCTTGCCCAGTTCCATCGCCAGCGCCTTGGTGAGGCCGAGCAGGCCGCCCTTCGAGGCGACGTAATGGCTTTGCGCGAAGGAGCCCGACTGCGTGGACGAGGAGGTGATGTTGATGATCCGCCCCCAGTTCGCGGCCAGCATGTCCGGCACGATTTCCTTTGTGACCAGCCAAGGGCCCTTGAGGTTCACGCGGATGACTTTGTCGAACTCTTCGTCCTCCACGTCCATGAACGGCGTAAAGGGCGCGATACCGGCGTTGTTCACGAGGATGGTGATGGCGCCGAACTTGCCGCGTGTCTCGTCGGCGGCAGCCTTGATCGCGGCCTTGTCGGAGCAGTCGACGGTGATGGCGAGAGCCTTGCCGCCCGCTGCCTCGATCTGGCACACGGTCTCGGCGGCGCCTTCGGGGTTGAGGTCCCACACGGCGATGGCCGCCCTGTCTTCGGCCAGCCGCAGCGCGATGCCCCGGCCGATGCCCGAACCCGCGCCGGTGACCACGGCGACCTTGCCGTCAAGCGAACGTGTCATGTGAAATACTCTCCCGGATCGTAATGCTGAACATGTGAACAGCATGTAGGTCGGGAAAGTCAAACCGCCGAAGCGATACGTCGTCCCGGAGCGAGGCCAGGACGACGAAAACCCTTACATCTTCTCCGCGAAGCTGCCGTAGCGGCCGCGGTGGAACAGCATCGGTTCGTCCTCGCGCACGGTCTCCATACGCAGGATCTGGCCGAGCACGAACCAGTGATCGCCCGCTTCGGTCACCGAGTAGAGCTTGCACTCGATCGCGGCGATCGAGTCGGCGATGACTGGCAGGTTGTGCTCGGAAACCGCATATTCCACACCGACGAACTTGGCGTCACCCTTGGCGCTGACGGCCTTGCAGACCGGCCCCTGGTCGCTGGCCATGACGTTGACGCAGAAGTGGCCAGCCTTCTCGATCAGCGGCCACGAAGTCGACGACTTGTCGGGGAAGAAGCCGACCAGCGGCGGGTCGAGCGAGACCGAAGTGAAGCTGCCGACGACCATGCCGGCGGGCTTGCCCTCGTCCAGCGCGGTGATGACGCAGACACCGGTGGGATAGCTGCCGAGCACCTTGCGGAATTCTGCCGGATCGATCGTCTCACTCACGCGCCTGTCACCTTTTCCATTGCCCCGGCGGCGACCCCCGCCCACCCGGCTATCTTGGTTGTGTCGAAATCGGGCGGGCATCTCCGGTCTGGAGCGCCTCCGCGATATTGCGGCCCTCTACTGCCCGGAACCCCTGTGCCGGGCAAGGGGCGACGACTATTCTCGGGCAAATCCTCCGGCCATCGATCATTGCGTGATCTGCGCATCAAGATGATGTTTTTGCAACCTTACGATTTAATCGCTCGGTTAATTAAACTTGCGCAGGCCTCGCCAAAGGTGCAGGTGAGCAAGGTGTGTCGGATCGCCTAACTCGGGGAACGAGGGGTGATCCGGATGCCAGCGTAAACGCAGGGTCTGCTGGGCACCTGCGCGCAGAAATCTAAGGGAAGATGCACATGGCTACTGCCGAACTGATCGCCGAAACCCCCGTCGCCGCCGAAGTCGCCGAACTGGTCGCCCGTTCGCGCGCCGCGCAGGCGCAGATCGAGAACGCCACGCAGGAGCAGGTCGATACCTGGATCCGCGGCATGGTCTACGCCGTGTGCAAGCCCGGCATGGACGAGGAAATCGCCCGCGAGACCGTCGAGGAAACCCAGCTCGGCAACTACGAGGGCAAGTTCAAGAAGATCTCGGTCAAGACCCGCGCCACCCTTTACGACATCATCGACGACAAGTCGGTCGGCATTATCGACGAGATCCCCGAGCGCAACATCGTCAAGCTGGCGAAGCCCGTCGGCGTGATCGGTGCGCTCTCGCCCTCGACCAACCCCGAGGCCACCCCGGTCATCAAGGCGATCAGCGCGGTCAAGGGCCGCAACTCGATCATCATCTGCCCGCACCCGCGCGCCAAGTTCATCAACGCCAAGATCTGCAACCTGATGCGCGATGCACTGGTCAAGATGGGTGCGCCCGCCGACCTCGTGATCCCGATCGAGCAGCCCTCGGTCGAAAAGACCAACGAAGTCATGAAGCAGTGCGACCGCATCCTCGCCACCGGCGGCACGCCGATGGTGAAGGCGGCCTACTCCTCGGGCACCCCGGCGCTGGGCGTCGGCGTGGGCAACGCGGTCATCACCGTCGACGACACCGCCGACCTCGATGACGCCGCCGCCAAGATCCTGCTGTCGAAGACGCTGGACTATGCCGCTTCGTGCTCGTCGGACAATGCGGTGATCCTGCTCGACGCGATCTACGACACCATGCTCGAAAAGCTGAAGGCCAAGGGCGGCTTCATCATCGAGGGTGAGAACAAGACCAAGCTGCAGAACGCGATCTGGGAAGACGGCGAGCACATCAACGCCAAGGTCGTCGCCCAGTCCGCGCAGTTCATCGCCGACTATGCCGGCTTCGCGATCCCTGAAGGCACCGCCTTCTTCATCGTGCCCGAAACCGGCTACGGCCCGGACTACAAGTTCTCGGGCGAGAAGATGACCGTCACCATGGCGCTCTACCGCGCCAAGGACATCGACGAGGCGATCCGCCTGACCAACGCCATCCAGGGCTATCAGGGCCAGGGCCACTCCTGCGGCATCTATTCGCAGAGCGACGCCAACATCATGAAGCTGGCCGAAGGCACCAAGACCAGCCGCGTGATGGTGAACCAGCCGCAGTCGGCCTCGAACTCGGGCAACGTGTGGAACGGCATGCGCCAGACCTTCTCGCTGGGCTGCGGTTCGTGGGGCGGCAACGGCACCAACAACAACGTGACGTGGCGCGATCTCATCAACGAGACCTGGGTGTCGAAGCCGCTGGCGCAGCACAAGGTGATCCCGTCGGACGAAGCGCTGTTCGGCAAGGATATCATCGCACTGGTGGGCTGATCTTCGTGCGGCAACCGGGTAGAGGGGTGGAGCGTTCCAGCACCTTTATCCGGTGCCGCGCATGGAGATGACCGATGACCCGCACGCTTCCCTTTCTTGCCCTGACCGCCGCGCTGGCGCTGGGTGCCTGCTCGAAGCAGCCTGACGCCACCGCCACCACGGCGGCGCCGACCGAGACCGAGGAAGTGTTCCAGGAATCGCCCGCCCCGGTCGAGGCGAGCGAAGCGGGGCTCGATGCTGGCGGCCTCGGTGCAGATAAGGGGGCGAGCGCATCGGAAATCCCCGAGACGATCCGCGGCCGCTGGGGCCTCGTCCCTGCGGACTGCACCAGCACCAAGGGTGATGCGAAGGGCCTGCTCGAAGTCTCGGCCGACCAGCTCAAGTTCTACGAGTCGGTGGCCAAGCTGGGCGAGATCAAGGAAGCCGGCGAAAGCCGCATCCGGGGCACCTTCGACTACACCGGCGAAGGCCAGAGCTGGACCAACGACGTCGTCCTCGACGTGCAGGACGATGGCAAGACGATGATCCGGCGGGACTACGGCAAGGACGCGATGCCGGGACCGCTTACATACACCCGCTGCGGATGACAGCGCCCATGACGAAACAGGGATAGAGATGACCGAACAGTTTGGCCTCACCGAAGACCAGCTCGCGATCCAGGAAACGGCGCAGCGGTTCACCGCCGACCGGATCACCCCCTTCGCGGCGGAGTGGGACGAGAAGCATCACTATCCCGTCGACGTCTGGAAGGCCGCGGGCGAACTGGGCTTCGGCGCGATCTACGTGTCCGAGGAAAGCGGCGGCATCGGTCTTGGCCGCCTTGACGCGGCGCTCATCATGGAGGCCATGTCCTACGGCTGCCCGGCGACCAGCGCCTATATCTCGATCCACAACATGGGCGCGTGGATGATCGACAAATTCGGCGACCAGCAGCTCAAGGACCGCTACCTGCCCGATCTCGTGTCGATGGAGAAGATCGCGTCCTACTGCCTGACCGAACCGGGCTCGGGATCGGACGCGGCGGCGCTCAAGACGACGGCGCGGCTGGATGGCGACCACTACGTCCTCAACGGCACCAAGCAGTTCATTTCGGGCGCCGGCGTCAACGACGTCTACGTCGTCATGGCCCGCACCGGCGAGCACAAGTCGCGCGGCATCTCGTGCTTCGTGGTCGACAAGGACACCCCCGGCGTCAGCTTCGGTGCGCCGGAGAAGAAGCTGGGGTGGAACAGCTCGCCCACCGCGCAGGTCGTCTTCGAAGACGCGCGCATCCCGGCCGAGAACCGCGTCGGCGCCGAGGGTGACGGCTTCAAGTTCGCGATGGCGGGCCTGGACGGCGGCCGCCTCAACATCGGCGCCTGCTCGCTCGGCGGAGCGCAGCGCTGCCTCGACGAGGCGGTGCAGTATGCCAAGGACCGCAAGCAGTTCGACCAGCCGATCGCCGAGTTCCAGAACACCCAGTTCCGCCTCGCCGACATGGCCGCCGAACTGGAGGCCGCCCGCGCGCTGCTCTACCTCGCCGCCGCCAAGGTGACGGCGGGAGCGCCCGACAAGACGCGCTTCTCCGCCATGGCCAAGCTGATCGCGACCGACACCGGCTCCTCGGTGGTGGACCGCGCACTGCAGGTCTTCGGCGGCTATGGCTATCTCAAGGACTATCCGATCGAGCGCTTCTGGCGCGACTTGCGCGTCCATCGCATCCTCGAAGGCACCAACGAGGTCATGCGCATGATCGTCGGCCGCGAACTCGTCAAGTAAGGGGCCGTCATGACTGACGAAGTGCTGTTCCGGCGCGAAGGCGTCGCAGGGATCATCTCGCTCAACCGCCCCAAGGCGATCCACGCGCTGACCCTTGCCATGTGCGAGGCGATGAGCGCGCAGCTGGCCGCGTGGGCCACCGACGACGCCGTGGAAGTCGTCCTGATCGACCACGCCGAAGGGCGCGGCTTCTGCTCGGGCGGCGACATCAACCTGCTGCGCCATTCCGCGCTGAACGACGGCGGCGTCGAAGGGCGCAGGTTCTTTTTCGAGGAATACCGCCTCAACCACCAGCTGTTCACGTACGACAAGCCGATCGTCGCCTTCATGGACGGCATCACCATGGGCGGCGGCGTCGGCATCTCGCAGCCCGCCAAGTACCGCGTGGCGACCGAGAACACCCGCTACGCCATGCCCGAGACCGGGATCGGCCTGTTCCCTGACGTCGGCGGCGGCTGGTATCTCTCGCGCCTCGACGGCCGCGTGGGGCAGTTCCTGGCACTGACCGGCGCGCGCTTCGACGGCGCGGAATGCCTTTGGGCTGGCCTTTCCACCCATTACCTACCCTCCGAAGCGCTGGTCGAGGCCAAGAGCCGGATCGCCGTGGGTGACGACATCGCGGAAGTCCTCGCCGCGCTCTCGGTCAAGGCGCCCGAACCGAAGGTTGCCGCCAATGCGGGCGCGATCCGCAAGCACTTCGCCTTCGACACGCTGGAGCAGGTGCTGGCCTCGCTCGAAAGCGATGGCGGCGAATGGGCGGCGAAGGAACTCGCCACCCTGCGCACCAAGAGCCCGCAGGCCTGCAAGGTCTCGCTGCGCCAGCTCGAAGCCTCGCTGGGGCTGGAGACGTTCGCTCAGAACATGGCGATGGAATACCGCCTCGGCGGCCGCGTGCTGGTCCTGCCCGACTTTGCCGAGGGCGTGCGTGCGGTCATCGTCGACAAGGACCAGAACCCGCAATGGAACCCGGCTACGCCCGGAGGCGTGACCGAAGAGATGCTGGACGCGATCTTCGCGCCGCTTTCCCCCGAAGAGGAATGGAAGCCCCTATGAGCACTTACGAAACGATCCTGGTCGAGCAGAAGGGCGGCGTCACGCTCATTACGCTCAACCGTCCGCAGGCGCTCAACGCGCTGAACTCGAAGGTTCTGGTTGAGCTGATCGAGGCGTTCGCCGCCTTCGAGGCCGACAAGTCGCAGGGCTGCGCGGTCATCACCGGTTCGGGCGAGAAGGCCTTCGCGGCGGGCGCCGACATCAAGGAGATGTCCGACAAGCCCAGCGCCGAGTTCTATTCGGAGGACTTCTTCGCCGGCTGGACCAGCCAGGTCGTCAAGACCACCCGCAAACCCTGGATCGCGGCCGTCAACGGCTTCGCGCTGGGCGGTGGGTGTGAGCTGGCGATGATGGCGGACTTCATCATCGCTTCGGAAAACGCGAAGTTCGGCCAGCCCGAGATCAAGCTGGGCGTTGCTCCCGGCATGGGCGGATCGCAGCGCCTGACCCGCGCCGTCGGCAAGTCGAAGGCCATGGACATGTGCCTCACCGGCCGCATGATGGACGCCGCCGAGGCGGAGCGTTCGGGCCTCGTCAGCCAGGTCGTGCCGCTCGCAGACCTCTTGGAGACGGCGCTGAAGTCGGCCGCGACGATCGCCGCGATGCCGCCGCTCGCCGCGACCATGAACAAGGAAATGGTCAACCTCGCCTTCGAGACCACGCTCGACACCGGCCTCGTGCTGGAGCGCCGCATGTTCCAGGTGCTGACCGCGACCGAGGACAAGGCCGAAGGCATGGCCGCCTTCGTCGAGAAGCGCCCCGGGGTGTGGAAGGGCAAGTAACGTCGCATTCCCCTCCCGCTTGCGGGAGGGGGCAGGGGTGGGCCTGATTTAGACAGGTCCACCATTAGTTTCGGGAGAAGGCCCACCCCCGGCCCCTCCCGCAAACGGGAGGGGAGATATTCCATGAAGATCGCATTCATCGGCCTGGGCAATATGGGCGGCGGCATGGCCGCAAACCTCGTCAAGGCGGGCCACGAAGTCCACGCCTTCGACTTGTCCGCCGACGCGCTGGCCAAGGCGGCCGAGAACGGCTGCGCCACCTACACCGCCGTCCCCGACGCGGTGAAGGATGCCGATGCCGTCGTCACCATGCTGCCCAACGGCGGCATCGTGAAGGCGGTCTACACCGCCGACGTGATCGGCAAGGCTCCGGCGGGCGCGCTGTTCCTCGACTGCTCGACCATCGACCTCGCCACGGCGCGCGAAGTGGCCGAGCTGGCGACGGCTGCGGGCTACGAGATGGTCGATGCCCCGGTCTCGGGCGGCATCGCGGCGGCCAACGGCGGCACGCTCACTTTCATGGTGGGCGGTCCGGCAGCCACGTTCGAGAAGGCGAAGGTGGTGCTCGAACCGATGGCCAAAGCCGTCATTCTCGCGGGCGAGAGCGGCGCGGGCCAGGTTGCCAAGATGTGCAACAACATGCTGCTCGCGGTCCACATGATCGGCACCTGCGAGGCACTGGCGTTGGCCGAGAAGGCGGGCCTCGATCCGCAGAAGTTCTACGAGATCAGCTCGAAGTCCACCGGCTACTGCTGGTCGCTCAACGACTATACCCCGGCACCGGGCGTCGGCGCGGCCAGCCCGGCGGACAATGGCTATGCGGGCGGTTTCGCCTCGGCGCTGATGCTCAAGGATCTGCGTCTCGCCATTGGCGGCGCTGAGACGGCGGGCGCCACTGTGCCGATGGGCGAGCACGCGACGAAGATCTACGAAGCCTTCGTCGATGCCGGCAACGGCGGCAAGGACTTCGGCGCGATCTTCACGACGCTGTGAGGAAAATTCCTCCCCGAGCTTGCTCGGGGAGGGGGACCACCCGCGCAGCGGGTGGTGGAGGGGGCGAGTTCCGGAAATGCCCCCCTCCGTCAGCCCTTCGGGCTGCCACCTCCCCGAGACAAGCTCGGGGAGGAATTACTCGATCGCCTCTCCAGTTCGAACTTTGGCAGCTTCATGCCCTTGGTCCGGCTGGTGAGGTGATACTTGCGGCACAGCCCGCACTTGTACGGACGCAGGAGGAAGGGCGCCCGCGCGGCGACGTCCAGCGCCTCGGCCTCGCTGGCGTGGCGCGCTTTGCGCTGGCAGACGCCGGGGCTGGTGCGCATGTCAGCCGAGGATGGAGGGGCCGAGCAGCGTGAGCATCTTCACGTCGATCGCGTAACCTTCGCCGCGCCACGTTTCGAGCGCCTGTGCAAGCCCCGAAAGCGGCACGCGGTGCACCACGATGTCCTCGCTATCGACGCCGCCACCTTCGCCGACCTTCACCAGATCGTGCGCGCGGAACAAGGTGAAGCTCTCCGACACCATGCCGGGCGAGGAGTAGAACTCGCCTACCGTTTCCATGCGTCCGGCGTGGTAGCCGGTTTCCTCTTCCAGTTCGCGCGCGGCGGCGATGCTCGCGTCCTCGTCCGCATTATCGTCATGGTCGCCGACGAGCCCTGCAGGCAGCTCGATGCAGCGCTTGCCGAGCGGCACGCGGTACTGGTCGACGAGGATGACGTGATCTTCCGGGTCGATTGCCAGGATCACCGCCGCACGGATGCCGCGCGCGCGGCCGACGTATTCCCAGCGGCCCTTCTTCTTCGCGGTGATGAAGCGGCCTTCCCACATCGTCTCGACGGGGTGGTCGGCATCGTAATGATCCGGCATGCTCATAATTCGATGGTTCCGTCGGGCAGTTCATTGACGTCGTCCGGCAGGCGCGGGACGTGCAGGGAGAGGATCGCGCCGACTTTGCCGACGCCGGCGATCATGGCGTCGGCGGTGCGGCCCTCGCGAAGTTCGCCCAGCATCGCGGCGATGGCGTCGGCCCAGGTGCCGGGCTCGACTTTGCTGGCGATGGCCTCGTCGGCGAGGATCTCGACGCGGTGTTCGCGCATCGAGATGTAGATGAGGATGCCGGTGCGCCCGGTGGTGCGCCGCTCCGCGCTCATGCGGAAGGCGCGGGTGGCCTGGCCGTGGACGCGGGTGGTGCGGATGGGCGCCGGGATCAGGAAGAACTTGAGCGGCTGCCACAGCTGCAGCAGCGTCATCCCCGCGAACTTGATCGTCGCCACGCCCAGCGCCAGCGAGAGGATCATTCCGGGCGACCACTCATGGCCCCAGTCGGCGATCAGTGCGTCGTAGAGGCCCATGTAGAAATCAGGCGCGATCGCCAGCGCGGAGAGGGCCAGGAACGCCACGAAGGCCGACCACGCCAGCGCGACGTCGGTGTAGCCGTCCGATCGGTCGGTCAGCATCGTGACGATCTCGCCCGAGCTGAGCAGTTCGGCCTCGGCCACGGCGGCGCGGATGCGCTCGTGGTCCTCGGAGGTGAGATATGTGGGTCTTGCCATGGCCTACCAGTCCCCGCTTGCGCCGCCGCCGCCGAAATCGCCGCCGCCTCCGGAGAAGCCGCCGTCTCCGCCGCCCCAGCCACCGCCGCCACCCCAACTGCTACCGCCGGAATTGGTGGGGAACCAGATGATCGGTGTGTCGATGCCGCCGTAGCGGCTGCGCCGTCCGCCGCGGCTGGCCGCGCGCATGATCGGCAGGACGAAGAAGAAGATCACGAAGAGAATGAAGATGACCGTGCCGGGCGAGATGTCGTCGCCCTGATCGGCGCGCGCCTTGTCGGCCTGGGCGGCGATCTTCTGCGCCTCTTCGGGGGGCAGGGTCAGTTGCCTGATGATGGCGTCGGTGCCTGCCTCGATCCCGCCGGGGTAATCGTTGGCCTTGAAGCGGGGGAGGATCTGCTGGTTGATGATGAGGAAGCTCATCCCGTCGGTCAGCGTGCCTTCGAGGCCGTAGCCGACCTCGATGCGCACCTTGCGCTCGTTGGGTGCGACGATGAGGATGGCGCCGTTGTTGTCGCCCTTCTGCCCGATGCCCCAGGCGCGGCCGAGTTGGTAGCCGTAGTCGGAAATCTCGTAGCCATCGAGCGAAGGGATCGTCGCCACCACCAGTTGGCGATGCGACTGCTTCTCCAGCGCCTCCAGCTTTTGCGTCAGTTGCGCTTCCTCGGCGTCGGGGATGATGTTCGCGGCATCGACGACGCGCCCCGTGAGTTTGGGGAACTGCAGTTGCGCGGCCTGCGCCCATGCGCTGCCAGCCCCCGAAACGAGGGCCAGCAGGCACAGAAGCGCGGCCAGCGGGACGGCCCGGATGCGGGCCATCGGATCAGAGCTTTCCTTCGAGGCTCGGGGCGGCTTCGGCGCCGGGCGTAACGGCCTTGTAGGGCACCAGCGGATCGGCTCCGCGCAGGCGCGCGCCGATCATCGAGGGGAAAGTGCGGACTTCGGTGTTGTAGTCCTGAACCGCGCCGTTGTAGTCGCGGATGGCGACGCGGATGCGGTTTTCCTGACCCTCGAGCTGGCTCTGCAGCATCTGGTAGTTGGTGCTGGACTTGATGTCCGGATAGGCTTCCACGCTGGCGAGCAGGCGGCCGATGCCGGCGCCAAGGTTGGCTTGCGCCTGTTGGAACTGCTCCATCTTCTTCGGGTCGCCGAGGTCGTCGGCGCTGATCTGCACCGAGGTGGCCTTGGCGCGTGCCTCGGTGACGCCGACGAGGATCGACTTTTCCTGCTCGGCCGCACCCTTGGCGACGGCGGCAAGGTTGGGAACGAGGTTCGAGCGTTCCTGGAAAGCGGCCTCGACATCAGCCCATTTGGCCTTGGCAGCCTCCTGCTTGGTGGGCACCGAGTTGAAACCACAAGCGGACAGCGAAAGCGCGGCCGCGAGAACCAGGCCGGTCTTTGCCGAGCGGGCGTTGAAGAGCGTCATCGGACTTCGTTCCTCCACTGCACGCCGGGCGAACCGGCGGCTTCCACGCGATAGATAGCGCTCCGCGATGGCGGATCAAGGACGCCGGGCGGGCTCGGTGGAAACCCGGTCGGTTAACAAACGTTTGAGGGGCCGGGTGGAGTGTGTCAAACAGCACTCAGATTTATTTCCATTTGGCCGGCAGAAGGGGAACCAGGCGCATGGCAATCGTAGACGAATTCAAGAAGTTCATTGCACGCGGCAACGTGCTGGACCTCGCAGTCGGTGTGATGATCGGTGCTGCCTTCGGCAAGATCGTGTCGTCACTGAACGAGAACATGATCATGCCGGTGATCGGCTGGCTGTTCGGCAGCATCGATTTCTCGAAGTATTTCTTCCAACTGGGCGACGCACCGGCGGACTACAAGGGCAGTCTTACCGACTATGCCGCGCTGAAGGCGGCCGGCGTGCCGATGATCGGCTACGGCGAGTTCATCACCCAGGTGGTCAACTTCCTGATCATCGCCTTCGTGCTGTTCCTGCTGGTCCGTTCGGTCAACAAGATGATCGATTCGGTGAAGAAGCAGGAGGCCGAGGCCGCAGCAAATGCACCGGCGCCCGAGGCTCCGGTCGATCCGCAGTTGATCGCGCTCAAGGAAATCCTCGAGGAACTGCGCAAGAAGTAATCTGAAAATCCGCCGCAGCCGCAACGGGAATGCCCAGCATGGGCATTCCCCAAACAACTCATCCACTTTCACTTCACATTCAGGCGGGAGCCCCTATATGGGCTCCTGCTGGTTTCGACCGGCTATGAGGATAAATTGCGCCGTGCAATAGACGCAGCGGACCCGGGGGCGGTACCCGGCGGCTCCACCATCACCCGTTTCCTTTGGGAAACAACCCTGTTGTCGCAGGGGTGATGACGGGGCCGAACTAGGATCGACGTGTGTTGAAAAGCGGTGTTTTCTTCCGGGCTGAGTAACCCGTTCAAGGCTCAAAACTCATAAGTGCCAACGACAACGAAGCACTTGCTCTCGCGGCGTAATTCTAGGGGCTAACGCCCTGAAGTTACAAAGTTAGAACACGGTTGGACCCACCGGGTAACAGAAGCGGATTCCGGGGGCTGGGGGCGAGCCTATCAACAGAATCGCCCCACCTGCCACCGCTCGGTTCCCGATTTTCGGCCGCTATAGGGAAAGGACGGGTCAGTGATGACATTTTCGGGCAGCTGCCACTGCGGCAAAGTGGCGTTCACGGTGATGGGCGAACTTCCGCACGAGGCGATGAGCTGCAATTGCTCGCACTGTCGTCGCAAGGGCTTCCTGCTCGCTTTCATACCGCATGACGCACTTGCGATAGAGCGCGGAGCCGACGAACTCACCGAGTATCGCTTCTACAAGCATGTGATCGGGCACAAGTTCTGCCCAACATGCGGGGTGGAGCCTTTCGCACAGGGCGAGGCGCCGGACGGAACGAAGATGACGGCGGTGAACTTGCGCTGCGTGCCAGCGGCGGACCTCGATGCGCTTACGATCACGAAAGTCGACGGCGCGCGATTCTGACGATCTGGTCTAGGCGGCTTTTCGCTCGAGGTCTTCTTCGGGGGATGGGCCTTCCGCCTTCGCCATCAGGGCGGCCTTCTCATACTTGATGCAGTCGAGGATCTTGGCACCCGCCATGAACACGGCGCCGGTGCACGCGAGGAACAGCAGCTTACCGCCGAAGCCCGGAAAGCGTGTGAGATAAACGCTGCCACGCTCGATCGCGCCGAGGGCAAGCGCGTAGATCACCATGTAGGCTTCCCAGTTGCTCTTGATCACGAACAGGCGACCGACTTTTCGGAGCATTTCCATCCCTTTGCAGTGGTCACAGATTAGCAACGTTCGTGCCAGTTCCGCGTTCCCGCCGAGTCTCATGCTTAACGTGAGCTTGAATGTAAGGGTTTCCGACGGTTAAGGAAATCCGGGAAAGGTCCGGATCCCGTCCCGGTCTGCAACCGTCTGATCCATGACGATACTTTCGGCGCAGTTGCCAATCGCGCGCGCATCGGTCATACGGCGCACATCCTTCCCCAGGGCAATTTGGTTTTTGACGTGGACGTGGCACGATGTTCGTGTGCGTTCGAACCAGTGCGAGGAAGGCAATGACTGACAGGGTTGATCGTTCGGGGCTGCAGGTCGATGCAGGACTGGCGAAGTTCGTGGAGGAGCAGGTCCTGCCCCCCATCGCGCAGGACGTCGCCGCGTTCTGGGCAGGCTTTGCCGCGCTCGTGGCCGAATTCGCCCCGCGCAACCGCGCGCTGCTCGGCAAGCGCGATTCGCTGCAGGCGCAGATCGACGCATGGCACGGCGAGCGGGCAGGCAGGCCCATCGAACAGGACGAATACCAGGCGTTCCTGCGCGAAATCGGCTATCTCGTTCCCGAGCCGGCGGCATTCACCATCGGCACGCAGGGCGTCGATCCCGAAATTGCGACGATGGCAGGGCCGCAGCTGGTCGTTCCGGTACTCAATGCCCGGTTCCTCCTGAACGCGGCGAATGCGCGCTGGGGCAGCCTCTACGATGCATGGTACGGCACCGATGCGCTCGATGCGGCCCCCGCTCAGGGACCGGGCTACGATGCGGCGCGCGGCGCGGCGGTTATCGCGGCAGGACGCGCGTTTCTCGACCGGGCGGTGCCGCTCAAGACTGGGTCGTGGGCAGACCTTGCCGACCTGGACGGTGTCGAACCCGCCGATGCGGCGCAGTTCGTCGGGCGCACGAGCAAGGGCCTGCTGTTCGTCAACAACGGCCTCAACATCGAGGTCGTCGTCGATGCCGCGAGCCAGGTCGGCAGCACCGACAAGGCTGGCATCGCCGACATCTTTCTCGAAGCGGCGCTGACTGCCATCGTCGATCTGGAGGACTCGGTCGCGGCTGTCGATGCAGAGGACAAGATCGCGGCCTATGCCAACTGGCTGGGCGTGATCCAGGGCGACCTGACCGACACATTCGAGAAGGGCGGGCGCACGCTCACGCGCGAACTGGCGGCCGACAAGACGGTGACGCTTGCTGATGGGGCTGAGAAGGCGCTGTCCGGCCGCTCGCTGCTGTTCGTGCGCAATGTCGGTCACCTCATGACCAACCCGGCGATCCTGCTGCCGGACGGCTCGGAAATCCCCGAGGGCGTCATGGACGCGGTGATCACCAGCGCAATCTCGACGCAGGACGTTCGGGGCCTCACAAAGTACGGCAACAGCCGCGAAGGCAGCATCTACATCGTCAAGCCCAAGATGCACGGGCCTGAGGAGTGCGCCTTCACCAACGCGTTGTTCGATGCGGTGGAGGACCTGCTGGGCCTCTCGCGCTGCACCATCAAGGTCGGCGTGATGGACGAGGAGCGCCGGACTTCGGCCAACCTCGGTGCCTGCATCGAGGCGGTGAAGGACCGTATCGTTTTCATCAACACCGGCTTCCTCGACCGTACCGGCGACGAAATCCACACTTCGATGCGGGCGGGTCCGATGATCCGCAAGGCCGCCATCAAGGGCTCGGCGTGGATCGCCGCCTACGAGAAGCGCAACGTCGCCATCGGCCTGCGGCATGGCCTTTCGGGCGTGGCGCAGATCGGCAAGGGGATGTGGGCGGCGCCCGACATGATGCGCGACATGATGGAGCAGAAGATCGGCCACCCGAAGACCGGCGCAAACACCGCCTGGGTGCCGTCGCCGACCGCTGCGACACTCCACGCGATGCATTATCACCAGGTCGATGTCTTTGGCCTGCGCGAAGGCATCGCCAATGAGGACATTCCCGGGCTTGACCTGCTACTGTCGGTGCCGCTGGCCGAAGGCATCAACTGGTCCGAGGAGGAAGTGCGCGAGGAACTCGACAACAACGCGCAGGGGCTGCTGGGCTACGTCGTGCGCTGGATCGACCAGGGCGTCGGCTGCTCCAAGGTGCCGGACATCAACGATGTCGGGCTGATGGAGGACCGCGCGACGCTGCGCATCTCCAGCCAGCACATGGCGAACTGGCTGCTGCACGGTGTCTGCTCGAAGGAGCAGGTCATGGAATCGCTGCAGCGCATGGCCGCCAAGGTCGATGCGCAAAATGCGGGCGATCCGCTCTATGAACCGATGGCGGGCAACTGGGACACCAGCATGGCCTTCCAGGCGGCCTGCGACCTGGTGTTCAAGGGCGTCGAGCAGCCGAGCGGCTATACCGAGCCGCTGTTGCATGCCTGGCGCCTGAAGAAGAAGGCGGCCTGATCCACGTTCCCGGCCCGCCGTGAAGGCGGGCCGGGATGTTAAAGGCGATTTAACTCCGTTTTAGGCATTCATCCCGTATAATCGGACCCGGTTCTTTGCAGGGAGCGGGCATGTTCATTCACCGTCAGCGGATGGAAACGCGCACGATGCTGGCCATCAAGGCCAACATCCGCATCGGTAGCCGCGTTGCCGAGGCGACGCTGGCTAATGCCTCCTCGCGTGGTGTGCTGGCGCTGGTCGATGCACCTCCGGCACGCGGCGTCGCTGTAGAGCTTGTCGTCGGCGATCAGGTGATCAAGGGGCAAGTCCGCTGGCGCGCGCATGACCGCTGCGGCATTGCGCTCAAGGAAACCATCGACGTCGCCGAACTGATCGAGGGCAAGGCCGTTCCGGTCGTCTACGTGCCGGAGCGACTGGCCCGGCGCAGCGCGATGGAACTGCTGCGCAGCCTTCTGAATTAACGTGCGTCGAATTCTTCTCGCGCGCGTTCGACGCGCTCGAGGTTCGCTTCCGCCCACATCCACACGCCGCAGAACGCTTCGCTGAGGGTTTCGCCCAGCGGGGTCAGGGCATAGTCCACGCGCGGCGGGACCACGGGATGGACGGTGCGCGTCAGCATCCCGTCCCTCTCCATGCGGCGCAGCGTCTGAGTCAGCATCTTCTGGCTGATGTCGGGCACGGCGCGGGCCAATTGGGTGAAGCGCTGCACGCCGTTTTCCTCGAGCACTTCGAGCAGGATCATCGTCCACTTGTCTGCCACCCGCCCGATCAGCTCGGTGACGAGCGCTTCCACGCGCGGGTCGATGTGCTCGCAGTTCTTCTCGGGGGCGGGACGGGCAGCCATTGGATCACTCTCTTTCGGGTAAGTATAAATCTTTTGGGTGCCTTCTTTCGAATAGAATGTGGAGTGCTAGATCGATGGCGTCAACCAAGGAGTGTCCCCATGAAGACCACCGGAAACACCATCCTCATCACCGGCGGCGGCTCGGGCATCGGCGAGGCGCTGGCGCAGCGCTTCCACGACGCGGGTAACACCGTGATCGTTGCCGGGCGCCGCCTAGACGCGCTGGAAGCCGCCTGTGCGGGCCGCGAGAACATGCATGCGATCAGGCTCGACGTGGAAAGCGCAGAAGGCGTCGCCGCCTTCGCCGCAGAAGTGCTGGAGAGGTTCCCGGCGCTCAACGTGCTGGTCAACAATGCCGGCATCATGCGCTACGAGCGGCTGGACCGCGCCCGCGACTTGTCGGACGCCGAGGCGACGATCACCACCAACCTGCTCGGCCCGATCCGGCTCATCGACGCGCTGGTGGATCATCTCGTGGCCAGGGGCGACGGGACGATCGTCGACGTCACGTCGGGCCTCGCCTTCGTGCCGCTGCCGGGCACGCCGACCTACAATGCGACCAAGGCTGCGATCCACAGCTACACGATGTCGCTTCGCGAGATGCTGCGTGACAAGGTCGAGGTTATCGAACTGGCACCGCCCGCCGTGCAGACCGACCTCACCCCCGGGCAGAGCACGCGCGAGGGTTACCAGCCGCTCGGCGAGTTCGCCGATGAGGTCATGGCACTTTTCGCGCAGCAGCCGACGCCCGAGGAAGTGCTGGTCGAGCGCGTAAAGCCGCTGCGCTTCGCGGAAGTGCAGGGCACCATTGCGCAAGTCATGGCTCACATGAGCGCGATGACCCGCAAGATGTTCGAGCAGTTGGGGCTGTGAAGCCGTCGTCGTCCCGGGTTTGGCCCGGGACGACGGGGCATCAATCCTCGCGTGCGTCGAAAGTCGTGTATTCGCGGCGGGTGAAGCGCCACTGGCCGTCCGCTTTCGCAAGTTCGTCCACGTAGCGGCCGCGAAGGCGCATGGTCTTGCCCGAGGCCGGGTCCTCGAAGATTTCCGAGGTGTAGGAGATCGCCGAGGCCCGGTCGCCGTCGACGCGGATTTCGCCGGGGTGGGCGACGTAGACCATGGGCTTGGCGGCGTTTCCACCGAGGCCGTAGTTCTTCATCGATTCCACCCATGCGGAAACGATCGTTTCCTTGCCGGTGAAGCCGCCGAGGTCGGGAAATTCGGGCAAGGCCCAGTACGAATCCTCCGCCCAGGTCGAGGCCCATGTCTCGGCATCGCGGGTCATCACCGCGTGGGCGTAGGTATCGAGCAATTCGCGGATGAGGATGCGGTCCTCCAGCGGTCCGGTGAACGCCATGGTCGGGGTCTCCTTACCAGGCGTGCTTTTCGCCGTTCCACTTGTAGAATTCGCCGGTCTCCTCGATCGCCCAGCCGTCGGTCAGGGCCATGATCGAGGACGCGCTTTCCTGCGGGGAGATGTCGGCGCCGGGGCCGCTCATGTCGGTGGCGACGTAGCCGGGGTGGATGACGCCGACCACGATGCCGCGTTCCTTCAGGTCGAACGCAACCGAGCGCATCATGCGGTTCAGGCCTGCCTTGACCGCCGCGTAAGGCCAGTAGCCGCCGTAAGGCCAGGTCGATGCGCCGAGCTGGCTGGAGAAGTTGATGACCTTCGAACCGTCGTGCAGGCGCGGCAGGAAGGCGCTGAGCACGCGCAGCGGGCCTTTCAGCATGATCTCGATCGAATTGTCGAAGTCGTCCCAGTCGATCCCGTCGAGCTGCGGTTCCGCCTTGCCGGTGACGCCGGCGACATTGTACAGCACGTCGACTGGTTCGCTGCCGGTATCCGCAGCGCCCGAGGCGACCGAGGCATTGTCGCCCACGTCCATCGCGTGGACCGTGATCCTGCCGTCCGAGGAGGCTGCCAATTCGTTGAGCGCGGCCGCGCCCGAGGGATCGCGGGCGAGGGCGTAGACCCGGTCGCCGCGCTCGGCATGCTGCTTGACGAGTTCGTACGCGATGCCGCGCGCTGCTCCGGTGATTGCCACTGTCGCCATCGGGATATCCTTTCCTTCGATGCCCGGTTTTCGGGATTCGTTATCGGGAGCAAGTCTGGAAGAGGGATGGCCGCAGCGACACCTGTGACTTTTGAGAGAAGCGCGGTGCCTGAGAGGTCGTCGTCCCGGACTTGATCCGGGACCGCTGGCCGTGAACAGCCTACCTTACAGTATGGCGCCTTCCTGCAAGCGTCCGCCTAAAGACAGCCGCCGGTCCCGGATCAAGTCCGGGACGACGGTTCCTCACTCAGCTTTTGCATCGTGCGTGCGGCGAAGCGGCGCAGGCGGTCGATCCGCGTGTCGTCGAAGATCGGCTTGTGCAGGAGCATCCCGGCATGCATCGCGCTGGTGAAGTCATGCGCGAGCTTCAGGTTGTCCCAGTCCTCCCGCCATTGCGGGAAGGCCTCGATCATCTCGCTCGCCCAGATGGCGTCGTAGCGGCGCGCGGCGGGTTCGAAGATCGCCGCCAGTTCCGCGTCGGTGCGGGCCGCGACGGCCAGTTCGAGCCATGCCGCATAGTCCCGCGTCTGGACCGAGCGCCAGTGGGCATCGCAGGCCAGTTCGATCATCGGCTCGTCCGTGCGGCGCGAGACCGCGTCGAAGTAGTCGGCGAGGAACGTGCGCATCCGGTGGTAGACGACCTGATCGACGACGGCGGAAACGAGTTCCATTCTGGTCTGGAAGTGATGGTGCATCGTCCCGCGCGACACCTCGCTGGCGCTCGCCACCGCGGCGGTGGTAAGGCCGGGGTAGCCGCTCTCCACGAGGCAGTCGATCGCTCCGGAAACCAGCCGCTCGCGCATCATCGCGCTCTTGCGCTGCTGCCACTTTTCGGGGACGCCATTCTCCGGCAGGCGGGCATGCAATTCGGGCATGAGCGCGCTGAGCATCCGGTCTTGCAGTGCCTCGGCCTTCATCGTCCTTCCCCCGTATCCCTTTGTTTCCCTGCGCTATCAGCGGGTTCGCCCGAACCTATCCTAAGTCGCAGGTTAGCAGATGCGCCGGAGCGTAGCATAAAAACCGGCAGTTGAGCCGGTTTATTTATCGCCGGCCGCACTCAAGGCCAGAGGCGCGCAAGAAAACAGACGCGCCCTGTCCGGGAACGGGAGAGTGAAAGGCCATGCCCAGCGCACGCGAGCAATCTGTCCGGAGGCCAGCCTCTTGGACACTATGACGACCACCCGCTTCGACCTCGAGGCTGAAGTCCGCGACCTCGCTGCGCGGCGCGACATCGCCGATGCGGCGGCGCGCTACATGCGCGGTCTCGACCGGCTGGAACCGGACCTGCAGCGCAGCGCCTTCCATGACGACGCCGTCGTCGACTGCGGCCTGATGAAGGGCAGCGCCGACGAATTCGTGGCCTTCGCGCAAGGCTTCCTCGCCGACATGAACGCCACGCACCACCTGCTCGGCCAGTCGCGCATCGCCGTCGACGGGGATGGCGCCACCGGCGAGTGGTACTTCCAGGCGTGGCACTCGGTTTCGAGCGAGGACGGGGGCGTGCGCGACCTGTTCATCTCGGGCCGCTACCTCGACACTTATGCCTGCCGCGATGGCGAATGGCGCATCGTCAACCGGATGCTGGTGACCGACTGGGTCAAGGACGATCCGGGCACCCTCGACTTCTTCGCCGCCAATCCAGGAGCGCCGCGCGGCGGCCGCCGGGGCGACGATCCCAGCCAACGATAACAGCGATAATCACAGGATACCTGAAGCCATGAACATCCAGACCAAGGTTTCCCGCTACTCGCAGGAATTCGATCCGCCGGTGCGCGGCGACACCATCACCGCCGACCGCTATACCACCAAGGAGTGGATGGACGGCGAGATGAAGAACCTGTGGCCCAAGGTCTGGCACCTTGGCGGGTTGCTGGCGGAACTGGAGGAGCCGGGCGACATCATCCGCCACAACTTCGCCAAAGAATCCGTCATCATGGTCAAGCAGGAAGACGACTCGATCAAGGCGTTCTACAACTCCTGCCCGCACCGGGGTAACCGGCTCGTGCTGGGCGAGATGGCCAGCGTGCCGCGCATCGTCTGCGGCTATCACAACTGGACCTTCGACCTCGACGGCACCCTCGCCAAAGTGCAGGACCCCGACGATTTCGAAGGCGGCACGCCCTGCGGTAAGGTCCACCTTTCCGAACTGCGCTGCGAGACATGGGGCCCGTTCGTGTTCTGGTGCATGGACGACGACGTCGCCCCCTTGCACGAATGGCTTGATCCGTTCCCCGAGCGCCTGAAGGGCTACGGAATCGAGAACTGGGTGCGGGTGCTCAACGTCTCGGCCGATGCGGACTTCAACTGGAAGATCATCCGCGACAACTTCAACGAGAGCTACCACCTCCCGACCATCCACCCCGAACTGGCGACCTTCATCAACGACGGCCTGCCCGACACCCTGTTCGAGATGTACCCCTCGGGCCACAACTCGATGTGGATGAAGGGCCATCAGGCGACCACCCGCGTCGATTACCACACCTCCGAAGTGCCCGCTCCGCTGGGCGAGGCAGCGCGGGCGTGGGGCATCGATCCCGAGGAATACAACGGCCGCACGGGTGATCTGCGCGAAGCGATCATCGAGGCGAAGCGCCGCCTCGGTCCGGGCCGGGGCTACACCAATTACGACAACATGAGCGACCAGCAGCTGGTGGACTATTTCCACTGTACTCTGTTCCCCAACCTGACGCTCACCATGAGCCCCGAGCAGCTGCAGGTCCTGCGTACCGAGCCGCACCCGACCGACCCGGAAAAGTGCGTGTTCCAGCACTGGTGCCTCTATCCGCCGGTCGAGGGCATGAAGGAGGTCTTCACCCCGCTGGGCATGCTGCCGCTCCAGCATGACGCGGTGGCGCGCCACTCGGTCTACGGCGACGGCGTTTCGGTGGGCTACGTGGCGGATCAGGACCTGTCGATCGGCACCAGCCAGCAACAGGGCCTGAACTCGCGCGGGTTCAAGGGCTGCATCCTGCCGGGTCAGGAAAAGCGCATCCAGCGCTTCCACGAACTGCTCAACGATTACGTGAAGGGCGCGCCGGAATAATGGTCGCGCCCGGCGTTCCGGGCTCCCACGTTATGCAGGTGGCCTTCATGGTCGAGGACCTTGAGGCCGCCTGCATGGACTGGGTGCGTACCACCGGAATCGGGCCGTTCCTCACCGTGCCGCATGTGGTGCTGGAGGAATATTCCTATTGCGGGCGGCCTGCCTCGGGTCTGGATTTCTCGGTGGCGATCGCGCAGTCCGGTGGCGTGCAGATCGAGCTGATCCAGCAGCATTGCGACAACCCTTCCGCCTACCGCGATACGGTGGCGAAGGGGCAGGGCGGCTTCCACCACCTCGCGATCTACACCGATGATTACGATGCGGTGCATGCGCGCTATGCGCAGCAGGGCTTCGTGACGGCGGTGGATGGCAGCTTCGGCGGCTTTCGCTTTTCCTACATCGACACCTCGGCGACGCTCGGCTGCATGATCGAGCTGATCGAGGAAAACCCGCTGCAGGGCGAATTCTTCGCCCGCATCGCCGGCGCTGCGCAAGGCTGGGACGGCTCCGACCCGATCCGCCCCGGCTTTCCCGTAACGACGCAATAAGAGAGGATCTTGCTTCAATGACAGCCTGCCCCATCGAGGATCGTCTGGCGATCCAGGACCTGCTTGTGTCCTATGCCCATGCCGTCGACAGCCTGCATGACCTTGACGGCATCTGCGCCGTCTTCGTGGAGGACGCGGTGTTCGATCTATCGGGTATCGGGTTTCCCAGCCTCAATGGACACGGCGAGATCCGCAAGTTCTTCGAGGGCACCTTCGCGGCGATGGCGGCTCACGCGCATTACCTGACGAACTTCGCGATCACCGCCTACGACGGCGATACCGCGTCGATCCGCGCCTATGTGATCGGCATGGGCAAGTACAAGGCGGGCGGCGGGATCACCGTCAACGGGCGCTACTACTTCGATGTGGTGCGCACGGATGAGGGCTGGAAGGCCAGGCGCTACACGATGGATTTCCTGATCCCGATCGAGGGTTGAGGAGAAACGTATCTCCTACCTTCGTCATTGCGAGCGCAGCGAAGCAATCCAGGGCGGTTTGCGTTGCCCTGGATTGCTTCGCTGCGCTCGCAATGACGATGATTGAGGGTTGCGCGGTTTACGCTTCCAGCGTCACCCCGAAAATCTCCTTCCGCGGCCAGCCGTCATCCGCATAGACCGCCTCCGGCATGCCCGCGCCGTAGAGCTGCACGCCGAACCCGGTGATCTCCCACTGCTCCAGATGCGCGCGCATGTCGGCGTAGGGCGGGTCGGCGAAGTGCTGGAGCAGGTCCTTCTCGCTCTCCCATTCCTCGTAGACCTGGATTACGCCGGGATCGATCGGATCGACCGCCCAGGTATAGGCGAGGCAACCCTTCTCCTCCCGCGCGGCGAGGATATGGTCGCGGCCCGTGGTGATGATCTCGGCACAGGTGCTCTCGTCGCCCGCGTAGCGCAGCCAGCCGGCCACGATGATGCGCATGGATTTGTCCTCTCTTGGTTGTGTTGCGAAGGCTAGGGGCGCTCTGCGCGCCGCGCCGCTCTCACTTTGCACAGGTGGTCCGGCGCGGCGCGGCGGGCCAAGTCCCCTGGCAGAGAAAAAACGGAGAGAGCGGCATGACGGGACGGATCGAAGGCAAGGTGGCGCTGGTCACCGGCGGCGCCTCGGGGCTGGGCGAGGCGATCGTCCGCCGTTACGTGGCCGAGGGCGCGGCGGTGCTGGTCGCCGATATCGACGCGGCTGCGGGCGAGCGGCTGGCCGCCGACCTCGGCGCGGCGGCGCATTTCGTCCCCCTCGATGTGACGCAGGAGGACCAGTGGATCGCCGCCTTCGCACGGGCGGAGGAACTGCACGATCGCCTCGATGTGCTTGTGAACTGCGCCGGGATCACCACCGTCGGTTCGGTGGAGGCGCTGACTCTGGACGCTTTCCGCCATGAACTCGACGTGGATCTTGCCGGGCCGTTCCTTGGCTGCAAGCATGTCGTTCCGCTGATGAAGCGCACCGGCGGTTCGGTCATCAACATCGCCTCGATGGCCAGTATCCGCGCGAGGGACTATCTGGCCGCCTACAACGCCGCGAAGGCGGGCGTCACCCACATGACCAAGTCGATCGCGCTGCACTACGCGCACGAGAAGTATGGCATCCGCTGCAATTCGGTGCACCCCGGCGTGATCCACACGCCGATCCTCGACAAAGTGTTGGCGCAATCCGACCAGCCCGAAAAGCTCTATGCCGAATGGGTCGCGGGCCACCCGATCGGCCGCCTCGGCAAGCCGGAGGAAGTGGCGGCGCTGTGCCTCTACCTCGCCAGCGACGAAAGCGCCTTCGCCACCGGCGCGGAGTTCGTGCTGGACGGCGGCTCGTCGCTCTGAAATCCGTCATTGCTTCGCTGCGCTCGCAATGACGAAGCAAAAGTCAGGCGGTTTCCTCAAGCTCCGGGGCGGGTTCGTCCTGCCCCAGCACGCCCTTCCAGAAGTGCACGATGTTCTCCGCATTGACGCCCCACGAGAAGCGGCTGACGTGCTCGGCCACTTGCGCCTGCGTCGGCGGATCGGCGAGGATGTCCTCCACCGCCGCGGCGATGGCGTCGGGGGTGCGCTCGGCGATGCGTCCGGCGCTGGCGTCGCTGACAATCTCGCGCGCGCCGCCGATGTCGGGGATGACGATCGGGGTGCCGCAGGCGAGGCCCTCCACCCACACGTTCGCCAGCCCCTCGCTGGCCGAGGGCAGCACCAGCACGTCCGCCGCGCACAGGACGTGCGGCAGCAGTTCGTGATCGACGAGGCCGAGGAACTGCACGCGCTCTGCCACGCCTAGGCGCTGGGCGAGGGCTTTCAGCCGTGCCTCGTCCTCGCCGCTACCAGCCAGCGCAAGGCGGGCTTCTGGCAGGCGACACAGCGCCTCGATCACCAGCGCCTGTCCCTTGCGCGGGATCAGCGCGCCGGGCGTCACCAGCAGCGGACCTTCCGACCAGATGCCAAGGTTCGGCATCGCCGAGACGAGAGCGCGGGCGGCGCCGCGCTCGATGGGATGGAACTTCTCGCGGTCGAGGCCGGTGTAGTGGATATCGATCCGGTCGGCGGGCATGCCGAGCTGGATCATGTCCTCGCGCAGCGCCTGACTGACCGCGAGCAGCCCGGCGGACTGGTGCGCCGCCTCCAGCATCTGTTTCAGCGCATGGGGGCGCTGGCCCCAGAAATGGATGTCCGCTCCGCGCGACTTGATTGTCAGCGGAATGCCCAGTTCGCGCGCGACGATCGCGGCGGCCGGGCCGTCCGGGAAGAAGAACTGCGCATCGACGAGGTCGAAGGGCTTCTCCTTGTGCAATTTGCGCACCAGCGGCAGCACGGTGCGGGCGATGCGCCCCGGATTGGTGTCACCGCCGACTTTCGGGAACGTGGTGAACTTGGGGTAGTGGACCTTGAGGCCCACCGCGTCGCTCACCTCCGGAATGTCCTTTAGCCGCGCGTAGGGCTCGCGCGTGGAGAGTGGCCAGGGCGGGATGCCGATGGGGCTCACCATCGTCAGTTCCACCTGACCGCTGGCGACGACTGCGCGCATCTGGTTGCCGACGAAGACCCCGAACGAGGGCTTCACCGGGTTGGGAAACAGCGTGGCGATGGACAGGACGTGCATGGATTTCCCGTGGCGGCCGAGAGTCAGAGCTTGCGGATCAGAGCTTGCGGACCAGCATTTCGGCAACCGCGAGCCAGGCGGGTTGTTCCACCGCGACCGGGCTTTTGCCAGCGGCGGGCGGCAGGAGGGTGACGGCCTGTGCACTACCCTCGGTAAGCCGACCGAACGCGAAGCGTCCGCCCTGCATGGGCGCGAGGACGTCGCGGTTGAGCAGGTCGGTGGCCTCTTCCGGACGGTGCTGGCGCAGCCACAGCTGGTCGCCCTCGCGGTATTCGCCGACGGCGGCGTCCACTGAAACCACGACCCATGGCGCATCGGCGGAGAGATCGTTGGGCAGCACGGCATCGACCGGCTTCTTCAGCGCCTCGGCGCCCTTGGTGCCCAGCGTGGCGACGAGGCGGGCGGGCTCGGCGCCTTCGGAGCGCAGAAGCGTTTCCGGCTCCACCTGCAGCGCGGCGGCGATGCGGTTCATCCATACCAGCGACAGGTTGCGCATGCCGGTTTCGAGGCGACCGATGGTCTGCGCGGTGGTCGGCGGATCGCAGGCCAGCGCCACGTCGGCCAGCGTCATGTTCTTCTGGCGGCGGATGTCGCGGATGCGGTTTATCATGCGGAGCCTCTGTAACCGATTTGGTTTGAGAGGGCTATCGGCCGATTGGCGGGTCTTGGCAAGACGGCATCAGATACTTCGTCATTGCGAGCGCAGCGAAGCAATCCAGAGTGGCGTAAACCGCCCTGGATTGCTTCGCTGCGCTCGCAATGACGAACGGGGGGCAGAACAAGGGCCTCAGCTCTCGACCTGCTCAGCCAGTTCCAGCCAGCGCTCCTCGGCGTTGTCCTTCTCGGTCCGCGCCTTGGCGATGGCGTCGGTCAGCGCGGCGAACTTCTTCGGGTCGTGCGTGTAGAGCGCCGGGTCGGACAGTGCCGTCTCGTCGCGCGCGATCAGGCCCTCCAGTTCCTCGATCCGCTTGGGCAGCAGTTCGTAGTCGCGCTGGTCCTTGTACGAGAGCTTGGCCTTCTTCGCGGGCATCTGCGGCGCGGCGGCTGCGGTTTCCGCCTTGGCCTTCTTTGCCGCGCCCACGGTACGCTCGCGGCGCTTGGCCTCCCAGTCGGCATAGCCGCCCGCGATCACGTCGATGTGGCCCGAGCCGTCGAGGCCCAGCGTGATGTTCACTGTTCGGTCGAGGAAGTCACGGTCGTGGCTGACGATCAGCACGGTGCCGTCGTAGTCCGAGATCACTTCCTGCAGCAGATCGAGCGTTTCCAGATCGAGATCGTTGGTCGGCTCGTCGAGCACCAGCAGGCTGGAGGTGGTGGCGAATTCGCGCGCGAACAGCAGGCGCGAACGCTCGCCGCCCGAGAGGGTGCCGACCTTGGCCTCGACCAGACCCGGATCGAACAGGAAGTCCTTGAGATAGCCTTGGATGTGCTTGCGCACCCCGCGTACGTCGATCCAGTCGCTGCCTTCGGCCAGCACGTCGCGGATGCGCATTTCCGGGTTCATGCGGCTGCGCTGCTGGTCGATCACCGTGGGCTCCATGCTGGCGGCCTGCGTGATCGTGCCGGAATCGGGCTGCATCTCGCCCATCAGCAGCTTGAGCAGCGTGGTCTTGCCCGAACCGTTGGCGCCGACGATGCCGATGCGATCGCCGCGCTGGATACGCAGGGAGAAGTCCTTGATGACCGTGCGGTCTCCGAAGGCCTTGGTCACCTTGTCGGCGACGATCACCGACTTGGTCTTGCTGTCGTTGGCGACGACTTCCAGCTTGGCCGCGCCCTGCGGGCCGACCATCGCGGCGCGGGTGGCGCGCATTTCCCACAGCTTGGCCAGACGACCCTGGTTGCGCTTGCGGCGCGCGGTGACGCCGCGTTCCAGCCAGTGCGCCTCGATCTTGAGCTTGGCGTCGAGCTTCTGCGCGGCGCGCGCTTCCTCGGCGTAGACTTCCTCTTCCCACGCCTCGTAGCCGCCGAAGCCGATGTCCTTGCGGCGCAGGCCGCCGCGGTCGAGCCACAGCGTCGCGTTGGTCAGGCGGGTGAGGAAGGTGCGGTCGTGGCTGATGACCACGAAGGCGCCGTTGTAGCGCTGCAGCCACGATTCCAGCCAGTCGATCGCGGCGAGGTCGAGGTGGTTGGTCGGCTCGTCGAGCAGCAGCAGGTCGGGCTCCATCGCCAGCGCACGGCACAGCGCGGCGCGGCGGCGTTCACCGCCCGATGCGCTGGCGGCTTCGCGCGAGAGGTCGATGCCGAGCTGGTCGGCGATCGCCTCGACTTCGTGCCGGGCAGGCGCATCATCGCCGTGGATCGCGAAGTCGAGCAGGGTGTCGTAGCCGGTGAAGAACGGGTCCTGCTCCAGCGTGACGACGCGCGTGCCGGGCTGCACCGAGCGGGTGCCCTTGTCGGCATCGACGATGCCCGCCAGCAGCTTGAGCAGCGTGGTCTTGCCGGCGCCGTTGCGGCCGATCAGCGCCAGCCGGTCGCGCGGTCCCACGTTGATGTCGAGGCCCTGAAAGAGCCAGCCATTGCCCTGGACGAGGCCGAGGTTTTCCCAGCTGAGGATCGGTGCGAGTGCCATGGGCCGCGCCCTACAGGGGAGCGGCGGGGAAGGGAAGGGCCGCAAATCCTCCCTGTCGCGCAGCGATGGGGAGGGGGACGGCCGACGCAGTCGGTGGTGGAGGGGGAATACGCGACCCCTCCGTCAGCCCTGCGGGCTGCCACCTCCCCATCGCTGCGCGACAGGGAGGATCAGGTTTGCGTTGCCCATCGGCCACACCGGAAACCTGTCTGCCACCTTCCCGCCACATTCAGGACTTGTTCAAGCCTTCAACTTTAGGCACCGAAGCCGTGATGAAAAGGATTTCGACCCTCCTTGCGGCGCTGGCCGTGCTTCCCGCTCTGATTGTTCCGGTGGCGCATGCTTCCGGCGGCGAGCAGGGCGAACTGCGGCGCGAGCGCCGCGCCGGCAACGTGCTGCCCCCGCGCGAGATCGAGCGCGAAGTACTGCCCCGCATGTCGGGAATGCAGTACATCGGGCCGGAGTACGACCCGGCGGCGATGACCTATCGCCTCAAGTTCATCAAGAACGGGAAGGTATATTTCGTCGATGTGGATGCCCGGACGGGGCGCATCATCGGCCAGTCGCGCTAGAGCGCTCGTACGGGAACGGGCCGGGAACTTAGCGACGCCCTGTTGCTTGACCGTTTCACCCTTTCGGCCCATCTCAACCTCGTTCATGTTAGGAGGACGGTACATTGCGCATCCTGATCGTCGAGGATGAGCCCACCCTGGGCAACCAGCTCAAGACCACGCTGGAGCAGAACGGCTATGCCGTGGACCTCTCCGCCGATGGCGAGGATGGGCATTTCCTCGGCTCTACCGAAGACTACGACGCGGTGATCCTCGACCTCGGCCTGCCCGAGATCGACGGACTGACCGTGCTGGGCATGTGGCGCCGCGAGGGCCGCACCTTCCCGGTGCTGGTGCTGACCGCGCGCGACAGCTGGTCGGACAAGGTCGCGGGCCTCGATGCCGGCGCCGACGACTATCTGGCCAAGCCGTTCCAGACCGAGGAGCTGATCGCCCGCCTGCGCGCGCTGATCCGCCGCGCCTCGGGCAATACCTCCAGCGAGTTGACGGCGGGGCCGGTGCGCCTCGACACCCGCTCGGGCCGCGTCACGCTGTCTGGCGAGCCGGTCAAGCTGACCGCGCAGGAATACAAGCTGCTGTCCTACCTGATGCACCACAAGGGCAAGGTGGTCAGCCGCACCGAACTGATCGAGCACATCTACGATCAGGATTTCGACCGCGATTCGAACACGATCGAGGTCTTCGTCACGCGCATCCGCAAGAAGCTGGGTGCCGATGTCATCACGACGATCCGCGGCCTTGGATACAGTCTCGACGATCCCGCCGAACCCGGCCGCGGCTGACGCCGCCCCATCTCAGGCGCCCGTGAAGCGGGCCGGTAGTACCGGCTCGCTCGCGCGGCGCATGATGCTGATCGCGGCGGGGTGGATCTCTTTCCTCCTGCTCGCGGGTGGACTGGCGCTCGACCACACCGTCACCGGCATCGTCACGCGAAACTTCGACGAACAGCTGGGCTATATGCTGACCGGCATGATCGGCTCGGCCGAGATTTCGCAGGACGGCGAGGTTTTCTTCCTGCGTCCCTTGGGCGACCAGCGGTTCCTCGAACCCAATTCCGGCCTCTACTGGCAAATTCGCGCCAAGGGGCACGAGGATTTTCCCTCGCGTTCGCTGTGGGACCGCAGCCTGAACGTGCCGGACGGCCACTTCGACGCAGAAACCCACGTCTACGATAGCTTCCAGTTCGAGGGCGAGCCGCTTCGCGTGATGGAGCGCTCGATCATCCTTCCGGGCAGCGATGCCAAGTGGATGTTCACCGTCGCGGCCAGCCGCAAGGACCTCGACGACCAGATCAAGATGATCCGCTCGATCCTGGTCTACAGCTTCGTCGCACTCGGCGTCGGCCTGCTGCTGATGGCGGGGATGCAGACATGGTACGGCCTGTTTCCGCTTCGCCATGTGCGCCGCGCGATCCAGAAGCTGCGCACCACCGGCTCCAGCCGCGTCAACGATCCGCTCCCGCGTGAGGTCGAGCCGCTGGTGAACGAGTTGAACGCGCTGCTCGCCCATACCGAGCGGCAGGCGGAGGAGGCGCGCACCCATGCGGGCAACCTCGCCCATGCCCTCAAGACGCCGCTGACGGTGGTGATGAACGCCGCAACCGCGCAGGCGCCCGACCTTGCCGACACCGTGATTCGCGAGGCGGCGGTGATGCGCCGTCAGGTCGATCATCACCTTGCCCGCGCCCGCGCCGTCGGCCGCCGCGCCGTCGGCCAGTCGCGTGCCGAAGTCTGGCCGAGCCTCGAGGCGGTGATGCGCGCGGTCGAGCGGCTCTACGACCAGACCCGCCTCGATCTCGACGGTAACCACGACGCCATCGTGGCGATGGAGAAGCAGGACCTCGAGGAAATGCTCGGCAACCTGATCGAGAATGCGGCCAAGTACGGCGGCGGCAGCGTCTTCGTCACCGTCGATGCGGCGAAGAACGAGCGGTTCTGCGAAATCTGGATCGAGGACGACGGCATGGGCATCCCCGAGGCCGAGCGCACCCGTATCTTCGATCGCGGCGCGCGGCTCGATACCGGAAAGCCCGGCACCGGCCTGGGGCTTGCGATCGTGCGCGATGTGGTGGAGATCTACGGCGGCACCGTCGAACTAGACGAGAGCGAGGATCTGGGCGGGCTGCTGGTGAAACTGAAGCTGCCGCGGACTGGGGCGTAAGACGTTTCCCGGCACATTTTTCGGGGTAACCGCTCCTGTCACGGCTTGCGGTCGCGGGCAGGGCGGCTATCTGCGCCGCATAGCCAATTCAGGAGCATTCATGAGCAAGCCCATCAACGTCCCGCTGACTTCGGACGAGATCGAAATGCTGGTCGACGCACTGGAAGTCGATCTCGAGGGTTACCTCGAATCGGCCAAGGAAGCGCGCGGCAACGGCAACCGCGATGACGTCGCGACCTTCACCGAGGCGGCGACGCGCATCCAGACGCTGATGGCGCGCCTGCAGGGTCTGGTGGAAGAGTAAGCCGGTAATTCCTCCCCGAGCTTGCTCGGGGAGGAACTCAGCCCTCGTTCTTTGCCCGCTCGTGGTGACGGATCACTTCGTCGATCACGAAGCGGATGAACTTCTCGCCGAAATCGGGGTCGAGATGCGCGTCCTCGGCCAGCTTGCGCAGGCGGGCGATCTGGCGCTCCTCGCGGCCGGGATCGGAGGCGGGAAGGTCGGTCTTCGCCTTGTATTCGCCCACGGCCTTGGTGATCCGGAAACGCTCGGCGAGCATGTGGATCAGCGCGGCATCGATGTTGTCGATGCTGGAACGAAAGCCCGCGAGGACGGGGTCGACGGTGCCGACGGTCGAGGAAGTCTGCTGAGTCATCGCAGCGCCCGCTAGCACGGGTTTCCCACTTCTGCCAATCCGGTTACGGCCACGGTTGATACCGTTTGCACTTGCGTTGCGGTCGCCTTGAGCCCAAAGCGCGCAGCGATGAGCGCAGATATCGTCCCCCTGCAGACGCGCAGGCAGCAACCCTCCCTGGCTCCCATGCTGGCGCTTACCGCGTCCGGCATGAACAGCGTCAATGCCGTCATTCTCGACCGCATGCAGAGTGAGATTCCCCTTATTCCGGCCCTTGCCGGGCACTTGATCTCGGGCGGCGGCAAGCGCATGCGCCCGATGCTGATGGTCGCGGCTGCTGAGCTGTGCGGCTACCAGGGCAACCGCCACCACAAGCTGGCCGCCGCCGTGGAATTCCTCCACACCGCCACGCTGCTTCACGACGACGTCGTCGACGGTTCGGACATGCGCCGGGGCAAGGCTGCCGCGAACATCGTGTTCGGCAATCCGGCGACAGTGCTGGTGGGCGACTTCCTGTTCACCCGCGCCTTCGAACTGATGGTCGAGGACGGCAGCCTCAAGGTTCTGCGGGTCTTTTCCAAGGCCAGTTCGATCATCGCTGCCGGCGAGGTCGACCAGTTGACCGCGCAGCGCCGGATCGAGACGAGCGAGGACCATTACCTCCAGATCATCGGCTCCAAGACCGCCGCGCTCTTTGCCGCCGCCACCCGCATTTCCGCGCTCGTCGCGGAAAAGAGCGAGGCGGAGGAAATGGCGCTCGACGCCTATGGCCGTAACCTCGGCATCGCCTTCCAGCTGGTGGACGATGCGATCGACTACGATTCGGAAGTGACCGAATCGGGCAAGGACAAGGGCGACGATTTCCGCGAGGGCAAGATGACCCTGCCGGTGATCCTCGCCTACGCGCGCGGCAATGCCGAGGAGCGCAAGTTCTGGGAGGACGCCATCGCCGGTTTCCGCACCGAGGACGAAGACCTCGCTCATGCGGTCGAACTGATCAACCGCCATGGCTGCGTCGAGGCGACCCGCGAACGGGCACGGCTCTACGCCCAGCGCGCGATCGACGCGATTGCAGGCTTCCCGGCGGGCGAGGCACGCAACGCCATGGCCGAGGCGGTGGAGTTCGCCGTCGCGCGGCGGTATTGAGCTGAGGCTCGCTCCTCCGGACGGGCGCCGGAGCCACAGTCCACAGAGATTGCGACACTCTGCAACAAAGCCGTAATTGCAGCGCGAGCACGGCTCGCTTAATGAGGCGCGCCATGCCCTCCTACGCCGACAGGGGCGGATACCAATCCGGTTCGCCTCGCCAACGCCTGATCTCCTCACTGCTGTCGGCGGCGATCATCGTGATCGCCTTGCTGATCGCGATCTATCAAACGGCGGTGGCCCCTCTGCGCGAGAAGGCGAAGAACCCCGTCACCTTCAACATCGAGGGTGAGGATGCGGATACCGGCGCTAAGTCTCCCGAACCCGCCAAGAAGGCGGAAAAGGTCGAGAAGGATCAGGTCGAACAGCCCAAGGTCGCGGTCGAGACTCCGGTACAGCCGATCGAGAAGCCGACCCAGACGGCCGAGAAGCCTGCCTTCAGCTTCCTCAAGCTCTCTAAGTCGGACATGGCGGCGGCGGACATCGGCGGCATGAAGAGTTCGGGCAGCGGTAGCCCCTCGGGCGGCGGCAACAGTGGCTCCACGTATGGCCCCGGCGAGGGGCCGGGCGGCGCCACGCTCTATAATGCAGACTGGTTCCGCAGGCCCACCGATGCGCAGCTCGGCGGCTACATGCCCGCCAATGCTCCGCCCGAGGGCTGGGGCATGGTCGCCTGCCAGACGATCGATCACTATCACGTCGAGAACTGCCAGATCCTCGGCGAATCGCCACGCGGTTCCGGCTATGGGCGCGCGGTGCTCAATGCGGCGTGGCAGTTCCAGGTGATCCCGCCGCGCATCAACGGTAAGCCGCAAGTCGGCGAATGGGTCCGCATCCGCATCGATTACGGCGTGCGCCGCCCGACCTGATCCTTACCCGGCGACGGCATTCCAGCGCGCGCTGCCCGGCTGGGCGAGGCGATCCAGCACCCTCTCCAGCGTCATGGGCCGTGCGATGAAATAGCCTTGCGCCAATGAGAAACCTGCCAGCCGTGCGCTTACGAGCTGGTTCTCTGTCTCGATACCTTCGATCACGCATTCCAGCGAAAGCGAGCGGGCGAGGTGGCGGATAGCCGTGATCAGGCGACGGCCCGAGGCCTCGTCCAGCCTTACCGCGAAGCTGCGGTCGATCTTGACCATGTCGAGCGGCAACTGGTGGAGCGACGACAAACTGGAATATCCCGTGCCGAAATCGTCGAGGGCGATACGCATTCCGGTCTGTCGCAGCCTTTCGAGAGCGGCGCTGGCGATGGCGAACTCCGAGATCAGCGAGGATTCGGTGATCTCGATCAGCACGCGGCGCGGATCGCAGGCGGAGGCCGCGACGCGCTGGAGCAGGGCATCGATCGTCTGCGGGTTGCAGATGTCGTTGCCCGACAGGTTGAACGACAGGCGCAAGCCCGCCGGCAGCCGCGCCAAGGCATCGAGTGCTTTGCCGAAGAGAGTCAGAGTGACTTCGCGAGCGCGGCCTACGCGCTCCGCCGAGGCGATCAACAGTTCGGGCGCGATGTGGCCCAGTCGCGGCGAGTGCCAGCGGGCAAGGCATTCGACGCCGATGGTGTCGAGGTCGTCGGTTGCGACGATCGGTTGGTAGTTGAGTGACAACTCGCTTTCGAGGTCAGCCAACTGCAGCGCAGCGTCCAGCGATTGCTCGCTGCGTATCAGTCTTTCCAGTTCCTGCGAGAACAGCACGCACTGGCCGCGCTTGTGGTTCTTTGCGTGATAGAGCGCGAAGTCGGCGCGGTCGAACAGCAGGTTGGCACTGGCGGCGGTCTCCGGATACACCGCGAGGCCAGCTGAACAGCCGACCGAGACCAGGATATCGCCGATGCGCGCGGGTTCGCGGATGGCGCGGCACAAGTCGTTGGCGACGCGCTCGGCTTCGGGCGGGCCACTCATGACGATCAGCCCAAACTCGTCGCCGCCGAGCCGGGCGACGATGGCGTCGGCGGGGCAAGCGGCGTTCATCCGAGCGCCGATGATCTGCAGCAGCCGGTCGCCGTGGGCGTGGCCATGAGTATCGTTGATCGGCTTGAAACGGTCGAGGTCGATGAGCCCGACGCTGAAGCGGTCCTCGGGCCCGGCGTGCTCCAGCAGCCCCTCGAGCGTCGTGAAGAAGAAGCGACGGTTGGGCATTCCGGTCAGCGCGTCGGTCTGGGCGAGGCGGGCGTTCTCCTCGCCGAGCGCCTGTGCCTGTTGGCGCTCTATGGTAAGAGCGCGCTGGGATGCCTCGAGATCAACGAAGGAATGGTAGGAATCACCCAGGATCTTGAGAATGCCGATGGCCACGAGGGTAATGTTGGCGGCGATGGCGATCAGCACTTCGCCGCCCGTGATCAGCGAATAAGTGAGGAAAGTGCCCAGAACCGTGACGCAGACCGCAAGCGCCGCGCGCGGCAGGAAATTGAGGCAGAACACGCAGCCCAGTACGGTCACCGAGACGAAGACGGCGACGTGGCCATGCTCGTAGGGTCCGCCATACTGGTCCAGCGTCAGCGACCAGGCGACGAACGCCATCGAGAAAATCACGGCGAAGGCATGCGTGCGGCGCAGTCGCCGGTCGACCGCTTCGAGTTCCAGATCCGAAGGCCTGACGGGGCGGGTCCAGAGGATCATGCGCAGAACGCACGCCGTGATCAGGATGCCTGGGATGGTGTAGACCAGCAGGGGCGGAGCAAGATGGCGATGGGTGAAGGCCAGAACGGCAGCGTTGATCGAAAGCAGTCCATAGAGCGGTGGTATGTGCTCTCGCAGGCGCAGATACTGCGCGACGCGAAGGGGATACTGACCGGCAACGTTCATGGTGTGCGCGTCTGCAATTCGAGAACGGGGGGCTCGCAAGCGGTCTCTGATACTATCCAAGTCTTTATGAAAAGTGCACATGTCGGGCGAAATGATCCCGTATCACAACCGATCCGGTGATTTTACGCATGGCAATAATGCTCTAAGGGCGCGTCTGTGAGCACCTTGCCGATCCATGCCGTCCTGCCTGATCTCCTGGCCGCCTTGCGCGCCGGGACGGGCGCCGTGCTCATCGCTTCGCCCGGTGCAGGCAAGACGACCGCGCTCGCGCCGACCCTGCTGGGCGAGGAATGGTGCAAGGGCACCGTGATCCTGCTCTCGCCGCGCCGTGTCGCCGCGCGGGCCGCCGCCGAGCGTATGGCCGGGCAGCTGGGCGAGGCGGCAGGCGAGACCATCGGCTACGTCACCCGTCTCGATGTCAAGCGCTCGGCCCGCACGCGTGTGGTGGTGATGACGGAGGCGATCTTCGTCTCGACGATCCTCTCGGACCCGGAGCTTCCCGGCGTGTCCGCCGTGCTGTTCGACGAGGCGCATGAGCGCCATCTCGACAGCGACCTCGGCCTGGCGCTGGCGATCGAAAGCCGCGCCGTACTGCGCGAGGACCTGCGGGTGGTCGTCATGTCCGCTACCATCGATGGGACCCGCTTCGCCCGGCTGCTGGGGGAGGGCACTCCGGTGATCGAGAGCGCGGGCAAAGCCTGGCCGCTCGACCTGCGCTGGCTCGGGCACGCGCCGGACAGGCGGATCGAGGACGCGGTCACATCGGCTGTCCTCACCGCCTGGCGCGACGCCGATGGCGATGTGCTGGCCTTCCTCCCCGGCGTTCGCGAGATCGAGCGAGTGACCGAGGGGCTGGCGCAGAAGCTGCCCTCTGCGCTGGTTCTACCGCTTCATGGCCAGTGCGAACCCGCCGCCCAGCGCGCGGCGATCCGGCGCGATCCCGAAGGCCGCCGCCGGGTAGTGCTGGCGACCGCGATCGCGGAGACTTCGCTGACGCTCGACGGCGTTTCGGTGGTGGTGGACGCGGGCCTCTCGCGCCGTGCCGAGTTCGACAAGGCAGCGGGCGTCACCCGCCTCGTCACGCACCGGGCAAGCCGGGCCTCGGCCGCCCAGCGTGCAGGCCGCGCGGCCCGTCAGCAGCCCGGCGTCGCCTATCGCCTATGGGAGGAAGCCGCGCATGCCGGGCGGCCCGAGTTCGATCCGCCGGAAATGCTGACCAGTGACCTAGCGCCGCTGACGCTGGCGCTGGCGCAGTGGGGCACGGGAGATCCCGCAGTGATGGCCTGGCTCGACCCGCCGCCCGCCCCGGCGCTGGAAGCGGCGCGCAAGGGCCTCGTCGCCCTGGGCGCGCTCGACGAAGCGGGGCGCATCACCGGTTTCGGCCGCAAGGTCGCCAGCCTGCCGATGGACCCGCCGCAGGCGGCGATGATCCTGCGCGCCTGCGAACATGGCGCCGCCGATGTGGCGGCGAAACTCGCGCTGCTCCTGCAGGAGCGTGGGCTAGGTGGTCGTAGTGACGACCTGACGCAGCGCCTTTCCCGCTGGGATGCCGACCGCGCGCCCCGCGCGCAGGCTTCGCGCAAGCTCGCGGTGGGCTGGGCTCGGCGGGCGGCGGGGCTGGTCGCTGCCGGTGCCGCGGAAGAGGTGCCCTTTGGCGTGCTTCTCGCCCTCGGCCGCCCTGACATGCTGGCGCGTCGCCGCGACGGCTCGGGCGAGACATGGCTGAGCGCGGGAGGGAGGGGCTACGTGCTCGATCCCGCCTCGCCGCTGGCCGCTCGCGAGTGGATGGTGATCGGTGACGCGCAGGGGCAAGCCAAGGGCGCGCGCATCCTTTCGGGCGCCTCGCTCGAAACGGCCGAGGTCGAGGCGTGGCTTGCCGATGCTATCGAACGCCGCACCGTGCTGCGCTGGAACGAGGCCGACTGCCGTGTGGAGGCGCGGCTGGAGCGTCGCCTCGGCGCGATCACGCTGGCGAGCGGACCTGATCCGTCGCCAGACCCGCAAGCGATCCGCGCCTTCCTGATCGAGCGCATCCGCCTCAAGGGCCTGCCCCTGGTGCCGCTGGGCAAGGGGGCCCAGAACTTCCTGCGTCGCGCGCGCTATGCGGGGATTGCGGCGTTGTCGGAAGAGGCGCTGCTGGAGGACCTTGAGGAATGGCTCGGACCGCTTCTGGGACGACGGCTTGATCAGCTCGACGGGGGCGCGGTGACGCAGGCCTTGCGCAATCGGCTGAGCTGGGATGACCAGCAGGCGCTCGACCGCCTCGCTCCCCCCGAGTTCCGCAGTCCCGCCGGTTCGACGCACCCGATCGACTATGAGGACGAAGGCGGCCCCTCGGTGGAAGTGCGCGTGCAGGCCTTGTTCGGGCTCGACCGGCACCCCGGCTTTGGTCAGCCCTCGCAGCCGTTGCTGCTCAAGCTGACCTCGCCTGCCGGCCGCCCGATCCAGACCACGCGCGACTTGCCCGGCTTCTGGCGGGGATCATGGCGCGACGTGCAGCGCGACATGAAAGGACGCTACCCGCGTCACCGCTGGCCGGATGAACCTTGGACCGAAGACCCTAGCCTCAAGACGCGCAATGCCTTCGAAGCAAGTCGCAAGGCGTGATTCGCGCTTGATTTCGGCAGCGATTCGGAGGCAAAGCGCTGGCTCATGAGCGCACGCATTTATCAACGCCCGAAGAACGCCATGCAGTCCGGCAAGGCGCTGCTCGACCAGTGGACCCTCGAGTTCACACCGTCGGAGGCGAAGAAGCCCGATCCCCTTATGGGTTGGGCCGGCTCGGGCGACACGCAGCAGCAGGTCATCCTGCGCTTCCCGACTTCGGAAGAGGCCAAGGCCTATGCCGACAAGTACGGCATCGAGGCCGAGATCCACACCACCCCGCCGCGCCGCCTCAAGATCCAGGCTTACGCCGACAACTTCCGCTGATCGTCCATCGCCCCGGCCCATGTCCGGGGCGACGTCGTTCTAACTGCTTGCATTCCCGTCAAACCATCGCCATAGGGCGCTCCGGGAGTCGGACGGGCGTTTGCGTCCGCCAACTTGGTCAGGTCCGGAAGGAAGCAGCCACAACGGGTTGCGGCGGGTCGTTCGGCTCCTTCATTTTTCTACATCGCTGAATTTTCACGTCTTTGTGTCCTTCTGGACGCGAAGGCTGTGGAACATGCCGATAAGCGTGCCGCTTTCCTCCTGACATCCCGGGCGCGAACCCCTAGTTTGAGCGACGATGGACGATTCACGCGACATGTTCGGCGACACGCCCCCCTGGGACGAAGACGACGCTGACGACAAGCCCGATGCCGCCGAACTGGAGGCCGCGGGGCAGCAGTCGATGTTCGGCGATCCTGAGCCGGAAGCGACGCCGGAGCCAAAGCCCGAATCTCGACCCTCCGCCGCCGAACTCGAAGCAGCCGGGCAGAGCGCCATGTTCGCCGAGGCAACCGAACCTGCCGCCGTTCCTACTCAGGCTAAGCCTGTCGAAGCGCCTTCGGCCAAGTCTACTCCTGCCGGAACCGCCTCGCAGCCCTACCGCGTGCTCGCACGCAAGTATCGCCCGCAGACTTTTGCCGAACTGATCGGGCAGGAGGCGATGGTCCAGACCCTCGCCAACGCGATCAAGCGCGACCGGCTGGCCCATGCCTTCCTGATGACCGGCGTGCGCGGGGTCGGCAAGACCTCGACCGCGCGCCTCATCGCCAAGGCCCTCAACTGCATCGGCCCGGACGGGCAAGGCGGCCCGACGATCGACCCTTGCGGCCAGTGCGAACCCTGCGTCGCCATCGCCGAGGGCCGCCATATCGACGTCATCGAGATGGACGCCGCCAGCCACACCGGCGTCGACGACGTGCGCGAGATCATCGAGTCGGTGCGCTATGCCGCCGTCTCGGCGCGCTACAAGATCTACATCATCGACGAAGTCCACATGCTCTCGCGCAATGCGTTCAATGCGCTGCTCAAGACGCTCGAAGAACCGCCGGCGCATGTGAAGTTCCTCTTCGCGACCACCGAAGTGGACAAGCTGCCGGTCACGGTGCTGTCGCGCTGCCAGCGCTTCGACTTGCGCCGTATCCCCGCGCCGATGCTGGCGGGCCACTTCGCGCACGTCTGCGCGAAGGAAGGCGTCGAGGCCGAGGCTGAGGCACTCGCGATGGTCGCCGCCGCCGCCGAGGGTTCGGTCCGCGACGGCCTCTCGATTCTCGACCAGGCGATTGCTCACGCCGACCTCGACGGCGAAGGCCAGGTCCGCGCCGACAAGGTGCGTGACATGCTCGGCCTCTCCGACAAGGGCGTGCAGCGCAAGCTCATCGCCGCGATCCTGGACGGCAAGGGCGGCGACCTGCTCGACCTCGTCGCGCACCAGTTCGCGCTCGGTGTCGAGCCGATCGCGCTGATGCGCGGCCTCATGGACCTGACCCACCGCGTCGCCGTGGCGCAAGTCAGCGGCAGCGCCGAAGCGCACTCCACCGAGGAGCGCGAGGCGATCGAGGGTTGGGCTAAGTCGCTGCGGGCGGGGCAACTCCATCGCCTGTGGCAACTGCTGCTCAAGGGGCATGATGAGGTGAAGTCCGCGCCCGATCCGCTCGTCGCGGCGCAGATGGCCCTGCTGCGGATCATGCACGCCAGCGACATGCCCGATCCCGGCGCACTGGTCCGCAAGCTGGAGGAAATCGCCTCCCGCGCGCCTGCGGCTCCCGTGGCCGAGCAGGGAAGTGCCGCGTCCGGCGCGCCTGTCGCAATGTCACCGGCTGCGATCTCGCCGCGCTGGGAAGCTCTGGTCGATGACGTCGAGCATGCGGGTGAGATGTCTGCCGCGAACACCATGCGCATGCAGGTGCGGGTGGTCGAGCTTTCGCCGGGCCTGCTGCGCTATGCCCAGCCGCCGGGCTTCAACGAGGACATCGTTGCGGTTCTGCGCGGCGGTCTGCAGGCGGCCACAGGCGAGCGTTGGCAGGTCGAGAAAGTCGCTGGAGAAGGCGCGCCCACCCTCGTCGAAGTGCATCAGGTAAAGAAGACTGCCGACGCAGAGGCGCTGCGAACCTCACCATTGGTCGAGGCGACGCTGGCGGCATTCCCCGGCGCCGAACTCATTCAGGAAGATCGCCAGGCCGCCATCGGCGGGGGCGGCCGCAATTGGAGACGTTGAGATGAAGTCGATGGAAGAGATGATCCAGGCCGCGCAAGCCGCCGCCGAGACCATCCAGAAGCAGATGAACGAAACCCAGGGCAAGCTCGACCAGCTTGAGGTCGAGGGGCTGTCGGGCGGCGGTCTCGTCAAGATCCGCTGTTCGGCGAAGGGCCGCGTGATCGGCGTGGCCATCGACGACAGCCTGATGGTGGCCTCGGAAAAGCCGATCCTCGAAGACCTGATCGCGGCCGCCTACAACGACGCGCGCGTCAAGGCCGACTCGGTGGCGAACGAGGAACTCGCCAAGGCGCAGCAGGGCATGGGCCTGCCGCCGGGCTTCAAGCTGCCGTTCTAAAGCGCGTTTGCCTTTTCGGGGCTTCGACAAGCTCAGCCTGAGCGGTGGTTCGGGCTGGGCTTTTTTATCTCGTGCCAAGCCTGTCCGGTGGTTTGCTCCAAGTCCGCTCGCCCTGAGCCTGTCGAAGAGGACGCGCGCCTTTTCCCGTAGCTCTGAAACGGTGACGAATCGCCGCCCTATTACTCGAAATCGGACCCAGCTACTGGTGCCCTCGCAACGTGATGAGGGTAATTTCCTGTAGCGAGCAGGCGGGTTTCCACGGCCTTTCGCCTCGAAAAGATTGCAAGGTGGCCAAAACCACCCATATCCTGCGGGAATATGCCGGGGTTGGGCCAAGATGCAGTCCCCGTGCGAGATGATTGGACAAGTGCATTGAACCTGCTTCCGCTTCTGCCGCTGCGTGACATCGTCGTTTTCCCGGGCATGGTCGTGCCTCTCTTCGTGGGCCGCGAAAAATCCGTGGCGGCACTCGAAGCGGCGATGGCCGGCGACAAGGACATCTTCCTGCTCGCCCAGCTCGATCCCAGCTGTGACGACCCGGATCGTGACGACCTCTACGACACCGGCGTGATCGCCAGCGTCCTGCAGCTGCTCAAGCTGCCGGACGGCACCGTGCGCGTGCTGGTCGAAGGGCAGGACCGCGCCCGCCTCGAAACCCTGCGCTCCGAAACCACGGATGAGGGCGAGATGCTGGTCGCAGGAGTTGAGGCGATAGCGCCGACCGAGGCCGAGGGCACCGAGGTCGAGGCGATGATGCGCACCGTCGTCGATCAGTTCAACGAATACGCCAAGCTCAACAAGAAGCTCAGCCAGGACGCGGGCGAACAGCTCGGTGATATCGAGGATGCGGCCAAGCTGGCCGACACCGTCGCCGCGCAGCTGTCGGCCAAGGTGTCCGACAAGCAGGCGGTGCTGTCCGAATCCGACCCGCTCAAGCGACTGGAAATGGTCTACTCCTTCATGGAGGGCGAACTCGGCGTCCTGCAGGTGGAACGCAAGATCCGCGGCCGCGTGAAGCGCCAGATGGAAAAGACGCAGCGCGAATATTACCTCAACGAACAGCTCAAGGCGATCCAGTCTGAACTCGGCGGCGGCGAGGGCGACGAAGGTAACGAACTGCAGGAACTGGCCGAGCGGATCGAGAAGACCAAGCTCTCCAAGGAAGCCAAGGAAAAGGCCGTCGGCGAGCTGAAGAAGCTCAAGTCGATGCAGCCGATGAGCGCCGAGGCGACCGTCATCCGCAACTACCTTGACGTGCTGCTGGGCCTGCCCTGGGGCAAGAAGAGCAAGCTCAAGCGCGATATCTCCTCGGCGCAGGAAATCCTCGACGCCGATCACTACGCGCTCGACAAGGTCAAGGACCGCATCGTCGAGTATCTCGCGGTGCAGGCGCGCACCAACAAGCTGAAGGGCCCGATCCTGTGCCTCGTCGGCCCGCCGGGCGTGGGCAAGACCTCGCTGGGCAAGTCGATCGCCAAGGCGACGGGGCGCGAGTTCATCCGCCAGTCGCTGGGCGGCGTGCGTGACGAGGCCGAGATTCGCGGCCACCGCCGTACGTACATCGGCTCGCTGCCGGGCAAGATCGTGACCAACCTGCGCAAGGCGGGCAAGTCCAACCCGCTGTTCCTGCTCGACGAGATCGACAAGCTGGGTCAGGATTTCCGCGGCGATCCGGCATCGGCGCTGCTCGAAGTGCTCGATCCCGAACAGAACGCGAAGTTCCAGGATCACTATCTGGAACTCGACATCGACCTGTCGGACGTGATGTTCGTGTGCACCGCGAACAGCCTGAACCTGCCGCAGCCGCTGCTCGATCGCATGGAGATCATCCGTCTGGAGGGTTACACTGAGGACGAGAAGGTCGAGATCGCCGAGCGGCACCTGATCCGCAAGCAGGTGGAGGCGCACGGACTCAAGAAGGGCGAATTCACGCTGACGCAGGAAGGCCTGCGCGACCTGATCCGCTACTACACCCGGGAAGCCGGCGTGCGCACGCTGGAGCGCGAGATCGCGCGGCTGGCGCGCAAGTCGCTGCGCCAGATCCTCGAGGGCAAGGCCAAGTCGGTTACCATCACGCCGGAAAACCTCGACGAGTTCGCCGGCGTCCGCAAGTTCCGCCACGGCGTCGGCGAGGAAGAGCACCAGGTCGGCGCCGTTACCGGCCTCGCCTGGACCGAAGTGGGCGGCGAACTGCTGACTATCGAGAGCGTGACGGTGCCCGGCAAGGGCAACATCAAGGCGACCGGCAAGCTGGGCGACGTGATGAACGAGTCGATCTCGACCGCGTTCAGCTTCGTGCGTGCGCGCTCGCCCGCTTACGGCATCAAGCCGAGCGTGTTCCACAAGAAGGACATCCACATCCACCTTCCCGAAGGTGCAGTGCCCAAGGATGGTCCTTCGGCGGGTATCGGCATGGTGACGTCTATCGTCTCGACGCTGACCGGGAATCCGGTGCGCAAGGACGTCGCCATGACCGGCGAAGTCACCTTGCGCGGCCGGGTGCTGCCGATCGGCGGCCTCAAGGAAAAGCTGCTGGCGGCCTTGCGTGGTGGTATCAGCCTCGTGCTGATCCCTGAGGAGAACCGCAAGGATCTGGCCGAGATTCCGGACAACGTGAAGCAGGGCCTGGAAATCATTCCGGTTTCCCATGTCGATGAGGTTCTTGCCAAGGCGCTGACCGAACCTCTCACCGCGATCGAGTGGACCGAGGCGGACGACCTCGCCGCGGCTCCGCCGCCGCACACCGCGGCGCAGGGGGCGACGGCACACTGACCTGGATCGTCGCTCCCCTTCCTTGGGGGGGCGACGCCTTGCGGCTGGACGATATGCCGGGAGGTCATCTGCATGACCGAGCGTTATCTTCCGCCTTCCGAATTTCTACAGGCTGTAATCGCCGACGAGCTCGCGTTTGGCGAAGGTCCGTTCGGTGAGGCGAACCTCGGGCGTCTAATCTATATGACGCAAGATGCCGTCACGGCCAATCGTGACTGGGCGGTCATGCTGCTTTCGCAGCTTGAACTGGATCGTCCCGGCATTCGCAAGGCCCTGATCGCCTCTTCGATCGACCCGGCTTATGAGGTGCGGGCCGAAGCCATTCTCGGGCTGGCGCGCCTCGACCCCGTTGCGGCATTGCCGTTGCTGGCGCGGGAGTTGGCGGGAGAGCAGGTCTCCATGCCCTTGCTCGAAGCGGCGAGGATTGTCGCGGACCCGTCGCTGTTGAGCGATCTGTACGAGTTTGCCGGACCGTCGGACGATGGCTTCCTCGACGAATGGGTGCAGGATGCGATTACTGCATGCCTTTGCCAGTCAAATTAATACGTTCACCTGATATTTTTCCGAAAACCGAAGTGAAAGTACTTCCATCATGGCGGTAATTGTCATGAATTGGTCGGATGCATTCGATTGACGTCATTATCGCCGTCAATTACCTTCATCATAAATACAGGTGAGGGTAATCATGGCGGGGGAATTGGCTCAATTCGGTCCGGTACGTGGACGGGCGCGGATTGACGCGATCGACGTGCTGCGCGGGATTGCGATCCTGGGTATCCTGTTCATGAACATCCCTTTCATGGGCTCCAATGTGTCGTCGTGGATGCACGATTTCCGTCGCTTGTCGTGGAGTGCGGCCGACCAGACGACTTGGGCGACTATCCAGATTTTCTGGGACGGTACGCAACGCGGGCTTTTCGAACTGCTGTTCGGCGCCGGGGTGATGGTCTTTACTGCCAAGGCCATGAAGCCCGACGATCCGGTGCAGGTGGCCGACCTTTACTATCGCCGCAACCTGCTGCTCATCCTGTTCGGGCTGATCGATATCTTCGTGATCGGCTGGGTCGGCGATATTCTGCTGGCTTACGGACTGGCGGCGCTGCTGCTGTTTCCGTTCCGCAAGGCCTCACCCAAGGTGCTGCTGGCGATGGGCATGGCTTTCGCCGCCTTCGTGGCTGTCAGCGGGGTCTTCGCCTGGCAGGAGCGGGTCGAGCGCATCCACAAGGTCGAGGTCTTGCAAAAGAAACAGGCCGCAGGCGCCAAAATGTCGGCCGAAGACAAGAAGACGCTCGAGACCTGGCAGGAAAAAGTCGACCAGCACGACCTCTCCAAGCCGCCAAGCAAGAAGGACCAGATCGCGATCGACGCCGAACGCAAGGCGCGGGAAGGATGGCCGCATCAATACGTGATGTTCGCGTGGTTTATCTGGAACAAGGTGTTCGGCGATGGAAACGGGCTGTTCTTTACCGTGCTGGAGGCTGCGCCGGCAATGTGTCTGGGCATGGCGCTGTTTAAGTGGGGTGTAATCCAGGGGGACAGGTCCGGGGGCTTCTATGCGGGGCTGGCACTGGCGGGCTATGCCATCGGTTGTGGGCTAAGGGCATGGGATGTCGTTGAAATCTTCAAGTTCACGCCCTGGCCGACGCCGGGACTGATCTCGGCCGAATTCGCGCGCTTGTCGGTAACGCTTGGGCATGTCGGGCTGTTCAACCTGCTGATGAAGACCGCTGCAGGCCGAACCGTGCTTTCGCCTTTCAAGGCAGCGGGGCGCATGGCGTTCTCGATCTATATCCTGACCAGCATCGCCGCGATGTGGTTCGTCTTCGCGCCCTGGGGGCTCGCTTTGTGGGACAAGCTGGGCTGGGCGCAACTGATGGTGGCGGCCACGGTGATCGATCTGGCCATGCTGGTTTTCGCCAACGTGTGGCTTCGCTTTTTCCTGAGCGGGCCGCTTGAATGGAGTTGGCGTTCGCTGACCTACTGGAAGCGTCAGCCATTCCGCCGCCGCGATTCCATGGCGCGCGGAGCCGAGGAGCCCGGTGCAGGACTTGTCGCACCTATGGGACCATTGCCCGCGTGACTTCCTGCATTCCGGCCTTGCGGCGCTTGCCCTGAGGGGCGTGGGCGGGTAACCCGCGCGGCGTGTCTGCGTCCGCTTGCCCGGGCGCCTTTAAAGGGAATTTGCCATGGGTTACCGGGTTGCCGTCGTCGGTGCGACGGGGAATGTCGGCCGCGAAGTACTCAACATCCTTGCCGAGCGCGAATTCCCGGCGGACGAGATCGCCGCCGTGGCTTCCTCGCGCTCTGTGGGCACCGAAGTCGAGTATGGCGATACCGGCCGCATGCTCAAGGTGAAGAACCTGGAACATTTCGACTTCACGGGGTGGGACATCGCGCTGTTCGCCGCGGGTTCGGACGCGACGAAGATCTATGCGCCCAAGGCGGCCTCGCAGGGTTGCGTGGTCATCGACAACTCGTCGCTCTACCGCATGGACCCCGACGTGCCGCTGATCGTGCCCGAGGTGAACCCCGAGGCGATCGACGGGTACAAGGCCAAGAACATCATCGCCAATCCCAACTGCTCGACTGCGCAGATGGTCGTCGCGCTCAAGCCGCTGCACGACAAGGCGACGATCAAGCGCGTCGTCGTCGCGACGTACCAGTCGGTGTCCGGCGCGGGCAAGGCGGGCATGGACGAACTGTTCGAGCAGAGCCGCGCGATCTTCGTCGCCGACCCGGTCGTGCCGCGCAAGTTCACCAAGCAGATCGCCTTCAACGTGATCCCGCACATCGACGTGTTCCTCGACGACGGTTCCACCAAGGAAGAGTGGAAGATGGTGGTCGAGACCAAGAAGATCCTCGACCCGAAGATCAAGGTGCAGGCCACCTGCGTGCGCGTGCCGGTCTTCGTCGGCCACTCCGAAGCGCTGAACATCGAGTTCGAGAACGAGATCAGCGCCGAGGAAGCCCAGGACATCCTGCGCGAGGCGCCGGGCGTGATGCTCGTCGACAAGCGCGAGGACGGTGGATACGTCACTCCGATCGAGGCGGTGGGTGACGGCGCTACCTACGTCAGCCGCGTGCGCGAGGACCCGACCGTGGACAACGGCCTGGCGCTGTGGTGCGTGTCGGACAACTTGCGCAAGGGCGCGGCGCTCAATGCGGTTCAGATCGCGGAACTGCTGGGCCGCCGCCACCTCAAGAAGGGCTGAGGCGCGCGCTTGCAATCGGCTCGGCGGTAGCCACCTAACCTTCACCTGACACCGGGATGGAGGATTGCATGGACGCCGCCGAGACGAAGAACGCCCTCAAACTGCTGGCCGCCCGGCTGGAGACGCTGTCGGCGGTGCTCGACAAGGCCGAGGAATGGGCGGCAGAGGCGGATGTCGCGCTTGACGAACTGGCGGCGGCGCGGCTGGCCGGGGACATGCATCCGCTGGCCTGGCAGGTCGCGGCAACCTGCACGCAGCCGCTGCAGTTCGTCGTCTGGAGCCGGGGCGCGGACCTGCCCAACGAAGTGCAGCCGGTGGTCGACTGGGCAGAAGCCCGCGCGGTGCTGGCGGACACGATCGCGCTGCTGGCTACGGAAGTCGCGGCCGTCACGCCCGAAGCCAAACGGATCGTGCTGGAGCGGATGGGCGTCTACCTCGAACTGCCCGCGCAGCGTTATCTCGACGACTGGATCCTGCCCAACCTCTATTTCCACCTGACCACGGCTTACGCGATCCTGCGGATGAAGGGCGTGCCGCTCGGCAAGGCCGACTTCATGCGGCACATCGGCGGCGATATCCGGCCGCTGGCGCCCGAGCCGGCGTCATGACGCGGGCAATGACCGGCGGCTGCCAGTGCGGCCGCATCCGCTACCGCGCCGAGGTTGAGCCCGACAAGGCATACTTGTGCCATTGCCGCATGTGCCAGCGGGCGACCGGCGGGGTGTCTATCGCGTTCGTCAATGCGCCGCAATCGGCCGTGCGGTGGGAGACGGAGCCGGACTGGTACGCCTCATCGCCGATCGCGCATCGGCCGTTCTGCTCGCAGTGCGGCACGCCGCTGGGCTTCGCATTTCTGGACGGGGATAACATCGACCTGACCGTCGGCAGCTTCGACGATCCCGCGCCGTTCCGCCCCAGCCAGAACTATGCGACCGAAAGCATGTTGACGGCATGGACCGACGTGCGGCACTTGCCCGGCATGACGAGCGCCGAGAACGCGAGCGTCATGGACCGATGGAAGGCCGCCGGTCTCGAGCCGCCTGAATGACCGGAAAGCGAGTTTGCCTGTGAGCGATGTGAAGACCGATTTCGTCGAAGGTTTCGGCGGGGCGAAGCTCGCCCTGCACACCATGGGCGATACCGGCGGACGGCCGTTGGTGCTGCTGCACGGGCTGTTCTCCAGCGCCGAGGTGAACTGGATCAAGTTCGGCAATGCCAAGATACTCGCCGATGCGGGCTTCGAGGTGTTCATGCCGGACTTGCGCGCTCACGGGCAGAGCGACGGCCCGCACGATGCGGATGCCTATCCGTCCGACGTGCTGGTGCGCGATCTCAAGGCGGTGATCGGCTCGCTGGGCCTTTCGGAATACGACCTCGGCGGCTTTTCGCTTGGCGCGCGGACGGTGGTGCGCGGCGTGCTGGCGGGGCTGGCGCCGCAGCGGCTGGTGCTGGGCGGAATGGGGCTGACGGGCCTGTCGGGCTGGGCGAAGCGCAGCGCGCATTTCGTCGACGCCATCGACCGCTTCGGGACCATCGAGCGCGGCGACAAGGCGTTTGTGGCGCAGGCTTTCATGAAGTCGATGAAGATCGACCGCGTGGCCGCGCGCCTGCTGCTTGGCTCGGTGGACGACACCGCGCCCGACGCCATCGCGCAAGTGACGATGCCGACGCTGTGCGTGTGCGGCGCGGACGATCACGACAACGGCTCGGCGCAGGACCTCGCCGCGGCACTGCCGCAGGGCACTTATGCTGAAGTGCCGGGCAATCACATGTCGTCGGTGACGTTCAAGGATCTCGGCAGGGCGATCGCTGGGTTTCTGGGCTGACCGCGCCTATCGTCATTGCGAGCACAGCGTAGCAATCCAGGGCAACACCGAGCGGCTCTGGGTTGCTTCGCTGCGCTCGCAAAGACGGTGAGGATGTTTCAGGCGAAAGGCACGGCCTCTTCCGGCCAGCCGTCGAAGGTTTCGGTGAGGGCGGCCCAGTCGTCTGCGAAGCGGATATTGATCGCACGCAAGGTGGCGTCGTCCGGGCGGGAGGCCTCATGGCCGTCACCGGTCGTGTCGACGAAGACGAAGGCGTCGCCGGGGCCGCCGGTCACGCGGCGCAGGTCTCCATCCGTCACGGTGATGGTGAGGCGGCCTTCAAGGATCGTCTGGAGGCTGCCGAAGCCCTGCGCGGTATGGAAGCTGTCGGTGAAGGCAGGGCCTTCCCAGATCACCGTGCGCCAGCCCAGCGCGGGGCGCGGCGGGTCGAGGTAGGACAGGCCGCCCGCCATGGTCACGGGCTTCATGCGGGAGCGGCCTTCCGGCGTGGCGTAGACGACATGGATCGGCATGTGGAGCGAGCGTCCCCCTTGCTTGATGGAAGCAGCCCGCAGCATGGTCGCAAAACCTCGCTTCAGTGTGCCCGGCCACTCCTTTGATCGCATGGCGGCGATGCGTTGCTGCACTCGTGGCCGAGGATATTCGTCCGCCAGCGGTTGATCCCGCGCGAGGGGCGACTAGTCTCGCGGCCATTCAAAGGTTCAGAGAGGTTCCCCCCATGAAATTCGCCTCCACCGCGCTTGCCGCATTGGCTGCAAGCCTTTCGTTCGCCGTCGTCCCGGCCCATGCGGAGGATTACCCGCAGACGGCGGAGGGTGCCGCGAAGTTCGTCGCCGATGCCGAGAAGGACCTGTTCGACTTCTCGCTGGGTAACAATCAGGCGAACTGGGTCAATTACACCTACATCACCGAGGATACCGACGCGCTGGCGGCGAAGTCCAACGGCGACCTCACCGAGAAGCAGGTGAAGTACGCGGTCGAAGCGGCGAAGTTTGCGAAGGTTTCCGGTCTCGATGCGGACGTGTCGCGCAAGCTGGGCATCCTGCGTCAGGGCATCGTCCTGCCCGCGCCCAACACGCCCGGCGCGGCGGCGCAGTTGAGCGAGATCACCACGCGGCTATCGTCGGCCTATGGCAAGGGCAAGGGCACGCTCGACGGCAAGTCGATCAACGGTTCGGACATCGAGGCGGAGATGGGCAACCTGCAGCATAGCCCGGCCGAATTCGCCGAAATGTGGACCAGCTGGCACGACAACGTCGGCGCGCCGATGAAGGCGGACTACGCGCAGATGGTCGGCATCGCCAACCAGGGCGCGAAGGAACTGGGCTATGCCGACGTCGGCGCCATGTGGCGCTCCGGCTACGACATGACGCCCGAGCAGTTCGCCGCCGAAACCCAGCGCCTGTGGGAAGAGACCAAGCCGCTCTATCTGGCGCTGCATACTTACGTGCGCCGCAAGCTGAACGAGAAGTACGGCGATGCCGTGCAGCCGCGCACCGGCCCGATCCGCGCCGACCTACTCGGCAACATGTGGGCGCAGGAATGGGGCAACGTCTACCCGCTCGTCGCGCCGCAGGGTGCGGGTGATCTCGGATATGACATAGGTGATCTGCTGAAGGCGCAGGGCAAGAAGCCGCTCGACATGGTTAAGGCGGGCGAGGGGTTCTATTCCTCGCTGGGCTTCGATCCGCTGCCGGGCACGTTCTGGACCCGCTCGATGATCACCAAGCCCGCCGACCGCGAGGTGATCTGCCACGCCTCGGCATGGGACGTCGACAACAAGGACGACATCCGCATCAAGATGTGCACGAAGGTCAATTCCGAGGACTTCGTCACGATCCACCACGAACTGGGCCACAACTATTACCAGCGCGCCTACAACAAGCAGCCATATCTCTACCTGAACGGCGCCAACGACGGCTTCCACGAGGCGATCGGCGACTTCATCGCGCTGTCGATCACGCCGCAGTACCTCGTGCAGATCGGCCTGCTCGACAAGAGCAAGGTCCCCGGCGCCGACAAGGACATCGGCCTGCTGCTGCGTCAGGCGATGGACAAGGTGGCGTTCCTGCCCTTCGGCCTGATGATCGACCGCTATCGCTGGGGCATCTTCGACGGCTCGATCCAGCCCGCCGACTACAACAAGGCGTGGACGAAGATGCGCCTCGACTATCAGGGCATCACCCCGCCCTCGGCGCGCTCGGACGACGGGTTCGATGCGGGCGCGAAGTTCCACGTTCCGGGCAACACGCCTTACACCCGCTACTTCCTCGCGCGGATTCTGCAGTTCCAGTTCTATCAGGCGGCTTGCAAGCAGGCCGGGTGGAAGGGGCCGCTGCACCGCTGCAGCTTCTACGGCAACAAGAAGGTCGGCGAGAACCTGAATGCGATGCTGGCGATGGGCATGTCGAAGCCCTGGCCCGAGGCGCTCAAGACGTTCACCGGCTCGCCGCAGATGAGCGCCAAGCCGATGCTGGACTACTTCGCGCCGCTCAAGAAGTGGCTCGACGCGCAGAACAAGGGCGAGACTTCAGGCTGGTGACCCGCATGGCGCCGCGCCACAGGGCATAATCCCCGGCGTAGAAGTCCTCGATGAAGGCTTCCTGGCTGGGATTGAGCCGGATCGGCGCGGCGGCTTTATTGCTGCGGTTGAGGCGGGGCAGGGCGTCGAGTTCGTCCAGCCCCATGATGGCGCCGAGGCTGTCGATCTCCTCGTAGGGGATCAGGTTTTCGACGCGGCAGTCGCCCCTGGCGTCGGTCAGATACCAGGACTGCGGGCGGAAGATGTGGTCGATGTCGAACGGACTGCGCGCGGTGGCGAGGTGGTCGATGGCGTCGTCCACGCTTTCGAACGCGCGGTAACGCGCGTTGAAGGGGCGGGCGACCTTGCGATCGCGGGTGCCGCCGTTGCTGGCATAGGTGAAGGCCGAAAGGAACCGGCACACCGGGTCGCGCAGGATGGCGAAGCTCGGCAGGTCGAGCACGCGCGGGGCGACGCTGGCGTAGTAGCGCACGGTCTCGTGCTTGATCTGGGTTCCGTAGAGCTGGTGGCAGACCGAGGTTCCGGCGTTCTTGGGCACATGGATGAACAGCACGCCGCGCCGCTGGATGGTCGTGATGCGCTCGCGCCGCTTGGCGTTGGGCCGGTAGGGCAGCGGAGAGCGCGCCAGCCTTTCGGGCACGTCGCTGACGAGGCGGACGCGAAAGGCGGAGGCGATCAGGCGGTTGATCCCGGCAGTGCCGGTGGCGCCTGAAGTCGAAGTCTGGGAGGGCTTTGGCATGCCCCGGACGCTATGGGGCGAACTTGAACCTGCAATTTCATCAATATTTCATTCAGGCGAGCGGAAGCGCCCCTGCGGCGAGTGCCGCAAGGACGCTTTGGGTCGCCCGCGAATCGCGGTTCCTCACATCGTCATTCCCGCGAAGGCGGGAACCCATCTCCTGAATTGTCGTGTTGCACGATCATCAGTTGGGTCCCCGCCTTCGCGGGGATGACGGAAATTGGGTGGCAGCGATCGCCATCACCAGCACCCAGTTTCATCAGAAGTCGACGGTGATGCCGGTGAAGAACGTCCGGCCGTAGACGTCGTAGGTCGACGGATAGGTGTTCGACTGCTCCTGGTTGTCACCAAGGACAGGCGGCTTCTTGTTGAACATATTGTTCATGCCGATGTTCCAGGTGAAGCGCTTGGCCACGTCGACGCTCGCGCTGAGGTCGAAGTAGTTATAGGCCGGGATATGGTCGACCGCATAGCCGCCGGTGTCGTCGTCCACCGCCGAGAGGTGGCGCCATGCCAGCGACACGCTCAGGTCCTCGGTCGACCAGGTGGCGCGGCTGTTGAGGCGCCACTTGGCGTAGACGTTGCTGCAGCTCAGGCCGAACTTGCCCGCGCAGTCGACCACGAGGTCGGGCAGCGAGGCCATCGGGCGGAACGTCCAGTTCATCAGGTAAGACCCCGCGACGCGCAGGTTCAGCTTGCTGGAGTTGTTGCGGCCGAACGCCAGCGGGATGGTGTACTGCGCGTCGAAGTCGATGCCGTCGGTTTTGACCCCGCCGGTGTTGCTCAGGTTGTCGATGGCGCCGACGATGGTGCCGGTGCTGTCGCGCGGCAGCAGCGAACAGGTGCTGCTGTCGTAGGACGTGTAGTTGTTGCCTGCGTCGCCGTAGCAGGCCGTGAGCAGGTTGGCGGTGCCGACGGCGGTGATGAAGTTGTCGATCTTGATGTGATAGTAGTCGGCCGTGATCGACAGGCCCGGGATCATCTGCGGCTGGAGCACGACACCGAAGGTGTAGGTGTTCGCGGTCTCCTCGCGCAGCTTGGTGTTGCCGCCGTTGTAGCTTTCGATCTGGGTCGCGGCGGCATTGTACTGGTCGTTACCCACGTCCGCAGCGGCGACGCCCGAGGCGACGCAGGCGGCGTAAAGGTTGGAGTAGCTCGTCGCGTCCGGCGTCGAGCACGGATCGGTCGCAGTCTCGAAGTTCTGCGAGCTGCCGCTATAGAGGTCGTTCACCGTCGGCGCACGCACCGCGCGGGAGAACTGGCCACGGAAGCTGATGTCCTTGATCGGCGCGTAGACGAGCCCGGCCGAGAAGGTGCCCACCGACTTGGCCGCCGTCGAGTAGTACGAGTAGCGGGCCGCGCCGTTGAATTCGAGGCGCTCGATGAAGGGCTTGTCGGCGATCAGCGGCACGTCGATTTCGGCGAACAGCTCCTTGACGTTGTAGCCGCCCGAAGTCGCGTCGCTGGCGTTGAAGCCGACGACGTCGCCGGAGGACAGCAGTTCGTCCGGGTTGTAGCTGCCGTGCTCGGAGCGGTACTCGGCGCCGAACGCGAAACCGGCCGGGCCTGCGCCGAGGTCGAACAGGTTGTTGTTGCTGATCGCGCCGCTGACGACCTTCTCGGTGATGGTCGAGCGGTTGACGGTGTCGATCGACAGGAAGTCGACCGCCGCGTCGCTGATGTTGCCCTCGCCGAAGATGTTCACGGGCACGCAGCCGTTGCTGGTGTCGGTGCACACGAGGTTGCCGTCGGCGTCATAGGTCGTCAGCAGGCCCTGCTGCAGACGGCTGCGCGAGATGTTGCCGTACTGGTACTCGGTCCGCCGGGTGCGCGAGAAGCTGGCGTAGACGTCGTAGCTCCAGTCGTGGCCGATGTCGCCGCGCGCGCCGATCAGGCCGCGCACCGCCTTGCTGTCGGTGACCTGTACGCGGTCGCCGATCTCGCTCAGGCGGCGGTAGATGTTGGCGGTGGTGTAGCCGTCGCCGTCGGTGTCGTAGCCCTGCAGAAGCGCCTGGCTGTCGGCCGAGAGGAACGAGCTGTCGTTGTCGATCGAGAAGCTGCCGGTCACCGGGGTCGGCGCTAGCTGGTTCTTGACGCGGTTGTGGACGTACTGGCCCTCGGCATAGAGCGTCAGCGCGTCGCTGACGTCGAAGTGCGCCTGCGCGAAGACGAGTTCGCGCTTTTGCGGGACCTGCAGGTAGTTCTCGGTCGCGTAGTTGTAAGCGTCGGTGCTGCTGTCGTAGGCCGAATAGCTGCCGTCCTGCCCGAACTTGTAGTTGGTGCCGCCCAGATTCATGCGCGTCGCCGGGATCGACGAGGAGCCACCCGCGACGAGGGTGCCATCGTCGCCGTCGGTCATGGCCGTCTTGGTGTAGCTGCGCGATGCCTGCGTGATCGCCTTGCGCTGGCTGTACTCGCCGTAGACGGTGATGTTGCCGCGCCCGTCCGCGAAGTTCTTGCCCGCCAGAATGCCGCCCGTGTACTGCGCGCCGTCGCCCGCGTCGGTCAGGCGGTAGTTGGCGTTGGCCTGGATACCGTCGTAGTCCTGCTTCGTCACGAAGTTGACGACGCCGGTGACCGCGTCCGAACCGTAGACGGCCGACTTGCCGCCGGTCACCACGTCGACGCGCTCCAGCAGGGCGGTCGGGATCGTGTTGAGGTCGACGATCTGGTTGGTGTCGTACGAGACGTAGCGGCGGCCGTTGACCAGCACCAGCGTGCGCGAGGCGCCGAGGCCGCGCAGGTTGGCGGTGGCGACGCCGTCACCCGGGTTGTTCGAGGCGCCGGTCTGGTCGGGGACCAGCTGCGGGATTTCCTTCAGAACGTTCTCGACGTTGACCTGGCCGGTCGCCTTCATCTCGGCGGCGGTCACGGCCATGATCGGCGCGGCCTGCTCGAGGTTGGCATTGCGCAGGCGCGAGCCGGTGACGATGATCGCGTCGCCGGTGTCGGCCGCGTCCGTGGCGGAGGGCGCTTCGTCCTGCGCGTGCGCTGCCGCAGGCAGGCCCATCAGCAGGGTCGAAGCCAGAAGCAAACGCTTCATGTGGGGGGTCATTGATGCTCCTTTCGCAGATTCCGGCGGTGCGAAATCCTCGACGCCGGAAGCAGGCGAATGCGTCTGCTCCCGTAAGGATCAGGCTGTCATCATATAATCATCGATGTGCGGATAATGAATTGATGGCGTTGTATATCGATCACATCTATTTCAATATTGGAAATAAACGTGAAATATACCTGAAATTCATTTCACATATGTTTCATTGAAAATAAGTTAATCGAATTCAGTTTCTATATTGAATGCAGGATTATTCGCGAAAGTAAATGTTCTGTGGCCGTTTGGAAGGCTTGCGATGACATTGGGAATAAGATTGCGCTTGAGCCTATCGTCGTTTCGGAATGCGGGCATAAAATTACCAACCACCAGAACATTCGCGCGAGTGCGCGTAGCGAAATTCTGCAGGCTCTCTGCGTGTTAAGCGGCGTATCACGAATATATCCCGCGAGGGAGAGTAGCCGTCCGCCGCTTTTCTGCAGGCGCAACGAAAAAGCCGACCGCCGCTCAGGTCGCGACGGTCGGCTTCGTGTTCTGGCCCGGTAGGCTGTTTCCTACCGGAACGGCGGCTCGTTGAACGCGCGCAGCTTGCGCGAGTGCAGGCGGTCACCCTGTTCGCGCAGCAGGTCGCAGGTGATGAGGCCGATCTTGAGGTGGCTGGCGATCGCCTCTTCATAGAAGCGGTTGGCCTGGCCCGGCAGCTTGAGTTCGCCGTGCAGCGGCTTGTCCGAGACGCACAGCAGCGTCCCGTAAGGTACGCGGAAGCGGTAGCCCTGCGCGCTGATCGTGGCGCTTTCCATGTCGATGCCGATCGCGCGGCTCAGCGAGAAGCGCTTGGCGGACTCGGTGTAGCGCAATTCCCAGTTGCGATCGTCGGTGGTGACGATGGTGCCGGTGCGCATCCGCTTCTTGAGGTTCGCGCCGCCTTCGCCGCTGACGACCTCGGCCGCCTGCGCCAGGGCCAGCTGCACTTCGGCGATGGCGGGCAGCGGGATCTCGGGCGGCAGCACCGGGTCGAGCACGTGGTCGTCCCGCAGATAGGCATGGGCGAGCACGTAGTCGCCGATGCGCTGGCTTTCGCGCAGGCCGCCGCAGTGGCCGATCATCAGCCACGCCTCGGGGCGCAGCACCGCGAGGTGATCGGTGATGGTCTTGGCGTTGGACGGGCCGACACCGATGTTGACCAGCGTGATGCCCGAACCGTCCTTGCGAATGAGGTGGTAGGCGGGCATCTGGTGGCGGCGCCATGCGGTGTCGGACAGGCGTGCGCGCGCGTTCTCAACCGGCGCGTCGAGATAGAGGCCGCCGGCGCCCGAAAGCGCGACATAGCCGTCCGAGCCGACTTGCGTGCCCGCCCAGTCCACGAACTCGTCCACATAGCGGTGGTAGTTGGTGAACAGCACGAAGCGCTGGCAGTGGTCCGGGCTTGTGCCGGTGTAGTGCGCCAGGCGCGCGAGGGAGAAGTCGGTGCGCAGGCCGTCGAACAGGGCCAGCGGGTGCGGTTCGTCCTCGGCGGCGAGGAAGGTGCCGTCGGCGATCTCGTCGCCGATCATCGCCAGTTCGGTGCTGGGGAAGTGGCTCGCCAGTTCCTGCGGGGTGACTGTGCCGACCGATACGCCTTCGAGCACGTAGGGGAAGGGGATCTCCTGCGTGGACGCGGCTACCTCGAATTCCACTTCGTACTCGGCCTCGATCAGTGCGAGCTGTTCCTCGAGGTAGGAGGCGAAGAGATGCGGGCGCGTAACGGTAGTGGCATATGTGCCAGCCATCTCGAGCCGCCCGAACGCGCGCGAGGCGCGGGCGTTGAGTTCGGTGCCGCGATACGTGATCCGCAGCTCCGGATATGTCCAGAGCCGGTTCGCGCGGCGATCTGAAGGGGGGAGGATGCCGTTCTCTACGAAGGCGGCGATATCGGCCTTGAGAGTGGAAACGGCGGCTTCGTAAACGCGGACCAATTCCGCGATGGTTTCTTTCATCTTCTGCATGGCCATCTATTACGCATTCCGTGCTGCGGCGCAATAGGGGGCGATATGGGCAGGGTGATGACGGTGTCGTTGCGTCGTCCCGGATCAAGTCCGGGACGACGACAGCTCCAGCGAGAGATACGTCACCGTCTTGCCGTTCTCCAGCAGCGCCTCGCCGATGGGCGTGAAGCCGAGGGCGGCATGGAAGGCGTCGGAAGCCGGGTTGGGAGGATCGGAATTGACCTCGCAGACCACGCGCTCGTGGCCTGCAGCGCGTGCGGCGTCGAATAGGTGGGCGTAGAGCTTGCGGGCCAGACCCCGACCGCGCGCTTCCGGAGCGACGACAACGCGGTCGACGTAGACGAAGCTGGCATAGCGTTGTTCGAACCAGCGGTAGTTGGCGCTGTCGTATGCGGCTCCGGGCGCGAAGGCGAGGAGCAGGGCGTCCACGCTGCCGACCCGCGCGGCGAGGAATGCCTCCTCCACCAGCATCGCCATGCGCGCTTCGTCGGCGAAGGAGAGTTCGACGGCGTGGGCGTTGTTGAGCGCCAGCATCGCGCGGCGCAGGGCTGCGTCGGCGCGGTAGTCGGCGGGGGTGACGGGATGGATCATGGTTTTCCGCGTCTGCCCGGTCGAGGGGGCTTCGACAAGCTCAGCCTGAGCGGGATTTGGATTTTCATTGATCGTCATTGCGAGCGCAGCGAAGCAATCCAGAGCGGCGCTGAATTGCCCTGGATTGCTTCGCTGCGCTCGCAATGACGAAGGGGGCATCGGATGCTCTGAGAGCCTGCTCTCAACACCGCTCAGGCTGAGCTTGTCAAAGCCCCATCGGCACAAACTGCTCGACCCAAAAAGGAAAAGCCCCCGTTCCGCTTGGGAACGAGGGCTTTGCTATTCCTCGGTAACCGAAGGAAAGGCTCAGGCCTGCGCCTCGCCCTCTTCCTCGGTTTCCTCGACCGCGATTTCGCCGGGTTCGGCGTTCGGGTCGTAGGCTTCGGTGAAGCCCGAGACGTCCTGTTCGAACATCGCGGCCATCACGTCCACGCCCTGCGACTGCAGTTCGGCTTCGTCGGGCGAACGGGCGACGTTCACCTTGACGTTGACCGCAACTTCGGGGTGCAGCGAAACCTTGACGTCGAAGATGCCGAGCGTCTTGATCGGGCGCTCGAGCACGATCATCTGCTTCGACACGTTCGCGCCTTCGGCGTTCAGGCCATCGACGATGTCGCGGACCGAAACCGAACCGTAAAGCTGGCCCGAGTTCGACGAGGCGCGGATCAGGACGATCTGCTTGCCTTCGACGTTGCCCGAGTTGGCTTCGGCAGCCGTACGACGCTCTGCGTTGTCGGCTTCGATCTTGGCGCGGTTGGCTTCGAAGACCTTCTTGTTCGCGTCGTTGGCGCGGAGGGCCTTCTTGTTCGGAAGCAGGTAGTTACGGGCGTAACCGTCCTTGACCGAGACGACGTCGCCGATGGCGCCGAGCTTCTCGATGCGTTCCAGGAGGATGATCTGCATGGGTAGGTCCCTCCCTTACTTCACGATGAAGGGAAGCAGGCCGATGTGGCGGGCACGCTTGATAGCCTGGCCCAGCTCACGCTGCTTCTTTGCGGAAACCGCGGTGATGCGGCTGGGGACGATCTTGCCACGCTCGGACATGAAGCCCTGAAGCAGACGAACGTCCTTGTAGTCGATCTTCGGCGCGTTCTTGCCCGAGAACGGGCAGGACTTGCGGCGGCGGAAGAATGCACGTGCCATGGAAATCAGTTCCCTTCACGTTCGCGACGGCGAGTACGCTCGCGGTCGGTCTTGCGCATCATGACCGAAGGGCCTTCCTCGTGCTCGTCGACGCGGATGGTCACGTAGCGGATGACGTCTTCGTTGATCTGCGTCTGGCGCTCGAGCTCGGCGACGACGTCGCCCGAAGCCTCGATGTTCAGCATCACGAAGTGAGCCTTGCGGTTGCGCTTGATCTTGTACGCGAGATTCTTGAGGCCCCAGGTCTCGGTCTTGACGACCTTGCCCTGGTTCGACTCGACGATCTCGGTGGCGGCGGCAGCAAGCGCATCGACTTGCGCCTGGCTGAGGTCCTGGCGTGCCAGGAACACGTGCTCATATAGAGCCACGGCAGCTTCCTTTATCTAGTCTAACCGATCGCTGGCGACTCGCGGGATTGCGAGGCCCCTCCGGCTTTCTTTGGGTTTCCCTGTGTCCTCGGACTTTGGGGAAGGGGCGCGCTTAGCGGATTTTGGACGGAATGCAAGCGCGGTGTGGGCAGAGAAGGGGGAAGCCCACCCCCGGCCCCTCCCGCAGGCGGGAGGGGAGAAGTGAGGTCAGCCTTCCCGCTCGCGCGAGGGCCGGAAGGCTTGGCAGCTTGCTGCCTAGCCGGACGGGGTGGGCCCTGTGACTCCCGCAGCGTTTAAAATTGCACACAACAGGTAAATTGTTGCGCGCTCACGACAGGACGTTAGCAAGGCGTCATCCCCCCATCTGGTGTGAGTCGTCCATGAAGAAACCGTATCGTCGCGCCGCGCTGGCGCTTCTCGCCGGCGTTGCCCTTCCGTTTTCCGTTTCCGCGCAGGAAGTTGGCACTGCTTCCACAACCAAGGGCGCAACGGCGGAGACGGTGACCACGCAGCTTCCGCGCAGCGTTCGCCCCAGCCACTACGACATCACCGTCACTCCCGATGCCAAGGCGATGACCTTCGCGGGCAAGGCGGCGATCACGGTCGACGTGGTCGAGGCGACGCAGACGATCACGCTGCAGGCGGCCGAACTGACGATCGCCAAGGCGGCACTGACCAAATCGGGCAAGAAGGCCGGTACGCCCACCGTCTCGCTCGACGAGGCCGCGCAGACCGCGACCTTCACGTTTGCCAAGCCCATCGCGCCGGGCAGCTACGTGCTGTCGATCGACTATGCGGGCAAGATCAATACGCAGGCCTACGGCCTCTTCGCGCTGGACTACAAGGCGGCCGACGGTTCGGCCAAGCGCGCGCTGTTCACCCAGTTCGAGAACTCGGACGCGCGCCGCTTCATGCCCTCGTGGGATGAGCCGTTCTACAAGGCCACCTTCAGCCTCAAGACCGTGGTGCCGACCGAGGAAGTCGCCGTCGGCAACCTGCCGGTGGAAAGCCGCAAGGACCTGGGGGGCGGCAAGGCGCTGGTGACCTTCGGCACCAGCCCCAAGATGTCGACCTACCTGCTGTTCTTCGGCCTCGGCGATTTCGAGCGCAAGACCAAGATGGCGGGCGACACCGAAGTGGGCGTGCTCACCAAGAAGGGCGATCTGGCGCAGGCGGATTACGCGCTGGGCGCCTCGGTCGACCTGCTGCCGTGGATGAACGAATACTTCGGCGAGAAGTACCCGCTGCCCAAGCTCGACCACATCGCGGCGCCGGGTCGTAGCCAGTTCTTCTCCGCCATGGAGAACTGGGGCGGCATCTTCTACTTCGAGAACGCGATGCTGCTCGATCCCAAGATCGCGTCGAACGCGCTGCGCCAGCGCATCTTCACGGTCGTCGCGCATGAAATGGCGCACCAGTGGTTCGGCGATCTCGTCACGATGTCGTGGTGGGACGACCTGTGGTTGAACGAGGGCTTCGCCTCGTGGATGGAAAGCCGCGCGGCGGCCAAGTTCCACCCCGAATGGCACCCCGAACTGACCGCCACCGGCGAGCGTGAGCGCGCCATGGACCAGGACGCCTACGTCACCACCCACCCGATCATCCACCACATCGCCACCGTGGAAGAGGCCAGCCAGGCCTTCGACAACATCACCTACGCCAAGGGCGAGGCGGTGATCCGCATGCTCGAAGCCTATGCCGGTTCGGACGAGTGGCAGAAGGGCGTGCAGGCCTACATGGCGCGCTACAAGCACTCCAACACCGTCACCGACGACCTGTGGCGCGAGATCGACAAGGCTTCGGGCAAGCCGATCAGCCAGATCGCGCACGACTTCACGCTGCAGCCGGGCATTCCGCTGGTGAAGGTGACGTCCTCGTGCGCAGCCGGCTCGACCACGCTGGCGCTGGAGCAGGGCGAGTTCACCCGCGACCGCGCCGACAAGCAGCCGCTCGCCTGGCGCGTGCCGGTCAGCGCTGCGGGCACGGACGACACCAGGGCCGAGACGCTGCTGCAGGGCAAGGGTTCGCTCAAGGTCGCGGGCTGCGGTCCGGTCGTCGTCAATGCGGGCCAGTCGGGCTACTACCGCGTGCTCTATGATGCGAAGACCTTCGCGGGTCTGGTCAAGGGCATCGCTTCGGTGCAGCCGGTCGACCAGCTCGGCATCCTCAACGATGCGGTGGCGCTCGGCTACGCGGGCAACCAGCCGATGGCCGACATGCTCGACGTGGTGAAGAACCTGCCCGCCAATGCCTCGCCGCAAGTGATGGAGCGCGCGGCGAAGGTGATCGGCGGCCTCGCCGACTTCGCCAAGGACAACGCGAAGCGCAAGGCGGCTCTCTCGCGCTTCGCCACGAAGCGCCTGCTGCCGGTGCTGAACACGCTCGGCTGGGAGCCGAAGGCGGACGAGCAGGCCACCGCCGGCGACCTGCGCGCCACGCTGATCGATACACTGGGCACGCTGGGCGAACCCTCGGTGGTCGCCGAGGCACGTCGCCGCTTCGCCGATCCGGCCTCGATCGATCCCTCGGTGAAGGTCGCGGTGCTCACCGTCGTCGCGAAGAACGCGGACGCGGCGACCTGGGACAAGCTGCACACGATGGCGCAGGAAGAGACCTCGGCGCAGGTCAAGACCACGCTCTACTCGCTGCTGGGCCGCGCCAACGACAAGGCGCTGGCCGACAAGGCGCTGGCCCTGTCGCTCACCGACGAGCCGGGCGTGACCACCAGCCCGGTGATCGTCAGCGCCGTCGGCGGCGAGCATCCCGAGCAGGCGTTCGACTTCGTCCTCGCCAACTACGATGCGGTGATGAGCCGCGTCGATAGCTCGGGTGCGACGCGCTACGTCGGGCGCCTGGCCACCGGCAGTTCCGATCCGGCGATGCCGGCCAAGCTGGACGCCTATGCGAAGCAGCGCCTCGCGGCCGGTTCGCGCCGTCCGGTGGACGAGGCGATCGCCAAGATCCAGAACCGCATCCAGGTCGGCCAGACCCGCATGCCGGAAGTGGACGCCTGGCTGGCGAAGCAGGGGTATTGAGGAGCGCTTCACCCTCCCCGTCGCGTAGCGATGGGGAGGGGGACAGCCGCCGCAGGCGGTGGTGGAGGGGGAGATGACGCCCCCTCCGTCAACCCTGCGGGCTGCCACCTCCCCATTGTTTCGCAACAGGGAGGATTTGGCTTTCACGCCATTGCCAGGATCATGCTGCGCACTTGCGGATAGACCTCGCGCTCCCACTTCGAGCCCGAGAACACGCCGTAGTGGCCCACCCCCGGTTGCAGGTGGTGGCGCTTCAGGTGCGGCCGCAGGCTGGTGCACAGCAGGTGCGCCGCCGCCGTCTGGCCCACTGCGCAGATATCGTCGCGCTCGCCCTCGACGGTGAGCAGCGCGGTCTTGCGGATCGCCGCGCAGTCCACCCGGCGGCCGCGGTGCACCAGTTCGCCCTTCGCCAGCTGCGCCTGCTGGAACACCCGGTCGATGGTTTCGAGGTAGAATTCCGCCGTCATGTCCAGCACCGCGAGGTACTCGTCGTAGAAGTCCTCGATCTTCGCCGCTTCGTCCATCTCCAGGTCGGCGAGGTGCTGGTAGAGCTTGCGGAACTGCGCATTGTGCCGCCCCATGTTCATCGACATGAACGCGGTGAGCTGGATGAACCCCGGATAGACCTTGCGTCCACCGCCCTTGTAGCGCCACGGAACGGTGTGGATGAGGTTGTTTTCGAACCAGTCGTAGCTCTGCGCATTGGCAAGCTCGTTCACCACCGTGGGGGATTCGCGTACGTCCACCGGCCCGCCAAGCAGCGACATGGTGCGCGGCTGGCACGGGTCGTCGTCCTGCGCCATGATGGCCACCGCCGCCAGCACCGGCACGCAAGGCTGGCACACCGCCAGCACGTTGGCGCCGCGCCTTGCCGCCGGATCGCCGATCTCCTGCAGGAAGCGAATGACGTAGTCGATGTATTCGTCCAGCCCGAACTTGCCTGCGGAGAGCGGCACGTCGCGCGCGTTCTTCCAGTCGGTGATGTAGACGTCGTGGTCGCGCAGCAGCGTCGCGACCGTATTGCGCAGAAGCGTGGCGAAGTGGCCCGAAAGCGGCGCCACCACCAGCACTTTGGGTTGCGGCGTGGTCACCTCCGGCTTGGCGAAGTGGAGCAGATCGCCGAAGGGCAGGGCCAGCGCCACGTCCTCGACCACCGGCGTCATGGTATTGCCGCAGAGCACTTCATCGATGTCGTAAGGCGGGCGCTTGTGGGTGATCGTCGATTTGTCGAACGTCTCGGCCAGAGCGAAGAGGCGGCGCGCCATCGGCATCGTCTTCGCCCCGCCCAGGAACTTGTCGCGAAAACCGGTCGCCGCGCGTGCGGTCAGGCGCGCCGGGGTCAGGACGTCGCAATAAGCCTGGTAGGCGTCATAGAGCATCCGCAATATCCCTCAGGCACCTCGCGATTCGGCGAGTGTGCACGCAAACGGTTGTACAATCATGCTGCGCTGCATCATAACCCGATGCAAGCTGAATGAAGGGGCAGGTCATGGTCGATTCCGGTGCTACGCTGACGATCTCCAGCAAGACCTATTCGGCATGGTCGCTGCGCGGCTGGCTGCTGTGCCGTCTTGCCGGGCTGGAGGTGACCGAGAAGATGGTCGCCAACGATGCCGCCAACCGCGCGGAACTGCTGCTGCTCTCGCCCTCGGTGCTGGTGCCGCGCCTGACGTGGCAGGGAGCGAGCGTGTGGGACACGCTGGCGATCGCGGAGTTCCTCAACGAGCGGTTTCCCGATGCGCAGATGCTTCCGGCCGACCCGATCGCACGAGCGCATTGCCGCTCGATATCGGGAGAGATCCACTCGGGCTTCACCAACTTGCGCTCGGCGCTGCCGATGAACCTGAAGGTGCGCCATGCGAAGTTCCCGGTGTTCTCCGGCGCGCGTCCCGACATCGAGCGGATCGAGGCGATCTGGCTCGAGTGCCTCGATCGTTACGGCGGCCCGTTCCTGTTCGGGGCGCAGCCGACCGTGGCGGACGCGATGTATGCCCCGGTGACGACGCGCTTCGTCAGCTACGCGGTGGCGCTGCCGGAACCGTGCGAGGCCTATTGCCTGACCATCGCCGAATGGGACCCGATGCGCGAATGGATCGCCGCCGCCAAGGCCGAGCCGGAAGAGATGGAAGAACTCGACGTAGAGTTCTGAGCATCCTCCCTGTCGCGAAGCGATGGGGAGGGGGACCGCCCGCGAAGCGGGTGGTGGAGGGGTTGATCCCCCTCCGTCAGCGACTGCGTCGCTGCCACCTCCCCATCGCTGCGCGACAGGGAGGATATGCCTGGTCCGCTTTCCTACACCAGGCGGCATCCGATACATTGCGCCCCATGCCCTGCCGAACCGCCTCGCACTCCACAAGGTTACACCACAAGGTGACACTTCCTTCGCGTAAGGTGACACATCGTCCGCAAAATGTGTCACCTTACGCTCCTAAGGTGACACATTCCGGCCCTAAGGTGACACCTTTGCCCTCTGGACCGTGTAAACCGTGTAAACCTGTCACCTTGTGCAGACACGGAAACGCCCGACGGTCGGGGGAAACGACCGCCGGGCTTCCGGGCCTTCCGGGGGACGGGAAGGCTTGTATCCAGTCTCTTAGCGCAGCAGCGAGAGGACGTTCTGCTGGCTCTGGTTGGCCTGTGCGAGCATCGCGGTGGATGCCTGGCTGAGGATCTGCGCCTTGGCCATCGCGGTGGTTTCGGCCGAGTAATCGGCGTCCTCGATGCGGCTGCGGGCGTCGGCCAGGTTGGTGGTGGTGTTGGTCAGGTTGTTGATCGCCGATTCGAGGCGGTTCTGGCCGGCACCGAGCGAGGCGCGGGTGGCGTTGACGTCCGACAGCGCCGCATCGACGTTGGTGAGCGTGGTCGCCGCCTTGGTCGCATCGGTCACGTCGAGGGCAGTCGCCGAGACCTTGGTGCCGTCGATCGCCTTGGAGGTCAGCACGACCTGCTGGCCGCCCTGCGAGCCGGTCTGGATGTTGAAGGTGAGGTCGGCGCCCGCGGTGGTCGAGATCAGCGTGTTGCCGTTGAACTTGGCCTGCGTGAAGCTGTCGTTGATCTGCGTGGTGAGCGCGGTCACTTCCTGCTGCATCGCCGCGCGGTCCGAGGTCTGGTAGGTGCCCGAGGCCGACTGGATCGCCAGTTCGCGCACGCGCTGCAGCATGTTGCCGACTTCCGACAGCGTGCCTTCGGCGGTCTGCGCCAGCGAGATGCCGTCGTTGGCGTTGCGGATGCCTTGGCTCATGCCGCGGATCTGCGAGGTCATCGAGGTCGAGATGGCGAGGCCCGCCGCATCGTCCTTGGCCGAGTTGATGCGCTTGCCGGTCGACAGGCGCTCCATCGCGGTGCCGAGAGCCTTGTTGGCCGAATTCGAAGCGTTCGAGGCGCGGATCGCGCTGATGTTGGTGTTGATGACTGACATGTGTTGAACCCCGGTAAGCCTTTCGAGCGGCCCCGGAAGTGGAGCGCTCTTCACATGTCGAGAAGAACGGCGGGTGCGCGCAGGATTTAAGTCCGTTTCGCTTTCGCTTGATCGCAGACTGATTACCCCGCATGCAGCGGCTTCGTTCGCACTTGCAAACAAAAGGAAATAGAATGCCTTCCGGCCTTGTCGCCCTGCTTGACGACGTTGCGGTCATCGCTCGTGCCGCTGCCGCCTCCATGGACGACGTGGCGGCGGGGGTGGCCAAGGCCGGGACCAAGGCGGCGGGCGTGGTGATCGACGATGCGGCGGTGACGCCGGGCTACGTCACCGGCTTCACGCCCGATCGCGAACTGCCGATCATCTGGAAGATCACAAAGGGCTCGCTGTTCAACAAGCTGGTGATCCTGCTGCCGGTAGCGCTGCTGCTGAGCGCCTTCCTGCCGATGGCGATCACCCCGATCCTGATGGCGGGCGGCCTCTACCTCGCGTTCGAGGGCGCCGAGAAGGTGCTGGAGAAGCTGGGCGGCGAGAAGCACGGCGAGACGCTGGACGATCCGGTGAGCGATGTCACCACTTTCGAGAAGACCCGCGTTGCCGGGGCGATCCGCACCGACCTGATCCTCTCGGCTGAGATCATGGCGATCGCGCTGTCGCAAGTGGAGGATTCCAGCTTCATCGCCCGCGCTGTGGCACTGGCGGTGGTGGGCATTCTCATCACCATCGGCGTCTATGGCGCGGTGGCGCTGATCGTGAAGATGGACGACGTCGGCCTGCACCTGACCAAGAAGCCGGGCGCGAGCGCGCAGGCGCTGGGGCGCGGGCTGCTGAAGGCCATGCCGATCGTGCTCAAGGTTCTGGGCAGCGTCGGCACGGTGGCGATGCTGTGGGTCGGCGGCGGGATTATCCTCCATGGGCTCGAGGAACTGGGCGTCCCCGGGCCTGCCCATGTCTCGCACGGTATCCAGCACGCGCTGGCCGAGGCAACCGGGCCGGTGGGGCCGGTGTTCGGCTGGCTGGGCTATGCGCTGGCTTCGGCGGTGGTCGGGCTGGTGCTCGGCGCGGTGGTGGCGGTGATCGTCCACCTCGTCGCCAAGGCGCGCGGCAAGGGGCACTGAGGCGGCGTTTGCAGGCGGTGTCGTCCCGGACTTGATCCGGGACCGCTGGCCGTGGACAGCCCGGAACGAAGCGAGGCGCCCCGCTGATAGCCCTCGCCTCAAGACTGCCACCGGTCCCGGATCAAGTCCGGGACGACGTCAGGGCAAAGCTGCCAGAACATCCTTCGCAAACACCGTCAGTGTATCGTCGCGTGCGCCCATGATGACCACGCGGTCGCCGGGACGGGCGATCTCCGCGATCCTCGCGGCGCAGTCCTCGCGGGCAGGGACATACTCCGCCTTGCCGCCATGGCTTTCGATCAGCCGGACGATCCGCTCAGAGCCTTCGCTGCGATCCACGGTGCCGCCGAAGTAGACCGGGTCGCACAGGATGGTCAGGTCGTCCGGGCCCAGCTTGCGGGCGATGACTTCGGCCAGTTCGGCGCCCATCTGCCGCAAGGGACCATAACCGTGCGGCTGGAAGAGCGCGATGACGCGGCCCGGATGTACCTTGAGCGTCGAGAGCGTCGCCGAGACCTTGTCAGGATTGTGCCCGAAGTCGTCGATCACCGCGATTCCCGAGGGCGAGATGCCCACCACGTCGAAGCGCCGCGCCAGCCCTACGAAACTGCCGAGCGCGACCACCGCCTCGGCCACCGGCACGCCTGCGGCATTGGCGGCAGCGATCGCGGCGAGCGCATTGTAGAGGTTGTGGCGGCCGGGCACCTTCAGTGTCAGCGCATGCTCGGTGCCCTCGCGCCTGTCGAGGATCGTGGCGGACAGCGAAGTCGGCTCCTCGACCACGTCGATCGCGGCGATCTGGGCGTCGGGCGAAGTGATCCCGAAGGTCACCAGCGAGCGCGCCCGATGGGCTAGTGCGGCGGTTTCCGCATCGTCGAGGTTGATCGCCGATACTTCGGCGCGGGCGAGGAAGTCGCCGAACAACTCGCGCAGTTCCTCGAGGCTCTTGTGATCGAGGCTGACGTTGCCCAGCACCGCCACCTTGGGGCGATAGAGCGCGATCGAGCCGTCGCTCTCGTCCACCTCTGACACGAAGGCATCACCCTGTCCGACGCGGGCACTGGCAAAGGGCGCATCGGGGCTGACGAAGTTCTTCATCACCGCGCCGTTCATGATCGTCGGATCGCGACCTGCCGCGGTCATGATCCAGCCGGTCATGCCGGTGACGGTCGATTTGCCCGAGGTGCCGCCAATGGCCACGCCGAAGGGCGCGGCATTGAACAGTGTCGCCAGCAACTGCGCGCGGCTCATCCGGGGGCACCCGAGCTGCGTCGCCCGTACCACTTCGGGCACAGTGTCCTCCACCGCAGCCGAGGCCACCAGCGTTTGCTCGGCCGAGGTCACGCCGCTGCCGTCCTGCGGGAACAGTTCGAAGCCCAGCGATTCGAGCCAGGCGAACTTCTCGGGCGTCCGGCCCTGGTCGCGGCTGCGGTCCGAGCCGCCGATGCTCGCGCCGTGGCCCTTGAGGATCAGCGCCAGCGGCAGCATGCCGGAGCCGCCGATGCCGCAGAAGAACCAGGGGTGAGTAGTGAGGTCGCTGGAGGGCGTTGGCAGGTCGGTCATAGACCGCAAGCCGTATGCGGCCTTGCCCGCCGTGACAACCTCGATAGGAATGCATGGCATGACACGTATCGCCGTCTGCGCACCGTCCACCCCGATCACCCGCGAGGATGCCGAGGCCGTGCTCGCGCTCGCCGCTGCCGAGTTTCCCGGCATGGAACTCGTCGTTCACGAGCAATGCTTCGCGCAGGAAGGGCACTTCGCCGGAACTGACGAACAACGCCTCGGTGCTCTGCTGGAGTGCGCCAACGATCCATCCGTCGATGCCGTGTGGTTCGCGCGGGGCGGCTACGGTGCGTGCCGGATTGCGGAGGCCGCGCTGGAGCAGATGGGTCATGCGGCGGTCGGCAAGACCTACCTCGGTTATTCGGACGCAGGCTATCTGCTTGGCGGGCTCTATCGCGAGAGGATCGGCAAGCCCGTCCACGGCCCCATGCTGGCGGACATTCGGCGCGCAGGTGGCGCCGACGCGGTTCGCCGTGCGCTTGCCTATCTTTCGGGCGAAAGGGACGGCCTGGAACCCTCGCTTGGCGGCGAGCGCCACGCCGTCGCCGCCTTCAACCTGATGACGCTGGCCATGCTTGGTGGCACGCGGCTGATGCCGGGGCTCGCCAACCACGTGGTCATGGTGGAGGAAGTCTCGGAATATCTCTACGCCGTCGACCGCCTGTTCTTCCACGCGACCGCGCATCTCGGCGGTATCGCGGGCCTTCGCCTCGGCCGCGTCAGCGACGTGCCGGAGAACGACCGCCCCTTCGGCACCGATGCCGAGCAGATCGCGCGCTACTGGTGCGAACGCCACGCGATCGCTTTCCTTGGCGCGGCGGACATCGGCCACGATGCCGCAAATAAGATAGTTCCCTTCGGCTGACGAAGACGCCACTCTCCGGCTCAAACAGAACGGGAGAGACTGATGGCGCCCTTGCCGATCCGCCAGATCGCCTACTTCGTGCCGGATGTGCGCGCCGCCGCGCGGGCCCATTCCGCGGCCTTCGGCTCCGGGCCTTACTACGTGGCCGACCATATCGCGCTGACCCGCGCTGTCCATCGCGGGGTAGAGCGCGAACTCGATCACTCCAGCGCCTACGGCCAGTGGGGCGAAGTGATGATCGAGTTCTGCCAGCAGAACAATCCCGGCCCTTCGGCCTTTCATGACCTCTATCCGGAAGGCTCGGGGAGGGAGGGACTGCATCACGTAGCCTTGTTCGTCGATAATCTGGATGCAGCCGTCGCCGACTTCACCGGGCGAGGGGCTACGCTGGCGCTAGACGCGCAGATGACCGACGGGTTCCGTTACGTTTTCCTCGATACGATAGCAACTTACGGGCACATGCTCGAATTGTACGAGCCGACCGACAACCTCAAGGGCTTCTACGAATACGTGCGGCGCAAGGCGGGCGACTTCTCGAAGGGCGTCACCCAGGACATCGCTTTCGGGTGACGTGCGTGTCTCAGGGCTTGCCCTGAGCGGCCAAGGTCAATAACCCGCCGCGCCACAATCGATTCGCAATCGGCGAGAGGCTCGCGCCCGCCGTGCAAGCCAAGGAGCGGTCGCAGATGCGTGCATTCGTTTTCCCCGGACAGGGTAGCCAGAAGGTCGGCATGGGTGCCGAACTCGCACAGGCCAGCGCCGTCGCGCGCGAGGTCTTCCAGGAGGTCGACGAAGCGCTCGGCCAGAACCTCTTCCGCATCATGAGCGAAGGCCCCGAGGACCAGCTCACCCTCACCGAGAACGCCCAGCCTGCGATCATGGCCAACGCCATCGCGGTGCTGCGCGTGCTGGAGAAGGAAGGCGGCATCAGCCTCGCCGACAAGGCGGACTTCGTCGCCGGTCACTCGCTGGGTGAGTACACCGCGCTCTGCGCCGCAGGGGCCTTCAGCCTCGCCGACACCGCGCGCCTGCTGAAGCTGCGCGGCCAGTCGATGCAGGCCGCCGTGCCGGTTGGCGTGGGCGCCATGGCCGCGTTGCTGGGCGCCGACATCGAGAAGGCCACTGCGCTCGCCGAAGCGGCGGCCGAAGGTCAGGTCTGCACCGTAGCCAACGACAATGACCCCACGCAGGTCGTGATCTCGGGCCACAAGGAAGCGATCGAGCGCGCCATCGCGCTGGTCAAGGATCACGGCATCAAGCGCGGCATCGCGCTGCCGGTCTCGGCACCGTTCCACTGCCCGCTGATGCAGCCCGCCGCCGACGCCATGGCCGAGGCGCTTGCCGCGACCCCTCCGGGCGCGCTGCGGGTGGCGCTGTTCGCCAACGTGACGGCTTCGGTCGTGACCGACCCGGCCGAAGTCCAGCGCCTGCTGGTGGAGCAGGTCACCGGCCGCGTCCGCTGGCGCGAGAGCGCGATCGCGATGCACGCGGCGGGCGTGGAGCGCTTCGTCGAGATCGGCGGCAAGGTCGTCGGCCCGATGATCAAGCGCTCGGCGGGCGAGGTGGACGTCGTGGCCGCGATCTCGATGGCTGAAATCGAGGAGCTGGCCAAGAGCCTCTGATTTTCCGCATGGCCCCGGGCTTGACCCGGGGCCGCACGCCGTCAGATGAAGCATCGCCGGGATGGCGATCTAGGAGTTTCTCATGTTCAACCTCAACGGAATGACTGCCCTGGTGACCGGCGCAAGCGGCGGGATCGGTTCGGCCGTGGCCCGCGCGCTGGCGGCGCAAGGTGCGCGCCTCGCAATCTCGGGCTCTAATGCCGACAAGCTGCGCGCCTTCCGCGAAGAACTCGACGAGCACACCCCGCAGCATCTGCAGGAAGTCGACCACGTCTCCATCGCCTGCAACCTGGGCGATGCCGAGCAGGTCGAGAAGCTGGTCCCCGCCGCGCTCGAGTCGCTGGGCCAGATCGACATTCTCGTCAACAATGCCGGCATCACGCGCGACAACCTCGCGATGCGCATGAAGGACGAGGAATGGGATCAGGTGATCCGCATCAACCTCGAATCGACCTTCCGCCTGATGCGCGCCGTGACTAAGCCGATGATGAAGGCGCGCTATGGCCGCATCATCAACGTGACCTCGGTGGTCGGCACCACCGGCAACCCCGGCCAGATGAACTACTGCGCGGCCAAGGGCGGCATCACCGCCATGTCCAAGAGCCTCGCGCAGGAAATCGCCAGCCGCGGCGTGACGGTGAACTGCATCGCACCGGGCTTCATCCGCACGCCGATGACCGACGTGCTGCCCGACGCGCAGAAGGACGCGCTCAACGCCCGCATCCCGATCGGCCGCATGGGCGAGGGCGACGAAATCGCCGCAGCCGCCGTGTACCTTGCCAGCAGGGAAGCGGGCTACGTCACCGGCCAGACCCTGCACGTCAACGGTGGCATGGTGATGGTGTGATCTGATGCAACGGTGGGCACGGTTTTCGGCGCTTGCGGCTTTGCTCGCGGCGTTGGGATCGTGCTCGTCAGAGCATGAGATGACGGCCCGGATGATCGGCGGGCGGCTGGCCTTCGATGCCTTGGGCGGCTGGTGGTCGCGCGCTGATTGCTTCTATTCGATCGATGTCCGAGCACAGAGCGGACCTTCTGCGAATCTAGAGGTCGGCGATGACGAAGATCGAGTCACGTCCGGAACCTACTGGTTCGACTGGCGCGATTCCTGCGAGAACGCTTATCCGGTGTTCTACGGTCAAGTTCTCAAGGGCGGGCGCTATCGTGGCCAGAATGGAGCGGTATGGCCACATGTGTCGCCCAAACCCTTGCTTGCCAACGTCATCTACAGTGCAAGTACGCTGAGTCCCGGCTCCAGTTATGGCTCGGTCTACTTTCGGCTCGATGGCCATGGCGGCGTGCAGGTGCTCGACTGGAAGGACGTGGAACGCTCCGCCTCGCCAAGTTCTCCATAAGAACCCTTGATTTATCCCCAGATTCGCGGTTTTCCGCCCACATCCGGCTTGCCGCGCTCCGGACTCCCGTTAGAGATAGTCGTCCGAATTTAAGGGATATCCTTATCCCGTGCCCGACCAAGGGGGACTTGAGGCTGTCATGAAGGCCACTATCGAACGTTCCACGCTGCTGCGCTGCCTTTCCCACGTGCAGTCGGTCGTCGAGCGCCGCAATACCATTCCGATCCTCTCGAACGTGCTGATCGAGGCCGCCGCCGGCGGTGCGCTCAAGATCATGGCGACCGACCTCGACCTGCAGGTCGTGGAAACGCTGAGCGCGGTTTCGGTGGAGCAGGCGGGTGCGATCACCGTCTCGGCGCATCTGCTGTTCGACATCGCGCGCAAGCTGCCCGAGGGCAGCCAGGTCAGCCTCGATTCGGCGGACAACCGCATGGTCGTGAAGGCCGGTCGCAGCCGCTTCCAGCTGCCGACGCTGCCGCGCGACGACTTCCCGATGATCGCGGAAGGCGAACTGCCGACCAGCTTCGAGGTGCCCGCCGCCACGCTGGCACAGTTGATCGACCGCACCCGTTTCGCGATCTCCACCGAAGAGACGCGCTACTACCTCAACGGTATCTTCCTGCACGTCAGCGACGAGGAACTGAAGGCCGCCGCCACTGACGGTCACCGTCTGGCGCGCTTCACCATCGCCCGTCCGGACGGCTCGGAAGGCATGCCCGACGTGATCGTGCCGCGCAAATGCGTAGGCGAACTGCGCAAGCTGCTCGAAGAGGCGCTGGACACCAACGTGCTCGTCGATCTGTCTGCCAGCAAGATCCGCTTCACGCTGGGCGGCGAGCACGGCGTGGTGCTGACCAGCAAGCTGATCGACGGCACGTTCCCGGACTACACCCGCGTTATCCCGACCGGTAACGACAAGCTGCTCAAGGTCGATCCCAAGAGCTTCTTCCAGGGCGTGGACCGCGTGGCGACGATCGCCACCGAGAAGACCCGCGCGGTGAAGATGGCGCTGGACAGCGACCGGATCACCCTGTCGGTCACCTCGCCCGACAATGGCACGGCAGCGGAGGAAGTGCCCGCGCAGTACGCCGCTGAAGGCTTCGAGATTGGCTTCAACGCCAATTACCTCAAGGACATCCTCGGTCAGATCGACGGCGACACGGTGGAACTCCACCTTGCCGACGCGGCCGCGCCGACGCTGATCCGTCAGGACGACAAGAGCCCCGCGCTCTACGTGCTGATGCCGATGCGCGTCTGACCTTCGCGGCAGGCAAGAGAAAAGGGCCGGGGCGAAAGCTCCGGCCCTTTTTCTTTGTCATGGCTAAGGGTTCAGGCCCGTCCGGTGGCCTCGATCATCTTTTCCAGTTCGACGAACTTCTCGCGCGGGGCGCCATCGCGGGCAGCGGCGACTTCGGCTTCGTCGATCTTCTGCCAGTCGGTGAACTTGACGACCTGGATGCTGCGTTCTTCCGCGAGGGCATCGAAGCCGGGGCGGCCCGGTTTGCCGGAATCGCCCTTCATGTCCGCCGCGATCTTCTCGACGATGGCAAAGCCGTCCGGTCGGTTGGTGCCGATCGTCCCGGTCGGCCCGCGCCGTGCCCAGCCCACGCAGTAGAGACCGGGGGCGATGCGGCCTTCGATGTTGGCGAAACGGCCGCCCTGCTCGTCATAGGGCACGTCGGGGATCGGCGAAGTCTGATAGCCGATGCAGGCCACGACGATCCCGGCAGGGATGCGATAGGTTTCTCCCGTGCCGATGGCCTTGCCGTTCTCCAGGCGGGTGCGCTCCACTTCCACCGCTTCGACATGGGTGTCGCCGAGGATGGCCTTCGGGGCGGCGAAGAAGTCGAATTCGACCGTGACGTCATCGGCGCGCGGGTTCTGGTTGGTCGCGAAGGCGCGCAGCAGACCGAGGGATTTGCGAAGCCCCGTATCGAGGCCCGCGTCGGCTTCCAGCGGAGGCAGGTCGGCGGCATCCACTACGGGGTGCGCGCGTTCCAGCTTGGCGAGTTCGCCCAGTTCCTTGGGCGTCATCGCGATCTGATGCGGTCCGCGCCGCCCGAGGATCACGATGCGCCGCACCGCCGAATTGTGCAGGGCGGCGAGGGCATGGGCGACGATGTCAGACCCCGCGAACTCCGCCTCCGACTTGGCGAGGATACGCGCCACGTCAAGCGCGACATTGCCGTTGCCGACGATGACGGCGGTGTCGTGGCCCAGTTGCGGGTCGAGTCCGGTGAACTGCGGATGGCCGTTGTACCAGCCGACGAAGGCGGCGGAGCCGAAGACGCCCGGCAATTGCTCACCGGGCAGGCCGAGCTTGCGATCGTGCGGCGCGCCGGTGGCGAGGACCACGGCGTCGTAAAGGTTCTGCAATTCGGCGACCGTCACGTCCCGGCCCAGCATCACGTTGCCGACGAATCGGACGTTGCGGGTGAGCGCCGTGTTTTCATAGCGACGGGCGACCGCCTTGATCGATTGATGGTCGGGCGCGACGCCGGTGCGGATCAGACCGAAGGGCACGGGCAAAGTGTCGAATATATCGACGTGCACCTCATCGCCCCACTGCTTGAGTGCGGCTTCGGCGGTGTAGTAGCCCGCCGGGCCGGATCCGACGATGGCGATGTGCCGCATGGCTATGTCTCCCGTATCTGGCCGACTTCGTTGCCGGCCGGTTGAATGGAAGCAAGCACGGCGACGAAGCGGTATCAAGTGAAATGCTTCGGATTCCGGATCGTTGCCCGATCGATTGCGGTCGCCTCGCTTAACGGTTTCGCAACGGCGGCAAAGGCATGGTCGCGGGCATGAAGAAACCGGGTCTGCGTGGCGAACGACAGGCGGCGCATTCGGGCGCCGAGCGAGGGCTCCTGCCCGCAGCGCAGGAGGCGAAGAACGATTCGCACGGCGATGCCGCTCCCGCTGCGTCCTCCCCCTTCGCCGGGTTCGCTCGATGGAGCGGGCGGCCCGATGCCGGAGACTGCCTCCATTATTTCACGTGTCGCCGCTGGGTCCTGATGGGGCCGGCGCTGCTTGTCAGTGCGCTACTGATGGGCCTTATATCCGGGACATTGCCGGACATGGTGGCAGGCCTGTGCATGGCCCTCGGCATGGCGCTGTGCCTGCCTGCTTCGATCTATGCGCGCATGGAGCGCAGGGTGGTTCACAATGGATGGCAGCGCTATCCGCTGCTGTTCGTCGCGATCCTGCTGCCGATGATGCTGTTCGGCTTCGGAGCGGCGCGCTGGACGAACCTGCACCCGCACCTTGGCTGGGAGGTGACGGTCAACATCTTCGTCATCGTCGTGCTGATGGCGACGGCGTTGCTGGAGAATCGACTGACTTCGATCATTGCTGCGACGATCGGGCTATGGGGTGGCGGCTCGCTCCACGCTGGCTCGATGGCCTCGTTCACACTGCTGACGGTAGGCACGGTGATCGGCCTGCTCATGGCGATCCGGCAGGCGCGTACCGCGTCGTCGCAATCGAATCGCCACGCAGAGCGCGAGCGCGAGCAGCGCCGCGCCGAACAATTGCTGCATGAGTACGAGCAGACCGGGCAGGGCTGGTTCTGGGAGACCGACCGTCAGGGCAAGATCACGTATGTGACCCGGAGCATCGCCGCCTTGTTGGGCAGCACCGTGTCCGAGATGGAGGGCAAGCCCTTCACCGGCATGTTCATGCTGGAGGCTGCGGGGCAGGAGGGGGAGCGCACGCTGGTGTTCCATCTCAACACGCGCTCCTCGTTCCAGGACCTGGGCGTGCGTGCTGCGACGGGCGAGAAGGACGAGCGCTGGTGGTCGATCTCCGGTCGCCCCGTGCTCGACCAGTTCAACAATTTCATGGGCTTCCGTGGGTCGGGCACGGATCTGACCGAAAAGCGTCGCTCGCAGGCACACGTCACACAGCTAGCCCGGTTCGATTCGCTCACCAAGCTTGCCAACCGCTTCCAGATGTCGGAGTGGCTGGAAAAGATCCTGACCAGCCCGCGCATAGAGACCCGCGCCTGTGCGGTATTTCTGCTCGACCTCGACCGCTTCAAGGCGGTCAACGATACCATGGGGCACCCGGCGGGCGACGCCCTGCTCAAGCAGGTCGCCGAACGACTGAGCAATACCGTGGGCGATCGCGGCCGTGTCGGGCGCCTCGGTGGCGACGAGTTCCAGGTGATCCTCCACGGCGCGCAGAACCGCGAGGGTCTGGCTCATCTGGCGCGCCGCATTATCGAGAACCTGTCGCAGCCCTACACCATCGAAGGTGCGCGGGTGACCATCGGCGCCTCGGTCGGCATCGCACTGTGCCCCGATGACGGCATGACCTCGGACGCACTCATCCGCAACGCGGACCTCGCGCTTTACGCGGCCAAGGGCGGCGGACGCGGGCGGCATCACTTCTACGATGAGGACCTGCACTCCGACGCCAAGGAGCGCCAGCAGCTGGAGCAGGACTTGCGCGACGCCATCGCCAGCGGGTCTCTCGAACTGCATTATCAGCCGCAAGTGCGCACCACGAGCGAGAAGATCACCGGTTTCGAGGCGCTGCTGCGCTGGAACCATCCGGTGCACGGCTATATCTCGCCGGCCAAGTTCGTGCCGGTGGCCGAGGAGACCGGCCTCGTCGCGCAGATCGGCGAGTGGGCCTTGCGCACCGCCTGCGCCGATCTTGCAAAGTGGCCGGAAGAGGTGCGCGTCGCGGTCAACGTCTCGCCGCTGCAGTTCGCCAACCCCGCACTGCCGGCCATCGTCACCAGCGCGATCGCCGCTGCAGGCGTCTCGCCCGGTCGCCTGGAACTGGAGATTACCGAGAGCGTGTTCCTCGGCGACGACAGGACGACCGAGGCGATGTTCTCCGCGCTCAAGAACCTCGGCGTGCGGCTGGCGCTCGACGACTTCGGGACGGGCTATTCCTCGCTCGGCTATCTGAAGAAGGCGCCGTTCGACAAGATCAAGATCGACCAGAGCTTCGTGCGGGGCGCCACCATCCAGGGCAGCCGCAACGGGGCGATCATCTCCTCGATCGTCAACCTTGCCGAGGCGCTTGGCATGGAGACGACTGCGGAAGGCGTCGAAACGCTGGACGAACTGGACCTCGTGCGCATGCTGGGCTGCAGTCACGTGCAGGGCTACATCTACGAGCGACCACTCAATGCACAGAGCGTTCTAGCGCAATTGGCCGACGGCCTCGTAGCCGTGGCGAAAGGCCCGCGTTCGGCCCGCGCGACGCGGCAGACGATGCTGCGCAAGGTCGCGCTGGAACATGGACCGCACAGCTACGAAGGCACCATTCGCAACATCTCGCAGCACGGCGCGATGATCGAGGGCCTGTGGAACGTGCCGGTGGGAACGACCTTCGGTGTGCATCTGGCGGATGACTATGTCGTCATGGCGACCTCGCGCTGGTGCAAGGAGGACCGCATGGGGCTCGAGTTCGGGCAGCCGCTGGAACTCGACGGCAATGGCGCGGTCCTGTTCACGCCGGTCCGGCCGAGGCGCGAGAAGTCGGAGACGGCACCGCTACGTCGTACCGCGTGACGCCTTGCGTACTTTTTCGCATTTTCCCGCGCCGGAGGTGATTTCACACCGGCGTAAAATGCTCTAACGGCGCTTCCATGACCGAACTCGCGCAGATCCGTAACTTCAGCATCATTGCCCATATCGACCACGGCAAGTCGACGCTCGCCGACCGTCTGATCCAGACCACCGGCGGCCTGTCCGAGCGCGAGATGAGCGCGCAGGTGCTCGACAACATGGACATCGAGAAGGAACGCGGCATCACCATCAAGGCGCAGACCGTGCGCCTGAACTACACCGCCTCCGATGGCCTGACCTATGAGCTGAACCTCATGGACACGCCGGGCCACGTCGATTTCGCTTACGAAGTCAGCCGCAGCCTTGCCGCCTGCGAAGGCGCACTGCTGGTGGTGGACGCCGCGCAGGGCGTGGAAGCGCAGACGCTGGCGAACGTCTACCAGTCGATCGAGCACAACCACGAGATCGTGCCGGTCATCAATAAAATTGACCTGCCCGCCGCCGAGCCGGAAAAGGTGCGCAACGAGATCGAGGAAGTGATCGGCATCGACGCTTCCGAGGCGGTCATGGCCAGCGCCAAGTCGGGCATCGGCATCGCCGAAGTGCTCGAAGCCGTCGTCAAGAAGATCCCGCCGCCCAAGGGCGAGCGCGACAAGCCACTGAAGGCGATGCTGGTCGATTCGTGGTACGATCCGTACCTCGGCGTCGTCATTCTGGTCCGCGTCATCGACGGTGTCATCAAGAAGGGCCTGCCGGTCAAGTTCATGCAGGGCGGCACCGACCACCTCGTCGATCGCGTCGGCTGCTTCACGCCCAAGCGCATTGACCTTCCCGAATTGGGTCCGGGCGAGATCGGCTTCATCACCGCGCAGATCAAGGAAGTCGAGCAGGCCAAGGTCGGCGACACCATCACCACCGTGAAGGGCGGCGCCACGCAGGCGCTTCCGGGATACAAGGAAGTGCAGCCCGTGGTGTTCTGCGGCCTGTTCCCGGTCGATGCCAACGACTTCGAGAAGCTGCGCGAATCGATCGGCAAGCTGCGCCTCAACGACGCGTCGTTCAGCTTCGAGATGGAATCGAGCGCGGCGCTGGGCTTCGGCTTCCGCTGCGGCTTCCTCGGCCTGCTGCACCTGGAGATCATCCAGGAGCGCCTGAGCCGCGAATACGACCTCGATCTCATCACTACGGCGCCTTCGGTGGTCTATCGCCTGACGATGACCGACGGGTCGATCAAGGAACTGCACAACCCGTCCGACATGCCCGATCCCGTGAAGATCGACTTCATGGAGGAGCCGTGGATCAAGGCGGTGATCTACACGCCCGACGAATACCTCGGCTCGATCCTCAAGCTGTGCCAGGATCGCCGCGGCATCCAGAAGGACCTCACGTACGTCGGCGGCCGTGCGCAGGTGACCTACGACCTGCCGCTGAACGAAGTGGTGTTCGACTTCTACGACCGCCTCAAGTCGATCAGCCGCGGCTACGCCAGCTTCGACTACGAGCAGACCGGTCTTCAGGAGGGTGACCTCGTGATGATGAACATCCTCGTCAACAACGAGCCGGTCGATGCGCTCTCGATGATCGTCCATCGCAGCCAGGCCGAACCGCGCGGGCGCGCGCTGGTGGAACGACTCAAGGAACTGATCCCCCGGCACATGTTCAAGGTGCCGATTCAGGCCGCCATCGGCGCCAAGGTAATCGCGCGCGAGACGATCAGCGCCATGCGCAAGGACGTCACCGCCAAGTGCTATGGCGGGGACATCAGCCGCAAGAAGAAGCTTCTGGATAAGCAGAAGGAAGGCAAGAAGCGCATGCGCGAATATGGCAACGTCCAGATTCCGCAGGAAGCCTTCATCGCCGCGCTGCGCATGGGCGAGGAATAAGTCTCACCTGACGGAGAGGCCGCGAAAAGGCCCGGCAACCGCCCCGGCGGTTGTCGGGCCTTTTCGCGTCGTTACCTCGGAACCCGATGTTTTTATGGTAAATTTTTGACTAACTATGTTTATGATTGCGACCGCGTAGTATCGCTCTGTAACGTTTAGATTAGAGCCGGGTGGGTCGCTGGCAGGATATGGCAGACAGGAATCTCAACGAGCATGGGTCGAATCGCGCTCTGGGCGCAGGGATTCTTCATGTCTTCCCCGGATTGACGTCCAAGCAGCATGAAGTGCTCCGCTTCGTATCCGAGAATCGCACCAGCAAGGAAATCGCGTGGGAACTCGGTATTTCCGAAAGCGCCGTGAACCAGCGGATCGAAGGTGTGCGCATTCGCGCTGGCTCCCCGCCGCGTGCCGAGCTGGCGCGGTCCTACCGGCAATATCTGCTGGATCAGGATGTGACCTGTAATCGGATACCAGATAAGATTCCTCAGGTTCCGGACGTGCTACCCGATGCACCAGTCAGGGCTCAGGACGAACCGGGTGTCAGCCTCGCTCTCTCGGATGCCATGACGTATACCGTCACGGCGCCGTGGCAGCGCGAGACTTACGAACGGATCGTCCCGGAGGTGCTCGATGGGGCAAATGCCGGGTTAAGCCGGACAGCCGCCATGGTCGCCATCGCCGGGGGTATGCTACTGGTGGCGATGGTGGGTCTTGGCGTCGTTCGTGCGCTGGCCGATCTGATCTGATCGGCACGGTCTTGTTTCAGCCTTCTCGAACCTGTGTTTGTGGCGCGCCCGTCGAGCCGGTCCCGCGTCAGGGGGAATATTGCCATGTCGATGACCATTGCTGCTGCTACTGCCCGGATCGCCCGCCAGCTTCCCGAGGCCGAACTCTCGCTCGATTCCGCTCTCCTTGCTTCGGCGCGTCTGATGGAATCGATGCTGCTGGCCCGCCAGGCGGACGGTATCGAGACCTTTACCGGTCAGACCGCGCTGATGCGTCTAGCCAAGGCGCAGCGCACCCTGATCGAAAGCCAGAACGACATGATCCGCGTACATCAGGAACTGCGCGGCGTCGGCCTCGAAGTGAAGGCGATCACCGACGACAAGGACTCTTGCCCGCCCAGCGGCATGCTCGACGCCGAACCGCTGCGCCGGATTGCCTGACGCGCGAACTCGTCCAGTCGGGACCGGGAGGGCATGTTCATGCCTGACCAGTCCTGGTTGGCGTTCACGTGGTCGAACAAGGATGTGGCGCAGTTCGCCATTTATGCCCTGCTGTTCCTCTACTGCCTTGTCCGCAAGCTACCTGGGCCCGAATGCATTCTCTCGGGCCTGCTGGTCGCCATGGGCACGATCGACCGGGCGTACCATTTCGCCGTCGATGGCTCGATTTTCTGGCACAAGACGAACCTTGGGCATCTGCTTATCGATGTGCTCGCAATGGTCTGTGCCTTCGTCGTCGCGCTCCACGCGAACCGGGTGTATCCACTATGGATAGCTGGAGCGCAGATCATCGCGATGTTTGGGCACATCTATCGGCTGCTGCTGACGGAGATCAACGCCTTCGCCTACGCCGTGATGTCGATCACGCCTTCATACATTCAGTTGGTGGCGATCGTTATGGGTATCATGTTTCACATGTCGCGGCGCAGGAGGCTGGGCAGCTATCCGTCCTGGCGCCGCTCTTCGTACCTTGCGCGGGCAGCAGAGCCGAGAACATTGCCCGGCGGCTGATTAGCCGTTTCGGCTCGCTGCGCACGATCTATTCGGCTTCTGTTGAGGCGCTACGCGAGGCATTGTTCGAGGCTGGCCAGCATGACGGCAGGGATTTAGCGGACGAAATCGCGCATGCGATAGCGGCCGCCCGGCGTCTTGCCGAAGCTGCCTCACGCGAGGCGATGTTGGGAGCGCCGCTCCAGACCGAAGCTTTCGCCTTCCGTCAATATCTCGTCAATAGACTTGGCAGCCGGCGCGAAGAGTGCGTACTGGTGTTCTTCTTCAATGGCGAAGGTGTCTACATCGCCGAGGACATCTACGCTGGCGGGAAACGGACCGAATGTCTTATCCCGCTTCGGCGCACGGTGCGCCGCGCTTTCGATCTGGATGCGAGGCGTATCGTGCTGGCGCACAACCATCCGTCCGGCACTGCCCGTCCAAGCAGTGACGACATCGTTGCCACGGCGAGGTTTCGGCAGATCGTCGAGCCGCTGGAAATACGGCTCGACGATCACTGCATCGTTGCGGGAAACGCGGTTGCCAGCATGAAGGCAATGGGGATTTTCTAGCCCTAGTTCTTTAGGCGCAGGCTGACGAAAAGAGTGCGCCCCTGTTCGGGATACCCATCGACGGTGGTGTAGTTCTCATCAAGCAGATTGCGCCCACCGAGGCCCAGAGTTGCCCAGTCGGTCACGTCGAAATCCACGCGCAGGTTGGCCAGCGCGTAGTCGCCGGTCTGGTAATAGCGCGTTCCCGCGGTGTTGACCGTCCAGCGCTTCGAGGCGATGTCGATGCTGGGCAGGATGCGCAGAGCTGGGATCGGCGACCACTCGGCCCACACGAAGCTCGAGTGCTCGGGAACGCCGGTGATGTGGAACGAGGCGATCTTGGACAGCGTAGGATCATCCAGCTTGCGATGTACCCAGCCGTAGTTGGCGCCGACCCGCAGCGTTTCCGCGATCTGCGCGGTCGCCGAGATGTCGGCACCGTAATAGTCGCCCGAACCGACGTTGCGGCTTTGCGCGGTGGACTGGCCCTGGTAGATGAACGGGAACGAGACGATCGCATCGTCCACCTTGGCATACCAGCCCGAGGCTTCGACGCGCAGCGGACCGAACTGGCGAGCGCCGCCCATTTCGACTTGGGTGGCACGCTCGGCCTTGAGGTCGGGGTTGGAGGTGGCGCCGCCGAAGCGGGTGCTGAAACGTTCGAAGATGGTCGGGAAGCGTGCGCGTGACGAGACCGAGAGGTGCATCGTGGTCGCCTCGTCGGGCGTCCAGAGCAGTTGCCCTTGCGCATTCCAAGCATCGCCGTTGCGCAAGTCGTAATAGACGAAGGCTCCCGAAGTATAGTCCTCGGCCCGGCGCAGATCGCGCCAGTCGTAGCTGGCGCCGACTACCAGTTCCAGCTGCGGCGTCAGCTTGTAGCCGTTCTCGATCGCGGCGCTGTAGGTTTCCTCGATCGTGGTTTGCCACGGCTCCCAGGTGCCCGAAGGGAAGCTCTGCTGGATCTCGCGGTGGCGGTCGTTGCGGAAGTGGAACGAGACGCTCAGTCGCTCGGCATCGCTGGGGTTGAGGTCCAGCTGGGCGGAGCCGCCGTAGGCACGATCGCTGTAGGCGCTGTTGAACGAACTGCGAGCGGTCTGCGTGTCTAGGTTTGCATTGTCGAAGCTGTCGAGGCTGTTCTTGAAAGTATTGTAATAGGCCCGCGTGCGCAGCGTTGCGATCTCTCCCAGCCGGGTGGTCGAGAGGAAGTAGACGTTCTGCAGGTTCCAGTACGGCCAGGTCCAGTAACGCAGGCCGGTCAGGTCAGAGACGTGCAGCGGGGCGAGCTTCTCGCCTTCCTGCCGGGTGAAGCTGATCGCATATTCGTCGGTCGCATTCGGGGTGAAGCCCAGCTTGGCGTTGACACGCCAGTCTTCCGAGCGCGACAGGTCGCGTTCGCCGCCGTCCTCGTTGTTGGTGGCATTGAACTTGTTCGGGAGGTCCCAGTGGTCGGTGAAGTTGCGCGCGTAGCTGGCCTGCGCGTACCACTTGTCGTGCCGCGTGCCGAGCGAAACGAAGCCGGTGTAGCCCGCATAGTCCGCGTCGTTGTCGAGGTTCAGGCTGAAGCGTGCTTCCGCGTCCAGTTCCTTATGCGGCTTGCGGGTGACGAGGTTAACTGCGCCGCCCATCGCACCGGGGCCGTTAAGCACCGAGACATAGCCCTTGGCGACCTGAATCTCGGCGACGTCGGGGGTCAGGAAGCGGCCATAGTCGAGCCGCCCGTCGGCGGGCAGGTAGACGCGGATACCGTCGATCGACAGCGGCACCTGATAGCGGTCGAAGCCGCGCACGTAGATCAGCCGTTCGTTGCGCGAATTTCCGGAAAGGCCGGAAGTGACGCCGGGGATCAGCTTGACCGCTTCATCCAGGGTATCGCGCGAGAAGTCGTAGATCGCCTCGGCGTTGACGGTGGACGCGGTGATGTCGCCGTTCTCGCTGCGCGGCGCGGTGACGACGATCTGGCCTAGCCCGAATGCGCTATTGGTGTCGTCCGCGGCGAATGCAGGCACGGTCGCACAGACCAGCGACGCGGCAAGCGCCGTAGTGATCGCATACTTCATGTTATCCCCCTTGAACCTTCTGTGGATTCGCGCTTGGAGCGAATCTGTATCCCGCCGTACATAATTCTGCTCGGCAGAATATAAATATATTCCTAGAGGCATAGATCGAGCACGGAGCCATGAGCATGAGACAAATCCTGGGTGCAATTATGCTCGCGATGGCAACGACCGGTTCGGCGCAAGCGGCCGAGCCGATGAGCGGGCATGATCAGGCGGCCTGCACGGCACCCGCGGCCGTTCCCGCCGATCTTGCGGGTTGGAGCGCGGCGCATCGTTCGATGAAGGCCGCGATCAAGGTCGATGCAGCATCCAGGGCGCTGCTAAAGCAGGGTGTTGCGGCCGATGCCGCGCTCGTCCCGACGCCGAAGGTGGCTTACGCGATAGAGCCCGGAAAGCCCGGCGGTTCGGTCAGCTTCGGCGGTCTATTCGCTTTCGATGTCGCGACGGCGGGACGCTATCGCGTGGCGCAGAGCGGACGTTCGTGGGTCGACGTGATCGTCGACGGCAAGGCGGTTCCCTCGGTCGCGCATGGCCGCGGGCCGGATTGCTCAGGGATTGCCAAGATAGTCGAGTACGACCTTCCGGCGGGTCGACACTTGCTGCAGATCGCGGCCAATGGAGAACAGGCGCTGACGGTGATGGTCGCGCCCGTACGATGAGCCGATCGGGCGGTTGGGCGCTGCTGCTGTCCAGCCTCGTTCTTGCGACCGGGGTGGGGGTTGCCCATGATGCCGGGAACAGCCTTGACGCACAAGTCGCGCTCGGGCGACGGCTATTCCACGACGGCGACCTCTCGATCAACGGCACACTGTCCTGCGCGACTTGCCACGATCCGCGGCACGCTTTCGCCGATGGCGTGCGGGCGCATCCCGGCGCCCATGGAGAGCCGGGGCTGCGCAACGTGCCTTCGCTGTTGAATGTCGGGAGCTTCTCGCCACTGACATGGGGCAATGCTTCCCTGACCACACTGGAGCAGCAGGCGATCGTGCCGATCGCGGGTGAGGATCCGGTCGAGATGGGCATGAAGGGGCAGGAGGCGGAACTGGCGCGCCGCCTTTCGACAAATCCTTGTTATCGGAAGCTGTTCAAGGCGGCATTCCCGGCGACGCGCGGTCGGATCGACTTTACTTCGGTTTCCGCGGCGCTGGCGGCCTTCCAGCGCACGATCGACAGCCATGAGACGGCTTGGGATTATGCAGCGGCAGGCGGTCCCGCATTGAATACGGCCGCCACGCGAGGTGAGGCGGTGTTCGCGCGCGAGTGTGCCGGATGTCATCGCGGGCGGGAATTCACCGACCTCGCGTTCCATCGCCTGCCGGGCGAGCCGGATGTTCCGGCTAACGGTGATTTCGGCCTCGGCCGCGCTACCGGGCGGCAGGAGGATCGCGGTCGGTTCCGTACGCCATCGCTGCGTAACGTGGTGCTAACCGCACCTTATCTGCACGATGGCAGCGCCGATACGATCTCAGAGGTGATCGCCCGTCACGGGATCATGCTGTCACCTGCGGAAACGGCCGAGGTGGAGGTCTTCCTGAATGCCCTGACCGATACGGCGGTAGTCGCCGATCCGCGCTATGCCCGGCCAGGCAAGGCCTGTGAGGTATCCTGAGGTCTCAGGCCACGGCGCAGCGGTTCCGACCGCCACGTTTGGCGTCGTAGAGCGGGCCGTCGGCGCGCGCGATCCATTCCTCGGCTACGGTGATGCCGCTGTCCAGCATCGCGATGCCGAAGCTGGCCGTCACTGCGATCGTGCGTGTCGGGGCGACGACGATGGGACGGGCCTCGATCGCGGCGCGGAAGCGTTCGGCGGCGGCAAGCGCTTCGGACACACCGGTTTCGGGCAGCAGCATTGCGAATTCCTCGCCGCCGAGACGTCCAAGCATGTCAGCGGAGCGCCCGGCCGTCCCCAGCGTGGCGGCAAGGTCGCGGAGCACCGCGTCACCGGCGGGGTGGCCCCATGTGTCGTTCACGGACTTGAAGTGATCGACGTCGATCAGCACCAGCGAGGCTGCCCTTCCGTAGCGATGGCAGCGGGCGATCTCCTGGTTGACCTTCTCGATGAAGCCGCGTCGGGTGAGAGCGCCAGTCAACTGATCGCGCTCGGCGATGCGACGCAGTTCCATCTCGTTGACGACGATGCGCGCGAAGTTGCGCAGGATGTCGAGTTCGCTCTCGGTGAACTCGCGCGTCTTGGTGTCCACCGCGCAGAGTGCACCCACGTTGTAGCCATCCGAGGTGACCAGCGGCACGCCCGCATAGGCGCGCACGTGCGGATCCTGAGTGACGGCAGGGTAGTCGGAAACGCGCGAATCCTGCGTTGCGTCCGGTATGAGGAGCGGGGCGTCTTGTCGGATGGCATGGGCGCAGAACGACTCGCTGCGGGGTGTCTCCGTGGCGTCGATACCCTCGATCGCCTTGAACCACTGCCGATCTTTATCGATTAGTGTGACGGCAGAGATCGGTACACTGAGGACAGTTCGCACGAGGTTCACGACATTGTCGAACGCCTCCTCGCGCGGAGTGTCGAGAATGGCGAGGCGCTGAAGTGCAGCGAGGCGGGCGGGTTCGTCGGCCAAGGCATTATGGGCATGCATCCGGCAAGTACTCATGCGGCACGCCGACGTCCTCGGCGCAAAGTCGGAGGTTCGATCCTCGCACATCTACATAGCAGATAGTTAACGAAATCGGAACGTCTGCAACCCTGCGGTGGTTGCGGCATTAGTCGAGCTATCATTTGACAATGCGCGCCATGACACGAAAGTGTCGCTTATTGCGCACATGCCTGCAGTATACCCATTGGAGACGCTTTCCTTGACCCAGATCGTCACGGTCCCGACCACCCCCTTCGACGGACAGGCGCCAGGTACTTCCGGCCTGCGCAAGAAGGTCAAGGTGTTCCAGCAGCCGGGCTATGCCGAGAATTTCATCCAGTCGGTGTTCGACGTTGTGGAGCGGGAACCGGACGCGGCGCTGGTGATCGGCGGCGACGGGCGCTTCCACAACCGAACAGTGATCCAGCAGGCGATCCGCATGGCCGCCGCCAATGGCTATGCGCGCGTGCTGGTGGGGCAAGGAGGTATTCTATCCACCCCGGCGGCAAGCCACGTCATCCGCAAGTACGGGGCCAGCGGCGGGCTGGTGCTCTCTGCGAGCCACAACCCCGGTGGGCCGGACGAGGACTTCGGTATCAAGTACAACATCGCCAATGGTGGCCCTGCGCCCGAGAACGTCACCGGCGCGGTGCTGGATCGCACGAAGACGATCGACCGCTGGCTCACGGTGGAGACGTCCGACATAGATCTCGACGCCATCGGCGAAGTGCAGGTGGGCGCGCTGATCGTCGAGGTGATTGATCCGGTCGCGGACTACGCTGACCTCATGGAGGAACTGTTCGACTTCGACGCGATCCGCAAGGTCGTCGCCTCGGGCTTCACCATGCGCATGGATTCGATGAGCGCGGTCACCGGCCCATATGCCACCGAAATCCTGGAGCGCCGACTCGGCTTTGCTGCAGGCACAGTGGTCAACGGCTTGCCGCTGGAGGATTTCGGCGGGCACCACCCGGATCCTAACCTGATCCACGCAAAGGAACTCTACGATCTCATGATGTCCGAGGATGCGCCGGACCTCGGCGCGGCGTCAGACGGGGACGGGGATCGCAACCTCATCATCGGACGCGGGCGCTTCATCACTCCGTCCGACTCGCTGGCGATGCTGGCCGCCAATATCGAGATCGCGCCGGCCTATCGCGGACGGCTGGCGGGTATTGCCCGCTCCATGCCGACCAGTGGCGCGGCCGATCGCGTCGCCGAAGGGCTGGGCGTGCCCGTGTTCGAGACGCCTACAGGGTGGAAGTTCTTCGGCAACCTGCTCGATGCGGGCAAGGTCACCATCTGCGGCGAGGAGAGCGCTGGCACCGGCTCCGACCACGTGCGTGAGAAGGACGGGCTCTGGGCGGTGCTGCTCTGGCTCAATATCCTCGCGGTGCGCGGGATCAGCGTCGACGACCTCGCGCGGGAGCATTGGGCGCGCTACGGCCGCAACTATTACGCGCGGCACGACTTCGAGGGTATCGCCACCGAAGGCGCCAATGCGCTGATGGATGGCCTCAAGGCGCAACTCGGCACTCTGCCGGGCAAGGTGTTCGGTCCGTTGACCGTCCGCCATGCGGACAGCTTCTCCTATACCGATCCGGTGGATGGCTCGGTCAGCTCTAACCAGGGCATCCGGGTGCTGTTCGAGGACGGTAGTCGCATCGTCTTCCGCCTCTCGGGCACCGGTACGCAGGGTGCGACCTTACGCCTGTACCTTGAACGCTACGAGCCGCGCTTCGGAAACCTCGATGCGGAGACTTCGGCGATGCTGGAGCACCAGATCGCCGCCGCCGAGGAAATCGCCGGGATCGTCGCGCATACCGGGCGGACGGCTCCGGACGTGATTACCTGAACTATGCCCTGAGCAGCACTTTATCCCGGGCTTGATCCGGGACGACGATACGCTCCGGCGATGAATTGGATATGATGCTTTCCAGATTTGGCTGAAATTCGCGGATCACCCTGCTTGGTATCCGCTCATTGTATACATTGACCTTGCGACCTCTTTCTGCCCGCTCCATCACGCGTGCAGGAGAGGCACACGCATGAGCAAGCACATTCATTTGGTCAGCTTTCTGATCAATTCGCCTATCAATCACACCGTGCTGAGCTGGGCGCAGCCGGGCGACAACCGCCTCGACGCGCTGCACGGCCTCAGGCTATGGCAGGATCTTGCGCGAACACTGGAGCGCGGTCGCTTCGACGGCATGTTCTTCGCCGACACGCCCGGCGTCTTCGACCGTTACCGCGACAGCCACGAGGACGCTGTGAAGTACGGCGTGTGCTGGCCATCGCTCGATCCGGTCGTGCTGCTGTCGGCGCTAGCGGCTGTGACCACGCACCTCGGGTTGGCGACGACGATGTCGACCAGCGCTTACCAGCCCTGGACCATCGTACGCCAACTGGGAACCATCGACTACCTGTCCGGCGGCCGCGTCGGCTGGAACATCGTCACCGGGCACTTGCGCGGCGAGCATCGTGCACTCGGGCTCCAGCAACTCGACCACGACCGCCGCTACGATCGCGCCGACGAATACATGGAGGTCTGCTACAAGCTCTGGAATTCGGTGAAACCGGGGGCCATCCTGGCCGACCGGGATGCCGGGGTGTTCGCCGACCCGGCCAAGGTCGAGTTCATCGACCATGCGGGCGAGTTCTTCTCTTGCCAGACCGTCGCGCCGGTGCCGCCTTCGCCGCAGGGTCGCCCGGTGCTGTTCCAGGCCGGCAGCTCCGGGCGGGGGCAGCAGTTTGCGGTGAGCCACGCCGACGTCGTTTTCTCGATCCAGCCCAATGTCGCAGGGATGAAGCGCTTCATGGCCAACCTTGCTGATGCGGCGCAGGCGGCGGGCAGGGTGACGCCCGGGGTCAGCTTCGGCATCCAGCCCATCGTCGGCGGCACCGAGGAAGAGGCAAAGCGCAAGCTCGCCGACCTCGTAGAGAAGCTGCCTATCGACGGCTGCCTCGCCCGTCTCTCTGGCACGATGGGCGTCGACTTTGCGGGGATGGACCTGGACCAGCCGCTCGCCGAGATCGAGACGCAGGCCTCGCAGGGATTGATGAAGGCCTTCGCCAAGATCGAGGGCGATAAACCCCTGACCCTGCGTGAAGTCGCGATCCGCTGGGGCCTGGCGGTGGGCAAGCCGCAGATCGTCGGTACGCCGGAACAGGTCGCCGCCGAAATGGAGCGAATCTGGCGCGAAACCGGGTGCTATGGCTATAACGTGACACCGACGGTCATGGCCAGTTCGGTTACCGATTTCGTCGATCAGGTCGTGCCGGTGCTCCAGAAGAACGGCGTCTATCGCACCGATTACGAAGGCACGACCTTCCGTGAAAACCTGGGTCTGGCGTGAGGGGCAAGTCTCACAACATCGCGCAAGTACGGGAACTGGCGAAGCGTCGCCTGCCGCGCGCGATCTGGGAGTTCATCGAGCGCGGCACCGAGGACGACCTGCTGATCAAACGCAACGTCGCGGCGCTGCAGGCGGTTCAGCTCCTGCCCCGCACCTTGTGCGACGTGGCTCGGCGCTCGGCCGAGGTCGAGCTGTTCGGCCGCCGCCAGCCCCTGCCGCTGGTTATCGCGCCGACCGGGGTATCCGATCTGCTCTGGCACCGAGGCGAGCGAGCGATTGCACGGGCAGCGGCCTCGGCGGGGATACCCTTCACGCAGACGACGAGTTCGACCACCAGCTTCGCCGACATCGCGAAATGCGCGACGTCTGGCCACTGGATGCAGATGTACTTGTGGGAACGGCGCGACTTGTCCTGGCGGGTGGTCGAGGCCGCGCGGGAGAACGGGGCGGACGTGCTGGTACTTACGGTCGACACGCCGATGTGGCCGCTGCGGGAATTCAACAAGCGAGCGGGCATGTCCAACCCGATCCGACCGAACGCGACGCTTGTGTCGGACTTCCTGAAGCGGCCCTCGTGGTTCACCTCGGTGATCTGCCGCTATTACCTGGAAGGCGGGCTGCCGCAGTTTGCAAATTATCCGAGCGAGGTCGGCGGCAAGCTGACCGGCACCGTCAGCCGCGTAGCGAATTCGGCTTCGGTGTGCTGGGACGACGTCGCGCAGCTGCGCCGCCGCTGGCCGGGCAAGCTGGTCGTGAAAGGCGTGCTGAGCGTTGAAGATGCGCGCATCGCGATCGATTACGGGGTGGATGGCATCGCGGTGTCGAATCACGGCGGGCGCAACTTCGACAGTTCGCCTCCCGCCATCGATGTGCTTGCGGGCATCGTCGATGCCGTCGGGGACCACACCACGGTGCTGTTCGACAGCGGCGTGCGACGAGGGGCGGACGTGCTCAAGGCGCTGGCGATCGGCGCGAAGGCTGTATTGGTCGGGCGCGCAACGCTCTACGGCTGTGCGGCGGGTGGAGAGCACGGCGCGCGGCACGCGATTGATCTGCTTGCCAACGAGATCGACGTTGCCATGGCTATGGTCGGCGTCAGCCGACTGGAGGAACTGGACCGCGGCTACCTGATGCCGGGGACGTTCAGGAGCTAGGCGGTCCCTTCCTTGCTTCATCTAGCGCTCGCAAGCGTCCGGCTGTCGCCGGTGCCTGCAGCAGTTCCGATAGCGGAGCGGTCAGGCGGCGGCGCCAGTTGGGATGCTCGGTAATCGTTCCGGGCAGGTTTGGTTGCTCGGGCTCGGCGAGAAGGTCTTCCAGCGGCGCGATCGCCAGGCCACAGGGAGTGGCGCCAATATGGCGCAAGGCCGCTTCGATCACGGGAGCAGGATCGTCAGGGGAGGGGCGCGGGGCGGCGTTGCGGGTCAGTGAAGCCCAGAGCAACCCGCGATCCCAGGCACGCCGGGCCTCGGCTTCTTCCATGGTCATGTCTTCAGGCAGACGGCCGAGGCACTGCGCCCATTGCAGGTCGCGCCCGCTCCACCAGCCGGCGACGGTGGGCGTGTCGTGTGTGCCGGTCATCGCGACAGCCTGTGCATCGTAATCCGCCGAACCGATGAAGCCGTCGTCGGCTGCGCGCTCGAACCAGAGAACGCGCATGCCCAGCATCCCGCGCGCGGTGATCGCAGGGCCGAAACCATGCGGCATCGTGCCGAGGTCTTCCGCGACGATGAGCGCGCCCGCCAGATGCGCCTCGAGCGCGACGAGGCGGATGAGGTCCGCGAAGGGGTAATGCAGGTAGGCCCCCGCGCTCGACGGCTGGCCCTCCGGCACGACCCATAGCCGCGCGAGGCCGAAGGCATGGTCGATCCGCAGCGCGCCCGCAGTGGACAGCGCCGCGCGGATAGTTGCGATCCACGGCGCATAGCCGCTGCGCGCGAGCCCGCGCGGCGAGAAGCCGGTCAGCATCCAGTTCTGCCCCAGCGGCCCGAGCGGATCGGGCGGCGCGCCGATGGTCAGGCCCTGCAGCAGCGTGCCGCCCATGGCCCATGCATCCGCACCGCCGGTATGGACGCCGACCGCGAGGTCCGCCAGCAACCCCACCGCCATGCCAGCGTCGCGGGCGCGTCGTTGCACTTCGCGAAGGCTCTTGTGCGCCAGCCACTGGGCGAAGAGGTGGAACTCGACCTCGGCGGCGTTGTCGCGCGCGAAGGCGGCTACGGCTTCACCCTTCGGGTCATGGAATTCGCGTGGCCAGTTCTGCCAGCCCTTAGCACCTTGTTCGCGCAAATGGACGTCGAGCGCATCGTAGAGCGCCTGTCGCTGCAAGCTTTCGCCTTCGCGGGCATTGTCGCGGGCTATCCGGTTCCGTGTCGTTGCATCAAGAGCCGCGAAGAGCACCCGCATTTGCGCGAGGCGATGGGACAGGGCCTTTTCCCAGTCTATCAGCGGCCCGTCTTCCGGCTGATCGGTGGGCAACGACGGAAGGCCAACAAGCCCCGGATCGCCCATGGCTGCGTTCAGGTAAAGGCGGCTCGAAGGCGAGTAGGGGCTGAAATCCCGTCCGTCGCCCGCGAAGAGGGCATGGACCGGGTTGATCGCGAGAGCATCCGCTCCCTGAGCGGCGAAGGTTTCGACCGCTTCGGCCAGTTCCGCGAAAGTCCCGAACGCATCGGGGCGCTCGCCGCGCAGGGCGGGGATTTGGACCGCCGCGCCCCAGATACGGCCCTTGCCCAGCGAGGCGACGGTCGGGCAAGAGTGCGGCGCGACCGCCAGCGTCAGGACATGGCCGCTCACGGTCAGTGGATAGTAACCGGGCGTGTCGATCGCCGGCAGCGTCCAGCGCGTGGTATCGAGGCGTTGGACCGAGCCGTCCGGCAAGGTGAGTTCGGCGCCTGCGAGACTGGGCGGCAACGGCGTTTCCATGCCGACGTCGGTGACGATCATGGCGGGAGGGCTTTCAGCTTCGGCCTTAATCCGGCCGAGGCTGGCAGCGATCTCTGCAGAATTTTCGGCCGGGTAACTCAGCGCCGCCGCTATCGCGCGCAGCGAGGCGTCGGTTACGACCTGCTCTCTGCCGTCGACGTCCCACCATATCCGTTGCAGGCCGATCGCCTCGGCAAGTGCGTGCAATTCCTGCATCCGTCGGGCGGCTCCTCGCTGGTAGCGGGAGGCTAGCGTGTGCACAGCACGGCGGCAATCACGCCTTTGCGCGAGCCACGCGATCAGGTGGAGATGAAGGGATGTTATCCCGGCCGTTTCCCATGTTCTGCGCACTATATCCCAGGCTTATCCACAGGCTTGCTCGCATCTGCCGGGAGCGGGTAGGGCGCAATGATGGACATCGATCGCTACCTCGCCCGCATCGGCCTTTCGCACACACCGTTGGCGGATCCGGACGGGCTTGCCGCCCTGCAGCAGGCGCATCGACAGGCGATCGGGTTCCAGAACCTGGACATTTCGCTTGGGCGCGGCATCCGCATCGACTCCGCGAGCGTGTTCGACAAGCTCGTGGTGCGGAGGCGCGGCGGATACTGTTTCGAGCAGAACCGGCTCTACGGCGATGTGCTGGCAGCGTTGGGCATGGCCAACCGCCCGCTTCTGGCGCGTGTGCGGATGGGGCTGGCCGAGGATGCGCCGCCACCGCCGCGTACGCATGTGCTGCTTTTGGTGCGCGCGGAGCCGGGGCGGGCATGGATTGCCGATGCCGGTTTCGGCGGGAGCTACGTGCCGCCGCTGCCGCTTGAAGACGGCGCAGAGGCGCGGACGCGAGATGGCGCGGCGCACCGCCTGCGGCGGATCGGCGAAATGGGCGGACAGCACGGCGAATGGCTGCTCGAACGCGCCGGGCCGGTGGAGGCGACCGACGGTCGCGCTGCGCCGCATGGCGAATGGCAGGCGCAGTACACGTTCGACCTTGCCAAAGTGGTGCCTGGCGATCTGGAAATGGTCAACCACTGGACTTCGACCCGACCCGACACGCGCTTCACCATGCTGCATGTGGCCAGTGTGGTGCTGCCCGAGGGCTTCGCGGCGCTGAGCGAACGAGCGTTGCGCATCCATCGCGGTGGTATTACCGAAACGCGCGAAATCGCAGATGCGGCTGACTATGCGACGACATTGCGCGATTTGTTCGGCATCGCCCTGAGCGAGGCGGAGGTCGCAAGGCTGCCGCTGTTCGCTTAGCTTTCCAGCAGGCGCGGCATCAGTTCCACGAAGTTGCAGGGGCGGTTGCGGCTGTCGAGCTGTTCGGCGAGGATGCCGTCCCAGCCGTCCTTTACCGCTCCGTTGGAGCCAGGCAGCGCGAACAGATAAGTGCCGCGCGCGACGATGGCCATGGCACGGCTCTGCACCGTGGAGGTGCCGATCGTCTTGTAGCTCAGCCAGCGGAACAGTTCGCCGAAGCCGGGAATTTCGCGCCCGCCCAGCTTACCGAGCGCTTCGGGGGTAACATCGCGCCCGGTCAGGCCCGTGCCGCCAGTGGAGACGATCGCATCGACTTCGGCGTCGTCGATCCATTCGTTAAACAGTTCGGCGATCCGGTTCGCATCGTCCCGTTCGATCGTACGACGCGTGAGCTTATGCCCGGCATCGACGATACGCTGGGCGAGGATATCGCCTGAAGTGTCGTTCTCGGCGGTGCGGGTGTCGGAGACGGTCAGCAGGGCTATGTTGATGGGCTTGAAAGTACGCTCAGGGTCGATGGCCACGCAATATCGCTCCGTTCGCGGCCATGCGAACGCCTTCCGATCCGGCGAGGCCGGGAAAGGTCGGCCACATGCCCTGCACCAGTTCCATGCGGCTCTCCGAAGCGCCGCCCGCCTGGCGTTCGTACATCCAGTAGTTGCGCATCACAATGTTCACGTAGCCGCGCGTCTCCCAGTAGGGGAGCGATTCGATCCACAGCAGCGGGTCGCCCTGGCAGTTCACTTCCGTGGCCCAGCGGCGCACCGGCACCGGCCCGGCGTTGTAGGCGGCCATGACCTTGGGCAGCAGGCCCTGCGTGCCCGGATCGTTCTTCAGCGTTTCAAGGTGGCGCTGGCCGAAGGCGAGGTTGACTTCTGGCTTGTTGAGGTCGGAGGCATTGCCGTTGTAGCCCAGCGATCCGGCATGGTCCTGCGCGGCGGCGGGCATGATCTGCATCAGGCCGCGCGCGCCAGCGGGGCTGACGGCTCCGGCGCGGAACACCGATTCCTGCAGCGTATGCGCGTAGACCAGCGCGGGATCGACCTTCCAGCCGCCCACTGGGGTCCACTTGGGCGTGGGGAAGCGCGTCGCGGGTTCGGGCTTGCCGCCGTACGGCGCGTTGTAGGCCATCCACAGCTGGGTGCCGGGCAGGCCGAGATCGCGCGCGAGGCGGGTCAGCGGGGCATATTGCGAGGCATCGCCGATGCGGGCCTGATGGCGCAGCACTTCGTCGGCAAGGCCGTCCTTGCCGATCTCCGCCAGTTCGACGGCGGTGCGGACATTGGGGCTGGCGCGCAGGGCCTGCCAGTCGGCCTGCGTAAAGTCAGCGGCGGCGTGCTGCTCGGGCAGCTTGAGGCCGAGCTGCTCGGCGGCCAGCATCCCGTATAGCGTCTCGTCGCGCGCGGCGGCAAGGCGCAGCGCGGCGCTCGCCTGCTCGGGCTTGCGGCAGCGCACCAGCGATCGGCTGTTCCAGTAATGCGAGGCGGCGGTCAGTTCGGCATTGTCGGACGAGCGTGCGGCCTTGGCGAAAGCATCGGCAGCACCGTCGCAGTCGCCCAGACGCCATGCGGCGAGCCCGGCAGTCCACCATGCCTCGCCCACCCACGGGCCTTGCCCCAGCGCGGCGATCTGCGCCATCTGGTATGCATTGGCATCCTGGTTCTCGATGTAGAAGCTCCACGCCACCTTCTGGCGCCACTCGGCCTGCGAGGAGGGCGAGAGGTTGGCGTCGATCCCGTCGAGCAGCAGGCGCGCGCCCATCGGATCGTCGTTCTTGATGCGGTCGTTGATGCCGTTCGCGATCCCGGCGGGCATCGTGCCGTCGTCGATCGAGGAGGGGCGAACCCGCTTGGCGATGGTCGGCAGGCGCGCGAAGCTCTGTTCGGCTGGGAGCGAGGGGAGGCCGACAGCGCCGCGCTTGAGCGCGAGGCGGCTGATCTGGTCGGCGCCGGGCAGTTCGGTGCCCTGCGAAAGCCATGTCTGCAGGTCGTTCAGCTGGATCTTGGGCGATCCGGACGCGAGGTAGTATTCTGCGCGGGCCTGCTGGTGTAGCGGGCCATCGGGGCGGTCGGCCAGCATCTTCTGGACGGTGGCCCAGTCCTTCGCGTCGATCGCGTCGAACATCGACTTGTAATAGGTTCGATCGTCCTGGCTGAGCAGCGAAGGGACGGCGGTACGGTCGGCGCGGGTGCGGAAGTAGTCCACAGCAGCGCTGTTGGCGAAGGCCGGTGCTGCCGATGCGCAGGCGGCGATACACGCGCCCGCAAACAGTCCGGCCCTGATAAATCGTTTCAAAGGTATTCCCCGCGATCCTGTGCGATTCGCCTGCTCCGGCTGACCGATGGCCGCATCTCTCAGGACGCGGTCCAATCCAGCCAGGCCCTCCAGAGCACCGGCTTTGCACGCGGCTGCGCGAGCAAGGCAGGCAGCGCCCAGGAGGCGAGCAGGGGTATCGATCCCCCTTCATGATCGAAAGTCCTTAACATGGCAGGACGATGCGGCGATTCGTGGCCGATTAGCGGCAGGACGTTTCCACCAAGGACAAACAGCCTCTTCGGAGCCACCAAACTCACGTGATGCCGCAGAACCTGCCCGATTCCGCGCTCGCTCATTGCCGCCCAGTCTGCGCCCGGCGTATGGCGGGGCAGGGCGCTGGCAAGGTAAACGTCCTCGCGCCCGGTGCCGAACGCGGTAAGGATGGCGTCCAGCAGCTTGCCTTGCTGGCCGGAGAGCAGTGTTTCGCTGTCCTCGGCCTCGGGTTCCTCGACGACGATCATCAGTTCGGCACCGGCCTTGCCCTGCGGCGCCACGCGTGCGGCGGGGCCGCCTTCGCACAGCAGCGGTTCGCACAGCCACCACGGTGCGAAAGCCGCGAGGTCGGCGGGCAGGCTGGCGGGATCGAGCTTGGCGGGCGGCGGCGGGGCATCCGGATCGGGCTTCGGATCCGGGCGGCGGCGCGGCGGCGAGGCGCCTTCCAGTTCGGGCGGGGCGAGCCATTCGACCGGCTCGTCGAGAAAGTCGCAGTCCACCCCGGCGTCCCGCCACCAGTCGAGCGCACCTGTGATATCGTCCAGAAATTGCGGATTTGGCGGTTGATCCATCGCGCGGGTCTTGACCTTATGCGCGGGAGCAATCAAGGCATTCGTGAATTTAATCGCTCGACTAAACACGAAAAGAATGCACGGGGCTACCATGATCGAACGCGAAGAGATGCCTTACGACGTTGTCGTCGTCGGCGGTGGACCTGCCGGTCTGGCGACCGCGATCCGCCTCAAGCAGGTGGACCCGGAACTGCAGGTCTGCGTGCTGGAGAAGGGCTCGGAGATCGGCGCGCACATCCTTTCGGGTGCCACGATCGACCCCAGGGCGCTCGACGAACTGCTGCCGACCTGGCGCGAGGACGGCTGCCCGCTGGCGGAAACCCCCGTGACGGACAACTGGCACTGGCACCTGACGAAGAAGGGCAAGTTCTCCCTTCCGCACATCATCCAGCCGCCCTTCATGTCGAACAAAGGCAACTACACCGGCTCGCTGGGCAACTTGTGCCGCTGGCTGGCCGAGCAGGCCGAGGCGCTGGAGATCGAGATCTTCCCGGGCTTCCCCGCCGCCGAGATACTCTATGACGATGCCGGCGCCGTGATCGGCGTGCAGACTGGCGACATGGGCGTCGACCGCGAGGGTAATCCCAAGGGGGACTACCAGCCGGGCATGAACCTGCTGGGCAAGTACACCGTGTTCTGCGAAGGCGCGCGCGGCCACCTGACCAAGCGCCTGAAGGCAAAGTACAACCTCGAAGCCAACAGCGAGCCGCAGATCTACGGCATCGGCATCAAGGAACTGTGGGACATCCCGGCGGACAAGCACGTCCCCGGCCGCGTGATCCACACCCAGGGCTGGCCGATGAGCGAGAACGACGCCTGGGGCGGCGGTTTCCTCTACCACCAGGCCAACAACCAGGTGGCGCTCGGCTTCGTGACCGCGCTCGATTACAAGAACCCGTACATATACCCGTTCGAGGAATTCCAGCGCTGGAAGCAGCACCCGGAAATCCGCGCGATCCTCGAAGGTGGCAAGCGCGTCGCCTACGGCGCGCGCGCGATCAACGAGGGCGGCTGGCAGTCGGTGCCGCAACTGGCGTTCCCCGGCGGTGTGCTGGCGGGCTGCTCGGCGGGCTTCGTCAACGTGCCGCGCATCAAGGGCACGCACACCGCGATGAAGAGCGGCATGCTGGCGGCCGAATCCATCGCCGCCGCCATCAAGGCGGGCCGTGAGCAGGACACCCTGCAAGACTACGACGACGCGGTGCGCTCCAGCTGGATCGCCAAGGAACTCAAGCTCGTCCAGAACGCCGAGCCGATGGTGGCGAAGTGGGGCGGCGAACTGGGCACGATTCTCGCGGGCGCTGACATGTGGCTGCGCACGCTGTTCGGCTTCGGCCTCGCCAAGCCGATGAAGCATCACACCGACGCGAGCGAGACGCAGCGCGCCGACTTGTACAAGCCGATCGCCTATCCCAAGCCCGACGGCGTCATCAGCTTCGATCGCCTGACCAGCGTGTCGTATTCGTTCACCAACCATGAGGAGGACCAGCCGGTCCACCTCAAGCTGAAGGACCCGAGCATCCCGACTGCGGTGAACCTGCCGGTCTATGCGGGGCCTGAGGCGCGGTATTGCCCGGCGGGGGTCTACGAGTTCCTCGACGCGGGCGATGGGCCGAAGCTGCAGATCAACGCGCAGAACTGCGTCCACTGCAAGACCTGCGACATCAAGGACCCCACGCAGAATATCGAATGGGTCACCCCCGAAGGCGGCGGCGGCCCGAACTACCCGAACATGTAAATCCTCCCCGAAACGGGGAGGGGGACCATGCGAAGCATGGTGGAGGGGCACAGGCGGCTTACGTGACGCGAATTTAACGCGCCACGCAGCCGCCACCCCGATAGCCTCGGCCTATGATTACCGGCCCGCGCCGCAGCGTAAGGCTCGCCCGCAAGCTGCGCGGCGAGATGACGCTGCCCGAAGTCCTGCTCTGGCATGAACTGCGCAAGCGCCCGGCAGGCTTCAAGTTCCGCCGCCAGCATCCGGCGGGAAACTTCATCCTCGATTTCTACTGCGCCGCCGCTTCGCTTGCCATCGAGGTTGACGGTTTCGCGCACGACTCTATGCGCGCAGCAGACCGGGACGCGGCCCGCTCGCACTTCCTGCGCTCGCAGGGCGTGGCGACATTGCGGGTTCCCGCGAAGGTCGTGCTGGAGGACGTGAACGTGGCGATTATACGCATTGTCGAGGTCTGCCGGGAGCGCTTGCGGCGAGGGCGCGAGGTGCGGCCTGTGCCCCTCCACCATCCTGCGGATGGTCCCCCTCCCCCGCAGGGGGAGGATGGCGCGTGAACGAAACCGCCTATGCCAAGATCAACCTCGCGCTGCATGTCCGTCGTCGGCGTGAGGACGGGTATCACGAACTCGAAACGCTGTTCGCCTTCGTCGATGACGGCGACCGTCTGAGCGCCTCCCCGGTTGAGGCTGACCGCCTCTCCACCCATGGCGAGTTCGCAGCCAAGATCGACGATCCTTTCGGCAACATCGTCGCCAAGGCTTTGTCTGCATTGCCGCACGGAAAAGGCTGGGCCGTCGACCTCGAAAAGCGCCTCCCCGTCGCGGCTGGCCTCGGCGGTGGTTCCGCTGACGCGGGCGCGGTGTTCCGCATGGTGGAGCGCAGCCACGGCCTCCCCGACGACTGGCAGGCCCGCGCCGCGAACCTGGGTGCCGACGTGCCCGCCTGCGTCCTGTCCACCACCTGCATCGGCACCGGCACCGGCACCGACCTCCAGGCTATCGAGAGCGACCTGACCGGCACACCGGTCTTGCTGATCAACCCGCGCGTGGGCGTGCCGACCGGCCCGGTCTTCAAGGCCTGGGACGGCGTCGACCGCGGCGAAATGCCGACAGGGTCCGTCCGCAAGATCGCGCTGGAAGGCCGCAACGACCTGGAGGCTCCGGCCATCGCGATATGCCCTCCGGTCGCCGATGTGCTGGCAGCTTTGCGGGCGACCGAGCCGTTCCTCGCCCGCATGTCGGGCTCGGGCGCGACGTGCTTTGCGCTTTACGACAGCGAGGCGCAATTGCAGGCGGCGTGGGATAAGCTGGCCGAAACTCAACCCCACTGGTGGAAAATGGCGGGCAAGTTGCGGTAAGGTCGCGGCGCGCAACCTTCGGAGGCAGACTTGGAAACCGAATACCACCGCCTGCTCGGCACGCCCGTTACCGGCGGCGTTCTGGTCGTATCGGACCATGCCTCCAACCGCGTGCCGGACGACATCGACCTCGGCATAGAGGACGCGCTGCTCGACGAGCACATCGCCATCGACATCGGCGTCGCCGCCATCGCCGAACGCATGGTGCAGGCCGGAACCGCCGCGTGGCTGGGCAACGTCAGCCGCCTCGTCTGCGACTTCAACCGTACGCACGACGTTCCCGGCATGATGCCTGAGATCAGCGACGGTTACGTCATCCCCGGCAATGTCCTCACCAAAGAGGAGCGGCAGGCGCGGGTGGACCGGCTGTTCGATCCCTACCACCAGGCCCTTGCCGCGCAGCTGCGGGAGACGCCCCCGGCGCTGATCCTCTCGCTGCACAGCTTCACGCCGGGCCTTGCCACCTGCACCAAGCCGCGCCCATGGCAGGTCGGCGTCCTCTACAACCAGGATGAGCGCGCCGCGCGCATCGCCATTCCCTGGCTGGAGGGGCAGGGCTTCGTTACCGGCGATCAGGAGCCGTACTCGGGCAAGCTGCTCAACGCCTCGATGAACCGCCATGCCGAACCGAACGGATTGCCTTATCTCAGCATCGAGATCCGCCAGGACTTGATCGCCGAGGAAGAGGGGCAGGCGGAGTGGGCCGACGTGATGACGCGGCTCTGCGCGGCAGTGGTCGAGAAACTCGCATGAAATATAATTGCAAAAACTCACGTTGAATTGAAATCAATCACCGTGTAGGGGCGGCTCCAACATAGTGTGAAAACTTGCGCGAAAACCCGCGCCCATGACTGCTGGAGTTCCGACAATGCCCGCCCTTCGTTCACGCACCTCGACTCACGGCCGCAACATGGCGGGTGCGCGCGGGCTCTGGCGCGCGACGGGCATGAAGGACGGCGATTTCGGCAAGCCGATCGTCGCGGTGGTGAATTCGTTCACGCAGTTCGTGCCCGGCCACGTCCACCTCAAGGATTTGGGCCAGTTGGTCGCGCGCGAGATCGAGGCGGCGGGCGGCGTCGCCAAGGAATTCAACACCATCGCGGTCGATGACGGCATCGCCATGGGCCATGACGGCATGCTCTATTCGCTGCCCAGCCGCGACCTCATCGCCGACAGCGTCGAGTACATGGTCAACGCCCACTGCGCCGACGCGATGGTCTGCATCTCCAACTGCGACAAGATCACCCCCGGCATGCTGATGGCCGCGATGCGCCTGAACATCCCCGCCGTGTTCGTCTCAGGCGGGCCGATGGAGGCAGGCAAGGTGGTGCTGCGCGGCAAGGAGCACGCGCTCGATCTGGTCGATGCGATGGTCGCCGCCGCCGACGAAAGCTATACCGACGAGGAAGTGAAGACGATCGAGCGCTCGGCCTGCCCGACCTGCGGGTCGTGCTCGGGCATGTTCACCGCGAACTCGATGAACTGCCTCACCGAAGCGCTGGGCCTCTCGCTGCCGGGCAACGGCTCGACGCTGGCGACTCACTCGGACCGCGAGCGCCTGTTCCTGGAGGCGGGCCGCGTCGCGGTGGACATGTGCCAGCGCTATTATGAGCAGGACGATGCCTCCGTGCTGCCGCGCAACATCGCCAGCTTCGAGGCGTTCGAGAACGCCATGAGCCTCGACATCGCGATGGGCGGCTCGACCAACACCGTGCTGCACCTGCTGGCTGCCGCGCACGAGGCGGGCGTGGACTTCACGATGGCCGACATCGACCGCCTGAGCCGTCAGGTGCCGTGCCTGTCGAAGGTCGCTCCGGCCAAGGCCGACGTCCATATGGAGGACGTCCACCGCGCCGGCGGCATCTACGCGATCCTCGGCCAGCTGGAGCGGGCGGGCCTGCTGCACACCGACCTGCCGACCGTCCACACCCGCACGCTGGGCGAGGCGATCGAGCGCTGGGACACCAGCCGTACCACCGAGGCTTCGGTCCAGGAATTCTACAAGGCCGCGCCCGGCGGCGTGCCGACGCAGACCGCGTTTAGCCAGTCGGCGCGCTGGAAGGAACTCGACCTCGACCGTGAGAACGGCGTGATCCGCTCCAAGGAACACGCCTTCAGCCAGGACGGCGGCATCGCGGTGCTCTATGGCAACATCGCGCGCGACGGCTGCATCGTGAAGACGGCGGGCGTGGATGACTCGATCCTGAAGTTCACCGGCACTGCGCGGGTCTACGAATCGCAGGACGCGGCGGTGGCGGGCATCCTCGGCGGCGAAGTCGTGGCGGAAACCGTCGTGGTGATCCGCTACGAGGGACCGCGCGGCGGGCCGGGCATGCAGGAAATGCTCTACCCCACCAGCTACCTCAAGTCGAAGGGACTTGGGAAGGCGTGTGCGCTGCTGACGGACGGGCGCTTCTCGGGCGGCACTTCGGGCCTCTCGATCGGCCACGCCTCGCCCGAAGCGGCGGAAGGCGGCGAGATTGGGCTGGTCGAGAACGGCGACACGATCGAGATCGACATCCCCGGCCGTACCATCAACCTGATGATCTCGGACGAGGTCATGGCGCACCGCCGTTCGCAGCAGGAGGCGCGCGGCGCCGATGCATGGTCGCCGGTGCACCTGCGCCCGCGCAAGGTTTCGGCGGCGCTACAGGCTTACGCGGCGATGACCACCAGCGCCTCGAAGGGCGCGGTGCGCGACGTGACGCAGCTCAAGCGGGGTTGAGGTCGCTGCGCCCGTGTTTGGTGCGCGGGGACATTTTGGGGTTGGACCGTTTGTGGTTATCGGGGCGTGCGAACGATGACCCCAATGGCAGGAATGGGTAGAAAGTTGCCATATATCCTCCCTGTCGCGCAGCGATGGGGAGGTGGCAACCCGCAGGGCTGACGGAGGGGTTTCCCCCCTCCACCACTCGCTGCGCGAGCGGTCCCCCTCCCCATTGCTTCGCAACAGGGAGGATGCAACAAGGCCCGCAACGGGGCGCATCCGGAAAGGCCGGTTTCGGCTCAGCATTGAGGATGGCGGACGAAAGGGCCTGCGAGGGAGCTTGTTCGGGATGCCTGAGCCGGCTGTGCAATGACGATGTGGTGATCTCGCAGCCTGACATTGCCCCGCGCGTTTCGGGCGTTATGATTTATGCCATGACCGCCAAGCTCCCGCCGCTGGCCTGTGCCGTCCTCCTTCTCGCCGCCTGCTCGCGCAGTGACGAGCCCGCTCCCGTTGCCGTAGCGCTCGAGCACATCGACTGCGCCGTGGGAGGAGAGCCCGAACTCAAGCCCGCCTGCTCGGTGGAGCGGGTCGAGAAGGACGGTGCGCTCACGCTTGTCGTGCACCACCCCGATGGCGGTTATCGCCGGTTCGCGGTCGCGAAGGGCGGTGTGGGAGTGACCACCAAGGACAGCGCCACGCCGCCGAAGGTGCGCCTTGCCGGCGACCGGCTCGACGTTACCGTGGGCACCGATCGCTACCTCTTTCCCGCGACGGTGAAGCACGATGTCCCGCGATAGACAGATCCTCAAAGCCGGGCAGATGCGTGCGGCGGAGCAGGCGTTGATCGACGCCGGCACCAGCGTCGATGCGCTGATGCAGGTGGCGGGGCGTGGCGCCGCCGAATGGATCTGGCGCATGGCGGGGCGGCACAAGGTGACGGTGCTCTGCGGCCCGGGCAACAACGGCGGCGACGGCTACGTCATTGCCGAGGCCATTCGCGAGCGGGGCGGCCATGCCGTCGTCGTCGCGGCGGCCGAGCCTGCCACCGACGCCTGCCGCAAGGCGCGCGCGCTGTTCGGCGGAGACGTGGTCGAGACCGATTCCGAGGCGAAGGGCGAAGTGCTGGTCGATTGTCTTTTCGGCACCGGACTGACGCGGCCGTTGTCTCAGGAGCACCTCGCCTTGCTCACGCGGCTGGCCGAAACGCATCCGCGCCGCGTGGCGGTGGACATGCCGAGTGGGGTACAGTCCGATTCGGGCATGCTGCTGGGTGAGGGTTTGCCCGCCTACGACCTGACCATCGCGCTCGGCGCATGGAAATTCGCGCATTTCCTGATGCCTTCTAGCGCCCGGATGGGGCGGCTCCAGCGCGTGCCGATCGGCGTCGACGCGGTGCGGGGGGCTGCCCTCGCAGTCGCGCGACCGCAGTTGCGCGCTCCGGCGCCGGATGCGCACAAGTACCGGCGCGGGCTGCTGGCGGTCGTCGGCGGGGCGATGCCCGGCGCGGCGGTGCTCGCAGGAATCGCGGCGCAGCGGGCAGGGGCGGGCTACGTGAAGCTCTTCGCCGAGAGCAAGCGCAATGTGCCCGCCGACCTCGTCGTCGATCAGGGTGCGCTGAGCGAGGTGTTGGCCGACGATCGCCACACGGCGGTGCTGGTCGGGCCGGGCCTGGGGCGCGATGCGACCGCGCGCGAACGGCTGGCGGTGGCTCTGGCGGATGGGGTGCCGGTGGTGGTCGATGCCGATGCGCTGGTTCTGCTGGCGCCGCGTCACCTCGCAGGGCGCGAGGCCTCCGTCATCGCCACGCCGCACGAAGGCGAACTCGTCGCGCTGGAGCGGGCTTTCGATCTCGACGGTGCGGGGACGCGGCCCGAGCGTGCTCTCGCGCTGGCGGAGGCGAGCGGGATGGTGGTCGTGGCCAAGGGGCCGGATACGGTGATCGCCGCGCCCGACGGCAGGCTCGCTTGTGCGATGCGGGCAAGCTCGTGGCTCTCAACTGCGGGCACCGGAGATGTGCTGGCGGGGGTGATTGCCAGCCGTCTCGCCACGGGACGGGAGGCGTTCGACGCTGCCTGCGAGGGCGTCTGGCTGCACGGTGAGGCGGCGCGGCTCTGCCCGCCTGCGTTCACGGCGGGGCAACTGGCCGAGGCGGTGCCGCTGGCGCTTGCTGCGTGCCTGTAGGACAAGCCCACCCCCGGCCCCTCCTGCAAGCGGGAGGGGAGCAGGTAGCGCGCTCTTTCTCTCCTCCTGCTTGCGGGAGGGGCTGCCCCATATTCTCCCCTCCCGCTTGCGGGAGGGGCTGGGGGTGGGCATACGCGCGGGAACCATGACCGAATCCGAAGAGATCCTGCGCATCGCCTCCAAGGGCGACGGCGTCACCGCGTCCGGCCGTTTCGCCTGGGGCGCCGCGCCCGGCGACAAGCTGCGCATCGACGACACGCTCGAATGGGGGCCGCATCATGTCGAGCCGCCTTGTCGCCACTTCGGCCAGTGCGGGGGGTGCCAGCTGCAGCAGCTCGACGAAGAAAGCCTGACGGCCTTCGTCGAGGCGCGGGTGGCCAATGCCGCCGCCTCGCAGGAATTGGGGACGCAGGCGCTCGCCGCGCCGCATCTCTCGCCGCCGTCGTCGCGCCGCCGGGCCTCGCTGCGCGCGGAAAGCTCGGGCGGGCGCGTGGTGATCGGCTTCCGCGAGGCGAAGTCGCACCGGCTGGTCGAAGTGCAGGAATGCCACGTCCTCGTGCCCGAGATCGTCGCGTTGCTGGGGCCGCTGCGCAAGCTGCTCATCACCATGGGCAAGGCCGCGCCCGTCAAGAAGGGGCGCCATGGCAGGCCCGCGCCTGGCAAGGTGCAGGCGCGCATGGCCGCCGACATCGAGATGACGCTGGTGGACCAGGGCATCGACCTCGGCGTCAAGGGCCTCACCGCCGAGGGCCTTGCGGCCACCGAGGCGATGCTGGACTTCGCGCGCGAACACAAGCTGGCGCGCCTGACGATGGACGGCGGCTACGGCTTCGAGACGGTGTGGGAGCCGGTGCCCGTCACGGTGACGCTCGGCGGCGTCAAAGTGCCGTTTCCCCCCGGCACCTTCCTGCAGGCGACGCTGGATGGCGAGGAGGCGCTGGTGGGCGCCGCGCGCGAGTGGCTGGCGGGCGCGCCGACGGTGGCGGACCTGTTCTCGGGGCTGGGCACGTTCGCCTTCGCGCTGGCCGGGCCGGAGACCAAGGTGCTGGCCGCCGAAGCCGCGCGCGACGTGCACTATGCCTGCAAGGCGGGCGCCGACCGCGCGCAGCTGCCGGTGTTCAGCGTCCACCGCGACTTGTTCCGCAACCCGCTGCAGCCCGACGAACTGAGCCGTTTCGCCGCCGTCGTGCTCGACCCGCCGCGGGCCGGCGCGCGCGAGCAGGTGGACTGCATCGCCGATTCCACCGTCAATCGCGTGGTCTACGTGAGCTGCAATCCGTCGAGCTGGTCACGCGATGCCGCGCGGCTGGTCGAGGCGGGCTTCCGGCTGGTGGAACTGCGTCCGGTCGGCCAGTTCCGCTGGTCCACTCATGTAGAACTGGCGAGCTATTTCGAGCGCGGTTAATCCGCGCCCATTTGCGCCATCATGTCCATGAAATCGCGCGCGGCGTTGCGTTCGTCCTCGGTCTCGAACGCGACGTCGAGGTCGGGCGCGGAGCCGAGGATGTACATGAAGGTCCAGAGCGCGAAGCGGCGGCCCTTGTCCTGCTCCATGCCGAAATCGACCTTCATCCGCTCCACCCCGGCCTCGATTGCGGCGGGGGTGACGGTGGAAAGGTCTTCGGTGGCGAAGTAGCGGCGCAGCTGGTCGTCGAAATCCATGGTGCCGTACTAGCAGGGGTTCAGCTGCGGTTCCAGCCGCAGCACCCGCAGAACACCGGATAGGCGACCGCGCCCCAGGCACTGGCGATGAAGCCTATGAAGAACACGCTCCAGCCCAGTCCCCAGTTTTCGCCGAGAACGACGTCCGCCAGCGCTGCCAGCGTGATGCCGATGAAGAACAGTTCCACGCCGATGAAGACGATCTTGAACGGCTTCAAGGCAGGGACGGGCAGTCCCTTTTCCATGGCTATACTCCCGAAGTTTCTTATCCTTGTATCGGGAATATATCGCGCAACCGTTGCCGGTTCCATCGGGAGTTTGCAGCACCGGGCGTTCAATCCCGGGACGAAAGGACTTTGGCGAAGGCCGCCGCATCGGTATTTCCGCCCGAGAGGATGACGGCGCTACGCTCCCCCAACTCCACCTTGCCCGCCAGCACCGCCGCCAGCGCCGCCGCGCCGCCCGGTTCGAGGACGAGGCGCAGCTTCGCGAAGGCGAGGCGCTGGGCCGTGCGGACTTCGGCAGGCGTCGCGACCAGGCCGAACGGGCAACGGTCCTTGAGGATCGCGAAGTTGATCGGCCATGTGGCGGGCGTCTGCAGCGCGTCGCAAGCGGTGGGCGGCGCATCGGGGCCGACCGGCACGATAGTTCCGGCGGCGAGGCTGCGGCACACGTCGTCCCAGCCTTCGGGCTCCACCGGCACGATCCGGGCATCGGGGCAGGCGAGGGCGAGCCCCGCCGTCAGCCCGCCGCCGCCGCAAGGCGCGACGATCAGGTCCGGCCCGGCAAGGCCCTGCTCGGCCAGTTGCGCCGCGATCTCGAGGCCCGTGCTGCCCTGTCCCTCGATCACCCACGGGTCGGCATAGGCGTGGACCAGCGTGGCGCCGCGCTCGGCGCAGAGGGCTTGCGAGACTTCGTCGCGGTCCTCCCCGCCGGGGCGGTCGTAGAGCACGACTTCGGCGCCGAGCGCGCGCGTGTTGGACAGTTTCACCTCGGGCGCGTCCACCGGCATTACGATCGCCGCCCTGATGCCGAGGCGCCGCGCGGCCCAGGCGACGCCCTGCGCGTGATTGCCGCTGGAGACGCCGACGACGCCGCATGCGCGTTCCTCGTCGTTCAGCGCGGACAGGCGGTGCCAGGCGCCGCGGATCTTGAAGGCTCCGACCGGCTGCAGGCTCTCGGCCTTGCACCAGATCGTTCGGCCATCGACCTCGAGCGGGAGCAGCGGCGTGCGGGGCAGGATTTCGGCCACCTTGCGGGCGGCGAGGGCGATGCCTTCGGGCGTGGGGATGCGCTGAGTCATGCTGCCGGTGTTAGCCCGCGCGGCGGCGGGGGCAAGGGTCAGCCGATTCGTCGCTTACGCTTCCTTGAACGACCTGGCGTTTTGCCCAGCCCCTGCGACTAACTTAGGGCTAAGCAAGCTAGCTGTCCTTCCGGCAAGCAAGAGGTGAAATGCCTACTCAGTCAGACTGCAAGGACGAGAGGTTGGGAGCTTAGCGCGCTAATCCAATGTCCGTTGTGCAACTCTTTCCGTCATTCGCGCGAAGGCGGGAACCCACCTCCTGACAGGGTTCGGGTGGCGCGCGCCACATTCCCAGTCTTTGCAGGGATGACGCAGCCGCTCAATCGTGCGGCGGGTTCTCGACCAGTTCTTCCTTCGCGCTCTCGCCCATGCCGTGCTTCAGTACCATCGGCAGCTGCGAGAACGTGAACAGGAACGAAAGCACCGTGAAGCCCCAGAGCTTGGCCTGCAGCCACGTGTCGAAGCTGACGGTATAGACCAGCACCGTGTTCAGCACCGCCAGCACCAGGAAGAACCACGCCCAGTTGCGCGACAGGATCATCCAGCCGGCGTCGTCCAGCCCCTCGAAGGCGGCCTGCAGCAGGTACTTGAGCATCGCCTTGCCGCGCCACAGCCCGAAGAACAGCACGGCCGAGAACATCAGGTAGACGGCGGTGGGCTTGAGCTGGATGAAGATCGCATTGCGGAACACCACCGTCAGCGCGCCGAAGCCGAGGATCAGCACCGTCGTCAGCCACAGCATCGGCGAGACATGGCCGAGCCGCCACTTCGACACGATCAGCGCCGCCACGGTCGCTACCATGAAGGCGATCGTGCCCTTGATGACGGCGGTGACGGTGGCGATCGAATTGCCGTCACCCTCGGGCGAGAAGTGCCGGTAGGCGAGGAAGAACACCAGCAGCGGCCCGAAATCGACGACGAGGTTCAGCCAGCTGGATTTGGGCTTCTTGGCAGCATCGGCGCTCATCACGCGATCCCCGCGATGACCCGCGCGAGCAGGTCGGGGTTGAAGGGGCGCAAGTCGTCGATCTTCTCGCCGACGCCGATGGCATGGATCGGCAGGCCGTACTGCTCCGCCGCCGCGACGAGGACGCCGCCGCGCGCGGTGCCGTCGAGCTTGGTCATGATGAGCCCGGAAACGCCAGCCACTTCCTTGAATATCTCGATCTGCGAGAGCGCGTTCTGGCCGTTGGTGGCGTCCAGCACCAGCACCACGTCATGCGGCGCGGCGGGGTTCAGGCGGCCGAGGACGCGGCGGATCTTGGCCAGTTCGTCCATCAGTTCGCGCTTGTTCTGGAGGCGCCCGGCGGTATCGACGATCAGCGCGTCGATGCCCTGCTCGGTCGCGGCCTTGAGGCCGTCGAACACGATCGAGGCGGGGTCGCCGCCTTCGGGGCCGGTGACGATGGGGATCGACAGGCGATCCGCCCAGACCTTGAGCTGGCCGATCGCGGCGGCGCGGAAGGTGTCGCCCGCCGCCAGCATGACCGAATAGTCCTGCTCCTGGAACAAGTGCGCCAGCTTGGCGATCGTGGTGGTCTTGCCCGAGCCGTTGACGCCGATGACGAGGATCACCTGCGGGCGCGGGAAGGCCACGATGTCGAGCGGCTTGGCGACCGGGCGCAGGATCTCGGCGATCTCGCGCGCGACGACTTCCATGATGGCGCGTTCGTCGGCGTCCCGCTCGAAGCGTTCCTCGGCCAGCCGGTCGCGGATGCGGGCGGCGGCGCGGGGGCCTAGGTCGGACATGATGAGCGCATCTTCCAGCGCGTCGAGCTGCGCCGGGGTCAGGCGGGTGCCGCCTCCAAGGCCGGCAAGATTGCCCGCGAGGCGCTGCGAGGTCTGGCGAAAGCCTCCGAAGAGACGGTCGGACCAGTCGCTTGATGCCCCCTCGTTCTGCTGGGGGTCAGGGGTACTCATGCTTCCAGCATTCCTTCGACAATTCGGGTCGGGGTCACTTCCACCAGCGCGCCGGGCGGCGTGCCGGGGGGAACCCGGACGGGCGCGAAGTCGGCCGCGTGGCCGCTCCCGCCCTTTTCGGCGAGCACCCATAGCGGCAAGCCCAGATGCGCGGCAAGCCAGGATGCGCGGGTTTCGGCTACCTTTGCGCGCAACTGCGCGGCGCGGGCGCGGATCGTCGCGTGCTCCACCTGCGGCATGCGCGCGGCGGGAGTGCCGGGGCGCTGCGAGTAGGGGAAGACGTGGCCGTGGACGACGCCCAGCGCCTCGATGATCGACAGGTTGGCGGCGTGCGCCTCGTCGTCCTCGGTGGGGAAACCGGCGATGAGGTCGGCACCGATGGCGATCTCGGGGCGGCGGGCGCGCAGGGCTGCGACGACGTCCACCGCATCGGCGCGCGAATGGCGGCGCTTCATGCGCTTGAGGATCAGGTCGTGGCCGTGCTGCAGCGAGAGGTGCACATGGGGCATGACCCGGGCCTCCGAGGCGAGGAGGTCGAACAGCAGGTCGTCCACTTCGGCGCCGTCGATCGAGGAGAGGCGCAGGCGCGGCAGGTCGGGGAACCGGGCGAGGATCGCTTCGGCGAGCGCGCCGAGGCGGGGTTCTCCGGGAAGGTCGCCGCCCCATGAGGTGAGATCGACGCCGGTGAGGATCACTTCCTGCACGCCTGCGTCGAGGTGGCGGACCACGTCGTCCAGCACTTGCGCCACGGTGCGCGAGCGGCTCGGGCCTCGGCCTTGCGGGATGATGCAGAAGGTACAGGCGTGGTCGCAGCCGTTCTGGACCTGCACGAAGGCGCGGGTGTGGGCGCGGGTGTCTGGCGCGCGGGTGGCCAGCGGCACGTTCCAGGCGCGCGGGTCGAGCTTGGCGGTGTTGGCGATGAGGCCGTCCACCTCGGGCATCGCCGCTAGCGCCTCGCGCTCGACTTCGGCCGCGCAGCCGGTGACGAGGAGGCGCGCGTCGGGACGGGCCTTGCGGGCGCGACGGATGGCCTGGCGGGTCTGGCGCACGGCTTCCGCCGTGACCGCGCAGGAGTTGATGACGACGAGGTCGTCCGCCTCACCCAGCATCCCGCGCAGGGACTCGCTTTCGGCGAGGTTCAGGCGGCAGCCGAGCGAATGGACCTCGACGGTCAAATGGCGATCCTGATGTGCGCTCCGAAATCGGCGGCGTCGAAGGAGCCGCGGAAGGCTTCGGTCGCGGGGCCGGTCATGACGATCTCGTTGTCCTCGCGCCACTCGATCACCAGCGGGCCGCCGGGCAGCGTCACGGTGACGCGGCGGTCGACGAGGCCGCGCTTCATCGCGCCGATCGCGGTGGCGCAGGCGCCGGTGCCGCAGGCGCGCGTGAGGCCCGCGCCGCGCTCCCACACGCGCAGGGTGATCGCGTCTCGCGCGGTGATGCCAGCTACGTTGACGTTGATGCGCTCGGGGAACAGCGGGTCGGTCTCGATCATCGGGCCGATGCGGGCCATGTCGATCGCGTAGGGATCGGCGACGAAAAAGATGACGTGCGGGTTGCCGACGTTGACCGCGATCGGGTTCACCAGTTCCTCCCACGCGACGGGCATGGCGTGGGTGTCCATGGCGTAGGCGAGGGGGATCGCGTTCCAGTCGAAGCGCGGCTTGCCCATCTGGACGCTGATGCCGCCATCGGTGGGCGTGGAGATGACGAGCCCGCCGAGCGTCTCGATCCGGGCGGGTTCACCGTGCAGCAGGCCGACCGCGCGCGTGGCGTTGCCGCAAGCCTCGACCTCGCTGCCGTCGGCGTTGAAGATGCGCATGCGGAAATCGGCGTCCATCGAGGGTTCGAGGACGATGAGCTGGTCGCAGCCGATCCCGGTGTGGCGGTCCGCCAGCGCCGAGGCGAAGGCGGCGTCCACCGGGGGCAGCGCGTGCACGCGGCCGTCGAGCACGATGAAGTCATTGCCCAGGCCGTGCATCTTGGTGAAGTCGATCCGCATGCGCGCGATTTAGGTGGTGCGGGGGGGAAGGTCAATTTCCCCTGCCGTTTTCGTCGTCCCGGACTTGATCGGGGACCGGTGGCTGTCTTTAGGCGGATGCGGTCGGCGAGACGCCTTGCCGAGAGCAAGGTCGCTCAAGGCAAGCGGTCCCGGATCAGGTCCGGGACGACGTCAGGCGCGCTTCACTTCCGGTGTATCATCCGGGGCGACTTCGGTCTTGGGTTCCTCACCCAGCCATTCGCCGAGTTCGGCCGCGGGGCGGGGGCGGCCGTACAGATAGCCCTGGCCGGTGATCCCGCCGTACTGGCGCAAGTGGTCGAGCACGGCCTGCGTCTCGATCCCCTCGGCCGTTACCGGCATGTGCAGCCCTTCGCCCAGCGTCGCCACGGCGCGGACGATGGCGGCGCTGTCCTCGTCGTCGAGCATGCTGGAGACGAAGCTGCGGTCGATCTTGATGCGGTCGAACGGCAGCTGCTTGAGCTGCCCGATCGAGCTGTAGCCGGTGCCGAAATCGTCGAGGCTGATGCGGATGCCCTGGTTCTTGAGGCTGGTCACCAGCGTGCGTACCTGGCCCAGGTTCTGGTGGAGGCAGCTTTCGGTGATCTCGATCTCCAGCCGCTGCGGCGGGAAGTTGGCCTCCACCAGCATGCGCAGGAGTTTCTGGGCGAACCACGGGTCGCGCAGCTGGATGGGCGAGATGTTGACCGCCAGCGTCAGTTTCGGGTCCCACAGCTTCGCGTCTTCCAGCGCCTGTGCGATCACGCTGCGCGAGAGTTCGGTGATCGCGCCGATCTCCTCGGCGACGGGGATGAAGATGTCAGGTGCAACGATGCCGAATTGCGGCGAATCCCAGCGCGCCAGCATCTCGAAGCCGGTCAGTTCGCCCGTTTCCAGATCGACCTGCTGTTCGTAGAACGGCACGAATTCGCCGCGCGGAATGCCCTGGCGGATGCCTGCCTCAAGGTCGGCGCGGAAACGCATCTCGTGCGCCATCTGCGGCTCGAACCACGAGAACTGGTTCCGGCCCTGTCGCTTGGCGTGGTACATCGCGACGTCGGCCATCTCCAGCAGCGCGGGCGAGGAAGTCGTGCGCGATTCGGCGCGGGCGAGGCCGATCGAGGCGGTGACGTCGATCGTCGCGTTGCTGATGCGCGAGCCCTCGGCGATGGCCTGCACCAGGGCCGCGGCGATGCTGTCGACGGTTTCGCTGTGACGGGGCTCGAACGGAACGGCTACGGCGAATTCGTCGCCGCCGATGCGGCCGACGATGGTGCCTTCTGGAAGCGCGGCGGTGATGCGGCGGGCGCATTCCACCAGCAGGCGGTCGCCGGTGGCGTGGCCGTTGTAGTCGTTGACCTGTTTGAAGTTGTCGAGATCGATCATCAGCACCGCCACGGCCCGCCCGGCCGTCGCGCTGCGATCGATCAGCGCGTCGACGCTCAGGTTGAAGCTGCGGCGGTTGTGGAAGCCGGTGAGCGAATCGGTTTCGGCAAGTCGCCGCGCTTCACGCTCGGCGGCGCGGCGCAGCATGATCTCGTCGCACAATTCGCGGTAGCGGCTCCAGCCGAAGATGATGATCGCGATGTTGAGCAGGAAGGCGTTGAGCAGGAAATGGTCCGGCCCCGGCCCTTGTCCGGTAAGCGAGTTGACGACCGCCGGGCCGATTTCGCTGCCGGTGGCGACGAAAAGAATGATCGCCGCGGTAACGATGCCGAAAGCGACGATGTCGACCTCGCTGCCTTCCGTGTCACGCCGGGAGGAAAGGATACTTGCTGCGTGCACGAAATGGCCCCTCCAAGGGCGTGGCTTGTAAGCCGTTGGAGCTACGCAGTTCCTCTGAAATATCAGTTAACGAAAAAGCCCCGGCCTGCATCAGCGGGCCGGGGCTTGGGCTATTACAGAGTTTTAATCGGCGCCGTTCACATCTTCAGACCGATCTCGCGCAGGCGCTCCTGCAGGTAGTCGTCGGCGGTGATCGAGACCGGGTAGCGGTCCGGGTTCTCGTCGCTCACGCACTCGGGCAGGGTGACGAAGCGGAAGTCGCTGCGCAGGTGGAGGAAGAACGGCATCGAGTAGCGGCTGTGCCCGGCACGCGCGCCCTCGGGGTTGCGGACGCGGTGCGTGGTCGAGGGCAGCACGTGGTTGGTCAGGCGCTGCAGCATGTCGCCGATGTTGACGACGATCGCGCCCTCGGGCGGCGCGACCGAGAGCCAGCGACCGTCCTTGCTCAGCAGTTCGAGGCCCGCTTCCTGTGCGCCGAGCAGCAGGGTGATGAGGTTGATGTCCTCATGCGCGCCGGCACGGATGGCGCCTCCGGATTCAGCGGAAACCGGCGGGTAGTGCAGCAGGCGCATCACCGAGTTGCCGTCCTCGATCCCTGCGTCGAACCAACCCGCATCGAGGCCGAGGTCGACGGCGATCGCTGAGAGCACCTTGGCGCCGGCCTCGTCGAACTGGGCGTAGAGTTCGCGGAAGGTCTCTTCGAAGCCTTCAACCTCGGTCGGCCAGATGTTCGGCGGCATCGAGGCGGCGAGCGGCGAATCGGCGGGAACGTCGCGGCCGACGTGCCAGAATTCCTTGAGGTCCTTCTCCTTGGCGCCCTTGGCGACTTCGGTGCGGAACGGCGTATAGCCGCGCGCGCCGCCTTGGCCGGGGATGAAGTATTTCTGCTTGGTCTCGACCGGGAGGGCGAAGAATTCCTCGGTCCTGGCCCAGGCCTGGTCGATCAGCGACTGGTCGATGCCGTGGTCGCGGATCATCGCGAAGCCGAAGGTGCGGAAGCTCTCGCCGATGCGCGCGGGCAGGTCGGCACTGTCGGCCACGAGGCTGAGGACGGGGATTTGTGCGAGGTCCATGGTAGTGCAATCCGTAACGAGTCGGTATGCCGCCCCTTTAGGCGCCCCGGCCGTCACAGTCTAATTCGGGCCGGAAATTTACGATGGAAGGTGCGGGCATGGCATACTGGCTGATGAAGTCTGAACCCGATGCTTACGGCTGGAACGATCTTGTGAAGGAAGGCGAGGGCACATGGGACGGCGTGCGCAACCACCGCGCCGCCAACAACCTGCGCGCCATGGAAGTAGGCGACGAGGTGTTCTTCTACCATTCCAACATCGGCAAGGAGATCGTCGGCATCGCTACGGTGAGCAAGGCCGGGATCACCGATCCCAGCGATCCCGAGGGCAAGTGGGCGGCGGTCAAGGTGAAGCCGGTGCGCAAGCTGAAGCGGCCGGTGACACTCGCGCAAGTGAAGGGCGATCCCAAGCTGGCGGAGATGGAACTGGTGAAGTTCTCGCGCCTGTCGGTGGGTGTGGTGACGCCGCAGGAGTGGGACTACGTGCTGGGGCTGGCAGGGGAGTGACGACATATCGCCGCTAAGGCACGCCTCGGCGCAGGCGTACGAAACTTAGCGACGGAGCAGCGTGTTCTCTTCACGTGACGGCAGCGAGATGTTTCGCCGCCGAGCTAAGGAGATACCGCCGTGGGTGAACTCAAGGACACCGTGAAGGGACTGGGCAACGAGATTGCCGGTAACGTCAAGCAGGCCGCAGGCAAGGCGCGCAACGACCCGGCCCAGCAGGCAGAAGGCAAGGCCCAGGAAAAGAAGGGCGAGCTTCAGCAGGGCATCGGCAAGGTCAAGGGCGCGCTCGGCGACCGGGTCTGACCTGACCTCTTCCTGACGGAAACCAGCGAGAGGGCTGCCTTAGGGCGGCCCTTTTTCTTTGGGTTTCCGATGCTTGCAAGAACGAATCGTCCCGTTTCGGGAAGGGTTCGCCAAGCGCTTTGCGCAATGGTAAACAAATCGTTAATGCGTGACTTATGCGAAGCATGACACGTCGCGCACTCGTCCTCACGCAGGAGTCGGCCGGGCACTGGTTCCGCCGCTCACTGCCGCCCCACGTCTTCACCGAATCGCTTGAGGAGGAAGACGAAGATGTGGAGGCCGCGCGCAAATGGCGCCTCAGCGGCGGCGACTGGCGGGGGTTTCTGACCGCCTACTGCGCCAGCTTCGTGGCGATCACGCTGTTCATCGCCTGATACGGCGAGGCGTCGCCATTTACCTGTAGCGTCATTGCGAGCGTAGCGAAGCAATCCAGGGCGGTTTAAGCTGCCCTGGATTGCTTCGCTACGCTCGCAATGACGAAGATAAGAGGCTCAGCCCGCCTTGGGGCATTTCTCGGCGCGGAACAGCAGATAGCCCAGCCAGGCCGAGGCTACGCAGCACAGCGAGACGACCAGTAGCTGCTGCGCCACCGCCACGCCCATCAGCGTCATTACGCCGGTCGCCAGTGAGCCGACGACCATCGCGCCCGAGTTGACGATGTTGTTCGCGGCAATCGTGCGCGCGGTCTGCGACTTGGGCACGAAGGTGGTGAGGAAGGCGTAGAGCGGCACCACGAACATGCCGCCGCAGATGGCGATGCCCAGCAAGGTCAGCATCAGCGGGATCGCCAGCGGCTGCACCACGAAGATGCCGACGTCCATCAGCGTGCCCGTCCCGCTATGCGGCGGCCAGATGCGGCAGACCTGCTGGAAGGCGACGAGGAACACGCCCATGCCGATCACCGAGATCGGCGACCAGCGCGCGGAAACGGTGCCCTTGAGCAGCGCATTGATCGCCATCGACCCGATCGCGACGCCGACCGAGAAGATCACCAGGAACAGGCTGGCCACTTCCTTGCTGGCCATCAGCATGTTCTTGGCGAGCGGCGGGAACTGCACGAACAACACGGTGCCGATCGCCCAGAAGAAGCTGATCGCGCAGATGGCAAGGAACACGCGGCGGTCCTGCATCGTCGTGCGCACAAGGCGCACGGAAGCGCGGATGACGTGGTAGTCGAGCGGCTCGATCTTGCCGAGCGGCGGGGCGGAGGGGACCTGTCGCCCGGCGAACCAGCCGATTATGGCGACGACGATCACCCCGATCGCGGCGGCATCGACGCTGATCCAGCCCGCGACGATCGTGCCTGCGAGCACGGCGATGTACGTACCCGCTTCGACCAGCCCGGTGCCGGACAGGACTTCACCGTCCTTCAGGTGCTGCGGCAGGATCGCGTACTTGATCGGTCCGAAGAAGGTCGAGTGCACCCCCATCGCGAACAGCGCCAGCAGCATCAGCGGGATCGCCACGGCGTCGAGCGCCTGCCCCTGCCACGCAAGGGCAAGGCCCGCGCCGCCGACCAGCATGATGCCGATCTCGCAGGCCTTGATGATGCGAATCAGCTTCGCCTTGTCCCGCATGTCGGCCAGCTGCCCAGCCAGCGCCGAGAGCAGGAAGAAGGGGATGATGAAGATCGCCGAGGCCATCGCGCTGAACCGCGCCTCCTGGCCTTCCGAGTGATACACCTCGTAGACGACGAAGAGCACCATCGCGTTCTTGAACAGGTTGTCGTTGAACGCACCCAGAAGCTGGGTGACGAAAAGGGGGAGAAAACGTCGCGCCCGGATGAGTTGGGTCGTCGTGGTCATGATCTAAGTATGCCGCCGGCCTTGCTCATTGGTCGTCGGGACACTTAATGGCATGGGGCGGGGGCACAAGCCCTGTTCACCACTTTATTCCCGTAGCGATTGCGGGCTATGGCATTCCCATCATGCTGACTCTGCCGAACATCCTGACGCTTTCACGCATCGTCGCCCTTCCGTTGCTCGCCTTCCTGCTCTGGTGGCCCAGATGGGAATTCGGCTACGGACTGGCTTTCGGGCTTTACTGCCTGATGGGACTCACCGACTATTTCGACGGCTATCTCGCTCGTTCGAGCGGGACGGTGTCGAAGCTGGGCGTATTCCTCGACCCCATCGCCGACAAGATCATGGTGGCGACGGTGATTCTGGTGCTGACCGCGCAAGGCATCCTGCGTGGGCCTTTCGTGGGCGACATGCACGTGATCGCGGGCCTCGTCATCCTCGTGCGTGAGATCGCCGTGTCGGGCCTGCGTGAGTTTCTTGGGGGGCTGCAGGTTTCGGTGCCAGTCAGCCGCCTTGCGAAGTGGAAGACGACGTTCCAGCTGATCTGCCTGGGGGCGCTGATCCTTGGCGTGGCGATGCCGTGGTGGAATCTCGACCTCGGCGCGCTGGTAATCAACGTGCCGCATACCGTGGGCCTGACGACGCTGTGGGCGGCCGCCGCACTGACGGTGGTGACGGGCTGGGACTATCTGCGGGTCGGCCTCAAGCACATGGACTGAACCCCTTGCGCTTGCGGTGCGGGCAAGCGGACTTGCGTTCCCCGCACTTGGTCTGACGCGGCTCGAGGGCCATTTGCGCTCGGAGCGGGGGCTACAGCACGAAGGATTTCACCATTACCGTCGCGTCCAGCACCATGTCGGCGTCCAGTGCCGTCAGCGGCCCCAGCCGCCCGGTCGTCTTCTCGCTGGCCGTCGCTGCCGGGCTGACCGTCGCCAACATCTACTACAACCAGCCGATGATCGGGCTGATGGAGCGCGACCTTGCGGGTGCGGCGGCGACTTACGTGCCGACCGCGACGCAGCTCGGTTACGCCTTCGGCCTCGTCGTGTTGGTGCCGCTTGGCGATCTGGTGGAGCGGCGGAGGCTGATCGTGCTGCAATGCCTGGCGCTGACCGCCGCGCTGGCTCTCGTCGCCATCGCGCCGAGTGCCGGGCTGGTGCTGGCCGCATCGTTGCTGGTCGGGCTGCTCGCTTCGGTTGCGCAGCAGATCGTGCCGTTCGCGGCGAATCTCGCCCCTGACGAGAAGCGCGGCGCAATCGTCGGTACGGTGATGGCCGGTCTCCTGTGTGGTATCCTGCTCAGCCGTACGCTGGCAGGCTTCGTTGCCGGAACGCTCGGGTGGCGGGAGATGTTCTGGCTCGCGGTTCCACTGGCGCTTTTGACCGCACTGCTCATGGCGTTCCAGCTTCCGCGCAGTCGTCCGCAAGACACCGGACTCGGCTATGTCGGCCTGCTGCGCTCGCTCTGGAGTCTGTGGCGCGAATTTCCCGCGCTGCGGCTGGCGACTTATACCCAGTGCTGCCAGTTCGGCGTCTTCAGCGTGTTCTGGACCATTCTTGCCCTGCGCCTGCAGGAGCACTTCGACCTTGGGCCGGAAGCTGCGGGACTGTTCGGTATCGTCGGTGCGGCGGGCGTGCTTGCAGCACCGGTCGCAGGACGACTCGCCGACCGTCGCGGTCCGCATCCGGCTATCGTGCTGGGCACGGTGATGACGCTGGCGGCCTGGCTGATCTTCGGTTTCTGGCACTCGATCGCCGGGCTGATCGTGGGGGTACTGGTGCTCGACGTGGCGGTGCAGCTCAGCCAGATCTCCAACCAGAGCATCATCTACGCGCTGCGGCCTGAGGCGCGCTCACGCATCAACACCGTCTACATGGCGATGATGTTTCTGGCCGGGGCAGCCAGTTCGGGCGCGGCGACGGCGACATGGCATCAGTGGGGCTGGGGCGGGGTCTCGGCGCTCGGGATCGGCATTTCGGTGCTCGGCGTGGCGCTGCAGGTGCTGCGGCGGCGCTAGGACGCCGGGGCTTCGACAAGCTCAGCCTGAGCGGAATTGAGAGCTAGTTCTTGATCCCCGCTCAGGCTGAGCTTGTCGAAGCCCCCTCAGGCTACAAAGCCAGGTCAACCAGCCCGCAACTCGTCCGCCAGCATCCGGAATTCCTCTGCACGCGGGGAATTCTTGCGCCACACCAGCGTGATCTCGCGATTCGCGTTGGGCGAGATCAGCGGCCGGGCGACGACGTTGGTTCCATTGAGAATCCCTGCGTCGAGCGCCATTTCCGGCAGCATCGTCAGGCCCAGCCCGTTGTCGACCATCTGCACCAGCGTATGCAGCGAGGTGCCGATCATCGTCGCGCTGGCCCGCAGTTCGGGCCGGTTGCAGGCGGCGAGGGCATGGTCCTTGAGGCAGTGCCCGTCCTCGAGCAGGAGCAGGCGGTTCTCGTCGATCACGTCGGGGCTGACTTCGGCGGGCGGATCGCGCGGATCGTCGCGGGGGAAGGCGACGAAGAAGGCGTCGAGTTCGATCGTCTCCTTCTCCACCTCGCCGGTCGCATAGGGCAGGGCGAGCAGCACGCAGTCGGCGCGGCCATGGTGGAGCGATTCCATCGCCGCCTGGCTCGGTTCCTCGCGCAGGAAGAGCTTGAGATTCGGGCGTTCGCGGCGCAGGCGTGGCAGCATCCGGGGCAGCAGGAACGGCGCGATCGTCGGGATCACGCTCATGCGCACTTCGCCCGAGAGCGGCTTGCCGCTGGACTGGACGAGTTCGGACAGTTCCTCCGTCTCGCGCAGGATGCGGTGGGCCTTCTCGACCACGGCATTGCCCAGCGGCGTGAAGCGGACGGCGCGCTTGGTGCGCTCCACGAGGACTACGCCAAGCAGCGTTTCCAGATCGCGCAGACCCGCCGACAGTGTCGATTGCGACACGAAGCAGGCATCGGCGGCACGGCCGAAATGGCCGTGCTCGTGGAGCGAGACGAGATACTGGAGCTGCTTGAGCGTCGGTTGGTAGACGGTCATGTGGTGGCTATTGCACGGTGGGAGCGGTTCGCCAAGCGGCGTTGTGCAATGCGGAAGAAGGAGGAAGGGAGCCCACCCCCGGCCCCTCCCGCAAGCGGGAGGGGAGGAAAAATCGCAGCGTTGCCCCTCCCGCTTGCGGGAGGGGAGCGAGACTTGGTCCGGAGGACCTAGTCGCAGCGGGGTGGGCTTATTCGGCCACCGTATCGTCGACGACGTCTTCCACGCGCGTCATCTTGAGCTTGCCGTTCTCCACCGCGAAGGCGAGCTTGCCCTCGACGAGATCGAGCGCATCGCGGCCGAACACGTCGTAGCGCCAGCCCTGCAGCAGGCTGAGGTTCTTGCGAACGCCCGCCGCGAGCAGTTCCAGTTCGTCGCTGCGCGCCAGCAGGCGGGCCGCGGCATCGATTTCACGGGCACGGATCTTGAGCAGCAGCTTGAGCAGGTCGGCGACCAGCGAGCCTTCCTTGCCGAGCGGCGCGCCGCGCGGGGCGCGGGCGGGCATCTCGTCGTCGGTCAGTGGCTCCGCCTTGGCGATGGCGGTCATCAGGCGGCGGCCGATTTCGTTATCCTTCCAGCCTTGCGACAGGCCGCGCACTTTAGCCAGATCGGCCTGGCTCTTGGGCGGGTGGCTGGCGATGTCGGCCAGCGTCTCGTCACGGGCGATGCGGCCGCGCGGGATGTTCTTGCCCTGCGCTTCCAGTTCTCGCCATTCGGCGATCGCGCGCAGGCGGCCAAGCACTTGCGGGTTGCGGCCCGGCGCCTTGATCCGGTGCCAGGCTTCCTTGGGGTCGTTCCGGTAGTTCTCCGGATCGGCCAGCTTTTCCATCTCCTGGTCCAGCCAGGCACCGCGCCCGGTCTTGATCAGGCGCTTGAGGATCTTGGGGAAGATCTTGGAAAGATGCGTGACGTCGCCGATCGCGTATTCGATCTGGCGGTCGGTCAGCGGGCGGCGCGACCAGTCGGTGAAGCGGGCGCCCTTGTCGATCGTCAGGCCCTGCCACGATTCGACGAGGTTGGAATAGCCGATCTGCTCGGACTGGCTGATCGCCATCATCGCGATCTGGGTGTCGAATATCGGGTGCGGGGTGCGGCCGGTGAAGTTGAAGATGATCTCCACGTCCTGCCCGCCCGCGTGGAAGACCTTGAGGACGTCCTCGTTCTGCGTCAGCAGGTCGAGCAGTGGGGTCATGTCGAGGCCGTCCGCCAGCGGATCGATCGCCGCCGCTTCCTCGGTATTGGCGATCTGCACGAGGCAGAGTTCGGGCCAATAGGTGTTCTCGCGCATGAACTCCGTGTCGACGCTCACGAAATCGGACTTCGCGAGACGCTCGCACAGGGCGGCAAGATCTTCGGTTTTCGTTATCAGCGGGTGAATTTTCATTGAACGAGGGCGTTACGCCTAACCGCGCGGGGGATCAACGCCCCGTGTTACCGTTTTGTCGCAGTTTATTTCCGACCGAGGAGCCGCTGCCACAGGCTGGGCTTCTTGATGTCGGCCAGTTCGGCAATGCTCTCGGCCGTCACGAAGCGGTGGCGCAACTGCGATCCGGTGGTGTGACCGTAGGGGAGGGGAAGGTACAGGCCCTCGGGTTCATATCCCGGGTCCGCTTCCGGATCGGCGAGTTCGCGCAAGTCGAGCATGGCCGGAAATTCGGCCTCGACCGAAGCGCTCGCAGGCGCGGAAACCGGTGCGTCGGCCCATTCCTGGTACTGCGCCGCTTTCCCTTCGTCGGTCGGGTGGAAGATGGTTTCGTCCAGCTTGCCGTCAGCAAACATCTGCATTTCCCGGTTTTTTGGTGTGGCGACCCGTGCGCGGGAGCATAATCGCCAAATGGTTTATTTGGAGTTACCGCCGTCATCCCGGCGCGGGCCGGCACCTCTGGCGATGAACAGCCCACCTTGCATCGAGGCTCCCGGCCAATGCCTGAAGACCGCAAGCGTTCCCGGCCTGCGCCGGGATGACGGGGATTTTACGCGAATCCCCATCTGGCAATCGCTGCGGCACTCCTTTAGTGGGGCCGCAACTATTCCATTCGACCAAAAGAGCCCGTCATGACCCATCCCTACCGCTCCCACACCTGCGGCGCCCTGAGCGCGGCCGAGGTCGGCCAGACCGTGCGCCTCTCGGGCTGGGTCCATCGCAAGCGCGACCACGGCGGCGTCCTGTTCGTCGATTTGCGCGACCATTACGGCATCACCCAGGTCGTGACCGACAGCGACAGCCCGGCGCTCGCCGTGCTCGATTCGCTGCGCGCGGAGAGCGTCGTGACGGTCGAGGGTACCGTGAAGGCGCGTTCGGAAGGCACTGTAAACCCGAACCTCGCCACCGGCGAGATCGAAGTCTACGCCCGCGTCGCCACCGTGCTGGGCAAGGCCGAGGAACTGCCGATGCCCGTCGCCGGCGAGCAGGAGTACCCGGAGGACATCCGCCTCAAGTACCGCTTCCTCGACCTGCGTCGTGAGACGCTGCACGCCAACATCGTCAAGCGCACGCAGATCATCCGCGACATGCGCCGCCGCATGGAAGACACCGGCTTCACCGAATATTCGACGCCGATCCTGACGGCTTCCAGCCCCGAAGGCGCGCGCGACTTCCTGGTGCCGAGCCGCATCCACGCCGGCAAGTTCTATGCGCTGCCGCAGGCGCCGCAGCAGTACAAGCAGCTGCTGATGGTGGCCGGCTTCGACCGCTACTTCCAGATCGCGCCGTGCTTCCGCGACGAGGACCCGCGCGCCGACCGTCTGCCGGGCGAATTCTACCAGCTCGACCTCGAAATGAGCTTCGTGACCCAGGAAGAAGTCTGGGAAACGATGGAGCCGGTGCTGCGCGCAACCTTCGCCGAGTTCGCGGGCGACAAGCCCGTCACCCCGGCCGGTGAGTTCCGCCGCATCCCGCACGCGCAGGCGATGCTGGACTATGGTTCGGACAAGCCGGACCTGCGTAACCCGCTGCTGATCAAGGACGTGACCGAACACTTCGTCGAATCCGGCTTCGGCATCTTTGCGGGCATCGTCGCCAATGGCGGCACGATCCGCGCGATCCCGGCTCCGGGCGCGGGTGCTGGCAGCCGCAAATTCTTCGACGACACCAACGTCTGGGCACGCGGCGAGGGTTACTCGGGCCTCGGCTACATCAACATCAAGGACGGCGTCCCCGGCGGCCCGATCGCCAAGAACCACGGCGAGGAAAAGACCGCCGCGCTGATCGCGGCGCTCGGTCTCGGCCCGAACGACGGCGTGTTCTTCGCCGCAGGCAAGGAAGAGCAGGCCGCCAAGCTGGCGGGCCTCGCGCGTACCCGCGTGGGCGAGCAGCTGGGTCTGATCGACAAGGACCGCTTCGAGCTGTGCTGGATCGTCGACTTCCCGTTCTACGAATGGGACGAGGACAACAAGAAGGTCGACTTCGCGCACAACCCGTTCTCGATGCCGCAGGGCGGCATGGACGCGCTGGAGAACCAGGACCCGCTGACGATCAAGGCGTACCAGTACGACCTCGTCTGCAACGGCTTCGAGATCGCCTCGGGCTCGATCCGCAACCAGTCGCCGGAACTGATGGTCAAGGCGTTCGAGATGACCGGCCTAACGCAAGCGGACGTGGAGGATCGCTTCGGCGGCCTCTACCGCGCGTTCCAGTACGGCGCCCCGCCGCACGGCGGCATGGCCGCCGGTGTGGATCGCATCGTGATGCTGCTGTGCGGTGCGCAGAACCTGCGCGAGATCACGCTGTTCCCGATGAACCAGCGCGCCGAGGACCTCCTCATGAACGCGCCGAGCCACGCCGAGCCCAAGCAACTGCGCGAACTGCACTTGCGTGTGGTGGAGCCGGTCAAGCAGGGTGCTCCGGCAGCAGCCAAGACTGCTGTGCCCGACGCGGGGTGATCTACCTGGGAGCGGGAGGAACCCGGCCGCGCGGTCGGCGTTCTCCCGCTCATGCAGCAGCAGATTTCCGTCATCACCCTCGGCGTCGCCGACATGGCCCGATCCAGAGCGTTCTACCGCGACGGCTTTGGCTGGGAGCCGGTGTTCGAGATCGATGAGATCGCATTCTTCCAGATGAACGGGCTGGTGTTCGGCATCTGGAAGAAGGAAAAGCTGGAGGCGGACATGAACCGTCCCTGCGCACCGACAGGCAGCTTCGCTCTGGCGCACAACGTCGAAAGCGAATCTGCGGTGGACGACGCCATGACCCGTCTTGCGGCGGCGGGCGGTATCGTTCTGCGCCCGGCCGATCGCCCGCCACATGGCGGCTATCGCGGTTATATCGCCGATCCGGACGGCCATGCGTGGGAAATCGCTTGGAATCCGGCATGGACCGTGGATAACGCGGGACATGTCACATTCGGGGCCTGATCCAAGGCTCTTGCCAGCGCGCCGCCCAGTCTTTAGGGCGACTAGCGTAATTCAAACCCGCCTATTTTCGAAGGGGTCTATACAAATGAGCGATACCGCCGATCGGGTTAAGAAGATCGTCGTCGAGCACCTCGGCGTTGAAGCCGAGAAGGTCACCGAGGACGCCAGCTTCATCGACGATCTGGGCGCCGACTCGCTCGACATCGTCGAGCTGGTCATGGCGTTCGAAGAAGAATTCGGCGTCGAGATTCCGGACGATGCCGCCGAGAAGATCAGCACCGTCTCCGATGCCATCAAGTACATCGAAGAGAACAAGGGTTAATCCCTTCGGTCTGATTTCGGGCCTGCATTTCGGCGCTCCGCTCGTGAGGAGTGGGGCGTGAATGCAACACCGGATTGAAATCGGCAGGCTCGCCCTTTAAGGGGGCGGGCCTGTCGCCGTTTTCGGGCCGTCGGTTTCGCGACGACCGGATGCGGCTATTTGAGATTTTCGGAGAGCATATGCGTCGTGTCGTCGTAACCGGACTTGGTCTCGTCACCCCCCTGGGCGCTGACGTGGAGACCGTTTGGGCCAACATCCTCGCGAGCAAGTCGGGCGCAGGTCCGATCACCAAGTTCGACACGACGGGCCAAAAGTGCCTGATCGCGTGCGAAGTGAAGCCCGCCGATCACGAATACGGCTTCGACGCCGGAAAGCGCGTCGACCACAAGATCCAGCGCCAGGTCGATCCCTTCATCGTCTTCGGCATCGACGCCGCGGGCCAGGCGCTCGAGGACGCGGGCCTGACCGACATGAGCGAGGAAGACAAGCTCATGGCCGGCTGCTCGATCGGCTCGGGCATCGGCGGCCTGCCTGGCATCGAGAGCGAATCGCTGGTGCTGGCCGAGAAGGGCCCGGGCCGCGTCTCGCCGCACTTCGTCCACGGACGCCTCATCAACCTGATCTCGGGCCAGGTCTCGATCAAGTACGGCCTCAAGGGTCCGAACCACGCGGTCGTCACCGCCTGCTCGACCGGCGCGCACTCGATCGGCGATGCCGCGCGCATGATCCGTGACGGCGACGCCGACATCATGCTGGCAGGCGGCGCCGAATCGACCGTCTGCCCGATCGGCATCGCCGGTTTCGCGCAGGCCCGTGCGCTCAACTGCAGCTATAACGACCGCCCGGAACAGGCGAGCCGCCCCTACGACAAGGACCGCGACGGCTTCGTCATGGGCGAGGGCGCCGGTGTCCTCGTTCTGGAAGAGTACGAGCACGCCAAGGCGCGCGGCGCCAAGATCTACTGCGAAGTGATCGGCTACGGCCTGTCGGGCGACGCCTACCACGTCACCGCCCCGCACCCGGACGGCGACGGCGCCTACCGCTCGATGCAGATGGCGCTGAAGAAGGCCGGCATGACGCCTGCCGACATCGACTACATCAACGCCCACGGCACCTCGACCATGGCCGACACCATCGAACTGGGCGCCGTGCGCCGCCTGTTCGGCGACGCCATCGGCAATGTCTCGATGAGCTCGACCAAGTCGGCCATCGGCCACCTTCTGGGCGGCGCGGGTGCGGTCGAATCGATCTTCTGCATCCTTGCGCTGCGCGACCAGATCGTGCCGCCGACCCTCAACCTCGACAACCCGGACGAGGGCTGCGAGGGCGTCGACCTCGTGCCGCACGTCGCCCGCAAGCGCGAAGTGCGCGCGGTGCTCAACAACAGCTTCGGCTTCGGCGGCACCAACGCCAGCCTCGTGATGCGCAAGATCGACTAAGCCCATGATCTCCCGGCGCGGATGCGGCCTGGCGGCAGTCGTCGCCGTACTCTTCGTCGGGAGCCTCTGGGCCTTCTTCGGCGGCTGGTACGGCTCCGGCCCGCTGGAAGAAGACAAGCACTTCGTCGTCCCCACCGGCGCCAGCCTTGGGGACGTTGCGGACAGGCTGGAGAAGCAGGGCATGATCGCCTCCGCTTCCGGCTTCAAGCTGCGCGCGCGGGTGTTCGGCGGCGGCAGCGGGATCAAGGCGGGCGAGTTTGCCATTCCCGCCCATGCCAGCCCCTCGGCCGTGCTGGCGATCATCTCCAGCGACGAGATCATTCGGCGCTTCGTGACGATCCCCGAAGGCATGCCCTCGGTCATGGTCTATGATCGCCTCAAGGCACAGACGGCGCTGACCGGTGACGTCGCGGTGCCGGAAGAAGGCTCGATCCTGCCCGACACCTACAACTTCGAGAACGGCGAGGCGCGCGAGGAACTGGTGCGGCGCATGCAGGCGGCGATGAGCCGCACGCTCAAGGAACTCTGGGCGAACCGCGCCAAGGGCCTCGTCGTAAAGACGCCGGAGCAGGCGATCGTCCTCGCCTCGATCGTCGAGAAGGAAACCGGCAAGCCCTCCGAGCGGCGCATGGTGGCAGGGCTCTACTCGAACCGACTGCGGACCGGCATGCTGCTTCAGGCCGACCCGACGATCATCTACCCCATCACCAAGGGCAAGCGCCTCGGCCGCCGCATCCTCCAGTCGGAGATTCAGGCGGTCAACGGCTACAACACCTACACGATGGTCGGTCTGCCCAAGGGGCCGATCACCAACCCCAGCCGCGAATCGATCGCGGCGGTGCTGAACCCGGCCAAGACCGACGCGCTCTACATGGTCGCGGACGGCACCGGTGGCCACGCCTTCGCGGGCACTCTGGCCGAGCATAACCGCAACGTCGCCAAGTGGTTCGCCATTCGCCGCGAGCGTGGGGAACTGTAAGCTAGCTCAGAGTTCCGTCCTTCGCCTTCGCCCGCGCATAGAGCAGCGAGGTGAGGGCGATGGCGAAGATCACGGCCGGGAACACCGCCGTCGACCACCCCTTGGCCGCGATCATCCCGAAGCCGAGGAAGCTCCAGCCGAACTGCACCACCACGCCCGCCAGCGAGGCCGCGAAGAACACCCACGCGATCTCGCGGCGCATCAGGAGCAGGATCGCGCCCAGCGTGCCGCCCCAGACCGCCACGGCATAAGCGGCCCACGCCCATGCGGGCATCGAGCCGAAGGCCTGTGCGGTGACCGGGTCCGTCTTCGCGACATCGTCGAGATCGGCGTTGACCTGCATCAGATAAGCGGCATCGCCGATCAGGTTCCAGATCAGGATCAGTATCGAGATCACGCGGAACGTTCGCATCTGCTTCCCCCTTCATGCACTCCCGGCGCGAACTTTGCCCTGCGTCGCTCTTTCTGGCAATCGGGGCGGATTCGGGACGGGCAGCGGAGTTTCACGATGACCGAACAATCGCCTGACTGGCCCGCCAAAAACTGGGTCGCGACCGGCCCGCGTAAGGCGGGCGCACCCTTGCTCGTCACTGCGGAACTGCCGTCCGACGTGCTGGGCTGGGCGGACGCCCTCAGGCGTGCGCATTACCCGCCCGAGCGTAATCGCCTGCGCGCCCATGTGACGCTGTTCCATGCGCTGCCGCCCTCGGTCGAAGAGGAACTGATCGACCTTCTGAGCGACCTCGCCCGTGCCGCGCCGCCGCCAGCGCGGATCGAGGGGCTGATGAAGCTGGGCACTGGCACGGCTCTTTCCATCGAAAGCCCGGAAATGGTGGCGCTCCACGCGGAGATCGCCGAGCGCATGCACGGCCTGCTCACCCAGCAGGACGCACAGCCGCTACGCCTTCACGTGACGATCCAGAACAAGGTGACGGCGCAGGCGGCGAGGGCGCTGCAGGCGGAACTGGCGCAGCAATTGCAGCCGCGCACATTCCGTTTTCGCGGCTTCGGACTCTATGCCTGGGAGGAGGGCCTGTGGCGCCCGATCCGCCTCGTATCTTTTCGGCGTTGAAGGTGCTTTTTCGGTGTTGACCGATGCGAACCTTGCCCCTAGAGGACGCGGCCTGCCCCGCAGCAACGGGGCACCAGATCGGAACCGCTGTTAGCAGCGGAATGGTATGGCGGAGTAGCTCAGTCGGTTAGAGCAGCGGAATCATAATCCGCGTGTCGGGGGTTCGAGTCCCTCCTCCGCTACCATAATTCCTGAATCATCACATATAATCTGTTAGCGGCCTCACGCTATGAGGCTTGGGTTTGCATGTCCTCTCCCCTACCACGGCGTGGCGGGTGAGATCGAGGTATGTGAATGGCCCTTATGCGGCAATGGCAGGTAACGCTGCTTACAATGACCGGCCTGGGCGCCGCAGCTTTCGGACTGATTCGCGCCAATCGGCTTCCTCGTCGCCGTGCTTCTCCCGACTTGCCGTCTCCTGCCAATGCAGAGACCACGCTTTGGCGCGTTGCGCGAGAGCGGGCAGCCCGACGTCCAGGGCTATCGGGCTTGCATCTCTTGCCTGACGCGGTCGATGCCTTTGCGGCGCGTCTGCTGCTACTGAAGGCGGCCGAGCGCACGATCGACCTGCAATATTATATCTGGCATGGTGATCGCACCGGGACGTTGCTGCTGGAGGCCGTGCACGAGGCCGCCGAGCGTGGGGTGCGGGTGCGGCTGCTACTCGATGACAACGGCATCGCCGGGCTCGATGGCGTGCTCGCAGGGCTCAATATGCATCGCAATATCGAGGTGCGCCTCTTCAATCCTTTCCGTATCCGCTATCCCAAGGCGATCGGTTTTCTTGTGGATTTCGGCCGGCTTAACCGACGAATGCACAACAAGAGCTTCACGGTCGATGGCGCGGTTACGATTGTCGGTGGCCGCAACATCGGCGACGAATATTTCGGAGCGGGCGACGGTGCGCTTTTCGCCGACCTCGACGTTTTTGCCATCGGCCCCGTCGCGCGCGACGTGGAAGCTGACTTCGAGCGCTACTGGACCAGCGAATCGGCCTATCCCGCGCGCCAGATCCTGCCGATCGTAGGGCGCCACAAGCGTGCGAAGCTGCGCTCGCGAGCCTCGGTGGTGGAGAGCGATGCGTCCGCTCGCCGCTATGTCGAGCGTATCCGCAGCCTGCCGCTCGTGAAGGAGGTGGTCGAAGGCACGCTCACGTTCGAATGGGCGCAAGTGCGGATGATCAGCGATGATCCGGCAAAAGTCGTGCGCGACATCGAGTACCGCAATCTGCTGGCGGGAAAGCTCGACGAGGCGATTGGCCGGCCCGCGCGGGAAATGACAATCGTATCAGGCTATTTCGTGCCGGGTGAACAGGGGTCACGTCAGTTGGCGGATTATGCCCGTTCGGGTATAAAGGTGACGGTCCTGACCAACGGCTATTCCGCGACCGACGTAGCGTTGGTCCATGCTGGATACGCACCCTGGCGCAGGCGGCTTTTGCGCGCGGGTGTGCGATTGTTCGAGACGGTGGCGGAAGTGCGAGATGCGCCGTCGAAGAAGCAGCGGCGGCAAGGTAACCGTCTCGGTATCGGTAGCCGTCTGCGACCAAGCGGGAGCGGCTCGTTCGCGGCTCTGCGCTCGGGCGCGGCGACAATCCATGCCAAGACGATCACTGCGGATCGAGAGCGGTTGTTCGTCGGCTCGTTCAACTTCGACCCGCGTTCGCTCCGGCTTAATACGGAATTGGGCTTCGTGATCTACAGCCCCGTACTGGCCGGGCAGGTGGCGGAAGCGTTCGAGACGATCGTTCCTGGCGCGGCCTATCAAGTTACTCTCGACGAGCGGGACAGGCTGCACTGGACAGGCGAGCGGGGCAGCGGCGCGCGTGAGCCGGGGCTGGGCTTCCTAGACAGTCTGCTCATCGGCTTTGCATCGCGTTTGCCGATCAGCTGGTTGTTGTGATCACGGTGCGCGGAGGCTTTCGAGTCCACCGGAGAAGAAGCGTAGGGCGGGACCTGCCATGTCTTCCAGGCGCGCGACCGAGTGGTGACCCTGGCTGATGTCATCGAGAAAACCGGGATCCTGGACCATGAACACGAGTGCTGCCTCGATAAGGTAGGTTCCGGCCAGCAGTTCGCGTTCGGGGATGTCGGGACGGTACTTGCGCAGGCGGTCGATCAGGAGCTGCGAAACCACCGACAGCTTGGCGAGGATCGGGCGCAGTTCAGGCAGGCGGTATGAACTCATCAAGTGCGAGGTCATGACAATGTAGTTGCGCAAGGGGTCGTCGGAGCGCGAGGCGGACTGCAGGAAAGGCAGGATGAACGCTGTGACGATCTGTTCCAGCCCCAGCTTCGGCCCGAGCCCCGGCTTGTCAGATTCGTTCGCGACCTTTTCCCTGGCCCCGTTTTCCTCGGCGCGTGCGAAGCTGGCAGCGATGGTGTCACGCAGCAGATCCAGCTTGCGCTCCAGCACTGCATCGAGGACCAAGTGCTTGTTGCCGAAATGGTAATGCACAAGTCCCATGCGCACGCCCGCTTCCTGGGCGATGTCGCGCAGCGAGGTGCCAAGATAGCCGCTTTGGGCGAACAGCACTTCGGAAGCGTCGAGAATCTGATTGCGCGTCGCTTCTCCCTTGGCGGAAATGCGCTGCGTCTTTGCGGGCTCGATCATATTGCGCATTATGCCCGGTACAGAGCAGTCAGCCAGAGGGCAGAAGACAAAATGTGGGGCAAATTACCCACAGAGAAACAGGTGGGGCGGGTCGAGGCTCGACAATTCCCGTACAAGCGGCAAACTGGAGGTATCGTCCCGGGTTAACAGGGTAGGGCATGGCGTTCGATATCGGGGAAATTTACGACGCAGCCTTTGATCGTACGCGCTTTCCCGGACTGATCGAGCGGCTTGGCGTCGCAATGGGGGCGCAGGCAGGTTTTATCGGCTGGAGCGATCCGGACCGGCAGGTCGGGTTTCAGTTCCAGTACGGCAACGATCCGGTCTGGTTGAACCGCTATGTCGAGACTTATGCGGCGCAGGACGTATTGTTGCCGCACCTTCATGCCATTCCGGAAGGCGAATGCCAGTCGGCCTGGGACTTGCTGCAGATGCCTGAAGTGCGCGATAGCGCGTTCTATCGCGAATATCTCGCTCCGCAGGGCATCGTCGACAACCTGGCTGTGAACCTTATCAAGCGGCCAGGCATCGTTGCCAGCCTTGCGCTGCTGCGCCGCATGCCGTCAGAGCGTTACACTAGAGCGGAATGCGCGAAGCTTGCGGTGCTGGTGCCGCACTTGCGGCGCGCCATCTATATCCAGAGCCATCTCGTGCGTGCACAGGAACATGCTGCGGCCGATCGTGCCTTTGCAGGAAGTGCGGGGAGTTCCGTCATGCTGCTGAGCGCTGAACACGTTCTGCTTGAGGCGGCCCCGGCGCTCGTACCCCTGCTGCGCCTGCGCATCGGAGAGCCGGTGGGCGAGGGCGTCCTGGGCAGCGCCATCGCGCGGACGATCAAGCACGAGGAGCCGGTCGCGGCGGAAGTCGTACTCGGGGACGACGTATCCACGGTTCGTGTGCTGCTCGAAGCGCGGCGGCTCGACACGACTCGCTTCGGCGATCTTGCGGATGGGCCTGCGGCGACGTTCGCGGTGCATGTGACCCGCGTGGATTTGCCCCGCGCCATCGCTTTCGATGCGATCGGTAGTCTTTACGGACTGACTGCCACGGAATTGCGGGTGCTGAAGGATGCTGTCGATACTGGCGACATCACCGCGATCGGCGATCGACAGGGTATGGCGCGCGCGACCGCGCGCACGCATCTCCATCGAATTTACGAAAAGACGGCAACACGTAGTTTCGCCGGACTTTCCAGTCTGGTGCATCGTTTCGGGACGATTTCTCCGGTCTGAAAAGATGCCGGGCCTAAACAGATGGTGGATGCGGTGTTCGGGATTTGGAGCCTAAACATTTGGTGGAGGGCATCAGGGGGTGCCCCGAAAGCGAAATGGTGGGTTCCATGATGAACGTGCCGTCGATGCGAACCGGTTCAGGTGGGGGCACCAGGGCAGGTGTCGCAAACAATACAGCGTCGCCGGGGAATTTGCCTCCGCGCGAATCTTCCGATGACATGCCGGTATCCGCACTGCGTCCTTTTGCGGCTTTCGAGGGCGTGCTGATGGCGGCGGCGTTGCTTGCCGCGGCAGGCATGTTCATGGCCGCTGCGAGCAATACGTACACGATAACCGGAAGTGCCTCGGCGGCGACGGGCGTTCCTTCGGAATTGCCGTCCGACCCGACCATCGGCGGACGGTTGCTGGTGGCGCAGGATCTTGTCGCTGATCGGGAGACAGCCGGGCTGGAACGGGCCATCGGGCTGCTCGAAGGGGTGACGGCGCAGGCTCCTGGCTTCGCGCCGGGTCATGCAGGTCTTGCCGAAGCGCTGATCCTCTCGCGCGAGTTTGGGGGAAGGGCGGATGCGGATGCCTTCAGGCAGGCGCGGGAAGCTGCTGCGGCGGCGGTGCGCTTGGATCCGGACCTAGCCTCCGGGCATCGCCTGCTTGGATTTATCGCCTATTGGCGGGATCGCGATTTCGCGCTGGCGCAGAAACGTTTTGCGCGGGCGCTTGCCCTCGATCCGAACGATGTGCTGTCGCATTTCTGGTACGGTAATATTCTCAGTGACCATGGCGACCATGGTCCGGCGCTGGCGCAACTGGAGCGCGCGGCAATGCTGGAGCCGGACTCGATTGCAATCCGCACTGATCTTGCCTGGGCGCGGTGGTCGGCAGGACAGGATGCGATCGCCACCGCGACGCTGAAGGAGATCGCTGCAAGCCATCCTGAATTTCCGGTTGCCCAGGATTGTCTGGCAGTGATTGCCCTCGTCGATGGAGACGGTGTCGGCTACGTGCGTCACTTTACCCGGTTCGCGCAAGTACGGGCCGATGATCGACTGCTCACCAAAGCAGCGGAACTGGTCCGTGCAAGGCAGGGGCGGCTGCTGGATGTAGTCTACAAGCAGGCACTGGCCGACGTAGCCAACGGGTCGCGCAGCCGGGCATGGCCGGTGCTCGTCGCATCTTTGCAACGCGAACGAGCTTCGGTTGTCGATCTCCTGCAAGCGGCCGATCGGGCGGAAGAGGCGTGGGGCGACGCCGCGCTGATCCCGCGGATTCGCGCCGTGTGGAAGGATGATCCGGAAATTGCAGCGATGATAGACCGGCGGGTGGGCGTAAAGGCGCTGCGCCTAGCTTCCCGCTGAGGGAATCTGACCGCCGAGAGCCTGGTAGACCTGCACTTGGGCGACAAGCCGGTTGTAGCGGTTTTGGATGAGGCCGCTGCGCGCACTGCGGGCACGTTCCTGCGCGTCGAGCCAATCGCGCAGGGGAATAAGTCCGGCGCGGTACTGGCGTTCATATAGCGCCTCTGCATCGACGGCGGCTTCGTAGTTCTGCGCTGTGAACTGAGCCTGCCGGATGTACTGGTCGCGTGCCGAGAGTGAGACCTGCGTGTCGCGCAGGGCATCGTAGAACGTCTGGCGGAAGTCCTGCACGGCGATGTCGTAGTCGGCCCGCGCGACGCCGGTGGCGAGGCGCACCTTGGCCGGGTTCAACTCCGCCAGCGACAGCGCGCCGCCGAAGCTCGCGACCGGGTTGGTGAAGAACTTGAGCAGCGAGGAACTGGCCGTGCCGAGCGCGCCGGTCAGGCTGAAGCTGGGGTAGTAGCTCGCCACCGTGGCGTCGCTCGTTGCGAGCGTGAAGCGCAGGCGCAGTTCGGCTGCGGCAAGGTCTGGGCGGTTGGCGAGCAGCGAGGCCGGGACGCCCGCCGCGATGGCGGGCAGGTCGGCCTGAGGCAGCGCCTGCGGTTCCTGCCCTTCGTAATCCTGCCGGGCGAGCAGCGCGGCGATGGTCTTGAGCGCTTCGACGCGGGCCTGCACCAGCTGCGTTTGCGCGGACTCCTGCGACGCGACGGTCTGCTGCGCGTCGCGCAGTTCGAGGCGGGAGACGGCGCCCGCATCGTATTGTCGCTGCACCAGTTCCAGCGCCCGGCGTACATAGGCAAGGCTTTGTTCGCCCAGCGCGATCTGTTCGTTTGCATAGGCAAGCTGCCACCATGCCTGAACCGTGGTGCTGACGAGTGCGAGGCGGGTTTCGGCAAGGTCCTGCGCGGTGGCTTGCGCTTCCCAGCGGGCGGCGTCGGCCTGGGCATCGAGGCGGCCGAACAGGTCGATCTCCCAGGAGACGCCAAGCGTGGCGGAACTGCTCTTGTTCCATGCCGACCCGCCTTCCAGCGCCTTGGATGCGTCGGATGAGGCGCTGGCGGAGAGGCTGGGCAACAATGCCTGCCGTGCGAGGTCCGACGACAGCTTCGCGCGCTTGAGGCGTAGCCCGGCGGCGGCGAGGTCGGCATTGTCGGCAAGGACCCGGTCGACGAGTGTGGTCAGCGCGACATCGTCGAACTCGTTCCACCACGGTGCGCCGACCTTCTGCGGCGCGCCCAGTACACCCGCATCCCAGTTCGCGGCGACCGGCACGGCGGGCGCGGCATAGTGTGAACGGACCACGCTGCCGCAGCCTGCGGTCAGCGGCAGCAGGGCCAGCGCGGCAAGGAGGTGAGGGCGCATCGTCGTCAGTCTCTCGAAAGGGCGTCGACCGGATCGAGCCGGGCCGCACGGCGCGCGGGCAGGAAGCCGAACACGACGCCGATGAGGGTGGAACAGGCGAAGGCGGCGACGATCGAGGTAGTCGAATAGGCCATCGCGAAGTCGGAGGCGAAGTAGGAGAACACCACGCCCAGCGCCAGCGACAGGCCGACGCCGATGACGCCGCCGATCAGGCAGACGAGGATCGCCTCGATCAAGAATTGCTGGAGGATGTCGGACTGGCGCGCGCCCACCGCCATGCGCACGCCGATCTCGGCGGTGCGTTCGGTGACCGAGACCAGCATGATGTTCATCACCCCGATGCCGCCGACGACCAGCGAGATGACCGCGATCGCGGCGACGAGAAGGGTCATCGTCTGCGTGGCGCTGGTGATCGTGGCGCGGATGTCGTCGGAGTTGCTGATGAAGAAATCGACGGTGCCGTGCCGCTGGGTCAGCAGCTGCGTCACGGCGTCCTGCGCCGCCGAGGTCGAGACGTTGTCGCTGATGCGCACGGTGATGCTGGAGACGTAGCTCTGGCCCAGCATCCGGCTCATCGCGGTGGTGTAGGGGACATAGGCGGTCAGGCTGTCGCTGCCGCCGAAGCCCTGCTGCTGGGTGCCGACGATCCCGACGATGCGGACGGGCACCTTGCCGAGCAGCACGACTTTGCCGAGCGGGTCCTCGCCATCGGGGAACAGGGTCTTCTGGGTGTTCTCGTCGATCACCGCGTCCTGCGCCAGTTCGCGCACTGCCTGCGTATCGAACAGGCTCCCGGAATTGAGCGTCAGGCCGCGCACGCGGAAGTAGTCGGCGCCGACGCCGCTGACCTGTGCGGTCGCCGCGACGTTGCGGTATCGTGCGGTCACGCTGGTGGAGACGCTGGGCGTCACGCTGTCGATGTAGGAGAGCTGGCCGAGCGCCTCGGCGTCGCTGTCCTTGAGCGTCTGGATCTTGCCCGATCGCATGTCGCCGAAGCTCTTGCCCGGATAGACGGTGAGCGTGCTGGTCCCGAGCCCCGATATGTCGGAGAGGATCTTGGCCTGCGAGCCGTTGCCCAGCGCCACCACCGAGACCACCGAGGCGATGCCGATGATGATGCCCAGCATCGTCAGGAAGGTGCGCAGCTTGTGCGCCGACATGGCGAGCACGGCCATGTGGAACGCCTCGCGGAAACGGTCGGCCAGTTGGCCGAAGCCGCTGGCGCCGGTCGGCGGTGGGGCGAGGGCGGGCGCGGTCTTGGGTTCGGAGGTGCGGCGATCGTCGATGATTGCGCCGTCGCGGATCTCGATGATGCGCTCGGCGTGCTCCGCGACGTGCATGTCGTGCGTGACGATGATGACCGTGTGGCCTTCGGCGTGAAGTTCGCCGAGGATCGCCATGACTTCGACGCCGCTGGCGGAATCGAGCGCGCCGGTGGGTTCGTCGGCGAAGATCACCTCGCCTCCGTTCATCAGCGCGCGCGCGATCGAGACGCGCTGCTGCTGGCCGCCCGAAAGCTGGCCCGGCCGGTGCCCGGTCCGCTCGCCGAGGCCGAGACGGGACAGGATCTGTGCTGCGCGCGACGCGCGTTCGCCGCGCGGCTTGCCCGCGTAGATCGCCGGAACCTCGACGTTGCCGAGCGCCGAGAGGTCGGTCAGCAGGTGATAGCGCTGGAAGATGAAGCCGAAGTGCTCGCGGCGCAGCGCGGCCAGTTCGTCGGGCTCCAGTTCTGCGGTGTCCCGGCCGTTGACCCGGTACGATCCCGAGGTCGCCCGGTCGAGGCAGCCCAGGATGTTCATCAGGGTGGACTTGCCCGAACCGGACTGGCCGACGATCGCGACCATCTCGCCGGCCTCGATGGTCAGGTCGATGTCCTTGAGCGCCGCGAAGACGCCGTCACCCGAAGGATACTCGCGCCGGACGTGCGAGAGCGAGAGGAGCGGGGCGGGTTCCATCACCCGCCTCAGAAGCCCGGCGGCCCCATGCGGCGGCGACCGCTCGTTCCGCTATCGGCCTTGGCCTCGCCGATGACGACGTTCTCGCCTTCCTTGAGGCCTGACAGGACCTCGACGTTGACGTTGTTGTTGAGGCCGATCCTGACCTTGCGGCTCTCGATTGTCCCGTCTTCTGTCTTCACGCGGACGGCATAGGTGCCATCCTTGCCCTTCGCGCCGAGCGCGGTGGCCGGGATCGTCAGCGCATTGGCGCGGCGGTCGAGGACGATGGTGACCTTGGCGGTCATCAGCGCGCGCAGGCGGTTGTCCTCGTTGGGCACCTCGAACAGTGCGTTGTAGTAGATCGCGGTGCTGGACGACGAACTGCTCGACGAGGAACTGCTGGAACTGGAGCTGACTTCATCGACTATCGATTCCGGCGCCGGTTCGATCATGCGCAGCTTGGCTTCGTAGCGCTTGTCGGGATCGCCGAGGATGGTGAAGTAGACCGGCAGGTCGGGCTTCACGTTGATGACGTCGGCTTCGGAGACCTCGGCCTTGATCGTCATCACGTCCAGCTTGGCGAGGATCACGATCGTCGGTGCCGACTGGTTGGCGTTGACGGTCTGGCCCTGCTTGGTGACGACGGCGACGACGACGCCGTCCATCGGCGCGGTGATCTTGGTGTACCCCAGCTGCACTTCGGCGGTGTTGACGCTGACGCTGGCGGCGCGGATCTGCGCTTGCAGGGCGTCGTAGCTGGCCTGGGCGGACTGCAGTTCCTGCCGTGCCGTCTCGAAGTCCTGCTGCGATGTCGCCTCGCCGGCGCCAAGCATCTTCTGGCGGTTGAAGGCAAGCTGCGTGCGCGCCAGCGTGGCCTTTGCCGATGCGGCCTGCGCCTGCATGTTGGCAAGGTCGGCGCGGGCGGTCTCCAGGCTGTTGGTCTGGGTGCGCGGGTCGATCAGGCCGATGAGGTCGCCCTTGTGGACCACGTCGCCGATCTCGAAGTTCAGTTCGTCGAGACGGCCGGACACCTGCGCGCCGACGCTGACGAGTTCCTTCGGCTCCAGCGTGCCCGTCGCCTCGACGGTGCGTTCGAGCGCCCCGCGCGCGACCTTCACGGTCGCGACGTCAGGCTCGGCCGGAGCGGCGAGGAACAGCTTCCAGACGAGAAGGAGAACGCACGCGCCGAGTACGACGCCGCCGATCACGATGCGACGAGTGGTGAACATGCTGCTTCGTATGGCCGCTGGAAGGCAGCTTGTAAGCAGGGATTTTGGTAGCAATGTGTAACGGTTGCGCCAATCCCTGCGACAAAGAGCAGCCTTGGGGATCAGCCCTGATAGATGCCGGAGGGAAGACCCGTAACGCCCGCATCGACCTCGTAGAGCGCGCCGTCGAATTCCGATTCCGGCAGGCCCGTTGCCGCAGAAGTCACGAACATGCGGTCGAGGTTCTCCCCGGCAAAGGCGATGTTGGTGATGCGCCTGGCGGGCAGCTCGATCGAGCGGTCGCGGGTGCCGTCCGGGGCGAAGCGGCTGATGCGGCCGCCGTCCCAGTGGGCGACCCAGAGGAACCCTTCCGCATCGGTGGTCATGCCGTCGGGATAGCCGTCGTCCTCGGAGAAGCGGATGAATTCCTGCCGATCACGGGCGCCGGTTTTGTCGAGGGCTAAGCGGTAGATGGTACGGCGGCCGGAATCGGTGTGGTAGAGCCAGTTCCCGCACGGCGAGAACGCCGGACCGTTGGTCACGGTGTAGCCGGTGTCGACGACCTGCCATTCGCCCTGCGGCGAGAGGCGGTAGAACGAGCCGGAGACTTCCTCCTCGGCCATGTCCATGGTGCCGCACCAGATGGCGCCGTGGCGGTCGGCCTTGCCGTCATTCATGCGGTTGCCGGGCAGGTGCGGTTCGGGATCGGAGCGCTCGCCGATGGTCAGCGGATCGAGGGTGATCGCGGCGACGCCGTCGCGGAAACCGCCGAGGAAACCGCCCGAGGCGCGCGGAGCCACCCAGCCGAGCGGCGCGGGCATGTCCCAGCGTTCGATGGCGCCGGTGGCCAGCGTTAGCCGGTTGAGGGCGGGGGCAAGGATATCGACCCAGTAGAACGCGCGGTCCCGCTCGCACCACAACGCGCCTTCGCCTAGGGTGTCGCGCGTGTCGCGCTCGATCTTGCGCCAGAGGGTCATCGTTCTCTCTCCCATGTCGAGGCCGCTGATCTGTCGGCCCATAAAAACCTCGTCATCCCCGCGAAAGCGGGGACCCATCTGACGTCGGTGCAACAGGCACTTCCAAGAGATGGGTCCCCGCCTTCGCGGGAATGACGAGGTTTATGCTGGATCAGTGGTTGTCGCGCGGCAGGCCCATGGTCTGGGCGATGCGCTGGTACTTTTCCGCACCCTCGAGGATCGCGCCGGTATCCATCTGGCCCACGAGGGCGCGCTGGATTTCCTGCCACGGCGTCTGCGAGGCGGGGTACTGGTAGCCGCCGGCGGCTTCCAGTTCGGCACGGCGCGTTGCCATCTCCTCGTCGGAGATCAGCACGTCCACCTTGCCCGCCTTGAGGTCCATGCGCACCCGGTCGCCGGTCTTCAGCAGCGCCAGACCGCCCATCGCCGCCGCTTCCGGAGAGGCGTTGAGGATCGAGGGGCTGCCCGAAGTGCCCGACTGGCGGCCGTCACCGATGCAGGGCAGGGCGCTGACGCCCTCGGTGATGAGGTAGGCGGGCGGGCGCATGTTCACGACTTCGGCCGCGCCGGGGTAGCCGATGGGCCCGGCGCCGCGCATGAACATCAGCGTCTCGGGGGTGATGCCGACCGAGGGATCGTCGATGCGGTGGTGATAGTCCTCGGGACCGTCGAACACCACGGCGGGGCCTTCGAAGGCGTCCGGGTCGGCGGGGTTCGAGAGGTAGCGGTCGCGGAATTCCTTGGAGATCACGCTGGTCTTCATGATCGCGGCGTCGAACAGGTTGCCCGACAGGACGAGGAAGCCCGCCTCCTCGACCAGAGGCTGGTCGAAGGTCTTGATGACCTTGTCGTCCTCGATCGTGGCGTCGCGGCAGTTGTCGCCGATGGTCTTGCCGTTGACGGTGAGGGCGCTCTCCTGGATCAGTCCCTGGCCGATCAGCTGCGCGACGACGGCGGGGACGCCGCCCGCGTGGTAGTAGTCCTCGCCGAGGTACTCACCGGCGGGCTGCAGGTTCACCAGCAGCGGAATCTTGTGGCCGAGGCGCTCCCAGTCCTTGAGCGGCAGGTCCACGCCGACGTGGCGGGCCAGCGCGGCAAGGTGGATCGGCGCGTTGGTCGAACCGCCGATCGCGGCATTGACGACGATCGCGTTGTGGAAGGCGTCGAGCGTCAGGATGTCGGAGGGCTTTAGGTCCTCCCGCACCATGTCCACGATGCGCTTGCCGGTGTGGTAGGCACATTCCTGGCGGTCGCGGTAAGGCGCGGGGATCGCCGCCGAACCGGGCAGCATCATGCCCAGCGCCTCGGCCAGCGAGTTCATCGTCGTCGCCGTGCCCATGGTGTTGCAGTAGCCGGTCGAGGGTGCCGAAGACGCGACGAGCTTGATGAAGCCGTCCGCGTCCAGTTCGCCCGCCGCCATCATCTGGCGGCCCTTCCACACGATCGTGCCCGAACCGGTGCGCTCGCCCTTGTGCCAGCCGTTGAGCATCGGGCCGACCGACAGCGCGATGGCGGGGATGTTGACGGTGGCTGCAGCCATGAGCATCGCCGGGGTCGTCTTGTCGCAGCCGGTGGTCAGCACCACGCCGTCGAGCGGGTAGCCGTAGAGCGCCTCGACGAGGCCGAGGTACGACAGGTTGCGGTCGAGCCCGGCGGTGGGGCGCTTGCCGGTTTCCTGGATCGGGTGGACCGGGAATTCCAGCGCGATGCCGCCCATCTCGCGAATGCCTTCGCGGATGCGCTCGGCCAGCACGAGGTGATGGCGGTTGCACGGGCTAAGGTCGCTGCCCGACTGGGCTATGCCGATGATCGGCTTGCCCGAACGCAGTTCCTCAAGGCTGAGGCCGAAGTTCAGGTATCGCTCCAGATAGAGCGAGGTCATGTCGATGTTGTCGGGATTGTCGAACCAGGCGCGCGAGCGCAGCTTGGGAGCAGGGGTTTCGGTCATGGTTGTTTTCTTTGGTCCGGTTCAGCGCGGAGAAGTGGTGACGCGGTAGATCATGACGTGCCGGTACGGCTTGCCGGGATCGACGCGGGTGCTCGGGAAGTTGGCGTGGTTGGGGCTGTCGGGGAACTTCTGCGGTTCCAGCGCGATGCCGTCGCCCATGCGGTAGAGGTGGCCCTGCTTGCCGATGAAGGTGCCGTCGAGGAAATTGCCGGAGTAGAACTGGACGCCGGGCTCGGTCGTCAGCAGTTCCAGCACGCGGCCCGAGACCGGGTCTTCGAGGCGGGCGGCGAGTTCGGGGGTCTTGGTCTGGCCCTTATCTAGCGCGAAGTTGTGATCGAAGCCGCGGCCGTAGACGATCTGCTGGTCGTTGCCGTCGCGCAGGCCCACGGCGACCGGCTTGCCCTTGCGGAAGTCGAACGGGGTGCCCTCGACGGGGCGCAGTTCGCCGGTCGGGATCAGCTTTTCGTTGACGGGAGTGTACTTGCTCGCCGGGAGGGTGAGCACGTTGGTCATCGCGTCGCGCTCGGAGCCTTCGCCCGCCATGTTGAAGATGGCGTGGTTGGTCATGTTGAGCACGGTCGGCTTGTCGGTCGTCGCGTCGAAGACGATCTGCAGGTTGCCGGATTCGTCGAGCGAATACGTCACCTTGGCCTTCACGGTACCGGGATAGCCGGAATCGCCGTCCGGGCTGACGAGCGAGAACACTGTGGTCGCCACCTTGCCCGACTTCACCGATTCGAGCTTCCAGTTCTGCACGTCGAAGCCCTTGCCGCCGCCGTGGAGTGACTGGCCATGATCGTTGCCGGGCAGCTGGTAGGTCTTGCCGTCAAGCGTGAACTTGCCGTCGGCGATGCGGTTGCCGTAGCGGCCGATGGTGGCGCCCCAGAAGTTCGGGCGCGTATCGAAGTCGGAGAGCTTGTCGTAGGCGACGAGGACGTCGGCGGTCTTGCCGTCGCGGTCCGGCGCGTTCAGCTTCCACAGCGTCGCGCCGAAGGTCAGGATAGTGGCGGAAACGCCGTTGCCTGCCGTCAGAGTCACCGCGGTGACCTCGCTGCCGTTCGACAGCTTGCCCGCGCTCGCCTGCGTCGCTTCGGTGGCCAGCGCGGCATTGGCGCTAAATGCCAGTGCCAGAACGGACGCTGCCGTCGTGATGGCCTTGACCGGATTCCTCATTCCCTTAGCTCCCGCATTTCGGTGAGATTTCGATTCTTGTACGAAGACGCGCCCCATTGACGACGCCGCTTCGCGCATATAGTCCGACAAATAGAAAGAGCGCAAGCCGGTTCACGGTACAAGTGGTCGTCCGGCGTCGCTATCGAGAGGAATGTCATGCCCCCAGTGGTCTCATCCACCGACGCCCCGGTGCTGCACGCCCAGCCCGCCGGCGTGCGCTACGGTCCCGCGCTTACGCTGCTCGCCAGCCTGTTCTTCATGTGGGGCTTCATCACCGTCATCAACAATACGCTGCTGCCGCACCTGCGCAGCGTATTCGAGCTGAGCTACACCCAGACGACACTGATCGAATCGGTATGGTTCATCGCCTACTTCGTGGCCTCGATCCCGTCAGCCAAGCTGATCGAGCGGATCGGCTATCAGAAGTCGCTCGTCGCGGGCCTGCTCATCATGGCTGCAGGCGCATGCGGCATGATGCTGGCAGCCAGCATCCCGTCCTACGGCGTCACGCTCGTCATGCTGTTCGTCATCGCCAGCGGCATCACGCTGCTGCAGGTGGCCGCGAACCCCTACGTCGCCGTCGTCGGCAAGCCCGAGACCGCGTCCTCGCGCCTCAATCTGGTGCAGGCGCTGAACTCGATGGGCACGATGCTGGCGCCGCTCTTCGGGGCCTACCTGATCCTCGGCCGCTCCAAGGGCGGCACGGCCACCGCCGGGACCGTCCTGACCGAAGCCGAACGCATGGCGGACGCCCACTCGGTGATCCTGCCTTACGCGCTCGTCGCCGTGGTGCTGGTGATCCTCGCGGTCATCATCGCCAAGTTCCCGCTGCCCGCGATGGGCTCGGCCGGTTCGCGCGTCGCCAAGGAACAGCGCAAGCACCTCTCGCTCTGGAACCACCGCAACCTGGTGTTCGGCATTCCGGCGATCTTCATCTACCTGATTGCGGAAATCGGCGTCGCCAACCTCTTCGTGAACTTCGTCAGCCAGCCCGACATCGCCAACCTGACGCACGAGCAGGCGGGCAAGTACCTGAGCTTCCTGTGGGGCGGCATGATGGTCGGCCGCTTCGCCGGCTCCGCCGTGATGCAGCGCTTCGATGCCGGCAAGGTGCTGGCGTTCTTCTCTGTCGGCGCCTTCGCGGTGATGATGGTGACGGTGTTCGCCCATGGCGAAGTGGCGATGTGGTCGCTGATCCTCGTCGGCCTGTTCCACTCGATCATGTTCCCGACCATCTTCACCCTCGGCATCAAGGGCCTCGGCCCGCTGACCGAGGAAGGCTCCGGCCTGCTCGTCATGGCGATCGCAGGCGGCGCTCTGGTCGTGGTGCAGGGCTGGCTGGCCGACAACTACGGGCTGCAGACCTCGTTCCTGCTGACGGCGGCTTGCGAACTCTACGTGCTGTTCTACGCGCTGTGGGGCAGCAAGGTCACCAACGCGGTGCCGCCGCCGGAAGCGACTTTCGAATAAGCGCGCGGCAGATAGGAAATGAGCCCCGGCGAGAGATCGTCGGGGCTTTTTTGTTTAGAAGGGAAGAGAAGGGCAGGGGTTTACCACCCCTGCACCCCGTGGACTTGGCGGCGTGATGCGCGCAGCAGTCTCGGTGCTCTATTGCGCCGCAGGCTATTCAGTCTCCCGGCTCGCCGTTGTGCCTGAGGAGGCGGCGCGCGTGCCCTCGACGATTACGGGGTGCAGGGGTGGTAAACCCCTGCTTTTCCCCTGTTCAATCTTCCATCGAGCTACGCGTATCTTCCAGAGCCAGATCCACCAGCACGTTCATCGCCTCCGCAGCGGCAGCCGCATCCCCTGCGGCGATCGCGTCGTAGACCTTGACGTGATCCGGGATCGGATTGCGCGGCAGGGCGCGAGCGCGTTGCTTGAACTGCGTGGTCCAGTTCACCGCCGCGCCGATTGAGGCGCTGAGCGTGAGGAGCGCGTCGTTGCGTGTCGCCTGGAGGATCGCCTTGTGAAAATCGCGGTCAGCGGCGCGTCCGGCCTCGGTGGTGAGGGTGTGGCGGCGCATGGCGGCGAGGGCGTCCTTCATCGCCTTGAGGTCCGCCTTGTCGCGGCGCTGGGCGGCGAGGCGGGCGGCGGCGGGTTCGACGATGGCGCGCAGTTCGAACAGGCTCCGGACGAATTCGATGTCGGGCTCGCCCGCGAAGGCCCAGCCGAGCACTTCGGGGTCGAGCAGGTTCCAGCGATCACGCGGGAGGACGCGGGTGCCGGCCTTGGGGCGGCTCGCGACGAGGCCCTTGGCGGTCAGCACCTGGATCGCCTCCCGATAGGCGCTGCGTGAAACCTGCAGTTCCTCGGCGAAGGCGACTTCGCCCGACAGAATGTCGCCGGGAGCATATTTGCCTGACAAGATGGCAGTACCGAGCTTGTGTGCAATGGCTCCGTGCAGTCTGCGGCCGGGGCCTCGGGCTTCTTCGCCCTGTTTGGTGTTTTCGTCGGCGGTCGTCAAATCGGCATCTGGCACAGGTAAGGGCTCCTCCGGGAGCGAAACTAACAGCGGTTTGCGCGAGAAGGAACGACAAACATTGCGTTTCGCTCGCACAGGAAATATGTCGGAGTAAATAGGGAGTGCCCAATGACTGAATTTCGTTCCATCGTCGCTGCTACCGGTGAGCCTCAGGGTGAGCCGCTCGCCATCAGCACCACCGCCGATGTGGCCGCTGCCTGCGCTGCCGCGGCTGCTGCGTTCGATACCTATCGCGCGACCGATCGCGAGACGCGCGCTGCGTTCCTCGAGCGAATCGCCGACGAGATCATGGCGATCGGCGAGCCGCTGATCGAAGCCTACATCGCCGAGAGTGGCCTGCCGCGCGGGCGCGGTGAGGGCGAGCGTGGCCGTACCTGCGGCCAGCTGCGCCTGTTCGCCGACGTCGTGCGCAAGGGCCAGTGGCAGCAGCTTCGTATCGATCCCGCGCTGCCCGACCGCGCGCCGCTGCCGCGTCCGGACCTGCGCCTGCGCATGATCCCGGTCGGTCCGGTCGCAGTGTTCGGCGCCTCGAACTTCCCGCTCGCGTTCTCGACGGCGGGTGGTGACACCGCTTCGGCGCTGGCGGCGGGCTGCCCGGTCGTCGTCAAGGGCCACCCGGCGCACCCGGTCACCGGCGCGCTGATCGCTGCCGCCATCACCAAGGCGGTGAAGGATGCGGGTCTGCCCGAGGGCGTGTTCCAGCACCTCGTCGGTCCCTCGAACGAACTGGGCGCGGCGCTCGTGCAGCACCCGGCGATCATGGCGGTCGGCTTCACCGGTTCGCGTGGCGGCGGTCTTGCTCTCGCCAAGGTGGCGCAGGCGCGCGAAGTGCCGATCCCGGTCTATGCCGAAATGTCGAGCATCAACCCCGTCCTGCTGCTTCCCGAGGCGCTTAAGGCGCGCGGCGAAGCGCTCGGCGCGGCTTTCGTCGGCTCGCTGACGATGGGTGCAGGCCAGTTCTGCACCAACCCCGGCCTGATCCTCGCCGTCGAGGGTGAGGGGCTGGACGCCTTCGTGACCGCCGCAACCACTGGCGTGTCGGAAGCCAAGCCGCAGACCATGCTGACCACCGGCATCGCCGCCGCGTACGCCAAGGGCGTCGCTGCGCTCGAAGCTCTTCCCGGCGTCGAAACGCTGGCCAAGGGCGAAGAGGGCAGCGTCACCACCGGCGGCGCGATCCTGTTCCAGACCTCGGCCGCGCAGTTCCTTGCGGACAAGGCGGCGGGCGACGAAGTGTTCGGCGCCTCCTCGATCGTCGTGCGCTGCAAGGACGAAGCCGAGTTGCTGACCGTGCTGGAAGGCCTTGAAGGCCAGCTGACCGCCACCCTGCACATGGACGGCGCTGACGAGGGCGCCGCCGCCCGCGTCCTGCCGGTGCTGGAGCGCAAGGTCGGCCGCATCCTCGTCAATGGCTGGCCCACCGGCGTCGAAGTGTGCCACGCGATGGTTCACGGTGGCCCGTTCCCCTCGACTTCCGACCCGCGCACCACGTCGGTCGGCAGCATGGCGATCGACCGCTACTTGCGTCCGGTCAGCTACCAGAACTTCGCGCAGGGCCTGCTTCCCGCTGAACTGCGTGACGATGCCTTCGGCGACGGCGCCCCGCGCCTGATCGACGGCACGCTGACCCTCAACTGATCTGATCCATCCATCCGGGCGGCGCGCTCTCAAGAAGCGCGCCGCCTTTGGGAGAGTACCCATGACTTATCTTCGCCTGCTCCAGCACCTGAGCGCCGAGGGCGTTCGTTCCGTCATTCTCGCCGACGGTGATGCCGCGCATTTCCTGCCGGGCGTCGCTTCGGTGCGTGAACTCGCGCTCGGCGCGATCGCTGCAGGCCAGACGCTTGCCGACGCCGCGAAGGATGCCGGGCAGGGCGAAGCTGTCGACATCGCCGCCGAGTTCGCGGCTGGCCGCCTGCTCGCGCCGATCGATCACGAGGACGGCGCACATCTGCTGCTCGCGGGCACCGGCCTGACTCACCTCGGTTCCGCCGAGGGCCGCGACAAGATGCACAAGGCGGCCGCTTCCGAGGAGAAGCCGACCGACTCCATGCGCATGTTCCTGGAAGGCCTCGAAGGCGGCAAGCCCGCGCCGGGCGAAGTCGGCCAGCAGCCGGAATGGTTCTACAAGGGCGACGGCTCGCAGCTCGTCGGCCCGACCGACGATCTCGAAATGCCCGCCTTCGCCAAGGACGGCGGCGAGGAGCCGGAACTGGCAGGCATCTACCTGATCGGCGAGGACGGCACGGCCTACCGCCTCGGCCTTGCGCTCGCCAACGAGTATTCGGATCACGTCACCGAGCGCCACAACTACCTGTGGCTGGCCCACTCGAAGCTGCGTCAGGCCGCGCTCGGCCCGGAGCTGCTGCTCGGCACGCCGCCCTCGCACATCGAGGGCACCAGCAAGGTCATCCGGGGTGGCGAGACGATCTGGGAAAAGCCCTTCCTCTCGGGCGAGGGTAACATGTCGCATACGTTCGCGAACCTTGAGCATCACCACTTCAAGTACGACCTGTTCCGCCGCGCGGGCGACGTGCATGTCCACTTTTTCGGCACCGCGACGCTTTCGTTCAGCGACGGCGTGCAGACGCAGGAAGGCGACGTGTTCGAGATTTCGGCCGCGCCCTTCACGCTGCCGGTCGCCAACAAGCTGGTCCGCGTTCCCGAACGCGCCTTTGCCGTGAAGGCGCTCTGATCGATGGACCCGATCCGCATTGCGGTGGTGGGCGTGGGCAAGATCGCCCGCGACCAGCACCTTCCCGCCATCGCCGGGAACAAGGCGTTCAGCCTCGCCGCCACCGTCAGCCCGCGTGATCCGGGCGTCGAGGGCGTGCCCCACGCGAAGAGCCTCGACGAACTGATCGCGAATGGTCCGGCGGTCGATGCGGTGGCGCTCTGCACGCCGCCGCAGGTGCGCTACGACCTCGCCGTGCAGGCGCTGTCGAAGGGCATGCACGTGTTCCTCGAAAAGCCGCCGGGCGCGACGCTTTCCGAAGTCGTGGCGCTGGAAAGCCGCGCCGAGAAGGTCGGCGCGACGCTGTTCGCCTCGTGGCATTCGCGCTTTGCGGCAGGCGTGGCCCCGGCGCGCGCGTGGCTGTCCGACCGCAGAATCGAGAAGGTCTCGATCGTGTGGCGCGAGGACGTGCGCGTGTGGCATCCGGGCCAGGCCTGGATCTGGGAGCCGGGCGGCCTTGGCGTGTTCGATCCGGGCATCAATGCGCTCTCGATCGTCACGCACATCCTGCCGCGCCCGATGTTCCTGCAGGGCGCGACGCTGGAAATCCCGGCCAACCGCGCCGCGCCGATCGCCGCCGACATCGAGTTCCGCGACACCGCAGGCGCGCCGATCCACATGGACCTCGACTGGCGCCAGACCGGCCCGCAGTCGTGGGACATCGTCGTCGAGACGGACGAAGGAACCCTCAAGCTGTCGAACGGCGGCGCGGTGCTGACGCTTCCGAGTGGCACCGAGCATGCCGAGGACATGGAATATCCGGGCCTCTACGCGCGCTTCGCCAGCCTCATCCGGGGTGGCCGCAGCGACGTGGACGTGGCGCCGCTGCGCCTCGTCGCCGACGCATTCCTGCGCGGCCACCGCAAGCTGGTGGACGAATTCCACGATTGATTCCCTAGGGAGGGGACTGAAATGACCAAGTTCTTCCGCCGCACGTCGCTCGCCATGCTGATGGCAGCGACGGTGCTTTCCGCGCCCCTGAGCCAGACGGCTTCGGCCGATACGGGCGGCCAGCCCACCACCGCCACGATCGAGGGCGGCAAGCCCGGCCCGGTCTACAACAAAGACGTCTTCACCCAGTTCGCCGAGCATCTGGGCGAGGGCATCTACGGCGGCCTGTGGGTCGGCAAGGGGAGTAAGATCCCCAACACCAACGGCTTCCGCAACGACGTCGTCAAGGCGCTGAAGGACTTGTCGGTGCCGGTAATCCGCTGGCCGGGTGGCTGCTTCGCCGACGAGTACAACTGGCGTGAAGGCATCGGCCCACAGGCCAAGCGCCCGGTCAAGATCAACACCCACTGGGGCGGCGTGACCGAGCCCAACGCGGTCGGCACGCACGAGTTCTTCGAGCTGATCCGCCAGGTCGGCGCGGAGGCCTACGTCGCGGGCAACGTCGGCAACGGCACGCCGCGCGAAATGGCCGAATGGGTCGAGTACATGACCTCGCCCGCCGGTTCGCTGGCCGATGAGCGCGCGAAGAACGGGCACAAGGAACCTTGGAAGGTCAAGTACTTCGGCGTCGGCAACGAGCTGTGGGGCTGCGGCGGCAACATGCGCCCCGAGTTCGCGGCGGACGAGACGCGCCGCTACGCCACCTTCATCAAGCCGCCCGCCGGGACCAAAATCCTGAAGGTCGCGGCCGGCGCCAACGTCGATGACTACAACTGGACCGAGACGATGATGCGCGTCGCGGCGAACCAGCTCGACGGTGTTTCGCTGCACTATTATGTCCACCCCGCCGGTGGCTGGCCCCCGCGTGCGCCTGCCGTCAACTTCGACGAGCATGGCTGGGCCGATGCGCTGAACGGCGCGCGGCACATGGACGAGCTGATCACCAAGCACTCGGCGATCATGGACAAGTACGATCCCGAAAAGCGCGTCTTCCTCGCGGTCGACGAGTGGGGCTCGTGGTATGCGCAGGACGAGGGTACGCACCCCGGATTCCTGAGGCAGCAGAACACCTTGCGTGATGCGCTGATCGCCTCTGTGCACCTCGACATCTTTGCCAAGCACGCCGACCGCGTGCGCATGACCGCCATCGCGCAGATGGTGAACGTGCTGCAGGCGATGATTTTCACGCAGGGCAGCAAGATGGTGCTGACCCCGACCTACCATGTCTTCGAGATGTACAAGCCCTGGCAGGACGCCACCGTTCTGCCGCTCGAGATCAAGTCGCCGTGGTATTCCAAGGACGAGTTCACGATGCCTGCGGTCAGCGGTTCGGCGGTGAAGGCGAAGGACGGCAAGGTGCATGTCGCGCTGTCGAACCTCGATCCGAACCAGTCGAACACGGTGACGATCAAGCTCGACGGCGTTAGCGCAACGGCGGTTTCCGGCCGTATTCTGACGGGCTCGGCGATCAATTCGCACAACACTTTCGACGCGCCCGACGTCGTCAAGCCCGCCGCCTTCACCGGGGCGAGCGTGCAGGGCGGCCAGATGGTCGTGACGCTGCCGGCGAAGTCGGTTGTGGTGCTGGAACTGCAGTGATGAAGGCGGCCTTCCTTGGGCTCGCGGCGCTGGTTCTTGCCGGTTCCGCGAGTGCCCAGCAGGTCGGCGAGAAGGGGGCCGGGACGCTGAATTCGCAGCTTTCCGGTGACCTTGTCGTGCATGATCCGGTCATCATCCGCGAGGGGGACACGTATTACGTGTTCAGCACCGTGGGCAAGTATATCGGCATCAAGACCTCGACCGACCTGAAGGTGTGGAAGGATGCCGGTTCGGTGTTCTCCGAAATACCGGCGTGGGCGAAAGATGCGGCTCCCGGAACTGAAGGTATCTGGGCGCCGGATATTTCGTATGTGAACGGCGAATACCGACTGTACTATTCGGTCTCGACCTTCGGCTCCAACCGTTCGGCGATCGGTCTCGCGACCAGCAAGACGCTGGGGCCGAAGGCGAAATGGCAGGATCATGGCCTCGTCGTCATGTCCACGAAGGACGATGACTTCAACGCCATCGATCCCAATTTCGTTGTCGACGCACAGGGGCGCCAGTGGCTGTCGCTCGGCAGTTTCTGGAGCGGTCTCAAGCTGTTCCCGCTCGACGCGAAGACCGGCAAGGTCGTGCCCGGCACCGAGCCGTACGCGATCGCACGCCGCCGCGCGCCTGCGGGAGCGGCGGCGCCGGTGGAGGCGCCGTTCATCATTCCGCACGGCGGATGGTACTTCCTGATCGCGTCCTACGACTATTGCTGCAAGGGCGTGAACTCGACGTATTACACCGTCGTCGGTCGCTCGAAAAAGATCACCGGCCCTTATCTGGGCCGTGACGGCAGCTCGATGATGGAGGGCGAGGGAACTATCCTGCTGCGCTCCGACTTGCAGGAAAAGCAGCGTTTCCGCGGGCCTGGCCATGCCGGAGCCTTCACCGACAAGGACGGCACGACCTACCTCGTCTACCACGCCTACGACAAGGAGGCCGACGGCCGCCCCACGCTGCGCATCGCGCCGCTGCGGTGGGACGCGGACGGCTGGCCTGTTGCCGAATACTGAGAACACCCACCTGAATACGCCCCGGCCGCCTATCGATACTTGGCCGGGGCGTCTTTTTCGGGTGGCACTGAGCGGCACCTAACGTACCCCTAACGCTACCACAACGCACCAGAACCGCCGGAGAGGCCATGATGAACTTCCCCCTGTCGCGCCGCAGCTTCGCCACCAGTCTTGGCGTCGGCGCATCGCTGCTTCCGATCGCCTGCACCGCGCCGGGCAAGAGCGTGATCGGCACCTCGAAAAGCCCGCAAGCACCCGCCGCGAGCAACCCGCTCATCAAGCAGCGCGCCGACACCCAGATCTTCCGCCACGACGACGGCTGGTACTACGCGATGGGCTCCGTGCCCGAGTACGACCGCCTCGCGCTGCGCCGGTCGAAGACGCTGGCGGGCCTGACCGATGCCGAGGAGCGGGTGCTCTGGCGGCATGAGGCGAGCGGGCCGATGTCGGGCTTCCTGTGGGCGCCCGAACTGCACTACGTCGACGGCAAGTGGATCGTCTACTTCGCGGCCGGCCCCAGCGGCGGCGGCGAGGACGTGTTCCGCATCCGCACTTTCGCCGTGGTCTGCGATGGACCCGATCCGATGACCGGCAACTGGTCCGTCCTCGGCGAGTTCAAGGCGCCGTGGGACAGCTTCAACCTCGACTCGACGATCTTCACGCATCGGGGCGTGCGCTACTTCTCGTGGGCGCAGCGCGAGCCGGGGATCGAGACCAATTCCAACGTCTACATCGCGCCGATGAAAGACGCGCTGACGCTCGCCTCGGCGCCCGCGCGGCTGACGGTGCCGACGCTCGACTGGGAAGTGCGCGGCTTCAAGGTGAACGAGGGCTCGGCCTTCCTCAACCGCAACGGCCGCCTGTTCATGACCTACTCGGCCAGCGCCACCGATGCGCGCTACTGTATGGGCCTGCTCAGCGTGGACGAGACCGCCAACATCATGGACCCGCGCAACTGGGTGAAGTCTCCCCGGCCGGTCTTCGAAACCTGCCGTGAAACCTCGGTCTACGGCCCCGGCCACAACAGCTTCACCGTGGACGAAGAGGGGCGCGACATCCTCGTCTACCACGGCCGCGACTACGAGAAGATCGAAGGCGACCCGCTGTTCAACCCTGACCGCCACACCCGCATCCAGCGCATCTATTACGATGCGGACGGTGTGCCCGACTTCGGCGTGCCGGTGGGCAACGGCGCGATCCCCGAGCGCTTCATCCCGGCCGTGCGTCGCACCGTGCGGATGGCCTGCGACGGCATGACCCTTTCGGTGAGCGATGCCCCGCTGCCGCAGACCCAGTTCCGTTCGATCGAGGCGGGCGAGGGCACCGTGCAGCTCGTGCCGATCCTGCGGCCCGAACTGTGCCTGGCCGCCGGCCCCGACGGAGCGGTGCGCCTCGCCCCGCGCGACGTGGTCAGCGACGTCGCCGCCGAGGACCGCTTCCGCCGCGAGGTCGGCCCCGCCACCGGCACCGTGCGCTTCGCCTCGGTGGCTTACGAGGGCAGGGCGCTCGCGCATTCGGGCGACCGCGTGGTGCTGGCCGACGACTACGACGCCAGCGTGGCCTGGCTGGCGGATTGAGGCCCTGGGGTGATCGGAGCGCCACGAGCCGATCACCCTCCATCTCGTCATTGCGAGCGAAGGGAAGCAATCCAGAGCGGCGCAACACTGCCCTGGATTGCTTCCCTTCGCTCGCGATGGCGATCGATAGGGGGAGGCTTATTGTCTGATTAATTGGGTGGAAATCGGCCAGCACGTTCAGGAGATGCCGCCAAGGTGCGCCCCATATGCCACATATCCCCGCCCTTTTTGTCGGAGCAATGCATTTTCCGCTTGCGCCTAAATAGTCCGACTAATAATCAGGCGCCACAGTTTATCGGGGCATGGTAATCGGCCAGCCCCCATGGGAGGGTTGATCCATGGCGCTCAAGCCATTTGCATTCTGCACCGCATCCGTTCTCGCACTCGGCCTTGCTACCGTGGCGCAGGCCCAGGACGCTGCGCCTCAGGATACCGCGCCTCAGGCCGCCGTCGATGATGCGAGCGCCGAGGACATCATTGTCACCGGCGTGCGCGCCTCGATCGTCGGCGCGCTCAACGTGCGCAAGAACAGCGTCCAGATCGTCGACTCGATCGTCGCCGAGGACGTCGGCAAGCTGCCTGACAACAACGTGGTGGAGGCGCTGCAGCGCGTCACCGGCGTGCAGGTGACCGACCGCGCCGGCGGCGAGGCGGGCACCGTCACGATCCGTGGCCTTGCCGATCCGCTGACCACGCTCAACGGCCGCAACATCTTCACCGCCGCGGGCCAGTCGTTCGCGCTGCAGGATATCTCGGCGAACCTCGTCAAGCAGGTCGACGTCTTCAAGACCCGCTCGGCCGACCAGATCGAAACCGGCCTTGCCGGCCAGATCGACGTCCAGACCCGCCGCCCGTTCGATTTCGACGGCTTCGCGATCTCGGGCCTCGTGCGCGGCATCTACAACGAGCAGGCGGACAGCTACAACCCGAACGCCGCGCTGCTGGTGTCCAACCGCTGGGAAACCGGCATCGGCGATATCGGCCTGCTGGTGAACGGTTCGTGGAGCCGCACCAAGTACCGCAACATGTCGACGACGGCAGGCGCGCTGGTGCCGTTCGCCACCGAGAACCCGGCCGACGGCACGGGCCTGTCGCCGCTGGAGCGCATCTTCCCCGGTCCCGACAACGAGAACTGGACGCCTGGCCTCAACGCCGGCCTTTCGACCGCGCCGGGCTCGACGCTGAACATCAACGGCGTCGATACCCCGTACTACCTCTCACGCGATGCGGTGTTCTCCTCGGACCTCTACGGCAAGCGTGAACGGCCTTCGTTCAACGCCGCGCTGCAGTGGGCGCCGAACTCCAGTTCGGTCTACACCGCCGAAGTGTTCTACGCCGGTTTCCGCGGCGAGACCTTCAACTCGCTGCAGTTCAGCTTCGTCGACTACTGGGCCGATCCGCAGTCGCCCACGCTTTACGACGGCACCAACATCGTGAAGTCGCGTACTGCCAACAGCGTCTACGGCTTCAACTCGGGTGACTACACCAAGAGCAGCACCGACAGCTACGTCTATGCCCTGAACGGCAAGTGGGATCTGGGCGATCGCGGCAAGATCATCGGCGACGTTGCGTACCAGACCAGCGTGAACAAGTCTTCGTTCATCGCCATGCGTACCGACCGCGTGGCCGACCAGATCAACGTCGATTTCAACGCCGGTGGCGGCGTGCCTTCGTACCACTTCAATGACGATTCGCAGCTGAACGACACCAGCCTGTGGAACGTCGCGCAGCTCTACGACAACGCCGACCGCAACAAGGGCGATGCCATCACCGGCAGCCTCGACGGCTACTATACCTGGGACGAGGGCTTCCTGCGCCGCATCAAGGCGGGCCTGCGCATCGACCGTCGCACCGCCACCAGCTACACCCGCACCCAGAGCGCCAACAACCTCGGCGTCAGCCTCGCCTCGCTGGGTGAGGATGCGGCCTTCACCAACTCCGACTTCATGTCGGGCGTCGCCGACGTGCCGCGCAGCTGGACGCTGGCCAACGGTTACTGGCTGCATGACAACGCCGATTACGTGCGCGGTCTCTACGGGTTGCCGACCTCGGACGCGCTCTCGCTGGCGAAGACCTTCGACATTGAGGAAACCACGATGTCGGGCTACCTGCTCGCGGACGGCCAGCTGACGATCTTCGGGCGTCCGCTGGATATCCAGGGCGGCGTGCGCTTCGTTTCGGTGGTGACCAACTCCAGCTTCTTCGACCGTTACGCCAACGGCGCCCTGACGCGCGGCGGCAGCCAGTCGGAGAAGTTCCTGCCGAGCTTCACTGCCCGGTACGAGATCGAGCCGAACCTGCGTGTGCGCTTCAACTACGGCGAGACGCTGCGCCGCCCGAACTTCGGCGACATCAACCCGACCTATGCGCTGACCGGCGACCTCACCAATGTCGGCTACGGCAGCGGCACGGTCGGCAACGCCAGCCTGAAGCCCACGCATTCGAAGAACTTCGACCTTGCGCTGGAATGGTACTTCGAGCGCAATAGCGCGATCACCGTCACCGCGTTCCGCCGCGAGATCAGCGGGCTGGTGGTGCCGCTGACCTCGATGGACTACATCCCGAACAACGGGATCGAGGCGGGCGCGACCGACTACTTCTCGGTCACCCGTCCGGTGAACGCCTCTGACGGCGTGCTCAAGGGCGTGGAAGTGGGCCTGACCTATTACCCGACCTACTTCCCCGGCCTGCTCGACGGCCTCGGCTTCCAGGGCAGCCTGACCGTTCTGGACTCGAGCCAGAACATTCCCGAGGCGGACGAACTGGGCAACATCACCCAGACGCAGTCGCCGTTCTTCAACGTCTCGAAGCTGTCGTACAATGCGACGCTGGCCTACGATCACGGCCCGGTCAGCGCGCGCCTGTCGTACATCTGGCGCAAGGGCTTCCTGCACAACAACGAGGCGCGCCTCTTCGCCAACCCGATCGGCGTGTGGTACAAGTCGGAAGAGAGCCTCGACTTCCAGCTGACGCTGAACGTCATGGACAACGTCGGCATCACCTTCGACGCGGTGAACCTCACCAAGTCGAAGCAGCAGAACTACTACAAGTACGGCAGCGCGGGTAATGCCGAGCAGTTCAACCTGGGTACTTTGCAACTGGCCCGTACTTTTGCGGTGGGTGCACGCTTCACGTTCAAGTAATTGCCACTTCGGCCGATCCCGGTGCGCTTGCCATTCTGCGCGCCGGGGCCGGCTCAGGGCGGCCGCGTCCGGTCGGGATACTTCCTCTCCCAACACCCCGGCCTCGCGCGGCCGTCCATTTGACTGTGCCTGACAGTGTCTTCAGGCGGGGGCTTCGACAAGCTCAGCCTGAGCGGGTTTGAGAGCAGGTCTTTAAATTCCGCTCAGGCTGAGCTTGTCGAAGCCCCCTCAGCTTGGGCCGTTCACGGAAGGACCGTTGACGTGCGCAAGAAACTGGCCCTCGCGGCGCTGCCCTTTATGGCGCTGCTTGCCGCTGCCGCCAGTCCGCCGATGGACCACGAGGCCATCGCCGAGGCCCGCTACGGCAACGATGCGGCGTGGTACGAGGGGCGCATTCCCTTTTTCGAATCCTCGGACGCGAAGATCGACGCGGTCTACTACTACCGCTGGGGCCTGTTCCGTGCCCACCAGCGGGATCTCGGCAAGCAGGGCTATATCACCACCGAGTTCGCCGACGACGTCGACTGGCAGCGCGAACCCTACGCCAGCCTCAACGACGCGAGCGGCTTCCACATCGCCGAAGGCCGCTGGCTGAACGACCGGCGCTTCACCGACGACTACATCAACTTCATGTACGAGGGCGGCAACGACCGCCACTTCACCGACCACATGGCGGACTCGGTATGGGGCCGCTACTTGGTCGACGGCGACCGAGAGGCATTGCTCGCGCACCTGAAGACGATGCGACACGTCTACCGCCTGTGGGACGAGAAGTTCGACTTCGACAAGGGCCTGTATTTCGTCGAACCGCTGCTGGACGCGACCGAGTACACGGTGTCCTCGATCGACGCCTCGGGCGGCAAGGACGGGTTCCGCGGCGGCGATGCGTTCCGGCCTTCGGTCAACGCCTACATGTTCGCCAATGCCCGCGCCTTGTCGCGCATGGCGCAGATGGCGGGCGACGCGGCGATGGCGAAGGACTATGCCGCCCGTGCCGAGGCCTTGAAGGCGCGTGTGCTGGCGGACTTGTGGAACCCGAAGCTGCAGCATTTCACCGACCGCCACCAGATTACCAACGAACACGTCAAATACTGGGAGCCGATCCGCAATCGCGAACTGGTCGGCTACCTGCCGTGGATGTTCGATCTCGTCCCCGACGATGCGCAATATGCTGCAGCATGGGGGCACCTGACCGACCCGCAGTCGCTGGCGGGCAAGGCCGGGATGCGCACGGTCGAGAAGAGCTACGAATACTACATGCGCCAGTACCGCTACCTCGGGCCGGATCCTGAGTGCCAGTGGAACGGCCCGATCTGGCCTTACCAGACGACGCAGGTGCTGACCGCGATGGCCAACCTGCTCGACCATTACGAGGCGCACGGTCCCGTCTCCCGTGCCGACTGGATGGCGATGCTGCGCCAGTACACCCAGCTTCACTATCAGGGCGACAAGCTCGACCTCGAGGAAGACTACGACCCGGAGACCGGCAAGCCGATCGTCGGGCTGGACCGCAGCCACCACTACTTCCACTCGGGCTACATCGACCTGATCCTGACCGGCCTCGTCGGCATCCGCCCGCGCAGCGACGATGTGCTGGAGGTCAATCCGCTGCAGCAGGGTCTCGACTGGTTCCGCATCGAGCGGGTACCGTACCACGGGCACGAAGTCTCGGTGACATGGGATGCGAAGGGTACGCGCTACGGCAAGGGCCTCGCCGTCATGGTGGACGGGGTGGAAGTGGCCCGCCGCGCCGACCTTGGCCGGATCGAGGTGCCCGTTACGCGCAAGGCCAACGCGCCGATCGTGCGTGAGGAAAACCTTGCGGTGCAACTCGTGCGCAGCGGTTTCCCCAAGGCCAGCGCCTCGTCCGGCAACGATGCGGAGAAGTTGCACGATGCGGTCGATGGCCGCGCGTGGTTCTACCCGGAACTTCCCAACGGGTGGGATTCGGACGCCTCGGGCAAGGCGCAGTGGTACGCGCTGGACTTCGGCAAGGCGGTTTCGCTGGGCAGCGCCGAGCTGGCGTTCTTCGCCGATGCTGCACGCTTTGCTGCACCTCGCAGCGTGAGTGTCGAGGTCTGGCGCGAGGGTCGCTGGCAGCAGGTCGGCGCGCCGGTGAAGCCGCTTGCCAACGGGGTGACGCGGGTGACGTGGCCTGCGGTCGAGACCGGGAAGTTGCGCGTGTCGATGATTCCGGCAAAAGGCCGCGCGATCCGTCTGGCGGAGGTGAAGGCTTTCGCGCGCTAGGCCCCAAGTTTCGTCATTGCGAGCGTAGCGAAGCAATCCAGGGCGGCGCTCAACTGCCCTGGATTGCTTCGCTACGCTCGCAATGACGAGGGGTGGTGCCTCTGGGCAGGTGGTTCAAACCCGCTCCAGCGGCACCACCATCGCCGAGCCGCCGCCGAACTCGATCCGCCCGGTCACGCCGTAGACCGCGCGCAGCCGGTCGCTCGTCAAGACCTCCTGCGGCGATCCTTGCGCCACCAGCATGCCGCGATCGACCAGCAGCAGCCGCTTGCAGTAGCGCGCCGCCATCGTCAGGTCGTGCAGCACCGTCACCACCAGCGCGCCCGAATTAGCCTCGGCGGCAAGCAGTTCCATCACGTCGATCTGATGCCCCGGATCGAGCGCGGCGAGCGGCTCGTCCGCGACCAGTCCCGGCGCGCCCACCGCCAGCGCCCGCGCCAGCATCACCCGCGCCCGCTCGCCGCCCGACAGTTCGGTAGCGGTGCGCCCGGCAAGGTGCAGCACGTCGGCCCGCTTCATGGCGGCATGGACGGCGGCGAGGTCGTCCGCGCCCAGCCGCGACATCGGGCCGAGTCCCGGCAGGCGGCCGAGCGCCACCAGTCGCTCGACGCTGAGCGGCCAGTGCAGCGCCTGTCCCTGCGGCAGGTAACTGACCAGCCGCGCCAGCGCCTTCGGCGTCATCCGCGCGATGTCGTGCCCGTCGATCTCGACCGCGCCCCGCGTCGCCGGGATCAGCCCGAGCAGCGCGCGCACCAGCGTCGACTTGCCCGCGCCGTTGGGGCCGATGATCCCGGTCAGTTCACCGGGGCGCAGCGTGGCGCTGATCCCGTGCAGCACCGCGCGGTCGCGCAGGTCCACAGAGAGGCCATTGAGGGTCACGGTCACCACAGGCGGCGCTCCTTCAGCAGATGGACAAGGAAGACGGGGACGCCGAGGAACGCCGTCACTACGCCCAGCTTCAACTCGCCCGCGGTCGGGATCAGCCGCACGAGAATATCGGCGCCGGTGAGCAGCGCCGCGCCGCCGAGGAACGAGGGCAGCAGCACGGCGGAAGGGCTGCGGTCGGTCAGCGGGCGCACCAGATGCGGCACGATCAGCCCGACGAAGCCGACCGAGCCCGACACCGCCACGGCGCCGCCGACGCCGATGGCGACGCCCAGCAGCAGCCGCGCGCGCGTGCGCGCCAGGTCCACGCCGAGCGAGCGCGCCCCGTCCTCGCCCAGCGACAGCGCGTCGAGCGCGCGCCCGTCCCACAGCAGCAGCGCCGCGCCGCCGACGATGCAGGGCAGGGCGATCCAGACGTGGTCCATCGCCCGGTTCTCGATCGAGCCGAGCAGCCAGGCCATGATCTCCATCGCCGCGAAAGGATTGGGCGAGAGGTTGAGCGCAAGGCTGATCCCCGCGCCCGCCAGCGTCGAGACGGCGATGCCCGCAAGGATCAGCGCCAGCGGCCCCTCGGCCCGGCCCGCGAGCACGAACAGCAGCGCGAGGCTCGCCAGTGCCGCGAGGATCGAAAGCACGGGCAGCACGGCGGGGCTGTAATCGCCGATGCCGAAGTAGATCGCTGCGACCGCGCCCAGCGCCGCCGAGTTCGACGCACCGAGCACCGAAGGTTCCGCCAGCGGATTGCGCAAGTACCCCTGCAGGGCTGCTCCCGCGAGGCCCAGCATTCCGCCCACCATAAGCGCGACGAGCGTGCGCGGCAGGCGCAGTTCGAGCAGGATCGCGCGCACCACCGGATCGCCATGGCCGAGCGCAGCATCGAGCAGTCGCGCGGTCGGGATCGGCACCGCGCCCAGCATGAGTGAGGCGATCGCCACCAAGGCGATACCCAGCAGGAGAAGCGGAATCAGCGCCCGGTTACGGGCGCGCAGGACGGGAATTTCGGGCACGAGCACCTCTGGCTGGATCGGCTCCCCGTCACGCTTGTGTCCCGGGGTCGTGTTGCTATGGAAACGCGCATATGGCGCTTTCGACTACTCTTCGTTCGGCTTCGGTCGGCCTGCTTGGACTGGCTGCAGTCTGCGGCGTTTCCGCGTCGTCTCCCCCTGTATCGAGGGGGGCTGTAGCGGCTCCGAAGCGGATCGTCTCGCTGAACTTGTGCGCCGATCAGCTGGTGCTGGCGCTGGCCGACCGCGAGCAGATCGCCGGGCTCACTCGCTATGCCGCCGATCCCGCCATGTCGGCCGAGGCGGTGCGGGCGAAGGGCCTGCCGATCCTGCGCGGCGCGGCGGAGGAGATCATGGCGATCGACCCGGACCTCGTCGTCGGCATGCCCGCGCGGCGTAACCCCGCGATCAAGGCGCTCAAGACGCGTTATCCCGCCGTCGATCTCAAGTCCGCCGATGGCTACGACGCGATCCTCGCGTCGATCCGCAAGGTGGCGCTCGCGGTCGGCCATCCCGAGCGCGGCGAGGCCCTGATCGCGGGCATGGAGCGCGACCTTGCGCATATCCCGCGCGCGCGGAAAGGCCCCAAGGGCAAGATCGTCGCCGCGTACTGGCAGCGGCGCGGTTATCTCACCGGCACCGGCACGCTGATCGACGACCTGATGACCCGCGTGGGCGTGACCAACCTTGCGGGCAAGCTGGGCAAGCCCGCGCTCTCGCAAATGGGGATCGAGGAACTGGCGGCCGCGCGTCCCGACGTGATCGTGGTCGATGCCGCGACCGACAAGGTGGTCGATCAGGGCACGGCGATGATGCACCATCCGGTGCTGGACGGCATTCCGCGCGTCGCCATTCCGCAGGCCTGGACGGTCTGCGGCGGCCCCGCCTACGTCAAGGCGGCGCGGGCGCTGGCGAAAGGCGTCAACGCTCGCTGACATGCGCGTGTCCGTCGAGCCGGGCTTGCCAGCCCTTGCGTTCGAGTTCGGGTACGTCGTCCGGTTCCTCGGGATAGCCGAGGCAGAGCAGGGCGACGAAGCGCCATGATGGCGGCGTTTGTAGCAGGTCGGTGACCGTTTCCGGTTTGACGATCGACACCCAACCAAGCCCGAGCCCTTGCGCACGGGCGGCGAGCCACAGCGTGTGGATCGCCATGACCACCGACCATTCGCGCGTCTGCGGCATCGTCGCCGCGCCAAGGCCCATGCCGATGGGGGTGGCCTCGTCGCAGAACACCGCGATCACTTCGGGGGCGTGGTCGAGCGCGTGGAGTTTCAGCGCGGTGTAAGCGGCGTGGCGCTCGCCCTCGTAGGCGGTGTCGCCCGCGCGGGAGACTTCGCCATCGGCATGCGCGGCGAGCACTTCGCGCAAGGCGGGAGAGCGCACGCGCACGAAGCGCCAGGGCTGCGAATTGCCGACCGAGGGCGCCAGTTGCGCGGTGGCGAGCAGGTCGGCGACGAGACTCTCGTCCAACGGATCGCGCCGGAAATGCCGGACGTCGCGCCGCCATGCGAGCAGCGCGGCGAGATCGCTCTGGAACGAGGGGGAGAAGGTGGGAGCGGTCATGCAATCAGAGACCAAACCAAACCTCGTCATTGCGAACGTAGCGAAGCAATCCAGGGCACCGCAAACCGCCCTGGATTGCTTCGCTACGCTCGCAATGACGAGGAGGGAGCATCAGAACTCGATCCCCGTCTGCGCCTTCACGCCCTGCTCGCGGAAGGGGTGCTTCACCAGCGTCATCTCCGTCACGAGATCCGCCGCGTCGATCAGCCCCTGCGGCGCATTGCGCCCCGTCACGACGACGTGCTTCATCTCCGCACGCGCGGTCAGCACCTCAAGCACTTCCTCAAGCGGCAGGTAGTCATAGCGCAGCACGATGTTCAGCTCATCCGCCAGCACCATGTCGTAGGCCGGATCGGCGACCATGCGCTTCACCTCTTCCCACGCTTCACGAGCGAGGGCGATGTCGCGGGCGCGGTCCTGGGTGTTCCAGGTGAAGCCTTCGCCCATCGCCTTGAACTCGACGTTGTTCGGGAAGGCGTCGAAGACGGCCTTCTCGCCGGTGGTCATCGCGCCCTTAACGAACTGGACGACGCCCACCTTCTTGCCATGCCCGATCATGCGCACCACCATGCCGAGCGCGGCCGTGGTCTTGCCCTTGCCCTTGCCGGTGTTGACGATCAGCAGGCCCTTTTCCACGGTCTTGCCCGCCATGATGCGGTCATGCGCGGCCTGCTTCTTCTTCATCTTCTCGGCGTGCTGTTCGTCGGTGCGTTCGGCCATCATCATGCTCCTGAGACTTGGGCGAGCAGCAGGCCCGCGCTGTTCGATCGGGGTTTCCAGAGGCCGCGCTCCAGCGCCTCGGCCAGCCGCGCGGCGGTCTCGCGAAGCGCGGCGGGGTTGGCCTGCGCCATGAATTCCCGCACCGCCTCGTCCTCAATGAAGGCGGCGTGGACGGCATCGAAGTGGTGGTCCTTCACCGCGCTGGTCGTAGCGGCGAAGGCGAAGAGGTAGTCCACCGAGGCGGCGATCTCGAACGCGCCCTTGTAGCCGTGACGCATCACGCCCGCGATCCATTTGGGATTGGTCACGCGCCCGCGCACGATGCGGCCGATTTCGTCCGCCAGCGTACGGATCACCGGGCGTTCGGGGCGCGAGTGGTCGTTGTGGTAGCTGACCGGCGCGCGGCCCTTCAGGTGCTCGACCGCAGCGGCGATGCCGCCCTCGAACTGGTAGTAATCGTCGCTGTCGAGCAGGTCGTGCTCGCGGTTGTCCTGGTTCTGGACCACCGCGTCGGCCTGGGTCAGCCGCGCGGCGTAGAGATCGCGTTCGGCATCGCCCTCGACGCCCGCGCCATAGGCGTAGCTGCCCCAGTCGAGGTAGACCTGCGCGAGGTCGGCGCGCTCGTGCCACAGCTTCTCGTCGATCATGGCCTGAAGGCCGGCGCCGTAAGCCCCCGGCTTGGAGCCGAACACGCGGGCTCCGGCGCGGCGGGTGGCGACGGTCTCGTCCTGGCCTTGCGCTGCGAGCATCGCGGTTTCGGCGCGGTGGCGGGCGGCGGCGGGATTGTCCTCTTCGCTTTCCTCCAGCGCCATGACGGCGCGGGCGGCGCTGTCGATCAGGTCCATCTGCTCGGGAAAGGCGTCGCGAAAGAAGCCGGAGACGCGCAAGGTCACGTCCACGCGCGGGCGGCCCAGTTCCGCCAGCGTCATCATCTCGAACCCGGTGACGCGGCCCGAGGTCCATTCCCAGCGCGGCCGCACGCCCATCAGCGCGAGGGCCTGCGCGATGTCGTCGCCGCCGGTGCGCATGTTGGCGGTGCCCCATGCGGAGAGCGCGATGGCCCTTGGGTATTCGCCTTCGCGCTGGAGGTAGTCCTCCACCAGCAACTCTGCGGAGCGCTGGCCGAGATCCCAGGCGACGGCGGTGGGCACGGCGCGGGTGTCGACGGAGTAGAAGTTGCGGCCGGTGGGGAGCACGTCCGGGCGGCCGCGCGTGGGCGCGCCGGAGGGGCCGGGGGTGACGAAGCGGCCGTCGAGCCCTGCGAGCAGGGCGGCGCTTTCGGCGGGGCCGCAGGCGTCCACGCGCGGGGCGAGGTCGGCGGCGATGGCGTGGAGGACGGCGGCGGTGCGCGGCAGGTCGTCGTCCCGGACTTGATCCGGGACCGCTGGCAAGACTTGGGGCGGGACCTTGCCGGGCGCGCCGATGAGTAGGCTGTTCACGGCCAGCGGTCCCGGATCAAGTCCGGGACGACGGGATACCCATTCCGCCGCCAGCAGTTCCAGCCGCTCCACAGTATCGCCGAGCGTGCGCCAGGGCTCACCCGAAACCGCCGCCAGCACTTCCGGCCTCGGGCCATCCCAGCGGTCCGCCATACGGCAGTCGAGCGGGTCGAACCCCAGCGCGAAATCCTCCGCCATCGCCCGCAGCAGCGAGGCTTGCCCCGGCCCGTCATACCCGCGCGGCGTGCGTGCCAGCGCCACCAGCAGATCGCGCCGCAAGCGCCCCTCCGGCGATTGCCCGAAGACATGCAGCCCGTCGCGGATCTGCAGTTCCTTGAGTTCGCACAGATAGTTGTCGATCGCCGACAGCGCATCGTCGCCGTCACCCTCGGCACCGGCGTCCTTGTCCAGACCCTGCGAGCGGGCGAGATCGATGATGTCGCGCCGCAGCCGCTCCAGACGGCGCGGGTCCATCCCGGCGGCGAGGTAGTATTCGTCCACCAGCGCTTCGAGGTGCTTGAGCGGTCCGTAACTCTCGGCGCGGGTGAGGGGCGGGGTCAGGTGATCTACGATCACCGCGCCGATGCGACGCTTGGCCTGCGTGCCCTCGCCGGGGTCGTTGACGATGAAGGGGTAGAGCTGCGGCAGTGGCCCGGCGCAGATCTCGGGGAAGCACTCGGCCGAGAGCGAGATCGCCTTGCCGGGCAGCCATTCGAGATTGCCGTGCTTGCCCACATGCACCAGCGCTTGCGCGCCGAACCGCCGCCCCAGCCAGACGTGGAAGGCGAGGTAGGCGTGCGGCGGCGGCAGCGCCGGGTCGTGGTAGGTTTCCTTGGCGTCGATGTTGTACCCCCGCGCCGGTTGCACGGCGACGCAGACATTGCCGAAGCGGTGGACTGCCAGCCGGAACGCGCCGTCCTTCACGAAGGGATCGGCAGAAGGCGCACCCCAGCGCTCCAGCATCTTCTTGCGTGCGCTTTCGGGCACTCCGGCGAAGGCGGCTTCGTAGTCGGCCAGCGGCAGCGAAATCTCGCCGGGTCGATCCAGTGATGTGAGGTCGTTGGTCACCCCGCCGGTCATCAGCCGCATCAGCGCCTGCCCGTCCTCGGGCGCGCCGCCGGTATCGTATCCGGCGGCACGAAGGCTGGAGAGGATCGAGGCCGCGCTGGCGGGCGTGTCGAGGCCGACGCCATTGCCGATCCGCCCGTCGCGGTTGGGATAGTTGGCGAGCACCAGCGCCACCTTGCGCTGCGCGGGCACGGTACGGCGCAGGCTCGCCCAGTTGGCGGCGAGGTCTGCTACGAAGGCCACGCGATCGGGCGCGACGCGGGGGACGACGATGCCGCACTTCGTCACTTCGTCGAAGCGTTCGGCGGCCTTGAAGGCGACGGCGCGGGTGAACAGGCGGCCGTCGAGTTCGGGCAGCGCCACGTTCATCGCCAGATCGCGCGGGCCTAGGCCGCGTGCGGCGGCCTGCCAGTCGGCTTCCTCGACACCCGCGAAGGCGACCTGCAGGATCGGGCAGTCGGCGCGTTCGAGCACGCCGCCGACGCGCGGTTCTCCCGAGGAAGAGGAGGCGAAGCTGGTGGCGTTGACGATCACGTCGGGCGCAATCTCGGCCATCAGGCCGCCGAGCCAGTCGATGGCGAAAGGCTCTCGCAGCGCGCGGACATGGACGGCGGCGACGTTGAACCCGCGCATTTGCAATGCGGCGACCATCGCGTCCACGGCGTCGAGCGTGCCCGCGATCATCAGCGCGCGGTAGAATACCAGCAGCACGACAGAGGCGTCGGGGCGCCATGATGCGCGCAAGTCGGCCAAGCTCGGCCGGTCCACGCCTTGCAGATAGAGCCCCGCGTCGGCCACCGGCACCGGGTCGTCCGGCTGGCCGCAGTCCTCGCCGATCAGCCGCGCGGCGGTGCGGAGGAACGACAGGGCATTCGCGCTGCCGCCCTGCCGCAGATAGTCGCGGAGGTGCTCGACCGTCTCGGCGGGGAGGGTGGAGGCGACTGTCAGCGTCGGATCATCCTCGCGCCCGTCGGCGATGGCGGCGAAGGCGATGCCCTTCTCGCGGGCGATCAGGGCGATTTCGTCGATGCCGTAGGGCCAGTAGCTCTTGCCGCCGAGCAGCACCACGCACACGAATTTTGCGTGGGCGATCACCTTCTCGACGTAGAGATCGACCGAATACGGGTGCCGCAACTGCAGCAGGTTGGCGAGGCGGACGCTGGGCGCGCCCTCCGGCAGCCCTGCCGCTGCCTTGGCGAAGCAGGCGAGTTCGCTGTCCGCCACCGTCAGGATGACGATGTCGCCCGGAGGCTGGTCGAGGTCGATCGCCTCCTCGCCGTTGGAGATCGTGCCCGGGGTGGCGGAAAGCAGGTGCATTAGGCGGCGCTCGCCGGGCTGACGGCAGAGCTAACCGCCCTGGATTGCTTCACCCGCTGCGCGGGTTCGCAATGACGAAGGAGGGGGTAGAGCCGGAGGTCTTCGTTCAACGCCCGTCCGCTTCCCAACCGCTCGTCATTGCGAGCGCAGCGAAGCAATCCAGGGCGGTTCGCGCGGCTCTGGATTGCCGCGCGGCTGCGCCGCTCGCAATGACGAAGGGAGAGAGAAGGAATCACGCCGGGACCGAACCCAGCACGCCTGCCAGCGCGGCTTCGATGGCGGCCTGATCGAGCCCCTTCTGGCCGATCACCACCAGCTGCGTGCGGCGCGGTTCTTCGGGCTTCCACGCGCGGTCGAAGAAGTGCTGGATGCGCGGGCCGACGCCCTGCAGCACGAGGCGGCTGGGCTTGCCCGCCAGCGCGACCATGCCCTTCACGCGCAGCACGTCATGCGCGGCGATCTGTTCCTTCATGCCCGCCAGCAGCGCGTCGAGATCGGCCACTTCGCCGCCGTTCAGGATGAAGGTGTCGAAGTCGTCATGGTCGTGATCGTCGTCGAGGCCGTCGATGTGCGACTTGCGGCTGTCGAGGTCGTCCTCGGCCGCCGCGACGATGCCGAGCAGCGCGGCGATGTCGACCGCGCCGTGGTCCGCGCGCACGATCTTGACGCCGGCGCGCGTCTCGGCGGCGACGGTCTTCTCGACTTCGGCCAGCACGTCCGCATCGACGAGGTCGGTCTTGTTGAGCACCACCATGTCGGCGCAGCCCAGCTGTTCCTCGAACAGTTCCTCGAGCGGGCTGTCGTGGTCGAGGTTGGGATCGGCGGCGCGGGCGGCGGCGAGGGCTTCCTCGTCCGTGGCGAAGCGACCGGCGGCGACGGCATCGGCGTCGATCAGGGCGATCACGCCGTCCACCGTCGCGCGGGTGCGGATGTCCGGCCACTGGAAGGCCTTGACCAGTGGCTTGGGCAGCGCGAGGCCCGACGTCTCGATGATGATGTGGTCGGGCGGGGTCTCGCGGTCGAGCAGCTTCTGCATCGTCGGCAGGAAGTCGTCGGCCACGGTGCAGCAGATGCAGCCATTGGCGAGTTCGAGGATATCGTCCTCGGGGCAGGCCTCGTCGTTGCAGCCCTTGACCAGTTCGCTGTCGACGCCGACGTCGCCGAACTCGTTGATGACGAGGGCGAGGCGGCGGCCCTTCGCGTTCTGCAGCAGGTGGCGGATCAGCGTGGTCTTGCCGGCGCCGAGGAAGCCGGTGATGACGGTGGTGGGTACTTTGCTCAAGGCTCTCAACTCCCGCGCCGGCGACTTCTCGCGGCGGGGCGTACCGGCGCTTTCGCGCCGGCGCGGGGCAGGGGCGACGGACAGGCGCGAAGACGCCCGGCGACCTGCTCCGCTGCGGCCCCTAAGCCGCATGCGTGTCGTCGCTCAGACGGTGAACCGTGCCGCAGCCATCCCCTGGACCAAGGCAAGAGCGACCAGACGCCGGCAGGTCTCCTGGCTCGCGGGTCAACGCATCGATGCACGGCCTTCCCGAAGCCTCGCATGTCGCAGCGTCCGGCCTCAGTGGCTGCCTCCCCGCACGGTGAGGGGGGAAGCGATGTGCATCGCGCTCGCCGCTTACAGTTGCAGGGACAGCTGCGGATTCGAACGGCGAACCGTTCCCACCGCCTTCCCTTTTAAGCCCCTTGCGGGGCACCGGCGCGATCTTGTTCCCGGCGGATACCGGGAGGCAGGGGTGGGCGCAAGTGTTGGTTTCAGCGTGCCGGAAGGATGCGGGCGCGGCATTCTCCGAAACCGATGGAAACGAAGCCCTCAGCGGCGGCGGTGGCGGTGATGGAGATTTCGTCGCCGTCCTCCAGGAACGTGCGGGTCTCGCCACTGGCCAAGGTGAGGGGCGACTTGCCGCCCTGCGACAATTCCATGAGGCTGCCGAAACCCTCCCGCTCGGGAGCGGAAATCGTGCCGGTGCCGAGCAGGTCGCCGGGCGTCAGGTTGCAGCCGTTGGATGCATGGTGCGCGACCATCTGGTTCACCGTCCAGTACATGTTGGTCGCCGGGCCGTGGCTGAGGCGATGGGGCGGAAGCCCGGCCTTGCGCATGGCCTGCGTGGTCAGGTGGACCTGCAGCATGACGCCCAGCGCGCCGTGGGCCTGATCATCCGCGTCAGACAGATAGGGCAGGGGCTGCGGGTCGCCTTCCGGTCGGGGCGGCTGGGCCGCGCGGAAGGGCGCGAGGGCTTCGGGCGTGACGACCCATGGCGAAATCGTCGAGTGGAAGTTCTTCGACAGGAACGGGCCGAGCGGCTGGTATTCCCACCCCTGCACATCGCGCGCGGACCAGTCGTTGAGCAGGCAGAAACCGGCGATATGCTGCGCAGCATCGGTGATCGGCACGGGCTCGCCGAGGTCGTTGCCGCGGCCTATCCAGACGCCCATCTCCAGTTCGTAGTCGAGCCTTGCAGTCGGCGCGAAGATCGGCGCATCGGCCTCGGGCGGCTTGCGCTGGCCGGTGGGGCGCACGACCGGAACACCCGAGGGACGGATCGAGGACGCGCGGCCGTGGTAGCCGATCGGCACATGCTTGTAGTTGGGCAGCAGCGGGTTGTCCGGGCGGAACTGGCGGCCGATGTTGTTGGCGTGATGGATACCGACATAGAAGTCGGTGTAGTCGCCGATGCGTGTCGGCAGGTGCAGCATGCAGGCTTCGACCGGGTGCAGCATGGGCTCGATGACCGGGCGGCGGGTTTCGTCGCAGAGCAGGTCGGAGAGGGCATGGCGCAGGGGGCGGCGGTCTTGCGCGGGGATGGCCAGCAGGCGGGCCATGTCCGCATCGCTGCAGATTTCGGCGAGGTTTGCGGGGACGAGGCCTGCTGTGGCCAGTGCACGGATGTCCAGGATCTGGTCGCCGATCGCAACACCGATCCGCGTCGGTGTCTCTTCTGAGGTGGAGAACACACTGAAGGGCAGGTTCTGGACCGGGAAGTCGTGGTGGCCGTCGGCGCTGTCGACCCAGCTTTTGCGGGCAGGGTCATGGGTTTCGTCGATGGTCCACCAGTTCACAGGTCGCTCTCCATATTCTCTCATCGTCCCGGACTTGATCCGGGACCGCTGGCCGTGAAAAGCCCACCTTTCGATGGGCCGTCCCGCGGCAAGCTCGCATCTAAAGACTGCCAGCGGTCCCGGATCAAGTCCGGGACGACGATCTTCGTCAACCCATTGGCGGCTGGGGCACATCCAGGCGCGCGATCAGGCCGCCTTCGGGCGCGGCGGCGAAGGAAAGCTGGCCGTCGAAGCGCGCCATCAGCCGGTGCGCGGTCGGGATGCCGAGGCCGAAGCCCTTGGTGTCCCGCGCCCGCGCCGCGTCGAGGCGGAAGAACGGGTCGAGGATCGCCTCGAAATAGGCGGAAGGGATGCCCGGTCCGGAATCGGCGATCTCGATGCGCCAGTGCCCTTCGTGGCGGAGCACGGCGACCTGAGCCTCGCCGCCGAACTGGATGGCGTTCTCCACCAACGCCGCCAGCGCCAGTTCCACCGGCTCGCGGAAGGTCCGGGCGAGGGTGGGGACGGAGGCATCGAAGCGGGCGCGCGTCCCGTAAGGGTGCAGCACGTGCGCGACCACTTCGGTGAGGTCCAGCGTCTCGGGCTCGGCGTCGAGATGCTGCGCGCGCAGGAAGCGCTGCAGCGAGGCGAGCAGGGCCTCCATCTCGTCCACGCTGGCAAGGATCACCCCGCCCAGTTCGGCATCGTCGATGAGTTCCGCCGCGACCTTCTGGCGCGAGAGCGGCGTGCGCAAGTCGTGGCTGATCGCCTCGAACGACCTGGCCTGATCCTGCAGCAGCCGCGCGATGCGCTCCTGCATGAGGTTCATGGAGTGGGCGAGCTGGCGCAAGTCCGGGGTGCCACCCTCGGCGATGACCACTTGCCGGCCCCGACCGATGGCGTCGGCGGCATCGCTCATGCGGCGCAGCGGGCGGGTCAGCACGTGCAGCGCAGCGAGGCCGATGGCGAGGAAGGCCACCGTCGTCGCAAGCGTCAGCACCGTCGCCCGCAGCGCCACCGGCCACATCGCGTTGATATCGCGCGAGCGGAAGTTGAGCCAGTGCCCGTCCGCCAGCCGGATCGCGCCGACGAGATCGCACTTGCCTCCCGGCGGTCCCTGCATGGCCAGCCGCAGCGAACGCCCGCCGAGCGAAGGCTCCCACTCGATGATGCGCCGCTCGATGCGGATGAGGGATTCGTCGGTCGTGGCGGTCGCCACGCTGGGCGCATTGCCAACGGCGGCGGCGAGGTGACGCGTGCTCATGGTCGGCGCGGTCAGGCGCGGATCGGCGGAGTGGATGCGGTCGCTGACGACGAGCAGTTCGCCGATGCGGCGCGCGTGGTCCTCGTTCAGCGTCTGCCGGTCGATCGACTGGTAGAACACGAGGCTGGCAGCCAGTTGCAGCACGCCGAGTAGCATGAACACCAGTGCGACATAGACCGCGAAACGCGGCGCGAAGGGACGGGCCACCTCTTGATCCTCTCCTGCAGCATACCGCCCGGCCGCACGGTGCCGATATGCCTCTGCGGATTTTGCACACACCCGCCCGGCTCCCGCGTCAACTGGAGGAGGAGGTGTAGCAATGATTTGATACGCAATCGGACGGATGCGCAACGGTTGCCCGGAGGTAAGGAGCGCTTTTGGCACCTGTTTTATCTGACAGGCATGGCCTTAAACCCGCCGCGCTAGTCTTCCTCCCGCAGCGCCGAGTCCCCGCGAACCAATCGCGGCGCGGGCGCGATAGGGGAGAGACCGATGATCCGTCACGTCGTGATGCTCAAGTTCAAGAAGGATGCCGATCCGGCCAAGATCGACCTCTTCATCGAGGAGGTGAAGAAATTGTCGCATCTCAACCGCGAGGTGCGTGACTACAGTGAGAACGGCGGTGGAATAGTCGGCCACGGTAGCGGCGGGATAGGTCCGCTG
>NZ_BSFC01000010.1 GCF_027922145.1 Novosphingobium resinovorum | reverse complement strand
CGCTTCGTCGCCGGCGATCTCAAGGACCTCGACTTCGTGCAGGCGCAAGTCGCGGCGGCGCATGACGCGCTCGACGGCCTCCACGTGCTGGTCAACAATGCCGCCAACGACGACCGCCACGCCATCGCCGACGTCACCCCGGAATACTGGGACGAGCGCATGGCGGTGAACCTGCGCCACCTGTTCTTCGCCGCGCAGGCCGCCGTGCCTTACATGGAAGCGGCGGGCGGCGGCGTGATCCTGAACTTCGGGTCGATCAGCTGGCACCTCGCACTCGACCAGCTCTCGCTCTACCAAACCGCCAAGGCCGCGATCGAGGGCATGACCCGCGCGATGGCCCGCGAACTGGGCGAGCGGAACATCCGTGTTTGCGCGATCGTGCCCGGCAACGTCCAGACGCCCCGGCAGGAAAAGTGGTACACCCCCGAGGGCGAGCGCGAGATACTCGATGCACAGTGCCTGAAGGCCCGCGTGCAGCCGGCCGACGTGGCGGCGCTGGCGCTGTTCCTCGCCTCCGACGACGCGCGCATGTGTACGGGGCATGAGTATTTCGTCGATGCGGGCTGGCGCTGAGATGACGCCTCAAGTCGCCTGCAGGGTCGGTTCGACGCTGGGCGAGGGTCCGGTGTGGGACGCCGCGCGCGGTTGCCTGTGGTTCGTGGACATCAAGGGCCACAAGCTCCACCGTTTCGATCCTGCGGATGGCGAATTGGAAACGATCGATGCGCCCGAGGAGCCCAGCTGGGTGATCCCGCTGGCCGACGGCGCGCTGCTGGTCGGCGCCAGGGCAGGCGTGCACCGCTTCGCGAAGGACGCCTTCGCGCTGCTCCACGCGGTCGAGCCCGACCTGCCCGGCAACCGCCTCAACGATGCTGCCGTCCACCCGGACGGCTCGGTGTGGCTGGGCACCATGGACAATGCCGAGGAGGCGCCGAGCGGTGGCTACTACCGCTTTCACGGCAGCGCCTGCACCGCGCTTTCGCCCCAGCCGATGGTCATCACCAATGGCCCGGCCTTCTCGCCAGATGGCGGGACGGTCTATCTCGTCGATACGCTGGAGCGGGTGATCCTGTCCGCCAGTGTCGGCGCGGACGGGCATCCCGGCGAGGCTCAGGTCTTCGCGCGCATTCCGGACGGCATGGGCTATCCCGACGGTCCCTCCGTGGACAGCGCGGGCACCGTCTGGGTCGGCCTGTTCGGCGGCTGGGGCGTCGCCCGTTTCTCGCCCGAGGGCGAACTCCTGGGCCGGGTGGAGTTCCCGGTCGCCAACGTCACCAAGATCGCGTTTGGCGGCGTGGACCTTTGCACCGTCTATGCGACGACGGCGCGCAAGGGGTTGTCAGCGGCCGAACTGGCGGCACAACCCCATGCCGGGGACCTCTTCACGTTCGCGGTGGATGTTCCCGGCGTTCCGCCGATTTACCCCGCGAACTAGCCGATGCCGATCACCCACCTTTCGTCATTGCGAGCGCAGCGAAGCAATCCAGGGCGGTTTACGCTGCACTGGATTGCTTCGCTGCGCTCGCAATGACGAAGGGGGAGGGATTGGCGCTGACGACCTGACATAACTTATAAACGAGGATGCAAGAATGGCGGCGATAGACATGGGAAGCGCGCCAACCGGCGTGGAGTACGGCGGCAAGGTCAACATGGCCTTCGTCGCCATGATCGTTGCGGTGGCGACGATCGGCGGCTTCATGTTCGGCTACGACAGCGGCGTCATCAACGGCACGCAGGACGGGCTGGAAAAGGCCTTCGCCCTCTCCAAGCTGGGCACCGGCCTCAATGTCGGCGCGATCCTGGTGGGCTGTGCGATCGGCGCCTTCGTGGCGGGCCGCCTCGCCGACATCTGGGGCCGCCGCACCGTAATGATGATCGGCGCGGCGCTTTTCGTGGTCAGCGCTCTGGGCGCGGGCGC
>NZ_BSFC01000009.1 GCF_027922145.1 Novosphingobium resinovorum | reverse complement strand
CGCTTCGTCGCCGGCGATCTCAAGGACCTCGACTTCGTGCAGGCGCAAGTCGCGGCGGCGCATGACGCGCTCGGCGGCCTCCACGTGCTGGTCAACAATGCAGCCAACGACGACCGCCACGCCATCGCCGACGTCACCCCGGAATACTGGGACGAGCGCATGGCGGTGAACCTGCGCCACCTGTTCTTCGCCGCGCAGACCGCCGTGCCCTTCATGGAAGCGGCGGGCGGCGGCGTGATCCTGAACTTCGGGTCGATCAGCTGGCACCTCGCGCTCGACCAGCTCTCGCTCTACCAGACCGCCAAGGCCGCGATCGAGGGCATGACCCGCGCGATGGCCCGCGAACTGGGCGAGCGGAACATCCGTGTTTGCGCGATCGTGCCCGGCAACGTCCAGACGCCCCGGCAGGAAAAGTGGTACACCCCCGAGGGCGAGCGCGAGATCCTCGATGCACAGTGCCTGAAGGCCCGCGTGCAGCCGGCCGACGTGGCGGCGCTGGCGCTGTTCCTCGCCTCCGATGACGCGCGCATGTGCACGGGCCACGAGTACTTCGTCGATGCCGGCTGGCGCTGAGACGATGACGGCCCCAATGACGCCTGCCGTCGCCTGCAGGCTGGGCGCCACGCTGGGCGAAGGCCCGGTGTGGGACACGGCGCGCGGCTGCCTGTGGTTCGTCGACATCAAGGGCCACAAGCTTCACCGCTTCGATCCGGCCAGCGGCGCGCTCGACAGCACCGATGCGCCGGCGGAACCCGGCTGGGTGCTGCCGCTGGCGGACGGAGCCCTGCTGGTGGGCGCGAAGGCGGGTATCCACCGCTTCGCCGACTACGCCTTCACCCTGATCCACGCGGTCGAGCCCGATCTGCCCGGCAACCGCCTGAACGACGCCGCCGTGCATCCGGACGGTTCGGTGTGGCTGGGCACCATGGACAACGCCGAGGAAGCGCCGAGCGGCGGCTACTACCGGTTCGACGGCGATACCTGCATCGCGCTTTCGCCCGAACCGATGGTCATCACCAACGGCCCCGCCTTCTCGCCGGACGGCCGCATGGTCTATCTCGTCGATACGCTGGAGCGCACGATCCTGTCCGCACCGGTGGACGCCGACGGCCATCCCGGCGAGGCGCGCCTGTTCGCGCGGGTGCCGGACGGCATGGGCTATCCCGATGGTCCGATGGTGGACAGCGGGGGCACCGTCTGGGTCGGCCTGTTCGGCGGCTGGGGCGTCGCCCGCTTCGCGCCCGACGGCACGTTCCTCGGCCGGGTGGAATTCCCGGTCGCCAACGTCACCAAGATCGCGTTCGGCGGCCCGGACCTCACCACCGTCTATGCGACGACGGCACGCAAGGGGTTGTCGGACGCCGAACTCGCGGCACAACCGCATGCCGGAGACCTCTTCACCTTCGCGGTGGAAGTACCCGGCCTGAAACCGGGATATCCTGCGGGCTGACACTATCGCACCAGCGGACAGGCCCGCTAAGACAAGAATGCGACGACAAGAATGCCACGACAGGCACAAGTGAAGAGGATGTGATCGAATGGCCGCGATAGATATGGGCAGCGCGCCTGCGGGCGTCGAGTACGGCGGGAAGGTCAACATGGCCTTCGTCGCCATGATCGTTGCGGTGGCGACGATCGGCGGCTTCATGTTCGGCTATGACAGCGGCGTCATCAACGGCACGCAGGACGGGCTGGAAAAGGCCTTCAACCTCTCCAAGCTGGGCACCGGCCTCAACGTCGGCGCGATCCTGGTAGGCTGTGCGATCGGCGCCTTCGTGGCGGGCCGCCTCGCCGACATCTGGGGCCGGCGCAGCGTAATGATGATCGGCGCGGCGCTTTTCGTGGTCAGCGCTCTGGGCGCGGGCGC
>NZ_BSFC01000008.1 GCF_027922145.1 Novosphingobium resinovorum | reverse complement strand
ACTGGCCTGGTTTTACTCCGCCCCGTGGCCGACTTTTGCGCCGCCGTTGACACCTGTGGCACTGTGCGGCTTCAGGATAAGACGCTCGGCGACATGGCCGATCGTGGCCGTCCCCGGCAGTGCCGCGCGGATCACCAACAGCGCCTGGTGCTGCTGTGGGGTCAGCCCGCATTGAGCCGCCTCGCCTTCGCTAAACGCCAGGAACTGCCGCAGTGAATAGCGGAAATCGGCGAGCGCGAGATAATCCGCGTCTGTCAGTTTGCTGGCCATAAGCTCAGTCCCGGCTTCGCGCCCTCTCTGTCAACCGTTGATATATATCGTGTTACGATATATTGCGCGAGCCACCCTGTCAGCGAGCCGAGCACTATCATGATTCCCGCGACCTCATTCCCCTCCCGTCGCCCTCTTGCCGATCACAGCGCGGATCGGCGCATGCTGCTGCTCGCGGCGGCGGCGCTGGTCGTCGGCAGTGGGGGTGCGATCGGGGCATGGGTGCTGCTCAAGGCGATCGCGATCGCAACCAATCTGTTCTGGTTCGGACGCCTTTCCGGCGCGCCCGTGCAGATCATAGACAACGTGCTGGGTCTGTGGCTGATCGCCGTGCCGGTGATTGGAAGCCTGATCGTGGGGCTGATGGCACGCTACGGGTCGGACAAGATTCGCGGCCACGGCATACCCGAAGCGATCGAGGCGATCCTCTACGGTGAGAGCCGCCTATCGCGTAAGGTTGCCTTGCTAAAGCCGCTGTCTTCAGCGATCTCGATCGGAAGCGGCGGTCCCTTTGGTGCTGAAGGACCGATCATCATGACCGGCGGCGCCATCGGATCGCTGTTCGCTCAGGCGTTCCATTTCAGCGCCGCCGAGCGCAAGACCTTGCTCGTTGCGGGCGCGGCAGCGGGCATGACGGCGATCTTCGGCACACCGATGGCGGCGATCCTTCTGGCCATCGAGGTGCTTCTCTTCGAATGGAAGCCGCGCAGCTTCGTGCCCGTCGTCATCGCCGTGCTCGTTTCGTGGCTCTGGCGGCCGCTCCTGATAGAGGCCGGGCCACTGTTTCCCGTCCACCATGCGATCGCCCTCGCCGCCCGGCATATCGGCCTGGCAGTAGCGGTGGGCGTTCTGGCCGGGACGCAGGCATCGCTGCTCTCAGGCGCGCTCTACAGGATCGAGGACATGTTTGCCCGGTTGCCCCTCCACTGGATGTGGTGGCCGGCTCTCGGCGGGCTGGCAGTGGGGCTGGGCGGCCTGATCGACGCCCATGTCCTGGGTGCCGGCTACGAGAGCATCCGGGGTCTTCTGGATGGTTCGCTCGCCATGCGGGTGGTGTTGGCGCTGCTGGTGGTCAAGGCGGTGGTATGGCTTATCGCACTGGGCTCAGGCACTTCGGGCGGCGTGCTCGCGCCGCTGCTGTTGCTGGGCGGCGCGCTTGGCTTCGTTCTGGGCCAGTACCTGCCCGGCGGGGGCGGCCTGTGGGCGCTCGCCGGAATGGCCGGAATCCTGAGCGGCGCCATGCGCGCGCCATTGACGGCGGCGCTGTTCGCGGTCGAGTTGACCGGTGATTTCGCTATGCTTCCGCTGACGCTGGCAGCGTCGGCAGGAGCTTACGCCATCAGCGTGCTGGTTATGCGCCGCTCGATACTGACCGAGAAAATTGCCCGGCGCGGCCGGCATATCCTGCAGGAATACACCGTCGACCAATTCGACTTTCTCCAGGCCGCGCAGTTCATGACATCTGAGCCGGAGGTGCTGGCCGGCAGCATGACCCTCGCCGATGCGGTCGTCTTTTTCAGAACCGATGCGCGCCATCGCAGCTACCCGGTTGTGGCCGAAGACGGCACGCTCACCGGTCTCGTTTCGCGCGCGGATGCGCTGCGCTGGCAGGTCGATAGCGTTCCGGCGGATGCCACGCTCGCCGACGCACTGTCCGACGCGTCGCAGACCTGCGGCAGCCCGCATGACCCGCTCAGCCGGATCGCGGATCTCATGATCGAGACGGGCATCGGTCGCATTCCGATTGTTGCCCCTGAGACGCAGCGGGTTGTCGGCATCCTGACCAGACACGACCTGCTGAAGGTCCGCAACGTGCATCACAGCCTCGAGACGATGCGGGCACGAACATGACCTGAGGTTTTGATATCGTGGCACTTTGCGCCTTGGCTCGGTTACGCAGTTGATCTGCGATATCGGCCTACACTGCGAAGGGCGTCGTCCGAACCAAGCCGAACGGCTGAGCCAGTCTGACTACGGCCATATAATCGGAAGGGCAGGTCCTAAAGCTGGTTGCGAGCCGCCGGAATTGGTGGCCGAGAGGCTGCTTAAAGTCTGCGATGCCCGTCCGGCGTGATCGCCGGACGGGTCATGCAAGACGGGTCTAGGTCAACCGGTAAAGAGCGCTTTCATGGGATTCCAGCTGCAAGGCGATGTTGCGCGTTTTGATTCCAAGATCTTGTCGGGCCCATATATCGCGGACCGATACAGTCTGGCCTGCGTTCAGTGCGGACAAGGGAATCGTCAGGTCCCGCGTGCCCTTGTCGAGGTTGAACACCCCTAGATAGCGGGCGCCGCTATGCTCGCTGGTCGCCGACCAGACGCGGATTCCGTCAAACAGAAAATGTGGCCGATTATCCCGACTGGCCTGATTCACGGCCAGAACTTCGGGGTTGGTCAGCAAGGCCAGAGTGGCACCGTCAAGGTGACGCAAGTCGCCGCCCATGATGAGGGGTGAGCGGGTGATCGACCACAGGCTCATCAGCGTTCGCTGTTCGTGCGGCGTGAAGCGAGTGTCGCGCTCTCCCAATGCAAGTCGGCCAAGAGGGAGCATGTCCGGGTCGGGCCATGACCCGGGGCCTCGATACGGCGTCCAGTTTTCCAGCCGGGTGAACTGCGCTTCGAGTTGTGGCCATTCGTCCCAGAAGTCGTCGGAAATGCGCCACATCTGCGCATAGCGACGGACATGGTCATGGTGCAGGACCGGCGTTTCACCAGGCGACAGGCTCAGCGTGATCGGCCTTCCGCAGCGGGCGATGGCCTTGGCGACGGCCTCGATCTCTGGCGCGTGCGCGTCGTAAGGGCGGCTCATGTCATCCATCTTCACGAACTCGACGCCCCAGGAGGCGTAGAGTCGGAAGAGGCCGTCATAGTATTCCTGAGCGCCCGGCTTGCTCATATCGACGCCATACATGTCCGGATTCCATGAGCAGATGCTTGAGGTATCCGCGATGTCCTGTGCCCGCAGGTGCGTCCCCATCACCGGAAGATTCTGCTTCACGGCGGCCCGCGCGATACCCCGCATCACATGGATGCCGAACTTCATTCCCATCGCATGAACTTTCGCCGCCAGCGGAGCGAAGCCCTTGCCGCTGTTTGCAGAGGGGAAACGATTGGGGGCCGGAATCAGGCGGCCATAGCCATCCAGCGCGGGGACGGGTGCTGCGTTGTACGTGTAGCTCTTCGCGTCTGGCTCGTACCACTGGATATCCACGGTGAATACGTCGTAGCCGAACGGCAGCAACGTATCCCGCATGATCGCTGCCGTTTCGAGAGCTTGCGCCTCTGTTATCGTGCCGGCGAAACTGTTCCAGCTATTCCAGCCCATGGGCGGGCGCGATGCCAGCGTGCCCGGCTTTACGTTGACAGCCGCTGCGACACCTTTGTGCGCCATTCCGGCCAAGGGGCCAGCGGCGGCGGAAAAAAGCGCCGCCCGACGAGATAGGTCCACCTTTAATATCCTCCCCGGCCTCGCTGCGAAAATTTGTCGGAGTAATGGAACTTCAACAGGGAACCTGTCAACATGACTAAACCCGAACGGCCATGGGGCCGACCGACGGGTCCCTCGGGGCGTCTTGGGCAGTTCATCGACGAACTCGATTTCGCGGGGGTGGGCACGGGCCCACATTCGGCATCGACCACCGCCGTAGGCTCGATCAAGATGCTTTCGACGTTTAACGGCCTGATATGTTATTCCGAAGGCGCAATCGCCTCATCGGCCCTGCCAACCAAACGTATGCCCTCGTCATCGTTCAGTTCCGCGGTGTCGCTGGTCAGGCAATATCGTGTCCCGAGCGATGGGCTTTCCGGCCCTTGATATCCCTCGAACCAGAAGATCGCGAGTTCGGCCGGGAAGCCTGCTGACGGACGACTTGAGAGCGGCAACTCGCTCCGCGCCGCCGCGGCGCTTGTTGCATGATCCGTACGGCTGTTCGGCCCGGAGGGTGGCACATATCCACGCGCTGTGGACAAAACGGCCTGGAGGAGCGTTTGATGCAACTGTACGGCTTTGAACGAGGTTTCAGTTGTTCCATGGTGGAAGACCGCACAGCCCGTAAATCAGCGTGGCCGGCGGAACACAGACATCGACAGGACGAACTTCTCATGAACAACAGCGATCTCGCCGACGCAATTGCCAACGATCACGGTATTGCCAAGACCGACGCCCGCAAGATTGTAGACGCCGTCTTTGACGCAATTGGCACTGCGGCCGCCAAGGGCGAGGAAGTCTCGCTCAACGGCTTCGGCAAGTTCAAGGTCAAGGACAGCCCCGAGCGGGAAGGTCGCAATCCTGCTACCGGCGAAGCAATGACCATCAAGGCTTCGAAGAAGCTGACCTTCACGGCCGCCAAGGCGGTCAAGGACAAGCTCAACGGCTGATGCGATACCGGTGGGCGGCGTATGTGGATTCCCAGCGCCGCCCCCCGGCCACAATATCTCCGTCGAGCTTCCGAGGCCGAGCGAATATGGTCGTATGGATTGCATTGGGCCAGCTAGGCTGATCTGGACGACCTGCATACGCCGCTCCGGCCAGATGGTTCGTAGGCCCCGCTGCGTGTCGATTACGCCAATGGCTGCGAAAGTTCACCGGAATCGCCTCGGACGCTGCGCTTGAAAACACCGCGATCTTGCCAGCGGGGATGTGATGCTCAAGTACCCCGACAGCTACACCAATACCGAACTGCTTGCGACGTAGCCGACGGATCAGGCGAACGCCATTCTCTTCCTTGTCAGCGATATGAGCAAGGCGATCACCGGGCGTGTACTGACGGTCGATAACGGCGCGTTCATGTAAAGAAGCGTGCCGGATTTCAAATAGAATTAGGCTGAAAAGATATGCAATAGCCGATCTTTTCAGCGGCAAGATCGCGATCGCACCGGAGGTGACAGCGGCATCGGCCTGGACGGCTTAACGTCGAAGAAGGCGCCCCGGATCACGATCGCGGACATCGCCAAAGAAGAAGGGCAGGCCCTGTCGCTGCGGAAGAGACCAGGCTTGCCATACTATCTCCGGCTGGCTTGATCGTCGGGGATGCAAAGTACCGGGTTCAGGTCGTATGCCGGGCTGCGCGGATCCAACGTGTTCAGGGAAGAGATGCGCGACCTCTCCGCTGGCGACCGAATTCAGTGGCGGTTTGTAAACCGCGAGCTCGGACTCAAGAATGCCGAGCGCGGAACTGTCGAACCGATAGAGGAAGTGTCGCGACCGTCCCACAGGATTGCAATGCGAAAGCCCAGGGTATCGACCCTTCCGTGCACATGGCCTGGGATCACGGATATGCCGAGACTGTCTACTGCGCGCAGTCGAAGGCCTGATGACCGGTCTTCGTCCTTGCCCCGATCGCATCCCCATTCGTTACCGGGCAGAACTACTAAACTGTGACCCCGCGGGCACGGTTCGGCGTGAAGCTGTGGACCGAGGACCGTAAGCTTCTGTTCGAAAGGCTCCATTTTCCGGGGCGCGTCGCTGGCTGGGCGTAATCTGCGGTTCAGATGATCGGCAGATGGCTGAACTTGCTGATCAACCATAATCGTAGTTTGGACCACGTCCATCATAGGTCCGGTGGTGCCGAGCGGTCTTGATAGCGCGTCAGCGATACGGCGCAAAATATTTCTTAAGTATATTTATCTTACTCATACTATGTATGTATGATATTTACGATTATTGGTTCCCGAATATCCAGGAAGCTCCTGAATTAAGGTTGCTAACAGTGATGCGAGTTTTTAGATTTACTGCAGTGTTGATTACGGCCGAGCCTTTGATCCAGATGGCGAAGGCGGATGCCTGGTCCCGGCCGATGGGCTTGAAGGTCGCTTCGAGGATACGACTGGTTCGATAAGTGCCCCAGCCGTCAAGTTCGCGCAGGAACACCACCAGCGGTTTGAGGGAAGGGCGCGAGCGCGCGAGCAGGCAGGTTTGAACTGTCAGCCGCGCATAGGTGCAATAGAACCCTGCGGGTTCGCCGTCATCCGCGCCCTGCAGGTGCCGGTTCAGGGCTGTCAGCCACTGCTGCACCGAGAGACGGCGTCCTTCGATGGTCCTGTTGGGGTCGAGTTCAGGAGGTATATCGGATAGCATGGCGCGCCAGATCGCTTCGTCCACGAAGGCATCCATCGAGCCGAAGTAGTAGGCAATCGCGGAATTCGACGCTCCTGCGTTGCGTGCCGTCGACCTTTGGTTGACCGCGCCGATTCCATTTTGGAGTATTTCCTCCCGGGCGTGAAACAGCAGGCGGTCACGAATGGAGCCGTTGGCATCGGGCGTGCCCGGCCCCAAAGGCGGAGGGACGACATTGAGCGTGTCGGCAATGCTGACTTCCTCGCGCTTGTTGGCGGACGGGCTAATTCCCAATAGGGCGCGTATAGTTTCTTTCAGAAGCAGGTCGTAACGCAAGCTTCCCTGAAGTGCGGTCGCGTAGCTTTCTTCCATGAGTGCGTAGTCGGCCAGGATCGCGGGCATATCGGGCTGAAGTCCGCATTGCAGGCTCGCTGCCTTCCAGAAGTCCCGGCGCATGGCGTGCCATGTGCCCAAAAGGCTTGCAATGTGGGCAGGCGCGGTTGTCGTCACCCAGGATAGCATGAAGCGGGGCACATCCGCTGTAGCCCTGGTCTCAACGTAATAGCAGAGGAAATCCCCGAGCGTCGTTTGCCCGACGGGAAGCGGAGAAAGTTGTTCCAGCAGGTCTGCATGGCTCGCCTCCTCGATGGCGATGGCCCGATCGAGGGCGGCGAGCATAAGGCCCTCACTGTTGCCGAATTTCTGAAAGATGTAGGCGGTGGAACAGCCTGATCGCGCGGCGATGGTACGCAGCGACAACTTGTCCAATCCCTGATGCGCGATCATCGCTATCGTGTGCATCACCAGCTGGTCCGCGATGGCGGCTGACGGTTCATTCTGTGAGGCATTGTCGTCTAACATCGATCGTATCTCGCTCACGTGAACTGGCGATTTCTGCCGTTCGATCCGTTTTGCACATGCCTGGCATGTGCACTCCTCTCTTTATGCGTCACGTCCCTCCCGATGCCAGATCAGGCTGGTTCAAAGCTGTGGGCACGGTCGAGATTCGATTGTAATATAACGACTGATCTAACTTCAACACGTTATATAGGCAGGATCTGCGTCAGGATTGTCCGAAAAATATAACGAATGACCTACTTGTAAACCAGTTACCTTGTGGTAAGTTGAGTCGGAGTTCGCGCACTGCCTTAGGGCCAAAAAATCAATCGCGCGGACGAGGAGAGCCTTCATCCGGCGACAAAGCCGGAAAGGAATGATGTCGGAGGGGACACCAAATGGCCTTGCAGAAGTTTCTGTCGTCCAGCGCCGGCGTGGCGCTGCTTGCCGTATCGAGCCATGCCGCTGCCCAGGAAGTACCGGTTTCAACGCCGCAGAGCGCATCCACGACTGCCGCATCGACCGAAATCATCGTCACCGCCCAGCGCCGCTCGGAGAGCCTGCAGCGTACACCCGTCTCTGTATCTGTCGTCACCGGTGACGCCCTTGCCAGACAGGCGATCGTGTCCGAGCGCGACCTCCAGATGGCGGCGCCCGGGCTGACGGTCGAAGCGCAGCAGAACGATAACCAGCTGAACTATTCCCTGCGCGGGCAGACGGTCGATACCTTCACCAGCTCGCTGCCCGCAGTCCTGCCTTATGTGAACGAGGTGCAGGTGGGAGGGGTGGGGCAGACGGCCTTCTACGACCTGCAGTCGGTGCAGGTGCTCAAGGGGCCGCAAGGCACCCTGTTCGGCCGCAATGCGACCGGCGGCGCGGTACTGTTCACCACGCGCAAGCCTACCGACGAACTGTCCGGCTACGGATCGGTGCGTTACGGCCGGTTCAACGACTTCCAGCTCGAAGGCGCGGTGGGCGGCGCGATCGTGGAGGACCAGGTGCTCGTGCGGGTGGCGGGGGTCTACCGGTCGCGGGACGGGTATCAGCTCAATCTCTACGACGGCAGCAAGCTGGGCAAGATCGAGCGGGAAGGCGTCAGGTTCAGTCTTACGCTCAAGCCGTCGCCCGATTTTACCAATGATCTTGTCGCGGAATACTACCATGACAAGGGCACCAACATTTCGGGTTCGGTGTCCTACGTCGTGCCGACGAGTGCCAATGCGCCGGGTTATCCTTTCGTCCCAACGAATGTGCTGTTCCCCGGTCTCGCCGATTTCGCGCAGGCGCAGCGCGAACGCGGTCCCTTCGTGGTCGACGTCGACTCGCTGGGGGATCACCGCATTTCGAAATGGGTGGTGTCGAACATTACGTCGTTCGAGATCGCGGACAATGTCACGCTCAAGAACGTGTTCGGTTATGTCCATGTCGGCTTCCTCGACGCGGGCGACCTCGACGGCACGTCCTACGGCATCGACGGACGCGGCAATGCGCAGACGGGCGCTCAGGGCAGCCGGGGCACGATCGAGCAGATCTCGGACGAACTGCAACTTGTGGGCAAGGCGATCGACGGGCGGCTCGAGTACGTCACCGGCGTCTACGCCGCCAAGATCACCGATCACACGCGCAACACCAGCTACATCCTGAACGAGCTTGGCCTGCCGCCCCAGATCAATGCGGGGACGACCACGAGCAAGGCCATCGCAGGCTACGCGCAGGGTACGTTCGACACGGGACTTGCCGGTTTCAAGGTGACGGGCGGCATCCGTTACACATCGGAAAAGGTCAGCTTCGTTCGCGACGCCGACGACCTGTTCTCCGCCGCGACCCATCCCGAATTCGCGCCGTTCTACGCCGACGGACGCTTCATCGATCCGCAGCGCGACACCTTCAACAAGCTAAGCTGGACCGCCGGCATCCAGAACCAGGTGACGCCGGACCTGCTGCTCTACGCCTCGTCGCGACGCAGTTTCCGCAGTGGCGGGTTCAACTTCCACGCACCGCCGACGCCGGGCTTCGCGGATGAATCTGGCGGCGAGTACCGCCCCGAGATCGCCACCGACGTCGAACTGGGCGCGAAGTTCCACGGCTATGCCGGAACGATGCCGGTCAATCTCAACCTGGCGCTCTACAACATGTGGGTGAAGAACGTGCAGCGCGCCTTCTACACCTCGATCTATGGCGGGCTGGCCGGCATCACCGTGAACGTGCCCAAGGCCAAGATCAGGGGCTTCGAACTCGACGGTAATATTCGGCCTGCCGACTGGCTGGTGATCGGCGGCAACGTCAATTACACCCACGCGCGTTTCACGGATAACGTAGTGTCGGTGATCGGCATTGACGGGACCAGCACCGGCACCGCCGTCTACGATACCTATCCGGATACGCCCAAATGGTCGGGCGTGTTCTATTCGGACATCACGATCCCGGTGAGCGAGCGGTTCAACGCTGTCCTTCATGGCGATGTCTACGCGCAGACTTCCAATTACTATAGTTCTACCGGCAAGTCGCTCAATCCGAACACCCAGATCCCGGGCTACGCGCTCGCCAACTTCCGGGTCGGGCTGGAGCAGAAGGAAGACGGCCTGTCGCTGTCGGTGCTGGTGAAGAACGCCTTCAAAAAGACCTACTACAGCGGCGGCATCGGCTTCGCGAGCCTGTTCGGCCTCAACTTCGTGGTTCCCGGTGAGCCCCGCACCTTCATGCTCGAAGCCCGCTATCGTTTCTGAATTTCGTAGAAAGCAGAGCCATGATTACTGCCGACGATTTCAAGTTCCACCCCCGCGATCCGGCCGATCCGCACTGGACCGAGACGATCTTCGTAATCTTCTCGGTCCCCGAAGCAGGCGTCAGCGGCAACCTCTACGTGCTGGCGCGGCCGAACCTGGGCATCTGTCACAGCTCGATCGAGATACACAAGGGGATGTGTTTCCATCCCTGGCAGATACATCACAACGACAGCCAGATGCACTTGCCCTGCCCGGAGGACTTTTCCGACTTCACGCTGGAAAACGGCTTGTCGTTCAAGGCGTTCGACGAACGGGACAGCCGCTTCACCTACAAGTCGCTGGACGGCGCCTGCGAGGTGGACCTGTCGTTCCGGGCGATCTGCGATCCGTTCGATCCGCATGATCCAGCACAAGTCCCGGCGCTGGGAGGCGGCCAGGTCGATGGCTACGACGGCTGGAACAACGGGCACATGGAAAGCAAGGGGCGCATCGAAGGATCGCTGCTGCTGCGCGGCCGGCGCTATGCCATCCGCTGCGTCGACGGCATGGACAAGAGCTGGGGCCCGCGCCGCGACTGGGGCAACAAGGCGGCCAGCTGGGTCCATGTCGACCTCGACGGCGAGACGGGCGCGTTCCTCGTCTTCGGGCTCGGGTTCGAGAACAAGGAACTGCGCTACGGGCCGTTCAAGTACGGCTTCTTGGCGATCGACGGCGAACGGCGCCCGATCGTGTCCGCGAGCATGACCGCCAAGCGTTCCGACATGCTGGTGACCCGGGCCGACGTGCGGTTCGAGGACGACCGCGGCAATGTCTATACCGCGCGCGGATCGACCGTGGCGGCGGCGCCCTGGTACAACTTCAACCCGTCGAGCGCGGCCTACCAGACGCTCATGCGCTGGGAGAGCGACCATGGCGTCGGCTACAGTCACATCGCCGACTTCAGCGGGCTGAACTTCCTGTCCGAAGGCATGGCCGACGAGTTCGCGCAATGACGGCGGCCGTGATGTCCCATCCGGTGCTGTCCTTTACCGAGGCGCAGCGGCGCCATCCCGACGAGGCGATGATCGCCCGCATCCGCGATCGCTACCCCACCGAGCCCGAGATCGATGCGGTCCTGACCCGCAAGATGCGCCGCCGTCGCGGCGATCCGTACAAGGCGGTTCCGATCGAACGGCTGGTCGCGGGCGTTACGGCGATGATCGGCGAGGAGCTTGGCTACGAGGCGCAAGTCTCAAACGCCCGCTGGCTGTCGGGCGGGGCATCGAAGCTGCAGATGGTCTTCGACCTCACGTGGCGAGGGCTTGACGGGCAGGCTCCCGAAAGCGTCGAAACGCTAGTGCTGCGCATGGAGCCCGCCGCCTCGGTGACCGAATCCAGTCGCCGCCGCGAATTCGAGGTGCTGAACGCGGTCCAGGGCGTGATCCCGGCGCCGCGCCCCTACTGGGTGGACCCAGAGGCACGCCATCTGCCGTATCCGGGAATGGTCTATGCCTTTGCAAAAGGCGCGGCAAAGCCCAGCGTCGGCGTGGAGAAGGTATCGGGCCTGGGGCAGAACTACGGCCCCGAACTGCGCGCGAAACTCGCGCCGCATTTCGTCTCCCTGCTCGCGCGCCTGCATACCGTCGATCCGGGCGAATGCACCGCGATGGTCTCGTTCATGCAGGCACAGGCGGGCTCGAACGCATCCGTAATCCGGCAGGTGAACGCCTATCGCCGGATCTGGGAAGAGGACCGGATCGAGGAGGAGCCTTTCCTCGAAGTCGTCTACCAGTGGCTCATCGCCCACGCGCCGTCGGTGGACCGTCCGTCGATCGTCCACGGCGACTATCGCAGCGGCAACTTCCTGTTCGACGAGGCATCCGGCGCAATCACCGCCTGGCTCGACTGGGAAGGCGCGGTCATCGGCGATCGGCATCAGGACCTCACCTACGCCACGCTGCCCACCTTCCAGCATCTTTCGGAGGACGGCGGAAGCGTGCTGGCGTCAGGGATGATGTCGAAGGACGATTTCTACGCCGCATACGAGGCGGCCTCGGGGCTCCCGGTCGATCCGGTGCGGATCCGCTACTTCGAGATATTCAACCGCTATCTCGTCTGCGTCCTGACGCTCGCCGCCTCGGCGCGCGCTTCGCTGCAGGCGGGGACGCATCAGGACGTGCTCGTGAACTTCGTGTCGCAGATGGGGCACACGGCCATCGCCGACCTGCGCGAGCGGTTTCTGGAGGTCACACGATGAACCAGTCTTTCGAAACGCAGGTCCGCATCGCGATCCGCGCGCTCAGCGACGTCATAGCGCCCGCGCTCGCCGGTGCGGACAAGCACGTGGTCGAGCAACTGCAGCTGACGATCGCCACGCTGGGCTTCGTGGCTGACCGCATTCCCGAAGCGACCCGCTTCGCGCGGCTCGAACTGTCGTCCTGCCTTGCGCTGGCGGAGCGGGCCAGAGCGATCGTGCAGCCCAGCCTGCCGGCCGAGAGCGAGGCGCTGGCCGCCGGAATCTCGGTGGGCGAAGAGGTGCTTGCGCTCTGCGTCCGCGATGCGGCGGATTGCGAGGTTGCCAGCCGTCACTTGCGCGAACAGCTGGCGGCGCTGGTGGCGACCACGCATGGCTCTCCCTGCGAACGGGACCTGACCGCCGCCATCCTCGATGGCAGCGAGGCGATGCTGGCGCAGGCGCGGCTATGGGCCTTGCCCTTCGGCTTCGAGCTGACCCCCGAGGCGTTGCCGGCACCCGCCTGGTAACGCGCCCTGTTTTACACTTCCCCCAACCAGGCAAGGCCGGATCATGATCACCAACGCAGACCTCGACTTTCACCATCACGGTTCGACCGAGCATAACTATGCGGAGACGATGTTCCTCATCTTCTCCGTGCCCGAAGCCGGGATCAGCGGAAATGCCTACTTCCTTGGGCGGCCGAACGCGGGCGTGTGCCTGTCGTCCGTCTACATCCACCAGGGCATCGTGGCCCATGCCGGCGCGGCCGACTATTCCGATGCGCAGATGCACGTCCAGTGCCCGGAAAAGCTGTCGGACTTCCGCCTGTCCACGGGCCTCGCGGTCACCGGCAGCAACAATGCCCGTGACTATCACTATCGGTACGAAGGCACCGACGGCCTGTGCCGCTTCGACTTGCGCTTCAAGGGACTGATGGACCCGTTCGATCCGCTGGACCCGAGCCAGAACCCGATGCTGGAGCATTTCGGCGGCGACACCGAGGCTGCGAGCGGCGCGGGCGATTCCTGGTCGAAGGGGCATTATGACCTCGTCGGCCACATCACCGGCGAACTGGAAGTGCACGGCCATCGCTTCGCGGTCGATTGCGTGGACGGCCTCGATCGCAGCTGGGGGCCGCGCGCGGAGTGGAACTCGGCGCCCGTCTCGTGGATGCACATGACGTTCGGGACCGACCTCGCGTTCCATCTCATCATGACGCTGGACATCGTCGATGGACAGACCGTCTACACCACGTTCCGCTTCGGCTATGCTCTGGTCGATGGCGAAAGCTGCGCCATCGTGGCGGCAGAGGTTGATGCGGAAAGCCTGTCGCTGCTCGGCATGCACCGCGTGGTGCGGATCACCGATGCCAAGGGCCGCAAATGGGAGATGGTGGGCGCCGCCGTCGCCGCCGCGCCCTGGCATAACGCCTATGCCGCCTTCATCTCGTATCAGACCCTCTATCGCTGGACGATGGGCGACCGGGTAGGGTTCAGCAACGTGACCGACGTCATCGGCGTCACGACGCTTTCCAAGAAGCTGTCGCGTCTTGCCAATGCGCGCCCCGTGTCGGGGTAATAGAGCCTCACTTGGAGGGAGGCTTCCGATTGCTGCGTCCTTCTTGTCTGGGCGCGGCATCGGCGGCGCCTGCGCGGTCCAGGCGCGGCGGTACGATCTCGTGGAGCCGACCTTCACTTTCAGCGGTCAGGTAGCGCATGAAATACTTCATCCTCAGCACCCCGAAGAAGTCGAGCATGAGGGGGAGGCCGGTTCTCAGCATATCGGCTGCCCGTTCTTCGCGGATCAGGCCTTCGGTGCGGGTGATGAAGCGGGTGGCTTCGGCGAAGGCGAGATAGTCGGCCGACTTGGTGTAGTGATCCAGCACTTCCGGAAAGAAGTTGGCCGATTCCTCGAAGCCTGCTTCGCGCATGCGTGCCCAGATGCCGATCAGGTTCGCGTCGGTGTAGCTGACGGCGGTTCCTTCTTCCGTCTCGATGAGTTCGACGGCGCCAAGTGCCGCGAGGCCACGTGCGTCGCGTTCCGCGTGTGCATTTCCCTGCTGTAATGTTTCCAGCGCAATCGTGCGGTCGTCCTCGCCGAAGCGTGCGGCCACCAGATTTTCGAGATGGTGGAATGCAGGCGCCTCCAACCGCTTGTCGAGCTTGTCGCCGCGCAGCATCGCTCCGATTTCGTCCAGCGTTACCTGATGTTCGCGCTGCAGATTACGCACCGCCCGAATCGCCCGCACATGCTCGTCGCTGTAATGCGCCACGGTTGCCTTCGGCTTGTCGGGCGGGGGTACCAAACCCTTGCGGATCAGCACCCTGATCGTCTCCCGGTTTACCCCCGTAAGGTGCTCCAATTCCCCCATCTTCATCGCATTTTCCTAGTTTTGATTTTGCCGCTTGTCACGGGAAGTAAATCAGATTACAAACTGCGTATACGAAGTACGTAGCACTTGAAGCCGATCGTGCAAAGCGATGGCTTGGGAGACGAAGATGCAAGGCAGCATCCATCTGAAAAGACCGAAGTGGAAATGCTCTCAGATGCATTGCGAAACCATGCCCGGCGGGTGTGGCCGACGCGGCGCATCAAGTGTGTTGAACCGCACCGATACGAAAGCGGTCGTCGTCCTCCGGGGCGGCTGACGGTCCCGGCGCGGGGGCGAGCTCTCTCCCCGCCTCCGCGCCAAACCCTCTTGAACTGGAAATCGGCATATGCAGATTACGGCCGCCATTGCGCGCGAGGCCAAGCGCCCCTTTGCGCTTGAAACAATCGAGATCGACGAACCGCGCGAGGGCGAGGTTCTCGTGCGGCTGGTGGCGGTGGGCGTGTGCCACAGCGACATCGCGGCACGAGACCAGTCGCTGCCGGTGCAGATGCCCATCGTGCTCGGGCACGAGGGGGCGGGCATCGTCGAGCGCGTCGGCCCGGGCGTCACCAAGGTCGCGCCGGGTGACAAGGTGGTGCTCACCGTGGGCTCTTGCGGCGAATGCACCAACTGCCGCCGGGGCGACGTGGCCTACTGCGAAAAGGGGATGACGCTCAATTACAGCGGCCGCCGCCCAGACGGCAGCGCGACTCTGTGCTGCGGTTCCGAGCCCGTGGGCGGATACTTCTTCGCGCAGTCGTCGTTCGCGACGTATGCGATCGCGACGCAGTACAATACCGTCAAGGTTCACGCCGATGCCGACCTGACCATGGCCGCGCCGCTGGGATGCGGCATCCAGACGGGCGCGGGTGCGGTGATGCGCTCGATCGCGGCGAAGGCCGGGCGTTCGATCGCGGTCTTCGGCGGCGGCTCGGTCGGGCTGAGCGCGGTCATGGGGGCGAAGCTTGCGGGCTGCGATCCGATCATCGTCGTCGAACCCGTAGCCGCGCGGCGGGCCCTTGCGGCGGAACTCGGCGCGACGCACGCGGTCGATCCGGCCGCCGGCGACGTGGCTGAGGCGATCCGCGCCATCGCCGCGCGCGGTGTCGATTACGTGGTCGATACCACGGCGGTGGACGCGGTGGTGCAGGCGGCGCTGGCCTCGCTCGCCCCGCACGGGACGATGGCGTTCCTCGGCGTACCCAAGAAGATGGATGCGGTGTTCTCGACCTCGATGCTCGGCTTCCTCGCCAGCGGCGCGACGCTGAAGGCGGTGATCGAGGGCGATACCGACCCCGACACCTATATTCCCGAGCTTCTGGCTCATTACGAGGCGGGGCGCCTGCCGCTCGACAAGCTCGTGCGCACGTATCCGTTCGACCAGATCAATCAGGCGATCGAAGACCAGCTTGCCGGGCTGGTGGTCAAGCCCGTTCTCACCTTCTGAAGGCAACCGATCATGCAGACCGACACACTCGCGTTCGGGCCGGACGAACTTCGCATTCCCGATGACATCGCCGAAAAGGTGGTGAACCCGAACCTCTGCGCCGACGAGGCTTCGTTTCACGAGGCGCTGGCGTGGATGCGCGCGAACCGGCCGATCGGCTGGGCGCATCTCGGCGGCTACGATCCGATCTGGATGGTCACGAAGTACAACGACGTCGTCACTGTCGAGCGCCGCGCCGACGTGTTCCTGAACATGGTCGACAATCCCATCTATAACCCGCAGGCCGACGATGCCTTCCTGCGGTCGGCCAACAACGGTACCTGCCAGGTCGTCGCGGCGCTTACGCACATGGACAATCCCGATCACAAGGCTCTGCGCTCGATCGCCGTTCCGTACTTCTCGCCCGCGAGGATCACCCGGCTTGAAAGCGATATCCGCATCATCGCCAGGGACACCGTGGCGCGGCTGCTGGCCGGTCCGCGCGAGGTGGATTTCGTCAAGGACTTCGCGCTCGAATACCCGCTCAGGGTCATCATGAACATGTTCGGCGTCCCCGAGACGGACCTGCCCAAGATGTTGAAGATGACGCAGGAATTCTTCGGCTCGAAGGACCCCGAAGAGCAGCGCAGCGACATCGAGATCACCCCCGACATGGCCGCGCGCCAGTTCCACCGGGTGATCCAGGAATATTACGACTACTTCACGCCGATGACCCGCGATCGCCGCGAGAACCCGCGCGACGACCTGATGAGCGTGATCGCCAATGCCGAGATCGACGGTGAGCCGATCAGCGATTTCTTCGCCAACGGCTATTACATCACCATCGCCACCGCCGGGCACGATACCACGTCGACCACGACCGCCACCGGCATGAAGGCGCTGTGCGAGCACCCCGACCAGTTCGCGCGGCTCAAGGCGGACCCGAGCCTCATCCCGTCCTTTGTCGAGGAAGCCCTGCGTACGGCGGCGCCGGTGCGGCACTTCACGCGCACCGCGATCGACGACTTCGACCTGCACGGGACCGCGATCCGCAAGGGTCAGCGCCTCATGCTGTCCTACCCTTCCGCCAGCCGTGACGAGGACGTGTTCGAGAATGCGGGAGGATTCGACCTTGCCCGCAAGCGCAACCGGCACCTCTCGTTCGGTTCCGGCCCGCACATGTGCCTCGGCCAGAACCTTGCGAAGCTCGAGATTCGCATCCTCTACGAAGAACTGATGCCGCACCTCACCGCCGTCCGGCTGAACGGCAGCCCCCGCTACATCGAGACCAACTTCGTGGGAGGGTTGAAGTCTCTGCCGATCGCTTTCGAAACCAACTGAAAAACAAAGTTCACGGGAGAAGATACATGAAATCCAGCAAGTTACTGGCGGGCGTCGCCTTCATCGGCCTTGTAGCCACGCCGGGCCTCGCCATGGCGCAGGACGAAGCGGCGAGCGCGGCGCAGCCCACGGCGGGCGTCGGCGAAATCATCGTCACTGCTCAGAAGCGCTCGGAATCGCTGAACAAGGTCGGCCTGACCATCCAGGCGCTGTCCTCCGACGATCTGGTGAAGCAGGGCGTCAACAGCGTGTCGGATCTCGCCAAGGTGATCCCGGCGCTGACGGTCGCCAACAGCATCTACAACACGCCGGTCTACACCCTGCGCGGTGTCGGCTTCTACGAGAACTCGCTGGCGGCCTATCCGGCGGTCAGCGTCTACGTCGACGAAGTGCCGATGCCGTTCCCGGCGCTGGTCGGCACGGCGGCGCTGGACGTCGAGCGCGTCGAAGTCCTCAAGGGACCGCAGGGCACGCTGTTCGGCCAGAACGCGACGGGCGGTGCGATCAACTACATCGCCGCCAAGCCGACCGCCGACTTCAAGGCAGGCGTGAATGCCAGCATCGACAGCTTCGGCGAAGTCGATGCGAGCGGCTTCGTCAGTGGTCCGATCAGCGACACGCTGCGCGTCCGCGTCGCGGCCAAGACCGCGCAGGGCGGCGCCTGGCAAAAGAGCCAGACCCGGCCCGACGACGACAAGCTGGGCGACAAGGAACTCTACATGGGCCGCGTCCTGCTCGACTGGACGCCGACCGACCGGCTCTCGGTGTCGCTCAACGTCAATGGCATGATCGACAAGTCGGACCCGCAGGCGGGCCAGTACATCGCCCTGTTCCCGCAAGTCGGACCGGTCGGCGCGGGTCTTGCCGCCACGCCCTTCGCGCCGTCCAAGCCGCGCACCGCCGACTGGAACCCCAATCGCCGTCCCAAGGGCGACGACCGCCAGTGGCAGGCCGCCCTTCGTGCCGACTATGAGCTTTCGGACAGCCTCAAGCTGACCTCGATCACCTCCTACGTCGATTTCAGCCGCAAGCAGGTCAACGATCCCGATGGCGTCGCCGTGGAATCGCTGGAGTTCCTGTTCGATGGTTCGCTCAAGTCGTTCAGCCAGGAACTGCGCATCGCCAGCAACGGCTCCGGCCCGTTCAGCTGGATCATCGGCGGCAACTACGAGCACACCACCTCGAAGGAATTCGCCGACCAGTATGCGGGGCAAAGCTCGGTGGTGGCGAACCTCGGCTTCCCGGCCAATACCAACACGTTCTTCCTGAACTCGCAGATCGACAACTACGCGGTCTTCGCCAATGCGGACTACGAGATCCTGCCCGGCCTGACGGTGAAGGGCGGCGTGCGCTACACCAAGAGCCAGCGCGATGCGCAGACCTGCACCCGCGATCCCGGAAACGGCGGCGCGGCGGCGTTCTTCACCGCCGTCTCGACCCAGGTGCGTCAGGCGATCGATCCGACTGCCGCGCCGACGCCTGCCATTCCCGCAGGCGGATGCGTGACGCTGGACGAGGCGACTTTCCTACCGACGCTGTATGAAGGCTCGCTCGACCAGGACAACGTTTCGTGGCGGGGCGGCATAGACTATCAGGCGCTTCCCGAACTGCTGCTCTATGCCAACGTGTCCAAGGGCTACAAGGCCGGCAGCTTCCTGTTCACCAATGCGTCCAGTACCGCGCAGTTCGCGCCGGTCACGCAGGAATCGGTGCTGGCCTTCGAAGGCGGCTTCAAGGCCAGTATGCTCGACCGGCGCATGCAGTTCAATCTGGCCGGGTTCTACTACAAGTACACGGACAAGCAGATCCGCGGCAAGCGCATCGACCCGGTGTTCGGCGTGCTCGACGCGCTGGTCAACGTGCCCAAGTCGAGCCTGATGGGCGTCGAGGCGGAGATCATGGCCGAGCCGGTCGATGGCCTGAACCTGCGTCTGGGCGGCACATATGTCGATACCCGCATCGACGAATATACCGGCGTCGGCTTCAACGGCGGCGTGCAGGATTTCGAGGGCAACCCGATCCCCTTCGCGCCCAAGCTGTCGGTGAATGGCTCTGCGGATTACGAGTTCGCGCTCAGCGAGGGCGTCTCGGCATTCCTCGGCGGGACGGTGACGCACAACAGCTCGACCTACTCGGTGATCGACACCGTGCCGACCGCCAAGCTGAAAGATTATACACTGGTTGACCTTCGTGCAGGATTGTCGTTTTCTGACGATGCGTATCGACTCACGGTGTTCGCGAACAACGTCACTAACGAGTATTATTACACCAATGCACCAATCCTGTACGATACTCAGGTGCGGTACACCGGGCGGCCGGCGAGCTACGGCGTAGCGCTCGCGGCCCGCTTCTGACGGGTGGCCGGGGGAGGGGGCAGCACCTCCTCTCCCGAGCCGGAAAAAAGAGAGAGGACCTGAATCTTGCGCGGGACGATGATGACGAACCCGATGCTGTTGTCGCGGCTGATCGACCATGCCGCCGAGCATCACGGGGATACGCCCTTCGTAGCGCGCCGCATCGACGGCGTGATCGAGCGTTCGGACTGGGCGCGGATGCGCGACCGGGCAAAGCGGCTGGCCAATGCCATGACCGGCCATGGCTTCAAGGTGGACGACGTCGTCGGTTCGCTGGCGTGGAATACCTCGAACCACATAGAGCTGTTCTATGCCGCGCTCGGCATCGGGGCGGGGCTGCACACGCTCAATCCGCGCCTGACGGCCGAGGATCTGCGCTACATGATCGAGAAGGTCGGCGAGATCACGATCTTCATCGATGCCGACACCCTGCCGCTGGCCGAGCAGGTCGCGGCTATCACGCCGATGGTCATCCGCTGGGTGTTCATGGACGAACCCGGCGCGCCGGTTCCGGCGAGCGCACTGCCCGGCTTCGTCACCAAGACCGATTTCATCGGCGACGCCTCGGCTGACTTTGCATGGCCCACTTTCGACGAGAACCAGGCTGCGACGATCTGCTTCACTTCGGGCACGACCGGCCGGCCCAAGGGCGTCGCCTATACGCACCGCTCGATCACGCTGGGGTCGATGAACATGTCGATGGCCGACATGTACGGCACCCACCGGCGCGGCTCGCTGGAATGCATGCTGCCGATCGCCGCGATCTTCCACGCCAATGGCTGGATGATGCCCTTCACCGCGCCGATGAACGGCCACAAGCTTGTCCTCAACGGCCGCGATTTCTCGCCCGAGGGCATCATCGAACTGATCGACGGGGAGGGCGTGACGATCACCGGCGCCGTGCCGACGATCTGGATGGACCTGTTCGACGCCGCCGACCGTCAGGGCTCGAAGCTGGAGACGGTGCGCACAGGCCTGCTTGCCGGTACTCGCCCGTCGCGCGCGCTGGCCGAGCGCTTCGAGAGCTTCGGCATCACCTTGTGCCAGTCCTGGGGCATGACCGAAGTGCCGGGCTGCTCGCGCAGCGCCCCGGCGGCGGGGTCGGACACTCTGCCGGCCGACGAACAGCACGAACGCCACCTTGCCCGGCAGGGGCGCGTCGGTTTCCTGTCCGAGATGCGCATCGTCGATGACGAGGGCAAGCCGCTTCCGTTCGACGGCGAGCACGCGGGCCACCTGCTGGTGCGGGGGCCGATCGCCTCGGGCAGCTACGTGGGCCTCAGCGATGCGGAAGGCTTCGAATGGCTGGAGACGGGCGACATCGCGCGTATCTATCCCGACGGTTCCATGGAGATCGTCGACCGCGCCAAGGACGTCATCAAGTCCGGCGGCGAGTGGATCAGCACGCTGCAACTGGAATCGGCGGCGGCCAGTTTCGCCGGCGTCGCCGAGGCGGGCGTCATCAGCATCCCGCATCCGCGCTGGCAGGAACGGCCGCTGATGCTGGTCACGCTGGCCGAGGGCGTCGAGGCGCTCGACGAGGCGGCGCTGCGCGCGCATATGCAGGGCTTCGTCGCGAAGTGGTGGTTGCCCGATGCGATCCGGGTTATCGACATGATGCCCCGGACCAGCACCGGCAAGCTCGACAAGATGGCATTGCGGCGCCTCTACGCCCAGAGGTCGGAGAACATCATAGCATGAGCGGCACAGTGCTTACGGTGGAAAGCGAAGGCGCGATCGAGATCGTCACGCTCAATCGCCCCGACCAGCTCAACGCCGTCTCGCCCGAACTGGCGCAGGCGCTGCTCGATTACTTCAGCGGGCTGCCCGCACGGCTGGAGACGCGCGTGGTGATCCTGCGGGGTGCCGGACGCATGTTCTGCGCCGGTGCCGAACTGGGCTCCGACGCTTTCGCCAATGAAGGACCGGGGCGCAACCAGCGGCAACTGGCGATGCAGCGGCTCTATTCGGGGATCGTGCGCGCCATGCGGGCATGTCCGCAGCCGATCATCGCGCTGCTGCACGGCGCGGCCTGCGGCGCGGGGTTCTCGCTGGCGCTGGCGGCTGACGTGCGCATCGCTGCGGAGGATGCGCGGCTCAATGCCGCCTATCTGCGCGTGGGGCTGGGCGGATGCGACATGGGTTCGGGCTATCTGCTGCCGCGCCTTGTCGGGCTGTCGGTGGCCTCGGAACTGCTGATGACCGGCAACTTCATCGCCGCGCCGCGCGCGCTGGCGACCGGGCTGGTCAGTTCGGTGGTGGCTGGCGAGGCTCTCATGGAAGCGGGCCTGGCAATGGCCCGCGATATGCTGCGCGCCTCGCCGATGGGGCTGCGCATGACGAAGGAGACCCTCAATCTCACCGTCGATGCGCCGGGTATCGACGCCGCGCTGACGCTGGAGGATCGCCAGCAATGCATGCTGATCGCGACCGCCGATCACGAAACGGCGGTGGAAGCCTTCAGGAACCGCGCCGCCCCGGAATATCGCGATCTTTAGGGCGCTATATTGAATCGTCATTGCGAGCGTAGCGAAGCAATCCAGGGCAGTTTCAAGCCGCCCTGGATTGCTTCGCTGCGCTCGCAATGACGAGATGGTCGTTCAATCCGACATCATCGACCTCTAACGCTTGACACATTCCCCTCTCCAACCTTAAGTTTACCAAACGGTCAAATAAAGACTCGATGCGGCATCTGATGCCGACGTCGGCGCCGGTTCCGATTGGAGAGGGTTGGGACATGAACATCACCGCTTCCGCGCGGGCTTTCGAAGGCAAGACGGCGTTCACCGAGGCCTGCGGCCTTGGCACCGGCCCGGTGCCGCTCGAGCCTTACCGATCGCCCGAGTTTTTCGAACGCGAACGCGTGCAAGTCTTCGAGCGGGCCTGGCTGCTGGTCGGGCGCGAGGAAGAAATCCCGGCCTACGGCGACTATTTCTCGACCGAACTGTTGCCGGGCGGCGTTTCCGCGATCCTCAACCGGGGCAAGGATGGACGCATCCGCGCGTTCTACAACACCTGTTCGCACCGCGGATCGCAAGTCCTCGACGGACCCACCGGCAATGCGCGGCGCATCGTCTGCCCCTACCACAACTGGACATATGCGGCCGATGGCGATCTGATCTCGATCCCGGACGAAGCCAGCTTCTTCGCGGTCGACAAGAAGCGCTGCGGGCTGACGCAGATGGCGACGGAAACCTGGGAGGGCTGGATCTTCGTCAACCTCCAGCGCCAGCCCGAAGTCGATCTGCGCACCTTCCTCGGCGATTTCGCCGACCGTCTGGCCGGCGTGCCTTACGTGGCGGCGGACAAGCCGATCGTGCTCAAGGCCGACCTCGATGCCAACTGGAAAGTGGTGCAGGACGCCTTCATCGAAAGCTACCACATCCCCGCGATCCACAAGAAGACGATCGCCCAGACCTTTTCGTCGAGCGAGAACCGCTTCGCCCGGCTGCTCGATGCGCGCACGTTCGGGCCGCACCGCACCGTCTCGATGTACGGCAACCCGACGATGCCGCTCGACGAGCGCAACAAGGTGGAGATGCTGGCCTATGCCTCTGGCGACACCGGCAGCCTGATCGCGGCGGGCACGAGTTCGCAGATGGCTGAGTTCCTCGATCACCCCGCCGTCAATCCGACGCGGGCGGGGTGCTGGTCGATGGACGTGAACAACCTGTTCCCGAACACCCAGATCGATTTCGGCCCCGGCGGCTTCTGGGTCCACCAGTTCTGGCCGCTGACGCCGACCACTTCGCGCTACGAAGTGCGCTTCTATGTCCCCGACGCGCTGAACGCGCGCCAGCGCCTGCAGCAGGAACTCTACGTCGCGCGGGTGATCGAGGTGGTGCTGGAAGACCTCGCCAACGTGGCCCGCACCCAGCGCGGCATCAACAGTTCCGGCAAGGACGAGATGCAGCTTCAGGACAGCGAGGTCGGCATCCGTCACTCGGTCGAGCAACTGCTCAAATGGGTCGAGGCGGAAACCGTCACCGAGGCGCTGGCGTGAGCGGTGCGGCGCGCTTGCCGCAGGCGTTCGCGGAACTCGAACCTTTCGTCGACAGCTGGGGGAGCCATACCACCGCCGGGCGGCTGGCCGCGCGCTGCGAGCGCTCGATGGACGAGATCAGGGTGTTCTACGAGGCCATGTGCGCGCGGGCGGAAGAGGCCATCGGCTACGTCGACCGTTTCGGGCTCGACGACCTGCCTGACGATGCGCGCAATCTCATGGCGCTGGTGCTCGGGCTGGCGCAGGCGCACGTCGCCATTGAAATCCACGGGCAACCCCGCGCGCCGGGAACGCCGTGGCCCAATTCGATAAGGATCGCCCGCGGCTTGCCGTTTCTCGGCTGATCGGGCGCAAGGGAAAGGACTGTCATGCGTTTCAAGGGCAAAGTCGCCATCGTCACCGGTGGAGCATCGGGCCTCGGCCGCGCGACCGCGCTGCGGCTGGCGTCGGAAGGCGCCGCAGTGGGCATCGCCGATATCAACGATGCGGCGGCGAAGACCGTTGCCGAAGAGATCGCCGACGCGGGCGGCACGGCGCGCGCGCTGCATCTCGATATCACCGTGGAAGACCATTTCCGCGCGGCAGTGGGCGCGATGGTCGATGGCTTCGGTCGGCTCGACATCATGCACAACAACGCGGCATTCACTTCGCCCGAGGCGATTTCCGGCGACACGGATATCCTGGAAATCCCCGACGCGCTGTGGGACCAGATTTTCGCAGGCACGGTGCGCGGGACGATGCAGGGGTGCCGCCACGCGATCCTTGCCATGCGCAAACAGGGCGGCGGTTCGATCGTCAACACCGCCTCGATGTACGGGGTGGATGCGTTCTACAAGATGCCCGCCTACTGCGTGTCCAAGGCGGCGGTGATCCAGTTGACCAAACAGGTGGCCACGGCCTTCGGCCGCGAGGGAATCCGCTGCAACGCGGTGGCGCCGTCGATGATCACGACGCCGCTGCTCGAAGCCTCGATCCCGCCCGCCTTCATCGCAATGAACGTCGACGCCACCCTGACCGGCTACCTCGGCACGCCTGACGATGTCGCGCAGGCCGTCGCCTGGCTGGCGTCGGACGAGGCGCGCTACATCACCGGGCAGGTGATCCGGGTGGACGGCGGCTCGACCGCGCACCTGCCGACTTACGCCGATGCCCGGCGGTTCTACGATGGCCTTGCGGCTGCCTGATCTCCCGAAACGAAGGAACGACGATGAAGCTGGCTCGGTTCGAAAACGGAGGCGTGCCGCGCCTCGGCGTGGTGGACGGCGATGGATTCGTCCCGCTCGATACTATCGGCATCGACCATCCCGACATGATCGCGTTGATCGAGGGCGGGCAGAGCACTCTGGGTGAGATCGCCGCCGCGCTGGCATCGGGGCGCGGTGAGCGGCTGGCGCTGGCCGATGTGCACCTGCTGGCTCCGCTGCGCCCGCGCAAGTTCCTGGGTCTTGGCATGAACTACCGCCGTCATGCGGACGAGGCGCGTGCGCTGGGCATCGCGGTGCCTGACGGGCAATTGTGGTTCAACAAGCAGACGACTTGCGTGAACGGGGCCTACGACGACGTGGTGCAGGGACCGACCACCAAGCTCGATCACGAAGTCGAACTGGGCGTGGTGATCGGCCACGCGGCCAAGTCCGTCGCCGAGGGCGATGCGATGGCGCATGTGTTCGGCTACCTTGTGGTGAACGACGTGTCGGCGCGGGACTGGCAATTCCAGTCCCCGACGATCACCATGGGCAAGTCGTTCGATACGCACGGGCCGATCGGGCCATGGATCGTGACGGCGGACGAGATCGCTGATCCGGCGGCGCTCGGCATCCGCTGCATCGTCAACGGTGAGGTACGCCAGTCCAGCAATACCGAGCAGTTCATCCACTCGATCGGGGCGCAGATCGCCCACCTTTCAGCCGCCTTCACGCTGGAGCCCGGCGATATTCTCGCCACCGGCACGCCCGAAGGCGTGGGTGCGGCTCAGCAGCCGCCGCGCTTCCTGTCGCCGGGGGACGTGGTGCGCTGCGAGATCGACGGGATCGGTGCCATCGAGAACAGGATCGTCGCGTGACCGTCAATTTTTGCCCAAAAACTGACCTAATGGTGGATTAATCTCACCGCGGTTTTTGCAAAATCGCTTGACCTTGCTGCATATCCTGATGTGAGGGTGTCAGGAAATGCACATCTTTGGTCAGGCGAACGGCCTGACGGAGCGATCGAATGGCCGAAACGAGCGATATTCCCGAAGATTCCGCGCCCGCCAAGCGCCGCCGTGCCAGCAGCGGCCGCATCGCGGTGCGGCTCGACGGGGCGGAAACGCACCCGGTCGCGATCGACCAGAAGGCGCCGCAGCGGCAGCGCAAGCGCGCCAGCCGCCGGGGCGACGATGTGCGCGAGCGCATCCTGGCCGCCGCGCTGGAATGCTTCGGGGCGTTCGGCTTCGAAGGCACCTCCACCCGCGCCGTGGCGGATCGGGCGGACGTGACACACACGCTGGTGCTCTATCACTTCCAGTCCAAGGAAGCCTTGTGGATCGCGACGATCGACAATGCGCTCAAGCGCTATTCGGCGGAAATGAAGGCGCATCTGGAAAAGGCGGGCGACAGCGCCGCGGCGGGACTGCGCACGTTCATCGAGCAGTTCATCCGCATGTCCGCCCGCCAGCCGCAGATCCACCGTATCCTGACCATGGAGAGCAACCAGGACACCTCGCGCCTGCAGTGGGTCATCGAGAACTACTTGCGTGAACACTTCGGCGCGATCCGCGAACTCATCCGCGCCGGGCAGGACCAGGGCATCGTGCGCCAGTGTGATCCGGCGCGGATGTACTACATGATCATCAGCGCCGGCGGCACGCCGTTCACGGTCTCGACCGAATACCGAGAACTGACGGGCCGCGACGTGTTTTCGGAGACCGAAATCCTGCGCAACATCGCATTCCTCTACGAACTCGTCTTCATCGACGCGCCGTAGGGCGCGATGATATTGAACTAACCTTCGTCATTGCGAGCGTAGCGAAGCAATCCAGAGCGGCGTAAAACTGCCCTGGATTGCTTCGCTTCGCTCGCAATGACGATACGATGTAATGTCGTCACGCCTTAGGGCGGCGCCTCGGCCTCAGCTCCATTCCGGCTCGCCGAGGTTCTCCCAGAGCTGGATCATGTTGCCGTCCTGGTCGTAGAACAGGAACGAGCGGCCCATCGATGCGCATTGCCACACGTAGTCCGTCTGCGTGCGGTAGCCGGCAGCCCTGACTTTTTCGAACCAGCCGTCGATGTCTGTCACCAGCAGGCCGAGTTCGTGGATGCCGGTATGGCCATAGCGCAAGTTCTCCTCGGGCGTCTTGGTGATCGCGGGGTTCAGGCATTCCTGTAGCTCGATGAAGGCGCCGTCCTTCGAACTGAGCAGGGCCATGCGCGAACGCGCGCCCTTGATCTTGAAGATGTCGTCCAGCAGCGCCGGATACATGAAGGTGTTCGGTCCTGGCTCGGGCCCGTCGGGGATCACGGTCTCGACGCCGAGCTCAAAGCCCATGACGTCGCGCCAGAGGCGGATGGCGTCTTCCAGATTGGTCACCATCAGCGCCATGTGATGAAACTTCATGCCATTCTCTCCCGATCGGGCGGTCTGTGCGACACGCCTCCTTGTCATCCGCCTTGGGTTATGCTTTCCTGACCAAAAGATCAATATAAGACAGGCAAGGAAGAGGAGGATTCGATGGAGGATGCACAAGGGCTTGCCCGCCGGTTCGGCGAACTGTTGGCGCAGCTGCGGTTCCCGGAGGCGTTCGAACTGCTCGCCGACGACGGCATCTACACCGTGATCGGCACGACGGCGGCATCGGGCGTCTATCACGGACCGAAGGACCTGATCGCGCGGCTGGTGCCGCTGCTGTCGGACTTCGTCGAGCCGCCGGTCGTCCGCTTCGAGGAGCCGATCGTGCAGGGCGACCGCGCCGTGCTGCTGGGCAGCGGACGCGGCGTGGGGCCGACCGGGCCTTACGATCAGCCCTACTATGCCTTCGTGATGCGCGCGGCAGGCGGGCGCCTCGTCGAAGTGATCGAGTTCATGGACACGATGATGCTCCAGTCGGCGGTCTTCGGCGAGCAAGCGGCGCACTGACGCCTTCTCCAGACACAAGGACAACAACCATGACACAGCAATCCAGTGAGACCGCCACGGAGACTGCGGCGATCATTCCGCCCGTCCGGCTCGCCCATTTCGTGCTGCGGACATCGCGCTTTCGCGAGGTGATCGACTGGTACAAGACCGTGCTCGGCGCCGAGGCTGCTTTCGAGAACGAAATCCTCGCATTCCTCTCCTATGACGAGGAGCATCACCGCGTTGCCGTTCTGAACATGCCGGATCTGGAGGAGCAGAAGGACGGCGTGGCGGGCTTCCACCATGCGGCGTTCACCTACGACAGCCTCGGCGATCTCATGGCGACGTACAAGCGACTGCGCGATGTGGGCATCACGCCGGTTTTCCCGATCAATCACGGGCCGACGACTTCGATGTACTATCAGGACCCCGACGGGAACCAGATCGAACTGCAGGTCGACAACTACGACAACATCGAGGACGCGACGGCGTTCTTCTATTCCCCGGCCTTCGCCGAGAACCCGATCGGCGTGGAGTTCGACCCCGAAGATCTGCTGCGCCGCGTCGAGGCGGGCGAGGATCAGGCCGTGCTCAAGCGGCGGCCGGATATCGGCCAGCGCGGGCTCGAAGCGGTGAAGCTGCGGTGACGGAGGCGGAAATGACTAAGCTCACCATCGAAGATCGGCTCGACCTTGCGGAACTGGCCCTGCGTGGTTTCTGGCTCATCGACCAGGGGCGTGCGGGCGAGGCGGCGGCGCTGTTCGCCGAGGATGCGAACCTGACCTTCGGGCCCGGCGCGCCTCGGCCCGGCACGATCAGCGGCGCTGCGATTGCGGCGGCGATGGCCGCCCGGCAGGCCGAGGCGCACGTCACCTCGCGCCATGTCCTGTCCAACACGCTGATTTCGGCGCTGGACGACGGGCGGGCGGAAGTGCGTTCGCTGCTGACGCTGTTTCGCTCGCCCGACGCAGACCTTTCACCGGTGGTGCGTTCGGTGGCCGACGTGATCGACGTGTGCGTGCAGGAAGGCGGCGTCTGGAAGATCGCGGATCGCAGCATCCTCCCGGTTTTCCAGCCGGGGTGACGGAGCCACCGTTCCCATAACGACAAAGCGGAGAGGGTATTTGTCTCGTATCAAGATGTTCGGCGCGATTCCGCGCAAACCCGGCGTGACGGCGCAGTGGTTTCACGACCACTACCGGCACCCCCACGGAACGATGGGCCGCACGATATCGACCATGCGCGCCTATACCCAGAGCCATCAGGTTCACTCGGACCTGCTGGACGCGCGGCAGACGCATTTCGAGGCGACGGCGGAAGTGTGGTTCGACTGCGTACAGGACGCCATCGATTTTCCCGGCGAGCCTAATTACGTCGAATTGCTGATCCCCGACGAACCGCTGTTCGTCGACATGGACAAGCTGCGGTTCGTCTTCGCCGAAGAGGAAGTGCTGCAGTCGGGGGCGGACTGGAACGAGGAGGGCGTCGAGACGGGCGACAGACTGTTCCGGCTGGATCGCCGCCCGATCAGCATCAAGCTGCTGCAATACGTCATCAGCGAGGGTGTGACTGCCTGGGACGATGGTGAAGACCTTGCGCTAGGCCGGCGGATCGGCGCGCTGCGCCATGTGCGGTGCCGCCCTTCGCCTGCCCTGCATCCCGAAGGCGCGTTCTGCGTCGGTATCCGCGAACTCTACTGGCCGACGCAGACGGCGATGGAGGAGGGCGTCGCACGCGATCCGCAGGCCTGGGAGACACTGCTGCGCCGTCCGGCGGATTCCATCGCCTACCTCGCCAGCGCCGAGCGCTTCATGTGACGAAGGGCGGGGTCGGTGTGCCGACCCCGCCTCTGCTCAGCCGCGCAAGGTCGGCGCGAGGTGCTTTTCGGCCCATGCGCGAAAGTCGATCGGCGAGCCGACCAGCGCCGTCAGCGCGCCGGTGTCGTTCTCCGCGGGCTTCGTGGCCAGCCAGGTATAAAGGTCCACGCCCTGCGGCCAGTGCTCCGCGATCGCGGCCATCGGGACTTCGACGGCAACCGCCGGTTTTCCCGCCAACTCACCGACGATAGCAGCCATCTGTGCGGTGCTGCCGACGTCGGCGACGAGATCGACCTCGCGCCCGCGCCAATTGTCCGGCGACGCAAGCACCGCCGCCGCCGCGCGCCCGATGTCTTCGGCGCAGATCAGCGCGAGTTGCACGTCGGTCGGCAAGGCCATTGCGATCGTAAGCGTGCCGTCGTTCTGCGTGATCGGGAAGTAGTTCAGGAAGTTGTCCATGAACCATGCCGGGCGCAGCACCGTGGCATCGAGGCGGAGTTCGGCGATCCGTTCTTCCACGGCTCGTTTCGATCCCACCGATAGCACGCCCCGGCTGCCCGCCGCCTGTGCGGATTGATAGATGAAGTGCCCGGTGCCCACTTCGCGCACCGTTTCCGCCACCATGATCCCCTGAACGGCCTGCCCGATGTCCCAGCGGTCCTGCAGGGACGCACCGGATAGATAGACCGCGTCCGCCCCTTCGATGGCCCGGCGCAGGGCCGAGCGGTCTTCCATGTCGGCGGTCACGGTTTCGGCGCCGAGCGCCCGCGCAGCCTTTGCCTTGTCGCCCGTTTCATCGCGGGTGACGGCGCGGACCGTCCAGCCGTCCTGCAGCAGCGCGCGGACCACGCCGCCTCCTGCCGTTCCGGTTCCCCCGAAGACCGTTATCGTACGCGATACCATGCCTGCTCTCCCATCTGGCTGAGTTTGCGAAGGACTATGGCGGTGGCGCTTGGTGAGTGCAATTAAATTGACCATATGAATTCATAATTCGGCTGAGATTCATGCGATAATTCTATTTTATCGCGATAAATATCGTTTTTTCGACGTTTTAATTGACATAACGGTCAAATGTGGGAGCTTTGCTCCGGGCGTCCCCGCAGCGACGGAGGACCACGCCGATAGGAGAGGACATGACCGACAGCAGGCAGATCGCGCGCGCGTTCTTCGACAAGTTGTGCAGTGGCGATTTCATGGGTGGTTTCGAATCGCTGGCCGAGGATGCGACCTGGACGATCATCGGCGACACGCCCCTTTCCAAGCATTTCACCAGGGATCGCCTGCTGACGGAGATGATCCCGATGCTCTCCACCTTCCGCGAACCCGCACGCATGGCGGTGAGCGAGATCATCGCCGAGGGAGACCGCGCCGTCGTGATCGCCAGCGTCGAGGGTGTCGGACCTTACGGTCCATACCGGCAGGACCCCTACTGCTTCATCCTGCGCACGCGCGACGGCCGCATCAGCGAAATCGTCGAGTATCTCGATACGGTTGCCGTGGAGACGGCCCTCGTCGGTCGCAAGCTGGTGGATGCGCGATGAGCGGGGCGAGCGTGATTGCACTTCCCGAAACGGCGGACATGGTGGTGATCGGCTCGGGCGCCGCGGGCATGACGGCGGCGACCGTCGGCGCGCTGAACGGGCTGGACGTGGTGCTCCTTGAAGCGGCCGATGTCTTCGGCGGGACCACCGCCTTTTCCGGCGGAGGCGTGTGGATTCCTGCGAACCACCACCAGCCGGCGCTCAGTATCGCGGACGATCGGGCCTCGGCACGCACGTATCTCGAGGCGGTGCTGGGCAACTTCTTCAACGCCGCCAAGATCGATACGTATCTCGACAAGTCGGGCGAGATGCTGGCCTTCATGGAAAGCCGCACCACGGTACGGCTGACGCCCAGCGACATTCCCGATTATGCCCCTTCTGCGGCAGGCTGGAATCAGGGGCGCTGTCTGCTCACGGCTGATTTCGACGGCAATGCGCTGGGCGCGGATTTCGAGCGCGTGCGTCCGCCGATCCGCGAGATGGGGTTGTTCAAATCGATGCAGGTCAGCCCCGCGCAGGCGGTGGCGATGCAGGGTTGGAATCGCTCACTTTCGGCCTTTCGCCTGACTGCCTCGCGCATGACGGGCTACGCTTTCGACCGGCTGCGGGGACGGCGCGGAAGGCACATGGCCAACGGCAATGCGCTGGCGGGGCGCCTGTTCAAGTCCGCGCGCGATGCGGGGGTACACCTGATCGAGAAAGCCCGCGCCTGCGATCTCGTGTTCGACGGCGGCCAGGTGACCGGCGTAGTGTTCGAGCATGGCGGCGGGCGGCATACGGTCAAGACGCGGCAAGGCGTCGTCCTTGCATCCGGCGGCTTCGGGCAGGACGAGGCGATGCGGCAGAAGTGGTTGCACCAGTCCGCGGCCGGCTGGTCGCTCCAGCCCGAAGGCAGCCGGGGCGACGGCATCCGCATGGCCGAGAAGCTGGGCGGGCGGCTGAACCCGGACAATGCGGCGAACGGCATCTGGGTGCCGGCCTCGCGCTATCAGCGGGAAGACGGCAGCGTCGGCCTTTTCCCCTCGCTGTTCTTCGATCGTCACTGCCCGGGGCAGATCATGGTCGATGCGCGCGACGGCAAGCGCTTCGTCGACGAGAGTTTCCACTACCAGAACTTCGGGGAAGTCTCGCTGGAGAAGGGCGTGACGCGCATCTGGCAGATCGCCGATGCCGAGGCGGTGGCGCGCTACGGTCTGGGTGCGATCAAGCCCGCGCCGTTCCGCCCGGACAAGTGGGTCGCCTCCGGCTACGCCCGCAAGGCGGCGAGCATTTCCGAACTCGCGCGCGAGCTGGGGCTCGATCCGCTGGCGCTGTCGGATACCGTGGAACGCTTCAACCGGCATGCGGCGGACGGGCGGGATCCCGACTTCGGACGCGGCACCAATGCCTATGACACCTACATGGGCGATGCGGGACATGGGCCCAACCCGTCCCTGCGGCCTCTGACCAAGGCGCCGTTCTACGCGATCGAGGTGCGGCCCAGCGATCTGGGCTCGATACAGGGCCTCGATACCGACGAGCATGCGCGCGTGCTCGGTGCCGATGGAGCGCCGATCGCCGGGCTCTATGCCGCCGGGCTGGACAACAACTCGATCATGCGCGGCAAATACCCCGGCGGCGGGGCCAGCCTGGGACCGGCAATGACGTTCGGCTACATCGCGGCGCTCGACATTGCCGCCCGTGCCGCAAGCAAAGGACGCGACCATGTTTGACCTCACCGGAAAATCGATCGTCATCACCGGCGCGGCTTCGGGCATCGGCGCCGCCACGGCGCAGCGTTTGCGCCGGGCAGGCGCGCAAGTGCTGATCGGGGACATCACCGATTGCGCAGAAAGCGCGGCACAGTGGGGCTGCACGTTCCGCCATACCGACGTATCGGACGCGGACCAGTTCGCCGCGCTGCTGGACGAGGCGATGGAGCGCCACGGAAGGCTCGACGTGCTGGTCAACAACGCCGCCTCGGCCGGTGTCCATGACATGGCCGAAGCCGATGCGGAGCGCGCCGCGCGCTATTACCGGATCAATGCGCTCAGCGTGCTCGTCGGCATGCGAGAAGCGGCGCGGCGGATGGAGCGGGGCGGCGCGATCGTCAACGTCGCCTCGCTGTCCGGCGCGCGGGGGACGCCGGGTTGGGGCGAGTACGGGATGAGCAAGGCGGCGATCATCTCCGCCACGCAGACCGCCGCGCTGGAGTTCGGACCGCTGGGCATCCGGGTCAATGCGGTCAGCCCCGGCGGTGTCGCCACGCCGCTGTCGATCGCCATCAACGGTGACGCACTCAGCCGGGCGCTGGAAGTGCTGGCGCCGATCGGTCGGGAGGGGCAGCCGGAGGACATTGCCGCCGCCGTCCATTTTCTCGCCAGCGACGATGCCGGCTATGTCACCGGGCAGAACTGGTTCGTCGATGGCGGCTGGAGCGTCGGCACCACGGTGCAGACGCTCGGCCGTATACTGGCTTGAGGTCATGACTTCTTAGTGAATCGTCATTGCGAGAATAGCGAAGCAATCCAGAGCAGTACGAAACCGCCCTGGATTGCTTCGCCATGCTAGCAATGACGAAGGGTGGTTTAACCCAATGTCATCGGGCTCTACGCCTCCAGCAGCGTCTCGATCGGGCGGACCTTGTCGGGCGCGGATTCGAAGCCTGAGCCGATGAACCACGCACGCTGGCGCTCGATCGGCATGGCGCTCGCGTCGATCACCACCCTGCGGGCCTGATCCGCGAGATCGGGGCCGAGGGTCTCGATGAGCGCGCAGGTGCTGTCCATCAGGGCGCTGCGGGCGGCTTCGATCTCGTGGTTTTCCCGTGACGGATCGGCAAGCGCCGCTTCCAGTGCCTCCCGCGGAGCCGACAGGGCCTGACTGGACGTAAGCGCGCCCAGCTTTCCGGCGAGGTCCAGCGCATCGCTCGACAGCGCGCGGATGAAACGGCGCGTCATCGGCAACTGGCTGCGCAGCACGCCGAGCGTGGCGAGCGACAAGTGCAACTGCTCCTGCGCCACCTTCTCGTCCGCCCGGATCGCGGGGCCGACGGCTTCGCGCAGCGCCTTGATGACGACCTGCAGCTGGAGATCGGAATCGGGGACCATCAGAGCACCTCCTTCAGCGTGCCGCGCAATTGTTCCATGATCGGGTAACTGATCATCGCCAGCCACGAGACGACGATGTCCTGATGCGTCTTGGCGCCCTTCGCCACGCGGTATCCGGTGCCGAGGCAGATCGAGACCGACAGGTAGCTGCACAGCACCCGGTAATAGGCCAGCCGCGCCGGATCGACCGTCAGGCCCGACGCCTTCTCGTAGGCGGCGATGTAGTCGTCGTAAGGCAGCATGCCGTTGATGAGCTGCGCGGTGCCTTCCTCATTCGAATGGCTGTAGGGGTCCATCATCGACCATGCGAGGTCCTGATGCCGGTCGCCCAGCAGCGCCAGTTCCCAGTCGAGCCAGGCGGTGATCCGCGCGTCGTGCTCGGTGAACAGAAAGTTGCCGGCGCGGCAGTCGCCATGGACCAGCGAGACGTGGTCGATCGGCGGCGCATTGGCGATGAGCCAGTCGTAGGCGACCGTCATCAGCGGTTCGTCGTGCGCGCGGTCTTCCTCCCACACCCGCCGCCACCAGTTGACGAGGCGGATGACGCTGGCGTTGGAGCCGACCTCCACGCCGTCGAAGCTGGGCAGGCGGGGCGCGAGTTCCGCGCCCATGCGGTGAAAGCGCGCCATGTGCTCGATGAACTGCGCGGTGATCGGCGCGCGCAGCTTAGGGCCATAGTTGAGGCCGATGCCGGTCACCTGCTGCGAGGGCAGATCGGAAGGCTTGGTCACGCCTTGCGCGAAGCCGTAGATCAGCGCGGGGTGCGGCAGGTGCTCGCCATCCGGATCGACCCAGAAGCAGGGCGGCACCGGCACCACCCCGTCGAGCGCCTGAAGCAGCTCGAACTCGCGCTTGCGGCTGGTCTCGACCACGGATTCGTTGGGTTCCATGCGCAGGACCATCGGCGCCTGGCGCCGGGCCGATCCGTCCTGCCATTCGAGTTCGAAGGCGACCTGGATCTTCGAGGCGCCGCCGGTCAGCCAGCGTGCGTTGGAGATCGTGAAATCGTCGCCCACGTTGGCGCGGATGAGGCTGGCGGTGCCTTCGATCAGGCTGTCCAGCGAATGGGCGGCGTAGACGTCGCCGCTCGCCCGCAAGCGCATCTTGCGCGACAGGGTGCGGTCGATCTCGGCCTCGACCGGAAACCGGTCCCGGATGGCGTCGAGGAAATGGTCCTCGGGGCGCTGACGTATGTCGAGAGTGCCGTGCATTGGTTCAGCCACTTCCTTCCCAGTCGTTTCTTGTATCCTGGCGGGGTCAGGTCATCTCGATGACGACCTTGCCCATGTGCTGCGCCGCGCGCAGGTGTTCATAAGCCTCTGCCGCCTCGTCGAAGGCGAAGCTGCGGTCGATCAGCGGTTCGATCCGGTGCGCTTCCAGTGCGCGGCCGAGATCTTCGAAATGGCGGCGCGAACCGACCATGACGCCGCGCACCAGCGCCCCGCCGATGAGGATCGCCAGCGGGTCGATCGTACCGGGGGCGATGACGCCGACCATGGCGATCTCCCCTCCGCGCCGCAGTGCCGACAGCGACTGCGGCATCGTGCTCGGCCCGGCGCTGTCGACGATCTTGTCGATCCCGCGTCCGCCCGTGAAGGCGCGGGCGGCGGCGCCCCATTTGGGCGTCGCGGCGTAATTGACGACATGGTCCGCGCCCATCGCCGTGGCCCGTTCCAGCTTGGCGTCGCTGGACGAGGTGATGGCGACACGTGCTCCGGCGGCCTTGGCCAGTTGCAGCGTCCAGATCGCGACGCCGCCGGTGCCAAGCGCCATCACCGTAGAGCCGGGCGCGATCGGCTCGCGGCCGTAGAGCGCGTTCCAGGTGGTGACGGCGGCGCAGGGCAGCGTGGCCGCCTGCGCGAAGTCCATGTAGGCGGGGATCGCCACCAGCCCGGCCTCGTCGATCACGACATATTCGGCGAGCACACCGTCGATCGCACCGCCCAGCGCGGACGCACCGTCCGCGTCGGTCATGTCGCCGCCGATCCAGCTCTGCATGAAGATCGGGCAGACCCGGTCCCCCACCGCGAAGCGCGAGCAGCCTTCACCCAGTTCGACGACCTCGCCCGCGCCATCGGAAAGCGGCACGATCGCGTCGGGCGCACCGCCCGGATAGTGCCCGTCGATCATCAGCAGGTCGCGGAAATTGAGCGAGAAGGCACGCATGCGCAGCAGCACCTGCCCGCGACCGGGGCGCGGCATGGCCGCGCGCTCCTGCCGCAGTCCGGCGATGCCCTGTCCCGGCGTGATGACGTAGCGTCGGTTTTCGGTCATCGCCGAATCTCTCCCTATGCGACAGTGTAGTCGAAGATGGTTTCCTCGTTTGCGAGGAAAGCGCTGATGCGCGGGGCGTCGATGAACTGTTCCTCGTCTGCCTGTAGCACGCCGCTCGCCTCGATGCCCTCGGGCGAGGAGAGCGCGGCCTGCATGGCTTCCTCGCTTTCCCACCATACTTCGGTGAGGCCGTCGGGCGGGCGCTTCCAGCCGCGCCCTTCAGCAAAGGCGTCGATCTCGGGCGAGACGCGCTTGTGGCTCTGGACATAGCGCACGAAGCCCATAGCCTTCGCATTGGCACGCACCAGCGCACCGTGTTCCACCAGCCAGCGGCGGGCGAACTGCTCGTCCGTCATTTCCGGCTTCTTCCAGACTTCGACGACCATCTTAATCATGTCAGTCTCCCTTAGATGGCGTAGCCGCCGTCGACGATCATCGGCGATCCGGTCATGAACGAGGACATGTCGGACAGCAGGAACATCGCGGCGTTGGCGATCTCGTCCATCTCGCCGAAGCGGCCGATGACGTGGCGCTGGCGCAGCCCTTCGAGCGCCTCGGAGAACACCGGGTCCTGCATCAGCCGGTCCTTGGCCATCGGCGTCATGATGAGGCCGGGGCACAGCGCGTTCACCCGGATGCCGAGCGGCCCGCCGTCGCAGGCGACCGCCTTGGTCAGACCGACGACGCCGTGCTTGGCCGCGACATAGTCCGAGGCGTTGATCTGCCCGCGAATGCCCGAGGAGGATGCGGTGTTGACGATGGCCCCGCCGCCGCTGTCCTTCATCACCCGGAACTGGTGCTTGAGGCAGTAGAACACGCCGACCAGATCGACGCCCAGCACCGCCGCGATATCCTCTGCGGTCAGTTCGTGGATCGGCTTGTTGCGCATTTCGATCCCGGCGTTGTTCATCGCCCCGTCGAGCCGGCCGTAAAGCGAAACCGCCTTGTCCACGGCGGCGGCGACGCTGGCTTCGTCGGTCACGTTGCAGGGCTGGAACGCGGCTTCGCCGCCCGCCTTGCGGATGCCTTCGACGACCTCGGCGCCCGCTTCGGCGCTGAGGTCGGTGACAAGCACGCGCGCGCCGTTCGCCGCGAAGACTTCGGCGCAGCGGCGGCCGATGCCCGAAGCCGCGCCGGTGATGAGGATGGCCTTGCCGTTCAGCATCCGTATTCTCCCTTGGCGGCCGAGCCGCTCTGCAAAGTCATGGGTCGCGCTCTCATCCCGGGAACAGCCCGCCGTCGACGATCAGTTCCGCGCCGGTGACGTAGGATGCGTCGTCGGAGCACAGGAACAGCGAACTGCGGGCGATCTCGTCCGGGTTGCCGATGCGCTTCATCGGGATCGAGGTGCGGATCATCTCGCGCTCCTCGGGCAGCATCGTCGCGAGTTGCGGCGTGTCGATCATCCCCGGGTAGATCGAGTTCACCCGCACGCCGCGGCCTGCATATTCCTGCGCGGCGGCCTTGCTCATGCCCCGGATCGCCGCCTTGGCGCCGTGGAACGAGAAGCACGTCACCGTCGACATCATCGCCAGCACCGAGGAGATGTTGACGATCGCGCCGTTGCCGCTGGCCCGCAGGTGCGGCATTGCCGCGCGCATGCCCAGGAACGTGCCGGTCTGGTCGATCGAGACGATGTGGTTCCAGCCCTCGAGCGTCTCGTCCTCCACTCCGAACATGTGGTTGAGGCCCGCGTTGTTGACCAGCGTGGTCAGTCCCCCATAAGCGGCAAGCGCCGCGTCGATGGCGGTCTGCCAGGAGCCTTCGCTGGCGACGTCATGCTCGATGGCGATGGCCGCGCCGCCGGATTCGACGATCTGCGCCACCACGGAGCGGGCGGCGTCGAGGCGGATGTCGGTAGCGACGACTTGCGCCCCTTCGCTGGCGAACAGACGGGCGTGCGCCGCGCCGATTCCGCTGCCTGCGCCGGTTATGAACGCGATTTTTCCGGAAAGTCGGCCGGTGGGCATCGTCTTGTCCTTCATCCCTTGGTGCAGTCAGTCGCTGCGCTTTCCATAAACAGACCAGACGGTCAGCCAATGTCAAGCATTCAATCGTGCCTTCGAGATCATGCACTCGGTTTCAGCGCGATTATTGCTAAAATCATAGCCTGACCCGGCTTGACGTCCATTTGCGCATTGCGCACAAGTTGACCATATGGTTCAATTTCGTTACTCGCGGTTGGGCAAGGCATAAGAGGGGAGATGGAATGACGCAGATCGAAGTGCCGGTGCTGATCGCCGGAGGCGGGCCGGTCGGCATGACGCTGGCCCTGAACCTTGCCCGCTACGGCATTCGCTCCCTGCTGCTGGAGCGGAACCCGGCGACCACGCGCCATCCCAAGATGGACCTGACCAATGGCCGCAGCATGGAGCTGTTCCACCGTCTCGGCCTGGACGAGGCGCTGCGCGACGCGGGCGTGCCGCGTGCGAACGGCTTCGACATCCTGTGGATCACCTCGATGGTCGGGCATGACCTGTACCGGTTTCCCTACCCCTCCGCCGACGAGAAGACCCGCATCATCCGCGAGGAGAACGACGGCAGCCACGGCGCGCAGGCGCCCTTGCGGGTCAGCCAGATCCAGATCGAGCCGGTGCTGAAACGGGCGATCGACGCCAATCCGCTGATCGACGTGCGCTTCGGCACCCGCTTCGAGCGGATCGTCGAGAACGGCGCCGATGGCGTCACCGCCGAGATCGTCGATTCGCAGAGCGGCGAAACCAGCACCGTCAAGTGCCGCTTCCTTGCGGGCTGCGATGGCGGGGGCAGCCGCGTGCGCCGGGGTCTCGGCATCGCGCTGGAGGGCGAGGAGAACGTCGCCGGGGCCTACATGGTCCACTTCCGCACCGACGACCGCGAACTGCTGCAGCGCTGGGGGCCGATCTATCATCTGCAGTCCGGGCTCGGCACGATCATCGCCCAGAACGACCACGACATCTATACGCTGCAGGCATGGCTGCTGCCCGGCATGAACCCCGACGAGATGACCGCCGAGGGTGTGCTCGAAGGCTGGGTGGGCAAGGCGTTCGACTACGAGATCCTGCAGGCCAATCCGTGGCATGCGCATTTCGTGGTGGCCGAGAAGTACCGGGACGCCAGTACGCTGCTGGCAGGCGACAGCGCGCACCAGTTCATCCCGACCGGCGGCTACGGCATGAATTCGGGGATCGCCGACGCCGCCGCGCTGTCGTGGGTGCTGGCTGCGAACCTGCAGGGCTGGGGCGGTGACGGGCTGCTCGATGCCTACGATGCGGAGCGGCGGCCGACCGCGTGGTGGCATCTCGAAGCCTCGCGCCGGCACATGGGCGTGCGCCAGCAGATCACGATGATCTACATGGAGGCGGGCGACCTCGAGGGTGAAGGCCCCGAAGCCGACGCCCGCCGCGCCGACGTAGCCGCAAAGATCGCCGCGCTCGGCAATGCCGAGAACGAGAGCTGGGGCGTGGAATACGGCTATCGCTACGACCAGTCGCCGGTCGTGGCGGGTGAGGGCGAGGCTCCGGCGATCGACCCGCTGACTTATGTGCCGAGCACCTGGCCCGGCGCGCGCCTGCCACACGTGTTCCTTGAGGACGGGACGGCGCTGTTCGACCGGCTCGGGCTGTTCTTCACACTCGTCGTGCTGGGCGATGCGGACACCGCGCCGCTGGAGGCTGCGGCGAAGGCTCAGGGCGTTCCGCTCGACGTGCTGCGGCTCGATCGCCCGGACCTTCGCGCGATCTACGAACGCGGCCTGATCCTGGTGCGGCCCGACCAGCACGTCGCCTGGCGCGGCGATGCCTTGCCGGACGACTGCGCGGGATTGCTGCGGCGCGTCTGCGGTCGCTAGAGCATTTTCTAATCAGGTGGGATCACCTGATGACTCGGAAAATGCGGCAAACCAAAAACCTGGGGCGGTTGATCCGGTACAGCCGGATCAACCGCCCCAAAACCGGATACAACGACAAGAGGAGAGGACAATTGACCGTCGAGAAGAGTCCCGAGGACTACTGGCAGGCCAACGATCACCCGCGCTGGAACCAGAGCGTCTACTTCAACTTCTACGATCCGGCGCAGCGCATCGGCTGCTTCATCCGCGTCGGCATCCTCGAGAATCTGGGCGAGACGAACAGCTGGTTCGTGTTCTTCCGGGACGGCAAGCCGCTGTTCAACCGCACCAACATGAACCTGCCCTACACCGCCACCCGGCTGGGGCTGGGTGACGGGCTGGAAGTCGCCGGGATGCGGCTGCGCTCGATCGAGCCGCTGTCGAAGGCGCACATCACTTTCGATGAACGGGACTTCAAGGTCGATCTGACCTGGGACGCGATCCTGCCGATGCAGGATGCGATCCACCTCAGCGATGCCGGGGCGGAGGACGCCTTCGCCAAGGAGATCGCCCATATCCACATGGAGGGCACCTGCCGCGTCACCGGCACGATCACGCTGGCGGACGGCGAGACGATCGCGATCGACGGCAAGGGCTTTCGCGATATCGCCGTCGGCCCGCGCAACTGGGACTTCCTGCGCCACTACCGCCTTGCCTGGCCGATCTTCGATAACGGTCTGTCGATCGTCTCGACACACGGCATCTCCACCAACGGCGACGACGCCTACATCAAGATGGTGGGCAAGGGCGGCAAGTGGATCGGCGTGACCGCGATCGAGGACCGCAACATCTACGAAGCCGACGGCATGACGCTGAAGGGCATGGACTGGCGTGTCACCGATGCGGACGGAGAGGTGCACGCCTTCACCGCGCGGCGGCTCTACTGCTGGACCTTCCCGCTCGATACTTTCGCGCTGACCGAGCACATGATGGAATATACCCTTGCCGACGGTACCAAGGGGTATGGCCTTGGCGAATGCGGTTTCCGCTTCCCCTGGGCGGGTAACGGAGAAGACTGATGGCATTCGATCCCGCAGCACTCGCCCGGCCGGCAATGGCCATCGACCCCGTGCATGATGGCCGGCACTCCCTGCCTGACCTGCCGTTGATGCGCGAATCCATCCCCTATTGCGTCGTCCTGCCCGAGCACGAGATCGCCTTGTTTACTTATACCTGGGTGGACAAGGACGGCATGGCGGGCGCGGCGATGGGCATCTGGGGCCGGGGTCTCGGCCGTGCGCCGATCGCGGTGCGCCTGCCCGATCGCAAGGTGCCCGATACCATGGGCTTCGACGACTGGCGGATCGACAACTTCACCATGCGCCAAGACCTCAGCTTCAACCGCGCGGAAATATCGTGGCGCAGCGAGGAAGCGGAGATCGCCTTCACGTACGAGGCGTTCCATCCGCCTTATGCCTACTCGACGCACAAGGACGGCTGCCCCTCCTACGCCGCCGACGACCGCATCGAGCAGAGCGGCCGCGTCTCCGGCACGCTGCGCATCGGGACACGGACCATCGACGTCACAGGCAGCGGCCACCGCGACCACAGCTGGGGGCGGCGCGACTGGGACGCGCTGCATTATTACCGCTGGTTTCAGGGCCAGTCGGGCGATGCCTTTTCGGTGCACTTCTGGGAGTTCTACGCCCTCGGCCGCCGTCAGGTGCGCGGCTACGTCTACAAGGATGCGGTCATGGCCGAGATCGCGACGCTCGACGTCGACTGGCAGGGCGACAGCCGCCTCGACCAGACCGCGTTCCAGTGCGACATCGTCGATGAACTGGGCCGCGCCACGCGGGTGGAGGGGGATGTCTTCGGGGTCTTCCCGCTCCCGGCCGCGCCGAACTTCGTGCTGAACGAAGGCGCGGCGCGGCTGACCATCGACGGCAATCCCGGCGGCGGCTGGATGGAGATGGGCTGGCCGATCTCCTACCTCGAACATGTGCGCGCGGCGGGCGTGTACTGAGCCTCTTCCCGTCATTGCGAGCGAAGCGAAGCAACCCAGGGCGGCTCAAGACTGCCCTGGGTTGCCTCGCTTCGCTCGCAATGACGAAGGGGAGCGATCAGGCCGGAAGGTACGCGCCCAGCGCGTTCATCACCACGCCCGTGTCGAAATATTCGCGGTAGAACACCAGCGTATCGCCCCGATATTCGTGCACGCCGACGTAGCGCTGGTCGTAGACCGCGCCGCCCGGCTCGCCGTAGCCGCGATACTCCACCAGCACGCGGTTCGGATCGGCGAGCGGGGTCACCTCCACCGAATTGAACTTCACGTCGAAGACTTCGGCGGCCGTGCGGAACATGCCCAGCGCATCCTCGCCATGCAGCTCGGTGGGCAGGCGCACCGTCCCGGCGAAGGGCAGCTCCATGTGCAGGTCGGGCGAGACCATCGCCCAGAAGGCATCCATGTCGTGCCCGAACAGCGCCATCAGCTTTTGCGCGTTGGCGACGTTGCGGTCGCTCAGGGCCTTGTCGAATTCGCTCATCGGTATCGTCTCCTGTTCAGGCGAGTGCTTCGGCCACGGTCCCGGCCTCGATCCATTTGTGCAGGTTGTGCAGCGAGTGGCGGATCATCACTTCGCCGTCCTGCAGCGGCATGGTGTCCTTCGCGCCCGATGCGATGCCTTCCTGCGTGCGCTCGGTATTGCCGACGTCTTCGAGCAGGATCTCGCCCAGCCGCGCGATGTAGTGCTCCTGCTGCAGCCGGCTCCACACATCGGTCGCATCGGGGATGTAGAAGCGGGCTTCCCAGCGCGTCTCGTCCTGGCTGACCGGCCAGAAGTGATGGGTCCAGAACCCGCCGGGGGAGACGTCGATCTGGAAATTCGGAAACAGCCAGGTCACGTCCACCGCCCAGCTCGCCGACTTGGTCGGGTTGATCGCCGGATGCCGCCGGAACACTTCGGTATCGTCGAGGCTGGCGGCCGAAAGCACGTTGCCGGTGGCGATGTTGCTGTAGAACAGGCGCTCCACCTGCGATCCGGGCGGCGGCGCGTACTCGGGATTGCCATAAGTCGATACCGAGCGGTGCGGCCCCCATGTCTGCGCGCTGATCGGCCGCGCGAAGGGGTTCTCGTTGCTGGCGAACGTGGCGCCGATCGTCTCGGGATGGATCGCCGGGATGTGGTAGGTCTCGGCGAAGGCGTCGGCGATGACCTTCCAGTTCGCTTTCAGCCGGGACTCGAACAGGATCGAGCGGTCGGCATTGGGGTAGGGGATGCCCCGGTAGATTTCCCCGAACGCGCCGAGGAATTCGGCCAGCGGCACTTCCGGCTCGCGCTGGAGGTTGATGAAGATCCACCCTTCCCAGATGTCGCAGGCGACGGGGGTGAGGCCGCAGGACTTGCGGTCGAAATCGAAGAAGTTCTTCTGGTCCGGCACCCCGACAAGCTCGCCGTCGTTGCGGTAGGTCCAGTTGTGGTAGCGGCACATGAAGCGCGAGGCATTGCCCTCTCGTTCCAGTACGACCTTGTTGGAGCGGTGCGAGCAGACATTGTGGAAGGCGCGGATGCGGCCGTCCTTCGTGCGGGTGACGAGCACTTCGGCGCGGGCGAATTCGAGCGTCTGGACGAAGTAGTCGCCGGGCGCGGCAATCCGCTCCTCGCGGCCGAGGCACAGCCATGCGCGCTTGAACACCTGCCGCACTTCGGCATCGAACCAGTCCTGCGAGCGGTAGGGTTCGAGGCTGACCGGCGCGGTGTCCAGCCCGGCCAGCGCGGTCAGGTTGGTGCGGTCCGCGCGGAAATCGGCGACCTGATCGTTCATGGTTCCTCTCCTTCGCCGTTTTCGGCTTTTTCCTGTTGTCTCACCCGAGAATGCGCGGCCCTTCCACCAGACGGACCTCGTGCGGATAGGGCGTGAAGGGCGCGCGCGGCTGGCGGTGCAGTTCCGTCGCCATCGACACGTGCGCCAGCGCCAGCAGGAGCTGCATCAACCTTAGCGGTGCGCCTTCGAGATCGCGCATGTCGCGCCCTTCCAGCGAACGGATCGCCTCGGGCGCGAGCGCCAGCATGGCGGTGTAGAACGCCTCGATCTCCTCCATCGAGGCGGCCTCGCGCGCGGCGCGCCGTTGCTGCGCGCTAGCCGCCGCCCAATAGGCGACGTGGGGTTCGAGCGCCTCGAACCCCGCCGGCAGCGAGCGGTCTGCGGTCACGCCGCCACCGGCTGATCGACGCGCCGGCCGAGCACGGTGGAGATCACGCCCTGCAGCGTGGCCCCGGCATCGGCCACCGGCACGGCCCCGCGCCAGGCGACGTGCTGGTCGGGCCGCACGATGATCGCCCCGCCGCGCTGCAGGCCGGAGATATTGGCCCAGCGATCGTCGACCGGCGTGAAATCCTCGTCCTTGCCGACAGGGACGAGATCGATGGTCAGCCCGCTGGCCGCGCGGGCGGCATCGACGGCGGCGGTCCAGTCCCCCGCAGGTCCGTCCACGAACACGGTGAAGCGGTCGAGCCGGGTCAGGTCGAGGGTGGAGACGCGCTTGTCTTCCCCGGTGTTCTTCGCGTCAAGCCAGACGTGGGCCATGCGGTGGCCGGGGCGCATGGTGGGCACATGGGTATCGCCCAGCAACCCGCGCGGCGGCGGCTCGGTGCCGTCGGGGACGATGGCGCCGGTGTCGTAGCGGAAGCCGATCTCGATGTCGTGGGCCTGGAATTCGGCGCGCTGGGTGCCGATCACTTCGGCCACCATCTGCCGCCGTGCCGCGCCTTCGGGCGTGTCGGAGAACAGCTTGTGATAGGCGCCGATGTTGAACTCCACCGGCACGCCCGGCATCAGCCCGATCGCGGAATCGATGGTCAGGTGGTTCTGGAAGGTCATCATCGCCCAGGCCACGTTGTTGGCGGCCACCGGACGGCGCTCCGCCTCGTAGCTGTCCAGCAGGGCATCGCCCGCGTCGCCGCGGATCACGGCGGCCAGCTTCCACGCCAGATTGTGCGCGTCCTGGATCGCGCTGTTGAGGCCCAGGCCGGTGGTCGGCGGATGGCGATGCGCGGCGTCTCCGGCCAGGAACACGCGGCCCTTGCGGTATTCGCGCGCCAGTACGCCCTGCACCTGCCAGTCGTTCATGCGGATGATCTTCGGGTCGAGATCGGGCAGGCGCAGCAGTTCGCGGATCTGCGGGATCGCGGTTTCGGCGTCGAGCTTGCCCGCCTCGCCCGGCTGGAAGGCGAAGTGCATCAGCCATTCCTTGCTTTTCGCGCCAAACGTATCGGGGCCGAGCGCGACCATCACGCCGCTGCCCCACGAACCGCCCTTTTCGGGGTTGGTGAACCAGCGGATCATCACCGACTCGTCCTCGATGTACTCGGAGAGGTCGGCGGCGAACCACACTGTCACCATGTCGATCAGCCGGTCGATGCCGTCCATCGCGATGCCGAGCGATGGCCCGACCAGACGCCCGCCGTCCGCCGCGATCATGTACTGCGCGCGCACTTCGTAGACTTCGCCGGAACTGCGATCCTCGACTTGCGCGGTGACGCCGTCATCGTCCTGCGTGAAGCTCTTGAGTTCCTGATGGAAGGCGATGCGCGAGGTGGGGTAAGTGGCGAGGTGCTCCAGCAGCAGCGGTTCGATGTACATCTGCGCGAAGTTGGCGGCGCGCACCGGGCTGTCGGCGCCGTAGGCGTCCTTCAGCGAGTGGCCGCCGAAAGCGTCGATGATGCCGATGCGCTTGCGGTCGAGCGGACCGTCACCGCCGAGGCTGGTGTACCAGCCCACGCGGGCCATGTTCTCGGCCGGGGTGCTGCTGCGGTAGATGTGATCGGCCAGCCCCTCTTCACGCAGGATCTCCATCGTGCGCTGGTTCAGGTAATGCGCCTTGGGCGCGGGCGAGGTGGCCGGATAGCGCTCTATCACCAGGCACTCGATGGCCAGCCGTCCAAGGAAGTTCGCGCTGGCCAACCCGCAGCCCGCGCCGCCGACGATCAGGACCGGGACTTCGATTCGCTTCATTTCGCGTGACCTCTCCATTGCCTGGCTCAAGCGCCGGGAGCGCTCCGCCGCATTTTTCGCAGAATGCTACAACTGACCAAATAGTCAATATTAAGTTCAGGCCGCCTGCGCCTCGACTTGCGCCACGTAAGCCTCGACCTGATAGGGATCGAACAGTTCGCGCACTTTCAGCAGCACCCCGTCACGGTACGTGAAGAACAAGTGGTAGGTGTTGCGGTAGATCGCCGAACGCGGGCCGATGCCATAAGACTTGCCGAGGATCGCCACGGTATCGCCGTCCGCCACCGCCTGCTCGACATGGAATTCGAAATGCTCGAACCCGCCGAGAAATCCGTCGAGCAGTTCGCGCATCGCCACCTTGTCGCGCTCGCCCGCGAAGGCGAAGCGATCGGGCAGGTAGGGCATCGTCCATGTGCCGTCCTCGGCGAAGGCGGCGAACATCGTGTCGAGGTCGCGTTCGGAGAGGAGGCGGCAGGCTTCGAGGGCGCGGTCCTTGTTGGTCGTCATGGGTAGAACTCCTGTCAGAATGCGGCGGCGAGGTCGCCGAAGGCGCGGGTGACCTCCGTGGTGTCCCAGTATTCGCGGAAGAGGATCAGTCTGCCCTCCTTGAAGCGCATTATGGTGATGTATTGCTGGTCGTAGGTGCCATTGGGTGCCGGGCAGGTGCCGACGTATTCGACCACCACTTCGCCCGGATTTCCGGTCTCCCTTGCGGTGATGCCGGTGAAGCGCAGGCCCTCCAGCCCCGAGACGACCTTCTCCAGATAGGCTCGCGAGGCGTGCTTGCCGGTGACCCGCTGCGGCATGCCGATCGAGCGGGCGAAGGGGAATTCGAGGACGAGATCCTCGTCGGCGATGGCCCACCATGGCTCCATGTCGGCGCCGAACGTCGCCATGAGATCGGCGGCTATGCGTGCGTTTTCAGCCATTCGTCCTATCCCGCCAAGAGGCCGCCGTCGATCGGCAGCTCGACCCCGTTGACGAAGCGCGCCTCGTCCGAAGCAAGGTAGACGCAGCCCCAGGCGATGTCCTCGGGCGCGCCGTTGAAGCCGTTGGGCTGCTGCGCGGAGAAGGCGGCGCGCGTCGCTTCGGGGTCGTCGCTGCGGTCGAAGATGCCCTGCAGCATCGGCGTCTCGATCACGCCGGGGTGGATCGAATTGGCGCGGATGCGCTGGTGGGCATGCTCGACGGCGGTGGACTTGGTGAAGGTGCGCACGGCGCCCTTGGAGGCGCAGTAGGCCGCGAAACCGGGGGCGCCGACGACACCGTAGGCCGAGGAAATGTTGGTGATCGAGCCGCCGCCGCCCGCGATCATCGGCGGCAGCGCATGCTTGGTCAGCAGGAATACGCCGCGCGCGTTGATCGCCATGATGCGGTCCCATTCGTCCACCGCAAGGTCGATGTCGCTGCCTTGTCCGGGAACCCCCGCGCAGGCGACGGCAGCGTCGAGGCGGCCCCAGGTTTCGGTCGCCAGCGCGACTGCAGCGGCGACGTCGCTCTCCTTCGAGGCGTCGCAAGTGGTGAAGCGGACCTTCTCGGGCGCCTCGTCCAGCAGGGTGCGCAAGGCGGCGTCGAGCGGGGGCTGGATGTCGCAGGCGAGCACCCGCGCGCCTTCCTCGACGAACAGCCGCACGACCGCCGCGCCGATGCCCGATGCGCCGCCCGATACCACGGCGACCTTGTCCTGAAGTCGATTCATTTCCCATCTCCCTTGGATTTGCTTGCGGAGCAGCCCGGCAGCCGGAAGGCCACGACGCTGTCGGAAAGCGGTGATTGCAGCATGTTGTGGCCGCCTGCGGCGGTGGCGACGTACTGGCAGCCGGTGCGCGGGCTGCGGTAGGTCATCGGCATCGTCTGCGCGCTGGCGGGCAGGCGGGCGGACCACAGTTCCTCGCCCGTCGCGGTGGCGAAGGCACGCAGGGTCTTTTCGCGCGCGGCGCCGATGAAGGTGAGGCCGCTCGCGGTGGTCAGCGATCCGCCGAAGTTGGGCGCGCCCATCGGGATCGGCAGGCCGAGCGCCAGGCCCAGCGGCCCGGCATCGCGCGCGGTGCCGAACGGGCGCTCCCATGCGACCTTGCCGGTGTCGAGATGGATCGCAGCGATCCGGCCGAACGGCGGGGCATTGCACGGCACGCCCAGCGGCGACGCGAGGGGCTTGAGGCGAACACCGAACGGGGTGCCCGCCTGCGGCAATGGCAGGCCGAAGTTGGTGACGGCATGACTGTCCGTCGCGGCACCTGCGATCAGGCGGTCGGTCTCGGCGCGCGGCACCAGTTGGATGATCGTGCCGTAATAGAGCGCGTTGGCCACGGCGATGCGCCGGACGGGATCGATCGCCATGCCGCCGAAGTTCATGCCGCCACCGATGCTGGGATAGATCAGCGCCTCGTCGGTGCCGGGCGGGGTGGCCTTGCCGTCATAGCGCAGTTGCCGGTAGCGCACGCGGCACCAGAGCTGGTCGAACGGGGTGAGGCCCCACATGTCGCGCTCGGCAAGGTCCGGGCCGGCCATGGAGTGAAAGGCGGAGAAGGGCTGCGTCGCGGCGACTTTCTCCACCGCCCCCCGGCTGGGGACGGCGCGTTCCGTGACCGGCAGCAGCGGTTTGCCTGTGCGCCGGTCGAGCACGAACGTCTCGCCGCGCTTGGTCGGGATCGCGATGGCGGGGGTGTTGCCAACTGCGAAGAGGCTGGGCTGCGCGGGAACGTCATAGTCCCACAAGTCGTGGTGGGCGGTCTGGAACGACCAGCGCACCGCCCCCGTGGCGACGTCCAGTGCGACGACCGAGGAGCCGTATTTCTCGCTCGCCGCACTGCGCAGCGCGCCGTAATGGTCGGGTGTGGGATTGCCGGTCGGGGCGTAGATCAGGCCGAGGGTATCGTCCACGCTCATCGGCGCCCAGGTGTTGGGCGTAGAGCGCGAGTAGTGCTCGCCCGGTCGGGGCCCGTGGACGTTCAGCGGATTGCCCGCGTCCCAGGCCCAGACAAGCGCGCCGGTGCGCACGTCGTAAACGCGGATGACGCCGGAGGGTTCGTCGTTGCTCTGGTTGTCCGCCACCCATCCGGCGACGACGATGCGGTCGCGGGCGATGGCGGGCGGGGCGCTGGAATAGTAGAAGCCGGGCTGCACCAGTCCCATGCCGTCGAACAGGTTGACGGCGCCGTCCGTGCCGAAGCCCTCGCAGGGCTTGCCGTCGGTGGCATCAAGCGCGATCAGGCGGCCGTCGAAGGTGGCGGTGACGATCCGCGCGGCGCAGCGGCCGGCGCCTTCGGTCCGGGCGAAGGCCACGCCGCGACAGGTCCGCACGGCGGAGGAGCCCTTGGCGGATACCCGGGGATCGAAGCGCCAGAGTTCCCGGCCGCTGTCAGGATCGAGCGCGAAGACCGAATTGTCCTGCCCGCACAGGAACATCCGCCCGCCGACCATCAGCGGTGTTGCGGAGAGGTAGCCGGTGGAGGGGTCGGACGGAATGCGGGTATGGAAGGTCCACGCGGCTTCGAGCTTGCCGACATTGGCGGGCGTGATCTGCGCCAGCCGGGAAAAGCGGCTTCCGCCCTTGTCCCCGCCCCACGATGTCCATTCGTCCCCCGCTGCGTCTGCGGGGATCGGCGCCGAGGCGGCGATCGCTTCGGCCGCGCGAATGTCGTGGCTGTCGCGCCCGAAGTGCGCGCCGACGACCAGCAGCAGCGCCAGTGCTCCGACACCCGCCGCAAGGCTGGCGCCCCGGCCGAGCGAGGCGCGCGCACCGGGAATGACGAAAAGCAGTCCGAGCAGCGCCGGGGCCAGCAGCCGCGCCGTCAGCGGCCATGGCGCGAACCCGCTTTCCGCCACCGCCCATGAGATCGTGACCGTGAGGAACAGCGCATAGCCCTTGGCGCCGGTGCCGCGCCCCAGGGCGATCAGTGTGCCTGATCCCAGCAGCACGGCTCCGGCAAGCAGGTAATAGATCGAGCCGCCCAGAGCGACGAGCCACAGGCCGCCGATCAGGAATGCCAGACCTGCGATAGCCGCTGCCATGCCCAGGGCAATCGTGCCCCGGCTCGCCGTTTTCGGCGTCATCCTCGTTTCCCCGTTCGTTTTGAGGAGGCTGGACTAAACTTACCTTATGGTCAATAAAAACATTGCACGCCCACCCGTATCGAGTGGGGAAGGATGCGAAGATGGGAGAACGAAGGAATGAAAGGTCTTCAGGACAAGTCGATCGTCGTCACCGGCGGTGGCAGCGGGATCGGCGAAGCGGTGGCGCTCGCGCTGGGCGAGGCGGGCTGCCGGGTGACCGTGGCGGACCTCGATGGCGGCAAGGCGCAGGCTGTCGCGGCAGCGATCGGGCAGGCGGGCGGCACCGCGCAGGGCATCGCGGCGGACGTGGCGGATGAAAGCTCGGTCACCGCGATGATCGAGGCGGCGGTGCGCGCCTACGGCCGCCTCGATGGCGCCTGCAACGCCGCCGGAGTCCCCCAGCGCGGCAAGCTGCTGCACGAAATCGAACTCGACGAATGGGACCGCTGCCACGCGGTGAACCTGCGCGGGCTGTTCCTGTGCAACAAGCACGAGATCCGCGCGATGCTCGACAAGGGCGGGGCGATCGTCAACATCGTCTCCACGTCCGCGATGGTCGGTTTCCCGAACGGCAGCGAGTACTGCGCCAGCAAGGCCGGAGCGATGGGCCTGACGCGCGGCGGCGCGATCGATTATGCGACGAAGGGCATCCGCATCAACGCGGTGCTGCCGGGCGGTACGCTCACGCCGATGCTGAAGGGCGCGATGGAGGTCGATGCCGGGCTGGAACAGGCGCTGGCCGCCGTCCATCCGATGAACCGCTTCGGCCAGCCTTCCGAGATCGCGGGTGCGGTGCGCTGGCTGCTGTCGGACGAAGCCTCGTTCGCCACCGGCGCCTCGTTCGCGATCGACGGAGGGCATACCAGCATCTGATCTTCATCCGTCACGATGGCAAAAAAGTGGCCCGGAAACCTCGCGGTTTCCGGGCCTTTCAGGAGGGTAGGTTGCTTCTTCAGAAGTTCATGCCGACCGTGATGCCGTATTCCGCCGGACGGCCGGTGTAGCGCACGAAGGTGTCGTAGGCCTGCGTGGCGTTGCTCCAGTAATAGGTGTTGAAGATGTTCTTGCCCCAGACCGACGCTGTCCACTTGCCGTCCGAGGAACGGATGCCGAGGTTGGCGTTGACCAGCGTATAGGCCTTGATGTCGTAGAGGTCCGAGGTCGCCCCGAAGGTGGCCGAACCCGGCACGACCAGCGCCGACACCGAACTGCTCTGCCCGTTGAGGCCCGCACCCACGAAGCCGTCCAGCGCCGAGCTGACCGGGAACGTGTAGTCCGCCCGCAGCGAGTACTGCCACTTGGGCGAGAACGGCAGGTCGACGCCCTTGAACGAGGCGTTCACCGGCACCAGCACGCCGCTTACCGCCGTCTGGCCCACGGCGCCGAGGTACTTGTCCACCTTGGCGTCGAGGTACGTCACCGAGGCGCTGAGCGACAGGCCCTGCATCGGGCGCGCGGTGACTTCGAGTTCGGCGCCCTTGATGGTGGACTTGGGCACGTTCAGCAGCTTGTCGAGCGCGCCGAAGATCGGATCGACGAACTTCGCGCGGGTCTGCTTGTTCTTGTAGTCGTAGTAGAACGCGGCGCCGTTGATGGTGAGCAGGCGATCCATCAACTGGGCCTTGAAGCCCGCTTCGTAGGCCATGATCGATTCCTGCTTCACCGGCGCATAGGCATCGAAGATCGCGCCCGACAAGTGCGGGAAGCTGCCCGCCTTGTAGCCCTTCGAGACGTTGGCGTAGAGCAGCAGGCCGTCCACCGGCTTGAAGTCCGCGCCGACCATCCACGAAGTGCTGTTCTCGCGGATGCGGGTGTTGACGGTGGTGGCGGTCAGGAAAGTATCGGGATCGACCGGATCGTTCGCCGAAGGATCGCCCAGCACCAGCCCGCGCGTGTCGAGGATGATCGAGCCGCCCGGTGCGATCGTCGGGATCTGGTAGCCCGGGCCGCCGTAGAGCGGGCCGAGCGAGCCGTACACCGCGTTGAAGAAGTCGGTCAGCGTGACGCCCGGAGTGCCGCCGAAAGTGGTGTCGGTCGGCAGGATCGGGAACTGCGGCAGATCGCCGTTGAAGGCATAGGCATCGCGCTTGGCACGGGTCTGGCGGATGCCGGCCTTGAGCGTGATCTGGTCGTTCACGTCGAACTCCAGGTTTCCGAAGGCGGCGTAGTTCGTCATCTTCTGGCGGGTTTCATACGTGCTGCCGACGATGCCGTTGACGTACGTGGAACTGGTGTCGGTGTAGGTCAGCCAGGTGACTTCGTTGACCTTGGTGCGCTCGTAGTTCGCGCCCACCACCCAGCGCAGCGCGTTGTGGGAATCGTTGGCGATGCGCACTTCCTGCGTGAAGCTCTTGATGTGGCCGCTGTCGCTGCGCAAGTCGAGGTCGCGCAGCGCGGTGCCGCCGCCTTCGGTGGTGTTGTCGAACTTGAGGTCGGTGTAGCCGGTCAGCGACGTGACGGTGATGCCGCTGAAGTCGTAGTCCATGCGGAACAGGCCCTGCAGCATGCGGTTGTCCTGCCGCGGGCGATAGTCGGTGGACCAGTCGGCGGCGCGGGCATTGCGCGGTGCGTTGGGGTAGGTCGCCTGCGGATAGGGCACGGGGCCGTCGGCATAGGTGAACGGCGCGATGGCGGGGGCGCCGGACACGTCGTTCTGCGGCACGAAGGCGATGCGCTGCGGGGCCTGCGGCTCGCTCTGGTCGCGCCAGCCGTTGAGGTTGAGCGAGGCCTTGAAGTCGCTGCTCGGCTCGAATTCGAGGATCATGCGCCCGGCGATCGTATCGGCGCGGCCGTTGCGATCGTCGCGGGTATAGCTCTTCTGCCAGGGATCGCCGTTGACCGCCTTCACCGCGATGCGTCCGCCCAGGGTATCGGTGATCGGGCCGCTGATGAAGCCGTTGGCCTCGATCGTGTTGAAGCGGCCGTAGCTGAAGGTCGCGCCGCCCTCCAGCGTCGGCGTGGGCGTGTTGGCGACGAAGTTGATCGCGCCGCCGGTGGCGTTGTTGCCGAACAGGGTGCCCTGCGGACCCTTCAGCACTTCGACGCGCTGGAGGTCGAAACCGGTCTGCGCGGACATCACCGGCAGCGCCAGCGGGAACTGGTCCATGTAGACGGCGACGTCGGGGTAGGACGCCAGCGAACTGTCGTAGAAGCCGACGCCGCGGATCGTGTAGACCGGCGTGGCGTTCGGCGTCGGCGCGAAAGTGAGGCCCGGCGTCACTTTCGCCAGGTCCGCGATGTTGGAGATGTTCTGGACCTTCAGCGCCTCGCCGCTGACCGCGCTGACGGACGAGCCGACTTCGCTGAGGTTCTGTTCGCGCTTGTTGGCGGTGACGACGATCTCGTTCGTGCTGGCGGACGAGGGTGGCGGTGTGGCTTCAGCGGTCTGCGCGTTCGCATACGTCGCGGAAAGCCCCAGCGACAGCAGCGATCCGCCTGCAAAAAGCACAGCGCGTGCATGCATTTTCATCGATTATCCTCCCCATGGTGCGGCGCTTTGCGCTCGCCGGTTGCATTTGCTTAACCTGACCAATTGGAATTCTAATGAGCGCATTTGGCGCGTCAAGCCATTATTCGAACTTGTGATCTGCTGCTGATCTGCAGGTTGCCAAAGGCTTTGAAGTTGGGCGTGATGATCGATTTATATACTGTAATTCATAGATAAATATCGGAGTTATGGTGAGCATGACCGATGCGGTTGGTGCCTACCTTCCGGCATTCCTGTGCCGTTTTTGCTGGGCTGGCTATTAGTCATATGGTCAGATAATTCGTGACGGGGAGTAAAGGCGCGAGCTGGATTCGCCAATTTTGACGACTTTGCCTGCGATCTCTGTGTCCGGTCGCGCTCCGCGGTAAGAATCATATTGACCGTTTGGACAGTTTAAACCACATCGACGTTCACAACGAATGCCTCGGCAGAGATCGGCAGCGAAAAACGGAGGGCGAGATGCCGAAGTCCAAGACCATCATCAGCTGCGCCGTGACGGGCTCGATCCACACGCCGTCGATGTCGCCGCATCTGCCGGTGACGGCCGACGAGATCGCGCAGAGCGCTCTGGAAGCGGCAGAGGCCGGGGCGGCGATCGTCCATCTCCACGCGCGCGATCCCGAAACCGGCAAGCCGGTGCATGAACCGGAAGACTTCGCGCCGTTCCTCAAGGTGATCAAGCAGGCGAGCGACGTGGTGGTCAACATCACCACCGGCGCCTCGCCCTACATGCCGGTCGAGTACCGCGTGAAACCCGCCAAGACGTGGCAACCCGAAGTGGCCAGCCTCAACATGGGCAGCATGAACTTCGGGCTGTTCCCGATGCTCAAAAAGGACCGGGAGTGGAAGCACGCCTGGGAGCCGGAGATGCTGGAGGCCAGCCACGACCTCGTCTTCCGCAACAGCTTCAAAGATATCCGCTATGCCCTTGAAACGCTGAATAAGACCGGCACCCGCTACGAGTTCGAATGCTACGACACGGCGCACCTCTACAACCTGCACTACTTCTGGAAGGAGGGCTTGGTCGAAGGGCCGCTGTTCATCCAGACCTGCTTCGGCCTCCTCGGCGGCATTGGCGCCCACCCGGAGGACGTGATGCACATGAAGCGCACCGCCGACCGCCTGTTCGGCGACAACTACCGCTGGTCGGTGCTGGCGGCAGGCGCGAACCAGATGCCGGTGGCGGCGATGGCGGCCAGCATGGGCGGGCACGTCCGCGTGGGGCTGGAGGACTCGCTGTGGATCGGCAAGGGCCAGCTTGCGACCAGCAACGCGCAGCAGGTGACGAAAGTGCGCCAGATCATCGAGGGCCTCGGCGGCGAGATCGCCACCCCTGCCGAAGCGCGCGAAATCCTCGGCCTCAAGGGCGGGGATAAAGTGGGGTTCTGAAGCGCTCCTTTTCGCAGCAATCGGGATGACGATGATGACCGCTACGATCACCGAGATGCGCGCGGCCCTGGGCTGAAGATTGGCGGGCATCGGGCCAGTTGCGCTTCGATGCCGACGCCACCGCCAATGCAGCGACGCAACTGTTTCCGGAGAAACTGAAATGGCCATTGAACTCAAAATGCCGGCGCTGTCCCCGACGATGGAGAAGGGGACGCTTGCCCGCTGGCTGGTCGGCACGGGTGATACCGTCAAGGCGGGCGACCTGATCGCCGAGATCGAAACCGACAAGGCGACCATGGAAATGGAAGCCGCCGAAGATGGCCGCATAGCGCGTCTGGTGGTGCCTGCAGGTAGCGTTGATGTACCCGTAGGTGCCGTTGTGGCACTGTTGAGTGCCGGTGAGGACACCGATCCTGTCCCTCTCGCTGCTGCCGAAACCTACGCCGAGCCGATTCAGACATTGCCCGTTTCAGCCCCGGATGTCAGTTCGACATCGCTCGCCCGGCGCCTTGCCACGGCACGCGGCATCGGGTTGGACTCGATCGCGGGCTCGGGGTCGCGCGGCAGGATAATGGCGGCAGATCTGGGACTTGCGACGGCGGCATCGGTTGCCCTGATCCCGGCGGAAGATCGGCCGCTGCCCGCGCCTCAGGGAATACCGATGCGCAGCGAGAGCCTGTCCACTATGCGCAGGACCATCGCCCGGCGCCTGACCGAGAGCAAGCAGACCGTCCCGCACTTCTATCTCACCGCCCGCTGCCGTCTTGACGGATTGCTCGAACTGCGCCGGGAATTGAACGGTGCCGTCTCGCATCGCGGTGCCCGCGTTTCAGTAAATGACTGTGTTATCAAGGCGATGGCGTGGGCATTGGAGCAGGTTCCAGAAGCCAATGTGCAGTTCGCCGGGGACCGGATTCATCGCTTCGAACGCGTCGACATCGCCATGGCGGTGGCCATCGACGGCGGCCTCGTCACACCGGTCATCCGGGATGTGGCGGCCCTTTCCCTTGGCGCTGTTTCCGAAGCGGGCCGGTCGCTTGCGGCGAAGGCGAGGGAAGGCCGCCTGACGCCCGGCGACTACGAGGGCGGGACCGCGACCATCTCGAATCTGGGGATGTTCGGCATCGATGAGATGGTGCCGGTCATCAATTCGCCGCAAGCCATGATCCTGGGTATCGGGGCAGGGGTGGAACAGCCGTGGAAAGTCGACGGCGATATTGCGCTGGCCACGATCATGGCCGCGACCGGCAGCTTCGACCATCGCGCGATCGACGGCGCCTTGGCCGCGCAATTCATGGCCGCGTTTCGTGAGGCGATCGAGGTGCCTATGCTGCTGATTTCCTGATACAATTCTTGCGGGAGAGTTCTAAACTCTCCCGCAAGAGGACGTCCTAGACCAGTTCGGCCATGCCAGCGAGGCCGCCGATATAGGCAGGCACAACAAGCGTGCGAGCAAGTGCGTGATCGAGTTGCAGGCGGGTGATGTCGTCCATGTCGGCGACTATGCTGCTGCAGTCCTGTGACAGTTCCTTCAGAGCTGCCATCGCCGCCGGACGACCGCGAAGCCAGAAGTCCGTACCGACCCTCCGCTGGACCGGTGCAGATCCGGGGGTAGGGGCTCCGAACAGGGCGCTGGCCAATTCGGGGCATTGCGAAGACGCCTGCGATACTTTCGTGGAGATCGCCTCCCGCGCGGCTTCGATGCTGTCCGGCAGGGAGCCGTCCTTTGCCGCCTTGTCATAGGCCTGCTTGCCGAGGAACATCGTACGGATCATGTTGCGGGGTTCGGGGCGCTGGATCAGAGCCGAAAACACGGACATTTCCGCGCGGATGGCGCCATCGATCGGCTGGATGATGCCGAACTCCACGCAGTCGAGAATGGCGAGAGGGGCTGGTTCATGGCCGAGCATCCTTGCCAGTTCGCGTTCGCGATGGCGCTCGATGGCGCCGGAAATCTCGGCATGCGGCAAAGGAGCACTGTCAGTGCGGTCCCAGGGCTGCACGCAGTGGGCCGCCTTGGACAGCAGCCAGCGTTCGGCGGCGGCGATCTCGTCGCCTTCATCCACGACCTCGCCGGCAAGGCCGGCAGCCACGGCATCTTCGCCCTGGTAGGTACGGCCGAGAAGCAGGACTTCCAGCCCGGCCTCGACGCCGACGAGGCGCGGCATGCGCTGGGTTCCACCGGCGCCGGGAAGCAACCCCACGGCATATTCAGGCAGGCCCAGCATCGCACGGCGGGAACGGGTCAGGACACGGTAGTGGGCGCCGAGAGCAAGTTCGCATCCGCCCCCTAGCGCGACACCAGCGACGGCGGCGGCAATCGGCTTTCCTGCGGTCTCCAGACGGCGGATCGCATGGCTGAGGGGGAAGAAGTGGTCGAAGGCGATATCGAAACGGTCGGCCCTGGGCGCGGCGACGATCATCTCGTAGGCGACGCCCAGTTCCGTCAGGTCCGCGCCCGCGCAGAAGCCGTTGGCCTTGCCGGAACGGACGACCACGCCGCGAACGTCGTCGGCGCGGTGCAGCCATTCGGCGAAGGCGCCCAGTTCATGGATCGCCTTGTTGGAAAAGACGTTCATCGATCTGTCGGGGCAGTCGAAGACGAGATGGATCAGGCCGTTGTCCTGTCGCTCGACACGGAACTGGGTGAGATCGGGGAGGGGCAATGTCATGAATTCTCCTGCGCCGGCTTGCGGCATTGCGAGAAGCAGGGTCAGAAGGCGACCTTGTCGCCACCCTTGAGGCCGAGGATTTCGCGCGCTTCGGCAGGGGTGGCGATCTCGCCGCCAAGGCCCTCGATGATCTGGCGCACTTTCGTCACCTGCTGCGCGTTGCTGGTGGCGAGCTGGCCCTTGCCGATCCACAGCGAGTCCTCCAGCCCCACGCGGACGTGCCCGCCCATGCTGGCCGCCATCGCCGCCACCGGCATCTGGTTCGCGCCTGCCGCCAGCACCGACCAGCGGTAGTTGTCGCCGAACAGGCGGTCGGCGGTGCGCTTCATGTGCATCACGTCTTCCGGATGCGCGCCGATGCCGCCGAGGAGGCCGAAGCAGGTCTGGATGAACAGCGGGCCTTCGACCAAGCCCTCCTTCCAGAAGTAGTGCAGGTTGTAGAGGTGCGCCGTGTCGTAGCACTCGAACTCATAGCGGGTGCCGGTCTTGTTCAGCGTTTCCAGCGCATAGCGGATGTCCTTGAAGCTGTTGCGGAACACCAGATCATGGCTGGCCTCCAGCATTTCGGGCTCCCAGGCGTGCTTCCACTCCCGGTCCTTCTTCAGCATCGGGAACAGACCGAAGTTCATGCTCCCCATGTTGAGGCTGGCCACTTCGGGTTGCCACGTCTCGGCGGGTTTCACGCGATATTCGACGGGCATGTAGGGCGAGGCGCCGGTGGTGATGTTCACTACCACGTCGCTCGCCTGCTTGATGACCTTGAGGAACGGCGCGAAGTCTTCCGGTTCATGCACCGGCTTGCCGGTTTCGGGATCGCGCGCGTGCAGGTGGACGATCGCGGCGCCTGCCTCTGCCGCCTCAAGCGCACTCTGCGCGATCTCGTCGGCCGTCACCGGCAGATGCGGCGACATCGACGGCGTGTGGATCGAACCGGTCACGGCGCAGCTGATGATGGTCTTGGCCATATAATCCTCTCTTGTGTTCTCAGAGCCGATCCGAAACCGCACGCCAGCTTTCTGCCAGGACATCGCGGAATTGGGGGGCGGCTATACGTATCAGGGCTTCGGCGCGGTCATCATGGCTCTTGCCCCGCAGGTCGGCGGCACCATGTTCGGTGACGACTACATCGGTATCGAGCCGGCTCAGCGATGCCGGGCCGCGTGCAGAGGCAGGGTCGATGATCCGCGACAACGTGCCTTTCGCCGCGTCGGCGGGAAGGCAGATCAGGCGCAGCCCGCGCGGCGACAGGCGGGCGGCGGCGGCAAAGTCGCTGGCGCCTCCCGGTCCGGACATGGCGCCTTTGGGGCCGACCTCGGAATAGACTTGGCCGAACAGATCGACCTCCAGCGCGGAATTCACCGTGACGAAGTGTCCGGCGGCTCCCGCGATGCGCGGATCATGCGTCACCGATACCGGCCGGAACTGGAAATGGGGATCATCCAGCCCGGCGTAGAGTTCGGGCGATCCGATCGCGACGCCGACGAGGGCGCTCGAACCCGGGGCCATGGCCCCCGATCGCACCAGCCGCAGCCCGCCGTCGCCGACGAGGCCGGTATGAAGGCGCAGGTCGCGGCGGTCATGCAGGGCATCGAGGACGGCGTCGGGCACTTTGCCGAGGCCGGTCTGCAGCGTGGCGCCGTCTTCTATGAACCGGGCCGCATGTTCCGCGATCGCGCGCGAAACAGGGTCCGGAAGATCGGTGGGCGTGCCTTTCAATACCTGATCCTGCTCGATGAAAGCGGTCAGTTCGCCGAAGGGAATACCCGGATCGCCTGCCGTGCGCGGCATGGCGGGGTTGATATGCGCGATCCGCGTTCCGGCGGATCGCCAGAAATCGGGAATGAACGCTGTTTCCGGCCCGAACGAGCACATTCCGTTTTCATCGGGCGGGCTGCACATGAACAGCACGGCGCTTGGCGGCTCGGCCGCATAGAGCGCGGATATCTGCCCGTAGCACAGCGGCCTGAAATCGACCCGCTCGGGTTCCGCCCTGAGCTGCGGCGTCTGGAAGAACGTCAGCACGCGGCTCAGGCTGCTTCCCGACCATGTCCGGCGGTTGAGGCCGGGTACGAAAATTCCCGAGAACCGCATGGCCGCCAGGGTATCTCCCCCCCCGGCGACCATATCGGCCAGCAGGTCCGATTCCGCGCTGCACGACGAAACCAGCGTCAGCCCACCGGGCGGCAGGACTGCGGCCAGATCGTCTGCGGTGATGCGTCGTGGTGCCACGGGCCGACCCTGCTGATTTGCTATCTGCTATTCCGTCACTTCACGTACTTGTGGAAGTCGGGCGCGCGCTTCTCGGTGAAGGCGCGGACGCCTTCCTTGGACTCGTCGGTGTCGTAGAACAGCTTCACCGCATTTAGCGCCAGCATCGAGATGCCGCGGATGTTGTCGCTGTCGGCATTGAAGCTGCGTTTGGCGAGCGCCAGCGCGGTGGGCGAACGCTGGGCGAGGATGTCGGTCCACTCGGTCACCGCCGCATCGAGCTGGTCGTGCGGGACGATCTTGTTGACGAGGCCCATCTCGAGCGCCTCTGCCGCCGTATACTGGAGGTTGAGGAACCAGATTTCGCGCGCCTTCTTGTCGCCGACGTGGCGGGCGAGCAGGGCGGTGCCCCAGCCTGCATCGACCGAGCCGACCTTGGGGCCGACCTGCCCGAGCTTCGCCGATTCCGACATGATCGAGAGGTCGCACAGCGTCGCGAAGACGTTGCCGCCGCCGATCGCGAAGCCGTTGATGCGGGCAATCACGGGCTTGGGAATGTCGCGGATGATCGACTGCAGTTCGTCGATCGGCAGGCCGACGATGCCGCGCCCGTCGTACTGGCCTTCGTGGGCCGACTGGTCGCCGCCGGTGCAGAAGGCCTTGTCGCCCGCGCCGGTGAGCACGACCGAGCTGACGCCGCGATCGTCGGCGGCCAGCTTGAACGAGGCGATCAGCTCCTCGATCGTCTGGGCGTTGAAGGCGTTGTAGAGCTTGGGGCGGTTGATCGTGATCCAGGCCGCGCGGCCCTTTACTTCGTAGATCACGTGCTCGAACTGGGGTGCTTCGCTCATAGCGAGTCCTTTCCTGCGTTGTTCTTGTAGATCGCGTGGGAGCTGGCCATCACCCGCTCTCCGACGGTGGCGATCGCCTGGGTGAAGATCATCGTGCGCGTGGTTTTCACCAGCACGACCTCCGCCACCAGCCAGTCGCCCGCGACGGGCGGAGCCAGGTAATTGACCTGCAAGGATATTGTCGGCGTATGGGGATCGGCGGCTTCGCGGTCCTGGTAGACGAAGGCCTGCCCGTCGAGGAAAGTCGCCATGGCGCCGCCGTGCATGCCGCCGACGCCGTTGCAGTGATCTTCCGAGACTTTCAGGCAGTAGCGCTTCGCTTCCCAATCGACCCAGATCTGGCCGACCGTCCACGCTCCCGTGCGGGTAACGATGCCGGTTTCCCAGTTTCCCGGGATCGGCGGCGGGGTATTGTCCTGATCCGACATAGCCGGATCAGACCATGTTCATGCCGCCGGAGACGGAAATGGCCTGCCCGGTGATATAGGCGCCGTCGTCCGACGCGAGCATTGCCACGATGCCGGCGTAGTCCTCGGGTTCTCCCATGCGCTTCAAGGGGATACCGCGCACCATCGCGTCCTTCCACTTCTCCGCGTCGGCGCCTTCGCCCAGCACGCTGGCCATCATCGGCGTGTTCGTGGGGCCGGGGCAGACGCAGTTGGCGAGCACGTTCTTGCGCGCCAGTTCGCGGGCGATCGACTTGGTGAAGCTGATGAGGCCGCCCTTGCAGGCCGAATAGACCGCCTCGTTGCTGGTGCCGACGCGCGCCGCGTCCGAGGCGATGTTGATGATCCGCCCGCCGCCGCGCTGCGCCATCCGGCCCGCGACCGCGAAATGGGTGTTGAGATTGCCCTTGAGGTTGATCGAGATGACCTTGTCCCAGAACTCCGGGGTGGTCGTGAGGAAGGGCATCGGCTTGTCCCATCCGGCGTTGTTGACCAGCGCCCAGACGGGACCAAGAGTGTCCTCAACGGCACCTACCGCAGCCTGAACGGCCTCGAAGTCGCTCACATCGACCTGCCAGGTCTGCACCACGGCGTCTCCGGCGAGCTTGGCGGTCTCTTCCCCCGCCTCGGGGCTGAGATCGAAGATGGCGACCTTGCACCCCTCCGCCGCGAGCCTGAGAACGAGCGCGCGCCCGATGCCCTGTCCGCCGCCGGTGACGATGGCGACCTTGCCTTCCAAACCTTTCACAACAACCTCCGTTTGTTCATGACCGGCTACATTTCTATGTCGCCGGCCCCTTCGGCATCGCTGCCGATGAGTTCGATCAGTCTTGTCTTGACCTTGAGGAGTACGCCGCTGGCGCCCTCGAGTTCTTCGTCTTCCACCACGCTCATGATGTCGGCTTCCACCGCATCAACCGCTTCCCTGATCGCGGCGACCAGCTTCTGGCCAGCCTTGGTCAGGTAGATGCGACGGGCGCGGGCATCGCGTTCATCCGCCCGGCGTTCCACGAAGCCACCGGCTTCCATGCGATCGACCAGTCCACCGATCGCCACCTTGGTGAGATCGAGGTCGGCGGCGAGGGCGGTCTGGGTCATTCCGTCGCGGCGCGACAGGAAGGCCAGCACCCACCACTGCGAACGCGTGATGCCGAGGGGCTTGAGGGCCCGGTCCACGACGATGCGGCGCATGCGCGACACGTCGTGGATCAAAAAGCCGAAGCGCAAATTGGAATCCAGATTCTTGGGCACGCTCTTTCCTTCGGAGGTTGAAACCTCCGCACTATCGGCAATCGCGCGTGCATCAAGAGGTAAGCGTGTTTCCATTACCCTTTGCGCGTCAGCTTGCCCTTGAACATCTCACGCGCGATGATGGTCTTCATGATCTCGATGGACCCGCCGGCGATCTTGACGATGCGCGCGTCCGCATAGGCGCGGCAGATCGGATACTCCCACATGTAGCCCCAGCCGCCGAACAATTGCAGGCACTTGTCGACCGTTTCGCAGTGCAGTTCCGAGGTGGTCATCTTGGCCATCGCGGCATCGACCGGATCAAGCTCGCCCTTCATGAACAGGTCGATGCACTTGTCGGTGAAGACCCGCGCCATCACCGCGCGTGCCTTGAGGTCGGCCAGCACGAACTGGGTGTTCTGGAAATCCCCGATGGTCTGGCCGAAGGCCTTGCGCTCGGCGGTATAGTCCACCGTCCATTCGATGACGGTTTCGGTCACGGTCGCCGAGCGGATCGCCTGGGCGAGCCGTTCCTGCGACAGCTTCGTCATCATCAGCGCGAAGCCCTGACCTTCCTCGCCCAGCATTGCGCTGGCAGGCACGCGCAGGTTGTCGAAGAACAGTTCCGAGGTGTCCTGCGCCTTCATGCCGAGCTTGTCGAGGTTCTGCCCTCGGTTGAAACCGGGGAGGCTGGCATCGACGAGGAACAGCGAGGTGCCCTTGGCCCCGGCGGCGCTGTCGGTCTTGGTGGCCAGCACGATCACGTCGCAGAGCTGGCCGTTCGAGATGAACACCTTCTGCCCGTTGATGACGAAATCGTCGCCGTCGCGCTCGGCGCGGGTGCGGATCGCCTTGAGATCGCTGCCCGCGTGCGGCTCGGTCATGCCGAGCGAGCCGATCGCCTCGCCGCTGACCATCTTGGGAAGCCACTGGCGCTTCTGCTCCTCGGTCCCGAAGGCGAGGATGTAGGAGGCGACGAGGTCGGTGTGGATCAGGAAGCCCGGGCCGCTCGTGCCCGCGCGCCACAATTCCTCGAAGACGATGACGTCGTAGAGATAATCCGCGCCGATGCCGCCGTATTCCTCGGGAACCGTGCAGCACAGCATCCCGGCCTCACCGGCCTTGAGCCATACCTCGCGCGGGACGATGCCGTCCTTTTCCCACTGGTCGTGGAAGGGGACGATTTCCTTCTCGATGAACTTGCGGACAGTGTCGCGCCACATTTCGTGTTCGGGCTGGAAGAGGGATCTTTCGATCATGGCTCAGTTGCTCCCCCGTTGGGCTTTTTCCTTGGCGACCGAACCTGCGATCGCGGCGCGCGCTGCGTCCCACTGCTCGCCGGTCAGGTTGGTGAGATCGGCGAACGTGCCGGGACCGGCGAGATGCTGCGCGCCGTCGATCGCGATGGTCTGCCCCGTCAGGTAATTGCACCCATCCGACAACAGGAAGGTAATCAGGTTGCACAGTTCGGGCATGTCACCGAAGCGGCGCAGCGGCACCGTCTCGCAATTGGTGGCCGAGCTTTGCGTGTCCGGGATCGGGTTCAGCTTTTCCCAGGCGCCTTCGGTGGGGAAGGGGCCGGGGGCCACGGCGTTGAGGCGGATGCCGTAAGGGCCCCATTCCACCGCCAGCGACTTGGTCATCGCGTCGATCGCGGTCTTGCCCATGGCGGACGGCACCACGAAGGCCGATCCGGTCCATACCCAGGTCGTCAGGTTGGAGACGACCGCGCCTGCGATCCCGTCGCGAATCCAGCGCTTGCCGCACGACAGCGTGGTGTAGAACGTGCCGTCGATCACTGTCGAGGTCACCGCGCGGAAGCCCCGGGCGCTCAGGTCCTTGGTCGGTGCGATGAAGTTGGCGGCGGCGTTGTTGAACAGGCCGGAAAGCGGGCCCGTCTGCCAGATCGCCTCGACCATCGCGTCCACCGCATCGGCATCTCGGATGTCGCAGGCGTGAGCATGGACCGCGCCGCCGGTCGCCGCCGAAATTTCGGCGGCCGTTTCGTCCAGCAGCGCCTGGCGGCGGCCGCAGATATGCACCACTGCGCCGCGCGCGCTGAGGCTGCGGGCGATCTCCCGGCCAAGGCCGCTGCCGCCACCCGTCACTAGAATGGCCTTCCCGGCCAGTGCATCCTGTCTGAAAATATCCAAGTCCTGCTCCCTTGGCCGGAGGCTGCCCCGAGGGGGTGCCAAATCACCCTTGCCACTAATTGTGAACCTGTTTACAAAATGATTCGGCGCTGTCAAGAAGGCTGCGACGATATGCCGCCGCCAAGCAGCGGCGGACCTGAAAAATGATCTTGCGGAGGATAGGGTGCAGATCGGTATAACCGCGATGGGTGCATACTTGCCCGCGCTGCGCGTCGACCGCAAGGCGATCGCCCGCGAATATTCCTGGAGCGGCCTCGGCATGCCGCGTGGCGGTTTCCGCGCGCTGGCGGGCTGGGACGAGGACAGCCTGACGATGGCTGTAGAAGCGGCGCGGGGGCTGGTGCAGACCGCGCCCGAAAGTCTGCGGATCGCCTCGACCTCGGCCTATTATACGGAGCGTTCGCAAAGCGCGATCGCGCTCGATGCGCTGGCCCTGCCGCGCACGGTGCGCACCGTGGACTTCGGCAATTCGCGCCGCGCCGCCACGACTGCCATGCTCGATGCGCTGCTGGGTACGGGCGACCAGATCGTCGTCGCATCGGAAAAGCGGCTGACGCAGGCGGGCAGCGCGGCGCAGCTGGCCTATGGCGACGGCGCCGCCGCGGTGCGCATCGGCGAGGGTGGCGGCGCGCGGCTGGCGGGTTTCGCCAGCGTGACGCACGATCTGGTCGATCGCTACGCCTCGCAGGATCACCCCACGCCTTACGTTTACGAGGAACGCTTCGTGCGCGACGTGGCGGTGGCCGAACTGATCGTCCCCGCCATCCGCGACGCCTGCGAGGAAGCGGGGATCGAGCCGGGACATCTGACGCATGTCGCGGTGGCCGAGCCGGTCGGCGGGACATGGGCCGCTGCGGCGCGCCAGTTGAAGGTCGCTGCGCCCAATCATTGTCAATCGGTTTCCGATGCGGCGGGCGATCTGGGCACGGCGATGCCGCTCTACGGCCTCGGCCTGGCGCTCGCGGCGGCGGCGGTAGGTGACTACGTGCTGGTCGTCGGGTTCGGCAGTGGCGTCGATGCTCTGGTCTTCGAGGTTACCGGCGAAGTCGAGGGCGTGGCCGGGTTCGCCGAGGTTCTCGCGCAGGGCTTCCGCCTGACTTCGCCCACGCGCTTCCTCAATCTTTCGGGCGCGCTGTCGCTCGACTGGGGGATGCGCGCGGAATTCCAGCAGAAATCGCAGGCCACCGTGCTGGAGCGCGTCGGCCGCGACACCATCGGCTTCATCGGCGGGCGCGACAGTGGGGGCAACGTCCAGTTCCCCAAGAGCGCCTATCCGGTCAACCCGGCTCTGTCCGAGCCCGAAATGCTGGAGGACGTGCGCCTTGCCGATCTGGAGGCGAAGATCGTCTCGATCACGGCGGACCGGCTGAACTTCACCCCCGATCCGCCGTTCGACTTTGGTCTCGTCCAGTTCGACAACGGCGCGCGGGTGCTGATGGAGATGGTCGACCGGCCCGAGCAGGGCTTTGCGGTGGGGGACCGCGTCCGCATGCGGCTGCGCATCAAGTCGCAGAACCGCGAGCTGGGCACCCGCACCTATTTCTGGAAAGCGGCGCCGCTCGCGCGCCCGACGTTGGGAGACGCCTGATGGCGAGCGGATTCAGGGACAAGGTCGCCATAGTCGGCATGGGTTGCAGCCGCTTCGGCGAACGCTGGGACCTCGGCGCCGACGGTCTGATGGTCGAGGCGTTCGGCGAGGCGCTGGCGGATGCCGGTATCGCGCGCGAGCAGATCGAGGCGGCGTGGGTCGGCAATGCGCTTGACGACATCAACGTCGGCAATTCCGCGCTGCCCGCCGCCCATGCTCTGCGCCTGCAGCGGGTGCCGGTGACGCGGGTGGAGAACATGTGTGCCACCGGGACCGAGGCGCTGCGCGGCGCGGCTTATGCCGTGGCTTCGGGCGCGGTGGACATCGCGCTGGCCATCGGCGTGGAGAAGCTCAAGGACACCGGCTACGGCGGCTTGCCGCTCAAGACCAAGGGCGTGCAGAACGACTTGTGGATGCCTTATGGCTCCGCGCCGGGCACGTTCGCGCAGCTGGCAGGAGCTTATGCCGCGCGGCACGGGATCGACGCGGGCGACCTCAAGCGGGCGATGGCGCATGTCTCGTGGAAGAGCCACCAGAACGGCGTCCACAGCCCCAAAGCGCACATGCGCAAGGCGGTGGAGATGGACAAGATCCTGAACGCGCCGATGATCGCCGATCCGCTCGGCCTGTTCGATTGCTGCGGCGTGTCGGACGGCGCGGCCTGCGCCATCGTCACCACGCCCGACATCGCGCGCGGGCTGGGCAAGGCGAACCCCGTCACGATCAAGGCGATCCAGCTGAGCGCCAGCAACGGCTGGGAGATGCAGTACGGCGAATGGGACGGCGCGCATGTGCCCAATACCCGCGTCGCGGCTGGCAAGGCCTATGCCGAGGCGGGCATCCACGATCCGAAGCAGAGCATCGACATGACCGAGGTGCACGACTGCTTCTCGATCACCGAACTGGTCATCATGGAAGACCTCGGCCTGTCGGACGAGGGCCGCGCGCCTGCCGACATCCTCGATGGCCGGTACGACCGCGACGGCGCGATCCCGTGCCAGCTCGACGGCGGGCTCAAGTGTTTCGGCCACCCGGTCGGCGCCTCGGGCCTGCGCATGGCCTACGAGGTCTACAACCAGCTTCAGGGCCGGGCGGGCGAGCGCCAGCGCGGCAAGGTCGACTTCGGCCTGACGCACAATCTGGGCGGTGCGCCGTTCAACAGCGTCGCCGCCGTGGCGATCCTCGGCCGCCTGAACTGACAAGATAATAGGGAGACGATACGATGGCAGGCCTCTGGTTCGAGGAGTTCGAGGTCGGGCAGGTGATCCGGCACGAAATCCGCAAGACCGTGCTGGAATACGAGAACATGCTGTTCTCGTCGCTGACCTTCAACCCGGCGCAGCTTCACGTCGATCACGACTATGCGGCGCAGACCGAGTTCGGCAGGCCGCTGATGAACTCGATCTTCACGCTGGGACTGGTGATCGGCCTGTCGGTGCAGGATACGACGCTGGGCACCACGGTCGCCAACCTCGGCATGACCGATACGGTGTTTCCGAACCCGGTCTTCTCCGGCGATACCATCCGCTCGGAAACGCATGTGCTGGAGGTGCGCGCCAGCAAGTCTCGCCCAACGCAGGGCATCGTCCTGTTCGAGCATATCGGCCTCAACCAGAACGACCAGATCGTCTGCCGCACCAAGCGCAATGCGCTTATGCTGAGGAAGCCGGCGTGAGGCTGCGCTCGCTTCTCTTCGTGCCGGGCGACAGCGAGAAAAAGTTCGCAAAAGCCTCGCAGACCGCGGCGGACGTGCTGATCCTCGATCTCGAGGACTCGGTTGCTCCGGCGGTGAAGCCCGAGGCGCGCGGCATCGTCGCGGGCTGGCTCGACCGCGCGGGCGAGGTCGGCGCTGCGCTGTTCGTGCGGCCCAATCCGCTCGACAGCGGGCTGATCGACGACGACCTTGCCGCCGTGGTGCGCCCCGGCCTTGCGGGACTGTTGATCCCCAAGGCCAATGGCGCCGAGGACATCGCCGAAATCGCCCGCAAGCTCGACCGGCTCGAGGCCGAGGCGGGCATGGCGGCGGGCACGGTGAAGATCGCCGTCGTCTCCACCGAGACGCCGCTGGCGATGTTCAACCTGCAGTCCTACACGCCGCCGCACCCACGCCTCGTCGGCCTGACCTGGGGGGCGGAAGACCTTGGCGCCGCCATCGGCGCGACGGACAACAAGGAGCCCGACGGCTCCTGGACCTTCCCCTATCAGGTTGCCCGCGCGCAGTGCCTGTTCGCCTCGGCCTCGGCCGGGGTCGTGCCGATCGACACGCTCTTCGCCAACTTCCGCGATCCCGAGGGGCTGGAGGCCGATTGCCGCAAGGCCCGGCGCGACGGGTTCCTCGGCCGCATCGCCATTCATCCCGATCAGGTCGACACGATCAACCGCTGCTTCAGCCCGTCTGAGGAGGAAGTGGCCCATGCCCGCCGCATCGTCGATGCCTTCGCCGCCAATCCGCAGCTCGGTACGATCGGCATCGACGGAAAGATGTTCGACATTCCCCACCTCAAGGCCGCGCACAAGACGCTGGCCGCAGCAGGAGAAGATGGATGAGCGGTTTCGCGCGCGGCGCCAGCCTTGCGATCGTGGTCGGCCTGACCGCGTTCCTTCTCTATGCCTTCGCGACCGGCGAGGTCATCCCGGACCAGCTCCACGTGTGGTCGGTGGTCTGGGGCCTTTACGTCTGGGCCGATGCCTATTCCGGCTTCCTGCTCTTCTCGCTCATCATCTACGCCTACGAACGTAACCTGACGCTCGTGGTCGTGCTGTTCATCGTCACCTGCTGCACCGGCAACATGGTCAACGCCGCCTGGCTGCTCTGGCGCGGGCCCGACCTGCTGCGCCGCATCCAGTCCCATTCAACGAGGATTTCGTCATGAGTGCACCCCGTCCGCTTCCAACCGAGGAAGATCTCGAAGCCATCCGCGAAGGCGTGCGCGCGGTCTGCAAGCCGTTCGACGACGAATACTGGCTCGCCCGCGACGACGACGGCAAGTTCCCGCGCGAATTCCACCGCGCCATGGCCGAAAGCGGCTGGCTGGGTATCACCATGCCCGAGGAATACGGTGGCTCCGGCCTCGGCGTGACCGAGGCGATGACGATGATCCGCGAGGTTGCCTCTTGCGGCGGCGGGTTCGCCGCGTCTTCGACGATCCACATCAACCTGTTCGGACCGCACCCGATCGTGGTCAAGGGCACCGAGGAGCAGAAGGCCCGCTGGGTGCCGCGCCTTGTCTCGGGCGAGGATCAGGTGTGCTTTGGCTTCACCGAGCCCGATGCCGGTCTCAACACCACGCGGATCAAGACTTTCGCCGAGAAGGTGCCCGGCGGCTACCGCGTCAACGGCCAGAAGGTCTGGACCTCGACCGCGCAGGTCGCGAACAAGATCATGCTGCTGACGCGCACGACCAAGTTCGAGGATGTGAGCAAGCCGACGGACGGCATCACCATCTTCTACACCGATCTCGACCGCAGCAAGATCGACGTCCACCTGATCCCCAAGATGGGCCGCAAGGCGGTGGATTCGAACGCGATCTTCATCGAGGACCTGTTCATCCCCGACGAGGACCGCATCGGCGAGGAAGGCAAGGGCTTCGGCTATATCCTCCACTCGCTCAACCCCGAGCGCATCCTGATCGCCGCCGCCGCCACCGGCATCGGTTCCGACGCACTGCGCCGGGGCGTGAACTATGCCAAGGAGCGCGTGGTTTTCGACCGGCCGATCGGCCAGAACCAGGGGATCCAGCACCCGCTCGCGGAAAAGTGGATGTATCTGCAGAGCGCCTGGCTGATGGTCGAAAAGGCCGCGCGCCTCTACGACAGCGGCCTGCCCTGCGGAGCCGAGGCCAATTCCGCCAAGTTCCTTGCCGCCCGCGCCTGTCATGACGCGGCGTGGCAATCGGTCGCGACGCATGGCGGCTTTGGCTATGCCAAGGAGTACCATGTCGAGCGACTGTACCGCGAGGCCGCGCTGACGCGCCTCGCGCCGATCACCGAGCAGCTCATCATGAGCTTCATCGCCGAGAAGGTCCTCGACCTTCCCAAGAGCTACTGAGGATACGACAATGGGAATGATGGAAGGCAAGGCCGTGCTCGTCACCGGCGCCGGTCGCGGCGTCGGTCGCGGCATCGCGCTGGCCATGGCGAAGGCGGGTGCTGCGGTGGTCGTCAACGACCTTGGCGTGGCGCTTAGCGGCGCGGGTGAGGAGGGCGCTTCGCCCGCCGAGCAGGTGGTCGAGGAAATCCGTGCGCTGGGCGGGCAGGCGGTCGCCAACCACGACAGCGTCGCCGAATGGGACGGGGCGCAGGCGATGGTCCAGGCCGCGATCGACAGCTTCGGCCGGATCGATGCGGTGGTGAACAACGCGGGCAACCTGCGCGACGTGATCTTCCACAAGATGACGCCGGAGGATTTCCGCGCGGTGATCGATGTGCACCTGATGGGCAGTTTCCACACCAGCCGCGCCGCCGCGCCGTTCTTCAAGGAACAGGGCTCGGGCGCCTTCGTGCACATGACCTCCTCGACCGGGCTCGTCGGCAACTTCGGGCAGGCGAACTATGCGGCGGCCAAGCTGGGCATCGTCGGCATGTCGAAGTGCATCGCCATCGACATGCAGCGTTTCGGGGTGCGCTCCAATGCGGTGGCGCCCTGGGCGTGGACGCGCATGGTCAGTTCGATCCCGACCGACACGCCCGAGCAGCAAAAGCGGGTCGAGGGCCTCAAGAAGCTCGATGCCGACAAGATCGGGCCGTTCTGCGCGGCGCTGTGCAGCGATGGCGGCAAGGAGGTGACGGGACAGGTCTTCGGCGTGCGCAACAACGAGATCTACCTGTTCTCGCAGTCGCGTCCGATCCGCACCGCCCACACCGCCGAGGGCTGGACGCCCGAGACGATCACCGAGCGCGTGTTCCCGCAGTTCGCCAACGACTTCTACCCGCTCCACCGCTCGGGCGACGTGTTCACCTGGGACCCGGTGTGACGATGATCCGGCCCGACGCGATCCGGGACTACGGCTTCGGCGTGCGCACGCAGTCCTATGCCGAGCGTGACGCGATCCTTTATGCGCTGGGCGTCGGGCTGGGGCACGATCCGTGCGACGCGGGCGATCTCGCGTTTCTCGATGAACGATCGCTGCGGGTTCTGCCGACTTATGGTGTGACGCTGTGTTCGCCCGGCATGTGGATTCGCGAGCCGGCGCTCGGGGTCGATTTCGGCAAGCTGGTGCATTCCGCGCAGGCAGCCGAGTTCTTCGAGCCGCTGCCCCCCGGCGCCACGGTGACAGGGACGGCGAGCGTCGTCTCGCTGACCGACCGGGGTGAGGGGCGAGGCGCGGTGCTGGTGCTGGAGCGCGAGATCAGCAATGCCGATACCGACGCCGTCCATTGCCGCCTGCGCCAGACCCTGCTGCTGCGCGGCGACGGCGGTTTCGGCGGCCCCGAAGCCCCGCGCGAGGCGAAGTTCGAACCGGTCGGCGCTCCCGATGCGGTCGGGCACTACGCGATCTCGCCGCGCGCGGCGCTGATCTATCGCCTGTCGGGGGACTGGAACCCGCTGCATCTCGATCCGGGCTTCGCGGCGAAGGCCGGTTTCCCGCGCCCGATCTTGCACGGGCTGGCGAGCTATGCCGTCGCCGGCGTGGCGGTTTCGCGTGCGCTGGGGCGTGATCCGGGGGCGGTGGGGGCGCTTGCCTGCAAGTTTTCGGGCGTGGTCATGCCCGGGGACGCAGTCACGTTCGAGATATGGAAGGACGGCGATGCCTCGGCGCGGTTCCGCGCGTTGGTTGGGGATCGCAAGGTGCTGGATGACGGCACGATAACATGGAAGCGATAGGACGATGAACAGGGAAGAGATCGCCGCCCTCAAGGGCAGACTGCGCATTCCGGTGATGGCGGGGCCGATGTTCATCGCCTCCACCGCGGACCTCGTGATCGCGCAGTGCAAGGCCGGGATCATCGGCTCGATGCCCGCACTGAACCCGCGCACGACCGAGGCGCTCGATGCCGACATCGCCCGCATCAAGGCCGAAGTGGGCGACGCACCTTATGCGATCAACCTCGTCGCCCATGCCTCGAACTCGCGGCTGGAGCCGGACCTCGAGGTAGTGCTGCGCCACAAGGTGCCGATCGTGGTGCTGGCGCTGGCGGCCAACCCGGACCTTGTGCGGCGGCTTCAGGACAACGGCGCGCTGGTGTTCCAGGACGTGGTGCGCAACCGCCATGCGCAGAAGGCGGCGCAGATGGGCGTGGACGGGATCATCGCTGTCGGTGCCGGGGCAGGCGGGCACACCGGCAATATCTCGCCTTTCGCGCTGGTGCAGGAAATCCGCGAGTGGTGGGACGGGCTGCTGATCCTCTCGGGCTGCATCGCCAACGGCCGCTCGGTGCTGGCGGCCGAGGCGATGGGGGCTGACCTCGCCTATGTCGGCTCGGCCTTCCTTGCGTCGGAAGAGGCCAACACGCAGGTCGGTTTCAAGCAGATGATCGTCGACTGCACGGCCGACGACATCCTCGTCAGCGACTCGTTCACCGGCGTGAAGGCGACGTTCCTGCGCCCCTCGATCGTCGAGAACGGGTTGGACCCGGACAACCTCGTGCGCGCGGCGGGCAAGGCGATCAACATCGACGGCGGCGGCGACAACGCCAAGGCGTGGAAGGAAATCTGGAGCGCCGGGCAGGGCATCGGCGCGGTCAAGGTCGCGGGGCCTGCAGGCGAATGGATCGGTACGCTGGTGGACGAATACGCCGAGGCGCGCCGCTGTCTGGCAGACGCAGGCTGACATGAAAAGGGCGCGGGAGAGTTTGCCTCCCGCGCCTTCTTTGTCAGTCGACTGGCGGCGTTACGGTGAGATGAGCGGGCTGCCAGATGTCGATGCGCGGGTCCCCAACGAGCAGTTTGGCCAGGTCCGTGAACAGCCCTGAGACGATGCGGGCCTGCAGGTAGGTCTGATAGGCCAGCGCACTGTGCCATTGCTCGGAAAGGATGAGTCTGTCGGCGTCCGCATGATGGCGATGGGCACTGATGGCGACAAAGCCGTCGGTCCTGCGCGTCTCTTCGAGAATGCCGGGCAGTTGCGTCAGGAACGTCTCTATCATGCCCGGTGCGAAATGGAGTTCGAGGGTGACGAATACAGGGTGCATGCGATCTCTCCGTGCCTGGAATTGCATCTTCGCCTCTATCCCGTAAGTGCGCGGTTCCAGACGGATGAGCTGGCTCACCCTGAAAGCGCCTTCGAGATCGAGAGCGAACGGGGCGGGAATTCATCTTCGACAGTCCCCTCCGTCGTAACTTGTGAGCCCGGTGTTCGCGGCCCGAAAAGCCGAAACTACGTGAGCGCAGCCGTCATCGACGGCAGTTCCGTGTCCGGGCCTTCGAACCCGGTAATCGCGAACCAGCTCCGGTCGCGCAGGGCGGTCGCGGCCCCGTGGCCTAGCACCTGCCGGTAGACGGCAGTGCGGAACCGGGTATCTCCATCGACGTGCGCAGCGGCGATCAGCGCGGCTATGGCGGCGCTCGTCCGTACGGTCGCTGCCCGCAGGGCGTCATCGTCGGTTGCGGGCATGGCCGCCGACCGCAATTCATGCGCTGCGGATGTCGTCACCGGGCCGCCGCTCGCTGCTGCGACCAGTTCTGCGGCCAACGTTGCGAGTGCGCGGAACTCGGCGTCTTCGTAATGCGTGTTCAGGCCTGCCTGCGCGCGCAACTGGTGGAGATGCCCCAGCACCAGCGATGCCTGCTCCTCCGCAAGCCCCTTGCGTCCCCGCAGTTCGGGGAGAACGACTTCTTCCATGGCCCGGATCATGCTGCCGAGGCGATCTTCGATCGATGGATTCATGGTGCGGTTGCCTCATCCAGAAGGCGGCAGAGTTCGGACACGAAGATGTATCCTGCGGGTGCCAGCCAGGTGAGCAGGACGTCCTGATGATTGTGGCGGTCGCGCGCGGTCTTCATGCCGGTCGCCAGCGTCATAACCACGCATTTGTAGGCGGAGAGTATCTCGTAGAAATGCAGCGAACGCGGATCCACCGATCGTCCTGTCTGCGCGATATATGCGGCAATGAAGTCCTCGCGCGTTAGCATCGCGCTGGCAAGGTGCACGCCGTTCTCGGACGAACCGAATATCCGCTGCAGCGTCCACGCGAGATCCTCGTGCGGGTCGCCGATATGGGCCAGTTCCCAATCGAGCATGGCGGTGATCTCGCCGCTGTCCTCGTCGAACAGGTAGTTTCCGGTCCGATAGTCACCGTGGACCATCACCAGATCGGTCGCGGCGGGCAGGTTGGCATACATCCACTCTTCCGCGAGTGTGAGCACCGGATGGGCCTGGACCACGTCTTCGCGGTGCAGGCGAGCCCACCAGTTCACCTGCCAGCGCGCCGCCTGCCAGGGATCGGCGTCCGGTCGCTGGAAGCTGGCAAGGTTTGGATCGGCAAGGTCCAGCGCGTGGATGGCGGCGAGATTGCGGATGAATTGCGGTGCGATCCTGCCGCGAAGATCCGGCCCCAGATAAGTGCCCAGACCGGTTACCGTATTGCCGTTGTCGCTCGGCTTGGTCACACCGGCGACGAAATGCATGATGGCTGCGGGCTGGCCGAAGAATGTCCCTTCCGCGTCGAGCCATGCCGGTTCTGGCGCGGGAATTATGCCCCGCACCGCGTTGAGCAGGTCGGCCTCGCGGCCCCGGTCCGATTCCGAGATCGACTGGATCGGCTCCATGCGTAGCACGTAGGCCTGCGCTGGAGCAGCGCCGCCGCCGATTTCAAAGTAGAACTGTTCCTTGGACGCGCCGCCGCCGAGCCGGCGCACGCCGCTGGCGATCAGGCCCGGAGCGACGCTTGCCAGGAACCGGGACAGGCGTTCCTCAACTTCTGCGATCGACGCGACGCGATAGACGTCGCTGGCCGCCTTTCGCAGTGCCCGCCGATCGAGCACGGCCCGGATGCCGGGCTCCAGATCGGATCGGTCCGGCGTGGATGCGAAGGCGGATGTACTGGTCGAATGGACCGTAGCCATCGGGATAACCTCATCGTCAGGGCAGTCATGGTCGGCCCGGCTTTCTACTGGCCGTACTTCGCCACATGTTGCCGGGCGAAGTTGTAATAGTCCTTGTTCCAGCAGAACTCGCACCACCCGGCGCCGGGGACTCCGTCGATGGTCACGGTGACGGGTGCCTCGCAAAGATAGGTTATCGGATCGAAGTCGAGCCGGATGTTGGCGAACGCCTTGCATTCCACCCGCGCCGTGCGGCCCTCGTCGTCGAATACGGTGGAATCGAAAGTCTGCTGCATCATGTTCTCGTCGAACGTGTAGTCGTACTCGGCATCGACGAGGTGGGTCATCCTGCCGTCCTTGACGAGATAGCCTTGCAGGTGGCGCCGGCCGAACGACTGCATTTCGAAGTAATGGATCGACGCTTCGGCAGTGACTGCGTGGAACCACTTGTAATGCTGGTTGAGCCCCCAGACGCGCGGTCCCCATGAATGATCGCGCACGAGCCAGCCGTTGACCTTGAAGGTCTTGCCGTCGACGGCCAACTGGCCGGTGACCCTGCCGTGCTGCTCGGTGCGATCATCGCCGTAGTAAGGTGGCAGGCCGTCCGGGTGCGAGCTGAAGGCATAGACGGGATAGGCGGCCTCGTACGTGCCCTCGAACTGGATGCGCTCTCCCTTCCAGCGCAGTTCGACTTTGTGGTGAGGTTCGACGATGGCCATTTCCAGCGGTCCGAAGCGCCAGTCGTCGAAATCGAGGTCGGGGGCCTCGCCTTCGATCTCCTCGTGGATTTCTTCGCCAAGGCCTGGGCCGAAAAGCGTGGTGCGCACTTTCGCCGTGCCGCCGCCGCGCAGGCTGGGATAGATGAAGCCGGCTATTCCGTGCTCAGGAATGATAAGCATGTGCGCGAGGGCCTCGCGGCCGTCCGGGGCAAGATCGTGCTTGTAGGCGTGCCTGTCGGCAAACTTCGGGATCGAGGTGATGACGTTCATCGGCCGCTGTCTCCTGCAGTCGTGGGGGTGCCTCGCCGGCCGCAATCTGCGTGACGGCCTTGTTTGAAGACTTTTGGAAAGTTCGCATCAGCGCGCTCGATCGGCGGTTGTGCCCCGGCGCTCGCGTCCTTCCTCTCCATTCGTTCGCCGACTCATTCGGCTGTTTGAAAATTGGTAACCTGATTAATCAAAGCGAACAAGAGGTATTTGCCATCCTGTTTTGTCATCGAGCCAAATCTAACTTCGGCGTCGAATTAAAATATTGATATATAATAATATATATAAATCATGTGATGAGCAATAACTGTTCATTCGTTATGTTCGATGTCACGCAAGGTCATTGCGCTCAACCCGTGGGCCTGTAAGGTGCGGTCATGTCGGTACAGGCTCTCCAGGAAGCGGCACCGTCCGGACAGGACGGCTATCCGTTGAAATCTCTGCTTGTCGGGAAAGCTGTCGAGGGGATCGCGCGGCAAGGCATCCGCAACATGCCGATGCGCGCCATAGCCGCGAACGCCGGAGTCACGACCGCGGCGATCGTCCATCATTTCGGCGACAAGTCAGGCCTCCTTCGAGCGGCGCTGCAGCAGGCACTTGCCGAAGATACCGCGTTTCACGAAAGGCTGAGCGCAGAGATCGCCGGCCGACCGCTCGGCTATCTGAACTTCGTCGAGTGGACCGCGAACTATATCCGGCTACGGCATGGGAGCGACAATGCCCGCTTCTGGTCGGAAGTGCTGTTCCATCCGCAAGCGGTGGCCGGCAACCTGCGTCACGTCGAAGCCTGGCACGATATGCGAGTCCGGGCGTGGGGCGATATTCTGGAGGGGCAGGGGCGGGACCGCAGCTTTGCCGAAGCGCTGGTCACTTACCTGTGCATGGAGGAAGTCTGGGCGCAAGGCCTCGATTCCTTCGCCGAATATCCCATCCTGCAGCGCGAGACCTTGCGTGCACTCCTGGCGGCAATGTTCGATCTATCGTGGGATGAAGAGCACAGCATAAGCGCCTTGCTGGAGCCCAGGCTCGAAAGTTTCGCTATGCGCGCGCCGCCCAATCCAGACGACCTGCGCGAACGGCTGCTGACAGAGGCAGCGCGTGACCTGTTCGAACACGGGATCGAGAAGGTGAACCAGCGGCGGATCGCCGGCAACCTTGGCGTGTCTCCCTCGATCATCGCCTATCATTTTGGAGGCATGTCGAACTTTCGCAATCAGGCGATGTGGCGCGCCATGATCCACAAGGTGGCCGATCCGCTGAATCCATACAGCGCGAAGGACAAGCCGCTTACGCTGGAGGACTGGGCCGAAGGCATGGCGAACGCGATCTCGCCGGCCGACGGGAGCGGCGACAACGGGTTCTACGTGTCCTTCGCGAGAACGATTGGCGAAGTCGCGCTGCTGTCAGGGCGGGAGCCGGAACTGCTTCCCCTCGTCGAGCACTTGCGGATACTGGACGGCACCGCCAGCTATCAGGCCGGGCGCGGAATCTGGGCCGGCCTCGTCTCGCTGCGGCGCCAGCAGGCGTCGGCCTTCGCGATGTGGATGAAAGGCCGCGCGGTGCTCAACACGGCCTTCGGGTATGACCGTGCCTCGACACGCAAGGCGCTTATCGAGGCGGTTACGCGGCTGATCCGACCCGCCGGATAATTCCGGCAGGGTCGCGATCATTACCCGGCATACCGGGGATAGTCGGTATAGCCGCATTCTCCGCCGACATAGGCGTAGTCAAAGTTCGCCGCAGCCAATGGCCGGTCTTCGCGCATGCGCTCCACCAGATCGGGATTGGCGATGTAGGGGCGTCCGAACGATACCGCATCGGCCTGCCCTGCAGCGATGAACGCATCGGCGGTCGCCGCGTCGAAGCTGCCGTTCTGGATCACCGCTCCGGCATAGGACGCGCGCAGCCGGTCCATGACCGGATGCCGGGGCTTTTCCATGAACCCCGAGGCGATCGGCTCGATCAGATGAACATAGGCGATGCCGAACTCACTGGCGATCTGCCCTATCGTTTCGGCGAGGGCGCCGGGGTCTTCATCACCCATGCCCTTGCGTTCGCTGGTGGGGCTGATCCGCAGGCCGATGCGGCCGGGATCGACCTGCGCCGCCACGACCTCGATGATCTCCCGCAGCAGGCGCGCCCGGTTGGAGACGTCGCCGCCATAGCCGTCGCTGCGCAAGTTGGTCTTCGACTGGAGGAACTGGTCGATGATGTAGCCGTTGGCGCCGTGAATCTCGACGCCGTCGAACCCTGCGGCAACCGCATTGCGCGCCGCCGCGCCGTAACTCGCGACGACGCGGTCGATATCGGCCTGGTCCATTTCGCGTGGGACGACGTAGGGCTTCATCGGCAGGAAGCCGCCGGTGTAGCCGGGCGGCGGCGGAGCCATCGTTTCGCCTTCTCCGGCGATCGCCGAAGGACCGATCGGCAAGTCTCCGCCGAGATAGTCAGGCAGGACGAGACGGCCCATATGCCACAGTTGGGCGAACATCCGCCCACCGGCGGCATGGACGGCGTCGGTGACCACACGCCATCCCGCGACCATCTCCGGGTTGTAGAGGCCCGGCGCGCCATACCAGCCCATTCCGAGCGGATCGACGGCTGTAGCCTCCGACACGATCAGCCCGCAGTCGGCGCGCTGGGCGTAGTACTGCGCCATCAGCGCGGTGGGCACCTGGTCCGGGCCCGAGCGGGCGCGGGTTAGCGGGGCCATGATGACACGGTTGGGCAGGTCGAGCGTCCCGATCCGAACCGGCGCGAATAGGTGCGGGTGCATGCCGGTCATGCCACGCTCCTTCCGTGCGCTTCCCAATAGGGCGCGCGCAGGTCCTTCTTCGAGATCTTGCCGCTGGGGATCAGCGGGAAGCTTTCCATGAAGACGACGCGCTTGGGCACCTTGTACCCGGCAAGCGCCGTGCGGGCATGGGCGATGACTTCGGGTTCGGTGACGGTGCTGCCGGGATGGCGAATGATGCAGGCCATGACCGCTTCCCCCCAGCGCGCATCGGGCACGCCGATCACCGCGACGGTCGCGATTTCCGGATGGGTGGAGAGCACGTTCTCGACTTCGGCGCAGTAGATGTTCTCGCCACCCGACACGATCATGTCCTTGAGGCGATCGACGATGTAGTAGAGGCCTTCCGCATCCCGGCGCGCGACGTCGCCGGTGTGATACCAGCCGTGCCTGAGCACCTTGGCGGTCGCCTCGGGCTGGTTCCAGTAGCCGGTTGTGATCGACGGTGTACGGATCAGTAGCTCGCCGGGCTCGTCGATGCCGAGTTCGTTCCCTTGCGCGTCGACGATGCGGAATTCGATCAGTGGCAACGGCCGTCCGCAGCTCTGCAGCTTGGCCTCGTTGTCGAGGTCATGCTCGTCCGGGCGGAGGATGGAGAAGGCACCGCCCGCCTCGGTGGCGCCGTAGAACTGCATGAACTTGCCCGGCATCCGCACGATCGCGCGCTTGATGAGGCCGAGCGAGATCGGCGATCCGGCATAGAGCGTCAGCCGGATCGAGGTGAAATCGGTGTCGGCGGCGCGCGGATGATCGAGCAGCATCTGCAGCATCGTCGGCGTCAGCGTCACCAGCGTGGGACGATCGCGCTGGATGGCTTCGCAGACGAGCCCGGGATCGAACTGCCGCACCACCGAAATGGCGACGCCGTTGTAGAGGCACTGGAAAGCGATGCCGATCGAAAGCAGGTGGAAATTCGGCAGAGGATTGATGAAGATGTCGCCGTCCACCCACTCATAGGCGGGTTCGAGATGCTCGCACAGGCGCATGCGGTTGAAGCCGCCGTGGCTGAGCATCACGCCCTTGGGTACTCCCGTCGTTCCGGAGGTGTAGAGCTGGACGGCGATGTCCTCCTCGCTGATGAACAGGTCGGGGCGGGTGTCGGGGTAGTGGGCGAACTGGGCCTCGATGCTGTCCGCCTCGTCGAACCATATCGCCGCCGGAGCATGCCCGGCGATGGCTATGGCCTCGTTCCACAGGGTTTCCATCGAGCGCTCGACCAGCACCACGCTGGCGCGGCTGTCCGCAATCAACTGCGCCAGTTCGCCTGCGGCAAGGCGCCAGTTGAACACGGTGAAAGCGCCGCGCGTCTTGGCGCTCGCGATCAGCGAGAAATAGAAGTCGGGCGAATTGAGGCCGAGGAAACCGACTCGGTCGCCCGGACCGATCCCGTGGGCGACGAGGGCATTGGCGATGCGGTTCGCGGCCCGGTCGTATTCGGCGAAGGAGATGTTGCGCTGCCCATAGACCAGCGCGCGGCGATCGGGCGTGTGGCGGGCGTGATACTCGATGAATTCGCCCATCGTGCGGACTTCGGGATATAGCCACATGGCGTCACTCCCCCTTGAAGACGGGTTTGCGTTTTTCGGCGAAGGCGGTGATGCCTTCGCGGGCGTCGGCGGTCCCGGCGCAGCGGGCGAGGGCCAGCGCCTCCAGTTCGAGCTGGGTTTCGAGGGGCTGGTCCTCCACGCTCAGGAACAGGCGGCGGATTTCCCCGAAGGCGCGGGTCGGACCCTCGGCCAATTGGCGCGCGACGGCCTCGGCGCGGGCGAGGTAATCCTCAGGCGCCGCGACTTCGTCCACCAGCCCGGCGCTGAATGCGGCGTCGGCATCGAGCAGTTCGTTCATCAACAGGAAGCGCTTGGCGCGGGCGATGCCCATGCGACGCGACAGCATGATCGAGGTTCCGGCATCCGCGCAGAAGGCGATCCCCGCATAAGCGGCGAGATAGCGCGAAGTGGCCGAGCCGACGACGTAATCCGCCCCCGCGACAAGCCCGTTCATGCCCCCCGCCGACATGCCCTGCACGGCGACGACGACCGGCGCGTCCATGCGTGCGAAGCGGGCGATGCCGACGTGGAGAGCAGCGGTCCACCGCTTTATCATCATCGGCAGGCGGTCGAGCTCACCGGTGAACGTGGCGATATCGCCGCCGAAGCTGAAGTTCTTGCCCTCGGCAATGATCAGCACGGCCCGGATCGACGGGTCTTCCGAGATCGTGTTTGCGGCATCGAGGAATGCCCCGCAGAATTCGGCGTTGATGGGGTTTCCACGCTCTGCCTGGGAAAAGACGAGACGGGCGAGGGCGCCGTCGCGCTCTATGCGCATGGTATGATCGGTCATCGAGGACAAACTCTCCGTCATTCTCATATCGGCGCCGGCTTGTTGCCGGCGCCATTGTCCGTGTCCGCTAACGCCGTGCTGCGCCGGGAGACGGCACAGATGGCAATACGGCCGAGCGATTCCAGGAACCGCCTCTAAACCAGTTAATCACTTTATTATCTCGAAGGGAAGAGTCCTGTCATTCACGGCGACAGGAATGTGCGTCGGAGCCTTCCAGGGCAAAGCGCATAGTCCTCCGCCGAGGATGACGCCGACGATACCGAGCCAGGCGAGCAGCAGCGGCGCGAAAGGCCGGTGGCGCCATTCCAGATGCATGAAGCGGTTCAGGATCAGCGACGCCTTGACCAGTGCGATCGCGACGGCGGCAAGGCCGACGACAAGGGACGCCGCTTCCGTTTCGACGAGCAGGAAGCTGCCCACAGACAGCGCGGCGAGAGCGAGCAGGGTGGCGGTACTGCCGAAGCGGCCGCTCATGCCGTGCCTCCCGCAAGGTAGAGCATGGGAAACAGCACCATCCACAGCAGGTCGACCATGTGCCAGTAGGCGGCGGCGCTCTCCAGCCAGACCAGCGTTTTCGCGCCTTCGGGCTTGGCGAGCTTGCCTACGGTGACCGCCAGCACGCCGATTCCGAGCACGAAGTGCAGGAAGTGGATGCCGGTGAAGGCGAAGTAGTAGCCGAAGAACTCGCTGGAGGTCAGCGTGACGCCGGCAGAGACCTTGGCGTAGTATTCGTAGCCCTTGGTCAGGGCGAAGGCGGAGCCGAAAAGCATTGCCGCCAGCACCCGCGTCCGGGCGTGCCGCCAGTCGCCCTCGCGCCCGGCTTCGACGGCGCGGACCATCCACCAGCCGCTGAAGACGAGGATCAGCGTGTTCGTCAGCCCCAGCACCGGGTCGAGCGCCGCGCGTGAGGCGCGATAGCCTTCCGGGTCCTGGAACTGCCCAACCATGAACAGCAGGAAGAACACCGCGAACATCGCCATGTCCGCCGTGATGAAGAAGAACACGCCCGGATCGCCGGGCAGCGTCCGGTCGCGTTCGCGCAGGTTGCCCGCGCCTGGCTGGCCATGCACGGTCAGGGCGCCTCTTCCCGGACCAGACGGTCGATCGCCTTGAACAGATAGACCGATATGATCGCCATGAAGAGGAAGAAGATCGAGAACTCGAGCCAGTAATTGACGGTGCCGCTGCGCGAGAACGGGCCGGTCTTGAAGAACGGGTTGAGCGCCTCGATCACGAACATCACGCCCACCCAGATGCTGAACCAGCTGACCCAGGCCGGGAACAGCGGCACCTGGCGCCGGTCCGAAAGGAAGCACACGCCCAGCGCCACCATCTGCAGGGTGGTGAGCGAGTAGGCGAGGTCGAAGATCATCCAGCCCAGATCGAACAGGATCTGCAGCGTGCCGGGCTCCAGCGTGTCGGCGCGGAAGGTGGCGGTCAGCCAGATGCCGCAGGGAATGACGAAGATCAGGGTCGTGAACCCGGCGCCCCACAACTGCAGGGTGGAGAGCACGTTGTTGTGCCGCTCGACTTTCTCCATGACCTTGGTGATCGCCAGTCCCCACACGAAGTAGAGGACGGAGCAGGCGATCGTCACGGTCATGCCGACGCGAATCTGGTCCGCCACCGGGGCGAACTGCGCCTTGAACTCGGCGGCGGAAAGCCCGGCGGAGTAGGGCGGAATGTTGCGCCCCAGAATGCCCCAGAAGATGATGGTGACGATCAGGAGGATCGGGCCTCCCCATGCGCATATCCGGACGTACTTGTAGGGGTTCTCCACGGCACTCTCCCATTTTTCTCGTTGTCGTAAGGTCATGAAAAAGGGGCAGGACCATCGGCCCCGCCCCAGTCACCGTCAGAAGCGCATCGTCGCCTCGATGCCGTACGTGCGTGGCAGGCCGCGCACGCGGTAGCCGTTGCCGAACAGGTTTTCGAGCGAGATGCCGTAAGGGTAATAGACCTTGTTGGTCAGGTTCTTGCCCCAGACCGAGATCGTGTAGCGCGGCGTATCGTAGGAGATGCGCCCGTTCAGCAGCCAGTAGTCGCCGTTGCCCTCGCCGAACTTGCCGCTGGCGACGCTCGGGAGCGGGCCGCGGCTATAGTCCTTGAACGAGTCGAAGTAATACCGGCCGGTGTACGAGGCATCGCCGTGTAGCTTGATGGTGCCGCCGCCCAGTTCCGCCGCGTCCCAGTCGAACCCGAAGTTGAGCGAGGACTTGGCGGCATAAGGGAAGGGATTGCCTCCGACGCTGACGTTGCCGCCCGAGGTCTGGACGCACGAGCCGTCCTGCGCGGGAAATTGCCCGGACAGATCCTTGGCGGCGCAGGCGGCCTGATCGTATCCCTTGTACTTGCTGTCGAGGATGCCGACCGACGCGGTCAGCGTCAGGCGGTCGGTGGCGGCGAACTGGATGTCCGCCTCGAAGCCCTTGAGGGTGCCGTCGAGCGCGATGAGGTTGGCAGTGGCGGTATTATCCACCACCTGACCCTGCTGCCCCTTGTAATCGTAGTAGAAGAACGCGCCGTTGACCTGCACCCGGTTGTTGAGGAAGCGAGACTTGAAGCCGATCTCGTAGGCATTCACCTGCTCTGGCCGCACGAAGTAGACCTGATTGGCGCTGCCGTAGGCGAGGCCGTTGAAGGTGCCCGCCCGGTAGCCGCGGCTGAAGCTGGCATAGAGCATCACGTCGTCGACCGGCTTCCAGTCGAGGATCGCGCGGCCGGTGAACTTCTTGGATTTGCCGCTGCGCTCAAGCCCGCCGGGCATCGGCACGCCGAGGTCGCGGTAGGACGGGATGACGATGTTGCCGGCTTCGTCGCGCACCGGCTCGATGAAGTAGGTGTTGCCCAGCGCCGGATCGTTGAAGTCCGACACGGTGATCATCCGCGCATTGCCGGCATCGTCGTAATAGGTCGTGATGCCGTCCATGAAGCGTGTCTTGTCGATCGTGTAACGCAGGCCCGCCGTCAGTTTCAGGGTCGGCGTGATCTCGTAGCTGCCCTCGCCGTAGAGGGCCCAACTGGTGCGCTTCTGCTTGGAATGGTTCGTCGCGCGGATGCCGGTGGGCAGGGAGCCAGCCGAAAGCGCCGTGCCGTTGAAGGCGCCGCCCGGGTTGAAATACGTGTCTGGCAGGCCGACCGCCGCGCGCACGTCGCTCAGGAAATTGAAGAAGTCCGGGCGGTTGTCCGCCGTGATCGAGTCGCGGCCGTATCCGCCGCCCAGGATCAGCTTGAACGCTTGCCGGTCGAGCACGAAGCGCAGATCCTGGTTGAAGGCATTGAAGTTGGACTGATAGCCGATCGCGCACATGCGCAGCGGCGTGCCGTCGCAGTCGGTGATCGACTGCAGGTAACGCCCGGAATCGTAGCCGCTGACCGAAACCAGATCGAGCGAGTCGCCCAGTTCCGCCTTGACCGTCAGAACGACACCTTCCGAGCGGGTCAGCGCCTTGCCGATGGTGTCGGCCTGGATCTCCTTGAGGCCGAGTCCTTCGCCCGACTGGCTGTACGAAGCCGGAAGCAGACCCGCCGGGGCGAGCGATCCGAACAGGCCGCCGAGCAGGAAATTGGGCGAAGTATAATCGATGACGTCGCTGGTTTTCGACTGCCCGGTCGGCAGCGGTGGCTCTGTGCCGCCGACGGCCTTGGCGTAGTAACCCTTGAGCGTGATATCGAGCGTATCGGTCGGCTTCATCCGCAGGGTGCCGCGAATGCCGTAGCTCTTGGTGCCGCCCGGCGAGCGGTCATTCACCTGGTTCAGCCCCGATGCACCGCCCGCTGCCGAAGTGTTCAAGCCGGGCGCCAGACGGTTGCGCAAGTAGGGGTCGGAATCGACGTAAGTTCCGGCGATGCGGATGCCGACCTTGTCCTCCACCGGCGTGACTTCGATCGCGGCCTCGCCGTTGATCCGGTTGTAATTGCCGTAGCCGATGGTGGCATAGCCGTTGGTGCCGGAGAGCTTGGGCTTGCGGGTGATGAAGTTGATCGCGCCGCCAGTGGTGTTGCGGCCGTAAAGCGTGCCCTGCGGGCCGCGCACGACCTCGATCTGCTCGAGATCGTAGAGCTGCTGGCCGTGGCTGGAACGGAACGCCTGATAGACCTCGTCGACATAGACGCCGACGGGCGAGGCGGCGTTCGCGTTGAATTCGGTGCCGACGCCGACGCCGCGCAGCGAGAAGTTCGGTTGCTGCGAACCATAGGGCGAGGACACCTGCAGGTTCGGCATCGAGGCATTGAGGTCGGAGGTCTCGAACACGCCCTTGGACTGCAGCGTTTCAGACGAGATCGCCGAAACCGCGACCGGCACGTCCTGCAGGTTTTCGGAGCGTTTGGTGGCGGTGACGATGATCTCGTGCAGGCCGCCTTGGCTGGCAGTATCCTGGCTTTCCTGTGCGAAGGCAGGCGAGGTGAGTCCGACGGCGAGCGCGCAGATGCTCACGCAGCGAATCGCTTTCATGCTGTTCTCCCATTCCCAGATCACTTTTACGTTTTTTGCGTGACCTTGATACGTAAATTATGTAGCTCGAATCGAATGTCAACAGATTTACGAGTTTGTGCTTTGCAGCATCCGCTGATAGTTGGATCGTAAGCCGGACCACCGAGAATCGGCCGATTTGGGATAGGACCATGTTCAAGAAGCTATTCGGCAAGAAGCCCGAGCCGCAGGTGGAGCTTGTCCCTTCGGGGGCGACCTTCTCGGTCGGTCGGAACAAGACGGTGCTGGAGCAGGCGCTCGAAAACGGGCTGGCCTATCCGCACGACTGCACGGTCGGCACTTGCGGCAGTTGCCGGTCGCGGCTGCTCTCGGGGAAGGTCGATGCGATAACGCCGTTCGGCTACACGCTGAGCCGCGAGGAACTGCAGGCGGGCTATATCCTGGCTTGCCAGGCGATCCCCGAATCGGATCTGCGCATCGAGGTCGATCTGCCGGATGCGGAGGAGGCGCCGGTGACGGTTGGCGGCCGAATTGTTTCGGTGCAGGATCTGACGCACGACATCCGCAAGGTGACCTGGCAGGTCGATGCGCCGCTGCGCTTCAAGGCCGGGCAGTACATGAACGTGCGGTGGCCTTCGGGGCCGGGGCACAGGTCCTATTCGTTCTGCCATGCCCCTGCGCCGGAAGGCAGCCGGACGGTGTCCGCATTCGTCCGCCGCGTGCCGGGCGGCGCTTTCACCGAGGCGCTGTTCGCAGGCGAACTGGCAGACACCGAATTCGCCATCGAGGGCGCGCACGGCGGGTTCTGGCTGCGGCCGGGCGAGGGGCCCATCCTGCTGGTCGGCGGCGGGAGCGGTCTGTCGCCGCTGATGAGCCTGCTGCAAGATGCGGCTGCCCGCAACGTGGCGCGCGACGTCGTGCTGCTGTTCGGCGGGCGCGGAGAGCGCGATCTCTACTGTCTTGAAGACATTGCAGCGATAGCTGCTCGCTGGGAGGGTAAGTTCCTGTTTCGGCCGGTCCTGTCCGAAGAGCAGGTCGAAGGCGTCCGCCACGGTCTGGTCACGCGGGAGATCGCCGACGCCATCGCCGAACTCGGCGGATCGCAGGATCTGCAGGCCTATATGTGCGGCCCGCCGCCGATGATCGATGCCGCCGTCGCCGAACTGACGGCGCAGGGCGTCGCGCTGGACGCCATTCACTACGACAAGTTTACCGATGCCAGTTCGGCCGCCGGTGCGCGCGCCTGACACCCCCATACCACAAGAGGATGACCACGATGACGATATCCAAGGACGCCTTCTTCATCGGCAACCAGTGGGTTTCCCCCGCCAGTGACCGCCGCTTCACGCTGGTAAACGCCTCAACTGGAGAGGAATACGGCAGCGCGCCCGAAGCAGTCGAGGCCGACGTTGATGTGGCGGTGGCTGCAGCGCGCAAGGCTTTCGAAAGCTCGGGCTGGACCGATGCCAGCCCGGCGGATCGCGCGACGGTCATGCAGCGCTTCGTCGCCGCCGTCGCGGCGCGGGGGGATGAGATCGCCCGCACCGTCAGTGCGCAGAACGGCATGCCGATCGGTCTCAGCACGCTGCTGGAAGGGCAGTTCGGCGCAGGCGTCGTGCAGTATTACGCGCAGCTTGCCGAAGGCCTCGGCGCGCCTGACGTGCGGCCTTCGCAGATGGGCAAGGAGACGCTGGTGGAGCGTTCCGCCATCGGCGTGGTGGCCGCGATCGTGCCGTGGAACTTCCCGGTGACGCTGGCGCTCAACAAGATCGCTCCGGCCATGGCGGCGGGCTGCACCGTCGTCATCAAGCCTTCACCCGGCACGATCCTCGACAGCTACCTGCTCGCCGAGGCGGCGCTGGAAGCGGGTGTGCCTGCAGGCGTGCTCAACTGGGTCGCGGCCGACCGCGATGTCGGCGCCTACCTCGTCTCGCACCCCGGCATCGACAAGGTCGCCTTCACCGGATCGACCGGCGCGGGCCGGGCGATCGCGCGCACCTGCGGCGAACTGCTGCGCCCGGTCACGCTGGAACTGGGCGGCAAGTCCGCCGCGATCCTGCTCGACGACGTCGATGTCGGCGCGTTCCTGCAGGGCGTGCCGATGGCCAGCATGCTCAACAACGGGCAGGCTTGCTATAACGGCACACGCGTGCTGGCACCGCGTCGCCGCTATGACGAAGTGGTCGGCGCGCTGGCCGAGTTCGCGAACGGACTGGTGGTGGGCGATGCGCTCGATCCGGCGACGCAGGTAGGGCCGATGGCATCGGCCGCACACCGCGACCGGGTGGAAAGCTACATCGGCATCGGCAAGCAGGAGGCGCGCCTTGTCGCGGGTGGTGGCCGTCCGCAGTCGACCAATCAGGGCTGGTTCGTGGAGCCGACCATCTTCGCGGACGTCGACAATGGAGCCCGCATCGCGCAGGAGGAAATCTTCGGCCCGGTGCTTTCCGTGATCCCCTACGACGGCGAGGAAGAAGCCATCCGCATCGCCAATGACAGCGCGTTCGGCCTCGGCGGTTCGGTCTGGAGCGCGGACGGCGATCATGCCACGCAGATCGCTCGCAAGGTGGCCAGCGGCACAGTGGGCGTGAACGGCTACATGCCTTCCCTGGGCGCGCCGTTCGGCGGCATCAAGGCCAGCGGCCTCGGCCGGGAATTCGGGCCTGAGGCGATCGCAGCCTATCAGAACACCAAGTCGATATACGTCATGGCGTGAAGCCTGCGGGCCGGAGATTTCTTGCGGAACCCCTGCGAGAAATCTCCGGCATTTCGAAAACAGATAATAATAAACATATTGACCGAGTTTTTGTAACGTATTACACTTCGAGGCACAGGGTCGAAAAGGACCCGACCTTGGTGATTGAGGAAGCGGAAGCGTTCGCAAATGTTCGCTCCGCTGTCGAAAAGCGAATTACTGTTTGATTGGCCGTGGCAGGAGTTACGATTGCGAAGTCGTGTTCTGGCGCTAACCTTCACACATTGCCTGCATTCCGAAGGTGCTGCCGGGATTCCGAAATGTTGAGAAAGCTGCCGAAAGACCAGCGCAAGGACCTTATCCTCGACAGCGTCGAGGCGCTGATCCTTTCGACATCCAGTACCGACTTCACGATGCACCAGCTGGCCAAGCATGTCGGGATCAGCCCGACGACGTTCTACAACCTGTTCGGATCGAAAGGGACGGTACTCTACAGCCTTCTGAACCGGTGCCTGGATGCGATCATCAGCGGCCGCGAAGCGGATGTTTCGGAGAAGGACCCGGTCCTCTACGCCATACACACCATGACGTTCGCGGCGGAACTCTTCGTGGAGCGGCCGGGTCTCTATCGCCCGCTCTACAAGTTCCAGCTGGGCGAGCGCGACATGGGTGCGCGGCCGGTCTACCTCGACCGCGCTTTGGACTTCTGGCGTCGCAGTCTCGCAGGACTGGTCGAGCGCGGTTACTTGTCCGACCATCCGAGCGATGGATCGTTTTCGCGTGACGATGTCGCACTGGCATTGCTGACGCACAGTTCCGGCGTGATCGACCTGTGGGTCCAGGAAGATTTGGACGATGCCGAATTCGTGGCCCGCATGACGCACGATGCCGCATTGATCGTCTATGGCATCGTGTCCGACGAAGACCGCAGGACGATAGCTGCGATAGTCCGGCAAGTCCGGCCGAATATCAGGGACTTCTCTTTCCTCAAGTCTTGATCGTGATCTGCCGGTGCCTGGCGCCGGATAATAACAGATAGAGATACATGGGAGAATGTATGACCGAAAGGTTCGGCGGGGATTCCCGCGTCGTACAACTGTGCCCGGATCATGCGCGGCATCGCGCCGCCGATCCGAACGACCAGGACCCCACGCTCGCGCATATGCTGGATGGTCGGGCGGCGAAGCTGGCGTCATCCGATTATCATCCTGTCGCGATCGACGACATCACCGAGCGGCTCACGCGCCTGTTCGCGCAGAACCTCCATCCTGCTGCGAAGGTAAGCGGCCTGCGCAGGCTGGCAGGGGGCGCGTCCAAGGAACAGTTTCTCTTCACGCTGGACGCGCCGTGCATAGAGGGCAGCGAACAGCTCGTGGTCAGGATGGACCCGACCGACGGCGTGCTGGAAACGAGCCGACAGCGCGAGTTCGAGATCCTGGAAGCCATGCAGGGCGTGGTTCCGGTGCCCCGTCCCCGCTTTCTGGATCATGAAGGGACATGGCTCGGCGCTTCCGGGATGATAACCTCGTTCGAGCAGGGCAGCACCAAGCCGCCGCAGGCGGGCGCAGGCGTGTCGGGCCTTGGCACCGGCTTCACGCCGCAATGGCGCGAGCGGCTCGGACCGCAGTTCCTCCGGCTGATGGCGGCGATCCATCGCTTCGATTTCAGGGCGGCAGGATTGCGGCACTTCGCCATTCCCGATGCGGACCCGTTCCAGGCCGCGCGCCAACGCGTCAACTTGTGGGCGCGGGTCTGGCGGGAGGGGGCCTATGCGCCGATCCCGGGCTTTGCGGTCGTCGAATCCTGGCTGCGCAGCAACCTGCCCGCCGCGCGGGAGCTCGTTCTCGTCCACGGGGACTTCCGTACTGGGAATTACCTGTTCGACGGCGACAGCGGCGAAATCACCGCGATCCTTGACTGGGAACTCGCCCATGTCGGCGACTATCACGAGGATCTGGCATGGTCGCTGGTCGAAATCTTCGGCGCGCGCGACGAACAGGGGCGCTACTTGTGCTCCAACCTCATGACCGTCGAGGATTTCATCGGCGGCTACGAGCGCGAGACGGGACGCATCGTCGATCGCGACACTTTGCGCTTCTACCGCATCCTGCTGTCGTGGAGCGTAGTGGCGATGGCGAGCAGCGGCCTGACAGCGGCGGCCAACCGGCATAACCACCAGGACATCCTGCTGACCTGGCTGTCGATGGTCACGCACCCTTTGCTCGACGAGATCACGCGCCTGATGCTTGAGGAGAAGGCGGCATGAACCCCGGTTTCGAAGTGCGCCTGTCCAGCATGCGCCGCGCGCTGGCGACGGTCATCATGCCCGCGATCGACCCCGGCAATCCGCTGGCGCAGGAGCAGGCCGGGCTGATGCTCGCGCATATCGGCATGCTGGAGGCGCAGTGGGACAAACTGGAGGACTACGCGCGCCTGTGCATGCAGGATCTGGTCGAGGTCTCCGGCAGGATCGACGCGGCGGGAGGGCCCGAAACCCTTGCCGCAGCCGCTGGACTGGCGGCCCTCGCCGGAAAGCCTCCCGTGCGCGGCGAAGTCGCCTACCGCGCCTTGTCCGAAGCGCTGGAAGAGTTGGTCCGCGCCGCTGATCGGGACGGCGACGCGCACTTTCGCCGAGCGCTGCACCGCGAAGTCCTGCTGCATGCAAACCGTCAGGCCGCCCGGGACCGGGCTTGGTTCGCGGCCTGCGGCTTCGACGTGAACACCGCCGATCTGCCCTCCATCGAGAAATTGATCGGGCGCTGCGATGGATAGCAAGCAGCATCCCACCCGCGAGTGGATCGATGCGCTGCGCCTGCGCTATCCGACCGAACGCACCATCGATCAGGCGCTTACCCGAAAGCTGCAGGCGCGTTCCGGCCCACCTTACGTGCCTAGTCCGGTCAGCGAGATCGCGACAAGGCTGGAACGCTTCTTCGCGCACGCCATGCCGGGCGCCCGGGTCTCCCAAGTCGCGCCGCTGGGCGGTGGGGCGTCGAAGGAGCAGTTCAGTTTCACGCTGGCACAACCGGACGGAACCGAGGCGCGCCATGTCCTTCGGCGCGAACCGCCCGAATCCGTCGTCGAGACACACCGCCTGCGCGAATTCCAGATGATGCGCGCGATGGCCGGTACGGTGCCGGTGCCCGATGCGCCCTGGGTAGACGCGGAGGGGCAATGGTTCGACCGTCCGGCGATGATCTCCCGGTTTGTCGAGGGCGTGACCAAGGCGCCGGGCTCGGGCGGCAACGTCACCGGGCTGGGCACCGGGTTCTCGTCCGAACTGCAGGATGCGCTAGGCGGACAGTTCGTCGATCTACTGGCGCGGATACATCAATTCGACTGGCAGTCGGCCGATCTCTACGCCTTCGATCGGCCGGAGCCCAACAGCACCGCCGGGGTCCATCAGGTCATCAACTGGTGGGAACGGATATGGGAGGAAGACTCGTTCGAGCCGATGCCCATCATCCGCTACACCGCGCAGTGGCTGCGCGCCAATGCGCCACCGATCGAGCGAGTGGTGGTGATCCACCATGACTTTCGCGCCGGCAACTTCCTGTTCGATCCCGCCACCGCGCAAGTGACGGCGGTTCTCGACTGGGAACTGGCCCACCTCGGCGATTACCACGAAGACCTCGCCTGGACGCTGCAGGAAGGTTACGGCTATCGCGATGCCCAAGGGCGCTTCATCGTCTGCGGCCTGATCGAGCAGGCCGAGTTCCTGGAGCGTTACGAACGGGCCACGGGCTTCCCGGTCGATCCGCGCAAGATCGCCTACTACAGCGTCATGAACACCTGGAAGTCGGCGATCATCGTCCTCGCCACCGGCATCCGCTGTGTGATCGGCGGCAAGAGCCATCAGGACATACTGCTGACATGGCTGGCGGGCTTCGGCCATGTCTGCGTCGATACGCTTCTACAGCATCTGGAAAGGGCCGAGAATGGTTCCTGACACACCCTTGCGCCTCGCCGCCGTGCAGAAGGCGCTGGAGGACATCGTCGCACCGGTCCTGCCGCCCGACGCCGATTTCGCGCGTGAGCAACTGGCGCTGATCGTCCGATCGCTGGCGCTGGTGCGCAAGCAGATCCCCCAGGAATACGCCTTCCACGTACACGATGCGCATGACTTCAGCGCCTTCGGCAGCGAAGTGGCCGCGTGCCTGCCCGATGCGCACCCCGTGCGCGGCGAACTCACGCAGGCCATCGAGGACGTGCGCGCGATTGCCCCGCCGGTGGTGCCTGACCGCACCGCTCTGGAGCAGGCGGTCAGGGCCTTGCGCGGTGCGATCGAGACCGCCGTGCAGCAGGCCGGAGAAGACGCTGCCACCTTGCGCGCGATCGGACCGGTGGTGCTGGAACACACCCGCAGGCAGACGTTGCTCGAACGCGCCTGGGTGGCCGACACCGGCTTCGACCGCGACCCGGCGAGCCTGCCCCTGCCCGAAACCATCCTCTACAGCGCCGGAGAGACGCCGCGATGAAAGCCCATCTCGTTCACGCCCATTCTGAGGGCGATTCCTTCGTCACCGCCATGAAGACCGTCATCGCTTCGCAGCTTGAGGCGGACGGTCACGAAGTCACGATTTCCGACCTCTACGCCAAGCGCTTCAACCCGGTCGCCTCGCCCGCCGACTTCGGCAGCCGCCGCGACGATGAGCGCCTCGTCTACGCGCTGGAGCAGCGCCACGGCTACGAAAGCGGCACGCTGGCACCCGATATCCTCGAAGAGATCGAACCGGTTCTGGCCGCCGACCTGCTGGTGTTCACCTTCCCGATCTACTGGTTCGGCGCACCCGCGATTCTGAAGGGCTGGTTCGACCGGGTGATGCTGTCGGGCGTCTGCTATGGCGGAAAGCGCCTCTACGGACGCGGCGGACTGGCCGGGAAGCGCAGTTTCGCGGCCATGAGCCTGGGCGGGCGCGAGAACATGTTCGGCGCGCAAGGCGTGCACGGCGAACTGGTCACCGGCATGATGCGGCATTTCTTCCAGGGCACGCTGGGCTATGTCGGCACCAGCGTGCTGGAGCCCTTCGTCGGCTACAACGTGCCTTATATCGGCGAGCCGGCGCGGGCAGCCCTGCTGGACGATTTGCGCGGCGTCGTGGCGCAGATCGACCGTCGCCCGGTGCTCGCCGTGCCGGACCTGAACGCCTTCGACGACAGGCTGGCGCCGCTGGCGAGTGTCGAGGCATGAGCTACGAGACGATGCGCCTCGACGTGCAGGGCGGCATCGCCGCGCTGACGTTCACCAAGGCCGAGACCGGCAACCCCATCAACGGCTCATTCTGCCGCGACCTCTATGACGTGGCGGTCGACCTGTCGGAACGCAGCGACGTTCGTGCCGTGCTGATCCGCGCGGAAGGCAGGGCCTTCGGCTATGGCGGCGACATCGCGGGTTTCCTGCCAAGGCTGGACGAACTGCCGCGCCTGATGAAGCAGTGGACCGGCGACTTCCATACCGGAATTCTGCGGCTGCAGCGCCTTGATGCGCCGATCGTGGTGGCGGTCCACGGCGTCTGCGCGGGCGGCATGGTGGCGCTGGCGGCGGGGGCGGACTTCGTGCTGGCGAGCGACCGGGCGCGGTTTGTCTCGGCCTATTCCGGGATCGGGCTGGCCTGCGACGGCGGTGCTTCGCTTTCGCTGGTACACCGCATGGGACGCAGCCATACGCGCCGCTTCCTGATCCTCAACGAGACCTGGGACGCGGCCGCCGCCGCCCGGGCCGGGCTGGTCGACGAAGTGCTGGAAGGCGACGAGGCACTGGCGGCGCGGGCGGAAGAACTCGCCCGCCAGATCGCCACCGGACCGACCCGCGCCATCGGCGAAATCCGCCGCCTGCTGCGTCTCTCGGGCGAAGTCCCGGCGGAGGCGCAGATGGAGGCCGAAGCACAGGCGATGGCCCGCGCCGCCGCCTCTGCCGACGCGCGCGAAGGCATCACCGCCTTCGCTCAGAAACGGCAGCCCGTGTTCACCGGAAAATAGAAAAAGGGAGGGAGTCATGCAGACCCAGGCACAGCGCTTAGCGCAAGAACCGGTGGCCGCGATCGACCGCGATGCGATCGAGCCCCGGCTCCTCGAAATCCTGCTGGCGAAACAGGAACGCCGCAAGCTGGGGCCTTATATCCCTCGAACCGCGGCCGATATCGCGGAAGGGCTCTCGGTCCTGTTCGCCCGCGAAGGCATAGCCGCGCGGGCATGGGGCGTGCGCCGCATGGGGGGAGGGGCCTCAAAGGAGCAGTTCGTCTTCGATGTCGAGGGCGAGATCGACCCCGCCTTCGCCCGCTGCGTGCTGCGCATGGACCCGCGCGAGGGTATCATCGAGACCTGCCGCCGCCGCGAGGCGCAAGTCCTGCGCGCGGTCGCGGGTGTGGTGCCGGTGCCGCCCGTCCTGACCGAGGACGGCGACGGGGAGACGATGGGCCAGCCGCTGATGGTCACCGGCTTCGTCGGCGGCGTGACCAAGCCCAGCGACAGCGGCGCGGGGCCATCGGGGCTGAAGGCGCGGTTCGGGGAAAGCCTCGGGGCTGCGCTGACCTCGCAGTTCATCGGCCATCTCGCCGCCATTCACGCGGTGGATTATCGCGCGGCGGGGCTCGACGATTTCGTCGTTCCCCGGCCCGAAACCACCGACGCGGCGCTTTGGCAGGTCAATTACTGGACCCGCGTGCGGGCGCTGGAGGAAACCGATTCCCTGCCGCTGCTGACGCTGGCCGAGACCTGGCTCTACGACCATCTGCCCGTCTGCGAGCAGCCGGTCCTGCTCCACGGTGACTACCGCGTCGGCAATTTCCTGTTCGACGAGGATCGGCAGGAAATCACCGCGCTGCTGGACTGGGAACTGACGCATATCGGCGATTTCCATGAGGATCTCGCCTATAGTTTCGAGCCGCTGTTCGGCCACCGCGATGCCGACGGCGTGTTCCATGTCGGCTCGATGTTCACCACCGAGCACCTGATTTCGCGCTACGAGGCGCTGACCGGGCGCACGGTGAACCCGGCGACGCTGCACTGGTATCGCGTCCTGACGAGCTACAAGCTGATCGCCATGAACCATTGCTCGTCGATCATCGCGGCGCGCGACGGGACCAACCACCAGAACGCGCTGCTGGCGTTCCTCGCCTCGTGCACGGCCGGGATGTCCGGCACCCTGTGCGAGCTGCTTTCGGGAGAAATGGCATGACACCGGACCCGATCATCCGCCTCGCCAGTGTCGTGCAGACGCTGGAGCATGTCGTTGTTCCGGCAGTCGATTCCGGCAATCTGCTGGCGGTGGAGCAATGCGGCGTGGTGCTCGCGCAACTGCGCATGCTGGAGCGGCACATGCCGCTGATCGGCGCCTATCACGCGCTGTGTCTGACGGACCTGCTGGCCGTGGTCGCCGCGCTGCCGCCGGTCGAGGGCGGACCTGCGGCAGTGGGGGCGCGGCGCGAACTGGCCGGGGTCTGCGCGCAAGTGGACGATCCCGCCGACCCGCGCCTTGCCTTCCACCGCGTCGGCCGCGCGCTGGAGGGGCTGGTGCGCGCGATGGCGCAGGACGGCGAACCCGCCGTGCGGCGCGCCATAGACGCGGCGGTGCTGGCCTTTTCCATCCGGCAGGCGCGGCGGGCGCGTAGCTGGTTTCAGGATGCGGGCTTCGACCACGATGCGGATTCGCTGCCGACCGTGGAGGCCATGGTCGCGGGCAACTGATTGAAGGGATGGCGAATGATTGCCAGGGAACACGCCGAATTCCAGTTCGGCGCCGATGCATCCTACGACTGGTGCGAGACCAACTTCTTCCCGTTTTCGGTGCCCGAAGCCTGCATTTCCGGGAGCATCTACGTGCTTTCGCGGCCGAAGCTGGGCGTGGCGATGGTCGATGTGCTGGTGCAGGACCGCATCGCTCCGGCGTGGGAGGCGCAGGCCTATGTCGACAACCAGCAGCATCTGCCGTGCCCGACCTCGCTGCTGCGTTATGCCTTTTCCAATGGGCTGGCGGTGGAGGCAGTCGCCCCGCTTTCCCATTACCGGATACGCTACGAAGGTATCGACGATACCGCATTCGAACTTGATTTTCAGGCACTTATGGCGCCGTTCGACATGAACGACCCGGCGATGGACCCGATGGCGGCGGGCCGCATCGGCGCGGGCTGGGGAGGGGCGGCGTTCTCCGGGCACTACGAGATCACCGGCCGGATCACCGGACGCCTGCGGCTGCGCGGGCGCGATTACGCGGTCGATTGCGTCGATACGCTGGACCGCAGCTGGGGGCCGCGCAAGGAACGGGACAACGGCAATGCCACCTGGATTCACGGCTCTTTCGCGGAAAAGCTGACGGTTCACGCCTTCCTCGGCCTCGATCCGGCGGCGCGGTCGGGCTTCGGCCCGCTCATCAGCGGCTACGTGCTGGAGGACGGCGTGGTCAGCGGTCTTGTCTCCGCGCAAGGGGCGGTGGAGCGCCACGCCGGGCTGCCGATGTCCAACCACCTGCAGGTGGAGGATGCGCTGGGGCGGCGGCATGAACTGACGGCGGCGGCGATCAACGGGTGCGTCTGGGCGCCGTTCCCCTCGATGGTCTATGCGCAGAGCTTCATGCGCTGGAACTGCGCGGGAATGCTGGGTTTCGGGGTGCAGCAGGACGTGCTGAGCCGCTCTTACCTGACCCGGAACCGGGATGCACTCAACGGCACCTAGAGGTACCACAAGGGTGCCACAGCCATATCTGAAGTGCCTCCCCGTGCGTGCGTAACGCGCGGGGAGGCACTGCGTCACTGGGTCATGAAGATGCCGCCATCGACGGCGATGTTCTGGCCGTTGATATAGCCGCCGTCCGGACCGGAAAGCCACAGCGCGGCGCCGGCGATGTCGCCCGGTTGCTGCGGCCGGGCGATCGTGCGCATCGAGGCCGCGGTGCCTTCGAAGGCGGCGTGCTGGTCGGCGTTGGCGACCGCGTTGTCCGAGTGGGTGTAGCCCGGCGAGATCGAGTTCACCAGGATCCCGCTCTGCGTCGCGCCGAGTTCGCGCGCCATCGCGCGCGTCATAGCGCCGAGCGCGCCCTTGGATGCGACATAGTGCAGCATGAAGGGGATGCCGAGGTTGGCGATGACCGAGGCGATGTTGATGATCCTGCCGCCGCCGGCGGCACGCATCGCAGGCAGCACCGCGCGGGCGCAGAGCCAGGGGCCCATGACGTTGACGTCCATGATGCGGCGCCACGCATCGACCTCGATCGCTTCCATCGGGGTGTAGTTGAGGCCGGTGAAGATGCCTGCATTGTTGACGAGAATGTCGATGCCGCCGAACCGGTCGGTCACCGCCCGTGCCATCGATTCGGTGCTGGCCTTGTCGGCGACGTCGGTGGCGACGCCGAAGGCATTGGCGCCCAGCGCGGCAGCGGCGTCCTCGGCGCCCTTGATGTCGGCGATCGCGACTTGCGCGCCTTCGGCCAGGAATCGCTCGACGATGGCGCGGCCGATGCCGGTCGCGCCGCCCGTGACGATGGCGGTCTTTCCTTTGAGTATCATGCAGTTCTCTCCCTTGTCGTCCCTGTGGGACGTATCGGCCCTGCGCCTTGCCGGGGAATCGATCCCGCAAGGCGCCGCGCGGCGCAGTCTGGACTGCGTATAAATTTTACGCAATATTGATAAATCAGTTGACGGTCATCATCTGTAATGTAATACATTCCACTACAGCGACGCCGATGGCCCACAGGGGAAATGTCCCCGCGCCGAAACCCGGCATGCTCCGCGTAAGAAATACCAGACACAAAATATAAAAATAAATCCTATGAAATGTAGGAGAGGAACATGTCCAGTATTCGCTACTATGTAGCGGCGCTCGTCCAGCTATGTACATATGCCGGATTCGCGTTGGGAGGGTATTGGGTCTGGACGGGAATTGCGTCCCTGCCGGCCCTCGCTCTATTAGACAGCATTCTGCCGGACGATCTTTCCGCGCGCCGGATGAAGCGCGGTTTCGCGGCCGATCTGCCTGTGTGGCTGGCGACATTCCTGGCTCCGGGGCTCTACGTAGCCGCCGCCTTCTGGGTGGTCCGCGCACCCGATGCCACCGCGGGTCAGTACATCGGTGTCATTCTTTCACTCGGCTGGCTTTCGGTGGTGCCGCTGGTGCCGTCCAGCCACGAGCTTTACCACCAGCGCGGCAAGCTGCGCCGTTTCGTCGGCCGCTATGCGCAAGTCTGCTACCTCGACTGCACGCGCGAGATCGCGCATGTCGTGGGGCACCATATCCATGTCGCGACCGTGAAGGACGGCGATACCGCGCCGCGCGGCACATCGCTTTACGGCTTCACCGTGCGCGCCGTGCTTTCCAGCACGATCGAGGCGCTGACGACCGAGAGCGACGGCCTTGCCGCACAGGGCAAGGGGCGCTGGTCGATCGGCCACCGGCTCTACAAGGCGCTGCTGGCGCAGGCGATCTTCCAGGCGATCCTCTTCGCGGTCGGCGGGTGGCGCGCCAATGCGGTGGCGCTGGCGGGCATGATCGTCGCGCGCTTCTGGATCGAGAGCTTCAACTACTTCCAGCACTACGGCCTGGTCCGGCTGGAGGACGGCCCGATCGCGCGGCGCCATGTGTGGAACCACTTGCGCCCGCTCTCGCGCCTGATCGGCTTCGAGATCACCAACCACGCCGATCACCACACCAACAGTTTCGCGGCCTATCACGAACTGGTCCCGGACCGGCAGTGGATCCGCATGCCGAGCGTGTTCGTGTGCTTCTTCTCGGCCCTGATCCCGCCCTTGTGGCACAACCTCATCATCAAGCCCGCGCTGCGCCGCTGGGACAACGAACTGGCCAGCCCCGAAGAACGCGAACTGGCCCGCGAACAGAACCGCCGCGCCGGCTGGCCCGACTGGTTCGACGGGCAGGGCGACAAGGCCGGAGCCGCGCTGACGGCTTAAGCGATCCGCCCCCCATCCTGCCCCATGGCTCCCCCCTGTTTCCGCTCATGCTGAGCTTGTCGAAGCACAGGCAGCCTATCGCCGCGCTTCGGGGCCTTCGACAGGCTCAGGCTGAGCGGGATTGGAGGGAGGTGTTCGGGCGGAAAGCAGAGGGATCAATCGCTCTTCTGATTACCAAGTAAAAATAAAACCAGAACAAAGTATTGGGAGAACATCATGAACAGAGCATTCGCGTGCAACGGGCGTTTCGCCCGGCTTCTTCTTGCGTCCAGCGCCCTTGCGCCGATGCCGGGCTGGGCGCAAACTGCCGAGCCGCAGGCCAGCGAAACCGCGCCGCCGACGTCTTCCGGCATCGCCGAGATCATCGTGACGGCGCAGAAGCGCTCGCAGTCGATCAACGAAGTGCCGCTGTCGATTACCGCGGCCTCGGGCGAGCAACTGCTTCAGGCGGGGATTTCCAGCACCGCCGACCTCGCCAAGATCGTGCCGGGCCTGACCGCGCAGCCGTCGCCGTTCAACACCCCTATCTACACCTTGCGCGGCATCGGCTTCGTCGAGTTCTCGCTCGCCACGCCGCCGACCGTGGCGGTCTATACCGATGAAGTGCCGCTGCCGTTCAGCGCAATGACCAAGGCTGCCGCGCTCGACGTGGCGCGGGTCGAGGTGCTCAAGGGTCCGCAGGGCACGCTGTTCGGCCAGAACACCACCGGCGGCGCGATCAACTTCGTGGCCGCCAAGCCGACGCAGGATTTCCAGGCGGGCGCCGATCTCAGCTATTCGCGCTTCGACACGATCGATGCGCAAGGCTTCGTCAGCGGGCCGATCACGCCCAACCTGCTGGCGCGCTTCTCGGCCCGCGCCATCCGCAGCGGGCCGTGGCAGAAGAGCAGCAGCAGCGGCGACGAACTGGGCAACCGGCGCGAGACGCAGGCCCGCCTGCTGCTCGACTGGCAGCCGACCGATACGCTGAAGGTGGCGCTCAACGTCAACGGCTGGCTCGACAAATCGGACTCGCAGGCGCCGCAGCGCACCGAGACCTTCATCAGCGCGCCCGGCAATCCCAACGAGGCGCCGATCCGCGCCCTGCCGCCGCAGCCGCTGACCTCGCGCTCGGCCGACTGGACCACCGACCTGTTCCCGCTGAAGCACGACGACCGCTTCGTCCAGGCGAGCCTGCGCGTCGATTACGACCTGAGCGATACGGTCACGCTCACCTCGATCTCGGCCTACAATCACTATCGCACCGAGTCCTTCCAGGACTACGACGCGACGCCGCTGCAGATCGCCGACATCCTGACCGACGGCAAAGTCACCTCGCTGTCGCAGGAACTGCGCCTGACCGGCACGAGTGCGGGGCTGCGCTGGATCGTCGGCGCCAATTACCAGCGCGACAAGACGCGCGATCACGCGACCTATTACGCCACCGATGCGACGACGCACTACGTCGGGCCGATGGAAGGCGGCAACGTCTCTCCGGTCAACGATTCCCTCATCAAGACGGCGGCGCTTTTCGCCAATGTCGAGTACGAGGTGATCCCGAACCTGACGGTGCAGGCGGGGCTGCGCTATACCGACAGCCGCCGCGACAACGCCAGCTGCGCGCTCGTCGGTCCGGGGCCGGGCGGCAACGAGAGCTTCGCGCCGATCTTCGAATTCCTGCAAACGCTGATCCGCCCCGGACAGCCGGTGGTGCCGATCGCCGAGGGCCAGTGCTATTCGCTGACCGCCGAGGGCTTTCCGCTCATCACCCCGCTCAAGGCCAAGCTGAACGAGGACAACCTGTCGTGGCGGGCGGGCGTCAATTACAAGACCGGCAATCGCGGGCTGATCTACGCCACCGTCAGCCGGGGCTACAAGGCAGGCAGCTTCCCGACCGTCGCGCCCGCCACCGCCAAGGAACTGGCGCCGGTCGCGCAGGAATCGATCACCGCTTACGAAGTGGGCTTCAAGCAACCGCTGTTCGACCATGCGGTGCAGCTGAACGGCGCGGTGTTCTACTATGATTACAAGGACAAGCAGCTGCGCGGGCGTATCCTCGACCAGATATTCGGGCCGCTCGACGCGCTGGTGCAGGTGCCCAAGTCGCGGGTGAAGGGCGCCGAACTCGAAGTGGTGATCCAGCCTGCGGACGGCCTGCACCTGAACGTGGCGGGGACCTATCTCGATACCGAGATCACGCGGTTCACGGGCTTCAACCAGTCGGGCGAGCTGGCGGACTTTTCGGGCGCGCGCTTCCCGTTCTCGCCCAAGTGGTCGGTGGTGGCGGATGCGGGGTATGATTTCCCGCTGACGGCCTCGATGCAGGGCTTCGTCGGGGCCTCGGCGAACTACAACAGCCGCACCACCGCGAGCATCGGCGACATCCCGCAGCTGGAAATCCGGGCCTATACGCTGGTCGACCTGCGCGCCGGTGTGCACGCGCCGGACGACAGCTGGCGCTTCTCGGTATGGGGCCGCAACGTCTTCAACAAGTACTACTGGACCAGCGCGTTCCAGACCCAGGACGTCTACGTCCGCTACACCGGCCGCCCCGCGACCTACGGCGCCACCTTCAGCTACCGTTTTTAAGGAGAGAGACGCATGATTACCGATGCGGACACCCGCCTGCACCTTCCCGACGTCAGCCGCGCCGACTGGGCCGAGACCGGATACTTCAACTTCTACATTCCCGAGGCCAACATCTTCGGCTTCATCTACATCGTCCACCGCGCCGGAGTGGGCGCGACGGTGAGCGACATCGAGATCATCGACCGGGCAGGGTTCAGCGCCGACGATGCGGTCTACATCGACCTCATCAACCACAACCCGCTGGTGGATAGGGCCGAGGATTTCCGGCTGGAAACCGGCCTGTCGTTCAAGGCCACCTCGATCCGCGACTACGTGCTCGACTACGATGCGGGCGGCGTGAAGCTGCACATCGAGGCCACCGCGCTGATGGAGCCCTACGACATCCACGACCCCGCAATGGACCCGATGGCCGTGGCGGACGCGGCGGCGGCGGTGGCGAACTCGGGCTTCGGGACGGCCTATTCGGCGCACTTCGACATGACGGTGCGGATGAAGGGCTCGCTCTCGCTGGGCGGGCGGACCCATGCGATCGACTGCGTCTCGACCATGGACCACAGCTGGGGGCCGCGTCCCGAGAACGGCTTCCATCCGATCCTGTGGGCCAATGCCCATTTCGACGATGGGCTGGCGCTCCACGGCATCTTCTCGGTCGATCGCACCGCGCCGGTGGGGCAGCAGCACGTCTTCAAGCACGGCTATGCGCTGGTGGGCGGCGAAGTGCGCGGGGCCAAGGCGGGCTCGGTCCGCACGCACCGGCCGGGGCTGTTCCCCACGACGATGGAGATGACGATCGTCGATCGCGACGACCGCGAACATACCGTCTCGGGCTCCGTGCTGGTCCATCACCCGTGGGTGCCTTACGGCAACAACCTCTCGCCGATCACGATGGCGCGCTGGCACCGCAGCGACGGGGCGATCGGCGTGGGCACGTACCTTGAGGGCTTCCCGCTCAATCGCCTGCGCAGCGATCTGGCATGACGCCTGACATCGACCTCAGGATCGCCTCGATGGTGCGCGCCATGGAGGACGTGGTGCGCCCGGCGATCGATCCGCTCAACAGCCTGGCCGCAGAGCAGGCGGCGCTGATCGTCGGGCACCTGCGCCTGCTGGCGATCCAGTGGAGCAAGGCGGAAAGCTATGCGCGCACCTGCCTTGCCGATCTCGAGGCGACGCTGGAGGGGCTGGCGCCCTCCGGCGGCCCGGCCACCCGCGCCGCCGCCGCCGATCTGGCCGAGGCGCGCGCGCCGGGCGGCGGGGCGGAAGCGCACTACAAGGCGGTGATGCGCGCGACCGACAGCCTCGTGCGCGCCGCCGCGAGGGATGGCGATCCCGCCTTTCGCGAGGCGTTGCACCATGCCGTCCTTGCCTTCAGCACGCGGCAGTCGCTGCGCGATCGTTCGTGGTTCGCCGCCAGCGGTTTCGACCTCAACCCCGCCGAACTGCACAGCATCGCGAACCTGACCATGGAGACCGCCCGGTGATCCTGACCGCCGAAACCACCGATACCTGCGTGGCCATCGAACCTCGCATCTTCGCCATCCTCGAGGAGAAGAAGGCCCGCCGCCTCACCGGGCCCTATATCCCGCGCAGCATCGCGCAGGTCACCGCCTCGCTCGAAAGCCTGTACGGCCCCGGCAGCATCTCGGGCCTGCGGCGCATGGCGGGCGGTGCTTCCAAGGAGCAGTTCGTGTTCGACCACGGCGGCGAGCGCCTCGTCCTGCGCATGGACCCGCTGGAGGGCCTCATCGAGACATGCCGCCGCCGCGAGGATCAGGTGCTGCGTGCGATGCATGGGGTCGTGCCGGTGCCCGAGGTGCGCCATGCCGATATCGACGGCGCCACCTTCGGCCTGCCCGCGCTGGTCACGACGTTCGTGCCCGGCGTCGCCAAGCCGCCGCAGGCCGCCGCCTCCGTATCGGGTCTGCGCACCGATTTCGACGCGCACTGGATCGCGCTGCTGGCGCCCGCCTTCATCGACAACCTCGTGTGCATCCATGGCTTCGACTATCGCGCCGCCGCGCTGCCGGACTTCGCGATGCCGGGCGGAGACCCGCACGAAATGGCGCTGCGGCAGGTCAACTGGTGGGGCAAGGTCTGGGCGGATGACGTCGTCGATGCCTTCCCGATCATGGCGCTGGCCGAATGCTGGCTGCGCGAGAACCTGCCTGCTTGCACCGACCCGGTGCTGGTCCACGGAGACTACCGCACCGGCAATTACCTGTTCGACCCTGCGGGCGGCGAAGTCACCGCCATCCTTGACTGGGAACTGGCGCACGTCGGCGACTTCCACGAGGACCTCGCCTGGAATCTCCAGCCCATTTTTGCCAACCGGGGTGCCGATGGCGAGACGATGACATCGGGCCTGTTCCGGCGGGACGAATTCCTGTCCGCCTACGAAAATGCCTCGGGCCGCACGGTCGATCCGGCCGCGCTGTTCTTCTACGACGTGCTCGCCGCGTGGAAATGCGCGGTGATCGACCTCTCCAGCTGCCTCACCGCCGCGCGCGACGGCAACAACCATCAGGACGCACTGCTCAGCTGGCTGGCGACCTCCGCCCATGTGGTGCTGAGCCACCTGACCGCACTGCTGGAGAAGGGGCGGCACTGACGGGAAATCGTAAATCCATGTACCATTTCGTTGACCCCGAGGCGCCGAAGCTGCCAGAAGGCCCCTCGAAATCCAGCAACGGGATTCTTGCGTGATGACATCGAACAGCCAGCCGGCCACCGGCACCCCCCCGGTTCTTCAGGGCGCGTTTCCGGCGGGCTCGCCCGTCCACAACCTGCGTGACTTCGGCGGCTATGCCACCGCCACCGGCGCCCGGCTCAAGCCCGGGCGCCTGCTGCGTTCGGGCCAGCTCGAAGCGGCGGGGGCGGGGTTCGAGGGCATCCTGTCCGCGCTCGGCGTGGCGACGATCATCGACTTGCGCGCCGGTTCGGAGTGCACGCTCGAAAGGGGCGGGGCCTTCGACGGCTATGCCGGTGCGATCCGCCGGGCGACCGCCCATGACGAAACGATCCCCCACGCCGTCGCCGCGTTCCTGAAGATGACGACGATCGAGGAAGTCGTCGCGCATATGACACGGATCTACCGCATCCTGCCCGACAGCCCGCGCTTTCGCGAATCCATGGGCCATCTGGTGACCGCGCTGGACCAGGACGACGGCGCCACCCTGATCCACTGTTTCGCCGGAAAGGACCGCACCGGGCTGGCGGTCGCGCTGGTGCAAATCGCGCTCGGTGTCCACCGCGACGACGTGTTCCACGACTACCTGCTGACCAACGCCATGGGACCGGAGCGCATCGAGTCCGGGCTCGACGCGCTGCTCGGCAAGGATCGTGCTCGCGGTTCGCAATGGGTGCTGGAAGAAGCCATGTCGGTGCGGCCGGAGTATCTGGAAGCCGGCCTCGCCAAGATCGGCGAGATCAGCGCAAGCCCCGCAGCCTACCTTGAGGCGATGGCGGGGCTTCCATCGGGAGCCATGGACCGGATCGGGCAGCGATTGCAGGCCTGATCCGGAGCGGCGAGGCTGCCACTCAAAGGCCACCTCCCTCGTCATTGCGAGCGCAGCGAAGCAATCCAGGGCGGTTTACGCGGCCCTGAATTGCTTCGCTGCGCTCGCAATGACGAAGGGGGCCTTACGCCGCCGCCATCTGTCCTTCGGCCACGGGCTTGTCCTCGAACCAGTCGGGCCATCCGGCACGGCGGTTCTGTTCGCGTGCCAGTTCGCGCTCGGCGGGAGAGGCCATCTCGTTGTCCCAGCGGCGCAGCGCGGGCATGATGACCTTGTGGTGCCACAAGGGCGGGATCAGCGCCGAGAAGAAGCACACGAACACGCTCGGCATCGGGATCCACTGCCGATCGGGCACCAGTTCGTAGAACGCCGCGAAGCTGTTGGTGTGGTGATCGGCGTGGTTGGTGATCTCGAAGCCCATCACGCGCGAGATCGGCTTCAGATGGTTCCACACATGGCGGCGGTCGATCTGGGTGCCGGGAATCCGGATAAGACCGTAGTGCTGGAAGTAGTTGAAGCTCTCGATCCAGAACCGCGCGCCGATCATCCCGGCCAGCGCCACGGCGTTTGCGCGCCAGCCGCCGATCGCGAACAGGATCGCGTGGAACGCCAGCAGCACCAGCGCCGCGCGGTATACCCGGTGGCCGATCGACCAGCGGCCCTTGCCCATCTTCTCCAGATTGTCGCTTTCCGAGCGCCACGCTTCCTTCGTGCTCTCCACCACCGCGCGCGGGGTGAAGGCGTAGAGGCTGGTGCCGCGCGGCGCGGTGTCGCCGTCGAGCGTGGTGGCGACGTGGATGTGGTGGCCCACCACGTGCGCGATCTCGCGCGTGGCGTCGAGGTAGCAGACCTGGCAGTAGCGCCCGACGAGGCGGCGCAGCTTGCCGCGCTGGTGGTACAGTTCGTGCGTTGCGGGGACCAGCGGGATCACGCTAAGCCACGCGCACGAGGCGATGACGCCCGCATATTCCCACCCGCTCGCGCCGGGATTGCGTGCGGCCCAGTAAGCGGCGGCAAGGTAGATCACCGGACCCAGCAGCGCGCAGAGCCACACGGGGATCTCGACCAGCCCTTCATGCCGGATGCGGCGGGCGCGAAAGTCGTTGGGCAGCACGCTGTCGACAAGGCCGAACGCGGGCAGGCTGGCGATGCCGACCCAGACCCACGGCCCGCCGACGATGAAACTGGCGATCACCGCCACCTGCAACAGCACGCCCAGATAGTAGCGCGAGTAGTCCATGTTCCTCTCCACAGGAATGCTCAATAATTGCGTTATATCTATACGCAAAAAATGCGTTATGGCAATCCGTGAAATTGCATCTCGGTCGGCCAAGACATTCCCGCTTGGAATGCGTATGGAAGGCCCATGAAAATGCGTGATCTGGAAGCCCGTACCGGTGTGAACCGCGAAACCATCCGCGTGCTGTTCCGTGCCGGGCTGCTCCCCGATCCGCACCGTCCGGCGCGCAACGTGGCCGATTACGGCGAGGAGCACGTCCGCGCGATTCTCGCGGTGCGCAAGCTGCAGCAGGATTCGCGCATGACCCTGCCGCAGATCAAGGCGGCGCTCAGCGGGCAGAACGGGTCGACGCAGATCGGTGCCAACGCGCTCGGCCATCTGGAGGAACTGGTGTCCGGCCGCGTCGGCGTGCGCAAGGGCTACCTGTCGCTGGCGACGCTCGCGGAACAGAACCCCAAGGCGCCGGGCGATGCCCGCGCGCTGGCGAAGCTGGAGATCATCGAACTGGCCGAGGGCGAGGACGGCCCGATGATCAGCATCACCGATGCCGAACTGCTTAACATCTGGAGCCGCATGCGCAGCGTCGGCTTCGACGAGGAGCACGGCTTCCCGCCCGACATCCTCGACTACTACGTCAAGGCGTCCGAATTCGTCGCGGCGAACGAGGCGAAGCTGTTCCTCGAACAGGTCGAAGGCCAGATGGGCGAGGATGAGGCTGCGGCGATGCTGGAAGTGGCGCTGCCCTCGATGCTCGATTTCTTCGGCATCCTGCGCCAGCGCGCGTTCCTGCGCATGATCGGCGAGCGCACCCGCGATGGCGCCGGGATCAAGGTGAAGAAGCTGCCCCGCGCGCCTCGCGCGAAGGGCTGAACCTCTTTGTCGTCCCCGTCTTTCGTCGTCCCCGTCTTTCGTCATTGCGAGCGCAGCGAAGCAATCCAGGGCAGTTCAAGGCCGCCCTGGATTGCTTCGCTGCGCTCGCAATGACGACGGTGGGTTCAGCGCCGCGCCAGTCGCTCGGCGATCCACTGCTGCGTCAGGGTTTCCTCCAGCGCATCGGGTTCCGCCCAGAAGCGGCGGATCGAGAAGCCCGAGATCATCGCCGCCGCCGAGCGCACCGCCCCTTGCGCTTCCTCCTCGCTCCAGCCTGCGGCGGCGAGGCGCTTTTTCCAGCCTTCATAGACCGGCGTGCGCAGCCCGCTGACGCTGCCGCGCAGGACGGGGTAGAATTCCGCGTCCTTGGCCGCTTCCATGGTCATGCCGATGGCCACCCAGAAGCGGTCGCTGAAGAAGAACCCGTGCAGGTCGTCCAGCAGCGCGCGCAGCACCGCTTCGGGCGATGCATCGGGCGCGAGGTCGCCGACGCCGCTGTCCTGCTCGGCCAGCGCCAGCGCCTGCTCCACGGCGGCGAGAACCAGCGCGTTCTTGTCCGGGAAGTGGTGCATCAGCGCGCCTTGCGAGACGCCCGCCGCCTGCGCCACGTTGCGCATGCGCAGGGCATTGAAGCCGCCTTGCGCGATCGTCTCGTAAGCCGCAGCGGCGAGGCGGGCGCGCATCGCCTCGCTGCGTTCCGCCTGAGTGCGGCGCGGTTTAGGGGCTGTCGGCAATCGCGGGTCCTCCTCAACAGACAAGGATATCGCGATAGGTGTCGCGGATCACCTTCTTGTCGATCTTGCCCGTAGCGGTCAGCGGCACGCTTGCGAAGATCACGCGGTCGGGCATCCACCATTTCGCCACCCGTGCGGACAGATGATCGAGCACTTGCGCCTCGGACAGCGCGACGCCCTCGTGCGCCTCGACCAGCAGGATCGGGCGTTCCTCCCACTTGGGATGCGGCACCCCGGCGACGGCGGCGACCTTCACGCCGGGGCAGCCTGCGGCGGTGTTCTCCAGGTCGATCGAACTGATCCACTCGCCGCCGGACTTGATGACGTCCTTGGTGCGGTCGGTGATGCGCATGAAGCCGAAGCGGTCGATCGTGGCGATATCGCCAGTATCGAACCAGCCCTGCGCGTCGCAGGCGCTTTCCTCGGTGCGGTAGTAGTGGTCCAGCACCCACGGTCCGCGCACCATCAGCGCGCCGGAGGTCTCGCCATCGTGGGGCAGCGGCGCGCCTTCCGCATCGACGATCTCGATCTCGATCCCGAACAGCATGCGTCCCTGCCGCGTCCAGATCCGTTCGCGCGCGTCCTCCTCGCCAAGCTCGGCGAGGGCGGGGGTGAGCGCGGAGACGACGCCTAGCGGGCTCGTCTCGGTCATGCCCCACATCTGGCGCACCGCGACGCCGCGCCGGTCGAAGGCCACCGCCATGTCGCGCGGCACCGCCGATCCGGCGATGAACACGCGCTCCAGCGTGCCGGTGTCTCCCCCGGTGCGGTCGAGGTGGTCGAGGTACATCGTCCAGATCGTCGGCACCCCGCCGGAGAAGGTGACGCCTTCGCTGCGGACCAGTTCGTCGAGCGAGGCGCCGTCCATGCGGTCGGCGGGGAGCACGAACTTGGCCCCGTTGATGGCCCCTGCGAATGGCAGGCCCCACGCCGTCGCATGGTAGAGCGACTGGCACGGCATCACCACGTCGAAGGCGCTGAACCCCATGCTGCCCGACAGTCCGCCGGCCAGCGCATGCAGCACGGTCGAGCGGTGCGAATAGAGCACGCCCTTGGGATCGCCCGTGGTGCCTGAAGTGTAGCACAGGAAGGCCGCAGCATTTTCATCGAAGCCGGGCCAGTCCAGCGCGTCCGGGTGAGGGGCGATCAGGTCTTCGTAGCTTTCGATGCCCTCGCAGGTCCGGTCGGACAGCACGATCAGGCGTTCGACATGCTCCAGCCGGTCGCGGATGCGCGCGACTGTCGCCGCCATGTTGCGGTCCAGCAGCAGCACGCGGCTGCCCGCGTGGTTGATGGTGTAGACCAGATGCTCGTCGGGCAGGCGCGGGTTGGCGGTGTGCAGCACTGCGCCCATGCCGGGGACCGCGAAGAACAGCTCGAAATGCCGGTGCGTGTTCCACGCCAGCGACGTCACTCGGTCCCCCGAGGCGACGCCCCCAGCGGCCAGCATCCCCGCCGCCTGCGCGGCGCGGCGCAGGCAGGCGGCATAGTCGTAACGCCACAGCGGCTCGTCCACGTTGCGCGAGACGATCTCGCGCGTGGCGTGCGCGCTTGCGGCAAAGCGCAATATGTCGATGATGGCGAGCGGGCGCGCCTGCATCGAGCCGGGTATGGTCATTGCGGGCCTTTCAGGAAGGGTGTCACCAGCGCCACGAAACGTTCGCGCTTCTCGATCTGCGTCCAGTGGCCGCACTGGCCGAACAGGTGCAGTTCGCTGTTGGGGATGAGCTGGTGGAAGCGCTCCGACACGGCATGCGGGACGATCACGTCCTCGCGGCCATGGACGATCAGCACTTCATGCGGCAGGGCGGCCAGCTTGGCCTCGTCGGTGGCGAGGGCTTCCAGCCAGCGCTGGCGCGGCTCGGGGAACAGGCTGGAGAACGCCTCCTGCGCGCCGGGGCGCACGCTGGCCTCGAAGCGGGATCGCACGATCTCGTCCTTCACCAGCGCGGGGTCGAAGGCGAAAGTGGTCATGAGGTCGCGCATTGCCTCGACCGAGGGTTCGTAACCCCAGACCTTGCGCAGGCCCTCCGTCACCTCGAAGTGCACGCCCGCCGCGCCCATCAGCACCAGGCGGCCGACCCGCTCGGGGTGCCGCGTCGCCAGCGCCAGCGCCAGCGCGCCGCCATAGCTGTTGCCGATGAAATGCGCGCGCTCGATGCCCAGCGCGTCCATGAAGCCGGTCAGGTGCGCGATCCAGCGGTCCATGTCGAACCCGGCGATGTCCTCGGGGAAATCGGTGTAGCCGAACCCCAGCGTGTCGGGCGCGTAGCAGCGGAAATGCTGCGCCAGATCGGGGATCACTCCGCGCCAGTTGGCATAGGCGGTAACGCCGGGACCGGAGCCGTGGATGAGGATCAGCGGATCACCTTCACCCGCCACGATATAGTTGGTGCCGATGCCGCCCACGTCGACGCGCTCGCCGATCTCGGGGTTGCTCAAGGTTGCGGAATCCGTGCTCATCATCGTTCTCCCAGAAGGCTTATAGCATGGTGGTGCCGCCGTTGACGCTGATGACCTGTCCGGTCACGAACGCCGCGGCGGGGCTGGCAAGGTGGGCGACCATCGAGGCGACTTCCGCCACGGTGCCGGGGCGGCCCATCGGGATGACCTCGACGACCTTGCGGATGAGATCGGGGTTCACCGCCTCGATCTCGTCGTACTGTTCGGTGCGCACGGCGCAGGGGGCGACGGTGTTGACGGTGATCCCACCTTGCGCGAATTCGCGGGCAAGGCCGGTCGTCAGGCCATGCACGCCGCCTTTTGCTGCATTGTATGCTGCATGGTCGACAAGGCCGTTGCGTACCGAATCCGCGCCGATGTTGACGATGCGCCCGTACCTGGCCTGCTTCATGTGTGGCAGCGCCAGCCAGCACATCCACAGCGCCGACCACAAGTTGCGGTCTAACGTCTCGCGCAAGGTTTCGGGCGTGTGCGCAAGGAACGGCGCGATGATGCCGCCGCCCGCGTTGTTCACCAGAATGTCGATCCGGCCGTGCGTGTCCAGCGCGGTATCGACGAGGGCGCGGGCGACCGCCTCCTGCGCCAGATTGCCGCCGCAGCCGATCCCGCCGAGTTCCCCGGCCAGCGCTTCGGCCACATCGGGCGAGAGATCGGCCACCACCAGCCGCGCGCCGTCCGCCCGCAGCCGCTGCGCGATGGCCCGGCCGATCCCGCGCCCGGCGCCGGTGACCACGGCGACCTGACCCGCCAGCGGTGCGTCAGCCATGGCGGGCGAGCACCGGACTGCCCTTGCCGAAGCGTGGGTCGGGGCGGCCGCCCCAGGTGTCCATGACTTCGGCCTTGTGCTCCAGTTCGCGGGGGCCCCGCGCGCCCTGTTCCTCGAACAGTTCCATGCCGAAGCTGAACTCGGCGCTGTTGCCGTCCGGGTCGAGGAAATAGAGGAACACGCTGGTCGAGGGCAGGTGGCGGCCCGGTCCGAACACGATCGGTACTTCGGCGCGCTTGAGGCGGTTCATGGCCTGGCCGATATCGTCGATGTCCGTCACCATGAAGTTGACGTGGTGCAGCGTGTTGGCACCGGTCGGGCTCTGCAGCAGGGCCAGGCTGTGATGCAGCGGATTGGGCCAGCAGCGCAGCCATTCGGCCATGCCCTCCACCCGGTCCGACACCGCGAAGCCGAGCGTCTCCACCCAGAAATTGTGCGCAGCATTCAGGTCATGAACGTTGATGACGACATGCCCCATCCGCACGATCTTGGTGAGCTGCGAGGCGAGCGGTTCGTCCGTCACCGCCAGCCCGGCGAAGAAGTCGATCTCCATCCCGGTGATCGGATCGGTGAAGCGCAGCGAACGGCGCACCTGCATGCGCGCGCATGTTGCCTCGTCGGCCCAGTGGGGCGAGAGATCGAGGGTTTCGGCGATGGCGTGGGCGCGGTCGAGATCGGACTCGCTTTCCACCTCGAAGCCCACGGCGGCGAGGCCCGCCGGGCCCTGGCCCAGCACGATGTCGTAAGGCTTGTCGCCGCAGCGCAGCCATGCCTCGGTATCGTCGCGACGCGCCAGCGTCAGGCCGACGACGTCGCGGTAGAAGCCGATGCTGCGCTCCAGATCGGGCGCGTGCAGGCGGCAGTAGCCCAGCCGGGCGAAGCGAAGGGGATGGTCCATGGCGTCTCTCCCGCCGGTCAGAGGATGATGCTGATGCGCGCGTGTGGACGCAGCGCTTCCATGTCGAGGACGCACTTCTTGCCCGCGATGCGCAAGGCGCCGTCCCGCTCGACGATCTCGTGGATGTAGTGGCCGACGAAGGCGTCGCTGGTAATGTCCTTGCTGCGGTAGATGATGAACGAGGACCGCGCCCGGATCACCGCGCCGTCGCGGCGGACGCGCACGTTCGAGACGATGTGGCGCACTTTCGATCGCGGGTGCTCGGAATGCGCGCCGATCTTGGAGAGGCGCGAAACCCGCTCGCGCATGCGCACGGCGTCGTCGATGATGTAGAACAGCGAGGTGTCAGGATCGGCGGTATCGCCGTCCACGTCGCTGGGCGGCACATGATACCAGGCGTCCTCGGTATAGAGCGCCAGCCACTCCTTGAGCCGCCAGCTGTCGAGCAGGTCGGCCTCCTCGAACAGCAGGTCTTCCACGCGCAGGCGCAGCATCAGGGTGTCGTCGATCATCTCAGGCATCGGCCATCACTTTCGCCGCCGTGACCCGGCGGTCCCATTCGCGCCAGAAGCAGCGCATCTGCGCCTCGTCGTCGAACGAGGGGGCGTCGGAGCGGATCATGCCCTTGGAGATGTCGTTGTAGAGCGCGTCGCCGGCGGTGGCGTAGCCCTGCTGGCACTTCTCGATCGCTTCCACGTCGTCGGGCGTCGCGAAGCCGCCGGGGCCGAGGAACTCGGTGAAGTTGTAGAGCCGGTACTTGCGCCGCCACTCGCTTTCCTCGCGCGGGGCGAGGGCCCAGGCGTTGATTTCCATGTAATCGGGCGCGGTGGGGAAATAGGTGCGCACGGTGATCGCCATGATGTCGTTCACCACCAGGTTGGGGAAGATCACCATGTTGCGGTTCTTGCGCGCAATACGGTCGGCGCGCGGGGCGCCCACACGGCTGACGAGTTCGGCGTAGACGCCGTCGATCTCGGCCTTTCCTTCCTCGCCCCACAGCGGCACCCAGCTGGCGATCGGGCGGCCCCAGGGCGCGGAATATTCGACGACGGCGTGGCCGTTGCCAAGGTCGAACGCCTCGCCCGCAAGCGGCGTAGCGGAGAGGGCGCCGTTCGCGCTCTTGAGGTATTCGAGGTAGGTCGAGTGGTTGCAGGCGGCGTGGTAGCCGTCGAAGCTGTTTTCCGAGAGCAGCTTCCAGTTGCCGCGAATGGCGTACTCCTGCGTGCCGCCGACGATCTGCATGCCGCTGGCGGAATGCTCGGAGACCAGCTTGAGGTAGTCGCCCGCGCCGGCGAGGTACGTCGCCAGATCCTCGCCGTCGCGGGCGAAGCTGATGAAGAAGAAGTCGCCGAAGCGCTCCATGCGCGGCACGTGGACCATCTGCTTCTGCGGGTCGGTCTTGAAGCCCTCGGGATAGCCCGAGGAGCCGGGCAGCGTCTTGAGGTGCCCGTCCGAACCGAAAGTCCAGCCGTGGTAGAGGCACATGAACGCCGGCGACTTGCCGCTGCGCTCGCGGCATACGGTGGCGCCGCGATGGGGGCAGGCGTTGAACAGCGCGTGGAATTCGCCGTCGCGGTCGCGGGTGAACAGGATCGGGCGCCGCGCCACCTTGCGCGTCACGAAGCTGCCGGGCGCGGGCAGTTCGGATGCGTGGCCGAGGTACAGCCAGCAAGTATCGAATATCGCGGCATATTCCCGTTCGAACACCGCCCGGTCGGTGAAGACCCGGCGCGGCACGAGAAACCTGTTGGACGCCGGATCATCGATGATCCCGGTCGTTATCCTCTCCATGTCGTGTTGACTCCCGTATTGGCCCGGCTACAAGACGAATCAACAAACCGAGCACGTGGTTTGTAAGAAGCGATGAACCCGGGGTCAACACCCGGCAACGCGGGAGAGATCGATGGAGGCGAATGCGCGGCAGGATCTGGTGCGCAAGGCCGCGCGGGCGCTGGGGCGCAGCGGGCTGGCGCATGCCTATGGGCATTGCTCGGCGCGGCTCGATGGAGACAGTTTCCTTGTCTGCGCGGCGATGCCGATGGGGCTGGTTTCGGACGAGCCGGGCGTCGTCGTGCCGATATCGGGGCCTTTGCCGGAAGGCGTGCTGGGCGAAGTGCGCGTGCATCAGGCGATCTATGCGCGGCGCGCCGACGTTGGCGGGATCTGCCGGACGATGCCGCCTGCGCTCATGGCGCTATCCACGCAAGGGATCGTCCCGGCCGCGCGCCACGGCATCGGTGCATACTTCGCGCCGGGCCCCGCCTTGTGGGGCGATCCCCGCCTGCTGCGCGACGATGCGGCGGCGGCGCGCGTCGCCGAGGCGCTGGGCGAGGGGAATGCCATCGTCCTGCGCGGCAATGGCGTCGTCGTTGCGGGGGAGACGCTGGAGCAGGCGGCGGTGTTGAACTGGTTTCTCGAGGACGCCGCCCGCATCGAGCGCGACGTGCGCATGATGGGCTTTGCCCCCGAAAGCGGCCGTCTGAATGCCGAGGAAACGGCCGCACGGCAGGTCTGGTCAGGCGGAGTCGTCGAAAGAATGTGGAACTGGCTAATTTCAATGTAGGCCTCGGAAAAGGTCATAACATTTGCAAAATTCCTTGTTTTTCGATCACACATTGCTGGAAATATTTCGCAATTGATAAACAGCTTGACGATTTTGAATCGGGCTTGATAAATGGTCCAACCAAATCCGGGATGCCGCGACAGACGGTGGCCGGGCGGACCTCAAACAGAGGGAGGAAGAGGATGAACTTGAAGTACAGGACGATTCTGCTTGCCGCATGCGCCATGCCGCAAGTTGCGTTTGCTCAGGATCAGGCGGCGCAGGATACGGCGGCGGACCCTTCGCGCGACATCGTCGTCACCGCGCAGCGCCGTGCCGAACGCCTGCAGGACGTTCCGGCCACGATTTCCGCGCTCGACAGCAAGGCGCTGGTCGCCGCCGGCGTCATGGACATCAGCAACATCGCGCCGCGCGTGCCGGGCTTTTACGCCGGCGGCTTCGGCTCTGCGCGCCCGCAGCTCTACATTCGCGGCATCGGCACGCGCCAGTTCGATCCGGGTTCGGAATCCTCGGTCGGCGTGTTCGTGGACGAGAGTTATCTGGGCCGCACCGGCGGCGTGCTCGGCGCGCTCAAGGACATCGAGCGGGTCGAGGTGCTGAAGGGGCCGCAGGGCACGCTTTACGGTCGCAACACGATCGCGGGCGCCGTCAACGTCATCACCAAGGGGCCGACCGACGACTTCCAGGCCGAGGCCGAGGCAGGCGTCGGCAACTATGACAGCTACAACCTGTTCGGCGCCGTCTCCGGCCCGATCGCAGGCGATGCCATCAAGGGCCGCATTGCGGCGTGGCGTACCAAGCAGCAGGGCTACATCACCAACCTGACGACCGGCAATCACCCGCAGGGCGTCAACAACTGGGGCGGCCGCCTGCGTCTGGCGATCGAGCCGACCTCGACCATCAAGATCGACCTGATCGGCGAGATCGCGCGCGATACCGGCCGCTCGTTCCAGGGCGAAAGCATCGGCAGCACCACCAATCCCTACGGCATCCTGCTGGGCCGCGCCGGTCTGGTGCCGCAGCTTTCGGACGATCCCTACAAGCAGTACTACACCACCGATCCGCTCTATGATCGCAAGATCGATGCCTTCACCGGCAAGATCAACTGGGCGACCGACGTTGGCGATTTCGTCTCGGTCACGTCCTATCGCAAGATGACCTACACCGACGACCGCGATTTCGACAACACCAGCCTCGATGTGATCCGCCAGATCAGCAACGAGGACTCCAAGCAGTTCTCGCAGGAACTGCGCTTCGTCTCGGCCAATGACGGCGCACTGTCGCTGGGCGGGCTGGTAGACTGGATCGTCGGCGTCTACTTCTACAAGGACAAGAGCTACCACGAGGACTTCTTCCGCTACGGCGCGGACAGCGTCGCGGGGGCCGGATCGGTCGACCAGACCTTCGGCCATTATGACACCAAGAGCATCGCCGGGTTCGGTCAGGCGACCTTCAACATCAGCAACGAACTCAAGTTCACCGCCGGTGCGCGCTATACCGAGGATCGCAAGAAGGCGACGCTGGGCGGCCGTACCACGGACACGCTGCCGCTGGTTCGCGCCGACTTCGATCAGGTGAACCCGACCAAGAAGTTCACCTCGTTCGATCCCAAGTTCGTGCTGGCCTACCAGCCCAACCGCGATCTCAACTTCTATGCCAGCTTCAGCAAGGGCTTCAAGTCGGGCGGCTACCAGTACACCCCGCTTACGGCGGCGCAGGCGGCCGAAGTCTTCGATCCCGAGAAGATCAAGGCGTACGAGATCGGTGTGAAGAGCACGTGGCTGAACGGCGCGCTGCAGGCGAATGCGGCGGTCTTCCGCTACGACTATTCGAACCTGCAGGTCTCGCGCGTCACGCAGTTGCCGGACGGATCGACCCCGTCGCTCATCACCAACGCGGGCAAGAGCCGGATCAAGGGCGCCGAACTGGATGTGACGATGGAGCCGATCCGCGATTTCCGCGTGGCGGTGGCTTATGCCTATACCGACGCCAAGTACCTCGATTACTCGACCGGGGCGCTGGACTTCTCGGGCACCACGATGGTGCGTGCGCCCAAGCATTCGGTCAACGTCAGCTCGGACTACACCATCCACACCGGCGGCGACAGCGACCTGACGCTGCACGGCGACGTGGCGATGCTCAGCGACTTCTTCCACGAACCGGGACAGGGCGAACTTGCCTATGGCACGACGATCCCGTTCACCTCGGAAGACGGCTATGTGCTGAGCAACGCGCGGGTGACCTTCCGCACCGGCCAGTGGCGCCTGAGCGCATGGGTGCAGAACGCCTTCGACGTGAACTATCGCCGCACGGTGCTGGCGCTGCCGGGGCAGGTCATCAGCATCTACGGCCAGCCGCGCACTTACGGCCTGACGCTGGGCTGGGCGATGTAGCATGGGGGCGGCCCGGCAGGCATGGGGTGGAGACTGTGGCGCAGGGATCGAACCCTCGCGCCCGGTCCCGGCCTGCCGGGCGACCGTCCAACGAACGCGGCACCTGCGAAGCAAGGCGGGCAGTCCCATGACGATGCATGCCGAAGGGAGCGCCGCGGGCGGGCGACGGATATTCGAACGGGTCCGCGACGCCATCCTGGACGAGATCGGCGCCCAGCGCCTCAATCCGGGTGACCGGCTACCCAGCGAACGCGCCCTGGCCGAAGCCTTTCATGTCGGCCGCCATGCGGTGCGCGAGGCGTTGCGGACGCTGGAAATGTCCGGCGTGCTGCGCTTCGCCAAAGGCGTTAACGGCGGCGCTTTCGTGCGCGAGCGTAGCGGCGAGGGGGTCGGCCAGTCGATCCGCGACATGATCGTGCTGGGCCGCATGCCGCTGGAAGACCTGATGGCAGTGCGCGTCAATCTGCTGATGCAGGCTGCCGAACTGGCCGCGCAGCGCGCCGATGACGAGGATTTCGCCGCCTTCGACGCCAATATCGCCGAAACCGTGCGCTGCCTGGAAGTGGGCGATCCGCTGGCGACGATCGATCCGCTGGTGGAGTTCAACCAGGTGCTGGGCCGGGCCTCGCACAATCTCGTGCTGTCGATGCTGATCGATTCCGTAGCCGAGATCGTCGCCGACGTGCTGCGCGTCTACCGCCTGACCAGCGAGATCGAACTGGTCGCCCCGCGGCGGGCCGTCGTCGCCGCGCTGCGGGCGCGCGACGCGGCCGAGGCCGCGCGTATCCTCACGGCGCATTATGCGCAGACCACCCGCTATGTCCTTTCCCGCGTAAACTGCGCAGCGAAGCCGGACGCCTGAGCGAGCCCACGAAGGAGATTTCATGTCGCGCTTTTCCCCCCGCGATCATCTGCGCCACCCCGCCGACGACAGCGGCCGCATGCGGGATTCCCTGTTCTGGCAGACGATCCTGCCCGAGCAGAAGCTCGGTTTTCAGGCCTATCTCTACTTGACCAGCGCCGGGAAGGCGGGCTTCAACGTGGTGCTCTGGGGGGAGGAGAAGCGGCCGTTGCTGCTCGAACTCGTCAATGGCGAGATACCTGCGGGGATGGACCTCGACGCGCTGTCGTTCGAGGGGCTGGAACTGCGCAAGACCGGCTTCGGAGAGCCGGCCAGGGTCAGCTATCGCAGCGAGCGCGTGGAACTGGATTTCACCTTCACCGGCAGCCATCCGCCCTTCAGCTATCATGACAATCCCGATGGGTTGCCCGCATGGTTCGCGCTCAACCGCTACGAGCAGACCGGGCGGATCGAGGGCAGCATCCGCACGGGCGGGCGCACGATCGACCTTTCGGGCATGGCGCACCGCGATCACAGCTGGGGCAACCGCAACTGGGGCGTGCCGCAGCACTGGAAGTGGCTGTGCGCCTATACGCCCGATGGCAGCCGCATGATAAACGGCTGGATCTGGATCGCGCGCGGCGAGCTGGGCTGCGCGGGCTATGTCGTGCGCGACGGGGCGCTGACGCCGATCGCCACGATCCGCCAGCACGGCACCTATCGTGACGACATGAGCCAGGACACCCTGCGTGCCGAGATTGTCGATACCTCCGGGGAAACCTGCCTGCTCGAACTGCAGCGCTTCGGCCTCGTCAAGCTGCCGACCAAGGACAAGTTCGGCACGCTCATCCAGGAAGCCGCCTGTACCGGGTCGATCGACGGCGCGGTAGCGGCGGGGCAGTACGAGACGCATTGGCAGCAGGCCTATCTCGACCATCTGGTGGAAAGCGGAGCGACCCGTTGAGCTGGAGTTTCGATGCGCCCACGCGCGAGCGCCTGCATGCCTTCCTGCGCGAGCATGACCTTGCCGACGAAGAACCCCGCATCGCGCCGATCGGCGACGGGCACAGCAACCTGACGTTCCGCCTCGACACGGGCGGGCGGGGCATGGTGCTGCGCCGCCCGCCGCCGCCGCCGTTCCCACCGGGCAGCAACGACGTGCTGCGCGAGGCGGGCTTCCTGCGCATCGTCGGGCCGCACGGCGTCCCCGTCCCAGGCGTACTGGCAACGGCCGAGGCGGGCGCGGTCTTCGACGTGCCGTTCTACATCATGGACATGGTGGACGGCGTGGTCGTCACCGAGACGCTTCCGGCCGCCTTTACCGGCGAGAGTGTCGGCGAGGGCATGGCGGGGCAACTGGTCTCGGCGATGGCGCAGCTTCACGGCATCGACTGGAGCGCCACCCCGCTTGCCGGGAAGGCCAGGCCGGAAGCCTTCAACGCGCGCCACCTGCGGATATTCGCGCGCATGCTGGATGACGGGCGCGAGGAGCCGTCCCCGGCGTTCCGCGAAGTCGCGGCATGGCTGGAGGGCAGGGCGCCCGAGCCTTCCGGCGCGGCGATCATCCACAACGACATGCGCCTCGGCAATGTCATGTGGAGCGGCGAGGGGGTGCCCCGGCTCGTCGCCATCCTCGACTGGGAACTGGCGACCGTCGGCGATCCGCTGCTGGACCTTGCCTATCTCGCCTGCTCGCTCCCACGGGAAGGGGCGTGCCATACGCCGGTGCAGGATCTGGCGGCTGCGCTGCTGGAAGCCGGTTGCCCCGAGCCGCAAACGGTGATCGCGCGCTACTTTGCGCAGACCGGGGGCGAGGCGATCGATATCCGCTGGTATCAGGCCATGGTGAACTTCAAGCTGGCGGCGCTCTATCGCTATTCGCGCCTCGCGGGGCACGATTCCTACTTCGCCGATCCCACGCACGAGGCGCGCTTCCTTGCCGAAGCGGCGCATTACTGCCGGGATTGAACCACCCTTCGTCATTGCTTCGATGCGCTCGCAATGACGATTTGAGGTCAAGTCATCGCGCTCCGAATTTGGCCGCTCACAGGGAGCGGCCGACCAGTTCGCGCATGATCTCGCTCGACCCGCCGTAGATCCGGCGCACGCGCGCATCGCGCCAGATGCGGGCGATCGGGTACTCGTTCATGTATCCGGCGCCGCCATGCAGTTGCAGCGCCGCGTCGCAGGCCAGCCACTGCATCTCGGTGTGCCAGTACTTCGACGCCGCCGCTTCCTCGGCCGTCAGTTCGCCGCGCACATGGCGCGCGATCGCCCAGTCGAGATGAGCCCAGCCGACCTGCAGCTTGGCCTTGATGTCGGCGAGGGTGAAGCGGGTGTTCTGGAAATCGATGATTGCCTTGCCGAAGGCCTTGCGCTCACGCGTGAAGGCCACCGCCTCGTCATAGGCGCGCTGCGCGGCGGTCTGCGCGGTGATGGAGATCGACAGACGCTCCTGCGCCAGTTCGCTGACGAGGTAGATGAACCCCCGGTTCTCCTGCCCGATGAGATTGCTGGCGGGCACGCGCACGTCGTTGAAGAACAGTTCGGAGGTATCCGCCATCCACTGCCCGACCTTGTCGAGATTGCGCCCGCGCTCGAACCCGGCGCGATCCGCTTCGACCAGGATCAGCGAGGTGCCCTTGGCGCCCAGTTCCGGCTCGGTCTTGCATACCGTGATGATGACGTCGGCATTCTGCCCGTTGGTGATGAAGGTCTTGGAGCCGTTGATGACGTATTCGTCGCCGTCACGCCGCGCCGTGGTGCGCACGCCCTGCAGGTCCGAGCCTGCGCCCGGTTCGGTCATCGCGATTGCGGACACTGTCTCGCCCGACAGCATGCCCGGCAGCCAGCGCGCGTTGAGTTCGTCCGATGCGTAGTGCAGCAGGTAGGGCATCGTGATGTCGGACTGCAGCGTCACGCTGTCCGACATCATCGCATAAGTCAGTTCCTCGTTGAGGATGGCATTGAACCGGAAGTCGAGCCCAAGACCGCCGAACTCCTCCGGAATTCCGGGGCACAGGAACCCGGCCTCGCCCATCTTTAGCCAGAAGTCGCGGGCGACCTTTCCGGCGTCCTCGAACTCCTCCACCCGGGGCGAGAATTCGCGCTCGACGAAGCGGCGCACGGTCTGGCGAAACAGCCGGAGGTCTTCGTCGAAAAGGTGGCTGGCATCGCGTTCCAACATGGCATCATCCCTTTTTCGCGGCGATCGTGCGTCACCCCGTCACCCTTCGGGTTAGCCCATGAAATCGCATATTGTAAACCTGTGAACTTTATGCGAGATTGAAATCGTCGGACCTCACATCCACGGGATGCGCATCGCCTCCGCAGGCGATGCCTGTCTTCCGGTTCGACCGGACCGCCTCAGGCGGTCTCTCTCCTATGACTCTAAAGACCTGGTCCACTGAAAACGGACCAGGTCTTCTTTTCACTGCGCCGATGGTGCCCGCGCGAGGTCGAGCGCGATATCGACGATCATGTCCTCCTGCCCGCCGACCATCTTGCGACGCCCGGCCTCGACAAGAATGGCGCGGGTGTCGACGCCGTGATCGGCGCTGGCTTTTTCCGCATGGCGCAGGAAGCTGGAGTAGACCCCGGCATAGCCGAGCGTCAGCGTCTCGCGATCGACGCGCACGGGGCGGTCCTGCAAAGGGCGAACCAGATCCTCTGCCGCGTCCATCAGCGCGTAGAGATCGCAGCCGTGGTCCCAGCCGTTGCGGTCCGCAGCGGCGATGAACACTTCGAGCGGAGCATTGCCCGCCCCCGCGCCCATCCCCGCCAGCGAGGCATCGACGCGCACCGCGCCGTTCTGCACAGCGACGATGGAGTTCGCCACTCCGAGCGAGAGGTTGTGGTGCGCATGCACGCCGCGCTGCGTTTCCGGCTTGAGCACCCGGTCGTAAGCCTGCAGCCGCGCCGCGTAGTCGTCCATGTTCATGGCGCCGCCGCTGTCGGTGACGTAGACGCAGTGGGCGCCGTATTGCTCCATCAGGAGCGCCTGCCGGGCCAGTACTTCCGGCTCTGCCATATGGCTCATCATCAGGAAGCCGGACACGTCCATATCGAGGCCGCGTGCCGCCTCGATATGCTGGCGCGAAACGTCCGCCTCGGTGCAGTGCGTCGCGATGCGGACCGAGCGGACGCCAAGGCTGTGCGCCTGTTTGAGGTCATGGACCGTGCCGATCCCCGGCAGCAGCAGCGTCGTCAGCACCGCGCTTTCCAGCACTTCTGCCACCGCTTCCAGCCATTCCCAGTCGGTATGCGCGCCGAACCCGTAGTTGAACGAGGACCCGCTGAGCCCGTCGCCGTGCGCCACTTCGATCGCATCCACCCCGGCACGGTCGAGGGCGCGCGCGATCGACCGGACGTGGTCGAGGCCGTACTGGTGACGGATCGCGTGCATCCCGTCGCGCAGGGTGACGTCCTGGATATAGAGCTTTGGCTTGGCGGGGGTCACAGGGCGGCCTCCTTCATGGCGATCCGCTCGGCCGTGCGCAGGGCCGCCGAGGTCATGATATCGAGGTTGCCGGCATAAGCGGGCAGGTAATGCGCCGCGCCCTCCACCTCGAGGAAGACGGAAACCTTGAGGCCGGTGAATTCGGTCCGGCCGGTCGATGCCATTTCGGGAATGCGCAAGGGGCGGTTGGAGCCGATGCTTTCGAACTGGACCGCTTGCTTCAGGCGGTAGCCGGGGACGTATTCCTGGACCTGCGCGACCATGGCGGCGATGCTTTCGGCGATCGCCTCGCGGTCCGCGTCCTCGCACAGGCACAGCACTGTGTCGCGCATGATGAGCGGCGGTTCCGCGGGGTTGAGCACGATGATCGCCTTGCCCCGCTTGGCGCCGCCGATCTCGACGATGGCGCGGCTGGTCGTCTCGGTAAACTCGTCGATGTTGGCACGCGTGCCCGGACCTGCGCTTTTCGAGGCGATGGAGGCAACGATCTCGGCATAGTGCACAGGCGCTACGCGGTTGATGGCGTGGACGATAGGGATCGTCGCCTGTCCGCCGCAAGTCACCATGTTGACGTTGGCGGCATCGAGATGCGCTGCGCCGTTGACCGGCGGCACCACGAAAGGCCCTATCGCGGCGGGGGTGAGATCGACCACGCGCTTGCCGTGCTCGCGCAGGACGGCGTCGTGCCGCTCGTGCGCGCCTGCGGACGTGGCGTCGAAGACGATGCCGATCTCGTCGAAGCCGGGCAGGGCAAGCAGCCCGTCGATCCCCGCGCTGCTGGTGGCGATGCCCATGCGCTCGGCGCGGGCAAGGCCGTCCGAGGACGGATCGACGCCGATCATCGCGGCCACCTCGAGCGTCTTCGAGAGCCGCATGATCTTCATCATCAGGTCGGTGCCGATGTTCCCCGAGCCGATGATCGCGACCTTGGTTCTGCTCATGGCGTCATTCTCCGCCGAAGCTGAAAGCGCATTCGCCGATCCCGCCGACCACGGCGCGCACCTGATCGCCCGGCGAGAGAGGCACCATCGGCCCCAGCGCGCCGGTAAGTAGTATGTCGCCCGCCTTGAGGGGATCGCCCCGTGCCGCCAGCGTGCGTGCCAGCCAGGCGGCCGCTTCGAGCGGATGGCCGAGGGCGGCTGCGCCAGCGCCGATCGAAGCGATCGCGCCGTTCACCGTCATCACCATGCCGCAACTCCACAAGTCACGCCCGGCGATCGGAACGCCTTCCTCTGCGATCACGAAGAAGGCGGACGATCCATTGTCCGCCACGGTATCGGCAAAGGTGATCTTCCAGTCGGCGATGCGGGAATCGACGATCTCGATCGCGGCGTGAACCGAGCCCGTCGCCGCGCCCACCTGCGCGGCGGTGGTCGTGTCTTCCGGCAGGTCGCGTGCCAGCACGAGCGCGATCTCGGCTTCGGCCTTCGGCTGGATCGTCCGGGAAGCCGCGAGAAGTCCGCCGTCGGCGATGCGCATGTCATCGAACAGGACGCCGAAATCCGGTTGATCGACGCCGAGCTGAACCTGCACGGCCTTTGCCGTTAGGCCCGCCTTCCTGCCGACGATGCGGCGGCCCTGTGCCTGCCAGTGACGGGTGTTGATCTCCTGCACGGCATAGGCGCCCGCCGCATCCACCGGCTCAAGGCCATCCCTCAGTGGTGGTACGGCGCCCGCGACGTAAGCGTCGCGCAGCCTTTTCGCCAGGCTCTCGTGCGGTGTTTCGGTCATTACCGATGGTCTCCCTCTCGCTTGCCGTCGAGCATAGATGCGCGGCATGACTTGCGCCAGTTGGCTAGCAGGTTTACTTCTCACAATATGAGAAATAGAATGCCGCGCCTTTCATCTTTCGAGAGGGCGACGGACTTGTTGGAGGCGGTCCTGACCGATGGCGGGCGCAGCCGCGCCTCATCGCTTGCGGGCAGTCTCAATGTCCCGGTGGCAACCATACACCGGCATCTTGCCACGTTGCGTGACGCAGGGCTGCTGACGCCGGTTGGAGGCGGGCGTCATGTTGCCGGCCCGCGAATGCTCGCCTTCGCGGGCCGGATCAACGTGCCGGAGGTGCTGTCCGGTATCGGCCGCCAATTGTTGCCCGACTTCGCGAGGCGTTTGGGCTGCGTCGTGCAACTGGGCACCCTCGACGGCGATATGGTGACGTACCGCGTCAAGGTGGGCGGCGATCTGTTCACGAAAGTAGGGATGCAGTTGGAGGCCTATTGCTCCGCGATCGGCAAGGTCCTGCTGGCGCATCTGCCGGATGGAGAGCAGGCCCGCTATCTGGAGGCCGGTCCATTCGTCCAACTGACTACGCATACGATCACCGAGCCTCGTGCGCTTGCGCGGGAGTTCGTGGCAGTGCGCCGGCTGGGCTATGCCTGCGATCGTGAAGAGATCAGCGAAGGGCTGGCATGCATCGCGGTTCCGCTGCGCGATGCGAAGGGCGCTGTCGTCGCCGCGCTTTCTGCCTCACGGGCGATCGAACCAAGCCATTCGGGGGACTTGGAAGCAGCGCTGCCGTTGCTGGAAGAGGCGCGAGGCGTGTTGGAGCAACGGGCCTTCGGCTGCTCCACGTAGACGGATTTGCAATGATCTGGAATTTTGGCCCGTTCTTTTAGCTGGGCAGCGAAGAGGTGTGATCAAACGTAAGGTCTCTGGGATGCTGATAGATCAAGTGTTTACTAGCGATATCTAAGCAGGTATTTTCAGATACTTGAAACGCTTAAGCTCGACCGCCCGCGATCGAAATAGGGGCAGACGGGCATCCTGCTTAGGCGGCCGATGTTCCGCAAAGGCCGTAAGACCTGCACCTGAATTCTCAATCCCAAGGAGATCGAAAAGCTGGGCGAGCGCATCGACGCCGAGAGTGAGGCGGGCCTAGTAAGGTAAGCCCTGCGCAATCAGGCGGCATTTCGCGCGCTGATCGTGTTGAACAGGGTGAGGATCGTGCGGGCGTGCCGCATGGCTACGGCTTCGCGATCTGTGCCATAGCCACCGCCCAGCGTGCTCGCCAATGGAATGGCGCGCCGCATCGCCTCTGCCGCCACAAATCGATCGCGGTCCGCTAGGCCCTCGTCGGTCATGGACAGCCGGCCAAGCTTGTCTTCCGCATGGGCATCGACGCCTGCCTGCAGCAGGATCAGTTCAGGCATGAAATGATCGAGGACGTTGGGCAGCGCTCCGGCCAGCGCTTTCAGATAGTCCGCATCGCCCGTTGCATCGGGTAGTCCGATATCCAGCGACGAGCGCGCCTTGCGTGTGGGAAAGTTCTTCTCGGCATGAATGGACAGCGTGAAGATGTCGCTGCGTCCTGCGGTGAGGGCGGCAGTACCGTCCCCCTGATGTACGTCGAGATCGAGTATCAGGATGCGTGAGACGTTACCGTCCTCGATCAGCCTGTTGGCGGCAAGCGCCAGATCGTTGAACACACAATAGCCCGCGCCGGTATCGGCCAGGGCGTGGTGGCTGCCACCGGCGGAATTTGCCGCATATCCATGCCGCAGCGCCAGTTTCGCCGCGAGCCATGTTCCTCCGGGGGAAAGCTGCGATCGCCGGGATATCCGCTCATCGATCGCAAAACCGATCCGGCGTTGCTTGGCCGCCGGGACGGAACAACTGATGACTTCATCGACATAGGCAGGGTCGTGGACTGCCTCGAGCCATTCTCGTGGCATGATTTCGGGCGCATGTATGGTCATCGGCACACCCGTTTCGCCCAGTGCACGCATGACCAGCGCATACTTGTCATGCGGGAAAGTGCCCATGCGCTCGGTTTCGACCACGTAACCGGGATGATGGACGATATGCAGCATGGCCTTGCAGGTAGAGCGCCTTGATACACAGGTCGAGCAGCATTGTCGGCGGCGCTGACCAGACGATTTTAGCTCGGGAAGCTCGGCCGGGGAATGCGCGAGTCGGCCCCTTTGAGACGCTCAGCGATCCAATGTCGGTCCCGAGGTGCGGTCCGTCCGCTATTGCGGCAGTTCGCGACCACTTTGAGCCATTCATCGTTAGCGTCCGCGCTCGTGGTGTAATTTCCGGTGTAGATTGAGGCGATCGCAT
>NZ_BSFC01000007.1:11291-122791 GCF_027922145.1 Novosphingobium resinovorum | reverse complement strand
CTTCGACCAGACGGTGACGCGCGGCGACGTCGAGGGGCGCAGCTTCTCGGTGGTTTATCTCAAGCAGGGCAAGGTCGTGGCGCTGGACTGTGTGAACATGGTCAAGGACTACGTGCAGGGCCGCAAGCTCGTCGAGGCGGGCGCGACGCCCGATGTAGGGCGCCTTGCCGACGCAGGTGTGCCGCTGAAAGAACTGGTCTGAACTGAATCCTCCCCGTTCCGCAGGAATGGGGAGGGGGACCGCCCGCGCAGCGGGTGGTGGAGGGGTTGGAAGGCCCACTCCGTCAGCGACTACGTCGCTGCCACCTCCCCATCGCTGCGCGACAGGGAGGATTGGAGTTTCGCCCTAGCCCACCTCGCCGCATCGGCGACGGCATCGTCTGCATCCGCCAGCAGCGGCTCCACTTGCGCCAGCAGCGCTTCCCGGCCGCTGTTGCCCGCCGCATAGAGGCAGTTGCGCACGAACCGGTCCCGCCCGATCCGCTTGATCGGACTTCCCGAGAACAGCTTGCGAAACCCTGCATCGTCCAGCGTGAGCAGATCCGCCAGCTCCGGCGCCGTCAGTTCCGCGCGCGGCAGGAACGCCTTCATCGTATGCGCCGTCTCGGCGAACTTGTTCCACGGGCAGACCGCGAGGCAGTCATCACAGCCGTAGATGCGGTTTCCCAGCCCCTCGCGCATGTCCTCGGGCACCGGCCCCTTGTGCTCGATGGTGAGGTAGCTGACGCAGCGCCGCGCATCGAGGTGGTAGGGCGCCGGGAAGGCGTCCGTCGGGCAAGCGTCCTGGCAGGCCCGGCACGATCCGCAGCGATCGCGCGCCGGGGCCGAGAGCGGCAGGTCCAGTGTCGTGTAGATCTCGCCGAGGAAAAGCCATGAACCATGTTCGCGGCTGACAACATTGGTATGCTTGCCCTGCCAGCCGAGCCCTGCGGCAGCGGCGAGCGGCTTTTCCATCACCGGCGCGGTGTCGGTGAAGACCTTCACGCCGACCGGCCCCAGCCCGCGTTTGTCCCCCTCGCTCACCATCCAGCGGGCGAGGTTCTTGAGCGCCTTCTTCACCGTGTCGTGATAATCGGCGCCTTGCGCATACGTCGATATCCGGCCGATCCCGCTTTCGTCCGCCAGCCGCAGCGGGTCGGCGGCGGGGGCATAGCTCATGCCCAGCGCGATGACGCTGCGGGCTTCGGGCCAGAGCCCCTGCGGACTGCGGCGATGGTGCGCGCGCTCCTCCATCCAGCCCATCGAGCCGTGCATCCCCGCCGCCAGCCAGGCGTCAAGCCGCGCCGCACGGTCCTCGTCCGTCGCGGCCGAAGCCACGCCGAAGGCGCAGAAGCCGAGAGCGCGCGCCTCTCCCTCCACCGCCTCGGCAAAATTGCTTAGGGCGGTCTTAACCGGGACTGCGCCATCAGGGGCGCACGTGCTAGACCCAGGGGGCTTCATGGATGCGCAAGTAGGAGATCCTCGGTTGACCGGCAATGTGTCAGGTTTCGATTGCCCTCTGGCGATCGAGGCACGGGGGCTCGTCAAGCGGTTCGAGGGGACCACTGCCGTGGGCGGTGTCGACCTCTCGGTGCCGCAGGGCTCGGTCTATGGCATCCTCGGCCCCAACGGTGCGGGCAAGACGACGACGCTGCGCATGCTGCTGGGTATCATCGAGCCCGATTCGGGTTACCGTCGCATTCTCGGCGCCGAGCGGCCGCACGATGTCGCCCACGCCATCGGCTACCTGCCTGAGGAGCGCGGCCTCTACCCGTCCATGAAGGCGACGGAGGCGATCGCCTTTCTCGGCGCGCTGCGGGGCCTGCCGCTGAAGGAAGGCCGCCGCCGCGCGCACGAACTGCTCGAACGACACGGCCTCGGCTATGCCGCGGACCGTCAGATTCGCCAGCTTTCCAAAGGCATGGCGCAGCAGGTGCAGATCCTTGGCACGCTGGTCCATCGCCCGCGCCTGGTCATCTTCGACGAGCCGTTCTCCGGCCTCGATGCGCTCAACCAGGGCAAGCTGGAGGCGATGATGCGCGGTCTGGCGGAGGACGGCACGACCGTGATCTTCTCCACCCACGTCATCGCGCATGCCGAGCGCCTGTGTGACGAGGTCGCGATCATCGCGGGAGGGCGGGTGCCGTTCGCGGGGCCGGTCGACGTCGCGCGCGATCGCATCCCCGCGCAGGTCCGGCTCGAAACGCAGGCCGACGAGGGGCTGTGGCGCGCTGCCTTGCCGACCGATTCGCGGCGCGAGGGGCGGTACTGGCACTTCGCGCTGCCCGAGGGCGGGATCGAGCCGCTGCTGCGCGCGCTGATCGCGGGGGAGGCGGGCATCCTGTCGCTGTCCATCGAGCGCGCCGGGCTGCACGATGCCTTCGTCGCCATCGCCGGGGAGGCTGCCGCCCGCGCCCTCGAAGCGGAAAAGCCCGAGGAGCCGCGCCGATGAACTTCGATCTTTCCGCGCCCGGTCATCGCGGCCGCCTGTCGATGCTGGCCGCCGCCTGGGTGGTGGCCCGGCGCGACTTCACCGCGATCCTGTTCTCGCGCACGTTCTTTTTCTTCCTGCTCGGTCCGCTGTTCCCGGTGATCGTCGGGCTGCTGGCAGGCAGCGTCGGCCAGCGTGTCGACCAGAGCGGCGAGGCGCCCGCGATCGGCGTGGTCATGGCCGAGGCCGACGCGAAGGCGATGGTCCGTGCCCGCGATGCACTGGCCGACCGGCTCGGAGGCGGCCTGCCGGACATGCATGTGGTCAAGGACCTGACCCCGGCCGAGCAGGCCGATCCGGGTGAGGTGCTGGCGTCACGCAAGGGTGCTTTCGCGGGCGTGCTGTCGGGCTCTCCCGCCGCGCCGGTGCTGACCGGGCCGGGACCGCTCATCAAGGACTGGCGGGGGGATGTCGAACTGATCGCGGCCGAGGTTCGTGACGGATCTCTGGCCTTCTGGCCACAGGTGAAGCTGGCCAAGACCTCGGTGGCGGCGCCCGGCGATTCGCGCAGCCGCCTACGTACGGCGCAGGGCGCGCAGACCTTGCTGTTCCTGCTGACGATGATGCTGGCCGGCATGGTCCTGTCCAACCTTGTCGAGGAAAAGGGCAACAAGATCATCGAGGTGCTGGCAGCGGCTATCCCGATGGAATCGGTGTTCTTCGGCAAGCTCTTCGCCATGCTCGGCGTGTCGCTGGTCGGCATCGCGGTGTGGGGTAGCGTCGGCGGAGCGATCTACCTGTCGGCGGGATCGCTCGTGGCACTGCCCGAACCGGCGGTCGGCTGGCCGATGCTGGTCGGGCTGGGGGTGATCTACTTCGCGATGGCCTACCTGCTGCTGGGCTCGGTGTTCCTCGCGATCGGCTCGCTGGCGAACACGGTGCGCGAGGTGCAGACACTGTCGATGCCGGTGACGATGATGCAGCTCATGCTGTTCTTCTTCGCGACTTACGCGATGACCCAACCGGGCAGCGCGGTCGAGATGCTGGCGGTGGTCCTGCCGTTCAGCTCGCCCTTCGCGATGCTGGCCCGCGCCGCGCAGGAGCCGGCGATCTGGCCGCACGTCGCGGCGCTTGGGTGGCAGGTGATGTGGGTGGTGCTGCTGGTTCGCGGCGGCTCGATGCTGTTCCGCAGGCGGGCGATGAAGTCGGGGCCACAGGGGGCAGGTCGCAAGTGGTGGCGGCGCGTCGTTTCCGAAGGCTAGCGGGCGCCCGCTTCCTGCATGTGGAAGGCGCGGACCGCCAGTTCCTCGAGGCTCATCAACTGCCGGAAGACGATGCCGTAGGACGGATGCCGGCGCCAGCATACAGTGGCCTCGAATTCGGGCATGAGGGCGGAGCCGATGCGCAAGTGCTGCCCGATCGCGAGATGGTGTTCGGTCTCGATCCCGGCGCCCTGGCGCGAGAGATCGCGCACCTTGGCGGCCGAAGTTTCCCCCGCGATCGTCACCTGCACCGGATGGCCGACGCAAACGCGGATCGGGCGCTTGGGATAGGGACCAGCCTCGGCGATGAAGCGCTGGACCTCGATCGGGACGTCGAAGCGGAAGCCCGCCTCCCCGCCGTTCTCCCAGACCTTCTCGACCGCAAGCCGATCCCCGGCCGCGCTTTCCAGCGCAAGGCGGCGTTCGGCGGCGAGGGAATGGAACAGGCGCAGCTTCACGCCGGTCTCGGACACGTCGCGCACGATGCAGAGGTATTCGCCATGCGCCCCGATCAGCTTCGCGGCGCGCAGCAGCAAGGCGAAGCGCGGACTGGCGCGCTGGTCCTCGTAGCTCGGCTTGCTGCCGGCGGACAGGCTTTCCGGGAAGGACATGCGAAAGATCACCCCTAAGTACCCAAGCCGTGGCGTCCGGACGATACCATGGAAGGTGGGTACTTAGTAATTGATACCAGTTCTCAAGTTACGCATTTGTAAACGCAAACGATTGAACAAAATCGCTCGCCGAATAAATGCGCAGTATTCGTCGGTATCGAAAATCTGGTGCGGGCGGCGGGACTCGAACCCGCACTGGAATCCCAAGCGGATTTTAAGTCCGCAGCGTCTACCATTCCGCCACGCCCGCACGGCCCGGCTGGGCGTGGCAGCGTCTAGCCGCCTGTGAGCGGCGGCGCAATCTTCTGAACGTGGTCTTCTATTCCCCGACGTTGAGGCGGACGCGCATTTCCTTGCCGGGCTTGAAGTAGGGGACGCGCTTTTCCGGCACTTCGACGCTTTCGCCGGTGCGTGGGTTGCGGCCCTTGCGTCCGTCGCGGTGGCGGGTGGAGAAGGCGCCGAAACCGCGCAATTCCACGCGCCCGCCGTCAGCAAGGCGCTGGCTGATTTCCTCGAAGAAGGTATCGACGGCGCGTTCTACGTCTTCGGCACGCAGTTCCGGGTTGTCCTTGCCCAGTACCTGAAGCAGTTCGGACCTGATCATCGCGACTTTCCCCCAAAAAGCGTGCCCATGGCGACCGGGTGTTAAAAATTGTTCACCCGAGCCCCGAAACAGAAAATTACGTTTGGCCTCCCCATGGCCTGTCGTGAAAATGCCACCAGCGTGCGCTTCGCGCAATGCCTCGCGTGAGATGCGCAAAAGTGATCATTTGAGCGCGGCGTGAGCACCATCCGTGGCAAGGCGGACCCATTTACAGCGTAAAATAGGGCGCTAACTTCCTGTTCCTTCACGCGCGGCCTGTCGGGGCGTGGGATCAAGAACCAAAGCAAACACAAACATTCAGGGCGCGAAGGCATCAGCACCATGAAAGACATGTCACTCTGGACGGAAGGGGACTGGATCGGCGCCGCGGGCGCGGTCTTCCTCTTCGCCGTGCTTGCCGTGGGCGGCATCATCGCCACCCGCAAGAGCGAGGAATTCGCCGGCCACCCACGCGGCCTCTTCGTGCTGTTCTATGCCGAGATGTGGGAGCGCTTCTCCTACTACGGCATGCGGGCGCTGCTGATCCTCTACCTCGTCAAGTTCTGGCTGTTTTCCGACGGCCAGTCGAACCTCATCTACGGCGCCTATACCAGCCTCGTCTACATCACCCCGGTACTGGGTGGCTACATCGCCGACCGCTGGCTGGGGCAGAGGAAGGCCGTGCTGTTCGGCGGCATCGTGCTCGCGGTGGGCCACCTGTTCATGGCCTACGAGGGCCTGCAGGGCGTCACCGACCCGGCGACGAAGCAGGCCGACCCGGCAATCAACGTGTTCTGGCTGGCGCTGGCGCTCATCATCGTCGGCTCGGGCTTCCTCAAGGCGAACATCTCGGTGATCGTCGGCCAGCTCTACAAGATGACCGACACCCGGCGCGACTCGGCCTACACGATCTTCTACATGGGCGTGAACACCGGCGCTACGCTGGGCACGATCCTCGTCGGTTATCTGGGCGAGACGATCGGCTGGTCGTGGGGCTTTGGCCTTGCGGGCATCGGCATGCTGCTGGGCCTCGTCATCTTCGTGCTCGGTCGCCCTGCGCTCAAGGGCCGGGGCGAGCCGCCCAAGCCGCTGACGAAGAACCGCGAGTTCACGCTATACGGCGTGGCCATCGCTTCGGTCGCGGTGATCTGGTTCCTGATCCAGTACGTCTCCGTGATCCAGACCCTGCTGATGGTCTCGGGCGTCGCGATGCTGGCCTATACGCTCTACGAAGCGTTCAAGCTGCCCAAGGAACCGCGCGAGCGTATCTTCGCGATCCTGTTCCTGATCGCGCTCAACCCGATCTTCTGGGGCCTGTTCGAGCAGGCGGGCGGCAGCCTCAGCCTCTATACCGACAAGTTCGTCGATCGCGGCGGAGTGCCGACCAGCCTCTTCCAGTCGATCAACCCGATCTACATCGTGCTGTTCGGCCCCATTTTCGCGGGCCTGTGGGCCTGGCTCGGCAAGAAAGGCCTTGAGCCCAGCGCACCTGCCAAGTTCGCACTGGCGCTGGCGCAAGTGGGCCTCGGCTTCCTCGTCTTCGTATGGGGTGCGGGAACCGGCGATCCGGCAGTGATGACCTCGGTGGTCTTCGTGTTCCTGATCTACATGCTGCACACGACCGGCGAGCTGTGCCTGTCGCCCGTGGGGCTCTCGGCGATGACGCGCCTGGCGCCGCTGCATCTGGGCAGCTTCATCATGGGCGCGTGGTTCTACATGACCGCCGTGGGCAACTTCGTGGCGGGCAAGATCGGCGAGGCCACCGGCGGCGAAAGCGGCACCATGGACAAGGCGCTGACCCTCTCGATCTATTCGAAGATCGGCTGGATCACGCTGGGCGTGGCGGTCGTGGTGCTGGCGGTCTCGCCGCTGGTCAGACGCTGGATGCACCTCGACACGCTGGCGGACCGGGGCATGGACGCCGACCTTGAGGGGCAGGCCGGGATCGGGCTGGAGGCGCAGGAAGCGGGCCTCCACCCGACCATCAGGCACTGAGATGACTGACCGGCCCGGGGTGCTCCCCGGGCCGGTTTCGTATTGCAACAGGGGAAATTGCCAATGAGGGAAACGCCTTGGAAGCGGCGTCTGCTGTGTGGCCTGGCCATGAGCGCCACTCTCGTGATGACCACGCAGGCCGCCGATGCGAAGAAGAAGGACAAGGACGCCAGGTCCGGACCAGCACCCTATGCTTCGACTTACAAGCCCTATCCGGGCCGGCCGACGGCGCTGGTCGGCGCGACGGTCTATGACGGGCGCGGTGGGCGGATCGACAACGGCACCGTCCTGTTCGAGAACGGCAAAGTCGTCGCCGTCGGGGCGGCGGACCTAGCGATTCCGGCCGGTTACGATCGCGTGGACGGCTCCGGCAAGTTCGTGACGCCCGGCGTGATCGACATCCACTCGCACCTCGGCGTCTATCCCAGCCCTTCGGTCGATGCGCTGTCGGATGGCAACGAGATGACTAGTCCGACCACTCCCGACGTCTGGGCCGAGCATTCGGTCTGGCCGCAGGACCCCGGTTTCACGCGGGCGCTGATCAACGGCGGCGTCACCACGCTGCAGATTCTCCCTGGTTCCGGCAACCTCATCGGCGGGCGGGCGGTGACGCTCAAGAACGTGCCCAGCCGCACCGTGCAGGGCATGAAGTACCCCGGGGCGCCCTATTCGCTGAAGATGGCCTGCGGCGAGAATCCCAAGCGGGTCTATGGCGCCAGGAACCAGAAGCCCATGACTCGAATGGGGAATTTCTCGGTCGACCGGCAGGCGTGGATCGATGCGAAGCAGTACATGGACGGCGACCATGCCGAGCGCGATCTTGGCAAGGACACTCTCGAAGGCGTGCTGAAGGGCGAAATTCTCGTTCAGAATCATTGCTATCGCGCCGACGAGATGGCGCAGGTCCTCGATATGGCCAAGGAGATGGGCTACAAGGTCACCGCCTTCCACCACGCGGTCGAGGCGTACAAGATCGGCGACCTGCTCAAGGCCAACGACGTTTGCGCCGCGATCTGGGCGGACTGGTACGGCTTCAAGATGGAAGCCTACGACGGAATCCCTGAAAACGCTGCACTTTTGGCCAAGCAGGGGGCCTGCGTGGTGATCCATTCCGACGACGAGAACGGCATCCAGCGGCTCAATCAGGCGGCGGCGCGCGCGCAGGCGGCAGGCAGGCGGATCGGGGTGGACGTGCCCGACGGGCAGGTCGTCGGCTGGTTCACCTACAATGCCGCAAAAGCCATGGGAATCGGCGAGAAAACCGGCAGTCTGGAGGCCGGGAAGATGGCCGACGTGGTGCTCTGGAACGGCAACCCGCTGTCGGTCTATTCGCGCCCGGAGAAGGTCTGGTCGGACGGCGCGCTGCTCTACGATGCCCATGATCCCAAGCGGAAGCCAGTCAGCGATTTCGAGCTTGGTCAGCCCGGCGAAGGAGACGTGAAATGAAGCGCCTGATCCTCGCCGCGCTGCTCGGTGCAGCGCCGATTTCCGTTTCCGCACAGAACGTTACCATCACCAACGCGACCATCGCCACCGGCGACGGCAGCGCCCCGATCGAACACGCAACCGTCGTCGTCCGGGCTGGAAGGATCGTTTCGGTAGGACGGGACACAACGGTACTCAACGGCACCCAAGTGGTGGACGGAACGGGCAAGTGGGTCACACCGGGCCTGTTCTCCGCCGTCACCGACCTCGGCCTGTGGGACGTCGAGGCGGTCGACGACAGCAATGACACCTCGGCCGACAAGTCCCCCTTCAACGCCGCGCTCGACGTCGCGACCGCGCTCAACCCCGCGAGCGAACACATCGCCGTCAGCCGCGAAGGGGGCGTCACCCGAGCCAGCGTGACCCCTTTCAACGGCAGCTCGATCTTTGCCGGGCAGGGCGCGGTGATCGACCTCGGCAAGGACGCCGCGATCGTCATGAAGCCACGCGCGTTCCAGTATGTCGAACTGGGTGAAAGCGGGGCGAAGCTCGCAGGCGGCAGCCGCGTCGCCGCCCACACCGCGCTGCGCAATGCCCTGCGCGAAGCCCGCGAGGTCGCCGCGCTTCCCCTCGGTGCGCAGCGACAGGGCGACGTCCTCCTCACCCGCGCCGACGCCGCCGCGCTGGCGAAAGTCATCGACGGCACGCAGACGCTCTACGTCGGCGTCGAACGCGCCTCCGATATCCGGGGTGTCATGGCGCTCAAGACCGAGTTCCCGAAACTCGACCTCGTCCTCGTCGGCGCCACCGAAGGCTGGCTCGTTGCGCCGGAGATCGCGGCGGCGCGGGTGCCCGTCATCACGATGCCGATGCGCGACCTGCCCTCTGCCTTCGAGGCGCTGGCGGCGACCATGTCCAACGTCGGGCGGATGAAGAAGGCGGGCGTCAAGGTCGCCATCGGCCTGTTCGAAGGCGGCAACCAGCCCCGCAACGCCACCGAGCAGGCCGGCAACCTCGTGGCCCTGACGAAGATCCCCGGCGCCTCGGGCCTTACCTGGGGCGAGGCACTGGCGGCGATCACCTCGATCCCGGCCGAGATCAGCGGCTTTGGCGGAAAAGCCGGGGTGCTGGCCCCCGGCGCAGTCGGCGACGTGGTGCTGTGGGACGGCGACCCGCTCGAACTGTCCTCCGCGCCGGTCTCGGTGTGGATCGACGGGGTGAAGCAACCGACAGAGAGCCATCAGGCGCGGCTGCGCGAACGGTACAAGGATCTGGATGAGACTTATCTGCCCAAGGCTTACGACTGGTAATTGAGCAGGTTAAGGCAGGGGGCCATCGCCCCCTGCACCCCCGTTACCGGCGACGTCGTGCGCGCAGCGGCGACTGTGCTCGCATTGCGACGAAGGGGTGGTTTAAACACATGTCATTGTGCTCTAGAGGTCGATCGATGGGACGCCCTGCGGCATTGCATGGCCTCCTTCCACGGTTCCGTATGCCTGCGCACGGTTCCCCCCTTATGCCGCACGAAGAAAGTCCACGACCGAACAATGGAATCGTCCGATCTCACCCTTGAAGATCTCGGTTGGAGAGAGGCTTTCAGCAGCCAGCTGACAGCTGACGAACGGGGCGGCGATCTGTGCCCGGTGCGGGTCATGGCGGTCCATCGCGGCTGGATCGAGATCGCCGGCAGCGGGCTGGGCGGCATGATCCCCTCCGCGCTGCCATCGTCGGACGGACCGGTGGACCGCGCCACTGCCGGTGACTGGCTGATCGTCGACCGCGTGAAGATGGAGCCGGTGCGCGTCCTCGACCGGATCAACCTGTTCCAGCGGCAGGCCCCGGCCGACCAGCGCCGCGTGCAGCTGATCGCGGCGAACGTCGATACGCTGTTCGTCGTGACCTCGTGCAACCAGGACTTCAATGTGGCGCGGCTCGAACGTTACCTCGTCATGGCGGGGGAGGTCGGTGTGACGCCGGTAGTGGTGCTTACCAAGATCGATCTTGCCGATGCGCCGGAACGCTATCTGGAGATGGCCCGTGCGCTCCGGCCCGGTCTGCAGGTGGAGATGGTCAACGGCCGCGATCCCGACAGCGTCGCGCGGCTGGCCCGGTATTGCGGCAAAGGCGATACGGTGGCGCTGCTCGGGTCTTCCGGCGTCGGCAAGTCCACGATGATCAACGGTCTGCGCGGATCGGCCGACATCGTCACCCAGCCCGTTCGCGAAATCGACGGCAAGGGGCGGCATACGACGACCTCCCGGCAGCTGCACCGTCTCGATGGCCCCTTCGCGGAGGCGCTTGGAGGCGGCTGGCTGGTCGATACGCCGGGCATGCGCGAGCTTCACCTGCCCGAAGCCGCCACCGGGATCGCCGAAGTGTTCGATGACATCACGGCGCTGACGCTGGAATGCCGCTTCACCAACTGCACCCACGGTGCGGAGCCCGGCTGCATGGTGCAGGCGATGCTGAAGGACGGTACGCTGGAGCCGGAAAGGCTGGAGCGGTGGCGCAAGCTGGTCCTCGAAGACGCTGAAAGCTCACAGAATGCCGCCACGGGCCGCCCCGGCCCGACGCACGCCCGCAAAAGGAAGAAGACGAATGGCTGACCTCTATCTCAAGGCCCTGGAATCCGAGCGCAGGAGCCTGTGGGCCGAATGCCGGTTGAAGGGCCTTGCCAAGGGAACGCCCGAACGGCTGCGGATCGCCGAACTCGACAAGCTGCTGGCCGAACACAAAGCGAAGAAGGCCGGCTGAGCGTCGATGCTGCCGAGAGTGATGCCTTGACCTTGAATCGTCATTGCGAGCGCAGCGAAGCAATCCAGGGCGGCATTCAACTGCCCTGGATTGCTTCGCTGCGCTCGCAATGACGAAGGGTTGGTGTGACGGTGGCCTGGCGGTAAAGCGCGACATATCTGCACGCGCGACGACGACAGCACCGGAGTCTGGGGCGATGGCCCCAGGATATTCTTTTCTAGAACGAAATCGCCCTGCCTTCGGAAGGAGAGTTAAGCCCGCGCCTCGTTCATGCCTGCGCTGTTGTGCCGCAGCGCCTTCAGCACCGTATCGACGATCTGCGGTGCGTTCAGCCCTGCTTCGTCGTACTGCGTCTCGGGCTTGTCGTGGTCCTGGAAGGTGTCGGGCAGGCGCATGGTGCGGATTTTCAGCCCGGCGTCGGTCAGGCCTTCGTCGCTGGCCATCGTCAGCACGTGGGCGCCGAGGCCGCCGATCGAGCCTTCCTCCACGGTCACCACGACTTCGTGGGACAGCATCAGGCGGCGGATGAGGTCGGTGTCGAGCGGCTTGGCAAAGCGAAGGTCGGCCACGGTGGTGGACAGGCCCTTGGCCTCCAGCTGGTCGGCGGCTTTGAGGGCTTCGCCGAGGCGGGTGCCGAGCGACAGGAGGGCGACCTTGGTACCTTCACGCACCACGCGGCCCTTGCCGATCTCCAGCAGTTCGGGAGTCTCGGGCAGGGCGGCGCCGGTGCCGTTGCCGCGCGGGTAGCGGAAGGCGATGGGGCCTGCGTCGTATTGCGCGGCGGTGTGGACCATGTGGACAAGTTCGGCTTCGTCGGCCGCGGCCATGACCACCATGTTGGGCAGGGTGGCGAGGTAGGTGACGTCGAACGAGCCGGCGTGGGTGGCGCCGTCCGCACCGACGAGCCCGGCGCGGTCGATGGCGAAGCGCACGGGCAGGTTCTGGATCGCCACGTCGTGCACGACCTGATCGAAGGCGCGCTGCAGGAAAGTGGAGTAGATCGCGCAGAACGGGCGCATCCCCTGCGCGGCGAGGCCCGCCGCGAACGTGACGGCGTGCTGTTCGGCGATACCGACGTCGAAGCTGCGTTCGGGGAACATCTGCGCGAACTTGTCTAGGCCCGTGCCCGACGGCATCGCGGCAGTGATCGCGCAGATCGTGGCGTCCTTTTCCGCTTCGGCGACGAGGGCCTTGGCGAACGTGCCGGTGTAGCTGGGCGGACCGGCGGGGGCCTTGGCCTGCTCGCCGGTGATGACGTCGAACTTCTGGACGCCGTGGTACTTGTCCGCCGCGCTTTCGGCCGGGCCGTAGCCCTTGCCCTTCTGCGTGACGACGTGGACGAGGATCGGACCTTCGCCGGCGTCGCGCACGTTTTCCAGTACCGGGACGAGGGCGTCGAGGTCGTGGCCGTCGATCGGGCCGACGTAATAGAAGCCCAGTTCCTCGAACAGAGTGCCGCCCATGGCCATGCCGCGCGCGAATTCGTCGGTCTTCTTGGCGGCGAGGTGCAGCGGGCGCGGCAGCTTGCGGGCGAACTTGCGGGCGAGTTCGCGCAGGCCCAGGAACTGGCCCGAGGATACGAGACGCGCGAGATAGGCCGAGAGGCCGCCGACCGGCGGGGCGATCGACATGTCGTTGTCGTTGAGGATGACGACGAGGCGGTTTCCGGCCTCGCGCGCATTGTTCATCGCCTCGTAGGCCATCCCTGCGCTCATCGCGCCGTCGCCGATCACGGCGATGCCGCGGCCGGGCTGGCCCTTGATCTTGCTGCCCATGGCAAAGCCGAGTGCGGCCGAGATCGAGGTGGAGCTGTGGGCGGTGCCGAAGGGGTCGTATTCGCTTTCGGACCGCTTGGTGAAGCCCGAAAGGCCGCCGCCCTGGCGCAGGGTGCGGATACGGTCGCGGCGGCCGGTCAGGATCTTGTGCGGGTAGGCCTGGTGGCCGACGTCCCAGATCAGGCGATCGACGGGCGTGTCGAAGACGTAGTGGATCGCTACCGTCAGTTCGACCACGCCGAGGCCGGAGCCGAGGTGGCCGCCGGTCTGACCCACGGCCGAGATCATCTCGGTCCGCAGTTCGTCGGCAAGCTGGCGCAGTTGCGCAGGCTTCAGCCTGCGCAGGTCATCGGGAGTCGAAACCGTGTCGAGCAAAGGAGTGGCCGGATTGGCGTTCATTTGTCGGCCCCTTACACCTTTGAGACTTGCGTGTCGATTGACCGTGACTGTTAATCTGCGTCAAGAGCAGGCGATTGGAATGAAAGGGGATACAATGGCGATCGTTCCTGAGGCACGCGCGATTACGTTCATCTCTACGACCGACCGCGCGCGGGCCGAAGCGTTCTATGGCGATGTGCTGGAACTGCCGGAACTGTCGCTGGACGAGTACGCGACGATCTACGACATGGGCGGCGGGGCGATCCTGCGGCTGACCTCGAATCGGGAATGGGAATCGCACGAGTATACCGTGCTCGGCTGGTCGATCCCCGATATCGACACGACGATGGCGCAATTGCGTGCGAAGGGGGTTGAGTTCCTCGTGTTCGATGAGGAGAATCAGGACGTCGGTGGGCTCTGGACGTCGGTGGACGGCGGGATGAAAGCCGCGTGGTTCCGCGATCCCGACGGCAACCTGCTCAGCCTGACGCAGACGGGCTGAGCGATTTTCTCCCCTCCGTCATTGCGAGCATAGCGAAGCAATCCAGGGCAGCATGAAACCGCCCTGGATTGCTTCGCTACGCTCGCAATGACGAGGATTGGGTTCAGCTACACTGCGCGCAGATGCCGCGCAGTTCCACGACCGGGCGAACGTCGGCGAAGCCCGCGCCCTTGGCGGCGGCGATGAGGGCGCCGGTCAGCTTGTCGTCGTCGATGTGGACGGCCTGGCCGCAGCTGTCGCAGATCAGGAAGATGCAGTCGTGCTGGCAACCCGGGTGGCTGTTGGCGACATAGGCATTGGCGCTCTCGACCCGGCGGGCGAGGTTGGTGCGCACGAACAGGTCGAGGATGCGGTAGACGCTGTTGGGCGCCACGCGCTTGCCGCGCAGGGCGGATACGCTCTCGGCAAGATCGTAGGCGGAGGCGGGGCGTTCCCGCTCGGCGAGGGCGCCGAAGACGTCGGCGCGCATCTCGGTCCACTGCTCGCCCGCTTCGACGAGGGCGTTGCGGGCGGCCGATACAAGGCTGTCGCCGGAATGTTCGTGGTGATGATGGTTGCCGGACATGGCGCCCATATGGGGCCTGTCGCGGACTTGTGCAATCAGTGCGGGCTTACGGTGTAAGCTTACTGGGCCTGGGCGGCCTGCGCAGGCGGCACGAGATCGTTCGAGAGCGGCGAGACGTGGCCGATACCCATCGCGCCGAGCACCAGCAGCGCGCCACCGGCGAAGCCGAAGGCGAAGTAGCGGTAGAAGTCGGCCTTGAAGATACCCATGACGTCTGCTTTCGAATTGTCTCTTAGAGGAACAGCGTGATGCCGATCCGGGAAATATGTGGTGCCCCTTTGGCCGCAAATGGGTTGCCGTCCAGTGAACGGAACCGTTTACAAGTGCATTTGTCGACGAACGGTTGATCGCACGCGATGAACGCCCGGAACGTTTGCCCTCAGCGTGAGTAAGCTGCGGCCACGGAGATCGCCACCAGCACCAGCACCGGCAATGCGGCGCAACCGAAGGGCAGGGCGGCGGCTCCCAGCGCACTCAGCGGAGAATTCAGGCGACCAAGCCGCAGCAGCACCGCTGCAAGAGTAAGTCCGGCGAGGAAGCCGACGACGACGAGGGGGCCGAGTCCGGTTACCGTCATCGTCGCTGCGTCTCCTGCCGGGTTACTGGGTTACCCTTAGTGCTTGAAATGGCGCATGTTCGTAAAGACCATTGCGAGACCGGCCTCGTCGGCAGCGGCTATGACCTCGTCGTCGCGGATCGAGCCGCCCGGCTGGATCACCGCCGTCGCACCCGCCTCGGCAGCAGCGAGCAGGCCGTCAGCGAAGGGGAAGAAGGCGTCGGATGCAACTGCTGAACCGACGGTGCGTGCCTGCGCCCAGCCGAACTTCTCGGCGGCTTCGGCGGCCTTCATAGCGGCGATGCGCGAGGAATCGCGGCGGTTCATCTGGCCCGCGCCGATCCCGGCGGTGACGCCGTCCTTGGCGTAGACGATCGCGTTCGACTTGACGTGGCGGGCCACGGTCCACGCGAACAGGCAGTCGGCCAGTTCCCGGTCGGTCGGCGCGCGCTTGGTGACGACCTTGAGATCGTCGAAGCCGATCGCGCCGTTGTCGCGGCCCTGTACCAGCAGGCCGCCGGTGATCTGGCGCACGGTCAGGCCAGCGCGGCGCGGATCGGGCAGGTCGCCGGTCAGCAGCAGGCGCAGGTTCTTCTTCTTTGCGAAGAAGGCGCGGGCTTCCTCGTCGGCGTCGGGGGCGACGACGACTTCGGTGAAGATCTGGCAGATCGCCTCGGCGGTCGCGCCGTCGAGCGTCTGGTTGACGGCGACGATGCCGCCGAAGGCCGAGACGTCGTCACAGGCCAGCGCGCCTTCCCAGGCACCCAGCAGCGTATCGCCCTGGGCCACGCCGCAGGGGTTGGCGTGCTTGACGATGACGACGGCGGGCTTCTGGCCCCGGAACTCTGCGGCGAGTTCGAGCGCGGCGTCGGCGTCGTTGTAGTTGTTGTAGGACAGTTCCTTGCCCTGCACCTGCTCGGCCTGCGCCAGACCCTTGGTGAAGGGGCCGACCGGCGTGTAGAGCGCGGCCTTCTGGTGCGGGTTCTCGCCGTAGCGCAGGGTGGTCGAGAGGCGGCCGTTGACGCTCAGCATCTCGGGGAATTCAAGGCCCTGGTCGGCGAAGGCGAACCACTGGCTGATCATCGAATCGTAGGCAGCGGTCTGCGCGTAGGCGCGCGCGGCCATCAGCTTGCGGAAGCCCAGCGTGGTGCAGCCATCGGTCGCTTCCAGCTCGACCATCAGGCCTTCGTAGTCCTTGGGGTCGGTGACGATGGTGACGAAGGCGTGATTCTTGGCCGCCGAGCGCACCATCGAGGGGCCGCCGATGTCGATGTTCTCGATGATCTCGTCGCGGCTCGCACCCTTGGCCACGGTCGCCTCGAAGGGGTAGAGGTTGACGACGACGAGGTCGATCGCGCCGATGGCGTGTTCGGCCATGGCGGCGGCGTGCTCGGGGTTGTCACGTACGGCGAGGAGCCCACCGTGGACCATCGGGTGCAGCGTCTTGACGCGGCCGTCCATCATCTCGGGGAAGCCGGTGATGTCGGAGATGTCCTTCACCGTCAGGCCCGCATCGCGCAGCGCCTTGGCAGTGCCGCCGGTCGAGACCAGTTCAACGCCCCGGTCGCTGAGCACCTTGCCCAGTTCGGCAAGGCCGGTCTTGTCGGACACGGACAACAAGGCGCGGCGGATCTGGACGGAATCGGTCATGAGGCGGGCTTCCCTGGCGAGTGGCTCTTTGCGCGCGCCCTTAGGACGGCAGGGCCACGGGGGCAAGGGCGAGGCCGCTTTCCGGGGCGCGGGTTGGGCGGGGCGGTGAAGGAGCGTTAACCGCTGCCGCCCGCCGTTTTCGGCTAAGCCGCTGGAGCAGCGCGTGGAAACCCGAATTCTGGCTGCAGAGGGGGGTGATTGAAATCAAAGTAGAAACAACAATCCTGATCATCATGGCGTGCCTGGCCTTCACGACGCTTGTTCTCAAGATCGTGGAGATGAGCCGCAACAAGTGATGACGGGCGGGGGATGGGCTGGCACCTGTCCCCCAAACGGCGAAAGGCGCGCCACTGGCATGGCGCGCCTTTCTTTGTTCGAAGGTGATTTTCATCAAACCAGAAACAACAATGCCAATATACACGGCCCATCGGGGGCTTCAAGGCGCGGTTACCATCAATTCATCTTCTTGATGATCCACCCGAAAGTCCCGCCGCCGCGCGAGACCATGCCCTGCACGACGATCTGCTGCGTCGCCTGCGGGCGGCCCTGACCATCGACCCACAGCGAATCCTCGACCGTCATCTCGCCCTCGTCGGTTGCGGAGCGGAACTGCCAGTAGCTGCCGTCGGGCAGCGAGAGCCCGGCGCCCTTGCCGTCGGCGGTGAGGTTGACGTCCACCTCCGGGCCGAGGTGGAAGCGCACCGCGAAGCCGACCTTGCCGCGCTTGCCCTTCTTGCCCGCCGGAAGCAGCAGGTCTTCGCCGCGCAGTTCGCTGCCGTCGTCGCGCAGCAGCAGGATGCGCTGGTGGGTCAGGCCATAGCGGGTGGCGTAGCCGTTGTGGCTGGCCTCCAGCCGGGTGGCGTTGGAGCCGGTTTCCTGCGGCAGGGTCTTGCGATCAACCGCCACTTCGGTGACGCCTGATCCGATCATGCCGTTGATCAACACGGCCGTGGAATTCGCATCATCGAGGGTCAGCGTCGAATGCGCCGCCGTCGCGCGCAGGCCTTGCTCAAGCCGCACCGGAACCAGCCCGCCACCACTCGCCGCGCCGCCGCAGTTGACGACGATGCGGTGCATCCCGTGCGAGAACTCGAAGGCGAGCGTCGAGGCGCAGCCAAAGCGGGCCTGCGCGGGCATCGGCGGCGGCGCGGTGTCGAACTGCAGGATCGACTTGTGCGCGGAGACACGCTGGTAGCCCCATTGGCGCACGTCGCGTAGGGGGCGGGTGCGCACGCCGCTGGCCTGGATCAGCGCCTCGACGTCCGCGCCGTCGACGGCCCAGCCGCCCTGCCAGGAACCGAGGCCGCCGTCGCCGTGCGTCAGCGCCAGCAGCGGCGGCACCAGCAGTTCGACCACGCGCTCAACGGCGGGCGGGGCGTCGCGGCGGGTGGCGTGATAGCAGCCGCGCAGCCGCACCAGCAGTGCGATCGCCTCCATCTGCGCGAGCGGGCTGCGCGACAGGACGCCGCCGTCGTCGCCCATCAGTTCGCCGAGCGCTTTGATCAGCCCGGCCTCGCCATAAAGGCGGCGGGGGCGGCCGTCGGGCAGCAGCAGTCCCGCGGCAACGATGCCAACCCAGCCCGCCACTTCGGCAAGACCGTCCTCGGCATTGGTGACGTGGCGATCGAGCCAGCGCGCGGTCGCGGCGATGTGTGCCAGCGTGCGGATGCGCAGCGCCTTCTCGCCCGAGAGGATCAGCGGGGCATGGGCCAGCCAGTTGGCAAGGCGCGCGCCGGTGTTGCCCACGCTCCACGCCGGGCCTTTGCCCGGCTTTGTGGGGGGCTTGGGGTTGGCCTGAAGCCAGGCCATGAGCACGCGCTCTGCCACCGGCGCAGCCTGTTCGCGCGCGGCGCAGGCTTCGAGGTCGGTGAGCCACGAGAAGGAGTGAACGACCTTCTCCAGCGGCGGAGTGACCCGCGCGGCACCGGCGAAGTCGACTTGCGCGATCGGCGTCTTGGCGCCGTGGACGAGGAAGTGCCCGGCCCGGATCGCGGTGCCTGCCGCGCGGCTGCCGGGCAGGGTGTTGTTGACGGTCGCCAGCAGGCGGGTGCGCGCCTTCTTGCCCATCGGCCCGGACAGCATCGCGCCGGGCACGCCCATGCGATAGGCCATGCGGATCAGCCGCTCGCCAACGCCCACGGACGGCGGCGAGAAATCGACCAGCGCCAGTGCGCGGCCGGGTTCGATGTGGGGCGTTTCGGCCGGAGCGGGCGCGCGGTTGTCAGCAATTCCGGTCACGACACCCTCCTCAGTCTCACGCGACAGGGGAAGCGCCCGGGCGTTGTCCGGGTTCCATGCCGCCGGGCTGAAGCGGGTGTCGGCGCCCATGCCTTATTCGAGGCCCTTGAGGGTCTTGATGTTCGCCGCGTACTGCGACGGCCCGCCCTTGAAGGTCGCGGAGCCCGCCACCAGCACGTCGGCACCGGCCGAGACGCACAGCGGCGCCGTCTTGGCATCGACGCCGCCGTCGACTTCGAGACGGATGTCGCGGCCGGACTTATCGATCATCTTGCGTACGGCCTCGATCTTGCGAAGCTGGCTGGAGATGAAGCTCTGGCCGCCGAAGCCGGGGTTGACGCTCATGATCAGGACGAGGTCGATGTCGTCGATCAGGTAGTCCAGCATCTTGGCCGGGGTCGCCGGGTTCAGCGAGATGCCCGCCTTCTTGCCGAGGTTGTGGATCGTCTGCACCGTGCGGTGGACGTGCGGCCCGGCCTCAGGGTGGACGGTGATGTAGTCCGCGCCCGCGTCCGCGAAGGCTTCGAGATAGGCGTCGACCGGAGAGATCATCAGATGGACGTCGAAGGGCTTGGCGCTATGCGGGCGCAGGGCCTTCACCACGGCCGGGCCGATGGTGATGTTGGGGACGAAGTGGCCGTCCATGACGTCGACGTGGATCCAGTCGCAGCCTGCCTCGTCGATGGCGCGCACTTCCTCTCCGAGCCGGGCGAAGTCGGCGGACAGGATCGAAGGGGAAATCAGCGGAATTGTCATGGCGGGAAACGAACGCTCCTTTTCCCAGCGATACGCCACTACATCTTGGGGCGACAAGCGTATGGGGGTGCGTTTTCCACACGCCATCTTGTAGCAAGGCAGGCGACACGGCGTTTGCGCCCGGCCGGGCCTTGCGGGCGGTGAAACAGAAAGTTCAGTGCGGGTTCACCGCTTTTCGGGCACTTGGGCGGCATTGGAGGGTTTCAGGCTGCCAGTTTGCCGCAAACCCAGTAGACGGGAAAGAGATGATCAGGATCAACGCCTTGCTTCGCCGTACCAGCACCGCCGCCGCGCCTGTCATCGCACTTGCCGCGGTGGCCGGTCTCGCCGCGCCGGTTCCGGCGCTGGCCCAATACCGCAATGAAATTCCCAACGAGATGCGCCGCTGCCAGTCCGACAAGGGGCCGGCGATGATGGTCACCGTGGACGGCATCAAGTCCTCCTCGGGCAACCTGCGCGTCCAGTCCTACCGGGCGACTTCGGCCGAATGGCTGGTCAAGGGCAAGTGGCTCTCGCGTATCGAGGTTCCGGCGCGGGCCGGCTCCATGACGTTTTGCGTGCCGCTGCCCGCTTCCGGCACTTACGGCGTTGCGGTGCGGCATGACGTCAACGGCAATGGTGAGACGGATATCCGCACGGATGGCGGGGCGATGTCGAACAACCCGGCGATCACCATCTTCAACCTCGGCAAGCCCAGCTACACCAAAGTCGGCGTGCCGGTGGGCGAGGGCGTGAAGTCGATCCGGATACAGATGAAGTATATGTGAGGGCGCCGCCCCCGGGGCTTCGACGGGCTCAGGTTGTCCAAGCCCCGGCGCGCCCACCCATTATCGCCCGCGCATCGACAAGGTCCGAGGGCTTGTCCACGTCCACCGCTGCAAGCCCGTCCCTCGCGGCGACGAGGCTGGCGGTGACGCCGATCTTGCGGCCCAGCCGACCAATCGCGTCGGCGAGCGTCAGGCGGCCGAGCGCGTAGCCGAGCAGCATCCCCACGCCCAACCGGGCCGCGATGCGCCAGGGGCGCTTGCGGTCGGCCTCGACCATCTTCCAGGTATCGATCGCCAGACCCGCGCGAGGGCTCGCCAGCAGAAACAGGTTGCAGCCCGACCAGTGGCCGTCGGCGAAGCGCAGATATGTCCGGCGGCTGCCGGGCATGGCGGCCTCGATCGTCTCGCGCCGGGCCAGGAGGATGGCGACGTCGCTGCCCGCCGGCGTGTCGGCGAGGAAATCTCGGACCCACTCGGGCTTCAGCAGCGCATGGTCGCTGGTGGTGACCAGCAATGGTGCGCCGAGCGTATCCAGCCCGATAGCGACGCTCGCGCTGGGACCCGTGCCTGTGGCGAGCACCTCGCAGCCGAGTTCCGCGGCGAGATCGCGCACGTGCGGATCGCTGGCGGAAACGGCGATCCGTGCGATCCCGGCCTCGCGCAGTGCGACGACGACGTGGGCGAGCATCGGCTTGCCCGCTATCTCGACCAGCGACTTGTGCGCGACGCCTTCGGCCTCGGCGACGGGGTCGGGCGCGCCGGGGCGCGATCCGGCGAGGATCAGGGCGTTCATGCGGTCTTCTCCCGTTTGCCGCGCCAGACCTGCCAGAGAACGCCGGGGGCGGCGAGGATCGGGTGACGCTCGCGCCAGGGGGTGATCTTCACGGGGACGCCGGTGTGGCGCTCGATCTTCCAGGCGGCGTAGCGGGCCGCGCCTTCGAACGTCGTCGATGCCTTGAGCAGGCGCAGGACATTGTAGGGCTTGCCCAGCCGCCGCCGCCGTGCCCACCAAGAGAGGATGCGCGTCCGTTCGTTCGCGGGGAGGGTGGGGTGCAGGCGGTCGCCGTCCTGCGTGAAGGCGATCCCGGCACCGTCCAGCGCGAGCGGCAGCAGTCCGTCGAAATGCGCGCGGTTGGCGGCGAGGATCGAATCCTCGCGGCCCGCCTTCTCGACACGGAATTCTGCGGCGTAAGTCGCGCGGAACAGGGCGCGCCAGTAGTCCTCGGGCGCTCCCGCGTCAGGCCCCAGCGCTACGGCGAGGCGCGCCGCCGTGCGGGCGGCGCCTGCGACGGCCTGCGCGATCGCGGCTCCGGCGGCCGCGTCGCGCTGCCAGGCGAGAGCGCTCGGCTGCACGAAGCGTGCCCAGATGGTGGTATCGACGCGCTCTCCGGCGGCGGCAGCGCGGAAGGTCTCCAGCGCCATCGTCGCGACCTTGGCGCGTAACGGAACACCGTCGTGCGTCCATTCGTGATAGCTCACGCGCGGCCAGATCCGCTCGACCTGAGCGCCCGGCAGCAGGACGTAGAAGTCCAGCACGCCCTCCAGCGATCCGGTGCGCAGGTTCGATCCGTAGAACAGCACGCCCAGCGCATCCGCCGCCTGGGCCAGTTTCCCGGCAAAAGCGCGCACTTCGGGCACGACCTCGCGCGTCAGGGCAGAGGCGATGCGGTCATCGAGAGGGGAATGCGCGATCATTGCCGCGTCAATCGGACAGGCCAGCCGCAATTACAAGGTGCCAGTTGGAACCCGGCCGTCAGGCGTCAGGGGACGACGAAGTTGATCTGCGGCCCTTCCTCGAGCACGTAGCGACCGGCCGGGAAAGCCTCACCGTCGAGGATGAAGGTGCCGCCAATGTCCATGTCGACTTCGCTGGCGCTCACGCGGTGCGCGCCCTTGCGGGCGAACAGCTTGAGGTTCAGGCCGAACATCATCGCGGGCAGCAGCGCCACCAGCCAACGGATCGGCCAGTCCATCACTGCCAGCTTGAGTCCCGGCGCCGGATTGCGCCCGAAAGGCTTTGCGCCGAGCGGGAAGCGCTCGAAGGTGGTGGCGATCGTCAGGTAGCGCTCGTCGGCACTGCCCTTGCCCATGTAAGGCAGGTGCTCGCCGGTGCGGCGATCGACGATGCGGGTCGGAGTGCAGGCGCGCCAGGCGTTGCGGGCGCCGCCGAACAGGGTCTGCAGCACGCCCCACAGAATGGTGAGGCCGACCGCGAAGCTGTTGAACAGGCCGCGGCGGTGCGCTTCCTGCCCGGCCTCGGTCGCGAGCGAAAAAGCGCCGGTGCCCAGGATGAAACCCTGCACGCAGCGCGCGGAGCCGTCAGCGGGCGAAATCCGCAGCGGGCTGCGCGAGATCGTGCGGCCACGATGGGCGGAAGCCAGTGCTTCGGCCAGCGACCACTTGCCCGGCAGGCCAAGATCGACCGCCAGCGCGTTGGTCTTGCCTTTGGGCAGCACGATGAAGGTGGGCCAGTCGTTTCCGAAGATGTCCGCGCCGGCCGAGAGCACGTCACGCACGGTGCCGTCGCCGCCGTCGACCACGAGGTAATCGATCCCGCGCCGTGCGAACTCCGCCAGCGTATAGTGCAGTTCCTCGCGCGTGGAGGGGGTCTGCGTCAGGATATTGGAGCAATCGGCCATCTCGGGCTTGATGCCCTTGTTGCGATGGCTACGGGGATTGCGGACGATGCCGACCAGCGGAACCGCACGGCCACGGCGGACGGGGCGCACCGTGCGCGCGCCATCGCGGCGACCAAGCTCGCCGAAGATCGGCAGCGTCTCGAAGGTGTGAATGCTTCCGTGCACGGCGCACCATGTAGTGTCACCGGCCCGGAAAATCACCCAGAAATATGCTCTGACACATTTGAGTTACAGTTTAATGGCGCTTGTTACCGTATCGACACGCTTGTGGCCGAACCGGGGCAGCCGCGATTGTCACCCGGTGCGCAAGGCACTACGTGGCGGTCCATGGTCCAGAATACGCAAGTGCTGCCGGTGGTCACGATCGGCGAAAATCCCGTCAAGCTATGGGGTCTGAGCCCGTCCGTGCGGGTCGGCCGGATCGCCCGCGCCGCCGGTCTCGAACCGGTCGATGCGGTGCCCGAAGGTGCGGCTGTCCTCTCCAACGCGGCTTTCGCGTGGGATCCGGCGTGGTTCGGAAACATCACCGGGCGGCCGGGCATGGTGCTGACTCTGGGCGGTGTTCCGGCGCTTGCCCATGCTGCAAATGCACATCAGACGGCGCGAGTCGCCGAGGCGATGGCGGCAGGCGTTTCGTTGGCTGATTCGACCGGGTTCGACGTCGTCGCCTACGAAGACGGCCCGACCATTGAGAACAAGCAGCTTCGCAAGCGCGAGACGCCGTTCCTCATGGCCCTGACGTCCGCGACGTTGCGCCAGATCGAGCGGGCCAGTTATTTCGGCGCCTACAAGGGCGTGACCGACGTGCTGACCAAGTACCTGTGGCCGGAGTGGGCGCTGGTGCTCACCCGCATCTGCGCGAAGCTGGGCGTGACGCCGAACATGGTCACCACGGTGGGCGCGGTGTTCTGCGTGGTCGCGACGGTGCTCTTCGCTTACGGGCATTACTGGCTGGGCATGGCGCTGGGCCTCGTGTTCATGGTGCTCGACACCGTGGACGGCAAGCTGGCGCGCTGCACGATCACCTCCTCGGCGTGGGGCAATGTGTTCGACCACGGCATGGACCTCGTCCATCCGCCGTTCTGGTGGTGGTTCTGGGCAACCGGTCTCGGCGCCTGGGGCCTTGCCTATGATCCCACGACTTTCTGGTGGGTGCAGGGCGCGATCCAGGGCGGCTACTTGGTGCAGCGGCTGATCGAGGGCGCCTTCATGCGCCAGAACGGGCTGATGCACATCCACGTGTGGCGGCCGTTCGACAGCAAGTTCCGCCTGATCACGGCGCGCCGCAATCCGAACATGGTGATCCTCTTCGTGGCGATGGTGTTCTCGCGGCCCGACCTCGGCCTGATCGCGGTGGCCTGGTGGACGGCCCTGTCGTGCCTGATCCACGCCGTGCGGCTGGTTCAGGCATGGATCGTGCGGGCGCGCGGTGGCACGATCACCTCCTGGCTGGCGGAAGGCTGAAGATCATGAACGCGACGCCTGTGAACGCTACAATCGAGAAGTTCGGCTGGCCCGCGACGCTGGTGGCGGAGTTCGACCACTGGGTCGTGCTGGCCCGCCCGGCGCAGCCGACCCTCGGCTCGCTGGTGCTGGCGGCGAAGAGCGATGTCACCGCCTTCGGCGACCTTCCGGCCGAGGCGCATGCCGAACTGAAGCGCGCGACCGGCGCCGTCGAGGCGGGGCTGGGTAAGGCGGTCGGCTATGCCAAGCTCAACTACCTGATGCTGATGATGGTGGACCCGCATGTCCACTTCCACGTCATCCCCCGCTACGAAGGCGCGCGCGAGTGGCAGGGGCGTGAGTTCGTCGACTGCGGCTGGCCCAAGGTGCCGGACCTCGGCCATGCGGTGGCGCTGGAAGGCGCGGACCTCGATGCGCTGGTGACGTGGTTGAAGGGGTTTTTCGAGGGCTGATGCCCACCCCGTCCGGCTAGATCGCTTCGCTCTCAAGCCTTCCGGCCCTCCCGCACGCGGGAGGGCGAAACGATGGGCTCTCATCCCCTCCCGCGTGCGGGAGGGGGCAGGGGTGGGCTTCCCCCTTACCTCACCACGTATCGGTCAGCTTCGTCGCGATCTCGATGTCGTTGAGGAAGTCCACCTCGGCCCAGTCCAGCCCCTCGATCGAAACCGTGCCGACCTTGCCGGTGGGCGCGATCGAATCGATGACCTTGAGATACCAGTGCTGGACGCCCTCGGGCGTGCGCATCGCCTGGCGCACGGTCTCGCGGAACAAGTCCGCGCCTTCGCCCCGGAATGCGAGGAAGCCGATCGATTCGGAATTGGACTGCGCCGCCGTCAGCGTCTTGCCGATGTGGATCAGGCGGCCTTCGGGGCTGCGTTCCACCTTCATGTCGTCGCTGTCGTAGCCGTCCGCCTTGACGTCCACCGTCACGGTGATCGGCCAGGGCTTGCCGTCGGGACCGGCCGCGCCCTGCTGGACCGTGCGCACGATCTCTTCCGACACCAGCGTGTCGCCGTTGAGGATCATAAAGTCACCGCGCATCGCCTCGCGCGCGATCCAGCATGAACCGAGGTTGTCGGCCACCTTGAAGAAGGGATTGAATCGCACCGTGATTTCCACGCGCGGGTCGCGGATGGAATTGAGGTGATCCTCCAGCATGTCGGTCATGAAGCCGGTGACCACATCGATCCGCTTGACCCCGCCGCGCGCCAGCATCTCGATCTGCCACTCGATCAGCGAGCGGCCGGAGAAGTCGATCAGGCACTTGGGACGCTCGGCCGTGAGAGGGAGCAGGCGCGAGCCCTGGCCGGCGCTGAGGAGGATTGCGTGTTCGATCATGTGTCATTCAGTCTGCTTGGGGGAAGGGGCCATCTAGCGACTGCACTGCGAAAGGGAAAGCTCTGGCGGGGCGACCCGAGCCGGCCATACGTACAAGAAGAGCGAGCCCACCCTTGCAACTGACAGCCCCCTCGTCCAAATGCGAGCCAATGTCCGCCAAACGCTACCGCCAGGAGAGTGCATCTCCGCTAGGGCGGATACTCCAGAACACCGCCTGGCTGCTCGGCGGCAAGGGCTTCGGCGCGATTTGCGGGCTGGCGTACCTCGCCATCCAGACGCGCACCCTCGGCCTCAAGGATTTCGGCCACTTCTCGCTGATCTTCGGCACCGCGCAGGCGCTGACCTCGCTCGCAGGCTTCCAGACCTGGCGAGTCGTCGTGCGCTACGGGTCGGAGCACGTCCACGCGAAGGACTGGGAGAAGTTCGGCCGCCTCGGCATGCTGTGCGGGGTGATCGATGCGGTCGGTGCGATTCTCGGCTGCGGGCTGGCGGCGATCCTGATCTTCGGCTTTGCGCATCTGCTCGAACTCAACCCCAGCTTCATCCATATCGCGTTCTGGTATTGCGTGGGCTCGCTCTGGGCGCTGGTTTCGGCCCCGACCGGGATCGTGCGCGCGCTCAACCGGTTCGACATGGCCGTCTATGTGGAGGCGATCGTGCCGAGCGGGCGCCTCGTCGCCGCGCTGATCATCTGGTTCACCGGGCCGACCGTTGGCCGGTTCCTGGCGGCCTGGGCCGCAATCGATATTCTCGAGGCCATCCTCTACTGGACCATGGCCCGCCGCCTCAGCCCGCAGGCGGTGCGGATTTCCTACCTCTTCCAGCTGCGCCGCGCGATCCGGGAGAACCCGGGCGTCACCCAGTTCTTCTTCGTTACCTACATGGGCTCGGCCATCGATGCGGCCATGAAGAACGGCCCGCTGCTGGTCGTCGGCGGCTGGGTCGGCACCAAGGCGGCGGGCCTCTATCGCCTCGCCTCGCAGCTGTCGCAGGCGCTGAGCAAGCTCTCCACGCTGCTGACCCGCTCGGTCTATGCCGAAGTGGCCCGCGTCCGCGTCGCCTCCAAGGCCGAGGAATTCCGCAAGCTGGCGCTCCAGACCAGCCTGATCGCGGGCGGTGCGGGCCTTGCCGTGGTGGCGGTCGCGTATTTCCTCGGCGAACAGCTGCTGGCGATGATCGGCGGCGATGCCTTCGAAAGCGGCGCCTCGATCCTCATCCCGCTGGCCGTGGCCGCCAGCTTCGACCTTGCCAGCGTGGCGTTCGAGCCGGTGCTGCACTCGACCGGCAAGGCGCGCCAGTCGCTCGTCGCGCGCCTGATCGCGCTGGCGGCGCTGGGCGTGGGCCTGTGGCAGTTCATCCCCATCGGCCCGAGCGGCGCGGCCTGGGCCGTGGCGCTGGCGGGGGCGACCTCCTACGTCGCCATGGGCGTGATGGCGTGGCATACGCTGCGTCAGGTCGATGCGGGCAAGATCATGGTGGGCCTGCCCGATGACGTCGAGGTCGGGCCGGAGGAGTAACCCCGGCTCGACAGCGAAGCGTCCGCGCGTATCATGCGCGGTATGACTCTCGTTGCCGAAGCCGCCGCCCTTTCCGACAGCATCGTCGCCTTGCGCCGTGCGATCCACGCCGAGCCCGAAATCGGCCTCCACACCCCGAAGACGCGCGACAAGATCCGCGAGGCGCTGGCGCACCTGCCCCTCGAATGGGCGGAAGGGCCGTCCACCACCGGCCTCGTCGCGACGCTCAGGGGCGGCGCGGGAAAGGGCCGCTCGGTGCTGCTGCGCGGCGACATGGACGCGCTGCCGATGCCCGAGGAAACCGGGCTGGACTTCGCCTCCATCATACCCGGCGTCATGCACGCCTGCGGCCACGACACCCACGTCGCCATGCTTGCCGGGGCCGCGCAGTTGCTCTGCGCGCAGGCCGACCGGCTGGCGGGCGAGGTCCGCTTCATGTTCCAGCCCGGCGAGGAAGGTTACCACGGCGCGCGCTTCATGCTGGAGGACGGCCTGCTCGGCGGTGAGGGCTTCGACCGGCCGCTGCCTGACGCGGCCTTTGCGCTCCACGTCATGCCCAATGCGCCCCACGGCCTGATCGGCGGGCGCGCGGGCGCTCTGCTGGCGGCGGCGGACCAGCTCAGGATCACCGTGACCGGGCGCGGCGGCCATGCCTCGATGCCGCACGATACGATGGACCCGGTGCCGATCGCCTGCGAGATCGTCGGCGCCATCCAGACCATGGTGGCGCGCCGGTTTAGCGTGTTCGATCCCGTCGTCGTCACGATCTCGAAGATCGAAGCGGGCACCGCGCACAACGTCATCCCCGACACCGCGACCATGACCGGCACCATGCGCACGCTTTCCGCCGCCAACCGCGCGCGGCTGAAGGACGAACTGCCGCTGCTCGCCGCCGGGATCGCGGGCGCGCACGGGCTCAAGGCCGAGGTCGAGGTGATCGAGGGCTTCCCGGTGACCCTGTGCGACCATGGCGCCGTCGATTTCGGCGAGGCCGTCGCCCGCGACCTGCTGGGCGAGGCGGCGTTCCTGCGCCTCGCCGACCCGATCATGGGAGCGGAGGACTTCGCCTACGTGCTGGAGAAAGTGCCCGGCGCGATGTTCTTCCTCGGCGTCAGCCACGAGGGCGCGGATTGGCGCCAGTGCTGCGGCATCCATTCGACGCGCATGATGGTCGACGAAAGCGTGATGCCGCGCGGCGCGGCCTTCCTCGCCGAGCTGGCGACGCGGTTCCTGGCGGATGGGTGGGGAGGGTAAGCAACCTCCCCCTCGTTCGTCATTGCGAGCGTAGCGAAGCAATCCAAGGCGGCGCTGAATTGCCCTGGATTGCTTCGCTACGCTCGCAATGACGAACGAGGGGAGTGGGACTAATGACGAGGGGAGTGGGCCAGGGCCGACCCCAGCGCCCTCACGCCTTCACGTCCGCCCATTCCGGATGCCGCTTGAACGCCACCGCGACGTAGCTGCATGCCGGCTCGATCTTGAAGTGGTTCTCGCGTGCATCGGCGACCATCGCCTCGACCAGCCGCATCGCGACGCCGCGCCCGCCGATCGCCTCGGGGACCAGTGTGTGGTCGGCAGAGCGCACCAGGCCGCGTTCGGTCCATGTCAGGCGGCCGATATGCTCGCTGTCCGCGACGTGGGCGTGGTACTCTCCGGCCGAGCCGAACTCGTGCTTGGTAATGGTGACGCCGACCATGGGGCGGTTCTCCTCGTTGCGCGCTTGACGGGGCGTGCGCGCGCTCACAGGGCATATGGCCATGCAGTTCACGTCCGACAATGCCGCCGCCGTCCATCCCGCCGTCTGGAAGGCGATGATGGCCGCCGATGCGCCCGACGCGCCCTATGACAACGACGCGCTGAGCCAGCGCCTCGACGCCACGTTCTCGGCGCTGTTCGGGCGCGAGTGCGCGGTGCTGTGGGTGGCGAGCGGGACCGCCGCCAACTGCCTTGCCCTCGCCGCCATGACGTCGCCGCACGGCGCCGTCGTCTGCCACCGCGAGGCGCATATCGAGATGGACGAGGCGGGCGCGCCGGGCTTCTTCCTTCACGGCGCCAAGCTGCTGCTGGCGGACGGGGCCAGCGCCAAGGTCACGCCTGAAACCCTCGCCGCCGTGATCGATCCGATCCGCGACGACGTCCATCAGGTCCAGCCCCATGCGATCTCGATCACGCAGGCGAGCGAGTACGGCTGCGTCTACCGTCCCGAGGAAGTCGCCGCGATCGCCGCTTTCGCGCAGGCGCGCGGCCTTGGCCTGCACATGGACGGCGCGCGTTTCGCCAATGCGACGGCGTATCTGGGCTGCTCTCCCGCCGAGGCCGCAGGCGCGGTCGATGCGCTGAGCTTCGGCTTCGTCAAGAACGGCGGCATGGGCGCGGAGGCCATCGTCTTCTTCGACGTCGAGGCCGCGCGCACGATCCGCTACCGCCGCAAGCGCGCCGGGCACCTGCAGTCCAAGGGCCGCTTCATGGCCGCGCAGATCCTCGCGATGCTGGAGGGCGACTTGTGGCTGGGCAACGCGCGCGCCGCCAATGCCGCCGCCGCCGAAATCGCCGCTGCCGCGCCGGGCCGCCTGCTCCATCCGGTAGAGGCCAACGAGATCTTCCTCACCTGCACCGCCGCCGAGCGCGAGGCGCTGCGTGCGCAAGGCTTCGCCTTCTACGACTGGGGCGCCGATGCCGCGCGGCTGGTGACGTCGTGGGATGCGAAGGACGCGCATGTCTCCGCCCTCGCCAGGGCATTGGCCGGGCTGTGACCGAGGCGCAGGAGCCCGCTTCCCGAGGCAAGGTGATCTTCGCCTTCCTCGTCGTCACGGCGATCTGGGGCTCGACCTGGCTGGTGATCAAGGATCAGGTCGGATCGGTGCCGCCGACATGGTCGATCACGTACCGCTTCGCGCTGGCGGGCGCGGGAATGCTGGCGCTCGCGCTGCTGCGGCGCGACAGTCTGCGCCTTTCGCGGCAGGGGATGGGGCTGGCGCTGCTGGTCGGGCTGAGCCAGTTCGTGTGCAACTTCCAGTTCGTCTACCAAGCTGAGATCCACCTGACCTCGGGGCTGGTCGCCGTCTGCTATGCGCTGCTGATGCTGCCCAATGCGGTGCTGGCGCGGATATTCCTCGGCCAGAAGGTGACGCCGGGCTTCGTCGCGGGCTCGCTGGTGGCGATCGCGGGCATCGCGCTTCTGATGGTCCACGAATACCGCAGCGCCCCGCCCGAGGGCCGCGTCGCGCTCGGCGTGCTGATGACTTGCGCGGGCATCCTCAGCGCCTCCACCGCCAACATCCTGCAGGGCACGAGCGTCGGCCGCGCGCAGCCGATGGTGCCGATGCTGGCATGGGCGATGCTGCTGGGCGCCGCGATCGACGCCTGCTGGAGCCTCGCCACCGTCGGCGCGCCGGTGATGGAGACGCGCTGGGAATACCTCGCCGGGATCGCCTACCTGGCGATCGCCGGATCGGTGGTGACTTTCCCGCTCTACTTCATGCTGATCCGCGAACTCGGCCCCGGGCGCGCGGCCTACAACGGCGTTGCGGTGCCGGTGGTGGCGATGGGACTCTCGACCCTGTTCGAAGGCTATCGCTGGACCGGCCTTGCGGTCGGCGGCGCGGTGCTGGCGCTGGCGGGGCTAGTGATCGCGCTGGCGGCGCGCAAGCGCGGCTAGGCCCTCGACATAAGTGGGGTAGCGCGGCCGCCAGCCGAGCACGCGCTTTGCCCTACCGTTCGCGACGCGCCGGTTCTCCGCGTAGAACGCCCGCGCCATGGGCGACAGCTCAGCCTCCTCCAGCGATTGCAGCGGCGGCAGCGGCGTCCCGGTAAGGCGGCAGGCTTCCTCCACCAGCAGGTTCTGCGCGCAGGGCAGGTCGTCGGCGAGGTTGTAGGCGCCCGGTTGAGCGCCGATCCCGGCCAGCACCCCGCTCGCGATGTCCTTGACATGGACGCGGCTGAACACCTGATCGGGCATGTCGATCCGATGCGCGCGGCCCAGCGCCAGCCGTTCCAGTATCGAGCGGCCGGGGCCGTAGATCCCCGGAAGGCGATAGACCCGCGCGCCCAGCGCCAGCCATGCCGCATCGGCTTCGGCCCGCGCCGTGCGGCGGCCGGTGCCGACAGGCGCGCTCTCGTCCACCCACGCGCCGCCGGTGTCGCCGTAGACGCCGGTGGAGGACAAGTACGACAGCGCCTTTCCCCTTAGCGCATCGCCATAGCGCTCGAGCACGAAGTCCAGCGGCTCGCCCCGCCCCTCACGTCCCGGCGGGACCGAGGAGAGCACGTGATCAGCATCCGCCAGAGCAAGGCGCACACTGCCCTCGTCGTCGAAGGCAAGGGTGCCCTCGCTGCCGGTCGAGACCACTTCCCAGCCCTGCACTTCGAACAGCGAGGCGATGAAACCGGCCGTATAGCCGAGACCGAAGATGAACAGGCGGCGCATGGTCCATAGCTAGCGAAGGTGGAGCGCGATGCCCACCCCGCTGCGACTAACTCAGCCTGCAGCTTCGCAAGTCTCGCTCCCCTCCCGCTTGCGGGAGGGGTTGGGGGTGGGCGGATCGCCAATGACGAATCCCCCGCTGGCAATCGGCCGCCGAGCCTCTAAGTAACAGGCATGGACATCGCCAGCAGACCCTCCGAGCCCGCCGAGAACACTCAAGTGGCGGATGCCGCGCCGCCGCTCGCCGCGCCTCCGGTGATCCGGCGCGAGGATTACCTGCCGCCCGCATGGCTGGTGCCTAAGGTCGCGCTGGATTTCCGCCTCGGCCTCGACGCCACTAAGGTCGTCGCCAAGCTCTCGGTCGCGCGCAATCCCGCAGGAAACGGCGCTTCGACGTTGCGCCTCAATGGCGACCAGATCGCCCCGCTGGCGGTCCGGGTGGACGGGCTCGACGTCAACGACTGGCGCCTCGACGGCTCCGACCTCCTCGTCGAACTGAACGGCGAGGCGCATGAGGTCGAGGTCGAAACCGCGCTCAATCCCGCCGCGAACAGCCAGCTCATGGGCCTCTATGCCTCGAACGGGATGCTCTGCACCCAGTGCGAGGCGGAGGGCTTCCGCCGCATCACCTTCTTCCCCGACCGGCCCGACGTGCTCTCCACCTACTCGGTGCGGATGAGCGGCGAGAAGGCGCAGTTCCCCATCCTCCTCGCCAACGGCAACTGCACCGCCAGCGGCGAGGGCGAGGACGGCACGCATTGGGCCGAATGGCACGATCCCTGGCCCAAGCCGAGCTACCTCTTCGCACTGGTAGCAGGAGACCTCGTCGCCAATCACGCGGAATTCACCACCATGGGCGGCCGCAAAGTCGACCTCAATATCTGGGTCCGCCCGGGTGACGAGGACCGCACCCAGCATGCAATGGATTCCCTCGTCAATTCCATGAAGTGGGACGAGGAAGCGTTCGGGCGTGAGTACGATCTGGACTTGTTCAACATCGTCGCCGTGTCCGATTTCAACATGGGCGCGATGGAGAACAAGGGCCTCAACGTCTTCAACACGCGCTATGTTCTGGCCGACCCCGAGACCGCGACGGACGGCGATTACGATGCCGTCGAAGGCGTGATCGGGCACGAATACTTCCACAACTGGTCGGGCAACCGCGTGACCTGCCGCGACTGGTTCCAGCTGAGCCTCAAGGAAGGCTTCACCGTGCTGCGCGACCAGCTGTTCAGCGCCGACATGGGCAGTGAGGCGGTCAAGCGGATCGAGGACGTGCGCGTCCTGCGCATCGCCCAGTTCCCCGAGGATTCCGGCCCGCTGGCGCACCCGATCCGGCCCGATTCCTTCCAGGAAATCAGCAACTTCTACACCGCGACGATCTACAACAAGGGCGCCGAGGTGATCCGCATGATGCGCACCATGGCGGGCCTCGAACGGTTCCGCCAGGGCACCGACCTCTACTTCGAGCGCCACGATGGCGAGGCCGCGACCTGCGAGGATTTCGTCAAGGCGATCGAGGATGGCGCCAGGCTCGATCTCACGCAGTTCCGCCTGTGGTACTCGCAGGCCGGCACGCCGCAGGTTGCTGCTGAGATGGCACACAACGGCACCCAAACGGTACTCAAGCTCACCCAGACCGTCCCCGCCACCCCCGGACAGCCCGAAAAGCAGGCCATGCCGATCCCCTTGCGCGTCGCCCTGTTCGACCGCGACACCGGCGCGCATTCGGGCGAGCAGTTGATCGTCCTCGACAAGGACAGCCAGACCTTCACCTTCGACGGTTTCACGCAGCCGCCGGTGCTGTCGATCAATCGCGGCTTCTCCGCGCCGGTGGCGATCGAGTTCGAACGCGACAGCGCGGACCTCGTGTTCCTCGCCGCGCATGACGATGATCCCTTCGCCCGCTACGAGGCGATGCAGGGCCTCGTAGTCCAGCATCTCGTCGCCGCGGTCTCGGGCAAGCTCGACGATGCGGCGCGGGCCGAGGGCCGGGCGGCGATCGGCGAGGCTTACGGTTCGGTGATCGCCGACCCCGCGCTCGACGACCTGATGCGCGGCGAGCTGATGATCCTGCCCGCCGAGACCTACCTTGCCGAGCAGCTCCCCGTCTCCGACCCCGGCGCGATCCATGCCGAGCGCGAGGCGCTGAAGGCATGGCTGGGCCGCGAACTCACCGGTCCGCTTAAGGCGCTCCACGACCGCGCCGTCGCCGTGCCCTATTCGCGCGAGGCGGCCGCGCGCGGTGCCCGCAAGATCAAGACGCAGGCGCTGGTGCTGATCGCCTGCGGCGACCCGGCCGAGGGCGCTAGCCGTGCCTTCGCGCAGTACCAGGCGGCCGACAACATGACCGACCGTCAGGGCGCGCTCATGGTCCTCGCCAGCCTCGACGCGCCCGAGCGCGAGACGGCGCTGACCGACTTCCACGATCGCTACGAAGGCAATGCCCTCGTCATCGACAAGTGGTTCTCGCTCCAGGCGGGCGCGCTGAACCCGAAAGTGCTGGAGCACATCGCGGCGCTGGCGCAGCACGCAGACTTTACCATGACCAACCCCAACCGCGTGCGGGCGCTCTACATGGCGGCGGCAGCGAACCCCAAGGCGTTCCACGACGCCAGCGGCGAGGGCTACCGCATGATCGGCGACCTGATCCGCCGCCTCGACCCGATCAACGCGCAGACGGCGGCGCGCTTCGTGCCCTCGCTCGGCCGCTGGCGCCGGATCGAGCCGGTCCGCGCGGCGATGATGCGCGCCGAACTGGAGCGCATCGCGGCACTGCCCGACCTTTCGCGCGACGTGCGCGAGCAGGTGTCGAAGTCCCTTGGCTGAGCCGGTCGAAGTCAACCGCGCCGCCCTGCTCGAAGGTATCTCCCACGGCTTCCTCGGCCGCCGGGGCGGGGTGAGCGAGGGCGAGGTGGCGGGCCTCAACGTCGGGCGCGGTTCGGGCGACGACCTTGACCTCGTCGAGCGCAACCGTGCGCTGGCGGCCGAAGCGGTGCTGCCCGGCGCGCGGCTGGTCACGGTCTATCAGGTCCACTCGGCCGACTGCGCGGTGCTGGGCGGGGAACCATGGTCCGAGGAAGACCGCCCCAAGGCCGACGCCATCGTCACCGACCGGCCCGGCGCGGTGCTGGGCATCCTCACCGCCGACTGCGCGCCGGTGCTCTTCGCCGACCGCGAGGCAGGCGTGATCGGCGCGGCCCATGCCGGCTGGCGCGGGGCGCTGGGCGGCGTCACCGATTCCACCATCGCCGCGATGGAGGCCCTCGGCGCCCGGCGGGAAAGCATCGTCGCGGCGGTAGGTCCATGCATCGCGCAGGATTCCTACGAGGTGGACGCGGCGTTCCGCGAGCGCTTCCTCGCCGACGACCTGCCCAATGCGCGGTTCTTCCAGGAAGAGCGGCCGGATCATTTCCAGTTCGACCTCGAAGGCTACGTGCTGTGCCGGTTACGCCTCGCCGGGATCGCGCATCCCGAGGGGCTGCGGCTGGATACCTATGCCGAGCCCGAGCGGTTCTACTCCTTCCGCCGCGCCACCCATCGCGGGGAACTGAGCTACGGGCGGCAGATTTCGCTGATCGGGTTGGGCTGAGGGCGTACCTCCGTCATTGCGAGCGCAGCGAAGCAATCCAGGGCGGCGTCATACTGCCCTGGGTTGCTTCGCTACGCTCGCAATGACGAACTTGGTGGTCGGCAACTTACGCCCCTTAGCGGACTTCGCGTGAAGGTGGTGGACCGGCCTTTTCCCATTCCGCTGCGGTGTACTCAACGCACGGTATCAAGGTGCTACACCTATATCGCTCGCCAACCGCGCGACGAATAACGGCAACACGATCTCGATCAGATGCAAGGTCAACCACGAAGGCAATTCCCGGCCGAGGATCAAGTTGCGCATTGTCTTCAAGGTAATCGAACACAGTTTCGTCGCTGGTTAACTTACCATTCCAAAAGAGCTGATTGTCACGAATCTCCAAGAGATTCACGGTGGCCAGCTCGCCAAATTCGCACCCCTGCCGTTGCCAACCTGATGGTGATGGGTGGCAGTTAGGCCGACCCCCATTTTGCGTTAGCGATCTTTCACCACTATCCGCGCTCGAATTGCTTGTCAGATGAGCGACGGCCATGATGAAAGTAACGAATGTCATGCGGCGGAATGCTATCATGTGAATGGCAGCAATCCACCCAAATTCGCCGTCACCCTGAACTTGTTTCAGGGTCCAACAGGCCGATCGCCCAGTTCATGAGCGACTAAATCGACGGGGCGGTTTTGACCTTCCAGCGATGGCACCAACTGCGCGATGGATCCTGAAACAAGTTCAGGATGACGAAGGGCAGGGGCGCAACATCGGCGTCTCACTGATAGGCCCCCAACCCGCTCAGGCTGAGCTTGTCGAAGCCCCCCGAGGCCGAGCGCTGCGGCCTGCCATGCTTCGGCAGCCCGAACGCGCCATCGCCACCGTCCCACCCCGAAATCACCGGTATCGCCAAGCCGATCGGCCTAACTTCCGTCCGTTACAGTAGCTTGCCTTGACCAAAATCAAGGTTGGCACAGGCGACGTTCATGTATAACAGAAGCCCCAAAGTCGGGAGATTCATGGGTTTTGCCCATGGTTCGTGAGCCGACACGGGGGATACCAGGATACCATTCGGTCTGATAGACCTTCTGCCGCACCTCCGGCAGAGAGGGTTGTCGAAAGCAAGGCAAGGGCAAACATGGCAGAAACAGAGGGCGTAAGGCGGCGCGATTTCATCAACATCGCCGCAGTCAGCGCTGCAGGCGTTGCAGGAATCGGGATCGTCGTCCCGCTCGTGAGCCAGATGTCGGCATCGGCCGACGTTCTCGCGGCATCTTCCACCGAAATCGATATCTCGGCGATCCAGCCCGGACAGGCGATCAAGGCGGTGTTCCGCAAGCAGCCCGTCTTCGTGCGCAACCTGACCCCGCATGAGATCGAGGCCGCCAACAAGGTCGATGTCGCCTCGCTGCGCGATCCCCAGACGCTGGAGGAGCGCACCAAGGAGGGCAAGGAGAACTGGCTCATCACCATGGGCGTGTGCACCCACCTCGGCTGCGTGCCGCTGGGCGCCGGCGAAGGTGAAGTGAAGGGCGAGTTCGGCGGCTACTTCTGCCCCTGCCACGGTTCCGCCTACGATACCGCGGCGCGCATCCGCAAAGGCCCCGCGCCCAAGAACCTCGAGGTGCCGAAGTACGAGTTCTCGTCCGACACCGTCGTCAAAATCGGCTGAGCCCAAGAGAGAGGATCAAGAACATGAGCTTTCCCTGGGCAAAGCACTACACCCCCGCGCATCCCTTCATGAAGTGGATGGACGACAGGCTGCCGATCCCGCGCCTCGTCTACAATGCCGTGGGTGGTGGCTACGAGGTTCCGCGCAACCTCAACTATTTCTGGAACTTCGGTTTCCTTGCGGGGCTCTGCCTCGTGCTGCAGATCGTCACCGGCATCGTCATGGCCATGCACTACGCGGCCAATACCGCCGTGGCGTTCGACACCATCGAGATGACCGTGCGCGACGTGAACTGGGGCTGGCTGATGCGCTATGCGCACGCCAATGGCGCCTCGGCCTTCTTCGTCGTCATCTACATCCACATCTTCCGCGGCTTCTACTACGGCTCGTACAAAGCGCCGCGCGAAATGGTGTGGCTGCTGGGCGTGGTGATCTTCCTGCTGATGATGGCCACCGCCTTCATGGGCTACGTGCTTCCCTGGGGCCAGATGAGCTTCTGGGGCGCCAAGGTCATCACCGGCCTGTTCGGCGCGATCCCCTTCGTGGGCGAGCCGTTGCAGCAGTGGCTGCTGGGCGGTTTCGCGCCTGACAACGCTGCGCTCAACCGCTTCTTCTCGCTGCACTATCTGCTGCCCTTCGTGATCCTGGGCGTGGTGATCCTGCACATCTGGGCACTGCACATCCCCGGCTCGTCGAACCCGACCGGCGTGGAAGTGAAGTCCAGCTCGGACACGGTGCCGTTCTACCCCTTCTACGTCGCCAAGGACGGCTGGGCGATCGGCGTCTTCGCGATCCTCTTCGCGATCGCGGTGTTCTACTTCCCCAACGCGCTCGGTCACCCGGACAACTATATCCCGGCGAACCCGATGAGCACGCCCGCGCACATCGTGCCCGAATGGTACTTCTGGCCGTTCTACGCGATCCTCCGCGCCTTCACGCAGGACTTCTTCTTCATCCCAGCCAAGCTGATGGGCGTGCTCGCCATGTTCGGCGCGATCCTGGTGTGGTTCTTCCTGCCCTGGCTCGACAAGTCGCCGGTGCGTTCGGGCGGCTACCGTCCGCTGTACCGCAAGTTCTTCTTCTTCGGCTTGATCCCGGCGATGCTGGTGCTGTTCTACTGCGGCGGCGCCGCGGCGGCGGAGCCCTACGTGATGATCTCGCAGCTGGCGGCGCTCTACTACTTCGCGCACTTCCTCATCATCATCCCGGTGGTCTCGGCGATCGAAAAGCCGCTGCCGCTGCCGTTCTCGATCACCGAATCGGTGCTCGGCAAGGATGACGAGGCCGTACTCGACGTTTCCGCCGCCCCGGCTTCGGCCGTCTGATCCAGCCAGAACGAAAGACGAAAGACATGGCACGCATTCTCTCGATCCTCGTCGGGCTGTTCTTCACGGTCGCGCTGGCGTGGTCGTTCGGCAAGGGCGCCTACACGCAGATCACCGAACCGCCCGCAGCGACTGCCGAGCACGAGTTCCACCTGCACCCCAAGGAACTCCACCTCGCCAGCGACGGCCCCTTTGGCAAGTTCGACAAGCAGCAGCTGCAGCGCGGCTTCCAGATCTACAAGGAAGTCTGCTCGGCCTGCCACTCGCTCAGCCACGTCGCCTTCCGCGACCTGGCGGCGCTGGGCTATTCCGAAGGCCAGGTGAAGGCCATCGCGGCGGGCTTCCAGGTCCCCGGCGTGGACCCCACCACCGGCGAGGCGAACACCCGTCCGGGCCTGCCGACCGACTACTTCCCCAAGCCCTTCGCCAACGACACGGCCGCGCGCGCAGCGAACAACAACGCGATCCCGCCGGACCTTTCGCTGATGACCAAGGCGCGCCACGAAGGCGGCCCCTACGTCTACTCGCTGCTGACCGGCTTCCAGGCCCAGCCCGCCGCGCTGCTGAAGGAGTTCCCGGACGCCAAGACGCCTGACGGCCTGCACTACAACCCGTACTTCGCGAACCTCAACCTCGCGATGGCGCCGCCGCTGACTGCCGACGGTCAGGTGGAATCCAGCCCGGGCAACCCGAAGCCGACGGTCGACCAGATGGCGAAGGACGTCTCGGCCTTCCTCGTCTGGACCGCCGAACCGAAGCTGGAGAAGCGCAACCAGACCGGCCTTGCCGTGGTGCTCTTCCTGATCTTCGCGACGGTGCTGGGTTATATGTCCTACCGCAACATCTGGGCGGGCAAGAAGCACTGAGCCCACCCATTTCGTCATTGCGAGGGGTGTAAGCCCCGCGGCAATCCAGCGCAGGGCAAACGGCTCTGGATTGCTTCGCTTCGCTTGCAATGACGAAGGGTTTTGGCGATGCCCTACTTGCTGCTAAGGGCTCCGGCGCCCCGCCATCCACGGTGATGGCGGGGCGCTTTGCTTATGAGCTGCCGGAGATGCAAAAGTGACCGTCGAAGACCTCCGCCAGCTGGTGCGCACGATCCCCGACTTCCCCAAGCCCGGAATCCTGTTCCGCGACGTCACCACCCTGATCGGCCACGGCCCCGGCTTCGCAGCGGCGGTGGGGCACATGGCGGACCGTGCCGAAGCGGCGGGCGCCGAGGTGATCGCCGGGATCGAGGCGCGCGGCTTCGTGTTCGGCGCGGCGATGGCGGCGCGCATGGGCCTGCCCTTCGTGCCGGTGCGCAAGCCGGGCAAGCTGCCGGTCCCGGTCCTCGCGATCGACTATGCGCTGGAATACGGCACAGACACGCTGGAGGTCGATCCGGGCGCGGTGCCGGACGGCGCCCGCGTGGTGGTGATCGATGATCTCATCGCCACCGGCGGCACGGCGCTGGCGGCGGTGGAACTGCTACGCCGGGCAGGGGGTGAGGTGGTGCATTCGCTCTTCGCCATCGACCTGCCTGACCTCGGCGGCGCGCAGCGGCTGCGCGATGCAGGCGTTCCGGCCGAGGCGCTGATGGCCTTCGAGGGGCATTGAGGCGCTAAGGGAAAAAGCCCACCCCTGCCCCCTCCCGCAAGCGGGAGGGGAATGAGAGGTCGGGTTTCCCCTTCCCGCAAGCGGGAGGGGCAGCGAGACTTAGTCCGCAGGACTTAGTCGCAGCGGGGTGGGAGGGTGGACCTGCCGCTCACGCCGCCACCGTCTCCTTGGCCTTCTTCCCACCCTTCTTCGCCCCGCCTTCCGGCTCCTCCAGCAGTGTTTGCACCGCCTTCGAGGTGACGACCGTGCCCAGTTCGGTCAGCGCGAAGAAGTTCGCCTCGATGTCGGCCAGATCGTAGAGGTAGTTCACCATGACCCCGTGCGCCTGCTTCTGCCCATTGGCGGAGAGGTCCGCATTGGCATGCACCGCCTCAAGCCGCGCGCCGTTGCCGAGGTGGAATCGCGCCACCGGATCGAGCGGCTGCCCGCCCTTCTTCGCCTCGACCAGGTAGCGCGCTGCCAGCCTGCGCAATTCCTGCGCGCCGGGGACCGGAGCATCGGCGTCCTGCTCCTTCGCCAACCACTTGGCAAAGCCCGGCACCGGTGAAAGCGTGGCGAACGTCTTGAGGTGCGGCAGTTCTTCCTTGAGCAGCCCGACCACGCGCTTGATCAGGTGGTTGCCGAAGGGGATACCCTTCAGCCCGACCTGGCAGTTGCTGATCGAATAGAAGATCGCGCAGTTGGCCTCGCGCGGGACGATCGTCTCACGCTCCTCGGAGATGATCTCGTGGATGGAGCCGGGAATCTGCTGCGTCAGCGCGACTTCGACGAAGATCAGCGGATCGTCCTGCATCTGCGGGTGGAAGAAGCCGTAGCAGCGCCGGTCGACCGGCTCGACCCGGCGGCGAAGGTCGTCCCAGCCCTGGATCTGGTGGACCGCCTCGTAGCGGATGATGCGCTCCAGCAGCTGCGCGGAGCTGTCCCAGCCGATCCGCCGCAGTTCGAGGAAGCCGGCATTGAACCAGGCCGTGAAGGCGTTCTCCAGATCACGGTCGAGCGCGGCCAGGCCTGAGGTGGAGGCCGAGCGCGGCACCGCCAGCAAATCTTCGCGCAAGTCGATCAGGCGCTGGGTGCCCTGCGGCGCCAGGTTGAGCTGGTTGATCAGCCGCCGGCTGGGCGACTTGCTGGCGACGTTGAGAGCGAGGGCGGAAGCCTCGTCCCGCTTGTCGTTCCATCTGGCGATGGCCTGGTCGATGGCCTTGGCGTCGGCCGGGTGGAGGTCGTGCACCTTGCCGAGAAACTCCTGCCGCGCGGCAAGGTCGCTCGCTTCGTAGAGATCGAAGAACGCCGAGGCGAGCGCCGGTCCCGAAGCCCGCCCGCGCAGCGAAAGCAGGGCGTCGGCAAGGTCGAGCAGGCTCTCCCCGCTCGCGGGCCGGGGGGCGACGCCGATGCCGCGCAGCAGCTTGCCCAGCCCGGAATTCATCAGCAGATCGAGCGGGTTGCGCCGCCGCGCGGAAGCGGTTTCGGCGGGAGTGCGCGTCCGGGGCGTGTTCATCAGGACCTCGTTCTCGTCAGCTGCTTTGGGACGTCAGGCTATCATCGCTGCACCTGCGAGAGAATACGTCGAAGCCGGGATGCGCGACGTTCGGGGCAGGAAGAATGGTCCGGATCGGCAGTTTTCCGTGCCTCTGGCCACAGAAGCCGCCGGGGCGATCCTCGGATGTGCGCCTGTCATGTTGCAAGAATGCAAGAGAGGCGTTGACGTCGATGCCCCGACCGTGGCAAGCGCCTCCCACGACGCGGCCCGGGATACCACGGGGCTCGCGGTACGGCGCGATGAGCGGGTATAGCTTAGTGGTAAAGCTCCAGCCTTCCAAGCTGGCTATGCGGGTTCGATTCCCGCTACCCGCTCCAGCCACCCTTCCAAAATAGCCTGAAAATGCTATGAAACCCGCAGAAAACCAAGACTTTTGTGTCTTGGTTCGTCCGGGTATGACCACCTAAATCCACCCCCATCCGCCCCATATAGGGGCCAAACGGGGGCATGGCATTTTCCGGGCGATTAGCGTGGCCCCCCAAGCGGGGGCCACGCCGCGGAAAAGGCAACGAATCATGGCACTTACCGATGTCGCTATCCGAAACGCCAAGCCACGGGCCAAGCCATACAAGATGGGAGATGCTCTGGGCCTGTTCCTTCTCGTCCAGCCGACCGGGGGCATCTTTTGCACCGTTTGGCCCGCGCTGGCGCAAGCTCCGATGGAAGGGATGACGGTGGCGGTCGTAATTAGGTAACTGCACCGTGCTGGCGGCAGAGTCGCGCCAGCGACTGGAGAATGTTGATGGCTGCCGAGAATTTGAGCCCTGAGCACGAACGGAACGCTGCGATCTATGTCGCTGTGATCGATGGGGCGACCTTCGGCCAGCTTGCCGGACGGTATGGCATCAGCAAAGTCCGGGTGCAGAAGGCCTACGCTCGCGAGCGCACGAACGCTTGGGAAGCGCGCAAGCGTGGTGAGACCAGCTACCTTGATCGGCCCATACCGGCGGACGTTTGAGGCATGCGGCATTAAAGGCACGGATCCGACGGCGCTCCTCGCCGAAGAGCGGACGGCAGAATTGCTGTCACAGCACTGGGTATTTTTCGACCGGGCTCCATGAGTACCCGCACGCCATCTCATCCGCGATCGAGCCAGTCGTTCCCTTTCTCCGGATATGCGTCGAGCGGCCGGGCGCGGGCCGGATCAGGACGTCTGCCGGGCACCTCGTCCGCCTCGTAGACACCCTGCTGGTCGATCTGGGGAAGCCCCATCTCCCAGAAGGTCAACGTCCGGAGAGGAGAAGGAGTATCGAGGGCGATCGCCGCAACCGGTTGATAGTTAGGTGAGTCCGCGCGCGGGTAACATTGCGCCCATGCTCCCCCGGGTGCTCTGCCGTTCGTCCCCTTCCGGCGCCGCCAATCCGGGCAGAGCGGTATCGACCGTGACCGGCTCGTCGCTCTTCGCCAGCGCGACAGCTTCCGCCTGCGTCGCCACCGACGGGGGCGATCCTCGCAACGGCATGCCCGCCGTCTCCTTCACCGTCAGCATCGTCAGCAGCCCGATCGTCGCCGCGCCCATCAGGTAATAGGCGGGCACCAGCGGATCGCCGGTCTTCTCCACCAGCCACGCGGTCAGCAGTGGCGTGGTGCCGCCGAACAGCGAGACCGAGACGTTGAACGCGATCGACAGCGCACTGTAGCGCACCGGCGTGTAGAACAGCGCGGGCAGCGTCGAGGGCATCGAACTGGTGAAGCACACCAGCGTCACCCCCAGCAGCATCAGGCCGAGGAAGATCAGCCAGTCATTGCCGGTGCCGATCAGCAGCATGCACGGGATCGACAGCACGATCAGCGCGGCGCAGGCGCCGATGATCATAGGGCGGCGCCCCAGACGGTCGCTGAACCGGCCGCCGAGCACGTTGAGCGGCATCATCACCACCATCACGAGAATGATGAGCAGCAGACCCTTGCTTGTCGCATAGCCCATCGTCACGCTGAGATAATTGGGCATGTACGTCAGCAGCATGTAGTCGGTGACGTTGAACACCAGCACCAGCCCCACGCATTTCAGCAGCTGCGCGCGGTGGCGGCGGAACAGGTCGCCCAGCTTCGGGCGGTCGACCTCGCGCTTGTCGACGTCCTCGGCATAGGCCTGGAAGGCGGGTGTCTCCTCCAGCTTCAGGCGCATGTAGAGGCCCAGCAGGCCCAGCGGCCCGGCGACGAGAAACGGAATTCGCCAGCCCCACGCCAGCATGTCGGCGGGGGTCAGCGTCATCTGCAGTGCGGTGACGGTGCCCGCGCCCGCGATATAGCCGCCCAGCGTGCCGAATTCGAGCCAGCTGCCCATCTGCCCGCGCCGCCGGTCGGTGGAATATTCGGCGATGAAGGTCGCCGCGCCGCCATATTCGCCGCCAGTGGAGAAGCCCTGCAGCAGCCGCGCCGCCAAGAGCAGCAGCGGCGCCGCGATGCCGATCTGCGCATAGGAGGGGATCAGCCCTATCGCGAAGGTGCCCGCCGCCATCAGGATCATCGTCAGCGCCAGGATCTTGTGACGCCCATAGCGGTCCCCCAGCGGACCGAACACCAGCCCGCCGAGCGGCCGCACCAGAAACGCCGCCGTGAAAGTCGCGAACGTGGCGATCAACTGCACGCTGGCGCTGCCGGTGGGGAAGAAGACGTGGCCCAGCGTGATGGCGATGTAGCCGTAGACGCCGAAGTCGAACCACTCCATCGCATTGCCGAGCGCGGCGGCGCCGACAGCGCGGTTGAGGGTGGATCGGTCGACGACGGTGACGTCGTCCACGGTCAGTTCGCTGCTGCGCTTGAACCAGCCGTATTGGGCGCTGAGCGCCTGGCTAGCGGACATGTTTTTCTCCGGTTTCCGCCGAAAGCGAGCGCGGATAAGGCGCGCGGGTGCACATGACGGATGCGGCCGACGAACGGCCATGGATCTGAAGCGACGCCGAAAACGGCATCAAGCGGGTCCGGCGGTCCCTAGAGAGGGAATCGCGGGAGGGGGAAACGGATGGACGAGCTGTGCGCCCACCGGGGTGAAGCGAGGGTTTTGAGCCGTTTCAACGGCAGAACGCCGCGATGGTTCCCCCGTGCGGCGGCGGTGCCGTTCACGTGTTTCGCTGCCGTCTGCCGAATTACGATGGAAACCCCGGGGCTGCCGGGCCACAAGCTGCGCTTATGAAGACATCCCTGACATTCGTTGCCGGACTCGCGCTTGTCGCCGCTCTTTCCACCCCCGCCTTCGCGCAGGAGGGGATCGAGGCGCTGATCGGGCAGGTTGCCCCTGATGCGCAGGGTGGCGCGCAAGTGGACGTGCGCCTGCTCAATACCGGCATCGCCGCCGCAACCGCCACCCTGCCTGAAACCGTCGAGGCGCGTCTGGCTCACGCGGGCGCCTTCGGGACCGGCCGTACTGTCATCCTGCACCGCGACCCGGATGACCCTGCCGTGCGCGCGATCGCCCCGGGCAGCTTCGCGAGCGTGCGCTACAGCCTTGCCGCCGATGGGTTCGAGAACGGTGCGCTGCTGTCAGTGCCCGCGTGGGGCGGCCAGTCGGTGACGCTGGCGGCGGCGCCGAACGTCGCGGCACCCGATAGCGCTCCGCAGGTTGCCGCCACGACGGGTGCGCCAACGCCGCCGGTCCCGGCCACCCCGCCGCCGAGCGACCGCACCGTAGGCAACGCCTTCCTCGCCAACCTGAGCGCCAACGAGCCGATCTACGCCGTCTACGGCCCCGGCACCGACGACGAGGCGCGCATCCAGCTCAGCTTCCGCTACCAGCTGTTCGGCAGCCGTGCGCGCGAAGGCGGCAAGTCGCTCGGCGACGGGCTCTATTTCGCCTATACCCAGCGCATGTTCTGGGATCTGGGCGCAAAATCCTCGCCGTTCCGCAACATAGATTTCCAGCCAGAGGTGTTTTACGTCACCCCGCCCAAGGCGCTGTCGGACGCCGCCACGGTCAGCGCGCAAATCGGCATGCGCCACGAATCGAACGGGCGCGACGGCGATTTCTCGCGCAGCCTCAACACCGTCTACATCGCGCCGATGGCCGCCTTCTCACTCGGCGGCGACCTGCGCCTGACGGTGGCACCGCGCGCGTGGTTCTACGCGGGCGACCTGTCGGACAACCCGGACGTGCGCCGCTATCGCGGCAACACCGGCCTGTTCTTCGAGATCGGGCAAGAGAACGGCATGCGCCTCTCGTCCTCCAGCCGGTTCAACTTCGGCAGCGGCAAGGGCGCGATTTCGGCGGACATGTCGTATCCGCTGCGACGATTGTTGGGCGGCGGTCCGGACTTCTACCTCTTCGCGCAGAGCTTCACCGGCTATGGCGAGAACCTGCTCGACTACAACAAGCGCGTCAGCCGCCTGCGCCTCGGCGTGGCGTTGGTGCGGTGACCCGCCGGGACGGTGTCGTTCCCGCGGCATTATCCACCCCAGTATTCACGAGCGTGCAAAGCCAGGTTTACGATCCGGAATTATAATCCGTTCGAAAGGATAGAACTTGGGCGGTAGAACGTCCGAAATATGTCGCGATTGATTTTCTCCAATCTCTAGCGGCTCGATTTGGGACTTTCGCGACTGTTGCTTCTGAGCTCACGAATCAAGAGACCAGGCACTCTCAGTGTTCCGATTGCTAACCATCCTTTGGCGTCAGCCGCCCTTGTTTCGGTTGTTCACGAATAAACTCGCTCTCCTCCAAGCGGTCGTTCTTACGTGATTTCGGATAATGGCGGTTGTAACGGGTGGCTACCGCCCAATGGGCCTGAAAATCGCCCAAAGCGTTCTTGACCCGCGCGCGACACATCCCACAAACAGCTCTGATGGATCATGATTTCGCCAACTTATCCCAGTCTCAGTTCGAGGATCTTTGCCGCGATCTGATCGGTGCTGAACTTGGGGTTCGGTTCGACGCCTTCCCTGAGGGGCCTGACGACGGCATGGACGGGTCGGTCTCTACCTCCGATGACGATCGCTAACGCAGCCTTGGAGCCTTACGCCGAAACGCGATGTAGGATTCTATATTGAGTACCGGATTGGTTACTTTAATCGCATCGCGCTCCGCTTCCGCGCCTAACAAGAAAGACACGATCATAACTTCGCTTTGCAGAAGGTTCAGCAGTTCGTTTAAAGGCTGATCGTCAGAATTTTTGAGCCGCAATGAATTATCGCCATTCCTTCCATGCCGGCAATAGCGCCGATGTCGTCAAACACAGCCTCCTCATCGCCTTGGTGCGGGCCTTGCAGCAGAAGCCGGGCGCGCTGACTCTGATCGATACCCATGCCGGTTGCGGGCTGTACGATCTTGGCGGTGACGAAGCTCAACGCACCGGCGAGGCCGCGCACGGCGTTCTGCAGGCCTTTGCGGACCCGAACCCCTTGCTGGACGACTATCGTGCCGCCGTGCAGGCGGTAAATGTGGGGGGAGAACCCCAGCTTTACCCCGGCTCGCCTCAGTTTCTGACGCAGCTTTTGCGCGAGCAGGATTTACTGATCCTCAACGAAAAACACCCGGAAGACGCTGACACCCTGCGCGGCGTGATGCGGGGCACCGGTGCGGCCGTGCATCAACGCGACGCTTACGAACTGTGGCTGGCTATGGTGCCGCCCCGCACCGCGCGCGGGGTGGTGGTGGTCGACCCGCCCTATGAGCAGACGGACGAACGCGCACGCATCGCCACCACCCTCTCCGCCGCTCACCGCAAATGGGCGCATGGCGTGACGGTGATCTGGTATCCGCTGAAAGACGGCGCCACGCACCAGCGATGGAAGGCGCAGTTGCGCAAGCTCGGCATCCCGAAATTGCTGGTGGTGGAGCATTGGCTCTACGATAGCGAGCAGCCCGGCATCTATAACGGCGCGGGCCTCTTCATCGTCAATCCGCCCTACGCGTTCACGCAAACACTGGCTCCACTGCTGGAAGCTTTGCGCGCGGCGTTAGCCCCCGAAGGACACAAGGGCGAGATTATATGCGATTGGTTGGGCGGCTGAAATGCCCCTATCCTTCCCTTCTTTCGGAGGGGGGAAGGGCCGGGCGCTGAAGGACGCCGCCTGCACAGGCAATCAGCCTGCGTTCGCCGTATGCCTAAAGGAAATGGGCGCGTATCAGGCGACGATCATGAGGGAAGGGTGGAGTGTAGCTGCCGGTATGCTAGAGGCATGTCATGCTTCACAAACATGGCCGTGGCGGCACCGTCGAAATCGATGGGTTCAAATATGACTGGGAACTCCTCACCGACCCTCAATTATCTTCTTCCGATGGCTGGAAGGGCATGACGGTGTCCCTGCGTCAGCACGACATGCCACGTGAAGCAGTGCTGGAATTTCCGGCGCCAAAGCGCCTGTTGAAAGGATTGCCGAAAGGGCGATTGCATATCAACGACACGATTGCTTCACGCGGCGTGCGAGCAGCATTGTCGGCAGGATGGGATCCGACGTCGCGAGGCAAACCTATTGTATTTATGGTCGATGCCAACGGCGACTAAGCGGACGCAAATCGTGGACGCGCACACCGCAGATGTAAACTTAGTCGGACAAGATAGTGCCATTCCTACTTCGTGACCGACAAAGCAGACGGGCTGCACCTGGGGAATGGAAATCGGCGATTGAGCGACCAACCAGGGTCGGAACGGATCTTCGCATTGAGTAGAATCGCAGCACGACCACGCCCTGCCCTGCCGAACGGCGGGGCAGGGCAGGGCGTTTGATCAGAATGTGAAGCGTGCGCCGATCTTGAACGTGCGCGGCTCGATCACGCGGCTGAGACGCCCCTCCACCGGGCCATGGGTGTCGAACGCCGGGATGTAGGATTCGTAGTAGTACGCGATGTCCTTGTCGTGGCTGTCGAAGATATTCAGCACCTCACCGTAGATCTCGATCTTGCGGCCCTTCCATGCGGCGCGGGCGTTGACGATCGTGCTGCCCTTGTCGCGCACCGAATTGTCCTCGATCAGCGGGTAGGGCCCCAGATGTCGGACGCGCACGCTCGCCTCCCATGAGTCGAGCACGATCGCCGCGCCGGCAGAGACCGCGTTCTCGACCGCGTTGGGAATGCGATCGCCATTGTCGTAGCGCGAGTGACTGGCGACATAGCTGCCGTCGAGTGCCAGCCACGGCAGCGGCCGCCAGAACCCGACTACCTCGTAGCCATGACGCTTGCTGGCGCCAGTCGGCTCCACCGCGTTGGAATCGCCGACGAAGCGCAGTTCGCTGCCCACGTCGAGCCACCAGTACGTGGCCGTCAGCGAGACGGTGCCCAGTTGCAGGCGCCCGCCCAATTCCTTGCCGGTGCCGCGCACGAGCACGGGCACGGGGGATTCCACGTTTATCGCGCCGCGCACGTCGTTGGAGTGGAAACCGCGTCCCCAGTTGGCGTAGACCTCGAACTGAGGGACGATCTCGTAGGCTGCAGATACCTTGGGTGATATGATGGAATCATGCCCACTGCCGGTTCCCAGATCGGCCGCCACGGCATCTCGCGCGCGAACCGTGTAGCGGTAGTAATCTGCCCGCATGCCGCCGGTCAGCCTGAGGCCACGCGCCGGCTTCCAGGTCGCTTCACCGTAGAGCGCGCCGGACAGTTCCTCGACGTGGTATCGTCCCAGTGAGGACAGGAAGGCGCGGGTGTCTGCGCGATTTACCCCGACATTGCCGATGTGATCGTAGCGGTTTTCGGTTCCCACGCTCAATTGCAGCGTCGAGTCCACATCCCACTGCTTGCGCGCGGTGAGGCCCACGATCCAGCGCTTGTCGAACTGGTCGATCTGCGCACTGGTGCCATCGGGATCGGCGTACGTCGGGTTCGAATACATGTTCCAGTTGTAGTACTGGGCATAGACATTCGCGTTCCAGCTCGGCTGCCGCATCGCGATGTTGCCAACCCAGCGTGTGGTGCGGCCGCGCGCCGAAGGATCGGGCGAGCAGAACTCGTCAGGACACAGCGCGCTGCCGATGATCCGCTCCGGGATCTGCTCGGTCGGCCGCCAGGTGGCGTGGTAGGCATGGAGCGAAGCTTCGAGGGTGCCTCCGCCGGTGGGCGCGGTGTACTTCGCGAAGCCGGAGTAATGCCGAAGGTGTTCTGCCTCCTGCCAGGGCCCGTCATAGCGCTTCGCCTGCCCCACCAGCGTCAGGCTGCCACCCGCCACATCCTTGACGGTTCCACCGGCGGCCAGGCGCCCCGACATGTAGGATCCCCCTTCGACCGAGATCCACGGGCGGTCGAACCCATCGATAGTGGTCATGGAGGCCGCGCCCGCCAGTGCGAAGTCGCCGCCATCGGCGCGGTACGGTCCCTTGCGAAAATCCTCTCGGGCGACGACCTCGGGGATCAGACCGTTGAGATCGAGATAACCCTGACCGTGACCATGGCTACGCAGGTTCATCTGCACGCCGTCGATGTAGGTCGTGAAGTCGGTGCCGTGATCAAGGTTGAAGCCGCGCAGGAAGTACTGGTTAGCCTTGCCGCTGCCCGAATGCTGCGCCGCCACCATGCCGGGCACCGCCTCGAGCAGTTCGGCGACCCGCAGCAGCGGACGGACCAGCAGGTCGGATCCGCCGACGCTACCTTCGCTGGCGGCATGAGCGGTGCCGATCTTGGCCTCGCCGCGTCCGAACACCACGATCTCACTGGAGCCGCCGGGTGCGATGTCGGCGGGGACCTCTTTGGCTTGCGCTGGCACCGTCGCCAGTACCATTGCGCTGCCAGTCGCGATCCCTGTCGCGATGCGCACCAGCGCAACGGTTGTCATCAAATTCATCGTCATTCCCCCCGGGCGCCTGCGACTGGGTGGGAGACGTGCCGCCATAAAGACGGTCGGCACGCGCCTGCGGCCGGACGCCGCGGGCGACCGTCTGCGCGAACCGATGCGGCCTCCACCGCTGGTTCGTCGCTCGAACGGAATGATTCCGGGCCCTGGCCACCCCCTGGACCACGGCATGAGCGACCAGACGCAGGCAGGTCTCCTGGCTCACGGGTCAACGCAGCGATGCACGGCCTTCCCAGGCCTCGCATGTTGCAGCGTCCGGCCCAGTGACTGGCGGCAGGACCCTTCGCCCCGCCGCGCATATGCATCGCGCTCACCGCTTACAGTTGCAGGGACAGCCTCGGATTCGAGGGGCAAAAACCCCTCTCACCGCGTTCCCTTTTAAGCCTCTTTCGAAGCACCGGCGCGATCTCGTCCGCGCCGATGAGGGCGCAGGCACAGCGCGCTATCCCAACCCTTCCCAAGACACAAGAGTGTCTGATTGGTCGCAGAATGTTTTTGGAAATATCGCGCGGCGCCGCAGCGGAAAGATTGCGGATATAAAGAAAGCAGACAAGCCGGAGTAGACGTAGGCAATCCGAGTCTGAGTGTCAGCTAAGGATCGACGGCAGTAGCGATTGACAGGCACCTTATGAGCACTGCCCAGCCGGGTATTGGTAATTATAAGTAACTGTCAATATGGGGGCTGTACCATTCGTCGATCGTAAGGCTGCGCCAAAACTCTGTCGATATCCCGATTTTTTAAAGGATTTCATGCCTATCGACACGATCAGTTCTAACACCTCGCCTTTGCTATCCTCGGGCAGTTTAAGAATCCTCGTCGCGATGGCTAAGGTGTCCGTCGCGGCGAGGAAAGCTTGCTTCCGAACTGATGGTTTCCAGATCCCGGCCGTCAACGTGTATTTTTACGCAGCGAGACTTCGTCGAGCGCTTCGCCGGTGGCAGTGTAGGCGCGGTAGGTCAGGTGATCCGGAGTCACATCGATAACTTGATAGGCCTGCGTGCGTGACGCCGACTTGCGCGCCCAGGTCAAGCTGCCGACATCGTACATTTTGGGACCGGCCACCGACACCGCATACGTTGAGCCGGCATCGTCGGTGGTCGGGCCATCTGGGCCGATTGCGCCGCGTGCATAGCCATGGTCGTGGCCCTGCAGCACCAGATCGACCTTGTACTTGTCGATCAGCGGTTTCAGTGCCGCGCGCACTTTCGGGTTGTCGCGGCCCGGTTCGCTGGAGAACAGCGGGAAGTGCAGGAACATCACCGTCCAATGGCTGGGGTTGTGCGCCAGAAGGCCATCGAGCCACTTGATGATGGATTTCCTCGCCTTCTCATCGCGGTCGACCTGCATGGAATCGATCGAGATCAGGCGCAGGCCCTGATAGTCGGTGTACCAGCTGGTTTCGCGGCTGGCGGGAACGTCGGCCGGGCCGTCTTCGGGCAGGGTGAACTGGCGGCGCCACTGGCCGTTGATCGAGGAGCCGGCGCGGGCGGTCTCGTCCTTGACGTATTCGTGATTGCCCGGCGTCGGCATCTGCGGGGTCTGGGCATAGAGGAAGCCGCCGGCCGTGAACCATTCGCCCCATTCGGCGTCGCTGTCGTGGCGGTTGATGAGATCGCCCGCATGGATCGTGAACGCCGCGTCGCCCGCCTGCCGGAAGGCCATGCGCAGCGTGCGCGAGGCTTCGGACAGGATCTGGTTCTGCATGTCGCCCATGTAGATGAAGCGGAACGGCTTCGCCTCGCGCGAGGCGGTGCGGAACTGCAGCCATTCGGACCAGTGCGTGCCGTCGCCCACGCGGTAGGCGTAGACGGTATCGGCCTGCAGGCCCTTCAGCACCGCCGAGTGATAGGCGGCACGGAAGGCGGGGTCCTCGCGCACGGGCAGGACGGCGTCGTCGGTCGTCGCGGCGAGGGTCATCGGGGATTTCACGAAGTCCGGGCTGCTGGTCGCCACCGCATATTGCACCTGCCCGGCAGAGCCCGGCGCCGAGCGCCAGGTCACCGCCATCTCGCTCGCCGGGTCGGCGGTGAGATTGAGCACGATGCGCTCGGGGTTCACCGTCGCCGGGGCGAGGATCACCGCAGGGGGCGCGGCGGGAACGGCATCAGCCGCCCCCGCCGCGCTGAGGGGAAACGCGCTCAGCAACAGCGCGCTGGCAAGGGTTCGGGTCGCAGTCATCCTTGTTCCCCTCAGAAGATCATGTTGAAGCCGAGCGTCATGCTGCGGCCGTTCTTGACATAGGCGCGGCTGGCGCCGGTGCCGGACGAGACGGTTTCCCAATATGTGTGGGAATCGAAGAGGTTGCGGACCTGGAACTGGATCGACGACTTCTTCATGAAGGTCTTGCGGAAGGTCAGGTCGACGAAGCTGTAGCCCTGTTCGTAGGGGTTGTTGCCGAAGTCGTTGATGCCGCCCATGAACTCCGACTGGTAGTTCCAGGCACCGTAGATTTCCCAGCCCTTGCGCTTCCAGAAGATCTGCAGGTTGGCGACCGTTTCGGGCGTTTCCATCAGCGGCAGGGTGTAGCCCTCGGGGTGCCACGAGAGGCCGGTTACCGCCTTCGAGCGCTGCAGCGTCAGGTTGCCGCCCACGCCCAGCGAGCTGAGGATGCCGGGCAGCCAGGGCAGCTGCTGCTGCACGCTGAACTCCACGCCGTAGACTTCGGCCCACTTGCCGTTGTTGGGCATCGAGATCGCCACGCCTGCAGGGTCGACGTTCTCGCCCAGCGTTCCGTCGCGGATGTTGCTGGAGGAGGAGCGGAACAGGAAGTTGGTGATGTGCTTGTAGTACAGCGCCACCGAATACGACCCGGTGTTCCCGGCGTAATGCTCCAGCGACATGTCGAGGTTGAGCGAGCGCATCGGCTTGAGGTTGGGGTTGCCCTGCTCGATCGCGAGCAGCACCCAGTCCGAGGTGGAGTTCTCCTCGCCGTCGCCATCGGGGTCGGTATCGTAGCTGTATTCGCGGGCAGAGCTCATGCGGGCGATGTCGGGCCGGGCGAAACTGGTCCACACCGCGCCGCGCAGGCGGGTCTTGCGGTCGAAGTCGTAGTTTACATGGATCGAGGGCAGCACGTTGGCGAAGCTGCTGGTGTCGGTCGTGAAGCGCGCGCCCTGCACCTCGTCCATGGTGTAGGCATCGATCGTGTTGCGGGTGGCTTCCACGCGGACGCCGGCAATGATCTGCGCCTTGCCGATGCGCGCGGTCGCCATGGCGTAGCCGGAGATCACGCGTTCATTGAACCGGAAGCTGTCCTCGTTCGACAGGACTGCCTGGGACGGATCGGTCGCCACGCCTTCGAACATGGTGCTCTCGCCTTTTTCGGCGCGCTGCAGTTCGGCCAGCATCTTGGCGTTGTTCAGCGTCTGGCCGAGGCGGTAGACCCCGGTGTAGGCGCCTCCGAACAGGCTGGTCACGTCCGCGCCGTAGAACTGCGAGAAATCGGCCATGGTGCCGTCGGTCTCGAGGTTCAGGAAAGAGCCTTGGTAGGTATAGCGGCGCGAGTCGTAGAACTTGCCGCCCACCTTGACCGATTCCAGCCATCCGCTGTCCGGCTTCCACAGCACGTTGGTCTGCGCCTGCCACAGCCTTTCACTGCTGCCGCCGACTTCGCCTTCGAGGCTGCTGAAGGCATATTCGGACGGGTCCTGCACCGCTGCTAGACCCGCATCGTTGAGCAGCCACTTGGGGAAGCGCGAATCCTCGCTGCTGGAGAACAGCACGCCTTCGTTGCCCAGCCAGCCGTACTTGTCGCTGCGGAATTCCAGCGTGTAGCCGTCGTCGAGGTTATCTTCCGACTTGGCGTAAGACACGTCGTAGTCGATCGTCACGGTGCCTAGGCGCGAGACGCCGCCGAGGTTGGCCGAGGCCAGGCTGCCGCTCTCGTTGGTGGCTTCCCAGAAGCGGCGCAGGCGGAAGCCCTGCGGGTCCCAGGTGCCCGAGCCGCCGTTGAGGCTGTAGAACGACTTGGCCGACCGGTCCGCGTCGGTGATGATGCCGTCGCCGTCACGGTCGACGATCTGGTCGGTGGTGTAGCTGTAGATGCGGCCCAACTCGTCGTCGTAGCCGACCACGCTGTCGTCGGGCTGCGCCAGACTGGTGTCGTCGGTGTCCACCTGCGACAGCCGGGTCGAGTTCTTCGAGGTGTCGTTGCGGAAGTTCAGGCGGTTGAGGAATTCCTTCTTGCGGTACTTGTTGTACTGCCCTCGGAAGTGGAGGTCATGGTTGTCCGAGCGGTAATCGACGCTGGTGTTGCCGCCGAAGCGCTCCACGTCGGTCTCGCCGAAGCCCAGGTCCATGCCGCGCATCACGAAGCGGTTGGGGTCCCAGCCCAGCGTCTCGCTGTCGGAATACCAGGTGTCGGGTTGGTTGTCGCCGTCGACACCGTTCTGTTCGAACTGCGACTTGCGGCGGCTGTAGCTGCCCGAGACGAAGACGCCGAAGTTGTCGCTGAACTGGCGAGAGAACGCCCCGGATACCTGCGCGGACTTCTTGTGATCGAACTTGTCCAGCATGCCGCCTTCGGCCGAGAGGCGGAAGTAGGTGGGATCCTGATCGAACGCGGTCGGCGTCGAGATGTCCACCGAGCCGCCTAGCGCATCGCCGTCGCGGTCGGGGGTGAGCGTCTTGTAGACGGTGATCTGCTTGATCCCGTCGGGCGGCAGCACGCTCAGGCGCACGCCGCGAAAGAAGTTGTCGTCGCGCGATCCGGCGCCGCCCACGCGCACGCCGTTCATCGAGTAGTTGTTCAGTTCGGTGGACATGCCGCGCACGGTGATGCGATCGCCTTCGCCGGTGGCGGAATCGCGCACCGCGTTGACGCCGGGCATGCGGGACAGCGCTTCGGACACGTTGTTGGCGGGCAGCTTGCCCATGTCGTCGGCCATGATGGTGTCCGAGACGACGTCGGTCTTCCGCTTCACCTCAAGCGCCTTCTGCACCGCCTCGACATAGCCGGTGACGACGATCTCGCCGTTGGCCGGTTCTTCTTCGGCCATGTGCGCTTCCGCCGGGCGATAGGCCGGGGCGGGTGCAGCACTGCGCGGTGCAGGTTTAGCCAGCGCGGCGGCAGGCTGGACGCGCGCAGCCAGCGGTTTGACGATGATCGTGCCGCCGCGTCGCTGCGTATCGACATTGGCGCCGCCGATTAGCAGTTGGAGCGCGCCCTGCGCCGACATCGTGCCCGAAACGGCCTGGCTACGGCGACCGCGCAACGCGTCCGACGAAGCGGCGACGGGCACGCCGGTGATGCGCGAGAATTCCTGCAGCGCATGCGCGAGATCTTGCGCGGGGATCGCGAAAGCGTAGCGCCGCTCGGCTGCGGCAACGGGTGTCGTGCAGACGGTCGCCACGGCTATGGCCAGCGCCGATACGGCGGGCCGGTACGGAAGAAACATCGAAGAAATACCCCCAGCTGAACTTAGCGTTCAGGGCTCAGACGCGGCTGGCAGGCAAAACCCGACAAAATAATTTTCTTACAATTTCATGGCTTTACTGTGAATATTCGATGACAGTCATGGGCTAGGCTTTCTACCGCTCCAACAGATAGCTCCCATTTGTTTCCCGCCAGTGCAGATCGTGGATTGCCGCCACCGCGTCGAGCACGCCGCGAGCGTCGCCGGTCTGGAAGCGGCCGGTCACCAGCAATTCGCCGAGGGCTGGATCGGCCAGCGCCACAGCCTTGGGTGCCGTGCGGTTGAGGCGCTGCACCAGTTGTGCGACGGGTGTGTCGTTGGCTTCGTACCAACCGCTCGTCCAATCGGGTCGATCGCCTTCCACGTCCTTAAGGCTGCGCACCCGCTCGCCCGAGAGCTCCAGCCCGCTGCCTGCGGGCAGGCGCCATTCGCGTCCGGTGCCGGCCTCTACGCTTACCAGTCCGCGATAGACCTGGATGACGCGGGTGTCGGCATCGACCCGTTCGATGTCGAAAGCGGTGCCAAGCACCGATACGGCGGCGCGGCCGGTGTCGACTGTGAAATTGCGCATCCGCTCGTGCGCTACGTCGAAGAAGGCCTCGCCGCGTTCCAGCGCGACATGGCGGGACCAGGGCGTGATGCGCACGGCGATGCGCGTCTCGCCGTCCATCCGCACGGTTGAGCCGTCGGGCAGCGATACCGTGCGCATCTCGCCGTGACCTGTCGCAAAAATCCGGTCGGTCACCAGCAGGCGAGGGACGGCGATGCAGGCGACCAATAGCACGCACAGCGAGGCGACCGCCTGCACCGTGCGTCGCCGCATCAGGTGATGGCGGCTCCGCGGCGCATCACAAGCGTCCTCATCGTCGTTCGAGGCGGCAGGGCGCGTGGCGGGATCGTGAAGTGCGGCTGCCAGTCCGTCCGATTGCCACAGCGCGCTCATGCGGGCATAGCTTTCGACGTGCTGCGGGTCCTTGAGGATCCAGCGGTCGAAGTCGGCCGCAGCGGCGCTGTCGATCACGGGGCGGCTCAGGCGTTCGATCCACTGGATCGCCTGCATGTCGATCGCCTGCCGGTTCCTGATATGCATATCGTGCCCCATCAGTCCTGCCCAACCAGATCGATCCCGGCATGGTCGAGCGCACGGCGCAGGTCGATCATGCCGCGTGTAATGTGCTTCTCCACCGCCTTGGCGCTGATGCCCAGATCCTCGCCGATGGCGCGGCAGCTTTCCTGATGGAGCCGCCGCCGCATAAGTACCTCGCGCCGCAACTGCGGCATGCGTTTGAGGCAACGGTCGAAGATGTCGATAGCCCGGCGCGAATCTAGCACGCGATCCAGCGAAGGCTCATCGCTTCGCCAATCGTCATCGATCTCAGCCGACAGGCGGCTTTCGCGGCGATGCATGTCCATCAGCAGGTTGTCCGCGATGCGAAACGCCAGCGCGAATACACTCGCGATCTGCTGTTCACGAGTGAGTTGAACCAGCCTTGCTATAACCTCTTGGGCAATGTCGTCTGCAATGTCATGCCGCGCACCTCGTCCACGGATGTAGCGCTGCACGGCCACTTGGACAGCACACCAGTCAAAGTCTTGCTGCGCGATATCGTAAGGCGCGCCCCTGGTCGACGAAAGCACGCGCACCTCCAACCAAATCGGCCGCCCCGTAATGCCTCGATATGACAACTCAGAGGCACGTCGTCCGCGAAATCCAGGACCATCGAACACGATGAGGCCTAACAGGGGCAGTTGCGAGCAAAGCCTTGAGATTAGCGGACGGTCGCCCGCCAGAGATGAAAATCTTGCTTTTGAGCGACCGAGAAGGGTCGACAGCGGGACGGCAACAACGCGCCCATCTTTGTCGTTCCGACATCCGATTTTGATCCAGAAAGTCGCCCTTGACCCTGTAGTTGCTACAGGGCTTATGAAGCCTTCCGTAACCGGCGGTTCATGCCGGAAAGGAACGGGGCGATATGAGTCTGATGTTTCGTGGCGGCGGGGCATATCCAACTGGCAGCGTGCTGGTCATTGCGATCGTGATTGCCAGCCCAGCCTACGCGCAGGCCGACGCCGATCATGCCGAAGACGCCGAGACCGAGATTGTGGTCCAGGCAACGCGCACGGGCCGCCGTGTTCAGGATGAGCCCATCCGCGTCGATGTGATCAATCGCGAGGAGATTGAGGAGAAACTCCTCATGCGGCCCGGCAACATCGCCATGCTCGTTAGCGAGACGCCAGGCGTTCGCGTCCAGACCACATCGCCTGCGCTGGGCGCAGCCAATGTCCGCATCCAGGGCCTCAAGGGCCGCTACACGCAGATACTGGCCGACGGATTGCCGCTCTACGGCGGGCAGACGCCTTCCATCGGCCTGCTGCAAATTCCGCCGACCGATCTTGGCCAGGTCGAGATCATCAAAGGCGCGGCATCGGCGCTCTACGGACCCTCGGCGCTTGGCGGCGTCATCAATCTGGTTTCACGCCGTCCAACCAGCGAACCACAGGGCGAACTCCTGCTCAACGCGACCAGCCGGGACGGGCAGGATGTGACGGGGTATGTCGCCGCACCGCTCAGCAGCGTGCTCAGCGCCTCGATCACGGCAGGCTACGATCGACAAAGTCGTCAGGATTTGAACGACGACGGCTGGGCCGACATGCCCGGTTACGAGCGCTTCACATTCCGGCCCCGGCTGTTTATCGACGCTGCCGATGGGACCAAGGCCTTGCTCACCTTCGGCGCGATGGCAGAGCAACGCGACGGCGGAACCATTTCAAGCGCGAAGGCTCCGGACGGATCGCCATTTGCTCAGACGCTGCGCAGCCGACGGTATGATCTAGGTCTCACGGCCGAGACGCCGCTGGAAGGCATCGGTACGCTGCATCTGCGGGCCTCCGGCGTCACCCAGTCCCATCGTCATGTCTTCGGCGACACGGTGGAAGATGATCGCCACCACACGGCATTTGCGGAGGCGTCGATCGGCAGCAAGGCGGGCACGACGACATGGCTGGCAGGCGCTGCGGTGCAGCTGGACGACTTCCGGTCCAAAGCATTCTCAGCCTTCGACTATAGCTACACCGTGCCCGCACTTTTCGTGCAGGGTGAGCAGGAATTGGCCGACAGGTTGACGCTGGCAGGCAGCCTGCGCTGGGATGCGCACAGTGACTATGGTTCGCATATCAGTCCGCGTGTGTCCGCGCTCTATCGGCCCGGTCCCTGGACTATCCGCGCTTCATTGGGCCGCGGCTTCTATGCGCCGACACCGTTTGTCGAAGAAACGGAGGCCAATGGCCTCGCGCGGCTGCAGCCCTATGGAAAGCTCAAGGCGGAGATCGCCGACAGTGGCTCGGTCGATTTCGGCTACGCCAACGGGCCGTTGGAAGCGAACCTCAGCCTGTTCGCTTCCAACATCGACCATGCCCAGCAATTGCAGGCGGTGGATGCCGAGCATGTCACGCTGGTCAACGCCGATAGCGTCACGCGGACGCGCGGCGCCGAAGTGCTGCTGCGCTATCGCTGGCGGGCATTGTCGCTGACCGGCAGCTACGTCCATGTCGCCGCGCGCGAACCGGATCCCAACGGACCCGGCCGCCGTTTGCTGCCATTGACGCCGCGAGACAGCGCGGGCTTCGTCGGCATGTGGGAGCAGGAAGGGCGCGGCCGCTTCGGGATCGAGGCCTACTATACCGGGCGTCAGTCGCTGGACGACAATCCGTATCGGACGCGCAGCAGGCCCTATGTCCAACTGGGCGCCATGGGCGAACTGATACTGGGCAAGATGAGCCTGTTCCTCAATGCCGAAAACCTGCTCGATGTGCGGCAGACGAAATACGATCCGCTGCTTCTGCCGCGCCGGGCGGCCACGGGTGCGTGGACGGTCGATGCCTGGGCACCGACCGATGGTTTCGTCCTTAACGGAGGGGTGCGGATTCGCTTCGGCGGAGAATAGGTGCTCCCCTTAGTTCATCCCGAGCCTGGCGGATGATCTGCCATCCGCCTGACAGCGCCAGTATGGCCATGATCGCCGCGACCGCGATGTCCGGCCAGCCCGTGCCGGTGCCGAACACGCCGAGGCCGGCAGCGACCACGGCGATATTGCCGATCGCGTCGTTGCGCGAGCAGATCCATACGGAGCGCCTGTTGGCGTCACCCTCCCGGTGGCGCCATAGCATCGTGGCACAGGCAAGGTTGGCGACGAGCGCGATCACGCCCACGATACCCATGGTCTCTGCGGCAGGAACGACGCCCTGCGCCGCCATCCAGATGCTGTTGCCAAGGACCCAGAGGCCAAACAGCAGGATCGACACACCTTTGGTCATCGCGGCCCGCGCTCGCCACGCCAGCGCCATGCCCGCGACGCCGAGGCTGATCGCATAATTGGCTGCGTCACCCAGGAAGTCGAGCGCATCGGCCTTGAGCGATGCGGACCCGGCAGTGACCCCGGCGACGATCTCCACGCCGAACATGAGCGCGTTGACGGCAAGCGCAATCCACAGCACGCGCCGCCACGCAGCGTCTCTCAGCTTTTCCGTATCGTTCTGTGATCCGCCGCAGCATCCGCCGGCCATATGCATCTCCTGTTTCGGTGATGACGGGCTATATAGGCCCTGTAGCGACTACAGGGTCAAGGGCATGGCATTCACGATTGGCGATATGGGCAAGGCGACGGCCACCAAGATCGAGACGATCCGATATTATGAGAAGATCGGCCTGCTACCCAAGCCAGCGCGGACGACGAGCAACTACCGGGACTATGGGCAGGCCGAACTTGGCCGCCTTTCCTTCATCCGCCGTGCCCGCGACCTTGGGTTTTCGCTCGATCAGGTTCGCGCGCTGCTGGGCATTTCGGGCGATCGCAGCGGCGATTGCGCCGGTATCGATCGGATCGCCAGGGAGCACCTGCTGGAAGTGGATCGCAAACTGGCCGACCTTACCGCCCTTCGCAAAGAGCTTAAGGCGGTGATCGATTCCTGCGATGGCGGCATCGTTGCTGACTGCCGCATCATCGAAGCACTTGGTCCTGTTCCTCCAGCCTGAGGTGCCCGAAGCGTTCAGTCGCTGTCGCCCAGCGCTGCATTGGCACGGGTGGCTGAAGGATCAACCTTTGTCCTCATAGACTTCCGCTCCGAATAACGGTCGACCAGCTGGATCGCGTGCGGGCGCGTCAGCACGGTGATCCGCACCAGTTCCTCCATCACGTCGACGATCCTGTCATAATAGCTGGATGGCTTCATGCGCCCCGTCTCGTCGAACTCCTTGTAGGCCATGGCGACCGACGACTGGTTGGGGATCGTGAACATGCGCATCCATCGCCCGAGAAGGCGCAGCGTGTTGACGGCATTGAACGACTGCGAACCACCGGACACCTGCATCACGGCGAGGGTGCGCCCCTGCGTGGGGCGCATGCCCTTCATCTCCAGTGGCAGATGGTCGATCTGCGTCTTCATGATGCCGCTGATCTGGCCGTGCCGCTCGGGGCTGCACCACACCTGTCCCTCTGACCACATCGACAGTTCGCGCAGTTCATGGACGGCAGGGTGGTCGTCTCCCGCCACCTGGTCAGGTAGCGGCAGGTCGGATGGATCGAAGATGCGCGTCTCTGCACCGAAGAACCGGAGCAGCCGCGCTGCCTCCTCGACCGCTAACCGCGAGAAGGATCGTTCCCGCAGCGAGCCGTAGAGCAGCAGGATACGTGGCGGGGGCCGGTCGTTACCAAGACCGAGCGCCGGACGCGCGATGGCATAGGCGGGATCGAGAGCCGGAAGATTGTCCGGGTCAGGCAGGGCGCGGACGCGGCTCATGCAGGTTCCTTCTGTAGTGATGCCGGGAAGATGATCCCGCTGGCAATATGGGCAGCGAGCCCGCCGATGATCTGCGCGGCGATGAAGGCTGGCACGCAGGACGGGGCGATCCCTGCGAAGCTATCGCTCAGCGATCGGGCGACGCTGACGGGCACGCTGTCCGGGCGCAGCCGTACCGTCCCTGCGATCGTCAGGATTAAACCGAAGGTGGCTACTGCCTCGCCTGCCCATTGGCCAAGACCGTAGCGCACTTTATCGGAAAGCTGGAGCACCGGCACATCGAACATAAGGTGCGCCAGCCACACGCCCATGATGCCGCCCGCTAGCTGGGCCGCGCCATAGGCCAGCGCCGCATCGGTACGGATCTGACCGCGAAGACGCATGACCAGTGTGACGACCGGGTTCATGTGGGCGCCCGACACCGGCCCGAGCATCGTGATCAGCACGAACAGGATCGCGCCGGTCGCCAGCGTGTTGCCCAACAGCGCGATGGCCTCGTTCCCGTCAGCGAGACGCTCCGCCATGATCCCCGAACCGACGACGTTCGCGAACAATAGTAGGCTGCCCAACGCCTCGGCAAGGATGGCGCGGTAGTTCACTGAGGGTGGATGCGATTGCCGGCCGCGTCTACGACCTGCTCGCCGCCCTCCTTGGCAAAGGCGCCGCGCTGCGCATCGGGCAGGATGTCCAGCACGGCTTCGGACGGGCGACACATTTTCACACCCAGCGGCGTCACCACCAGCGGCCGGTTGATGAGGATAGGGTGCTCCATCATCGCGTCGATAAGTGCCGTGTCGGACAGTGCCGGATCGGCGAGTCCGAGGTCGGCAAAGGGGGTGCCCTTCTCGCGCAGCAGGTCGCGGGGGGTCATGCCGGCGCGGTCGATCATATCGACAAGTAATGCGCGGACCGGAGGCGTCTTCAAATACTCGACGATGTGAGGCTCGACACCGGAGTTCCGGATGAGGGCGAGCGTGTTGCGTGACGTCCCGCAAGTGGGGTTGTGGTAGATGATTATGTCGGTCACGGGGTGATCCTTCAGCAGCACGTGAGTTCGGCTAGCAGCGGCTCGCACAGATCGGCGCGACCACCGCAGCAGTCCTTTGCGAGAAACAGTATAAGACCGCGCAACGCGTCGATGCTGACACGCTGGATCTGCTGGCGTCCGCGCTTTTCGGGAACGACCAACCCGGCCTTCACCAGGACCGCCAAATGGGTGGAGAATGTGCTCTGGCTTAAACCGCTTGCTTCGACGAGTTGCCCAGTTGAAAGGCCGTCGGGCTCATGCTGGACTAGCAACCTGAAGGTCGACAAGCGGGTCGGGTGCGCGAGGGCGGTGAGGATCGAAAGGGCTGCGTCCGTTTGCATCTATCGGATTTATCCGATGCAATTCGGGCGGTCAACAACCCATCGGACAAATCCGATGATTTTATGGCAGCTATCTGCGTTTGCAGGTCGCTAAGCCGCTGTTGGTCAATCATGGACATCTAAAGTGGAATAGCCGACCCGGGCGTTTCCGCGCACAAAGAAATGGCTGTTGAATGACTGGCTCTGGCTCCCTCTCCCGTGAAGCCGCGTATATCCCCCGGTTTGTTTAGAAACCGTCGATCCACGACGGGATCGAGTTCAGGTCAGGCGGCGCTGAGTACCCTCGGCGTGGGCGCCGCGCGCATCATCAGGCGGTTGAAAACTCGGCGCTTGAGCGATTGCTGTTCGAGAACCTCGTTGTTGCGCTCCCATAGCGTGCCGTTCAGCGAAGGATCGCTCGACAGTGCGAGTTGCGCGCCCCAGCGGGCGGCGTCGGCGGGGTGGATGCCGTCGGGCAGGCCCATCGCGGTCCGCAGGGCGCCGGGGATCCAGTCGCTGATGACGATCTCCGGGAAGCGGCCCTCCAGATCCGCGACCAGCGCGCGGGTGAAGATTCGTGCCGCACCTTTGGATACGGAATAGGCGCTGCTTGCGGCGATCGGGGCGAGGTCGGCGAAGCTGGTGACGTTGACGATGCGGCCGCTGCCCCGGTTCACCATGTCCTCCAGCGCCAGGCGGCTGCAGGCGACCATGCCGCCCAGGTTTATCGCCATGGTCTGCATGAAGCTTTCGGGCGTCTCGTCGAGGAAGTCGCGGCGCGGGTAGGCGGCGGCGTTGTTGATGAGGATCGCGACCGGGCCGAGGCGGCGGATCGTGGCGAAGGCCGCGCGCAGGGCTTCGTAGTCCGACACGTCGCAGGCGATGGGGTGGAATGCCCCGGCGACCGGGCACAGCTTCGAGGTGGCCGACAGGTCGGTCTCGTCGCGGCCGAGACCGGCGACGGTGCAGCCGCGCGCGACGAGTTCCAGCGCCAGCGCGCGGCCCAAACCCTTGCCCGCGCCGGTGACCATCGCCAGCTTTGCGGCCCCGCTCATGACAGGACGCTCACGGCTAGAGGCTCATGGCGCGATGCCTTCGGAGCCGCCAAGATTGCGTCGCCGACCCTCAGCGCGTTGGCGGCGATCGTCAGGCTGGGATTGACGCCCATCGAGGTGGGCATGAACGAGGCATCGGCTACCCACAGGTTGCGGATGCCGTGGACGCGGCAGTCGGCATCGACGACGGATCTGGCGGGGTCTGTCCCCATGCGCAGGCTCCCACAGGGATGGCCGAAGTTCAGTTCCGGCTGGTAGGTCAGGAACAGCGTGCGCCGCAATCCCAGCGAAGTGCGGATCAGCTTGCGGAACCGCTTGCGGCGCTGGTGGAGTTCGGGGCTGAACCGGTAGTCGATCAGGATGCCGCCGGGACGCTCCGGGTCTGGCATGACGCGGTTCTCGGCGTAGGGCATGTCTTCCAGCAGGCCGACGAAGACCTTGGCCTGGCCCAGCGCCCGCGCGGCGACCTTGGCCGGTATGCGCGCCATCTGGCTGGCGCCGGGCAGGCGACGCAGTGGGCTGCGCTGGATCTTGCCCCGCAGGTAATTGAGGATCTCGCCCTCGCCCGCGTCGAGGCCCATCGCCTGCACCATGCCGAAGCGGTGCCCTTCGGCGTGATAGAGGTCGCGAAAGCCGATGGACTTGGCCGCTTCGGCATAGCCTTCGCCGCGCCGGGGCCAGAGTGCGAACATCTCGTTGAGGTGGAACATCAGGTATCGTCCGACCTGCCCGTGGGCGTTGCCGCACCCTTCGGGCCACTCGGCGCAGCGCGAGGCCAGGAGGATACGCGGCGAGGAAAGGGCGCCGGCCGCAAGCACGACATGGTCGGCGGTGAATTCGAGCGTTTCTCCGTCCCGGCGGACGACGACATTGGTGATACGGGGGCCGTCACCCCGCAGCTCCGTGACTTCGCAGCGCTCGGCAACCGCGGCGCGGCCGGTCGCGAGGGCGGGCTCGACACCCGCCGATCGTCCGTCGAGCTTGCATGGGCGCGGGCACTTGCGGCCCAGGCACGACCCGCAGCCCTCTACCCCGCGCATGGCGCTGTGCAACTGGTAGGGGTGGAGGCCGGAGCGCCGCATGCCCTCCATGAGCCGGGCGTCGCCCTCGCACATCGCCGGGCCAGCGGAGAGGTTGGGCGTCGGGTGGTTGGCAAGCGGATCGGGCTGGCCCCGGACCTCGAACAGGGCCTGTGCCTGGTCGAACCAGGGAAGCATCGTGTCGAAGCCGACCGGCCATCCGTCTGTCGGGTGCGGACGCTCGGCGCTGTCGTCGAGGTCGTGTGCCTCGGGCCGTTCCAGCGTCGCGGCGTAGAACACCGAGGATCCGCCGACGGCGGCGCCGATCGCGGGATGGAAGCGACGTTCCTGCCCTTCGATGCGCGCACGCGCGGTATCGGGCCATGATCCGCGTATGAGCCGCGCTTCGGGGTCGTGGACGTCGTCGCCCGCCATGTGGTTCTGCTCGGTGCGGTAGCCGGAGCGACCCTTTTCGATGAACAGGACCGAGAGGCCGCGTTCTGCTAGGCGGCGGCCGATGGTGCCGCCGCCGATGCCGGTGCCGATGACGATGACGTCCCAGCGGCGGGAGGCAAGGTCGCCGGTCATCATGGCCGTGCCGCGGCTATGTTCGTGGCGCCGGAGCCCGACATGAAGGGGATGAACAGGTCGCGCAGGCGAACCGAGCCCTCGTAGGTCATGTGGTTGTTATCGAAGTAGAGCGAGGCGCCTTGCACCATGCCGCTGCAGCTGTCGCGGCAGAGCCTTGGCCACGGGTCGATCAGACGGACCTGCCGATCGGCGACGAGCTGGCCGATCGACACCTCCGCCAGCCGGTTGCGGTCGCGCAAGGCGGGCATCCGCACGCTGGCGAGCACCCGGGCCTGGTCTGGGGTCAGCCGCCCGTAAGCGAGGTCGCGGGCGACGCGGACGCTGTCGAACTGCGGCATTTCCGGCACCTGGCGCAGCAGGTAGACCTCATGGCCTTCGCCCTTAAGTTCCGCGACCGTGAGCTTCAGCGCGGCGCCGAACAGAGCCGATTGCGAGACGCCGCGCGGCAAGCCCGAGCCCGTCTCGGGGGAGAGGGTGATGAGGTTGTGGGCGTCGCGGCCGACCCCCTTGCCGTCGGCGTAGTAGGCCCATCGTCCGACCAGCAGCAGGCGGCGAATGCTCGGATATTGCCGGATCGCCGCGCGGATACGCCGGTTGTCGTCGGCGCAGGTACGGTCCTGGTCGGGCGTCGCGGCGCTTTCGTGCTTGGCGAGGCCGAAGAGCGGCGGGCATCCGGCGTGCCAGATGATCATGCCCGGTCGCCCCGCCTCGCGGGCGGCCATGGCGAGGCCATCCATTTGCGCACGCAAGTGGCTGTCGCCCCAGATCAGGAATTCGGGCCGGCCGTCGGGACCGATCGCGCATGTCCTGATTCCGGCGAGGGGACCGTCCTCCGGCCGGCGGCAGCGGCTGGTGTCCTGCAGGAAGCCGGCCGACGCCGCGATGTAGACTTGCGTATCGCGCGAGAAACGGTCTGGCAGGCCATCGGCGAGGAACGTGGCCGCTCCCACCGAGAGGGTGGCGCAGGCGGCCACGGCGGCGCTGCTCAGCAGCACGGGCGCAGTGATCCGGCGGTTGCGGCGGAAGGGCTGCTCGACGAAGCGCCAGCTCAGCGCCGCGACCACGAATACCAGCGCCAGCCATCCGGCGGTTTCCAGCGGCGAGGCATAGTGCCCGCGCCAGTAGCGCGAGAAGATCAGAAGCGGCCAGTGCCAGAGGTAGAGCGAGTAGGAGATCAGCCCGATGAAGACCATGGCAGGGTGCGAAAGCACGGCGCCCGGATTGCCCCTGTCCCCCTTCGCGCCTGCCAGCAGCGCGGCGCTGCCTGCCACCGGGAGCATGGCCTGCCAGCCGGGAAAGCTCGCGTTCCTGATCAGCAGGAAGGACGCGGCCAGCAGCAGGAACCCTGCGCTTGCCAGCACCGCCTGCAGGCGCGGGGTCAGGGCGGCATCGCGCAGCCAGATCGCCAGCAGCACGCCGGAGAGCATCTCCCAGGCGCGGAAGGGGAAGAGGTAAAAGGTCATCACCGGATAACCGGCGGTCAGGGCCACGCAGGCGAGCAGCGATCCGGCCCAGACTGCGATCAGGATACCCAGGATCACCTTCGGGCCGACCCGCGCCAGCGCGAGTGCGCTCAGCAGCAGCGGCAGGAAGAGGTAGAACTGCTCTTCCACGGAAAGCGACCAGGTATGCAGCAGCACCCGGCTGTCGGCGCCGAAGTCGAAATAGCCCGCCTCGCGGTAGAACAGGACGTTGGACATCCACAGGCTGGAGGCGATCAGTTCCTTGCCGAAGTTGCGGAACTCATAGGGCAGGAGGACAAACCAGCCGATCACCGCACAGGCGGCGCCCATCGCGAAGAACGCAGGCGCCAGGCGGCGAATGCGTCGCAGGTAGAACTGGCCGAGATCGATCCTGCCCGCCTCCAGCAATTCGGACCAGAGCATCCCGCCGATCAGGAAGCCGGAGATGACGAAGAACACGTCGACACCGACGAAGCCCGCCTTCAGGCCCGGCACCGCGAAATGATAGAGCACCACCGCCAGCACCGCGATGGCGCGCAGTCCGTCTATCTCCCGGCGATAGGGTGCATGCTGCGGTGCCGGCACGTCGCGTTTCCTTCCGTTGCCGTCCGGCCGCAACCGGGGGCGCAATCCCCTGAAAGTCTAAGTCGAGGCCGACCCCCGCGAAATTCGGCAAAGGGCGGTAGAATTTTTCGGAACGGGGCATGCCCGGAATGTCAGATGCAATGTCCCTGCCCTTCGGACGCGAAGCGGGTGCAGTCCCAACGCAAGTTCTCCGGCGCGGCGGCGGTGCTGCGGCGCTCGAAGATGAAGGAAATGGCGTCGATCGAACTGCCGGGCATCGGCAGGGCGCGGGGCGTGCGGGAGGCGTCGGTCCAGCCGATGAAGCGGCACCGGCTCACTCCGGCGCAGCGCTGTTCGGCAAGGGCGCGGAAGCTGGCGGGCGTGCCGCCTGCGGGCAGGGTCACGAGGAAGATGTTCGGCGGCGGTGCGACAGCGACATTGCTGATCTCCGTCCTCGGTGCGGCTGGCGCCGCCGCCGCGGCGGCAGGCTGTCCGGACGGAATGATCGGCAGGAACTGCAACTGCGGCGCTTCTGCGCTTTCGCTCGTGCCTGCGGTTAATCCGCGATGCGCTTCCGAGATACGTGAAAGCATCGGAATGTCCGGCTCGCTGCCGGTGTGGCGCATCTCGAACACCTGGGTGCCGCGCCAGCGGTAGAACAGGTGGGTGCGCACGACCGCTACCTTGTCCATCGAGCGGTCCCAGGCCGGGCTGACCCAGTCGGTGTGGTAATGCGTGGCAAGGCCGACGGTCGGATCGACCTGTCCGAGCAGCATTTCGGTGGCGACGCGGCGGGCCGCCTGCCATGCTTCCGCCGACGGCGTGCGGCGCAGCATCGAGCCGTCGCAGGTGAAGGTGAACTGGCAGCCGGTGCGCCGCTCCGAACCCTGGAACACCACGCCGCAGACGCTGGCCGGGAATGCGCGGTGGCGCACCCGGTTGAGCACGACTTGCGCGACCGCGCGCTGGTCGGCGATGCCCAGACCCGCCTCGTAATAGTCCGCAGCGGCGAGGCAGTCGGTGGCCCGTGCCAGGTCCGGCGGCGCGGCGCGCAGGTAGAAGGGCTGGGCTGCGACGAGGACGCCCCTCGCCAGCGGCACGCCGGCGTTGAATGCGCGGGCCAGCTGCGACTGCGGATCGGCAGGGGGCAGCAGTACATCCTCCGGCGCGTCGAAAGCCCCACGCACGATCGGCGGCGCGGTGAATTTGGGCAACGGGCTGGCGACGGGGCGCTGGGCTGGAACGGTCGCGATCGCGACGAGGGCCAGACATGCGCCGAGCCCTGTTCTGACCCGGCGCATGACCGTCCTCCCATGCCCCGCTGGCGGCTGCTCGCGTTTCCGATGCTTGCCCGGCAATCTGGAACGAAGGGCGGCAAATGCCGACAAGACGGGTCTCCCGCAGTGACAGCGATTCATCCCACGGCGCGCGTTCAAGCGGCATCCGGGGGATCATGCTCCCGGGGATCCCTCCGTCGATTTCCCAAGCAAAACCCGGAATGCCGCGCGCCTGCCTCAGCGCGCATAATGCGGCGATTATGGAGATCACCGGAACCGCCGCCGAACCGCTCGCCTTCAGGCATGAATCGGGGACCGCGTGGTCCGGCATTGTACGCCAGGCCAGACCCGTCCGGTCGCGGGGCGCGATCGCCTATCTCAGCAACGTCTACCCCAAGATCAGCCACAGCTTCATCCAGACCGAGATCGCGGCACTGGAGCGGCAGGGGTTCGAAATCCACCGCTTCACCGTGCGTCGGGCGGGTGAAACTCCTGCCGATACGGCCGAGCGCGCGGAGGCGGGCCGCACCACGGCGCTGCTGGAAGATCGTGGCGCTCTTGCGTCTGCGACGCTGGCTTGTCTGGCGCGGCAGCCGCTTGCCGCGCTGCGCGCGCTGCAGCTGGCGTGGCGGACGGGCGGGAGGGGCAACCGTATCCGGGCGTTGGCCTACTTCGCCGAGGCCGCGCTGCTGGCGCGGCGGCTGGAAGCAGCGGGGGTCTCGCACCTCCATGCCCATTTCGGCACGAACCCGGCGATGGTGGCACGTCTCGTGGCGCGGTTGGCGCCGGTTACCTACAGTTTCACCGCGCACGGACCGGATGAATTCGACGCACCGCGCGCCCTCGATCTGCCCGGCAAGATCGCCGAGGCGGCCTTTGTGGTCGGCGTCTCCAGCTTCGGACGCGGGCAGTTGATGCGCTGGTCGCATCCTGACCACTGGTCACGTATCCACGTCGTCCACTGTGCCCCGGACCCGGCGTTCTTCGCAGGGCTCTCGCAGGGTGGAGCCATGGTCGAGGATGAACGGGAGGGCGGGCCGGACGGAGAGGATACGCGCTTCGTCTGCGTCGCCCGTCTCAGCGCCCAGAAGGGGCTGCCGCTGCTGCTGGAAGCCTTCGCCCGCGTCGCCGTGCGGCGCCCGATCCGGCTCGACCTTATCGGCGGGGGAGAAGACGAGGCGATCATCGCGGCCCAGATCGCGCGGCTGGGAATGCGCGAGGTCGTCACTCTGCATGGCTGGGCGAGCCCGCAAACGATCCGCGGTGCGCTGCGTAGGGCGCGGGCGCTGGTGCTGCCCAGCTTCGCCGAGGGGCTTCCTGTCGTGCTGATGGAGGCCATGGCGCTGCGCCGCCCGGTGATCGCCACGGCCATTGCCGGGATACCGGAACTGGTCGACGGGGATGTCGGCTGGCTGGTGCCCTCCGGCTCGGTGGATGCTATCGAGGGTGCGCTCGACGCTGCGCTCGATGCCTGGCCGGAGGAACTGGAGGCAATGGGAGAGCGTGCCCGAGCCCGCGTTCTCGACCGGCATGATCCCGAGCGTTGTGCGGGCCGGATGGTCGATCTGTTGGTACCGCTGGTGCGCTGAGGTCGTTTGCAGATACGCCGCAGGGCGAATGTCCCCGGACGGCATCTCGGTCGTCCGGGGAGGGTGGCGGATCAGACGCTCGCGGGCGGGATCATTCGCATCACCGGGGAGAGCCGGCGGCGCCACAGGGCGGCGCGGCGCTGGCGGTCGGGCAGGCCCTCGATCATCTGCAGTGCCTCGGAGCGGTCTATGCCGCTGCGCTCGCACAGGAAGGGGTGGCGAGGCGGGTTCGCGAAGTAGCTGTAGAACAGGGCTGCCCGGTCACGCCCGGTGGCGGGTTTGCCGCGATGGAAGAAGCGTGCGGTGTCGCAGAAGACCACGGTGCCCTTGAGCCCGGTGCAACTCACCACGTCGTCGGCATAGTCCGGTCCGAGCCGTGCCTTGAGCAGCGGGTCTTCGCCGAATTCGTAGTGGTAACCGTCTATATCGCTGCGCACCGTGTCCTGCCGGGCGATGCACTGGAACGGGCCGCCTTCCTCATCGACGTCATGGAGGTAGATCGCGACCTTGAGCATGCGCCGGTCTTCGCGGTCGCGATGCCACTTGCGGGTGGCGATTTCCAGCCCGTCGGCCACGGTGTAGTTAATCGCCACCCCGTCGTATGCCACGGGTAGACCGATGTAGCTCTCTACGATGTCGAGCAGGCGCTCATGAAGGCCCAACCGGTAGATGTCCGGGTTGCGGACGATCTGGAGGGGGGGGACTATGATGAATTGTCTCCCGTCCCGGGCCAGTGCCCGAGCCTCGGGGGCGAAGTGGCTCGACAGTTGCCATGCCGCGTCGACCACTTCGGCGGCGCCGTGGATACGCAGGGCATCGAGCGTGGTGACGCATACGCCCTTGCGGTTGAGCTGTGCGACTACGTCGTTGCCGATTGCGTCGAGGTCCGGCAGCCTGTGGGCATGCCGGGTCACGGCGGCGCGGTGCCGCTTGCCGAGCCACAGCCGCACCCGCCTTTCGTTGAGTACCGCGAGCGCCGCCTGCGAGGGCAGATCGCGCAGCCATCTGGCGCGCCCTTTCAGCTTCAGGATCGTCATAGCATCCTCCGGTATGTGTGGGTCAGGCCTGTCTGGCTCCACTTTTGTAGTACCCGTAATCCACCCGGCGTGCGGTCGGCGAGATGGACCGGTTGAGCACGGTGCCGACGATGGGCGTCGGACTGACGGTTCGGGCGACGTCCTGAAGCGCTGCCCGCGCGGTCCTGCCCTCTTCCGCGACGATCAGGATACCGTCGACGTTGCGCGCGATCAGCGCTAGGTCGTCGCTGAGGATCGCGGGCGGGGTATCGACGAGGCAGATCGTGCCGTCCTCGATCGAATGCCGGTTGTGCAACGCCAGTGCCAGCGCATTGGAGGCGAGGAGCGCTTCGGCGTCGGCACGCGCGCGGCGCACCCGATGGACGGTGAGGTCCAGTCCCTCGATGCGCGCCTGCGTGGCGCTCCAGGGGCACTCCCCGGCAAGATAGTCCTCGACCCCGGCATAGTCGTCCGGCAAGCCCAGCCGGTTGCCCATCGCGGGACGGCGCAAGTCCAGTTCGACCAGGACGGTTGGGTGAATCCTGGCCATTGCCATGGCGAGATTGGCGGTGATGTGGGTCTTGCCGTTGCCGGGCTCGGCCGAGGTTACCGCGAAGACGCGGGAACCGGTGGCGCGGGCATGGTCGAGCAACGCCGAGCGGATCATCGTGAACTGCCGCAGTTCGTTACTGGGCGGTGCAAGCCCGACTATGTGATTCTCTGAAAGGTGCCCGGCATCGGGTGCGAAGGTGATGCCGGCGACGGCGGGGACTTCGATGCCGCCCTGCGGAATGAATGGCACTTCAGCGTTCATGGGCCTGCTCCGGGTTCTGTCTGGCGACTATGCTGGCGAATGGGCTGGCGAGTAGCTCGGCGCACTGCGCGCCCGGCCCGGCAGCCAGCGTGCGAGCCTGTCGAGGAAGTTGGGATCTCGGCTTGTCGGTATGGCACCGAACAAGGGCGCACGAACCGCATGGCGCAGGCTTTCGGTGCCGTGGATCGTACCGGTCAGTATCTCGCGCGCGATGATGAGCGCCAGGCCGAGGCCGAAGCCGGCAGCGAGGCCCATCAACATGACCATCCATGCGTTTCGGCCCAGCGGGTGCAGCGGCAGGTTGGGCGGGTCGACGACGGTGAAGCGTTCGCCCTTGTCCTCCGATTGGAGATTGGCGGCGACTTGCGCGTCGAGCTGCTTTTCCCGCAGGGAATCGTACTGACGCTTGATGTTGTCGTATTCGCGTTCGATCGTACTGAGTTCGTAGGCCGACTGCGGCGCCTGGGCGACGCGGTGATCGATATCGGACATCGTCCGCACGAGTTCGGCGCGACGGGAGGCAAGGGTGGAGATGCGTTCGCGGCCTGCGGCGATCTCGGCCTCGATCAGCGTCTCACCGCGACCCGGTTCCTGCGCGATCAGGCTTCGCTGACGCTGCACTTCCGCGCGGGCGGCGACGACGTCGGGGAAGCGTTCCGAATGCGTGGAAAGCAGTGCGGACAGGCGCTCTTCCGCGCGCTGGAGCCCTTCGACGCCGGGTGGGGTCCGTTCCAGTTCCTGCTGACGCGCGGCGAGCAGGCTGGACTGCTGGATCAGCCCCTGAGTCTCGGCGTCGGTGCGAGAAATCTCGGCGCGCATCGCCGAGCTGGACTGCGAACTCAGCGCGACATCGGTGGGCAGCGAGCCGGCATAACGGGCCTCTACGCTGCGGCGCTTCTCGGCAAGGTCGCGCAGCTGGCGACGCAACTCGTCGGAGCGCTTGGCGAGGAAGGCAGCGGTGCCGGTGGCCTGTTCGGTGCGGAAGCGCTTGTCTTCGACGAGGAACATCTGGGTCAACTGCTCGGTCACCGCCTGCGCGCCGCGAGGATCGCGATAGTCGAACGAGAGGTTGAAGGCGATCGTGCCGCCGCGACCCCGCGTCGGATCCGCAGCGACGAGGTTCACGCCGACTTTCGTACGCATGATTTCGAGCAACCTGGGATAGTCCATCACCGCCCGCTCCCGCTGATAGAGCCGGTTCTGCTCGATCAGCCTGGTCAGGCTTTCGCGGCTGACGACCTGCTGGCGAATCTTGGCGATCCGCTCGTCCGCCACGTCCGTCAGCGGCGAGGAAATCAGGCTGGGCGGGATTCGCGGGGAATCGATCAGTAGCGTCGTGGAGGAACGGTAGACCGGCTCGTGCGTGGCGACCGAGGCTGCGGCAGCAACGCCGCCAAGCAGGGTCGGCGCGATCAGCCAGCGCCAGCGGCGGCGCAGCATCGCAAGGATCTCGACCGGATAGATGCCGAGGGGATCGGCATTGGCAGGGTCTGATCCGGGCGCCGCAGTGGGCGAAGACGAGGGCGTCATGGGTGTCTGGCTGTTATTGTTCATCGGCTGGGTATCCGGAAAGTGACGCCGGCCCGGATGGTCCAGGAACTCTGCGTCTGGCTGGACAGGCCGGTGCGGCGGTCATAGTCCGCACCGACATGAAGGCGGAATCGGTCGTCGAGGCGATGCTCGTAAGTCGTGGAGAGGCTGACGATCTTCGCGTCCGATCCGAATGTGGGACTGGGAACGGAGCGATACTCGCCAAGGGCGCTCAAGGTGCCGCGTTCGCTTGTCTGGAAATCGAAAGTGGCGGTCAGCACTTTTTCGCGCTGGATGCCGCCGAAGCCGGTGACCGCCGGCCTGATCTGCCCCGCAAGACACACCCGCAAGCGTCGTGGATCGTAGCATAGCGATACCGAAGTCGCGAGTTGGAGCGGGGTCCGGTCGGTCGGCGCACCAGGCCCGCTTCGGGAAGTCCGGGACGCCCCCGCTTCAGCCTGTACGGACAAATGAGGAGCGACGCGCGTTCCAGCCTTGAGCACGAACAGAGCCGCATCCGAGCGTGATCCGTCGGATGCCTTGCTGAAGGTTGCCGAGCCTCCGAGGCCGATCCATGAAAAGGGCGACAACCGGCGTTCTGCGCCGAGATCGAAGTTGGCCGCATCGGTACGGCGCAGCAGTTGCGAGCCGCGCGGCGACAACCGGCTCCAGGCCCCCTCTCCGCTGATCGTCAGGTATTGGTCGGGGCGCCAGCGCAGGCTCTGCTTGAGTTCGTAGCGATCCTGGAGGCTTACCGGATCGATTGCGGCATCGATCGTGCCATTGGTGCCTTCGAGTGGCAGGAGGCGTTCGAAAGAGGCTTCGGTGCGAGCCGATAGGCGCTCGCTGCCACGGTGATCCAGCGCGAGCTTGCCATAACCCGTGACGAAATCGCCATAGCGCCGACTGTAGCGGCGGTATGCGATTCTGCCCTCGAGGTCGAGCGTGGTCCCGGCATCGACGCCGAGGGTCGCACCTGCCTGTGCGGAGACTTCCCCGCCCGAATTCATCTTGCGGTCGTCCGTGAGGAGGAACAGGTTGCGCCCCGTGAACCCCGTCATGTCGAACTCGATGTAGGGCGGCTGCTCCTGTGCGGCCGCATTGGCGGGAACAAGCCCCAGCGTCGGCGGGGCGACTGCCAGGAGGAGCAGGGTGCCACGATGTGCCGCCGTCACGGGATCAGCAGGACGTCGCCGCTCTGAAGCGTCGGCAGTGCCGTGCCAAGGGCACCGGAATTGAGCGAGCGGGCGCCTTTCAAAAGCTTGCTCAGCTTGATGCGCTCCACCACCTGACCGGCGCGGGTCTGGCGCAGGATCACCGCGCCTCCGGTGTCGGCGAAGTCGGCGGTGCCACCGGCCATGCTGAGTGCCTGAAGGATATTGGGCGCCGAGCGACTGGTATAGCTTCCAGGCGTCCGCACTTTGCCGAGTACGTAGAAACGCGTGCCGTCGGTCTCGCGCACGGTCACGGTCACGTCCGGCGGGCCGGCCGTGTAGTTGAGCGCGATGCGGCCGCGAATCTCGTCGGCGATGTCGGTGACGTTGCGCCCGTCGGCGCGGATCGTACCCGCCAACGGAAAGGCGAAAGTGCCGTCTGGCTGGACGAGAACCTGGCGCTGCATGCGCTCCTCTCCCCAGACGAAGACGTCGAGCTGGTCGCCCGCCCTCACCGTGTAACGCGAGGCCGAGGCGGCATCGGGCATGCTGGCGGCCGATTGCGCACCGGACACGACGGGCGCGATGGCCTGGGTGCCGGGAGTGGCGGCCCTGACCTGTGCCGAGACGGGATGGACCGCAAGGCCCATGGCGAGGAAGGAAACGGCCGCCGCAACGGTCCGGGTTGATCGGTGCGCAGCGCGCGACCGATAAGCGTCGTTCGATTGAAGCATGTCTACCCCCACAGTCGGCATGGAATGTCGATCTGCGGAAAAGGCTAACCTCGTGCGGTACTTGCCGAAAATTCTCCCATTGGAGGGCGTGCTTATCCGTGGGGAGAAACACGCATCGGCTCGTTTTGAACAGCCCTCCGGGATTTATGGAGAGGTTTTTCAGAACGAGGAATACGCCTCCCAGTTCGTCGGGCGCAGTTGCTGGAGAAGACCCCGGAACGGCGTGGCGGCATAATCGCGCACGGGGAGGTACGCTTTATGTCGCTTGAACACCTGAACCTTATCGGCCGCGAGATTTCGGCACCCGTGCTGGATCTGCCGCTGGATCTGCCGCTGCCGGTCATCGCCGACCTGAATGCCGGGCATCAGGCCGGCCATCGGGACGATGTCGAGTTCCTCGACCTCGATTTTACGCCGATCGACTTGCCGACAGCGATGAATGCAGTGTGCAAGCGGCCTCCCTCGGCGCCATTTACGTATATCGTCACGCCCAACGTCGACCATGTCGTGCGGTTGCTGCGGCGGCGCTCCGACTTGTGGCCGGCCTATCGTGATGCCTGGATGACCTTGTGCGACAGCCGTATCCTTGCGCGCCTGGCACGCGGCGACGGGCGCGAGTTGCCGGTGGTGACGGGCAGCGACCTGACGCTGCGCCTGTTCGAGGAGGGCATTGCCGCCGACGATGCCGTCGCGATCCTGGGCGGCAGCGACGCTACAGTGGCGCGCATCAGCGAACTCTACGGGCTGCGCAACGTGCGTCACTACAATCCGCCGATGGGCTTCATCAAGGATCCGCGCGAAGTGGCGCGAGCAGTACGCTTTCTTGTCGAGGCCAAGGCGCGATACTCATTCCTGGCGGTGGGTTCGCCGCAGCAGGAGATCATCGCGCGTCGCGTCGCCAAGGCGCGCGGCGGCCAGGGTATCGGCTTCTGCATCGGCGCCAGCCTCGAATTCCTCTCCGGCGAGCAGGAGCGCGCGCCGGCGGTGATCCAGCAAATGTCGATGGAGTGGGCCTTCCGGCTGTGCTCCAACCCCCAGCGGTTGTGGCGGCGCTATCTGATCGAGGGGCCGCAGATTTTCCGGATCCACCAGATGTGGCGTAGCAATAGGGCGCCGGCTCCGTTGCGAGCGCCGCTGCACGCATAACGAGCGGGGCAACCGTCCGCAGCCCGCCGATCGACCCTGGAGCAGTTTGCGCCTCGACGGCACGACTGCTCCAGTTTTCTTTGGTTTAAAACGTTTTCCGGGTCATCGGTGGTTCCACCTGATCGGACGTGCTCTGGTACGACAGGCGCTTATGGGATCAGCGCGCGCAGATGCGCCATCCTGCCTGCGAATTCCTGGCCGAAATCATGCCGGCGGGCGAAGGCGAGGCCGGATCGTGCGCTTTCGGCGATGGCGGGGCGATCAAGGTTCCACCGCCCGATCGCCTCTGCAAGCTGCTTCGTCGAGCCCAGCGGCACTGCGAGGCCGCCGCCCGATTCCCTGCTCAAACGGCACCACATGCGATTGCTGTAGCCAGCTATGGCAAGACCGCAGCCCATCGCTTCAAGGTAAGTGCATGAGGGGTCGGACTGTCGGTGGCAAGACAGGAATACATCGGCCTGAGTCCGGCTGAGCGGCACCAGCTTCGTCTTGAAATCGACGGGCGCATGCAGGCGGACCGCACCGTCGAATTCGCCGAGCCCATCGCGAATTTCCTGTTCGAGACTTCCCGCGCCGTAGATGTCCAGGGTCGCTGGTACGCCCATTGCCGCCAAGGCGCGCATCACGGGAAGCAGGTCCTGGCTACCCTTCATCGGCTCCAGGCGTCCCGAATGGATCAGTCGCAAAGGATATCCTGCCAGCAGCCGTTCATTGCGCACGGCCACTTCGGCCGGCGTCGCCATCATCTCCGGACCCATCCTGTTGTCGAAATAGAGATGCGCATCGTCTGCGAGCCGGGAATAGGCGCTGAAAGCCGGATACCCGTTGAACTGTGCACCGACGGCGGCCTTCAGCCGCGATCGCACCTGCCGTTCGTTGCGCAGGAGCCAGAGACTACTGCGCATCTTGCGCATTCCCGACACCTCGCGATCCAGCCAGAGGGTGCGTAACCGGGTCTCCAGCGTATATTCCACCCCCACCGCGTATGGGATACCGGCTGAGGCGATGCTCTGGCAGATGGCCGGGAAGCCCGGCATGTCGGCAGATACCAGCGCGATCGAGATTCCCGTCAGTGCAGCGGGCGGTACAGGTGCGCCCTTGCCCAGCACAACCATCTCGAAGTCGAGTTCATCGGGTCTGTAGACACGGCCGAAGGGGATGGTGTCGTCGCTTTCCCAGATTATGCAGCGGATTTTCCCACCCCAGTCTGCGACATGCGCGCGCATGCCTTCGACGAACTTGGTGTCCAGGCGATACCCATCCGCAGCTACCTGGACAGGCGCCGGAGCGCTGAGCAGCAAGGTAGCCGCGGCCGCCCCCCTTTGACCTGCAGTACCGGCGGCCGTGCAGGGCGGCATCGCGGCGTTCATGGCAGGAAAGGCGGGGCGCATTCTGTCGTCCACCTTCCTGACGATGCCGACAGACTTGGCCTGCGGCGTGAACGGAGCCCGATGTACATGCAGCAACTCTCCTTGGAAATTTCGCGAGACGCTTTGCGTCCAAGTCTATTGGGCGCCGCCGCCCGGTGTCGATCATGAGAACTTCCAAGGGAGTTTCAGGTCTGCCCGGGCCTTGGCTGCCCCCTTATCCTCTTGCCGGGTGAAGCTGGCGTCGCGGGGCGCAAGAGGGGAACCGGATGGACTTGCTGGTGCTTGCCGACCGCATCGTGCTGGGCTTCGCATGGTGGATGGCCGTGGCGGCCGGATTGCCGACGGCGATGCTTGCGCTCGAATGCGTCGTCGGCGCGCGGAGGCATGTTTCCGGCGAAGCCGGTGAGGCGCCGCCTTTTGTCGTCGTCATGCCCGCCCACGACGAAGCGGCCGGAATCGACACGAGCGTGCGCGCGGCGCTGGGGTTGCTGCGCGATGGGGACGAACTGCTGGTCGTCGCGGACAACTGCACCGATGATACGGCCGCAAGGGCGCGGGCTCTGGGCGCGACGGTCATCGAAAGGTCCAATCCGCACTTGCGCGGAAAGGGCCACGCGCTGGAATACGCCCGCGCCTTCATTGCCGACCATCTGCTGCGAGCGGAGGCGGTGCTGGTACTCGACGCCGATTGCCGCGCGATGCCCGGTTCCCTGCCTGCGTTGGCTGAGGCGGCGGTCCGGCGCGATGCGGCGGTGCAGGGAATCTTCCTGCTTGCCGCCCCGGATGATGCGGGCGCGGTCGTGCGGGTGTCCAGTTTCGCCTTCCTGATCAAGAACCTCGTGCGGCTTCAGGGGCTGGGGCGCCTGTCCGGAATGGCGCTGCTGCAGGGATCGGGCATGGCCTTCCCGCGCTCCATGTATCTCGAGATGCGCTGGCCGGGCGGGTCGCTGGTCGAGGATCTGGAAATGGGGCTCGACCTCCTGCTCGCAGGCCGGCGCGTGATCGTCGAGTCCGGCGCCCGCATCCTGAGCGCTACCAGCTCGGTCGAGGGCACCGGCAGCCAGCGCCGCCGATGGGAGCACGGCATGATGCAGACCGCCTGGCGCTATGTCCCCCGGCTGCTGGCGCGCGCGGTGCGAAGGCCCGCGCTTGCGATCGTCGCGCTGGACCTCATGATACCGCCAACCGTGCTGCTCGCGCTGTGCTCGGCACCCGCGCTGGGGATCGTGCTGGCACTGGCGGGACCAACCGCGCCGTTCCTCGCCCTGCTGGCGACCCAGACCGCAGCGGCGCTCGGGCTATCTCTGGCATGGTGGCTGCATGGGCGGGATACCCTGCCGCTGTCGTCCCTGCGCCTGCTGCCGGGCTACTTCGTCTGGAAGCTGCCGCTGATCGCCCAGTTCGTGACCCGCCGCGAGCGGGAATGGACCCGTACGGAGCGGCTGCCGTGACGCCGGTGGGCTTCGTCATTATCGGTCGCAACGAAGGCGGGCGCCTCGATTTGTGCATCGACAGCGTGACGCGGACCGGCCAGCGCGCCGTCTACGTCGATTCCGGCTCCACCGACGGTAGCGTGGCGCGCGTGAAGGCGCGGGGCCTGTCGGTGGTCGAACTCGATCCCGGGCAGCCGTTCACCGCTGCGCGGGCGCGGAATGCCGGGCTTGACTGGCATCTGGACAAGGACCCGCTGCTCGAATTCGTCCATTTCATCGATGGCGATTGCGAACTGATCCCTGGTTGGCTTGACAAGGCCCGCGCCGCATTTCTGGCCGACGATCAACTCGCCGCCGTTTGCGGTCGCCGGCGGGAGAGGGCACCGGACGCCAGCCTCTACAACCGATTGTGCGAGGCCGAGTGGAACACGCCCGTGGGCCTTGCCGAAAGCGTCGGCGGCGACGCACTGTTCCGCGTCGTCGCACTGCGCCAGGTAGACGGCTACGATGAGCATCTGATCGCCGGCGAGGAGCCCGACATGTGTTACCGCATGCGACGGCGTGGCTGGCTCATCCGCCGGATAGAGGGAGACATGACCATCCATGACGCGGCGATGATGCGCCTCGGCCAGTGGTGGCAGCGCAACCGCCGTAGTGGCTACGCCACCGCCGAGGCACTGGCGATGCGCGGCGCGCAAGATCTGCAAAAGGGGCGCGAACTGCGTCGCAAGGTGCTCAGCAATCTACTCTGGTCGCTCCCGCCGATGTGGCTGCTCTGGCCCGTGTTGTGGCTGCGCATCCGTGCGCGCAAGGATGCGCTTCAGGCGACTTGGCTGATCCTTGGCAAGCTGCCGCATCTGCAGGGGCAGATTGATTACTGGCGTCGTCGAAAGTCGCGTAGCGCCGCCGTTCGTCCTGCTCGTCTGATCGAGTATAAGTAATTCGCTCCCTAAAACACCCAAGTAAGCATCCATGGTGAAAACAGGGGCGGGGTTTGGGACATAGTTTTCCAAATTCAGTCTCAATACAGTCGATGTCGACTTGGGGTAATTCATTCAGGCGTGGGGCATCGCATGACGTCTTTCCGGGACTTCGCCGGCAATGGGCAATCTCCTGATTGCCCGGTTGCAAGCAGCATTCTCGTCGGCAACGAAACGCTGCTCGCGGAGTGTGGCAGGCTGCTGATCGATCGTGGGCACCGGATCGCCGCCGTGGTGGCGGCGCCGGTTTCGCCGGCCGCCGATTGGGCTCGGCGCCTCGGCATTGCGCTGTTCGAGAAGCCGCGCGACCTTCTGGCCGCTGCCGTAGAAAGCGTCGACTACGTCTTCAGCATCTCCAACCTCAGCGTTCTGCCGGCGGAGGTACTGGCGCTCGCATCGCGGGCGGCGATCAATTTCCATGACGGCCCGCTGCCCGAACTGGCCGGCCTCAATACGCCCGTCTGGGCGCTGCTGGATGGAGCGGCGCGGCATGGCGTGACCTGGCACCTGATGACAGGCGCAGTGGACGAAGGTGCGATCCTCGCTGCGGAGCGCTTCGAAATCGCCGAAGAGGAAACCGCGCTTTCGCTCAACACCCGCTGCTTCGAGGCGGGCTTGCATTGCTTCGAGGGGCTCGTCGCAGATCTCGACGGCGCGGTCGCAGCGGCGGTTCTGCAGGACCGTGCACCCGATCGCATGGTCGGCCGCGCCGACCGCCCGAAGGCCGCCGCCACGATCGACTGGAGCCGCCCGGCTGCCGAGATCGCCCGTCTGGTCCGTGCGCTCGACTTCGGAACTTACGCCAACCCGGTCGGAGTCCCGAAGGCATTGCTCGGCGATCGGCTGTTGCTCGTGCAGCAGATCACGCCGCTGTCCAGCGTATCGGGCCGCGAGCCGGGCACGATCCTGGTGTCCGGCCCCACGCCGGTTGTCGCCACAGGCGATCTTGATGTGCGGCTCGACCGTCTCGCCATGCTCTCCGGCGAAGCGCTGGGCGGGGCGCAAGTGAGCGAACTGCTGATCGGTGCGGCGGGCTTCACGGTGCTCGACGATGCCCGGCGCGATCAGCTCGATTGCCTCGATGCGGCCGCCGGGCGCTATGAGGCGTGGTGGCGTCGTCGCTTGCAGCAGCGCGAGAGCTTGCAGTTGCCGCAGTTTACTCCGCGTGTTGGCGACGGTCCTGCGCAGCCCTTCATGCTGGACCGGGCAATGCCGCAGGGTCTCGATGCCGGCGGCGCTCTGGCCGCGCTGGTCGCGTGGCTGGCCCGCGCTGCCGACCGGGCGAGCGTCGAGATCGGATATTCCGACTGTGTCAGCCGTGCGCGGCTGGACGACGTGGCGGGCTGGTTCGCGCCGGAGATGCCGCTGAAGGTCGCGGTCGATTTCGATGCTCCGCTGGCCGTGCTGCGCGACGCGCTGGACCGTGAAGTCGCCGGGATGCACCGCCGCGTGGCCATCTGCGCCGATCTCGTCGCCCGCAGCCCCGAACTGCGCGGTCGCGCGGGGGGCGACCATCCCGTCAGCGTGCAGGTGGTGAAGCGGCTCGACGAGGTGCGCGCAAGCGACGCGGTGCTCGACGTGGCCGTTTGCACCTCGGAAGGCAGGCTGCGCTGGACCTGCGACGCCACCCGCCTTTCCCGCGCCGATGCGGAGGACCTCGTGCGCGGTTTCGAGGCGATGTACCTGGACCTTGCGGACGCACCGGTCGGCCGCCTGTCGCTGCTCGAACCCGAGGAACATGGGCGGATCGTCGGTGCCTGGAACGCCACCGAAGGTCCCGTTCCTGCCGGTCCGGCCTGGCACCACCACTTCGTGGAGCAGGCCGTGCGCACGCCCGACAAGCTGGCAGTGACGGCGCTCGGCATCTCACTGACTTACGCGCAGCTCGATGCGCTCTCTAACCGCGTCGCGCATGACCTTGCGGCGCGGGGCGTGGGGCCGGAAGTGCTCGTCGGCCTCCACCTGTCGCGCTCTGTCGAGATGCTCGCCTGCCTCATCGGCGTGCACAAGGCGGGGGGCGCCTACGTGCCGCTCGACCCGTCCTATCCGCGGGATCGCATCGCCCACATGGTGGCGGATTCCGGCCTTGGCCTGGTTCTGAGCGAAACTGTGCTGGCGGGCGATCTGCCGCAGACCGAGGCGCCGATCCTCCTTATCGATACCATGCGCGAGGTCTTCGCCGCGTGCCCGTCGGACCCCTTCGACGGCGGCGCGGAAGGCGCGAATCTCGCCTACATGATCTACACCTCGGGTTCGACCGGGCTGCCCAAAGGTGTCATGGTCGAGCACCGTAACCTGTTGAATTTCTATGCAGGAATGGACCGCAAGATCGAGCCGGACGGGACGTGGCTGGCCGTCACCAGCCTCAGTTTCGACATCTCCACGCTGGAGCTGATGTGGCCGTTGATGCACGGCTATCACATCGTCATCGCCAGCGAGCGCGAAGTGCGCGGCGATGTGCCGGAAGTGGCTGTCGCCGATGCGCGGCCGGTCGGTTTCAGCCTGTTCTACTTCGCCAGTTCCAGCGCGGGCAGCGCGGCCGAGCAGTACAACCTCCTTCTGGAAGGCGCCCGCTTCGCCGATGCCGAGGGCTTCGAGGCGATCTGGACGCCGGAGCGACATTTCCATGACTTTGGAGGGCCTTACCCGAATCCCGCCGTCGCCGCGGCGGCCATCGCGGCGATCACGTCGCGGGTGCAGATCCGTGCCGGGAGCGTGGTGGGGACTTTGCACCATCCGCTGCGTATCGCCGAGGAGTGGGCGCTGGTTGATAACCTGTCGGGCGGGCGTGTAGGGATTGCTTTCGCCTCCGGCTGGCAACCGGACGATTTCGTCCTGAATCCAGGGGCTTATGCCGATCGTGCGGGCGTTCTCAAGCGGTGTGTCGAGGATGTCCGGGGCCTGTGGCGGGGCGAGGCGCGGGCCTATCCGGGGCCGTTGGGGCATGACGTTTCGGTGCGCACGTACCCGCGCCCGGTCCAGCCGGAGCTGCCGGTCTGGATAACTTCCGCTGGAAATTCAGAGACTTTCCGCGAGGCAGGGCGCGTCGGCGCCAATGTGCTGACGCACCTTTTGGGGCAGTCGATCGAGGAGGTGGCGACCAAGATCGCCGCCTATCGTAGCGCCTGGCACGAGGCCGGGCATTCGGGAGAAGGGCGCATCACCTTGATGTTGCACACTTTTCTTGGAGAAAGCGAAGATGCGGTGCGTGCGGCCGTCAAGCCTGCGCTCATCGAGTACCTGCGCACCTCGACCAATCTGCTCAAGCAGTACGCCTGGTCGTTCCCGGCTTTCAAGACGCCGCAAGGTGCTGAAAGACTGGAACTTTCCGACATTTCCGAGGAAGAGACCGACGCCCTGCTCGACCATGCCTTCGAGCGCTACTTCGAGACCAGCGGCTTGTTCGGCACGCCTGAGGACAACGTCGGACTGGTCCACCGCCTGTCGGCGATCGGCGTCGACGAGATCGGCTGCCTTGTCGATTTTGGCGTGGATTCCCAGACGGTTATTGAACATTTGCCGCAAATCGCGCAGTTGCGCACACTGGCACTCAACGGCACTCAACAGGACCATAACGCCGCAGAACGCCCGCTTCACGACCTGATGGCGCGCCACGGGGTGACGCACCTGCAGTGTACGCCGTCCCTGCTTCAGGTGCTCGCGAGCGACCCGGCTGCCCGCCCGCGCCTGCAGGCGCTCCAGCACCTCATGGTCGGCGGCGAGGCGTTCCCGCCGCAGCTGGCGACCGACATGACCGGCCTCGTTTCCGGCACCGTCATGAACATGTACGGGCCGACCGAGACGACCGTGTGGTCCGCCGTCCACGCGCTCGATGAAGGGGGGGCGCCGCCGCTCGGCAGGCCGCTGCTCAACCAGCAGATCTACATCCTCGACCGGCGGCTGCAGCCGGTGCGGCAGGGCACGCCGGGCGAGCTGGTCATCGGCGGCGCCGGGGTCGTGCGCGGCTACCACGACCGGCCCGAGCTGACCGCCGAACGCTTCGTCGCCGACCCGTTCAATCCGGGCGCGCGCGTCTACCGGACCGGCGACCTCGCCCGCCAGCGCGAGGACGGGACGCTCGAATTCCTCGGCCGCCTCGACCATCAGGTGAAGATCCGCGGCTACCGCATCGAACTGGGCGAGATCGAGGCCGCGCTCACCGCGTACCCGGACGTCACCGAGGCCGTCGTCGTCGCCCGCAAGGAAGGCGTCGCCACCCGCCTCGTCGCCTACCTCGCCCCGCGCACCGATGCCCCGGCGGTCGAGGACTTGCGCGCGCATCTGCGGGAGCGGCTGCCCGACTTCATGGTCCCCGGCAACTTCGTCCTGCTCGAAGCCCTGCCGCGCACGCCCAACGGCAAGATCGACCGCAATGCCCTGCCCGAGCCGGTCAGCGTGGTCGTCGACAACATGGATGACAGCGCCGCCCCGGCGACCGGCGTGGAGGCCCAGATCCAGGCGATCTGGTGCGACGTGCTCAAGCTGCCGCAAGTGCGCCTGACGGAGAACTTCTTCGACATCGGCGGCCACTCGCTGCTCGCCATCCAGGTCCACCGCCGCTTGTCCGCCGAACTGACGCAGCCGGTCGCGCTGACCGACATCTTCCGCTTCCCGACCATCGCCGCGCTCGGCGCGCACTTGTCGGGCGGGCAGGACGATGCCGCCGCGCTCGCCGGTCAGAACCGCGCCGAAATGCGCAACCAGGCACGTAATCGTCGCGCTACCGCCCGCATCGGCGTGAGGGTCTAGACCATGCACCAGCCCATCGAAGAACCGTTCGACCCCTCGCTCGACACCTCCAGCGCGGTCGCCATCGTCGGCATGGCGTGCCGCTTCGCCGGGGCGCGCGGCCCGGAGGAATTCTGGTCGCTGCTGAGCGAAGGCCGCGACGGGATCGAGACCTATTCCGAAGAGGAACTGCTCGCCGCCGGAGTCTCGCCCGCCCTGTTGCGCAACCCCGACTACGTGCGCCGCGGCGCGCCGCTCGCCGACATGGAGTGCTTCGACGCCGCGCTGTTCGGCCTGTCGAAGCGCGATGCTGCAGTCATGGACCCGCAGCATCGCCACTTCCTCGAATGCTCGTGGGAGGCGCTGGAGGACGCAGGCCATACGCCGCAGGGCTTTGCCGAGGGAACAGGCGGGGTGATCGGCGTCTTCGCGGGATCGGGCCACAACGCCTACATGCCCTACAACCTGCTTACCAACGGCAAGCTGGTGAACGAGGTCGGCCTGTTCCTGCTGCGCCATACCAGCAACGACAAGGACTTCCTGACGACGCGGGTGTCGTACCTGTTCGACCTCAAGGGGCCGAGCATCAACGTCCAGACCGCGTGCTCGACCTCGCTCGTCTCGATCCACATGGCGGCGCAGAGCCTGCTGTCGGGCGAGTGCGACATGGCGCTCGCGGGCGGAACCTCGATCGAACTGCCGCACCGCCGGGGCTACCTCTACGAGCAGGGCGAGATCCTTTCCCCCGACGGCCTGTGCCGTCCCTTCGACGCGGACTCCAAGGGCACCGTGTTCGGCAGCGGCGTCGCCGTGGTGGCGCTGCGCCGACTGGAGGATGCCATGGCCGCCGGCGACCACATCCATGCGGTGATCCGGGGCTCGGCGATCAACAACGACGGCGCGGGCAAGGTCGGCTACCTCGCCCCCAGCGTGGACGGGCAGGCGGCGGTGATCGCCGAGGCCCTCGCGGTGTCCGGCATCGCGCCTTCGGCCATCGACTATGTCGAGGCGCACGGCACCGGCACGCCGATCGGCGACCCGATCGAAGTGGCGGCGCTGCGGCAGGTCTTCGCCCAGTCTGGTGCAAGGCCAGAGCCCTGCGCGCTGGGTTCGGTGAAGGCCAACATCGGCCACACCGACACCGCCGCAGGCGCGGCGGGCGTCATCAAGGTGGCGCTGGCGATGCGCCACGCCGAGCTTCCCCCTGTTCCGCATTTCGGGGCCGCAAATCCCGAATGCGCGCTGGATACTGGCCTTTTCCGCGTACAGGCCACCAGCGCGCCCTGGCTCCGGCGCGACGATCGCCCCCGTCGCGCCGGGGTCAGCTCACTCGGCGTGGGAGGCACCAATGCCCACATCGTCATGGAGGAAGCGCCGCCGCGCGCGCCCAGCGGGCCGAGCCGCCGTCGCCAGCTGCTGATGACCTCGGGCGCCACGCAAGGTGCGGCGGATGCCAATGCTGCGGCGCTGTCCGCGTATTTTGGGGCGCAGCATTCTGCGGCAACCCCCTCCGTCATTGCGAGCGAAGCGAAGCAATCCAGGGCCGTTGACGCCGCCTCTGGATTGCCGCGCCCCTTCGGGGCTCGCAATGACGAAGCAGGGGAGGAGGGCTGTGTCCTCGCCGATGCGGCCTTCACCCTCAACACCGGCCGTCGCGCGCTGGCATGGCGCCGGTTCGCCGTAGGGCAGGACGGGGCTGAAGCCGCCGCTGCGCTCGAAACCGCAAGTCGCCAGTCGTCCGCGAAGCAGGTTTGCGTGCCCGGCCGCCCGGTCGCCTTCCAGTTCTGCGGCGGCGGGCTGCAGCATGTCGACATGGCGCTGGGTCTCTATCAGACCGAGGCCACGTTCCGCGCCGACGTGGACAAGGGCCTCGCCGTGCTTGCGCGCATCGGCGTGCCGGACCTCAAGCGCTGGCTGTTCCCGGTCGAGGCCGACCGCGACGCCGCGGCCGCCGAGCTGGAACGTCCCTCCAACGCGCTGCCCGCGCTGTTCATCGTCCAGACCGCGCTCGCCCGTTTCTGGATGGCGCTGGGGATCGCGCCGGCCGCGATGATCGGCCACAGCTGCGGCGAGTATGCTGCGGCGCATGTTGCGGGCGTGGTGGACCTCGAAGCGGGCCTGCGCATCGTCCACGCGCGCGGCCGCCTGTTCGAGACGACCGCGAAAGGCGGCATGATAAGCGTGCCGCTTTCCGAGGCGGAACTTGCGCCGATGCTGCCGCCCGGGGTTTCGATCGCGACGATCAACGCCCCGTCCCTGTGCGTCGTATCGGGCGCGGCGGACGCGGTGGCGGCCTTCCTCGACGACTTGCGCGCGCGTGAGATCGAGGCGCAGCCGATCCCCATCGAGGTCGCCGCGCATTCGGCGATGCTCGACCCGATCCTGCCCGAATTCCGCGCCCTGCTGAAGACGATCACGCTGCGCGCGCCGCAGACCCCCTTCGCCTCGAACCTGACCGGGCGCTGGGTGAGCGCGGCGGAGGCGACCGATCCCGAATACTGGGTGCGGCACTTGCGTGAGCCGGTGCGCTATACCGACGGCCTCGAATGCCTGCTGGGCGAGGCGGACCAGGTGCTTCTGGAAGTCGGCCCCGGCCGCGCCATGACCAGCCTCGCCCGCCAGCACCCGGCGCGCAAGGCCAGCCAGCCGGTGGTCGCCTCGATGCGCCATGCGGGTGAGGACGTTGCTGACGACCAGCGGTTGCTCGAAGCGCTCGGCGAACTCTGGGCGCTGGGCGTCGAGATCGACTGGACCGCATGGTGGGGCGAGGAGCGCCGCCTGCGCGTGCCGCTGCCGACCTATCGCTTCGAGCGCGAACGGCACTGGATCGAGCCGGGTGCGAGCCTGCACACGGCGGCGTCCGGGGGCGATGCAGATACCCGCCTCGCGCTGGGCGACTGGGGCTACGAGCCGGTGTGGAGCCGCGAGGATCCGGTGGCGGGAGAAGCCGTGGGCGGGGCTGCAGGCGGTCCGGCTCTGGTGCTCTGCGATGACGACGGGTTCGGCGCCAGCCTTGCCGCGCGGCTGCGCAAGGCGGGGGTGGAGACCGTCACCGTCCACGCCGCGACGCGCTTTGCCGCGAGCGCCGCCGACGCCTTCGCGCTGCGGCCCGACGTGCGCGAGGACTGGGCGCGGCTGTTCGTCCGGCTGGGCCGTGACGGGCGGATGCCGCGTCAGGTCTATCATTGCTGGCTGGCGGGCGGGGTAGCCGCGCCGAAGCGCCGGGATGCGGCGATCCTCGACCGGGGGCTGCATGCGCTGATCGCGATGGTGCCCGAACTCGCCGCTCAGGTGGACGAGGGGCCGGTGGTCGTCGCGCTCGTCACCGACAAGGCGCAGCGCGTGGCGGGCGATGCGGACCTCATGCCGCTCAAGGCCACGGCGATCGGCGCCGCGCGCACCGTCTCAGCCGAGTATCCGGGACTCGAGGTGCGCGCGATCGACATCGATCTTGCCGCCGTGAACGCCGCCGACCTTGCCGACGCGGTGATCGCCGAGGTTTCCGGCCCCCGTGCTTCCGGTGACGTCGCCTTGCGCGCGGGCGAGCGCTGGACGCTCGCCTACCGCAACGCGCGCGAGCCGCTGGCCGAGGGACAGCCGACATGGCTGCGCGAGGGCGGTGTCTATCTCGTCACCGGCGGGCTGGGCGGGCTGGGCCTGTCCATCGCCGACCACCTTGCGCGCGGATACAAGGCGCGCCTCGCTCTCGTCGGGCGCAGCGCCTTACCGCCGCGCGGGGAGTGGGCGCAGCGCCTCGCAAGCGGCGACCTGCCGCTGGGCGTCGAGGACAAGGTGCGCAAGCTGCTCGCGCTCGAAGCGGCGGGGGCGGACGTGGAACTGATCGTCGCCGACGTCGCCGATGCGAAGGCGCTGGCGAAGGGCGTGCGCAAGGCGGTTTCCCGCTTCGGCCCGATCGACGGCGTGTTCCATGCCGCCGGCGCGCTCGACGACGGGCTGATCGAGACCCGCAGCCGCAAGGCGGTGGACGCCGTGCTGCGACCCAAGATCGCGGGCACCCTGGCGCTGGAGGAGGCGCTCAAGGGTCAGGCGCCGGGCTTCCTGCTGCTGTTCTCCTCGGTCAGCGCCTTCGCGGGGCTGCCGGGGCAGGTGGACTATGCCGCCGCCAATGCCTTCCTCGACGCCTATGCGCAATCGCGGCGCAGCGATGCGCGCACGCGGGTGCAGTCGGTCGGCTGGAGCCAGTGGGCCGAAGTCGGCATGGCCGCCGCGCTCGGCGGGCGCGAGGGCGGAGCGCCTGAAGGAGGGATGGGCGCGCTGCCCGACGACCTCGGGGCAGGGAAGGCGATCGAGCATCCCTTCCTCGAACGGCTCTGCACCATTTCCGACGATGAGTTTGTGGTCACCGGCATCCTAACCCCCGTGCGGCATTGGGTGCTCGACGAGCACCGAGTCGTTGATGCCGGTGCGCTGCTGCCCGGGACATCTTTCCTGGAGATGTCTCGGGCAGCAGTTGCGCTGGTCCACCAGGGCGCGCTGGAACTGTCCGACTTCACGTTCCTCAAGCCCTTCGCTGTGCCTGACGGGGAGGCGCGCGGCTTGCGGGTCCATGTCCGTCGGCGCGGCGCGAGCGGGTGGAAGGTCACCATCCTCGGCCGCCCCGAACAGGGCGGCGAATGGATCGAGCACGCACACGGCGTGGTCCGCCCGCACACGCTGACGCCGCTGCGCTCCACGCTTGACCTCGGCGCTATCGCCGAGCGCTGCAGCCCCGCGATCTGCGGCGGCGCCGACCAGCCGATGATGAACTTCGGCCCGCGCTGGGATACGCTCGTGCAGGCGCTTGCTTCCCCTCATGGCGAAGCGCTGCTCCAGCTGGAACTCCCTGCGGCCTACACCGCCGAGGCCGAGGCGATGGGCCTGCACCCGGCGCTGCTAGACTTCGCGACGGCGGGCGCGCAGACGCTGATTCCCGGGCGCGACCGGAGCCGTGATTTCTACGCGCCGTTCACCTATCGCCGCTTTCTCCTCCACGCCCCGCTGCCCGCGCTCGCGTGGAGCCACATCCGGCTGGTCTCCTCCGATGGCCAGACGGCGGTGTTCAACGTGACGATCACCGACGCCGACGGCCTCGTCGTCGCCGAAGTGCGCGAATTCACGATGATGCACATGGGCGACGCGGCGCTGCTCGCCCGCGCCTCCGCGACGCCGCCGCGCGCCGCGAAGGCCGCCACCGGCGAGATCGCGGCAAGCTCCGAGGGCATACTGCCCGAAGAGGGCACCGAAGTGATCGCGCGCCTGCTCTCGGGCCGGTGCCGCCCGCATACGGTGATCTCGCCCTACGACCTCGCGCCGGTGCTCGCGCGCCTGCGCAGCCCGCCGCGCGCCAGCCGCCGGGAGGCTGCGAGCGGCGATCCGGCGGATCTGCCCGCGACCCCGGCCGAACAGGTCATCGCCGACTTGTGGTGCGACCTGCTGGGCATGGAGGCGGTCGGGCGGCACGACAACTTCTTCGATCTTGGCGGCCATTCGCTGCTGGCGGTGCAGTTCACCAACCGCCTGCGCAAGAAGACCGGCCGTACCCTGCCGCTCGCGGCGATGCTCGGCCAGCCGACCGTCGCGGGGCTTGCCGCCGTGATCGACCCGGACAGCCGCGCGCCCGATATGCCCGCCGCCGCCGAGGCGGAAGGACCGGGTCTTGGCTTGGGTCACGGCATCGTCACCATCCGCAAGGGCGGCCCGGCGACGCCGCTGTTCCTGATCCACGACGGCCTCGGCGAAACGCTGCTCTATCGCGGCCTGGCGCTGCGGCTGGACGGCGCGCGGCCGGTACTGGGGATAGAGCCGCTGCGCAAGGCGGACGGCAACTACGCCCACACCCGCATCGACGAGATGGCGACGTACTATATCGGCAAGGTGCGCAGCGTTCAGCCGCAAGGCCCCTATCTCCTCGCCGGGCTCTGCGCCGGGGGCGTGATCGCCTTCGAGATGGCGCAGCAACTTCAGGGGATGGGCGAGCAGGTGGCCTTCGTCGGCGTGATCGACGCCGCCGACGTCGAGGCGCGCAAGCATCGCTTCGGCGAGAGCCGCGCCCGCCTTGGCCGCGTGCTGGGCGTGCTGAAGTCCGGCAATCCGCTGCAGATCTTGCCCGACCTCGGCCGCCGCGCCTGGAACCTCGCGCGCTGGGAGGTCGAATCGCGGATGCGACGGGCCGAGGACCGCCGCACCGTCGATGCCCTGCGTACCGCCGATGCGGGCGCCAGGATGGAGGAGGCGGGCTCCCCCGCGATCCCGTTCCTCAGGCTCTACGAAGCGGCGCACAAGGAGCACCGCCCGATCGGCATCCTGCAATCGACCAGCGTGGCGCTGTTCAAGGCCAGCGACGATACCGACCTTGCCGACGACACCCCCTACCGCGCGGTCTATCGCGACTATGCGCTCGGCTGGGGCAAGCGGGTGCGCGAGGACATCGTGATCCTCGACATTCCCGGCGGCCACATGTCGAACCTGCAGGAGCCGCACGTCGCCACGCTGGCGCCGCTGTTCCAGAATGCGCTCGACGATGCCGTGTCCGAGCATGGTCCGTGGAGCCGCCCGGCGACGACGCACGGAGAACCGATCGACTTCTTCGAGGAGGCCGCAGAATGAGCGGAGGCATGACAGAGGCCATGAGCGGGGGGATCAGCGGGCGCAATTTCCGCCGGGAGCCGGATTTCCCGATCGACGTGGTCATCGTCAATTACCGGACCGGGCCGCTGGTGGTCGAGTGCCTGTCCAGCCTCGATGCCGAGCGCCGCTCGGGCGCGCGGCTGCGGGCGATCGTGGTCGACAACGATTCGCGCGACGGTTCGGCCGAACTGCTGCAGGCGACGATCGCGCGCGAGGGCTGGGACTGGACGACGCTGGTGCGCTCGCCGACCAACGGCGGGTTCGGCACCGGCTGCAACATCGGCATCGAGCATGCCCTACGTGACAGCGAGGCGCGGGGTGTCTGGCTGCTCAATCCCGATACGCGGGTGATGCCCGGTGCCGTCAATGCGCTGGCGAGCTTCATGGCGGCGATGCCGCGCGCCGGGATCGTCGGCACCGCATTGCTGCTGGGCGACGGATCGCCATGGCCTTACGCCTTCCGCTTTCCCACCGTGCTCGGCGAACTGGAGCGCGCCTTGCGCTGGGGGCCCGCCACACGCCTGCTGGCCGGGCACATGACCGCGCGGCGGATGGACGGGCGCGCGCAGCAGATGGACTGGGTCTCCGGCGCCAGCATGGCCGTGCGTCGCGAGGCCTTGCAGCAGGGGCTGCGGTTCGACGAGGACTACTTCCTCTATTATGAGGAGACCGACTTCTGCCGCGAAGCCAAGGCGCGCGGGTGGCAATGCTGGTATGCGCCCCGGCCGACCGTGCTGCACGTCGCGGGCCAAAGCACCGGGCTTACCGCCGCGGATGCTCATGCGCGGCGGGTGCCGCAATACTGGTTCGCCTCGCGGAGGCGCTACTTCCGCAAGAACCACGGCTGGGCTTATGCGCTGGCGGCCGATCTCGCCTGGGTGGCGGGGCACTGTCTCCACCTCGTCAAGCAGCAGCTGCGCCGCAAGCCGCGCGAAGACCCGCCGCGGCTGCTGAGCGATTTCGTCTGGTTCGGGATGCTCGCACCCGAACGGCGTTGAGGCGATGAAGGCCATGGGAGAGGACTTCATCGCCACGCTGGCCCGCCACGGGATTATCGGCGAGCGGATCGCGGCGCCGTTCGTGCTCTGGCTGGTGCGCCCTGACACGGGCGACCAGGCCGCAGTGTCGGCGCTCCTGAGCGATGCGGAGGCAGAGCGGGCGGGGCGGTTCAGGATCGACGCTCTCGCCCGGCGTTACCGGGCGGCGCATGGCGCGCTGCGGCTGCTGGTCGAGGCGGAGTTCGGAATCGCGGCGGCGCGGCAGCGCTACGGAGCCAATGAATTCGGCAAGCCGCATCTGCTCGATGAGCCGGATGTGCAGTGCAATGTGAGCTACAGCGGCGATTTCGCGATGGTCGCCCTGGCGCGGGGCGTGGAGATCGGCATCGACCTTGAGCGGGTGCGCCCTGTCGATGACGCGGCCGGACTGGCTGCGATGTACTATACCGATCGCGAATTAATGCAGCTGAATGAAAGGCCGGGTGCGTTTTCCGACCATGAATTCCTGACGGTCTGGGTCAGGAAGGAAGCGTGTTCGAAGGCACTCGGGCGGGGTCTTTCGATTGCCCCGTCATCGTTCGAGTGCGGAGTGGGCTGCGGCCCGAGGAACGTGCTTGTCGATGGAGAAGTGGTGGAAAGCGATGTTGTCGACCCGAAGGGCGGTGTGCTGATGTCTTGGGCCGTACGAGGCCAGTGTTAGTTCCCTGGTACTAACCGACATTCTTGCTTTTCTCTGCTCTTAGTTAGCCTGCGACTGAAGAAGGCCTTCGCGGATGACGTAGGCGATCATGTGCGCGCGGTTGCGCGTGCGGGTCTTGAGACGCACGTTTTCCACGTGGCGCTCGACCGTGCAGGGTGCGATGTTGAGTTCGATCGCGGTTTCCTTTGCGGAACGACCCATTGCGACAAACTGCAATACGTCGAGTTCGCGCGAAGTGAGCTGGACGTTTTCGGTGCCTTCAATTCTGTACATTTAAACCCCCGTTGATTCAAATGGAGTCAGTTAACCCCATAAACCCAATGTCGCATCGCTCTTCCGGAGAGTCACGCAATATTTTGGGGGAATATACCTACTTCATCATCCTCTTGAGGCACTAATCAGTACTACAATGGGACTCTGAAAATTCAGGATAGGTACGTCATCTGGAACGCGATCGCCTAACAAATGCAGTTAGATGACTCTAAATCACCTATTGCAACAACGTGTTCCTGCTCTTGGGTGCAAGAGTCGTTTCAGGCAGGCGGGGACCGGAAAAATGCCTAATGCTTGAATCGGAAGAGATCGAACCAAGATCGAACCGACTCGCTAGCGGCGGATGGCTCGTCTGGGGAACCTCGACGTTTCCCTCCACGGCCTCCTGTCCGACGAGGCTGGATGGACGGTTAATTAATTCGCGAGCCATCACCGCGGCCTGGGTGCGGTTTTCGACGCCAAGTTTGCGCAGGATGGCCTTAACTGCGGCTTTTACTGCGGTCTCGTTGATCCCCATCTCGCGTGAGATCGCCTTGTTCGGCTGGCCGAGCGCCAGATGTTCCAGCACCCGGACTTCCCTGTCGCGGAATCCGAACGCCTCGATCGCCGGGGCGGGGGCGGCATGGCGGGTGGCTGCAGGCAGGCTGACGAGGAAGTCGATCACTTCCGGAGGCGCCACTTTCTGCCCGTTCGAGACCATCTGCAGGATCGCGACCAGCGAAAGATAAGGCACGTTGTCGGGAAAATAGGCATAGGCTCCCGCCGCATAGAGCGCGACCATCTCGTCGAAGTCGAAAGCACCGGTGAGGACGATGATCCGCATGTCCGGATCATCGCGCTGCATGGTCTCGATGGTGTGGGTACAGTTGTCCTGCAGCAATTCGCGCTCGACGACGATGATCTGCTGAATGTCTTCAGCATGGCCCCCAAGGGTCAGTTCTTCGAGCGCGGATACCGATTCCGCCACCTCGAAAGACGCATCGGTGAAGATGCGTCGAAGGCCTTCGCGGATGATCGAGTTCGTGATCGCAATGGAAATGGATGCCGGCATGTCGGTTCGTATGCCCCTCTTCGCATTTTCGCCCCCATGCGTGGCGGGCACCATGGATGATGATTAATAGTTTGACAATGCCGTAAAAATCAGTGCTCAGAAGAGTAAGGATTGTTGCTGATATGTTGCAACATAGGCTCAAGTCACATGGTCATTATTAATGATCGGCGGTGTTTCTGAGAAGTTATCATCCCGGTCTTCATTTCATCGTATCGTCGAAAGGTCGCCAGATGTGCGTTCGACTCTTTTGGGATACGTAAAATTCATAGGGCCCAAGTCGGAATAGGATACTCGGGCCGGTCATCGCCGAATAGCAGGTTCCCGGCAAAACTGGCTTCCTGTCTCTAGCGGGGCCTGCCGGTCGTGCGTTCATGCGAATACGCGAATGAAGACATTTCTCGCCCGGCAGGAGGAGCGGGAGCCTCGATAATGATCGTCAAGTCGTATGAAATAGCCGGCCCCTGCGCCTTCGTGCCCAGTCGGATTGCAGACATGCGCGGCTGGTGCGCCGAGACTTTCCGACATGACCTGTTCGCAAGGTACTGCGGGGAGGCGATCTTCGTGCAGGACAACGAATCCCGCAGCCTGGCCGTCGGCACCGTGCGGGGCCTGCACTATCAGCGCCCGCCGCATGCGCAGGGCAAGCTGGTGCGCTGCACCGCCGGGGCGATTCTCGACGTGGCGGTCGACATCCGCGCAGGCTCGCCCACCTATGGGCACTGGATCGCGGAGACGCTGACGCCTGACAACGGCACGCAGCTCTGGATACCGCCCGGCTTCGCGCATGGCTTCTGCACATTGCTTCCCGACACCGTGGTCGCCTGCAAGGTCACGGACTATCACTGCGCCGAGTGCGACCTTGGCATGCGCTGGAACGATCCGGTGCTGGCAATCGCCTGGCCCGAGCTTGTCAATCCCGCGAGCCTCTCGCCCAAGGACCGCGCGCAGCCGCTGGTCTGCGAGCGGCCTGCCCATTTCATCTTCGAGGAGCTTGCCGAATGCGCCTGATCGGTTCGCCTGTCCGCAGCTGCGGGGAGAATGCGCACGACCGGGCCATCGCCCGGCACCAATCCGTGAACCAGTCTTCGGGAGTCCGCGCATGAAGGGCATCATTCTTGCTGGAGGCAGCGGTACCCGGCTTTATCCGATGACGCTGTCGACTTCCAAGCAGCTGATGCCGGTCTACGACAAGCCGATGATCTATTATCCGCTCAGTACCCTGATGCTTGCGGGCATCCGGCAGATCCTGATCATCTCCACCCCGCGCGACCTTCCTTCCTTCCGCGAGCTGCTGGGTGACGGATCGCAATGGGGGCTTGAACTGGAGTACGCGGCCCAGCCGCGCCCGGACGGGCTGGCGCAGGCTTACGTGATCGGTGCGGATTTCGTGGGCTCTCAGCCATCGGCGCTGATCCTGGGCGACAACATCTTCCACGGCCACGGCCTGCCCGACCTGCTCGCCCGCGCGGGGGAGCGCAAGCGCGGGGCGAGCGTCTTCGCCTATCACGTGCAGGACCCCGAGCGTTACGGCGTGGTCGAGTTCGACAGTCGGGCGCGCGCCATCTCGATCGAGGAGAAGCCGAGCCTGCCGCGTTCCAACTGGGCGGTGACCGGGCTCTACTTCTACGACGCGCAAGTGGTGGAGATCGCCGCCAACCTCGCTCCTTCGCCGCGCGGCGAACTGGAGATCACCGACGTCAACCGCGCCTATCTGGAGCGCGGGCAACTGTCGGTGGAGATGATGGGGCGCGGCTATGCCTGGCTCGATACCGGGACGCCCGACAGCCTGATGGACGCAGCCGAGTTCGTGCGCATCCTCGAGAAGCGGCAGAGCACCAAGATCGCCAGCCCCGAGGAAGTCGCCTATCGCCGGGGCTTCATCAGCGAGGCGGGGCTGGAACGCGCCATTTCGCGGCTCGGCAAGTCGGAATACGCGCGTTACCTGCGGCACGTTCTGGAGCAGGGAGGGATCACGCCCGACACGGCGTTGCCGGGGGGGCGGCTGGAAATGGACCCGCATCCCTCGGTGCAGTAAAATCCAGCTGCACCCGTTCGTCATTGCGAGCGCAGCGAAGCAATCCAGGGCGGCCCAAGACTGCCCTGGATTGCTTCGCTGCGCTCGCAATGACGAAGTGTGGTGGGTTAGCGAAGGGGCCGGAGCCGAGCCTCAGGCGCGCGGCGTGAAGTCCGGCACCAGATGGCCCTTCTCGTCCATCCGCGCCGGTACGATCCCCGGTTTCTCGCGGAAGGGCGCTTCGTCGTCGTTGCCGAAGATGGTGCACCACCAGCGGCCTTCCTTGTCCTTGAAGATGTTGCCGCCGCCGCCGCACGGCACGCTCTCGTAGCGATCGCGGTACGGGCCGAACGGCGTGTCCGAGGTCGCCAGCGCGAAGGAATAGCGGTTGGGGTGGAAGCGATCGACGGCGCCGAGGTAGTATTTGCCGTCATGCTTGAACATCGTCGCGCCCTCGAAGCCGATGTCCTTGAAGCCGCGGTGGACGCACTTTTTGTTGTGGTGCAGCGGGTCTGGGGCGGGTGTTTCCAGCGTGATCGGGGTCCACTCTCCGTCGTAGCCAGAGAGGTCGGGCTTCAGGCGCACCATCTCGAAGGCGCCGCCGTAGGTCAGGTAGACCGCGCCGTCGTCGTCGCCGAACAGGGTGGCGTCGATGCCGTTGCGCAGCGGCTTGTCGGGCGAGAAGGCGTGGACGTAGGGGCCGGTCGCCTTGCCGGTGGTGCTGCGCAGGATCGCGATGCCGGAACGGCTGATCGAATGGCAGATGTAGTAGTTGCCGTTGATGTAGTGGATCTCCGGCGCCCAGATCGCGCGGAAGTAGTCGCCCTTGCGCACGGTCCACTGCTTCTCCCAGCCGCCGTCCTTCTCGATGCTCCAGACGAGGCCGAGGTAGTCCCACTGCTCGAGGTCGGCCGAGCGCCAGAGTTCGACGCCGTCGTTGGCCTTCCAGATGTCGTCGCCGGTGGAGCCGGTCATATAGTAGAAACCGTCACCGCCGAGGCACACGATGGTGTCGCGCAAGTGGACGTGGATCAGCGGCTTCACCGGCGGGATCAGGCCCTGCGTGACGACGCGGCCGGAGTCGGAATCGTTCCACGGCAGCGCGTTCTTCGGCGGCGTGCCGGGGCCTTTGAAACGCACGCCCTTGCGGTCCACCGCCGCCTCGCTGGTGACCCAGCCGCCGCGCTCGGTTTCGGGAGTGACCGGCAGGCCGGGACCGCTGCGCGTGGCGACGTCGTAGTAGCCCGCAGGCGGTGGGGCGATTGGACGGCCGTTGTCGTCCTCGACCGGGAAGGGCGGGCGCTTCAGCGGCTCGGCGGCAAGGCCGAGCGAGGGGCGCGTGCCCAGCAGCGCGAGGCTGCCGGCAACCACCGCGCGGCGGCTCAGTTCGAAGCCCTTGGTCACGTCATCTCTCTCCATCGGTTCGTTCCCCCAACGGTTCGTCATTGCGAGCGTAGCGAAGCAATCCAGGGCGTTCTTGCGCCGCTCTGGATTGCTTCGCTACGCTCGCAATGACGAAGGGTTTTTGGTCATTGCCCGGCACTCGAACGAAAAAGTCCCGGCCCTCGCGTTAAGCGGGGACCGGGACAGGTCGTCAGTACTTGAAGCGGACGCCGAAGTAGAACTGGCGGCCGAAGCTGTGGTTGAGGACGACGCGGTCGGCATCGCCGATGTACATGTCCTTCACCTCGTTCGTCAGGTTGTTGCCCTCGATGGTGAGGGTGATCTTGTCGGTCAGGTTGACGCCGATCGAGGCATCGACGTTGATCGCGCTGTTGACGCCTTCCTGCGTGCTCTGTTCACGCGCGCCGCCGCCGAAGGCTTCGACGTAGCCAGAACGGTAGGACACCGAACCGCGCAGGGAGAGCAGCTTGTCCTCGTAGAACAGGGTGCCGTTGGCGGTGTGCTTCGACAGGTTGGTCAGCGGGCCGACCACGGTGCCGATGCCGCCGGGGCCGGGGTACTTTAGGTCCGCCTTGACGTACGTGTAGTTCGCCAGGACGCCGAGGTTGCTGAGGAAGCCCGGCAGGAAGTCCAGCTGGTGCTGGTAGTTCAGCTCGAAGCCGCGCAGCTTGCCGCCGTCGCCGTTGATCGTGCGGCGCACGGTGACGGGCACGTTGGCGGGCAGGCCCTGATCGGTCGCGAGGTTGAGCGGGAAGCCCAGCTGGTCGAACGGCACCAGCGTCGAGATCTGCGTGCCCGAGAGCGAGCCGATGTCCTTCTGGAACAGGCTGACGCCCAGCAGCGAGCCCGGTGCGAAGTACCACTCGGCCGAGAAGTCGAGGTTGAAGGCTTCGGTGGGGTTCAGGTACGGGTTGCCCTGGTTGAACACCTGGTTCGCCTGCTGCAGCGTCAGGCTGCCGCCCGGCGACAGCGAGCCGAGGCCCGGACGGGTGATGACCTGCGCGGCGCCGAAACGCAGCAGGAAGTCGGGGGTGATCTCGGCGACGAGGTTCATCGAAGGCAGCCAGTTCTCGTAGCTGCGCTTGACGGTGATCGGGGTGGCGACGCCGCTGGCGAGGCCGTAGCCGAACGAGGTCTGGCCGGTGCGGACATAGCGCACGCCCGCATCGCCGCGGAACATGATGCCGCCGATCTCGCGCTCGAAATCGATCTGGAACCACGCCGCCTTGTCGACTTCCTTGATCGAGCCGGTGTTGCTGGCCGCCGTCGCGTTGGGGTTGGTGCCCGCCACGTCACGTCCGTTGACGCGGAAGTCCACGTCGCGGCCGTTGATGTTGGTCACGCAGTTGCAATAGATATTGAGCGTATCGACGAAGCCCTGCAGGTCGGGGATCACGTAGCCCGAATAGTTCGGGTCGCCGGTCTTGCCGTTCAGCGGCTTGGTCAGCGCCGCGATCTGCGCCGGGGTCAGCGTGCCCGAGGAGGTTTCGGCGACGAAGCGGCGGCTCTCGAAAGTTTCGTAGCGGAAGCGGCGGTATTCGCCGCCGAACGACAGCTTGAAGCCGTCGGCCACGTCCCACTCCGCGCCCAGCTTGGTCGAGAGATAGTCGTTGGTGACCTCGTTCCTGCGGATGCGCACGTCCGAGGTGCCGTTGGTGAACGACCAACTGGCCGGGTCGCTGGGATCGAAGCCCCAGTTGATGGTCGGCGCGCGGCTGTTGTCGCGGTAGTCCCACGAGAACCCGTCCGAGTTGGCGCGGTCGAGGACCACGGCGGTCTGCTCGGGGCTGTCGAACTTCGACTTGGAGTAGCCTGCGTAGCCGTTGAGGCGGAAGGTATCGCTCAGTTCCTGCTTCACCACGGTGTTGTACTGATAGAAGGTGGTGCTGAAGCGGTCGTGGCGCGATTCGATGCGCATGTCGACGTCGTCGAATACGCCGTAGACCAGCGAGTTGTTGGCATCGACCACGCCGTCGCGGATGATCGTCTGCGACTTGCCCGAGGAGCCCGAGCGGCTGAACGAGAGCGCCTCGATGTAGTTTTCCCAGCGCTGCGTCTTGGACTTCGCATAGAGCCCCTCGACGACGATTTCGGTGCGATCCGAGGGCTTCCACTGGACGGCGCCGGTGAGACCCAGGCGCTTGATGTCGTTCTTCCAGGTGTCGTAGCGGGGAATGCGCGGGTGATAGATCAGGTCGCCCCAGTTCGAACCGTCGGCGGCGGGGGCCTGGTTGATCTGGGCGGCGGTGTAGCCGGGCAGGGTGGAGGCCGCGTTGAAGCCGCCGTTCACGCCCGCCGGGCTCCAGCGCACGGTCGAGTGGCCTTCCTCCTCGATGGTGCGGGTGGAGTACGCGGCCGAGGCGAGGACGCCGAACGTGCCCGAATCGTTCTGCCAGCTGACGAGGCCCGCAAGGCGCGGGTCCCATGCCTTCGACAGATCGTTGTAGCCCGCGCGGGCGGACCCGGCGACGACGAAATTGTCCTTGAAGTCCAGCGGGCGGGCGGCCTGCAGGTCTACCGTGGCGCCGAGCGAGCCTTCCTCGACCGAGGCCGAGGCGGTCTTGCGCACGGTCAGCGAGTTGAACAGTTCCGAGGCGAAGATGTTGAAGTCGAAGCCGCGGCCGCGGTTGACGCCGCCGCCTGCATCCGAACCGCCGGTGGTCGCCACGGCTTCCATGCCGTTGATGCGCACGCGGGTATATTCGGGGCCAAGGCCGCGCACCGAGATCGCGCGACCCTCACCGCCTTCGCGGCTGATCGCGACGCCGGGAATGCGCTGGAGCGATTCCGCCAGGTTGTTGTCGGGGAACTTGGCGACGTCCTCGGCCTTGATCACGTCCACTGCGGCGGTGGACTGGCGCTTTTCGGCCTGCGCGGTCTGCACCGAGTTGCGGAAGCCGGTGACGATGATGTCGGCGGGCGTCGCGCCGTCGATCTCGGAGGTCTGCGCGTCCTGCGCATAGGCCGGCGAGATGCAGGCGACGGCCAGAACGGTCGCGGACGCACCGCGCACCAGGCGACGACGAAGAATTGCGGAACTGCGCACCCTGATTTCCTCCCCATTTGTAGACCGGCGACGCGGGACTTTCCCGTCCTCGCCTTGACCGGCCCAGCCTCCCTTTTATGGTCGAGCTTGATACCGGTGTCAGAGACTACGAACAACACGCAGATTGATACGCCCGGCGCTTCATTGCTTCGTGCGCGAAAAGGGGCTTGATCGATGCAGTCGGTGCATCGGTTCGGGGAAGAAAGCGGGATTGTCGAATGCCGAACTTCCGTCCCGTCATTGCGAGCGTAGCGAAGCAATCCAGGGCAATTCCACCCCGCTCTGGATTGCTTCGCTACGCTCGCAATGAAGAAGCGACGGCGACGATGCACAGCGCACATCGATCAAGCTGCACAGCGGCATGGATGGAGTGGACGCCGCGCGCGTAAGTCTGAAGGCACGGAAAAAGCCGCAAACCAGTGCGGCGGATGTGGGGCGATGGAGAGATGGATTTGTCAGGTTCGATAGAAGCGGCCACCCCGGCGGGTACGCGCCCGACGAAGGTGCGTTTTCTCATCATCGCGCTGATCTTCGTCATCACCTCGCTGAACTACGCGGACCGCTCGACCTTCTCGATCGCGGGGGCTTCGGCCTCGGCGGAGCTGGGGCTGGATGCGGTGCAGACCGGGTTCATCCTCTCCGCCTTCGCCTGGGCCTATTCGCTGGCGCAAATCCCCGGCGGCGCGCTGCTTGACCGGTTCGGGACGCGGCCGATCTATATCGCCGCGATCGGGACGTGGTCGTTCTTCACGGTGCTGCAGGGCTTCGCGGGCTTCATCCTCGGCGCGACGGTGGTGACGCAGCTGTTCCTGCTGCGCTTCCTCGTGGGTCTGTGCGAGGCGCCCTCGTTCCCCGGCAATGCGCGCATCGTCGCCGCATGGTTCCCGGCGCGCGAGCGCGGGACGGCCTCGGCGATCTTCAATTCGGCGCAGTATTTCTCGCTGGTCGCCTTCGCGCCGCTGATGGGCTGGGTGGTCCATGAATTCGGCTGGCGCGCGGTGTTCTTCGTGATGGGCGCGCTGGGCCTGATGGCGATGTGCGCCTTCGCCGCCTTCATCCGCGAGCCGACTCGCCACAAGTGGGCCAACGCCGCCGAAGTCGAACTGATCCGCGAAGGCGGCGGCCTCGTCGAACCGGAAGGCCGCAAGGACAAGGCCGCCGAGCCGACCTTCACCTGGAGCAACGTGCGTCAGCTGCTGACCAGCGGCATGATGATCGGCGTCTACCTCGGCCAGTACTGCATCAACGTGCTGACCTATTTCTTCGTGACCTGGTTCCCGATCTATCTGGTCAAGGATCGCGGCTTCAACATCATGGAGGCCGGCTTCGTCGCCGCGCTGCCCGCGCTGTGCGGGTTCGTCGGCGGCGTCGCGGGCGGCGTGATGTCGGACGTGCTGCTGGCGCGCACCGGCTCGATCACGATGGCGCGCAAGGCGCCGCTGCTGGCGGGGATGCTGCTCGCCAGCCTCATCATGGTCGCCGCCAAAGTGGAAAGCCAGGTCGGCGTGGTGCTGCTGATGTCGGTCGCGTTCTTCGGCAAGGGCGTCGCTTCGCTCGGCTGGGCGGTGATGTCCGACGTGGCGCCGCGCAAGCTGGCGGGGCTGGCGGGCGGCGTGTTCAACACCTTCGGCAATGCCGCCGGAATCGTCACGCCCATCGTCGTGGGCATCCTCGTCGCGCAGGCGGGGTCGTTCGACACCGCGCTCGTCTTCGTCGGCGCGCATTGCCTCTTGACCATCGTTGCCTATTTCGTCGTCGTGCAGAAGCTCGAGCGACTGGAGCTTGCCGCATGAATCTCGACCGTCGTACCGTACTGCTGGCCACCGGCGCGCTGATGCTGGTTCCGGCCATAGCCCGCGCCGGATCGGCCGAGATCGCCATCGACACGCCGATGGCCGCGCCGCGCTGGGCGGTGCTGCAGCGCCACCTCATCGCCATGCAGGGTGACGCCGCCCGCGCCTTCCACGACCGCTACTTCAACGCGAAGCATGAGATCGAGGCGTTCCTGCGCTGGGGCGCCAACGACGGCCCCGACGACGCCATCGAGGCGATCAACGACTGGCCCTACCTCTACCTCATTGGCGGCGAGGCGGGCCTGCTCGACCTCGCGCAGAAGGTGCAGGAAGCCCACTTCGCGCAATACTCCCGCGCCCGCACCAAAGACGTGCTGATGGGCCGGAACGGCATGTACGTGCGCGAATTCCCGCCGCAGATGGACTGGCAGCACATCAGCGAGGGCCTGACGACCTTCAACCAGCTCGGCCTGTGCAACCCGGACGACCGCAAGCTGATCGAGCGTGCCCGCCGCTTCGCCGATTTCTACACCGGCCGCGATCCCATCGCGCGCAACTACGATCCGAAGCTGAGGCTCATCCGTTCGATGTTCAACGGCAGCATCGGCCCGCTGATGCGCCCGGCGACGATGCTCGACTGGGCAGGCGACCCCTTCGACACCGCGCCGTTCGAGATGGTCCACGGCGAATCGAGCTACAAGGACACGCTGGAGCACTACCGCGAATATACCGAGACGGTCGGCGACAACCCGCTGAACCTGCACTCGACCGCGCTGGGCTTCAACGCCTGGATGCTGACCGGCGAAGCGCGCTTCCGCGACTGGATGCTGGAGTATGTCGAGGCATGGGCGGCGCGGGCCAAGGCCAACGGCGGCATCCTGCCCAGCAATATCGGGCCGGACGGCAAGGTCGGCGGCGGCGCGGGCGGTCACTGGTGGGGCGGCACCTACGGCTGGGGGTTCAGCCCGATCAACCCCGTCACCGGCAAGCGCGAGGACCGCAACCGCATCCCGCGCGCGATCATGGGCTTCATGAACGCCTACATGGCGACCGGCGACGACCGCTACCTGCAGGTCTGGCGCGACCAGAACGCGGCGATCAACGCACAGTCGCGCAAGATCGACGGCGTGCTCTCCGCGCCGACGATGCACGGCGCGCAGGGCTGGTACAGCTTCAAGCCCGGACCCTACCGCTTCAACACCGGCGAGATCTGGTATCTCTCCCAACGCGAGGCCGACCGCGCGGCGATGGAGCCGACGCCGTGGACGCAGTTCCTCGAGGGCAAGCAGGACGGCTGGGCCGAACAGGCGCTGCTCGACGACATGGAGCGCGTGCGCACGCAGATGGTCCGCGTCCACGAGGACAAGACGACTGCTGCGACGCGCCTCGCCGACAACCCGATCGAGCGCAACCCGGTCTCGGTGACGGCGCTGCTGCACCAGACCATGGGCGCGATCCACGTCGCGCGGCCGCCGTGGTCGAAGACCTCGCCCAATCAGGGCGGCACGCTGCTCTTCGCGCGGTTGCGGCACTTCGACGCCGACCGCAAGCGTCCGGGCCTGCCCGAGGACGTGGCGGCGCTGGTGGAGAAGATGGATGCCGGGACGACGACGCTCTCGCTGGTGAACCTCAACCCCGCGCTGGCGCGGCGGCTGGTGATCCGCGGCGGCGGCTACGGCGAGCATCGCATCGAGGCGGTGCGGATCGGCGACAGGCGCATGCCGGTGGGCGATCGCGACGTGGCGCTCAGGCTGGAGCCGGGCGCGGGCGCAAGGGTTGTGCTGGAGATGAACCGGTTCAGCCAGCCGCCGACACTGGCGTGGCCGCAGATGTAATCGTCGTCCCGGACTTGATCCGGGACCGCTGGCCATGAACGGCCCACCTTGCTGCGCGCGCAGCACGCTCTCGCCTAAAGACAGCCACCGGTCCCGGATCAGGTCCGGGACGACGTCATTACTATCGCGTCATTCCGCCATCGCCTTCAGACACAGTTCCCTGAACGCCGGCAGCGCCGGGTTCTCGCTCTCCCGCCGCCACGCCAGATGCAGTTCCACCGGCGCGGCGGGCTCGCTCTCGAAGGGCCGGAACACCACCCCGCGCGGATGGAGCCCCGCCGCCGCCTCGGGCACGATCCCAGGCGCGAGCCCCGCGCCGACCAGCCCCAGCAATGAGTGGATCTGCGTCACGTACTGCACGTAGCTGGGCGCTGCCCCGGCCCGCTCGAACAGGCTGGACAGCAGCAGGTTGAAGTACCCGGCCCCGCGCTGGGCGTACATGACGAGATCCTGCCCGTCGAAATCCCCCGGCGCGAAACGCTCCTGCCCCGCGCGCGGATCGTCCTCGTGCAGCGCCACCAGCAGGCTTTCCAGCAGCAGCGGCGCCGAATCGAACTGTACCTTGTCCACCGGCGGGCGCACCAGCGCGAGGTCGATCATGCCGGTATGCAGCGCCTCGAACTGATCGCCCGAGACCAGTTCGTGCAGCTGCAGTTCCAGCCCCGGCAGTTCCACCGCCGCGCGCTTGACGATGCGCGGCAGCAGGACATAGCCCGAGACCGCCGTAAAGCCGATCGAGATGCGCCCGGTCTCCCCCTTCCACACCCGCCGCGCCGCCAGCGCCGCGCTTTCGGACAGGCGCACGATGCGGCGCGCTTCGTGAAGGAAGGTCTCGCCCGCCAGCGTCAGCGTCACCCGGCGGCTGGTGCGGTTGAACAGCTCGACGCCGAGGATGCGTTCGAGCACCTGGATCTGGCGGCTGAGCGGCGACTGGGTCATGTGCAGCCGCTCGGCGGCGCGGCCGAAGTGCAGTTCCTCGGCGAGGACGACGAAGCAGCGCAAGTGCGTGAGTTCGAACATCGTCGATGCCTACCGCGCATGAGGCCGGAGGAAAAGCGCGCGATGCATCGATGGGCGCTGATCGATGCCGCTGCGACATAAATCGATCCAGTCCCAGCGATGGGCGCGGCCGCCCCGCGCAGGTAGCAAAGGCTCTACAGGATCAATTGGAGCATTAAGCGATGTCGCCTCAGGATTTGGCCGCCCGTATCGGCGGGGGTCTCCTCTCGTTTCCGGTCACGCATTTCGACGCCGACCTGAAGTTCGACGAGGCGGCCTATCGCGACCATCTCGGCTGGCTGTCGGACTACGACGTGGCCGGCCTGTTCGCGGCGGGCGGCACCGGCGAGTTCTTCTCGCTCACCCCGGCCGAAGTGCCGGGAATTGTCAAGGCGGCGGTCGAGGAAGCGGCGGGCAAGGTGCCGGTGCTTTCGGGCTGCGGCTACGGCACCGCGATCGCGGTGGAGATGGCGCAGAACGTCGAGAAGGCGGGCGCCAACGGGCTGTTGCTGCTGCCGCCCTACCTCGTCAATTCGACTCAGGAGGGCCTTGCCGCCCACATCGAGGCGGTCTGCAAGGCGACCTCGCTGGGCGTCATCGTCTACAACCGCGACAACGCGATCGTCACCGAGGACACGCTGGCCGGTCTTGCCGAGCGCAACCCCAACCTCATCGGCTACAAGGACGGCGTCGGCGATGTCGAGCTGATGATGCGCATCTACGCCAAGCTGGGTGACCGCCTGACCTACATCGGCGGCCTGCCCACGGCCGAGACCTTCGCCCCCGCCTATCTGGAAATGGGCGTGACGACGTACTCCTCGGCGATCTTCAACTTCATGCCGGAGTGGGCGCTGGCTTTCTACAAGTCGGTCCGCGCGCGCGACAAGGCGGCGATCCTGGCGGGCCTGATCGACTTCGTGCTGCCCTATATCGCCATCCGCAATCGCGGCACCGGCTATGCGGTGTCGATCGTCAAGGCGGGCATGAACGTGATCGGCCGCCCGGCGGGTCCGGTCCGCTCGCCGCTGACCGACCTCTCCGCAGAAGAGCAGGCGATGCTCGCCGCGCTCGTCGAGAAGGCCCAGGCTTCGCTGCGCGAGACGGCCTGACGGTACTCACCCAAGGCGCGGGTGGCTCCAAACGCCCGCGCCGTGACGCAGGGATGAACTTGCTCCCACCCCTCCGGGAGCCGGTTCATCCCTGTTTTTTGTGTCCGTCGTCCCGGGTCGAGCCCGGGACGACGTCAGCCGAGCCCCACGCGGCTCGCCCAGTCGAGCCAGAGGCCCGGCCACGCGGCCACAGGCTTGCCCGCGATGTTCCACAAGTTGAACCCGTGCCCGCCCTCGGCGAAGAGGTGGAGGTCCACGCTCACCCCCGCTTTTCTCAGCGCCGCGCGCAGACGCAGCGAGTTCTCGACCGGCACGGTGGCGTCGTCCTCGGCATGGACGATGAAGTGCGGCGGGCTTTCGGGCGTCACGTTGCGATCCACCGAATGCGCCGCCTCGAGCGCGGGCGTCGGGTTCGGGCCGAGCAGCTTCTCGCGCGATCCGGCATGGGCGATGGCGCGGTCCATGCTCACCACCGGGTAGAGCGGCGCGGCGCAGAACGGCCGGGCGGAGAGCCTGTCCGCCGCGTCCACCGGCGCGTAGGCGGGAAACGCGAAGCGGCTGGCAAGGTCGGCGCACAAGTGGCCGCCCGCTGACGATCCCATCACCGCCACCCGCTCCGGCGCGATGCCGTAGGCGGCCGCCTTCGCGCGGATCAGCCGCATGGCGCGCTGGGCATCGGCAAGCGGCGTGTTGGAGCGATCCTTCCAGCCCTCGCCGGGCAGGCGGTAGGTGAGAACGAATGCGGTGTAGCCGTGCTCGGTCAGCCACTGCGCGACCTGAATGCCGCCCTTGTCGAGCGATTCCTCGCGGTAGCCGCCGCCGGGGATCACCAGCAGCGCCGCGCCGTTGGGATACTTCGGGCGGAAAGCAGTGATGCGCGGCCGGGCGATCCCCGCGATCACGCGGTCGGGCTGGGCGGGGTTGGCGGAGCGCTCGGTCGCGATCTCCACCGGCAGCGGGGAGGGTGCTCCCGGCGGCGGCCCGGGCCAGAGGTCGATGACCTCGCCGGTTTCATGAAACGGACGCGGCGGGAGCGTTGCCCCCGCCGCCGGTATCGTGCGGATCACCGAAGCCGCGAGGGCTCCGGCGAACAGAGCCCTGCGGTCGATTGCCATGGTCAGACCCGCGCCTGCGCCAGACGCGGGCTGAGGACGTGGACTGCCAGCAACGCGATCAGGTAGGCGCTCGCGCAGATGGCGAAGAGCACCTCGTAGCTGTGCGTGGCGTCGAGGATGTAGCCCGCGAACAGCGCCATGCCCATGCCGCCGAAGGCGCCCACGGTGCCGCCGATGCCGACCACCGAGCCCACCGCGCCGCGCGGGAACACGTCGGAGGGCAGGGTGTAGAGGTTGGCCGAGAACGCCTGATGCGCCGCCGTGGCAAGGCCGATCACCAGCACCGCGACCCACACGTTGTCGACGCTCTGGACGAACCAGATCGGCAGCACGCACAGCGCCGAGAGCAGCATCGTCGCCTTGCGCGCGAAGTTCGGGGTGCGCCCCGCCTTGATGAGCTTCGAGGACATCCAGCCCCCCGCGATGCTGCCCACGTCCGAGATCAGGTAGATCGCGGCGAGCGGCAGGCCGAAGGTCTTGAGGTCGAGGTCGTAGCGCTCGAACAGATAGCCGGGCAGCCAGAACAGGAAGAACCACCAGATCGGGTCGATCAGGAACTTGCCCAGAGCATAGGCCCAGGTCTCCTTGACGACCAGCAGGCGGCTCCAGCCGATCTTCTCGACGGGGTCGGCGGGGTCCTGCTTGATGTAGGCGAGTTCGGCCGCGGTGACGCGCGGATGCTCGTCCGGGTGGCGGTAGACGGCCCACCACACGGCGAGCCAGATGATGCCGAACAGGCCGGTGACGAAGAACGCCATGCGCCAGTCGAACCACAGCACCAGCAGCGGCACCAGCAGCGGGGTGACGATCGCGCCGACGTTGGCGCCCGCGTTGAACACGCCGATCGCCAAGGCGCGCTCCTTCTGGGGGAACCAGTCGGTCACGGCGCGGATGCCGGCGGGGAAGTTGCCCGATTCGCCGACGCCGAGGCCGAAGCGCGCCATCGCGAACGAGGTCAGGCCGGTGGCGAAACCGTGTGCCATGTGGCTCACCGTCCAGATGACGATGGCGACGGTGTAGCCGAGGCGCGCGCCGAGCGTGTCGACGATCTTGCCGAACGACAGGTAGCCGACCGCGTAGGCCAGCTGGAACCAGAACACGATCCCCGCGAAGTCGGACTCGGACCAGTGGAACTCCGCCGACAGCGTCGGCTTGAGCACGCCGATCATCTGACGGTCGACGTAGTTGATGGCGGTTGCCGCGAACAGCAGCGCCACCACGACCCAGCGATAGCGCCCGACTTTTGCCGTCTGGCCTACCGTACCGCCGGTTCCTGCATCCATTTCCCTACTCCCTTGCGACCGTCTTGTTCGTGTGCCGCTCTAATTGGTTCTGTCAGGCGGGTTTTGCCGCGACGATGCCGCAGGCTACCGTACCGTGCCCCGCGAAAGTCGCCAGTACCTGCTGGCCGGGCACGACCTCGTGAACCCCGGTGACAGCGCCGGTCGAGACCCAGGTGCCGCCGCTGCAGTCGATCCCGCGCGCGACAAGGTTGCCGAGCAGGAAGCGCACCGCGCCCAGCGGGCCGTCGAGCATCGTCGCCGTGGTGGCCTCGCCCGCCGTCTCGCCGTCGATGTCGAGGCGGACGGTGATCGCGTTGAAGTCGATCGTCTCCCAGCCTTCGAGCACCGGCCCGATGACCATGCCGTAGTTGTTGCCGTAGTCGGAGACGGTCACCGGCGGCCCGTCCGCGTTGATGCGCGGGTAAGGCGAACTGGCGACCTCGATGCCGATGTGCACCGCGTCGAGGACCGCGCGGGTGGCCGCGTCGTCCTGCGGCACCGTGCCGTCCCAGCCTGCCGCGACGTGAAGCAGGAACTCCGCCTCGCCCGCTGCGAAACCTTCGGCGAAGACGGGCATCTCGGGCGATTCGCCCGCTGCCACCGTCACCACGCTGTCGGTGAAGATCGGCCCGGCCAGACGGTTCGCGCCCAGTTGTCCGTCAAGCGGCGGGTTGATCTTGCCGACCTTCCAACCGGCGACCTCGCGCCCGTCGAAGGCGAGGGCGAAATCCTGGATCGCATAGCCGCCGCCGAGGTCGGTGGGGGCTTGTCCGGGATAGGAATCCAATGCGCGCTTCTCGCGCCGCGCCGTCACGAATGCTTCGGCGACTGCCTTTGCCGTGTCTGTCAAAACAATCCCCACACCCAAGAATACCGTGCTTCGGTCAGTTCGGCGCTGGATTACCGGCGACACCGGTGTCATCCAAACGCCCATCCTGACCCGTCTGTACAGAGTGTCCGCTCTGTCGGATTGGTCACCCGCCGGTACGCCCTGCGAGCGTTCCGGCATCTTTCCATCCTATGCAAATGCACAGGCGATGGAATGGTAACCGGTGTCATCTTGCCTTTCGTCCCGCTTGAAGGCAAGCCGGAAAAATTCGGCCCATCGACCAACGCGCCGACGCAAGACCATAAGGACGCCGCATGGCAGAAGGCCAGAAACCCACGATCAACGACGTTGCGCGCATTTCCGGCGTGTCCAAGAAGACGGTGAGCCGCGTCATCAACAAGTCGCCGCTGCTCAATCAGGCGACGCGCGAGAAGGTCGAATCGGTCATCGCCGACCTTGGCTATGTCCCCAATCCGCAGGCGCGGGCACTGGCGCTGCGGCGCAATTTCCTGATCGGCCTGATTCACGACAACCCCAACGCGCAGATGGTGCTGGGGGTGCAGGAGGGTATCCTCGACACCATCCGCGACACCGAGTTCGCCCTCGTCGTCCATCCCGTGAACCGCCATTCGCCGACGCTGGCGGAGGACATCCGCCGCTTCATCGAGCAGCAGCGGCTCTACGGCGTGATGCTTCTGCCGCCGCTGTCGGAGCGCGACGATCTCGCCGAATTGTGCCGCGATCTCGGCTGTACGCTGGTGCGGATGGGCTCGGCGCGGCTCGACGACGACGAGCACCTCGTCGCCTCGAACGACCGGCAGGCGGTGAGCGAGGCAGTCGCGTGGCTCGTGGAACTGGGCCACACGCGAATCGGCTTCGTCGCCGGGCCGGAGGGCTTCCGTTCCGCCAACGAGCGCGAACAGGGCTTCCTCGACGGACTCGCGGCGGCGGGCCTGACGCTCGACCCGGCGGTCGCGGCGCGCGGTACTTATCGCTTCGAATCGGGCAAGGCGGCGGGCGAGAAGCTGCTGTCGGCCGCCGAACCGCCCACCGCCGTGTTCTCCAGCAACGATGAGATGGCGGCGGGCATCCTCCACGCGGCGCGCGAGCGGGGGCTGAACGTGCCCGAAGACCTGTCGATCATCGGCTTCGACGATACCGCCACCGCCGCGCACATCTGGCCGCCGCTGACGACAGTGCGCTGGCCGATCCGCACGATGGCCAGCACGGCGGCGGCCAAGCTGATCCGCCCGGCCTCGGCAGCGTCGGAGCCTTCGTTCTTCCTATCGGACCTGATCCGGCGGGCTTCGGCGGTGCCATACCCGAAACCCTGACATCCCGTCATTGCGAGCGCAGCGAAGCAATCC
>NZ_BSFC01000007.1:0-11277 GCF_027922145.1 Novosphingobium resinovorum | reverse complement strand
TTGCTTCGCTGCGCTCGCAATGACGGGATGCGGTGAAGGATGATTGCAACGCGCGCCAACCCCGTTGACACCGGTTACCTAAAGCGGATACGAATGCCGCCAAGACCTGAACGGGAGAGTTCACAGTGTTCTGCAAGACGTACCACGCCACCCATCCGGACATGATGGAGTGTGTCTCCAATGAAGAACTGCGCGACCGCTATCTGGTCACCGGCATGTTCAAGGCCGGCGAGGTCAACCTCAACTACTCGCACAACGAGCGCTTCATCATCGGCGGTGCGGTTCCGGGCGCTGAGCCGCTTGCCCTGCCGCTGCAGACCGTCCCCAAGAGCGCGGAGGGCAAGTCCTTCTTCGAGCGCCGCGAGGCCGGCATCACCAACATCGGCGGCCCCGGCGCGATCACCGTCGACGGCCAGCGCTTCGAGATGAAGAACAAGGAATGCCTCTACGTCCCCATGGGCACGAACGAGGTGATCTTCGAGGGTGAGGGCGCGCGCTTCTACATCGCCTCGGTTCCCGCCCACAAGGCGCTGCCGATCAAGCACATCACGCTCGACCAGGCGAACCCGCTGGCGCGCGGCGACCTCGCCAACTCGAACCAGCGCACCATCTACCAGCTGGTGATCCCCGGCGTGTGCGAGAGCGCGCAGCTGCTGCTGGGCCTGACCGTGCTGGAAGAAGGCTCGGTCTGGAACACGATGCCGCCGCACCTCCACGACCGCCGCTCGGAAATCTACCTGTACTTCGAGCTGCCCGAAGAGAACGACCGCATCTTCCACTACATGGGCGAGCCCGACCAGATGCGTCACATCGTCATCGCCAACGAAGAGGCCGTCATCAGCCCGCCGTGGTCGATCCACATGGGTTCGGGCACCAAGAAGTACGCCTTCATCTGGGCGATGGGCGGGGAAAACCTCGACTACACCGACATGAACGTGCTGGATATCTGCCAGCTCCAGTAAGTCTTCGCCTACCCCCTGCGCTCGTCATTGCGAGGAGCGCAGCGACGAAGCAATCCATCGAGCCAGCGTCGCAACCGCCCCGGGTTGCGTCGCTGCGCTCGCAATGACGAGAGAGGGTATCATGGCAATTTCCTTCGACCTGACGGGCAAGACCGCGCTCGTCACCGGCGCCAACACCGGCATCGGCCAGGCCATCGCCGTCGCGCTGGCACAGGCGGGCGCCGATGTCGCCGTCGCGGGCCGCTCGGAGCCGACCGAGACGCTGGCGCTGATCGCCGCGACGGGCCGAAAGGCGGTCAACATCAAGGCCGACCTGTCGAGCATCGAGCCGGTGCAGCGCGTCATCGACGAGGCGGTGGCAGGGCTGGGCAAGGTGGACATCCTCGTCAACAACGCCGGTATCATCCGCCGCGACGACCTGCTGCAGTTCTCAGAAGAGGACTGGGACGCGGTGATCGACACCAACCTCAAGACCCTGTTCTTCCTCAGCCAGGCGGCCGCGAAGGACATGGTCGAGCGGGGAACCGGCGGCAAGATCGTCAACATCGCCTCGCTGCTGACCTTCCAGGGCGGCATCCGCGTGCCGAGCTATGCGGCGGCGAAGTCCGGCGTATCGGGCGTCACTAAGGCGATGGCGAACGAACTGGCGCCCAAGGGCGTGCAGGTCAACGCGATCGCGCCGGGCTACATCACCACCAACAACACTGCCGCGCTTTCCGCCGACGAGACGCGCAACCGCCAGATCCTCGAACGCATCCCGACAGGCCGCTGGGGCAAGCCGGAGGATATCGCGGGCGCCGCCGTGTTCCTGGCCTCTCCAGCCTCGGATTATGTTACCGGTCACATTCTTGCTGTCGACGGCGGCTGGCTGGCTCGCTAAGCCGCTGCGGCGACGAATGGAAATGTGAGAGGGGTGGGTAGATGAGCGGTCATGTCCTGTGTTTCGGCGAAGTGCTGCTGCGCTTCGCCACCCCGGCCGCGCGGCTGACGGTGCAGTGCGATGCGCTGGACATGGTCGTCGGCGGGGCCGAGGCCAATGTCGCGGCGGGGCTCGCCTCACTGGGCCATGACGTGAAGATGCTGACGCGCCTGCCGTCCAGTCCCTTGGGCGACAAGGCGCGCGCAGCCCTCGCCGCCGCCGGGATCGATACCGCCCACGTCGGGCGCGATACCGGCCGCATGGGCCTCTACTTCCTCGAGAGCGGAGCAGGCCTGAGGCCCTCGTCGATCACTTACGATCGCGCGGGTTCCGTGTTCGCAACCTCCAAGGCGGACCAGTTCGACTTCGCCTCCGCGCTCGAGGGCGCCCGACTGCTCCACCTGTCGGGCATCACGCCGGCGCTCGGCCCCGGAGGCGTCGCGCTTGCGCAAGCCGCCGTCGCCGCGGCCAACAGCGCCGGCGTGCCTGTCTGTTTCGACGGCAATTACCGCGCACTGCTGTGGGATGCTTGGGACAGCGATCCGCGCGCGATCCTGACCGACCTGATGCAGTCGGCGACGGTCATGATCGGCAACCACCGGGATATTTCGTTGCTGCTGGGCAAGGCGTTCTCCGGCGATGGCTCCGACCGTCGGCGCGAGGCCGCGCTGGCCGCCTTCGAGGCGTTCCCGAAGCTGCAACTGATCGCCTCGACCGCGCGGCACGTGGTGAACTCCGGCCATCACCGTATCGCCGCACGTCTCGATGCGCGGGACGCGGCGCACCAGACGAGCGAGGTCGATGTCACCGGCATCGTCGACCGCATCGGCACCGGCGACGCCTTTGCGGCGGGCGTGTTGCACAAGTGGCTAGCAGGTGCCGGGCTGGTCGAGACGGCGCAGGCAGGGTTGGCCTATACCGTGCTCAAGCATACCGTGCCGGGTGACATGTGCCTTGTTGGACCGGCGGAGCTGGAAGCCTTCTCGACTTCGGGCGGGGACGTCAGGCGCTAAGAGAACAAGGCCCACCCCCAGCCCCTCCCGCAAGCGGGAGGGGAGCGAGACTTGGCAGCTTGCTGCCTAGTCGCAGCGGGGTGGGTGAGCGGCACGCACTTCAGCTTGGGAGAGCAATATGACCGATCTTTCACGCCGCACCCTCGTGAAATCGGCGGCAGTGCTCGCCGCCACGGCGCCGCTCCCCTCTCTCGCCCGCAGCGCGAAGACGCGCCGAATCGGCCGTTACACCGCCGTCCCGGAAAGCGGCGTCCATGCCTTCAAGGGCATCCGCTACGGCCGCGCCGAACGCTTTGCCCGTCCCATCGCCGAGCCGCTCGAAGGCCCCCCGATCACCGCCGCGAAGTTCGGCCCCATCTGCCCGCAGCGCGCCATGGCGGGCGAGCCGCAGTCCGAGGACTGCCTGTTCCTCAACGTCTGGACTCCCGAGGCGGACCCGCGCGCGAAGCGGGCGATCATGGTCTATTTCCACGGCGGCGCCTACACCACTGGCTCGGTCACCGATCCGCTGACCCACGGCGCGAAGCTGGCCGCCGACGGCGATGTCGTGGTCGTCACCGTCAACCACCGGCTCAACGCGCTGGGCTATGCCTGGCTGGGGCCCTTCGGTGCGCGTTATGCCGATAGCGGCAATCTCGGCCAGCTCGATCTGATCCTTGCACTGCAATGGGTGCGCGAGCACATCGCCAAGTTCGGCGGCGATCCGGCGCGCGTCATGGTGTTCGGCCAGTCGGGCGGGGGCGCCAAGATCGCCACGCTCATGGCGATGCCCGCCGCGAAGGGCCTGTTCCACGTCGCCGCGACGATGAGCGGGCAGCAGGTGCAGGCCAGCGGCCCGGCCCATGCCTGGGCGCGCACGCAGGCGTTTATGGCGGCGCTGAAGCTCGCCCCTGGCGACGTCGAGGGCCTGCGAACGATGCAGATCGAACGGCTGGTCGAGGGTCTTGCCACCACTGATCCCATCATGGGCGGCGGGGTCTACTTCGGCCCCGTGCTCGACATGACCAACCTGCCGCGGCATCCGTTCTGGCCCGATGCCGCGCCGCAGTCGCTGGGCGTGCCGATGATCCTTGGCAACGTGCGCGAGGAGACGCGCGCCTTCCTCGATCCGCGCGGGGCGAAGCTGCAGGGGCTGTCGTGGGAGAACCTTGCCGCGCGCATCGTGCCCGAGATCAAGATCGACCTCGACCCTGTCTGGGTCGTCGAGCAGTACCGCGCCCATGAACCCGGCTGGACGCCCGAGCAAGTCTATTACGCAGCCACCACGGCGGGCCGGTCATGGCCGGGGCAAGTGATCGAGGCGGATGCGCGGGCGGCGGCCGGGGCGGGATCGACGTGGGTGTACCAACTCGACCGTCCCTCGCCGACGGACCCCTTGCGCGGGGCGGCACATACGGACGACATTCCCTATGTCTTCGGCACGCTGGACGCGCCGGGCAGCTATTCGGGCACCGACGACGGGGCTCGCAGGCTGAGCGGAGCGATGATGCGCGCCTTCACCGGTCTGGCCAAGACCGGGCGACCGGGGCTGGCGGAGTGGTCGCCGTACCGCCTGCCCGCGCGCGCGACGATGGTGTTCGGCGATACCGTGCGCGTGGAGAACGATCCGCGCCGCTGGCAGCGCGAATTGTGGGCGAGGGCGCCCTACGTCCAGCCGGGGGTGTGACGCAAATTCCTCCCCGAGCTTGTCTCGGGGAGGAATTTGCAGAATCCGTCGTGCCGAAACCTACTTGGCGGCGGGCGGGTTGGGATAGGCGATTACCAGCGAAAGCGGTTCCTCGCCCCGCTGCCAGATGCCGACCACGGCGCCGTCGTAGAGATAGGCGGTCATTCCCGGCGTGAGCTGCGCGCGCTTGCCGTCGGAGACGACTTCGCCCTCGCCCGAGAGCACGTAGTAAACCTCATCGTGCGCGATGGGATGCTCGCCGATCGCCGCGCCCTTGTGGAGGACGCGGCGGCGGAATTCCATCGTGCGCGGCGCTGGCGCTGCGTCGGAAATGCGATAGGCGGTGCTCATGCCGATGGCGCCGTGCGGAGGGGCTTCCTCGCGCACGGTGTCACGCTCGTCGATGACGGCCATCGCCGGAGCCGCCGCCAGCAGCAGGAGCGCCGCCCCGATCACTTCGCGTTCTCGCGCATGGCTTCGTCGCGGGCGGAGAGTTTCTCCTGCGCGCCGTCCTTCTGGCCCGGATAGACGCCGGATTTCGGCTCCATGGTCTTGAGGTTCCAGTCCTTGTCCACGAAGGGCGCGGCGGTCGGGCTGGGGTGCGGGTAGCCGCCGACGACCTTTTCGTCGTCGATGATCTCGCCGCGCCCCTCGGCGACGAAGAACAGTACGCGGATATCATCGGGCGCACGGTCCCACGGACGCGCGCCGACCGAGGCGAGCAGGCTGGTTTCCAGGTCCTTGGCGGGCATCACGTCGAGGCTGCCCAGGCTGGCCATCGGCGAATCCTTCTCGATCAGCTTCGCCTTGGTCACGCCGTAGCGGCCGAACATCGGCGCCGGGTTGCCCCAGCGATCGACGTTGATGTTGTCCTTGGAATACCACGCAAGATCGCCGTCGCCGCCCAGCGTCAGGAACGGCAGGCCGGGCGCGGTCGAATTGCCCGCGCGCATGACGTTGCCCACGGCGGTGATCTCGCCGGTGACGTAGTCGTGGCCGGCCCACTCCAGGTTCATCAGGTTGTAGTGCACCGCGCGGTGGCCGGGGTCGAAGATCATGTTGTTGACCATCAGCACTTGCGCGCCGCCCTTCACCAGCGGCGAACGCTCCATGTTGTGGGCGTAGACGTTGCGGTAGAGCGTGATGGCAGTGGCGTTGTCGTGGATCAGCGTGCCCTTGGAGTGCTCGCCCTTGGGATGGCTGGCGTCGGCGAGGCCTTCGGCCGCGAGGTTCTCGCGGAACAGCACGTCATGGCTGGTGGCAGCGCGCCATTCCTTGACGGTCTTGCCGTTGAAACGGGGGCCGGAGGTCGACATGTTTTCGTCGATCGCCCAGAAGAAGCTGCAGTGCTCTACGATCACGTTGTGCGCGGCGACGGTGGAGAAGGCGTCCGCCTCCCAGCCCGAGAGCTTGGCCTGGCCGTCCACCCCGGTCATCACGCGGATGTGGCTGATCTTGACGTCGTGGCCCTTGAGATCGATGCCGCCGCGCACGATCGTGATGCCCGGCGAAGGCGCGGTCTGCCCGGCGATCGTCAGGAAAGGCTCGTCGATGTTCAGGATCGTGCGCTGAAGGTCGATGACCCCGCCGACCTCGAAGACGACGATGCGCTTGCCCTTTGCTTCGACCGCGGCCTTGAGCGATCCGGGGCCGTCCTTCGCGAGAGTGGTGACGCGGATGATACGGCCGCCCTCGCCGCCGCGGGTGGGTTCTAGCGGGGCTGCGTGCAGCAGCGCCGGGGTGGAAGCAACCATCAGAATCGGAAGGACAATCTGGCTCGCGAGCCTGCGGATTTTCACTATCGATCTCCCATTGGCGGAGCTTGTGGACTCCGAGTATTGACAGGGCGTTCTCCCTGCGTCACATATTGATGACACCGGTTACCAAGGATCGCAAGGATGATCTTCGGAACGGGTGGGGCGATTTTGGAGGTCGCCCGAGGTGCTCCGAAAGGGGCGGGAGTAGAGGTGCCGGAACAATGCGCGCGTTAGCCGCGCTTCCTTCTGACACCGGTATCATTTTTGACCCGCAAGGGTCGTGAGGGGATGTTGTCATGCGCCAGCATGTTACCGGAATTTCGCTTTTGAAGGCTGCCCTGTGCGCGGGCAGCGCTCTCGTGTCGTCGGCTGCGATGGCGCAGGACGCGGCGCCCGCGCCGCAGGACGCGGCGGATACCGCAGCTCCTGCGGACGAGACCGCGACTGCGGGCGACATCATCGTCACCGGCTTCCGCCAGTCTCTGCAGGCTGCGCTCAACGTGAAGCGCGAATCGATCTCGGCGGTCGATGCGGTCGTGGCCGAGGACATGGCCAAGTTCCCCGACCAGAACCTTGCCGAGTCGCTGCAGCGCATCCCCGGCATCTCGATCCAGAAGGACGGCGGCGAAGGCCGTGCGATCACCGTGCGCGGCCTCAGCGCGCAGTTCACCCGCGTCCGCGTCAACGGGCTGGAGACGATCGCCACCAGCTCGGACGGCGCCTCCGCCAACCGCGACCGCTCGTTCGACTTCAACGTCTTCGCTTCGGAGCTGTTCAGCAGCCTCGTCGTCCACAAGACCGCCGAAGCCAGCCTCGACGAAGGTTCGCTGGGCGCGGTGGTCGATCTCAACACCGGCAATCCGCTGGCGGCCAAGGCGGGCCTGACCGGCGTGCTCAACGTCCAGGGTTCTTACAACGACCTGTCAAAGAACGTTGGCCCGCGCATGGCCGGGCTGCTGTCCTGGCGTAACGATGCGGGCACGTTCGGCGTCAACCTCTCGGCCGCCTATTCGCACACCGACACGATCGAGAACGGCAACAACACCGTGCGCTGGGCGCAGGCCTACTTCAACTCGGTGGACGGAACGCCCTGCTACTACTCGGACGTCGGGCCGACCGGCGGCGTGCCGGTAAGCTCGGGCGGCGGCTATCGCCCCTCGGCGGCGTGCGACGCCGCCAGCCTCGCGTTCCACCCGCGTATCCCGCGCTACGGCGTGGTCGAGCATGACCGCAAGCGCCTCGGCCTGACCGGCTCGATCCAGTTCGAACCCACCGACAAGACCAAGTTCTCGATCGACGGACTCTATTCGTCGTTCAAGGAAACCCGCGCCGAGCAGTGGCTCGAAGTGCTCGCCCGTTCGAACGAGCGCCGCTTCGACGTCGTCGATCCAGTCTACGACGACAACGGCAACATGGTCAGCGCGACCCTGAACAATGCTTACGTCCGCACCGAAAGCTACCTGCGCAAGTCGAAGACCGAGTTCTGGCAGGTCGGCGCGACCTGGGACCAGGACGTCAGCGACAGCTTCCGCTTCACCCTGCTGGGCGGCATGTCGCAGTCGAACGCCGACATCCCGGTCGAAACCACGATCGCCTACGACAACAAGAACGCCGACGGCTTCAGCTACGACTACTCGGACATGAAGTCGCCGGTGCTCAGCTATGGCATGGACGTCACCGACCCGGCGAACTTCCAGCTTGCCGAAATCCGCGATCGCCCGTCCTACGTGAAGAACAAGTTCAAGACCGCGCAGCTGCGCACCGAATGGGACCTGACCGACGGCTTCACCGTCAAGGCCGGCGCGGTGTGGCGGCGCTACAACTTCCAGACCCAGCTGTTCATGCGCGATACCGCCGCATGCGGGGCCAACGGCACGCAGGACCTGATCCTCGGCACCGTGACCTGTTCATCCAGCGTCTACGGTTTGCCGGTGACCTCGGGCATCTCGCAGCTCGTCGATCTGGGCGATGCCGGCCAGCCCGGCGGCTCCACGAGCCAGTGGATCGTCGCCGATATCGCGAACGCGGCGGACTACACCAACCTCTATGGCCGCACCGCCAAGGAGGACTTCGGCAACAACCGCCGCGTGCAGGAAACCACCTCGGGCGGATATGTGCAGTTCGACGTCAAGGGCGAACTCTTCGGCCTCGAATATGCAGGCAATGCGGGTATCCGCTATGCCCATACCGACCAGAAGTCGACCGGCTACTCCGCAGGCGTCGCCGCGACCGTGCAGCGCACGTATGACGATTGGCTGCCGTCGATGAACCTTGCGTTCTATCCGCGCCATGACGTGATCGTGCGCGGTGCGATCGCCAAGGTCATCACCCGGCCCGCGCTGAGCAACCTCAATCCGGGCGGCTCGGTCGACGGGTTCAACTACCGTGTGAATTTCGGCAACCCGTTCCTCGATCCCTATCGCGCCACCAATTTCGACGCATCGATCGAATGGTATTTCGCCCCGCAGGCGCTGCTTTCGGTGGCGGGCTTCATCAAGAAGATCGAGAGCTTCCCGGTCGCCGGGCAGTACACCGCCACCCTGCCGCAGCTTGGCCTGGGCCGCGATGTCCTGGGCACCAGCACGCCTGCCTACATCAACTACGACCCCAATCAGGAGTACGTGGTGTCGGCACAGGTCAATGGTGAGGGTGCGACGCTCAAGGGCGTGGAAGTGGCGCTGCAGCTGCCCTTCACCTTCCTGCCGGGCATCCTGAGCCACACCGGCTTCCAGGGCAACGCCACGTTCATCCAGAGTAAGGCGGACTACACGATCACTGGTCCAGCGGTTACGGCCTGTACCCGTGTGACGACCGCCTGCTCCCTCGTCGGTGTTCCGGATACCTACACTAATACCCTGTTCGGCGTGTCGAAGCGCGCGTGGAACGCGACGCTGTACTATGACGACGGCAAGTTTAGCATCCGCGGCTCGGTGAGCTATCGCGGCCCGTTCGTGGATGGCGCCAGTGCAACGAACAACATCTTCGAAGGGTACGGTTCGTACACCAGCTTCGATGCGGCGATCCGCTACAAGGCGACCGAATGGCTGGAGCTGTCGATCGACGGCAACAACCTGACGGACGAGTATCGCTATCGCTTCAACGACGTCTACGCGACCCGTAACTACGAGAACAATCACTTCGGGCGCACGATCCTGTTCGGCGCGCGCGCGAAGATCTGATCTCCTCCCCTGACGCGGGGTTCGCGGGTTCCGGCCCGTGGACCCCGCTCCTTTTTGTTTTCCAAGGGAGCCCGGAGTGGATTTCGATCGCAGAACCCTGATCGCAGGCTCTCTTGCCGCTGCGGGACTGGCCGGAAGGGCCCCAAGTCCTGCCAATGCGCAGACACCGCCTCCCGCTGCCTCCAAAGCGCTCCCGCCCGGCCTGCCGCAGCCGACCGAGACCATCGACCTCTGGCCCAAGGGGCCGCCCGCACGTCTCAAGGCGCCGCTGACCGAGACGGTGGACGAGCGGTCCACCGATGCCCTCGTCACCGACCGCGCGGTCTACGGCGTGACCCGTCCGCGCATGGCGGTGTTCCGTCCCGACCGGCCCAACGGCGCGGCGGTGATGATCACGCCGGGTGGCGGTTACCGCTGGATCGTCGTCGACAAGGAAGGCTACGAGATCGCCCGCTGGCTGACGGCGCGCGGCTTCACCGCCTTCGTGCTGTTCTATCGCCTGCCGGGCGAGGGCTGGTCGAGCGGCCCCGACACCCCGCTTGCCGACGCGCAGCGCGCCATGCGCCTGATCCGCCACCGCGCGAAGGACTTCGCCCTCGATCCCGAGCGGGTCGCGGCGATGGGCTTCTCTGCCGGAGGACACCTTTGCGCCGATCTTGGCGCGCGCTTCGCGGCCAAAGTCTACGAGCCCGTGGACGCGGCGGACAGGCTCTCCGCAAAGCCATTCTGCGCCGCGCCGATCTATCCGGTGGTGAGCATGGACGCAGGCATCGCGCATCCCGGATCGCGTAATTTGCTGCTCGGCCCTTCGCCGACGCCGGAGCTTGAGGCCGCGCATTCCCCCGACCGCATGGTCCCGTCCGATGCGCCGCCGCATTTCCTCGTTCATGCCGAGGACGACGACGTCGTTCCGGCGGAGAACACCGTAAGCCTGCGCGCGGCGCTGAAAGCCCGCAAGGTGCCGGTCGAGGCGCACTTTTTCGCCAATGGCGGTCACGGTTTCGGCCTGCGCCGCGCCATCGGCAAGCCGGTCGAGATCTGGCCCGAGATGTGGCGCGCTTGGGCGCGGACGGTCGGGTTCGGATAAGCCGTCGTCCCGGACTTGTCCGGGACCGCTGGCCGCGAACGGCCTTGAAATCCGCGGGGCGCCTTGCCGGAAGCGCTATCGATGCCCGCCCTGGCGTGATTGAAACGCTCCCCGTCATCCCCGCGAAGGCGGGGACCCAACCGATGCCCGTGCAAGAGGAGCCGGCAGGAGATGGGTTCCCGCCTTCGCGGGAATGACGGCGAGATAATTGACCCGGATCAGGCCTGCAACACCATCGTTAACGCCTGTGTCTCACCCGGCTCCAGTACCGTCATGCCGCTGCTGACCCGTCCGAACGCATCGGGCATCGCCGTCGTAGGCTCAAGGCAGAGGAAGTCCTCCCCCGGCGGGGCGTAGAGATGCAGGAACCCGGCCTCGGGCGACGTCACGCTGACTGTCCCAAGCCGTGCCTCGCCCTGCCAGCCGAACCAGCAGTTGTCGGTCAGAGTCATCGGGTCGGGTACGGCCCCTCGCGCGAAGTCTCCGAAGGTATCCGCAAGCGCTGTCTCGCTGGGGATCATCCGCGCGTCGCTCAGCCACACGCCCTCGGCGGCGAACGTCACCCGCGCATCGGGTTCGCGCACGAAGTAGGGGTGTTGGCCCAGCGTACAGGGCATGGCGCGCTCGGACTGGTTGGCCACCTCCAGCGTCACGTGCAGCGCGCCGTCTTCCAGCACGAAACTCTGCGTGGCGG
>NZ_BSFC01000006.1 GCF_027922145.1 Novosphingobium resinovorum | reverse complement strand
TCATCGCCTGATCTAGTGAGATTGGCAGACCCAACGGTGGAGTTGAAAGAATTAGTATGAATTTGTTCGATAAGATCCTATCTTCTTCGAGCCTGCTGTCACTTGCATCTGCAAGCCGGGCTGCCAACAGGGTTGGATTACTAAAAGAGGTATAAAATGCTGATAAACCAGACGGTTATCGGCGAAGTTTGCCGGACACCCTCTCCGCCAGTCTTGCTGGCTTCCCGCTTATCGATTTTCTCGTCATCCTCTGCTTCCTCGACGTCGGTTCGTTGCCATAAATTTAGTGGAAATTAGGCTGCGACTGCTTGGTGCCAAGTATTGATGGAAGCGAGCCCCCGCAACCAAACTCCCTAAAAATCTTATAGAAATCAGAATCTTGCTGAGATGTCTATTTGGGCGGAAATTCCTCGTCTCAATAAAATCAATGACTTGGCTTATTGGGTTCAATCGGGGGCGCACCCCGCAACCAACTTCCGCTTCTCCTCGCGGAGATAGGTAAAATCTCGAAAAAAAATGATTTTTTGCATAGTTACTTCCAGAAGCGTCGGCCCTCGCCGCCGGACCCTTGATGCTCAAAGCGGCTCTCTACGCCCGCTACTCATCCGATCTGCAGAATGTGCATTCCATCGACGACCAGTTGCTGGTCTGTCGGGAACTTGCAGCACGCGAACGCTGGGAGATCGTCGCTTATTATCACGACGAGGCGCGAGCATGCGGGGCGAACAGGCCTGCTGCAGCTTCTGGCTGATACCAGGGCAGGGCAGTTCGACATGCTGTGTAGAAACCTCGATCGCATATCCCGCGATCAGGAAGACATCGCACACGTCGATAAGCTACTACGCTTTAACGGCATCACGCTGCACAAAGGGGACGATGAAAACTCAGGCGCATGCTCGGGCCGATTAAGGTGATGCCCGCTCTGGCACGAGCGCAATGGCCCTTGAGTGGAATGAAGAACCAAATCTGAGCCAGGCAACACGATAAAAATCCTGAAGCCGCTGGCAGCAGATGGGACTTTGTGCACGGTCTGCTTCCGAGCGCGAGGCAGGCGATTCCGGACGTCGGGTGATTATAGCATGATATTCACTGGGCTGTTCATACCAGCCTTTCGCGGCTCGGGATGTTCGAGATGAATGGGCCCATCGATATCACTGATGAAACGGTGACTCACAGCTTCTCGCGCGCCGTCTAGGAATTGGGGATTACGCACGGCGCCGTAAGCTAATGTATCCGTGACATCGAAGAACGGCAAGGAGCCTCCATGTTCGAACGCAGAGGCAATAGCATTAGGCCCATCGCCGCTGACCGCCAGATGCTGCCGGTGGTGCAGCAAATCGCTCGATTTGATTGCCAGCGTTTTCCACGCCCGCCGATGCTGGATGTTGCCGTGCCAGTCTATGGCATCGACTAGTGCGCGAGCTCAATTGCCCAGATACAAGGCTTCGAGATTTTCGCTCGACATCATAACGCCAGACGGACCCGTCGCCAGAATTCGTCCGCTTCTTAGAACATAGGCACGGCTGGAAAGGTTAAGTGCCAAATCGGCCATCTGATCGACGATGAGCATCGCCATGCCTTCATCTCGAAGCAGCGTTAATTGATCGAACAGGTCCGATGTCATCTGCGGGGACAGGCCCAGTGAAGGCTCGTCCAGTAGCAGGATATGGGGCGAGGACATGAGTGCCCGGCCGATCGCCAGCATTTGCTGCTCACCGCCAGAGAGCAGCCCCGCCCGGCGCTGCTGCATGTTGGCAAGGCGCGGGAAACGCTCCAGAATCGAGGACATGCGGGCCGCCGCATCCTTGGGTCGCACATAAGCACCCAGACGCAGATTGTCGAATACCGAAAGCTCGGGAAAGACCTGCCGCCCTTCCGGGACGAGTGCCAGCCCCTGACGCACGCGAGCGGGCGCATCCTGTGCCGTGATCTGCGTACCTTCCAGTCTGAGGTGCCCTGAACCCGGTTCCATCAGACCGGAGAGAATGCGCATCAGCGTGGACTTGCCAGCGCCGTTCGCGCCCAGCAGGGCTACGGCTTCGCCGGGACGTACCTCGATGTCGATGCCGTGCAGCACGTCGATGGCGCCGTAGCCTGCATTCAGCGCGTAGGCGGCAAGGCAGGGTTCGCCGCCTTTGGCGATGGCCACGGCCTGCCCGCCCATGCGCCTTTCGCCAAGGTAGGCCTCGCGCACCAGCGGGTCCGCCTGAACTTCGGCCGGGCTGCCCTGTGCGATAAGCTCGCCGGTGCGCAGGACCGCAACGCGGTCCGACACGCCCATTACAAGGCCCATGTCATGCTCCACCAGGCCGACACCGATACCTGCCTCGGCGATCTGCCGCAGCAGGTCGCCGAGCACCCGTTTCTCAGTCTGGGAAAGCCCAGCTGCCGGTTCGTCGAGGAGCAGGGCGTCCGGGTCCGTCGCGAGCGCGCGCGCGATTTCTACCAGCCTCCGGTCGACGTGTGCCAGAGCGCTGCAGCGGGTCGATGGCGGCCCGGCAAAGCCGCAGGCCCGCAGCAAGGTGCGCGCATGGTGCACATCCTTGGGGCTGCGGTTCAGGGCGGCCCCGTAAAGCATGCCGGGCTGTCCCTTGCGCATGGCGAGCAGGACGTTGTCCTCCACGCTCATGCTGTCGAACAGGGCAGAGGTCTGGTAGGTGCGCGCAATGCCGACCCGCGCCGAAAGCCACGGCTTGCCAGCGGCCAATGGAGTGTCTCCGACCAGACGCTCCCCTTCATCGGAGCGATAGAAGCCGCTCAGGATGTTGATGACAGTCGATTTCCCGGCACCGTTCGGGCCGATCAGCGCCGTCACGCTCCCAGCCGGGATTGCGATGTCGAGATCGCCGATCGCGCGCACGCCACCAAACCGGATACCGAGGCCGCGCCCCGACAGGGTATTGCGGCGGCGTTTCGCCAGAAGCGAGGCAATAGCAGCGGCATCCTCTTGGGGGGCAGCGCTGTCTGCCTCAGGCAGGCGCAGCATTCCGGCAATGCCGCCGGGAGCTATCCACAGCACCAGTAGTACCAGCGCCGCATAGGCAAGGATGCGATAGGCCTCGAAAGAAGACAGCAGTTCCGGCAGCACGCCGATGACGATCGCCCCAACCACCGGGCCGGGCCGCGATCCGATGCCGCCGATCACCACCGTCAGCACCAGCAGGATCGAGAAGTTGAGGCCGAAGGACTGCGGCGTCACGAAACTGTTGAGCGGCGCCGACAGCCCGCCCGCTAGCGCGCAGCACCCGGCCGAGACCATGAAGGCGACGATGCGTGTGCGCGTCGGAGAAATGCCGATGGAGGCGGCAGCGTTCTCGGAATCGCGAACCGCGCGCATCGCCTGCCCCCAGCCGTTGGCCGACAGCATGTGATAGGCCGCCATCACCAGCGTTGCCGCCGCGATGGCCGCGATCGCCATGGCCCGGTCGCCCAACACGATCCCGGCCAGCGACAGCGGCGGGATTTGCAGGATGCCGCTCTGGCCGCCGGTCAGGCTTTCGGCTTCCACCAGCGTCTGCTCCACCACCAGGCCGAAAGCGATGGTCACCATGGCAAGGTAGGGCCCTTTGACTCGCAAAGCGGGCAAGGCGAGGAGAGCGCCGATGCCGACCGCAATGGCTACGCCCAGCGGGCATGCCAGCCAGAACGGCAGATAGCCGTGAGAGGTGCAGATCGCCACCGCGTAGGCACCGATGGCGTAGAATGCGGCATGCCCGAAGCTGAACTGGCCGCTCAGCCCGATCAGCACGTTGAGGCCGATGCCGGCGATTGCCAGCAGCGCGATCTGGCCAATGACGAAGGCGTAATAGCCGTTGAGCAGCAGCGCTCCGGCGATGCTCGCCGACAGGCACACGCCCCACAGTGCAGGTGCGGCGATTCGATGGGATAGGGCGTTCATACCTTGCGCACCTGTGCTCGGCCGAGCAGCCCGTCGGGGCGTACGGCAAGGACGATGATGACCAGCATGAAGGTCACGATCTGGGTATAGCCCGAGCCGACGCCGAGCGTGACGAGGGCCTCCACCAGCCCGAACAGCAGCGCGGCCACCACGACGCCTCGCGCGTTGTCGAGGCCTCCCAGAATGGCGACAGCGAAGGCCTTGAGGCCCAGCGTCACGCCCATGCCGGTCTCGACATGGGAAAGCGGCGCCACCAGCATTCCCGCGATGCCGGCAAGGGCCGAGGACAAGCCGAAAGCAGCAGCAATGACCCGGCCCACCGGAATGCCCATGATCGCGGCGGCGTCGCGGTTCTGCGCCACGGCGAGCATGGCCACGCCGTGCAGGGTGCGGCGGCGGAACAGGTCGATCCCCCCCGCCAGTGCCAGCATCACCAGCGGGATCAGCAGGTGCAGCGGATAGATGCCAAGGTCGATGCCGCCCACCCGCACGGCGTCTTGCGCCAGCGGCGAGGGCAGCGAACGCGGCTCGGCGCCGAACACCAGCATCACGCCGTTATCGCAGACCAGCCCCAGCGCCACCGTTGCCATCAGCCAGGCATCGGACTTGCGCATCAGGAACGGGCGGATCGCCGCGCGCTCGACGATCAGGCCGTAGAGCGCGCAGGCGGTAACGGCGATCACCACCGCAGCGGGGACCGGCCATCCGGCCTGCGTCAGCATCCAAAGCAGCACCGCGCCCAGCATGGCGCTGGACCCTTGCGCGAAGTTCACTGCGCCGCAGACCGACGCGGTGATGTGAAAGCCCAGCGCGATCAGCCCGTAGATGGAGCCAAGCGCAAGGCCGGTGAGCAGGGCGGGAAGGACTTCCATAGCTCAGGCCGCCTTTGACGGCATGGTGCCGGGCAAGGGCAGCGGCACGATGCGCCCCCCGTCGAACTCGGCCCAGACGTAGTCATGCTCGTCCAGCGCGTCCTGGCCATGGGCGAAGGGAGCGTCATACGTCTTGATCAGGCCTTCATAGCGGCCAATCCGGATGAAGCCGCGCCGCACTGCCTCGCCGTCCTGCGACCCGGCGGCTGCGATCGCCAGTCCGGCCAGATGCATCGCATCATAGGCGTTGGCGACACCGACGGCCGGCGTCACGTCCTGCGGTCCGGTGATGTCGGGGTACTTCGCCTTGAGCGCAGCAAGAACGCGGGCTCTCACCGGGGTATCGGCGCCGAAGAAACTGTATGTCTGCACGAATTTCACCCTGTTCGCGTGCGAGCCAGCCAGTTCGGAGAAGCGCCCGCCGGCCGGTCCCCAGTGCGACACGATCGGCACGTCCCAGTCCATCTGGTCGAGCGACTTCACGACCTGCGCCGAAGGACCGACAGTGGCCACCATCAGCAGGCAATCCGCTCCGGCAGCGCGCAGGCGGCCAAGCTGCGGGGTAACGTCGAGGTCGGAATGCTCGAACTTCTCCGACCCCGCCAGCGGCAGCCCGGCTGCGGCGAGCGCCGCCTTCAGACCTTTTTCGTTGGACTGGCCCCATGCGGTGTTCAGCAGGATCAGGCCGGGGCGGCGCACGGCGTAAGTGCGCCGGGCAAAGGCGACCATCGCCTTGTCGACCAGTTCGTCCACCGCTGATACGCGGAACACGTAATTGGGATCGGTGCCATTATGGGTGATCACCGTGCCCGCCGCCCACGGCACCACGAAAGGCGTGCGCGCGGCAGTGGCGATCGGCACGATGGCGCGCGCGACGGGCGTATCCAGCCCGCCGAACAGTACCGCCACGCCTTCTTTGTAGAGCAATTCGCGGGCGGCGATCACACCTTTGGCGGGACTGCTTTCGTCATCGCGGCGGATCAGTTCCAGCTTGCGGTTCAGGAGGCCGCCTGCCGCGTTGATCTCATCGATGGCGATAGTGATCCCGCGCGAGATCGCCTCGCCGGACTTGGCCGACTGCGCGGTGAGGGCGGTGATGAGGCCCACGCCTATCCGATCGCTGCTGCGAGAGCATCCGCCAAGGGCCGCCGCGGCGCCGCCGATCATGCCGGCAAGGATGGTGCGCCTGGGAACGAGAATCGCCATGGTCCGCCTTCATTGAGGTTCGCAAGCTGGCTATCACGAAGACGAAACAATTCAATACAAAAATCGTCAACGATTTATATTATGGATCGTTTATGATTGTTCTTGCAAAATTCGACAAATCTGGTGCAAAGCGAATCCGGGGCATCCATCGCGTGTTTCAGAGTGGAGCTTCGGTGAGTAGGGTGGTTCCGGCTGGGCTGTGATGGCCGTGCGGGGTGTTGGAAGGTGGTTTTGGATCATGAAGCAGGGTTTCGCGATGTCGGACGATAATGCCAGTGCCGCTTCCGCCCCCCGCCGGGCGCGCAAGGCTGAGGCTGCGCCGGACCTGGGCGTGGCGGCGGCGGCCAGCGGGGTCGATGTCGAGCAGCACATCTACGAGACGGTGTTCGACAGCGTGCTTAACCAGCGGCTGACGCCCGGCACCAAGCTGCCCGAGCCGGCGCTGTGCGAGCTGTTCGGCGTGTCGCGCGCGGTGATCCGCAAGGTCCTGCAGCGGCTGGAACATGAGCGCATCGTCGAACTGCGGCCCAACAAGGGCGCCGTCATCGCCGCCCCGACACCCGAGGAAACCCGCCAGATCTTCGAGGCGCGCCGGGCGCTGGAAGTATCCATCGTCGAGATCGCCGCACGGCGCCACACCCCGCAGGACTTGGCCGATCTTCGCCGTCTGCTGGCGCACGAGCACGAGATTACGCATAACCCTTACCAGCCCGCCTGGGCCGCCTGCGCGCGCGAATTCCACCTGCGCATCGCGGCGGTCGCGGGCAACCCGATCCTGACCGCGTACCTGACCGAACTGATGACGCGCTGCTCGCTGATCGTCGCGCTCTACCAGCCCAGCGGCAACGCCGCGTGCGAGCATGCCGAGCACGGCCGCATCGTCGACTACATGGAGAAGGGCGACGTCGCCTCGGCCCGCGCCGAAATGGGCCGCCATCTGCGCGCGCTGGAGGACAATATCAGCCTCGATCGCGGGGCCTCGACGCAGACGCTTGCCCAGATGTTGAATCTGGGATGAGCGGTTCTGACGCCACCTCCGCCGAGACGACCCACGTCGATTTCGACGCGATCGGTGCCTATCAGCGCTACAAGTTGATGGCGAGCCTGATCGTCCCGCGCCCGATCGCGCTGGTCACCACGGTCAATGCGCAGGGGGTGGTCAACGCCGCGCCGTTCAGCATGTTCGCCATGCTGGGCGAGGATCCGCCGCTGGTGATGATATCCATCAACCGCTTGCAGGATGGTGCGCTCAAGGACACAGCCGCCAACGTTCTGGAATCGCGGGAATTCGTGGTCCACATGGCGGACGAGGCAATCGCCGCGCAGATGCACGACTGCGGCACCACGCTGCCGCCCGACCAGAGCGAGTTGGACCTCGTCGGCTTCACGTCGATCCCTTCCGCCGGTGTGAAACCGCCACGCATCGCCGAGGCGCCGATCGCCTTCGAATGCCTCCTGTGGGAGACGATCGAGACAGAGAGCCGGTACATCTTCCTCGGAAAGATCCTGCATCTTCATGCCCGCGAGGGGCTGGTCGACACCGACCTGTGGCGGGTGAACCTGCAGGACTATTTCCCCGTCGGCCGCTTCGGCGCCAGCTTCTACACCCGCACGCGCGATCGCTTCGCCTTGCAGGGCGAAGCGCGGGAAACCGCCATCGACCGGATCTGAGCGGCGGAGTTTTGGGGCGTATGAGGTTTCGCTGTGCGGCCCTGGATTGCTTCGCTGCGCTCGTAGTGACGACGGGAAATGGACGTGGCACCCACGGCTTGTCATTGCGAGCGTAGCGAAGCAATTCCTCGTCAGCGCTGTGTCGTTTCCGTCTAGCGCGTTTCGCCATTCCCCCTTCCTTCCCTCTTTCCTGCCTGCACAGCGCGACGGCAGGGAGATGAAGGTGGCGCGTCCCGCCGATGTTCGAGGCGCACACGACCGTGCACTGAACTGAACCTAGCGATACCCAAAAGAGCAAGAGCGCGCGTTGGCGCGCACTAAGGCGCATTCGCATGGCCCATTCCGATACCGGAACCATCGAAAATATCGTCAACGATTCGATTCCAAATTGCTGCGCGGCGCGATCGTCAACCTGCACTAAACTCTAACATACCGCGCCGCAGCATCCAAAAATCGCAGAAACACAACGTTCTCGAAAATTTATTATATCGTTGACGATTTAATGTTGGATCATCGACGAAGTTCGACATATGACTTGATTCGCAACGAGCGATCGGGTCGCCGGGTGTCGGCAGGACAAAAGTCCGCCGCACCCCTGCCGGTCGCCTTTTCGGACAACATGAGGGTGACAATCATGCGCTTTGCGAAACTGGCTGCCGGACTTTCTCTGGGTGCGATGGGGATCGCGCTCGCCGTTCCCAGCGCGATCCACGCGCAGGTCATCACCGGGGCCATCAATGGCCGCCTGACTGATCCGGACGGCAATCCGGTGAGCGGCGCTCCCGTCACCATCGTCCATGTCCCCTCGGGCACGACCACCACCGCGACGACCAGCGCCGACGGCGTCTACGCCGTGCGCAACCTGCGTCCCGGCGGCCCGTACCGTGTCACCGCGACTTCACCCGACCTCGGCACCAAGTCCGTGAACATTCCCGCGATCAACACCGGCGACGCGTTCCAGGCAAACTTCACGCTGGGCGAGATCAGCGAGATCGTGGTGAGCGGCACGACTTATGGCGGCGGCGACCTCAAGACCGGGCCGAGTTCCAACTTCTCCGCGCAGAAGATCGAGGCGGCGCCTTCGATCAGCCGCGATCTCAAGGATCTGGCGCGGATGAACCCCTTCGTGGCGGTCGATCCCAGCAACAGCGATGCGCTGGTCTGCGGCGGCGCCAACAACCGCACCAATTCGCTGACCATCGACGGGGTGCGCCAGAACGACGACTTCGGCCTGCAGGCCAACGGCTATCCCACGCAGCGCTCACCGATCTCGATCGACGTGGTTGAGACGCTGGGCGTGGAACTGGCGCCTTATGACGTGAACTACGGCGCGTTCGGCGGCTGCACGCTGAATGCCACCACCAAGTCGGGCGGCAACAGCTTTCACGGTCAGGTCTTCTATGAATATACCGGCGATGCGCTGCAGGGCGGCCGCTTCGGCTACACCGATTTCCAGGACGGATCGAAGCAGGACCGCCGCCTGACCGGCAAGTTCTCCGAAAAGACCTTCGGCGCGACGCTGACTGGCCCGATCATCAAGGACACGCTGTTCTTCACGCTGAACTACGAGAAGTTCGAGCGTTCGGAGCCGTCGCTGGTCGGCCCTTCGGGTTCGGACTTCGCCAATCAGGTGCCCGGCGTCAGCGTGGCACAGGCCAACGAAGTGCGCCAGATCCTGAAGGACCGCTACGGCTACGACCCGCTCGGCTACGAGGCGACCAAGCTGCCTTCGCGCGACGAGAAGTTCTTCGGCAAGCTGGACTGGAACATCGCGCCGGGCCACCGCGCCACGGTTTCGTACCAGCGCACGCGCGGCTCCTCGATCTCGGCCAACGGCAACACGCTGACCGGGTCGAGCACGTCGCTGGGGCTGCTGTCGCAGTGGGTGGAGCGGCAGAACAACCTCGACGTCTACAAGGCGCAGGTGTTCTCCGACTGGACCGACAATTTCAGCACCGAAATCAGCGCGTCCTACAAGAAGATGGACAACCCGGGCTTCCCGCTGGCGGGCAACGATTTCGCGCAGTTCCGCGTATACCTGAACGGGACGACGACCGGCCCGAGCGTCTATGCGGGCACCAATGCCTCGTATCAGGCGAATGAGCTGACGACCTATCTGCAGCAGTACCGCGCCAAGGCGACCTATACCGCCGGATCGCACCGCATCACCGCCGGGTACGAGCGCGAGGCGCTGAAGATCTGGGATCTGTTCGTGCAGAACGCCAACGGCTCCTACGTGTTTAACTCGCTGGACGATCTGCGCGCGGGCAATGCCTCCTCGGTCAGCTATGCCAATGCGGGCAGCAACCAGAAGGCGGATGCGGGCTTCACGCTGCACACCACGACCAACACGCTCTACCTGCAGGACGAATGGGCGGTGCTGCCCGAACTGACGATCAAGGCGGGCCTGCGTTACGACTTCTTCGAGCAGTCCGACCGGCCGGACGAAAACCCGGTGGTGATGGCGCGCTACGGGATTTCCAATACCGAGAACCTCGACGGCAAGCACCTGCTGCAGCCGCGTTTCGGGTTCAACTGGAAGCCCGACCCGACGCTGACGGTCTATGGCGGCGTCGGCCTGTTCGGCGGCGGCTCGCCCACGGTGTGGACGGCGAACACCTTCTACAGCACCGGGCAGATGTTGGGCAACGTAACCTGCAGCCGGAGTGCCACGGCGAGCGCGGCGTGCCTTGCGGGGCTGAGCAACGTGGACGGGTTCAACGTCAACCCGGCGCTGCAGGCGGCCAATACCGCCAGCGCGGCGCGCGGGCAGGGGCTCATCAATGCGCTGGACAAGAACTTCAAGCCGCAGTCGACGTGGAAGATGTCGATCGGGGCGCAGAAGGAGTTCGATCTGGGCGCGTTCGGCAACGGCTGGCGCGTGGCGGGTGAGTTCATCCACTCCGAAGTGCAGAACGCGGTGGCGTGGTACGAATTGTACGCAGGCGCCAATCGCGGGCCGGATGCGCCGGACGGGCGACCGACGTATCTGCCGGGGCGCGAGAACCGTAACGATATTCTCGTGACCAACACCAAGCAGGGCTATGCCAACCAGCTAGGTCTGGCGCTGGCGAAGACCTGGCGTGAAGGGCCGCTGGACGGGCTGGAGGCGATGTTCTCGCACACCTACATCCGTTCGAAGGACGTCAATCCCGGTATCACCACGGTGGCTGCGTCGAACTACAGCGGGGTGGCGACTTCGGACCCGAACGATCCGGCGCTGGCGACCTCGAACTATGAGTTCCGCCATCTGTCGAAGCTGTCGGTCAGCTATTCGCATGCCTTCTTCGGCGACAACCGCACGCGCCTGACGCTGTTCGGGCAGAGGCGCTCGGGGCAGGTGTTCAGCTATACTTTCGATGTGGGCGCCAACGCCAACATGGCGGCCGACATGCTGGTGGGCGAGAACGGCGCGCTGGCGACGCGCAACCGCCAGCTGCTCTATGTGCCGCAGACGAGCGGCGGGCAGGTGACGGCGACGAGCGATGCGATCGTTACTTATGCGCCGGGCTTTGACATCGCTGCGTTCAACGCCTTCCTGAAGCAGAACGGGCTGCTCAAGTACGCGGGCAAGATCGCGCCGCGCAATGCCTTCACCGCGCCTGCGCTGACGACGATCGACATGCGGATCAGCCAGGAAATCCCGGGCTTCTTCCCCGACGGGGCGAAGGCGGAAATCTATCTCGATATCGAGAACCTGGGCAATCTTCTCAACCGCAAGTGGGGCGTGCTGCAGCAGATCCCGTCGCCTTATGTGTCGGCGAACGTGGTGGCGCGCAATTGCCAGATCGCCGGGGCTTGCCCGACGCAGGGCAACTTCTACCAGTACGACAGCTTCGTCGGCCGTGCGGCGACCAGCTTCAACACGCAGTCGGTCTGGCAGATGAAGATCGGCGCGCGGTTCAAGTTCTAAGGCTTAGGGAAGGGACGACGATGATGGATCGCAATGACATGCAGCTTTCCCGCCGGGGTATTCTTGCCGCCGCCCTGGTGGCGGGGGCGGCCGGGGTCGCGGCTCCGGCAATGGCGGCGAAGACGAAGCCGGCCGGGGCGAAGGGCGCGAGCTTCCTGCTGCGCGGCGTGACGCTGGAGACAGGCTACCGGCGCGAGGGTTCGGAAGTGGTCGGCACCGAGACTGCGAAAGCCTCGGTGCTGGTGCGCGGCGGAAAGATCGCCGCGATCCTCCCCGCCGATGCGCCTGCACCGATGGGCGTGGCGGTGCGCGATGCGAAGGGCATGCTGCTGCTGCCCTCGTTCCGCGACATGCACATCCACCTCGACAAGACCTTCTACGGCGGCCCGTGGGTGCCCCCGCGCAAGCGGACCGAAGACATTCGCGGGCAGATCAAGCTGGAGCAGACGCTGCTGCCGCAGCTCCTCCCAACGCTGGAGGAGCGCGCGGGCAAGCTGGTCGATCTGCTGCAGTCCAACGGCACCACCTTTGCGCGCAGCCAGTGCAACGTCGATCCGGTGGTGGGGACCAAGCACGTCGAACTGCTCAAGCACGCGCTCGACGGCCGCGCCGACGGTTTCGGGCATGAGATCGTGGCGTTCCCGCAGCACGGTTTCGTCAGCGCCGACCTGATCCCGACGATGCGCGCGGCGATGGCGGCGGGCGCGACGCATGTGGGCGGCATCGATCCCACCGCGCTCGACGGCGGCATGGAGAAGTCGGTCGATGCGATGATGCAGGTTGCGCTCGACATGGACAAGGGCGTGGACATCCACCTGCACGAGCCCGGCGCCAGCGGCATCGCCGCGATCCGCCGGATCGCCGACACGGTGGAGCGCGAGCGCTCACTGAGTGGCAAGGTAACGCTTAGTCATGCGTTCTCGATGATGTCGATTTCCGAAGGCGAAATGGCCGAACTGGCCGCTCGGCTGGCTTCGCTTGATGTTTCGGTGGCATCCACCCTGCCGTTCGGCACGCGGATGATGCCGATCCCGATCCTGCTGGACAAGGGCGTGAAGGTCTACACCGGCACCGACAGCGTCGAGGATCACTGGTCAGTGTTCGGCAGCGGCGACGTGCTGGAGAAGGCAAAGCTCGCTTGCCAGCTCTACGGCTGGAGCGACGAATACGGGATCTCGCAGTCCCTGAAGATCGCCACCGGCGGGCCGACCCCGCTGGATGCGGCGGGCAAGCAGGTATGGCCAAAGGCCGGCGACGCCGCCGACATGGTGCTGGTCCCCGCCAGCTGCTCGGCCGAAACGGTCGCGCGCCAGACCCCGCGCAAGGCCGTGTTCCATGCCGGCAATCTGGTAGCGGGAGTGCTGGACGCCGCCTGATTGCACGGCCGGATTGTGGCGCGGCCATGCTGAAATGCTGATTGTTCCGGCGCGATACCCTCGCGCAGGAACTTTCGGTAATTCTGTTTCGATACCTCCCGGCATTTGGCCGCCGCCGCCATGAGGCGGCTTTGAAACCGGGCGACTCAGGGCCCGGCTTCTCCGTGATAGCCACCGCCCCGCTTCCCAGGGTATGGGGCGGCGACTTCGCTCGTTTGACAGTAAAATTCGAAGATACCGGGCCTGTCGGCGTGGTCCTGGTGGTGTGAGCGGCACGATCGGGCCGCTGCCAGCTTACTTTGCCTCCAGCTCCCGGATACCGGCCAGTCTGCACCCGGGAAGCGAAATTGCAGCGCTGAACGACCGGGAAGGGGCGGTCACCGTAGCGTTGCGATCAAGCCCAAACCGGGTGAGGTACTTGCGCAGGCGGTCGGCATCGTTGGTGCTGGCCCGGCGTTCGCGGGAGGCAGCAAAGAGGCGGCGACCGGCTTCGGAGAGGGAAGGACTTTCTCGGCAAACCCGTGCGACGTACGCGAGTTGGACGCGGTCGAAGGGATCGATCTCGGCCAGTTGCGCGGCGCTCAGGACCGTTTCGAGGCCGTCACTTCGATTGCTCCCGTCTGACCAGAGGCGCTCGAGCCGGACGACCTCGCCGTCCACCGTCGCCACGTCGATGCGGCCCTTGGGTGCGAAAGTCGCCATGCGGGTGATGCTGGCGGCTAGATCGCGGAAATTACCGTTCCAGGTTGCGCGCGGCGACGTGGCGAAATCAAGGAAGCGGGCGCGGGCCTCCTTGTTGAACGAGACGCGCATACCCTCGCGCTCGGCATGGCGATCGAGTTCGTAGTCGAGGTTGGGCGCAATGTCCTCGCGCCGGGCAGCAAGGCCGGGAAGCGCAAAGGTCCACAAGTTGAGGCGGGCGTAGAGGTCTTCGCGGAAGGTGCCTTCTGCGACGCAGCGTCCAAGGTCACGGTTGGTGCCGGCGATCAGCTGGAAGTCGCTCTTCACTTCGGCGTCCGCGCCTATCGGCAGGAAGCGCCGGTCCTCGATCGCGCGCAGGATCATCGCCTGCTCGTCGAGCCCGAGTTCGCCGATCTCGTCGAGGAACAGCATGCCGCCATCGGCGCTGCGCAGCAGGCCGGGACGGTCGGTGGCCGCGCCTGTGAAGGCGCCCTTGCGATGTCCGAACAGCGCTGACATCGCGCCGTCGCCGCGCAGGGTGGCGCAGTTGACCTCGACGAACGGCCCCGCGACCTGCCGCTTCACCTTCTTGAGATCGTGGATGCGCCGCGCCAGCTGGCTCTTGCCTGCACCGGTCGGTCCCATCAGCAGGATCGGCGCGCGGGTGCGCGAGGCGACCTGCTCGATCTCGTCGATCATGGCGTTGAAGGCGGGGTTGCGCGTCTCTATCCCGGACTTCAGGAACGAAGTGCCCTCGCGCTGGTCGGCGGCGAAGCGGGTGGCGATGGAATCGTAGCGCGACAGGTCGAGGTCGATGACGCTCCAACTGCCCGGCGCAGTGGCGTCGGCGCGGCGGATCGGCTGCGTCTGGGGCAGGCGGCCGGGCAGATAATGCGCCTCGGTCAGCAGGAACAGGCAGATCTGCGCGACGTGGGTGCCAGTGGTGATGTGGACCAGCACGTCCTCTGCCTCGGTGTCGAGCGGCAGGGTGCGCGTAAAGTCGAGCAGCTTGCCGTAGACTTCCTCGAAATCCCAGGCGCCCACGAAGTCTATGACATGGCGCTCGACCGTGGTTTCCGGGGAGACATCGGCGATGTCCTCGCTGACGTATTCGGCGAGGCGGCGATGCGCGGTGCCGTGAATCCGGGACATGGGAGATCCTTCGGTTCAGATCGACGATTGACGAGGCTCTGGTTGGCGGCGGAATAGCGCTCGCCCACCAGTTCGATGGCGGCGAGTGCCGAGCGGATACGGACCAGATCCGGCTCGCTCAGTTCGACCGCAGCAGCGCCGAGGTTTCTTCAAGCCGGGGATGTCCGCTTCAGGCCGGGTATTACGGCCGCGCTTTTGTTGGGCGTGACCCCTTCCATCTTTTCATTTGATTGAAATGATCTGGCGGGCATTCACTTCATGAAATTGTCCGCCAGATTGTATAGATATTCATTCAGAATCGAGCCCGCGCTGTTCGATCGGGAAAGGAAGGCTGTTCGTGACATTCCACACCATCACTGCAGGTGGGCTTGCCTTGGTACTGGCTGGACAGGCCGCATTGGCTCAGGCTCCGTCAGAACTTTCCGATCTCGTGGGCTCCCGTGCGCCCGGCGCTGAAACCCAGATGAAGGCGCGTGGCTACGACCTTGTGAATACGCAGAAAGGCGATGATCGCAGCTACACCATTTGGTGGAATGGCGACAAACGCCAGTGCGTTACCGTTGCGACGATGAATGGACGTTACGATTCGATCACCGATACGCTGCCTGCCGATTGCGGTCACAGTACCGGTCATACCCGATCGGATGCGCGCGACGGGGATCGCGACCGTGGGTATCATCCAGACATCGGTTATGCTCGGTCAACCGCCGGGCAGCGCGAGTCGCCAAGCTATGTCGAGGACCGGGCTCGCTTTCAGGTAAACGATCAGAATGTCGATCTGGGGCTCGTGTGCTTTGGAGACGGTCAGCGTAGTAGTGTTTCGACGACGTATGGCTGGTCATGGAATGCGCGGACCAATCGCTATGACTATGGCAACCGCACCGAGATGACCGGACAGCAGTTCGATGCCTCGCTGATGCTTCAGTTCTGGGAAGGTGGCGGGCGCATCCGACTGCCCAAGAAGCTGGTTCCCCCCATCAACAGCCGGGGTAATGACGGGTGGTGGGATCTTTATGATGTGGACATGGGGCCGGACGTGATCCGGGCCAAGTACCGTCTCAATGGTCTCAACAAGCCTTTGGTCACGATCAACCGCCGCAGTGGTCAGATCAGCGTCCAGGGCACCGCTTCTTATGCATTCCGTGGAACCTGCGACCTGATCGAGGGGCGGGAGCATCGGCGCTTTTAAGATCGCGCGCCCGGCCCTGCCTTCCCTCGCGTTACTTGGGTCGGGCAGCGGTGCGTCAGGCTGTAAGTAATCGTTCCGTCCTATCGGCTTTACATCCCGCCCCAACTCTATGGGAGCATTTCTATGGTTACGAGGCAGGCAATGTTGAGCGCGGCTGCGGCTATCGCAGTGTCCGTTCCCGCCGTTGCGCAGGCGCCCGTCCGCAGCGAGCGCGTGCAGTTCGCGCGGGGCGCAAGTTCGACACTCCTGCGCGGGACGATCAAGGGCTACCAGACCATCGACTACCTGCTCTCGGCCAGGGCCGGGCAGACGATGACGGCGTCGCTCAGCAGTTCCAATCGTTCCGCCTATTTCAACGTGCTCCCGCCGGGGTCGCGCGATGTGGCGATCTTCACCGGATCGACGAGTGGCAATCGCTTTGTCGGCCGCCTGCCGTCGAATGGCGACTATCGGCTGCGGGTCTATCTGATGCGGGGTGCGGCACGGCGCGGCGAGCGAGCGGACTTCGGCCTGTCTGTGGCGGTGACGACGCGGCCGGGGGCGGGAGCGCCGGGGCCGGGCCCTCGTCCCGGGACTGGCACCGGGCAGCCTGTCGCACCGGGCAACATGGCCGCTTACTGTCGCGGCGAGGCATCGGCGCAGTATGGCGTCAGGCCCGCCTACATCGCCACCGCGCGTCTGATCCGCGGGCGTAACGGCGGCAGCACGATCGACGGCACCGCCGATCAGGGGCGGAGTGGCATCAAGCGCTTTCGCTGCCGCTTCGATGCGCGCGGGCGTTTCATCGACGTAATGGCGCTCACCCGCGATGGCGAGTGAGCCCGGACGATCGGGATTCAGCCGGTAACGTTGTATCCGGCATCGACGTAGATCGTCTGTCCGGTGATCGTCGGCGCGCGGGGTGAGAGGAGGAATGCGGCCATCTCGCCCACCTGCTCGATGGTGACTAGCTGGTGCATCGGCGCGGTCTCGGCGGCCTTCGCCATGAGATCGTCGAAGTGCGACAGGCCCGAGGCGGCGCGGGTCCGCACCGGGCCGGTGGAGAGCGCGTTGACGCGCACGCCCGAAGGGCCGAGTTCGGCGGCAAGGTAGCGCACGCTCGCCTCCAGCGCGGCCTTTACCGGCCCCATGATGCCGTAGCCGGGGATGACCTTTTCCGAGCCGTAGAAGCTCATTGTCAGGATCGAGCCGCCTTTCGTCATCATTGGCGCAGCGCGCGCGGCGAGGCGGATGAGCGAATGGCACGAGACGTCCATGGCCGCCGCGAAACCCTCGGCCGAGCAATCCAGCACGCGGCCCTGCAAGTCCTCCTTCGGCGCAAAGGCGATCGAATGGAGCAGGAAGTCGAGGCTTCCCCATTCCGCCGCGATAGCATCGAACAGGGCGTCGACCTCTTCGGGCCGCGTCACATCGAGAGGCAGGAAGATCGGCGCTTCCACTGCCTGCGCCAGTGGCTCGACATGCGGGCGCGCCTTGTCGTTGAGGTAAGTCAGCGCGAGCGTCGCGCCCTGAGCGCGCAGTGCCGAGGTGCAGCCCCAGGCGAGCGACTGGTCGTTGGCAAGACCGACGATGAGGCCTTTCATGGCATTGACTCCAACTGGGTCTCCAGCAAGGCACGGGCATGGATCGCCATCATGCGCTCCTCGTTGGCGGGGATGACGAGGCTCTCGACAGGTCCGAGGAAGGCCAGGCGTTCGAGGACGGCGCCGCGCAGGCCCGGTGCGTTCTCGCCGATGCCGCCGGTGAAGACGACCGCGTCGATCCCGCCCATCGCCACCGCCATCGCGCCGACATACTGCGCAACGCGGTACGTGAAGCAGTCGAGCGCGAAGGCGGCGCGCGGATCGTCGCTGGCGACGAGCGTGGCGACGTCGTTGGTCAGGCCCGACAAGCCCTTGAGACCGGACTCCTCGTAGAGCATGTGGTCGAGCGCGTCTGCGTCGAGGCCGAAGCGGCGCATCATGTATGTCACCGCGCCTGCATCCAGCGCGCCGCTGCGGCTGCCCATCGGCAGGCCGTCGAGCGCGCTCATGCCCATCGTGGTGTCGAGGCTGCGCCCGCCGCGAAGCGCGCAGAGGCTGGCGCCGTTGCCCAGATGGGCGGCGACGACGCGGCCTGCGGCAAGGTCCGGCCGCTGCTCGGCCAGCATGCGCGCGATCCATTCGCAGGAGATGCCGTGGAAGCCGTAGCGCCGTACGCCCGCCTCGCGCATCGCTTGCGGAAGGGCGAAGCTGTGGACCACCTCGGAATGTCCGGCATGGAAGGCGGTGTCGAAGCAGGCGATGTCCTGCGCATTGGGCGCGAGGCGGCCGGACGCGGCGATGCCGGCAAGGTTGTAGGGCTGGTGCAGCGGGGCCAGCGGGCAGAGCGTCTGCAGTTCGGCCATGACTTCGGGCGTGACGATGACGGGCGCGGTGAAGGTCGCGCCGCCGTGGACGATGCGATGGGCGAAGGCGTCGATGCGCCAGTCGTCGTCATGTGCATCGATGCAGGCGATCACGGCGGCGAGGGCGGCCTCCTGGTCGGCGCCGGGCAGTTCATGCGTGATCTGTGCGCCGGTCCCGGTGACTTTCGCGTTCATGCGGCAGTCGGTGCCGATGCCCGTGACTTTGCCGGCCATCAGCAGGTCGAGACTGGCACGCGCGAAGATACGGAACTTGAGGCTCGACGATCCGGTGTTGAGGGTGGCGATTGCGGGAGTAACCGGCGCCGCGATCACAGGATCGCGCCCGAGGTCCGCGCCTGCGCCAGCAGCACGGCGATGGCGCAGGAGAGCAGGCGTGCCCGCTCGCTGTCGGCGCGGCTGGCCAGCATGACCGGCACCCGCGCGCCCAGCACGATCCCGGCCGCTTCCGCCCCGCCGAGGAAGCTGAGTTGCTTGGCCAGCATGTTGCCCGCCTCGATGTCCGGCACGACGAGGATGTCGGCCTCGCCCGCGACCGGGGAGACGATGCCCTTCTCCCGCGCGGCCTCGGGCGAAACGGCATTGTCGAAGGCGAGCGGCCCGTCGATCACGCAGTCGGCGATCTGCCCGCGGTCGGCCATCTTGCACAGCGCGGCGGCGTCCAGCGTCGCCTGCATGCGCGGGTTCACTGTCTCGACGGCGGCGAGCACCGCGACCCTGGGCTTCGCCTGCGCGTCGAACAGCACCCGCCACAAGTCCACCGCGCTCTGTACGATGTCGGCCTTGGCGGGAAGGTCGGGTGCGATATTGACGGCGGCATCGGTGATGATGAACGGCTTGGGGTAACTCGCGATGCTCATGACGTAGGCATGCGACAGCCGCCGTTCGGTACGCAGGCCGGCCTCGGGTTTGAGGATCGCACCGAGCAGTTCGTCGGTGTGGAGGGAGCCTTTCATGATGGCAGCCACCTTGCCGGTTCCGGCAAGCATCGCGGCCTGTGTGGCGGCTTCGTGGCTGTGTTCGGTATCGATGATGGGCCATTGAGTGCCTTTGAGTGCCGCCTGGTGCACGGCTTCCTCGATGCGCGAACGCGGCCCGATCAGCACCGGAGCGATGAGCCCGCGCCGTGCCGCATCGGCCGCCGCCTCGATCGCGACGGCGGTGACGGGATGGACCACGGCGGTCGGAATCGGCGGAAATCCGCCACATCGGGCCAGCAACCGCTCGGTCGATTGGGTGATGGCGGCCTCAGTCATGCGCGAGAATCCAGCGCGCGATCTCCGGCCAGGCATCGGCCAGCGTGCGGTGCCCCATGAACAGCCCGATATGCCCGCCGGGAACCAGCCTGCTCTCGATCAGACCGGAGTCCGTGCCGAACAGGTCGCGGGCGCGGAAAACCTGCTCGGAGGTGGTGATATCGTCCTCTTCGCCCGCCAGCAGGTAGGTGGGGATGGTTATGTCCTTCAGGTCCAACGTCCGCCCGAGCGCGCTAAAAGTGCCGTTGGCGAGCCGGTTTTCCTTGAACAGCTGGCTGATCGCCTGGAGGTAGTAGCGGCCCGGCAGGTCCAGCGGGTTCTCGTACCAGCTGGCGAATTTCTCGGTGCGGGCGATGTAGTTGCGATCCTCGATGTTGCGGTAGAGCGCCTCGAACTTCTCGACGTACTGCTTGTCGGGATGCATGTTCTTCCAGCCCGTCAGCATGAAATCGCCGGGCATGTTGCCGCCGCCCGCGCCGACCATTTTTTCATAGACCGACATCGGCATGGCATGGGCAAGCTCGCGGATCGGTCCGTGTCCCGCGTCGGTATCGATGGGCGATCCGGCGAGGGTCAGGCTCTTCACCTTGCCCGGAAACCGCGCGGCCATCATCGTGCTGAGCCATCCACCCTGGCACAGCCCGATGAGATGGACCTTTCCGCCAAGATCATCGACTGCGACGTTGAGCTGTTCGAGGTAGGTGTCGATGTCGAAGTAGCGCATTTCCGCCGTTGCGGGCTTCCAGTCCGTCGCGAAGACGTTGGAGATGCCGCTTGCCATCAGCGTTTGCACGAGGCTCTGGCCATCGGCGTAGTCGGCGATTGTGGAACTGTGCCCGGCGAAGGGCGCGTCGATCAGGACCGGCGTTCCGCTGGCGCCTTCTCCACCGAACTCCCGCAACCGCATGGTCGCCAGATCGAGGCGCACGATGTTTGCCGTGGCCCATTCCGGCTCGGGCGGATGCTCGATGCGGCCCGCCTCGACCGCGAAGTCGAGGTTGCGCTGCATCGTCTCGACGGCCTGTTCGCCAAGCGTCAGCGCCGCTGCAAAGGGCCAGAAGAACGGGACGCTGTGTTCGTGATCGGCGGATGCTTCGACGGGCAAGGTCATGAATGCGTCATCCAGTCTTCACCTCAAGATGCGGGAACGGATAGCGGGCGGCAGGGTAATGGATGTGACAGTCGGTCACAAATCCTTTGCAGCCTGAGGCATCCGGGCGTCGTGAAGCCATAATTCGCGCTGAGGGTACGGAATGGAGATGCCGGCCTCGTCCAACGCCTTGATGATCGCGAAGTAGAGGTCGGATCGCACGGTCATGCGCTGGTTCACGTCGCCCAAGAAGCACAGCAGGTTGAGGTTGATCGCATTGTCGCCCAAGGTGTCGATCACGACGCGAGGAGGCGGATCGCCCAGTACCTTTTCGTGCGATACCGCTATGTCGGCGAGCAGCTTGCGCACCTTTTCCGGTTCGGAACCATAAGCGACGCCTACCGGCAGCACGATCCGTCCCTCGCTGTCGCCATAAGTCAGTTTCTTGAGGCTACCAGCCACCAGTTCGTTGTTGGAGATGCTACTTCGTGGTGATCGGCTGTTTCGATGTGCGTCGAGCGGAATGCGACCTTGCGGACATGGCCGGAATAGCCTGCGATCTCGATCCAGTCGCCTTCCTTGATCGGCCTTTCGATGAGCAGAACAATACCGCTGACGAAGTTCGCGACGACCGACTGCAGGCCAAAGCGCGCCGCCCCGCTGCCGAGGCCACCCGAAGAAGTGAAGGGCGATGTCATCGAACTGGTCGTTCCCAGTGATTTCTTCATGCGAAGATGACGCCCAATGTTCATAGGGGCTAGAGAAAGATATGACCGCCATGATCGATCAAGCTTGCTAAAGCAGATGGCCTGCTCCTGAGAGCGCTAAATTGACCTCTGAATGTCTCGTAAGGGTTGTCAATCTTTCAATCGAGCCAGCGCGACAGCACTTTTCAGGGATGAACCCGGAGGATCCGCAAGTGACGCGCCCACCCAGCCACCATCAACTTGAAGATCACACCCGGTAATGTAGCTGGCCCGTCGAGACACCAAAAAGGCTATTGCCTCTGATACTTCTTCGGAAGTTCCTGAACGAGGAATTGGTGCGGCCTTCAAGGCGTTTCGCGATGTTTCGCTGCGGCCCATCTCCAGACGCCCCATCGGCGTGTCAATGCATCCTGGCGAGATCGAGCAGATGCGGTGTCCCTGACGACCGAACGGTGTCGCAAACCGGCGTGCCATGCGCAGAATCCCGGCCTTGGAAAGCGCGTATGCCATCCCAGGCAATGCCGCTTCCGGACCAATGAGTTCACTCAACCGGGCGGCGAGATCTGGTTTTTCGGGCTGGTCGAGCAAAGCGGCAATGCGCGGGTCTTCAACCGGTGCCGTGTGGGCGGTCATCGAACTTATGAGGATCGCGGCTCCTTCAGCCCGCAGGCGCTGTCTCAGCAGTTCGACAGCGGCCGCGGTCGCCGTGAGATTCACGGCAAGTATGCGCTCGAAACTTCCCATACTTGGCGAGAGGCCCGCCGTCAGTACCAGCGCGTCGATCTCCGGCAGGCCGTTCGCAAAAAGCCCAAGCGCGTGCCTGTCTGCTATGTCCAGGGCAGCTACTTGCGCATTGAAGGCGATGCGCAGTGGCTCTAGTCCTTCGGTCGACAGGTCGGCGAGAATCAGGTCATAGCCTTCGCGGTGGAGGACTTCGGCGGTCGCCCGGCCGATCCCCGAACCGGCGCCGATGATGCAAGCGACAGGTCTGGTCATGTGTGCTCCGGTGCTTGCAGCTGAAGGTCGAGCCGCGTTTTTGAGTGATACCGCAGCGATAGCGCCATCAGCGCGAAGGCGACGGGTACGGCGATTGCGCCGATGATCGCCAGCGATGCCGACAGCGGATGCGCAAAGCCGGTCAGGCGATCGCTCATGTAGCCGGACAGAATCGGCCCCAGCCCCGTGCCGAGCAACGCGGCGGTCATCGCCATGATCGCCATCACCTGCGCGCGAAGGTGGCGCGGGGTGATGTACTGGAAGGTAAGCGAGGAAAGGCTCGTCACGCAGCTAATGAGGAACAGCGCCGCGCCCATCAGCGTCAGTTCGAGATAGAGCGAGGATGTCAGCAGCCCGAAGGCGGCGAGAGGCCAGACGAGTGCGAGTGCGCACAGGATGACTCGCAGAACCGTACCCGCCGGATCCTGTCTTGCGAGGCGGGATACCAGCATCCCGGCCGAAAGCGTCCCCGCCGCTCCGCATATGAGGTAGACGGGGCCGAACAATCGCCCGACTTCCGCCTCGTCGATTCCTTTGGAGCGCATGATCGCGGCGGGGAGCCAGCTGATGTAGCTCGCGAGCAGGATCATCACCGCGGCCATAGCCAGCTGGTAGAGCACGAAAATCTGCCAGTGCCGGCCGAACAGTGCGAAGACCTCGCCGAAGCCGGGCGAGGTTTCCTTCGGCGATGCAGCGGCCTTGCGGTCCACGATCAGGAGCAGCAGCGCTGCGGGTATCAGGCCGAGCGCGCCGACGATCAGGAACACCGCCTGCCATGCGTTGATGCTGCTCAGGATCGGCACCGAGCCGGGTTCGAGACCGTCCGCCCAGGCATAGATCGCCCCGCCTAGGCCGAGCGCAAAGCCGCCGCCGATGAAAGGCGCGAGCATGTAGAACGAGGTCGCTGTCGCCAGTTGGCGACGATTGAAGCGGTCGGACAGCGTTGCCAGCGCGGCGGGGGTGAGGCCTGCCTCGCCTACCGCCACGCCGATGCGCGCGGCCATCATCTGCCCGAATGTGCCCGCGAAACCGCAGGCCATCGTCATCACGCTCCAGGCCGCGACACATCCGCTCATCACCCGCGAACGGCGCGTGCGGTCGGCCAGCCAGGCCAACGGCAGCGTCGCGGCGACGTAAAAGAGCGAGAAGCTGACGCCCTGGAGCAGTCCGAACCGGGTGTCGTCGATATGCAGCGCCGCCTGGATCGGCGCGATCAGCAGGCTGATGACCTGCCGGTCGAGGTAGCCGATGGTGTAGCAGAACGCGAGCAAGCCAGCGACGAGCCAACTGCGAGCGCTGGCTGGCGGCAGGTCCGCAGGCGCTGGGGAGCCCTCAGGCATCGATGACATATTCTCTCCCGGATGACGCGGCTCGGCGCTTTTTTGGCTTGCTCGAAGTGATTCTATATTGAACAAATGAGCGATAATCAAACATTGATCGCGGCTGCCGGTCCGGCGGAGCGCAGCGGAGGAGAGAGTCCGGATGTTCCGAAGCGTCGCGGAAGCAAGGGAAATCGCGCGTCGGCGCCTGCCACCGGCGGTGTTCCACTACATCGACGGCGGCAAGGAGGACGAGGCCACCGTGCGCGCCAACGAGGCAGCGTTCGCCCGGTGGAATTTCCTGCCCGCCGCCTGCCCTACCGCGACCCGCCCCGATCTTGAGACGACCATTCTGGGCCGCAGATGCGCGATGCCCCTGGCCATCGCCCCAACCGGGTTCGTGCGCATCGTCCATGCCGACGGTGAACTCGGCGCGGCGCGGGCGGCGGCACGCCATGGCCTGCCTATCGCGATCAGCACGTGGGCGAGCGCGCCGGCCGGGGACGTGGTGGCAGCGAACCCGGACTGCTGGTTCCAGCTCTACATGATCGGCGGCCGCGACGGCGCAGGCTATTGCATCGACCTGGCGCGCGAGGCGGGGTGCCGCGTCCTCGTGGTGACGGCGGACATCGCCGGTGTATCGCCCGCAGACCGGATCGCACCGCCGCTGCCCGATCCGGGCGATCCGGCCTCGATCCTGCGCTTCGCTCCTTCGGCGCTGGGCAGGCCGCGCTGGCTATGGTCGCTCCTGCGCGGGGGCCTCGCCATGCCCGCGCCGAATGCGCCCCGGCGGGACGACGGCACGATGCTGCGTGTCGCCGATGCCGGGCGACTGCTGACCCGGACCCCGCTGGGCTGGGATGACTTGCGGTGGGTGCGCAAGCGCTGGTCGGGGCCGCTGGTGCTCAAGGGCGTGATGCGGCCGGGTGACGCGCTCAAGGCGCTGGAGTGCGGGGTCGACGGTATCGTTGTGTCCAACCACGGCGGCAAGGTGCTCGACGGATCGGCAGCGACGCTCGATGCCTTGCCCGCTATTGCCGAGGCGGTGGGCGGGCGCTGCGAAATCCTGCTCGACGGCGGCTTGCGGCGCGGCGCCGATCTCGTGCGTGCCCGCGCGTTTGGGGCGAATGCCGCGCTGATCGGCAGGCCGTGGCTCTGGGGTCTCGCAGCAGGCGGGGAGCATGGTGTCGCGCAAATCCTCGACCTGTTCCGTCGCAGCCTCTCGGCGACATTGGCCAACCTTGATCTGTCGCGGTTCGACGAGGTCGATGGCTCGGTCCTCCGGCTGAACGGCGGTGCGGCCATGCACGAAGCGGGTTGACAGGGAGGGCCCGAATGCTGTCAATGGTCGAATAAGAAACAATAGGGCGATTATCGCCCATATGGAGATAGGGATGGCGCAAGGCCCGGGCGATGACGTCGATCTCGATATCCACGCGGCCGATGCGTATGAGCGCGGCCCGTGCATCTGGAGCCGTCTGCGCGAACGCGACGGGCTCGTCCATTCGCCGCGCCATGGCGGGTTCTACGTCGCTGCCCGGCACGAGGATGCGCTGAAGGTGCTGATGACGCCCGCGGTCTTTGGATCGGGCAAGGGCATTACCCTGCCGCCGCCCGGCGGCATCCGCAGCTTTCACATCCCGGCCGAGATCGACCCGCCGCTTCATGGCGAATATCGTGCGCTGATGCAGCCGCTGCTCGACGGCCCGCATGCCCGCGCGCTGGAGCCCGCCATCGGCGAGATCGCGCGGGGCCTTATCGCACGCATTCCCGATGACGAGCCGTTCGATTTCGTGCGCGTCTTCGCGCGGCCGCTGCCGATCGTGGTCGCGCTCGACATCATGCGGATCGACCGCAGCCATGCCGGCGAACTGGAACAGATGGTCGAGGATCTCCACCACGAAGTCGCCACCGGCACCCCGACCGGTGCGGCCGAGCGGCTCAGGATTTTCGCGGAGGACGTGATCGCGCAGCGCCGCTGGACGCTGAGCGATGCGGATGACGATGTCGTCGCCTCGATCTTGCGCGGGCAGGTGGAGGGGCGGGCTCTTAGCGCGGCGGAGCAGATGTCGATGGTGCGCCAAATCCTCGTCGGCGGCTTCGACACGACCTCGATCGCGCTGGCGACGATGATGAAGTGGCTGGCCGAGAACCCGGACGAGGCCGCACGCTTGCGCGCCGATCCGGTCGCGATCGACGCCGTGAGCGAGGAGATCGTGCGCTTCGCCTCGCCCTCCACGTATTTGCGGCGGGAGGTCATGGTGCCGACCGAACTGGCTGGTACGCCGCTGCAGGTGGGGGACTCCGTGCTCGTCGCCTTCGCCGCAGCCAATCGCGATCCGGCGAAGTTCGCCTGCCCCGAAAGCATCGATGCCAGGCGCAAGCCCAACATGCATGTCGGTTTCGGGGCGGGGCGGCATCGCTGTGTCGGCTCGTTCGTTGCCAAGGCCCAGATGCGCGTGGCCTTTACCGAACTGCTCGACCGTTTCGAGGGCTTCGCTTTGGAGGCCGAGCCGCCGATCACCTATTCAAGCGGGCTGGGGCAGGGCATCATGTCGATGACGATGCGTTTCCACCGGCGCGCGGGTTGACGTCATTTTCGTAATTAGAAGGGAATTTTCGTGCCTGCCATCGATCCCAGCCAGTACCAGTGGATCAAGATCGACAAGAACGACGGCGTCTGCACGCTGACGCTCAACAATCCGCGCCGCAAGAACGCCGTCTCGCGCCCAATGCACCAGGAGATCGAGCGCATCTGGGACGATGTCGACCGCGATGATGACATCCGCGTGGTGATCCTGACCGGGGAGGGCGGCGCGTTCTGCGCGGGCACCGACCTGTCGATGCAGGACGGCGAGAACCAGACGGGCCGGAAGGGCCGCCCGCCGACGAAGAGTGCGCGCCGCCTGTTCTGGAACATGCTCGATGCCGAAAAGCCGATCATCGCCAAGGTGCGCGGGCCCGCTTACGGCGTGGGCGTCAACATCGCGCTCGCCTGCGACATGGTGATCGCGGCGGAAGGCGCGAAGTTCTGCGATTCCCACGTGCGCATGGGCATAGCGCCGGGCGATGGCGGGGTCGCCTTCTTCCCGCTGCTGCTCGGCTTCCACCGGGCGAAGGAGTACCTGATGCTGGGCGAGGCGATCGTCGCCGAGAAGGCGGCCGAGATCGGCCTCATCAACTACTGCGTGCCCGATGCCGAACTGGACGATTTCGTCGATGGCTATGCGCGCCGTCTGGCGGCGGGGCCGCCGCTGGCGATTTCCTACGGCAAAATGTCGGTCAACCTGCTGCTCAAGCAGATGACGGCAGGCGCGTTCGAGACCTCGCTCGCCTACGACCAGCTAACGCTGTTCACCGACGACCAAAAGGAAGGCGCACGCGCGTTCCTGGAAAAGCGCGATCCGGTGTTCAAGGGAAGCTAGGAGCCTTCCACATCGTCATTGCGAGCGTAGCGAAGCAATCCAGAGCCGAGCAATACGCCCTGGGTTGCTTCGCTACGCTCGCAATGACGAATTAGGGGCAGCCCTTCAGGGCAGGGTCTCCGCCAGATAGCGCTGGACGTCGAGCATGGCGGGGAGGATTTCCTCGACCATCCGCTCCTTGCTCCCGCGCGAAGCGTGGAAGCCGACGTTGATCGCGGCGATCGTGCTGCCGGTGCTGTTGATGACCGGCACGCCGATCGACAGCGAATTGGGCGCAACCTCCTGGTCGATGATCGAATAGCCCTGCTCGCGCACCCGCGCGATCTCGGCCATGATATCCTTCACCGAAGTCAGCGTGTGGCCGGTGAGGGGCTGGCGCACGCTGCTTTCGATGGTCTTCTTCGCCGCCTCCACCGGCAGCGCCGCCAGCAGCACTCGGCCGAGCGAAGTGCAGTAGGCGGGCAGGCGGCTGCCCGGATGCAGGCCGGTGCCGACGATGTGATGCTGCGTATCGCGCGCGATGTAGACGATCTCGTGATGGTCGAGTACGGCGGCCGAACAGCTCTCGCCGATGCGGTTGGCCAGTTGCGACAGTGCCGGGCGCAGCAGTTGCGGCAGCGAGGCCGAGAGGTAGGACTGGCCCAACTTCAGGATGCGGGGGGTCAGTTCGAAATAGCGGTCGTCGGCGACCGCATAGTCCAGCTCCACCAGCGTCAGCAGGCAGCGGCGGGCCGAAGCACGGTCGAGCCCGCTCAGGCGCGCGACTTCGGCGATCGTCAACCTGTCGCGCCCCTTGCCGAAGGCCTCGATCACGGCGAGACCCTTGGCGAAGCCGCCCATCCGATCGACGTCGCGTACCGGCTTCTTGCCCGTTCCCGCCTCGACCAGTTCTTCTGCGTTGGCGCCCGCCATGTACGTCACCCTTTACCAATCAACTGTGCGATTATTGTACGGTTGGAGGACTTTCGACAAGTCCCGCGTATCACTCTTCCCCACCCAGGATCAGGTCTGCGGCGCGCCAGCCGACGACCATCGCGGGCGCGTTGGTGTTGCCGGCAGGCATGAACGGGAAGATCGAGGTGTCAACCACGCGCAGTCCCTCGACGCCTCGCACCCGCAGCTGCGGGTCGATGGCAGAGGCAGCGTCGCGGCCCATCCGGCAAGTGCCGCAGGCGTGGTAATTGGTGTAACCGGTGGCGAGATAGGCCGCCTCGATCGCCTCCTCGCTGGCGTGCTCGGGGCCGGGACGGGTCTCGGCCTCGATATAGGCGGCGAGCGGTGCCTGCGCGACGAAGCGGCGGGCGGTCGCGAAGATCGTCGCCACCATCGCGCGGTCCTCGTCATGGGTGACGTAGCAGGGCGCGATATCGGGCAGTGCCTCGGGATCGCGCGAGGCGATGGCGAGACTCCCGCGCGACTTCGGGCGGATCGGGTAGACGCAGATATTGAGGCCGCCCTGATCTTCCACCCTGATCGGCACGGCGCTGAAATCAAAGGTGAACGGCGAGATCAGCAGTTGCATGTCCGGCCGCGCAAGGGCGGGGTCGGACTTGAGCCAGGCGCCCATGTCGTAGGCGCCGCCCGCCATCGGCCCCTTGCGCTTCAGGTAATAGCACAGGACGCTGCGCACGAGGCCGAGGGCTCTAAACTCGCGGTTCTGCGATACCGCATCGGGCACGCGCCACTGGAACACGACGCCGCGATGCTCGAACAGGTTTTCGCCCACGGCCGGATTGTCGTGGACCACCGGCACGCCGATCCGTTCGAGCAGGGCGGCAGGGCCGATGCCCGAGCGCTGCAGGATTGCCGGGCTGGCGAGCGCACCGGCGCTGAGGATCACCTCGCGCCCGGCAGCGAAGCGCAGTTCCTGCCCGTTCCGGCGCGCGATCACACCCACGGTGCGCTTGCCTTCGAACAGTACGCGATCGACGACGACGCCCGTTTCCACCGTCAGGTTCGGGCGGTTCAGCACCGGCAGCAGGAACGCGGTCGCGGCGCTCTGGCGGCGGCCTTTCCAGATCGTGCGCGGGGCATAGCCGATGCGCGGGACGTCGGCGGGATCGTTGACGTCTTCGACTTTGGCGAGGCCCATCGTCGCGCCCGCGTCCAGTACCGCTTCGGTCAGCGTGTTGTGCGTTTCCGGCATCGAGATGCGCAGCGGCCCGGCATCGCCGCGCGTCGCGTCGGGGCCGAGTTCATGGTTTTCCATCCGGCGATAGGCCTCGCCGATGTGGAGCCAGCTCCATTCCGGGCCGGTCAGCGCGGCGAGTTCGTCGAAGTCCGCCGCGCTTCCGCGATTGTAGACCATGCCGTTGACCGAACTCGATCCGCCCAGAACCCGGCCGCGTGCCCAGAATTCGGCGGTGTCGTTCGATCCGCGCTCGGGCCGGGTCATGAACGGCCAGATATAGCGCATGTTCGCCATGATCTTGGCGAGGCCGCGCGGCATGGCGATGAAGGGGTGCTTGTCGCTGCCGCCCGCCTCCAGCAGCAGCACGCGGACTTTCGGGTCTTCGCTCAGGCGGTTGGCGAGGACGCAGCCCGAAGAGCCTGCGCCGACGATGATGTAGTCGTAGCCGTCGAGCGTAGTCATGACGTGGTGATGGTCCTCTCGTGGCGTACTTCGTCGAACAGGGAGAGCATGTTCGCTTCGGAGCGCATGGTGTCCTTTCCTGCCGCGGCATCGCGCAGGAACTGCATGTGAAGGTCGAATGTAAGCGGCTGCGCGGCTGCACGGGTCATCATCGTCGTCGCCAGCGCCTCGGCGCGGGGCAGCAGAGCTTCGGGCGCGACCACTTCGTTGACGAGCCCCCAGGCGAGCGCGGTGGCAGCGTCGATCGGTTCTCCGGTCAGCATCATCTGTGCCGCGCGCTGAGTGCCAACGGCGCGCACCAGCAGCGATGCGCCGCCCCAGCGCGGGAAGAAGCCGACCTTGCAATGCGTATCGGCAAAGCACGCGGCTGGGGTGGCGATCGCCATAGTGCAGGACAGCGCCATTTCCAGCGCGCCGGTCAGGCAGGGCCCGTCGATCGCGGCGATCACAGGCTTGCCGAGCGAGCGCAACGCGGCGGCCGGGTCGGGCTTGACCGGAGCGGCGCCGTCCGGCCGGTCCTTGAGGTCCACTCCGGCACTGAAGCAGCCCTGCGCGCCGGTCAGGATGACGGCGCCGATTCCGGTGTCCTCGGCCGTCCGGGCCATCAGAGCGGCGAAATCGCGGCGCATCGCGCGCGTCATCGCGTTGCGCGCGGCTGGTCGGTTGAGTGTTATGCGACGGATGCCGTCGCGATCTTTGACCAGAATCGGCGCTTCGGGGTCAGGCATGCGCGGCCGCCTTGGCCATGTCGGGAAGCGCACAGGCTTCGGCATATTCGCGGCGCAGGCGTGTGACGAGGGTGGCGACATCGGGCACGTCGCCGATCAGGTCGATGCCCTGGCCTGCACTCCACAAGTCACGCCAGGGGCGGATGTCCTCGGGCAGATGCGCGTAGCTGCGCGTCGCGGGAGGGAGTGTCTCGGGCGCGATGCCCCGGTTTTCCAGAGAGGGACGCAGCCAGTTGGCGGGGACGCCGGTGATCGCAGGGGTATAGGCGAGGTCGGCCGAGGCATGCTCGACCAGCATCGCCTTGTACGCGGGCGGGGCGCTGGATTCCTGCGTGGCGATGAAACGCGTGCCGAGGTAGACGAGATCCGCGCCCAGCACTTCGGCGGCTCGGATCGCCGCGCCGGAGGAGACGGCGCCCGCGAACACGATCAGCCCGTCCCACATCGCCCGGACGCGCGGCAGGAAGGCCAGCGCGTTGAGCGTGCCCGAATGCCCGCCGCCGCCGCTGCCGATGCATACCAGCCCGTCGACGCCCGCCGCGATGGCCTTTTCGGCGAAGCGCAAGTTGGTGACGTCGTGCAGGATCGTGCCGCCGTGGTCGTGGATGGCCTTGGCGATCTCGGCGGGGTTGCCGAGGGCGGTGATGAAATGCGTGATTCCGCGCGCGATGCACAGGCGGATGTCGGGGAGCGTTTCCTCCAGGGGACGGCTGGCGATGATGTTGGCGGCGACCGGGCCGATGCGCGCTTCGGGATGGCGTTCGCGGTGGATGGAGAGGTCGCGGTGGAGGTCTTCCAGCCACTGCGCGAATTCTTCGCGGGTGCGGGCATTGTGGCGCGGCAATCCGGCCATTATCCCGGCCTTGGCGGCGGCGCCGACCAGTTCCGGTCCGGAGACCAGCATCATCGGCGCGCAGATTGCCGGCAGCACCAGGCGGGCACGGATGTCGGATGCCAGCGTCAAGACCCTCTCCTTGATTATCGTGCGTTATTCGCTCGATTGGTCACTTATTGCACCTTTTGTCGTCTTGAGGCAATCAGCGTCAAGCAGATCATCGACTTGGGAGACGACAATGAGCGCAGCGACGGCACAGACCGCGCACCTAACGGCACACAACGGCACCATAGCGGTACTTACGGTAGCCAATCCGCCGGTCAACGCGCTCAGCCACCATGTTCGCGTGGCGCTGTGCGAGGGCGTCGATCAGGTGCTTGCGAACGAATCGATCCGGGCGCTGATCATCCTGTGCGCGGGGCGGACGTTCTTCGCGGGGGCCGACGTCAAGGAACTGAACCGCCCGATCGAACCGCCGCTCTTGGGCGATGTCATGGCCGCGTTCGAGGCGTCCGGCAAACCGGTGATCGCGGCGATGCACGGCACGGCGCTGGGCGGCGGGTTCGAGCTGGCGCTGGCGGCGCATTTCCGCGTGGCGGTGCCCTCGACCACGGTGGGCCTGCCCGAAGTGGCGCTCGGCCTGCTGCCGGGGGCGGGGGGGACGCAGCGGGTGCCGCGGATCGTCGGCGTCGAGGCGGCGGTGGAGATGATCGCGCTGGGCCGCAAGGTCGGCGCGGCGGAGGCGCTCGAACTCGGCCTGATCGATGCGGTGGTGGAGGAGGGCAGGCTGGAGGAGCAGGCGGTCGCCTTCGCCGAGCAGGTGCTGCGCGAAGGCCGTCCGCTGCGGCGGGTGCGCGATGTAGCGATGAACGGCGATGCGGCTGAGATCGAAAGCATCTTCGCGGCCTTCCGTGCTCGCAACCCGGAATTGTTCGTGGGGCTGAAGGCGCCGGAGGGCGCGTTGCAGGCGATCGAGGCCGCTGCGACGCTGCCTTTCGAGGAAGGCATTGTGCGCGAACGCGATATTGCCCGCGCGCTGACGGCCAGCCCGGAATCGGCGGCCCAGCGCCACCTGTTCTTCGCCGAGCGCGCCGCCGCGAAGCTGCCGGGAGCGGAAGCCGTGAAGCCCCGCGCGCTGGCATGCGTCACGCTGCAGGGCGAGGTGGACGACCGCCTGCTGCGGCTCGGTCTGCCGGAGGGACAGGACGCGGTGATCCTGTGCGACGCGGCTGGACTCGACGCGCCGTCGGAACCTGACCTCTCGCACGTGGTCGGACTATCGATCGGCGAGGGGATGTGGGAGATTGCCGTCGCTGACCGGACCGCGCCGGAAGTAGCGCTGGGCGTCATGGCGATGCTGCGCAGCAAAGGCGTGCAGGCGATCTTCGTCACGCCCGGCGCGGAGCGTGTGGCCGATCGGCTTTCGGCGGCGCTGGCGCGGGCGGTCGATCGCCTGCTGGCCGAGGGGCAGGACATGGCCGACATCGTCGCCTCCGCGCGGGACTACGGCTTCGGACCCGAGGCGATCCCCGGCGAGGGCGGTGGCGCGGTGGACGCGGGAATCGTCGAGGCGCTGGTCACGGCTGGGGTGGCCGAAGCCCGGGCGCTCGTCGCCGAGGGGCGGGTGATGCGGGCCTCCGATATCGACGTTGCGGCGGTGAAGACCGGGCTCTGGCCGCTGTGGCGCGGCGGCCCTGCATTCGTCGGCGGGGTGTGAGGATCGGGATCGTCTCGGACGTCCATTGCCAGCACGATGCGCTGGCGATGGCGGCCGCGCGGATGGGCGCGATCGACCGGCTGATCTGCGCCGGGGACGTGATCGACCAGAGCCGGTTCTGCAGTCGCACCGTCGCTCTGCTGCAGGCGCTGGGCGCGGAGACGATCCTTGGCAACCACGACCTTGCCTTCCTTTCGGGCGAAGGTGCGCGCGGTCGTATCGATGCGGTGACGGGAGCGTGGCTGGCCGGGCGGCCGGAGGAACTGCGCCTCGATCTGGGCGGCCTGAGGGTACGTGTCGTTCATGCGACGCCGTGGGCGGGCGACTTTGCCTACGTCACCCCCGCGCACCCGCGCTTCGCCGGGTTCGAGGAGGAGGGAACCGACGTGCTGATCTACGGGCACACGCATGTGCCGGTGGTGCGGCGTCTGGGCGGAACGCTGGTGATAAACCCCGGCTCGGTCGGCGAGGGCCGCCCCGAGCCGCGCGGGTTCGTGCGTAGCTGCGCGGTGCTCGATACCGCGACGGGCGAGGCGCGGATCATCGATCTCGATTGATGGTGATGCCGCGCGTCCCTCGTCATTGCGAGCGCAGCGAAGCAATCCAGGGCAGTATGAGGCCGCTCTGGATTGCTTCGCTGCGCTCGCAATGACGAGGGGTGGGGACGGCGCACGCCGACGCCGCACGCTGCGGCGGCGACGCGGGTTGGAGGCGAGGGGGGCTTAACTGTGCCTGCGCCCCTACCGCAGCTTCTCCAGCACCTTGTGCCGCTCGGCGTATTTCGCGCGCACGGTGGTCTTGTCGATCTTGCCCGAGGGCAGGCGCGGGAACGGTTCGGGCTCGATGGCGACGTAGCGCGGCACCTTGTAGCTCGCCAGCGCCTCGCGGCAGTGGCGGATCACGGCGGCCGGTTCGATGCCCTCCGCCGCCGGGCCGTGGACGATGGCGAGCGGCGCCTCGCCGAAGTCGTCGTCGGGCACGGCCATGACGACCGCTTCCTCGACCTCGGCCATCTCGCAGATCGCGCCTTCGACTTCCATCGCCGAGACGTTGAGGCCGCCGGTGATGATGATGTCCTTGATCCGGTCGATGAAGGTGAGGTTGCCGCGCGCATCCAGCATGCCGCGATCGCCGGTGTGCAGCCAGCCGTCCCTGAAGGTGGCGGCGGTCTGCTCGGGATCGTTCCAGTAGCCGGTGGCGAGCGCGTCGCTTGCGATCAGGATCTCGCCGGCCTCGCCCGGATCGGCGGGCGAACCGTCCGCGCGCACGACCTTGAAGCGCGAGAACATCGCGCCAGGGCCGCACTTTTCGGGTGCGGCCACCACCGTCTCGTCCCGCGCGGCCCAGGCGCCGCCCGCTTCGGTGGAGCCGTAGGCCTGCCGCAGCACCACGCCTTTGTCGCGGTAGCGTTCGAGGAGGGCCGGGTTCACCCGCGCCCCGCTGATCTGCGCGAAGGCGATCGAGGACAAGTCCGCGCTTTCGAATTCCGGCAGCGCGGCGATGCGCTCGAAGAAGATGGTGGAGGCGAGGAACGTGGTGATCCGGTGATCGCGTAGCAGCCGTAGCGCGCTCTCGGGGGAGAAGCGGCTTTCGGAATAGACCGTCGCGCCCACGGCAAGGAACTGCAGCATGCACAGCGTGCCCGACGCGGAACTGTAGGGGCCGGTGACCAGCGCGCCGCCGCCGTGGCCGGTCGCGGGCTGCATCAGCACGAATTCGGCGGCGTAAGTCATCGTCGCACCGTGGCTGTAGATCACGCCCTTGGGAAAGCCGGTGGAGCCGCTGGTGCCGATGATGAACAGCGGGTCTTCGGCGCGCGCCTCGAAAGTGGGCGCGTGGGGTTCGGGCGCGCCGCGCAGTTCGCGCACGATGGCGAGGGGCACGTGGCGCATGCCCGGTGCCAGCGCTTCGCCGACCACGCCCGCCCGGTCGGCGTCGCTGAAGACGAGCGCCGGGTGGGTGATCCCGAACGACTTCGCCAGATCGCGCGCGCTGGCGCGGAAGCTGAGGGGCGCGGCGATCGCGCCCGACAGCACGGTGCCGACGATCAGCACCGCGTAGTCGAGCGCATTGTTCGCCACCATCGCGACGCGGTCGCCCGGCCGCACGCCCTGTTCGCCGAGGAACGCGGCGATGCGCGAGGCCCAGGCGTGGAGTTCGCCGAAGGTCAGCGTCTCGCCGTCGTAATGCAGCGCCAGCGCTTCTGGCTTGTCGCGGGCCCACCATTTGAGCGCGCGTTCGATCGTGACGGCCATCAGAGCGTCTCCTCGCTGCCGAGCAGGGCGGTGCTGCTCATGATGTCGCCGGGGCCGCCGGTGACGAGCGACAGCTTCGCATCCGGCACCGGGTTGGTCGAGGTGCCGCGGATCTGGCGCACCGCCTCGGGGATCAGGCCCATGCCGTGGATGAACCCTTCGCCGAGGTCGCCGCCCGAGGTGTTTATCGGCAGACGGCCGGTGGGCGCGATGAGGTTGTCGAGGGTGCAGAATTCGCCCGCTTCCTCGAAGCTGAAGAAGCCGTGGTCGATCATCGAGCCGATGCCCATCGCGTTCATGTTCATGTAGACCTGCGCGACGTCGACGTCCTTCGGGCCATAGCCCGATTCCCGCCACATGCGGTCGGCCAGTTCCTTCTGGCCCGCCGTGGCATAGTAGGGACGCCAGTTCTCCTCCAGCGCGCCGCCGCCCTCCATGGTGCCCATCGGTGCGGAGAGGACGTAGGCGGGCTTCTGCTTCAAGTCCTTCGCCCGCTCGGCCGAGACGAGGATGACGCAGGCGGCGCCGTCGTTCTCGCGCGAGCAGTCGAACAGGCGATAGGGTTCGGAGATCATCCGCGCATTGGCGTAGACCTCGTCGGTGATCTCGATGTTGCGGCCATAGGCGTGGGGGTTGTTGTGCGCGTGGTAGTAGGAGGCCTGCGTCGTCGCCAGCAGGGCGGATTGCGGGACGCCGTGGTACTCCATCAGCCGCTGCGCGCGCAGGGCAAGGATCTGCGCGGGGGAATCGAGGCCGTTCACCAGATACTGCGCCGAAGTGTCGTTCTGCGCCACCATCACCCGCAGGCGCTGGCTGCTGGTCTCGGCCATCGAGCGATAGACGGCGACGATCTCGGCCTGACCGGATAGGATTGCCATCGCGGCGAGGTTCAGCGTGGCGGGAAGGGCGCCGCCGTGGAACCAGACCAGCGAGGAGAAGGAGCACTCGCGCGTGCCCAGCGCCGGCATCAGCTTGGGCGCGTCGCTGCGTTCCGAGGCGTAGGAGACGAAGCCGTCGATGTCGCGCACGTCGATCCCGGCGTCCTCGGCGGCGGCGGTGATCGCCCGCAGCGCCAGCTTGAGTTCGGGTTCCGGCGAGGTGCCGCGCTTGTAATAGGGGGTCTGGCCGATCCCGACGATTGCCGCCGCGCCGCGCATCCTGCTCACGATTTGCTCTCCACGATTGTCCTCATGATCCGTCGCTCGAAGGGGCGCGCCTAGCGCACCAGTTCCCATTCGATGGCGGGGTAGTGCTTGGTCTTCGCGCTGGGCGGGCGGATGTGGCCGCGCACCTGCGCACCGATGGCAAGGCCGCTCTCGTCGCCGGTGAGGACGCCCATCACCCGCGCGCCGTCGGCACCGGGCAGTTCGACCACCAGCGTCACGTAAGGCACGTCGTCCTTGCGCTCCAGCACGCGGTCGAAGGCGTAGCGGCTGCGGGTGTAGGTGAAGACGGTGCCCTGCGGCTCGACGTCGGTCCAGGCGAAGTCCCACGATCCGCACTGGCCGCAGCGGTGGTGTGCGGGCCAGGTCCAGCCCTTGCAGCCGGTGCAGCGCGGCAGTTGCAGCTTGCCGTCTTCCAGCGCGCGCCAGAATCCGTCGTCGGCCTCGATCGCGCCGATGATCTTATGCTGCTCGAAACTGTACCCCATCCGTCTCTCCGTGGCCCGTCGCGGCTTGCGTAACGGCATGTCGATTTGTACGACTATGTAACAAGAGTGCGATTTACGACAAGGAGTCCGACTTGGCAATCCCCGCTGCACCTTCCGTCCTGCCCGATGATCGCCCGTGGCTGCCGACCGACAACGGCGGCCCCTTCACCGATCAAAGCGCCACCTTCTATTATGCATGGGAGGCCAATGGGGAGCGCGAGGACCGCACCGTTCCGCCGCGCTTCGGCTTCCGCGTCGAGCCGGTCCACTGCAATTTGCGCCCGACCTGCCACGGCGGGATGCTGGCGACGTTCGTGGACGTGGTCATGGCCAAGGCGATCATCCTTACCGGGCCGCCGCGCACTTCGGTGCCGACGGTCAATCTCTCCATCGACTACCTCGCGCCCGCCCCGCTGGGCGCGTGGGTCGAGGCCATTGTGCGCATCGACCGGCTGACGTCCACCCTCGCGTTCACCCACGTCACGCTCCATGTCGGCGAGACGATGATCCTGCGGGCGAGCGCGGTCTACCGGATTTATCCCTCGGAGCGCGCGCTGTGAAAATTTCCACAAGTGCTTTGCAATTGCTTGAATGAACGTTATTCGAGCATACGAGCGAATAACGCACTATCTATAATCTTGGGACGGGCTGAGCGGCAATGAGCGAAGCACAGCGAAGGGCGGCGGTTCTGGGCGCCTCCGAGGAAGGCGGCACCGGCTGGTGCATCGCCGAGACGCTGGCGGCGCAAGGCTGCCACGTCACGGTGGGCGCGCGGCGAATCGAGGGGCTGACGAAGCTGGCGGCGCAGATTTCCGGCACGCCCGCCCGGTGCGATGCCACCGTGGAGAACGAGGTCGAGGCCTTCGTCGCGACGGCAGCGGGCGAAGGGCAGCTCGACTGCGCGGTGCTGGTTGCCGGGGCGGGCATCCGGGGCACGATCGACACCATGAGGCCTGAGGACTTCGAGCACTGCATGAAGCTCAACTTCCATTCCGCCGTGCATTTCCTGCGCCATACCGCGCGGCGGATGAAGGAGGATGGCGCGATCGTACTGATGAGTTCGATCGCGGCGACCAATCCGTGGAAAGGCTACTTCGCCTATGGCGCCGCCAAGGCCGCATTGCAGACGCTGGTGAAATACGCCGCGATCGAGTTCGCCGACCGCCGTATCAGGGTGAACGCGGTGTGTCCGGGGCCGATCTCCACACCGGCGGCGCGCTACCTCGTCGATCATCCGCGCGCCGGGGCCGTGGTTGCGCATGAAGTGCCGCTCGGCCGCGTCGCCGGACCGCAGGACGTGGCCGACGCGGTCGCGTGGCTCTGTACCGCGCCGGGCTGGATCACCGGGGAGACCATCCACACCGATGGCGGCATGTCGCTGCGCCGACCGCCCGACATCGACGCCATCGCCGCGGCCTTCGCCGCACAGGACTGAACGAGAGAAGGAATGCCATGGAACTGAACGGACTGACCGCGGTGGTGACCGGCGGGGCGAGCGGCCTCGGCGAAGCCACCGCCCGCGCCCTGGCGGCGCAGGGCGCCCGGGTCGCGATCTTCGACCTCAACGCCGAGAAGGGCGAGGCACTGGCCGCCGAACTGGGCGGCGCGTTCGCACAAGTCGACATCACCAGCGACGAAAGCGTCGCCGCCGGCTTCGCCGCTTCGCGCGGCGCGCTGGGACAGGAGCGGGTGCTGGTCAACTGCGCCGGGCGCGGCAACACCTTCAAGACCGTGCAGCGCGCCCGCGACACCGGGGAGATCAGCACGTTCCCGATTGCCGAGTTCGAGCGCATCGTGATGCTCAACCTCGTCGGCACCTTCCGCTGCATCACCGCTTCGGCGGCGGGCATGCTGACGCTGGACCCGGCCAATGCCGACGGGGAGCGCGGGGTGATCGTCAACACCGCCTCGGTCGCGGCGACCGACGGGCAGGCGGGGCAGGCGGCCTATGCCTCTTCCAAGGCGGGGATCGTCGGGCTTACCTTGCCGATCGCGCGCGATCTTCGGCGCGAGGGCATCCGCGTGAACACCATCTTGCCGGGCATCATGGATACCCCGCTGTTCGCCACCGCCCGCCCCGAACTGCGCCAGCAGCTGGGCGACAGCGTGCCGTTCCCGCGCCGCATGGGCCTCCCGGCGGAATTCGCCAGCCTCGCGGTTGAGATGTGCCGCAACGCCTACTTCAACGGCGAGCACGTACGGCTCGACGGCGCGATACGGATGTAACGGAGAGAGATGATGACGGAAGCCTGGATCATCGATGCGGTGCGCACCCCGCGCGGGCTCGGCAAGACCGAAGGCGCGCTGGCCTCGCTGCACCCGCAGCAGCTCTACTCGCAGCTCCTGACCGCACTGGTCGAGCGCACCGGCATCGATCCGGCGGCGATCGACGACGTTATCGCCGGGGTCAACACCCAGCAGGGCAAGCAGGGCCTCAACCTCGCGCGGATGGCCGTGCTCGATGCAGGGTTTCCGGCGACGGTGCCGGGCTTCTCGCTCGACCGGTTCTGCGGCTCGGGCCTGACCGCGCTGACGCTGGCCGCCATGGGCGTGCAGTCCGGCGCGCAGCAGGTGGTGATCGGCGGCGGTGTCGAGCAGATGTCGCATGCCCGTACCCTGTCGCGCGAATTCATGCTCGATTCGGGCAACATGGGCCTGCGCAAGCGCATCCCGCAGCCGCACCAGGGCATCTGCGCCGACCTGATCGCCACGCTGGAAGGCTTCACCCGCGAGGAGCTCGACGCGGTCGCACTCGCCAGCCAGCAGCGCGCCGACCGGGCGATCCGCGAAGGCCGTTTCGACCGCTCGCTGATCGCAGTCCGGGGCGAGGATGGTGAAGTCCTGCTCGACCGCGAGCAGTACCCCCGCCCGCAGACCACCGCCGAGGGGCTGGCGAACCTCAAGGCCGCCTTCGAACCCTTCTTCGACCGCGCCATCGACGCCGAGGGCACGACTTACGGCGATCTCGTGCGCGGGGCCTATCCCGATGCCGCGATCCACTACATGCACACCGCCGCGACGAGTTCGGGCGTGGTGGACGGCGCGGGCGCGCTGCTCGTCGTCTCGCCGGACTATGCCAGAGCGCATGGCCTGAAGCCGCGCGCGCGCATTCGCGCCAGCGCGACAGTGGGCGACGATCCGACGCTGATGCTCAACGGCCCGGTCCCCGCCGCGCGCAAGGCGCTGGCGCTGGCGGGCATGGAAGTGGGCGATGTCGACCTGTTCGAAGTCAACGAAGCCTTCGCGGTCGTCCCGCTCAAGTTCACCCGCGACCTTGGCCTGGATCCGGAGGTCGTCAACGTCAACGGCGGCGCCATGGCGCTCGGCCATCCGATCGGCGCGACCGGCGCGATCCTTGCGGGCACGCTGCTCGACGAACTGGAGCGGCAGGACAAGACCGTCGGCCTCGTCACCATGTGCGCGGCGGGTGGACTTGCCCCGGCGGTCGTGATCGAGCGCATCTGATTTCCTCTCCGAGCTTGTCTCGGGGAGGTGGCGCCGCTGAAGGCGGTGACGAAGGGGGATTTGCCCGGCGTCTCCCCCTCCACCACCCGCTAGCGCGGGCGGTCCCCCTCCCCGAGACAAGCTCGGGGAGGAATTTGCCGGCAACCAAACTTCATCTTTCCTTCAGGCAGGATGGCGATGCCGTGCGCGCCGCGAAGTTACGTGGCAGCGCCTACCGGGTGTGCAGAGCAACCATATTGTGCGTAAATCGACCATAAGAACGATAAACGCACAATATTTGCCTTTTCAGGGTGCCTGTAGTTGACAGGCTCATGTAAGTGGCTCAATGGTTCTATATGGAACATCGGGGCGTTATTCGCACGATATGCCCTTGGCGCGAAGTGAAGCGAATGCGCTTCAATGCTTGCGCGGGGGTCTGGGGAGGACGTCGCAGCGCTCATGCTGGAAGAACTGCAAAGACTTGAGCCGTTCCGCGCCGAAGTGCGCGGCTGGCTGGCGGCGAACCTGCCGTCCGACTGGCGCCGCCGCATGCTCGGCGCCAGCGAGGCGGATCACGTCGCGTTCCAGGAATGGTGGTTCGGCAAGCTCATGGCGGCGGGCTACGGAGCGCCGCACTGGCCCGCAGAATGGGGCGGCAGCGGCTTCAGCTTCGCGCAGCAGATCGTCCTTTACGAAGAGATCGCCCGCGCGGGCGCGCCGCGCCTGATCCATTACTTCGTCGCGCTGCACCACGTCCCCGGCACGCTCCTGCACTGGGGCACGCACGCCCAGCGCGAGCGGCACCTGCCTGCCGTGCTCTCGGGCAAGGAAATCTGGTGCCAGGGCTTCTCCGAGCCGAACGCCGGTTCCGACCTCGCCTCGCTGCGCACCCGCGCGGTGCGCGACGGGGACCATTACGTCGTCAACGGGCAGAAGACCTGGTCGTCGAACGCGCACCACGCGCAGTTCTGCCTGCTGCTGGCGCGCACCGATCCGGCGGCGTCCAAGTCGCGCGGGATTTCGTACTTCATCCTCGACATGAAGACGCCGGGCATCACCTTGCGTCCGATCAAGCAGATGACCGGCGCGTCGCATTTCAACGAGATATTCCTCGACGACGTGCGCATCCCGGCCGAGAATCTCGTCGGGCCGGAGAACGAGGGCTGGAAAGTGGCGCAGTCCACGCTTTCGTCCGAGCGCGGGTTGTCGATCCTCGAACTGGCCGAGCGGATGAAGCAGGGCTTCGCGCTGCTGCTTGCCGATGCGCGGGTTCCCGGTCCTGACGGCGTACCTTACGACGACGCGGAGACCCGCCGCCGTCTCGTCGACATCCATGTGCGGATCGAGGCGCTGCGGGTGCTGGTCAACAACCAGCTCGGCGCGGTGCTGCGCGGCGAGGCGCTCGGCGTCGCGCCCTCGATCGTCAAGCTCTACTATTCGGACCTGCTGCGCGACTTCACCCGCTTGGGCGCCTCGATCCGCGGGATCGAGTCGCAGCATCTGGAGGACGTGCTCATGGGTGGCCCCAACGAGACCGGCTACTGGATGCAGGACTATCTCTATTCGTGGGCGTGGACGATCTCGGGCGGCAGCTCGGAGATCCAGCGCAACATCATCGCCGAACGCGGCCTGGGGCTTCCCCGGGAACCGGCGGCGGCCTGACCTGTACTCGAGAGGCGAAAGACACACACGCAGATGGAATTCGGATGGACCCCCGAGCAGGAAGACTACCGCCGCCGCGTGCGCCAGGCGCTGGACGAACTGCTGCCCGAGGACTGGGACGAGGTCTACGTGCCGCAGAGCTATGCGTCTGACCTCCAGGTCGATTTCTCGCGCGAGTTCTGCGCTGGCCTCGCCGAGCGCGGCCTGCTGGTGCCGCACTGGCCGCGCGAGTTCGGCGGCTCCGACAGTCCCGACTGGAACCACTTCATCCTCGGCGAGGAAATGAAGGCGGCGGGCGAGCCGCGCGGCGCGCAGTACATGAACGTCAACTGGATCGGCCCGACGCTGATGCGCTACGGCACCGAGGCGCAGAAGGAGCGCCACGTGAAGGGCATCGCCGGCGGCAAGGTGATCTGGTGCCAGGGCTTTTCCGAGCCGAACGCGGGCACCGACCTTGCCGCACTGCGCACCCGGGCGGAGCTTGACGGCGATCACTACGTCGTCAACGGCTCGAAGATCTGGACGTCCTATGCGCGGCGCGCGGACTGGTGCTTCCTGCTGACGCGGACCGGGCCGGGCAAGAAGGACATCACCATCCTGCTGGTGCCGATGGACACCCCAGGCATCTCCGTCACCAGCTATCCGGGCGTCATCAAGTTCGGGCACCTCAACGAAGTCTACTTCACCGACGTGCGCGTGCCGGTGGAGAACCGAGTCGGCGCCGAGGGGCAGGCGTGGGAGATCGTCAGCCACGCCCTCGCGTTCGAGCGTGTGGGCGTGCCGCGCTATCACACCGGGCTGGATGCGCTCGATCGGGTGGTGGAACGGCTCAAGGCCGAAGGGCGGTGGGACGACGATCCGGTGGTGCGGGCGCGGGCCGGGCGGCTGGTCGCCCAGTTCGAATCCGCGCGGATGCTGACCTATCTCGTCGTCGACCAGCGCGTGAAGCGGGCGCCGCCGAGCACCGATTCCAACCTCGCGCGGGTCATCGCGCTGGCGGCGGTGAACGAGATGATGGACTTCATCGCCGAATATGCGCCCGAAGCGCTGACCGGCGGCGACCTGCTGCTGGAGGATTACTACCGCATCAACATTCCGGCGGGGATCACCGGCGGCACCAACGAGATACAGATGGACCTCGTGGCCCAGCGCGGCCTCGGGCTCCCGCGGGGGTAGGCACAGGCATCATGGATTTTGAACTGTCGGAAGACCAGCACGCGCTGGTCTCGGCCTTGCAGGCCATTCTGGAGGACCATTCGCAGATCCCGCAGTCCGCGCGGTTCGACAGCCACTGGTGCGATACGGACCTGCAGGCGCAACTGGAGGACATGGGCTTCCTCGATGCGGCGCGCGAAATCGGCGGGCTGGAGGGCGCGCTGGTGGTCTACGAGACGGCGCGGGTGATCGGCGCGGTCGAGACGATCGGGCGCGGCCTCGTCGCCCCGATCGCCTGTCCGGGGCTGGAGCTTTCCGGCCCGGTGGCGCTGGCGCGGCGTGACGGGCTGCACCTCGCGATCCGCAACCTGCCGATCGCGCGCATGCTGCTGATCGAGGATGGCGCGGATGTGCTGGTTCTCGATCTGGCCGACGGCGTTGTAGAGCCGGTGGAGACGATCCTCGCCTATCCCTATGGCCGCTTCGCCGCGCCGCCCGTACTGGACGACGCGCGGCGCTTCGTCGGAGCGGGCGAGGCGATGCGCAAGTGGTGGCGCGTGGGCCTCGCCGCCGAGATCGCCGGGGCCGCGAGCGCCGCGATCGACTTCACCGTGGACTACGTGCGCACCCGCAAGGCTTTCGGACGGCCGATCGGCGCGTTCCAGTCGGTCCAGCACCGGCTTGTGCAGCGCCACGGCTATGCCAAGGCAGCGTATTACCTTGCGATGCGCGCGGCGTGGAGCGGGACGGCCAGCGATGCGCAAGTCGCCGCCTGCCACGCGCAGTCGGGGCTGAAGGAACTGCTGTTCGACCTCCACCAGTTCAACGGCGGCATGGGCATGACCAACGAGCATCTGCTGCACTTCTGGATCTACCGCGCCCGCGCGCTTCAGGCCGAGGCGGGCGGTCCGACCCGGGCGGCGCTGGCCATCGCGGCGGCGCGGTGGGATGATGGATTGAGCGAACCTGAGGAACGGCATCTGAGCATGGCCCGGTCATGAGCGACACCATCGAACCGAACGAACTGCGCGACAGCGTCCGCGAAGTCCTTGCCGACCATCGCGGCGACAGCTGGGCGATCCCCGGCGAGGAAGGGCGTGGGCTGGACCATGCGCTGTGGGCGCAGATGGCGCAGCTTGGCTGGCTGGCGCTCGGCGTGCCGGAGGACGACGGCGGGCTGGGCCTCGGTATCGCGCATCTGGCGGTGCTCTACGAGGAACTGGGACGCGAGCTGGCCTCGGTCCCGGCGCTCTCCACGCTGGCAGTGGCGGGCCTGCTGGGGGCGCATCCTGACGCAGCGGATCGTGAGGGCCACCTTGCTGCCATCGCTGAGGGCACCTGCCTTGCCGCACTGGCGCTGCCCGCATCGCATAGCGCGCTGACGCAGGAGGGGGGCAAGGTCTCCGGCTCGCTGCGGAACGTACCGTTCGCCGATGTCGCCGATCTGCTCGCGGTGCCGGTGCGTGCCGGGCCTGACCTCGTGCTCGCCTTGATCCCGGTAGTGGCCGAGGGCGTGCATGTCGCCGCGCGGCCGCTGGTGGACCTCACCCGCAGCAGCGCCGAGGTGGAATTCGCCGCCGTCTCTCTGGTGGGCTGCACTGTGCTGCCTCTTTCCGCCGTCGAATGGTCGGCGCTGGAGGACCACGCCGCCATCGCGACCGCGGCCGATGCGGTGGGGCTTGCCGGCGGGCTGTTCGAGATCACGCTGGACTACCTCAAGACGCGCGAGCAGTTCGGGCGGGCGATCGGCTCGTTCCAGGCGCTCAAGGCGCGGATGGCGGACTGGAAGGCGAAGCTGGAAGCCGCCACCGCGCTGGTGCGCCACGCCGCCGCGCAGGTGGAGGCGGGTGACGCTGGCGCCGCCGCCTCGGGCGCGCGGGCCTATGCCGTCGAGATCGCCGCCGGGTTCGCCGAGGATGCGGTGCAACTGCATGGCGGCATCGGCTTCACCTGGGAGCACCCCTGCCACCTGTTCCTCAAGCGCGCCAAGCTGAACGAACAGCTTTACGGCAGCCCCACCTATCACAAGGAGCGCGTCGCCCGCCTCGCATTCGCGCCGCACGACGCTCCCGCCCGCGCCGAACCGGCGCCTCTGTTGCAAGCCTGAGAGACCTGACATGAGCGAAACCCAGACCCAGGAACCGCAAGTGGCCGGACGGATCACCGACGGCCAGTTCCGCCTGCTCTCGGCCATGCCCGCGCTGTCCGACTGCAAGTACCCTGAAGTGCGCGACACCATCCCCGCCGATGTCTACATCGACCCGGCGCGCTACGAGGCGGAAGTGCGGCGCATCTTCCGCGCCGGGCCGACCATCGCCGCGCCGTCTGCGTTGCTCTCGGGGCCAGGCACCTTCCACCAGCTGACGCTGGCGGGCATGCCGGTGCTGCTGACGCGCAACAAGGCGGGAGAGGTCAAGGCCTTTGCCAACGTGTGCCGCCACCGCGGCATGAAGCTGTGCACTGTCGAGGGCACGCAGAAGGCGCCGCGCCTGGTGTGTCCGTACCACGCCTGGACCTACAACCTCGACGGCGCGCTGATCGGCCTGCCGCGTTCGGAGACGTTCCCGGGGCTGTCGAAGGCCGATCTCGGTCTGCTAGAACTACCTTCGGTCGAGGCGGGCGGGCTGATCTGGGTGGGGCTGGACGCGGATAATGCGCCGGACTTCTCGGGCGTGACCGGTGAACTGGCGCAGGATCTCGACGCGCTGGAGATGGGCGGGGCCTACCTCTACGACTACGCGACGTTCCCGGTGAAGGCGAACTGGAAGCTGGTCATGGATTCCATGCTCGACAGCTACCACGTCACCCGCCTTCACAAGGATTCGCTGGCGCAGTTCTCGGTCGATTCCGAGAACCAGATCGACCGCATCGGCCTGCACATCCGCAACGCCGCGCATCGCAGCAACTTCGATCCCGCGCTCGTCTCGCGCAGCCATGACGAGATGCGGCGGATGATGGTGTTCAGCTACATCGGCTTTCCCAACGGCATCATCGTCGTCAGCCCCGGCTACATCAGCCTTGGCGTGGTGCGCCCGATCGCGGTCGGCGAAAGCGCCGTCGACTATTACATGCTGGCGATCGAAAAGCCTGAGACCGAGAAGGCGGAAGGCCGCCTGCGCCGCTCGATGGAGCTGATGGCGCGCGTGTTCGGCGAGGAGGACTACTGGGCTGCCGCGATGTGCCACGAAGGCATTGCCTCGGGCGCGATCAAGGAGGTCAACCTCGGCGGTATGGAAGTGCAGATCCGCATGTTCCAGGATGCGGTTTCGGAGCGGCTGGGGGAGGGGTAAAGCTTCCTGTCCACCTTTCGTCATTGCGAGCGAAGCGAAGCAACCCAGGGCGGCGTAGTGCTGCCCTGGGTTGCTTCGCTTCGCTCGCAATGACGAGGTGGGCGGCGGTGGGCATGCCCACCGCTCGCCCTCACGCGATTACCATTCCCCCGTCCACCGGCATCGAAATGCCGGTCACGAAGCTGCCGCCCGGCCCCACGAGAAACACCGCCGCCGCTGCGATCTCGGACGGTTCGGCCATGCGCTCCATCGGCCGCGTGCGGGTCTTGGCGAGCGCCGGGTTGGCGTTGCTCGAACTCATCGCCAGCGGCGTGATCGTGGCGCCCGGGAGCACCGCGTTGATGCGCACGTTGTGCTCCGCGCAGTCCATCGCCGCGCCGCGCACCAGTCCGTCGATTCCCGCCTTGGACGAACAGTAGTCCGAACTCCACGGCAGCCCCTTGAGCGCCGCCGCCGACGACACCGCCACGATCGAACCGTCGCGGTAAGGCAGCATGGCGGCGACCTGATGCTTGATGCACAGGAACATGCCGCGCAAATTGATCGCGAGGATGCGGTCGTAGTCCTCGACCGCGATCTCATGCACCGGCTTCGACATGCCGACCACGCCCGCGCAGTTGATCGCGCCGTGAAGCTGTCCGTAAGCCCCGGTCGCCGCCGCAAGGAGGGCACGCACGTCCTCCTCGCGCGAGACGTCTGTGGCGACGAACTGCGCGGTGCCTCCGGCCGCGCGGATCGCCTCGACCTGCGCTTCACCATCGGGGTTGCGGTCGGCGATGGTCACCGCCCAGCCTTGCGCTATCAACTGGTGCACGCAGGCCTTGCCGATGCCGCTCGCACCGCCCGTCACGATTGCCGAACGCCTTTCGCCCACACGTCTCTCCATTCGCTTGATCTATCCTGTGGCTTTGGTAGTTTAGGCGATAATAGAACGCAAGGGCGATAATCGACCTTATTTATCTAGAGGAAGGCCTGAAATGACGCGACTTTCACCCCCGCTGGAGCACCCCGGCAAGCTCTACATCGACGGCGCCTGGGTCGATGCTTCGGGCAGCGAGATGATCGACGTCGTCTCTCCCGCGACCGAAGACCTCTACATGCGCGTCGCCAGCGCGCAGGCGAACGATGTCGACCGCGCCGTCGCCGCCGCGCGCGAGGCGTTCGATAATGGGCCGTGGCCGCGCATGAGCCATGCCGAGCGCGCCGGGTACATGAACGCGATGGCCGCCGAACTGAAGCGCCGCGCCGCCGACATCGCCGCGATCTGGCCAAGCGAGATGGGCATCCTGCATTCGCTCGCCAGTGCTTATGCGCCGGGCGCGGGGCATGTCTTCAAATATTATGCGGGGCTGGCCGAGACCTACCCGTTCGAGGAGGAGCACCGCACCTTCTCGGGCGCCAAGGTGGGCCTGCTGGTGCGCGAGCCGGTGGGCGTGGTGGGTGCGATCGTGCCGTGGAACGGGCCGATTATGATTACCGCCTTCAAGGTCGCCCCGGCGCTGATCGCGGGTTGCACGGTGGTCATCAAGGGATCGCCCGAGGCGCCCGGCCATGCGCTGCTGATGGCGGAAGTCGCCGCTGCCGCCGGGCTGCCGAAGGGCGTCATCAACGTCGTCATCGCCGATCGCGTCGCATCGGAGGCGCTGGTGCGCAATCCGGACGTGGACAAGATCAGCTTCACCGGGTCCAGCGCCACGGGCCGCAACATCGCCGGAATCCTTGGCGGGCGCATGGCGCGCTATACGATGGAACTGGGCGGCAAGTCGGCCGCGATCGTGCTCGACGACTACGACATCGAGACCGCCGCCAATGCGCTGGCCGAACGCATGGTGGACATGAGCGGGCAGGTCTGCGCCGCGCTGACCCGCATCGTCGTGCCCGGCAACCGCGCGGACGCCATGGCCGACGCGCTGGGCGCGGCGTTCTCGAAGGTCGTCGTCGGCGATCCCTTCGATCCGGCCAGCGGCATGGGCCCCGTTGCCACGCGCGTGCAGCGCGACCGGGTGGAGGGCTACATCGCGCAGGGCAAGGCCGCCGGTTTCCGCGTTGCCGCCGGGGGAGGGCGCCCGGCGCATCTCAACCTGGGCTTCTTCATCGAGCCGACCGTGTTCGCGGGCGTAGATAACCAGTCGACCATTGCGCAGGAGGAGATCTTCGGGCCGGTCGTCTCGGTGATCCCGGCGCGCGACGAGGCGGATGCAGTGCGCATCGCCAACGATTCCAGGTTCGGTCTCAACGGTGCGGTGTTCACCAACGATGTCGACCGCGCTTATGCGGTGGCGCGGCAGGTGCGGACCGGGACGGTCGGGCACAACGGCCATCTCGTCGATTTCATGATGGCGTTCGGCGGCTTCAAGCAGTCCGGCGTCGGGCGCGAGGGCGGCGTCGAGGGGCTGCACCCGTTCCTCGAAACCAAGACCATCCTGCTGGCCGACCGGCCGAGCCATCTTCCGGCGGCCTGATATAGGGGTGGGCGGCTGACTGCCCACCCCGCTGCTAATAAACCACCGTTCGTCATTGCGAGCGCAGCGAAGGAATCCACGCGGTTTACGCGGCGCTGGATTGCTTCGCTGCGCTCGCAATGACGATTTGAGGCTAGTCGTTCACGCTGTGAACGCAAAAAAGGCCGGGCGGATGGACCGCCCGGCCTTTGCATGTCCTCTGATGAGCGATCAATAACGATAGGTGACCGAGCCGCCGAAGGTCGCCGGATCACCGAAGCGCGCACGCGCAGACGAGGGGTCGATGAAGCTGGCGACGAAGTACTTCTCGTTGAACACGTTCTTCCCGAAGATCGAGAAGTCCACATGGTCCGACGGATCGGTCCAGGTCGCCTTGAGGTTGACCAGCGTATAGGCAGGCTGATCCAGCTGGTGCGCCGGGTCGTAGTAGTACTTGCCCGAGTGGAACACGTTGCCGTTCAGCACGAGGCGCCCGCCCGCAAGGTCGAAGCCGTAGTTGGCGGAGAAGCTGCCCGCGAACTTGGGCGTGCGTTCCACCCGGAAGCCGGATGCGTCGACGTTGAACGCTTCGAGCGTGTCGAAGTCGCGGCCCAGCGCGTTCGGGAAGTCCTTGTACTTGGCGTCGGTCCAGGTGCCTGCGAGCGTGACCGAGAAGTCCGGCGTGATAGTGTAAGTCACGTCGGCGTCGATGCCGTAGATGCGCGCCTTGGCGGCGTTCACCGTCAGCGACTGGCCGCCCGCGCCGTAGCTGGTGACCTGGATGTCCTTGTAATCATAGTAGAAGCCCGCGACGTTGAAGCGCAGCGGCCCCTCGGCGGTCTTGTAGCCCACTTCCCAGGCATTGATCGTCTCGGGCTGGACCGGGACGGTCGAGAAGGCCGAGCCGGGCAGGCCGCCTGAACGGTAGCCCTGCGAGAACGAGGCATAGACGTTCGAGCGCGGCGTCAACTGATACCGCGCGACGGCGCGGAACGAGGTGTTGTCGAACTTGGCGTCGCCGGCACCGGTGAGGCCATAGGCCTGCAGGTTGTAGGCCACCTGCGGCTTGTCCTTGGTGTAGCGCACGCCGCCGGTGAGGAACAGCTTCTCCACCGGCTGATAGGTGACTTCGGCAAACCCTGCGTAGGATTCGGTCTTGTTGCGCGACTGGAACACGTCGACGCCCTGTTCGAGCGCGTAGACGTAAGTGTTGTAGTCGTAGGCGTCCTTGTAGTTCAGGTAGAACGCACCGACGACCCAGTTGAGCGGACCCGAACCGCCCGACGCCAGGTTGACTTCCTGCGTGAAGGTCTTGTCGCGCACGCTCCAGTACGAGAAGTTGTTGGGCGCGGACGAGGCATCGTAGTCGAGGCCCTGATCGACACCGTCCTTGCGGTACTGGGTGTACGAGGTCAGCGTGGCGAAGCCGAGGTCGAATTCGCTCTTCAGGCTGAACGAGTCCTGCTTGAAGCGCGCATAGCCCGGCATGTCGAGCGCGACGCGCTTGGGGCTGTCGTAGCTGAACACGGTGCCCGGATAGGCATTGCCCGCCGAGACACCGTCCCGCGCCACGACCATCTGCGAGATGGGGTCGTTCGAATAGCTGTGCTGGTAGGCAGCCACGAACTTGATGCCGTCGGTCGGCTCGAACAGCGCCTTCGTACGCACCGAGTACTTGTGGTACTTGGCCACCTTGTCGTCGTCGGTGACGATGTTGGTGACGTAACCGTCGCTGTATTCATAGTTCGCCGCGACGTTGACCGCGAACTTGTCGCCGATCCCGGTGGTGGCGTAGACCGCGCTGGAGACGGTGTTGTACGAGCCGTAGCCGAAGCGGATCAGCGCCGAAGGCTTGTACTCGGGGTCGCGGGTGTTGATCTGGATCGCGCCGCCGGTGGCGTTGGCGCCGAACAGCGTGCCTTGCGGGCCCTTGAGGACGTTGACGCTTTCCACGCTGACAAGGTCGAAGTTGCTCGAACTGGGCGTCGGCACATAGTAGCCGTCCACGTACGTCGCGATGTTCTGCGTCAGGCCGGGCAGGGCGACGACCGAGCCGACGCCGCGAATGGTCGGCAGCACGAACGTACCCGCATAGTTGACGCGCAGCGACGGCACTGCCTGCGGCAGATCGAGCACCTGCTCGATGCCGCTCTGCGCCAGTTGCTGGCTGGTGACCGCCGCGATCGAGATCGGCACGTCCTGCAGCGCCTCGGCGCGCTTCTGCGCGGTGACGACGATCTCGTTGGGGCTGGTCTGCGATGCGGCGTCCTGCGGCTGCGCAGCGGCGTCCTGAGCCCATGCGGCCTGCGGCACTGCCACGAGCGTCCCGCCGATCGCGGTGCCGACGACCAGCGCGGCGCGCAGGCGCGACGACCCACGGGTAATCGATTGATGTGACACTGAACTCTCCCCTCTCAAATCTTATGTTCGATAAACGACCATGTGTTCGTTAAATCAACATTACGAAAGGGCATTGGCGCTGTCAATCAGCTTGCGACTGGTGGCTGGAGAAGATTTCATGAGGGTCTGGTCCCGCGCGCCGGTGCATATCGGCCTGCGGGAAAGAGATTGACCGCTCTGGTTTATGTGCTTAATTGATACATATGTGCGAATAACGGACGAAATGGTGGTCCGGCAGGAACCGTGCCGCTCAGGCGCGAACGCCGGGCGACCGCCTTTGGAGAGGTTGGAAATGGTCGATACCCAGTTGCTGGCGTCGGTTCCCGCGCATGTCCGCGCGGATCAGGTGTTCGATTACGATTACACCGGCGACAGCCGCATCCTGAGTCGGCAGGACATGGGGCTCGGTCTGCATGAACTGCACCAGACCGCGCCGGACGTGTTCTATTCCCCGCGCAACGGCGGCTTCTGGATGGTGACCCGCCTCGACATGATGTCGAAGGTGCTGTCGGACACCGAGCACTTCTCCAACCGCGTGCTGGAGATTCCGCGCATCTACAGCGACAACGTGATGATCCCGCTCAACCTCGATCCGCCGCAGCACCTTCCGTTCCGGATGGTGCTGATGCGCCATTTCGGCCCCGCGCAGATCCGTGCGATGGAGCCGGGCATCCGCGAATGGGCGAACCGCCTGATCGACGAGGTGATCGACCGGGGCGAATGCGAATTCGGCGAGGAAGTGGGCGCGGCCTTCCCGGTCTCGGTGTTCATGCAGCTGGTCGGCTGGCCGCTCGAACGCTTCGAGGAATTCCGCGCCATCGTCCACGAATTCTTCCGCCCCGACATCGTCGCGGCGGACCGCGTCAAGGTGCAGGAGCAGATCATCGGCATCGTCGCCGAGTACTTCGAACTGCGCCGCACCCAGCCAGGCGACGATCTGTTCAGCAAGCTGCTCCAGGAAGAAGTGCGCGGCCGCAAGCTGACCACCGACGAACTGCACTCGATCGGCTTCCTGCTGTTCATCGCCGGGCTCGACACCGTGGCCAACACGCTGGGCTTCGCGTTCAACAACCTGGCGCAGCGCCCCGACGTGCAGGAGCGTCTCCATGCCAACCCGGGCGATGTTACCAGCTTCGTCGAGGAATCGCTGCGCCGTTTCTCGATCGTGCAGCAGCCGCGCATCGTGAAGAAGGACGTCGAGATGTTCGGCGCGCAGTTCATGGTGGAGGACATGGTGGTATGCTCGCTCCCGGCCGCCGGGATGGACGAGCGCGTCAATGCCTCTCCCGAGACTTTCGACGTCGACCGCGAGGGGCGCAAGCACATCGCCTTCTCGACCGGGCCGCATACCTGTGTCGGCAACTTCCTCGCCCGCACCGAGATGCGTATCCTCGTCGAGGAATGGACGCGCCGCATTCCGCGCTTCCGCCGCAAGCCGGGAACCGAGCCGCAGATTCGCACCGGTGGTGTGGCTGCGCTCTCCGACATCCGGTTGGAATGGGATTGAGCGCAGTGTCTATGCAGCTCTACTAAAGCCCCGCTGCAGCACTCGAAAGGCTGTTGTTTGACGGGATGACCATCATGTCAGGCGGGTTTGGCCTTTCGGGGAACCCGGACAGCCTGATCCCGGAAATACGCAAGGCGGGCGTTAAGGATCCAACTGCAGGCGCGGCTGGCTTCGGCCTGTGGATGCTGCTGGAGAGCCGCCAAGTGCGCAAGATGATCTCTTCTTACGTGGGAGAGAACAAGCTGTTCGAGCACCAATACCTTTCGGGCGAACTGGCACTGAATCTAAATCCGCAGGGTACGCTGATGGAACGCATTCGTGCGGGCGGAGGCAAGCCCGTCGAGGTCTTCGAGGGCGAGGAACACGTGCGCGAAACTGGCTGCGCTCTGACCTGTCGATCGTGAAGGCATGGCGCGCTGATCGTGGGCATCGGCATCGTGCCGGCGGTCTGCCCGCTTGTCGTAGCGGGTGCATCGGGCGCGAACGGCGTGGACGTGCACGAATTGTACCGCACTTCGCTGCCGGACATCTATGCCATCGGCGACTGCGCCGCCTTCGCCTGCGATTATGCGCGCGGCACGGTGGTGCGGGTGGAATCGGTTCAGAACGCCAACGACATGGCGACCTGGGTGGCCAAAGCGATCCGCGGTGACGAGAAGCCCTACAAGGCGTTTTCGTGGTTCTGGTCGAACCACTACGATCTCAAGCTGCAGACGGCGGGGATCAACATGGGCAATGGCGGAACTGAGAGGTGTATCCTTGGAAGATTTTGTGTTCCCCAGCCCTACTGATCACGCATGACCAGCGGTCTTCCCTGACCGTCGCAGACGGCATGGAGCTTCGAGTTCAGACTGCCTTTGGTGCGTCCGATACGTCCGGGAACAACCCCTTTTTGAGCACGCTAGCTGCCGTATGATGCGCCTTGAGATGGGTCGCGTCGATCATCGACTGGTCGGGCTTGCCGCCTTTGGCCGAAAGAGCCGCGAGAATCTTGTCGAATACGCCAAGCCTGCTCCACCGGATGAAGCGGTTATAGATCGTCTTGGGAGGTCCATAGTCAGCGGGCACATCGCGCCACCGCAGGCCATTCCTGATCACGAAGATAATGCCACTGATGATCCGACGATCATCGACCCGTGGCACGCCGTGCGACAGCGGGAAATACGGCTCGATCCGGCGCTTCTGCGCCTCCGACAGTCAGAGCAGATCACTCATGGCGACGTCTCTCACGCAACCATTGAACCAACCTATCCCATCCTCGCAACCAATTTAGTAGGCCCTGAGCCTAGAGTGGCTGTTATGGGTAGGGCTTGAAACACTGTCCTCCGTCAACTTTTGAACGGCTTGTCGGAGATAGCAGACACTAGATGCGCAAACATTTTCTTGTGCATACGCCTTCTCCGATTATTAGAAATATGATTCTAATAATCGGAGAAGGCGTATGGAATCCCGCCGCGATGCGATCAAATTGGCACTTGCAGGCACCGTCCTATCGTCAAGCATAAGTAGCGCGAGGGCTGCAATACCTACTGATGAGGGCATGCCCTGCGAGGCCGCCGTTCCGCAGTGGCGGCCCGGCATTGAAGGTCAGCGCAAGGCGGATCTCGGAGACGGCCGGTTCCTCAACCCTGTGCTGGCGGGTGACTATCCCGACCCGTCGATCCTCAAGGACGGGGACAACTACTACATGACGCACTCGTCATTCGATGCTGCACCGGGCCTGCTGATCTGGCATTCGCGCGACTTAGTGAACTGGCGTCCGCTGGGCCCCGCGCTCCACCGCCCCATCGGTACCGTCTTCGCAGTAGACATCGCGAAGCACGGCGACCGCTACTTCATTTACATTCCTTTCATGAAGGCGACTTGGTCGCCACCGCTTGCTAGCTTCGCGAACATCTACGTCATCTATGCAAGTTCCATGGAAGGGCCTTGGAGTGAGCCCATCGATCTCGGCATCGGCGGGCTGATCGATCCGGGTCACGTTGTCGGCGAAGACGGGCACCGATACCTTTTCTTCAATGAAGGAAAACGCGTCCGTCTTGCTGCAAACGGTCTTGCAACGGCGGGCCCCGTCGAGACAGCCTACGAAGCCTGGCACTATCCAGATAACTGGATTACCGAAGCCTGGTCGCCTGAAGGACCTAAACTGTTCCGGCGCAGCGACTGGTTTTATCTCGTCAACGCGGTGGGTGGAACCAGCGGCCCTGCCACTGGACACATGATCGTTGTCGCCCGCTCACGCTCGATCCATGGCCCTTGGGAGCATTGCCCGCACAATCCAATCGTACGCACGCAATCCGAGGACGAACCTTGGTGGTCACGGGGCCACGCCACCTGCATCGAAGGGCGCGGCAGGGATTGGTTTATGGTCTACCACGGTTACGAGGACGGATACCACACGCTCGGGCGCCAGACATTGCTCGAACCGATTGAATGGACGCAGGACGGTTGGTTCCAGGCAACCGGGGGAGACCTCTCGAAACCGCTGCCGAAGCCAGTCGGACCAGTGCAAGTTCACGGCATGGCGCACTCCGACCCGTTCAAGACGGGGTCCCTAGGTCGTCTGTGGAGCCTCTATGCCAGCGCACCCGATGAGGCGGAACGGGTGCGCATAGCTGACGGCCAGTTGACACTCGCTGGCAAAGGCACGGGTCCCGCCGACAGTTCTCCGCTCACGCAACAGGTCGGTGACCGCGCCTACGAGATCCAAGTCGAACTGGAATTATCCGGCGAGGCGCAAGGAGGCCTGCTGTTGTTCTTTGATGACCGCCTGTTCCTCGGCATGGGCATCGACGGCAAGCGCATGACGACCTATCGCGGGGGCAAGGCGTCCTACTGGTCCGAACCCGCGCCTTCAGCGCGGCGCATACATATGCGCATTACCAACCAGAATCAGGTCGTAACTTTCTACTACAGTCTCGATGGCAAGTAACCGCTGATCCTGTCCCACGCATTGGTGGTGGCGGGATTTATGTCAGGCCG
>NZ_BSFC01000005.1 GCF_027922145.1 Novosphingobium resinovorum | reverse complement strand
AACCTGATCCTGCCGTAGATCGACGGTTCCTACACCACCCCGCGGGACACGACCCAGACAAGTTCTCGCCGGGAAATTGCTGTAGTCACGCACTCTCACCCCCTGGTTCGAAAGCGACGCTACGTAATTTTACTTATTCGAGTATTAACCTTCGCAAATCGCAGACGAACAACAATCAATTGCATTACCTTTGATTTGAGAATTACAGATATTTAATTCTGATCGGGCACTTCATCACCCCAACCGAAGGCGCCCCAACCGACCACCCACGTCAGTTCGCCGCAGCATGGCAGGATGGCTGTCGCACCCTTGTGGAAAACCCCCGCCACCGCGCCGGTTTCGCTTGGGTTTGCCCCCCTCAGACCCTATATGCTCGCCATGGCCAGCAATCCCGAAAACAAGAACCAGAACTCCTACGGCGCCGATTCGATCAAGGTCCTCAAGGGCCTCGACGCGGTGCGCAAGCGCCCCGGCATGTATATCGGCGATACCGATGACGGCTCGGGCCTGCACCACATGGTGTTCGAGGTTTCGGACAATGCCATCGACGAGGCGCTCGCCGGGCACTGCGACCTGGTCCTGATCGAACTTAACCCCGACGGCTCCGTTTCAGTGGAAGACAACGGGCGCGGCATCCCCACCGGCATCCATGCCGAGGAAGGCGTGTCCGCCGCCGAAGTCATCATGACCCAGCTTCACGCGGGCGGTAAGTTCGAGAACACCTCGGACGACAACGCCTACAAGGTGTCGGGTGGTCTCCACGGCGTCGGCGTCTCGGTGGTGAACGCTTTGTCGGAATGGCTGGAACTCACCATCTGGCGCGACGGTCAGGAGCACTGGATGAAGTTCGCGCACGGCGATGCCGTGGCGCCGCTCATCGTCAAGGGCCCCGCCCCCAAGGCCGAGCAGAACCCGGACGACGACGGCTTCAAGAAGGGCACCCGCGTAACCTTCCTCGCCTCGACCGACACGTTCAAGAACGTCACCGAGTTCGACTTCGACAAGCTGGAGCACCGCTACCGTGAACTGGCGTTCCTCAATTCGGGCGTGCGCATCAAGCTGCGCGACAAGCGCCACGAGGAGATCAAGGAGCACGACCTGTTCTACGAAGGCGGCATCGCAGCCTTCGTGAAGTACCTCGACCGCAACAAGACCGCGCTGCTGGCAGAGCCCATCGCGATCTCGTCCGAGCGCGATGGCATCGGCATCGATGTCGCGCTGGAGTGGAACGATTCTTATTACGAGAACGTCCTGTGCTTCACCAACAACATCCCGCAGCGCGACGGCGGCACCCACCTCGCCGCGTTCCGCGCGGCGCTGACCCGCACGCTGAACAACTATTCCGAGAAGTCGGGCCTGCTCAAGAAGGAGAAGGTCTCGCTGACGGGCGACGACATGCGCGAGGGTCTGACCGCGATCGTCTCGGTCAAGCTGCCCGATCCCAAGTTCTCGTCGCAGACCAAGGACAAGCTGGTCTCCTCCGAAGTGCGCCAGCCGCTGGAAAGCCTGATGGCGGACCGCATGAACGACTGGCTGGAGGAGAACCCCGCCCACGCCAAGTCGATCGTGCAGAAGATCATCGACGCCGCCGCCGCCCGCGAAGCCGCCAAGCGCGCCCGCGAACTGACCCGCCGCAAGGGCGCGATGGACATCGCCTCGCTACCCGGCAAGCTGGCCGACTGCCAGGAGCGCGATCCGTCGCTCTGCGAACTGTTCCTGGTCGAGGGCGATTCGGCAGGCGGCTCCGCCAAGCAGGGCCGTGACCGCAAGACTCAGGCGATCCTTCCGCTTAAGGGCAAGATTCTCAACGTCGAGCGCGCGCGGTTCGACCGCATCATCTCGTCCAAGGAAGTCGGCACGCTGATCCAGGCGATGGGCACCGGCATTCGCGACGACTTCACGCTCGACAAGCTGCGCTACCACAAGATCGTCATCATGACCGACGCAGACGTCGACGGTGCGCATATCCGCACCCTGCTGCTGACGTTCTTCCATCGCCAGATGCCCGACATCATCCGCGCCGGGCACCTCTTCATCGCCCAGCCGCCGCTCTACAAGGTGTCGAAGGGTCGCTCGGAAGTCTACCTTAAGGACGGTGCCCACCTCGACCGCTATCTGGTCGAGGCCGGCCTCAACGGCCGTGTGCTCGAAACCTCGGGCGGCGCGCGTCTCGGGCCTGACCTCGAAGCGCTGGTCGAGCATGCGATCCGCATGCGCAACCTGATGGCCTTCGTGCCGCGCCGCTACGACCCCGTCATCATCGAGGCACTGGGCCTCGCCGGCGTGTTCGAGCCCGACCTGTCGACCGAGGCCCGCAGCGCCGCCCTCACCCGCACCGCGGCATGGCTCGATCGCGGCGACACCGAAGCCCGCTGGTCGGCCCGCTTGTCCGAAGACGGCACCGTCGAGGTCGAACGCCTGTGGCGCGGCGTCACCGATCACCACAAGATCGAAGGCAGCTTCCTCTCCAGCGCCGAGGCCCGCAAGCTCGCCCGCCTCGCCGCCGAGAACGCCGAAGTCTACGCCGGCACCGCACGGCTGGTGCGCGCCAGCGCAGCCGAGGCGGAGCCGGAGGCGACGGTGGATGCAGACGGCGAGGAAGAACCTGTCGTCGCTGCCCGTCCGACCCAGGGCGCGGATATCATCACCCGCCCCAGCCAGCTCCTCGCACTGGTGCTGGCCGCCGGTCGCAAGGGCCTGTCGATCGCCCGCTACAAGGGTCTGGGCGAAATGAACGCGGAACAGCTCTGGGAAACCACGCTGGACCCGGAAAACCGCGTGCTGCTGCAGGTCAAGGTCGAGGACGCCGACGTGACGGACGAGATCTTCACCCGCCTGATGGGCGACATCGTCGAACCGCGCCGCGACTTCATCCAGGAAAACGCGCTCAACGTCGCCAACCTCGACGTCTGACCCGCGCGGCGGCTCTGATAATCTGCAAGGGCGGGAGCGCACTGGATGCACTTCCGCCCTTTTGCGTGGGCGCTCTTGTCTTGCGCGCTTGCTGAGGCATCATGCTGCAACCGCACAGCTGGAGCCGCCCATGCCCGACACGCCTCCCCGTTCGCTTGACGACGACCTGAAGCACGAGCTCGTCACTCGCGGCTACGACCGGCGCAGCTTCGGACGGATCGCCGCGCTGCTGGGCGGCGGGATCGCGGCGGCACAGGCCATGCCAGGCTTTGGGCCTGCCTTCGCGCAAGTGCCCAAGGCGGCTGCAGGAACCGTGCGCATCGGCGCCAACGAGTGCTGGACCGGCCCCTTCCCCGCCGGGGTGCAGGCGGCGATGAAGGCGGTCACGCAAGGCAACCGCTACGAGCCCGACGGCGAGATCCAGAAACTGCGCGACACTGTCGCCATGGTCGAACGGGTGCCTGCAGATCGCGTCATCGCCTGGCCGGGATCGAGCGATCCGCTCGCCCGCATTGCCGTCACGTTTGCGTCCCCTACGCGCGGGATCGTCACCGCCGATCCGACCTTCGAGCCGATCTGGCAGGTCGGCGAATGGCTGGGGGCCAAGGTCTCGAAAGTGCCGCTGGCGCCGAGCAACGCCCACGACGTGCGCGCGATGCTGGCTGCCGATCCGAACGCCGGGCTCTATTACATCTGCACCCCCAACAACCCCACCGGCACGCTGACGCCGCTTGCCGACATAGAGTGGCTGCTCGCGGCCAAGCCCAGAGACGCGGTGGTCCTGGTAGACGAAGCCTACCTCCACTTCGCCGGAGCGCCCAGTGCGATGCTGCTTGCCGCGACGCGCAGCGACGTGATCGTGATGCGCTCCTTCTCCAAGCTGTTCGGCATGGCGGGCATGCGCCTCGGCCTGACGGCGGCCGACCCCGCGCTGCACAAGCGGATGATGCGCTACGACGGTGATCTGGTGACGATGATGCTGCCGATCACGGCCGTCGCCTGCGGCACCGCCTCGCTGACGCAGACGGACGAGATCGCCGCACGGCGGGGCCAGATGGAAGCCGCGCGCGAGGAAACCCTGGCACATGTCGCGAAACGCGGCCTGAAAGTGCTGCCCGGCAGCCGCGCCAACATGTTCCTGCTCGAATGGAAGGACCGTTCGCCCAAACAGATGAGCGAGGCGTTTCTGACGCAAGGCGTGCAGATCGGCCGCTCGTGGAGCGCCTATCCGCAAATGTCGCGGATCACCGTGGGTTCGGCCGAGGACATGGCGAAGTTCCGGCTGGCGCTCGACCGCATCCTGACGGCCTGACCTACCCCGGATTGCGGGCCGTGACGATCCACGCGGCGCCGTCGATCAGGACCGATCGCTCGCCCGGTCGCGCTGCGAAGGCGGCGCGCACGGCCTCGGCGCAGCGCGCCTTCACGCCCTCATCCTGATCGGCCAGCGCCCGGGACAACGGGCCGACCGCGAAGGCCATGCCCAGCGCGTCGTCGTTCGCGGCCTCGCGAGTGACGCCCTCGCCGAAGGGTATCTGCGCATCGAACGGCGCAAGGGCGATGTCGGCGAAACCCGCCTCGGCCAGCAGGCGCTCCACCCGGAGCGGATCGCTGAAAGAGAACGGCCCCGGCGCTTCCGGATCCGGGGCGCCCTGCGGCGGCAGGATACCCCGGATCGCCCCCATCGGCAGGCGCACCCAGTCGTTTTCGGCCGCCCCGCGCCAGCATACGAACACCAGCCGCCCACCGGGTTTGAGCGCCCCCCGCATGTGCCCGAAGGCGGCGGCGGGATCGCCGAAGAACATTACCCCGAAGCGCGAAAACAGCAGGTCGTAGGCCTGCGCGGCAAGCTCGGCCGTGGCGGCGTCGGCCAGTGCGAAATCGACGGCGCCATGGCCCGGTTGGCGGGCGCGCTCGAGGAGTTGGGGCGATATGTCGAGACCGAGCACCCGGCCCTCGGCGCCCACCCGGTCGGCCAGCACGAAGCTGGACGCCCCGGCGCCGCAGCCGACGTCGAGCACATGCTCGCCCGGGAGCGGGTCGGCAGCGGCGATCGCGGCTTCACCGAAGGCCGCCAGCATCGCATCAAGGCGGCGCTGGTTGCTCACCCAGTTGTCGCCGCTTTTGCCGACCCAGTCGCTGACCTGATAAACCGCCGGTTTCGTCATGATCACTCCTAGTTGCGAATTATTATCAACTAGGAGCGCCCGGTGCGGAGTGCAACCCACCCGCCCCGTCATTGAGAGCGCAGCGAAGCAATGAGGAAATGGCAGGCGCTTACGCCTGCAGCAGTTCCGGCAGTTTGCCCGACATGCCCCGCGCCTCGTCCATGAAGAAGCGCTTGAGCAGCGGGGTGCGCTGCACCGCGCCCATGCCGAGGCGGCGCACGGCGCTGGCGGTACGGCCGGGAATGCCGAACAGGCGGGTGAGGCCATCCGTCGCCGCCATCACCATCAGGCTGTCGAGACTGCGCCACTTTTCATAGCGCGCCAGCAACTGCGCATCACCCGGCTCGAGGCCGAGGCGCATGCCCTCGACCAGCACTTCCACCAGCGCGCCGACATCGCGCAGGCCGAGGTTCAGGCCCTGCCCGGCGATCGGGTGCATGCCGTGAGCGGCATCGCCGATCACCGCAAGGCGTTCCTCGACCACGCGCCCGGCGTGGTGGAAGCGCAAGGGATAGCTCATGCGCGGGGCCGAGAGTTCGATCTTGCCGAAGATGCCGTGCATGCGCTCGAACACTTCGTTCACGAACATCGCATCGGGCATGGCGATGACGCCCGCCGCATCCTTTTCCGCCACGGTCCAGACCAGCGCGCTGCGGTGGCGGCCCTGTTCGTCGTCGAGCAGCGGCAGCAGCGCGAACGGCCCCGCCGGATAGAAGATTTCCCAGGCGGTGCCGTCATGCGGCTTTTCATGGAACAGCCCGGTCACGAAGGCGCGGTGGTGGTATTCCCACTTCGCCAGCGCGAAACCGGCCTCGTCGCGCGTCGGCGACTGGCGCCCTTCCGCCGCGACCAGCAGCGAGCCCCGGATCACCCGTCCGTCAGAGAGTTCCACCTCAACGCCGTGGGCGCCGCGATCCTTGCGCACGGCCTCGGTGCGTACGTGCCAGGCGATGTTCGGTTCGCCGCGCGCCGCATCGAACAGGGCGATGCGCAAGTCGCGGTTGGCGAACATGCGGCCCAGAGAACCTTCCTCGGCCTTGGGCGTGAAGTCGATGCGGCCGGGCTTCATGCCGTCGGTCACCGCGATCGAGGCGATCGGGCAGCCCAGCTTCTCCAGCGCCGGCGCGAGGCCGATGTTGGTGAACAGGTTCCAGCTCGCGGTCGAGATCGCCGAGGCGCGGCCGTCCGCGCCTTCGGCCACCAGATCCGCCGGGTCGGCGCGGTCCACCACATGGGCGGTGATGCCCGCCCGGGCGGCGGCAAGCGCCAGCGTCATGCCGACGAGACCGCCGCCCAGGATGATAAGATCGCGCCTTTCGGGCGCCGTGCCAGTCGTATTCGAGTCGCTCATCGCGAGCAGCTATCGGCCTCCCCGGCGTAGATGTCGAGGCACCTTCCGTCCCATGTGCCCGCCGGTTCGCTCAGGCCCACGAGCGCGGCGAGGGTCGGTGCGATGTCCACGGTCTCGACCGGCTGGGGCTGCTCCATCGAGGTCAGGCCCTTGCGCCAGAACAGCATCGGCACGCGGCGGTCGTAGTCCCACGGGCTGCCGTGCGTGGAGGCGCTGCCGGGACGCGGAGCCACGCCGGGAACGACCGCGCGCTTCGTCATCATCAGCACGTCGCCCGAGCGGCCCGGCACGAACGAGGCGGCGACGCGCTCGATCAGGGTCCAGTCCTGCGGGTGACCGGCGGGGACTTTCACCTTCGCCAGTTCGTCGGCGGTATAGGCGCCCGCGATCTGCGGATTGGCCTTGAGCTGCGTCATGAGCGTGGCGATGACCTTCTTGCGCTGCGCCGCCGTCAGGCCCGCATTCAGCCAGACGTCGCCCGAGCTGCCCGCGCCATAAAGCAGCGGCCCGTCCTTGGGGATGATGCCGGTCGCCTTGGAGACCGAGGCCGACAGGCCTTTCTCGGTCAGCGAGGGGTCGAGGCGGCTGGCCTCGGGCACGCCCTGCAACTTGAGGCGCTCGGGCGCGTCGATGCCCCCATGGTCGGCGCTGAGCACCACCGCATAGTCGATCTCGCGCGCGTCGAGCGCGGCGAGCAGGCGGCCGATGGTCGCGTCCAGAACGTTCTGCTGGATGCACATCTCGACGCCCTCGGTGCCGAAGGCGTGGCCGACCTTGTCGTTGGCCGAATAGCTGACCGAGAGCACGTCGGGCACGTCGTCCTTGCCCAGCGGCATCTCATCGAGCAGGCGGATCGCCATGTCGGTGGTCACGTCGTCTACGCGCGGGCCATTGAGGTAGGACTTGTAGTCGCCCGCCTTGTTGGCGAAGCGGAAGGTGCCGATCGAGAAGCTGCCGAGGTTGACCGCGTGGTCGTAAGGCGCGCACCAGCCCGGTACGGGAAGGTCGCCGTCGCCCGCCTCGACGGCTTTGGCGATGGCGGCGTTTTCGGCCACGGCGGCGGCGGAGGGCTTGCGGTCGTCATAGGTGACGAAGCCCTTGCCCTTGATCCAGTAGGCGGCGTCAGAGGTATGGCCGCTCATCATCACCACCGCACGGTCCTTGGCGGAGACGGCGACGTTGAGGGTGGCGGGGTTCTTCGCCTTGAGCAGGTCGCCCAGCGTCGGGGCCTTGAGGTGCATCGGGCTGATGACCGAATCCTGCGAATTGCTGGCGGGGTTGGTCTCGTCCTCCGAACAGTAGACCTCCTTGTCCTCGCGGCCGATGCCCGGGACGTACCAGCTGTTGGCAAGGATGCCGGTGCGATTGGGGTGCACGCCGGTCAGCAGGGTGGAGTGGCCGGGGCAGGTCTCGGTCGCGGCGTGCGACTGGAAGCCCGAGGGGAACACCGCGCCCTTAAGCAGTCTGTTGAGACCCTTGGAATAGCGCTCGCGATATTGCTGGAATAGGTCCGACGAATACTGGTCGACCGAGATCGCGACGATCAGCTTCGGGGGTGCCTGGGGAGCAGCCTTCGCCGCCGGGGCCGGAGCGGCCTCCTGCGCGAAGACGGGAGCGGAAGCGCCGAGCGCAAGAGCGACAACGAGCGAGGAGAGCGGGAGGCGCATCGGGGGAGGTTCCTTGAAAAGTCCGAGCGTTGGATGCAGATGCTGCGATGACGCGATCGTCGATCAGGCGCAAGACTCGCCTAACCTCACGGAGCACCATGCAAAAGCGCCGCTACCGACTGCCTGTGACAGTTCTGTGTCATCTCATGGTGCTGTTGAGTGCCGTTGTGTCCCTTTGTGTGCCCGCTCATGCAGCGTCCTCGCAAGCCCCCACGCATATCGCGGCGGAATTGCTCGCGGGGCCGGTGAAGGACGGCAAGACCACCCTCGCCATTCGCATGACGCCCGAAGCGGGATGGCATGGATACTGGCTCAATCCGGGCGATGCGGGTCTTGGGATGCAGTTGTCGTGGGACCTGCCTGAGGGCGTGAAAACGGGGCAGCCGCGCTATCCGGTGCCGCAGACGCTGGTGGTTCAGGGCCTGATGAACCACGTCTACGAAAGCGAGTACGCGGTGCTGGTGCCGGTCACCGTTCCTGCCGAAAAAGGGCGGATTCCGGTGCGCGTGAAGGCTCAGTGGCTGGCCTGCACCGAGCAGATCTGCGTCCCCGAACGCGCCGAACTCGCGGCCGAGATCGTGCCCGGTGCGCCGCATGATCCGCGCTTCGACACATGGACCCAGCGCCTGCCCGCGCCGCTCGATGCTCCGGCCACTTTTTCGTTGAATGACAAGACGTTGCGCCTTGCCATCCCGCTCCCGGCGTCGGTGCCGCTGCAGGCCCCACACCTCTTCGTCGGCCAGGACAAACTGATCGACTATGCTGCTCCGCAAGCTTTCGCACGCAAGGGCGACATGCTGCTGGTAACGATCCCCCGCGCCCGCTTCGCCCCGCAGAATGCCGCAGGATTCGACGCCGTCCTGCGCCTCGACGCCGCAGGCAACGGCATCGCCCTCACCGCAAAACCCGGCCCGGTGCCGAGCGGCGGCACCATGCTGGTCGGAAGCGAAGCGCCCAAGCTCCCCGCCCTGCCTTGGTTGCTGCTGGCGGCTCTGGCGGGCGGACTGCTGCTCAACGTGATGCCCTGCGTCTTCCCGATCCTTTCGCTCAAAGCCCTCAGCCTCGCCCGCGCGGGCGAAAGCGAGGCCCATGCGCGGATCGAGGGACTGGCTTACGCGGCGGGCGTGATCCTCGCCTGCCTCGGCCTCGGCGCAGCGCTGCTGGCGCTGCGGGCTGGCGGCGAGCAGGTCGGCTGGGCCTTCCAGTTGCAGGAGCCGGTCGTCGTCGTCGCGCTCTTCGCGCTGGCGGTCGCGATCACCGCCAACCTGCTGGGTCTGTTCGAGTTTTCCGTTCCGGGCTTCGCCTCGGCAGGCTCTCCGCAGGGAGCCTTCGCGACCGGCCTGCTCGCCGCGTTCGTCGCGACGCCCTGCACCGGCCCGTTCATGGCGAGCGCCATGGGCGCGGCGCTGCTGCTGCCGGTCGTGCCCGCAATGGCGCTGTTCGCGACGCTCGGTCTCGGCATCGCGCTGCCGTTCCTCGCCGTCGCCTTCGTGCCCGCCCTGCGCGCACGCCTGCCCCGGCCGGGCCGATGGATGGTGACGTTCCGGCGGGTCATGGCCGTGCCGATGGGTTTGACTGCGCTGGCGCTGGCGTGGCTGATCTGGCGCCTCGGCGGCTCGGCCTCGCTCGCCTATGTCGCCGCGCTGGCCGCGCTGGTGCTGGCGCTGCTAGGCCTCGTCGGACGCGCGCAGCGAGGCGGAAAGCGCGCGCTCATGCCCGCTTTCGCGACGCTGGCGGTACTGGCGGTCGGCGTGCTGACGATGCCCGAGCCGCGCCCGCAGGCGCAAGAGGAAGCCTCGATCATCAAGGCCAGACCCTTCTCGCCCGAGGCGCTGGCGAGGGCACGCGCGAGCGGCAAGCCGGTCTTCGTGTGGATGACCGCCGACTGGTGCCTCACCTGCAAGGTCAACGAAGCCGCCGCGATCGAGCGCGAGGACACCCGCGCCGCCTTCGAAAAGGCCGGGGTCGTGGTGCTGCGCGGCGACTGGACCCGGCGCGATCCGGCGATCACCCGCTACCTCACCGAACAGGGCGCGGCGGGGGTTCCCCTTTACGTCTGGTATGGCCGCGACGGGCACGCCGAAACACTGCCTCAGGTGCTTACGCCCGCGCTGCTGGAGGAAAAGGCAAGATGACGTCGTCCCGGACTTGATCCGGGACCGCTGGCAGTGAACAGCCCACATAGCTTCAGGGCGCCCGGCGCGGCAGCGCCCACCTAAAGATAGCCACCGGTCCCGGATCAAGTCCGGGACGACGGTGTGCCATCACGCTTACTTCTTCGGCAGGTTCGCCGCGATCTCCGGCACTTTCTCAAGCTGTGTACGCACGCTCTCCAGCGGTCCGACAATCACAACGCTCAGCTTGTCCACCGGCAGCTCCCGCTTCGCGGCGGTCTGGAAATCCGCCGCCGTGAGCGCGCTCGCCCGGCCGACGTAGCCGTTGAGGTAGTCCACCCCCAGCCCCTGCACGTCGAGGTTCGCCAGCGATCCCGCCAGCCCATCGCGCGAGGACAGGCCCAGCACGAACGTCCCGTTCATGTAGTTGCGGATGCCCTGCACTTCGCCCGGCGTCGGCAGGGTGTCCTGCATGCGCCGGATCTCCTTGTAGATCTCGGTGATCGCAGGCCCGGTCGATTCGGCGGTGATGTCCGCATCCTCCACCCAGAACGCGCCCTGCACCCGCTGCGAGAGCGAGGCGCTTGGCGAATAGGTGTAACCCTTGTCCTCGCGGATGTTGCGGGTGATGCGCGAGGAGAAATAACCGCCCAGCAGCGTGTTGGTGGCGCGGAAATCCATGTCGTATCCGGGCTTGGCAACCCGCTTGCCGATCCACACGGTCGACTGCGGCGCGCCGGGGCGGTCGATCAGCACGACCCTGGGCGCGGGCTCGGCGGGCACGGGCAATGCAGTGGGCGCAGCGCCCGCCGCCCAGCCACCGAACGCCTTCTCGACCGCCGCGCGCACCGTCGCCGGATCGAAGCGGCCGACGATGTAGAGGTGCGTTCGCGCGGCGCCGAAGTTGGCGGCATGGAACGCCTTGATCTGCTCCAGCGTGTAGCCCGACAGCTGCTGCGGCGTCGGGAAGGTGCGGCCATAGGGATGCTCAGGGTACAGCGCCGCCGAAAAGGCCTCGGACGCGATCGAGCCGGGGGTGGACTTCGCGACCATCAGGTTGCGCAGCATGTCAGCGCGGACCTTCTCCAGCTCCTCGGCCTTGAAGTCGGGGCGCTGGAGCAGGTCGGCGACGAGGGCGACGGCTTCGGGAGTCGATTCGCCCAGCACGTCGATCATCGCCGAACTGGAATCGAGCCCGGTGGACAGCGCCAGCGAACCGCCCATCCCGGCAGCCGCTTCGGCCAGCTGCGAGGCGTCGCGGCCCCCTGCGCCCTTCTGCATCAGGGCGCCGGTGAGGTCGGCGAGCCAGACGTTCTGGCCGTCGTCGATGTTGCCGGTGCGTACGCTGGCGACGATCGTGACCTTGGGCACGTTGCCGTGCTGGGCCATCGTCACCTTCATGCCGTTGGCGAGCGTGAACTCGGTCAGCGGCGGCAGAGCGAAGGGTTTGGGCGCGGCCGGGGCGGGCGGCGCTTCCTTTGCCAAAGCAGGAGCGGCGGTCAGCGCCAGCGCGGCGGTGCAGAGGAGAAGATTCCGGATCATGATGCCCTCCCTCACTTCGCGGCCGCCGGAGCCGCGGCGACGGCGCCGGGCTTCAGGCTGATCACGGTACGGTTGGTCGAACGCAGGTATTCACGCGCGGTCTTGCGGATCAGTTCGGGCGTGACCTTCTCGATCTCCGCCTCCATCCGGTTGATCCGCCCCGGATCGTCGTCGAACAGCGCGAAGCTGGCGAGCAGGTTGACCAGCCCGAAGCGGTAGCCATCGCCCACGGTATCGTAGATTTCGGATCGCGCCTTGGTCTTGGCACGGGCAAGCTCGGCCGGAGTGACGAGGGTGTCCTGCAGGTCCTTCACCACCGCGTCGATGTCGGCGAGGATGGCGTCGTCGGTCACTTCCGGCCCGTGGATCAGGAATGCCGACCACAGCATCGGGCCATTGTAGTCGTAGGCGCTGCCGAGCGGCCAGTTGATCCCGCCCGAGACGTTGCCCGAATAGCCCTTCTGGTTGACCAGCACCCGCGTCAGCCGGCTGTCCGCGCCCTGGATCAGCATCAGGTCGATCAGCCGCATCGCTGCCCACTCGGGCGTGTTCTTGGGCGGGACGTGATAGGCCCATGCCAGCGCCGGTTGCGGCGCGAGCGGGTCGGTCTTTTCGGAGCGCTTCTCCGCCGTCTGGCGCGGCTCGGAGATGTCGGGGAACTTGAGCGCGCCCGAGGCCGGGATCGGCCCGAAATACTTCTCGGTCCAGGCCATGACCTGCTTCGGATCGACGTCGCCCGCGACGACCAGCACGGCGTTGTTGGGCGCGTAGTAATCCTTGAAGAACTGCTGCACGTCGGTCAGCGTCGCTGCGTCGATCTCCTTGAGATCGCCGTAGAAATTATGCGCGTTGTACCAGTTGGTGTTGGCCAGCTGCGGCAGGTCCAACCACGGGAAGCCGCCATAGGGCTGGTTGATGACGTTGACCTTGACCTCGTTCTTCACCACGCCCTGCTGGTTGGTGAGGTTGTCCTGCGTGATGTCGAGGCCCTTCATGCGGTCCGCCTCGGCCCACAGGAAGGTCTCGGTCGTGTTGCTGGGGATCGCCTCGTAATAGTTCGTGAAGTCGAACCGGGTCGAGCCGTTGAGTACGCCGCCGTTGGCGTTGACGAGGCCGATGAATTCCGCCTTGCCGAGGTTCTTCGAGCCCTGGAACATCATGTGCTCGAACAGGTGCGCGAAGCCGGTGCGGTCCTTGGGCTCGATGCGAAAACCGATACCGTAATAGACGCCGACGGTGGCAGTGGGCACCGAATGGTCTGGTGAGATCACCACTTTCAGGCCGTTGGCGAGCTTGTGGTACTCGACCGGCACTTGTGTCTTTGCGGGCGCCGGGGCTGCGGCGACCTTGGGAGCCGCCAGCACGGGCGAGGCGGAAAGCGGCGCCAGCGAGGCGGCGGCTAGCAGAACGGCGCGACGAACGGTGCCGAATCTCATGGCGATGGTGCTCCCGGATGTGTCCCTGTTGATGCGCCCCGGCAGGCAAGCCCGTGGCGCAACCGCTTGAGCGTGCCAGACTATCCGCAAGCGGCCGGTTTGCAATCGACAAGCGACATTGCCCCATCGACGAACGGCTTGCCCTCTCCCCTCGTCATTGCGAGCGCAGTGAAGCAAGACGACCCCTGGGGGGAAGCGCACTCGCTCAGCTGAACAGCCAGTGCCCTAGCAGCCGGTCGAACGGGAAGGTGAAGAAGCCCGCAATCAGCAGCGCGCCGATGATCAGCCCGCGCACCGTGCGGCGATGGCGCGTCACGTTGCCCTTGCGGGCGGCGAGCACCAGAACCGGCACCATGACGATGGTGAAGACCGAGAGGATATGGATCAGGCTGAAATGGCCAGGCTTGGTCGTCACCAACAGGCTGTCGACGGCGGTGAGGAACATCGCCGCCGCCCAGGCATAGCCGAGCGCACGGTGGCCGGGCGTGCCCCGCCGCTTCCACAGCAGCACCGGCGTCAGCGCCAGCGCCACGACGATCGTGAACAAGTGCAGCCAAATGACGCCGGGGATGTTCGCCCACTCCGCCATGCCCTTGAGCACCGCGACCACGACGAACCCCAGCATGACGAGCGCCAGTGCCCCGAGCAGCTTCTCAAGCCGATCGGGGACGATGGACCTGGCAACGCTGGCCATCAGAAGCCTGCGCCACCGGGCCAGCCGTGTGCGGCCAGCCCCATGACCTTGAACAATTGCCCCATCTGCCCCTCGTCGATCAGCCGATCCTTGTCGGAGTTTATGGCAGAAGATTGTTGCGGTGCAACAGCGCAAAGTTGCGCGGCGCGCGTTTCGATGCCGAGCGCGCGCAGGAACGCCCCTTGCGTCACCGTGCCGAGATGGCGCGCTCCGCCCGCGACGGCGACTTCGGCCATCGTGGCGAAATCGACGAGGCAGGTCAGGTCCGCTTCGCCCGGAAGCGCGAAGGGATCGACCTTCTTATGCGCGCGGATCGCCTGCAAGGTCGAGCCGGTGCGCTTTTCGGCGTAGCCATAGTCGATCAGCAGCGCCGCCCCGCCCTGCCCCTGAAGGCGGCGGGCGATCTCGTCGACCACGGCGGCCGCGCCGGGGCACGTCTCGATCAGAGTCTGCTCGGGCGCTTCGAGCCATACCTGGGGGACGGCGGCGTCCATCGGGCGGTCGCCGGCGACCGGCACGAAGCGGTGGCCTTCGAGGCCAACCATGCGTTCGCGCCAGCCTGCCGCTGTCTTCACCATCTGGCGCACCGGGAGGGTGTCGAGGAACTCGTTGCCGACCAGCAGCAGCGGTGCGTCGGTGGGCAGGCTGTCCATGTCGTCGTGCCACCGGGCATCGGGCACTGTCTTGCGCTGCTCGGCGCGCAGGGCTTCCGAGCCCTCGACAAGATGAACCTCAGGGCTCAGTCCCTGCTTGCGCATGACCCGCAGCGCATCGCGCGCCAGAGTGCCGCGACCGGGGCCAAGTTCGACGTAGTGCACCGTTTCCGGCGAACCCGCGCGCATCCAGATGTCGGTCAGCCACAGGCCGATCAGTTCGCCGAACATCTGGCTGATCTCGGGCGCGGTGACGAAATCGCCCGCGCCGCCCAGCGGATCCTTGCCCGAGTAATAGCGGGCGTTCGATTCGCCCATGTACTGCTGGAGCGAAATCGGCCCGTAATTGGCGATCAGCCGCCGGAAGACGGCTGCCAGAGAGTCTTCGCCCCCGGCTTCGTCGCTCATCAGGTTATCTCGATCGGTCGCCGGGTCGACAGTTCGGGCTTGGTCAGCGCGCGGGCGATCAGGAACAGGCCGAGCAGGATCAGCGGGATCGTCAGCCACTGGCCCATCGACAGGCCGGTGACTTGCGCGAAGCGCTGCAGCTGGGCGTCAGGCTCGCGGAAGAACTCGACGATGAACCGGGCTGAGGCGATGCCGGTGGTGAAGACGCCGACCAGCAGGCCGGGCCGGAAGCGCGCGCGCGTCTTCCAGTAGAGCGTGAGCATGACGACGATCATCAGCAGGCCCTCGAGCCCGGCTTCGTAAAGCTGGCTGGGGTGGCGCGGCAGCGGCCCGGCGTCGGGGAAGACCATCGCCCAGGGCAGCGGCCCGGAGACGACGCGGCCCCACAGTTCGCCGTTCACGAAGTTGGCGAGGCGGCCGAACAGCATGCCGAAGGGCACGCAGACCGACACGAAGTCCGCCACCCGGATCAGGCTCAGCTGGTTGCGCCACGAAACCCAGGCCATCGCCAGGATCACGCCGATGAGGCCCCCATGGAAGCTCATGCCGCCGTGCCACAGCTTCACCAGCTCGGCCGGATGCAGCCACAGGCTCGGGATATCGGAACTGCCGCCGGTGTAGAACGTGGCATAGCCGAGGCGTCCGCCAAGGATGATGCCGACGGTGCAGTAGAAGAACAGGTCGTCGGCATGGCGCTGCGCCAGCGGGGCGCCGGGCTCGCGGATCATCCTCGACAAGTGCCAATAGCCCAGCACGATGCCTGCCAGATAGGCCAGCGAATACCAGCGCAGCTCGAAACTACCGATGCGGAACAGGTAGTTCTTGAGGCCGAGGTTGACCCAGTAGATGGGCTCTGGCGCCTGGGCGGCGGCGGCAAGCAGTGTCAGGGACAAGTGGACGACCTCGTATGCTTCATCGGGCGGCCTTCTGGCATAGCCCGCTGCCCGATGGTAGCCGAGTTTTCATTTTCACGCGGTATGGATGGGGCTTCGACAAGTTGCGCTGCGACCCTTCGACAAGCTCAGGGTGAGCGGGGTTAGCGGTGAACCTCTCCATTCCGCTCAGGCTGAGCTTGTCGAAGTCTGCTCGGGCACAAAAGTCCGGAACGACGAATACTTCCCCAATTCCAAGGCAGTCTCTAAGTCAGGTCGCATGAGCAGCGTGATCCGAATCCCCTCCCCGCGTTCCGTGATCGACCGGCGCGAACTTGTGCAGACGATCGAGAAGCTGGTGGATGCCTACGGCGCCGCCAAGGGACGGCGTTATATCGTCGAAACGCTGCGCACCGCGCTGGCCGACGGACGCGCGGAAATCGCCCGCCGCCTCGACGCCAAGCCCTCGGCCGGGCACGAGGTCGCCGAGGCGCAGGCGTTCCTGACCGACCAGCTGATCCGCGTGATCCACGATCACATCGTCACCAACGTCTACCCGGCCGGAAACCGCTCCAAGGGCGAGCGGCTGACGATCATGGCGGTGGGCGGCTATGGCCGCGGCGAGATGGCCCCCCATTCCGACGTGGACATCGCGTTCCTCACCCCGATCAAGCAGACGCCGTGGTGCGAGCAGGTGATCGAGGCGATGCTCTATTTCCTGTGGGATCTGTCGCTCAAGATCGGCCATTCCAGCCGCTCGCTCGACGACATGGTGCGCATGTCGAAGTCGGACCTGACGATCCGCACCGCGATGCTGGAAGGCCGCTACGTCTGGGGCGATCAGGACTTGTACGAGGAGGCCCGCGCCCGCTTCTTCAAGGACGTCGTCTCCGGCACCGAACGCCAGTTCGTGGTGGAAAAGCTGGCCGAGCGCGAGGAACGCCACAAGCGCATGGGCGACAGCCGCTACGTCGTCGAGCCCAACGTCAAGGAGGGCAAGGGCTCCTTGCGGGACCTTCACGCGCTCTACTGGATCGGCAAGTACATCCACAAGGTCCGCTCCCCCGCCGAACTGGTCGACGTGGGGCTGCTGACGGCCAAGGAATACCGCAGTTTCCGCCGCGCCGAGAATTTCTTCTGGGCGGTGCGCTGCCACCTTCACACCATCACCCGCCGCGCGGAAGACCGCCTGACCTTCGATCTCCAGCGCGAGGTGGCGGCGCGCATGAACTTCTCCGACCGGCCCGGCAAGAGCGCGGTCGAACGGTTCATGCAGATGTTCTTCCTGCAGGCCAAGGTCGTCGGCAGCCTGACCGGCGTGTTCCTCGCGCAGCTCGACGAGCAGTTCGCCAAGCGCCAGCCGCGCGGGCTGCTGGCGGGTTTTCGCGCCCGCGAACGGCTGCTCAAGGGCTACAAGGTGTTCGGCGGCCGTCTGCGCGCGCCCTCGGACGACTGGTTCGAGAGCGATCCGGTCCGGATGATCGAGATCTTCGTCCTCGCCGAGCGCGAAGGCCTGGAAATCCACCCCGAAACACTGCGCCTGATCTCGCGCGATGCCGCGCTGATCAAGGACGACGTGCGGCACGACAAGCGCGCCAACGAGCTGTTCATGGAACTGCTCACCAGCCGCCGGAACCCCGAAGTCGCGCTGCGCAGTTTCAACGAGGCGGGGGTGTTCGGCCGCTTCGTCACCGAATTCGGCCGCGTCAACGCGCAGATGCAGTTCGACATGTACCACCACTACACGGTGGACGAGCACACCATCCGCGCCATCGGCCTCGTCTCGCGCATCGAGAAGGGCGAGCTGAAGGACGACCATCCCCTCGCGCATGAAGTGATCCACAAGGTCCGCTCGCGACGGGCGCTCTACGTCTCGGTGCTGCTCCACGATATCGCCAAGGGCCGCAAGGGCGACCACTCGGTGCTGGGCGCAGAGATCGCGCTCAAGCTGTGTCCGCGCTTCGGGCTGGACGAGGAGGAGACCGAGCTGGTCTCCTGGCTGGTGCGCCATCACCTGCTGCTCTCCGCCACCGCGATGAAGCGCGATCTGTCGGACGGCAAGACCATCGCCGACTTCGTCGAGGTCGTGCAGTCGGTCGATCGCCTGCGCCAGCTGACGGTGCTCACCATCGTCGACATCCGCGCGGTTGGGCCGGGCACCTGGAATTCGTGGAAACGCCAGCTGATCGCCACGCTCTACGGCGCAGCCGAGGAACGCCTGCGTCTGGGCCATGCCGAATTCGGCCGTCCCAAGCGGGTCGAGGCCAAGAAGGCCGCGGTCGAGGCGATGGGGGGCGCCTATGCCGCACTGGTCGAGAAGGTCGGCGCGATCCTCGGCGACGCCTACTGGATCGCCGAGCCCGAAGACGTCATCGCCCGCAACCTCATCCAGCTCGATGCTTCGGACGACGAACCGCTATCGATCTCGACCGAATATTACCCGGCCCGCGGGGCGACGCTGGTGACCGTGATCGCCTCGGACCACCCCGGCCTGTTCTACCGCATCGCCGGGGGCATCCATCTGGCGGGCGGCAACATCATCGACGCGCGCATCCACACCACCCGCACCGGCCGCGCGGTCGACAACTTCCTTGTGCAGGACCCGCTGGGCCGCCCGTTCATGGAGTACGGGCAGCTGCGCCGCCTCGAACTCACCATCGAGAACGCGCTCGCCAATCGCATCAAGATCCTGCCGCAGCTGGTCGCCAAGCCTGACGCGCGCCCGCGCGCCGACGCCTTCGACGTGCGCCCGCGCGTCGTGTTCGACAACAAGGCGTCGAACCGCTTCACCGTGGTCGAGATCAACGCGCGCGACCGCCCGGCGCTGCTCAACCGGCTGGCGCATGCGCTGTTCGAATCCAAGCTGATGGTCCACTCGGCCCATATCGCGACATATGGCGAACGGGCGGCGGACACCTTCTACGTGACGGACCTGCTGGGCGAGAAGATCACCGCCGCTCCGCGCATAAAGGCGATCGAGCGGCGACTGCTGGAGGCCACCAGCGAGCCGAGCCTGGAGGAAGCGGTGGCGTGAGGAGAAGATCCCACCCCCAGCCCTTCCCGCAAGCGGGCGGGGAGAACAACGACACGCTACCCCTCCCGCTTGCGGGAGGGGCGCGAGACTTGGGCCACAGGCCCTAGTCGCAGCAGGGTTGGGCGCTTTCGCAACCTCTCGCAAATGCACATTGAAAGAAACCGCACACTGCCCCACATGTTGCACCGCAACAGGTTCCTCTCAGACAGGACGGCGCCGTGAACGCACCTGACCCCGATCCCCAATCCGTACTCGTGCTGCAGGGCGGCGGAGCCCTCGGCGCTTATCAGGCGGGCGTTTACGAAGCGCTGGCGACACGTGATATCGCTCCCGACTGGGTCGCGGGCATATCCATCGGCGCGATCAACGCCGCCCTGATCGCCGGAAACGCCCCTCGGGACCGCATCCCCGCACTCAAGAAGTTCTGGCATGGCATCTCGCGCGAACTGCAGTACCGCCTCGACGAACCGATCGGCTTCGCCCGCCGCGCCTTCAACGAGGCTTCGGCGCAATATGCCGCCACGATGGGCCTGCCCGGCTTCTTCACCCCGCGCTGGCCGATGCCTTTGCCCGAGTGGCCGAACCATCTTTCGCGCCTGAGCTATTACGACACCGCGCCGCTGCGCCAGACGCTCCTCGACCTCGTCGATTTCGAACGCCTCAACAGTGCGGAAACCCGCTTCAGCGTCGGCGCCGTCAACATGCTCAAGGGCAACTTCGCCTACTTCGACAATACCGAGCGCACCATCGGCCCCGAGCACATCATGGCGAGCGGCGCCCTGCCCCCGGGCTTCCCGCCGGTGGAAATCGACGGCGAATGGTACTGGGACGGCGGCCTCGTCTCCAACACGCCGCTGCAATACGTGCTCGACAACCGTTCGATGCAGGAGATGAACGTCTACCAGGTGGACCTGTTCTCCTCGCGCGGGATCATCCCGACCTCGATGGCCGACATCGCCCAGCGCGAGAAGGACATCCGCTTTTCCAGCCGCACCCGGCTCAATACCGACACCTCGAAAGCCCTCCAGAAACTGCGCGCCGCCGCCAAGCGCCTCGCCCGCAGACTGCCCGAGGAATTCCAGGACGACCCCGATCTCGCCCGCCTGCTCGACTGCCGCCCGGCAGGCGCGGTCGCGGTGATGCACCTCATCAACCGCGCGCACGGTTACGAGACGAACTCCAAGGACTACGAGTTTTCGCGCCTGACCATCGACGAGCACTGGCATTGCGGCCATGTCGACGCCGAGCATTCGCTGCGCCATCCGGACTGGGTGAACCGCGACATCGACCCCGATGAAATCGTGACTTTCGACCTTGCCGGAGACCGTGCGGGCGGCCGCCTGAAACATCCCCTCGCCTCGAATTCTTCAAATGGAGCAGCAGCATGAAGCTCAAGGACAAGGTCTGCATCGTCACCGGCGCCGCCAGCGGCATCGGCAAGGCCATCGCCGACATCTACGCCGGCGAAGGCGGCAGGGTGGTGATCGCCGACCTCAACCTCGAAGCGGCGCAGAAGGCCGCAGACGACATCGTCGCCAGCGGCGGGCAGGCCATGGCCGTGGCGATGGACGTCACCAGCGAGGAGCAGGTGAACGACGGCGTCGCCAAAGTCGTCGCGGCCTGGGGCACGGTGGACGTGCTGGTCTCCAACGCCGGCATCCAGATCGTCAACCCGGTGGAGAACTACGCCTATTCCGACTGGAAGAAGATGCTGGCGATCCACCTCGACGGTGCGTTCCTCACCTCGAAGGCGGTGCTGCCGCACATGTACGCGCAAGGGTCGGGCTCGGTGATCTTCATGGGTTCGGTGCACTCCAAGGAGGCGAGCCCGCTCAAGAGCGCCTATGTCACCGCCAAGCACGGTCTGCTGGGCCTCTCCCGCGTGATCGCCAAGGAAGGCGGCAAGAAGGGCGTGCGCACCAACGTGATCTGCCCCGGCTTCGTGCGCACCCCGCTGGTGGACAAGCAGATCCCCGAGCAGGCCAAGGAACTGGGTATTTCCGAGGACGAAGTCGTCGCCCGCGTGATGCTGGGCGGCACCGTCGACAGCGAGTTCACCACCGTGGACGATATCGCGCAGGTGGCGCTGTTCTTTGCCGGCTTCCCGACCAACGCGCTGACCGGCCAGTCGCTGGTGGCGAGCCACGGCTGGTTCATGGAGTAAGAGGAAGCGCGCCGCGCAGCTTTCTCATCCCCTTGCTCTCTGTCATCCCCGCGAAGGCGGCGACCCAATTGATGACCGGGCAATGCGGTAAGGCATCAGATGGGTTCCCGCCTTCGCGGGGATGACGTCAAAGAGAAAATGGCGAGCGGCCGCTCTCGACCGCTCGCCTTGTCACTTTACCCGATCAGCGCTTCGGCGATCTGCACCGCGTTGAGCGCCGCGCCCTTGCGCAGGTTGTCGTTCGACAGGAACAGCGCGAGGCCGTTCTCCACGCCCGGATCCTTGCGCACGCGGCCAACGAAGACCGGATCCTTGCCGGTGGCTTCCAGCGGGTTGGGCACTTCGGTCACCACCACGCCCGGCGCGCTGCCCAGCAGTTCGAGCGCACGCTCGACGCTGACGGGACGCTCGAACTCGGCATTGATCGAGAGCGAGTGGCCGGTGAACACCGGCACGCGCACGCACGTACCCGAAACCGGCAGACCAGGGATTTCGAGGATCTTGCGGCTTTCGTCGCGCAGCTTGATCTCTTCCTCGGTGTAGCCGTCCTCGGCATAGACGTAGTTCAGCGGCACGACGTTGTGCGCCATCGGCACCGCCCACTTCTTCGCCTCGGGCAGCAGCGGCGCGGTATCGCCGGCGGCGAGTTCGCGGGTACGGTCGCCGACGTGCTCGATCTGGCTGGCCAGCACCTCGATGCCTTCGAGACCACCGCCCGACACCGCCTGATAGGTCGAGACGATCAGGCGCTTGAGCCCAGCCTCGTCATGGAGCGGACGCAGCACCGGCATCGCCGCCATGGTGGTGCAGTTGGGGTTGGCGACGATGCCCTTGGGCAGGTTCGCCAGCGCATGCGGGTTCACCTCGGCGACGACCAGCGGCACCTCCGGGTCCGAACGGAACGCCGAGGAGTTGTCGATCACGATCGCCCCCGCCGCAGCGGCCTTGGGCGCAAGTTCCCTGGCGGTCGAACCACCGGCAGAAAACAGCACGACGTCGAGCCCCGAGAAATCGGCGGTCGCCGCATCCTCGACGACCACGCCGTCGATTGCCTTGCCCGCCGAACGGGCCGAAGCGAAGAGGCGAAGCTGGGCGACGGGGAAATTGCGCTCGGCGAGGATCTCGCGGATCATCGAACCGACGAGCCCGGTCGCGCCGACGACGCCGACGTTGAGCTTCTGACCGGGGGTAAACTTAGCTGCCATGACCTATGCGTCTCCTACCTGGTAGTGGAGCAGCGCGAGGGTCTGGTGTCTTCGTTAGGAGAGCCCCGCGTGCCGTTAAGTGCGGGGTGAGTGTCGCTCCGTGCCGTTCAGTACCAGCACACCGACGCCCACCGCGCGGACGCGGTCGGTTTCGGGGTGGTAATAATGATCGGCTTCACGAACATGAGCGCGCCACTAGCGGCAAGCGCGGTCGGTGTAAATGGAATTTATGTTGCGCGTGCAGCGGGGGCTTCGACAGGCTCAGCCTGAGCGGCGTCGATAGACCAATTTGGAATTCCGCTCAGGCTGAGCTTGTCGAAGCCCCCGCGTTTTACGCGGCCCCCTGCAGCCGCTCCAACGCCGCATCGCGCCCGATCAACGGCAGCAGCGCGCCCATGTCGGGCCCATGCTCCATCCCCGTAAGTGCCTGCCGCAAAGGCAGAAACAGCGCCTTACCCTTGCGTCCGGTGGCGTCCTTGAGCGCCCCTGTCAGCGCCTTCCAAATCCCCTCGCCCCACTCCAGCCCGGCCAACGTATCGCACGCCTGCGCGCAATAGGCCCGGTCCTCATCGGACATATCCCCCGCAGCCACCGGCCCGGTCACGACCGCCCACCAGTCGGCCGCCTCGCCCACTTTGGCGAGGTTCGGACGAATCGCTTCCCAAGCCGCCGCGTCCATCCCCTCGGGCAGCCGCGCGGCCACGGCATCGAAGCTGAGCGCATGGACCACGGCCGCGTTGACGCGCTCCAGTTCCGCCTCGTCGAACCGCGCCGGTGCGCGGCCGAAGTGCGAAAGATCAAAGGCCCCCGCCAGCTCCTCCAGCCCCAGCGCCGTATCGACCGGATCGCTCGTCCCAAGCCGCCCGAGCAGCGCCACCAGCGCCTGCGGCTCGATCCCGACTTCCCGCAGATGCGCGACGCCCAGCGAGCCGAGACGCTTCGACAGCTTCCCCTCGGTGCCCACCAGCAGCGCCTCGTGCGCGAACGCAGGCACCGGAGCGCCGAGCGCGGTGAACATCTGCACCTGCGCGGCCGTGTTGGACACATGGTCCTCGCCGCGCAGGATGCCGGTGACGCCCATGGCGATGTCGTCGATCACCGAGGGCAGCATGTAGAGCCACGAGCCGTCGGCGCGGCGCACGACGGGATCGCTCATCTGCGCGGCGTCGAACTTCTGCGCTCCGCGCACGCCGTCCTCCCAGCCGATCGGCTCGTCATGGTCGAGCAGGAAGCGCCAGTGCGGCAGGTCCCCGGCAGCGATCTTCGCGGCCTTTTCCTCGGCCGAAAGCTTCAGCGCCGCGCGGTCGTAGATCGGCGGAAGACCGCGGCCCAGCAGCACCTTGCGGCGCAAATCCAGTTCCTGCGGCGTCTCCCAGCACGGATAGACCCGGCCCGCTGCTTCCAGCTTCGCGAAGCCTTCCTCGTAGACGGCAAAGCGCGCGGACTGGCGCTCCTCGCCTTCGGGATTGAGGCCCAACCAAGCGAGATCGGCACGGATCGCCTCGACATATTCCTCTTTCGAGCGCGCCGCATCGGTATCGTCAATGCGCAGCAGGAAACGCCCGCCTGCCTGTTTCGCGAGCAGGAAGTTGTGCAGCGCCGTACGGATATTGCCGACGTGAAGGTGCCCGGTGGGCGAGGGAGCGAAGCGTGTGACGGTCATGGCGCCCGCGATTACGGGGCGCTGGCCGTCAGGTCAATTTCGGCGCGCAAATGCCCACTTCGCCGCCAGCGACGCGAAGCCCGCCAGCAGCCCCCAGAACGCCGAGCCCACCCCCAGCAGCGAGACACCCGATGCCGTGGCGGCGAACGTCAGGATCGCAGCATCACGTTCGCTCTTCTCGACCAGCATCTGCTCGACCGCGCCCGACAGCGGGGCGATCAGCGCGATTCCCGTCAGCGCGGCGATTGCAGAAGCCGGCATCGCCAGGAAAAACAGAACCAGCGGCGTCGAGAACAGCGCCAGTACCAAGTAGAAGCCCGCGTAGATAACGCCGACGATCCAGCGTCCTGCAGCATCGGGATGCGCGTCCGAGCCCGTACAGATCGCGGCAGTGATCGCCGCAAGATTCACGCCATGCGCACCGAAAGGAGCCAGCACCAGCGTCGCGAGGCCGGTCCCCAGCAAGAGCGGGCGAGGCGTCGGTGCATACCCCGCCGAACGCAGCACGACGAGACCGGGCAAGTTCTGCGACACCAGCGTCACGAGGAACAGCGGCACACCGATAGACGTCACGGCCCGCCAGTCGAATTGCGGGACGACGGGCTGCAGGCTGCCCAGCAAGGGGCCGCCGTGGTGTCCGGCCAGATCGCCGCGCAGCAGCAGCACGGCGATGCCCGCGCCCAGCACGAGCAGCAGCGCGTAGAGCGGCAAGCGCTGGCGGGCGATCACGAAGACCGCCAGCAACACGCAGACCAGCAACACGTCGCTTTCGAGTGTGCGGAACAGTTGCAGACAGAACGGCAGCAGCACGCCCGCCAGCATGGCCGAAGCCACGGAGGCCGGAATTCGGCGTGCCGCCCGCTCCAGCACAGGCACCACGGCAAGAATGCACATCATCGCTGCGGCCGCCACGAAAGCGCCGATCGCGACCGGCCAATTGACCGACCCTGCACTGGCAACGAGCAGGGCCGCGCCCGGCGTCGACCATGCCAGTACCACCGGAACGCGCAGGCGCAGTGACAGCAGCGCGCCGCAAACGGCTATGCCCAGACACAGCGCCGTGACCGCCGAGCCCACTTGCCCCGCGTCCGCTCCGAGGCCCCGCATGGCCTGGACGATGAGGGCGACGGTCCCCCCGAACCCGACGAGAGCGGCGATGAAGGCGGACGTCCAGGCGGCGAGCGGCGGAAAGCCGAATAGCGTACGGGAAGACATCGCCGCCCTATGACAGATTTCCCTTTCGAAGAAACCCGCGTCGATGTGCGATTTTTGGCACACGTCTCGATCAAGTAGGGCAATAATTGACACAATCACATGTTTCTATGAGGATTAAAATACTGTATTATAATGATAATTATCCGTTATAGGACAATTTGACCCGCCTCTCGCTCGCGAAGATAGTCGCGCCCGTACGAGTCCGGCGACCGGCCGGGTGTCTCCCGGACACAATTCACGAATACGAGAAGCGAAACCCCATGCATTCAAGCTCACCCATAGCGGTCGCAAGCGAGGCGGCGTCATGAAAAAGGCGCTCAAGATCATCGGCTTTGCCGTTCTGGTGCTGGCCGTGGCGGGCCTTGCCTTCCTGTTCCGCCCGGTAAGCTGGGGCGGAAATCCCCAAGCCGAGAACGAGAAGCCGGTCGACGTCGTCCTCGTCGGCGGCGGCATCATGAGCGTTACGCTCGCCACTTACCTGCAGGAGCTGGAACCGACCTGGAACGTCCATCTCTACGAACGCATGGACAATGTGGCGGAGGAAAGCTCGAACGGCTGGAACAACGCCGGCACCGGCCACTCGGGTTATGCCGAAATGAACTATACGCCGGAAAAGAACGGCAGGATCGAGACCGAAAAGGCCGTCGACATCGTCGAGAGCTTCGAAGTCTCGCGCCAGTTCTGGGCGCACGAAGTGGCCCAGGGGCGCCTGCCCGAGCCGTCGGCTTTCATCAACCCGACGCCGCACATGAGCTTCGTGTGGGGTGACGACAACATCGCCTACCTGAAGAAGCGCCGCGACGCGCTTGTGAAGAACCCGATGTTCTACGGCATGCAGTACACCACCGACCACGCGCAGATCGCGAAGTGGGCGCCGCTGGTGATGCAGGGCCGCGACCCGGCGCAGAAGGTCGCCGCGACCTACATGCCGCTGGGCACCGACGTGAACTTCGGCGTGATCACCCGCAGCCTGACGCAATCGCTGCAGCGCAACCCCAACTTTCACCTCGGCCTGTCGACCGAAGTGCGCGGGCTGCACCAGAACGCCGACAAGACCTGGAACGTCACGATCCACGACCTGAAGGCGAACAAGGATCATACGATCAAGTCGCGCTTCGTCTTCATCGGTGCGGGCGGCGCCTCGCTCAAGCTCCTCCAGCTTTCGGGCATTCCCGAGGCGAAGGACTACGCGGGTTTCCCGGTCGGCGGCCAGTTCCTGGCGTTCGAGACTCCGGCGGTCGCCGAAAGGCATCACGTGAAGGTCTATGGCCTCGCAGAGACCGGCGCCCCGCCGATGTCGGTGCCGCATCTCGACGCGCGCAAGCTCGACGGCAAGGCGGTGACCCTGTTCGGTCCCTTCGCGCTGCAGAGCACCAAGTTCCTCAAGAACGGCTCGTGGACCGACCTGTTCAACTCGGTCTACGATACCAATGTGGTGCCGATGACCAAGGTGGGCGTCGAGAACCTCGATCTCGTGAAGTACCTCGTCCAGCAGGCGTCGCTGACCGACGCCGACCGTCAGGCGCAGTTGGTGAAGTATTTTCCGCAGGCCAAGCGCAGCGACTGGAAGCTGATCACCGCGGGCCAGCGCGTCCAGATCATCAAGCGTGATCCCAAGAAGGGCGCAGTCCTGCAGTTCGGCACCGAGATCGTATCGGACAAGGACGGCACCATCGCGGCTTTGCTCGGCGCCTCGCCGGGCGCCTCGACCTCGCCGGGCATCATGCTCAAGGTGCTGGACAAGGCTTTCCCGCAGCAGACCAAGGGTATCTGGGCAGACAAGATCCGCGCCATGGTCCCCTCGATCGGCAGGAAGATCAACGACAGCCCGGCGCTCACCAACGAGATTCGCCGAATGACCAGCCACGCGCTGCACTTGCCTTATCTGGAAGTGCCAGCAGACCTCGTGTCTGCCGCCAAGGCTCCGGCGCCGAAGGCCAAAGCCGGGCACAATCTCAACGCCGAGGAACAGGCGCTCTAAGCATCTGACCCCGCGAAAGTTCGGGCGGTCGGAGCAATCCGGCCGCCCTTTTCGTATCCGGAGCGCACAGCGGACCGAAACATAAGCACTACATTATTGCGATTGACTCGCATTTACAGTCAATTTAGGTGCGCGCAAAAGTCCAGCAACAATACTGAGGGTCTCTATGCGCCTGCCCGCCCGGCATTCCCTGCTCGCCAGCACGCTTCTGATCGCGCCTGCCCTTTGCGGCACGGCTCATGCCGAAGAGGCGGACACCGCGACGAATGCCGACACGATCATCGTCACCGCGGGCCTCGAACAGTCCAGTTCGGCCACCGCGCTGGCGCTGCCGGTCAAGGAAACGCCGCAGTCGGTCACCATCATCGACCGCAAGCGCATCGAGGATTTCGCGATCACCAACGTCAACGACCTGCTCGAACAGGCCGTGGGCGTGAATGTCGAGCGGGTCGAGACCGACCGTACCTATTTCTCCTCGCGCGGGTTCGACGTGTCGAACTTCCAGGTCGACGGCATCGGCCTGCCGCTGGCCTGGGGCATCCAGTTCGGCGACCTCGACACCGCTTTGTTCGAGAACGTCGAAATCGTGCGCGGCGCCAACGCGATCATGACCGGAATCGGCAACCCCTCGGCCACCATCAACTACGTGCGCAAGCGGCCGACCGACGAGCTGAAGTTCACCGGTTCGGCGCAACTGGGCACGCGCGACTACTGGCGCGCCGAGGGCGATGCCAACATCCCTCTCACCGACACGCTGGCTGTGCGCGCGATCTACGCGCACGAGGACCGCGACGGCTACCTTTCGTACAACCACGTCAACCGCGACGTCTACGGCGCCGTCCTGCGCTGGCAGGCCACCCCGTCCCTGCGCGCGACGGTGGGCTACACCCGGCAGGAAAACGACGCCGATGGCGTGCTGTGGGGCGCGATCCCGCTGGTCTACACCGACGGCACGCGCATCGACCTCAAGCGCTCGGCGACGACCTCGGCGGACTGGACCTACTGGAATACCAAGGACCAGAGCGTGTTCGGCGAACTGGTCTACGATTTCGGCGGAGGCTGGTCGGCCACCGGCATCGCGACCTACCGCCGTTTCCAGGAGAACGCCAAGCTGCTCTATGCCTACGGCTACCCTGACCGTGAGACCGGCGAGGGCGTCTACGGCATGGCCGGTATCTATCCTTCGGACTACAAGCAGTACCTTGGCGACGTCTACGTCTCCGGCCCGTTCCAGCTTTTCGGACGCGAGCACAAGCTGGCCTTCGGCGTCTCGGTCTCGAAGTCCGACGCCAAGGAGTACGAGAACTTCTCCGAGGATACCATCGTCTACCCAAGCCCTTCCGAATGGGGCGAGACCGGCATCCCCGAGCCCAGCTATCCCGGCAGCTACCTCGCCGCCGACTACAGTGACCGCCTGACCCGTGTGTATGGCGCCGCGCACCTCAGCCTGACCGACCGGCTCAAGGCCGTAGTCGGTGCCAGCGCGATGTGGATCAAGTCGACCGGCTTCTCCTACGGCGCGGATCAGGCGCGCAAGGACAGCAAGGTCAGCCCCTACGTCGGCGCGGTCTACGACCTAACCCCGAACGTCTCGTTCTATGCCAGCTACACCGACATCTATAACCCGCAGGTCGAAGTGGGCATCGACGGCACGCGCCTCGATCCCGCGAAGGGCACCAGTCTGGAAGGCGGCATCAAGAGCACCTGGCTGGACGGGAGGCTTTACGCGACGGCTGCCGTATTCAAGGCCAAGCAGAAGGGCCTCGCCGAGTATGCCGGCTACTTCGATGAGGACGGCTGCCCCGTCGGCGGCGACGGCGTCGCCTGCAACGGCAAGGCGGGCGGCAGCTACTACGACCCGCAGGACACCACCTCGACCGGCTTCGAGGTGGAGCTTTCAGGCCAGGTCACGGACAACTGGACTCTATCGGGCGGCTTCACGTACCTCGACATCGAGAACGCCGACGGCGACGATACCCGCACCTGGATCCCGACCAAGTCCCTCAAGCTGGCGAGCACCTATTCGGTGCCTGAACTGAACGACCTCAAGCTGGGCGCACAGCTACGCGTGCAGAATGCGACGACGGCCGTGGTCAGCGACTTGTCCGCCTATGGCGGCGTCGAGGGAGACGTGACGCTGAAGCAGAAGGGCTACGCGATCCTCGATCTCATGGCCGGGGTGCGCGTGGTCGAGCACGTGCGCGCCAGCGTCAACGTGCGCAACGTCACGAACGCGAAGTACCTCAACAGCCTTAAGTGGGGCCAGGCCTTCTACGGTGCCCCGCGCAGCGCAGTGGTGACGCTGAGCGTCGAGTACTGAGAGCGAAAGCGAAGCAGGCAGCTCTATTTTGCCCGCCTCATGCCATCTGTTCGTCATTGCGAGCGCAGCGACGGATGGTGCCAAAAGCCGGCAAGCTTCCCGCCCCCTTACCCGCTCCGAAACGCGTGCGTGATCGGATAGCGCCGGTCGCGCCCGAAGTTGCGCGCGGTCAGCTTGACGCCGGGGGGCGACTGGCGGCGCTTGTACTCGGCACGGTGGAGCAGGAACTCCACGTGGCGCACAACGCCGTGCTCGAAGCCTTCGTTGACCAGTTGCGCCACGCTCTTGTCGTGCTCCACCAGACCCACGAGGATCGGATCAAGGACGTCGTAGGGCGGCAGGCTGTCGCAGTCGCGCTGGCCGTCGTACAACTCGGCGGTGGGATCACGGGTCAGCACGCCATCCGGCACCAGCGGACCACCCGGGCCGAGGCCGATGGGCGGAACCTGTCCGTTCCGCCAGCGCGCCAGCGCATAGACCGTGCTCTTGTACGCATCCTTGAGCGGCGCGTAGCCACCCGCCATGGTGCCATAAATCGCCGCATAGCCGACGCTCAGCTCGCTCTTGTTGGCGGTGGCGAGAAGCATAGGGCCGAACTTGTTGGACAGCGCCATCAAGCCCGCCCCGCGCACCCGCGACTGGAGGTTTTCCTCCGCCAGATCGCGCTGCGTGCCTTCGAATGCCTCGCCCAGCATGGCATCGAATCCATCGACGGCAGCACCGATCGGCATCTCGGTATAGCGAATCCCCAGCGCCTTGGCGCAGGCCGCCGCATCGTCGAGGCTCTGCCCGCTGGTGAAACGCGAGGGCATCATCACCCCCCAGACCCGGTCGGCTCCCAGCGCATCGACGGCGATGGCCGCGCAAGTCGCCGAATCGATACCGCCCGACAGGCCCAGAACCACGCCCGGAAAGCCGTTGCGCTTCACGTAGTCGCGTAAAGCGAGGACCATCGCACTGTAGATGTCCTCCGGATGCTGTGCGAGCGGCTCCAAGGCGCCGCGATCGCAGCGCCAGCCCTTGGCGGTCTTGGTCCAGCGGGTCTCCACGACCTGCTCCTCCCAGTCGCGCAGCTGCACCGCCAGCGCACCGTCGCCGTTCACCGCGAAGCTGGCCCCGTCGAACACCAGTTCGTCCTGCCCGCCGACGCGGTTGAGATAGGCCAGCGGCAGCCCGGTATCGACTGCGCGGCGCTTGGCCACGCCTTCGATGCGCAGGGCCTCCTTGTTGATCTCGTAAGGGCTGCCGTTGATCGAGATGAGGATTTCCGCTCCGAAATCGGCGAGATGGCGGCAGACCTCGTAACGCCAGATGTCCTCGCCCACCGGCACCCCAATCATCGTCCCGCGCAGGATAATCGGCTCTGGCAGCGGACCGGGCTGGAACAGGCGCATCTCGTCGAAAGTGCCGTAATTGGGCAGCTCGTGCTTCAGGCGAACTGCCGCGACTTTGCCCTGATCGAGCAAGGCCACTCCATTGTGCAGCGCACCATCGAGTACGAAGGCCGACCCGACCAGCATCGCCGGACCGTCACTGGCGGTCGATTCGGCGAGGTGCTGAAGCTGGGCCGCCGCGCGCTCGATCAGTGCGGGCTTGAGGATCAGGTCTTCTGGCGGATAGCCGATAAGGTGAAGTTCCGGGAAAACGACAAGGTCGCTGCCCTTCGCCGCCTCGCGCGCTGCCACAATGCCGGCGGCATTGGCGGGAATGTCCCCGACCGACTGGTTGAGCTGCGCGAGCGTGATCTTCAGCGTATCGGGCATGGCCCGGTTGATGCCCCGCCCCCGGAGGCAGTGCAAACAAAAACCCGCCCTTCGGTGAAGAGCGGGTCTTGCTGCTCCGCACCCGCGTAAACGCGTAATGCAGATACAAAAAACCCTCCCATCGGGGAGGGCTTCTGTCCGTCGTGAGACGGACTTTCCACAAGCCGGTTGGACCCGGAAGCGGAAAGCGGCGGGGGCCAGTGCACCGAAAAGGTAGCGCCGAACCCCCGAGCCGATTACATCGCCTCGGACGCAGCCTCGGTCGGAACGTCGGTGGCGTCACCGGTCATCAGCTCCTCGGGAGCGGTCTCGACCGAATCCGTGGTAGCTTCGGCGGCGGGCTCACCACCGCAAGCAGCGAGCGACAGTGCGGCAACCGACGCGAACGCGGCGAAAGCAATCTTCTTCATGCGAATCCCCTTGCATTGTTTGGCGCATAGGCCAACGCTTGCAGGCAAGCCTGCAGTGGCATTCTTTAGACGAGACAATGGTGCAACGCAAATAGGAATACGACAGGCGCAAATCCGCAGAATTCCTAGGGCTTGCGCACATATAAAGATATCTTTATATGATCCGGCATGCGGATCGACCCTCTTCTGCGCGCTCTTTCGGAGCCGACGCGCCTGCGTATGCTGCGTCTGCTCGCACATATGGAGCTTGCCGTGGGGGAGCTTGCCCAAGTCCTCGGCCAGAGCCAGCCGCGCGTCTCGCGCCACATAAAGATTCTGTGCGACGCCGGATTGGCCGAGCGCCGCAAGGAAGGAAGCTGGGTCTTCCTGAGAATTGCCGTGTCCGAACAGGGCGAATCGTCGCTCGGCACGGCGGCCGCCAGTCTCCTCAACGTCGCCGAGCGTGACGACAGCCAGTTCGCCGCCCGCTGCGCCGAGGACCGCCGCCACCTCGCCGCGATCCGCGCCGGACGCGAGGCGAGCGCCGAGGCCTACTTCGCCCGCCACGCCGCCGAATGGGACACGCTGCGCCGTCTCCACGGCGCCGACGAGCCGGTCGAGGCCGCGCTGCTCCGCGCGCTGGGCGAGGAGACGATCGGCGGATTGCTCGACGTTGGCACCGGCACTGGGCGCATGGCACAGCTTCTGTCCGCGCGCGCGGGGCGCGTGACCGCGCTCGACAAGAGCCCCGAGATGCTGCGCATTGCCCGCGCCCGGTTGCAGGACCTGCCCGCCGACAAGGTCGATCTGGTGCAGGGCGACTTCACCGCCCTGCCCTTCGCGCCCGACGCCTTCGACACCGTGCTGTTCCATCAGGTGCTCCACTTCGCGCAGGATCCCGCCGTCGTGCTGACCGAGGCCGCGCGCGTGCTGCGCCCGGGTGGGCGCATCGCCGTCGTCGACCTTGCCGCGCACGAGCGCGAGGAAATGCGCGAGCGCCATGCCCACGCCCGTCTCGGCTTTTCGGACGAGCAGATGCTCGCCCACCTCGCTTCCGCGGGCCTTACCCCGGCCGAGCCCGTCGCTCTGCCGGGTGACCCGCTCACCGTTAAAATCTGGACTGCGCGGCGCGATGGTGTAACCGCGCGCCCTGAAAACCGAGAGACCGTTTGATGACCGCTTCCCCACGCGCCGCAGAAACCCCGATTTTCGCAGGGTTGCCCGGCGACATTTCCGTCTCCTTCGAATTCTTCCCGCCCAAGTCGGAGAAGATGGAGGAGCAGCTGTGGGACGCGATCACCCAGCTTGCCCCGCTCGACCCGGCCTTCGTGTCGGTAACCTATGGCGCGGGTGGCTCCACCCGTGAGCGCACCCACGCCACCGTCTCACGGATCGTGAAGGAGACCGCGCTGGTCCCCGCCGCGCACCTCACCTGCGTCGCCGCCAGCAAGGGCGAGATCGACGAAGTGGTCGATCAGTACTGGGAAGCGGGCGTGCGCCACATCGTCGCGCTGCGCGGCGATCCGCCGCCATCGGACGGCGGCCGCTTCGTGCCGCATCCCGAAGGCTATGCCAGCGCCGCGCAGCTGGTCGAAGGCATCCGCAGGCGCCGCGATTTCGAAGTCTCGGTCGCGGCCTATCCCGAAGTCCACCCCGAAGCGGTGAGCGCCGAGGCCGACCTCGACAACCTGAAGCGCAAGATCGACGCCGGCGCCACCCGCGCGATCACGCAGTTCTTCTTCTCGACCGACGCCTACTTCCGCTTCATGGACAAGGCGCTGGCGGCAGGCATTACCGTACCGATCCTGCCGGGCATCATGCCGGTCACCAGCTTCGCCGCGATCCGGCGCATGTCCGGCAACACCGAGATCCCCGGCTGGCTGGAGACGATGTTCGACGGCCTCGACGATCGCCCCGGCCCGCGCGCGCTGGTCGCCGCCGTCGCGGCGGCGGACCTCTGCAAGCGCCTGTATGAAGGCGGGTCCCGCGATTTCCACTTCTACACCCTCAACCGCGCCGAGCAGGCTTACGCGATCTGCCAGCTTCTCGGCCTGCGTCCCGTCAAGGAACTTGTCGCATGAGCGTCCGTGAAACCTTCCTCGCCGAGGCAGCCAAGCGCATCCTCATCACCGACGGCGCGTTCGGCACCGAGATCCAGAACTGGAAGCTCTCGGAAGCCGACTACGCGGGCGACCTCGGCCTGTCCCACGACCAGAAGGGCAACAACGATATCCTCGCGCTGACCAAGCCCGAGGTGCCCGAATCCATCCACCGCGCCTACTTCGAAGCCGGGGCGGACATCGCCGAGACCAACACCTTCTCGGCCAACCGCATCAGCCAGGCCGACTACGGCGCCGAGCATCTGGTTCGCGAGATCAACGTCGAATCGGCCAAGCTGGCCCGCCGCCTCGCTGACGAATATCAGGCAAAGGATGGCCGACCGCGCTTCGTGGCGGGCGCGATCGGGCCGACCAACAAGACGCTCTCGCTCAGCCCCGACGTCAACGATCCAGGCTACCGCGAGATCGATTGGGACACGCTGGTCGACGTCTACAAGGAACAGGCCGCGGCCCTCGTCGAAGGCGGCGCGGACTTCATCTTGATCGAAACGGTGTTCGACACCCTCAACGCCAAGGCGGGCGTGATGGCCGTGCGCTATCTCGAACAGGACCTCGGCCGCGAAGTGCCGATCATGCTGTCGATGACGCTGACCGACCTGTCGGGCCGCAACCTCTCGGGCCACACGGTCGAGGCGTTCTGGCACGCGGTGCGCCATGCCAAGCCCGTCACCATCGGCCTCAACTGCTCGTTCGGCGCGACGCAGCTGCGCCCGCACGTGAAGACGCTGTCGGAAATCGCCGACACGCTGATCATGATCTACCCCAACGCGGGCCTGCCCAACGAACTGGGCGCCTACGACGAAATGCCGGACACCACGGCGGGCTTCGTCGGCGAGTGGGCGATCGCGGGTCAGGTCAACGTGCTGGGCGGCTGCTGCGGCTCGACCCCGGCGCACATCAAGGCAATCGCCGACAAGGTGACCGGCATGGCGCCGCGCCATCTGCCCGAGCTGCAGCCAGTGACGCGCCTGGCTGGCCTCGAACCCTTCACGATGCCCTCCTCTACGGCCGTCTGATGGATTCGCTACCGATTTGGCGCCTGCGTCCGGCGGGGCCGGACGACGCCGACGCGCTTGCCCTCGTGGGCGCGGCAACGTTCCTCGAAAGCTTCGCCGGGCTGATTGACGGGGCCGGCCTCGTCGCGCACTGCGCCAAGCAGCATTCGGCCGATGCCTACCGCGCTTATTTCGCCAAGGGCGCGAAGGCGTGGCTGGCAGAGATCGAGCCCGGCGGCGCGCCGGTGGGCTATGCGCTGCTGTGCGAGCCTGAGATCGAGCATGCGCAGCCCGGCGATATCGAGCTGAAACGCATCTACCTGCTTTCACGCTTCCAGGGTTCGCCCATTGCCAGTTCGCTGATGCAGGCGGTGATTGCCGAAGCGGCGGGGGCGACGCGACTGCTGCTCGGCGTCAAGGACGACAACCACCGCGCCTTCTCCTTCTATGCCAAACACGGCTTCGAGACGATCGGCACCCGCCGTTTCGACGTGGGCGGCAAGACCTACGATGACTTCGTGCTCGCACGACCGCTCTGACCTGACGAGAACAACACCCATGACCGCCACCCCTTCCGGCTCCCGTTTCGTCAACATCGGCGAGCGCACCAACGTCACCGGCTCCGCGAAATTCAAGAAGCTGGTCATGGCCGGCGACTATCCCGCTGCCATCGAAGTCGCCCGCCAGCAGGTGGAGAACGGCGCGCAGGTCATCGACGTCAACATGGACGAGGGCCTGCTCGACGCCGTCGAGGCGATGACCACCTACCTCAAGCTGATCGCCGCCGAGCCGGACATCGCCCGCGTGCCGGTGATGGTCGACAGCTCCAAGTGGGAGGTGATCGAGGCGGGCCTCAAATGCGTGTCGGGCAAGCCGATCGTCAATTCCATCTCGATGAAGGAAGGCGAAGCGCCGTTCCTGGAACATGCGCGCAAGTGCATGGCCTATGGCGCCGCCGTGGTCGTCATGGCCTTCGACGAGACGGGCCAGGCCGACACCAAGGAGCGCAAGATCGAGATCTGCGAGCGCGCCTACAAGCTGCTCGTCGGCATCGGCTTTCCCCCTGAGGACATCATCTTCGACCCCAACGTCTTCGCCGTCGCCACCGGCATCGAGGAGCATGACCGCTACGGGCTCGACTTCATCGAGGCAGTGGCGGAAATCCGCGCGCGCTGCCCGCACGTCCACTTCTCGGGCGGCCTGTCGAACCTCTCGTTCAGCTTCCGCGGCAACGAGACGGTGCGCCGCGCGATGCACTCGATATTCTTGTACCACGCCATCCCGGCGGGTCTGGACATGGCGATCGTCAACGCAGGGCAACTCGACGTCTACGACCAGATCGACCCGGCGCTGCGCGAGGCCTGCGAAGACGTCATCATGATGCGCCGCCCCGGCGTGGGCGAGGACGGCAAGACCTCGACCGAGCGCCTCATCGAACTGGCCGAAAGCTACAAGGGCAAGGACACCGTCGCCGAGAAGGCCGCCGAGGAATGGCGCGGCTGGGACGTGACCAAGCGCATCGAACACGCGCTGGTGCGCGGCATCGACGCCTATGTGGTGGAAGACACCGAGGAGGCCCGCGCCGCCATCGCCGCTGCCGGTGGCCGCCCGATCGAAGTGATCGAAGGCCCGCTGATGGGCGGCATGAACGTGGTCGGCGACCTGTTCGGCAGCGGCAAGATGTTCCTCCCGCAAGTCGTGAAATCGGCGCGCGTGATGAAGAAGGCGGTCGCGCACCTCATCCCCTTCATCGAAGCGGAGAAGGACGCCAAGTCCAAGGCGAAGGGCCGCATCATCATGGCCACCGTCAAGGGTGACGTCCACGACATCGGCAAGAACATCGTCGGCGTCGTGCTCCAGTGCAACGGCTACGAGGTGATCGACCTCGGCGTCATGGTGCCGTGGTCGAAGATCCTCGAATCGGCGAACGAGAACGAGGCCGACATCATCGGCCTGTCAGGCCTCATCACCCCCTCATTGGACGAGATGGTAACCGTCGCCGAGGAAATGCAGCGCGCCGAGATGAACATCCCGCTGCTGATCGGCGGCGCGACGACCTCCAAGGTCCACACCGCGCTGCGCATCGACCCGGCCTATACCGGCACCGTGGTCCATGTGCTCGACGCCAGCCGCGCGGTGGGCGTCGCTTCGCAGCTGCTGTCCGACACGCAGGCGGAGGGCTTCAAGGCCTCGGTCGCGATCGACTACGAGAAGGTGCGCGAGGCCCGCGCCAACAAGGGCCAGAGCGACCTGCTGCCGCTGGCCGAGGCGCGCGCCAACGCCTTCCCCACCGACTTCGCCCAGAAGCCCGCCGCACCGGCGCAGCCGGGCCTGCATGTGTTCGAGGAGTGGGACCTCAAGGATCTGGTCGAAACCTTCGACTGGACCCCGTTCTTCCGCGCCTGGGAGCTGGCGGGCAACTACCCCGCGATCCTGACCGACGAGGTCGTCGGCGAAAGCGCCACCAGCCTGTTCGCCGATGCGCAGGCGATGCTGGCAAGGATCATCGACGAGAAATGGCTGACTGCGCGCGGCGTCTGCGCCTTCTGGCCTGCCCGCTCGGACGGCGACGACGTTCTCCTCGATGCCGGCGCTTCCGGGGCAACCCGCCTGCCCATGCTGCGCCAGCAGTTCAAGAAGTCGCGCGGCCGCGCCAACTTCTGCCTGTCGGACTTCATCGACCCGGCAGGCGACTGGCTCGGCGGTTTCGCGGTGGGCATCCACGGCATCGAGCCGCACCTGGAGCGCTTCAAGGCCGCGCACGACGACTATTCGGACATCCTGCTGAAAGCCCTCGCCGACCGTTTCGCCGAAGCCTTCGCCGAGCGCCTCCACGCCCATGTCCGCACGACTTTGTGGGGCTATGCGCCGGAAGAGCAGTTCACCAACGAAGCCCTGATCCGCGAGGAATATCGCGGCATCCGCCCGGCGCCCGGCTACCCGGCCTGCCCGGACCATTCGCTCAAGCCGATCCTGTTCGACCTGCTGAAGGCGCAGGACAACGCCGGCATCGTCCTGACCGAAAGCCAGGCGATGCTGCCGACGGCGGCGGTCTCGGGCTTCTACTTCGCGCACCCGGAGAGCCAGTACTTCGGTGTCGCCCGCATCGGCCGCGACCAACTGGAGGACTACGCGGTGCGCCGCGGCGTCGACCTGCCGACCGCCGAACGCTGGCTGCGTCCTAACCTCGACTGACAGGGTACTTGCGTCACCGCATCATTTCGCTCTTGCAACATATGCGGCGGACCATACCCTGCCGCCTATGACCGCAGCGCGCATCACCAGTCGAACCCTCGTCTACGACGGGTGGTACAAGTTCTATCGGCTGGAAGTGGAAATGCCGGACGGCGCCATCGTTGAACGGCATCTGCTCGACAACGGCTCGGCCGTCGCGGTGCTGCCCTATGACCCGGTCCGCCGCGTCTGCATGCTGATCGACCAGCCACGCGCGGGAGTGCTCGCCGCAGGTGAACCGCCCGTGTGGGAAGCCATCGCGGGCAGTCTCGATGGTGCGTCGCCTGAAGCGCGCATCATCGAGGAAGCCTTCGAGGAAGGCGGTCTCAGGGTCGAGGCGCTGGAGCCGGTGACCAACATGTGGTCGCTCTGCCCGGCCTCGACCGAGCGCGTGCAACTCTACCTCGCGCGCTATTCCACCGAAGACCGCATCGGCGAGGGCGGCGGCGCTCACGATGAGGACGAGAACATCACCGTCCATGAAATCGGGCTCGACACCTTGCGCGACATGGCGCTTGGCGGCGAATTGACCGATGCCAAGACGCTGATCCTCGCGCAGGCGCTGCTGCTTCGCCACCCCGGTTTGTGGGCTAACCCGAGTTAAGTTGGCGAAAACCCGGCTGCGAGGTTTCCCCTCTGCGTCAGCCTCTGCCATAAAGCGCCGCGTGAACGACGACGACTGGCCTTTCAAGACGACCTTCTACGGCGAACCCGACGCCGACATGATGGACATCCACGCGCCGGAAGTGGATTGGGCCCCCGCGCCACCGCCGACCGGAGAGGCGGTATCCAAGGCGCTGCACGAGGTATTCGGCTTCTCCGGCTTTCGCGGCGTGCAGGATCAGGTCGTCGACCGGGTGATCCATGGCCGCTCGACACTGGCGATCATGCCGACCGGCGCGGGCAAGTCGCTGACCTACCAGCTTCCCGCCGTGCTGCTTCAGGGCACTTGCGTGGTCGTCTCGCCCCTGATCGCGCTGATGCACGACCAGTTGCGCTCGGCCCGGGCCAACGGCATCCGCGCCGCGACGCTGACCAGCGCCGACACCGATCGCGGGGCAACGATGGATGCCTTCCGCGCGGGCGAACTCGACTTGCTCTACATCGCCCCGGAGAGGGCCAGCCAGCCCCATTTCCGCGAGCTGCTGCAGTCGGCCCGTGTCGGCCTCTTTGCTATCGACGAGGCGCACTGCGTCTCCGAATGGGGTCACGATTTCAGGCCCGACTATCGCCTGCTGCGACCGCTGCTCGACGCCTTCCCCAATGTCCCGCGCCTCGCGCTGACGGCGACGGCGGACCACCACACCCGCAGCGACATCCTGGCCCAGCTCGGCATTCCCGAGGAAGGCCTGATCGTCGCCGGGTTCGATCGGCCCAACATCCGCTACACCATCCGCCCGCGCGAGAGCGCCATGCGCCAGCTCAAGGCGGTGGTAGATGAAAACCCCGGCCCCGGAATCATCTACGCTCCCACCCGCGCTCGCGTCGAACAGCTGGCAGAAACGCTTACGCGCGAGACAGGACGGCGGGTACTGCCTTATCACGCAGGCCTCGATCCCGAGATTCGCGCCCGCAATCAGGCCGCCTTCGTTGCCAGCGAGGACATGGTGATGGTCGCGACAGTCGCCTTCGGCATGGGCATCGACAAGCCGGACGTCCGCTTCGTCGCCCACGCCGGCATCCCCAAGTCGATCGAGGCCTACTATCAGGAAACCGGCCGCGCGGGGCGTGACGGCGACCCTTCCGTGGCGGTCATGTTTTGGGGCGCTGACGACTTCGCACGCGCCCGTCAGCGGCTTGCCGAAATCGAGCCGCACCGCCAGCAGAGCGAACGCCAGCGTCTCGATTCGCTGGCCGGGCTAGTCGAGACGGCCGACTGCCGCCGCGCCGTGCTTCTGCGCCACTTCGGCGAAACGCCGGCGCAGACGTGCGGCAACTGCGACAACTGCCTGCAGCCGGTAGGGGTCGTCGATGTCACCGAAGTGGCGCGCAAATTGCTCTCGGCCGTTTTTCGCACCGGACAGTCCTATGGCCTGGGGCATCTGGAGAAAGTTCTTTCGGGCGTGGCCGATGACCGCGTGCTCCAGCGCGGCCATGACAAGCTCTCCGTCTTCGGCATCCTGACCGATGATGAGAAGCCGCTGCTCAAGGCCCTCGCCCGCGCTCTACAGGCCCGCGGCAGCCTGACCGCCACCGAGCACGGCGGCCTTGCGCTGGGCGGCGACGCCCGTGCCATTCTGAAGGGTGAGGCGGCCGTGGCAATCGTCGTGCCGCCCAAGCAGGATCGCAAACGTCGTTCGCGCAGCGGTGATACGGGCGCCAATCCCATCGGCGAGCCTTTGTTCGATGCCCTGCGAGAGTTGCGCCGTGAACTTGCCAAGGAAGCAGGGGTGCCGCCCTACGTCATCTTCCACGACTCGACCCTGCGCGAGATGGCCGCGGCACGACCTTCGTCACTGGACGAACTTGGCTCGATTGGTGGAGTCGGTACGCGCAAACTGGAAGCTTACGGCGATGCGTTCCTCGCCGTAGTCCGCCAGCACTGAAACTTGTCGAACCTCCTTCAGTCGCTTCCATCGCCGCCGAAGGTCACCGGGACAGCCAGAAGAAATGGCAATTCGGGTGAAGCGATTCGCGACTCCAAGCCGTTCCGGTGGATCAGGACGACGCGCCCGACCCCGGGGGTCGCCACGACCGCCGACACGCTATCAACCCATTCATGAAGAACCGCGCGCGCGCGTGTCAGAGCTTCAGGCTCGCGGGTCGTGGTCCCCGAGGCTTCGAGTTCGGCTTCGAGATCGACGATGCGGCTGGTCACCTCGTCGATACGATCGGTGGTTTGATCAGTCATGGCTGCACTCCTCGGGCACGGACTTATGCGTCTGTCTGGACAATATCCGTCCGGGCAATTTTGCAAGGCACCGGCCGCGCAATTCGCATTCTGCAAACTTCCAAACTGTCTTTTAGGAACGCGGCAGCGCTTTCGACAAGCCTGCACACCACCACATCGCCGCCGCGCTGCTCGCATCGCAGACTGGCGAATTCGTCAGGACTTCCGCTTCGGCAGCAGTAACTGAAAGAGGTTGTGCCGGCGGCCGAAACGGCCCGCCAGTCATGGCCTTATCGAAGCAAGGCAAGGACGAGGGGAGAGACGCCTTCGATATACCACTTCACGGCGATGATTGCACAAGTGACGGATACCGAATTGGCGGCAAACCTGAGCCAGCTTGGTTGCCCACCCCGATTGCTCGCTCCGAGCTCCAACAACGCCGCTACGACCACGAATACCGCGATCTGCCACCGCGTTTCGATCAATTGGAACGTTAAACGGGAAAAGGCACCGCAAAATGCGAAGAGCGCTGCCGCGGCGACAATTCGAACAAGTGTAAGCGATCGCTGCATCGCAGCAGCCTAAAGGCCTCCATTTGCTGACACAAGCCTCGCTTGCCAGTTCCTCAAACTCCCCATTCGCGCATTCCGGTCACGGCCTGACAAAGGAATACCTTACGAGGAGGTGCGCCTTGGTGAGTTCTCCCGATAGACAGTGATCGAACGTCTAGAATAGACAATCCGGCGATTGCTACCTGGAAGGAGACGATATGTGATCGCTGACTGGTCTCCAGAATTTGGTGCTCCAACTTCAGGAGGATCACTCACGATAGCTATCTACCTCGTCGCGTGCCTTGCATCGTTATATGCCGTCCTGCGCGATAAGCCGGAGAACGCTGCCGCGTGGCTTGGAATATTCATTCAGGTTGGGCTTCTCACTATCAACAAGTACTTTGACGTCCAAACCTGGTTCGCCGACATCATGCGCGAAAAAGCACATATCTCCGGATGGTACGATAGTAGGAGAGTATTTCAGCATATATTCTTCATATCATGCGTAATCATGTTTTTATTAATCACATTCTGGATATTACCCCTGATCAATCGTCGTGGGTATGCCTTATCCATTGCCATGCTCAGCACTTTTTTTCTGACCATTTTCGTTTGCGTGCGTGCCGTCTCCCTACATAGCATAGACAGCTTTTTGGGCTCACCCGTCATGGGCGTGTCGATGAATGACGTTTTTGAGCGCTGCGGTATTGCCGTCACCGCAATATCCGCACTTGTAGTGCGGCAGTCCGCATTCCCCGGCAAACGATGAAGTGCCCGCTCGGACCGCCCGCTTCCCCTTGCGCCTGGTTCAGAGCCCATGTTCGGGGGTCTCGAGATCAATCATCTAGAGCAGTTTTCGATCATTCTGGTTCATAGCCGCACGATCTGAAGTAGTTGGCGCATTCCTGAGGCTGGAAGATATCGACGAGTTTGCCGATCAAGCTCCACAGGCCGCTGACCGTTCGCTCGCCCGCTTTACGGAGCATGGCCTTCAGGCGGGAGAACGCTTTCTCGATCGGGTTGAAGTCTGGGCTGTAGGGCGGGAGAAAGTGCAGGGTTGCGCCTGCAGCCTCGATGAGCACCTGCACCGATGCGCGCTTGTGGCTCGACAGGTTGTCCATGATGACGACGTCGCCGGGCCGCAGTTCCGGGACGAGGACCTGAGCGACGTAGGCTTCGAACCAGTCACCGTTAATCGGTCCATCGAGCACCATGGGCGCGACCATGCCAGTCATGCGCAGGCCAGCGACGAGAGTGGTGGTTTTGCGGTGGCCGTGCGGGAAGCCCATCCGCAGTCGCTCGCCTTTCGGGCAACGTCCGTGGCTGCGGGTCATATTGGTCGCGGTCCAGGTTTCGTCGATGAAGACCAGGCGCTCCGGTTCGAGATCGAGTTGACCCTCGAACCAGTCCTGACGCTGTTTCAGGACGTCTGGTCGATCTTGCTCTATCGCATGGCCTGTCTTTTTTTGCGCGTCAGGCCACGGCGAACAAAAAAGCGATGTAGCCCGGCCACGGAAACGGCCATTCCCTTGTCCGCAAGCGCCAGACGTAGTTCTTCGAGGGTGATGTCCCTGCGCTCCTCCCAAATGGCCAGAATGTCCGCTGCCCGCTCTTCCACCCGCCGCGAGCGCATATCCCCGCCGCGCGGCTTTGGGGCTATGTCACCCGTCTCGCGCTGCTGTGCCCGCCAACGGACCGCCGTCGATGGTGCAACACCGAACCGGGCCGCCGCAGCACGGCAACTCGATCCACTGTCCACCGCTGCCAACAGCCGAGTGCGCAAATCCATCGAAAGAGCCATCCATGCCGGCCTCCTTCACCAGCACGGATTCTGAATCAGAAATCGCGCCCGAAGGGAATCCCAGACCGATTCAGAACGGTCGAAAACCGCTCTAATGGTCGACGTCTCACATTTGGTACCCGCCAGAGAAACGGCAGAAAACGGTAACCGCTGATCCTGTCCCACGCATTGGTGGTGGCGGGATTTATGTCAGGCCG
>NZ_BSFC01000004.1 GCF_027922145.1 Novosphingobium resinovorum | reverse complement strand
CACTGGCCTGGTTTTACTCCGCCCCGTGGCCGACTTTTGCGCCGCCGTTGACAAATGTGTGTGGGATGCAACATGGCCAGAGTTCGTCCAGTTCGAAGATAAGCAATTGCAGGAAGATTATGAGGAACTTTCCAGTAGGCGTTTTGCACCAATTGCGATCGAATCGGCAAAAGAAAGCTTAAGAAATAGTGGCTTGCTCGAAAGATTGCCTAACCGGGCCAATTTTACGAGTACGGCAGAGTTCGCAATTGCAATCGAGCATCTTTGTGGCTTCGCGACCAATCAAATTCTGGAGGTGAACGGCGACGAGATTTCAATGGTGCCTCATCACGGATCGCTAAGTGATTCCGATTTCGAGGGTATCGGTTGCGTGTTTTCGGCGTTAACAGCGTCTGGTGAAGGCAAGATTGGAATCATCGGAAACGGTGCGCCTGCAATTTCCGACGAAAAATAGCCCTTCGAACTAAGACTGCAAACCACCCACCTCGGCCATTCAAGAATCCGGGCGGCCGGGTACCAAGCGTCAGATTTTGACCACTCTAGTGTCTGTCCCCAGAGATTATGACTCTTTGATGGGGAAGGCCTTGCGGAGCTTGTCGCGGGCTTTTTCGGTCGTGAACATCCAATTGATCTACGCTCGTTCGGCATTGCGGCGTTGCTCGCTGAAGCACACTTTCGCGGCCCTTGCCGTGGTGTCTTCGGGAAGACCCTCGGAACTAGAGTTGCGCCAAAAGGAAAGGGGCCCGTGCTTTCCGGCACGGGCCCCTCGATGTTGCCTTAGCTCTTCGGCGACGCTTACTTGAAGCGAACGCCAATGCCGCCCATTACGCGCTGGCGGCCGCTATTGCCGTGATAGTTTGAATACACGTACTGTGCGCTCGCGTAGACGGGGAGGCGGCCCTGCGTCAGGGAGAACTCGACGCCGCCGCCGACTTGATAGCCGTCAGCGCGATAGTGATCGTAGACGAGCGTGTTACCGGCCGGCCCCTCGATGCGCTTGCGCTGTTCACCGTTCACGTAGCCTGCCTTCCCGAAGATCAGAACGTCGGGGGTGGCGAGGAAGCCGGCTCGAACAGCAGCGCCCCATTCCTCGAAAGCCTTATGGTCGATGCTGTTTCCATTGGCGAGCGACGTCGTATTCTCGTTGCCCTTGCCGGGCTTCCAGAAGCTGCCCTCAGCGCCAATTACGATGCGCTCTCCGAGAGTGCCGTCGAAGCCCACGGTGCCGCCGTAACCAAACTTATCGTTGTGGTTACCCTCCGACTGGAATCGGTCACCGCCAAAGTTACCTTCCAAGCGGATGCCGCGGAAGCCAGTGCCGTTCTCTGCGACCATCGGGGCGTTCGTCGAAGCGTCGACGCTTGCGTCCTGGGCCATAGCTGGCAGGGATACGATACCCGTTGCAACTGCAGCTGCGAGGGTGAGCGCCTTGATATTCATAGAAACGTCCTTTGGAGTTAGTCAGGTGGCGAATGCCTGACCTGCCCTATGGGTTTCTTTGAAATCCCGGCCGCAGTCGGAACAGCACGCGCCTGTGACGGATTTACAACATCCATATGATCGTCGGCTCTAACCATTTGTCGCGTTGGACAAAGGCCACGCCCGTCCTGACCCTGAGGAACGCCCAAGGGTGGAATTCCGAGCCGGGCCTAGGAATCTGCAGAAATGCGTGGGGGGTACGGATTAGGTTAGACGCCAGACACCCCGCGTATTCCTGCGGCATCCGATAGACAATGTCTAACCGTTGACCGGCCTCACTGAAGCGCCCGCCGAGGGGCTGGTTCTGCTGAAAGTTCTGTAACCGAGGGTTCAGCATCCGAGGCGCAGAGGAGCGGACATGAAAGTCCCGCTGTACGCCTCGAAGCTCGGAGCCATCTTGCTATCCAGCCTGGCCTGCTGGGTGGTCGTCGCAGGAACGACGGCTGCCATTTTCGGCCCGCGACACCTTGAGGGGGCTGCGAGGCACGAGTTCGCGCAGATCCACGAGCATATACACGATCTGGGGGACCGGAAGATCACGACGAAGCACCAAGATAGCGCCTAGCCTTCTCCGCCAGATTCCGATCCGGACTGTGGAACAGACTTCCGGCCGAACGGAAGGACGGGGCTAGAATAGCTGGACGATGTCGTATCATCAGCCAATTCGAGAGGGGGGAACGCGTCGAGGAAACGATGCGCATCCTCAAGGGAGCGCAAATAGAATCCCGTGGTCGCACGGACGCCCAGCGACCGGCCATAGTACTGTGCGAAATCACCTCCCGGCAGGTTATCCTGCAGCCAGTAGATCATGTCGTTGAGCAGGTTTCCGAACCCGCCGTATCCCCTGTTCGGCGCAAAGACCTTCACCCGGATCGGGAACGCAGCATCGTCGATTTTCTGCTGTGGCGTTGACCGGCGGACCATTTCAACGGAAATCCCATATGAGAACAAAAATAGAACGTGTATGGTCACGCCATGATGATTCGCGAAAGGGATTTCACGATGGACATGGAAAATGGCGTGGTACAGTCGATCGCCTTCGGAACTTGGCTGGTCCAGCAAAAGGGTAGAAACGGCTTTGTTGGCGGCTTGGCTGACGCGGCTGCGGCAGATCGGACGTTTCCCCGTTTAGGAGACGTCGCAGCAGCGCGTGAATGGCTGATGCAGCGGCGGGCCAGTGGTGATGATTGGGAGGCGCTGGACGACGCGGAACTGGATTGGGCGTCGCTATGACCGCGCCGATGACAGACGACGCGCTGATCGCACTGGCCGAGCGCCGCTTCGCGCAAGCCGACCGCGATGCCTCAACCCATGAGGATTGCCGCCAGCTGCGCGACATCTTCCCGGCCGTGCTCCAGCGGCTGCGAGAGAAAGTGGAGCTGACCCGCGGCTTAGTGATGATCGAACAAATCGACCTCAATGACGCGGCTGCTGCCGCACGCCTTCTTGATCGATCCACAAAAGCGGAGTCTGACGACCAGATTCAACTATCGCTGGGGCACCTCTGATGTCCGGCGTGCAAATTCGCAGGCCATCGCCCGAAATGCGGACGAAGGAAGCGGAAGGCTGGATCTATGCTGGCGAGTTGACGGCACAGCTTGGCGAACACGCCGCGTGCGTCGTCTGCCATCATATCCAGAGGCTGTCCGGCAGTGATGACGACGAGGCGATGTTCGCGTGGGTCGCGATCTTCAATAAGGTTGCCGTGCTACTTCGCGGACCCGGCGGCTCATTGAATTGAAGGCGCAAACGCAAAAAGGCCGCCCGAAGCCGAAGTCTGGGCGCCCTTTGAGCTTGATTCCCGGGCGGTCGATGATAGCATTCCAACCGCTCTATCGAGCATGGCAGAGCAAATATGCGAAGCCTGACCCCGGTTCGGGGGAGCCGGGGTCTTTTCGTAGAAATGCAGGACGCAACAAGAAGGCCCGGCACCTCGGCAGAGGCCCGGGCCAGTTTGCGTGAGGGGGTCGCTTCCCTCGTGGTTACGGGCCGGATCTAACATCTTGCTTTTCGATTCGGCAACCCGTCATGGGCGCCCGCAGATTGGCAAGATACGAGTCGCCTTTTCACGAATATTAAACGGTTAGCTTTGGCCTCGCGCGGCACAAAGTTTAACAACGCCTTGCCGCACTGGCGGGGCAGGTCATCGGATGCGACATGCTACACGAAACTATCGCTCAGCTGAAAGATTGAGACGCGATCTCAGCAGCTTCCGAGAAGAAACCTTGATCACTCAGCACCAAGCTTACCTGTGGGGCATGAAAGCCGCACGGTCAAAACAGTCGCCGCCCTTCAATCCGTTCTCGAACAGCGCAGCGCGCGCGGCATGGCAGAACGGCTACGCCGCCGAGACGGCTAATTTGCAGGAGATCCGAGCGGCGGCGTTAGAATATTGAGCGCGCAACTGCCCTCTGGGTTTATTCGTACCTGGTTGGAACGACCATGGGGCCGTCTTCGTCGTTCAGTAGCTGAATCTCTAGTTCCCATAGCTCCTGCGGATTGAACCACCGAAACCACCCACGGACCGTCCTCTCCCAGACCTGACAGCAGTTCGTGCAGATGTACTGCCGGCGCCGACCTTCAGCGCTGAGCCGTGTCCGAAAGACCATACATTCGTGAGGGCTTCCTCGCGCTTGGCCTCTTCGTGCCCGAGGTAATATTCACAGAAGGTGGGACAGTCAGACCTGCTGACCGGATACCTGACCTGCCCAGTGACCGAAAAGAAAATTCGTCCACTACCAGGAACTCAGCGGGGGCGCGCGCTGTTGGGCTGCAAACACAAAACGACTTCCAACTGGTGGCCCGATTTCCGCCTTCCCCACCCCCCTCCGGTGTCGGGCCATTACTTTCCGCAATGCAATCCAGACAACCCCGTTCGCTCATAGAAGCGGGATAGGCGCATTCCTGCGGCATGCAGCCGTTCACCCCAGCCCTCCAGGGCGCTGTTGTACCTGTCGCTGGCAGCCGCGTCGCTGAGAATATCGGCAGTTGGCTGGGGCTTTGCCTCGATAGCAACGGCTACGTCCTTCGGGTCAGGAAGGCCGCCACCAGTTTGGCATGCTGCAAGTGCAAAATCGTTATGAGCATAAGTGACCGCATAGTATGTACCTCCTCGACGAGCTGTTCCGCGACTCGTCAGTTTCTGGGGTGTCAGGGCGTCCAGTTCCCCGGCTGCGGTTAGCCCTGACACCTCTTCTGATAGGCCGGAATTTTCGCCAGATCGGACTTGGGGTATGCTTGCCTCATCCGCTGGCAATTAAGCGCGACTGACGTGGGCGGCAGAGTGGCACGTTGTTTCGGCCCCTTGACCGCTTCCGAAGCCGCAGCTTTCGCAATCTCTGTCTCTCGCGCATGATCGGCGATGATGTTCTGGACGGCATCGTCAGCACGCTCCTCCGCGCTGCGCTCGCGAGCGTGGTTGGCAGCGGTTTCGCGTTTCTCCTCGTGCCGCTCGATCACGCGCGCGTTGTGCTGGTGCACTAGCCACCAGAGCAGGCAGATGGTGAGCACGGCGATGGCAACGTACGTTATCGCCCGGTGTAGCCGCTGCGGGACGCCAATGTGCAGAAGTAGCGCCGTCATCGATCTGCGACCAAAACTATCGTCTGATGGCACGGCGCGTTCACAATTTTACAATTTTTTGCGATAAAGCTGACTGAACCGAACGTCGTGCGCACAGCGGGGGCTGCCTTTATGTTGGTCGGGAAATTCAAGTGCCTGCTCGGGCGCCATGCACCTATGCGCAGAGATGTGACGTGGACCGGAATCTCGTACACAGGCGCGTGTCGGCACTGTGGTCGAGACATCCGAAGGATTTCCAAAGGGCAGTGGCGCCGTACGCGAGAGCGGTGAAGCGAGGCTTATCGTTCCTTAGCTCCGACGTTCACCTCGCCACTCTGCGTGCTCGCATCGGCGGTACGGGGGCGGAAGGTGCCCAGCACACCGACGAGTCCGGTGGTCAGGCCGCCGAAGCCCAGCGCCTCGGCATACTTGCCGTTGTAGGCCAGCCATGCCGCGATCGTGGCGAGATAGCAGATGGCGAACAGCAGCAAGGCGAACGCGATGAGGGCGTGGCGGGCGTCGGTCATGCCCAATTCCCCTCATACAGCCTTCGCTCGTCACCGCGGCTGTTCTTGAGGCCGCTTCCGGCTGGAGCATCGCCGAGTGGGCCTCTCACCCACCAGAAAGTGCCGCCTTTGCACGGCGCCCCCCATTGCGGACAATGTCCACTTCTATAAAAACACTCATGTTCAAGGAGGTGGGCGTGGGCCAGAAGGTGATCTTCGGCGATGTTTTTCTCATTACGCTCGACGGCGAACGATACGGCATTGGACAGTTAGCGGGAGATTGGAAGGGCGAACTCTATGTCGTCATTTTTGATAAGGTGGTTTCCTCAAACGCTTCCTCAGCAGACATAGACGACGAGCCGCTGCTATTCGCTGCTGTCTCCCTCGACGCTAACTTACACCACGGAGATTGGCGGATAATCGGCAACCGGGCGTCAAACGTCGAAGCCCTTCCGCAGCCATGGTTCAAGGTGAATGTCGAAGGTCGAACGTTTGTGGAAGCGCGTGACCGCTCAGTGACGCGCCCTGCCGCCGAAGCGGAGGCAGCAAGCCTGCGGCTCCGCACGGTCGTTGCGCCTGTACGTCTAGAGAACGCCATAAAGGCCATTAGCGGTATCTGCGAGTGGCAACCACGCTTCGAAGAGCTTCGTGCTGACTATGCCATATCGAGCGCCGATTTGCTCCAACGTGGATGACCGCTTACCACCCACCTCGGCCATTCAAGAATCCGGGCGGCCCGGTACCAAGCGTCTGATTTTGACCACCGGCGGCCCCACAGGGAAACTGCGGTCAGCATGCAAGTGGTGCCGGGGCAAGCGATGCCCTGGTCACCGGCTGAGCGGGTGATGCCTCTCGCCGCGCCAAGGCGAAAGCACCCGACAAGGCTCCCGATAGCAGCCAGGTCACCGGCGTGAGCGAGGAATTCGGGATCATGTCTATCAAGTTGAAAGACAGCATCAGAGCCAATGCACTCGTTTCGGGAGAGATCCGCGCGCGATATCGAAACAACCCCAGCAGAGGAAAACAGATTAGCCCGAATTGCGTCAGATAGCCGAGCCAGCCCGAATAGCCGAAGGAAATAACCCACGCGCCGTCAGTGATCGAAGCGTCCCTGCCCGTCTCCGGATCGTAGACCCGCGCCCTGCCCCAGCCACCCCATCCAAACCATGGACGCTCGTTGGCTTTGGCCATAAGGTTGTTTTCATTGGTGATACGTGTCTCGAACGAACCCGAGCGCTCCGAACTATATTCGGCGACGGTACGGTTGAACCAGTCGACCGGGACCAGACCTGCCCCTCGCGTGACCGGATAGGTCAGAAAGATTACCGCCACCATAGCGACCAGCACAAGCTGGCGACGAGGCCGCAACAGCATAGCCAGCATCATGATACTGCCAAGCAGCAATGCGCCAAGCGACTTCTGGAACAACAGAATAACCCACAGATACGCTGACAGGATTTGGGGCCGAAAGCCGAATATCCTGATCTGCGCGCCGCGAAGCGCCATGAGCGCCACTGTGCCCATTGCCAGGAACCAGGCGAGGACAAGACCGTGGGAGAGGAACACCGTGGCGCGGAAACCGCCTCCGCGCACCTGCTGCCCGAACAAGGCCGGATGCACGCCGTAGACCCACCGATGAAGCTGAGGGCTCATCTTGAATTCGAGCAAAGTCGGCAGCGAATACAAAAGCATCGCGCTTCCCATCAAGAGCAGGATATTTCGCTGTGATGCCAAACTCGAAAGCGTCCTGACGCCGACGACAATCACTGCTGCAGTGATCGCATTCTCGAACACCACGCCCAGCGCATCGTACATCGTAAGGGCCGGCAGGGGGTTGATCTTCTGGATGACGTCGGAATTTGTCAGCACAGTCAAAACCGGCGAAATCATGAACAGCGCCATGATCAGCATCAGCCCGCGGGGAACAGGCAGTGTCGCCCCCCTGCGGTGGTGGTTGAGATACGTGAGAACGATCCCGAGGGACACCACCGACTGTTTGGACAGATCCGGCAACCCCGGCAGATCGACGTTGATGTTCGAGGGCAGCAACAGGAAGCCAGCAATGCAGCTGGATATGACGGCGCGGTCCAGCGGGAGCGCGCGGAAACCTAATGCGGCGAACCAGGGCCACAGCCACAGGACCACAGTTGAGAAGGCATTAGGAACGACACGTCTCCTGTAAATGCAGGGAATTCGGCACAAGATCAATTTGCGTACCTAGCCCGGGCAGCACCATTCTAGTGACCAAGCGGCCTGAATTGAGGGGGGAAAATCCCTAGCGCCGGCACTTGGCATTTGCCGCTGAGGCAGAAAGCTGCGCATGGCAGCGAACGAACATGCCGCAGGATGGCCGAATTGGCATCCAGCCGGAAAACCATACAAGAAAACGTCTGCCCTTCCCGCATCTCCCGATGCGCATATCATTAAATTCCATAATGATTTGGGGACATTTACTTGCAGCGACAATCACCCGAAACAGAGGGAAGGGGCACTTTCAGATCACGTCGCGTCAGGGGCGGATAGGAGCGCCACGAGAATTATCGAGAAATCGCAATGATCGATCGCACGATCCTAGCGCGTCAGGTGGCAACTCCCGCCCGCAGCAAGAAACGCCGGGCCTCAAAGAGCAAGGTCTGAATTATGCGCTATCGTGTGCTGTTGATCGCAGAAGCGGCCAACCCGGAATGGGTCAGCGTTCCTCTCGTCGGCTGGTCGATAGCAAACGCCCTGCGTTCGGTGGCAGACGTCCATCTAGTCACTCAGGTTCGCAACCGCCCGGCAATCCTGCGCGCGGGGCTGGTCGAAGGTGTAGACTTCACCGCCATCGACAACGAAGCCCTGATGCGGCCGCTATGGGCCGTGGCTGAAAAGCTCAGGGGAGGCGCCGGAAAAGGCTGGACCACCCTCGCCGCGCTCGGCGCGCTGGCGTATCCGCAGTTCGAACGGATGGTATGGGATCGGTTCGGAGACGCGATCACGGCAGGCAGCTTCGATGTGGTGCATCGCGTCACGCCGCTCAGCCCGACGGCAGCCAGTTCGCTCGCCCGTCGATGCTCCCGCGTCGGCGTTCCTTTCGTGGTCGGTCCGATCAATGGCGGAATTCCATGGCCTAAAGGCTTCGACGGCGAGCGTCGCCGCGAAAAGGAATGGTTGTCTTACGTTCGCGGGGCATACCGGATACTGCCCGCCATCCGCCAGACCTGGCACTACGCCTCGGCGGTAGTCGTGGGTTCGGAACATACCGCGACGGAGCTTCCCGCCAGTTCGGCCGGCAAGACCGTCTATGTGCCGGAGAATGCGATCGACCCGGCGCGCTTTTCCGACTGCGGCACTGCCGCACGCTATGATACGCTCAATCTTTGCTTCATCGGTCGCCTTGTCCCTTACAAGGGACCCGACATTGCAATCGAGGCCGCCGCCGATCTTCTTCGGTCCGGGAAAGCCCGCCTTACGATGATCGGCGACGGTCCGATGATGTCCTCCCTGCGCGAACTGGCCGAGCGCCTCGGCGTCGCAAATGCCGTTGATTTCGCCGGATGGGTCGAACATGGCGAGATTCCGCGCCGCGTGGCGGATCACTCGGTATTTCTTTTTCCCAGTGTCCGTGAATTCGGCGGAGGCGCGGTTGTCGAGGCAATGGCGCTCGGACTCGTCCCAATCGTGGTGGATTACGGTGGTCCAGGGGAGATCGTCAGTACCAACACGGGTTTTCGTCTGCAGCTCGGGACCCGTGCCGAACTGCTCTTCAGAGCCCGCTGCGTTCTGCTGGACATCGCCGCAGGAACCCACAACCTGCCCGAAATGGCCGCACGCGGACGCGCCAGGGTCGAAGCGCTCTACACATGGCCCCGCAAGGCCGCGCAACTGGTTGAAGTCTACCGCTGGCTTCGCGGGCAACGCCAGGGGCCCCCAGAGTTCGACTACTTCGATCGACCGGACGCCGCCTTCGCAGCCGTCCCGATTGAAAGCCAGATCAGGGCAGCGGGCTGAGTGTCAGCCGCCAACGACATGGCTCGCCCCGCAGCGCATCGCTCGCGAAGCGGCCGCGCGCACGAACGCATCGCAACGAACGCCTTCGGTCAACCCCGGCTTCAATGGCCGCACGCAATGATCAGGATCGCAGCTGCATGAACCATGCCCAGCTATCAGACGTGCCCGGCGGCTCCATTCCCGCCGGCCCTGTTCTCCTCGGTCGCATCAGGAACCTGCTGCTGCGGGACACCAACATCGTTGTCATCTCGGTCGTCCTGAACAATCTCATGAGGGCGGTCAGCAGCGTCCTCCTGACTCGCCTGCTGGTTCCGGAGGTGTTCGGCATCACCGGCATCATCAGTTCGATCGCATTCACCGTCGGCATGATGTCCGATCTCGGCTTTCAGGGCTTCGTGATACGCCATCCCGATGGCGACAAACCGCGCTTCCTCGACACCATCTGGACGATGCAGGTGCTGCGTTCGGTCATGGTGACCGTGGCAATCCTGGCGGCAGCGCCCGCCATCGCCGCCTTGCTGGGCAAGCACGATCTCGAGATCGTCATCATCGTCTCGACGCTGTCTTTCCTGATCGACGGCGTGGCTTCCATCACCATGCTCACGGCGCTGCGTCATCGCATGATCCTGCGGTTGTCCCTGCTGGAACTGGCGGTTCTGACGCTCCAGGTGCTGCTGTCGGTCGTGTTCGCATATTTCTGGCGCAGTTACTGGGCCATCCTTGCCGCCGGGATGATCAGCAGCGCTTTCAAGACATTGCTAAGCTATCTGGTGTTCTCGAATTCGCTGCGGAGACCTGCCCTCGACCGCGGGTACATCAAGGATCTCTGGGGTTTTGCCCGGTTCGTGACAGGATCCAGCATCATCACTCTGTTCCTGCTGCAGGGCGACAAGCTGGTTTTGGCGCGCCTGATGCCGCTCGATCAGTTCGGCATCTATATGCTGGCGGTAAATCTTGCGGGAGCGCCCTTGGCGTTCGCCTGGGGCTATGCGAGCCGCGTGCTCTCTCCCTATTATGCGCAGGCCTGGCGCGACGGGATGCCCGACCTGCGGGGCCTGTTCTATGCCAAGCGCCGCCTTCCCTCGCTGCTCTACAGCTTCGCCGCAGGCGGACTGATCGGAAGCGCGCCGTTGATCATCGCCATACTCTATGACCCGCGTTACGCCGATGCGGCCATCTATCTCCAACTGCTGTCCATCTCGTCCCTGCTGGCCTTGCCTTCCAACAGCGCAAACGAAGCGCTTACGGCCACGGGCTACGTCTCCCTCATGTTCCAGTCCAACGTGACGAAGTTCATCGGCATCCTCATCGCGGGCCTCATCGGGTTCAATGTGTGGGGCGTACTGGGCCTTGTCACCGCCGTGGGCCTGATCGAGATTCCGCCGCTCATCTTCAAATGGTTCCGGTTGCGCCAAGTGGGCCTGCTAGACCTGCGCAAGGAACTGTTGTTCCTTGCTGCCAGCATCCCGGGCGTGGCCATCGGCGCTGCCGGCGACTGGCTGCTCCGGCCGATGTTTGCCTGAAAGCGGAATGTCTCGCGTGTTCTTGCCGATCCTGTTCGAGCCGATGCGACATCGCGCTTCACGAACACTGCGGCAATATGGGGAAGGGAGCACACCCCTCCGATTATTGCTAATGACCCCTGCCAATTGTGTGCCGAGTTCATTCCCCGATACTGGAGCAGTCCGAAAAACTCCGGGTGGAGAAGGCGTTGAATACTCTTGCTCGCACCTCAAGTTACTGGGAAGCTGCCAGTCCATCGCCGCTTGCAACGGTAAGCATCGTTGTGCCGGTCTATGCCGGAGCCGCCTATCTGCGCGCGCTTGTTTCCGCACTCGATGCGCTGCGGCTCGAATGGCAAGAACACGGCGCTCCGCTCATCCTCGCCGAGGCGATTTTCGTCGACGACGCTGCCATTGACGCATCCGGTCCCCTGCTCGACGAACTGGGCCGCTCGCATCCGTGGGTCGTGCCAATCCATCTCTCCCGCAATTTCGGGCAGCACCCCGCCACCATCGTCGGAATACTTCACAGCTCGGGCGACTGGGTCGTCACGATGGACGAGGATCTGCAGCACCGGTGCGAGGCCATACCGGCGCTTCTGCGCGAAGCCGTCACCGCCCAACTGGACATCGTCTATGCAAAGCCGGCCTCGGCGGTGCATGAAGCCGCCATCCGGGATGGCTCCTCCCGCAGCTTCAAACGCGCCATGCAGTGGCTTACCGACAACCCGAACCTGACAAGCTTCAACAGCTTTCGCCTGATGCGCGGATCGATTGCGCGCGCCGCAGCCAGCGTCTGCTCGCACGACACATACCTCGACATAACCTTGTGCTGGTTTACCCAGAGGATCGGCACTCTGGCCGTCGAGATGAAAGACGAACGGTTCATCCGCACCGGGCGATCGGGCTATAGCCTGAAGTCTCTCTTCGCGCACGCTTGGCGAATGATATTCTCGAGCCAGATCAAGATCCTGCGCCTTGGCGCCATCGCCGGCTTCGCCGTCGTAGGCATCTCGATCCTCGCCGCGGTCTATTTCATCTGCCTCAAGCTTCTCTATCCCGAACAGATCCAGGTCCATGGGTGGACGTCGCTGTTCCTCGCCGTAACCTTCTTTGGTGGCCTTTCCATCTTCATGCTCGGGATCTCGCTCCAGTATCTGTCGTCGCTGGTGCTCAAAGCTCATGGAAAACCGACGTATTTCACAATCGATAGGTCAGGTGACGCGGCGACTTGCGAGTGGTTTGCGGCCCGGCACGAGGGCGCGCAAAGCACGGCTCGCTCCATTGCCGCCGCATGAGAATGCTGCGCATCCGCGGTGAGGAACGCCTCACGGTTCTCCTCTTCGGCCTCGGCCTCATCGGAGAAACCCTGGACCGCGCCTTGCGGCTGCGCTTCTCGGCCTCCGTCCAGGAATACCCGTATGACTGGTACGACGGCGAAACGAGGCAAGACCAGCGGGCCGCGATCGTGGCGGCTCTGGGAGATGCGACACGTATCGCGGTGGTGTGGTCGGGCGGGATCAGCGGGTTCGGTTCTTCCCGCGAGGAGATGCTCGCGGAAGGCGAAATTCTTGGCGAACTGATCGACTGGGCGCAGAGATTGCAGACCCGATACCAGGTGGATTTTCACCTGATCAGTTCGGCGGGGGGGCTGTTCGAAGGCCAGACCCACTGTACTGCCGCCAGCAGACCCCGTCCGCTGCGCCCTTACGGCGAGGGCAAACTGTATCAGGAAGAGCGGCTACTGTCCGCGCACTTCCGGCGGCGCCATATCTACCGCCCCAGTTCCGTTTACGGCGGTGGGCGCTCGAAACGGCTGGGACTGGCAACGGCGCTCGCCGCCAATGCTCTGACCGGCAAGACCACCCGGATCATGGGAAACCCCGCCACCTTGCGCGATTATGTGCTTTCGGACGACATCGGCAGGTTCATGGCACGGCGCGTCGTGAACCCCGGCCCTGCCGACGAGATCATGACGATGGCAAGCGGCCGCCCCTCCTCCGTTGGCGAAATGGTCGAACTGGTCAGGGCAAAACTCGCCCTGCCGATGCTGGTGCAATTCGACCCTCACCCATCAAATGCCCGGCACATGAGCTTCCTGCCTTCATCGCTGCCGTTCGACTGGCAACCGACCGCCCTGGAATGCGGCATCGCGGAGTTGGTGAACGCGGTGCGCAAGAGGCTTAGCTGAGAGAGGCGGACATGGCTGACCACGTCGAGAACCCCTTGCGCGCGCACCGGCCGCTGCTGGCGATCTGGCTGCTGTCGATCCCGATTCTGGGGCTGCTCTATATAAAGATCGCCCCGTCTCCGGATCAGGCTCAGTTCAACTACATGGCGTGGATGGCGACCAAAGGCTATCCCTTCTATGCGGGCAGCTTCGACATGAATTGGCCGGGCGGGATGATCCTGCACAAAATCGCCGTTCAACTGTTCGGGCCCAGCGCGGAAGCATGGCACCTGTTCGACTTCATCCTGATGCAACTGGTCACCGTGATGGCGGCCCTGTTCCTGCACCGGGCCAGATTTACGCTCGCCCCCTTCGTAACCCTCGCGCTCTACCCCGCAATCTATGTGACTGCGGGTGGCTGGATGGCGGGACAGCGCGACATCATTGCAGTGGGAGTACTGATTGCCGCCTGCAGCATGATGCTGGCCCCGCGCTCGCAGGAACTGCGATCGATGGCCCTGACAGGTGCACTGGTCGCGATGGCGGTGCTGATCCGCCCGACCTATGTTTCGTTTCTGGCTGGCCTCGCCTTGCTGGAACTACTGCCGGCCCAGTGGACAAGGCTGACGCGTCGTACCGGCCCTATCGCGCGCGTCGGCACCCTCGTGCTGACGTTCTGCCTCGTGATCGCGGCGATAGCCACTGCCGGAGCATGGATCGGCAACCTTGACGATTTCTATCAGCAGACCGTCTCCTTCACGCTGTCTGCCTACATGGGAAGCCCGGCGCGGAACATGACCAAAACCGTGACGGACCTGCTGCTTGGCGCCTATCATTGGGTCTTCGCCCTCGGGCTGACCGGGCTGGGACTGTGGATATGGCGCAGCCGAAGGCTCGAGTACCCCCTGCTCCTCCTGCTGGGCCTTACCGCAGCCATAGCGCTATCCTATACGGTGCAGCACAAGGGCTTTGGCTATCATCTGGGCGGAGTACTGCCGATTCTGGTCATGCTGACCGCCATCGCCTTCGATGAGGTCCGGCGCTTCATCAGCGAGCCGAGCCGGACGGCTCCCGGAAGACGGCTTGGCAGCGCTGTTCTTGCAGGCATGGCGCTGCTCACGCTCACCGGAACGGGAGCGAAACTGATCCACCATCGCGAACAGTTCCTCGATCTGCGCAACGGCCTTGCGCCGCTAGGCACTTATAGCAACCTGACCGAAGCTGAGCAGTTACGGCTCGTCGAGATCATCCGCAGCCGCACGTCGCCGGACGAACGCGTCGTTCTTTACGGCACCGCCTATCAGATACCTTACCTCGCCCAGCGCCTGCCTCCGTATCGCTTCATCAATCCCGCAGTCGAGCAGATTTCGCCGGACTTTGCCTATTACGCAGCATGGACCAAGGAGGCCGAGGACGGCCTCCGGATCAGCAGGCCGAAGCTGATCCTGGTGATGGAGGATGCCCTAGGCGAGAACCCCGAAGCGGCTCGACGTACGAGGACAGACGGACGCCCCATCTTCAACGCCATCAAGAGCTACATGGGCGATGACTACCGGATCGCTTACGAGGGGCCGTTCGGGGTGCTTTATGAAAGGACCGTCACCTGATGCGTTCGGAACTAGGAAGGGCTCTGCGGTTCATCGCGGTAGGCCTTTCATCCACCGCCTTCTATCTGGCTGCCCTGTGGGCCCTTGGGCGGTGGATACATAGCCTGATCATCCTGACCGCGCTTTGTTACCTGCTCAGCATGGCCTGCAACTTTGTCCTGCAAAGTACTTTCACATTCCGCGCAGGGCCGCCGACCAGACACGCCCTGCTACGCTTCGGCACGATGCATCTCCTGGCAATGGCGGGCAATTCGGGGCTGATGTATCTGCTGGTGTCGGACCTGCGGATCCCGCTGTTCGGGGCTCAGGTCGCGGTGACGGGCGTGATCTCGGTCTGCATTTTCATAGTCTCGAAAACATGGGTCTATCGCCCGGTTGGCCCATCCCTGAAAACGACCGTTCTCAATTCCGGATACAAGTGACGAGGTCCGCCGCAGAAACGGAAGTCAGGAAATTGGCATGGGCATGCGCCTGCCCGGCGCCCCCCACCCGCTCGCGGATTTCCGGGCGCTCGGCAAGCTGTGCGAGAATGTCGGCCAGGGCCGCCTCATCGCCCTGAGTGAAGAGAAACCCTGTTTCCTCATGCCGGATCATTTCCTGGGTGCCGCCGATAATGGAACACACGACGGGAATACCGACACTCATCGCCTCCATGACCGCCACCGGCGCCGCCTCGCCGAACCCCACGCTCGGCAGGACGAAGGCATCGTAGACCGCCAGAGACTTGCCGATATTGTCGTTGGCGACAGGCCCGATCATCCTCACCTGATCTTCCAGGCCAGCCTGGCCGATTGCGATTTCTATGTCCCTCGCGAAATCGCCGTCGCCGATGATGTCGTACTGAACCAGGATGCCTCTTTCCCGGAGCGCGCGCACCGCTTCAATCGCATGTCTGTGCCCCTTCATCGGGTTGAGCCGCGCGACGGTGACGATCTTCAATACGCGCGGCGCGCTCCAGTCCGTTCCCTTGCGGCTGTCGGGATCCAGCTCGATGCCCATCCGGATCAGCTTGGGCTCCTCCGTAAGGCCCGGAACGTGTTCCCGGACCTGACCGCAAAGCGCATCGGTGACGCAGGCGACGAATTTCGCGTTTTCGAACTTGAAGCCATGCCCGCGGCCGTAAATGGCAAGATCGCCATGGAGCGAGAGGCTGAACGACGGCCCGCCGGACAATCTGCAGAACGCCAGAACATAGCCGGCGTCAGCGCAGCTGTGACCGTGAATATGATCGATCTTCTGGCGGCGGCAAAGGAACCTCAGTCGCGTGCCGATCACGGCGAGCATCGCCAGCTTGAGCCAGGATTCCTGCTCGTTCCGCAGTCGCCGCACATCATGGCGAACCAGGACTTTCAGGGAAAGGAAAACTGCGATGATCCAGTAAAGCGCGTCCCGGACCCGAAAGTCGGCCAGATAGAGCGTCCTATCCGCCGCCATCCTCGAGAAGGCATGGCTCACATTGCATTTCGGACGCCGGGTCGAGAAGATCGTGACCACTTCCCCTGACTTCTCGATGTGCAGGATTTCACGCCAGAAGAACCCGTGAGTCTGCCCAGGAAACTCCGGAACAAGATATCCAATGTTCACCAGGACCTCTCAGGATGACAACAAATCCACCGGTGCCGGCGCGCGGCCATGCCGACGCGACTTCCCCAGCTTGGGTGTCTATGTGTCATCGCATTCCCGCCGACGCCATTCCGGGGACCAAGCAACGGAAATCGTGGAGGGGCGATCCTTAATGAAAATGCCGTGGCAGATGACGGCTTGCAGGAAGCTGCGCGGCTCAACCTGAAGGGTGACCCCGGGCCTTCGCCCGAGGCAGTTGCTCACTCAGGTCTCTGCCTTCCTTCCGACGAGCCGACCCATTTACAGCGGGTTATCCAGCTGGATGATCGCCTCGTCGCTGGCGCGCTGGGTGGTCTTAAGCTGGCGCGCGGCCTTGAAGCTGGAGAGCACCGGCGCGTCGCGCTCGTAGATGTCGTTGAACGCCTGGAGCGTGCCGTCGATCGAGCGAGCGAAAGTGAAGTAGGTGAGATAGACCGGGAAAGTCCGGGTCATCGCCACTTTCTTGTACTCGCCCGCGCGCGACAGTTCGGCGGCATCGGTGCTGGACATGCCGGCGCCGAGAATCGCCATCGTCATGCCCAGTTCCACCGCACGCTCGGTGCGGATGCAACCATGGCTGAAGGCGCGCACATCGGAGTTGAAGTAGGACTTGGCGGGCGTGTCATGCAGGTAGATCGCATGCGGGTTGGGCATGTCGATCTTCATGAGGCCAAGCGCATTGCTGGGGCCGGGCTGCTGGACGACGGTGATCATCCCGTTCTCGGCCTTATAGCCCTTGTAGCCGTTGTTGGCGGCCCACTTCGGGTTGTTCATGACCTTGGCGCCCAGCCCCTCGCCCTTTACGATCGACTGCGGCACCGTCCAGGTCGGGTTGAAGACCACCGCGCTGACCGTCTCGGCCAGCTGCGGGGTTGCGGTACGACCAGGCTTGCCCACCACCGTCTTGTACGTGCGCAGGATCTTGTTCTTGACCACCAGGCGCAGCTGGAATTCCGGCACATTGGTCATCAGGTAGACGGTCCCGAGATCGCGGGCGAGCCAGCGCCAGCGGTCCATGTTGGCCTGGATCAGCGCGCGGCGATCCTTCTGCGCCATCGGCGTGGCGTTGAGCGCATCCTTGAGCGCGGCATAATCCGGGTTGGTCGGCGCGAGCTTGGCGACGACGCCGGCAACGTCGTGATCGGACAGCGCCTGCGCCATGATCTGCTGGGTGGGCATGGAATCCTGGTCGGGATCGACCGCGAACCACTGGACGCGCGCGGGCATCGGCGTGCGGCCATCGCGCAAGTCCTCGATCAGCCAGGCGAAGACGCGGCTGGCGAGCGCGTCGAGCGCATCGCCCTCACCCTTGGCGATGGCGGCCTTGAGCGCGGCGGGCTGGTAGTCGGCGGGGATCAGGCCTTCCTTGCCGATGTAGCCGATCGTGGAGAGCAGCGCCTGCGCATCAGACACCGTCCAGGGCATGACGGGCTCGGCCAGCGTCACTTCCTGCACGATAGGGGAGGAGACGGTCGGCGCCTGCACCGGCACGGCGCCCGGGGCAGACGAGGGCTGCGCGGTCGGGACCGCTGCGGGACGCACCGGCCTCGCGGTCGCAGGAGCCGTCGGTGTCGGCGTCGCGATCGTCGGCGGGAGCAGGTCCTCGGGCAACTTCTCGGTCTTGATTTTCTGCGCCTGAACCGGCTGCACGCCGACAGCCAGAAGCGTCAGCGCCGAGACGACGCTGGAACCGAAGCGCTTGAAACTCACCATATTGCCTTGAAACCTGCCCGATGGAGACCTTGGGGGGAAGACGCGCGGCGCTCTCCAAGGTTGCCGCCACGCCGCATAGATGTGCCCGTTTACGCGCCATTCTTCAAGGATGCGACATGTCCCGGCGATGAATTGCTTGCGCACAACCTTGCGCCGGGCGAGAGGCGCAGGCGTCATGCCTGCCGCTTCCACCCCCAACCCGCCTGGTTTGCCCGTGCTTGCCCCGGTCCTGGCCGTGGTCGCCGGGATCGCCGCATTCAGCATCATGGATGCCGCGATGAAGGCCGCTTCGCTGGTTCTCGGCGTCGGCACGGCGCTGCTCCTGCGCAACCTTTTCGGGACGCTGCTGACAGTCCCGCTGTGGTTGGTCAAAGGCCGTCCTACCCCGACCCGCAAAGTGGCACTGTTCCACTTCCAGCGCTCGTGCGTCACCTCGGTGATGGCGGCGCTGTTCTTCTACGGCCTTGTGCGCATCCCGATGGCCGAGGGCATGGCGATCTCGTTCTTTGCGCCGATCATCGCGCTCTATTTCGCGGCGCTGCTGCTGGGCGAAACGATCCGCCCGCGCGCCGTCTTCGCCGCCCTGCTCGGCCTTGTCGGCATGGTGGTGATCGGCGCCGACCGCTTCGGAGCCGGGCAGTACGGGACCGAAGCGGTCAAGGGCACCGCCGCGATCGTGCTCTCCGCCGTGTTCTATGCGCTCAATCTGGTGATGCAGCGCAAGCAGGCCCTGTTGGCCGGGCCGGTCGAGATCGCTCTGTTCCAGAACCTGGGCGTCACGGTGCTGTTTGCCCTGTTCGCCCCGTTCTACTGGACCATGCCCGATGCCGCGAGCCTTGCATGGACGCTGCTCGGCGCCGCGCTCGCCACCACCGCGCTGCTGTTCCTGTCCTGGGGCTATGCGCGGGCCGAGGCGCAGGTGCTGGTGCCGGTCGAGTACACCGGGTTTCTCTGGGCCGCGCTCATGGGCTGGATGGTGTTCGGCGAACGCCCCGGACCCGGGATCGTCGCAGGTGCGGCATTGATCGTGACGGGTTGCTGGATCGGCACGCGGCCCGCCCAAAACAACACCTAAGTCTAGCCCCGCGCGCCCTTGACCTTAGGCCGCCGAGAGCCCACGTCCGGGACTAGAGATTTCCGCCTGTCGCACTGCAACACGACGCAGCAAATCGTGTTGTCCCCGAGGCAGGCTCTACACAAAAGGGGATAAAGCCCACCATGACACAGGTCGGACAGGACTCGCTCGGCACCCGCAGCACCATGACCGTCGGCGGCAAGACCGTCGCTTACTACTCGCTAGCCAAGGCATCCGAGAAACTGGGCGATGTTTCCCGCCTCCCCTTCTCGATGAAGGTGCTGCTCGAGAACCTGCTGCGCTTCGAGGACGGCGGCTTCACCGTCGGCACCGAGCATATTCAGGCCGTGGTGGACTGGCAGAAGAACCCCGTCACCGGCGAGGAAATCCAGTACCGCCCGGCCCGCGTTCTCCTCCAGGACTTCACCGGCGTCCCCTGCGTGGTCGATCTTGCCGCCATGCGCGATGCGATCGCCAAGCTCGGCGGCGACACCAGCAAGATCAACCCGCTGGTCCCGGTGAACCTCGTCATCGACCACTCGGTCATGGTCGATGAATTCGGCCACCCCAAGGCCTTCGAAGAGAACATGGAGATCGAGTACGCCCGCAACATGGAGCGCTACGACTTCCTCAAGTGGGGCTCCAAGTCGCTCTCCAACTTCTATGCGGTGCCGCCGGGCACCGGCATCTGCCATCAGGTCAATCTGGAGAACATCGCGAAGACCGTGTGGTCGAGCGAGGATCAGAACGGCGACCTCGTCGCCTATCCCGATACCTGCGTCGGAACCGACAGCCACACCACCATGGTCAACGGCCTCGGCGTCCTTGGCTGGGGCGTCGGCGGGATCGAGGCCGAGGCGGCGATGCTTGGGCAGCCGGTTTCGATGCTCATCCCCGAAGTCGTCGGCTTCAAGTTCGTGGGCGAGCTGAAGGAAGGCGTCACCGCCACCGACCTCGTGCTCACCTGCACCTCGATGCTGCGCAAGCACGGCGTCGTCGGCCGCTTCGTCGAGTACTTCGGCCCCGGCCTTGCCTCGCTCAGCCTCGCCGACCGCGCGACGCTCGCCAACATGGCCCCCGAATACGGCGCGACCTGCGGCTTCTTCGGGATCGACGACAAGACGCTCGACTACCTGCGCCTGACCGGCCGCGAGGAAGAGCAGATCGCCCTCGTCGAGGCCTATGCCAAGGAGCAGGGCTTCTGGATGGAGCCGGGCGCGCCCGACCCGATCTTCTCCTCGACGCTGGAGCTGGACCTGTCGACCGTCGTGCCCTCGCTGGCAGGGCCGAAGCGCCCGCAGGACTGGGTCGCGCTTCCCGAAGTGGACGACGTTTTCAACGCCGACATGGCCGCGACGTACAAGAAGACCCCGCAGCGCGTCCCCGTCGAAGGCAAGGACTTCGACATCGGTGACGGCGACGTCATGATCGCGGCGATCACCAGCTGCACCAACACCTCGAACCCGAGCGTGCTGGTGGCCGCCGGTCTCGTCGCCAAGAAGGCGGACGAGCTGGGCCTGAAGCCCAAGCCTTGGGTCAAGACCAGCCTCGCGCCGGGATCGCAGGTCGTCACCGACTATCTCAACAAGGCAGGGCTACAGGCGCACCTCGACAACATCGGCTTCAACCTCGTCGGTTACGGCTGCACCACCTGCATCGGCAACTCCGGCCCGCTGGCCGAACCGATCAGCAAGGCGATCAACGACAACGGCCTCGTCGCCAGCGCGGTGATCTCGGGCAACCGCAACTTCGAGGGCCGCGTCTCGCCCGACGTGCGCGCCAACTTCCTCGCCTCGCCGCCGCTCGTCGTCGCCTATGCGCTGAAGGGCACCGTGGCGGAGGACTTCCTCACCACCCCCATCGGCAAGAGCAAGGACGGCGTGGACGTGTTCCTCAAGGACATCTGGCCGACCAACCTCGAAGTCGCCGAGACGATGACCGCTGCCGTCGACCGCCAGATGTTCCAGGCCCGCTACGCCGACGTCTACAAGGGCGACAAGCACTGGCAGGCGATCAATGTGGTCGGCTCGGAAACCTACCAGTGGCGCGCCGGGTCCACCTACGTCGCCAACCCGCCCTACTTCGATGGGCTAGAGATGACCCCGGCGCCGGTGACCGATATCATCGAGGCGAAACCGCTGCTGATCCTGGGCGATTCGATCACCACCGACCATATCTCTCCGGCCGGCTCGATCAAGGCCGACAGCCCGGCGGGTAAGTGGCTGATGGAGCACCAGGTCGCCAAGGCGGACTTCAACTCCTACGGCTCGCGCCGCGGCCACCACGAAGTGATGATGCGCGGCACGTTTGCCAACATCCGCATCCGCAACGAGATGGTCCCCGGCATCGAAGGCGGCATGAGCCGCTTTGGCGAGGAGCCCGGCGCGGTCTACGACGTCGCGCAGAAGTACAAGGCGCAAGGCACCCCGCTGGTGGTGATCGCCGGCAAGGAGTACGGCACCGGCTCCTCGCGCGACTGGGCGGCCAAGGGCACCAACCTGCTGGGCGTGCGCGCGGTCATCGTCGAAAGCTTCGAGCGCATCCACCGCTCCAACCTCGTCGGCATGGGCGTGCTGCCGCTGCAGTTCAAGGAGGGCGACAGCCGCCACTCGCTGGCGCTGAATGGCGACTGCGCCTTCACCATCAAGGGCGTGGCCACCCTGAAGCCGGGTCAGGACGTGGACGTCGAGGTGACCCGTCCGGATGGCACGCAGTTCACCTTCACCGCGCTGTGCCGCATCGATACCGCCAACGAGGTCGAATACTTCAACAACGGCGGCATCCTGCAGTACGTGCTGCGCAACCTCGCCGCGAGCTGATCCGGCGCGGCGCGTCGGATGCCGAAACGAAAACCCCGCCTGGCGCGATCCAGGCGGGGTTTTTTTATGCTGCCTCGCGGCACCTCAAAAATAGATATCGATGTAATCCGTCAGGCTGTCACACCATTCGAATTCGCGCAGCCGGTAATACCTGCGATTCTGTGTTATCGCAAAATGCCAGATCTTCGTCTTATCGCACTGGCGTCCGGCATCGGGCGTATCGGTGATGGCGATGCGGCCCTCGAAAGTGAAATAGTCTGCGCCAATCTCGGAGATGGTGCCGTCGAGGAACAGACGCCCCGCCCCGCCCGCTTCGGCCTGTGCACCGCGCAGCTTCCAGACGCCATCGTCCTGCCGCACCACTGCCGTGCCGCGCGTGTTCCAGTCGATCCACTGCAGCGCCAGTCCCTTGTTCGCCGCTAACCGCTGCGCGCTCTTCGCGTCGAGGATGCGGGTGGGCTGCGGGGTACTTTGAGCGGAAATGGACGGACCGAGCGGGATCAGCAGGCCAGCGAGCAGAAGGGAGCGAATACGCATCGCCTGACATTACGGGGCTCGGCGCCGACATGGAAGACCTTGCGCTTGCACGCTTGGCCACGGGCGGTTCGTCGCAAGTCAATCCCGTCCGGCATTCGGGATCAGAGGTGCACGAAGCGGCCGCTCGCGCCGATCACAAGGCACGCATCCTCGCATCAGTTACACAGGATGGGCAACATAGTCGCTTCCGAGAAAAGCGCCCGGATTGTCGAGATCGAAAGCATCGATCGGCGATTCCTCGCCCGCAAGGTCGATCTGGTAAATCCGGTATCCTGAATCCCGAAAGAACTGGAAAATTGCTGCCGCCTTCGCGCGATTGGCCGCGGCAACATCCTTATCGATGGCTTCCCGATCGTCGCCCATGTAATTCGGCAATACCTCAAAGAAGCAGATCGGCCGGGCGCGTGCGATCGTTTCGGACAAGCCCCGGAATACGCTCAGTTCGGCACCTTCGACATCGACCTTGATAATGGCCGGCGCGAGCACGTTCAGATCCTGCAACGCCCCGTCCCCTTTGCGCGCCGGAACGAATTGGGGCGGCACTGTGTCAACATACCGAGCCCTCGATTGCACATCGAGCGTCCCCATTTCATCGTAAGACCCCTCCGCGTAGAACGGCAGGAGGCAATCACTGTCGCTGAGCGCAACGCCGACCACCGTCGCGTTACGAAGGGCGTTGTCCTTGATGAATAGCTGAGCGAGCGCGCAACATGCAGACTGCGGCTCGAAGCCGACATACTCTCTGTCCGCGTCGATCGACAGGATGCGCAGCAACGTCTGCCCCTTGTTCACTCCGACATCAACGATCGGTCCAGCCCGCGAAGCCATCGCAGCGCCCAGTGGCTTGGCAAGGTACGGCTCGTGCCCCATGTCGACGGCAAACTGGCTTGGAAGGTAGCCCTTCACGCGGTAGCGACGGGTACCAATGGAAACCTGACTGCCGAGTTCCCGAGCAAGACGCGCAAAGTGAAAACGCAAGCTTTGCAACTTCATCAGCTCTGGCCCCGGGAAATTGTTCATCCGGCTCGCTGGATACCAGCCCTGAAAATAACCGGGTATTGGGACAATCAACCACGCTGTTACTGCCGTTTTGCGACCGTAGCGCGGACTCATCACATGATCACCAGTGCGTATAGTGGTGACATGATACTTGGCGATGATGACCGTTGTCGTAAATCGGATGTCATCCAGTCAGCGGATTCGCGCTGCGGCGCCCGCGAATTGCGAAGCTCCGGAACAGCAGCCTCCCTTGCGCAAGGACGCGTCGCCAGCACGCTTTGTCAAGCTGCCACCCAGCGCCTGATCTCCTCCGCCAGCCCACGCGGCATGTGCTGCGGCAAGTCATCCAGGGCAAAGAAGCGCGCCTCAACGATTTCACGCCCGTCGGCGCGCGGCTCGCCGCGGGCGGCCCCGCGCACCACCCGCACAACATTGCGGCTGCCGTGCAGTTCCTCGGTGCTCACGGTCAGCAAGCGCGCGCCAACGAGTACGCAGCCGGTCTCCTCCAGAGTTTCACGCACTGCAGCCGCGACCGGGTCCTCGCCGGATTTGAGGCCGCCTCCAGGCGGCATCCATTTGTCCGAGCCATAGGAATGGCGTACCAGCAGTATGCGCTCATCCGCATCGAGCGCCAGTATGCGCACCCCGTCGAGGCGCGGACGCCACAGGCGCCAGATCTTCACGCGTATCGCATGCGCCGCCCGGTAGAGCGCCCGGTGCAGCGGCGCGGGCAAACGGATCAGCAGAAGCAAGTGACTTTCGCGCTAGTCGTACGCAGCAGGCGGGCGACGGGCAGGTCATGCTCCCCGGCAATCGCCGCGTCGAATACCGCGCGCTTGTCGGCACCCCGGATGACGAACACGATCTCGTCGCTATCGATGAGCGAGGGGATGGTGAGGCTCACCCGATCAAACGGCGCCTCGGGAGGGAGCGGATCGGGAGTCAGCCGACGAACGGGCAGCAGATCATCGACCTGGGGGTCGGTATTGGGGAACAGCGAGGCGATATGACCATCGCTGCCCATCCCCAGCCATGCGATGGCGAAATGCGGCGGCGTCGCATCCTCGGTCAGCGGGACAATCCTCGCGCCGGCGGGCTCGAGCCGGGCGCGGATCTTGCCAACGTTGCTGGCGGGATGGTCCTCGGCAACGATGCGGTCATCGCCGGGCCACACCGCAATGCGCGGCCACGGGAGATCCTCGGCCGCAAGCCGCTCGAAGATCGGGAAAGGCGTGGACCCGCCCGGCACGGTCACGGCGATCTCGATAGATACAGCCAGCGCACTGCGCAGGCGCGCGGCAAACCAGGTGGCGATGGCAGCGTCGTCGGCGCCTTCGATCATTTCGACGTTGAGCATAGGGAGCCGCCCTAGCACTCCGCCGCTCGCTGCGGAATGGGCCAAGCGAGATTCTCGCGCAGGAACCGCGCGCGCTGCACGGCTTGGTCGGCCCGGTCGTCGATAATGCTGACAGTGGCGTTATCGCCGGCTTCTCCGGCCGATTGGCTTCTCCCGCCAGTTCCTTGGTCGCTTTCAGCGTCGCGACAAAGGCCGTGTTGTCCTAGAAAAGTCCTTAACCATGGTCATCGCGTCGAGGCTGGTGTCATCCTCGTTCTTGATCGTGGTCTTGGCGCCGATCGCGCCAATCAACGTCAAGGTCTTGTCGCACAGACTGCGCACCCGCTCAGCGATGAGATCGGTCAGGCCGAGATTTGCGTCGCATAGGCGCCCAACAGGCGTGCAGCCCATGGCACTGCGCACCACGCGTGTGGGAGTGGAAATTTCTAGTTTTCAGGTCGAGCACACAAACGCGCAGCCAGCATCCTGCTTACGCAAATTATCCTTTAGAATTTCCTCCATCCTTTAGGACAAGGCTTTTGCCGTATTAATTATCCTAATTGCGCTGCAACATGGATTCTCCGATGAGGACTTACGCACGGGTCGGAGGTCATCTCAAATCCGCTATACTTCCGTCACGAAGCCGTGACGCAAGAGCGAGATCCATAAGTATCTTCCCTAGTAAAGATGGCCCAACCATTTTTCGACATGTCCATCGAAGCAGCCTGATCTCTTGTCGAACACAGCCGCTAGGTCAGAAAGAGGGGTTGAAGTTGAGGAAAGGTATCATTCTTGCCGGTGGCTCCGGCACCCGCCTTTTTCCGCTCACCCGAGGTGTGTCGAAACAATTGATGCCTGTCTACGACAAGCCTATGATTTACTACCCTATGTCTGTCCTGATGCTAGCGGGTATCCGTGAAATCCTCATCATCACTACGCCGCATGACAACGCCGCGTTCAAAGCCTTGCTGGGCGATGGGTCGCAGTTCGGGATCGAACTGCAGTATGCTATCCAGCCCGAACCTGCGGGGCTGGCCCAGGCCTACCACATCGGTGCGGAGTTCGTGGGCAGCAATCCTTCCGCGCTGGTGCTGGGCGACAACATCTTCTACGGCCATGGCCTGACCCAAATGCTCGATCGTGCCGATGGACGCAAAACCGGGGCCTCGGTGTTCGGATACTACGTCAAAAATCCAAAGGCCTACGGCGTCGTCTCGTTCGACACGCAAGGTCGTGCTGAAACGATCGAGGAAAAGCCGGAACAGCCGCATTCGAACTACGCTGTGACCGGGCTTTATTTCTACGACAGCAAGGCAGTCGAGTATGCGCGTGACCTCAAGCCCAGCCGGCGCGGCGAGCTCGAAATCACCGATCTCAACCGCATCTATCTTGGAGAGGGCGAACTCACGGTCGAAATCATGGGCCGCGGCTACACCTGGCTCGATACAGGTACTCATGCCTCGCTGCTCGATGCGGGAAACTATGTGCGCATCATCGAGCAGCGCCAGGGCCTGAAAGTCGCCTGCCCCGAGGAAATTGCATGGCGCAAGGGCTTCATCGATGATGGCAGACTGGAGGAGATCGCTGCGCCGCTCGTTAAGAGCGGCTACGGAGCCTATCTGCTCAACCTGCTTAACAACCCCGACGCGCTGCTCGCGACCGAGGTCGGAGCATGAACGTCATACCCACCGACATCGAAGGCCTCGTCGTCATCGAGCCCCGCGTATTCGGAGATGATCGCGGCTTCTTCATGGAAAGCTGGAGCCGCAAGACCTTTGCCAACCTCGGCCTGGATCTAGACTTCGTGCAGGACAACCACAGCTGTTCCGCCAGGGGCGTGTTGCGTGGCCTGCATTATCAGCAGCCCAAGCCGCAAGGCAAGCTCGTGCGCGTCACTGCCGGTCGCGCCTGGGATGTCGCGGTGGATCTGCGCGCCGGCTCGGCGACCTACGGCAAATGGGAGGGTATCGAACTTTCTGCCCAGAACAAGCGGATGCTATGGGTGCCACCGGGGTTCGCTCATGGTTTCGTCAGTCTGGAAGACGGCACCGACTTCCTTTACAAATGCACTGATTTCTACGATCCCGCCAACGAGCATTCGCTCATGTGGAACGATCCTGAAGTCGGCATCGAATGGCCGCTCGAGGGAATTGATCCCCAGCTTTCTGCGAAGGACATGATCGGCAAGCCGCTGAACCAAGTGGAGCCTTTCGCATGAAGGCGCTGATCGTCGGGGCCAAAGGGCAACTCGGGAAGGGCCTGTCCGCAACCGCCCCCGCCGAAGCCGACATCGTCGGCCATGACATCGACACCCTCGATATCACCGACCGCGCTGCAGTATCCTCGCTCGTTGCCGAGGTTAGACCCGATGTGGTGTTCAACGCCGCCGCCTATACTGCGGTGGACAAGGCCGAAGGCGACGAGGACGCCGCGCTTGCGGTAAACGCGACGGCGGTCGGTTACCTCGCCGATGCCACGCGCAGTGTTGGGGCCCGCTTCGTGCACGTTTCCACCGACTTCGTGTTCGACGGACTGTCCGGCGTGCCGTACGCACCCGACGCCAGGCCCGCGCCCATCAGTGCCTATGGCCGCACCAAGCTCGCCGGCGAAGTCGCCGCAGGCGAGGACGCACTGATCGTGCGTACGGCCTGGGTCTATGCCCCCCATGGCGGCAATTTCGTCCGCACCATGCTGCGCCTCATGAGCGAGCGTCCGGAAGTGCGCGTGGTTGCCGACCAGATCGGAACCCCGACATATGCCCCGGGTCTTGCTGCAGCATTGTGGACGCTCTCGTCCAACGGGGTGACCGGATTGCACCACTACACTGACGCAGGGGCGTGCAGCTGGTACGACTTTGCCGTCGCAATCCAGGAAGAGGCACTCGCGGCCGGGCTTCTGGACACGGCAGTACCGGTGATTCCGATCAACGCAGTCGAATATCCCACGCCCGCGCGCCGTCCACACTATTCCGTGTTGGACAAGACCTCGACGTTCACCGCCCTTGGCGGCCCCACGCTGCATTGGCGCATCAACCTTCGCAAGATGATTACCGAGATCAGGACCAATGGCTAATCTTATCGTCACCGGCGGCGCAGGCTTCATCGGCGCAAACTACGTCCATTACCGCAATCGCATCGCGCCGCAGGACAACATCGTCGTCCTCGACCTGCTGACTTATGCCGGTAACAAGTCCAACCTCGACGGACTGGACGATGTCCTCCTGGTAGAAGGCGATATCTGCGACACCGATCTCGTTTCGTCGATCATCGATGACCATGACATCGACACCATCGTCCACTTCGCGGCGGAAAGCCACGTCGATCGCTCGATCACCGGCCCCGATGCTTTCGTCACGACAAACGTGATCGGCACGCACAGCCTGCTCAAAGCGGCAAAGACGGCGTGGCTCGACAAAGGCAGCGGAAAACCACATCGCTTCCACCACGTCTCCACGGACGAAGTCTACGGCTCGCTCGGCCCGAACGATCCGGCCTTCAGCGAGACCACTGCCTATGCACCCAATTCGCCCTACTCTGCGTCCAAGGCAAGCAGTGACCATCTCGTACGCGCCTACTACCATACCTACGGGCTTGAAAGCACGACCAGCAACTGCTCGAACAATTACGGCCCTTTCCAGTTTCCCGAGAAGCTGATCCCGCTGTTCACCCTCAACGCGCTGAACGGCAAGTCCCTGCCGATCTACGGCGACGGCATGAACGTGCGCGACTGGCTGCACGTCGAGGATCACTGCCGGGGCATCGAGGCCTGCCTTCAGAATGGCAAGCCGGGTGAAGTCTACAACATCGGCGGCGGGCAGGAACTGCCGAATCTGAAAGTGATTGAGGAAATCTGCCGCGCGGTAGACAACGCCTTCGCCGCAGACTCCTCGCTGGCCGAGCGGTTTCCCAATGCCCCGGCCGCACGGGGGCGCAGGAGCGAGGAACTCAAGGCCTTCGTAACCGATCGCAAGGGTCATGACCGTCGCTACGCGATTGACGAGACCAAGGCTCGCAATGAACTCGGATACGCCCCCGCACGCGATTTCCCGCAGGGCTTCACGGAGACGCTGTCCTGGTTCCTTGCGCGCCAGGACTGGTGGCAGCCGCTCCTCGAAAGGGCAGCCATCATTCGCTGATCCTTCCCGCGTCAGCGATCCGAGCTGACATCAACGCATATGTTCGTCCAATTCGGCGCACACCGCCTCATCAGTGTCGCGCCGAGCGGATGCTTGATACAGCATCGTGCCAATTCTGGTCGGCGGGCGGCGACACCGGATGCCTCATGATCGGAAAGGACGACGAACCATCCGGCATGCGCCGACATCCGTGAACCGCATGTCGCAGCTGCTTGCTGATTGAAACAAAGACACGGGCGGTAAAGGCCCGATAAAACGAACCAAAATGGTCAATGAGCAAAAAGGCAGCTAACGCATTGTCTCAACAGGCTGAATCACCTGAGAGCTAAAAAATCATGTACATCAAAATCTTATAGCGTTCCATCTGATAGAATCGGATCACAAACCGCTCTAGCAGGGTGCGACAGGAGATGGTATTTCCTGGCTGGATGCAAAGCAGTAGTGTTACATCCAACTGGACCGTAGCCGTAAGTCGCCTTGCTGGCGATGGGCATGAGAAATGAGGCCAGACCGCTTGCGGGTACGCAGAACGAATTGTTTCATACTCCGGCTCTGCGGCTGGGCCGTGCTGTCACTCGTCCTTGGGAGCGAAGCGCTGTCATCCCCGGCCGTGGCGGCAGCGCCCGATGAGCCGTGGCCGGTTACCTTGCGACAGCAGATGGCGCGGGTAACTTCGATTGGATACCGGCTGAACCGCGCTGCTGTCGGCATCTGCGAGAAGCAGGCTTCTACGATCGGTGTGGCAATCGATGATCTGGGCGCCTATGAACAAAGCGATCGCTCCGCGATTTCCCAGCTTCTGGGCATGGGCGAGGATCCTCAGATCGCGGTCGTCGTCAAAGGCGGCCCTGCCGATATCGCGGGAGTGCATGCCGGCGATGCGCTGGTTTCCATCGATGGCCGTGCTGTCCGCGACATTATCGCCTCATCATCTGACAAAGCGCTGATCGCCGACGAACTCGAGCAGCGGCTCGCGCAGTTTCCCGCCACCGCGCCTCTCACGCTCGGCCTGCGCCGCGACGGAAAGGACGTCCAAGCGCAAGTGCGGCCCGAGCGTACCTGCGCGGCTCGTTTCGTCATCAAGACCGGTCAGGGGATCACCGCTTTCTCGGACGGCAACAATGTCGCGATTTCGAGCAGGCTCATCGACTTTACCATCAACGACGACGAACTGGCGCTTGTTGCGGGACACGAGCTTGGACACGTGGCCTATCAGGACGGTACCGCGCCGAACATTGCCGAACGTCGCCGAATGGAAGATCGCGCTGATGCCGTGGGCTTGCAGCTTGCGACATGCGCCGGCTTTGATCCGGAAATCGGACTGCAGTTCTGGTTACGCAGGGACAAGCAGGACATGCTGCGACTGCTGCGCGACCCGACGCACCGCTCGCGCAAGGCGCGCGTCGAACTCATGAAGGCGGAGATACCGAAAGTTCACTGTCCGGTTCGCTTGTGAGTCGCTCACAGCCATTGATCCTGACGCCGCTACCCCGCCCTTTCTGATTCCCTTGCAAGCCGCGCGGCACCCTCGCGAAGCTCCTGACATCTGGTCGCATGCGCGGCTTGATCGGATCCGGCCTGGCACAGTTCGTTGTAATGCTTACCGGTAGCGATCATGCATCGCCTCGCCGCCCCGGCCACGAGCTCCCGCGCCACGTGATGCTCCGGCAATCGTCAGGACCGAGGTTTCCCCTCCTGACCTCGTCATGCTATCGTCCCATTGCCAGACGACGGAGTCTTGTGGCCGCCAAGTTCGCGCGATCAGGCACGAGCGGCAATGCGGCCTTTAGCCATACGCGCGCCAGGACGAGAAGCATGGAGATTGCCAACGACAAGGTGGATGAAGCCATACTCGCATTGCTGTGGCTCAACCAGCACGTAACGGGAGTGGCGTGGAAAGGCTTCGACTGGGCAACGATGAACCGGCTTCACGAGCGCGGGCTCATTTCCGACCCCGCACGGCGACGCAAGTCGGTGTGGTTCACCGAGGAGGGTGATGCCGCTGCGGAAAAAGCGTTCAGATCGCTGTTCAGCTCTGGAAATGACGAAACTTCCGGGTCAGAAACGACGCCGTAGTCGAGGAAAGGCACCCAATGGCGGCTTTGGAGACCGAGAGCGAGGTCATCGCAGTGACCGGCTATGCGGCAGTGCGGCAGGCGTTCAACGACGTTCTTGACTTGTGTGTCGTCAAGCTGACGCAGGCTGATCGCAGGTTCGCGTGGGAGGTCCTCGATCTCGGCGGCCTCGATGAAGATGACACGGCGGCCATAGAAATGCTGAGCGACACCGCTCTGTTCTCGCGGCGCAACCCCCTGCGCGCGCGCCGCGCTATCGACCGGATCGCCGGCAAGCTGCCGGTCAAGCGCGATCCGCTCAAATCCGCGATCGCTGCGCGCCTGCCTGCAGCCATTTTCTCGATCTTTCGCGTGATCGGTCGTCACAAGGACGGGGGTGTACACGCACTGGATTTGCTGGATCGCCAGCGCCCCATCCATATCATGGATCATGCGCTAGCCCAGCAGGTACAAGTGATTGGCGAAGTGCTGATAGCGGGTCGCTTCGTGGACCTTGGCCCCTGGTATGTCGGCTTCGGGATCGTCGTTCCTTTGCGCAAAAGTGAAAGCCTTGCGATCATGCTCGCACTTTCCGCAAGTGATGGCGGTCCCGACGAGATCGAGGAGAAGCGTCACGATCTGCATGAACTGATTTACCAGTCGCACCTGATGGGTGAGGATCTGGTCATGCGCGCCGTTGAACCCATGATCTCCGCCATCGCGATGGGCATCGACATGGAAGAGGATTTCGACGCGGCGATGAAATCCCTGGCACCGGTCTTCCCTTTGCGCCGCGCCGGTGGGCAGGCCGAGAACAAGAACGCGAACGACAGGTGAACCCGCTTGAGCAGCGATATCAGGGCCGAGCTCGAGAGGCTCAGCCACGCAGCGCTGATTGACCTCATTGACCGTCACGCCCGTGACGACGACCGCTTCAAAGCCTGGCTCGCGGCGCAACTGGCTATCCAGACCTCGCTGAATGACGGTGCCGGGCTGGATCCGGCACCGTTCGAAGCCCGGATTGCCGCATTGCTCGCGCCACCGTTCGTGGAATTCCGAGGAGGCTATCGGCACGATACCCTGTCCGAAGTCGACTACGAAGCACTCGATGAACTGGTTGCGCAGGCGAACACATTGCTTACCGCGAAAGACGGTGTCAGTGCGCTGGCGATCCTGATCCCTCTGGCGCGAGGGCTCGCCGAGGTCGCAGGCAATTGCGACGAGCGCGATGGCTGCTTCGAGGACCTGCTGGCGATTCTCAACGAGCGGATTGCGGTTGCCGTTCTTCTCGAGAGCGTCACCCAGGAATCCTGCGACGATGCCTGCGACTCGCTCAGCCGCTGCCAGCACGAAATTGCCAAATACAGCGATAGCGGTGCATTCGAGCTGGCCATCGCCGCCGCTTCGCGCCGATGGGACGACCCCGGCCTCGAGGATCTCCTGGCCGGTCGTGGCTCGACCTGGCCGCTGATCGGCAGCAGCGATGCCGATGAGGAGCGGCTTACCGCAGTCCGGCTATCGGCGCTGAACGTGATGGATCGCCACCAGGAGTTCCTGCGTTTTTCATTCGCCGCGAAGCATTTCCCAGCGCATGCAGGAATGCTGGTACGCCTTGACCGGATCGAGGACGCCATGGACGTTGCCAGAACCCATTTGCGCGCGCCCGAAGATGTTCTCGGACTTGCCAAGGCCGTGTGGGACACCGGGCGGTGTGACGTCGCGCTCGATCTTGGCGGCTGGGGCCTGTCGATGCCGCCTGATCCCGATACGGCGGTCCACACAAGCGCTCACGCATGGCTGACGCTGTGTCGCTGGGTGCGAGATCGGGCGGCGCTCGCAGGTCAGCCCGCAAAGGCGGTGTCAGCCGCCATCGGCGCGTTTGAAACGAGCCTGGCCCGCGAGGATTTTAGAGCGGCTGCGAAAATCTGCGAGCCCCATCATTGGGACACAGTGCGAGAAGAACTGCTCGGTCGCCTGATCGCCGCCGCTTACGCCGTCGACCGCATCGACATCCTGCTTGATGAAGGTAGGCTCGATGACGCGATCGCAAGCATCGAACACGCCAACCCACGATTGCATTATGCCCGCGACGAAGCGCTCGTTAGGCTAACCAATGCCGCGCTCAAGGCCCGCCCTGAATGGGCTGCCGGTTTTGCGGTGAAGATGGCGTCCCCCATCATCGAGAGCGGGCGCTCGAGCCGATACGACCTTGCCGCTTTCTGGCTCGAGCGGGCTGCGTGCGGGTTCATAACGCTCGACAGAACCGCCGAGTGGCATCACTATCTCGACGAGTTGATGACGACGCATCGACGCAAGCACAGGCTGATGGGCTTTCTCAGATCCTTACGCTCGCGCTCGTGAAGCGCCGCGCGCCGAGCCACCCCCGTCGAGCGTGCGGATCAGACGTTGCTGCCCCGGCGCCGGGCATTGAAAGGTGCGGCGGGGATCGTCTGTGAGGCAAAGTGTTTTGCGCCTCGCCCCAACTGATCTGGGCGTACCCCATTCGGCGAATATTGCCTGCGCGGCAATGTTGATGTCCGGCGCCGGTACCAGTACTTCTGGCGGCGCGGGTGCCGTGAGACAGGGGTACGTCACAGGCCGGGGGTCAACGGCGACAGGCGCACCTCGAAGTAGCGGGCCCTTACTCGTTGAGGTGTTCCACCACCCGCCCCCTCTCCTTCCGACTCGTCTGGTGCGCGCCTGACGGGGCTCCGCCTGGATGCCCTCACAATTCCGGCCCATGCCCAGGCCAGTGACCTACGTGACGACTTGGCAACTTGTCTGCTCGGTACGAAAGCCTGCACAAAACGAAATGGCCGGGGCGGTATGCCGCCCCGGCCATCCCACTCTTAGTCTGAGTTCCCGAAAAAGATCAGGAGCCGTTCGACTTGTTATCATCGTCAGCGATGACGTAGATGCCAGCGCCTACCGCAGCCACGCCAACAGCGGCGAGAATGATGGTGCCGGATTCAGCGTTGTTCTTCTTCTTAACAACGGACGACTGACGAGCGCCAACGCCGCTGAGGTTGGAAATCTTACCAACCGAAGCCGAAGCGGTGGTGCCAGCCTGGGCCGCCACAGGAGCGGCAACCATCGCCGCGACGCTCAGAGAGAGCAGAGTTTTCTTGATCATAAATATCCTTTCGACGTCGAGAAAGGGATCCTCACTGCCGCCCTGATTTCACCGAAGTGACCTGCAGCATACATTCAAGTTGGCCGGGAGGATCGGACACTATTCGCTGCAGTGCACAATGGGTGCGGAAAGGTCCATCGCAACTCAAGCGCGCATGGATGAAGCGTGCTCTGCCAGCGATGAATCGCTGTGCATACTTTGAATTAGCTAAAGATCACGGCAAAATTAGCGTGTGAAAAGTAGATCCTCGATTAGAGGAAAAAATGGGTTTCCGCTTAATTTGGCATAATCCGCTGCGCTTTTTCGCCGAAGAAGGATATGTGTGAAAGTCTTGCAGGCGGTAGATCCTTAAAATTTGTAAAGTCAATTTTTTTGCCGGATATGTGCGTTGTTGGTGTTGCAGCAAATGGACACGCCCATGTCGCCCCGCAGGAAATGCGCCCATTTGTGTATTGAAATTTCAGCGGCATCTTGCCTCAGCCTATTGGTTACTGACGCGGCCACGACCACAGTGCTTCTGCAACAAGCAGGTCAAATATCGTAAATGCGCGAGGAGCGCGCACGGCCGGGGCCGGCGATATCATCCGGGACGCCCACCGACGCGCTCACACCCTCGGCGAACCACATGGCAATAGCGACGCCGCCTGCGCCTTCGATCATTTCGCTCTGAGCGCGGGGAGCGCCTTGGCGCTCCCCGCGCTCAGAGCGGGTCAGGCGAGAATCTCGCGCAGGAACCAGGCGCGCTGCTCGGCCTGGTCCGTCCAGTCGTCGATGATCCCGTCGGTGGCGTTGTCGCCGGCTTCACCGGCCAGTTCCTTGGTCGCCTTCAGGGTCGCGACATAGGCGGTGTTGTCCTCGAACAACGCCTTGACCATCGCCATAGCGTCGAGGCTGGTGTCGTCCTCGTCCTTGATGGTGGCCTTGGCGCCGATCGCCCCGATCGAGGTCAAGGTCTTGCCACCGAGCTTGCGCACCCGCTCGGCGATGAGGTCGGTCAGGCCGAAGATCTCGGTCGCATGGGCATCGAACAGCAGATGCAGGTCATGGAACTGCGGGCCCCGGACATGCCAGTGAAAATTCTTGGTCTTCACGTAGAGCGCGAAAGTGTCCGCCAGCAGCCCGTTGAGGCTGTCAATGAGCGCGGCCTGCGAGTTGTCCTTGGACGTCATGTTTGGATTCCCTCGATTTGTCGTGTTGTGAACAGAACTAAGCCCAAGAAACGCGATTGGAAAGCGTAGGTTCGATTGCAAAAATCGATCACAGAATGCCGATTTGCCGGAGGAACACGGTGATCGCCGTGACCAGCAGTACGGCGCCGACCACCCGGCGCATCCCGTGCGCCACCGGCGTCGCCAGAAGGTCCGGCCTCGCCCACGCAAAAGCGACAAGCATTGTGCCTCCTATAGCTCCGGCGGCTCCTGCCGGCCATGGCCCGGCAAGTCCCACACCCATGCCAAAAACGAGAAAGCGCGGCGCATCTGTGACCTGATGCGCCAGCAATACCAGTGCGAGCGCACCAAGCGAGTTGGTCGGCTCGCGCGGATCGCGGCGGGGCGCCAGCACCATGGATTCAAGCCCGGCCATGCCGAGGGCGATGGCCGCGAAAATGGTGCGCGCGGGCGGCGGTAACTGGACGAGCATGAGCGCAGCCGCATAGGCCGCCAGCGTCGCGGTCGCGATGCTGGTGAGGATTGCCACGACCAGAACGGCCGGACGCCGTCCCTGACCGAGCGCGAGCCCGGCGATCGTGACTTGGTCACGCGCGCCGAGCCCCGCCAGCAGGACGGCCAGGAAGGTAAGGTAGAAAGCGGGCATCAGGCCTGTACCATGCCCGCGTCCGGCACTCCGGGCGAGCCCTCTCAGCCCGCCTTCTGGCAGGCGACGATCGCGGTGATCACATTGGCGGTATCGGCCGGATCACGCACGCAGACGGTGTCGAGGCCCATCGCCTTGGCCGGATAGTCGTTGCCGCCCGGGAAGATCGCATCGCCGATGAACAGCATGTCCGCTTCCGCCACCCCGCTGCGCTCGGCAAGGCGGCGCAGACCCCACGCCTTGTCAACGCCGGGCTGAGTGACATCCACCGAAGTCGCACCGCCGAGGTTGATCGACACGCCCGGAAGGCGCTTGATGAGATCAGCCTGGATCACCTTTCGCTTGGCGAAGTCCGGATCCCAGTGTTCCTTCGCCTCCAGCGGGGCCTGCTGGCCCAGTGCCGAGAAGGTGATCTGGCTGCCGCGGTCCTCGATACGCTCACCCCAGGTCTCCTCGGGCGTGAAACCGGTCGCGGCCAGCGAGGCGTCGAAGGCATCGAGGATTTCCCGCTTCTGCTCCTCGGTGAACAGTTCCGCATAGACCGGCGACCACGCGCCGTCGCTGTGCAGGTAGAGCTTGGCGCCGCTGGTCGGCATCATCCACAAGCGGGAGAGATCGGCATGCGCGGGGAGACGACTGGCGACCTGCTTGTCGAACTGCGGCCAGTCACCGCCCGAAATGACGGCCACCTGCGCAACGGTGAGCAACTGCGCGAGAAGCTCCGCCATCTCCTCCGTCAGCGGCTGCTTGCTCAGCGCCAGGGTACCGTCGAGATCGAACGCAACGATTTTCTTCATTCCACATCCTTTAAGAACCGGCGAGAAACCCGATGATCAGAAGGTTCATAAATCGGCCTCCGCGGTATCGCAGAAACCGACCTTGTGATGACCAATCGGCCGTACACTGCCATGCCCGGCCATTGGGAAACTTTGAGGTCAGGCACAAGCGACTTTCGGTCAGCGCCTACTCGTTGACGGCACCGGCGAGCTTGCCCACCTTCTGCATGCCGGCGATGGTGGTGATCATAATGTCGTCGCCATGGACGACGACGATCACGTTCTCCAGCTCGATCACCGAGGCACGCGGACCGTCGCTGTCGACCAGCACGCCCTAGTTCGACCACCATGTCGTGCTCCATCCCCTGCGTGGTGCCGTGCCGCTCCTGCAGGATGCGCGCGCGATCGACCACGCGCCCGAGCCACGTCGAGAGGATGTTGAGGATATTGCCGATGGCCACGAGCACGAAAACCGGCGTCAGTGCCAACTGGATGGTCTGGACGATCATGTCCCCCTTCATGCACCGTCAGGACGCGATTTTACAGGGCCTCGTCAGCAGGCAAACGCCGTTTTCCGCAAATCGCACGTCGGCGAGGCTCATCGCCAGCGCACAGCTGCCGGGCGCGATGGACTCGCCCGCGACTTCGACCGCGCCCTCGCGCGGGATCACCAGCAGTGCATCGGGATAGCGCATCGCGATCTCCTGCGACGGCACGCCCGCGACCTGGTCCAGCACGAAGAGCGGGCCATCGACCAGCACCTGCGAACCGTCCAGCGGCACGTGCCTGAACCATTGCTCACGCGAGTACGGCTCGCCGTGCGATACCGCCATCCCGTCCTCCAGATGCAGCTCGCGCGGGCGGCCGTAGTCGTAGAGGCGATAGGTAATGTCGCTGTTCTGCTGCACCTCGATCAAGCTGACGCCCGCGCCGATGGCATGGACGGTATTGGCCGGGATGTAGAAGAAGTCGCCCGGCACGACCTCATGCCAGGTCATCAGGTGTTCGATCGACCCGTCAAGCGCGGCGGCGCGCATCGCATCCTCGCCGATCTCCCGGTCGAAGCCGATGCCCAGCTTGCCACCCGGCTCGGCAGCGACGATCAGCCAGCATTCCTCCTTGCCCTGCCGCCCGATGCCCTTGGCGAGCGTCTGCGCGTCGGAAGGGTGGACCTGCACCGACAGCGCCTCGCCGGCGAAGATGTACTTGACCAGAAGCTCGGGCAGAGCGGCGGGCGGCTCGAACCAGATTTCGCCGATGCGCTGGCCCTCGGGCGCCTCGAACGGCGCAGGCAGGACGTCCAGGCCCCAAGGCTTCTCGACCTGTCGGATCGGCAGCGAGGCGGAAGTCCGAGCGTTGGTCATCGGCGAATACTCACTGATTCTTGGCGCCGGAAAGATTGCCCACCTTCTGCACGCCGGCAACGGTAGTGATCATGATGTCATCGCCATCGACGACGACGATCACGTTCTCCAGCCCGATCACCGAGACGCGCGGGCCGTCGCTGTCGACCAGCACACCCCGACAGTCGACCATCTCGACCGTGCCCGAACCGCGCACCGCATTGCCATCCGCGTCGGTCTCCAGCGCCTCATGCAGCGCCTGCCAGTTGCCAATGTCGGACCAGTCCATGTCGGCGGGCACCATCGCCGCGCGGGTCGTGTTCTCCATCACCGCGTAATCGACCGAGACGCTGGGAACCTCGGCAAAGGTCGCCGCGTCCGGGTGGAAGCGCTGGCCGTCCTCGGCGCCTTTCGCCACGGCATCGGCGACGCTGGCGGCAACATCCGGGCGGTGCGCGGTCAGTTCGGCGAGGAAATCCTTCACCCGGAACGCGAAGATGCCGCCGTTCCAGGCGTAGATACCCTCGGCAAGGAACGCCTTGGCGCGTTCCAGATCCGGCTTCTCGACGAACTGTGCGGTGCGGAAACCGCCGTGCTCGGGGATCGCATCGCCGCGCTTGAGGTAGCCGAAGCCGGTCTCGGGCCGCGTCGCCTCGATGCCGAAGGACACCAGCCAGCCCTGCTGCGCCAACCCCGCCGCAGCGGCTGCGGCGACCGCGAAAGCCTCGGTATTGCCGATGTGGTGATCGCTCGGGCAGACCAGCATCACCGCGTCTTCGGGCAGGCGGCAGGCAGCGAGCGCAATGGCGGCGGCGGTGTTGCGCGCCGAAGGCTCGACGATGACCTGCGCCCCCTCGACCATGCCGAGTTGCGCTTCGACATGGGCCAGGTGCTTGTGGCCGGTCACCACGACCGGGGCCGCGAAACCCCCGGAACCGGGGCAGCGGGCCAGCGCCGCTTCGAACAGAGTGCTGTCGCCGACCAGCGGCAGGAACGGCTTGGGCATCGCGGCCCGGCTGCGCGGCCACAACCGCGTGCCGCTACCGCCGCAGAGGATCACCGGTACGATTATAGACATGGCCGAAAGGTCACTCACGGATGCGGGGTACTTTGGGAAAACCGGTAATAGCTGCCACGTGCTGCGATGCAACAGGGAAGTGCTAAATAACTCCTGCGCTGCCATATCGGACTGGAACAGAACGGCTTGTTGTCCGTTGACCGGTGAGCAATTGCGGCGCAGCATGTGATTGAACCATCTGGCAGCCCTTTGAGAAGGGCATGAACTTGGTGCAAGGCTGAAATATAAATGACCAATTCGAGCGACGGTCCGTCACAGGCGGCGCATCGAGACTGTTTTTTCGCCACAGATACTGTCCTCGGCCGGCCTCCATGCCTGCGCCTTTCGCAATCGACGGCCCTTTTCCTCGATTTCGACGGAACCCTAGTCGAAATCGCCGATCACCCGGACGACGTCGTCGTTTCGGAATTCCTACCTGCGCTTCTCGTGCAGCTTTCCCGTAAGCTCGACGGCCGTCTGGCGATCGTCACCGGCCGGTCTATCGCTGCCCTCGAGGCTTTGCTGGGGCCGATCAGCCTGGCTATCGCAGGATCGCACGGCGGCGAATTCCGGCCCGCGGCAGATGCCGAGATCGAGCCTCTCGCCGCCCCGCTGCCCGGCGCCGTTGTTGACGAGCTCAACCGCTTCGCCCGGGCAAGCGGCGGACTTCTAGTTGAACCCAAGCCATTCAGCGCGGCAATCCATTACCGCCATCATCCTGAAGTGCTGCCTGATCTTCGTGCCTGCACAGAAAGCCTGGCTGCCAAATTCGGCCTGGCCATCAAGCACGGCAAAAAGGTGATCGAAGTGACGATGCCCGGGTCGGACAAAGGTTCGGCCGTAGAGCGCTTCATGGCCCTTCCGGCGTTCGATGGTGCCATCCCGATCTTCATAGGAGACGACGTGACCGACGAGGACGCATTTGCGGCCGTGCGCCGGTACGATGGCCAAGGCGTGCTGGTTGGCGCTCCTCGACCCACCGCAGCCACTTCTCGCCTCGACGGCGTCGCCGAAGTGCACAGATGGCTGCAAGCCGGCCTCGAGGCCGTTCATAAAGGAGATTTCCGCCCATGACGTCGCCCGTACCGACTTCGCTGGAACTCTGGCCGATCGGCAACTGCCAGGTCAGCGCTCTCATCAACGAGTCCGGCGCCATCGTCTGGGGCTGCGTTCCGCGCGTCGACGGAGATCCCACTTTCTGTGCCCTGCTTCGCGGAGACGGGGGGCAGGATGCTGGCACCTGGCGCTTTGAACTGGAGAACCAAGTCTCCGTCCAGCAACACTATCTGCGCAATACACCCATACTCGTGACCCGGCTTGAAGACGCGAGCGGAGGGGCGGTGGAAATCTACGATTTCGCGCCCCGCTTCGAACGATCTGGCCGCATGTACCGCCCGGTTGCCTTCGCGCGCATAGTCCGGCCCGTATCCGGAGCCCCGCGCATTCGCACTATCCTCACGCCGATGAGCGGATATGGCGCGAAACTCGCCCCGATCACGCAGGGTTCGAACCACATTCGTTATTTGGTCGAGCGCAATTCCCTGCGCCTGACCACCGATGCGCCGGTCGGCTACGTGCTCGACGAGCGCTGGTTCCGCCTGGAAAAGCCGCTGCACTTCTTCCTTGGCCCGGACGAGCCGTTTGCCGGAAACGTCGAGCATGATCTTGAGACGATGCTCCAGCGGACCGGCAATTACTGGCGCCTGTGGGTGCGCGGCCTTGCCACTCCGCTCGATTGGCAGGATGCGGTAATCCGGGCAGCCATCACGCTCAAGTTGTGCCAGCACGAGGAAACCGGCGCGATCGTCGCGGCCTTGACGACCTCCATCCCCGAAGCGCCTGGCAGCCAGCGGAACTGGGACTACCGGTATTGCTGGATACGCGATGCCTACTACACCGTTCAGGCCCTCAACCATCTCGGCGCCCTGGACGTCCTCGAGAAGTACCTTGCCTATCTGCGCAACATCGTTGCCGATGCACCTGACGGGGTCATCCAGCCCCTCTATGCGGTCAGCGGCGCCAAGGAGATCATCGAGTGGGAGGCCGCCGACCTACCGGGCTACCGCAACACCGGGCCCGTTCGGGTCGGCAACGCGGCCTATTACCAGGTGCAGAACGACTGCTACGGCCAGATCGTGCTGCCTTCGATCCAAAGCTTCCTCGACCAGCGCCTGCTGCGCATCGCCAACGAGGACGATTTTCGCAGCCTCGAGCAGGTCGGCGAAATGGCATGGAAGACGCACGATATGCCCGACGCCGGCCTGTGGGAATTGCGCACCCGAACTGCGGTCCACACCTATTCCAGCGTCATGAGCTGGGCCGCGTGCGACCGCCTGTCCAACGCCGCGCAGTATCTCGGTCTGGACGAGCGCGCTGCCTTCTGGCGCGACCGGGCGGACACCATACGTGCCAACATTGACGCGGGCGCTTGGCACGAAGTGGAAGGTCATGACGCAGGCGGGCATTATGCGGCCAGCTTCGGCGGGTCGCAACTCGACGCAAGCCTGCTACAGATGGTGGAACTGCGCTATCTGCCGCCGGAAGATCCCCGGTTTCGCGCAACCCTGAAAGCCGTTCAGAAGGCGTTGCGCCGAGGCGAGCACATGCTTCGCTATGACAGCGAAGACGATTTCGGGCTTCCTGAGACAGCTTTCAACATCTGCACCTTCTGGTTGATCGAGGCGCTTCACCGCAGCGGAGAGGATGAGGAGGCCCGGCGACTCTTCGAAGCGATGCTGGCTCACCGCACGCGCTCCGGCCTCCTGTCCGAGGATATGGATTTTGAAACCTCAGAGCTTTGGGGGAACTTTCCCCAGACCTACTCGCTGGTAGGTATCATAAATTGTGCCGGGCAATTGTCCCGGTCGTGGCGGGACTGGCGTTAACGCGCAGACTACCCGCAGCTACTGCGAGCCCTCAAGCGTTCGGTGGGAACGCGTGAACAGGGCGACGCGAATATGAAGGACAGAACATGGGCCGATTGATCGTCATCTCGAACCGCGTAAGCGTGCCAAGCGCCGCAGGCGCGGCGGGGGCGCAAGGTGGCCTTGCTGTTGCCCTGAACTCGGCGCTGCGGGAACATGGCGGCATCTGGTTCGGGTGGTCCGGTCAGGAGACCGATGATTTTTCAGGCCACCTCGACATGCAGCGCAACGAGGGCGTCACAACCGCCACGATCGACCTCGAATCTCAAGATGTCGAAGAATATTACAACGGATATGCCAATAGAACCCTTTGGCCGCTGTTTCATTATCGCATTGACCTGACCGAATACGATCGCAATTTCGGTGAAGGATATGAACGCGTCAACGAACGGTTTGCAGACTCTGTCTATCCTTTAATTGCAGACGATGATCTGGTATGGGTTCACGACTATCATTTGCTTCCCCTTGGTTCAATTTTGCGCCGCAAGGGAGTTAAGAACCGCATCGGCATTTTCCTCCACACCCCGTGGCCGCCAACCCGGCTTTTGGCATCGCTGCCCTTCCATGAGCGCCTCGTCGCATCGATGCTCGAATATGACGTGATTGGCCTGCAAACGACCGAATGGCTGGAAAGCTTCCTGCATTATGTCCAGAAGGAAATGGGACTGACGGTCAATCTGGACAATTCAATCGACTATCAAGGCCGCCGCGTGATCGCCCGCGCTTTTCCGATAGGGATCGACTACGCCGAATTCTCGGAAGCCGCGAAGAGCGACGTTGCCAAGGAAGCGCACCAGCGGCTCAGGGATAGCGTCAGGGGCCGGAAAATTCTTATCGGCGTGGATAGACTGGACTACTCCAAGGGGCTCGGTGAGCGCTTCGAGAGCTTCAGCCGTTTTCTTTCCGATCACCCCGATATGGCCGGAAAGGCAGTCCTTCTCCAGATCGCGCCGCCAAGTCGGGGCGACGTTGAAAGCTATCAGCAGATTCGCGAGGACCTCGAGCGAAAGACAGGGCACATCAATGGCGCTCATGCCAATGTCGATTTCGTACCCATCCGGTACGTTAACCGGGGCTATCCCCGGGCTGAACTTGCAGGGTTCTATCGCGCGGCAAATGTCGGGTTGGTGACTCCACTGCGCGACGGCATGAACCTTGTGGCAAAGGAATACGTGGCAGCTCAGGATCCAGAGGATCCCGGCGTGCTGATCCTTTCGCAGTTTGCCGGCGCGGCCACCCAACTCAAGGACGCCCTGCTGGTCAACCCGCACTCGGTGGAACATGTCGCCGAGACGATCAGCCGCGCCTTGGATATGCCGTTGAAGGAACGTAAGCGCCGGCATGCGGCGCTGCTCGCTTCCGTGAAGGAAATGGACGTCCTGCACTGGCTGAAGCAGTACGTTCTTGCATTGTCCGGCGTGGAAAAGGGCAGCAGTGCGCTTAAGTCGGACGGCGGACCGAGTGCCGCTGACCCAGAACTCGCCGCGCAGGAGGAATCGGCCAAGTTCGGTGCCACCGAGATAGCCGGCAGTCATTAACCTGACACCGAGGGGGCACGGCTCGTCGGCCAAGGGTGTGACTGACAAACTGGTACGCCCGCGCGCGACACTGCTGAAAGAAGGCGTCGTTAACCTATTAGTGATGGTCAAAGGGGCGGGCTCTTTCCAAAAGCCTGCTCGAAGGCGGCGCCCTTCTACACCGCACTGCAGATGAGCACACGTTGTCTCAGAGCCGCGTTGATATCGAGTGGCATTGCCGCTAGGGCTGGCAGCGCGGGTGCCGCGAGATAGGGGCGCGCCACTGGCCGGGGGTTATCGGCTGCAGGCCCATTCCGAAGCAGCGGACCCTTACTCGTTGAGGTGTTCCACCACCCGCCCCCTTCCCGAATCGCCTGGCCGACGAGAAAGCTGCGGGAAACGCGTCGGCATCAGGTGGGCGGACCGCGAGATTTCCGCGAAGGCGCGAAGCCAAGTTGCGTTTCATGTGGTTCTGACCGCAAAATGTCGCCAATTTGCAGTGGTTTAAACGAAGTGTCACGAAGCATCAGTGTCCATTGGCTGTCTCACAGATCCATGGAGCACCGCCAATGGCATGTCCTGCTTTGTCTGAACCTCACCCCCAGATCGTTGCGCGCGCTCTGCCTGATCCAGCGCTTCTTTCTGACCCCCGTGCCTTTGCCTGGGAAGTTCTAAGGCGCCGGGGCGACTATTGCGCGGCCGTGCCTGCCAACAGGCGGGTCGGCATTCGCGATGGCAAAATCGAGGTGATTGTCGCCGTCACGGCAACGCCGCAGTGGGGCTTGCGCTTTCGAGGAAACCCCAGAGCTGAATGCCGCCAACGCTCGGCTGATGTGGGATCACAAACTGGATCCCCTGACGATAAGGGCGACGGCACGTGCATGTTCGGCGCAAAGTGCGGACGCGTTTGACATCCATCGCAGCAAACTTGGCGTCACGGTACTAAAGGATCGGGCCGGCGAGGAAGCGCTAATTGGCTATGGCCGCAATGCCGTCCGGCTGAGCATTCACGAGGGCTCGCTGCTCGATGGGCCGGTTTGCCTGACATACCATCTGTCAGGAAGGGAGCATTTCGCTCGCCGGATATTGGCCTTGCGCCAACTCGACGCGATTATGCGGTTAGGTCGCGTTACAGCCGGTGTGTCCACGCCAGCGTCTAACCCGAGCCGTCCCATAATGCTGCTACGAACGCTTAACGCGCTGGCCAGTCATTCCTCGGCACATTTAATCGCGTGCTCGCTGTTCGGCGAGGAGGTCGTCGCGCGCGATTGGGGCCACCCATCCGATTACCTGAGGATGCAAACTCGGCGGCTCATCAGCCGCGCGCGGCGTCTAGCTGCCGGAGGCTATGTCATGCTGCTGCGCGGTATCCACTAAGCGCGTTTCTTGCGCAGGCCGCGAACGCTGAGATTTCCCAGTGAAATCGAATTTCCCTGGCGCCCTTCAAAGAAGCGGCTGAGCGTCGTCTCGTTTTCCCGCAGCTTGGCCCCAAGATCCTTGAACACGCGTTCAAAGCCGCCAATCAGATTCGGCGGCTCCAGCAAGGCTATATCCCTACCGTGCTCCTCGAAGAAGGTTTCAAGGAGCATCATCATGATATAAACGAGCTTGGTGTCCGCGCAGGCGACCGCAAATTCGGAAGAGCGAAACGGCACTGAAAAAAGGATCGCAAAGGGATCGCTGTCGGTGGCCTCCGCGAATTCGCATATGCGGGCAATATCCAGTCGGCTGCGTCCGGCCTCGAAATTTTCATAGCTACGCAGCGCCATGCCCATGCGCTGGGCCACTTCGGCCGTACGCAGACCACGCTCGCGTCGAATTTTGCGAAAGGCCGCGGCAAGGGTGTCACCACCGTTTGCAAACCGAGCCGACACCGAATCCATCTGCAGCCCCTTTCTTCCCGAGACTGGTCGCTTGACCGGACTACCGCCAGAGGGCCGAGCCTACCGTAAACGCCCTTTGCGGCAAGTCGATTCTCGGAAGAAAGCAACTGCAATTAACGACAGGTCGAATCAGTAGGCATTCGAGCGTGGAAAACGGCGCAAGAATTTGGCGCGTAACCCGCACGATTTCTACGGATCGCACCACCTTTCTTTGGATGCAGACTGATTCGCTACTCTTGAAAGGCGGTGAGAAATCGCACTTTGCTCGACGCTTAGCCGTTAGCCTGCCTTACCCTGTCAACCCACTGATGACAGAGGAAGGCTATGACCAGCGTGCATCTCGAGTTCAACCACTTCCCCCACATGCAGCAAGGTCCGAGGATGGTGGACGACAACGCCGGCGCGAGCATGGCCTGCTTGGTATGAATAGATTGGGGCCAGCAACCAGGCGCGCGTACGACTCGATCCGGCACCGGCTTGCCCACCTTGAAGTGCGACCAGGTGGCCGAATCGAACCTCTCATGGTGGCCGATGAGCTGAGCATCAGCGTGACACCAGTGCGAGATGCACTGCACATTCTGGCAGGCGAGCACCTCGTCGATCTCCGCCATGGCGACGGCTACTTCGCCTTCCCTATGGAAGAAGCCGATTTGCGCGAGCTTTACGATTGGAACCAAGAGTTGGTTCTTTCGGCGCTGCGCCGGCGCACACTGTCCGGCATAGCGCTGCCAGAAGAAGACTATGATTACAGTGTCCAGGCCGTTGAAAGGATATTTACCGCTATTGCCCGCGCCTCATCCAGTCTGATCCACGCGGAGGCAATGCGCTGGACAAACGCGCGGCTCGGCGCCGCGCGGCATATCGAAATGACCTATGAATTGAGCGGTCGAGAAGAGCTGTCGGCGATCCACGCGGCGGCTTCGTCGCAGGATTTAGCAGGACTGCGGCGTCTGCTTGCGACCTACCATACCTCTCGTAAGCGCATGGCCAGAACTGTTATCAAAGCAATGCGCACTCAAGCTGAAATCTAAGCAAATCCCGCCGAAAGGCCCCTCCATTTAGCCAATATATGCCTATCAACACATCCAAGTTCCCAAAAATGGCCGTCTTGGAGAATTAATTTTCAGCGTTTTGCGCTTTTTATTTATGAAGACATTTTTACTTCCGCATATATTCGTTGCATATTTTCCATATATCCTTCTTCCCAACAACTCTCAGGGTCATAATTCCGCTGCTGCATGTCGCAGCAACGGAGAAATGTCATGGAGCATGTAGAAGAAGATACCATGGTCGAGCTTGGTGCGGTGAGCACCGAGACCAAGGGTGGCCAAGTCGGGATCAATGATTTCGAGCGAGGTCTTCAGCTCACCGGCAGCGGTCTCACGGACGACTGACCATAAGACGCGCGTGCCCCTTATGAAGGGGCACGCGCCCTTTTCGGGGATGCGCGGAATCATGCGAGTACGTGAAGGTCTCTTCTGGTGCATCTGCACGGACCGCGCCGTCTTCCTTGATATTGAACAGGACCAGTACTTCACACTTCCCCATGCCTTGCAGGGCGCGTTTCAGAGTTGGGCCGCGGGCGGCGATCCTGGCGAAGCCGCGCTGCAGCGCCTTTTGCGTTGCAACATCCTGGCTTCCGGCCCGGGAGAGTGTGATCGCCGCCCGCTTTCGCTTGTGCCGATCCGGCGCGACTATGGCGCTCGCACCGGATCCAGCTCAGCACCCACGGCGCGAGGGAACCTGCTGGAGGTTGCGAGGGCCGCACTGGCTCAGCATCGCGCCGAGACTGCGTTGCGACGTTTTCCCTTGGCACAGGTTCTGGCGGACCTGCCCAAGGCCCCCTCCCGCCTGGCCTCGCTTTCGCGAGATGTTGTCGATGGTCAGCGAATCGGCGCAGCCTTTGCCACGACAGCGCAAATGATGCGCTCTGCAGACAAATGCCTGCCTCGGGCGCTCGCAGCCTGGCGCTTGTGTGTGAGGCGAGGTCTTCGCCCCGTTTTGACGTTCGGCGTCCGCATGGATCCTTTCGCGGCGCACTGCTGGATTCAACTCGGCGACGCCGTCGTCGTTGGCGACCTCGAACAAGTTCGCCTGTTCACGCCGATCATGTCTGTCGCATGCGACCACGTTATCTCTTGAGTATCGCGCACGGCGGCGTGCATACCCCCTCTGCAGATCGCCTGGCGGAGCTGACAGGTCTGGACGTAATCCACCAAGAGCACCCTCTGGTGGCGCTCGCTAATCCGGCGGCGTTGACCCCTTTTCCGACAAAAGGCGGCGTCGTTCTAGGCACCCTCTTCCGTCGCAATGACCGTGAGAAGCGTGACGACTGCTCCCAGCCGTTCGATGCAATGCCACCGATCAGCACCGAAAGCGATCTGCTTACGCGCTTCTGGGGCGGCTATGTCTCGGCAAAAACCGACGGCACTTGCTCGAGCGTGATGCGCGATCCGTCCGGCGCTCTTCCTTGCTATTTCACGCGTACGGCGAGCACCACCTTCATGGCCTCGGACATCGATCTGCTCCTCGCAAGCGACACTGTACGCCCCGCGATCGACTGGCCGGCACTCGCACGCTTTCTCTATTGGGATGGCCTGCCAACTGCAGAAACCGTATTGGACGGTATCAGCGAATTGCTTCCGGGTTTTGCTCTCAGGCTCGAAGGCGATAGCGCGGCGCTTACCGCAAAATGGTCGCCATGGGCCTTCACCACGCCCGTTGCGGGAAGGCACATTGCCATCGCCGCCGACCGACTGCGGCAGACTGTTCAAGACTGCGTAGCGGCATGGGCTTCGCTCTATCCTCGTGCCCTGGTTAGTATATCGGGCGGGCTGGATTCGTCCATCATCGCAGCCTGCCTTGCCACGCCAGGCGTTTCCGCCACATGCGTCACGATGTTCACGGACGATCCGATGGGAGACGAGCGCGCGTATGCCCGGTCCTTGTGCAGCCACTTGGGGCTTGGACTGACCGAGCAGCGTTTTGAAATGGCGGGGATTGATCCGGCCCGCGCGCTTGGCGACCACCTGCCAAGACCCATCGGCCGCGCCCAGGAGCAGGCTTATGAGGCTGCCAACGTCGCGGCCGCGACGCAAGCGGGCGCCGCAGCATTCTTCACCGGCAACGGCGGCGACAACGTCTTTGCCTATTCCCAATCTGCCGCCGCGATCGCTGACCGAGCACTCCATGAAGGATTATCCCCTGGTCTTTTCTCCACCATCCAAGATGTCTGCAGGCAGACGCAGAGCGGTGTCTTTCCGGCGCTGCGTGCGGCATTGCGCCTCACCCTCCGACCACCTTCCTATCGCTGGCGCCCTACTCCCGCTCTGCTTGAGCCGAGCCTCTGTGCCGCTTTGGCGGTGCAGCCCGCCGCGCACCCGTGGCTTGTTGCGCCTTCTGGGGCGCTTCCGGGCAAGGCGGCACATATCGCGGCCCTCCTTCGTCCGCAGTTAAGCCTGGAGCCGGATCGCAGTCGCCACCTTCCGGTCATCACCCCCCTGCTATCCCAGCCGATTGTCGAGGAATCACTCGCGATTCCCAGCTGGCAGTGGCGCCATGGAGGCCGTGATCGGGCTGTAGCCCGCGAGGCCTTCGCCACTGCTCTACCGGCGCAGATCACCGCCCGGCGATCAAAGGGGAGCCCCGATCCGTTCTGCAACGCCATTATCCGAGAGCATCATAGCCTTATCGAGCGACGCCTTCTCGATGGGCACCTCGCGCAGCAAGGTCTCATCGACCGACTGGCAATTGAGAAATGCCTTCGCCGCGAGTGCATGATGGACGCTGAACGCAATGTCCGCCTCCTCCAACTGCTCAACGTAGAAGCCTGGGTCACGGCCAAGCTCGGCGAAGGATCCTGAGGCGGATCCAGGACAACAGAGAATCGCCTCTGGAATTTCACGAATTTCCTGCCGAAAGCTGGTCGCGACGCAGTGCCTCCCAATGGCTGAGTTCCCTGGGCCGAGCGTATGCCGCAGGGCGCGTGTCCTTGAGCCAGTAATCGAACCAGTCGAGCGAGCGCTGGTACTGGGCCAGACGGTGAGCGGGTTGCCACTTGATGTGATGCTCGCCTGGGAACACGAACATGTCGATCGGCACCTTTGCCTCGCGCAGCGCCGTATACGTAACGAGCGCGCTACTGTACTCGTCGTCCGACAATTGAAGCAGGATTGGGGTGCGGATCCGGTCCGCGTTGTACGACAGCGCGATCTGACGCCAGAAATCCTCGGCCTGCGTGCTGCGATCCGTCAGCTTAGGGTAGCCATAGAAGTAAAAACTCTTCGCAGCCCCGGGCCCACCCCTTGCGGTCATTGTGGGATCATAACAACACTGGCTCATGGCCGCAGCTGAAAAGAGCGTGCTATGCAGCAGCGCGAACATGACCGTCGAAGCGCCATCGCTCAGACCGGTGATGCCGACACGCTTGGGGTCAGCTATACCCCGCGCGATCGCCAGGCGGACGCCCTGCTCGACTGAAGAGAGGACGCTGCGGCGATCCGCGAAATCCTTGAGGTTGATTCGATCGGCTTCGGCGAAGTCCGTGGTCCGGGACAAGCCGATCGATGCGGGTTTGCTTACGCTGAGTACGGCGTAGCCCCGATTGGCGAAGGCCTGGATGGGATAGTCGTCGCCTGTCCCTCCTCGCAGAAACCCCCGTGTATGATACTGCACCACCACCATCGGATAGTGCTCGCCAGGCTGATAGCCCACCGGCAGGACAAGATCCGCGATCGAAGGCAGGCCATAAGCATTGGTAAGATGCAGCCGCTCGGCTTTTCCGAGCGACAGGCCCGCAAACTCCGGGTTGGGATCGAACAGGACCTGTCGATGGCCGGTTCGCGGATCAAGTCGTTCAAGTCGGCGCGGGATGAGAGAGCTTTCGCGAAGGCAGATCAACCCATCGCCGTCGGGCACACAGTCGACCAGCACGTCGTCAGTGACATAGATCCTTCGTGGGCTTCCATGGCCAGGCCGCCACTGGTAAATCGCGGTTGAACCGTCAGCCCAGCCCTCCCGCCGCACAAACCGGACGTAGCCTTGCCTGGTCCACCAGGGACGACGAACACCTGCGCACACTGCATCTGGGCATGCGAGCGATCGACGGTCGGCAAAATCCACTGTCAGACGGCCCAACTGCTGCCAGTATGTCGGTGCTGCCGTATCGAGCCACGCCCGGTCGCCACGCGGATTGCTCGCTTCTTTCCAGGTCCCTTCGCGCGGGCCTCCCGCCTCCAGACCTTCGCGCTCCTCGTTTGTGGCCGGGCGCAGCGCACCGGAAGACAGGTCCATGAACCAGACCATGCGCTGTACCGGGGCCGGCGGGAAAGGCCGCGGGCTGGAACCCGGAGCAAAACGCTCATCATAATGGAAACCCGTTAGACCCTCATTATCGATAGCCTGGTTCGTCTCACGCAAAGACGCGACGGAAAAGACGAGGCGGTTGCCGTCCCCCGCCAGGTAAAAATCCTCAACATCGTCATCACTGCGCGTGATTGGCGCGCTGCGGCTTCCATCGGCGTTGGCTCGCCACACTTGCGTGACCGGTCCCTCGCGCTTGAGATAGGCAAACCATCGCCCGTCAGGCGACCAGTGCGGCGTGATGACTTTGGCAATCCCCGTCGGCGACCCCGCGTGCGCCCTCAGATCCAGCGTCGTGCGGATGAATTCCCCGCCGCGATCGACAATACGCACGGGCTGGCTGCCTGTCACATCCGCCACCACCATGGCGAGACAATAGGCGTTGCCCTGCGGGTTGGCGCGCCGCAGCTGGAACGCGAGATGCTTGCCATCGGGCGACAAGGCCAGGATACGGCGGTCCTCGCTGGGGGTATCGACAGGCCCGATGTCACGCAGGCGGGCCAGATCCTCGGCAATCAGCGCCCGGCGAACCGCATTTCCCGACTCCGGCAGCAAATCTGCGCAGTCCTGGCTATCCGCGGCGTGCACCGGCCAAGACAGCAAGGCCGTGGCCAGGGCGCAGATAGCATGGCTCATCCTTACCATGATTTGGTCACCGCCAGGCTGACGAACCGACCGATCGAGGACTGATTGGTCGAATCGAAAGGAATTGCCGCAGGATCGCTCGTCCTGATCACGTCTGGCTTCTCGTTCAGGATATTGAGCGCGGAGACGCGCAGGTCGACATTGCGAAGCAATCCTGCCTGCGCAGTGCTGCGAAAACCGGCACTGAGATCAAGCGTCGTGAAGGCACCGATCGCCGCGGGGACGACAAAACGGTCGTCGACAACACCGCCGGCGTAGTTCAGCGACGCAGCGACCTGAGTATTGGCCCGCTCCCAGTTCAGCCCGCCCCGCACCCGCCAATGCGGCGGAGTGAAGATTACGCCGGATCGCTCCAACGGTGCCTGTCCGGCGCTCAGCTTGCGGTCGGCATCAAGGTAGCTGGCTGCGGCCGTGAGCGTAAGGGTATCCCCTTCACCCAATGCGGCTCGGTAGAGGGCCGAGATATCAAGCCCGCGGGCGCGTTCGCGCGCAGTGTTGCGCAGGCTGGTGTCGATGATCGCTCCAACGCCCGCAGGGTCGAACGGGCCGCCACTTTGATTGCTCAGCCCTTCGGGCAGGCCTGCGATTATCGCCTCGATCTGCTGCGCCGAGGGATTGAAAGTGATGAAATCGGCGAAGGCCGGATTGCCGAGCGAAGACAGCACCGATGTCACCGGCGAGGCGATCCGCTGACGGTAATCGACATCGAAATAGGTGGCCGTTATCTCAAGGTCCGGGATGAAGCTGGGGCGAAGTTCGAAGGTAGCCGTCCAGGTTGTTGCACGCTCGGCGCGCAGATCCGGATTGCCGCCGCCCAGCAAGAGAACCGTCGCCCCTGCAGGCAAGCCAGGGCTTGGCTGGGGCGCAAACAGGCTCGCAGGCAGCAGGCTGCCTGCCTGAACCTGATTGATCTGATTGAGAGTCGGAATCTTGAACGATCGCCCCCAACTGGCCTTGAGGGTAACGTCGCGGTGAGGAGCATAGACGATCCCGAACTTGGGGGTCGCGACTTCGTCGATGCCCTCATACCGCTCGTAACGCACCGCCGCGCTGAGATGGAGATCGTAAAAGCCGCTCGAGCGGTTCGCCGACCCGACGACTGGTACAGCAAGCTCGCCGTAAGCGAAGAGACTGTTGCGTTTTTCGCGCGCATCGCGGGTCGTCACCGAGGCGCCGCCGACAATTTGGCTGACGTCAATATCGAGCCCGAACTTGCGGTAGCCTGCGCCGATTGCGAGGCGCGCGTCTCCGCCGGGAAGGCGTACCAGCGGTCCTTCCGCGCTACCCTCGATATTGGTCAGGTGGTTCTCGTAAGTAAGCCGCCCGGGCGAATCCACGCCAGCGGTAAAGCGATGCGATAGAATGTCCGTTTTGCTTACCGAGCGCGTGAATTCCAAAGACGCGGTCCACTGCGACGGTAGCTCGATCCGCACGACCGGCGTGAGGGCCCACGTGCGCACGCGGGGACGATTGACCAGTCCGTCGGTGTAGGCGTCCCGGGTCACAAAGAATGCCGTTGCCTTGCGCGAGCGGCGATCGGCGACCTGGGCGTCTATCTCGAAGGTCACGCCTTCAGCCAGTCTCTGATGCCCTGCGACAACGGCACTGAACTGGGAATTACGCAACAGCAACATCTGCGATTCGTCGAGATGGCGGGTGTAGCTTCGATCCGCTGCGGTGATGGGCGACGAGTGGGTATAGTCGGCAGCCACCATCACACCGCCGGAATTCCACCGTGCGCCGGTCACGCCGGTATACTGCTGCTGGCTGTTACCACCGTCAGTGGAAGCCCCATAGCGGGCGCTGACCTGCGCACCGGAATAGTCGCGGCGCAGGACGATGTTGGCGACGCCGCCTACCGCATCGGACCCATAGAGCGCCGAGGCGCCGTCCGCGACCACTTCGACCCGTTCAATGGCAGCGAGGGGAATCGTCGATATATCGATACCCTGATTGAGCGCATCGTAAGCCAGGCGATGGCCGTTGATCAGAGTCAGCGTGGCGTCGGGGCCGAGACCCCGCAAGTTAAGCGTGGCCGAGTTGTTGATATTGTTCTGCCCGCCCTGGTCCCCGCCTCCGGCAACACCCGGGTTCTGTCCGCCAGTGAAATTCTGCAGGAGGATCCGTGAAAATCCCGCCATATCGGTGATGCCAGCGTCCTCTAGCGCCTGACGAGTGGCCGTCGTGCGCGGCGACGGACTGGCCGCGCCGCGAATGCGGCTCCCTGTCACTACGATCTCTTCATCGCGTGCAGTCATCGGATCTGGCGCGGATCGTTCGGTTCCTACGCCTGACGCCGCAATCGAATCAGGAATTGGTGCGGCCGTCTGCGACGCGGCATCAGCCTCTCCTGACACGGTCAAGGCACCGGTACCCGGGCGTGTGCCGTACCGCTCCAGCACGATGACGCGTTCGTTGACCTGTCGAATGTGGAGGCCCGTGCCCTTGATGAGACGGTCGAGCGCGACACGGGCGGGAAGCTTTTCGCGCACCGCCGACGCCGTCCGGCCAGCCACATTTTCGGGAGCATAGATCAATTGCAGGCCCGATTGCCCGGCAAAAGCCGTCAATGCGGCCTGCAACGATCCGCCAGGAATATTGAAAGCGATCGCTTTCGAGCGCGCTCCCCGGGCCTGCACTGATCCATTTGCGAGCAAAGCACACGACAGCGCGGCATAGGTAGCCGCTCCATAGAGAAGTGAAAGAGATCCCCTCATTTTCATAGCCATATCCCATTGATACGCATCTGCAGTGCAAGGGCAAAGCACCCGGGATCTGCATCAGCATTGTTTGGGAATAAGACGTGCGGGGAGTGCAGTAACCCTAACGGGATTGATCATTTTCTTTTTGCGTAATGACCCGCTCTGATAAACGGATGCGTCCAGCCTTGTCGAAAGTCTGCTCCACCGGCAACAGAGCGGAGACTGCGGCCGCGAAGCTCTCGCTATCACCAGCTTCGAAGGAACCGCTGATGCGGCGGGTGCCCAGTTGCGGTGTGCCTAGAACGATCTGCCTCCCGCGATGGCGATTGATTTCGGCGACAGCATCAGCAAGCGGCGCATTTTCGAAGATGATGCGCCCCTGGGTCCAGGCGGTGACGGCCTCTGCGTTCACGCGCTCCAACGTGGCCCCACCTGCTGATGATCGCCATTGCTCGCCGGGACTTAAGCGGATGGTTTTTCCATCGGCAGCGCGGACCAGAACGCTGCCCTCGATCAGGGTCACGAAGGTCGTCTTCGCACGAAGCGCGACATCGAAACGGGTTCCGGTGGCTGTCACGGTGACCCCGCCCGCGGTCACCGTAAACGGCCGCGCCTTGTTGTGCGCCACCTGAAAAACCGCCTCGCCGCTCCGCAACTCCAGTTGCCTGGCCTCGGCGGTGTACTTAACGCGCACGGCTGTCTCGACGTTGAGATTGAGGCGTGATCCATCTGCCAGTGCGATCATTCGCTGTTCGCCTGGAGGTGTGCTGAACGTCTCCCCTTTCGTGCTGAACGCACCTATCCCGGCAAATACGAGGAGCAGCCCGGCACAACCGATGGCGAGGACAGCCAGGGCGCGCGGTATTCGAGGAGCGCGTCGCCGGGATTGACTGCGCGCCTCGGCCTGCTCGATGGCGCGCAGAATTGCCGGGCGCTCGCCCACCTTCGCCGCCGTCGACCAGAACCGTTCCGCATCTTCGAAAGCTTTGGCATTGTCCGGATCGCGGCGCCAAGCGAAGAAATCGTTGAGCGTACCTTGGGATACCGGTACTGTCTTGAGGCGGGCGAACCACCGGGCTGCGTCCTCGCCCCGTTGCCGCGCCGCGAAATCCTCCTCGTCCATCCCCTGCCGCCTAGCCCCGCAATCTATGGGCGCAAAGCTCGATAGCCCTGCCGATCCGCCATTCGACGGTTTTCACCGAGATCCCAAGCTGTGCCGCGATGTCTCGATTCGTCATCGAGCGAAACCGGCTCAATATGAATACATCACGGATGCTTTCGGGCAAATCGAGAATTGCCCGCTCGAGCTCCAGATTGCCCTCTTGCTCCGCCATCGCGGAAGGATCGATGCTGTCTCGGCAACTATCGAAGACCAGACGCAAATGACTGCTGCGCACATGCTCGCGGCGCCGCCCATCTCGAAACAGGTTGACCGCCACACGCGAAAGAAACGCGCGGGGATGCTCGACATCGCTGAGCGAGGTGTGGCTGATCCGCAGCCATGTATCTTGCACGATGTCGTCTGCTTCGGATGGCTGGACGTGCAGCGTACGTACTAGGTATCTGTGAAGCCACCCAGAATGGGATGAATGCCAAGCTATCAGGGCGTGCGCATCGGAAATACCTTTTTTGCGGCCGGGTGGAACGTCTGGAGGAGACATCACACTTGCTCCACGCAAATATGTGGCGCACATTTGCTATTTTCGCATTTTATATGAATGGGCCATAAAATATTTATCTGAAAGAGATTGTCTATCTTGGAATGTATATTTTCATATATCGAAATTTTTTGTAATTTTAATACACATTTACAAATTTTTACTGAGCATAGACATATAGATTGCACAAAATCAGAACATTTGTGATCGCCGCCAGCATTAACAAGGCGTGCCTTAGCAACACTATTGCAGTAAAAATATAATTTACGCCCCCCAACACCGAAGGAATTAAAATATAAAATCTTATAAGAAATAAGTCGCAATAAATTGAATGTTTCTTTAAATTTATTGCGCGTAATTATCAATTTTATATAAAGATAAAATCTTACTAATGAATTAATATTTATATTTTTATCAATTGGTGTCGATGTAATATTATTAATATTTTTCCCATTAACCATGAATTTGGCGCCGCGCGCCGAAGCACAAAATTTATTAGCCCGCCATGTCGGGCCGCCGTGCTGCGATGAGACAGAACTAAGATCGTCCATCATATTCCTCCGGTCCGCATTTGAGCGGGTGAAAGGGATAGACGAGACAAATGCGAACTGGTCCCGAACTCCCGCACGCTTAGGCGCGGGAGCCGCCGGAGCTGGTAACATGCCAGAGACATGCGCCGCGGCCTTTAACCCGGAGGTCTGGACATGCGCAACGGCACCCCGGAAAACAGAGTTTCCCGAGCTTGCTTCTCTGGCGGGATTACCAGTCCCGGCGCTGCCGTTTACGCAGCGCGAGCCATGAATAACAGACGCAGATGCGCTCGCCAAGAGCGCCGTATGCGTGTTTTGGAAAGTCCTGGACTGCGATTCCGTTAAGTCGCGGAAAGTGATTTCAAAAAGTCTCGGACAGGCATTTCACCCGACCGTATCCGGTAAAAATCCCCCACATTTGCAGATGCTCCGAGGCTGGTAGTTTCGTACGCATCCGCTGAGCGGCGCCTTGCCGGTGGGATGATGGATCGGTCTTAAGGTCGCAGTTATTTGCGAACTTAGGAGCGGTGTTGGGTAAGACCGTATGTCCGCTGCGCGACTGAGGGCGGCCCTACGCTTACACTGTGTTGGCGAGGGCAGCGCAGGTGCTGAGCCTTCGCTATCGCGGAGATGGTGTCATGGATGAGCTACGAGAGGCGTTCGTCGGCATTGACGTTGCAAAGCTACGCAACGCCGTGGCCGTTGCCGACGGCGGACGCATGGGCGAAGTAAGGTATCTGGTTGCGGATTCCGACCATCGCGCGCAGGCATTCCGATTTGATGCCGCGCAGCGTTCCGATCTGATCGCGCGCAGTTGAAGCGCCTGATCGTTGGTCGTGGATGTCACCTATGTTGGCGCCTTGGTCAAGCCGCGGCGGTGGCGGCATTTCGACGCATGGATTCACCTTCGAGTTCTAGGCGGTGTGCGTTGTGAACGAGGCGGTCCAGGATGGCGTCGGCGTAGGTCGGATTGTTTATGGTCTGATGCCAGCGGGGCACCGGAAGTTGGCTGGTGACCAGCGTGGAGCGCTGACCGTAACGGTCCTCAAGGATTTCGAGCAGATGGTGCCGGGCGTTGCCGTCGAGAGGCTGAAGCCCCCAATCATCCAGGATCAGCAGATCGACCCGGGCAAGGCTTTTCAGGCGAGCAGCGATACGGACGTCACCCTTGGCCAAGGTGAGTTCGTCGATTAGCCGCGGCAACCGGGTGTAGAGAACGGAACGGTTATCACGGCAGGCCTTGTGACCGATCGCACAGGCCAACCAACTTTTCCCGATGCCGGTCGGGCCGATGATGGCCAAGTTCTCGTGCCTGGATATCCATTCGCCAGCGAGCAACGTCTCGAAGAGCCGGCGGTCAAGACTGCGGCGCGTTCGGTAATCAACGTCCTCGGGCACGGCGCGGTGTCGCAGCTTGGCATGTCGCAAGCGCAGAGCGAGGCGCCTGTCATTTCGGTAGGTGGCCTCGTGGTCGAGCAGCAGTGCCAGCCATTCTGCGTGGCTGAGACTGGCTGCGTCATCGTTGCTTTCCATCTCGGCGAAGGCCTTGGCCATGCCGGCGAGGCCGAGTTGGCCCAGAAGGTCCAGAGTGGGATGCTTCAGCATTCTTGCTCCTTCAGTTGTAGTAGCTCGAGCCGCGGATGTTGGAATGGATGATCGGCTCTTGCTCGGGGGATTGGGGAACGGGCACCTGGTCGAGGCCCTTCTCGAGGATCGATTTAACCGACGGGTAATTGCGCGCCTGGATCTCCAGCGCGCGCAACGCCGCAGCTTCGAGGCGCTCGGGACCGAAGCGTTTTTCGAGCCCGATGATGCCCAGACAGGATCGATAGCCCTGTTCGGGATGGGGCTTTGCCTCGATGACCTTCTCGACCAGCAAGGATAGCATCGGCCCGATCCGGCTTGCCTCCTGCCGGATTTTCGCCAGCGTCCATTCGCCGTAGCGCCGGTGGCTGGATGGCATGTGCTCGGGGACGGTGGTGTGCCGGCCATTGCCGCTGCTGCGCAGGTGCACAGCAATGCGCTCGCCTCCCAGGAAGATCTCGACGGTACTGGCAGTGAACCGGGCTTCGACCTCGCGGCGCGCGAAGCGGTGCGGAACAGAGTAATGATGTCGCTCGATCGCGATATGGTAATCGAGCCCGACGCGGCAGCGGCGCCATTCGGCATGAACCCACGGCTCTGCCGGCAGCGGCTTGAGGTTTGGAACATCGACTTCGTTGAACAACTGGCGGCGCGTCTTGCCAAACTGGCGCAGCACGCGCCGGTCATTGAGATCGGCAAGGCACTCGGCGATCGCCGCGTTGACCTCCGCGAGGCTGTAGAAGATTCGGTTACGCAAGCGGCCTAGAGCGGTTTTCGACCATTTTGAATCGGCATGGGATTCCCTTGGTGTGCGATTTCTGATTCAGAATTCGTGCTGGTGAAGGAGGCCGGCATGGATGGCTCTTTCGATCGATTTGCGCACTCGGCTTTTGGCAGCGGTAGATAGTGGATCGAGTTGCCGTGCTGCGGCAGACCGGTTCGGTGTAGCACCATCAACGGCAGTCCGCTGGCGAGCACAGCAGCGCAAGACGGGTGACATTGCCCCAAAGCCGCGCGGCGGGGATATGCGCTCGCGGCGGATGGAAGAGCGGGCAGCGGACATTCTGGCCATTTGGGAGAAGCGCAGGGACATCACCCTCGAAGAACTGCGTTTGGCGCTTGCGGACAAGGGCATAGACGTTTCCGTTGCCGGGCTACATCGCTTTTTTGTTCGCCGTGGACTGACGCGCAAAAAAAGACAGGCCATGCGATAGAGCAAGATCGACCAGACGTCCTGAAGCAGCGTCAGGACTGGTTCGAGGGTCAACTCGATCTCGAACCGGAGCGCCTGGTCTTCATCGACGAAACCTGGACCGCGACCAATATGACCCGCAGCCACGGTCGTTGCCCGAAGGGCGAGCGGTTGCGGATGGGCTTCCCGCACGGCCACCGCAAGACCACCACCCTGGTCGCCGGCCTGCGCATGACTGGGATGGTCGCGCCCATGGTCCTCGATGGGCCGATCAACGGCGACTGGTTCGAGGCCTATGTCGCTCAGGTCCTCGTCCCGGAACTGCGGCTCGGCGACGTCGTCATCATGGACAACCTATCGAGCCACAAGCGCGCATCGGTGCAGGTGCTCATCGAGGCCGCAGGCGCAACCCTGCGATTTCTTCCGCCCTACAGCCCCGACTTCAACCCGATCGAGAAAGCGTTCTCCCGCCTCAAGGCTATGCTCCGTAAAGCGGGAGAGCGAACGGTCAGCGGCCTGTGGAGCTTGATCGGCAAACTCGTCGATCTCTTCCAGCCCCAGGAATGCGCCAACTACTTCAGATCATGTGGCTACGAACCAGAATGATCGAAAACCGCTCTAATAGCCAGCGCTCGACGATACCGACGCAGGCTTCGACCTTGGCCTTGTCCCGCGGCTTGCGCGGCCGCGTCGGCAGGATCGCCGTACCGTAATGCCGCGCCATGTCGGTGTAGCTTCGGTTCACCTGAGGATCGAAGTGACAGGCCTTGATCACCGCCACCTTGGCGTTGTCGGGCACCAGCAACTGGGGAACGCCGCGGAAGAAGGCGAAGGCGGCGTTGTTGCCCGCGATCCAATCGGGAAACTGCTCGGTCCATGTCGCCAGCGCAAACGACAGGCTCGATCCTCCCATTACGGCAACGAAGATGTGGGCACCGCGGACTTCCCCGGTCCTGCGGTCCACCACGACCGGCACCGTGTCGCCAGCGTAGTCAAGGAACAGCTTTTCGCCTCCGGCATGGCTCTGGCGCATGACCAGCGGCAGGCGGCCTTCCCACCGGCGGAACAGATCGCAGAACCGGCTATAGCGATATCCGTCTGGATGCTCGGCGCGGTACTCCTCCCAGAGCACCTGCAGCGTCACGTGTTTGCGCTTCAGTTCGCGCGCTACCACCGGCCAGTCCGGCTCCGGAAGCTTGCGCCGTCCCGGCTTTACGCCGGGAACGCCGTAGAGCCGCTCCTCCAGATCCGCATCGCCAATCTCGGGCGGCAACGGCCACGACAGCCCGGATTGATCAAACCGCCTGAGCGTGTCGCGCACCGTGGTTGCCCCCGTCCGGACATGCTCTGCTACCGCTCGGGTCGAGAGCCTGGCGTCCAGGCTCAGTCTCAATATCTCGCGCACATGGCGCATCATAACCCTCCTCGTCGGCATCCAATCCTCCTGGCTGCTCAGCCAGGGAACTGGTCCCAACGATCAGGCTTCACGTCATCCCAAACTGCGCGCGATCATCTCGGAATGCTGCGCGGATAATTCTCGGAACGCTGCGCGCGATCACCTCGGAATCCTGCGCGCCATCAATTCGGAATGGTGCGCGCGATAATCCCGGAATCCGCAATCTGGGCGAGTTCGACGCTGACGAGGCGAGCATGCGACGCCTGGTGAAGCGGCTTGCCGCGAAGCACGAAAGCGTGATCTTTTGCTATGAGGCAGGGCCGACGGGATACGGGCTTCATCGGCTGATCCAGTCGATGGGCTTCGAGTGCACGGTCGTCGCGCCTTCGCTCATTCCACGGCGCCCAGGCGATCAGGTGAAGACCAACCGGCGCGATGCGATCGGACTGGCTCGGCTGCTCCGCGCAGGAGAACTCACCGCAGTATGGGTGCCGGACGAAGGTCATGAGGCTATGCGCGATCTGGTTCGCGGCCGCTCGGCAGCTGTCGAGACGCAGCGCGTCCATCGCCAGCACATCACGTCGTTCATGCTCAAGCATGGCAGGATCTTCCCACGGAAGAAGACGTGGTCGATGCGATATCTGCGATGGCTGCAGGAACAGCGGTTCGACCATCCGGCGCACCAGATCGCCCTTCAGGAGATGGTCGATGCACTGCGGCTGGCCAGCGAGCGGATCAAACGCATCGAAGCGGCGATCGAAGAGTTCCTGCCAAGCTGGTCTCTCGAACCCCTCGTGCGCAGCCTACAGGCCCTGCGTGGTGTCGATCTGATCGCGGCGGCCAGCGCGCGGCCATCCTCTACACCCTGATCCAGACTGCTCGCCTCAACGACAAGGCTCTGCTTGCCGACAAAGGGGTATGATGGTGATGCCGTTCGCGAAAACCTGCTGATGCAGGACATCCTGCCGATCATCCCGCCCAAGTCCAACCGCCGCGAACCCATTCCTTGCGACTTTCGGCGTTACCGGGATCGCAACCGCATCGAGCGCATGTTCGGTCACCTCAAGCAGTTCCGCCGGGTCGCCACCCGCTACGACAAAACTGCTTTGTCCTTCGCAAGCTTCCTAAATCTCGCCGCTATCCGAAAATGGCTGCCACACTTTGTCAACGCTACCTAAACATTCTAATGACTGGCGTCATAATTTTGCCTGTACCCATACGAACCACCACACGCAGTTCTTGAATTTGGCAATTCGCAGTGGGAACTGTAAACTCCATCTGGCCCTTGCTCCTTTGGAGAAGTTTGATCAAATACCAACCGCTCTTAGCGCCAGTACAAGCTATATACCACTCCGCGCCTCTCGCTGACATCCGCGTATCCAAAGTGTATTTAGCCGGCGCTAACTGAAGATAGCGACGAGCTATTAAGTGCCGAATAGCGTCAGAATTCTCATATAATAATACAGCACCATCTTCTTCTTTCGCAACATCCAAACTTATACCAGCGCTATCGGGATAGCGCCAAGACAAGGGCCCTGGCTCCCGATCAAGTGCGCCGAATGCAAGAACGTCGGGATTTTGCGAACTTTCGTTGGAACACAGCGCTTGCCAAAGCGCAGAGGCCTCGGCGGCCTTACCATGAAGCACTAGTCGATCAGTTTCGTCTGACAAGACGTGGCAATTAAACAAAGAATAGCGCGATGATAAGTTCTGAGATAACTTTTTTACAGTCGATGCCGGTAGATTTCTCGCCGACCAAACTAGGAAGCTAGGCACCCAATCGCCTTCATGAAGAACTAAAGCATCATTAAAGGCTGCGAGGCCAGCTGGTCGCATCAAGACGGCCTGAGTTAAGTCTCTCACCCAACTTGATTGATCGCCTTGACGCCATAAGCCAAGTACGCGCTGTGCTGCGATTTTTGAATCCTCATTCTGCAGGGCAGAAAGAATGACTAGTCGTTGAACAAAGCGATCACGCCATCCTCTTTGAGCTGCCAATTGCAACGCCGGCTCAGCGGCACTTACCTGCCCGCTGTTGAGCAAAGCCATTCCATAGAGAGATAGGTTCTCCGCTGGAATAGGGCGCCGCTCCAAAAGTTCGCGCGAAAATCCTGCCGCACCAAAATAGTCATTTCGTTCGAATGCTTCTCTAGCAAGAACCTCAAGGGCATATCCCTGAAATGGAGCGGGCACCACTCGAGCAAGCGCAGCATCTCTCCGAGTTTGGCGATCCAATTGAACGCCGATTGCAGTCATCGCCACAGCAGCAATGGCTAAATACCACCCAACCGCAAGAATGCCTGCACCAACTTTTCTCGAAATCTTACCGTTTTTCATTCGAGCCATAGCTGTAATAATTGTATGCGTAATATTCGTACTCACTGTCGCCCGCACGAGGTTCAAATCGGTTAAGAGCAACGCCGAGAACATTAGCTCCGACCAACGTAAGACGCCGTAGAGCAGATTTTACGGCACCGCGATGGAAGCCCGCGCCATCGATTACAAAAAGCACGCCGTCAGCATGACTAGAAAGAATGACAGCATCAGACAGACCCAAAAGTGGCAGCGAATCGATCACAACTAAGTCATACCTTTCGCGCGCGAGCGCAAGGAATGCAGTAAGACCTTCTCCAGACAGTATTAATGCTGGGTCTGGCGGCGTAGGCAAACCAGAAACATAATTAAGCGTCTCGATATCAGACGGAGCTACAACTTGATCGAAAGTTTTGTTTCCAGTCAAAACATCCGTAAGGCCCGATTTTCCTTCATCCCCCATGATCCGATGGAGCGTCGGGCGCCGAAGGTCAGTATCAACCAAAAGCACCTTTTTCCCTAGACTTGCAACATCTCGAGCAACGGTGCGTGCTGTGGTAGACTTCCCTTCACCTTCCTTTGAACTCGTGATGGTCAGGACCTGCGGAAGACCGGTAGCGGTCGAGTATTGAAGGTTCGTTACAAGCGAGCGATAAGCCTCGCTAACGCCCGAACGGCGATCTGCGATTCTCTCGTCAATGCTCTCCTCATCCTTTAGCATGGGAATAAGCCCGAGCAGGCGAATGCCAAGCTTGCGCTCGACATCCTCTGGTGTGCGGATCGCGTCATCGAATATCTCGCGAAGGAACACAGCGGCTGCAGCAAAAATTATGCCAAGAACAAGCGCCAATGCAAGATTGACAAACAAAATTGGCGAAGACGGATCGCGAGGAACCTCAGCACGGTCTACAATGGTAATATTGTTATTCGACGCCCCAGCAGTGGCACTAATTTGATTATAGCGTGAGAGCAACGTTTCATACAATGCTCGGTTCGTGTCAGCCACTCGCTTCAGCACTGAGTACTGAACGCCACGGTCTTGTTCATTCAAAGCGTCGTTCTGTAAACGGTTCACACGGCTCACGAGGGACTTTTCCCGTTCCGCAGCAGCTACGTAGTCAAGGTAGGCTGACTTTTTAATTGAGTCCGCCAGAACATTAATGCGCCTGTCAAGCTCACTAATCTGCGCTCGCTTTGATTTAACAGTCGCAAACTCCTCCAAGTGGCGCGACCGCTCTTCCGCGAGATCACCTTGGATTTTTGTTTTCTCGCTTACAAGCTGCTGAACGGCTTGGTTAGACGTAACCTCAGGTACGCTTAAAGCCGGTTGGTTGGATAACGTCTTCCAACGATCTTCGGCCGCAATGCGATCCGCGACGGACTTAGAGGCGGCCTCGTTCAATTGCACAAGCGTACTGTTTGTTACTGAGAGAGCAGATTCCTCCGGCCCATTTGCCCCTTGACTTGTAACGCGGATGAGTCCTGCAGCGCGGGCGTATTGATTTAGATCATGCTCCGACTGAGTGAGCTTCGCACGCGCCTCTGCCAACTGGTCACCGAGGAACTGACGTGCATACGACGAACTTTGGTACTTTTGATTGAGATTATATTCTACGTACCGCTGTGCGTAGAGATTTGCCATTTGGGCAGACAGGACTGCGTTGCGGCTCACAACAGTCAAGGTTGCAATTCGGCTATCGCGCGGCAGATCAACCTGAAGATTCTTCAACAGGAGATCAACGGCTTCATCCTCACGGACCGCCTCAAGCTTCTTACCAAAAAGACCGTCATTAGAGGGGACGCCGCCGCCCAGGGCAGAAAAAAACATATCGTCCTTCGAAAAACGACCGCTTTTCACTACCAATCGCGCAAGCGAGCGACTCTGAATAATCCCCAGCTGCGTTTGCAAGAAGCGGTCAGTATCCCAACCAGCCCCAATTTTCTGCAGTTCGCTGCCTTCGATTATCTGATCCGCTTGGTCCTCGATCAAAACCTGAGCACTTGCCTTGTATTTAGGAGTAATAAGGAGCGTAGCAACGACTCCAAGCGCTAACGTAGCAACTATGGTCGCTGCTATTAGCAGTACGTTGCGACGAACCGCACTGATAACCGTCCTAAAGACGGCAGCGAGATCAGGTCCTTCGCTGTGTTCTTCGGGATAATCCTCGCTGACATCCCTGTCGAAAACCACGTTTTGCAAGTCTTTTCCCGCCATTTGTTTGCAGCGCAGAAACCTACGCCAATCTCGACCTCGACCACCGATTCCCAAGCTCGCGACCAGTCACAAGCCTACGATGAAATCGGTCCTCCTACTCACGCTCGCGCGCCTGAACTAGTGACGCCGGCAACAAAAATGCCAGCATCAATCCGGCCACACATAGCATTGCCTCGCTTCGTAAAGGATAGTCCAAAACGGACTGAAACGCCAAGAGAGTGAAGATGGCGGCCGCCGCGAGCTTACCTCCGTCATTTTGGGACCCGCGTATTCCGCTTGAAATAGCAAAAAAAATCGTTCCGATCCAGCTGACAACGAGCACGCCCCCCAGGCCACCCGATTCGATAAGAACTTCAAGATAATCGTTATGCGCCCGCCCTGCCCGTCCGGGGCCGACGTTTTCAAGAGCTTCATCCACCTGAAACACGTCGTCAAAACTCCCTACTCCGGCACCGATCGGCCAAAACCGCTTGGCGGAAGAAATGGCGTCTTCCCAAATTGCGGGTCTCGCATCTTCAAGATGATCGAAACGCGACAAGCTACCCTGAAGCCTTTCATTTCCTACTGCAATCAAGATTAGAATGCTCAAAAGTCCCGCGACCGCAGCCAACAGCGTTCGCTGCAAGCCGGTCACTCGAAAATGCGCGCGGAAACTCCACAAATAATGTACAAGCAAAATAAAAGGAATTACGCCGAGAACCATGCTCGAACGCGATCGTGTCAAAAACAGCCCTGCAAGCAATAACAATCCGACGCCGGACGTGACGCTAATCGTAACCACGTTCACACGCGAACACATCAATAATCCAATCAGCGCGCATAGAGTGATATTCAAGAACAGCCCGGCCGTATTGCGATTTGCAAAGACGCCCTGCAAGTCAGGCGTTCCAATAGTTTCGGAGTAGAACATAAGGTGCCTATTGCCGAGCGCCATTTGCTGAGCACCCAGCAGGACTTCAAAAACGCCGCAGGCGACAAGCAGGGCCAAGAGCGCCGGCCTACGATGCTCTTGGAGCTGCGTCGTTAAAATTAAAATAGTAAGTGGTGGGAGTAGCGAGAGGAACGCTACCAAAGTGCGCCGCACATTAAGCGACATCGGCATCCAGTCGTTACGGTGGCCGACGATTTGCAGCGACTGCTCTGCCAGCTGACGCCCGGGCAACATATGCCATAAGGCTGACGGAAGCGGGATACATTGCAGCAACGGAAGCAAGACCGTAACACCGACCAACACAGCGACATGCCGAGGCGATTTCCTAAAAAAGCTCGATAAGGTAGTAGGGTGTAGTGCTAGCACCAAAATTGCTGCAAGCTGGACGGCTAAATTGGCTAGTCCGGCTCCAGCCCCCCCTCCCCCTAACAGGAAACCTAAAATCAACAAGATGCCGACAATAAGAAGATTACGATCAGGTGACAATGTTCTACGCACGCGTCGCCTTTGCCTTGAATTCGAACGAACAGACTGCCTCCTGGATCTACCATGTCAGGCGGAAAAATCTCAACCCCGGATATACCTAAGATGGCGCAGGGTTAGTCCGATAAAAATTACGATAAAATCTCAATTCATCCCGTTTATGCGTCCCGTTGTCGATTTAAAAGATGTGGAAAGACCCGCTTTGGGGGTCACGTCCGTCAACGTGGTGTAATTTCGATTGTGAACCGCACCGGGTTTGCCGGAGGCTCCAACTCCTGAGAGCCCGTTTGAGAATGGGTTGATGCGGCAACGCGGGCGTGATTCAAGCTTGGCATGTGGAGCCGAGCGAGCCGTAGCCGGATGGCAGGATTTGAAAAGCGATCGAAGCGCTACCCGACCGATCTGACGGACGAAGAATGGCTGTTCATTCAGCCGTTTCTGCCGCCCGTGGCCAAGCGCGGTCGCAAGCCAGAAACGGACCTGCGTGATGTCCTCGATGCGTTGCGCTATCTGGCCCGAACAGGTGGTGGATGGCGAATGTTGCCGAACGACTTCCCGCCCTGGCAGACGGTGTATTGGTGGTTTCGCCGTTTCGTGCGCCGACTGCTGTTCCGCACGATCCACGACGTTACCCTCATGCTGGACCGTGAACGCGAAGGGCGTGAGCAAAGCCCGACGGCGGCCGTCGTGGATAGCCAGTCGATCAAGGCGCCAGCGGCAGAAAAACGGGGCTTTGATGCAGGCAAGAAGGTCCTCGGTCGTAAACGGCACATTGCCGTCGATACCGATGGCCGATTGCTCATGGTCAATCTGACCACTGCCGACATCTCCGACAGCGCTGGCGCTCAAACGATCGTCGCGGCCGTTCGCAAGCGATGGCCGTGGCTGAAGCATTTGTTCGCCGATGGCGCCTACGACCGCACCCGCCTGATGGACGCCGCCGCCTATCAGGACTTCGTCCTCGAGATCATCCGCCGCTCCGACAAAGAGCCGGGCTTTAAGGTGCTGCCAAGGCGCTGGGTCGTCGAGCGTACCTTCGGTTGGATGACCCGGTGGAAACGCCTCGTCCGCGACTACGAGCAGCGGATCGACGTCTCGGAGGCCATGATCCATGTCGCTCTAGGCAGTCTCATGCTCCGCAGAATTGTCCATCCATGACATTCTCAAACGGACTCTAAGAAGGTGGAGCCTATATGAGCGCCAGAGATCGCTGACCGAGCTGTCCCCGGGCATTGGGAAGGCGATCTCATCCTCGGTCTCGGCCGTTCCGAGATCGGCAGGCACGTTTTCGGGCACAAGCGCGGCGTGCTCCCGCATGCGGTAGCTGGACGATCTGGATGACGACGGCGTGATGCAGCAGCCTGTCGAGCAGGGCCTGGTCAGGTCGACCCTGGCATCCGCGTCCAGATTGCGGAAGGCGGCCGAGAGGCTGTCGGTACGATGAAGCTTCGGCGCGCCGCCTGCGGACCAGAGCGCGTTCTGCAGCCCTTCAGCCAAGGCGACGAAGCTCTCGCCGCCCAGGATAATGTGCCCGTGTTCGAAGCCGCCACACGGAAGCCGGAAGTGATAGAGCAGATGGTCCATGGGCTGTCCGGCAATGGAAACTTCCAGATCGTTCATGCACGTAAAATCGGACAAGCCGAGCCGCCCGGCCTCGTGCACTTGCCGGAAAATGACTTCGCGATCTCGCCCGTTCATGGCGCGCCAGTCGCGAATGCGCCTCTCCAGGGTTCGCCGGGAGCCAAACTCCGTCTCGGGATATCGGCGCCGCAGCTCCTCGAAGATCGCTATGGGCCGAAGGCCCGGGACAGCCTCTAACATCGGCACGACAACTTCATCGAAAATACCGGCAAGGGGGTCGGGTCGGCTGCGCGGTGTTTGCCGCTGTGATGGCAGCCGGGTGTCCTGCAGAACCCGACAGCCCGTCGCCGGACTGAACCCGGCCTTCGCCGCCGCCAGGGCGACGGGGTCATAACGTTTGTTGGTCATGAAAAGTCTCACTTGATGATCGTTGATGTGTCGGCCGGCCACACGCCAAGTCCCCCTCCCCGGAAAACCCGATGCATAGCGGCCACCACGACCATCACAGGCACCCGGCAAAGAGTGCCTCCGGTGTGTCGGGACGGGCTACGGGCTACGCCCTACGCCAATCCCGACACACCGGATTCTCATCTTGATTGTCGCGCTTCTTCATCCAGATCGCCGCGCGACAGTTTTGATCTGTCGGCCCTCCAGGCTGCGCCCGGGGGCGTCGCGAAACGTGACTTGATAGGAGCCTGAGGGAGTGCCCCTCGCCAAGTGTCCGATTGTACACGACAAGGCCATCCGCATCGACATCGGCCGCCATGATGATGCAGCACGCTCTCGGCGATAGTGCGCAGGAAATCTCCGTCTCCGGTCTTCGCCATCAGTTCGGTAAGCGGTAGTCTGTCATCGGTCATCGGTCATCGGTCATCGGTCATCGGGATTAACTCCTCGGTGGGCGTGTGAAGTGTGGTAACTCCACCTTACCGATGAGCCCGATGGCCACCGAGATCGAATCCCATGGGGTGGGGCATGCCCCACCCCATGGGACCAACTCAATCTACAACGGAAATTGCACCACGAGCACGGACGCTAACCGGCTTGGGAACCCCGCTTGATGCAGACTTTACGCAAGTTGTTATAAGTACGAGAACCCCATAGGCTCCAACATAATCCGCACCCCAGTGACAAAAACAGGCGATTCGGCAAAAGTTCGGACAAATTTTTTCAGATTTTAGGTAATTAATTAAATTATACACCTATATTACAGTACAAACACGCCTTAAATCGCAAAATAATTGATTAACTGAATAACACTTTCAGCTGCCTGCAAACTACCTCGTCGCAACGATAGCGAAAACGTTAAATATAGGCATGGTCTTTAGGAAATCCTGCCATAGGCCTTTTGAGCGCGAAAAACCGACCATAACGACGTCTCCATCGAGAATCATTGGATCCGGAGAAAGTCCTACGCGAATATCCTTTAAGTTGAAGCGAGCCGCCATTGGCTTTTCGTCGATTGTACGAAATACGACTACCTCGTCGAGCTTAGCTGTAATCGTGGGACTTTCCGCCTTAGCAAGTGCTGCCAATAGCGTAGTGCGACCCTGCATTTCATAAACACCGGGTTTCTCCACCTCGCCTTCTACAGACACATAGCTTGGAGCAGCGGTTTTAACCGAAACGGACACTTGAGGGTCAACAAGATAACGGTTTCTAAGCCTCGAAGTAATTTCTCCGGAAATCTCATCTGCACTTCGGCCTTCGGCCTTCAGCGGGCCAACCAAGGGAACCTGAATCACTCCAACGTCATCCACGCGCAACTCTTCTTGCGACAAATCCGGCTCGCCGAAGACACGAAGCGTGAGGATGTCCTTGGGTCGAATCGGATAGGCCACGGGCACGGGGACTGTTGCGGGGATTACGTCATACGCAGCTGGCCCTTGGGGAAGGTTAGGATTTGAACTTGTTGTGCTGCATCCAGCGAGAGCCGAACTCGCCATCAGGGCAAGCGCAATAGCAATTTTAGTTCTAGGCACTACCGGGTATCTCCATGGCGGCATGGGTGTGAACTAGGCGTAATGTTAGGAAAGAGATGGCGCAAGCGTGACAGAGACCTTCCTACCAGTCACCGGTCGTGGTGACACCATCCAAAGTGCACACTTTCGTTGGATTGAGCTGTCACTGTCACTGTAATTTTCCTTGGAGCGGGGCTCTCCCGCACTTTTGATGCAATTGCTTCGCTTTCTCCCCCGCATCGACAAACGTCACCGGAGAGGTGACCTGAGGAATCCGCACACTGAGATAGTTGAATTTTCTGCCTGAGAGCAGCCAGGAAGGCTGCGAGACAGGAGCAGAGAATGAGCAGACGACCCCGGGGGCAACCGCAGCGCGTCCTTTAAGGCGAAGGTGGCGCGTGCCGCGAACAAGGGCGAGAAGACGCTGGCGGAGTTGGCGCAGGATTATGACTTGCATCCCAATCAGATCACAACGTGGCGCACCCAGTTGCTCGAAGGGGCGGCCGGTGTGTTCGGGTCTTGTCGCGCAGTAACCCATCCACGCCTTCGGCCATGAACCTTTCCTGCCAGCGCCATACGCACGTCTTGGATTTGCCCGTCGCCATCATGATCGCCTGAGAGGCTGTTTGGAAAATCGTTGGCGGGGGTTGTCGCGAGGCTCTGGGTCTGATTCAGGCTCTGGATGTGGACCCATCAGAGTCGAGGTCGCATGAGCGCATCATGGCATGGAAGCGATCGAGGGCCTCACGTGCGATGATCAGCGCGGGCACGGCCTTTTCGATCGCCGCGTTGATCAAGGCGGTTTGCGCAGAACCGGTCTCGCGTTCGGTGGTCATGCTGCGCGCAATGGTCCGCGCGCTCAGCCCAGCGCCACCAGAGTGGCCGAGTTTCTCATCGCGACGGCGGCGCGTAGCCCATTCGCTGACAACCCGCAGGGAGCCAGCAAAACCGGATGCCTTCAGCCGACGCCAAAGTTCCGCGCCGATCCTGCACCCCACGTTCCACTCGGCCTCGAGTGTCAGCGACCAAGCGTCGAGCGAACTCTCGCGGCTGCGGAACGTATCGTGCCGCTGGCCGCGCAGAACCTTCCGGATCGTCTGGCGCGAAACGCCGGTTGCGCGCGCCATGGCCTTGATCGGTATGCCTTGCGCGGCCAGATCGATGATCTAACGATTGAGCGCCTCACGCAATTGCGCACCATCCCACTGGATACGCTCGGCGCGGGTCAAGGTTGCGGGATCAACTGGGCCAGTGGGCGCCAATGCCCGACGTAGGCAGAGCATTTCCGAGCGCACTGCGGCGAGAAACGCTGCCGAGGCATTCTCGAACAGGTGCCAGCGGTCGGCCACCTGCCGCGCCTGCGGCGCCGCTTCGCTGGCTGCGACACCATACCCCGGGCCTCGGTCACGGCAGATGATCTCGACCTGCGGGTTCTGGCGCAGCCACGCGATCACAGTATCGCGCCGGCGATCGGGCAGCAGGTCGATGACCTGACGGCGCTCGAGATCCACAACGATGCTGCCGTAGCTGTGGCCGCGGCGCCAGGCGAAGTCATCGATGCCGACCACCCGCGCGGGCGGCGGCAGTTCGGCGGCAGGATCACCACGCCGTAGGACACGCAGCATCGTGTCGCGCGACCACGGCATCGCTAGTCGCGCCATCATCCGCGCCTCGGGCCGACCGCCTAGCGCCACCGCTGCTGCCCGTACCAAGGCGTCGCAGCGGCCCACCCTGCGGCCATATCGACGGCCAACCGGCGGCGCCAATGGTTCGCTGAACGTGCGTCGTTGGCAAGACGTGTGCGTGCAGCGAAACCGACGGACCGACAGCCGAAGCCGAACCGTGCTGCCGCTGACCGGCAAATCCGAGAGCGTGCGGTCGTATCGACTGTGAAAGGACGTCGATGGGTTAGCGCAGTCCGGGCAGATCGCTCCAGCAGACGCCAAGCGGCCCGAAACCTCAACAGTTCCGTCCACGACAGCCCTGCTCTCCACAATCAAACCGGGTAGCGTCAGGCTGCTGTCCCATGCTTTCACGGCCATTGACCCGTACTCCTCGCTTTCCGTGAGCTGGAGTTCGCGGCTACCCTTCGAATTTGTCAAATCTGCACGGAATTTGAGTCAGACCCCTTTTTGCACGCCGCTGCACATACCGGTCGTTCAGTGGCACGAAATGATCGGTGCCCCCACGATCGCTGACGCCATCCTTGACCGCCTGAACCACAACAAGGCATCTATGACCAAACTGCGCCGGCTGTCCGGGACTTAGCGAAACGCCTGTCCGCGATTTTGTGAAACGGCTGTCCAGAACTTCTGAAATACGCACGCACGGCCTGATCCGCACCTGGGATGCCAGCGCGGCGAATGCACACGATGGCGCAAGGCTGTCCAATCAGATCCGAGGTATGATGAAAACATTCGGCTTGATTGTGCCGAAAGGCCGTGGCCGCGTGTTCGAGGGTCAGGCGCCAGCGCCGCGCAGGATGATCGAAGGTGGGATAGCGACGACCTCGCTGATCGCCTGGATCGTGACACAGCGCTTCGCATGGTATCTTCCAGTTTATCGCCAGGCCCAGATGCTGGCAGGGCATGGCCTGCAGATTGATCGATCGACGCTGACGCGCTGGCTGAAGTGCGCGGCCTGGTGGCTCGAAGGCCTTTACGATCTGCAACTGCGGGCAATCCATAGTCACCCACGTATCCACGTCGACGAAACCCGGATGCCCGGGACTGGGGACGGCAACGGCAAAGTCCGCATCGACCAGTTCTGGGCCCATGGAACCGATGATCGCCCTTGGAATGGCCCGGCACCACCGGCGGTGTGCTATGTCCACGCCCGTTCCCGAAGCCATCACACGATATCCGAGCAGCTTGGACGCTATCAGGGCGTGCTCCAGGTCGATGGCTATCGTGCCTACAAGGCCTTCGAGAGCCCGGACGGGTTGTCCGGAGAGATCCGGCTCGCGTTCTCGGGCGAGGTCCTCAACAACGATCTCGACCAGCTCCTGGCATGGAACTGGCGCCCCGCTGAGCCGGCCGCTATGCGACTGGCCGCATGAGCAGCACCAGTCGCTTCAAGCGCCCGAAGAAGCCCATAAGAGCGCGCATCCTCACCCATGACAAGCTTGAGGAATGGCTGGCCACTCGCGAGCATCCGATGCCGGGAGTATCAATGATCGACGGCGATCTCGCCGCGCTCGTCGTATCGCCCCAGTTCATTCCTCCCGAAGACTGGCTGCGTCCTATAGTCGGAGACGGCATCGCCTGGGCGCCGGATGGCAGTATCGAGGAGGCTGTGCGCAACACGATCTTCCAGCGGTATAGTCAGATTGGTGCGACCCTGTCCGGCGGCCCGAAGCGCTATGCCCCCCATCTACATGCGCACGGACGGCGGCGAAGTTCTCCTGGAGGACTTCGCCAACGGCTTCTACCTCGGCATGCAGCTCAACATCGACGACTGGAAGCCACACATATCCAATCCGGAAATCGGCCACCCACTGACCGCCATCCTCGGCCATTGCACGACTATGATGCCTGAGGATCAACGCCAGGACGCACTACGCGGCCAGGCCGGTGAAATCCTGGCTAAGTGCCTGACTCGGAAGTTTTTCAACCGTAGCAATACCTTGCAGTTCTGCGGGTAAGCATGCGGATAGAAGCTATCGTCGCCCATGCCGTAGAGGATGCGATGGTGGTTTCCCAGTCCTTGGCAAGGCGGCGGCATCGGCCAAGCCATGCGAAGGTGCGTTCGACGACCCATCGCCGAGGGAGAACCTGAAAGCCCTTCGCCTTGTCCGAACGTTTGATGATTTCGATCGTCCAGGCACCCGAGCCGGTCAGGGCGGCACGAAGCTTGTCGCCGGCATAGCCTCCATCTGCAAAGACATGGCGCAGCCAAGGGAAGCGTTTGCGTACGGACTTAAGGACATCGACAGCACCGTCGCGGTCCTGAATGTCGGCGGTGTGGACGAGGATGAAGATGAGAAAGCCGCAGGTGTCCGTCAGGATGTGGCGCTTGCGGCCTTTGATCTTCTTTCCCGCATCATAGCCGCAAGGGCCGCCGCTTTCCGTTGTTTTCACCGACTGGCTATCGATCACACCGGCGCTTGGCGAGGCTTCGCGCCCCTCGATCTCCCGCAGGTTCAAGACCAGCACCGTGTTCATGGCCTCGAGCAGACCGGTGTTGCGCCAAACGTAGAAGTAGCGCTGGACCGTCGAAACCGGTGGAAAGCACTTGGGCAGAAGCCTCCAGGCGCAGCCGCTTGCCGCAATGTACAGCAGCGCATTCATCACTTCGCGCATGTTCGTTGTGCGACGTCGACCTCCGCGCCTGGCTGGCGGGATAAACGGCGCCGCCAATTCCCACTCCCTGTCCGTCATATCGCTGGAATAGCGCAACCCTTTCCGGCTATGCTCCTGCCGGGCAATACCAGTCCATGCCATTGTTCACTCCATCTCTCGCAGGACGGCGTGAATCACAACATGCTGGTATTGCTCAACAACTTTCGGGGCGGGCTCTAAGTCCTGGAAGGTCGTTCCGGAGCTGGTCGAGATGCTTCACGTCAGCATCGGCGGCGCTCGAAACGTCGAAATCCGATAACCAGCAGCGTCGACGTGGGGCTCTCGCACCGCTAACCCCCAAACGTTTGGGAAAGCCCACATCTGCGGAAACTTCGGTGCCCATTTTACAATTCGAGGCGCCCGCCTTGCTTGCTTCAGGATTTTCCCTCATTCCTCCACAACTGCATTCTTGCCGCAGCGCAGCATGAACGGCAATGTTCGTTCTTGGCACGCTCTTGCGGACTGGAATATGGCTGCATATCAGTTGTTAGCTCGCATAACGCAATATTCATAAAAGTATAGATTATGATGAAATTTTCTGACATTAATATTATTTGCAGAATTGGCGTTTAGAAAAAATCAATATCATCGTATATTGAATTCATGCCGGCCGTGCAGCGCATTAAAATCTATCATGCCTAATATAGTTGAGGCTAAAATTGATGAAAATTCTTCAAATAGGCAGCTATCTTCCTCCAGATTTAGTTGGAGGGGCTGAGTATACTGCCAAATGCTTCGCTGATTCCTTTGAGCGTGCAGGTCACCAAGTTGTTAACTTGCGATGGAAGATGCCTCCTTCGGCTGGATTTAGAGGCTCAGTCGCTCCTTCAACTGTAGGGGGATGGGAGTTACGCGCCTGGCGTCCGATGGAGCCAATCAGATCAGCAGCACTCACTCGCAAAGCTCTTTTCTATGCGATGGAATGGGTTATGCCCGTTAACGGTAACGCGCTCAATCAAATGATAGAGCAGGAGGCAATAGATCTTATCGTCGTGCACTCATTCCGCGGACTGGGCTATGATATTCTAAAAAAAATTGCAAAATGCAACCGGCCTATCGTAATGGTCTTGCATGATTTCGCGCTCATTTGTCTTAATAAAGGAATGGCTCGAAAGGGCTCAATTTGTAAGACATTGTGTTCTGTATGTCGGGCCGTGGCGAGGAGAAACAGTGAGGCTTTAAATTTGTCACCTCAAGTAGCACTGCTGTCACCATCGGCGTTTATGCTCGACCGTGTGCGATCGAACCTAAATTTGTCGAATGCCATCAGTCGTCATATTCCTAATCCGAATCGCTATAATTTCTTGCCTAGAGTAAGAGATAAAAGCGGTGCCTTAACATGGGGATACTTCGGCCGGATCGAGCCCGACAAGGGATTTGTTTCTGATTTGTTCGAGGCGGCGGACCGAATCCATCGACACTCCGGCGCTCGTTGGATTGTAGCAGGCAAAGGAAGTATGCAAGATGCTCTTACATCTTTCGCTCGCACTAGGCCATGGGTTGATTTTCGAGGATTATTGCCCGAAGACCAGATGGCACAGGCGTTTGACGCGATAGACGTTTTGGCTCTGCCGTCTCTCTGGCCGGAAAATTTCCCAGGCATCTTGGTTCAAGCATTGGGCAATGGTGTTCCAGCAGTCGGCTTTGACATTGGCGGTATTCCTGAAGTGATTGACCATGGAAAAACTGGAATAGTCGCACCTTTTAAAGATTTCCAAGCCCTTAGTGATGCAATTCTTTCATTGGACGCCGACCGTGATCGGCTAAAGAATATGTCAATTGCTGCATTGGATGCAGCAAATCGCTATGATGCTGATAAACTTGAAGGTCAGCTATTGGAATTGGTTACACAAGTTGTGTCGAGGCAGGATTTCAGTGCGCTGCCGTGAAGTTCCCAAATAAAATCGGCGATAGTATTTAATTTTATTGCTATACAAAGGAGCGGTGTAGAGATGAATATTGAGCCGGATCATAAGTTTCGCGTGATCGCGGTGCTTGACCCAAGCGTAACGAGCGAGAACGTTGGCGACGAGATAATTTTTGATTCTGTTAAGGCGGAAATCAGGCGTCTATTTGGCGATCCACTGCTTATTCGAGTGTCGACTCATGCTTATATGTCTGGTGATGCATCTCGACTTCTTAAGAAGGCATCGTATGTGTTCGTCGGCGGTTCTAATTTGCTCAAATCCAAGATGGAGTGGAACATTCAGTGGAAGTTAAGCCCACTTGACCTGTTGAATCGTCGTAATGCGATCTTACTGGGATGCGGCTGGCGTCACGATGAGGGAAGGCCTACCCCTTACACGCGGATGTTATATAATAGAATATTGTCACCGACGGCATTGCATTCACTTCGTGATAGCAGTGCACAAGCTCAGTTACAAAAGGCTGGCTTCAGTAAGTCGCTAAATACCGCTTGCGTTACTATGTGGAATCTAACCCCTGAGCACTGCGCTGCAATTCCTGCGCAGAAGGCGGATAACGTCGTGGTAACTCTTACAGCATATCATCCTGACGTCGAAAGTGATAAGAAATTACTAGAAGTTGCATTTAAAAACTATAAAAATGTTTCTTTATTTGTTCAGCAGCCAGAAGATTTTCTATATGCTCGGTCGCTAACTGATAATGATTTTTACCGAGTTGTCGCTTCGCTGGATGCGTACGACGAATTATTAAGTCAGCCTACTGACTATATAGGAACTCGGCTTCACGGCGGAATGCGCGCAATTCAGAGGCAAAGACGTGCGTTAATTATTGTGGTCGATAATCGCGCGCGAGATATTGGCCGCGACACCGGACTTCCGATTGCGAGCCGGCAGGACCTTGCCCAGCAGCTCGATGGGTGGATCAATACTCCACAGCCAACTCGCATTGCATTGCCCGACGCAGCCATAGCAGAGTGGCGCAGCCAATTTGATATAGGAAGCGCCTAGTTTAGAGTTGACTCACGCGGTAAAGACTGAAAATTTAAGGACTTCATCATCGACCGGGAGGATCCCGGTCGATTTACGGTACCCCGCCCCTTTCTGTACCGCTTTTGGTTTGACTCTGAACTACGTAAGCGCCGAGGGAACCAAACCTTATGGGAATGGGTATCGGCGTGAAGTTCAGCTCAAGCTTATCAAACGGCCGATGTATGGCCGCGCGGGCTTGGAACTCCTGCGAGCTCGCGTGATGGTCTGAACAGCACCAAAAGTGCGGGAGAGCCCGCCCTCGGTGTTCCGCTGTCTTGGTGCAGGCACCAGCGAGGCGTCCACGAGTTGCCCGGACATTGGAATGTAGCCCTTCTTCTGGAGGTGACCGCTGCACCGACCGTACCCATCCGGCGAGGCCCGCCTTGCCGATGAGGTGAGCGAGCGGTCTTAAGTGCGCTCTTAAGAGTGCGCTTAGGAGCGGTCGATGGGTCAGATCACGGTGTTTTCCGGGCCGGAGCGGCGTCGCCGTTGGAACGACGAGGAACGGCAGGAGATCCTGAACGAGGCCTTCGCGCCGGGGGCCTGCGTCGCCGAAGTGGCACGGCGGCATGATGTGTCGACCGCACTGGTCTACACGTGGCGGCGTAAGCTGCGCGATGCTGTCGTCGAGCCCGAACCAGGCGATTTGGCCGCTCCCGGTTTCGCAGCGGCCGTGATGATCGAGGATTTGGACGTCGCTCCTTCCGAACTGCAGCCGGCGATCGTCATCGACCTGGCACGCGGCAAGCGGATCAGCATTTTTGCCTCGGCATCGCCGGTGCTCGTGGCCGCGGCGTTGAAGGCGTTGCGATGATCCCTTCGGGCGCCCGCGTGTGGATCGCGATGGGGCACACGGATATGAGGAAGGGGATGCAAGGGCTGGCCTTGCTGGTCCAGCAGGGCCTCAAGCGCGATCCCCATGGCGGCGACCTGTTCGTGTTCCGCGGGCGGGCTGGATTGGCGGCAGGCGATTGTTCACGACGAGGTGCTCGTGCCGACCCTCGCATGAGCGATGAAAGCTCGGAAAACTGCCGTTTTATGTAGGCGGGAAATGCCGCTTGCGCTATAGTCCGGGGCATGCGGTTCGACCTTGATCGCCTCCCCACAGACCCCGTTCTCCTGCAGAAAATGCTGCGGGAGATGGCCGAGATCATGGAGCTGGAGCGGGCCGAACTGGGGGCGGCAAAGCAGACCGTCAAAGCTCAGGGTCTGACGATCGAGAAGCTGGAGCACCGTCTTGCTCGGCTGCTGCGCGTCCAGTTCGGTCGCAGCTCTGAGAAAATGGATATCGCGCAGTTGCGGCTGATGTTCGAGGAGGTGGATGCCCCGGAGCCGGCCAATGATGACGCTCCTGCGGCGTCGAACGCGAAACCGACGCGCAAGGCCGGAACCAGGGCGCCGATCCCCCTACATATCCCCCGTGAGACGACCCAGCACCTTCCGGAGCCATGCGGTTGCGGTGGTAGCGAGACCGTCATCTGCGAAGACGTCACCGAAGTGCTGGATTACGTACCCGCCTGCTTCCGTGTCCTGCGTCATGTTCGCCCTCGCATCGCCTGCCGATCCTGCGAAACGATCCGCCAGGCGCCGGCCATCGATCTGCCGTTGCCCAAGGTGATGGCAAGCAGCGCATTGCTCGCGCACCTCGTCGTCAGCCGCTTTGTCGATCATCAGCCCTGGCATCGCCAGTCGGTGATCCTGCGCCGGCAAGGGGTGGAGATCGATCGCGACGTGATGGGCCGCTGGTCGCGCAAGCTGGCCTGGTTGATGGCGCCGCTCGGCGAACGGTTGCTCGTCCATATCCTCGAAGCTCCAAAGATACATGGCGACGAAACGCCGGTGACTTTGCTGCAAGGCGAAGACGGTAGCCATACCGCCTACTTCTGGGTCTATCTGCGCGACAGCCGATCAAGCGGGGACATGAGCCCGCCTGCCGTGGCGTTCCGCTTCACGACCGGGCGCGGCGGTAAGCATCCGGCGGCCCACCTTGCAGGTTACCGTGGATACCTTCAAGCCGACGGTTATGCTGGCTACAACGCGCTGTATCATGACCCCAAGACCAAGGCGCCGCGCGGCGTGATCGAGGTTGGCTGCTGGGCTCACTCGCGACGCAAGTTCACTGACATTCTGGAAAAGAACCCATCGCCGGTAGCTGCTGAAGCGGTCGTGAGGATCAGCGAATTGTTCGCGATCGAACGGGATATCAAGGGAGCGCCGCCCGATGAGCGGCGACGGGTTCGCCAGCAGCAGGCTCTCCCGAAGCTTGCAGCCTTGCGGCCATGGTTGCATGCCCAGATGCAGGGATTGTCCTCGGACAGCGCCTTGGCGAAAGCATGCCGTTATCCCCTTAACCGCTGGGCGGCGATGGTCCGTTATTGCGAAGATGGCCTGCTGGAGATCAGCAACAACCTGGTCGAAAATGCCCTGCGCGGCGTTGCAACGACTGGTTCATTATGCACCTCCTCTTCAAACGTCCGGAAACAGGGACTTTTGGTTTTCCATTT
>NZ_BSFC01000003.1:98891-308100 GCF_027922145.1 Novosphingobium resinovorum | reverse complement strand
AACCTGATCCTGCCGTAGATCGACGGTTCCTACACCACCCCGCGGGACACGACCGAAAGGGGTGGTAAGCGGTCATAGGTTAGCTGCTCTGAAGGCGACACAAGTGACATAAAATTTCTGGTGTCATTGGTGCGCGCATATTGATCCCGAGCGCAGTTCCGACACCGGGCACCTCGAAGGCAAGCCTTACCTCCACGCGATCGTCCCGAGGCACGCTGATCTCAGTTAGCCCCCCATAGCGACTGACGTGCTCCCCTGAAATGTGACCGATTTTGAGTAGAGTCCGACGAGAAGGAGTCGGACGGAATGAAGCGCAGCAGGTTCAGCGAAGAGCAGATCATCGCGATCTTGAAGGAGCAGGAGGCCGGGATGGCGACAGCGGATGTGTGCCGCCGCCACGGGATCAGCTCAGCGACGTTCTACAAGTGGAAGTCGAAGTATGGCAGCCTGGAGGTGTCGGAGGCTCGGCGCCTGCGCACGCTCGAGGAAGAGAACAGCCGGCTGAAGAAGTTGCTGGCCGAAGCCATGCTCGACAACGTGGTGTTGAAGGATCTGGCATCAAAAAAATGGTGACGCCCGGCGCTAAGCGGGATGCCGTCGCCCATGCCCGTGAGCATCACGGGCTGAGCGAGCGTCGGGCGTGCAACCTGGTTGGCGTGAGCCGGCGGGTGATCCGGTATCGATCGTCGCGTCCGGACTATGGTCCGCTGCGACAGCGTCTGCGCGAGCTGGCGGCCGAGCGTCGCCGCTTACTCGCCGCCATAGAAAGTCTTCTGCTTGCCGTCGAAGCGATAGGCGAGACGCCAGCGCTTCTTGCCGTTGGGCATGACGATGATGTGCAGGCCGCCGGCATCGGATTTCTTGATCGGCTTGTCGCGGGCGGTGAGGGTGGTGAGGATTTGGTCGGTCAGCATGGTCGGCACCTTGGGCTCTGCTGTCGCTGATCCGTTCCTGCCTAGGCCGATTTAGCTGCCTTCGAGGCCTGTTTTACCAACAGGATGACCAACAAATCGCATGACACTGCCTGATCGGAATGGCTCCGGTGTGAGACAGATTATCCGAAATATGTCATTGAAAAAGTAGATTTTTTCGATACCTCTTGAGACCTTGTTGGTCAAAATGGGCCGAAATATTGGCTGGGGCGGCAGGATTCGAACCTGCGAATGCCGGTACCAAAAACCGGTGCCTTACCACTTGGCGACGCCCCAGCGGATCGGCCGTGCATGGCGCCGCCGATCGGGAGAGGGGCGCTTAGCGTGTTGTCCCGGCGCTGGGAAGAGGTTTTCCAGCGTCGGGCACATCATTTTCAGGCGTTCAGCACCGCGTCGATGTCGGCGGCGCTGTGGCGCTCGGGCAAGAAGCCTTCGCCCTTGCGGTTAACGATGCGGCCACGGCGCACCGGCTCGCGCGCGCCCAGTTCCTCGCCCCAGCGCGTGAGGTTCTCGTAGCTCGGGACGTCGAGGAACGTCGCCGCGTCGCCATAGGCGTCGCCGCGCACGAAGCCGCCGAACCAGCCGTAGGCGGCAATGTCGGCGATGGTGTACTCGTCACCCGCCAGATAGCGCGTTTCGCCGAGGCGCTTGTCGGCGACGTCAAGGATGCGCTTGGCCTCCATCGCGTAGCGGTCGATCGGGTACTGGTACTTTTCCGGCGCATAGGCGTAGAAGTGGCCGAAGCCGCCGCCCAGCATCGGCGCGCTACCCATCTGCCACATCAGCCAGTTCATGCATTCGGTGCGGCCGGGGCCGGAGGTGGGCATGAAGGCGCCGAACTTCTCGGCAAGGTGGAACAGGATCGAACCCGATTCGAACACGCGTACCGGCTCTGGGCCGGACAGGTCGAGCAGGGCGGGGATCTTGGAGTTCGGGTTGATCGACACGAAACCCGAGGAGAACTGGTCGCTGTCCGAGATCGAGATCAGCCACGCATCGTATTCTGCGGCATATCCGGCGGCGAGCAGCTCCTCGAGCATGATCGTCACCTTCTGTCCGTTCGGGGTGCCGAGCGAATGGAGCTGGAAGGGATGCTCCCCGCGCGGCAGTTCGCGTTCGAAGCGGGCACCGGCGGTCGGGCGGTTGATGCCGGCGAACTCGCCGCCGTTAGGCTGGTCCCAGGTCCAGACCTTGGGCGGGGTGTAGGTGAGATCGGCCATGCTGGAACGCTCCTTGGGAGATGGAATACGGCGCACAGGTAGGTTCGCGAGGGGGCGCCGACAAGGCCGGGACATGGCAATAAAGGCGCTCCGTCCGGACGTTCGATCAAGCCGGTACGGTTGACAGCGGGGAGCTTCGCGCGTGCAATCCGCCTATCGGATAAAGGGACGAGGGGAGACCGCGCCATGAACACCACCGTCGCCATGCGGCCGGCAGGTAACCGCACCGTCGAGACGATCCGGGGGCAGCATCACAAGTTCATGCTCATCCCGATGATCGAGCGCAATGCCCGATGGTTCGACGCCGGGCCGGTCTCGATCGCGGTGGAGGCACGGGCGCTGGGGGATTCGCCGCAGCGCATGGTCCGGGGGCCGAGCATCCACGTCTTCAACGCCGCTCGCACCGAAGAATACCTGCGCTTCGATGTTTTCGGGCGGGTGCTGCACTATCACTACATCCTCAATGCAGAGGGGCACAACGTGCTGTGGGGCTACGACCCGGACGTCAACGGGCCGATGATTCCGTGGGTGGTCGCAGCCTTGCTGCACCGGCTGCCGGTGATGCTGCGCCGTGCCGGGACCGAGGTTCTGGCGGACGAAATTGAGCAGCAGGGCTGGGACAGCTCCGTCCTGCCCGATGTCGCACGGGAGGCGGCGGCGGCGCTTGCTCCGCGCGAAGACGACATGGTCAGGGCGCGCGAGGGGATGGACTGGATGTACGAATGGAAACGCATCCATCCGCAGTTCAATACGGTGGAGGAGGGGGAGTACTGAGCCTCCCCCGAATCCCCTGCTTCAGCCGATCTTGCGGATCCAGCCGTGAGTGTCCGGCGCTTCGCCGCGCTGGATCGACACGAGGCGGTTCTTCAGCTTGCCGGTCAGCTGGCCGGGGCCGCCGGTGCCGATGGTGAAATCTCCATCGCGGCCCGAGACCTTGCCGACCGAGGTGACGACCGCAGCGGTGCCGCAGGCGAACGTCTCGATCAGCTTGCCCGAAGCGGCATCCGCGCGCCACTGGTCGAGGCTGTAGCGGCCTTCCGTCACCGTCAGGCCCTCTTCACGGGCGAGTTGCAGCAGGCTGTCACGGGTGATGCCGGGCAGGATGGTGCCGGTCAGTTCAGGAGTCAGCAGGGTGCCGTCGTCGAACGCGAAGTACAGGTTCATGCCGCCCAGTTCCTCGATCCACTTGTGCTCGGCGGCGTCGAGGAAGACGACCTGGTCATGGCCGCGCGCGATCGCTTCGGCTTGGGGGACGAGGCTGGCGGCGTAGTTGCCGCCGCACTTGGCTGCGCCGGTGCCGCCGGGGGCGGCGCGGGTATAGTCCGAAACCCAGATCGAGACGGCAGGCGCGCCCGACTTGAAGTAGTTGCCCGCCGGACTGGCGATGACGATGAACTTGTACTGCTTGGCCGGGCGCACGCCGAGGAACGCCTCGGTGGCGATCATGAACGGGCGCAGGTAGAGCGACGCGCCTTCGCCCTCGGGAATCCAGGCGCGGTCGATCTGCACCAGCTTCTCGATGGCTTCGACGAACACATTCTCGGGAAGCGCGGGCATGGCGAGACGCTCGGCCGACTGGTTGAAGCGCGCGGCGTTGGCTTCGGGGCGGAACAGCGCGATGGCGCCGTCGGCCTGCTTGTAGGCCTTGAGGCCCTCGAAGATTTCCTGCGCATAGTGCAGCACCGCCGCCGCCGGATCGAGCGGGATCGGCTGGCGAGGGCCGATTACCGCGTCATGCCAGCCCTGACCTTCAGTCCACTCGATCGTCACCATATGGTCGGTGAAATTGGTGCCGAAGCCAGGGTTCGCCAGCACGGCTGCGCGCGTCTCGGCGCTGGCGGGGGCGGGGTGGGCAAGGGTGGTGAAAGTCAGGCCGGCATCGGCGAGAGTCGCCATCGAACGTATCCTCAAGTCTGCAACAGAATTGCGCCGTTGAACGAAAATTTCGCAGAATGCAACCCGGAAGCAATATTGCTACTCAGACATTCAGTCTTAGCACGATGGTCCGGAGAGGCAAATCATCGAAGAATACCCCTCCGTCAGCGACTTCGCCGCTGCCACTTCCCCATCGCTTCGCGACAGGGAGGATCAAGCCCATCCTCCCTGTCGCGAAGCGATGGGGAGGGGAACCGCCGACGCAGTCGGCGGTGGTGGGGCGCACAAATGAGAAGGGCCGCACCGGCTTGCCGGTACGGCCCTTCGCATGGTCAGCGGCCGGGAAGTGCCGCCAGCGAAGCCTTTATCGCTTGTTTATCAGCGATAATGCCTCGCGACGGGAATTGCCGACCTCTCTGCTGAACCATGAGACATCGGATCACCTCCTTTCGCGCTGTTTAGCCATAGTGCGCCGCTTTCACGGCTGGGACTTCGGCTGCTCCCGGGCGCGTATCCCGAAGGCCGTTGTCTTGAGTGAAATCTGGTATATTCCGCAGCGCACAACAAGTCTTGAAAACTAATTTTTTCAGGTCATGATCTTCGCTTCCGGCCAGTTATCCCCAGCCGCGCGGTGATTTGAAATCGCTGCTTTTGGGGGCTCTGGAGTGCGGCCTGAAATCACCCTTTTTGATGTTGTGCGCGGCTTGGCTCCGTTCGACAGGCTCAGCCTGAGCGGGATTCAAAAGTGATCTCTCAATCCCGCTCACGCTGAGCTTGTCGAAGCCCCGTCGTTAAAGCGCTCCCTCAGCGGCAATCCTCGATCACACGCGAGATTTCGGTCCAGCTCGGCAGGTAGAGCGTGGGCTCTCCGGTCACTAATACGGCGAAGCGGCCGCGACTGAATGCCATGGCGTCGAGCGCCGAATCGCGGGCGGGCAGAGTGACGACCACGCCGCGCGGCGTGGCCGTGCCGGTCAGCGCGCGTGCGCCAGTGGAACTGGTGATCGACATGCCCACCGCTCCTGCCCGGGGCGCTGCGGCGCGCAGGAGGGTGACGGTGCGCGCGGTGTCGCACTGGACGATGAACTGGCCGTTCCCGAACGTCGCGCCCGAGGCGGCGCCGTTGCCCGCGTAGCTCCAGTTGCCCGGCGTCTGCGGTGCATCGCGCCAGTCTGCGGCCATTGGCGAGGGCGGCGGGGCAGTCGGAGTCGCCGGGCGGGGCTGCGGTGCATGCGTGGTGCCGGGGCGCGGGGCGGGCGTGCTCGGCGGCGGCGGTACGCATCCCGACAAAGCCGCCGTTGCAGCGAGACCGGTAAGAAGCAGGGCGGAAAGAGGGGTGGCGCGGCTGCGCGGATTTGCCTTCATGCCCGTGGTATGGAATGAGGCGCCGCCCATCTCAAGTGCATACCATCCCATGACCGACACGCCTCGCCCCCGTTCCCCTGACAAGAAACCTGCCAAAGTGCGGGTCGACCAGCTGTTGGTCGATCGCGGGCTGGCGGAGAGCCGTACCCGCGCGCAGGCGCTGGTGCTGGCGGGCCTCGTGTTCTCGGGCGAGACCAAGATCGCCAAGCCGGGCCAGTCGGTGAAGGACGACGCCGCCATCGAAGTGCGCGGCCGCGACCATCCCTGGGTCTCGCGCGGGGGGATCAAGCTGGCCCACGCGATCGAGCATTTCGGGCTCGATCCGAAGGGCGCGGTCGCCATGGACATCGGCAGTTCGACCGGCGGCTTTACCGACGTTTTGCTGACCAATGGCGCGAAGCGGGTGTTCGCGGTCGATTCGGGCACCAACCAGCTCGCGTGGAAACTGCGCACCGATCCGCGCGTGACCGTGCTTGAGCAGACCAGCGCTCGCATCCTTACCCCGGAGCAAATCGACGCGCCGTGCGACTGGGTGGTGTGCGACGCCAGCTTCATCGGCCTCGCCAAAGTGCTCGAAGTGCCGCTGCGCCTCGCCGCGCCGCGCTGCCGGGTGGTCGCGCTGATCAAGCCGCAGTTCGAGGTCGGGCGCGGCGAAGTGGGCAAGGGCGGCGTGGTCCGCGACCCGGCTCTCCACGCCCGCGTGTGTGAGGAAGTGCGCGAATGGCTGGAGGGCGACGGCTGGGAAATCCAGGGCATCGTCGAAAGCCCGATCAAGGGTCCTGAAGGAAACTTGGAGTTTCTCGTTTCGGCACACCGGGGTGACTGACTGTTCGCTAACGATTGCGCAGCGGCCCGCCGCGTACCACAAACCGCGCCATTCTTGGGTAAATTCCTGATTCGGGACCTTTTGCGCGCATGAACCTGTTAGCTTCCCCCGGCCAGTTGCGCGCCAGCCTGATGCGCTGGCTGCTGGTATGCGTTCCCGTCGTGCTGCTGCTGGGGTTCCTCTCCGGACAAATGGCGGGAAGCGGGCCGGGCAATCCGTGGTTCGACGCATTGGTGAAGCCCGCCGTCTATCCGCCGCCGGTGACTTTCGCGATCGTGTGGTCGGTGCTCTACGTGATGATGGGCGTGGCTCTGGCGATGGTGCTCGCGGCGCGCGGCGCGCGTGGACGCGGGATCGCGGTGCTGGCCTTCGCGGTGCAGTTCGTGCTGAACCTGGCGTGGTCGCCGGTGTTCTTCGGCATGCACCGGATGAGCGCGGCGCTGGTGCTGATCGCGGCGATCCTGCTGGCGGCGGTGGTGACGACGATACTCTTCGCCCGCGTGCGCACTGTCGCGGCGGCGCTGCTACTGCCTTACGTATTGTGGCTGGTCTTCGCGACTTATCTCAACTTCGCGTTCCTGCACGCCAACCCGGGCATGGACGGCGTGCAGCGTTCGAGCGCGGTGGAGCGGTTCGACATCTGATACCCCTTGCGCCTTGCCTTCGCGCGCTCCATTTAGGGCCCATGCAAAGCGAAAACCCCTTCGTCGCCGACTTCGCCAAGATGTTGAACAGCGCCGCCGGCACTCTTGCGGGCATGGGCCGCGAGGCGCGCGATTCCGCGCGTGAGCGCGTGAAGGAGTTCATGGGTGACATGGACTTCGTCAGCCGCGAGGAATTCGACGCGGTCAAGGAACTCGCCGCCACCGCGCGTGCAGAGACGGAATCGCTCAAGGCGCGGCTCGACGCGCTCGAGGCCAAGCTGAGCGCCAACTGATCAGCTTGCGTTATGTGCGCCGGGAACGTTTCTCGCGCACGCAGGGTTGAACATCGCGATAGCCCATGAAAGGCACGCGATGTTCACGCAGCTCAATCCTACTATTCCGCTTCACGTCGTCGGCAAGGGCGATGGCTATGCCATCGGCATGATCGACTACGGGCAGGAGCATAATCTGATCTGGGTCACCGCTCTCGACGGTTCGGGCGAGATCTGGTGTGCGCCCAACCAGACCGTCCGCCTCGGTCGCAACTGGACGATGGGGCGAGTGGAAAACCCCCTCATCACCAAGGACAAGCAGGCCGAGCACGCGCGCGCCGAGGTCGAGGAAATTTGCAACTGACGCATTGAACCGGCAGAGGAAGGCGCGATGCACTTTCGCGCCCCCGCCCTTGTCTGCGCCGCCCTGCCGCACGGCGAGAACGCCGTCATTGCGCGCCTGCTGACCGCCGACCACGGCCTCGTCGCGGCCTTCATCGCCGGGGGAAGGGGGCGCGAACTGCGGCCGGTCCTGATTCCCGGCAACACCGTCGAGGCGGACGTCCGCTCGAAGTCCGACACCCAGCTTCCCTTCGCCCGCCTTGAACTGCTCCAGAGCCGCGCGCCCTGGATCACGGAGCCGTTGCCCGCCGCCGCGATCGGCTGGGTCACCGCACTCGCGGCCTCGGTCCTGCCCGAGCGGCAGCCGTTTCCCGCTCTCTACGAGGCGCTGTCGGGCGTGCTGGAGGCGATCTGCGTCGCGCCGTCCGCGCGCGGCTGGGCGCTGGGGCTCCTGCGCTACGAAGTGCTGACATTGCGCGAACTGGGCTACGGCGCGCGAATTGCGCGCCCGCCGGAGCACGATTGGCCCGCGCTGCTGGCCACCTTCGACGCCATTGGTCGAGAATTGGCCCGCTACCCGCTTGCCGATCGCAGAAGAGACGTTATGGCGGCGCGCGTCCTGCTGCGCGAGCGGCTGGCTCGGATCGAGGCTTGAGGAAACGACTATGCGCATCGCTGTATTTGCCGGAGACGGGATCGGTCCCGAAGTGACTGCCGAGGCAGTCCGCGTGCTCGAAGCGCTGCAGATCGACGGTCTTGAGCTGGTCGAGGGCGACGTCGGCGGCGCGGCTTATCGCAAGCACGGCCACCCGCTGCCCGCCGCGACGCTCGAGATCGCGCGGTCTTCCGACGCGATCCTGTTCGGCGCAGTGGGCGACTTTTCGCTCGACCACCTGGAGCGCGCGCTGCGCCCCGAGCAGGCGGTGCTGGGCCTGCGCAAGGAGCTGGGCCTCTTCGCCAACTTGCGTCCCGCGACGGTGTTCAAGGGCCTTGAGGACCTCTCCACCCTGCGTCCGGAAGTCGCCGGCAAGATCGACCTGCTGATCGTGCGCGAACTCAACGGCGACGTGTACTTCGGCGAGAAGGGCACCCGCACGCTGGAAGACGGCCGCCGTCAGGGCTGGGACATGATGTCCTACGCCGAGGACGAAGTTCGACGCATCGCCCACGCCGGTTTCAAGGCCGCGCAGGGTCGCTCGAAGAAGCTGTGCTCGGTGGACAAGGCCAACGTGCTGGAAACCTCGCAGCTTTGGCGCGACGTAGTGATCGAGGTTTCGGCCGAGTACCCGGACGTCGAACTGACGCACATGTACGTCGACAACGCGGCGATGCAGCTGGTGAAGAACCCCGGCGCCTTCGACGTGATCGTCACCGGCAACCTGTTTGGCGACATTCTGAGCGATCAGGCCAGCATGTGCGTCGGTTCGATCGGCCTGCTCGCATCGGCCAGCCTCGCGGAAGGCAGCTTCGGCCTCTACGAGCCGATCCACGGTTCGGCCCCGGACATCGCGGGCAAGGGCCTGGCTAATCCGATGGCGACGATCCTTTCGGCCGCCATGCTGCTGCGCCACTCCTTCGGTCTCGAAGCCGAAGCCGCCCGCATCGAAGCCGCCGTTGCCGCTGCGCTCGCGGACGGTATCAAGGGCGGCGACCTCGGCGGCTCGGCCGGCACGAAGGAAATCGGTGACGCGGTGCTCGCGCGCCTGTAAAGGTTGCGCCGCTACGCAATAATCGTTTCTTGACGTTTACAACCTAAAAACAGGGCGCATGAACATTTCCACGACCGATCTCGCGCAGGCTTCCGAAGCCGCCGTTCGCGCAGTTTCGCCGCAGGCGAAGCCGCTGGAACTGGCGGTGGTCCTGCCGACCTACAACGAGCGCAAGAACATCGCGACGATGATCGAGCGACTCGACAAGGCGCTCGCCGGAATCACGTGGGAAGCCATCTACGTCGACGACAACAGCCCCGACGGCACCTCGGACGAGGCGCGCCGCCTGTCGCTGTCCGATCCGCGCGTGCGCTGCATCCAGCGCATCGGCCGCCGCGGCCTCGCCAGCGCCGCGATCGAGGGGATGTGCTCCACCGCCGCTCCTGTCGTCGCGGTGATGGACGCCGACCACCAGCACGATCCCGCGCTGCTGCCGGGCATGCTCAAGGCCGTCGCCTCGGGCGAGTACGACCTCGCCTATGCCTCGCGCTTCGCCGAGGGCGCCAGCACCGAGGCATGGGGCCGCCCCGACCGCGTCAAGGCATCGGGCTTCGCCAACCGCATCGCCAACAAGGTGACCGGAGTGGAGCTGACCGACCCGATGAGCGGCTTCTTCATGCTGCGCACCCAGACCCTGCGCGCCGACGCGCACCGCTTGTCGGGCGTCGGCTTCAAGATCCTGCTCGACATCCTGGCGACGGTGGACACCCCGCTGCGCGTCAAGGAATTCCCCCTCAACTTCGCCGCGCGAGCAGAAGGCGAAAGCAAGCTGGACCAGACCGTCGTGTTCGAATTCCTCGTGGGCCTTTACGACAAATGGCTGGGCCGGATCATCCCGACCCGTTTCGCGCTGTTCGGCACCGTGGGCGCCATGGGCGTGGTGGTGCAGCTGGCGGTGCTGTGGACGATGCTCCACGTCGTCTTCGGCGAGCGTTTCGTCTACGGCAACTGGTCCGAGAGCACGACCTTCAACATTGCGAACACGATCGCCGCGCTGGTGGCGATGACGTTCAATTTCGTGCTCAACAACGAACTGACCTATTCGGACAAGCGCCTGCGCGGCTTCGCGCCGTTGATGCGCGGCTGGGCGCAGTTCGCGCTGACCTGCTCGCTGGGCCTGCTCACCAACATCGGTTCGGCCGCCGTGCTCAAGACCATCGGCATCCACGACGTGCTGGCGGTGATCACCGGCGTGCTGCTGGCCTCGGTGTTCAACTTCGCGCTCTCGTCGAAGTTCGTCTGGGGCAAGTACTGATCCCGAACCGCACGCAAGCGGTTCTGCTGGGGCTGACGGCGCTATGGGCGCTCGTCAGCCTCATTGATTCGCCGTACCCGACCCTCGCGCCGCTGCAGAACCTGCCGACGCTGGTGATCGTCGCGGGGTTGTGGCTGGCGCTGCGGCGCTGGCCGATGCCGACGAGCGCTGTAGCCTGCGCCTGCCTGTTCCTGTGGCTGCACACGCTAGGCGGACGCTACATCTATTCCTTCGTTCCCTATGAGGACTGGGCGAGGGCGCTCGGCCTGCCGTCGCCCGCTGCGACGCTGGGATTGCAACGCAATTCGTGGGACCGGCTCGTCCATTTCAGCTTCGGGGCCTGCTGGGTCCATCCCATCTCGGCCTGGCTGGCACGGCACCGCAAGCTCTCGCTTTCGCTGGCGACTTACATCGCGGTCGAGTTCGTGCTGGCGGGCAGCGCGATCTATGAAATCTTCGAGTGGCTGTTGACCGTGTTCATGGCCGGGCCCGACGCGCTTGCCTACAACGGGCAGCAGGGCGATCCGTGGGACCCGCAAAAGGACATGGCGCTCGCCGGGATCAGCGCGGTGGCGGCGGCAGGGTTCCTGCGGCTGCGCACGCGGCTTACCGCCAGCTAGGCAGCCACATCCACAGGTTGTAGGCGTCCTTGAAGGGCAGCGGCCAGCCCGAGATGATCGGGTAGAACACCACGAACAGCGCCAGCGACAGGCCGAAGACCCACCGCGCCACCAGTCGCCAACGGTCGCGCCGGTCCCACAAGGCGTCGAGGCCGAGCGCCAGCAGCGCCATCAGGAACGCGCCCGGCAGCAGGTAGTGGTAGTAGAACTGCACCGGCTTGCCGTTCACCGCCCACATGCCCACGCACACGAAATAGAGCACCGCGAAGAACAGCACGTCCCGGCGGCCGCGGAAGAGGGCGGCCCACACACTCCAGAAGAACGCGAGGAGGCCCGCGATCATCGCCATCGGATTGCCGATCATCACCACGCCGCGGTGCGCGCCGTCGACGTTCTGGAACAGATACCAGATGCCCCGCCAGTCGACGATCCACTGATACCAGTACGTCTTGTAGGGGTGCGGCTTCTTCACGCTATCCTGCAGGCGTACCATCAGTTCGTGCTGTTGGACGAAGCCCCAGGGCGAGAGGGTATGGTGCGGGTAGAACATCGCCGGGATGAACGTCGCCCAGTAGACCGCGATCGGAAACAGGCCGAGCCACAGCGCGGCTTCGAGCAGGCTCACGCCCTTGATCGGCCCGGCCCCGCGCTTGCCGATGAAGACCGGCCCGGTATCCGCGATGCGCATGGCCAGGAAGGCAAGGCCGGGCATCGCCAGTGCCGGAGCACCGCTCCACTTCGCGCCCAGCGACAGGCCGAGGGCCAGGCCGCTCAGGATCAGGTGCAGGCGCGCGATGCCGGTGCGCTTCGCCCGCCAGGCGGCGGCGAACTGCCACAGGCCCACCATGCACATGCCTGCGGCGATCATGTCGAGCATGGCGATGCGGCTTTGCACGAACCACATGAAGTTGGTGGCCAGCAGCGCCGTCGCCAGCACCGCCGCGCGGCGCAGCTGCGTCACGTGCCAGACCAGCCGCGCAAAGGCGAACAGGCCGAGTCCGCCGAATAGTGCCGGGCCGAGGCGCCACGCCAGCGGCTTGTCGCCCAGCAGGTGGATGAAGCCGGCGATCACTTCCTTGGCGAACAGCGGATGTTCGCGGTTGGCGGGGATCAGCTCCAGCAGCTTGAGCGCGGCGGGGACGTAGTGAACCTCGTCGAAGTAGTAGCGCGAGGGGATCGTCAGCCGCCACAGCACCAGCGCCTGGAACGCAGCGACGATGAGAAGGCACCAGCCGAGCGGATCGCGATTTTGACGGGAGAGTGGCATCGGATGCGCGGATAAAGAGGGGCACGGGTTTGGGCAAGCGCTTGAGCGGTTCGCCCCACCCCGTCCGGCTAAGCCGCTTCGCGGCCAAGCCTACCGCCCATCCCGCATGGGGGAGGGGTAGCGAGACTTGGCAGTTTGCTGCCTAGTCGCAGCGGGGTGGGCCCAGCGCGCTTGCACAGACTCGCGCGCGCCCTTAGAGGCTTGCGCCATGAAACGCACCACCGGACAGGACCGCAGCCAGACCCAGAGCTGGCGCCCCGCAACCCGCGCCATCCGCGGAGGCACCTGGCGTTCGGAAATGGGCGAGACCAGCGAAGCGCTGTTCCTGACTTCGGGTTACAGCTACGACGATGCCGCCACGGTCGCCGCCCGCTTCCAGGGCGACGAGGAAGGCATGACCTACTCGCGCCTGCAGAACCCGACGGTGGCGATGCTGGAGGAGCGCATCGCCCTCCTCGAAGGCGCGGAAGCCTGCCGCACCCAGGCCACCGGCATGGCGGCGATGACCGCCGCGCTGCTGTGCCAGCTCTCGGCGGGCGACCACATGGTGAGCGCGCGCGCCGCCTTCGGTTCGTGCCGCTGGCTGGGTGATCACCTGCTGCCGCGCTTCGGCGTCGAGGTGACGCTGGTGGACGCCGGTGACACCGCGCAGTGGGAAGCGGCGATCCGCCCCAACACCAAGGTCTTTTTCTTCGAGACCCCGGCGAACCCGACCATGGGCGTTGCCGATCTTGCCGCTATCGCCGAGATCGCCAAGGCGCACGGCATCACCACGGTCGTCGACAACGCCTTCTGCTCGCCCGCGCTGCAGCGGCCGATGGAATTCGGCATCGATGTCGTCGCCTACTCCGCGACCAAGCTGATGGACGGGCAGGGGCGTGTGCTCGCGGGCGCCGTCTGCGGCTCCGAACAGTTCATCAACGACGTGCTGCTGCCGTTCCAGCGCAACACCGGCCCGAACCTCTCGCCCTTCAACGCCTGGGTCGTGCTCAAGGGCCTCGAGACGCTGGACCTGCGCGCCAAGAAGCAGAGCGAGAACGCGCTGGCTCTCGGCAAGTTCATGGAAGATCGGGTGCCCACGATCCTGCACCCCTGGCTCGACAGCCACCCGGCGCAGGCGCTGGCGATGAAGCAGATGGATGCTTGCGGGCCGATCTTCTCCTTCGTGCTCGACGGCGGCCGCGAACAGGCACACGGGTTGCTCGATGCGCTCAAGCTCATCGACATATCGAACAACATCGGCGACTCGCGTTCGCTGATGTGCCACCCGGCCTCGACCACGCACCACAACATGGGGGCGGAAGGCCGCGAGGCGATGGGCATCGGCGAAGGCATGCTGCGCATCAACGTCGGCCTCGAGGATATCGAAGACCTCAAGGAAGACATGGACCAGGCGTTGAAGGCCATCGGCCTTTAAAGTAGCGCCGACGCGGTCGCGTTGAAGAGCGACTGCCAGTTTAGCCTGCCAGCCCCCGACGCTGGCAGGCCGTTCCCCGATAGCTCAGCGGTAGAGCATTCGACTGTTAATCGAATGGCCGTAGGTTCGAATCCTACTCGGGGAGCCAAAGTCCGATAGCGGAGCAGATTGCCGGAACCTGCTCACTTCTACACGGTTGTAGCCTGAAAGAATCGTGGTTAGGTTGCCCGTGTCATGAAGGAACTGTTCCAGCACTCCGCGATCACCGACGGCCTCACCGTGCGTGTGGCCGTCAATTTCCTGCCCGAGCAATCGCGTATCGAGGCGGGTAAATGGTTCTGGGTGTATCACATCCGGATCGAGAACGAGACCGACCACACGCTGCAACTGATGACCCGTCACTGGCGCATCACCGATGCCAACGGCAAAGTCGATGTGGTCGAGGGCGAAGGCGTTGTTGGCGAACAGCCGTTGCTCGAACCGGGCCGCAGTCACGACTACGTCTCGGGATGCCCGCTCTCGACGCCGCAGGGTTCGATGGAGGGGTATTACACCTTCCGCCGCGATGACGGCACCGAATTCCGCGCCAGCATCCCCTTCTTCCCGCTTGCTGCGCCCGCGACCGCAGGCTGATATTGCCCCGCGCGATTGTGGCGCTTAGGGAAGCGTCATGAAGCGCACGCACCTGCCCCTCAACGCCCTGCGCGTCTTCGACGCAGCGGCACGCCATCTCTCGTTCACCCGCGCCGCCGACGAACTGGCGGTGACGCCCGCCGCCGTCGGCCAGCAGATCCGCGCGCTGGAAGACCTGCTCGGCGTGGTGCTGTTCCGCCGGACCAGCAAGGGGCTGGAACTGACCGAAGAGGCGGGCGCCGGCCTTGCCGCGCTGCGCAGCGGGTTCCTCCATTTCGAGGACGCCGTGCAGGCTATGCAGGCGGGGCAGTCGAGCCACGTCTACACCATCGCCTGCCCGCGCGAGTTCTTCGCCGCCTGGCTGGCACCGCGCCTTGCCGCATTTCGCGCGGCGAATCCGCAAGTGCGATACGTGCTGGTCGATGGCGAGATGACGGATTTCACAGAAGCTAACCTCGACCTCGCGGTGCGCTGGACGGATGGGCCGGGCGACCTTGAGGGCGTGGCGCTCGGTAGCGCCGAATGGGTCGAGGTCGGCTCGGGCGACTGGATCGGCTGGCCGGGCGACCCCGAGCCGGACGGTGAGGGAGAAGAGGCCAAGCCGCCGGTCGTGGTGAGCGATGCCGGGCAGGCGATCGCCGCCGCGCTGGCCGGGATCGGCCGTGCGCGCATTCCGGCGCTGCTTGCGGCGGGCGTCGCCGGGCGCGATGCGGCGGTAGGTGAACCTACGCCGAGCCGTCGTGGCTATTGGCTGGTCGCGCCCACGCCGCAATGGCGGCAGAAGAAGGTCAAGGAACTCGTCGCGGCGCTTACCGGAGATCAGTGAGACCGCAACCTCGCGCACGGTCCTTCGACAAGCTGAGGACGAGCGAGGTTTGGTAAAACCACCATCGTCATTGCGAGCGTAGCGAAGCAATCCGGGGCGGCTCAAGACTGCCCTGGATTGCTTCGCTACGCTCGCAATGACGATCGGTTCGGTTCGCGCTCAGGCTGAGCCCATCGAAGCCCCGGCGTGCGGGGCTTGACCGTTCAACCCAGCAGCGCGGCTTCCTTCTCCGCCAGCAGGCGGTCGATCTCGGCGCGGCTCTTCTTTTCCGCCGCCGTCTTGAGCTGGCCGCAAGCCGCATCGATGTCGCGCCCGCGCGGCGTGCGGACCGGCGCGGAAATCCCGCCCTGGAACACGATCTCCGAGAACGAACGGATGCGCTCGGGCGTCGAGCATTCGTAAGGCGCGCCGGGCCAGGGGTTGAACGGGATCAGGTTCACCTTGGCGGGCAGCTTGTAGTGCTTGAGCAAGCGGACCAGTTCGCGCGCGTCGTCATCGCTGTCGTTCTTGTCCTTGAGCATCACGTACTCGAAGGTGATGCGCCGCGCGTTGCTGGCGCGCGGATAGTCGGCGCAGGCCTGCAGCAACTGCTCGATGCCGTACTTCTTGTTCACCGGCACGATCTCGTCGCGCACTTCCTTGGTCACCGCGTGGAGCGAGACGGCAAGGTTGACGCCGATCTCCTCGCCGCAGCGCTCCATCTGCGGGATCACGCCCGAGGTGGACAGCGTGATGCGGCGCTTCGACAGGGCGAGCCCGTCGCCGTCCATCACCAGCTTGAGCGCATCGCGCACGTTGTCGAAGTTGTAGAGCGGCTCGCCCATGCCCATCATCACGATGTTGGTCAGCAGGCGGCCGCTGGGGTGGTAGCCGCCTTCCTCGTCATCGTCGTCACCAATGTCGTCCATCAATGCGGCGAGGCGGCGACTGTCTTCGGCGTTCTTGGGCCACTCACTGAGCGAATCGCGCGCCAGCATGACCTGGCCGACGATCTCGCCCACGGTCAGGTTGCGCACGAGGCGCATGGTGCCGGTGTGGCAGAAGCGGCAGTTGAGCGTGCAGCCGACCTGCGAGGAGACGCAGAGCGTCCCGCGATCGGCGTCGGGGATGAACACCATCTCGAAGTCGTGCGCGTCTGCCGTGCGCAGCAGCCACTTGCGGGTGCCATCGCTGGAATGCTGCGCCTCGACGATCTCCGGGCGGCCGATGACGAAGCGCTCCGCCAGCCAGGGACGCATGGTCTTGGCGATGTCGGTCATCGCCTCGAACTCGGTCACGCCGCGGTGGTAGAGCCAGTGGTAGACCTGCTTGGCGCGCAGCTTGGCGGCCTTCACGTCCAGTCCCGCGCCCTCGAACAGCTCGGCGATGCGCTTCTTGGGCAGGCCGATGAGGTCGATGCGCCCGTCCTCGCGCGGGGTCACGCCGTCCACCAGTGAAGGACGCGCCACGGTCATCGGGTCGACGTTGCCCGGGATCGGCGTGAGGCCGGCGGCGGTCGAGACCGCTGCGGGGGAGATGTGCTGCTCTGACATGATCGGCGGGCATATAGTGCATATCGCCCCGAAACGGAAGATGCGTGCCCATGCGAGCGAACGCGCGGGCCTGCGCGAACGGCGAGCGCTTCGCCAGGTTCCCGTCACACATCGCGCAAGGAACTCCGTCCATCGACGCAGTGTTGCGAAAAAACATCAACGATTTCGTTGTGTTAGGTTCAGGAAACTCCGGACCGTAGATCGGCTTTTGACCAGTCCAAGGCGGGGCGACCCGCTCACTGGCACCCGATGGGCAAGCGGGAACAGCCCGCCTCACGGGATCGTTTTTGGAGTACCGTTTATGAAGAAGATCCTTGTTTGTCTCGCCGCAGGAACCGCCATGGCCTCGGCCGCTCCGGCTTTCGCGCAGAATGTCGCGCCGGTCGATCCTTTTTCGCAGTTCCACGTCGAGGCGCTGGGCGGCTACGACGCCACCAAGGCGGGGAGCAGCGTTGACGACGACGTCAACGAGGACAACAACAAGACGGTCGACGGGTTCACCTACGGCGTCGGCGCGGGCTACGACTTCCGCGCGGGCAACCTTGTGGTCGGCCCCGAGGCAGAAGTGACCTGGTCCACCGCCAAAACCCGCTTCAACGACGGCGAGTTCGAGGGCTTCGGCCTCGGCAACGTCAAGGCGAACCGTGATCTCTACGTCGGCGCGCGCGTCGGTTACGTGATCAGCCCGAAGACGATGCTCTATGCCAAGGGTGGCTACACGAACGCCAAGTTCGACGTTCGCAGCACCTTCGGCACGGTCGACACCAATCGCGACATCGATGCCGACGGCTGGCGCATCGGTGCGGGCGTCGAGCAGGCGGTGACGAACAACGTCTTCGCCAAGATCGAGTACCGCTACTCGAACTACAGCAAGGGCGAGATCGACTACACGAACGAAATCCCCGACAGCCAGCGCTTCAACCTCGACCTCGACCGTCACCAGGTCATGGCGGGCGTGGGCGTGCGCTTCTAAGGTTTCACGACCTCATGGCGAGGGAAGGGCGGGGCCGTGGCTCCGCCCTTCTTCTATCTGAGCCGGGAGCAGCCGATCAGCGCGGCGTCCATGGCGGAAGCGGCCCCGGGCAGGACATACGTATCGCCGAAAGGCAGCCCCCGGTCGTCGCGCGCGCCGATGGTCATCGTGCGGGCAGAGCGCATGGCGGCGCTGATCGCGGCGTTGTCGGCATCGCTGCGCGGCCATGCATCGCCGCCGCCGCCGGTCAGTTGCAGGCGCCTGTCACCGATGCGAAGGGTGATCACCGCATTCTGCGCGAGCTTGCGCGACAGCCGGAAATGCACCTGCCCCCGCGCTCCGCGACTCGGCCATGTGCCGATCGCCGCGTAAGGCTGGTAGTCACGCCGCTTTGCGCTCGGCTCGGCCTTGGCGATGGCGTAGCAGCGCGGGACGAGCGGATCGCGAAAGGCGCCCCATGTGCCGTAGAGGCCGAGGCTCTCGCGGGCCTGTGCCGAGGGGGCGAGCGCAAGGCATGACAGGGACAGGAGAGCTGCGAAGCGAAGCATTTCAGAACAGGCTCCACAGCGGGTTCTTCGGGTCGGAGAGCAGCTTCACCGTCAGTGCGAAGGACATGACGACGAGCAGCGGCCGCACGCCCTTGCCGCCGTAGCGGATCGCGAGACGCGCGCCGACCTGGTTGCCCGCGACGTTCGCCGCCGCCATGCCCGCGCCCAGCAGCCACAGTACCTTGCCGCCCGCGATCATCGCCAGCAGCCCGGCGACGTTGGTGGACAGGTTCAGGAACTTGGTATTGGCGATCGCGCGCACGAGGCCGAGCCCGCCCAGCGCCACCAGCGCCGTCGTCAGGAACGAGCCGGTGCCGGGGCCGAAGAACCCGTCGTAGAAACCGATGCCGGTGGTGATCAGCGTCAGCCCCACGCGGCCGACGCGGGCGTGGCGATCGACCTCGCTCATCGGCGGGGCGAGCAGGAAGTAGAGCCCCATCGCGATCAGCAGCACCGGCACGAAGGCGGCGAGGAACTTGGGATCGACGAACTGCACCGCCGTTCCGCCCGCCACCGACCCAATGAAGGCGCCGAGCGCCGGAAAGGCGAAGGCTTTCAGGTCTACATGCCCGGCGCGGTGGAAGGTCAGGAAGGCGGAGGACGTGCCGATGGTGCTCTGCAGCTTGTTGGTCGCCAGCGCAGAGACGGGCGGTATGCCCGCTGCCATCAGCGCCGGGATCGTCAGCAGCCCGCCGCCGCCCGCCAGCGCGTCGACCCCGCCCGCAAGAAAGGCGATGGCGATGAGGAAGCCGATCGCTTCGACGCTCAACTCCATCATGGGTAGCTTACCGCCATGATCTCCCACTCCTTCTCGCCGGACGGGAGGCGCACGATGCGCAAGTCGCCCACGCCTGCGCCGCGCAGGGCGCGGGCGATCGGGGCGCTCCAGCCGATGCGGCCGGTGGAGGCGTCCTGTTCGTCGTCGCCGACGATGGTGATGGTCAGGCGCTCGTCGTCCTCGTCGGCGAGTTCGACGGTGGCGCCGAAGAAGACTTTGCCGCGCTCGGTCTGGTCGGCCGGATCGACGACCCGCAGCGCCTTCATGCGGCGGGCGAGGAAGGCCAGTTCGCGGTCGATCTCGCGCATACGCTTGCGGCCGTAGAGATAGTCGCCGTTCTCGGAGCGGTCGCCGTTGCCCGCCGCCCACGATACGATCTCCACGATCTCGGGGCGCTCCTTGCCGAGCAGGTGGTCGTAGCGGGCGCGCAAGGCGGCCATGCCAGTGGGAGAGATGGGAGGACCGGCGGGTTTCATGTCGCCGCTGATAGGGCGAGCGGCGCCCGATTAGAAGCGGCGTTTGCGCGTCATCAACCATGCCAGCGCGCAGGTGCCGACGAGCGGGCCGATCCAGTCGATCCACTGGTCCACCTTGGGCCAGACGCGCAAATCGAACGGCCCCCACCACGGCATGTTCGCGCGCAGGCCGTGGCCGAACTGCTCGATCCAGCGATACTCCGCCTGCGCCGCCTCGCGCCCGATGAAATAGGCGCTTGCGAGCGCCGCGCCGGTCCACCAGTTGCCGGTCAGGCGGGCGACGAGGACCTGCACCGCCAGCGCCAGCAGCAGATGTTCGAGGTACATCACCGGGCGGGCGCAGCGATCAGCCCGGCGCGCGCTTGCCCGGCATCAGCCGCGAGAGCTTGTTCGCGCCGTTGTAGTCCGACTTCTCCGGATACATCGTCTCGTAGACCACGGCGTTTTCCAGCACGCGCTGGACGTAGTTCTTGGTCTCGTAGATCGGGATCTGCTCCAGCCAGTCGAGCCACTCGACGGAGCCGGTGCGCGGATCGCCGTTGGCGCGCAGCCACTTGTTCACGTTGCCGGGGCCGGCGTTGTAGGCGGCAATGGCCAGCGGAAGCGCACCACCGAAGTAGTCCTTCACGCGGCGGAAGTAGGCGTCGCCCAGCAGGATGTTGTAGCTGGGATCGCTGATCAGCGAGTCCTGATTGTAGGCGAGGCCCATCTTGCCCGCCTGCTCGCGCGCGGTGCCAGGCATCAGCTGCATCAACCCGCGTGCGCCCGCGTGGCTGAGCGCGTTCTGGGCGAACTGGCTTTCCTGCCGGGCGAGGGCATGCACCATCGTCCAGTCGGTGCCCTGCGGGGTCGGCACCAGCGGGAAGGAAATCTTGCCGAACTGGTCGAACCCGCCCGCGTGCGCGCTCTGGCCCATGATGACGGCGAGGTCGCGGCGGCCGATCTCACGCGCCAGATCGGCGACGAGCACGTAGTCCTCGGCGGTCTGCGCCTGGTTGGAGATCTCGCGGTAGAACTGCACGCCGGTGCGCCAGTCGGCGTCGCGGGCGACGTCGCGCACCGCCCGCGTGATCGGCAGCGAGGCGAACGAGGTGCGCTGGGCCATGCTCGGCACCGCGCTCGGCCGGGTGTCGAGGTTGGGGATCGGGCGGCTCAGCCGTTCGAGCGAAAGCTGGCCGTAGAAGTACTGCGGATACTGCGCCGCCATCTCGAAGTAGCGGTTGGCGCCTGCCGTGTCGCCGCCCATCGCGGCGGCGCGGCCAGCCCAGTAGAAGCCCTTGGAGCGCGTGCCCGGCGTCTGCGCGGCGGCGCCGTAGCGGTAGAACAGCGGTGCGGCCTGACGGGGGCTGGAGAGGCTCCACAGTGCCTTGGTGCCGCCCAGCCACATCAGCGTGGTGTAGTCGTCGCGCACGCGGAAGGACTGGCGGCTGACGTCCGTGCCGGGGGCGAAGGCGTCGTCGATCGAGGCGGCGATGCGCACCGCGCTCGATGCGTCGGCGGCTTTCGCGGCGGTGAGCAGTTCGCGCACCCACTGCTCGGGCTGGGCTACCGGGCGCGACAGTGGCGGGCGATTGGCGAGCAGGCTCACCGCACCGGCGCTGTTGCCCGAACGGCGCGCCTGCACCGCGCGGTTGTAGATATAGCCGGGGTCGGACGCGATGCCGGAGGGCAGGCTCATCCCCAGCGTACCGGGGGCGGAGCCTTGCAGCAGCGTCAGGCGCTCCATGAACTCGGAGCGGCGCGCGGCGGAGACGAAGGAAATCTGCCGCTCGGCCTGCGCGGTTTCGCCCTGCCACAGCAGCGCATCCATGCGCGCGTCGTGATCGGCGGCGGTGAACTGGCCTCGATAAAGGCCGAGGAGGGCGGCCTCGTCCGAATCGATCAGCGCCCCCATGCGCCAGGCGGCGACGGCATTGGTCGCGGCATCCGCGCGGCGCATCGTCGAGAGCGCCACGGCATAGCGGCCCGCCGCGCGGCTGCCGATCGGGGCGAAGCGGTCGAAATAGCCGATCACCGCCTGGGCCGAGGGCGATTCGGTCAGCAGCGCCTTTTCGGCATAGCCCCTGATCTTGTCCTGCTGCGGATAGCCCGGATAGGTCAGCAGGAACGAGGTATAGGCGGCGAAGCCCATGCGGTCGTTGGCGCTCAGCAGCTTCCACTGGTCGATCGACTGATGAACGTTCATGTCGTGCGTCTGCATCGACTGCGCCCTTGCCGCATCCCATTCGCGGCCGTCCGGCGTCCCGTAGGGCGACGTTGACTGGGCGAGTGCGGGAACGGCAAAAACGGTGAAAGAAATGCTCAGCAGCAGGTGGGGGGCGCGCAACATGCTGGACATTTTCTCAAGAGGCTCCTTATCAGGCGCTGAACGTGACGTTCAGCAAGCGGGGTTGTTCCCCGGCTGAGCGATCATTGAGCATCGCTAAGAGGTAAAGTCCATGTTCTCCGGCTCGATTCCCGCGCTTGTCACACCGTTTCGCGACGGGGCGTTCGACGAACAGGCTTTCCGCCGCCTTGTCGACTGGCAGATCGAATCGGGCTCCTCCGCGCTCGTCCCCTGCGGCACCACGGGTGAGAACTCGACGCTGTCGAACGCCGAACACCACCGCGTCATCGAAGTCTGCATCGAGCAGGCGGCGGGCCGCGTGCCGATCATCGCCGGCTGCGGCAGCAACGACACGATGAACGCGCTGCTGCACATGAACTTCTCGAAGAAGTGCGGCGCGGCCGCCGCGCTGCTGGTCGCGCCCTACTACAACCGCCCGAGCCAGGCGGGCCTGCTGGCGCACTTCAGCTATCTTGCCGAGAACAACGATCTGCCGATCGTGCTTTACAACGTGCCCGGCCGCACCGTCACCGACCTGTTGCCCGAGACCGTCTGCGAACTCGCCCGCCGCTTCCCGGGGCGCTTCATCGCGATCAAGGACGCGAGCGGCGACCTCAGCCGCGTGACCGACCACCGCATGGGCATCGGCAAGGACTTCGTGCAGCTTTGCGGCGATGACGAACTGGCGCTGCCGTTCAACGCGGCGGGCGGCGTCGGCTGCATTTCGGTGACCGCCAACGTCGCGCCTGCCTTGTGCGCCGAATTCCAGGCCGCCTGCGCCGCCAATGATCTGGAGAAGGCGCGCGAGTTGAACGACCGCCTCTACCCACTGCACTACGCCATGTTCGAGGACAGCTCGCCGGGGCCGTGCAAGTACGCGCTGGCGCAAGTCCACGACTGGATGGAGAACGAACTGCGCCTGCCGCTCGTCACCTGCGGCGAAGCGGCGATGAAGTCGGTGGACGAGGCGCTGGTCCACGCCGGCCTGGTGTAAGGCTTCCGCGGCGCCCCGGCACAAGTCCGGGGCGCCGCGCCTTTCCGCCTTACTCCGCGGGATTATGCTGCTGAACGAAGCGCATCGCCGCTGCCAGCATCTGCTTGCGGGTCTCCTCGCGCGAGAGCCAGTGGTCCTCGCCCGCCAGCGTGACCAGTTCGTAGGGCTTACCGGCATCCTTCAGCGCATCGGCCATGACCAGGCTCTGGCGATAGGGGACGACCGTATCGTCCTTGCCGTGGATCAGCAGCACAGGCGCATCGGCCCGTGCGGCGAAGCGGCGCGGCGATGCGGCTTCGAAACCCTTGCGGTCGCCGAGTTGCTCGACCAGTGAACGGCCCAGCATCTTGGATCCCCCGCTTTCGCGAAGATCGGTGTCGTACATCAGCTTGATGTCGGCGACGCCCGCCACCGAGACCGCGCACTTGTAGAGCCCCTGCTGGATCGTCACCCCGGCCAGTGCGGCATAGCCGCCGTAGCTGGCGCCGACGATGCAGGCCCGCTTCGGATCGACGATGCCGCGGCTGGTGAGTTCTGCAACGCCATCGGAAATGTCGGTCTGCATCTTGCGACCCCACTCGCCGTCACCGGCATGGCGAAAGGCGTCTCCGCGTCCGGTCGAGCCCCGGAAGTTGGGCTGGAACACGGCATACCCGCGCGAGGCGAAAGCCTGCGCCCACCAGTCGAACGCAGGCTTGTCGTAGGCGGCCGGGCCGCCGTGGGGCAGCACGACGAGCGGCAGTCCCTTGGCCTCGCGTCCCGGTGGCAGCGTGAGGATGCCGTCCATCTCCAGCCCGTCCTGCGCCTTGTAGTCGATGGCCGAGATCGGTCCGACCTGCTCGGGAGCGATGCTTGGCCTTTCGTCGCCGACCGGATCGGCCCGGCGCTGCGCGACGTCGACGAGATACCAGGTGCCGCTGTCCTGGTTGCCGCTGGTGCGCAGCAGGACCTTGGAGAAGCCCGGCGTCCAGTCGATCAGGTCAACCTGCCTGCCCGCGAAGGCTTTGAAGATGCGGGTGATGGCGTGCTGCTGCACAGGATCGTCCATGACCGTGCGCGGCACTTCCTCCATCGTGCGGTAGCCGATGAGGATGCCGGTGGTGCGGTCCACGAAAAGGCGATCGATGGCGATGCCGGGCAGATACTCCTGAGGTGTTCCCCCGGCGAGCGGCACTTCGAACCAGCGCTGGACGCCGTCCTTGTCCTCGATCTGGTAGATCACGCTCGCCCCGCCGCGCCCGAAGGCGACAAGGCTGACGTCGCCGGTCGGGTCGACGCCGCGCACCAGTTCCTTTCCGCGCAGCGTGTCGATCGTCCACAGGCCGCTTTCCTCCGCGATGTCGAGCGTGACCGAGACCGTGCCCGAGGCATCGACGAGCCAGTCGCGATAATGGTTTTCCGAGGCTGGAGGAGCGACCACGCGCGGTTTGTTGGTGGCGATGTCGACGGCGTAGAGCGTCGTGCGCCCGTGCTTCCAACTCGGCTCGCCACGGGTGGTGGTGTCGAGTGCGATGCCGCCGAAGAAACCTACCGTGCGCCCGCCGATGGTGCGCAGGCCATAGCGGCCGCGCGTGGCATTCACGATCGCGCGGTTCTTGCCGAAGACCAGCCCGGTCTCGTTCCCCGCCTTGAGCGGGATCAGCACGGTGCCGTTCATCTCCACCTTGTCGGCGGTGAAGCCGAACAGCGGCACGGTGGCGCTGTTGGTGAGGAGCACGGTGTCGGCATCGGCCCAGTCGATCCGTCGTATCTTGTTGGTGCCGCTGGCGGCGTTGAAGCGAACCTTGCCGTCCCGGGTGACCACCAGGATCCGGCGCTCGCCCTGGGACTGGGCGACGCTGGCGATGGAACCGCCGTCAGGCGAGAGGGCGGCATCCTCCACGCGCGGCAGTTCTCCATAGGCATCGAGCGGTGGCGGTTCGACCGTCGCCGCCGAAGCTGCCGGCAGCACTTGCAGGAAGAGAAGGGCGGTCGGAACGGCCGCCCGCAGGACTGTGCGCATATGAGAAATTCCCCCGAATTTGTACGCGATATTCCCGCAATTCCGGGCGTTTGCAACGCAAGGTTGATCCGGAAGGCGATGACAATCCGTTAACACCGCCGTTCATTCGCGGGCGCGGCTGTCCATCCGGTTCGGCCGCTTCGTGGCGCGTGGAGGATTTCTCGCGCTGAACCGGATCAAAGGGGCGTTTTCTTTTCGCCGTCTTGTCCCTACATGCGGCTGATCATGGCACGCCCTCAAAACTCCGTATTCGACAAGTTCAAGACCGTTGCGGAAAACCGCAAGGCACGGTTCGACTATTATATCGAGGACAAGTTCGAGGCCGGCATCGCGCTCACCGGCACCGAAGTGAAGTCGCTCCGTTTCGGCGAGGGTTCGATCGCCGAATCCTTCGCCGAGATTCGCGGCGGCGAATGCTGGCTGGTCAACGCCAACGTGCCTGAATTCAGCCACGGCAACCGCTTCAACCACACGCCCAAGCGCCCCCGCAAGCTGCTGCTGCATGAACGGGAAATCTCCCGTCTGCAGGGCGCTGTGGAGCGCAAGGGCATGACGCTCGTGCCGCTGTCGATCTACTTCAACAGCCGGGGCCGCGCGAAAGTCGAACTGGCGCTCGCCAAGGGCAAGAACGCCGCCGACAAGCGCCAGACGATCAAGGACCGCGACTGGAAGCGCGACCAGGCCCGCATCATGCGCGACCACGGCTGAGCCGGGATGAGCGCAATCCTCCACCGCATGTCCGTGTGGCTGCACCGGCAGATGCCCACTCACGCCCAGCTTGAGGGGAATCGCTTCACCGCGCCTTTCGCAAGGCGGCAGGAACTGTTCCGCTTCACCCGCCGCTCGGTCCCGCGCGGCATGGCGGTGGGCATGTTCATCGGCATCTTCGCGCTGATTCCGGGCGTACAGATCGTCGGCGCGGCGCTGATGTGCGTGCCGTTTCGCGGCAACATCCCGCTCGCGGCGGCGGTGACCTTCATCTCCAATCCGTTCACGACGCTGCTGATCATCCTCCCGCTCGCGGTTTCGATCGGCAATAGCTTCGGTTACCATGCCGACATCGCCACGGTGAACGCGATGGTGCGTGAAGGCGCGGGTTTCCAGCAGTGGTGGCACTGGCTGCTTTCCGATACCGCGCCCGCCGTGGTGATCGGACTGTTCATCCAGTCGGTCATCGCCGCTTTCGTCAGCTATTTCCTGACCTTGTGGTTCTGGCGCTGGTGGATCGGCCACAAGCACCGCGCCCGCCGCCTGCGGCCGAAACGGGATCGCATTGAAGCCCCCACGGAAACCCCCGCATGAATGAAGTCTCTGCATGAACTCTGGCATACAGCGCCCCGGACTGCGCACTGACGTCCTCGTCGTCGTCGGAGCCCTGCTTCTGAGCGCCGTGCTGATCTGGATCGTCTCGGGCGACGTGCTGCTGATGGCGACGTTCCTCGCCGCGATCCTCGTGTTCGGTGCAGGCGCATGGGCGCTTGCCCGTCGCCGCGCGCCCGCCGCCGAGGTCGAGTTCGCCCAGCCCGACTGGTCGGTCACCGTCGCCGGGATCGAGCGCGCCGACATGGCGATTGCCGTCACCGACCGTGCCGGGCGCCTGACTTGCGCCAATTCCTGTTTCGAAAACTGGTTCGGCCCCGCTGCCGCGCCGCCCAGCCTGCCGGTTCTGCCGATCTCGCTCGAACGCCTCGCCGAAGCCACTCGTCGCGCCTGGCGCGACGGTCACGGCACGGCCGAGATTGCCAACGAGGACGGCGTCCACTGGCGCGCAGACGTGCGCCGCACCGGCAGGGGCGACGATTTCCTCGTCTGGCGCATCGGCGCCATCGGCTCCAGCGACCCGGTCGGCGAACTCGTCGCGCAGCTTGATGGCAAGCTGGGACGCGGCCTTTCCAAGGCGGGCATCGCCGCCGCGCTGGTCGATCCCGACGGCACCATCCGCGCCGCGAGCGCCGGTTTCGCCCTGCGCGCCACCGGTGATGCCCATGCCGACATGACCGGCGCCGACTTCGTCGCGCTGCTCGGGCAGGAGGAGGGCGAGCGGATCGGCTGGGCGCGCGATGGCGGGCGCGGCGGCGCGCTGGTACTCTATCACGTCCCCGTCACCGACCCTGACCGTACCGACGAGGCCGACCCCAACACGACCCCGTCGCTGATGCTCGTGGTCGAGGCCTCGCAGGGCATCGGCACCGGAGGCGGCGGCACCGGCTCCGCGCCGCATCTGGAGGCACTTCTCAGCCAGCTCCCGCTTGGCCTCGCCATGGCCGACCGCGACGGACGCCTCCTCTTCGCCAACCCGGCCTTCATGCGCGCGGCCGGCCACGAAGGGCAGGAGCCGCCGACCTACCCGACCGACCTCGTCGTCAAGGATGACAAGCGCGCGCTGTCCGAAGCGATCCGTCGCTTCGCGCAAGGCCCGGCTGCGGCGGGAGACCTCGCGATCCGCCTGACCAGTCAGCCGGATGATCCCGTCTCGCTCAGCCTCGCGGGCGTGCGCGGCCTTGGCGATGCCGCTGTGTTGCTCGGGCTTACCGATACCTCTGAGGAAATGCGCCTCAAGCGTCAGGTCGCACAGGCCACCAAGATGCAGGCGGTGGGCCAGCTTGCGGGCGGCGTCGCGCACGATTTCAACAATGTGCTCACCGCCATTCTCGGCACCTGCGACCTCATGCTGATGCGCCATACGCCGGGCGATTCGGACTATGACGACATCCAGCAGATCCGCGCCAACTCCAACCGCGCCGCCTCGCTGACCCGCCAGTTGCTCGCCTTCTCGCGCCAGCAGACCCTGCGGCCCGAGGTGATCCAGGTGCCCGACGTCGTCGCCGACGTCTCGCAGATGCTGCGCCGCCTGATCGGCGAGAAAATCCAGCTTGCCGTCACCCACGACCGCGATCTCGGCCCCGTCCGTGCCGACCCGACGCAGCTTGAGCAGGTCATCGTCAACTTGTGCGTCAACGCCCGCGACGCCATGCAATCGCGCGGCGACGGCGCGGGCAAGCTGACCCTCGCCACTCGCCGCATCACCACCACCGATGTGCGCGCGATGCGCTCGGAAATCATCCCGGCGGGCGAGTACACCGCCCTCATCGTTGAGGACACCGGCGGTGGCATCCCGCCCGAAATCCTCGGCAAGATCTTCGAGCCGTTCTTCACCACCAAGGAGCAGGGCAAGGGCACCGGCCTCGGCCTCTCGACGGTCTACGGCATCGTCAAGCAGTCGGGCGGCTTCATCTTCGCCGAGACCGACGTGGGCCAAAACGGCAAAGGCGGCGGCACGCGCTTCACCGTCTATCTTCCCGTCCACCACGCGACCCCCGGCAGCCTCCCTGAAAAGGCGATCGTCGCCCCCACCCCGCCGCCGACGCAGTGGGCGGGCGGCGGTTCGATCCTGCTGGTCGAGGACGAAGACCCGGTGCGCATCGTCGCCGAACGCGCGCTCACCCGGCAGGGCTACCAGGTCACCTGCGCGCGCGACGGTGAAGAGGGCCTCGAACTGGTGGAGGAGGGCGGCCAGTTCGACCTCGTCGTCTCCGACGTCGTCATGCCCACGCTCGACGGTCCGGCCATGGCGCGCGAGATTCGCCGCTTCGCGCCCGACCTGCCGGTGCTGTTCATGTCGGGCTATGCGGAGGAGCAGCTGCGCAAGCAGATCGGCATCCCCAACGCCTGGTTCATGCCCAAGCCGTTCTCGGTCCAGCAGCTCTCCGAAAAAGTCGGGGAAGTTCTGGCGCAGACCGTCAAGGGCTGATTCCCGCGTTAAAAAACGGAAATCTGCCGAAGTTCCTGTCTTGTTCTGGTGGAACGAAGCGAGTACAGGTCGCTTCGTGACGTTGACCTTTCCGGTCAGCTAGGTAGCAGGAGGTAAGTAATATGGCCGCTCAGCTCAAGCTGATCCAGGAAGGCAAGGAAAAGGACTCCATGGACCGTCAGAAGGCGCTCGAAGCCGCGCTCGCACAGATCGACAAGGCGTTCGGCAAGGGCTCCGCGATGAAGCTGGGCTCGAAGGAGACCATGCAAGTCGAAGCGATCTCCACCGGTTCGCTCGGTCTGGATATCGCACTCGGCGTCGGCGGCCTGCCGCGCGGCCGCGTGATCGAGATCTACGGTCCGGAAAGCTCGGGCAAGACCACGCTCGCGCTGCACTGCATCGCCGAAGCGCAGAAGACCGGCGGCACCGCCGCCTTCATCGACGCCGAACACGCGCTCGACCCGGTCTATGCCAAGAAGCTGGGCGTCAACATCGACGAACTGATCGTCTCGCAGCCCGACACCGGTGAGCAGGCGCTGGAAATCGTCGACACGCTGGTGCGCTCGAACGCGATCGACGTGCTGGTGGTCGACTCGGTCGCCGCCCTCGTCCCCCGCGCCGAAATCGAAGGCGAGATGGGCGACAGCCACGTCGGTCTGCAGGCCCGCCTGATGAGCCAGTCGCTGCGCAAGCTGACCGGTTCGATCAGCCGCTCGCGCTGCATGGTGATCTTCATCAACCAGCTGCGCATGAAGATCGGCGTCATGTACGGCAACCCGGAGACGACCACGGGCGGCAACGCGCTCAAGTTCTATGCCTCGGTCCGCCTCGACATCCGCCGCACGGGCGCGATCAAGGACCGCGATGAAGTCGTCGGCAACGCCACCCGCGTCAAGATCGTCAAGAACAAGGTCGCCCCGCCGTTCAAGCAGGTCGAATTCGACATCATGTACGGCGAAGGCGTCTCCAAGATCGGCGAAATCCTCGACCTCGGCGTCAAGGCCGGCCTCGTCGAGAAGTCGGGCGCATGGTTCAGCTACGATTCGATCCGCATCGGGCAGGGGCGTGAGAACGCCAAGACCTACCTCAAGACCAACCCCGAAGTCTGCGATCGTCTCGAGAAGGCGATCCGCACCAAGACCGACGGTCTGGCGGAGGAAATGATGGTCGGACCTTCCGAGGACGACGCCTGATCCGACAAGGAACCCCGGCAGGAATGTCGGGGTTTTTTGTTTCGGGAAGAGATTGAAGTATGAATGCGAGGGTTAACACCCTCGCGCTCCCGGGACTGTCGGCCTCGCGTCTTGCAGCGGCGTTGGGCTGTCGGGCAAAGTCCTCGTCATTGCGAGCGCAGCGAAGCAATCCATGGCGGTTTACGCTGCCCTGGATTGCTTCGCTGCGCTCGCAATGACGAGCGATGGAAGAAATCAGAGGTGGGACAGGGCCAGGATGGTACCGGCTACTGTCACGGCGGCGCCGATGCTCAGTTGGATGGGATTGGTCAGGCGCCGCAAGGGCAGGGCGAGGGATTGTTCGATCTTGGACATCCTCTGAATATACGACTGAAGCGCTTGCAGTGCTCACGCAGAGAATCGTTCACAGTCATGCGCTTTCCGCGGCGAAGCCGTCTTCCATGTCGAAATAGCCCGCGGCACCGTGATCCACGAAGGCAATGCGTACCCAAGACTGCTGCACGCGCGGCGACGACAGGTAATGGGGGTGCAGGGGGGCTATGCTCCCCTGCGTCTTCTTCCCTTCTTCCGTAACCCGCCCGCCACTATGGTGCAAAAACCGGCGTATCATCGCAATTCCCGACCAGTCTGACCGCAGACTCCCGCTTGCCGCCGCGCGCGGTGTCCATTATCGGCGCAAATCATGCAGACTACGAACGACATCCGCCGGTCCTTCCTCGACTACTTCGCCAGCAATGGTCATGAGGCCGTGCAGTCCGCGCCGCTCGTTCCTTACAACGACCCGACGCTGATGTTCGTCAATGCGGGCATGGTGCCGTTCAAGAACGTGTTCACCGGCCTGGAAACCCGCGCCACGCCGCGCGCCACGTCCTCGCAGAAGTGCGTTCGCGCGGGCGGTAAGCACAACGATCTCGATAACGTCGGCTACACCGCGCGCCATCACACGTTCTTCGAGATGCTCGGCAATTTCTCGTTCGGCGATTACTTCAAGGAGCAGGCGATCACCCATGCGTGGACGCTGCTGACGAAGGAGTGGGGCCTGCCGGTCGAGAAGCTGCTGGTCACCGTCTATCATACCGACGACGAAGCCTTCGACTTGTGGAAGAAGATCGCCGGTCTGCCCGAGCAGAAGATCATCCGCATCCCCACGAAGGACAACTTCTGGGCGATGGGTGATGAAGGCCCGTGCGGTCCGTGCTCGGAAATCTTCTTCGATCATGGCGACCACATCTGGGGCGGCCCTCCGGGATCGCCGGAAGAGGACGGCGACCGCTTCATCGAGATCTGGAACCTCGTGTTCATGCAGTTCGAGCAGTCGGCGGGCGAGATCGTCGGCAACCTGCCCAAGCCCTCGATCGACACCGGCATGGGTCTGGAGCGCATCTCCGCCGTCATGCAGGGCGTGCACGACAACTACGACATCGACACCTTCAAGGCGCTGATCGCCGCGTCGGAAAGCCTGACCGGCGTTGCCGCCGAGGGTGACAGCCGCGCCAGCCACCGCGTGATCGCCGATCACCTGCGCTCGACCAGCTTCCTGCTGGCCGATGGCGTGCTGCCTTCGAACGAGGGTCGCGGCTATGTCCTGCGCCGCATCATGCGCCGCGCCATGCGCCATGCGCACCTGCTGGGCGCGCACGATCCGTTGATGCACCGTCTAGTGCCCGCGCTAGTCGCTGAGATGGGCCAGGCCTATCCCGAACTCGGCCGGGCTCAGCCGCTGATCGAAGAGACGCTGGAGCGCGAGGAAGTACAGTTCCGCCGCACCCTGTCGAACGGCATCAAGCTGCTCGACGAGGCGACCACCGGCATGGGCGAGGGCGGCGAACTTCCGGGCGAAACCGCGTTCAAGCTCTACGACACTTTCGGCTTCCCCTATGACCTGACCGAAGACGCCCTGCGTTCGCGCGGCATCGCGGTCGACAAGGCGGGCTTCGACGCCGCCATGGCGCAGCAGAAGGCCGCCGCGCGCGCCGCGTGGAAGGGTTCGGGCCAGGCCGCCGACAGCGAAGTGTGGTTCGACATCGCCGAGCGCGAAGGCGCCAGCGAGTTCACCGGCTACACCTCCACCACCGGCGAAGGCCAGGTCGTGGCGCTGGTGAAGGACGGCAAGGAAGTCCAGTCGGCGAACGCGGGCGACGAGGTCGTCGTGCTCACCAACCAGACCCCGTTCTACGGCGAATCGGGTGGTCAGGAAGGCGATCGCGGCTCGATCTCTGGCGCGAACGGCCTCAAGATCACCGTAACCGACACCGCCAAGCCGCTCGGCCGCCTGCACGCGATGAGCGGCACGGTCGAGGCGGGCACGATCAAGCTGGGCGATGCCGTCGCCATGGCGGTCGATGTCGAGCGCCGCGATGCCGTGCGCGCCAACCACTCCGCGACGCACCTGCTGCATGCGGCACTGCGCGGCCGTCTGGGCGACCATGTCACGCAGAAGGGCTCGCTTGTTGCGGCGGACCGTCTGCGCTTCGACTTCTCGCACCCCAAGGCGCTTTCCGACGACGACATCGCCGCGATCGAGGCCGAGGTGAACGCCGAAGTCCGTGCCAACGAGCAGGTGCTCACCCGCCTGATGACGCCGGAAGACGCCATCGGAGCAGGCGCCATGGCGCTGTTCGGCGAGAAGTACGGCGACGAAGTCCGCGTACTCTCGATGGGCCGCCATTCCGGCGACCGGACGTATTCGGTCGAGCTTTGCGGCGGCACCCACGTGCGCGCCACCGGCGACATCGGTGTGTTCCGCATCGTGTCGGAAAGCGCGGTGTCCTCGGGTGTGCGCCGTATCGAGGCGATGACCGGCGAGGGCGCGCGCCAGTGGCTGGTCGGCCGCGAGGATGCGCTGAAGAACGCCGCCAGCCTGCTGCGCACGACGCCGGAGGACGTGGAAGCCCGCGTCGCCGCGCTGCTCGACGAACGCCGCAAGCTGGAGCGCGAACTGGCCGAGGCGAAGAAGGCGCTTGCCCTCGGCGGTGGCGGCGCGAAGGCCGAGGCGGCTGACGAGGACGTAGGCGGCGTGAAGTTCTCCGGGCAGGTGCTCGAAGGTCTCGATCCCAAGGAATTGCGCGGGCTGCTCGATCAGGCCAAGCAGCGGCTCGGTTCGGGCGTGGCGGCGATCGTCGCGGTGAACGAGGGCAAGGCGAGCATCGCCGCTGCCGTCACCGAAGACCTCACCGGCACCGTCAGCGCGGTCGAACTCGTCCGCAAGGGCGTCGAGGCGCTTGGCGGCAAGGGCGGCGGCGGCCGCGCCGACATGGCGCAGGGCGGCGGTCCCGACGGCGACAAGGCGGCGGATGCCATCGCGGCGGTGAAGGCGGCGCTGGCGGGGTAACCGCTGGCTGCGAATGAGGCGTCGTCCCGGACTTGATCCGGGACCGGTGGCTGTCTTTAGGTGAGAGGCGGCCGCGCGCGGTGCGAGGTGGGTCGTTCACGGCCAGCGGTCCCGGATCAAGTCCGGGACGACGGGAGTTGTAATGGCGTCCGACCTTGCTGAAATCGTCGCCGATATCGCCGAGGAAATGCGCGGCATTGCCGAGCGCGGCACCGTCGCCTCCTATATTCCGCCGCTCGCGTCGGTTCCGGCCGACAAGTTCGGCATCGCCGTGGTCATGGCCGACGGCACGGTTCACGCCGCAGGCGATGCGGACGAGGCGTTTTCGATCCAGTCGATCTCCAAGGTCTTCGCGTTGACGCTGGCATTGGGCGCGGTGGGGGACCAGTTGTGGAACCGGGTGGGCCGCGAGCCTTCGGGGTCGGCGTTCAACTCCATCGTCCAACTGGAAACCGAGCACGGCATTCCGCGCAATCCCTTCATCAACGCCGGGGCTATCGTGGTGTGCGATGTGCTGCTTGGCCGGTTGCAGCCGCGCGAGGCGATCGGGCAGATGCTGCGTTTCGTGCGCGAACTGGCGGGCGACGACGATACGATCCGCATAGACGAGACCGTCGCCCGCGCCGAGCAGGAGACCGGCTTTCGCAACATGGCGCTGGCCAATTACATGCGCGCCTTCGGGAACATCCATGGCGACGTGGAACTGGTGCTGGGCACCTATTTCCACTTCTGCGCGCTGGCGATGAGCTGTCGGCAGTTGGCAATGGCGGGGCGCTTCCTGATGGGGGACGGGCGTGTGGAGGGGCACCGGGTGGTCACTGCACGGCGGGCGCGGCGCATCAATGCGCTGATGATGTCCTGCGGGCACTACGACAATTCGGGCGACTTCGCCTATCGCATCGGCCTGCCGGGCAAGTCGGGGGTCGGGGGCGGCATCTTGTCGGTGGCTCCGGGGATCGCCAGCATCGCGGTGTGGTCGCCGGGGCTGAACGAGGCGGGCAACTCGCACCTCGGGCAACTGGCGCTGGAACAGCTTGTCCACCGCACGGGATGGTCGGTGTTCGAGCCGAGGGGATAGGTCCTTGAGGTGGGGCTTTCCACCAATCGTCATTGCGAGCAGAGCGAAGCAATCCAGAGCGGTGTAATGCTGCCCTGGATTGCTTCGCTGTGCTCGCAATGACGAATCAGGGGCGGCGATGCGCCGAAAGGCAGGTGACCACGCTCGCTACGACTAGCGTGAAGGCCGCCAGTTCCATCGGCGTCGGCAGGCGGCCTTCCCATGCGAAGCCGTAGATCAGCGCGAACAGCGTTTCGAACAGGATCATCTGGCCGACGAGGGTGAGTGGCAGCAGGCGGCTCATCCGGTTCCACAGCGCATTGCCGAGAATCGAGGCGAGGAGCGCGACGGCGACGCAGACGGCCGCGAAAGTCAGCCATTCGGGGGCGGGGCGGCGCCAGTCCTCCAGCACGAGCGAGACGGGGAGGAGGAGCAGGGCCTGCGCTCCGGTGACGAGGCCGGTCAGCAGGTTCCACTCATGGACTGAGACTTTGGTACGGACGAGGCAGCGGGCATTGCCGATCGCGAACGTGGTCCACGAGGCGAGCGCGCCGATGGCGCAGGCGAGGCCGGTCAGTTGCGCGGTCGTCGATCCGGAGGCGGGCGAGGCCAGCGACTGCCAGCCGATGCAGACCGCTCCTCCGGCGCAGAGCAGCAGCGAGGGCGCGAGGCGGCGCAGCGGTACGGCACCATGGTCGCGGCTGCCCACGATGGTCACCGCTACGGGCAGGAAGCCGATCACCAGCGAGGTCATCGCGACCCCGCCCGATTGCACGGCGCTGGCGAGGAACACGAAGTAGGCGGTGTTGCCGAGCAGGGCGAGCCAGGCGAGGCTCCACCACTCGCGCCGGGTCAGTGCTGAGAAGACCTGGCGGCGGCGCGGGGCGATCAGCACGGCCGATGCGGCTCCGTAACACAGGTAGCGGCCGATGCTCAGCTGGAGGGGGGAGAAGCTGCCCGCCAGTTCGGGCGCCAGGAACACGAGGCCCCACAAGGCCCCCGCGCCGATGCCGCAGAGCACGCCGGTCAGGCGGTTGTCAGTGGGGATTGCCGTGCCTGTGGTCATCGTGTGGTAGCTTTATGTGCCGCTGAGTGCCGTTATGTGCCGTGAGCGAATATCACCTGGACAGCGGGTTGTGCGCTCTTGATTTAGCGGCGAAACGCAACAAAAACTCGCATATGCCCAAGAAGACCACCCCGCTCGACGCCTTCGACCGTGAAATCCTGCGAATCCTGCAGCGTGATAACAAGACGCCCCAGCGCGCGATCGGGGAAGCGGTGAACCTCTCGGCGGCGGCGGTGCAGCGGCGAATCGCGGCGATGGAGCAGTCGGGCACGATCGTCGCCAACGTCGCGCTGGTCGATCCGGCGGCGCTCTCGCTGACGGTCACCGCGATCGTCGAGGTGTTCCTGCGCGACGAGCGCACCGCCAGTATCGATCGCGCCAAGGCGCTGTTCCGCGAGACGCCCGAAGTGCAACAGTGCTACTATACGACCGGCGGCACCAGCTTCGTTCTGGTGGTCGTCACTACGGACATGAGCGCCTACGAAGTGCTGACGCGGCGGCTGTTTTCCGACCACGAATGGGTGGCGAGTTTCCGCACGCTGATCGCCCTTGACCGGGTCAAGGGTGGTGCGGAAGTGGTTGTTCCCTAAGCTCTTTCCGCCTCACGCAGCTGGCCGGATTTCAGCGAGGGCTTCTCCGAAAGGCCGCCGCGTTCCATGATCATCTCGCGGAATTCGTCGCGCTTTTCGTGGATCGAGGCGATGATCGGTCCCATCGCGACGCCGGTTTCGACAAGCGCGGCCTCGGAAAGCTGCAGCGAACTTTCCAGTGTTTCGGGCACGGCATAGCTGGCTCCGGCGCGGTAGAGCTGGGCGGCATGGTCGGCGTCGCGGGCGCGGGCGAGAATCGGCAGGTCGGGGAACTGCTGGCGTAGTTTGCGCACGATGCGCTGGGCGGTGACAGGCTCGTCCATGGTGAGGATCACCGCCGCCGCCTCCGCCGCGCCGAGCCGCACCAAGGCGTCGCCGCGACCCGCGTTACCGAAGGCGACGGTGTAGCCGAGGCGCCGGCCGTGGGTCACGAGGTCGGCGTCGCTGTCGATGGCGAGATAGGGCCGCCCGTGCCGGGTCAGCATGTCGGCGACGAGGTGGCCGACGCGGCCGAAACCGACGATCAGCGTGCGCGGGCGGGTGGCGTCGTCGGCGGGACGGTGCGGCGTTTCGGCGCCGTCCACGCGCTTGCCCATGACCTTACCGGCCATCGCCAGGAGCGGGGTCACCGTCAGGCCGAGCGCGGTGACGATCTGCCAGAACTGCGCCGTGCCGGGCTGGATCAACTGGGCGGTGCTGGCCGCGGTCAGCACGATCAGCGTGGTCTCCGAAGGGCTCGACATGAGGATGCCCGCTTCGGTCGCAGTGCCGCGCCGGGCGCCCATCACCCGCAGCATCACGCCGGTCACCACCGATTTGAGCACGATGACCACGACCGTCGCGATCAGGATCGAGGCGAGGTTTTCCCAGACGACATAGAGGTCGATGCTCATGCCGATGGTGATCAGGAAGACGCCGAGGGCGAGGCCCTTGAACGGTTCGGTGATCTGCTCGACCTCCGAATGGTACTCGGTCTCGGCGATCAGCAGCCCGGCGACGAGGGCGCCGACGATGGGGGAAAGCCCGGCGGCGGCGGTTGCCAGCGAGGCGACGATCACCACCAGCAAACTCGCGGCGAGGAACAGTTCGGGGCTCTTGGTGCGGGCAGCCTGCGCGAACAGCGGCGGCAGCAGGTAGCGGCCGAAGATCAGCAGGCCGCCGACCACCACGGTGCCCCACAACAGGGTGTTGAGCAGGTCGCTGACACCGTCCCCGGTGTGCGGGCCGAGCGCGCCGAGCAGGAAGATGATGGGGACGAGGGCGATATCCTCGAACAGCAGCATCGCCAGTGCGGCCTTGCCGACCGGCGTTGTCGTCTCGGTGATCTTGAGCACCAGTGCGGTGGACGACAGCGCGAGGGCGAGACCCAGCGCCATGGCGCCGGAAAAGCTCTGGCCGATCGCCGCAAGGATGAAGGTCAGAGAGGCGGCGATGACAATCAGTTCGAGCGAGCCCAGCCCGAAGACCATGCGCCGCATCTCCCACAGGCGGGCGAAGGACAGCTCCAGACCGATCGAGAACAGCAGCAGGATGATGCCGAATTCGGCGAAGATATCCAGCCCGTCCGGGTCGGTGATGGTGATGTAATGCAGCCAGCGATGGTCGAACACATGGCGGCCGAGCCCGAACGGACCGACCAGCAGGCCGACGAGGATGAAGCCGATGACGGGCGTGATGCGGAACCGGTTGAACACCGGGATGACGATGCCTGCCGCGCCCAGGATCACCAGGGCGTCGGACATCATCGGGGAATAGAGATCGCTGCTGCCTGCCATGCGGGAAGCCTAGAGGTTGTAGCGGCTTGCGACAATTGCGCTGTCCACTCTTGCGCAACTTCACTTGGCGTTCAGCGAAGCGCTGGTTATAGACCCGTCCATGTTCGCACGCTCGTCGCTCAAGACCGCCATCCTCGCCGCCGCTACCGGGGCGATCGTTCTCACTGCCGGTTGCGGGGGACGGGCGAAGAATCGCGATACCGCCTACGTCGCGCGCGACGTCGATACGCTCTATGCCGCCGCGCAGGAACGGCTGGAAACCGGCCGCACCAAGCAGGCCGCCGCGCTGTTCGACGAGGTCGAGCGCCAGCATCCCTATTCGCCCTGGGCGCGCCGCGCGCAGCTGATGAGCGCGTTCAGCTACTATGCAGCGCGTGACTACAACAAGGCTGTCCAGTCGGCGCAGCGCTTCCTGTCGATTCACCCGGGCAACAAGGACGCGCCTTACGCCTACTACCTGATCTCGATCTGCTATTATGAACAGATCAGCGACGTGACCCGCGACCAGAAGACCACGCAGCAGGCCAAGCAGGCGCTGACCGACGTGATGCGCCGTTATCCCGGCACGACTTATGCGCGTGACGCCCAGCTCAAGATCGACCTCGTCAACGATCACCTCGCGGGCAAGGAAATGACCATCGGCCGCTCCTATGAGCGTAGCGGCAAGTGGCTGGCGGCGACGCTGCGCTTCCGCAATGTGGTCGATAACTTCCAGACCACCAGCCACACGCCCGAGGCACTGTACCGCCTTGTCGAGGGCTACCTTTCGATGGGTATCCCCGAAGAAGCGCAGAAGGCAGCAGCCGTTCTGGAGCACAACTACCCGAACAGCGACTGGTATGCCCGTGCCTACAAGCTGATGGAAAAGAGCGCGCCGAAGAACGTCGCGGCCTGATATTCCGGCCCTCTTCCGGGCTTGCTCGGGAGAGGAGTACAGCCCCGTACACGGGGCCAATCATGCTTTACATTTGTCCTCTAGCGGCCGCGCTTCCCAGCGCCGCCGCTTTTTCTCGTGGGCCACGCCGCGGCGATCCCTCGCTTTGCCGCCGAGCAGTTTCACTTTAGCGCCTGATAGCTGAAGTCTATTGTCCACTAAATAAGTTGAGATTAGAAAAGCTCAACAAGAGGCGAAACGGCCTGGAGGAAAAGTCATATGAGGGCCACGCGGTGCCACCGCAGGCATTCCATGATCCCTTCCGGCCGAACCCGCAAGCGGCGCATTCGACAGCGAAGTGCCGCGCGCAGACCCTCGAGCCATACCTGCCGGCCCTGAAGGGGGAAGGCCGACCAGGTGCACACCGGATCGCCGGTTGCATTCAATTCCCTGACAGAGGATTTGAATAATGACTTCGTTCGTCCGCCGGACATTACTGGCAACCACCGTACTCGCTTCGGCGACGATCGGCTTCTCTGCGGCACATGCCGAAGAAGCCGCGCCTGCTGCCGCAGCCACCGCGTCCGCCGCCGACGAGCAGGACAATCCAACTTCGGTCGGTACCGGTGCGCGTGACCGCGGCGCCGACATCGTCGTCACTGCACGCCGCCGCCAGGAATCGAGCCAGGAAGTGCCGCTCGCGATTTCGGTCGTTGGAGGGGAGCACATCGATTCGACCGGTTCCTTCAACGTCGGCCGCCTGCAGCAGCTGACGCCGACGCTTCAGTATTACTCGTCAAACCCGCGCAACACCGCCGTCAACATCCGTGGTCTGGGCGTTCCGTTCGGCCTGACCAACGACGGCATCGAGCAGGGCGTCGGCATCTACGTCGACGACGTCTACAACTCGCGCGTGGCCTCCGCGACGTTCGACTTCCTCGACGTGGCACAGGTCGAAGTGCTGCGCGGGCCGCAGGGTACGCTCTACGGCAAGAACACCACGGCAGGCGCGATCAACATCACGACCAACCAGCCGACCTTCGACTTCGAGGGCAAGGCCGAGGTCTCGATCGGCAACTACAACTTCAAGCAGGCCAAGGCCGCGATCTCCGGCCCGCTGACCGATAATCTCGCGGCGCGCATCGCCGTCTCCTCGACCAGTCGCAAGGGCACGATCTACAACGTCACCACTGGCGAGCACATCCAGAGCCAGGACAATCTGGGTCTGCGCGGCCAGCTGCTGTGGAAGCCGACCGATACCATCGACGTGACCCTCGCGGGCGACTTCAGCAACCAGGACGCCAACTGCTGCGGCTCGGTCTACGTCCGCACCGGCGCCACCCAGCGAGCCATCAATCGCCAGTTCGCGGCTCTCGCCGCTGCTCAGGGCTATGCGCCGCCGAGCCTGAATGCGTTCGACCGTCTGACCGATCTCGACACCGACCTGCGCGCCAAGAACAAGATCGGCGGCGCTTCGCTGCGCGTGAAGTGGGAACTGGGCGAGGGCACGCTGACCTCGATCACTGCCTGGCGCTTCTGGGACTGGGATCCCTCGAACGACCGCGACTTTACCGGGCTGCCGATCGTCGCGTTGTCGCAGAACCCGTCGCAGCAGGACCAGTACACGCAGGAACTGCGCTACAACTACAGCAGCGACAAGATCGACTTCGTCGTCGGCGCCTTCGGTTTCTACCAGCGCATCGACACGCAGGGCACCGAGGCGCAAGGCGCGGCCGCGAGCCGCTGGAGCATCAATCCGGGCAGCGTCGCCGCCGTCCCGCCGGGCTCCTCGGGCTGCGGTACGAGCGCGGCGAACCAACTCGCCTGCGATCCGACGGTGCTTGACGGCCTAGTCGCCTACAACACGCAGTACCTGAAGAACACCAGCGCCGCACTCTATGGCCAGTTGAGCTGGCACATCACGCCCGAACTGACCCTGCAGCCCGGCGTGCGCCTCAACTACGACAAGAAGGAAGGCTACTACCAGCGCCGCGTGTTCGACGGGCAGGGCAACGAACTGCTGCTCGGCCTGCCCAGCTACACCGCGCGGCAGAGCGCGCAGCTGGCGATCTATACACCGCAGGAAATCTCGCCGACGTTCAGCGACTGGAACTTCAGCTACGACTTCACCGCCAGCTACAAGGTGGCGCAGGACGTGCTGCTCTATGCGACCTATGCGAAGTCGTTCAAGTCGGGCGGCATCAACCAGAACGGCGTGCCGGTCGATGCGCAGAACAACCCGATCCTGGCGACCGCGACGGTCAAGCCCGAGTCGGTCCATCACTATGAAGCCGGCATCAAGACGCAGTTCTGGGATCGCCGTGCGACCTTCAATCTCTCGATCTTCCGCACCGACATCACCAACTACCAGGCCAACGTGAACAACGGCCAGTACGGCGTGCTGCGCGGCTATCTCGCCAATGCAGGAGCGGTGCGTTCGCAGGGTGTCGAGGCGGACTTCTCGGTCCGTCCGAGCGAACGGTTCAACGCTTACGTCAACGGCGCCTACACCGACGCGACCTATCGCAAGTTCACCGACGCGCCGTGCCCGCCGGAGCTTTCCGGCGGCACCACCGTCACATCGACCACAACGGTCAGTCCCGCAGGTACACCGGGCGGCATCAGCCCCGAAAACTGCGACATCTCTGGCCAGCGCCTGCCGGGCGTCTCGAAGTTCTCGTTCTCGTTCGGTGCCGAGGTCAACGCCCCGGCCAAGCTGCTCGGCAAGGAGGGTGAGGTCTACTTCGGCTATGACGGCTCGGTGCGTTCGAACTTCTCGTCGAATCCGTCGCCCTCGGCCTACACGTGGATCGACGGTTACAGCCTGCACAACTTCCGCGCTGGTTTCCGCACTGAAAGCGGGTTCGACGTCTACGGTTGGGTGCGCAATGCCTTCGACGAGAACTATTTCGAGCAGCTGATGGTCGGCCCCGGCAATACCGGCCTGATCGCCGGCCTTCCGGGTGACCCGCGGACCTGGGGCTTCACCATCAAATCCGCCTTCTGAAACCCGCCTGAAGCTTGTACCCCCGCAGCGTCATCCGCGCTGCGGGGGTAAATTTATTGCGGCAAGCCGGGAACTTTTTCCGACGGGCTGATCTGAAAAATCGCTTAAATCGTTTGCACTGTGAACCTTAAGTAATTTCTCTTTGATGGAAATCGTCCTTATGGTGGTTTTTACCAATTAAGGTGAGCCTACATAAAGGGAATTCGGACAAAAGCCGGAGACTGCCGACAGGCTGGGACAGGTCGCAAGAGCAATGAACATGAAGCACGATTTCCCGTTCGAGCCCGACATCCGCGTCGAATCCGCCCAGAAGCGGACATGGCGACCCGAGCTTGCCGCGATCGTCGCCATATTCCTCGCGGGCTGGGCCGCGCTCGTCGCCCATTACTTGAACGGCAGTACGGGCTGGTAATCGCCTTTGCTTCGCGCGAAGCGGGGTGACGGGCGGTCACGCATCGGCTAGAACGCTTCGCGAACATGCTTAGCCGGCTTTCCATTCGCAACATCGTGCTGATCGAGGCGCTCGACCTCGATTTCGCCCGTGGCCTCGGCGTCCTCACTGGTGAGACCGGTGCGGGCAAATCCATCCTGCTTGATGCGCTGGGCCTCGTGCTCGGCAATCGGGCGGATAGTGGACTTGTGCGCGGGGGAGAGGATCGGGCCAGCGTCACCGCCAGCTTCGATGTCTCGGCGATTCCTGCTTCCGTGCTGGCGACGATCGACGACGCCGGGCTGGAGATCGAGCCCGGCGAGCCGCTCATCCTAAAGCGCCAGCTCAAGGCCGACGGCGGCTCGAAGGCTTTCCTCAACGACCAGAGCGTCGGTGTCGCCCTGCTTCGCGAGATCGCGCCCGCGCTGGTCGAGATTCACGGCCAGCATGACGATCGTGGTCTGGTCAACGCGCGCGGCCACCGCGCGCTGCTCGACCGTTTCGCGGGCGGTGAGGTCGCGGGGGTCGAGGCGGCGTGGAAGGACTGGCGCGGCGCGCAGGATGCATTGGAACTTGCACGCGAACGCGTCGCCCGCGCCGCCGAGGATCAGGACCTGCTGCTCGCGCATCTCGCCGAACTGACCACGCTCGCCCCTGTCGAGGGGGAGGAGGACGAACTCGCCGGTGCCCGCGCGCAGATGCAGAAGGGCGAAAAGCTGGCCGACGATCTCTCGGCCCTGCAGCACTTGTGGACCGGCTCTGATTCGGCGCTGGCGCAATTGCGCACCGCCTCGCGCCGCCTCGACCGTATCGCCGGAGAGCACGAACTGCTGGAAGAAGCGCTGGCCGCGCTCGATCGCGCCGTGATCGAGGCGAGCGAGGCCGAGGACAAGCTCGACAAGGCGGCCGAAGCGCTGGCCTTCGACCCGGCCGAACTCGACCGCATCGAGACCCGGTTGTTCGACTTGCGCGCCGTCGCCCGCAAGCAAGGCTGCCAGGTCGATGACCTGCCCGCGAAGATGACCGAGATGCGCGCCGCGCTCGACGACATCGAAGGCGGTAACGAGCATATCGTCGAACTGGAAAAAGCGGCGCAGAAGGCCGCGCTGGCCTATCGCGAGAAGGCGGGCGCGCTCCACGATTTGCGGCGTGCGGCGGCGAAAAAGCTCGACGCAGCCGTGGCGACGGAACTGGCGCCGCTCAAGCTGGATGCCGCGAGGTTCCAGACTTCGGTGGTGCGTCTTCCCGAGGAGCGCTGGGGCGCTTCGGGCATGGATGCGGTGGAATTCCTCATCAGCACCAACCCCGGCTCCGATTTCGCGCCGCTCGGCAAGATCGCCAGCGGCGGCGAATTGTCGCGCTTCATCCTCGCGCTGAAGGTGGCGCTGGCCGAAGAGGGCGGTGCGGCGACGGTGATCTTCGACGAGATCGATCGCGGCGTCGGCGGTGCGGTGGCTGACGCCATCGGCGAACGCCTCTCGCGCCTCGCCTCCAGCGGGCAGTTGCTGGCGGTGACGCACTCTCCGCAAGTCGCGGCGCGCGGCGACCGGCACTACATGATCGCCAAGTCCAGCCAAGGCACCGTCACGCGCACTTCGGTAACACCGCTGACTGACGCCGAGCGCAAGGAAGAGATCGCCCGCATGCTCTCCGGCGCGCAAGTGACCGACGAGGCGCGCGCGCAGGCGGACAGGCTGCTGGTGCGGGTGTAAGCAGCAGACTGGTCCCGGCCCGCGCAACGTTGCATAGCGCAAATCATGACTGCCGATTCCCCGAACGAAGCCGAAGCCGCCAACGAACTCATGCGGCTTGCGCGCCAGATCAACCGCGCCAACCGCCTCTACCACGCCGAGGATGCGCCGGAGATCACCGACGCCGATTACGACGCGCTGGTGCGGCGTAATGCGGAGCTGGAAGCAGCGTTCCCGCATCTTACGAGACCCGATTCGCCCAGTAACAAGGTCGGCCACGAAGTCGCCGCCTCACCGCTCGGCAAAGTGACGCACGAGGTTCGCATGATGAGCCTCGACAATGCCTTCACCGACGAGGAAGTCGGGGAGTTCCTGACGCGCGTGCGGCGGTTCCTGTCACTTGCCGCCGAGGAACCACTGGTGATGACGGCGGAGGACAAGATCGACGGCCTCTCCTGCTCGCTGCGCTACGAGCACGGCAAATTGGTGCGCGCCGCCACGCGCGGGGACGGGCAAGTGGGCGAGGACGTTACCGCCAACGTCGCGCATATCGCCGACGTCGTGCAGGAACTCGAAGGCGAGGACATTCCCGAGGTCTTCGAGGTGCGCGGCGAAGTCTACATGGAAAAGGGGGCGTTCCTCGCCCTTAACACCCAGTTGATGGACGAGGCGCGCGCGCTGGCCGACAGCAAGGGCGAGGCGTTCGACGACAGCAAGGTCCGCCAGTTCGCCAACCCGCGCAATGCCGCAGCCGGATCGCTGCGCCAGAAGGATGCCAGCGTCACCGCGAGGCGCCCTTTGCGCTTCTGGGCGCACGGTTGGGGCGCCGCCAGCCATATGCCCGGCGCGAGCCAGCATGAAGTCATCCGTCGTATCGAAAGCTGGGGCCTGCCGGTCTCGCCGCAATTCCGCCAGTGCCACTCGATCGACGAGATGCTGGCCGCTTACCGTGCCATTCGCGATGGCCGCGCTGCGCTGCCGTTCGAGATCGATGGGGTGGTCTACAAGGTGGACCGGCTCGACTGGCAGCAGCGGCTGGGCTTCGTCGCCAAGGCGCCGCGCTGGGGCATGGCGCACAAGTTCCCCGCCGAGCGAGCGGAGACCACGCTCGAATCGATCGATATCCAGGTCGGGCGCACCGGCAAGCTGACGCCGGTGGGACGCCTCAAGCCGGTGCTGGTGGGCGGCGTGACGGTCACCAACGTGACGCTTCACAACCGCGACGAGATTGTGCGCCTCGGCGTGCGTCCCGGTGACCGGGTGGTGCTCCAGCGCGCGGGCGACGTCATCCCGCAAGTGGTCGACAACCTCTCCCGCGAGGAGGAGCGTGAGGCTTACGTTTTCCCGGACCATTGTCCGCAGTGCGACTCCGAGGCGGTCGCGGCGGAGGGTGAAGTCGATGTCCGCTGCACCGGCGGGCTGATCTGCCCGGCGCAGCGGACCGAGCGTCTCAAGCACTTCGTCAGCCGCGCCGCACTCGACATCGAGGGTTTGGGCGAGAAGACGATCGACGAGTTTTTCGCACAGGGCTGGCTCGAAAGCCCGGCCGACATCTTCCGTCTCCGCAGGCGCCGCGAGGAGATCCTTGCCCTCGAAGGGTGGAAGGACAAGTCTGTGGACAACCTGTTGGCGGCTGTGGAAAGCAAGCGCAGCCCCGACGCCGCCCGGCTCCTGTTCGGCCTCGGCATCCGCCACGTCGGGGCCGTGACCGCGCGCGATCTGCTCAAGCGCTTCACGACGCTTCCCGAACTGCGCGCTCTCGCCGAGCAGGCGCAGGTCAAGCAGGGCGAAGACGAAGTGAAGGCAGCAAGCGACGCCTATGCCGAATTGATCTCCATCGACGGCGTCGGCCCGGTGGTGGTCGAGGCGCTGGGAGACTTCTTCCACGAGGAGCACAACCGTGCTGTCTGGGACGACCTGTTGAGCGAGGTGTCGCCGCCGCCTTACGTCGTCGAGACTAAGGAAAGCGAAGTCTCGGGCAAGACCGTGGTGTTTACCGGCAAGCTGGAGACGATGAGCCGCGACGAAGCCAAGGCACAGGCCGAGCGGCTGGGCGCCAAGGCTGCGGGATCGGTATCGCCAAAGACGGACATTCTGGTCGCGGGACCGGGGGCGGGCTCGAAATTGAAGAAGGCGGCCGAGCTGGGGATTCGGGTGCTCAGCGAAGAAGAATGGGCCGAGATCGTTCGCGCGGCGGGATAAGGCAAAGCAAAGCCCTCCCGCGAGCGGGAGGGCCGGAAGGCTGGCCCCGAAGGGCTGGCCGGAATGCTTTTCAGCTACGCGCGACGTGCAGGGGGATACCGCAGCGCGATAGGCTCAACTGTAACGGCCGCGGCGCTCGTGCACCTGACGGTAATGCTGGACGCGCGTGGCGCGCAGACCAGCCATTCCTTCGCGTTCGATCGAGCGCTGCCAAGAGGCAAGCTCTTCGAGCGTAAGATCGTAGCGCTCGCACGCTTCCGCGATCGTCAGCAGTCCGCCGTTGACCGCAGCTACCACTTCAGCCTTCCTGCGTACCACCCAGCGCGAAGTCTTGGGCGGCGGTAGGCTGTCGATGCTCATCGGTTCGCCGAGCGGACCGGTGATGACCGTTGGACGGTCGTTCTTAACGTCTTCCATGGTTGGCCTCGTAAAAGCTGTCTGCCAACCCCCTGTCGATGTCTATTCTGCGTATTAAACCTTAACTTGAGGCAATCGCGGTTGGTTAATTGATGTTTACGATGTTTTACATATTCTCGGGGAAAAATTCATAAAAATGCAATCGATACAGGAGCCAAATCTTTACCGGCCGTTTACCAGTGTTAATTACCTTTACCTCCTGACCAGATCCATTGCTCAAGAGAGGTAAACGTGCAGAGCCGCCGCAAGCTGTCGACGCATGCTTCCGCCGTGGCGCGGCACGTGACTTCGGACGGCTGCCAGTTCGTTATCGAGCGGGCGGGTGTCGCTGCGGGCCAGTGCTTCAGCTTCGTGGTGGATGATTATCCGCCGGTGCGCGGCACCGTGCGCTGGGTGGTCAAGGACCGCGTCGGTTTCGCCTTCGACCGGCCGATCTCACGCGACGCACAGGCCGCGATGCTGCGGCGCAGTCGCGTGGTTCAGGGGCTGGAACTGCTTCCGGTGTGAGATTTCAGGGGCAGGCGTGTGTTAACGCCCCCGCTTGCGCATCCACAGGATCGACCAGTCGCCATTGACCATGCGCGCGGCGAGGCGCAGGCCTGCCTTGCGGCACGCAGCGCGCACGGCGGCTTCCTGCGTCTCCAACAGGCCCGCCAGCAGCAGGTGCCCGCCCGGGACGAGCGACTTGCCGAAATCGGGTGCGAGGCTGACCAGCGGTCCGGCGAGAATATTCGCCAGGATCAGGTCGTAAGGCCCGCGTGCCTCCAGCACCGGATGGGTCATGCCGTCGGCCACTGTCATCACCAGTTCGCCGCGCCGGGCCCCCATCGTCACGCCATTGGCCTCGGCATTGTCTTGGACCACGTTGACGCAGACGGCATCGATGTCGCTCGCGATCGCCAGCGTGCGCGGCCAGAGCGAGAGTGCGGCGAAAGCAAGCAGGCCGGTGCCGGTGCCGATGTCGGCGCAGTTGCGTACGACGAGCCCCTGCGCCTTCATGTGCGTCAGCATCGCCAGGCACCCGGCGGTCGTGGCGTGATGGCCGGTGCCGAAGGCCTGGCTGGCGGGGATCGCGAAGTCGAAGACGCCGGGCTCGTCCACTGCCGGGTGATCGGGGGTGTGCACGTGGAAGCGTCCGGCGCGGATCGGCTCAAGCCCTTCCTGGCTGGCGACGAGCCAGTCGGTTTCCGGCAGTTCCTCGACGATCAGCTTGGGTTTCGTCTCAGCGAAAAGGACAGTGATCGCGGTTTTGTCCGCCCTGGTAGGCTTGCGGTCGAGCCAGGCTTCCAGAACCCAGTCCTCGGGCTGGTCCTCGGCGACTTCGCGGCCGGAAAGGACGATCTCGTGATCCCAGTCCCAGGCGTCTTCATGCGCGACGAGAGCTGCCTCGATGACGGGGCGGGCGGCGAAGACGGTGACTTTCCAGCTCACTTGGCATTTTCCTTGGCAAGACGCTGGGCAAGGCGCCCCTCTGCGAATTTCGCATAAGCGGGGCAGGCGTTGTTGTCGGCTAGCGGCGTATTTCCGGCGAAGCGTTCCATCATCTCGCTCTGGCCGGGATGCGGGGTGAGCAGGATGTCGCAGGGCAGGGCGGCCATCACCGGCAGGCCCTTTCGGATCGCCGCAATGCGCTGCGGGTGATCGGTGAAGCGGTAGCCGTCAGACGAGATCGTCGAGGAGCTGTCCGCGTAGGCGATCCTGCGGCAGCCCAGCTTGGGCGCGCAGGAGGTCCACGTCCAACTTGTCGAGCCCGGAGCGTGCACCGGCGTTGCATGTGCGGTCAGCAGCAGATTGCCTACGGCTAGGGTATCCCCGTCCTTCAACACGCGATCGACGCGGACCGGGGCCATAGGGTCGAGACCGGCGAATTGCGGGTCGTCGGCGCTCGGCTTGCCGCTGGCGAGAGCCGCTTTCTGCGCGGGAAGGGCTGCAACTTTTGCACCCGTCGCTTGCTGCAGTGCGGCAAGCGCGCCGACATGGTCGAAGTGCTCGTGACTGGCAACAATCCAGCGCAGGTCCTTCGGGTTGAACCCGGCGCGCCGGATGTTCGCCAGCACCAGCGGGGCAGCCTTGGTCACGCCCGCGTCCACCAGCACATGTCCCTTGTCGCCCGTCACCAGGATCGCGGAAATGCCGCAGGTTCCCACGTACCAGGTATTCGCGAAGATGCGCGCAGGGGGAGCGGGGTCCGCCCATTCGTCCTTGCCCTCGCATGCCTTGGCGAGCGTCGCAGGCGTTACCGCTCCTTGCTCTGCGGCGCGGGCCACGAAAGGAGAAATGGCCGTCAGGGCAGCCAGCGCGATAGCCAGGGAGGTGCGACTCATGCGCGATGCTTTACGGCGCGCCTGTAAGATAGGCCAGTCCACCACGCAGATGTTGCGCCGCAGAACTTGCACCGTCCCTCGATTTGTCTAAGGGGGCTTGCAATAGGGCAGTTCATGACACTGCCGCAGGCAAGGGGATTCGTAAGCGCCATGGCAAACGCCGGGACCAAGAACCGTCCGCTCTCGCCGCACCTCCAGATCTGGAAGTGGGGCCCGCACATGTTCGTGTCGATCCTCCACCGCGTCACCGGCGATGGCATGGCATTCGCCGGCCTCGCTGTGCTGCTGTGGTGGCTGGGCGCGCTCGCCGGAGGCCCGGCCTCCTATGCGACCTTCGCGTGGGCGATGACGACGCCGATCGGCTATCTGGTGCTCGTGGGCATCTCGTGGGCCTTCTTCAGCCACATGGCGAGCGGCATTCGCCACTTCTTCCTCGACGTCGGGGCCGGCTTCGAACTGCAGGCGAACCGCCTGTGGTCGATCCTGTGCCCGGTCCTGGGTGTCGTTCTCACCGCCGCCTTCTGGGCGCTCCTGCTGCTTCGCTGAGGGTAACGAACAATGGGTAACGGAACCTCCATCGGCCGCGTGCGCGGCCTCGGCTCGGCAAAGGGCGGCGTCCACCACTGGCTGCTGCAGCGCTTCACCGCGATCGGCAACCTGATCTCGGTGCTGTTCCTGATCGTCTCGCTGGTGCTGCTGCCGGACTATTCCTACGGCACCATCGTCGAGTGGATCGCACGTCCGGTCCCGGCCGTGATGATGATCCTGCTGGTCGTCACGACCTTCTGGCACGCGCGCCTCGGCCTGCAGGTGCTGGTCGAGGACTACCTGCACGACCACGCCAACAAGTTCGCCGCCATCGCCGCGCTGAACCTTGCCGCTTGCGGCGGGATCGCGTTCGGCGTGTTCTGCATCGTCCGTATCGCGCTGGGAGCACACGCCTGATGTCCGCGCCTGCCTACAAGATCATCGACCACACCTACGACACCGTCGTCGTCGGCGCCGGCGGCTCGGGCCTGCGCGCCACGATGGGCTCGGCCGAAGCCGGGCTGAAGACCGCGTGCATCACCAAGGTGTTCCCCACACGAAGCCACACCGTTGCGGCGCAGGGCGGCATTGCCGCGTCGCTCAAGAACAACACGCCGGACCACTGGACCTGGCACATGTACGACACCGTCAAGGGGTCGGACTGGCTGGGCGATCAGGACGCCATCGAATACATGGTGCGCGAGGCTCCCGCAGCCGTGTACGAGCTGGAGCACGCAGGCGTGCCCTTCAGCCGCAACGCCGACGGCACGATCTACCAGCGTCCGTTCGGCGGCCACATGCAGAACATGGGCGAAGGCCCGCCGGTGCAGCGCACTTGCGCCGCCGCCGACCGTACCGGCCACGCCATGCTCCACGCGCTGTACCAGCAGTCGCTGAAGTACGACGCGGACTTCTTCATCGAATACTTCGCGATCGACCTCATCATGGACGGCGGAAAGTGCGTCGGCGTGATCGCGCTGTGCATGGATGACGGCACGATCCACCGCTTCCGCTCGCAGGCCGTCGTGCTCGCGACCGGCGGCTATGGCCGTTCGTACTTCACTGCGACTTCGGCCCATACCTGCACCGGCGACGGCGGCGGCATGGTGCTGCGCGCGGGCCTGCCCCTGCAGGACATGGAGTTCGTCCAGTTCCACCCGACCGGCATCTACGGCGCCGGCGTTCTCATCACCGAGGGCGCACGCGGCGAGGGCGGCTACCTGACCAACTCCGAAGGCGAGCGCTTCATGGAGCGCTACGCTCCCTCGGCCAAGGATCTCGCCAGCCGTGACGTCGTGTCGCGCTCGATGGCGATGGAAATCCGCGAAGGCCGGGGCGTCGGTCCGCACAAGGACCACATCTACCTGCACCTCGATCACATCGATCCCAAGGTGCTGGGCGAGCGTCTGCCGGGCATCACCGAGAGCGGCAAGATCTTCGCGGGCGTGGACCTTACCCGCCAGCCGTTGCCGGTCGTCCCGACCGTGCACTACAACATGGGCGGCATCCCGTGCGACTATAACGGCCGCGTGATGACCATCGGCCCCGACGGCGATCCCGAAACCGTGGTTCCGGGCCTGTTCGCGGTGGGCGAGGCGGCTTGCGTCTCGGTTCACGGCGCCAACCGTCTGGGCTCGAACTCGCTGATCGACCTCGTGGTGTTCGGCCGCGCGACCGGCCTGTACCTCAAGGAAAACCTGACGCCGAACGGTACGCAGGCGGAACTGCCCAAGGATTCGGCCGATCTGGCGCTCACCCGCCTCGACCACTTCCGCAATGCCAACGGCTCGTCCTCGACGGCGGAAATCCGCACCGAGATGCAGCGCACCATGTCGCTTCACGCGGCGGTGTTCCGCACCGACGAACTGATGGTCGAGGGCAAGGAAAAGCTCGCCGCGACCTATCAGAAGATGAACGACATCAAGGTCACCGATCGCGGCCTGATCTGGAACTCGGACCTGGTGGAGACGCTGGAGCTGGACAACCTGATCTCGCAGGCCACCGTGACCCTGCACGGCGCACAGAACCGCAAGGAAAGCCGCGGCGCGCATGCGCACGAGGACTTCCCGAACCGCGACGACGTGAACTGGATGAAGCACACCGCGACCTGGTTCGACGGCTGGGGCGGCAAGGGCGGCGACGTCCGCATCGACTATCGTCCGGTCCACGAATTCACGCTGACCGACGACGTCGAGTACATCAAGCCCAAGGCCCGCGTGTACTGATCTTCGGCGCAAGCTGAAAACGAGAGGAGGGCGGCGCAGCGGCAAGGCTGCGCCGCCCTTTTTCGTTTCACCCCCAGCCCCTCCCGCAAGCGGGAGGGGAGAAAGTGCGAGAATGCCCCTCCCGCTTGCGGGAGGGGAGCGAGACTTGGGCCGCAGGCCCTAGTCGCAGCGGGGTGGGCGCGTCGGCGCGCAACCCTTCGCCCTGCCGTGCATTGCAGCGGGTGAAAGGAACCCCCATGCAACGCACCGACGTCGATCCCCTGCTTGAGCCCAACGTGCACCGCGACCCGCTCGTGCGCGAGATGGAGCGCGCGCCCGGTAGTACCTGGGGCTGGGTGATGGGCTACGGCGTGCTGCTGATCCTTGCTGCGCTGATCGTACTGCTCAATCCGCTGGTAGCGGGTGTGGCTACCGGGCTGATCCTTGGCGTGATCCTCATCGTTGCGGGCGTGGCGGCGATCGCGGCGGGCTGGACCTCGCTGTCGAGTCGCGCGCGGTGGACGGAGATCCTGCTCGGCGTTCTCGCGCTGCTGGCGGGCATCTTCGCCGTGGCAGACCCGGTTGCGGGCGCGCTGTCGCTGGTCATCGCCATCGGGCTATGGCTGGTCGTCTCCGGCGTGTTCCAGATCGCCTTCGCGCTCAAGGCACGCCACGACAAGGGCTGGCGCCTGCTGCTCGGCGTGCTCGACGTGGTGCTGGGGCTGGTGCTGCTGTTTTCGAGTGCGGCGACGGGCCTCGCTTTCCTCGCCATCATCGTCGCGATCAGCCTTACGGTGCGTGCGGTGTTCCTGATCCAGCTGGCCCTGCTGCTCAAGCGCAGCTGAGTTGACATTCACCCATCGTTCATGTTTACAGACGTAGTCGATTACGTGTGTAGACGATGGAGAGATGGGTGTCCGAGTCCCCTGAACAGCCCGACCGCATTTCCGAAGCCGAGCATGCGGTGATGGAGGCGCTGTGGCAGCGCTCTCCACTCACTGCCCAGGAAGTCTGCGAGGAAGTCTGCGGTCCGCGCGGCTGGAGCCTCGCCACGGTCAAGACGCTGCTGTCGCGCCTCGTCGCCAAGCAGGCGGTCGAGACCGAGCCTGACGGCAAGCGCTTCCTTTACTCCCCTCGCATCGCGCGTACAGTCTATGTCGGTGCGGAAAGCCGCCGCCTCGTGGACCGCCTGTTCGGCGGCCGCGCGGCGCCGCTTTTCGCGCACCTGGCGCAGAGCGAACAACTCAGCGACGACGACATTGCCGAGATCGAAGCCCTGCTGAAGGAGCTGAAGTCATGACCGAATGGCTTACCGATACGCTTCTGGCGACCGGCGTGCTGATGGCGCTGGTGCTGCTCGTCCGCCGTCCCGTGGCGCGTTGGTTCGGTCCGGGCGCGGCTTATGCGCTCTGGGCGCTGCCGATGATTCGGCTGGTGCTGCCGCCTCTGGCGCTGCCTCGCTTCATGCCGCACGGCTTGCTGTCCAACCTGCATTTCGGAGTTGAGCCGATCACCGCGTCGGCCGCCGGGGTGCAGTCCGCCATACCGGTCGAGGCGGTCATGGTTCCCGCAGTCACTGAAGGCATTGCCGCACTGCCCGCCGCCGAAGTGGTTACCTCCACCTCGGTCGATCCGGGGCTGCTGGCGCAAATGCCGTGGATGACGCTGGGGCTGGCCGTCTGGCTCGGCGGTGCGGTGCTGTTCATCGCCTGGCGCACCATCACCTATCGCTGGATGCGGCGTGACCTGCTCGACGGTGCGCGCGTCATCGCGCATTCCGATACCGTACGCATTGTCGAGACATCCGCGATCACCGCGCCGCTTGCCTTCGGGGTGTTCGACAAGGTCGTCGCGCTGCCGCAGGGCTTTCTGGCGGACGCGGACTCCGAGACTTCCGACTTCGCCATCGCGCACGAGATGGAGCACCATGCAGGCGGCGACCTGCTGGCGCTCATCGTGATGCAGCCGCTCTTCGCGCTGCACTGGTTCAATCCGATCGGCTGGGCCGGTTGGCGCGCGGTGAGGGCCGATCAGGAGGCGTTCTGTGACGCGCGCGTCATGGCGGGCCGCACTCGAGCCGAGCGGGCGCGCTATGGCCGCCTGATCGCCTCGATGGCGGGCGGAACACGGCTTGGTCTGGCCGCGCCGATGGCCGGGCCGCTTTCGGGCGAGAAGCCGATCATCCAGCGCCTCAAGGCACTGGCGGCTGCCGATGTCAGTCCGACACGGCGGCTGCTCGCCCGCAGCCTCTTCGCGCTGGCCATCGTCGCGGTGCCTGCTACCGCGACGGTCAGCTATGCCGCGATGGACGAGGCGGAGGCCGATCCGGTCCCCCCCCCGCAGGCGCATCATTCGGCGATGCCGTACGCCCCGCAGCCGCCTGTGCCGCCTGAAGCTCCCGAGGCGCTGGCCGAGGGCGACCTGCCGGAGCCCCCCGAGGCGCCCGAGCCGCCGGAAATGCCGGATGTCGATATGGCGGAAGGCATCGCGGCGCCGGTGCCGCCGGTTCCTCCCGCACCTCCGGCTCCCCCCGCCGCCCCCTCCACTCTCGCCGTACCGGCGCCTCGTCCGATGCCGAACGCCCGGGTCACGATGCGCAAGACGATGACGACCGACGATGTTCGCCAGATGCACGACCGCTTGCGCAGCGCGGCGGATGCCCAGCGCAGCGTGGCCGATGCACAGCGCCGTTCGACGGAAGCACAGCGCATGGCCGCAGAAGCCTTGGCGCGCGCGCCCAAGGTGGAGGAATCGGTCTCGGCCGATGGCAAGCGGCATACCATTCGCATCGTGCAGAAGGACGGCTCGCGCGTTTCTGCCCGGACCGTGGTGCTCGACGAGAATTGCCCCGCCGACAGCCGCCGCCGCGAGGCGAGCCGCGAAGGCAACGGGTCTAGTGCATCGGTGGTCATCTGCACCGGCGAGCCCAAGGCCGCGAAATTCGCGGCAGTGAATGCCCTGCGCAGCGCCCGGGCCTCGATCGCGGCAGACCGTGCGCTGGATGCGAAGGTCCGTGCGGAAATCCTCGCCGATCTCGACGGAGAGATTGCCGATGCTCATCGCGAGGCGAATGCGAATTGATTATGGGCTAGCTAACTTCGGCTTGCTCAATCTCACCTCGTCATTGCGAGCGAAGCGAAGCAATCCAGGGCATTACTACGCCACCCTGGATTGCTTCGCTTCGCTCGCAATGACGAGTGTTCAGAGCGTCCGCAGCTTCGCCGAGGTGATGTGCCAGCCTTGCGAGATGCCCATGCCGCGATTGATCTGGCGCAGCGCATAGCTGCCGGTGAAGCGCTGGCGCCGGCCGTCGTCGAGTTCGGCATTCACGGTTACGGGAACCGTCACGTAGATCGACCCGGCGCCTCCCTCGACGTCCGACACTTTGCCGATGTCGACATGGACGCGGCGAGTATGAGCGTAACCGTCGCTGAAAGCCTGCAGGGTCTTGCCGCTGGGGCCACCATCCGGCCCCCACAGCGTCCATGCAGAGGCATAGTCGCGCGCGTTGATCGCGGCGTAGTAGCGATCGACCATGTCGGCGGCAGCCTCCTTGCCGATGGGATCGATACCGCCGCATTCCGGTGTCTTAGCCCACTCTTCACCGAGAATGGCGCAGCCGCGCGCCACTTCGTTGCGGATCATCGCGCAGGAGTTGGCGGCGTTGCATGGCGGGCGCGTCGCGGGAGAAACTGCGATACACTGCGCGACGAGCTTGCGCGCCGCCGCTTCGCCGATTTCGGACGAGCAGGCAATCGGCCCGGCTTCGGCGGCAGGGGAAGCGGGCATGCTGTGCGGTGGCGCCTCGGTAGACTCGGCGTTCAAGCTGGCGACAGGTGCTGACGAAGGCGCTTCGCTGGTCGCTGGCGCGGATGGCTCCCCGCCGCAGGCCGACAACATCAACGCGAGTGCACTGACCGTGCAAAGTGCCCGAAGCATCACGCGGCCGTCAGTTCTTGGGGACTGGCTGGCGGGCGTCGGGTTCGGTCTTGAAGGCAAGGTCGCGATCGGACTTCGCGTCGGCCTTGGCCTCGGATTTCGCCTTCTTCTTCGCGTCCTTTTCCTGCTCCATCGCCTTCAGTTCGTCCATGCGCGCCTGGACCACGCTGGCCGGGGCAGGGGAGGCGGGATAGCGGCAGCCCTTGGCCGAGCCGACGCCCTTGAGGAAGCCGCGGCGGGTCAGGCCCGCCTGGATCGCCGCATTGACCTTGCGGTCCTGCGCGTTGGCGCCCGAGACCTCGCGGATCAGGCCGCGGAAGGGGATGAACGAGGCGACCACCCACTTGCCCACGCGCCCGGCGCTGATGCGGTCACGCTCCTCGGCGGGGAGATCGATGTCGGGGCCGAGAACTTCGTCGAGCTGCTGGATCGCCCCGGCGATCTGACGGCACTTGGTCAAGCCGCTCAACGTGTAGGGCTGCGCGGTGGCCTTGACGAGGAGCGGCGGGATTTCGCCATCGCGCCCTACGTTGAGGTCGTTTACGGGGGTCTTAGCCACGTCCATCGCATCGGGATCGCGCGAGGTTATCGGCTTGTCTTCCTGCCGTGCCGTCGCTGGCGAGGCCACAATGCCCGCACTCAAACTCGCAACGACGATCGCACCCAGCCACTTGCGGCTCATGTCCCTGTTCTCCTGTCCCCGGCGCGCGGTCGCCGATCCGCCACCGGGTCCGCTCACGCCTGTGATGTCATCCTGTTGAAGAGAACGTGTCACATGCGTCCTCGTTCCCGGTTTCGAGGCCGCGCTTGAGCCAGCGCATGCGCTCGGCGCTGGAGCCGTGGGTGAAACTCTCCGGCGTCACCGCCTGTCCGGCGTTCTTCATCAGCGTGTCATCGCCGATCGCGCTGGCGGCGGTCAGACCTTCCTCCATATCGCCAGGCTCGATGCGGTCGCGGTTCTTGGCGGCCCAGACGCCCGCGTAGCAGTCTGCCTGCAGTTCCATCTTCACCTGCAGGGCGTTCTCCTGCCGGGGGTTCTGCTGCTGCGCCTTGCGGACCTGCTGGTCGAGGCCGGTGAGGTGCTGGACATGGTGCCCGTACTCATGCGCCATCACATAATAGCGCGCGAAGTCGCCCCGGGCGCCGAGCTGCTTGTCCATCTGGTCGTAGAAGCTGACGTCGATGTAGATGCCCTGGTCGGCGGGGCAGTAGAACGGCCCCATCGCGCTGCTTGCCGCGCCGCAGCCGCTGCGGGTGCCGCCGGTGTAGAAGTGCAGCATTGGCTGCTCGAAGGGCACGTTGGCCTTCTGGAACAGCGGCTGCCAGGTCTTGTCGAGCGAGGACAGCGCATTGCACGATTCGCGCGAGTAGGCGTTCTGCGTGCAGATCTCGGTGGCGCTGCGCGCACCGCCCGCCGGTTGCTGCGTGGTGGTCGGCACCTGCTGCTGTACGTTCTCCAAGGTGCCGAGCATCTGCCCCGGGTCCACGCCGAAGACGAGGGCGCCGATCAGCACGATGATCAGGCCGCCGCAGCCTAGCTTGCCGCCGCCGATGGGAAAGCCGCCGCCACGGCTGCCGCCTTCGGTGACCTTGATGTTGTCGGGGTCGAAATCGTCCAGCCGCATGGGTGCCGTATCCTCTTTCCGCCGTTGCCGGGCAGCGTCTCGCGTGCAGATCAATTCGCAGAACTCGGGGGTGTTCCGCAAGTCTCCCGAGTGTTGCGCGGCTGCGTCATTATCGCCGGATGAAGCGGGAAATGTTGCAACTGCACGCGATTGGAGGAAATTTTACAACCGTGCTCGAAAATGTGTCGTATAGGTGCAGCGCAATGAAGTCGGGCATCCGGGCAGTGGGACGTGCAGCAGGGAAAAGTGCGTGGAGGACGGCAGCGTTCTTCGCGCTTTTCGCCGTAGGAGTTCCCATCGGCGTCATTGCCGCCAGCGTCAGCCGCGCCGACCGCGAGATCGAGGACCGGCTGCGCGCGCATATCCAGATCCTCGCCAGCGACGATTTCGACGGTCGCGAACCCGGCACCGATGGCGAGGCAAAGACGCTGCGCTATCTCGCCAAGCAGTGGTTCGACATCGGCCTCGTTTCGGGCACAAATGATCCGGGCAATGAGTGGTTCGCGCCGGTTACTGTCGTCGCTCACGAACCGTCGAGCGGTTCCGCCCGCTTTCTGCGCAAGGGCTTCCGCGCCACCATTGCGCCTAGCGACGTACTGGTCTTCACCTCTGGCAAGCGTTCGCTGGTGCGCAATGCGCCGCTGCTGTTCGTCGGCCGCGCGCGCAGCCAGGACTTCACCCGCAACGAACTGGCAGGCCGCATCGCCGTGGTGCTCGACGGCAATACCCCCGACAGTGCGCGCCAGAATGAGCTGTTGGCTCTGGGCGCCTCGGCCGTGCTGACCGTGCTCGACGGCGAGCGCACGCTGGACGAGGTCGCGGCCCGGCGTCGGCGTTCGGGCTACGCGCTCTCGGACGAGGCGCTGGGCGGCGATCTTGAGGCGTTCATCGGCCGCGCGACGATGGAAACCCTGCTCAAGGGCACCGCTCATACTTTCGATGATCTGGAGCAGGCGGCAAGCAAGGACGATTTCGCGCCCATCGTGCTGGACGTCACCGCCTCGCTGGAAGCCGCGACGGACGAGACGACGATCCGAACGCATAACCTGATCGGCAAGCTGCCGGGGCGCAGCAAGCAGGCGGGCGCGGTGCTGTTCGTGGCTCATTGGGACCATTTCGGAGAATGCGGCGAGCCTCCCGCCGAGGACGTCATCTGCAACGGAGCAGTAGACAACGCCAGCGGCGTCGCAGCGTTGACCGAAGTGGCGCGCCGTCTGTCGCGCAGCCCGCAGATGGACCGCGACGTCTATTTCCTCGCCACCACGGCGGAGGAACTCGGGCTGCTGGGCGCGCACGCCTTTGCCGAGAGCCCGCCGCTGCCGCTGGAGCGGATCGTCGCGGCCTTCAACATTGATTCGATCGCGATCGCGCCGCGCAAGACGCCCTTCGCCATCGTCGGACGGGGCATGACCGGGCTCGACAAGGACATCGCCAAGGTCGCCAAGGCGGAAGGCTTCAAGCTGCGCGAGAACAACGACGCCAATGAATACGTGAAACGGCAGGATGGCTGGGCCTTGCTGCAGCACGACATTCCCGCCGTCATGGTGACGACGTCCTATGGCGACATCGAGCGGATGCGTGCCTTCTTCGACGGCGACTATCACCGGCCGAGCGACGATCTGTCCCACCCGATCGAGCTTGGCGGGGCCAGCGACGACGTGAAGATGCTGACTGCGTTGGGCCGCTGGTTCGCCGATACGCGCAAGGTGCCGGTCACGCCCATGGTGGCAAAGGCGCCGGTCTCGGCGAAATAGCCGGACCTGTCGCACCAGAAACGCGAAAAACATGGGATTCGCCCCCTAGCCCAAACCGCCCCCTTTGATTACATGGGCCGCCACGATTCTCCCCTCGAAGGCATTGGTGGCGCACATGGATATCCAGCTCGGACTCACTTTCGACGACGTACTTCTGCGTCCCGCCAAGTCCGACATCGTCCCCACCCAGGCCGATACCCGCTCCATGCTGACCCGCACCATCGGGCTGAACATTCCCGTGATCTCCTCCGCCATGGATACCGTGACCGAGGCGCAGATGGCGATCGTCATGGCGCAGATGGGCGGGATCGGCGTGCTGCACCGTAACCTGTCGATCGAGGAGCAGGTTGCCGCCGTCCGCCAGGTCAAGCGCTTCGAGAGCGGCATGGTCGTCAATCCCATCACCATCGGCCCCGATGCCACGCTGGGCGAGGCGCAGGCGTTGATGACCGCGAACCGCATCAGCGGCATCCCGGTGGTCGAGGCGTCGGGCAAGCTCGTCGGCATCCTCACCAACCGCGACGTGCGTTTTGCCGCCAACGCCGCGCAGCCGGTGCGAGAACTGATGACGCATGAAAACCTCGCAACCGTGAAGGTCGGCGTCGATCAGGACGAGGCGCGCCGCCTGCTGCACGCCCGCCGCATCGAGAAGCTGCTTGTCGTCGATGAGGGTTTCCACTGCGTCGGCCTCATCACCGTCAAGGACATCGAGAAGGCCGTCCTCTTCCCCGAGGCCACCAAGGACGAAGCGGGCCGCCTGCGCGTCGCCGCCGCCACCACCGTGGGCGACAAGGGCTTCGCCCGCACCGAGGCGCTGCTGGCGGCCGAGTGCGACGTCGTCGTCATCGATACCGCGCACGGTCACAACCGTGACGTGGCGCTGGCGGTCGAGCGGGTGAAGAAGCTGTCGAATTCGGCGCAAGTCATCGCCGGCAACATCGCCACCGCCGAAGCCGCCAAGGCGCTGATCGACGCGGGCGCGGACTGCGTGAAGGTCGGCATCGGCCCCGGCTCGATCTGCACCACGCGCATCGTCGCGGGTGTCGGCGTGCCGCAGCTCACCGCCGTGATGGAAGCCGCCGAGGAAGCCGAGAAGGCGGGCGTGCCGGTCATCGCCGACGGCGGCCTGCGTACCTCGGGAGACGCTGCCAAGGCGCTCGCCGCCGGTGCCTCGACGATCATGGTCGGCTCGATGCTCGCGGGCACCGAGGAAGCGCCGGGCGAGACGTTCCTGTACCAGGGCCGCGCCTACAAGTCGTACCGCGGCATGGGCTCGGTCGGCGCGATGGGCCGCGGCTCGGCGGACCGCTACTTTCAGGGCGACATCAAGGACCAGATGAAGCTGGTGCCCGAGGGCATCGAAGGCCAGGTCGCGTTCAAGGGCGCCGCCAAGGACGTCATCCACCAGCTGGTGGGCGGCATCAAGGCGGCGATGGGCTACACCGGCTCGGCGACGATCGAGGACCTGCGCAAGAACTCCAAGTTCATCCGCATCACCAATGCGGGCCTGCGCGAGAGCCACGTCCACGACGTGACGATCACCCGCGAGGCACCGAACTATCCGACGCGCTGAGGCAGCTAACCCCCTCCCGCAAGCGGGAGGGGTAGCGAGACTTGGGCCGCAGGCCCTTAGTCGCAGCGGGGTGGGCACTGACGCCGACCTCGCGTTCTCATGCGCCCACCCTCGGCCTCTCCTGCAGGCGGGAGGGGTGAATTGACCCCCGCAGCCCGCATTCAGGCAGCCATTGAGGTGCTCGATCTCGTCATCGAGGCCGCGCGGTCCAACGGCGCGCCTGCCGATCGCCTGATTTCCGAGTGGTTCCGCGCCCGCCGCTGGGCAGGGAGCGGGGACCGCCGCGCGGTTCGTGAACTCGCCTACCGCGCCATCCGCGCCTGCGGGGAAATCCCCGCGACCGGCCGCACCGCCATGCTGCGTGTCGCGGATATCGACCCGCAAATTGCGGCTCTGTTCGACGGATCGCGCCACGCACCTGCACCGATCGATGCCGCCGAGCCCAAGGCCGAGGCCGGTGTCGCTCCGGCATGGCTGATGCAGCGCCTCGCCGACAGCGGCGTCGAACATCCTGAAGCCCTGCTGGACCGCGCGCCGCTCGACATCCGCGTCAACACGCTTAAGTCCGGCAGTCTCGACCTCCCCGAAGGCGGGGAGAAGACCGTCGCCGCGCACGGCTGGCGCTACCCGCCCGAGACGAAGATCGAGCAGTCGCCCGCTTACCTCGAAGGCATGATTGAGGTGCAGGATGCCGGCTCGCAACTCACCTGCGAGGTCGTGGCCGCGCGGCCGGGCGAGACGGTGATCGACTTGTGCGCCGGGGCAGGGGGCAAGACCCTCGCGCTCGCCGCCGCGATGGAGAACGTCGGGCGGCTGATCGCCTGCGACGCCGACCGCGCGCGCCTGCAACGCCTGCCGCCCCGCGCCGAGCGGGCCGGGGCGACCGGGATCGAGACTTTGCTCCTCGACGCCAACCGCGAGATGCAGGCGCTTGAGCCTTTCGTCGGCGCGGCCGATGCGGTGCTCGTCGATGCGCCGTGCTCGGGTACCGGCACCTGGCGCCGCAACCCGGAAGCGCGCTGGCGCCTGACCGACAAGCAGCTTGAACGCTACGTGGCGATCCAGTCACGCCTGCTCGACATCGCGGCGACGCTGGTGAAGCCGAGCGGGCGGCTGGTCTTCGTGACCTGCTCGCTGCTCGACGCGGAAGGCGCGGATCAGGCCGAAGGTTTCTTGACCCGCCATCCCGACTGGCGCGCCGAACTGCCTGTTTTGCCCGCCGGAACCCCGCGCGGCGCCGGCCTGCGTCTCTCTCCCTCGCGCGATGGAACCGACGGGTTTTTCGTCGCGCGCTTCGTCAGGCTGTGATAGCGTCACGTCATGATGAGGACGAAAACCTCGGCCAAGGACCTGCTGATGCGTTATACGCCCGTTGCCGTTGCCCTTTCCCTGCTAGCCGCCACGTCCTCCAGCGTCCTTCTGTCGCAACCGCCCGAGCAACTCGATCCGCGCGCCAGCATGCTGCTGAGCGAGGGCCGCGCTGCCGCTGCGGCGGGCAACATTGACGGGGCGATCGACGCCTATGAATCGGCGCTGACGGTCGAGCCCGGCAGCGTCACCGTGCTGCTCTCGCTTGCCGACGCCACGCGCCGTCAAGGCATGCAGGGCAAGGCGCTGCATTACTACCGTGTCGCGCTGACCAGCGATCCGCGCAACGTCACGGCGCTTGCCGGCGAGGGCATGGCGCTGGCCGAAAAGGGCGCGACCGAGAAGGCCAACCGCAATCTCGCGCGGCTCCAGACGCTGTGCGGCAAGGACTGTGCGGAAGCGCAGTCGCTGGCGGGCGCGATCGCCAAGGGGCCGACGCCGCGCATGGTCACTGCCGATGCGGTCACGCCAAAGACGGCGGTTTCGGAAAACTGAAGCGCGGCGCTATCTGCGCGGGGGCTTCGACAGGCTCAGCCTGAGCGGGTTTGCCGCCGCCGTCGTCCCGGACTTGATCCGGGACCGGTGGCCGTCTTTAGGTGTGAGCGTGTTGCTCGCGCAGCAAGATCGGTGGTTCACGGCCACCGGTCCCGGATCAAGTCCGGGACGACGTAAGCCTCAGATCAGCGTCTTGAACTCTTCCAGAACAGCACGATAGACACGCTTCTTGAAAGGCACGATGAGGTCCGGCAGCAATGTCGCCTCGACCCATTTCCAGTCGCAGAACTCCGCTGGCTTGTGCGCATTCAGGTCGATGTCGGCATCGCTTCCTTCGAACCGGGCGAGGAACCAATGCTGGCGCTGCCCCCGATATTTGCCCTTCCACAGCTTGCCGACAAGTTCAGGCGGCAGGTCGTAGAGCAGTTCCTCGCGGGTCTGCGACAGCAGCTTGACATGCTTCCTGGTGACGCCGGTTTCCTCGTGCAGTTCGCGAAAGGCGGCTTCCTTGAGGTCTTCGCCGTCGTCGACGCCGCCTTGCGGCATCTGCCACCAGTCGCCTTCACGCGTGTCGATGCGCTTGCCGACGAAGACCTTACCATCGGCGTTGACGAGCATGACCCCGACGCAGGGGCGATAGGGCAGGGACGAGAAATCGTTCATCGAGATAGGCGAATCCGAATTGAAGGGGAGGGGCTCTCTACGCGATTCGACAGGAATTGCACCCATGTCTGCCTCATGGTCACAGGATGGCGGAACCACCGGCGCTTGACTAGCCCGCATTGAGGTCCACACTCCTCCCCATGGCGGCAAACGCGAAGTTTGTTCGCCCAAGAGAAAACTAATTTGTCATTGGGAACCTGAGTCCGCAGCCTCGACGCAGAAACCGGCGCGGACCGGCAGCAGAGGATAGACCATGGCGACACTGGCCGGAGACCACGATACCGACGCATCCGCTGTCGAGACATCGCCCGTAGAAGCGGTCGTCGTTCGCTTCGCGGGCGACTCGGGCGACGGGATGCAGTTGACCGGCGGCCAGTTCACGCTGTCCACGGCGCTTGCCGGCAATGACCTTGCCACATTCCCGGACTTTCCCGCCGAGATCCGCGCGCCGCAGGGCACGCTGTTCGGAGTCTCCGCTTTCCAGATCAATTTCGGGTCGCAGGAGATTACCACGGCGGGCGATGCGCCGGACGTTCTGGTGGCGATGAACCCGGCGGCGCTGAAGGTGAACGTCGGCGCGCTCAAGCCCGGCGGCCTCGTGATCGCCGACACCGGCGAGTTCAACAAGCGCAACCTCGAAAAGGCGAAGTACGCAGAAAACCCGCTGGAGGACGGCAGCCTCGCGAAGTGGGACGTGCTGGCCTTCGACATCTCGGCGCTGACACTGGAGGCGGTGAAGCCTTTCGGGCTTGGCAACAAGGAAGCGCTGCGCTGCAAGAACATGTGGACGCTTGGCCTGGCGCTGTGGATGTTCGACCGCGACCGCCGCCCGCTGGTCGACTGGCTCCATGCCAAGTTCGCGCATGCGCCGGTACTGGCCGAGGCGAACATCGCCGCGCTCAACGCCGGGCATGCCTATGGCGAGACGGCGGAACTCACCGGCCCGCTGCGCAAGCTGCATATCGATCCGGTGCCGACCGAGCCGGGGCTCTACCGCACGGTGACCGGGGCGGAGGCGGTGTCGCTCGGGCTGGTGGCGGGGGCGCAACTGGCGGGGCTGGAGATGTTCTTCGGAGGCTATCCGATCACGCCAGCTTCGGCGGTGCTGCATCACCTCGTGAAGATGAAGGAGTTCGGCGTCACCACCTTCCAGGCCGAGGACGAGATCGCGGCCATCTGCGCAGCGATCGGCGCGTCCTATGCCGGGCATTTGGGGGTCACGTCCTCGTCGGGGCCGGGCATCGCGCTCAAGGGGGAGGCGATGGGGCTGGCGATCATGACCGAACTGCCGCTGGTCATCGTCAATTCGCAGCGGGGAGGGCCGTCCACCGGGCTGCCAACCAAGACCGAGCAATCGGATCTCTATCAGGCAGTCTACGGGCGCAACGGCGATGCCCCGCTGCCGGTGATCGCCGCGCGCTCGCCTGCCGATGCCTTCGAATGCGCGATCGAGGCCTGCCGCATCGCCACGCAGTTCATGACGCCGGTGATCCTGCTGACCGACGGCTACATCGCCAATGCCTCGGAGCCATGGAAGGTGCCTGATCCCGGCGGCTTTACCCCGTTCCCGGTGGAATTCCTGACCGAGACCAACAACCCGGAAGGCAAGCCCCTGCCCTTCAGGCGCGACCGGCGCGGAGTGCGGCCATGGATCAGGCCGGGGACGCCGGGGCTGATGCACCGCATCGGCGGCATCGAGAAGGCCGTGGACACCGGCAATATCGACTATGCCCCCGACGTCCATCAGGCCCAGACCGACGCGCGCAAGGCCAAGGTGGACGCCGTCGCGGGCGCCGTGCCGCCGCAGGAGGTGGCGCTCGGGGCGGCGTCGGGCAGGCTGGCGGTGGTCGGCTGGGGATCCACCTTCGGGCCGATCCATCAGGCGGTGCGGCGGGCGCGGCGCAAGGGGCTGGACGTCAGCCACATTCATGTCCGCCACATCTGGCCGCTACCCCTGAACCTTGGCGGACTGCTGGCCGGGTTCGAACAGGTCGTGGTGCCGGAGATGAACACCGGGCAGTTCAAGACGGTCCTGCGCGACCACTTCCTGATCGATGCGGTGCCGCTCTCCAAGACCAGCGGCCAGCCCTTCGCGATCGCCGAGATCGAGGCCGCCATCGCGACCTTCTTCGATGCGGTCCCCGGCAACGAGGGCGGCGAAGTCTCGGTCAACGAGACGCAGCTTCCGGCACCGGAAATCGAACGACCCTGAGTGCTTAGGCCCAATTCGTCAGGATAGATCTCATCATGAACGACATGACCCCGATCCAGACCACGCTGAAGGACTGGGAAACCGACCAGGAAGTACGCTGGTGCCCCGGATGCGGCGACTATGCGATTCTCAAGGCGGTGCAGCGCACCCTGCCGATGGTCGGTGCGGACCCGAAGAACACCGTGTTCGTATCGGGCATCGGCTGCTCCAGCCGCTTCCCGTATTACGTCGAGAGCTATGGCTTCCACACCATCCACGGCCGCGCCCCGGCCGTCGCGACGGGGATCAAGCTGGCCAATCCCGAACTCGACGTGTGGATCGTCACCGGTGACGGGGACGGCATGTCCATCGGCGGCAATCACACGATGCACGTCCTGCGCCGCAACCTCGACTGCCAGATCCTGCTGTTCAACAACGAGATCTACGGGCTGACCAAGGGGCAGTACTCGCCGACGAGTCGGGTGGGAACGCCGTCGCCGACCTCGCCGATCGGTTCGGTGGATCGTCCGGCGAGCCCCTGCGCCTTCGCGCTGGGGGCTGGCGCAAGGTTCGTGGCGCGCGGCTACGACGTGTCCAAGGACCTGCCGGACGTTCTCAAGGCCGCCTATGCGCACAAGGGCGCGGCGTTCCTTGAAATTTTCCAGAACTGCATCGTCTATAACAAGGATCGCTTCGACGACTTCACGGCCAAGGCCGTCGCATCGGATATGCAGATCGTCTGCCAGGACGGCGAACCGCTTTTGTTCGCAATGAAAACCAAAGGGTTGTCACTCGATCTTGAGACCCTTTCGCTAAAAGTCGTCGATGTGGGCGATGGCGACTGGCGGGCGGCGGGGGTCGCGGTTCACAATGTGCGCAACCGGGGCCTCGCGCATATGCTGGTGGAGATGCCTTTCGGTCCGTTCCCGATGGCGCTGGGGGTGATCTACGACGATCCCGCGCCGACGTTTGAAAGCGCCGTCGTCGCCGAGCGGGCAAGCCTGACGGCGGGAAAGAGTGCGGACCTTTCGAAGCTGCTTGGCAAGGGACAGACCTGGACCGTGGACTGACGGCTTGCAATGCTGCATCGCAAACCCGATAAAGTCTGCGATGCAACTATCTGTCTCTCATGGATAACCTGACGCACAGCCTGGTCGGCTGGGTGCTCGCTGAAACGGGCCTCAAGCGCCGGACACGCAAGGGGCTCGCGGCCTGCGTGCTGGCGGCGAACATGCCGGACATCGATGTGTTCTTCGGCTGGGCGTCTTGGGCTCCGCTCGCCATGCACCGAGGCTTCACGCATGGGCTGGTCGGGGGAGTGTTGTTGATGCCGCCCCTGCTGGCGGGGTTGCTCTGGCTGTTCGATCGCTGGCAGGCATCGCGCGGCGCTACTTTCCGCAGCGGGTTGCCGATGCGGTTCGGATGGCTGCTGGCGCTGTGCTATCTCGGCGCGCTGACGCATCCGCTGCTCGACCTGCAGAACACGTATGCAGTGCAACTTCTCTCGCCGACGAGCGGGCGGTGGTTCCATACCGACGGGTTGTTCATCGTCTCGCCCTGGCTGCTGGCGATCATGGGTTTGGGGCTGTGGCTAGCGTGGCGGTGGAAATCGGCAAAGCCTGCCGTCGCGGCGCTGGCGGGCGTGATCGGCTTCATCGCCCTCAACATAGGGATTTCCGCGATGGCGTGGGATGCGCCGCGCCAGAAGGACTCGACCTTCAACCCCGACCGCATCTTCGCCTCGCCCGAGCCTTTGCTGTTCTGGCGGCGCGACATGATCTGGCGGCAGGCGGGGCGCATTTTCTATGGTCGCTATGATCCGCTCCACGATCCTGCAGGGCTGGTTTCCGCCGAGCATCCTATAACCGACAACATGGCCGATCCACTGGTGCGCAAGGCTGCCGTCGCCACGCCGGAAGTCGTCAAGTTCCTCGCCTGGTCGCAACTGCCGATGGCGCGGATCGAGCGGCAGGGGTGCAGCGCCGTGGTGACTTTTGGCGACGCGCGGTTCACCGGGCCGCGTCTCAGCCGCAACTTCAATGTTTCGGCGAGGGTTCCGGCGGACTGTCCAGCGCGCTGACCGCCTCGGCGGCAAGCTGCGCGGGGCGCTGAAACAGGGCGTTCGCGAGGAAAGCCCACCCGGCGCCGCCCAGCCATCCGGCGACCACGTCGCTCGGCCAGTGGACGCCGAGCCAGACCCGGCTCCATGCGATTGCAAGGGTGCCGAAAAGTGCGGCACCAATGAGCGTGCGGCGCACCGAGGGACGGTTGCTCATCGCCCCGAAGGCTAGCGCCATTGCGATATATATGACCGCGGCATTGAAGCTATGCCCGCTCGGGAAGCTGTTACCGCCCGCTTCGGTGAGATGAGGCACGATCTCCGGACGTGGGCGTCCTACGAGCGCCTTGAGGGCGCTGTTGACCAGCCAGCCGGCCATGACGGTGAGCGCGAAGAGCAGGGCCTCCCGCCGCTGCCGCAGGAAAAGCAGCGCCACGATCGTGCCGATGGCGAAGAGGTTGCGCAGCAGCACCCCGCCAAGCGCCGTCACGTCGCGCACGGCCTCCAGCAGCTTGACCGGGCCAAGCGGCTCGAGCGTGTCGTCGCGCCAGAACAGCAGGCCGGTCCGGTCGAGAGCTTCGGCATGGCCGCCGTGCACTGCCAATGCGATCACGGCTACACCCAGCCAGCATAAGGCGGCGGCGAGGATCAAGGCCCGACGGTGGTGCATCGAAAGCGTCATCGCGCTAGGGAACGCCGGTTATCGAAGGACGTTGCCCCGCTCATGAGTTCTCCTGTCATCGTCTGGCTGCGGCGCGACCTGCGCCTGTCCGATCAACCTGCCATCGCCGAGGCCGCGCGCAAGGGGCCGGTGATCCCTGTCTACATTCTGGACGACGAGACGCCCAGGCACCGCGCCATGGGCGGCGCCTCGCGCTGGTGGCTGCACCATTCGCTCGAAAGCCTCGACGCGGCTTTGCGGGAGAAGGGCTCGCGGCTGATCCTGCGGCGGGGGAGAAGCGATGAGGTTCTCGCCAAGCTGGCCGAGGAAACCGGTGCGCAGGAGGTCCACGCGCTGCATCACTACGAACCGTGGTGGCGCAATGCCGAAAAGGCAGTGGGCAAGATGGGGGGCAAGGTGCTGACGCTTTGCCTGCACCACGGCAACTACCTCGCCCCGCCGGGCTCGGTGACGACCGGCTCGGGCGGGCTCTACAAGATCTACACGCCGTTCTGGCGCGCCTTGCGTGAGCGGATGCCGCCGCATGATCCGCAGCGGCGGCCGCAGACGATTGCTGCGCCGTCGAAGTGGCCGGAGTCGGATACGCTGGCCGACTGGAAACTACTCCCCACCACGCCCGACTGGGCGGGCGGCATGCGCGCGATGTGGGAACCGGGAGAGGAGGGCGCGCGCAAGCGGCTGCACGCCTTCGTCGAGGAAGCCTCATCCTATGAAGGGCAGCGTAACCTGCCGGGTGTGGAGGGCACGTCCATGCTTTCGCCGCACCTGCACTTCGGGGAGGTCTCGCCCGCGCAGGTCTGGCATGCGGTGGCGGATGCGGGCGGCTCGGTCGCGACGTTCCTCGGCGAGATTGGCTGGCGCGACTATGCGCAGAACGTGATCCTGCAGTATCCCGACTACGGCGGCCGCTACGCGCGCGATCCCTTCGGCGCGTTCCCCTGGCGCACCAGCACGCGCGATCTGGAAGCGTGGCAGCAGGGGCGCACCGGCTATCCCATCGTCGATGCCGGGATGCGGCAGTTGTGGCACACCGGCTGGATGCACAACCGCGTGCGGATGATCGCGGCGAGTTTCCTCGTGAAGCATCTCCTCATCGACTGGCGCGCGGGCGAGCAGTGGTTCTGGGACACGCTGGTCGATGCGGACTATGGCAGCAATGCGGTGAACTGGCAGTGGACCGCCGGATCGGGTGTGGACGCCAACATGTTCGTGCGGATCATGGCCCCGCTCACCCAGTCGGAGAAGTTCGACGCCGCAGCCTACATCCGCGAATGGGTGCCGGAGCTGGCGGACCTGTCCGACGCGGACATCCATGACCCGCCCTCGGGCAAGCGGCCGAAGGGCTACCCCGACAAGCTGATCGAGCACCGCGACGCGCGCGAGCGGGCGCTGTCGGCGTGGCAGCAGGCGAAGGGCGGGTAGAGACGCTCAGCCCCGCTGCCGAAGCGCCGTCGATCAGCAGGGGCGGCCGTAAGCTGGGCCGCAGCGGTTGTCGCGCTGGTAATCGCGGCGGGTTTCCCGCGCGTTGCGCTTCGCCTCGCGTTGATCGCGGCGGTCGCCATAGCGATAGGCGTCGCGAACGTCGCGGCGGGCTTCGCGCACGTCGTGACGGCTAGTGTAGGACTGGCAGCCGGAAAGCATCGACATGGCCAGCACGCTGCCGATCAGAGCACCCTTCATCATTGCATCAAACTCCGTGTGGTAGACGATGATGAAAGCGGTCCTGCCGCGTAACTGTTCCGGAACGCACGGTTTTTCTTCCAGAGAACCAGTCCGCACTCAATGTTTTCGAGGGAGATTGGACAGGCCAGCTAACCAATTGCCGAGCGACGAAATCGAGTCCATCATCGCGCCATGAACGCACAGGCGCCGGGCAGAGGTGGGGAACTTGTGGACGGGGGACGCGCGATCGGCGTCGGCTCCCAGTTGCTGGCGCGGCTGTGGTCAGGCGGGGTGCACCGGATCCTCGACCGCATTGATCGCGGGCTGGAGCGCGGTTCGATCATGGCGACGCTGCCCGGCGGTCAGACCCGGCTGCTCGGCGGTCGTCAGTCCGGTTTCGATGCCGTGGTGGAGATCACTAGCTGGCGCGCGCTGCTGCGGCTGGCGACGGCGGGGTCGGTCGGCTGGTATCAGGCCTGGGACCTCGGCGAGTGGGACAGCCCGGACCCGGTGCCGCTGTTCGCGTTGTTCATGGACAATGCCATGGCGCTGGGAAACACCGGCCGTGCGCATGGTCCGTGGCGGCTGCTCACCCGTGCGCTGCACGCGCTTCATCGCAATACGCGCAAGGGTTCGCTGAAGAACATCCACGCGCACTATGACCTCGGCAACGACTTCTACGGGCAGTGGCTGGGCGAGACGATGCTCTATTCCAGCGCGCTCTATTCCGAAGTCGCCGCCGGACCGAACCCCTATGCCCAGTTCGTGACCGAACTGGACGTCGCGCAGTCGGCCAAGGCGGGCGCGATCGTCGAGCGGCTGGAGCTGGAACCCGGCGATCGTGTGCTGGAGATCGGCTGCGGCTGGGGCACGCTTGCGGCCTTCGTGGCCAGCCATGCCGAGGTGCACGTCGATGCGATCAGCCTCTCGGACCAGCAGCTTGCCTATGCGCGTGAACGCTGGACGTTCGAGCGCAGTGACGGACGTGGCAGCGTCGATTTCCGCAAGCAGGACTATCGCGACGTTATCGGTCAGTACGACGCGATCATGTCGGTGGAGATGGTCGAGGCGGTGGGGCAGGCCTACTGGCCGGAATTCCTCGACTGCATCGCGCGCAACCTCAAGCCGGGTGGGCTGGCGGCGCTGCAACTGATCTCGATGCCTGATGCGATCTTCGAGGGCTATGCCCGCAGCGCCGACTTCATCCAGACCTTCATCTTCCCCGGCGGCATGCTGATTCGCGAGAGTGAGTTCCGCGCGTTGGCCGAGGAGAGGGGGCTGGTCTGGGAGGATCGCGTCGGTTTCGGGGCGGACTATGCGCGCACCTTGCGCGAATGGCGGGCGAACTTCGATCTCGCGGTGGAGGGAGGGCGTTTGCCCTCGGGCTTCGACGAGCGATTCGTGCGGCTCTGGCGGTTTTATCTGATGTACTGCGAGGGTGGATTCCTCGGCGGCGGGATCGATGTGGCGCAAGTGACGCTGGTGAAGACGCTCGATTGAGAGGCGATCGTCGAGATCAAAGCCCGTCATCCCAGCGAAGGCTGGGACCGCTATGACCATGATGCGTCCCATCGGCAGGGCGCCGCTGACTTTAGAGAAGCCTCGCCGCAATCTTACCATGCGCCGAGAGCGGTCCCAGCTTTCGCCGGGATGACGGTTAGCGTCGATCGCGATTCCAGCGCGTCATGACCGCATCCAGTTCATGCGGTTCCAGAAGGTGCTCGAAAGCGCAGCCGACAAGCCCGTTGTCCCACCACACCACTTTTGCGGGCAGCGCCTCTTCCCTGCCGGGCAGCGTCAGCCAGCACATCGTGCGCGGCGCGATATGGCTCATCGCGGTCGCCGAAAAGCCGGAGAGCGACAAGTCGCGCACTGCCGTCTGGAAACTTTTGGACCCGGAGGGGCGCAGCGTGGCAGGGATCGAAATGCGGTTGCGATGCGCGCTGCGGTCTTCCTGCGCAGCGGCGGCGTAGCGTTCCTGCTGGGTGTGATCCATGGGCGACCTCGCGCAAATTACGACGTGTCTACAACGCCTATTTGCCCGATGTGTCCCAGTTTGGGGTTACGATCCGGTTATTGCGGCTGGTTAACGGTTTCCCGGTGGCCCGTCGCGAAACTCTCTCCGAGCAGCGCCGTGAGGCGGTCCGCCACGACTTCGGGCGGCTTGACCGAGGCCGGTGCCTCGCCCGGATAGGCCCGCGCGCGCATGGCGGTGCGGGTCGCGCCGGGGTTGACGATGGCGACGCGAATGTTCGAGGTCTTCGCGGTTTCCTGGGCGTAGCAGTCCAGCAGCACCTCGAACGCGGCCTTGGTGGCGCCGTAGGCCCCCCAGTAGGCGCGCGGCGCCTGCGCGACGGTGGTGGTCAGGCCCACCACGCGTGCGTTCGGGCTCTTCTTCAGCAGCGGATCGAAATTCGCGATCAGTGCCTGCGTCGAGAGAACGTTGGTGGTCAGCGCTTTGTTGAAGGCGCGCTGGTCGATGTCGGCGACGCTGGTGAGTTCGGGCAGGATCGCCGCGTTGATCACCAGCACGTCGAGCCGGCCCCAGCGGTCCTGCACGGCACTGGCGAGGCGTGCGATGCCGTCGGGCTCGACGAGATCGACGGGGGCGATGGTCGCCGATCCGCCTGCGTCATAGATGCGCTCTTCGACGCGTTCGAGCGCCTTGGTATCGCGCCCGGTCAGGACGACATGCGCGCCCTCAGCGGCCAGCGCAACGGCAGTGGCTTCACCGATACCCCGGCTGGCGCCGGTGACGAGTGCGACCTGATCCTTGAATGTCACGCTGCGTCGAGTTCCGGGAAGCGGTCCGAGAAGTCGGTCAGCTTGGTCGGGTATTCGCCCGAGAAGCAGGCGTCGCAGAACTGCGGGCAGCTCTTCTTGCGCTCCGATTCGCCGACGGCGCGGTAGAGGCCGTCGATCGAGACGAAGGCCAGGCTGTCGGCCTTGATGAAGTCGGCCATCGCCTCGGTGTCCATCGTCGCCGCCAGCAGCTTGGAGCGCTCGGGCGTATCGACGCCGTAGAAGCACGAGTGCTCGGTCGGCGGGCTGGCGATGCGCATGTGCACTTCGGCGGCACCCGCATCGCGCATCATCTCGACGATCTTCTTCGAGGTCGTGCCGCGCACGATCGAATCGTCGATGAGGATGATGCGCTTGCCTTCGACGACGGCGCGGTTGGCGTTGTGCTTGCGCTTCACGTCGGCGTGCCGGGCGGCGTCACCGGGCTGGATGAAGGTGCGGCCCACGTAGTGCGAGCGGATGATGCCCAGCTCGAACGGGATGCCCGATTCCTGCGCATAGCCGATCGCGGCGGGAACGCCGCTGTCGGGTACGGGGATGACCACGTCGGCGTCGGCGAAGGATTCCTTGGCCAGTTCGACGCCGATCTGCTTGCGAACCTGGTAGACCGAGAGGCCGTCCATGACCGAGTCGGGGCGCGAGAAATAGACGTGCTCGAAGATGCACGGGCGCGGCGAGGGATTGCCGAACGGGCGGTGGCTGGAGATCGTGCCTTTGTGATCGACCTGCACCATTTCGCCCGGCTCGATCGTGCGCACGAAGTCGGCGCCGACGATGTCGAGCGCGACGGTTTCGGAGGCGAAGACGATGGCGTCGCCAATGCGGCCCATCACCAGCGGGCGGATGCCCAGCGGATCGCGGCAGGCGATCATGCCCTCGTTGTTCATGCAGATCAGCGAGTAGGCGCCTTCCACCATGCGCAGGGCATCGACGAAGCGGTCGAGCAGCGTGGGGTAGCGGCTGGTGGCGACGAGGTGGATGATCACCTCGGTGTCGGAGGTCGACTGGAAGATCGAGCCCTTGGCCACGAGATCGCGCTTGAGCGTCATCGCGTTCGAGATATTGCCGTTGTGCGCGATCGAGAAGCCGCCGTCGGCAAGATCGGCGAACAGCGGCTGGACGTTGCGCAGGCCCGAGCCGCCGGTGGTGGCGTAGCGCACGTGGCCCGAGGCCATCGAGCCGGGCAGAGTGTCCACTTCCTTCTGGCGGAACACCTGCGCTACATGGCCGATGCCGCGGTGCGAGTGGAACTCCGCGCCGGAGAAGCTGGTGATGCCCACCGCCTCCTGCCCGCGATGCTGGAGCGAATGGAGCCCGGCGGCGGTGATGGCCGCGGCTTCCTTTGCCCCGATAACGCCGAAAATACCGCACTCTTCGCGCAGTTTGTCCCCGTCGACATCAAGGAAGGGGTGAGTCATGTTCATGGTATTTTTCCAGCCCGACTGGCGCGTCCAAACGCGACGCGCATTTGGCTGCGATCGCGTCGAAAAGCAAGGGGGAAGGGATGGGCCGTTGAGGGCGGTGGTTCCTGCGCCCGTTTGGTGACGGGAAGATGACGGGTTTGGGAGCCATGCATCACTTTCCCCGTTCATGCTGGGCTTGTCCAAGCAGGGGAGCCGGAGCGCCCAGCCTCGAGGGGCTTCGACAAGCTCAGCCTGAGCGGGGTTGGGATGGTTTCCGGACAGGCTGAAAGTCGCTCTAGCTTAGCAGCTATCGGCTTCTTTGCGAGGGTTTGCACGTCGCCAAATCCGGTGAATTCGCCAACACAGTAGGCCTAACGTAACCAACGCTAAGGGGGTGGCTACGAGCAGTCGAGATATAGGCTGAATGCCATCTAATCTGTTGGCCAATCCGATGGCTGCTGCAGCTAAAATCGAAAGGCTCATATAGGTAGCGTCAAAGATTTCGGATTTATATCTTTTCCAAAGGACTGAAGAATGAAATTTCTCTTTCTCTTCTTTTTTCAGGCCAAGGCAATATCTGTCCCACTGTGCAGTCGGGCCTGTGAACGCGGCGATGATGAAGAATGCCAGGCTAAATATAAACGGAATAATGAAGCCAAGCATAGACGCACCAGATAGAGGTGAGTGAATATCGTCTCGATTGCCTGAAAGGCTGCATCGTAAGCTAGCCATCTGTCAAGGAAGGGCCGTTTTGGTGCGTGTCCGGTCAGGCTGCATTTCTTCGCGCGCGGCGAGCACCGGACGGACGGCTATAGAGCGCAGCGCTCGCCGCCCGGAATGGCGAAAACGGGTGGAAAGCCGACGCCGAAAGACATAGCCTCGTTCAGAAAATCAAAAGGAGGACGTGGTGATGCGTGACGGACGGCTCATGATCGCGTTGGTCCTATTCATTGTTGCCCTAATCGCTGGGGTCATTCAGGCATGGATCATTCGTCTCTACCTCACCGCAGCCGTCATGGGCGGAGAGTACTGGGATCATTTCACCGACCTTTTTGGGCTGAAGCCGATTGTTGGCCCAAATCAAGTTTGCTTTGACTACTGTGCGCCGCCCCTGCCGTTTGTTGCGGGATGGATTGGTATCACTGCATTTCTCAGCGGGGGCATGGTGCTCGCGTTCGCATGGTGGCGACCGAAGCAATAATTGTGCGGCTCATCCGAACGTCCGACAAGGGGCGCTTGCCGACGGTCCGCTTTCCTACACGCGGCCGGGTCCGGTACATTACACCCATACCCAGTCCGATCACCGCAGACCGCACAAGTTTACACCACAAGGTTACACCTTTGCCCCACAAGGTGACACATCGCATTCGTAAGGTCACACCGATCAGCTCGCGCTGCGCTTAAAACCCACGAAAATCCGCCCTTCACCGGCGGTCAGGCATCAACGGTTCACCCATCAGACAGTGTAAACCCTGCAGACCTCCCGCATTCGTACCACCCCCTCGGGAACCATCCGCCCGCCCGCAGCTTGCCAGCACCGCCTGCGCATCCTAATGCCTCTTCACCTTTTCAAGACGGACCCCCTCGCTTGATCCTATCCCCCTTCGAATGGACGATCGCCAAGCGCTACATGCTGCCCGGAAAAGGCGAGCGCTTCATCGCTCTCGTCGCCGGCATCAGCCTCGTCGCGGTCATGCTCGGCGTGGCCGCGCTGGTCATCGTCATGAGCGTGATGAACGGTTTCCGCGCCGAACTGTTCGACAAGATCGTCAACCTCAACGGCCACGCCATCATCCAGGCTTACGGCGGCCGCCTCGACAACTGGCAGAGCGTCCTTGAGGACGTGCGGGGGACGCCCGGCGTCACCCGCGCCTCGCCGCTGATCGAGCAGCCGCTGCTGGCCAGCTTCAATGGCCGGGTCGAGGCTATCCTGGTGCGCGGCAACACCGGCGAGGACATCAACCGCCTTGCCGACAAGGTGAAGGCGGGCAATCTCCCCGAACTGAAGACCGGGTCCGACAACGTCGCGATCGGCAAGCAGCTGGCGCAGAACCTAGGCGCGCAAGTGGGCGACGTGATCACCATTATCAACCCGGCGGGCCGCTCGACGCCCTTCGGCACGGTGCCGCGCCAGATCGCCTACCGCATCGCGGCGATCTTCGAGATCGGCGTCTACGACTACGACAACGCCTTCGTGGTCATGCCGATGAAGGACGCGCAGACGCTGCTGCTGACCGGCGACCAGATCGGCATGATCGAGGTCACCACCAACAACCCCGACCGGGTGGGTGAGATACTCGCGCCGCTGACGCGCCAGCTCTCGGGTCGCGCAGTCGTCACCGACTGGCGCACCATCAACGCCTCCTTGTTCGAGGCGCTGGCGGTGGAGCGGGTGGCGATGTTCGTGATCCTGTCGATCATCGTGCTGGTGGCGGTGTTCAACATCCTCTCCTCGCTGATCATGCTGGTGCGCGCCAAGACACGCGACATCGCGATCCTGCGCACGATGGGGGCGACGCGGCACTCGCTGCTCAAGGTCTTCGTCACGGCGGGCTTCTGCATCGGCGCGATGGGCACCGTGGCGGGTGTGATCATCGGCTTCATCTTCCTCTATTTCCGCCAGCCGATCGTGCATCTGGTGGAGATCCTGACGGGCCAGAACCTGTGGGACCCCTCGATCCGCTTCCTGACCGAGCTGCCTGCGCGCTCCGACCCGGTGGAGATCGCCACGATCTGCATCATGGCGCTGGTGTTCAGCTTCCTTGCCACGCTCTACCCCGCCTACAAGGCGGCGAGCACCGATCCCGTGCAGGTGCTGCGCTATGAATGATATCGTTGACCCTGTCGTCCGCCTGACCGACGTGACCCGCAGCTTCGAGCAGGGCGGGGTGAAGATCGACGTCCTGCGCGGCGTGAACCTGCAGGTCCGTCCCGGAGAGATCGTCGCGTTGCTCGGTCCCTCGGGATCGGGCAAGTCGACGATGCTGCAGGCGATCGGCCTGCTCGAAGGCGGCTTCGGCGGCAAGATCGAGATCGCCGGGATCGACGCCAGCAAGCTGGGCAAGGACCAGCGCGCGGCGGTGCGTCGCGATCACATCGGTTTCGTCTATCAGTTCCACCATCTGCTGCCCGACTTCAACGCGATCGAGAACGTCGTGCTGCCCCAGCTGATCACCGGAAAGCCGCGCTCCGAGTGCGATGCGAGAGCGACCGAACTGCTCACTGCGCTTGGCCTCGGCGCAAGGCTGGAGCATCGTCCGAGCAAGCTCTCGGGCGGCGAGCAGCAGCGCGTCGCCGTGGCCCGCGCGCTGGCCAACCGCCCGCACATGGTGCTGGCCGACGAACCCACCGGCAATCTCGACGAGGCGACGGCGGACAAGGTCTTCGCCCAGTTCCTCGCGCTAGTGCGCGGAGAGGGCAGCGCCGCGCTCGTCGCCACGCACAACGAGCGGCTGGCGGCGGCGATGGACCGGGTGGTGCGACTGCATGACGGGGTGCTGACCTGAGCGGCGCAAGCGCAGTTCTCTCATGCCCCTCCCGCTGACGGGAGGGGCAGGGGTGGGCAATCTCAGGTTCCTGATTCTTCGCCGGAACCGCCGTTGAACTCGCGGTTTTCCTTTCCCACATTGCTTAATCCAGGCGATAAGAAAGGAACCCGCCAATGAGCGACATCCCGTCCACTATCGCAGCCGGCAGCACTCCGCCTCGGAGCTTCGGCTGGGACGACACGGCCGAACTGCACAAGTGCGAGGACGGCGGCGGGCTGTTCCACAACTTCAAGACGATCCGCCGCGGCACCGTGGCGGAACTGGTCGCCTTCGTGATGGGACTGCCCGAGGCGAAGCAGGACGACTATGCGATCGAGAAGGACGGCGACCACACGATGCGCATCGGGGAGATTCGGCACCTCTCGCGGCGCGCCGATTTCCCGGCTTCCTGAGCGCTATCGGTGAGTACAGACCCTCGCACCATTGCGGATTTCAACGCGACATTGCCCAATGGCGAGACGATCAGCCTCGCCGACCGGCTGGGCAAGGTGGTGCTGGTGGTCAACACCGCCAGCAAGTGCGGCTTCACCCCGCAGTACAAGGGGCTGGAGGAACTCTGGCGCAAGTACCGCGAGCAGGGGTTCGAGATCATCGCTTTCCCCTGCAACCAGTTCGGCGGGCAGGAGCCGGGGGATGCCGACGAGATCGCAGCCTTTTGCGAGGTGAACTTCGGCCTTTCCTTCCCGCTGATGGGCAAGGTCGAGGTCAATGGGCCAGACACTGTGCCGCTTTACGACTGGCTCAAGGCCGAGGCGCCGGGACTGCTGGGCTCGAAATCGATCAAGTGGAACTTCACCAAGTTCCTCATCGACCGCGAAGGCAAGGTAGTGCGCCGCTATGCGCCGACCGACAAGCCCGCTGCGCTTGAGCAGGCCATCTCCAGGCTGCTGTCGTCGTCCCGGACTTGATCCGGGACCGCTGGCGGTCTTTAGTCCGCAGCGTGCGCCGTGCGCCTTGCCGAAAGGTGGGGACGTTCACGGCCAGCGGTCCCGGATCAAGTCCGGGACAACGACGTCAGGAGACCTTCTTGAAAGAGCCCATTTTTCTCTCGGCCATTCTCTTTGCCACCACCGCCTGTTCACCGGTTGCCGTCGCCGATCCTGTGGCGGTCACGCGCAGCGGCGAGGTCCGGGGAGAAGTGAGCAAGGGTGTGGTCAGCTGGAAGGGGATTCCCTTTGCCGCGCCGCCGGTGGGCGATCTGCGCTGGCGCGCGCCGCAACCGGTCGCGGCGTGGACGGGCGTGCGCCCGGCGACCGCCTATGGCCATGACTGCATGCAGAAGCCGTTCCCCAGCGACGCCGCGCCGCTCGGCACCCCGCCGGCCGAGGACTGCCTCTACCTTAACGTCTGGAAGCCGGAAGGCGCCAAAGCGAAGCTGCCTGTGGTGTTCTGGATCTACGGCGGCGGTTTCGTGAACGGTGGTTCCTCACCCCCCACGTACTCGGGCGCGGAACTGGCGCGGAAAGGCGTAATGGTGGTGAGTTTCAATTACCGGGTCGGCCGCTTCGGCACTTTCGCTCATCCGCAATTGAGCAAGGCGGATGCGGACGGGGGATTGCTGGGCAATTACGGCACTCTCGATCAGGTGGCGGCGCTCAAGTGGGTGCGTGACAACATCGCGGCCTTCGGTGGCGATCCTGACAACGTGACCCTCATCGGCGAAAGTGCGGGCGGCATGTCGGTGCACATGCTGATGACCTCGCCGATGACGCAGGGCCTGTTCGCGCGGGCCGTCGCCATGTCCGGCGGTGACGGCACGGCGCTCGGTGCGGGAGGTCTGGCCGAAGCCGAAAAGACCGGGGCCGCCTTCGCCGCGACCAAGGGCATCGCCGAGGATGATCCCCAGGCGCTCGTGAAACTGCGCGCGCTGCCGGCGGAGCAGGTGGTCGATGGCCTAAATCTCGAGGCGCTGTTCGCGGCGAAGCGCCCGCCGTTCTCCTCGCCTTTCGTCGACGGGCGCATCGCCGTCGACGTGGCCAAGGCTTATGCTGCCGGCAAGTTCGCCAAGGTTCCGGTGATGGTCGGGGCCACCAGCGCCGACATGGGCGGCCCGGACGGCTTCATGATCAAGGGTGCCCGTGATGTCGCGCGCACGCTCTCGCAGTCGGGCGTGCCGGTCTACGCCTATCGCTTCTCCTATGTCGCCTCTTCGGTTGGAAAGCCGGGGGCGGGGCACGCGAGCGACATACCGTTCTTCTTCGACACCCAGGCGATCAAGTATGGTGACGCGACGACCGCCCGCGACGATGCTATCGGGAACATGATCAGCGATACGCTAGTCGCCTTTGCGACGACGGGAAATCCCAACGGCGGCAAGCGTCCGAACTGGCCGCGCTATGATCCGGCCCGGGACGTGATCATGGACTTCGCCGTCGATGGCGAGGCGCGCGTGGGCCGCGATCCGCTGACGGTACGCTAGGCGGAGGCGCGGCGTCCGGCGGCAGCGCGAAAGTCGATCGGCGCCGTGTCCTTGCGTTCACCCGGCTCGGCCATGACCGTCTGGTTGCGGCCGAGGCGCTTGGCCGCATAGAGCGCTTCGTCGGCATCGGTGAACCGCGCCGCATGATCGTCGCCGGGTTCGAGCATGGCCACGCCGACGCTGATGGTGCAGCGGCGCGTTTCGCCACCGCTGACGTGACTGCGTGCCTCGAAGGCGATACGCATCGCTTCGGCGCGGGCCATGATCGCCTCTGGCGTGCGGGCCTGGATGATGGCGGCGAACTCCTCCCCACCGACGCGGAACACGTTTCCGGCGCCGAGGGTCTCGCGCGCGACCATGGCGGCGCCGACGATCACCATGTCGCCGAAACCGTGGCCGAGCCCGTCGTTGATCGCCTTGAAGTGGTCGATATCGAGCACTGCTACTGCGGTGCTTCCTTCTGCCCGAGGCGTGCGGGCGAGCGCCTCCATGCGATCGTCCAGCGCGCGGCGATTGCCGATCCCGGTCAGCGGGTCGATAGAGGCGAGACGATAGTGCTGCGCCGCTAGCTGCTCACGCCCCAGCGCCGTCAGGAACACGCCGAGCAGCAGCCCTTGCAGCACGATCAGGAAGTTGAACAGCGCGATCGACCAGACTTGCGTTTCCTTCGGCCCGAAAGGCGCGGGGAGTGAGAGCGAGAATGGCGCGCGCAGCAGTTCGAACACGCAGAAAACCGCGAAGATCCAATAGAGCGTCGTGGCCGACTGCAACTGCGGCTGGCGCATCCGCATGAATTCGCGCGCGGCCAGCCCGTCGAACAACGCAAAGAGCAGCACGCGCGGCAACATGCGCAGTTCCGAGATCGCATCGTCGGCGCCGATAGTCGCCGAGAACAGCAGCACCGCCACGCACGGCAGCAGCATCAGCAGCGGGCGAGGGCGGCGCCCTCCCGTCACTCGTGCGGCCAGCCAGGCAGAGCCGTATACGACGGTCAGCGCAAACCAGCCGAGCCTCAGGCCCAGCGGTCCCGGCAGGATTTCCGGATACGTCAGCAGGATACCGGCTGGCACCGCAATGCCGAACGGGGCGAACTGCCAGCGCCGCTGTGTCGGGCGACCGTCCTTGAACCAGGACAACAGGATCGCGATGCACATGATAGCACCGAGCGCAGTGCTGCACGCGGCGATGGTGGTGATGTCCGGCATCCGGTCAGCAGCACTTTCGAAACGGATGCGGCAGATCGGTCATCAGCAGGTCCGTTCGAGGATGCGAATCACATCCGGCCCATCCGGATGTGCACGTAGACGCATAGAGGGGTGTCGTTAACGCTTAGTGTTTGTGCGAGGCAAGAGCGTCGCGTCGCAAATCATTGCTTGAGCGGGAGTTTCCTGAGGGTGCAGATTACGTGCTCGCGGACTTTCGATCGTCGCAAGGGCCGCCATCGATCGCCTCTGGTTAACCATGCCTCCATGTATCCCCTGCCTTGTCATGTCACAGCCTTGATTGCGGCGGGGGGCAGTGCATAGATTTAGCGGATGCCGCATGCTTCGTTCGTACCGCTTCGCATCTTCTCCAGCTTCACCATGCTGGATGGCGCGATCGACCCGAAGGCGATCGCCAAGCTGGCCAAGGAGCGCAAGTTTCCCGCTGCCGGATTGTGCGATCGCAACGGCCTTTATGCTGCCCCGATCTACGCGGGTGCTGCCAAGAGCATGGGCGTACAGCCTATCGTCGGCACTTTCCTCGCCATCGCCCGGCCCGGAGCTGTGGCGCAGGGGCAGGAGCGCCCGATCGACTGGATCGCACTCTTCGCGCAGAACGAGGCGGGCTGGCTTAACCTGTGCCACCACGTCAGCCGCGCGCACCTCGACCGACCGCTGGAGATGGACCCCAACGTCGAGCTGGACTCGCTGCGCGGCTATACCGACGGCCTGATCTGCCTCACTGGCGGCAACGAGGGCGCACTTGCACGGCTTTATGCGGCCGGCCGCCACGAGCAAGCAGAAAGCTACTGCGACACCCTCCAGTCGCTGTTCGGCGACCGCCTCTACATCGAGATCACCCGGACCGGCGAACCTGAGGAGGACGAGAGCGAGGAAGACCTGATCGCGCTCGCCTACCAGCGCGATATTCCGCTCGTTGGCACCAACCCAGCGCAGTTTGCCGAGAAGACCTTCCACGCGGCCCATGACGCGATGCTGTGCATCGCCAACTCGACGCAAGTTGATGCGGCGGACCGTCCGCGTTCCTCGTCCGAGCGCTGGGTGAAGCCGGCCGCCGAGATGGCGGAGCTGTTTTCCGACCTGCCCGAGGCGCTGGCAAACACGCTCGTCGTCGCGCAGCGCTGCGCGTACATACCGCCAAAGCGCAAGCCGTTGCTGCCGAGCCTCGCCGGCGATCGCGAAGGCGAGGCACGCATGCTGGCGGACGACTCGCGCCGTGGTCTTGCGGCGCGCCTCGCGCCATACTGGCCAGAAGTGACCGAGCAGGAACTCGACGAGGCGATGGCGCTGAAGGGCGACGAACGCCGCGCCGCATATGAAGCCCTGCGTGAAAAGGGCGTCACCGAAGACTTTCTCGAATACGCGGATCGTCTCGATTTCGAGGTCGGCATCATCGTCGGGATGGGGTTCCCTGGCTACTTCCTGATCGTTGCCGACTTTATCAAATGGTCGAACGAGAACGGCATCCCGGTGGGTCCCGGCCGTGGTTCGGGTGCAGGCTCGCTGGTGGCATGGGCGTTGACCATTACCGGCCTCGATCCGCTCAAGCTCGGCCTGCTGTTCGAACGCTTCCTCAACCCCGAGCGCGTCTCGATGCCGGACTTCGACATCGACTTCTGCGAAACCCGGCGCGGCGAGGTGATCCGCTACGTCCAAAAGAAGTACGGGCACGATCACGTCGCGCAGATCATTACCTTCGGCAAGATGAAGGCCCGCGCGGTGCTGCGCGACTGTGGCCGCATCCTGCAGATGGGCTATGGCCGCGTCGATTCGCTGTGCAAGATGGTGCCCAACCATCCGACCGATCCGTGGACGCTGACCGAGACGATCCAGGGGCGCAAGGCGCACGGCGTCACCAAAGACCCGCCGGTCGCGGAGTTCAAGCGCGAGTACGACAACGACCGCGAAGTGCGCCGTCTGGTAGATCTCGCGGTCCAGCTTGAGGGTCTGCCGCGCAACTCGTCCACCCACGCGGCGGGCGTGGTGATCGGTGATCGCCCGCTGGCGCAGCTGGTGCCACTCTACCGCGACCCGCGTTCCGACATGCCGGTGACCCAGTTCGACATGAAATATGTCGAGGATACCGGACTCGTGAAGTTCGACTTCCTCGGCCTCAAGACGCTGTCGGTGCTGCGCAAGGCGTGCGACCTTCTCGAACGACGTGGCATCACGATCAACCTGTCGACGCTCGCGTGGGATGATCCGGGCGTTTACGAACTGCTCAAGCGCGGCGATACGGTGGGCGTGTTCCAGCTCGAATCGGAAGGCATGCGCCGCACGCTGGCGGCGGTGAAGCCGACCAACTTCGGCGACATCATCGCGCTCGTTTCGCTCTATCGCCCCGGCCCGATGGACAACATCCCGCTGTTCGGCCAGCGCAAGAACGGCCTCGCACCGATCGAGTATCCGCACGACAAGCTGGCGGGCATCCTGGGCGAGACTTACGGCATCTTCGTCTACCAGGAACAGGTCATGCAGGCCGCGCAGATCCTGGCGGGCTACTCGCTCGGTGACGCCGACCTTCTGCGGCGCGCGATGGGCAAGAAGGTCCAGGCGGAAATGGACAAGCAGCGCCAGCGCTTCGTCGACGGCTGCAAGGAAGTCTCGGGAATCGACGCCGCCAAGGCCAACGAACTGTTCGACTTGATCGACAAATTCGCCGGTTACGGCTTCAACAAGTCGCACGCAGCCGCCTACGCGCTGCTGGCATATCATACGGCGTGGTTCAAGGCCCATTACCCGCACGAATTCTATGCCGCAGCGATGTGCTTCGACATGCACCAGTCGGAAAAGCTCGCGATATTCGTGGACGACGCGCGACGCAACGGCATCGAACTCGCCGCGCCCGACATCAACCGCTCGGAGGCCGAATTCATCGTCGAGGAGACGGCCGAAAGCCACGCAGTGCGCTATGCGCTGGCGGGTATCCGCAACGTCGGCGAAAAGGCGATGGACGCCATCGTCGCCGAGCGCGAGGCGAACGGGCCGTTCGTCGATCTCGACGACGTGTTCCGCCGCGCGCCTGCCGGATCGATGAACCGCCGCCAGCTGGAAAGCCTGGCGGCAGCGGGTGCGTTCGATGCGCTGGAGCCGAACCGCGCCAAAGTGCTCGCCAATGCCGATACCCTGCTCGCCGAGGCAGACCGTTCCTCGCGTGAGCGTAATTCCAGCCAGCACGGGCTGTTCGGCGGAGACGATCACGTCGAGCAGGCCCTTCGTCTTGTCGAAGCAGACAAGTGGGACCGTGCCGAGCACATGGCCAAGGAGCGCGAGACGTTCGGCTTCTACTTCGCCGCACATCCGGTGGAGCAGTATCGCGCGGTCGCCTCTGCCAACGGTGCGCGGACGTACTCCAGCCTCATGGCCGGCGGCGGAGGAGGCCGCACCGGCGCGGTGATGGCGGCGATGGTGGAGGGCGTCCAGAAGCGCAAGACCCGCAAGGGCAAGGACTTCGTGATGGCCGACTTCTCGGATTCGTCAGGCAATTTCTCGGCTTCGTGTTTCGAGGAGAGCCTGGTCGAGAACTTCGTGAAATGGGCCAAGGAAGGTGCCTGCATCCTCCTCAATGTCGAACTTGATTCGCCCAGTCCGGACGAACCCCCGCGCGTCACCGTACGTGGCGGCAGGCCTCTGAACGAAGTGAAGGCCGACGCTCGCATGGTGCTCAAGCTCGACATCGATCGGGTCGAGGCGGTGCAGGAGCTGGCGCTGCTGATGCGTCCCGGTGCGCGCGGAGCGGGGGAGGTGATCGCAACGCTCCACCTCGGAGACGGGCGCACGCAGAAAGTGCGGCTCGGCCGTGACTTCGCGCTCGACGGCGAATTCGCCGAGCACCTTCAGAGTGTGCAGGGGATAACGAACGTCTCGCTGACGGCCAAGCGCGGACCTGAGCGGGTTGCCATGGCCGCCTGATCCCCCGGCGCGGGGCTGCCTTCGCGCCGGATACTGCCTGATTACTTGTCAGTCTTGACCGCGTCCTGGGCAGCATCGCCGACCTTGGTGGCGGCATTGCCGACGTCGTTGGCAGCTTCGGCGATGGCGTTGTCCTTGGCGGTCTCGCTGTTCTGGCTGAACAGGTAGATGCCGCCGACGATCGCGACGAGCAGCACGAGGGCCATCACGATCCCGGTGCCGCCGCCCGTCGAGCGTGTTTCGCGTATGATGGTGGTCTGACCCGGCGCCGCGTTTGCCGGGTGTTCGGTGGTAACGGTTTCTTCTGCCATGGTGGACTCCTGTCCTTTTGGTTGCTGGCAGGAGGAACGCGTAATTTTTGGGGAGGTTGCCCGACAAGTTGTCGGGACGTCTTCAGCGGTCGGGATACTGCGGTGGGCGTTTCCCCTCGACAGCGGCGACGCCTTCCGAGAAATCCTTGGGCATCAGCATCATGACCTGCTGCCGATCTTGCCTCCCACCACACCCGACAGTGACCGGGCATCGAGATTGCGGTTCGGCGTTTATTTGGTGAGCCTGAGGCCCATCGGCATTGTCGACCGTCTCCCCCGCATCGCGGCGTTCGACAAGGATCGGATGGGCCATGGCGCAGGACAGGCCGGGCCGGAGATTGCGTAATCACCAGAGCGCCATCGTGCTTGCTTACAAAAGCGAGAGTTGCCCATCCAGAGAGGGGCGACGGAACCGTGTGCAATCCAGTGCGACATGCGGCCCTGTGATGCCCAGTCGCGTGGCGGCCACGCGGAAGCGGCGGCGGAACAGGTCGGCCCAGACGCCCTCGGGCCTCATGCGGGTAACGAAATTCGGATCGTTGTCCCGTCCGCCCCGGATCGAGCGGATCGTCGCTATCACCTTGCCGGCGCGCTGCGGAAAATGCGCGTCGAGCCATTCACGGAACAAGGGAGCGACTTCGTGCGGCAGGCGGATCACGATCCATGAGGCCGACCGGACACCGCGCGTGGCGGCATCCTCCAGTATCGCTTCCATGAAACTGTCGGTAATCGACGGGATGACCGGGGCGATCGAGACATGTGCCGGCACGCCCGCCTCTACCAGTCGACCGAGCGCTGCCATGCGTTTGGCGGGTGAGGCTGCACGCGGTTCAAGTTTCTGCGACAGCACCGGGTCGAGGCTGGTCACCGATATTCCCACATGCACGAGATTGTGCGTCGCAAGCCGTTCCAGCAGGTCGAGGTCGCGCAGCACGCGGTCGGACTTGGTGGTGATCGTCACTGGATGGCGCACATCGAGGCACAGTTCCAGCACCTCGCGCGTGATGTGATAGCGGGTCTCGATCGGCTGGTAGGGGTCCGTATTGGTGCCCATCGCGATCGGCGCGGGCTTGTAGCCGGGCTTTGCCAGCGTTTCGCGCAAGAGCTTCGCAGCGGTCGGTTTAGCGAACAGTTTCGTTTCGAAATCGAGGCCGGGCGAGAGATCGTGATAAGCATGCGTGGGCCGCGCGAAGCAGTAGATGCAGCCATGCTCGCACCCCCTGTAAGCGTTGATCGAACGGTCGAACGGCACATCGGGCGACTTGTTGAAAGAGAGGATCGAGCGCGGGTGCTCCTCCGTAACGGTGGTCGCTGGGTGGCGGGCAGGGCCGTCGACCGTTTCTGCCGCGTCGAGCCAGTCACCGTCCGCTTCGCGTGCAGGCAGGTTGAAGCGCGCGCTCGCCGCGCCACTGATCGCTCCTCTGCCCTTGATCGCTTCCATGGTAGTGGGTTGAACAAAATAGGAACAAAAGTCAATCTGTCGTTACGTGTCCCAGCGCAGGTTGATCTTGCTGCGCTGCACCCTTAGGCGGGCGTGAAAGGGGAATTTAATGGCAGGCGCAGCGCGCAGGGTCGGAGCCGAGACGTCCGCGACACGGGCGGTCATCGTCGAGGCCACCAACCAGTTGATCCGGGACGAAGGCTATGCCGCCGTCAGCACGCGGCGCGTGGCGGCCCGGGCAGGGCTCAAGCCCTCTCTGGTGCACTACTATTTCCCTACCACCGACGACCTGCTGGTGGAGGTTTCGCGGCAAGGGGCGGCGCAGAGCGACCGCATGATCGAGGAGGCGCTGGCTTCCGACGACCCGCTGCGTGCGCTGTGGGGATTCTTCATCGATACCAGCAGGGTGGCGATGGCGCTGGAGTTCATGGCGCTCGCCAACCATCGTCCCGCGGTGCGTGACTACATGGCGCAGCACAGCGAGGAAATGCGCGCGCGGCAGGTCACGATCCTGCAGCACCTGCTCGGCGACAGGTTGGACCGGCTCGATGGCTTCGATGCGGCGGGGTTCAGCGTCGTTCTTGCCGGGATCGGACGGGCGGTGGTGATGGAGCAGGGGCTGGGGGTGAAGACCGGTCATGCCCAGGCGATCCGTATCGTAGAAGGTTGGCTGGACAAGCTGGCCGCCTGAGACACGATGCCGACACATACCGCGCGGGCGCTGATTGGGGTGCCGCAGGGGGTGGTGTGTGCAACTCGGCTTGATTCTCTCGGATGCTGGGCGAAGAACGTGGTAACAGCGTTCTCATACGGCATTCCTGGGAGACAAGGCCATGACGGTCGCCACCACCACTGCTCAGCTGAAGGCTGAGCACATCAAGCCGAAGATCGGCAGCCGCATTCTCAATTCGAAGGAAGAACTGCTTTCCGGCGAACTCGCCGCGCAACTGCGCGAAGAGCTTGAGGCGCGCGGCATCCTGGTCTTTCCGAAGATCAATTTCGATGACGCGGAGCAGATCGCCTTCACCAAGACGCTCGGCGAATACGCGCCCGAGGGGCCGGACGGCGGGCCGAGCAAGATCACGCTCGACGTGAAGGAAAACCCGGCCAGCGCGGAATACCTCAAGGGTTCGCTCTACTGGCACATCGACGGGACCCGCAACGAAGTGCCGATCCTGGCCTCGCTGCTCTCGTGCAAGGTGCCGAGCCCGAAGGGCACGGGCAACACCGGGTTCTCGAATACTTATGCCGCCTATGACGCGCTGTCCGACGAGGACAAGGCATATTACGACGACTTGCGCGTGCTCCATGGACCCTGGGCCTCGCTGTTCTACTACGAGCCGGAGCCGAGCCTAGCCAAGCTCAAGATCATGCAGGGGATCGGCGAGAAGGTGCTGCCGCTGGTGTGGAAGCACGCCTCGGGACGCAAGTCGCTGGTGCTGGGTTGCACCTGCCATCACGTGCAGGGCGTCGACCACCTGGAGAGCGCGCGGATCATCCATGGCCTGCGCGAATGGGCGACGGGGCCGGAGTTCACCTATAGCCACGAATGGTCGGTGGGCGATCTCGTGATCTGGGACAACACCGGCACCATGCACCGCGCGGAGGCTTACGACCCGACGTGCGGGCGCATGATGCACCGCACCAAGCTGGAGGGCGAGGAACCCTGGGCGGTGGAGTAGCGCTGAACGATTTCTCCCCGCGCGTGTCTCGGGGAGGAACAAAAGAAAAAGCCCGCCGCCTCGTCTGAGGGGGCGGGCTTTTTCATTGAACCGACCGAAGGATCAGGCCCAGGTGGCCATTTCGGTCTCGAGGTTCTCGACGATCGCCTCGAAGAACTGCTCGGTGGTCATCCAGCTCTGGTCCGGACCGATCAGCAGTGCGAGATCCTTGGTCATCTTGCCGCTCTCGACGGTTTCGATGCAGATGCGCTCGACGGTCTCGGCGAACTTCACGACGTCCGGCGTACCGTCGAACTTGCCGCGATAGGCAAGGCCGCGGGTCCAGGCGAAGATCGACGCGATCGGGTTGGTCGAGGTCGCCTTGCCCTGCTGGTGCTGGCGGTAGTGACGGGTCACGGTGCCGTGGGCGGCTTCGGCCTCGACGGTCTTGCCGTCGGGCGAGAGCAGAACCGAGGTCATCAGGCCCAGCGAGCCGAAGCCCTGTGCGACGGTGTCCGACTGCACGTCGCCGTCGTAGTTCTTGCACGCCCAGACGAACTTGCCCGACCACTTGAGCGCCGAGGCGACCATGTCGTCGATCAGGCGGTGCTCGTAGATGATGCCGGCGGCGGCGAACTTCTCGGCGAAGCCTTCCTTGTCGAACACTTCCTGGAACAGATCCTTGAAGCGGCCGTCATAGGCCTTGAGGATCGTGTTCTTGGTCGACAGGTACACCGGCCAGCCGAGGTTGAGGCCGTAGTTGAACGAGGCGCGCGCGAAGTCGCGGATCGATTCGTCGAGGTTGTACATCGCCATGGCGACGCCCGGAGCCGGGAAGTCGAACACGTCGAGGTCGATCTTGTCGCCGTTTTCGCCGTCCCACACCAGGCGCAGCTTGCCGGCGCCGGGGATCAGGGTGTCGGTGGCCTTGTACTGGTCACCGAAGGCGTGACGGCCGACGACGATCGGGTCGGTCCAGCCCGGAACCAGGCGGGGCACGTTCGAGATCACGATGGGCTCGCGGAAGACGACGCCGCCGAGGATGTTGCGGATCGTGCCGTTGGGCGACTTCCACATCTTCTTGAGGCTGAATTCCTCGACGCGGGCTTCGTCGGGGGTGATGGTGGCGCACTTGACGGCGACGCCGAATTCCTTGGTCGCGTTGGCGGCGTCGATGGTGATCTGGTCACCGGTCTCGTCGCGCTTCTCGACCGAGAGGTCGTAGTACTTGAGGTCGATGTCGAGGTAGGGGAGGATCAGACGCTCGCGGATCCACTGCCAGATGATGCGGGTCATTTCATCGCCGTCCATTTCGACGACGGGGTTCACAACCTTGATCTTTGCCATTCTAAAGGGACTCCCCTGGGGTGAGAATTGCGGCAGTCTCTAGGCACGGCTGCGCCCCATGGCAAGGCCGAGACTGGGGTGTGACAGCACCGACAGCGGCTTTGCAGGCCGGGTTCGACCCCGTGCCTGTCACTAAGTGCAGGAGAGGAGGGCAGGATGAGCGAGGAAGTGTTGCTGGCCGAACGCGATGGCGTGCTGGAGGTCACCATCAACCGGCCCGAGCAGCGCAATGCGATGACCAAGTTGGCGGCGGCGGGAATCGCGGCGGCGATGGATCGGCTCGAATCGGCGGATCACCTGCGCTGCGCGATCCTGACGGGCGCGGGCGGCAGCTTCTGCGCAGGCATGGACCTCAAGGGTTTCCTGAACGGCGAACTGCCGGTGGACGAGCGCGGCGGCTTCGGCGGCATCTGCACGTGGACGCCAGGCAAGCCGATCATCGCGGCGGTCGATGGGCCGGCGCTGGCTGGCGGCTTCGAACTCGCACTTGCATGCGATCTCATCGTCGCGAACAAAAATGCACGCTTCGGCATTCCTGAGGTCAAGCGCGGGCTGGTCGCGGCGGGAGGCGGCCTGGTGCAACTTCCTCGCCTGTTGCCCCGCGCCCTGGCGATGGAACTGGCGCTGACCGGCGATCCGATCAACGCTGACAGGGCATTGGAACTCGGCCTGATCAATCGCATTATCGATGGCCCTGCAATCGACGCCGCGAGAGAACTGGCTCAGCGGATCGCGGCCAACGGACCCCTGGCAGTGGCGGCATCCAAGGGGATCACGCGCGACTCGTGGCTCTGGCCGATCGACCAGATCAACGAATATCAGAACGCGCACGTGGCGCATGTCTTCACGTCGGAAGACGCGAGAGAAGGCGCCCTGGCCTTTGCCGAGAAGCGCACACCGGTCTGGAAGGGGCGGTAGAAGGCGCATTCGCGTTCCGCAGGTGCGGCTGGTCGAATCCACTTGGGGCTTTGCCTAAGGGATACTCTGTTCCGCCGGGTTCGGATACGCAGCTTGCCGGTGCTGTGGAAGTATTTCTGTGTGAATTTCACAAATACCGCACAGGACTTGCCCGTGATCTGTTTCCCTCGTTTCAATATTGCGAGCCGTGTACTTTGCGCAGGTTCGTGTTGACGGCGGAGGTCGGTCGACATGCGCCCCTCCATCCTTCCAGCCCTTCAGGGGTTGTCGCGCCTTCTGGGGCACAGGCCCGACGACGTCGTGTCGCACGCAAGCGAGCGGTGGCAGATCGCGCCCGGCGGTACGGTACACGTGAGGCCGGCATTGATGCTGGCCAATCAGATCGAGCGCATCCGGGGAGCGGAATTCGCCACCGTGGCCGAAGTGGTGCGCGATTTTCACGGCGGCTTCGATGTTCCGCAGCGGCCGACCATGGGCTATGCCTTTCGAGATGCATCGCTGCTGGACGGCGTGCTCTACGCGGGAACCGCAACGCGGCACTTGCGGCCCCGCGCCGGACGGCGACCCGTGGGCATGGTAGGTCACGCGACCGGGCGCGCGGCTTTCTACGAAAGCTGGACCGGCAATCGCTGGTTTGGCAACTGGCTCAGCGACGATTGCCTGACGTATCGTCTGGCCGAAAGTGCCGGCGTACCGACGACCACCTCGCCAGCAAAAGGACACCAACCCGACTACGAGCGAAGGCTGGGCATGGCGGTCACGCGCGCGCAGGCGACGGTGTTCGACGAACTTATCCTCTTCGACGACCTGCCGAACAACGACAACAAGCGTGAGCGCGCGACCGATCTGCGCCGCCGACTGGTTGGCCCTGAACCCTGCAGCCACCGCGGCGTCTTCCTTCTTCGCGGCATGACCGGTGCGCGGCGCGTGCTCGACAACGAGCGGCAGGTCGCTGAGCATCTGGCGACACGGCACGGCTTCCGTGTGCTCGATCCTTCAGGGGCGAGCCTCGAAGAGATCCTTGACTCATGTGCCGGGGCGGAAGTGGTCGCCGGGGTCGAGGGCAGTCATCTCGTTCATGGTCTGGTGATGATGCCGGCCAAGGCCCGGGTGCTGGTGATTCAGCCTCCGGCGCGAGCGGTGGTGGCGCTCAAGCTGCTCACGGATCGGCAGGGGCAGGACTATTCGATGGTTGTGGCTACGGGAGGCGACGATGTTTTTCACGCGGATATCGACGAAATCGATCGAACACTCGATCTCGTCTGACGCTGCCGGACATGGCCAGCGGGTGCAGCGCCCTTCAGCCTGGCGGACGATGCGCGACGATTATCGGCGGCATGGCAGTTCGGTCACGAACGGGGCGTTCATCTCGCTGTGCGTCTATCGTTTCGGTCGATGGGCTCTGCAGCGGCGCAACAGACTGGCGCGCACGCTGGCCTCGAAGGCCTACGGCTTCGTGAACCTGTTCGTTGCGAACATCACCAAGATCTGGATCCCGCCCCAGGTCACGATCGGCGATGCGTTCCACATCATCAATAACGAAGGTTCGCTCTCGATCCACCCGGATGCCGTGATCGGCGACCGGCTGGGTGTGATGCACAACGTCACCATCGGCACCAACATGAACCGGGGCGTACCGACGATCGGCGACGACGTATTCATCGGCACCAATTCGACGGTCCTGGGCAAGATCCGCATCGGCGACAGGGTCCGCATCGGCGCCAACACCGCCGTGTCGACCGACGTACCTTCCGATTCGGTCTGCGTCGGTTCGCCGGCAAGGATCTACCCGCGCCTGGGGCCACTGCTGTGAGTGCGCCGGTGAGCATTGCGGTTCGCACCGTATCCGACCTGTTCGCGCATAACCTACCCGAGCGTGCCGCGAAACCGTTCCTCGTAGACCCCGGCCGGAGTTGGACTTACGCCGAGGTCGCCGCCGAAGTCGATCGAGTTGCGGCCTTCCTCGCGGCGGATGGCATCGAGCCCGGCGACCGCGTGGTCGTGCAGGTCCGCAAGGGGATGCGCGAAGTGGCGGCGATGCTGGCGGTCAGCCGGATCGGCGGCGTCTTCGTCAACGTCAACACCGTCTGGACCGGCGAACAGCTGCATTACGTCATCGATGACAGCGGCGCCCGCGCGGCGATCCTGGAAGGCGGCGCGGCGGCGGCACTTCCGCAGGGTCATGCGCTGGTCGTGCTTGTCGCGAGCGGGCCGTCCGTCACGGGGCTGCAGAGCTGGGACGGTCTGCCCGAGGTATCCCTCCAGTCGCTGGTGTCGTGCGATGACGGAGACTTGGCGGCGATCATCTACACCTCGGGTTCGACCGGCCGACCAAAGGGCGTGATGCTCACGCACGCGAACATCGTCAGCGGCGCGCGTTCGGTCACAGCCTATCTCGAACTGCGCGGTGACGACAGGCTGCTCAGCGTGCTGCCCTACAGCTTCGACTACGGGTTCAACCAGCTCACCACGATGATGCTCGTCGGCGGCACGGTGGTGCATCAGCCCGTGACGATGGCGACCGAGATCGTCCGGGCCATCCGTGAGCACGCGGTGACCGGCTTCGCGGCGGTGCCGCCGTTGTGGATCCAGTTCATTCGCCTTCTCGACGCCTCGGGCGAAGCGCTGCCCTCGCTGCGGCTGGTCACCAATTCAGGCGGCAAGATCCCGCTCAATATCCTGGAGCGGATGCCCGCCTTGCTCCCGGACACGCGCATCTACCTGATGTACGGGCTGACCGAGGCATTCCGCTCGACCTATCTGCCGCCGGAGAAGTTCTCCGCCAAGATGGGTGCGATCGGCCGCGCGGTGCCGGAAAACGAGGTCTACGTCATCCGCGAAGGCATCGGCATCGCCGGGCCGGGAGAGCAGGGCGAACTCGTCCACCGAGGCGCCTTCGTCAGCCAGGGCTACTGGAACCGCCCGGACGCCACGGCCGAGAAGATCAGGCCCTGTCCCGAACTCGCCGCGCTGATCGGCGAGGAGCCGGTGGTCTACAGCGGCGACATCGTGCGCGTGGACGAGGACGGTGACTTGTGGTTCGTCTCGCGCCGCGATGCCCTGATCAAGAGCAGCGGCTTCCGCATCAGCCCCGACGAGGTCGAGGACATCGTCCACCGCAGCGGCATGGCCGCCGACGTGGTCGTCTTCGGCGTCGCCGACGACCTGCTCGGCCAGAGCGTTCAGGTCGCCGCCACGCTCGCCCCCGGCGCCACGCGCGAGGGGCTGCTGGCCTACTGCCGCAAGGTCATGCCCGCCTACATGGTGCCGCGCGCCATCCATGTCTGGAACGCGCCGATGCCGCGCACGGCCAGCGGCAAGCTCGCCCGGCCCGAAGTGGTCCGCCTGAGCACCCCGACCGCCGACCGACCGCAACTTTCGATCTAGGAGTAATGCACATGGCCCTCACCACCGACAGGATCATCCAGAACCTTCAGGCGATCTCCGGCTACGACGGGGTCGTCGATCCCGACACCTGCCTGTTCTCGTCCGGCATGCTCGATTCGATCGCGATGATCTCCCTCATTGCCTTCGTCGAGCAGGAGGCCGGGATCGAGATTCGCGCCGACGAGGTAACGCTGGAGAACTTCGACACGCCCGCGCGCATCACCCGCTTCGCTGGCGAACGGGTATGAACGCGGCGGATCGCGACACCTGGCTGGCGGCGGCGGCCGAGCAGTTCGGCACTCCATCCTTCGTGTACTTCACCGAGGCCATCGCCGAGAGGATCGCCGCGCTCCGCCATGCCTTCGACGACCAGCTAGCGCTCAGCTTCGCGGTCAAGTGCAACCCCAACCCGGCACTGCTGAAATGGATGGTCGGGCGGGTCGACCTGCTGGATGTCTCGTCCATTGGCGAATTCCGGCTGGCGCTGCAGGCTGGGTGGGCCCCGGCACTCGTGAGCTTCACCGGCCCCGGCAAGCGCGAATTCGAGATTCGCGAGGCGGTCCTCGGCGGGGTCGGCCTGCTGGTGCTCGAATCCTTGCGCGAAGCTGGAATTGCGGACGAGGTTGCCCGCGCCGCAGGCCGTGTCCAGCCGGTGCTGCTGCGGATCGCGCCCGATTCCGTCCCGCGCGGGTTCGGCGACCAGATGGCCGGGCGCCCGAGCCCGTTCGGCGTGGACTTGCCCGACGCGCGCGATGCGCTGGAGCAGATCGTCGCGATGCCGGGCCTGCGCCTTGCCGGGCTGCACATCTATTCGGGCACCCAGTGCCTGAAGCCTGACGCGATCGTCGAGAATTATCGCGGCTTCCTCTCGATCTTCACGGATTTGTGCGAAGCCGTGGACCTGACGCCGGAGAGCCTCGTGCTCGGCTCGGGGCTCGGCGTTCCATATCACGACGGCGACACGCCGCTCCCGCTCGACGCCGTGGCTTCGGCGATCCTGCCCGACATCGCCCGTTTCCGAGAAGACCCACGCTTCGCCGGGGCCAGGTTGAAGCTGGAACTTGGCCGCTACCTCGTGGCCGAGGCAGGCTATTTCCTTGTGCGCGTCATCTCGCTGAAGCAGTCGCGCGGCGTGTCGATCGCGATCTGCGACGGTGGCATGAACAATCACCTGCCCGCATCGGGGCACTTCGGCATGGTGATCCGCCGCAACTACAAGATGCACCGCGTTGGCGGCCAGAGCGCTATCGACAGCGATACCGGCATTTATGACGTGACCGGCCCGCTGTGCACCTCGATCGACCGGCTGGGCGGTGGCGTCACGCTGGCGAGCTTGAGCGAAGGCGACGTGATCGCCATCCACAACAGCGGCGCCTACGGCCTGACGGCGAGCCCCATCCACTTCATCGGCCATGCGCCGCCCGCCGAACTGATGGTGATCGACGGCGCGCTGCATGACGTGTCGCGCTTCTTCGAGGCGACGACGGCCTGGCCAGGCGAACCGTCTCCCGAGGGGCAGGGCGCTCTCGCCACGGCCTGAGCGACAACCCAGTCGTCATTGCGAGCGCAGCGAAGCAATCCAGAGTCGCATAAGCCGCCCTGGATTGCTTCGCTGCGCTCGCAATGACGACGGGTGGGGAGAAATGTCTTTCAAAAGACCCGGAAAAGAAAAACCCCGCCTGGTCGCAAGACCGGCGGGGTTTCTGGAATGGTGGGCGTAGCAAGGATTGAACTTGCGACCCCTACGATGTCAACATAGTGCTCTACCACTGAGCTATACGCCCATTCCATTCATGGTTTCCTGCGGCGAACCGTAAGTCTCCATTCGAGCGCTCCGGTGAGTGTCCCCGCCGGAGGACTGGCCCTCTAGCTGCGCTTCTTTTGGCTGGCAAGGGCCTTGTGAGAAAAAATTTCGCTCAGAGCGTGGCGTGCTCGGCAAGGCCGAAGACGCGCTGCACTTCCATCACGATATCGCGCAAGTGGAAGGGCTTCGAGAGCACCTTGGCCTGGGGCGCCTCGCGGCTGGCACGCAGGGTCACGGCGGCGAATCCGGTGATGAACATCACCTTGGTCGAGGGCGAAATCTCGGCGCACCTTTGCGCAAGCTCGATCCCGTCCATTTCGGGCATGACGATATCCGACAGCAGCAGGTCGAAATCGTCGTTCTTCAGATGGGGGATCGCCTCGGTCCCGCGATCGACCGCGACGACGCTGTAACCAGCGTTCTGCAGCGCGCGGGCCAGGTAGGTGCGCATTGCGTCGTCGTCTTCGGCGAGGAGGATGCGGATCATCGCAGGTGTCCAGTCTTGTGCGTTGTGTTCTGGCGTCGGCTTCGCCGTGCGTCTCTCCGTAGGCATACAGGGTAAGCGTTTATATTTCTTGTCCCTATTCGGAGGTGACCGGTATCGGGACGCTTTGACAGGACGGTGTGAAGCGCACAGTTTGAAGGGATGAGCGGGGCATTGGGTGAGAACGATTCGCAAGCCGGGTGGCAAGGTGTAGGCCAGGGTACGGGCGGCGGCCGAATTCCCGGCGCTCCCGGTGTTCCGGCGTTCTTTCTCGCCGAGGTCAACCCTTCCGCGATCCCGGTCCTGATCGCGGCGCCGCATGGCGGGCGTCATTATCCCCGGGCACTTCTCGCCGATTTTCGCCATGGTCCGACGGCGGCGCTCAAGCTCGAGGACCGTTATGTCGACCTCATGGCGCGCGGCATTGCCGAGGCCACGGGCGCGAGCTTGATCGTGGCCAACGCACCGCGCGCGATGATCGACCTCAACCGTGCGCCGGACGACATCGACTGGGAGATGTTTCAGCGCGAGGCTCGGCCATCGGAAGGCGTTCCCACGGCAAGTCGGCGTGTTCGGGGTGGGCTGGGCCTCATTCCCCGGCGCCTCCCCGTGCAGGGCGATCTGTGGCGGCGGCGGCTGGGAGGGGCCGATCTTGCCGAGCGGCTCGCCGGAGTGCACGAACCCTACCACGCAGCGATCGCCAAGGCGCTGTCGACGCTGCGCGAGCGGTGGGGTGCGGCCTTGCTGATCGATCTGCACTCGATGCCGCCGCTGCCGTCGCGGCCCGGCGTCGCCAGCGCGCAAGTCGTGATCGGCGACCGCTTCGGGGCGAGCAGCCATGGCAGCGTCGTCGCTTCCGCCTTCGCCCATTTTGCCCAGGTCGGGCGCGAGGCGGCGCACAATCGTCCTTACGCCGGTGGTTATGTGCTGGAACGGCATGGCGATCCGCGCGGAGGCATTCACGCGCTGCAGATCGAGGTGGATCGCAGCCGCTATCTCGATTCGGCGCTGGTGGAACCGTCCGAGCAGATGACGGGGATGATCGAGGATCTGGCGGGGCTGGTGCGCCGTCTGGGCAGCGTCGTTGCGGAACTCGGGCGTGACGCGGGCGCGCAGGACTGGTCGCTGGCGGCGGAGTAGAGCGTGGTCGCGTCTGACTGAAACACCCTTGGTCATCGCCACCTTCGCGGGAATGACGATGATACCGCTGAAGTCGATCACGCTTTAGTCAGCGAGTAATTCCCTGAGGGCATTAAAAAACCACCTCGTGCGATGCACGAGGTGGCCAAGGTTCAGGGAGGAGGTGCACAATGTGCACCAACCCGAACGGGCCATGAGGGTAGCGCCGGCCGGGCAAGACTTACATAGGCCGACCCGATCCGACATTCAAGCGATTCGTGAAGCAGGACGCATAAGAAATGTCCAGCGAACTATCCGTAACGCTAATCGAATGGAGCGGGACTGTGACAAAAGTGTCATAACGCCCGCTCCACGAAGGTGAATCAGGCGTTCACGTCATCCGCGACGCCGTTCGCGACCGGTGCGGCCGGCGGCGTGAAGTTCGGCACCTTGCCCTGCGATGCCTGGCGGCCGAAGATGTCGCGGACGAGTTCAAGCGAGAACAGGTGTGCGTAGATCAGGCCGAGCAGGCCGTTCTGATTCCACTGGCGCAGGACGTCGCCGCGCACTTCGCGCAGCTTATTCTCGTCGACCATCTGGAAGCCGCGGTAGTTGAAGGGCTGGGCCGCGCCGACGTCGATGTTCAGTTCGCCGTCCATGAGCAGCTTGTGCTTCTCGAGTTCGGCCATGAACTGCGCGGTCTTGTTGCCCGCGATCTCGAAGTTCTCGCAGAACTTGAGCATGTTGGTGGTGGTGTCGGTCGGCTGGCCTTCGTCGTCGAACAGGCGCTCGCCTTCCTCGATCTCGCCGACGAGGTCGCTCGACGGGTCGACGCAGAGCGAAAGCTCGTCCGAATCCGGGCGCAGCTTGGCCAGCATGAAGGGATAGCGGCGCACGTAGGCCGGGATGTAGACGGGGGTGTTCACCGTGCCGTCTTCATCGACGAACACGTTGGTGCCTTCGTTCATGCCCATCAGCACCAGCGGAATCGGGTTCTCGCCTGCGGTGAAGATGATCGGGAAGTTGCGCTGGGCCTGCGGGAATTCCTCGACCGTCAGCGGCACCGAGTTGATGCCGGCCAGCCAGGTGGCCTTGTCGGTCGAACGAGTCTTCCAGTTGGCGTGCTGCTGCGAGTTGAGCGGGATCAGGTCCTTGTAGAACAAGGGCAGTGCAGGATTCTGAGGCACGCTGGCCATGGGTACTCTCCGCGAGGGGTGGTCAGTCTTTGGAAGGGCGTGGCTTTAGAGGCTGCGGGGCGGCCGCGCAAGCGCGAGACCTCCCCATATCCGGCGATTCGGTGCAGGATGTTTCGTTGCCGCGTCAGACGAGCTTGCCGGGGTTGAGCAGCCCCCGGGGGTCGAGCGCCTGCTTGACCGCGCGCAGCATCGACAGCGCCACCGGATCGCCCAGCCGGGCCAGTTCGTCGCGCTTGAGCTGGCCGATCCCGTGCTCGGCCGAGATCGAGCCGCCCCATTGCGTCACGAGATCGTGGACCCTGCGGCTGATCGCCTTGCCCTCGGTCGCATTCCAGGCGCGGGCGTCGGCGGCTCCCGGGGCGATGACGTGGTAGTGCACGTTGCCGTCGCCGAGGTGGCCGAAGGCGATCGCCTCGGTGCCGGGGAACTCGGCTTCCAGCATCGGCGCGGTCGTCTCCACGAAGGCGGGCATCGCCTCCACCGGCACCGAGATGTCGTGCTGGACCGCCGGACCGCGTGCGCGCTCGGCGGGGGGGACGGTCTCGCGGATGAGCCAGAAAGCCTCGGCCTGCGATTCGCTGGTGGATAGGGCGGCGTCTTCGACAAGATCCTTCTCGAAGGCTTCGGCCATCATCGCCTCGCAGCGGTCGCGCAGGGTGTCGGCCTGCGCCCGGTCGGCGACGATTTCGATCAGCACGTGCCACGCATGGCGCCCCTCCAGCGGGGGGCGGGCGGTGGGGAGGTGTTCGACGACGGCGTCGATGCTGGCCTGCGGCATGACCTCGAAGCCTTCGAGCGCCTCGCCCTCCATCGCGTCGCAGTGAAGCAGCAGCATGCGGGCGGCGGGCAGGGAGGGCACGCCCGCCCAGATCACCACCCGCTCGGCAACGGCGGGCAGCAGGCGCAGGGTCGCGGCGGTGACGATGCCGAGCGTGCCTTCCGATCCGATCAGCAACTGCTTGAGGTCGAAGCCCCGGTTGTCTTTCTTGAGCGGGGTGAGCTGGGAGAAGACCTGTCCGTCGGCGAGCACCGCCTCCAGCCCCAGCACCAGGGCGCGCATCGATCCGTGGCGCAGGACCTGCGAGCCGCCCGCGTTGGTGGAGATCAGCCCGCCCACCGTCGCCGAGCCCTTGCCGCCCAGCGTTAGCGGAAAGCGCAGATCCTGCGCCTCGGCGCTTTCGTGGAGCGTCTGGAGAATCACGCCCGCCTCGCATGTCGCGCGGCCCGATTCGGTGTCGATCTCGCGAATCGCGTTCATGCGGCGCAGCGAGAGCAGCAGTGCGGTCCCACTCTCGTCGGGCGTGGCACCGCCGGACATGCCCGAGTTGCCGCCCTGGGGCACGATCGGCACGCCATGCTCGGCGCAGAGGCGTACCAGAGCGGACACTTCCTCCACATTGGCGGGAGAGGCGAGGGCGCAGGCCCGGCCGGTAAAGCGTCCGCGCCAGTCGGTAAGCCAGGGCGCCACGAGTTCAGGATCGGTCGTCAGGCCGCGCGGGCCGAGCAGGGCGGCGGCTTCCTTCAGAAAGCCGGCGGGTGCGGTGTCGTTCATCCTGGCGATATGGCACATGCTGCATGGGGTTTCATCACCGACGCGCGATAATTGCGAAGGCGGTTCGGGCGCTCGGTGGCGGACAAGTTAAGCGTCGGTTCAAGCTCTTGCCGTAAGGCGGACATGTCGGCATCGCTATGCGGCGTCGATTCCGGGGATACGAAAGACGACATGAGTTTTGCCTCCGCACTGCTGTATCCGTTCCTCCTGCTGCTCCCGGCGGCAGGGGGCGGCGACGGCGTGCCGCGCGCGGAGGATGCGGGCGTGGAGCCTGCCGAGGTGTCGCTCTGGCCCCCGATAGAAGTCGGCGTGCTGGCCGCCGATGCGCCGTTCGCGATCAGCCTGCTGCCCGAGGTCGCCCCGCAGGATGCCTGGCAGGTCCGCATCGAGCAGCGCATGACGATCCGAATCTCGCCGCCGCGCGCGTCGGTGCCGATGCCAGACATGTTCTTCGGCATGCCGACCGATGGCGGGGTGGAGTTCGCCGAGCGCAAGATGGGCAATTGCCTGCCCGCTTCCGGCATCGTCAGCGTGCGCCCCGATCGCGGCAACCGGCTGCTGCTGTTCATGCGCGACCGCCGGGTGGTCAGCGCCGAACTCGCCCGGTCCTGCCGTGCGCGCGATTTCTACTCCGGCTTCCTGATCGAGCGTAACGAGGATGGGCGGGTCTGCGTGGATCGCGACACGCTGCTGTCGCGCAGCGGAATGAGCTGCACCTTGACCCGCATAAGGCAGTTGGTGGAGCAGGATCGCTAACGGGCATTCGGTCCGTATCGGAAGAACTGGCGCTCCCTAGCGGATTTCCTTGACTTTCCCGCCTTTTTCCGCAAATGGCCCGCTGTCGCGCGGCATGTGTCGCGGGCGGCGCATTGGCCCGCCCCGGCTTCGTTCCGCAGCTTTACTTGAAATTTTTCCGGAAAAACCAAACGCCTATGAGCTTTGCCGATCTCGGCCTGTCTGACGAATTGCTGCAAGCGGTGGAGGCTGCGGGCTATACCGAGCCGACTCCGATCCAGGCACAGACGATCCCCCCGGTCCTGATGATGAAGGATCTGATCGGCATCGCCCAGACCGGCACCGGCAAGACCGCTGCCTTCGTGCTGCCGATGATCGACATTCTCGGTCATGGTCGCCGCCGCGCGCTGATGCCGCGCTCGCTGATCCTCGAACCCACGCGCGAACTCGCCGCGCAGGTGGCAGAGAACTTCGAGAAGTACGGCAAGAACCACGACCTGAAGATGGCGCTGCTGATCGGCGGCGTGCAGATGGGCGACCAGCTCAAGGCGCTGTCCGCCGGTGTCGATGTGCTCATCGCCACGCCGGGCCGCCTGATGGACTTGTTCGAGCGTGGCAAGATCATGCTCACCGGCTGCGAACTGCTCGTCATCGACGAAGCCGACCGCATGCTCGACATGGGCTTCATCCCGGACATCGAGACCATCTGTTCGAAGCTGCCGGCCAACCGCCAGACGCTGCTGTTCTCGGCGACGATGCCGCCGGTCATCAAGAAGCTGGCCGACCGCTTCCTGACGAACCCCAAGTACGTCGAAGTGGCACGTCCGGCCTCGACCAACCTCAACATCGTCCAGCACAAGGTCATGGTGCCCGCGCGCAAGAAGCGCGAGGCCCTGCGCCAGATCCTGCGGTCGGACAACGTCACGTCCGCGATCGTCTTCGCCAACCGCAAGACCACCGTGCGCGAACTGGCCAAGAGCCTGAAGCAGCACGGCTTCTCCGCCGGCGAGATTCACGGCGATATGGACCAGCCCGCGCGCAACGCGGAGCTGGAGCGTTTCAAGGCGGGTGAGGTCAGCATCCTGTGCGCGTCAGACGTCGCCGCGCGCGGTCTCGACGTGAAGGGCGTGAGCCACGTCTTCAACTTCGACACGCCCTGGCACCCTGACGACTATGTCCACCGCATCGGCCGCACCGGCCGTGGCGGTGCAACAGGCCGGGCCTTCACCTTCGTCGCGCCCGAGGATGCCGAGGCGATCGGCAATGTCGAGAAGCTGACGGGCGGTCCGATCCCGCTCTTCCAGCTGGACGGTGAAGTCGAGAGCGAGGCCGTCGAGGCGAAGCCCGCCCGCGCCGCAAGGCCCGCCCGCGAGGCGAAGCCTGCGCGCGAAGCCAAGCCCGTGCGCGAGGAGAAGCCGAAGCGGGAAGCTCGCCCGGAGCCCCGTGCCGAGCGCGCTCCGCGCCGCGAGGCGAAGGCGGAAGAACCGCGCCGCAGCCGTCGCCGCGACCCCGTCGAGACGCACGACGACGGCAGCTGGAACGGTCCGGTGCCGAACTTCCTGGGTGTTTCCGCGCTGCACTGAGGCGCGGCTTTCGGGCAAAGAAAAAGGCAGGGGAAACCCTGCCTTTTTCTTTTGGATTTTGATCCTGCTTGTTTGATCGCCGTCATTCCCGCGAAGGCGGGAACCCATCTCCTGACGGTGCCTGTTAATTCGGCATCAGATGGGGCCCCGCCTTCGCGGGGATGACGACCATTGTTTGATCCAGACGAGATCAAATGTAGCGCCCCGTCGTGGCCTCAGGCGGCGCTGGCGCGGCGGCGGCGCCAGTACATGAGTCCGCCCACCGCTGCGGCGAGCATGCCCAGCATGCCCGGCTCGGGCACTTCGGTGCCGCCCGAGGACGAGGAAGACGACGATCCCTCGGTCGGCGTGCCGGGGTCGGTCGGGGTCGGCGTGTAGTTGCCGGTGTAAGTGCCCACGTGCATCTCGCCGTTCTGGACGAGGCTGCCGAACACAGCTGAGCCCTGGATGTAGTTTCCGGTCGTCGCGGCCGCCCCGGGTGCCAGCACCGAGCCGCCCCATGCCGTGGTCAGCGACAGGTCCTTGGCTTCGTAGAAGTTCCAGACCACGTGTTCGCCGAGGTTCTGGGTGCCGCCCAGGAAGTTGTCGTTGAGCGTGATCGACCCGCCCGAGACGTTGACGATGGCGGTGTCCGCGCCGTTGAGGTTGAACTGGATCTCGCCGATCTTGTCGAGGTCGGCGGCCGAGATGTTGAACACCGCGACGCCGTTCGCACCGGGCTGCGCATCGAAAGTCCCGCGATTGCCGCTGGTCGACAGCTGGCTGTTCGCCGTTTGCGTGCTCATGTCGTGGCTGAGGCCGGTCATCGAGGTCTCGATGAGGCTCGCCTGCTGCGTCAGGTTCTGGCTGAACGACGGATCACCCGAGGCGAGGCCCGAAGTCACGGTGTTGTTGTTGACGTTGGTGTTGCTGATCGAACCGCCCACCAGCACCGTCTGCGCCGCGCCGTTGAGGTTGAGGCCGCTGTTGACGTTGCCGCCGACGACCGCGCCCGAACCGTTGTTGAGGTTCTTCGCGCCGCCGTTGACGTCGCCCACGACCGTGAGGCCCGGAGTGCCTGTGCTCGACGCCGGAATGGCCTGGATCTGGTAGTTCGACGAATTGCCGTTGAGGTCGCCGCCGACGAACGTGCGCCCCTCGACTTCCGAGGACGAGGTGAGATCGCCCAGCACCACGAGGTTCCAGGTCTTCAGGACGTCTATCCCTGCGATCATGCCGGAATCGGCGAGGAGCGGGGTGGCTGAAAGGGCGGCAGCCATGGCGGCCAGCGAAAGCGAAACGGTACGGATGGAAGCCACGGCGTGTGTCCCGAAATGGCGTGAGTGACGACCGGGACCAGTATATTTACTTGGGGTTTTGGAAAGCGCGGGTTTTGCACTGTCCCTCGGTGGAACAGGGGAGGGCGATTACTCGCGAATTTACCAAATTTGAAGAATTGGCGTCTGGTTGTTTATTTGTGAGGTCCACCCCTAGCCAGAGGCCCACCCCCAACCCCTCCCGTAAGCGGGAGGGGAGCAGGCCGGCGCTTCATTCTCCCCTCCCGCTCGCGGGAAGGGCCGGGGGTGGGCCTGCCGTCAAGCCTTCACCTTGTTCTGGAAGCTCTTGCGCAGCTTCATCAGTTTGGGCGGGATCACTGCGAGGCAGTACGGATTGCGCTGGCCTTCGCCGTCCCAGTACTCCTGGTGGTAATCCTCGGCCGGATACCAGGGGGCAGGGCCTTCGATCGTGGTGACCGCCTTCTCGCCCGAATGCTCCGCGTCCCAGCGGGCGATCGCGGCAGGAGCCTCTGCGGCCTGCGCATCGTCCAGCGGAAAGATCGCCGAGCGGTACTGCGTGCCGATGTCGTTGCCCTGGCGGTTCAGCTGCGTCGGATCGTGCGTGCCGAGGAACACGTCGAGCATTTCGGCATAGGAGATCACCGCAGGATCGTACGTGACCCTGATCGCCTCCGCATGCCCGGTCGTGCCCGAGCAGACCGCCTTGTAGGTGGGGTTCTCAACCTCACCGCCGATATAGCCGCTTTCCACGGTGCTTACGCCCACAACGTCGCGGAATACCGCTTCGGTGCACCAGAAGCACCCGCCAGCTACGATTGCCGTTTCCATCTTCGTCACATGTCCTCAAGTCGAAAGGATTGGCAGGTAGATAGGTATGCGGTGTCCGCTTGTCATTGGCCTGTTGTCGGCTAGTCTCGGCGCCGCTTCAAATCCACGTGGAGAGAACCCGATGCGCCGCGCCCTGCTGACCCTGTCCTCGCTTCTCGGCCTCGTCGCCGCTCCGCTCTCCGTCCAGGCTGCCGAGAAGAAAGCCCCGGTCGAAGCCTGCAAGGGCTGCGAAGCGTTGCTCGAACTCGCCGCTGCCAGCCCGCTGCGCAAGGACGACCGCGCCCGCGACGCCGCGCGCCATCCGGTCGAGACGCTGTCGTTCTTCCGCGTCGGCCCGCAGATGAAGGTCGGCGAATATGCGCCGGGCGGCGAGTGGTACTCGCGCTTCCTCGGCCTTTACCTCGGCCAGCAGGGGCATCTGGTGGGGCTCTATTTCGATCCGACCAGCGGCGCGTTCAAGGCGGACCGGCAGGACGGCATCCGCAAGGCCGCCGCCCAGTATCCTGCCGACGTCGCGAAGTTCACCGGCATGTCGGCGGACAAGTTCGCTGCCTATACTCTCGACGCGGTGCCGGAAGCAGAGAAGGGCACCTTCGACGTCATCGTCATCCCGCGCATGATGCACAACCTGTTCAACTGGAACATCGCCGACAGCGAGATCAAGGCGATGCGCGGGTTGCTCAAGCCCGGCGGTCTCGTCGGCATCGAGCAGCACCGCGCCAAGGCCGACGCGCCTTATTCCTACACGGACGGTTCGAAGGGCTACCTGCGCGAGGCGGACGTGATCCGCTTCATGGAAGTGAATGGCTTCGACCTCGTCGGCAAGTCGGAGATCAGCGCCAACCCCAAGGACACCGCGAACTGGCCCGACGGCGTCTGGACGCTGCCGCCGACTTACGCGCTCAAGGAGCAGGACAAGGCGAAGTACCAGGCCATCGGCGAGAGCGACCGCATGACCCTGCTGTTTCGCAAGCGTGACTGATACGGCCAACTCTGGACTTCATGCGGCCCAGTCCATAACTGGGGCCGCATGACCCGCCAGATCCCCTCCCGTCAGCTGACTGTCGCCGCCCTGCAACTCGCCCTCGGTTCCGCCGACGAGGCCGAGAACATCGCCGCCGTCTCCGCATTGGTGGAGGAAGCGGCCGGGAAGGGCGCGCAGGTCGTGCTGCCGCCTGAACTGTTCTCCGGCCCCTATTTCTGCAAGACCGAGGACGAGGCGCTGTTCGCGCTTGCCCACCCGACGCTGGAGCATCCCTCGGTCATCGCCATGAAGGCGCTGGCGGCGAAGCTGAAGGTCGCGATCCCGACCAGCTTCTTCGAGCGTGACGGGCATCACTATTACAACACCCTCGCCATGATCGACGCCGATGGCGAGATCATGGGCACGTACCGCAAGAGCCACATTCCCGACGGTCCGGGCTACGAGGAAAAGTACTACTTCCGCCCTGGCAACGACGGTTTCAAGGTCTGGGACGTGTTCGGAACCCGCATCGGCGTGGGCGTGTGCTGGGACCAGTGGTATCCCGAATGCGCGCGCGTCATGGCGCTGATGGGGGCGGAACTGCTGTTCTATCCCACCGCGATCGGTTCGGAGCCCTACGACGCCACGCTCGACACCAGCCGCATGTGGCGTCGGGCGATGGTGGGGCATGCGGTCTCCAACTGCATGCCGGTGATCGCCGCCAACCGCATCGGCGCCGAAACCGAGTGCGGCAGCGCGCAGACGTTCTACGGCCATTCGTTCATCACCGACGAATGGGGCGACTTCATCGCCGAATTCGGGCGCGAGGAAACCGGCGTCCTCGTTTCAACGCTGGACCTCGACCGCGCGGCGACGCATCGTGCGGGGATGGGCTTCTTCCGCGATCGGCGGCCGCAGCTTTATACGCGCGTTGCCCAGGATATCTGAGCGCCGCACATCTGATCGAAGAGGGGGGCGTCAATGGGCAAGCATCGCTATCTTGTGGCGCTGGGGTCCAACATGCGCCACCACCGCCACGGGTGCCCGCGCAAGGTGCTGGGCGCCGCGCTGAAGGCGCTCGACCACGGCAAGCTGGAACTGCTCGCGGCCTCTCCGGTGATCGAGAGTGCGCCGCTCGGCCCCTCGCGCCGCCGCTATGCCAATGCCGTGGCGCTGGTGCGCTCTAAGCGCGAGCCGGACGAACTTCTCCACAAGCTGCAGAAGATCGAGCACAAGTTCGGCCGCCGCCGCATGGGCAAGCCCTGGAGCGCGCGGGTGCTCGACCTCGACATCGTGCTGTGGAACGGCGGTGCGTACGGCGCCGACGACCTCGTGATTCCCCATCCGGCCTTTCGCGAGCGGCGCTTCGTGCTCGACCCGGCGGCGAAGATCGCAGGCCGCTGGCGCGATCCCTTGACAGGCTTAAGCATCGGACAGTTGCGTGCCCGCTTGACCAAGCCGCGCATGGCCCCTAGGTGACCCCGACCGTCACGGTACGCTTCAGTGGGGGCCCGTAGCTCAGTAGGTAGAGCAGCTGACTTTTAATCAGCGGGTCACAGGTTCGAATCCTGTCGGGCTCACCATCTTTCGCGCATCGTGACATGAAAAAGGCCCCGCAGGTTCCGCCTGCGGGGCCTTTTTGTGTTCCCACCATTTCGTCATTGCGAGCGCAGCGAAGCAATCCAGGACAGTTTGACACCGCTCTGGATTGCTTCGCTGCGCTCGCAATGACGAGGAGAAGGGGCTGATCGCTTACTTTTCAGCTCTGGTATCAGAACCCCAGGTCCTCGATCTTCCCGTCGAAGTTGCCGCCCAGCTTGTTGTTCGCCGCCGCCAGCTTCTCGCCCGGCACGCCCGCGAGGTAGCCGTCGATGATGCGCTGGTAGTTGCTGATCAGCCCCTCGACTTTGCTGGAAAGGCGCATGAACTCGAAGCCGGAAGCGTGCAGGCCCTTCTGCTGGAGCGGGATGTTGGAGTAGTCCTGCCGGGGGATCGGCGGGAAGTCCTGGCTGTCGAATGGAAGCACGATGGGTTCCATGACCGGCTCGGGCTCCTGTCCTTCGGGGAAGAAGGTCAGCGACCACAGTTCGAAGAAACAGCTTTCCGGCCCCAGCGGACGAATGCGGTAGGCCGACATCGAACTGAAGTAAGGCAGCAGGAAATAGTTCGGGAACAGGAACTCGACGGCGTTGATCGGGTCCGACTGCGACACCGCGATGAGGTCGGGAATCGGTTCGCCGCGTTCCTTCAACTGGGCCGAGACCTGGTGCATGACCATGCCCAGCCACATCATCATGGCCTGGCTCTTGTCCTCGGGCAGCCCCTGCGTCGCGTGCTGGAGCGATCTGGCGATCTCCACTTCCTTCTCGTGGAGCATGCCGGCCATCCCTTCGCTGAGCAGTTCCATGTTCTTGATCTGCGCGGCGATGTTCTCTTCGATGGTCAGCGCGGGGTCGGCCAGCATCGGCGCGCGGCTGGGATTGTCGGCCATCGCGTACATCGAATCGTACATGGTCGGCACCGCGTGTTGCAACTGCGGGTGCGTCTGCATGACGTGGTAGCCTTCCATGAAGGCCTCCATCGCGATCTTCCAGTTCGCCGGGAGCACGGTGCCGTAGCACCACTCCGCGCGCAGCTTGTGGAGGTTGTGCGCCTCCAGCCGCTCCGCCACCGGGCCGAGGCTCTCGCGCACGGAGGGCGCGTCGTCATCGTGGTTGATCCATACGCAGCCGCCGAAGACTTCGGCGCGGCAGGGGATGAGGTTGATGTCGTCCTCGTTCAGCTGGCGCTCGGAGAACAGGTGCTTGCCGTAGACCATGGTGTTCTCGCCATCCATGTTCCAGCGCCAGCCGTGGAAGGGACAGACGAAGCCCGATTTCGCGCAGTTGCCATGCGCCGTCGCGTGCGAGGAGCCCAGTGGTGATCCGCCCGCGAAGGGTACGCCGCGGTGGCGGCAGGCGTTGTTGAAGGCCTTCACGCCGCCGGCCGTACGCACGACGATGACCGATCTGCCGACGTTCTCGTACTCGATCCAGTCGCCGACCTCGGGGATCTGCTCCTCGCGGCAGGCCATCTGCCAGACGTTGGGCCACAGATGGTCCAGCTCGGCCTGGTAGAATTCGGGGTCGTAGTAGCGCTTGACCGGGATGCGTTCGGGATCGTCGATCGGGAACGGCACCGGCCGCAGGCCGCCGTCTGCTGATTTGAGCACTTCCCAATACCTCTCGCTGTTACTCTCGTTCGTATTGAACCAGTGTATAGCGTGAGGAGCGGGAGGCAATCACCACCCGCGCGACGGTAATCGCGGGCGCGGTAATTGGAGGCGATCGAGAGGGCGAGGGGGCTTCGACAAGCCCAGCCTGAGCGGTATCGAGATCAGGTCTTTAAATTCCGCTCAGGCTGAGCTTGTCGAAGCCCCCTCCGATAGCTCGCACCTAAAGACAGCCAGCGGTCCCGGATCAAGTCCGGGACGACGAATCCGTCACGCCGGCTTCACGAAGCTGTCGAGCACGCGCTTGTTGCCCGCCTGCTCGAACTCGATCTCCAGCTTGTTGCCTTCCTGCGCAACCACTGCGCCATAGCCGAACTTCTCGTGGAAGACGCGCGCGCCCACGGCGATGTCGGAGCGCGGCTTGGCGGCGAAGCTGGCGGCGGAGCGGGTGCTTTCGACCACGCGCTTGGGGCTGGCGTCGTACTCCTTCGCCGCTGCCCGCTGCCAGCCGGGGCCGCGCGTGACGATCCGCGAGGGTTGCATCCGCGCCACGTCGGCGAAGGGATCGGCGTGCTCCGACCACTGCGCCCGCCACAGCGAGGCACCGCCCGAAAGCGTCGTTTCGGAGTCGACATGCTCCTCGGGCAGTTCGGCGATGAAGCGCGAGGGGATCGAGCTGGTCCACTGGCCATAGATGCGCCGGTTGGCCGCATGCAGGATCGTGCACTTCTTCTTCGCCCGCGTGATCGCGACGTAGGCGAGGCGGCGCTCCTCCTCCAGACTGGCGAGGCCGCCTTCGTCGAGCGAGCGCTGCGAGGGGAACACGCCTTCCTCCCAGCCGGGCAGGAACACGTTGTCGAATTCCAGCCCCTTGGCGCCGTGCATGGTCATGATCGTGACCTTCTCTTCCTCGGCCGCGTTCTCGTTGTCCATGACGAGGCTGACGTGTTCGAGGAAGTCGCCGAGGCTGTCGTATTCCTCCATGGCGCGCGCGAGTTCGACGAGGTTTTCCAGCCGCCCGTTGGCCTCGGCGGTCTTCTCCGCCTGCAGCGCATCGGTGTAGCCGCATTCGTCGAGCACGGTGCGCAGCAGGTCGGCGGGGCCTTCGGTGGCTGAGAGATCGCGCCAGCGCGCGAAGTCGCGCATCAGCGCGAGGAAGGTGTTGCGCGCGCGCGCGGGCAGCTCGTCGGTGTCGGCGATCTCGATCGCGGCGTTCGACAGCGGAATGCCGCGATTTCGTGCCAGCCGGTGCAGCGCCTCCAGCGCCTTGGCGCCGAGGCCGCGCTTGGGGGCGTTGTAGATGCGCTCGAACGCGAGGTCGTCGGCGGGCTGCGCGATGACGCGCAAGTATGCCAGCGCATCGCGGATCTCGGCGCGTTCGTAGAAGCGGAAGCCGCCGACGATGCGATACTTCATGCCGATGGAGATGAAGCGGTCCTCGAATTCGCGCGTCTGGTACTGCGCGCGCACGAGGATGGCGATCTGGTCGAGCGGGGCGCCCTGACGCTCCAGCCGCTCGATCTCGTCACCGACGCGGCGGGCTTCCTCCGGCCCGTCCCAGACGCCGACGACCTGCACCTTGTCGCCCGCGTGGCGCTCGGTCCACAGGGTCTTGCCGAGGCGCTGGGTGTTCTCGTCGATCAGGCCGGAGGCGGCGGCAAGGATCTGCGGCGTGGAGCGGTAGTTCTGCTCCAGCTTGATGACCTTGGCGCCGGGGAAGTCCTTCTCGAAGCGCAGGATGTTGGCCACTTCGGCGCCGCGCCAGGAGTAGATCGACTGGTCGTCGTCGCCCACCACGCAGATGTTCTGGCGGCCCTGCGCGATCAGGCGCAGCCACAAGTACTGGACCTGGTTGGTGTCCTGATATTCGTCCACCATGACGTACTTGAAGCGGTTCTGGTACTGCTCCAGCACGTCGCGGTGGGTGCGCAGGATGTTGAGCATGTGCAGAAGCAGGTCGCCGAAATCGCAGGCGTTCACTGCCTTCAGCCGATCCTGATAGAGCTTGTAGAACTTCTGGCCCTTGCCGTTGGCGTAGCTTTCGTTCTCTCCGGCGTCGAGGTCCTGCGGGTTCAGGCCGCGGTTCTTCCAGCGATCGATGCAGCCCGCCAGCTGGCGCGCGGGCCAGCGCTTTTCGTCCAGCCCTTCGGCTTGGATCAGCTGCTTGAGCAGGCGCAGCTGGTCGTCGGTGTCGATGATCGTGAAGTTGCTCTGCAGGCCCACCAGCTCGGCGTGGCGGCGCAGCATCTTGGCGGCGACGGCGTGGAAGGTGCCGAGCCAGGGCATGCCCTCCACCGCCGGGCCGATCAGGTGGCCGACCCGCTCGCGCATCTCCCGCGCCGCCTTATTGGTGAAGGTGACGCACAGGATCTCGCTCGGCCATGCAAGGCGGCTGTGTACGAGATGGGCGAGGCGGCGGGTGAGCGCCGCCGTCTTGCCGGTGCCCGCGCCCGCGAGCATCAGCACGGGGCCTTCGGTGGTCAGCACGGCCTCGCGCTGGGGATCGTTGAGGCCGTCGATCAGCGGATCAGAGGAGGGAGCTTGCAGGTTGTTCACCGTGAACAACTAGGGAACGGCATGGCCCGGTGCAAGCCCGGTTCGTCGCAGCGGAGGAACAATTGCCGGTGCGCTTCGTCGTTCGATCACAACGAAGACATAAACGGAGAGTGAGAAATGCGTAAAGTTCTGCTCGCCGGCTCTGCTGCCCTCAGCCTGTTGGTGGTCCCCGCCGCCATCCATGCCCAGAGCGACCCTGCCGCCCCCGCCACTTCCGAAATGCCCGCCGCGCCGCCATCTGCTCCGGCTCCGGCCATGCAGCCTCCGGCCGCCTCCAGCGCCGCGCCGACGCTCACGCCCGAGCAGCAGGCCACGTACGACAGCTGGAACCCGGCGCAGAAGTCCGACTACGAAAGCTGGCCGAACGACTACAAGGTCTATTACTGGACGCTGAGCATGGATCAGCAGAAGGGCTATTGGGCGCTGACGGCCGACCAGCGCGGCCAGATCTACAAGATGACACCCGAACAGCGGCAGATGGCCTGGAATTCGGTGCTGCAGCAGCTCAAGGGCGAGACGCCTGCGACGCCTCCGGGGCAGGCCAACCCTCCGGGACCGGGCGTGCCGACCGAAGGCGTCCCCGATCCTCAAGCCGCGAACCAGGCCGCGCGCCCGGCGATGCCTGCGGATGAGACCTATCAGGGCGGCCCGTACAAGGGCGCACTGACCCCGCCGCCTGCGACCGCGATGGACAAGGACTATCCGGTCTGCAGCAAGACGGTGACCGATGCCTGCCGCAATCGCGGCGGGAAGTAGGACGTGTAAATTCCTTCCTGGGACAAGCTCGGGGAGGGACACACTCACATCTCGTCATTGCTTCGCTGCGCTCGCAATGACGAGATGTGAGGATAGTATCTTTACCACTACCTTTGCTTTGCCATCCCTCATGTCGTCATCCCCGCGAAGGCGGGGACCCAGCTGATGCCGGTGCAACACGAGCCGTTAGGAGATGGGTTCCCGCCTTCGCGGGAATGACGGGTTTTGCATGCACATACCAGGGTTGTGCTTTGATCTAACGGAGTATGCTGCGGACACGCGGAAACGCCCGCTGGCGAGTGCAGGCCATTACGCCGGGGAAATCAACGCGAAGACCGGTAACATCGGGTCGGCGTCGGGAGCGTCCTCACCGGGACGCGGGGTTTTGTTTTCCGTGAAGCTCTGGCGAGCGGCCGGGTAACTCACGGTGCAGCCCGGCTCGACCTGTATTCCATCGGAAAGTCCCATGTGGCCGTCGTTAGGGTTCGCATCGTTATCGGCCGAAGGCTATCCGGGATGGCCGTCCCATGTCCTGCCGTGTGTCGCAGGAACGTATGGACGGCGTTTCCGGTAGCGCAGAGACAGTCCGGGTCTTCGAACGGACTCGTGGTTTGCGTAGCTACGGCTGAAACCGCATCCCGGCCCACGACGCCGACCCGATACACCGAAAGTGGCTTGTACATCACCGCTGCGGATGCTGGGACATATAGCCTATTTGGTTATAAATGTCAAGATGTACGGCGCAGGAGGTGCAGCCTGGCCTTGCCGACATCACGCGTGACGTCGGCTTCGAAGCCCTTGATGGCCACGCTTTCACCCTTGCCGGTTTCGAGGCTCACCCAGGTGCCTTCGCCGATCCAGCCGAGGCGAGCCAGCTTGTCCACCGCCACCTGACCCGCGCCGGTATCGTAAGGCGGGTCGAGCAGCACGAGGTCGAGCGGCTCCTTTGCGGTCCCCAGCGACATCACCGAGGAGGCGCGCACGTCGCTGCGCGGCTGCGCCTGCAGGTTGGCGATGTTCTTGCGAATCGCCCGGATCGCGCCTGCATCCTGATCGACGAACAGGCAGTGCGCCGCCCCGCGCGACAGGGCTTCCAGCCCCAGCGCGCCCGAGCCCGCGAACAGGTCCGCCACCTTCAGCCCCTCGAAATCGCCGAGGCGGCTGACCAGCATCGAGAACAGCGTCTCGCGCGTGCGGTCGGCGGTGGGGCGGGTAGTGTCACCCTCGGGCGCAGCCAGCTTGCGGCCGCGCCATTCGCCCGCGATAATCCGCAGGTTTCCGCTCATGCCTGCGTTCTCGTGGGATTCTGGCTCGGCAGGCTCTTGCGGAAGTTCTCGAGGTCGCGCTGCGAGACTTCACCGGCCATGCCCTTGGGCATGTCGCCGAGGCGGAACGGGCCGTAGGCGGTGCGCAGCAGGCGGCTGACCTGCAGGCCGAGCGCTTCGAGCACGCGGCGCACTTCGCGGTTCTTGCCTTCGGTCAGGGTCATCTCGATCCACTGGTTGCGCCCGGTGCGGCGCTCCATGTTGGCGTCGATCTTGCCGTAGATCACGCCATCGACCTCGATGCCTTCCATCAGCTGTTCGAGCTGTTCCTGCGTGATGTCACCAAAAGTACGCGCGCGGTAGGTGCGCGGCACGCCGGTGGCGGGCAGTTCGAGCTGGCGCTTGAACTCGCCGTCGTTGGTCAGCAGCAGCAGGCCCTCGGTGTTGAGATCGAGGCGGCCGATCGGCATCACGCGGCCGGTGCCTTCGGGCAGGGCGTTGCGCAGCGCGGTGTAGATCGTCGGGCGGCCCGCCGGATCGCGCTCGGCGGTGATGAGGCCCGAGGGCTTGTGGAACAGGAACAGGCGGGTGCCTTCGGCTTCCGCGATCGGATTGCCGTCCACCGCGACGCCGCGCAGGGAGGTGAGCACCGTAGAGGGCGTCTCGATCACTACGTCGTCCAGCGTGACGCGGCCTTCGATGATCAGGCGCTCGACCTCGCGGCGGCTGGCGACGCCGGCGCGGGCGAGCAGTTTGGCCACGCGCTCGCCTTCGCGGGCGGGCAGCGAGGGGTCCTTGGGCGTCGGCGCGGCAGCGCGCGGGGCGGCGCCGGGCTTGAGGTTGGGGCGGGGGCCGGTCGGGCGGGCAGGGCGTGGGCCGCGATCCGAGCCGAATGCGCGATCGTCGCGGCGCGGACGATAGCCGCGTTCGCCGTCGCGGGAATCGGAGCGGGCGCCATCACGTGCAGGTCCGCTGCGATAGGTCGCATCGCGCGATCCGCCGCCTTGCGCACGCTCTGAACGCGGCGCGCCGTCGCGCCCCGGACCACTGCGGTAGGAACCGCCACGCGGGGTATCCTCACGCGGACGATCGCTACGCGGGGCGCCGGTACGGGCGCCATCGCGGGCAGCGGCATCGCGCGGACCAGCATCGCGGGAGGCGCCGTCACGCCCACCGTCTCTGGAGCCACGGCGCGGGAATTCATTGCGGAAGTCCTCGCGGCTGCCGATACGGGGGGCTTCGCGGCGTCCGCGTCCGCCGCGCGGAGCATCGCCACGGGGCGCGTCAGGACCGTCATCGCGGCCGGTGCGGCCACGTGCACTGCCACTTCCGGCGTTGTAGCGGGGGCCGCCATCACGCGATGCACCGCCCCGCGAAGAGCCGCCACGCGGAGCTCCACCGAACGAGGAACCGGAATCGCGACCACGGCCGGAGCCGCCTGATCTGCCGCCTGAAGACTTGCTGGGAGGTTTGGACATTCGTGGCCCATACCTGTTGATCGCCGCTTCATCCAGCCTTCCCTTACGGATCGCCGCCGCTAAGTTGGCGGCAACCGCAAATGAGGAGACCGGCGTGGACGCCGATACCATCGCAGAGCGTCGCAGCGTCGGGGATTCGATCAAGCCCTATTTCGAGCGGGAGTCGCTCGCCTCGTTCATGCTCGGCCTGTCCTCGGGCTTTCCTTATGCGATGATCGGCGCGACGCTGACCACGCGTCTGGCGCAGGACGGGATCGACAAGAAGACCGTCACCGCCTTCACGCTGGCGTTCCTGGTCTACAATCTCAAGGTGTTCTGGGCCTGGATCGTCGACGGCGTGCACCTGCCGGTGCTGCACCGCATGGGGCAGCGCGTATCGTGGATGCTGGTCTGCGGGCTTGCCGTGATTGCGGCGGTTCTGAATCTCGCGCTGGTCGATCCGGCGGCGGACATCGGCGCGACCGTGCTCGCCGCCGTGCTGGTGGGCGTGGCGGGCGCCAGCTTCGACATCGTCATCGACGCCTACCGCATCGAGACGCTCAAGCCCTACCAGCTCGGCACCGGGTCGGGCATGAGCCAGTACGGCTGGCGCATCGGCTCGGCGGGGGCGGGCGCGCTCGCGCTGGTGCTTTCGGCGCGCTACGGCTGGGGCGTGGGCTATGCGGCATGCGCCGTCTTCGCGCTGCCCGCGATGCTCACCGCGCTGGTGCTGGGCGAGCCGGAGCGCCGCAAGGTGGTGGTCGAGAAGAAGGGGCTGGCCGAAGTCTGGTCCTCCATCGCCGGGCCGTTCGGGGAGTTCTTCCGCCGCAACGGCGCGTTCCTAGTGCTGCTGTTCATCCTCGTCCACAAGATCGGCGACACGCTGGCGAACCTGACCTTCCGCCTGCTGTTCGACGACCTCGGCTTCAGCAACGACGAGATCGCGATCTACGACATCGGCCTGGGCTTCTGGGCCTACATGATCGGCGTGTTCATCGGCGGCGTCGCTTATGCGCGCATGGGCCTCAAGCGCTCGGTGATGCTCTCGCTGGTGCTGATGGGTGTGTCGAACCTCAGCTTCGCGGCGCTGGCTGCGGCCGGGCACAGCAACTGGGGCATGGCTGGCGCCATCGGCTTCGAGAACATCGCGTCGGGCTACGGCGGCGTGGTGGTGATCGCCTATTTCTCGGCGCTGTGCGACTTGCGCTACACGGCGGCGCAGTATGCGCTGATCTCGGCCGGAGCGAGCGTCGTCGGGCGGCTCGCCACCGGCACGACGGCGGGCGCGCTGATCGAGGCCATGGGCTACGTGAACTTCTACTTGCTCACCACGGTGGCGTCGCTGCCCGGCATCGCGCTGTTTTGGTGGCTGAGCCGGACAGGGCTCGTCGATCAGGCGCTGGGGTCTGCGGGTGAGGTGGAGTAGAGGGAAAGCAGCATAACGTCGTCCCGGACTTGATCCGGGACCGCTGGCCGTGAACGACCCACCTCGCTTCGGGCGCCTTGCCGACGACCTATTCCTAAAGACAGCCAGCGGTCCCGGATCAAGCCCGGGACGACGAACTGATCAACTCTTCAGTCCGGCACTTCGCCGTTGTCCCGCAGCACCGCGCCCGCAAGGTAGAGCGAACCCGCGATCAGCACGGCGCGTGGGGCCAGCTTTTCGAGATCGCGCAGCGCCGTCGCCACATCCGGCGCGGAGGACGTCGGCAGCGACCAGCCTGCGAACGCCTCGGGCGGGTGGCAGTCATGCCCCGGCACCGGCACCAGCGTCACGCTTTCGACGAGGCGGTGGAGCGGATCGAGCAGCGCGGCGGGGTCCTTGCCCGCGATCATGCCGAGGATCAGATGCGGCGCCTGCCCCCGCTCGCGCAGGAATGCTTCCAGTGCCAGCCCGGCGTCGCGGTTGTGCCCGCCGTCGAGCCAGACCGGCGTGCCGGGGACGAGCGCCGTCAGCGGCCCGTCGCCCAGCAGTTGCATCCGCGCGGGCCAGCGCGCGGCGCGGATGCCCTCGGCGAAGGCGTGAGGATCGATCTTCAGCACGTCCTGCGCGCGCAGCATGGCGACGGCGAGGGCGGCGTTGTCCGCCTGGTGCGCGCCGGGCATCTCGGGCAGGGGGAGCGTCAAGGCGCCGTGGCGGTCCTCGAACCAGATGGCGTCGCGGGTGACCTGCGCCTTCCACTCGGCGTCGCGCGACTGCAGCGGTACGTCCTCGGAAGCGGCGAGGGATTGCAGGAACGCGGCGACTTCGTGCGGGTAGTTCTGCGTCACCAGCGGCACGTGCGGACGGCGGATGCCCGCCTTCTCGAAGGCGATGCGGGTGAGCGGCTCGGCGGGCGTGCCGTCCTCGGGGGCGAGGAGGAAGCGTTCGTGGTCGATCCCCAGCGTCGCCATGCCGCAGACCAGCGGCGCGGGCAGTACGTTGGTGGCGTCGAACCGGCCGCCGAGACCGACCTCGATCACGCAGACATCCGCCGGATGGCGCGCGAAAGCGAGGAAGCTGGCGGCGATCGTCGTTTCGAAGAAGCTGACTTCGAGATCGTGCGCCGCGTCCAGGACTTCGGCCAGCAGGGCGGCGAGTTCGTCGTCGCCGACCAGTTCGCCCGCGATGCGGATGCGTTCGTTGTAGCGCACCAGATGCGGGCTGGTGATCGCGTGGACCTTGTACCCCTGCGCCTCCAGGATCGCGCGCAGGAAGGCGCAGGTCGATCCCTTGCCGTTGGTGCCCGCGACGTGGAACGCGGGCGCGATGCGCAAGTGCGGATCGCCGAGGTGCGCCAGCAGCGTGCGGATCGCCTCAAGCCCGATGCGGCCTTGCGGCAGCGACAGCGCGGCAAGGCGATCGAGCTGGGCCTGAACGGCGGGGGAGTCCGACACGGCGAAGTCTTTCATGGTGTCCTCGACGGCGCCGTGCGCGTGGGGGCTTCGAGAGGCTGTGTCCGACCCTTCGGCAAGCTCAGGTTGAGCGGAAGTGGCGTAAGCCTCCAACACCGCTCAGTCTGAGCTTGTCGAAGCCCCATCGGCTTGGCTCTATCGAGCGGAATGCACCGCCTCGGCGAGCGATGCGGTATAATCCTGCAGCGGCCCGGGCGCGGCATCGCCATGCTGCTTGACGATGTCGATGAAGGCCGAGCCGACGACCACGCCGTCCGCCACCTTGGCGATGGCGGCGGCCTGTTCGGGCGTGCGCACGCCGAAGCCGACCGCGACGGGAATGTCGGTGGCGGCCTTGAGCTTCGCCACCGCGTCCTCGATCGATCCCTGCGCCGCCTGCTGCATGCCGGTGATGCCGGCGACCGAGACGTAGTAGAGGAAGCCCGAGGAGCCCTCCAGCACCTTGGGAAGACGCGCGGCGTCCGTGGTCGGGGTGGCGAGGCGGATGAGCGAAACGCCCTTTTCGCGCAGCGCCGGGCCGAGGGCGGCGTCTTCCTCGCTGGGGATGTCGACGCAGATCACGCCGTCGACGCCGGCCTTGGCGCATTCCTCTGCAAACCACTCGGGGCCGCGGATGGTCATCGGGTTGGCGTAGCCCATCAGCACCAGCGGCACATTGGGGTGACGCTGCCGGAACTCGGCGGCGATGCGGAAGATGTCCGCCGTGCGCGTGCCCTTGGCGAGGCTGCGCAAGTTGGCTTCCTGGATCGCCGGGCCGTCGGCCATGGGATCGGTGAAAGGCATGCCCAGTTCGATCACGTCGGCGCCGCCCGCGACGAGCGCGTCGAGGTTCGATGCGGTGTCGCCGTCGCCCCCGGTGATGAAGCAGACGAGCGCGGGGCCTTTGGCGAAAGCGGTTTCGAAGCGGGTCATCAGGAGAACAGCGTCTTTCCGGAATAGCGGAGAATGGCGGCGGTCAGGCCGACGAAAACGGCGAGGTAGGCGAGGCTGACGGCGATGTCGCTCCAGCTTCCCCGAAAGGCGAAGGCCCAGTAGTAGCCCGCGCCCGAAAGGTCGAAGGAGCGCACCCGGACGAGGTCGGCAAGAACCTTGATCGCCGGGAACACCGCCATCCAGAGCACGGCGGCGTCGATCAGCGACCGTTGCCACCCGCCCTTTTTCAAAGCTCGACCCCCAGCGCCTCGGCGACGGTGAAGATATCCTTGTCGCCGCGCCCGGAGACGTTGACGACGAGCAGCTTGTCCGCGTCCAGCTGAGCCGTCAGCTGCGGCAGCGCGGCGAGGGCGTGGGCGCTTTCGAGCGCCGGAATGATGCCCTCCAGCGCGCAGCACAGCTGGAACGCTTCAAGCGCCTCGGTGTCGGTGATCGGCACGTACTTCACGCGGCCCGCCTCGTGCAGCCACGAATGTTCGGGGCCAAGGCCGGGATAGTCCAGACCGGCGCTGATCGAATGGGCCTCGGTGATCTGGCCGTCCTCGTCCTGCAGCAGGTAGGTCTTGTTGCCGTGGAGGATGCCCGGACGCCCGCCCATCAGCGATGCGGCATGCTGGCCGCTCTCGATGCCGTGGCCGGCGGCCTCGATGCCGACCATCGCCACGTCCGCGTCGTCGAGGAAGGGGTGGAACATGCCGATCGCGTTCGATCCGCCGCCCACCGCCGCCACCAGCATGTCGGGCAGGCGGCCTTCGGCTTCGAGAATCTGCTCGCGCGTTTCGGTGCCGATCACGCTCTGGAAGTCGCGGACGAGTTCCGGGTACGGGTGCGGACCTGCGGCGGTGCCGATGATGTAGAAGGTGTCGTGGACGTTGGCGACCCAGTGGCGCAGCGCCTCGTTCATCGCGTCCTTGAGCGTTTCCGCGCCGCTGGTCACCGGCACCACTTCCGCGCCGAGCAGCTTCATGCGGAACACGTTGGGCGCCTGGCGCTCGACGTCCTTGGCGCCCATGAAGATCGTGCAGGACAGGCCGAAGCGCGCCGCGACGGTGGCGGTGGCGACGCCGTGCTGGCCCGCGCCGGTCTCGGCGATGATCTTGGTCTTGCCCATGCGCATGGCGAGCAGAACCTGCCCGATGCAGTTGTTGATCTTGTGCGCGCCGGTGTGGTTCAGATCCTCGCGCTTGAAGTAGATCTTCGGGCCTTTGCCCTCGGGCGCGAGCTTTCGGAAATGCTCGGTGATGCGCGGCGCCGGATAGAGCGGGCTGGGGCGGCCGACGAAAGTCTTGAGCAGATCGTCGAACTCGGCCTGGAACGCCGGGTCCAGCTTCGCGGCGCGGTATTCCTTTTCCAGGTCGAGGATCAGCGGCATCAGCGTCTCGGCGACGTAGCGTCCGCCGAACTGGCCGAAGTGACCCGACTCATCGGGATACGAACGAAGCGAATTGGGGCTCTGAACGGTCATGATCCGGCGCTTGGCAGACCCCCCCGCGCTTGTCCAGACGCCTTGAGGAGAGGGGCCATGTTTGCCCCGGGAACGCCGGAAAACCATGGGCGCCTACAGGGGCTTGGTGATCGCCTGGCGGACATTCAATTGCAAACAATGCAACTGAAAATCGGCAAAAGCACCTAACCGGCATAAACTGCAGTTTTGTGACGTTTTGAACGATTCCAAGAATTTACCGTTCATCTGACTGAAAGGTGACGGGGTCCAGCGGCGGGGCTCCCGACGATAACCCCGATGAGGGTCGGGATCGCAGGAATACTTGGAGTTATATAATATGCGTATTGCACTTGTTTCGCTCGCCGCGGTTGCTGCCGTGGCCGCTGCCACTCCCGCCCTGGCCAACGAGGCTCGCGTCGAAGCGCGCGGCGGTGTGATCTGGGACGGTAGCGACAGCGAAGCAACGGCTGGTGTGGCCGCTGGTTACGACTACGACCTCACCGACAAGCTCTTCGTGGGTGTGCAGGGTTCGGCGGACAAGATCCTGACCGACAACACCCGCGTTTCGTGGGGCGCCGGCGGCCGCATCGGCGTGCAGCCGATCCCGGGCACCAAGGTCTACGCGCTGGCCGACTGGCAGTCGAAGAACACCCGCTACGGCAACAGCGCCGTGGGCGTCGGTGGCGGCGTGCAGCAGGATGTCGGTTCGCGCTACTACGTGAAGGCCGAATACCAGCACCTGCTGGTCGGCGACAACACCCCCGACGCCGACCGCGGCCTCGTGGGCGTAGGCGTCAAGTTCTGATCCCACGGATCTGATCGCTGCGAAAGCAGTGTAAGCCAGGAAAGGGGCGGTCCGACGGGCCGCCCCTTTCTTCGTTCTCCTTGTCGTCATTGCTTCGCTGCGCTCGCAATGACGAGGGGGTCAGACCGCCCGAACCGCCGCGCAGAAGGCGGCGATGCGCGCTTCGTCCTTCACGCCCGGCGCGCTCTCCACGCCCGAGGAGGTATCGACCAGCGGCGCACCGGTCAGACGGATGGCCTCGGCGACGTTCGCCGGTTCCAGCCCCCCTGCAAGGCCCCATGCCAACGGCCCCTTCCAGTTCGCGACAAGGCCCCAGTCGAAGCTGAGGCCCATGCCGCCGGGCAGAGCGCCCTTGGGCGTCTTGGCGTCGAAGAGGACAACATCGGCGGCGCCCGCGTAGGCGTTCGCGCGGGTGACGTCGTCGGCGGTGGCGACGGACAAAGCCTTCCATACGGGGATGCCGAAGCGGGCACGCAGCTGCGCGGCGCGTTCGGGCGTCTCGGACCCGTGGAGTTGCAGCGCGTCGAGCTTCGCCGCGCCCACGGCCTCGCCGAGCAGCGCGTCGTCGGCGTCCACGAACAGACCGACGCGGCCGATCCGGTCCGCCGCGCGCTCCGAAAGCTGCGCCGCCTGCACCGGGCTCACCGCGCGCGGGCTCTTGGCGAAGAACACCAGGCCGATGTGCGCGGCGCGGGCGCGGATGGCCGCTTCCAGCGAAGCGGCGGTGCTGATACCGCAAATCTTGATTGCCGCTGTTGGCATATGCGCGCCTTGCCCTAAGCTGCGGTCCTGCATGAAATGAAGGACGTGAAGTGAATCGGTTGGGCCGCTATCTAATGGCAATCGCAGCCGCGGCAATGCTCGGCGGTTGCAGCGTGAAGGAGTCGATCCAGCAAGCCGACGCCGAAGTGGTCCGTTTCCATCAGGCGCTGGACGCAGGCCGCTCGCAGGCGATCTGGGATGCCACCGGGCCGGACATGCGCAAGGCCACCACGCAGAAGCAGTTCGTGGCTCTGCTCGACGCGGTCCATCGCAAGCTGGGCAACGTGAAGTCGAGCAAGCAGGTCGGCTGGAACCGCAACGCCAGCACCAACGGCAGCTTCACCACGACAACCAACGAAACCGTGTTCGAACGCGGTAGTGGAACCGAGCAATTCGTGTTCCGAAAAAGTGAAGCCGACAAGCTCGCGCTCGTCGGCTATCACATTCAATCGAACGAGATGATGGTCAATTGATGGTCGATCACGGCGCCAGTTCGAACTGCACCGTCACATTGACGTTCATCTCCAACTCGCCCGCAGCGACCGGCGGCGGCGCGGCGGCGGCGACCATGTCACGGGCCTCCTTACGCACGAACATCACCGGCTGCGGCGAATAACCGCCGCTCTCGCTGATCGAGACGATGCGCGCGACCCGCAGGCCCGATGCCTTGGCATAGAGGTCGGCGCGGGCACGAGCGGACTTCATCGCCTCGACACGCGCCTCGTCCATCGCCGCTTCGGGCTGCGAGAGCATGAAGTTCGGCCCATTCACCTGGTTCGCACCCGCAGTCACGAGCGCGTCGATCACCTTGCCCATGTCCTGCAACTTGCGCTGGCGGACCGAGACCGAATTGCTCGCACGGTAACCGACGATGCGCTGCTGGCCGTCGTCCTCGTAAGAGCCATCGGGCAGGCGCTTGGGCTGGGCATAGACCGGATTGACGTTGAGGTTGCTGGTCTGGACATCCTTGTCGGCGATCCCGGCCCGCTTGAGCGCGGCGATCACCTTGGTCATCTGCGCCGAGTTGGCCGAAAGCGCCTCGCTGGCAGTCGTGCCCTGCGTGGTCACACCGGCGCTGTAGTTCGCCATGTCGGGCTCGCGCGTGGACGAACCTTCGGCGGTGACGGTGAGCATCGTGTGCCCGGCCTCGATGGCGGGAGCAGGGGCCTGCTGGGCGAAGGCGGTAGGGGCGGATGCTGCCATAGCCGTGGCGGCGAGCAGGCTCAGGGTCTTCATAATGGGGTTGCACTCCCGGGGGTTGTTCGGTGGACAACGATCTGGACGGAGCGAGGTTGCGAAGGGCTGAACGGTGAAGTGTGCGAATGTTAAGGTGAGAAGAGGATGAAGCAGGGGTTTACCACCCCTGCACCCCGTGAAGCGTCGAGGTCGGGCGTGCAGCATCGTCATGCAATGAGGCTGCGTCGGGAGACCAAATAGCCTGCGGCGCAATGTGGACGCGACGCTGCTGCGCGCACAACGATGACAGTAAAGGGGTCTGGGGCGATGGCCCCAGAATCCTCTTTTTCCGTTCTTAAAGAGTAGCCTCGATAGCCTTCGCCGCTGCGAGGGGATCCTCCGCGCGGCTGATCGGCCGTCCGATCACGAGCACGCTGGCGCCTGCATCGCGGGCTTCGCGCGGGGTGACGGTGCGCTTCTGGTCGCCGACTTTGCCGTCTGCCGGGCGCAGGCCGGGGACGACGAAGTAGCCGTCCTTCCACTGCTTGTGCACCGCGCCGACTTCGTGGCCCGAGCAGACGATGCCGTCGAGGCCAGCGGAATGCGCGAGGTCGGCGAGGCGCAGGGCTTGGTCGTAGGGGTTGGCGTTCACGCCGATGGCGGAGAGGTCGTCTCCGTCGAGGCTGGTGAGCACGGTGACGGCCACGACCTTGCAGTTTTCACCGGCGGCGGCCTTGGCGTCTTCCATCATGGCGCGGCCACCGGCGGCGTGAATGGTGACGATCGAGGGTTGCAGCACGTGGATCGCCTGCATCGCGCCAGCGACGGTGTTGGGAATGTCGTGCAGCTTCAGGTCGAGGAAGATGGGGAGGCCCACCTTGTGCAGTTCATGGACGCCGTGGTGGCCGTGGGCGCAGAAGAATTCGAGGCCCAGCTTGATCCCGCCGATATGGCCCGAGACCTTGCGCGCCAGCGCTTCTGCGGCGTCGAGGCGAGGGAGGTCGAGGGCGAGGTAGACGGGATTGCGGTTCATGACTTCTCGATTTCCGACGGGGTTTCGATTGGGGTGACGGGCGCGGTTTCGTGCGCTTCTGCGAGCGAGGGCATCGAGGTGGCGCGCAGCGAGTTCTCGAGGCTGGCGATGCGGCGGTTCAGGCGCCAGCGCACGGCGCGCAGGTAAGCCCACACCGGCAGCATGCCCAGCCCGAAGAAGAGCAGCGCGACGACGCCGACCGGCCATTCGAAGTGGAAGTAGTTGCCGTCTGCCAGAGGCCAGAAGTTTACCGGCACTTTGGTCCAGTTCATCGCGATGAATGCGACGAGCACGGCGGTGAGCACGACCCATGCGATGGTGCGGATGACCTGCATTGTTCCTCCTGCTTTCCCGGCGATGCTAGGCGTGAATTTTCCGCAAGGGAAGGGATTCCGCCGTCGTCCCGGACTTGATCCGGGACCGCTGGCCGAGAACAACCTTGCTCTCGGCCAGGCGCCTTATCGACAGCGCGCATCTAAAGACAGCCAGCGGTCCCGGATCAAGTCCGGGACGACGATCGGCTCAGCCGAAGACGCGGGCGAAGATCGTGTCGACGTGCTTGAAGTGGTAGTCGAGGTTGAACTTGTCCTCGATCACTTCGGCCGGAAGGGCGGCGGCGACTTCGGGGTCGGCCTTGAGCAGTTCGAGCAGCGAGAGCTGGCCGTCCGATTCCCACACCTTCATCGCGTTGCGCTGGACGAGGCGGTAGCTCTCGTCGCGGGTCAGGCCCGCCTGCGTCAGCGCCAGCAGCACGCGCTGCGAGTGGACCAGGCCGCCCATGCGGTCGAGGTTCTTCTGCATGCGCGCGGGGTAGATCAGCAGCTTGTCGATCACACCGGTCAGGCGCGCCAGCGCGAAGTCGAGGGTGATCGTCGCGTCGGGGCCGATGAAGCGCTCGACCGAGGAGTGCGAGATGTCGCGCTCGTGCCACAGCGCTACGTTCTCCATGGCGGGGACGACGGCCGAACGCACCACGCGCGCGAGGCCGGTGAGGTTCTCGGTGAGGACCGGGTTGCGCTTGTGTGGCATCGCCGACGAACCCTTCTGGCCGGGCGAGAAGTATTCCTCGGCCTCCAGGACTTCGGTGCGCTGCAGGTGGCGGACCTCGACGGCAAGGCGCTCGATCGAGCTGGCGATGACGCCCAGCACGGCGAAGAACATCGCGTGACGGTCGCGCGGGATGACCTGCGTGGAGACCGGCTCGATCCCGAGGCCCAGCTGGTCGGCGACGTACTGTTCCACTGCCGGGTCGGTATTGGCGAAAGTGCCGACCGCGCCCGAGATCGCGCAGGTCGCGATTTCCTCGCGCGCGAAGACGAGGCGCGTGCGGCAGCGGCTGAACTCGGCATAGGCTTCGGCGAGCTTGAGGCCGAAGGTGACGGGCTCGGCGTGGATGCCGTGGCTGCGGCCGATCGTGGGGGTGTACTTGTGCTCTTCGGCGCGGCGCTTGATCGCGGCGAGCAGGGCGTCGAGGTCATCCAGAAGGATGTCGGCGGCCTTGACCAGTTGCACGTTCAGCGTGGTGTCGAGCACGTCGGAGCTGGTCATGCCCTGGTGCATGAAGCGCGCCTCGGGGCCGACCTGCTGCGCGACCCAGTCGAGGAAGGCGATGACGTCGTGCTTGGTGACGGCTTCGATCGCGTCGATCGCGGCGACGTCGATCTTCGGGCTGGTCGCCCACCAGTCCCACAGCGCCTTGCCGGCGGAGGCGGGGACGGTGCCCATCTCGCCCATCTTGACGGCGGCATGGGCTTCGATCTCGAACCAGATGCGGTAGCGGGCTTCGGGTTCCCAGATCGCGGTCATCGCGGGGCGGGCGTAGCGGGGGACCATGTTCGACTCCTTGCAGCTGACGCGGGTAGCGGCCAATTCGTGCCGGTGCCGCTAGGCGGGGCGGGCGCGAAAGGCAAGGCGCTTGGGGAAGGAACGGCGCAAGGAAACTGCGCGTAGACCCATAATCCGAGGAGGAATCTTAACCACTCCGGACGCAAACGTTTGCACGAGAAGTTCGCACAGCGCCGTGCGTTCGAAGCGCCCAGAGACCCGCAAGAGATGCCCAAGGCCCGCCTCATCGTCGCACCCCTGTTGACAGGACTGGTGTGCTTCGCGCTTTCGGCGGCGGTCATCAAGTACCTCAGTTTTCAGGGCAACCTTGCCTCGGTGTGGCCGGCCAACGCCGTGGTCCTGGCGCAGCTGCTGGGGCGCCGCCCACGGGAGTGGCCCGTGTTCCTGGCGAGCGGTCTGATCGCCGTCGCCGCCGCCGGGTTCGCGATTCGCGGGGTGGTGTCCGGTCCGCTGGCTTTCGGTGTCTCCAATACGCTGGAGATCGCGCTGGCGGCCTGGCTGCTGCGCGCCACGGTCGATGCGGATGGCCGCCTGCTGCACCAGCATGCCTCGGTGGGCCGCTTCGTCGTCTGCGCGGGGATGATCGCCCCGGCCTTCGGCGCCCTGCTTGGTGCGGGCATCGCGAACATCGCGTTCGACCTGCCGATCGGGACCTCGCTCGCCACCAAGTTCTGCGCCGATGCGCTGGGCCTTCTGATCTTCACGCCGTTCTTCTTCGGCCTTTTCCACGGCGACACGATTCCCGCGCTGCGCGGCGCATCATGGGGCGAGCGGGGACAGCACCTGCTGCTCCACGCCACGGTCCTTGCCGTCAGCGTCGGGGTGTTCAGCCAGGACCGCTTTCCGCTGCTGTTCCTGCCGATGGTGCCGCTGATGCTGGTATCGTTCCGGCTCGGCTGGCAGGGGACGAGCGTGGCCGTGATGCTGGTGGCGGTGACCGGCGGCGTCGCCACGTTCTACGGCCATGGCCCCGTCAACCTGTCGGGCCGGGACATGGGCGTGCAGATGACCTTCCTGCAGTTCTACCTCGCCACCGTGCTGGTGCTGATGATGCCCGTCGCCGCCGCGCTGGCCGCACGCCGCGACCTGATCGACAGGCTCAGCGAGAGCGAGCGCGCGCTCAAGGTCCTTGCCGACCGCTCTTCCATCGTGCTGCTGCGCTTCAGTGCGGACGGAGCCTGCACCCGCGCGGTGGGCGATGCCGTTCCGCTGGTCGGCGAGGGTGCGGAGCGGCTGCTGTGCTCGCACATCGGCGAACTCGATCCGCCGCTGGGCGAGGCGCTCTTCGCAGCCCATCTCAGGGCGCTCGACGCGGATACGACCGTGACCATGGAGGTCGAGCGCCCCGGCGGCCTGTGGATCGAAGCCAAGTTCCGCGCCGAGCGCGACGATCAGGGGCAGGTCTCGGGCACGGTCGCGACGCTGGTGGACGTGACCGCCCGCAAGACCCGCGAAGGCGAACTGGCGCGCAGGGCGGAGACGGACGAGCTGACCGGCCTCGCCAACCGTGCAGGCTTCCTGCGCCGCTTCGAGACGGCGCTTGCGGGCAACGAGGCGCTGAGCATCGCCCTCGTGGACGTCGATCGCTTCAAGTCGCTCAATGACGAGCATGGCCATGTCGCGGGTGACGCGGTGCTTGCCGAGATCGCCCGCCGCCTGCTGCAATCGGTGCGTGCCGGCGACCTCGTCGCGCGGCTGGGCGGGGATGAGTTCGTGGTGCTGCTCGGCGCTGCGGATCCCGGCATGACGCAGGACATCTGCCGCCGCATCGTGGACACGGTGTCGGCGGCCCCGGTCGAACTGCCGATGGGCGGGCATACCGAGGCGAGGATCAGCTGCGGCCTCGTTCATCGTGCGCCGGGGCAGGGCGGCATCGACCTGCTCAACCGCGCGGACATGGCGCTCTACGAAGCGAAGCGTGGTGGCCGCAACCAGATGATCGCGGCTTAGTCATTTTTCCGTTCGTCATTGCGAGCGCAGCGAAGCAATCCAGAGCAGTCCTATGCCGCCCTGGATTGCTTCGCTGCGCTCGCAATGACGACGTGATTTACATAGCCCAGACGAAATCGATCCGGACGTCGCCGGTCCGGGCACCGTCGGCATCGAAGCTGCGTTCGACGATCGAGCCTCGGCCCTCGCGGTCGACCGTGATCACCGTGCTGCACCGCGTACCGTAGATCGCATCGCGGATGAACACGGGCGCGAAGCGCGGCTCAGGGCCAAGTTCGGGGCCAAGTTCGGGGCGATGGGGCGAGGGTGCCGGCGTCTCGTCCCGCAGGGCGCCGAGCAGCGGTTCCACCTCGGCCGCGCCTCTATCCAGCCATTCCGTGATGGCTTCCCCCACCTGCAGAGTCTTGGGCCAGGGCACGTCGAAACCGCCGTTCGACAATCCGTGGATGCCCGGAGACAGCGGCCGCAGCTCGACCTGCGGGTGATTGGTGAGGAACGAGGCGTCGCCCGTATCGGCCAGGATCAGGTTGAACGGATTCATCTGCGCCATCGCGTCGGTCAGCGTGTCCGGGAGCGCGCCCTCCAGCAGATCCGTCACCAGCTTCCCGCGCGAGGGACGGCCGGGCTGCGAGCCTTCCGGCACGCGGTAGTTCGTGACGAGGGCGAAGCGGCCTCCTTCGGTAACGCCAAGCCAGGTGCCGCCGCCGGTGAGGTCGGTCCCGGCGATGATGCCGTCCGGCCTGTGCGCGAGCGGCGCGGCGGGACGGGCATGGAACTCGTCGCGGTTGCCCGCCACGACGAGGAGCCAGTCGGGATGGGCGTCCCAGGCGACGGCGGCGACGCACATGGTCTCAGATCAGTCCCTTGGCACGCAGCGAGACGTGGCCCTCGCGTCCGATCACCACGTGGTCGTGGACGGAGACGCCGAGCAGCCGTCCGGCCTCGGCGATGCGATTGGTGATGTCGATGTCGGCGCGGCTCGGCTGCGGCGAGCCCGAAGGGTGATTGTGGACGAGAATCAGCGCCGTGGCGCCGAGGTCGAGCGCGCGGCGGATCACCTCGCGCGGGTGGATCGCCGCCTCGTCGATCGAGCCTTCGCCGACGAGGTCGTCGAGGATCAGCATGTTGCGGGCATTGAGGTAGAGGACGCGGACGCGCTCCACCGTCAGGTGCGCCATGTCGATCGTCAGGTAGTCGATGAGCGCGTGCCACGAGGACAGCACTGGTGCCTCGCGCACCTTCTGGCGGGCCATGCGGGTGGCGGCGACGGTGACCACGCGCAGCGCAGCAGCGGTGGCCTCGCCCATGCCGGGGTGGGCGGCGAGGGCGCGCGGTTCGGCCTGCAGCACGCCCGCGAGCGAACCGAAGCGATGGATCAGGCTGCGCGCGAGCGGCTTCATGTCGCGGCGCGGAACGGCCTGCATCAGCAGGAGTTCAATGACCTCATGATCCGCCAGAGCCTCCGCCCCGCCATCGAGCAACCGCTTGCGCAACCGTGCGCGGTGGCCGCTCGAATCATTGGCAAAATCGCCGCGCGCTTCCCTGAGGGGGAGGGGGCGTTCATCGAAGAGGGGAGGTTGTCCGTCCATGCTGCGTACAAACAATTGCCTTTCCCGTCCGCCCGGCGCAAGTGAACGATCGGATGTCGCAAGAGATCGACCAGACCCCGGACACCGACGAGGCCGCTACCGGGGGCCTTTCTTCGCGTGGGCGCTTTCGGAGCGGCCGTCGCTGGGGCGCTCCCGTGCTTGTGGTGGGCGGCCTGCTGGCGGCGGCGCTGGGTGCTGCCTGGCTATCGCGCGAGGAGATCGCGGCGAACCTCATCGAGCGCGAACTCGATTCGCTGGGCCTCGATGCCCGCTACGAGATCGTGCGGATCGGACCCTCGGAGCAGGTGATTCGGAACCTCGTCATCGGCGATCCGGCGCGGCCGGACCTGACGGTGCAGGAACTGCGGGTGGCGACGCGCCTTTCCTGGGGACTTCCCGGTATCGGCCGGATCACCGTGGTGAAGCCGCGCCTCTACGGTTCGTGGCGCGGCGGCAAGGCCAGCTTCGGCAGTCTCGACAAGGCGCTGTTCAGCGGCAAGGGCGGGCCGTTCGAGATGCCCGACCTCGACCTTGCGGTTGTCGACGGGCGCGCCCTGATCGACAGCGACCACGGCCGCATCGGCGTCAAGCTGGCGGGTGAAGGCGAGCTGCGCGGCGGGTTCTCCGGCGAACTGGCGGCCTTGTCGCCCGCGCTCACCGGCGGCGGCTGCTCGACCGGGCGCGCGACGATTTACGGAAAGCTGACGACGTCTGCCGCCAAGCCGCGCTTTGAAGGGCCGGTGCGGCTGGACAGCCTGTCGTGCCAGTCGCAGGATCTGCGACTGGCCAAGGCCGGTGTGCAACTGGACGTGACGCTCGACGAGGCGCTGGACGGGGCTTCGGGCAAGCTCGGCCTTTCCGCCGGAGCCGCGCGCTTCGGGGTTCAAAAGCTGGCTGGAGCGAGCGGCTCGGGGCGGTTCACCTATCGCGGCAACGCCTTGAGCGCGACGTACCGGGTTACCGGGCGCGGACTCGACACGCCGCAGGCGCGGATGCGCGAAGTCACCCTCGAAGGGCGCGCGCGCTCCACCGGCGGCATCGCGCGATTCGATGTGGACGCCGACCTCACCGGCAGGGAACTGGCGCTGGGCAGCACCGTCGATCGCGCGCTGCTGTCGGCGCAGCAGGCGGCCGCCGGAACCCTCGGCGCGCCGATCACGGCGCAAGTGCGCCAGGCGCTCGGCCGCGAGATGCGTGGCAGTACGATCAACGCGGGGCTCCTCGTGCGCAATTCGCGCGAGGGCCTCAGCGTCGTCGTCACGCGCGGGTCGCTGAAGGGCGGCAGCGGCGAGTCGGTGCTGTCGCTTTCGCGCGTGCAGGCGATGTTCGGCCGCAAGGGCGGCGTGCCGCGGGTGAACGGCAACTTCACGACCGGCGGGCGCGGACTTCCGCAGGCGTGGGGGCGGATGGAGACCGGTGACGACGGCCACCTCGCCATGCGCGCGACGATGACCGACTACCGCGCCGGATCGGCGATGGTCGGCGTGCCGAGGCTGGCGCTCGAGCAGGCGCCCGACGGCGCGCTCTCGTTCAACGGGCAGGTCACTCTCAGCGGCGATCTTCCGGGCGGCAACACGCGCAACCTGCAGCTTCCGGTCGATGGCCGATGGGGCGCGGACGGCAGGCTCGCCGTGTGGCGCCGCTGCACCGACGTCGCCTTCGATGCCCTGAGCTTCTCCAACCTGACCATCGACAAGCGCAAGCTCACCCTGTGCCCGGCGCGCGGCGGCGCGATCGTGGAAGGGCGCCCCGAAAATCTGCTGCTCGCGGCAGGCATGACCGCGCTCGACCTCTCCGGGCACCTTGGCGAGACGCCGATCCGCATCGCCAGCGGGCCGCTCGGCTTCGCGATGGGCGGGGGCAGGCCCGGTGTCATCAAGGCCAGCGCCATCAACGTGGCGCTTGGCCCGGCGGACACCGCATCGCACTTCCTCGTCAGCCATATCGACGGGCAGATCGGCAAGGACATCGCGGGCACCTTCGATCAGGCCGACATCAGCCTTGCCGCCGTGCCGCTGGACATGCGGCAGGCTGCGGGTCGCTGGCGCTATGCCGGCGGTGTGGCCTCGATCGAGGGCGCGCAGTTCACGCTGGTGGACCGCCAACAGGTGGCACGCTTCCAGCCGATGGTGGCGCGCGACGCGACGCTGCAACTGGCCGACAACCGCATCACCGCGCAGGCCCTGCTCCGCGAGCCGGGCAGCGACCGGGCGGTCGTCCGCGCCGACATCGTCCACGATCTGTCGAGGGCGGACGGTCACGCGAATCTTGCTGTCGCGGGGATTGTCTTCGACGACAAGTTGCAGCCCGACGCGCTCTCGCGGCTGGTGCTGGGCGTGGTGTCCGACCTCAAGGGCGTCGTGCGCGGCACCGGGCGGATCGACTGGAACCCGAAGAGCGTGACCAGCCGCGGCCGCTTCTCCACCGACGGCGTCGACTTCGCAGCCGCTTTCGGTCCCCTACGCGGGCTGTCGGGCGAGGTGGTGTTTACCGATCTCCTCGGCATGGTTACCGCGCCCAACCAGAACGTGCGCATTGCCTCCATGAACCCGGGCATCGAGGTGACCGACGGCACGCTCTCCTACGAGATACGCCCCGGCTACAACCTCATCGTGCACGGCGGAAAGTGGCCCTTCATGGAGGGCACGTTGACCCTCGACCCGGCGAAGATGCAGATCGGCGCGGCGGAGACGCGCTACTACACGCTGCGCGTCACGGGCCTCGATGCGGCGGACTTCGTGCAGCATCTTGAACTCACGAACATCAACGCCAGCGGCATATTCGACGGCGAGCTGCCGCTGATCTTTGACGAGCATGGCGGCCGGATCGAGAACGGCTTCCTGCGCTCGCGCGATCCCGGCGGCAATGTCTCGTATGTCGGCGCGCTGACGTACAAGGACTTGTCGGCGATGGGCAATTACGCCTTCGACGCGCTGAAGTCGGTGAATTACAGGAAGATGGAGATCGGGCTGGGCGGTTCGCTCTCGGGCGATATCGTCACGAAGATCAGCTTCGACGGGCTCAGCCAGGGGCAGGGGGCAAGCAAGAACTTCATCACCAAGCAGATCGCGAAGCTCCCGCTCCGCTTCATCGTCAACATCAAGGCGCCGTTCTTCAGCCTGTTCGGCTCGATGCGTTCGCTCTACGATCCGACGTACGTGACGGACCCGAGGGTGCTCGGCCTGCTCAATACGGACGGGACGCGCTCGACCACCGCGCCCGATGCGACGCTCAATCTGGCGCCCCCCAAACCGACTTCGGCTCCATCCGGCGCTATTCAGCCTCCAGTCAGCGAGAAAAAGCCATGATGCCCTCGGAATTGACCGGAAGCCCTCCGGCTGCGACAAGCCCGGCGATGATCGACGGGTATTCGACAGAGCAGCAGGTGGGCACACGGTCCGGCAGGCGCGCCGTTCGCGCCGCAATGATGGCCGCGACGGTGATGGCGGTCGCTTTCGGTCTCGGAGGCTGCATTCAGGTTGCAGCGCCCGACAAGCCGATCGTGATCGAACTCAACATCAACATCCGGCAGGAAGTCGTCTATCGCCTGGCCGCCGACGCGGCCAAGACGGTGGACGAGAACAAGGGCATTTTCTGATGACGAGCATTCGTTTCATTGCCGCCGCAGCCACCACGGTTCTCGCCGTCGCCGGTGCGTCCACGGCTTATGCGCAGCGCTCGCCGGAATACGTCGCGGCTCGCGCGGCCGGGCAGGTCGGCGAGCAGCGCGACGGCTACCTCGGCGTGATCAGCGGCGGCGGGGACATCTCCGCCATGGTCCGCGACATCAACAACAAGCGCCGCTCGGTCTACACCACCGCCGCCCAGGGCAAGAGCACGATCGAGGAATACGCCTTCACCACCGGCTGCAAGCTGATCCGCGACACCAAGCCCGGCGAGAAGTACCAAGGCCTCGACGGTTCGTGGAAGACGCGCAGCGCCGGTGCGCCGGAACTCGATCCGCGCTGTCCGTGACATTGATCTCCATAAGGCGGTGAAAACGGCGCGCGGCCAAAAGTACTAGGTCGCTCCGTTAAACACTTTCGCCGCGTCACTGACGAATCAAGAAAAGGCCGGAAGCGGGCACGCTTTTCCGGCCTTTTTCGTGTCCATTCCGGCTGCATCGCCATTGCGGTATTCGGATGATCGCCGCAGTTCTACTTCACCTGCGCCGCATCCTGGCCCCGTGTCCTGTCAACAACAGGCACCGTGGAGCCGCCGCCCCGGTTGACTCGGGATAAGCCCCACCCTAAGGGGCCGGTGCTCTTGGCGGGCAGCCGTCGTTTGTGTCTAACGTTCCTGTCATCGTGAGGAGGACGTGACATGACCGACGAGCAACCTGCACGAGACCCTGTTGGCGAGGATGCGCGCATCGATTCGCTCGACGAAAGGCTGAAGGCCCTTCGCGAGCGGGAAGAGGAACGCAACCGACCGAAAGCCGGCGCGGAAACCGATGCGAGCTATCGCATGGGCAACCGGGTGCTTTCGGAATTGCTGGGAGGTGTCGCGGGCGGTCTGTTCCTGGGATGGCTCATCGGCCATTTCAGCGGATATATGGCCTTGAGTCTGATGGTGATGCTGTTCGTGGGAATTGGTATTGCCTTCAGGAACATATTACGGATTACGAACCAGCGTCCTGACTGACCCGAAAATGGGTAAGGGGGCGCTGTGGTTCAATAGGCGACAGGGGTAATCGCGCGTGGCAGCCGAAGCGAAGCTCGATCCGATGCACCAGTTCCAGCTTGAAAAGCTGGCGGGCGCGGACTGGAACATTGCCGGTTACAATATCGCCTTCACCAACAGTGCGCTGTGGATGGCCATCGCCACCCTCGCGCTGATCGTGTTCGTTGCGGGCGGCATGAAGCGCCAGCTGGTGCCCGGTCGCTGGCAGATGGCGGTGGAGACCTTCACCGGTTTCATCGACGGCATGCTGGCCGCCAACGTCGGCAAAAACGGCAAGAAGTACGTTCCGTACATCTTTTCGCTGTTCATGTTCATCCTCTTCGCGAACTTCCTCGGCCTGATGCCGCTGGGCGTGCTGGGCGTTCACGCCTTCACCTTCACCAGCCACTTCTCGGCCACGGGGGTTCTCGCGGTGCTGTCGTTCTCGATCGTGCTGATCGTCGGCTTCGCCAAGCACAAGCTACACTTCTTCTCGCTCTTCGTGCCGCACGGTACGCCGGCGCTGATGATCCCGATCATCTTCGTGGTCGAGCTGATCTCGTTCCTGGTGCGCCCGTTCAGCCTCGGCCTGCGACTCTTCGTCGCGATGATGGCCGGCCACGTGCTGCTCGAAGTGCTTTCCAGCTTCGTGATCTCGGGCGGCAACAATGGTCCGATCATGTTCGCGATCGCCGGCATTCCCAGCTTCGTGCTGATGGTCGGCATCTGCGCGCTGGAACTGCTGGTCGCCGGCATCCAGGCTTACGTCTTCGCTCTTCTCACCTGCGTCTATCTCAACGACGCCGAGAACCTTCACTGATCATCTTTTTTCGCCTCACTTGCGGGCACACCAAAGGGAGTTTTTGATATGGACGCAGAAGCTGCAAAGCTGCTCGGAGCCGGTTTCGCTGCAATCGGTGCCGGCCTCGCCTCGATCGGCGTGGGCAACGTTTTCGCCAAGTTCCTCGAAGGCGCGCTGCGCAACCCGGGCGCCGCTGACGCCCAGCAGGGTCGCCTGTTCATCGGCTTCGCCGGTGCAGAGCTTCTCGGCCTGCTTTCGTTCGTCATTGCCGCGCTGCTGATCTTCGCCTGATCGCTCGCGTTTGACCGGATTTCCGGCCGCCCTGACCCTTTGGTGAGGCGGCCGGGATTTCCGGCAAGATTTTTTCCGGCTTCCTTCGAGACAGGGCTGAACCCATGCCTCAGATCGCTCAGCTAGGCGAGTTCTACTCCAGCCAGATCTTCTGGCTGTTGATCTTCTTCGGTATCACCTTCTTCGTCGTTGGACGGGGCATGGTGCCGAAGGTGATGGACACCGTCGCCAGCCGTGACAACCAGATCGCCGCCGACCTCAAGGCAGCCGAAGCCGCTCGTGCCCAGGCCGATGCCGAAGAGGCCTCCTGGCGCACCCGCGAGAACGCCAACCGCGCTTCGGCGCAGGGCACCATCGCCGACGCCCGTGCCAAGGCCGCAGCCGCTGCCGAGCAGCGCCTCGCCGTCGCCCAGGCATCGATCGACGCCACTCTGGCCGGTGCGGAAACCCGCATCGCCGAGGCGCGCCGTGCCGCTGCCGACGACATCGAGACCGTGGCCGCTGAGGCGACCCGCGACATCGTCAGCCGCATCGCCGGCCTGTCGCTGGGCGACGACGCCGTGCGCGGCGCCGTGAAGGAGAACCTGGTCCATGGCTGACGCCAACGCCGCCGTCGAGCACGGCCTCGACCATGAAGCTGCCGAAGTGAGCGGCGCGGAAACGCACGCTTCGACGGAGCATCACGCCGAACCGCTGTTCCTCGGCTTCGCGCCGCCGGTCGCGGTTGTCAGCAGCTCGATGATCGTGCTGCTCGCGATCCTGGCCTGGAAGGGCGTGCCGAAGATGATCGGCAAGGGTCTCGACGGCAAGATCGCCGAGATCAAGGCCCAGCTCGCCGAAGCCAAGTCGCTGCGCGCCGAGGCGGAAGCCCTTCGCAAGGAGTACGCGGACAAGATCGCGAACGCCGAGAAGGACGCCGCCGCGATGCTCGACCATGCCCGTCACGAAGCCGAGGCGATCGTCGCCAAGGCCGAGGCGGACACCACCGAGACCATCGCCCGCCGCGAGAAGATGGCGCAGGACAAGATCACCGCAGCCGAGTTCGCTGCCGTGACCCAGCTGCGCAACCAGGCTGCCGCTGCCGCCGCTGCTGCCGCTAAGGGCCTGATCGCCGCGAACCACTCCGCCGCCGCCGACAGGGTGCTGGTGGACCAGGCGATCGCCGGGATCTGATTTCCTGACCCCTTGCGGGTGGGATCAAGAAGCCTCCGTCCTTGGACGGGGGCTTTTTTGTGTGTGGCCTCAAGGGATCTAGCGAGATCACCTTGCGGTGTAACGTTGTGGCGGGCGATGAGCTTCGGAGAGCGCCGTATGGAAGGTGAGGAGACCTTCGGTAAGCGCCCCTTTGTCGCCATCCGGGCGTCTGGACGTGATGACTGATAGCCGTCATCATGCGGCTGATGATTAAGGTCGAAGCCCCGTTGGAGATCACGCCTAATCCGCAGGGCGGTTGGACACTCGTTTTTTGGGTGCTCGATAATTTCAACTATAAGGCGCCGTTCCGCGCCATGCTTGTTGAGATCGCAGAGGCGCTAGGACAAAACCCGGCCCGTTCTCTCTCGCTTCCCGACTATATCGAAGACGAGGACTTCGTCGAGGGGACCTTGCTATTTGAAGGAGCATCGCTGCGGGTTTATTACGAGCATGGTCTTAGCTATATGACCTTGGCGAATACCGATTACGATTTGCTGATGATGGTGGCTCAGCGTGTGCAGCCACGGATCGCCATCGCATAACCAGCGGCAGCTTTTGACTTCTTGTAGCCGTAAACTGAACGTCGGCTAACCACCCGTTTTCGCCATTCCGGGCGGCGAGCGCTGCGCTCTATAGCCGTCCGTCCGGTGCTCGCCGCTCGGGAAGAAATGCAGCCTGACCGGACACGCCACTTTGCGGACATTGCTGCGGGGCACTAAGAAGTGGCTATGCCTTCTCCGCTAAATCACCAATGCCACCACAGATACCATGTGAACTTGCCCGAGAGCAGGCTTCCTTCATTCGCGAGGCCGCACGAAGCATTTTCGGAGAAGGCGCTGTCGTGCGAAATTACGGCACCGATCCTGATGCTCTTGCAATTCACGTCGAAACCAGTGGAGTCCAGGGAGATGTTTCCGACTTCATCGGCATTCTCATTACGCGCCTCGACCATATACCGGCTGTGTCGATCACGAAACGCGGGACCAAGGTGCAAGGCAACGCAAAGGTTGCCTACCGACAGGGCAAAGTCCTGTAGGACTATGTCGGCTTCCCACCCGTTTTCGCCATTCCGGGCGGCGAGCGCTGCGCTCTATAGCCGTCCGTCCGGTACTCGCCGCTCGGGAAGAAATGCAGCCTGACCGGACACGCCCCAAGTCGGTCGTTCAGTCTAGCGCCGCTCTGGTGGTGGGATCGCTGGCTACAAGCTGGATGAAGTAGCCGCAGGCCTCGGTTTCAGTTGCAAAAACGCGGAGCCCCGTTTGCAAACCGCGCTCGCTGTAGAATACGGCCCAATCACTTGATTGCTCGCGAAAGACGTAGCTCTCAGAACGCCCTGCGCCGCTCAGGTCATAAGCTGACGGTGCGATGCCTTCTAGGGCGAGGCGTTCTGCGAGATCGTCTTTCGTCATGCCTTCAACCTGCCTTATACAACGACCGCTCCCCAGCCAAAGCTGACCTTCCCATCCCGCTCAGGCTGAGTTTGTCGAAGCCCCCGAGGCCGGGCGCCGTGGCTCTCCATTCTTCGACAAGCCCAGCATGAGCAGGGTGCGAGCGATGGCGCCTGTCCACTTACATCGGATGCTTTCCCGCATCTCGTCATTGCTTCGCTGCGCTCGCAATGACGAATTTAGCGGTTCACAATTCTACCCAAACCAGACTTCCTGTCCCGCCCACGGTTTCAGAAATTGAACCCCAGCGAAACCGAGGCGACGTTGTCGTTGCTGTCGTCGGCGTCGGGGCGGAAACCGTGCTGGTGAAGATAGCCGACCTCGAGGTTCACGGTCTTCGCCAGCGGAGTGGTCACGGCGATCATGTTGCGCATGCGCTCCTCGCCCTGCACGCGCTGGAAGTTGGTCTCGTTGAGGTCGATGAAGCTTTCGTGGCTGAGTACCAGCGCGGTCTTGCCGCCTTTCTGGAAGGGCAAGACATACTTGACGTAAGGGCGCAGGCGGTACGCCGTGCCGCCGACGCCTTCACGCCAGCGTTCCTCGACGCGCAGGCGGGCGCTCAGCTGTCCGGGGCCGATCTTCACGATGTTGTCGAAGGTGACCTGTTGCCGCCCGCGATGTTCCATCACCGCGAAATGACCGGCGTTGTAGTTCGGATCGTGGGTATAGCCGACCCACACGGTCACCTTGTCGGCGACCTTGTAGCCGATCATGGAGTTGGACTCGACTTCGTAGAGCCCGTCGCGATCGTTGCTGAAGCGGCCGATCACTTCCTGTGAAAAGCGCCACTTGTCGCTCAGCTTGACGGTGGCGGAGCTGCCGACCCAGAGCTGCTCATCCTCCGATGCGCAGGCGGGCGTGGCGATGAAGACCACGCCGAGCGTGCATAGGCCATGGATGATCGAGCGCATTCGGCATTTCCCTCCCAAGGTGAAGTGCGCCCATTATGTCTAAATTGTGACAGTTTAATGTCTGTGGCGCTTCTGCGGTATGACTCTTTGCTTACACTCGGCGAAGCGAGCGCAGAGGATGCTGCGCGCACAACGTCGCCAGTTCCGGGAGCGCGAGGGCAATGGCCCTCGCATTCCCCTTATTGTCTTCAAGGTCGGGAAAGCCGCACCATCTGGTAATATCCGAAAGGCCCGCGCCGCACCTCCAGTGTCAGCCCCTGCTCGCGAGCGACGCGGCCCGCCACATCGGCAAGGTCCAGCCGGGGCGAAACGTGGAACCGCGCCAGCCAGCCGAGAAGCAGCTTGCGCAAGGGGCTGGGCAGGCCGGAGAAGTCCCCGAAGTCCACCACGTGAAGGCGCCCGCGCGGGGCCAGCGTCGCGGCGGCCTGAGAAAGCGCAGCCTGCCAGTCGGGGATCATCGAGACAGCGTAGGAGAGCATCACGCGCTCGAAGCCTTCGCGGCCCAGCAGCGCGGGGGCGTCGAAGCGGGAGGCGTCGCCCAGGGCCAGCGTGCCGCTGGTGCCCAGAGTCTTTCGCGCGGCGCGCAGCATCTCGCTGGAGATGTCGAGGCCGAACAGCTGCACCCCGCGCCACGTCCTGCCGACATGCGCGAGATTGCGACCGGTGCCGCAGCCGATTTCCAGCACCGCCATGCCGGGCTTGGCGTCGAGTTCGTCGATCAGGCGGTCGCGGCCGAACAGGTAGTACTTGCGCGTCAGGTCGTAGATCGGGTGCTGCCAGCGGTAGATGCGGTCCATCAACGCGGCGTGGTCTGGGGCGAGAGTTGCCATGCGGGCTCAGCCCTTGAACACGTAGAGGTGGACGCCGCCGTAGATCGACGAGCGGTCGGCCAGCGTCGCCGCCTGAGACTGCTCGACGCGGTAATTCCAGCGGTCGAGGATGGCATCGGGCACGCGGCCGGGCAGCAGCGAGGGTTCGGCGGCGGTGCGGAACAGCACGCGGGCGCCGGGCTTCGCGGTGCGGGTGATCTCGGTCCACAGTTCGGTAAGCTGCGCGTCGGTCATCCAGTCCTGCGCGTCGAGCAGGACGTAGCGGTCGTAGCTGGCGTCGTCTGCCGCGGCGAGGACATGGGTGAAGTTGGCGTGGCGCAAGTCCAGCCGGTCGAGGCGGTCGCGGACCAGCGGCAGGTTGGCTTCCTGCAGGTACGGGGGCAGGGGGGCTTCGGTGCCCTTGCCGTAGCCGCGCGAGAACGCCTGCCATGCGAAGTAGTTGTCGTTGACCGGGAAGTGGCAGGCCAGCTTCTCCAGCCGGCCGCGCAGCACGTCGGCCATCGACTGGCCGCCCGCCAGCGCGTCGTACTGCGCAGGGGGGATGCCGAGGCCGAACAGCGAGGCGGGGTGCTTGGTCAGCCAGCGCACGAAGCGGCGCTCGAAGACGGGGGCGATGCGCTCGTCGAAGATGCGGCGCTGTTCTTCCATGGAGCCGGCGTCGAGAATCTCGGCGGGGTTCACCTTGTGCAGCTTGGCGATGACATGCGCTGCGCCGATGAAGCCGCCGAGCAGCCCGTGGCGATAGACGCCGCGCGTGAAGGCGCCGATGCGGCGGCGGCCGACGAGGTCGCGGCCTTCCCAGTAGCGGCGGGTGGCTTCGTCGAGATGCGGGGCGAGCTTCTCGCGGTAGAGCGCGACGTTCTCGGCGCGGTCGGCCTCGGCGATGAAGCGGCGCACTTCGGCATGGCTGAGGTGGCGCACGGCCGCGTGCTTCAGGTTGTTGAGCGCGATGTGCGCGGTGTTGAGGTCCACCACGGTGATGCCCGCCGGGTTCGCGGTCAAGTAGGACAGCGCGTTGCAGCCGCCGCTGGCGATGGTGATGATGCGGCTGTCGGGCGTGATCTCCATCGCCGCCATGTCGGCGACCGGGTCCTCCCAGATCTGTGCGTAGACGAGGCCCTTGAAGGCCATGGCGAACGCCTTGTCGAGCAGCTTGCTCTTGCGCGATGCTTCGTCGCGGACGACCGCGTTCTCGATGAGATTGGAACGGAGGTTGGTCATGGCGTCGGCTCCTTCGTAGGGATGCGGCGCGGATGACACCGTGCGGTGACCGGGTGATGACGGGTCGAAGGCGGTTTATGACACCTGTGGGCGTGCTATAGGCCACTTGGGTGCCGTTGAGCGCCGTTATGCGCACCTTGTGTGCCGGACAGTTGAGTTGTCACAGAACGGCCCTATATGGCGCGCTTTCGATTGGCCTTCAGGGCCTTGATGCCGCAATGGAGACAGGTTGATGAGCAAGGTTCTGGTGATCGGCGCGGGCGGCGTCGGATCGGTCGCGGTCCACAAGATGGCGATGAATCCCGATATCTTCTCGGACATTCATCTCGCCAGCCGCACGGTGTCGAAGTGCGAAGCGATCGCGGAATCGGTCAAGGCGCGCACCGGCGTGACGATCGGCACTTACGCCATCGACGCCGACGACGTGGCGGCGACCTCGGCCCTGATCCGCGAGATCGGTCCGAAGCTGGTGGTTAATCTTGCCCTGCCTTATCAAGACCTTGCGATCATGGATGCCTGCCTTGCGACCGGCACGCACTACATGGACACTGCGAACTACGAGCCCAAGGACGTGGCCAAGTTCGAGTACCACTGGCAGTGGGCCTACCAGGAGCGCTTCAAGGAAGCGGGCCTGATGGCGCTGCTCGGTTCGGGCTTCGATCCGGGCGTCACCAGCGTCTTCGCGATGTGGCTCAAGAAGCACAAGCTGAAGACCATCCGCACGCTCGACATTCTCGACTGCAACGGCGGCGACCACGGCCAGGCCTTCGCGACGAACTTCAATCCGGAAATCAACATCCGCGAAGTGACCGCGCCCGCCCGCCACTGGGAGAACGGCGACTTCGTCGAGACCCCGGCGATGGCCAAGAAGGTGAGCTTCGACTTCGAGGGGGTCGGCCCCAAGAACATGTACATGATGTACCACGAAGAGCTTGAAAGTCTTGCGAAATTCCTGCCGGAAATGGAGCGCGGCCGGTTCTGGATGACCTTCGGCGATGCGTACATCCAGCACCTCACCGTGCTGCAGAACGTGGGTATGACCCGCATCGACCCGGTGATCTACAATGGTGTGGAAATCGTGCCGCTGCAGTTCCTGAAGGCGGTCCTTCCCGAGCCTGCATCGCTTGGACCCACGACCAAGGGCAAGACCAACATCGGCGACATCGCGACCGGCGAAGCGCTCGACGGGTCGGGTGAAAAGACGTTCTACATCAAGAACATCTGCGATCACGAAGACGCCTATGCCGAGACCGGCAACCAAGCCGTCAGCTACACCACCGGCGTGCCCGCGATGATCGGCGCGGCCATGGTCGTGACGGGTGCTTGGGTTGGTGAGGGCGTGTTCAACATGGAGCAGTTCGACCCCGATCCCTTCATGGACATGCTCAACAAGCACGGCCTGCCGTGGACCGTCGAGGAACTGTCCGAGCCGCTTCCGTTCTGATGGGCGGCCGCTCGCGCCTCCTGTTCCTGACCGCGCTGGGTGCGCTGGCGCTGGGTGGCTGCACTCCCGCCGAAGCGCCCAAACCCGGCCCTGTTGCGCCCGGGCCGGTCACGCCCACGGCGCCGACCGGTCCCGCCGAGCCTGCAGGCAACCAGTCCTATGCGCGCGAGATGAGCGCGGCGGACAAGGCGGCCTGCACCTCCGGGGGCGGCACGGTGCAGCGGCGCGGGATGCTCGGCATGGAGATGTGCGTGCACGCCTATGCCGATGCGGGCAGGCAGTGCACCGATTCCGCGCAGTGCGAGGGCAAGTGCGTGGGCAGTGCGGGTTCGGTAGCGCCGGACAAGGCGGCGACCGGGCAATGCCAGGCCGATGATCGCCTGTTCGGCTGCTATGCGGAGATCAAGGGCGGCAAGTCCGCCTATGCGATCTGCGTCGACTGAGCGGCATGAACTGGTCCTTCGTCGCGCCCGTGGCTTTGCTGGCGGGCTCCAACCTGTTCATGAACACGGCGTGGTATCTCCACCTCAAGGTGCCCGGAAAGGCGCTGTGGGTGGCGATCGCGATGAGCTGGGGCATCGCCTTCTTCGAATACTGTCTGGCTGTTCCGGCCAACCGGATCGGCAGTTCCGCCTATTCGCTCGGCCAGCTCAAGGTCATGCAGGAGGCGTTCTCGCTGCTGGGCTTCGTGCTCGTGGCCTGGGCGCTGTTCGGGCAGAAGCCGGGCTGGAACGAGATCGTCGGCTTCTGCCTTGTCGGGGCAGGGGCGTGGTTCATCTTCAAAGGCCCGCTGGGCTGACTTGGGACTAAGCATCATGGAAACCAGAGCCGGCGATCCGGGCGCTTTCGCGAACTTCGACCTGTCGCGCGTCGATAGCCCCGCCTTTGTGGTCGATGCCGCCAAGCTGCGATCGAACCTGCGCATCCTGAGCGACATCGGCGAACAGTCTGGCGCGAAGGTGCTGTCGGCGCTGAAGGCCTTCTCGATGTGGTCCACCGCGCCGATCGTGGGCGAGTATCTCGACGGCGTCTGCACCTCGGGCCTGTGGGAAGCGCGCCTCGCCTCGGAATTCTACGACGGTGAGATCGCCACGTACTGCGCGGCCTACAAGGCGGAGGACATGGACGAGATCCTGCGCCTCTCCGACCACGTGATCTTCAACTCGCCCGCCCAGATCGAGCGCTTCTGGCCCTTCATCGAAGGCGCCCGCGCGCGCGGAGAGAGCTTCGACATCGGTCTGCGCGTCAACCCGCTGCACCCCGAGGGCGAAGTCCCCAAGTACGACCCGAGCGCCCCGCACTCGCGCCTTGGCTTCCCGATCGACCAGCTTACCGAGGAGCACGTCGGCCTGATCGACGGTATCCACTTCCACAACTTGTGCGAGCAGGACTTCGAGCCGCTCAAGCGGACGTGGGACAAGGTTTTCGACTTCCTCGAGCCGTTCTTCGGCCAGCTCAAGTGGATCAACATCGGCGGCGGCCACCACGTCACCCGCGCGGATTACCAGCGCGAGGAATTGATCGAATTCCTCGCCGACATGGCCGAGGATGCCGGTGCCGAAATCTACATCGAACCGGGCGAGGCGGTGGCCCTGGACGCCGGAATTCTCGTGGGCACCGTGCTCGACGTGGGCTGGAACGGCATGCCGGTGGCGATCGTCGACATTTCCGCCACGTGCCACATGCCCGACGTGATCGAGGCGCCGTATCGCCCCGCCATGCTGGGCGAGCGCGGTGAGGATGCAGCCGAGGCCATACGTCTCGGCGGCCCGTCGTGTCTCGCGGGCGACGTGATCGGCGACTATGTGCTGCCGGCCGATCCCGAAGCCGGACAGCGCTTCGCGTTCCTCGACCAAGCGCATTACTCTATGGTCAAGACGACGACGTTCAATGGCGTGCCGCTGCCGTCGATCTGGCTGTGGGATTCGGAAACCGACGCGCTCGAATGCGTGCGCCGGTTCGATTACGACGATTTCCGCGGCCGTCTGAGCTGAACCCCGGAGGTATTCGGATACGATCATTAAGCATGAAAAGGGGCGGGTGTGTGCGAAGCTGCATCCGCCCGCCGCGCTCATGATGCAGCCAATCCCGTTAAGGCGAATCGTCCGGAACCGATCCTGCGCCTTGCCGCGTTGCAAACGATGACACGGACGGCCTGACTGTCACTGGGGTGTCATCACGCTGCAATGGAGTGGATCAATGCAAGCCGCTGCAGAAAAACGGAATTTCATGAGATCGTACGCCCGGTTCGGCGCCCGCTTCCGGCTAGATGACGTTTTTGTGAAAGTCCCCGTTTTTCACTTGCGATTCATGTCCTGAGCCTTATATCCCGCCCCTCGCTGCCCCATGGGGACTTCCAAACCGCAAGGCAGCTCTTGTCTGTTAACACACCGTTTGGGGGTCCCTTGAGTTGCACGCATTCCTCGACGCACCGGCCGTAGCGCGCACCCTCGCGCCTGACGAACCAGTCATTCTGAACCGCCCGCATGCTGCGGCGCGCGCTGCCCGATTCTTCGCCACGAAGTTTCCGGGCAAGTCGCTCTATGCGGTGAAGGCGAACCCGTCGCCCGACCTCGTCCAGATCCTCTGGGACAACGGCATCACGCACTACGACGTCGCCTCGATCACCGAGGTGCGCATGGTGCGCGGCGTCCTGCCGGACGCGACCCTGTGCTTCATGCACCCGGTCAAGACCGCCAGCGCGATCCGCGAAGCCTACTTCCAGCACGGCGTGCGTACCTTCAGCCTCGACACCCTCGAGGAAGTCGAGAAGATCGTCGAAGCCACCACCGATGCCGAGGGCAACACCGCCACCGACCTGCGCCTCTGCGTGCGTCTGCGGGTGTCGTCCGAGTATTCGGAGCTGAGCCTCGCGTCGAAGTTCGGCATCGACGTCGCCGATGCGGGCGAACTGCTGCAGGCCACTCGTCAGGTCGCCGACTGGCTGGGCGTGTGCTTCCACGTCGGTTCGCAGGCGATGACGCCGTTCGCCTACGTGCAGGCGCTTGAGCGTGCCCGTGCGGCCATTGCGGCCGCCGGCGTGGTCATCGACATGGTCGATGTCGGCGGGGGCTTCCCTTCGTCTTACCCGGGTATGGAGCCGCCGCCGCTCGAAGACTACTTCGCGATCATCCACCGCCACTTCGAGGCGCTGCCGATCGCCTACAACGCAGAGCTGTGGTGCGAGCCTGGCCGCGCGCTGTCGGCCGAGTACAACTCGCTGATCGTCAAGGTCGAGAAGCGTCGCGGTGACGAACTGTACATCAACGACGGTGCCTACGGCGCGCTCTACGATGCGGCGCACGTCGCATGGCGCTTCCCGGTCAAGGCCATCGCCAAGGACAGCGAGCGTTCGTCGGAGCTGAAGGAGTTCTCCTTCTACGGCCCGACCTGCGACGATGCCGACTTCATGGAAGGCCCGTTCCTGCTCCCCGCCGACATCAAGGCGGGCGACTGGATCGAGGTCGGCATGCTGGGTGCCTATGGTGCCGCCATGCGCACGGCGTTCAACGGCTTCGGCGGCGGTGAGGTCGTCCTTGCCCAGGACGAGCCGATGGCCAGCCTCTACACCGGCCGCAAGGATCCGCGCGTTTCGGACAACGTCGTCTCGCTGCGCTGATTTCGCTCACGATCGAATAACGAGAGGCCCCCGGGACCGATGGTTCCGGGGGTTTTCGTTTGCGTGGGCGATTGGGGCGATCTTAACACTCCGCGGGCTACATGGCGCTGATGCCGAAACTCGACGACCGCACCCCGATCCCGCGCTGGCGGATGCTCATGCCGGCGATGGTGGCGCTGGCTTTCCTGCCGGTGCTGCTGGCGCCGGTGCCGGGTTTCGTCGACATGCCGTCGCACATGGCACGGCATCACGTTCTGGCCAACATCATGGCCGATCCTGCGCTGAGCAGGATATTTGCGGTACATTGGCAGTGGATCGCCAACCTCGGTGCCGATCTGCCTTCGGTGCTGCTGGCGCCCCTGCTGGGCAGCGAGCGTGCGACGCTGGTGGTTGGAGCCTTGCTGGCGCCGCTGACGGTCATGGGCCTGTTCCAGCTTTCCCGCGCCGCGCATGGGCGAGTGAGCGCAAGCGCTTTCGTTGCACTGCCTTTCGCCATGCATCAGGCATGGATGTGGGGGTTTCTCAATTACTGCATGGGCATCGGTCTGGCCTTGCTGGTAGCGGCATGGCTGTACACCCGGCCGCGCGAAAGCGGACGCGAGCAGGTGATTCTGGCAGTTGCGGCGCTGGTCGTGTGGACGGCGCATATGGCGAGTTGGGTGGTCCTGCTTATCCTCGCGGCGGGCAACGAGTTGGGGAAGCTCGGAAGCTGGCGCGAGGTGTGGCCGGCGATGCGGCCCAATCTCGTTCTGCTGGTGCCGGTCGTGCCGCTGCTGCTCTGGCGTTCCGAGGCGGCGGGGCACGGGAGCGGCCCGGCCTACGTCGACTTCGTGAACACCAAGATCGTGGTCTTCGCCAGCGTGCTGCGAGGCACGGACAAGCTGGTGGATATTGGTTTGCTGGCGGCGCTGGCCTGCGTCAGTGGGGTTGCCTTGCTATGGGCGTCGGGGCGCAGGCTGGAGCGGAGGTTGCTCGTCAGCGGGGTGCTGCTCGCCTTCGCGGCGGTCGCGGCCCCCACGACGATCCTCAATGCCTGGGGCACGGACTTGCGTACCGCGCCTATCGCGCTACTGGTCCTTGTGCTGGCGATCACGCCGAGCGCCCGTCCCGAACGGGAGCGCCTGATCGTGATGGCGGGAATCGCCTTGTTTTGCGTGCGCGTCGGGACAGTGACCCGGGATTGGGTGCGCCATGGCCACGTCCTCGAACAACGCCTGACGCTGCTCGGTGCAGTGCCGCGCGGAGGGCGCGTCGGCTATCTCTGGGCGGCGCCGGATTGCGGTTTTCCCTGGCGTCTGGTGCCGGACGAGAAGCTGGGCAGCTATGCGCTCACGCGCAGGGATGCCTACGTCAACACGCTGTTCATGGTCGACAATGCCAAGCTGATGACCGTCCGCGATCCGCTCCTCGCGCAGCGCTGGTCCGGCGGGACGCAGGACGTGGCGCCGCTTTGCCCTCAAAACCGGCCGGACCTCGCCGCGATGAACGTAAAGATTGCGGGCATGCGTGCGGATGGTTTCGACGCGGTCTGGGTTTCGGGCGGGATTCCTGCCGACCTGCCGCCGCCGCCGGGCTTCGTCGTGGCGAAGCGGGCGGGCGGCGACACGCTATTTGTCAGGCGCTGACGAACAGGTCCTTGTAGGCGCGCGGCTGGCTGCGCAGGAACTGCGGCGCGACGGCGATCTTTGCGCCCAGCGCCGCTGCCGCATGCCACGGCCAGCGCGGGTCGTAGAGCACGGTACGCGCAAGCCCGATCATGTCGGCATCGCCGGTGGCGATGATCGCTTCGGCCTGCTCCGGTTCGGTGATGAGGCCCACGGCGATCACCGGGATCGAAACGGCCTGCTTTACGGCTCTTGCCAGCGGCACCTGATAGTTGGGACCGACGGGAATCTGCTGCTCGGTGTGCAGCCCACCGCTGGAGACGTGGATCGCAGCCGCACCGCGCGCTTCCAGAGCCTTGGAGAAGGCGACGGTCTGCTCGATGTCCCAGCCACCCTCTACCCAGTCGGTGCCGGAGAGGCGCACTGTCACCGGCTTCTCGGCAGGAAAGGCTGCGCGCACCGCATCGTAGACTTCCAGCGGGAAGCGCATGCGGTTCTCGAGGCTGCCGCCATACTCGTCCGTGCGCATGTTGGAGAGCGGCGACAGGAACTGGTGCAACAGGTAGCCGTGCGCGGCATGGATCTGGATGGCGTCGATCCCGAGCCGTGCGGCGCGATGCGCGGCCTCGGCAAAGGCGGTGCGGACGCGGGCTAGCCCGGCGCTGTCTAACGCCACCGGCGCATTCTCATGCTTCTGGAAGGGCAGGTCGGAGGCAGAGACCGTCTGCCAGCCGTTGGCTGCGTCCGGTGCGATCTGAGCGCCGCCGTCCCATGGTTTGGCGGTGCTGGACTTGCGACCGGCATGGGCAAGCTGGATGGCGATGGGCATGTCCGACCAGCGGCGGACGCTTTCCAGGACTTTGCCCATGGCTGCCTCGGTGGCGTCGTCCCACAGGCCCACGTCGGCGTAGGAGATGCGCCCCTCGGGCAGGACGGCGGTTGCCTCGATCGTCAGGATGGCGGCGCCCGATTGGGCCAACTGGCCGAGGTGCTGGGTGTGCCAGTCGGTCATGCGGCCGTCCTCGGCGGAATACTGGCACATCGGCGCGATGACGATGCGGTTGGCGAGCGTGACGTCGCCGAGAGCGAGGGGCTCGAAGAGCTTTGCCATGGATGGTCCTCTGGTCATGTCGTTGCGAGGGGGAGGGAGCGTTGGAAGCGCCGCAACGCACGTGCACTTGGGAACGGAGCGGGCCAGAAAAAAGGCCCCCCGCGCACTGCGGAGGGCCTTTCGGACAAGAATATCTTGCAACTGCGAAAGCGTGTTACGCGTCTCAGGCAGCCAGGCGCATCTCCAGCCGGTCCCAGATCTCGACCAGAGCGTCAGTCAGTTCGCGCATCATCTCTTCGGTATGTGCGGGGCCGGGGGTGAAGCGCAGGCGCTCGGTGCCGCGCGGGACGGTCGGGAAATTGATCGGCTGCACGTAGGCACCGTACTCAGCGAGCAGGATGTCGCTGATCTGCTTGGCGCGCACCGGATCGCCCACCATGAGCGGGACGATGTGCGTGACGGAGTCCATAACCGGCAGGCCCGCATCGCGGAACATCTGCTTCATCATCGCGGCGGAACGCTGCTGGCCCTCACGCTCGACGCTCGAGCTCTTGAGGTGACGCACCGAAGCGAGCACGCCCGCGACCAGCACCGGCGAGAGCGAGGTCGTGAAGATGAAGCCCGGCGCGTAGGAGCGGATGCAGTCGATGATCTTGTTGTTGGTGGCGATATAGCCGCCCATGACACCGAACGCCTTGCCCAGCGTGCCCTCGATGATGTCGATGCGGTGTGCAGCCTCGTCACGGTCGGTGATGCCGCCGCCGCGTGGGCCGTACATACCGACCGCGTGGACTTCGTCGATGTAGGTGAGGGCGTTGTACTTTTCGGCGAGGTCGCAGATCGCGTGGATCGGGGCGACGTCGCCGTCCATCGAATAGACCGATTCGAAGGCGATCAGCTTGGGCAGGGCAGGATCGGTCTCGGCCAGCAGTTCCTCGAGGTGTTCGAGGTCGTTGTGGCGCCAGACCTTCTTTTCGCAGCCCGAATTGCGGATGCCCGCGATCATGCTGGCGTGGTTCAGTTCGTCCGAGAAGATCACGCAGCCGGGCAGCAGCTTGGCCAGCGTCGAGAGCGTGGCGTCGTTCGAGACGTAGCCCGAAGTGAACAGCAGCGCGCCCTGCTTGCCGTGCAGGTCGGCCAGTTCGGCCTCGAGATCGACATGGTAATGCGTGTTGCCGCCGATGTTGCGGGTGCCGCCGGAGCCGGCGCCGACGTCGTGTAGCGCCTCTTCCATGGCCTCGATCACCTTGGGGTGCTGGCCCATGGCGAGATAGTCGTTGGAGCACCACACGGTGATCGGCTTCGGCCCGTTGTGGCCGGCGAAGCACCGGGCGTTCGGATAGGCGCCCTTGTTGCGCAGGATGTCGATGAAGACGCGGTAGCGCCCTTCGGAGTGAAGGCGCTCGATCGCCTGGTCGAAAATGTGCTCGTAGTTCACGGTGTCGACTTTGTCCTGCCTTGCCTGTTCCGGCGCCTGCCCAAAGCGTTGCGTCCGTTGCCCGGACTGCATTTGCTGCGGCCAATAGCTTATCGCGTCTCTCATTGCCAGTCGCTTGTACCTAAGGGCTAATCGGAAAACGTGCCTGCGGAAAACGGGATTTTGGAAGGCTCGTGCCCCGCAACGATCGTCATCTGCGGCGCGGCGCGGTGCAATGCATTGATCGTCATCAACCAGGACATCGTTTCGCTGCGGAATGAGGCGATTTCTCCCCGTGTCGCGATCCGGGCAGGAAGGCGCTGTTCCTTCCAGTTGATCGCGAGCTTGGCGATGTCACCCGTGAAAAGGTATTCGCGGTCGTCGGCCAGCCGGACATAGACCATTTTCGCTTCGGGAGCGACGCTGCTGGCCGGAATCACAACGACTCCGGGAGAGAGGGTGTAGGGCGCATCGCCGGATGCCTGGAGTTCATTCTCGGCGCGCCGGGTTCCGGTTGGGTGACCACCGTTATGTGTCGGCTTGTCGGCCAGCAGGACGACATGTGCGGCCTTGGAAAGCGCGTGCTGGATGCGAGCTTGGGCCGCGCCGTCATAAATTTCCAGTTCGTGCTCTTTCGCGGCTGATCGGGTGATCCCGGCATCGATTACGATCGGCTCGCCGCCCGGCACGATAAGCTCATAGGCGCGGATTAGGTTGGCGATCTGGCGCAGTCCGCCGCCCGCCATGAGCATATTGCGCGAGGTCATCCGCATGCCGACCGTTTCGACGCGGAGTTCGATCGGCCGCTGGCCGTCGCCCTCTTCCGCCAGTGCCCGCAAGGAACCGATCGTCAGTGGCTTCGCTTTCGGTTCACCTTTCCCGGGTCCGACCCCGGCGTCGGCCAGGAACCAGTAGTAGGGAATGGCAATGATGAGCAGTACCGACAACAACCATAAATTGAGCCGTCGCGTCAAAACCTCTCGATCCTCATGAGCCCGTAGTGCGCCAGCTTCTCGGCATAGGCACCGGGCAATTCTCCCTGCCCGGTGAATAGCGCGAGGTCCGGGCCTTGGCGAGAATATTCCTGTCCCGCGGTGAGACGCGCGACTTGCCGCGCGATGCCCTGCGCGCCATGGACGAAGCGTACGTCGGGGCCGAACGCTTCGGCGAGTTCGGCTTCGACCAACGGGAAATGGGTGCAAGCGAGGACGACGGTGTCGATGCGTTCGCCTTCGGACTGCGCGCGCAGCGCCTCGGCGGCGTGGCGAATGAGTGCGGGATCGACCGGCTCGCCGCGCAACTTGGCTTCCGCCGCCTCGACGAGGCCCGGCGCACCATAGCGGAGCAGGCGCTTGTCGGCGGCGAATTCGTGCTCGAGCCGATCGACGTAGGCCTGCCGGATCGTCGCTTCGGTGCCAAGCAGGCCGATTACGCCGGTCTTCGTCATCGCGGCGGCAGGCTTGATGGCGGGCACGGTGCCGACGATCGGCACTTCGAGCACTTCGCGCACCATGCCCAGCGCGATGGTCGAGGCGGTGTTGCAGGCGATGCAGACGAGGCGCGGGCGCAGCCGCTCGGTCATGCGGCCGAGCAGGCCCGCGACCCGCGCGGCGATCTGCGCCTCGGTCTTGGTGCCGTAGGGCAGCCCGGCGGTGTCGGCCGCATAGATGATCGGTGCATCGGGCAGGGCCTTGCGCACTTCCTCCAGCACGGTCAGCCCGCCCACGCCCGAATCGAAGAGCAGGATCGGGGCCGTGGCATCGATACCTGCAAGCCTGGTGGCGGCCCCTTGCGGCACGCTCTGTGTATCGGAAGCCATTATCAATCCCTGGACCTTGCCACCTGTTAACCGCGCGGAGCCTGTTCGGGCAACGCCGAATGCTGCAACCTGTCTTCTGCAAAGCGCGATAGGGCGCTAAGGCGCGTCGCATGGTTTGGATTCTCCCCCTCGTACTCGGCTATCTGCTCGGCTCCGTGCCGTTCGGCCTCATTTTGACCCGGGCTACCGGCGCAGGCGATCTGCGCTCGATCGGATCGGGCAACATCGGCGCGACCAATGTGCTGCGGACCGGGCGCAAGGGCCTGGCTGCCGCGACGCTGCTGCTGGACCTGCTCAAGGGGCTGGCGGCGGTGCTGATCGCCGCGCATGTCTGGCCGGAGTGGGCGCCGCTGGCGGCTCTCGGCGCATTTCTTGGTCATTGCTTCCCGGTCTGGCTGCGGTTCAAGGGCGGCAAGGGCGTCGCAACCACGGCGGGCGTCGCCTTCGGGCTCGCCTGGCCGGTCGGGCTGGCTTACGCGGTGACCTGGATCGGGCTGCTGGCGACGGTGCGCATCTCCTCGGTTTCCGGGATGACGGCCGCTATCGTCGCTCCGCTCGCGGCTTTTGTATTGGGGTATCCGCAGGCGGGGCTGGTGCTGACGGTGATCGCGGCGCTCGTGCTGTTCCAGCACCGTGAAAACATCGCCCGCCTGCGCGCCGGGACCGAACCGCGCATCGGGGGCGGCAAGAAGAAGTGAGCGCACCGGGCGGTCTTTCGCAGGACGAAGCCTTCGCCCGCATCCGCCTGTTGCGTTCGCCGAATGTCGGCCCGGTCACCTACCTCCACCTGCTCGCCCGTTTCGGCGACGCAGTGAGCGCGATCGCGGCTTTGCCCGAAGTCGCGGGTCGTTCGGGTCGCCCTTACAAACCTGCTTCCGAGCATCGCATCCACGACGAGATCGCTGCGACCCGTAAGGCAGGCGCGCGGTATCTTTTTCACGACTCGCCGGATTATCCGCGCCTGCTGGCCGAGTCGGAAGGCGCGCCGCCGATCCTGACATGGCGCGGCGACCTCTCGTTGCTGGCGCGACCTTGCGTCGCTATGGTCGGTGCCCGCAATGCATCGGCGGCGGCGATCCGGCTGGCACGGGAGTTCGCCCACGAACTGGCGGCCCAAGGCTGGACGGTGGTTTCGGGCCTTGCCCGAGGCATAGACGGCGCTGCACATCAGGGGGCGCTCGCGACGGACGGAGCGACGGTCGGCGTCATCGCCAGTGGCATCGACATCACGTACCCGCCGGAACATGGAGCCTTGCAGGAAAATGTCGCCACACGCGGCCTGCTGCTGGCGGAGCAGCCGCCCCGGGCAGAGCCGCTCGCCCGCCATTTTCCTGCGCGAAACCGGATCATCGCCGGGCTGTGCCTGGGGACCGTGGTGGTCGAGGCCGCGCCAAGGTCCGGCTCACTCATTACTGCCCGTTTGGCGGGCGAAATGGGGCGGCAGGTCATGGCAATTCCCGGATCGCCGCTCGATGCCCGATCGCACGGCTGCAACCAGCTTATCCGGGACGGCGCGACGCTGGTGCAGGGCGCGCAGGACGTGATTGAGGAACTAACCGACTTTTCGGGCATAGCGCCGACGAGCCTGCGCGAACCGCCTCGTCACTGGGCTGAGGAGATGTCGATCGCGCAATCGGGCGAGCCCGCCGATGTCGCGGGGCTGCTGACGACGGCCCCGGTCGGGGTGGATGAACTGATCCGTCAATCGGGGGCTGCCGCGTCCGCCGTACAACTGGCCCTGGTCGAATTGGAACTGGCGGGGAAACTGGTGCGCCATGCAGGCGGACGGGTCAGTCTGGGGTAAGGGGGGAATGGAGTGAATTCACGTTTCAGCGTTGGCGACCTGCTAGGCGAAATGGGTTTCGTTGCAAGACAACACCTGCCGTTCCTGGGACTGGTCGGCATCCTGCAAGTGGCGACCTACACTGCCTCGGACATGGTTTCACCAACGGCTTCGATATTCATCGGCGGCGTGGTCGGGCTGATTTTCGATTACGCTGTGCTGCAACGTCTACTGGGGCATTGGGGCGAGAGATGGCGGCTTGGCTCGCTGTTCGTGGCGCAACTGCTGTCTGGCCTCGGCATCATGTTCGGTTTTCTGTTGCTGGTGCTGCCGGGGCTGTTCCTCATGGCGCGCTGGTCGCTCGTTCCCACCTTCATCATCGTCGAGGATAACCGCTCGCAGGAATCGCTGTCGTCGAGTTGGAGCGCCACGGCGCAATGCTGGCTCCCCATCGCCGTCGCCTACGCGATCAATGCCGCGATTCTCGGCTCTGCTTTGGTGGCGCTTGAATTTGGGCAGGAACAGTTTGCCCAACTGCCGCCTTTTGCGGCGGCTGTGACGCCGAACCTTTTCGCGGCATTCTATGGCATCGTCGCCTCGCTGGTGGCGGTCGCTGCCTTCCGATTGTCAAGAACCGAGGCCAGTGACCTCGACAACGTCTTCGCCTGAATGCAGGGCGTAAGACGCACAAGGCTTGACGAACGCCCCCAAGCCTTCCCACCCTATGCGCATACACATGTGTGCGTACGTGCACGTGAGGGGCAGTAAGAAAGTCTGAAATGCAGTTAGTCATCGTAGAATCGCCCGCCAAGGCCAAGACCATCGAGAAGTACCTGGGCAAGGACTACAAGGTCCTCGCCAGCTACGGCCACGTTCGCGACCTGCCGCCCAAGGACGGCTCCGTCCGCCCGGACGAGGAGTTCGCGATGGACTGGGAACTCTACGGCGACAAGCAGCGCCAGGTGAAGGCGATCACCGATGCCGCCAAGACCGCCGACCGCCTGATCCTCGCGACCGACCCTGATCGCGAGGGCGAGGCGATCTCGTGGCACGTGCGCGAACTGCTGGCCAAGCGCAAGGCGCTGCCCAAGGACGTGCAGCGCGTCACCTTCAACGCAATCACCAAGGAAACCGTCACCAAGGCGATGACCCAGCCGCGCGAGCTGGATCAGGACCTGATCGACGCTTACCTCGCCCGCCGTGCGCTGGACTACTTGTTCGGCTTCACGCTTTCGCCGGTTCTGTGGCGCAAGCTGCCCGGCGCCAAGTCGGCGGGCCGCGTGCAGTCGGTGGCACTGCGCCTGATCGTCGATCGCGAGCGCGAGATCGAGGCGTTCACGCCGCAGGAGTACTGGTCCGTTGCCGCGCAGATGGCGCATGACGGGACCGACTTCACCGCCAAGCTGGTGACGTTCGAGGGCCAGAAGCTCGATCGCCTGAGCCTGGGCGAAGAGGGCATCGCCATGCGGGCCAAGACCGCGGTGGAGCAGGGCGCCTTCAAGGTCGAGGGCGTCGAGACCAAGCCGCATCGCCGCAACCCGCAGCCGCCGTTCACCACCTCGACTTTGCAGCAGGAGGCCGCACGCAAGCTGGGCTTCTCGGCCAGCCAGACGATGCGCGTGGCGCAGACGCTCTATGAAGCGGGTGCGATCACCTACATGCGTACCGATGGCGTGCAGATGGACCCGAGTGCGATCTCGGCCGCCCGCGCCGCCATCGCCGAGCGCTTCTCTGGCCACTTCGTTCCCGAAAAGCCGCGCCACTACGAGACCAAGGCCAAGAACGCGCAGGAAGCGCACGAGGCGATCCGTCCCACCGAGTTCACCAAGGACCGCTTCGGTTCAGGGGACGAGGCGCGCCTGTACGATCTGATCTTCAAGCGCGCGATGGCCAGCCAGATGGCTTCGGCCCAGCTTGAGCGTACCACCGTAACCCTGCGCGACGGAACTGGCCGCAACGAACTGCGCGCCACCGGCACCGTGGTGAAATTCCCGGGCTTCCTTGCCGTCTACGAGGAAGGCCGCGACAACAAGGCCGACGATGACGACGAGGCAGGCCTGCTGCCCTTCATGAAGGCGGGCGACATGCCGGCCAAGAAGGACGTGACCGCCGAGCAGCACTTCACCCAGCCGCCGCCACGCTTCTCGGAAGCCAGTCTTGTGAAGCGGCTGGAGGAACTGGGCATCGGGCGTCCTTCGACATATGCCGCGACGATCCAGGTCATCAAGGACCGCGCTTACGTGCGGACCGAGAAGAACCGTTTCTTCGCAGAGGAGACGGGGCGACTTCTCACCTCGTTCCTCGAACGCTTCTTCCCCCGCTACGTGGCTTATGAATTCACGGCGGGCATGGAGGACGAACTCGACGACGTTTCGGGCGGACGCCAGGAATGGAAGGCGCTGCTCGAAGCGTTCTGGCGCGACTTCAAGCCCAAGTCCGACGAGGTGATGGAGAAGAAGCCCTCGGAAGTGACCGAGGCGCTGGACGAATTCCTCTCCGATTACCTGTTCCCGCCCAAGGCGGACGGCACTGATCCGCGTGTCTGCCCCAAGTGCGGCGAGGGGCGCCTGTCCCTGCGCGGCGGTCGTTACGGCGCGTTCGTGGCGTGCTCGAACTATCCGGAGTGCAAGTTCACCCGCAAGTTCGCGCAGCCCGGAGGCAACGCCGAAGGCGGCGATGACGAAGGGCTGGGCAAGGACCCGGAGACCGGCATGGAGATCATGCGCCGTACCGGGCGCTTCGGTCCTTATATCCAGTTGGGCGAGGGCAAGGAGGCCAAGCGTGCCTCGATCCCCAAGGATATCGACGAACTGACGCTGGAATGGGGCATCAAGCTGCTCAGCCTGCCGCGCACCGTGGGTCCGCACCCGGAGACGGGCAAGGATATCACTGCCAGCATCGGGCGTTACGGCCCGTACCTCGCGCATGACGGCAAGTATGCACGGCTGCGTTCGACGGCGGAAGTGTTCGACACCGGCATGAACGCCGCGGTCTCGATGCTGGCTGACGCCGCCAATCGCGGCGGCGCGGCCTCGCGCACCAAGGCGGAACCGCTCAAGCTGCTGGGCGCGCATCCAACCAGCGGCGGCGAGATCAAGGTTATGGCGGGCCGCTATGGTCCTTACGTCACCGACGGCACCACCAACGCCACCCTCCCGCGCGACCAGAAGCCGGAGGACCTCACCGCCGAGCAGGCCGTCGTGCTGATCGACGAGAAGGCGGCCAAGGGGCCGGCCAAGGGTAAGAAGAAGGCGCCAGCCAAGAAGGCGGCGCCCAAGAAGACTGCCGCCGCCAAGACGGACGGTGCCAAGAAGCCGGCGGCAAAGAAGGCAACGGCCAAGAAAGCAGCACCGAAAAAGAAGGCGGCCGCAGATGCCGATCAGGACAGCGCCGCACCGTGGGATGTCGAAGCATGAGCGACAAGGTTGCCAAGCACAAGCAGCCCTGGAAGCCCGAGGAACTGCAGAAGCTGCAGACCCTCGCGGGCAAGGGCAAGGGCCTCAAGGAAATTGCCAAGGCCCTCAACCGAACCGAGGAATCGACCAAGGATGCGGCGCGCCAGCATGGCATGAACATCGCCAAGGCGCGGTGACGGTCTCCTGCCCCGGATCAGTTCCGGGGCGGCGTCATTTCAGCCGCCACAGCGCGAACCGGCGGGTGCCTAGGCTGGCCTGCGCATAAGTTTGGTAATCGCTGCGCAGCGCTTCCATGACGATGTCGCGCGTCTTTTCGTTGGCGCGGTTCGGACGCTTCGACAGCCCGATCACCACCACGCCGGGGCGGCTGGCCATGATGCGGCGTACTTCGCTCACCGGGTCGATGTTCAGCGCGCCCGCTTCATTCATCGCATTGAGGTGGCTTGGGTAGGCAAATCGCGTTGGAATGCAGGCGTTGGTGGTGCGATAGAGCGCGCTGTCGCCCTCGAAGACGTAAAGGCAGCGGCCGTGCAGTTCGCGGGTGATCGCGTGTGTCATGCTAGCGAATTGCGTGGCATCGCCTCTTTCGCGGACCTGCAGGGCGGGCGCCGCGACGGCACCGATCGCACCGAGCCCAAGTAGCAGTTGGCCGTACCAGCGCTCTCCCGGGCGGCTACGTGCGAGGGCCGGGGCAGCAAGCACGCTCAGCGGCACCAGCACGGGGCCGAGATAGTGGTCGTACCAAGTGCCGAAAACCAGGAACCCGCCGATGCTCGCCAGCGCCCAAATGCGCAGGGACGGCAGGGTTGCCGGGCGCTCTCCGCGAACGGGGCGCAGGTGGTGGGGTGCCAGAAGCAGGGCGAGCGCGAAAGGGATCAGCGCCAGGCATTCCTTGGCGAGCCGACCGAAGGCATCGGCCATGTCCGTCGTGCGGCCCAGGATCGAGGTGAAATTGGCTTGCACGAAGGCATCGCCGTGGCCGAGCCATGCATAGCCTGTCCAGACCGCCGCAGTCGGAGCCAGCGCCGCCGCGATCCATCCGGCGCCCGCCAGGACCAGTCTCCGGGGCGGCCAGCCGTCCGCCCAGCCGCGTCCCAGCAGCATCAGGCCAAAGGCAGCGCCTTCGAAGACCGCCGTGTACTTGATCTGCATCGCAAGCCCGAACAGCAGCATCGCCTCCAGGCCGCGGCGGGCAAGCAAGGGATCGTGCGCCCGCGTTCGCACATCGACGACGATCAGCGCGGCAAGGGCGACAGGCAGGTTGTAGAACACCGGCGACTGGCCAAGCGCCACGTTGAACACCGGCTGCCAAAGCAGATAGACCAGCCCCGCCCACTGCGCTGCGCGGGGCGGAGCGATGCGGCGGGCGATGCGTTCGATGACCAGCGCGGTGAGCACCGAGCAGGCAAGGCCGAGCAACTGATAAGTCAAGACCGGATCGAACGGCAGGGCGTAAACGGCGCGATAGAGCGCGAACAGGCCCCAGGGCTTGCGATCCCAGATGTCGACGTAGGGAAGGGCGCCCTGCGCCATGCGCTGCGCGACGAGGAGGTAGAACTGCTCGTCCGACTGGAATGCGGGCTTGCCCAGCATCAGCAGTCGCAATGCGAAGGCGATCGGCAGGTACAGCGCGAGCGAACCCAACCGAAGCCGGCCGCCGATAGGACGGCGAACGGCAATCGAAACATTCCGTTGCGCCGCGGCGGCACTCCGCGCGACCATGAGCGACCCTTTCCTCGTTCCGGCCGCGGGGGGAACGGCGGTTGTTGGGAAAGGGCGCTTAAGGCGTTTTGATTGCAGGAATGCGACGGCGGATCGCGCCGTCGCCAGACTTCTGCGGCGTTACGAGCGCTTCTTCGTCTCGTTCGACGGTTTGGCCGTCGGCGCCGGCGCAGGTTTGGCCGTTGGGGCGGCCGTCGGTGCCGGCACCGGGACGGCGGGGATCGGCTGCCCGGGGGCAGGCTTCGTCGGCGCCGGTCCCGGAGGATTGAGGCCGGGCTCGACCGTCACCGAAGGCTTCACCGGCCTTACGCCGCTCTTGATGAGCCAGGTCGAGATGCCGTCCGCCGTCGCCTGCATCCCGGCCTTGTTGAGGTGCCATTGCAGGCCCTGCCGCCCGTCGTAGCCCTGCGGCGAGCCGATCATCCACGGCTCCTTGTCGCAAGGGGTGTGCGTGGCCGACGATTGGTTCATCTCGACGACGATGGTGCCGTGCGCCTGCGCCACGCGGCCGGTGATCTCGGCAAGGCGGCGGCCGATCTCGCGCACGATCGCGGCGTCGGTCTCGCTGACCGGGGTGTCGGCGCAGAGCTTGCCCGGCGGCGGCACGGGGGTCAGGTACTGGACGAAGACGATCCGCGCCTGCGGGGCGGTGGCCTTGATGCGGCGGGCGATCTCGTTGAGCTGCGCCTCGTCGCGGACGTAGTCGGTCTCGGTGGGGATGCGGACCGGGCCGCAGGCCTTGGTCTTGGCGCCCGAGGCGGCGATGATCTTCGCGTTGAACGCGCAAGTCGCCGAGAACAGGTTGCCGATGTACGACAGGTCGTTGCCGCCGATGGTGATCGTCACCAGCCGGGTGTCGGGCGTGACGCTGTTGATCTGCGGCGGCACTTCGCCCCAGGGGCCGAGCACGTTGTCGGTCACCGCGCCCGAGCAGGAACGGTCGATCAGCACCATGCCGAAGCGTTCGGCGAGCAGCGTCGGGTAGTTGTTGAAGCTCTGACCGCAGCGTGCGGGCCAACTCGGCTTCACGGGCGGAAGCTGGGGGCCAGCCGCGAACGACGAGCCGATGGCGACGTAGCGTTGCCCGGCCAGGTTCTCTTCCACCAGGGTGACCTGCGCCTTCTCGGCGGCCACGGCCTTCATGTAAGGCGTGGCGCAGCCGCACAGCAGGAATGCGGTGGCAGTGAGGGTCGAGAATGCGGCCTTCATCATTTCACCCAGTCGAGTCCGATTTCCTCGTAGATGTCCTTGGTTTCGGCCCAGTTCTCCTCGACCTTCACGTGGAGGAAGAGGTGGACCTTCTGGCCGAGCACTTCGCTCAGTTCCTTGCGCGCGGCCTCGCCGATCGCCTTGATCTTCGAGCCGCCTTTACCGAGGACGATGGCGCGCTGGTTGTCTCGCGTCACGACGATCTGCTGACGAATCTCGACCGAGCCGTCCTTGCGCGGGGTATAGGCTTCGGGACGCACGGCGGCGTCGTAGGGCAGTTCCTCGTGGAGCTGGCGGTAGAGCTGTTCGCGCGTGATTTCGCAGGCGAGCAGGCGTTCGCTGGCGTCGGAAACCTGGTCCTCGGGATAGTGCCAGGGGCCTTCGGACATCTGCCCGGCCAGCCAGGTCTTGAGCTGCGGCACGCCGTCGCCGCTGAGGGCGGAGACGAAGAACACTTCGTCGAACTGCACTTCGGCGGTGAATTCCTGCGCCAGCACCAGCAGCTTTTCCTTGGCGCTTGCATCGACCTTGTTGAGCACCAGCACCTTGCGTTCGGTGCGGTCCTTCAGCGTTTCGAGCAGCGGCATCAGTTCGTGGCGGCGCAGCTTCACCGCATCGACGATCAGCAGGATCGCGTCGGCCTCCTGCGCGCCTTCCCAGGCGGCGGCGACCATCGCGCGGTCGAGGCGGCGGCGCGGCGCGAAGATGCCGGGGGTGTCGGCGAGGATGATCTGCGCCTCGCCCTCGAGCGCGATGCCGAGCAGGCGGGCGCGGGTGGTCTGCGCTTTGGCCGAGGTGATCGCCACCTTCTGCCCGACGAGCGCGTTGACGAGCGTGGACTTGCCCGCGTTGGGGGCGCCGATGACGGCGACGAGACCGCAGTGCTGGGTCATCCGAATTTCCTCATGAACTCTTCTGCGGCGCCGGTCTCGGCGTCCTGCTTGGAATGGGCGGTGGCCTGCGCCGAACCGACGTTGTGGACCGACACTTCGACCGTGAAGCGCGCGGCGTGATCCGGACCTGAACGCTCGATCAACTTGTATTCGGGCATCCGGCGGCGGTTGCCTGCGGTCCATTCCTGCAGCGCGGACTTGGGATGCTTGCGCTTGCCGGTCTTGCCCTGGAGCGTATCCGCCCAGAGGCCGAGTACCATATCGCGCGCCGCTTCGAAACCGCGCTCGGTGAAACAGGCGCCGATGATCGCCTCCATCACGTCGCCCAGGATGTTCTCCGAATCCTGCCCGCCGTCGTCGCGCGCCTGCTTGCCGAGGCGCATGTGCGGGCCGAGGCCGATGTCGCGGGCGATCGTGGCGCAAGTGGCGCGGCTGACGAGCGCGTTGAGGCGCTGCGACAGGCGGCCTTCCGCCTCGTCGCTGCCCCGGTAGAGCCATTCGGCCACCGAGAGGCCGAGTACCCGGTCACCCAGGAACTCCAGCCGTTCGTAATTGCGTTTCTCGCCTGTGGAGCCGTGCGTCAGGGCCGCTTGCCAGAGCGCTTCGTCGAGCGGCTCCTGGCCGGAATGCTTGATCAGAAAGGCGCGGGTATTTGCTTCAAGCACTCAGATCACGCTCCCGATGCGGCTCCAGCGCGCGGCGGTGAACCATGTCCAGGGCTTGATCCATTCGGCCGAACCGTCGGTCGAGAACATCATGACCGCCGCCTTGCCCACGAGGTTCTCCTGCGGGACCATGCCGACGCCGCCGCCCTCGACCGCCGGGAAACGGCTGTCCATCGAGTTGTCGCGGTTGTCGCCCATCAGGAACAGGTGGCCTTCGGGCACCACGAAGACGCCGGTGTCGTCCTGCGGGGTCGGCCCCATGTCGAGCACGGTGTAGCTCTTGCCGTTCGGCAGCGTCTCGCGGAACTGCGGGTAGGAGCAGACGTCCTTGCCGTTGTCCGTTGTCTCGAAGCCGGGGCCGCAGTCGGTGTTGGGGCTGACGGGCACGGTGAAGTTAGGGACTTTCACCTTGGGCACCGACTTGCCGTTGATCCACAGCTGGCCGCCCTTCATCTGGATCTCGTCGCCGGGCAGGCCGATGACCCGCTTGATGTAGTCGACGTCGTTGTCTGGCGGGGCCTTGAAGATGACGACGTCGCCGCGCTCGGGCTGGCTGGCGAGGATGCGGCCCGGGATCAGCGGCACGCTGAAGGGCAGCGAATACTTCGAGAAGCCGTAGGACCACTTGGTGGCGAACAGATAGTCGCCGGTCAGCAGCCGGGGCAGCATCGACTCGCTGGGGATGTTGAAGGGCGAAACGATGAAGCTGCGCAGCACCACCACGCCCAGCACCAGCCAGAACAGGAACGAGAAGAAGTTCTCGTCCTTCTTGGGCTTGGCATCGGGGGCTCCGGCGGGTGCCTGACCGGCTTCGATCTTTGTCGCGCTATGGGTGTCGCTCATGGGCAAACCCTTGCCCATGGCCGCGTGCTTCCGTCAAGAGCGATCCCGACCAACGTGAGGTACTGGCCGATAATTGCACAACTCGGGCTTGGATTTCGCAACTGCGGAACGCATAAGGCGCATCGAATGCTTACCAGGAGATGCGTTGTATGAGCGAAGCGGTATGGAACAAGCTGCAGGGCCTCGACAAACCCACCTTGAAGCAGCTTTTCGATGCCGATTCCGGCCGTCTGGATGCTTTCGCGACGCGCTTCGAACTGGGTGAGGAGGAGAACTCCACCGGAATCCTGTTCGACTGGTCGAAGACGCACCTCGACGCCGCGCATGTCGCCGCCTTCGAGGAACTGGCGCAGGCGCAGGACTTCGCGGGCCGCCGTGCGGCGCTGTTCGCGGGCGAGATCGTCAACCCGACTGAAGGCCGCGCCGCCGAGCACACCGCCCAGCGCGGCGTCGGCAGCGAGGCGAGCGTCCAGCTTGCAGCCGAGAACCATCACCGCATGGCCGCGATCGTCGAGGCCATCCATCGCGGCGCCATGGGCGAGGTGAAGCACCTGATCCATGTCGGCATCGGCGGTTCGGCGCTCGGTCCGGCGCTCGCGATCGACGCGCTGGCGCGTGAAGGCGCGATGGTGGACGTGCATGTCGTGTCCAACATCGACGGCTGCGCGCTGGAGCAGGCCTTTGCCAAGTGCGATCCGGCCACCACGATGCTCGCGGTCGCCTCCAAGACCTTCACCACCATCGAGACGATGACCAACGCCGACAGCGTGCTGATCTGGCTGCGCGAGAACGGCGTCGAGGATGCCTATGGCCGCGTCGTCGCGCTGACCGCCGCGCCGGAAAAGGCGATGGAGTGGGGCGTGGACGAAACCCGCATCCTGCCGTTCTCCGAGAGCGTGGGCGGGCGTTATTCGCTGTGGTCGTCGATCGGCTTCCCCGTCGCCATGGCTCTGGGCTGGCCGGACTTCGCCGAGTTTCTCGACGGTGCCGCCGCGATGGACGTGCATTTCCGCGATACCGACGGGCTGGCGAATCTGCCGCTGCGTGCCGCATTCGCCGATCAGTACTACACCCGCCTGCGTGGCTGCCAGACCCGCGCGGTCTTCGCCTATGACGAGCGCATGGCGCTGCTGCCCGACTATCTTCAGCAGCTGGAGATGGAATCGAACGGCAAGCGCGTAACTTTCGACGGCAAGCCGGTCGATGGCTCCACCGCGCCGATCACGTGGGGCGGGGTGGGCACCGATGCGCAGCACGCGGTATTCCAGCTGCTTCATCAGGGCACCAACCTGGTGCCGGTGGACTTCATCGCCTCGATCGCGCCCGGGCACGACCTTGCCTTCGATCACCATCGCATCCTGCTGTCGAACTGCTTCGCGCAGGGTGCCGCGCTGATGGCGGGCAAGGCGAGCGAGGATCCGGCGCGTGCCTATCCGGGCGACCGCCCCTCGGCGACAATCCTGGTGGATGACCTGACGCCCGCCACCTTCGGCGCCCTTGTGGCGTTTCATGAGCACCGGACTTTCGCCAACGCGGTGTTGCTGGGGATCAACCCGTTCGACCAGTTCGGCGTGGAACTCGGCAAGGAGATCGCCAAGCAGATCGAGCAGGGTGGCGTGGAGTTCGATCCTTCGACCACCGCGCTGCTGGCGCTGGCGGGCATCGCCTGAAAATAATACGCCGGGACGACCGTTAGGTCGCCCCGGCGCCCTGCAAGGGTAGGATGGCGCGCCGTCAGGCGCGGTGTTCGAGGCCCTCGGCCCAATCGGCATGAGCAGGCAGGGCGGATCCCGGCGAGGATGCGCCGATCTCGATCAACTGCGAGAGCAGGCGCTTGCCGTCCTCCCAGCTGCCGAGGCCGGAATCTGCATTGATATGCCCGCTGTTCCCGGCGTCGACGAACGTGCTGCCCCAGCGCCGCGCCAGGCTCTTGGATGTCTCGAAGCCCATCCACGGATCGTTGTGGCTCGCCACCAGCAGCGAAGGGAAGGGCAGCGCATCGGCAGGCGTCGGCGCGAAGCCGGTCACCCGTTCGTCGCGCGGAAAAAAGTCGACTTCCGGCGGCGCGACCAGCATCGCGCCGATCACCGGGGCGGACCAGCTCGGCTGCTCGAACTTGGACCACCACGCGGTCAGGATGCAACCGAGGCTGTGGGCGACGATCACCACGGGCCGTCCCGCGCGGTGCACGGCCAGGTTCAAACGGTTGATCCAAGTGTTGCGGTGGGGGTTGTCCCAGGTGCCCAGCTCCACCAGCTGGGCATTGTCGAACTCTTCCGCCCAGCGCCGCTGCCAGTGGCGCGGTCCGCTGCCGTCGAGGCCGGGGACGAGAAGGATCAGCGGTTCCTGCTTTTCGGATTCGCTCTGAAGCGAATGACTTTGAAGAGAACGGGGCATCGGCGATCTCCCTTGTGCTATGGGCTCGAATGTAAACTCAACTGATAAAGTTGACAATGCGTTCCGAGGTCAAAGCGGCAGGAAGAAATTCTTGAGCGCCGGATGGAAATGCGCGCCGAGTGTGCTGGCAATCACCCAGCCCATGTCCCATATGCCCCGCGACCAAAGGAGCTTCACCGCATGTCTGACCAAGGCGCCGACTACGACTACGACCTCTTCACCATCGGCGCCGGTTCGGGCGGCGTGCGCGCAAGCCGCGTTGCGGCTGCCTACGGCGCGCGCGTGGCGGTGGCCGAAGAGTACCGGGTCGGCGGAACCTGCGTGATCCGGGGCTGCGTGCCCAAGAAGATGCTCGTCTACGCCGCGCACTTCGCCGAAGACCTTGAGGACGCGCGCCACTTCGGCTGGGACGTGGGCGAGCCGAAGTTCGACTGGAAGACCCTGCGCGACAACGTGCTGGGCGACGTCGATCGCCTCAACGGCCTCTACACGCAGACGCTCGACAACAATAAGGTCGAGATATTCCACCAGCGCGCGACGATCACCGGCCCGCACGAGATTACGCTGGCGAACGGCGAGAAGAAGACCGCGAAGCATATCCTGATCGCCACCGGCGCGCGGCCGCATGTGCCGGAATGCCCGGGGCATACGCATGGCATCACCTCCAACGAAGCGTTCCATCTCGACGCGATCCCGAAGCGCGTGCTGATCGCGGGCGCGGGCTATATCGCGAACGAGTTCGCGGGCATCTTCCACCAGTTCGGCGCCCATGTGACGCTTATCAACCGCTCGGACCAGATCCTGCGCGGCTATGACGAAAGCGTGCGCGACCGCCTGCTCCAGATTTCGCTCGCGAAGGGCATGGAGTTCCGTTTCAACGCGAACTTCGAGAAGATCGTGAAGCAGGAGGACGGTTCGCTGGTCGTCCACATGAGCAATCACGAGCCGCTCGAAGTCGACCTCGTCCTGTTCGCCACCGGGCGCGTGCCCAATATCGAAGGCCTCGGCCTCGATGACGTCGGCGTGAAGCTGAACGCAAAGGGCGCCATCGCGGTGGACGAGAACGCGCGTACCAGCGTCCCGAGCATCTATGCCGTGGGCGACGTGACCGACCGCGTGCAGCTCACCCCCGTCGCCATCCGCGAGGGGCAGGCCTTCGCCGACCGCGTGTTCGGCGGCAAGGAGGCCAGCGTGGACTATTCGTGCATTGCCTCGGCAGTGTTCAGCCACCCGCCGCTCGCGGGCGTGGGCCTGACCGAAGCGCAGGCGACCGAGCAGTTCGGCACCTGCAAGGTCTACACCAGCGACTTCCGCTCGATGAAGAACGTGCTGGCGCAGCGCAACGAACGCTCGCTCTACAAGATGATCTGCCATGCCGAGACGGACAAGGTTCTGGGCATCCACATGATCGGCGCGGACACGCCGGAACTGATCCAGGTCGCGGCGATCGCGGTGAAGGCGGGGCTGACCAAGGCCGATTTCGACGCCACCGTGGCGGTTCACCCGACTATGTCGGAAGAACTGGTGCTGATGAAGTAAGGGGGGCGAAACCCTCTTTCGCCATTGCTTCGCTGCGCTCGCAATGGCGGGTGGGTGGGTTCGGTCATATCGCCTGACGGATAGATCGCAGACCCACCCCGGATAAGTTTAACCGGTCGATTAAAAACAGTTGACCAGAGGCCTTTCCCGGTCTTACGCGGATGCAGCAATTGACGCTGCATGCGCCGAGGCAAGGGAATCCGGATGTCCGCAAATATCGCCGAAATGGAGAAGCGCCGCTCCGCCGCAAAGCTGGGTGGTGGTCAGAAGCGCATCGACGCGCAGCATGCCAAGGGCAAGCTGACCGCGCGCGAACGCCTCGACGTGCTGCTCGACGAAGGCAGCTTCGAGGAGATGGACCTCTACGTCGAGCATGACTGCGTCGACTTCGGCATGCAGGACCAGAAGATCCCCGGCGACGGCGTGGTCACCGGTTCGGGCACCATCAACGGCCGCCTCGTCTACGTGTTCAGCCAGGACTTCACGGTGTTCGGCGGCTCGCTCTCGGCCCGCCACGCGCAGAAGATCTGCAAGGTGATGGACGCCGCGCTGAAAGTGGGCGCGCCGGTCATCGGCCTCAACGATTCCGGCGGCGCGCGCATTCAGGAAGGCGTCGCCTCGCTCGGCGGCTATGCCGACGTGTTCCAGCGTAACGTGCTGGCATCGGGCGTGGTGCCGCAGCTCTCGCTCATCATGGGCCCCTGTGCGGGCGGCGCGGTGTACTCGCCGGCGATGACCGACTTCATCTTCATGGTGAAGGACAGCTCGTACATGTTCGTCACCGGCCCCGAAGTGGTGAAGACCGTCACCAACGAAGTCGTCACGCAGGAAGAACTGGGCGGCGCGATCACGCACTCCAGCAAGACTTCGGTGTCCGACCTCGCGCTGGAGAACGACATCGAGGCGCTGCTGGCGGCCCGCGATTTCTTCGACTTCCTGCCTTCGTCCAACCGCGACGGCGTGCCGGAACGTCCCTCGGCCGATGCATGGGATCGTCTAGAACCCAGTCTCGACACGATCATCCCGCCTTCGGCCAACCAGCCGTATGACATGCACGAAGTCATCCGCAAGACGGTGGACGAGGGCGAGTTCTTCGAACTCCAGCCGCTCCACGCGGGCAACATCATCATCGGGTTCGGCCGGGTCGAGGGCAAGACCGTGGGCATCGTCGCCAACCAGCCGATGGTGCTGGCGGGCGTGCTCGACATCAACTCGTCGAAGAAGGCGGCGCGGTTCGTGCGCTTCTGCGATGCGTTCAGCATTCCGCTTATCACCTTCGTCGACGTTCCGGGCTTCCTGCCCGGCACCGACCAGGAGCACAACGGCATCATCAAGCACGGCGCCAAGCTGCTGTTCGCCTATGCCGAGGCGACCGTGCCCAAGATCACCGTCATTACCCGCAAGGCCTATGGCGGCGCCTACGACGTCATGAGTTCCAAGCACTTGCGCGGCGACCTCAACTACGCCTGGCCCACTGCGGAAATCGCGGTGATGGGCGCCAAGGGCGCGGTGGAGATCATCTTCCGCGGTCAGGATGCAGACGGCATCGCCGCCAAGACCAAGGAATACGAGGACCGCTTCGCCAATCCCTTCGTGGCGGCGAGCCGGGGCTACATCGACGAGGTCATCTATCCGCACTCGACCCGCCGCCGCATCGCGCTCGGCCTGCGCAAGCTGCGGAACAAGGAACTCGAGAATCCCTGGAAGAAGCACGACAACATCCCGCTGTGATGCGCGGCAGGTGGCCTTTTTGAGAGTACACTGACCGGATGCGAAGGCCGAATACGGCGCCCGGTCGAAGGATAAGGGATTGGAAGTCAGGTCATGGAAGAAGTCTACATCGTCAGCGGCGTGCGCACGGCAGTCGGCGATTTCGGCGGTTCGCTGAAGTCGTTCATGCCTTCGGACCTCGGCGGCCTCGTCGCTACCGAAGCGCTTGCCCGCGCCGGGATCGAGGCGGACGCGGTGGAGCATGTGGTCATCGGCCAAGTCATGCCCACCAGCGCGCGCGACCAGATGCTGGCCCGCGTGATCGGCATCAATGCCGGCATCCCGCTCGCCACTCCGGCGCTGACGCTGAACCGCCTGTGCGGCTCGGGCGTGCAGGCGATCGTCTCGGCCGCGCAGATGATGAAGCTGGGCGAGGCCTCGGTGACGCTGGCGGGCGGCGCCGAAGTCATGTCGAACGTGCCCTACCATGACCACGGCGTGCGCTGGGGCAGGAAGATGGGCGCCAACACGCAGGAAGACGCGCTGACGCTCGGCCTGTCGGACGCCATCGGCGGCTACCACATGGGCATCACGGCGGAAAATGTGGCGGAGCGCCACTGCGTCAGCCGCGAGGACATGGACGCGCTCGCCGCGACCAGCCACGCCCGCGCCGCGCATGCCATCGCCGAGGGCCGCTTCAAGGAGCAGATCCTGCCCGTCGAGGTGAAGACCCGCAAGGGCGTTACCGTCTTCGACACCGATGAGCACGTGAAGGCCGACACCACTGTAGAAGTGCTGGGCAAGATGCGCCCGGCCTTCAAGAAGGACGGCACGGTCACGGCGGGCAATGCCAGCGGCATCAACGACGGTGCCGCCGCCGTGGTGCTCGCCACGGGTGCTGAAGTCGAGAAGCGCGGCCTCAAGCCGCTCGCGCGTATCGTCGCCTGGGGCCACGCGGGCGTCGAGCCGGAATACATGGGCGAAGGCCCGATCAAGGCCGTTCCGATCGCGCTGAAGCGCGCCGGGCTGAGCCTCGACCAGATGGACGTGATCGAGAGCAACGAGGCGTTCGCCGCGCAGGCCGCCGCCGTCGCCAAGGTGCTCGGCTTCGATCCGGCGAAGGTCAATCCCAACGGTTCGGGCGTCTCGATCGGTCACCCCGTCGGTGCGACGGGAACCATGCTCACCATCAAGGCCATGTACGAGTTGAAGCGCATCGGCGGGAAGTACGGCCTCGTCACCATGTGCATCGGCGGCGGGCAGGGCATCGCCATGGTCATCGAGAACGTAGGATAACTGCCATGAAGCTCGGCCGCCTCAACCACATTGGCGTCGCCACGCCCGATCTCGACGCCTCGATCGCGTTCTACAAGGACGTGATGGGCGCTACCGACGTGACCGAGCCGTTCGTGCTCGAAAGCCAGCAGGTGCGCGTCTGCTTCGTGAACACGCCGGGCGAGGGCGGCACTGCGGGCACGCAGATCGAGCTGCTCCAGCCCACCTCGCCGGATTCGGCGGTGGGCAAGTGGCTGGAGAAGAACCCGCTCGGGGGGCAGCACCACATCTGTTATGAAGTGCCCGATATCCACGCTGCCAAGGTGTGGTTCGAGGGCCTCGGCAAGCGCGTGCTGGGTGAGCCGCGCATGGGCGCACACGGGACGCTGATCTTCTTCGTCCACCCCAAGGACATGGGCGGCCAGCTCACCGAGATCATGGAAACGCCCAAGGGCGACCACCACTAATTCGACCCGAAGACCCGGCCCTGCGGCCGGGCGATCCGAGGAATAGCGAACATGGCTGACATCAACGACTGGCAGGCAGCGGCAACCAAGGAAGTCAAGGGCAAGGACCTGACCTGGGACACGCCCGAGGGCATCGCGGTCAAGCCGCTCTACACCGCCGAGGACGTGACCGTCGATCCGGGCCTTCCGGGCTTCGCGCCCTTCACGCGCGGCGTGCGCGCCTCGATGTATGCGGGCCGGCCCTGGACCATCCGCCAGTACGCGGGCTTCTCCACCGCCGAGGAATCGAACGCCTTCTACCGACGCAACCTCGCGGCGGGCCAGAAGGGCCTTTCGGTCGCCTTCGACCTCGCGACTCACCGTGGCTATGACTCCGACCACCCGCGCGTGGTGGGCGATGTCGGCAAGGCGGGCGTGGCGATCGACTCGGTCGAGGACATGAAGATCCTGTTCGACGGCATCCCGCTCGACAAGATGTCGGTCTCGATGACGATGAACGGCGCGGTGATCCCGATCCTGGCATTTTTCATCGTCGCCGGTGAAGAGCAGGGCGTCGATCGCAAGCTGCTCGACGGGACCATCCAGAACGACATCCTCAAGGAGTTCATGGTCCGCAACACCTACATCTACCCGCCCGAGCCGAGCATGCGGATCATCTCGGACATCTTCGGCTACACCAGCCGCGAGATGCCCAAGTTCAACTCGATCTCGATTTCCGGCTACCACATGCAGGAAGCCGGCGCGACGCAGGTGCAGGAACTGGCCTTCACCATCGCCGACGGCGCCGAATATGTGAAATACGGCGTCGCCTCGGGCCTCGACATCGACAAGTTCGCAGGGAGGCTGTCGTTCTTCTTCGCCATCGGCATGAACTTCTTCATGGAAGTGGCCAAGTTGCGCGCCGCGCGCGTGCTGTGGCACCGCGTGATGACCGATCTGGGGGCCAAGGATGAGCGTTCGAAGATGCTGCGCACCCACTGCCAGACCTCGGGCGTGTCGCTGCAGGAGCAGGACCCCTACAACAACGTGATCCGCACCACGATCGAGGCGATGGCCTCGATGCTGGGCGGTACCCAGTCGCTGCACACCAACGCGCTGGACGAGGCGATCGCGCTGCCGACCGACTTCTCGGCGCGCATCGCCCGCAATACCCAGATCATCATCCAGGAGGAGACCGGCATGTGCAATGTCGTCGATCCGCTGGGTGGCTCGTACTACATCGAATCGCTGACGCAGAGCCTCGTCGATCAGGCCTGGGAGATCATCGAGCGCGTCCAGTCCGAAGGCGGTATGGCCAAGGCCGTTGCGGCCGGCTGGCCCAAGGCGATGATCGAGACCGCCGCCGCCTCCCGCCAGGCGCGCGTGGACCGGGGTGACGACGTGATCGTCGGCGTCAACAAGTACCGCCTCGCCGCCGAGGACGCGATCGAGACGCTCGACATCGACAACGCCAAGGTTCGCGAAGGTCAGATCGCCCGCATCAACAAGATGAAGGCGGAGCGCGACGAAGCCGTGTGCCAGGCCGCGCTCAAGGCGCTGGCCGATGGCGCCGCCGCGCCCGCCAGCATCGAGAACAACCTTCTCGCCCTTGCGGTCGAAGCGGCCCGCGCCCGCGCGACCCTCGGCGAAATCTCCTCCGCGATGGAGGAGAGCTTCGAGCGCTACGGCACCCAGCCGACCCCGGTGAAGGGTGTCTACGGCGCGCCTTACGAGGGCGACAGCCGCTGGCAGCAGGTGCTGGACGGCGTTCAGGCGGTGGAGCGCCGCCTTGGCCGCAAGCCCAAGCTGCTCGTCGCCAAGATGGGCCAGGACGGGCACGATCGCGGCGCCAACATCATCGCCTCGGCCTTTGGCGACATGGGCTTCGAGGTCGTCTCCGGCCCGCTGTTCCAGACGCCCGAGGAAACCGTGGTGCTGGCCTTGCAGAACGAAGTCGATGTCGTCGGTGCCTCCAGCCTCGCGGCTGGTCACAAGACGCTGATCCCCGAACTGATCCAGCAGCTGCGCGATGCCGGGCGCAGCGACGTCAAGGTGATCGCAGGCGGGGTGATCCCGGCGAAGGACTACGAATACCTGCGCAATGCCGGCGTTCAGGGCATCTACGGCCCCGGCTCGAACGTGGTCGAATGCGCCGCCGACGTGCTGCGCCTGCTCGGCCATAACATGCCGCCGGCCGGCTCCGAACTGCAGGCGGCCGAGTAAGGGGATGCTGGATCAGCACGGCATCGCGTTCTATGACAGGGCTTTGGCCCCGAGCCGCGCGCGTGCCGCCTGAGGAATGACTATGACCCAAACCCCCGCCTTCGCCCCCCGCACCGACTGGACCCGTGAGGAAATCGCGGCGCTGTTCGACCTGCCGTTCACTGAGCTGGTCTTCCGCGCCGCCGAAGTTCACCGCGCCAGCCACAAAGCGGACGAAGTGCAGCTTTCCACGCTGCTCTCGATCAAGACCGGCGGGTGCGTGGAGGATTGCGGCTACTGCTCGCAGTCGGTTTCGGCCAACAGCGGCGTCAAGGCGACCAAGCTGATGGAGGTACAGCAGGTTCTCCAGCGCGCGGCGCAGGCGGCGGACCAAGGCTCCACCCGCTTCTGCATGGGCGCGGCCTGGCGCAACCCCAAAGACCGCGACATGCCCGCCATCATCGAGATGGTGAAGGGCGTGCGCGCAATGGGCATGGAAACCTGCATGACGCTGGGCATGCTGACGCCAAGCCAAGCCGACATGCTGAGCGACGCGGGCCTCGATTATTACAACCACAACATCGACACTTCGCCCGAGCGCTACGATCAGGTCATCACCACGCGCACGATGGAAGACCGCCTCGATACGCTGTCGAACGTGCGCATGGCGGGCATCAACGTATGCTCGGGCGGCATCGTCGGCATGGGCGAGACGCGCGCGGACCGCGTGGGCTTCGTCCACACGCTCGCCACCTTGCCCGAGCACCCGCAGTCGGTACCGGTCAATGCGCTGGTGCCGGTCAAGGGCACCGTGCTGGGCGACATGCTGGCCGACACGCCGCTTGCCAAGATCGACGACGTGGAGTTCGTGCGCACCGTGGCGGTCGCACGCATTACCATGCCGGGCTCGATGGTGCGCCTCTCGGCGGGCCGCGAGTCGATGTCGGAGATGACGCAAGCGATGTGCTTCATGGCCGGCGCCAACTCGATCTTCACCGGCGACAAGCTGCTGACCGCGCCCAATGCGGGCGACGACAACGATCTGGCGATGTTCGCCCGCCTCGGCCTCAAGCCGATGGCCATCGAACTGACGCCCGCGCAAGTCGAAGCCCAGCGCATGCCCAAGGGCTGCGCCAAGCTGGAAGCGGCCGAGTGATGAAACGGGCGGGATCAATGCTGCTGGCGTTGTCCTGCCTCCTTTGCGTGCCGGGCGTTGCGGTTGCCGAAGCGCCTGCATCCACTCCGATCACGATCGGACAAACGCACCTCGTTGCCTTTGCCGACGGTGACCAGCGACAGGTCAACGTCTATCTGCCCGAAGGCTACGCGGAGGGGACCAAGCGCTATCCGGTGCTGTATCTCATCGATGGCGGCCTTTCGCAGGACTTCCTGCATGTTGCCGGGACGAGCGCGCTCAACGCGATCTGGGGCCGCTCGCTGCCGGTGATCGTCGTCGGCATCGAAAGCAAGGACCGCCGCGCCGAACTGATCGGCAGCGTGGGCAATGCCGCGCAGCACAAGCAGTACCCGACCGCTGGACAATCCACACGGTTCCGAGCCTTCCTGCGCGACACGGTCAAGCCGCTGATCGAGGCGGATTATCGCACCGATGGCGACGATGGCGTGATCGGTGAATCGCTCGCCGGTCTGTTCATCGTCGAGACGTGGCTGCGTGAACCCGGCCTGTTCCACCGTTACGCGGCCATCGACGCGAGCCTGTGGTGGGATGACGCGGGCCTCGCGAAAGCGGCCGCAGGCCTGATCGCGACGTCTCCCCGGACCGCTCCGCTGTACCTGACATATTCGAACGAAGGTCAGGAAACCGCTCAGGCCGCGCAGCGCGTCGCCGCAGCGGGCGGCTTGCTGGTCTGCCTCTCGCCGCGTGAGGATCTGACCCACGCTACGGCCTATCACGTCCTCTCGCCGCAGGCGCTGCAGTTCCTGTTTCCGACCGCCAACAAACAAGACCCCGAATGGGGCTTCGAGGTGCCATGTTCAAAAAAATCCTGATCGCAAACCGGGGCGAGATCGCCTGCCGCGTCATCAAGACGGCGCGCCGCATGGGTATCGCCACGGTCGCCGTCTATTCCGACGCCGACGCCCGCGCGCCGTTCGTGCAGATGGCGGATGAGGCTGTGCACATCGGCCCCGCGCCGGCCGCGCAGTCCTACCTGATTGCCGACAAGATCATCGCCGCCGCCAAGCAGACCGGCGCCGGCGCCGTGCACCCCGGCTACGGCTTCCTGTCCGAGCGCACCTCGTTCGCAGAGGCGCTGGCGGCAGAGGGCATCGAGTTCATCGGCCCTCCTGTCGGCGCGATCGCGGCGATGGGCGACAAGATCGAGTCCAAGAAGCTCGCCAAGGCCGCCGGCGTCAACGTCGTCCCCGGCTTCGTCGGCGAGATCGAGGATACCGAGCACGCCGTGCGCATCTCGGCCGAGATCGGCTACCCGGTGATGATGAAGGCCAGCGCGGGCGGCGGCGGCAAGGGCATGCGCCTCGCCTACAACGAAAACGACGTGCGCGAAGGCTTCGAGGCCACCAAGCGCGAGGGCCTGAACTCGTTCGGCGACGACCGCGTCTTCATCGAGAAGTTCATCCTCAACCCGCGCCACATCGAGATCCAGATCCTCGGCGACAAGCACGGCAACATCCTCTACCTGAACGAGCGCGAATGCTCGATCCAGCGCCGCCACCAGAAGGTGGTCGAGGAAGCGCCGTCGCCCTTCGTCACCCCGGCGATGCGCAAGGCCATGGGCGAGCAGTGCGTCGCCCTGTCGCGCGCGGTCGGCTATTATTCGGCGGGCACGGTGGAACTGATCGTCTCGGGCGCGGACCCGACGGGCGAGAGCTTCTACTTCCTCGAAATGAACACCCGCCTGCAGGTGGAGCACCCCGTCACCGAAGCGATCACCGGCGTCGACCTGGTCGAGCAGATGATCCGCGTTGCGGCAGGCGAGAAGCTGGAACTGACCCAGGACGATGTGAAGATCGACGGCTGGGCCATCGAAAACCGCGTCTACGCCGAAGATCCCTATCGGGGCTTCCTGCCCTCGACGGGCCGCCTCGTGCGCTACAATCCGCCGGTCGAAGGCTGGACGGATGACGGCGAAGAGAATGGCCGCCGCGGCGTGGACGGCATCCGCGTGGACGACGGCGTCTACGAAGGCGGCGAAGTCTCGATGTTCTACGACCCGATGATCGCAAAGCTGATCACCTGGGGCGAGACACGCGACGAGGCGGCGGACAAGCAGATCGCCGCGCTCGACGCCTTCGAGATCGAGGGCCTTGGCCACAACATCGACTTCGTCTCGGCGATCATGCAGCATCCGCGCTTCCGTTCGGGCGAACTGACCACCGGGTTCATCGCCGAGGAATATCCCGAAGGCTTCCACGGCGCACCTGCGTCGGACGAGCTGAAGGTGCAGCTGGCCGCCGTCGCCGCCTTCGTCGCCACCGCGCGCGCCGATCGTTCGCGCCGGGTCGAAGGCCAGCTTGGCGGGCCGCTCGATCCTCCGGGCGAGTGGACCGTGACCATCGACGGCGATGTCTTCGCGGTCGAACTCGACGAAGACCTGCTGACGGTCAATGGCGAGGAAGTCGAGCTGGAGCTGGAATACACCCCGGGCGACCGCTTCGTGGATGCCGAGGTCGATGGCGAGGATCTGACGCTCAAGCTGGACGTCACCCGCACCGGCTTCCGGATGACCACGCGCGGTGCGATCCACAAGGTCGATTGCCTGCCCGCGCACATCGCTGGTTACACGCAGCACATGATCGAGAAGATCCCGCCGGACCTCTCGAAGTACCTGATCTGCCCGATGCCGGGCCTCCTCGTTTCGCTGAGCGTAGGCGAGGGCGACAAGGTCGAGGCAGGGCAACCGCTGGCAGTGGTCGAGGCCATGAAGATGGAAAACATCCTGCGCGCCGAGAAGTCGGGCACGGTGAAGTCCGTCAACGCCAAGGCGGGGGAAAGCCTTGCGGTGGATGCGATCATCCTCGAGATGGAGTGACATGCATCTCGATCACGACCCCGCCGCGCCTCCGGGCGAGACCATAGGCTTCGACGACTTCCTCAAGGTGGACATCCGCATCGGCACCATCGTCGCTGCGGATGTCTACGAGGGGGCACGGAAACCCAGTTACAAGCTGCGGATCGATTTCGGTCCCGGCATCGGCGAGAAGAAGAGCGTGGGCCAGGTAGCGGCGCTCTATTCTCCCGAGGAACTGACCGGGCGACAGGTGGCGGCGGTCGTGAACTTTCCCGTCCGCCAGATCGGCAAGGCGCTGTCCGAAGTGCTGACGCTCGGCTTCGCGGACGAGGAGGGGCGGGTGACGCTGTTCTCGCCCGACAAGCGCGTGCCCGATGGATCGCGGCTGTTCTGATGGCGGGTCTGGGAGATATGCTTGTCGGGGTGGAGCCACTGGAAGGCGGTTTCGCGCTGGAAATCACCGAGGACTGGCTGCAGGGGCGTACCGCCTACGGAGGACTGACTTCGGCGATCGCACTGGCGGTGGCAAAAGGCGTTTCCGACGATCTGCCGCCGCTGCGCTCCGGTCAGCTTTCGATGGTCGGCCCCTTGGCCGGGCGCATCGAGGCTCGCGCGAAAGTGCTGCGGCAGGGGCGCAATGCAACCTGGGTTTCCGCCGAACTGACCGGTGAGGCCGGCGTGGGCTTTACCGCCGCCTTCGTCTTCATGCGCCCGATCGAGAGCGTGCTGTCGATCGATCACTATCCGCTGCCGGACGGCGTCATTCCGCTCGGCGATGCGAAGCCGGTGCCGATGGATCATGCGCCGGCTTTCCTGCGCAATCACTTCGAGGCGCGCTTCGCCATGCCGAAGACCGCGCTGGGCGAGGCGGACCTCGCCTGGTGGGTGCGGCCGCGCGAGCGGGGGGCCCTCGATACCGAAGTAGAGTGCCTGCTGTGCGGGGACGTACTGCCGGTGGCGGTCTGGCCGCTGCTGGGCTTCAAGGTTCCGATTTCCTCGATGCAATGGCACGTCAACATGCTGGACGCGAAGCCCTCGGCGGATGGCTGGTGGATGATCCGCTCGACCAGCCTGCATGCCGCACATGGCGGGGCGAGCGAGCACATCATGCAGTGGAACGCGGATGGTGTTCCGGCTGTTGCGGGCATGCAGTCGGTGGCCGTGTTCGGCTGAGCACTCAGCGGCCGCGCATGCCTTTGATGAAGGCGTAACTGCCGCCGCTGAACACCACCAGGGCAAGGGTAAAGCCAATCCCGGCGCCCCATTTCGCACCTTCGGCTCCCCAGAGAAAACCACCTGCCGCGAGGCCCAGAAGCGGCAGGACGATCAGCAGCAGGCAGCCGATGACGGGCATCAGGGGGTGCCCATCAATCGCTTTGCAAACAACAGCTTGAATAGCCCGAACCCGATTAGTGCGACGGCGGCCGAAGCCATGTGCAGCAGCCAGAACGTCGTCGTCGGCATTGTCGAGAACAGCGTGCCGATCTTGCCCACGGCCAGGTTCGCGCCGAAGAACGCAAGGTAGTAGATCCCCACGATCGAGGCGTTCAGCGCGCGCGGGGCAAGGCGGGTGAACAGCGCGAGGCTCACCGGCAGCAGGTGCGCGAAGCCGATCGAGTTCACCAAGTGAAACATCACGGGCCAGAATAGACCAATCTTTCCGGTACCTTGCGTCGCCGCAGCCATATAGAGGCACGCCGCGCCGCCGACGATGAACGCGCAGCCCAGGATCATCTTGCCCAGTTCGTCCGGCTCATTGCCGGTGCGCTTGCCGACGAAGGCCCAGAACGCGGCGACGGCCACCAGCATCGAGAAGCTGAGGGTGGCGTCAATGGTAATCATCCAGCTCGTCGGCAGCGTCTCACCCATGAAGCTGAGCTGGAACTGCTGATCGGCCCAGACGAGATAAGCGTTGAAAATCTGCTGGTTGGTCAGGAGCGAGATGCCCATGATCGGCACCAGTACCAGTACGGCCAGCAGACGCGGGCCGTCGCCCTTTTCGAACGTGGCGCGGGGCTCGGAGGACTTGGCGGCCTTGCTGTCGGCGGGCAGCCAGGGCTTTGCGTAGATGTATAAAAGCAGGCCGAGCACCATGACCACGCCGGCGCAGCCGAAGCCCCAGTGCCAGCCGACTTTCTCACCCAGCGTGCCGGAAATCAGCGGAGCCACGATTACCGAGACATTGATAAATATGTAGAAAATCTGGAACGCCATCGCGCGGCGGATGTCGCCGGGCTTGTAGAGTTCGCCGACCTGGCTGGCGATGTTGCCCTTGAACAGGCCGACGCCGACCACCAGCGATATCAGCGCCAGCAGGAAGGCGCTCTCGAACGCCATCAGGAAATGGCCGAGCGACATGACCACGCCGCCCGCGATCAGCGCGGCGCGGCGGCCCAGCAACAGGTCTGCCAGGATGCCGCCGAGGATCGGGGTCAGATAGACTAAAGCCGTGTAAAGGCCGAATATTTCGGAAGCCAGCGGCTGTCCGGACAGGCCCGGAAACACGTGCGTTGTGACCCAGTCCAACCCGATCACGCCCTCCTGCCGCCCCGGGACCAGCAGGTACTTGACCATGTAGAGCGTCAGCAGCGTCTGCATCGAATAGTAGGAAAACCGCTCGCAGCCCTCGACCAGGCCGAGTAGGCCTAACCCCTTGGGATGGCCCAGGAAAGCGCGGTCTTCTCGCGCCGCTTCTTCGGGGAAGTCGAGGTTGGGCGTCGCTTCGGGTGCGGTCATGTCTGTCCCGTAATTATCTTGTGCATCGGCGTAATCGCCGTTCCTGCGCGAGCAATGTCATGTCGATGTAACAGGGTCAAACCTGAATGCGTGGCTAATGAAAAGGCGGCAGGCCGATCGACCTGCCGCCTTCCGCAACGCCCCGGGGGATTCGCACGGGGCGTCTTGGCCCCCCGGCCAGCGTGACAAACGCCTACTCCGTTGAAAGAGCGTGCAAATATATAACGTTCGCGAGCCCGTCGCGATCCGGGCTTCGTCGCTGCACGGCCACGAAGCGGCGCACAAACACGGCGTTTTGCACGGTGCACTCAACGGCACCCAGCGGCACTCAAACATGCCACAAGGCGCCAAGAGGTGCGTGTAGCGATGAAATGGCAGTGACTTACCACAGCCATCGTTGAAAAGACGGTGCTCAGAGCACTGCGATCAGCGCGCAAGTTCCTCGTCGAGGAACGCCGACACGTCTTCCAGCGAGACCTGCTTGTCGAGGTAGGTCTGGCCGATGCCCTTCATCAGCAGGAAGGGCAGGGTGCCCGCATCCATCTTCTTGTCATGGAGCATGTGCTGCACGAGAGCGGCACCGTCGCAGTCCAGCCCGAGCGCCTTGAGGCTGGCAGGCAGGCCGATCTCGCCGATATGCTGCGCGACATGTTCGGCGCTCGCCTGCGGCATCAGCCCGCGCCTTGCCGAGTAACGTGCCGCCAGCACCATGCCCAGCGCGACGCCCTCGCCGTGGAGCAGGCGGTCGCCGAAGCCGGTCTCGGCCTCCAGCGCGTGGCCGAAAGTGTGGCCGAGGTTGAGCAGGGCGCGGCGGCCGGTGGTCTCGAACTCGTCCTCGGCGACGATGCGCGCCTTGGCCGCGACCGAATGCGCCACCGCATATTCGCGAAGCGCGCTGTCGCCCGCCAGCATCGCGGCGGCATTGCCGTCGCACCAGGCGAAGAAGTCGGCGTCGTCGATCAGCCCGTACTTCACGACTTCGGCATAGCCCGCGCGCAAGTCCCGCTCGGGCAGGGTCTCCAGCGCCGAAAGGTCGGCCAGCACCAGCGAGGGCTGGTGGAACGCGCCGACGAGGTTCTTGCCGGCCGGCGTGTTGATCGCGGTCTTGCCGCCGACGCTCGAATCGACCTGGGCCAGCAGCGTGGTGGGCACCTGGATGAAGTGGCACCCGCGCTTCAGCACCGAGGCGCAGAAGCCGGTGAGGTCGCCGATCACGCCGCCGCCCAGCGCGATGATGTGATCGCCGCGCTCCACTTCGAGGCCCAGCAGCCAGTTCACCGTGGCGGCCAGTTCCTCCCACGACTTGGTCGCTTCGCCTGCCGGAAGGATGCGCCAGTGCGGTTCGTGGCCGTTGTCGCGCAGGGACTTTTCCACCACGTCGCCCCAGGCCGCGTGGACGTTGGCGTCGGTGACGATCGGCACGCCGCGCTTGCGCAGCTTGCCCCGGCAGTTGGGGGCGAGTTCCGCGAGCAGCCCGGCGCCGACGCGCACTTCGTAAGGGCGACCGGCGATATCGACGGGGATCACAGCCATTGGGAAATTCCCTGAAGTACCTTGTTGATCGTCTGGACGTGCGGGCCTGCGCTGCTCAGCACGTGGATGGGCGCCTGGCAATAATGCTGCGCCCGTTCCTCGCGCAGGCGGCCGAGAATTTCGCGCGGGTTGCCGCCGCGCAGCAGCGGGCGGTTCTCCTTTCGCGCAGTGCGCTCGACGAGGGTATCGACCTCGCTGTCGAGCCAGATCGTGATCGCCTTGTCGAGGATCAGCGCGCGGGTTTCGGCATTGACGAAGGCGCCGCCGCCGGTGGCGATGACGATGCGCTGCCGTCTGGTCTCGCTGTCCGTGATCAGGCGGGAAATCACCCGGCGTTCGCCATCGCGGAAATAGTCCTCGCCATAAGCGTCGAAGATTTCCGGGATGCTCATCTGCGCGGAGCGTTCGATCTCGTCGTCGGCATCGACGAAGGGGCAATCGAGCAGGTTCGCAAGCCGCTTGCCGACACTGGACTTGCCCACGCCCATCATACCGACAAGCACGATGGGCCGGTCGATACGGCGGGCGAGCGCTGCAATTTCCTGCGCGGAAAACCGGGTTTGTTGAACGTCCATTGCCCGATCGCCTATAGTTGCGCTAGGTCGCAGCGCAAGCATGGTGAAGGAAGCCGAGTGAACATCGTAAAGCGCAGGCGCCGTATAGCGTCGGCCGTTGCCATTCTCCTGCCGATTGCCGTGGTCGGCCTTGGTATTGCCGCATGGAATGACGCGGGCGTGCAGCCGGTGACGCAGCAGACCGTCTCGATCCCGCTGCCGGAACTGTCGAAATGAGAGCGGTGCACCTGCTCGCGGGAGGCGCGCTGGCGCTGACCTCGGTGTGGGCGGTGGCGCAGGACAGCCCCGAATCGCTGCTGCCCAAGATGTTCGACGAGCCCGCACCCGCGCGCTCGGCCACCCCGCGTCCGCAGGCGCCGCGCACCCAGGCACCTAAGCCGCAAACTTCCTCCGCGCCGAGTGCTGCGGCGTCGAGCGCTCCGCGTCCCGCCGCGACCTCGACCCCGGTGGTGCAGGCGATCCCGACCGGTACGCCTAGCGCGATGCCTACCGTGATCGCGCAGGACGACGGCACCTTGCGTCGTATCCCGAGCCTCGAGGAACTCGAGAAGATGTCGCCTGAGGATTTCGAGGCGCTGCTCGGGGCCAAGGTGGTGATCGATATGCCGCCCGCCGCGCGGCGCTCCGCCGACGAGGCGGGGATGCTCGGTGCCGACGAAGGGGGGCTGCCGCTGGCCTCGCTCGCCGGGCAGAACGGCAGCCTGATCCGCGTCGCGCTGGAAGGCAACCGGGGGCAGCTTGTTTCGCGCTGGGGGCATATCCTGTTGCGCCGCGCGCTGGCCTCGCGCCTCAATCCGCCGAGCGGGATGAGCGCGGCCGACTTCATGGCGATGCGCGTCGGCCTGCTGCTGCGCATGGGCGAGACCGATGCGGCGCGCGTGGTGCTGCAGGACCTCGACATCGCCGATTACACCCCGGCGTTCGGGCAGGTGGCGTTCGACGTCTATGCCCGCAATGCCGACTTCACCGGCATGTGCCCGGTGATGGCGACGCAGGGCTCGCTGCGTGACGATGCCGCGTGGAATACCTCGCGCACCATCTGCGAGGCGTTTCGTGGCAACAGCACGGCGGCGATCTCGAAGCTGGAGCGCGACCGGGTTCGCGGCAAGATGGACCAGATCGACCTGCTGCTCGCGCAGAAGTACGCAGGCGCGGCCGGCAAGGCGCGGCGTGCGGTGACGATCGAGTGGGACAAGGTCACGACGATGACGCCGTGGCGCTACGGTCTCGCGATCGGCACGGGGCTGGAACCGCCGACCGCGCTGATGGCCACGGCGGGGCCGTCCTACGATTACGCGACGGCGCTGGCGCCGATGGTCAGCCTTGGCCGCCGGGCGGCGGCGGCGGATCGTGCCGCGGCGGCGGGCGTGCTGTCCAATGCGGCGATGGTGGACCTCTATTCGCAGATCTTCGCCGATCCCGACGTCACCGGCGAGTGGCAGGACCGCGCGGAATCGCTGCGGGATGCTTATGTCCAGCAGGACCCCGCCGCGCGGCTGGCGGCGATGCAGGCGCTGTGGAACGTGACCGGGTCGGCGCTCTATGCCCGGCAGGTGCTGACGGCCGCTGCCGCCGCGCGCATGGCGCCCAGCGCCGACATGGCCGACAGCGCGTCCTCGCTGATCGCCTCGATGCTGGCGGCGGGATACGACGCCAATGCGCTGCGCTGGTCGAGCGTGGTCGAGGCCGGATCGCGGGCATGGGGCATGCTGATCCTTGCTGCTCCGGGCCGCGTGGCGACGGTCGGCAGTTCGACGCTCAACAGTTATGTCGATGACGACGACAGCACGCAAAAGCGCCGCTCGGCCTTCCTTGCCGCCGGTCTTGCCGGGCTGGAGCGCGTCGATCGCGCCGACGCCGAGCGGGTCACCCGCGATGCCGGGATGGACATGGGCGGCAGCACGCGCTGGACTCAGGCGATCGACCATGCCGCCAGTCGCGGCGATGAAGCCAGTGTCGCGCTGCTCGCGGCCTTCGGCATGCAGGGCGACAACTGGCAGCGCATGACGCCGCGTCACCTCTATCACATCGTCTCGGCGCTGCGGTCGGTGGGGCTCGACGCCGAAGCGCGGATGATCGCCGCCGAGGCGGTCGCGCGGGTCTGAGGCCGATGAGCGGGGGCGCAGACGACCTCGCCGAGCGGTTCCTGGCGATGCTGGCGGCGGAACGCGGCGCGGCGGCCAATACGCTCGCCGCCTATCGCCGCGACCTCGAAGCCGCGCGCGAGGTGCTGGGCGATGTCGCCAATGCCACGCCCGAGGCATTGGAGGGGCTCGGAGGCGCGTGGAGCGGACTGGCGGCGTCCAGCCTCGCCCGGCGGTGTTCGGCGCTGCGGCAGTTCTATGGTTTCCTGATCGATGAGGGGCTGCGCAAGGACGATCCTTCCGGTGCGCTGCCCAAGGGGCGCGTGCGCCGCCCGCTGCCGCGCCTGCTCAGTCACGAAGAAGTCGAGCGGTTTCTCGCGCAGGCGGACGAGGAGGCGGTGTCCGAGCGGTCCGACGCGGTGCGGCTGCTGGCACTGCTCGAACTGCTCTACGGGTCCGGCCTGCGCGCGACCGAACTGGTGTCGCTCCCCGTCACCGCGGTGCCGCGGGATGCGCCGTTCCTCCACATCACCGGCAAGGGCGGGCAGCAGCGCATGGTGCCGGTCAGCACCCGCTCCCGCGCGGTGCTGTCGCGCTGGCTGACTTTGCGGAAGGGGACCTCGCGGTTCCTCTTTCCGTCGAGCGGGGCGAGCGGGCACCTGACGCGCGTGCGGTTGTTCCAGTTGCTGCGGGCACTGGCGGGCAGGGCGGGTCTCGATCCGGAGCGCGTCTCGCCGCACGTGCTGCGCCACGCCTTCGCAACTCACCTGCTGGAAGGCGGCGCGGATTTGCGCGTGCTGCAGATGCTGCTCGGCCATGCCGACATCGCGACGACGCAGATCTATACGCATGTGGACAGCGCGCGGCTGGTGGAACTGGTGAACTCGCGCCATCCGCTCGCGAAGGGGCAGATGTAGGGCGCAAGGGAACAAGCCCGCCGTGCGACTCGTTGCGCGACGGGCAAGAATCGCGGGTGGCGGCCCGCAGAATGGAGGAAGGGAGCGACATGGTATCCAACGTGAAGCGCGTGGTTCGGGCCGGAGTTCGGGGAGGCGCGGTCGTCTCGGCGCTGGGGCTGCTGGTGGTCTCGGCGGGGCCGGCGCGACTGGAGGCGCAGGCGTCGAAGGCGCCGCGCGTCTATGCGATCAGTGCTGCCGACAAGTCGCAAGGGGCCAAGGCCCATCCCGAACTGCTGGCCGAATTCGGCGGCGCCCTGACCGGCCCGCAGGCAAGCTACGTCGAGCAGGTCGGCAAGCGAATCGCGGTGCAGTCCGGCCTGTCGAATGCGACGGGGGATTTCACCGTCACCCTGCTCAATTCGCCGGTGAACAACGCTTTCGCGATTCCCGGCGGCTATATCTACGTGACGCGCCAGCTGACCGCGTTGATGAACAACGAGGCGGAGATGGCGGGCGTGCTCGGCCACGAGGTCGGCCACGTCGCCGCGCGGCACTCGGCGCAGCGGCAGAAGGCGGCGCAGCGCAACCAGATCCTCGGCGTGCTGGGCTCGGTGCTGGCGGGCGCGGTGCTGGGCGACAACGCTTTCGGGCAATTCGGGCAGAAGCTGTTTTCGCAAGGTTCGCAGCTGCTTACGCTGAAGTTCTCGCGCTCGCAGGAGCTGCAGGCGGACCAGCTCGGCATCACCTACCTCAAGCGTGCGGGCTACGATCCGCGCGCCATGTCGAGCGTGCTGGAAAGCCTCGCGCGGCAAAATGCGCTGGAGGCGCAGTTGCGCGGCAGCACGAATCAGACGCCGGAATGGGCCTCGACTCACCCCGATCCCGCTTCGCGCGTGCGCTCTGCGCTGACATATGCGGGGCAAGGCAGCGGCGGCACCACGAATCGCGACACTTTCCTCACGCGAATCGACGGGCTGGTCTACGGCGACGACCCCAAGCAGGGCGTGGTGGATGGCCGAAAGTTCACGCATCCGACACTGCGATTCGCCTTCGAGGCCCCCGACGGCTTCTTCATGGTCAACGGAACGCAGGCGGTGACGATCAGCGGATCGTCGGGGAAGGCACAATTTTCCGGCGGGAAGCTGAGCGGCAGCCTCGATTCGTACATCACCAGCGTCTTCGCCGGGCTGACCGAATCGAATCAGGCGCGAATCACTCCCGCCAGCATCGAAAAAACCACGGTGAATGGCATCCCCGCCGCTTACGGAGTCGCGCGGGTGCAGCAGCAGAGCGGGGCGGTGGACGTCGTCGTCTTCGCCTACGACTTCGGCAACGGGCAGGCCTATCACTTCCTGACGCTGGCGCAGGCGGGCGGGGCGGAAGTGTTCACGCCGATGTTCCGCTCGATCCGTCGGATCTCGGCGACCGATGCGGGCAGCGTGAAGCCGCGATTGCTGCGTGTCGTGACTGTAAGGCAGGGCGACACCGTGCGGTCGCTGGCGGCGAAGATGGCCTATACCGACGCGGCGGTGGACCGTTTCCTGGTGCTCAACGGGATGGATGCGAACACGGCGCTGACGCCGGGGCAGAAGGTGAAGATCGTAACCTACTGATATCGGGGCTTTATGGTTTCGGCGGGCCACAAAGCGAAAGGGGCGGCAGGTTTCCCTGCCGCCCCCGAAACTTTAATCTGTAAGTACAGATAAAGTATTCACCTATTAGGCAACGCCCTTCGACATAGCCGACGAGGTCTTCGAGAAGGTCGAAACGAGCTGCGAGCCCATGCCCTGCATGGCGGCGATGGCGGCAACTGCGATGAGAGCGGCGATCAGGCCGTATTCGATGGCGGTTGCGCCCTTTTCGTTGCGGCGCAGCTTGGCGAGAAACTTCATGAGTGGTCTCCTGATAAAGCAGTCTAGTGTACCCGGTCCGCCTCGCTTCAGTCTCTCTTCTGCGCCTTGGACAATCTCTTTTTAGCCTGCAATCGTTGATAAACGCTTAAGGCTGTTTCACCCTAGTTTTTGGACATCGCAGCCGACGACTTGGCGGCTACGTTGTTCCACATAGATACGGTCTCGCTGGCCACGCCCTGCAGCGTGGCGAAGATGGCCAGTACGATGAAGGCGAGGATCATGCCGTATTCGACCGTGGACGCACCGTCCCGGTTTTCGATGATCGTCTTGAGAAGGCGATGAAGGCGCATGGTCACCGTGCTAGTTCGCGCGAGGGACGTCTGATCCCACGGCAGCGTTAATTAGGCATTAAGGCAGGAGGCACAGCTGGAAAGTCCACCGACACCTTTACTCGTCGTCGCAGGCGCACTCGTGCGTCCCGATGACAGCGGGCGCGACGACGGGCGTTCCGGCACAGTGCTTATGCAGCAGCGCGATTTCATCGGAGTGCATGGCGGCCTATGGGAATTTCCCGGAGGCAAGCTGGAGCCCGGCGAAAGCCCCGAAGCGGCGCTCGTGCGTGAGTTGGAAGAGGAATTGGGTGTAAGCATCGCGGCAGGCGATCTGGAGGCGGTGGGCTTCGCCAGCGGCCGCACCGCTACGGTCGAGGAAGGCGGGAAGGGGCCGCCGCGTCCGCTCGTCATTCTTCTCTATATGTGCACCCGCTGGCAGGGCGATCCGCGCGCCATCGAGGCCGCCGACGTGGCATGGGTCGCGCCCGGCGCGATCGCGGGACTGCGGATGCCGCCGCTCGATTACCCGCTGGCCGATGCGCTCGAACGGCATCTGGGGGCTGTGGAAAACAATATGCAAAAAAGCGGAACATAGGCGTTGACCGATCCCGATTCCCCCCCTAGAGGCAGCCCTCCAAGGCGCCCGTAGCTCAGCTGGATAGAGCATCAGACTACGAATCTGAGGGTCGGACGTTCGAATCGTTCCGGGCGCACCACTCTTCCTTCCGGGGGTGATGTGGTCCTTGTTTGGGTTGAAAATGGTAGGCGCCCGTAGCTCAGCTGGATAGAGCATCAGACTACGAATCTGAGGGTCGGACGTTCGAATCGTTCCGGGCGCACCACCATTCAAAACGAAAAACCCCGCCCTAACCGGCGGGGTTTTTCGTTTTGCGATGGAAGGTCAGCCCTTCGCCAGAAACCCGCGCGACAGGCCGTGATAGAGCTTTTCGCGGCAGACCAGCGTGCTGGCGGCGTCGGCGATGATCGCGGTCAGGAACAGCGGCAGGATCATTCCTCGGCTGGCGGTGGTCTCCATGAGGATGATCACGGCGGTCAGCGGCGCACGCACGACGCCGACGAAGTAGCCGGTCATGCCGAGCAGGACGACGGCGGGCATGGGATCACCTGAGAAGACGTAGGACAGCAGTTCGCCGAAGCCCGCGCCGACTGACAGCGATGGCGCGAAAATGCCGCCCGGCGCGCCGGAGATCGCCGTCGCGGCGGTGGCGACGAACTTGGCCGGGCCGAACCACGGCGAGGCGCTTTGCTGGCCGTCGATCATCAGGCGGGTGGTCTCGTAGCCGGTGCCCCAGGTCGAGCCGCCGGTTACGACGCCAAGCACCGCGACGATCAACCCGCAGACCAGCGCCGTCGTTACCGGCCGCGAACGCATTGCCGCGAGAAGGGGATGTTCGCCGCGCGCACAGGCCAGCAGCAGGCGCGAGAACAGCCCGCCGAGGATGCCGCCCAAGATCCCCGCGACCGGCGCGATCATCACGACCGAGCCGACTTCCAGCGTCTGTCGCATCGCTCCGAAGTAGACGTAGTCCCCGGCGATCCCGAGGCTGACGAGACCCGAGACGACGACCGCGCCCATCACCAGCACCGCGACGCGCTGCTCGAAGGCGGCGGCGAGTTCCTCGATGGCGAAGGCGACCCCGGCCAGCGGCGTGTTGAAGGCGGCCGCGACCCCGGCCGCGCCGCCTGCGATTAGCACGCCCGCCGTCATCGGCACGCGCAGCATGCGGTGGCAGGCGACCATGATCGCGGCGCTGACCTGCACCGTCGGCCCCTCGCGCCCGACCGAGCCTCCAGCCAGCAGCATCGTCACCGTCAGCAGTAGCTTGGTGATCGCGGTGCGCATCTGCAGCAGCGGCGAGCGCGCGAGTTCGAGGTTCTCGCCCGCTGCCATGACCTGTGGAATGCCCGAGCCGCGCGCAGCGGGCGCCCAGCGCCGGGTGATGAAAACGACGGCGGCGAAGATCGCAGGCGTCATGACCAGCGGCGCGTAAGGGTGGACGGCGGTGAACCCTCGGAACACTTTCTGCGCGGTGTCACCCGCCCACGCGAAGGCGATGGCGATCAGGCCCAGCAGCACTGCGCCGCCGATCGTCGCGGCCCTTCGGCGGGCGAGGTCGAGCGAGGCGTCGATGCCCGGGACGGCCTTGAAAAAGGCCGTGAAGCGTTCCGAGATGGTCAATGCGGACCCCAAGATGGTCTGGCGGCGCGCTTGTTGCGCGTCTGGACGGGCTCGCGCCTCTATTGGGGCAACGGGTGCGCGAATCGCAAGACCTTTTTGACCCGGATAAATAGAGAGGGCCGGAAGCGACCTCGATCGCTTCCGGCCCTCGGCCACTTTTCCGGTCACCCTGCCAAGGCAGGATGAGGCAGAGGCTTACTGGCCTTCGGGCGTGGTCGCCGCAGCCGCACCGCCTGCGGTCGCGGCGGCGTCCGCGCCCGGCTGGCCGCCGGCGGCCGACTGGGTCGCCTTGGCGAAGTCGGCAGCGCTCATGCCCAGAGCCAGCGAACCGTCGGCACCGAGGCCGAGGTAGGACTTCTTGAGCTGCGCGGCCGAACCGCCGCTGAGGGCCACGGTGACGTTGTCACCTTCGACTTTGCTGACGGTGCCGAGTACGACGCCGTCGCTGCTCTTGATCGGCGCGTCGGCGACGATCGCGGCATCCTTGGCGGCGGTGTTCTCGGCCTTGGCGCCGTTTACGGCCGATTCCAGCTCGGCCTTGGTCATGCCGATGGTGAGGCCCTTGTCGCGCGTCACGAAGGCGTTCTTGGGGAGACCGGCGCGGGCGGTGCCGGTGGAGACGGTGACGATGTCGCCCTGGACGGCCTCGACAGTGCCGACTTCAGCGCCTGCGGCGTCGAAGACCTTGGCGCCGGTGGTCGGGTTGGCCGTTGCGGTCGCCGCCGCGGCGGGAGTGGCAGCCGGTGCAGCGGCCTGAGCCATCACGGCAGCAGGAGCGAGGGCGGCCGCAGCGATGGCGGCGGTGATGAGGGTTTTCTTCATGGCGTACTCCTTGTTTGCGGGACCCGTGGGAGGACGAGCCCGGAACAAGCCCCCCTGAAGGGGCGAGAAATGCGGCCCGGCGAAACCGGGCTGGGGTTACCCCGTCCGACTTTCGCCGGCCCCGCCGTGGCGAAACTTCGCACACGGCAGACGGGGTGAGGGACAGGTATAGTCAGGCAAATCCATCGCAGGGTGAACGGTTGCGTGTACAAGGGGCGAGTCGAGCCATTCCCGCGATGAGCCGGTCAACCCTTGTGGAAAACTGCGGATTCCCGCCGTTCTCGCCATCGGGTGATGTACGAGTGGTTGTTGGGATGACCACCACGCGGTCACGAATGGCCAAATCCTCGCGTTGGCGCAAACCGGGCGGCAACCACTTCCGACGCGAGCGGCGGAGCGAAATCTGGTCCTTGCCGCCCGCGCCCGCAAAGGTTGCTGCGACGAATGCCGGGAGGGATCGGGCGAACGCCTCCTTCGTGTGCACAAGTTGACATTCGAGGGGAACTTTCGCGGCCTTCGGTGCTTGAACCGGCCGTGGTGGAAGCTCCGGCAGGATGGACGATGCAAGATCAGAACGACGAGGGTGTAGCGCCTTCGGTATGGCGCTATGCCAAGGCTTCGCGCGCGCACGTGGTCGTGGACGCGGCCGATTACTTCGAGGCCATTCGCGAGACGATGGAAGGCGCGCGGCAGCGCATCTTCATGATCGGGTGGGACTTCGATTCCCGCATCCTGCTGACCTCCGGGCGGCGCTGGTGGCAGCGTGGCCGCAAGCGCAAGTTTCCCGCGCGCCTCGGCTCGTTCATGCTCTGGGTGGTGAAGCGCAATCCGGAGCTTGAGATCAGGCTGCTCAAGTGGAACGTCGCCATGCTCAAGTACCTGTTCCGGGGTACGATGCTGTTCGACGTGGTGCGCTGGGCGAAGCATCCGCGCATCGACTTCAAGTTCGATTCCGCCCATCCGGTCGGCTGCAGCCATCACCAGAAGATCGTGGTGATCGATGACAAGGTTGCGGCCTGCGGCGGCATCGACATGACCTCCGACCGCTGGGACACGCCCGACCACCTGCCGCAAGACCCGCGCCGCAAGCGGCCGACCGGGCGGCTCTACGGTCCCTGGCACGACGTCACGATGATGCTGGAGGGCGACGTCGCCGTGACGCTCGGCGAACTGGGGCGCGAGCGCTGGAAGGTCGCCGGCGGCGAAGACCTCGCGCCCTGTCGCCCGCGCGAGGGGACGCCGTGGCCGGAGGGGCTGACCGCCGAGTTCGAGAACGTCGAGATCGGCATCGCCCGCACCCGCGCGGAGTACAACGACTGCCCGCAGGTCGCCGAGATCGAGAAGCTCTTCGTCGAGCAGATCGCCCGCGTGAAGCGCTTCATGTATGCCGAGACGCAGTACTTCGCCTCGCGCGCGATCGCCGAAGCCATCTGCAAGCGGCTGACGGAGGACAATCCGCCCGAGTTCTTCATCGTCAACCCGGTCACCGCCGACGGCTGGCTGGAGCAGCAGGCGATGGATACTGCCCGCGTCGAACTGGTCGAGACGCTGCAGGCGGTGGACACCCAAGGACGTTTCCGCATCTTCACCCCCTCCAACGCCGAGGGCGAGCCGATTTACGTCCACGCCAAGCTGACGATCATCGACGACGAGGTGCTGCGGGTCGGGTCGGCGAACATGAACAACCGCTCGATGGGCCTCGACAGCGAGTGCGACGTCTTCATCGACCTTGCCCGGCCCGGCAATGCCCACGTCGATCCCGCCACGATCACCGAATTGCGCCTGCGCCTGCTGGCCGAGCATTGCGGTATCGCCGAAGGTGAAGTGGCCGCCGGAATCGAGCGGCACGGCTCGATGGCGGCGATGGTGGACGCACTCAACCGCGACGGACCCAAGGCCGGAAAGAAATATCTCGAACCCTTGCCCTTGAAGAACTTGTCGGAAGCTGAAAGAGCACTCGGCCAAAGCGGGGTGCTCGATCCGGAACGCCCCGGCGAAATGTTCGAGCCCATCGCGCGACGCGGGTTGTTCCGGGGCAAGGGACACCTGATGCGTGTGCGCCTGATGAAGAAATTGAGAAGGAGCAAGTCGGATGAGCAGCCAGGTAAGTCCCGCTGAGGATAGCCCGCGCCATGACCCCTTGCGCAAGCCGGATGTGCCCGACAACGTTCAGGACGCAATCCGCACGCTGATCCAGTGGGCCGGTGACGATCCGACGCGCGAGGGCCTGGTCGACACCCCCAAGCGTGTCGCGCGCGCCTGGCTGGAATACTGCCAGGGCTATCAGGAAGATCCGGCGGTCCACCTGTCGCGCATCTTCGAGGAAGTGGGCGGCTACGACGAGGTCGTGCTGCTGAAGGACATTCCCTTCCAGTCGCACTGCGAGCACCACATGGCGCCGATCATCGGCAAGGCCGCGATCGCCTACCTGCCGCGCAACCACGTTGTCGGCATCTCCAAGCTGGCGCGCGTGCTGCACGGCTTCGCGCGCCGCCTGCAGATTCAGGAGCGCCTGACCGCCGAAGTCGCGCAGTGCATCTGGGAACACCTGAGGCCGCAGGGCGTCGCCGTGGTGATCGAGGCGAACCACGCCTGCATGACCGCGCGCGGCGTGCGCACGCCGGGCGTCGGCATGATCACCAGCCGCATGATGGGCACTTTCCTGGAGGACGAACGTTCCCGCAAGGAAGTGCTCAGCCTGATGGGCTACTGAATATCGGAGAGGCGTCATGGGTCATGCGCAGGTACTCGAGGGCGGTTGTCGCTGCTCGCGCCTGCGCTTTCGCCTGACGGCGCCTCCGCTGATCGAGGGGCTGTGCCACTGCACCGGCTGCCAGCGGATGACCGCCAGCGCCTTCTCCACCACGATCTCGGTGCCGGTGCAGGGCTTCGAGGTCGTCACCGGCGAGACCGAGATCGGCGGCATTCACGGCGACGAGGCGCATCACCATCACTGCGTCTGGTGCAAGTCCTGGGTCTTCACCCGGGTCGATCCGTCGATGGGCTTCGTCAACGTGCGCGCCACGCTGCTCGACGATCGTTCAGTGTTCACCCCCTACATCGAGATGCAGGTGGCGGAGAAGCTACGGTGGGTGGAGACGAAGGTGGAGCGTCGCTACGACCGCTTTCCGGAGCTGGAGGAATATCCGCAACTGATCGCCGACTATGCAGCGTGGCGGGCGGTGCGGTGATCCTGCCCGACCGACTGGGCACCCGCACCACCTTTCGTCATTGCGAGCGCAGCGAAGCAATCCAGGGCAGTCTTGAGTCGCCCTGGGTTGCTTCGCTACGCTCGCAATGACGATGGAGGGGGAAAGACCTGCTTCCCTGAAAGATAGCGCTTGAACCCCGCCGCGCCTGAGGCCAGAGCCGCTGCCATCCGGTCCGGGCAGGCCGGAGGCGGACAGGCAGATGATCGAGCACAATAGCGGGGCATTTCATGGATCGGCGCGCGTGCGCCTGCTGCTGGCGCTCGTCCCCGCGGTGACGTTGCTGGTCCTGCTGCTGCGGCCGGTGTGGGACGTCGATATCTTCTGGCAGCTCAAGCTGGGCGAACTGATCGTCGATCGCGGCGGCCCGGTGCCGACCGAGCCTTTCGCCGCGCTCCATGCCGGAGAGCCGCTGCCCGCCGTCGCATGGGCCGGGCAGGCGGTCATGGCGACGGTGCGGCGGATCGGCGGCTGGGACCTGCTGCGCGTGTTCGACGCCTTGTGCTGGCTCGGCGGCTTCTGGGCCGTCGCCGCCGCATGCCGCTGGAAGGGCGCTAGTCTGCAGGCCGTGATGCTGGCGCTGGCGCTGGTCTTCGTCGCGGCGCTGCCGACCGCAAGCGTGCGCCCGCAGAGCTTTGCCTGCCTGTGCTTCGGGCTGCTGCTCGCGCTGCAGCGGCTGGACTTGCGGCCGCTGCCGATGGTGGCGTTGGGTCTGCCGGTGCTGATTGCGTGGCAGAACCTGCATCCTTCGGTGAGTGTCGCGGTGGCGGCGCTGAACCTTGCCGCCGGGGCCGGATGGTATCGCTGGACAACCGGCCGCGCCGCCGCTCGTCCATGGGGGCTGAGCGCCCTCGGCGTGCTTTCGGTGGCGGCGATGTTCGCCACGCCCGACGGCGCCTCGATACTCGCGACCTCGGCCGCCAACGCGCAGGCGAGCATAGCCATCGGCGCGAGCGAGTGGTTCCCGATCTGGACACCCGCCAACCATCCCAATGCCCTGCCGGTGCTGGTGGTGACCTTGCTGACGCTCTGGCTGATCGTGCGTCGGGGCGGGTGCGTCGATCTGGCGGAAATCGCCGTCGTCATCGGCCTTTCGGTGATGACGCTGACGGCCTATCGCTTCGTGCTGTTCTGGGCGGTGGCGATGGTGCCGGTGATCGCCCGCGCTGCCGGAAAGGAGGGCGCGAAACCCGCCCGTTCGGAATGGCTGACGGTGCTGGCTCCGCTCGCGCTCGTCGCTGTGGTCACCCCGCTGCTCGCGCCGACGCGCTTCGCGCCGACTCTGCCGCTGAAAGCGGTGGAGCACTTGCGCAAATTCGGGGTGCGCGGGACGGTCTATGGTGATTTCCCGTTCGGCGGCGTCATCATCGACACCGGCTACCCGGACTGGAAGGTCGCTTACGACGGCCGCTACTACCGCTACGCGCGCGAGGAGTGGCAGTACAACGGCGGGATCGAGAACGGTATCGTCCCGCTCGTCGACGTCGTGCGCAAGTGGAACCCGGCCGCCTTCGTGCTCGACGAGGACCACAATGCGCCGCTCGCCGAGGCACTCGCCCGCAGCCGCGCATGGCAGCGCATCTATGCGGGTGAGGGCGTCGTCGTCTACGTGCCGCGCATCATCCGCCGCGCGTCACCGGGATCAGCGCCCCGCTGATCGCCCGCGCCTGTGCCGAGGCGAGGAACACGATCACATCCGCGATGGCCGAGGGCTGCACCCATGTCGCAAAGTCCGAGTCCGGCATGTCGGCGCGGTTGGTCGGGGTGTCGATGGTGCTCGGCAGGATCGCGTTGACGGTGACGGCGGTGCCGGAAAGCTCCTCGGACAGCGCCTCGGTCAGCCGGTGGACGCCCGACTTCGACGCGGTGTAGGCACCCATGCCGGCCGCCGCCTTCCCCGCCGCGCCCGCACCGATGTTGACGATCCGGCCCGCAGCCGAAGCCTTTAGTGCGGGCAGGGCGAGCTTGGTGATCGTTGCGCCGGTGAGCACGTTCATCGCCTGCATCTTCACCCAGGCATCGATCGAGCCGTCCTCCAGCGTCTCCCAGGTGAAGCCGCCGGCGACGTTGACCAGCACGTCCACCCCGCCATGCGCCGCCGCGACCGTGTCGAGCGCGGCCTGGGTGGAGGCCGCATCGGTCAGGTCGACCCCGCCGATGTCGAGCGCGCCGTCCAGCGGCTCATGCGCGGTCTTCGCGAAGTCCACGCGGGCGACCTTGTCTCCCGCCGCAGCGAAGGCCTGCGCCACTGCCTGCCCCAGAACCCCGAAACCACCGGTGACGATAACCGAGCGCGCCATGATCTAACCCCTGAGATGAATTGTTCGCACAAGTGCTACCCGCGCACCCCGCCAAGGCCAAGGTGCGAGGCCATTCCACCGCCCCGCCGATACGAAAAGGGCGCCCCTCCGCATGGAAGGGCGCCCTTTTGCCGAATATGCCTCAGGCTCAGAGCTGGCCGAGCATGTGCTCCGCCGAGCTGACCTCGAACGAGCCGGGCGCCTCGACGTTGAGCTGCTCGACCACGCCGTCGTTGACGACCATCGAGTAGCGCTGGCTGCGCGTGCCCATGCCGAAGCCCGAACCGTCCATGGTCAGGTCCACCGCCTTGGCGAAGTCGGCGTTGCCGTCAGCCAGCAGGGTCACGTCCGATGCCTCGGCGGCCTTGCCCCAGGCGCCCATCACGAAGGCGTCGTTGACCGAGGTGCAGACGATCTCGTCGATGCCCTTGGCCTTGAACTCTTCCGCCTTGTCGACGAAGCCGGGCAGGTGCTTGGCCGAGCAGGTCGGAGTGAACGCGCCGGGAACCGCGAAGAACGCGACCTTCTTGCCCGCGAAGTATTCGGAGGACTGCACCGGCTCGGGGCCGCTTTCGCCGACCTTGATGAGCTTTACGTCGGGCAGCGTGTCGCCAACGGAGATGGCCATGGCATTCGTCCTTTCATGACAGCAAAACGGCTTTGCCGCGCAGATATAGGCCGAGCGCTCGGATGGGCAACGCCGCACCTGCGGGAATTTCGATTCGCGCCGTGAGCCGGGCGCCGAGCAAGGCGTGTCGCGGCGGCGTCCGGGGATACGTTCACTCATGCTCTCAAAAGGCGTCCGATGTGGTCATTCGTGATCGTTCAACCGGCCATTTTGCGGGGATTTTCATCGTGAAAATGCGTTAACCGTGGTTCTTCAGATCGCGGTATGCAATCGATGACATTCCCGTTCGGTCAGGCAATTTGCCTGCGGGGAACAGGGCAATGATCAGGATCGGAATCAAGCGGCCGTGGCTGGCCGTGACAATCGCGTGCGGGCTCGGTTCGGCAACACCGGCACTCGCGCAATCGGCAGTACCGGAGGCACCTCATACCGTCGTCACACCGCCGACGGCTCGCCCGAGCGAGGCGCAGAAGCTGCGCCGCATGGACATCATGCTGATGGTGACCGGCCTGCGCTGCCGCACCACGGCGGACGACTTCATGGAGGACTACGGCAAGTTCACCAGCAGCCACATGTCCGAACTCAACGAGGCGAATGCCCAGCTACGCGCCGAACTCGGCGATGCCGCCGACGCCTCGGGCGGGCCGCTCGACCGCATGAGCGTGGTCATGGCCAACGAGTACGGCGGCGGCCATCCCTGGCTCTCGTGCCACCAGTTGCGCTCGATCACGCAGGGACTCGCCACGGTGCAGGGCCGCGCAACGCTGGTGGAAGTCGCGGGGCAGCTCTTGGAGCGCCAGCCGCCCATCCTCATGGCGCTGGCCATGCGTTGAACAGAACATATAAAGCTATCTTTATATTTGCCTCGCTGATGCGGAGCGGGTAGGGACGCGGCAGTACCGGCGCCGCTCGCGGGGGGTTTTCCGCGCGCGGCGCCGGCGTGACGCAATCTTCAGGAGTCCCACGTGGCCACCACCCCCGACTACGCCATCACCGACATCGGCCTCGCCGACTTCGGCCGCACCGAAATCGCCATCGCCGAGACCGAAATGCCGGGCCTGATGGCGCTGCGCGAGGAATTCGGCGCGTCGCAGCCGCTCAAGGGCGCGCGCATCACCGGTTCGCTGCACATGACGATCCAGACCGCCGTGCTGATCGAGACTTTGGTGGCTCTCGGTGCGGAAGTGCGCTGGGCCACCTGCAACATCTTCTCGACGCAGGACCACGCCGCCGCCGCCATCGCCGCCGCCGGTATCCCGGTCTACGCGATCAAGGGTGAATCGCTGGCCGATTACTGGGACTACGTCGGCAAGATCTTCGACTGGTCGAGCGAGGGCAATCCCGACCTCACCGCCAACCTGATCCTCGACGACGGCGGCGACGCCACGATGTTCGCCCTCTGGGGCGCACGCGTCGAAGCGGGCGAGACGCTGTTCGAACCCTCGAACGCCGAGGAAATCGAGTTCGTCCGCGCGCTGAACGCCTTCCTCAAGGCCAAGCCGGGCTATCTGACCGCTTCGGTCAAGGCGATCCAGGGCGTCTCGGAAGAGACCACCACCGGCGTCCACCGCCTCTACCACCTCGCCAAGGACGGCAAGCTGCCGTTCCCGGCGATCAACGTGAACGACAGCGTCACCAAGTCGAAGTTCGACAACCTCTACGGTTGCCGTGAATCGCTGGTCGACGCGATCCGCCGCGCCACCGATGTGATGCTGGCCGGCAAGGTCGCCTGCGTCGCCGGTTTCGGCGACGTCGGCAAGGGCTCGGCCGCCAGCTTGCGCAACGGCGGCGCGCGCGTCCTCGTCACCGAGATCGACCCGATCTGCGCGCTGCAGGCGGCGATGGAGGGTTACGAGGTCGTCACCATGGAGGACGCGGTTTCGCGCGCCGACATCTTCGTGACCGCCACCGGCAACGAAGCCGTCATCACCGGCGAGCACATGGCCGCGATGAAGGACAAGGCGATCGTCTCGAACATCGGCCACTTCGACAGCGAGATCCAGATCTCGGCGCTCGACAACTACGAGTGGAAGGAAGTCAAGCCGGGCACCGACCTCGTGACGTTCCCGGACGGCAAGCAGATCATCGTGCTCGCCAAGGGCCGCCTGGTGAACCTGGGCTGCGCCACCGGTCACCCCAGCTTCGTGATGTCGGCCAGTTTCACCAACCAGACGCTGGCGCAGATCGAACTGTTCACCAAGAGCGACGACTACAAGAACGAAGTCTACGTTCTTCCCAAGCACCTCGACGAGAAGGTCGCCGCGCTGCACCTCGAAAAGCTGGGCGTGAAGCTCACCAAGCTGTCGAAGAAGCAGGCCGACTACATCGGCGTGCCGGAAGCCGGTCCGTTCAAGCCGGACCACTACCGCTACTGATCACCGTTTGATGTCAATGCAGAAGGGGCGTCTCTTTAAAGGAGGCGCCCTTTTTGCATTTCTGCAGTCATTCGAGGCGCAAATTGCTAAATAACGGCTAATCAATTCTTACATATGAATACGGTGAACGGTCCGATGTCATCAAGGCGGACGAGTGACATCGCGCGGGGTAAATGATCTCCCGGCAAACGTTCGGATTGATCCACCTGGCGGTGCGCAGACGCGAAATCGCGCGCGGCCTCCTGCCGATTGTTCTTTCCCATACGCACAATGGCTTCTCGCAGGTGATTATCCACCGTCGATGGGGAAAGATCGAGTTGTCGGGCGATCTCCTTTGAGGTCATTCCCTGATTTACCAGGGCCAGGCACTGGCTTTGCCGGCGTGTCAGGCCGTTGTAGCCGCGGTTGTTTGTCATTACCCATGGGGTTCCCTTATGATTTTGGGAACATTGGAAATTTTTATCCGTGAGACACAGTGAAGATTTATTAACTGTTCTATCAAAATGAAAATTATCTTTTGATGATATAGTCTTATTTCGATTGCCTAGTTATTTTGCCTATTCATTTGGGCAGCCGCAGGCTTCGACGCCGCACCATGCTTTCTCCATATTGTCCGTGGCGATCGGCGGATTGGCCATAGCTCCGGAGGGGTAGGAAAGGCGGGGGCGTCTTCCTGACCTGCTATCCGTGGGAACCTATTTTCCCACCCGCCCTAACCTGTCGCCGATAATTTTCGTGAATGTCACGCATGATGAACGGAGGGGCTTATGACCGCGTCGTAACAAGAGGGCGTGAACGTCCATCCGTCGGCCAACCCGCGTATCTACCGCTTTCGCGCCATCCCCCATTGTCAGGGCCATCCGCGCGCATCATAGCCTAGCGCGATGGAATTCTCGCGTTTCCTGCCTCTCCTGATCGGCCTGCTGCTCGGCGCCTGGACGATTGCCGCCGCCTGGGCGGTGCTGTCCGCGCGTTCGCGCCAAAACCGCGCCGAGGCGCAGTTGCGCTCCGCCCGCCGCCTCGGCCGCATGGTCGAGGAATCACCGGCGCTGCCGCTGCTGGTGCGCACGGACGGCCGGATCGAGGCTTCGCCGCGCCTCGCGCAGTGGCTGGGGCTGGACGAAGTGCCGCAGTTCCTCTCCGAACTGGATGGAAATGATCGCGGCCTGCCCGCCGAGAAACTCGCCGAACTGACCGAGGCCGTTCGCCGCTGCCAGAAGACCGCTGCGCCTTTCCGCATGGCGGTGACCCCGCATGGCTCCAGCCGCAGCCTCGCCCTGCGCGGGCATCTTTCCGACCCTCAGGTCTCGCCCGGCGGCGCCGCGCTGGTATGGGTCTTCGACTTTTCCGACAGCGAGACCGAACTCGTCCGCCTGCGTGACGAAGCCGCCCGTGCGCGCGGCGACTTCCACGCGCTCGTCTCGCTGATCGAGGCCGCGCCGATGCCGATGTGGTTCCGCCGCCCGGATGGCGAACTGCAACTGGTCAACCATGCCTACGTCGCCGCCGTGGGCGCCAAGAACGCCGACGACGTGGTCGTCAAGGGCATCGAACTGATCGAATCGGTCGATGGCCTCGCCCCGGGACAAGTCGCCCGGAAGGCGGCGGAAAAGGGCATCCCGATCGAGCGTATCGTCTCGACTACCATCGACGGCCAGCGCCGCGCCCTGCGCGTCAGCGACCTGCCGCTGGGGGACGACGGCGTCGCGGGCTACGCGGTGGACATCGAGGACCTGGAGGAGATGTCGCGCTCCTTCCGCGCCTTCCGCGAGGCGCAGCGGGCCCTGCTCGACCAGCTTTCCGCGGGCGTGGCGCAGTTCGACGCCAAGCGGCGGCTCGCTTTCGCCAACCAGCCGTTCCAGCGCCTGTTCAAGCTCGACGGGCGTATCCTCGTCGATCCGCCCGCCTTCGAGCGCCTGCTCGATGCCGCGCGCGATGCGGGCCGCGTGCCTGAGGCGCGCGACTTCCCGGCATGGCGGCGCGAGAAGGCGGGCTGGTTTTCGGCAGGCTCGACGCAGGAGGAAAGCTGGACGCTCGCGGACGGCACGCACTTGCGCATCGTCGCCCAGCCGGTCCCTGATGGCGGGCTGCTGCTGATCGTCGAGGATCGCACCGAACAGCTGCGCCTTTCCGCCGTGCGCGACACCCTGCTGCGCACCCGCACCGCCACGTTCGACAGCCTGTTCGAATCGGTCGCGGTGTTCGCGCCCGATGGCCGCATGCAGATCTGGAACCGCCGTTTCGCCGCCGACTGGGGGCTGGAGAGCGAATTCCTCGACACCCATCCGCATGTGGAAGCGCTGCTCAAGAAGATCGCCTCGCGCCTCAAGCGCCCGGTCGAGGCGGAAACCGTGGGCAACGTCGTGCGCGCCGCGACGCTCGACCGCGCGCAGACGGGCGGGCGCATCGGGCTCGCCGACGGGCGTGTGCTGGAATATGCGGGCGTGCCGCTGCCGGACGGCAATGGCCTGCTCGCGGTGCTCGACATCACCGATTCGATGAAGGCCGAGCAGGCGCTGCGCGAAAGCAATGCCGCGCTGATCGAGGCGGATGCGATCAAGACCCGCTTCCTCGCCAACATGAGCAAGGAACTGCGCACGCCGCTGACCTCGATCGGCGGTTTTGCCGAGATGCTGGACCTCGGCATCGGCGGCGACCTCAACGATTCCGGGCGCGACTATGTCGGCTCGATCATCGAGGCATCGCAGCAACTGGGCGACCACATCGACAGCCTGCTCGACCTGTCGCAGAGCGAGGCGGGCCTGCTGCCGCTCAAGTTCGAGGAAATCGACCCGATGCCCTTCGTGCGCTCGGTGGTCGAGGAACGGGCAGGTCGGCTGCAGAAGGCGGGCCTGACGCTCGACCTTCAGGCCAAGGGCCTGCTGCGTCCGCTGGTGGCCGACCGGCGAAGGCTGGCGCGGGCGCTGGGGCACATCGTCGACAACGCCATCGCCGCCTCGACGCGCGGCGGGCGCATTCTCGTGCAGCTGTCGCGGCGGAAAACCGGAGAGGGGGATGCGATCCAGATCCTCGTGCAGGACAAGGGAGCCGGAATGGAAAGTCGCACGCTCGCCCGCGCGCTCGACGGGATGAAGGTCAGCGCCGACGGCAAGGTGGAGAGCCGCGACGGCCTCGGCTTGCCGCTCGCCCGCCAGCTGGTGGAGGCGCACGGTGGCAGCCTGCGGCTCGAATCGGAGCCGGGCAAGGGCACCAGCGCGCTGATCGAACTGCCATGAGAGGAACATTGGCATGAGATTGCCGCTGCCAGACCTCGCGGCGATGGACGCATGGGGCCGCAAGCTCGCCGATGCGCTGCTCCCCGGCGACGTGATCGCACTGACCGGCGGTCTCGGCGCGGGCAAGACCACGCTGGCGCGCGCGATCATCGCCGGGCTTGGTCATGAGGGCGAAGTGCCGTCACCCAGCTTCGCGATCATCGAGCCTTACGATCCGCCGGCGGTCAGGTTGCCGCTGGTCCACGCCGACTTCTACCGCCTGAACCATCCCGACGAGGCGCAGGAGATCGGCCTCGACGATTACCGCGAAGGCGCGGTGCTCATCGCCGAGTGGCCCGATCACGCGGGCGGCTTCGCACATGAGCCGGGCTGCCTCTCGATCACGCTGGAAGTTGTCGAGGACGGTCGGATCGCCATTGTCGAAGGCGGGGCGGATTGGCTAGGGCGTATACCTGTATGACGCTCGAACACGCGAACTTTCCCGAGGGCCTTGATGCCTTTCTCGCCGCCGCCGGTTGGGGAGGCGCGGCTGTCGAGCCGCTGCCGGGCGATGCCTCGTTCCGCCGCTATTTCCGTATCCGCAGTGTCGATGGCGCCACCGCGATGCTGATGGATGCGCCGCCGCCGCAGGAGGACATCGGCCCGTTCCTGCGCGCCGCGCACTGGCTCGACGACAACGGCATGCGTCCGCCGCGCATCCTCGCGGAGAAGCCCGACAAGGGCCTCATCCTGATGGAGGACTTCGGCGAGGCGCGCATGCGCGACTACCTCGACCAGTGGCCAGCGGACGAGGCGGCGGTCTACTCCGCCGCGATCGACGCGCTGGCGAAGCTGCACCAGTTGCCCGCCGGGCCGTTCCTCGATTACTCGCTGGCGGAATATATCCGCGAGGTGAAGCTGTTCATCGACTGGTACTGCACCGCGCAGAGCCTCTACGTCGATGCCGCAGGCTTCGTGAGCGCGTGGGAGCAGGCGCTTTCGCCGATGCTGCCGCGCCAGCGCCCCGGCGTCACCGTGCTGCGCGATTACCATGCCGAGAACATCATGCTGCTCGGCAGCCTCGAGAAGCAGGGCTTGCTCGACTTCCAGGACGCGCTGGTCGGTCATCCGGCCTACGACCTCGTCTCGCTGCTGCAGGATGCCCGGCGCGAAGTTGCGCCCGAGCTGGAGGCGCAGATGTTCGATCGCTACGTGCAGAAAACGGGTACGGACGTCGATGCCTTCCTCGCCGATTACGCGCGGCTCGGCGCGCAGCGGAACGCCAAGATCGTCGGCATCTTCGTGCGGCTGTGGCGCCGTGACGGCAAGCCGCGCTACCTCGACCTGATCCCGCGCGTCTGGGCGGCGATGGAGCGCGACCTTGCCCATCCCGCGATGGCACCGGTCGCGGCATGGTTCGACGCCAACATCCCCGCCGCCTTGCGCGAGGCGAACGGCGGGGAGTTCGCCCGATGAAGCCTCTCGCCAGCGACACCGCGATGGTGCTCGCCGCAGGGCTGGGCAAGCGCATGCGCCCGCTCACCGCGACCCAGCCCAAGCCGCTGGTGCGCGTGGCGGGCAAGTCGCTGATCGACCATGCGCTCGACAAGCTCGGCAACGCGGGCGTGACGAAGGCGGTGGTCAATGCGCACTACATGGCCGACGCGCTGGAAGGCCATCTCAAGGTCCGCAAGACCGCGCCTGCCGTCACCCTGTCCGACGAGCGCGAACTGCTGCTGGAAACCGGCGGCGGCATGGTCAGGGCGGCCGATCTGCTGCCCGACCCGTTCTTCTGCCTGAACAGCGACAACATCTGGCTCGACGGCCCGCAGGACGTCTTTGCCGAACTCTCGCTGGCCTGGGATGCGGAGCGGATGGACGCGCTGCTGCTGATGGTGCCGCACACCCGCGCGCTCAATTATCGCGGCGAGGGCGACTTCCACCTCGATCCCAATGGTCGCGTCGCGCGCCGCCGCCAGGGGCGGGTGGCGCCGTTCATCTACACCGGCATCCAGCTCGTGTCGAAGCGCCTGCTGCGCGATGCGCCCGAGGGCGCGTTCTCCACCAACATCCTGTGGAGCCGCGCGATCGAGGAAGGTCGCCTCTACGGCATCTCGCATCAGGGCCTGTGGTTCGAAGTAGGCGAGCCCGCCGCGATCAGGCCGACCGAGGAATGGCTGACCCGTGCCTGACCGGACGGGTCCGAAAGTCTACTCCATTGCTGCGCATCGTGGTTTCGCCGACGCTCTCGTCGCCGGGCTCATCCCGCGCTATGCCAAGGACGAGATCGCACTTGCGCGGCTGACCCTGCTGCTGCCGAGCCGCCGCACGATCCGCACGATGACCGAGGCTTTCGTGCGTCATTCGGGGAGCGGCATGTTGCTGCCGCGCATGGTCGCGGTGGGTGATCTCGATCTCGACGAAGCGCTTGGCCCGCTGCTCGATCCGCTCGGTGCGGCCGATATTGCGCCTGCCGCCGATCCGACCCGCCGCTGGCTGCGCCTTGCGTACTACTTGCGTGAGGTCGAAGGTGATGCTGCAGGAAAGGGCGCGGCATTGCTGCGGCGTGCTTTTGAGATCGGCCGCACCATGGACCGCCTGATGGCCGAGGAGATCGCCCCGATCGATCTCATGTCGGAGCGCGTCATCGGCATCGTCGGCGATCTTGCCGGGCACTGGAGCAACAATACCCGCAGCTTCCTCAAGGTGCAGCAGCACTGGATCGCGGAGCTGGCCGCGCGCGGCGAGATTGACGCGCCTGACCGCCGCAACCGGCTGTTTGACCACGCTGCCACGCGCTGGCAAGGCCAGCCTCCGCCGCACCCGGTCATCGCGGCGGGCGTCACCGGCGCCTCGCCCGCGCTGGCGCGATTGCTGCGCGTCGTCAGCGAGATGCCGCAGGGCCTCGTCGTCTTGCCCGACCTCGACTTGTCGCTGGCGGACGAGGTCTGGGGGGAACTGGGCACCGCTGGCGCTCCTGCGCAGCCGGATGACCCGCCGTTCGGCCGCGCCGATGCGGTGACGCACCCGCAATACCACCTCAAGCTGCTGCTCAATCGGATGGGGGTCGCGCGCGCCGAGGTGCAGCCGTGGCACCGCTCCGGGCTTGCCGCTGCGCCGCCCGAGCGCAGCCGCGCGATCTCCAACCTGTTCTTGCCGCCGCGCGCTTCCGCCGCATGGGTCGATCTGCCGCCCGAGCAGCGCCGCCTGAGCGGCGTGCGCCTGATGGAATGCACGCATCCCGGCGAGGAGGCGCAGGCGATCGCGGTGCTCATCCGCGAGGCGCTGGAGATACCCGAGCGCCGTGTCGCGCTCGTCTCGCCCGACCGGGGGCTGGCGGCGCGCGTGGTCAGCCATCTGGAGCGCTGGGGGATCGAGGCGGACGACACTGCCGGTCGCCCGTTGCCGCAGACCGCCGCCGGTCGCCTGCTGCTGTTGCTGGCCGAAGTGGTCGCGCAGCAGGCCGCGCCGGTGCCGCTCGTCGCGCTGCTCGTCCATCCCCTCGCCGGGAACGGACCGGGGCGTCCGCGCTGGCTGGAGAATGCGCGCAAGCTCGACCTCGCGCTGCGCGGGCCGCGCCCCGGTGCCGGACTGGCACCGCTGGCGGCCAGGGCGGACGCCGCGAAGCTGGGCGAATGGTGGGCCGGGATCGAGACGATCCTGACGCCGCTGTCGATACTGGGCGAAGCGGAGCCGCTCGAACGCCTGCTCGGCCTGCTTGCGGATGCCGCCGAGGCCCTTTGCGGAGAGACGCTGTGGGGCGGTGCGGATGGCCGCGCGCTCAGCGCCTTCGTGGAGGAATTGCGCGGGGCAGCGGGAGCGGCAGGCACCTTGCTCGACCCGCGTGAGATCGGCGCCGTGTTGCGCGATGCTATGGACCGCGTTTCGGTGCGCCCGCCCTGGGGCGGGCATCCGCGCGTCTCGGTCTACGGCCTGCTCGAAGCGCGCATGAGCCGCGCCGACCTCGTAATCTGCGGGGGCCTGGTCGAGGGGGTATGGCCGGGCAGCGCGGCGCTCGATGCGCTGTTGCCGCCCGCCGTCCTGCGCGCGCTCGGAGTGCCGGGCGCGGACTTCCGCATCGGTCTTTCCGCGCATGACCTTGCCGCCGCACTCGGTGCGCCGGAGATCGTGTTGAGCTGGGCGCAGCGGGATGAGGGCGGGCCGGTGATCCCCTCGCGCTTCGTGCTGCGGGTGCGCGCGATGCTGGGCGACCAGTTGGAGCGCCACCTCGAGCGTGATGCCGTGAACCTCGCCCGCCGGCTGGACGACGCCGCGCAAGTCGCAGCCCATCCCCGGCCACAGCCGATGCCCTCGGCGGAACAGCGCAAGGTCGATGTCTCCGTCACCGGTCTCGATCGGCTACGCGGCGATCCCTACCAGTTCTACGCCAGCGCCATCCTGGGCCTGCGCAGCATGGATGGCCTCGACGCCGAGCCGAGCGCGGCATGGAAGGGTGAAGTCGCACACCTCATCATGCAGCGCTGGCACGAGGCCGGCGAGCCCGAGGGTGGCCTCCACGCCATCGCGCAGGGCGTGCTTACCGAGCAGAACGCGCACCCGCTGATGCGCGTGTTGTGGTGGCCGCGTCTTTCCGCCGCGCTGGAAACGTTCGAGAGCATGATCCTTGAGGCAAAGGCAGGTGGTCGCAAAGTCGTCGCGGTTGAGAAGTGGGGCGACATGCGCCGCCGCGACGTGCGGATCCACGGCCGCGCCGACCGCATCGACCGGCGCGAGGACGGGAGCCTCGCCGTGGTCGACTACAAGACGGGCCAGCCGCCGACCGGCAGCCGCGTGCAGGAGGGCTTCGCGCTCCAGCTCGGCCTCATCGCGCTGATTGCGAAAGACGGCGGTTTCGATGGTGTCGAGGGCGTGGCCGATTCGTTCGAATACTGGTCGATGGCCAAGGCCAAGGACGGGACCATGGGCTACATGTTCGAGCCGGTTCTGGAAGGCCGCAAGAAGTCCGGCATCCCGCGCGAGGACTTCCTGCCCGAGACGCTGCGCTACCTCGACGACGCGCTCGACCGCTGGATTCTGGGCGATCAACCCTTCACCGCGCGCCTTAACCCGGAACTGGGCAGCTACGCCGATTACGACCAGTTGATGCGGCTGGACGAATGGATCACGTCGCTTGGCAACAGATCGGAGGGTGCAGCATGAGCGGTCCTGCTGCCGTCCATCCGCTTCACGGGAACCAGATGCGTGCGGTCGATCCGCAGGAGACGGTGTGGCTTTCCGCGTCGGCCGGGACCGGCAAGACGCAAGTGCTGTCCTCGCGCGTGCTGCGGCTTTTGCTGCAGCCGAACGTGGACCCCTCGCAGATCCTGTGCCTGACTTTTACGAAGGCCGGCGCCACCGAAATGGCGGCGCGCATCAACGGTACGCTGGCCGAATGGGTACGCCTTGGCGAGTTCGACCTGCGGGCGCGCCTTGCCGCGATCGGCGCGCAGGCGAGCGACGAGAACCTCGCTCGGGCGCGTACGCTGTTCGCCTCGGTGCTAGACAGTCCGGGCGGTGGGCTGCGGATCGACACGATCCATGCCTTTTCGCAGTGGCTGCTGGCGACTTTCCCGCTGGAAGCCGATCTTATTCCCGGCAGCCGGCCGATGGAGGATCGTGAGCGCGACCTCCTGGCACGGCAAGTGCTGGCCGACCTGCTTGTGGATGCCGAGAACGGTCCCTTCGGCGATCCTGCCCTGCTGCAGGCTGTGGAGCAATTGTCGCTGCGGCATGGCCCTGATGCGGTGATGGCCTTCCTGCTGCGCTGCGCCTCGGCGCGCGAGGCGTGGTTCGGTCCCGGCAGCTGGCAGGCGGGGGACATGCGGCTCAACGTGCTGCGCCTGCTCGGCCTGCCGTCTGACGCGGATCGCGAATGGCTCTGCGCGCGATGCGAGGATGCGGCGTTCGACGTGCGCTCGCTCCGGCACTGCATGGCGGTAAACAATGAGTGGGGCACCAAGACCGGGCTCGGCGCCGTCGATGTTATCAGCGAGTGGCTGCTGGGCAACGGGGCGCAGCGCCTGGACAGCCTCGACGCGCTGGCCAAGGAGTTCCTGACTCAGAAGGGTGAGCCCAAGGCCAGCAAGTCGCAGGATAAGCTTGACCCCGGCTACGCGGATTCCGCCGCGCGAGTGGTCGATTGCATCCTTGAGATCAGAGCGATGCGGTCACTGCTGGCGCTGGCGGATCGGCTGGTTCCGGCGCTGCGGCTGGGGCGGGTTTTCGCGATGGCCTGGGATGCCGCCAAGCAGCGCGAGGGGCTGATCGACTTCGACGACCAGATCCGCCGTGCCGCCGATCTCCTTGCCAATCAGGCGCAGGCGGATTGGATTCGCTACAAGCTCGACCGCCGTTTCGACCACATTCTCGTCGACGAGGCGCAGGATACCAACGCCGCGCAGTGGGACATCATCTTCGCGATGGCCGGCGAGTTCTGGGCCGGCTTGGGTCAGCACGAGGACCTGATGCGTACCCTGTTCGTGGTCGGCGACTACAAGCAGGCGATCTTCCGGTTCCAGGGCACCAGCCCGGAGAACTTCCGCCGCGCCGCCGATCGCGTGCGGCGCGAGATGGGCGAGGCGGCGCAGAATGCGGCGATGCTGCGCGACCGGTTCGATCCGCCGGAGTTTCGCGAGTATGGGCTCGACCGCTCGTTCCGCACCGCACAGACGGTCTTGGACTTCGTGGACCGGGCCATCGCCGGGATCGGGCACGAGAATTTCGGCCTCGACCGCCCCGCCGAACGGCATCAGGGGCAGGAGCGTCCGGGCTACGTCGCGCTGTGGCGACCGGTGAGCGATCTTGCCGACGACGAGGATGACGACTCTTCGGGCGACGAGGAGGGCACTGCGCCGGACTGGCTCTCGCGCCCCGACCGCCAGATGGCCGAGCGCATCGCACTGCAGGTGCGCGACTGGCTGGACGATCAAGGGCCGGGCTTCACGCTCGTCAAGGGCGCGCCGCGCCGGGCGCGGGCGGGCGACATCATGGTGCTGGTTCGCCAGCGCAAGGAACTGGCCGGGCTCATCGTCGCGCGGCTTCATGCAGCCGGTGTGCCGGTGGCGGGGGTCGATCGCCTGCGCCTGGGTGCGCCGCTGGCGGTCAAGGATCTCGTCGCCGCGCTGCGCTTCGCGGTGCAGCCGCTGGATGACCTCAACCTTGCCGCGCTGCTGGTCTCGCCGCTGGTCGGGTGGAGCCAGGAACAGCTTCTCGCGCATGGCTATCGGGAAAAGCACACGCGGCTGTGGGATCACTTGCGTCGCTCGCGCGAGCCCGAGGTGGCGGCGGTGATGGAGCAACTGGGCGAGGCGCTGCGGCTGGCGGATTACGAACCGCCGCAGGACTTGCTGCAGTGGCTGCTGGTAGGCCCCTGGCAAGGGCGGCGGCGACTGGTGGCGCGGCTGGGCTCGGAGGCGAACGATCCGATCGACGAGCTGATCAATGCCGCCAAGGCCTATGCCGTCACCGACACGCCGAGTCTTGCGGGCTTCCTCGCATGGTTCGATGCGGGCGATGGCGAACTGAAGCGCGAGGCAGACAATGCGGCAGGCCTCGTCCGGGTGATGACGGTGCATGGCTCCAAGGGCCTGCAGGCGCCGATCGTTATCCTCGCCGATGCGACCAGCAATCCCGACAACGCGCGCGAGCGGGGCATCGACTTGCCCGATCCCGCCAACGAAGCGCGCACGATCCCGCTGCCGCCGCTCTCGAAGGACGAGAAGCAGGGCCGCATCGCCGACCGTCTGGAGGAGGGCAAGCGCGGCGACGAACAGGAGCATTGGCGCCTGCTGTACGTCGCCATGACCCGGGCGGAGGAAGCCTTGTTCGTCGGCGGGGCGCTGAGCAATCGAGACAAGGGCGAGCCTAGTCCCAAGAGCTGGTATGCCCGGCTGCGCGCCCTTTTCCCGGTCGAGGCGGAACTGGGCGATCCCATTTGGGGTGCGCGCTGCGAACATGGCGAGCCGGCCGCTCCGGTGCCGGTTCGCGCGGCGAAGGGCGCGGGCGGGCCGATGCTCGACTTGCGCGAGCCGCTGCCGCGCTGGCTCGAGCGTGCGTCGCCAGCCGAGCCGCGTCCGCCGCGTCCGCTGGCGCCGTCATCGCTGGGTGAGGAAGACGCTCCCGATCCCCCGTTCCCGCCGGGCGCGGGGCGCGATGCGGCGCGGCGTGGTACGCTGGTCCACAAGCTGCTGGAGCGATTGCCGGATGTGGCGGCAGCCGCACGCGAGGGTGCCGGACGGGGCTGGCTGGAGCGCCACGCCGCCGACCTTCCGGCGCAGGATCGCGATGCACTGCTGGGGAGCGCGCTGGCGGTGCTCGGCAATCCCGACTGGGCAGACCTCTTCGGCCCCGACAGTCTCGCCGAAGTGCCCGTCGCGGCAGTTGTCGGCGGTCAGGTCGTGGCGGGCACGATCGACCGGTTGGTGATAGAACCGGGCCGCGTGCGTCTGGTCGACTACAAGAGCGCGCGGCGTCCTCCCGACCGGATCGACGCGGTGCCGCGTGGTGTGCTGCGCCAGATGGGCGCCTATGCCGCCGCTCTGGAAGCGACTTTCCCGGGGCGCGCGGTGGAAGTGGCGCTGCTCTATACCGCCGTACCGCGCCTGATCGCCGTTCCCGTCGAGGTTCTCGCAGCCCACAAGCCGGACTTGGCGCCGCGCGAGTAAAGCTTTCACCGTTCCGGCGTTGCGTCGCCGGGTTTCATCCCTAAGTTGTCGCCCAATTCTAAAGTTCAGGAGTCAATCGATGTCCACCATTGCCGTCACCGATGCCAGCTTCGAGGCCGACGTCCTCAAGTCCGACAAGCCCGTCCTCGTCGATTTCTGGGCGGATTGGTGCGGCCCGTGCAAGATGATCGCCCCCGCCCTCGAGGAAATCGCCGAGGAACTGGGCGAACAGGTCACCATCGCCAAGATGGACATCATGGCCAACACCGAGACGCCCTCGGCCATCGGTGTGCAGTCGATCCCGCTGCTGGTGCTGTTCAAGGATGGCCAGCCGGTGGCCAAGAAGCTCGGCGCCGCTCCCAAGAGCGCGCTGAAGGGCTGGATCGAAAGCGAACTCTGATCGCTTGAGATTTGAGGTTGTAGAGGCCCCTGCCGTGGGAACGGCGGGGGTTTTCTTTTGCGTCGCGCGCGCTGGGGCTTCGACAAGCTCAGCCTGAGCGGGTTGA
>NZ_BSFC01000003.1:0-98830 GCF_027922145.1 Novosphingobium resinovorum | reverse complement strand
AACCCCGCTCAGGCTGAGCTTGTCGAAGCCCCCGCCGAAAGCACCACCTAAAGACAGCCACCGGTCCCGGAGCAAGTCCGGGGACGACGATTTACGCCAGCCTTGCCACCACTTCCGCAAACGCATCCCAGAGCGCCGGGCTGGAGGCGCCGATCAGGTCGCGGCGCTCGTATTCGTCCACTCGGTAGGCGCTGCCGTCCGGCCTTGCCGCCTTGCCGCCCGCCTCGTTGAGGAACAGGACGCCCGCCGCGTGGTCCCACGGCAGGGTGCGGTTGAACACCGAGATGTCATTCGTGCCGTCCACGAGGCGGGGATACTGCTCGGCCGCGCAGCGCGGAATGTCGACGAGGGTGTAGTGCGGCGCGATGTGCGTCAGTACCTTCTCGCGCGCGCCGTCATCGAGGAAGATCGTCGAGATCGCGGCGACCGGCGGCTCGGCCCCGGTGGTGCGCGCGGTGATCCGTTCCCCGTCGATCCAGGCGCCGCCGCCGAGGTCGGTGCGGCAGAAGCGGCCGGTCAGGCAGTCGAGGATCCAGCCGCCGATCGTCTCGCCCTTGTCCGCCAGAGCGACGAGGACGCCGAAGGGCGGCTTGCCGGCGGCGAAGTTGTTAGTGCCGTCGAGCGGATCGACGATCCAGCACAGGCGGTCCTTGAGGCGCTCCATCACCGAGGCATCGGCGAAGACCGCTTCCTCGCCCACCACGTCGGCTTCCGGCAGCAGCATGGAGAGCCGCTCGGTCAGCAGCGCTTCGGCCTGCTTGTCGGCCACGGTGACGACGTCGTCCGGGGCCTTGGCGTCGATCTGGCTGGCGGCGAGCTTCTGGTAGTGCGGGAGGATCGCGTGCTCGCTCGCCTCGCGCATGATCGTCTCGACGGCGGCGTGGAGGGCGGGCGTCATCATGTCAGGGGGATCATCACCTGCTCGGCGAAGCCGGGGCGCTTGACGATGCGCGCGTACCAGTCGGCAATGGCAGGGAACTCCGGCTGCTCGATCCCGAAGGCGTCGAACTTCAGGTTGAACCAGGTGTAGGCGTAGACCCCCATGGGAATGTCGCCGATGCCGAACTGCGCGCCCGAGAGCCAGGGCTTGCCGGTGAGGTACGTGTCCATGATCGCCAACTGCTTCGCGCAGTCGGCGATGCCCTTGGCGATGGCGGCATGGTTCCATTGATCCGGCGACTGGCGCGCCGTGGCGAGGAATGGCGCGCGCTGCGCGTCGGCATAGGTGAACTGCCAGTCCATCCAGCGGTCGGCGAGGGCGCGGTCGATGGGATCGGCGGCGAACCACGCAGCCCCGCCGTATTCGGCCGCCATGTAGCGCAGGATCGCGTTCGATTCCCACAGCACCACCTTGCCGTCCTCGATCGTGGGGATCAGGCGGTTGGGGTTCTTGGCGAGGTATTCATCGGTGAAGCCGAACTTTCCGCCGATGTCATGGCGCTGGTACTTGAGGCCGAGTTCCTCGGCGAACCAGGCCACCTTCTTGACGTTGTGCGAGTTCAGGCGGCCCCAGATCGTGAAGAACGGCGTGCTCATGCTCAGCTCCGGTAGTCCGCGTTGATCGAGATGTAGCCGTGCGTCAGGTCGCAGGTCCACACCGTCGCGGTGCCTTCGCCGAGGCCGAGGTCGACCTCGATCGAGATGTCCTGACCCTTGAGATGCGCGGAGACGGGCGCCTCGTCGTAGTCCGCCAGCGGCAGGCCCTGCTGCGCGGCCCAGGTGCCACCGAAGCCGATCGAGAGCTTGTCGCGGTCGGCGGGCTCGCCCGCCTTGCCCACGGCCATGACGACGCGGCCCCAGTTGGCGTCCTCGCCGGCGATGGCGGTCTTGACCAGCGGGGAGTTGGCGATCGCCATGCCGACCTTGCGGGCGCTCTCGTCCGACACCGCACCGCTGACCGAGACGGCGATGAACTTCTGCGCGCCTTCACCGTCACGCACGACGAGGTGGGCGAGCTGGCGGCAGACGTCATGGATCGCGGCGGCGAAGGCGTGGGCGCCGGGGCTGTCGAAGCCGGTGATCGGTGCATTGCCCGCCTTGCCGGTGGCGAAGGCGAGGACGGTGTCGCTGGTCGAGGTGTCCGAATCGACGGTGATGCACGAGAATGTGCGCAAGTTCGCGGCCGAGAGGCAGGCCTGCAGGAAGCCCGGCTCCACGGCGGCGTCGGTGAACAGGTAGCCCAGCATCGTCGCCATGTCGGGCGCGATCATGCCAGAGCCCTTGATGATGGCGCTGATCGTCACCCTGGTGTCGCCGACCATGGCGGTGGCGGTGGCGCCCTTCGCGAAAGTGTCGGTGGTGGCGATGGTGTTCGCCGCGTCTTCCCAATTGCAGGGCTCGGCGGTGAGCGCCTTGTCGACGCCCTCGCGCGCCTTGTCCTTGGGCAGCGGCACGCCGATCACGCCGGTGGAGGAGACGAAGACCTGCTCCTTCGGGCAGCCGATGTGCGCGGCGACCTGCTCCATGATCTGCTCCACCGCCTCGCGGCCGCGATAGCCGGTGAAGGCGTTGGAATTGCCCGCATTCACCACCAGCGCGCGGGCACGGCCGAGCTTCACGTTCTCGCGGCCGAGATCGACCTCGGACGAGCAGCACACGTTCTTGGTGAAAACGCCCGCGACAGCGGTGCCTTCTTCCAGCGTGACGTACGTGAGGTCGCACCGCCCCCAGTCCTTGTAGCCGGCGCGCACGACATGCGGGGTGACGCCCGCGATCTCGGGCAGGGCGGGGAAGGGCGAGGCGAGCGGGGAAACGGGGTAGGCCATGGCGGGTTGCCTAGCGCGTGGGTGTTGCAGGTCAAGGGCGGTTCGGCGGCCGCGCAAGGTGACGCAGGTTTACACGGTTGACACGGTCCAGAGGGAAAAGGCGTCACCTTAGGCCCGGAAGTGTCACCTTGGCCGCATAAGGTGACACATTTTGCACGCGATGTGTCACCTTGCGAGGGGGAGGTGTCACCTTGTGACGTAACCTTGTGCGGCCCGGGGCGATCGAAAATGGCATGGCTGCAATCACCTAGCGGCGGCGCAGGCGAATGATCAGACCGCCGTCACCCTTGACGATCCGCTCCTGACCTCGCTCGAGGAAAAGGTTTTCCGTGATCCCCGCCGTTCGGGCATTCGCCCCCTGGCAGGTGTCGCCTTCTCCCGGACGCTCCCACGTAACGCGCATCTGCACGCCGCCTTCATCCCGCCCGGCGCGATACCTGTTCAGGTTTATCGAGAGTGATGACCGTTCTCCCTGCCCATACGAGGTCTGCCCGCGGGCGCATGATGATGTGGAAGCATTCGACTGCTGCCGGGTAAAACTCGCACCCTGACGCCCGGAAACACGCATTTCACCGGCCCACAACAATTCGTTTCCGCTTCTCGCATCGACGTCGAAGATCGCGGTTTCCTGGCTGTTGTCGAAACTGTCGGGATTTTCAGTGATGCTAACAGGCGGTGCGGCGGCCGCTCTCGGTACGGTCTGTATGACGGGTGGTTGAGCCGGAGCAGCCGATACGGTCTGTGCGGCAGCAAGCATGATCATCGACAGCATTGGAGCGCCCCCAGCGGTATTATGACCTTCGAATACCCGCCATTTCATGGGGCACCAAGAGTATTCAAAATTTTAACGAGGGGTCGCCGCATGGCTGGCATCCTATCGGACTGCGCAAAGTGTAGGAAAGCGGCGCTATGCAGGCAGGGCTTCTCCCACGCCTGCCAGAATGCGCGCATCGGTGAGCGAGGCCCTATCGCGGCGACAGGTCAGTTCCGCCAGAGCCATCGCCATGGCCCAGATCACCGTGCCGCCTAGGACATCGGTGACGTAGTGCGAGCCCATCGGGATCGTCGCCACGATCGTCGCCACGCCGAAGATCGCGCCTGCCAGATGGAAGCGGGTGCCGCGCAGCCCGGTGGCGATCACCAGTCCCATGATCGTGTGGAACGAGGGAAAGACGCCGACGCCGGAGATATGCCTGTTGCCCGCAATCTGCGCCGTGCCGTGATAGTAATAGTGAAAGGCGTCGAGGTGATAGGTGCCCGCGCCGTAAGGCAGGCCGTGACCCTGAAGGTCGAAGAGTTGCGAGTACGCGATGTTGCCCATGGCAGGCGTGACGACGGAAATGATCGCGGCCGCCAGCAGTCCTCCGGAATAAGCTACGAACGGCCGCCAGTCCGGGTCCGGCAACAGGCACCGGCCCAGCACGACCGCGATGGCGGCCCAGTTCGATTGCGTATAAGCGATGCCTAGCCATTCCGTGATGCGCGGGTTTTGGGCAAAGGCGCGTACCAGCAGGGCGGGATCGAAGCCGAGCAGGTGATCGAAGGCGACCAGTCCTTCGTCGATCAGCGGCATGTGCAGGCGAAGGCCGACATTCATCGACAGGGTGTTGCAGACCGTCGCGCCCGACATCACCGCGACGACCAGCAGGAGATTGGCGACGCGCGGCGTCCCTCCGGCCAGTTTCATGGCTATCCCGGCGACCAGCGCCGCGACGCTGAAGGCGATGCAGATACCCAGCCCGGACCAGTCCAGCGTCATGCCTGAGGTCAGGATGATCGTCGCCAGCAGGGCGAAGCTGGCCAGCAGGAGAAAGGCGGAGATCGCGCACGGCGCGTCCAGTCGGCGCAAGCGCCGTTGCAGTCGATCAGTCGCAGTCATGTCGTCCTTCCGCCAAAGGCCGATCACTTCATGCCCTGAAATGGTTAACGACCCGCTGTGTGATTTGGCGGGAAGGCCGGGAAATCGAAGATCGCCAGACAGGGCAGGGTACGTTTCCGGGGCGCAATACCCTTTCGCCGCAAACGCATGTGGACACATCCCGTCATCGACCCTATCTGACGTTTCCTATGGCCCATCGCCTGATCCTGACCCTGCTTGCCCTGCTTACGGGGCTCGCCGCACAAGTCGGCCCGGCCGAGGCCTGTGTGTCGCAGGTGTCGGCGGTGCAGGTTCTGGCCGCCCATGAGGTCGCCGCCAAGGCGCCGCGTGCGCCGGTCGCCCTTGCACGGCTGCCCGAACCGGGCCTGCGCAATACGCGGCTTCATGCGCCGCAGCAGCCGGTCGCCTTCGCGCCGGTCGCCGTGCCGGCCGTGCTCACCGGAATAGACCGCGCGCGTCAATAAGCGCGCCGCCCGGCAACTTTCGCATCCTCGCGAGCTTATTCACGCGCCCGGCCGTTCGGCCGCCTCCTTGTGAGCTTGGGCCGCGTACACCGACCATATGTAATTCACGAAAAACAGGGGTTCACCGCCATGCTCGGCGCACTCGTCAAGTCCATCTTCGGCTCGTCCAACGAGCGTTACGTCAAGTCGCTCGACAAGATCGTCGCCCAGATCAACGCCTTCGAGCCTGCCATGGAGGCCATGAGCGACGAGGAACTCGCCGCCCAGACCCCCAAGTTTCGCGAGATGCTGGCCAGCGGCTCCACGCTCGACGACATTCTCCCCGAAGCCTACGCCACGGTGCGCGAAGCCTCCAAGCGCGTGTACGGCATGCGCCACTTCGACGTGCAGATGATCGGCGGCATGGTGCTCCACCGCGGCGAGATCGCGGAAATGCGCACGGGTGAGGGCAAGACCCTCGTGGCGACCGCGCCGACCTACCTGAACGCGCTGGAAGGCAAGGGCGTCCACGTCGTCACCGTCAACGACTACCTCGCCCGCCGCGACGCCGAGCAGATGGAGAAGCTGCACGGCTTCCTCGGCCTGACCGTCGGCGTGATCGTGCCTAACCTCAACGAGTGGGAACGCCGCGAGGCCTACGGCGCCGACATCACGTACGGCACCAACAACGAATTCGGCTTCGACTACTTGCGCGACAACATGAAGCACGAGCGCAGCCAGATGGTGCAGCGCCCCTTCAACTTTGCGATCGTCGACGAAGTCGACTCGATCCTGATCGACGAGGCGCGCACGCCGCTGATCATCTCCGGCCCGACCGACGACAAGAGCGAGCTTTACGTCCAGGTCGACGCGATCGTGAAGCAGCTGCTTGCCGAAGACTACGAGGCGGACGAGAAGACCAAGAACATCAGCCTCACCGAGGACGGCGTCGAGAAGGCCGAGCGCATGCTCGAGGCCGCCGGACTGCTCGAAGGCTCGAACCTCTACGATGTCGAGAACACGCAGGTCGTCCACCATCTCGACCAGGCCCTCAAGGCCGTGATGATGTTCAAGCGCGACACCGACTACATCGTCAAGGACGAGAAGGTCGTCATCATCGACGAGTTCACCGGCCGCATGATGGACGGCCGCCGCTGGTCGAATGGTCTGCACCAGGCGGTCGAGGCCAAGGAAGGCGTCAAGATCGAGCCGGAGAACCAGACGCTCGCCTCGATCACCTTCCAGAACTACTTCCGCATGTATCCCAAGCTCTCGGGCATGACCGGCACCGCCGCGACCGAAGCGCCGGAATTCTACGACATCTACAAGATGAACGTCGTCACCATCCCGACCAACGTGCCGGTGCAGCGCGTGGACGAGGAGGACGAGTTCTACAAGAACACGCTCGACAAGTTCGCCGCCATCGCCAAGCTGATCCGCGAGAAGTACGAGACCGGTCAGCCGGTCCTCGTCGGCACCGTGTCGATCGAGAAGTCGGAGCTGCTCTCGGACTTCCTCAACAAGGAAGGCGTCAAGCACTCGGTCCTGAACGCGCGTTTCCACGAGATGGAAGCGCACATCGTCGCGCAGGCGGGTTCGCTGGGCGCGGTCACCATCGCCACCAACATGGCGGGCCGCGGCACCGACATCCAGCTCGGCGGCAACGTCGAGTTCCGCGTCGAGGACGAACTGCGCGACATGCCCGAGGGGCCTGAGCGCGACGCCGCGATCGCGAAGATCAAGGCCGAAGTGGGCGAGCAGAAGCGCCTCGTCCTCGAAGCCGGCGGCCTGTGCGTCATCGGCACCGAGCGCCACGAAAGCCGCCGCATCGACAACCAGCTGCGCGGCCGTTCGGGCCGTCAGGGCGATCCGGGCCTGTCGAAGTTCTACCTCTGCCTCGAAGACGACCTGCTGCGCATCTTCGGCCCCGACACGCTGTTCTCCAAGATGATGAACAGCAATCTGGCCGACGGCGAGGCGATCGGTTCCAAGTGGCTGTCGAAGGCGATCGAGACCGCGCAGAAGAAGGTCGAGGCGCGCAACTACGAAGTGCGCAAGCAGGTCGTCGAATACGACGACGTGATGAACGACCAGCGCAAGGTGATATACGAGCAGCGCTCCGACATCATGGATGCCGAGGCGGTGGACGATGTCGTGGTGGACATGCGCCATGACACCATCAACTCGCTCGTCGCCGATGCCTGCCCGGCAGGTTCCTACCCCGAGCACTGGAACATCGCGGTCCTCAAGGAGAAGGTGCAGGACATCCTCGCCATCGACGCCCCGATCGAGGCGTGGATCGAGGAGGACGGCCTCGAGCCCGAGGACATCGAACAGCGCATCACCGAGCTGGCCGATGCCCACATGGCCGCGAAGATGGCGCAGGACGACCCGGCAATCTGGCGCCAGGTCGAGAAGTCGATCCTGCTCGACCGGCTCGATCATTACTGGAAGGAACACCTCGCCACGCTCGACGCGCTGCGCCAGGTGGTGTTCCTGCGCGCCTATGCCCAGAAGCAGCCGATCAACGAGTACAAGCAGGAAGCCTTCGGTCTGTTCGAGCGCATGCTCGACGGCATCCGCGAAGACGTGACGCGGATCATCTCGGTCAGCGAACTGCGCATGCCCGAGCAGACGCAGCTGCCTGAACTGCCCGACTTCCTGACCGGCCACATCGATCCGTTCACCGGTCTCGACAATTCGGCGGACGGCGATGGTTCGGCGCAGATGGCGCAACTGTTCGGCAACCTCGCGGGCAGCCCCGAGGGTGTCGTGCAAGGTGCTCCGGCAGGTGCTGGCGGCGAGGGCAACCCCTGGGCCGATCTCCAGATCAGCCGTAACGCGCCGTGCCCTTGCGGTTCGGGCAACAAGTACAAGCATTGCCACGGCGTACTGGCCTGAGGCGTCCGCAGGGTTTGAAAAGGGCGTCGCCGGTCTCCGGCGGCGCCCTTTTCATATGTATTTTAGAGGCTTATTATATTGAGTGTGCAGAAGTAATCATAAGTAAATATCGACTTGTTAATAATATAACTAGCCTTGTAATGTTCCTGACAGGGTTGATTACTGTTCGCCCGTATTTGGGTGGGTTAGTCCCTGTGCAGAGGCATCTTTCGCCTCTTCATGAGGGGGATATCATGTTTGGTAGTGCGACACCCAACACGCTTGCCGTGAACCCGAAGCGTGCCCGTATGGCGGTGAGCGCCATGGCACTGACCGCATCTCTGGCGCTGGCGGCGCCGGTCTGGGGGCAGGCCGTGGTCAATCCGGGCTTCGAGACCGGCGACACTTCCGGCTGGGTGCTGACCGGGGGCAGCTGGACCAGCACGGCGCAATGGCCGCCTGCGGACTCCACTTGGTCCGGAGCGCCCAATTCCTACACCATCACCAATGCCGGGGAACTCGATCCCACTACTGGTACGCCGACCGTCTTCGCGGGCAACCACGCCGTTCGGCTGAACGACATGAATCCCAACTACGGCGTCACCGCGCTTTCGCAGTCGGTCGCCAACTATACCGGCAACAAGCTCTACTACGCCTGGAACGCGGTGCTGGAGCCGTCGCACGGGGCGACGGACAGTCCTTCGTTCATCATCAAGGTGGTGGACAAGACGACCGGCAAGATCATCAACAACATCGCCTACAGCGCCTATACCGCACAGAATACAACGATCTTCCGTCAGGCCGGTTACTATGTGACCAGCGACTGGAAGGTCGAGGACATCGACATGGTCTCGGGCCATGATTACGATCTGTTGTTCGTGGCGCTTGACTGTCCTTACGGCGCGCATGTCGGCTACGTCTATGTCGATGGCTTCGGCAATGCCGTCCCCGCTGCCAACGCCAACGTGGACTTCGACCCGACTACGGACATCACGCGAGGCTCGGACGTGCTGATCCCGATCGGCGGCGATATTCCCGACATCGATCTCGCAAAAGCTTTCTACACGACGCAGGAGGTCAACGACGGGGACGTCAATCCGAACTTCGTCGGCGGTACGCTGCAGTTCGCCTCGGGCGGTGATGTGGCCACGGCTTTCACCGTCCAGAGCCAGGGCGGCACGATCGACAGCAATGGCTTCGACGTCGGGTTGACCGGCGGGCTCACCGGCGTCGGCGGCATGACCAAGACCGGCGCGGCCACGCTGACGCTTTCGAGCGCGATCAGCACTCTCAACGAAGGTTTCACCGTCGATGGCGGAGCGCTGCTGGTCAACTCGGCACTCTCGGCCGCGAGCGTCACCGTCAACGACGGAGCGCGGCTGGGCGGCAGCGGCACCATCGTGGCGGACGTCACGGTCAATTCAGGCGGCACGCTGGCCCCGGGCAACAGCCCCGGAACGCTGGTGGTCGCGGCAGGCGAGGTGACGCTGGCCGACGATGCCACTTTCGAAGTCGAGATCGACGGCCGCACCTACAACCCGGCAGGCGGCGCGGGCACTTACGATCGCCTTGCGCTGACTACCGGGGCGACGTTCCAGCCCAACGGTATTCTCGCGCCGACACTGCGCGGGATCGCCGGCGGCAACAACACCTTCACGCCGGTGGTGGGTGATACGTTCGTCATCGTCGATGGCGGCGCGGTCGGTTCGGGAGCCTTCGATTCGGTGACGCAGCCGACCTCGGGCCTCGCCGCCAACACCCGCTTCGACGTGATCTATCGCCCGACGCAGGTTCTTGCGGCCGTAACCCCCGTCAGCTTCGCGACTTTCGGGGCGGCCAATGGATGGAAGCGCAACGCCGTATGGGCGGCGGCGGGGCTCGATCCGCTTCGTCCGGCTGCCGGAGTGCGCAGCGGTACCTATTACGCGCTGTTCAATGGCCTCTATGGCTACGATGGCGATGAACTGGGCTACGCTTTCTCGCAGGTCAGCGGCGAGATCCACGCCGACACCATGCAGATGGCGCTGAACTCGGCACGTGACATCAGCCAGACGGCGCTGAGCGCGGCGCAAGAGCCTTGGGGCTGCCCTCCGGCCGTGCAATCGCCCGGCCAGTTCACCGACCCGCCGCCCCAGGGTGCCGAAGACGGGTGCGGCGTGGAATCGACCCGGAAGGGCGCTACCGCCTGGGGCCGCTACATCGGCCAGTCCACCGAAGTGGGCGAGGACGGCATCGCCTATGGCTATGACCGCAAGTCCCACGGCGTGATCGCGGGCGTGAACGCCGTCAATATCGACGGCACCCGGATCGGCGTCGGCGGCAGCTATACCGATGGCGACATGTTCAACGACGTCGGCAGTTCGGCGGACATCGAGACCTGGTCTGCCTTCGTCTATGGCGCGCATCGCTTCGGCGCTCTCTCGCTTGGCCTCGTGGCAGGCTACAACGAGGCGAGCGTGGATACGGTCCGCAATGTCGGCCTGACTACTGGCAACCTGCAGGCGACTGACAGCTACAAGATCAAGACGTTGACGGCGGCCCTGGAGGCCAAGTTGGATGTGAAGTTCGGTGATCGCTCGGTGATCCGGCCTGTGGCGGGGATCGAGATCGCGCGCAGCAAGGCCGGCTCGGTGTCCGAATCCGGCTCAACCGTTGTCGGTCTCACCATGCCGAGCGAGAAGTGGACGAGCGCGCGCACCAAACTCGGCGCGGAACTGGCGATCGGGGTCGGCAATCCGGTCGAGGTCGGCGTGTTCGGCAGTTGGCGCCACGAGTTGAAGGACGCGACCGCTGTGCGCACCGCCGAACTGGGCGCCGCAGACTGGCTGGTATCGAGCGTCGATGCCAACAAGGACTCGTTCGAGGCCGGCGGGCAATTGGGCATCAAGCTGACGAACGGCATCAAGATGCGCATCGAATACGCGATCGCGCGCCAAGGCGATTACCATACCGATCGCATGGCAGCGGGCGTCTCGATCAAGTTCTGATTGGCGGAGGAGAAGGGCGGGGCGAAAGTCGCGCCCTTCTTCGGCGTATGCTCGTTGTAATGGCCTTTGCCGCAGCGGATCGCGGCGCTTGCTTGATATTGAAAATTGCTCGCATTAGTTGCTCGGTGAGCAATTAGAGGGCCAGATGCGCGCGTTTCGATTCTTACGCCAGAGCGGCCGGCCATGACAGGTCACGATGTGCTGCTTGCCTTCGCCTCCGCGGCGGGCGTAACCGGGGTTGTAACCTTGCGGCTCGCATGGGCGCAGGCCCGGCGATCGATGCCGTTGAATGCGGCCGGCTGGGCGCTCTTGCTTATAGCGATCGTAGTCGGCTGGCTGGCCGATGGCGCCTGGGGCACATCCGTCGCAGTGCTCTGGACGATGGGCGCCGCTTTCGTGTTGTTGGCCTGGGCCGGCCTGAGGTCTGAACCCGGCAGGGCTGGCGCTTCCAACCGCCGTGCCGGGATGCTGCCGGAAAGCGGTGAGCCGCTTCGCCTTGGCGGACGCCTGCTGACGTTCACATTGGTCGGCATAGTCCCGGTACTGCCTTCAGCAGGCGGGGGGCTGGCTCTTGCTGCGCTGGGGCGGATGCTGGGCTGGAGCGAGGCCAATGCATTGGCGCTGGCCTTTTTCGCGATGCCGATCCTATGGATGCTCATCGCCTACGCCGTTCTGATGCAGCCCGTACGACGCGGACAGGTCAAGGTGCTGGCCATCGCCAGCCTGCCGACATGGCCGACGCTGGCGGCAGGATTGCTCTCATGACGACCGCTCCCGATGCTTCGACCGTCAAACGCGCGCTATGGGCGCACGCTGCGATGGGGCTTGTCGCCGGCGCCTTGCTTTACATCGTCAGCCTGACAGGGACGATCGCGGTCTTCTACGCCGAACTCCAGCGCGTCGAGCAGGACAAAGCGCCTGAGATGACCGCCATTGCGCCCGGCGCGGTCCAGCGCGCGGTAGAGGCGGCGCTGAACGCCGAGCGCGGCGGCTCGACCACCACGCACCTCTACGTGCACATGCCCGTGGAAGAATTGCCGCGCACAACGGTCACCACTGATACCCGCGCCACTCATGTCGAGTCCGACGGGCGCCTGGCCAATGCCGAGGAGATCGGCTGGTCCGATTTCCTGGTGGAGCTTCATTACACGCTGAACCTGCCCGCGCTGGTGGGCATTTCCGTGGTCGGCGTTCTTGGGGTGATGATGCTGGCCCTTTCACTCACCGGCGTCATCGCCCATCCGCGCATCTTCCGCGATGCCTTCCTGCTGCGGGCGCGCAACCAGACCGGACCCGGGCTTGCGGACTGGCACAACCGGATGAGCGTGTGGTCGCTGCCTTTCACCGTGGCGGTGGCACTGACCGGCGCGGTGATCGGGCTTGGCTCGATCACGGCCTATGCCATCGCGTCGCTGGACTATGGCGGCGATATCGAGGCGGTCTACCAGCCCCTGTTCGGAGAGGAGGGCAAGCCCGACAAGCGGCATGCTCCGGCGCCGAACGTGGCGGCAGCGCTTGAATACATGGCGCGCCGCTACCCGAAGGTGACGATTACTTACGTGACGCTCCACGATCCGCTGACGCGCGGACAGGAAATCCAGGTTTCCGCCTTACACGCAAGGCGCCTGATTTTCGGCGAGACCTATAGGTTCGATGCGGAAGGGCGCTTCCTTGGCGTTGCCGGGCTGGCAGACGGTGAACTGGGGCAGCAGGCGGCGGCATCCAATTACCAACTCCACTTCGGTAGTTTCGGCGGATTGCCGGTGAAGCTGGCCTATGTCCTGTTCGGCATGGCACTGACTGCGATCTGCGCGACAGGTACGTATATCTGGCTCGGCAAACGACGGCGGCGCGGGCACGATGAACCGCGGCTGCTCAAGGCCTGGGACGCGGTCGTCTGGGGAAGTCCCATGGCGCTCGCGCTGACGCTGGTGGCGCGTTTTGTCATAGGTAACGGAGCGCCCTTCGCGGCTGTTTTCTGGATCGGAACCTTGCTGGTCCTCACCATCGCCTTTGCGCCGATCGCACCTTCGCGCTTTCGCCGCGTTCTGCAATTCGCGCTGGTCGTATCCTGTGTCGGCGCCGGAGGATTGGCGCTGGCTTGAGATTTCAGAGGACAGGCAGGAGAGGGCGCCGGGCTGCCTTGGCCTGATAGAGCGCCGCGTCGGCCCGTTTCACCGCATCGTCCAGAGTGGTGTCCTCGGCCGCGACTTGCGCCATGCCGATGCTCACGCCCCATCCCGATCCGGCGCCGTGATCGGCAAGGAAGGCTTTCAACGCCTGCGCAAAGACTTCGGCATCCTGTGCGGGCGGCAGGAGGACGAGAAACTCGTCTCCGCCATGGCGGACGACCTGGCCCGCCGATTTCTCGGCCAGTTGCCGGGCTTCCCGTCCGATCGTCGCAAGTACTTCGTCTCCGGCGGCATGGCCGAAGCGGTCGTTGATCGACTTGAAATGATCCACGTCGAGCGCGACGATCCCTGCGCCCGCGACCAGGAATTGCGGCGAGACATGTTCCAGCCCGGCACGGTTCCATGCGCCCGTCAGCATGTCACGCAAGGCAGCGTCGCGCAGGCGGCTTTGCACCAGTTCCACCGGGATCGCCAGCAGGCCGAGGTTGAGCACGCCGAGCAGGATCTGGTCGGACAGCATGGCCAGCAGCGCCACCCACTCGTCTCCGGGCATCGCCCAAACCGTCGCGACGATCGACAGCATGTAGCCCGGCAGGTAGGCCAGCATCGACAGCCCCGCCATGCGCCGCCCGGACGATTGCGCCGCGTTGCCGGTGAAGGCCAGGATGTACCCGGAAAGCCCCATCGAGATCGACAGGCCCAGCGCATCGCCTATCGTCTGCCAGATGCCGTAGGGCTGAACGAGCCCCGCGGCGCCCAACACAAGCGGCAGGCCATGGCCCATGGCCGCGCTGGCGATGGGAATGATCATCCAGCGTACGAAGGCGCTGCGTCCCTCCAGCAGGCGAGCCCCGGCCACCGGCAGCACGTTGGTCATTCCCAGCACTGCATAGAGCAGGGTGACGATGACAGGGGTGCGCAGCGGCGCGAACGAAAAGGCGAGGATCGCGCCGCTGTAGAGCAGCGAGGACATGCCCCAGCACAGGAAGTGCCGCTCGCTGCGGGCGCGCAGGAACAGCACCGTGAAGACGATGCCGAACGCCATCGAGGCGAGGATGCTGCACAGGCGCAGCGTATCGACGTCCGGAAAGCTCATTTGCGGCCCCTTATGGCCGGGGCCGTCTGGCAGCAAATGGTTAATTTACGATGGCGCGGATCAGGGCATGCATCATGACGGAAAACGCTGTCAGCGCCCGGCAGGCTCACGGCTCAGGCGCGTCATGAGCAGGGCGGCGCGCTTGATCTGGCGTGGGAAGCTGGAAAGGTCGACGCGCTCCTCGGGTGTATGATCGCCGCTGCTCGACGGGCCGAGCCCTGCCAGTCCATCGACGTACTGTGCGACGAAGCTGATGTCGCCCGCACCGCGCTTCAGCGGGTCGAGCGCGGGCATGGCCTTCAAACCGAGGTCGGCGTTGATCGTGTTGAGCCGGTCGAGCAGCGCCTGGTTGCCGGGTGTCGGTGCCATCGGCGGATAGCTGTCCTTGAAACGGATGGCCGCGTCGGTACGCGGCAGGTGACGGGCGACGATGGCCTGCATCCTGGCCTTGACCCGCTCGACCTGCTCGGGCGTCAGAGCGCGGTAGTCGCCCTTGGCGATCGCGACGGGCGGGATGATGTTGGTCTTGCCGGTGGCGGTGACTTGCGCCTCGTCCCCGCTGAGCGCTGCCGTGGCGCCGCCGCCGACGAGGCCGATGTTGAAGGTCAGGTTGGGCTCGGGTAATTCCTCGCGGAAGGCGGTGATGATGCGTGCGAGTTCGAAGACGGCGCCGTCGCCTACCTCCGGCGAGAAGATGCCGCTCGAATGCGCGGTGATCCCGCTGGCGGTGATCGTGTAATCCCCCGCCGAGCGCCGCGCGACCGAGCCGTAGTCCTGTCCGTCGACGATCACCAGCCCCTCGAAATCGAGCGCGACGTCGGCCCGCTTGCCCGCAGCGATCAGGTCGGCGCGGGCCAGGCTGACGGGCTCGCCCGCTGCCTCTTCGTCGCCGGTGAGGACGACCTCGATGTTGGCGCCCGCCAGCGTGCCCGCCGCCTTCATCGCCTTGAGTGCGGCGAGCATCACCACGACGCCGCCCTTGTCGTCCGCCGCGCCGGGGCCGTGCAGCATGGTGCCTTCGCGCCGGGCGGTCTGGAAAGGGGAGCCTGGCTCGAACACGGTATCGAGATGGCCGATCAGCAGCATCCGGGTCGTCCCGCGCTTGCCCTTGTGCGTGGCGATGAGGTGCCCGGCGCGGCCCACCGCATCCATCGGCACCCAGCGCGTCTCGAAGCCCAGCGCCGCGAATTCGGGCGCGACCATGGCGTTCACCTTGCGCACGCCGTCAAGATTACGGGTGCCGCTGTTCTGCGCGACGAGCTTTTCGAGCAGGGCGATATCGCTTTCCGTGCCCGCATCGGCGGTGGTCACGATCTGGCGTTCGGCAGGCGACAGGGCTGCGAGGGCCGGCGCCGCGCCGAAGATCATGGGAAGCAGGGCGGAGAGGGTGGCGATGCGGATGTGAGACATGGCCTTACGATAGCCCCGATGCGGTCCGGCGCAAGGCCGCGGTGGACAGGACCTGCCGGGGCGGGCATCGTCGCGCCGGTCCATTCGAACGAGGTCGAACGATGCGCATCGCCGTCTATGGCACCCGTAGCTACGACCGCACGTTTCTGTCAGCTGCCAATGCGGATCATGGTTTCGACCTGCAGTTCCTCGATGCTCCCCTGACGCTCTCGACCGCCCGGCTCGCCGAAGGGCACGAGGCGGTCTGCGTCTTCGTCAACGACAAGGCCGACCGGGCCGTGCTCGAAGCGCTCGCGAGTGCAGGCGTGCGGCTGCTGGCGCTGCGGTGCGCGGGGTACAACAACGTGGATCTTGCCGCCGCCGACCGGCTCGGAATCGCGGTGGTGCGGGTGCCCGCCTATTCGCCCCATGCCGTAGCGGAATTCACCGTCGGGCTGCTGCTCTCGCTCGACCGCAAGATCCACCGCGCGTGGTCGCGGGTGCGGGAGAACAACTTCGCGCTGGACGGGCTTGTCGGCCGCAATCTCCGTGGCCGGGTGGCGGGCGTCGTCGGCACCGGCCAGATCGGCGCTCTCGTCGCCCGCACGCTGCGCGCCGGGTTCGGCTGCGACGTGCTGGCGAGCGATCCGGTGGTCGATGAGGGGCTGGTCGAAATCGGCGTGCGCTACGTCGAGCGCGAGGCTTTGCTGCGCGAATCGGAGATCGTCACGCTGCACTGTCCCCTGACGCCGGATACGTATCACCTGATCGATGCCGCCGTGCTTGCAGCGGCGCGGCCGGGTCTTGTCGTGGTCAACACCAGTCGCGGCGCCCTGATCGACACCGCCGCGCTGATTGAGGCGCTCAAGCAGCGCCGCGTCGGCGGCGTCGCCCTCGATGTCTACGAGCAGGAGGCGGGGGTCTTCTTCGACGACCTGTCCAGCGAGATCATCGACGACGACCTGCTGCAGCGGCTTCTGACGTTCCCCAACGTGCTGATGACCGGCCACCAGGCATTCCTCACCGAAGAAGCACTGGACGCGATCGCGCGGACCACACTGCAGAGCGTAAGCGACTTCGCAGCCGGCCGCGGGCTGCCGAACCGGATTCGATCGGAGACGGTAAGAAGCTGATCTTTGGAAGTATTATCCGCTGTCGCGCGCCCGTTTGGGGGCGAGCGGTCATCATCCTGGGATCATGATCTGGAGCGGAAGAAGTTGGCTCCCCGAGTAGGATTCGAACCTACGGCCATTCGATTAACAGTCGAATGCTCTACCGCTGAGCTATCGGGGAGCAGCCTGTCAGTGTTACCACCGCCGGGCAGGGGTGCGCCAATAACAGCTTCATCGGCCTTGGCAACCCCGTGATGCAGAAAATCTGATCTATTTTCGAAATTTCTTCCTTCAGACCTGGAACTGCTCGGCGAAGATCCGCTCCTCCAGCGTGAAGCCGGGGTCGAACAGCAGGGTCAGCTCCTTTTCCGCCGTCGCGCTGATCCGCACGATGGCGACATCGCGCACTTCCTTGTGGTCGGCGACGGCGGCGACGGGGCGCTTGCCGGGCTCGAGGATGCGCAGCTCCACGCTCGCGCTTTCCGGCAGGATCGCGCCCTTCCAGCGGCGGGGGCGGAACGGGTTGAGCGGCGTCATCGCCACCATGCGCGAACCCAGCGGCAGAATCGGGCCATGGGCCGAGAGGTTGTATGCGGTGGAGCCCACCGGCGTTGCCAGCAGGATGCCGTCGCCCGCCAGTTCCTCCATGCGTACCCGGCCGTTGATGCGGACTTCGATCTTCGCGGTCTGGCGCGTCTCGCGCAGCAGGGAGACTTCGTTGAAGGCATAGTAGCTGAAGCGTTCGCCGCTCTGCGTCACCGCGTTCATGCACAGCGGGCGCACGGGGACCGGGTGCGCTTCGGCCACGCGCCGGGCAATGGTCTCGCCATCCTCGAGCGGGCCGTTCATCAGGAATCCCAGCGTGCCCAGGTTCATGCCGTAGACCGGCTTGATCGAATCATGGTCCAGCAATTCGTGCAACACGTGCAGCAGGAAGCCGTCTCCGCCCAGCACGACCAGCACGTCGGCCTCCTGCGAGGACACCCATGGATGCGAATCGCGCAGGAGCATGGCCCCGGCCTGGGCCTTGGCGCTGTCGGAGACGATGAGCGCCAGCTTCACGTCTTTCCCCATCATGTTTTCCGAAGGTCCCATTCCGGGACCGGGGCTCGCGAATTTTGAAGGGTTTTGCAAGGGGTTTGGGTTATGGCGGCGTGATGGGCGTTAAACTGAACGATGCAGGCATGAAAGATCGGGTCCGCAATCCTGCGAAGCGGATCGAGGATCGTCTGTCAGGCATTCCCGGGCTCGACGCAGTCCACGATCGCATCGCCGCGTGGCGCGAAGACCCGGCGCTGATGCCGCACCTGGCGCATGTCCACGCCATGCTGCTCAGCCTGCGCCGCCTCGATGCGATCAACATGGCTTATGGCGAGGCCGCGGGCGACGGCGCGCTGGAGGAAGTCGCCGCGCGCATCGGCCACTTCGCGGAACAGGAACTCGACGGCCCCTGGCTGCTGGCGCGCGCAGGCGGCGGCAGCTTCCTTCTCGTCGCCAACGAGGCCTGCAGCCGCGAGCGCTGGCAGCTTGTGGCGGACCAGCTGGCCGACATGATCGCACGGCCGATCCCGGTCAGCACCGGCATGCTGCGCCTTTCCCCCCGTGTCGCGCTGATCCGCGCGCTGACCGGCGAGAGCGTCGAATCGATGCTCGACCGTCTCGGTCACGCGCTGGGCGAGGCCTACGAGCAGGCCGGAACCCGCCTCGCCTGGGCCGATGGCGAGGTGACCCCGCCCGGCCGCTCGGCGCAGCAGCTGGAGGCCGACCTCCTCGTCGCCATCGACCGCGACGAGATCGAGGTGCTGTTCCAGCCCCAGTTCAACCTTGCCGACGACCGGCTGACCGGCGCCGAGGCGCTCGCCCGCTGGAACCACCCGGAACTCGGCCGTATCGGCGCCGGTGCGCTGTTCGCCATCGCCGAGCGCGCCGACCACATCGGGCCGCTTTCCCGCCATATCGCCCGCAAGGCGATGTTCGCCGCGCGGGCATGGCCGGGCCAGCTGCGGCTCTCGATCAACGTGACGCCCGCCGACCTCGCCTTCGCCAGCTACACCCGGCAGATGTTCGAGCTGATCCGCGAGACCGGCTTCCCGCTGCGGCAGCTGACGCTGGAGATCACCGAGCAGGCGCTGATCGCCGATATCGAGATGGTCGCGCAGACAATGGCGGAATTCTCGGCGCAAGGCATCCGCATCGCGCTCGATGACTTCGGGGCTGGGTTCTGCAACTTCCGCTACCTGAAGGTGCTGCCGATCCACTACCTGAAGCTTGACCGCTCGATGATCGACGGCGTGACCACCGACCGCCGCGACGTTGCGGTACTGCGCGCGATCGTGGCGATGGCGAAGGCGCTGGACCTCGAAGTGATCGCCGAAGGGATCGAGGAAGAAGGCCAGCGTGAGGTCGCCGCGCGCGAGGGTTGCGCGTATTTCCAGGGGTTCCTGCGGGCGCAGCCCATGAGTGCGGCGATGTTTGCTAAGTTGGCCCGGGCTGAAGGGAAGAAAGAGGAAAGCAGGGGAGCATAGCCCCCCTGCACCCCCGATATCTGTCGGCGTGGCGCGTGCAGCGGGGTGCGCATTGCGGGCTGATTTGTGGCCTGCGGCGCTTTTTTTCGCTGTTTCCCTCGTCACCCTGAACTTGTTTCAGGGTCCATCGCGCCGTGTAACTCTGCCGTAGCGCAAGCAAACCGAGGGGGCAGCTCTGCGGCACTACCTTCCGGCTAAGTCTGCCTAATGGACCCTGAAACAAGTTCAGGGTGACAGGGCCTCAAAAGCGCCGCTGCCTATCTGTTCTAAACATCACAGTGAGAGCACGACGCTCCTTCGCGCGCAACCTCTGACATTTCACGGGAAGCAGGGGTGCTAAACCCCTGCATGCACCTCAATGCGCGCCCTGTATCTCGTTACGCGCGGCCTGCGCGATGAAAGCGCTGCGCGTCAGGCTGCGTTCGGCCGCGGCTTTGTCGATCGCGTCGAGTATACCGCGTTCGATCGACAGGTTTACCCGCGCCACGCGATGATCGTTGACGATCCAGGGGACCGCGATCAGCGTGCCTCCATCTTCGCTTTCGATCCCGTCGAGCGGTGTAGGTTCGCGCCAGGGCTGGTCCTCGAACCACAGTTCGAGGGCTTCGCAGGCTTTCGGCAGAATGTCCTCGGCGCGATCGGCGGCGGCGAAGCAGCCGGGCAGGTCGGGGAAGGTCAGGCCGTAGGCACTGTCCTCGTCCTTGTGCATGATGGCGTAGAAGTATTTCACGGCAATCGTCCTGTCATAGCCAACCTGCCATTTTCGCGATCGAACGCGCGGTGCCGATCGGCAAATCCTTCTTCGGATGCGGTACGATCAGTGTGCGGTCGTCCTTGCGGTACTTGGCATGTGAGCCTCGGGTCGAGACATGCTGCCATCCTTCGGCCTCAAGCCGTTTGATGATGGCTTTGCTGTCACGATGCATGTGTAAATAAATACACACTGATTGCGGTCAGGACAAGGGGTCACCCCTTGCGCGCCACTGCACTCAGCCCCTTGGTCAGCTGCAGCAAACCGTTGAGCCTGCTTTTTGGATCGCCCCATGCGCGCTGCAGCACCAGCTTGTTGTCCGGCCGCAGCTTTACCGCGCCGTTCAGCCGCTCGGCATAGGCGATCAACCCAACCGGGTTCGGGAAGCTGTCGTTGTGGAAGCTCACCAAAGTCCCGCGCGGGCCCACGTCGATCTTGGCGATGTGCGCCTCGATCGCCTGCCGCTTGATCTGGATAAGCTGGACGAGGTTCGCGGTCGGCTGGGGCAGGGGGCCGAAGCGGTCGATCATCTCGGCGGAGAGCGATTCGATCTCGGCGCGCGAATCCGCATCGTTCAGGCGGCGGTAGAGCGCCATGCGGACGGCGAGGTCTGGTACGTACTCTTCCGGGATCATGATCGGCGCTTCGACGGTGATCTGCGGGGACAGGCCCGAGGTGTCCTTCTCCAGCCCGACACCGCCCGCGCGCGCGGCGAGGATCGCGTCCTCCAACATCGACTGGTAGAGTTCGAAGCCGACTTCGCGGATGTGGCCGGACTGCTCGTCACCAAGGAGATTGCCCGCGCCGCGAATATCGAGGTCGTGGCTGGCGAGCTGGAAGCCCGCGCCCAGCGAATCGAGATCGCCCAGCACCTTGAGGCGCTTTTCGGCCACTTCGGACAGCGCGCGGTCGGGCGGCGTTGTCAGGTAGGCATAGGCGCGCAGCTTGGAGCGGCCCACGCGGCCGCGCAGCTGGTAGAGCTGGGCGAGGCCGAAGCGGTCGGCGCGGTGGATGATGATCGTGTTGGCGCGCGGGATGTCGATGCCGCTTTCCACGATCGTGGTGGAGAGCAGCACCTCGTACTTGCCCTCGTAGAAGGCGCTCATGCGCTCTTCCACGTCGCCCGCGCTCATCTGGCCGTGGGCGGAGATGTACTTCACCTCGGGCACGTTCTTGTGCAGCCAGTCCTCGATCTCGGGCATGTCGGAGATGCGGGGGACGACGATGAAGCTCTGGCCGCCGCGGTGGTGTTCGCGCAGCAGGGCCTCGCGCATCACCATCTCGTCCCATTCCATCACGTACGTGCGCACCGCAAGGCGGTCGACCGGCGGAGTCTGGATGGTGGAGAGTTCGCGCAGGCCCGACATGGCCATCTGCAAGGTGCGCGGGATCGGCGTGGCGGTGAGCGTCAGCACGTGCACGTCGGCGCGAAGCTGCTTGAGCTTCTCCTTGTGGTTCACGCCGAAACGCTGTTCCTCGTCGACGATGACGAGGCCAAGGCGCTTGAAGCTGACCGTCTTGGAGAGGATCGCGTGGGTGCCGCAGACCACATCCATCGTGCCGTCGGCCAGACCGTCGCGGGTGGCCTTGGCCTCCTTCTCGGGCACGAGGCGCGAGAGGCGGCCGACGTTGAGCGGGAAGCCCGCGAACCGGTCCGCGAAGCCGGAGAAGTGCTGGCGCGCCAGCAACGTGGTCGGCGCGACGACAGCGACCTGCTGGCCCGCCATCGCCGCGACGAAGGCGGCGCGCAGGGCCACTTCGGTCTTGCCGAAGCCAACGTCGCCGCAGACGAGGCGGTCCATCGGGCGGCCGCTGGAGAGGTCTTCCAGCGTATCGGCGATGGCGGCTTCCTGGTCCTCGGTTTCTTGCCAGGGGAAGCGGTCGACGAACTGGTTGAAGCTCGATTCCTCGGCGACGAGCGCGGGCGCCTCGCGCAGCGCGCGTTCGGCGGCGGTCTTCATCAGTTCGCCCGCGATCTCGCGGATGCGCTCCTTCAGGCGGGCGCGGCGCTTCTGCCAAGCCTCGCCGCCCAGCTTGTCGAGCGCGACGCCTTCCGCCTCGCTGCCGTAGCGGGAGAGGACGTCGAGGTTCTCGACCGGGATATAGAGCTTGTCGCCGCCGGAGTAGGTCAGCATCACGCAGTCGTGCGGGCTCTTGCCGACCGGGATCGACTGCAGGCCTTCGTACCGGCCGATGCCGTGGTCCATGTGGACGACGAGATCGCCCGGCGTCAGCGCCGCCAGTTCGGCGAGGAAGGCGTCGGAATCCTTCTTCTTTTTCTTCCGGCGGACAAGGCGGTCGCCCAGAATGTCCTGCTCGGTGATGACTTCGACGGAATCGTTGGAGAAGCCGGTCTCCAGCGGCAGCACCAGCGCGGCGGAGCGGCCCTGCACGGCAAGGCCCAGCGCTTCCTGCCAGGTCTCCGCGACGCGCGGCTCTGGGCCTTTCGCTTCGCCGAGTATCGAGACGAGGCGGGCGCGGCTGCCGGGCGAGTAGGCGGCGAGGATCGCCTTGCGGCCCGACTTGGCGATGGCGTGGAGGTGCTTGGCGGCCGCCTCGTAGGCATTGTCTCCGCGGGCGCGCTCGGGGGCGAAATCGCGCGCGTTGCCGAAGCCGAAGTCGATCACCTTGCCGCTTTCCGGCTGGGCGAAGGGATCGGCGCGGTGGACCGGGTGGGCGGCGATCAGTTCGTCCAGCTCGTCCTTGCCGAGATAGAGCGAATCGGTTGCCAGCGGGCGGTAGGAGCCGGCCTTCTGGCCCGAGGTTTCGAGGCGGGCCTTGTGATAGTCCGCGATATCGGTGACGCGCTCGTCCACGGCGCCGATCGCGGCGGTGTCCATCACGATCAGGTCATCGGGGCCGAGGTGGTCGAACAGGGTGACCAGCCGGTCCTCGAACAGCGGCAGCCAGTGCTCCATGCCCGCAAGGCGGCGGCCGTCGCTGACCGCCTGATAGAGCGGATCGGCCGTGGCGTTGGTGCCGAACATCTCGCGGTAGCGGGTGCGGAAGCGCTTGACGGTATCCTCGTCCATCAGAGCTTCGCTGGCGGGCAGCAGTAGGTGGTCGGGCACGGTGCCGCTGGAGCGCTGGGTGCCGGTGTCGAACAGGCGCAGCGTTTCCAGCTCGTCCCCGAAGAAGTCGAGGCGCAGGCCGCCCCCCGATCCTTCTCCGGCATTTAGGCCCGAGGGCACGATGTCGAAGATCGAGCCGCGCACCGCGAACTCGCCCGCGTCGATCGCGGTGTCGGTGCGCTGGTAACCCTGGCGGCGCAGCAGGCCGATCAGGCTTTCGTGGCCGATCTCCATGCCGGGCTTGAGCAGGCGCACCGATTCGCGGATTCGGAACGGGGTGAGCACGCGCTGGAGCAGGGCATTGGTGGTGGTGACGAGAAGCTGCGGCCCCTGTCGCTTCAACTGCAACGCATGGAGCGCGGCGAGGCGGCGGGCGCTGACCGACAGCGCGGGGCTGGCGCGGTCGTAGGGCAGGCAGTCCCACGCGGGGAACTCGATGACCTCCAGTTCGGGCGCGAAGAACTGCGCGGCGCTGGCGACGGCGCTCATCGCCTGGTCGTTGTCCGCGACGAAGACGGCGCGGCCTTTCGGAGCAATGGCGCGGGCAAGGTCGGCCATGACCAGCGGCTGCGAACCGCGAGTGACCGAAGCGAGGGTCAACGGCGCCGAGGCCGTGATGATGCGGGAGAAATCAGTCATGACAGGGGTGATTGGCGGGATATGCGGGGCGAAGGGGAAATACAATCATCTTCCCGCGCAAGGTGTCATGTCTGCGGATCGCTCCCACTCTCGTCATTGCGAGCGTAGCGCAGCAATCCAGGGCAGTGTTACGCTGGCCCTGGATTGCTGCGCTACGCTCGCAATGACGAACGGTAGCTGCGAGAAATGGAGAGCATCATGACCACCCTCGAAGGCAAGCGCGTACTGATAACCGGCGCATCCAGCGGCCTCGGCCGCCATTTTGCGCAGGTGCTGAGCGTCGCCGGTGCCCATGTCGTGCTCGCGGCCCGGCGCATGGATGCGCTGGAGGAACTGGCCGCCGAGATCGGCGATGCCACCTGCGTATCCCTCGACGTCACCGATCCTGCCAGCATCCGCGAGGCCGCCGGGCAGGCAGGCGCCATCGACGTGCTGGTCAACAACGCGGGCGTATCCAGCGCCCAGCCGGTGCTCGATGCGACGGTGGAGGACTACGACCACATCATGAACGCCAACCTGCGCGGCGCCTTTCTCGTCGCTACCGAAGTCGCGAGGGGCATGCGCGATCGCGGTGAGGGCGGGGCGATCGTCAACATCGCGTCGATCTTAGGGCTCGCGCAAGGCGGGCAACTAGCGGTCTATGCTATGAGCAAGGCGGGCGTGGTGCAGATGACCAAACAGATGGCGCTGGAACTGGCGCGCTACGGTATCCGCGTGAATGCGCTGGCGCCGGGTTATTTCGCCACGGACATGAACCGCGATTTCCTCTCCAGTACGCTGGGCGATGCGATGGCGAAGCGCATTCCGCAGCGGCGCTTCGGTAATTTCGAGGATCTCGACGGGCCGCTCATGCTGCTGTGCTCGGATGCCTCGCGCTACATGACCGGGGTGGTGATCCCGGTCGATGGCGGGCACCTGCTGGGCGGGCTGTAAAGTCCGACGGCCTCACTTCAGTCGTCATTGCGAGCGCAGCGAAGCCGGATCGTTCCGATCAGTCCCTCGGAATCTCGACGTAATCGAGCTTCATCATCCTATCGATCATCGGCCCGCGATATTCCTCGGGCACCGACATAGTGCCGAGCGCCCAGCCCATGATATCGACGTCTTCCTCTTCGATGATGGTCTCGAACAGGGTGATGTCCGCATCCGACCATTCGGCGTGGAAGCGGTCGAAGAAGCAGCCGATCATGTAGTCGGCCTCGCGGGTGCCGCGATGCCAGGCGCGGAACTTGAGGCGGGCGAGGCGGGGTGAAAGTTCGCTCATGCCCGCGCCGTTACAATGCGGCGCGGGCATGGGCAAGTTCGCGCATTAGCCATGCAGGATGCGGGTGATCTCCTGTGCGGGACGACCGGCGAGGTTCTTGGGCACTTCGGCCACCAGCACGTCCTTGAGCTGCTTATGGTAATGCCTGCGCATTTCGCCCAGCGAGCGCGGGTCCGCGACGACCACCAGCTGGTCGATCTCGCGCGAGAGCACCTGGCTGTTCAGCCATCCCGTCACCGCCGCGACGTGGGCGCTTTCATCGAGCGCATCGTTGCTGCCGTCGCCGGTGCGGGCCTGATGGCGGGTGGGGCCGTCGAGGCGGCGGGCGCCGGCGCTGAAGTTGGTCGCCTCCAGTTCGGGTACGTCCATCGCCGCCAGTCGGGGTTCGGCTTCCGCCCCCGTGTTGCGATAGAGTTCGAAGTTCTCTCCGTCGACGATCGCGAACACGGTTCCGTTCGGCAAGAGCATGGGCTTCTCCTTCATTGTTACAGGGGAGCCAACCGCACGATGACGGACAAGGTTCCGCCTGCTCTGGCGAAACGGTCCCCACTCGCGCTAAGAGGCGCTCGTCATGCGGCCTGAAGCTCTCAATTCCCTGTTCGTCGAAGTCGAGGCGCTCGAAGGCGTCGGTCCCAAGCTGCGCAAGCCGCTGGAAAAGCTGGGGCTTACCCGGATCAGGGATCTTGCGTATCACTTGCCCGACCGCTTCGTGGAACGGCGCGCGATCACCAACCTCGACGAGGCGGGCGTGGGCGAGAACGTCATCGTCGCGCTCACCGTGCGTGAACACCGCTCGCCCAGCGGGCGCGGCCCGTTCCGCGTGATCGCCGAGGACGCGGTGGGGAACATCTGCACCGTCACGTACTTCGGCCGCGCCTCCTATACGGGCAAGAAGCAGTTGCCCGTCGGCGAGACGCGCTGGGTGGCGGGGCGGATCGACCAGTACGGCCAGATGCTCCAGATCGTGCATCCCGAACATGTGTCGGAGGATTCGTCCGCGCCGATCGGGCAGTTGTGCGAGGCGGTCTATCCTCTGTCCGAAGGGCTGACGCAGGGCCGCGCAGCGTCGCTGGTGGCGCAGGCGCTGAAGGCGCTACCCGAGCTTCCCGAATGGATCGAGCCCAGCCTCACCGCCAAGACCGGCTGGCCGCTCTGGCGCGAGGCGCTGACCGAGGCGCATCGCGGCGTCAACGACCCCGCGCGCGACCGGCTGGCCTACGACGAACTCTTCGCCAATGCGCTGGCGCTGATGCTGGTGCGCGAAAGCAACCGCTCGCAGCGCGGCACGCCGCTGGTCGGAGATGGCTCGCTGCGGGCTAAGCTGAAGTTGCCGTTCGCGCTGACCGGCGCGCAGGCCCGCTCGATCGGCGAGATCGAGGGCGATCTGGCGCAGCCTTCGCCGATGCTGCGGCTGCTGCAGGGCGACGTGGGTTCGGGCAAGACGGTGGTGGCGCTGTCTTCGATGCTGATCGCGGTGGAGGCAGGCGCGCAGGCCGCGCTGCTGGCTCCGACAGAAATCCTCGCCCGCCAGCACTACGAGACGCTCTCGCGCATGCTGCAGGGCACCGGCGTCGAGATCGCGCTGCTGACCGGGCGCGACAAGGGCAAGGCGCGCGAGGCGATCCTGATGGGGCTGCTGGGTGGCTCGATCCAGATCGTCGTGGGCACGCATGCGATCTTCCAGGACAGCGTCGCGTACAAAAACCTCGCGCTGGTGGTGATCGACGAGCAGCACCGCTTCGGCGTCGGCCAGCGACTGATGCTGGCGCGTAAGGGACGCCGCGCGCCGCATACCCTGGCGATGACCGCGACCCCCATCCCGCGCACGCTGACTCTGGCGCAGTACGGCGAGATGGAAGTCTCCAAACTCGACGAACTGCCGCCGGGCCGTCAGGCGATCGATACCCGCGTCGTCGCGGTGGAGCGCATGGACGACGTCGTCGGCGCGCTGACGCGCCATATCGAATCGGGGCAGCAGGCCTACTGGGTCTGCCCGATGGTTAACGAGAGCGAGACCGACGACCTTGCCGCCGCCGAGGCCCGCTATGCGGCGCTCAAGGAGCGCTTCGGCGATACCGTGGCACTGGTCCACGGCCAGCTCCGGCCCGAGGTCAAGGACGCGGCGATGGAACGCTTCGCCCGGGGCGAGGCCAAGCTGCTGGTTGCGACCACGGTGATTGAGGTCGGCGTCGACGTGCCCAATTCCACGTTGATGGTGATCGAACAGGCCGAGCGCTTCGGCCTTGCCCAGCTGCACCAACTGCGCGGGCGCGTGGGGCGCGGTTCGGGAAAGTCCACCTGCCTGCTGCTGCGCGGCAACCAGTTGTCCGAAACCGGCCGCCAGCGCCTCGCCCTGATGCGCGAGACGCAGGACGGCTTCCGGCTTGCCGAGGAAGACCTGCAACTGCGCGGCGGCGGCGAACTGCTCGGCACGCGCCAGTCGGGCGACACGCCGTTCCGCATCGCCAGCCTCGAACAGATAACCAAGCTGCTGCCGCTCGCCCACGACGATGCGCGCCTGCTGATCGAGCGCGACGGCGGCCTTGCCGGTCCGCGCGGCGAGGCGGCCCGGCTGCTGCTCTATCTGTTCGAGCGCGACTGGGGCGTGCAACTGCTGCGCTCGGGCTGAGCCTGCGTCGGCAACCTCTCTTGCCTGTGGCGGAGCACCGCTTGTCCCGGCTTACGGGCGACTGGTAAGACAGATTTCGCGAAACCGGAATAACCGGTCGGACCGCAGGGAGGGATAGCGTTGGACCGTGCACAGGACGAATCGCCGTCGCCGCGCCTCTATCGCAAGGTCGCGGCGCGACTGATGGACGAGATTCGCGCCGGGCGCCATCCGGTCGGCGCGCGCATGCCGGCCGAGCGGGACTTGTCGCTCACCATGGGCGTCAGCCGCCCCGTCGTGCGCGAGGCGCTGCTGGCACTGGAGGTCATGGGCGTGGTGGAGGTCCGCATCGGGTCGGGCGCCTATGTCCTGCGGCTGCCGGAGGACGAGCCTCGCTCCCCGGCCGAAGTGACGCCGATGGAACTGGTGCAGGCGAGGCTGATCTTCGAGGGCGAAGCCGCCTCGCTCGCCGCCGCCAACATCACCGACGAGGAACTGGCGCGACTGGACAGCGCCGTCGCCGCGATGCGTCGGGAGGACGGCTCGTTCGAGGACTGGCAGGCTGGGCTGACCGATTTCCACATGACTATGGCGCATGCCACCCGCAACCTCGCGGTGGAGCGCAGCGTGCGCGACTTGTGGGACATGCGCTCGCGCTCGACGGAATGTCGCCGGATGCTGGAGGAAGCCCGTAGCCGCAATTACCGCTACAGTCTGCAGCAGCACGTGGAGATTCTTGCCGCGCTGAAGGCGCGCGACCCGGGACGGGCGCGAGCGGCGGTGCGGATGCATCTGGAGGGCTCGATCGAACACGTCCTGATGGCGATCGAGGAACGCGCCGTCGCGGATGCGCGGGCGCGGGTGGCGGAAATGCGCTCGCGCTATTTTTCGCGCTGAGACGTGTAAAAGTCGGGGCCTGAAACGACGAACGGCGCGTCTTGCGACGCGCCGTTCTCGTATAAAGTGGTCGGGGAAAGAGGATTCGAACCTCCGGCCCCTGCCTCCCGAAGACAGTGCTCTACCAGGCTGAGCTATTCCCCGACCGGAGGGGCAATCCGAAGACCGCCCCGGGCAGGAGGGCGCCTATATAGGGCACTTCCGGGGGTGGCAAGGGGCTTTTCGGCAAAAACTTCAACCTTGTGAAAATGGTGGCTGATTGCGCTGGGGAGCATCGCGCGCGGGTGCTTTCGCCGGCGCGCGCGGGCGGATAGTCTGATGCCATGACCACGACCGCGCTTCGCACCGCCTCCACCGCAACCCCGCATTGGGAATGGCAATACCTCGACCTCATGCGCCGCATCTGGGAGCAGGGCGACGAGCGGCAGGACCGCACCGGGGTCGGCACGCGCTCGGTCTTCGGCGCGACGATCCGGTTCGACCTTTCGGGCGGTGCGATGCCGCTGCTCACCACCAAGCGCGTCTACTGGAAGACCGCCACGCGCGAGATGCTGTGGTTCCTGACGGGCAACACCAATATCCGTCCGCTCTGCGCGCAGGGGGTGGAAATCTGGACCGACTGGCCGCTCGACCGCTACCGCCGCGAAACGGGCGAGGAGATCAGCCGCAAGGACTTCTCCGCGCGAATCGTGGCGGACGAGGTGTTCGCCGAGGCCTGGGGCGATCTCGGTCCGGTCTACGGCAAGCAGTGGGTGGACTGGGACACGTACGAGCCGGTCGGCGAGGGTCTGTTCCGGCGCGGTCCCGGCATCAACCAGGTGGCGCAGGTGGTCGAGAGCCTGCGCAAAAATCCAGGTAGCCGCCGCCATATCATCGAGGGATGGAACGTCGCCGAACTCGATTCGATGGCGCTACCGCCTTGTCACAAGACCTATCAGTTCCATGTCGCGGACGGGCGGCTCTCATGCCTGCTCTATCAGCGCAGCTGCGACCTCGGCCTCGGCTTCGCCTTCAACATGTGGTCGCTGGCCCTGCTGACGCGGATGATGGCGCAGCAATGCAACCTCGAGCCGGGTGAGGCCGTTTGGACCGGTGGTGATGTCCACTTGTACCTCAACCATGCGGCGCTGGTCGAAGAACAGCTCTCGCGCGAGCCGGAAGGCGAGGCGACTATGGCGATCGTCCGGCGTCCCGATTCGATCTTCGACTACCGGATCGAGGACTTCGAAGTCGCCGGATATGCCCCCCAGGCGCATATCGCCGCGCCGGTTGCGGTGTAATTGACATTACCAAGGTTTGAAATAATATGACTTAACCGTGGAATTTTGCTTCGCCTGTTGCGGGGCGGGTTCCGACGGCCCGACCTTGGCGGGAGAGCATTGAAATGGCCGAAAAAACGGCACCAGATACGGGAAGGGCGCGCGGGAATCTCCCGCCGCTGGAACTCTACGTACCCGAGCCACGCTACCGGCCCGGCGACGTCGTCGATTATTCGCACCTCCCGGTGCCGCCTGCAGGACAACTGGGGCGCCCGGACGAGAATTGCCCGGCCAGCGAAACCTGGCCGATGACCACCGACATGATTCGCGTCCTCGATGAAGAGGATCGCGCGGTCGGCCCCTGGAACCCGGGCCTCGATGCCGAGACGCTGCGGCGGATGCTGCGCACGATGGCTCTGACCCGCGCGTTCGACGACCGGATGTACCGTGGGCAGCGGCAGGGCAAGACCAGCTTCTACATGAAGTGCACCGGCGAGGAGGCGATCTCGGTCGCCCATGCCCATGCGCTCGCGCATGACGACATGGTGTTCCCGACCTATCGCCAGCAGGGCATCCTGATCTCGCGCGGGTATCCGCTGGTGGAGATGGTCAACCAGATCTACTCCAACCGCGCGGACAAGTTGAAGGGCCGCCAGTTGCCGGTCATGTACTCGGCCAAGGATTACGGGTTCTTCTCCATCTCGGGCAACCTCGCCACGCAGTACCCGCAGGCGGTGGGCTGGGCGATGGCCAGCGCGATCAAGGGCGATACCCGCATCGCCACCGCCTTCGTCGGCGAGGGATCGAGCGCCGAGGGCGACTTCCACGCGGCGATGACGTTCGCTGCGGTCTACAACGCGCCGGTGGTGCTGAACGTCGTCAACAACCAGTGGGCGATCTCCAGCTTCTCGGGCTTTGCCGGGGCGGAGCGCACGACCTTCGCGGCACGCGCGGCCGGCTACGGCATTGCCGGGCTGCGGGTGGACGGCAACGATGCGCTGGCGGTCTATGCCGCCTCGCGCTGGGCCGCTGACCGTGCCCGCGCCAATCAGGGGCCGACCCTGATCGAGCACTTCACGTACCGCGCCGAGGGGCACTCCACCTCCGACGATCCCAGCGCCTATCGCTCCGCGCAGGAGCGCGAGGAATGGCCGCTCGGCGATCCGATCATGCGCCTCAAGAAGCACCTCATCGCACTTGGCGAGTGGTCGGAGGCGCAGCAGGAGGCGATGGACCGCGAACTGGTCGAGCAGGTGAAGGTGGCGACCAAGGAGGCCGAGAAGAACGGTGTCCTCGGCCACGGGTTGCACCATCCGTTCCACACCATGTTCGAGGACGTCTTCGAGGAACTGCCCTGGCACCTCGAGGAGCAGGCCGCGCAGGCCATCCGCGAGCGTGAGATCAAATGGCCCGAATGGAAGGGAGAAGGCGCATGACCGAAGAGAATGCGTTGAGCCTCCAGGACGCGCCGACCCGTTCGATGAACATGATCGAGGCGATCAACGACGCGCTCGACATCATGATGGCCCGCGATCCCGACATCGTCATTCTGGGCGAGGACGTCGGCTATTTCGGCGGCGTGTTCCGCGCTACCGCCGGTCTGCAGAAGAAGTACGGCCGCAACCGCGTGTTCGATTCGCCGATCAACGAATGCGGGATCGTCGGCGCGGCGGTCGGCATGGCAGCTTACGGCCTGCGCCCGGTGCCGGAGATCCAGTTCGCGGACTACATCTATCCCGGCCTCGACCAGCTCGTCTCCGAGGCGGCGCGCATGCGCTATCGTTCGGCGGGCGAGTTCACCTCGCCGATCACCATCCGCTCGCCCTTCGGCGGTGGTATTTTCGGTGGCCAGACGCACAGCCAGAGCCCGGAGGCGATGTTCACGCACGTCGCGGGCCTCAAGACGGTGATCCCGGCGACCCCGCACGATGCCAAGGGCCTGCTGATCGCGGCGATCGAGGACAACGACCCGGTCATCTTCTTCGAGCCCAAGCGCATCTACAACGGCCCGTTCGACGGCTATTACGACAAGCCCTCGCGGACGTGGAAGGGCCATCCCGGCAGCCTGGTGCCGGAGGGCTACTACAAGATCCCGCTCGGCAAGGCGCGCATCGTGCGCGAAGGTGCGGCGCTGACGGTGTTGTCCTACGGCACCATGGTTCACGTCGCCGAGGCGGTGCTGGCCGAGAAGGGCATCGATGCCGAGATCATCGACCTGCGCACGCTCGTCCCGCTCGACATGGCGACTGTGGAAAAGTCGGTGGAGAAGACGGGGAAATGCCTGGTGATACACGAGGCGACCCGCACCTCCGGCTTCGGCGCCGAACTGGTGACGCTGGTGCAGGAGCGCTGCTTCTATCACCTCGAAGCCCCCGTGGAGCGCGTGACCGGCTTCGACACGCCGTATCCGCACAGCCTCGAGTGGGCCTATTTCCCCGGTCCCGTCCGCATCGGCGAGGCGGTCGATCGGCTCATGAAGGAATAACTGGGATGGGACGCTATATTTTCCGCCTGCCCGACATCGGGGAAGGCATCGCCGAGGCCGAGATCGTCGCCTGGCACGTCAAGGTCGGCGATACCGTCGAGGAAGACGGCCGCCTTGCCGACATGATGACCGACAAGGCCACCGTCGAGATGGAAAGCCCGGTTTCGGGCAAGGTCGTCGAAGTGGCGGGCGAGGCGGGCGACGTGATCGCCATCGGCTCGCCGCTGGTGGTGATCGAGATCGAAGGCGCGGGGAACGAGGAGGCCGATCGAAAACAGAGCGCGCCTGCTCCGAAGGCCGAGGTGGTCGAGGAGCGGATCGAAGTCGAGACGCCGGATGCGGGCGATGTTGAGAAGGTGGTGGCTGGTGCTTCGACAAGCTCAGCACGAGCGGAGGTGGTTGTAGAGCCTCTTCCGACTCCCACACCCGCTCAGGCTGAGCCTGCCGAAGCCCGCGCGCCCACGCCCGCGACAAAGCCCGCCCCTCACGCCAAGGTTCTCGCCAGCCCCGCCGTGCGCCAGCGTGCCCGTGATCTCGGCATCGACCTTGGCGAAGTGCGCCCCGCCGAGGATGGCCGCGTGCGCCATGCCGACCTCGACGCCTTCCTCTCCTACAACGCCAGCGGCGGCTTCCAGCCCGCAGGTATGAAAGGCAAGGACGAGCAGGTCCGTGTCATCGGCCTGCGCCGCCGCATCGCCGAGAACATGGCCGCCTCCAAGCGCAACATCCCGCACTTCGCCTATGTCGAGGAGTACGATGTCACCGCGCTGGAGGAGACGCGCGCGCAGCTCAATGCCGGGCGCGGGGACAGGCCGAAGCTGACGATGCTGCCGTTCCTGATCACGGCGATCTGCAAGCTGCTGCCGAAGTACCCGATGCTCAATGCCCATTACGACGACGAGGCAGGCGTGGTGACGCGCTACGGCTCGGTGCATCTGGGCATGGCGGCGCAGACCCCGGGCGGCCTGATGGTCCCGGTGATCCGCGATGCGCAGGACCGCAATCTGTGGCAGCTGGCGGCGGAGATCACCCGTCTCGCCAACGCCGCGCGCGATGGCTCGGCGAAGTCGTCGGAGCTTTCGGGCTCGACGATCACCCTGACGTCGCTTGGTCCGATGGGCGGGGTGGCGACCACGCCTGTCATCAACCGCCCCGAAGTCGCCATCATCGGCCCCAACCGCATCGTCGAGCGGCCGATGTTCGTGAAGGGCGCCGACGGCATCGAGCGCATCGAGAAGCGCAAGCTCATGAATATCTCGATGAGCTGCGATCACCGTGTGGTAGATGGCTGGGATGCGGCGAGCTTCGCGCAGGACCTCAGGAAACTGATCGAGGCCCCGGCGCTGATCCTCGCGGGGTAGGAGAGGGCAGATGGGCAGCGATCCGCGCGTAGACGAGTATATCGCCAAAGCCGCGGATTTCGCCCGCCCGATCCTCGAACATCTGCGTGAACTGGCTCACCGCGCGCTCCCCGATGCCGAAGAGGCGATCAAGTGGGGGATGCCGCACTTCCTCGTGAACGCAAAGAACGTCGCCGGGATGGCGGCGTTCAAGGCGCACTGTACTTTCGTCATTCACGGAGACGGGCGCCAGGGTGATGCGATGGGCCAGTTCGGGCGCATCACCGCGATTGCCGACTTGCCGGACGAAGCCGAGCTTGTACGGAAGCTGCAGGCTGCGCGTGGGCGGGTGCAAGCCAAAGGCACGGCGGTAAAACAGGCCCGCAAGCCCAAGCCCGAAATCGCCATGCCGGATGACTTCGCGGCGGCGCTGGACGGGGTTCCCGCTGCAAGGACGCATTACGAGGCGTTTACGTCTTCGGCACGGCGCGACTATCTCGAATGGATCACCGAGGCGAAGATCGCCGCGACGCGCGAGAAGCGCATGGCTCAGGCGGTTGAGTGGATCGCCGAGGGCAGAAAGCGCAATTGGAAATACGAAAAGTGCTAACGTCGTCCCGGACTTGATCCGGGACCGCTGGCGGCCTTTAGGCGAGAGCCCGGATGAGCGCAGCAAGGTGGATTGCTCACGGCCAGCGGTCCCGGATCAAGTCCGGGACGACGGTTCGATCGTCGCCTTTACCGCACCACGCCCGCATAGGCGATACGTCCCTGACCGAGCGCCGCGTAGCTCGCGGGGATGCGCCAGCGCACATGCGTGACGTCCTCGGGCGTCGCCTGGCGTCCGTCGACGCGCATCGCCTCCAGACGGCCCCACGAGCGACCGCCATCGACCGACACTTCCTGCATGTCGCTGGCGCTGCGCTGGTAGGCGAGACGGGCGGGCAGGGGGTTGGTCAGGACGAAGCCGCCGGTGCCGCGCATGCGCCGCCACGTCACTACGGTCACGACCCGGTCCCCGCGTGTGAGCATGCTGGCAGGTTCCAGCCTGCGCCCGTTGAGCGCATCGACACGTTCCACGAAGACGGCGCTGTCGGTGGCGACTGCGCTGGTGCTGCGGGCCTCGGCGGAAAGAGTGCTGCCGGTGAAGGCGGCGGCCGTCAGGGATAGCGTGCAGAGGATGCGCTTGGCTGTAATCACGGGCGATTCTCCCCCGGCCGCCCAGCGCGGCCCCGGTGCAAGACTGCGTCGCCACTCGCGAAAATAAGGTTAATTTCCACTGTCGCCGAAAAAATGAAAAAGCCTTCCGCAAAGCCGTTGACAGCCCTGCGAGGCTGGCCTAGTGGCGGCGCTCCCAAGCGGACGCAACCGCAAGAACGCGGGTGTAGCTCAGTTGGTTAGAGTGCCGGCCTGTCACGCCGGAGGTCGCGGGTTCGAGCCCCGTCACTCGCGCCACTTGGGAAAAATGCTGGTAATCCAGTGACTTGAGGTAGTCCAAAAACCTCACATATATTGCTGCGCGGGTGTAGCTCAGTTGGTTAGAGTGCCGGCCTGTCACGCCGGAGGTCGCGGGTTCGAGCCCCGTCACTCGCGCCACTTCTCATGGAAGTGGTTCCAGCAGCGATCGAATGAAGAGGCCGGGCTCACGCTCGGCCTTTTTCGTTTCTGGATATATTCCGGCCGTTCCCACCCTTCGTCATTGCGAGCGTAGCGAAGCAATCCAGGGCGGTTTGCGCGGCTCTGGATTGCTTCGCTACGCTCGCAATGACGGCGGCGGGATCAGTTGGCTTTGGTCGTAACCGGAGCGCTCCAGCGTCCGGTTTCCATCCAGATCAGGAAACGCTTGAGCGGCAGCAGCCACACCACGCCCAGCACGATGTACACCGGCGTCTGGGCAAGGGCATTCCACTCACCGATCAGCGCGGCCACGTAGCTGGCGATGAGCATGGCATAGAGCCCCAGCGCGACGACCAGCAGGAGCACCCCGAAGGGGATTCGCCAGGTCGGTGTTTCGCGCATGTCAGGTCCTCTTTATATGCTATATATCCGCGTCGGCGTGACCACGGCGGCGAGCGGCCGGTCGTGGGCTTCGACGGGCAGTTCCTCGGCCAACTGGCAGTCCCATGCAAGCCCGATCGCAGTGGCCTGCGGATGGGCCGCCAGCCAGCGGTCGTAATGCCCGCCGCCTTGGCCGAGGCGATGGCCCTCGGCGGTGAACGCCACCAGTGGCACGATCACGACATCCGGCACCACGCTCTCGCTCTTGCCCGTAGGCTGAAGTGCCCGCCACGGCCCCGGTTCGAGGGCTTCGTCGTCCCAAGGATTGTCCCAGAAGCGGAACTCCATGGCCGCTGCGCGCGCGGGGAAGAAGGGCAGGGCGATACGGCGGCCGTTCTCCGACAGCCAGCGCGCCCAGCCCAGCGACGGCGCTTCGGAAGTCGCCGGATGATAGAGGCCGACGGTCGCGCCTTCGGGCACCAGTGCAACGGCCGGTGCGGGGGGGCGGTTGAGAATCAGCGCGCGCAGGCCCTGCGGCAGGGCTTCGACATGCTCGGCCCGCGCTTGCCGAAAGTGCTTGCGCAGGGCAGCTTTCTCATCGGTGATCTGGATGGGGGGTGACGGGTCCACCATGGGTCGTTTCCTAGAAATCCTCTGACGCCTCGACGTCAGGTGGGGACCATGTGTTCCGGACCAGGATCCGGGCAGGGACAGCCCCCCATGGATTGCTTATAGCCTCAGGGATGTTCGAACGGCACGTGCCGGGCAGATCCCGTCAGGCCCTATCTAGGCGTTTGCTGCTTCAGTCTCAAGAAGGTCGGCAAGATTTTCGACACGCGAGGCGATGCGCGCCAGTCTTTCCGCGAATTGTGCCGGAATCGCCGGAACCTCGATCGGCAGGACCGCCTGCGGTTCGGGGCGAGAGCGCAGTTCGTGCAATTCGTCCGCCATCATCAGCGCGGCGAAGAGCAGCATCCGCGTCTCGGTCTGCCCGACCGCGCCCGAGGCGGTGGCCTTCGAATCGATCAGCCGGGCGAGGCGCAGGATATGCGCTTCCTCTCCGTCCGCGCAGGCGAGCATGAATTCGCGCCCGCCGATCCCGAGTGTCACGTTGCCCATCAGGCGTCCTCCGCCTGGGTGCGCTGGGCGAGGAGATCGTCGAGGCCCGACAGCGACTGGCTGATGCTGGCCTTCAGATCCTCATGGCGGCGGCGCAAGTCCGCGCCCTTGGCAATGCAGGTGGGGGCCGCGTTCTCTATCCGCGTTAATGCGGCCTCGATGCGGTCGAGCGCAAGCAGGGAGATGGAGCGCGTGGATGCGCTTTCCTCGGTGGCCGCGCCGATCGCCCGGCCCTTGAGCGGGTTTTCCATGGCCAAGCGCTGCGCCGGTTGTGGCGGCCGGGCAAGCAGTTGGCGCGGGTTGTTCACAATCTTGTCACTTGCCTGCGCTTGAATAGTGCGGAAGATACGACGGACTGCAGGACAATATCCGATCTGCGCGTGAAGAGGGTGAAATCGGGCGGTGAACTTGACGGGAGGCGACCTCTGCCTAAAGGGGGTCGCGAAATTCGAATCGTCCCGCATTTTTGCGCGTACCCGGAGTAATCCCATGACCCTCGCTTCCGACCGTCTTGCGCCGATGGCCAACGCCATCCGGGCGCTTTCGATGGACGCGGTTCAGGCGGCGAACAGCGGCCACCCCGGCATGCCGATGGGCATGGCCGACGTCGCCACGGTGCTCTTCGCCAAGTTCCTCAAGTTCGATCCCTCGGCGCCCAAGTGGGCCGACCGCGACCGCTTCGTGCTGTCGGCAGGCCATGGCTCGATGCTGATCTACTCGCTGCTGCACCTGACCGGCTACGCCAGCCCGACGCTGGACGACATCAAGAACTTCCGCCAGCTCGGTTCGGTCTGCGCCGGTCACCCCGAGAACTTCCTGATCGAAGGCATCGAATGCACCACCGGGCCGCTGGGCCAGGGCGTGGCGATGGCCGTGGGCATGGCAATGGCCGAGCGTCACCTGGCCGCAACCTTCGGCGACGACCTCGTCGATCACAACACGTGGGTCATCGCCGGTGACGGCTGCCTCATGGAAGGCGTCAACCACGAGGCGATCGGCCTGGCCGGCACGCTGAAGCTGGGCCGCCTCAAGGTGCTGTGGGACGACAACAAGATCACCATCGACGGCGACGCCTCGCTGTCGACTTCGGAAGACATTCCGGCACGCTACCGCGCTTCGGGCTGGGACGTGTTCGAGTGCGACGGCCACGACTTCGCCGACATCGAGCGCGCGCTGGGCCAGGCTGCCGCTTCGGACAAGCCCACGCTGGTCGCCTGCCGCACGCTGATTGGCAAGGGTTCGCCCAACAAGCAGGGCGGCCACGACGTCCACGGCTCGCCGCTGGGCGATGCCGAGATCGCCGCGACCCGCGAGAACATCGGCTGGGCCCACGCTCCCTTCGAGATCCCGGCCGAGATCCTCGCCGACTGGCGCTCGCTGGGCGAAAAGGGCGCGAAGCTGCGCGCCGAGTGGGACGCCCGCCTTGCCGCTTCGGACAAGGGCGCGGAACTGACCCGCCGCATGAACGGCGAACTGCCTTCGGGCGACGAAGCCGCGAAGACTTTCGCAGGCTGGCTGGAGAGCGAAACCACCGTCGCGACCCGCAAGGCGTCGGAGAACGTGCTCAACGTCCTCGCGCCGCTGGTGCCCGAGATGGTCGGGGGCTCCGCCGACCTCACCGGTTCGAACAACACCAAGGCCAAGTGCCAGTCGGCGTTCTCGGCCAAGGACTACGCCGGCCGCTACGTCTACTACGGCATCCGTGAATTCGGCATGTCGGCGGCGATGAACGGCATGGCGCTGCATGGCGGCGTGATCCCCTACGGCGGCACCTTCCTGATCTTCTCGGACTATGCCCGCAACGCGATCCGCATGTCGGCGCTGCAGCAGACCCGCGTGATCTACGTGCTGACCCACGATTCGATCGGCCTCGGCGAAGATGGCCCGACTCACCAGCCGGTAGAGACGGTCATGTCGCTGCGCCTGATCCCGAACCTCTACGTGTTCCGCCCGGCCGACGTCATCGAGACCGCCGAGTGCTGGCAGATCGCGCTGGAAAGCGCCGAGACGCCTTCGGTCCTCGCGCTGACCCGCCAGAACCTGCCGCAGCTTCGCACCTCGGGCGAAATGCTCTCTGCCCGCGGCGCCTACACGCTGCGCCGCGCCGAGGGTGACCGCAAGGTGATCCTGATCGCCACCGGTTCGGAAGTCGAACTGGCCGTGAAGGTGCAGGGCGCACTGCAGGCCCAGGGCATCGGCGCCGACGTCGTCTCGATGCCGTGCATGGAGCTGTTCGAGGCGCAGGACGCGGCGTACAAGCACGAAGTCCTGCCGAACGACCCGTCGATCCTGCGTGTCTCGATCGAGGCGGGCGTTACGCACGGCTGGGAGCGCTTCACCGCATTCAGCCGCAATGGCGGCCTCAACATCGGCCTCGACCGCTTCGGCGCCTCGGCCCCGGCCAAGGTTCTGTTCGAGCGCTTCGGCTTCACCGTCGATGCGATCGTGCCGCAGGTCCTGGAAAAGCTCAGCAGCTAAGAATACCACCTAAGAGGAGATTAGGATTATGGCGACCAAGGTTGCGATCAACGGTTTCGGACGTATCGGGCGCAATGTCGCCCGCGCCATTCTCGAGCGTACCGACCATGACCTCGAGCTGGTGTCGATCAACGACCTCGCCAGCGCCAAGGCCAATGCCCTCCTCTTCAAGCGCGACAGCGTCCACGGTGCGTTTGCGGGCACCGTGGAAGTCGACGGCGATGACCTCATCATCAACGGCAAGCGCATCAAGGTGACCGCCGAGCGCGATCCCGCGAACCTGCCGCACGCCGCCAACGGCGTCGACATCGCGCTGGAATGCACCGGCTTCTTCACCGACAAGGCCTCGGCCTCGAAGCACATCGAAGCCGGCGCCAAGCGCGTGCTGATCTCGGCGCCTGCCAAGAACGTCGACCTCACCGTCGTCTACGGCGTCAACCATGACGCGCTCACCGCCGAGCACACCGTCGTGTCGAACGCTTCGTGCACCACCAACTGCCTGGCGCCCTTCGCCAAGGTCCTGCACGAGAAGATCGGTATCGAGCGCGGTCTGATGACCACGATCCACTCGTACACCAACGACCAGAAGATCCTCGACCAGATCCACTCCGACCCGCGCCGCGCCCGCGCTGCCGCGATGAACATGATCCCGACCAGCACCGGCGCCGCCGTTGCCGTCGGCCTCGTTCTGCCGGACCTCAAGGGCAAGCTCGACGGTTCGTCGATCCGCGTGCCGACCCCGAACGTCTCGGTCGTCGACCTGACCTTCGTGCCGAGCCGCGACACCACCACCGAGGAAGTCAACGCGCTGCTCAAGGCCGCTGCGGAAGGCGAACTCAAGGGCGTGCTCGGCTACACCGAGGAGCCGCTGGTCTCGATCGACTTCAACCACGATTCGCACTCGTCCACCATCGACAGCCTCGAAACCTCGGTTCTCGAAGGCAAGCTGGTGCGCGTTCTTTCGTGGTACGACAACGAGTGGGGCTTCTCCAACCGCATGGTCGACACGGCCGGCGTGATGGGCGGCCTGCTCTGAGACCTTGATGGGGACGGGCCGCCTTATCGGTATCGCGCGAAGGCAACGCCCTCGCGCGCCGATGGAGGAACTGCGGTCCGTCGCCGTAACTGCCGCCGCGGGAGTCCATGGGGACTTTCGCGGCGCGGTGCGTCCGGGCAAGCGGCCGCGCCGGCAGGTCTCCCTGATGGAGATCGAAAGCTGGCGGGCGGCGCTGGGCGAACTTGAAATCTGCGGCGGCCTGTTCGGTTTCGAAGAGCCGCCATGGCATGCGCGGCGGGCGAACCTGCTGGTCGAAGGACTGCGTTTCCCGAGGGAAACCGGCTATGTCCTGGCGATCGGCAATACCCTGCGCATAGCAGTCACGATGGAATGCGATCCGTGCAGCCGCATGGAGGAAGTGGCACAGGGCCTCAAGGGCGCGCTCCTGCCGGATTGGCGGGGCGGTGTGCTGGGCACGGTGCTTGACGACGGCGATATCGCCCTGGGCGACGAGATAAGGATCGAGAGATGACGGCATTCAAGACCCTTGATGACCTTGGTGATGTGACCGGCAAGGTCGCGCTGGTGCGCGTGGACCTCAACCTGCCGATGCAGGACGGCGCCGTCACCGACGACACCCGCATCCGCGCCGCGGCGCCCACCGTGCTGGAACTCGCCGAGAAGGGCGCCAAGGTCCTCCTCCTCGCCCACTTCGGTCGCCCCAAGGGCGAGCGCGTGCCGAGCCAGTCGCTCTCGATGGTGGTCGGCGCGGTCGAGAAGACGCTGGGCAAGGAAGTGATGTTCGTGCCCGAGATCGCGGGCGACATCGTGAAGCAGGCCGTCGGCATCCTGCGTGCCGGCGACATCGCCATCCTCGAGAACACCCGTTTCTGGAAGGGCGAGGAAAAGAACGACCCCGAACTCGCCGCTGCGATCGCGGCGAATGCGGACTTCTACGTGAACGACGCCTTCTCCGCCGCGCACCGCGCCCATGCCACCACCGAAGGTCTCGCCAAGGTGCTGCCCGCTTACGCCGGTCGCTCGATGCAGGCGGAACTGGAAGCGCTCGAAAAGGCACTCGGCACGCCCGAGAAGCCGGTCGCGGCGGTCGTCGGCGGGGCCAAGGTTTCGTCCAAGCTCGAAGTGCTCAAGCACCTCGTCCGCCAAGTCGATCACCTCATCATCGGTGGCGGCATGGCGAACACCTTCCTTGCCGCCAAGGGCGTGGACGTGGGCAAGTCGCTTTGCGAGCATGACCTGACCGATACCGCGAACGAAATCCTTGCCACGGCGGATGCCTCGGGCTGCACCGTCCACCTGCCGTACGACGTGGTCGTGTCGAAGGAATTCGCGGCCAACCCGCCGTCGCTGCGCATCTGCAACGTCCATGAAGTCGCGGCCGACGAGATGATCCTCGATGCCGGTCCGAACGCGGCGGAAACGCTGGGCGACGTGCTCAAGAACTGCCGCACGCTGGTGTGGAACGGCCCGCTCGGCGCGTTCGAGATGGAGCCGTTCGACGCCGCCACCGTGGCGCTGGCGAAGACCGCCGCCGCGCTGACGGCGGACGGCTCGCTGGTCTCGGTGGCGGGCGGCGGCGATACCGTAGCGGCGCTCAACCATGCGGGCGTGGCGCAGGACTTCTCGTACATCTCGACGGCGGGCGGTGCCTTCCTCGAGTGGATGGAAGGCAAGGTGCTGCCCGGCGTCGCGGCGCTGGAAGCCTGACGCAAAACAACCCCGTCATCCCCGCGAAGGCGGGAACCCATCTCCTGACCTGACCTATTGCACGGGCATCAGATGGGTCCCCGCCTTCGCGGGGATGACGGACATATTGATCGTAAGGGATGACTTTGGGGCTCGCAGGGGAATGACGGATCGAAACCTTGCTCCCGCACCGCCCTGGCAGGGCCGGTACGTCACGCTCGACGGCATGCGCGGCATCGCGGCGCTCGCCGTGGCGCTGTTCCATTACAACATCTCGCAGGCCCCGCACGGCTATGTCGCGGTGGACTTCTTCTTCGCGCTCTCCGGCTTCGTGCTGTGCCGTACTTACCTGCCGCGCTGGCAGAACGGGCTGACCACCTGGGCCTTCATGAAGCAGCGCGTGGTGCGGCTCTATCCGCTGTTCCTCGCAGGGATCGTCATCACGACGCTCTCCGCGATCTCGAACCACTGGACCGGCAAGGGCGACGTCTACAGCTACGCCAAGATCGCCAAGTCGCTGCCGCCCAATCTGCTGATGCTGCCGTCGCCCTTCACCAACACGCTGTTCCCGATGAACGTGCCGGCGTGGTCGCTGTTCTTCGAACTCGTCGCCAGCCTCGGCCTCGCGCTGGTGCTGTTCCGTCTGCCGCGCATCGGGCAGCTTGCCGTGGCGATCGCCGCCGCCTGCTTCTTCGTGCCCGCCGTGCTGGCGCGCGAGGGCGGCAATCTTGGTCCGTTGTGGAGCCAGATGGGCACGACGATGCTGCGCACGACGATGTCGTTCACCGCAGGCGTGCTGATCGCCGGGTTACCCGTGAAAGAGGTCCGCCATCCCGGCTGGCTCGGCGTTTTCTGCCTCATCGCGATCCTCGCGATGCTGGTCGCCGATCCGGCGTTCATTCCCAAGGGCTGGTACGACGTCACTTGCGCCGTGCTTGTCTCGCCGCTGCTGGTCTGGCTGGGCTCGCGCGGCGAACCTTCGCGTGTACTGATGCCGGTGGCGTGGTTCCTCGGCGAAGTGTCCTACGCGGTCTATGCCGTGCACTGGGCGCTGATGGAGCCGCTGCGCTACTTCAAAGACGATCTCGGCTGGAACGAAGTGCTGATGGGCGCGGTCTACCTTGCCGCCTGCGTCGGGCTCGGCTGGCTTTGCGTGCGCTTCGTGGACATTCCGCTGCGCCGGCGCCTGAACGTCATGCTGCATGCGAGGGCGCGACACGTGCCGCCGCGCGCTATACCGAATTGACCCCCTAATGACAGATGCCGCAGTTGCGAACAGAGGGAGCGCAGCGTAGGCTTTATTTCAAGTTGCCGAACAACTCAGGAGGAGAAACCATGCAGTATTCGGAAATGACGGCCAAGATGGCCGACGGTGACGGCTTTATCGCCGCACTCGACCAGAGCGGCGGTTCGACGCCCAAGGCGCTCAAGGGCTACGGTATCGAGGAGGATGCCTGGTCGACCGAGGAGGAGATGTTCGGTCTCATCCACGAGATGCGCGCGCGCATCATTTCGTCGTCGGTGTTCTCGGGGGAGAAGGTCATCGGCGCGATCCTGTTCGAGCGCACCATGGACGGCACCGTCGAGGGCGTGCCGACCCCGCAGGCGCTGATCGCCAAGGGCGTGGTCCCCTTCATCAAGATCGACAAGGGCCTGGAGGATGAGGCCAACGGCGTTCAGATGATGAAGCCGATGCCGACGCTGGACGAGCTGCTTGCGCGCTCGAAGGCGCTGGGCGTCTACGGCACCAAGGAGCGCTCGGTCATCAACTCGGCCAATGCCGAGGGCATCGCAGCCGTCGTCAAGCAGCAGTTCGAGATCGGCGCACAGGTGCTCTCGCACGGCATGATGCCGATTATCGAGCCCGAAGTGAACATCAAGAGCGAGACCCGCGCCGAATGTGACAAGCTGCTCCTCGACGCGATCCTCGAGAACCTCGACGCGCTGCCCGAGGGCCAGCAGGTCATGCTCAAGCTCTCGCTGCCGATCGTGCCGGGCACGTTCGATCCGCTGATCGATCACCCCAAGGTGCTGCGCGTGGTAGCCCTGTCGGGCGGTTACTCGCGCGCCGACGCCTGCGTCGAACTGGCGAAGAACAAGGGCATCATCGCCAGCTTCAGCCGCGCGCTGCTTTCGGACCTGCGTTCGCAGATGAGCGACGCGGAATTCGACGCGGCGCTGGGCGAGGCGATCGACGCGATCTACCTCGGTTCGACGCAGAAGGCCGAGGCTGCCGCGGCAGCCTGATCCTTCGGGACCGGACAGGAAGAGGCGGCGCTCGAAAGGGCGCCGCCTTTTTCGTGGGCTCAGTAGCCGCCCATGAAGCGGAAGCCGAAGCGATAGGCCGACTGCGCGACGGTGCCGTGGTTGTCACCGCCCGCGACCTTGTCCGGCTGGACCTCGACGAGTTCGAGCGTGCCGTCGGCGACCGTCACCGGCTTGCCCGAGGTCACTTCCACCTCGCCGCCGCGCCCGCTGTCGATGCGTACGCGCAGACGGACCTGCCCGCCCCAGACGCAGCGCGCATTCATCGGGCACCGGCTGTCCTCCAGCACCGCCAGCGGGGTGATGCGCGGGCCGCCTACGGTTACCGTCTGGCCGAGCGCGGCGTAAGTCAGCGAGGGCTCGGGAGTCGCGACCGGCAGTTCCGACGGCGGGGGATAGCTCTGGGCGGGAGTATAGGGCGGCGTAACTGCCGGGCCGGGATAGCTCGCGGCCGGAGGGGCTGACGGCGGCGGCGCTGCGGGAGGCGGAGGAGCGCTCGCCTGCGGATAGGCGGGTGGATATGGTTGCATCCGGGCCGGATCGGCCGGGGGTATGACGGTGCAGCCGGCAAGGGCGGCTCCGGTCAGGGCGAGCGCTATCGGTATCCTCATGGCGCGCGATGCAACACCCGGGCGCCTGAACGGTTCCCGAACGCCGCGTGTTCGGAACGCTTGGCGTTGAGGCGCGGCGCGGCTAGAGCACCCGCATGAAAGACGAAGCCGACATTCCGCGCGCATCCACGCAGCTCTATCTGATCTCGTCGCTCGACGCCGGCGGGGCCTTCCCCGACCGTCTGGCCCGCGCGCTCGACGCAGGCGAAGTCGCGGCCTTCCAGTTCCGCGTCAAGGACGTGGACCAGCATGAGGCTGCGCGTCTGGCCGAGCCGCTGCAGAAGATCTGCGCGGACCGCGAGGTCGCGTTCATCGTCAACGACTCGATCGGCCTTGCCAAGCGCCTCGGCGCGGACGGCGTGCATCTCGGGCAGGAGGACGGCAGCGTCGAGGAGGCACGTCAGGCGCTCGGCCGCGATGCGCAGATTGGCGTGACCTGTAATGCCAGCCGTCACCTCGCCATGGAAGCGGGCGAGAACGGCGCCGACTACGTGGCGTTCGGTGCGTTCTTCCCCACCACGACGAAGGTGACCAAGCATATCGCTGGTCTCGACCTGTTGGAATGGTGGCAGTCGATCTTCGAGATTCCGTGCGTCGCCATCGGTGGGATTACTCCGGAAAACTGCGGTGACCTCGTGCGGGCGGGCGCGGACTTCCTTGCGGTTTCGGGCGCAGTCTGGAACGGCGACGAGGAAGCGGCGGTCCGCGCGTTTCACGAAGCACTGGCGGCGGTGCAGGGCTGAGCGCCTGAACCCACCCCCAACCCCTCCCGCAAGCGGGAGGGGAGCGAGACTTGCTGAGCCTTAGGCGAAGCTAGTCGCAGCGGGGTGGGCCTTGGCGCGGCCAGAGCGTCAGAAATCGATCTTCGCGATCACCTCTTCCCCGAACTTCTGGGCCTGTTCCAGATACTCGGCTCGCGTCTCGGTGTAGATCGTCGCGCCGGAACCATCGACGCCGAGCGACTTGAGGTTGGCGAAATGGTCCAGCGCTTCCTGCGCGTTCCAGCCCCCTTTCACCGAATAAGTCGAGGATGCGATGACCTTGGGCGGAGTCTCGCGGCCGACTTTCTCGCAATGCGTGGCCATGTAGGCGATGGCTTCCAGGATGTCCTCGTCGCCTTCGAGATTGGCGGTGCGGGCGGTATCGGTCACCGCCTTGGGCACGAAGAACGGGTGCCAGGCATCGCCCAGTTCCACCGCCCGGCGCAGCGCGCGCTTGGAATTGCCGCCCACCAGCAGCGGCGGATGCGGGGTTTGCGCCGGGGTCGGCAGCACACGGTTGCCGAGCGCGGTGAAGCCATTGCCCTCGAAGGTGAAGTCCTCGCCGGTCCAGGCGAGCTTCATGGCCTTCATGTATTCGTCCATGATATCGTTGCGACTGTCGAAATCGACGCCCAGCGCCTTGTACTCCGCCTTCATGTACCCCGCGCCAAGGCCGAGGATCACGCGCCCGCCGGTAAAGTGGTCGAGGCTCGATACGGCGCGCGCGGTGATGAACGGGTTGCGATAGGGCAGGACCAGGATGTTGGTCTGCAGCCGCAGCGTGGTCGTGGCGGCGCCCAGCATCGAAAGCATGACGAAGGGGTCCTGCGCATAATGCCCGCCATTGTCGAGCCAGCGCGAAGAGGGCACCGGATGGTCAGTGACGGTGCCCGCGTAAAAGCCCGCAGCCTCGACCGCCTTCGCGATCTGGTGCAGCGCTTCCATGGTGCCCCATTCCTGCGGCTTGTCGATGTGGTCGAAGGGCAGGCTGGTGCTGAGGGTGAAGGTCATCGCTCTCTCGTTTCATGAACCGGGTTCGTCATTGCGAGCGGAGCGAAGCAACCCAGGGCGGTTTGCGCATCGCTGGATTGCTTCGCTGCGCTCGCAATGACGATGAAAGTGGGCATGGTTTACTCGGTGACTTCAGGCGGCAGAATCCAGACCTCGTTACGGTCGCGCGCCCATCCGCCCGAGGCCCACGAGCCTCCGTCTACCGGGATCACGGTGCCGGTCACGTAGCTGGCCATCGGGGAGGCGAGGAACACCGCCACGCGGCCGCATTCCTCGTCGATCCCGGGGCGGCCCGCAGGAATGCGCTTGCGGGCGCTTTCGACTTGCGCGGGGCTGGGCTGGAACCACGCCGCCTCGTCCACCGGGCCGGTGAACTGGCCGCGCGTGCCGGGCGTCACCGTGTAGTCGGGCGCGATGGTGTTCACGCGGATGCCGTGCTCGGCGAATTCGAGCGCGAGAGTGCGGGTGAGGTTGTTGATCCCTGCCTTGCACGCGGCATAGACGGCATAGCCCGGCGCAGCCCGGCTCGCCTCGATACTGGTGACGTTGACGATCGCGCCGCCGCGCCCGCCTGCGATCATCACCGGCACCGCCGCCTGTGTCGCGGCGAGATTGCTGACAAGGTTGAGGTCGATGTGCCGACGCCAGTTCTTCTCAGTGAGGTCGAGGAATCCGCGTCGGGTCACGCCGCCCGCGTTGTTCACCAGCACGTCGAGCCGTCCGAAAGTGTCCGCCGTGCGCGCGATCGCGCCTTGCAGGGCCTCGACGTCCATGACGTTGCCGGGGATGCACAGCGCCTTGCGGCCACGCGCCTCGATCATCGCGGTGACTTGCGCGCAGCGTTCCGGGATCGCCTCTATGATCGCCACGTCGGCGCCCATGTCGGCCATGCACAGCGCGATCGAGCGGCCGATGCCGCCGCCGCCGCCAGTCACGAAGGCCACTTGCCCGGTCAGGTCGATGTCGCTTGCCTGCACTCGCCTCTCCGCTTTACGGGGCCGTGTGCGGCCTCTGGTCAGTTCGTCAAAGCGAACAGGTGTGCAGCATCGGCCAGGTCGGCGGGCTCGTCTATATCATTTGCGAGACCCGGCGTGGTGATCGTCACGGCGTTCAGACCGAGCGTTTCCGCAGCCGCGCGGTGAAGTTCGGCACTGCCGGTGCCGTACTGGAAGCGAAAGTCTGCCGCTTTGGGCAAGGGTAGCGAGAGCGCATTGGTGCCGGTGCCGTGGCGATCGGTGGCGATGCCGAGGGTGCAGGCGGGCAGGGCGGCAAGCTGGCGCAGGTCCTGTGCATCAAGGCGCGGCAGGTCTCCCGCGACGACGATCAGTCGATCGGGCGGAGCACCTCGCGACAGGATTGCCAGCGCGTTTTCCAGCGCCGCGTTGAGTCCGTCACCATCGTCGAAGATGAAGGGCAACGCGCCGCGTGGTGGTCCCAGCAGGATCGTACGGTCCACCGCGCCCGCTGCCGCCTCGATCACGCGCGACAGCATCGCTTCGACCAGCCTGTCACGCTCATGAGGGGGCAGCGCGGGGGCGAGGCGGGTCTTGCCGCGTCCTCGTGCCTTGACCGGGATGAGCGCCCAGACGGTCATGGGATCGCGGGCGCTTCGGCCAGATTGGTGAAGCGGATACCCGCGCCGTCGGCCTTGTAGGTCTTGTTCATGTAGATGAGGATCGAGGTCAGCGCTTCCGCCGCCGCCGAGTTGGCGAGCGCTCCGCCCGAAAGGCCGCGCAGGCCCATGCCGGGGCACAAGTCCACCACCGTCTGGCGCGCGGCGACGTCGTCGGAAAAGACCAGCACGTCGCAGTCGATCGCATGGTCGGAATCGAGGTGATGCGCCGAGACGTTGTGGAACGCCGTCACCAGCCGTGCCTCGGGGCCAAGATGCGCCCGGGCCTGCGCGGCGGCGCTGCCCTCGACGGGAAGCTGCACGCGCATGACCTTGGGCGGAACGAGCGGAACGGTCGTATCCACGACCACCGCATCTCCTATCCGGTCGCGGATCTGCGCAAGGGTATCGCCCTGTGAGCCGTGCGGCACCGTCACGATCACCACGTCTTTGCCTTCCGCCGCATCGGCGTTGGCGGCATGGCCCGCCGCGCCCAGCTCCTCGGCGGTTGCTTGCGCTTTTTCGGCGGAGCGGGAGCCGATCGTCACCGCGTGACCGGCCGCGACGAGCCTGCGCGCAATACCTTTGCCGAGGGCTCCCGTGCCGCCGATGACTGCGATGCTTGCCATGCTTGTATCTCTCCCGCGAAGTTTCGCGCCCTTGGATTGTCGTTGTCGGGGGCGGACCTAAGGTGTCGTTCGGGAGAACAGGATGAACGCTCTTCGAGAACTTACAGTACGACCGCTTGCCGGATTGCCCATGTTCGCCGCGGGGCAGTCTATTGCGCAAGCGATTTGCACCGCGCTCGTGGCCCAGGGTGACGGCTTACGCGATGGCGATATCTGCGTGGTTGCGCAGAAGATCGTCTCCAAGATCGAAGGGCGTTCAATCGACCTTGCGGCGCTGACGCCGGGAGAGGAGGCGCGGGCTCTAGCGGAGCGGACCGGGCGCGATCCTGCCATGGCGCAGGCGATCCTGGACGAGAGCGCCGAGATCATGCGTCCGCATCCGGCCGCGATCATCGCCCGGCATCGCACCGGCCATGTGCTTGCCAATGCCGGGATCGACGCCAGCAATGTCTCCGGTGGAGATGCGGGCACGGTGCTGCTCTGGCCGTGCGAGCCAGATGCGTCTGCGCGGCGCCTGCGCGCGGAACTGGCCGAGGCCAGCGGCGTGCGGGTGGCGGTGGTGATCGCCGACTCCATGGGCCGCGCATGGCGCATTGGCACGGTGGGCACCGCGATCGGCTGCGCGGGGCTTGCCGTGCTGGAGGACCGCCGAGGGCGCGGCGTCGATCTCTACGGCCGTACGCTGCAGGCAACGGTGATTGCCGTGGCGGACTCGATCGCAGCTATGGCGACGTTGGTCATGGGCGAGGGGGACGAAGGCACGCCGGTCGCCATCGTGCGGGGCGCAGGCCGCTGGACCTGCGAGGATGACGGACCGGGTGCGGTGAGCGGCCTGCGTCCAGTGGAACAGGACATGTTTCGATGACGGGCAAGCACGTACTCGCTCTCAGCGGCGGTGTCGGCGGGGCTAAGCTGGCGGCGGGGCTGGCGGCAGTGCTCGCGCCGAAAGACCTCACCATCGTGGTCAATACGGGGGACGACTTCGAGCACCTTGGCCTGACGATCTGCCCGGACATCGATTCGGTAACTTACGCACTCGCGGGGCTCAACGACACGGTGCGCGGCTGGGGCGTGAAGGACGAGACATGGCAGGCCATGGCCATGCTGCGCGCGCTGGGCGAGGCGGACTGGTTCAACCTCGGCGATCGCGACATGGGGATGCACATCGCCCGGTCCTGGCGGCTGCGCGCCGGCGATACCTTGTCGCAGGTGACCACGCGGCTGACGCGCGAACTCGGTATCGCGCACGCGATAGTTCCCATGAGCGATGCCCCCGTGCGCACCCAAGTCGGCACTGCGCAGGGGTGGCTGGACTTCCAGCGCTATTTCGTCGCCGAGCAGTGCCGGCCGGTGGCCACCGGCGTGCGGTTCGACGGCGTTCCCGGTGCTGCGCCATCGCCCGCATTCGCCGAGGCACTGGCCCGCGACGACCTTGCCGCCATCGTCATTTGCCCCTCGAATCCGTACCTCAGCGTCGATCCGATCCTCAGTCTCGAAGGTGTGCGCGAGGCACTAGTGCGGCGGCGAGTTCCTGTGGTGGCGGTATCGCCGCTGGTCGGCGGCGCGTCGATCAAGGGACCGCTCGGCAAGTTGTTGGGAGAACTGGGCAGGCCCGTTTCCAACGTCTCGATCGCCGATCACTACTCCAATCACCGGGGCGATCTTCTCGACCATCTGGTGATCGACGAGGCCGATGCCGCCGATGCGGGGGGCTTGCGGGAGAGGGGCCTTTCGGTCACCGTTTGCCCAACAGTCATGTGCCACGCCGGTGACCGGGAGAGGCTTGCGCGCGAAGCACTGATCGCAGCCGGTATCGAAACAGGATGACCATGGCACGCGACGACGAAGCACTGATAACCCGTCTCCTCACCGCGCCACTGGACGATGTTCTCGCCGAGGCACGGATGCGGCGCGACACCCGCTTCGGAGCGCTGACACCGGCACGGATGACCTATTCGCGCAAGGTCTTCATCCCGCTGACCCGGCTCTGCGCCGACGTATGCCACTACTGCACCTTCGCGACGACGCCCTCCCGGCTGCATGCCCCTTATCTGACCGAGGAAGAGGTGCTGGACATCGCGCGGGCCGGGCTCGCGGCGGGCTGCAAGGAAGCGCTGTTCACGCTCGGCGACGCGCCTGAGCGGCGTTATTCAGCCGCGCGCGAGTGGCTGGAGGAGCGCGGCTTCACGCGCACCATCGACTACGTGCGCCACTGTGCGCAGCGGGTTCTGGAAGAGACGGGCCTGCTTCCGCATATCAATGCCGGGGTTCTGGAGGAGGCCGACTGGCGGATGCTGCGCCCGGTCGCGGCATCGGTCGGGCTGATGCTGGAGAGTACGTCCGAGCGCCTGCTCGACAAGGGCATGTGCCATCATGGATCGCCGGACAAGGTCCCCGCGGTTCGTCTCGCGTCGCTGGCGGCGGCAGGGCGGGCGCGGGTGCCGACCACGAGCGGCGTCCTCATCGGCATCGGCGAGACCCCGCGCGAGCGGATCGAGGCGCTGATCGCCCTGCGCGATCTGTACGAAGAGCATGGGCACCTGCAGGAAGTCATCGTCCAGAATTTCTGCCCGAAGCCCGGCACGAAGATGTCCGGCGCTATCGAGGCGAGCGAAGCGGACTTCCTGCGCACCATCGCCGCCGCGCGGATCGTGCTGCCGGACAAAGTGTCGGTGCAGGCACCGCCGAACCTCAATGATGAGCGCCTCGTCGAACTGATCGACGCAGGCATCGACGACTGGGGGGGCATCTCCCCGGTGACGCTCGATCACGTGAACCCCGAGGCGCCCTGGCCCGAAATCGCGCGGCTTGAGGCGGTCTGCGCCCGGGCCGGGCTGCCGCTGGTAGAGCGGCTGACGATCTATCCGCGCTTCGTTGAGGCGGAAGGCTGGCTCGATCCGGCGATCCGATCTGCAGTCCTGCGACTTGCCGATGCCGATGGACTGGGGCGCGACAGCCGCTGGAGTCCCGGCATCACGGACCGCGCGCCGGGGACAGTGCACGCGCCGCTTGGCATGCGGCACGACGGCCCGGTGGCGGCGCGGCTGCACCGGATACTCGATCGCGCGGCAAGCGGCTTTGCGCTCGGCGAGGAAGAGATCGCCGCGCTGTTCGCGGCTCGGGGCAGTGCTGCGCAGGCGGTGGTGGAGGCGGCGGACGCCTTGCGGGCCGAGGTGCGCGGCGACGTCGTCACGTACGTCGTCAACCGCAACATCAACTACACTAACATCTGCACGCATGCCTGTTCGTTCTGCGCCTTTTCGAAGACCAGCAGCAAGGCGGGCTATCGTGACAAGCCCTACGACCTCGACCTCGAGGAGATCGCCGGCCGCGCCCGTGAGGCGGTGGCGCGCGGGGCGACCGAAGTTTGCCTGCAGGGCGGCATCCACCCGCGCTACACTGGCGAGACCTACCTCTCGATCCTGCGCGCGGTGAAAGATGCGTGCCCGGACCTGCACGTCCATGCCTTCTCGCCGCTGGAGGTCAGCCAGGGTGCCCGCACGCTGGGGATGCCGGTCTCGGATTATCTGTCCATGCTGCGCGATGCGGGGCTGGGTTCGCTCCCCGGTACGGCGGCGGAAATCCTGTGCGACGATATTCGCGAGAAGATCTGCCCGGACAAGCTGACGACCGCCGAATGGCTCGATGTGGTCGGTTCGGCGCATCGGGTGGGGCTGCCGACCACATCGACGATCATGTTCGGACACCTCGAAAGCCCGCTGCACTGGGCGCGGCATTTGCTGGCTTTGCGCAATCTGCAACTCGACACCGGCGGTATCACCGAGTTCGTGCCGCTGCCGCTCGTCCACATGGAGGCGCCGTTCTACCGCAAGGGCCAGTGTCGCAAGGGGCCGACCTGGCGTGAGGCAGTGATGATGCATGCGGTCGCCCGGTTGGCGCTGCACGGGGCGATCGATTCGATACAGGTCTCATGGGTCAAGCTGGGCATGGACGGGGCGGCGGCGGTGCTGGCGGCAGGCGCCAACGACCTTGGCGGAGTGCTGATGGACGAGAGCATCAGCCGCGCGGCCGGAGCCTCGCACGGGCAACTGGCTGAGGTTTCCGACATGCGCGCGGCGGCGGAGAGCGTCGGACGCAAGCTGCGGCAGAGGACGACGCTTTATGGAGATGTGGGAGTGATGGCCTGACCCTTCGACAAGCTCAGGGTGAGCGGGTTTAGTGTAAACCTCCAATCCCGCTCAGGCTGAGCTTGTCGAAGCCCCGGCGTTAAAACGCCAGCCCGGTTCTCACATCGCCCGGATATGCTGCCACATCGGCTCGGGCATCCAGGTATATTCGATGTAGTGCCCGAAGACCTTGCGCGCATCGAGGTACAGGAATTTCAGTCCGCCCTCCGGCTCGCCCGACAAGTCGCGCTCCATCGCGATCGGGAATTCCTGCGCGTTCACCCGCGAGCGGAAGTCGGCCCAGTCGGGCACCCGGAAGCAGATGTGATGGAAGCGCAAGGGGCCGCCATTCGACAGGCAGTTGGCAAAGATGCCGACCTCGTCGATCTCGCTCTCGATCAGTTCATATTGCAGGTCGTCGATCCAGATGAAGCAGATGCGGCTTTTCTGGCGCTTCGGCCCCGATGGCGTCAGCACGGTCTGGTCGACCGGGATGATCGTCGGTTCCTTTTCCAGCCCGCGCCCTCGGAACAGGTCGATCCCTGCTTCAATGTCGTCACAGACATAGGCGTTCTGGTAGTGCAGCCCTTCGAGCATCTCAGCCCTCCCGCGCGACGTCGTAGCGTGACAGGTAGCGCTCGAACAGCGGCTCCAGCGCCTCCTTGCTCAGCCCGTATTGCGCCAGCTTGTATTCGTGGCGGCCGAACTTGTCCTGCGGGTTGTCGTCCACCCACTTCTGGACTCCGGCCTCGGCCTCGGCGGTCCATTCGTCGCCCAGCGCCGCGTAGACCTTCTTCGTTGCGGCGACCGGGTCCTCGACGATGTCGGCGTAGTGGACGTCGATGATCTTGTCCTCGCCGTACTTGTCGCGGAAATCCATGATGCGGTTGGCGTGCTCGGCCGCCTGCCAGGGGTAGTCCTCGGCCAGCCACTCCGCATCGATCCGGCCCATGTGCGCCTGATGGCTGAGCGAGATCACCGAGCACAGCGACCCCGTCGCGGTGAAGGGATCGCGGTGGGTCCAGATCACGCGGGCGTCGGGATAGACCTTGAAGATCGTCTCCAGCCACAGCGAGTGGCTGGGCTTCTTGACGTTCCAGACGCCGGTGGTGTGCTGCTGCAGAACCTGCAGGAACTTCTTGTGGTACTCGTAGGCGCTGGTCATGTCGCACGAGAAGATGAAGTCCTTGTAGAGCGGCAGCTTGCCCTTGGACTCGATCATCAGCGTCTTGAAATCGTGCGCCATGAAGAACACGCATTCGTTGGGGTAGACCGCCGAGCCGCGATAATACTTGCCCATGGCGGGGTTGGCTTCGAGCGCGGCCTTCTCCTGCGCGAGCCGGGTGGTCGCGCGCGGGTCGGTCGTCAGCAGGGCGTTCGAGGTGACCGGGGGCACCGGATCGTCGATCTCCCAGGTCAGCGGCGAACGACGCGAGGGATCTGCGGCAAGGAGATTCGACATCAGCGTGGTGCCGGTGCGCGGCACGCCCATGACGAAGACCGGGCGCTCTACAGGGCGCTGCAGCAGTTCCGGATTCTCGCGCAGGTATTGCGAGACCTTGAGGCGGCCGCGTAGGTAATGCAGCGTGTCGTTCCGGGCGCGGGCGATGCCGCCTTCGCTCATCCAGCCCTTGGCGATGCCTTCGTTGAACGACTGGGTGAAGACGTCGAAGCCCTCGCGCCAGCTGTCGTTGTCGAAGCTGTCGATCCCGGTTTCCTTCATCGCCTGCTCGACGAGGGCATAGCCCAGATGGTGCTCAGTGGTGGTGGCGGTGGTGGCCATGGTGTGGTTGTCCCCTTCCCGGCGGCCGATCGTTCGGCCTTTCATGGGCATGAGATAACCTGTCGATGCCCCGCCGTGGCAACGCGGATGACCCGTCAAAACCAGACCTTCTGTCGAATTCGGGTCAAGACCCGACAGGCTCGGTGAGGACGCGCCCCTGCCTCTGGCGGAAGGTGCTGGGGCTGGCTCCCACGGCGCGGCGGAAGGCGAAGGTGAAGCTGGAGGGAGAGGAGAACCCCATGGTGAAAGCGATGGTCTTCACGCTCTCGCCCTCCATCAACAGGCGCTTGGCGGCCTCCATGCGGCGCTGCTCGATGTAGTCGCCGATCGAGCAGGCGCGGCTGACACGAAACCCTCGCGTGAGTTGGCGCACCGACAGCGCACACAGCTTCGCCAGTTCCTCCAGCGACGGCGCGGCAAGGTCGTCGGCAAGGCGCTCGTCGATCAGCCGCAGCCGCCAGCCTGACAGGCCGCCGGTCATCGGACGCTCGGCCACTTCAAGGCAGTGACGGCCCAGTTCGATCGCCAGTTCGCCGCCGAGAAAGTCCAGCATCCTCTGCGCGGCGAGCCCGGGGTGGCGCACTTCGGCGGTGATGCGGAACAGCAGCGCGCGGATCTGCGCACTGCCGATGTCGAGCGCGGCGGCAAGGTGCGGATCGTCCCAGGTCAGGCGATGGCCGACGAGGTCGTGGACCAGTCCCGCGTCGATGGTGCAGGTCAGCGATGCCTGCCGCCCCGTGCCGCCTTTGATGTGGAGTTCCTCGCCCGGCGGCAGCACGAAGATGTCGCCCAGCCGTTCCAGTCGGTGCGGTCCCCATCGCTTGCGATAGCCGCCGCGCGATTGCAGCGGACGGGGGGTGAGGCACATGTTGACGTGGTAGTCCCGGCCGACCGCATGGACGGTGTTTGTCGGGTCGGGAATGTCGAAGCGCACGATCTGCGCGATCACGCCGCGCGTTTCCAGTTGCGCGTCGATGCTCATCTTCGAACGATGCGCCTCGGGCATCCTCATCTCCATCAGCGTCATCTTCGGCAGGTCGGCCGCAATGTGTCCCGGACGCCACGTTAGGGCCCGAATTCTATGCCTGCCGCGCTTGCCGGGCAATCCTCTCGCGAGGAACATCGCGCCGGTGAACACGCCGCGATGATGGCACGGTTTGGGACAGAGGAAGACAAGGATGGCGAAAAGCCTGTTCGACTGCGCGGGCAAGGTGACGGTGGTGACCGGCGGTAACGGCGGCATCGGCTTCGGCTTCGCGATGGGCGTGGCGAAGATGGGCGGCGACCTCGCGATCTGGGCGCGCAACGCCGAGAAGAGCGCGAAGGCCAAGGCCGAACTCGAAGCGGCCGGTGCGGGGAAAGTCGTCGCCTATCAGGTCGATGTTTCGGAAGAGGTGAACATCGCCCAGGGTTATGAGGCGGTCATGGCCGACTTCGGGCGGGTGGACTGCGTCTTCGCGAATTCCGGGGCTTCGCCGCGCTACAACTCGGTCTTCGAGATGCCGACCGATCACTGGTACGACTTCCAGAAGACCGCGCTGCACGGCGCCTTCTTCACCTTGCGCGAAGGTGCGAGGCTGATGAAGGCGCGCGTCGAGGCGGGGGACGAATCGGGCGGAAGCCTTGTCGCCTGCGGCTCGCTCTCGCTGTTCCAGGGCCTTGCGGGGAAGATGGAATATGCCTCGTCCAAGGCGGCGGTGGCGGCGGCGATCCGCTGCCTTGCCATTGAACTGGCCCCGCTCGGCATTCGCGCCAACGTGGTGGCGCCGGGCCTCGTCATCACGCCGATGATGGGAGAGGGCGCACGCGCCGATGCCGTTGCGCAGCACTTCGCCCCGACGATACCGATGAAGCGCACCGGCTTTCCCGCCGACTTCGAGGGCATCGGCGCCTACCTGTGCTCGGACGCCAGCAGCTTCATGACCGGTGAGACGATCACCATCGACGGCGGATACATGGTCCGGCCGTAAACGCGGCGGACCGGCAAGGAGAGAGGCGTATGGAACTGCTCAGGATCCACGGCTCGGGCGATGTCAGGCTCGACCCTTATGAACGTCCCGCGACGGGGCCGCTCGACGTGGTGGTGAAGATGAAGTCGGTGGGCATCTGCGGCTCCGACCTTTCGTATATCAAGATCGGCGGCATTCCGACGCCCGGTACGCTGACGGCGCTGGGCCACGAAGGCGCGGGCGAGGTGATCGAGGTCGGCGCGGGGGTCGAGGGCATCGCGGTCGGTGATCCGGTGGTCGTCAACCCGATGATGACGCCGGGCAACATCGGCTCCGGCGGCCCGGAAGGGGCCTTCACGCAGGAATTGCTGGTGCGCGAGGCGCGGCTGGGCGAATCGATCCTGCCGATCCCCGACGGCATCGACTACGATGTCGCCGCCATGTGCGAGCCGCTTGCCGTCGCCATGCACGGGGTCAATCGGGCCGAGGTGAAGCCCGGCGACAAGGTCGTGGTGTTCGGCTGCGGGCCGATAGGGCTCGGCATGCTGCTGTGGCTGATCGATCGCGGGGTGACCGACGTGGTGGCGCTCGACCTTTCCGAGGAGCGCCTGGAACGCGCCCGCGCGCTCGGCGTGCGGGCCGCGCTCAACCCGGCCGAGGTGGACTTGCGCGCGGAACTGGCGCGCCTTCATGGCGAAGTACCGAGCTATGGGCGCGTGGGCGTCGGCACCGATGCGTACATAGACGCGGCAGGGGCGCCGAACATCCTGACGCAAGTGATCATGATGGCGAAGTTCCACGCGCGCCTCGTCATCACCGCCGCCTATATGAAGCCGCTGGAGTTCCCGGCCGGCCGCATGCTGACCAGCGAGATGACCATCACCACCGCCGTCGGCTACCCCACCGAAATGCCCGAGGTGATCGCGGCCATGCCGCGCCTCAAGGACAAGATCGCCGCGATGATCAGCCACAAGCTGCCGTTCCGCGACGTCATGAAGGGCCTTGAGATCGCGGCGAGCCCGCAGTCCGCCAAGGTCATGATCAGCTTCGAGGAGGTCTGAAATGAGCGACGTAAAGGATGCAGGACCCAAGCTGGCCGGACTGGTGCGCGCAGGCGACGAGCAGGCCGAGGCGATCCGGGTGACCGACTTCATCTTCCAGGCGAACGACATCTCCAACGCCTACCTCGTCACCACCGCCGAGGGTGACGTGATGGTCAACACCGGCTTCATGGACAATGCCGAGCGCACCAAGCGCCTGCTGACGCCGCACCGGACCGGGCCGCTCGCCTTCGTGATCCTCACGCAGAGCCATGCCGACCACTACGGCGGCTTGCCGGAATTCCTCGAAGACGGCACGCAAGTGATCGGCGGCCCCGGCTTCAACGAGGCTTTGGCCGACATGAACGGCCTGCAGGCCTTCTTCGGGCCGAGAAGCCGCAAGCTCTGGGGCTCGACGCTCAAGCGCGGTTCCACGCCCAAGCCGCCGCCGCACGTCGTGCCGGACATTCTCGTCGATCGCCGCCTGACGCTGGAACTCGGCGGGCGCACCTTCGAGCTGATCTCCACGCCTGAGGGCGAGACGGTGGACAGCCTCACCGTCTGGCTGCCGAAGGAGAAGATCGCCTTCACCGGCAATGTCTTCGGTCCGGTGTGGCTGTCGATGCCGTTTCTCAACACCCTGCGCGGCGACAAGCCGCGGCTGGTGCGCAATTACCTCAAGTCGCTGGAGACCATTCGCGATCTCGGCGCCGAGATCGTGATCACCGGCCACGGCGAGGCGATCGTCGGCAAGGATCGCATCCGCGCCGACCTCGACAAGCTGCACGCTGCGGTGTCTCACGTGCGCGACTATACGCTGGAGGGCATGAAGGCGGGCAAGGACGTCCACACTCTGATGCGTGAATTCGCTTGGCCCGAGGGGCTGGAGATCGGCGAATTTCACGGCAAGGCGAGCTGGGCGGTCAAGTCGATCTGGCGCGAGTATTCGGGCTGGCTGCACTATGAGGACGGCACCACCGCGCTCTACGGCGTGCCGCGCAGCAGCATCGATGCGGATCTTGTCGAACTGGCGGGCGGGGCGGCAAACCTTGCCCGGCGGGCGCAGGAGAAGCTGGACGGCGGCGCAGCGCTGGAAGCCGTGCACCTTACCGACATAGCCCTCGGCGCGGAACCGACCAACGCCGAGGCCATCGCCGTCCGCAAGGCCGCGCATGAAGTCTTGCTGGCCGAGAGCGGCGGACGCAATCTGTCGGAAACGATGTGGCTGCGCGCTGAAATCGCGGAGATGGAAGCGAAACTCTGAGGGCGTCCGGCGGGGGCTTCGACAAGCTCAGCCTGAGCGGATTTGAGAGGTTTACACCACCTCCGCTCACCCTCAGCTTGTCGAAGGGGCAGGCACAGCCTGTCGACGCCCCCGCCGCACACCCCATCCTCAATCGTCGATCCTGACCATTCCGCCCAGAACCGGTCCGCCCGCGACGGCGATGGCTTCGCCGGTGATGTAGCTTGCCGCATCGCTGACGAGGAAGCCGACGAGCTGCGCCACGTCCTCGGGCTGGCCGTAGCGGCGCAAGGGGAAGACATGCGCGGCGTTGTCCGCGTCGAAGCCGGTTTTCTCCCACCCGGCGCGGGCCTTCTCGGTCGCGGTCATCCCGGGGGCGACGGCGTTGACGCGCACACCTGTTGGCCCCCACTCGGCAGCCGCGACGCGCGTGAACATCTGGACGCCCGCCTTGGCCGCCGAATAGGCCGCCACGCCCTGCGTTCCGTGCATCCCGGCGACCGAGGACACGTTGACGATGCAGCCTTTCACCTTGCGCAAATGCGGAAAGGCCGCCTGCGAGGCATACATCGCCGAGTTCAGGTTGAGTGCGATGTCGCGGTCCCACTTGGCCGGGTCCATCTTCGCGATGCCGACGTGGCCATGCGCGCCGCCCGCGTTGTTCACGAGGATGTCGAGCCGCCCGAAATGCACTGCTGCCGTCTCGACCATGGCCTGTACGGGCGCCAGTTCGCGCACGTCGGCCTCCACCGCCAGACCCTTGCGGCCGAGCGCTTCGATCTCCGCCACCACCGCGTCGAGCGGCGCGCGCTTGCGACCCGCCACTGCAATGTCCGCGCCGCGCCGGGCCAGCAGCAGTACGATGGCCCGGCCGATGCCGGTGCCGCCGCCGGTCACCAGCGCCACGCGGCCGGTCAGGTCGAATTCCTCGAACATCCTTTTCTCCTCTCCCTCGGGCGGTATCGCCAGCGTCGCCGCGATATTCGGGACGCTTCGGCCTTCCGGCTCTAGGCAAGCACCGCCGCACCTTATTCACTCGGGTCGGATGGCATGCGGGCATCGCCGGGATGATCGGCGGATACGGGCAGTGCCAAGGGACTCGCAGATAAAGATAGTAAATACTATCTAATGCGCATGCAACATGGGAGCGGGATGAAATGAGCGAACACGATCTACTCGACCTTGGTGGACAAGTGGCGATGGTCACCGGCGCCGGGCAGAACGCGGGACGCGGGATCGCGCTGGAACTGGCGCGCCACAATGCGGGTGGCATCGCAGTGAACGATTTCGTGCCCGAGCGCGCCGAAGCCGTAGCCGAGGAAATCCGCGCGATGGGCGTGCCGGCGCTGGCGGTGCCCTTCGACGTGGGCGATCTCGACGCGATCCGCGCTGCTGATGCCGCGATCAGGGACAAGCTCGGCGCCGCGACGATCCTGGTCAACAATGCCGGGATGGCCGGGCCGGGAGGCTCGCTGCGTCCGACCCTCAACTTCTGGGAGGAGGAGCCCTCGGCCTGGGACCGCTATCTGCGCACCAACCTCTACGGCGTCTACAATGCCTGCTTTGCGTTCATTCCGAACATGGTGGCGGCGAAGAAGGGCCGCATCGTCACCATAGTTTCGGATTCAGGCCGCGTGGGTGAGCCCAAGCTCGCGGTCTATGCCTCGGCCAAGGCGGGGGCGCAGGGTTTCGTGCGCTCGATCGCCAAGGAACTCGGGCGCTACAACGTGACCAGCAACGCCGTCTCGCTGTCCTCGCTGATGCCGGACATGCCTGCGGAGAAGCTCGCCGAAGTCATGCAGGGCGATCACGCCAGGGCGCAGATGGCCCGCTACACGATCCGCCGCTACGGCAAGTCCGACGACGTCGCCGCGCTCGTGACGTTCCTGTGCTCCGACGCGGCGGAGTGGATCACGGGACAGACCTATCCGCTCAACGGCGGTTACGCGCCTTCGATGTGAGGCAAGAGCGCGCGGTTCGCCAACCGCGCGCCTTCGCGTTCACTCGACCGTGACACTCTTGGCGAGGTTGCGCGGCTGGTCGACGTCGGTGCCCTTCACACAGGCGACGTGATAGGCGAGGAGTTGGACCGGCACCGCGTAGACCAGTGGGGCGATCAACGGGTGGACACGCGGCATCTCGATGGTCGCGATGCAGCCTTCGCCCGCCTCGGCGATGCCTTCCGCGTCGGAGATCAGCACGACCTTGCCGCCGCGTGCGCGCACCTCCTGCATGTTGCTGACGGTCTTCTCGAACAGCGGGCCGGAAGGGGCGAGGACGATCACCGGCACCGCTTCGTCGATGAGCGCGATGGGGCCGTGCTTCATTTCACCCGAAGCATAACCTTCGGCGTGGATATAGCTGATTTCCTTGAGTTTCAGTGCACCTTCGAGGGCCAGCGGGTAGTCCGGGCCGCGTCCGAGGTAGAGCACGTCGCGTGCGGGCGCGATGAGGTGCGCCATGGCGGCGATTTCCTCGTCGTGGTCGAGCGCGGCGTTGAGGCTGGCGGGTGTGGCGAGCAGGTGCTGGACGACTTCCGCTTCCTCAGCGCGGTCCATGCGCCCGCGCTTGACCGCCAGATGCGCGGCGAGGGCGGCGAGAACAGCAAGCTGGCAGGTGAAGGCCTTGGTCGAGGCGACGCCGATCTCCGGACCGGCGTGGGTCGGCAGCAGGAGGTCCGCCTCGCGCGCCATCGTGCTGGTGGGCACGTTGACGACGACGGCAATGGTCTGCCCGGCCGCCTTGCAATGCTTGAGCGCGGCGAGGGTGTCGGCCGTCTCGCCCGATTGCGAAATGAACAGGGCGAGGCCGCCGTCTTCCAGAACCGGGTCGCGGTAACGGAACTCGCTGGCCACGTCGATATCGACGGGCACTCTGGCGAAAGTCTCGATCCAGTACTTCGCGACCATGCCTGCGTAGAAGCTGGTGCCGCAGGCAACGATGGTGATGCGCTTGACCGAACCGAGGTCGAAATCGATCTGCGGCAGCGCTACCGACTGGTCGACCTGGCGCAGATAGCTGCGCAGCGTCTGGGCGACCACGGTGGGCTGCTCGAAGATCTCCTTCTGCATGAAGTGGCGGAAATTGCCCTTCTCGATCGCCACGGCCGAGGCGCCCGAGGTGACCACCTCGCGCGTCACCGGATTGTTGTCGGCGTCGTAGATCGTCGCGCCCTCACGGGTGATGACGACCCAGTCGCCTTCTTCGAGGTATGTGATCTTCTGAGTCAGCGGGGCGAGGGCCAGAGCGTCCGAACCGAGGTACGTCTCGCCGTCCCCGTAGCCGACGACCAGCGGCGAACCGAGGCGGGCACCGATCAGCATGTCCGGGAAGCGGCGGAAGGCGATTGCGAGCGCGAAGGCGCCGCGCAACTGCGGCAGGACCGCCTTGACGGCGTCTTCCGGCGATACGCCCGCTTCGACCTGCTCGGACACCAGATGCGCGACGACTTCGGTGTCGGTCTGGCTCTCGAAGGTGCGCCCGCGCGATTCGAGGGCTTCGCGTAAAGGTTTGAAGTTCTCGATGATGCCGTTGTGGACGAGCGCCAGTTCGGCGGTCGCGTGCGGGTGGGCATTGGCGGCGGTCGGCGCGCCGTGGGTGGCCCAGCGGGTATGGGCGATGCCGGTCAGGCCCGGCGCCGGATCACGCGCCAGTTCCTTGACGAGGTTCATCAACTTGCCCTCGGCGCGGCGGCGCACGAGCTGGCCGTCAAACAACGTACAGACGCCAGCGCTGTCGTAGCCGCGATATTCCATCCGGCGCAGGCCGTCGACCAGCCGGTCCGCCACGTCTTCCTTGCCGACGATGCCGATGATGCCACACATGAGATTAAGTGCCTTGGTCTAGAGAGAGTAGGGGACGCGGATGCCCGGCATGCTTGCCGGAAAATCCTTGGTATTTCGTGTAACCAGAATGCGCTGGCGCACTTGCGCAGAGGCCAGGATGATCGCGTCGGGCAATTTCAGTTTCGGTCGCTCCCGTCGCAGCGCTGCGGCATGGCGAGCGATCTCCGCATCCACTTCCTCGATCAGGAAGCCGGACAGGAATATCTCTATGTTCCTGAGAGTTGCGCCGCCTTCCTTGGAAAGAACCTCAGTCCAGACCAGCCTGCTTATGCAGGGCCGATCAACACGTGCGATCTCGGCGTGGGCGGGCGGAAAACCGTTCAGCGCATCGATCAGGATATTGCTGTCGAACGAATAACCGCTCATTTTGCAGACGGCTTCCCGCCGGATTGGGCGAGATAATGCGCGCGTTCGCGGTCATCCTGCTCGTCGAAAAGGTCCGGAAATTCGGCCTTCACCTCTTCGTAGTCGTCATCCCACGGCCGGGTCCACGAAGCGCGCTCGCGGCGTTGCCAATCTATTGGATCGCCGATGTCCTGGCGGTTCTTCCAGATGCCGAAAGCCTGATCCAGCCAGTCCTTGCCGCTCGCCGGCTGCGCCTGGGCCTTGTAGGTCGATACCGCCTCGCGCAGGACCGAGGCGCGCGACTGGCCGAGTTCGGCGGCGCGGGCGTCGAGCCAGCGGATGTCCTCGTCGGGCAAGTCTGCGAGAATGCGCGTCATGATATCGCGATATCATATCGTGATATCATCGGCAAGGCGGATGTATCGTGAGCCATGGCAGGACAATGCCGGATCGCCGATGACCGGGCGCTGTCCTGCACATTACATTCGCGTCATCAATCTCCGTCGATGAGGTTGCCCAGCGAGCCCAGCAGCGATCCCTCGCCGCGGTTCTGACCGCCGGTCGAGCCTGCCGCCGCCAGCATCCGCCCGGCGAGCCGCGAGAACGGCAGCGACTGGATCCAGACTTTCCCGGGGCCGCGCAGGCGGGCAAAAAAGACGCCTTCTCCACCGAAAATCATGGACTTGACGGAGCCTGCTCGCACCACGTCGAACTCCACGCTGGGCTGGAAGGCGGCGACGCAGCCGGTATCGACGTGCAGTTCTTCTCCGGGGCGAAGCTCGCGCTCGATCACGGTGCCGCCCATCTGGACGAAGACCCAGCCGTCGCCTTCCAGCTTCTGCATGATGAAGCCTTCGCCGCCGAACAGGCCGGTCAAGATGCGCTGCTGGAAGTGGATGCCGATGGACACGCCTCGCGCGGCGCACAAGAAGGCGTCCTTCTGGCAGATCAGCCGTCCGCCGACTTCGTCCAGCTTAATCGGCAGGATCGAGCCAGGGATGGGCGCCGCGAAGGATACGCGCGCCTTGCCTGAGCCGCGATGCGTGAAGACGGTCGTGAACAGGCTCTCGCCGGTGACGAGGCGCTTGCCCGCGCCCAGCAGCTTGCCCATGAAGCCGCCGCCCTGATCTGCCGAGCCTTCGCCGAACACGGTGGTCATGTCGATGGAGGCGTCCTTCCAGACCATCGCCCCGGCTTCGGCCACCGCGCTTTCGCCGGGGTCGAGTTCGATCTCGACGAACTGGAGTTCCTGGCCCTTGATCTCGAAATCGACGTCGTCGGAAAGCGATGAACTGCGCGTATGGCTCCAGGGGCTGTTTGCCATCGAAAATCTCCGTCGTCGGCCCACCAGCGGGCCATGTGCGATGAGACGAGGGTTTGGTTTCGGCAAGATGACTTGTCAAACCGCGCCGGTCGGATATTCTTCGCAGTTCAACGAACACTGTCTGACGATTGGCCCACGTAGAAGGGCTCGGCACAGACCGGCGCGGTATCGGTGTTTTGGGGAGAGGAAAAACACCGATGAACGCTCGAATTGCGTCTTCCGTTCTTGTTTCGCTTTTCATCGCGGGAGCGGCTCATGCCGAACCCGTGCAGCAACAGCCGCATCTTGTGGCGGCCAATTTCGCACCCGCCGCGCGGGTGACGGATACCCGCTTCGATGCGGCCGCGCATGTCCAGCAGGGCTACGATCTGATCCGTCAGGGCAAGCAGGCGCAGGCGGTCAAGCTGTTCGACAAGGTCATCGCCGATGCCGACCAGCGGCTTTCCGGCGATTTGCGCCCGCGCCTCTGCCGTGATGGCGGGGCTGGCACCGCGGGCAGCGTCGATGTCGATCCCGCACTGTGCGAGGCGCATTTCGGCAAGGGCTTCGCGCTCATCGATCTCGGTCGAGGCGATCTTGCCGAGGCTGAATTGCGGCAGGCCTCGCAGATGGCGCCGGGCAATGCCCACTTCGCCAACGAATATGCCGAACTCTTCAAGTCGCGCCGTGACTGGCAGGGAAGCTATGATCTGTTCGCCAAGGCCTGGGCCGTGGTCGACAAGTCCACGACCGGCAAGGACGCACGGATAGCAGCGCGCGCCCTGCGGGGGATGGGTTTCACCAAGGCGGCGATGGGGCAGTATGACGAGGCGGAGAAGTTCTACGACCAGTCGCTACAGTACGATCCCAAGAGCGAGATCGCGCGGGTGGAACTGAGCAATATTTCACGCCGTAAGCTCATCGGTTCCTGAGCTTTCAGTTCCCAACACCAGATCGTCATTGCGAGCGAAGCGAAGCAATCCAGGGCCGCGTAAACCGCCCTGGATTGCTTCGCTTCGCTCGCAATGACGAACGTGTTTCAGGTCGGCGGCATACCCGGCTGGATCAGCCCTTCAACTCGGCCTTCTTCTTCTTCATCGCATCATGGAAACGGTCGGCCCAGCCGGGCTTGACCAGTTGTTCCCCGCGCACGAGGCGCAGTTCGCCGTCCGCCACGTCGCGGGTGACCGCGCTGCCCGCCGCCACGATCGCGTCGGCGCCGATCTTCACAGGCGCCACCAGCGCGCTGTTGGAGCCGATGAAGGCGCGCTCGCCGATCACGGTCTTGTGCTTGAAGTAGCCGTCGTAGTTGCAGGTGATCGTGCCCGCGCCGATGTTGGCGCCCGCGCCGACCACCGCGTCGCCGAGGTAGGTGAGGTGGTTGGCCTTGGCGCCTTCGCCCAGCACGGCGTTCTTCATCTCGACGAAGTTGCCGATCTTGGACCCGGCCTTGAGCACCGCGCCGGGCCGCAGGCGAGCGTAGGGTCCGATGGCGACGCCGCTTTCGAGCGTCGCGCCCTCGAGGTGCGAGAAGGCGTGAATGACGACGTTATCGGCGACACTCACACCGGGGCCGAACACCACGTTGGGTTCGACGGTGACGTCGCGGCCGAGCTTCGTGTCCCAGGCGAAGAATACGGTTTCCGGCGCGATCAGCGTCACGCCATCGGCCATGGCCTGAACTCGGCGCGTCTTCTGCCAGCGGCCCTCGGCTTCGGCGAGTTCGCCGCGGCTGTTGATGCCGCCGACTTCGTCCGGGTCGTCAGTTACGATCACCGCGCAGGCGCGTCCTTCGAGCGTGGCGATATTGACGATATCGACGAGGTAATACTCGCCCTGGGCGTTCTCGTTGCCGACTTTGGCGAGCAGGTCGAACAGATCGGCCGACTTCACCGCCATCAGGCCCGAGTTGCACAAGCGGCAGGCGCGCTGTTCCTCGGTGGCGTCCTTGTACTCGATCATCATCGCGATGCGCCCGTCGTCATGGGCGAGCACACGGCCGTACTGCAGCGGGTCCTCGGGCTGGAAGCCGAGCACGACCACCGCCGGGGCATCCTCGGCATGGAGGCGGGCGATCATCGCGCGCATCGTCTCTTCGCGCACGAAGGGCACGTCGCCGTAGAGGATCAGCACGTCGCCGTCGAAGCCTGCCAGCGCGCCCTCGGCCTGCTGGACGGCGTGGCCGGTGCCGAGCTGCGGCTCCTGCACCGCGATCGTCGCGCGGCTGCCCAGCGCCTTTTCCAACTGCTCGCGGCCATGCCCGGCGACGACGACCTGCCGCTCGGGAGCCAACTGCGCGGCGTTCGCCAGCAGATGTTCCAGCATCGGACGGCCGGCTACGGGATGGAGCACCTTGTGCAGGTCGCTCTTCATGCGGGTGCCCTTGCCGGCGGCGAGGACGACGATTGCGAGGGGGTTACTGGCCAAAGTCATGGGTGCTCTCCTGCCAGCAAATTGTTGCGGTTTCCATCCCGAGCCTGCACTGCTTGGCGCAATGACCAGCTTTCCTTTTCAGATCGTCGGTTTCGACCTCGACGGAACCCTTCTCGACAGTCTCGGCGACCTTGGCCACGCGGTCAATCACGCCCTTTCTCTGGAAGGCCGCCGACCGGTCCCGCGCGAGGAAGTGCGCGGGTTCGTGGGCGGCGGCGCGCGCAAGATGCTCGCCAATGCGCTCGTCGCGACGGGCGGCGCGGTGGACGATGTGCGCTTCGAGGAACTGCACGATGCGCTGCTCGCCTTCTATGAGGCGAACATCGCGGTCGAGACCTGCCTGTTCCCCGGCGGCACGGCGATGCTGGACGAACTGGCGGCGTGCGGCGTGAAGATCGCCGTCGTCACCAACAAGCTGGAGCGGTTCGCCACGAAGATCTTCGGCGAACTCGGCCTGTCGGAGCGGTTCTACACGGTGATTGGCGGCGACACCCTCGGCCCCGGCCGGGCCAAGCCGCGTCCCGACCTGCTGCAGCTCATGCTGGAACGGGGCGGGGAAGGGCGTGCGGCTTATGTCGGCGACACCACGTACGACACGCGCGCGGCGGCGGCGGCGGGGCTGCCGTGCATCGCGGTCAGCTTCGGTTTCAACGACCTGCCGCCCGGCGAACTCGGCGCGTCGGCGGTGATCGACCATTTCGACCAACTCGTCCCCGCGCTCGAGCGGATCGGCAACAACGCGGGGCCGATACCCGCCTGACCCGCTTGCCCGCCCGGCGGCTTCGTGCGAGCCCTCCGTTCGAAAGAGGGAGAACCGACGATGCCGACACCGGGTGAGAAGCTGCGCGTGCTGATCGAGAACGGCGAGCATTTTGTCGCCGCCGAGGCCTACAGCGCGCTCACCGGGCGGATCGTCCAGCAGGTCGGGTTCAAGGCGGCCTATCTTGGCGGCCATGCCTGCTCGGCGTTTCACTATGCGGTGCCCGACAACGGCATCTTCAGCCAGATCGAGCAGATCGATCAGGCAGGTCGCATCGCGCAGGCCATGGATATTCCGCTGATCGCCGACGCCGATACGCTGGGCGAGACGGTGGCCGATGCATACCGCTTCACGAAGATGTACGTCGCGGCTGGGATCGCCGGGTATCACGTCGAGGACGAGGTGAACCCCAAGCATTCCAAGCACGTCAACGGCTTGTGCTCGATCGAGGAAATGCAGTGCCGGATCGAGGCCGGGGTGAAGGCGCGGGGCGATTCGGGCCTGGTGATCATCGCGCGCTGCGATGAACTCTACACCAGCGCCAACGGCGGCGGCGGTTCGGGCTCGGTGGAAGAGGCGATCCGGCGCGGGCACGCTTATGCCGAGGCGGGGGCGGACGCGATCGTCTTCGCCAGCGCGCCGCCCGAGCAGCAGGGCGGGGTCATCCCGCATATGCCGATCCCGGTCTGCACTTTGGGGTTCAACTTGCCGGATACGGGGTTCACGCTTTCGACCGGGTGGGGCTGGGTCTCGGCGGCGGTGAACCACCTCAAGATGGCGCGCGAGCTGATGGAGACCGGCTCGGTCGCCAGCGCGATGGACGCTTTCCGTAACTTCCCGGAGAAGTACGACCTGATCGATCAGAAGCTGTATGATGATCTTATCGTCGATTGGGCGGAGCGGACCGGCAAGCCGACGCGGCCCAATCACGCGCGATAGCCCCTCCGTCCGTCATTGCGAGCGTAGCGAAGCAATCCAGGGCAGTCTTGAGCCGCCCTGGATTGCTTCGCTACGCTCGCAATGACGAGGTATGCGGGGGCTTACTTCGGTTCCGCCACATCCTTCGGCAGCGCCAGCACCTCCAGCCCGGCCTCGGGCGTGAGGTAGCGCTGGGCCATCGCCTGCACGTCCGCCGGGGTAAGCGCCAGCAGCTGTTCGCGCGCATTTTGGAAACGCTCGATCCGATCGGGCTGGGACTGCGCGTGGTCGACGAGTGCCATCCAGCCCGCATTGCTCTTGAGCGCGTTGGCGAGGCTTTCGATCATCGGCTGCCGCGCACGCAGCAGGATGTCGGCGCTGACCGGGGCCTTGCGCAGATCGTCCAGCACCTGCCGGATCGCCGCGCGTGTCGCGGGCACTTCGGCGACGTCCACCGAGGCGTTGACCGAGAAGGTGCCATAGCCTTTCCACTCATGCGAAAGCTGGCTCGATGCCGAGGGCGAGTAGGCCTTGCCCAGCGCCTCGCGCAGCTGGTCGGTCAGTTCGACGCGCATGACCCGTTCCAGCAGTTCGAGTTCGAGCGCCTCGACCGGATCGGTGTCGTCGCGCGTGGGCCAGGTGATTCGTATCAAGGCCTGATCCGCAGGGCCGGTGTGACGGACGATCCGCGCCGACCGATCGCTGGCGAAGAGGCGAGGGGGCTGGCCGGTCTCACCATGGAAGGCCGTCTCGCGGGCGGGCAGGGCGCCAAACGTGCGGGCAACCAGCGCGATCGCGGCGTCTTCGTCGATGTCGCCGACGAGGCCGATCTCGATCGCGCCCCGGGCCAGCCGGTCGCTGACGTCGGTCTTCAGCTTGGCATAGGACAAGTGGCGATAATCCTCGACGTTGCCGAGGCTGAAACGCGGGTCGTCGTTGCTGAGGATGCCGCCGATGCGGGCCGCGAGCGCCGAGGCCGGGGTCGCATCGAGCTGTGCGAAGTAGTTGTTGATCGCCTGCCGATAGCGCACTTCGCCTTCGGGCCGGTAACCGGGGTCGGTGACCAGCGCGGCTAGCAGCTGCAGCTGGATTTCGAGGTCGCGCGGGGTCGTCGTCACCCGCGAATCGAAGCTCGCCGCCGCGCTCGACAACCCGAGCCCGACGCTGCGCCCGGCGAGAATCGTGTCGAGCGAATCGCGGCTGTGCTTGGCGAGGCCGCCATCGTCGAGATTGGGCACCAACTGCGTCGCATGCGGGTTCTCGCGCGTGTTCAGCCGGTCGCCGCCGTCGATGGCGAGGCTCACGCGCACGCGGTCCTTCTCCAGATCGGTCTTGCGCAAGTTCAGCATGACCCCGTTGGCGAACCGCACCTCGCGGATGCCGAGGTCTTCGCGCCGGGTGTCCGACACGACCTGCCCTGCCGGGCCGAAATCGGTGTAGGCGAACTGCGCGGTATCGGCACCGGTTTCCTTGTCGATTTTCGCGCGCATGACCTCGCGCCAGGCATCGCGCAGCGCGGTTTCACCGCCTTCGGGCGCCTTGCGGCCCTGGAAGCGGATCAGCGGCGCGTCGAGTGTCAGCGCCTCGCGTTTGAGAGCGGCGAGCACGGCGTCAGGGGTGATCTGCGGGGCGAAGCGCTCGAAGCGTTCCAGCCCCGACTGCGGGGTGGAGGGCACCATCTCGTCATCGACCAGCGAGAGCGCCAGCGCCGTCAGCATCGCATTGCTGCGCGTCGAGGCCGAGGCTGCGGCATTGACGATGCCGGTGCGCACTTGCGCCACCTGTTCGGCGACTTCGGCCGCCGAGAAGCCGTAGGCGAGGGCGCGGCGGTATTCGATTCCGGCTGCCTCCAGCCCGGCGCGCCACTTGCCGTCCACGGTGTCGATGATGATGCGGGTCGAGCGTGCCGCCTTGAACACGTCGCCGGTGCCGAAGCCTGCGCCCCGGAACGGCGGCTCGGCGCTGCGGGCGAGGCGCTGGAGGCGGCGGTTGACGATGTCGTAGCCGATCGAGCGCAGCAGCGTCTCACGGCGTTCGGCGATCGTATCGGGCTCGTCCTGATAGGCCCCGTTGCGCTGGACGGTGACGCGCTCGGACAAGGCCGGGTCGAGGTAGACGCCGGTGCGCGCCTTGTCCTTGGCCTTGACCGGGCCGGGGAAGGGTTGGGGCTCGGCGGGCTTGGCGCTCCAGTTGTTGAAGTGGCGCACGATGCCCGCTTCCACCGCATCGACGTCGAAATCGCCGACCACTACCAGAGTGACGTGGGCCGGGACATATTCGCGCTCGTAAAAGGCGCGCAGGGATGCGGCATCGGCGGCGTTCAGCGTCTCGACGGTGCCGATGGGAAAGCGCTGGGCGTAGAGCGATTTGGGGTAGAAGAACCGCGTCGTGTCGATCGCGTTGCGCAAGGCCCAGGAATTGCGATCGCGCATTTCCGCCAGCACGACGCCGCGCTCGCGGTTCACCGCCTCCTGCGAGATGGTGAGGTTGCTCGCCGTCTCGCGCATCAGCATCAGTGCGGTGTCGATCAGCGCGGGATCGTTGCGCGGCAGGTCGAGCTTGTAGAGCGTGCGGTCGAAGCTGGTCGAGGCATTGGTGTCGGCGCCGAAGGCCAGCCCCTCGCGCTCCAGCAGCGGCACCATCTGGCCCTCGGGCACGCGCTGCGAGCCGTTGAAGGCCATGTGTTCGAGGAAATGCGCGAAGCCCTGTTCGGCAGGGGATTCGTCGAGCGATCCGGCCTCGACGTCCATGCGCACGATCGCGGTTCCGGCGGGCGTCGCGTTGTGGCGGACGATGTAGCGCATGCCGTTGGGCAGGCGGCCGAAGCGAAAATCGGGATCGACCGGGATGTCGCTGCGGTCGAAGGCCCAGACAGCCTCTTGGGCGGGTTTGTCCTTTGCAGCCAGTGGCATGGGAGCCAGTGCGACAAGGAGCGCGATCAGGGAAACTCTCATCGCTTTGAGGAGTGCCAAGGCCGGAAGGCGAAGGCAAGGCGCATGTGACAAGAAGCGAAGGCCCACCCCCAACCCCTCCCGCAAGCGGGAGGGGAGCAGGACGCATCGCCTTCCCGCTTGCGGGAGGGCCGGGAGGCTTGGCAGCTTGCTGCCTAGCCGGACGGGGTGGGCGTGGCCCATAGAAAAAGGCGGCGCTCCCACCGGAACGCCGCCCTTTCAATTCAACGCCTTGCGAGGCTTACTTGCCGCGCAGCTTGCGGTGCTTGGTCAGGTCCAGCACTTCGCTCGGGCCGTTGTCGTCCTGCAGCAGGCCGAGGCGGCGGGCGACTTCCTGGTAGGCCTCTTCCTCGCCGCCGAGGTCGCGGCGGAAGCGGTCCTTGTCGAGTTTCTCGCCGGTGGTCATGTCCCACAGGCGGCAGCCGTCGGGGCTGATCTCGTCGGCGAGGATCACGCGGCTGAAGTCGCCGTCCCAGATGCGCCCGAATTCCAGCTTGAAGTCGACGAGGCGGATGTTGATCGCCGCGAACATGCCCGCCATGAAGTCGTTCACGCGGATCGCCATGGCGGCGATGTCCTGCATCTCGTCATGGTTGGCCCAGCCGAAGCAGGCGATGTGTTCCTCGGCGATCAGCGGGTCGCCCAGCGCGTCGTCCTTGTAGTAATACTCGATCAGCGTGTGCGGCAGCATCTCGCCCTCGGGGATGCCGAGGCGCTTGGAGATGGAACCGGCGGCCACGTTGCGCACCACGACCTCGATCGGGATGATCTCGACCTGGCGGACCAGCTGCTCGCGCATGTTGAGGCGGCGGATGAAGTGGTTGGGCACGCCGATGTGGTTCAGGCGCGTGAACACATACTCGCTGATGCGATTGTTGATGACGCCCTTGCCCTGGATAGTGCCCTTCTTCTGGGCATTGAACGCGGTCGCATCGTCCTTGAAGTACTGGATCAGCGTGCCGGGCTCGGGGCCTTCGTAAAGGATCTTGGCCTTGCCTTCGTAGATCTGGCGGCGACGGGACATGCGCTTGGGTCCTTGCAAAACGTGCGAAAGAGCAAGCCCCGGCGCTTCGGGAAGGCCGGGGCATTCGAGCGGGCATATAATGGAAGCCGGTGTAAAAGCAAACTGCCCGCGCGGCAGGGGCCTCCGGGGCGAAGATGAGCGAGGAATTGTGCGGATGGGCGTGACTATCGAGGTGCTGACGGGGGCGCAGATGCTGGCGGCCGTGGGCGATCTTGCGCAGCTGCGGATCGCGGTCTTCGCCGAATGGCCCTACCTCTACGACGGCGCGGAGGCTTACGAGGAAAGCTACCTGCGCGAATTTGCCGAGGCGGCCAATGCCGTGCTGGTGGCGGCGCGCGATGGAGCCCGGGTCGTGGGTATGGCGACGGCCTCTCCCATGGCGGCGCAGAAGGCGGAGTTTCGCGCGCCTTTCGAGTCGCGCGGGCTGGACGTGGCGGGGGTTTTCTACTTCGGCGAATCCGTGCTGCTGCCGGAATATCGCGGGCAGGGCATCGGCCATGCCTTCTTCGACCATCGCGAGGCCCAGGCGCGGCGGTGCGGTGCGAAGGCGACGACGTTCGCGGCGGTTGTGCGGCCTCTCGATCATCCGGACCTTCCGGAGGGGTACGTGCCGCTCGACGGGTTCTGGCGCAGGCGCGGGTATGTGCCGGTCGAGGGACTGGTCACCGAACTGGCGTGGAAGGACCACCGGGATGAGGGCGATCGTCCGAAGCCGATGCAGTACTGGATGCGGGAGCAGGGGTAGTGGCTTGCCGTCAGGCCCACCCCGTCCGGCTAGGTCCTTCGGACCAAGCCTCCCGGCCCTCCCGCAAGCGGGAGGGCCGGGAGGCTTAGGCCGCAGGCCTTAGTCGCAGCGGGGTGGGCCTATCGCGCCTTCAACTCTGCCACCAGCGCCCGTGCCGCCGCGCTGACCTGCTCCCACGTCGACTCGAACCCTTCCGGCCCGCCGTAGTACGGATCGGCCACGTCCTGCCCCTCCAGCCCCGGCACGTGGTCGAGCAGCAGCGACAGGCGCGCCTCGCCATCGGAGGGCGCGATGCGGCGCAAGTCGGCGAGGTTGGAGGCGTCGAGCGCGACGATGCGGTCGAAACGGCGGAAGTCCTGCGCCTTTACCTGCCGCGCGCGGTAGGAGTGGATGTCGATGCCGTGGCGCGCGGCCTCGGCGCAGGAGCGCGGGTCCGGTCCCTTGCCGACATGCCATGACCCGGTGCCGGCCGAATCGACGAGCACCTCCAGCCGGGCGCGCTCGGCCTCGTGGCGCAGCGCGGCTTCGGCGAGGGGAGAGCGGCAGATGTTGCCGAGGCAGACGAACAGGACGGAGGGAACATGCGACATGTCCCTCGCGATAGCGTGACCGGCCCGCTCCGTCACTCCGCGAGTTTCTGGGGTATGGGAGCCTTCGCGCTTTCGGCCAGCTGCAGCAGCATCGCCCGTACGTCGGCGACGACGAAGGGCTTGTTGAGCATCGGCCGGTCGGCGTGACTCTGCGGCAGATGCTCGCGGTCATAGCCGCTGACGAAGGCGAAGGGCGTGTCACGCGCGGCGAGGGCGTCGGCGACGGGGTCGATCTTCTCGCCGTTGAGATTGCCGTCGAGCAGCGCGAGGTCCGGTCCTGCCTCGCGGATCATGGCGAGGGCCTGTTCGCACGAGGTCGCCGGACCGATGGCGACGCAGCCGCCATCCTCGATCTCCATGATCAGTTCCATCGCGACCAGCGGCTCGTCCTCGACCACGAGTATGCGCATCGGCGGCATCGACGCAGGCGCATCGGCCACCGGCGGAGGGGCGACCGGTTGCGGTTCGGGTTCGACCACACGGGCTCCGGGCACCAGGGGCAGCACCATCGACCAACGCACGCCTTCGGGCGCGAACTCGGAGACGATGCGGGCGCCGTCGGAAACCATGCTGTGCTCGATCAGGGTCGAGCCGAAGCCGCGCCGCTCAGGGGGAGAGACCGGCGGGCCGCCGTGTTCGCTCCATTCCATCGCCAGCACGTGGCTGGTGACGGTCCAGGCGAGGCGCACCGTGCCGACCGCATTGGAGAACGCCCCGTACTTGTGCGCATTGGTGGCGAGTTCGTGGAACACCAGCGAGAAGCGCAGCGCCAGTTCGGGCGGCAGGTCGGCGTCGGGGCCGTCGAGCAGCAGCCGGTCCTCGCTGAGCGCACCGATGGCGACGTGGTCGGCGATGAGGCGGCGCAGGCTCGCGCTCTCCCACGTGGTCGCGCTGAGCATCGAGTGCGCGCGCGCCAGTGCCTGCAGGCGGCCGGTGAAGGCATCCTGGAACTCCCGGTGCGAGCGGGCATGGCGGAACCCCTGCGAGGCGATCGCCTGCACCGTTGCCAGCGTGTTCTTCACCCGGTGGTTGAGTTCGCCGATGAGCAGGCGCTGGGTGTCCTCGGCGCGGCGGCGTTCGGTGATGTCGAGCATCTCGATCATCACGCTGCCCGGGCGCAGGCCAGTGCCCGCGAGCGAGGAACAGTACCATTCACCTTCACGCAAGGACCCGTCGGCACGGCGATAGCGGTGCTCCTGCATGGCGCGGCGGTCGCCGCCTTCGAGCAGTTCGCCCATGCCCTTCAGGAACGCCTCGCGCCCGCCGTTCGGCGGCAGGAACGGCGCTTCGGAAAGCGGCACGCCGAGCATATCGGCTGCCGTGTAGCCCATCGTGCGTTCGGCACCCTTGTACCAGCCAACGATACGCAGGCTGGAGTCGATCTCCAGCACCGCCATTGGCGAATTGTCGCCATGCGCGCGCAGACGGCCCAGCGCGGCGCCGAGTTCATCGCGCTGGAATGCGATCTCGCGGCGCTGGCGGGCCAGCTCGACGAACACCGTGACCTTCGAATTGAGCACGGTGATGTCGATAGGCTTGAGCAGGTAATCGACCGCGCCGGTCTCGAAGCCGCGGAACTTGCGCCGCTCGTCCGTGGCGACGGCGGTGAGGAAGATGATCGGCACGCCGCGCGTCCGCTCGGTGCCGCGCATGAGTTCGGCCAGTTCGAAGCCGTCCATCTCGGGCATCTGCACGTCGAGCAGGGCCAGCGCGAAGTCCTGCCTGAGCAGCAGTTCCAGCGCCTCGAACCCGGAGGATGCGGTGACGAGTTCGACGCCGGGCTGATCCAGCGCGGCTTCCAGCGCGATCAGGTTCTCGCGGACGTCGTCCACCGCAAGGATGCGCAAGGGTTCATTCGGCAAAGGCGGCCTCCTGCACATCGTGCGTGGTGCGCCGCCAGATTTTCTCGGCCGGGGCGAAGTCTGAAAAGCACTCGGTCTCCGCCGAGAACGCGACGGTCTCCTTGGAGCCGAGGCCGAGGAAGCCGCCGGGCGGCAGCGACTGGGCGAAGAGGCCGAGCGCGCGGTCCTGCAGGGCGCGGTCGAAATAGATCAGCACGTTGCGGCTCGACACCAGCTGGACCTCGGAGAACACCGCATCGCTGGCGAGGTTGTGGTCGGCGAAGACCGCGCGGCGGCGCAGCGCCGGATCGAAGCGGGCGACGTTGCTGTTGGCGGTGTAGTAGTCCGAAAGCGAACCCTTGCCGCCCGCCTCGCGGTAATTGCGCGAGAAGCCGGCAATGCGCTCGATATCGAAGATGCCTGCCTCGGCCTTGGCCAGCGCGGGGCGGCTGATGTCGGTGCAGTAGAACATCGTGCGATCCTCCAGCCCCGCCTCGCGGAACAGGATGGCGAGGGAGTAGAACTCCTCGCCGTTGGCGCAGCCCGCGATCCACACCTTGATCGTCGGCCATGTGGCGAGGTGGGGGATCACCGTCTCGCGGATCATTCGGAAATATTCGGGGTCGCGGAACATGTCGCTGACCTGGATGGTCAGGAAGCCGATCAGCACCGGCAGGCTGGCGGAATCGTGGAGGATCACGTCGAGCAGGCCGGAGAGGTGCGCCACGCCGAAATGGGCCTGCGCGCGTTCGAGGCGGCGCAGCAGCGAGGCGCGCGAATAATCGCGGAAATCGTACTGGTAGCGCCGCCAGATGGCCTCGACGATGAGGTCCAGTTCGATGTCGTTCAGGCTGTCGCCGGAGCGGATGACCATCATCTCTCTCGCCCGATCATCGCGGCATCCACACGCGCACGAGGCTGAGCAGCTTGTCGATGTCGAGCGGCTTCGAAAGATAGTCGTTGGCGCCCGCGTCGATACATTCGCGGTGGTCGCGCTCCATGGCTTTGGCGGTGAGCGCGATGATCGGCAGGCGCGACCACTGCGGGTCCTTGCGGATCTCTTTCATGCAGGTCAGCCCGTCCATCTCGGGCATCATCACGTCCATCAGCACGAGATCGACCGGCGCCCCGTCGCTGTCGGCGCTGCGGGCGAGTTCGTTCAGCGCCTCGATCCCGTTGCGGGCGATGCGTACCCCGACGCCGTGCGGTTCCAGCACCGAGGTCAGCGCGTAGACGTTGCGGATGTCGTCCTCGACCACCAGAATCTGGCGGCCTTCCAGCGCCTGATCGCGGCCCAGCGAGCGGGCGAGCAGCTGCTGCTTTTCCTGCGGCAGTTCGGAGACGACCTGGTGGAGGAACAGCGTGACCTCGTCGAGCAGGCGTTCGGGGCTCTTGGCGCCCTTGACGATGATCGACTTGGAATAGCGCCGCAGCCGCATCTCCTCTTCGGGGGAGAGGTCGCGGCCGGTGTAGACGATCACCGGCGGGAAGCCGACGCTCTCGTCGTGCGAAAGGCGTTCGAGCAGGTCCAGCCCCGACATGTCGGGCAGGTTGAGGTCGAGCACCATGCAGTCGAACGTCTCGGTGCCGAGGCTGCCCAGGCATTCGGCGGCGGAGTGGACCTCCACCGTCTCGACATCGCGCGAGGCGAGCAGGTGGTGGATCGCCTCGGCCTGCTGGGCGTCGTCCTCGACCACCAGCACGCGGCGCAGGCGCTGCGACATGCGCGCCTCCAGCCCTTCGAGCATGTCGACCAGAGTGTCGCGGCTGACCGGCTTGAACAGGTAGCCGACCGCGCCGCTGGCAAGCGCCGCATGATCGTCATGGTCGGCCGAGACGATATGGACCGGGATATGGCGGGTGCGGGCGTCGCGCTTGATGCGGTCGAGCACCGAGAGCCCGGTGTGATCGGGCAGGTGCATGTCGAGGATCACCGCCTGCGGCAGGTACTGACGCGCGAGCAGGGCGCCTTCGTCGGCGGTCCCGGCGATCAGGCACGAGAAGCCGACTTCGTGCGCGAGTTCGGCAAGGATGCCGGCGAAGGCCGGATCGTCCTCGACGATGAGGATCACGCGCGAATCGCCGCTGAGCGTCTCGCGGTCGTCGGCAATGGCTGCGAGGCGGCGCGGGGCCGTCGGCGCGGGCGTCGGCGACGTGGCAAGCGGTGTGGGCGAGGGGCGGCGGACCTGTTCGGGCGCGGCTTCGGCGTCGAAGTGCTCGGGCAGGGTGATGGTGAAGGCGCTGCCCTTGCCGGGCTCGCTCTCCAGCGAGATCGTGCCGCCGAGCAACTGCGACAACTCGCGCGAGATCGAGAGGCCGAGGCCGGTGCCGCCGTACTTGCGGGCGATGCCGCCGTCGGCTTGACGGAACGCCTCGAAGATCGCGCCCTGCTTGTCGGCGGGGATGCCGGTGCCGGTGTCGCGCACGGTGAAGGCGACGTTCCCGGCGGCACGGCCGACCTCGATGGCGACGTGGCCGCGCTCGGTGAACTTGATCGCGTTCGACAGGAAGTTCTTGAGCACTTGCTCCAGCCGCAGCGGGTCGGTCTCGATTTCGCCCGCCACGTCGGCGATGCGCAGTTCCAGGCCGCGCTTGGCGGCGGCGGGGGCGAACGTATCGCGCAGCTTGGCGAGGATCGCGGCGACCGGGACGGTGCGCGGTTCCAGCTCCAGCTTGCCTGCTTCGATCTTGGAAATGTCGAGCACGTCGTTGATCAGCGCCAGCAGGTCGTTGCCCGAAGTCTCGATCGTCTCGGCAAAGCGGACCTGCTCGGACGAGAGGTTGCCGCCGCGATTGTCGGCCAGCAGGCGCGCCATGATCAGCAGCGAGTTGAGCGGCGTGCGCAGCTCATGGCTCATGTTGGCGAGGAATTCGCTCTTGTAGCGGCTCGCCTGTTCCAGATCCTCGGTCTGGCCGCGCAGCATCGTCTGGGCGCGGGTCAGTTCGTCGCGCTGGGCTTCGAGCGAAGTCGCCTGTTCCTCCAGCTGGGCGTTCGAGCGCTCCAGCTCGGCCTGCTGGGCTTCGAGTTCGGTCTGGGAATTCTGCAGGGCCTTGGCCTGCGCTTCCAGTTCGTCGTTGGTGGCGCGCAGTTCCTCGCTCTGGTTGGCGAGTTCCTCGGCCTGCTGTTGGGTTTCGGAGAGCAGGTGCTCCAGCCGCGCGCGGTATTTGGCGGAGCGCAGCGAGAGGCCGACCGCGCCGGAAATCGTGTCGAGGAAGCGGGGCGCGTCTTCGGGGCGGGCCTCGGGCGTGTCAAGGAAGCCGAGTTCGATGACGGCATTGACCTTGCCGTCGATCGCGGCCGCGCCGAGTACCAGACGGTCCAGCGGCGACTGCCCGAGCGCGGTCCCGAACGAGAGATAGCCGGCAGGGGCCTTCGCGATCGTACGGGTGCGCCCGTCGCGGATTACTTCGGCAAGCAGGCCGTCGTCGGGCGCGAGCTGGTCGGGAACCCCGGCACCTTTGGGCACGCCGTAGCTGGCGACGCGGCGAAAGGCGCCTTCGTCATTGACATAGACGATCCCCGCCGCCGCGCCGAAACGGTCGGCAAGGAAACTGATCACGCGGTGCGAGAGGTCGTCGAGGGAGAGGTTTCCGGTCGTCTCCCGCGCCAGCTTCGCTTCGCCTTCACGCAGGGCCTGCAAGGCCCGCGCGGAATTGCGGTAGCTGATGAACGCGGCACCGATGCCGGCCAGCGTCAGGTTGGTGATCGTGCCCAGGGTGCGGTTGATGAGCGCGATTTCCTTGGCCACGCCTTCGGGCGCGAGCTGGTAGCCGATCACGATCAGCACGGTCGTCGCGGCGGCCACGGCAAGGGGCGCAAGCCGATGCGGTGCGAGATAGGACAGCACCGTCGGCAACAGGTAGATGACCCAGATCGAGGTGCCCAGCGGGAAACGGGTGTCGGCGATGAAGGTCAGGCCGATGACGATGGGTAGCAGGATGTAGAGAAATTTGGTGGAATCCAGTCCGCGGGCGGTTGCCATTCACTCGTCTCGCGGGGGTACAGAACCGCTTCAGCCGGACCGCTCCCCCATCACGCGCGGTCCCCGGATCAGCTCGAATAACGTTAATGGCGTTCCCCGGTTCCCGGCGAGCCGAAATATTTTCGCCGCGGGCTGCCGCAGGACGCGAAGCGGCGCGCGCAAAAACTTCCTTAAGACATTGCTGGTATCGGCAAGGGATTATCGGGGCAATTCCAAGAGCGAGCCTGGTTTACGATGCGTCAAGCATGTCACTATCCCGCCAAGGTCGTTCGCAGCGTTCTGCGCGATTCCGCTGGCAACATCCTACCGATCGCTGCGATCGGCATGCTCGTGGCGGCCGTGGTGGTGGGCTCGGCGGTGGACCTGAGCCGCGATTATCTCGTGCGTGAACAGATCCAGTCGGCTTGCGACGCGGCGGTGCTGGCGGGGCGGCGTACGGTGACGACGGCGGGTTTCGACGCCGCATCGAAGAAAGTCGCGACCGACTATTTCAACACGAACTTCAGCGACGCGCAGCAGGGCACGAGGTCCACGGCGTTCGACGCGACTTCGACGGATAACGGGCAGACCATCACCGGCACCGCGACGACGGTGCTCGACACCCTGCTGATGCGCATCTTCGGCAAGGACGCCTTCAATATCAGCGTGACCTGCGGCAGTTCGATGGGCGTGGGCAACTCCGACATCATGATGGTGCTCGATACGACCGGTTCGATGGACTACACGCTGTCGGGCTCGCAGACGCGCATCCAGGCGCTGCGCGCGGCGATGAAGAACTTCTACACGACGATCTACAACGCCACCGCCAACAGCAACGCGCGCGTGCGCTATGGCTTCGTACCGTTCAGCTCGACCGTGAACGTCGGCAAGTTGCTGACCGCGATCAGCAGCAACTACATCGTCGACAGCTATTCCTACCAGTCTCGCGCTTACGAACCGACCGGCAGCGTCACTTACGGCAGCTGGAGCAAATACTCGAGCAAGAGCTACAGTTCCAGTTCCTGCGGGGGCGATGTTCCTGCGGCGACGGTGGATGGCGATGTCACGTCAAAAAGCCAGAAGTACCAGCGCAGTACGCAGTATAAATGCGATGTCTCGGGCGGGAGCTACTATATCTATTCGCGCACGGCCGACGCTGCCTATGAATTGAACTATCGCCAGATCGCCTACGATACGAGCAAGTTCAAGACCTTCGCGACGGTCAACACACCCACCGGCAGCACCGGCGGCAACGTGTCCTCCAGCTGGGACGGCTGCATCCAGGAGCGCGACACCGTCGCCCAGTCCACCTTCAAGTATTCCGCGACCGCCGGCATCACGCCCAAGGCGGCGCTGGACCTCGACCTCGATACCGCACCGACCTCCGACGACAAGACGAAGTGGCGCCCGCTCTGGCCGGAGGTTTCCTACCGCCGCTGGAACGACTACAGCTACTACACCACGGCATCGACCCACAACGGCGGCAGCGCAGGGGACTATTGCCCCGTCGAGTCCCGGCTGCTGGCGAGGATGTCGCAGAGCGAGTTCAACACGGTCGCGGATTCGCTTCAGGCCGTCGGCGGCACGTATCTCGACATCGGCATGATCTGGGGCGGCCGCCTGATGTCGCAGCAGGGCATGTGGTCCACGCTGAACAGCGATGAGCCCAGCAACGGCGGCAAGGTCTCGCGCCACCTGATCTTCATGACCGACGGCGAGATGGAGCCGAACTACACCATCGCACAGGCCTGGGGCATGGAATACTGGGACCGCCGCGTCACCAGCGACGGCTCCACCGACGACGAGAAGCGCCATACCCAGCGTTTCCTCGCGACATGCGAGGCGATCAAGGCCAAGGGCATCCGCGTATGGGTGGTGGCGTTCACGTCCACGCTCAGCACCGACCTCACGACTTGTGCGTCCGACGACAGTTCGTTCACCGCGAACAGTGCAGCCGATCTCAACACCGCGTTCCAGGAGATCGCCAAGCAGGTCGGCGAACTGAGGGTCGTGCAATGACGGCGGCGGCGCTGCTCCGTCGCCTCCGGGCGGGCGAGCGCGGCTCGGCGGTGATCGAGTTCGCCGTCGCCGCGCCGGTGCTCCTGTTGCTGCTGATCGGCATCTACGACATGGCGCACAGGGCCTATCTCACCGCGATCCTCCACGGCGCGGTCGAGGAGGCCTCGCGCCAGGACGGGCTGGAAATCGCCGACACCACCAAGGCCGACAACTATGTCACCGCCATGGTCCAGCGCGTGGCGCCGGGCGCGACGGTCACTTTCAAGCGTTCCAGCTATTACGATTTCGCCGACCTCAAGCGCGCCGAGACGTGGAACGACAAGAACGCCAACGGCAAGTGCGACAATGGCGAAACCTACACCGACGAGAACCGGAACGGAAAGTGGGATGCGGACGTCGGCACCAGCGACAACGGCGGCGGCAACGACGTCGTGCTCTACACGGCGACGGTGACCTATACCCCGGTGTTCATCGTGCCGTTCGTTCCCAACTCGACCTCGCAGCGTACCCTGACCGCAAGCACGGTGCGCAAGAACCAGCCGTACGAGCTTCAGGAAAAGTACGGCTCGGACGCGGGGACATGCTCGTGATCGGGCATCTTGCACGGCGCCTTGGCGGCCGCCTCCGCCGGGACGAGCGCGGCGTGTCCTTCATGGAGTTCGCACTGATCCTGCCGATCATCGTTACCATGGGGTTCTACGGGACCGAACTGGCATGGATGGCGATGATCAACATGCAGATCGCGCAGATCGCCAGCTCGGTGGCCGACAACGCCTCTCGCCTCGGCCAGACCGACAACAGCGCGGTGACGCCGACCGTCACCGAGACGATGATCGATTCCGTCATGTCGGGCGCTTTGGTGCAGGGCTCGTACTTTAATTTCGAGGCGAACGGACGGATCATCCTGTCGAGCCTCGAGCGCGATACTGCGACCGGGCGGCAGTTCATCCACTGGCAGCGCTGCCGGGGCAATCTCAAGGTCAGCTCGCAATATGGAGCCGCAGGCAAGGGCCTGACCGGATCGACGATCGCGGGCATGGGCAATCCGACCATCGCTGCCGTCGCTGGTTCCGCAGTTATGTACGTCGAGGTGAACTACACCTACCAGCCATTGTTCGGCACCTGGTTCGTCGGCCAGCCGAACTTCCGCCGCGAGGCCGCCTACATCATCCGCGACGATCGTAGCCTCGGCACCAGCACCGGCACTGGCGTAACGCCTGGGACGAGCACCGCGAAGTCGCTTTGTAGCTGAGTAAAACGCGGGGGGCTTCGACAAGGTCAGCCTGAAAGCAAGCTATAGAGCACGATGACAATCCCTTCGTCATTGCGAGCGCAGCGAAGCAATCCAGGGCGGCGTAATGCTGCCCTGGATTGCTTCGCTGCGCTCGCAATGACGGAGATATGGCCGGAGGTCCCGAACCGAGGTTCGGGACCGCAAGTGGCTTACTTCGGCTCCAGCCGGATCGCGGTGCCGCCGCCGGGCGCCAGCCACACGTCCATCGTATCGCCCTTCTTCACCGTCCGCGTGTCGTAGGCGATGTTGTGGCGCGCCTCGGTCTCGTACGTCGCGCCTTCGCCGTCTTTCCAGACGCTGGCCTTGTAGCTCTTGCCCGCATCGAGGAAGTCGAACTTCAGCGTCACCGTGCGGGCCGTCGCATCGTTCACGCCGCCGACGAACCAGCGCGGCGAAGCGCGGTCCTTCCTTGCGAAGATCGCATAGTCGCCCACTTCGCCCGCGATCAGGTGGCTCTCCGACCAGTCGGTCGGCACGCTCTCGATGAAGTTCATCTCGCGCGGGTACTTGTCGAGCTGCTCGATGAAGTCCGCCGCCATCTGGATCGGCGAGTAAATCGCGAGGTACAGCCCCAGCTGCTTCGCCAGCGTCGAGGCGAGGGGGCCGTTCGCGCCTTCGAGGCTCAGCACGCCGGGCGTGAAGTCCATCGGGCCGGACAGCATGCGGGTATAGACCAGCGTGGGCTCATGGTCCGGGCCGTTGGCGAACTTGCCCCAGGCGTTGTACTCCATGCCGCGCGCCCCTTCGCGCGAGACCCAGTTGGGGTATGTGCGGCGCAGGCCGGTGTCCTTGACCGGTTCATGCGCGTCGATGGCGATGTGGTGCTTGGCAGCATCCTCGACGACGGCGAGGTGGTGCTCCACCTGCCGCTGGCCGTCGTGCCACTCCATGCGGATCGGGCCGACCGGGCCGCCGGGATAGTCGGTATTGGCGATCACGCCGCCGTGGTCGGCGACGTAGCCGGTCTTCACCGTATCCACGCCCAGCTTCTGGTAGAGTGCGAAACCGGCGTCCATGTTCGCTTCGTAATTGGCGATGTTGCCGCCGGTCTCGTGGTGACCGATCAGCTTGACGCCCTTCTTCGCGGCGTACTTCGTCACCGCTTCGATGTCGAAATCGGGCGTCGCCTCGGTGAAGCTGAATTCGTCGCCGTGGCCGAACCAGTCGCCGTTCCAGCCCTTGTTCCAGCCCTCGACCAGCACGCCGCGGAACTTGTGCTTCGCGGCATAGTCGATGTACTGCTTGGTCCGCTCGGTGGTGGCGCCGTGCTTCGGGCCTTCCGCCCAGGTCCAGTCGTTGCGGATCATGCCCCACCAGATGCCGATGTAGCGGCCCGGCTTCACCCAGCTGACATCGCCCAGCTTGTTGGGCTCGTTGAGGTTCAGCTCCAGATCGTTGTCGACCAGACCTTCGGCGTCATCCGCGATGCGCACCGTGCGCCACGGCGTCGCGAAGGGCAGGTCGCGCACGACGCGAGGGCCTCGCGAGGAGGGCGAGAGCGTCGTGCGGAAGGTCTGCCCGGTCGCGCGCTTGAACCAGTAACCGGCATAATCGACCAACGCCGCTTCGTGGAACGACAGGTGGGTGCCGTCCTCCAGCTTCATGGTGATCGGCGTGTGTGCGGTGGAGACGGCATCGATCGGGGTCTTTTGGTAGACCTGCTCATAGCGGTTCCACTCGCCGCCGGGGATCCACCATGCGGTGCCCTTGGGGACGATGTCGAATTCGGTCGTCTCGTCGGCGATCTTCATCGTCTTGAGGCCGGGCTGTTCGGGGATCTCGTAGCGGAAGCCCACGCCGTTGTCGAAGAGGCGGAAGGTGACGTTCATCATCCGCGTCCCGTAGGTCTTGCCCTGCTTGAAGCGGACGGTGACCTGATTGTACGTGTCCTTGACGAAGCGGCGCTCACCCCAGGGCTGTTCCCAGGTGTCGTCGCCCTTGGCGGTATCGCTGCTCTCGATGGCGAAGCCGCGCGTCATGTTGAGGCCATCGGTGAGGATGAAGCCCAGCTTGCTCGGCGCGATCAGCAGCTTGCCCTTGCGGGTGAGCGACCACATCGGGCGGCTGTCGTTGTCGGTCGTGACCGTCAGCACGATCGAGCCGTCGGGTGATTGCGCGGTGACAGCGGGCTTGGTTTCCTGTGCGAACGCAGGCGCGGCGATGACGATGCCGGCGGTAGCCAGCAGGGCGAGCGGCTTCATGCCGTTTCTCCTTCGATGATCCACAAGGCGCCCCAAGCAGGGAGCGTGCCGGGTTCGGCATTATTGACGGCGGCGAGAACCTTGCCGCCGGTCGGAATTGCTGCGGGCCATGCTGCAGGCGCATCGCTCATGTTGACGACCACCAGGACGCGGTGGCCGTCCAGTTCTCGGCGCAGCACGAGGCGCGTTTCGTCGGCGAGCAGCACTTCGCCGGAGCCCCGGCGCAGCGCCGGATCGGCGGCGCGAAGCTGCAGCAGATGCCGTGTCAGGTTGAGCAGCGAAGCCGGGTCCGCCTCCTGCCGATCGACCGCGCGCGACAGGTTCTGTTCGCTCAGCGGCAGCCACGGTGCGGAGGACGTGAAGCCGCCATGTTCGCTTTGCGCCATCCACGGCAGCGGCGTGCGCACGCCGTCGCGTGAGAGGGTGAGCGGCCAGTTGGCGATCGCCTCCGGGTCCTGCAGCATTTCGAACGGGATCTCGTCCTGCAGCAGGCCGAGTTCCTCGCCCTGGAACAGGATCGGATTGCCCCGGATCGAGAGCAGCGTCAGCATCTTCATCCGCGCGAAGGCGTCGATCTGGTCGGGCGCGCACCAGCGGGAGAGGGCGCGCGGGGCGTCGTGGTTCTCGAAGGCCCAGCTCGGCCATCCGGCGCCGGGTTCGTCGGGCCAGAACTTCAGCACCTCGGCGATGTGCGCGGGACGCAGCGCATCGGCATAGAGCAGGTCGAAGCCGTAGGCGCTGTCGAGCCGCGCGGGCCCTTCGGTGAAAGTACGCTTCTCCTCCATCGCCCGCGATCCGCCGACTTCGGCCAGCGAATAGGTATCGGGATAGCTGGAGATCAGCGCCTGCAGCCGCTCGATGAACTTCAGGATGTCGGGATGCGACTGGTTGTAGACCTGCAGCTGGAAATCGTAGGGCCGCGTCCGCACTTTTCCATCATCAGGCGCGGGCGGATTGTTGCGCAGCATCGGGTCGTGCATCGAGTGGTTGAGCGCATCGATGCGGAAGCCCGCGACGCCCCGGTCCAGCCAGAACTTCGCCACCGCCAGCAGCGCGTCCTGCACCTCCGGGTTATGGCAATTGAGCTGCGGCTGCTCGGCCAGGAAGTTGTGCAGGTAATACTGCCCGCGCCGCGCATCCCAGCGCCACGCCGGGCCGCCGAACACCGACTGCCAGTTGTTGGGCGGCGAACCGTCCACCTTGGGATCGGCCCAGACGTACCAGTCCGACCGCGCGTTGCTGCGGCTGGACCGGCTCTCGGCAAACCACGGGTGCTGGTCGGAGGTATGGGCATAGACCTGATCGACGATGACCTTGAGGCCAAGCGCCTTCGCCTTTGCGATCAGCGCGTCGAAATCCTCCAGCGTGCCGAACATCGGATCGACCGCGCAGTAGTCGGAAATGTCGTAGCCGAAGTCCGCCATCGGCGACTGGTAGAACGGCGAGATCCAGATCGCCTCGACGCCGAGCCGCGCCACGTGGTCGAGACGGGCGGTGATGCCGGGCAGGTCGCCAATGCCGTCGCCGTTGGAATCGGCGAAGCTGCGCGGATAGATCTGGTAGATCGCCGCGCCGCGCCACCATGGCGCCTTGGAAGAGGTTTCTGGGTTCGTCATGGCGCTCTCTGGTACGTCTGAGTGTCGTTGTGTGCCGCCCGTGTGCCGCTCAGGGGCGGGCCGCGCAGACAGCGAAACCGAGCGGTGGCAGGGCGATCGAAACCGTTCCCGGCGCGGTCGCCTTCACGGGGCATGCGGAGCCCGCAAGCATCTGGAATTGCGCCGATTTCGGCTCCACCGCGAGGTTACCTTGGACCGCCTCGGTGGAGGTGTTGAAGGCCAGCACGACCTCGCTTCCGGTAGCCGGATCGAAGCGGGAGACCGCGAACAGCCCCGGCTTGTCGGATGCGGCGCGAACCCGGGTCATCCCGCCCGTCAGCGCCGGAGTCTGGCGGCGCAAGGTCGCCAGCTGCGAGATCAGCTTGTAGAGTGGGTGCGCCGGGTCGAAATGTTCGGCATTCGGGGCGCGGTCGGTGCCCAGCAGCGGTTCATCCGTCAGGCGCAAGTCCTTGGAAGCAAACATATCCTGCCGCGACCACTGATCCCCGCCATGACCGACGAAGCCCTGTTCGTCGCCGTAATAGATCGTCGGAACCCCGCGCAGCGTCAGCAGCATGGCATGGGCCAGCATCGAGCGCTTGAGCAGTTCGTCATTGCTCGCAAGCGGTTGACCCAGCTTGAGAAACATCGGCAGGCGCCCGGCATCGTGGTTGCCGAGGAACGTCGGCAGCTGCAGCGCCCCCGCCTTGCCGCCCGCATAGAGCGCATCGTCGTCGAACAGCCGCGCCAGCGTCTCGGTGCCGCCGTTCTTCGCGCCGCCGGCAGCATCGTCGACCGCCCGCATGAACGCGAAGTCGAGCACGCCCGGCAGGCCCGCATTGCGCGTCCACGAGGCGAGCAGGGCAGGGTCGTAATCGCCCGTCGCGACTTCGCCGAAGATGTGGAAGTTGTTGATTCCCTTTGCCTTCGCGCGCTCCAGCATGGCGGGCACGAACTTCTGCCACAGCTCCGCGTTGACGTGGCGGGCGGTGTCGATGCGGAAGCCGTCGATGCCGAAACGGTCGATCCAGCTGCCGTAAATCTCGATCATCCCATCGACCACGCGCGGGTTCTCGGTGGCCAGGTCGTCGAGGCCGACGAAGTCGCCGTACTGCGCGCTCTCGCCCTTCCAGTCGGTGTTGCCGCGGTTGTGGTAGTAGATCGGATCGTTGAGCCAGGCGGGGACTTTCACGTCCTTCTCCGCCTTGGGCACGACGGGGGTGTAGGCGAACGAGGGATCGGTCAGTTTCGCCCAGTTCTCAGGCGTTTGCACCGTTTCCCCGAGGAAACCGGGGTTGATCGCCGGACCCTTCACGCCGCCCCGGGTGGAGAAGGGATAGTCCGCCTTGGAACGATAGGGATACCCCTGCGAGACCCCTTCCTTGTACTGGATCACGTCCGCCGTGTGGTTGACGATGATGTCCATGTAGACCTTCATGCCGCGGGCATGTGCGGCCTCGACGAGCGCCTTGAAGTCCTCGTTGGTGCCGAAGTGCGGATCGACAGCCGTGAAATCGGTGATCCAGTAGCCGTGGTATCCCGCGCTCTCGTTGCCCTTGGGGCCTTGCACCGGCTTGTTCTTGAAGATCGGCCCCACCCACAACGCACTGGCGCCGAGGCCCTGGATGTAATCCAGCCGCGCGGTCAGGCCCTTGAGGTCGCCGCCGTGGTAGAACGCCTTGTCGGTGGGGTCGAAGCCGGTCTGCAGCTTGCCGCCGCTGAGGCCGCCGGTATCGTTTGAGGTGTCACCGTTCTCGAAACGGTCGGGCAGGACGAAATAGATCACTTCCTGCTCGGGCGTGCGGGCGCGCATGTCCTCGACCGTCCCGGCGAACGCGGCACCATGGGAGAGGGCCAGCGCGAGGGCCGAGAGCGAAGGTATCAGGCGGTTCATCACAGGCGATCTCCGGATGGCCGTCGGGGAAGGGTAGGCGGAACCGTCGAAGGGAGGGATAACTTCGACGGTTCCGCCGGTGTGGCGCCGTTCAGGAGGAGGGTTCCATCCCGACGCCGGGGGGGTAAGTGTCAGATCAGAACTTAGCCCGAGCCTCACAGAGGCTCAGAACTTGTACGTGAAACCGGCCAAGAAACGGCGGCCGTACGTCTGGTAGTCGATTACCTCGCGGCTATCGCCCGGGTTGGTCGTGATGAACGGCGCGTTGGTCAGGTTCTGACCCTGCACGTAGAGCGACAGGCCCTCCAGCGCGCTACCCGCCTGGAAGTCGTAGCCGATCTGCGCGTCCACGATCGTTTCCGCAGCCGCGCGGCGACGAACGCGGTTGGCCGCGAAGCCCGAGACTTCACCCAGGAATGTCGAACGGTAACGGACCGAACCGCGCGCGTTGAAGCCCCACTTCTCGAAGTAGGCGGTGCCGTTGGCGACCCACTTCGAATAGCCCGGGAGGTCACCCGAGGGCGAGTCCGGCGTCGCCTGGATCTTGCTCTTGGTATAGGCGACCGAGCCGGTGATCCCGAAGCCATCCAGCGCGGGGAGGAAGGTTTCGAAGGGCAGGGTGGTGGCGATCTCGACGCCGTAGAGCGTGCCGCCCTTGCCGTTGATCGGAACGTTGAGCTGCGCGGTATCCGACACCGGAATGCCCTGGCCCGGGTCCTGCAGCGCAAGGCCGTCGGTGGGCACGGTGAGGTCGGTGTTGTAGATGTAGCTCTTCAGGTCCTTCCAGAAGAACTGCGCCGCGATCACGCCCTTGCCGCCGAAGTACTGCTCGATCGTGAAGTCGAGCGCATTGGCGCGCCACGGACGCAGGTTCGGATTGCCCGAGGAACCGGTGGCCTGCGCCACGCCGTCCGCGATCGTGTAGCTCCAGCTGAGCGAGGCGCGCATGTCGTCGAGACGCGGGCGGATGATCTCGCGCGCGGCGGCGAAGCGGATGACCGTGTCGCTCGGGAAGCGCAGCGAGAGGTTGAGGCTGGGCAGCACGTCGAGATAGTCGGTGCTGGCACGGCGCTCCTGTCCGCCGATGATCGGCGAACCATTGGGCGCAGTACCCAGGTTCACGGCCGTGGCGCCGAGCGAGTTCTGGTCTGTCCACTGCGCCTGCACGCCGAAGTTGCCGGTCAGGTGCGCCGAGCCGACCTCGCTGTCGATGTTGCCCTGGAAGTAGGCGGTCATCAGCCTTTCGCGGATCGCGTAGCTCTTGACCACGACGTCGCCGTAAGGGTTCGCGACGCGGTTGTAGATGCCGTCACGCACCAGCGCGGCGGGATCGTAGCTGATCACCGAGCCGAGGCCGTACATGCTCAGATCGGTGGCGCCGAGCCGATATTCCTGAGGCACGGCGACGCTGGTGAGGCCGTCGGTATTGGCGGCCAGACCCAGGAAGTATTCCTCCGGCACCAGCGACTTGGAGCGGTTGGTGTAGTTCAGGCCGACCTGGAACGAGTGCAGCGGGCCGCTTTCGAACTCGTGCTCGACCTCGGTGCGGAACTGCCAGAGTTCGTCCTTGATGTGGCGGTTGTTGTAGTAACCGTCCTGGCCGTTGCGGATCGCGGTGCCATCCGGCGCGATCTGGGTGCCGCCCCAGCCCTGGGGGCTGGTGAGGAGGATCGTGTCGTAGTCGCCGTAATCGATCACGTTCGAGAAGGTCGAGCCCTTGGTGCCGGTATTGAAACCGATGGTGTCCTTGGCGCCTACGAGATTGCGGCCGGTGCCGGCGGTGGTCTCGATGGTCAGTTCGCTGCGGTCGGTCTTCGAATAGCTGGCGTCGAAGAAGGCGTTCCAGCCATCGTCGCCCTCCCACTTGGTGTTCCAGCCGAACGAGTAGAGCTTGGCATGGCGCTGGAACAGGTCGTTGCGGGCCAGGGGCTTGGCATTTGCGAACTGACCCGAGGTGACGAGGCCGTTCTCGACCGTGGTGGCGGTGAGGACCGGCGACATGGCGGGATTGTCGGCGCTGACGCCCATCTGCAGCGGCATCTCGACGCCGCGCTTGATCTGGTCGTCCTTGAAGTTCGAGTAGAACGCGTCGAGCGTGGTCGTCAGGTTCGGCGCAGGCTTCCATTGCAGGGTGCCGTTGAGGCCCATGCGCTTCAGCTTGGTCGAGGTGACCATGGCCTTGGCGCCGCCGATCACGCGGTCGCCGTTGGCGAGGTCGCTATAGCCCCAGGCGTTGTACTCTTTGATCTGGTAGGGCTCGTTGTTGTAGCTGGCGCCAAGGGCAATGCCGATGGTGTCGTCGGCGAACTGGTCGACGTACATCGCGTTGGCGCGGTAGCCCATGTCGTCCGACTTGGCGTTCAGCTTGCCGAGATCCGCATAGGAGCCGCGCGCGCCGACCGAGAAGATGCGCTTGCCGGTGTCGAGCGGACGGATCGTGCGCATGTCCACGGTGCCAGAAAGGCCCTGGCCGACGAGGCTGGCCATCGGCGTCTTGTAGACGTTGACGGCGCTGACGACTTCGGACGGATACTGGTCGTACTCGACGGCGCGGTTGTCGCCGGTCGAGGTCTGCTCGCGGCCGTTCAGCAGCGTGGTCGAGAAGTCCGGCGCGAAGCCGCGGATGGCGATCGAGTTCGAGCGGCCGTTGACGCGCTGCGAGGTCAGGCCCGGCAGGCGGGCGATCGATTCCGCGATCGAGGCGTCGGGCAGCTTGCCGATGTCCTCGGCCGAGACGCTCTCGACGATCTGCTCGGCGTTGCGCTTCTGGTTGATCGCGTTGAGCAGCGATGCGCGGTAGCCGGTGACGACGATGGTGTCGGCGCTGGCGTTGTCCTCCGCCGGGGCGGCGTCCTGCGCCCACGCTGCGGCAGGAAGGGCAGCCGCGATCATGGCGGCGGCGATGGCCATGCGGGACGAAGTGCCCGCGGCCGAAAACTCGTTACGAAGCGACATGAAGTGTCCTCCCCTGTTCTGGCCGGGACAGCACACCTGGCGCCCGGCATCTCCTCCTGATGAGCCCGTGCATTTCTGCCGCGACTCCATTCGACCCCCTCTGCTTAAGGCGGTCCTACGTTGCGCATAATATGGCATACGTATACGTAGATGCCGGAGGGAAACGCGGCGTGTCTTCCATGCAACGCTGCAAATCCCGCATAACTACGTGATTACGTGAAGTTAGCTATCCGGTGTCGTGGCATTGTTGCGGCGCAGCATCGGGTGGAGGAGACCATGGGACGCAAGCCGACCAATCGCCCGACCAGCTTCGACATCGCCTATCGCGCCGGTGTCTCGCAGCCCACCGTCAGCCGCGCGCTGCGGGGGAGCAAGTCGGTCAGCGCCGCCACGCGCGAGCGGATCGAGGCGATCGCGCGCGAGTTGAACTACTCGGTGGACAAGAACGCCTCGTCGCTGCGGTCGCAGCGTTCGAACACGATCGCGCTGCTGTTCTTCGAGGAACAGTCGCCCGACGATTCCAAGATCAACCCGTTCTTCCTCGCCATGCTCGGCGCGATCACGCGCGAGTGCGCCAGCCGGGGGCTGGACCTGCTGATCTCGTTCCAGAAGCTGGAGGACGACTGGCACGTGCGCTATCAGGACAGCCACCGCGCCGACGGCCTGATCCTGCTCGGCTACGGGGACTATACGCTTTACGAGAGCCGTCTGCGCCAACTGGTCGGGCAGGGCACGCACTTCGTGCGCTGGGGCAGCGTGGACGAGGTCAATATCGGGGCGACGGTCGGTTCCGACAATCTTGGTGCGGGGCGGCTGGCGGGGGAGCATCTGCTCGGCCTCGGCCGTCGGCGCATCGTCTTTCTCGGGCAGGCCGACGAGCATTATCCCGAGTTCGCCGATCGTTACCGGGGGCTGTGTGAGGCGCTCGGCGAGGCGGGGGTGACGGTGGACCCGCGCCTGCAACGCGACGTGGTGAACCTTGAGGACATGGGCCACGCGGCGATGCGCGAGGTGATTGGCGAAGGGGTGATTTTCGACGCCGTCTTCGCGGCCAGTGACCTCATCGCCATCGGCGCCATGCGCGCGCTGGGTGAGGCGGGCCTGTCGATCCCCGGCGACGTGGCGGTGATGGGCTTCGACGACCTTCCCGCCGCCAGCATGACCAACCCGCCCCTGACCACGATGATGCAGGACCTCAGGCGCGCCGGAGAAATTCTGGTCGAGACGCTGGCCGACCAGATCGCGGACCGCGCGGCGCCCTCGCGCACGCTGCCGGCGCGTCTGGTGGTGCGGCGAAGCACGGCGGGGTAGCGTTCGCGGCCGTATTTCGGTTGCTGGCACAGTACTCCTTGGGCGCTCTACCCACCGTCCGTCGTTGCGAGCGTAGCGAAGCAATCCAGGGCGGCACAAGACTGCCCTGGATTGCTTCGCTACGCTCGCAATGACGGAATAGGGGTGATGGCTGGAGGTGCGCGCGGGTAAGGCGCGGAAAACGAGACAGAAGGTTATGGTGACCGGCTAGGCATTCGTATGCATGTTGTCGCATCCGGCGCATCGTGCAAGGCGGGCGGACTGCGCGGCGTCAAGTCCGCGAGCTTAGGGAAGGGACGCGATGACGGACATGGCTTCGGAGAAACCCCGGCAGGGCTGGGCGGGGCTGTGGAACATCAGCTTCGGGTTCTTCGGCATCCAGATCGGCTTCGCACTGCAGAACGCCAACATGAGCCGCGTCTTCCAGTCGCTGGGTTCGGGGATCGACGATCTTCCCGCGCTCTGGGTCGCGGCGCCGCTGACGGGCCTGCTGGTCCAGCCCATCGTCGGCCACATGTCCGACCGGACATGGCTGGGCCGCCTCGGTCGCCGTCGTCCCTATTTCCTCGCCGGTGCCGTTCTGGCGACGATCGCGCTGCTGGCGATGCCCGAGAGCGCCGGGTCATCTTCGGGACTGCTGATGGCGGCGCTGCTGCTGTGGATGCTCGACGCCAGCCTCAACGTCTCGATGGAGCCCTTCCGCGCTTTCGTCGGCGATATGCTGCGCAAGGATCAGCACACGGCGGGCTATGCCGTGCAGACCGCCTTTATCGGCGCGGGCGCGGTGGTGGGGTCGCTGTTTCCTTATGCGCTGGAGCACTTGGGCGTCTCCAACGCGGCGGCGCTCGGGGAAATTCCCGATACGGTGCGCTACAGCTTCTGGGCCGGAGGACTGGCCCTGCTGGGCGCCGTAATCTGGACGGTGCTGACGACGCGGGAATACTCGCCCGAGGAGCAAGCGGCGTTTGGGGATGCGCAGGAGGCGGAGGGCGCCAGTGCTGCTGCACTCGCCGGGCGCCCGATCTGGAACGGGTTGCCGTGGATCGTCGCCGGTGCTGTCGTTGCGGCGCTCGTCAAGGCATGGGCTCTGGAGAAGGAAGTCTATCTCCTCGCCGCGCTCCTCGCAGGCTACGGCATCGCCATCATGGCCGCTATCGGCCTTGCGCGCTCGGGCCGCAGTGCTTCGATGCTGGCAGGGATCGTCGGTGACTTCGCGGGAATGCCGCCGCTGATGAAGCGGCTCGCTTTCGTGCAGTTCTTCAGCTGGTCGGCGCTGTTCATCATGTGGATCAACACCACGCCGGTGGTGGCGCAGTACCACTTCGGATCGGCCGACCCCGCCAGTGCCGCCTATCAGGAGGCGGGCAACTGGGTCGGCGTGTTGTTCTCGGTCTACAACGGCGTGGCGGCCATCGCCGCGCTGGCGCTGCTGCCGGTGCTCTCGGCGCGGCTGGGCAAGGCGCGGACGCATGCGCTGTGCCTCGTGGCGGGAGCGCTGGGCTTTGCCGGGTTCCTGCTGCTCCGCGATCCCAAGGGCCTGATCGCGTGCGAGATCGGCATCGGCATCGCCTGGGCCTCGATCCTCGCGATGCCTTACGCCATTCTTGCGAGCAGCCTGCCGCAGTCCAAGCTGGGCATCTACATGGGCCTGTTCAACGTCTTCGTGGTGCTGCCGCAACTGCTGGTCGCGACGGTGATGGGCTCGATCATGAAGGCCTTCTTCCCCGGCGAGCCGATCTGGACGATGGCCTTCGCGGCGGGCACTCTGCTGCTCGCGGCGATCGCCTCGCTGCGAATTGGTGCGGAGACATAATTGCGCGACCGCTCGTAATATTCCGTCTTCGCGCTGCATCGATATTGCTCTAGGAGCGTTGCCAAAGATCAGGCAGCCAGAGGAGAGGAACCCATGCGCGCCACCCCCGATTTCGATTTCGCCCTTGGCGAAAGCGCGCAGATGATCCGCGAAAGCGTGTCGCGCTTCGCCGACGAGCGGATCGCCCCCATCGCCGCGAAAGTGGACGCCGAAGACTGGTTCCCGCGCGATCTCTGGCCCGAGATGGGCGCGCTCGGCCTCCATGGCCTGACGGTCGAGGAAGAGTGGGGCGGCATCGGCCTGGGCTATCTCGAACACGTCATCGCGGTCGAGGAAGTGAGCCGGGCCTCCGCCTCCGTCGGCCTGTCCTATGGCGCCCACTCGAACCTGTGCGTCAACCAGATCCGCCGCTGGGGAACCGATGAGCAGAAGGCGAAGTACCTGCCGGGGCTGATCTCCGGCGAGCATGTCGGCAGCCTGGCGATGTCCGAGGTGGGCGCCGGGTCCGACGTCGTCGGCATGAAGCTGCGCGCCGATGCGGTGGCAGAAGGCTTCCGCCTCAACGGCACCAAGTTCTGGATCACCAACGGCACGTATGCCGATACCCTGGTCGTCTACGCCAGGACCGGCGAGGGATCGAAAGGCATCACCGCCTTCCTGATCGAGAAGGGCATGCCCGGATTTTCGATCGGCCAGAAGATCGACAAGATGGGCATGCGCGGTTCGCCCACGTGCGAGCTCGTGTTCGACGACTGCCTGGTGCCGGAAGAGAACGTCATGGGGCCGCTGCACGGCGGCGTCGGCGTGCTGATGAGCGGGCTCGACTATGAGCGGGTGGTGCTGGCGGGCCTTCAACTTGGCATCATGCAGGCATGCCTCGACACCGTCATTCCCTACCTTCGCGAGCGAAGGCAGTTCGGCAAGCCGATCGGCGCGTTCCAGCTGATGCAGGCCAAGGTCGCGGACATGTACGTCGCGCTGCAGTCTGCGCGCGCCTATGTCTATGCCGTGGCGCGCGCCTGCGATGCCGGGCAGACCACGCGCTTCGACGCGGCGGGGGCGATCCTGCTGGCCAGTGAAAACGCCTTCCGCGTCTCGGGCGAGGCAGTGCAGGCGCTGGGCGGCGCAGGCTATACCAAGGACTGGCCGGTCGAACGCTACCTGCGCGATGCCAAGTTGCTCGACATCGGCGCTGGCACGAACGAAATCCGCCGCATGCTCATCGGCCGCGAACTGATCGGTGCGGGCTGAGCCCTCAGTCGTCGCGGCTGCGACGCACATGGCCCTCCGATCAGGCAGGCTCCCGCGGGCGAAGTGGCGAGATCCGGTCGCACCGCTGCCTTGCGTCAATCGACGAGAGGCAAGACCGGTACTATCGTCTGTGCCAGCCGTTCGACTTCGGCACGGTCGTGGCTGACGTAGAGGATCGGCAGGTGCAGTTCGTCGCGGATGCGTTCGATGAGTCGCAGGATTTCTTCGCGGCGCACTCCGTCGACCGATGCCAGCGGCTCGTCCATCAAAAGAAACTCGGGCGCGGAAAGCAGTGCGCGGCCGATCGCGACCCGCTGGGCTTCGCCGCCGGACAGGGTCGCAGGCATACGGTCCAGCAAGTCGGCAATTCCCAAGAGGTCGATGGTATGATCCCAATCAAGCGTGGCCCCTTGCCTGCGGCCGAACTCCAGATTGCGGCGGACCGAGCGATGCGGAAACAGGCGCAAGTCCTGAAACACGTAGCCGCAGCGGCGCGTCTCGGGTTTGAGGTCTATGTGCGCGGCACTGTCGAACATGGATCTTTCGGCTACGACGATGTGGCCCTCTGTGGGGCGCAGTAGGCCCGCGACCGCATCGAGCAGGCTCGTCTTGCCGGCGCCCGAAGGGCCAAAGAGTGCGGTAAGTCCCGCTCCGGCGGTAAAGGTGTAACGCAACGGCCGTTCGCCGCGTGACAGGGTAAGGGCAATGTCAAATGACATGGCGACCCTTCTCCTGACCGCTGCGGCGGGCAAGCCATTCTGACAGCACAAGTGCAGCGACCGACAGCATTACGGACAGCCCGGCCAGGCGTGCCACCTGTAGATCGGAGCCAGGCACTTGCAATGCGCTATAGATCGCAAGGGGCAGGGTCTGCGTCTCACCTGGAATATTCGATGCGAAGGTGATTGTGGCGCCGAACTCACCAACCGATCGCGCGAAGCCGAGAACCAGCGCTGCCAGCACACCGTTCAGGCTGAGGGGCAGCGTCACGTTCACGAATGTGCGCCATGACCCGGCACCAAGGGTGCGCGCGGCATTTTCCAGGCGGCGATCGACCCCTTCCAGTGAGAGCCGCATCGCGCGAACCATCAGCGGCAGTGCCATGATAGCAGCCGCAAGTGCCGCACCGGTCCAGCGAAACAGGAACGTCAGCCCGAATGCGCGTTCCAGGAGACCACCAAGGGGCGCGTTCGGGCTGAAGGCAAGAAGGAGCAGCCAGCCGGTCACCACCGGAGGCAGGACCAGCGGCAGATGGACCATCGCGTCGACCAGTACCTTCCCCGGAAAGCGCCAGCGCGCCAAAACCCATGCGAACGCGAAGGCGACCGGGAGTGCTGCCGACATGGCAACAGCGCCAACCTTGAGCGAGAGGACCAGAACCTCCCATTCGGCTGATGAAAGCGGATTCACGCGGCGGCTTACTTGGTCCCGAAGCCGAAGCGGCGGAACACCGCCTTGCCCTCGGTGGAAACCAGATAGCGCCGGAACGCCTCACCCTCCGGATTGCGTGAAGAGGAGAGAGTGGCGACAGGGTAGCTGATCGGATCGTGGCTCGAGGGGGGGAAGGTGCCGACCACGCGCACGCCCTGGTCGGCGCGGGCGTCGGTCGCGTAGACGATGCCAAGCGGCGCCGCGCCCCGGCTTACCAGCGCGAGTGCAGCCCTTACACTGTCGCCGGGTGCCAGCCGATCCTGCACCGAGGCCCATACGCCGAGCCGGGTGAGCGCCTGCTTGCCGTAGATACCTGCAGGAACCGCGGCCGGATCAGCGATCGCCAGTCGGCCCTTGCCCAGCGCCCGCGCCAAAGGCATGCCGCGCCCGAGCTTCAGGCGGACGTTGCTCGCGCGCGGGGCGACTAGGACGAGTTCGTTGCGCAGAAACGACACGCGCGTGCCCTTGCGCACCAAACCTTTGCCCTGCACGTCGTCCATCCAGGGTTCGTCGGCAGAAACGAATATATCTGCGGGGGCGCCCGAGGCGATCTGCCGGGCGAGTGCGGAGGATGCCGCGAAGGAAATGCGCGGGCGGGGATGCCCCTTGCGGGCCCAGGCGTCGGCAGCAGCATTCATCGATTCCTGCAAGCTCGCTGCGGCGAGCACCAGCGGTGGCTGGGCTCCGGGAGCGGCGCTCAGGGGGGCGGCGGCTCCGTACAGAACCGTTAGCGCCGCGAGCAGCAGCGCGACGAGTTTGCGCACTAGAAATCTCCAGGAGAATATATTGTATCCGACAGTATATCGCATGAAGTCGAATGCAAGCTGTGGTCTGCGGAAACCTGCCAGTCCCTTAAGCCTTTTGCGAGGCTCGTGGTTTGGGCAACAGCCGGGCAGCGAGTGCGTCATAATCAGGACCATGAGCGACTTGTGCGATGCCCTCTTGCAAAGCGCGGTAATGGGCCAAGACGGAATTCCCGAATTCAGTGACGCGAGCGCCGCTCGTCGCGGCGCGGCCGGGCGCGGTCTGCACCAGCGGTGCATCCCAACAGCGGTTCATCACGTCAACCAGCAGCCAAGCCCGGCGGTAGCTCATGCCCATCGCACGACCGGCGGCAGAGATGGAACCATGCTCCCGGATGGCATCGAGGAGGTCGGCCTTTCCGGGTCCCATCGCGATCTCCTCGCCGGAGTGGATCTGGATCTTGATCTTCAGGCGGGGTGGTACGGTCATGCCCGTTACCTAGATCCAAGGTGCGTCGCCAGCAAGGTGGCGGTAAGCTGAACGAGTCGGCGCAGACGGTCTTTTCCGAATCATGCTGCCCGCAATCGATAACGGTCGGTCGTAAAATGTGCTTCCGTTCCTTCATCGGTTCGAACGGTTTACGCATCTCTGAATGCGTCGCTGCACTAACTGTCGATTGGTGTTGCCTTGCGGCGAAAACGGTCGCGTCCGTCAATGTGGTGTAAAATCGGGTGTGGCCACTGGGCTGCATTT
>NZ_BSFC01000002.1:175495-281929 GCF_027922145.1 Novosphingobium resinovorum | reverse complement strand
TATGGTACGCTCGTGGGAGGTCGGGTGGGGGCGTGGGCCGGTGCCGCCAAATCCGCCTGTGGCGGATTTGCAGAAAATACTCAGAGCTTCCCGAACTGCGCCTCGTAAGCGCCGGTATCGCCGCTCGACAGCAGCCGTGCCTGCTCTACCCAGCTGTCGCGGCGCGGGCGGCCCGCGAAGGCGCCCAGTTTGGTGTCGAGTTCGTCGAGGTCCGCATCGCTCCATGCCGCGATCTGCGCATAGCTCGTTACGCCCAGCGCATGGAGCAATGTCAGCATCTTGGGGCCGAGGCCCTTGATCTTGCGCAGGTCGTCCGCCGCGACTTCACCCTCAGCCGTCTCCACGACCGGCGGGGCCGGAGGAGCGGGCGTCGGATCGGGCTCGGCGGCGATGGTCTGCGGGGGCTCGTGCGCCGCATCGTTGTGGCGCGCCTCGTCGGCCTCTTCCTGCGCGGCGACGGCGATGACCTCGCCGATGCCCGCCATCGTCCCGGCCATCGCCGGCGGGTCGATGTGGTACTGCGAGGCGGGCGGCGCGTCGTCTATCAGCGCCTGGTTGCGCTGCGCGGGCGCCGCGCCCTCGTCGAGCACGTCGGGGCGATGCTCGCGCCGCGCCGGCTTCGAGCCGTGGATGAAGACCCAGTAGGCCACCACGATGCCCACGAGCAGCGCGACGATGAAGACCAGCCAGTTCGCCTGAACCATTTCCAGCACGTCAGTTCACCTTCCTGCGATTCCATATTGCGGCGCCGATGCCGAAACCGATCCCGTAGGACAGCAGCACCGAGACGGCCATTTCCAGCCATAGCGGCAAGGCAGCGTCCTTTCCTAGTCCCTCAAGTCCATCATTCAGGCCCCGGCGTATCGATCGGCGTCGGCTTGACCGGCGCGGTATAGAGCACCGAGAACTCGATGCGCCGATTGGCCGGGTCGAGCGGGTCCAGCCCTTCCACCGGCCGCGCCGAGCCGAGGCCTGCCGCGCGCAGATTCGTCGCCGGAATCCCCCGCGCGATGAGGGCCGAGCGCACCGCCTCCGCCCGCGCCTGCGAGAGCGCGACATTGACCTTCTGGTTGCCCGAGGCGTCGGTATGCCCGGTCACCGCGATGATGCTGCCCACGCAAGGCCGCAGCGAGCGCGCCACTTCGCCCAGCAGCCGCTCGCTCGACGGTTCGAGGCGCGTGCTGGCCTCGCCGAAACGGATGGTACGGGTTTCGAGGATGCGCTCGACGTCGTCCTGGCAGTGGGCCAAGACGCTGCGATCGTCGCCGTCCCGCGCCCAACTCACCCCCGCGATCCCCGGCACCGCAGCGATGGCGGCGGCGACAGCCTTGCGCGTCTCGGGCGAAAGGTCCCTGCCGCCGGAGAGCACCGGGTGGCGGGTCAGCCAGCCGTAGCGGTCGCGGAAATTCAGCGTCACGCCCTTCCCGCCCACAGCATCGCGCGCGGCCGAAGCCTGCCGGTCGAGGTCGCCGATGAACGCAAGCCCCCGCGCCCGGGTGACGGCGAAGGACATGACCAGGCACAGCGCGGCTCCGGCGACGATCAGCGATGCGCGGCGGGGATTCATGAGGGCAGCCTAGAGCAAGATGGCTTGAAATTGAATCGTCATTGCGAGCGTAGCGAAGCAATCCAAGGCCGTTCTGAGCCGCTCTGGATTGCTTCGCTACGCTCGCAATGACGAAAGTGGTTCGGCGTCATGGAGGGGCAACCTAGAGAACCGAAGCCGGGCTGTCAGCCGGGCAGTTGCTCGCCAAGCGGAGTTTCGACCTTCTTCGCCTTCTGGAACAGCCGCCGGTCCTCAGGCCCGAACGCCTTCTTCCAGATAACGAGGAAGTAGGAACCCAGGATCGCCGGGATTCCGAAGGCCAGCGCCGCCCACTCGGGCAGGAAGCGCACCGCGAGGAAACCGATGACGACGGCCGGCAAAGCCGCCCAGACCAGCGCCCAGCGCCAGTTGTTGATCGGTTCCTTCAGGATGCGCGCCAGCATCACCGACTTGACGATCGAGGACAGCCCCAGCGCCAGCATCAGCGCGCAGGCGGCAGCGGCGGCCTGGAACAGCGGATTGAAGCCGAGCCGCTGCATCAGCAGGATGCCGAAGAGCGTCAGCGCCGCCTGCAGCGCGATGGTCCCGATCGAGACCCACAAGTTGCGCAGCCGCGCGACGTAGATCAGCGCCGCCTCGCTCACCACGGCGGTGGCGGCGACGACCTCGGCTGCGAGCAGAAAGGCCAGCGCCCCGGTGCCGCCGACGAACTCGCGTCCGACGAGGCCCATCACGCCGTTGCCGGGAATGCCCAGCGCCAGTGCGATCCCGGCTTGCGAGGCGGTGATCCAGAAGCCCACCTGACAGACCTGCCGGGCGATCGCGGCATAGTCCTTTTCCTTCAGGTTGCGCGTGATCACCGGGCCGAGCACCGGCTCGAAGCTGGTCTTGAGCTTCTGCGGCAGGCTCGCGACCTGCTGCGCCGCGTAATAGACGCCGACCGCCGAAGCCGGGGCAAGAAAGCCAAGCAGGAAGATGTCGACGCGCCGGGTGCCCCACTCGATCGCGTCGGCCAATGCGATCGGCAGCGAGCGCAAGGCCAGCTTGCGCATTGCACCGGGCCGGGGCTTCCACCCGCGCGGCAGGCCGTATTCGCGGAAGAACGGGATCGCCGCCGTCAGCGCGGCGGCATAGATCGAGGCGATATAGGCGATGGACAGCCCGCTCTCGGGCGCCAGCCAGATCATCGCGCCCGCCATGATCGAGATCGTCCACGGCTCCACGATCGCGCGCGACCACACCGTCGGCGTCACCCGCAGACGATAGGCGAGCGCGGCCAGCCAGATCTCGGTCATCGTGAAGGGCGGCAGCGCGATCACCATCAAGCGGTCGATCTGCGTGTAATGGCCACCCGGGAACAGCACGCCCGGCACGAACCAGAAAAGCAGGGCGGCTGTGCAACTGGCGATGATCGCGAGGATCGAACCGTCGGCGATCACGTTGGCAGGCCGCACCTGCCCCTCCGTCTCTGACAGCCGCTGCGCCAGCCCGCGCTTCTCGCCCATCGTGCAGAGCATCGAGGTCAGCTCGATCAGCACCAGCGCCGAGGCGAAGCGGCCCAGCGCGGCCGGTCCGTAGGACGCGGCGCGCCCGGCGATGAACAGGAACGGGATGCGCGCGGCGAGCCGCAGGAAGAATCCGAACAGGTTGGTGCGCCCGCCCTTGGCGAGAGCGGCGATGTCGTCGCGCTCCTTGTCGCCTTGCGGTGCGTGGGCGGGATCGCCGTAGGGCGTACTCAAGAAGCAGGCTCCTGCTCGTCGCGCAGCGGGCGCGACAGGAGATCGCTCACGACCGCGCTCGCCGGAGCCTCGCCCTTCAGCAGCCGCTCGACCGCTTCGACGATGGGCATCTGGATGCCGTCACGGCGGGCGAGGTCGGCGAGCACCGGCGCGGTCGCCGCGCCTTCGGCCACGCTGTTCTTGCCTGACAGCGCCTCGGCGGCGGTCAGCCCCTTGCCCAGCGCGAGACCGAGCGAGAAGTTGCGGCTGGAGGTGGAGGAGCAGGTCAGCACCAGATCGCCAAGACCGCACAGGCCCGACAGCGTCTCCGCGCGGGCGCCTCTCGCCAGCCCGAAGCGCAGCATTTCGGCATAGCCGCGCGCGATCAGCGCCGCGCGGGCGTTCTGGCCGAGGTTCAAACCCTCGACCACACCGCAGGCAATGGCGAGCACGTTCTTGACCGCACCGCCGATCTCGGCGCCGACGACGTCATCGGAATAATAAGGCCGCAGCGCCGGGCGGGCGAGCAGCGGCGCCAGCCGGTCCCACTGCGCACGCCCGCCACCGCAGGCGAGCGTCACGGCGGTCGGCAGCCCGGCGGCGACTTCGTGCGCAAACGTGGGCCCGGAGAGCACCGCCAGTCGCTCGGGCGCGCAGGCGCTCGCGGCGACGTCGGCCATCAGGCGGCCGGTTCCGGCCTCGATACCCTTGGCGCAGAGCACGAGATCCCGGTCGCCTGCAGGTAGGCCCGCAATCACCGAGGCGACGAACTGAGCGGGCACGACCACCAGCAGCGCCGGAAGTGCGGCGAATTCGCCCAGGTCGCTGGTGGCGCGGATGGTGGACGCCAGCGCGGCGCTCGGCAGGTAGAGGCCGTTGCGGCGGTCGCGGTTGATCTCCTCGACCAGTTCGGTCTCGCGCGCCCAGAGCAGCACGTCGCTGCCATCGCTGGCGAATGCCTGCGCCAGCGCCGTGCCCCATGCGCCTGCACCAATGACGCCGATCTTCGCGCTCATGCCTTCACTCCCGCACCGCGTACCGCCTCGGCCTCCGGATCGAGCGGCCAGCGCGGGCGCGCCGCCACGTCGAGCGGGTCGGACTGCCCGCGTTCGAACCGCTCCACACCGGCCCAGGCGATCATCGCCGCATTGTCCGTACACAGGCTAAGCGGCGGTGCGATGAAAGGCAGCAAATGGCTTGCCGCCAGCGCTTCCAGCGCACTGCGGATCGCCTTGTTCGCCGCGACGCCGCCCGCGACGACGAGCGCGTTCACCGGCCCGCACTTGGCGAGCGCCCGGCGGGTGCGGTCGATCAGGCAGTCGATCGCGGCCTGCTGGAACGAGGCGGCGATGTCGGCATCGGTGTACTCGCCCGACTGCTTCGCCCGCAGCACCGCGCTCTTGAGCCCGGCGAAGGAGAAGTGCGGCTCGGCCGAACCCTTGAGCGGGCGCGGCAGCGGCACTTTCTTCGCATCGCCCTGAAGCGCAAGCCGCTCCAGCGCCGGGCCGCCGGGATAGCCGAGGCCGAGGACCTTGGCGGACTTGTCGAAAGCCTCGCCCAGCGCGTCGTCGATGGTTGTGCCGAGGCGGCGGAACTGGCCCACGTCCTCGACCAGCAGAATCTGGCAGTGCCCGCCCGAGACGAGCAGCAGCAGGTAGGGATAGGCGAGGCTGGCATCGGCGAGGCGCGGCGACAGGGCATGCCCTTCGAGATGGTTGACCGCGATCAGCGGCTTGTCGGTGGCCATCGCCAGCGCCTTGGCGGTGACGAGACCGACCATGACCCCGCCGATCAGCCCCGGCCCGGCGGTCGCGGCGATCGCGTCCACCTGATCGAGCGTCATCCCGGCATCGGCCAGCGTCGCCTCGATCAGCGGGGCAAGCCGCTCGGCATGGGCGCGCGCGGCGATCTCGGGCACGACGCCGCCGAAAGGGCGGTGCTCTTCGTCCTGCGAGGCGATGCGCTGGGCGAGGATCACCCTGTCGTCGGTGACCAGCGCCGCCGCCGTCTCGTCGCACGAGGATTCAATGCCGAGAACTATGCTCATCCGGCCTTCCCCTGAACGACAATGCCCGGTAGCACAAGCCGCCGATGACCAACGATAAACAAGACCAGACCTTCCGCCCTGAGCGTTACAAATTGGGCACACGCCGTTCGCCGCTGGCGATGGCGCAGGCCCATGAGGCGCGAGACCGGCTCGCCCAGGCGCACGGAATCGATCCGGCGCATATAGAGATCGTGGCCGTTACCGCCAGCGGCGATCGCATCCAGGACCGCGCGCTCGCCGAAATCGGCGGCAAGGCGCTGTGGACCAAGGAACTCGACGCCTGGCTGGCGAGCGGCGAGATCGACTTCGCGGTCCACTCGGCCAAGGACGTCGAGACGATCCGCCCCGGGGCCTTCACGATCGGCGCCATCCTCCCGCGTGAGGACGTGCGCGATGTGCTGGTCGGCGCGGAGAGCATCGCCGCGCTGCCACCGGGGGCCGTCGTCGGCACCAGCGCGCCGCGCCGCGCCGCGCAGCTGCTCCACGCCCGGCCGGACTGCAAGGTGGTGACCTTCCGCGGCAACGTCGCCACCCGCCTCGCCAAGCTGGCGGCGGGGGAGGCCGACGCGACGTTCCTGGCGCGGGCGGGCCTCGTGCGGCTGGGCGAGACCGGCACCGGCCACCCCCTCGACGCCGAGGACTGGCTGCCCGCCCCGGCGCAGGCCGCGATCATGATCGAGTGCCGCGCCGACGACGAACGCACCCGCGCCTTCCTCGCTGCCGTGGACGACGCGCCCAGCCGCGCGCAAGTGCTCGCCGAACGGGCGCTGCTGGCGGGCCTCGGCGGCAACTGCCACAGCCCGATCGCGGTGCTGACCCGCAATGAGGACGCGCACCTCGTCATGCGCGCTGCGCTCTACAGCCCCGATGGCGCCGAGCACGTTACGGGTGAGGCCCGCTTTCCCGCCGACGACGCGGAAGGTCCGGGGCGCCTCGCCGCCGACCTGCTCGCCCGCGCGGTTCCCGCCATCACGGTGCATTTTGCCGGAGCGTGAGCCTTTCGTCGTCCCGGACTTGATCCGGGACCGGTGGCCGGGACCCGCCCACCTTGCAGCGCGCGCGGCGAGTTCGCGGCTAAAGACTGCCAGCGGTCCCGGATCAAGTCCGGGACGACGAAGGCGATGATCCTGATCCTCCGCCCCGAGCCCGGTGCCTTGGCCACGCTGGCAGCAGCGCGTGAACGCGGGCTGGAGGCACTGGCCTTCCCGCTGTTCGCAGTGCGCCCCCTCGTATGGGAGCCCGCCCCACGTGACGCCGTCGACGCGCTCCTGCTCGGCAGCGCCAATGCCCTGCGCCATGGTGGACCTCAGATTGCGGCCTATCGCGGCCTGCCCGCCTACTGCGTCGGCGAAACCACCGCACAGGCCGCGCGTGAAGCCGGAATGGAGGTCGCCGCCACCGGCCATGGCGGACTGCAGAACCTGCTCGGCGTGCTCCAGCCCGGACACCACCGCCTGCTGCGCCTCGCCGGGCGGGAGCGCACCACGCTCGACGTGCCCGAGGACGTCACGATCTTCACGCGCGAGGTCTACGCCAGCGAGGCCCTGCCCACCCCGCCCGCGCTGATCGAGGCATTGGCCGACCCCGTGCTCGCCCTGTTCCACTCGGGCGAGGCGGCCGCGCGCTTCGCACAGGTCTGCGACGAGGCCGCTATCCCGCGCTCGCGCATCCGCCTCGCCGCGATCGGCCCGAGGGTCGCCGCGCGCGCCGGGGAAGGCTGGGCGCAAGTGCGCAGCGCCGCCCGGCCTGACGACGCCGCATTGCTGGCCTTGGCGCAGCAGATGTGCCAAGACACCGGCCCACGGACAGCAACCGCGACGACAAGGACTTGATGCAGGACATCCCTTCCGCCCCTCCCGGCGTTCCTCCGCAGCGCCGCTCGGCGGGCATGACGCTGTTCGTCGCGCTCATCGCCTTCGTGATCGGCGCCGGGCTCGTCGCCTGGCTGGCGACGCGCGGCTACCTGCCGACCCTGCTCGACGCCGCGAACACCGCGACGCTGACGGCGGCACCCGAACCCGGCCCCAGGCCTGCGCCGCCCGCCGCCCAGATGTCGCAGATCGCCACCGTCGAGGGGCGCCTTGCGATGATCGAGGATCGCATGTCGCGCATCGACCTTCAGACCAGCGCCGCCGCCGGCAACGCCGGGCGCGCCGAGGGCCTGCTGATCGCCTTCGCCGCCCGCCGCATGGTCGATCGCGGCGAGCCGCTCGGCTATCTTGCGGACCAGCTGCGCCTGCGCTTCATGAACGCCCAGCCGCGCGCGGTGCAGACGCTGGTGGACTTCGCCGCCAACCCGGTCACCATCGACGCGCTGAGCGCCCGGCTGGAAGCGCTGTCGCCGGAACTGACGGTCAGCACCGCCAACCGCAGCCTGTGGGAGCGGACGCGGCAGGAGATCACCTCGCTCTTCGTGGTACGCCGCGATTCGGCCGCGCTCGCCAATCCAACCGCCCGCATCGAACGCGCCCGCCTGATGCTAACCGCCAAGCGCATCGATTCGGCCATCGGCGAGGTCGAGCGGCTTCCCGGCGCCGAAGCGGCCGATAACTGGATCGCCGATGCGCGCCGCTACGAAGCCGCGCAGAAGGCGCTCGACCTGCTCGAGACGACGGCGATGCTGGAGCCGAACCGGCTGCAGGATTCGACCGGCCACTCGGTCGATCAGCCGAGCCCGCTCGCGCCGACCGCGCCGGCTGAGGAACCGGCGCCGGAGGCTTCGGAGGGGGCGTAAAAAACCATCCGTCGTCCCGGACCTGATCCGGGACCGGTGGCGGTCTTTAGGCGCGAACTCGCTGCGCGCGCCGCAAGGTGGGTTGGTCCCGGCCAGCGGTCCCGGCCTGCGCCGGGACGACGAGCAATCAGTTCTTGACCTGGCAGCTCATCCCTGCGGCCTTCATGCCCGAGCACAAGGCCCGTGCCGCCGCGCCGTCGCCGGAGACGGCCTGTAGGCGATAGACGGTGCCGATGTCCGCCTTGCCCTGAACCACGCGGTGACTCATGCTGCCGAGCGGTTCGTACTGCGTCTTGAGCGTGTTCCACCCGGCCTCCGCCGCCTCCTTAGAGGCATAGGCGCCGACCTGCACACCGACACCGCTGACCACCGGAGCGGCCGCGGAAGCTTTGTCGGTCGGCTTGGCTTCGGCAGGCTCGGCAGTCGTGCGGAAGCCCGGCGCGGGCGTATCGTCGCTCTTGTCGATCTGGACCGGGCGTGACTGACCCTCGGCCACCGCGAAGCTGGTGTCGCCGGTGCCCTCGACGACTTCGCCGCCGGGATTGTCGGGCTTGACCTTGTAGGGGGCCTTGGGCGCGGCGATCACGCCGCCGTCTGCGACCAGCGGTTGCTCGGGACGGCTCTTGATCGCCCAGACCACGCCGCCGCCGATGACCACCAGCGCGACGAGGCCGAGCGCGCCCAGCAGCACGCCCTGCCCGATGCCGGAGCGCTCTTCCTCATAACCCTCGTCGTCGCCTTCCAGCCAGGGGAGGCGCACGTCCTCCTCCAGCTGCAACTGCTGCGCGGTGGCGCCGAACGCGGCCGAGGCGGAGGCATCGCCGTCCTCCTCGAAGTAGGGGCTGCCCTGTTTGCCCGAACCGAACACCGGGTTCTTCTTCTCCGGTTTCGGGAAATAGCCGTCGTCAGCGCCTGCCATGGATCACATTTCCTCCACCGCCTCGACCCCGAGCAGAGCCAGGCCGTTGCGGACAAGTTGCCCGATCTGCGCCGCCAGGAAAAGCCGCGCACCCGTCAGCTTTGCATCCTGCGCGTTAACAAACCGCTTTTCCACCCTGTCGTTGCCGAGGTTCCAGTAGCCATGGAACGCTGCTGCGACGTCGCCGAGGTAGAAGGCGATGCGGTGCGGCTCGCGGGCGGCAGCGGCCGCCTCGACGATGCGGGGGAACTGCGCGGCCAGCTTGACCAGTTCCAGTTCCTCGTCGCCCAGCAGTTCGACGTGCTCGCCCGAGGGAGTGAAGCCACCCTCGGCCAGTCCCTTGCGCAGCGTCGAGTGGACGCGGGCATTGGCGTACTGGACGTAGAAGACGGGGTTGTCCTTGCTGGCCTCGACGACCTTGGCGAAGTCGAAGTCCATCTGCGCCTCGGGCTTGCGGGTCAGCATGGTGAAGCGCACCACGTCCTTGCCCACTTCGGTGACGACTTCGGCCAGCGTGACGAAGTTGCCCGAACGCTTGGACATCTTCACCGGCTCGCCGTCGCGAAGCAGCTGGACCATCTGGACCAGCTTGATCTCGAACGGGGTCGGCTCGCCATCGGCGCCGGTCATGGCGGCCACCGCGGCCTTGATGCGCTTGACGGTGCCCGCGTGGTCCGCACCCCAGATATCGACGAGGGCGTCAGCGCTCTGGGCCTTCTGGAAGTGATAGGCGAGGTCGGCACCGAAGTACGTCCAGGTGCCGTCCGACTTCTTGATAGGGCGGTCCTGATCGTCGCCGAACGCGGTGGACTTGAACAGCGGCAGTTCGACCGCTTCCCAGTCCTCCAGCGTCTTGCCCTTGGGCGCTTCGAGCACGCCGTCGTAGACGAGGCCCTTGGCGCGCAGCCAGGCTTCGGCCTCGTCGGGCTTGCCCGATGCCTGCAGTTCGGCCTCCGAAGAGAACAGGTCGTGGTGGATGCCGAGGAGCGCGAGGTCGTCCTTGATCATCACCAGCATCGCGGCGACGGCCTTCTTCTGGAACAGCGCCAGCCATTCCGACTCGGGTGCGGCAGCGTACGTCTCGCCGAACTCGGCGGCGAGCTGCTGGCCTACCGGCACCAGGTATTCGCCCGGATAGAGCCCCTCGGGGATCGCGCCGACGTCGTGCCCGAGCGCCTCGCGGTAGCGCACGTGCGCCGAGCGGGCGAGCACCTGCACCTGTCCGCCGGCATCGTTGACGTAGTATTCCTTGGTGACCTTGTGGCCCGCGAACTCCAGCAGCGTCGCCAGCGCATCGCCGACGACCGCGCCGCGGCAGTGGCCCATGTGCATCGGCCCGGTCGGGTTGGCCGAGACGTATTCGACGTTCACCGTGGTCCCGCCGCCCATCGTCGAGCGACCGTAATCCACGCCGAGATCGGCGATCGCGCGCAGTTCGGCCAGCCACGTGGCGGAAGAGAGGCGCAGGTTGATGAAGCCCGGCCCTGCGATCTCGGCAGACGTCACCGAATCGAGCTTCGACAGCTCCGCCACCAGCGCCTCGGCCAGATCGCGCGGCTTCAGGCCGGCGGGCTTGGCCAGCACCATCGCGGCGTTGGTCGAGAGGTCGCCGTGCGAGGGATCGCGCGGCGGCTCGACCGTGATCGCGCCTCGCTTGAGGCCGCCCGGCAGCGTGCCCGCTGCTTCCAGCGCATCGAGCGCGGCGGAAAGGTGGCCTGCGAAGGCGGCGTAAAGGGTCTGCGTAGTGCTCATGACGCGCGCGGATAGCCCAAGTATGGAAGAAGGGAAACAGGGCGCTGCAAGGTGACAGGTTTACACCGTTGACACGGTCCAGAGGGGAAAGGTGTCACCTTGGGCCGGAAAGTGTCACCTTGCGGGGGTAAGGTGACACATTTTGCGGGGAATGTGTCACCTTGTGAGGGGGATGTGTCACCTTGCGGTGTAACCTTGTGCGGCCGTGGAGGTTCGGGCGGGGCATGGGAGTAATCTATCGGAGCGGGCGGTCTGTAGGAAAGCGGGCGAGCCGTAAGCGCGCCGTTGCACATCTTGTGTATCCTCCCTGTTGCGAAGCAATGGGGAGGGGGACCGCTCGCGTAGCGAGTGGTGGAGGGGGAGGAACCCCTCCGTCAGCCCTGCGGGCTGCCACCTCCCCATCGCTGCGCGACAGGGAGGATAAAAGGCAGTCCCCCTGTCCAAACCCACCCTTTTGCGCTAACGGCGCGCGATGCAAACGACTGCGACTCCCCGGACCTACCGCGTCAAGAGCTTCGGCTGCCAGATGAACGTCTATGACGGCGACCGCATGGCCGAACTGCTCGCCGAACAGGGCATCACCGCCGCGCCGGAAGGCGAGGAGGCGGACCTTGTCGTGCTCAACACCTGCCACATCCGCGAGAAGGCGGCGGAGAAGGTCTATTCCGACATCGGCCGCCTCGTGAAGAACTGGGACCGCGAGGACGGATCGTCACCCATGATCGCCGTCGCCGGCTGCGTCGCGCAGGCCGAGGGCGAGGAGATCATGGCCCGCGCGCCCGCCGTGACGATGGTTGTCGGCCCGCAGGCCTATCACCGCCTGCCCGAGATGGTCCGCGCCGCCAGCGCGGGCGAGCGCGTCACCGACACCGACATGCCCGCCGAGACCAAGTTCGACGCCCTGCCCCGGCGCAAGCGGTCCGGCCCCACGGCGTTCCTGACCGTGCAGGAAGGCTGCGACAAGTTCTGCACCTATTGCGTGGTGCCCTATACCCGCGGCGCCGAAGTCTCGCGCCCTTATGCCGCGCTGATCGACGAGGCGAAGCTGCTGGTCGAGGCCGGCGCGCGCGAGATCACGCTGCTCGGCCAGAACGTCAATGCCTGGACCGGCGAGAACGCCAAGGGGCAGACAGTCGGCCTCGACGGGCTGGCGCGCGAACTGGCGGCGATCCCGGAACTGGCGCGCATCCGCTACACCACCAGCCACCCAAACGACATGACGCAGGGCCTGATCGACGCCCACGGCGAGAACGCCAAGCTGATGCCGTTCCTCCACCTGCCGGTGCAGGCGGGTAACGACCGCGTGCTCAAGGCGATGAATCGCAGCCACACGGTCGAGAGCTACCTCAAGATTCTCGACCGGGTGCGCGCGGTGCGGCCGGACATCGCGCTGTCGGGCGACTTCATCGTCGGCTTCCCCGGCGAGACCGATGCCGAATTCGAGGATACGCTGGGGCTGGTCGACGCGGTCGGCTATGCGCAGTGCTTCAGCTTCAAGTATTCGCCCCGCCCCGGTACGCCTGCCGCGACGATGGGCGACCAGGTCTCCGCCGCCGTGATGGACGAGCGGCTGCAGCGCCTGCAGTCGGCACTCAACCGTGACCAGCTGGCGTTCAACGCCGCGACGGTCGGCAAGACCTGCGACGTGCTGGTGGAGCGCAAGGGCAAGCATGCCGGCCAGTGGCTCGGCAAGTCGCCGTGGCTGCAGTCGGTCCACTTCACCGGAGAGGCAGAGGTCGGCCAGATCGTGCGCGTCGCAATCACCAGCGCCGGGCCGAACAGCCTCGGTGCGGTGCCGCTGACCGCAGAGGTGGCGTGAACGCTGTAAATTCGGGCCGCCAGCCACTCGTCCTCATCCCCGGCCTGACTTGCGACGCGGAGGTCTTCCGCGCCCAGACTGCCGCGCTGGCGGACGTGGCGGACATGACCGTCGCCGATACGCTCAGCGACGGCTCGATCGCCGCCATGGCTGAGCGGCTGCTCGACGATGCGCCCGATACCTTCGCGCTCGCGGGGTTCTCGATGGGTGGCTACGTCGCGATGGAAGTGATCGCCCGCGCGCCGGAGCGAGTCACGCGGCTCGCCCTGCTCGACACCAGCGCCACGGCCGATGCGCCCGACTATGCCGCCGTCCGCCGCGCTGCCGTCAGGACCGCGCGGGAACGCGGCTTCGAGAAAGTTCTGCGCGGCAGCCTTGGCCTGCTGGTCCATCCGCAGGCCGATCCGGCGATCGGCGATGCGGTGGTGGCGATGGCCATGCGCGTCGGGATCGAGGCGTTCGAACGGCAGCAAGGCGCGATCATCGCCCGCGCCGATCCGCTGCCGGGCCTCGGTGCGATCGCGGTGCCGACGCTGGTGCTGGTCGGCGAGGATGACCGCACCACGCCGCCGCACTATTCGCGCACGATCGCGCAGGCCGTGCCGGGTGCGACCTTGGTGACGATCCCCGAATGCGGCCACATGGCGCCGATGGAGCGGCCGGAAGCGGTGAACGCGGCACTGCGTGAGTGGCTTTCGGCGTAGTCGAGCCTGTCCGCCAACGGCGAGTCAAGATCACACAGGTTCGTCATTGCGAGCGCAGCGAAGCAATCCAGGGCAGCGCAAACCGCCTTGGATTGCTTCGCTGCGCTCGCAATGACGAAAGGCGGGCATCCACGAAAAAGCCCCGGAACTCGCGCTCCGGGGCTCTTCCTGCAAGGGGGTGTGCTTCTTACCAGAAGAAGCCGTTGTGCGCGGTGACCACGCGGCCGGTGCGGGTGTTCACCATGACCACGTCGTTGTTGTAGCGGACCCAGCGATGGCCGGCGCGCGGGGCGGGCAGGCGGTAGCGGGCATAGTCACGCACCCAGTAGCGGTCGCCGTAGTAGGCGGGCTGGAAGCGGTAGCCGACCGCCACCGGGCGATAGCGATAGCCGCGCGGGCCGACGTAAGCCGGACGGCGGAAGTCGTTGCGATGCGACTGGCGATAGTCGCGCCAGTCCTCGCGCAGTTCCTGGCGGGAGTCGCGCACATCGCGGCGGGCATCGCGGACGTCGCGGCGGTCACCGTAGCGCTGGGCCTGGCGCAAGTCGCGCTCGTCGCGGCGGACCTCGCGGGCGCTGTCACGGACTTCGCGGGCGCTCTGGGCCGAGGCCATGGTCGGGACCGCGACGGTCGGCAGGGCTACACCGGCAGCCAGGGCAATCATGAAGAACTTGCGCACCAGTATTCTCCTTCTTCTCAAGAGCCGTATCCGGCCTTCTGATTGGAAACTGCCCGCGCGCTCCTGAACGATCCGGGAATGCGGCGTGCAGCGTGGGGACATAAGTGTCGCACCCTTGCGACAGTTGCGTGCCGGAGCGCCGAAACGCGCAGTTATCCCCGACGAAACGCAGGAAATTTTGCAGAAACCTCCTTGCGGGGCGCGCCCTGTGGAGCCATCTTCACGGTAGAACGAGACATCAATCTCGCATGAAAGGAGCACATGGCCCGCAAAGCAGCCCGTGCCGTCGATCCGGCACAATTCCGCCCCGAAACCCACCGTCGGGCGCGTGTCGAAATAGATTTCGACGAACCTGTGTTGCTGGGAGCCCTGTTCGGGCAATTCGATTCAAATCTGGTGCAGGTGGAGAACCGCCTCGGCGTGTACATCTCCGCCCGGGGCAGCAAGATCCAGATCGAAGGGCCGGACGATGCCGTCGCCCGCGCGCGCGACACGCTCAAGGGCATGTATCACCGGCTGGAGATGGGGCAGGCGCTCGATTCCGGCGCCATCGAATCCCTGATCGCCATGAGCACCGAACCCACCCTCGAAGGCATCATCACTGGTGACGCAGGCGCGCCGCCGATCATGATCCGCACCCGCAAGAAGACGATCGTGCCGCGTTCGGCAACGCAGATCGACTACATGCGCCAGCTCGCCAAGTCGGACGTCATCTTCGCGCTCGGCCCGGCAGGCACCGGCAAGACGTACGTAGCGGTGGCGCAGGCCGTCAGCCAGCTGATGACCGGCTCGGTCCAGCGCCTGATCCTGTCGCGCCCGGCGGTCGAGGCGGGCGAAAAGCTGGGCTTCCTGCCCGGCGACATGAAGGACAAGGTCGATCCGTATCTGCGTCCGCTCTACGACGCGCTGTACGACTGCATGCCGCCCGAGCAGGTGGAACGCCGCCTCGCCAACGGCGAGATCGAGATCGCCCCGATCGCCTTCATGCGCGGCCGCACGCTGGCCGATGCCTTCGTCATCCTCGACGAAGCGCAGAACACCACGCGCGAGCAGATGAAGATGTTCCTTACCCGCTTCGGCCAGAACAGCCGCATGGTGGTGTGCGGAGACCCGCGCCAGGTCGATATCCCCGGCGGCGATCGCCACTCGGGCCTAGCCGACGCGGTCGCCCGGCTGGAGGGCGTGGACGGCATCGCGGTGACCCGCTTCACCGCAGCGGACGTGGTGCGCCATCCGATCGTCGGCCGCATCGTCGAGGCTTACGAGGGGCCGGACGCTTAAGAGAAAGGCCCACCCCCGCCCCCTCCCGCAAGCGGGAGGGGAGTAGGCCGTGATTGCCCTCCCGCTTGCGGGAGGGCCGGGAGGCTTGGCCCGCAGGGCCTAGCCGGACGGGGTGGGCTTGTTACTCCGCCGCCTTCTTCGCCTCGCCGTCGTCCAGCTCCTTGCGCGAAATGCCGAGCAGCCCGGCCAGCTTGTCCTTCTCGGCGCTCTTGAGGTCCGCGTACTTGCGCGGGGCGGGCAGATCGGCGGTGGAGGCCTTCACCTTGTCGATGATCACCGGCATTTCCTTCATCAGCCGGGGCATCAGCGCCTGCATCCTGTTCATGACCTCGGGCGACATCATGATGATGTAGGAATCCGCGGCGTAGGCCTTGCCCGTCGGCGTGGCGAAGAAGGCGTTCATCTCCTGCAGCTGCTTCGCGTCGAACCGCCCGGCGTAGGCGCTCGCCAGACCGTCGCGGATGTCGGGCTCGAACTGGGTCATCAGGCCCATCATGTCCGTCATCATCGTACGGGTGGTGGCCGACATGCGCTGCTTGAAGGCCGGGTCGTAGATCTCCATGATCTGCGCCATGGTGCCGCTGCCCAGCTTCTCGGTATCGACGCCGCTGATCCCGGCAAGGTCCTTGAGCGGCATCTGCATCATGGAATCCATGATGGAATCCATCATCTTGTCCATCGTGCCGTTCATGATCCGGCCATAGGTCCCGAGTGGGAACACGTAGTCGACCGTCTGCTTCGCAGCGGCAAGACGCGCCGGGTCGGTGGCAGCTACGGGCTCGGCTGCAAGAGCAGGCGAAGCGGACGCCAGCAGGGCGGCGCAAGCGGTAAGGACGAAACGCATCTGAGATACTCCCACAAGCCCGCACGAACGGGACGCCGCAGGGCATATCCCGTTCGCCGCTATGGGAAAAATGAAAATGACGGTTGGTCGCGATAGCCCCGTCATTGCGAGCGTAGCGAAGCAATCCAGAGCCGCGTAAACCGCTCTGGATTGCTTCGCTACGCTCGCAATGACGATCAGTGTGCGGAGGGCGTCAAAGCCCCGCTTGCAGCAGCCATTCGTGGAAGATGCGCACCGGCCGCGCTTCCAGCGACTTGGGGCGACACACGAACCAGTAGCGGTACGGGCTCTCCACCTCGATGTCGTAGACCCGCGCGAGGCGGGTATCGTGCGAGCGGCGGAAGTGGTCGTCGTGCATGATCGCGATGCCCAGACCCTGCGCCGCCGCCTCCAGCACCAGCTGGCCGGAATCGAAGCGGTCGACCGAGGCCGGGTCGAGATCGGGCAGGTCGATCGCGCGCTTCCACGCATCGAGGCTGTCGGGCAGGTCCTGATGGATCAGGAACGTCTGGCGCGACAGCTTCGCCTCGTCCGGCACCGGACCCAGTTCCTCGGCCAGCGCCTGCGAGGTGATCGCGTAGACCTTGTTGTGATCGAGCTGCACCCGGTAATACTGCGGGTCCGGCTCCTTCGCGAGGATGATCGCGGCGTCCAGCGTATCGCCGACGCGGTCTTCCAGATGCGCGCCGGTGTCGATGTCGATGTGCAGGCGCGGATGCAGCTTGCGCAGTTCGGGGAGGCGCGGGAACAGCCGCTGGCCGCCGAACAGCGAAGGCACGCCCAGATGCAGGCGCAGCACCTGGCCGCGATCGATCTGCGCCTCGACCGCTTCGGCGAGTTCTTCCAGCTTGGGCGCGATCGCGGTGTAGAACGCCTGCCCCTCGTCGGTCAGCTTCATCGCCTGGTGCTGGCGGGTGAACAGGCGCTTGCCGGTGAAGTCCTCCAGCGCGGCGACGCGGCGCGACAGGGCCGAGGGACTGAGCGCCAGCTCGTTGGCTGCCGCCTTGGCGGAACCGAGACGCACCACGCGCACGAAAGCTTCGAGCGCACGCAGGGGAGGTAGACGACGTACTGGCACTATTGCGGTCTTTTCACTCGGTTATGGCCGCCGCCGGAGGGTCCGGCGACAGCGGTTATTCGGCCTCGCTCTCCAACTCTTCCACGGGCGGATGCAGGCGCAGGCGCGTCACGCGCCGCTCGTCGCCGTCCGTCACCTCGATCTTCCAGCCGCTTTCGTGGTCCAGGACCGCGCCCACTTCGGGCACTTGTCCGGCCAGCACGAAAGCCAGGCCGCCGAGAGTATCAACCGCTTCCTCGACTTCGGCCAGCCGCGGGTCGATCCGCTCGGCCACATCGTCCAGTTCGGCTCGGGCGTCCGCGTCCCACATACCTGCGTCGATTGCAACCAGCAATTCCTCGGGCGCATCATCGTGCTCGTCCTCGATCGAGCCGACGATCTCCTCGACGAGGTCCTCGATGGTGATGATGCCGTCGGTGCCGGTGTACTCGTCGATCACGACCGCAAGGTGGATGCGCTGGGCGCGCATGTCGGCCAGCACATCCAGCGCGCCGCGCGATTGCGGGACGTAGAGCGGCTGGCGCATCAGCGTCGTCCAGTCCTCGGGCGGGGGCGCGCTGCGGGCCAGCAGCGGGAACACGTCCTTGATGTGGATCATGCCCTTGATGGCGTCGAGCGTCTCTCCGTAGACCGGCATGCGGCTGTGGCCATGCTCGGCGAAGGCTTCCACCACTTCGGCCCAGCTGGCCGAGGCGGGGATCGCCACGATCTCGCTGCGCGGGATGGCGACGTCGTCGGCATCGTGCTCGCTGAAATGCAGGAGGTTGCGCAGCATCTGCCGCTCGATCGGCGAGAGATCGCCGGTCAGCGCGCCGCTGGCCTCACCTTCGTGCTCGTTGATGACTTCCTCAAGCTGGGCGCGCAGGGACTGGTCGCCCTCTGCGTGGAAAAGCCGCTTGAATGCACGCCAAAGCGTGTTGGTACTGTCCCCTTCTCCGAAACCGGAGTCGGCGTGGCGGCCATTGTCGGCCATCGTACGGTTAAATCCCTGTTGCTGCAGTGCGGTCCCCATATGGGTCGGGAATGCCTAAAACTGCAAGTGCCTTTGTTTCGAGCGCCTCCATCGCCTCGGCATCCTCGTCCGACGTCTCGTGATCGTGGCCCGCCAGATGGAGCAGGCCATGGATGATGAGATGCGTGGCATGGTGTTCGACCGGAATGCCCTTCTCTGCCGCTTCGCGCGTGCAGGTTTCGCACGCCAGCGCGAGGTCGCCGAGCATTTCGGGCGGGCCGTCCTCGTCCAGATCGAGCAGGGCCTCGCGCTCCAGCATGGGGAACGAGAGCACGTTGGTCGGCTTGTCCTTGGCGCGCCATTCGCGGTTGAGGACGTGGACTTCGGCGTCGCTGGTGAACAGCAGGCTGGTGGTGAGGCGCTCGTTGTCCAGCTCGGGCGCGAGGGTGACGAGGGCTTCCAGCGCCGCCTGCGCGAGATCGGCCCAGTCGGTCGCGGCGTCCCAGGGTTCTTCGATGTCGATTTCGAGGTCCATGAAACGCGCCTTATCGCGCGGTGTGGCCGGGGTCGAGTGGTTCCACTCTCCCCACCCCCGTCATTGCGAGCGCAGCGAAGCAATCCAGGGCAGTGCCACGCCGCCCTGGATTGCTTCGCTGCGCTCGCAATGACGAAAAAGGGATCCGGCAAGGCCCCGTGGGAGAGAGGAAACGATCGCCGAAACCTCGCCGGACGCCCCTTCATACCTCCCCCCGGACAAACCGCCCATTGTGCCAAGGACCCGCTTGCCATACCGGGCGAGGCATGAGCCGGCTCGATTCACACCTCGAGGCAGCGCTGGAGCGCATTACCCGCGCCGGACAGCGCCGGACCTTGCGCGCCACGACCCTGCTGCCCGGCGGCCGGATCGAGCGCGCCGGGCGCACGATGCTCGACTTTTCCAGCAACGACTACCTTGGCCTCGCCCGCCACCCGCTGCTGGTCGAGCGCTCGGCCGAGTGGGCCGCGCGGGACGGTTCCGGCTCCGGCTCCTCACGGCTGGTGACGGGGACGAGCGCGGCGCACCTTGCGCTGGAAGCGCGCATCGCTGCGTTCAAGCACTGCGAGGCGGCGCTGATCTTCGCCAGCGGCTGGCAGGCCAACGCGGCGACGATCCCGGCGCTGCTGGCTGCGATTCCGGGCGTCGCGGTGTTCACCGACCGCCTGATCCATGCCTCAATGCACGCGGGAATCGCGATGGCGGGCGTGCGCCAGCACCGCTTCCGCCACAACGACCTGGGCCACCTCGAAACCCTGCTGGCGGACAAGGGCGCGGATGCCCCCGCCCGCCTGATCCTGACCGAGAGCGTGTTCTCGATGGACGGCGACCGCGCCGACATGGTGCGCCTCGCCGATATCGCACAGCGCCACGACGCCGCGCTGTTCGTCGACGAGGCCCATGCCACCGGCGTGCTTGGCCCCGAGGGGCGCGGGCTTTCGGCGCTGGTGCCGGGCAAGGTGGACCTCGTGATGGGCACCTTCAGCAAGGCGCTGGGCGGTTTCGGCGCCTATGTGGCCGGATCGCGTGTGCTGATCGACTACCTGACCAACGCGGCCAGCGGCTTCATCTTCACCACCGCCCCGCCGCCCGCCGTGCTGGGCGCGGTGGACGCCGCGCTGGACCTGCTGCCGGGCATGGACGCCGAGCGCGCGCACCTCGCCGCACTGGGCGACCGGCTGCGCACAGGGCTGGCCCGCCTTGGCCTCGATCACGGCGCGTCCTCGACCCAGATCGTGCCCGCCGTGATCGGGCCGGAGGACGAGGCGATGGCGCTCTCCGCAAGGCTGGAGGCGACAGGTTTCCTCGCCTCCGCGATCCGCCCGCCGACGGTGCCGGCCGGCACCAGCCGCCTGCGCCTCGCCCTGCGCGCCGGGCATTCGGAGGCCGACATCGACGCCCTGCTCGCCGCGATCGAGACACATCGGTGAAGCTCTTGTTCGCCCACGGCTGGGGCTTCGATCGCCATTTCTGGGAACCGCTCGCCGCACTGCTGCCCGAGTGGGCACACGTCAGCGACGATCGCGGCTACTTCGGCGCGCCGCATGAGCCTGCCGTCGAAGGCCCCTGCCTCGCAATCACCCATTCCTTCGGCACCATGCGCGTCCTCGCTGCCCCGCCGCCGGGCCTCATGGGAATCGTGGCGATCAACGGGTTCGAGCGGTTCACCGCCGTTCCAGGCCGACCGGGCGTCCCGGTACGCGTACTCGACCGCATGCTGCGCCGCTTCGAGACCGACCAGCGCGGCGTGCTCGCCGAGTTCCGCAAGACCTGCGGCTCCACCGGGGCCTTCGGAGAAATCGACCCCGCAGCGCTCGCCGCCGACCTCCTGCGCCTGCGCGACGCCGCCCCGTCGCTGCCGGACGTGCCGATACTGGCGATCCACGGCGGCGCCGACCCGTTGCTCCCGCCCGAGATGCGCGCCGCCACGTTCATCGGGGCGCAGGTCCGCCGCATCGACCACGAAGCGGGCGGCCATCTCCTGCCGCTGCAAGCCCCGCAGCTGTGCGCCCCCGCCATTCGGGGGATGCTCGCATGAGCCGCCGCGAGCGCATCCGCAGCGCCTTCGCCGCCGCACCCGACTACGACGGCCATGCCCGCATCCAGCGCGAGGTCGCCACGACCCTCGCCGCGCGCATCGCCGCGCTCGACCTTCCGCCCGCGCCGCGCGTGCTGGAGATCGGCTGCGGCACCGGCTTCCTGACCTCCGCGCTGATCGATCAGGGCATCGGCGGCGACTGGCTGGTCACCGACATCGCGCCCGAAATGGTGGAGCGTTGCCGCGCCGCGCTTATTGCTGCTGATGACGTGCGCACCTTGCGCTTCGCCACCCTCGACGGGGAGCATGGCACCCCCGAGGGCGCGCCTTTCGACCTCATCTGCTCCAGCCTTGCGGTGCAGTGGTTCGACGATACGCCTGCCGCCCTCGCCCGCCTGTCGCAGTGGCTGGCGCCCGGCGGCCACCTCGTCGTCACCACGCTGGGACCGCGCAGTTTCCAAGAATGGCGCGCCGCGCACGAGGCCGAGGGGATCGCCCCCGGCACTCCCGCCTACCCCCCCGTGGAGGCCTTCGCGACGCTCTCCCCCGAGACGCTGCTGGTCGAGGACGTGACCGAAACCCACCTCGATCCGCGCGCCTTCCTACGTGCGGTCAAGGCCATCGGCGCAGGCACTTCCGCGCCTTCGCACCGGCCTCTCAACCCGGCGCAGCTGCGCGCGGTGATGGCGCGGTTCGCCCAAAGCGGATGCAACGTCACTTACGAGGTGGTGACCTGCCACTTGCGCCGCGCCCCGACATTTCCTTACGTGAGCCCCCAATGACCCAGCGCACCCTGATCGTGACCGGCACCGATACCGGCATCGGCAAGACCGTCTTCGCCGCCGCGCTGGCGGGGGCGCTGGGCGCGCATTACTGGAAGCCGGTGCAGGCTGGAATCGAGGAGGAAGGCCCCGACGCCCAGCGCGTCGGGTTCCTCGGCGGACTGCCCGAAGGCAAGGTGCTGGCCGAGGCCTATAGCCTGACCACGCCCTGCTCCCCCCACCTCGCCGCCGAGATCGACGGCGTGACCATCGACACCGCCCGCCTCGCCCTGCCGGAAGTCGACGGACCGCTGGTGGTCGAGGGCGCGGGCGGCGCGCTGGTGCCGATCTCGCGCACCGAGACTTACGCCGACCAGTTCGCCCGCTGGGGCGCGCCGGTGGTGCTGGTGGCGCGCACGATGCTCGGCACGATCAACCACTCGCTGCTTTCGATCGAGGCCTTGCGCGCGCGCGGTGTGGACGTGCTCGGCGTCGCCTTCGTCGGCGAGCCGCAAGAGGACAGCGAGGCCACCATCTGCGCCATGGGCAACGTCAAGCGCCTCGGCCGCCTGCCCCGCCTCGATCCGCTGACGCCACAGACGCTGGCCGCCGCCTTCGCCGCCAACTTCCGCCTGGAGGACTTCGCGTGACCCTGCCGCGTTCTGGCTCTCTGGCCGCCTCCCCCGTCTGGCACCCCTTCACCCAGCATGGCCTCGGCGAGCCGATCCCGCTCGTCACCCATGCCGAAGGCGCGCTGCTGCACACGGCGGACGGGCGCACGGTGATCGACGCGATCTCGTCCTGGTGGGTGACCACGCACGGCCACTGCCACCCGCGCATCATGGCCGCTGTGGCCGAACAAGCCCAGAAGCTCGACCAGCTGATCTTCGCGGGCTGGACGCACGAACCCGCCGAGCAGGTCGCCGCCGGGCTGACCGCGATCATGCCGAGCGAACTGACGCGGGTGTTCTTCTCCGACAGCGGCTCCACCAGCGTCGAGGTCGCGCTGAAGATGGCGCTTGGCTACTGGCATGCGCAAGGCGAAGCGCGCCACCGCATCGTGGTGATGGAGCATTCCTACCACGGCGACACCATCGGCGCGATGTCGGTGGGCGCGCGCGGGGTGTTCAACCAGCCTTACGCGCCGCTGCTGTTCGACGTCGGCCGCATTCCCTACCCCGCCGCCGGAGCCGAGCAGGATACGCTCGATGCGCTCGAAGCGCTGTGCCGCGAGGGCGACATCGCCGCGCTGATTCTGGAGCCGCTGATCCTCGGCTCGGGCGGCATGCTCGTCTACGGCCCGGAAACGCTGCGGGCGATGCGCGAGATTTGCAGCAAATACGGCGTCCTGTTCATCGCCGACGAGGTGATGACCGGCTGGGGCCGCACCGGCACCCTGCTCGCCTGCGAACAGGCCGACATCGTGCCCGACATCCTGTGCCTGTCCAAGGGCCTGACCGGCGGATCGCTGCCGCTGGCCGTGACGATGGCGACCGAGGAAATCTTCGCCGCGCACTGGTCCACCGACCGCGCGAAGATGTTCTTCCATTCCTCCAGCTACACCGCCAACCCGCTGGCCTGCGCCGCCGCCGCCGCCAACCTCGCCATCTGGGCCGAGGAGCCGGTACGCGAATGCATCGACGACCTCGCCCGCCGCCAGTCGGCCTGGCTGGAGAAACTGGGTCGATTCTGCCACTTCGACAACCCGCGCACGCTCGGCACGATCGCCGCGCTGGACATGCGTACGATGGGCACCGGCGGCTACATGGACAGCCTCGCGCCCGAACTCATGGCTTTCTTCCGCAGCCGCGACGTGCTGCTGCGCCCTCTGGGCAATACCGTCTACGTGATGCCGCCCTACTGCATCACCGACGACCAGCTCGACGAAGTGTGGAACGCCATCGGCGAGGCCGTCGTCTCGTTCTAGTGGCCTGAAATTAGGCGGCGTAAGCTTTCGCAATTGCGAATGGAGCCGAGCCGCACCGGCAGCTTTGTCGCGACCGCAACATCGGTGAGCAGCGCAAATCCTTTGTGCTCCATGGCCCGTCAACCCCCGCTTTCCGGCGACTTCAGACGCCTCCTGCCTGCGATGCCGTTTTGCAACATTTCCGTCAAAACGAACCTGTCGCAAAATGTTGCTATTGCGAATGATCCGCATTCCCGTTAGCCGCCGATGCAATCGAGTGCGGCACGATCGCAAGCAGGGGAAATTCTCATGAAGTTCAAGTTCGCTCTGATGCTGGGGTGCACCGGCATGCTGGTCGCGGCGCCTGCCATGGCGCAGACCGCAAGTGGGGAGCCCGCGAGCGATGACATCATCGTCCTCGCGCAGCGCGTAAACGCCACCCATGTCGATGACGGCGGCAGCGCCGGCGTGCTCGGCAACAAGGCGGCCGAGAACCTGCCCTTCAACGTGCGCAGCTTCGACGAGACTCTGATCCTCAACCAGCAGCCGCGCTCGCTGGGCGAAGTGCTCGACAACGACCCCACCGTGCGCACCACTTACGGTTACGGCAACGCCGCCGAAAGCTTCGTGATCCGCGGTTTCGAACTCTACGGCGACGACGTCGGCCTCAATGGCCTCTACGGCATCACCCCGCGCCAGCTGATCGCACCCGAACTCTTCCAGAGCGTGCAGGTTCTCAATGGTGCCAGCGCCTTCCTCAACGGCGCCGCGCCGGGCGGCTCCGGCCTTGGCGGCAGCGTCAACCTGATGCTCAAGCGCGCCGGCGACCAGCCGCTCAACCGCGTGACCTTCGGCTACACCTCGGATTCGCACTGGTCGGGCAGCTTCGACGTGGCCCGCCGCTCCAGCGACGGCCGGTTCGGCGTGCGCGTTAACGGCAATTATCAGGACGGCCAGCTCGGCATCGACGGCGAGGACCGCCGCACCCGCGTGCTGGGCGTCGGCCTCGACTATGACGGCGGCCCGCTGCGCGTCTCGCTCGACCTCGCCTACCAGCAGGTTCGCGTGGACAACCTGCGCCCCAAGGTGACGATCAACTCGGCGACGATGCCGCGCGTGCCCAAGGCCGATGCGAACTACGCACAAGACTATACCTACACCAAGCTGCGCGACCTGTTCGGCATCCTGAACGTCGAATACGACGTGTCGGACGAATTCATGCTCTATGCCAAGGCCGGCGCGCGCGACGGCTCGGAAGAAGGCATCTACGGCGGCCAGTCGGTCAGCAACGCGATGACCGGCGCGGGCTTCCTCACCGCGCTCTACGTGCCGCGCACCGACAACAACGAGGCGGTGGACTTCGGCGGCCGCGTCAAGCTGGGCTCGGCGGTCACGCATGAGTTCAACTTCGGCTCCAGCATGAGCTGGCAGGTTAACCGCAACGCCTACGATTTCCGCTATGGCAGCGACTTCACCGGCGTCGCGAACAACTTCTACGACGTACAGCAGATCGCCCTGCCGAACTCGGTGCTGGTGGGGGGGGACCTAGACGATCCGTTCCCGATCTCGCGCACCAGCTTGTGGTCGATCTACGCCTCCGACACCGTGGGCCTGTGGGACGACCGAATCCAGATCACCGGCGGCCTGCGCCTCCAGAACATCAAGGTGAAGAGCTACCTCGCCTTCGACGGCTCGCTCGATACCACGTACGAAGACGACGCGATCACCCCGATCATCGGCATCGTCGTCAAGCCATTCGAGGGGCTGTCGCTCTACGCCAACCGCATCGAGGCGCTGCAGCAGGGCTCCAGCGCGCCGGTGACGGCGGTGAACTATCCGGACGTGATCCCGCCCTACAAGACCAAGCAGTACGAATTCGGCGGCAAGCTGAAGGTTGGCCCGGTGTTCCTGAGCCTAGCGCTCTACCAGATCGACAAGCCCAACATCCTGTCGATCGACGCAACCCCGGACAACCCGGACGACACGCTGGTATACTACGGCCTGTTCGGCAAACAGCGCAATCGCGGCGTCGAGTTCACCGTCAACGGCGAACTGGCACCCGGCCTGCGGCTGATCTCGGGCGTCGCGGTCAACGATGCCAAGCAGCGCCGTACCAACGATCCGCTGACCGAGGGCAAGGATGCCAAGGGCGTCGCCGACTGGACCGCCAACGCCAACCTCGAATGGGACACCCCGATGGTCGAGGGCCTGACCCTGACCGGGCGCGTCACGCATACCGGCAAGCAGTGGGTCAATGCGCAGAACACCCTGAGCATCCCCGACTGGACGATCTTCAACCTCGGCGCCCGCTACGTGCTGGCGGCGGGCGACGTGCCGGTCACGCTGCGCCTCAACGTCGATAACGTCGCGAACAAGCGCTACTGGGCTTCGGCCTTCGACACGTTCGCGAACTCGGTGCTGCAGGGCCAGCCGCGCACCATCAAGGCGTCGATCTCGGCCGACTTCTAAGACACATGCCGGCAGGGGCGCTGCGGCGCTCCTGCCGGTTGCTTCGTTTCGCTCGCGGGTCGCGATCAGGATATGTCCATCGCGCTGGGCTTGCTCGATCGTTCGACCATACCGGTCGTTTCGACGCCGTCCCACGTATAGACCGCGTGCGCCTGCTGGACGATCGGCCAGTCCTTGGGCCAGTCCGGCGGCAGCACATGCCCGCCGCGAGAGCGCGTATTGGCGAAGGTCCGCCCTCCGATCTCCACCCGGCGCCCGTCCACCGTCTCCAGCACGCAGGACACGTCCTCGCCGCCGGTCACCAGTCGCCGCAGCCATGGGATCACCACCGGCCGCGCGCCGGTGCGCACCCCGTCCTCGATGATCCAGCCTTCCGAGTAGCTCGGCGGCTCGCCCTCGCGCACAGGGTAGGAATTGAAGCCGAAGGCGCGGCCGTCCGGGAACACGGCGGACTGCCAGCAGTGCCCCCAGAATCCCGCGAAGGCGCGGAAACCCGTTCGGCGGATGCGCAGGCCATTGCCGCGAAACGCGCGCTCCTCGCCATCGATGACGAGGGTGCCGCTGCAGCGGAACAGCTGCTCGTAGCGCGGGCTCATGTAGTCGCCCTGCTTGCCGCCGAGCGCCTCGGCTGCTTCGGGAAGGATCGTGCCCGGCTCCCAAGGGATCGCGGCCATCTCCATGTCGACGGTGAAGGCGACCTTGCTCCACGCGGTTTCGGCGAAATCGGGGTTGTCGAGGATTTCCTGCGCGCTGGTCCGCGCCACCGGCCCATCGAAGGCAGCCGTCCAGCGGCGGAACGGCTCCGCGCATTCGAAGCGCACCGGACCAGTCCCGCGCACCGTGGGCCTGCCTTGCGCGTCGTAGGGGGAATGCGGCTCGCCCGCGCCGCGCCGCGACCACAGGCGCCCGTCGGCGAAGGCAATGTCGAGCCACAGTTCGTGCCGGTCCCACTGCGCGCCGACCGCCTCGACGCCCACGCGCATGGCGAAGAGGCCGTTCTCTTCTTCGATCCACACGTTGACCGCATCGCGGATGCCGTCGTCGGGCTTTTCGGCCACGACGAATTCGCGCTCGACCGGGATACCGCCTGACAGGTCAGCCACCATCACTCTCCCTCTTCGTTTCGAGGGAGACTGTCACGCCATACGCGCCGGGTCATCCACGAGGCCCGCGCCGGGGCGATACCTCGTCATCCCGGACTTGATCCGGGACCGCTGGCAAATCTTTAGGCGATAGATTGCAGCCACGCGCAGCAAGGGAGGCCGTTCATGGCCAGCGGTCCCGGATCAAGTCCGGGACGACGAGGTGTCAGGTGTAAGGTGGCTTGTGCAGGCCCTTGGGGCTGGTGGTGAAGATCTCGCAGCCGTCCTCGGTAATGCCGATCGAGTGCTCGAACTGCGCCGAGAGCGACTTGTCGCGGGTCACCGCCGTCCAGCCGTCGTTCAGCAGCTTCACCGGCGGCTTGCCGAGGTTGATCATCGGCTCGATCGTCATGAACATGCCCGGCTTGAGCAGCGGGCCGGTGCCGGGGCGACCGGCATGGACCACTTCGGGCGCGTCATGGAACAGGCGGCCGAGGCCATGGCCGCAGAACTCGCGCACGACGCCGTAGCGGTTCGCCTCGGCATAAGCCTGGATGGCAGCGCCGATGTCACCCACGCGGTTGCCGGGCTTCGCCTGCTCGATGCCGATCATCAGGCACTCATACGTCACGTCGACCAGACGGCGTGCCTTCAGCGGCACGTCGCCGACCAGGTACATGCGGCTGGTGTCGCCGTGCCAGCCGTCCAGCAGCGGGGTGACGTCGATGTTGACGATGTCCCCGTCCTTGAGCGTCTTTTCCGACGGAATGCCGTGGCAGACGACGTGGTTGATCGAGATGCAGCACGAATGCGCATAGCCGCGATAGCCCAGCGTCGCCGGGACCGCCCCGCCCGCGAGGGTCAGTTCGCGCACCTTGTCGTCGATCTCCGCGGTGGAGACGCCCGGCTGCACCATCGGCGCGATTTCGTCGAGGATCTTCGCGGCGAGCGCGCCGGCGCGGCGCATGCCCTCGAAGCCGTCGGGGCCATGCAGCTTGATGGTGCCGTCGCGCAGCAGCGCTTCCTGGCCGGGCTCTACGATCTGGTATTCGGTCATCCGCCCCAGATAGCGCATCCGGGGTGAAATTGCGAGATCAGGGTTTCACCGAGAAGGCCGAGCGATACTGCGGCTTGAGCGCGGCCATCACCTTGCCCGTCACCGGCACCGTCACTTCATAGCTGCCTTCCGCGTAAGGCCCGGCCTCATAAGGCGCGACGAGCACGCCGATGCGATCGAAGGTCTTGCGGTTGGTCGAACCCAGGATCAGCGTCTGCGCGGTCGGGTCGATGCATTCGGTGAACATCTGCCCGCTGTCGCGCTGGACCGGCTCGCCCCGCTTGCCCGCGCGAGCCTTGTCGAGCCCGTCGCAGAACGGGGTGCGCAAGGCATCACGCAGCGCGTCCTGGCTGGTAAACAGGTCCATCGGCTTGCGCGCCGTGTCGGCGCCGCGATCCCACAGCAGGGTATCGAACCCGCTCATCCCGTGCGCGCCGCCGCTATACTGGTACATCTCCGAGGACAGCGACAGCCAGCCCGGCAAGTCGGTGACCACCTTCCAGTCCACCTGCATCGAATGCGCGTGATAGGGGAAGCCGTCCTTGGTCATCTCCGCCTTGTCGCTGCGTGCGGAGGAGACCAGTTCGCCCTTGGTATCGTCCAGCTTCCGGTCGAGCATCGCCCGCAGGCCGGGTAGCGCTGCCGCCGCGTCGGGATAGGAATAGCCGAACTCGTAAAGGTCGTTCTCCTCCTTTTCCGAGCGCCCCTTCACGGCGGGCGCTTCCGAGGGCGCTTCGGTGGAGGCCATCGGCAGCGCCTCTTCGCTGGCCACCGCCGTGGCGCTCGGCTGTGGATCGCTGTCGCCCGATCCACTGCACGCAGCGGCGGCAAATGCCAGAACAACAACCATACCGGAGTATCGCATCAAAATTCCTCTCGCACTCGGGCTCGGGTGGAGGCTAGAGAATCAGGCCATGAGCGACAAGAACGCATTGATCCAGCCCGATCGCGGCCAGCAGGCCGTCTCCATCCATCTCGTCGACAAGGACGGACTGGAGAAATTCACGAAAGGCCTCACCGTTCCCCAGCGCGCCGTGCTGGAGGCCGCTCGCTTCGACGCAAGTGCCGGGGAATACGTCATTCTCCCCGAGGGCGACGGCTGGAGCGTGGCCGCAGGCGTGGCCGACGCCGGAACGCTCGGCGGCTGGTGCATGGCGAAACTCGCCGAGAAACTGCCCGCCGGGACCTACCGCCGTGTTGGCGGCGAGCCGGGCGCGGCGATCTTCGGCTGGATTCTCGGCCAGTACAGCTTCGACCGCTACAAGGCCGACGCCGAGGACCACGGCCCGCGCCTGCTCCTGACCGGCGAACCCGCGCAGATCGCCGCTCTCACTGCCGAGGCCGAGGCGGTCATGCTGGTGCGCGACCTCGTCAACACCCCGGCCGAAGACATGGGCCCTGCCCAGCTGGAGGCCGAGGCCGAAGCGCTGCACAAGGCCTTCCGCGCCGAGATCCGCGTCACGCGCGGCGAGGTGCTGGAGCGCGACTTCCCGATGGTCCACGCGGTCGGCCGCGCCGCGGGCCGCAGCCACGCGCCGCGCATGATCGAACTGGAATGGGGCGACCCGAAGAACCCGCGCATCGCCGTGGTCGGCAAAGGCGTCTGCTTCGATTCGGGCGGCCTCGACGTGAAGCCCTCCGCGGGCATGCTGCTGATGAAGAAGGACATGGGCGGCGCGGCCCACGCCCTCGCTCTCGCCCGCCTGATCATGAGCGCCCAGTTGCCGGTGCGCCTGCACGTGCTGGTCCCGGCGGTGGAGAACGCGATCTCGGGCAACAGTTTCCGGCCCGGCGACGTCCTGCGCAGCCGTGCCGGGATCACCGTCGAGATCGGCAACACCGACGCCGAAGGCCGCCTGATCCTCGGCGATGCGCTCACTCGCGCGGGTGAGGCGGGCCCCGAATTCATCATCGACTTCGCCACTCTGACAGGAGCGGCCCGCGTCGCGGTCGGCCCCGACCTCCCCGCCCTCTTCACCCGCGAGGATGCGACGGCCGACGCCCTGCTCACGGCGGGCAAGGCGGTGGACGACCCGTGCTGGCGCCTGCCCCTGCACGAAGGCTACCGCGAGTACCTCAAGTCCGACGTCGCCGACATCAACAACGCCGGTTCCAGCGGTTTCGCGGGCGCCAGCACGGCCGCTCTGTTCCTCGACCGCTTCGTCCCCAAGGGCGTGGACTGGGCCCACTTCGATACCTTCGCCTGGCGCCCCACCGCGAAGGCGGGCCGTCCCAAGGGCGGCGAAGCGCTCGGCCTGCGCGCGGCATGGCACATGCTAAAGACGCGCTACGGCTGAAAACCGATGACCCGACTTCGTCATTGCGAGCGTAGCGAAGCAATCCAGAGCGGTTTGCGCGACCCTGGATTGCTTCGCTACGCTCGCAATGACGAGGGGAAGGTTCAGCAGCCCGTTTCGCTCGCGAAGGACGGCGTCCCGACTCGTAACCTTGCGAAAATCCCGTGTCTCGGCTAGGCGCGCCCATCTTTGACTTTGGAGACGCACCCGCGTTGGCATCTGTGGATTCGTATACTCGCCCTGACCAGACGGACGGCATGGGGTCCCAGAAAATGCTGGCCATGACCGGCCCCAGCGTGAGCGCCGATCCCGGCTGCCTGCCCGTGCGCGGCGACCTTGCCCACATCAAGCTGGCGGGCCGCTACTTCGTGCCGCACTATGCCGTGCCGATGCCGCGCGCGCTCAAGTCCGGCGCGATCCTGCGCGTCTTCGGCCGCGACGATGCGGAAGTCATCGCCGACCTGCCTGCGGGGGAAACCTTCAACGTGCTGGATATCGCCGGCAAGTGGTCCTGGGGCCAGTTGGGCGAGGACGGCGCGGTCGGCTACGTAGCTCTCTCGGATCTGGAAGCGGCATGACCACCAGCGTCTTCATCGACGGTGCGGCAGGCACCACCGGCCTCGAAATCGCCGACCGGCTCGCCGGGCGCAGCGAGTTCTCGCTGATCACGCTCAGCGATGATCGCCGCAAGGATGACGCCGCGCGGGCCGAGGCGCTGAACGACGCGGACGTCGTGATCCTGTGCCTGCCCGACGATGCCGCCAAGGCCGCCGTCGGCATGATCGCCAACGCGCGTACCCGCGTGATCGACGCCTCCTCCGCCCACCGCGTCGCGGCAGGCTGGACTTACGGCTTTCCCGAGATCGTCGGCCACGACACGGTCGCGCAGGCCCGCTTCGTCAGCAATCCGGGCTGCTATCCCACCGGCTTCATCGCCTTGGTCGCCCCGCTGGTGCGTGCTGGACTGCTGCCTGCCGACTGGCCCTACGTGTGTCACGCCGTGTCGGGCTATTCGGGCGGCGGCAAGGCGCTGATCGCGCGCTTCGAGGACGACACCGACATCGCCTTCCGCGCCTACGGCCTGGCCCTCGGCCACAAGCACGTGCCCGAGATGAAGGCACAGACCGGCATCGGCCACGATCCGATCTTCGCCCCCGCCGTGGTGCCCGCTCATCGCGGCATGCTCGTCGAAGTGCCGCTGCACCTCTCGATGATGCCGCAAGCCGGATCGCCCGACGCCCTGCGCGCCGCTCTGGCCGAGTTCTACGCCGGCAGCAAAGTCGTGAAGGTGGAGACCGACCAGCCCGACGAACTGCTGCTGCGCGCCTCGATGGAGCCCGTCGACACCCTCACCCTGCGCGTTCTGGGCGCCAAGGACGGCTCGCAGGCGCGCCTCGTCGCGATCCTCGACAACCTCGGCAAGGGCGCGAGCGGCGCTGCGGTGCAGAACCTCAACATCATGGCCGGTCTCGACGAGACGGCGGGCCTGCGGCTCTAACCCGTCAAATTCGTCATGGCTAGCGAAGCAAAGACCCCCGGGGCAGCATATGCTGCCCCGGGGGTCTTTGCTTCGCTAGCCATCATGGACCAATGGGAGGGTCCGCCCCTACGCACACAACTTCATGCACAATTTTCAGGCACCCATTGCCTGAAAATTGAACACAACATTTCCCAAATCCGACGCATCATATGCGACAGATTGTTTACTGACCGGGTAAATCGCCCAAATGCGGTCTTTTCGCAGGCGCACACTCGGCCTATCAGTAGCGCCACCGCATTGGCACGATTCTTGATGGGAATCGCGCGCGAGGCTTCTGGTTCCCGGACCGGTTCCCTCAAGATACAGTCCGGGTGCAAGTGCAGGGGTCCAGGCAGGCGTGAAGAAAATCGAAGCCATCATCAAGCCGTTCAAGCTCGACGAAGTGAAGGAAGCGCTGCACGAAGTCGGCGTCTCGGGTATCACCGTCACCGAAGCCAAGGGCTTTGGGCGCCAGAAGGGCCACACCGAACTCTACCGCGGCGCCGAATACGTCGTGGATTTCCTCCCTAAGGTTAAGCTCGAGGTCGTCGTGCCCGACGCTCTGGCCGAGCGCGTGGTGGAGGCGATCGCCGACGCCGCGCAGACCGGCCGCATCGGCGACGGCAAGATCTTCGTCGTCCCCGTCGAGACCGCCGTGCGCATCCGCACCGGCGAACGCGACGACGACGCGCTGTAATTACACAGGATCGGGCTGCGATGGTGGGGGCCGTCGCATTCCCGCAACACGAACAACCCTATCCTCTTTCGGGATCGGAAGAGTAACGCTGGAGAACCAAGAAAATGGCTAGTGCAAAGGACGTCCTCAAGAAGATCAAGGACGAGGAGATCGAGTGGGTCGATCTTCGCTTCACGGACCCCAAGGGCAAGTGGCAGCACCTGACCATGGTTTCGACCGTCCTCGGCGAGGATGAGCTGGAAGACGGCCTGATGTTCGACGGTTCGTCGATCGAGGGCTGGAAGGCCATCAACGAGTCGGACATGATCCTCAAGCCCGACCTCGACGCGGTCTACACCGATCCGTTCTCGGCCACCCCGATGCTGATCCTGTTCTGCGACATCGTCGAGCCCTCGACCGGTGAACTCTATGCCCGCGACCCGCGCTCGACCGCGAAGCGTGCGGAATCGTTCGTCAAGTCGGCCGGGTTCGGCGACACCGTGTTCGTCGGCCCCGAGGCCGAGTTCTTCATGTTCGACGACGTGAAGTTCTACGACGGCTACGACGGCAACGGCTTCAAGATCGACGACATCGAACTGCCGGGCAACACCAACAAGGAATACGACACCGGCAACCTGGGCCACCGCCCGCGTGCCAAGGGTGGCTACTTCCCGGTCGCCCCGGTCGACTCGGCCGTGGACATCCGCGCCGAGATGGTCACCACCATGCTCGAAATGGGCCTGCCCTGCGACAAGCACCACCACGAAGTGGCGGCTGCCCAGCACGAACTCGGCCTGACCTTCGGCAAGCTGGTCACCACCGCCGACCGCATGCAGATCTACAAGTACGTCGTGCACATGGTCGCACAGGCTTACGGCAAGACCGCAACGTTCATGCCCAAGCCGATCATGAAGGACAACGGATCGGGCATGCACACGCATATCTCGATCTGGAACGAGGGTGAGAACACCTTCGCCGGCAACGGCTACGCCGGCCTGTCGGAGACCTGCCTGTACTTCATCGGCGGCGTCATCAAGCACGCCAAGGCCCTCAACGCCTTCACCAACCCGACCACCAACAGCTACAAGCGCCTGGTCCCGGGTTACGAAGCACCGGTTCTGCTCGCCTACTCGGCGCGCAACCGTTCGGCCTCGTGCCGCATCCCCTACGGTGCGGGCACCAAGGCGAAGCGCGTGGAATTCCGCTTCCCCGACGCGATGGCCAACCCCTACCTGTGCTACGCTTCGCTCCTGATGGCCGGCCTCGACGGCATCAAGAACAAGATCCACCCGGGCGAAGCCATGGACAAGAACCTGTACGATCTGCCGCCGGCCGAACTCGCCGAAGTGCCGACCGTCTGCGGTTCGCTGCGTGAAGCTCTGGACGCCCTCGCGGCCGACCACGCCTTCCTTCTCGAAGGCGGCGTGTTCACCGAGGACCAGATCGAAGCCTACCTCGAACTCAAGTGGCCCGAAGTGCTGCGCTGGGAAACCACGCCGTCGGCCGTCGAGTTCGACATGTACTACAGCGCCTGATCCATCCGATCAGCGCTGGCGATATTCGCCAGTTTGGCAGTTCGCCGAGAGGGGGCGTCCGGAGCAATCCGGGCGCCCCTTTCGCGTTCGGGCTCGATGACAATTCCGGATAGCGCCGCTCCTCCTCAAGAATCCGCTTTCCTACAACACCGGCGTGGATGTACCTCATGCGCACCCCGCAAGAGATGGGGCCGTATCTGGCGGTATGATTTCCGTATTCACACGTATTCGGGCGCACGAAGTGTAGTTGTTCTGCACGCGATACTGCGTGCGCCGTCTGTAGCGAAAGGGCACGTACATGAATCGCAAGCCGATCTTTGATGCCGTCCGCAAGATGCTGGACCGTTCGTTCACACAGGCCGAAGTCAACGCGCTGGACAAGGCGATCGACCTTTCCACCGGCGCGTTGACCGCAAGCCTCGCCCCCGAGCCGGTCGCAGCCCCCGCAAGCCCCGCTGCGGCGACCGGGCGCGTGCTGGGCGCCGCCGGGGCCAAGCTCATCAAGAAGTGGGAGGGCTGCGCCAGGCGCCTCGCGGACGGCACCTTCGCAGCCTATCCCGACCCCGGCAGCGTCGACGGCAAGCCCTGGACGATCGGCTGGGGCTCGACCGGCCCGGACGTCAGGAAAGGCGTCGTCTGGACGCAGGCGCAGTGCGATGCGCGTTTCGACGTCGACATGGTCGATTACGTGAAGGAAGTGGCCGCCTTCATCGGTTCGGCCGCGACCTCGCAGAACCAGTTCGACGCGCTCGTCTCGTTTCATTACAACACCGGCAAGATTACGAGTTCGACGCTGGGCAAGTTGCACAAGGCGGGTGACTTCGCCGGGGCACAGGCCCAGTTCGGCAAGTGGATCTACAACGACGGCAAGCCGATGACCGGCCTCAAGAACCGGCGCGCGGATGAAGCGAAACTCTACGGGACAGCATGACCGACACGAAAACCCCCGCTCAGTTGATCGACGAACGCATTGCCGAACTCGGCGACTGGCGCGGGGAGGCGCTAGCAAGAGTGCGGGCCGTCGTCCACGCCGCGCTACCCGAGGTGGTCGAGGAATGGAAATGGCGCGGCGTGCCCACGTGGTACGCGGGCGGCGGCATCGTCTGCACCGGGGAGACCTACAAGGCGGCGGTGAAGCTGACGTTCGCCAAGGGCGCCTCGGTGCCCGACCCGGCGGGCCTGTTCAACGCCAGCCTCGACGGCAACGTGCGCCGCGCCATCGACATTTATGAGGGTGCGACAATCGACGAGGCCGCTCTCTCGACACTGTTGCGCGCGGCAGCGGCGCTCAATCAGGCAAAGAAAGCACGTTAACGCAGGCGCCACGAGCGAATCCATCTGATCTGAAAGCCCGGCGACAATGCACCATGACGGCATCACGGGTGCCGGTTGTGCCTAGAGATAGGCAGGCCGCCCCCTTCGTAACAGGAGGGCTGCGGATTCCGAGGTCAGCCCGGCCACCCGGGAGGGAGTGAGAAGCCCGATCGTTGGGTTCATCCTATCGGCGTAGAAGCCGGAGGATGGAGATGCCGACGAGGAGGCCGAAGATGCGCCATGTGCGCGAAGTAGTGAGAATGCATCGGGAGGCTCGTGTCCCGATGCGCAAGATCGCCCGGCTGACCGGCCTTACTCGGCCCACAGTGCGCGACATGGTCGTGCGCTTCGAGCGCTCGGGATTGGAGTCGCCGGGTCCGTCCAAGATTGGCGACATAAATCTGGAGGGAGGCCTGTATGGCGCCTTGGGCGCCAAACCTGGGCGGCGTAAGCTGCCCGAGCCGGATTGGCCGGTGGTAACGCGCGAACTGAAGTGCAAACACGTGAACCTGCAGGTGCTCTGGGAAGAGTACCGTGCCGAGCATCCGGACGGTTATCGTTACAGCCGCTTCTGCGATCTGTTCCGACGCTGGCCGCCTGCCGCTGGTCATGCGCCAAAGCCATGCCGGCGGCGAGAAGCTGTTCCTCGATTGCGCTGGCGGTACGGTGCCGATCGTGGTGGATCGACGGACCGGTGAGCCCCGCGGTGCCCACATTTTCGTCGCCGTGATGGACGATCGAGCCTGTCGTTTGCCCTCGCGACATGGACCGAGCGGTTCTCCGACTGGATCACAGGCAGAAATGCCGCCTTCGCTTTCTTCGGCGGCGTTCCCCAGCTGCTGGTGCCCGACAATGCCAAGGTGGCGGTGATCAAGGCCTATCACTTTGATCGCCAGGTGAACCACAGTTGCACCGATAGGCTCGCGATTACGGTACGGCGATCTTGCCGAAGCCGCCGCGCAAGCTGCGAGACAAAGCCAAGCTCGAGGCCTGCGCCGGTATCGTCGAGCCCTGGCTTTTGGGCCGATTGCGCAACCGAATCTTCCACAGCCTCGCCTAGCTCAATGCAGCGATTGCCGAGAGCCTTGCCGATCGCAATGACCGACGAGCGCTGTGCCAGTTTGGCAAGGCGCGCCGTCAGCTGTTCGATGAAGTCGATGTTCCGAACCTCAAGCCGCTGCCGTTAGAGCCTTTGGTTCATGCCGAATGGCTGGCGCTGCCGCTGGCTACGAGGCCACATACCGAAATGACGGACGCCTCGCTCTGCGCCTGCGTCACGCGAAACTGCTGCACCGCGCTGCCATCGCCAAAAGGTCATGGATGATGACCTGTCTATCAAATGAAAAGACGCCATATGCCTTCGGATCGTTACTTGATAGCCGAAGACGGAAGCTCCCTACGCAGTTCGCGCCGAGAAGGCAGAAGGATCAGTCGGAACCGAACAGGTCACGGGTGAATACTTTATCCGCCACGTCCGCAATCGTCGTTGTCATGCGATTGGCGATGATGACGTCGCAATCCTGCTTGAAGGTCGACAGATCCCGCAACACCTTGGAACCGAAGAATTCATCCGCCTCCATCGCCGGCTCGTAGATCACCACCTCGATGCCCTTCGCCTTCAATCTCTTCATGATCCCCTGGATCGAGGACTGTCGAAAATTGTCCGAACCTGCCTTCATGACGAGCCGGAACACGCCAACCTTCCGGGGGCTCTTCATGATGATCTGGTCGGCCAGGAAATCCTTGCGGGTGCGATTGGCATCGACGATGGCGCGTATCAGGTTTTGCGGCACATCGGTGTAGTTCGCCAGCAACTGCTTGGTGTCCTTCGGCAGGCAGTAACCGCCGTAACCGAAGCTCGGGTTGTTGTAGTGACTGCCGATACGCGGATCCAATCCGACGCCGTCGATTATCTGGCGCGTGTCCATGCCGCCGGCGATGGCATAGCTGTCCAGTTCGTTGAAAAAGGCGACTCGCATCGCAAGATACGTGTTCGCGAATAGCTTGATCGCCTCGGCTTCACGAGCATTCGTGAAAAGCAGGTCGACATCCTTCTTTTCGGCACCTTCCAGCAGCAGTTCCGCGAAAACCTTCGCGCGTTCGGAACGCTCTCCGACGATGATGCGCGAAGGGTGCAGGTTGTCGTACAACGCCCTGCCTTCCCTCAGGAATTCAGGACTGAAAATGACTTGCGAGGTGCCCAGTTTCGCTTGGACATCATCGACGAAACCGACCGGGATCGTCGATTTCACGACGATCGTGCTGGTCGAACTCTCTGCGATCGCGGTACGAATGACCACCTCGACAGAGGAGGTATCGAACTTGTTGGTCTCGGCATCGTAATTGGTCGGTGTCGCGACAATGACGTAGTCCGCTCCAATCAAGGCTTCCGCAGGGTCCAGGGTCGCCGTGAGATTGAGATTTCTTGTCGCAAGAAAATCCTCGATTTCCGCATCTATGATCGGCGACTTTCGGGCATTGAGCATTTCAACCCGCTCGGGCGATATGTCGACGGCAACAACCTCGTTGTGCTGCGCCAATAGCACTGCGTTCGACAACCCAACATAGCCTAAGCCGAAGACGGCAATTTTCATCCAGATCACCCGCGTGAATCATGTGCTTTCGAGACAGAAATCCCTGCCTCGCGAAGGCTCGGCTCGGTCCACTGCTTCCGATTGAACATCTAATCGAGCGAGATACCCAAACAGTCAACGGCTTTATGCTGCAATCGCATAATCTCAATCGTTATGCTGACCAACATGATAAAATGAAATCATTATAACGACCCATCAGTAAAAATTGATGACAATCGAAATAACTATCGGCCATTCTGACTTACCAAGTCTTGAATAACTTAGACCTCAGATCACAACGCGACGCTTCCTTGTAACAAAATTTTCTGAAGAAGCTTTCGGAAGATATCTATTCATACCTGAAATTCCGAATCCACCGGTTTCCCACCATATGCCCGACAATAGTGGTCAATCAGCCGTGCGTGACCAGCTTGCCCCTCACCCCTTGGTGACAGAGGGCATCCCGTCCTTGGGACCGGTCGCGGCGGCGTCGCAACGGGGGGTTGAGACGGCTGCGGCGATCAGGCGGTCGTGTTCAGCGGTGTCGATGCGTTCCCACCCGGCGCGGCCGAGTTTCTCCATCGGGCGGTAACGCACCTTGTATTGCATGCGGGCCGAACCCTCAACCCAATAGCCGAGGTAGACGAAGCCCAGGCCCATGTCCTGCGAGCGGCGAATGTGGTCGAGGATGATGTAGTTGCCCAGCCCTTGCCGCTCGCTATCGGGATCGTAGAACGAGTAGATCATCGACAGGCCGTCGCACTGGCGGTCGGTCAGGCAGGCGCCGACGAGGCGGCCCGGCACGACGCCGTCGATCGAGGGTTCGCGGTATTCGATGACGTAGCTGGTGACGGGCGTGTGCTCCACCATGTCGGCGAAATCGACCTCGTCCATCGTCGTCATGCCGCCTTCGGGATGACGAACCGAGAGATAGCGCTGGAGCAGTTCGAACTGCTCGCTGGTGGACCAGGGGCGGCAGACGGTGGCGACGAGATCCGAATGCGCCTCCAGCGTGCGCTTCTGCGTGCGCGAGGCGCGGAATTCGGAGGCGACCACGCGCACCGAGACGCAGGCGTTGCAGTCGATGCAGGAGGGGCGATAGGCGACAGTCTGGCTGCGACGGAAGCCGATGCGACCCAGCGCATCGTTCAACGAATCGGCGTGCGGTCCCTTGAGTTCGGTGAATACCTTCCGCTCGCTACGGCCCGGCAGGTACGGGCACGGAGCCGGGCTCGTCACGAAGAAGCGGGGAAATCGAACGGGAGCCGTCACCTAACTGGATCTTCCTCTAGCGTTGCGGCCGGCCTTATGTCCGTCTGCTTTCCCAAATATGCATAGCGCTGCAGCGTCTTGCGAGTCTTTTAACCACAAAAACCGACCGGTCTGCGGTGAAATCGCGCCGGACTGGCGGTATCGGCCCATCGCCGTACCAATTCGGGGCGATGGGTCGATGTAATCGTTACCTCGAACGATATACCTCGATATCGCCCAAGGCCAGCCTCTTTCGAATCAGTCGGTCTCGACCAGCTTCACTTCGTAGCCTTCGCGGCGCAACCCGGCGATCAGCGCCTGCAGCTGCTCCTTGTCGCGCGCCTCGCACTCGATCTCGGTGACGAGACCCTTGGCGGGCAAGTGCGTGAAGATGCGCTGGTGGAAGACTTCGATGATGTTGACGTTGTGTTCGTGGAAGATCTTGGCGACCTTGAACAGCGCGCCGGCGCGATCCTGCAGGCCGATCTTGAGGCGGGCGAGGCGGCCCGAGCGGGCGAGGTCGCGCAGCAGCACGTTCGCCAGCAGGCGGGTGTCGATGTTGCCGCCCGACAGCACGAGGCCGACCTTGCGGCCGACGAAAAGCTCGCGGTTGTTGATCACGGCGGCAAGGCCCGATGCGCCCGCGCCTTCCACCAGCGTCTTCTCGATCTGCAGCAGCAGCGCCAGCGCGCTCTCGATCTGCGATTCGCTGACCAGCAGGAACTCGTCGAGCAGCGAGCGCAGCACCTTCGAGGTCATCAGCCCCGGCGCGATCACCGCGATGCCTTCGGCCAGGGTATCGCCGCCGATCGGCAGGCTGGTGCCCTTGAGCAGATTGTACATCGAGGGATAGAGCTGCGCCTCGACGCCGATCAGGCGGATTCCCGGATTGATGTCGCGCGCCACGGTGCCCATGCCGGTGGACAGGCCGCCGCCGCCGACCGGAAGGACGAGCGTGTCGAGGTCAGGCACGTCCTCCAGCATTTCCAGCGCGACGGTGCCCTGTCCGGCGGCGACGTGCGGGTCGTCGAAGGGGTGGACGAACGTAAGGCCCAGCTGGCCCTCCAGCTTGCGGGCGTGGGCATAGGCCTCGTCGAAGCTCTCGCCTTCGAGCACGACCTTGCCGCCCACGCTCTCGGTCTGCATGACCTTCACCGTCGGCGTGGTCTTGGGCATGACGATGGTGACGGGCACGCCAAGGCGGGTGCCGTGGTAGCTCAGGCCCTGCGCGTGGTTGCCGGCCGAGGCGGCGATGACGCCGCGCGCCTTCTGCTCCTCGGTCAGCAGCAGCAGCGCGTTGAGCGCGCCGCGCTCCTTGTAGGCGGCGGTGAACTGCAGGTTCTCGAACTTGAGCCAGATGTCGGCGCCGGTGATCGCGCTCAGCGTGGAGCTGTAGAGCGTCGGCGTGCGCACGACCTTGCCCGAAATTCGCATCCCCGCCGCGCGTACGTCGGCTGCGGTCAGCGGGGCGTCTTCGAGGCCCGCGGGAGCGGTGTTGAGCAAAGTCTGGTCCATAGACCCGCGCGCCTACCGGAAACGGCGACGGATGGAAAGCAAAGTCGGCCCATGACGGTGCCTATGGCGGTTTGCTTTTGGCCAAAAGGCGCTAAGAACGGGCCATGACCGAAGAGACCGCCTCCGAAGCCCCCGCCGCCCCGGCCGTACCCCCGCGCAAGGTCTCGATGATCGGCCTCGGCACCATGGGCGGCGCGATCGCGCGGCACATCGCGCAGGCCGGGCACGAACTGACGATCTACAACCGCACGCCCGAGCGCGCACGCAAGTGGCGCGACGCCAACCCCGGCCTCGCTCACCGCATCGCCGCCAACCCGGCCCACGCGGCGCAGGACGCTGATGTGGTGATCACCTGCGTCGGCAACGACGACGACCTTGCCGACGTCGTGCTCGGCCCCAACGGGGTGTTCCGCATGCTCAAGCGCGGCGGCACCTTCATCGACCACACCACCGTCTCGGCGCGCATCGCCCGCCAGATCTCGGTCGAGGCGCGCGACCTCAAGATCCACTGCGTCGACGCGCCGATGACCGGATCGCAGATCGGCGCGGAGAACGGCACCCTCACCCTGATGTGCGGCGGGCGCGACGATGCGCTCGAAGCCGCACGGCCGATCATGGAGAGCTACTCCAGCCGCATCGTCCACGTCGGCAAGGCGGGCTCGGGCCAGATCGCCAAGATGGCCAATCAGATCTGCATCGCCGGCAACGTCGCGGCTTTGGCAGAGGCGGTGCGCTTCGCGCAGGCCTCGCACCTCGACATGGACAAAGTCTACGAGGCGATCTCGGGCGGCGCCGCGCAGTCCTGGCAGATGGACAACCGCTGGAAGACCATGGACGCGGGCGAATTCGACTTCGGCCTCGCGATCGACTGGATGCGCAAGGATCTGGGCCTCAGCCTTGAGGAAGGCCGGGGCCTGGGCGTCTCGCTGCCGGTGGCGGCGCTGGTCGATCAGTTCTTCTCCGACGTGCAGGCCACGGGCGGCGGGCGGCTCGATACGAGCGCCATCATCAAGCGGCTCCCCCAGAAGGGTAAATCGTGAAGTCATGGATTGCGGCAGCGGCCACGCTGCTTTCGGGTACGGTGCTGGCAACTCCCGCCGTCGCCGATGTGCTGGTGGACAACGTCGAGGGCGTCACCCCTGACGGCAAGGGCGGCGTGGAGCGCTTCGAGGGCTTCCTGATCGACCCGCAGGGCAAGATCGCCCAAGTCTTCCACAAGGGCGACAAGCGACCCAAGAAGGTGGACTACAAGGTCGATGGCAAGGGCCGCATCCTCGTGCCCGGCATGATCGATGCGCATGGCCACGTCATGGCGACCGGCTTCGCGAAGATGACGCTGGACCTGTCGATGGCGAAGTCGCTCGACGAGGCCCTTTCGCGCATCGCCGCATGGACCGCCGCGCATCCCGAGGCGCCGTGGATCCTCGGCGGCGGCTGGAACCAGGCGAGCTGGGGGCTGGACCGCATGCCGACCGCCGCCGAACTCGACACGGTGACCGGCGGCAAGCCCGCCTGGCTCACCCGCATCGACGGGCACGCGGGCTGGGCCAACTCCGCCGCGCTGGCCGCTGCGGGCGTGACCGCCAGCACCGCCGATCCGGCAGGCGGCGAAGTGCTGCGCGTCGCGGGGTCGAAGGCCCCGGCGGGCGTGCTGGTCGACGCCGCCACCGCGCTCGTCGAGAAGAAGCGCCCCAAGCCCCGCCCCGAGGATGCCGACACCGCCTTCGGCGAGGCGCAGTTGCAGTTCCTGGCGGCGGGCGTCACCACCGTGGCGGACATGGGCACCTCGATCGAGGACTGGCAGACCTTCCGCCGCGCCTCCGACAAGCACCAGCTGCGCATGCGCGTGGTCGCCTACGCGGGCGGCATCGAAGCGATGACGCTGATCGGCGGCCCCGGCCCCACACCGTGGATCGACGACGACCGGCTCAAGATGAACGGCGTGAAGCTCTACCTCGACGGCGCGCTGGGTTCGCGCGGGGCGTGGCTCAAGGCGCCTTATGCCGACGATGCCGCCACCAAGGGCCTGCCGCAGATGAGCCAGACCCAGCTCGGCAACCTGATGAGCCGCGCGGCGATGGACGGCTTCCAGGTCGCGGTCCACGCCATCGGCGATGAGGCCAACGCCACCGTGCTCGATTCGATCGAGGAACTGTCGCAGACCTACAAGGGCGACCGCCGCTGGCGCATCGAGCATGCGCAAGTGGTCGATCCCGCCGACATCCCGCGCTTCGGCCGTAACGGCGTGATCGCCAGCATGCAGCCGCAGCACGAAGCCTCCGACCGCGTCATGGCCGAGGCGCGCCTCGGCCCGCAGCGGCTGGCGGGCGCCTATGCATGGAAGTCGATCGCGGCGACGGGCGCGAAGCTGGCCTTCGGCTCCGACACGCCCGTAGAGCCCGCGCATCCCTTCGAGGGCCTCGCGGTGGCGATCAGCCGCACCGGTGCGGACGGCCAGCCCACCGGCGGCTGGCAGCCGCAGGAAGTGCTGACCCGCGAGGCGGCGCTGGGCGCCTACACCACGGGCGCGGCCTACTCACTGTTCGCCGAGGACCGCCTCGGCCGCATCGCGCCGGGCATGCGCGCGGACTTCCTGTTCGTGGACGAAGACCCGATGACCGCCGAACCGCAGGCGCTGCGCGGCACGCATGTGCTGGAAACGTGGATCGGCGGCAGGCTGGCATGGTCGGCGGCGCAGGACGGCGGCAAGGCGGGGGTGCGGCGGTAAGCGCACTGCTTTCGCCCTACACCGCTCATGCTGAGCCCGTCGAAGCACGGGAACCTCGCGCCCAGCCTCGGGGCCTTCGACAAGCTCAGGCTGAGCGGGGTTGGTAGGTTGCTTTCCTGACCGCGCCATTGCCGAGGATTAACCCCAATCCGCTCGGGCCGAGCGGGACGACGAGGTTGCTTTTCGGACCGCCCCTTGCCGAGTTTTAACCCCAACCCGCTCAGGCTGAGCTTGTCGAAGCCCGCCCGCAACGCCAGACCCTCAGTCCATGGCGTTCCACACATACATCCTGCGCTGCCGCGACGGATCGTATTACGTGGGCCACACCGATGACCTCGAACGCCGCATCGCGCAGCATCGGACCGGCGCCCTCGGCGGATACACAGCAAGCCGCCTGCCCGTGACATTCCTCTGGGCGCAGGATTTCCAGACTCGCGACGATGCCTTCGCCGCAGAACGCAAGCTCAAGGGCTGGGGCCGCGCCAAGAAGGAAGCGATGATGGCGGGAGACTGGTCGCTGGTCAGCGAACTGGCGCGGAACGGGAAAGCCCGCGCGGGGATCGCCTCGCCGCCGGGGGCTTCGACAGGCTCAGCCTGACCCTTCGACAAGCTCAGGGTGAGCGGAGGTAGCGCAAAAATCCCAACCCCGCTCAGGCTGAGCCTGTCGAAGCCCGCACGCGGCGCCGGACCTTATCAGCCCTTACTCCGCCGCAGCGTGTCCGGCAGCCTTGGCGGCTTCCTCGACGGCCTTTTCCTCGCGCGCGCGGTCTTTCGCGTCGCGGCGCTCGGTGAACCACATCAGCACCAGCGTGCCTTCCCACAGCAGCAGCAACGGCACCGCCAGCAGCAGCTGCGAGACGACGTCGGGCGGGGTCGCCACGGCGGCGACGATGAAGATGCCGACGATCGCATAGCGCCGCGCGCCCACGCACTGCGCGCGCGTGACCATCCCCGCACGGTTGAGCAGCATCAGCAGCACCGGCAGCAGGAAGCTGATCCCGAAGGCCAGGATGAACTGCATCACCAGCGCGAGGTAATCCCCCGTGCCCGGCAGCGCCTCCAGCTTGAGCCCGCCCTTTTGTCCCTCGAACGTGAGGAAGAAGTGGAACGCCGTGGGCATCACCACGTAGTAGGCCAGCGCCGCGCCCATCGTGAACAGCACCGGCGTCGCGATCAGGAACGGCAGGAACGCCTTCTTTTCCTTCGCGTAGAGGCCGGGGGCGACGAACTGCCAGATCTGGTTGGCGATCACCGGGAAGCTGACGAAGAAGGCCGCGAACATCGCGATCTTCACCTCGACGAAGAAGGCTTCGTAGAGCTTGGTATAGATCAGCTTGCCTTGTCCGGGCGGGAACGCCTCGGTCAGCGGGCGGACGAGGAAGGCAAAGATGTCGCCCGCGAAGTAGAAGCACACCGCGAAGGCCAGCGCGAAGGCCATGAAGGCCCGCAGCAGGCGGCCCCGAAGCTCGATCAGGTGATCGAGCAGCGGCGCCTGGGTGTCGTCGATGTCGGAAATGCGGAAGGGCTGCATTTATTTCGGCCTCAGGCCAGAGTGCGAGGCGGGAGGGCCTGACCCCAAATCGTCATTGCGAGCGTAGCGAAGCAATCCAGGACGGTCTTCGTGGCCCTGGATTGCTTCGCTACGCTCGCAATGACGAAGGTGATTGGAACTCATGTCATTTCGCCTCAGGGCGGCGGCGGGGGTAAGTGGAATTCAGCCTGCTTCGGCGCTTCGGCCTTGGGCGTTTCCGTGTCACCAGCCACGGCAACCTCCGCAACTGGCTCCGAAAAGGCGGGCGCCTTCATGTCGTCGGCAGAAGGGTTCATCGAGGGGAGCTGCGGGCTCGCCTTCATGATGGCCTCGTTCTGCTCGCGCCACTTGCGCTCCATTTCCTCCAGTTCGGCCTCACGCACCATGGCGTCGATGCCGGACCGGAAGTGGTTCGACATCTTGCGCATCTTGCCGATCCAGCGGCCAGCCGTGCGCAGCGCCATCGGCATGTCCTTGGGACCGATGACGACGACCGCCACGATGACGATCATCAACAGTTCGGATGCACCGACGTCGAACATCCCCGATCAGCCCCGAGCGCTCAGGCCTGTTCGTTCTTCACTTCGGTCGCGGTCGGCGCCGGATCGGCCTTCTGCGACGAGATCTGGGCGGCGGGAGCCGAGGCTTCCTGGGCCTTCTTGGCCTCTTCCTCGTTCATGCCGTCCTTGAAGCTCTTGATGCCCTTGCCGAAGTCACCCATGATTTCCGAAACGCGGCCGCGTCCGAACAGCACGAGCACGATCACGAGAACGATCAGCCAGTGCCAGATCGAGAAGCTACCCATAACCTCAACTCCAAAAGCGCGGTCGATTCCGACCGGTCATAGGGGGCATGTAGGCGCTTTGATGCCAAGTTGCCAGCCCGTCATGGTTATGTCCTTCACCGGTCGCACGTCAGTCATCTTCGGAATCCGCGTTGTCCGGTATGCGAGGATTCTTGCTGCCCAGCGCCGTCTCGATCATGTCTTCGTCAACCGGGTCGAGCAGGCCCGCCGCGCGCAATTCGTCGATGCCCGGCAGTTCCTTCAGCGAGCCCAGCCCGAAGTGGTCGAGGAACGCTGGCGTCGTCGCGTAGATCACCGGCCGCCCCGGCACCTCGCGGCGACCGGCGACGCGCACCCAGCCCGCCTCCATCAGCACGTCGAGCGTACCCTTGGCGGTCTGGACGCCGCGGATCGCCTCGATCTCGGCACGGCTGACGGGTTCGTGGTAGGCGACGATCGCCAGCACCTCGGTGGCGGCGCGGCTGAGGCGGCGCACGTCCTCCTTCTCACGCCGGAGCAGGTGCGCGAGATCGGGCGCGGTCTCGAAATGCCAGCGCCCGCCGCGCTCGACGAGGTGGATGCCGCGTCGCTCATAATGGCGCTGCAGATCGGCGAGCGCAGGGCGGACCTCGCCGCCCTTCTCGCCGAAACCGAGGTGGAGCGCGACCTGATCCGCGGTAAGCGGTTCGGTGGAGGCGAAGAGGGTCGCCTCCACGGCACGCAACACGTCGTCGGGCGCGTTTTGGACGTCTTGTGTCACGTTTGGGTGCCTTTGAGTGCCCTTAGGCGCAGGGGGCCATACGTCTCGTCCTGCGCCAGTTCGGCCTTGCCGGTACGGGCCAGTTCGAGCGCCGCGACGAAGCTCGAAGCCAGCGCGGAACGGCGCAATTGCGGGCTTTCCCAGCTGCCATGCGCTGCCGGAAGGAAGTCGCGCAGTTCCATCCAGTCGATCGCCACGCCGAGCATCGAGGCGACCCGGGCGATCGCGGTGTCGAGCGTCATCACCATCCGCTCGCGCACCATGTGCACTACCGGCTGCGAACGGATTTTCACGTCGCCATAAGCCCTTACGAGGTCGAACCACTCGACCTGCCAGCGCGACTTGCGATCGACGCGCAATCCCTCGGGAGCACCCCGTTCGAACACATCGCGCCCCAGCCGGTCGCGTCCCATCAGCCGCGCCGCAGCCTCGCGCATCGCACCCAAGCGCTGCAGGCGCATCTGCAGGCGCAGGGCCATTTCCTCGGGGCTCGGGTCCTCCTGCTCGTCGCGCGGCAGCAGCAGCGCGGACTTCAGGTAAGCCAGCCACGCCGCCATCACGAGGTAATCGGCCGCCAGTTCCAGCCGCAGCGCCTCGGCCTCCTCGATATAGGTCAGGTAAGCGTCGACCAGTTCGAGGATCGAGATGCGCAGCAGATCGACCTTCTGCCGCCGCGCGAGGTCGAGCAGCAGATCGAGCGGCCCTTCCCAGCCGTCGATCTCGAGGTACAGCTTGTCGGCCTGAGCGCCCTGGCGGTCCTCGCCGTCCCAGTCGTCGAAGAGGCCGGGATTACTGGCCACGTCAGGCCGCCCGCAGCGCCAGCAGGGCGTCGCGCTTCGCCAGCAGTTCGGCGTGATCGGCCGCTGTCGCGGGGCCGGTTCCGGCCAGCGCATGGTCGAGACGGGCGGCGGTTTCCTCGGCCATGACCGGCAGGGCCTTGGCGATGCCGACCATGTCGTCCATCTTCGCCCAGCAGTTGAGCGCGATGTCGCAGCCCGCCGCGATCGCCTGCGCCGCCAGTTCCGGCACGCTGCCGGAAAGGGCCTGCATATCGAGATCGTCGGTCAGCAGCAGACCCGAAAAACCGATGGTCTTGCGGATGATCTCGCCGATCACGAAAGGCGAGAGGGTGCCAGGGTTCTCGGCATCCCACGCGGTGTAGCGCACGTGTGCGGTCATCCCGATCGGCGCCTTGGCCAGCGCGCGGAACGGGGCGAGGTCGAGTTCCAGTTCCTCGGCGGAGGCAGTGACGGTGGGCAATTCCTTGTGGCTGTCCGCCATCGCGCGGCCGTGGCCGGGGATGTGCTTGATGCAGCCCGCGACGCCCGAGCGCGCGAAGCCGTCGAGGATCGCGCGGCCCAGCGCCGCCACCCGCATCGGCTCGGCACCCAGCGCGCGGTCGCCGATAACGTCGTGCGCGCCCGGCTGGCGCACGTCGAGCGAGGGGTGGCAGTCCACGCTGACGCCGACTTCGGCAAGGTCAAGGCCGAGCGCCTGCGCGTTCACCCGCGCCGCCTCGATGGCGCTGGCGGGGGCAAGGTCGTAGAGCCGGTCGAACGCCTCGCCGGGCGGATAGGCGCTCCAGGTCGGCGGCTTCATTCGGGCGACGCGGCCGCCTTCCTGGTCGATGCAGACGAACAGATGCTCGCGCCCGTGGATGGAGCGCAGTTCGTCGGTCAAGGCGCGGACTTGCGCACGGCTTTCGACGTTGCGGCCGAACAGGATGTAGCCCGCCGGATCGGCGTCGCGGAAGAAGGCGCGTTCGTCGTCGCCGAGGGTCAGGCCGGAGAGGCCGAAGATTGCCGGAACCATGCGTGTTTTGGTCGCAGAATGGCGGCGGTTTCGCAAGAATGGGGGACGATGCGGGTGTGGATGGTGTGATGCCCACCCCGTTCGGCTAGGCGGTAAACCGCCAAGCCTGCCGGCCCTCCCGCCTGCGGGAGGGCGATCCTGTGTTGCTCCCCTCCCGCCTGCGGGAGGGCGATCCTGTGTTGCTCCCCTCCCGCCTGCGGGAGGGCGATCCTGTGTTGCTCCCCTCCCGCTTGCGGGAGGGGCCGGGGGTGGGCATACCTCCACCCATGACCCGCACATTCGGCCCTCCCCCCTCCGCCGCCGAGTTCGAGCGCCTCGCCCACGCCGCCTTCGCGCGGATTCCTGCGCCCTTCGCGCAACACCTCGACGGGATCACCGTCCACATCGAGGAATTCGCGGACGAGGAAACGCTGGGCGCCATGGGCATCGAGGATGCCTGGGAACTGACCGGACTCTATCACGGCCGGTCGATGGACACCGATTCGGTGTGGATCTCGGGCGAATTCCCGCCGCGCATCACGCTCTATCGCCAGCCCCTTCTCGCCGAATGGTGCGAGACCGAGGTGGATCTGGAAGACCTCGTCGCGCATGTGGTGATCCACGAGGTAGGCCACCATTTCGGCCTGTCCGACGACGCCATGCATGCGCTGGAGGATCAGGTGCGCTGACAATTCGCACAGGCCATCAGCGAAATTGGCCCTTGGCCCGTCATATTGCAGTGCGATAGAGCCGGGTCATGACTTCCCCCCGTCTACGCGCTCTGCCGCTCCTCGCTCTCGCTTTCACCGCTGCCTGCGCTGCACCGCAGGCAACCCGCCCGGGAGCGCCCGTCACGGCGACCACCCCGGTGGAAGTGGGCATCATCGCCATCAACGACTTCCACGGCGCGCTCGAACCGCCCAAGGCCTCGGTCGAGGCCCCCGGCCCTGATGGCAAGACGGTTAACGTGCCCGCAGGCGGCGGCGCGTGGCTGGCATCGGCGGTCGATTCGCTCAAGGCCGAACACCCGAACAACGTCGTCGTCGCGGCGGGCGACCTCACCAGCGCCTCGCAGCTGGCCTCCTCGCTCCACCTCGACGAACCGGCGGTCGGCGTGATGAACCGTATCGGGCTGGAGTTCAACGCGGTCGGCAATCACGAGTTCGACCGCGGCTGGAAGGAACTCCAGCGCCTCCAGAACGGCGGCTGCGAGAAGAACACGCGCCTGCAGCCCTGCCAGCTCGAGCAGTTCAAGGGCGCCAGCTACAAGTATCTCTCCGCCGCGACCTACAGGGACGACGGCACGACGCTGTTCCCCGCCACCGGCCTGAAGACCTTCGGTGAGGGCGCGAGCAAAGTGACCATCGGCTTCGTCGGCCTTTCGCTCAAGTCGATCCCCACGCTCGTCCAGCCCGACATGGTCAAGGGACTGACCTTCGGTGACGAGGCCGAGGCGATCAACAAGGCGATTCCCGTGCTCAAGGCCGAGGGCGCCGACGCCGTCGTCGTGCTGATCCACCAGGGCGGCAAGACGGCTGCCAAGGACCCCAATTCGTGCGAGGGCTTCGCGGGCGACATCCAGCCGATCCTCGACAAGCTGAACCCCGGCGTCGATCTCGTCGTCTCGGGGCACACGCACTGGCAGTACGTGTGCCAGTACGGCCAGTCGGGCGACGGCTCGCCGATCCTGCTGACCAGCGCGGGCGTCTACGGCAAGCTGGTGACCGACATCACCCTCACCATCGACCCCGCCAGCCACAAGGTCATCGCCAAGAAGGCCCGCAACGTGATCGTCCAGTCGCCGGGCTACACCAGCGGCCGGGGCGACGTGCCGAATACCACCGCCTACCCGCAGTTCCAGCCGCGTGCGGACGTGGCCGATTATGTCGCGGGCTACGTGAAGGATGCGGCAGGGCTGATCCAGCGCCCCGTCGGCAAGATGTCAGGCCCGGCGGCGAAGGGCAGCAGCGAGAGCGCCAGCGGCGGCGACCTCGGCAACCTGGTTGCCGATTCGCAGCTCGCGGGCACCCGGGCTGCGGGCGCGCAGATCGCCTTCACCAACCCCTTCGGCATCCGCGCCCCGATCGACCCGGCGCCGGACGGCACCGTCACTTTCGGGCAGGTCTACGCGACGCAGCCCTTCAACAATGAACTGGTGACGATGACGCTGACCGGCGCGCAGGTCCGCGCGGTGATCGAGGACGGGCTCGACGACGCGGGCGACAAGCAGGCGCTGGCGCCCTCGGCCGGCCTGAAGTTCTCGTACGACATGCGCCGTCCCTCGGGCAGCCGCGTGGTGTCGCTGACGCTGAACGGCAAGCCGCTCGCCCCTGCCGCGAAGTACCGCGTCACCGTGGTCAACTTCCTCGCCGAAGGCGGCGACGGCTTCGCGACCTTCAAGCAGGGCACCGAGATCACGCGCGGCATGATCGACAACGAGGCGTTCCAGCAGTGGCTCGCCGCCGTGCCGGTGCGTCAGGTGCCCAAGGAAGAGCGCACCGTTCGCCTCGACAAGTAACCTCATCGTCATCCCCGCGAAGGCGGGGACCCATCTGATGCCGGTGCAACAGGCTCAGTCAGGAAATGGGTTCCCGCCTTCGCGGGAATGACGGCGGTGGAATTGAAGGCAATCGTCTGCGTGGCAGTTCCGCTCAGGCGTCCACTTCAGCGTAGTGGCTGGGCGGCTGGATCACTTCCATGCGCTCCGACAGCAGCGGCCGGAACGAGGGCCGCGACTTCATCACCAGATACCAGCCGCGCGCCTGCTCGTGGCTCGACCAGTCGAGGCCGCCGAGATAGTCCGCCACCGACAGCTGCGCCGCCGCCGCGAGGTCCGCCAGCGTCATCGTCGCGCCGGCAAGCCAGGGCCGGTTGTCGATCAGGTAGTCGATGTAGTCGATGTAGTCGTGCGCCAGCTTCATCGATTCGCGCAACGCCTTGGCATCGGGCGCCTGGCGGAACACGAGGCGCTTCTTCATCCGCTCCAGCAGCAGCGGGCCGGAAACGTCGTTGTAGAAGTTCTCGTCGAACATCGCGATCAGGCGGCGGATCTCGGCCCGCTGCTGGGGGGTGCCGCTGATCAGCGGATAGCGATCCACCGTCTCCTCGAAGTATTCGCAGATCGCGCGACTGTCCGACAGCACGAGGCCCTTGTCGGTTTCACGGATCACCGGCGTGCGTCCGGCCGGGTTCATCGCGAAGAGGCGATCCTCGCCTTCCCACGGTCGCGCGGTCTGGAGTTCGTACGCGATGCCCTTTTCTGCCATGAGCAGCCGGACCTTGCGACTGAAGGGGCAGAGCGGGAACTGATAGATGTGCCACATGGCGATCCGGAATGCCGAAAGGGCACGGCCCCGTCCATTTCACGGAGGCGGGAATCAGGTGGATAAGTCCGCGCTCCATCCGTTGCGCGATATCTCGCGCCCCTGCGCCTCCGCTCGTTGACCCCTGCCGTGCGCGCCGACACTCTCTCCGCAAACGGGAAAGGGAGAGGAAACCGTGCTGCTCAAGTCAATCCGCCTCGGGTCGAACGACCTTGCCAGAACCCGCGCGTTCTATGACGCGACCTTCGGTGCGCTGGGCCTCGCACCCTGCTCGACGCCCGATCAGTACCCGATCGTAATGTGGGACCTTGGCGGCGTGCGCTTCCTGCTCGGCCCGGCGCGCGACGGCGAGGCGTGCACGCACGGCAATGGCGGCACGATCCTGTTCGACGCGCCGGATCAGGATGCGGTCAGGACTTGGCACGCGGCGGGCCTGGCCAACGGCGGCACCGACGAAGGCGCCCCCGAGGCCAAGCCGCAGGCGCGCGGCGCCTTCGGGGCCTACCTGCGCGACCCCGACGGCAACAAGCTCGGCGTCTATTCCGGGCTGAGCATGGGCTGAAGTGTGATCGCCTGCGACTATGCCGCCGTCATCCCCGCGAAGGCGGGAACCCATCTCCCGATGCTTCATGTTGCACGGGCATCAGTTGGGTCCCCGCCTTCGCGGGGATGACGAAAATTGGAAGCATGTCGAAGAGGGTGATCACGCCGCCCGGTCCACCACGACCATCGTGAAGGTCGAGGTTGCCGAGTGGCGGCGTTCGCCGTTCATCAGGTTCTCGGCCCAGAGTTCGACGCGGATGAGCACCGAATCGGGGCCTGCCATGACGACCTCGGAGATCAGCTCGATCATCTCGCCCTCGCGGATCGGCGACTTGAAATCGATGCGGTCGGACGTGCCCATGATCATCGGGCGGCGCATGTGGCGGCTCGATGCGATGAAGGCGGCGCGCCCCATCATCTTGAGCGCGTCGCCGCCGAACAGCGAGCCGTAGTGGTTGGTCTGCGCCGGGAACACCATGTCGACCATGTGCAGCCGCCCGGTCTCCACCGAAGGCGCGGGCTCGGGCAGCGGCGGGAACGGGAGCTTCGTATCCGGCCCCTTGGGCGCGACGAGGACGAAAAGGCCGCGCGTGCAAAGGCGGCGCTCGCCGGTGAGCGGGTTTTCGGCGACCAGTTCCACTTCGACATCGACCGATCGGGTGCCGACGCGGGTGATCAGGCCGGTCGCCTCGATCAGATCACCGATGCGGCCGGGGTTCTCGAAGTCGATGCGCTCGGTCCGCGCGGTGACGAAAGGCGCGCGGGCATGGCGGGCGGCGACGAGGAAGGCGATCTTGTCCATGTGCGCCAGCGCGACGCCGCCGAACAGGGTGCCATGGTGGTTGGTGTCGCCGGGAAAAACGGCGTCGATAAGCTGCACCGCGTGCGCGGCGGGAGTGGTCTTCAGGGTCATGTCATACTCGTCGATTCGGGTCACGGTCGCCGGACGCCCTCCCGAATACGAATGGGATACGCGGCCGTCGGCCTGGTCGGGAATCGTCTCCACGGGATGGACGACCGGCTCGGCATGGAGGGGGCGATGCTGCGCCCTTGGCCGGTCTGTCAGCTGCGGGCGCGGCGAGGCGCCCGGCAGAAGGCGGCGCACCTCGCAGCCGGGCAGGCTCCGGTCAAGCGAAAGGGCAGCGATTATCTTGCAGCTTGTGCCACTGGTGTTGCCTTGTCCGCACCTCGGGCATAAGCCGCGCCTTCTTCAATCCCGTGCAAGGACCTGCGCACCGTGACGCTTCATACCTGGTGGCTTTTCGTCGCCGCCGTCTTCGTGGTTTCCGGTACGCCGGGGCCGAACATGCTCCACGTCCTGTCGCGCAGCGTCGAGATGGGCGCGCGGCGCAGCACGATCGCGATGGCGGGGTGCCTCTGCGCGATCTTCCTGCTGATGGGTTCCTCCGCCGCCGGACTGACGACGCTGCTGCTGGCGCTCCCGGGTTCGTTCGAAGTGCTGCGCTATGCCGGTGTGGCCTATCTGGTGTACCTCGGGGTGAAGTCCTGGCGCTCGCCCGTGGCACCGCTCGACCCCACCGAGGGCGAACTGCCGCCCGCTCCTTCGAGCCTCGCGGTGTTCCGGGGCGGCTTCACGATCGCCATCAGCAATCCCAAGGCGATCCTCTTTGCGGCAGCCTTCTTCCCGCAGTTCATCGACCCCGCGCTGCCCAAAGTGCCGCAGTTCGCAATCCTGCTCAGCACGTTCGCCGTCATCGAAACCGGGTGGTACTGCGCCTATGCGCTGGGCGGCCGTTCGCTGGCGGGCTACCTCACGCGCCCCGCGATCAAGCAGGCGTTCAACCGGGTGACCGGCGTGTTCTTCATCGGCTTTGGGCTGGCGCTGCTGAAAGCGCGGCCGCACTGACGCTCACTTGATCTCGCGGGTGACGTTGCCTGCGGGATCGAGCAGCCTCACCCCCGGCGTCCCGTCTGCACCCACGCCCAGTGTCAGTCGCGGGCGGCCTTCGGCATCGCTCAGCACCAGCGATGCCTCTCCCGTCGCATCGCGGCCGAGCCAGATGCGACGGGCCGATTCGAAGCCTGCCTCGGCCAGCAGCCGGGCCCGCTCCGGCCCCGGCGCCATGTCGCGCAGGCGGCGCCCCGCCGCCACGTCCATCAGCCTGTCCGGGCGATCGGTGACGATGACGCCGACACGGCGCGCCTTGCCCTCCTCAGTGCTCACCATCTGCAGCGTCTGGTCCTGGTGGTAGCGATCGAAGGTCAGGCTGCCGCCGTTTGTGGGCACGCCGTTCTTCATCCCGCCGTCGAAAACGAGGCCGCCGTTCTCGTCGCCCTGATCGTTGAAGAAGATCATCCCCGCTTCCTGCCGGTTCGGGTGCGGATGCTCGACCCCGCCAAGGATCAGGCCGGGAATGCGGGCCTTGCCGGAGATCGTCATGCGCAAGGTGCCGTCGGGTTCGCGCACGTTGATGCGCTGGACGTCGATGGTTTCGAATTTGGTGGCAGGCGCCGAAACGGCGGTGAGGCCGAGCCACACCGTCGCCAGCGTCATCACTGCAGCATAGGCTCCGACGGCTTTCGAGGCGTCAATTCGCAAGGGTCGTCTCCCGGAAGAGCGCGGGCAACCCGGCCCGCCGGTTCCGAGAGAGAATCATGCCTCGCCCAGCAAGGCAACCCTCGCGGCTCAGCCCCCGCGCGAGAGCAGGAACACCGCGTGCTCGGCGCGGAAGTTCGCCGCCGCCGCGCTGCACTGGGTATCGCCTGAAAGGAACCAGCGTCCCTCCACCGTGATCCCGCGTTCCTGCAGCAGCGCGCGGAAATCGTTCACCGTCAGGTGGTGGATGTTGGGCGTCTCGTACCAGGCGATCGGCAGCAGGCGCGTCACCGGCATGCGGCCGTTCCACAGCAGCGAGGTGCGGACCCGCCAGTGCGCGAAGTTCGGGAAGCTGACGAAGGCCTTGCGGCCGATGCGCAGCAGTTCCTCCAGCACCATGTCCGGCCGCATCGTCGTCTGCAGCGTCTGCGACAGGATCGCGTAGTCCACCGACTTGTCGGGATAGAACGCAAGGTCCTTGTCGGCATCGCCCTGAATCACCGAGAGGCCCTTGGCCACGCAGGCGCCTACGTTCAGCGCGTCGATCTCCATACCGCGCGTGGCGCAGCCTGAACCGTCGCGCAGGGCCTGCATCAAGGTGCCGTCGCCGCAGCCGACGTCGAGTACGCTGGAATCCAGCGCGACGTTCTCGGCGATGATCGCAAGGTCCGGGCGCAGGCCGGTCTTCATCGCGGGGGTCATGACGCCACCTGCAACTGCACGGCGAAGGCGGGCGAGAGACGCTCCATCAGCCGCTCGGGCCGCATCAGCGGATTGAAGCCGAGCGCGGCGTAGACACCGTGCGCGTCGGCGGTGGTCAGCGCGAAACGGCGCACCGTCTCGTAGCCAGGATGGTCGAGGAACCATTGCACCATGCGGCGGCCGAGGCCCGCCCCGCGTGCAGGCTCATCCACCCAGACGTCGGCGAGCCAGGCGAAGCTGGCGTAATCCGTGATCATGCGGGCGAAACCGACCTGCCCATGTTCGGGGTGATAGGCCCCGAGACAGTGCGAGCCCGCGATCTGGCGCTCGACCTGTTCGATCGCGATGTCGGGCGTCCAGTAGCTGGAAGCGAGCCAGCCATGCACGCGCGCCACGTCGAGGCGGGTCTTGTCGTCGGAAAGCTGGATCATCCGATGAACCCCTGCACCACACGGTCGAGCGCGGGCACGTCGAGCAGGAACGAGTCGTGCCCGAACGGTGCGGAAAGCTCAACGAAGCTCACCGGCAGGCCCGCCGCGTTGAGCGCGTGGACGACATTGCGCGATTCCGCCGTGGGATAAAGCCAGTCGGTATCGAAGCTGACGAGGCAATACCGCGCCTTCGACTTCGCGAAGGCATTGGCGAGCATGCCGCCGTGCTCTTCGGCGAGGTCGAAGTAGTCCATCGCGCGGGTGATGTAGAGGTACGAGTTCGCATCGAAGCGGTCGGTGAACGACAGCCCCTGATAGCGCAGGTACGATTCGATCTGGAAATCCGCGTCGAAACCGAAGGTCTTCTCCTCGCGGTTCTGCAGGCGGCGGCCGAACTTCTCGGTCAGGCCCGCTTCCGACAGATAGGTGATGTGCGCGGCCATGCGGGCGACGGAGAGGCCCTTTTCCGGCCCCTTGCCGAAGGCATAGTAATCGCCCTCGCGCCATTCGGGGTCGGCCATGATCGCCTGACGCCCGACTTCGTGGAATGCGATGTTCTGGGCCGAATGCCGCGCAGTCGAAGCCAGCACCAGCACCGCGCGCGTACGCTCCGGGAAGTTGGCGGCAAGGCTGAGCACCTGCATCCCGCCCATCGATCCGCCGACAAGCGCGTGAAGGCTGTCGATCCCCAGAGAATCGAGCACAGCGATGTGCCCCCGTACCATGTCGCGGATGGTGATGACCGGGAAGCGCATGCCCCAGGGCGTACCGTCCGGGCCGTCACTGGCCGGGCCGGTCGAACCCATGCACGAGCCGATCACATTGGCGCAGATCACGAAGAAACGGTCGGTGTCGATCGGCTTGCCAGGGCCGACCATGCGCACCCACCAGCCGGGCTTGCCGGTCTTGGGGTGGTTCGACACGACATGCTGGTCGCCGGTCAGCGCGTGGCAGATCAGGATCGCATTGTCCTTGGCCGCATTCAGCGTGCCGCAGGTCTCGTAGGCGATGCGCGCGCAGGGCAGCATCTGCCCGCCGTCGAGCAGCAGCGGCATGTCGAGGTCGAGGTGGCGGTTCTCGATAGGGGGATTGAGCACGGTTGCCATGATCCGAGCCCCAATAGAGGCTCAATCGGACTCTGTCATTAGCCGCCATGGTGCGTTATGGGGCCGGCCGTCATGAGCGAAACGATCACCACTCCGAAAGCCCCGACTCCCAAGCCCTGGATCGAGGCGATCCACGCCTATGTGCCCGGCAAGTCGAAAGGCAAGGACGGCCGCTCGCTCATCAAGCTCTCCGCCAACGAGAACCCGTTGGGCACCAGCGAGGCCGCGCTGGCCGCGAAGGCCGCCGCGCCCGCGCTCTATCCGGACCCCGACAGCACCGCCTTGCGCACCGCGATCGGCGCGCGCCACGGCATCGATCCGGCGCGCGTGGTCATGGGCACGGGCTCGGACGAACTGCTCAACCTTGCGGCGCAAGGCTATGCGGGCCTCGGCGACGAGGTGATCTACGTGCGCTACGGCTTCTCGGTCTACGACATCGCCGCGCGCCGCTGCGGCGCGACGCCCGTGGTCGCGCCCGATCTCGACTACGGCACCGACGTCGATGCGCTGCTGGCACTGGTCACCGAGAAGACCCGCGTGGTCTTCGTCGCCAACCCCAACAACCCCACCGGCTCCTACCTGCCCAAGGGCGAGATCGCGCGCCTGCACGCTGCCCTTCCCTCCGACGTGCTGCTGGTGCTCGACCAGGCTTACGGCGAATATGTCGCGCCCGAGGACGAGGACGGCGCGCTGGCGCTGGCCGCCGTGCATGACAACGTGCTGGTGACGCGCACGTTCTCCAAGATCTTCGGCCTTGCCGGAGAGCGGATCGGCTGGGGCACCGGCGCGCCCGGGATCGTCGCCACGCTCAACCGCATTCGCGGCCCGTTCAACGTCTCCTCCACCGGGCAGGCGATGGCGGAGGCGGCGCTGGCCGACACCGCCTTCGTCGAGGCGAGCCGAGTCCACAACCGTGACGAGCGCGGCCGTTTCGTCACGAAGCTGGAAGCGCTGGGCAACCACGGGTTGCGCCCGCTGCCGAGCCAGGCGAACTTCGTGCTGATCCTGTTCGAAGGCGCCCTCACCGCCGAAACGGCGTTCGAAGGCCTTGCGGATCGCGGCTACATCGTGCGCTGGCTGCCGGGCCAAGGTCTGCCGCAGGCGCTGCGCATCACCATCGGCAAGAGCGCCGACATGGACGCCATCGCCGAGGCCCTGCGCGAAATGGCGGAAAGCCCGAAATGAGCTTCGCGAACATCGCCATCATCGGGCTCGGCCTGCAGGGCGGTTCGATCGGCCTCGCCGTGCGCGAGTTCCTGCCTGAGGCACGCACCACCGGCTTCGACCTCAGCCCCGACCACCGCGCCCGCGCCGCCGAGCGCGGCCTCGTCGACAAGGTCTGCGCCACTGCCAGCGAAGCTGTGCGCGATGCCGACCTCGTGATCTTCTGCGTGCCGCCGGGCGCGATGGGCATCGCCGCCGAGCAGGTGCGCGGCGCCCTGCCCGCGACCGCGCTGGTCAGCGACGTCGGCTCGTCCAAGCAGGCCATCGCCAAGGCATTGGGCGAAGCGCTGCCCGACCACGTCGTCATCCCCGCCCACCCCGTCGCCGGCACCGAGAACTCGGGGCCGGACGCAGGCTTCGCGCACTTGTTCCGCAACCGCTGGTGCATCGTCACCCCGCCCGCCAAGGTGGACATGGTGCGGTTGTCGCAGCTCGTCGGCTTCTGGGAAGCGCTGGGCGCCAACGTCGAGATCATGACGCCTGAGCACCACGATCTCGTGCTCGCGGTCACCAGCCACTTGCCGCACCTCATCGCCTACACCATCGTCGGCACGGCCTCCGATCTGGAAGACGTGACGCAAAGCGAGGTCATCAAGTATTCGGCCGGCGGCTTCCGCGACTTCACCCGCATCGCCGCTTCCGACCCGACGATGTGGCGCGACGTTTTCCTGTCCAACAAGGACGCGGTGCTGACGATGCTGCAGCGCTTCACCGAAGACCTGACCGCCCTCCAACGCGCGATCCGCGTCGGCGACGGCGAGCAGTTGTTCGATACCTTCGCTCGCACCCGCGCGATCCGCCGCTCGATCATCGAGGAAGGCCAGGACGACGCGCGGCCGGACTTCGGCCGCGGGGATCACGAGGGCCGGTAAAGCACGTCATCCCAGCGAAGGCCGGGATGAGGGCCACTTTGTTTATGGGGGCTTGGAGCTACCGGGCATCTCGTGCTTTGAGCGGGCGAACCTCCTGCTCGAGAGCCCGACGCCATGCAGCTATCCATCCAGACTATGCTTGAATACGCCGTGCCCGGCCCCGTCGACGTCCTGCTCCAGATCGAGGCTGCGATTATCCCGGAACAGCGCGTGCTGCACGCTCACATCGAGCTGCCGCCGCTCGAACATTTCGCCCGCGTTCCCGCGCAGGCTTGCATCGGCGAACGCATCTGGCTGCGCACCTCCGCGCCGCTGACGGTCCGCTACGAGGCCACGGTAGAGGTCGATCGCTTCCTCGCCCCGGTGGACGGGCTCCCGGCCGTGCCCCCGCACAGGCTGCCGGGCGAGACGGTCGATTACCTGATGCCCTCGCGCTACTGCACCTCCGACACGTTCCACGACTTCGTGGAAAGCGAGTTCGCCGGATTGCAGGGAGGCGCGCGCGTCGGCGCGATCCGCGACTGGATCGCCGGAACGCTCACGTACGAACCGGGCTCCAGCGACGCCTTCACCACTGCCGCCGACACGTTCCAGAGCCGCAAGGGTGTCTGCCGCGACTACGCGCACCTGATGATCGCGCTGGTCCGCGCCAGTGCCATCCCGGCCCGCTTCGCAAGTGCCTACGGCATCGGCGTCGAGCCGCAGGATTTCCACGCCATCGCGGAAGTCTTCCTCGACGGCGCTTGGCATCTCGTCGATGCCACCGGGATGACCACGCCCGACCGCGTCGCCAAGATCGGCGTCGGGCGCGACGCGGCGGACGTTTCGTTCCTCTCCAGCTTCGGCGAGGTGGAAATGCTCTCGCAGACCGTCCAGGTCAGCGCGGCGGCCTAGATATTCAGCGCGTTGATCGCGGCGTGGACGCGCGCCTCGACCTCGTCCCGCGGGAGGCCGGGGGCGATGCGTTCGCCGACGCGCAGGGTGATGGTCCCCGGCTTTTTCCAGCGGCGGTGGTAAAGCCGCCCGCTGTCGACCGCCACCGGCACCACCGGCAGCCCCAGCAGCTTGTAGAGCCCCGCGAAACCGGACTGCAGCGGCGGCTGTTCTCCCGTCTTCACCCGCGTGCCTTCGGGGAAGATCGCCAGCGGGCGGCCCTGCGCGGCGAGACCGCGCGCGCTCGACACCATGGTGCGGAGAGCCTTGGCGCCTTCGCCACGTTCCACCACGACCGCGCCATAGCGGCGCAAGGCCCATCCCCAGCCGGGGATTTCGGCCAGTTCCGCCTTGGGGAAAGGGGCCGGACGCTGCATCTGCGCGGGCAGGTCGATCGCCTCGTAAAAGCTCTCGTGCTTGATCGCGACGAGCACGCCCTCGTTCGGCAGTTCCCCTTCGATGACAAGGCGGATGCCGAGCAGCCAGCGGGCGCACCAACGGTGGAATAGGCCCCAGCCGCGCACGGCGCGGCGCAGCGGCTCCTCGCCGAACAGCGACCCCACGAAACATGCGGTGACCATCACGATCGTGCCCGGATAGAACACGACATAGAACAGCAGCGAACGCACGACGTCGAGCGGGTTCGCCCTTTCGGAATTCATCGCAGGGCTTCCCAGAGGTTGAGCGCGGCACGGGCCAGCAGCTTGTGATATTCGAGGAACAGCGTGCTCAGGCTGGGATGCGAAGGTACGCCGTCCAGTTCCAGCCGCACGTCATCGGGAAACTCGCGCGCGATCTCCAGTGCGGCGCGGCGCATGTGCCAGTCGGCGGTGACGAGGCGCACCGACTTGGCGTTATGCTCGGTCACCCATTGCACCGCCTCGACCGCGTTGGAGCGGGTGTCGTAGGCCCGGTAGCCCAACGTCACGCAGCAGCGCATCAGGCGCGCGGGCACCCGGAACTGGTGCGCGAATTCGCGCGGGCGCACTTCGCGATCGACGCCGGAGACGAGCATGTCCGGTGCCTTGCCCGCCTCCAGCACCTTGACCGCATGCTCGATGCGGCCCTGGCTGCCGGTGAGGACGATGATCGCGTCGGTCTTCACGCTCGCGGGCAAAGGCCCGGGCAGGGAAACGGCGAACCACAGGAACCCGAAGGCCCAGAGCAGCACGACAGAGGCGGTGAAGCGGCGGAACATAGATGAATAGCTATATAGGGGTTTGCGCCGGTTACAGCATCTTTCGCAGCGCATGCAGCACGGTAAGTCGCGCCGTCAGCATGGCGAGCAGCGTCGCCAGCACCGGCACGACCGCAAGGATCAGCCAGTCGCTCCACACCAGCGCGCCGCTGTCGACCAGCCCCGCACCCAGCCCCTCGAACCGTCGCCCGAGGGTGAGGATCACCACCATCGCCAGTGCGAGGCCCACTGCACCGCCGCCTGCCGCGTCATAGCCGATCGAGCGCTGGAACACCCGCGCCACTTGCGCGTCGGTGCCGCCGAGCAGGTGGACGATCTCGATCGTGTCCCGGTTCGCCCCCAGCGCCGATCGTGCCGCCAGCAGCACGGCCGCCGCCAGCGCGCCCGCCAGCAGCGCGACGATCACCATCGCCAAGACCTGCAGCGACACCATCGCGTCGAACACCGGCCGCAGCCAGTTCGACTGCGCATCGATCCGGGCGGACGGCGCCACCGGCGTCACCCGCTTCGCGATCGCGGCCAGTTGCGCCGCGCTCGCAGGGCCGTTCAGGCGCACGTCGATGAGCGCCGGAACGGGGATCGCCGAGCCGGTCGCCGCCGCGATGCCGGTGCCCAGCCAGGGTTCGATCAGCGCGTCCAATTCCGCCTGCGGAACCTGCCGCAGCCCCGCGACGCCGGGCATCGTCTTGATCGCCTCGACCGCGCGCGCGGCTTGCGCTTCACGCACGTCAGCCCGCGGCTCGATGATCTGCACGGTGACGCCGCCGTCGATCTCGGCCTTGGCCGCCGAGACCGCATTGCCGAGCGCCAGCCCCGCCGCGAGCGCAATGGCAGTCATCGCCACCATGATCGCGATGACCCAGGGCATCGGCCCGGACATGCGCCCCTGCGGGATCAGTTCGACCCGGCTTCCGGCGGTGAACCAGCGGCCCAAAACCGAGGAGCGCCTCACGTCAGCTTCCTCGGCGGATAGCGCAGCGCGCCGGTGGGATCGGAAAGCCGCCCCTTGTCCAGCCGCATGATGAGGCTGTCGGGCACCTTGCGCAGCAGATCTAGGTCATGGGTGGCGACCACCACCGTCGTGCCCTGCCGGTTGAGCATCTCGAACAGGCGGATCAGCTTGGCGGCCATGTCCGGATCGACGTTGCCGGTCGGCTCGTCCGCCACCAGCATGGCAGGGCGGGCGATGACGGCCCGCGCGATGGCGACGCGCTGCTGCTCGCCGCCCGAAAGCGTGGCGGGGCTGGCGTCGATACGGTCGGTCAGACCCACCCATTCGAGGATGTCGCGCACCGGCCCGGCGATGTCCTTCTCGGCATGGCCCGCCACGCGCAGTGGCAGCGCCACGTTGTCGAAGGCGGACAAGTGCTCGATCAGGCGAAAGTCCTGGAACACCACGCCGATCCGGCGGCGCATCACCGGCAACTGCGCGCGCGGCAGGGTGATCGCGTCGGTCCCGAACATGCGGATCGCCCCGCGCGACGGCCGCTGCGCCAGATAGAGCAGCCGCAGCAGCGACGTCTTGCCCGCGCCGCTCGCGCCGGTGAGGAAATAGAACCGCCCGGCATAGAGCGTGAACGTCAGGTCGCTCAGCACCTCGCGATCGGTGCCGTAGCGCAGGCCGACATTGTCGAAGTGGATGATTTCCCCGTCGCTGGTCATGCTCGTCAAGGATCGTGTTGCAGAACTACTGTGTTCCAGTCGGGCCGAACGGGCGACCTTCATGCCTATAGCCATCCATGCATGTGGAAAAAAGAGCGTCATGGCGCGAACCCACAGGCGAGGCGCTTGTCGCGCGCGAGCAAGCCGTGCTTATGGATGCGATCATGATCATCGCCTGTCCTGCCTGTTCCACGCGCTACGCTGTCCCCGACAGCGCCATCGGCGTGGAAGGTCGGACCGTGCGCTGCGCCAAGTGCCGGCACAGCTGGTTCCAGGAACCGGCTGAACTGGAAACCGAAGGCGCTTTCGCCGCGCCGGTCGAGGCCGAAGCGGCCGTCAGCCCGCCGCCGGTACATGCCGCGCCCGTGCAGCCAGCTCCGGAGCCGGTTTCCCAACCGATCCCTCAGGCTGCAGCACGACCGGCGCCGCGCCCCGCCGTCGTGGTTCCCCGCGCCCCGGAACCGGCTGCCGAGGCCCCGCGCTCCGAACCGATGCCGCCGCCGGCACCCTCGCGTCGCCCCGGTCCGGTCTATTACGACGACACCTCGATCAAGCCCTATTCCGACGAAGGCCCATCGAGCTTCGATTTCTCACCGCCGTTCCGTCCGCGCCGCAACTGGTCGCGGATCGGCACGTTCGCCGCAATCGCCTTTGCGGTGGCGACGCTAGGCCTCGCCGTCGCCGTCGCCGTGGGCGGGCTGCCCGACTGGCTGCCGATCCCGCGCGCGACGTTCAGCCAAGCCCAGCCCGACCTCAAGCTGGACTTTCCGCGCGGCCGCCAGGATCGCAAGCCGCTGCCCGACGGCACCGAGTTCTTCAGCGTCAGCGGCACGATCACCAACATCGGCGCCGAGACCCGCAAGGTCCCCTCGCTTCTCGTCGTCCTGCGCGACCGGCGCGAAACCGTCGTCTACGCCAAGGAAGTGGTGCCTGCGAAGAACCGCCTTGCACCCGGCGAGACGATCACCGTCAACGAAGCGCTGACCGACATCCCCAAGTCCGCTTCCGCTGCAGAGATCGGCTGGAAGCCCGACTGATCTGAACGCCCTCCTCGCAGGAGGACGCGCCCAGCCCGTGGCGAATGCTTCACCCGTGACAAATGGTTCATTTGCTGCGCGCGTGCCGTGCCCGCAAACACCGTCAAGCGGGCATCAACTCTCGCGGGGGCACGAATCTTGGAGCGCGGGCGACCTTGAGGCGAAAAGCGGCGAACAGGCTGGGTCGGTTCGGAACGAATCCGGCGCTGATGCCGTATCTACTGGGCCTGATCGGCGCCTGTGCGGCGCCGAACGTGCAGGCGCAGGACGCCTCCACAAACCACCTCTACGGCGATGTGGCGATCTCCGTCCAGAAGCGCGCCCGTCCCGAGTTCGATCCAGTCCCCATCCGCCTCGGCAGTTTCGAAGGCCTGGCCTCAAGCGAAGCGCGCATCGCCTGGGACGACAACATCTATGCCACGCGCGATGACAGGGTGCACGATGCGCTGGCGGTGGTATCGGGCAGCTTCTCCGCGCACTCCACCTGGAGCCGCCACGCCCTCTCGCTGGACACCGATGCAGCGCTGGCTCGCGGCCTGTCGCAGACCAACGAAGATACCGAAACCTATGACGCCCGGCTTGGCGGCCGCCTCGATCTGGGCACCCGGACCCGCCTGTCCGCCCGCGCGAGCTATTCGCGCGCCTACGAAGCGCGCGGCACGATCGGGGACACCACGCTGCGCGGCCCGCGCATCGCTTACAATGCACTGGAACTGGGTCTGGAGGCCGAGCACACCGCAGGACGCCTGATCCTCGGAACTCAGGCAAGTCTCGATTCCTACCGCTACGCGCCCTATCGAACCGACAGCGTGCAAATCGGGCAGGGCGACCGCGACTATCGGACCTGGAGCCTTGGCGCGAGTGCGGGCTATGCCGTGGCGCCCGGCGTCGCGGCATTCGTGGAGGGCAGCTACAATCAAGCCCGCTATCCGGACGATACGGGCACGTTCGACCGCAGTTCCAGCGGCTGGTCGCTGCGCGGCGGCCTCGCCTTCGGGGTCACGCGCCTGATCCGGGGCCGTGCCGCAGTCGGCTACCAGGACCAGCGCTACGACGACACGGCCTTTCCACACATCAAGGGGCTCGACTTCAGCGCCGGTCTCGAATGGAGCCCAACCCGCCTGATGACCTGGACGATCGAGGCACGCCGGTCGATCCAGCGCTCGCCCCTCGTCGGCATCGCAGGCATCCGGCAGAGGCGATATGGCACCCGCATTGACTACGAAGCCCGGCGCAATCTGCTCATGTGGGGGCGCCTGGATCGTACCGTCAGCGAATATGCGGGGACCGAGCGTAGACAAAGCGATCTCTCGGGCAGCCTGGGCGCCGACTGGCTTCTCCGTCGCAACTTGCGGCTTGCAGCCCAGTTGGGCTTACAGAGCACCCGCAGCAATGGCGCTGGCGGGCGTGAGTTTGATCGCAGGCGGATGTCGGTGTCGCTTAGGTACACCCTATGATGCCGACCCGCTGTTACCAGTAAATCCACAAGCATGCGGTTGGCGATGGCCGTGATGCGGACAGAGGCGACCCCGGCACGTTGATCCGACTACTGGCGGCTCCACTCCAGCATCTGCTGAACGTCACACGACGTCCCTATGACCATCCGCCAGTTTCACGCCCTTAATCCGCCGGGAATTATGTGTGGCATCCCATAGCTCGCCTGAGCACATGCGGTAGCATCATGGACTTTGGCTCAAACTGCATCTCACGGCTCGATACAGTGGCGCATGCCCCCTTTGCCCAACGGACACGACAGCTCGTTACTGAAATTACACTCAAGTCCTGCTCGAGACCGAGCCATCACAATTCACGACGCCTTGGCTTTACTTACCCGAAGAACCCATTTCAAAATATCAAAAGTACCGCTCCAGAATACGTATGGTATCGCCCGGCATTACCATAACAACCAGTCCGGCGTTGAGTTCTACCGACTTTTCGCCTGGTTGCGGCCCACGACGCAGGTTCACGCGCCGCGCATTCGCACGATAGCTGAAACCACCCGCCGCTGCGACGGCCTGTTCGACCGACATGCCAGCGACATAAGGATATTGCCCGGGCCTCTGGACTTCACCCAGAATATAGTAGGGCCGGTAGGTCAGAACTTCGACGCTGACCTTGGGGTCAGTCATGTAACCATCCGCGATCCGGTTCGTCAGCATGCGTGACAGGTCTTCCACCGTCTGTCCGTTGGCATCGATCGTCCCGACCAGCGGAAAAGCGATCCTGCCCGCGCTGGACAAGGCGTACTCACCGGAGAGGTTGGGTTCGTTGTAGACGGTGACACGCACCTTGTCGCCGGCTCCAAGGCGGTACGCCTCCATCCCCATGCGGGCTTCGGCCGCAGTCAGGGGCGAGGCGCCCGAAGTCGCGCACCCCTGCACGAGCACAGCGAATACGCTTGCCACGACGGCATCGATCAAGCGCCGATGCGGATTGCAGACCTTCGACACTTGCCCAATCTCCATTTCGCCGTGCATCGCACCAAGTACGGCGATGAAAACCGGCCCTCACAGAATACTCCAATTACAAAAATGAAATTCAGGTTATAAATAATTTATTTCACCATTAACTTCGTTAATTTCAAATTTGAAACCGTTACATTTTTGAAATCGCGCAACTGTTACTTGCGTGCCCAGTGCAAACCAGCCGAAATTGCACTCGATTCCAGCAGGCCATTGCAGCGCCGCCGGAAAACAGGGGTGGTGTCAGCGTGAATCAACCTATCGTCCTTGCGCCGCCGCCCGGCGCCCTCGTTCCCGTGTCGCGACCGGCCCTTGCCATCGATACAGACCGGATTGATCCCGGCGCCCTGATCGGCTTTCTGCGTCGTCGATGGCACATCATACTGGGAGCGCTCCTGACTTCACTCGCCGCTGGCTTTGTCGTCACAACAACCCAGACCCCCACCTACCTTTCGACCGCCGAGGTCACGCTCGACCCGAAAGTCGAGCCGATCGCCCCCCTGACCGAAGAGGATCGTCTCGCCGCTCAGGGCGGCATGGGCGAGACCTGGATCGACACGCAAGTAGAGGTCATCACGTCCAGCGCCAACATCGCGGCCGTGGTCGACCGCCTGGCTCTCGCCCGCCGCTTCGCCACTGACGGGCGCAGCGGCGCCGAAGCGCGACAGGCAGCGATTGACTATGTCGCCGACGGAGTCTCCGCCTTCCGCTCCGGCGCGACCTATACGCTCTCGATCAGTTTCGAGAGCGAGGATGCCCGGGAAGCGGCGCGCATCGCCAACGCCTTCGCTGCGCAGTACACGCAAGGCAGCGTCACCGAGAAGGATGCCGCCGACACTCGTGCCCTGCGCGAAGTCGGCGCACGGATGGACAAGGCAAGCGCGCAGGCATCCGCCGACGCCGCCACGCTTTCCCGTTACCGCCTCGCGCACGACCTACCGAGCACCAGCGACCGCTCGCTCACCGAACAGGAAATCTCCGCCTACAACCAGGAAGTCACTTCAGCCCGCGCGCAGGCAGCGGAAGATGCCGCCCGGCTGGCGACAGCGCGACAGCAACTCGGTTCGGGATCGAGCGGCGAGGATGTCGGCGAATCGCTCGGCTCGCCTGTGATCGCGTCCTTGCGCCAGCAGCAGGCCGCATATGCCGCCGAGATCGCTTCGCTTTCCGGCAAGTACGGCCCGCGCCACCCCGACCTCGCTCGCGCGCGCAATCAGCTCGCATCTGTGGATGCCCGGATCGCCGAGGAGATTGGTCGCGTGGTGTCGAACCTCTCCGCCCGGGCAGCGGTTTCCGAGCGTCGCCTGGCTTCGCTCTCTGGTTCGCTGCACGCATCCGAAGGCGCCCTTCGGCGGGACAATATGGCCATGGTCGACCTCCAGGACCTCGATCAACGGGCACAGGCCTCGCGCCAGCTCTACGAAAGCTACCTCGGCCGCTACAAGGAACTTGCCGCCCGCATCGGCATCCGTCAGCCGGAAGCCCGGGTACTCCATCCGGCACAGCCCAGCGACAGGCCGGCCCGCCCCGACGTCCTGCTCAACATGGTGCTGGCCGGCGCGATCGGCCTCGGCCTTGGCCTTGCCTGCGCCATCGCGGCGGAACTGATGTTCAGCGGTTTTGCCACCGGCGAGGAGATCGAGAGGCGTCTGGGGCTGCGCTACTTGTGCTCGATCCCCGAACTGGCTTCGGTCACGGGTCGCAGGGCGCTGGCCGCCCCTGTTGAGGCAATCGTCGATCAGCCACGCTCGGCCTTCGCGGAGGCATTCCGCAACTTGCGCGCCTCGATCGCCTTCGCGGTCGAGAATCCACGGATCATAGCGGTGACTTCCGCCTTGCCTGCCGAGGGCAAGACGACCGTGGTCCTGTGCCTCGCCCGGTCGATGGCGGGCGACGGAAACGGGGCCACGGACGCGATCCTGCTCATCGACTGCGACGTGCGGCGACGGGGCGTCAGCCGGTGGGTCGGCGGCACGCGCGACATCGGGCTGCTGGAAGTGCTGCGCGGCGATGCCAGGCTGGAGGACGCGATCGTCACCGACCCGCGTACAAGGCTCTCGATCCTGCCGCTGAGCGCCGGGCGCGAAGAAGACCACGCGCTGCTCACCGGTCCCGCGATGGACGCCCTGCTCGCTACGACCGCGCAGAGCTTCGACGCCGTCATCATGGACACCGCGCCGGTACTGCCGATGGCCGATGCCCGGCTGCTGCTGGGCAAGGCCGACGCCGCCGTCATCGCCGCGCGCTGGCGCCGGACACCGGAAGCCGCGATCCGCTCGCTTCTCCGGCTGCTGCCGGAAGGTGCGGTCGGCCTTGCCGGGGTAATCCTCACCCGCGTGGACGTGCGCAAGCAGGCCGCGTTCGGCCTCGACGAGAACGCATTCTACAAGGCGTACAAGGACTACTATGCTTAACCTGCGCCCGGTCTCGGAGGACGGCGACGACAGCCTGCTCCACCATGTCCGCCAGCGCTTCCGCAAGGTGGCGATCGTGCACTACTGGCTGGTCACCATGCGCGGCGGGGAGCGGGTAATCGAACGGCTGCTGCGCCTTTTCCCCGAAGCCGACATCTTCACCCACGTCTACGATCCCGCGCGCGTCTCGCGCACCATCGCCGGGCGCAAGGTGACCACCAGCTTCATCCAGAAGCTGCCCGGAGCGCGCCGGCACTACCAGAAATACCTGCCGCTCATGCCCATGGCGCTCGAGGAAATGGACCTGCGCGGCTACGATCTGGTCATCAGCAGCGAGAGCGGCCCGGCCAAGGGCGTCATCACCGATCCCGACGCTCTTCACGTGTGCTACGTCCATTCGCCGATGCGATACTTGTGGGACCACTACCACCAGTATCGCGAAGGGACCGGGCCTTTGAACCGTGCGGTGATGCCCTTCCTGTTCCACCGCCTGCGCACCTGGGACGTCGCATCCGCCTCGCGCGTCGACCGCTACGTCGCCAACTCGCACTTCATTCAGCGCCGTATCGAACGCGCCTGGCGAATGCCTTCGACCGTGGTTCACCCTCCCGTCGATGTGGACCTCTTCGCCCTGTCCCGCGAAGTCGACGACAACTACCTGTGGGTGGGCCAACTGGTGCCCTACAAGCGCCCGGACCTTGCGGTAGAAGCGTTCAACCGCCTCGGCTTGCCACTGACCGTGGTGGGGGACGGGCCCATGGCCGCGAGCCTGCGCCGCATGGCGGGCCCTACGGTAACGATCATCCCCCGGCTCGATTTCGCGAACTTGCGCCGACACTACGCGCGCTGCCGCGGATTCGTCTTCACCGCCGAGGAGGATTTCGGGATCGTCCCGGTCGAGGTCATGGCCTCGGGACGGCCGGTACTGGCCTTCGGGAAAGGCGGCGCTCTCGACACGGTCGTCGACCGCCAGACCGGACTGTTCTTCGATGAGCAGACCGTCGAGGCACTCACCGAAGCGGTGTCGAGGTTCGAGGACTGGCTACCTTCCTTCGAACCCGAACTGGCCATGCTGCAGGCCCGCCGCTTTTCCCCCGCCGCCTTCGACGCCGGGATACTGCGATCGTTAATGTGACGGGGAGACGGACATGGAACTGACCCTCATCGGGGCGATCGAGCTGATCATCGCGCTCGCCCTGTTCATCCTGGGATCGGTGCGCGCACTGTTCGTGCTGGTGATATGCGCGACGCTGCTGGGCGGCTCGGCAGCGATCAATCTCACGGCGCTGGGAGGATCGTCGGTCTCGCCCGCGCACTTCGCGCTGGGTTTCCTGCTGCTGCGCTGCCTGGCTCCCGGAGGTGTCGGGACGGCCGATCTCGGCTCGGCGTTGCGCGGCAATGTCTGGCTGATCGTCTTCGTCGCTTACAGCGTCCTTGCCGCACTGCTTCTGCCGCGTATCTTTGCCGGGGAGATCGACGTCACCCCTCTCCGCGGCCAGATTCGCGCCCGGTACGGAACCCAGCTCGGCCGGATCCTCGCCGCCGAACCCCTGCGCTTCACCACGCAGAACCTGACGACCGCCGTGTACATGGTCGGCACGATGGTGATGGCGCTGGCGACCCACGCAGTAATGCGCCACAGGCCGGATGGCGGGCGCATACTGGCTCGCACCGGCGCCGTGATCGGCATTATCCATGCGCTGTCCGGCTTTGCCGGTGTCATCCTGCGCGGGACGCCTGCGGAAGCTGCTTTCCATTTCTTCCGCAACAACAATTACGCGCAGCTCGATCACGAATGGGGCGGCTTCGTGCGAATGAATGGCCTGTGGCCCGAAGCGTCCTCCTTTGCGAGCTTCGCCGTAGTCTGGTTCGTCTTCGCCTTCGAGTGCTGGCTGCGCCGCGTCGAGCCCCGCTGGACCGGAGCGGCCGCGTTGCTTCTCGCCGTCGCCCTGCTCACCAGCACTTCATCTACGGCCTACGTCGGGCTTGTGCTGTTCGGCGCGCTCATGGCGCTGCGCACCCTCACGACCCCGCGCCTGCTGCCTCTCGACCGGCTTGCGTGGCTGTCGCTCGCGGGCATCGCCGCCGGTATCCTCGCCAGCGCGCTGTTGGTGCTCGAACCTGCTCTTGCGGCAGCGATGCGCCGATTGCTGGAGCACATGACGCTGGACAAAGCCGAATCCTTCTCCGGCAGGCAGCGGTTGTTCTGGGCGGGGCAAGGGATAACAGCGTTCATCACCTCGCACGGGCTTGGCATTGGTCCGGGCTCGTTCCGCTCGTCAAGCCTTGCCACGGCGATACTGGGATCGACCGGCATCGTCGGCGCCTGCGCATTCGTGCTCCACGCCGTTCGGGCCGTCGCCCCGCTCGCGGCATCGACCTGGAGCCGCAGCGGGGATCGCGATCGCGACGTCGCAGCCGCCGCGGCATGGTCGGTCGTCGTGGCTATCGGCGTCGCTTCGGTGTCGTCGCCAAGCTGCGATCCCGGGCTTGCCTTCGCAGTCCTGTCCGGCAGCGCGATCGCGTTACGCACCGGGGGCAAGCCCGGGGACAGGCATCGTTCCGGGAAGGCTGCCATCCAAGGTCCGTGGCCTTACCCGGCGGCTACGGCCTGAATCTTCAGGTCGGTTGCCGCTGCAGGCGCAGTCGACGCAGGAAGGCCGCCAGTTGCATGCGCCGCGAGCGTCCCATGAACGCCAGAACGACGGCCACGTAGACAAGCCCGCCCTGCGTCACCAGGAACGCTATGCGAGCCAGGGCACCCAGGCTCCTGGAATCTCCCTCCACGGGCATCGTATCGCCTGTCCCCCACACGACGATCGCCATGACCAGCGCTGCTCCCAGTGCCGGAGCGATCCCGCCCAGCACCTCTCGTGCAAGAACGCCGGTGGCGCGCTGCAGCAGGGCCAGTTGCAACGCGAGCGTCACATAGGCCCGCATGACGTAGGCGACCGCGAACCAGACAAGCCCGTATGGCGCCGCGACAAGGCAGAACAGCAGGGTAAGGGCAAGCTGTATCCCGGCCAGCCTGACCATGATCCCGGCCTTGCCGAGAACCGTCAGTGCAGGATCGGCGAAGAAATTCAATGCGAACGGCGGTGCCAGCAGGCACAGTACCCGCACCACCGGCACGCTTTCGCCCCACTGCGGGCCGAACAACAAGGGTATCAGCGCGTCGGCGAGCACGCCTATCCCCGCTATAGCGGGAAAGGCGACCATCGCGCTGGCCGAAACCATCTCCACATAGCCGCGCCGAAACGCAGGCATGTCATGCCGCAGCTTGGCCAGCGTCGGCACCGCGACAGTGGCAAACGGGCTGATCACGCCCTGCGCGACGACTTCGATCGACTTCCACGCCGTGCGATAGACGCCCACGCCTACGGGCCCGGTCGCTCGCCCCAGGATCATGTCCTGCGTGCGGTTGAGCGCTACGAGCAACAATTGCGAAGTGGCGACGCCTACGCCCAGTCGCCATTGTGCCCGCAGCGTCGTCCACGAGAAGTGCAGTCCCGGCCGCCAGCGAAACGCATGCCAGGCAACGAGCGTACCGACCGCCTCGCTTGCAAAGCGCTGTACAACCAGCGCCCACACCCCCCACCCCGCCTGGGCTGACAGCAGCGCGAGCGTCCCACCGATCAGCCCCGCGCCGAACGAACGGATCGCCAGCGCACGATGGCCAAAGGCGCGAAGCGTCCGACTCATATGCGAAGCGCCTGCCGCAGAAACCGGCACAACGCAGCCAAGCGCAGCAATGACAGGCGCAGCGGCGGGACTGCCCATGGCATTGGCCAGCGGATGGCGCAGCGCGAAGCAGGCGATCGCAACCAGAACTCCCATGCCGAGGTTGCCCCAAAACACGGTGTCAGCAAGGCGCGGCGTGATCTCTGGCGCACGGTAGAGGCTGCTGACCAATCCGCCCTGCGCTACTATCTTGCCCACTTCCGCCACGGCGAGACCGACGATGAAGACACCGAAGGTCGCCGGATCCAGTCGGTGCGCCAACGCGGCGAAGACCACGAAGCCGAACACCTGATCTCCACCGAAACGGACCACGCTCCACCCCACGGCACCGGCGGCGCGCCGGCTCAAACGAGTGCCACCTGCGATTTCCGGATGCCCTGCCATAACGGACTTGAATAGAATTGCCGCAGATGCGAGACAATACCCAGTTCATGTAATTGGGATTTGAATCGCGTGAATACTCGATTAAATTCTTTTAATCCATCAATCGATCATCTCGAAAAACGACTGTGGACGACGATAGCTCCTTACGCTTCTTCAAGTTTCTCACTTCTGGACTTTCCAAACCATGCCAATGTCGGAGATTCCGCCATCTGGCTGGGTGAAGTGCAACTGCTGAAATCGCTTGGTGGCGCAGGCCCCGGCTACGTCTGCGCATTCGACAATTTCGACGAACAGGCGATGCGTACAGCGGTGCCTGAAGGCACCGTATTCCTGCATGGAGGAGGTAACTTCGGCGACATCTGGAACCATCACCAGACATTTCGGGAGGACGTGATCGCGCGGTTGCGGGATCGCCGGATCGTCCAGTTGCCCCAATCGATCCATTATGGCGACCCGGCAAGGATAGACCGGACTGCGCGCATCATCGCCGCGCACCCCGACTTCACCCTGCTGGTGCGCGACGTTCCCTCTCTGGAGCTGGCCCGCCGCCATTTCGACTGCACGGTCGAACTCTGCCCCGACAGTGCCTTTGCCATGGGGGCGCGATCCGGCGCGGCGCCCTCCATCGACGTGCTCGCCATGCTGCGCACCGACAAGGAACGTGCGCAATCCGACAAGCTTCCCGATCATGCAACCGTCGAGGACTGGCTGATCGACGATACGGCGGCCGTGCGCCGCGCCAAGGCCGGTGGCGTGATGCGCGCGTGGACCTCGCTTTCCCCCGCTAGCGCGCGTGCATCCGCCTACGAGGCTGCGGCGCGCCATCGGGTCGAGCGCGGATTTCGACAACTGGCGCGAGGGCGGGCGATCGTCACCGACCGACTCCATGTCCATATTCTTTCGCTGCTTCTCGGCCGTCCCCATGCCGTGCTGGACAACCACTACGGAAAAATTGCCCGCTTCCTGGATGCGTTCACGCAAGGGTCTGCGCTGGTGCACCGCGCCGAGGACATCGAGGAAGCAGTCGCCTGGGCACGCTCGGCAAGCGCCGAGCGCGTGGCGGCCTGATATCGCCCCCCCGATGCGCCCGGCTCATCGGGGGGGGCGATCAAACCATTACGACACTTGGGAGTTTTCACGATCCGAAGCGTCCGCCTCGCTGGAGCCGCTATGAAAGGAGGCTACCCCGTCCGCCGATAACGCGGCATCCCTCGCCCCAGTCGACGCAGCCCCATATCGACTGCAGCATGGAGCGGCGGCTCGAGCCATCTGGCGATGGCGAGAGCAACGACCACCGAACCTGCATATGCGAGAGTGAGCGCCGGAATGATGCCCAGTTCCGCCGTCAGCAGCAGGATCGCACCGCCCACGTGGATGTGAACGAGGTAGAGAGGATAGGTAGCCAGCCCTGCAAGGCGCAGCGCTTCGCCGAAGCGCCCCAGGATGGTCGCGACTTGCGCCTGCCACCGGAATGCCGCCGCGATCATCGCGGTCAGGCAAAGCCACAGCACATAGGCCCAAGGCCAGCCGGCCGACAGATCGACCCGCGCGCCCATCTCCCATTGTGCGGTCGTGCGCACCTGCACCGATGCGGCAAAGATGCAGGCAATCGACAGGCCGACGTGGCGTAACCCGAGGCCGCTGCCGCCCAACCGCGCGCAGAGCATTCCGAGCGCAAAATATATCCCATGCTGCAGCAGCAAAAGTTCACCAAGCCGCCCCCCGGCGCCCCGAACGCCCAATGTCACGGTCAGCCAGTAACTCGCGCTGGCGACACCCAGCAGCCACGCCAGCGCGTGCATCGGGCGTTCGGGCACGCCCGATGCAAGGATCGCCCAGACGAGGGCGTAAAACGCCAACTCGATCGGGATCGTCCAGAACTGGCCGATGATCCACGGTCCCAAGGGGACGAACGCCAAGGTCTTCAGAGTCAGCACGATCGCCTGCCCCGGTGCGCTGCCGAACACGAATACCGCGACCGGCAGCGCGATGGCCACGGCGATGAGCACCGCCGGCAGCAGCCTGGCCACGCGGCGGCGCGCAAAGCCGCGTGCGCTGACGCCGCGTGCGGAATAGGCGATGACTGCCCCGGAAACGACGAAGAACACCTGCACGCCGATCCAGCCGCACCAGCTCAACGCATAGCCGATCGGAAAGTCCTGATGACGGCCTAGAACTGCATGTAAGCTGCTGTCTTCCAGCGCCCATGCCTTGAAGCCGAGATGATAGAGCACGACAAGGCTCGCCGCCGCAAAGCGCACGAGGTCCAGCCCATGGACGGGTTGCCTGCGACGGGCATTGGTAGCGTGCGCTTGGCTCATGACGCGATCTTTGCCGGGCTTCCTGGACGGGACAAATTAACTCCCGGTCATGGCTGCCAGAAGGCTTCTTGCCTGATCGCGCCAGGTAAAGCGGGCGACGCGCTCGAAACCGGCCTCGCGCAGCGCATCGGCTTTGCCGGGATCGTAGAGGACGCGGCGCACCGCAGACAGGATGTCCCCGCTGTCGAGCGGATCGCAATAGAGCGCGGCGGAACCGCAGCGTTCGGTCATCGACGGGATTGCCGAGGCAATCACCGGACAGCCATGGCTCATCGCTTCTACCGGCGGCAGCGGCGACGCTTCGTAGAGCGACGGGAAAAGCAGGCAGGCGGCGCGGCGATAATAATCTGCGAGGATCTCTAGATCCGGGACCTGTCCGATGAATTCGAGCATATGCGCTACATCGGAAGCCACGCCGGCGCGAATGGGCGCGAGGATCTTATGGCTCGAGCCCACGAGAACGGTGCGCACGCCGTCTTCCCGGGCAAGGTGCTGGGCGACCTCGATCACCCGTTCCACATTCTTCCTGCGCGACAGCGACCCGACATAAAGGACCATGCGCTCCCGCTCATAGCCTGCAGTCCGGTCGACCCTGTCACGGGTCCAGGCGCCATTCTGCACTGCAACGACGTGCGTGCGGCGATGCAGGCGGCGCAGCTGCTCCGCCTCGGCATCGCAGACGGTGAAGAGGGGTTCGGAACGTCGCAGGAGTATCGGCAGCAGTGCGCGATGCGCTGCGCGATAGCGCAGGGAATAGGCGCGCGGCAGGGACAGGTACGACACGTCGTGGATCATCACCGACAGGCGCTGCCCGCCCAGCGCCGACGCAAGCGGTGCAGTATTTCCCAGGCACAACAGGCGACGATCGGCGACCATACGCGGCAATACGAATTGCTCCCAGGCATGCCCGCTCACCCCGCCGCGCCGTTCCACCCGGATATGCCGCAAGTCCAGGTCCGATGTGTCCGCATCCGGTTCGCAGGCAAGCGCCAGATGCAGCGGAGTTTCTCCGGTGCCCACCAGCCGGTCCATCTCGGACACCAGTTCGCGCGCGACCCGTTGCACGCCTGTTACCGGCTGCATGAGGAATCGCCCATTGATCAGTATCGCATCACCAGGCCGCGACATCGAAGCCCCCCTCTCTTCGCCTTGAATGGCTTGCGCGGCCAGTACGGGGAAGATGGGCCGGCACCCGACGACCATTAAAACTTGGCAAGGCGAAGGATCGACCGTCGAGTTCGCTGCAACGCAATATTATGTTGCGGCTCGATTGTTCGGGAATGTCGATGCTACCGGTATATATCAACGGGAAGTTCTACGCAGGCGGTCTCAATGGCGTTCACCGCGTCGCCGACCGGCTTGTCCGGGAGATCGATACACGTCTGGGCGTTCCCGGCGCCCCCCGGGTGACACTGCTGCTGCCGATGCGCCACAGTGGCGACTGGAAGCCATTGCTGCGCAACATCGCAGTGCGCGAACTGGATGAAAGACCCTCGCAAGTCTGGGAACAGGCAAGGCTGCCGACGCTCGCCGCCGACGGAGTTCTGGTGAACCTCGCCAACCTTGCGCCGCTGCGCCATCGCCGCAAGGTGACGCTGATTCACGATGCACAGTTCCTTTTTCCCGACAGTTCCTACCCGCTCCGCCAGCGCCTGGGCTATCGGTTGCTGACCCCGCGCATGGCCCGGTCGAGCAGCACCGTATTGACCGTCAGCGATTACTCCCGGCGCATGCTCGATATTATGGGCGTCTCCCCGGCCACCCGCACGCAAGTGCTCTACAACGGCGTGGACCATATCCTGGAGAACGCAGCGAACGACACAGTGCTTGCCGTGCATGGCCTTGCCGCGCGCGGCTACGCGCTGATGTTCGGCAGTTCCAAGGCCTACAAGAACAACGCGGTGGTCTTTGCTGCCTATGCCCAAAAGGCGCCGGCGGGCGTGCCGCTGGTCGTCGTGGGTGCGCAGCGAGGCGCGCTGGTCGCAGCCGGACTGGCGGTTCCGGACGATGCCGTGTTCGTCGGCTCGTGCGATGACCAGGCCCTGCGCGCGCTCTACGCCGGCGCACGGTGCCTGCTGTGTCCCTCCCGCACGGAAGGCTTCGGCCTGCCGCCACTGGAGGCGATGCTCTGCGGCACACCTGCCGTGGTGGCGCCTGCCGGTGCTGTCCCCGAGGTATGTCGTGATGCCGTTCTCTATGCAGACGTCGATGATCCGGCATCGTGGGCGCAGGCGATCGCCGCGCTCGATCCGGCCGGCCCTCTTTTTGCGAGCAAGGTCGATGTGGGATATATCAGGGCGCGCCAGTTCACTTGGGCCCGCGCCGGGGCCGAACTGCTCGACATCATCCTCGCTCTCAGCGACCGTTCATGGCGAGAAGCGGCATGAGGTTGCTGCCTCCCCGCGTCTCCGTGATCCTGCCGTGCTACAATGGTGAGGCGTTTCTGCGCGAAGCCGTGCGATCGATCCTGGACCAGACGTTCACCGATTTTGAACTCGTCATCGTCGATGACGGCAGCACTGACGCTTCGCCGGTCCTGCTTGCGCGCATGGCGGAAGGCGATGGCCGTATCCGGGTGGTGCGCCAGCCCAATGGCGGGATCGTGGCGGCACTCAACACCGCGATCGACCATTCGCGCGGAGAATACATCGCGCGTATGGACGCGGACGACGTGTCCTTTCCCGAGCGTCTCGCATTCCAGGTCGCCTGGCTGGACGACAACCCGCAGACCGTCATCGTCGGCGGGCAGGCCGTTGCGGATCGCCATCCCACTTCGTCCAGCACCCGCACCAGCGGCGGACGTCACGAAGTAACCGACCTGTCCGTCTTTCCGCCGCGCGTCGCGGTCTCGATGCATCCGCTGATCATGATCCGGGCCGCAGCACTCAAAGCCATGGGCGGATACCGCGACGACTACCACCATGCCGAGGACTACGACCTGTTCATTCGCGCCGGAGCGTTCGGCCGTATCGACAATCCACCGGTGGACGTCCTGTTCTATCGCCGCCACGAAGCGGCGCTCTCGGTAGGAAATGTCGAGGAACAGGAACGCTCCGCCGTCCGCGCGGAACTTGACGCGATCGCGCGGACCGGCGGCACCCGGCCCCCTCACCTGGTTGTGGATGCCTATACGCGGTTGCGAATCTTCCGACGCTACCGTGCGATCTCGCGGGATAGGACGCGAGCGATGTGGCCGGCCATGCTGGCGAGCCTGTGCAGCGTCATGCCCGCCGCGCTCGCTTCGGCCCGCTTCCGCCGCCTGCCATTGTTGATCGGGGCCGCCCTGGTGCGGTCGCTGCGCACCGCCTGAGGACCGCCCCGCCGCATCGGATCCGTCAGCTGGCCTGCAACGCCAGCGTAGCCGTGACCCAGTTCGAGGTTGCCGAGATCGTGTAGGCAGCGGGATCCTCCGTCCCCGATGCCAGCTTCCAGGCCGTCGCGTTGGTCGATTGGCCGCTCGCACTCGATACGCGCGACATGAAGCCCGCATAGCCGGTCGGTCCCGACGCGATGGTCGCCGTCCCGTCCAGAGCGAGCGCGGCGATATACAGACTCGCACCGCCCCAGCTCGGCGTCAGCGCGGGCGGATCGGCGGCGACGGCATTGCCGCGTGCATAAGTCGAGATTTCCACCGCACCGCTCGCGCCCGTCACCCGCATCACCCGCGTCACGGCCTGCTGCGAGCCCGACAGTCCCACGTTGAGCACCTTGCCCCCTTCGGTGCCGTCTGCCGTCCTGGTGAAGATCGTCAGGAGATGCTGATTGGAATTGGCCGCATAGGTGGCGCGCTGGGTCCATGCGCCTGCCGTCGCGTTGTCCCACGTCACGGTGACGGTACCATCGACGCTCATCACCGCGACCAGAATGTCCCCGACATTTACGGCAGCGGGCATGGCGACGGTCACGGCCGTGGCGTCGACAGTGTTCCAAGTCTCGGTCTGGTCGGTCACCGCGATCGTCGCCGATGCCGCGACGGTCAGGTTGAAGCTCGCCTGCGCCGCAGCGCCAAGGCTGTCCGTCACGCGCAGGACCACGCCGGATGTCGTGCCTGATACCGTCGGCGTGCCCGAAATCACGCCCGTCCCGCTATCCAGTGACAGCCCCGTCGGCAGTGGCGATGAGCCCGACGCCAACGCAAACGTGAAAGGTCCCGTCCCCTTGACCAGCCGAGGCAGGTAACCCGTGTAAGCGAGGCCCTGCTGCGCTGGCCGCGTGGCATATTTCAGCGTGAACGGGATCGCCTCGTATGCCGCCAGCAAGTGCGCCGCGCGGGCACCGGCATGGACTTCGTTCGGATGGACCCCGTCCGAGGAATTCGCGGTCATCGCCATACCGCGCCCTGCATCGGTCTCTGCATCGGACAGCACGAAGCCCGCATCGCTCGCCACGAGATCGACCGCATCGAAGCAAGGCAAACCGTCATCGGCCACCGGGTTCGAGCGCAGCCAGGCATTCCACGCATCGCGCGCGTTTTCCTGCGCCACGGTGAAACTGGTGTCGGCATAGGCCTCCTGCCACACGACCATCGAGAATCCGTAAATGCGCAGCCGCGCGGCCATGCTCCGCGCCTGGACCTTCATCGCCTCCACCGCCGAGATCGCGGTCGCGGCGTCAGTCACGTATGTCTTGATGTCGTTGTGACCGTAGTCTGCGAAATAGACGTTTGGCACGCCCGGCGTGATATAGGCGGCCGAAACGGTATCGAAATCGTTGTAATGCTGGTCGAGCCGGTGCCCGGCGATGCCGATATTGCGCAGCAGCACCGAGGCCGCCGAGCGATGGTGCATGGCCGCCGTTATCGTGCGGTTGTTCGCGCCCCCGGTGCCGAACACGATACTGTCGCCTCCGCCGAGGAACGACAGCGTGGCAGGCTCGCAAGTGCCGAATACCGCCTTGAGCACGGCCTTGATGCCCGTGACTTCGGCATCGGACGGAGCCGCCCCGTAGACCACGAAGCCGCGCCAGTCGGTGCGCCCGCCGTATTCGATCGCCTCACCGACCTCACCCCCGACGTTCAGCATCGCAACTGCGGCAGCCGGGTATGTCGCGGTCTGCTCGTCGCGGTGGACGACCTGCCTGGATGCGCTCGACACGAGGCCGAGCACGGCCATGTTGCCGACCCCCAAAGCCTGCGCATTGGTGGCCGTGGCCGGGATCGAGGTGCTCGCTACCATCGGCTGCATCGCCAGGTTCCCGGCGGTGCGCGGACTGGTGAGGCCATAGTCGGTGGTCGTCGAACCAAACGCCCAATAGCCGCAAGTCGCGGCCTGCCCCGGCGTGCGTGCGGCCATGAACACCGCACAGTCCGCACGCGGGATCGCCAGGGTCGCGGGGATCAGCATCGGGCAGTCGGTATCGTAGTTGGTGACGGTCGGACCGCCCTCGCCCAGCCACAGCGATGGTTGTGCGGATGTGCTTGGCTGCGTGAGATGGCGGCCCTGCCCGGTCTGGTCGTAGACGACCGCGACGCCCAGCGTGGACACGCCCTTGAAGGCAGCCGCGGCCTCGGCATCAAACGCCTGACCCGCGAAGCCGATATCCTGCTCGGCACCATCGGAAGCACGGCGTACCCGCAGGGCAGGTCCATCGTACCCGGCGACGAGCTTGCCAAGGCCGTAAGCGCCCGCAAGCGCGGGATTGGCCGGGAGCCAGGCTCCTTCCACCGGATCGGATGCCGCACCGGTGAGCGTAACGGCATACTCCACCGCTCGCGTCGACTGGCCCAGCCCGACGCTCTCCCGGATCAGCGCAACCTGGCTCGTTCCCGCCGAAAGGGCAGTAGCGGCGATCAGGCTGCTCCCGGAAAGCTGGAGGTTGGCATCACTGCCCGAGCGCAAGGTGAAGGTCGAGCCGACACCGAGCGAGCGCCCGAGCGTCAGGAGCGCACCGCTGCCGGACACGGTTCTTACGCGGTTGAAGACGCCGCCGGAGCGGCCGCCGGAAACGAGGCGGGCCATATTCATGCCTCCCCGACGAGGTCGGCGGCAGTGGTGCCTGTCGCCCGCACGTAAAGGGCGCGCACGGCAACGAAGCTGGCATCGGGAAGATTGCGATATATCACGTCGGTCGTGCCGTCGATGCCGCGAAGGACGATGTCGCCGCCGGTGCCGACGTAAATGCCCTTGGGCACCAGTGCCAGTTGCTCGGTATCATTCGGCACGATCGCGTAAGGCGCGCGCGAAGGGGCGAAAGCGGCGTCGGATTGAGTCTCGAAAGGATCGGACATGGCATGCTCCGGCTGGATGTCGAAAGGGATCGGCACGACTCGCAGCGCACCGATGTTCGATTTATGTTCCATCCGATTCGCTGTAGGAAAGCGGTTTGTAAGCTGCCGCATCACAGGTTGCGTGCTGCTTTCTGGGCGAGATCCTGCCGCGTCCGGGCGCGCAGAACGCGGTCGAATCCCAGCGCCGCCTCCAGACAAGTGGCCACCGCCGTTCGATCCTCCTGAAGCACTAGAGGTACGGCAAAGTGGTCGGCGACCACCCGCACTTTGGCGGTGCCGTCCTCCACCGCAAGCGCGGGAGCATCCGCCAGGATCGCGAAGATCAGCGCATGGAGGCGATTGGTGACCACCAGCGCCGCCTCCCGGTACAATTCCACCAGCCTGGCAAGATCATAACCGTCGAGCACGACGATCTCCCGATCCGGCCAGCGCGCGACCAGGCGGGCAGCAACGGCCTTATCCATGTTTGCACGCGGATCGTGGCAGGCGATGGCCAGCCCCGCGTTCGGCAAGCGATGGAGGGCCTCGGCGACCACGGCGTCAAGCGCTGCACCCTCTATCGACCGCCCCTCGCTGGCATCGGCGCAAGGTGCCACGACGATCCATCGTCGTAATCCCCGCCCAGGCGTGATCGCATGCACGCCGACCGTCGGCAGGAACACCATGTCGGCGTGACATGCCTGCGCCTTGCCCGGAAGCAACCGGACCAGATTGCGACCAGAGCCCTCGTCACGCAGGTTCACCAGAGGGCACTGCGCAAGGATCGCGCGCCAGAGGACCCGCCGCAATGGCGAGCGGATGATGCTCACGCCCAGCCCGCGCGTGACGAGCCCGCCCCCACCTAGCCGCGCACTGACGACGGCAAGCAACAGACCGACCAACGCCAGGACCGAGACATTGTCCCGCACCAGTTGTCCGCCGCCTAGCACGATCTGGGATCCGAACGCTTTGTAAGCAAAGCCCAGCAACGCGCGGCCGGAAAACAGTTCTCCGCCGGCCTCCGCCACCTGCCGCTCTACTTGCGCCGGAAGCGGCGCCCAACGGCGCACGATCCCGCCACGCCCATCGGTCAGGGCGAGATTCTGCAACAGCAATTTCAGGTCGCCGCAAACGAAGACCTGCCGCCGTACGTGATCGCCGGAACGTTTGCCTGTCGTATCTAGGCCCGCCGTATCGAAGGATGAAGTCAGCGCGCTCACATTTCGAGGATCCGGCGAGGATCAACCCGTCCGCGCAGGCAATCGAGGATCGCGATCATGTTGCCCAGCAGGCGGCCACGCCGGTCGATCAACGGCTCCGGCCGTAAACTGCGCCACGCATTGGATACGAGGTTCTGCATCATCAGGCGATTGCCGAAGTCGCGTCGCATCGTCCCCTTGCGTTGGAGGTAGACCACATTTGCAACCTGCGAATAGCCGAGCCGCTTGCCAGACGTACGCCCCGCGCTGACGCCAAGGTGCACGCCGGTCACCGCGCCTGTCGAGACTTGCCGCCCCTTCCGCCCGAGCCGGTTGGTAAAGTCGATGTCCTCCTGCCAACCATAGAGCGGCAGGTTCTCGTCGAAACGCATGCCCCGCGCCGCGCTCATGCGAATGGCCATGTTGCAACCGTAGAGCTCATGCCGGTGCCGCATCGGCGCGTGCGCTTCAGAGCGACTCGCCAGGATCGCCCTGGCCTCCTCGACCGTGAAGCCGCCATGCAGCACGCCGTCTGCACACAGTTCGCCGGTTATGCCGACCATATCGGGATGGGCGTCAAACAGCGCCTCGACATGGGCGAGGTAGTCGGCGGCAGGGACGAAATCGTCGTCGAAAAACACGATGATGTCGGCTGCGTCCTGCAACTCATCCAACGCCCGGTTGCGCTGACGACAGAGCCCTTTTTCCGAAAACAGCACCCGGGCCTTGCTTCGTTCCTGGTCAATTCCCGCGACATCTTCCGGCCCTACAGTGACGACAAGGATTTCGTCGGCATGGCGCGTCTGCTCAGCAAGGATATCGACCGTCTGCCGTACCACTTGCGCGCGGCCTATGGTTGCGATCACGACATGGATGCTGGGCAACCGACGCTTCCTCGTAATCCATTTCGGCAAATGCCGAATTCGTGCAAAAGAATGGCTTCGGATTTGATCCGATACCTGGCGATTACTTGGCCTTGTCCGGACGATAAAACGCCCGCCACTCACTTCATCGTTAAAATCCATTCACCATCTGCGCAGCTCAGGTGCGTTCTGTTAGGCGTTCCCGTCTGCCGGACCTTGTTGGGCCGCGCGATGGAGCCTCTCACGCATGCATGCCAGCCCCACCGCGATCTGCCAGGCCACCTCACCGGATGACCGCGTGCGGGGTCAGGTCCGCGCGCTCTCGCGGATCGTGCTGCTGAATGTGAAGTACAGTCCCAACCTCGGCGACGGGCTCTTGAACGAATGCCTGGAACGAGAACTCGCACGGGCACTGTCGGGCTCCAAAGTCGTCTCCGTGGATCTTGCCGGGCGCAATTCCTATCCATCCGGACATGGCCGGATGCGCGGCATCGCACTCGCGCTCCTCGAACAGCTACCGACTGGTTTGCGCCGTTTCACGACCTGGACCATGCTTCGCCTCTTTCTCGCGCTGCAACTGCAGCGACACTACAGGGACGGCCTCGAAGGCGCCGAGGCGGTCGTCGTGGGCGGAGGCAACCTCCTCACCGACGCCGATCTCAACTTCCCGATGAAGATTGCAGGAGCACTGGCGCAGGCGAACCGGCTTGGATTGCCCGTGGCGATCTACGCCGTCGGCGTGTCATCGCATTGGTCGCGCCGAGGCTTGCGAATCTTCACGCAGGCACTGAAGCAGGCTCGGCCGATCTGGGCCTCCGTACGCGACGCGGCCTCGCAACGTGCCTGGCAAAAGCACTTCACCGGCCAGGCAATCCGTCCCCCGCACCTATCGGTCGACCCCGGAATACTCGCCAGTTGCCACTACCCGGAAAGCCTGCGCCAGCCCGGTGCCCGTAAGGTCGGAGTGTGCATCACCGATCCACTGGCAGTGCGCTATCACAGCGACCCGGCTTACAGCGCCAATCTGGAGCATTGGTATCCGGCCGCGCTTCGGTCGCTGGTGGAGCACGGCTTCGAGGTCGTCCTGTTCACCAACGGCAGCCCCGAAGACCGCGAGTACCTGCACCGCCGACTTCATCCCTGGGTCCGCTACGCCAAAGGCCCGGTTGTGCTTGGACGATCCTTCGACACACCTGCCGACCTTACCGCGCTGGTGTCAGGCTGCGACGCCATCGTCGGCCACAGGATGCACGCATGCATCGCGGCCCACTCCTTCGGTGTCCCTTCGGTGGGGTTGCGCTGGGACGAAAAGCTGGACAGTTTCTTCCAGCTTGCCGGACGCACCAAACACATGTTGGACCCGGCCGAGGTCGCAGCCGAGGAACTGGGCGCGCGTACCGCCGCGGCAATCGCCGACCGTTTCGACGCATCCTTCCTCATAGCCCGCGCAAGGGCTGAAATCCGCGCATTTGCAGCTAATCTGCAAGCCGCGATGGACTGTGCAGCAAGCACCGTACAGTGATCGATCGCATCGTCCAGATCAACGATCTCAGCGACCCCAAAGGCGGCGCTAGCAAGCTTGCAGTCGAGGCAGCCTGCGGCCTTGCCGGGCGCGGCCATCGGGTCACCTTCATGACCGGTGACGATGGTATCAGCTCGGCATTGACCACCGCTGGAGTAGATGTGGTGCCGCTTAGCCAGAAGCGGCTCACGGCAGGCGGACGCGCGCGGGCAATGGTGACCGGCCTCTGGAACCGGGCCGCACAGGTCATGGTCAGAGACTGGATCGCCACCAACGACACACCGGGAACCGTCTATCATCTCCACGGCTGGGCACAGATCCTATCGCCTGCCGTGTTCGGAGCCCTCGCTTCGGTACGCGACAGGCTGGTCATTTCCGCTCACGACTTCTTCCTCGCATGTCCGAACGGCGCTTTTGCCTGGCTCAGATCCGGGGAAGTTTGTCCGCACATGCCATTGTCCCGGGCCTGCCTCGTCACGCCCTGCGATCGCGACGGCGCGCTGCAAAAGGCGTGGCGCAGCGCGCGTCAGGCAATCCACCGCCAGGCCTTTCGTCCGCGATCTTCTCCGCCGATACTCGCGATTCATGAGAATATGCGAGGTTTTCTAAAGCGAAGCGGTATTCCGGACGATGCTATCGTTCCGCTGCCCAATCCGGTCATCCCCTTTTCCCGCAACCGGATTCCGGCAGAACACAACCGCGAGGTGCTGTTCGTCGGACGGCTGGAAGAGACCAAGGGCGTAGACCTTGCGGCGAAAGCAGCGGCGATGGCCGGTGCGCCATTGGCCGTGATCGGCGAAGGCCCACTCGCCGATCACGTCGCCGCGCTACACCCGCATGCCCGTCTTCTGGGGCGGCGCTCCCCCGCACAGATCAGCGAAATCGCGGCCCGCGCGCGGATGCTGGTGATGCCGAGCCGCTATCCGGAACCCTTTGGACTCGTCGCGATCGAGGCGACATGGAGCGGGCTGCCGGTCATTCTTGCCGAAACCGCCCTGCTCGCTCAGGACATCGTCGATCGCGGAGCCGGAATCTCGGTTGATCCAAGGGATACGTCGGGCTTTGCCGCCGCCATCCGGCGCCTGATGCAAGACGATAGAGCCACTCGGGAAATGAGCGAAGCGGGCTATGCAAAAACCCGCGTACTTGCCTTGACGCCAAAGCTCTGGCTCGATCGGGTAGAGGCCATCCTGCACGAAAGAATCGAACGATCCACCATTCGCGATCAGGTGGAGAGTGCAACGATCCCTGCCCACATCGCCAGACTGAACAGGCCAGCCAACAGCCACCATTTCCAGGCGATCGGCGACGCCCCGACCTGCACGGCATGCGGCCTGACATCCGACGAAGCGGGCGACTGCGGGGCAACGCCGCCCTCTTCCCTCGGGTCATCACCCGCCATGATCAGCAGTTCCCGCCATGCAACGTCGTAATACCAGTCCAATAAATACCTGCGCAGGTTTCTAGCACGGCCTCACAAGCGGGTCGAGGCGCACAGTTTTCAAAGATGCTGCAGCAGCTGGAAGAGGATTCGGGTACTAAACCCGATCTTCAGAATTCGCGGGTAGGGACAAGCCATGAGCTTTCCCACAATCACGCCACGGCATCTGGTAATCGCGGCCCGAGCCGCAACACCCCTTTGCCCCGGAGGTCTCGCCTGGGCGGTGCTGCAGATGGACTGCTCAGCCTCAGCCGCCGCCGCCGGTTTCGTCGTGAGCCTGTGCATCCTGACCATGGCGGCGCCGAAAATCCGGACTGCGGACCTCGTCGGCACGCTCCTCGCCTTCACGACCCTGCTGGAATGTCTGCACGCTGCGAAATTCGGCAGTCTGGATGATATGCGTTGGCAAGCCTGCGTGGTTACTGCGGGAGCGGTCGTTTTGCTGCTGAAAATCCAGCATTTGCGCGCCATCGCCCGGCAGGACGCCTATGTCCCGCTGCGGTATCTCGAGCGCCGCCAAGCTCTTCTCGGGCGAACGAAATGCCCGTCCGCCGCCTGGTCCGAGCGTTCGACCGCCAAACGGAAAGCCGCGTAAAAGCGCCAAAATTACTTGAAATTGCAATTGGGTCGCATTAGCGAAGGCGGCACGAGAGGAAACGAAAGCCCGCAATGCCAACCGGCACGTGCTTTCTCCAGGGGGAGCGCCGGTCCGCGTGCCCCGCATAGGGGGCATGGTCGAAGTGACGCGCAGAATTCTGTTCCAGATCCATTGGTTCCTGGGCATCACCGCAGGCCTCGTACTAGCCGCGATGGGCCTTACCGGAGCCACCCTGAGCTTCGAGAACGAGATCATGCGCGTGCTCAGCCCGGGCATCGTGACTCTCGGAACGAGCCGTAATCCCGCACTTTCGCCCGACACGGTGATTGGCCGCGCCTCCGCCTTTCGTCAGGGACTGAAGGTTGAGCGGCTCACCGTAGAAGCCGACCCGACACGCGCCTGGCAGGTGCAGTTCGCACCCGAACCTGGCGAGCGGCGCGGCGAGCGCAGCTACGTCGACCCGCGTGACGGCCGCCTGCTTGGCCAGCCGGTCGGCGCCGGGTTCTTCCGTACCGTGGAGGACATCCACCGCTGGCTCGCCCTGCCCGGCGGGTCGAAGGGCTGGGGTCGCCAGATCACCGGATTCTCGACGATCGCGCTGATTTTCTTCGCCCTGTCCGGGCTCTATCTGCGCTGGCCCCGGCGCGCGCTGGACTGGCGCGCCTGGCTGGTGCTCGACTGGCGCAAGAGCGGGCGCAACCTCTACCGCGAACTGCACGTGATCATCGGCAGCTGGGTGGTGATCGCCTACCTTCTGAGCGCGCTCACCGGGCTATGGTGGTCCTACGAATGGTATCGCGAAGGCGCGCAGATCGTGCTTACCGGTTCGGCGGAGCGCGAGGGCGGGGCGAACAAGGACGAAGCGGAACCGCAACCTGCCCTGCTGCTCGCCCGGGCGTGGCAGACGGTGGAGCGCGAGACCGGCGGACACTTTGATTCGGTCTCGGTGAACCTGCCCGAAAGTGGCAGAAAAGCGACGTTCCGCGTACTTCTGGCTGGCGCACGGCATGACCGCATGACTGACAATCTCAGCATCGACCTTGCGGACGGACGCCTGCTCAAAGCCGACCGCTATGCCGACCGCGCGCTCGGCAAGGTCGTCGCGACGAGCATGTTCGAGGTCCATCGCGGCGCCATCTTCGGGCTTCCCGGCCGCATCGCCATCTTCGTGACCAGCCTTGCCATGCCGCTGTTCACCGTCACCGGGCTGCTGCTCTACATCGCCCGGCGGCGCCGCAAGCGCGCACTGGCGCAAGTCGAGGGGCTGGTCGCCAACGACGCGGCGGACACCGGCGACATGCTGGTCGCCTATGCCAGCCAAACCGGCGGCGCAGAGCGGCTGGCCCGGCAGACGGCGGCGGTTCTGGGCGGTGCGAAAGTGCTGCCGCTGTCGTCGATCGATGGCGCGGTGCTGGCAGAAACCCGCCGCGCGCTCTTCGTCGTCAGCACGTATGGCGAAGGCGAGCCGCCCGACCGCGCCCGCCGTTTCGCGCGGGAAACAATGGCTTCGCCGCCCGTCACGCAGGACCTCGATTATGCCGTCCTTGCGCTCGGAGACCGCGAATATCCGCAGTTCTGCGCCTTCGGGCACGAGGTCGATCGCTGGCTTCACGCGGGCGGAGGACGCCGCCTGTTCGACACGATCGAGATCGATGGCGAGGACGTCGATGCCGAGCGTCAATGGCAGCAGCAACTGACCGCGCTCGGCGCCGATCCGATGGCGGCGGACTTCGCCCCGGCGCGCTACGGGCGCTGGCGTTTGGCCGGGCGGGAACTGCTCAATCCGGGCAGTCAGGGCGGTCCGGCATTCCTCGTCGTGCTTGAGCCGCTGGACGGGGAAACGCTTGAATGGCAGGCCGGAGACATCGCGGAAATCCGCCCATGCAACGATCCGGCGGCGGTCTCGGCGCTGCTGCACACAGCGGCACTCAACGGCACTCAGGAAGTCCACAACCGCACTCTGGCCGCCCACATCGGCCAATCCGTACTGCCTGAAGCCCTCGCAAGGACGCCCGAGGAGATCGTCGCCGGATTGCGCCCGCTGCCGCACCGCGAATACTCGATCGCCTCGATCCCGACCGATGGGCGCATCGAACTGATCATCCGGCAGGTCCGCCGCGAGGACGGCAACCTCGGCCTCGGTTCGGGCTGGCTGACCGCGCATGCGCCGCTGGGGACGGAGATCGCGCTGCGGCTCCATGCCAACCCCGGCTTCCGCGTGTCCGAAGAGCAGCGCCAGCTGATCCTCATCGGCAACGGCACTGGCCTCGCGGGCCTGCGCGGCCACCTGCGGCAGGCGGCGGCTGCCGGAAGCGCCGGTCACTGGCTGTTGCTGGGCGAGCGTTCGCGGGAGCACGATGCCTTCCTCGACGCCGAGCTGCGAGGCTGGCTGACGGACGGCACGCTGGCGCGGCTGGAGCGCACCTGGTCGCGCGATCCCGATTGCGGCCGCTACGTGCAGGAGGTGATCCCGCAAGTTGCCGACGCCCTGCGCGAAGCGGTAGGGGACGGGGCCACGATCCTCGTCTGCGGCAGCCTGCTGGGCATGGCGCCCGCCGTCGATGCGGCGCTGCGGGCCGTGCTCGGCGATGCGCTGCTGGAGGAAATGGCCGAGGGCGGCCGCTATCTGCGGGACATCTACTGAGCCCAGTCCGTCATTGCGAGCGCAGCGAAGCAATCCAGGGCGGCGTCAAACTACCCTGGATTGCTTCGCTGCGCTCGCAATGACGAGGGTGGGCGGCTTAGTGGAAGTCGCGGGAGCGCGGCAGGATGCGCACGTTGCGCGGGTGGCCGCGTGTCGCATTCCCCGAGGTGGGGCGGTTCGGATCATAGACCGGATGGCGCACCGCATCGCCCGGCATCGGCTCCGGCTTCAGCGCGGGCGGCGCGGAGAGGCGGGACAGCGCCTCGCTGGCATCGGTCACGCGATCGACCATCAGGTGGACGACGCCTTCCTTGCTGTGCTGCACTTCGCCGTCGATCACCATCAGCCGGGCGGCCATCACCGCGCGGCGCTGCTTCTCGAACTCGCGCGCCCACAGCAGCGCGTTGACCACGCCGGTCTCGTCCTCGATCGTGATGAAGATCGCGTCGCCCTTGCCCGGCCGCTGGCGGATCAGCACCACGCCGGCGACGCGCACCTTGAGCCCGTCGCGCGCGGCGTTGACCCCAGCGCAAGTCAGCGCACCCTGCCCTTCGAAATGCGCGCGCAGGAACTGCATCGGGTGGCCCTTCAGCGATAGCCGCTGCGTCTGGTAATCCGCCACGACTTCCTCGGACGGCGCCATCGCCGGGAGCGCGGCGTCGGGCTCCTTCGCCAGTTCGGGCGCATCGAGCGCGGCGAACAGCGGCAGCTGCACCGCCGGAACCCGCCGCGCCTCCCACCCTGCCTGCCGCCGGCTCTGCCCCAGCGAGCCGAGCGCATCGGCATCCGCCAGCAGCCGCAAGGCGCGCGAAGGCAGGTTCGCCCGGCGCGCGGCATCTTCGAGGCTGGCGATGGGGGCGATCTTGCGGGCCTTCTCCAGCGCCTCGGCCCAGTTCTCCTTGAACCCGCCGATCTGCCTGAGGCCAAGACGCAGGATGCGCTCGCCTTCCAGCGTGTTGTCCCAGCAGCTTGCGGCGATGTCGATGGGCCGCACCTCCACCCCGTGCTGGCGCGCATCGGCGACCAACTGCGCGGGCGCATAGAACCCCATCGGCTGGCTGTTGAGCAGCGCGCAGGTAAACACCGCCGGATAATGGCATTTCAGCCATGACGAGACATAGGCCAGCAGCCCGAACGCCTGCGCATGGCTTTCGGGAAAGCCGTATTCGCCGAAACCCTCGATCTGCTTGAAGCAGCCTTCCGCGAAGTCCTGCGGATAGCCGCGCTTCACCATGCCGGTGACGAACTTCTCCTGATGCTGGTGGATCGTACCGTTGCGCCGGAACGTGGCCATCGAGCGGCGCAGGCGGTCGGCCTCTGCAGGCGTGAACTTCGCCGCGACGATCGCGAGGCGCATCGCCTGTTCCTGAAACAGCGGTACGCCCATGGTCTTGTGGAGCAGATCCTCCATCTCTCCCGGTGGCCCCGGAAAGACCACCTCCTCCTCCCCCGTGCGCCGCCGCAGATAGGGATGGACCATGCCGCCCTGAATCGGCCCCGGCCGCACGATGGCGACCTGAATGACGAGATCGTAGAGGATGCGCGGCTTCATGCGCGGCAGCATCGCGATCTGGGCGCGGCTCTCCACCTGGAAGGTGCCGATGCTGTCGCCCTTGCACAGCATGTCGTACGTCGGCTTGTCGCCCTGCGGGACGGTGGCCAGTTCCAGATCGCGCAGGCCATGATCGCGCAGCAGGTCGAAGCTCTTGCGGATCGCAGTCAGCATGCCGAGCGCCAGAATGTCGACTTTCATCAGGCCGAGCGATTCCAGATCGTTCTTGTCCCACTCGATGAACGTGCGGTCCTCCATCGCCGCATTGTGGATCGGCACCAGTTCGTCGAGCCGCCCTTCGCTCAGCACGAAGCCGCCGACGTGCTGCGACAGGTGGCGCGGATAGTTGAGCAGCCGCCCGACCATGTCGCGCAGACGCTCGACCTGCGGATTACCGGGGTCGAAGCCCGCCTCGGTCAGCCGCGTTTCGGGAAGTTCGTCGCCGCCCCAGCTGCCCCAGACGGTGCCCGAAAGCCGCGCGGTGACGTCCTCGCTCATGCCCAGCACCTTGCCGACTTCGCGGATGGCGCTGCGCTGGCGGTAGCAGATCGTGGTCGCGGCGATCCCGGCGCGGTCGCGGCCGTAGCGACGGTAGATGTACTGCATCACTTCCTCGCGGCGGGAATGCTCGAAATCGACGTCGATGTCGGGCGGCTCGTCGCGCTCGGTGGAAAGGAAGCGCGTGAACAGCAGCTTTTCCTTCACCGGATCGATCGGGGTCACGCCGAGGAAGTAGCAGACCAGCGAATTCGCCGCGCTGCCGCGTCCCTGACACAGGATAGGCTTTTTCAGACCGCGCGCGTAATGCACGATGTCGTGGACGGTGAGGAAGTAATAGGCGATCTTCTGGTCTCGGATCAGGCCGAATTCCTCGTCCAGCTTCTCGCGATATTCAGGCGGCAATCCAGCAGGAAAGCGTTTTTTCGCTCCTTCCAGAGTAAGGTGTTCTAGCCACGGCTGTGGCTCCCAGCCTTCGGGCACCGGTTCGTGCGGGTATTCATAGCGCAGATCGTCGAGGGTGAATTTCACGCAGGCCATCAGGTCCTGCGTCGCCGTCAGCGCCTCGGGGCAAGCGCGGAACAGGCGGGCCATCTCGGCGGGGAACTTGAGGTGCCGCTCGGCATTGGCGGCGAGGCGGCGGCCGGCGGTCTGGACGGTCAGCCCCTCGCGGATGCAGGTGAGGACGTCCTGCATCGGGCGGTCCTCAGGGCTAGCGTAAAGCACGTCGTTGGTGGCGATCAGCGGCACGCCCACGCGGGCGGCCAGCGCCATGCGCTGCGCCAGCCGACGCGCATCGCGGCCCGCGCGCGGCATCGTGGCGGCGAGCCAGAGCTTGACCTGACCGCCGCGCCTTACTTCACGCTCACCTGCTTTCAGGCCCTCGTCCTGCCCCCCTCCCTCGTCATTGCGAGCGCAGCGAAGCAATCCAGGGCCGCGTAAACCGCTCTGGATTACTTCGCTGCGCTCGCAATGACGAGGTGTGGGTACGGATGCGAGTGCGGGATGCGAGAGAACGGCCAGTGCCTGCAAAGTGGCCAGCAACGTCTCTTCCGTATCGCCACTGCCCGGCATCACGATCAGCGCGAGATCCTGCGCGTATTCAAGCAAATCCGCCAGATGCAGCTCGCACTCGCCCTTCTTCGCCTTGCGGTTGCCCACGGTGAGCAGGCGCGTCAGGCGGCCCCAGCCGTGGCGGGTCATCGGATAGGCGACGACGTCCGGCGTGCCGTCCGCGAAGACCAGCCGCGCGCCGACGAGCAGGCGCAGCCCGCTTTTCGCCCGCCCCATCTCCTTCCAGGCCCGGTGGGCGCGGACCACGCCCGCCACGGTGTTGCGGTCGGCGATGCCGATGCCGGTCATGCCCATCGCCAGCGCGCGCCCAACCATCTCCTCCCCCGGCGAGGCGCCGCGCAGGAAGCTGAAGTTGGTGGCGGTGACGAGTTCCGCGAAGTTCACGGGAACAGGCCGTGCAAGTACCAGCGCGGGTCGGGCTTCTCGCTGAACAGGCCGTGGCGGAAGATCCAGTAGCGGCGGCCCGCGCCGTCCTCGATGCGGTAGTAGTCGCGCGTCTCGCCAGCCGCGCCGGGCATGTGGCCGCCGCGTTTCAGCCACCATTCCGCGCCGATCCGCTCCGGCCCTTCGGCCAGAATGACGTCGTGAAGGCGGCCCTTCCAGCGGAAGCGCTGGGGCGGGCTGTCGGGGACACCGGCGATCACCTCGACCGGTTGCGGCGGGTCGAGCAGCAGCAGTGGGCGCGGCGGCATGTCTTCGGGCTCCGGCCATGGGGCGCCTCGCAGGCGCAGCGCAGGAACCAGCGCCTGCGCCTTCTCGGGCAAGTGGCGGTCACGCGGGATCAGGCGGCGCACGCTGTCCTCGCCCAGCCGCACGCTGAGCTGGTCCACCAGCGCTGAAACATTATCGGCGTTTTCTTCCTTGCCGCTCTCCAGCAGGATCTGGCGCGAGGGCAGGTGATCGGCGTGGAGCACCGCCAGGGTGATCGCATCGAAGCCGAAGCCGGGGTCGAGCGGGTCGGACAGGGTGTCGATCCGCTCGCGCAGCAGGCGCATGACGGCGCCGGGATCGCGCACCGCAAGGCCCGTCTCCACCACCAGCCGCCGCCGCTGGTTGTCGCTGCGGTGGAGCGTGACCGCCCAGCGCCGCCCGCCCAGCTGGCGCTGCTCCATCGTGCGCCCGGCCTGCGTGAGCATGTCCTCGACCACCTCCAGCGCATCGTCGGTGCGGCCCAGCGGTTCGGGAAAGCGCGTCTCCAGCCGGATCGGCTCGGTCAGGCGGACGGGGATGACCGGGCTGCCGGTCTCTCCCAGAATGGCGCGCAGGCGGCTGACCGCAAGCTCCCCGAAGCGCGCCGCCAGCCCCGCCATCGGCCGCGCGGCAAGGTCGCCCAGCGTCTCCAGCCCCGCGCGGCGCAGGCCGGAGAGCGCGCCCTCGTCCAGTTCCAGCGCGGCGACCGGGAGGGTGCGAACGTCGTCCTTCCCACCGAAGCGGGCAAGCGCACGGGCAGCGGCAGAGTGAGGCGCGAGGGCGTGGCGGGTAGTCGGGCCGACCTCCTTTACCACGCGGCGCACCAGCGCCTCCTCGCCGCCGAACAGGTGCGCGCAGCCGGTGACGTCGAGCAGCAGGCCATCGGGGGCATCGAGCGCGACGAGCGGGGTGAAGGCGATCATCGCCCCCGCCAGCTGCTCCAGCACCCGCGCGTCGGCGATGGGATCGTGCGGCGCGGTGGCAAGGTCCGGGCTGCGCGCCCGCGCGTCGGCGAGGGTCATGCCGGAAGACAGGCCCTGCCGCATCGCGGTGGCGTCCACGGCAGCGAGGCGCAGCGCCTGCCCATCGCGCGCGACGAGGGCCTGCGGGGCGTCTCCGTCAGGCAGTACGCCGGAGCGGCGCGCGCGTTCGCACGGCAGAAAGGGGAACCACAGTGCCAGGTAGCGGCGGCCCGCGCTCTTCGGTGGCGGGCTGGGTGTCGAGGGGGAGTTCGCGGAAACCACCATGGTCTTCATTCCATTCCAGCCGCCAGCGCTGCCCCGCCGGGCCGCCGCGTCTGCGTACGAGTTCGACGAGCAGCGTCGTTGCCCCGGGCGCGCGCATCTCCAGCGGGGCGGAGGGGGCGCTGGAAACCGTCCAGCGGGTGTGTGCGGCGCTGGAGCGCGGCTCGGCATCGCCGCGCAGGATCACCACCGGGATGCGCGAGCCTTCCGCCGCAAGGATCAGGCGGCGGCTGGCGACGAGATCGTATTCGCGCATCGGCCCCCAGCTTTCCATCAGTACCGCCGCCGGACCGCTGCTGCGCGCCGCATCCAGCCCCGCGCGCAGCAGGGCAGCGTCGTTACGGGCATCGACGATCACCAGCCGCGCCGGGTCCACACCAAGCGCGCGCAGCCCCTCCCCGCACGGCACGAAACCCGCGCCCTTGCGGCGGGGGCGCAGCAGGAGGACGGGGCGCGCCTTCTCTGCGTCCACCATGCCGAAGGCGAAAGCCAGCGCCGAGGCCCAGTCCTCGGCCGCCGCATGGACCTCGTGCAGCTGCGCCCGGGCGAGGCGTGGGAGCGTGCCCGGGGGCGGATCTTCGATACAGGCGGGGGCCTGAGGGCGGGACATGGGACGGGCCTTACGAATCGGGAATTATGTTCTTATTATGTTCCTATTCTGAAGGCAGGTCCACAGCGTGCGTCGAAGTCTGTTGGGAAGGCTGCGAACACATCCTGTCATCCCCGCGAAGGCGGGGACCCATCTCCTGACATTGCCTGTTGCGAAGGCATCAGATGGGTTCCCGCCTTCGCGGGAATGACGGGGTAGGTGGATGATTGCGCCGACGGGGATCAGGCCACCGCCGGGAGTGCCTTCGGCCTCAGCCCCGCGAACCGTTCCACCGTGTCAGCCGCCTCCTGCACCGGGCAGTGCGAACCGAACGTCGGCATGCCGTCAGCCAGCCAGGCGATGCCGTCGATCGTATAGGCCATGCGTTCGCGCTGCCACTGGACGTAGGCACCGTGCGTGGCGAAGGCGCGCTCGATCGCGGCGACGGGGTCCGCGTCCGGTGCGATCACCTCGCCGAAGTGCCACATCGCGTAGTCCTCGCTGTCCCGCCAGTCCACGCCCTTCGCATCGACGAACAGACACGGGCGCGGACGGACGAGGAACTCGTAGACCTGGCTGCTGACGTCGCCCACGTAGAGGTCCGCGCCCAGCGTATACGTCATGTCGTTGCAGCGCGCCGAGCCGAGGTCGACGATCACCTGCCCCGGGATCGCCAGCGCCTCCCACGCGCGCCGCTTCGCCGCCGACCAGCGCTTGGCCAGCCGTACGTGCGGCGCGACGACGAGATTGTAGCGCCCGTCCGCCGCCACCGCCGCGATCAGTCGCCGCCCGAACGCCTCGATCGAGGAGAGCTTCTTCGAGAAATGCGGGTTGTAGAGGATCGTCGGCCGGGCGTTATCGAACAGCGGCGGCCTCGCCTGCCCGCCCCCCAGCCTTTCGCCCAGCACGCTCGCCAGCTTGACCGGGCCGGTCACGGTGCAGTCCTCCGGCCGCAGGAAGCCCGCTTCGACGAGGCGGTCGCGGTCCTTGCGACCGGCCAGCATAACGTGGTCGAACAGACGGAAGCGCGGCTCGAAACCCACGGCGCGGTCGCCCGCGCCGTGAGGGATGTGAAGGATCGGCGGGCAATCCCCCGGCAGGCGCCTCAGCATGGTGGAGGTCCGCTCGGCGCAGAGGATCATCGCCGCATCGCGCAGCCGCTTCGCCCAGAGCGTGAGGCGCGCGGACTTGTGCATCGAGGCCGGCAGCAGCGCGGCTGCGGCGGGCAAGTGCATGACGACGACCTCTGGCGCTGCACCCTGTGTCGCATAGGCCATGGCTGCCGCCACTTCGGCCTCGGTCGACACGAACAGGCGCACCTGCCCCGGATGGCGGCGGGCAAGTTCACAGGCGACCGGCACGATATGGCCGAACTGATGCGCACCGCCGATGGCGAGAACATGGATGCGGGAATGGGCGTTTTTGGGGGGCATCGTGCCCCATTGCCGCAGCGAGGTGGAGCGACCGTGGAGCCTTCATGTAGATTTGCCCATGTTGGGTCGCCGGTCCGACAGCCCGAATGGCGGAAAATGTGGTGAACTGACGTTCACCCCAGAACCATCTCTGTCATCCCCGCGAGGGCGGGGGCCCAACTGATGCCGATGCCAGAGGCACGCTCGGGAGATGGGTTCCCGCCTTCGCGGGAATGACGCTAAAGGGTGGCAAGTTGCCGTCTCAAAATCAGATCGTCATCCCAGCGAAGGCTGGGACCGCTATCGTCATGTCGCGGCGTTTCGGCGAGGCGGGAGAAGCTCCCAGTGCCCAGCCGACAGCACTCATCATGGTCATAGCGGTCCCAGCCTTCGCTGGGATGACGATGGTATATGAACGACGGCCTTGGGGCGTAAACAGCCACCGCAGCAATTTGCCCACGCCGCCCTGCCGCACTCACCCCAACTCGACGCCGCGCCCTCTCCGGGATAAGGCTCACCCCACATGCAGATACTTCTGGTCGAGGACGATGCCGCGCTGGCGGCGCACATCATGGCGGGCGTGCGCGAGGCCGGGCACGTGGTCGAGCATTGCGCCGACGGCCGCGACGCGCTCGTGCGGGCGACGTGCGAGTGCTACGACGCGATCATCCTCGACCGCATGCTGCCCACGCTGGACGGGCTCAAGGTGCTCGCCGCCCTGCGCGCCACTGACGACGCGACGCCGGTGCTCATCCTCTCCGCGCTGGGCGACGTCGACGAGCGCGTGCGCGGCCTGCGGGCGGGCGGCGACGACTACATGGCCAAGCCCTTCGCGATGTCCGAACTGCTCGCCCGGCTGGAAACGCTGGCGCGCCGCAATGCACCCGTGGCGGAAGCGGCCAGCGTGCTGCGCGTGGCCGACCTCGAGATCGACCTCGGCGGCCACACGGTGACGCGCGCGGGCCGCCGCATCCCCCTCACCCTGCGCGAACTGCGCATCGTCGCCTATCTCGCGCGCAATGCCGGGCGGGTGGTGACGCGCACGATGCTGCTGGAGAACGTGTGGGACTACAACTTCGACCCGCAGACCAACATCATCGACCAGCACATCAGCAAGCTGCGTCAGAAGATCACCGCCGAGGGCGAGGCCGACCTGATCCACACCGTGCGCGGCGTCGGCTACACCCTGAGAGCCGAATGAGCCGCCTGCTGCGCTCGCTCTCGTTCCGGCTGACGCTGATCTATGCGGGGCTGTTCTGCCTCTCGGTGGCTCTGCTGATGGGGGCCGGGTACTGGCTGCGCGTGGTCGTGCCGATGGACCAGACCCGCCACATGGTCGAGCGCGAGGCGCAGACCTTGCGCGCCATCGAGGAGGCCCACGGGATCGGCGCCACGGCTGAAGCACTCGACCGCCGCGCGCAGCATTCGGACGGTGCCAAGGCGTTCCACGCCCTGCTGGCCCCCGGAGGCCATGTCGTCACCTCCAACCTGCCCGGCTGGCCCGCCCGTTCGATCGAACGCATGTCTCTGATCGAGGCCGACACTTTCGTCGACGGCGTGGAGATCGACTACGACGCGCTCGTGCTCGACCAGATGCTGCCCGACGGCACCCGGCTGCTGGTCGGCCGCGACGTCGAGGAACTGACCAGCGAGGCCGAGATCCTGCACTTCGCCGCGATCTGGATCTTCGGCGTGACGGTGGTGCTCGGCCTCGGCATCGGCTGGCTGATGAGCCTCGCCATCGGCCGCAGGATCGAGGCGGTGACACTGACCGCGCGGCAGGTCATGGAAGGCGACCTCACCGGCCGCGTGCAGGTGCGCGGCAGCGGCGACGACTTCGACCGGCTGGGCGAGACGCTGAACCTCATGCTCTCGCGCATCGAGACGCTGTTCCAGGCAGTGCAGCGCGTCTCCGACAACGCGGCGCACGAACTGCGCACACCGCTGGCGCGGCTGATCGGGCGGCTGGAACGGCTGGAGCAGGCGGCGGGCGACGACCTGACGATGCGCGTGGCGGCCTCCGACGCGATCGTCGAGGCGAACCGGCTGCAACAGATCCTCTCCGCACTGATGCGCATCTCGCGGCTGGAGAACGGGCGCCATCCGCTCGAACTGCAACGCACCGACGTGGTGCAACTACTGGAGGATCTGGCCGAGTTCTACCAGCCCGAGGCCGAGCGGCTGGGAATCGAACTGGTGCTTTCGGCGCGGCGGCCTCTGGTGGCCGATCTCGACCTCGACCTCGTGTTCCAGGCGCTGTCGAACCTGCTCGACAATGCGCTCAAGCATGCCGGAGCGGGTCGCCGGATCGAAATTTCAGCGACGCGGCGGCCGGAAGGGCTGGACCTCAGCGTGCGCGACGACGGCCCCGGCCTTGCGGCGGACGAAGCGAGGCGGGTGACCGAGCAGTTCTATCGCGGCAAGGGTTCGGGCGGCGTACCGGGCGACGGGCTGGGCCTCAGCATGGTCGCGGCGATCGCCCAAGCCCACGGCGCGGCGCTGGAGTTCGCCGATGCGCAGCCGGGCCTGCGGGTTTCGCTGGTGATTCCGGAGCATCGGCTGGGATGATGCCCGTGCCCAGCTCAGTCCCCCACGTTCGTCATTGCGAGCGCAGCGAAGCAATGACGAGTAGAGAGAGGAGGCACACGAACAGCTGATCCCCCTCTTGCGAGGGGAGCCCGAAGGCTATGATCAGTGCTGTTCGAATACTGCCTGGTGCGGTCGAGAAGACTCGAACTTCCACGGGCTTTCGCCCACAACGACCTCAACGTTGCGCGTCTACCAATTCCGCCACGACCGCTAAATCTTGGAGCTGGATTTGCATCCGCTCCGGGGCAGGAGCGCGCCACTAGCGCACGAATCCGGACCCGGCAAGTGAGTCTTGCAGATTATTTTCATCCAGCGTCATTTTCCTTCCTCAGCCCCCAGTATCCGGGCCGAGTATCCGCCGCTTCATCCGGTGGATGGCCAGCCACACCCCTGCAAGCACCAGCGGAGCCAGCAGCGCGGTCGCCACATGCGCATGAATCCGCGGTGCCAGTTCCTCCAGCCCTTCCAGCATCTTGGCGATCAGGCCGAGCGCGTAGTAGCTCACCGCGACGACCGAGAGCCCTTCAACCAGCTGTTGCAGGCGCAACTGGCGCGAAGCGCTGCGCTCCATCGAGGCGAGCAGCAGGCCGTTCTGGTTCTCGATTCGCGTCTCGATTCGCACCCTCAGCAGCGCCAGTGCCTGCGACGTGCGCTGCGACAGCTGCTCGGCCCGGCGGCGGTGCGCGGCGCAGGTCCGCACGGCGGGCAGGAAGCGGCGCTGGGTGAAGTCCGCCAGCGAGACCTGCCCCGGGATCGCGGCGATATTGAGTTCGGCCAGCCGCTCCTCGACGATGGTGGCGTAGGCGGCGGTGGCGCTCATGCGGAAGTCGGAGGCGCTGGCCTGCGCCACCAGTTCCATCGAGAGGCGGGTCACGTCCTCCAGCAGATCGTCGTCGGTGACTTCGGGGCGAGCGACGGCGCGGTTGGTTTCGCCCAGCATTGCCTCGATCCGGTCGAGCGCGCGCCAGCCCTCACGCGCAACAGGCAGGCCGAGCAGCGCGAGGTTGCGGTAGTTGCCCAACTCCTGCAGCCGCTGCACCGTGCGCGAGAGCGCACCGCCCCCGCCAATGGGCGCCATCCCGCACGCCGCCGCGAGAATCACCCCGAAGCCGTCCTCGCGCAGCCGGAAGTCCGACCAGATCCGCGCCTGCCGTTCTCCGGGCGCATCGCCGATGTAGCAGGTGACGAGGTCGTCCGCCGCGAAGCCCAGTTCGGGCAGCAGCGCCAGCGCCGCCGCCTCATCCTCGACCAGCTGCACGCGCGAGGCGCGGATGACCTTGCCCGGCAGGCTCCCCGCCCATGCCAGCGCATCGGTGAGAGCAGGCCGGATCGCCGCGCCGCCGGTCACGAACAGCGTCGTCGTACTCGCCTCGCTGTGCCGCTCCCATGTGAAGGCGAGCCCCGGCGCGAGGGTCCCGGAAAGATGGCGAGGCCGACTGCACGGCTCTATCGGCCCGGCCGAGGGCAGCGCGCGCATCGCCGCCAGTTCCTCCTCGCGATCGGCCGGATCGAGCAGCCGCACGAACTGCACGATCGACGCCGGCGCGCGGACCAGAGGCCAGCGTCGCAAGTGCATCTCGCTCACTACCATGCGGCGCAGTTCGTGCTCGTTCAGCAAGTCCGCTCCCCCTTTTGCCCGGCGCCAGACTGCGCCTGCGGGGCGGAGGCGGACAAGTGACCCTTGGTACGATGCCGCTTCGTACGATGCCCCTTGGTCGAATACCGGCCCGGTCCAAAGTCCAATATCGACCCGCCATGCCCCGTGCGAAAGCGACAGGCCACAGGACAGGCATAACGGGAGACACGACATGAACATCAGGCAGAAGCGCATGGGCCTCGCCGTTGCGGGAGTGCTGGCGCTGGTGGCCTGCCTGGGCGGGCAGGCCGCGCTGACCTCGACCGCAGAGGCCGCCCCCGCCGCTCCGGCCGCGCCGCCGGTCTCGTTCGCACGCTGCGCGGTATGCCACAACGCCGCCAAGGGCGCGCCCGACAAGCTCGGCCCGAACCTGTTCGGCACTTATGGCCACAAGATGGGCCAAGGCAAGTTCGCCTTCTCGGACGCGGTGAAGAAGTCGGGCCTGACGCTCGACGACGCCACGCTCGACAAGTGGCTGGAGAATCCGCGCGCGCTGGTGCCGGGCAACCGCATGAGCTTCCCCGGCCTCAAGGACGCGGCGAAGCGCAAGGAAATCATCGACTACCTCAAGAAGCAGCGCTGAGTTTCACGACCGACTCTCAAGGAGGCCCGTCCGCCGCGACCCAGCGGCGGGCGGGTTTTTCTTACCCCCCGTTCGTCGTTGCGAGCGCAGCGAAGCAATCCAGAGCCGCATAAACCGCCGTGGATTGCTTCGCTGCGCTCGTAATGACGATGGTGGGTGACGGTCAGCTCGGCGCCACCACCACCGGCTCCGCCCGCACCAGCGCGCGGCCTGCGGCATGCCAGCCCTCGATCCCCTCGGCGAGCCAGTAGACGTGGCGCGCACCGCCTTTCGCCAGACGCCGTACGGCGTTCCAGCCCATCCAGCAATCGGTGCGGCAGAACAGCACCACCGGCAGGCGCGGCCTCCGCCGACGCGCCTCGGCGACCGCCTGCTCCAGCCCGCGCCAGAGCACCGGATCGACCGGACTGCGCCCCGTTTCCGGGTGCCAGAGTGCGCCGGGCACCGTCTCGTGCGGCTGGCTGAGGCGCCACTGGCCGGTCGCGGGGTCACGGTGGCCGGACTCGACCGGAAGCACGTCGATGAACAGCGCTTCGTCCAGCCCGAGCGCGTCCTCCAACGCGATCCGGCGGGCGGGCGCGGGCAGCCGGTCCACCGGCGCGCGGTAACGAGTAATGCGGTAACCATCTGCGTCGAAATCGCCGGCGGCCCGCGCTGCCGGAGCGCAGATTCCGGCCAGAATCAGCCCTATCGCCAGCCTTCGTCCGATGCGTTCCATGGCTCCTCCCAAGGTCCAATATGACGCGGGCGAGGCCCGGCCTACATTGGCCCTTGGTATGATCCGCAAGAAGATCCTGCTGGCCCTCATCGCCACCCTCGCCGCGCCGGTCCCGGCCGCCTTCGCGCTGCCCGCAGACCCGTTGAAATCGCCGATGTGGGAGTATCACGCCGAGCGTCTGTTCGGCGGCGCCACGGTACGCTTCGACCCTGCCGTGAAGGTCGAAATCCCCGAGATCGCAGAGAACCAGCGCGTCTTTCCCGTCACCGTCGATGCGCGCGCCTTGCCACAGGTGAAGCGCATCCTGATCTTCGCCGACCTCAACCCGATTCCCGTCGCGGTGGACTATGCCCCCCGCGCCGCCGCGCCGTTTCTGGCGACGCGGATCAAGCTCGATCAGCGCACCCCGGTGCGCGCGGCGGTGCTGACGGCGGACGGGGTGTGGCACGTCTCGGGGAACTGGATCGATGCGGCGGGCGGCGGCTGCTCGGCCCCGCCGGTCAGCCGGGTGAAGGGCGACTGGGCCGACCACCTCGGCGAAATGCACGGTGCGGCATGGGCACTGGGCGGCACTCAAACGCGCCTCAGGGTGACGTTACGGCACCCGATGGACACCGGCCTCGTCGAGAACATCGCCGCCTACAACATCGAGCGGGTGACCGTGACCTCCTCGGCCGGAACCCCGCTCGCCGACCTCCAGGTCTTCGGAGCGGTGGCCGAAGACCCCGCCTTCACCTTCATCGTCGACGATGCGAAGGGGCCGCTCACGGTCGCCGCGCGCGACAGTTCGGGGCTGGAGTTCGACGGCGTGGTCACCCCGCGCAGCGCGACGCTGGCAGCCAGGTGAACCTCACCCGCCGCAGCCTGATCGGCGCCGCGCTGGCGCTGCCCGTCGCCGCCCGCGCCGAGACCTTCGCCGGAGCCTATGCCCCCAAGGCCGAGCCCGTCGCCGAGGGCGTGTGGATGGTGCGCGGCGCCGATGCGCCGATCCTGTTCGACAACGGCGGCATGATCGCCAACAGCGCCATCATCGCCACCGACGCGGGCGCGGTGCTGTTCGATCCGGGCGTCTCGCTGGAGCATGGCAAGGCGCTCGGCGCGCTGGCGCAGGCGGTGACGGGCAAGGCGGTGGGGCGGGTCTACGTCAGCCACCTGCATCCCGATCATGCGCTGGGGGCGGCGGCCTTCGACCCCGCCATCGTCCACGCCCTGCCCGCCACCCGCGCCGATCTGGAGCGCGACGGCGAGGGATTCTCCGATGCCATGTACCGGCTGCTGTCGGACTGGATGAAGGGCACCCATGTCGTCCTGCCGCTCGGCGACGTGGCGGAGGGGGAGGCCCTGTTCGGCGGGCGCAGGTTCCGGCTCTTCGCGATGCAGGGGCATTCGGCGGGTGATCTCGCGCTGCTCGACGAGGCGACGGGGACGCTGCTGGCGGGCGACCTCGTGTTCCACGACCGCGCGCCCTCGACCCCGCATGCGGATCTGGTGAAGTGGCGGGCGGCGCTCGATCGGCTGACGGCGGTGCAGCATAGGCTGCTGCTGCCGGGGCACGGGCCGCTGGACCGGGACGGCGGCGCCATCGCGCAGACGCGTGACTGGCTGGACTGGCTGGAGGCCGCGCTGACGCAGGCGGTGTCGGACGGGCTCGACATGACCGAGGCGGGAGAACTGCCGATACCCGCGCGGTTCGCCGGACTGAAGGCCGCGCGCTATGAATTGCAGCGCAGCGTCTCGCATCTCTATCCGGGGCTTGAGGCGCGGTTGCTGCCGAGGTTGTAGCGTAGCACGCAGGGCGCCCCGGTGGTTCCCGCCGTTCGTCATTGCGAGCGTAGCGAAGCAACCCAGGGTCGCGCAAACCGCCCTGGATTGCTTCGCTACGCTCGCAATGACGAGGTGGGGGGTGAGGACGAGGTAGGCGAGGCGCAGTTCAGAACCGCGCCCGAACCGACACCGTCAGCCTGCGCGGCGCACCCGGAGCATAGGCGCGCGGATTGTCCGCACCGGGCGCCTCGGCCAGTTCGATCTCGTCGATCTCGGAGAACGTGCCCATCGTGACGTAGTGCCGGTCGAACATGTTGCGCAGTTCCGCCGCCAGCTCGATCCCCGGCGCGACTTCCACCCGGCCCATCATGTCGAACACCGCGTAGGCCGGGGTCTTCGCATTGTCGTTGCCTTCGTCGCCGACCAGCACCTGCCCGGAGCGCGCGCGCATCGCCAAGCCCAGTTCCCAGCCTCTGCCTGCCCGGCCTGCGTAAAGGTTCACCAAATGGCGCGGCACGCCCGGCAGGCGATCGCCGCGCTGGACTTCGACCAGACCGTCCTCGTCCGCCTCGGGGTTGGAGGGGCTCGAAGCCGCGAAATCCTGCCGGAACTTCGCATCCGTAAAGGCATAGCTTCCCGACAGCCGCCAGCCGCCCTGTCGCCAGTCGGCCGAGGCCTCGATCCCCTGCCGCCGCGATTCGCCGAGGTTGGCGAAATAGGCCCGTCCGCGCACTTCCGAGGCGATCATGCGAATGTCGTTCTTCGTGTCCGACCGCCAGCCGTTCACCCGCCACGACAGCGCGCCTCTCCCGCCAGAGAGCCCGGCATGCCAGTTGCGCGCAGTCATCGCCTTGAGCGGCGGATCGGCGATGAAGAAATTCGCCAGCGTGCAGGGCGATTCCGGATCGGCGCAGGACAGTTCCGCCGGCGTCGGATTGCGGCTGGTTAGCGCGAAGCCCGCCGTCGCATGCACATCCGCCCCCAGCGCATAATCGAACTCGATCGAGGGGTTGAGGCGGCTGAACCGGTGGCTGCCGTCGAGCGCGTCGCCCAGCCGGTCGTCCAGTCTAACCGTGTTGCGCGACCAGCGCGCCCCGGCCTCGACCGTCAGCGCGGGGGTCAGCGGAACTTCGGCGCTGGCGAAAAGCGCCAGGTCGCTCATGCGGGTGACGACGTCGACCGGGGTGATGCCGCCCTCTTCCGAGGTCAGCAGCAGGCCGAGGCCCTCGACCGAGCGGTCCTCCTCCAGTTCGCCCAGTTCGGTGGTGGCGGTGAAGCGGGTGCGCGCGCGTTCCCACGAAGCGCCCACGGCGAAGCGGCGAGTGCCGTTCCCGGTCTCGCGCTCGTCGAGCCACTGCAGCATGGCGCCGCCGCTGCGGGTGCGCTCGCGGCCGCGGTTGAACACGGCGTAGTCGTCCACCGCCGGGTCGTTCACCACGCGGGCGCCGTTGGCCAGCAAGGGCTCCTCGAACTCGTCGTCGTCACCTAGACAGAGGTAACCCGCATCGTCCTCGCAAGGCCCGAAGTCGGCGAGGTCGCCGTTGGCGCTCTTTCGGTTGAGGGTCTGCCAGTGCGCGCGCAGTTCGATGCGCCCGGTCTCGCCCGCTGCGATCCACGGTGCGGCGACCAGCCGCGCGAAGCGGGTGTGGGTGACGTCGGGCGTGGTGAACACCGCGTTCCACTTGGCATCGAGCAGTTCGACCGGCGCGACGCCGTTGCCGGTGAGGTCGGTGTCGGCGGCGAGGCCCTGCACCTCGATCCCCCATGTCCCGGCATCGTGGACGCCCTTGGCAAACACGCGCCTGAGCGTCGAGGGCGAGGCGACGCGCCAGCCGTCGTCATGCCGCGCCTCGGCGACGATCAGGAGGTTGTCGGCCTTGTCCCCCAGCCCCAGCGAAGCGCTGCCGCCGACGCTGCCGACCGTATCCACGTCCGCCTGCAGGCGCAGGCCGGAGAGGCTTAACCCGTCATGCGTGGTCAGCAGCAGCGAGCCCGCCAGCGCATTGCGGCCCAGCACCGGGTTGGCGTCATTGAGCTGCGCGTTCGCCAGCGCCATCTCGGGCACCACGTCGAGCAGCACCACGTCGCCGAACGGCTGGTTGAAGCGCACCCCGTCGAGGTAGACCGCCATCCCCTGCTCCGCGCCCTGCAGCGCCGAGGCGGAAAACCCGCGCCAGGTGATCGCTGCCTGCCACGGGTTGCCGGTCGATTCGGCCAGCGTCAGGCCCGGCACGGTGCGTTCCAGCGCGCGGCCGAGATCGCGCTTGCCCGCGATGTCGAGCGCTTGCGGGTCGATTTCGCGCGCTTCGTCGAGGTCGATGGCGCCGCCCGGCGCGGTGACGACGATGGGCGCTTCCTCGGCCAGAACCGGCGAGGCCGAGGCCATCAGCCCGGCGATGATAAGACTTGTCTTTCGCATCCCTCGTGGCGCCTTTGCGGCGCCCTCCCCGTTTGGCACCCCCACCTCGTCATTGCGAGCATAGCGAAGCAATCCAGGGCCGAGTAAGC
>NZ_BSFC01000002.1:110980-175475 GCF_027922145.1 Novosphingobium resinovorum | reverse complement strand
TTGCTTCGCTATGCTCGCAATGACGAGGTGGGGGTCTGCACCGTTACAACATCCGGCGCAGCACGCCGTCCTTCAGCATGAAATGATGGCGCAGCGCCGCCGCGACGTGGCCGAGCACCAGCGCCAGCAGCACCCAGCCGCCGATCTCGTGGAATTCGTGCCCCGCGTTGAAGATCGCGCTGCCCTTGACGACCGCCAGCTTGGGCCACTCGAACACCCCGAACCACGACAGCGGGTACTTGCCCGCCGACGCCATGATCCAGCCCGACAGCGGCATCGCGATCATGAACAGGTAGAGCACGCCATGCACCGCATGGGCGAGGCCGACTTCGGCGCGGCTCATCGAGGCCGGGTACGGCGGCGCCTTCCACGCCATGCGCCAGCCGAGCCGCACCAGCGAGAGCACCAGCACCGTCAGCCCGATCGCCTTGTGGACGGGTATCGCGAAGTGCAACAATCCGCTGGCGAGGTTGCCGATGATGAGCAGCGCGATAAGCCAGTGCAGCGTGCGTGCGCCGGCGTTGTATTGGGTGGTGTTCATGGGTCTGGCCTCCTGTGCGGCCCCGCTTCGGGCGGGCGTTCCGGAGGTAACTTACGATATTCCATCATGGCTGCGACTCCGGGTGATGGTCAAACAAGTCTGCGAACTTACCCCTCCGTTCGTCATTGCGAGCGAAGCGAAGCAATCCAGGGCGGCATTGATCCGCCGCTGGATTGCCGCGCGACCTGCGGTCGCTCGCAATGACGAAGGCGGTGCATCAGAAGAACAGGATGCCGCCCAGTGCGAGGGCGTCGCTCGACGCCTCGTTGCCGGAATGCGCCTTGGCCTTCGAATGGGTGTATTCGCCGATCAGCGTGACCCAGCTGGTCAGGCTGTAGCGGACCTGCCCGACCCAGCTCGAATTGGTGTCGACGAGGTTCGGACTGGCCAGCGCATCGGCAGCGTTCGCATAATGCAGCGAACTCTCGCCATAGCTGCCGCCTACCGCGAACTTGCCGAAGCTGGCGAGCGCCTGAAGGTAGAAGCCGTCGCTCTTGCGGGCGTTGCCGAAGCCGTCGGTGTCGTGCAGCCCCAGTACCGTCGTGCCGAGGCCCTTGGCGGTGTAATAGTAACCGACCGCCGTGATCGGACCCGCTGTGACCTTGCCGCCGAAGTCGAGGCCCTGTCCGGTGTAGCTCTGGCCGGTGATCTCGTTGTGGCGCTGCGTCACGCCGCCCGCCCATGCGCGAAGGCCGATGCCGCCGAGCGTCGCGTCATAAGTGATCTTGCCCTGGAAGCCGGGCTGCGAGTTCTCCTGCGCCGGGCCGGTCAGCGAGGACAGCGGCTGGAACACGCCCACCGATGCCTGCACGCCGCCGAAACTGGGCGAGGTATAGGTGATCTGCGGCTGGAAGTCGGTGTAGATATAGCCCACGCCGATGCGGCCGAGCGTCGTGTTGCCCGGCGCCACGTTGCCCCCCGGCGTACCGGATGAAAGCAGCGTGATGTCGTTGAGGATCGCCTCCGACCCGAACAGGCCGATGTCGCGGCCGATCTTGAAGGTGCCGACGGTGGGCTTGCCGAAGGTCAGGTAGGTCTGGCGGAAATCGATGCCCGCCGTCGCCAGCGCGGTCGGCTGGCCGCCGTTGTTGGCGCCCAGCGCCCCCCATGCGGCCGAGTTGATGCCCGGGTACATGCCGAAGAAGGCGCCGATGTCCCAGCCCTCCTGCTTCGTGCTGACTTCCACCTTGAGGAAGCCCGGCAGCAGACCGTTGCGCACCGCGCTGGAATTGCGCGTGCCGACGCTGGCGACGCCGCCGGTGACGGCGGTGGAGGCCGATGCGGTAGCCGGGTTGTCGTGGACGTAGAAGCCGTTAACCGAGCCCGAGAACTTGATCGTCGCCGGGCCGACTTCGAGGCCGATGCCGCTCTCGGTACGCTTGACGTAAAGGCCGGAGTCACCGGCGGGCGCGGCTGCGGCGGGTGCCGGAGTTGGAGCGGGTGCGGAAGCTTCGGCCTGCTCCTGCGCGAGCAGCTCGGTGTAGTCCTCGTCGCTGAGAATGCCCTTTTCGTGCAGGCGCTTCAGAAGCGCTTCGCTGCTGCCTGCGTAGGCGGGTGCTATAGCCAGGGCGAGTACGCCCAGCGCGGCACCGCCGCGTAAAATGATCCGCGAAATCATGGATCCGTCCCCCGTTGGAAGTTGTCGTCTATTCCTGCGACTGAGGCGGACCATGCGGCCGGGGCGGGCGGCGCGAAATTGGACTTTGGGCAGTGGTACTTTGGGAGGATGGCACCCGCCCACCACCTCGTCATTGCGAGCGCAGCGAAGCAATCCAGGGCGGTTTACGCCGCCCTGGATTGCTTCGCTGCGCTCGCAATGACGAAACGGGGGGTATTGACGAAAGAGGGATTACCGTCCGAGCGCCACGCCCCACGGCCCCTCGCCCGCCGGGATCGTCGCGGTGACTTTCATCGCCGCGAGGTCCACCAGCGAGAGGTCATCACTCGCCCCGTTGGCCACCAGCGCACTGCCCCCGCCGGGCAGGATCGCGAGATGCCACGGCCGTGCGCCGACCTTGACGTAGCCGCGCACCTCCCCGCTCGCCACGTCCACCAGCGCCACGCTGTCCGCCCGGCCGAGCGCCACCACCGCCGTCTTGCCATCCGCCGTGAAGCGGATGCCGCAGGGCATGACCTTGTAGTCCGGCGCACCCGGCGGGGCGAAGCGGATGGTCTTCACGACCTCCTTGCTCGCGACATCGGCGACCTGCACCACCCCGCCCACTTCCGCCGCGATCCAGACCTGCTGGCCATCGGGCGTGAACTCGACATGGCGGGGCCGCGCCTCGGTCTCCGTCTCCCCGGCGACGGTGTGGGTGGCGAGGTCGATCCAGGCGACCGAATTGTCCTCCTCGCTGGTGACCAGCAGCCACTTTCCGTCCGGGCTTTCGGCGACGCCTTCGGGCTCCTTGCCCACCGTCACCTGCCAGGCGACCTTGCGCGCGGAGAGGTCGATCGCGGTCACCGCGCCGTCGTCCTCATTGGCGGCGTAAAGCAGCTTGCCATCATGAGAGGCGAAGAACTGCTCCGGGTCCGCGCCCGAAGGCAAGGTGGCCACCAGCGCGCCGGTGGCCGGGTCGCGCACTTCCACCGCATTGTCGGCGCTGGCACAGACGAGCACGTACCGGCCGTCGCGCGTCATGGTGATCCCGCGCGGGCGCTTGCCCACCGGCCACTGCGCCACGGCCTTTCCGCTCGCCAGATCGATGACGGTGACGGTCGAGGACCGCTCGTTGCTGACATAGGCGCGCGTGACGGCGCCATCGGCATCCTGCGCATGCGACGGGGCGGCAGACAGGGCGCAGAGCGCCAGCGCGAAAGTCTTCAGGCTTCTCTCCATACTGCAAAACCTACGCCTTCCAGCGTCCGCAGCAATGCGACCTTGGTCTTGTACCATTGGCCAACTGGTCACCCGCCCGGACCCAAGGTTATCCGAAAGCAACATTCGGGAAGAGAAGCCAAGCGCAACCCGAAGTCGCAGAGGACACCTGATCCATGACCATTCGCATCGGCCGCGCGGTCCTGACCGTCGCCGCCGCCATCACCTCGCTTTCGATCGGCACCAATCTCTACGCCCACGGCGACGTGGTGCCGCAGCCGGTGGACACCTCTGCCCTGCCCGATATCGAAGGCGGCAACGACGTGTGGAAGACCGAGAACCCCTACTCGAAGAACGAGAAGGCGATCGCCATCGGCCAGTCCGCCTACGGCCAGAACTGCGCGCGCTGCCACGGCCTCGAAGCCATTTCCGGCGGCATCGCGCCTGACTTGCGCTACCTCGAACTGGGTGCCTCGGGCGACGAATGGTTCGTCGAGCGCTTCCGCCACGGTTCGGCGCATGACGGCAAGGTCTACATGCCGCCCTTCGGCGACGTGCTGGGCCAGAAGGCCGGCTGGGCGATCCGCGCCTGGCTGGAATCCAAGCACACGGACGAATAAGCGGTGGACCGCCGGTCCCTCCTCAGGGGTCTGGGAGCCGTGGGGGCGCTTGCGTCCCTGCGGCCTGCCGCGCTCTGGGCCGCGCCGCTGGAGAAGGTGAAGGCACTGGGCGCGCTGCGCGTCGGCCTCTACGCCGACAACCGCCCGTGGTCGTGGGAGGATGGCGGCAAGCCGGCCGGCATCGACGTCGATCTCGCCCATGCCCTTGCCGAGAAGCTGGGCGTGCGGGCCGACATCGCGCTGTTCACGGCGGACGAGGATCTGTCCGACGACTTGCGCAACGTCATCTGGCGCGGCGGGCTGCTCGGCTTCCAGCCCTGCGACGTGATGCTGCACGTCCCCTTCGACCGCCAGCTGATGGCGCGCGAGGACAACGTCACCTTCCTCGCCCCCTACTACCGCGAGAGCTTCGGCGCCGCCTGCGGTGAGGCAGCGGACTGCGAGGCGATGCCGGTGCGCTGGAAGGGCAAACGGATCGCGGCTGAACTCGACTCGATCCCCGACTTCTACCTGCTCGGCCATGCGGGCGGGGCCTTGTCGAAGGACGTGATCCATGTCCCCACCGGCTACGAGGCGGTCATGGCCGTCGGCAAGGGCGAGGCGGACGCCGCCGTCGCCAGCACCGCGCAGATCGAGGCCGCCCTGCACGATGCGCCCGACGCGGGCATCCTGCGCCGCAAGGGCTTCCTGCCCGCGATGCTCTCGCCCGGCTGGGATATCGGCATCGCGGTGAAGGAAAACAGCCGCAACCTCGGCTTCGCCATCGAGGAACAGTTCGCCGCCATGGCGAAGGACGGCCGCATGAAGGCGATCTTCGCGAAGTACGGCGTCGAGTGGAAACCCGCGCTGGCCTCGCAAACGGCCTAAGGCTCCGGAGGGGGACGGGGGTGCCGACTGCGACCGGCGCCCCCCGAACCGGGAACGCCACGCAGCCCTCCCTCACGTCACAACACGCCGTCACCCTGAACTTGTTTCAGGGTCCATTGTGCCGCCTGCCCCAGGACATGCGACAGCAAACCGCACGCGCGGCCGGTGGCTTGCCCCCTCCGGTCTCAACGGCCCGATGGACCCTGAAACAAGTTCAGGGTGACGAGGAGTGAGGGGAGGAGGCAGGTGCGCGCCGCCAGGGCTTCGACAAGCTCAGCCTGAGCGGGTGGAGAGGTTTACACGACCTCCGCTCACCCTGAGCTTGTCGAAGGGTCAGGCGCAGCCTGTCGAAGCCCCCTCGCGCAAGACCTGTCCCATCCTCCCAAGGTGCAATTTTGCCGCCCCTCTTACAGTCCTAGGCTGCACGGCGACGATCGGGGTTCGGGGGCATTTTCCCGAGACACGCACCCCCGGCCGAATACCCAAAAACGGAGGGACAGGATGAAGCGGCGTTTCACATATATACTCGCAGCCCTGACGGCAGCCAGCAGCCTCGCAGCAGTACCGCTCTCGGCCGCCGATGGCCCGACCGGCGCCGACCTGCTCAAGGACGCCGACACCCCCGGCGACGTGCTGACGTACGGCATGGGCCCCTGGCAGCAGCGCTTCAGCCCGCTCGACCAGATCAACACCTCCAACGTCGCCAAGCTGCTCCCGGTCTATGCCTCCTCGCTCGGCGGCGAGAAGCAGCGCGGGCAGGAGGCGCAGCCGCTGGTCTATGACGGCACCATCTACGTCACCGGCTCGTACTCGCGCCTGTTCGCCTTCGACGCGCGCACCGGCGAGAAGAAGTGGGAATACAACGCCCGCCTGCCCGACGCGATCATGCCGTGCTGCGACGTGGTGAACCGCGGCGCCGCCATCCACGGCGACAAGATCATCTTCGCCACCCTCGACGCGCATCTGGTGGCGCTGAACCGCAACACCGGCAAGGTGGTGTGGAACAAGAAGACCGGCGACTATCAGGCGGGCTACTCCGCCACCGCCGCGCCGCTGATCGTCGGCGACAAGGTCATCACCGGCAACTCGGGCGGTGAATTCGGCGTCGTCGGAGCGGTTCAGGCGCGCAACGTCGATACCGGCGAGCTGATCTGGGAGCGCCCGGTGATCGAGGGCCACATCGGCACCCTCAACGGCCAGCCCAACGGCATGACCGGCAAGCTCAACGCCACCTGGCAGGGCGACTTGTGGAAGACCGGCGGCGGCGCGACCTGGCTGGGCGGCACGTACGATCCGGGCACCAACCTCGTGTACTTCGGCACCGGCAACCCGGCGCCGTGGAACAGCCACCTGCGCCCCGGCGACAACCTCTACACCTCCTCGACACTCGCCATCGATGCCGACACCGGCGTCATCAAGTGGCACTACCAGACCACCCCGCACGACGGCTGGGACTTCGACGGCGTGAACGAGTTCATCCCCTTCGACGCCACCATCAAGGGCAAGGCGATGAAGCTGGGCGCCAAGGCCGACCGCAACGGCTATTTCTACGTGCTCGACCGGACGACCGGCAAGTTCATCTCCGCCAATCGCTTCGTGATGCAGACCACCTGGGCCGACGGCATCAACCCCAAGACCGGCCGCCCCAACGTGATCGACGCGGGCCGTCCGGGCGCGCCGAGCGGCACCGAAAAGGGCAAGCCGGTGTTCTCCAGCCCGTCGTTCCTCGGCGGCAAGAACTGGATGCCGATGGCGTACTCGAAGGACACCGAACTGTTCTACGTCCCCTCCAACGACTGGGGCATGGACATCTGGAACGAGCCGATCGCCTACAAGAAGGGCGCGGCCTATCTGGGCGCGGGCTTCACCATCAAGCCGATCGCCGAGGACCACATCGGCGTGCTGCGCGCGATGGACCCCAAGACCGGCAAGATCGTGTGGGAATACAAGAACAAGGCCCCGCTGTGGGGCGGCGTGCTGACCACCCACGGCAACCTCGTCTTCACCGGCACGCCCGAAGGCTATCTCAAGGCCTTCGACGCCAAGACGGGTCAGGAATTGTGGAAGTTCCAGACCGGCTCGGGCGTAGTCGGCTCGCCCATCACCTGGGAGCAGGACGGCGAGCAGTACGTCGGCGTCATGTCCGGCTGGGGCGGCGCGGTGCCGCTGTGGGGCGGCGAAGTGGCCAAGACCTTCAAGGAAATCAGCCAGGGCGGCATGCTCTGGGTGTTCAAGATCCCCAAGTAACGCAACCCCAAAATGGCGCGCCGGTTACCGCTGGCGCGCCATCCCTCCCCGGGATAAAGACATGGAAACACTCGCCGTCACGGAAAACAACATGGGCGAATATGGGGCACCCGACCGCGTTCTGATCGTCGACGACCACTCGCTGGTCCGCGACGGGCTACGCTCGATCTTCGACGATGCCTTCCCCGATTGCACGATCCTCGAGGCGGACAGCCTCGAAGCGGCGCTCAGGGTGCTGGACGAAGCGGGCGACGTCGATCTCGTGCTGCTCGACCTCAACATCCCCGACGTCTCGCACCTTTCGGGCCTGCAGGCAGTGCGGGACAAGTTCCCCGCCACGCCGGTGGTGATGGTCTCGGGCGTGACCGACCGCAACGTGGTGCGCGATGCGTTGGCAGCGGGGGCTGCGGGTTTCGTGCCCAAGTCATTGAAGCGCGCGGCGATCGTCGATGCGCTGCAACAGGTGCTCTCGGGCGAGATCTACATGCCCGACCTCCCCGGCGACGAAAGCGCGGCGGCCGAGGAAGACCTGATCCGCGCCCGGATCGACACCCTCACCCCGCAGCAGCGCGTGGTGCTGGGGCATCTGGTGGCCGGACGGCTCAACAAGCAGATCGCCTATGAACTCGACGTCTCGATGACGACGGTGAAGGCGCATGTCTCGGCGATCCTGCAGAAGATGAACGTGTTCAGCCGCACGCAGGCGGTGATCATGGCGGGGAAGGCCGGGTTTCGAGGCTGATCCCCCGACCTCGTCATTGCGAGCGCAGCGAAGCAATCCAGGGCAGCCTCAAGCCGCTCTGGATTGCTTCGCTGCGCTCGCAATGACGAACAGGCTGAGGTGAAATCTCTAAAGCACATCCATCTGTCGCAGCAGCGCCCGCAACTGGGCGGGCTTCACCGGCTTGTTCAGCAACGGCAGCGCCAGTTCGGCCAGTTGCGCCTTGGTCTCCGGCCCGCGATCGGCGGTGATGACCATCGCCGGGATCATCCGCCCCGCCTTCTCGCGCAGCATCGCCACCGCCCGGTCGCCGGTCAGCCGATCGTCGAGATGATAGTCCACGATCAGCATCGCCGGTCCCTGCTCCAGTGCCGCGAGCGCCGCTGCGTCGGCGGGATCGTGCGCGGTCACGACGTCGAGCCCCCAGTTCTCCAGCAGCGCCTCCATGCCAGCGAGGATGCCGGGATCGTTGTCGATCACCAGCACCAGCCCGCCCGGACCGGCCCGCGGCGCGGCCACTGCGGCGCCAGGCTCCACCGCGCGGGCGACCGCATCGACGCGCGGCAGGCGGATCGAGAACGCCGCTCCGGCCCCCGGCGCGGTGTCCAGCTCGATCCCATGCCCCAGCATCGTCGTGACGCGGCGCACGATGGCGAGCCCCAGCCCCTTGCCGGGGATCTTCTGCGTCTTGCCGACGCGGCGGAACTCCTCGAAAATCTCGTCGCGATCGACCTCGGCGATGCCCGGCCCGGTATCGCGCACGGTGACGACGACGTCCGCGCCCTGCTCCACCACCTCCACCGTCACGCTGCCCTGCTCGGTATAGCGGATCGCGTTGGACACGAAGTTCTGCAGCACCCGGCGCAGCAGGCGCGCATCGGAGCGCACCCACAGCGCGGTATGCGGAACCGTGAACGCCAGCCCGCCCGCGCTCGCCAGCGGCGCGAACTCCACGCGCAGGGCCGATAGGATCGCCCCGAGCGAGAGGTCCGCGAACTCGGGCTGGATCGCCCCCGCATCGAGGCGCGAAATCTCGAACAGCGCTTCGAGCAAATCCTCGACCGAATCGAGCGCGGTGGATGCCTGATGCACCAGCGAACGCGGCCGTTCGGCCATGGCCTGACCGTCCATCGCCGAAACGAACAGCCGCGCCGCATTCAGCGGCTGCAGCAGGTCGTGGCTGGCGGCGGCAATGAAGCTGGTCTTGGAGCGGTTCGCCGTCTCCGCCTCGTTCTTCGCCTCGACGAGCTGGCGGTTCACCTCGACCAGCTCGGCGGTGCGCTCGGTGACGCGGCGCTCCAGCGTCTCGGCGGTCTCGGTCAGCGAGCGTTCGAACTGGATATGATCGGTCACATCATCGAACGTGAAGACCATGCCGCCGTTCTTGAGCGATACCGAACGGACGGTGAAGTATCTCCCGCGCATCGTGCAGTTGGCGACGACACGCGCGCCGCCGCCCTCGCGCCAGTCGAGCGCTTCCACCCGGTCCAGCCCGCATTCGCCGGTGCACCAGCCCGACAGCGCCTCATGCGTGTCGATGGGGGGACCGTCCTCGGCCAGCGCCAGCACCGTCAGCATCCCCTCGTTCCACGCCTGCAGCTGGCGCTGGGCGTCGAACAGGCAGACGCCTTCGGAGAGCGTGTCCAGCGTCGCCTGCAGCGCCAGGTTGCGTTCGGCCAGTTCGCGGGCACGCTGGCGGGCATCCTCGGCCTTGACGGTGGTGATGTCGGTATAGATGCCGACGGTGCCGCCCTCGGTTGTGCGCAACTCGTTGATCTGGATCCAGCGGCCGTCGGCCAGCGCCTGCACGTGCGCGCCCTGCGCCCGCTGATGCTGCGCCATGCGGTCCTTGAGCCAGCACTCGGGTGCCATGCGCGAGCCCATGGTGGCGCCGGTCTGCGCGAGGCGGCTGGCGAGTTCGGCGAATTCGGGCGCATCGCCCTGCACGCCCTCAAAATTGGGAAAGATCTTCAGGTAAGCGCGGTTGCACAGGACCATGCGGTCTTCCGCATCGAACAGCGCGAAGCCGTCCGACAGGGACTCGATGGCATCGCGCAGCATCACGCGGGCGGCGGTGGCATCGCCATGGGCGGCGGCGAGCTGCGCATTGACGGTGTTGAGCCGCTCCAGCGCGACTTCCAGCGCGCCGGTGCGGTCGCGCACCATGGCGTCGAGCGAGATCGCCGTCTCGAACATCGAGAACGCCCCGCCCTGCATGTCGGTGGAGCGTTCCACGCGGTCCATCAGCGCGGCGTTGATCTTCTCCAGCTGCGCGATGCGGGCGCGCAGGCGGGCGGTTTCGGTGTCGCGGGTTTCGGGGTCAGTCAGGGCCATGATCGTCTCCCGACCTCACACCCACTTCGTCATTGCGAGCGCAGCGAAGCAATCCAGAGTGGTTTAAACGGCTCTGGATTGCTTCGCTGCGCTCGCAATGACGAGGGAGGGGGCACGGCATCGTCATGGCCGTGCCGGTTCATCCACCGCCCGCCCGATCGCCAGCCCGCTGAAGGTCTGGTTCATGTGCGCGGCCAGGAACTGCTCGCCATACGTGCTGAACCCCAGCACGTTGTTCTCGACATAGATGTCGGAAACTTCGCGCAGAATCTGGCGGTCCTCGGCATCCAGCCGGTTGAGCACGCAGTCGAAGCCGATGATATGGTCGATCTCCCCCACCTTGCGCGAGACCGACTGGAACAGCTCGCGCATCCAGGTCAGCCGGTCCACCGGCTCGCCGATGGTCAGGACGACGCCGGTGTCGATCGCGCAATAGAAGGTCAGCGAACCGTCGGGGTTCGCGCTCTGCACCGAGCGGACGTGGAACTGGCCGCCGGTGCGCACCATCGGCGGGTGCGCGGCGAAGAAGTGGACGTCGAGTTCCTCGCCCGGAGAGCCGGAAAGCCGCAAGTATTCCTCGGCGGCGGGGGCGGCGTTGATCTCGTAGACGGTGCGGGTTTCCGGGTCCGCCTCGGTGATGACCATCTTGGCCGGGCCGGGGCGGTAGTGGTTGGCGCAGAAGACGTGCATCGGGCGGCGGCTGGTCAGCACCGCGATCACCGCCGCGTCGGAGTGGAAGCGCCCTTCGTGCAGCACCGCCGTCTCGCGGAACGAGAGTCCGTCGCCGCTGGAGCCGCCGATCAGTTGGACGTCGCCCAGCGCATGCTGCGCGGTCATCGTCAGCAGTTCCTCGCGGTGCGACAGGCCGTCCACGAAGAACAGCGCCACCTGATGCAGATCGTCCGCCGCGCCGTGGTCCAGCCGCGCCCCCGCGACGAGCTGGCGGATAGCGCCCTGCGCGGTCACGGGGTCGAAGTTGTCGAGATCCTCGAACCGCAGCGAAGCCATCGAAAAGCCGGCGGCGGGAAAGCCGATCAGCAGCAGGCTGTCGGTATCGTAGCCCCGGCTGGTGAGTTCGCCCGCGCTGGTGCAGCCGATCAGCGGCACCCCCGGCAGCCGGGCGGTGAGCACGCGCGCCAGTTCCTCGCGCGGGTAGCGGTGCGAGCAGAACAGCAGCGCGCCTGCCAGTTCCACGCCGCCAATGGCCTCGACCAGTTCTGCGACGGCATCAGCCGGGTCCTGCGCGTGCGAGGCACAGGCCACCAGCGGGCGGTCACCGTCGTGAATCTGTGCTGCCATTCGCATGTCCCTCTCCTTCCGGCCGCCCTCTTCGGTGCGGTCCGTGACCCAAGCGCGAAAGTCTAGGCCGAACCGCCCCCACCGCCAAGCGCGTTCGCATCATCGCCCCGTAGTGGGTCACCTGCCGCTTCGAGCGCCGCGTTCTCCTCATCGGTGAAGATGCGGCTGCGCACGATGAAGCGTACGCCCTCAGGCGCCTCCAGGCTCATGCCCGAACCGCGTCCGGGCACGACGTCGATGGTGACCTGGGTATGGCGCCAGTACTCGAACTGCGCCGCGCCGATCCAGACGCGGGTATTGCCGATGAGCGAGCCGAGCAGCACGTCCTGCGCGCCGACACGGAACTCGCCCTCGGTGAAGCACATCGGCGCGGAGCCGTCGCAGCAGCCGCCAGACTGGTGGAACATCAGCGGGCCGTGGATGGCGCGCAGCCGCTCGATCCATTCTTCCGCCGCCGGTGTGGCGAGGATGCGCGGGGGGAGATCGGCCATGCTCATGACGCCGAAAAGCGGCGGATGGCGTGGGGGCCATCCGCCGTTTCGAGGTATCCGGCGCCGTTATGGTGGCGGGACGCCGGGTTGAGAGCTCTTGGCGCCTGCAGCCATGGATAATACCGCCCTGGATTGCTTCGCTGCGCTCGCAATGACGAAAGGGAAGAGGCGATATTGCTTCCCGCCTTCGTCATTGCGAGGGCCGAAGGCCCGCGGCAATCCAGAGCGACACCACGCTCCGGAAGCCTCGCAATGACGCGGCTTGGGTCCATCAGAAGAAGCCGAGCTTCTTCGGGCTGTAGCTGACGAGCAGGTTCTTGGTCTGCTGGTAATGGTCCAACATCATCTTGTGGTTCTCGCGCCCGATGCCCGACTGCTTGTAGCCGCCGAACGCCGCGTGGGCGGGGTAGGCGTGGTAGCAGTTGGTCCACACGCGCCCGGCCTGAATGCCGCGGCCGATGCGGTAGGCCCGGGTTCCGTCGCGCGTCCAGACACCGGCGCCGAGGCCGTAGAGCGTGTCGTTGGCGATCTCCAGCGCCTCCTCGTCGGTCGAGAACTTGGTCACGGCAAGCACCGGACCGAAGATTTCCTCCTGGAACACGCGCATCTTGTTGTGGCCTTCCAGCACGGTCGGCTGCACGTAGTAGCCCTGCGCCAGTTCACCGTCATGCGCGGCACGCTCGCCGCCGGTCAGCACCTTGGCGCCCTCATCCTTGCCGATCTGGATGTAGCTGAGGATCTTCTCCAGCTGGTCGTTCGATGCCTGCGCGCCGATCATTGTCGCGGCGTCCAGCGGGCTGCCCAACTTGATCGCCTCGACCCGCGCGATCGCCTTTTCGATGAAGCGGTCGTAGATCGATTCATGCACCAGCGCGCGGCTCGGGCAAGTGCAGACCTCGCCCTGGTTCAGCGCGAACATGGTGAAGCCTTCGAGCGCCTTGTCGAGAAAGTCGTCGTCGTGATCCATCACGTCGGCGAAAAAGATGTTCGGGCTCTTGCCGCCCAGTTCCAGCGTGCAGGGGATCAGGTTTTCCGACGCATACTGCATGATGAGGCGGCCGGTCGTCGTCTCGCCGGTGAAGGCGATCTTGGCGATGCGCTTGTTCTGCGCCAGCGGCTTGCCCGCCTCGATGCCGAAGCCGTTGACGATGTTGAGGACGCCCGGCGGCAGCAGGTCCGCGATTACCTCGGCCAGCACCAGGATCGACATCGGGGTCTGCTCGGCGGGCTTGAGCACCACGCAGTTGCCCGCTGCCAGCGCCGGGGCCAGCTTCCACGCGGCCATCAGGATCGGGAAGTTCCACGGGATGATCTGGCCGACGACGCCCAGCGGTTCGTGGAAGTGATAGGCGATGGTGTCGTGGTCGATCTCGGCGATCGAGCCTTCCTGCGCCCGCAGGCAGGATGCGAAGTAGCGGAAGTGGTCGATCGCCAGCGGGATGTCGGCGGCGGTCGTCTCGCGGATGGGCTTGCCGTTGTCGATCGTCTCGGCCAGCGCCAGCTTGTCGAGGTTGACTTCGAGGCGGTCGGCGACCTTGAGCAAGGTGTTCGCGCGCTCGGTGGGCGAGGCCTTGCCCCAGGCGGCCTTGGCGGCGTGCGCGGCGTCGAGCGCCAGTTCGATGTCCTCGGCCGTGCCGCGCGCCACCTGGCACACGACCTGCCCGGTCACCGGCGAGATATTGTCGAAGTACTGCCCCTTGACCGGGGCCACCCACTTGCCGCCGATGAAGTTGTCGAACTTCTCGCGGATGAGCGACTCGCCCGCGAATTTGCCAATCGCCTGTTCCAGCATCCCAAATCTCCGAACCTGACCCCCATGGGGTTTCGACAGGCAATGTGGGCCGATGGGGCGGCCGGGCCAATTGTACCTTGGGACGATGGCGGGCGAGATGTGCTGCGAATCGGGCGGTCACCCTTTGTCGCGCCTCGTCCCCCCCCCCACTTCGTCATTGCGAGCGCAGCGAAGCAATCCAGGGCGGCTTGAGACTGCTCTGGATTGCTTCGCTGCGCTCGCAATGACGAAGTGGGGGGGGACGACGTTGGAGTAACGACGCGGGGGTGGCGGCGTAAGCGCGCGCAGGTACAGCAAGCAACTTTCCGGATAACCGCCCCGCCCCGCTTGCACCCCGCCCCCCGCTTTGGCACTAGCCCGGACGTGAGCGCGAACATCGTCATCGGCACCGCCCAGCGCGGAGAGCCGGTAGAGATCGACATCAAGGAACTCTTGGCGACCCGCCTGCTGGTGCAGGGCAATTCCGGGTCCGGCAAGTCGCACCTGCTCCGCCGCATCCTTGAGGAGAGCGCCGGGATCGTCCAGCAGGTGGTGATCGACCCTGAGGGCGACTTCGTCAGCCTTGCCGAGCAGTTCGGCCACGTCGTCATCGACGGCTCCGCCTATGGCGAGGCCGAGATCGCCCGCCTCGGCGCGCGCATCCGCCAGCACCGCGCCTCGGTGGTCCTCGCGCTCGACGAGCTGGAGATCGACCAGCAGATGAAGTGTGCCGCGCAGTTCCTCAATGCCCTGTTCGATGCCCCGCGCGAGCAGTGGTATCCCGCGCTCGTGGTGGTGGACGAGGCGCAGATGTTCGCCCCCGCCGCCGCCGGTGAAGTCTCGGAAGAGGCCCGCCGCGTCAGCCTCGCGGCGATGACCAACCTCATGTGCCGCGGCCGCAAGCGCGGTCTGGCGGGCGTGATCGCCACCCAGCGCCTTGCCAAGCTCGCCAAGAACGTCGCGGCCGAGGCCAGCAACTTCCTGATGGGCCGCACTTTCCTCGACATCGACATGATCCGCGCCGCCGACCTGCTCGGCATGGAGCGGCGGCAGGCCGAGACGATCCGCGACCTCGCGCGCGGGCAGTTCCTGGGCCTTGGCCCTGCGATCGCGCGGCGGCCGGTGTCGGTCAGCGTCGGCACGGTGCAGACCGGCGCGAAGTCGGTGACGCCGGGCCTCGCCCCGCTGCCCACGGCGACCACCGAGGAACTGCGCGAACTGCTGCACGACAATCTCCACGTCGAGCCGGACCGTCCCGAGTTCCACCGCCCCGCTCCGCGTGTGGACGATGCCGAGACGCTGGCCCGCCGCATCGCCGCGACCGAACTGCTCGAACCCACCACCGCGCAGGCCCGCGAACGCGAGCGTGAAAGGGAGCGCAACGAGCCCGGCGCCGAGGAAACCCGCGCGGCGATGATCGAGATCATGAACGTGATGGCCGAGGAGCCGGACTGCACGTTCCAGTCCGCGACCACGCTGTTCCAGGACTTCACCATCCGCTGCCGGATGAAGGGCATCTCGGTGCGCGGCCTCGACGCGACGATGTTCCGCCGGGGCTTCGCCGCCGCGCTCGCAGGGATCGAGAACCCCGACGACGCGCGCTGGGAAGACCTCATCAACTTGTCGAAGCACGTGCCCGACGATGCGCTGGCGACGTTCTATGTGATCGCCCGCGCCGCGATCGACGGCAAGCCGTGCCCGGACGACATGGACCTCGCGCGGATCTACGGCACCAGTTCGCCCCGCCGCGTGCAGCGTCTGCTCGACTATCTGGAGAAGGACGGCCTGATCGTGGTGCGCACCGATTTCTCGGGCAAGCGCTCGGTCGGCCTGCCGGATCTCGGCGTGACAACCGCGCCGGTCGAGGCGTAAGGTCGGGCCATCATGGCCGAGATCATCAACCTGCGCATGGCCCGCAAGGCCAAAACCCGCGCCGCCGACAAGGCCAAGGCGGCGGCAAACCGCGCCCAGCATGGTCGCACCAAGGCCGAGAAATCCGCCTCGCAGGCTGAGATCGCACGGATCGATCGCACCCTCGACGGGGCCAAACGGGAAGACTGATGCGCACCACGTATGACGACGCCAGCGTGCGCCTCTACCATCTCGACGGCGGGGCCGAGGGCGGCGCGGCGAACACGCTGTTCTACGGCCCGCTGTCCGAGGCCATGCGCATAGCCTCGCTACAGAGCGAGGACGTGCAGGATGGCTTGTTTCTCGCCACCGACAACGATGTGGTGGCTTACGTGGACCTGCTGGAAAGCTGAATTCGGCTGCGGGGACTTCGACCCTTCGACAAGCTCAGGGTGAGCGGGGTTGGAGTAGGCCTCCCAATGGCAGGAGTAGTGCAAACCTCTCAATTCCGCTCAGGCTGAGCCTGTCGAAGCCCCCTCGATATCAGAACTTCGCCTGCACACCCGCCGCGACATAGTGATCGCCGACGTTCACCTTGCCCGAGAGGAACGGCGCCAATGGCATCGCGGCGGTGCCGTAGGCGCGCAGGTCGTTACCGATGAAACGCGCGCCGAGACCAAGAGTGAACGACATCGGTAGCGTGTAAGTCGCCTCCACCTTGCCGAAGATCTTGGTGCCCGAATTATCGCAATGACCGTCGCCGACCTGCTCGTCGTTGGAGCGGCGGAAGCACTGCGAGTTGTCCTCGTAGTACCCGTCATGGTCGCGCTTGTGGAAGAACGCGCCGACGGCCGGGGTGATCGCGAAACCACCGTCCTGGATAACCGGCACGCCGACGGCGAGTTCGCCGCCCCAGCTGCCTTCGGAGCGGGCGACATTGGCCTCGGCGGTGACGGTCGCCGCATTGGCGGAACTTGCGGCAAAAGCGCAGATGCCCGCGAGGGCGATCAGGCGGATCTTCATGGGCGGGGGACTCCCTGTATCCTTGGAAACGATGCCAATCGGCTAGATTCCACGCATCTTGCGGACAAGAGGCCCGGATTCGCCCTGCCCCGTTAAGGACTCGACCCGTCCGTTTTCACGCCTGGAACAGAACTTCGGTTCCCGAATGGACCATCTGTGCAAGGCGCGCCGCGTCCCAGTTGGTCAGGCGCACGCAGCCATGGCTTTCGGTGCGGCCGATCTTCGCGGGCTCGGGCGTGCCGTGGATGCCGTAGTGGTCCTTGGACAAATCGATCCATACCACGCCGACCGGGCCATTGGGGCCGGGGGCGAGGCGCTTTGCGGTATCGTTCTTGTTGGCGTCCCAGAACAGGTCCGGATCGTACTGGTAATCCGGATTGCGCGAGGTGCCCTTGATCTCCCACTTGCCGAGCGGGAGCGGATCATGGCCGCTGCCCGTGGTGACGGGGAATTGCGCGATGAGTTTACCTTGCTTGTCAAAGGCCTGCAGCGTGCCCTCGGACTTGTCGACGACGATCTTCTCGGCTGTCGGCTGATCGCCCGCGACGCCGAGGCGCTGCAGCGTGTCGGACCAGCCGCGCTCGTCACCCTCGATCTTCGCGACGGGCACGTTGGCGATCGCGGGAACGCGCACCGTGGTGCCCGAACCGACTTTCGTGCCGTGGCCGTTGAGCGCCACCAGCGTATCGGGGGTGGTATGGAACCGCTCGGCCAGTGCCTCGGTCAGCGAGCGGTAGCCGAGATGGTCGAAGCCGGCCTGCTGGGAGGTTCTGGTCGGCAGGTTGCGCGTGAAGGGCCCGCGCGCGAAGGCATCGGGGATCACCACCAGCCGCGTCGCCGCCATACCCTGTCCGGGGAACAGCGCCTGCTGGGTTGCCGGATCGAGCTGTCCGCTACGGGGAAGCCCGCGCGCTTCCTGGAAGCCGCCGAGCGCCAGCTTGTAGGACTGCCCGTCCTTCCCGTCGATCACGCCGGGCGAGAACCCGGCACGGTCGAGCGCCACTTGCGCCCGCATCAGCAGGCTGTCGGCCGCCTCGGTCTCGCCGCCGCCGGGGGCATCGGCGAAAGCCAGAGTGTCGGAACTCTTCGCGGGAGCCTTCGCCTGTTCCGTCTGCGGCCCGCAGGAGGCCAGCAGCACGAAACACGAAAGGCTGAGGGGAACGAGACGTTTCAAGCATCACCCAAAGTTATGGTTCTGTTGCTTTGAAAACGCCCCGAAACCGGGAAAGCTCCGCAAACGAAAAGGGCGGCCCCGCGGGACCGCCCTTACATGTTCCGTTTCGGGACCGATCAGCCTTCGCTGACGGTCGCCTTGACGATCTTGCCCGGCTCGCGCGGCGGCTCACCCTTGGGGAGCGCGTCGACGTGCTCCATGCCTTCGACGACCTGGCCCCAGACGGTGTACTGCTTGTCGAGGAAGGTCGCGTTGTCGAACACGATGAAGAACTGGCTGTTGGCCGAGTGCGGCGCGCTGGTGCGGGCCATCGAGCACACGCCGCGCACGTGCGGCTCGGCGTTGAATTCGGCCTTCAGGTCGGGCTTGGACGAACCGCCCATGCCGGTGCCGTTGGGGCAGCCGCCCTGCGCCATGAAGCCCGGGATCACGCGGTGGAACTTCACGCCGTCGTAGAAGCCTTCGCCGGCCAGTTCCTTGATCCGCTCGACGTGGCCGGGGGCCAGGTCGGGGCGCAGCTTGATCTTGACGTCGCCGCCTTCGCCGTTGCCGGTATCGAGCGAGAGTGTGAGGAATTCGTCAGCCATTGCCTGTCTCCATGAGGCCGGGCGCGATCGCGCCGGTAAACTTTGGCGCCCGATATAGGCGATGGCGCGGCAATGTCACGAGGGGGCGTGAACCGGCACCATGCCGAAGGGGCTTCGACAGGCTCAGCCTGAGCGGGTTTGGGAGGTTTACACCACCTCCGCTCACCCTGAGCTTGTCGAAGGGTCACGGCTGAACTTGTCGAAGCCCGCGCAGTCCCGAGTGACCATGGCAAAGCCCTGTTGCAATTGCGAGATAGCTGCGTAGACCGGCCCGCATGAGCGACGCGGACCTCAAGCACGACCCGATGGACCACACGGAAGACACCGTGCGTCAGGACGCGCCCGAATCCGAATCGCTGGACGAGGACAACCGCCTCAAGCCCGAATTCGTGCGCAGCGTCAAAGACGCGCTCGACGATGAAGACACCGATCGCGTCTACGACCTCGTCGAAGGGCTCCACCCCGCCGACATCGCCGACTTGTTCGAGCTGTTCGACGAACGCGAGCGCCTGACGCTGGCCGGCGCGATCCGCGACCTGATGGGCTCGGAAGTCATTGCCGAGTTGAACGACTGGGTCCGCGAGGCGCTGATGGAAGCGCTTCCGGCCGACGTCGTCGCCGAGATCGCCGAACAGCTCGACACCGACGACGCCGTCGCGATGCTGGAGGATCTCGACGAGGCCGACCAGCAGGCCGTCCTTGCCGAGATGGAGCCGGAAGACCGCGCCGCGATCGAGTCGGCGCTGTCCTACCCCGAAGAATCCGCCGGCCGTCTGATGAGCCGCGAACTCGTCGCGGTCCACGAATCGATGACGGTGGGCGATCTCATCGATTTCCTGCGCGAACATCGCGAATTGCCGACCGAGTTCTGGGAAGTGTTCATCGTCGATCCGATGCACCGCCCGATCGGCACCTGCTCGCTTTCGTGGATCCTGCGCACGCCGCGCAACATCCCGCTCTACGACGTCATGGCCCGCGACCAGACGCTGATCCCGGCCGACATGGATCAGGAAGAAGTCGCGCTGCGCTTCCAGAAGTACGCGCTGATCTCGGCGGCGGTGGTGGACCCTGCGGGCCGCCTGATCGGCCAGATCACCGTCGACGACATCGTCCACATCATTCAGGAAGAAGCGGGCGAGGATGCCCTGCTGCTGTCCGGTGCAGGCGACGGCGACATCAACGAGCCGATTCTGCTGACCGTGCGCGCACGTCTGACATGGCTGGTGGTGAACCTGGCCACGGCGATGCTGGCGGCCTCGGTCGTCGGGCTGTTCCAGGGGGCGATCGCGAAGTTCGCGCTGCTGGCAGTGCTGATGCCGATCGTCTCGGGCATGGGCGGCAATGCGGGCACGCAAACCCTCGCCGTGGCCGTACGCGCCATCGCCACCAACCAGTTGACCGATTCCAACACCGTCAGGATGATCCTGCGCGAAATCCGCATCGCGCTGGCCAACGGCTTCGCGCTGGGCCTGCTGATCGGCGTGGGGACGTGGCTGATCTTCTCCAACCCGCTGCTGGGCGCCGTGATTGCCTCGGCCATGGTCATCAACAACCTGGTCGCCGGTTTGATGGGTATCCTCGTGCCGGTGGCGCTGGACAAGTTCAACGTCGATCCGGCGGTGTCCTCGGCGGTGTTCGTGACGACCGCGACCGACACGATGGGCTTCTTCTCGTTCCTCGGCCTCGCGGTGGTGGTGGGGCTGGCCTGACCCATCGTCATTGCGAGCGCAGCGAAGCAATCCAGTACGGCGCTGAACTGCCCTGGATTGCTTCGCTGCGCTCGCAATGACGATGGAGAAGAACAGCCTGGGTCTTTCTTGACCTCCGGGAAAGCCCTATCTCCCACCCATGCCGCTCAACATGACCAAGATCGCCTTCTCCGCCGAAAGCCCCGCCTCATTGCGCGCATGGCTGGAAAGCCACCCGGATGAGGCACTGATGACCACCCGCTATCTCCCCAAGCGGCACGAGGAGATGATCGGCGGCTCGCTCTACTGGATCTTCGAGCATGCGCTGATCGGCCGATCGCCGATCGTACGGTTCTCGCAGCGCGAGGACGGCCGCTGGCACATCCACCTCGAACCGCGCCTGATCCCGGTCGTCACCCAGCCCAAGCGCGCGCATCAGGGCTGGCGCTATCTGACCGAGGAAGCCGCCCCGCGCGACCTTGCCGAAGGCGAGACGGCGAGCGACGCCATGCCGCCCAAGCTGGCACGCGAACTGGCGAAGCTGGGGCTGGTCTAGGTTCTGAACCGAGCGATCGCGGCCATCGCCTCGTCGAAACTGCGGTCCATCGCCGTCATCACCAAAGCCACGTCACCGCCCGTCAGCGCCCGGTTTCCGCGCGCTAGAACACCCATGATCCCCCGGCCACGATAGCGCGAGGGATCGCGCAGGTGCAGCATGATCATCTTCTGCCGTTTGTGCCGCCAGACCGTGACATCAACGATTTCGCGCCACGGGATCGTCCGGTCGGACCAGCGGGTCCAGCGGATGCCCTGCGCGTCGATGCGCATTTCCTCGTCACCTGCGATCAGCCGCCGGATGCCGCTGAGCCCGGCCAGCCCGAAGAACACGATCCCGAGCCAGCCGATGATGCGCGTCACCTCAGGCGAATGGCGCCCGACAGAAGGCGGCGGACCGAATGCGCCCACCATCCAAAGCGCAATGGCTACGAAAGCAAACGCTCCAAGCACAAGCAGAACCACACGGCCCGGCGCGGGGTGTGCAACGAAAGCCCCGGTCATCCGCGCTCCACCCACCACTTGAGCAGCACATGCGCCACCGCGTGCTTCGGTGGCGCCCCGAAAGCGCGGCCCATCTCGCCCACGGCTACCGCTTCGAGCGCATCGACGCATTCCTCGCGGGTGAACCAGCGCACGTCTTCCAGTTCGGTCTCGTCGATGACGATGGCCGGGTCGTCGGCGAAGGCGTGGCAACCGATCATCAGCGACGAGGGGAACGGCCAAGGCTGGCTCGCGACATACTCGACGTCACGCACGCGCACGCCCGCTTCCTCGAAGACTTCGCGCGCGACGGCTTCCTCAATCGTCTCGCCCGGCTCCACGAAGCCCGCCAGCGCCGAGTAGCGGTGCGCCGGAAAACGCGGCTGGCGGCCGAGCAGCAGCTTGCCGTCATGCTCGACGGTCATGATCGTGACCGGATCGACGCGCGGGAAATGCTCGGCGCCGCAACCGGTGCAGGAGCGCTGCCAGCCGCCCTTGGCCAGCACCGTGGCCGCGCCGCAGACTGCGCAGAAGCGGTGCCGCGAATGCCAGCCGACCAGCGCCCGCGCCCCGCCGTAAGCCGCGAGTTCACCCGGCTCCAGCGTATTCATCGCGTTCCAGCTCGGCGCCCCGGCGGCGGGAATGCCCGGCAGCACTTGCGCGAAACACCCGCGCCCGCCTTCGAGGCCGAGGAACACCAGTTCCGCATCGCCTTCCGCATCGGCGAGGCTGCCCCAGACGAGGCCGCCCTCCGCCGTCATCACCGGGTCGAGGCCGTCCAGCTTCAGCAGCCGCGCGCTCGGCCCCATCAGTGCAGCGATGGCCTCCGGGTCGCCACGCACGTGGTCGGCGCGGTCGATCGGCGATCCGCCGAATGCGATGGGGGCAGCGGGAGTAGTCAACAGCACGTCAGTGTTTCTCCAGGATCGCCAGCACGTCGGCCTTCAGGGCCTTCTGGAATTCGGGCAAGAGGTCGAAGGCGTTGGGCGGCATGAACTGCACGAAAATCTGTGAGCGCAGGCCCCGGACCATGTCCACCATGCCCACCGTCCCCGCCGCGCCCGACCAGCCGTAGAGCCCGCTTTCCGCCCCGTGCCCGACGCGCCCTCCAGCGCCGAAGCCGCTTGGACCGCCGAACATCTCGGGCACGAGGACGCCGGGCGGGAGCAGGTTGGAGGTGCCCATCCGCACCGCACTCTCGGACAGCACGCGCACCCCGTCGATCATGCCCATCTGCGCCAGCATCCGCAGGAACCGGTCGTAGTCGCGCGGAGTGCTGACGAGACCCGCTCCGCCGAAGGGGAAGGCCGGCTTGTCGAGGTAGATCGAGGTCTCCCCTTCGTCGATCGGCGCCAGCACGCCGCCGACGGCCGCGTAATTGGTGGTGAGGCGATGGGCGTCGGCGGCCGAGACCCGGAAACCCGTGCTGGTCATGCCGGCGGGGCCGAAGATCGTGTCCTGAAGGTAGGCGTCGAACGGCCTGCCCGAGACCACCTCGATCACCCGGCCCATCAGGTCGAGGCCCATCGAATAGCTCCAGCGCGTGCCGGGATCGGCGACCAGCGGCACTTGCGCCAGCCCTCGCGCGAACAGGTCCAGTCCTTTGACCGGCTCTCCCCGGAACAGACCGGGCAGCTTCATCCGGCTGATCTGCCCGGCGACGAGGCCCTTGTCCTCCATCAGCGTCTTGATCAGCCCCTGCTGGATGATCGTGTAACCGATCCCGGAGCTATGCGTGACCAGATGCCGCATCGTGATCGGCCGAGGCGCGGCGTGCAGCGTGGTGATCGAGCCGTCGTATTCGTCCTGCACCATCATGTGCGCATATTCAGGCAGCACGTCCGCCACCGGCTGATCGAGGCCGATCCTGCCCTGCGCCACCAGCTCCATCGCCGCCATCCCGGTGATCGGCTTTGTCATCGAATAGATGCGGAACAGGCTGTCAGCGGTCACCGGATCGGCGTCGTTGAAGCCTTCCGAGCCACGCGCGACATATTCCGGCTCGCGCCCCGGCAGGCCCAGCGAGGCGACCATGCCGGGGAACTTGCCCGGTCCCACCCAGCGCTCGACGACCGCGCGGACCTGCGGGATAAGCTCGGGCTGCTGCGCCGCGCGCGCCAGCCGCGGCAGCATCGCCCCGAGCCCCGCAGCCGCCCCCATGCCCAGCAGCATTCGACGGTCCAGCGCGGCTTCGAGCCGATCGATCATGCGTCTTCCTTCTCAGCAAGAGCGAGCCGCGCGGCCTTGGCGAAGAGCGTGGGCAGCCCCGCCTCGTCGAGCCGATCAAGCGGCCACCATTCTCCATCTTCCAGCCCCTCGAACCCGTCACCGAGGTAAACCGCCAGATTCAGTTCCAGCGCAAAGTGCGTGAAGACGTGGCCGACCTTGCCCGCGCTCTCCCACGGCCCGGTAAGCGGCCCCTCGCCGGAACCGTCGATACGCGCCGCCCAGCCATCGTCGGGCAGCGCCCGCATCCCGCCGAGCATTCCGCTGCCGGGACGGCGGACCAGCCAGACTTCCGCTTCGTCCCGCTCGATCCAGAAGGCGCGGCCCTGACGCACGGCCTTGGCCTTCTTTGCCGCCTTTACCGGCAGCCTTGCGGGATCGCCCATGCGCCGTGCCTCGCAAGGCCCCGAAATCGGGCAGAGCAGGCAGCGCGGACTGCGCGAGGTACAGACGGTGGCGCCAAGATCCATCATCGCCTGCGCAAAGTCGCCCGCGCGGCGCTGCGGCGTGATGGTGTCGGCCTTTGCGCGGATAGCGGGCCGTGAACCGGGCAGCGGTTCCTCGATCGCGAAGAGGCGCGAGACGACCCGCTCGACATTGGCATCGACGACCACCGCGCGGCGCCCGAAGGCGATAGCGGCGACTGCGGCAGCAGTATAAGCCCCCAGCCCCGGCAGTGCGCGCAAGCCCTCCTCGCTATCCGGAAACCGCCCGAGCCGCGCCACTTCACGCGCGCAGGCCAGCAGGTTTCGGGCGCGGGCATAGTAGCCGAGGCCCGCCCATGCCGCCATGACCTCCTCGTCCGCAGCCGCCGCAAGCGCCTGCACGGTCGGCCAGCGCGTAGTGAATGCGGCAAAGTAGTCCTTCACCGCCGCAACCGTCGTCTGCTGGAGCATCACTTCCGACAGCCAGACCCGGTACGGATCGGGCGCGGGCGTGCCCGGTGCGGCGCGCCACGGCAGGGTGCGCGCGTGCGCATCGTACCAGTCGAGCAGCATCGCCGCGATTGCAGTATCCGAACTGGCGTCCATGCCGCCGCTATGGCATTGGATCGCGGGCAATGGAACGGAATAGCGGCAAATCCCCCGGTGAATCGAAGCCACGTCCCGCCAAGGGCAAGACGGGCCTCAAGCAGTTCGAGCGTATGCGCGGCGGACAGGCGCGGCAGATCTCGGACCTGATGCCCGAAGTCGGCCGCACCGCCTTCCGGCGCTTCGGCTTCGTGCAGTCGAGCGTGGTGTCGCGCTGGCCCGAGATCGTCGGCGCCCGCCACGCCCGCGTCTGCTCGCCGGAATCGATCCGTTTCCCGCCCGGAGAGAAGAGCGACGGCATCCTCCAACTGGTCGTCGTGCCCGCTCATTCGCCGATGATCCAGCATGTGATCCCCGAGATCATGGACCGGGTGAACCGCTTCTTCGGCTACCAGGCGGTCGCCAAGGTGAAAATCCGGCAAGGCGAGGTTAAGCCGCCTGTTGCCACGCAGCCGCGCCCATCCGCGCCGCCTTCGCTGAAACCGGTGCCGTTCGAGCTTGGGGAATCGCTGCGCGACATCGGCGACCCGGAGCTTCGCGCGGTGCTCGAATCGCTGGCGCGCAGCATGGGCGCCGCCGAAAGCCAAAGTGCAAACAAGCCTGACAGTCAGGAAGACAAGTGATGACCAAGACCGTCTTTCGCGCCGTGGCGCTTGCCGCCTGCGCCGTTCTCAGCATGGCCGCCGCGCCCAAAGGCACCGCGCCCAAGAAAGGGCTGCCCGCCGCCTCGACAAACTGGGCCGGTGCCACCGCCGTCACCGCCGACGGCAGCCACCGGCTCGGCAATCCGGACGCGCCGCTCAAGCTGGTCGAATACGTCAGCTACACCTGCCCGCACTGTGCCCACTTCCACAAGGAAGCTGACCCGGTGCTGCGCCTGACCATGGTGCCCAAGGGCCAGATCTCGGTCACGGTGACCAACTTCCTGCGCAATCCGATCGACCTAACCGTGGCCATGCTGACCAACTGCGGCGATCCCAAGCGCTTCTTCGTGCGCCACAACGCCTTCTTCGCGTCGCAGGACAAGTGGCTCGCCAAGGCCGAGGCGACCAACCGCGAACAGCAGCAGCGCTGGTATCAGGGCGATTTCCCCGCCCGCATGCGCGCCATGGCGAGCGACCTCGGCTTCTACGACCAGACCGCTTCGTGGGGCCTCAGCCGCGCGCAGACCGACCAGTGCTTCGCCAACACCGCGATGCTCGACAAGCTCAAGGGCCAGCAGGGCGAAGTGCAGGCGCTCGGCCTGCAGGGCACGCCCAGCTTCACGCTCAACGGCGACCTTCTCGACGGGCACGACTGGGCGACGGTGTCCAAGGCGATCACCGACAAGCAGGCCCAGCAGCGCGCGGGCAACATCTGATCCACGAGCCCACCCCCGGCCCCTCCCGCATGCGGGAGGGGAGCGAGACTTGGCAGCTTGCTGCCTAGTCGCAGCGGGGTGGGCGTCCCAACACAACGCCGCACTTGTGGAATACCCCCGTCCACGCTTCGTTTTCCCCCCTCCATGGGCTAGCCCTGTGATAAATCCACACGAAGGATTCGCCTCCCGATGACTCGCACCCGTTTCCGCACCATTGCCCTCGGCCTCGTGGTCGCCCCGCTTGCCCTCGGCCTCGCCGCCTGCGGCAAGAAGGACGAGCCCACCGCCGGTGCCACCTCGGGCGCCCCGATCGCCAAGATCGCCGCGCCCGCAGGCAAGTCCTGGGCCGACACGATCGAGAAGACCGCCGAGGGCGGCTACCGCATGGGCAACCCGAACGCCCCGATCAAGCTGGTCGAATACGGCGCGCTCAGCTGCTCGCACTGCGCCCTGTTCGCGCAGCAGAGCTTCGAGCCGCTGCGCGACGACTACGTCGCCAGCGGCCGCGTCAGCTACGAACTGCGCTATTTCATGCTCAATGCGCTCGACATTCCGGCCTCACTGCTGGCCGAATGCGGCTCGACCGAGGCGGTGATCCCGCTCAGCGAGCAGTTCTGGGCCTGGCAGCCCAAGATGTTCGAGAACATGCAGGGCGCCGACAAGGCCAAGCTCGCCGCGATCGACGCGCTGCCCAAGGAAAAGCAGCTCGCCGCCATCTCCGAGGTCGCCGGCATGACCGACTTCTTCGCCTCGCGTGGGATCGCCCGCGATCAGGCCGCCGCCTGCCTTGCCGACACCACCAAGGCTAAGGCGCTCGCCGACCAGACGCAGAAGGCGAGCGAGCAGTTCAACGTCACCGGCACCCCCACCTTCATCATCAATGGCAACAACGTCGGTTCGATGGAGTGGGACAAGCTGGAGCCCAAGCTCAAGGAAGCAGGCGCGCGCTGACCGGCGTGATCGCCTGACCCGACCTCGATGCGCATCCACCGGCTAAAGCTCAGCGGCTTCAAGAGCTTCGTCGAGCCGGCGGAACTGCGCATCGACCCGGGGCTGACCGGCGTGGTCGGCCCCAACGGCTGCGGCAAGTCCAACCTGCTCGAAGCGATCCGCTGGGTCATGGGCGAAAGCTCGCCCAAGTCGATGCGCGGCGGCGGGATGGAGGACGTGATCTTCGCGGGCACGGACAAGCGCCCGCCCCGCGCCTTCGCCGAAGTCGTGCTCAAGGCGGAAACCGCGCCGGGCGCCGACGGCGTGCGCGAGGAACTCGAAGTCGTCCGCCGCATCGAGCGCGGCGCGGGCAGCGCCTACCGCATCAACGGGCGGGACGTGCGCGCCAAGGACGTGGCGCTGATCTTCGCCGATGCCGCCACCGGCGCGCACAGCCCGGCGCTGGTATCGCAAGGCCGCATCGCCGCCGTCATCGCCGCCAAGCCCGCCGAGCGCCGCGCCATGCTGGAGGAGGCCGCAGGCATCGCCGGCCTCCATGTCCGCCGCAAGGACGCAGAACAGCGCTTGCGCGCCACCGAAGCCAACCTCGCCCGCCTCGACGACATCATGGCGGGCCTCGACAAGCAGGTCGGCACGCTCCGGCGGCAGGCGAAAGCGGCCGAGCGCTACAAGGCCCTGACCGACCAGATCCGCCTCGCCGAAGCCCGCGTCGTCTTCGCCCGCTGGCGCGAGGCCGCCGCCGCTGCCGATGCTGCTCGCAAGGAAGCGCAGGCGTCCGAGGAGCGCGTCGCCGTGGCGCAGGCGCTCGCGGTGGAAGCGCAAAGCCAGCAGGCCGCCGCCGCCGGGGCGCTGGCGGAGGCCCGCGACGAACTCGCCGACCGCCGCGACGATGCCAATGCGCAAGGCCACCGCATGGCGACGCTGACCAGCCAGCTCGAAGCCGCCGAGCAGCGCCTCGCCGACCTCGACCGCCAGCGCACCCGGCTGGAAGAAGACCGCCACGACGCCGACCGCCTCACCCGCGACGCCGCCGAGGCCCTCGCCCGGCTGGAGCGCGAGTTGTCCGAGGGCGAAAAGCAGCTCGCCGCCGATGAGGCACAGCGCCCGCGCTTCGCCAACATGGTGGACGGCGCCGAGCAGGCCAGCCGCGCCGCCGAACTCGATCTCGCACAGGCGACCGCCAAGCAGGCAGGCGTCGAGGCCGAATGGCGCATCGCCGAAGCCGAGCTAACGCAGGCGAAAGCGCGGCAGACCCGCGTGGCGCAGGACGTCGCCCGGATCGAGGCGCAAGTCGCCGCCCTGCCCGACCTCGGCGACCTCGAAACCGCCATCGCCGCCGCCCGCGCCAAGGCAGAGGAGGCCAGCGCCGCCCTCGCCCGCTCCCGCGAGGGGCTGCAGGACATGCAGGCGCGCAAGACCGCGCTACAGGCCGACCGCGACGCCGCCGCCTCGGCGCTGGCAGGCGCGCGCGCCGACCTCACCGGCATCGAACGCGAGCACGCCGCCCTCGTCCGCGATCGCGAGGCGCGCGCGAAGGGGGCGAAAGCCGCGCATGGCCTGCCCGTTGCCATCGACGCGGTACGCGCCGCGCCCGGCTACGAACGCGCCGTCGCCGCCGTCCTCGGCCGCGACGCCAAGGCCCCGCTGGGCGCCGTGCCGAACACCGACGGCCGCTTCTGGACCGGTGCCGAGACCCCCGCCCCGGTCTCCGACAGCCTCGCCGCGCATGTCGCGCAGTGCCCGCCCGAACTCGCGGCCCGCCTCGCGCTGGTCCATGTGGTCGAGGCGGACGATGCGCGGACACTGAAGCCCGGCGAGTGGCTCGTCACGCGCGCGGGCGTGCTGCGCCGCTGGGACGGCTTCGTCGCACGCGGCGAAGGTGCCGCCGAAGCCGCAAGGCTGGAAGCGGAGAACCGCTTCGCGCAGCTCGATGCCAAGCTGCCCCCCTTGCGAGAAGCGGTCACCACCGCCGAGGCGAAGCAGGCCGCCGTGCAGCAGGAATTGGCCGACCTCTCCTCCCGCGTGATCGCCGCCGAACGCGCCATCGCCTCGGCGGCCGAGGCCGAGCGCAGCGCCTTGCGCGCCGTCGATCAGGCCGAGGATGCCCGCGCTCGCCAGCAGGCCCGCCGTGCCGAACTCGACGCGACCCTCGCAGAAACCGCCGACCAGCGCAGCGGGGTGGCTGCCGAAGTCGCCGCCGCAGAGGCGAAGCGCACCGCGCTACCCGATCCCGCCACCGGCCGCGCCGAACTGCAGGCCGCACAAGCCCGCAACGGCGAGGCCCGCTCGGCCCTGCAGCACGCGATGGCGACGCTCGCGGGCCACGATCAGGCCCTCGCCGTCGCGCGCGAGCGCACCACCACCCAGCGCGCCGACATTCGCGGCTGGCAGGCCCGCTCGGGCGATGCCGCGAACCGCCTCGCGCAGATGGCCGGACGGTTGGAGGAGATCGAGACCGAACGCGCGATCATGGCCGCCAAGCCCCCCTCGCTGATGGCCCAGATCGAACAGGGCGAGGCGATCCGCGTGCGCCTCGGCGATGAACTCGCCAAGGCCGAAGCTGCGGTAAACGCCGCCACCGAAGCCGCGAAACGAGCGGACACCGCGCTCTCCGCCGCGCAGGAAACCCTCGCCGCCGCGCGCGAAAGCCGCGCCGGAGCCTCTGCCCGCGCCGAGCACGAGGACCAGCGCCGCACCGAAATGAACCGCCTCTCGGGCGAGCGCTTCCAGTGCCCGCCGCCGGTCCTCCCCGAACGCTTCGCCTTCGCCCCTGCCGAAGTCGGCGGCGCCGAGGCCGAAGGCAGCGGCATGGACCGCCTGACCGCCGAGCGCGAGCGCATCGGCCCGGTCAACCTCGTCGCCGCCGACGAACTCGCCGAAGCCGAGGCGCAGCTCGGCCTCTCGGTCAGCGAGAAGGCCGAACTGACCGAGGCGGTGAACCGGTTGCGCGGCTCGATCGGCAACCTCAACCGCGAGGGCCGCGAACGCCTGCGCGCCGCCTTCGAGGCGGTGGACGGCCATTTCCGCCGCCTGTTCCAGCAGCTGTTCCAGGGCGGGCAGGCGCACCTCGCGCTCGTCGATTCGGACGATCCGCTGGAGGCTGGCCTCGAAATCTACGCCCAGCCCCCGGGCAAGCGGCTGCAGTCGCTGACCCTGCTCTCGGGCGGCGAACAGGCGCTGACGGCGGTGGCGCTGATCTTCGGCCTGTTCCTGACCAACCCCGCGCCGATCTGCGTGCTGGACGAAGTCGACGCCCCGCTCGACGACGCCAATATCGAACGCTTCTGCGACCTGCTCGAAGCGATGACGAAGGAAACCGACACCCGCTACCTCGTCGTCACCCACAATGCGGTGACGATGAGCCGCATGCACCGCCTGTTCGGCGTGACGATGGTGGAAAAGGGCATCTCGCGTCTCGTCAGTGTGGACCTCGGCGGCGCGGAGGAACTGCTGGCGGCGGCGGTGTGAGGTTGACCGGCAGGGTTTTTGTAGTTACTTTAATTTAACTGGCCCATCGTAGCCGACTCCAACGATCACCGTCCGCAGACGCTGGAGACGGGGCCGTTGCGGATTGAATATGACGAGGCGAAGCGCCGGAAGATTCTGGCTGAACGCGGAATCGACATTGCCGATGCGCATAGGGTCTTTGCAGATACGCATGTTCAGGTTCTGGACGATCGCAAGGACTACGGAGAGACCCGCTATCGCGTCTTCGGGTTTCTCCATGGTCGCCGCGTATCGCTGGTCTGGACACCGCGCGACGGCAACCGTCGGATCATCACGATAAGGCATGCGCATCATGGAGAACATCAAGCCCGCTTCCGAACCCTGGATTGACCCGGACGACGACGACGTCGAATGGACCGAGGAAATGTTCCGCATGGCCGCCATCTACAAGGGCGACCAGCTGATCCGCCCGGCCTCGGGCTCGCTCAAGTCGATCGGCCGCCCACTCGCCGCCAATCCCAAGAAGCAGGTCACGCTACGCCTCGATCCCGATGTGGTCGAGGCGTTCCGCGCCACCGGCAAGGGCTGGCAGTCGCGCATCAACGCCGAACTGCGCAAGGCGCTCGGGATCTAGCCCAGCACGAAGCGCGGCCCCGGCCCTTGCGCCCCCGCGACGTCATCGGCGTTGTAGAGGCGGCATTTCGTCAGGCTGAGGCAGCCGCAGCCGATGCATTCGTCCAGCTTGCGCCGGGTCAGTTCGAGCAGCGCGATCTTCTCGTCGATCGAGGTACGCATCGAGCGGCTGATGCGCTCCCAGTCGGCCAATGTCGGCGTGCGGCCTTGCGGCAGGTCGGCCAGTTCGCGCTCGATCTCGGCCAGCGCGAGGCCCAGCTTCTGCGCGATCAGGATGAAGCTGACGCGGCGAATGTCGGAGCGCAGGAATCGCCGCTGGTTGCCCGGGGTGCGCAGTGCCTGCAGCAGCCCCTTCTCCTCGTAGAAACGCAGTGCCGATACCGCGACGCCGGTGCGCCGCGCCAGTTCGCCGATGGTGATGAAGCGGTCCGCGACCAGATCGATATCCTTTCGAAAGCGCTTGATCTCAAGTTAGGTTGAGGTTGCACTTTTGCCAAGCCGGCCGATTCGCCGGTGACGCAGGAGAAAGAAGAATGGCCCAGGGCCGCCTCGAACATGCCAACCTCACCGTCAGCGACATCGAGCGTTCGTCCGCCTTGCTGCAGGACTTGCTCGGCTGGCACGAACGCTGGCGGGGGCCCGCCATCAACGGCGGCGAGACGATCCACGTCGGCGGGGATTTCAGCTACATCGCCGTCTATACCGACCGCCGGGAGCGCGGCCGCTATGGCAAGGGCGCGCCGCTGAACCACGTGGGGCTGGTGGTCGACGATCTCGACGCGGCCGAACAGGTGGTGCTTGCCGCAGGCCTCGAACCATTCAACCACGCCGATTACGATCCGGGCCGCCGGTTCTACTTCTTCGACTGGGACGGGATAGAATTCGAGCTGGTCAGCTACGAGTAGGCAATCAGATCACCCCGGCGTTGCCGACCACCCAGCAGGCCAGCGCCATCACCAGCCCCGCATCGCGGTTGGAGCGGAAGCGGGCGAGCGCGTTCTCGCCGTCCGCCGGGTCCAGCGTCATGACCTGGAAGCCGAGGTGCAGCGCCATCGGCACCAGCGCGACGAGCGCCACCCAGTCCGGCCGCATCGCCCAGAACGCCAGCGCCCACAGCGCCAGCGCGAGGGCGTAGAAGCCGCCGACCCCGCCCTTCACCCGCGCGCCGAGGCGCCGGGCGGAGGAACGGATGCCGACGATCGCATCGTCCTCGATGTCCTGGATCGCGTAGATCGTATCGTAGCCGATGCACCACACGATCGAGCCGAGGTAGAGCGCCACCAGCGCCTCCAGATGATCGCTGCGGATCTCGATCCAGCCGACCAGCGCCCCCCAGGTGAAGACCATGCCCAGCCACGCCTGCGGCCACCAGGTAATGCGCTTCATGAACGGATAGGCGGCGACAAGACCGACGCTGCCGAGCGCGACCAGTTGGGCGGGCGGGCGCAGCTGGAACAGCACGACCAGCCCAACGGCGCATAGCATCAGCAGCCAGGTCCAGGCCGCGCCCTTGCTGACGCGGCCGCTCGCGACCGGGCGCTGCGCGGTGCGCGCGACGCGGCGGTCGAGGTCGGCATCGACGATGTCGTTGAGCACGCAGCCCGCGCCGCGCATCGCGATCGAGCCGAGCAGCAGCCAGGCGATCAGGCTCCAGCGGCTTTCGCCACCCGCCAGCAGCACGCCCCAGACGCAAGGCCAGAACAGCAGCCACCAGCCGATCGGCCGGTCGAATCGCGCCAGCATCGCGAAGTCGCGAAACGGCTGCGGCAGCATCGACACGAGCCCGCGATGCTGGCTGTCAGGGACGAGCGAAGGTTCGAGCATCGCGCGATGAGTAGTGCATCGCGCGCGTCCTGTCATGCCCGAACGTGTCTGGTGAACACAGCTTGCCCACCGTTGCATCCTTCCCGCTGAGGCGCGAAAAGGGCCTTTCAGCCCGAGGAACCCGTTGAAGATGCCTGCAACCCCCGCTTGGCCGCCGCGATCCGCGCCGCGCCTGTTCGTCCCCGGACCGCTCGAAGAAGGTGGGCAGATCGCACTGGAGGGCCAGCAGGCGCACTATCTCGGCAAGGTCATGCGAGTCGGCCCCGGCGATGCGGTGATTGCCTGCGACGATGCCACCGGCGAATGGGCCTGCGAGGTGATTTCCGCCGGAAAGCGCGACGTCGTGCTCTCGGTCCGCATGAAGCTGCGCGAGCGCGAGGACGTACCGGACTTCGTGCTCTGCGCCGCGCTGCTCAAGAAGCCGAACTTCGATCTGGTGCTGGAAAAGGCGACCGAACTGGGGGTCGCCGCCGTACAGCCGGTCGTCACCCGGCGCTGCGTGGCCGACAAGCTCAACCCCGAGCGTGCGCTCACCATCGTCACCGAGGCGGCCGAGCAATGCGCCCGCACCGCCCTGCCGCGCGTCGAGGAACCGGCCCGGCTCGATGCCCTGCTGCGCGACTGGCCCGAGGACCGCGCGCTGTTCTTCGCCGACGAACAGGGCGGCGCCCCTGCAGCCGCCACCTTCGCCGCCCACAAAGGCCCGGCCGCGCTGCTCGTCGGCCCCGAAGGCGGCTTCGACGATACCGAGCGGGATCTGGTCCGCGCCCATCCCCAGGCGCGCGCGATCACGCTGGGCCCGCGCATCCTGCGTGCCGAAACCGCCTGCATTTCCGCCATCGGGCTATGGATGGCGATGTCCGGAGATTGGACATGACAGGAATGTTAGACTGACCGGTACAAAAAGTTCTGGCGCGGCGCCGAAGGGCACACTAATTCCGCGCCCATGAGCACTCGTGAGGTTTCGGATCGCGAAGATCCGGTTATCGAAAACCTGTCCCAACTCGCCGAGCCGATGGCCGCGGGCGAAAAGCCGCGCGAGGCGTGGCGCATCGGCACCGAGCACGAGAAATTCGTCTACGACACCGCCGACCACCACGCGCCTTCGTACACCGAGAAGGGCGGCATCCGCGACCTGCTGGGCGAACTGACCCAGTTCGGCTGGACGCCGATCGAGGAAGGCGGAAACGTCATCGCGCTCAAGGGCGCGGACGGCAACGTCAGTCTCGAACCCGCAGGCCAGCTGGAACTGTCGGGCGCTCCGCTCGAAAACCTGCACCAGACCTGCGCCGAGACCGGTCGCCACCTTTCCGAAGTGAAGCAGGTCGGCGAGAAGCTGGGCAAGGCCTACCTCGGCCTCGGCATGTGGCCCGACAAGACGCGCGAAGAACTGCCGATCATGCCCAAGGGGCGCTACGGCATCATGCTGAACCACATGCCGCGCGTGGGCTCGATGGGCCTCGACATGATGTTGCGGACCTGCACCATCCAGGTGAACCTCGACTATTCGAGCGAAGCCGACATGGTGCAGAAGTTCCGCACTTCGCTGGCCCTCCAGCCGCTGGCGACGGCGCTGTTCGCGAACTCGCCCTTCACCGAGGGCAAACCCAACGGCTACCTCTCGTACCGCAGCCATATCTGGTCGGACACCGATCCGCACCGCACCGGCATGCTGCCCTTCGTGTTCGAGGGCGGCTTCGGCTACGAACGCTACGTCGAATACATGCTCGACGTGCCGATGTACTTCGTGTTCCGCGACGGCAAGTACATCGACGCCGCCGGCCTCTCGTTCCGAGACTTCCTCAAGGGCGAGCTTTCGGTGCTCCCCGGCGAGAAGCCGCGCCTGTCGGACTGGCAGGACCACCTCTCCACCGCCTTCCCCGAAGTGCGCCTGAAGTCCTTCCTCGAAATGCGCGGCGCCGACGGCGGCCCCTGGGGTCGCATCTGCGCCCTGCCCGCGCTGTGGGTGGGCCTGCTCTACGATCAGGGCGCACTCGATGCGGCGTGGGATCTGGTCAAGGACTGGGACATGGAAGGCCGCGAAGCGCTGCGCTCTGCCGCGCCGAAGCTGGGGCTGGACGCGCCGATCCCAGGCGGCGGGACACTGCGCGACATCGCGGGCGAAGTGGTCGATATCGCTCGCTCGGGCCTCGCCGCACGAGGCCGCCTGAACTCGGCGGGAGACAACGAAACGGGCTATCTCGAACCGCTGGCCGAGATCGTGAAGACCGGCAAGGTTCCGGCCGAGCGGCTGCTCGACCTGTATAATGGCGAATGGGGCGGGGATCTTTCCAAGGTTTACGCGCTCAAGACGTTTTAAGGCAGGAAATGCAGGGGTTTACCACCCCCTGCACCCCGTATACCGTCGAGGTCACGCGCACGGCATCGTCATGCAAGACTGTGGGCCGGGAAACAAATAGCCTGCGGCGCCATGTGGAGCTGACGGCTCTGCGCGCGCGGCGACGACAGTTCGGGGGTCTGGGGCAATGGCCCCAGGACTTACTTGAACTTCAACTTCTGCCCGATCTTCCCCAGACTCCGGGTGATGAAGGCATTCTCCCCCATCCAGTCGTAATATTCCCGATACTTAGGGTCTTCCGCCAGCAGGTGCGCTTCCTCAGTCCGAGCGCGCCAATAATAGATGCCGCTCACCACGCCCAGCAGTACGGTGTTGCGGATCGCGTCGGTCCATGATCCGTTCGTCACGAGGAACGGCAGCGTCGAGGTCCACCAGAACAGGTTTTTCGACAGGTACGCCGGGTGGCGGGTGAAGCGGTAGGGGCCGTTGGTCAGCACGCCGCGATAGGTCAGGTTGGAGAAGCGCAGGCCGAACGCGAAGGTCGCCCAGGCGTAGATCGCGGTCAGCACCACCATCATCGCCGCCCAGCCCCACAGCAGCACGTTGTAGGCCGCCATCCAGTGCGCCCAGCCGCCGGTGTTGACTTCGTAGCCGAGGACATTGGCATTGCCCATCGTGCCCCACACGAAGGGCGGGTAGCACATCAGCGCGGCTACCCAGCCCGCCAGCAAAGGGTTGCCGCTGCGGATGTGGGCGTCGAGCGGGCGGAAGGTGAAGAGGTAGCCGACTGTGCCGATCTGCACGTCTACGAGGAACAGCGCCTCGATCAGCAGAGAGCCCAATTCCACGGGTTTGTGTGCGATCGCGCCGAAATCCGCCTCTACCACGCGGGCGAAGCCGCCGGGCAGGATCGAGATCATGAAGGCGCCGAAGAAGCCCTTGATCGCCCAGGCGCGCCAGTGCTTCTTCACCTCTTCGGCGCTCCATGGCTCGCGGCCGATCAGCATCGCGCCGAAGTGCCAGGAGGCGTCGCGCGGCTCGACCATGACCCGGTCGAGCCAGAGGACATAGGGCACCGAGAGGACGAACAAGGGTGCCACAACGGCACTCAACACGTCCATAGCGAACAGATACTGCCCCTCCCAGTACCATCGGCACAGGAAGTAGAAGCAGCCTATCAGCGCCCATGTGATCCACAGCCCGGTCAGCTTGGTGATCGAGATGTCGAGCGTTTCGGAGAGCGGGCGACGCTGCGACCAGTCGATGCCGGTGGAGGGGCGCAAGTGCACCTTGTCGACCAGCAGCGACCATGCGGTCATGGCGGCGCCGGTGAAGGCCAGCGTGGCGAGCGAAGCATAGGGGCCGCTCATCGGCTCGCGCGGGGCCTGCAGGCCGAGCAGATCGACGACCGAGCCCCAGTTGCGGCAGAACAGGATCCACAGGGCCAGCGCGACGAGGCCGGAGAGGCCCATGCCTGCGGAAACGTCGCTGACCGGGCGGCGGGTGGATGCGGTGCTCATGGCCGCAGGGCGTAGAGGGAATTGGTTAAGGGGGCGCAAACCTCATGCGATCTGCGCCCCGCCTGATTCAACGGAAGGCGGTGATACGGCCCGAATCGTCGAGGACGTAGAGCGTCTGGTTCGCCACGACAGGCGCCAGCGAAATCGGATCGCTGAGTTCGGTGAATGGCGTCATCGTGCCGCTCGACGGATCGATGGTGGCCACGAGCCCGCGCGAGTTACCGACCCACAGCTTGCTGCCCGCCAGCACCGGACCGACCCAGAATATCGGATTCTTGCGCTTCTTGGCGTTCTTGTAGCGCTGCAGTTCGGTCAGCCAGCGGACCTTGCCGGTGCCGCGCGCGATGGCGAGGATTTCGGCGTGGTCGTCCAGCGTGAAGACCCAGTCGCCCGCCACCGACGGCGTCGAGATGCCCGCGAGGTTGAGTTCCCAGATGCGCTGGCCGGTGACCAGTTCGTAAGCGGCCATGCGCCCGCCCTGACCCAGTGCATAGACACGGCCGCGATCGATGATCGGGTCGGCGTCGACGTCGGTGAGGCTGCCCACTTCGGTCGAGATCGAAGTGCGCGAAAGCGCGTCCGACCAGACCTGACGGCCGTTCTCGTAACGGTACGCCACCAGTTCGCCCGACGAGTAACCCGCGATCACCGTGCCCTGCCCAAGCGCAGGCGAGGCGACGCCGAACACGCCCGACTGGGTCAGCGAGGCCGATTCCTGCCACATGGTCGCGCCATCCGCCGCGTTGAGCACGGCGATCTGGTTGTCTTGCGTCATCACGAAGACCTGGTTGAAACCGATCGTCGGCGCACCGCGTAGCGGCCCGGCGGGCTTCTTGGTCCAGAGCTGGCTGCCGTCCGCCGCGTTCAGCGCCGCGACTTCGCCGAGGCCCGTGGTGACGTAGAGCTTGTCGCCGTCGAAACTGACCCCGCCGCCGAACACGGACTTGGCGTTGTTGCCGGAAACCGAGAAGCTCTTGGTCCACAGCTTCGCGCCGCTCTGCGCGTCGAAGGCGTGGACGGTGCCTTCGGTATCCATCGCGTAGAGCTTGCCGCCGCCGATGACCGGGGCCGCCGCAAGGCGCGCGCGGTTGGTCGAACCGGCGATCTGCGCGGTCCACACCTTGGTCGGGTTGTCCGCCAGCGCGAGGTTGCCGTAAGCCTTGTTCGGGGTGTTGCCGCCCTGCGCCCAGGTCGTGTTGACCTCTGCCGGGGGCAGGATCACCGAAACCGCGCCGAGCGTCGCGTCGACCTTGGCGCCGCTTTCGATGCGCGACAGGATCGGCACGCGGTTGCCCACGGTCGGGGTCTTGGCCGGGCCTTTGCCGCCGCCGAACATCTTGCAGCCGGACAGGCCCGCGACGAGTGCGAGGGCGATCAGCGGCACGACCTTCTTCGCGCGCGAAGACGACGTGTTGCGGGCTGCGTTCATGCGAATGTCCTCACGTGTCATGTTCTCAGTTCGCCACTTCGGCGGGCTGGACGATCTTGGCAATCGGCTTGTCGAGCGGCTCGCCCTTTTCGTTCACCACGTCGTCCACGGCATCGACGCCGAGCACGGCGGCAAGCTGGCGGGCGCGGCTGCGCAAGCCGTCCTCAACGCTTTCGTCCTTGGCGATCGCGGCGAACAGCGGACCGGCCTGGTCCTGCCTGTTCTGCTTCAGGTAGGCCATGCCGACGAGTTCGCCCGCGGGACCGAACCACGGATTGCCGGGCGCGGCCATCGGCTTGAGGCGGCTGACGACGTCCTCGGGCTTCATCGCGTCGAAGTCGGCGCCGACTTCCCGCACGGAGGCGAGGTCGCGCAGCACCTGCGGTGCCTTGCCGTCGGCCGAAATCTCACGATAGAGCTTGAGCGCATCGGCCTTCTTCTCCTGACGCAGCGCGATCCCCGCAAGCATCAGACGGGCCGACACGACTGTCGCGTCCGAAGAATCGGCGCCGGCGATCGGCGCCAGCTTGGCCTTGGCGGCGTCGAGATTCTCCGACTGCAGGGCGTCGAGCGCCTGCACATAGGCCTCCGAACGCGCCTCGCGCTCCTGGGTCTGGCGGTGCTGCCAGTAGATCCAGCCCGCGAAGGCGAGCAGGGCGATGATGATGACGGCGATCAGCGGCTTGCCGTAGCGGCTCATGAAGCCTTCGAGCTGGTCCTGGCGCACGGCGTCGTCGACTTCACGCAGGAAAACGTCCTGCTGGGCGGCGTTACGCGCTGCGGCGGCGGAATTGGTGTCGGGGGGCAGAGCCAAGATAGGGCGCTTTCTAGCGAAAAACGGGACGGTTGCGGGGCTGTTTAGCGGATGGGTGGGGCTTTTCAACGGGGATGTCGGTGCCCGTCCCGCGGTGAAGCGCCGCTGAATGAGCGCGGCGTCACGGAAAGTCGCTTTTGCCCATCGCCGCGCCATAGGTCGAGGCATAACTGCGAATCATCGTGTTTTCATCGTATTGGGCCTGGGCAAGCGCGCGGTTGGTCGCGCCGATGCGGGCGCGCAGCCCGTCATCCGCCGCGAGTTCCGCCAAAGCCCCGCCGAGCGCGGCGTCGTCTCCGGGCGGGGTGATGAAGCTGCGGTTTTCCGCCGGCACCATCGCCGCCACGTCCCCCACGGCGGGCGAGGCGACCGCGAGCCCGGCCGCCATCGCCTCCAGCATGGAGATGGGAAACTGCTCGCTGTCGGAAGACAGCGCGAAGAGATCGAACAGCCCCACCGCGCGCGAGGGATCGGGGACGAAGCCCGGCAGATGCACCCTGTCGGCCACGCCGGATTCCCGTGCCTGCTGCGCGATTCTTTCGCGGTCCGGCCCTTCACCGAGGATCACCAGCTGCCATTCGGGCGGCAGCGTGGCGAAAGCACGGACCAGCCGGGGCAGGTTCTTCACCGCGCGCAGGCCCGCCAGAGTGCCGACCCACTTCGCGCCGACAGGTTTGGGCAGCCCCGGAATCGCATCGGGCGGGGGCGGCGCGAGGTAGGCGGCGGTGCGGATGCCGTTGATGATCAGCTTCACGCGCGGGCGCGGCTGCGCCCAGTCGCCGAGCGCGATTTCCTCCAGCCGCTGCGAAGGCACCACCAGCGCCGAAGCCCGCGCCAGCGCCACGCGGCGAAACCAGTTGCGCGAGGGCTTGAGGCCGCCAGCTTCGTCCTCGTTGAAGCCGTCCTCGTGATGGACCAGCGGCGGCAGGCCCAGCACGCCGCCCCAGACCCGGTGCGCCAGCACCGCGTCCATCGCCCCCCAGTTGTACGTAAGGACGAGGTCGAAAAGCTTCATGGCGCGGGCGATGCGCAGCAGGCGAAGCGGTGTCGGGCGGCCCTGCAGGCTAGGAAAATCACCCGGAAAATCGACCGTGAGCGCCGGGTCGAGCGCGACTTTCGCCCCATATGCGCCCGGCTGCGCGGAGACGACGGTATGCGCGACGCCGGGGCCGAAGACGTTCATCAGCCTTGCCGCGCGCAGTTCCTTGCCGCCTGCCGCGAAGCTCGAATGGAGGTGGAGAAGGCGCAAGGCCGGTCTCTGGCTCAGGCCGCTCTGGCCAGCAGCCGCTCGATCGCGGCAACCGATTCGGGCTCGTCGAGCGTCGGGGCGTGGCCGACGTGGGGCAAGGTCAGCCCCTCGGCATTCGGCGAGCGGCGCAGCATGTCGTCCAGCGTCTGGGCAGAAAGCAGGTCGGACAGTCCGCCGCGCACCACCAGCACCGGCACTTGCGCCAGCGCGTCCCACACCGCCCACAAGTCCGGCTGGGCATTGACGTCGAGCGCGAGGAAGGGCTCGGCGATCTTCATGTCGTAGTCGAAGACGATGCGCCCATTGCCGCCGACCGTCATCAGCCGCTTGGCCATGCCGATCCAGAAATCCAGCGGCTGTCCGGGGTGCGCGGCGCCCTGCACTTCCTCCAGCCCGCGCGCGGCGTGGACCCAGGTGGGCCAGGTGCGGCCTTGGCCGACATAGTCCTTGATCCGCGCAAGGCCCGCCGGTTTCAGCCACGGGCCGACGTCGTTGACCACGGCGGCGGCGATCCGGTCGGGGATGATGCTCGCCAGCCCCATCGCCATCAGTCCGCCCAGCGAGGTGCCGATGACCACGAAGCGCTCAAGCCCCTCCTGCTCAATCAGGGCGAGGACGTCCTCGCCGTACTGGACCGGCGTGTAGGTAGCCGAATCCTTCGCATATTCGCTGTCGCCCCGGCCGCGCAGGTCAGGGCAGATCACGCGCCGTCCCCTAATGGGATTGGCAGCGAGGCGCGGGGCCAGCACGTCGAAGTCGCGCGCGTTGCGGGTCAGGCCGTGGAGGCACAGCACCGGCAAGCCGGTTTCACCCTCTGCGGGACCGGGATAATCGCGGAAATGGAGCTTGAGACCGTCGCGGCTCGACCAGAAGCGATCTTCGAAAACCTTCATGCGCGGGCGGCGACCTCATCAGATTCAACAAAATACCCGGCTTGCTAGCGGGCCGGGCGGTCCCCACTATCGCCCGATGCCAAGCGATCCGCAACCCGCGCCCTATCTTCCCGATCCGCGAATCGAAACGATCGCCCAATGGATCGGCGACCCGGTCCATGCCGCCGCGTTCCCCCGCCATCAATTGCGCTGGCGCAATGACCGCTGGGCGGCCGCGGTGGGCCTCGACGGTTTCGACGAGGCGCGCTGGACGGCGCATTTCGGGCACTTCCAGCCGCTTCCCGGCAATCTGCCGCAGCCGCTGGCGCTGCGCTATCACGGCCACCAGTTCCGCAACTACAACCCCGACCTCGGCGACGGGCGCGGCTTCCTCTTCGCGCAGATGCGCGATGGAGCGGGCCGCTTGCTCGACCTAGGCACCAAGGGTTCGGGCCAGACGCCATGGAGCCGCGACGGAGACGGCAGGCTGACCCTGAAGGGCGCGGTGCGCGAAATCCTTGCCACCGAGATGCTGGAAGCGCTGGGCGTGAACACCAGCAAGACCTTTTCCGTCGTCGAGACCGGCGAGGAACTGTGGCGCGGCGACGAGCCCTCCCCCACCCGCTCGGCGGTGCTGGTGCGCCTGTCGCACGGGCACATCCGCATCGGCAGCTTCCAGCGCCTTTACGTGCTGGAGGAGACCGCGCATCTGGCCGCACTGGTCGACTACAGCCTCGAAACCTACCCCGGCAGCCTGCCACCCGAGGACGCTCCGGGACGCGACGAACCCGCAGTGATCCTGCTCCATCAGGTCGTCGAGCGGCTGGCCGACCTTGCCGCCGCGTGGATGGTGGCGGGCTTCGTCCACGGCGTGCTCAACACCGACAACATGAACATCTCGGGCGAGAGCTTCGATTACGGCCCCTGGCGCTGGGCGCCGCAATGGGATCCGCGCTTCACCGCCGCCTACTTCGACCGCACCGGCCTCTACGCCTTCGGCCGCCAGCCCGAAGCGCTGCTCTGGAACTGCCAGCAACTCGCCATCGCGCTGCGCCCGCTGGCCGAAACCGCGCCGCTGGTCGCCGCGCTCGAGCGGTTCGGGCCACTTTACCAGCAGGCGCTGTGCCGCCGCTTCACCTGGCGCCTCGGCATAGAATCGCGGGGGGCGGAGGCCGACACGGCGCTGGTTCAGGCCGCCGAGCGCAGCATGGTCGAGAGCGGCCTGGCGCCCGAGCAGTTCTTCTTCCTCCATCGCGGTGGCCGCAATGCCGGTGCCGGCGACTTCGGCGCGCTGCTGTCCGGCTATGCCCCCGCCGCCGCGACGGAAGATCGGTTCTGGCAGGAAAGCGCCCCTCCCGGCGTGCTCATCGACGAGGTCGAACGCATCTGGGCCGCGATCGACGCGCATGACGACTGGAGCGAACTGGACGCCAAAGTCGCGCAGATCCGCAGGCTAGGCGAACAACTTGGAAAGGCACCGTTTACACCCCAATGATTTACGCCACGGTAGGAATACCTGTGCGATTGGGATGAAATGTCGAACCCTATAAGCTAACGGGTCATTAGCCGTATTTCTGCAGCCGCACCGCGTTGGGACCAGATGATTTCGTGACCGCACAACTCCAGAGGGCCGATAGCCGGCCCGATACCAGGGCGGAGATCGTCTCCCACGAACCTGCCACCGGGGCGGAAGTCTGGCGCGGCCCGGTGGCCGACGTGGACGAGACGGTCGCGCGTGCGCGGCGCGCGTGGCCCTCGTGGGCGGCCCAGCCGCTCTCCACCCGCATGGAACTGCTGCGGCGATTCGCCAACGAAGTGCGCAAGGATGCCGAGGCGCTCGCCACCTGCATCGCCCGCGAAGTCGGCAAGCCCTTGTGGGAAGCCCGCGCCGAGGTCGATTCGGTGATCGCCAAGGTCGAGGTCTCGATCCGCTCCTACGCCGAGCGGACGGCCCAGCGTCGCCTCGATTCGGCGCTGCAGGGGGCGATGGCGGTGCGCCACAAGCCGCATGGCGTGCTGGTGGTGCTCAGCCCCTTCAATTACCCCGCGCACCTTGCCAACGCGCACATCGTACCCGCGCTGATCGCGGGCAACGCAGTGATCTTCAAGCCGAGCGAACGTGCACCCGCGACCGGCGAGATGCTGACCCGCTGCTTCCACCGCGCGGGCGTTCCGGCCGCCGCCGTCCAGTTCGCGCCCGGCGGCCCGGCCGAAGGCGCGGCTTACGTGGCGCACGAGGGGATCGACGGCGTCCTGTTCACCGGATCTGCCGCCAACGGGATCGCCATCAACCGCAGGCTGGCGGCCCGGCCGGACCGCATGGTCGCGCTGGAGATGGGCGGCAACAACGCGATGGTCGTGTGGGACACACCCAAGCTGACCGACGCCGCCGCGATCGTCGTCCAGTCTGCCTTCGCCACCAGCGGCCAGCGCTGCACCGCCGCGCGCCGCCTGATCGTGAAGGACACGATGTACGACGCGCTGATGGCCGAGGTGAAGGCGCTCGCCGACCGCCTGATCGTCGGTGCGCCCTTCGACGAGCCCGCGCCCTTCATGGGACCGGTGATCGACAATGCCGCCGCCGACGGGTTGACCGAGAGCTTCCTCTACCTGCTCAGCCACGGCGGCCGCGCGATCAAGCACCTCGTCCGCACGCACGAGACCGCGCCCTTCCTCAGCCCCGCGATCATCGACGTGACCGCGATGGCCGAGCGCCCCGACGTCGAGCTGTTCGGGCCGATCCTGCAGGTGGTCCGGGTGTCGGACTTCGATCAGGCGATCGCGCAGGCCAATGCCTCGCGCTATGGCCTCGCCGCATCGCTGGTGGGGGGCACGCCGCAGGAGTACAACCGCTTCTGGGCCAACGTGCGCGCCGGAATCGTCAACTGGAACCGGCCTACGATCGGCCCCAGCCATGCGGCGCCGATGGGCGGCGTGGGGCTTTCGGGCAATCACCGGCCGACCGGGTTCTATGCGGCGGATTACTGCGCCTATCCGGTCGCTTCGGGCGAGATGGAGCAACCGCGCGCGGTAATCGGTGTGGGGTTGCGGTAGAAGCGCCCATCACTCGTCATTGCGAGCGAAGCGAAGCAATCCAGGGCGGAGCTTAACAGCCCTGGATTGCTTCGCTTCGCTCGCAATGACGAACCGGGGAGGTACGGACTGGGTGCGTGCCTCTCACTTCCCGCTGGCAACGAGGTCCACTTCGGTCAGCCCGCTGTCCAGCTTGCGCGCGTAGACGACGTAAGCCTTGCCGCCCTTGCTCCCGCCCAGCACGCTGTCTCCACCGTCGATCTTGTACTCCGCGCCGTACCCCGCCCCCAGCGCCTTCGTATAATAGAAGCTCACCACGTCGCTGACGCTCACCGGCGTCGCGAAGTTGACCACGCGCAGCGCGCAGCCCTGACCGTCGATCCCGGCCGCTTCCTGCACCGCGGCGCGCGGATAGACCGGCAGTTCGGCGGGCAGCTTGGCCGCCCAGGTGTTGGAATACTGCACCTTGGCCGAGCAGTCCGCCTTGGCGACCTTCGCCTCCGCAGCGACTTGCGCGGCAGTGGCAGCCCCGGCGGCAAGCGCCGCGCCCCCGCCCTGCGCCGGACTGGGGGCGGGCTTGAGCGCGCCGCCGACAAGCTGCGCCGCCTGCTTCTTGGCGGCGGCGATGGCTTCGGGCGTGCGGTCCTGCGCGGGGACGGTGATCCGGCGCCCCTCGGCGGAGACAGCCGCGCCCTGATCCCCCGCCATCTCGGGATCGACCATGATCTGGTCGCCGAGCGCGCCATTGAGCGCTGGATCGGTATCGGCCGGGTCCGGCTGCTTGTCGCCCGAGCCGCAGCCTGCAAGCATCATCGTGCCCATCAGGCTCAGAACGGTCATTCGGGCCAGAGTCTTCATCGTCGCGGTTCCTTCGGGTGCGGCAGCAAGCTCCTGCTACGCGCAATAGCTTACGAAAACGCGAAAAGTCGCAAAGGTGCCAGCGGTGGAATCCCCTCGTCCCATTTCGGGATGGTCGGCGGAGCGTGGATTACGAACGCGGTTGAGGGCGCCCGCACGAATGCGGGCGCCCTCCCGCCCAAGCCGTTCAGGCCCGGACGGTTCCCCCGCAAGTCGCCGTACGTGCGGGGAAAGCTGTTCTGTCGAATGCCTTAGCGGCAGCGCGATCCGCCGCGGTCGACCTCGCGGCCGAGCAGGGCACCGGCGGCCGCACCGAGCACGGTGCCGACGGTCCGGTCGCGGCCGCCGTCGATCTCACGGCCCAGCAGCGCGCCGCCCGCACCGCCGATCAGCAGGCCGGTGGTGCCGTTGCCCCGGCGACAGTAGTAACGGCCGTCGTTGCCGCGCCACGAACTGCGGCGATAATCATCGCGATAACGGTTGTCGCGATAGCGATAGCTGTCACGATTGCCGTAGCCGCGGCGATAATCCTCGCGCGAGTAACGATAGCGATCACGGCCATGCTCGTAGGTCTGTTCGCCCGGCGCGGTGAAACCGTTGCCGTAAGGGGCGATGGCGGCCGAAGCAGGCAGTGCGACGGTCAGGCTGGCAGCGGCTGCGGCGATGGCCGAGGCCTTGAAGAATGCGTTCATCTCAACTCTCCTCTTCTAAGGAAGCGAACCGGCCATCCGAGTCGATCCGCCTTACGCATTCATTTTTAAGCCTTCGATCCTGAACGAACCGCAACGCGCCTGTCAGGATTCGATTTTGCGACGAGCCGTTGGCGCACAGGCGATGGAGCGAGTGGTTGCCCCCGTTCCGGCGCCCTTCTAAGGGGCATGCACGGCGGATACCCTCGACCGCCGGGAGAGATATGCAGCCGATGCCCGAGACAATGCCCCGCCAAATGACCCGGCAATCGCCTTCCGTTTCCGGCCTGCTTCCGGCATTCGGCGCCTACGGCATCTGGTGCCTGTTCCCGCTCTACTTCGCGCTGTTGAAGGACGTCGCGCCGTTCGAGGTGGTCGTCTGGCGCCTGATGTGCACGCTGCCGTTCTGCCTCGTCGCGGTCGCCGTGTTGCGGCAAGGCGCGGCACTTCGGGCGGCGCTCACCAACCCGCGCACCCTCGCCACGCTGGCGCTGAGCGGGTTCCTGATCGGCGCGAACTGGCTCATCTATGTCGTCGCGATCATGGAGGGCCACGTGCTCGCAGCCAGCCTGGGCTATTACATCAATCCGCTGATGAACATCCTTGCGGCGACGGTCTTCCTCAAGGAGAAGCTGACGCGGCGACAGTGGATCGCCGTGGCCCTCGCGACGATCGGCGTGGCGCTGCTGGCGAAGGGCGCTCTCGATACCTTGTGGATCAGCCTGATGCTGGCGCTGAGCTTCGCGTGCTACGGCCTGGCCCGCAAGCTCGCGCCGGTGGCCGCGCTGCCGGGCCTGACGGTCGAGACGCTGGTGCTGTTCGTGCCCGCGCTCGCCCTGATGTGGTGGCAGATGCAGGCGCCGGGCGGGCTGGCGATGGGCTCCTCGACGCGGATCAGCCTGCTGCTGCTCTGCGCCGGGCCGCTGACCGCGATTCCGCTGATGCTCTTCGCCACCGCCGCGCGCGCCCTGCCCTTCTCGGTGCTGGGCTTTATCCAGTTCGTGACGCCGACCGGGTTGTTCCTGATGAGCGTGTTCATCTTCCACGAGCCGCTGAGACCGATCCAGCTGGTCTGCTTCGCCTTCATCTGGGCGGCCGTCGGCGTATTCTGCTGGGACATCCTTTCACGCCGGACGGGAGGGTAACCCTCCGGCGCGATGGCGCCGGGGTCAGAGCGCCCCGGCGAATCGCAGCGCCTCGCCCTGTGCCTCGTTGGCGAGCTGGCCTTCCCACATCGCCGAGTGCCCGCGCACGATCGTACCGACGACGCGGCCTTCCAGTTCCATCCCTGCGAACGGCGTCCAGCCGCAGCGGCTCTCGCCCCATTCCTCGGTCACGGTGAAAGTGCCCTTGCGGTCGACCACGGTGAAGTCTGCGTCATAGCCCACCGCAATGCGGCCCTTGCCGACGAGACCGAACACCCGCTGCACGCCCGAAGAGGTCATGTCGATCAGCCGCTCTAGGGTCATGCGCCCCTTGGCGACATGGTCGAGCATCAGCGGCAGCAAGGTCTGCACCCCCGGCATGCCCGAGGGGCTGTTCGGATAGGTCTTGGCCTTTTCCTCGCGCGTGTGCGGCGCGTGGTCGGAGCCGATCACGTCGGGCACGCCCGCGCGCAGCCAGTGCCACAACCCGTCGCGGTGCGCGGCCGAGCGGACCGGCGGGTTCATCTGCGCGAACGTGCCGATCCTGGGATAGGCTTCCTCGGCCGCCAGCGTCAGGTGTTGGGGGGTCACCTCGCAGGTCGCGACATCGCGGTGCTGGGCGATCAGCTCCAGCTCGGCCGGAGTGGTGATGTGCAGGATGTGGATCGGGCGGCGCGCCTCGCGGGCAAGGCGCAGGATGCGCTTCGTCGCCAGCATCGCGCTTTCGTCGTCGCGCCATACCGGGTGGCTGGAGGGGTCGCCCTCCACCCGCAGGTCCTTGCGCGCGTTCATCCGCGCCTCGTCCTCGGCATGGATGGCGACGCGGCGACGCCCGTGGGCCAGCACGCGGGCGAGCTGCTCGTCCTCGGCCACCAGCAGGCTGCCGGTCGAGGCGCCCATGAAGATCTTGACGCCCGCCGTACCGGGAATGCGCTCGAGGTCCGCCAGCGCGACCGCATTGTCGGCCGTGGCGCCTACGTAGAACGCGTGATCGCAGTACATCCGGTGATGCGCGCGCTTCAGCTTGTCGAGGACGCGCTCCTCGGTATCGGTGTTGGGGTTGGTGTTGGGCATCTCGAACACCGCCGTGATGCCGCCCATCACCGCCGCGCGGCTGCCGGTCTCGAGGTCTTCCTTGTGCTCCAGCCCCGGCTCGCGGAAGTGGACCTGGCTGTCGATGACGCCGGGCAGCACGTCGAGCCCGGTGCAGTCGATCCGCTTCGCCGCATCGGGGTAGGAGCCGACGCCGAGGATCTTGCCGTCACGCACCGCGACATCGGCGACCACCGGGCCGCTCGGCGTATGGACGGTGCCGCCGGAAAGGACGAGTTCGGGTGCGGTTGCAGTCATCTGGGACGGCCTTTCTGCGACAATTTCACGAAGAAGGCCGACCTAGGCCCCTCTCCCGCCGCTTTCAAGGCAATCCCGTCGAGGCGGCCGGTCAGGTCCTGAGGCGGCCCGCCAGCCCCGCCAGCACCTTGTCCTGCGCATCGAGCAGCGCAGCGACTTGCGCGCGGGCGTCGGCGATGGCCTTGACCTCGGGCGATTCCTCGACCGGCGCCTTGTCGCGCGCGTCGGCATAGAGAACGTCGAGTTCGGCAAGCGCCGTCATGCCCGAGGAGCGGCTCGATTCGAGCTTCGCGAGGGCGACGCTGGCAGCGCTCCACGAATCGCTGCCAGTAGAACCTGCCGCAGCACTCGCCCGCTCAGCAGCGGGGCGATTGGACTGGAACTGTCGGTCCGACTGCTCCGCGATTTTCACGAGGCCGGCAAGGCGCGTGACGAGATCGGCGCTCGCAGGGGGCAACGCCGGAGCAGCCTGCCCCGAATCTCCGGGCGCGGCGCTGGCGGTGCCGCTGACGCGTTCGACGTCGCGCTGTGCCAGCGAGGGATAGCCACCGGAAGACGAGCAGGCCGTCATGGCGAGGGAAAGAACGCCGCACAGGATGGCGGGGGCGGTCAAACGGACTTTCGCGCGGATCATGAAGCTGCCATAGCACGGCCGACGCGAAGCGGGAGAGGCTTTGGACCGCCGAAACGGCCAAGTCCTTGCCAAGTCCTTGGTTGACACGAATCGGCCCATACCCTAACGGCACCCATCTTTCCGGCACCTCGCATCACGCGGGGCGGTCGGCACGTCGCCCGAAAAGTTCCATGGTCCTTCGGGACCTGAGCGGCCGGGGCAGGTTTGTTTCGGCTCGTTTCGGGCATTTTTGAGATTAGGTAAGGGCACCATGTTCGCAGTTGTGCGCACGGGCGGCAAGCAGTACCGGGTTGCCGCCGGAGACAAGATCGCGGTCGAGAAGCTGGCTGGTGAAGCCGGTGACAAGATCACCCTGGGTGACATCCTGCTCGCAGGCAAGGACGGCGAAGTCGCGGACATCGCGAACGTGACCGTCGCCGCCGAGATCATCGCCCAGGCGAAGAGCGAGAAGGTCGTGGTGTTCAAGAAGCGCCGCCGCCACAACTATCGCCGCAAGGCCGGCCACCGCCAGCAGATGACCCTGCTGCGCATCGTGTCCGTCGGCTGACCCCAGAATTCGGAGTAACCAGCAATGGCACATAAGAAAGCAGGCGGTTCGTCGCGTAACGGTCGCGACTCCGCAGGACGCCGCCTCGGCGTCAAGAAGTTCGGCGGTCAGGAAGTGATCGGCGGCAACATCATCGTCCGTCAGCGCGGCACCCGCGTGTACCCGGGCGTAAACGTCGGTCTTGGCAAGGACCACACCCTGTTCGCTCTCGCGGAAGGCCGCGTGCGCTTCCACGACGGCAAGCAGGGCCGCAAGTACGTCTCGGTAGACGTCATGGCGGAAGCCGCCGAGTAATCGGATGGTCTCTGTAAGGGCCATCCTGACGGGATGGCCCCGCTGATTCTCCCAGGAGAATCAGCAGAATGAGGGAGAGGGCCCCGCCCGTCTCCCTCTTTTCGTATCTCCCTCCAGCGTGTCCGGGAACCGACACGGCGACTTCGGGTTGCACCGCGCACGGTGCGGCGGCGATGGCGCGCGTCCCCTCGGATCTGTTGCGATTACCGCCTTGTAACCACGGGCGTAATTGCAGTGTCACGCCGGCCCGCTAAGCGCGCGCCGGGGGTTGGAGTAACGAAAATGTTCATTCGCAGCGAAAGGCTGTTCCTGCGCCCTGCCTGGCCGGAGGATCGCGACGAGCTGATGGCCCGGATCGGCCATGAAGCCGTCGTGAGCAACCTCGCCCGCGTGCCCTGGCCCTATACGGCCGAGGACGCCCGCGCCTTCGTCGAAAAGCCGCAGGATCACCGCCTTCCCAGCTTCCTCGTCACCGCGCCCGGTGCCGAAGGTGCCCGTATCGTCGGCGGCTGCGGCCTGTCGATGCTCGATGGCGAGGTCAACCTCGGCTACTGGATCACGCCCGACGAACAGGGACGCGGCTATGCGACCGAGGCCGCCCGCACCCTGCTGTCGCTGACCCGCGCACTCGGCCACGACCGCGTCGTGGCGCACCACTTCGTCGACAATGCCGCATCGGGCCGGGTGCTCGAGAAGGTCGGTTTCAGCCGCACAGGTCGTGTTGCCGAGCGTTTCAGCCGGGCACGGGGCTATGCCAGCCCCTCACGCGAGCACGAGATCGTGTTCGAGAGCCCGGCCGACTGCGGCGGCGGCGATTCGATGAATCGCCGATGCGCGGCCTGATCCCTCCAATTAACCACTGAAAACGGCGCTAGGGCTAATCCCCTGGCGCCGTTCTCATATCCGGTTAACCGGCGCCTGCGACGATTTCATCGCTGATCGCGAAGGATTCGCACCAAACTGCGTGCATCTGCGCCGACTTGCGTGCATGATCCGAGTCGCAGGGCACTAGCACGACGGAGAACCGTGGAATGTTCGTCCGCACGGAGAGGTTGTTTTTGAGACCGGCATGGCCGGAAGACTTCGACGATCTTGTCGAGGCTCTTTCGGACGATGACGTTCAGCGCACTGTCGGCGTGGCTCCTTTGCCCCGTTCGGCGGAGGAACTGCGCATCTATCTGGACCGGCCGCGAGATCCGCGCCTTCCCCATTTCTTCATGTATCTGCGCGCGCCCGGCGGGCCGCAACTGGTCGGAAGTATAGGGTTGGGTCGGAGCGACAGCGCGCTCGGCGCCAAGGAGATCGAGGTCGGCTACTGGATCGTCCCGAGATATCGGGGTCGCGGCTATGCCGGAGAGGCCTTGCGCGCGGTGGTTAACCAGGCGCGCTCGCTCGGCCACTTGCGGGTCATCGCCAGCCACTTCGCCGACAGCCGGGGCACGCAGCAGGTGCTGGAAAGCGCCGGCTTCCACGACACCGGGCAGGTACGGTCGCGCTACAGCGCCTCGCGGGCGATGGAGCATCCGGCGCGCATCTACGTCGCCGATCTCGACCGGCGCCTGAGCCCGCGCATGGAAATGGCCGGAGCCGCCTGACAGGCTGCTCCGGTGCGTTGCCTCAGGCTTCTGCGGCAATCCACTTGGGCATGACGTCGGCCGGGATGTCCTCCACCCGCAAGTGGTCCACCGCGAGCCCCAGTTCGGGGTAGGCGGCGCGGCGGCGCTTGTCGTCCGAACGGGCCAGCGGCACCACCACGAGGCGGCGGTTGACCTTCTGGCGCCAGTTCATGCGCGCGGTGTTCTCCTGCCCGACGTAGCAGCCCTTGGTGAAGCTGACGCCGTGTAGGTCCGCCGCGTTGCATTCGAGCCAGAGCGTTTCACCATCGCCCAGTTCCGCACGCCCTTCGGGCACCCGAAGCGCCAGACGGTGGGCACGCCAGGCGGCGTCTGCGCCGGTCTCTTCCTCGGCCGGATCGGTGGCATCCACCACCGCGACCCAGCGCTCGCCAAGGGCATGGAGGCGCGGGTCCGGAGCGGCGCCGTCGCCCGTGTGCGGACGCCAGTGCACGGCGAGCCGGTCGTCGCGGGCAATGTCGATCGCCTTGCGCAGCCGGTACATCGACAGGCGCTTCACCAGCGCGTCGGCGACTTCGGCCTCGCAGTCGATGAGCAGCCCCTTGCCGCCCGGCCAGACGATGAAGTCGAACAGCGCCTTGCCCTGCGGCGTCAGCAGTCCCGTCCAGACCGGCAGGGTTCCGGCCACGTCCGAGGTCACGAGACCCTGCAGGAAATCGACGACGTTCTCATTCGAATCGGGGCGCGGGGACAGCCGGATCACGGCGCGGTCGAACAGGCGGGTAGCGGTCATGCGCCCTAAGTGGAGTAGCCCGAACCGCCCCGCAAGACCCTCACTTGGTCGATGGACATTTCGCGAGACGTTCGCGCATTTCGTCGAGCACCCAGACGGCGGCGGGGCCGGGCCGGCTGTCCTTGCGCCACAGCGCCACGAGCGCGTAATCGAGCGCGGACCGCTCGGGCAGCTTCAGTTCCACGAGTGTGCCTGCCTCGAGGTCCGCCCTCACGGCATGGCGCGGCATCGAGCCCCAGCCGATGCCCTCCTTGAGCAGCGCATGTTTGGCGCCGAGGTCCGCCAGACGCCACGAGCGCGGGCTGAACACGGAGAAATCGCGCCCCTCCGTCAGCGGCGAACGGTCGGTCAGGACAAGTTGCAGGTGCTTGCGCGTCTCGCCCGGCTCGATCCGCTCGAACTTGGCGAGGGCGTGGTCGGGGGCGGCGACGGGAACCATCTCGACCGAGCCGATCGTCTCGCGCTCGATCTCCGCAAGGTCCATGATGTCCGGCCCGGCGATACCCAGCGTCGCGCGCCCGTCGAGCACCAGCGCGGCGACAGCGCCCAGCGCCTCAATGTGGAGGCGCAGCGGAACCGTCGGAAAACGCACCTGAAAGTCGCGCAACAGGCGGGCGAGCACGTTGCCCGGCACCATCACGTCCACCGCCAGCGACAGCTCCGCCTCCAGCCCCTGCCGCAGACTGCGGACCTTGGCGAGCAGGGCGTCGACGTCGTCGGAGATCGCGTGCGCCTCGGACAACAGCGCGCGACCGGCCTCGGTCAACTGCGGACGGCGCGAGCCTTCGCGGTCGAACAGGCGCACGTCGAGCTGGCTTTCGAGCTGGGCGATGGCGTAGCTGACCACCGAAATCGCGCGGCCAAGTCGCCTGGCGGCTGCATTGAAACTGCCCTCTTCCACCACGGCCAGAAAGCACCGCAAGTGATCGAGACTGGGCGAAACGACGTCGACCATTCAACTTTCCTGAATAATTCAGCCGAGTTTATCACAATTTCGCGATAGCCACGCAAGGGCTACATGGCACTCAACAGGGCCTTAACGGCACCTAACGCATACAAAGGAGTGCCCCATGATCGAACTGCGTCCCTTCGAGAGCATCGGCGCCGCCAATCACGGATGGCTCGATGCCCGCCACCATTTCTCCTTCGCCGACTACCATGATCCGGCGCGCACCAACTGGGGGCGCCTGCGGGTCTGGAACGACGACACCATCGCCGCCAGGTCCGGCTTCCCGCCGCACCCGCACCGCGACATGGAGATCGTCACTTATGTCCGCACCGGCGCGATCACGCACAAGGACAGCCTGGGCAACACCGGCCGCACCGGCGCGGGCGACGTCCAGGTTATGAGCGCCGGCACCGGCATCCAGCACTCGGAGTACAACCTCGAGGACGAGGCGACGACGCTGTTCCAGATCTGGATCATCCCAGACCGCCGCGGCGAGCAGCCGAGCTGGGGCGCCCGTCCTTTCCCCAAGGAGGACCGTTCGGGCCAGTTCGTGACCTTGGCAAGCGGCATCGCCGGGGACGACGACGCCCTCCACATCAACGCCGAGGCGCGCGTGCTGGGCGCGACGGTGAAGGCGGGCGACACGGTGACTTACGCCACCGACGCCGCGCGCCACAGCTACCTCGTCCCCGCCACCGGCCGCATCCGGGTCGGTGACGTGGAAGCCAATGCCCGCGACGGCGTGGCCATCACTGGGCTCGACACGATCACCGTGACCGCTCTCGAAGACGCGGAACTGGTGCTGGTGGACGCAGCCTGACATAGCGCGGGGGGGTGATTCGAAAGGATTGCCCCCCTGCTTGCGCACTCTCCCTAAGCCCTTAGCAGACAAGGACATATTTCGATGACCGGACGTATCGCCAATCCCAAGATCGAGAAGCTCATCGTCGACCGCTGGAGCCCCCGCGCCTTCGACGGCAGCGAGATGCCGCAGGAAGACCTCGACGCGATCCTCGAAGCCGGTGGCTGGGCGCCCTCGGCCTACAACGTGCAGCCCTGGACCTTCCTCTACGCCAAGAAGGGCGACGCGAACTGGGACCTGTTCCTGTCGGGCCTGATCGACTTCAACGCCGGCTGGGCCAAGGAAGCCTCGGCGATCGTCTATGTCGTCTCCGACAAGTTCATGCGCTCGGACAAGGGCAACTCCGAAAACCACAGCCACAGCTTCGACGCTGGCGCCGCCTGGGTGCTCGCCGCGATCCAGGCACAGGCGCTGGGCTACCACACCCATGGCATGACCGGCCTGAAGTTCGGCGAGGCCGAAGCCGCGCTCGGCATCCCGGAAGACCATCGCCTCGAAGCCGCCTTCGCCATCGGCAAGCAGGGTGACAAGTCGGTCCTGCCCGACTTCCTGCAGTCGCGCGAAGTCGCCAGCGACCGCAAGCCGCTGGCCGAGATCGCCAAGGCCGGCAAGTTCGCCTGATCCTTTCGGCGCCCGCACCCCCTCCCCCCTCCAGTGCGGGCGCCCATCGGCCCGGTCCTCCCAACGGAGGGCCGGGCTTTTTGATTCGCCCGCCAAGACGCGATGGCATGTGATCAAACCCACCCTTCGTCATTGCGAGCGCAGCGAAGCAATCCAGGGCGGTGCAGTGCTGCCCTGGATTGCTTCGCTGCGCTCGCAATGACGGATGAGGGGAGACAGGCGGCTCTCACTCACATCCAGTCTCATCGCGCCCTGATCTTCCCGCCGCCCTGAAATCGCCTTGATCGCATGGCCTCCTGCTCTCCATGCCGATCGCCGACCTCCCGCCCGAACCGCCCGCGATCGCAGCGCCGCTGTTCGACCTTGCGCAGATGCCGCAGGACGGGACGGTCGATCTCCATGCCGTCAAGCCGCGCTGCCCGGTCGGCCGCCCCGGAGAAATCGTCGTCTGCGCGACCAACCCGGAAAAGGAGCGCCTGCGTCCGCTTCCCGATACTTACGAGACGCCGGACGGCCTGCCCCGCGCGCAGATGGGCCTGAGCGAAAACTCCTCGCTCGGCGTCGAGCTTGATTCCGCGACGCTGGGCAGCGGCCAAGTCAGCAACCGGGCGATGGTGCGCTACAAGCTGAAGTTCTGATAGCCCGCCTATCGCAATGCGAGGCAAATCCGGGCTCGTCACCCGCACCGCTCTGCGCCATAGCGCCGCCATGGTCCGGCACATTCATTCCCTGCGCCTCCACGCCCTCGGCCGTCTGGGCTGGGCGCGCGGCGCGATCGGCGCGGCGCTGGGGATCGCGCTTTCCGGCTTCGCGACATGGGCCCTGCTCGGCGGGCATCAGGCCCACGCCCTGCCCTTCCTCGTCGCGCCGCTGGGCGCCTCGGCGGTGCTGGTGTTCTGCGTTCCGGCGAGCCCTCTCGCGCAGCCGTGGTCGGTGATCGGCGGAGACCTGCTCTCGGCCGCGATCGGCATTTCGATCGGGCACCTGATCGGCAATCCGTGGCTGGGCGGGAGCATCGCGGTGGGGCTTGCCATCGCGGCGATGTCGGTGGCCCGCTGCCTCCATCCGCCGGGCGGTGCCTGCGCCCTGCTCTGCGCGCTCGGCGCGGGCGGGCAGGTGCCGTGGGACGCGACGCTGATGATCCCGATCGGCGCCAACGTGCTGGTGCTGTGCAGCTTCGGCTGGCTCTACAACAACTTCACCGGTCACGCCTGGCCGCATGTCGCGCCGCCCCCGCCGATTCCCGTCTCCACGCGTGAGGACGTCGTCGCGGTGCTGGAGGAATGGGACGAAGTGCTCGACGTGGACGTCGATGATCTCGACGCCTTCGTGCAGGCGGTGCTGCGACGCCGGGCGTCCTGACGCGAAAAGTCCCACCCCCCGGCCAGAAGGGTGGGACTCCCCGAACTTTCCGACGCAGTCTGCCTGAAGGGCTCCCAGCCCGGTGAACCAGATTCAGGCAGGCCCCGCGTCAGGTGAAGGCGACGATGATCGCGACCGCCAGGCCCCAGCACAGGATCAGCACGGGTAGCGTGAGAACCTGGACGGCCGCTTCGCCCGCCGTGAGCCTTCCGTTCAGAGTGTCGATGCCGCGTGCGGCAAGCTGGCCCCATGTTGGCGCGGCGGCATCGTTGTGGGGTTTCATCTTCACCCAGTGCCCGGCCAGCCCGAACGCCATGAGAACCAACCCGGCGAAGATGACCATCGGGATGGCCAGTTCCGGGTTCATGAACGTGGCGGCCATGACACCGATGAAGGCGAGGTAGAGCGCGACCGTGGCGACATAGAAGCCGGTCGGCAGGCCGAAGCTGCGGTCAACTCCAAAATGCATTGGCGTGCGGGCGGGAACGGCCGTGACCGTAGCCAGACCCTGAAGCTGCTGCCGGGTAAGACGTTGGGACATGATGCTGATCTCCTTGGGTGATCGGCATATGCGCGCCTTCGCGCCATGATTCGTTGATGCGGGTCAAAACCCCCGCCGGAGAGAAGAAATTTCGTCGTCCTGGACTTTATCCGGGACGACGGGGTCACCAGCGCGCGATATCCTCGAAGTCCTGCTCCCGCGGTTCGATCCAGCGCCATTGGCCGCCGGTCTTCTCGCGCTTCCAGAACCACGATTCGCTCTTGAGGTGGTCCATCGCGAAGTCCGCCGCCGCAAAGGCATCGCGCCGGTGCCGGGCAGCGGCGGCAACAAGCACGATCGGCTCGGCCGGGAGCATCACCCCGCTGCGGTGGATCACCAGCAGCCCGTCAAGCGCCCAGCGCCCGCGCACGCGCGTCGCCAGATCTTGCATCGCGGGCAGCGTCAGCGGGTCATAGTGCCGCAGTTCCAGCGCCTCGCAGCCCGCGCCCTCACGCACTTGCCCAAGGAAGCTGACGATCCCGCCCGCTTGCGGGTGCGCGGCGGTGAAGGCGCTCAGTTCCGCTGCCGGATCGAAGCCGGACGTCAGCAGGCGAACGTCGGACATGTCAGCCACCCGAAACCGGCGGCAGGAAGGCCAGTTCGTCGCCCTCTGCCAGCACCACGCCGCCCTTTTCGGCGATCAGCGCGCCGTTGAGCGCGACTTTCACCCGCACTCCGGCGACGGTCTCGACCAGATCGGGCGTGTAATGCTCCTCCAGATGCGCCAGCAGAGCGGCCCAGCCGAGCGGTACATCGACGCTGATGCCATCCGTCCCCGCCAGCTCCTCAAGCCGTCCGAGGAACACCAGTTTCGCGCTCATATCACCCACCCGTCATCGACATGTGCCGCGCCAGCGCAGGCGCCTCGCCGCGTCCGTCGATCGCGAAGTGATGGCGCTCAGGCTTGATCCGCATCGCCGTGTCCAGCGCCGCCGACAAGGCGCCTTGCGGATCGTCCGAACGCAGCGCCGCGCGCAGGTCCACCTGCTCATTGCCGCCGAGGCACGCATAGAGCTGCCCCGTCGCGGTGACGCGGATGCGGTTGCAGCCCTCGCAGAAGTTGTTTGTCAGCGGGCTGATCAGGCCGAGCCGTCCGCCGGTTTCCGCGACGTCCCAGTAACGCGCCGGGCCGCCGGTGCGGTGCCCGCTCGGCGTCAGGGTCCAGCGCCGGGCCAGATCCTCCTGCACCGCGACGAGCGGCAGGTAGTGGTCGAAGCGGTCTTCCTCCACTTCGCCCAGCGGCATGACCTCGATCAGCGTCGCCTCGAAGCCCTGCGCGTGCGCCCAGGCGACGATATCGGCGATCTCGTGCTCGTTGATGCCCTTGAGCGCCACAGTGTTGAGCTTGACCTTCAGGCCCGCCGCCTTCGCCGCCGCCAGCCCCTCCAGCACCTGCGGCAGCGAATCGCGCCGGGTCAGCCGCGCGAAAGCCTCGCGGTCGAGGGTATCGAGCGAAACGTTGATCCGCCGCACCCCCGCCGCGCGCAGATCGTCGGCGAATTCGGCAAGGCGGGTGCCGTTGGTGGTGAGGGTCAGCTCTTCCAGCCCACCCTGCCCGTCAGCCGCGCCGATCCGGCGGCCGAGCGCCCGGACGAGGTCGATCATGTCGCGCCGGACCAGCGGTTCGCCGCCGGTCAGCCGCAATTTGGTGATACCGCGTGCGATGAAGCCGAGGGCAAGGTCGTGCATCTCGTCGAGCGTCAGCACGTCCTTCTTGGGAAGGAACGTCATCCGCTCCGGCATGCAGTAGGCGCAGCGCAAGTCGCAGCGGTCGGTCACCGACAGGCGCAGGTACGTGATCCTGCGCTGGAACTGGTCGACGAGGGGCTGCGGCGTGCTCATTCGGACGGATATAGCACTCCGCCCGCGCCCTTGCCATTGAGCGGTAGTAATTGTCCCGTCACACCGCCTGCACCATCGAGCCAGCGTTGCGCCGCCGCCACAGCCTCCCGCCCACCTGCTCCGGCGTCGCTCTCGACGGCATTGACCCGCGAAGGTGCGAAGCGGCGGGCAAGGCCCTGCACGGCGGCAAGGCGCCAGGCGCGATGCTCGTGATTCGCGGGCAGGAAAACCAGCGTCAGCGGATCGGCGCCGCCCGACAGCGTCGCCTCGATCCCGGGCAGCAGGCGGGCATGGAAATCGGCCGCAGCCTCGAGCGCGTCGTCCGACAGCGGCCCGAGATGGAGCAACTCGTTCAACGACGTTCCCGCGTCAGGGTCATGCCGATCAGTTCGTTGACCTCGGTGAGCGCCAGCTTGACGATCTTCACCGTCACCGCCTCGACCCGCTCGTCCTGCAGGAACAGCGTCTCACAGACGTGATCGGCGACCGCCTCGATCAGCTTGAAGTGGACGCCCTGTGGCAGCGCCTCCGACGCCGCGAACTTGAGGTCCATGTAGTTCTTGCTCGCCGTCAGCGGCGTGTCGGGGGCGTAGTGGTCCGCGGGCCGCAGCTTCACCGTGATGGTGAAACGCAGGGGCTGCGGCTTGCCGGTTTCCTCCGAGTAGATGCCGGTGAGGACATCCTGCTCGAAATCGGCGACTTCAAGGATCAGCGAATCGGCCATGATGTGGGCGCCTTTAGGGGATGGCGGCGCGGATGGGAATGCCCACCCCGTCCGGCTAGGCCCTGCGGGCCAAGCCTCCCGGCCCTCCCGCATGCAGGAGGGCGAAGGGCTTTGCTCTCATTCCCCTCCCGCCTGCGGGAGGGGGCAGGGGTGGGCCTTACGCCGGGTTCGACCAGCGCGCGAAGATCGCGGTCGGCAGCAACCGCCCCTCGCCATCTTCCCGCACCGACAGGTCGCCATGCTCGATCTTCCCGGGAAGTCCGGCGAACAGCTCGTCCATCAGCCCGGCCAGCGCCAGCGAAGACATGCGCACCGCATAGACCGTCAGGAACAGGAACCGGCTGTCGGCATCGAGCAGCTTGCGGCAATCGGCGAGAAGCCCCGGAAGGTGCTCTTCCAGACGCCAGGTCTCGCCGGTGGGGCCGCGCCCGAACTTGGGCGGGTCGAGGATGATGCCGTCGTAACGCTTCTCACGCCGGACTTCGCGCGCGGCGAACTTGGCCGCGTCGTCGATCATCCAGCGCACCGGGCGGTCCTGCAGCCCCGCCAGAGCGGCGTTCTCGCGCGCCTGCGCGACGGACTTCTTGGACGCATCCACATGCGTCACCGGGCCATGGGCCGACAGCGCAAGAGTGCCGACGCCGGTATAGCCGAACAGGTTCATCGTGCTGGCATCGGTGCGCCCGGCCAGCATCCCGCGCATCCAGTCCCACACCGGCGCCATGTCCGGGAAGAAGCCGAGATGACGGAACGGGGTGCACTGCGCGGTGAACGAAACTTCGTTCCACGCCAGCGGCCAGCCATCGCGCGGCACGGCCTTGTCGAACTGCCAGCGGCCACCGCCGTCCTCGTCCGAACCAGGCACGAACTCGCCATGGGCGTCCCAATGCTCGCTCCGCGGAGTCCACATCGCCTGCGGTTCGGGGCGCACGAAGCGGTAGTCGCCGTAGCGCTCCAGCTTGCGTCCGTGGCCCGAATCGACGAGGCCGTAATCCGCCCAACCCTCTCCGGCGAGGATCAGCGGCTCTGTGACAAGCTCAGCCATCAGACTTTCGGGCTGGCGTGCGCCGCCACGAATTCGGTCACGGCCTCGAAGGTGCCGGGCAGCGTTTCGTACTTTTCCTCACGCTCGAACAGGTCGCCCACGCGGGTCGGCAGGGTCGGGCGCTGGCCGGTGGCGCGCTCGACGGCCTCGGGGAACTTGGCGGGGTGCGCGGTCGCCAGCGTGACGACCGGCACGCTCGCGTCGATGCCCGCCGTGCGCGCGGCGAAAAGACCGCAGGCGGTGTGCGGGTCGATCAGTTCGCCGGTCGCCTCGTAGGCCCTGCGGATGGTCGAGGCCATCTCGTCGGCATCGGCACGGGCCGACGAGAACAGCGCCGAGGCGCCCTCACGCTGCGCGTTGGTCAGTTGCATCGCCTTCGTCGATTCGAACCCGGCCATCTGCTCGGCCAGAGCCTTGCCGTCGCGCCCCCCGAGGTCGAACAGCAGGCGCTCGAAATTCGAGGACACCTGAATGTCCATCGACGGCGCAGCGGTCGGCGTCACCGTCCCCTGCGAGTAATCGCCCTCGGCCAGCGCGCGGTGAAGGATGTCGTTCACGTTGGTCGCGACGATCAGCCTCTCGACCGGCAGACCCATCTGCGCCGCCACATAGCCCGCGAAAACGTCGCCGAAGTTGCCCGTCGGCACCGAGAACGCCACCTTGCGATGCGGCGCGCCAAGCTGCAGCCCGGCCGCGAAGTAGTACACGACCTGCGCCATCAGGCGCGCCCAGTTGATCGAGTTCACCGCGCCGATGGCGAAGCGGTCGGTCATACCCTTGTCATTGAACACGCGCTTCACGATCGCCTGCGCGTCGTCGAAGTTGGCGTGCTCCAGCGCGATGTTGTGCACGTTGGGCGCCAGCACCGTCGTCATCTGGCGGCGCTGCACGTCCGAAACGCGGCCCTTGGGGTGGAGCATGAAGATGTCCACCTTCGCACGCCCCGCAACCGCGTCAATCGCCGCAGACCCGGTATCGCCCGAGGTCGCACCCACGATCGTCAGGTTGCGATCCGAACGGCCAAGGAACTCCTCGAACAACAGGCCCAGCAACTGCAGCGCCACGTCCTTGAACGCCAGCGTCGGGCCGTGGAACAGCTCAAGCAACCACTGCTGCGAATCGAGCTGCTTGAGCGGCGTTACGCCGTCATGCGCGAAACGGCCGTAAGCTGCCGTGGTCAGCTCCAGCAGGCGCTCTTCGGTGAGGCTGCCCGCGACGAACGGCGCCATGACCTTGGCGGCCAGCTCGGCATAAGGAAGCCCCGCCCAGCTCGCGATTTCCTCGGCCGAGAAACGCGGCCACTCACGCGGAACGTAAAGGCCACCATCCGATGCGAGGCCGGCAAGCGTCGCGCCTTCGAAATCAAGCGCCGGAGCGCTGCCGCGGGTGCTGATATAGTCCATCGGGCGCGGTTAGCCGTGAAGGCGGGAAATGAAAAGAGCGTGAAGGGTGTGAAGAAGGAAAGAAATGAATCTGGGGCCATCGCCCCAGACCCCTTAACCGTCGAGGTGACGCGCGCAGCCTCCTCCCGCGCCCACGATGAGCCGGGAGACAAAACAGCCTGCGGCGCAATGTGTGGCTGAGGCTGCTGCGCGCCCGACGACGACGGTATGGGGGTCTGGGGCGCCAAAGGTATATGGGGGGCCCCAGGACTTCCTACTTCCTCTTCCTGAGCGCCAGAAAGTAGATAACCAACGCCGTAGCCGCGAAGAAGAACCACTGCCCCGCATACGACAAGTGGTTGTTCGGCAGATCCGCCGGATCAGGGATCGCGTTTTCCTCCAGTCCGCCAACCGCAGGCATCGCCACAAGACGCGGGCCGGGGGCGATCATGCCGGTGACGTCTCGGCCCTGCCATGCTCCAGCGTTGGGCTGGAGCGACCATCCCATCACCACCAGCGCCCTGCCACCGCCCGGCAGCGTGCATTCGGCGGTCTGGGCCACGCCGGGCTCCCCTTTGGCGTTGCTTCCGGCGATGCTGCTGCGGTCGCCTACGCCCGCGCAGACGAGATGGGCGCGGCGATAGAGCAGGTCCTTGCCGACGCCTCGGGATGTCCACTCGACGGGCGCGGGGTTCTTCTGCGCGGCGGCGTAGTGGGCCAGCAGCGCTTCCTTTTCATGGAGGCGGCGCAGTTGCCAAAAGCCCATCGCGATCATCACCGCCACGGCGGCAAGGACGATGAGGGTCGCGAAGACGGGGATGCGGCGCATGTCAGGTCCTGATGCGAAAAAGGCAGCCGAAGCGGTCTTCGGCTGCCTTTTCGGAATGAACGATCTGTTCGATCAGTGCGTGGGCCAATTAATGCGTGGGATAGCCCCAGCCGCCCCAGATGTAGACCGCGACGAAGAGGAACAGCCACACCACGTCGACGAAGTGCCAGTACCATGCCGCCGCTTCGAAGCCGAAGTGCTGGCGGGGCGTGAAGTCGCCGTTGTAGGTGCGCTTGAGGCAGACGATCAGCATGATCGTGCCGACGATCACGTGGAAGCCGTGGAAGCCGGTCGCCATGTAGAAGGCCGAGCTGTAGGTGTTGCCGCCGAAGCCGAACGGGGCATGCATGTACTCGTAGGCCTGAATGCACGAGAACAGCGCGCCGAGCAGGATCGTCGCCCACAGGCCCTTCTTGAGCCCTTCACGATCGCCGTGGATCAGCGAGTGGTGCGCCCAGGTGACGGTAGTGCCCGAGCACAGCAGGATCAGCGTGTTGAGCAGCGGCAGGGCGAAGGGGTCCATGACCGCCTCGATCGCCTTGGGCGGCCACTGCCCGCCGATGACGTCCGCCAGTTCGGAGGGGAACAGCGAGAAGTCGAAGAAGGCCCAGAACCAGCCGACGAAGAACATCACTTCCGAAGCGATGAACAGGATCATGCCGTAGCGCTGGTGCAGCTGGACGACGGGCGTGTGATCGCCCGCGTGCGCCTCGTTGACGATCTTGGAGAACCACATGAACATCGAGGCCAGCAGGATCGCGAGCCCGGCCCAGGGCACGAAATGGCCGCCGGGCATCTTGTGCATGAACAGCACCATGCCGGTGGTGAAGGTGAAGGCGCCGATGGTCGTCGCCAGAGGCGCGATGTCGGGCGGAAGAATGTGGTAATCGTGGTTCTTCGTACCTGCCATGGTGCCTTCGTCCCCGTTCATCCAATCTCGTGTGCCGTCTGCCGCCCTGTTTTATCATGGCCGACGGTTCTTGGTACTTCGCTTAACTGCCCGTGCGCGGATGGTCCAGTGCCTTTGCGTCCTCCACCCGCGTGACGTGGAAGGTATAGCTCAGCGTGATCTGCTGCACGTCCTTGTTGTCCGGGTCGGTCAGGATCGCCGGATCGACGTAATAGAGCACCGGCATGCGCACTTCCTCGCCGGGCTTCAGCGTCTGCTCGGTGAAGCAGAAGCACTGGATCTTGTTGAAGTAGCGCGCGGCCTGTTCGGGCTCGACGTTGAAGCTGGCGGTGCCGGTGACGGTCTTGTCGCTGTCGTTCTTGGCCCAGAACAGCGCCATGTCGCGGGCGCCGATTGATACCGTGTCGGTGCGCTGGAGCGGCTTGAACTGCCAAGGCATGTTGCGCTCGACATTGGCGTCGAAGCGGATCGATATCGTCCGGCCGCTGTCCTTGACGGTGGCCGCCTTGGCCTCGTCCGCGCGCTGGGTGGTGCCGCCGTAGCCGGTCACCTGACAGAAGATGCGGTAGAGCGGCACCGACGCGAACCCGAGGCCGAGCATTGCCAAGGCCGCCGAAGCGGCCGTCAGCGCGACCTTGCGGTTGGAGCGGGGTTCGCCCTTCCCCGCCATCAGCCCATCTTCACGATGGAGATGCAGAACACCAGCACCACGAAGGCCGCGAGGCTGAGGCCGAGGGCGCGGTTACGGCTGCGACGGATCTGTTCGATGGTCTTCTCGGTCATGGAACGTCCTCAAAGCGGAATGTAGCGATCGACCACGAGCGCGGCGAACAGGGCGAAAAGGTAGAGCACCGAGTAGGCGAACAGCTGCTTCTCGGGCTTCATGGCATCGTCATCGCCGCTGCGCGTGCGCAGGCCGACGCGGATCGAGAGGGCGAGGAACACCGTGGAGAGCGCCAGCGCCGAGATGCCGTAGATCGCGCCCGCGTGTTCCTTGCCCGGCAGCCACCATGGCAGCGCGCTGAGCGGCAGCAGCAGCACGGCGTAGGCGAGGATCTGGCGGCGGGTCGAGCGTTCGCCCGCGACGACCGGCATCATCGGGATGCCGACCTTGGCGTATTCGGTCTTCACGAAAAGCGCGAGCGCCCAGAAGTGCGGCGGCGTCCAGAAGAAGATGATCGCGAAGAGCACGACCGGCATCGTCGAGATGTGGCCGGTCGCGGCGATCCAGCCGATCAGCGGTGGGAACGCGCCCGCGCCGCCGCCGATGACGATGTTCTGCGGCGTGCGCGGCTTCAGCCAGATCGTGTAGATCACGGCGTAGTAGACGATCGAGATCGCGAGGATCGCGGCAGCCAGCCAGCTGATCGCGAAGCCCATCAGGAACACCGATGCGGCGCACAGGATACCCGCGAAGTCGCGCGCGGTGGTACGGTCGAGCCGTCCTTGCGGCAACGGGCGCTTGGCGGTGCGCTTCATTCCGGCGTCGATGTCCGCCTCCCACCACTGGTTGAGCGCGGCCGCACCGCCTGCGCCCATGGCGATGCACAGGATGGCGGTGAAGCCGAGGACGGGGTGGATGCTTTCGGGCGCGGCGAGCAGGCCACACAGGCCGGTGAAGATCACCAGGCTCATCACGCGCGGCTTGGTCAGCGCGATCAGGTCGCGCCAATCGGCAGGTGCCGAAGTGGTGGCAGGAATCGAATTCGTGGGGGTCATGATGGGCCGCCCATACACCCGGGGACCGATTCAGGCGAGTGCCAGAACGTCTCAGCCCCATCCGGTG
>NZ_BSFC01000002.1:0-110959 GCF_027922145.1 Novosphingobium resinovorum | reverse complement strand
AGGGGATCAGTGGTGCACCGTCTCGCCGATGACCGGAAGGGTCTCGAACTGGTGGTACGGCGGCGGGCTGGAGAGCGTCCACTCAAGCGTGGTCGCGCCTTCGCCCCAGTAGTTGTCACCCACCTTCTTACCGGCGGTGAAGGCGTAGATGATGTTGATGAACCAGATCACGAGGCTGAAGGCCATAACCATGTAGCCCACGGTCGCGATGTGGTTCCAGTGGGTATAGGCTTCCGCGTAGTCCGGATAGCGGCGCGGCATGCCCTGCAGGCCCAGGAAGTGCATCGGGAAGAAGATCATGTTCACGCCCACGAAGAAGATCCAGAAGTGGACGTGGGACAGGAACTCCGAGTGCATGCGGCCGCTCATCTTCGGGAACCAGTAGTAGAACCCGGCGAAGAGCGCGGTCACCGCACCCAGCGACAACACGTAGTGGAAGTGCGCGACGACGAAGTAGGTGTCGTGCACCACGTCGTCGATGCCGCCGTTGGCAAGGTATACGCCGGTGACGCCGCCCACGGTGAACAGGAAGATGAAGCCCATCGCCCATACCATCGGCGACTTGAACTCCACCGAACCGCCCCACATCGTGGCGATCCACGAGAAGATCTTCACGCCGGTCGGCACCGCGATGACCATGGTGGCGGCGGTGAAGTACATCTTGGTGTTCACCGAAAGGCCGGTGGCGTACATGTGGTGCGCCCACACGATGAAGCCGACCACGCCGATCGCGACCATCGCGTAAGCCATGCCGAGGTAGCCGAACACCGGCTTCTTCGAGAAGGTCGAGATGATCTGCGAGATGATGCCGAAGCCCGGCAGGATCATGATGTAGACTTCGGGGTGGCCGAAGAACCAGAACAGGTGCTGGTAGAGCACCGGATCACCGCCGCCCGAAGCGTCGAAGAAGGTGGTGCCGAAGTTGCGGTCGGTCAGCAGCATGGTGATCGCGGCGGCGAGGACCGGCAGCGAGAGCAGCAGCAGGAACGCGGTCACCAGCACCGACCACACGAACAGCGGCATCTTGTGGATGGTCATCCCCGGCGCGCGCATGTTGAAGATCGTGGTGATGAAGTTGATAGCGCCCATGATCGAGCCGGCACCGGCAAGGTGCAGCGCGAAGATGCCGAAGTCCACCGCAGGTCCGGGCGAACCGCTGGTCGAGAGCGGGGCATAGACCGTCCAGCCGGTGCCCGCGCCGTTACCCGTGCCGCCCGGCACGAAGGCGGAGCACAGCAGCGAGCAGAAGCCCGCCACCGTCAGCCAGAACGAGATGTTGTTCATGCGCGGGAACGCCATGTCCGGCGCGCCGATCATGATCGGCACGAACCAGTTGCCGAAGCCGCCGATGATCGCGGGCATCACCATGAAGAACACCATGATCAGACCATGCGCGGTGATCAGCACGTTCCAGGTGTGCAGCGTGGTGTTGAAGTCCGGGTTCACCGCGCCGAACCAGCGCGCGAAGGTGTCGAGATACTGGATGCCCGGCTCGTTCAACTCGACGCGCATCATGCCCGAGAAGGCACCGCCGATGATCCCCGCGAAGATCGCGAAGATCAGATACATCGTGCCGATGTCCTTGTGGTTGGTCGACATGAACCAGCGCGCGAAGAACGCGGGCTTGTGTTCGGCGTGATGGCCGTGGTCTTCCGGGTGAGCCTGGAAGTGGTCAGCGGTGGTTGCCATGGTGGGGACCCTGTCCTCTCGTATCGCTATTATTCGGCTTCGGCGGTCGCTTCGCCGGCAGGCGCTTCGGAAGCGTCTGCGGCGGGAGCGGCGGCAGGAGCCGCAGCGGATTCGGCGGCGGCCGCAGGCTTCTTCTGCCCGTCGATCTCCGCGCCGGCATGGGTCAGGACCCAGGCATTATACTTATCACGCGGCAGCGCCTCGACCGCGATCGGCATGTAGCCGTGCTTGGCGCCGCACAGTTCGGAGCACTGGCCGTAATAAACGCCCGGCTTCTCGATGAAGAGGACCTTCTCGTTGATGCGGCCCGGCACCGCGTCCAGCTTGAACCACAGCGAGGGCACCGCGAACGAGTGGATCACGTCGGTGGCGGTGATCTGCAGGCGGATCGGTTCGCCGACCGGCACGACCATGCGGTTGTCGACCTCGAGGTGCGACGGACCGTCCCAGGGCTTGGAGCCGACTTCGCGCACGCCGTTGTTGACCACCGGCTGGCCGGGGATGTTCAGCATGTTCGAGATCACCTCGAAGTCGCCGTTATCCGGGTAGCCGTACGTCCAGAACCACTGGTTGCCGGTGACCTTGACGGTCAGCGCGGTCTTGGGCGCGGGCTTGTACTGCTTGGCGATGAGGTCGATCGAGGGCACCGCGATGCCGATCAGGATCAGCACCGGCGCCAGCGTCCACACCACTTCGAGCACGGTGTTGTGGCTGGTTTTCGACGGCACCGGATTGGCGCGACGGTTGAAGCGCACGATGACGATGGCCAGCAGCGCCAGCACGAACAGCGAGATGATGAGGCAGATCCACAGCAGGCCGTGGTGCAGCCATTCGCCGTATTCACCCGTAGGCGAGAACTGCTGCTGGAGGTTGATACCGCCGTCGACCGGCATGCCGATGCCCGGCGTCGGCTTCATCGGGGTATAACTTCCGGCGGAAGGAGCGGCGGCGTCCTGCGCCATTACAGGCGCGGCGAACGTCAGCACGCTGGCGAGTGATAGTCCAAGGGCTCTGCGAACCCTTCCTGCACCAATGGAAATCTTGCCCAATGTCATGGTTTTTTGCGCTTCCACTTCCTTCGAACGCCCGTGCCGTATCAACGACTTCAAGCGCACCCCTGTCATGGCGGCGTTTTTCGCCCCCTTTGGGCCGGGCTATACGCGGCCTTGCCGCCCGTCTCAAGCGCCTCTAGGGGAATTTTTGCCGCAAGCGCCAGACGAACTGCGCGCGAACACTCGAAAAACGCTCCAGAGGTATAGTTGCAAATGCTCGAAGAAGAGGTCCTCGCCGAATTCCGCGCCTGCAAGGCGCTGCTGGAAGGACACTTCCTGCTGTCGTCCGGCCGCCACAGCGCGTACTATCTTCAGTGCGCCCGCGTCCTGATGAACCCCGACCGCGCCGCGCGTCTTGCCGTCGCCATCGCATCCAAGCTGCCGCACGACATTCGCAAGCAGATCACCAAGGTCGTCTCGCCCGCGATGGGCGGCGTCATCATCGGCCAGGAGATGGGCCGCGCCCTGCAGGTCGATGCGATGTTCGTCGAGCGCCCCACCGGCACTTTCGAACTGCGCCGCGGCTTCTCGCTGGAACCGGGCGACAAGGTGCTGATGGTCGAGGACGTGGTCACCACCGGCCTGTCCAGCCGCGAAGCCATCAAGGCCATCGAGGAGGCCGGCGGCACGGTGATCGCGGCGGCCTCGCTGGTCGATCGCTCGGCCGGGTCGGTGGATCTGGGCGTGCCGTTCTTCCCGCTCGTGGCGCTCAACTTCCCGACGTACGCGCCGGACGAACTGCCGCCCGAACTGGCCTCTTCGCAGGCGGTGAAGCCCGGCAGCCGCGCCCAGTAAATCTCGGAACGTCGCTCCCTGATCGGACAATCCTTCGACAAGCTCAGGATGATAGAATGAACGTGCTCAAGCCCGCCCGCCTGCGTCTCGGCGTCAACATCGACCATGTCGCGACGATCCGCAACGCGCGCGGCGGCGAGCATCCGGACCCGGCCCGCGCCGCCCAGATCGTGGCGCGCGCGGGCGGCAACGGCATCACCGTGCACTTGCGCGAGGATCGCCGCCATATCCGCGACGACGACCTCTTCCGCGTCGCGGAGGCGACCGGCCTGCCGATCAACCTGGAGATGGCGGCAACCGACGAGATGCTCGAGATCGCCCTGCGCCACCGTCCTCACGCCGCCTGCATCGTGCCCGAGCGGCGCGAGGAGCGCACGACCGAGGGCGGCCTTGACGCGGCGGGCCAGCACAATCGCCTCGCGCCGATCGTCTCGCGCCTGTCGGACGCAGGGATTCGCGTCAGCCTGTTCATCGCCCCCGAGCCGCGCCAGATCGAAGCGGCCATGAAGCTCGGCGCCCCGGTGGTGGAATTCCACACCGGCGAATATGCCCATGCCGAGGGCGAACAGGTCGCGCATGAGCTGCGCCGGATCGTCGACATGTCGGCGCTCGCGGCCAAGAACGGCATCGAGCCGCACGCCGGGCATGGCCTGACGTACGAGAACGTCCAGCCCATCGCGGCGATTCCGCAACTGGCGGAACTCAACATCGGTCACTACCTCATCGGCGAGGCGATCTTCATCGGGCTGGAAGCCAGCGTGAAGAAGATGCGCGCGCTGATGGACGAGGTGCGGTGATGACGAAGCAAGCGGGAGCCCGGGCATGATCATCGGTCTCGGCTCGGACCTGTGCAACATCGAGCGAATCGCCAGTTCGCTCGAACGCTACGGCGACCGCTTTCTGGGTCGCGTCTTCACCGAGGTGGAGCGCGCCAAGGCCGCCCGCCGCCCGCACACCATCGCGGGCACGCTGGCCAAGCGCTTCGCCGCCAAGGAGGCGTTTTCCAAGGCGGTCGGAACCGGGTTCAAGGCGGGCGTGTTCATGAAGGACATCGGCGTCGTCAACGCTCCCTCCGGCGCGCCGACGCTGGCGCTGACCGGCGGCGCGAAGGAACGGCTGGATTCCATGATCCCCGCAGGCCATGAAGCCGTGGTTCACCTGACACTCACGGACGACCACCCATGGGCGCAGGCCTTCGTGATCATCGAAGCGCGCCCCCTCTCCTAATCGCCGAGTTTCCCCCCGCATGACCGAACAGACCGCCCGGCCAGACTCCCTCGAACAGGCCAAGCCGGCAAGGCAGCCCCGCACCACCAACTGGTGGCAGGAGCTACGCGGCCTCTTCCTCATGCTGCTGGGCGTGCTGGCATTCCACTCGCTGGTGGCCAAGCCGTTCTACATCCCCTCGATCTCGATGATGCCGGGGCTGCTGGTGGGGGACCGGCTGGTCGTGTCGAAGTATCCTTACGGCTGGAACTGGTCGTCGCTGAGCTTCCACCTGCTGCCGCGCTCGACCACGCGCATCCTCGGCTCCACGCCCGCCTATGGCGACATCGTCATCGTCGTGCCCGGCAATCGCAAGGCCGACCTCATCAAGCGCGTCGTCGCCCGTCCGGGAGACCGCATCGCCGTGATCGACGGCCGCATCCGCCTCAACGGCAAGTTCATCCCGCGCGAGATCGAGCCGCCGGTGCAGATCCCCGCCGACGACAAGCTGACCTGCGAAGGGCAGGAGCCGGGCCACTGCTACGACGGCTTCGAGCAATACCGCACCCGCCTGCCCTCCGGCCGCGAGGTCTACGAACTGCCGACCTACCGCGAGACGCTGCCCAACGGGGCCAGCTATCAGGTGATCGACTATGTCACGCAGAGCCTCGACAACTATCCCGAGGTCACGATCCCCGCAGGCCACGTCTTCCTGATGGGTGACGACCGCGACCGTTCGGCGGACAGCCGCGCGCCCTTCACCACCAATTGGCAGGGCCAGCCCGACGGCGGCCTCGGCGGTCCGGTGCCGCTGTCCGACATCGGCGGACGGGCGGAGTTCATCACCTTCTCGCTCGATGGCTCGCAAAGCTGGAACCCGCTGACCTGGTGGAGTTCCATGCGCGACGGACGGGCCTTCACCAGCCTGCGTCCGCGCGTCGATCCGTCCAAGGCGTACTGACCGGGCATGGCGCGCAAGTTCCTCTACGTCATCGCGGGGCTGACGGTAGCGGTGCTGGCGCTGATGCTGGCCCTGTGGTTCTGGTCCGAGGACCTGACCGAGATGGCCTTCGTGCCCAACGTTTCCTTTGCGGAACAGCAGGCGCTGCCGCCCGAATCGTGGAACAACCCGGCGATGTGGGTCGCGCGGCCGGGCCTGAAGGACGATCCCTCCTCGTGGCTCCCTCCCGGCATCGAGGCCCCCAAGACAAAACTCCCGGTCGCGGTCTTCTTCGTCCACCCCACCAGCTACATCGCACGTGACGCCTGGAACGCCGCGCTGGACGACACAGTCAGCCGCGACCGCGCGAACCTCTTCGTGCAGGGCATGGCCAGCCCGTTCAACGAGGGCGAAGTCTGGGCGCCGCGCTACCGGCAGGCCGCCGTCGGCACCTTCCTGACCGCAAAGCCCGAAGCCGCGCAGGCGATCGACCTTGCCTACGCCGACGTGCTCGCCTCGTTCGAGATATTCACGCGCAACCTGAGGCCGGACCAGCCGATCGCGCTGGCGGGCCATAGCCAGGGCGCGTTCCTGCTGCGCCGCCTGATGCGCGACCGCATCGCCGGGACGCCGCTGGCGCAGCGCCTCGTCGGGGCATGGGTGATCGGCTGGCCGGTCTCGCTGGAGCATGACCTGCCGAAGATGGGCGTCCCCGCCTGCGAGCGCGCGGACGGGTCCGGCTGCATCGTCAGCTGGCTTTCGGTCGCCGACCCGGCGGATACCGCGATGCTGCTCAAGGCCTATGCACGGCGCACCGGGCTCGACGCGAAGTCGGTGGCGGGCAGCGCGTTCCTGTGCACCAATCCGCTGACGGGCGTGCCCGGCAGCGCCGCAGGGGCCGAGGCGAACCTCGGCACTCTCGTCCCCGACTTCAAGGCGCGCAGCGGGACGATGGCCGCGCAGGTCGTGCCTGCGACCTGCGGCCCGGACCACTTCCTTCACATCGGCCCGCCGCCCAAGCTCGACCTCGGGGCCTATGTGCTGCCGGGCAATAACTATCACCTCTATGACATGACCCTGTTCTGGGCGAACCTCAGGGTCGATTTCGAAAGGCGCACCCAAGCGTGGCTGGCGAAGCAGCAAAAGTGACCCCCACCACCAGTGCGCTGGAGTTCCGCGAGACCCTGCCGGACAAGGGCGCGCTGCTCGGCCTCGACCTCGGCACGCAGACCATCGGCACCGCGTTCTGCGACGCGGGCTGGCGCATCGCCTCTCCGGGCAAGACGATCAGGCGCGGCAAGTTCGGGGCCGACAAGGCGCTGATGGAGGACCTGATCCGCGAACGCTCGATCAAGGGCATCGTCATCGGCCTGCCCCTCAACATGGACGGCTCGGAAGGCCCGCGCGCGCAGTCGAGCCGGGCTTATGCCCGCAATCTGTCGGTACTGGACCTGCCGATCCTGCTGTGGGACGAACGCTGGTCCACCTCCAGCGCCGAACGCGGCCTCATCGAGCAGGACATGAGCCGCGCCAAGCGCGCCACGCGAATCGATTCGGCGGCCGCGGCCGTGATCCTGCAGGGCGCCGTCGATGCGCTGGCTGGCGGGATGTTCTAGAAAGGAGGCGCATGCACCCTATTGCGCAGCAATGAGGAGGATTGCCCTCTAGTCCCGTTTCAGCACGACCGTCAGTCCGTCATACGGTGGAGCATATGGAGAAGCATGCCGCTCCGCATCGGCGCGGGCGCGGTTCAGGATCGCTTCGGCCACGCGCGGATCATGGATGACCACATCCGCCGCGCCCAGCAGCCTCGCCTCGCGCAAGGTGAGGTCGTCCGGATCATCGCTGCGCAGAGTGATCTCGACCTGTTGGCCTTCACCGGCCACCGCACCGTCCAGCCATGCATCAACGCGCGCCGCGCTCTCGTCCGACAGCGGATCGAGCACGCTTCCCGCCGTCAGCGCCGCATCCAGCGCGCGGCGACGCTCGCCCGCTTCGGGGAACCGCTCGCGCAGCCTGCGCCTCGCACGGTAAAGGGTGGCGGCCAGTGCGCCCAGCGATTGGGGTAGCAGCGCTTCCAGCCGCAGCCGCAACTGCTTCGCCAGCCCGGCGGAAGCGCCTCCGGTTCCCACCGCGATCAGCACTGGCGAACGGTCGAGGATCGAGGGCACCGTGAAGTCGCATAATGCCGGGCGGTCGGTGGCGTTCACCAGCATCCCCGCCGCGCGCGCCCTGCCGACTTCGATTTCGGCCAGAGCGTCGTCCTCAAGAGCAATGAAGGCCAGTCTCGCCCCGCGAGCAACCCCTTCGTCGAGGCCAGGGAAGACGACCCCGCCCGCGCGCTCGACCAGCCGACGCTTGGCCTCGGCCGCCTCCCCCTCGCCCAGCACCACGACCGGCCGGTCGGCGATGCGGTGGAACAGGGGGAGGGTTTCGATCATGACTCAGGCGTAGCCCGCCCACCCCGCTGCGACTAGGCGATAAATCGCCAAGTCTCGCTCCCCTCCCCCCTTCGACAAGCTCAGGATGAGCGGGAGGGGTTGGGGGTGGGCCTTTGTCCTTCAGTCCAGCCAGGCCGGAACCTGCTCGGCGGCGAGGATCGTGGCAGGTTCGATGCGGTTGGCGACAAGCGCCCACTTGTCGCCATCGACCATAACCTCGGGCACCAGCGCGCGGCTGTTGTAGGTGTTCGCCATCGTCGCGCCATAGGCACCGGCGGTGCGGAACACGCCGAGGTCGCCCGCCTTCACCACGTCGATTTCGCGCGCCATGGCGAACGTGTCGGAGCTTTCGCAGATGGGGCCGACGATGTTCGCGGTCATCATCTCGCCCGAGGGGTGCACGGCCGCGAAGTCGTGCCAGGCATCGTACATCGCCGGGCGGGCGAGGTCGTTCATCGCCGCATCGACGACGATCCACGGATTCGTCGTGCCCTGCTTGACGCGCACCACTTCGGTCACGAGCACGCCCGAATTGCCGGTGATGACGCGGCCCGGCTCGAACATCAGGGTGACGCCCCAATCCCCGGCGACCTCGGCCACCATGCGGCCGTAGTCTGCAGGCGTCGGCAGATCGTCGGTCGCCTTGTAAGGCACGCCGAGACCGCCGCCGAGATCCATGTGGGTGACGGTCAGGCCCTGCGAACGCAGCGTCTCCATCAGCGCACCCATCTTGATGAACGCCTGGCGCGAGGGTTCGAGGTCGCTGATCTGGCTGCCGATGTGGACGGCAAGGCCGCGCATCTCCAGCCCCGGCAGCGCCGAGAGACGTTCGTAGATCCCTGCCGCGCGGTCGTAAGCGACGCCGAACTTGTTCTCGGCCTTGCCGGTCGAGATCTTGGCGTGCGTGCGTGCGTCAACGTCCGGATTGACGCGCAGGGTGCAGGTGGCCCTGGCGCCCAGTTCCGCAGCGATCTCGGAGAGTTCGACGCCCTCTTCCTCACTCTCGAGATTGAACTGGCCGATCCCGGCGCGAACGGCAGCGGCCAGTTCGGCGCGCGTCTTGCCAACGCCGGAGAACACCACGTCCCCGGCCTTCATGCCCGCCGCCAGCGCGCGGTTCATCTCGCCTTCGGATACGACGTCCGCGCCGTAGCCTTCCTTGGCCAGCAGGCGCAGGACGGCGAGGTTCGGGTTGGACTTCACCGCGAAGGCAATGTGGATGCTGGGCAGCGCGGAGAGCGCCTCGCGGAAGACCCTGGCGTGGCGCGACAGGGTCGCCCGGGAATAGACGTAGACCGGGGTGCCGACTTCGCGGGCGATATCGGCCAGCGGGACCTGTTCGGCGTTCATCGCGCCGTCTGTGATTGCAAAATGATCCATGGAATTTTCTTACTCGGGCTGGCCGGATGCGGCTGTAGTCGGGTCAGGCTGCGGGGCTTCGGGCGGCGGCAGGTCGAACGGGTCGTCCTGACGTTCCTCGGAGCGGGTCCGCAGCTCGACGCTGCGCTCGGGGATAGCGATGGTCGGCGTGGTCAGAAGTTCCGAGGCCGCCGGTTTGTCCGCGCGGCCGTAAGGCGCAGGCGGCATCTGCTGCCCCGGTTTCAGGCCGAGCGCCGACTTCTGCCCGCACGCGGCCAGGCTGAGGAGCACCAGAACGACGCCAACCGAATACCCTGGGGCCTTCTTCATCAACCTATTTACTCCAGACCGAGCGAAACGCGGGCATCGGCCACGCGCAGACGCACCTGCTCGGGCGCGGTGCCGCCATGCGAACTGCGCGCGGCGACCGATGCCTCGACCGAGAGCGCCTTGAATACGCGCTCGTCGATGCGGCTGTCGATGGCCTTGAGGTCCTCCAGCGGCAATTGATCGAGCGGCACTCCCCGCTGCTCGGCCAGCTTGACTGCGGCACCGGTGATATGGTGCGCCTCGCGGAAGGGAATGTCGGCCTGACGTACCAGCCAGTCGGCCAGATCGGTCGCGGTGGCGAAGCCGAGTTCGGCGGCGGCGCGCATGCGGTCGGTCTTGAAGCGGGTGTCGGCGACCATGCCGGTCATCGCCGCGATCGACAGCGCCAGCAAGCCCGCCGCCTCGAACGCCGGCGGCTTGTCGTCCTGCATGTCCTTCGAATAGGCGAGCGGCAGGCCTTTCATCGTCATCATCAGCGACATCAGGCAGCCGGAGATGCGGCCCGAGTGCCCGCGCACCAGTTCGGCCGCGTCCGGGTTCTTCTTCTGCGGCATGATCGAGCTGCCGGTGGACAGCGCATCGGGCAGCGCCACGAAGCCGAAGGGCTGGCTGGCCCAGATGATGAACTCCTCGGCCAGACGCGAGAGGTGCAGCGAGCACTGGCTCGCGGCCATCAGGTAATCGAGCGCGAAGTCGCGGTCGGACACGGAATCGAGGCTGTTGTCGGTCGGCGCGTCGAAGCCCAGCGCCTGCGCGGTCATCGTGCGGTCGATCGGGAAACCGGTCCCGGCCAGCGCGGCGGCGCCCAGCGGGCTGCGGTTCATGCGCTTCCTCGCATCGGCGAAGCGCGAACGATCACGGCCGATCATCTCGTAATAGGCCATCAGGTGGTGGCCCAGCGTCACCGGCTGCGCGGTCTGCAGGTGGGTGAAGCCGGGCATGATGCTGTCGGCATGTTCGCCGGCGCGGGTGACCAGCGCAACCTGCAGCGCCTGCAAGCCCGCATCGGCCTGGTCCATCGCATCGCGCACCCAGAGGCGGAAGTCGGTGGCGACCTGGTCGTTGCGCGAGCGCGCGGTGTGGAGGCGCCCAGCCGCCGGACCGATCAGCTGCGCGAGGCGCGACTCGGTGGTCATGTGGATGTCCTCGAGGTCCCAGTCCTCGGGCACGCCATCGGCTTCGTACTCGGCGGCGACGGCATCGAGGCCATCGCGGATGGTCACCGCGTCGGCGTCCGAAACGATACCGCAGGCGCCCAGCATCGCGACGTGGGCCTTGCTGGCGGCGATGTCCTGACGCCACAATGCCTTGTCGAAGGGAATCGAGGCGTTTATCTCGCGCATGATTGCCGACGGTCCCTGTGCGAACCGTCCGCCCCACATTGCATTGGAGCCTGTCGCCTTGCTGTCTTCCCGTTCGCTCAAGTCGCTCGTCCTGTGTTCGCTGGCCGGGGCCTCGGCCCTCGTGATTGCGGGCTGCGATAGTAAAGGGAACAAGGACGCGCAACCGGCGGCTTCCGAAGAAGCGAAACAGGCCGGCCCGGCGCAGGCGCCCGAAGCAGGCGGCAAGCTCGATCGGTCGCACAAGGGCGAGCCGATGCCGACCGTCAGCCTGGTCGACAACACAGGCGAAAGCCTCGACCTCTCCTCGTTCAAGGGCAAGCCGCTGCTGGTCAACCTGTGGGCCACGTGGTGCGCACCGTGCATCGCGGAAATGCCCACGCTGAACAAGCTGATCGACCGCGAGGGCGAACTGGGCGTGACGATCCTGCCGATTTCGCAGGACATGGGTCAGACCGACAAGGTCGTCGAGATCCTGCGCCGCCGGGAACTCGAGCAAATCCAGCCCTGGGTGGACGAGCAGGGCGACCTCGGCTTCCAGTACGGCGGGAACCTGCCGGTCACCATCATGTTCGACAGGCAGGGCAAGGAAGTGTGGCGCTATACCGGCGGCAACGACTGGACCTCGCCCGAGGCGCTCAAGCTGATCGCCGAAGCGAAGTAAAACCGGGACCGCAGCTACCTTTTCTTCTTGGTCGCCTTCTTCTTGGTCTTGACCGATGTCGCGGGCTTGCTGGCACAGAGCCATTGCGTGCGCGTCGCCGCGAAGACGAGGTCCGACGCGGATTCGCTGCGCTTGTCCGGGTTATCGGAAAGATAGGCCACCGTCGCACGGCGCAACTCGGCGATCGTCACATCCCCGGGGATGCAGGTCCTCGTCGTGTCGGTCCGGCGAACCGTGTTGAACGCATCGACGGCGCCGGTGATATAGGCGATGCATTCGTAGGTGTTCTCGACGTACGTGTTGCTACCGCGATCAGCAGTGCAGACCTTGTAGAGTTCGTTGCCGGTATAGAAGCTGGCGTCGGCGGCGACGGGAAGCAGCCCCAGCGGCGCCGCCACGGCAAGGCAGGCCAGCCTGGTCACCAGATGTGCAGATGGCATTCTCACGTGTCTCCAACAGGCACGCGGGACATTCGGTCCGAATGCCGCGCCCGTCAATCAACTCGGCGGCAGGGAGAATGTGCCCAGCTTCGATCCGACCGGAGGATAGCCCGGCGGGATTTGGCCGGTAAGCCAGATCAGCCGCCCGTGCGCCGCATCGGGGTGTATGGCGAAACGGTCCTCTACCTCGCCGATCAGCGGCAGGCCCCGGCTCCGCAGCCGGGCCGCCGCCGCTGCCGCATCGCGAACCTTGAAGACGAGATGGCAGATGCCCTTCACCTCGGCAGCATGACGCGCGGCGGATGAACCGGGTGCGCCTTCCAGCGCCTCGATCACGGTGTCGCCCATGGCAAAGGCGGCGCAGCGCCCTTCGGGCAGGTCGCGTTCGCCGATCGCGGACCATTCGAGCCCGTTCCCGAACAGCGCCCGCGCCTCGGCCAGCGAGGGGGTGCTGACACCGACCGCCTGCAGCCCCTCGATACCGAGCGGATGATCCCCGGAAGGCCGCCATGCCGGATCGCGGCGCGGATCGTTCGGCATGTCCTGCTTCACGATCTCCAGCCGCATTCCCAGCATCTGGCCCTTCGGCACGAGGAAATAGTGCGCTTCCATTCCGGGATCGTAGAACCGCTTGAAACCGCGCGCGGCGAACCACGCATCCGCCTTGCCGAGATCGGCCACCTTGAGCGCCAGCCCGATCCAGCGCCCCGGCGCCGCCGAACGGCGCAGCATGTCGCCCAGCGGGTTGCCTTCCACCGTGCCGGGACCAGCGGGCGCGATCGGGATGACCATGGTGTCGCCGATCATCAGCAGCGATTCCTCACGGTCAAGGCCGAGCTTTTCCGTCTCCGGCGTGACGAGTATCTCGTAAGCGGTCTGCGCGCCGAAGACCTCCCGGAAGAAGGCGTCGCAGGCGGGGCGCTGTGCGTTGTCGGCCAGCGCCCAGCTCACATGGACGAGGGGGAACTGCACCTCAGTACGTCTTGGGCGCGCCCGTCCCCATGAACTTCGCGAGGTTCATGTGCAGCGAGGCGACCGAGCGCTCCATGTAGGGATTGGGCTGCGCACCCCGGAAGCCGACGTTCTTCATCCCCTGCTGCACCGCCGCCATGTTGGCGAAGTCCTGCTGAAGCACCGGCGGCCAGTCGGCGGGCTCGGTGTATTCCCAGTCGGTCTGCGGCGCCTCCCCTTCCGGCCAGAGTTCGTAGACCGCCGCCTCGAAGATACACTTGTCAGGGTCGGTGCCATAGGGCCGCGCCTGATAACACAGCATGTTGTTGACCGCGTGACCGATCTGGAAGTTCGGGAAGATCTGCCAGGCCGTGCCCGCCTGTGCGGTGTGCAGCGGATCGACCTGCGCCCAGACGACGCCGCGCGCCGCGTCCTCGGCCTTAGCGGTCTGTATCCAGTATTTCGAGACTTCGGCCGCCGGGGTGCCCTCGGGCAGTTCGTCCTTGAGACGGTTCGCCACGCCCACCAGCGTCATCGTGGTGTTGGTGTTGGCGTTGGCCCAGGTGAAGTTCTGCATGTCCGCCGTGGTCAGGCGCGGGTCTTCACCGGCACCGAGGCGCAGCTTGCCGGAATCTTCCTCCTGCCCCTTGGGCGCCTCGTAGCCGATGTTGGAATGCAGGCCCTGGTTGCGCGCCCAGCCTCGGAACTGGCCGAATTCCATGAATTCCGGGTGCGTGGTGGAAACGTGGTAGGTCTCGCAGAAGGCCTCCATCGCGACCTTCCAGTTGCATTCGAACACCACCCATTTGCGCCAGCGCGGGCGCATGTTCTGAAGGCCGTAGGGATCGAGCATCGTCGCGGCCGGATTGAGATAGTCCGCCAGCGGCATCGCCTCAGGATCGAGGGTGATCCAGAGCCAGCCGCCCCACGTCTCCACCCGCACCTTGCCGAGATCGGCACGGCCGGCGCACAAGTGCCCCTGCCAGTCCGCCTCGTGCTCGACATAAGTATTCGCGCCGTCGAGGCCGAAGGTCCAGCCGTGGTAGCCGCAGATCAGCGTCCGGCGATTGCCGCGCGCATTGCGCTGGCCGGGAGGGGTATCGACCAGCTTGCGGCCCCGGTGCGGGCAAACGTTGTGGAATGCGTGAATCTCATCCGCCGATGCGCGCACCACGATCACCGAATCGTGGACGATGTCGAAGGTGATGAAGTCGCCCACTTCGGGAATGTCCTCCACCCGGCCAGCCTGCAGCCAGACCTTGCGCCACAGCTTGTCCACTTCGGCGCGCGCGTATTCGGGGGAGACGTAAGCCTCGGCAGGCACGTTGACCGGGGCGACCAGTTCCTCCGGCGCCTGAACGATCTTGCCGATTTCGCCCATGGATATCCTCGTTCCTGCTTGTTCGGGTTTGCGGCGGTTATCTCATTATCGGCATGGCGGGGCAAACCGCCGGGGCGTTCCTTCAATGTGCGGCATAGGTGGCCTTGCCTCTTGGCAGCGTGCCGATCGCCACGCTGCTGGCGGCCATGAAGGCCAGCGCCAGCCACAGGAAGCCCGCATAGCTGCCGGTCCGGTCGTAGAACTGCGCGGCGGCGAGCGGCCCGGTCGCAGTGCCGATCGACAGTGCCGCCAGCAGTCCGCCATAGAGCCCGCCGAAGTTCCGCAACCCGAAATGCCGGGTGAGGAGATAGACGACGACGTCGATCTCGGCCCCCAAAGTCAGCCCGATCAGCGCCGAGGCCGCCCCCATCGCCACCAATGAACCGCCGCCGAGCAGCAGCAGCAGGCACCCCGCTACCGGCAGCATGAACACCGCCGCGCCCACCAGCGAAGCAGGCAGCCGGTCGAGCAGCGCTCCGGTGCCGAGCCTCCCCGCCAGCGAGAACCAGCCGACGAACGACGCGATCGCAGCGGCCGTCATCGGACTCGCCCCCGCGTCGCCGAGAATCGCGGTGAAATGGACCACCAGCGCGATCACGGTGAAGGTGAACAGCAGACTGGCGGCGAACAGGCGGTGGTAGACGCTGGAGGTCAGCCCTTCGCGCAAGGTCGCTCCGGGAAGATCGGCGGGGCGGGCGGCCGCGTCCTCGACGGTCTGCCTGCGGCCCCGGTCATAGCGGCCATGGAAGAACATGAGGATCACCGGAAACGCGATCCCCAGCCAGATCGCCGCTTGCACCGGAAACGCTCCGCGCCAGCCCAGCGCGCCGATCAGCCATGTCGCCATCGGCGGGAACACCCCCGCCGCGATCGAAGCGCCGCACAAGGTCACCGCGAAGGCCATGCCCCGCGACACCGTGAAGCGCGAGGCGACCGCGCTCGTCCATACCGAAGCCTGCACCGGCAGGGCCGCCAGCGCAACGAGGCCCCAGAGCAGATACCAGTTCAGCAGCGATCCGTCGGCCGTGCCCAGCAGGGCGAAGGCGAGGCCCAGCAGCACCAGCCCGATCACGCCGAAGCGGCGCGGGCCGAAGCGGTCCACCGCAAGGCCGATGAACACCCCGCCCACCGCCTGCACCAGCGTCGCCAGAGTCAGGCCGAAAGTGACTTCGGTGCGGCTCCAGCCAAACTCGGCCGCGACGGGGCCATAGAACGGGCCGATGCCGTAGATGTGGATGACGCTGGTGGCATAACCCAGCCCCGCCGCCACCGGCAGCAGCGGATGCGCGCGCCATTCGTCGCGCGCGGCCGGAGGTGCGGGTGCGTGCATCTCAGTTCTCGTACCGCAGGTCCACATGCGTGGCCTCGCCGTTCGGGCCCATCGGCGAATCGTACTCGATGCAGGTCACGACCGGATTATCGTGGCTCGCGAACAGCCTCTCCTCGTCCGCCTTGGTCATCGGCAGACGCTCGGGCGCGGAGATGATCGCCTGCGAGCGCTCGAAATCCTCGCGGCTGTTCCACCAGATTTCCATGATGCAGTCGTAGCCCGGATCGTGGATCTGCCCGGTGATCGGGTTCTTCTCCGGCACCAGATAGCGCCGCACGTAGCGCACCGCATTGGGGATCGCAGGCTTGGCGCCGGACTTCTTCGCCAGCTGCGAGTGCTGGTTCTCGTAGTAGTCCATGAATTCGTCCATGGTCATGTCCGCGCGCTTGCGGAAGAAGCAGATCTGCTTGAGCATCGAGGGGCTCCCTTAAAGACGGCGCGCTAAAGGCGACGAAGGGCGAGCACGCTGCCCTCGGCATCGGCGGAGAGGTAGACGGTGCCGTCAGGCGCGACGGCGACGCCGGTGAAGGTGTTCATCGGCCCGCACATGTCGCCCACGCCGCCAAGCTGCACCGGCTGCAACCCGCCCGGCCCGCCCATCGGCAAGTAACTGGCGACGACCTCGCGCGCGCCGCCCGCCAGATCACTGGCGACAAGCGCATTGGCGCCCGGATCGGCGACGAACAGCGTGCCCCCCGCGATCGCCAGCCCCTCGGGCCGGGCGAGACCGTCGAGCACCACTTCCTTGCGCCCGCCGACCAGCTTCACCACGCGGCCCGCGCCGCTTTCGGCGACGTAGACGGTGCCGTCGCCGGACACCGCGACGCCCATCGGCCGGTCGAGGCCGCTGGCCAGTTCGGCGACCTTGCCGCCCTCGATCGCATGGACCTTGCCAGTGCCGAACTCGGCGAAGACGACGCCGCCGGGGGTGACGGCAACGCCCATCAGCCGGTCGTGGCCGCTCGCCAGCACTTCGCTGGTCGCGGCGGCCGGGTTCCAGCGGGCGACGTCGCCGTTGGCGGTGGTGACGATCCATTCGTCCGGCCCGCTCGCCGCAACATCGCGCACCCAGCCCGGAAAGCCGGGCGAGAACAGCATGCCCGCCAGCTGCAGCGGCTCGCCGGGGCGCAGCAGGTAGGTGAACCCGCCGTCCGCCACCAGAACGTGCCCGTTCGCATCGACCGCAAGGCCGAGCGGCCACTGCAGCCCCTTCTCCACCAACGGCTTCGTCTGACCCGGCGCGACGATCTCAGTGATCGAGCCGTTGATGTGGCTGACGAACGTGCGCCCGTTCACGAAAGCCACGTTGTCGAGCCCCGGCCCGATGTCGGCCAGCACCGTCTTGGCGCCGGTGCGCGGGTCGATCTTGAGCACCTGCCCCGAATAGACCTGCGTGGAAATGATCGAGCCGTCCGGGTGGAACTTCACCGAATCCGGCACGCCGAGATCCTTCGCCACGACTTCCGGCTCGCCCCCGTCGAGGCCGATGCGCCAGATCTCGTTCGCGCCCTGCGCGGGAAAGTAGAGCTTGCCGTCCGGGCCGACCTCGAAGGCATTGGCCATCGGCACGCCCTCGAAGATCACACGCGGTGCGCCGCCGTCGCGGTCGAGTTCCATGATGCGCCCGCCGATGCGCAACTCGCCCGCGATCAGGCGCCCCTGATGGTACGTGATCGGGTTCGCCACGGGCATGTCGCCGCAGATTACCTTGTACTGCCCCGAAGGCGTCATCATCGAGACGCGCCCCTCGGTGATCTCGGTGCAATAGAGGTTGCCCGCCTCGTCGAACGCAAGGTCGTCCGGCCCGACGATGCCGCCGCCATTGGGAGAAATCGTCTCGATCGCGCCGGTATCGACATCGATCGCGCTCACCTTGCTGCCGGCGACTTGCGCCACGTAGATGCGCCCATCCGCTCCGGTGCGGATGCCGTTGGCACCGTTGAGGCGGCTGGCGGGCGTCATGCGGTGCAGGCCCCAGCCCTCGCCCGGCTTGGCGGGCGCTGTCGAACTCTGGGCATTGGCATTACGGCCAGCGGCTTCCAGCATGTATACATCCCTCTCTTCCGGCGCGTAGCCGGGTCTTTGGCTGGACGGTATAGGCGGGCGCGGACGGGCGCAACGCGATGTGCCCGCAGGCTTACAGCATCGCCTGAGCGACGTGCCCGCCGTTGCCAAGCGCGGCTGCGTGCAGATATTCGTCCACCAGACCGAATACCCCATTGAGACGCGCCCCGACCGGAACGCCGAGCCTCGAACGCCGCCGTTTTTCCCGGCGGGCGCGCTCGCCCCGAGAGAGGACAGTCCCCATGCCTACCCCTGAACTGCGTTTCGACGGCCGCGTCGCGGTAGTCACCGGCGGCGGCCGTGGCCTCGGCCGTTCCTATGCCCTGCTGCTCGCCGAGCGCGGCTGCAAGGTCGTCGTCAACGACCTGGGCGGTGTGATCCGGGGAGACGGACCGGATACAAGCGTCGCGCAGAGCGTGGTGGACGAGATCGTCGCGGCGGGCGGCGAAGCCATCGCCAACGCCGACACCGTCGCCACGCCCGAAGGCGGCCGCGCCATCGTCCAGGCCGCGCTTGACACCTGGGGCCGCATCGACGTGCTGATCCACAACGCGGGCAACGTGCGCTACGGATCGATCCGCGACATCCCCTACGAGGACTTCCGCGCAGTGGTGGACGTCCACCTGCTCGGCGCCTTCCACGTCGTGCAGGCCGCGTTCGGGCCGATGTGCGACGCGGGCTACGGGCGCATCGTGCTGACCAGCTCGATCGGCGGCGCCTACGGCAACGTCAACTGCGTCAACTACGGCGTGTCGAAGTCGGGCATGATCGGCCTCAACAACATCGCCGCGCTGGAGGGCGAGGCGCACGGGGTGAAGTGCAACATCATCGCTCCCGGCGCCGTCACCCGCATGGCCGACGGCCTCGACATCTCGCAGTATCCGCCGATGGGACCGGAATTGGTCGCCCCGGTGGTGGGCTGGCTGTGCCATGAAAGCTGCTCGGTCTCGGGAGAGCTGGTCTCATCGATGGCGGGTCGTATCTCGCGCATGTTCATCGCCGAGACCGTGGGCACCTACCGCCCGCACTGGACGATCGAGGACGTCGGCAGCGCGGCCGAGGCGTGGCACGACAAGGACGGCCTGCTCGATCTCGGCCTGCACGGATACATCGAACACCTCGGCTACAGCTTCGCCATGGCGCGTTCCGAAATCGCCGAGGCGCGATAATCAACACCACTGTTGACTTGTGTCGCCGTGCGAGCCACCGCCACTCACAGATCAGCGCCCTCGAACGAAGTGGGACCCGACATGACCTGCCTTAAGACCGACGTGCCCGCGCCGGACGAACTCGACATTCCGGCGCTGAAGGCGAAGTACCTCGCCGAGCGCGACAAGCGCCTGCGCCGCGAAGGCGGCGAACAGTACGTGCGTCCGACCGGGGACTTCTCGGACAACTATGCCCATGATCCCTTCACGCCTGTTGCCGAGCGCGCGCCGCTGGTCGAGGACATCGATGTGGCGATCCTCGGCGCCGGGTTCTCCGGCATCCTTGCGGGCTATCACTTGCGCAAGCAGGGCGTGACCAACGTGCGCAACATCGACCACGCGGGCGGTTTCGGCGGCGTGTGGTACTGGAACCGCTACCCCGGCGTGCAGTGCGACAACGACGCCTACTGCTACCTGCCGCTGCTCGAAGAGACGGGCTACATGCCGTCGAAGAAGTTCTCCGACGGCTGGGAAATCCAGGCCTATTGCCAGAAGATGGCCGAGGATTTCGAGCTGGCCGACAAGGCGCTGTTCCACACGCTGGTGGAAGGGATCGTCTGGGACGAATCCATCAAGCGCTGGCACGTCAGGACCAATCGCGGCGACGACATCCGCGCGCGCTTCGTGGTCATGGCGGGCGGCGTGATGAACATGCCCAAGCTGCCCGGCATCCCCGGCATCCACGACTTCAAGGGCAAGATGTTCCACACCAGCCGCTGGGAGCACGACTACAGCGGCGGATCGTGGACCGCACCCGAGCTGGAAAAGCTGCGTGACAAGCGCGTCGCCATCGTCGGCACCGGCGCCACCTCGGTCCAGGCGGTGCCCTATCTCGGCAAGTACGCCAAGCAACTCTACGTGCTCCAGCGTACGCCGTCGAATATCGACGAGCGGCCCAATCCGCCGACCGATCCCGACTGGGCGGCCTCGCTCCAGCCCGGCTGGCAGCAGGAGCGCATGGCGAACTTCCATCGCGGCGCGCAACAGTTCTTCCTGCCCGGCGAGCCGGACCAGATCTGCGACATCTGGACCGAGATCAGCCGCAACCTGAACCTCGAACTGGAAGCGGACGGCTTCCCCCAGTTGGATATCGGTCAGATCATGGCCCGGCGCGACGTGGTGGACTATCAGGTCATGGAACGCCTGCGCCGCCGCGTCGATGCGATCGTCGAGGACCCGAAAACGGCGGAAAGCCTAAAGCCGTGGTTCCGCTTCATGTGCAAGCGGCCGCTGTCGAACAACGACTACTACCCCACCTTCAACCAGCCCAACGTCAAGCTCATCGACGTCTCCGCCACGCAGGGCGTGGAGCGCATGACCGAGAAGGGCTTCGTCGCCGACGGCGTGGAGTACGAAGTCGACCTGATGATCTTCGCCTCGGGCTTCGAGGTGACGTCGGACCTGAAACGCCGCTGGGGCATCGCCACCGTCGAGGGCGAGAACGGGTTGTCGATCTACGACCACTGGGAGAATGGCCCCGCCACTCTCCACGGCGTCACCACCGACAAGTTCCCCGGCATGTTCTACATGGGCTACATCCAGGGTGCGACGAACTCCAGCACCACCGAGCAGTTCGGGCGTCAGGCGGAACACCTCGCCTTCATGATCGGCGAAACCGTGCGGCGCGGCGCCGACAAATTCTGCGCCACCGCCGAGGGCGTCGCTGGCTACGTGGCGCACTGCCGCGCCAACGAGGTCGACATGTCCGAATTCCAGCAGGGGTGCACGCCCAGCTACTTCAACAACGAGGGCGACAAGGAACTGAAGTGGGCCTTGTTCAAGGGGTATCTGCCCGGCTGGGATGCCTGGCGCGACATGCTGGCCGACTGGCGCCTGTCGCCCGACCTGCCGGGCGTGGCGTTCGAGGCGCGTGAGCCGGTGAACTGAAGTGAGGGGCGGTTGATCCCGTCGTCCCGGACTTGATCCGGGACCGCTGGCCATGAACCGCCCACCTCACGTCGGCGTGCCCGGCTGATGGCTCACACCTGAAGACAGCCACCGATCCCGGATCAAGTCCGGGACGACGATGCAGCTCACCGGCCTCCACAGCCCTGTTCCCGGTCCATTCTTGACGCGGAGTCCCCCGCGAACGCATAATCGCCCCCGGAAACCCCGAGGGAAATTTTAATGGCCACCCGCCCCATCGCGCCCGGTCGGCGTATCGCCAAGCCGGACTGGCGCGCCGTACTCAAGCGCTCGCTGCGCCGTGCCGGAGAGCTGTCCGGCGCGCTGGTGCTCTTTGCGGGCATGGTGTTCCTCGCACTCGCGCTGGTGAGCTACCACCAGACCGACCCCTCCACTTCCACTGCCGCGGGCGGCGACGTGCAGAACTGGATGGGCGTGACCGGCGCCTGGACCGCCGAGCGCGCGCTCTTCCTGTTCGGGCCGGTTTCCGCGCTGTTCGTGCCGCTGCTCTACGTCTTCGGCCGCAAGCTGTGGTTGCTCGTCGAGGAGGACGACGGCGAGGTCGAGCATACCGACCAGCGCTGGTGGGTGCCGGTCGGGGTGCTGGCGCTGTCGATGCTGTTGATCGCCACGGTTCTCTCGCTGTGGTTCACCAAGCCGGGCGGTACCCTGCCCGCCTCGATGGGCGGCATTTCCGGGCTGCTGGGCGCCAAGGCGATCACCGCGCTGGCGGGCCTCGCGCCCGAGGCGGCACATGGCGGGATCAAGTTCGGGCTGGCGGTAGTCTGCCTCGGCCTCGGCCTTGTGCTGGCGGGCCGTGTCTTCACTTTCGACTGGGCGCGCCTGCTCACGCTGCCGGGCCGCATCGGCCGCCTCCCGATCAACCTGCCCTCGGCCGAGGACCTGCCGTTCAAGCCCGGCAAGGAACGGGAGCCCAAGGCCGAGCGTGCGGACAAGCCGGAGAAAGCCGAAGCCCCGCTTCGCGTCGCGGAAATCCCCGCCGCCGCCTCTTCGCCCGCGCGCAAGGCGCCCGAGATCAGCGCCCCCAAGGCGGCGCCGATCCCCGCGCAGTTCGGCTCGGACAGCCGCCAGAAGGACATGTTCGACAAGTACGAACTGCCCTCGCTGGACCTGCTGGCCGACCCCGCGCCCAATTCGCAGCCCAAGATCGACAAGCTCAGCCTGGAACGCAACGCGCGCCTGCTGGAAACGGTGCTCGACGACTTCAACGTCAAGGGCGAGATCACCGCCGTGCGCACCGGCCCGGTCGTCACCATGTACGAACTGGAACCGGCGCCCGGTATCAAGGCCAGCCGCGTCATCGGCCTGGCGGACGACATCGCCCGCAACATGTCGGCGATCTCCGCGCGCGTGTCCTCGATCCCCGGCCGTACCGTCATGGGTATCGAGCTGCCCAACGCCGATCGCCAGATGGTCTCCTTCAAGGAGATGGTCGCCTCCGAAGCCTTCGCCCATCACAAGGGCATGCTACCGATCATCCTGGGCAAGGACATCGCCGGCGAGCCGGTCGTCGCCGATCTGGCGACGATGCCGCACCTGCTCGTCGCGGGTACGACGGGTTCGGGCAAGTCGGTCGGCCTCAACGCGATCCTGCTGTCCCTGCTGTACCGCCTGACGCCCGCTCAGTGCCGTCTGATCCTCGTCGATCCCAAGGTGCTCGAACTCAAGAGCTACGACGACATCCCGCACCTGCTCTCGCCCGTGGTCACCGAACCGCCCAAGGCGATCCGCGCGCTCAAGTGGGCGGTCGAGGAAATGGAGCGCCGCTATCGCCAGATGAGCGAGATTTCGGTCCGCAACCTCGCCAGCTTCAACGAGAAGGTCCGCACCGCCGCCGCCAAGGGCAAGCCGCTGGGCCGCCGCATCCAGATCGGTTTCGACCCCGAGACGGGCGAGGAACTCTACGAGGACCGCCAGCTCGACTATGAGGCTCTGCCGCAGATCGTCCTGATCGTTGACGAACTCGCCGACCTCATGGTCACCGTCGGCAAGGAAATCGAAGTGCTGATCCAGCGCCTCTCGCAGAAGAGCCGCGCGGCGGGCATCCACCTGATCATGGCGACGCAGCGCCCATCGGTGGACGTCATCACCGGCGTCATCAAGGCCAACCTGCCGACCCGCGTGTCCTTCGCCGTCACCAGCCGCATCGACAGCCGCACCATCCTTGGCGAACAGGGCGCGGAGCAGCTGCTGGGCAAGGGCGACATGCTCTACAAGCCCAGCTCCGACCCCATCAAGCGCGTCCACGGCCCCTTCGTCTCGGACGAGGAAGTCGAGCAGGTCGCCACGTACTGGCGCTCGCAGGGCAAGCCCGACTACGTCGACGCCGTCACCAACGAGCCTGAGGAAGGCAGCTTCGGCTTCGACGACCTCGACGCGACGGCCTCGGACCAGCCCGACGAGCGCAAGTACCGGCAGGTTTGCCAGCTGGTGTTCGAGAACCAGAAGGTCTCGGTCTCGTGGCTGCAGCGCCAGATGGGCGTGGGCTACAATACCGCCGCCAAGTGGGTCGAGCGCATGGAGCAGGACGGCTACGTCGGCCCCGCCAACCACGTCGGCCGCCGCGACATCTACCGCGACGAGAACGGGAGCCCGCTTTGAGGCTCATCGTCGCGCTGGTGCTGGCCGGTGCCCCCGTGGTTTCCGTCGCGGCGACATCCACGCTCACCGCGACCTCGGGCAACTGGGTGCGCGTGTTCAAGCAGGAGGTCGAGACCGCCGTGGGCCGCAGCGTCCGCATCGACACGGCGAGCATGAGGGCGGGCGGTCTCGGCCGCACCTTCCGCGAACTGGATGTTCTGACCAAGGCGCAAGGCCAGATGCCGCGCGGCACCACGCAGTTCATGCTGCGCAGCGTGAACTGTACCGCAGGAACCACGCGGGTGGAGCAATGGCAGGTGCTCAATCCGGGCGGCGCGCCGCTTGGCGGCTCGGCGACGCCGGGCGCGACGCAGCGGGTGCGCTGGGATAACGAGGACGGGCTGGTCATACGCTACGTGTGCCAGGGGATATTGCCGCGGTAACTGCGGCGAAGGCGTGGTTCTGGAGGGCGGGGGCTTCGACAATCTCAGCCTGAGCGGATTTCAGAGCATGCTTTCCAAAGATTGAGACTTTCTCTGCCTCGTCATTGCGAGCGCAGCAAAGCAATCCAGGGCGGTGCAGCGCGGCCCTGGATTGCTTTGCTGCGCTCGCAATGACGAGGGATTGGTTTTGATCAAATGGCATCGTACTCCCAATCCCGCTCACCCTGAGCCTGTAGAAGCCCCCGCCGACCGCACCTACCTGATGCGACAACATCCCCACCATTGTATGGTTGGCCCCGGCGTACCCCGCCGCTAAGACAGTCGCGCCTCCCCCACGCAATACCCTCGAAAGGCCCCGATGGAAGAACATGCCCAGGCATTCCTGCTGCGCGACGGATTTTTCCTGCTGGGAACCGCGCTCGGCTTCGTGCTGCTGTTCCGGCGGCTGGGAATCGGTGCGACGCTGGGTTTTCTCACCACCGGAGCGGTGCTCGGCCCCTACGTCCTGAACCTCGTCGGCGACCCGGAGAGCAAGATGGGGATCGCCGAACTCGGCATCACCCTGCTGCTGTTCATCGTCGGTCTCGAACTTGCGCCAGCGCGCCTGTGGAAGATGCGGCACGAGATATTCGGGCTCGGCTTGCTGCAGGTGGTGCTGTGCGGACTGGCGGTGTCCGCCGTCATCTACTTCTTCACCGGCTTCAGCCTGCAGGCCTCGCTGGCGCTGGGTCTGCCGCTGGGGCTGTCGTCTACCGCGCAGGTGCTGCCGATGCTGCAGAGCGCCGGGCGCCTGCACACGCCGTTCGGCGAGCGCTCCTTCGCGATCCTGCTGTTCCAGGACCTGTCGATCATCCCGCTGATCACCATCATCGCGGCAATGAACCGCAATCCGGCGCTGCCTTCCGGCCCGCCGGGATGGGTGCTGGGGCTGGAGACGGTCGCCGCCATCGTCGGCCTGATCCTCGCGGGGCGCTTCGTCATCCGGCCGCTGTTCGGCCTGATCGGCAACCTCGGCGAGCGCGAGATGTTCGTCTTTGCCGCGCTGTTCACGGTCATGGCCTCGGGCGCCTTGATGCAGGCGCTCGGCCTTTCGACCGCGCTTGGCGCCTTCATCGCCGGCGTCATGCTGGCCGACTCGCCCTATCGCCATGAACTCGAGGCCGACGTCGAACCGTTCCGCGCGATCCTGCTGGGGCTGTTCTTCATGTCGGTGGGCATGATGCTGGACCTCTCGGCCATCGCCGAACGCCCCTTGTTCGTCATGGCGATGGCACTGGCGCTGATCGCGGTGAAGGGCGGGATCATCTTTCTGCTCGGCCTCGCCTTCCGGATGGAGTGGCGCAGCGCCCTCGCGCTCGGCCTGCTACTCAGCCAGGGGGGCGAGTTCGCCTTCGTCCTGTTCGCGCAGGCCAGCAATGCGATGCTGGTGGATGCGCAGGCGACCAGCCTGTTCAGCGCCATCGTCACTCTCTCCATGGTCACCACGCCGTTCCTGATGATGGCGACGCGCGGCATCCGCGAGCGGCCCGAGGGCAAGAAGGAAGTCCGCGAGGGCCCGCACGAGGACGGCGCCAACGCGATCGTCGTGGGCTATGGCCGCTTCGGGCAGACGGTGGCGCAGATGCTGATCGCCGCCGACATTCCGGTAACGATGATCGACACCGACATCGAGATGATCGACATCGCCCGGGACTTCGGCGCGCAAGTCTGGTTCGGCGACGGCACTCGCATCGACATGCTGCGCCAGGCGGGCGCGGCGGAGGCCGAACTGATCGTCTTCTGCATCGACGGCGACCAGTTGACCGAGCCGTTCCTGCAGGCCGTCCACCAGGCGTTCCCCAATGCGCAAGTCCACGCCCGCGTGTTCGACCGCCGCGCGCTGGTGCGGCTGAAGGACGCGCCGATCGCCTCGATGGCGCGCGAGGTGATGGAATCGGCGGTGGTGCTGGCGCGCAAGGCGCTCAAGGGGCTGGATGTGGCGCTCGGCGACATCGACCGCGCCGAACAGATGTACCGCAAGAGCGACAAGGAACGCCTGACCGTGCAGTACGAAGGCGGCGACGTGCGCGCCGCGCGGGAGCACATCATCACGCAGCGGCCGAGGGACCGGCGGTAGCTAGGTGTCGTCATTGCAAGCGCAGCGAAGCAATCCAGAGCAGCATCAAGCCGCCCTGGATTGCTTCGCTGCGCTCGCGGGTGACGAAAGGTGGTCAGCCCACGAAAGGCGCCGCCACTTCCGGTGGCACACGCATCAGCCGGCCGGAGGCGATGTCGATCATCGCCCATGTCGTGCGGGCCGAGACGATCACCTTGCCCGCCGCGTTACGGAAATCCACCCGCCGGTCGAAGCGCGCACCGCTCGGCCCTTCGGGGATGAAAGTCTCGCCGGTCACGCTCTCGCCTTCGCGGATGTTGCCGCGGTAGTCGATCTCGTGGCGGGTGACGAGCCACGCGTACTTTTCCTGATGCTCCGCCGGGGCGACGGCGGCCCAGTGCGCACCCGCCATCGCCTCCATCCACTGCACCCACACCGCGTTGTTGACGTGGCCCATCACATCGATGTGCTCCGGCAGCGCGGTGAAGGTGAGGGTGAACATCAGCCTTCGACCCCAAGCTGCCACAGGATGAAGGCGAACTCCTCCGCCGTTTCCTTCAGGCTCTCGAAGCGGCCCGACTTGCCGCCGTGGCCCGCACCCATGTTGGTCTTGAGGATCAGTTCGTTGCCGTCGGTCTTCACCTCGCGCAGCTTCGCGACCCACTTCGCGGGCTCCCAGTAGGTTACACGCGGGTCGTTGAGGCCCGCGGTCACCATCAGCGGCGGGTAGGCCTGCGGCTTGACCTGATCGTAGGGGCTGTAGCTCAGGATCAGGTCGAAGGCGGCCTTGTCCTCGATCGGGTTGCCCCATTCGGGCCACTCGCCCGGCGTCAGCGGCAGGGTGTCGTCGAGCATGGTGCTCAGCACATCCACGAAGGGCACGTGCGCCACCACCGCGCCGAACAGCTCGGGGTCGGAGTTGATCACCGCGCCCATCAGTTCACCGCCCGCCGAGCCGCCGGAGATGCTGATCCGGCCCGCCTCGGTGAAGCCGCGCTCGATCAGGCCCTTGGCGACATCGACGAAGTCGTTGAAGGTATTCTCACGCCGCTCCAGCTTGCCCGCCTTGTACCACGCGCGGCCAAGGTCGTCGCCGCCCCGGATATGCGCGATGGCATAGGCGAACCCGCGATCGACCAGGCTGAGGCGCGAGGTCGAGAAGCCGGGATCGATGGCGATACCGTAAGCACCGTAGCCATAGAGGTGCAGCGGCCCGGCTCCCGTCCGGTCCTTGCGATAGACGATGGAAACGGGGATCGCGGTGCCGTCGCGCGCAGGTATCTCCAGCCGCTCGGTGGCATAGAGCGAGCCGTCGTAGCCCGAAGGAATTTCCTGGACCTTGAGCGTCTCCAGCGTGCGCGCGGCGACATCGTAGTCCATCACCGAGGACGGAGCGACCATCGACTCGTACGTCAGCCGCAGCTTCTCCATGTGCCATTCGGGATTGTTGGAGAGCCCCGCCGAATAGCTCGCCTCGGGAAAAGCGATCGGCTCGATCCGCGTCGGATCGTCATAATAGCGCAGCTCGATCTGGTCGAGACCGGCGCGGCGCCCCTCGATCACGTAGAAGTCGCGGAACAGATCGAAGCCCGTCAGGTAAAACTCGTTCGTGCCCTCGATCAGCGTCGTCCACTCGCCGGGGTTCGCCAGCGGCGCGGTGGCGAGGCGGAAGTTCTCGTGGGTGTCGTTGGTGTGGATGTAGAGCACGTCGCCGCGCTCATCGACATCGTACTCCACGCCCTTGACGCGCGGCTTCACCAGGATCTGCTCGCCCAGCGGATCGTCGGCGAGGACCATGTGGCATTCGCTGGTCTCATGGTCGCTGGTGCCGATCAGCAGCCACTTCTCGTTCGAGGAGAGCGAGGAGCCGACGCGGAAACCCTCGTCATCCTCGTGGAACAGTTCGAGGTCGTCTTCCACCGGCTGGCCCAGCCAGTGCAGGCGGGCATTGTCGGTACGCCATTGCTCGTTCGCCAGCGAGTAGACGAGGCCCTTGTCCTTCGCCACCCAGACCAGCGAGGACAGCGTGCCGGGGATCTCGTCCGGCAGCAGTTCGCCGGTGGTCAGGTCCTTGATCCGCGCGGTGAAGCGTTCCGAGCCGTTGTCGTCATACGCGTAAGCGAGCAGCCGCCCGTCCGTCGTCGTCGAGATCGCGCCGAGGCGGAAGTAGTCCTTGCCCTCGGCGAGCGCCACTTCGTCGAGCATCAGTTCGGGCTCGCCGCCCGCGACGGGTTTGCGCCACCATTTCTTGTATTCGGCGCCTTCCTCGAACTCGATCCAGTAGAGCCAGTCGCCATCCTTCTGCGGGACCGACGAATCGGCTTCCTTGATGCGGCCGCGCATTTCCTTGAACAGCGCGTCGATGCGGCCCTTGTGCTGGTCCATCTTCGATTCGAACCAGCGGTTCTCGGCCTCGAGATGGTCGAGGACCTCCTTGTCCTTCACCTCGGGATAGCCGGGATCGCGCAGCCAGGCGTAGTCGTCGCTGACGGTGACGCCGTGATGGGTGAAGGAATGCGGCTTCTTCGCCGCCTGCGGGGGACCGATGAGGGTCGGGGTGGAATCTGCCATGCGCACCATCTATGATTGCTCAATACCCCCCGCAAGCCGGAACCCATGACATGCTGATGAATACCCACGAAGCCCGCCTCGATGCGCTCCGCAAGGAACTGAAGGCGCGCGGCCTCGATGGCTTCGTGATCCCTATCTCCGACGAGCACATGAGCGAGTACGTCGGCGCCTATGCCCAGCGGCTCGAATGGCTTACCGGCTTCGGCGGCTCGGCCGGAACCGCCGTTGTGCTGACCGACGCAGGCCGCTCGCCTGCCGCTGCCATGTTCGTGGACGGACGCTATACCCTGCAGGTGCGCGATCAGGTGGACGGCCGCCTCTATGCCTACGAAAGCGTGCCCACGACCAGCGTTCCGGCATGGCTCGCCGAGCATACGCCCAAGGGCGCGCGGATCGGCTACGACGCATGGCTTCACGGCTCGAAGTGGGCGCAGGCGGTGGAAGCCACGCTCGCGGCCAAGGGCGGCGCGCTGATCGCGGTCGAGGGCAACCCGATCGATGCCGTGTGGCAAGACCAGCCCGCCCCTTCGGCCGCTCCCGCCGTGGTCCACCCGGACACGTTCACCGGCGAGGCGAGCGAGGCCAAGCGCGCCGCCGTTTCCGAATGGCTCGCGACCCGGAACCTCGACGCGACGGTGATCACCGCACTCGATTCGATCGCCTGGCTGCTCAACATCCGCGGCGCCGACGTGGACCGCACCCCCGTCGCGCTGTCCTACGTGATCGCGCGCAAGGACGGCACCGTCGACCTGTTCATGGCCGGGGAAAAGGTGACCGACGAAGTCCGCCGCCACCTCGGCAACGCAGTCACCATCCGCGAGCGCACCGCGTTCGTCGAGGGCCTGCGTGAACTGGCAGGCAAGCGCGTCGCTATCGATCCCGAGCGGGCCGTCAGCGCCATCTTCGAGACCTTGCGCGGCGTCGGCGCTACGCTGGTCGAAGAGCGCGACCCCACCGTGCTGCCCAAGGCGGTCAAGAACCCGGTCGAGCAGGCCGGTCACCGCGCCGCGCAGGGCCGCGATGCCGCCGCCGTGACGCGCTTCCTCCACTGGCTCGCGGTCGAGGCGCCCAAGGGCGAAGTCACCGAACTGTCGGCCGCCGCGAAGCTGCAGGACTTCCGGGCGCTCGATCCGACCTTGCGCGACCTGTCGTTCGACACGATCTCCGGCGCCGGGCCGAACGGCGCGAGCCCGCACTACCGCGTGTCGGAGGAAACCAGCCTCACGCTGGAGCCGAACTCGGTCTATCTCGTCGACTCGGGCGGGCAGTATCCGGACGGCACCACCGACATCACCCGCACCGTCTGGGTCGGGCCTGATGCGCCCTTCGCCGAAGTGAAGGACCGCTTCACCCGCGTGCTCAAGGGCCACATCGCGCTGGCCCTCGCGGTGTTCCCCAAGGGCACGGCGGGCAGCCAGCTCGACGTGCTGGCGCGCCATGCGCTGTGGCAGGTCGGGCTCGATTATGCCCACGGCACCGGCCACGGCGTCGGCAGCTTCCTTGCCGTTCACGAAGGGCCGCAGCGCATCGCCAAGTCTTCGGGCGGGCAAGCGGGCACCGACCAGCCGCTGCTGCCGGGCATGTTCCTCTCGAACGAGCCGGGCTACTACAAGACCGGCGAATACGGCATCCGCATCGAGAACCTGATCCTCGTCGAAAAGCGCGAGATCGCGGGCTCGGACGGCGAATACTACGGCTTCGAGACGCTCACCCACGTGCCGATCGAGCGGCGCCTGGTGGACACATCGCTGCTATCTCCAGCCGAAATCACGTGGTGGAACGACTATCACGCGCGGGTGCTGGAGATCGTCGCGCCGCAGCTGGAAGGAGACGCGCTGACCTGGCTGCACGCCCAGTGCGAGCCGCTCTGACATGACGGCGCGCGACCTTCGCACCTTTCCGGTCCACCTCGGCCTTGGCGCGAAGGTCGCGGACCAGCCCGCCTTCACCGGGATGGACTGGTACGCGGCCTATGGGGAGCGCACCGCAGCCGATGGGAAGGAGGGCCGCCTCGTCAGCATGTACGATTTCTCGAGCAGCTGGGATTCGTGGGAGATGCACCCGGAGGGCGACGAACTCGTCGTATGCCTGTCCGGAGAGATCACGCTGATCCAGGAATACCCCGATGGCCGCCTCCATTCCGAGACCTTGCTGGCGGGGCAGTACATCGTGAACCCGGCGGGCGTGTGGCACACCGCCGATGTTTCGCAGCCCGCGAGCGCGCTGTTCGTGACGGCGGGCATGGGCACGCAGGGCCGCCCGCGCTAAATCCTCCCCCTCTCCGGAGACAAGCTCGGGGAGGAATGGCTTGCAGATGAACGCCCTGCTCTACTTGTGACAATTGACGACAATAAACGCATGTCCCGGCACAACTGCGCGACAACCGGCGTTTAGACAGGATCACAGAGAGCCGCAGGACAGTTTTTCCCCCTCCCTTCCCTTGCTGTCCTGTGGCTCTCATCCAATTGTTACGGGACAAGACACATGACCTCGATGAAGACCCTGCTGCTCGGCCTTTCGGCTGCTGCACTGACGATCGGCGGCGTGGCCTGCGCCCAGGCCCCTGCCAACAACGCCCCTGCCGCGCAAAAGCCCCGCATGGAGCGTCCGAAGATGGACGCCGACGGCGACGGCGTGATCACCCGCGCCGAGGCCCAGACCCGCGCGACCGAACTCTTCGCGAAGCTCGACGTCAACAAGGACGGCAAGCTCGACAAGGCCGACCGCGAACTGATGCACCAGCAGATGCGCGAGAAAATGTTCGCGAAGCTCGATACCAACGGCGACGGCTCGATCTCCAAGGCCGAGTTCATGGCCGATCGCGGTCCTGAAGGGCGTGGCCCCGGCGGCCCCGGTCCTGACGGCATGGACGGCCCCCCGCCCCCGCCTCCCGCCGGTGAAGACGGCGCTCCTCCCCCGCCCCCTCCCGGCGGCGAGCATGACGGCATGCGCGCCGGAATGCACGGGGGTATGCACGGCGGCAAGATGGGCCGCGGCGGCCCCGGTCGCTTCGGCGGTCCGCGCGGCGGCATGATGATGGAGAAGCAGGCCGACGCCAACAACGACGGCGCCGTCACCCAGGCCGAGTTCATTGCCGCTGCCCTCAAGCGCTTCGATGCGCAGGACACCAATCACGACGGCAAGGTGACCAAGGAAGAGCGCGCAGCGGCCCGCAAGGCGCACATGGACGAGCGCAAGGCCCGCTGGGAGACCAAGAAGGCTGACAAGAAGGCTGCGAACTGACAGGAAGGCGCGGTAACGCCATGGATTTAGAGATGAACGATACCGCGCCTGCTCCTTCTCCGGCCAAGCTGCTGCTCGTCGACGACGAGGCTTCCCTTCGCGAACCCCTGGGCGACTACCTGTCGCGGCAGGGGTTCGCCGTCGTCCAGGCATCGAGCGCGGCCGAGGCCCGCTCGCGCTTGCGTGACGCCAAATTCGACCTCGTCCTGCTGGACATCATGATGCCCGGCGAGGACGGCCTGTCGCTCTGCCGCCATCTGGTCGAGGCCCAGGACGTGCCGGTGATCTTCCTCACCGCGCGCGGCGAGGCGACCGACCGCATCGTCGGGCTGGAGATCGGCGCCGACGACTATGTCGTGAAGCCGTTCGAGCCGCGCGAACTGGTCGCCCGCGTGCGCAGCGTCCTGCGCCGCGCCTCGCGCGCTGCGCCCGCCCCGGTCGAGAACGAGGCCTTCGAATTCGAGGGCTGGCGGCTCGATCCGCTCAAGCGCCGCCTGATCGATTCCGAGGGCGCGGTCGTCGCCATTTCCTCGGTGGAATACCGGCTGCTGATGGCCTTCCTCGAACACCCCCGGCAAGTGCTCAACCGCGACCGCCTGCTCGACATGGTGCAGGGCCGCGAGGCGCACCTGTTCGACCGCGCGGTGGACAACCAGGTCAGCCGCCTGCGCCGCAAGATCGAGCAGGACAGCCGCAACGCCCAGCTCATCCAGACGGTCTGGGGCGGCGGCTACATGCTGGCGGCGGACGTGCGCCGCGTACCGATAGAGGACTGATGCACCTTCCGATTCTTTCCAGGCTCAGGCCCCGCAGCCTGATGGGCCAGATGCTGCTCGCCGTGGCGGCGGCGCTGCTGCTGGTGCAGGGCATCGGCGCCCTGCTCGTCTACCGCGCCCAGTTGGAGGGCTACGAGGCGGGCATGAGCAATGCCGTCGCCTTCAAGCTCATTGCCGAGACGCGCGGACGCGGTGCGCTCGGCCGGATGCTGCGCGGGAATGACCGGGACCGGGATCGCACGCCGTTCGGTGGGCCGCCCCTGCGCGGCTTTCCGCTGGAATTCAGCGATGGCTCGCCCCTGCGCACCGGCGAGAAGCGCGATGACGACATGGAAGCCCGCCTGCAGCACACGCTGGCCGAACAGGACTTCCCCGCCTCGCAGATCGTGGTCGTCCACCGCACCGTCGGCCGCGACGCCTTCGCCCGCACCCAAACCTACAAGCGCGCCGCGCATGGACGGCTCGACGGGCCGGAAGTCAGCGAGATGATGGACGATCACCTGCTGGTGGTCGGCGTCAAGCAGCCCGGCAAGGCCAGCTGGATGGTCGCCCGCGTGCGCAGTCCGCGCGCCTTCAGCGTCATGATCCGCCCGCTGATCGTGCAGACGGTGATCATCTACCTCGTGCTCGTCGGTGCCGTCGCGCTGATCCTGCGGCGCATCACCCGGCCGCTGGCCGCGCTCACCCGGCGGGTCGAGCAGTTCGCGGTCAGCCCCGGCTCGGCAGGCCAGCTCGATCCCAGCGGGCCGGACGACATGCAGCGCCTGATCGTCGCGCACAACGCGATGGAAGCGCGCATCGTCGCCATGCTGGATGAGAAGGACGTGATGCTGGGCGCCATCGGCCACGACCTCAAGACCCCGCTCGCAGCCCTGCGCGTGCGCATCGAATCGGTCGAGGACGACATCGAGCGCGGCCGCATGGCCGCGACGATCGAGGACATCGTGCGCACGCTCGACGACATCCTCTCGCTCGCCCGCGTCGGCCGCCCGAGCGACCCGCGCGAACGCACCGAGCTGTCCGCCCTCGTCGCCTCGGTCGTCGAGGAATACGAGGACATGGGCGAGCCGGTCGATCTCGGCGACACCCAGCGCACCGTCCTCGAACTGCGCTCGACCTGGCTGCGGCGCGCCTTGCGCAACCTCATCGACAACGCGCTGCGCTACGGCGGCGGCGCGCGGGTGGGGCTGGAAAAGGAAGGCGATCGCGCCGTGATCCGCATCGAGGACGACGGCCCCGGCATCCCCGACGACGAGATCGAGGCGATGACCAATCCTTTCGTGCGCGGCGACCCTTCGCGCAACAAGGCGACCGGCGGGGCGGGCCTCGGCCTGGCTCTGGCGCGGGCTATCGCCGACCAGCACGGCGGCGCTCTGGTGCTGGCGAACCGGGTTTCGGCAACTGGCGAGGTCGAGGGTCTGACGGTGAGGCTGGAGCTGCCGCTGAGCTGAGTTCCTCCCCGGAACGGGGAGGGGGACCACCCGCAGGGTGGTGGAGGGGCACAAGCGGGATCGCGCGAGCTTTCGAGGACCGGCAATCCACCGCGTGCCCCTCCACCATGCTTCGCATGGTCCCCCTCCCCCGTCGGGGGAGGAATTACCGCAACGTCGCGAATTCCGCGTCGATCTGCGCGCCCATCATGTCGTCGAGCAGCCCGCAATTGCGCACCCGCTCGACCGCGCGGTCCAGTTCGAGCGCCCCCGGCGTCGCCGCGAACGCCGCCTTGAAATCCCGCGCGATCCGGTCCGCCCAGGCCACCGAGCAGAACCGCCCGAGCATCTGCGGCAACCGCGTCGAAACCGCCTGCCCGTCCGCCCCGCCGAGCAACGCCCCGACGTGGGACAGCGCCCAGCCATACCCGTATTCCCGGCTGGCACTGCGCGCCATGATACCGTCGAGCAGATCGCGCCGCTCGCTCTCGCGCAGGCGCGGATCGTCGAGCGAAAGCAGCCACGCCGCCATCGCCGGAAAGCCCGTGCGCGCCGCCGCGCCAAGCGCTGCCGGGCGGAATACCGGGTCCTCCGAAGCCAGCGCCTTGTCCACCAGCGTGCGCACCGCCGCTCCATCGCGATCGTAGAGGTACAGATCGAACGCATGGTCGAACCACGCCGGGTCGAGGGCAGCCCCATCACCCGCCAGATAAGCCACGGCAGCCGCGCCAAGCTGCTTTCGCAGCTGCCGCCCGGCGCCGGTGCCGACGAGCGCATTGACCACCTGCACCCGCCGCTGCGCGCGTGCCGCTCCCTCACGCGCATAAACGCCCGCGCGCGGGTCGAAGCCATACTCCTTCAGAAGCGGCCCGTAGAGCTTCTCGCGCAGGAACCGGAACCCCCGCCGTCCCGGTGCGCCGACGATGTTCTCGCGCACCAGCTTCGACAGAGCCTTGTCGGCGGCATCGGCGGCGTGCGGATCGGGATGCCGGATGAGCTTGCGCTCCAGCCGCGCCATCTCGCCGATGGTGCCGCGCCCGGCGCGGATCGAGGCCCAGAGCGAATCGACCAGCGCCAGCGCCTCGCCGCCCGGCAGGCGGTCGGCCCCGGCGATCAGTTCCTGCCAGTGCCCGGCAGTCAGCTCGAAGCGGTAATAGCCGGTGCCGCCTGCGTTGGGGAACACCGGCCCCTCTCCGGGCAGAGTGAAGCTCTGCGTGCGCTGGTCCATGATGAAGCAGCGGCGCACTTCTCCCCCTTTGCCATCCCGGCGTCGCAGGCACAGCGGGATCGTCCAACGTGTATCGGGCGGGGCGACGCCCGCCGTGGTGTAGCGCAATTGCGTCACCATGACCCGGTCCCCGTCGCGCCGCATGGCAAGGAGCGGCACGCCCTGCTGCTCGACGAAGCTGCGCATCGCCGGCACCAGCTTGGGATTGCCCGCGACTTCGGCGAGCGCGGCGAAGAAGTCCTCGCTGGTGGCGCTGCCCCCCGCATGCGCGGCGATGTACCGGCGCACGCCCTCGCGGAACCGCTCTTCACCCAGCCATGCAGCGACCATGCCGACAACATGGCCGCCCTTGCCGTACGTGATCGCATCGAAGGCAGTTTCGATCCGGCGGCTGTCCGTGATGGGCTGGCGCACCGGCCGACCCGCGAGCAGAGCATCGGTCTCCATCGCCTCGAATCCGGTGCCCAGCGCATCTCCGGCGATGCCGAGGTCCGGACGCCAGGCGTCACCGATGCGGTAGCCGATCCAGTTGGCGAAGCTCTCGTTCAGCCACAAGTCGTCCCACCATGCCGGAGTGACGAGATCGCCGAACCACTGATGGCCGAGTTCGTGCGCGACGATCGTGCCGAAGGCGCGTTGCCGGGTGACCGGCGCCCCGGCATCCATCACCAGCAGGTCGTCGCGATAGAGCGCCGCGCCCGCGTTCTCCATGGCGCCGGGCAGGACCGGCGTGGTGATCTGGTCCAGCTTTGGGAAGGGAAAGGGCGTGCCGAAATAATCCTCCAGCAACCCGGTGATGCGGCGCGTACCGTCAAGCGCGAAAGTCAGCCTGTCGGCGTTCTGCCGGGTCGAGACGATGCGCAGGGGCAAAGACTTCGCCTCCCCCGCCAGCGATGCGAACGGGCCGACCATCATCGCGACGAGGTATGTCGGCAGCGGTGCGGTGGGCGCGAAGCGGTGCACCTCCAGCCCGTTCTCGATGACCGGCGGCCCGGCTTCGGGCGCATTGCCTATCGCGGTCAGGCCCTTGGGCACCCGCAGGGTGAGGGTGAAGGGCGTTTTGAAGCCGGGCTGGTCGAAGCCGGGGAACGCGGCGCGGGCATCGATCGCCTCGAAATGGGACCAGACATGCCATGCGCCTTCGACCTGCTCGCGGAAAAGTCCGGCAGGTCCGTCGGCAAAGGGGGCGCCGTAATCGAAGGCCAGCGTGACCGGCCCGGCGGGCAGGTCTTCCGGGAATTCGATTCGCGCGACGCCGATGGGGTCGATCTGCTGCCAGCGCCCGGCAATCGACCGGCCCTCTGCCCGCGCAATGACGCGCGACACGTCGAGCCCGCGCCCGTGCAGCACGATGGAAGAGGCGGGCGCGGCGAGCATGACGTCGATCTCGGCATGCCCGGAAAAGCGCGGGCGGGACGGATCGATGGTGAGGTCCAGCCGGTAGGCCGCAGGTTTGGCGGTGTCGTCGAGCCGCCCGAGCGGGACCGATTGCGCCTGCGCGGCTACGGTCATGCAGCCGAACAGAAGGGCAAGCAGCATCACGATACGTCGTCCCGGACTTGATCCGGGACCGCTGGCCGTGACCCGCCCGCCGGGCAGCGCGCGCGACACGCTTCCGCCCAAAGACCGCCACCTGTCCCGGATCAAGTCCGGGACGACGAGCCTTCGCACTATCGCATCAATCCGCCGATGAGATTGCGCGCGAACCTGCCAAGTCCGGGAAAGCCGATCGCCTTGCCCAGCGCATCACCCACCGTCCCGGCAGCGGCGCTGGCGGCCGAGGCCTTGGGGCTGGCGCGGCTCTTCTTGCCCTGCATCGTCTGCGCGAGGATCGACCCGGCGCTGGCGGCGGCGGCCCCGGCGGCGGCCTTGGCGACCTTGCCGCCGATGCCGTCCCACAAGCCGGGGCTCCTGCGCTCCTGCTTGGCGACCTCGTCGCGGCCTTTCTCCTCCACCTCCTGCGCAGTGGCGGCGGCATCGGCGGCCTTGGCGGCGAGCACTTCCTCCGCGCTCTCGCGGTCGACGCGGGTGTCGTACTTGCCCTCGAACGGGCTGATCGACTGGACGATCGCGCGCTCCTTGTCGGTGATCGGCCCCAGCCGCGAGCGCGGCGGCGCCACCAGCGTGCGCTGCACCACCGAAGGCGCGCCGTCGTCGCCCAGCGTGGAGACCAGCGCCTCACCCACCTTCAGCTCGGTGATCGCCGCCTCGACGTCGAGCTTGGGGTTGATGCGGAAGGTCTCGGCCGCCGCCTTGATCGCGCGCTTGTCACGCGGAGTGAAGGCACGCAGCGCATGCTGGACGCGGTTGCCCAGCTGCCCGGCGATCTCCTCGGGAATGTCGATCGGGTTCTGCGTCACGAAGTAGACGCCCACGCCCTTCGAACGGACGAGGCGGACGACCTGCTCGACCTTGTCCTGCAGCGCCTTGGGCGCGTCGTCGAACAGCAGGTGCGCCTCGTCGAAGAAGAACACCAGCTTGGGCTTCTCGGGATCGCCGACCTCGGGCAGCACCTCGAACAGTTCGGACAGCAGCCACAGCAGGAACGTGGCGTAGAGCTTCGGGCTGCGCATCAGCTTATCGGCGGCGAGCACGTTGATGTAGCCGCGTCCCTGATCGTCGCACTTGATGAAATCGGCGATCTCCAGCGCGGGCTCACCGAAGAACTGCGCCGCGCCCTGACTTTCCAGCGCAAGGAGCTGGCGCTGGATGGTTCCGACGCTCGCTTTCGACACATTGCCGTACTTGAGTGCCAGTTGAGTGCCGTTGAGTGCCACGTAAGCGAGCATCGCCTGCAGGTCTTCGAGGTCCAGCAGCAGCAGTCCCTCGTCGTCGGCCAACCGGAAGACGATGTTGAGCACACCCTCCTGCGTCTCGTTGAGGTCCATCAGCCGGGCCAGCAGCAGCGGCCCCATCTCGGAGATGGTAGTGCGCACCGGATGGCCCTGCTCGCCGTAAATGTCCCAGAAAACCGCGGGGTTGTCGGCATAGGCATAGTCGGCGATACCGATCTCCCTGGCCCGCGATTCGAGGATGGCGGCGTTCTTGAACTGCGGGCTCCCGGCCATGCACACGCCCGAAAGGTCACCCTTCACGTCGGCCAGGAACACCGGCACCCCGGCGGCGGAAAACTGCTCGGCGATGGTCTGCAGGGTAACGGTCTTGCCGGTGCCGGTAGCCCCCGCGATCAGGCCATGCCGGTTGGCGCGGTCGAGCCGCAGCACCTGCCGCTCTCCGCCCTCTCCATTGCTGCCGCCGCCAAGTCCGAGGAAAATCTCGCTCATCCCGTCATCTCCAAGCCCTGTCGCAGCATCGGTGTAGCGCGATGGAAGCGCATAGCAACATATCGTCGTCCGGGATGACGAGGTGTACGGGCGGACAAACTGCCGCTAAAGCGCCGCCCGATCCCATGACCGCCCCCTTCGTCCTCCTCGATGACGCCCGCAGCGAAGGCGCCTCCGAAGCCCGGCTCTACCGCGCGCCTCGCGAAACCGTCGTGGCGATGCGCGGCGGCGACGTCCTGCCCGCCCTCGAACGCCTGCAGGCGCTTTCGCGGGATGGCCTGCACCTTGCCGGCTACCTCGCCTACGAGGCCGGACTGGCGCTGGAACCGCGCCTTGCCGGACGCCAGCGCGACACTGGAGGCCCATTGCTATGGTTCGGGGCCTTCGAAGGCTACGAGGCGCTCTCGCCCGCCCAGGTGCCGCTCTGGCTTTCCGGTCGCGCCGGGTCGGGAAGACCCGCGATCGGCCCTCTCGAGCCCCGGATCGACCTCGGCGACTACGAGCAGGCTTTCGCCGCGATCCACGGTGCGATTCAAGCTGGCGACATTTACCAGGCCAACCTCACCCTGCCGCTAGTCGGGGCATGGAGCGGCGATCCGCTGGCGCTCTACGCAGCGCTGCGCCCGCGCGCGGCGGCCGGATACGGCGCGGTGATCCACGACGGCGCGCGCTGGCATCTCAGCTTTTCGCCGGAACTGTTCTTCACCCTTTCGGGCCGCGAAGTCGAAGTGCGGCCGATGAAAGGCACTCGCCCGCGCGGCCGCAGCGCCGCCGAGGACGCCGCATTCGCCGTCGATCTCGCCGCCAGCACCAAGGATCGCGCCGAGAACCTGATGATCCTCGACCTCATGCGCAACGACTTGTCGCGCGTGGCCGAGGCGGGCAGTGTAAGGGTGGAAAATCCTTTCACCATAGAAAGTTATCCGACCGTCCACCAGATGGTCTCGACGGTGCGCGCCACCCTGCCCGAGGGGCGCGGCGCGCTCGACCTCTTGCGCGCGCTGTTTCCGTGCGGCTCGATCACTGGCGCGCCCAAGATCCGCGCCATGGAACTGATCGCCGAGGTCGAGCGGACACCGCGCGGGGTCTACTGCGGCTCCATCGGCTATATCGAACCCTCTGGCGATGCGGCTTTCAATGTGGCAATCCGCACTCTGCGTCTCGACCGTGACGGTCGCGCTGTCCTAGGGGTCGGGTCCGCCGTGGTCGCGGATTCGCAAGCGCTTCCCGAATGGCGGGAATGCCTGGTCAAAGGGGGTTTCGTGCGAGAGTCGCAAGTGCAGGTTGCCGGGGAAGTTGTGTCGCCTGCAAGCTTCGATCTGATCGAGACGATGCGTTTCACGCCCGAGGCGGGCATCGCGCTGCTCGAACTGCACCTCGAACGCATCGCCGCGAGCGCCGCCGCGCTGGGCTTCGGGTTCGACCGGCATGCGGTGCGCAACGCCATCCAGGCGCTGTGTTTCGAGGCCGAAGCTCCGTCGAAGCTGCGCCTCGTCGTCGGTCGTACCGGGGCGTTCTCGCTGGAACTGACCGATCTGCCCGACACTCTCGCCGAGCACGCGACCGTCGCTGTGCTGCGCCTGCCAGTGGACAGCGGCGACTGGCGCCTCGCCCACAAGACCACCGATCGCGGCTTCTACGACAAGGGTCTCGAAGTGGCGCGCGCGAACGGTGCTGACGAGGCGATCCTGCTACGCGACGATGGCCTGGTGACCGAGGGCTGCTTCACCAACCTGTTCGTCGAGCGCGGCGGCACGCTGCTGACCCCGCCCGCGACGCTGGGCCTACTGCAGGGCGTGCTGCGCCGCTCGCTGCTGGACGCGGGCCGAGCGGTGGAAGCCGAACTGACGCTGGACGATCTGGCGGGTGGGTTTTTCATCGGCAATGCCCTGCGTGGGCTGATCCCCGCGCGGCTGCTGTAAATGGCCTGATGGGGCTTCGACAAGCTCAGCCTGAGCGGTTTTGAGAGCAGGTCTTTAAATTCCGCTCAGGCTGATCTTGTCGAAGCCCCCGCCGGACGATGCTTTGCGATCCTCGGCTCCTGTTCTAAGAGACGCCCCACAATGCACCTGTCCACCGCCCTTTCCCGCATCGCCCCGTCGCAGACCACGGCGATGACCGACCGCGCCACCCAGCTTCGCGAAGCCGGGCGCGACATCATCTCGCTCTCGGTCGGCGAGCCCGACTTCGCCACCCCGCCGCATGTGCTGGAAGCCGCCAAGGCCGCGCTCGACGGCGGGCAGACCAAGTACACCCCCGTGGGCGGCACCTCGCGGCTCAAGCAGGCCGCCGCGCTGCACTTCGCACGCGACCTCGGGATCGAGGTTCCGACGTCGCAAGTGACTGTCAGCGCGGGCGGCAAACAAGCGATCTTCCACGCCATGCTCGCCACGATCAGCGAGGGCGATGAGGTGATCGTCCCAGCCCCATGGTGGGTCAGCTATCCGGAAATCGTGCGCTTCGCCGGTGGCAAGGTGGTCCCGCTGCACACGCACGCCAAGGACAACTTCCGCTTCACCCCGGCCGACCTCGAAGCGCAGATCGGGCCGAATACCTTGTGGGTGCTGCTCAACAGCCCCGGCAACCCGACCGGCGCCTGCCTGCCCGCGGAAACGCTGCTCGGCATCGGCGAGGTGCTGCGCCATCATCCGCGCGTGCTGGTGATGTCGGACGATATCTACGCGCCGATCAACTATACGGGCGGCCCGCATGCCACGCTGGCGAACCTGTGCCCGGACCTTGCCGAGCGTATCCTGACCGTCTCGGGCGTCTCCAAGAGCCACGCGATGACGGGTTTCCGCATCGGCGTCGCCGCCGGGCCGGAGTGGCTCATCAAGGCGATGGAGCGGCTGCAGTCGCACTCCTCGGGCAACCCCTGCTCGATCAGTCAGGCCGCCGCCGTGGCCGCGTTCGAGGGACCGCAGGAATTTCTCGCCGAATGGTGCGAACGCTTCCGCGCCCGGCGCGACCTGGTGGTTTCGGCGATCAATGCGATCCCCGGCCTGTCGACGCCGGTGCCCGACGGCGCGTTCTACTGCATGGTCGATGCCGCGCCGCTGATGGAGCGCTTCGGCGACGACGCGAAGCTGGCGCTGCACCTGCTGGACCACGGCGTGGCGATCGTCCCGGCCTCGGCTTTCGGCGGGAAGGATGGCTTCCGCATCAGCTTCGCGGCCGACGAGGCCCAGTTGGTCGAGGCCTGCAGGCGGATTGCCGAGGCGGTGGGATAATCCTTTCCTTCGTCATTGCGAGCGCAGCGAAGCAATCCAGAGTCGAGCAAACCGCCCTGGATTGCTTCGCTGCGCTCGCAATGACGAACATTTAGGCTAAAGACGCATCAAGCGAATGGTCCTGCAGATTACGGGACGATGAAAGAAAGCACCATGCAACTCGAAATCCTCTTCGAAGACGGCGAAGCGCTCGTCATCGACAAGCCTGCGGGCCTTCCGCTCGACCGTCCCCGCGCGGGCGGCCAGTGCCTGGAAGACCGGCTCGACGAACTCAAGCTCGGCTTTCACCGCGAACCCGCGCCGGTCCACCGCCTCGACCGCGACACATCGGGCTGCCTGCTGTTGGCGCGCAACCCGAAGGCGCTCAAGCGCTTCTCCGCCGCCTTCGAGGAGCGCACAGTCGAAAAGCGCTATCTCGGCGTAGTTGCGGGCGAGGTCAGCGAGGACGAAGGCACCATCGCGCTGAACCTCTCCAAGGTCAGCACCGCGAAGGACGGCTGGCGCATGATCCCGGCGCGCAAGGGCAAGCCCGCCGTCACGCACTGGCGCAAGCTGGATGTACGGAACGGCCTGACCCTCGTGGAATTCCGCCCCGAGACTGGCCGCACCCACCAGATTCGCGTCCATGCCGCCTCGGGCCTCGGCTTCCCGCTGCTGGGCGATCCGGTCTACGGCACCAAGGGCGGCGCCCCGCGCACCATGCTTCACGCGGCCGGCCTGACCGTCCCGCGCGGCGACAAGGCCCCGATCGTAGCGGCCGCGCCCCTGCCTGCCGACTTCGCCGCCCTCGGTTTCGAGGACGTAACCCCGGAAGCAGCCCCCGAATGAGCGACGAGGTCGTCGAGCGCGCCTGGGCTCTCGCGACCGAGAGCTTCATCGCCTCGACCGGCCCGGGCGGGCAGAACGTCAACAAGGTGGCGACGGCGGTGCAACTGCGCCTCGACGTCTACGCCCTGCGCCTCACTCCGCCGGTATTCGCCCGCTTCAAGGAACTCGCCGGCAGCCGCATGACAGCGCGCGGCGAACTGGTGCTGACCGCGCGCCGCTTCCGCACGCAGGAAGCGAACCGCGCCGATGCCCGCGAACGCCTCGCCGACCTTATCACCGAGGCCCACAAGCTGCCTGAAAAACGCGCCAAGAGTCGCCTCAACCGCGTCGGCAAGGAACAGCGCCTGAAAGGCAAGAAGCTGCGCGGCTCGGTCAAGGCCGGGCGCGGCAAAGTCAGCTTCGACTGACTATCGAGCAGCCTCTGTAGCCTGCCCCTCGGAGGGTGCGACAGCCTCTACAGGCGGCCGCCGCTCGTCCAGCATCGCAGCGGCTTCGTCGAGCGCGCGCGCCTCGCCCATCGTCACGCCGCCGGGACCGGGCGCGGTGTCGGACTTGGAACAGGCGGCCAGTGCAAGCAGGGCCATGGCGGACAAGGCGGATCTCATGCTTCCGCCCATAGCCGTTCGATCGTCAGACGTCGATGACCCGGGTATGCGGGTAATGCTTGTCGAGATGCTTGCGGATGATCTTGAGATTGCGGCTGTTCGAGCGGAACAGGAAATCGAACAGATCGCCCGCCACGGGGATTGCGCCGACCAGCGTATCGAACCCGACATTGGCGGTCATGCGCGCCAGTTGCCATTTCGACATGCCGAGATTGCGCGCCTCCCAAACGAGGTAGAGGCCCATGGCCGCCGCGACGAGATCACCTGCGACCGGGACCAGCCCGACCACCGCGTCCAGACCGACCTGGCGGCGGAGGCCCGGCACCGTGAAGGCCCGCTCCAACACGCGCTCCAACGCTTCCACACGGCGGCGCACCGATACCGGATCGTTGCCGAACGGAAGCTCATAATCCATGCGCCGCGCCGATGGGTTGACCACGTATTCCAGCCTCTTGTCGAACCGCGACTTCACGAGCCGCTTTCGCTTATTTGGTGAGCCAGGCCAGCGGCATCAAGGGATGCCAGCCCCACGGGTTTACCGAGAACCCGTCGACGCTGCCGCGCACCAGCGACCAGCGGATCGGCGTGCCGAAGGGGATGAAGACGTTGGCACCGGTCAGTTCCGCCTCGGCCTCGGTCAGCAGGGCGGCGCGTTCGGCAGGCGTGGCGGCGCTCGCAGCCTCGGCCACGCGCGCATCGGCCTCTTGCGAGCAGAGCCCCCGGCCCGCCTGGCACGAAAGGCGATTGAGATACCACCCCGCGCGCGGATAGCGGGCGACGTCGTCGACGAGCGCAAGATCGGCACCATCGGCATCCTTCGCCCGATCGAGACCGACGCCGATCGTCGCGAAGTCGGCAACCAGTCGATTGAACAGGACGGTGGCTCCACTCCCCTCGGGAAGCCAGACCCTCAAGCGGACGTGGTGGGCTCCTGACTGTCGAGCGCCCGGCGCACGCTCCTGGGACGGTGTCCCCGCCGGCCCGTGCCATGATCTCACCCGCGCGGCCGCGATCGCGCGGCGCTGATCCAGCGTCTGCTCGCCCCAGCGTTCGCCGATGGTCCCAAGGTCGCCATCGAGGCTGGGGGTAACGATACGCGTGGTCGCGGACCAGCCGCCGAGGCCGAAAGGCGAGATCAACCCCTCCCGGTCCACCGCCATGGCCAGCGCCTCGCGGTTGGCGGGCTCGGACAGGAAGCCCTTGTCGTTCATCACGTGCAGGCCGAACAAACCGACCACCGGGTCGAGCTGGATCGTCCCGCGCAGGATACCGACCGAGCGGGTCTGCAGGAAATCCTGGATGCGTCCGCCGAGCACGAGATCGACGCTGCCGTCGTTGAACGCGGCCACGGCCTGCGCGCCCGGCAGCGCGTGCAAATGGATCTGTCGCGTGCGCTCGGCCCACTTGTCGATCGGCGGCAGGCCCAGCTTGGCCGGATCGATCGCGCTGAGCGTGGCGATGCTGCCCGATCGGGTCACGCTCATCGGGCCGGTGCCCTGCCCCTTGCGGTAAAGCCCCAGTTCCGGCTGGGCGAGAAGCTGGAGCAGGTAAGGCATCGGCCGCGTGAGGCGGATCTCAATCACGCGCCCGGCCATGGCGCGGACTTCGTCGATGCCCGCAAGGTCGTGCGCCAGCGGCCCGTCATCGAGCGCCTTAAGTGCAGCATTGATCGCACGGCGCGCAGATTCGGCGGTTATAGGCTCTCCGGTCGCCCAGTTGCCGTCGCGCAGGCGGAAGATGTAGCTCTGGCCGTCGTCCGTGACGATCCAGCGATCCGCAAGGGCGGGGATGACACGGCCCGCATCGTCGAAGGCAACCAGCCCCTCCACCGTCGAGGCGCGAACCAGTACGGCTCCGGCTGACAGACCGGCGCTTTCGGAAAACGGATCATCCGGCTCCCCGACCACGGCAACGCCCAGGGCCGAATTGTCGTAGCCACTGCAGGAGACGAGCATGAAGGCGGCCGCAACGGCCAGCACCCGCGAGGCTTGGCGCTTGGACAGCATGGAACAGGGAGTAGCCGATTTCCCGCGCCTCGCAACCGGCGCGCGGGATTTTTCCGCTTTCCCTCTCAGATCTTGCGCAGGAGCGTCGCGTCGGTCGTCGGGGCCTGGTAGTTGCGCAAGTAATCGGGGGTCATATGCTCGACCTGCCCGGCCTGGCGGGCCTGAGCGCGGGCGAGGCGCGGATCGATGTCCTCGCGGAAAGCGACGCCGAAGCGGCTTTCCTGCACCCAGGCGACCGAGCCTTCGACCCAGCCGATATTGCGGATGTTGACCGAGACGACGGTACCGCGCACGACGCGCACGTTGCCTTCGCCCATCATGCCGCCGGCCGAGAGGTTGCGCACCTTGATCCGGAAATCGCCGTCGAGACCGTCCACGCGAAGGTCAGCCATGAGGAACAGGCTGTCGCGCGCGATCTGCCGATTTTCACCTTGGTTCATGCGATCTTCGTCCGGGCGTTTCGAAATGCACGTCACGATCGTGCCGCCATTGCGCGGCAAACTACCGTGCTTTGGCCTATAATCCTAGCCGCCAATGGCAAACAAAGGCTTAATGTCCCGGCTCCGGACAGGATCGGAGCCGGGTCTTGACCTGATCGTGCGGAATTGCGCCACCGGCCCAAACCGGTGCCGCGATTCCAACAATCAGTCGTCGCGCGAGACTTTTTCGCGACGCTCGTGCGCTTCCTGCGCCTCGACGGTCATCGTCGCGATCGGACGGGCTTCGAGACGACCGAGGCCGATCGGCTCGCCGGTGACCTCGCAGTAGCCGTATTCGCCTTCCTCGATGCGGCGCATGGCCGAATCGATCTTGGCGATCAGCTTGCGCTGGCGGTCGCGGGTGCGCAGTTCGATACCCCAGTCGGTCTCGCTCGAGGCGCGATCGTTGAGGTCGGGTTCGCGAATCGGGCCGTCCTGCAACTGCTGCAGCGTGCCCGCTGCCGCATCGAGGATCGACTTTTTCCATGCCAGAAGCAGCCGCCGGAAATAATCCTGCTGTGCCTCATTCATGTATTCTTCGTCAGGTTCGGAAATGTAGGCGCCGCCAATTGCACGCTTTGCCTTGGCGAGTACATCGATTTCGTCAGCTAGGGCCGTTGCCATCCAGAGAAACTCCGCAGTGCTTCCACAGATCGCCAACGCCCTGCAGCCCCGAATTTTTTCCGGTAACCGTACAACGATCCGCAGTTGAGGCGGCCTATAATTCCGCACTCTTGACCGCACAAGCGTATATCCGTGGCGATCCACAAAATTCTTAACGCCGTCTCCGGGTGACACAGAGTTAATCCGCAGGAAGGGCCTGCGCGCAGTCGCCGTTAACCATTTCTTGATCGCCGTCGGACAGATTGGCCAAATCGAACGCAGGGGCCATTTGCAAACGATTGAGGTCCACGCGGTCACAACCCTTTTTGAAGGCACGGGGATTACGATGGAAACTGTCTGGATTAACCAGGATCTCGCCACGCCGGCCGCCGCGAACGACTTCGCAGGCGACATGCTCATCGCCGAGGCGCTGTCCGCCGCCGCGCAGGGCGATGCCTCGGCTTATTTCGATCTCGGTGTCGCCTTCTCGACCGGCAGCCACGGCGCCCCCTGCGACCTCATCGAAGCGCACAAGTGGTTCAACCTCGCCGCCGTGGGCGGGCACGAGGAAGCTACCGTCTGCCGCGCTGAAGTCGCCGACGACATGACGGCCCGTGAAATCGCCGAAGCCCAGCGCCGCGCGCGCCAGTGGCTGGGCGCGACGGTCCGCAAGGCTGCCTGAGCTAGGCCTTGCGGAAGGGCGAATGCCCGCCAAGCCGGAGCTGGTCGGTGGCGATCCCTGCCCGCTCCTGCTCGAGATATTCGGCAATCGCGGATCGCAGGCCGTCGTGGACGATGTAGTGCGCTGAGATCGTGCGCACCGGCTCGTATCCTCGCGCCAGCTTGTGCCCGCCCTGCGCGCCCGCTTCGACACGGCCTAGGCCCAGCCGGATCGCGACATCGATCGCCTGATAGTAGCACAGTTCGAAGTGCAGGAACGGCTTGTCGACGACGGCGCCCCAATAGCGTCCGTACAGCGCCTCCTCGCCGATGAAGTTCAGCGCGCCCGCCACCGGGTGCCCGTCTAGGAAGGCCAGCACCATCAGGATGCGATCGGCCATCGTCTCGCCCAGCAGGCTGAACGCCTCGCGCGTAAGATAGGGGCGTCCCCATTTGTGCGCGCCTGTGTCCTGGTAGAAATCCCAGAACGCTTCCCAGTGCGCCTCGGTGATCTCCTCGCCTGACAGAGCGCGAATCTCGACGCCCTCCTGCGCTTTCTCCCGTTCCTTGCGCAGATCCTTGCGCTTGCGCGACGACAGTTGCCCGAGGAAATCGTCGAAAGTCGCGTAGCCGCGATTCTCCCAATGAAACTGAATGTCCTCGCGCAGCAGCCACCCGGCGTTCTGGAACACGGGGACCTGCGCCGGTTCGATGAAGGTCGCGTGGGCGGAGGAGAGGCCATTGTCACGGCACAGCGTCTCCGCCGCGCGCAGTAGCGGCAGCATGAGTTCGGGATGCGGTGTCAGCAGGCGCGGGCCGGTGGCCGGGGTGAAAGGTACCGCAATCTGCAGCTTGGGATAGTACGAGCCGCCGGCCCGGTGCCAGGCATCGGCCCAGGCATGGTCGAAGACGTACTCGCCCTGCGAGTGCTCCTTCAGGTAGGCCGGAAGCGCGGCGGCGAGGCTGCCGTCAGGACCGTCGATCACCAGCGGTAATGGCGTCCAGCCGCTGCGGCCGCCGACGCTGCCCGATTCCTCCATCGCAGTGAGGAAGGCGTGAGCGACGAAGGGATTCGCCCCATCAGTCAACGCATCCCACTGATCGGCGGGCAGATCGCCCACGGCGCCGAGCAGGCGGGCGGTGAAGGCGCCCTCGCTCACGCGTCCCCTTCGCGAATCTCGAAAATGGCCGCATCGGCGTAAGCGGCGGCGCGCTCGTCGTGCTCGGGCGCGCGCACCGTCCAGGTCGCGACCGGCAGGCCCCGGCGGCGCTGGGTGGCGGCGAAGCGGCTCGGCAGATCGCGCACGTCGTAGGCGAGAAAATCCGGCCGCGCATGCCAGAGCCACAGACGGCGACGGATCTTGCCCGCCAACGCGCGATCCTCACCCTCGGAAATGATGAGGCCGCGCACGGTGTGGGGCGAATGGCGCCAGTACCAGCGCGATACGCGCGGGTCGAAACTCATGACGGCATGGTTGCCGGTATAGCCCTCCAGCACCCGGCGCACCGCCAGACACAGCGCGGCGATGCGCGCCTTGCGGTCGGACTTGATCTCGATGAGCACCGGCACCCTGCCGCCGACTTGCGCCAGAACCTGCCGCAGGGTCGGAATGGTCTCTGCCGTGCCCGACAGAGTTATCGTGCCCAGCTGCGCGGCGCTGCGGCGCTCGGTGGGGCCGCTCTCGCCGGTCAGGCGGTCGAGCGTATCGTCATGGAAGACGACCGGTTGCCCATCACCGGAACGCTGCACGTCCAGTTCGATGCCGTTGCCTGCCGCGATGGCCCTGGCAAAGGCCGCCCGCGAGTTCTCCGGCACGCCCGAACCGTGTAGCCCGCGATGGGCATAGTCCTGCGCCCCGATCCACGCGACCTTGCGCGGATCGGGTGCAGGTGCACGCCAGCGATCAAGCAGGGCGAACGGCAACGATGGCGTCCACTTCGACGGCGGCGCCCAGCGGCAGCACCGGCACGCCGACCGCGCTGCGCGCATGCTTGCCCGCATCGCCGAATACCGCGACCATTAGCTCGGAGGCGCCGTTGATGACCTTGGGCTGGTCGGTGAAATCACCGGTGGAATTGACGAAGCCGCCCAGCTTGACGATCCGCTCCACCCGGTCGAGCGAGCCGAGCGCGGCCTTGAGCTGCGCCAGGATCATCACGCCGCAGGCCTGCGCCGCCTCGGTTCCCGCCTCGATCGAGACGTCCTCGCCCAGACGGCCGGTGACGAGCTTGCCGTCCACGAAGGGCAACTGGCCGGAAACGTGGGCCAGGCCACCCGCCTCGACCACGGCAACGTACGCGGCAACCGGGGCCGCCGCCGCAGGCAGGGTCAGGCCGAGTTCGGCGAGACGGTCATCAATCTTGCTCATGGAATTCCTCTTCTTCGCGGGTCAGGCTGGGGGCCGTAAGATTGGTCAGCAGCCAGGGGAGCGCGGTCTTCCAGTCATCGATCCGCGCGTGGGCGTGGCCGAGCTGGAGAGCGCACTTGATGTTGGGGGCGATCTTCGGTTCACCGCACAAGTGCAGTCGGCGAACTTGGGGGGAAACCTCGAAGACCGACCCGTGATGCTGCGACAGGTCGTCGATGAAGACCGCACGGCTGGGCCGGTACTCGTCGAGGATCGCCTGGAGCGCCGGGCCTTTCGGCCCCTGGTTGGTGAAGACGCGCAGCGGCATGCCGTGTTCGATCAGCTGCGCCTCGCGCGCCTCGCGGCGGAAATCCATGAGGTTGGTGAGGACCACCACGTCGGCGTGCTCGCGGATCGCGGCGATCGCATCGACGGCGCCTTCGATCGGCGTCTGGCGGTGCATCTGCGAATCGAAGAAGCCGTTGAGCAGCGTCCACATCTCCGCCTGTTCCAGCGGCGTGTCGCTGCCGATCCGGCGCATCGACTTGTAGAACTCGCCGTTCTCGATGTCGAAGTGGACGCCTTCTTCCTCGGCCAGCCAGTCGCGGAAGTGCTTGATCATGTGGAGCAGCACTTCATCGCAGTCGGTGATGAGCAGCGGTTTCGTCATGCGCCCAGCTTCCTTTGTGCGGCAACCAGCACCTCGGGCTGGACGCCCAGCGCATCGGCCGCGCCCAGCAGGTCCGGCTCGTGCGCGCACAGGAAATCCATCACCGCACCCAGCGTGGAGGGTTCACCCAGCGAGGCGCGCAGTTCCTCCGGCATCAGGCCGGTGAGCGAGAGGAAACGCTCGGCACGGTCCTGATCGCTCAGGACCCAGCCGAGGGCATTCAGGGCCAGCGCCTGCGGATCGGATGGGGATGAGGGCTCTCGAAGAATTGTCAGTCTCACTCGGACGGAATAGACGGGGTATATTACCCCAGATGGTCATCAGGGCGTCGAATGGCAAAGCGAATCCTCATTGTCGAGGACAACGATCTCAACCGGAAGCTGTTTTGCGACGTGCTTCGCAGTCAGGGCTACGCGGTGGAGCCGTGCGCCGATGGCCTCGATGCGCTCGACAAGGCGCGGCAATTCGTGCCGAATCTCGTCATCATGGACATCCAGCTGCCCAATGTCTCGGGGCTGGACCTGATCGAGGCGGCGAAGAAGGACCCCGTCCTGCGCACGATTCCCGTACTCGCGGTGACCGCTTACGCCGGCAAGGGCGACGAGGAACGCATCCGCGAGGCAGGCGCCGAAGGCTATCTGGCGAAGCCGGTTTCGATCGGCCCGTTCATGCAGGCGGTACGGGCGCTGCTGTAAGCGCGCCCTTGACATGTTACACCCGCGCCGCTTTTGCGCCGCAATTCCCGGCCAGAGAGCCGCCCGACGCTTTCGGAGTTAGATACCCATGGACCGCGCAGAGACTTCGGCCCGCATCGCCGCGCTGATCGAGCCCTTCAACAAGAAGGGCGTCGAAGTGACCGATGCCACCCGTTTCACCGACGACCTGGAGTTCGACAGCCTGACGGTGATGGACTTCGTCGCCGCGATCGAGGACGAGTTCGACATCATCATTTCGATGAATGCCCAGGCCGAGATCGAGAACTACGGCCAGCTCGTCGATGCCGTGGTCAAGCTCAAGGGCTGATTGCAAATGTCTGATACTACTGATCTTTTCAGCAAGTTCGATCCGCTCATCAAGATGCGGAGCGACCTTCTGGCCACCGGCGTGACCGATCCGTTCGGGCTGGTCATGGAGAAGGTGATCTCGCCCACCGTCGCCCTGTGCAACGGGCGCGAGACGATTTTGCTGGGCACTTACAACTACATGGGCATGACCTTCGACCCCGACGTGATCGCGGCGGGCAAGCAGGCGCTCGACGACTTCGGCTCGGGCACCACCGGCAGCCGGGTACTCAACGGCACCTACGCGGGCCACAAGGCGGTAGAAGAGGCGCTTTGCGACTTCTACGCCATGGACCACGCCATGGTGTTCTCGACCGGCTACCAGGCCAACCTCGGGATCATCTCGACCATCGCCGGCAAGGGCGATTACATCGTCCTCGACATCGACAGCCACGCCTCGATCTGGGACGGCTGCAAGATGGGCGACGCCGAAGTCGTGCCCTTCAAGCACAACGACATCGAGGCGATGGAAAAGCGCCTCAAGCGCATTCCCGAGGGCGCCGGCAAGCTGGTGATCCTCGAGGGCGTCTACTCGATGCTGGGCGACATCGCCCCGCTCAAGGAAATGATCGCGGTCGCCAAGAAGTACGGCGCCATGGTGCTGGTCGACGAGGCGCACTCGATGGGCTTCATTGGCCCCAACGGGCGCGGCGTGGCCGAAGAGCAGGGCTGCCTCGACGACGTCGACTTCGTGATCGGCACGTTCTCCAAGTCGGTCGGCACCGTCGGCGGCTTCTGCGTCTCGAACCATCCCAAGTTCGAGATCATGCGCCTGGTCTGCCGCCCCTACGTGTTCACCGCCAGCCTGCCGCCGAGCGTCGTCGCCACCGCGACCACCTCGATCCGCAAGCTGATGAACGCGGGCGAGAAGCGCGCGCATCTGTGGGACAGCTCGCGCACGCTGCACAAGGGCCTGACCGACGCGGGCTTCCAGCTCGGCACCACCGAACCGCAGAGCGCGATCATCTCGGTCATCATGCCCGATCTGGAACGCGGCGCGATGATGTGGGAAGCGCTGCTGCACGAGGGCCTCTACGTGAACCTCGCGCGCCCGCCGGCGACGCCTGCGAACATGACGCTGCTGCGCTGCTCGCTCTGCGCCGAGCATTCGGCAGAGCAGGTCCAGCAGATCATCGGCATGTTCACCCGCGCCGGGACTGCGGTGGGGATCATCTGACCTCGCATTCCTCCCCGAGCAAGCTCGGGGAGGAACTACGTCAGCTATGGATGGCCACGTAGTTCAGGAAAGCCGTCATCCAGCCGCCGAGGAAATCGGCCGACTGCGCGCCCACGGTGCCGTCCTCGTTCAATAGCCCGTCCTTCCACTGCAGGAACGCCTCGGGCGCGCCGAGCGTCGGCATGTCGAGATAGGCCAGCACGTTGCGCAAGTGCTGCTGCGCCAGCGCCGTCCCGATCGCGCCCACCGATACGCCGATCACCCCCGCCGGCTTGCCCGCCCAGGCGCTCTGCCCATAAGGCCGCGAGGCATTGTCGATCGCGTTCTTGAGTACGCCCGGCATCGAGCGATTGTATTCGGGCGTCACGAACATCACCCCGTCCGAACCCGAAATCAGCGCCTTCAGCGCCTTGACGCTCTCCGCCTGATCGCCATCGTCGTCCTGATCGTAGAGCGGCAGCGCGCCGATGTCGGCGAACGTGAAGTCATGCCCCTCGGCGGCGGGCAGGCGGATCAGCGCCTCGGCCAGCTTGCGGTTGAACGATTCGGCGCGCAGGCTGCCGACGACGACGGCGATCTTGGACATGGCTGTCTCCTCTTGCGGATGCGCCGGGTATCCACCCGCAGCATGTCAGGAGCAAGACCCCGTCAGTGGCCGGTCTGTCAGTGAATCGAGATGATCCCGTCCACCGCGCGCCATTCCTGCGGCCCGATCAGATGATTGTGGGCGATCCGCACCGAATGGAGCGGCCCCTCGATCTCGCGCGTCCAGTAGTCGAGGAAATCGCGCAGCACCGGGAAGCGCGGCGCCACGTCGTATTGCTGGAAAGCGAAGAGCTGCAGGAACCGGGGATGGTCGGGCAGGAAATAGTGGATCTCGACAGTCGTAAGGCCATAGCCCTCAAGCTGCCTGAGGAAATCCGCGGAAGCGCGGAAATCCGACGATGCTCCAACCGGTAGACCAGCCATAGCCCTCCTTCCGGCACCGCTACCTTGCGGTGCAGCACGGAGAGGATGACACAATGGTTACAGCCGTCAAGTCACTGCGAAGGGCGGAAAATTCCGTAGATGATGGGCCGCCGGCGTCGTGTGCCTCTCAGACCGTCTGCACCACCGCCGAAGCGCACTTCTCGTCGGTCTGCTTCGATCCGCCGCCGAGCAGCGAGACGGCGAGGAACCCGGCGATGATCAGCACCACGAAACCCACCGTCACCTTGCCCAGATGCTTGTCGATCACCGCCTTGATCGGCGCACCGAATAGGCGGAACAGCACGCCCACGATCATGAAACTGATCGAGCGCGAGACGATCGAGGCGCCCACGAACACCAGCAGGTTCATGCCGATGAAGCCCGCCGTGATCGTCAGCAGCTTGAACGGGATCGGCGTCGCGCCCTTCACGATGATGATCTCGGCGCCGTAGTCGCGCAGATAGCAGGCGGCCTTGGGGAAGCTCTCCGACAAGTGCAGCGCGTGCAGCAGCGCTTCGCCGAAAGCGGCATAGGCGAAGTGGCCGATCGCATAGCCCAGCAATCCGCCCGCCACCGATGCCACCGTGGCGATCGCGGCATAGCGAATCGCCTTCTTCGGCTCGGCCAGGCACATCAGGCCCAGCAGCGGGTGCGGCGGGACGGGGAAAAAGCTCGCCTCCATGAAGGCGAAAGCGGCCAGCCACCAGCCGGCATGGCGGTGCGAGGCCTTGGCCATGGTCCATTCGTAGAGGCCGCGCAGCATTCGAGAATTCCCCCCGGGAGACAGTCGGCACCCTGGTCAGGGCGCGATGATAGGATCCAACCACCCCTCGTCATTGCGAGCGAAGCGAAGCAATCAAGGGCAGTGCAGAACGCCCTTGATTGCTTCGCTTCGCTCGCAATGACGAGTTCGCGGTAAAGTTATCGTGATCTAGAAGCCGCGCTGCATCGCGGCAAGCATCAACACGAAAACCAATTTGGTTATTTTTGTTGACATTGTTCCACCATTTGGGTACATAACAGGAACAACGCAGACACCCCCGAGTCGTCCCGCCGCTCTCTCCGGTTCGCGGACGTGCCCGCCTCTCCAGTACAGGATCCCCCCCATGGTCGAGCCGAAGCAGGCTTCGCCCGGCGCGAAGACGCGCCGTCCGCGAACCAAGATCAGCGCCGCATTAATGGAAGAGGAAGAGGGCGACCTCAACAAGCACTGGCGCAAGTATTTCCTTGCCGCGCTGGCCGAAACCTCGAACGTCACCGCCGCGGCCGCCATCGCCGGTGCTCACCCCAGCCGTGCCTACAAGGTGCGCCGGCTGGACCCGGAGTTCGCCCGCAAGTGGCAGACCGCGCTGCTCGAAGGCTACCAGAACCTCGAACTCGAAGTGCTCTACCGCCTGCGCTTCGGCGAGGCCAAGGATGGCGCGGTCAAGTTCGACAACGCCAATGCCCTGCGCCTGCTCGGCCTCCACCGCGAGAACGTGGCGCGCGAAAGGGCAATGCGTGAAAACGAAGACGTCGCGGTCGTGCGCGCCGCCATCGACGCCAAGCTGGAACAGCTGCGCCGCCAGGTCGTCGCCCGCCGCAGCGCGGAGACGAAGGACGCCGCGAATGGCTGATTACGACTGGCTGCGCGAGGCGACCGAAGCCGAGATCGAGGAGCATATCGCCGCGCTCGATCCGGAGCATCGCCGCGAATGGACGTGGCACTGGAATCTCTGGGCGCGCCCCTCTCTTTCACCAAAGGAGCCTCACCATGCCCGCCCAGAAAGGCAGCGCCTTCCTCCTCAAGATCTCCAACGGCAGCGTCCCCGCCGCCTACCAGACCGTCGCCGGGCTGCGCACCACGCAGATGTCGGTCACCGGCGACGCCGTCGTCGTCACTTCCAAGGACAGCGGCGGCTGGCGCGAACTGCTGTCCGGAGCAGGCGTGCGCTCGGTCTCGGTGAGCGCGGCGGGGATCTTCCTCGGCAGCGCCGCGGAGGCACAGGTGCGCGCCAACGCCATGGCGGGCACGCTCGCCGACTACGAACTCAGCTTCGAGGACGGCGAACGGCTGCGCGGCAAGTTCCTCGTCCAGCGCCTCGACTACGCGGGCGATTTCAACGGCGAGCGCAACTACACGCTCCAGCTCGAAAGCTCGGGCGAGGTGGTCCCGGCATGACGCCCAACCCCCTGCGCGGCGAGGCGGCCATCGCCATCGGCCACGGCGCCTACGTGATGCGCCCCAGCTTCACCGCGCTCGTCGCCGCCGAGGAGGAACTCGGTCCCCTCTTCGCCCTCGTCGAGCGGGCGGGCGCGGGCGAACTTCGCCTCGCCGAGATGGCCACGCTGTTCTGGCACTGCCTGCCCGAAGCCGACCGGCCAAGCCGCGAAACGGTGGGCGCGGCGATCGTCGCCCAGGGCCTCGCCGCCTGCGCCGCGCCGCTGCGGGTGCTGCTCGCGCAAGTGCTCAAGGGCAGCGCGTGACTTTCGCGGCCGCCGCGCTGGCCCTTTGCGGCCTGTCCGCGCGCACGCTGGGGTGGCGGCCTGCCGAGTTCTGGGCGGCCACCCCGGCCGAACTGGCCGCCGCGCTCGGCCTGCTCTCCCCCGGTGCGCCTGCGGGCTTCGACCGGGACACCCTCGTCAAGCTGATGGAAACCGATCATGGACGATGAAATCGACAGCCTCCTCGTCGAGGTCCGCGCCAGCACCGACGGCTTCGCCCGCGACATCGCGCAAATGCGCGGGGCCGTGGACGGCGACCTCGTCTCCGGCTTCACCCGCGCAGGCGACGCGCTGGAAAAGGGCCTGTCCGGCGCGATCCGCAAAGGCAGCCTGGGCTTCGACGACCTCAAGCGCACCGCCGCCTCGACGCTCGACGCCATCGCTGGACAGGCCGCGCAGACCTTGGCCTCGGCGCTGGTCGGCGGCAGCGGCGCGGGCGGCGGGCTGGACCTCTCCGGCCTGCTGACCGGCGCGCTCGGCCTGCCGGGCCGCGCCACCGGTGGCAACGTCGCGCCCGGACGCGGCTATGTCGTGGGCGAGCGCGGGCCGGAGCTGTTCGTGCCGACGTCCGCAGGCCGCATCGAGACCGGCGGTTCGACCAGCCGCGACGTGCGCGTGGCGATCAACCTCTCGGCCCCGCGCGGTTCCAGCGCGCCGCAGTCGCTGCAGCGCTCCAGCCGCCAGGTCGCGAGCGCCGTGCGCCGCGCCCTCTCGAACTGAGGAGAGACCTCATGGCATTCTGGCTCGCCAGCAAGCGCGAGGGGCAGGCGAGCGACTGGCTCATGCGCTTCGACCCGCGTTTCTGGACCCTCAACTTCCCGCGCCCGATGGTGGCGACGGTGGTGTCCACCGCCCCCGATGGCTTGCGCGTGGAAGCCTCGTTCCTGCGCAAGACCGACCTTGGCGGGCTGATCTGGGACAGCGTCGATGCGCTCGACCACCCCCTGCTCGCCTACCGCACCGACCGCGATTATGCGCATACCTCGCTGCGGTTCCGCTGGCGGTCGGGCGGGCTGATCCCGCTCGACGCGATCAACGGCCCAACCCTCACCATCGAGGGCCGCGACGAAGCGGGCGCGTCGCATACCTGGTACGTGCGCCTCTGGAACTATGCCGAGGGGACGGGCGAGGACGCAGTCGTCACGCTCGATTTCTCGGCGCTCGACGGCGGCTACGCCCTGCCCGCCGACGCCGACCGAGTCTGGCCCGGCGCGATCGAACGAATGTTCATCTCCTTCGCCCCGCCCGGCTATGACGACGCCAGCCCCGACCCGCTCCCCGCCGAGACCGAAGGCTGGTTCGAGATGACCGAAATCGCCACCGACGGCGCCCGCGCCATGCTGGAGATCGGCGACGTCGTCATGCCCGCGAACGGCCTCGCCATCGCCACCGGCTATGACGATCAGGGCATTCAGACCCCGGCCCGCCTGATCCGCGCCGTGCGCCAGCTCGGCTATCGCGGATCGGTGGTGCATTACCTCGGCATGAGCCACTATTTCCGGCTCGCGGCGAACGGCGGCCGATACCTCGCCGGGCAGGGCGGCGATCCGCTCAACGGCCCGACCCGTAGCTGGCACCGCGCCTTCTTCGCCGAGTGCCTCGCGGCGGGCCTCAGCCCGATGGCCTCACTATCCTACGAACTGCTCGACCAGCACTGCCCGGAAGACTGGAAGCAGCGCGACTTGGGCGGCAACCCGGCGCTGACCGGCTGGGATCCGCCCTCCACCCTGCTCTCGCCCGCGAATTCGCAGGCGATGGCCTGGCTGCAGACGGTCAGCGCGGCGTTCGCCGGATCGCTCGCCGAGGTGGGCGCACCCGTCCGCTTTCAGATCGGTGAGCCATGGTGGTGGACCTTCGGCGACGGGCGCATCTGCCTCTACGATGATGCAGCCAGGGCCGCATTCGGCGGGTCGCCCGCCGCCATTCCCGACATGCGCGCACCGCTCTCCCCAGCGCAGACGGCGATGCTCGATCAAGCAGGCGCGCTGCTGGCGCAATCGACCGCCGACCTCGTCGCGGCGGTACGCACGGCGATCGCACCCGCGCCGGTAGAGGCGCTGGCGCTGGTCTTCACCCCCACCCTGCTCGCGCCCGACATGCCCGAACTGAAGCGCGCCAACCTGCCGACCGGCTGGGCCGCGCCCGCGTTCGACCGGCTGCAGGTGGAAGACTACGACTGGCTCACCGCCGGTGCCGACGCCCACCGCCGCAAAGCCCATGCCGAAGTCGATGCCCGCCTCGGCTATCCGGCGCAGGAACAGGACTACCTCGCCGGTTTCGTCCTCAGGCCAAACCAGCGCGACCAGTGGCTCCGCATCGACGCCGGGATCGACGAAGCCCTGACCCGCGCCCCCCACGAAGTCGTAGTCTGGGCGCTGCCCCAGGTCGCGCGCGACGGATACGTGCGCCTCCCCCCGCCGCCAACCTCAGGAGCCGACCCCATGCAGGCCTTCGACGACGTGCTCTACCCGCTCGCACTCGGCCGCGACGCGACGGTGGTGCCCGAATTCTCCACCAGCGTCTCGGTGACCGCCTCCGGCTTCGAGCGGCGCAATTCGCTGTGGTCCAACGCCCGGCTGCGCTTCGACGTCGGCCCGGGCGTGCGCTCCGAGGCGGAACTGGGCGCACTCATCGCCTTCTTCCGCGCCCGCCGAGGTCCCGCTCGCGGGTTCCGGCTGCGCGATCCCAGCGACTTCAGTTCGAGCGGCATGGTCGCCGCGCCCGGCCCGCTCGACCAGCCGCTCGGCACCGGCGACGGCATCAAGGCCGGGTTCCCGCTCATCAAGCGCTACGGCGAGGGCGAGGACGCGCAAGTCCGCCGCATCACCCGGCCCGATTTCGCAACGGTTCTCGTCTCCATCGACGGGGCGCTGCAGGTCGGCAACTGGACTCTGGCCGAACATGGCGTCGTCACCTTCGACGACGCCCCATCCATCGGCGCGGACATCCGCGCGGGCTTCCTGTTCGACGTCCCCGTCCGCTTCGCCGAAGACAGCCTCGAAGTCTCCGGCGCCGCCTTCGCCGCAGGCGAGGCGCCCAGCGTGCCCGTCGTCGAAATCCGGGAGGCGTCATGACCCGCCGCTGGTTCGCCGACGACCTCGAAACCGTCGCCACCTTCTGGCGCATCCTGCGCGGCGACGGGGTGGCGCTGGGGTTCACTTCGCATGACCGCGACTTGTGGTTCGACGGCGTGCTCCACCGCGCCTCGCCCGGCATGGTGCCCAGCGCCATCCGCAAGAGTGCCGAGTTCGAGCCCGACAGCGCCGAAGTGCGCGGCTCGCTCACCCATGAAGCGATCGACAGCGCCGACCTCGCCGCCGGACGCTTCGACGGCGCGCAAGTGCGCATCGGCCTCATCGACTGGGAGACGCTGGAGCACGAGGTACTCTACGCCGGAACCATCGGCACGGTCAGCGAGGACGACGGCGCCTTTTCCGCCGAACTCGTCTCGCGCAAGGCCGAACTGTGGCGCGATCCCACACCGCGCACCAGCCCGGCCTGCCGCGCCGGTTTCTGCGCCCCCGGCTGCAACCTCAACCCACAGAAGTTCACACGCGAAGTACGCCTCGTCAGCATATATACCGCCGCCAATGCCGCGCTGTTCGAAGGTACGCCCGAAGCCGCCAATCACGCAGGCGGAAGCCTGCGCTGGCTCGACGGCCCCCAGGCGGGCATCGCGATGGACGTTATGGGAGGAGATGCGAGCGGCCTGATCCTGGACGTCCCCCTCGCCGAGACGCTTGAGCCCGGCACCCGCGCCGTGCTGCGCGAAGGCTGCGACCACACGCTCGACACCTGCTCCCAGCGCTTCGGCAACGCCGTGAACTTTCGAGGCGAACCGTTCCTGCCCGGAAACGACATGCTCACCCGCTATCCCGGACCGGTTCAATGACGGGGGCGCAACTCGCATCGGCCGCCCTGGCGCTAGTCGGGACGCCCTTTCGCCTGCACGGGCGCGAGGCAGGCGTCGGCCTCGATTGCGTCGGCGTCATCGAGGCCGCGTTCGCACGGGCCGGTCGTAGGGTCCGCCTCGCCAACGGCTATCCGCTGCGCAATCGTACGGCTCCTTCTGCCTGGACGGCTCTCGCGAGCCTTGGGCTGGAGCCGGTCGACGGGGCACTTGTCCCCGGCGACGTGCTGATGATCCGCCCTTCCGCCTGCCAGCTACACCTCGCCATCGCGACCTGCGCCGCGCGCGTGGTCCATGCTCATGCGGGGCTGCGACGGGTGGTTCACGGCGGTCTGCCTTCCGAATGGCCGCGCCTGCACCACTGGCGCCTCACCTCAAATCCGGGAAACTGACATGGCCACGCTCGTTTTCGGAAGTCTCGGCACCATGCTGGGCGGCCCCCTCGGCGGAGCCGTCGGCTCGCTGGTGGGTCGCCAGTTCGACACTGCCCTGTTCGGCGCGACCGGCCGCGAAGGACCGCGCCTCAAGGACCTCGTGGTGACCACCTCGACCTATGGGCAAGTCATTCCCCGCCACTTCGGGCGCATGCGCACGGCGGGCTCGGTCATCTGGGCGACCGATCTCGTCGAGCGCAGTGAAGTTCAGGGCACCGGCAAGGCCAGCCCCTCGGTGACGACCTATAGCTACTCCGCCAATTTCGCCGTCGCCCTCGCCAGTCGACCTATCCGCGGGCTCGGCCGGATATGGGCGGACGGGCAGCTGCTGCGCGGCATCGACGGAGAGCTGAAGGCCACCGGGATCTTGCGCATCCACACCGGCACCGGTGACCAGTCGGCGGACCCGCTGATCGCCTCGGCCGAAGGTGCGGATCGCTGTCCTGCCTATCGGGGCGTTGCTTACGTGGTATTCGAAGACCTGGATCTGTCGGGCTTCTACAACCGCATCCCCTCGTTGACCTTCGAGATCATCGCCGACGACGACTTCTCACTGCAGGACATCGTCGGAGAGGTTATCGACGAGGTCGATTGCACCATCCCGCTCACCGGCGTCGTCGGTTACACCAGCGAAAGCACCCCCGCCGCCGACTTGCAGACTTTTGCCCAGATCATGCCCCTCGAACTGGACGCTTCCGGCGAGGATCTCGTTATCGCCCGCGACCGGCGACAGTCCGCCGCCATCGCACTGCCGGAGGCCGCCGTAACGACCGGAGACGACGATTTCGGCGCCCGGACCGGCTTCACCCGCCACCGCGCGGCGCCGGGCGTGAACCCGCCCTCGATCCTGCGCTACTACGATGTGGAGCGCGACTACCAGGCCAGCCTCCAGCGTTCCACCGGACGGCCCGTTGCCGGCGAACCCGGCGCCATCGATCTCCCCGCCGCCCTCGACGCGGCCACCGCCCGCGCCCTGATCGAGCGGACCGCGCGCCGCATCGACTGGACCCGCGACCGTATATCGTGGCGCACCTGCGAACTCGACGCGCAAATGGCCCCCGGCGCGCTCGTCATGCTGCCGGGCATCGCCGGACAGTGGCGCATCCGCGAATGGGAATGGCGCGACTGCGGAGTCGAACTGTCATTGGAACGCGCCCTGCCGGCAGGAGCCGCGACGCCTCCGGCGCTCGCTTCCGACCCCGGACGCGGCAATCCCGCGCCCGATTTCCCTTCCGGCGAAACCCGCATCACCGCATTCGAACTGCCATTCGATCCGACCGCGGGCTCGCCCGACACGGTTCGCACGCTCGCCGCCGTCTCCTCGCCGGCCGCAGGATGGAACGGTGCCGCACTTTATGCCGACCGGGGCAACGGCGCTCTGCTGCCACTCGGCGCCAGTGGCCGAACGCGAGCAGTCATGGGCGCGGCATTGTCGACCCTGCCCCCCTGCGATCCACTGCTCCTCGATCGCGGCAGCCAGCTTGAAGTCCAGCTCATCGATCCAGCTATGCAACTGGCGAGCATCGATACGTCCCTTCTCGGCGAGGGTGCGAACCTGGCGCTCGTCGGCGAGGAAATCGTCCAGTTCCTGTTCGCGACGCCGCTCGGCCAAGGACGCTGGCGGCTCGAAGGCCTGCTGCGCGGCCGTGGCGGCACCGAACACGCCATCGCGTCCCATGCTGAAGGAGAGGCATTCGTAATGATGGCTTCCGAACTGGCTGCTGTCGATACAGGAATGCTCGGCTCCGCTCCAAACCGGCAGGTCCTTGCGCTCGGGCGCGCGGATGCCGAACCGGTGGCTTCCCCGGTCCATCTCGCAGGCATCACCCTGCGCCCGCTTTCACCCGCCCATGGCCGCCGTATCATCTCGACCGACGGTTCATGGACGTTCACGTGGGCGCGCCGGGCACGCGGCGGCTGGTCATGGCGGGATGGCGTGGACGTGCCACTCGTCGAAGAGGCCGAACGCTACCTCGTGACCCTCGGGCCGCTCGATGCTCCCATAGCTTTTTGGACGACCGAAACACCGGAAATCCGCATCGAGGCGGCAGTCCTCGCCCGTTATTCCTCCAAAGCCGGCGCGATGTTCCAAGTTCGTCAACAGGGTACGCATGCGCTCTCGCTTCCCCTTTCGCTCGCCCCCCTGGCCTGAACCGCTGCTCCCCGATCGACCTCACGGAGAACCTCCATGCCCGAACAGCTGAATTTCGCCGATTCCAGCCCGCGTTTCGCCCTCCCCCTGCTTCATGCCGGTCAGGCGCAGAAAGAGATCTTCGTCAACGAAGCTCTCATGCTGAGTGATGCATTGATGCACTGCCTGGTGCTCGGCGAAGCAGACGCTCCACCGGAAAACCCCGTAGAAAACGACGCCTGGATAGTTGCTCAGGACGCAATCGGCGCGTGGGCGGGCCAGGAAGACTCCGTTGCGTTGCGTCGCGGCGCAGGCTGGGCGTTCGTCACACCTCGCGACGGCTTACGCGTTTTCGATGCATCACGCGGCGCCGAGATGCTGTTTTTCGGTTTCTGGAGAAAAGCTTCGCTCCCCGTGGAACCACTTGGAGGGACGAGTGTTGATGGGGAGGCTCGGACCGCGATCAGCGATCTGGTCTCGGCTCTCCAAGCCTTGGGTATTCTACCTTCGGATTGACGGGTGCAAGGAAACAGGGGTTTCAGGGGTGTTGCAGATTCTGGATAGTGAGGGCGCAACCACCTCCCAAGCCCCCGCAAACGCGACAAATTTGCAACAGTCGCGTTTAATGTGCGCTTGCACACGTAAAGCCAAGGGGTTAGACACTCTCGCACTCGGTGGCTCCAAATCTCTTTGTAGGGGAAACGTATGAGGAAACTCGTCCTTGGACTGGCGCTGGCTTCGACCGCCTTCGCCACTCCCGCGCTGGCGCGCGACAAGTCGTGGTATCTTGAACTCGATTTCGGCGGCATGATCGTCGAAGACGCTGACACTGTCGTCGACGGTACCAGCACCACGATCGACTTCAAGAAGGGCTTCGACGGCGGCGGCGTGCTCGGTTACGACTTCGGTCCGTTCCGTCTCGAAACCGAAGCCAGCTATCGCCAGGCTGCGATCAAGAACTCCGGCGGTGCTGACGTCAGCAACCTGTCGTTCATGGTCAACGGCCTTCTGGACTTCGGTCCGGACGACGGCCTTCAGGGCTTCGTCGGCGGCGGTGCCGGTGTCGCTCGCGTCCACGCTGACGTGATCGACGATTCGGACAGCGGCTTCGCATGGCAGGCAATCGCGGGCATCCGTGCTCCGATCAGCTCGCACTGGGATGTGGGTCTGAAGTATCGCTTCATGAACGTGTCGAACGTCGACCTGGTCGGCCCGGCCGGCGAGAACATCAGCACCCGCTGGCGTTCGCACTCGCTGCTCGGCACCCTGGCGTACAACTTCGGCGAACCGGCTGCTCCGCCGCCGCCCCCGCCGCCGCCCCCGCCGCCCCCGCCGCCGCCTCCTCCGCCCCCGCCGCCGGCTCCGGTCTGCAACAAGGGTCCGTACATCGTGTTCTTCGACTGGGATAAGTCGGACATCACGCCGGAAGCGTCGACCATTCTCGACAGCGCCGTCAGCGCCTACGCGAACTGCGACAGCGTGCCGATCATGCTGGCCGGCTACACCGACCGTTCGGGTACGCCGAAGTACAACATGGGCCTGTCGGAGCGTCGTAACGCTTCGGTCCGTTCGTACCTGACCAGCCACGGCATCCCCGACGGCTCGATCTCGAGCCAGGCGTTCGGTGAAGCCAACCCGCGCGTTCCGACTGCGGACGGCGTGCGCGAGCTTCAGAACCGTCGCGTCGAGATCACTTACGGTCCGGGTTCGGGCATGTAAGCGACCGGCAACGGTACAAGATCGGGGGGTTGGAGCAATCCGGCCCCCTTTTCTTTTGCCCGCGTTACGCGAGCCGCCTTCCCCTTCCAGACACGAAAAAGCCCGGCAAGATCGCTCGCCGGGCTTTCTTTTGTACGGGGCTTGAAGATCAGGCCGCGTAAGGCGTCGGATCGGTGAGCCCGGCTTCCTCGAAGCCACCCTTGCGCAGGCGGCAACTGTCGCACAGACCACAAGCACGCCCGTCCGGCTGGGGATCGTAGCACGACCAGCTCATGCCGGGATTGAGGCCCAGACGGTCCGTCTCCCGGGCGATGTCAGCCTTGCTCATGAACTGGAGCGGCGCATGGATGCGCAGCGTCTGCCCCTCATCCCCGGCCTTGGTCGCCAGCGTGGCGATGTTCTCGAATGCCGAGATGAATTCGGGGCGGCAATCGGGGTAGCCCGAGTAGTCCAGCGCGTTGACGCCGATGAAGATGTCGTTGGCGCCGATCGCCTCCGCCCAGGCCAGCGTCAGCGACAGGAACACGAGGTTGCGCGCGGGCACGTAAGTGACCGGAATGTCCTCGCCGACACCGTCCTTGGGCACGGCGATGTCGTCGGTCAGCGCCGAGCCGCCGAAGCGCCGCAGATCGAGCGGCAGTACCACATGACGCTGCGCCCCGACGAAGCTGGCGATCTCGGCCGCCGCGTCCAGTTCGCGCCGGTGCCGCTGGTTGTAGTCGATGGTCAGCGCATTGACCGCGAAGCCGCGTTCACGCGCGATACCGGCACAGACCATGGAATCGAGGCCGCCGGAAAGCAGCACCACGGCCTGCGGAGCAGCCGAGCCCGGCTGCGGAGTTGTCTCTTCATGCATGACTGCCCCGCTACGCCCCTGACGCCGGGACGACAACGATCAAATGCGCAAGGTCTTCGGCAGACTCAGCTGCGGCAATCGCCCGTGCGCCGCCCTTCGGCGGAAAACGCGAAAGGCAGGCCGTTGACGATGCCCTGGCTGTCGATCTGCACCAGGCCATCGGTCTCGCGCCGGATCTGCGTGCGGCCATAGCCCTGTCCGCGACAAGTATACTGCACGGTGACCTGATCGGCCTTGTCCTCGACCACGACAGTGCTGCACGGTGCACCCGGATGGCGCAGCTGGATCAGCCGACGTCCACTGTCGAGGCAGATGTTGCGCACCGGACCACCGCGCTCGCGCAGTTCCCAGCCACCGTGCGCCAATGCATCGAGCATGCCCAGTGACTGCTGCTGCGCGTAAGCCGGCAGCGCTGCCGCTACACAGGCGGCCAGTCCAAACACCGCAAGAGAAGACTTCGAAAACATTCCGTCGCACCCTGAAAACGTCCCGCCGCTTACAACATCGGCAGGGGCGCCCCGGATTTCAAGTCACCCATAGGTGTGGCGAGAGTATGACGCTCGCTTGTGCTACTCAGGCCGGGACGCGCAGCACCTTGGAACAGAACGCGCAATCGACCGGGATGTGCCCATCGTCGTCGCGCATGTCCTCCAGCTGATCCTCGGGGAACTTGGACAGAATCGAGAGATAATGCTCGACAGTGCAGCGACAGCCACGGCTCAGCGGCAGCAGCGGCTCGACGCGCACTTCGCTTTCCTCGTGGAACAGGCGCCACGCCAGTTCCTCCAGCGTCAGCACCGGATCGACCAGTTCGGCGGCCTGCACCGTTCCCGACAGGATCGCGACGTGCTCCCAGTCCGGGTGGTCTTCCTGGACGTGCAGGCGCTCACGCCCTTCCTCGCCGTCCGGGAAATGCTGCACGAGCATGCCGCCCGCCACGCAGCGCGGCCCGTTCGAGCGGACCGCGATACGGATCAGCGTCGGCAGCTGCTCCGACTGCGCGAAATAGCTCTCGCAGGCATGCGCCAGCGACGCCCCCTCCAGCGGTACGATGCCCTGATAGCGCTCGCCGCTGGTCGCGAGATCGAAAGTGATCGCCAGGAAGCCCTTGCCGAACATCGTCTCGAGCGAGCATTCCTCCTCCAGCGCCCCGACCATCGCGGGGTCGTGGCGCAAGTAGCCGCGCAGTTCCCCGTTGCGATAGTCACAGACCAGCAGGTCCACCGCGCCGCCCTCGGCCTGCGCCTGGAACGTCAGCTGGGCGTTCTCGTCCTTGAGCAGCGAACCCATCAGCGCAGTCAGCACCAGCGCCTCGGCCAGCACATGCTTGACCACCTTGGGATAGTCGTGCGCCGAAAGCACCGTCTCAAGCACCGGGCCAAGCCGCACCATGCGCCCGCGCACGTGGCGCGCGGGCACGGTGAAGGCGAGCACCCGGTCGAAGCCGGTATCGTCGCGCAGCAGGTCGTCTTCGATCACAGCTTGCCCAGCGCCCAGAGCAGGACCGACTTCTGACCGTGGATGCGGTTCTCGGCTTCGTCCCACACCGCCGACTGCGGACCGTCCATGACCTCGTCGGTCACTTCCTCATTGCGATGCGCGGGCAGGCAGTGGAGGAAGGTCGCCTCGGGGCGGGCGGCGGCCATCAACGCGGCATTGACCTGGTAGGGCTGCATCGCGGCGACGTGCACTTCGCCGCCCGGCTGGCCCATCGAAACCCAGGTGTCGGTGACGACGACCTGCGCCCCGGCCACAGCCTCACGCGGGTCGTTGGTGAGGATGACTTCGCCCCCGGCCTCGCGGCAGCGCGCGATGAAACCGGCGTCCGGCTCGTAGCCCGCCGGGCCGCCGATGCGGATGGTGAACTTCATCAGCCCCGCCGCCTCGATCAGCGAGTTGGCGACATTGTTGCCGTCGCCCAGCCACGCGAGCTGGAGGCCAGGCAGCGCATGGCCGTGCTCCACGATCGTCAGCAGGTCGGCGACGATCTGGCACGGGTGCGACAGGTCGGTCAGGCCGTTGATGACGGGGACGTCGGCGTAGTGGGCCAGTTCCTCGATCTTGGCGTGGTCGTCGGTGCGAATCATGATCGCGTCGACCATGCGGCTGAGAACGCGGGCGGTGTCAGCGATCGATTCGCCGCGACCGATCTGCGTGGAACCTGCCTCCAGGATCAGCGCCGAGCCGCCAAGCTGGCGCATCGCCATGTCGAACGAGACGCGGGTGCGGGTGGAGTTCTTCTCGAAGATCATCGCGAGCGTGTGCCCGGCAAGCGGCGCATCGGCGTCGGCACGGCCCTTGGCCCAGCCCGCACGCGCTGCCTTCCGGTCGATCGCGTCGTTGATCATGGCGGCGAGGGTATCGCCGCCCGCATCGGACAGACTCAGGAAATCCTTCATCACACGCTCGCTTCGATCTTGTAGTCCGCCGCTGCGGCGGAGAGCTTTTCCATGAACTCGTCGATGTGGCTGTCGTCGATGACGAGCGGGGGCAGCACGCGCACCACGTTGTCGCCCGCCGAGACGGTGAGCAGCCCGTGGTTGTCGCGCATGTGCGCTACGAAAGCGCGCGGCTCGACCTTCATCTTGAGGCCGATGAACAGGCCGCGCCCGCGCACCAGTTCGAAGAGATCGGGATAGTTGCCGATGAACTGTTCGAGGCGGGCCTTGATCCGCTCGCCCTTGGCGCGCACGTCCGCGAGGAAAGCCTCGTCCGGGATCACGTCGAGGATCGCGCCGATCGCCGCCATGGCGAAGGGGTTGCCGCCGTACGTCGAGCCATGCGTGCCCGCGACCATGCCGCGCGCCGCCTTCTCGGTGGCGAGGCAGGCGCCGACCGGGAAGCCGCCACCGATGCCCTTGGCGGTCGCCATGATGTCCGGCTCGATGCCGTACTGCTCATAGGCGAAGAAAGTCCCGGCGCGCCCGACGCCGCTCTGCACTTCGTCGAGGATCAGCATGAGGTCATGCTCGTCGCACAGCGCGCGCAGGCCCTGCAGGAATTCGTCGGTGGCGATGCGGATGCCGCCTTCACCCTGGATCGGCTCGACCATGAAGCCCGCCGTGTTCGGACCGATCGCGGCCTTCGCAGCCTCCAGATCGTTGAATTCGACGTACTTGAAGCCGGGCAGCAGGGGCAGGAAGCCCTTGTGCATCTTCTCTTGGCTGGAAGCGCTGATCGTGGCCATCGTGCGGCCGTGGAAAGCCTGGTTGAAGGTGATCAGCTCGTACTTCTGTTCGTTGCCGACCGACTGGTGATAGGCGCGCGCGGTCTTCATCGCGCACTCCACCGCCTCGGCGCCCGAATTGGTGAAGAACACCGTGTCCGCGAACGTCAGGTCGACGAGGCGCTTCGCCACGGCCTCACCCTGCGGGCTGCCGTAGAGGTTGGAGACGTGCATCAGCGTCTCGGCCTGCTTCTGGATCGCGCCGACGAGGCCGGGATGCGAATGGCCGAGCGCGTTGACCGCGATGCCGCTGGCAAAATCGAGGAAACGGCGACCGTCCTCGCTGATGAGATGGCAGTGTTCGCCGCGAACGGGACGCACGCCGCACCGGGGATATACGGGCATCAGCGGGGTAATGGACATGTCGGCATTCCTTGCAGAATCGAGCCCCCAGAACGCGGGTCTTGGCGGGCCTTAGAGAAATCTCGCTTTGAAGATCGCAAACGACAAATGGCGGCCCTACCGGACCGCCATTTGCGCGCGTTTAGATGTTTGCAGCCTCCGGGTCAAACGTCCTTAAGGAGTTCTGGCCCGGAGGAGTGCAGGCAGGATCAACCCTGACGCGGCTGCAGGTTGACCGCCGAGTACTTGCCTCGTCGATCGACCTCGATGTCGAACTCAACCTGATCGCCTTCGTTGAGACCGGACATGCCCGAGCGCTCAACCGCACTGATGTGCACGAATGCGTCCGGCTGGCCGTCATCACGGGTGATGAAGCCGAAGCCCTTCATGGAGTTGAAGAACTTGACAGTGCCGGTGGCCTTCTCCCCGGTGAGCTGGCGCTGCGGCGCCGGCTCGCGCTTGGCGACGGGGATCACATCGCCAACGACCACGAGGTCGGTTGCCGATACCTTGCCACCGCGATCGACGAGCTGGAATTCGAGCTGCTGGCCTTCGGCCAGACCTTCGAGGCCGGCGCGCTCGACCGAGCTGATGTGCACGAACACATCGTCGCCGCCTTCGTCGCGCTGGATGAAGCCGAAGCCCTTGGCTGCGTTGAAGAACTTTACGACGCCCTTGCCCTGGCCGACGACCTGTGCAGGCATGCCGCCACCGCCGCCGCCGCCACGGCCGCCGAAGCCGCCGCCACCACCGCCGCCGAAGCCGCCGCCACGGTTGCCACCGCCGAAGCCGCCACCGCCGCCGCCGAAGCCGCCGCGATCACCGCCGCCGAAGCGATCTCCGCCACCAGCGTAGAACGGATCGAACTCGTCTTCTCCGCCCCGCTTATTGTCGCGTCCCCTTCCGCGACGACCTCTATCAAAACCCATGTCTACTAGCGTACCTTCGCTGCGCCCCAGAAGTATTCGTCAGGCGGGCGGACGATCCACGCCAAACGTCAGGCAAGCGGCCGGGCTAAGGCCCGACCCTCTCCTGCGAACATGACTCTTACACGACTCCAAACGCGATGGCGAACGGAAATGCGAGGTCTTTGCAGTGCTTCACGACGAATTAGCGGTTTTTAAGCGACGAATGGGCTTGCCTCAACGCTCCGAAGCGTCTTGAAGGCCGGTTTCCGGCACCGCCCGGCCGCTCCACTACGGGAGAATGCGCAGATGTTCCGTCAGATTACCGAGACCGTCTTCGCCAGCCCGCAGATCGACGCCGCCATGGTTGCGGAGGCCAAGGCGCTCGGAATCGTCCGCATCGTCAACAACCGCCCCGAAGGCGAGAGCGAGGACCAGACCCCCGGCGACGCCATCGAGGCCGCAGCCCGGGAAGCGGGTATCGACTACGTCGCGATTCCCGTGACTCATGCCGGGTTCAGCCAGGCACAGGTCGATGCGATGGAACAAGCGCTCGACATCGAGGGGCCGGTGCTCGCCTATTGCCGCTCGGGCACGCGGTCGACACTGCTGTGGGCGCTGGCCCGCGCCAAGGCCGGTGACAGCCCGGCGGTGATCGCCTCGAAGGCAGCCGGTGCGGGTTATGACGTCAGCCCGGTGCGCCAGTTGATCGAGATGCTGTCCGCCGGACGATAAGCCGAATACGCCCGCACGGACGGGCCATGATCAGGGCGCTACCAACAACTAGAGCGCGTCGTCACCCTGTTCGCCAGTGCGGATTCGCACGGCGCGGTCGAGGGGAAACACGAAGATCTTGCCATCGCCGATCTCGTCGTTGTTGGCGTGCGCGCGGATGATCTCGACGATGCGCGGCGCCATCTCGTCGGTCACCGCGATCTCAAGCCGTAGCTTGGGCAACATGCTCGAGGTATATTCGGCCCCGCGGTAAACTTCGGTCTGCCCTTTCTGGCGACCGTGCCCGCTGACTTCCGAAACCGTCAGGCCGGACACGCCGGAAGCAGCCAGCGCCTCCTTCACTTCGGTGAACTTGAACGGCTTGATGATGGCCGTGACGTACTTCATGCGCGTTCCCCCACTCGTCACCCCGCAGGCGCAGCATCCCACAAGTCGCATGCATAAAAAAGGGGCCGGAGCGGCTGGCTCCGGCCCTTTGAAGGTTGTGTTCGCAGGAGGAACATCGGTTGGCGACGACGGGAGGGAGGAGAGGAGGAAGTTCCCGCCGCCGCCAAACTGGAGATTCTTAGTTGTAGGCGCGCTCGCCATGCTCGCCGATGTCGAGGCCATCGGCTTCGACTTCGGGAGTGACGCGCAGGCCGGTGACTGCCTTGGCGATGAAGATCGCGATCACGGTGCCGACGGTCGCGAGGACCACGGTGGCGAGGACCGCCTCGATCTGGATCACCAGTTGCGTACCGATGGCGAAGTCCGCCTTGCCGGGGCCGCCGAGCGACGGGGCATAGACGATGCCGGTGCCGATGGCGCCGACGATGCCGCCGATGCCGTGGACGCCGAATGCGTCGAGCGCGTCGTCATAGCCGAGCATCGGCTTGAGCTTGCTGACCGCGAAGAAGCAGATGATCGAAGCCACGGCGCCCAGCACGATCGCGCCGAACGGGCCCGAGTTGCCGGCAGCCGGGGTGACCGCGACGAGACCGGCGACGACGCCCGAGCAGAAGCCCAGGGCCGAACCCTTGTGACCCGCCAGACGCTCCGCGAGCATCCAGAACAGACCGGCCGAAGCGGTGGCGACGAAAGTGTTGATCATGGCGAGCGAAGCCGCGCCGTTGGCCGAGAGCGCCGAACCGGCGTTGAAACCGAACCAGCCCACCCACAGCAGGCCGGTGCCGACCATGGTCAGCGTCAGCGAGTGCGGCGGCATCGGCTCGGCCGGGAAGCCCTTGCGCTTGCCGAGGATGATAGCGGCGACCAGCGCCGAGACACCGGCGTTGATGTGGACGACGGTGCCGCCCGCATAGTCGAGCGCACCGAGGCCGAAGAAGTAACCGGTCGGTGCCCAGACCATGTGCGCGATCGGGAAGTACACGATCGTCAGCCACACGGCCGCGAAGACCATGACCGCCGAGAACTTGATACGCTCGACCGTGGAACCCAGGACCAGCGCGACGGTGATCGCGGCGAAGGTCATCTGGAAGCAGGCGAAGACGTATTCGGGGATGGTGCCCGAAACCGAATCGGGGGTGACGCCCGCGAGGAACGCCTTGCCGAAGCCGGCGACGAAGGCATTACCGCCCTCACCGAAGGCCATCGAATAGCCGTACATGACCCAGATAAGCATGGCGAGCGAAGCCGCGGCGCCGATCTGCGTCATCGTCGAGAGCATGTTCTTCGAGCGGGTCAGGCCGCCGTAGAACAGCGCGAGGCCGGGGAGGATCATCAGGAAGACGAGGACGGTCGAGGTCATCATCCAGGCGGTGTCGCCCTTGTCGACAGTCGGCGTCGCGTCCTGTGCGAAGGCGGCGGTGGAGACGGCAAGCGACGTGAGTGTCGCACCAATTCCACCGAAAATCTTGCGGTTCATCATGAAAGCTCCCCTCAGAGCGCGGTGTCGCCAGCCTCGCCGGTGCGGATGCGCACGGCCGAAGCGAGGTCCAGGACGAAGATCTTGCCATCACCGATGGCCTCGGTGCTTGCGACCTGCTGGATCGTCTCGACGATCTTGGGCGCCAGATCGTCAGGCGCGGCGACCTCGATCTTCACCTTGGGCAGCATGTTGGTCGAATATTCGGCGCCGCGGTAGATCTCCGTCTGACCCTTCTGGCGGCCGAAGCCCTTCACTTCCGAGACGGTCATGCCCGCGACGCCGATACCCCCAAGGGCCTCGCGAACCTCGTCCAGCTTGAAGGGCTTGATGATGGCTATGATGAACTTCATGCCTATCCCCTGTTAGCAACCGGCCCCAGCGCCGGTTAACCGAGACTAAGCAAGGGGCATGCCAATTTACCAACTGGCAAGAATCGGTGCCGATTCAACAGGCGGATAAACCGCAGGTCGCGCAAGGAGCACGCCGCGCCGCTCGATTCATGGGCAGTTGCCTAAATTTTAGGCAACGCGAGCGAGGCAAAGACGGGCAGATGGTCAGACCCTATCGCCGACAACGGACTGTGGTGCACACGGGTTCCCAGGACTTCCCACTCGGTGGACACGATGATCCGGTCGAGCAACGCCATCGGTCGCCGCGATGGAAAGCTGCGGCCCGGCGCCAGCACCTGCCAGCCCGCACCGAACTCCCGAAGGCAGCCGCCCCGCTGCGCCCATTCATTGAGGTCGCCCATCATCACGGTGGGCACACGCTCGGCGCATTCGGCGCAGTGCGACAGCACCGAGCGGACCTGATGCCGCCGCCGGATGCCGGAAAGGTCGAGATGCATGCCCACCACCCGCAGGCGCCGGCCCTCCACCAAGAGATCCGCCCGCACCGCGCCGCGCGGCTCCAGCACCGGCAGCGGCACCGGCGCCGCCTCGACGAGATCGATGCCCTTGCGCACGAGGATCGCGTTGCCATGCCAGCCCAGACTGTCGGGCTTCATCGACATGGGGACGGCGACGTAATCGGTCGCGGCATGAATCGCCTCGAGCGGCAACACGGCCATGCGGCGGCCGTAGCGGCGATCGACTTCCTGCAGCGCGACGACGTCGGCGTCGATCTCCTTGAGCACGGTGAGGATGCGCTCGGGATCGCGCCGCCGGTCGAGGCCGACGGCCTTGTGGATGTTGTAGCTGGCGAAAGTGATCTGCAAGAAACGGCTCCGGCGGGTGGCCTGTGTAGCAATCCGCCGGAACGCCGTCAGGTTCCTTCACGCACCATTGTGGTGCGGTTAGGTGCCGTTGAGTGCCATTGTGTGCCTCTCAGCGTTCCTTGGTAGCGCTGAAAGTCAGTTCGGGGTTGCGCTCCTGCTGATAGCCGACATCCCAGGCCGAGCGAGCCATGAACACAGGATCGCCGTCCCGGTCCTTGGCGAGGTTCATCTTGTTGAAATCAGCGAAATCCCTGAGCGCCTTGTCGTCGCCCTTGAGCCAGCGGGCGGTGTCGAACGGCGAGCCTTCCAGAACGGCCTCGACCTTGTACTCGGCCTCCAGACGGCTGATCAGCACGTCGAGCTGCAACTGGCCGACGACGCCGACGATCCACTGCGAGCCGATCTCCGGGTAGAACACCTGAATGACGCCCTCTTCCGACAAGTCGTCGAGCGCCTTGCGCAACTGCTTGGTCTTGGTCGGGTCCTTGAGCGCAACGCGGCGCAGGATTTCCGGCGCGAAGTTGGGCAGGCCGACGAAGCGCACGTCGTTCTTCTCGGACAGCGTATCGCCCACGCGCAAGGTGCCGTGGTTGGGGATGCCGATGATGTCGCCGGGCTCCGCATTGTCCGCAATCTCGCGGTCCTGTGCGAAGAACAGGATCGGCGAGTGCACCGCGATCGGCTTGCCGAGGCCCGAGGGCGTCAGCTTCATGCCGCGCTTGAAGGTGCCCGAAACGAGCCGCATGAAGGCGATGCGGTCGCGGTGCATGGGGTCCATGTTGGCCTGCACCTTGAAGATGAAGCCGGTCACTTCCTTGTTGTCAGGCTCGATCGTGCCCTGGTCCGAGGGCTGCGGGCGCGGCGGAGGAGCATGGCGCGAGATCGCGTCGATCAGTTCCATGACGCCGAAATTCTTGAGCGCCGAGCCGAAGTACACCGGCGTCAGGTCGCCCGCGCGGTAGGCTTCGACGTTGAATTCCGGATAGCCGGCCTGCGCCAGTTCCAGTTCCTCTGCGACGGCCTCCGGCAGCGCCGCACCCTTGTCGATCTTGCCGAGAAATTCCTTGGAGGCGCCCTCGGGGCGGCTGATGCCGCCGCTGGCGAGGTCGAGGATGCCCTCGAACACGCCGCCCATGCCGACCGGCCAGGACATCGGGCACACGTCGAGCGCCAGCATGTCCGCCACTTCGTCGAGCAGGTCGAAGCAGGCGCGGCCTTCGCGGTCCACCTTGTTGATGAAGGTGATGATCGGCACCGAACGCAGGCGGCAGACCTCGAACAGCTTGCGGGTCTGCGGCTCGATACCCTTGGCCGCGTCGATCACCATGATCGCCGAATCGACCGCGGTGAGCGTGCGGTAGGTGTCTTCCGAGAAGTCCTCGTGACCCGGCGTGTCGAGCAGGTTGAAAGTGATGCCGTCGCGCTCGAAGGTCATGACCGAACTGGTCACGGAAATGCCGCGCTGCTGCTCGATCTTCATCCAGTCCGAGCGTGCACGCCGCGCCGCGCCGCGCGCCTTGACTTGCCCCGCAAGGTGAATCGCCCCCCCCTGCAGCAGCAACTTCTCGGTCAGCGTGGTCTTGCCCGCGTCAGGATGCGAGATGATCGCGAAAGTACGGCGGGACTGGTGGGGCGAAGTGCTCATCGGCGCGCTTTAATTGCGTAGGGCCAAGAAGGAAAGTCCCGGCGCCAAAGCACCGACGGCAGACGATCTCAATGACGGTTGGCCTGTCGCCTCTATCCGCTAAGGATAAACATGACTGCGGCGTGGCGGTCTGCACAAGGACAAGAGCGAGAATGACCAAGCCGACGCCAGCCCTCAATCATCGGTTCGATTCCAGCATTCTCCGCGAATACGACATTCGCGGTATCTTCGGCAAAACACTCTTCGAAGAGGACGCCTACGCACTTGGCCGCGCCTTCGGGTCAGTCATTGGGAACACCGGTGCGATTGCCGTGGGACGCGACGGACGCATAAGCTCGCCAGTTCTCGAGACCGCGCTGGTAGAAGGTCTCGCCGACGCGGGAGTGAATGTCATTCGCGTCGGTCTTGGCCCGACACCGATGCTCTATTTCGCTGAAGCCTCAATTCCAGAGGTGAACGGCGGCATTCAAGTAACTGGCAGCCACAATCCCGCCGATCACAACGGCTTCAAGTTGGTACTTGCGGGAGCGCCTTTTTTCGGGGCGGATATTATCCGGATCGGAAGCATCCTCGCCACGGGCGGCTGCCCGCGCGCAAACATTCGAGGCCGCATCGAAAACCGTAATATCCTCCCAACCTACGTCAGCCAACTGCTCGAAGGACTGGCCGGATGCGATAGATGCTCGCTTGACCGGCTGCGGATCGGTTGGGATGCAGGCAACGGAGCGGCCGGACCGGCGCTGGAACGTCTGCTGTCGCAATTGCCGGGCGAACACCATCTGCTTTTCTCCGAGGTGGACGGGCGGTTTCCCAATCACCACCCTGATCCAACGATCGACGCCAATCTCGCAGACTTGCGGGAACTGGTCGTGGCGAAGAACCTCGACTTCGGACTAGCTTTCGATGGCGATGCTGACCGAATCGGTGTCGTGGACAGCTTGGGCCGGGTACTGGACGCGGATCGACTGCTGCTCATCTTTGCGCGTGACCTGTTGCTCCGCCACCCCGGCACAAGCGTGATTGCAGACGTCAAGGCATCGCGCACGGTCTTCGATGGCGTCCGTGCCATGGGCGGCCGCGTTGAGATGGCCCCGGCGGGTCACTCGCACATCAAGGCTCGAATGAAGCGAACCGGCGCCTTGCTGGGCGGCGAGACCAGCGGCCACTTCTTCTTCGCCGACGATTGGTTCGGCTTCGACGACGGGCTCTACGCGGCAATCCGTATCATCGCAGCTGCGGCCCGCCTCGGATCGAGCATAACCGCGCTCCACGACGCGACGCCCGCTCTGATCAGTACTCCGGAACTGCGCTTCCCGGCGGACGAGGCACACAAGTTCGCGGTCGTCGAGGACGTCGTACGAAGGCTCACGGAAGCGGGAGTACAAGTCGAGCTGATCGATGGCGCGCGTGTCGATACACCGGATGGCTGGTGGCTGCTGCGGGCATCGAACACTCAGGCAGCCCTGACCGCGCGAGCCGAAAGCGATACGCCTGAAGGCCTGCTGCGCCTGCTGGCGCAAATCGACGATCAGCTTGCTGCCTCAGGGCTTTCCCGGATGATGGTGGAATAGATCAACGGAGACCGTGAAACTGCATCCGCTGCGGTGCTTTTAACCCATAGTGCAGATATGCTTTTCCAGATGCGCGCAATAGCAACACCCGCCGGGCAGATACCTCCAGAGATCGCCGAATGGTTCGACTCGCGAGGATGGTGTGTACGCAGCCACCAACAGGCGATGCTTGCGGCCGCGGATCGAGGGAAGCATGCGCTGCTCGTTGCGGATACCGGTGCAGGCAAGACCCTCTCCGGGTTCCTGCCTACGCTGGCCGCATTCTGTCCCTCGCGGCTCGGCTCAGAAAAACCGGCTGACGGCCTGCACACGCTGTACGTGTCCCCGCTCAAGGCACTGGCCACCGACGTCCAGCGCAATCTACTCACGCCGGTCGAAGAGATGGGGCTGGCGATCCGCATCGAAACGCGCAGTGGCGACACGCCGTCGGACCGCAAGGCCCGGCAGCGCGCGCGGCCACCACATATCCTCCTGACTACACCCGAATCGCTATCGCTACTGCTTAGCTATCCGGAGGCGCCCAGCCTCTTCGCTAGGCTCCAACGCATCGTAGTCGACGAGGTCCATGCCTTCGCGACCGGCAAGCGCGGCGACCTCCTCGCATTGGCCCTCACGCGGCTGCAGGCGATAGCGCCGGGCCTCCGGCGTGCGGCGCTATCCGCCACTCTGGCCGATCCCGACGAGTATCGCGGCTGGTTGGCTCCATGGGGCGACATCGATAGTGTCGAACTGGTCGAGGGCGAGCCAGGCGCCGAACCCCAGGTCGAAATCCTGCTCCCCCGCGAAGAGCGTATTCCGTGGAGCGGCCATGCCGCGACTTGGGCCATTCCGCAACTGATCGAACAGATCAAGGCGCACCGCACGACTCTCGTCTTCACCAACACGCGCTTCCTAGCAGAGTACATCTTCCAGGAATTGTGGGACGCTAACGAAGACAACCTGCCGATCGGCATCCACCACGGCTCGCTCTCACGCGAGGCACGCCGCAAGGTCGAGGCGGCCATGACTGACGGGAAACTGCGGGCACTGGTCTGCACTGCCAGCCTCGATCTGGGCATAGACTGGGGCGACATCGATCTCGTCGTGCAAATGGGAGCGCCCAAGGGATCTTCGCGTCTGCTGCAGCGAATTGGCCGTGCCAACCACCGGCTCGACAGTCCCAGCGAGGCAGTGCTGGTGCCTGGCAACCGCTTCGAATTCCTCGAGGCCTTTGCCGCACAACAGGCCGTGCGCGAAGGACAGCGCGACGGCGACGCCTTCCGTCCGGGCGGGCTCGACGTGCTTGCCCAGCATGTGATGGCAATGGCCTGCGCGGGACCGTTCCAAGAGGAAGCCCTGCTGCGCGAGGTTCGCTCCTCGCTCAGCTATGCCTGGGTGGACGAGACGATCTTCCACCGTGTGCTGGAATTCGTTGCGACTGGCGGCTACGCGCTGCGCTCGTACGACCGCTTCCGCCGCATCGTCCGCGAGAAGGACGGGATATGGCGGCTCACACATCCCGAGCACGCCGCCCGCCACCGCCTCAATGCCGGAATCATCGTCGATGCAGAGATGCTCGATGTGCGCTTCCGTAACGGGCGATCGCTGGGCAAAGTCGAGGAAGGTTTCGGGGCCAGCCTTGAGCCCGGCGACACCTTTCGCTTTGCAGGGATGGACCTTGAGGTCGAATCGCTAAAGGAACTGGAACTGGTAGTCCGCGCAGCAAAGCGCTCGGCGACGATTCCCAGCTACATGGGCCAGCGCATGCCGATCTCGACGCACCTCGCCGATCGGGTGCGCGCGATGCTTTCGGATCGGGCGGGATGGGCGCGATTTCCGGACGACGTGCGCGAGTGGCTGGAAGTGCAGGACTGGCGATCGCATTTGCCCGCCCCCGGTCGGCTGCTGGTCGAAAGCTTCCCCCACCGCAATCTCGCGTATACGAGCTATTATACATTCGAGGGCTGGAACGCGAACCAATCGCTCGGGATGCTGATCACCAGGCGCATGGAAGATCGCAGGCTAAACCCGCTGGGTTTCGTGGCTACGGACTACACTCTTGTGGTCTGGGGCCTGAAGGCGGTGGACGATCCTGCTTCGCTGCTTTCCCCCGACATCCTGACGCATGAGTTCGTCGACTGGGTGCAGCAATCCTACCTGCTCCGGCGCGCATTTCGCGAAGTGGCGTTGATCTCGGGCCTCGTCGAACGCCAGCAGCCCGGCAAGCGCAAGTCAGGCCGACAGGTCACTTTCTCCACCGACCTGATCTACGATGTACTCCGCAAATACGAGCCCGATCACCTGCTGATAGAGGCTGCGTGGGCCGACGCTCGCGCACGGATGACCGACGTGGCCCGCATTGCCGACGTACTCGACCGTGCGGCACGCGAAATCGATCACGTGGTGCTTGACCGGATCAGCCCGTTGTCAGTGCCGGCGCTCTCAATGATCGGTCGCGAAAGCCTGCCTTCGGGGGCAGCGGACGACGACTTGCTACTAGAGGCGGAAAGCCTGGCCTCGGTTGCGATGCGGATTGATTCGGGCAACGAGGATTGAGGGCAAACAAAAAGGGGCGGATTGCTCCGCCCCTTTGGGTGCCCCTTGCGGGACCAGTTTTTGAACGACCGGCTTACTTGCCGAAAGTCGCGAACTGTTCGTTGCCGACGAAGCCGAACTTCGTGACCTGCGAAGCCTTGATGACCTCAAGAACCTGTGCCGACAGCTCGTAGCTGGCTTGCGGCTCGGGCTGGAACTGAAGTTCCGGCTCGGGGGTCATGCGGGTCGTGGCTTCGAGCGTCTGGACCAGACGCCCCTGATCGATCTGGGTCCCGTTCCACATGACCTTGCTGTCCTGAGTCAGCACGATCTTGTTCTTGACGGGGTCGATCGGAGGCGGAGTGTCCGTCGGAGGGGTCGCGACGGGCAGATCGATATCGATCGAGTGCGTCGCAACCGGGATGGACATGATGAACATGATGAGGAGGCAGAGCATGACGTCGATCAACGGCGTCGTGTTCATCTCCATCATCGGCTCGCCATCAGACTTGCCTGCTGACATTGCCATGAGATGTTACTCCTGTTCCCGCGCGTCAGTTAGGATCGATCGGGTTGGTGATGAAGCCAACCGTCGGATAACCCGAAATCTGGACGTTGTAGATCGCACCGGCGACGCAACGCCAAGGCGATTCGACGTCACCACGAATGTGGACCTGCGGGATGAGATCCGGGTTTGCCATGAGGGCCTGCGGACCACCTTCGCGCTTCACGATCGCGTCAAGACGCTTGAAGGCCTGGTCGCGCAGTTCCTCGGAAGTCACCGGCGTCACGTTGTTGATGTAGATGCGGCATTCACCGCCGCGGTTCGCACCCTGGAAACCGGGTTCGCCCGCGCTCTTGCCCGAAGCATCGGTGGTCGAAACGGTAAGGAGGAGATTCTCCACCTTGTCCTTCGACTCCTGCGCTACGATGACGGGAATGCGCAGCTTCTCGATCGTCTGGATCGCGACCGGAACCGCGATCAGGAAGATGATGAGCAGCACCAGCATGACGTCGACGAGCGGCGTCGTGTTGATGTCGGACATCGGTGTCTCTGCACCGCCTCCGCCCGTGGATATCGCCATAGTCTTATCCTAATCCTTGCGTTGCCTGGGGGTCGGCAGCGACTTCTCGCATGCTTCGAGCCGCCGCCTTCTTCTTGACCCCGACGGGGGCGGACCGGGCCAATGAGCCGATCCGCTTCGTTCCCCGTGCTCTTACGGCTTGGCGGGAGCGGCAGCCGGCTTGGCGGGAGCCGGAGCAGCCTTGGCCGCGACAGCGACGGTCGGCTTGATGGCACCCTTCGAGTTGATGTTCGCGAGAATGTCGTTCGAGAAGCCGGTCAGCAGTTCTGCAATGCGCTTGTTGCGCGACTGCAGGTAGTTGTAGGCAAGCACGGCGGGAACGGCGACGAGCAGACCGAGCGCGGTCATGATCAGCGCTTCACCGACCGGACCCGCGACCTTGTCGATCGAGGCCGAACCGGCGAGACCGATCGCGATCAGTGCGCGGTAGATGCCGACGACGGTACCGAACAGACCGATGAACGGCGAGGTCGCACCGACAGTGGCGAGGAAGGGCAGGCCGCCGGAGAGGCGAGCGTTGATGGTCGCTTCCGAACGCGACAGCGAGCCGTGCAGCCAGTCGTGGGCTTCGAGCGAGTCGGTCATCTTCGAGTGCTGGTCTTCAGCGGCGATGCCGTCTTCGACGAGCTGGCGCCATGCGCTGTTCTTCTCGAGCTTGGCAGCGCCTTCACGCAGGGTCGGAGCCTTCCAGAAGGTCGTGCGGATGGTGCCGAACTGGCGCAGGATCTTCGACTGCTCGAACCACTTGGTGAACAGGATATAGAACGAACCGAAGGACATGATGCCCAGGATGATCACGGTCGCGTAAGCGATGAAACCGCCCTGCTGAAGCGCTTCGGCGAAGCCGAACTTGTTCTGCGGCGCGCCCGCGGCGGCAAGGATGTCAACGATAAGCATGCGAGTTACCTCTCAAGAAGAATGCAGGATGTGATCGGAGCGGTCGAATTACCCAATGACCCGAACCGATCCCTTGGAGATTAGTTGAGCTTGTACACGATCGCGGTCGAGTACGACGACGAGATCGGGTTGCCGTCCGCATCGAGCGCCGGGTCGAAGCGCGCATAGCGCTGCATACCGTCGCAAGCGGCCTCATCCAGATCCGGGCTGCCGCTCGAAGCGGAAACGGAACAGGCCGAAACCTTACCGTCGCCACCGACAGTCACGCGAACACCGACGCGGCCTTCGCGCTCTTCACGAGCAGCGCGGGTCGGGTAGTTCGACTGAATGCGGGCGGCCCAGCTGCCCTGGCCCTTCGGCTTGACGCCACGAGCCTTCGACGGACCGGGCGGCGGCGGCGGCGGAGCCGGCGGCGGCGCTGCGGTCTGGATCACCACCGGCGGAGCCGGGGGTGGGGTGATCACAGTCTGCACCGGCGGCGGGGCCGGGGCGATGTTGATCGGCGGCGGCGGCGCCACGATAGGCGGCGGCGGCGTATCTTCCTTCGGAGGAGGCGGCGGTGGCTCTTCCTCCTTGGGCTTTTCCTCCTTGATATCCACGGTGGTCACCTTGTTGATGACCTTCTTCGCCGCCTCATAGGCCAAGCCGGTGACGAGCGCATAGCCGACGAAGACATGGATCAAGGCGACAATGACAAGAGCAACAACCTTGTTGGTGCTCATCTGCTGGTCAGCGTAAGCCATTCAGACGCATCACTCCATTACCAAGCCCCGGACAAAAATTCCCGGAAGAACATGCCCAAGGGCGCCCATGGACTCCCCCCCGGAAAGAGGGAACCCATGACGAAACTCCAAATTACCCACCCTGACGGCTAACAGTCTGCCCATCCGACGACAATACGAAACGGGAGGCGAACCGAGGAGCTTTTGCTGTTTTTGCCCCATTTTGCAGGCTTCTTAACGTTGAAGCCCACCCCGCGCAACGCCTTATCGGCCCAGCGGGGGTTAACGCACGATTCATGCCCGGTTAGCTCAAATTGATCCAGTCCAATTTTGAGTTGTCCGCACTCATTGACTATAAGCCATCGCATTTCCACGGAGATTATCGTCCATGCCACTGATTTCGCGCCCCCTTGCAGCGGCCCTGGCGTGTGCCTATCTCGCATTCGCGCCCCCTGCGGCGAGCGCTCAGGGGCCGCTCGAGACGCCCGGTGAAGTCACTTATGCCGACATCGCCGACCTAGCTGATTCGGCAGGTCTGGTGGTCCAGGCCCAGATCGTTAAAATGACCCGCATCGATAATGAACGGGCTCGCGGTCTCACTCCGGGACATGGACGCTTCTATATAGAGGCCCGCACCAGAGCTCTGCTGGTGGGCAAGGCGCCGCTCGGCGAATCGGTCACCTACCTCGTCGACCTCCCGCTCGACGGCAAAGGCAAGGCGCCCAAGCTGAAGAAGCAGGTCGTGTTCCTGTTCGCACGCGCCGTGCCGGGCCGTCCCGGCGAACTTCAACTCGTCTGGCCGACCGCACAGCAGATTTCCACGCCTGCGCGCGAGGCACGGCTCCGTTCAATTCTCCAGGCCCTCGTCGCGCCCGATGCCCCCGCGAAGATCACCGGCGTGCGCGAGATGCTTTTCGTTCCCGGCAATCTCGCGGGACAGGGGGAGACCCAGATCTTCCTCAACACCCACGACAATTCGGCCGCCTCGATCACGGTGAAGCACGAACAAGGACAGGCCCCGGCCTGGGGTGTTTCGTTCTCCGAGCTTGTCGCCGACCTCGGGCACCCGCCGGAGCCGGACACGCTCGAGTGGTATCGTCTCGCCTGCTTCCTGCCCCGAACACCGCCTGCCGGCGCCAATGTCTCGGGCAGCTTCGCCGAACAGCAGCAGGCTCTTGCGGACTACCGCATGGTCCTGAGCCAGCTCGGACCCTGCACGCGGACACTTAAGTGACACCGCGATAGGCGTTCGTGCTGGAATTTGACGCCCGCCTGCCTTAGTGCGCGCTCCCGAACAAGGAGCTAGCATGGCCGAACCGCTGAATATCGCGCTTGCCGGACTGGGAACCGTCGGCACCGGCGTCGTCCGTCTCATCGAGACCAATGCGGAGCTGATCGCCCGCCGCGCTCGCCGTCCGATCCGCATCGCCGCCGTCAGCGCGCGCGACCGCACCAAGGATCGCGGCGTCGACCTTTCGCGCTACGACTGGGTGGACGATACCGCCGCCCTCGCCGCGCGGGGCGACGTCGATGTGGTGGTGGAGATGGTCGGCGGCTCGGACGGCCCGGCCCTCGCCCTCGCCCGCAACTCGATTGCGGGGGGCAAGAGCCTCGTCACCGCCAACAAGGCGATGATCGCGCATCACGGGCTGGAACTGGCCGCCGCCGCCGAGGCGAAGGGCGTCGCGCTCAAGTTCGAGGCGGCCGTCGCGGGCGGCATCCCGGTCATCAAGGGCCTGTCCGAAGGCGCCGCCGCCAACGCCATCGAGCGCGTCTACGGCATCCTCAACGGCACCTGCAACTACATCCTCTCGACCATGGAGGACACCGGCGCGGACTTCGGCGACGTTCTCGCCGAAGCGCAGCGGCTTGGCTATGCCGAGGCCGATCCGACCTTCGACATTGAGGGCATCGACGCCGCGCACAAGCTGTCGATCCTCGCCGCCATCGCCTTCGGTTCGCAGCTTCGCTTCGACGCGGTGGAGACGATGGGCATCAGCCGCGTCAAGGCCGCCGACATCGAGCAGGCCCGCTCGCTCGGCTACGTCATCCGCCTGCTCGGCATGGCCGGTGTCGATCTTGCGAGCGGCACTCCCCGGCTGTTCCAGCGCGTGCGTCCGCACCTGGTGCCGATCGACCACCCGCTCGCCCATGTCGACGGGGCGACCAACGCGGTCGTGGCCGAAGGCAACTTCATGGGCCGCCTGCTGTTCCAGGGCGCAGGCGCCGGAGACGGCCCAACCGCTAGCGCGGTCGTTGCCGACATCATCGACATCGCGCGCGGTGAAAAGGGCGCGGCATTCTCGATGCCCGCGGGCGAACTGGAAGCGATGGAACCGGCGGAATCCGGGCACCGCGTCGGCAGTTCCTACATCCGCTTCACCGTGCCGGACCGCCCGGGCGTGCTGGCCGACATCACCGCCGCCATGCGCGATGCGGGCGTCTCGATCGAGAGCCTGATCCAGAAGGGCGATCCCGATCAGGACGGCGAGGTCATCCTGGCGGTCGTCACGCATCCGGGGCCGGAGAGCGCCGTCACCGAGGCGATGCGCATTCTCGACGGGTCGGACAGCCTGACCGCGAAGCCGCTGGTGATGCAGATCATCGGGGCCTGAGATGGCCCGGGGGGGATGCCTCTTCGGAGGCATTCTTCCTGTACGTTCTATTCCTGAGCACTCCCGGAGCCGCCACTCCGGGACGCCGCCTTCATGGCGCGCGCAGTTCGCCCTTGGCGATCTTGTCGGCGTCCGAACCCGCAGGAGCTTCCGGTATCGTCGACAAGTCGATGATATAGGGCTGCTCGGGCGGGCACGGCGGGATCATGCATAAGCCGCTCATCGTCGCCTTGCCCTTGAAGATGCCGTTGCCCGAAACGTCCGGCGTGCGCGGCCGCCCATCGTTGGCGCCCACGCCGGTCGGGTCGTCGTCTCCGGTGGAAGGGACGCGGTACTGGTCCGGCGTCGGCGCACAGACCACGATCTCGCCCTGTTTCATGGTTCGCAGACAGGCGTTGCGCGAAGTATCCTTCGTGATCCGGCCGCCTGTTCCAAGCATCTTTTCGGCGATCGCACGGTCTTCGGCAGAAGCGCCGGAAGCAGTTTGAGCAATCGCCGGGACGGGAGCGATTATTGCGATTGCGAAAGGGTATATCCAGCTTCTCGACAATTCAAAGTCCTCTGTCTAATCGATGAAAATCTTGCCTCCCTGGATTAATCCGGAGTGAACATGTCCGAAAACACTACCCCCGCTAGTCATGTGCTTGATCGCGTTCTGGTCCTCGAAATGGTGCGCGTCACCGAGGCTGCCGCCATCGCCGCGTCGACCCTCATCGGGCGCGGAGACGAGAAGGCGGCCGATCATGCCGCAGTCGAGGCAATGCGCAAGGCCTTTGACGGCCTGTACATCGACGGGACGGTCGTGATCGGCGAGGGAGAGCGCGACGAGGCCCCCATGCTGTTCATCGGCGAGAAGGTCGGCGGCGCTCCGGGCAAGGGTCCGAAGATCGACATCGCGCTCGATCCACTCGAAGGCACCACCATCACCGCCAAGGCCGGACCGAACTCGCTGGCGGTGCTGGCGGCGGCGGAGGAAGGCGGCCTGCTCAACGCGCCCGACGTCTACATGGAAAAGATCGCGGTCGGCCCCGGCTATCCGGACGGCGTGATCGACCTCAAGAAGACCCCGACCCAGAACGTCGAAGCGGTGGCGGCGGCCAAGGGCGTGAAGCCTTCGGACATCATCGTCTGCGTGCTCGACCGCCCCCGCCACGAGGCGCTGATCGCCGAACTGCGCGAGATCGGCTGCGGTGTCGTGCTGATTGGCGACGGCGACGTCGCGGGCGTCATCGCGGTGACCGACGAGGACACCACCATCGACCTCTACATGGGCTCGGGCGGCGCGCCCGAGGGCGTGCTGGCTGCTGCGGCGCTGCGCTGCGTCGGCGGACAGTTCAACGGCCGCCTGCTGTTCCGCAACGACGACGAGCGCTCGCGCGCCCGAAAATGGGGCATCAAGGACCTCGACAAGATCTACAAGCTGGAAGAGCTGGCCAAGGGCGACTGCATCTTCGCGGCGACCGGCGTTACCAGCGGCTCGCTGCTCGACGGGGTGAAGCGTCGCAAAGGCGGCATCATGACCACCGAAAGTGTGGTCATGCGCGCCAGTTCCGGCACCGTGCGCTGGATCAGGGGCGAGCATCGGATCTGACGTAAGGTGACAGGGTTTACACGGTTTACACGGTCCAGAGGGGAAAGGTGTCACCTTGTGAGGGTGAAGTGTCACCTTGTGGTGTAACCTTGTGACGGAAGGTGAGCGGCGGACGGGGCATGAGCGCAATGTACCGGAGCGCGCCGCGTGTAGGAAAGCGGGCCTTCGAAAAGCGCCCCATTGCGGACATTGCCTGATCCTCCCTGTCGCGCAGCGATGGGGAGGGGGACCGCCGACGCAGTCGGTGGTGGAGGGGGGAACCCCTCCGTCAGCCCTGCGGGCTGCCACCTCCCCATTCCTGCGGAACAGGGAGGATAAAACGGCCACTTCCTACCTAAAGTCTTCATTTAAACACCATCGTCATCCCAGCCCCCCTCACCCCGCAACCATGCCTCAAATCGGGCCGATGCGGTGACAATCGGCCGCCGACTATTGCAATCCCGCGACACCCGGGTACAGGGCCGGTCCCAACGACCGACCGCCAGGAACCGTCACGGGGATTCGCAAATGAAGATCATGTCCGGCAACAGCAACCTGCCGCTCGCACGCGCGATCGCAGGGTATCTCGAACTGCCGCTCACCGACGCCGCCGTCCGCCGCTTCGCGGATGAGGAAATCTTCGTGGAAATCCACGAGAACGTCCGCGGCGAGGACGTCTTCGTGGTCCAGCCGACCAGCTACCCCGTCAACGACAACCTGATGGAGCTGCTGATCTGCATCGACGCGCTGCGCCGCGCCTCGGCCAAGCGCATCACTGCGGTCGTCCCCTACTTCGGCTACGCCCGCCAGGACCGCAAGCCCGGCCCGCGCACCCCGATCTCGGCCAAGCTGGTGGCTAACCTGCTGACCGAAGCCGGCGCCGACCGCGTGCTCTCGGTCGATCTGCACGCCGGGCAGATCCAAGGCTTCTTCGACATCCCCACCGACAACCTGTTCGCCGCGCCCGTCATGGCGGCCGACATCCAGGCCCGCTACGGCGATCAGTCGTTGATGGTGGTCTCGCCCGACGTCGGCGGCGTGGTCCGTGCCCGCGCACTGGCCAAGCGCCTCGACAACGCGCCGCTCTCGATCGTCGACAAGCGCCGCGACAAGCCGGGCCAGTCGGAAGTCATGAACATCATCGGTGATGTGAAGGGCCGCGCCTGCATCCTGATCGATGATATCATCGATTCGGGCGGCACCCTGTGCAACGCCGCGCAGGCGCTGATGGACGAAGGCGCCGCCAGCGTCACTGCCTACATCACCCACGGCGTCCTGTCGGGCGCAGCGGTGAGCCGCGTGACCAATTCCGCGCTCAAGGAACTGGTCATCACCGATTCGATCATGCCGACCGAAGCCGCCAAGGCCTCCGACAAGATTCGTATCCTGCCGATCGCCCCGCTGCTTGGCGAGGCGATCCGCCGCATCGCCGACGAAAGCTCGGTGTCGAGCCTGTTCGACTGAGCTGTCGCTAAGAACCACCCCTGCCCCCTCCCGCAAGCGGGAGGGGAATGAGACCGTTTGCTTGCCCTCCCGCTTATCCTGAGCCTGTCGAAGGGGGAGGTCCGGGAGGCTTGGCCCGGAGGGCTTAGCCGGACGGGGTGGGCGACAATTATCTCTACTCCCAGGGCCGCGCCTGTCCCGGCTCGATCCGGCGCAGCGCTTCCAGACGCCGCGCCTGACGCGATTCGAGCGCCAGCGTCAGGATCGGCTGCGGGCGCGTGACGAACTGGCGCGGCGACATACCGAACAGTTCGGTGAACTCATGGATAAGATGACTCTCGTCGTAATAGCGCAGAGCGATCTCATCTCCCTCGCGCGAATCGGCTACGCCGCGCAGGTGGCTCGCCATGTCGAGCGCGCGGGCGCGGCGCAGCACCTGCTTGGGCGGCAAGCCGAAATCGCGGCTGACCACGCGCTCAAGCTTGCGGCGATCGACCCCACATTCGGCCGCCGCATCGCTGACCGAGATGCCCGGATCGCGCAGGCTGATCTCTTCGAACTGCGCGGTGACGGGGTCAGGCTCCGCCCCGCCCAGCCTTTCGACCTGCCGGCGAACCAGCCCCTCGATCGACTGCAGCCATTCCTCCGGCGTCGCACCGGGGTCCAGCACCTGCAGGAAGTCATCCGAAGGCGCGGTCATCACGTCGGTAGGAACGACCCTGTCGAGAAACTCTCCCACGCGCGGCAATTTCAGCGAGGTGCCCGTCCCGGGACGGATGACATACCCGACGCTGACGAAACTGCCCGTTACCGAAATCGGCATGCGCCGCGAATGAGGACCGAAATAGAATGCCCCGCGCCGGGTGGTAACAGGTCCTTCTGCGGTCTGCGCCGCCCAGTCCCCCGCCATTTGCACGCGCACGCAGGCGGTGTCGTTGAACAGTCCGCAGGACACCGTGTAATCCTTGGGCAGATCGACTTTCGTGACATAGAGGCGGCCCAGCCAGGGTGCCAGATCGGGCGCAGGCGCGCGGTTGTAGGACAGGGGTTGCCCGTCACGTGTGATGCCTTGCTGCGGCGCAATCGAGGGATCGACCGCAGGACGGTTCCTGCGTTGCATGGTTACCCTGTTTTAAAGATGCCCTTGAAAAGCGATAATTGCGCAATGGCTTGGGAGCAATGCGAGAAAATCTACAAGGGCTGTTAGATTCCTAGTATTTTCTTGCAGGTAATGCCCCCCGGATACCCCTGACCCAAGGAACTTGACCGGATCACCATCCGGAAGGCAGAGCAGGCGGCATGAAACTCGACCACGACATCGCCCTCGCGCTCCGCCTTGCCGATGCGGCGGGCGAAGCTATTCGCCCCCACTTCCGCACCGGCCTCGCCGCCGACCGCAAGTCCGACGCCTCGCCCGTCACCGTGGCCGACCGGGCGGCAGAAGAAGCCATGCGCCGCATCCTCAAGGCCGAAGTGCCGCGCGATTCGATCATCGGCGAGGAATTCGGCACCGAGGAACGCGGCTCGAACCGCACCTGGGTGCTCGACCCGATCGACGGCACCATCTCGTTCATGGGCGGTCGCGCGACCTTCGGCACGCTGATCGCGCTGCTGGTCGACGGCTGGCCGGTACTGGGGATCATCGACCAACCCATCCTGAACGAGCGCTGGGTCGGCGCCAGCGGCCACGCCACCACCTTCAATCGCAGCGAAGTGCGCACTCGTCCCTGCCGCGAACTCTCCGACATGATGCTGGCGACGACCGGCCCGCAGTACTTCGACGACCATCAGGGCGCCCACTTCATGGCGCTGGCGGCCAGGACCGACCACAAGCGCATGATGTTCGGCGGTGACTGCTACAACTACGGCCTGCTGGCGAGCGGCCACATCGACCTCGTCTGCGAGGCGGGGCTCAAGCTGCACGACTGGGCCGCGCTGGTCCCCATCGTCGAGGGCGCGGGCGGCATCATGTGCGACTGGAACGGCGAGCCCCTTCACGCTCAGTCCGGCGGCGAGGTGCTGGCGATCGGCGACCCCGCGCGGCTGGAAGACGTGATCGAGGCGATGGCCTGCCATCATCACGGCCATCACCACGACTGACCCTTGAGGCTGTTCTTCTACGGCACCCTTCGCCCAGATGCGGATACGCCGATGGCGCGGTGGATCGCAGCGCGGCTGGTCGTGGCCGAGCCGGGCGAGGTGCCGGGGCGGCTTTACGCGGTCCCGGACGCGCAAGGCTGGTATCCGGCGCTGATGCCGGGCACAGGCCGGGTGCGGGGCATGCTTTGCGAACTGCAGCTGCGACCCGGCGATCTGGCGCGGCTCGACCGGTACGAAGGGCGGGAGTACCGGCGGGTGGCGCTTCCGGTTCGTACCGGCGCAGGGCGGGTCAGCGCACAGGTCTATGTATGGCGCGGGCGATTGCCGCAGGGCCGGGCGATCGGGCCGGACTTCCCAGAATGGCTGCGCAGCGTTCGCGGCATGGCTTACTCGTGAACCGCGCGCTTGCCTTTCCTGCATCCAGCCACTAAGGGCGCGTCCTTCAATCGACACGGTCGAGTCTGCCCCTGGGGAGATTCGCGGGTCGGCCTGGCGAAAAGGGCTGCCAAGGCCGGCGGGACGTGTCCCGATCAAAGGAGACGAAAATGCCCAAGCTGAAGACCAAGAGCGGCGTGAAGAAGCGCTTCAAGCTCACCGCCACCGGCAAGGTGAAGCACGGCGTAGCCGGCAAGCGCCACCGCCTCATGAGCCATAACGGCAAGTACATCCGCCAGAACCGCGGCACCGAAGTCATTTCCGACGCCGATGCCAAGGTCATCAAGAAGTGGGCGCCCTACGGGCTCAACTGAGGAGTACTGACGAATGAGCCGTATCAAGAGGGGTGTCACCACCCGCGCAAAGCACAAGCGGATTCTGGACCAGGCCAAGGGCTATCGTGGTCGCCGCAAGAACACCATCCGCGTCGCACGCCAGGCCGTCGAAAAGGCCGGCCAGTACGCGTACCGCGACCGCAAGATCAAGAAGCGCACCTTCCGCGCTCTCTGGATCCAGCGCATCAACGCGGCCGTCCGCGCTGAAGGCCTGACCTACTCGCAGTTCATCCATGGCGTGAAGCTCGCCGGGATCGAACTGGACCGCAAGACGATGGCCGACCTCGCCATGAACGAAGGCGGCGTGTTCAGCACCGTCATCGCGCAGGCGAAGGCAGCTCTGCCCGCGGCGGCGTAAGCCACCGACGCGTAAAGCTCCTCAGCTTCATCGCGCGATTTCAAAGGGCGTGGATGGCATGTGCCGTCCGCGCCCTTTTCGCGTGTTGGGATAGCGCACCAGCTGGGTTCCTGCCTGCGCGGGAATGACGACAGGGTGTTAACTGCCGATTGAAGCGATTCCGCTGCATCACTCTTCCCAGTCATTCCCGCGAAGGCGGGAACCCAGCTGGTGGCCCCTCCGATGCGCGAAACCTTCGATCCATGCACGTACCTCCTCGCGTCACATCGCAACGGTACGCTCTATGTCGGAGTCACATCGAATCTGCTTCGTCGCCTCCATCAGCACCGCGAGGGCTTGATCGAAGGGTTCACGAGCGACTACGGCGTGCATCGACTGGTCTGGTTCGAGCGGCACGCGACGATTGAAAGCGCGATCCTGCGCGAGAAGCGGATCAAGACGTGGAACAGGGCGTGGAAACTCGCCCTGATCGAACAGGCCAATCCCGATTGGCGCGACCTTGCGGTGGATTTCGGCTTCGTGCCGCTGCCACCGCCCCGGATCGTCAGGGGATAGGGCATCAGATGGGTTCGCGCCTTCGCGGGAATGACGAGTTTTTGGGGTTTAGTATCGTGCTCGATTTTGATCAGGTGATCTCGGCGATCGAAGGTGCCGAAACGCTCGAGGCTCTCGAAGCGCTGCGCATTCAGTATCTGGGCAAGGCGGGCGAGATCACCGGGCTGATGAAGCGTCTGGGCGGCATGTCGCCCGAGGAGCGGCGCGAGATGGGGCCGTTGTTCAACGGCTACCAGCGCGACGCCAACGCCGCCATCACCGCCCGCAAGGAAACCCTCGAAACCGCCGCGCTCGACGCGCGCCTTGCGGCCGAGACGATCGACCTATCGCTCCCTGCGCCCGCCACTCCGCGCGGCGCCGTCCACCCGGTCTCGCAGGTGATGGACGAGCTGGCCGAAGTCTTCGCCGACCTCGGCTTCGCGGTCGCCACCGGGCCGGAGATCGAGGACGACTGGCACAACTTCACCGCGCTCAACATGCCCGAAAGCCACCCGGCGCGCGCGATGCATGACACCTTCTATTTCCCGGACCGTAATGACGACGGCCGCGAGATGCTGCTGCGCACGCATACCTCGCCGGTGCAGATCCGCTCGATGATCCAGCAGGGCGCGCCCATCCGCATCATCGCGCCGGGCCGCGTCTACCGTTCGGACAGCGACGCCACGCACACCCCGATGTTCCACCAGATCGAGGGCCTCGTCATCGACAAGGGCATCCACCTCGGCCACCTGAAGTGGACGCTGGAAGCCTTCCTCAAGGCCTTCTTCGAGCGGGACGACATCGTCCTGCGCCTGCGCCCCAGCTACTTCCCCTTCACCGAACCCTCGATCGAGGTGGACGTGGGCTATTCCAGCCAGGGCGGACGCCGCGTGGTCGGCGGTTCGGGCGATGCGCCGGGGCACGCCTGGATGGAAGTGCTGGGGTCAGGCATGGTCAACCGCCGCGTCATCGCGGCGGGCGGCATCGACCCCGACGAATGGCAGGGCTTCGCCTTCGGCATCGGCGTCGATCGCCTTGCCATGCTCAAGTACGGGATGGACGACCTGCGCGCCTTCTTCGACGGCGATGTGCGCTGGCTCTCCCACTACGGTTTCTCCGCCCTCGACGTGCCGACCCTTTCGGGCGGCGTCGGTACGCCGGCATAAGGCGGGAAGGATTTAGACAATGAAGTTCTCGCTCTCCTGGCTCAAGACGTACCTCGAAACCGATGCGTCGATCGAGCAGATCGCCGCCACCCTCAACGCCATCGGCCTTGAGGTCGAAGGCATCGAAGACCCTGCCGCGAAGCTGGAAGGCTTCCGCGTGGCGAAGGTGCTCACGGCTGAAAAGCACCCGCAGGCGGACAAGCTGCAGGTGCTGACCGTCGACACCGGCGACAAGGTGCTCACCGTGGTCTGCGGTGCGCCCAATGCGCGCGCAGGGCTGGTCGGCGTGCTCGGCCTGCCGGGCGCGGTGGTGCCGGTGAACGGCATGGCCCTCAAGGTTGCCGCCGTGCGCGGCGTCGAATCGAACGGCATGATGTGCTCCACCCGCGAGCTGGAGCTGGGCGAGGACCACGATGGCATCATCGAACTGCCCGAGGATGCGCCCGTCGGCACGCCCTTCGCGCAGTATCACGGCGCCGATCCGGTCATCGACGTGTCGATCACGCCGAACCGCCCGGACTGCATGGGCGTCTACGGCATCGCCCGCGATCTCGCGGCAGCGGGCCTCGGCACGCTGAAGCCGATCGTCGCGCCCGAGGCCGCAGGCACCTTCCCCTGCCCGGTCGAGGTGCGCACCGATGATGCCGAGGGCTGCCCGGCCTTCTACGGCCGCGTCATCAAGGGCGTGCGGAACGGCCCCTCGCCGCAGTGGCTGCAGGATGCGCTCAAGTCTGCGGGTCAGCGCCCGATCTCGGCGCTGGTCGATGCGACCAACTACGTGATGCTCACGTATGGCCGCCCGGCCCACGCCTATGACCTCGCCAAGCTGACCGGCGCCGTCGTCGCCCGCCGCGCGAAGGACGGCGAGACGGTCGAGGCGCTGAACGAGAAGACCTACACCCTCGACGCCGAAATGACCGTGATCGCCGACGGCAGTGGCGTCCACGACATCGCAGGCATCATGGGCGGCCAGCACTCGGGCTGTGGCGATGCCACCACCGACGTCCTGCTCGAAATCGCCTACTTCGATCCCGAGCGTATCGCCAAGACGGGCCGCAAGCTCAACCTCACGTCAGACGCGCGCGGGCGGTTCGAGCGCGGGATCGACCCGCAGTTCCTCGACACCGGCCTTGCGCTGCTGACGAACCTGATCGTCGAGCTGTGCGGCGGCGAAGTGTCCGAGATCGTGCGCGCGGGCGCTGCTCCGGGCACGCCCAAGATCGTCCACTTCGCGCCCTCGCTGGTCGAGAAGCTGGGCGGCGTCACCGTCACCCCCGGCGAACAACAGCGCATCCTCGAAAGCCTCGGCTTCTCGGTGGTGGAGGCTGACGACTGGGCCGTCACCGTCCCCGGCTGGCGTCCTGACGTCGATGGCGCGCCTGACATCGTCGAGGAAGTCGTGCGCATCCACGGCCTCGACAAGGTCGAGAGCGTGCCGCTGCCGCGCGCCGACGGCGTCGCCAAGCCCACCGCCACCCCGGCGCAGGCACTGGAACGGCGCGTGCGCCGCGCCGCTGCGGCGCGCGGGCTTCAGGAAGCCGTCACCTGGTCGTTCCTGCCCGAGCCCGCCGCCGAGGCTTTCGCCGAAGGTCCGCTGTGGGTGCTCGCCAATCCGATCAGCGAGGACATGAAGGCCATGCGCCCCTCGCTGCTGCCGGGCCTGCTGATGGCGGCGAAGCGCAACCTCGATCGCGGCGCGGCCTCGCTGCGCCTGTTCGAGATCGGCCGCCGCTATCTGCGCGGTGCCGGCGGGGCGAGCGATGAACGGCTGACGCTGGGCGTCGTCCTCGCGGGCGAGAAGACCACGCGCGGCTGGGCGACCGGCAAGGCGACGGCGTTCGACGCCTACGATGCCAAGGCCGAAGTGCTGGCGCTGCTGGCCGAGGCTGGCGCCCCGGTCGACAAGCTGCAGGTCATGGGCGAAGCTGGTCCCCAGTTCCACCCCGGCCAGTCGGCGACGCTGCGCCTCGGCCCCAAGACGGTGCTGGCGCGCTTCGGCATGCTGCACCCGAAGACGGCGAAGCAGTTCGACGTCGATGGCCCGGTGGCGGTCGCCGAACTGTTCCTCGACGCCATTCCCGGCAAGAAGGGCACGCCCGGCTTCGCCCGCGTCTCCTACGCGCCCCCGGCGCTGCAGGCGGTGACGCGCGACTATGCGTTCCTCGTGCCCGCAGAGCTGCCCTCGGGCGATCTCGTGCGGCTGGTGCAGGGCGCGGACAAGGCCAACATCGTCGCGGTGCGCCTGTTCGACGACTTCCGTGGCAACGGCGTGCCCGAGGGGCAGAAGTCGCTCGCGCTCGAAGTCACGCTCCAGCCGGTCGAGGCCAGTTACAAGGAAGCCGACCTCAAGGCGATCAGCGAAAAGGTGACCGCCGCCGCCGCCAAGCTGGGCGCGGTGCTGCGGGGGTGATGCAAGACCCTTCGACAAGCTCAGGGTGAGCGGAGGCAGGGTAAAACCTCCCAAGCCCGCTCAGGCTGAGCTTGTCGAAGCCCCGGCCGCATAAACTGGCTCAGGTGGGAAGTACGACAAGGGGACTGACGTGGACTTCGTGACCATCTCCTCCGGCGATCTCACCGCCCGGATCAACCCGCTCGGCGCCGAACTCTGGTCGCTGACCGACAGTTTCGGCCGCGAATACATGACCGATGCCGACCCGGCGTTCTGGACCGGCCACGCGCCGCTGCTGTTCCCGATCGTCGGGGCCTTGAACGGCGACACCTACCGGCTGGACGGCGAGGAATACGCCCTGCCCCGGCACGGCTTCGCGCGCAAGTCGGTGTTCGAGGTCTTGGAAGCGGGCACCGATCGTGCGCTTTTCCGCCTGACCGACAGTCCTGAAACGCGCGCGGTCTATCCGTTCGCCTTCATGCTGGAGATGGCGTTCCGACTGGAAGGCACAGCCCTGTTCACCGAGGCGCGGGTGCTCAACGCCGGCGATGCCCCGTTGCCATTCAGCCTGGGCTTCCACCCCGGCTTCGCCTGGCCGCTGCCGGGAGGCGCCACCAAGGCCGACCACGTGGTCGCCTTCGAACAGCCCGAACCCCAGCCGATCCGCCGCATCGACGGTCCCAGCGGACTCCTGTTGCCCGAGCCTGTGGCATCGCCGGTCGAGGGCCATATCCTGCCGCTGGACGCCGCGCTGTTCGAGGAGGACGCGGTGATCTGGGACCGCCTCTCCAGCCGCGCGCTCACATACGGCGCACCGGGCGGGACACAGCTCGCCATCGCCTTTCCGGACACCCCGATGCTGGGCATCTGGCAGAAGCCCGGCGCGGCTTACTTGTGCATCGAACCGTGGCAGGGCCATGCCGACCCCCTTGGCTTTGCCGGCGATTTCCGCGAAAAGCCGGGCGTGATCACGCTGGCGCCCGGAGAGGCGCGCAGCTTCCGCATGGACGTCACCGTCCTCTCCGCAGATTGAAGGAATCCCCCATGAAGACCGTACTTGTAACCGGCGCCACTTCCGGTATCGGCGAAGCCTGCGCGCGCGCTTTCGTGAAGGCCGGATGGCGCGTGATCGGCACCGGCCGCCGCGCCGAGCGGCTTCAGGCGCTGACGGACGAACTGGGTGCCGACCGCTTCCACGCCGCCGTCTTCGACGTGCGTGACGAAGCCGCCCGCGACGCCGCGCTCGATGCGCTTCCGGCCGATTTCGCCGCGATCGACTGCCTCGTGAACAACGCGGGTCTCGCGCTGGGCGCGGCGCCCGCGCAGGCAGCCGACCTCGCCAACTGGAAGACGATGATCGACACCAACGTCGTCAGCCTGGTCTCGCTGACGCACAAGCTGCTGCCGGGCCTGATCGCGCGCAAGGGTGGGATCGTGATGCTGTCCTCGGTCGCGGCGACGTATCCCTACACCGGCGGCAACGTGTACGGCGGCACCAAAGCCTTCGTGCGCCAGTTCGCGCTCGGCCTGCGCTCGGATCTGAGCGGCACCGGCGTGCGCGTGACCTCGATCGAGCCCGGCATGGTGGAAACCGAGTTCACCGTGGTTCGCAACGGCGGCGATCAGGCCGCGTCCGACACGTTCTACGCAGGCGTCAACCCGATGACCGGCGAGGACATCGCCGAGACCGTGCTCTGGGTCGCCACCCTGCCCGCGCACGTCAACATCAACACGCTGGAACTGATGCCGGTGAACCAGTCGTTCGCGGGCTTCCAGATCGCGCGGGAAAATTAAAGCGTGCTCGCCTCGTAATTTTATCGCCGTCAGTCCCGCGAAGGCGGGAACCCATCTCCTGACGTGGCAGATTGAACCATCATCAGATGGGTCCCCGCCTTCGCGGGGATGACGAATGGTGTTTCAGCCAAAGACGATGGCATTCTAATCCGCAGGCAGCACCGCCAGCAGCACGTCGCGCGCGGCATTCGCCTCGTGCACCTGCTCGGAGCTGCCGCCCTTGTCGGGGTGCACCAGCGCGATGCGGCGGCGGTGCGCCTCGACGATCTCGCGCCGGTCGGCGCCCGCGTCCACGCCCAGCAGCGCCCGCGCCTGCGCCGTCTCGAAGGACGGCCCCGCGACCTTGCGCTTCTTTTCCCAGGGCCAGCGGCCGATGAGCATCCGGCAGACGATGCAGCCGAGCGCGACCAGCCAGAGCAGCTTGATCATGGGCCTTCCCGTCAGCCTGCGGCGGCGAAGGCCGTTTCGGACTCCCGCCGTACCGGCACCGGCAGGTTGAGCCCGGCGACCAGCCCGCGCAGTTCCTGCCGCGCGACGAGGTGGCTGGTGCCCAGATCGCCCAGAAATCCCTTGTCGAGCAGAGTCAGGCCCGAGGGGAACAGCTCGCGGAAGATGACGCGCTCGGACAGGCCCGCCGCGACGCGGAAGCCCGCGCGCTTGGACAGTTCCTGAAGCGCCCCGTCGATGCGCCGCATGTTACGCGCCTCGACGTGCTGGACGCGGTTGCGCACGACGACCCAGTCGAGTTCGCGGCGGCCTTCGTTGATGGTCTTGAGCCCGCGCTTCTTGCGCGCCTCCCACATGACTTCGGCATAGAACGAGAGGCGCTTGACCTTGAAGGTCTCGCTCTCGACCTGACCGAGAAGATCGAAGTCGACGAAGCTGTCGTTGAGCGGGGTGACCAGCGTGTCCGCCGTGGTCGCCACGTGGCGGGCGAAGGGATCGTCGCGGCCGGGCGTGTCGAAGACGAGGAAGTCGTAGCCCTCCGCGATCTGCTCGGCGAGATCGTCGAGTTCGCCGATGTCGTCGCCATCGTAGACCGCGAAGCGCGCGCCGGGCAGCGCGATCTCGCGCTTGCGCTCGGTCTCGATCCGGTTCTCGAGGTAGCGGTAGAGCGTGCGCTGGCGGTGGTCGAGGTCGATGCAGGCGACATTCGCGCCCTGGTAGGCGAGCGCGATGGCGACATGGACGGCGGTGGTGGACTTGCCGGTGCCGCCCTTCTCGTTGGCGAAGACGATGCGATGCGCTGTCACGTGACCGTTATCCTGCTCGCGGGACCGGTCGCCCGGCCCGACGTTGAAATCATTGCCCCCGCAGGTGCGCCGGGGCTAAGGCCCAAACGCACCTTTCGGTCGCGCCCATCATACCGGAGCAGCCAAGCCCAATGCAAACCGTCCACGCTCTTGATCCACTGCGCAATGCGGTTGCCGAGCTTCGCAAGACCGGTCAGGTCGCGCTCGTGCCCACGATGGGCGCACTGCATGACGGCCATCTGACGCTCGTGCGCGAGGCGAAAAGCCGGGGCGCGGCCGTGGTCGTATCGATCTTCGTCAACCCGCTCCAGTTCGGTGCGAACGAGGATCTCGACGCCTATCCGCGCCAGCTTGCCCGCGACTCGGCGCTGCTGGAAGCCGAAGGGGTGGACCTGCTCTGGGCACCCACGGTCGAGGCGATGTACCCGGCCGGCTTCGCCTCCAACATCTCTGTCGCCGGGGTCAGCGAGGGCCTGTGCGGCGCGTCGCGGCCCGGCCACTTCGACGGCGTCGCCACCGTGGTGTGCAAGCTGTTCAACCAGGTCATGCCAGACATGGCCCTGTTCGGCGAGAAGGACTGGCAGCAACTGGCCGTCATCCGCCGGATGGCGCGCGACCTTGACCTCACCCGCCCCGCCGCTGGCTCCATCCTCGGCGTGCCGACCGTGCGCGAGGCGGACGGGCTCGCGATGTCCTCGCGCAATGCCTACCTCTCGGCCGGGGAGCGCAAGGCGGCGGTCGCACTGCCGACCGCGATGTGCACCGCCATCACCGCCATCGAAGGCGGGGCGGATGTGTCGGAAACCCTCGCCAAGCTGGAGGCCGAAATCGTCGCGGGTGGCTTCCGCTCGGTTGACTATGCCGAACTGCGCGATGCGGATGATCTTACGGCACTGACCACCCGATCGGACCGGCCGATGCGGCTCATCGTGGCGGCACGGATCGGCCCCGCGCGGCTGATCGACAACATGGCCGTGTCTCCGGCCTGAACCGGCCCGCCAGAGCATCCGTCACACCTTCCTCGTCATTGCGAGCGCAGCGAAGCAATCCAAGGCCGCGTAAACCGCCCTGGATTGCTTCGCTGCGCTCGCAATGACGATCCAGGAAGGCGGTGCGCGCCTGGTTCCTGCGCAATCGCGAAAATGGCACGAACCTCACTTGATTCTGAAAACGCACACTAAATTGCGAAAGATTCTCACAGACATCGTCATTTGTTCGTGCAAGAGTGACCGCATAAGGAGTTCGTCGCCCTGGGGATTGGGCACTTCGCGTCCGCGCGAGACAATAGGGAGCACTACTGATGAAGACGTTCGTTTGCGCGCTGGCCGCGCTCACCACCCTTGCGGCCACCCCCGCCCTCGCCGACCAGTCCTCGGGTCGAAAACTGCAGGAAAAGGGCCAGCAGTCGATCCCCGTCTGCCGCAAGAACCTGGGCACCGTCGCCATCATCGAGCCCGACACCCAGTGGTGGCGCGAGTTGAGCCTGGGCAGCCCCGAGGCGATTCTGCGCGTCTTCGTGCAGAAGTCGGGCTGCTTCACCATGGTCAACCGCGGCCGCTCGCTGCAGAACAGCGCCATGGAGCGCGCGCTCGCCGAACAGGGTGAACTGCAGAAGGGCTCCAACATCGGCAAGGGCCAAATCAAGGCGGCGGACTATTTCCTGCAGCCGGACATCGTCTCGACCAACAACAATTCGGGCGGTAGCGGCATCGGCGGCGTGCTGGGCGGCGTCGGCGGCCTGTTCGGGCGCGGCGTGGGTGCGATCGCCGGTGGTCTCAACGTCAAGAAGGGCGAGGCGAACGTCACCCTCTCGATCGTGAATTCGCGCACCACCGTGGAAGAGGCGCTGACCGAGGGCTATGCCCGCAAATCCGACGTCAGCTTCGGCGCGGGCGGCGGCGGCTTCTTCGGCGGCACTTTCGGTGCAGCAGGCGGCGGCGGCTACCAGAACACGCAGATCGGCCAGATCATCGTGCTCGCCTACCTTGACGCCTACACCAAGCTGGTCACCGAGCTTGGCGGCCTGCCTGTCGATGCCTCGGCGGCAGCGCCCAAGGCGCAATAACTATATTTAACTCGTGGAAGTGTTGACGCGCACTTGTCGCAACATATCCTGCAGACCTCGGAATAGCGCCTTTGCTTGATTCCGATATTGCCAGGGGCACAGGAGTTCATCGATGAAAAAGTTCGCGATCGCAGCAGTCAGTGCTGCCCTGGTTTTTTCGGCCACGGTAGCAAATGCGGCCATCGAAACGGTCCCCGGCAATCTGGACACCGGTACCGCGCGGAGCTTCTGGAGCTTCTTCTTCGGTTGAATTGCACCAGATGGAAAAACAAGAAAAGCGGGCCAAAAGTGCCCGTCTTTCTGAAAAAGATGGACCAGGAAACGAGACGCAAGCCACCGACCCAATAATAACAAGCATTGTCAGGCGACGGTGGGCCACCACGCGCTTATTAATAGCTGCAATAGATAACGATAATCACTTGGCTGTGAAAGCGGCATGATGGTTGGAATGAATATCCTCTACATTGAGGACGATATGCGCGCAGCGTCCCAAGTAAAGGAGCTTGCAGTCGGGGCCGGGGACGCACTCACATGGTGCGCAACCGGCAACGAAGGCCTCAAACGCGCCGGCGCAGAGCGGTTCGACGTCATCATCCTCGACCGCATGCTTCCTGACTTGGACGGCATCACCATCCTGTCTCGCTTGCGCGAGAGCGGGGTCGGCACGCCGGTCCTGCTACTCTCGGCGCTCGGCCGCTCGACTGACCGCGCCGAAGGGCTGGACGCCGGGGCCGACGACTACCTCGCCAAGCCCTTCGAAGGTGAGGAACTGCTCGCCCGCCTGCGCGCGTTGCACCGCCGCTCTTCCGGCCGCGAGCATTCCGCCGTCATCCTCTACGGCGCCTTCGAGTGCCACGTGAAGGCCCGCACCGCCTTTCGCGACAATCGCCACCTTGCACTCAGCCCCAAGGAATTCGAGCTTTTCCGCCACTTCATGGAGAACGCAGGCGAAGTCCTGACGCGCGAGATGCTGCTACGCGACGTGTGGAAGATGAACTTCGATCCGCAGACCAACGTGGTGGACGTCAACATCGGCCGCCTGCGCCGCAAGCTCGAAGAAGGTTTCGACAAGCCCGCACTCGAAACCATCTGGGGCTCCGGCTACAGGTTGCTGGACGGGCGGTGAGCGGGCCCTTCATAGCGTCATCGGTCCGCGATCCGCTGCCAAGCTACGTATGCCCATGAAGCGGCTGGCTTTCATCCGTAATTCGATTTTCGCTCAGATCGTCGTCTGGGCGATCGCCACGGCAGCGGTGATCACCTTCGGGCTGTGGCTGTTGACCAACGCCACGATCGAGCGCTCCAACCGGCAAGCGCTGGAACGGGCTGTCGACGTCGATCTTGCTGGCATGGTCGACATCTACGCCAGCGGCGATCGCGACGAACTCGGCAAGCGCATCAAGGACCGCCTCGCACTGCAACCGCGCAACGGCGATCCCGCGCACTACCTCCTCGCCGATGCGCAGGGGAAACCTATCGCCGGAGACCTGACCCAATGGCCGGGGCTGCATGCCGGCATCTCCGAGGCCGCCGACATCCGCATAGAGGGCGGCGAACTCGCCTTCGCCCGCGCCACCCAGCTCGGCCCCAACCTCAAGCTGCTGGTCGCGCACGAGTATCGCGACCTTTCCATGCTGCTGCGGCAGGTGGCACTGGTATTCCTCACCGGCGGCGTGCTGGCGACCTTGGCGGTGGCGCTTGGCGGCTGGACTGCAGCGCATCGCCTGGCAGGAAGGCTGGAACGGATCAACGCCGCCTTCCGCCAGCCCGACGACGCAGCGCTGCAGGAACTGGCACGCGGCTCGGCCGGGCATGACGAGATCGACGAACTGGCCGCCCACTCGGGCAACGCCCTTGGCCGCCTGAAACGACTCGCCGCAGCCCACCGCGAAACGACCGACCATGTCGCGCACGAGATGCGCACGCCGCTGATGCATCTCGACAACCGGCTGGTGAAAGCACTCGCCGCCACGCCCGATGCCGAGACGGCCGCGCGTATCGCCGATGCTCGTACCGAGATCCGGGGTATCATCCGCATGCTCGAATCGCTGCTGGACATCGCTGCCAGCGAGGCGCGGCGCGGCGATCGCCATGGCCTCATCCCCGTGGACCTGAGTTCCCTGTCCGCCCGCCTCGGCGAACTCTACGCCGACAGCGCCGAGGAATCCGGCCACCGGCTAATCCTCGACATCGAGCCCGAAGTCTCGATCGCGGGCGAGGAAATGTCGCTTACCCGGCTGATCACCAACTTGCTGGATAACGCCTTCAAGTTCGTACCTCCCGGCGGTACGGTCCGCCTCACGCTGCGACGAGGGCCGTTGCTGATCGTCAGCGACGACGGGCCAGGCATTGCCGAAGACCAGCGCGACAGGATTTTCCAGAAATTCGCCCGCGGCGGTAGTTCGCTCGGCACCGAAGGAGCAGGCCTCGGCCTCGCACTATGCCGCGCGATAGCCGAACGGCATCATCTCGAAATCTCGCTCGCCCCCAGCGAAAGAGGCGCCTGCTTCACTATTGCACCGGAATTCAGACGATGATCGCTTCGGGCGGCGACGCAAGGTCGTGTGGCAGGCATCTAGCCCCTCTCTTCACTCGCGATGATGAGGGCATCGGGCGTTTATACGGCGTCCCGTCGGCACGGTGAGCACGCTTACAGCGTAACGCCGCGCTTCCAGATACCGATGGCGCGTTCGTCGTTACTCTCGTTGCGCGCCGGTTCCCCGCTCGCGACGGCGATGATGCGGTCGAGCAGCAGGGCCGCCGCGCCCGCCATGCCCTTTTCCAGCACCAGTCCGGCATCGAAGTCGATCCAGCCCGGCTTGCGCTCGGCCAATGAATGGTTCGAGGCGATCTTCATCGTCGGTACCGGGCTGCCGAGCGGCGTCCCGCGCCCTGTGGAGAACAGCGTGATCGTCGCCCCCGCTGCCGCCAGCGCGGTGGTGGAAACGGCATCGTTGCCGGGCGCTTCGAGCACCGTCAGTCCCGTCGTCGAAATCCGCTCGCCATAGCCGATCACGTCGCAGACCGGGGCAAGCCCGCCCTTCTGCACGGCGCCCAGGGACTTTTCCTCCAGCGTGGTGATGCCGCCCGCGATGTTGCCGGGGCTGGGGTTCTCCGAAACCGGCTCGCCGTTCTCGATGAAGTAGCGCTTGAAGGAATTGACGAGGCCCGAGAGCTTGTCGAACACCTCTTCGCTGGTGGCACGTTCGAGCAGCAGGTTCTCGGCGCCGAAGATTTCGGGAATTTCCGTCAGGATCGCGGCACCGCCCGCGTCGGTCACCGCATCGGCCATCAGACCGATCAGCGGATTGGCGGTCAGTCCGCTCATCGCGTCCGAGCCGCCGCATTTCACGCCCAGCCGCAGCTTCGAGAGCGGCACGTCCTCGCGCCGGTCCTCGGCCATCAGGCCCAGCAGTTCGTCGATCAGCGCTTCCCCGGCGGCGAACTCGTCGCTTTCCGACTGCGCGCGCAGCACACGCAAGCGATCGCGGCGGTCGTCGGGAATGCGCTTGAGCAGTTCTTCCAGCTGGTTCGATTCGCAGCCGAGACCCAGCAGCAGCACGCCGCCCGCGTTGGGGTTGAGCGCCAGCGAGGCGATCACCGCCGCCGTGCCATCGAGGTCCGCCCCCAGCTGCGAGCAGCCGAACGGGTGATTGAACGCATGAACGCCATCGACGGTCGCGGGCGACCGCAGGTTGCCCTTCGCCGCCAGCCGCTCGCCCAGGCGGCCGACACAGCCGACCGTGGGCAGGATCCACAATTCGTTGCGGGTGCCCACGCTGCCGTCCGGCCGGACGTAGCCCCGAAAGGAGCGCGAGGACTGCGCCGCGTGCTCCTCGGCCCGCGCGCCGGAGAAGGCATAGGCCTTCTCGCCCGAAAGCGCGGTGTGGACATTGTGGACATGGACATGCTCGCCCACCGCGATGTTGCGCGTGGCGAGGCCGATTGGCGCGCGATAGCGACGAACCGGCGAACCCGCGGCAACAGGCATGACGGCGAACTTGTGGCCAGCCGGAATCGCATCACTGAGGCAGATCGTCTGACCGTCCACAACGACTTCCGCGCCTGCCTCAAGCGGCTCCAGGGCGACGGCGACGTGATCCTCGGCGGAAATCCGCATCACGGTGACAGGTTTGGAAAGCGTTTCGACCATGGCCCGCCGATACAGCATTGCCAGCGCTGGCACAACTCGGTAATCGAGCCGCAAACGCACTCTTCCGAGGAGTCCCAAGGATGCCCAAGCTCTCGCTGCACCCCGATCGCCTGCTGCCGGCCGACCCGACGACGCGCGCCATCGCCCGCGAACTCTATGCCGAAATCGCCGGCCTGCCGATCGTCAGCCCGCACGGCCACACCGACCCGGAATGGTTCGCCACCGACGCGGCCTGGACCAACGCGACCGAGCTGCTGCTGGCCCCGGACCACTACCTGTTCCGCATGCTCTATTCGCAGGGCATCGACCTCGACGCGCTGGCCGTCCCCCGCAAGGGCGGCGTGATGCCCGCCACCGACCCCCGCGAGGCATGGCGCCTGTTCGCGGCGAACTGGAAGCTGTTCCGCGGCACGCCATCCAGCATGTGGCTGCCCCACGTTTTCGGCGAAGTCTTCGGCATCGACGTGGCGCTGGATGAGAGCACTGCCGACTTCTACTACGACACCATCGGCGAGGCCCTCGCCTCCCCCGCATTCCGCCCGCGCGCGCTGTTCGAGCGATTCAACATCGAACTGCTCGCCACCACCGAGGGCGCGGGCGACGACCTGAAGCATCACAAGGCGATTCAGGCATCGGGCTGGCAGGGCAAGGTCGTCACCACCTATCGCCCGGACTCGGTGATCGACCCCGAGCACGACAGCTTCGCGCGCGACATCGTGCGCTTCGCCGACCTGTCCGGCGAGAACGTCGAGAGCTGGACCGGCTACCTCGCCGCGCACCGCAAGCGCCGCGCCGACTTCCGCGCGATGGGCGCGACGGCGACCGACCACGGCTTCGTCACCGCCCGCACCGCCAACCTCTCGACGGTGGAATGCGAGGCGCTGTTCGCCAAGGTCATGGGCGGGAAAGCCGACGCCGACGAGGCCGAGCTGTTCCGCGCACAGATGCTCACCGAAATGGCGCGCATGAGCGTGGAGGACGGCATGACCATGCAGATCCACCCCGGCTCCACCCGCAACCACAACGCCCGCCTCTTCGCCAGCCACGGCCGCGACAAGGGCGCCGACATTCCGCGCGCCACCGAATATGTCGAGGCGCTGCGCCCGATGCTCGACCTCTTGGGCAACGAGCCGGACCTCAAGGTCATCCTCTTCACGCTGGACGAGACGACCTATGCCCGCGAACTCGCGCCGCTGGCGGGGCACTATCCGTGCCTCAAGCTCGGCCCGGCATGGTGGTTCCACGACAGCCCGGAAGGTATGCGCCGGTTCCGCGAGATGACCACCGAAACGGCGGGCTTCTACAACACCGTGGGATTCAACGACGACACCCGCGCCTTCCTCTCGATCCCGGCGCGCCACGACGTCGCGCGGCGGATCGACTGCGGCTTCCTCGCCCGCCTCGTCGCCGAGCATCGCATGGAGGACTGGGAGGCTGCCGAACTGGCCCACGAACTGACCGTCGGGCTGGTGCGAAAGGCCTACGGCCTCGAAGCGCCCGCGCGCGAGGTGGAACCGGCATGACCCGTCTATCGCAAAACACCCTTTCCGCGCTCCCCGCAGGCGTGATCCGGCCGCAGTACGACCGCTCTGCCGTCAAGCGCGGCGTCGTCCACTTCGGGCCGGGCGCGTTCCACCGCGCGCATCAGGCCGCCGCCTTCGACACCCTGCTGGGTAGCGATCCCCGCTGGGGGCTGACCGGCGTGAGCCTCAATTCGCGCGGGGTGGCCGATGCGCTGAACCCACAGGACGGGCTCTACACCCTCGCCCTGCTGGACACCGAGGTCGCGTACCGCGTGATCGGCGCCATCGGCGGAATTCTCACGAAGGACGATCCGGCCGCGATCCTCGGCGAGCTGACTCATGCGGACACCCGCATCGTCAGTTCCACCGTGACCGAAAAGGGCTACTGCCTCGGCGCGGACGGAGCGCTGGATTTCGCGAACCCGGCCATCAAGGCGGACCTCGATGCCTCGCGTTCGGAAGGCTGGACGCCGGGTTCGTTCACCGGCTGGCTGGTGCGCGGGCTTCAGGCACGCCGTCTCACGGGGCTCCCCGGCGTGACCGTACTGTGCTGCGACAATCTCACCGACAACGGCCGCAAGCTGGAGGCCGCGACGATCGCGCTGGCCGAGGCGATCGATCCCGACACCGCCCGCTGGATCGCCGACACCGTCGCTTTCCCGAACGCGATGGTCGATTCGATCACCCCCGCCACCGACGACGCGCTGCGTGCCCGCATCGCGGTGGCCACCGGGCTGGAAGACGTCTGGCCGATCCAGCGCGAGCGTTTCACCCAGTGGGTGATCGAGGACCGCTTCGCCGGGGAGCGACCGGCGCTTGATCTCGCAGGCGTGACGTTCGCGAGCGAAGTGCGTCCTTTCGAGAAGGCCAAGCTGCGCCTGCTCAACGGCGCGCATTCGTCGCTCGCCTACATCGGTCTTGGTCGTGGGTTGGAGACGGTCGGCGAGGCCATGGCCGACAGCGAACTCGCCGCTTTCGCCGAACGGCTGATGCGCGAGGACATCGCGCCGTCGATCGCGCCGCCCCCCGGGCTCGACCTCGCCGGCTACATCTCCGACGTGCTCGCCCGCTTCCGCAATCCCGAGATCCGGCATCTGCTGTCGCAGATCGCGTGGGACGGGTCGCAGAAGCTGCCCTACCGCCTGCTCGACACCACGCGCGAGGCGCTCGCGGCCGGGCGGCCGGTCGAGCGGCTGGCGCTCCCGATCGCGGCATGGCTGCGCTTCCTTGCAGGCGCGGCGCGGGACGGCCAAACGATCACCGACCCCCTCGCCGCCCCGCTGCTGGAGCGGGCGAGCGACTGGCGCAGCGTTCTGGCGATGCGCGAGGTATTCGGCGATCTGGGTTCGGACGGACGGTTCGTCGGCGCGGTGGAAGCCGGGCTGGCGGCACTGGAGGCCGGACGGCTGGAGCCGATGGCGGCCTGAGCACCTCCTCGACCCCACACACCTCGTCTTTGCGAGCGCAGCGAAGCAATCCAGGGCAGTTCTAAGCCGCCCTGGATTGCTTCGCTGCGCTCGCAATGACGAATGAGGAGAGGATCATCACCCAAGTCTCAACGGCAATCAGACCGAAGGCGCAGGCCCCGTCGATTCCGCCGGAACCACGCGCAGTTCCACCTCGAACGGCGGTGGCGCCTCGCCGCCCTCGATCCGCGCGATGAGCCGCTCTGCCGCCGCCGCCGCCATGTCGCCGAACGGGCGCAGCACCGAGGTCAGTGCCGGGCTCAGCATCCGCGTGAGCAGGCTGCCGTCGAAGCCCACCACCGACAGCCCCCCCGGCACCGCGATCCCCCGCACCGCCGCGACCTTGAGCACGCCCGCCGCCATGATGTCGTTCGCCGCGAAGATGCCCGTCGGCCGCTCGGCCCGCGCCAGAAGCTGTTCCGCCCCGGCCACGCCCGAGGCGAAGTCGTAGTCGCCCGGCGCTTCGGCCACGCTTGCCCCGGCACGCGTCGCCTCCTCGATGAAGCCCGCCCGGCGCTCCATGGCCGAAGCCGTATCGGCGGGACCGTTGACGATGCCCAGCCGCCGGTGCCCCAGATCGAGCAGATGCCGCGCGACTTGCGCGCCCGCCGCGCGCTCCTCGCTGACGATGACGTCGGCAAAGCCCGCGATCGGCACCGACGACAGCGCCGTGACCGGCACTTGCGCCTCGGCCAGAGCCTCGGCCAGACCCGGCACGCCCGAAACCGGCGGCAGGATCACCAGCCCGTCCACGCGCGACCGCTCGACGAAGCCCAGCACGTCGCGGATCGCCGCTTCGGTTTCCAGCGGGGTCGGGTGGACGATCACCTCATAGCCGCGCGGCGCGGTCAGGGCGACGACGCCGCGCTGGATGGAATCGAGCACCAGCGCGTTGCGGTCGTTGTGGATCAGCCCGATCAGGAACGAACGCCGCATCGCCAGCGCCCGCGCCCGAGCGCTTGGCCGGAACCTGAGCGCGGCGATCGCGGCTTCGATCCGCTGGCGGGTCTCGGCATTCACCTTGGGCGACTTGTTGAGCACCCGCGAAACCGTGCGGATCGAGACCCCGGCGGCGGCGGCCACGTCCTCGATGGTGGGATCGCCTTCGCGCGCTCTTGCTGGGGTTTCGTGCATCGCCAGGCTTGTATGGCCGATCGCGCGTTCCTGCAATTTTCATTGACACCGATGCCATATATGATAGCGCTAGCATAAATCAAAAGCAGAACCGGAGAGAGCCATGAAGTTCGACCGCCGAGAGGCCCTGTTTACAGCGGGTAGGGCCGCAGCGCTGGGCGCAGCAGGCGGCGCGGCATCGCTGACGGCGCTGGCAGGCAGCGCAAGCGCAGCGACGGCCGCCGCCTCGCCTGCAAAGCCCGCTTCGGTCGGCGCTTCGAAGTACCGGCGCGGCTTCGACGACCAGCGTATCCCGGATCAGGGCAACGGCACGTACCTCAACCCGTTGATGGCGGGCGACCATCCCGACCCGACGATCGTGCGGGACGGGAAGGACTATTACATGACCTTCTCGACCTTCGATTCTTATCCGGGGCTGGTCGTGTGGCACTCCGCCGACCTGATCAACTGGCGCCCCCTCACCGCCGCGCTGACGAAGAACCTCGGCTCGGTCTGGGCGCCGGACATCAGCAAGCACGGCGGCCGGTTCTTCATTTACTTCACCGTCAAGGCCACGCCCAACGCACAGTACGTGGTCTGGGCCGACAAGGCCGAAGGCCCGTGGAGCGAGCCCGTCAGCCTCGGCCTGCCCGACCATATCGACCCCGGCCACGCGGTCGGAGAGGACGGTTCGCGCTGGCTGTTCCTTTCCGGCGGCGACCGCATCCGGCTTGCCGAGGACGGCCTCTCCACCGTCGGCGCGGTGGAACACGTCTACGACCCCTGGCACTACCCGGAGGACTGGGACGTAGAGGGATTCTCCCCCGAAGGCCCCAAGATCGTGCGGCGCGGTGAATACTTCTACCTCGTCACCGCCGTGGGCGGCACGGCCGGTCCGCCGACCGGGCACATGGTGATCGCCGCGCGCTCCAAGTCGATCCACGGCCCTTGGGAGAACTGCCCACACAACCCGATCGTGCGCACCACCGACTTGTCGGAAGCCTGGTGGTCGCGCGGACACGCCACGCTGTTCGAGGGGCCTGCCGGGGACTGGTGGTCGGTCTATCACGGCTACGAGAAGGACTTCTGGACGCTCGGCCGCCAGACCCTGCTCGATCCCGTCAGCTGGACCGCCGACGGCTGGTTCCGCATGGAGGGCGGCGACCTGTCGAAGCCGATCCGCACACCCAAGGGCGGCCGCAAGGCGGGTCCGCACGGGATGCCGCTGTCGGACGACTTCTCGTCGCTGGAGATCGGGCGGCGCTGGAACTTCTTCAAGCCCTCGCCGACCGAGCGCGACCGCGCGCGGGTGGCGAACAACACGCTGCACCTGACCGCCGCCGGCAAGGCCCCGGTCGATTCCTCGCCGCTGCTGCTGATCGCGGGCGACCAGGCCTACGAATTCCAGTGCGAGATCGACATCGACCCCGGCGTCACTGCGGGCCTGCTGCTGTTCTACGACCAGCAACTCTACTGCGGGCTGGGCTTCGACGCGGCCAAGTTCATGACGCACCAATACGGCATCGAGCGCGGCCGCCCGGCCAACTACCACGGCCGCAAGATGCTGATGCGGGTGCGGAACGATCGCCACATCGTCGCCTTCCACACCAGCGGCGACGGCGGGAAAACGTGGAAGCGCTTCGACCGGGGCATGGAAGTCTCCGGCTATCACCACAATGTGCGCGGCGGCTTCCTGATGCTGCGGCCGGGTCTCTACTCGGCCGGACAGGGCGAGGCACGCTTTAGCAACTTCAAGTTCAAGGCTTTGTAAGTGATCGTCGTCCCGGACTTGATCCGGGACCGCTGGCCGTGACCAGCCCCCATAGCTTCAGGGCGCCCGGCACGGCAGCGCCCGCCTAAAGACAGCCACCGGTCCCGGGTCGAGCCCGGGACGACGACGGCCCCAAAGACGAAAAGGACGAACGGCATGACCTCGCTCGATATGCTCCCTGCCGACTGGAAGGACGGCCTTTTCCTCGGCCGTCTCGACCTTGGCGAAGGCCCGACCCCCGTGCTGCTGCAGGGCGGCGTAACCTATGATATGAGCCGCATCGCGCCGACCGTGGCCGACCTCGTCGATGCAGGCGCCTTCGATCCCGCGCAGGGCAAGGCCCTTGGCGCCGCCGAGGACGTTCTGGCCCGTGCCACCCTGCTCAGCCCGATCGACCTGCAGTGCGTGAAAGCGGCGGGCGTGACGTTCGCAGTCTCCGCACTGGAGCGCGTGATCGAGGAACGCGCGCGCGGCGATGCCGACAAGGCGCAGGCGGTGCGCAGCGGGCTCGAGGAGCGCATCGGCGGCTCGATCCGTTCAGTCGTGCCCGGCAGCCCCGAGGCGGCGGCGCTCAAGGCCGCGCTGATTGAGGACGGCATGTGGTCGCAGTACCTCGAGGTCGCGATCGGGCCGGATGCGGAAGTCTTCACCAAGTCGCCGGTGCTTTCCACCGTGGGTTCGGGCGCGGCGATCGGCGTGCGTTCGGATTCGGGCTGGAACAACCCCGAGCCGGAAGTGGTCATCCTTTCCGACGCACGCGGCAAGGCCGTGGGCGCGACGCTCGGCAACGACGTCAACTTGCGCGATTTCGAAGGCCGCTCGGCGCTGCTGCTGGGCAAGGCGAAGGACAACAACGCCAGCTGCGCGATCGGCCCGTTCGTGCGCCTGTTCGACGCGGGCTACACCGTGGCCGACGTCGAGAATGCACGAGTGCTGCTGCGCATCGAGGGGCCGGAAGGTTTCCTGCTCGAAGGCGAAAGCCGCATGTCGGAGATCAGTCGCCCGCCGCTCGACCTGCTGCGCCAGTGCTTTTCCGAGCATCAATACCCGGACGGCGTCGTGCTGTTCCTGGGCACGCTGTTCGCGCCGACGCAGGACCGCGATGCACCGGGACGCGGGTTCACCCACAAGGTCGGCGATGTCGTGACGATCTCCAGCGATCGCCTCGGCACGCTGGTCAACACCGTCGCCACCTCGCGCGATGCGCCTGCCTGG
>NZ_BSFC01000001.1 GCF_027922145.1 Novosphingobium resinovorum | reverse complement strand
CACTGGCCTGGTTTTACTCCGCCCCGTGGCCGACTTTTGCGCCGCCGTTGACAACTGGCGGATTTCCTCGAAGACATCCTCGGCGCATGCATAAGTGAACGCATCGCGATATCCCATTTCGCAGGCCACTCGGGCAATGATCTCCCAATCCGCCATCGCCTCGCCCGGAGGATCGACCGCCTTCTGCATGAGCGTCAGGTTACGCTCGGAATTGATCATGACTCCTTCCGCTTCTGCCCATAGCGCCCCCGGAAGGATGATGTGGGCATGGCGATTTGTCTCGGTATCGACATAGACATCCTGGGTGACGACCAGTTCGGCCGCCTCCAGCCCGGCAATGACGGTCTTGCGATTGGAGACGCTGGCGACCGGGTTGGTGCAGATGATCCAGCACGCTTTTATCCGGCCTTTCACCATTTCCTCGAACATCGCCACCGTACCGGCGCCGCTCTCGACCCGCAGAGTGCCATGCGGAACACCCCACGCGTCCTCGACGAAGAGGCGATCGGCCTCGCTGATGGTCGCACGCTGGCCAGGCAGGCCCGGCCCCATGTATCCCATCTCGCGACCACCCATGGCATTGGGCTGGCCCGTAAGCGAGAATGGCCCGCTGCCCGGACGGCAGATGGCCCCGGTCGCGAGGTGCAGGTTGCAGATCGCATTGGTATTCCAGGTGCCATGCGTGCTCTGGTTGAGCCCCATGGTCCAGCAGGTCATCCATTCGCCTGCCTTTGCGATCCATTGCGCGGCCTGCCGCAGATCGGCCTCCGGGATGCCTGTGATCTCGGCAACCCGCGGCGGTGCGTAGTCCGCAAGAAACTGCGGCATCGCATCCCAGCCTTCGGTGAACGCAGATATGAAGTCGCGATCGATGCCGCCCTGCTCGACAAGGAGATGCAGCAGGCCATTGAGCAGTGCGAGGTCCGTGCCCGGTTTTACCTGAAGGAACAGGTCGGCCTTGTCCGCCGTGGTGTTGCGCCGCGGATCGACGACGATCAGCTTTGCGCCCGCCTTCACCCGGACCATCATTCTGAGAAACAGGATCGGATGGCAGTCCGCCATATTGGCGCCAATCACGAAGAAGAGGTCCGCCTGGTCGAAATCCTGGTAGGATCCCGGAGGGCCATCCGCTCCGATCGAGAGCTTGTAGCCGCTGGCAGCGCTCGCCATGCACAGCCGCGAGTTGCTTTCGATATTGTTGGTGCCGATGAAACCTTTGCATAGCTTGTTGGCAAGGTACTGCGCCTCGAGCGACATCTGCCCCGAGACGTAGAACGAGACCGCGTCCGGCCCGTCACGATCGATAATCGTGCGCAGGCCATTTGCGGTTCGGCTGATCGCCTCGCTCATCGGGATCGCACCCTGGTCGCTGCTGCCGGCGATGCGGGCATAAGCCGCATCTGCGCGCCCCGGAGCCGTCACCGGGACATGGCAACTGCTTCCCTTGGTGCACAGCCTGCCGAAATTCGTCGGATGGTTCTTGTCACCGGTCACCTTGACGATGCGACCGTCCGCAACATCCATGACAATACCGCAGCCAACACCGCAATAGGGGCACACGCTCTTTACCGATTTGCGCTCCACGCCAGCCTTTCCAACACGAAAAAGCGCCATCAGCCGCACCCCGAACCCGGAATGAGCCGATGGCGCCGTTGCCATACAATCATGAAATGAGACGGGCTGCCTGCCGCCACGCTGCGGAAGAAGCCTCAGATGCTCGATATACTGACAGATACAATACGCATCGACAAGCACGATTTTGCAGCGCGGCATTGCCATCAGCAGTCGACTGCTTCCGCTCTAAATTTTGCAACACAATGTGCAAATCATTGCGTTTGATAGAGCAGAGAAGGAGGCGGAAAAGGCGCGGGAAACCTTCAGCGGATGAAAATTCCATGGCTACTGCCGCCGTCATCGCCCCCGTTCGGCCTGCCCTTCCCCTGGGCTGCACTTTCGATCCGGAAGACTGGTACGTCCTCGCCCGTCACTGGTATCCCGTAGCACTCGCTCGCGAAGTGGGCGAGAAGCCGGTCGGCACCAGGCTGCTCGACCAGCCGCTGGTGATCTACAAGTCAGGCGACGAGATTGTCGTCGCGACCAACGTATGCCCGCATCGCGGGGTGCCGCTAAGCCTCGGGACGCAGCAGGGCGATAGCGTGGTGTGCCCCTATCACGGTCTCAGGTTCGGGGGCGGCGGCAAGTGCGTCCACGTCCCTGCGCACCCCGCGCGCGACATTCCGGAGCGGCTGCACCTGCGTACTTTCCCCAGCTTCGAACGCTACGGCCTGATCTGGACCTGCCTCGACGCCGAGGGCGATGCTCCCGCGACGGGCGACATTCCCGACATGCCGCACTGGGAAGAGCCCGAATTCCAGCAGATCACCTGTCCCTGGATCGATATCAACGGTTTCGCTGGACGCCAGTTGGAAGGCTTTCTCGACGTCGCGCACTTCGCCTTCGTGCATACCGAGACTTTCGCCGATCCCGACAATGCCGAAGGCCCGGCCTATGCGCCGAAACGGACCGAATACGGCTTCGAGGCAGAATACTGGAGTTCGGTAGGCAACTATCCGATCGGCGTCTCTCAGCGCGGGGTTCCCGGATTCAACTGGCTGCGCCATTTCCGCTGCCACCTGCCGTTCACGGCGACGCTGGAGATTCATTTCCCGGGCACCGACCGGCTGGTCATCATGAACGCCGCCTCGCCGGTGTCGGCCCGTGTGACGCGCCTGTTTGCGCCGATCGCCCGCAATTTCGACACCGACCTGCCGGTGCAGGACGTCTACGACTTCAACCAGCGCATCTTCGAGGAGGACAAGGCCATCGTCGAGGCGCAGATGCCCGAATGGCTTCCGCTCGATCCTACCGACGAGGCGCATATCCCTGCGGACATGAGTTCGATGACGTATCGCCGCGGCCTCAAGGCCCTCGGGCTCAAGCGCTTCTTCGGGTACTGAAGAAGCGCTTCAGGTCAGAACGTAGGACTGGGAGCCAGGGCAGGCGGCAAGTCCGTCTCGCCCAGCAGCGACAGCATCTCACGCTCGGTCGTCCGGACCATGCCGTCGAGCGGCAGGTCGTTGGGTTCGAGGCCGAAAAAGGTATAGCTCACCAGCAATACCGGCAGGAGCTTCCACCAGCGCAAGGCTCCGGCCAGCACGAAAGTGCAATGTCAGGCACCCTTGATCATGTCGAGCATCTTCGCAGGTTTTCGTGCGGACTCAGGCGCCTTCAACATGACAACGGTCAATCGGGTCTAGGTGGCCATCTCGCCCCCCGGGTACTCGAAAGATCGGTATCCAAATAGTATCGAGATCGCGTGCCGAGGATCGACAAAGGGAATTTGGATACAGACAAGCCTTTCCGGACAAGTCCCAAACAGGTGGGTATGCCGCAATCAGTTCAGGGGCGTCTTGCCCTCGTCGGACCGAAGCGCGGCAATCAACTCGCGCATCGTCTCAGTATCGCGAAGGTTGAGATCGCGCTGAGGGAAAGGCACCTTGATGCCGTTCTCGCGCATAAGCCTCCAGAGCCCTTTTAGGACGTCAGAACGCACGTTTCCGGTGCCTTCCTCGGGATCGGTGATCCAGACGTGGATCACGAAGGCGACTCCATTCTCCGCGAAGCTGTCGAGCCAGACGGTCGGCGGCGGGGCCTTGAGGACACGTTTTACGGCACCCGCTGCCTCCAGCATCAGCTTCTCGGCAAGCTCGATATCGGAGGCATAGGGGACCACGACCGGGACTTGGATACGCACATTCTTCGACGAATATGACCAGTTCTCGACCTGATTGATCATCAGGTTCTCGTTCGGGATCAGGTATTCCTTCTGGTCGCGCGTGGTGAGCGAGACGGCGCGGATGCCAATGCGGCGGATCTGGCCGAAGGTGTACTGCCCGCTCTGGTCGGCAATGGCGATGACGTCGCCCGGCTTGATCGACTTGTCCATCAGCAGGATGATACCGGCGATCAGGTTGCCGAAGGTCTTCTGCAGGCCGAAGCCGATGGCGAGGCCGAAGGCGCCGGAGAACACCGTCAGCGCCGTCAGATCGATCCCCAGCACGTCGATGCCGACGAGGATGGCCACGGTCCAGATAAACAGGCTGACCATCTTCTCGGTCAGCAGCCGCTGCGTCATGTCGAGGCGCGTCGCGCGGGCCAGCAGCCGGCTCGACATGCGGCTGGTGATCCAGGCGACCGAGATCACCAGCGCGAGCACAGCGACGATGACGGTCAAGTCCCACAGCGAAATGCGGCTGGAGCCGACCTGCACGGCCAGCTTGTCGAGCGTGTCGACGATGTTGCCGATCGTGTCGCTGCGGGCGGAGACGACGTTCTTGATGCCTTCCGCGCCCGCGACCGGCTCGGCGTGCTTGACCACGACGGCGGTGGCTGTCGCGGTCGGCGTCGGGCTCGCCGTGGCGGCCGCGACAAGGGGCGCGGTCACTGCCCCCGCCATGCTTCCAGTGCCTGCTCGATGTCGGCGATGAGGTCCTCGGGCGCCTCCAGGCCGATGGCAAGGCGTACGCCGTGGCGGTCGCCTTCCGCGGCAGGAGCGGGCGGCCAGGCCATGGTGTTGCGGTAGGCGGAAGGCTCGATGGGGATCGCCAGGCTTTCGAACCCGCCCCACGAATAGCCGATGCCGAACAACGTCAGCGCATCGATGAAGCGGTTGCGCGCGGCTGCATCGCCGCCCCTGAAAGTGAAGCTGAAGAGGCCGCAGCCGCCTGTGAAATCGCGCTTCCACAAGTCATGGCCCGGTGCGCCGGGCAGCATCGGGCAGAGCACTTGCGCCACTTCCGGCCGCTTCGAGAGCCACGTTGCGATTTCCAGCGCGCTCTGCGTCTCGTGGGCAAGGCGCAAGTGCAAGGTACGTAGGCCGCGAAGCGCAAGCGCCGCGTCGTCGGGAGAGACGACATTGCCCAGTTGCTGCGCGCGGCCGCGCAGCTTTGCGTAGAGTTCCGGCCCGGCGCTGGCGCTGCCCATCATCAGGTCCGAGTGGCCGCCGACATGCTTGGTCAGCGCCATCAGCACCACGTCGATCCCGTGGCTCAGCCCCGCGAAGCCGAGCGGGCTGGCCCAGGTGTTGTCGAGCACCGAAACCGCGCCCTTCTCCCGCGCGATGCGGGCCAGCGCGGGCAGGTCGCACATTTCCATCGAGAGGCTGCCCGGTGCTTCCAGCAGCACTGCCCGTGTGCGGTCGCAGAAGGCGGCTTCGTAGGCCTTCAGATCCAGCGGATCGAAGAAGCGCGGCTCGATGCCCATGTCGGTCAGCAGGCCCTTGCCCATCGAACGGGTCGGGTCGTAGGCATTGTCGGTGATCAGCACGACGTCGCCCGGCCGCAGCAGGGTCAGCATGACCCCGGCAATGGCGGCGACGCCGGAAGGATAGAGCACGGTGCCTGCGGCGCCGGGCTCCAGCGCGGTCAGCGCGTCGGCCAGCGCCCACTGCGTCGGCGCGCCCCGGCGGCCGTAGAAGAAACGCCCGTCCTCGTTGGTACGCGGACCCTGCGCCAGCGCGGCGGTGTTCTCGTAGAGGTGGGTGCTCGCGCGCCAGACCGGGGGGTTGACGACCGGCCCGGTCCATTCGCTACGCCTCCCCGCGCCGACGATTACCGTGGCGTTGGAGAGGGTTCCGGGGGCATTCGTGCTGCTCAATGTCGTCTCCGCGAGTGGGGAGCGCTGACCCTAGAGCACTATGACATTTGATTAAACCGACCTTTCGTCATTGCGAGCGCAGCGAAGCAATCCAGAGCGGCGCGAAACTGCCCTGGATTGCTTCGCTGCGCTCGCAATGACGATGCAAGGCAAAGTCATCGATCTCGATCAGTGAAGTCCGACCCGTTAGCCTAACCGGCCGCGCGGCGGCGGTCGTCCGGCAGCACCGGATAGGCGCGCGCCTCCGCCACCTCGCGCGCGCCGAGATCGCGGTGCTCCATCGGGCCGGTGTCGAGCCGTAGCGGCGCCAGCGCGGGGCCTCCGGCGATGCCCAGCGTGAAGACGCGGCGTACGGGCGCGACGGTCTCGGCGAAGACTGCGCCCACACGCAGCAGCGGCACGAAGAACGACGCATTCGTGCGCTGCAGCGGCCTAATGGCGCTGAGCGGCAGTTGCACTTCGCCGGTGAGGGTAACGCTCTCCCCCGCCGCAAGCGCAGGCACCGGCTTGAGCGGCGTCAGCGTCTCCAGCGGCGGGGCAAGCTGCTGCTCGGAGGTCAGCGAGCCATGTGCGCCGATCATGTCGCCGATCAGGTGCCCGGCCGGGAGGTCGGTGCCCGCCGTCAGCGTCACCCGGTACTGCAGCGTCGCGAAGACCAGCGAGAGGCGCAGGCCGACCGGCTCGAAGGCGATATCGACAGCTTCCGGCGCAGCGGCTGGCGGCGGGGTCGGAGCGGGACGCGGCGACACCTGCGGGCTGGCGAATTCCGGCTGCGGAACGGGGGCAGGCTTCGGAACAGGAGGCGCGACGGGTTCGGCGACCTCCTGCACTTCGGGCCAATCTTCCGCTTCCTCGGCCGGGCGCTTGCGCCGCAGAAAGAACGCAAGGGCGCCCAGGACGACCAGCACTGCCGGGATTGCCCATACCCATATGGGCAAGCCCTGCTGCGCAACCGGAACGAGAGGCGCAGGCGCAGGTGCTGTCGTGGGCTTTTCGACCGCCGAGGGCGCAGGGATCGGCGTCGGTAACGGTTCGGGCGCGACCGGCGCGGAAGCCGAGGGAGTGCCCTGCGGCTCGGGCGTCGCCGAAGCGCGCGGTTCGGGCGCGCTGGGGCTGGCTGCCGGGTTCGGCGTTCTCGTCGGCGTGGAGCGCGGGGTCACGGAGGGTTGCGCGGTGGGCTGGACGCGCGGAGGCTGAGCGGATGGCTGGACCTGCGGCGGGGGTGCGGCAATGGTCGGCACCGGTTCGGGCGCGGCATTGCGCGGCCGCAGGATCGGGTTCTGCGCGTCGACCGGACCTTGTGCCCGCGAACTCGGGGTCGCGGTCGGCTCGGGAAGGCTCCAGGTGGTGCCGCTCGACTGGGCACCGACAGGCCCCGCGAGAATTGCGGCCAGCGCGGTCGAGATCGCCGCGCGCGCTATGATTGAATTCGTGCCCCTCATGGTATCTTCGGTCTTCGCCAAACTTCGTGTGAACCCTCAGTTAATGCCTCCTGTCCGCACGACAAGACGTGGCCTGCCATCGTCCATCGCCGGTGTGACATATGGGCCACCTGCGACATACTTGCGTTCGCGCGTCCTTGGCGGCATTGCCGGGTCATGACTGACACCTCTTTCCCCCTCCACCTCGGCCAGCAGAGCGGACTTCCTGCTTCGCCCGAGGAAGCCCAGCTCGATTACGTCCCGAACCCGCGCGTCGGCAGCCTCTATCTCGCCCGCTTCGCCGCGCCGGAATTCACCTCGCTCTGCCCGGTGACCGGACAGCCCGACTTCGCGCATCTCGTGATCGACTACGCGCCCGGCGAAACCATCGTCGAATCGAAGAGCCTCAAGCTGTTCCTGGGCTCATTCCGCAATCACGGCGCCTTCCACGAGGACGTGACCGTCGGCATCGGCCAACGCCTGTTCGACGAAATGAAGCCGCTGTGGCTGCGCATCGGCGGCTACTGGTATCCGCGCGGTGGCATTCCGATCGACGTGTTCTGGCAATCGGACGCACCGCCCACCGGGCTCTGGGTGCCCGATCAGGGTGTACCGGGTTATCGCGGCCGGGGGTGATCCTCAGTTTCGTCATTGCGAGCGAAGCGAAGCAATCCAGGGCGGTCTACGCGGCCCTGGATTGCTTCGCTTCGCTCGCAATGACGAGTTGGGAAAAGAACCGGCCTTAGAACCCTGCGCTGGCAAATCGCGCGCCATTAACCCGCGTGAGGTCGATGGTGCCTTTGCCGATCGAAGCCATCTGCCGGCTCGTCAGGCACTGCGCGTAGACGGTCGGCGCCTCGGCCTTGCGGGCGGCCTCCGTATCCAGCGCACTGTCGATACCGGCATCGCAGGAACCGCGCGTCTCGTAAGTCCGCACCGGCGTCTCCAGCCGCTGGCAGGCGGTGCCGTCGTCCGAACAGGCGAACAGGGCGAGAGCGTAAAGGGTTGCACTCATGGGGGCAGTCTCCTTTCAGGGAAGACAACGGCCCGGGCGCCCCATGTATCCCGCGTCGCCTGAGAAAAAATGAATCCGCTCAAGAGGATTACGGACTGGAACCTTCCGCGCCGCAATGCGTAGAACAGCGCTCATGGACCAGACCAAAGCCAAGCTCATCATCCGCGAAGCGACCGTCGCGGACGCCGCCGCGATCGCCCGTCTCTCCGTCAAGGTCTACGGCAAGGCCGATGCCTTCACCCGCGCCGAGATACGCGGGCAGGTCATCAATTTCCCCGAAGGCCAGTTCGTGGCCGAGTACGAAGGCAAGGTCGTCGGCCACTGCGCGACGATGATCGTCACCTCCGACCTCGCCTTCAAGCCGCACACCTGGGAAGAGATCAGCAACGGCGGCTACGGCCGTCCGCCTGCGCCCGAAGGCGACGTGCTCTACGGCTTCGAGGTCTGCGTCGATCCCGACTACCGCCGCCTGCGCATCGGCCAGCGCCTCTACCGCAAGCGCCGCGAGGTCTGCCAGTATTTCGAGCTGAAGGGCATCGCCTTCGCGGGCCGCATGCCCGGCTACTACCGCCGCAAGCGCGCCTATCCCGATCCGGCCGACTACGTGCAGGCGGTGCGCGACAAGAAGATCCGCGACCAGGTCATCAACTTCCAGATGAACGAGGGCTACGAGCCGCGCGGCATTCTGCCCGACTACATCCCCACCGACCGCGAGAGCGGCGGCAACGCGGTGCTGATGTACTGGACCAACCCGCTCGCCCCGCTGGACACCGGCAAGGCGATTCCCGGCCTCAAGGAGCGCGTGCCCTCCAGCGTGCGCGTCGCCACCGTGCAGTTCCAGATGCGCAAGATCGACACGATCGACGAGTTCGAGGCCCAGGTCGAATACTGGATCGACGTCGCCGCCGACTACGAAAGCGACTTCGTGGCCTTCCCCGAGCTGTTCACGCTCGAACTGCTCTCGATCGAGGAGAAGAAGCTGCAGCCGGTCGAGGCGATCGAGAAGATCGCCGAATACACCGAGCGCTTCGTCGAGTTCATGGCGCGCATGGCGGTCAGCTACAACATCAACATCATCGGCGGCTCGCACCCCACCCGCGTGAAGCTGAAGGGCGGCAAGAGCGAGATCCGCAACATCGCCTATACCTTCCTGCGCGACGGCGCGGTGCACGAGACACAGAAGCTGCACCCGACGCCGTCGGAACGGCGCTGGTGGAACATCAAGGGCGGCTACGGCGCCAACGTCATCCCCACCGACTGCGGGCCGATCGGGGTGATGATCTGCTACGACAGCGAGTTCCCCGAACTGGCCCGCCATCTCGTCAACCAGGGCGCGCTGATGCTGTTCGTGCCGTTCTGCACCGACGAGCGGCGCGGCTACCTGCGCGTGCGCTACTGCGCGCAGGCCCGCGCGGTGGAGAACCAATGCTACGTCGTCACCTCGGGCGTCGTCGGCAACCTGCCGAACGTCGAGAACATGGACGTCCACTACGCCGAAAGCGCGATCCTGACGCCCAGCGACTTTCCCTTCGCCCGCGACGGCGTGGCGGCGGACACCGCGCCCAATACCGAGACGATCGCGATCTCAGACCTCAGCCTCGACGCGCTGCTGACCGCGCGCCAGTCGGGCGCGGTGCAGAACCTCAAGGACCGCCGCTTCGACCTCTACCGCGTGGAGTGGGCACAACACTGAGGGCACTTCGACAGGGCGGAGAACGCATTCACGTATGCCCCCGCCCTTTCGTTCATCAGTCCAGCATCGTCTTGCGCAGCTTCGCGAAGTCCGCATCGGTGAAGCCGAGCGTGCGCAGGTAGGCTTCCGAACCGCCGTACTGCTTGTCGAGGTAGGTGAAGAACTGCGCCAGGTGCGAGGCACCGGAGGGCGTATAGAGCAGCTCCGCCTTGCGCGGCTTGCCGTCCTCGCCCGCGACGTAATACTTCAGGATCGGGTTGTTCGGATAGTCCTTGGGGTCCACCTTGGGCATCTCGAACTGCGTGCGACGCAGCTCGGTGGAGAGGTGGTAGTCCTTCAGGATCGTCTCGCGATCGACGCCGAGCACATCGTAGAGCAGCGCCGTCGCCATGCCGGTGCGGTCCTGCCCGGCCGAGCAATGGTAGACCACCGCGCCCTCGTCCGCGATCAGGCGGCGGAACAGCGAGCGGAACTGCGGCGCCAGCATCTTCTCCATGCCCGCATACATGTTCTCGCCGCCGCCCTGGCCCATCTTCGCCATCAGCGGCTTGAGGGAATAGTCGTTGGCGATGAACAGCGCGCCCACCTTGTCGTCGAGCAGGTCGGGCGCAACCTCGCGCTCCTCGATCGAGCGCAAGTCGACGATGTTGCCGATGCCCAGCTGGCCGAGCAGCGCATAGTCCGCGTCGGTCAGCAGCGGCATCGCGCCCGAGCGGAACGCCTTGTCCCACTTCACCGTATGCCCGTCCTTCGTGACGTAGCCGCCGACATCGCGGAAGTTGCTGCCCTGCTCCAACGGCAGCACGCGCTCGGCGACGACGGTGCGGCCCTTGCCGCCTTTCCCTTCGAGGATCACATAGCGCCGGTCCGACGCCGCGATCGGCAGCTTTAGCACGCCGTCCTTGCTGGCTGCGGCAAAGCGCTGGTCGCCCTTGTCCAGCACGGTGTCGGCGCTGATCCACACCGCTACGGGAGCGGTATCGTCGCGCTTCAGTTCCACGCTCGAGGCATCGAGGCGGGTCAGCGTCGCCAATTCCCGCGCCATCACGGGCGATCCCGCCAGCACCAGCGCGGTCACCAAAGTGGTCGTAGCGATCTTTCGCATCATCATTCTCCCTGTCAGTAGCTGAAGCGGACGCCGAACAGGTAGCGCGCGCCGATCTGCTCAACCTCGGTCGGCATTGCGGTCGTGCCCTGGTAGGCGATGTACTTTTCGTTGGTGAGGTTCGCGAGGTCGGCGAACAGCGTGAAGTTGTCGGTCAGGGCATAGCGCAGCGAGACGTCGAGGTTCTCGTAGCCCTTGCGGTATTCGCCGCTGCCGAAGCCGCCGAGCGAATCCAGCCAGTCCGACCGCCACTGGTAGCTGACGCGCGCCGAAAGCCCGTACTTCTCGTAGAACAGCGAGGCGTTGGCGATCTTGTCCGACATGCCCTGGAAGGCGATGTTCTTCTCGGTCGGCGTGTCGAAATCGCCGTCGAGCAGCGTCAGGTTGCCCTGGAAGCCGAACCCGTCGAGCGCGCCCGGCAGGAAGTCGAACTGCTTGAGGACGTTGAACTCGACGCCGTAGAGCTTGCCCTTGTCGCCGTTGTAGGTGCCGGTCAGCAGGTAGCCCGAACGGTCGACCCCGCCGAAGTTGTAGAAGTCCGAACCCACCGGATTCTGCGCCTGATACAGCACGTTGTCTACCGAGCGGTAGAAGCCCGCGATCGAGATCATGCCGTTGCCGGGCAGGTAGTATTCGATGCTGGCGTCCGCGCCCCAGGTGTACTCGGGCTTCAGCGCCGGGTTGCCGCCGCCGATGGTGCCGGGGCTGTTGGTGTCGTTGATCGACGCGCCGACCCGGATCGCGCCATAGGCCGGGCGCGACACGCCGCGCTGGCCGGCAAGGCGCAGCACGAGGTTGTCGGTCGCCGCATACTTGATGTTGAGGCTGGGGAAGAAGTCGGTCTTGCTCGTGTGACGCGTCAGCGGCGTATAGACGCCGCCCGCCAGCACCGAGCCGCCGTTGTCGAGGACGTAGTTCTCCACGCGCACGCCGCCCACGGCGGTCAGCGGGCCGCTTTCGACCTTGGCCATCACATAGCCCGCCAGCGTCTGCTCGCGCTGGGCGTACTTGTCGGTGGTTGGCACGTCGAGCGAGGGATCGTAGAGCCCCGCCGCCTCCAGCCGCCCGAGCAGGCTGTCGATGTCACGGCGCATCGCCACGTTATCGACGTAGTTGAACGTGACGCCGAGCGGGAAGCCGGTGTCCCAGGCCTTGTCGGTGACATAACTGTTGACGTCGAACGGCTCGCCCGTCGCCGCGCTCAGCGCGCCGATATAGACGATGTTGGACGAGGAGAAGTTGTTACCCGCCACGTCGCGGTCGATGTAGAGGCCGCCCGCCGAGAGCTTCAGGTCGCCCATCTGCTTCGACAGGTCGAGCTTGGCGGTATAGCTGTCCGACACCGTCTTCTGGCGCGCGGTGATCATGTAGGTGCTCGAAGTGCTCAGGCTCTTCTGGTCGAAGTCGCCGATGATCGAGACGATCGGGAAGCGCGGATCGGAATTGTCATAAGTCAGGTCGAGGTTGTTCGCGCCGCTGGTCGAGGACTGGACGAGGGGCAGGTAGCTGGTGTTCTCGGTGCGCGCGTAGTTGAACTTGAACGAGGCGTTGAAACCGTCGTCGCCTTCATAATCGCCGCCAAAAGTGCCGATGTAATTGCGGTTGCGATACTCGCCGAAGTTGAAGCTGCCGCGCAGCGGCACGCCGGTCAGGTTGCCCGATTCCAGCGTGCGGGTGCCGCCGGTCGCGCGGTCGAGGCGAAATTCGTACTGGTTGCGCTGTTCGTTGTCGTTGAATTCGGAGAAGATGGCCTTGGCGTAGATGCGCTTGCCTTCCTCGGGCTGGTATTCGACGCCCGCGAAGAGGCCGTTGTTCCACCGCTCGATCTGGTACTGGCGCACGTCGAACTCGGTCGGCCCGTTGGCATCGTAGGCGCCGACTTCGCGGTTGTCGGTCAATTGCTTGCGGCGATAGTGCGATCCGCCGATGACGAAACCGAACGTGTCGTTCGACCACGACAGGCGCAGCGATCCCTGCCGCTGCTCGCCCTTGCCCAGCCCCATGAAACCGTAGCCCGCGTCGCCGGAGACGTGCAGGCCCTTCTGCTCCATCGGCGAATAGGTCTTGAGGTCGATCGTGGCGACGACGGCGTCGGCCTGCAGGTCCGAGGTCAGAGACTTGTTGACCACCATCTGCGAAAGCAGCACGGCGGGGATCGCGTCGAAGCGGAAGGCGCGGGTGTCGCCGCCCTCGTCCACGCCTGCCATCGGGATTCCGTCGATGCTTACCGAGGTCCAGCGGTTCGGCGCGCCGCGCACCTGGATGTAACGCTCCTGCCCCTGATCGCGCTGCACCGCGACGGCGGGCAGGCGCGAGAGCGCGGCGGCGGCGTTCTGGTCGGGGAAGCGGCCGACCGCATCCGATGCGGCGACGTCGGCAAGGTTGTCCATCACCCGCTTGGCCTCGATCGAGTCCTGCTGCGCCGAGACGATCGAGCCGGTGACGACGATGTCTTCTCCGATAGCGGCATCATCGGCGGCAACGTCCGGGGCCTCCTCGGCATGAGCGACGGCAGCGCCGGCGAAGGCGCAGGCAAGAACGCCGACGATCGCCGTCGAGCGCAGGAATAGACAAGTGTTCAGTTTCACGACGAGCCCCCGAGAAGATTGGATCGACGCGGCAGCTAGAACGACTGTATGTATGTTGGATGACACTTTTCCGGCACTCCCGCAACGACGTGCGTGCGCGGGTATCACTCGATCGCAGGCGCGGTGTCTGCTAGGAGGGTGAAATTGCCAGTCGGACTTCCAATGTCATGAGCGCCATGAGAACCGCAGAATCATCGTCATACGACCGGTTTATCGCCGTGGTTACAGGGCAATGGGAACAGGTCGGGGCAGCAGGAATGTCGGCCCGCCAGATCAGTGGATTGACCGATGCACCGGTTTCCTCAATCTACCATCACTTCGGATCTCTGGAACACTTGTTTCTGGCTTCCCAGCAACAATGCATCGTCGAGGCGAGCCTCTGGTGCGACCGCCAGTGGCAGCAGTTCGATGGACTGCGTGCTTCGCCCGTCGCCTTCGCGGGGTTCTTCGCACAGATCGTCGATGCATGGTGCGAGGAGCAACGCGGGCTGGCCTTCGCCTGGCGCGAATGCCAGCTGCTTGCCCATGAATCGGCGCAATTCGTCGATGCCACGCGGCAGTGGGCCGCGCTGTGGGCGCATTTCTGGAGCGAGGCGGGCCAGCGCTTCGGCCTCGGCGCGGGCAGCATCGTCGCGCAGCGCGTGTTCGAGAACGAGAGCTTCTTCCATATGATCCGCTGGCGGCGTCTGGTCGATCGCGCCGCGCTCGACGAAACCGCCCGCGTGCTCGGCGCATGGCTGACCGGCGGCGCGATACCCCCCGCTCCCTGGCGCGAATTCGCGCGCGAAGAGGCGCTGCGCTCGATGCCCACCCTGCCCGACCGGGACGAGACGGCCGCGCGCATCGTCGAGACCGCCGCGCGGATCATCGACGAGGACGGACTCGCCCGCCTCACGCATCGCGCCGTCGCCGAACGCGCCGGACTGACGCTCGGCACGGTGTCGCACAAGTTCCGCACGAAGCCCGCCCTTCTCGAAGCCGCGTTCGAGGGCCTCTACCGCGCCAACGTCGAGCGCCTGCAGGCGGAAGCCCCCGCACGCGACGCGCTTCGCCCCGCCGACCTCGCGGACGACCTTGCCGCGATGGTGCTGCGCGGCGGCAACGCGCGGGGCAGCGACGAACTTTTCGTCGCCACCGCGCGCGATGCTTCTCTGCGCCAGTTCGGCGCCCAGCTGCGCTACTTGCGCGGCCGCACTTCGCGCAGTGCGCTGCAGGATCTTGTCGGCACAGGGCGGGAGGTCGGCGTTACCGAGGCCGCCCTGTTCTCCGGCTTCCTGACCTCGCAGCTGCGCGCCCATGCCGGATTTCCGGACGAGGTCGCACCGCGCATCCGCGGCGAGCTGGAAGTCATGGTGGCATTGGCGTGCGGAGTGCCGGGAGATCGCGCCTGAAGGCACGGTATGGGCACGCTAGGGTATCGCTAGGTGCCGTTAAGGCACCGTTGGGTGCCGTATCCGGTCAGGCCGCAATCGCCAGATCGGCGCCGCTTGAGAAGCGATTCCGGTACTCTCCGGGCGACAGGCCCATGACGCGGTTGAACACCCTGCGGAACGCCGTCGCGTCCTCGTAACCCACGGCCCAGGCGATCTGGTCCACCGATCGGCGGGTGAATTCCAGTAGCTCGCGCGCCTTGCCGACCCGCAGATTCTGGACGTATTCCACGGGCTTGAGCCCTGTCGCCGCCTTGAACCGGCGCAGGAATGTGCGCTCCTCCAGCCCCGCCTGCCCGGCCATGTCAGGCACCGCGACCGCCCGCTCCGCCCGCCCCTGAAGCCAGTGCTGGACCTTGAGGATCGCCTCGTCCCCATGCGTCAGGCGCGGCGCGAAACTGCTGTAATGCCGCTGCTCGCGCCCCGAGGGATCGACGAGCAGGAACTTGCCCGTCTCGATCATCACCGTCGGCCCCAGCAGCCGATCGACGATCCGCATCCCAAGGTCGGTCCAGGCCATCAGCCCGCCTGCGGTGATGATGTCGCCATCCTCGATCACCATCTTGTCCGGGTCCAGCCTAACATCCGGAAATCGCGTGCGAAAAGGTTCGGCGAAAAGCCAGTGCGTCGTCGCCGGACGGCCTGACAGCAGCCCCGTCGCGGCCAGCATGAACGTCCCGCCGCACGTGGATGCCAGCGTCGCGCCCGCCGCGTGCCGATCAAGCAGCCAGCGGGCATAAGGCACGGCTTCCTCGGCGCCGACGGGGCCGGTCAGGCGCCCCGGAACGATCAGGATCGCAGGGTCGCCACGCTCGCCGGGATGGGTGTCCGATCCGCGCACGAATCCGCCACCATCTCCTATATTCCAATGACTTACCCGAATCGCAAGCCCCCCGCGCTCCGCCGAGAAGTGCGAGGCGATCGCGAACAGGTCGGTAATCCCGTGGACCATTGCCGCCTGACAGCCCGGATAGAGGACGAGGCCGATCTCGGCCTTGATACGCGCGTCTACGGCCATGCCCGAAGCCCCCTTTGTCAGTTTTGGCCTGCCTTATGTCGGAACCGCCGATCCTGCAGGCCGGCGGCGCAGTCTATCCCTCTCCTCACAGGGCGCAACGGCCCGATCGAGAAAGGAGCAAGCGACATGACCACGATCACCACCCGCGACGGAACCCGCATCTTCTACAAGGACTGGGGCGCGAAGGATGCCCAGCCCATCGTCTTCTCCCACGGCTGGCCGCTTTCCGCCGATGCCTGGGACACGCAGATGGTCTTCTTCACGAACGAGGGCTTCCGCACTGTGGCCCACGATCGCCGCAGCCACGGCCGCTCGGACCAGGTCTGGAACGCCAACACCATGGACCAGTACGCCGATGACCTGGCCGAACTGATCGAGGCGCTTAACCTGCGCGACGTGATCCTCGTCGGCCACTCGACCGGCGGTGGCGAAGTCACCCGCTATATCGGCCGCCACGGCACCGACCGCGTCGCCAAAGTGGCGCTGATCGGCGCGGTTCCGCCTCTTATGCTGAAAACCGAGGCCAATCCCGGCGGCCTGCCGATCGAGGCCTTCGACGCCATCCGCAAGGGCACGTACGACAACCGCAGCCAGTTTTTCCGCGACCTCACCAACCCCTTTTACGGCTACAACCGCGAGGGTGCGGCGATCTCGGAAGGCATCCGTGAGGAATTCTGGAGGCAGGGCATGATGGGCGGCCTCAAGGGCCAGCTCGACTCCATCCGCGCCTTTTCCGAAAGCGACTTCCACGCCGATCTCGCCCGTTTCGACGTGCCCACGCTCGTCCTGCATGGCGACGACGACCAGATCGTGCCGATCGGCGCTTCCGCGCTGGAAACGGTGAAGATCGTGTCGGGTGCGGTGCTCAAGGTGTACCATGGCGCGGACCACGGCCTGACCCAGACGCATCAGGACCGCTTCAACGCCGACCTCCTCGACTTCATCCGCGACTGAAGCCTCCCACAGACCGTATCCACGAAAGGACATCCACATGACCAAGGGCACTTTCCTCATCACCGGCGCGTCGGACGGCATCGGCGCGGTCTACGCCGACCGCCTCGCTCGCCGGGGCCACGACCTGATCCTCGTCGCCCGCCGGGCTGACAAACTGGAAGCGCTGGCGACGACGCTCGCCGCCGAAACCGGCGTCAGGGTCGAGACCCTGAGCGCCGATCTCGCCAAGGCCGAAGACCTCGCCCGCATCGAACGGCGGCTGCGCGAAGATGCGGCGATCACCGGCCTCGTCAACAATGCCGGGATCGCCGGGGAGACCACCTTCGTCGGCTCCGACCCCGCCTACCTCACCGGGATGATCGACCTCAACGTGCTGGCCGTCACCCGCCTCGCCGCCGCGATCGCGCCGCGCCTTGCGGACCTCGGCAGCGGGACGATCATCAACATGACTTCGGTGACCGCGCTCATGCCGGACGGGTTCACGGCGGTCTATCCCGCGACGAAAGCCTATGTCCTCGCCTTCACCGAGGCGCTGAACGTCGAGCTTGGTGAGAAAGGCGTGCGCGTGCAGGCGGTGCTGCCGGGGATCACCCGCACACCGATCTGGACCGAGGAGCAACTTGCCGGACTGCCCGCCGAAATGGTGATGGACGTCTATGACATGGTCGATGCCGCGCTCACGGGCCTCGACCTCGGCGAGACGATCACCATCCCGGCGCTGCCCGACAACGCCGACCTCGACGCTTACCTCGACGCCCGCCGCGCGCTGCGCCCCAACCTGTCCCGCAACCGCCCCGCCGACCGCTACGGTGCCTGACGCCGACCCAAGGAGACAAGCCATGAGCAAGACCATCGTTCTCATCCACGGCGCCTGGCTCAATTCCCGCAGCTGGGAGCACGTGAAAGCCCGTTACGAGGCACGCGGCTATACCGTCCTCGCCCCCGATTGGCCCCTCGACGAAGGCGAGCCTGCGGCCTTGCGCGCACGCCCCCACCCGAAGCTCGAAGCGCTGGGACAACGCCAGATCGTCGATCACTACGAGGCGATCATCCGCGCCCTGCCCGAAGCCCCGGTCCTGATCGGGCATTCGCTCGGCGGGGTGGTGGTCCAGCACCTGCTCGACCGGGGACTGGGCGTGGCGGGCGTCGCCATCGACCCCGCCCCCACGCCCGGCGTGCCGATTTTTCCCCATGCGCTCGTCTCGGCTCTACCGGTGTTCCTCGACCCGTTCAGCCGGAGCAAGGTGAAGCACATGTCGCGCCGCTTCTTCGCCAGGCGGTTCGCCCAGACGCTTGGGGCTGCGCAGGCCGAAACGGCCTACGACCGCTACATCGTGCCGACGCCGGGCCGGGTCTACTGGGACGGGATCGTCAAGCCGATGAAGATCGACTGGACCAATCCCAAGCGCCCGCCATTGCTGCTGATCGGCGGCGGCAAGGACCTCATCGCCGATGCTGCGATGACCCGCGCGATCCATGCCCGGCAAAGCCGCGCGCCGTCCCGTACGGACTATGTCGAATTCGCCGAGCGGTCGCACTGGACCATGCTCGACACCGGCTGGGAGCAGGTGGCCGACGCCGCCATCGAATGGGCCGAAAAGCTCTGACCCGGTGGTCCTGCGGGCGATCCGGACATCGACGGCGCAGCGCGCCTGTCGATGTCCGGAGGTTCAATCAGGTCTTGGGCGTGACCCACACTTCGACAGGCGCGATGAACTTGCCCGGCGCCGGCTTGCCGACGTGGACGCGATCGGCAGTGACCTGCTCCCCGTTCGCCAGATGCAGCGTAACCCAGGGCTTGGGCATGCGCTCGAACGTCAATTTCTGGATCGGCTGGCCCGTGGTCGAATTCATGATGGTAGCGATGATACTCATCGCCCGCCGTTAATCGCCCTGGTTCGCAAGCGTCTATGGGTCCGGAGACGTTATACCCGCTTCAGGTGGCGAGCCCGAACCTTGCCCGCAAGGCGTCCTCGGATACGATGACGACCGGCCGACCAGCATCGCGCAATTCCTGCGCGCGGCGATGCAAGGGGCTAGCCTCCACCCACCTCCCGTAAGGCTGCGCTCTGGCAATCACCAGCAAAGTGGTGGTCATACCCACCGATCGGACGACCCGGCCACCCGCCGCCGCGATGACGGTCGCAAGCTTGCCGTCAAGCGGCTCGCCCAGGATCACGACCCGCTCCCCGCTCAGCGGCCCGTCCGGGGCGGGAACTGGCGGCTTGGGCTTGGCGCGCGTCGGTTTGGCCATCCAGCCCTGCAGGTCGATGCCGGTATGTTCGATGGCCTTGATGATCACCATCCCCGCAGCGCGGGCATCGCTCAGGGCATCGTGATGCCGGTGCTCGATGCCGAGAAACCGTGCGAGCACATTGAGACGATGGCTCGCCAGTTGCGGCCAGGCCTGTTTGGCGACCCTGACGCTATCCAGCCATTCCGTTTCGATCAGCGGAAGGGTGCCCAGCCGGCATGCCGCAGCCAGAGCGCCCTTGTCGAAAGCCGAGTGGGCCACCGTGATTCGGCCGCTCAAATGGCGGTCAAGCGCGGCATGGATATCCCCGAAGGTCGGTTGCCCGACGACATCGCACTGCGTGATTCCATGGATGCCGACGTTAAACGTGGAGAACTCGTCCCGAGGGTCCACCAGGGTCTCGTAAGCCAGCACCTCACGCCCATCGCGAAAACCCACGATGCCGACCTGGCAGATGCTGCTGACGCGGGCACAGGCCGTCTCCACGTCGATGACGACGAAGTCCGGCGCGTCGATGGAGGTGGTCAGCTGCGAGGGGATCGGCAAAGTCATGTCGACCCTCTAGCAAGCGACCGCCACCTGCGCGAGATGCCGGCAAGGTTGAGGAAGCTGGCGAGGGATAGAGCGGTTTTGTAGTGACGGGTGGCCATACGCTGAACTGCTTGAGGTGGCCGAACATGCGCGCGAAATCAGCGCCGATCGGGCATCCACTTTGTCAACGCGACCTAGGTTCAAGGAGAAGCAACGGGACACGCCAACTTCAACTGGGAGTCCTTCTCGAAGAAGTCGGCACAGATCAGCACAGCTGGCGCGCTCCGGATTTGCTTGGTGACGCCAGCGTCGACATCGACTGGTACGGGCGATCCATCAGGTTTTCAGCAGGTCCGGCACGATCAGGCTCGCCACGTCAACCCTTTTCGGCAACACGTGGTACATCGCATGGAAGCGATCGGCAGCCCGCTGCAGCGCCGCGACGAATGCCCCGTCGGGAACGGAAAGCCCGGGCTTCTCGCGCGCGGCGATCACTTTGGCGATGGCCGGGTCCATGCCGGTCTGCCGGGCATAAAGCTGCGCGTATTCGCCCGGATGCTCGATACACCAGCGATTCGCATCGCGCGCGCGGGAAAGGAAATCGGCGATGGCGGCGCGCTTGGCCGGGTCCGCCAGCGCCGCGTCGGAAACGGTTATGGCGGAATAGCCCGGGCCGATCCCGGTGCCGTCCCTGATGATCCGCGCACCGTCGGCCTCCGCGCGCGCCTGATAAGTGCCGAACGTCGCCCAAGCCTCGATCTGGCCGGTCGTGAAAGCGGCTGCGGCGTCGTTTGGCAGCATATAGCCGATCTTCACCGCCGAGGGCGGCAGTCCCTTTTCGCGAAGAGCCTCCAGGAGAAGATAGTGCGATATGCTTCCCCGCGCGCTGGAGACGATCACGGTCCTGCCTGCAAGGTCGGCCACCGATCGCACCGGAGAACCGCGCGGCACGATGATCGCCATCGATCGCCCTGCCCCCTTGTTCACCGCCGCGATCTTCAGCTTGCAGCCCGCCGCTGCGGCGAGGATGATGGGCAGGTCTCCCGCCGGAGCCGTATCGACCGCCCCGGCGTTGAGAGCCTCAAGCAACGGCGCGGCGCCCGGGAAGTTGCCCCAGCTGATCGCATAAGGTGTACCGTCGAGACGGCCGGCCGCCGCCAGCTTGGTCTGTAGCAGGTGGACCTGGTCTCCCAGCACCACCTGCGTACGGTCGTCTTTCGCGTTACCGCAGCCGGACAGCAGGGCGATGCCCCCTGCCGCACCCGCCAGGAACCCGCGCCGATCAGAAGCTGACTGCAAGACGGCCATAGTAGTACCCCCCGTTGGGATTGTAAGGTGACGGACCGTAATAGCCCTGCCCGGTCTGCGGACTCCCCGGGCCGTTGGTTTCCGGCCTGACGTTGAACACGTTGGTTGCACCGATCTGGAGCGTGGCGAACTCGGTCACTTGCGCGGAAACCGATATGTCGGTGATCCACTTGGCGCCAAAGTACCGATCGTCGCCGGCGGCGGTGCGCTGGGTGTACTTGCCATAGCGCGTGGATGTCAGCGCCAGGCCGATGATGCCCTTCGTCCAGTTGCCGTTGAGCACAATCTTGGTACGCGGATTGATCACCTCCAGTTCGCCGATGCGATCTCCGCCGAAGAACGCGGATCCCGTGGCCAGCAGCGAAGCCCCGTTGGCGCCGAACAGCTGCGAGGGCACGGTCGGCAGCTTGTCCACCTTCGTCTTGTTGTAGTTGAAGGCGGCATTGAGGTTCAGCTTGCCGAAGCCGCCGGGCGAGACAGTCCAGTCGGCGACCACGTCGAGCCCGCGGGTCGAGCTATCGACGGCATTGAAGAAGTACTCGATCTGCTCGATCCCGCTAAGACCATTGGCGTTCAGCAGCGCCGTTATTCCGGTGCCGTAAAGGCGCCCCGTTCTCTCGATCCGGTTCTTGATCTTTATGTAATAGCCGTCCGCCGTGATGCTGAGGTTGGCGGCGGGCGTCAGCACGACGCCTGCTCCCGCATTCCAGCTGCGTTCGGACTTCAGCGGTTTTGCGCCGAACAGCGCGCCTATCGCGGAGTCCGGTGTCACCAGCTTGGCGACGGTCGGGGTCAGCTCGGTCTGGCCGCTCACGGGGTTGAAGACCAGCGCCGTACGCCCGTCAGTCTGCGCATAGGCGGCCTGCGTCAGGGATGGCGCCCGGAATCCGGTGCCGACGGTGCCACGGATCGCCACCACCGGACTGAATTCGTAGCGCGTGTTGAGCTTGACGCCAACCGGACTGCCCGAACCGTCGCTGTAGTGTTCTCCGCGAACCGCCGCGCCGATGTACCAGGCATCCAGCGGATAGATGCCCAGATCGACATAGCCTGCATAGACGCGGCGCGTGGCATCCGCCTCGTCTGCGGGGGAGAGCACGATTGCGCCCTGCACCACAGGGGATGCGGCGACACCCACGTTCCAGTCGTACTGCTGGTCTCCCGGCTTGAACACGTAAGTAGCCGGTGTGTAGGCCAACGGGTCACCCGCGAAAGTGCGGAAGCGATCGAGGCGATATTCCGCGCCGAACGAGACCTGCAGCGGCCGTGCCAGGCCGATCTCGAACTCACGCGTCGCGTCAAGGTTGTGCGTCCACTGGCGGAACTCGAAATTGGCGAGGTTGGGCCATTCGGTCGGCCCGGTCGGGCCGAGCGAGGGCTTGATGGAACGCTTGGAGTATTGCCGGCTGTGATTGCGGCCGAAGCTGCTCGACAAATCGACATTCCATCCGGCCAATTCCCCCTTCGCGCCGGCGACGAACTGGAAGTCCGTCTCGTCGATGTTGTTGAGCGGATAGTAGCCGTCGGGAAACAGCGCGGTGAAATTGGCATTGCCGTTGGGTCGGCGGAAGTTGTTGCCGATCTGGACGTCACGCTGGCCATACGTGCCGAAAGAGTAGAGCGTGAAGTCCCCTACCGGCAGTTCACCGTTGTAGGACAGGTTGAACGCCCTGATCTGCGGATCACCGTTATGTGCGCCGTCCTGGTCCCACTGCGCATTGCGCGCGGCCGCTTCGGCGCTGTTAGCCGCGACCTGCTCGGCCGTCAGCCCCGAACTGGCGATCACTTGCTCAACCGTGCGACTGCTCGGCCGACCGTAAAGATTGGTATCGGTGGCCTTCAGGTTCCACCAGTTTCCACCGCGCTTGCGGTAGTCTCCGCTCACGCGAAGGAAGCCGCCGTCACCGATGGCGGTGCCAAAGCCGACCTGGCCCTGCCAACTGTCGCGATCGCCCCGTCCAATGTACTGGCTACCATAGCGGAAGCTGGCGTCCAGGCCTTCCTTGCGGTTGAGCTGGATGTTGACCACACCGGCGATGGCGTCAGTGCCGTACTGCGCCGCCGCCGAATCCTTCAGCACCTCGATTCGCGAAATGGCGCTGCCCGGGATCAGGTCGAGGTCCACCGCGTTGACGCCGCTGGTATCCTGAGTCGTGTTGGTCATGAAACCGCTGTTGTGACGCCGCTTTCCGTTCACCAGCACCAGCGTATAGGCCGGGCTCAGGCCACGGTTGGTAACGGGCCGCACTACTGAATAGACCCCCGCGTGCGTCGCCGAGAAATTCAGCGACGGCAGTATCTTGGTCAACGCCTCTCCGAATTCGGCGGCGCCCGTTCCAGCGAGCTTCTCGCCCCCGACCACGTCGATCGGCGCCGGGCTCTCCGCGACCGTACGCGGGGCACCGCGCACGCCGGTCACGACGATATCGCTGGCAGGTGTCTTGGCCCCCGCATCGCTCGCCGGTGCTGCGTCCGCTTCCCCGGCATGCGCGATGCCACCGAAAGACAAAGCGATCGCTGCACTGCCTGCCGACAGGACGATTTTCGAACTCATGAATTTCACTGATGCACCCCCCGATTTAAAATCGGGTTCGGCTTACGTCTCATAAATTGCGCCGACCAATGATCTTTATCGAAGATTGTATTTAATGATATCGACGATGAAACTCATCTTTATGGATATAAATTTCAGCTTTTCCCGTGAAAATATTTTATATTAACATAATAACAATTGTAAAAATGATCGCTTTCCACCGGATTATCGTAACGCAGCGGACAACATGCAAGATCTTTACTTTAAATCAGGCGTCGAAACCAGGAAGCTCTCGCGTTACGCGGCGCAGTACCGCTTCCCACGCAAGCTGGTCATGCGGCTTGACGCCTTCCTTCGCCGCCGCTGAGATCGGGCGTGCGGCAAGCTGGCGACGCGCTTCTTCCTGCGCCGCTTCGGGAGCGATCAGAGCGTGGTCCCGCCCCCCAGCCAGCGCCGCGACCTGAGCCGAACAGGCGGCCTCCAGTTGATAGATCCGGCTCCACGTTTCCCCGGGAGTGCTGCCGAGCGCCAGCGTCCCATGGTTGCGCAGCAGCATCTGGCTGGTATCGCCCAGATCGTGCACCAACCGTTCCCGCTCATCGAGATTGAGCGCCACGCCTTCATAGTCGTGGTAAGACAGCCCCGGGATGATCATCAGGGCACGCTGGCTCAGAGGGAGCAGTCCTTCAGCATGAGCCGAAGCTCCCATCCCGTCACGCGTATGGAAATGCGCGATGTAGTGCGCATCGTCGCGCGCGCCATGAATGGCCGAATGGATCACGTAACCGGCATAGTTGATGCCGTATTCGCTATCGCCGATGATGTTGCCGTCGATGTCCACCTTGACCAGGCTAGACGCCGTGATCTCGTCGAACGTCAAGCCGAACGGATTGATCAGGAAGTGATGGTCAGGCCCCGGCACACGTGCCGAAATGTGCGTGTAGAGAAAGTCGTCGAACCGATAGAGCGCGGCGATCCGATAGAATGCGGCAAGATCGACGCGCACTTTCCATTCGGCGTCAGGAATGCCTCTGGGGGCGATTTCCGACCGGCCGATCCGGTCTTCTGCAAAGGCGGTGGCCATGATGCTAATCCTCCGTACTGCGCCGGGATGGGCGCAAATATTTGCAATCACTTCCAGGTTTCGGGGGCAGGCCCTCATCGCTGGAGAAGAGACGGACAACTGCAGGCTTCCCGGGAGCAAGGGTAAGTCGGCTGCTCATTCAGGCCTCCTGCGCGATGATGCTGTTAAAACGATCCGTCCAGAGTGGGCGAACGTCGACATGCCGGGGGATTAACCCGGTGTCCGTGAACACATCGGCAACTTCCTGCTGCGAACGGACGGCCGCCGCGGTGACCGGTCGCAATTCATACGTCGCACTCTGGTGCTGGAACTGGTCGCGCACGTACTCGGCGGGAACCCCGATCTCGTTGGCGATGATCGCTGTCCAGCGGTCCCGGTTCTGTGCGGCCCAGTCGTACCCTTTGCGCAGCAGTTGCAGGTAAACCTCGATCTGCCTGGACTTTTCGGCGTCAGCCAAGGCCTGTTCGCTTGCGCAGACCACGTAGTTTCCTGAGAGAAAGCCCAAAGCCGTCCTGAGAACGCGCGCCCCTTCGGTGGCGAGAGCGCGCTGGATCGGAAACCCGTAGATCGCCCAGGCATCCAGCGACCCGCGTGAGAAGGCAGCCGCCCCGTCAGATACGCTCATCGCGACCGGCTCGATATCGCTCCACTTCAGCCCCACAGCACCCAGCATGCGGATCAGGAAATATTGCGAAGTCGTCGCGCGAACATAGCCCACCTGCTTGCCTTTTAAACCAGCGAGATCGCGGATTTGCGAGCCTGCAGGAACGAGCACTGCCTGGTTGTTCACATCCCCATGATTCACGGCGACTTGGCGAAAGCTCTGCATCGTCGATGCCGCCGCGAAGACTGGGGGTATCTCGCTCATCCCGCCGAAATCGAGCGATCCGGAATTGAACGCTTCGACCACAAGATGACCCGACTGAAATTCCGAATACGAGACCGGAAAGTCAGGCCTCAGGCCGGCGTGTCGAAACAGCAGGCGCGTATCAGCCTCACCTTTTCCAGTTATCGATACCCGCAGTCCGCCGGCATTCCGTACGCCGCCCGAGCATCCCGTCAGACCAGCGGTGAAAGCGCCCGCGCTTCCCCAAAGCACGGCGCGACGATCCAGTTTAAAGTCGTTCGTGAGCATCGCCGGAAAAGATGTCCTCGCCACCTGGCTATGAACCGATTCATGAACGGCCGGCCATGCGACGACAAACGAGTTCTGTCCGAGGCTTGTTGAGCATCGCCAATCGCTTCACGCGGTAGAGACGCTTGCCCCTGTCCTGCCCCCCATCTGATCAGAAGTCCTTGCGCAGCATGATTCCGCCATAGCGCTTGTCGTCGCGCGGGACGAACCGGACGGTGCCCGCGAGCGCGCCGTTGGCGAGCAGGGTCGCATAGTTCTGGTTCGTGATGTTCTTCACGAAGCCGCGCACCTGCCAGCTCTCGTCCGCGCCGAGCAGGGCCACGCTGGCGTTCCAGATCACGTAGTCCGGCTGAACCGTGCTCGGGGTCTGGGTCAGCGAGTACTGCGTCCTGCTCTTGAGCGAGACGTCGCTCTGGATTTCCAGGTTCAGCGAATCCGTCAGCGCGAAGCGGTACGAGGCGTTGCTGTAGAGCTTCCACTTCGGTGCGAAGGGCAGTGGCTCACCGTCGATGTCGCAGCTGGTGGGCGCGCCGACCGGGCAATTGAAGTGCACCACCTTGGCATCGGTATAGGCCAGCGAGGTATCGAGCGAGAGGCCCGGGATCGGGTGCAGGCCGAACTCCAGTTCCACGCCCTTGCTCTCCACGGTGCCCGCGTTGATCAGGCGGGTGACCTGCGCGCCGCCGACGACGTCATTGTAGTTGGCCTGGTAGTTGTGGAACTTGGTCTGGTAGACCGCCAGCGCATACGTGATCTTGCGGTCAAGCGCGGTGCCCTTGATGCCGGCCTCGAACGAATCCGAGGTTTCCGGCTTCAGCACGATCTCGTCCAGCGGGGTCGTCGCGTTGAGCGAGCGCATGTTGAAATAGACGTTGTAGGCCGGCCCCTTGTACCCGCGCGCGTAAGTGAAATAGGCGTGGGTGGTGGGCGTCACATCCGCCTGGATACCGCCGCGGTAGGCGTCGCCGCGCTGCGAGGTCGAACCCTGCGCCTGATGGTAGGCCCGGATCGAGGTGATATCGAGCGACGACGCCCCGGAATTGGTCGGATCGTTGGTCGAAGTACGCTCGTGGTAGAAGCTCAGGTCGTCCCAGATCGAGCGGTAACCCGCGAAGGCCCGCAGCCACGACGTGAAGTTGAAGTTCGCCTCGCCGAACACCGCGTAGTTCTTGCTCAGGATGCCGTAGTCGGCGACGCCCGTGACAGGAACCGCACTGCCGGAGATCAGGCGGGTGACGGTACGTTCGTAGGTCTCGTCGGTCTTGGCGCGCATGTAGTAGGCGCCCACGACGTAATCGATGAAGTTGCCCTTGGGCGAGGTCAGGCGCAGTTCCTGCGAGAGCTGGCTGGAGGCCAGCTTGCCCTCGTCATGGATCTGCGGGAACGTCGCGGTCAGCGCCGAGAGGCCGTCGTTGTCCTGGAACTGGTGGTTCTTCCATTCGCGATAGGCGGTGATCGAGGTGACGGTGTAGTCGCCCAGTTCCAGTTCGCCGGTCAGCGAGCCGCCGTAGTTCTTGTCGGTGACGTGCGTGTCGAAGCTGGTGCTGGCCTGTCGGTTGGACGCGCTCGGCGTGATGCCCACGCCCGACAGGAACGTGCCGAGCGGAGCCGAGGTGGTGACGGTGCCGGTGGGGTACGCGGTCTGCGAAGTACTCGTGTAGACGCTGGTGGCATCGTCGTAGGAGTGGAGGTAATCGCCCGCGAGGGTGATCTTGAGCGTCTCGGTCGGACGTGCCTCGATCTTGCCGCGCGCGCCGTAGCGCTCGTAGCCGTTGACCTTGCTGCCGGTGTTGAGGTTGCGCACGTTACCGGCGTAATTGGCGTAGAGACCGTCGATGCGGGCGGTCACGTTGGAGGCGATGGCGCCGGTTACGCCGGCTTTGAGGCGGTATTCCTCATCCGTGGTGGCGGTGCCTTCCGTATAGGCATGGAAGGTGTCCGAGGGCGCGGCGGTGACGACGCTGATGACGCCCGCCGAGGAGTTCTTGCCGAACAGCGTGCCTTGCGGGCCGCGCAGCACCTCGATCCGCGACACTTCGCCCACATCCAGCGTGGCCTGTCCCGGACGCGAAAGGACGACGCCATCGACCACCGTGGAGACTGACGATTCCACGCCCGGTGAAGTGCTGATCGTGCCGACGCCGCGCACGAAGACCGAGCGGTCCTTGTTGGAAGCGCTGGTGCGGAAGTCGACCGAGGGGACGGTGGCCGAGAGGTCCTGCAGGTTGTGGATGCCGCGATCGTTCAGCGACTGGCCGCTGACGGCGGTGATCGCGATCGGCACCTGCTGGATGGATTCGTCACGGTAGCGGGCGGTCACGACGATCTCGCCGGAAGCGGGCTCAGCGGCTTCCTCGGCCTGCGCAACCATCGGAAAAACGGCCGCAGACGCCAGCAATGCATAACGGACGAAGCGGTACGAGATATCGGTCATCGGAAACTCCCTGGAATGGGAGCGTTGATAGTCAACCAATTAAGTTGAGAAAGATAGTTTTCCTTTAGTGCCCTATGAAACTTCCCCTAAGCCGCCGACCGAACGCCCTCACCGCTGCCCGTCGGTTGGATCGTCAGGCCGCCCGAGGCCCATCGATAGCCACGATCACAGGCATGGTCAGCTGTATCCAGCCGAGCGCCAGCAGGTAGGAACACGCCGCGAAACCGAACAACGGCCCGTAGCCGAGCCCGGCCGCCAGCACGAGGCCGGACACTTTGCTGATCGCCGCTCCGCCCATGTTGCCGCAGAAGGCGCCGAAGCCGGTCACCCGCCCCACCTTGGCGCGCGGAGTGACGTCGGCGATAAGCCCGAACAGGTTGGTCGAGAACCCTTGATGGCCCGCCAGCGCCAGAGCCAGCAGCGCCACTGCCGCCCAGTAGGCATCGACATGCAGCGCCAGCGGCACCGGCACCACGCAAAGCGCGGAAACCAGCATGAGCGTCTTGCGCGTCCGGTTGGCGCCGATACCGCGCGCCAGCATCGCGTTGGCGCCATAGCCCGCAAGCAGCGAGCCCGCCGCCGAGCCGCAATAGGCCAGCGCCAGCGGCGGTCCCAGATCGGTGCCGGAAAGACCGAACTGCCGGTGGAAATAGTCCGGCATCCAGAACAGCATCAGCCACCATGTCGCATCGGACAGCACTTTGCCGACGGCGACCGTCCAGGTGCGTCGCTCCAGCAGGAACAGCCGGTCGCCCGAGCGCACGTCGCCCGAAGAGGCGGGCGCACGGTCGCCGAAATCGACCCCGCGCGACGCCAGCAGCCAGGCGAGCACCCAGACCAGCCCGACCGCTCCGGCCGCCACGAAAGCGCCTCGCCAACCCCAGACCAGCGCGACGAGCGGGATCGCCAGCGGCGCAAGGATGGCGCCAAGGCTGTTCATCGCATTGGAAAGGCCGAAGCCCAGCGACCGGGACTCGGGCGGAAACAGCGCGGCAATCGTCTTGACGCCCGAGGGAGTACCCATCGATTCCGTCGCGCCAAGGCCGATGCGGCAGAACACGAACTGGCTGAAGCTCTGCGCCCAGCCATGCGTCATCGCCATGACCGACCACGCCGTCACGCCCGCGACGTTGGCCCACTTGGCGCCAAGCCGGTCGACCAGCCAGCCCGCCGCCAGGAAGCCCACCGCCGCGCCCGCCTGGAACCAGGCCGCCAACGTGCCGTAGTCGTCGTCGCTCCAGCCGAGGTCGGCCGCGATCGTCGGCTTGAGCACCGATATGATCTGCCGGTCCACGAGGTTCAGCACCCCCGCCGTCAGCGCCAGCGCGAAGATCAGCCAGCGGCGGCGGGGGGAAAGCAACGCGCCCACGCTCACTTCTCCGAGGCTTTGCCCGAGGTCTGGCCGCCAGCGTCGATCTGCCGCTTCAGCTCGTCGGCCAGCGGCGGGGTGTAGATGAGCGGCTTGCCCTCGGCCTGCGCCTTCAGCTTGGCGGGGGTATCGGGCATGTTCGGGTCGAAGCGATCGACGGGGTTCGGCTTGACGTACCAGTCGGCCGGGAAGTCCGCCGCATGCGGCCCGTTGATCCCGCGCCGCAGCGACCCTTGCGCGGTCCGCTTGCCATAGGGAATGACGTGCCTGCCGGCCGAGTTGGCCAGTTGGTCGTAGAGCGCGAGGCGCAGTTCCTGCTTCTTCGGAGCCCACGCCGGATCGTTGATCAGGTTGTGCATCTCATCCGGGTCGGACTTGAGATCGTAAAGTTCCTCGGTGTCGTAGACGCCGTAGTACTGGATATATTTCAGCCGGTCCCGCTCGATCGCGAAAGTGGTCGGAGTCATCGGGAAGTTGTATTCCCAGTAGTATTCGTAAGTGAAGTCACCCGGCTTCCACGCGGATACCGGCTGCACGCCTTCCCACAGCTTCCAGGCGCTCGTGCCCTCGAACTGCGGCGGGCGCTGCGCCCCGGCGACGTCCAGGAAAGTCGGCGCGAAATCGAGGTTGCGGATGCGGCCTTCGTTGACCTTGCCCGCCGGGACCGTGCCCGGCTCCCACACGACCAGCGGCACCCGGATCGAGGCTTCGTAGGCGTTACGCTTGTCGATCAGGCCATGTTCGCCGATCATATAGCCGTTATCCGAAGTGAACACGACCAGCGTGTCCTTCTCCAGGTGGTTCTTGCGCAAGTAGTCCATCACCCGGCCGAGGCTGTCGTCGATCGCGGACAACGTGCCGTAGTAGTACTTGAGGTACTCGGTCATCGGCACATCGGCGTTGTAGAAGAAGTCGATGCCGTGCCAGGTGTTGCGCTGGTTCTGCACCCACAGCGGCTTGCCCGCGTTGTTCTGGGGCGTGTTCGCCGCGGAGGCAGGCAGCGTGAACTTCGCCTTGTCGTACTGGTGCACGTAGCGCGGCGGCGGCAGCGGATCGGAGTGCACGCCCTTGTGGCTGAGATAGAGGAAGAACGGCTTCTTCGGATCGCGCTCCTTGGTCAGCCAGTCCATCGCATAGTCGGTCAGTTCATCGGTGATGTAGCCCTTCTGGGGCACCGTCTTCCCGTCGACGTTGAGGTTCGGAGAGGACTGCCCGGTATTGACCCTGGACGGCCAGTAGTTGCCCTGACCGATGAAGCTCACCCACTTGTCGAAGCCCGGCCGTGGTGCGTCGGTGCTGGCCCCCATGTGCCACTTGCCGAAGAACGCGGTCTGGTAGCCCGCCTGTCGCAGGTAGCTCGGGAAGTAGGTGAGGCCCGCCTCGGAGCTGTCGTTGTTGTCGACGATGCCGTGGTTGCGCGCGGTCTGCCCGGTCAGGATCGTCGCACGGCTGGGGCTGCACAGCGACGAAGTGACAACCGCATTGGGGAAGTAGGTCCCCTCCTTCGCCATGCGGTCGATATTCGGGGTCTTGAGCAGGCCCGGCTGGAGGAAGCCGAGCCCGTCGTAGCGCAGGTCGTCCACCAGCACGAACACGATGTTGCGAGGGCGCGCATCCGGCCTAGCCGATGCGGCAGCAGGCGCGGCGCGGTCTTTGGCCAGAGCGGCCGGAGCGGAAATCGAGAGCGCGGCGAAACACGCGGCGCCCAGCAGAGCCTGCGCGGCAACGAGGGTCTTCTTCATATAGGTTCCTGAAGAGGTGATCACCTCGGCCGCGTGACCGTCGGTGCAAAGGGACGAACTTTGCCTAGGATCATCGCGGACAGCCACTCTATAAGTTCATACCGCGCGAAAGAAATCCTTGCCTCGAGAAAAGAGGGTTTCGGCCGGCGCCCTCCGCCTGGCGCTAAAATAGCCGAATACGGGCGCCCTTCCCATGCTTTGTCTGACGACGAGCGACACCGGACAACTGATCGCCTGATAAGGCCCCTGCGGTTCACACGCGAAGGCCGCAACGGCCATGGTCGCTATCTTCGCAATCGGTTGCCGGACAGTCGTAAGAACCGGCGAGTAAAGCCGAGCTGCATCGCTGTCATCGCATCGCGCAACCCAAAGCTCTCACGGAACGGAGATACCCAGTGCGTGGGCGACCATACCTGCGGCCAGTTCGTCATTTTAATTGAAGATTGCCGTTGGGGGCGTCTCGATGCCAAGTGGCGGCGGCCGCCGAGGCGCTCCAAATTCATCAACGGTCAATCCGTCCCGCCCCACTGATCAACGAGACCGTCAAACTCGACGATCTCTATCTCTTCCAGACGTACGCGCCTGCTCGTCAAAGCACTGTTAAAAAGCTTCCCGCCGTATTCTGCCGGATGCTACACTTGAATCGTCTGCAATCAATCCGAACCAGCGGTGACCACTCTCCTAGAAATGCTCGGCCACCGCTGCAGTGCCGTCTGCATGATCGGCGTTGATCGAGAAAGAGCGTTGAACCTGTCGCCCCGGAGGATATCCTTACATAACAGTTGCGCGCTTGATTATCCTGCTTGCCGATCGAATACCGCAACCAAGTCGAACGGCAAGCTTGAGTGCATGCCTGTCGTTCGGTTCGACTATGATGAATGGGTCGCGTCCGTCAATGTGGTGTAAAATCGGGTGTGGCCACTGGGCTGCATTTT